>CAWAIX010000001.1:0-1408923 GCA_963782175.1 uncultured Acidobacteriaceae bacterium
GGTGGACCTGGTCGGGATCGAACCGACGACCTCTTCCATGCCATGGAAGCGCGCTCCCAGCTGCGCCACAGGCCCACGTAGGAAGGTTCTTTTTATTGTCAGTTACCGCCTGACTTTCGTCAAATAGGCCTCCGCTTTCGTCAAAATGAATAGAGTCGTCCGGACTGCCCGGCAACTGCCTCGTCCATTCCGGCATCGACCAAAGATTATGCTCATGGACATGCTTGCCTCACCGCCGACGCGTTTGCCCACGGGGTGTCTCTCCATCCTGCTCGCCGGAGCACTTGCGGCAGTTCCATCCTCGTCCTCGGCGCAGGCGCCACCCGCATCAGAAAGCACGGCCGCTCCACGCGTGACAGTGTCATCGATCGTTCAGCCCGCTCTCATCGACGTCCAGCGTTCCGTCTCAGCCCTGAACATCCCTCGCTGGAAAGCGCCCGGAGAGGTACGCGGCGCCGCGCAGCAGAACACGGCATCCATTCAGCGCGACTTGACCGACACCCTGCCACCCCTGCTTACGCAGGCCGACGCCGCGCCCGGAGCCGTCCCCCCAAGCTTCTCCGTCTACCGCAACATCGACGCTCTCTATGACGTTCTTCTTCGCGTCTACGAAACGGCTTCCCTCGCCGCGCCTCAGAATGAAGCCGACGGGCTCGGCTCCGCGCTCGAGAGACTGGAAGGCGCCCGCCGGCAACTCGGCGAAACCATCCTCAGCGACTCGAAAGAACATGAGGCGCAGATCGTCCAGCTCCAGACCGCATTGAAAGCCGCCAGCGAAGCCCACACCCCGGCGCCGCCCGCAAAGACAGCGGTCATCGATGATGGCCCGGCTGCGGCTGCTCCAAAGAAAAAGAAGAAGCCTGCCTCCAAGCCGCCGGCCACAACGGGATCAAATCAGAACCCTCCCAGCCAAACCCAGTGAACGCGGCCAAACTCCCTGAAATACACAACTTTTCGGGAAACAATCTTCCGACGGCCGGTGTCAAAGAAAGGTAGAGTGAGCGAGACACTCGGCCGCCGGCGGCAGTTCTCTTTGCGCACTCGCAGACTGTGCGTTTTGCCTGTTACTGTATAGGAGTCCATCGATGGATGTAGGAACTGCCTTGGGTAATCTGGTAAGCGCAATCGGAATTCGTCAGGAAGAAGCCGACCTGATCACACAGTTGAAGGCCGGGTCGGAAGAAGCTTTTGCCTGGCTCGTAGCCACCTATCATCAGCCTGTCTACAGCCTCATCGCGCGCACGCTGCCGACCGAGGCCGATGCTGCCGACATTACCCAGGAAGTCTTCGTCAAAGTGTACCGCGGCATCTCCGGGTTCCACGGAGACGCCAGCCTTCGCACCTGGATCTACCGCATCGCCCTGCACGAAGCTTCCAATCAGCGCCGCTGGTGGTCGCGCCACTGCCGTCAGGAAGTGACCATCGAGGCTGAAACCGGCGAGTCCAGCGAGGGCCAGCCCCTTTGTATCCGCGATACCCTCGTCGACGAGCATGAATCCCCCTTTGAAATAGCAGCGCAGTCCGAGCTCCGCGCCCACGTCGAAGCCGAATTACGCCAGGTGCCTGATCCTTTTCGCACCGTAGTCATCCTTCGCGACATCGAAGGGTTGGCCTACGAGGAAATCGCGGAAATTCTGGCGGTCAACCTGGGTACCGTTAAATCCCGCCTCATGCGGGGACGCGCCAACCTCAAAGCCCGCCTGGCTTCATTCGTAGAGGCGACCCGAAAAAGGCCCACTTCCGCCGTCCAACCATTGCAACCCGCCGAGGAGGCGCGATGAAGCATTGCAAATCCATCACTTCGCAATTTTCCGACTACTTGGACGGAGCGATGTCTGGCAAGGCAATGCAGCGGATTGCGGCTCATCTCGAGCAATGCCCCGCCTGCGCCAATGATTTCGCCCTTTGGCGGCGGATGCAGCGGACCCTGGGCGAACTTGGACCGGTTAAGCCTCCCGCCGATCTCGGCCTCAAGCTTCGCGTAGCGCTTTCTCAGGAACACAATCGGACGGCGCGCAACAGCATCGCAAAGTGGCAGGTTCGCTGGCAGAACACCTGGGCGCCCTTCCTTCTGCGCGCTTCAGCCGGATTCGCCAGCGCAGTACTGCTGCTCGGCTCTGCCGCACTGCTCATCGGCGCCTTCGCATCTCCCGAAACCGTCGAAGCCCGTGACGAGCCCTCGGACGCCGCCACCAGCCCGCGCTTCCTCTACTCGATGATCGAGTCCAACGCGCCTCAGTCCACGATGGGCGCGGCGCAGCTTCAGAACTCGGTTAACATCTCGAGCGCGCATCCCGACACCCGCGCGGTCGACGCGAGCGCCAATGCCCTCGTGGTCGCCGCCTACGTCAACGAACAGGGCCGCGTGTACGACTACCGCATCATCTCCGGTCCGGACGACGCCTTTTCCCGGGCGCAGGTCGAGAATCTGCTGCTTTTCAGCGTCTTCGAGCCCGCCCACATCTTCGGCGAGCCGGTTCGCGGCGTCGCAGTGGTGACCCTTTCCGGCATTTCGGTCCAGGGCTGAAGCGGCCAGTCATTCGATCTTACTCGTACCGGTTTCGATACCACTGGCACGCCAGCAGAAACACTGCTCCCGCCGCATACGCCAGGGCGAAATCCGGCGCTACCCACAACCCCATCCGGCTCTCAACTCCATTCACCGATAGCCGATAGGCGTGAATCACGCCTATCGACGACAGGGCGGACCCACCCGCAATCCACGCCGCGGCTGACGCAAACCGCTTCTGCACGATCAGCGCCAGCGCCGCCGACCAGATCATCGACGTCAGCAGCGACCCTTGCCCGAGCGCTATCAATCCGCCGATCGCGAGATCGTCGCCCATTCGGCTCGCAACCACCATGAGACTCGATCCCGCCTTACGCGCAACAGCATCGGCGATCCCCGTCGCCCACTGCGCCAGCGCCGGAACCAGCCCCATCGCCACCGCCAGTGCCTGGTTTGCCGGAACCTCGGTGAATGCCTGTCCTACCGTCACCAGCCCAAACCACACAATCACTGGCCCCGCCACCTCGAGCGGCACGAATCGCAACACAATGGGCAGAATCCCGGTGCTGCACAACACCAGCGTGACCACCCCATTCAGTGCCGAATAACCCGCCCGCGCCCCATTCGCCTTGTGCGCCGCGTGCCCCAGATAAAGCGTCGTAGGAAACGGGCTGCCCAGGCACGCCGCCGCCAGCGTGCATACGCCGTTCGTCGCCAGCGAAGGCATCGTAGCGTAATCATCCCCGGCAACCTTCACGCTCTCCAGGATCAGCAGTGAACCCAGCGTGTCGAGCGTGGCCAGCGGCAAAATAACCGCGAGATAGCTCCACCACTCCCGCTGCCCCAGCAGCGCAAACACATTCACAGCATGCGGCAGATAAAGCCCTGGCTCCGGCATCGCGGGCAGCGGCACGTTGTAGATGTGCAGCCGCCGCAGGACCGCAACCAGAATCGCTCCCAACCCCACCGCGACCAGCCCGGCGGGCACGCGAAACGGCAGCCGCAGGCGCGAGCCATACAGCGCAAACAGCACCAGCATCGGAAACAGCGCGATCGCCGCCTGCTGAAACACGCCAAATACAAACCCGAGGCACAAAAACGCCAACGCCAGCCCCGCCATTGGAGAAAGCAGGGCCGCCAGCGGCGTGTTGCGCCGCAGCCAGTCCGTGCAGAACGCCAGCCCAGCCTGCACCACGCCACTCAGAAAGCTGGCGAATACTCCCGCCTGCCATGCGAGATTTGCGTTGTGGGTCCGCGTGTAAATCGGTCCCATGATGAAGAAGACATAGGCAAAGATGGTCGGCGTATTTACCCCGAACGGAATTGCCGTAACGTCCGTGCGCCCGGTCCGCAACGCCAGTCGCCGTGCCTGCCATGCATAGAACAGGTTTCCTGCAAAGATCGAGATCGCCACTCCGGGAAGAATCCGGCTTACCACCATGCTCACCGGAAAACCGCACACTGGCGCCAGCCCGACAATCAGCAGCAGATCGGGAAATCCGCTGAAGAACAGCCCGAAGAAGCCGTCGATGTCCCCTGCGGTAAACCACCGCAGTCCCGGCTTCGACTCGGCGGAAACAGTCGCATGCATCAGGCCGTACCGTAGGTGAACCCGATCTCGCGCAGCCATTTCCGATAGGCAATCGCCATCCGGTCCGACCGCAGATGCAGTTCCGCCTGCAGGTCCAGCGGCAGCAGCTCCGGACGCTGCGACTCCACCACAACCTTGTCCTGGGCCGTCACCTCATCCTGGAAACGCACCAGCTCCTCATCCGGAACATGCGCGCGCATAGTTCAGTGCGATCACCAGCCGCGACTCGCACGTCTCCGCATCCACCGGAGCCACCTGCGCCAGAATCGCAAACCGCTGCGCGCCATGTACCTTCACCAGCCCCGCCGTCAGCGGTCCGCTCGCCCAGTAGTCATACGTCACGGGTGCCGCCTTCCCCGTTCCGTCAGGATTCGGCTGCCAGATGCGAATTTCTTTCGCCTCCGGCCCATGCGGCCCTATTTCAACTTCGTAGTCCTCAATCTCGCCATGCTCGGGATCGCCGAGCAATCCCGCATGAACGAATCCCAGATGCGCCACGTCGAACAGATTCTCAATCAAGCGCGGCCCCAGCGCCCGAAACGCATATGGCCCGGCAAGAACCAGCCTGAAATCCGGGTCGTCCCCATAGACAAACTCAGGCACATCGCCGAGCGGCTCGCCTAGGCACACCCAGACCATCCCGTACCGCTCCCGCACCCGGTAGGTCTGCGCCCGCGCCTTCGCGGGCGGCTTCTGCTGCGGATGCGCCGGGATCCGCACGCACTGCCCCGTCGCGTCATATTCCCACGCATGATACGGACACACCAGGCAATCCCCGCGCACCTGCCCCAGCGACAGCTGCGCTCCGCGATGAACACAAAGATCAAGCCAGCAATGGATGCCGTTTGCAGACCGCCACAGCACTACGTCGCGTCCCAGCAATCGCCGCGACACGGGGCGGCCCGGCTCAATCTCTCGCGACCAGGCCACGGCAAACCACTCCCCGAGCAGCCGCGGATCGTTGATCCCCGCTTCAGAAGCCTTGTTTAGAGACACCACGGTCGCAGCCGCCATGGCCCCACCTCAATTCCTCTGTTTAGCCGATGATGCATTCTACGCCACGCCTGCCGTCAGTGCGGCAGGCTCACCGCGTACAGATACCATGCCGCGTGCGGCAGCCACTCCTCGGTCCAGCGCCAGTCATCATCCGCTCCCGTGGCTGCATAGCCCTGGTTCCACGCGATTCCGTCCTCACTATCAATCGACGCCGTGATTCCGTTCACGATGCCGCCCGGCGCGCTCGTGTATTTGTACGACTCGAAGAACATATACGGAGCGAACCCGTGCCCGCTGCCCATCATCAGGCTCGCATCGAATGGATTCCGCCCTAGAATCCAGTGCAGCTGGTTCCATGCGTAGTCCTCGAGCTGCGCCTGAAACTTGGGATCGTCCTTGAACATCGGCGCCGCCATTCGCGCCGCGGCCGCCAGCGACGCCAGGCGCGCATCCTCACCCTGCCACCACGGAGCCGCCTCCGTATCGTGCGGAAAGAAGAAAGCCGTGCGTACCGTGCCATCTCCCATTCGCACCAGCTGCCGTGCATAGCCGAAAGGGTTATTCACATCGCCCGTCACGCTCAGCTCAAACCGCAACGACCGCTCCACCGCATCGCGCACCTTCGCCTGTTGCTCCGGCGAAGCAATGCCTGCATACTCGACCAGGCTGACCACCGGCAGCCCCGCATCCGAAGGATGAAAATAAGGCCGCGTCGCGTCATCCGCCCGCCAATAATCGCGGTGCTTCCCTGACGTTATCAGCCGCGCTATTAGCCGATTCGCCCGCCGATCCGCCGCCTCCCGATATTCCGCCTTCTGCGTCGCCCGATACAGCTCCGTCGCCGCCAGCAACGCGCAGTAGTCGTCGAGGATGTTCTCCTTGCCGTCGTTCAGGAGTTCGCGATTGTGTGCTTCGAGAAACGCAAACGCCTCTTCGGCCGTCTTTCGATACTGTTCCCGTGTGAATTCGCCGTCTTCCGGCATCGTGCTGGCCAATGCCAGGGCGGCAATTGCCACGCCGCCACCTGCCCTGAAACTGGCCTCAAACGCGTGCGGACCCTCCGCCACCCCGATCCGCTCCGTCGAATCCGACGCGCTCTTCTTGATCTGTGTTTTCCAGTTTGGATTCCCGATCACGCGATCTTTTGCGAGCTTCTGTTTGCCCGGAGCGGTAATCGACTCGAAGAACGACCCGCCCGGCCGCTTCATCCTCACCAGAAAATTCGCGCCGAACAGCCCTTCGTCAAGCATCCTGCGCCGGTATTCGCTGAAGTTGTCATCCTGCCGCGCCTCGAGCACGCGATAGCCCTTGAGCAGCGTCCACGCCACCAGCGGCACCTGCTGCGGATTGAAGTATGACGTCGGATTCTGGTGCGAGAGATGAATGCCGTAGTCGCCCGTCGCGTCATACCAGCCGCCGCGCAGGTCCACGAATCCGCTGCCGTCGGGCAACGGCAGATGCTCGTCGGCCTTTTCGAAATCGCCGCTCGCCCGCTGCCCCTTGAAGTAGTAAACGACATTCGACAGCGTGTTCCGCTCGAGAACGTTGTCGTTAATCTCGAACTCGCACGACCTCACCATCCCTTCTTTCGTCTCAACCGAAAGCACATAGTGTCCCGGCTTCGTCCACGAAGAAAAATCCGCCGTCCAGAACCGCCATGCGTCCCATCGATCGACCTCACCCGCTGAGACCACCACGCCATCGAGAACAGACCTGCCGGTCTTAGTATCCGTCAGCACGAAACGCGACGGCACCACCCCTGCTGTGCCAGCGCCCTCCACTTCTACAAGGGCCTGTTTCGGACCAGACGCCTCATAGCCCACATGATCCACCAGCACGCGCACCTGACCAAACGCCGCAGCACTCAGCAATACGACAAAAGAGAAACGAGGAAGTCTCATCATTTGGAAACACATCGGCCCAAAGGTGATTTGCGAATAGAAATCATCGCATATAGCCTGATCTCGTTCACGGCATAACGGAGAACCATTGAAGCCACGCCTCCTCATACCTTCGTTTCTCGCCCTCTTCGCCTTCGCGCATCATGCCTTCGCCGCAGCCGACAAACCCGTCATTTGCGCCTACGTCTTCACCCGGGAAGCGCCGCTCACCCCCGGACAGGTCGACCCCCACAAGCTCACTCGCATCAATTTCGCCTTCGCGAACATCGAAAACGGCCGCATGGTCGAAGGCGGCCCCGCGACCGCCCAAAATCTCGCCGCCCTCACTGCCCTCCGTCACGACAATCCCAACCTCACCGTGCTCATCTCCGTCGGCGGATGGCTCTGGTCCGGTGGCTTCTCCGACATGGCTCTCACTCCCGCCTCCCGCGCCACGTTCATCGATAGCGCGGCGGCGTTCCTCACGAAATACGACCTTGACGGCCTCGACGTCGACTGGGAATACCCTGGCATGGCCGGCGCGACCAACAACTTCCGCCCTGAGGACAAGCACAACTACACGCTGCTTCTCAAGGAACTGCGCGCCCGCCTCGACTCAATAGGGAAAAAGGCGCACCGGCACCTCTACCTCACCATCGCCGCTGGAGCCAGTTCCGACTTTGTCGAGCATACTGAAATGGGCGAGGTACAGAAATACGTCGACACCGTGAACCTCATGGCCTACGACTACTACGAGGCCGGCGACACAAGCGGAGTCACCGGCAATCACGCTCCGCTCTTTACCGATCCCGCGGACCCGAAGGCCATCTCCGCTTACCGCTCCATCCACGAGTTCGAGCAGGCCGGAGTCCCTGCCGAAAAAATCGTCCTCGGTGTGCCGTTCTACGGACGTGTCTGGGGCCAGGTGCTCGCAATCAACAATGGGCTCTTCCAGCCTGGCAAACCCGCCCCCGGCATCTCCGCGCATTACGCGGATATCACCACCATGCTCAGCCAGGGCTACATCCGCTACTGGGACAAGGCCGCTTCTGTCCCCTGGCTCTACAGCGCTCCGAAGCAGATCTTTGTCTCCTACGAAGACCCCGAATCGCTCACACTGAAATGCCATTACGTACTAGATCACCATCTCGCCGGGGTCATGTTCTGGGACTATCTCAGCGACCCCTCCGGCACGCTGTTGAACGCCATCGACACCGCACTTCTGCCCCGAGCCGACTCCAAATCCCGGAAACCATGAGCGCAACCTCTCCCCTGTCAAGCACCTCCCCGGTCAGCACTTCCGCCGTACGCCGCATCGTCTCGATCGATATCTTCCGCGGCCTCACCATGCTGGTCATGATCTTCGTCAACGACCTCGCCGACGTGCACGGGCTGCCCTGGTGGACTTATCACGCCCATCGCGACCAGGACCTCATGACCTACGTCGACATGGTCTTTCCCTTTTTCCTGTTCATCGTCGGCATGTCCATGCCGCTGGCCATCCGACGCCGCCTCGAGCTGAACGCCTCACCGGCCGCTCTGTGGATCCACGTCGCGTTCCGCTCCTGCGCGCTCATCATCCTCGGACTCATCCTTGCCAACGCCCACAAAGCTGATCCCTCCCGCATGCACATCTCCGGAGAGGCATGGGAGTTGGTCGGGCTCACCGGCGGCATTCTCTTTTGGCTTGTTCCCCCTCGCCGCACGCACTGGCCCGGAATCTACCGCACCCTCCGTATCCTCGGTCTGCTTCTGCTCGTCATCGTCTTCGTGACCTTCCGCCGCGCCACCAAAGAAGGCGGCGCAGGCTGGATCGACGGCTCTTATCCTGAAATACTCGGCCTCATCGGCTATACCTACTTCGCCGTTGCCCTGCTCTACATCCCTACACGCCGCTGGAAATGGTCTCCCCTCGTCTGGCTCACCGCGCTCACAGCCTTCTGTGCTGTCGCATCGGCACATCTCATCCCGCCCCCCGAACACATTCCGCTTTACTTCTGGCCCTTCAGCAACGGAGCCTTGGCTTCGATGACGATGGCAGGGATTGCGACCTCCACCCTCCTGCTCCACCCCGACGACAAACGTCCAACCCGCCCCAGAATTCTCACGGCTCTCGCCTTTGCTTTCACGATGCTCGCCGCCGCCTGGCTTCTCGTGCCGCTTGGCATTTCAAAAATTCGCGCCACACCCACCTGGTGTCTCGCCAACTCGGGCGCCGCAGTCCTCACCTTTCTACTGCTCTACTGGATCTGCGACCTCCGAGCCTCAACTCGCTGGGCTGCCTTCGTCCGCCCCGCCGGAGAGAACACGCTGCTCACCTATCTGTTGCCCGACATCTACTACGCCGTCGCCGCTCTCCTGGGATTCACCTACCTCGACCATCACTTAAACGCAGGCCTCCCCGGTGTAATCCGCTCCGTCGTTTTCACCGGCTTCATTCTCGCTATCGCAGGAGTCCTCACCCGCATGCGCATCCGCTTGCAGCTCTAAGGGCTGTGGGCGATCCGGCTGGAGGGCGGATATCGGCGCCTGCAACCGTCACTGAACTCATTCAATTGCCGAATTCGGCGTGGTATCATCCGAGATTCCGCAAGCCTCACCGGCTAAAGGCACCTGCACCGATGGTCGAATCCGGAACTGAGGCACTGAGTTGGACGCTACCGTCAAAAAGCGCCGATCCGGCAACAAGCAGAAAAGTCGGCAGTATCGTAAAAATGTCGTAGAGGCTCCATCCCCAGCAATGGTCCGCTTTCGCAGACGACTTTCCATCCTGGTTGGTATGCTCCTCGCTCCGGCTTTTGCCTGCGCGCAAACGGCGCCTCCCGCTGCGGACCACCCGTGGGAGCTGCCCTCCGGAAGCCGGCAGCCTCTCACGCTGCCTGCTCATCACGCCGAGTTCGTTCCCGACCCGGCCCAGACCTATACCCTTCCCGATCTCGTAAACATCGCCGAGCAGAATAACCCCGAAACGCGCGTTGCCTGGGAAAACGCCAAGGCCCGAGCCGCCGACCTCGGCATCTCCAAGTCCACTCTATATCCCACGCTGGCCGCCGCGGCCGTCGGCAGTACCGCCCGCGTCAACATCCTCTTCAACACCGAATTCGTCCGGCAGACCACCTACAACTACGGTTACGCGCTTACGCTCGACTACATCATCTTCGATTTCGGTAGGCGTTCGGACGAGATCACCATCAGCAAATACAACCTCATCGCCGCCAACCTGCAATTCAACGACACCCACCGTGCCGTCATCTTCGGAGTCATGCAGGCCTATTACAGACTCCTCAACGCCCGCGGACAGCAGGACGCAGCCGAGGCCAGCCTGAAAAACGCGCAGACCGATCGCGAAAACTCCGAGGCGCGACTCAACCTTGGCCTCGCCACTCTTCCCGACGTCCTCGAAGCGCGCAGCGCCGAGGCCCAGGCCGACTACGACCTGCAGGCCACCATCGGCGCCACCGATATAGCCTACGGCGACTTGATGACCTCTCTCGGCCTTTCGCCCATCGTAAAAATGCAGGTTCAGGCCATCCAGGACCTCAAGATTCCCGACGAAATCGGTACTACGGTCGAAAAATCTATCGACCTCGCCCTCGCGCAGCGCCCCGATCTCATGCAGCGCGTAGCTGAGCTGCGAGCCGCATCGGCCGAGCTCAAAGCCGCGCACTCTAACTACTTGCCCACGCTCAGCGTCGACGGCGACGCTGGTCTGGCCCGAACCTATGGCCAACAGTACCCTTTTCAAGGCGTCTACTCCCCAACACAGGAGTTCTGGAACGCGAGACTCAGCCTCAACTGGACTATTTTCGACGGCTGGGCCCGCGAGCAGCGCGTCAAGCGGGCCAATGTCGAAAAGAAACAGGCAGCCGCTGACATCGACGCCATCCGGGATCAGGTCGAGAACCAAGTCTGGGCCGCCTACTCCAC
Source organism: uncultured Acidobacteriaceae bacterium (assembly GCA_963782175.1). Lineage (GTDB taxonomy): Bacteria > Acidobacteriota > Terriglobia > Terriglobales > Acidobacteriaceae > Silvibacterium. Next base: position 10,904 of record CAWAIX010000001.1, read on the forward strand.
CGCCCGCACCGCGCTCCGTCAGCAGAGAGCGGCAGCCGCGCTGCTGGCCTCAGCCACCGAGTCTTACAACGCCGCCCTTGAGTCCTACCGGTACGGCGTACGAAGCCAGATTGACGTCGTTTCCGCACAGCGCACGCTCGCGCAGGCGCGCACGGCCGACGTAAACGCCCGCACGCAGTTACTTACCGGGATCGCCGCGCTCGCCTTCCAGACCGGCGATCTGCTTTACGGAAGGGTTCCCTGAAATGAGCCGCAAACGCAACACGCCTCGCTCCCCCCGCTGGTCGGCGATCGCAGCTACCGCCGCCGCGTGCTTTACTGCAGCCGGCTGCTCGCGCGCGCCTACAATCAATGTCCTGGGTTCCTTTTTCCCAGCTTGGATTCTATGCGGCGTCATCGGAATTGCACTTACCGCCATCGTCCGCGTGCTCTTCGTCCGCTGGAATTTCGAGAAGGAGCTCACGCCGCTGCTGCTCGTCTATCCCTGTCTGGCTGCATTCATCACCTTTACCTGTTGGCTGCTGTTCTACAGCTGAACCGGAGAGAATTCGATGCCCGAAAACGAAACTGATGCCCAGCGCAAGCGTCTCGGCCGCATCGTCAGCTACTCGATCATGGCCGCCGCCCTCATCACCGGCCTGATTTGCCTCCACGAGACCACCCGCTACCCGCGCACTGACGATGCGGAGGTCTTTGCCAACTTCATCGGCATCGCTCCCCAGGTCGAGGGCCCCATCACCAAGCTTGCTGTCCAGGACAACGCCTTTGTCCCCGAAGGCCAACTGCTTTTTGAAATCGATCGGCGGCCCTATCAATACGCCCTCGAGAAAGCCCGCTCCGACCTCGACACCCTGGAAGGCCAGATCGTCGATCAGACAAGAACCATCGCCTCCCAAGTGAGTGCGGTAGGAGCAGCCAAGGCAAACACCTCAAGCGCCGCCGCCAACGTCGACCGTGCCGCCGCTGACGTTAACCAGGCCAAGGCCAACGTCGAAAATGCCAAAGCTGCTTTGGACAGCGCCCAGGCCGACCTCGCATACCAGAGCAACAACTTCCATCGCATCGAGCCCCTGCTGGCCAAACAATTCGTCACCGTAGACCAGATCGATCAGGCCCGCACCGCCGTGACCACCCGCCAGCAGGCCGTGCAACAGGCGCGCTCGCAGCTCGCCCTCGCCGAGGCGCAGGTCGCATCAGCCAGTGCGGCTTATGAGCAGGCAAAAGCGACCATGCTGCAGAGCCATGAGCAGTTCAACCAGTCGCAGCACGCGGTCCTGACCCTCGAGCCGCTCACGGCGCAGCGCGAAGGCCGCATCTCAGCCATCCAGACCGCGGAGTACAACTTCAACAATACCCGCATCTATTGCCCGTTCGATGCGCGCGTCAACAACCTGACCATCTCCCGGGGCCAGTATGCCCACGTCGGCCAGCAGGTCTTTACCCTCATCGATACCCGCATTTGGTGGGCCGTTGCGAACTTCCGCGAAACCCAGCTACACCACATCCACCCCGGCATGCATGCCGATGTCTACGTGCTCTCGCGCCCCGATATCAAATATGAGGGCGTGGTGGACAGTGTCGGCTTCGGCGTTCAGCCCGACACAACGCTGGTCGGCGCATTCGCGCCCGGGCTGCCCGACGTGCAGCGCTCGCTCAATTGGGTCCATCTCGCCACACGCTATCCCGTGCGCGTTCGCATCAACGCCCCTCACACCGAGCCCTTCCGCCTCAGCGAATCTGCCGTTGTCATCATTCGCGGGGACCATTGATCGTGGCCACCCGTACCCAACCCGCGTTTGCCGCCCCGCTCGAAGGCATCGACCAAGCCGGCAAATGGTTCTGGGGCTTTCTCAAGACTGAGCTCGCTCCGTATCCCGGCCGCGCCTGGGTCGTCGGCCGCATCACGATCGCCGCCACAATCGTGATGATCCTCGTCATGACTTTCCGCATCCCCAGCGGATTCCTCGCCGCGATCTTCACTTTCTTCGTCACCCGCGAGAATCCCACCGCCACGCTGCAATCCGGCGTGCGGGTCATCATCGCGTTCTTCGCCGGATCCCTCTACACCATCGTCGGGGTCGCGACTCTGATAGACGATCCACTGACCCACTTCCTTTGGGTTGTCGTTGGGCTGTTCATTGCCTTCTACCTGATCCAGATCGTCCCCGATTACGGCACCGCTGTCGCATTTGGCTTCATGGTTGCGGGCGCCATTCCTCTCTGGGATCAAAACCTCGTCAACATCAACGACCGCGTCGAAAATACGCTCTGGCTGGGATTCACCACGCCCCTGGGTATCGCTGTCGCAACCCTCGTCGAATACGTCTTTCGCCGTGTTCACCCGGCCCTGGATCTGACGGAAGGCATCGAGCAACGCCTCGAGGCGGTCGAAGGTGTCCTCCGCCACATTGCTGGAAATCTGCCCCTTGACGGTGCCGTCGAAAAGAAGATCAATCTCTACGCGAATGCCGGCACCTCTCGCCTGCGGCGTCTTCTCATCCGCTCGCAATACAGCACTCACTTCGTTGCGCAGATGAACGCTGCTGTCGCATTGCTGGGTCGTCTCGTCGATTCCGCCGCTAGCTTGCGCGTCTTCCTCGTCAATCAGCCTGAGCCCCCAAGTGATTCCGACCGCGAACGCTGCCTGCACCTCGCCGACCAGATCGCCGAGTTGCGGGCTGATCTGATGGCCAAAAAGCTGCCGCGTCCCATCGATCTCTCCTTGGTAGACAAGCGATCCAACCTGCCCTTGCTCCCCATGATAGAGCGAACCGCTGCCCTCATTCCCCAGGCATTCACCGGAGTGGAATCCATTAACGAGTTTGTTCCCGCACCCATGGACGAACACACCCCGCAGCGGTTGCTAGTCGCGGACGCCTTCTCCAATCCCGCCTACCTCAAGTTCGCGATTCGAGGAGCGACGTCGGCAGCAGCCTGCTACGTTGTCTACAACTCCGTCGATTGGCGGGGGCTGAGTACCTGTCTGCCCACCTGCATCATTACCGCGCTCTCCACCATCGGATCGTCGCGCCAGAAGCAGTTTCTGCGTCTCGGAGGCGCAATCCTCGGAGGGATGATCTTTGGCTTCGGCGCACAGATCTTTATCCTCCCATACCTCGACTCGATTGTCGGCTTCACCGTTCTGTTCGCTGTAGTCACAGCAATCTCTGCCTGGATTGGTACATCATCTCCTCGTCTCTCCTATCTCGGCGTGCAGGCGGCGCTGGCCTTTTACCTGATCAACCTGCAGGAATTCACCATCCAGACCTCGCTCGGGATCGCCCGCGACCGTGTCTTCGGCGTCCTGCTCGGTCTCTTGTCGATGTGGCTCATTTTCGACCGCTTGTGGGTCAAGACCGCCCTCGAGGAAATGCAGTTTCTCTTCGCCAGAAATCTCAACATGCTCGCCGAGTTTTCCGAACAGCTGCTGGTCGAAGACCGCAACCAGGCAATCAAACGGATTCGCCAGTTGCGCGATCAGATCGATGCTGGGTTTCAGGCAGTGACGGCACAGGCTGACGCGGTCCTCTTCGAATTCGGACCTTCACGGCGCCGAAAACTCCAGGCCCGTGAGGACATTCGTCGCTGGCAACCCAATCTACGCACGCTGTTCCTGGTGCAGCTCACGCTGATGCAATATCGCATGCAGCGGCCCCTGAAAGAACTCCCGCCCGAGATCGCCAAAGCACAGGCCGCCTTTGAGAGCGACGTAGCGCGCGTTCTGCGGACCATGGCCGACGAAGTCTGTGGCAGGCTTGTGTTACCCGCTCCCGATCTCTCCGCCTCGGCCGAAAAGCTTCATCTTACGATCCACAACTGGTATGAGGATCACGGCCTGCCTCTTTCGACGCAGGCCTCTGACGTGATGCGCCTCACCGACAGCATCGCCTCAATTCTGGCGCCGCTGCAGGAGGACATTCGCTTCACATTCACCGCCTCTCGCGAACCCGCAGACCTGCAACAAACCAACCGGCTGCCCGGCCTCGGAGAAGCTCCGTCCTAGGCCCGCAGCTTCCCGGCCTCCGGATGCCCGATCAGATCTTCAATCCTCACCGGCAGGCTGCGCACCCGCACCCCTGTTGCGTGATACACCGCTGAGGTAATCGCGGCAGCAACGCCCGCCAGCCCAATCTCACCCACGCCGCGCGCTCCGAATTCATTGACTACCTTGTCCGGATAATCAACGAACGTCACATCGATCGATGGAGCATCCGCATTCGTCGCCATCATGTAATCGGCAAGGTTGTTGTTGATCGGAGCGCCGCTGCGCGGTTCGTACTTCGTCTCTTCGAGCAGCGCCATGCCCACGCCCATCACCACCGCGCCCTCAATCTGGTTGCGCGCCGGCTTCGGATTCAGAATCCGCCCCGAGTCGATCACCGTCACCACGCGGCTCACCCGCAGCCGCGCAATCTCCGGCTGCCACGTGATCTCGGCAAACTGCGCGCCGAAGGAATGCACCGAGTACCTCTCCTTCTCCTTCGCCTCCGGGCCGCCGAAATATTCGTCCGCCTTGCCGCTACCCGAGGCGGCATTCACATTCGCCTTCTGCAGAATCTCGTGCCACGCCACTCCCGTCTCCGGAGCCTTGTCCTTCAGATGTACGCGCTCGTTCGTGAACGCAAGATCCGTGGGCTTCTTCCCGGCAAACGCCGCCTGCTCGCCATCCGTAGCCGTCATGAAAATCGTCTGGATCGCGCCCTGCGCGGCCTGCGACACCGCCGGAATCACCGACGAAGTCACCAGCGACCCGCCTGAGATCGGCCCCTCGGGCAAAGACGAATCGCCGAGTACCACTTCAATCTTGTCCAGCGGAATCCCCGTCTTCTCGCTCAGCACCTGGGCCAGAATCGTGTACGTCCCTGTGCCGATATCCTGTGTCCCGCACGACACTCTTGCTGTCCCGTCACTCTTCAAGTCCACAGTCGCCGCCGCGGCAAAGCGCCCTGCAACCCACGAGCATGCGGCCATGCCCCACCCCACCGTCAGCCCGTCTTTCTTCATCGAGCCGATCTCCGCCGTGCGCTGCGACCAGCCGAACTTCTCCGCGCCGACTTTGAAGCATTCCGTCAGATGCCTCGACGAAAACGGCAGCCCGTTGCTCTCATCCTTCGCCGGCTCGTTCTTGAGCCGCAGCTCGATCGGATCCATCTTCAGCTTGACCGCCAGCTCGTCCATTGCCGACTCGACCGCAAACAGCCCGGGGACAGCGCCCGGACCACGCATCGCCGTCGGCGTGCCCACGTTGAGATGCACCAGCCCCGAGGTCACCTTGAGATTCGGCGTGCTGTAGAGATAGGTCGTAGCCTCGCCGCACGTCTCCTCGTACTCGTCAAGAATCGAAGTGTGATTCAGATAGTCCTGCTCGAGCGAAACCAGCTTGCCCTCAGCTGTTGCGCCCAGCCGAATCCGTTGCTGCGTTCGGGGCCGATGCCCCACATTCTGAAACATCATCGACCGGCTGACCACCAGCTTCACCGGCCGGTTCAGGTTCCGCGCTGCGGCCGCCGCCATCACAGAGTGCGGCCAGACAAACAGCTTGCCGCCGAATCCCGACCCCAGGAACCGCGAGATCACCCGCACATTCTCCGGAACAACGCCGAGCATCTGCGCCAGCACGATGCGCTGGTTCACAACGCCCTGCGTGCTCTCATACAGTGTGAACGCCTGCCCATCCCATACCGCCACAATCGAGTGCAGCTCTATGGGATTGTGCGTTTCGGTCGGCGTCGAATAAGTCTCGTCAACCTTCACCGCGGCGGTTTTGAAGGCATCCTCCGATTTGCCGCGCGAGCTCACGACCTTCGGCTCATCCTCCGTTTCGAGATGCGTCGCGATCTCCGGCTTTTCCTCGCTGTACGTCACCTTCACGGCATACGCTGCGGCCTGTGCCTGCTCGAACGTGTCGGCCACCACCACCGCCACATACTGCCCGTAATACCGGATCACATCGTCCTCAAACGGGGGCCGCCGCTCGTCGAGATACCCCGAAAGTCCTGCTGGTGGGGCTGTCCGATAGATCCGTCCGATGTTCCTCCGATGAAAGACAGCCTGTACGCCCGGCATCTTTTCTGCAGCCGCCGTATCGAGCACCGTAATCTTTCCGTTCGCCACCGTGCTGCACACCGGAACCGCATACAGCATCCCCGGCAGGTGATGATCCGACGCATATTTCGCGCCGCCGCTCACCTTGAGCGGCCCGTCAATGCGCGGCAGCGCGCCGCCAACCGTGTTCGGAACCAGAATTCTCGTCGCCATTCAATCTCTCCCGGTCTTTAGGCCGTCTTCGTTGCCAGCGTCAGCGCATGGGTCAGGCAGCGCTTCGCCAGTTCCACCTTGAATCCGTTCTGGCTTTGCGGCTTCGCATCACGCAGCGCCGCCTCCGAAGCCTCACGGAACACCGCAGGATCCGCCTTCTTACCCTCAAGCGCCTTCTCGGCCTCAACCGATCGCCACGGCTTCGTCCCCACGCCGCCCAGCGCAACCCGCGCGCGCCGGAACCGCCCGTCCGCAACCTCGACAACCACCGCAGCCGACGACAGTGCAAACTCGTACGACGCCCGATCCCGCAGCTTCAGATACACCGACTTCGCTCCCGGCCTCGGCGCAGGCAGCGTCACATACGTGATCAGATCTCCCGGCTCCAGCACATTCTCGCGCTGCGGCGTGGTCCCCGGCAGCAGAAAGAAATCCTGAATCGCCACATCCCGCTCGCCCTTCGCGCCCTGAATATGAATCGTCGCCTCCAGCGCCGTCAGCGCCACATTCATGTCGGAAGGATTCGTCGCAATGCAGTGCTGGCTCGTTCCCAGGATCGCCAGCGTCCGGTTCTCGCCCTCGATCGCCGAACAGCCTGACCCCGGCTCGCGCTTATTGCACGCAAACGCCGTATTGCGGAAATACACGCACCGAGTCCGCTGCAGCAGGTTCCCGCCCGTCGTCGCCATGTTGCGCAGCTGCGCCGACGCGCCCGACAGCAGCGCCTGCGACAACACCGGATAATCGCTCTGCACCGTGGGATCGTGCGCCAGATCCGAGTTGCGCACTAGCGCCCCGATCTTCAGCCCGCCATCGGGCAGCTTCTCCACCTTGTCCAGCGGCAGCCGGTTGATATCCACCACCTGCGCTGGCCGCTCCACGTTGAGCTTCATCAGGTCAAGCAGCGTCGTCCCGCCCGCCACAAATCGCACCTGCGCGCCCTGCTGTGCCGTCTGCGACTGACCCGCCAGTTGCACGGCCTGCGCCGCGCTGTCTGCCCTCGTGTACTTGAATGTCTCCATCGATTTCTCCTCGGGGGATCTCCTCAGGCCTTCTGCCGCACGTCCTGAATCGCAGCCACGATGTTCGGATACGCCCCGCACCGGCAGATATTTCCGCTCATCAGCTCCTTCACATCCGCGTCCGTTGGTCCACACGGCTCCTTCAGCAGCGCCACCGCCGACATGATCTGCCCCGACGTGCAGTACCCGCACTGATAGCCATCGTGCTCCACAAACGCCGCCTGCATCGGATGCAGATTGCCCGGTTGCCCGACCCCTTCGATCGTCGTGATCTCCTCACCCTCGTGCATCACGGCCAGGCTCAGGCACGAGTTCACGCGCCCCCCGTTCACATGCACCGTGCACGCGCCGCACTGCCCGTGATCGCAGCCCTTCTTCGTGCCCGTAAGCTGCATGTGCTCGCGCAGGCAATCAAGCAGCGTCGTCCGGGAATCGAGTTCGAGAGTCACCGTCTTGCCGTTCACGCGCAGGCTGACAGGCACGGCACCTGCAACCTTCGGCCCCGCCGTTTCCTGGATCTCAACAGCCGTTGCAGCTTGCGCCCCGGCCAGCGGCCGCGACGTCGCAATCACTCCGGCCGCGCCCAGCTGAGACAGAAATGACCTGCGGCTCACCCGCCCCGGCGGCGAGCCTTTCGTTTCCACTGTGCTGTCTTTGTGATCGTCCATCGAGGGTGTCCTTGTCGTTGATCTCTTCCGCGGCCTAACCCGCGTCCGAAAGCTGCGTTTTTGTTGAATACCCATATTACTCATGGGATGCCACTTCAGGTTACGAGCGAAAGCCCCAGCACCAACAAGAGTCCCGCGACGGAAATAATCGTCTCGCACACCGACCACGTCTTCATCGTTTGCGGAACGCTCATGTTGAAGTACTCCTTCACCAGCCAGAATCCGCCATCATTCACATGCGAAAAGATCAGCGACCCCGCACCCGTCGCCAGCGCCAGCAGTTCCGGCCGGACGCCCGGCGTATGCAGCGCCACCGGCGCCACAATTCCCGCCGCCGTGCTCATCGCCACCGTCGACGACCCTGTCGCTAGCCGCATCAGCGCCGCCACCACCCACGCCATCAAGAGCAGCGACAGATGCGTATGCAGCGCCAGCGCGACAATCGCCTGTGAAACCCCGCTGTCCTGCAGAATCCGCCCGAACCCGCCGCCCGCTCCCACCAGCAACGTAATGGTCGCCGTCGGCGCGAGGGACTCATTGCTGAACCTCAGAATCGTCTCGCGAGTGAAGCCGCGCATCTGCCCCAGCGTGATAAACGCCACCACCGCGCCAACCAGCAGCGCAATATCCGGATTCCCCAGCAGCCGCAGCCCGTTGTTGAGCGGCGTATCCGGTGCCGACACCAGATTCGCGCTGCTTCCGATCAGCATCATCGCCACCGGCAGCAGAATCGTCCCCACCGTCGTCCAGAACCCCGGCAGGCTCGCCTCTTCACCATGTTCCACAAACTGCGCCGCCATGGGGTTCTCCGAACTCAGCACAATCCGTGGCGAAATCCACTTCGCGTACAGCGGTCCCGCCAACGCCGCAGTCGGAACCCCGACCAGCAGCGCATAAAAAATCGTCCGCCCGATATCCGCATGGAACGCTGTCACCGCCAGCATCGCCGCCGGATGTGGCGGCATCAGCCCGTGCACCACCGACAGCCCGGCCACCATCGGCAACCCGACAAAAATCAGCGATCGGCCTGTCCGCCGCGCCACCGAATACGCAATCGGAATCAGCAGCACGAACCCTACTTCAAAGAAAACCGGCAGCCCGATCAGAAACCCGATCACCGCCATTGCCCAGTGCACGCGCTTCTCGCCGAACAGCCGGATCAGCGTGTACGCAATGCGGTTTGCACCGCCCGACTCGGCCATCATCTTGCCCAGCATTGTGCCCAGCGCCACAACAATCGCGATATGCCCGAGCGTGTTGCCCAGCCCCGTCTCGAAGGACTTCACAATCGCCGCCAGTGGCATACCCACGGCAACCGCCAGCACCAGCGACGTCAGAAACAGCACAATGAACGGATTCAGCTTGACGACAGCGATCAGCACGATCAGCACGATGACCGCGCAGAGCGCCGCTAGGAGAAGGAACACACCGTGAGGGTCGATCATAGGAAAACCAGTCTCAGTCTCCCCTCCCGTGATTTGTAACTTTTCCTGATCTTTTCAGAAACCGCCCTCCCCGCTTTCCCGTCGCCTCGCCGTCCGCGTACGACAGCACGCCATTCACCCAGACACGCGCGATCCCCTCCGCGGGCTGCATCGGATCCTCATACGTGGCCAAATCGCGCACCCGCTCTGGATCAAACAAAACTAAATCCGCCACAAAGCCTTCCCTCACCAGACCGCGCCCCTTCAGACCGAACCGCGCCGCCGGCATCCCTGTCATCTTGTGCACGGCCCCGGCCAGTGGCAACAGCGCTTCCTCGCGAACGTACCGCCCAAGCACGCGCGGAAACGTCCCCCACAGTCGCGGATGCGGCTGCGGATCGTTCGGCAGCCCGTCCGACCCGATCATCGTCGCCGGATGCTGCAGAATCCTCCGCATATCCTCCTCAGAAATGCTGTGATAGATGGCCCCTGCCAGCTGCAATCGCCGCGCCGCGTCAACCTGATCGACTCCCCACTCCTTCGCAATCTCCCCCAGTATCCGCCCCGCCATCTCCGGATGCGGCTCGGACCACGTAATCCGAATCTCAACCCGCTCATCCACCTGCCGCAAATCGAGCGTGCTCGACCCCGCCGCATACGGATAGCAGTCGCAGCTCACTGCCTGCGAACTCCGCGCCCGATCCAGCGCCTGCAGCACCTCACCGCTGCGCCCCCAGTTGTCCATGCCCGCGCACTTCAGATGCGAGATCACCACTGGAACGGCACACTCCCGCCCGATGCGAAACGCCTCATCCATTGCCTCAAGGATCGCTGCCGTCTCGCTGCGCAGATGCGTCGTGTACAGCGCGCCTGCCCGCGCCAGTGGCTCCGCGAGCGCGAGAACCTCCTCCGTCGTCGCAGCATTCGCCGAGAGATACGCGAGCCCCGTGCTCAGTCCCAGCGCACCGCCCTCGAGCGCCTCGGCAAGCTGTTCGCGCATGGCGTTAGTCTCACCCGTCGTCGCCGCCCGATCCAACCGATCCATGTGGTTGTTGCGCAGAGCTGTATGCCCCACCAGCGCCGCCACGTTCACCGCCGGCCGCGCCGTCTCAACCGCCTCCGCATATGCCGCAAACGTCGGATACCGGAACACCTCCGCGTCGCCCAGCAGATTCATCGGGTCCGGAAGCTCGCCCCTTAACCGCACCGGCGCTGCGCTGATGCCGCAGTTGCCCACAATCACCGTCGTCACTCCCTGCGACAGCTTTGGCAGCATCTCCGGCGTGCGGATCACATTCGTGTCGTCGTGCGTGTGCACATCGATGAACCCCGGCGCGAGCACCAGTCCGCCCGCCTCGATGACCTCATTCGCGGCACAATCGAGATCCGCGCCAATCGCAACGATCCGATCGCCCGCGACCGCGACATCGACAACGCGAGCCTCGCCGCCGCTGCCATCCACAACCCGCGCCCCGCGAATCACAAAGTCGCACTCAGGCATACAGACACCAAGATAAACGGAATACGACAAACGTATTCCTTCCACGCGATATCCTTACCCTTGCGGAGCCTGAGCATTGAACCACCCCTACCACCCCGACACTAAAATTTCGCCCCTCAACAAAGGCCTCGGCCCCCTCAACCACGCGGTCACGCCCGAACAAATCGCCGCCCTCGGCTGGAATCTCCTCCGCGAAGATCTCAGCCTGCCCACGGCGGTCCTCTATCGCGACAAGCTCGACCACAACCTCCGCTGGATGCAGCAATTCGTCAACGCCTGCGGCATGAAGCTCGCGCCCCACGGCAAGACCACAATGGTGCCGCGCCTCTTCGAAATGCAGCTCGAAGCCGGAGCCTGGGGCATCACACTCGCCACAGCTCACCAGACCCGCATCGCCTACCATTACGGCGTGCGCCGCGTCCTCATGATGAACCAGGTCGTCGGAAACCAGAACATGGCCATCGTCGCCGACCTGCTCGACGACCCCACCTTCGACTTTTACTGCCTCGTCGACTCCGCCGACCAGATCGATCAGCTCGCCAACTACTTCCGCACCGCCGCCAAGCGCCTGCAGGTCCTCATCGAAGTCGGCCCCGACGGCGGCCGCACCGGCATCCGCAACGCTGATCAACTCGGCTCCGTTCTCGCCGCGCTCGACCGATCCCGCGATACGCTCTCGCTCGCCGGAGTCGAACTCTTCGAGGGCGTACTCGACGACGAATCCCGGATCCGCACCCTTCTCGATCGCGCCGTCTCCATCGCCCGCGATCTGCTTCAACAGGGCCGCTTCGACCGCCATCCCGCCATCCTCACCGGAGCGGGCTCAGCCTGGTACGACGTTGTCGCAGAAATATTCTCAGCAGCCGCGCTTGGCGACAGCGTTGAAATCGTCCTCCGCCCCGGCTGCTATCTCACCCACGACGTCGGCTCCTACCGCCGCGCTCAGGAACGCATCCTCGCGCACAACCCCATGGCTCAGCGCATGCACTCGGGACTCATACCAGCGCTCCACGTCTGGGCCTATGTGCAATCCATCCCCGAAGAAGCAAAAGCCATCGTTGCACTCGGCAAGCGCGACGCCGCCTTCGACTCCGGCCTGCCCATGCCAGCACTGCACTACCGGCCCGACACAACCGCCCCACAGCCCGCGCCCGCACACTGGACCCTCACCCGCATGATGGACCAGCACGCCTTCCTGCAAATCTCAGCCGGAGACGACATCCGCATCGGCGACATGATCGCCTTCGACATCTCCCACCCGTGCCTCACCTTCGACAAGTGGCGTGCGATCCCCATCCTCGACGCCGACTACCGCGTCGTCGATGTCGTTCAGACCTTCTTCTGACCGGATCTACTGCGCGCTCCCCGGCAGCATCTTGATCGTGTGCAGCCAGGTCAGCATAGTGTCCGGCCATGTAGTGACAGGCAGATCCGTCCTTCGCAGTCCGTATCCATGACCACCCTGCGCATAGATATGCAACTCAGCCGAAACTCTCGCGTTCTTCAGCTGCAGAAAATACACCGTCGCATTCTCCACATGCACCGGATCGTCCTCTGCCTGCACGATAAAGCTGGGCGGCGTCTGCGCCGTCGGATGAATCTCCGGGTTCGCGGCAAAATTCTGTTCCGCCAGCGCCAGGTATCCCGGATAGACGATCACCGCAAAATCAGGGCGGCAGCTCAGCTTGTCCGCCGCGTCGACCGGATCATACAGCCGCTGATCAAAGTGCGTGCTCAGCGCTGCCGCGAGATGCGCGCCCGCTGAGAAGCCCAGAACTCCGATGCGGTTCAGGTCGATGTGCCACTCCGCCGCGTGCGCGCGGACCATCCCGAACGTCCGCTGCGCATCCTGCAACGCCGCGGCGGACTTTGGATACGGCCCCGAATCCGGCACGCGATATTTCACCAGAATGCACGTGATGCCCTTGCTGTTCAGCCAGTCGCAGACCTCAGTGCCTTCAAGATCGATGGCCAGAATCCTGTACGCGCCCCCCGGAAACACTACGACAGCAACGCCGGTGTTCCCCGTCTTCGGCGAATAAACCGTAAGAGTAGGCGTCGAGACATTCCCGAGGCGGATCACTGGCTTTCCCGCGACTGGCCGATCCTTTGCCGTAGTGGTATCGGCCTCGGGCTTCGGATTGGGCTGCGCTCCTGGCAGCGCACCAGGCCACAGCGGCACCGTGATGTGATCGGCAGCAGGAGGCCACGCGGACTGCTGTGCAATTCCACACAGCGAAAGGCAAAGAGCAGAGATAATCAGCAACCAGAATTTGCGCATAGAGAACCGTCGGGCTGAGTTCAGCCCTTCCAACTTAAACAATTCGGCTTAATAAATCAGCTTCAATGAAAACTGGATTTGCCGCGAGGTCCCGGCCGTCTTGCTGATAATCCCAAATCCCGAGCCCTTGATCGTGTTCGCCGGCAGCCCCATGTCCACGATGTTGAACAGGTTGAAGAACTCCGCGCGAAATTGCAGGTCGAACAGCTCGATCCCGCTCTTGCGCTGCCCGAACGGCGTGTCTTTGATGAATGCAAAGTCGTAATCGTAAAACGCAGGCCCCCGAAACGTATTCCGCCCCAGCGTGCCGAACACCCCGCTGTTCGGCCCGGTTCCGCCTGGGATATTGACCGGAATATTGAAGAACGACGCATTATCCGCGCCCTTGCCGAAATAATCCTCGCGCCTCTGCCTCGCCGTTGACAGATCCGGTACTCCGATCTGGTCCGGGCGATCCACGCCGTTTGATCCGGCGCCAGTCTGCTGCTCTCCCGAGTACACGGTGAATGGCGAACCGCTTGTGATCGTCGAAATCACCAGCATTTCCCAGCCCGCCGTAATCTTTTTGCTCACGTCCTCGAGAAAGCTGACGCTGTCCACGTGCAGGTCCTGCGCAGCGCTCAAGGTGAATGCATTCGTCACGTCGAAGTTCGACGGCCCCTTCTCCAGATGCGTGTTGTACGGGTCCTGCGGAAACGGCACAACCGTGGCACCGGTACTTCCCGTGCCCCCGCTCACCTGGCTCGTATCGTCAATAGACTTGCTCCACGTATAGCTCGCCTGCACCCCCGGGCCTCCGTGTGGAAAGTTCCCCGTAAGCGAGGTCTGCAGCGCGTTGTATGTCGAATGCGCCGTGCCCGTAATCACGTTCTCCACACCGAAGCCGCCGATCACATTGCCCGAGCTGTCGAATTGAGTGTGCGGAGCAAACTCAGCGCTCGCCCCCGGATATGCATTCGGAAAGCTCGTCCGCGGCAGATGAGCCGCCGCCGTTCCCACGTAATTTATATCCGCCGTCAGCTTGCCGATCTCCCGCTCCACGCCGGTTGTCCACCAATACATCCACGCATTGCCGAACTTCGGATCGATCGCGCTCAGGTTCAGCGGACTGATCACCCCACTCGGCGTCAGCGCCGCCACATCCTTCTGGTAGCGGTCCACATCCATCACTGTGTTCGCCGGAACATCCTTCGTGTCGTGGCTCGGGAAGATATTTGTCCCGGCCGGCGTGTACACGCCCGGCAGTTCCGACGGCGTAATCTGGAACCCGTACTGTATCGGCGCGCCCTTCGCCGCCGTCAACCTCGGATACACCACGAACGGCGTCGAGCCGGTCAGAAAATTGTCCTGCCAGATATTCGGCGGAATCACCGTAAGGCCACCGCCCGCATGCACACGCAGTTTGTCCGTTGCTTTCCAGGTTAGCTGCACCCGCGGCATGAATCCATCAAGATTCGTCTTGTACCCCGGCTGTGGGTTGATCGCAAACTCCTGATCGGGGCCGTAATTCAAAAAGCTCGACGTCCGCCGTGCGCGCTCTGTAATCGGGGTATAGATCTCCCATCGCAGCCCGTAGTCGAGCACCCAACGATCCGAAATCTTCCAGGTGTCCTGGGCGTACACCGCACCCATGTTGCGATTGATCGCCGCCGGCCCGATATGAGGTCCATTCGAAAAATACGGCGGAGCAATCGCCACCGTGTACACAAACGGACTGCCCGAAAGAAAACTCGACAGTGTATCCGGCAGCGGATCGCCGGCCTGAATATCGTGCATCCCGCTCTGCGAAGGAATATTTGTCAGCGCATATGATGTCCCTCCGCCGAAGTCGTACTCCCCGTTAGGACTGATGCCGAAAAACGTCGAGTCACGATTCAGCCGTACTTCTCCGCCGGCCGCGATCGTATGACTCCCCTTGTTAATGGCGAAGCCCTGTTGCAGCTGGAAAAGATTCCCGAAGGCGCTCATCACCGATCCGCCTGCGGTATTGAAGCCCTCAAAGAGCGCGTCGTTGAACTTCACCGCGGGATCTGTGTAGTCCCGCGTCGGAAATGACGGCGTGCTTCTCGTTATGCTGAACGAGGTCTGCCACGAAAAGTTCGGCGATTGCGTGCGTGTGAAAGTGAACACCACGTTGCGCTGCCGGTCGACGTACTGAACGCCGAACAGTGAATCGATCGTCGTCTGGTCGGGATTGGTTGTCGGGCCGGTCAGATTGTTGAAAGTGAACCGTCCGAAGAACTGGTTCTTGTCCGAAAGCTTGTGGTCCAGCCGAATCGAGAACTGGTCCGCATCTGTGTCCACCTTCGAGTAAGTCGCGTAGGTGTTCGGTCCATAGGAGCCGGTTGGCAAATTCGGCAGCGGATACCGCGCCAGTATCGATGCAATGCTCGGATCAACCGGCACGAGCAGCACATCGCCCGGATACGCCGTCGCGTCATAGCCCTTGCGCTCCAGTTCCGTCGGCACCGGCAGCACCTGTGTCGTCCCCAGTACCTGCCGAAAACCTTGGTACTGCCCAAAATAAAACGTCTTTCCGTGCCCGTCATACAAATGCGGAAGCACTACCGGCCCGCCGTTCGTAAACCCGAACTCGTTGCGCCGGAACGGAGGGATGCGCCCCGGCGTCTCTGGCGTCGCATGATCGAAATAGTTCCGCGCGTCCAGCGCCGAGTTGCGCAGGAACTCGAAGAACGACCCGTGGAATCCGCTGCTCCCCGATCGCGTGACGATATTCGTGAACCCCGCCGCGCCTTGCCCGATCGTCGCCGGCATCCAGCCCGAGGTCGACTGAATCTCCTGCACCGCGTCCACATTGAAGTTCGAGAATGTAGACCCGCCCATCTCCGGATCGCTGATGTCCGCCCCGTCCATCGCGAACACCGCCTCCACGCCGCGCTGTCCATTGATGGCAAACTGCGCAGTGAAGTTCGTCGCGCCGTTCGCGTCCGTCATCGTGCCTGCTGCCATGAGCAGCAGTGCACTGAAGTCCCGTTTGTTCAGCGGAAGCTCGTTCACCTTCTCGCTGGTTAGCTTCTCACTGCTGCCCTCTTGCGGACCCGCACCCAGCACCAGCCCCTCGTCGGTCAGCGTCAGCGAAATGGACTGCCCGCCTCCGCTCACGTCCACCGGCTGCGCGAACTTTGTCACACGCCCGTTCGCATCCACCGTGAGCTGATACTTCCCCGCCGCCAAGCCACTGAATCGAAACGTGCCCTCGCCATCCGTCGTGGCCCGAACCTCGCCGCTCGTGCCGCTCAAATGAACCATGGCCCCGGTCACTGGAGCGCCAGCCGCGTTCTGCAACGTGCCCTGCACGGCAGCGGCGCTTTCCTGGCCAAAGGCTCCAGCTGACGACAGAAAGACTGCGCAAAGCAGTAGGAGGCAAAGCGCAATCGAGGTCAAAGTAACCGATGACGGGCCCGATGTGATTCTTGGGGAAATACAGTCCTCTTCGTGGGTAAAGAGTTGGCGTCAGTCTTTCGATCGCTTCGCGCAAAACGCGAAGGTATCACTCAATTAATGCCGCAGTCAAACGTTTTAGTTGAAGATTTGGGACGCCAGCTACTCTCCCGAATGAATAGCTTCAGAGTACAGCAGATGAAAATGGTGAACACCCTTCTCCTGCTTCGCGCTGTAGCGCCCCGTGTCATAGGACTGCGACTTCAGATTCCGGTGCACCACCTCGCAGATATGCCCATCCTCCAGCTGAATCTCATCGCTGAAGCGCATCGTCTCCTCGATCGCCCCGCCTTGCTCCGGCAGAAAGTACCACTCGAAGATCGCCACGCATGTCTCCGGCCCCGTCGGCAGCACAATATTCAGCGACACGTTGTCTGGATAACAGTTCAGCATCCAGTTCGGAAAGATCCAGTAATACTCCGCGCTAAGGTCTCCCTCCGACTGCTTGTACCGCCTGTCAACCGTCGACTCGTTCTCCGGCCCGCGTATCGGACTCGCCTGCAGCGAATGCCGTTCGAACAGCGTCGTAACGTAGCTGCCGTAATCCAGCTCGCGGTTCAGAGACGGGTGCACGCTCGGCAGGTGATACCCCTCGAGATAGTTGTCGATATACACCTTCCAGTTGCACTGCATGTGGTAGTCGCGCCGCCCGCGAAGCTGCATCTCGCCGAAGCGAAACTTCCCCGCCTGCTCCGGCAACTCCCGCAGTGCTTCCATCAACGGCAAAGCACCCGGGTCCAGATTGACAAACACCTGGCCCTCCCACTCGCCCACCTGCACAGGCCGCAGCCTCAGCTCTTCGGCGCAGAAGTTGGCCACGCCCTCCATCTCCGGCGCATTGATCAGCCGCCCGTCCAGCCCATACGTCCATCCGTGATACCCGCAGCGAAACACCTTCCGCGATCCGCAGCCCTGCGCCGCGGGACCCGCCCGATGCCGGCACACGTTATAGAAGCCGCGCAGCACTCCATCGCTGCCGCGCACCACCACCACGGGCTCGCCAAGTAGATCCGCCGTAATGTAATCGCCGCTGTTACGAAGCTGCTCCGACCTCCCAACAATCTGCCACGTCCGCCAGAAGATCCTGTGCTTCTCGATCTCCAGCAGTCCTGGGTCGACGTAGTAGCTCGACGGCAGTGTGCTGGCCCTCTCGATCGCCGGATCGACAACTGGGCACGGCAAAATCTGCAGGCTCTCCGCCATCTTTCATACCTCTGCCAATTCTTTTGCTTTACGAAACGAATGGATTATATCCAAGCGTACGGAGGACCACCCAGATGTACTTGTCACACAAACACAAAACCCGCCGGTCAAGGCGGGTTCTGTGCAGGTTACGTTCTGTTTTACTACGACTACATTCTCACCCTGCCCCACTCAAGTTTGATGCTGTCTTGAGCGGATCTCCACTACATCCCGTTCTGATTGTCGCTATTTTCGTCCAGGTGCAGTACGCGATACGTCGCGCCGCCGTGCGACCACACGAGCAGCAGCACATCCTTGCCCGGGCTTGCATGCACATCGTTCACGAACTGCTGGGCATTCGACACCGGCTTCCGGTCGACTTCGACAATTACGTCTCCCGGAGCGAGTCCCGCATCGTCCGCGGGGCTGCCGGGCCGCACATTCGCAACCACAGCGCCGCTCACCTGCGACGGAATCTGCATCTGCTGCCGCGCATCCTGCGTCAGGTCCTGAACAGCAAGACCCAGCTTGCCGCTCTTGCTTGGGCCTGCGCCGTTCTCATCCGCGCTCGCTACCTGCTGTCCGCCGTGGAACTCGCCCACCTTCACTCCCACGGTCTGCGGGTTGCCGTCGCGAATAATCCCTAGCTGGATAGACGTGCCAGGAGCCATCGTGCTCACCGCTACCTGCAGCGCGCTGCCATTCGGGATATTCTTGCCGTTCAGCGACTGAATGACGTCACCCCCCTTCAGCCCCGCACGGCTCGCCGGAGAATCCGGAGTCACCTGCGAGACGATCGCACCGGTCGTCTCCTTCAGCTTGAAGAAGTTGTAGTTGTCCGGCGTCACGTCGTTCATGCTGATGCCCAGATACCCGTGATGCACCGTTCCCGTTTTGATCAGCGATTCAGCCACGTTGTGCGCAATCTGCGACGGAATCGCAAACCCTGCGCCCGCAAACGAGCCGCTGTCCGAGATGATGAAAGTGTTGATGCCGATCAGCTCGCCGTGCGCATCCACCAGCGCGCCGCCGGAGTTGCCCGGATTGATTGCCGCATCCGTCTGAATGAACCCGCCCGGCTTGCGCGCATCGTTCGCATAAGGATTCGGCCGGTCAAGCGCGCTGATAATGCCGCGCGTTACCGAGAACTGGAAGTAACCGAACGGGCTGCCGAAGGCCAGCACCGTCTGACCCGGACGCAGCTTCGTCGAGTCGCCCCAGGGAATATTCGGCAGGCCGTGCCCGTCGATCTTGATCACCGCCAGGTCCGTCAGCTTATCCGTGCCGATCACCTTGGCGTTGTAAGTGCGGCGATCGTTCATCGTGACGCGAATCTGCGTCGCCCCGTTCACCACGTGGTTGTTGGTCACAATGTAGCCGTCAGGCGAGATGATCACGCCGCTGCCGATTCCGTGCTCGATCTGCGGTTGCTGAGGCGCTTGTCCGCCTCCGAACGGGCCGCCCGGCCCAAAGAACTGCCGGAACTGCGGCGGAACCTGCTGTCCTTGATCCTGCTCCTGGTCGTCGGAAGAAACCTGCTCTCCCGTCGCGCGCGCGGTCACAGCCACATTGACTACGGCCGGCGTTACCTGCGCCGCCACAGTTTCCATGGCTTGATCCAGATTCGTCAGCGCAGACACGCTGCTGTCTTCGATGGGAGTTCCATACCCATCCGAGGCATGCACTCCGTTGTGATGGATGACGAACGCGGCTCCGAGAACCAGGGAAGCCGCAGTACCGGCAATTCCGGCGACGCGCGCCGTCTTGCCAACTAATTTATTAGGTGTTGCAGGCATAGCAAATCCTCTTTCATGTTGTTGCAATGGTTAAATTTGAATGACGAGCCAGCCGTCTCCGGTTGGCACTGCGGCAATCGCATGCTCACCGTCCACCGTGAGCATCATGGCCGGGTGGACGGGCATTGCGGGATGACTAGACGTATCTTCCGGACCATCCGCCGGGCTCGCGCTGAATGAAGTCAGCACCACCCAGCGTTCGGTTCTGACGGAAGCTTGTTTCACCCGCTCTACAGCGGGAATCGGCTTCACAGCAGCCGGCGGCACATGAGAAGCGGTCTTTCTCCTGTGCTCCGGCACATGCAGCACGGCTGAAGGCACCGTCGCCTTCAGCAGCTTTTCACGCGCAGTCCCGTCGGGATGAAACACCGCCGGGTGATACCGCGGACCGGATTCAGGAACCGCCACACTCGGCGGCATCGGCATCGGCCGCTCCGCCACCGCGCCTGGCGTCGTGCCCTCGCTGAAGGACACAAAATGCGGAACCCGCGACAGACCCACCGCTACTCCGAGCAGCGCAACGCCTATTGCTCCGGCAGCCAGTTTCGCCCGCCGTGGATTCATCCGCTTCCCGCCATTCAGAATGCTCTCCACGCGCCGTCCCAGCTCCGACCGCCGCTCCCACGCGCCGAGCGACAGCATCACAGCCCGCCGGTTTTTCGACCGTTCCGCCACGCTTACCAGAGCGGTCGCGTAGACAGCCGGAGCCTGCGTGTGCTCCAGCACCCCGTCATCGCACGCCAGTTCGCGTTCAAAGCACAGCCGCCGGTCGATCCACATCAACGCCGGATTCAGTGGGAACAGCACCAGCCCGATCTTCTGGAACAGGTTGATCCAGTCATCCGCGCGGCTGATATGCCCGAACTCGTGCATCACAATCTGTTCGAGCTCCGCTGGCGTCAGCTTCTCAAAGAGCCATTCGGGAATCAGAACCCTCGGTTTGAAGAACCCGATCACGCTCGGCCGGTCGATCTCCTTCGAGGTGCAGATCTCGACTTGTCTCGACCCGAAAATCGATGAAGCCTTCACAGAGGGCAAAATCGACGGCACCGTTGTCGACCTCTTCCATAGCTGGCGCAGCCGCCACGCGCTCACCGCCAGCTTCACCCCGCGCACCAGCGACAAACCCGCCCACGCCGACAGAATCAGATAGCTCCAGCGCACGTCCACCTGAAACGGCGTCCCGGACGCGACGGCGGCCACCCCATGCTGCCCGGCCATCTGCGCAAAGGGCAGCAGCAGAATCACGACAAACACCGCGCTCCAGACGGCGAAGCGAACCGCAGCCGTCATCTTCGGGAAAAACCGCAGGCACAGCCAAACGACAGCGGCAAGCAGGACTCCCTGCCACAGGCTCGACACAAACGCAGACGCGGCCACCTGGGCCACGCTCTCGATCGATTGCATGACGTCAAATGCCATCGCTTCGGGGGTCATTGCTTTTCAACCTCCGCCGTACGCTGCTCCGCTACCGCAATCGCTTCCTTCAGCCGGTCTAATTCCTCAGGTGTCACTTCTTCATCGCGCAAAACCGACAGCAGCAGCCGCTCCCGCGAATCGCCGAAAAACCGCTGCATAATATGACGGATTTCCGTCCGGCTCGCTTCCTGCTCTGCCACGCACGGGCTGTAAACAAAGGCGCGCCCCTCCTGCCGGTGGGTCACGTATCCCTTCTGTTCCAGGATCCGGATCGTCGTCAGGACAGAGTTATACGCCAGCGACTCGCCGTCGGGCATGGCCGAGACCAGGTCGCTGACCGCCGACTCCCCGCGCCGCCACAGCACCTTCATGAGCCTCAGCTCGGCTTCTGTCAACGTGATGGATTTCTTTGGAGGCATCTCACCCGTCTGCTCGTCCTTACATCCCTTTGACGAGCAACTAAAACATTAGTTAGCAGGAATCTTTAGAAAAATCAATAATGCTCACTCGCCCTACACTGGCCCTCGATACCGCCGCACCTGAATCGCCAATGCGAGGAAGACAGCCGCCACTCCCAGGCCGATCCAGAGGCCGGGGCTGGCGAGAAGCTCCAGCGGAGTCACGTGCGTCATCGAATCCATATTGCTGCCCATGGGACCGAGGACGCGGCCTTTCATCATCTGTCCAAAATACGAGGTGCCGAACACCAGCCGCTCCAGGATGCCGATGCCCAACGGGGGTACAACGGCCCACAGAAACACCGCGCGCCGCGCCCAGGCGGAAACCAGCAGCAGCCACGCAAAAATCGGGGTGTACCAGAGAGAGTGGATGGCAAAGAGATGGTAAAGCAGCCCCAGCCATTCCTCCGGCAAGTCATGGAGCACAAGCGGATGCCCCCACTCCGGATACAGCCCACGAAATATCGTGCCGTTCAGCAGCATCATGATCGCCTCCGTGGCGACGATCAGGCCGAATGTGATCAGCGGGATCACGATAAGCGGAATGCATACCTTGGCCAGAACCGTAACGGTATCGGAGACGGGCATCGACTTCCAGAAGAGAATGCTGCGATCGCGACGCTCTCCATAGAGCGCCTCCAGACAATAGAAGATAGCCACCAGGAGCGTGGTGCCCATAATCAGAGCCGAGGCCAGTTCGTACGGCGACGAAACGTGCGGCGTATGGTTCTGGGCGTGAATGACACCGGAGATGCCGATCACGTTGCCAAGCAGCGCCAGCCCGGCCACGATCAGGGGCGCGATATAAAGCGATCGGTTTTCCCAGAGCTCGCGCTTGATCGACCAGTACAACGGCCGCATGATAGCCGGCAGACCGGGCGCCGCCGCCCGCGTTTGAATGCCCGTTCCGGAAATTGCGTTCGATTGAGAATCCATCCAGCCCTCCCGCTTTGAGCGGCTCTTCTTCGCCATTTTTTTAAGCATGCCCCTGAGTGGGGCTCATCATGGCCACGAAGAGATCGGAGATCGACGGCCTGCGCACTTCACCAAGCGCGGCCAGTTTCTGTTCGTCCGCACCGTCGAAGAGCAGGAAGCTTCGCCCTAACGCCTGCCGTTCGTACAACGGCCGAAGCGCCTGTGCTGCGGCCAGTTGCTCCGGGTTCACCGCCACTTCGCGGAAGCGCCTCTCCAGCTCTTCCATGCCGGAGCTGAATATGATGCGGCCGTCTCGAATAAACAACAAGTCAGTGAGCACATGCTCGACCTCCTCGACATGATGGGTTGCCACAATAATGGTGCGGTTGCCGTCGAAGTAGTCGTTCAACAGCGAGTCGTAAAACTGCTTGCGGTAAAGGATGTCGAGGCCAAGCGTGGGCTCGTCCAGCACCATCAGCTTGGCGTCGATCGCCATAATGAGCGCGAGATGAAGTTGCGCCACCATGCCCTTGGACAGCTCCCGCACCTTGTGCTTCGGCTGGATCGAGGTCCGGGCCAGCAAGCCCTCGGCTTTGGCGGGATCAAAGTGCGGGTGCACCCCGGCCAGGTAGTCGAGCGCCTGCGAAACCCGGATCCAGCGTGGCAGCACGGCAACATCGGCGACGAAGCAAACCTCGTTCATCAGCCGGTCGCGTTCCCGCCAGGGATCACGCCCCAGCACGCGCAGATGGCCCTCAAATGCCGTCAGACCGAGAATCGCGTTGAGCATGGTAGTCTTTCCCGCGCCATTCGGTCCGATGAGGCCGACGATACGGCCTGTCTCGACCTGAATATCCACGCTATTGACCGCGATTTTTGGCCCAAAGGCTTTGCGCAGACCGCGCGCTTCTATACATGCCATGGCTTCAGTCCTTCCGCCTGCTGTTCAGCAGGTCTTCCGTCTTCAGGCCCAGCCGTTGAATGGTCGCGCTGATCCGCGGCCACTCCTCGGCGAGGAAACGTCCACGCTCCGCATCGAGCAGCATGCCCCGGGCGCCGGCGTTAATGAACATCCCCAGCCCGCGCCGGCTCTCCACCAGGCCTTCGTCTACCAGTTGTTGATAGCTCTTCATTACCGTCAGCGGGTTCAACCGGTACTCGGCGGCGACGTTGCGCACTGAGGGCAGCGGGTCACCCTCGCCGAGTACGCCGTCAAGGATCATCGCCACCACCCGGTCCCGGAGCTGGCGGTATATCGGCTCCCGATCATTCCATTCCCGGTCCATCAGGACTCCCTGGCGGTATGGGTCTCAGCCTGAACCCGGATTGCATGGCAATCATCGCGCCGCCACCGTGCTTTGTGTCCGGTGCAGGTCCGCATGCGCGACGACAGGCTTGTCCCCCGGCATCAGATACGTCCAATCCTCAGTGTGGTGGTTGGCGTCGATGAAGGTGAAGGTGGCGTGCTGCATGTGTCCATTCTGCGTGCCGCCTTCAAGATCGACAAAGTCGAAGTCCACAGTCTTGCCATCGGGCGAGGTCCGTGCGGTCATGCGCGGACGGTTTCCCGCGTCGCAATAATGCACGAGCATCAGGCTGTCGTCCTTCAGATAAAACATCGTGACGGGGTGATCGTTATTCAGCGTGTCGTCGAACTTTCCAGCGGCAGACATTTCATGAAGCACGGCGTTGCCGCGTGAGGTCACGCGCATGGTGACGACTATAGAGGCCATGTCTCCCATGTCGGTCATCTTGGGAGTGGTGGTTACCTGGCCTTCCCAGCTTCCCGCAAGCGACTTGAGGGAGTCGAAGGGCTTTTGCCCGCCTGACTGGGCAAAGGAAACTATCGGCGCCGCAGCAAGTACGGCGATCAGCATGAGACGCAGAGCGTTCATTCTACGCAAGTTCATATCAGCCTCCCGGGTGTGCATCGGCGAAAAGCATTGGCTGCACAGCCATACTGATATACATAACTATAACACTAAATCTGCTGTCAAGAGAATTCGGCGCGATCTCGCTCGGTCTGTTTTAGCTTGAGTAGCCGAAGGTCGCCCTTATACTTCTCTGCATGTCCCGACGCTCGCCGCTAACTGCCCTGCTTTCTATGGCTCTCGCCGCCGCCTCTCTGCCCGCCCAGACGCCCGCCACGCCCCACCCCCTGACCCTCGACGACATCTTCAAGTTCCAGGACGTCGGAGATCCTCAGGTTTCGCCCGACGGCCAGTGGGTCGCCTACACCCTCAGCCGCATCGACACCGAGGCCGACAAGCGCCTCACCGACCTCTGGATGGTCAGCTGGGACGGCTCGCAGGACATCCGCCTCACCTACGGCGTCGACTCCTCCTCCAATTCGCCCCGCTGGAGCCCCGACGGCAAATATCTCTCCTTCGAAGCCGACCGCCCCGGAAAGGCCAAAGGCACGCAGGTCTGGGTCCTCGACCGCCGCGGAGGCGAAGCCCGCCGGCTCACCGACGTCAAGGGACATCTCGGCGCTTATGCCTGGTCGCCCGACGGAAAAAAGCTGCTGCTGAACATCAAGGCCGACGACGAACCGGAGAACGCTGACGAAAAGAAGGGCGACAAGGACAAGAAGGAAGAGAAGCCAAAACCCATCGTCATCGACCGCTACCACTTCAAGCAGGACATCGAAGGCTATCTCTCCGGAACCAATCGCAACCTGCTCTACCTCTACGACATCGATACCCAGAAGCTCGACAAGCTCACCGACGACTCCGCCCACGATGAAGCCAACGCAGTCTGGTCGCCCGACGGCGCCAGGATCGCCTACGTCAGCAACCACGACCCCGACTGGGACCGCACCATCAACACCGACGTCTTCATCGTCGACGCCAAACCCAACTCCGCTCCGAAGCAGCTCACCACCTTCAAGGGCGAAGACGGCGGCCGCATCGCCTGGAGTCCCGACAGCCAGACCATCGCCTACCTGCAGGGCAGCGAGCCGAAATTCGAGGAGTACAACCTCAACCAGCTCGCCATCGTCGGTGTTGACGGAACTCCGCCGCGCATCCTCACCGCCAGGCTCGACCGCGCTGTCTCGCAGCCGCGCTGGGCTGCCGACGGCAAATCCATCATCGTCCTCTGCGAGGACGACCGCTCCGAATATCCACTCTCCATCGACATCGCCACCGGCGCGGCCAAACGCCTCATCGAAGAGCCCGGCGTCGCCATCACCCACAACGAAGCCGCCGGCCGCCAGGTCATCACCTGGACCACCGACTCCACGCCTCCAGCCATCTTCGCCTTCGAAGACGGCAAGCTCCGCAGGCTCACCACCCATAACGACGCCCTCATGTCGCAGCTTAAGCTCGGCACAACCCGCGACCTCACTGCCCACGCCAAGGACGGCACAGAGGTCCACGCCCTCATCACGCTCCCGCCCGGCGCCGTCGCCGGACAAAAGTATCCCATGCTGTTACGAATTCACGGCGGGCCCAACGGCCAGGACGCCCACAGCTTCACCATCGAGCGCCAGCTCTTCGCCGCGCGCGGATTCGCCGTCCTAAACGTAAACTACCGCGGCAGCTCCGGTCGCGGACACGAGTATCAGCAGGCCATCTTCGCCGACTGGGGACACCACGAGGTAGAAGACCTGCTCGCCGCCGTCGACGAGGCCGTCAGCAAAGGCTACGCCGACCCCGCCCATCTTGGCGTCGGCGGATGGAGCTACGGAGGCATCCTCACCGACTACACCATCGCCAGCACCACCCGCTTCAAAGCCGCAACTAGCGGAGCCGGCGTCGGCAACCCCATCATGCTCTACGGAGTGGACCAGTACATCCACCAGTACGACACCGAGCTGCTCCCGCCATGGAAAGCCCAGGAGACCTACATCAAGCTCGCCTACCCGCTCTACCACGCCGACCGCATCAAAACGCCGACGCTCTTCATGGGTGGTGACAAGGACTTCAACGTCCCCCTCGTCGGCGGCGAACAGATGTACGAAGCCCTCCGCAGCCTTGGAGTTCCCACCGAGCTCATCGTCTATCCCGGCCAGTTCCACGGATTCACCCGCCCCAGCTTCATCCGCGACCGCTACCAGCGCTACTTCGACTGGTACGACAAATGGGTCCTGGGCAAGACTCCTGCCCCTGCTCCGGCCAATCCGCCTAGGGCCGCGGGGAACTAAGCATGACTCGCCTCCGACCCTACTCCAACCGAAGTGCCGTCATCGGATCGACGCGCGTCGCTCGTTTCGCGGGAATCCAGATGGCCAGGAGAGCAACGGCACTCAGAATCAGGGGCGTCGCAACGAACACCATCGGATCCCACGCCTTCACCCCAAAAAGAAAGCTGCCCAGGAAGCGCGTCAGCCAGAACGCACCCCCAGCGCCGATCACCACGCCTGCCAGCGTAAACGCCATTCCCTGACGAATCACCATGTTTCGCAGATTCGATGCCTGCGCGCCCAAAGCCATCCGCACTCCGAGTTCCTGGGTGCGCTGCTGCACCGAGTAAGACATCACGCCATAGATGCCAATGGCAGCCATCAGCAAGCCGGCGGATCCGAACACGGTCAGCAGCAGCATATTGAAACGTTGTCGCGCGGTGTTGCGAACCTCGATCTCATCCATCGTGCGAACGTGCGCTACCGGCAGCCCGCCGCTGGCCTCGCGCAGCGCTCCGGTGATCGGCGCGACCAGCGTACGCGGATCCACCTGGCTTCGGACGATCCACCACAACGGCGCTACGCGCGAGTTCAGCGCTGTCTCGAGGTCCGGCATCTGCGGCAGCGGGATGAACATCATGGGCATGGGCTCGCGGCTAGGACCGCCATCGTGCGTATCGCCGACAATTCCAACAACCTGTCGCGGATTTTCCGTAAATGCCGGTCCCGCCCCGGGCCCTATCTGAATCCTGTCCTTCAGTGGATCGCCTTTGGGCCAGAACCGCCGGGCAAAGGCCTCATTGATGATGATCACTCCTGGCGCGGCGGCATCATCCTGCTGCGTGAAGCCGCGTCCGCGAAGCAGCGGAATCTTGAGAGCATCGAAATAGCGCCACGAAACAGAATAGAATCCCGCCCCGCCTGTGAACGGCGAATTTCCTTTGGGCCGGCCCACAATGTCGAAGATCATGCTGAAACCGCCTGCCATCGGCAGGCAGTTCGTTACGCCAACGTCAACAACTCCGGGCACCCCCAGCACGCGTTCGGTGCCGTCGTGGATCACCTGGGCCACCGGCGCTGTCTTCTGGAATCGGTCGCCGCTGACCGACATCGCCATGCTGATCACGTTGTGCGTCGCAAACCCAAGGTTGACGGCCTGCAACTTCACAAAGGTGCGGATCAGAAGCGCCGCTCCGATCACCAGCACCAGAGCTGTCGCCACTTCCCCGACCACCAGCGCGGAGCGGAACTTGCCATTGCGAAACCCAAGGCCTGCGCGGCTGCCATTCTCATTCAGGGCCGCAACCAGGTTCGGTCGCGATGCACCGATTGCCGGCACAAGCCCAAAAAGTACGCCCGTCAAAATAGAAATGCCCAGCGTAAACAGCAGAACATTCAAATCCAGCCCGACCGCCGAGCCATCTTCGCCGATGCGTGGAATATTCCCCGGATTGATGCCCAGTAATATACGAACCCCGAGAAATCCAAACACAAGCCCGAGCAGGCCCCCGGACAACGAAAGCGTGAGACTCTCGATGAGGAGCTGCCGGATAATCTGACCGCGCCCCGCGCCCAGGGCCGCGCGCGTTGCGAACTCACGTTTCCTCGCCGACGATCTTGCCAGCAGCAGATTGGCAACATTGGCGCAGGCAATCAGAAGTACAAAGCCCACCGCTCCCAGCAGCACGAGTAGCGGAAACCGGGTATCGCCGATCGCCGATTCCTGAAGCGACGCGAGGCCGAATCCCCCTCCCGGAGGAAGAGAATGCTCGCCGTAAATGCGGCGGTACTGGTCCGCAGCCAGCCGGAGTTGTGCGTTGGCCTGCGTCAGCGTAACGCCAGGCCGCAGTCGCGCGGCCACGGTGAAATAGTGCGCCATATCCTGCGACGTAAGATCGAACTGGAACGGCACCCAGAGATCCACCGGAACATCGGTGACAAAGTTGCGGTCGATAACGCCCACAATGAGATAGGGCTCGCCGTCGAGCTGAATAGTAGATCCGACGACATCAGGATTTGCGTCGTAGCGGCTCTTCCACAGCCCGTAACTCAGCACCGTGACCTTACCTCCATGCGGGCTGTCCTCCGGTTGGGTGAACGTGCGACCCGCAACCACCGGTGCCCCGAGCATCGCGAAATAATCCGCGGAAACATGCATGCCCTGCACCTGCTCGGGATGATCGCCGCTCGTGATATTCATCCCTGCCCCGCCGAAGTCATACGCCGCGACCTTCTGAAAAATCCCGGTCTGCTGCCGCCAGATGTTGAACTTCGGGATGTTCGCGCCCGGAAACGAGCCCTGCACGCTGGTATTCCTCAACTCCACCAGCTCCTGTGGATTCGGGTACGTAAGAGGCTTGAGCAGCACCGCATTGATCACCGAAAAAACGGCCGTGTTCACACCGATGCCGACTGCAATAACCAGCACAGCGATGACGGTGAAACCGGGCGTCTTCCGAAGTCCTCGCAGCGCGAAGCGCAGATCGCGCCAGATATCGTCAATCCCCGGAAGCGAACGATACCGCCACACCCGCTCGCGGACGACACGCGGATTTCCAAAACGCACGCGCGCCTGTCGCCGGGCTTCTTCCGGAGAAAGGCCGCGCGCAGCGTTGTCATCCTCTTCATGGGCGAGATGAGACTCTATCTCTTCGGCAAGGTCATCGTCTTTCCTGCTGCGATCCGCGAAGCGCCGGAAATTCATCTGCGCACCTCCTGCTGTTACTGCAAAACCAGGGTCGATGTATCCCGAAGCCACCGAACTCAAGTCGACGCGACCATCAGGAAGCGGCGACACTGAAAACTGCTGAATTGGGCACAGTTACCCTGGTTTTGCTCTAATCGAACGATTCTCCAAGAATGAGGCCGATGGCGCGGGTCATCTTTCGCCAGCGCCGCGTTGCCTCGCTCAGTTCCTTCCGGCCTTTGTTGGTCAGCTTGTAAAACTTTGCCCTGCGGTTGTTTTCGCTCACGCCCCACTCCGAGGAAACCAGACCGCGGTCTTCGAGCCGGTGCAGCGCCGGATAGAGCGATCCCTGCTCGATTTCAAGGGTGTTTTCCGAAGTACCCTCGATGGCGTGGGCAATCGTGTGCCCATGAGCCGGGCCCATCACCAGCGTGCGCAGAATCAGCATGTCCAGGGTGCCCTGAAGAATTTCTCCAGCTTCCGGCCCCTTTTTTGAAAACACCACGCTGCTCTCCCCTCGAATGTCGATGCGAAGCATAGTACTCCACTCGAATGACTATGGGAAGAGGGAAATTTTTGGCGATGCCGGAACTCCTCCGTACAG
Source organism: uncultured Acidobacteriaceae bacterium (assembly GCA_963782175.1). Classification (GTDB taxonomy): domain Bacteria; phylum Acidobacteriota; class Terriglobia; order Terriglobales; family Acidobacteriaceae; genus Silvibacterium. The sequence goes on from CAWAIX010000001.1 coordinate 40,706, forward strand.
CCATTCGTAGCAGCCTGTAGCCGTCTTCACTCCGCGCTCGTCGAGGGCTTCATGGACCTTCTGCAAACGTTACTTCAGGATATTCGTCGTGCTCTGCGCCAGTTGCGCAAGGCTCCCGGCTTCGCATTCACCGCCATCCTGACGCTGGCGATCGGCATCGGCGCGACAACGGCGATCTTCACACTGGTCTACGATGTCCTGCTTCGCCCGCTGCCCTACGCCCACCCCGAGCAGCTGGTCGTCATGGAAGAACAGGTAGCAGAGTTCCGTGACATCTATCCGCGCCTGCCGATGAACGCGAACCACTTTTTCAACTGGCAGCACAATATCCGCAGCATTCAATCCATGGCCCTCATGGAAGAAGGATCGATGCCTCTCGGCACCGGCGGCCGTCCCTTGCAGGTCGACGTGCTGAGCGCCACGCCCGGCGTTTTTTCGGTGCTCAACATCGGGCCGCAACTGGGCCGCGCCTTCACTGAGCAGGAAAGCCACGACCGGCCACGAGCACGTCGTCCTGCTGACAAATCAGCTCTGGCGTGAGCAGTTTCAAAGCGATCGCCGCATTCTCGGTCGAACCATCACGCTCAACGGCTTTCCCTTCACCGTGATCGGCGTAATGCCGCAGTCGTTTCATTTGCCTGTAGTCGAAACCATCGCTGGTCCTGGCAAAGATCGCGCCAGACCGGTCGAAGCTATCGTTCCCCTCGCGCCTTCGAAAGACCGGCTCGAGGAAGCCATGGGCGATTTCGATTATTTCGGGCTCGCGCGCCTCAAGCCCGGAGTTTCGGTCGCGCAGGCCAGTTCAGAGATCAACGCACTGCAGCACACCATCTCAGCCGGGCTCTCCGCGGAAGAAAAGGGCACCCTTTCCGCCGTTCTGACGCCGTTCCAGGAGATGCTCGTCGGCAACAACCGTACGCCTCTCCTCATTCTGCTCGCCGCTGTTGCAGGACTGCTCCTCGTAGGCTGCATCAACATTGCCAATCTTCTGTTGGCGAGAGCCGTGGGTCGCAGGCAACAGATGGCCATAGCCGCAGCCCTTGGAGCCCCGCGCCGCGAGATGCTGCGCATTTCTATGCGTGAGACAGTCCTGCTTGCCGGTCGCGGGAGGCATGCTCGGCGTTCTGCTCGCCGCGTTCCTGGTGCCGCTGATGCAGCATTACCTCCCGCCTCAGCTCGACCTCCGCGGTGGGTTGCATCTGGACTGGGCAGGAGCCGCATGTGCAAGCCTGCTCGCCGTGGCAGCGGCTCTGCTCGCAGGTGCAGTTCCAGCGTGGATCAGTTCGGCGACACAGCCGCACGAAGTGCTGCACAGCGAATCAAGGCTGGCGAGCGAATCGCGCGGCAGCAAGCGATTTCGCAGGGTGCTGGTCGCGGTAGAAGTCGCGGTCAGCGTTGCTCTGGTCCTTATGACCGGACTGCTCACAGCCAGCCTCGCCCAATTGATGCGCGTCGATCGTGGTTTTGAGGCCGACCGCGCCATTACTGCCGTGGTCAATCTGCCCACAAAGTCATACCCCAGCGACAAGTCGCGCGTTCCGTTTTACAAAGAACTGCTCGCGCGCCTCCATCAGTTCCCGGGCATCGAGTCCGCCGGTGTCGTTGGCCAGTTGCCGCTGGCTGGCGATACATGGATAGACTCGGTCCGCGTTCGCGGCGACGCCCGGCCGGTCATGCAAATCCCCACTGAGCATTTCCGCTGGATCAGCCCCGGCTATCTCGAATCCATCCATTTGCCATTGATCTCCGGGCGCTCTCTATCAGCCGACGACGAAGGCAAACACTACGCGCTTGTTTCTGAGCTGACCGCTCGCACCCTCTGGCCGGAAGCGAATCCCATAGGCCGCCAATTCAACCGCGCGGGGCTGACCGACGAAGCGCCTTTCACCGTCATCGGCGTGGTCCGGGATGCGCGGACAATCTCCCTGGCGAAACCCGATCCGATGATGGTCTACATGCCCTACTGGTACCGCGCCGAGATCACCGGCGCCCTCGTCGTGCGCACACGCCAGGACCCGGCAACGATGGCCGATGCAATTCGCAAAACAATCTGGAGTGTGGATCCCGACGTGTCTATCCCGACCGTTCGTGCCCTCGGCGGTATAGTCGCCGACTCAGTGGCGAACCGTCGCTTCGAGATGGACCTGCTTCTCCTCTTCGCCGGCAGTGCTCTGCTTCTTGCCGGATTGGGTATCTACGGCGTCGTCACTTACTCTGTCGTCCAGCGGCAGCGCGAAATCGGCGTTCGCCTTGCGCTTGGAGCCCAGAAGACAAACATCTACACCCTTGTGTTGCGCGACGGCCTCACGCCTGTCCTCATCGGCGGATTTGTCGGAATCGCAGTGGCTCTTACGAGCGCACGCATCGTCAGCAGCCTCTTGTTCCAGGTGAGCCCATACAATCCCATCGTCGCCTCTGCGGCAATTGGCGTGCTCCTCGCCCTCGGAGTCATCGCATGCCTCCTGCCGGCGCGCCGCGCCGCAACCGTCGACCCGATCCAGGCCCTGCGAGCCGAATAGCCTTTCGGAGGGAATTGGCCGAGAATTTCTCTCCGCCAGCTATAATGGAACTAGAGACAAAAGGCTCGGCTTATTCAGCCGGGCCTTTCCATTTTGGGACCGGATCCAGCTAAAATACCTGAAATCAAACGATTACAAAATCACTGCCGATAAACCGCATGGTATCTATGAGATGACTGCAAGTCATAGATTCCATGGCAGAAACTCGCAAAATGCGCGCTTTCTATAACTTACAAATGAACCCTGAGTAGAACCCTCTCAAAGTCAATCGGTTACCCGATACACCGATGAATGGGGTGGAGGGGGTGCCCTCCCTGCAAGACTCAGTCCCTTCCCGGAACGGGAACTATCCGCGACTCCAGGTTCCACCCTCGGAGGCTCAGCTCCGGCCGGGCTCCTGCCGCCGCCCCCTCCGGATACGTAATTTCAATCTCCCGCGACTCGCCCGGAAGCAGCGAAACATAGTTGTCGCTGTAGTACGCCGGGAGAATCCGCTCGCCATCACCCGCCTTCAGCAGCGTCAGCTTGTTCTCGAGCGCCACCGTCGTCCCGCTGTTTCTGAGCTGGACCGAAATGTGCTCCTCGCCATTCTCCTTGCCCGCCAGCGCCGCCGAAGCCGTAACGCTCGCCTCCGGAAGCCTGCCCAGAGCGCGGTAATCCGAACTCTTCGCCGCCAGCCAGTAGAGATTCCGCGACAGCACCTCGCCGCTCGCGGACCTCAGCTGCAGGCTCACCAGCACCACTCCGTTCTGGAGCAGCGGTGCGAGGTCGAGGTGGAAGACGTTCATGGTCGAATCGGCCTGGACGCCCTGCACACCCTCTCTGTGCAACAGAGGCTTGTTGTCGAGCGACAAGACATCCGCCGTTACCATCGTGCCGGCAAGCGGCAGATTCGTAGTATTGACAACCTCCACGTCATCGCTGGCCAGGTCGAGCTGGACGTGCAGCGGCTCGCAGGCCTTCATCGTCCCGTAGAACGAGGCCTGCGTGTCGTAGTCCGAGCTCAGGATCTGCCACATCGTGCTCGGCCACGCCGGCTGCGTCATCCACAGCATCCGCCCACTGTTCGGAGCCCACAGGTGCGCGTTCATCCCCTCGAAGATGGCGCGGTGGTCGACGTAGTTGAGCATCTGCGCCTTGCGCTCGAAGTCCTCAAGGCTCGTCGGCGCGCCGAACTCGGTCTGGATCTCGTCCATGAAGGGCTTGGTATCGCCATTCCCTTTGGCGTGCCAGTCGTGATACGCCCACACATCGTCGATCGGCCACTGGTCGGGCTTTGGCAATCCACGCCCGGAACGATTCCAGCGTGGACATGGATGGCGTACCTGTCTCGACCGAGAACCCACGGTTCAGCACCGAGTAGTAGAGCTTCGGGTCCTGGTAACTGTAGGGGCCGCTGCCCTGCAGGTTGATCTGGTTGGAGCTGGGGAAGTAGTACCGGGTGCCGTCCAGCGTAGCCACCAGCCGTATCAACCCCTCGTTGAGGATAGGCTGCGGAACGCCCTCATTGCGCCCGCACCAGACCAGGATGGAGGGGTGGTTCCTGTAGCGCGCGATCACGTCCGCCGCATTTTTCAGGAAGAGCTGCGGGTCTTCGGCCTCAATGTTGTAGTTCTGCGTCGATTCCCAGAAGTCGTTCCACACGAGCATTCCGTATTCATCGGCCAGGTCGTAGAAGACGTCCTCGGTGCTCTGCCCGACCCAATTGCGGATGATGTCGAGGTGCGCGTCACGCTGCAGGCGGAAATACGGCTCAAGGCGCTCGCGCGAGACCCGCTTCCGCGAGTCATCCATGCCCCAGTTGCCGCCGCGGCAGGCAATGCGCACGCCGTTGACGCGCACGACGAGATAGGGAGCGGCTTTCGTATCGTCGAGCATGCGGATGGCCGGAGACTTCTCGCCATCCGGCGCAAGCGACGCCACCCACGAACGCCAGTTCTCCCGCCACGCTTCGGGCCAGAACGGTGGCGGCGGATCGAACGGCGGAATCTCCCGCATGCCGTTGTGGGTGACATCGATGGGCAGGCTCTCACTCGGCCGGCCGCTTCGCCGGCGCGTACTCCACCCGCCGCACGCGCCCGGCTGTGTCAAGCAGGCTGAGTTCGTAAGTGATTTCGCGAATGCCGAAGCGTAGCTGCTTGGTGTCGGAGACATCGCGGCCCGTGGCCACAGAGAGTTTGAGATGGTAAAGCTCAGGCTTGCCGTAGCCATTCGGCCACCAGAGACGCGGATTCTGCACAGTTGAGTTGGGGAAATTCCGCCGGCGAGAGCTTCACGGTGTTGTCGCCGGGTGCCAGTGTGACTTCTTTTGTAACTGTCACGTCCCTCAAATGACGCTGTCAGCGTCGCCTCGGCCGGAGTATCTGATTCATTGGTGAGCGGGACGTTGATTTCGACGGTTGCTCTCGATGTATCGGGCAGCGGCAACGTGGTGACGACCTGCGGATCGCCAATCTTTACGGTATCTGTAGCTGTAATTGTTACAGGCTGCCAGATTCCGGTATCGCGGTCGCGAACGGCAGGAATCCAGTCCCATCCTTCGGTGGCGACAAAGGTCGGCCCATCCAGACACATGATGCCGCCGTTCTCGCCGGGTCCGCCCTTGATGGATTGCTCCTGCGGAATACCCGGGATGCGGCGGCGGAGAGACTCGCACCGCGAGCACGTTCGTTTCGCCAGGTCTGAGAATGCTGGTAACGTCGAAATTGCCGCGGATAAATGCGCCGGTGATCGTGCCCAGCGATTGCCCGTTGAGCCAGACCTCTGCCTTGTAGTTGATGCCGTGGAAGGTGAGCGTGAGGCGCTTGCCGTCGAGGCTCGACGGCGCCCTGAATTCCGTCCTGTACCAGTAGTCCTGCTTGTTGAGCGTCTCGGGAATGGCGAGATTGTTGAGGCCGTAATCGGGATCGGGATAGACGCCGCGGTCGATGAGTGTCGTGAGTGCGGTGCCCGGCACAGTGGCGACGTACCAGTTCTTCGCGCTGAAACTCCTGGCCGAGATGGCCGCGCCGTCCGCTTCCACCTTCGGAGCCTCAGCCATTATCCAGCCGTTGATCGTCCACTGATTGTTGCCGTTCGGCGTCAGCGCTTCGCGACCAGCCGGCAGAGGTGTGGCGACCGGTTCGGAAAACGGTGCCTTGCTGCGCGGCATCTGCGAGGCGTCCTGAGGCGCGCGATACCCGGCCTGTCCACTCGTCTGGACCGGCCACGATTTTGACCCTTCTTCGTACTCGGGTTCTGGTTGCGCTGGGCCTTTCACGTAGATCTCGCTGATCACGTCAGCCGAGAGTGCCTCACGCAGCACCATCAGCCCGGCGATCCTGCCGCCGAAGTGTGCCCAGCCCGGCGCAGGCTGCGCCGAAGGAGCCATACCAAGCACGCCGGCCACGCTGCCCAGGACCAGTGCGCCTCTCGTGACCCGCGTGCCGTCAGCATAGAGGTGAAACTGCCTGCCATCGAAGCTCGCCGCCACGAGATGCCATTTGCCGGAAGCCAGGCTTATCGGTCCTTCCAGGCTGTTGTCCTTGCCGGCGAAGAGAATCAGTCTGCCCCGCGCGACCGCAATGTAACGGGCGTATTCGTCTTCCGGATTTCCCAGACCCGCCACCAAGGTGGGCTTGTTGGCCGCCTCGTCAGTCTTCACCCATGCATAAAGCGTCCAGGGCGAATCGGCGAGAGTGACGGTGTCATTTTCGTAAAGCTTCTTTGTAAGACCCTCGCCATCGGGAAGGAAGATGCCGTTGTACGGGCCATACACGGGCGGTTCATTCGTTGCGGAGTTGTAGGGAATCGAAACCTGCGCCCGGGAAGCCTGCGCGCCGAAAATGAGGCAGACTACGAATGAAACGATTGACTTGGACATCGGAGCTTGAGTTTTGCTTTCCGCAACAATGTACACGGGTTACGCCGATGCTGCACCGGGTGCCGCCGCTCTGAGTGAAGGCCAGATGTGGAGTTCGTGAGCCATTGCTAAACTGGAAATAGATGATCCTTCCTTTTGTCCGCGATTTGCTGGCGGATTTGGAGAATTCACCCGCATTTGAGAAGGCACGAAGGCATCTCGCCTTAGCCCGTGGGCGTCGTCGTGTCTCTGGACTGACCTCGTCGGCGCGCTCCCTGTATCTGCCACTCTTTGCGCGGGCTGCGGGCGTGCCCGTAATTGTCGTAGTGCCGGACAACAAGGCGGCTGATGCTTTGCAGGTGGCCGTCCGCGCGGGCTGCGACCTGACTGGGGCGATTGCGCCCAATCGAGTGCTCAAACTGCCGGCACATGACGTTCTGCCCTTCGAAAACCTTTCTCCGCATCCTGAGATTCAGGAGCAGCGCGCCGCCACACTGTGGAAGATGGCTACGGGATCGGCTTCGATCGTGATCGCGCCAGTTGAAGCTGCGGCGATGAAGCTGTTTCCCAGGCATTTCTATGGAGGACTCGCGCAGGTTCTGCGGCGGGGCGAGGAAGTCGACGTCGAAACGCTGCTGGCGCACCTGGCGAGCGTCGGCTACACGTCCATGGACATCGTGGAGATGCCGGGCCAGTACGCGCGCCGCGGCGGCATCCTCGACGTCTATTCGCCGGAAGCGGACCGGCCGGTTCGGTTTGAATTTTTCGGCGACGAAATCGACACCATAAAGAAGTTCGATCCCGAGACGCAGCGGTCGTCATCTCCGTTGGATGAGGCGCTGCTGTTGCCGCTTACGGAAACGCCAGTGAACGAGCGGCTGCTGGCCGCGGTCCACACTAGGCTAAGCGGCACGCGCATCGATGCTGGAGATGATCCGGATCTCGTAGAAGCAGCTGTTGCAGCGGGCGGCGTGAGTGTCTTTCCGGGCTGGGAATTTTTTGCCGGAGTTTCTGGAGCTGATGCGACGCTGCTCGATCTGATGCCGAAGTGCCTGTTGTTTGTGGACGAGCCGGCGATGGTCCAGAATCAGATCGACCGCTGGTGGAACAAGGTCGAACAGCGCCACGAGCGCGCAAGCATCGGCTCGCTGATCCGCCCGGAGGACATCTACCAGCGGCCGGAAATACTTTCCGCGCAGCTTTCGTCACACCCGGGCATCGACATCGATCAGCTTGGTGCGGTGGACGTGCTCGACGAAGATACGACACTGGGAGAGATTGTCTTCCAGTCGCGTTCCACGTTGCGTTTTCATGGTTCGATACCTGCGTTCGTTGAGCAGGTCCGTTCGCTCATGCAGCAGGAGGCACGCATGCTGTTGGTTGCTCCCAACCAGGGCGAAGTGGAGCGGCTGGCCAGCGTTCTGCGCGAGTACGAGCTGCCATACCGGCTTGGCAGCCGGGTGCAGCACGCCGGCAGCGAGAACATCTACGACGAGTCGAGCTATCTGGCAGGCAATTACCGCACGCCGATTATCGTGCGCAGCACCTTGTCGTCTGGGGTGAGCCTGCCGGACGCAAATCTGGTTCTCTTCGGCGCAAACGATTTTTCCGATGATGCAGACGTGATGGCGCGTCCTGCGCCGCGGAAGTCGAAGACCGGCGCGTTTGTCTCCGATTTCCGCGATCTCACGATCGGCGATTTTGTGGTGCACGTCGAGCACGGCATAGCCCGCTACATGGGCCTCAAGGAGATCGAACAGGATGGGGTCAGCATCGAATTCATGATCCTCGAGTTCGCCGAGCAGGCGCGCCTGTACGTGCCACTGACTCGGCTCGATCTGATCCAGAAGTATCGCTCGACCGATGCCGGCCCGGCGCCGGTGCTGAACCGGCTAGGCTCACAGCAGTGGGCAAAGACCAAGGCTCGCGTGCGCAAGGCCATGCAGGACATGGCCGATGAACTGCTCAAGCTCTATGCGCAGCGCAAGGCCGCGCAGGGACACGCATTTCCTCCGGATAACGAGTTTCAACGCGAGTTCGAGGATGCCTTCGACTACAACGAAACCGAAGACCAGCTCTCTGCGATCAACGACATCAAGCGCGACATGGAATCGACGACGGCGATGGATCGCCTGCTCTGCGGCGACGTGGGATATGGAAAGACCGAGGTCGCCATGCGCGCAGCGTTCAAGGCTGTTCAGGACGGCAAGCAGGCTGCGGTGCTAACGCCCACGACGGTGCTGAGCTTCCAGCACTTCGAGACGTTCAAGAATCGGTTCAAGCAGTTTCCCATCAGCATTGAGATGATTTCGCGATTCCGCACCGCAAAGGAGCAGAAGGGCATCATCGAGCGGGTCGAATCGGGCAGAGTCGATATTCTGATCGGCACCCACCGGCTGCTCTCGAAGGACATCAAGTTTCACGACCTTGGTTTATTGATCGTGGACGAGGAGCAGCGCTTCGGCGTGCGCCACAAAGAGCGGTTAAAACAGATGCGGCGTGAGATCGATGTGCTGGCCATGTCGGCGACTCCGATCCCCCGCACACTGCACATGTCTCTAGTCGGCCTGCGCGACATGAGCGTGATTGAGACGCCTCCAAAGGACCGCATGGCGATCCAGACAGTCGTTGCAAAGTTCGACGAGAAGCTCATCCGGTCTGCGATTGAAGTCGAGTTGGAGCGGGGCGGCCAGGTCTATTTCGTGCACAATCGCGTCGAGACGATCTACGAGCTTGCCGCCAAGATTCAGGAGCTGGTCCCGGCGGCGCGGATCACGGTGGGGCACGGCCAGATGAGCGAAGGCGATCTTGAGAAAGTCATGCTGAGCTTCATGCATCACGAGCACGATGTGCTGGTCGCAACCACCATCATCGAAAATGGCCTCGACATCCCCCTGGCCAACACCATTGTCGTAAATCGGGCCGACCGCCATGGGCTCTCGGAGCTTTACCAGCTGCGCGGCCGCGTGGGACGGTCGAATCGCCGAGCCTACGCTTATCTCCTGATCCCGCCGGAACAGGAATTGACCGAAGTTGCGCGCCGGCGTCTGGCTGCGCTCAAGGAGTTCTCCGACCTCGGTGCGGGATTCAAGATTGCCGCGCTGGACCTCGAGCTGCGCGGCGCCGGGAATATGCTGGGCGGTGAGCAAAGCGGTCACATTGAAGCCGTCGGCTTCGAGCTATACACGAGCATGCTGGAAGAGGCGGTTGCGAAACTGAAAGGCGAAGAGCGCGTCGAAGTTCCTGCGACGCAGCTGAGCCTCGGCATAGGGCTGCGGATCGACGAGAGCTATATCGCGGAGGAGAATCAGCGGCTGCGCATGTATAAGCTGATTGCCGGAGTGCAGAACGAAGGCGCGCTTGCTGACCTGCGGTCCGAGCTCGAAGACCGCTATGGGCCGGTGCCCGAATCCGTACGCCATCTGCTTGATGCCGCGGCCCTGCGGCTGGAATGCGAGCGGATCGGCGTGGCGCAGATCGAGCGGAAGCGCGACCAGCTGCATATTCGCTTTGCCGAAAGTGCCGGAGTAGATCCGGGCCGGCTGATGAAACTGGTCGCAAAAAATGCCAAGCGCGGCGCTCAGTTCACGCCGCAAGGCGTCCTGCGTTATCCTCTGAATTCGCCGAAACCTGACGATGTGTTGTCCGAGATCCGGGCTCTGCTCGAACAGATTTCCGTCGCAGAAGTAACCGTTCAATAAGTACTCATCACCGTTCCATAGTTTGCGAGGCTCGAATGAATCGCCCATTACTGTCGGCTATGCTCGTATTTGGTTCACTCGTTCCTGGAGGCAGGATGGCAGTTCTACATGCCCAGCCCGCAGCGCCGGAGAGGGCGGCGGCGTTTCGCAGCCTGGCGGCGGATTATTTCGAGCAGGTTTCCTTCAGGTTTGCCCCAACCGAAGGCACGCAGGTCGGTCTGCACCAGTACGATGCCCGGCTTGAGGACTACAGCCGGGCAGGAATCGACCATGAGATTGCCGCGCTCAAGGCGTACGAGGTGAAGTTCGACGGTTTCTCCGATGCAGGATTGGATCAGAGCACGCGGGGCGATTTGGCCATGGTTCGCAACAATATTCGCGGCGACCTGCTCGAACTTGAAACGATCCGGCCCTGGGAGAAAAATCCTGACAATTATTCGAGCGGCATTGCAAATAGCGCATTCGTCCTCATGGAGCGAAAGTTCGCACCGGCGGATGATCGGCTGCGGTCGCTGATCGCGCGCGAGAAGCAGATGCCTGAAGTCTTCGCCGCAGCAAAGGAAAATCTGACAAACCCTCCGCGCATTTACACGGAAATTGCCCTCGAACAGTTGCCTGACATTATCAGCTTCTTTCAGAAGGATGTGCCCGAAGCATTTACAGACGCCACGGATCAGGCAACGATCGCTGAGTTCCGGAAGACAAATGCAGTGGTTATCGACGCGCTCCAGTCTTACGAGAAATGGCTGAAGGCCGATTTGCTGCCCCGATCCAACGGCGATTTTCGGATCGGCGCCGACACGTTTTCGAAGAAATTGCTCTATGACGAGATGGTCGACACGCCGCTCGACAAGCTGCTGACGATCGCGTACGCCGACCTGCATAAGAACCAGGCAGAATTTGATCGCCTGGCGAAAGAGGTGGATCCGTCGAAGACGCCGAAGGAAGTTCTTGCCGAGCTGGGCGCCCTCCACCCTTCGCCGGACCAATTACTGCCGACCTTTCACAGCACCTTTGACGGATTGATCCGATTCATTCACGAGAAACACATAATCACCATCCCCTCGGATGTGCAGCCGACACTCGAAGAGACTCCGCCCTTCATGCGGGCGACCACACAGGCATCGATGGATTCGCCGGGGCCGTTTGAGAAAAACTCCACCACGGCCTACTTCAACGTCACCCTGCCTGAGCAGAATTGGACACCGCAACATATCGCCGAACACATGATGGCGTTCAACATGGGGACGATCATCAGCACCTCCGTTCACGAGGCCTACCCCGGGCACTACGTGCAGTTTCTCTGGGTGAAGTACGGGGATTTGAGCCAGGTGCGGCAGATCATAACGGCTAACACCAACGTAGAAGGCTGGGCGCATTATTGCGAGCAAATGATGCTCGACGAGGGTTATGGGCAGCCCGGTACGGGCGCGAAAGACCAACGCGAGGCGAAACTGATCCGTCTCGGGCAGCTGCAGGATGCACTGCTGCGTGATGCGCGGTTCATCGTCGGGATCAAAATGCACACAGGACAGATGAGCTTCGATCAGGCTGTAGACTTTTTTGTCACTGATGGATATCAGTCGCACTCAGTGGCAACGATGGAAACAAAGCGCGGAACGTCCGATCCGACTTATCTTTACTACACCCTTGGAAAGCTGCAGATAATGAAGCTGCGCGACGACCTGCAAAGGAAAAACGGTGCGAACTTCTCCCTCCAGAGCTTCCATGACGAATTCATGCGCCAGGGAGGAGCTCCCATAAAAATCGTGCGGCAGGCTCTGATGGGAGACGACTCGCCCGTGCTTTAGACGCATCCTAAGCTCCTGGACGAAAGATAATTCGCCCTGAAGCATCTTCTGTCACACTTGAACTACGAAGTTGTTGCCGATCACAACATCTTAAGGACCCCCCATGAAATCCAAAGTACGCAAGGCAGTCTTTCCCGCGGCAGGGTTCGGGACGCGTTTTCTTCCCGCCACCAAGGCCATCCCCAAGGAGATGCTTGCCCTGGTGGATAAGCCGATCATTCAGTACGGAGTTGAAGAGGCGCTCGCCTCCGGATGCGAAGAAATCATTATTGTTACCGCGCGCGGGAAGTCGGCCATCGAGGATCACTTTGACATCAGTTATGAGCTCGAGGCCTCACTTGAAAAGCGGGGCAAGAAGGAGCTCCTCGACGTCTGCCGCAAAGTGTCTAACATGGTGGACCTGAAGTATGTGCGTCAAAAGGAAGCCAAAGGGCTCGGCCATGCGGTCCTGATGGCGAAGGACCTTGTGGGGGATGAACCATTCGCGGTCATCCTGCCCGACGATGTGATCGACGCACCCGTGCCGTGCCTCAAGCAGATGATCGATGCTTTCGAACAGGTTCAGGGATCGATCCTTGCCACCATGACCATCGATGGTCCGGCCATTTCAGCCTATGGAGTCCTCGATGGCGATCCTCTGCCGAAAGCTCCACGGATAATCCAGTCCCGCGGGATGGTAGAGAAGCCGAAGTTCGAGGAGGCGCCATCGAAGAATGCAATCATCGGACGCTATATCCTCACTCCTGCGATTTTCGACTTGCTCGAGAAAATTACTCCCGGAGCAGGTGGTGAACTCCAGCTTACCGATGCGATCAAGGGTCTGTTGAAGACCGAAAAGGTCTACGGCTATACGTTCGATGGAGTTCGTCACGATGCCGGTGACAAACTGGGGATGCTGAAGGCTACAGTTGACTTCGCGCTCAAGCGCGACGACCTCGGGCCGCCGTTCCGGGAATTTTTGAAGTCGCTGTCGCTGTAGGACGGCGACTTTACTTCCACTTTATGTTGCAGCCAATGCTGGGCCTCTGTTCGGCGTTGATCGGTTGGCCAGTTAGCAGCGCATCCATCGCACCACGCAGGTCCCTGCCCGTTACAGGAATGCCGTTTCCTGGCCGGCTGTCGTCAAACTGGCCTCGATAAATCAGCTTCAGGCCGCTATCGAAGAGAAAAAAGTCTGGGGTACAGGCTGCGTCGTAAGCGCGGGCTACGTCCTGCGTTTCGTCGTAGAGGTAAGGAAAGGTGAATCCGAGGTCGCGCGCTTGTTGGGCCAGGCTCTCGGGCGCGTCATCGGGAAAGTTCTTCGCGTCGTTGCTGCTGATCGCGACTATACCGACGCCCTTGCCGGCATAGTCGCGGCCAAGTTGCGCCAGGGCTTTTTCGAGATGCTTTACAAACGGGCAATGGCGACAGATGAACGTGACCAGCAGACCCTTCGCACCGGTCACCGCCTGCGTCGTTACCGGCTTACCGGTGACTACATCGGTAAGTGCGAAGTCCGGCGCTGCCGTCCCGAGCGCCAACATTGCGGATTCTGTACGAGCCATGATTTCTCCTGTTCTTTTTAAGCTTAGAACAGCATGCCCTTGCGCGGCAGGGACACGCCGAGGTGCTCATAGGCCAGCCGTGTGGCTACCCGTCCTCGGGGAGTGCGATCGAGAAATCCGCGCTGAATCAGGAACGGCTCATAGACCTCTTCAAGGGCATCTTGCTCCTCGGCGAGGGAAGCAGCCAGCGTATTCAAGCCTACCGGGCCGCCGTCGTACTTCTCGATGATGGTCAGCAGGAGGCGCCGGTCAAGCTCATCGAAGCCATGCGCGTCCACCTCGAGCATCTTAAGAGCTTGTTCTGCGGTGGCTCGGTCAATGATTCCGGTGCCCCGTACCTGGGCGTAATCGCGGACGCGGCGGAGCAGGCGATTTGCGATTCGCGGTGTGCCCCTCGAGCGCATGGCAATCTCGGCGGCACCCTCATGGTCGATAGGAATTCCGAGCACTTCGGCCGAGCGCTCCACCACAAAGCGGAGATCGTCGTCGGAATAAAACTCTAACCGCAGCAGAATGCCGAAACGCGAGCGAAGCGGCGAGGAGAGCAGGCCCGGGCGCGTGGTTGCCGCAACGAATGTGAACGGCTTGATATCCATCACATGCGTCCGCGCCGCAGGCCCTTGTCCGATAATGATGTCGAGCTTGTAGTCTTCGAGTGCCGTGTAGAGCTTCTCTTCGAGCACCGGCTGAAGGCGATGAATCTCGTCGAGAAACAGCACCTGCCGCTCACGTACATTCGTCAGAATTGCGGTAAGGTCGCCCTGGATTTGCAGCGCCGGCCCCGAGGTCTGCTGAAAGCCGACGTTCAGTTCGTTCGCTATGATGGTGGCCAGCGTTGTCTTGCCCAGGCCGGGAGGTCCAAAGAGCAGCACATGATCGAGCGCTTCGCCGCGCGTCCGGGCTGCTTCGAGGGCTATGCTGAGTTGCTCCTTTGCTTTCTGCTGGCCAATGAATTCATGGAGAAGCCGCGGACGTAGCTTCAGTTCGAACGAGCTTTCATCGTCCGAGCGTGCGGCAGACACCAGCCTGTCTGGGTTGTCTCTTTCAGTGGGCACTTCTCTCGGAGTCTAACCTAATTTTGAAGAGTGAGGCACTTAAAGGGTGCCCCCCCACAAGCTGGAAAGGAGATGCGAAGGAAGCAACACACAGGACGAATCCTTTCACTGAGATCGAAATCGAAGCACGAAAACTGCAGAGAATCCGGAAGTGCCTGAACCACATCTGTAAAATTTTGATAGATGCCCGAACGAATTCAGATACCTTCGCTTGACGAGCCGAGAAGGGGTCCCGCGGCTGCAGAAATCGCTTCGATGACGGGAGGTACCCGTTTCATTCGCGCCTGCCTGCGCAAGCCTGTCGACCGCACTCCCGTCTGGTTCCTCCGCCAGGCGGGCCGCTATATGCCGGAGTACCAGGCTGTCCGGCGTTACCACTCTCTGCTTGAAATCTGCAAGCAGCCAAAGCTCGCCGCCGAAGTGACCATTACCGCCGCCGAGAAGCTCGACGTCGATGCAGCCATCATCTTCGCCGACCTGCTCCTGCCCTTCCAGCCGATGGGCCTTGACTTCGAGTTCGCCGCCGGAGAGGGCCCCATTGTTCACAACCCTGTCCGCGCTGCGGAAGATGTCGCCCGCCTCCGCACCGACCGCGCTGGAGACCTCGGCTACGTCTCCGAAGCCATCGCGCACGTCGTCGCCCATTTCAAGGGCCACCTCGGCGTCATCGGCTTCTGCGGCGCGCCTTACACCTTGGCGAGCTACATGATCGAGGGCGGGGGCTCGCGCAACTACGTCCACACCAAGACCCTGATGTATCGCCAGCCCGACGTCTGGCGGAGGCTGCTCGAAAAGCTCGTCTCCGTCCTGCGGGATTACGCACGCCAGCAGGTTGAAGCTGGAGCCGACTGCATCCAGGTATTCGACAGCTGGGCCGGCTCGCTGAGCGTTGCAGACTATCGCGACTTCGTTCTGCCTGCAACCAAGACTCTGATCCGCGACATCCAGGCCATGGGGGTACCGGTCATCTACTTCGGAGTCGACACCGCCAGCCTCCTGCCTTCGATGCGCGAGACCGCGGCGGACGTCCTCGGCCTCGACTGGCGCACCCCGATCGATACTGCTTGGCGCACCCTCGACTACGCCTGCGCCGTCCAGGGCAACCTCGACCCGATCACCCTGTTCGCGGAGCCCGATTTCATCCGCCGGCGCGTCCACCAGATCCTCGATCAGGCCGCCCACCGCCCTGGACACATCTTCAATCTTGGCCACGGAATTGTCCCGAACACTCCGGTAGAGAACGTTCAGCATGTGGTCCGCTTCGTCCGCGAATACATCTCGCCCAAATCCTCCATCGAGACCCGTCATGGCTGACCGGCGCGCCGTCCTCCTTCTCGCCCACGGAACACCCGACTCCCTCGACGAAATCCCCGAATACCTGAGCAACATCACCGGGGGCCGGCCGCTGCCCGAGAGCGTTATCGAAGAAATACGCCACCGCTACTCGCTCATCGGACGAAGCCCACTGACGGAGCTGACTCTGGAACAGGGCCGCCTGCTGTCGGAGCAACTCGGCCTGCCCGTCTACGTTGGTATGCGCAACTGGAAACCGTACATCCGCGACGTGGCCGGCCAGATGCGTGAGGACGGCATCGAGCAGGCGGTCGCCATCTGCCTCGCGCCTCAGAACTCACGCACCAGCGTCGGCCTCTACCGCAAAGCCCTGTTCGCCGCCGCGGATGGTATGGAGATCGAATTCGTCGACGGATGGGCTGACCATCCCCTGCTCGCCGACGCCTTCGCCGAGCGCCTGCGTTCGGTGCACGAGCCTTTCAATGCTGAGACTGAAGCAGCCGTCCCCGTCTTATTCACTGCTCACAGCGTGCCTCTCCGCACCGTCCAGGCGCAAACCCCCGAAGACGCGCCGGATCCCTACGCATTGGAAGCCAGGCGAACCGCTGCCCTCGTCGCCGAACGGGTCGGCCTCGCGTCAGATCGTTGGTACTTCGCCTTCCAGAGCCAGGGCATGTCGGGAGGTCCCTGGATCGGCCCGACCGTCGAAGAAACTCTTACTGCGCTCCGCAACGAAGGCGTCCGCCATCTCGTCATCCAGCCCATCGGATTTCTCTGCGATCACGTCGAGATTCTCTACGACATCGACATCGGGTTCCAGGAGCTCGCCAAGAATCTCGGCATGGAACTCCGCCGCGCGGAATCCCTCAATGCGTCGCCCTTGCTGATTGCTGCGCTTGCGGACATCTCCCGCAAGGCGCTGGCCCGGCTCGAAGCACCATGACACGAGTCGCCGTGGTCGGCGGAGGAATCAGCGGCGTCGCCTCCGCTTATCAACTCGCCCGCCAGGGCTCTGACTTCGTGCTGTTCGAAGCTTCGCCGCGGTTGGGCGGCATCGTCGAGACCATCCGCCGCGACGGCTTTGTCATCGAATGCGGGCCAGACTCGTGGGTCACCGAAAAGCCCTGGGCGCGCGAACTGGCTGTCGAACTCGGGCTCGAATCCGAAATCATTTCCTCGAACGATCGCTGGCGTCGCACCTACCTGCTCGACGGCAAGAATCTGGTAGCGATGCCGGACGGCATGCGGATGATGGTGCCCACTCAATGGGAGCCCGTGCTCAACTCGCCGCTCTTCTCCGAGCAGGCTCGGGCTGCGTTCGTGAATGAGTCTCGCCGCGCCGACGAACTCAAAGCGGCTGCCTTGCCCGAAGGACAGGACGAGTCGGTCGCCAGCTTCGTCCGCAGACACTTCGGAGATGAAGTGACGCGCACCATCGCCGGGCCGCTGCTCGCCGGAGTCTTCGGAGGCAGCGTCGAAGAGCTAAGCGTCCGCGCCGTCATGCCCGCCTTCGTCAAACTCGAGCGCGAACACGGCAGCCTAGTTGTGGCTCTGCAGCAGAAGCAAGAAGCCAGCTCAGCCTCAGTCTTCACCTCACTCAAGACGGGCCTCGAAACCCTTGTCGAACGCATGGCAGACAAGCTTTCCTCGAACGCCATCCGCCTGAACCACGAAGTGCAATCCATTACTCGGGACACCGCCAAATGGCGTGTTGCGGCACCAGGGTTCGCAGATTCCTTCGATGTCGTGATCCTCGCTACACCCGCGCACGTGACGGGTCGCCTGCTTTCACCGCTGCACCCGAATTTCGATCCGCTGCTCGCAATGGATGCTACCTCCGCCATCGTCGTCGCACTCGCCTTCTCCACCGACCGGGCGAAGGATCTCAGGATCCCTCAGGGCTTCGGATATCTCGTGCCGGAAAAGGCCACACAAGCTGCTCCTGACCCCGATCCGCAACTCCTCGCCTGCACCTTTGTCGAACAGAAGTTCCCGCACCGCGCGCCCGAAGGCGCCGTTCTGCTCCGCGCCTTCTTCGGTGGAGAGACCGCCCCTAAGCTTCTTGATCACACTGAGGCGGAAATCCTCGCCGCCGCGCACAAGCGCCTTTCGCAGGCTCTCGGCCCGCTGCCCGAGCCCGACATCTCGCTCGTCCGCCGCTGGCCGCTCTCATTGCCGCAATATGCCGTGGGGCATCTCGAACGAATGGCGAAGCTGGCCGAGTTGACTGGCTCCTTTCCCGGCCTGCATCTCGTCGGAAACGCATACTACGGAGTGGGCCTGCCTGACCTCATTCGCCAGGGCCGCGAAATAGCGAAGCTAGCTGCTCAGGCTTAAAGAAACCGGCAAAAAGTTCACGCCTTCAAAGGCGTTCTCTTGCCGAAGCCTGGGGTGCAGCATTAGCATCTGACGACTATGGCTACTACGCATGTGAACGCAGCCGCTAGCGGCGAATTCGCGCTCGGCGGAGACCTCCACATTCACCGCCTCGGCTTCGGCGCCATGCGAATCACCGGCGAAGGCATCTGGGGTGAACCGAAGGACACCGAAAAGGCAAAGCAGGTGTTGCGACGCGCGATCGAACTGGGCGTAAACTTCATCGACACCGCCGACTCGTATGGGCCCGAAGTCAGTGAGCGCCTCATCGCTGAAGCCCTTTATCCCTATCCCGGCAATCTCGTCATCGCGACCAAAGGCGGACTCACTCGCTCGGGCCCCAACCGCTGGGCTCCGGTTGGCCGTCCCGAGTATCTGCGACAGTGCGTCGAGATGAGCCTGCGCCGGCTCAAGGTCGAGCGCATCGACCTCTGGCAACTGCACCGGATTGACCCGAAGGTCCCGGTCGAGGAGTCACTGGGCGCGATCAAGGAACTGCAGCGCCAGGGCAAGATTCGCCATGTTGGCCTGTCAGAAGTCATCCCGGCCGACATCGAGCGCGCAAAGAAGACCGTTCCGATCGTCAGCGTGCAGAACCTCTACAACATAAGCGAGCGCAAGTACGAATCGGCACTGGAGTACTGCGAGCAGAACGACCTGGGCTTCATTCCTTGGTTTCCAGTCGCAGCCGGAGCGCTCGCCCGCCCTGGAGGCCCGCTCGACTCAGCAGCCAAGCGGCACCACGCGACCGTCGCCCAGCTTTCACTCGCGTGGCTGTTGCACCGATCCCCGGTAATGTTGCCCATTCCTGGCACATCCTCGGTCGAGCACCTCAAAGAAAACATCGCGGCCGCAACGGTCGAATTGAGCCCCGAAGAATGGAAGGCGATCGAGACCGACGCCGGCCGGAAGTAGCTCCAAGAAAAAAAGGCAGACCAGTGAAAGGTCTGCCCTCTTCTTTTGCCCGAAAGTTACGGCGCGAGAACGAGGCCGCAGGCGATGCGGTCGCCCGCATTACCGGCAGGATCGGTCTTCATGTCATCGGCTTTCGCGTGAACGATGATCGATGTGCCGCCATTGGCAAACACGGAATTCGGCGCGCTGGGATCGAGCGTCACGTCCTTGTTCATCAGCGTGGCTTTTACCGTCCCTCCCGCGCTCACTGTGAGGTTCTGCGGCATGTCGCCATTGTGATGGCCGTCCGGATTCTCATACCCATGCTTCTTCCCGGCAGGATTGAAATGCGGTCCCGCCGACTTGAAGTCGGGCGGATCGCATTTCGCGTTCTGGTGGATATGGATGGCGTGCTCGCCGGGGGGCAGATTTTTCAGGTCGACTTTGACCTCGACTCCCGCCTTCTCCTGCTTGAGCACGACGTCACCGGCATCTTTTCCGTCCGCTGTCTTCATCACCACTTTCACGGACTTCGGGCCGGCCGCGAACACCACCGCCGGCAGGGCTGCAATTGCTGAAACTGCAACAGTCAGGAGCAACTTCGAATGTTTCTTCATAGGTTCTCCTCGCAGGGACAAGGATACCCGAAGCGGCAACCCGCTGACGTTAAGGCGTGCATCTTTCTTGAGATGCGGAACCGGAAACCGGCCCGAAAGCAACTGGATCGATCACAGTTTTGGTGGAGCTAGTCGGGCTCGAACCGACGACCTCGTCGTTGCGAACGACGCGCTCTCCCAGCTGAGCTATAGCCCCACAGAGGCGGGAGAAACTCTGGTTAGCTTATCATTTTTGGCCTGAAATACCCATTCCGATTCGTCGTTCACCACTCGCCGATATCACAAAAAAATTCTCAGCTCGGGAATAAATTCCAAACCCCACAGTTTTCGTCGGTGTGCGACAGCAGATCGCAACCAGGAGAAATTTGTGAGCGAGATTTCGAAAGCCAGAGCGCCCCAGCCTGCAACCCAGATAAAACGAACCGACAGCGACGGCATCGACCGTCGCGGCTTTCTCAAATGCATGGCGTGGGCGGGAACCGGCCTCGTCTGGAGCTTCGCTGGAGGCGTTCCCACCTCGCGCGTTTTCGGCGAAGCCCATCATCCCGCCGGAACTGCCGACTTCAGCTTCGTTCAGATCAGTGACAGCCACATCGGTTTCAACAAGCCGGCCAATGCCGACGTGACTGCGACCCTTCAGGCTGCATTGGACAAGATCAATGGATATTCCGGCGTCACGGATTTTCTGATCCACACCGGCGATCTCACCCACTCAGCTAAACCCGGTGAGTTCGATACCCTCGAGCAGGTGCTTAGCAATGCGAAACGGCAGGTCTTCTATGTTCCCGGCGAACACGATACCGCAGTGGACGACGGCAAGCTTTACCTCGAGAGATACGGCAAAGGCACCAGAGGAAATGGCTGGTACAGCTTCGATCAAAAGGGAGTCCACTTCGTCGGGCTCAATAACGTGGTGCAGCTCGAAGGCATGGGAAAGCTCGGCCAACCCCAGCTTGACTGGCTGAAGCAGGATCTCGCCGGACTGAAAAGCAGCACTCCAATCGTCGTCTTCGCGCATATCCCGCTGTGGGCGGTGTATCCAACATGGGGATGGGGAACAGCAGACAGCGAACAGGCTCTCTTTCTGCTGCGGCGGTTTGGCTCCGTGACTGTGCTGAACGGACACATCCACCAGGTCATGCAAAAAGTTGAGGGAAACATCGCGTTTCACACCGCCATGTCGACCGCCTTTCCGCAGCCCGCGCCCGGCTCGGCACCATCGCCGGGCCCGATGAAGGTCTCTGCCGACAAGCTCCGCGACGTCCTCGGCATCACGCATGTCGACTTTGTGGCGCGGACGCATTCGCTCGCGATCGTCGACGCATCGCTTTCCGGCGCTCCGATCGAGTCTCACCAAACCATCTAGACAACGAGCCCCTTGGAAACGAGCCCCTCGAAACGAGCTACGATGATCACAAACACCAAATCGAACCGCCGCTCCACGGCTGCCTTTCTAGCCGTGTCATTTCTTGGCGTGATTTCAACGATGGGCCTTCCAGCTTTGAACACTGCAGCTCAGAGCGGACGCGACCTCCTGGACGCCGGCCCTGGAAAACAGCTCTTCCAGAGACGATGCGGGGGATGCCACTCTCTCGATGCCGATCAGACAGGTCCCCGGCTGCGAACGGTCTATGGGCGTAAGGCCGGCAGCATTGCCGCCTTCAGGTATTCAGCCGCGGTGCGGTCAGCCGGATTCACCTGGGATGACAGTGCCCTCGACAAGTGGCTCACTGATCCCGATTCGCTGATTCCTGGCAACGAAATGGATTTCTCGGTACCCAAAGCCGAGGAGCGCGCAGCCATTATCCGGTTTCTTCGACTATGCTCGGGGAAATAGTTGGAACGGAACGACCAAGAGAACACCAGGAAAGCGACCGATGGATCCCGAGTTCTTCGAAGCCGTGGCCATGCCTCTGTTCGATCAACTCTATAACTTCGCACACTGGCTGACCGGCAATACCCATGACGCCGAGGATCTCGTCCAGGAGACCTATGCCAAGGCCCTGAAGGGCTTCCGGTCGTTCCAGGAAGGCACAAATCTTCGTGCGTGGATGTACCGTATCCTGCGAAATTCGTTTCTAACTTCCCGTAGCGGGCTTCGAGCCCAAAGCACATCTCCGCTCGATGAGGATGAGTCAGAAATAAGCGTTCTGACCTCGCACAGCGTAACCCCTGAATTTCTGTTTCTTCAGCAGGAGGGAAAACAAGCCGTAACAGATGCACTCGGTTGTCTTCCGGTGAACTATCGTGAAGTGGTGCTGCTGTGTGAGATAGAGGAAATGGGATACCGGGAGATCGCACAGATTCTCGGCGTGCCGATCGGAACCGTAATGTCGCGTTTGGCTCGCGGGAGGAAAATGCTTCGCGAGCTTTTGACAGCAACCCCCACGGAGAAACCCTCGAAATGGACTGTGATCAAAACTCCGTCGCGCTAGGCGCCTACCTCGACGACGAACTGCCGCCCAATGAGGCCACTGTAATGCGCGAGCATGTCGGTGGCTGCCCGAGGTGCGCGGCCGAGATCGCAGAGCTAGTCCGCATCAAGCGCGGGTTGCGTTCTGCTCGTGCCCGATTTACGCCAGGTCCGGACTTCCGCCGAGACATCAAACAGCAGATCAGGCAGCCCGATCGTCGGCCATGGCGGCCGCATTATGTTCCTGCAGCAGCGCTGGCAGCTGCTGTGCTGCTTGTCGTGGTCGCATCCATTCTTTTCCTGCGTCGTCCTGACGGTTTTGTTGAAATTGCCGACTTGCATATAAACGCACTCGCCAGCGCGAACCCTGTCGATGTCGTCTCTACCGACCGACACACGGTGAAGCCGTGGTTCCAGGGAAAGATTCCGTTCTCGTTCAATGTGCCCGAATTCGCGGGAACGGAATTCACGCTGCTTGGCGGTCGCGTAGTTTATTTTCATCAGCGGCCCGGCGCGCAGCTAATCGTCGCCGTTCGCCAGCACATGATTTCTGTCCTGATTTTTCAGGACGCGCCCGAACTTGATCGTGCATTTGCAGCCCCATCAGCGGTAACCCATCGCAGCAACTTTGGCGTTGAAACATGGCAATCGCAGGGACTGAGATTTTTTGTAATCGGAGACGCCGACGTCGCTGTAATCTCCAGGCTGGCTCAGGATTTCCAGAGCGCGAACCAATAGAGGAGCGCATCTGGCCGGCCTGAAAATCGGAAGACCCGATTTAAGACGAAAGGCTCCGGCGCTCGCCCAGAGCCTTCCACAACAGGTGCCAAGAATAGTTACACTTGCACCGGAACCGGCTTTCCAGCCTCAGAATTGACGTTCGCACCCGAATTGACCGGCTGCTTCGACTCGCTGCCAGGTTTGCGAATGTCGATTCCGCCCTTGAAGAACGCGCCATCCTCAATGGAAATTCGCTGCGCCGTCACATCGCCGGTAAGCGAACCTTCACTGCGAATATCCACGCGGTCGCTTGCCGTCACGTTGCCGCGCACTTTGCCAAGCACGACGATCTCGCGAGCCGTGATGTTCGCTGCAACTTGGCCATTCCGGCCCACAGTCACGCGATTTCCGGGCAGGTTAATCGAACCCTCGACTTTTCCGTCGATGTAGAGCGACTCAGATCCGCTCACCTCGCCCTTGATAACCAGACTTTTGCCGATCGTCGCCTGTTCGGCTGATGCTGGCTGCGCGCTGGCTGTTGGAGTGCGCGGCGCCGGTTCAAAACTGGGAGTCGCAGGGGCTGCCGGACGAACCGGTTCGCTGGGCGTCGGTGAAGAGTTGCTTTGCTGATTCGGTTTCCACATTGTGCTGACTATTCCTCTCTTCTATGCTTGGCCCCGACCCGGCTGCGCCGTCGTGGGAAACTTTCGCCCATCGCATCGCCGCTCAAACCCGCGGAGCCTGAACTACATCGATCCCTCAAGGTTCAGACCCTCGCCGGGCCTGTTTGCCAACTGCAAATCCGCGCAATCGGTGCTGTGTCTCGATCTTATACACGCGCGCAGAAAAATTGCACCCTCTGCGGGAAAAGTTTTGCTCCTAGTTCCTAATTTGAGTCACTTGCAAAAACGGAACTCGGGCACAAGCACGCCCCAGGCGATCGCCTACAGGTACTCGTTCATCATCCGAGCCCACGTCGGCCAGTCGTGACTGTTCCATGAGTCCCAGACGTAGAGTTTGTGCGGGATCCATCTTTCACCCATCAGTCGCGACAGGTATTGATTCGCACCCAGGCACTGATCGTCCCAACCCGTCGCCAGAATATAACTGCTCCGCGCATATCGCTCCAGGTACCACGAGTCCCATGTGTTCGGAATGTAGCTGGCAGGCGCATTGAAATACACATCGTCGTCGTGATACCCGCCGAGAAAGCCGCTCATATCGAAAGCGCCGCTCATCGAGAGAAACCCGGTAAAAGCATCCGGATGCCGTAGCGCGATATTCACCGCATGGTATCCGCCGAAGCTCGCCCCGAGGCTCGCCAGGTGCGGATTCCAGTTCTTCTGCCGAATCAGTGGCAGGACCTCATTCATCAGGTAGCTCTCGTACTGCACGTGCCGCGCGATCCGCCAGCGTGGAGGAACGGCCCGGTTGTACCAGCTCTCCGAGTCCACACTGTCCACGCAATAGAACTGGATCTCGCCGTCGTCGATCTTGTGCCCGATGGCCGAGATCATGCTGCGGTCTTCAAACTCGTAGAACCTCCCTTGCGATGTGGGAAAAACAATGAACGGCACGCCTCCATGCCCAAATACCAGCAGTTCCATGTCGCGCCCCAGCCTCGGAGACCACCATTTGTGATATTCACGGTTCATAGCATTCCTGCTACTGTATCAGGCGTTACACGATCTAAAGTTAGGAATGGAGCGGCGCAAAACCCGTCGCAAGAAGGACACGCAAGGATTGGCCACACAAATTTCGGCGCAGTCACAGATCGGTCCTGCACTGATCGAAGTCCCCTCGCCTGACCCTCCGCCGCACCCGCGCGTCCACCTCCACCGCCAGTTCCACAGCCGATTTCTGCCAAATGACCGCGACGTCTCGGTCTACGTGCCACCCGGATACAACGACGAGCCTGGCCGCAATTATCCGGTCCTCTACCTCCAGGATGGCCAGAACCTCTTCGACCCGCGCACATCCTTTATCCCGGGTCGCACCTGGCAGGTCGCGGAAACTGCAGATGCGGAGATTGCTTCCGGCGCCGTGCAGCCGCTGATCATTGTGGGCATCGCCAATACCGGTGAGCACCGCCTGGCCGAGTACACGCACACACGCGACTGGAAAATGGGAGGTGGCGACGCCGACAAGTACGGAAACCTGCTCGTGAACGACCTGCTTCCCTGGATCGCCTCCAACTACCGTGTCCGCCAGGGTGCCGGGGATACCGGTCTCGGCGGCTCATCCCTCGGCGGCCTCGTCACTTTGTACCTTGGCCTCAACTATCCCGACGTCTTCGGCAAGCTAGCCGTCATGTCTCCCTCGGTCTGGTGGAACCACAGGTCCATCATCGGCGTGGTCGACGAGAGGGAGCCAAAGCTGGTTCGCCGTCCGCGCATCTGGCTTGACGTGGGAGACGCAGAAGGCCGGCGTACGCTGGCTGATACCGACCTTCTGAACCGCCGCCTCCACGCCTCCGGTTGGCGCACCGAACAAGATCTGCATTACGAGCGGGTGCAGGGAGGCACTCATGACGAAACCGCTTGGTCCCATCGCGTCGGCCCCATGCTGCGATTCCTCTTTCCCCTGGAGGAGAGCTGACTGGCGAGGATTCTTGTTATACTAAGTTGCTGGGAATTCGTGTCCGGGACCGGCTATCCGCAAGGTCCAGTTGCACCGTCTCCCCCAACAGACACAAGGTTTTGAAAGGATTCGTACCGTGTTAATGATCCGTCTGGCGCGCGTTGGAGCGCGCAAGCAGCCATACTACCGCGTTGTGGTGATCGAAAAGGAACGCGCCCGCAACGGCCGCTCCATCGAGGTGGTTGGCACCTACAACCCCCGCACCAACCCCGCATCGGTCGATCTCAAGCGCGACCGCATCGCATATTGGACCGGCAAAGGTGCACAACTCTCCGACCGAGTCGCCAAGCTGGCAGCGCAGCCCGTCGAAACGGCCGCAGCCTGATCACGCTTTTTTTCGCAGTTCCTCCCCCTTGATTGTGGTTTCGCCAAACACTGAAGCGAGACGGAAGAATTCCTCTGTCTTCTCGGCAAAGTTGCTGATAGTATGACGCGAGCCCGAGAGAGAGACACACCCACGTTTCTCAAGGGAGGCCCGGCAATGATGCACGAAGATCGTCCGGACGACATGCAGGAGCTGGTAACAGAAATTGCCCGCGCCCTGGTCGATGAGCCGGACGCTGTTGTAGTTGAAGCTGTCGAACGTGAGGAGAGCACAGTTCTGCGGTTGCGCGTAGCTCCCAGCGACGTCGGCAAGGTGATCGGCAAGCAAGGACGTACGGCACGGTCTATGCGAACTATCCTTGGCGCCGTCAGTATGAAGCACCACCATCGATATACGCTCGACATCCTGGAAGAGGATAAGCACGGAACGCCCGGCGACTGAATCAGGCGGCCACAAACATCATGAGTCATTCCGCCTGGGCAATTCTTGCCCGGCTCGTCCGGCCACAGGGCCGACACGGCGAAATCATCGCGGATCTGCTCACAGATTTTCCCGAGCGCTTTGCCGACCGCAAGCGCCTATTCCTGCTTGCCTCCGAAAACGCGCCCCCGCCCGCACGCGAAGTCTCGCTCGAGCGCCACTGGCTTCACAAAGACCGGGTCGTCCTGAAGTTCTCGGGTGTCGATTCGATCAGCGACGCCGAAGCGCTGCGCGGCCTCTTTGTCGCCATTCCGGCGACCGAGCGCGTGTCGCTCAGCGATGACTCAGTCTATGTCAGCGACCTCATCGGCTGCGATGTCATTGACGTGACTTCTTCGGCCGTTGCAATCGGCGTCGTCAAAGATCTCGATCGCGAAGCCGGACTGCTTATCGTCCGGCCAGCCCAAGGCGGCGAAATTCTGATTCCCTTTGCCAAAGCCTATCTCATCAGCATCGACCCGGTCGCCAGGCGCATCGAGATGCGACTGCCCGAAGGCCTGCTCGAGATCAATGCCCCCGTCACCGAAGAAGAGCGCCGCGAACTCGACACCAGCGGCGAAGGCGAGCGAAGCTGAATTTGGCCATGCGCTTCGACATCATCACCATCTTCCCCGGATTCTTCGCCGGCATCTTCGACCACGGCATCGTCAAGCGCGCACTGGCGAACCGGCTCATCCAGATTGAGACGCACGACCTCCGCAACTTTACCAATGATCGGCACCGCACCGTCGACGATCGTCCCTTCGGAGGCGGCGAAGGCATGGTGCTCAAGCCCGAGCCTCTGGTCGAAGCAGTCGAATCGCTAGGCATAACACCAAAATCCGAACGGGACGGCGCTCGCGAATCCGTGATTCTGCTCTCCGCGCAGGGCGCGAAGTTCACCCAGCCCATGGCGCGCGAGCTGACGAAGCTCGAACGCATTGTCCTGATCTGCGGCCGCTACGAAGGCGTGGACGAGCGCGTCGGCGAACTCGTCTGCGACCGCGAGTTGTCCATCGGCGACTACGTTCTCTCCGGCGGTGAACTCGGCGCTGCAGTCATCGTTGACGCCACCATGCGTCTCATCCCCGGCGTCCTCGGAAACGAGGATTCGAGCGCCTTTGAAAGCTTCGGCCATTCTGACGAACATTTCGCCGCCGACTCCGAAGGTCCGCCCCGCTCTACCCACGGCTCCGGAGGCATCCTCGACTACCCGCATTACACGCGGCCCGCCGAATTTCGCGGCCTTTCGGTTCCGGAAGTCCTCGCTGGTGGAGACCACGCGGCAATCCGCCGCTGGCGTCGCGAGCGCGCGCTCGAGAAGACGCTGCGCAACCGGCCGGATTTGATCGAGACCGCCGATCTATCCCGCGAAGACCGGGCCTTTCTCGCCGGATTGACGCGCCAAAAGCCCTGATTTTCCTGTAGACTAAAAGTTCTGACATCATCACCAGGAACAAGTTATGTCTATCCATCCAGTCATGCAACGGCTTGCCGAGAAAATCAATCGGACCGACATCCCCCCATTCGCGGCGGGCGACACGGTTCGCGTGCAGGTCAAGATCAAGGAAGGCGATAAAGAGCGCCTCCAGGCCTTCGAAGGCATCGTCATCGCCCGTAAGAACGGCGCACAGGGCAGCTTCACGGTTCGCAAGATGAGCTTCGGCCACGGCGTCGAGCGCATCTTTCCCTTGAACTCCAAGGTCGTCGACAAGGTAGAGAAGATCCGCTCCGCGAAGGTTCGCCGCGCCAAGCTCTTCTACCTCCGCGGACTCCGCGGCAAGGCTGCCCGTCTCAAGGAAGTCGAGCGCACTTAGGCATCCATCCGCCCCGGAGTCTTGCTCGATCCGGGGCGTTTGTGTGCCAGGCGGATTCCCGCCCGGTTTTCCACTTCTCTCCGCAGGTCGACTGCGCTGTAGACTCACCTCATGGGGCGGATTCCAGCGCTCGAATTGGAACCGGAGCTTCTCGCCGAGGAGCTCTCCGAAGAGGAAAGCGTCTCCGCAGCGACGCGTAAGCTACGCATGCTGCGTTCTCTCGTCTGCGGCAACAAGTACGAGAAGGCAGCACGGAAACAGGGAGCCACAACCATCGCCGGCGTTGACGAAGTCGGCCGGGGGGCGCTCTTCGGGCCAGTCGTAGCCGCCGCCGTCATCCTTCCTCCCGATACGCGCATCCGCGGGTTGCGTGACTCCAAGCAACTTCTCCGCGAGGATCGCGAGCGGCTCGCCAAGGTCGTCGAACGCAAGGCGCTGGACATCGCGATAGCCGAGGTCGACGTGGAGACCATCGACCGCGTGAACATCTACCAGGCCACTCGCATCGCCATGGTCAGTGCGGTCGGCAGGCTTGACCTCGCGCCCGACCACTTGCTCATCGACGCCATGCGGCTCGACCTTGCCTGCGCGCAGACCAGCATCATCTACGGCGACTCGCTGTCGATTTCCATCGCCGCTGCTTCGGTCGTCGCGAAAGTTTATCGGGATGCGCGGATGCGCGAGCTCGACAGGGACTATCCCCAGTACGGCCTGGCCTCTCACAAGGGGTACAGCACGCCGCAGCACCTTGCCGCCCTCGACAAGCACGGCCCCTGCGCGCTGCACCGCAAGAGCTTCCGCCCGGTGGCACAGACCACGCTGCCCTGGGACAACCTTCTTCCCTGCTGAGGACCCGAGCTTGCCCTTCCGCCTGCTATGCGTCACTGCCCATCCTGACGACGAGAGCGGAGCCTTTGGGGGCGCGCTCCTCATGGCGCATCGTGATGGCGTCGAGACGCACCTGCTCTGCCTGACCGACGGACAGGCGGCCCACCATCGCGGAGATGCATCCGACGCGGCCGAATTGGGGAGCATGCGCCGCGCTGAGCTGGCCGCCGCATGCGAGGTGCTCCACATCACCAGCTACGAGGTCCTGCACTATCCCGATGGTGAGCTGCGCCGGGAGAACTTCTATGGCCTGGCCGGAAGCATCGCCGAGCGCATCCGCTCGTTCCGGCCGCAAGTGGTGCTGACCTTCGGCGGAGACGGCGGTGTAAACCTGCATCGTGACCACACCATGGTGTCGGTGGCGACGACTGCGGCCTTCCACTGGGCCGGACGTCGGGAGTTCTTCACCGAGCAGTTGGAGCGAGGCCTTAAGCCGTACGCTCCGCAGAAGCTCTATTACTCGTATACGCAGTGGGTCATGGTGCGGGATCGGCCTGAGCTGTCGAATTCGCCGACGGTACCATATTCGATTACGCTACAGCTCGGCGAGTTCGCCGAGCGCAAGATCGAGGCCTTTCGCAAGCACAGCACACAGGTGGCAATTCTCGATCGCGTCGGCGAGGTTCTCCGGAAGCATCTCGCGGTGGAACGTTACCTCCTGGCGGCTGCTCCGGGACAAATCGGAGTGGCAGAGGACACATCTCTCTTCGCTGGCGTAGTTCCCGACTAGTCCGAACTACCCCACCCCCCTCCCTCTGGCGAGGGTCGCGCAAATCATTCATTCTGTTGAGTTTCATGAGCGGCGTTTGGGGCAAATCATAGAAAACAGGGATTTTGCGAGTTATCCATAGAGAACAAATGACTTACCGGCTCTCGTTGAGAAAAAAGGAGTTATGGCCCCATCATTGATTCCATGTGAGTTACTCGGCTCCCAAAAAGAAAGGCCCAGCTGCGCTGAGCCGAGCCTTCTCTGCTTCTAATTCCATTATAGCTGGTTGAGGGAAATAGTCCGCCACGCAGAGGCGGAGTTCGGCTTTCAGCGACCAGCGTTTGGGATGGCAAGGTAACGAAAGAGTAATGAGGGAGCAATATACTCGGCGCGAGGTTAACTGATATGGAACGAGCGGTGCCAATTCTTCCGGCGGAAGACCTCCCGACTGCGAGGGCTTTCTATGTCGACGCACTGGGCTTCAGTGTCACGTTCGAGGCTTCCGCGGATGGCCAGCGCGGCCTGCTTGGCCTGAAGCGCGGGACTATTGAACTGACGCTTGATTGTCCGATGAGCGGTCACGGCCGGGATGCCTGCGTATCGATCCACGTAGACGATGCCGATGCCTATTACCGGGAGTGGAGTTCGAAGGTCGCTGTCCTGCGAGCCCCGCGGGACGAAGAGTGGGGCGCACGCACCTTTGATCTGATCGATCCATCGGGCAACACGATCTTTGTCATGGGGCCAGCCAGGAACGGCACAACGAGCAAGAAAAGCTAGTCCCGCCGCCTGTCTTTGGTCAGATCGAATGTCAGCGAAAACTCCTGAAGTCCGTCGCCCTTGTCCCTGACATCAACCTTATCGGCTTCAGCGCACATCATTTCGAATGCCTTCTCAGCTTGCTCTTCCACCTGTACAAGGAATTCGCGGTCATCATCTGACAGTGAGAGCCTCTGAAACAATGCCCAATGTGGCGCCTCTGATCGCGCGGCTTCCCAGAATGCCGCGTCCTCGGCGAAAAGGTCGGCGCCATGCCATATTTTGCGGCGAATCTCGAACAGTCGGTACACCATGTTCCTCTCGATCGCTGAGATCCCCGCCTTATCTGTCGGGTCCGG
The DNA here is from genome assembly GCA_963782175.1 of uncultured Acidobacteriaceae bacterium. Lineage (GTDB taxonomy): Bacteria > Acidobacteriota > Terriglobia > Terriglobales > Acidobacteriaceae > Silvibacterium. Next base: position 71,446 of record CAWAIX010000001.1, read on the forward strand.
CATTTCATCTTGCCAAAAGATGTTTCCAACCGGAAAGAAGAAAATCCAGCTTCTCGCGGCGTCAGGGCGCATGGTGAGCCGGTTAAGGATGGCGACGACGGCATCGGTCAGGGCGCTCATGGACGACAGGCCTCGTCTTCAGCGTATGCCCATCGAATATCATTTTCCACCGATCCGGCGGACATAACTTTTCCAAATTGTCAGTCCCACAAAGGACCCGTTGCGAAACGTGACCAACCTCCGGATTGCGTTAGGCGCGTTCCGCCTCAATGAACGCTGGCAGTTTCAACGCGAGAAGAATTCCCCGTTTTGAAAACCAACTGTGTACGATGCCGATCATGACTGGGTCTGGAGCCCAGACTGGTGCGTTTCGTTTCGAGAAATGCTACAACTGTCCCTGCTCTGGCTGGTTTGTCGCCGATCCGTACACAGTCTGAGTCTGCTCCCCAAAGCACCCTTTGTGAGACCAAAGGTCTCCCGCCAATCACAGCGTTAACAGCCTTAATGCATCTGAAACTCGGGCGACCCCAGTATCAGCGCTGTCATTGTGTTGAGCGTCTGCGATGCGTCGGAAGACGGCTGAGCGGACGCAAGCTCTTTCTGGATCACTTCGTTGGTTTTGGCGGAGAGCTTGCCGTCGACCAGCATCTTTTCCATGAGAGATAGAGCTTCTTCCTGACCGCTGGGCTGACCGGTTGCCGTCAGAGAGATCGCCTCGGCGTGGCTGGCTTCGTGAAGTGACCCAGGAGCGGCCGAGCGCGCAAGCAGACCCTCGGCGAGAAGGCGGGGCGCGTCGAACTTGATGCCTCCGACCTTGCTGTTCGCAAACTGCATGGAGAAGTTCAGGCGATCGACGAGGGCAGCGGAGTTCATCCAGTGGTCGGCGGTGGTGGAGTAGCCGGTAGGCGGCTGCATCTGGTAGAGCGGCTCGCCCATGCGTCCGATGACGCCAACCAGCGCGCCGGGATTCGTCGGGTTCGTGTCGGTCGCGCGGAAGACCGAGGCGACGAATTCGAGCGGCGTCTTGACCTTCACTCGGTAATACTTCTCCGAATTGAACTCGGGCGAGTGGACCATCGTCCGTAAGATCTCCTTGATATCGCCGTCGGTTGCCATATACGTCTTGGCCATACGGTCGACCAGCGCTTCTGGCGGATCGTCGGCGACGAAGCACAGGGCCAGTTTGTACGAGATAAACCGGGCGGTCTGCGGCTGCGCGGCGAGCCACACGAGAGCGCTGCGGCCTTCGTCATATCCGTTCTCCGATACTTTCTGGCCAAACCAGGGCTTTGCGCCGGGCTCGTGCTTGCGCGGATCGAAGACGAATCCGCCGCCCTGCTGCGGCTGTTCGATGGTCCATCCGGTGAGGATTTTGGCCAGGTTGGTCACGTCGGCCTGCGAGTATCCGCCGTTGACGCCGACGGTGTGCAGTTCCATGACCTCGCGTCCGTAGTTCTCGTTGAGGCCGCGGTCCTGCTTTTTCTGCTTGCCGGCGGCCAGCGAGTCCGGGCCGATGCTCGACCAGTTATCGAGATAGAAGAGCATCGCCGGGTGCTGCGCGGTGGCGAGGAGCAGGTCGCGGAACTTGCCCAGGGCGTGCGCGCGGATGGCGTCACGCTCGTAGGTGGGCGTGTACCACTGCGCGGCTTCCTTGCGGATATCGACGTTGAAGTGGTTGTACCAGAAGTCGGTCATCACCTCGAGCAACTGTCGCTCGCTCAGGATGGCGCGCAGCACCTTCGCCTGCTGAAGCTCGTTGTCGATGACGTGCATGCCGTCGGGGCCGCCAGCCATCAGGTTGAACATTTCCTTGTCGCGCGGCGTGAAGTCGTTGAAGAGCAGTCCACGTTGCGGGTCGGGGACAAATTCCGTGAGCGTCATGCGTTGCTCGACCGGCAACTTCATGATGGCCGCGATGCGCTCGGTTTTGGGAAATGCCAGCACTTCGTCGGCGAGAACCGCAGCGGCGGCCTGCTGCTGCTTGCGTTGGACGGCCTTCTGGGCTTCAGCCATCTCGGGGGCCGTTTGGTCCTCTCCCTGCTGGGATGCCTGCTCCATCTTGCGCTTGTCGTACTTGGCCAGCAGGACCTCATAGGCGCCCTGAAGCTCGGGGTCAGGCGGCTCGGATCGCTTGCCGTCGGCAACCTGGCGGATGACCTGGTTCGATGGGAACTTCGCTAGAAGCTGGTTCGGCGGAAGATACAACGATGGATAATCGGCCAGGCGCTTGTCGAGGACCGGATCGGAAATGCTTTCAGGATTGAGCTGCCGCTCGAACCAGGCGTCCGGCCCCATCTTCATCACGGCCTCCAGATCTCCTGGGCGCGGGCCGAAGGTGAAGCGGTTGAGCATCTGGATGGAGCGATCCTGATCATTGAGCGGAGGCAAGGGAGCATCGGCGTGACGGGCCGGCGCCGGAGCGGTCTTCGGAGCCTTCTTAGATTGGCCAAAGCCGGATTGTCCGAAACAGAAAACAGCGGCAGAAGCCACCAGAAGACAGGGAATGAGAACGGTCTTTCGACGCATAGGGCGCCTCGCCGCCTTTATAGACCCTTATCGGCCTTAGCGAGTTGCGCCGGCACTTGGAACCGGCGTCCTTTTCCGGCCTGACGACCATGTGAGTACAGGCCGCGAGGCCAGAAGAACCGCGAGGACCAGGGTGATTCCGGTTGGCGACAGGACGCCCGGCTTGACGCCCCACCAGTAGTGGACGACTCCAGCAATTGCCGAGAGATACGCCAGCCGGTGCAGACGGTTCCAGTTTTTACCGCCGAGCTTGCGGATAGACCACGTAGTCGAGGTTAGCGCCAGAGGCACCATGAGCGCCCAGGCGGTCAGCCCCGCGGTGATGAAGCGGCGCTTGGTGATGTCGTCGATCATGGCCTGCAGGCTGAAGCCGGCGTAGAGCCAGACGTAGGTCAGCAGGTGCAGGCAGGCGTAGAAGAAGGCGTAGAGGCCGAGCATGCGCCGGAAGCGAATGATCCAGCTGAGCGGCATAATGAGCCGACGCACCGGAGTGATGGCCAGCGAAATGACCAGGAGGCGCAGGGTTCCGCGGCCGGTGAAGAAGGTGACGGTTGCGGTGGGATCCGGGCCGAGGTTGTTCTGGAGCAGATGCCACACCAGCCAGGCGACCGGCGCGAGGCACGCAGCGTGGACGAATACCTTCAGCAGGACGATCAGCCTATTCGACATGTGCTAGAAGTTCTTCTTCAGGTCCATGCCGGTGTAGAGCTTCGCCACCTGATCCTCGTAGCCGTTGAACATGAGCGTGGGCTGTCGCTGCTTCCAGATGGGCGCGCCGATCACGCGCTCGGTCTTCTGGCTCCAGCGGGGATGGTCTACGTTGGGATTTACGTTCGAGTAGAAGCCGTATTCATTGGACGCCATCTCGTTCCATGTCGTGTGCGGCTGCTTGTCGACGAATCTGATCTTCACGATGGATTTGGCCGACTTGAAGCCGTACTTCCACGGCACGACGATGCGCACCGGCGCGCCGTCCTGGTTCGGGAGGACTTCGCCGTAGAGCCCAAAGGTGAGCAGTGTGAGCGGATGCATGGCTTCGTCCATCCGCAGTCCTTCGGAGTAGGGCCAGTCGAGCCCGGAGAAGCGGAGTCCGGGCATCGTGTTCGGGTCGGCTTGCGAAAGAAACTGCACGTACTTGGCGGATGGCTGCGGCTGGACTTCTTTTATCAGCTCGGCGAACGAGTAGCCCACCCAGGGAATGACCATGCTCCAGGCCTCGACACAACGAAACCTGTAGACGCGTTCTTCGAGCGGCCTCAGCTTCATCAGCGCGTCGATGTCGATCTTTTGCGGCTTGTCCACCTTGCCTTCGATGGAGATGGTCCAGGGGCGGGTCTTCAGGCGATAGGCCTCGCGGGCGGGATCGTCCTTGTTGGTGCCGAACTCGTAGAAGTTGTTGTAGTGGGTGATGTCCTGGAGCGAAGTCGGCTGCACCCCGGTGAGGGAGAGCGGGCTCTTCACGGTCGTCAGCTTGGTGTCGGCGTGGACGGATGGTTGGGGCGAAAGAACTCCGGCAATGCCCTTGCCGGCGATCGCGGCAGCTCCGGCCGCAGCGGCTGCTGCCATGAAGGCGCGCCGGTTCAGGTAGGCGGATTTCGGCGTGATCTCAGAAGACGCGATGCCGCTCGATTTGCGTATCAGCATGTGGCACCTCACTTATTCGACTCATCTCATCGTCTCCAGTTACAGTACGCCCTGGCAACCACGATAGATGTTTTCAGCTGTCGAAAGTGGGTCCGCTGGACGCAGAAAGCCCGGAACCCTGCGCGAGTTCCGGGCTTGTAAAAACTACTTGGCGACGGCTGCCGGAGCGGAGTTGGAGGCCGTCTCGTAGGTTGCCACCACCTTGGCGAGACTACGCTCGATGGTGTCCTTGGGGACGTAGCCGACGATCTGGTCGGCGACCTTTCCGCCCTTAAAGAGCATCAGCGCGGGGATGCCGCGGATGCCGTAACGCATCGGCGTTGCCTGGTTGCGATCCACGTCCATCTTGGCGACCTTAACCTTGCCGGCGTACTGAATGGCTATCTCGTCGACGGTGGGCGCAAGCGCCTTACAGGGGCCGCACCATGCTGCCCAGAAGTCGACCAGGACAGGCTGCTCTGAATTCAGAACTTCCTGATCGAAGTTTGCGTCGCTGAGTTCCACGATTGATTCGACCGCCATCATTTCTCCTTGGATTGCCGTCTGATTGCTGGTCCGCCCGTGCCGATTGCGGAATCCCTTCAGAACAGTTTACCGGAGTATTTGATGATGAAAGGGCCTAAAAGTTGCAAGGGCTCAAAGGCGGCAGAGGTGGGTTTCCGGCCTTCCCCTTGACAGTCGACAAGAGCGCTATCTATTCTTTTGTCGAACGTCAAGGGGAACAAATGCCGCAACCCGCTGATCTGCTCCAGGGCACGCTGGACATGTTGATTCTGAAGGCTATCGCCAACGATCCCCAACACGGCTGGGCCATCGCGCAGCGGATCCAACAGATCTCGGACAATGTGCTGCAGATCGGGCAGGGCTCGCTGTATCCCGCGTTGCACCGGCTGGAGTACAAGGGCTGGATCCGCGCGCAGTGGGGTTCGTCGGAGAACAACCGCAAAGCGCGCTTCTATTCGCTTACCACAGCGGGCCGCAAGCAGCTCAGCGCCGAACTTGAGAACTGGAGCCGGCTCAGCGGCGCAGTAAACCTGGTATTGCAGGAGATATAAGGAGGACCCGATGTGGAGGGAAGCGCTTGCGCGACTTCGGTATCTGTTTGGGGGCAGATCGCGAGCCGAGGTGGACGAGGAACTCCAGTTCCACATCGACCGCCAGATTGAGGCCAACCTCGCCGCCGGCATGCCGGAAGCGGAAGCGCGCCGCGAGGCGGCGATCACCTTCGGAGGGCGCGAGCGGGCTCGCGAGCAATGCCGCGAAGAGCGGCCGTCGTGGTCGCTGGAGTTGTTGTGGCGCGATCTGCGCTTCGCGCTTCGCGGACTGCTGCGCAATCCGGGGCTGGCGGGCATTGCCGTGCTCACACTGTCCGTTGCCATCTGCGCCAACAGCACCATCTTCAGCCTGCTCAGTCAGGCGTTATTGCGCGCGCTTCCGGTTGAGGATCCTTCCCGGCTCGTCGTGCTGAATTTTGCCGGCTCGCATCCGGGGCACCGGCACTCAGAGGGTGGCAGCAGCGAGGGACACGTCCACGAGTTCTCGTATCCGATGTACCGCGACCTACGCGATAAGAACACGGCGCTAATCGGTCTGATTGCGTCGGATCGCGCGACGGCGGGTGTGACCTGGAATAACCGCTCCGAGGCCGTCTCGGTCGAGATCGTGAGCGGAAATTATTTCGAGACGCTTGGCGTGCGTCCTGCCGTGGGGCGGCTTTTTGTGGCAAGCGATGAAACGGCGCTGGGCGCAAATCCCGTGGCCGTGCTCAATTTCGATTACTGGAAAACACATCTGGCAGAAGCGCCGATGGTCGGCAAGACATTGCTCGTCAACGGCACGCCGTTTGTCGTTGCAGGAGTAGCGCCGCCCGGTTTTCACAGCGTGGTATGGGGCCGATTGCCGCAGATTTACGTGCCCATCACCATGCAGCACACCGTCGATCCAGAGTGGAATTATCTGAACGATCGCAAGTCCTACTGGCTTACCCTCGCAGGACGGTTGCGTCCGGGGATTACGCCCGGTCAGGCCGAGGCTTCGCTCAATGCGCTTTTTCTCTCCTTGCGCCGATCGGAGTTCACCGAGCTCACAGACCAATCCAGCAAAGGGCGCCAGGAATTTCTCGATCACGCGCATCTGTATCTAGACGCGGGTGCGCGAGGATTCTCGCCGCTGCGCGACGATATGCGGACTCCCCTGACCATCATCATGGGCATGGTTCTGCTGGTGGTCGCGATGGCCATCGTGAATGTGGCCAGCCTGCTGCTGGTACGAGCGGCCAATCGCGTGCGCGAGTTCAGCGTGCGGTATGCGCTCGGCGCGACCAGCGGCCAGATCGTGCGCCAGCTGCTGTGCGAAGGCTTCCTGCTCGGCGTGATCGGAGCCGGGGTTGGTCTGGCCCTCGCACCTGAAGCGCTGTCCCTGCTGCTTCGCTGGATGGCGCAGGACCCCTCCGACCCGCAGGCGTTTACGGCGACACTCGACTGGCGCGTCTTTGCATTTACGGCGGCTGCCGTCGTCGTCGGCAGCCTTGTGTTCAGCCTCGCGCCAGCCGTTCAGTTCTGGAATCCGCGCCTTGCCGAAGCCTTGAAGCAGCAGGCAGGAACGGCGAAGGGCGGCTCGCTGCGATTCCGCAAGACGTGTGTGGCGCTGCAGATCGGCTTCAGCCTGCTGCTCATCGTGGGCGCGGGCATGTTCGTGCGTACCATCCGGAATCTGCGCAACGTCAATCCAGGGTTTGAAACTGAACACCTTCTTTCCTTCTATCTGGCGCCAGCGATGGTGGGATATCCGGCGGCGGGCATCGCTCCCGTGGAGCAGCGCGTTCTGGAAGCTCTCGCGGCGCTGCCCGGCGTTCGTTCTGCGGGCGCGACCAACGATGAAGACCTGAGCGGCGATAATCACGACGGTGATGTGGTGGTAAGCGGCTACACGCCCAAACCGGACGAAGAGTTCACTGTGGAACTGCCGTGGGTCAGTACCGGATATCTCGAGACTCTTGGCGTACCGGTCATCGCCGGCCGCACCTTCGATGCCTCCGATACTGCGATCTCGCAAAAGGTCGCGGTTGTGAACGAGAGCTTTGCGAAGCACTACTTTGGCAATGCTCAGGCTGCGCTCGGCCGCCATGTGAGCCGCCCTGAGCGTCCGGAGACCGATGCGATGATTGTGGGCGTAGTCGGCGACGTGAAGCACACGTCGGTACAGGACCCCATCATGCCGACCTGCTACATCCCGTATCTGCAGGGGAGCAAGGCCGTCGGGCTGATTTATTACGTGCGCACCTGGCAGGCGCCACAAGCGGCTGAGAACAGCATTCGCGCCGCTGTCGCGAATATCGACTCCAAGCTGATCGTGAACGATCAAAAAACGATGACCCAGGCTATCGATGACAACATCGAGGCGCAGCGGGCGGTCGCTCTGCTGGCAACGATCTTCGGCGGAATCGCAGCGCTGCTTGCGGGCATCGGACTCTACGGTATTCTGGCTTACTCTACCGCGCAGCGCACGCGCGAGATCGGCATCCGCATGGCGCTGGGCGCTCGCCGGGGTACTGTAGTGAGGCTCATCCTTCGCGAAACCCTGGTTCTTACCGGATGGGCCGTGGCTATTACCTTGCCGGTGGCTCTATTCGCCGCGCGTGCCGTGCGCAGCGAACTGTTTGGGGTGTCCTTTGTCGATCCCAGCGTTTACGTCATCGGCATAGTGGCGATTGGGATGGTCGCCGCGTTCGCGGGATTTATTCCGGCGCGACGCGCCGCGAGTGTGGACCCGTCCCGCGCGCTTCGAACTGAGTAGAGCCCGCCCAGCGTAACGAAAGACACGAAAGCCCTTCCGTGTGACGCGGAGCTGCGCCCGCATCTCCGTTGGTCCGGACAGGCGGTCCGGGCAGGAACCGCTATTCACTGCCTGCACACGCTTTTCCTCGCGTTTTCGCTATCCGTGTGGAACCACACGGTCTTTGTGTAGCGCCCTCTATATTTTTCTTCCCTACCCTCTCCTACTCTCGTTCTTGACGATTGCTCTCTGCGGGCGGTTTCGAAACAACGGGAACAGGATCCGGGGCGCAACCAGCGCGGAATCGCGCAAATTCCTAACGGAGAATTCAAATGATCGCGAACACGATGAAACAGGCATTGTCCGCGCTGGTCTGCTCGACTCTTCTTCTGTCGGGTGCTCCAGCCGAAGCCATCGCTCAGGAACAGACTTCAACCAACACACAATCCGCTTCCGCATCTCAGGACTCGTCGAGTTCCCAGAGCTCGTCGAGCACCACGTCGTCTGCGCCAACCGAGGCGCTGGAGACAGCCGATCAGCTCGACGCGCTGGTCGCGCCCATCGCGCTCTATCCTGATGCGCTGGTAGCTCAGGTACTCGCTGCAGCGACACTCCCTGAACAGGTTGCTTACGCGGAGGACTGGCTCCAGCAAAACTCCAGCCTCACCGGCACGGCGCTCACCGATGCAGTCAATCAGCAGAGCTGGGATCCCAGTGTGAAAGCCCTGACGCAGTTTCCCTCAGTACTCAATGACCTGGCGAAGAACCTTTCCTGGACGTCGAGCCTCGGACAGGCCTACGTCAATCAGCAATCTAACGTGATGACGGCGGTGCAGGTGATGCGCGCCAAGGCGCAGGCCGCCGGAACTCTGCAGTCTTCTTCTCAAATCACAGTAACGCAGCAGAGTCCGTCGACGATCGTGATTCAGCCGGCGAATCCGAACGTGGTCTATGTTCCGCAGTACAACCCGACCGTGGTGTATGGCACGCCGTACGTGGTGCCTGCCTACACGCCTCCAGTTGCTGTAGCTACTGCGGGAGTGTCGTTCGCAGCAGGCGTTGCTGTTGGAGCGGTCATCGGCGGTGGCGGCTTCGTCGGCGGCGGCTTCGTGGGCGGCGGCTTCGGCTGGGGCTGGGGCGCCTGGGGCTGCAACTGGGGTGGTGGTGGCGGCGGCGTCAGCTACAACAACAACACCTACATCAACAAGACGATCATCAACAGAACCAACATCAATCGAACCACGAATAACTACAACAACAATCGTCCCGGTGGGCTGAACAATCCTAACGGTGGTCACTACGTCGCCCATGCGGGCGGTGCAACCGGATCGGAAAACCATGCATGGTACGGCAACAACGGCACGTATCATCCCGACGGCAACTACAAACCGGGAACCGATACGCATTACGGTCCCAATGGCGGCTATCATCCCAACGGTTATTTCGGGCCCGATGGCGGCTGGCACAACGACAAAGCTGGAACCAATCCTCATGACCAGCCCAATGGTGGAGACAACGGCAACCACGGCCTGATTGGCGGCAACGGCGGTGTCGATCACAACCCCAGCCAGCAGAATGCCGGCGGATTCGGCGATCAACACCAGGGCGCCGTGGGTGAGCAACGCCAAGACGGCTTGGGTGATCAGCGCAACGACGCCTCCGATCGCAACCAGGATGGCTTCGATCGCGGCAATCAACGCGGCTTTGGTGATCAACGTAATGCCGGCTTCGATCGCGGCGACCAGCGCAACCAGGGCAGGACGAATCAGCCCCGCTCGTACATGAGCGGGAACGGCGATCGCGACCGGCAAGCCGCCGACCGCGGCAGGGGCAGCATGCACCAGGCAGCCATGCATCAGTCGCGGCCACGTCCGCAGCACGTCAGCGCTCCCCACAACTCCGGCGGACGCCGGCGGTAGCACTCCTCTGAACCAGCAGACTTACGAAAAGGAATGGTGAGAGTTCAATGAAACTGCAAGCGAAAAACGTAACTGGCGGCATTCTGTTATCCGCGATACTCGTTCTCGGACTGATCAATATCGCCGGCTTGGGCGCACAGACGGTAAGCGCTCAGGCGTCCGAGACCGCACAGAAAACCTTCTCAACCCCGGAGCAGGCCGGCCAGGCGCTCCGAGCCGCATCGGGCGCCGGCGATGAAGGCGCGCTGGCGCAAATCCTGGGACCCGACTCCAAGGCCATCCTGTTCTCGGGGGATGCAGCCGAAGACAAGGCGGCGCTTGCTGAATTCGTGACCAAGTACGACCGCATGAATCGCTGGGTAACGATGACCGATGGCAGCCGGGTACTCTACATCGGCGCAGACAACTATCCTTACCCGATTCCGCTCGCACAGAATTCCTCCTCGCAGTGGTACTTCAAAACCGCCGCGGGAAAGGATGAGATTCTCGCGCGCCGGATTGGCGAGAATGAGTTACTTGCGATCGACATTGTCTACACAATGGCGAACGCCGAAGAGATGTTCTTCCAGTATGCGAACCAGTACACGGATAAGATCCTCAGCACGCCGGGCAAGCAGGATGGGCTCTACTGGCAGGTTTCGAGCGATCAGTCTGCGAGCCCGCTGGTCTTCGGCGGCTACTCGTTCCGCATTATCACGAGCAAGAGCGGCTACACCATTGTCGCCAGTCCGGTCACTTATGGAGATTCCGGCATCATGAGCTTCGTGCTCAGTAAAGGCGGAGACGTATATCAAAAGGATCTGGGTCCGAGCTCGCCATTGGTCGCGAGTTACAGCCCGAAGGATGGATGGACGCCGGCTGAGTAAGCCGGCTCCATTTCTTCTACTTATCCCCACTTATCAATTATCTACAAGGAGATACTTCAATGATGATCAAGAAAGATATGCTCGTCGGAACGGCCCTGGGATTGGTCCTGGGCTGCAGTGGAGCGATGCTCGCGCAAGCTCCGGTAGTAAACATAGGCGACAGGCACGGCAATCTGCGCGCCGCGCAGCAGTACATCGTCTCAGCCTGGCAGATGGTCAACAACGCGCAGGTGGATAACCGCTACAACCTTGGGGGCCATGCGGGGCGCGCAAAAGACCTGCTGGCTCAGGCGGATGAGGAACTCAGGCAAGCCGCCAACGTCGCAAACTCCCACTAACGCTAATCGCAGCCACCCGGTGACTCATCCAGCAGCTGGAAGTCAGGAACCGGAAAAGCTGGGAACGGGAAGCCATGATCAGGCTCTTTCACAAATATCGTTCTGAGGTATTGCTCTTTGCCCTGATCGCGCAGATTGTGGCTTCCCCGCTGGCTGATACTCATCCCCTGGTCGGTGCCGTCCTGGCTGTATCCGTACTCTCAATGGTCCTCATCGGCGCCGCCTACATCGTGAACAACAGAGCCATCCAGCTTATTGGCTTCTTCATGGCGGGGGTGTGGCTGCTTGCAAGAGCGCTGGAGGCGCTTGGAAACAGCCATGAGTTCTATTCGCACCTTGCTCCGGTGGCCGGCCTGGGACTCTCATGCGCAGTGCTTTGGGCCTTACTTACCCACTTTCAATCGCGGACTATCGTTACAAGAAACCTCATAGCGGAAGCCTTTATCAACTACCTGGTAATTGCGATAGCCTTTTCTCAGCTCTACTGGATCCTCAACCACTTCGTGGACCACCCATTCAACCAGACGATCCCGCGAAATCAGACCAGCACCTTACTCTACTTCAGCATGATCACGCTGAGCAGCGTTGGTTACGGAGGCATCGTGCCGGTGAATCCTTATGTCCGATTCATTGCGGCGATCGAAAGCATGACCGGCATTTTCTATCTGACCGTTATCGTCGCTCGCCTGGTTTCATCCTACCGGCCAAGACACGCTTCGTAGCGACGCCGTTAACAGGCTTTAGAGGCTGCTCTTGAGCTGCAGCGCGAAGCGCAGCAGGGCGTTGGCTCCCTCACCTTCCAGGTTGAGCTTCCGGCAGATGTTCGTGCGGTGGTTTTCCACGGTTCGATAATGGATCGAGAGTTCGGCGCCAATCTCCTTGCTCGTCTTGCCGTCGGCGATCAGCCGCATGATGCGGCGTTCGGTCGGCGTGAGATTCGCGGTGATGCCGTCCTGCGGCGCCGGCGTTTTCTGCGGATGCAGAAGCTTTTCAGTAATGGCGGAGCTGATATACGGCCGGCCGGATGCGACGGCGCGCACGCCGGCGACAATCTCCTGCGAGGCGCTGTCCTTGAGGATGTATCCCTTGCTCCCGAGTTCCATGGCGTTGCGGAAGAGGTCCTCGTCAGCGTGAAATGTGAGGAAGATGATCTTCGTGTCGAGCTTCTGCCGGGCAAGTTCGCGGGCCACAGCCAGCCCGTCGAGTTTCGGCATATCAATGTCGAGCACGGCCACCTGGGGGCGGAGCTTCTTGATCATGTCGAGAGCCGCCTGGCCGTCCGCGGCCTCTCCGACCACCCTCAGGCCCGCGTCCTCTTCCACGCTGAGCCGCAGCCCCTTGCGCACGATCGGATGATCGTCCGCTATCAGGATGCGGATATCGTCATCCACCGCGGATTCCTTTCTGAGGCTGGGTCGACGGGCCCATCTGATTCTGTGCGAAGCATACACGGCACCGGAGAGTTGGCACAATCGCGGAATTACGGAGAGCGGCGGAGATATGTCCGCAGCATCAAAGGATCCATGTGGTACCACACGGGTGCCGTGTAGCGGCCTCTATAGGTTTCGGCGACCCACTCTTGTAGGCTCGACTTATAGGAATCTGCCGCGAATTGCGGCGGAGAATTCAGCCGGCCGGAGCGTTCCGGCATTTTTCGGCAAGCGCAGGATGCAGAATGAAGATTTTGATTGTTGACGACAACGCCGGCATGCGCCGCCTCCTGAGGCGGGCGGTGCCCGAGACCGCGAGCACCGTATGGGAATGCTCCGACGGCGCGGACGCCCTGGCGGCATACGCCGAACGACAGCCGGACGTTGTCCTGATGGATATCCGCATGCCGCGCATGGACGGCCTGGCAGCCACACGGCAGATCCGGCACTTTGACCCCGCGGCCCGCGTGGTGATGATTACCGACTACGACGATGAGGACCTGCGCGCAGCTGCGCTGGAAGCAGGGGCCTGCGGATATGCACTCAAGCAGAACCTTACCGAGTTGCCGGGCCTGATTCGCTCGGTTGTCGGCGGCTGACTCGAATGATTACGCCGCGGGCGAATTCGCATTTTCCGCGCTTGGATGATTAAAATCATCCGGTATTCGCAGACAATGAATTCGATTACATCTGAGGCGATCGCTTGAGCCCTTCTCGACTCTATGTCCTTTCTCTGGCCGTGCTGTTCTTCCTGCCGATCGGTCGTGCACAAAACCCGGCTCCAGCAAACCCGGCAGTTCCCCCTCCTCCGCATGCCAAGCAAATACATCTGAAGCACGTTCTGGTCATCGGCCAGACCAAGGGTTTCGAGCACGATTCTGTCCCGGACGCCATAGCTGCCATCTACAACATGGGAAAAGAAAGCGGCCTGTGGGACACGACGATGCGCACCGACACCGAGCTAATCACCAAGAAAGACCTCAAGAGGAATACGAAAAACCTGGATTACTTCGATGTTCTGGTCTTTACCAGCACGACCGGCGAACTCGATCTCGATCCGAGCCAGAAAGCCGACATGATGTCCTTTATCAAGGACGACGGCAAGGGATTCGTCGGAATCCACGCGGCGCTCGATACGAATTACACGTGGCCGGAATACGGAGAGATGATCGGAGGCTGGTTCGACCAGCATCCCTGGATGACATTCAACGCGCCCATCATCAACGAGGATCCGGATTTCCCCGCTGTGCGGCATTTTCCCAAGGCGTTCGTGAAATACGACGAGATTTATCAGCCGAAGGAATGGTCACGCGACAAGGTCAACGTGCTGCTCAGCCTGGACCCGACGAGGCTCGACTACACAAACAATCCCCGCATTCATCGCAACGATCACGACTTCGCAGTGGCGTGGAGCAAGATGTACGGCAAAGGCCGCGTTTTCTATTCGACGCTCGGTCACACAGAAGAATCGTGGGACGACCCGGACATTCGCAAGATGTACTTTGAGGCGATCAAGTGGGCGCTCGGCATGACCGATGGAAGCACAGCCTCTCACCCGCGTCCGGCTGCATCGGCGGCGGCGAGCAAGTGAGGGCGCCGGCACAATGAAGAAGCTGGGAATCGGCCTGATCGGGCCGGGGTTTGTCGCCGCGCACCACATTGACGCTGTCCGGCGGCTGGGAGATGTGGATATTGTCGCCATTGCCGGCTCGTCGCAGCAATCGGCGGAGAAGAAGGCGCGGGAATATAAGGTGGACCGCGCCTACGGCGATTTCCACGCGCTGATCGCCGACCCTGACGTGCAGGTGATCCACAACACAACGCCGAATTATCTCCACCTGCCTGTGGTTATGGCCGCGCTCAAGGCGGGCAAACATGTCATCTCCGACAAGCCTCTGGCCCTGAACCCCGACGAAGCACGCGCGATGCGCGATGCGGCGCAGGCGGCGAAGGTGGGCCATGTAGTCACCTTCAACTATCGCGGGAATCCGCTGGTACAGCAGGCGCGCGGCATGATTGCCAAGGGCGAGACCGGAGACCTGAGCTTCGTACACGGCTACTATCTTCAGGACTGGATGACGGATCCCAACGTCTACTCGTGGCGCTCGGATCCCGCAAAAGGGGGCGCGACGTCTGCGCTGGGAGACATCGGCTCGCATTGGTGCGATCTTGCCGAGCACGTATCGGGATTGAGGATTGCATCAGTGCTGGCTGAGCTGACCACCGTCATCCCGGTGCGCTACTCGTCGGGCGGTTCTGCCGAGGCATTCTCGAAAGGCGGAGCCTCTGAGCGCACTGCCGTCGAGACGCGGTCGGAGGACCTGGGCAGCGTGCTATTGCGCTTTGAAAACGGCGCCAAAGGCTGCTTCTCTGTAGGACAAGTCCTGCCCGGGCACAAGAACGACCTGCAACTGGAGCTGAACGGGCGCACCTGTTCGCTGAAGTGGCGGCAGGAAGAACAGAATGAGCTCTGGATTGGCTATCACGACCGGCCCAATGCCGTAATGGCCAAGGATCCCTCACTGGTTTCTCCCGAGGCAAGGCGCTACACGCATCTGCCGGGCGGACATCAGGAGGGATGGCCGGACGCGTTCTTCAACCTGATCCGTGATGCGTACAGATGGATTCGCGAAGGAGCAACGCCCGAAACAAAACCCGCCATGCTGCCGACCTTCGACGATGGTTACCGATCGAATTGCCTTGTGGACGCGATGCTGAAGAGCCACGCGGCAGGCGGCGTGTGGCAGAAGGTCGAGTATGTTCGAGGAGCATAAGTTGAGGAAGCTGGCATGAGAGTTGGGGTGTTTACGCCGCTGCTGTCGCAGTTGCCGCTGGACAGCGTACTGGCGAAGCTCAAGACGCTGGACATCCAAACCGTGGAGTTGAGTACCGGAAATTATCCGGGCGATGCGCATTGCAAGCTCTCTATGCTGGATGATTCGTCGGCGCTGCACGAATTCAAAGCCACACTCGCAGACCGCGGCGCGAGCATCAGCGCTCTCAGCTGCCACGGAAACCCGCTGCATCCCGATCCAGAGCGTGCGAAAGAGGCCCAGGAAGTGAATCGCAAGACGATTCTGCTGGCGGAAAAGCTCAGCGTAGCGGTTGTCGTCGATTTTTCCGGGTGCCCCGGTGATTCGCCAAACGCGAAGCATCCGAACTGGGTGACCTGCCCGTGGCCGCCAGACTATCTCGACGTGCTGAAGTGGCAATGGGACGAGGTGGTAACTCCCTATTGGATCGAGCGCGCAAAATTTGCGGAGGACCACGGCGTGCGGATCGCGATCGAGATGCATCCGGGTTTTGTGGTCTACAGTCCGGAAACACTGCTGCGGCTTCGGGAGATTGCCGGTCCCGCGATCGGATGCAACTACGATCCCAGCCACATGTTCTGGCAGGCCATCGATCCCATCGCGGCCATTCGCGTCCTGGGTGATGCCATTTTTCATGTCCATGCTAAGGACACACAGATCTACGCAGCGAATCTTTCGCGCACGGGCGTGCTGGACACCAAGCCCTACACCGATGAGAAGAATAGGGGCTGGATCTTCCGCACCTGCGGCTACGGTCACGGGGCGGAGTGGTGGAAGGAGTTCGTCTCAACGTTGAGGATGTTCGGCTACGACAACGTGCTGTCGATCGAGCACGAAGACAGTCTGCTGTCTCCTGAAGAAGGCCTGACTAAAGCAGCCCGGTTTCTCAACGAGATCGTGATCAAAGAACAGCCAGGAGCAGCATGGTGGGTTTAACCTCCTCCTTTGCAGGCAGAAGCCTGTTAACGATGAATCGCCGCAGCTTTATCGCAGGCGCGGGCGCGCTGCTGTTGGGCAAAGCGCTTCACGCCCTTGTTCCGCAGGCTGCGCTACCGGCCGGCGAGGCGGACCATAGCCTTCGTATTGAGCCTTGCACGCTTGATATCGGTCCGGGAATCAGCATCAAGACCGTCGCCTATAACGGACAGGTTCCGGGACCGTTGCTGCGCCTGCGGGAGGGCGTTCCTGTAACCATCGATGTTACAAATGCAAGCCAGATGGCGGATCTGACTCACTGGCATGGCCTGGCGATTGATTCTCTGAATGACGGAGCCATGGAAGAAGGCTCGCCGATGATCGCCGTCGGCCAGACGCATCGCTACAGCTTTACTCCCAAACCTTCGGGCACGCGCTGGTATCACACGCACGCAGGGGCCTTCGACAATCTGTCCGCCGGGACCTACAGCGGCCAGTTCGGGTTCCTGCTCATCGAGGGCAAAGATCAGCTCGCACCGTACGATCAGGATATCAATCTCGCGATTCATCATTGGGAACCGTCGTTCGTGCCCATGGTGCAAACGATGCGCGAACAGTCGTCGAATGAGCCCCTGACCACCGGCTCCGACGTGGGATACAAGTACGCCACCATCAACGCGCACATGCTCGGCGCCGGCGAGCCTATTCGTGTCAAGCAGGGGCAGCGCGTGCTGATGCGCCTGCTGAATGCCAGCGCGACCGAAAACGTCGTTCTGGCTTTGCCGGGGCATAGCTTTAAGATCGTCGCGACGGACGGGAACCCCGTTCCCAATCCGAAGAGCGTCGAGGTGCTCTCGCTCGCCGTTGCAGAACGCGTGGACGCAATCGTCGAGATGAACTCGCCCGGAGTCTGGGTCATGGGATCGACCCTGGATAAGGCTCGCCAGATGGGCCTTGGTATCGTCGTCGAGTATGCAGGCAAGAGCGGCGCACCAGTATGGAAGGATCCCGCGCCAGCAGAGTGGGACTACACGCAATTTGCCAATGCCGCAGAAGCGTCCAAGCCGGACGACACTTTTACGCTGACATTCCGGGACATCGGCCCGCAGAAGGGCTCGAAGTTCGACACCTGGACCATCAACAACAAGTCATGGCCCGATGTCGACCCGCTCAAGGTACAGCAGGGCAAGCGGTACCGGCTCGTATTTCGCAACGGCAGCGGAGACCAGCATCCGATCCATCTGCATCGTCACACCTTTGAAGTGAGCCGGATCGGAAGCAAGCAAACCAGCGGGCTGAAAAAAGACGTGATCAACATCATGCCGCTCGATACAGTAGCGGTAGACTTTACCGCCGATAATCCGGGAGACACGCTGCTGCACTGCCATCAGCAGCTGCATATGGATTACGGGTTCATGATGCTAATCAAATACACCAGTTGAGCCAGATCGCAGGGAGCCAAAGCATACTGTTTCAAGTGAATGTTTTCAGGTGAGTGGGGCCTTGATTGAAACGATGAAGAGATTTGCGGTGGTGGTGCTTTTTGCTGCGGCAGGCTTCACCTTTTTCCAATGCCGGCAAATACGAACTTACGCTGCGTCCGGCGGCACACCATCGTCTGCTTCGCAGACTGCCGTCTCCGGCGCTCAGACCTACGCGGACCACTGCGCCGTCTGCCATGGAGATAACCGCGAGGGAAATCTGCCCGCTTTCCCACCTCTCTTGGGAATCAGCCACCAGATGACGGAGGACCAGATCACCCAGATTGTCCGAAGCGGCAGAGGCAGGATGCCCGGCTTTCCGAAACTCGGACAGGACGAGTTGACTGCGCTGCTGCAGTACCTTTCGACCGACCAGCAGCCTCAACCCGCCGCGACAAAGGACTCGTCAGGCTCTTCCAGTCTTGCCCAAGCGGGCAGCCTCCTGTTCCAGCAGAACTGCGCGTTTTGCCATGGACGGGATGCGCAGGGTGGAGAATCGGGTCCCGATCTTACGCAGTCGAGGCTAGTACGCCGCGACCGTGGAGGAAGCACTATCTCTGAAGTTGTGCGCAACGGGCGGCCCGAGAAGAAGATGCCGGCCTTTCACTTCTCCGAACAGGAGATGCATAGCCTGGTGGCCTTTATTCATGAGGCACAGGCCGAGGCGGTATCGAGGCCCGGGGGCCGCAGAGGCGTTGAGGTTACCGACCTGCAGACCGGCAACGTGAATGCGGGACGCGAGTACTTCAATGGCGCCGGGCGCTGCGCAACCTGCCACTCGCCGACCGGCGATCTGGCCGGCATCGCGTCTAAATACGCGGGACTGCAACTCGAGGAGCAGATGCTCTATCCGCGGGAAGCAAAGAATCACGCGACGGTGACGCTGCCGTCGGGCGAAAAAGTAACCGGCACTGTGGCATATTTGGATGAGTTCACGATCGCGCTGCGGGACGCCAATGGAAGCTACAGATCCTGGGCGATCGGCAAGGTGAAGTACAAACTCGATGCACCCGTAAATGCTCATGTGGAGCTGTTCAGTCAATACAGCGACGACGACATCCACAATTTGATGGCTTATCTGCAAACACTGCGCTGATCATGGGATCGCGAAGGTACGAACCGAGATGAATTTCACGAAACACGGATCTCTGATTCCTGCCTGCATCGTTGCAGGGCTGCTTGCGATCCCAGCTGCGCTCACCGGCCAGAATCCCACTTCGGCCGATCTTCTTCACCCCTCGGCGGACAGCTGGCCCGGATACCACGGCGACTACTCCGGCAGACGGCATAGCCGGCTTACGCAGATAACTCCGCAGAATGTCGGGGAGCTGAGCCTCGCGTGGGCATTTCAGACTAACCAGACCGCACAAATCAAATCCTCCCCACTGCTTGTCGATGGAGTGCTGTACTTCACGGTGCCGGAAAATGTCTGGGCGGTAGATGCGCGCTCTGGTCACCAGATCTGGCATTACACGGCCCCGCCCACGCAGGGCGATCACATCGGCAACCGCGGTGTGGGCATGTATAAGGGCTGGCTCTACTTTCTGCTCCCCGACGGCCACCTTGCTTGTCTCGACGCCAAAGATGGCTCTGTCCGTTGGATTGTCGAGGTAGCCGACCTCAAAAAAGGCTACTGGACAACGATGGCTCCGGTCGTGATCCGGGAATCACGTCATCGTCGGCGTCGGGGGCGATCTTGATAACCTGCCCGGATATCTCCGCTCAGTCGATCCTGAAACCGGCAAGACGCAGTGGCAGTGGGACGTCACACCTGCCGCCGGAACACCGAACGCCACCACCGGCGGCATGACCTGGATACCCGGCACCTATGATCCTGAGCTAAATCTGCTGTATTGGGGAACGGGCAATCCCACGCCGGTGCTGAATGGCAAGCCCCGCCCGGGCGATGACCTCTACACGTGCAGCATCGTCGCGCTCAACCCCGACACCGGCAAGCTGGTCTGGGGCTTCTCTGTCTCGCCGCACGATACACACGACTGGGATGCGGTCGAGATTCCCGTGCTGGTCGACGGGACTTTTCACGGGCAGCCGCGCAAGATGCTGATGCAGACTTCGCGCAACGGCTACTTCTTCGTTCTTGACCGCACGAACGGGAAGAGCCTGCTGACTGTTCCTTACGGGCCGGTGAACTGGACGCTGGGCGTGGACAAGGATGGACACCCGATTCCGAATCCTGACAAAGAACCCGCGCCTGACGGACGGCTGATCGCCCCGGACGAGGGTGGGATGACCAATTATCGTTCGCCAAGCTTCGATCCGAAGACTGGATTGTTCATTGTCGACGCCCATCCAAGCTACAGCATCTATTTCACCAAGGCGGCCGACGGCGCTTATGGCTGGGCCGGCGCGGATTACGGCCTCTGGGGCAAAGGGACCATCGAGGCGATCGATTACCACACGGGAAAGATCCGCTGGAAGCACGAAGTAGGCGAAGGCGGCTCGGGCGCGGGCGTTCTGACCACCGATTCCGGCCTCGTATTCACGGGCGACGCTTACGGAAATGTTCTGGCGCTCGACGCGAGCGACGGCAAGACCCTGTGGCACGCAGGAACGGGCGCTCCGATGCAGAGCTCTCCGATCTCCTATGAACTCGACGGCCGCCAGTACGTGCTGACGAGCAGCGGCGGCGTCATGTTTGCGTGGGTTTTACCCCAATCTGCGTCCAATACAAAGCGGACTTCCGTTGCCTCGCGCTAGCAATCCGCTCACGCTTCCCGGCTTCAGGCGGCTGCAGGCAAACGTTGAGCCTCCTCTCAAAGTACGATGTCTCAGCGGCATCTTTCGGAGGAAGCAATGGGCTTGCTGGAGGGAACGGTTGCGCTGATTACCGGATCGAGCTCCGGAATCGGACAGGGAATCGCAAAGAAATTTGCGGAAGAAGGCGCCAGAGTCGTAATCAACTACAACTCCGGCGTCAAGGGAGCCGATGCGACGCTGGCCATGGTCAGGGAGGCCGGATCCGATGGGATTATCGTGCAGGCCGACGTCACGCAGACAGAAAATATCCGCAAGCTTGTTGATGCCGCCTACGACAAATTCGGAGCCCTCGACGTCCTGGTGAACAACGCGGGAATGGAGAAGAAAGCGTCGTTCACGGAAGTGCAGGAAGCGGACTACGACAATGTCATGGCAATCAACCTCAAAGGCCCCTTCTTTCTTACCCAGTATTTCGTGCAGAAGCTGCAGAGCGCGAAAAAGGCGGGCCGCATCATCAACATCAGCTCCGTCCACGAGGACATGGCCTTTCCCGGCTTCACCAGCTACTGCGTCAGCAAGGGCGGCATGCGCATGTTCATGCGCAGCCTGGCCGTCGAACTCGGCCCGATGAATATCACCATTAACAACATTGCACCTGGCGCCATCAAAACTCCCATGAATAAAAATCTGGAAGCGAACCAGCAGCAGATTGAGGCTTTGCTGAAGAATATTCCGCTCAACAGGCTCGGCACACCGACGGACGTCGGGGAACTCGCGGCATTTCTCGCTTCGGACAAAGCCGGATACATTACCGGTTCAACGTTCGTGGTCGATGGCGGGCTGATGCGGAATTATCATGAGCAGTGAGCCGAAAGATCAGAGCCGATTGCGCATTGAAGACTACGCGCTGATCGGCGATTGCGAGACGGCTGCGCTCGTGGGACGAGATGGCTCTATCGACTGGCTATGCTGGCCGCACTTCGCCTCCACCGCCTGCTTTGCGAAGCTGCTCGGAACCGAAGATAACGGCTTCTGGAAGCTTGCGCCGGCCGGGAAGATCGTCCGCAATACCCGCCGCTACGATCCGCAAACACTGATCCTCGAGACGACCCACGAAACAAAGGAAGGAGTGGTACGGGTCAGAGATTTCATGCCGCTCCGCGACGGGCATGCCCGCATCATCCGCCTCGTCGAGGGCTTGCGCGGCAGTGTTGCCATGCGCGGCGAACTGGCGTTGCGCTTCGATTATGGGCAAGTCGTACCCTGGGTCACTCGCACTGAAAACGGAATCAAGGCGCTCGCCGGCCCCGACGCCGTCTGGCTGCACAGCACGGCGACGGTTCGGGGCGAAGGTCTCCGCACGGTCAGCGAATTCACCATTAGCAAAGGACAGACGGTGTCGTTCGTGCTTACCTATGGCGATTACGGAGCTTACCGCGAGGAGGCGATCGAACCACTGACGGATTTGCAGAAGGCCTATGAGGACACCCACAGATTCTGGGTAGAGTGGGCCGGTAAGAGCACCTACGAGGGACCTCATCGCGACATCGTCGAACGCTCCCTCATCACGCTCAAGGCTCTTTCCTATGCTCCCACTGGCGGCATCATCGCCGCCCCGACCACGTCGCTTCCGGAGGAGATTGGCGGCGAGCGCAACTGGGACTATCGCTATTGCTGGCTCCGGGACTCGACCTTCACCCTGCTTGCGTTGGTGAACAGCGGCTACCACGACGAGGCCCGCGACTGGATGAACTGGCTTCGCCGGACTGTTGCCGGCAATCCTGATCAGGTGCAGATTATGTATGGCGTCGCCGGTGAACGGGCCCTGATCGAATGGGAAGTTTCCGGGCTTTCCGGATATGAAAACTCCCGCCCGGTGCGCATCGGCAATGCGGCGTCAGGACAGTTACAACTCGATACCTACGGCGAACTACTGGATACTTTCTTCTGGACCAATCACTCCTTGACGCGTGAGCTTCGCGCCGCTGAATTTGCCCTGCTGCGGGCGATGGTCAAGCACCTCGAAACCATCTGGCAACTGCCGGATGAAGGTATCTGGGAAGTGCGCGGCGGCCCGAAGCATTTCACGCATTCCAAGGTGATGGCCTGGGTGGCCTTCGACCGCGCGATCAAGATTGCGGAGAGGTGCGGATTTGAGGCTCCCGTTGGGCGCTGGAAAAAGACGCGGGCGGCTATCCACCGGCAAGTTTGCGAAAAGGGATTCAACAAGCGGCTGAACAGTTTTGTGCAGCACTACGGGGCAACGCATCTGGATGCCTCCACGCTGCTGCTGGCCTTGGTCGGCTTTCTGCCGCCGAATGATCCACGCATGCTCGGCACTGTGGCGGCGATTGAAAAGCACCTCGTGCAGGATGACCTTGTGATGCGCTACGAGACCTCAAAAACCAAGGACGGCCTGCGCGGCAACGAAGGCAAGTTTCTGGCCTGCAGCTTCTGGATGGTGAGCAATCTGAAGCTGATCGGCCGCGATGAAGACGCCCAAAAGCTGTTCGAGCGCCTACTTCTGCTGGCCAACGATGTCGGCCTGCTCGCGGAGGAATACGATACGAAGAACCGACGCCAGGTGGGCAATTTTCCCCAGGCCTTCTCCCACATCGCGCTGCTCGAAGCGGCATGCAGCCTCAGCCACACGGGGAAGAGACGGCATAAGACAGGGGTTATCGGCCCCGAAGAATAATCTGGGCAATATTTCGCGATTCCAGCGGGAGTTGGCCTGCATCAAAACGCCGTGACTACTCATAACCAGCACCTTTTCTCTCCGCTGAAGTTGCGCAGCCTTACTTTGCCTCATCGCATCGTTGTTTCGCCCATGTGCGAATACTCGAGCACCGATGGCTTTGCCAACGAGTGGCATTTCGTCCACCTTGGCAGCCGCGCCGTGGGTGGCGCCGCCCTGGTCATCACGGAGGCGAATGCGGTCAGCCCGGAGGGCCGCATCACACCACAGGATCTTGGAATCTACAAGGATGACCACATCCCCGGCCTCAGGCGCATCACCGATTTTCTGCACCAGCACGGCTCTTACGCCGGCACGCAGTTGGCACACGCCGGGCGGAAGGCGAGCATGGCAGTGCCGTGGGAGACGGCGCGTCTCATTCCCGAATCCGAGGGCGGATGGCAACCGGTTGCTCCATCCCCGATCCGCTTCGACGAGCCGTACGGCGTTCCCGAGGAGCTGGACCGCGAGGGGATGGACAAGATCGTTTCGGATTTTGTTGCGGCGGCCGGGCGCGCGCTCGATGCGGGATTCGACCTGGTGGAAATCCATGCCGCCCACGGATATCTTCTCCATGAATTTCTGTCGCCGCTTTCAAACCATCGCACTGACGAATACGGCGGGAGTCTGGAAAATCGCATCCGCTTCCCGCTCGAAGTAGTACGCGCGGTTCGCGCAGCGTGGCCGCAGCATCTGCCTCTGTTCGTCAGGATTTCCGCGACGGACTGGGCTCCGCCACACCTTGGCGCTTCCTGGGACTTGCCACAATCGATAGAGTTCGCGCGTCATCTCAAAGGCGAGGGCGTGGATCTGATCGATGTCTCCACCGGAGGCAACCATCCCGGGCAGCAGATTTCTGTCGGTCCCGGATATCAGGTCCACCATTCGGAAACCATCCGGCGGGAGGCGGATATCCCGACTGGCGCAGTCGGGCTGATCACGGCGCCCGCGCAGGCGGATCAGATCATCCGCAATTGCCAGGCAGATCTCGTGCTGCTCGCGCGCGAATTCCTTCGCAATCCCTATTGGCCGCTGCACGCGGCAGAGGCGCTGGGACAGAAGATCACCTGGCCGGTCCAATATGCCCGCGCAGCGAAGGGACGCACGGAAGCGCGTCAGCCAGTCTCTGTTTTGTTGGACTAAGCCCAGCGGTGCATCGCGCCGCAAAGAGCGGTGCTATCTCGCATCTATCCACGCCGGCATCCTTCGGCTGCGCCCGGTGCTCATCACCGTCTCCGCAATGGTGCTGGCATTAGTCCCGCTTGCCATGCACGGAGGGCCGCTCTGCTACGCGCAGATCGCCGCCTGCTCGTTGCACTGTTGTCACCAAGCTGCAGGTTCCTATAATGGACGCGATCTTCGTACTCGATCTGAAGATTCTGAAGTGGGAGACCATCGAGAAAACACCGGAAGCCGCGGCCGTGGGGCACAGCGGTTGAAGCCATCTTTCACCCAGAGGAATTGAATGAAGATTCGACCTGCTCTCGCCGCTCTGCTTTTTGCTCTGTCACTCGCCTCGATCGCTGCAGGTCAGGATCGCCCCGCCCAAACACCGCCCAGTGATTCTACGATTCTCGAGCAATACGATCAGGCGATCGACAAAGTGGCTGAGCGCGCGATGCAATCCGTGGTGCGGATCGAGGTCACGGGTTTTGGCGTTCCGGACCACGATTCCGACAAAGATCAAAGCTCGGACCAGCAGACCCTCGAACGGCAACGCTCCATCGGCTCAGGCGTAATCGTCGATCCTGACGGATACATCGTCACGAATAATCACGTGGTGCAGGGCGCGCTTCGCATTCGCGTCATCCTCGCCCCGGCTACCGTGGAGCTGATGATGGGCAACACACGCCTGGCCAGCCCACAACACGTTTACGAAGCCAAGCTCATAGGCGCGAACCGCTATTCAGATCTGGCAGTGATCAAGATCAACGCCACCGGACTTCCCTCCATCCCTCTTCCCGAGTATTACCAGGTGCACCTCGGCCAGACAGTAATCGCCATTGGAGCGCCGGAAGGCCTCGACCACACCGTTACGAAGGGAATCGTCAGCGCGGCAGGCAGGCAACCGGAGCTGGACCGCCCGATGGTCTATGTGCAGACCGACGCACCCATCAATCCCGGGAACAGCGGGGGACCGCTGGTCGACCGCAATGGAAACCTGGTCGGCATCTGCACCTTCATCTACACATCCGGTGGCGGCAGCGAGGGACTCGGATTCGCGATTCCTGAACCGATAGTGCGCTTCGTCTACAACGAGCTGAGGCAGCATGGCATCGTCCGGGCCGTCACCATCGGCGCACGCGCGCAAACCATCAATGGGCCCCTCGCTGCAGGTCTGAAGTTGCCGCAGGACTGGGGCGTGATTATCACCGACGTCGACGAGGACCGGCCTGCTGCACACGCGGGATTGCAGCCCGGCGATATCGTGAAGTCCATCGACGGCCTTCCGGTCGATTCGCTGCCCAAGTACACCGCGCTTCTCTATATGCACACGCGTGGCGCACCGCTGCACATGATCGTATTGCGTAAAGGGAATCCGGTCACACTCTCCATCACGCCGATTGACTTGCCGCCGGCTGTCGACAACCTCTCTGACCTGATCGACCCGAAGAAGGATCTCGTAGCGTCGCTTGGGATTTTTGTCATCGACGTCAATGACTCCCTGGCCGACGCAATGCCCTCGCTGCGCTCCAAGCACGGCGTCATCGTTGCCGGACTGCTCAGCGAGGAGCCCGCCACTTTTGCGGATCTCCAGGTCGGCGACGTGGTTCGCGCCGTCAACGGTAAGAAGGTTTCGAATGCAGAGCAATTCCGGGCAAGTCTCGCGAACTTCAATCCCGGAGATTCCGTTGTACTCGAAGTGGAGCGCCAGTCGGTGCTGATGTATGTTGCCTTCGAAATGGAGTGAGCCTCAGCCTGAAAGCCGGCGTTATCGTCCAGCCAAAGTCGCAGGCGTTTTTCGAGCGATTTTTCACGAGCCCGATCCAAAATATGCATCTTAGGTCTATCGGGCAATTCCGCGGGAACGAACCGCGATCTGCATGTTGGCCAGTGAGACCTTATCTTTGATCGGAGCAATCCCCACAGTTCACGGAACGCACTTCCGCGTCTGGGCGCCCCTTGCCCGCCGTGTTGAAGTTGTTCTCACTAAGAGCGGAGCACGCCATGCACTCTCGGCTGAAGAAAACGGCTACTTCGCCGGACTCATTGCCGACGCGCGCGCCGGCGACCGATATCGCTTCAGCCTGGACGGAGGCGAGGCATATCCCGACCCCGCTTCGCGCTATCAGCCCGAAGGCCCCCACGGCCCGTCAGAGATCGTCGACCCGCAGGCTTTTCGCTGGAGCGACCAAGAATCAAAGTGGCGCGGTCTTTCTCTTCCCGGGCAGGTCTTTTACGAGCTGCACATCGGCACCTTCACTCCCGAAGGCACCTTTACCTCCGCGACCTCCCAGTTCCCGCGCCTGCACGACCTCGGCATCACCGTGCTCGAGTTCATGCCCCTTGCAGAGTTCGCCGGAAAAGTAGGCTGGGGATACGATGGCGTCGACCTCTTCGCGCCGTTTCATGGCTATGGCCGCCCTGACGACCTCCGGCACATGATAGACGCCGCCCATCAGCATGGGCTCGGCGTCGTTCTCGACGTGGTCTATAACCACCTCGGACCCGACGGCAATTACCTCACCAAATATTCAGACCGCTATTTTGCGAAGGGCGATACCGAGTGGGGGCGATCGATCAATTTCGACGGCGAAGGCAGCGCTTCGGTGAGGGATTTCTTTCTGGCCAACGTCGCTCACTGGATCACGGAGTACCATTTCGACGGACTTCGACTCGACGCTACGCAATCCATTCACGACAACGGTTCGCACGGAGTTCACATCATTTCGGAGTTCGGCATGCGCGCACGCGACTCAGCAGGCGACCGCAGCGTCGTGCTGGTCGCCGAAAATGAGCCGCAGGACTCCTGTCTCATCTGCCCTTTCGAGGAAGACGGCTTCGGGCTCGACGCGGTCTGGAACGACGACTTCCACCACAGCGCGGTCGTTGCGCTGAGCGGACGCCGAGAGGCCTATTTCAGCGGCCACCTCGGCCGTCCGCAGGAGTTCATCTCCAGCGCCAAGTACGGCTATTTGTATCAGGGACAGTACTATGCCTGGCAAAAGAAGCCGCGCGGCACCTCCAGCCTGCACCTCGATGCGTCTGCGTTCATCACCTTTCTGGAAAACCACGATCAGATAGCCAACTTTGGAAAATCTCTGCATTTGCACCTTCAGTCAAGCCCGCCTCGTTACCGCGCGATGACTGCTCTTTGGCTGCTCAGTCCGGGTACACCCATGTTTTTTCAGGGGCAGGAATACGGCGCCGAAACGCCTTTTTACTATTTTGCGAACCATGCCGGAGATCTCGCCGAGTCGGTCACCCGCGGACGGCGCGAATTCATGCTTCAGTTCGCGGACCAGGACACGCCGGAGATGCGCGCGTGTGCGGTAGATCCGGAAGACCCGCAAACGTTCCTCAGATCCCGCCTAGATCCCTCCGAACAGGAGAAACATCCCGAAATCGTTCGCCTGCACCGGGATCTGCTCGCCATTCGGCGCGACGATCCGGTGCTCAATCATCGCATCGGCAGTTTTGTTGACGGAGCTGTGCTGGACGCCAACTGTTTCGTGCTTCGCTACGTCACTTCTGTAGGCGAGGATCGCCTGCTGGTGGTTAACTTGGGTGTGAGCCTCGATCCGCCGCATATCCCCGAGCCGCTGCTCGCACCGCCTGCCGGACGCGTATGGAAGGTCCGCTCGTCAAGCGAATGGCCGGAATACGGAGGGTGCGGTTCGTTTGCGCCCGACCGGTTTGGTCCCTGGCACATCATGGGCGAGTGCACACAACTGCTCACACCGGTGGAATCGCACGAGCCGTTTCACCCGGAGAAGCCCAAATCGGGCGTTGCGGACTAACCGCGGCGTAACAAACGGCCCTTGCACCTTAAGGAGAAGACATGGAAATCTTTCGCGCGCCGCGACTCGTTCGCGAGATACCCGTCGATCAGACATCCTCTGAGCTCGACCGCGAATGGATCGTCACCAACGGCCTGGGAGGATATGCTTCCGGCACGATTGCCAGCCTGAATACGCGCCGCTTTCACGGATGGCTCATCGCCGCCCTGCCCGCCCCGCACGGCCGCATGATGATGATGAATCAGATCGAAGAGACGCTGTACGTCGGCGATCGCACCTATCAGCTCACCGCGGATAATCTTAGCC
The DNA here is from genome assembly GCA_963782175.1 of uncultured Acidobacteriaceae bacterium. Lineage (GTDB taxonomy): Bacteria > Acidobacteriota > Terriglobia > Terriglobales > Acidobacteriaceae > Silvibacterium. The sequence continues at coordinate 99,874 of CAWAIX010000001.1, forward strand.
GCGCTACGCAGACCGATACCGTCAGTCCCTTCCTCAAAAGCTTTCGGCTGGAAAACGGACTGCCGGTCTTTACTTACGCATCCGACGACTTCACCCTCGAGAAGCGCCTGTGCATGGTGCACGCGCAGAACACTACCTACATCACCTACTCGCTGTTGGAGGGCGATGGAGCACGGCTGGAACTTCGGCCTGCGATTGATATTCGTCCCCACGAAGGTTCGGTCGGTGGTCCACGCCACGAAGATTATCGCTTCAGCGCGGTTGCGTCAGGCTATGAACTCGCAGTCTCGCCCGATCTCCCGCCCCTGCTGCTTGCATGGCTGGGCGACGATACATCGTTCAGCCTTTCAATCCATCCGGTCATGGAACTGCGCTACCGCGTTGAGCAAAGCCGCGGCTACGACTGGCAGGGCAATCTCTGGAGTCCCGGTTGGTTTTGCGCGCGCCTCCTCGGAAGGCCAGAATGTCTCGTTGGTCATCTCCACCGAGCATTGGAGCCACGTCAACGCCTTGACTCCGGACCAGGCATTCGCTGCTGAAGCGGAACGCCGTCGCCGGCTGCTGCGATCGGCGCCGCAGGAAGCGCGCTCGGGCATCGCGGCTGAACTGGTTCTTGGCTGCGGATCAGTTCCTGATCACTCCCGTTGGCCGAACCGCCGACGCCGTTCAGGCCCACAGCATCGGAGACGAAGTCCGCACCGTCATCGCCGGATATCACTGGTTCACCGATTGGGGCCGCGACACGATGATCTCCCTCGAAGGCCTTACCATCTCGACAGGGCGCACACGCGAGGCGGAATACATTCTCCGTAGTTTCGCGAAATACATCAAGGACGGCCTCATTCCGAATATGTTTCCCGAGGGGAAAACCTCGGGCCTCTACAACACCGCCGACGCCAGCCTATGGTACTTCCACGCCGCCGACCGATATATCCGCGCGACAGAAGACAGCGAGACCCTCGAGGTGTTGCTGCCGAAACTGCTCGACATTATCGATTGGCACCGCAAAGGAACCCACTTCGGCATCGGCGTAGATCCCTCGGACGACCTGCTCGTCCAGGGAGCCGAAGGGTTGCAGCTTACATGGATGGACGCCAAGGTAGGCGACTGGGTCGTCACGCCGCGGCGCGGCAAAGCCGTCGAGATCAATGCTCTCTGGTACAACGCTCTATGCGTAACCGCAAGCTGGCTCGAAACTGTCGGCGACAGGAACCGCGCAGCCGAACTCTCATCCATGGCGGCCCGCGTCCGCGAGAACTTCAATCGCCGCTTCTGGGCGCCGCAGCTCCGATACTGCTATGACGTCGTGGACAAGCAGGGCGGAGGGGAGGACCCATCTCTGCGTCCGAACCAGGTGTTGGCCATCTCGCTGCCGCACGCCGTGCTTGAAGAAGACAAGTGGGAGCCTGTGCTGAAGGTCGTCCGCGAGCGCTTGCTCACCCCTTACGGCCTTCGCTCCCTCGCGCCTGGCGAACCCGACTACAAGCCCCGATACGACGGAGACCTGCTTGCGCGCGATGCAGCCTATCACCAGGGAACCGTCTGGGCATGGCTCATCGGGCCATTCTTCGATGCATGGATGCGGACATGGCCTGGCGACCTCGACACGGCGAGTAGCCTGCTCGCAGGATTCAACAAGGAAATGAGCCAGGCCGCGATCGGAACCATCAGCGAGATCTTCGATGCCGAACCGCCTTACGACCCACGCGGATGCATCGCTCAGGCATGGAGTGTTGCAGAAGTGCTTCGCTGTGAGTTGAAGCTTCACACTGCAGAGGCGAAGAGCGAGACCGCCGAGTCAGTAGCGATTACTTCGGAAGCTCGCTGAACCCCAGTCGCCTCATCTGGTCGTCCGATACACGATGCAGACCCTTGTCGCCGTGTGCGATCTGCTTTGGAAGGCGTACCTCGTCCAGCTTCATTTCGAGTTGTTCGACGGAATCGAACTTCACCGATTTCGGTCCAGGATCGCTGGCGTGAACGCGATTGATGAATTCCGTACCTTCAGGCGCGTAGGCAAGAAAGAGCCCTTCGTTCTGCGGGAAGAGCTGAAAGTACACTCGGCATTCGATCATAGGCTGGCTCCTTGTCAAGAGCGGCAGACCCGGTTCAGACGACGTGCAGCAGCAGGAGAATTATCACGATCACAAGAATCAACCCAAGTCCTCCACTTGGGTATGGCCCCCAGTTGCGGCTGTAAGGCCAGGCTGGAATAGCTCCAACAAGCAACAGCACCAGAATGATGAGAAGGATTGTCATACGCGATCTCCCTGCATTTACCTCGCTGACGCTTCAGGTCAGCTTCAATAATCGTCCCCTGAGATGAAGAGTCCGGACCGGCGAGATAGCTGCGTGCGCATCTTCGCTGTGCCCGGACCGAATTACCAGTACCCGTCGGCTACTGCTCGCGGGCCTCGTGAAAATACTTCCGAATGGTTTCGAGGAACGGTTGCGCCGCCGGCGGAGGAGGGACATTGCCGTGAAGGATGCTCTCGAAGCTGTGATCGCTACCATAAAACTTATCGGTGTCATCTTTATTCTGGCTGACTGAAATGCCGTTCAGGTCCACACCGGCAAACAGACCGCGGGCGCGCGACCACGTAAGCAGTTCCGCCCTCATCGAGATATCGGTCGCCGCCTGCGTATCGCGGCCAACCGGCCCGGCAGCAGCGGAAGCGTCGCCGCCTATCTTGAACTTGTCTTTCAACAGGTCCTGGTAGCCCTTCTGGTCAACAGCAACCAGCACCAGGTCAGTTCCCTGCCCGCCAATCTGGAAGCCGAACGATCCGCCGGCCATGCGAATGAAGACCGGCGCACTCCATCCGTGACCCGTGCGGCAGGTCACTACACCTTGTCCATATTCGGCGCCGAAAATGAATGCACCCTTAACCATTCCCGGAACTACGCCGATGCAGACTGCCTTTCGGGCGATGCTATCGGGGATGGCCTTGTCGGGCGTAGACATGATTTCGTCGATAACGGCCCGTGCCGAGTCGATCCGTGAGTCCAGCTTTTCGACATCGGAAGCACAGAACGCCGGAGTAGCCATACCGGCGATGCATAACATCAGAAGCAGTCTCTTCATGGTATTTCCTCTTCGTCTTTAAGTCTTTCATCTGTCCAGCTTGAAATGGCCGCTCTGCCATCTCGCTAAACTAGGATGCGCATTTCAGGACTCAGGAAATGATGAAGCCATAAAACGATCGTGCCGCGAGAGACCTTCTCGTAAAATTAGTCTTCGGTCTCCGCAAGCAACTCGGCTGAGAAGCTTCTTGCCCCATTACTCGACCCTATAAGTTGGACTAGAAAAACAACCCTATCGGAAATAACTGCTTCTTATAGTTCTTCCCTCAGCTTTACTGTTAATTGCCCTGATTTAATGTCTCTGTTTATAGGCTTGCTGTGCATGTTCTCGTTTTCAATCCCGGCGGAAACTCGCTAAAACTTGAAGTGGTTCGCTGCAGTCCGGCCCAAAAGAACGCCTCTGAAGGCGCGAAGCTGATCGACATTATCGTCGAGGGCATCGGAAAGCAGCCCAAGCTATCCCGGTTTCCCGGCAAACAAATCGATCATTCCGAACCGATCGAAGCTCCCGACTACGCCGCTGCCGCCGCGAACATGCTCCGCTGGCTCGACTGCCGTGAAGAAGTTCCGCCATTAGAAAACATCGACTGCGTTGGCGTTCGCGTGGTACATGGTGGCGATCGCTTCACGCACCCAACAGAGATTACGGACGAGGTATCGCGCGGAATCCGCGACCTGGCAAAATGGGCGCCGCTGCACAACAAGCGGTCCGTCGAAATCCTGCCGGCGATTCGTGAGCGCTTGCCGCACTCTCCGGTTTACGCCGTCTTCGATACTGCATTCCACCGCACCATTCCAGATTTTGCCCAGTTGTACGCCATCCCTCCGGACCTTTCGGAAAAGCACCGGATTCGCCGTTACGGATTCCACGGCATCTCGCACCGCTATATGCTGGAACGCTATGCCGCGCTCACGGCGCAACCGCCCGAGAAAGTAACTATCGTTACTATGCACCTTGAAAGCGGTTGTTCCGTCACCGCGATTTCAAACGGGAAATCTGTCGAGAACACCATGGGTCTAACCCCTCTCGAAGGCCTGATGATGGGCACTCGCTCCGGAGACGTCGACCCGGCGCTGATTCCCTTCCTCATGCGCGCGGAGGGGCTCGGCATCGACGATGTGATGGAGTTGCTGAACAAGAAATCCGGACTGATGGGCGTTTCCGGTAAGAGCCTCGACACGCGCGTGCTCATGAAAGACTACGACACAGATCCGCGGGTTCGCCTCGCAATAGATATGTTCTGTTATCGCGTGCTCAAGTCCGTTGAGGCCGGTCTGGCTCCGGTCGGCGGCGCGCAGGCGGTCATCTTCGGAGGCGGAATCGCCGAAAACACGCTTCTCCTCCGTGGCAGGGTCTGTGCCGGGCTCCGCTGGTGCGGCCTCCAAATCGACGAGGCTCGAAACCAGACCCTCATCGATATTGAAGGACGCCTCTCAACCGAAGACTCTCCGATCCAGGCCTGGGTCATTCCGGTCGAGGAAGGCTCGCAAATCGCTCACGAGTGCTCGCAACAGATCGCCGGAAAAAACCGCACCAAATCAAGCCAACCGTGAGGCATTTTCCCGCATCTTAGCCGGCCAGTGCGTTTGACTTGGCCCTTGCCCTGTATGAATTCGGTATGCTGCCACCAGATGTTTCCGCTTTCCCCAAGGATTCGCCGAGGGCTCACGCCACCCTAGCAATCCAGTCAAACGCGTCGAGCCCCAATACAATTAGTTCGACATTAGTTCGACCCATTCAGGAGAGATCGATGAAAAAGACCAGAGCCGGTGCCGTACTCGAAGCCGGTGCTTCGGCCGCCCCTGAAGTCCCCGGCGCCACCCCGACCAATGGCCATTCCGGCGGCGACCCCACGGCGGCCGAGTTGAGCGTCATCCTTGCCTGCCTGCAGCGGATGCACGAAGGTGACTTTTCAGTTCGGCTCCCAGGCGCCTGGGTCGGCCTTCCGGGCAAGATCGCCGATACGTTCAACGACATCGTCGCTGCAAATGAACTGATGGCTCATGAACTGGCGCGGGTTGGCCAGGCTGTTGGCAAAGAGGGGCGTATCCGCGAGCGCACCCGGCTCCGCGAGCCCAAGGGGGCATGGCGTGAGATGGAAGTCTCCATCAACACGCTTGTCGAGGACCTGCTGCGGCCGACCACTGAAGTAACGCGCGCCATCGCCGCCGTCGCTCAGGGCAGCCTCAATGAAAAAGTGCGCCTCGACGTCGACGGCCGCCCGCTCGAAGGCGAGTTCCTTCGCTCGGCCAACATCGTCAACACGATGATCGAGCAACTCGGGGTCTTCACCTCGGAAGTGACGCGCGTCGCGCGCGAAGTCGGCACCGATGGCAAGCTCGGCGGCCAGGCGATGGTGCCCGGCGTCGCCGGCACCTGGAAAGACTTGACCGATTCCGTCAACCTGATGGCCAGTAATCTGACCAGCCAGGTCCGCAACATCGCCGAAGTCGCTACCGCCGTCGCCAGCGGCGACCTTTCCCGCAAGATCACAGTCGACGTTCGCGGCGAGATCCTTCAGCTGAAGGAAGCCATCAACACGATGGTCGACCAGCTGCGCTCCTTTGCCTCGGAGGTAACGCGCGTTGCCCGCGAAGTCGGCACCGACGGCAAACTCGGCGGACAAGCTGTCGTCCCCGGAGTCGCCGGCACGTGGAAGGACCTCACTGATTCCGTTAACGCCATGGCCGGCAATCTTACGGCGCAGGTCCGCAACATCGCCGAAGTCACCACGGCCGTCGCTCGCGGTGACCTCTCGCGGAAGATCACCGTCGACGTGAAGGGCGAAATCCTCGAGCTGAAGGAAACCATCAATACGATGGTCGATCAGCTCAACGCATTCGCCGGAGAAGTGACGCGCGTGGCGCGCGAAGTCGGCACGGAAGGTAAGCTCGGCGGTCAGGCCAACGTCCCCGGAGTCGCCGGAACATGGAAGGACCTCACCGACAACGTCAACTTCATGGCCAGCAACCTCACCGGCCAGGTCAGAAACATTGCCGAAGTCGCAACGGCTATCGCGAACGGCGACCTCTCCCGCAAAATCACCGTCGATGTGCGCGGCGAAATCCTTCAGCTCAAAGAAACGCTGAACACGATGGTCGATCAGCTCAACCGTTTCGCCGGAGAAGTTACGCGCGTGGCGCGCGAAGTCGGTACCGAAGGACGCCTCGGCGGACAGGCCAACGTGCCCGGTGTGGCCGGTACATGGAAGGACCTGACCGATTCCGTCAACTCCATGGCCGGCAACCTCACCGCGCAAGTCCGAAACATCGCTGAAGTCACCACCGCCGTAGCCCGCGGCGACCTGTCACGCAAGATCACCGTCGACGTGAAAGGCGAAATCCTCGAGTTGAAGAACACCATCAACACCATGGTTGATCAACTCAACGCATTCGCCGGCGAAGTCACCCGCGTCGCACGCGAAGTCGGCACCGACGGCAAACTCGGCGGACAGGCCCAGGTGACTGGTGTTGCCGGAACCTGGAAGGACCTCACCGACAACGTCAATTTCATGGCAGGCAACCTCACCGCCCAGGTCCGCAACATCGCCGAAGTCGCGACAGCCGTTGCTCGCGGCGACCTTTCGAAGAAGATCACCGTCGACGTGAAAGGTGAAATCCTCGAACTCAAAGACACCCTCAACACCATGGTCGACCAGCTTCGCGCGTTTGCCTCGGAGGTCACGCGCGTTGCCCGCGAAGTCGGTACCGACGGCAAACTCGGCGGACAGGCCGCCGTTCCCGGTGTTGCCGGAACGTGGAAGGACCTCACCGATTCCGTCAACTCCATGGCCAGCAACCTGACGAATCAGGTCCGCAACATCGCCGAAGTCGCAACCGCCATCGCCAGCGGCGACTTGTCCAAGAAGATCACCGTGAACGTCAGCGGTGAGATTCTGCTGCTCAAAGAAACCATCAACACCATGGTCGACCAGCTCAACGCTTTCGCTGGAGAAGTTACGCGCGTCGCCCGCGAAGTCGGCAGCGAAGGCCGCCTCGGCGGTCAGGCTGATGTGCCCGGCGTCGCCGGCACCTGGAAAGACCTGACGGACTCCGTCAACTCGATGGCCGGAAATCTCACCGGCCAGGTTCGCAACATTGCCGAAGTCACGACAGCCGTCGCGCGCGGCGACCTCTCACGCAAGATCACCGTCGACGTGAAAGGCGAGATCCTCGAGCTGAAGAACACCATTAACACCATGGTCGACCAGCTCAACGCCTTCGCCGGTGAAGTCACCCGCGTCGCGCGCGAAGTTGGCACGGAAGGCCGTCTCGGCGGGCAGGCCGACGTCCCCGGAGTCGCCGGCACCTGGAAGGACCTTACCGACAATGTCAACTTCATGGCCAGCAATCTCACCGGCCAGGTCCGCAACATCGCTGAAGTCGCAACCGCAATCGCCAACGGTGACCTTTCGAAGAAGATCACCGTGGACGTGCGTGGCGAGATCCTGCAGCTCAAAGAGACGCTGAATACGATGGTCGAGCAGTTACGCTCCTTCGCTGCCGAAGTCACCCGCGTGGCTCGCGAAGTCGGCACCGAAGGGCGCCTCGGCGGACAAGCCAACGTCCCCGGAGTCGCCGGTACATGGAAGGACCTCACCGATTCCGTCAACGCTATGGCCGGCAACCTCACGGCACAGGTCCGCAACATCGCCGAAGTCACGACGGCCGTCGCGCGCGGCGACCTTTCGCGCAAGATCACCGTCGACGTGAAGGGCGAAATCCTCGAGCTCAAGAACACGATCAACACCATGGTCGACCAGCTCAACGCCTTCGCCGCGGAAGTCACCCGCGTCGGCCGCGAGGTCGGCACGGAAGGTAAGCTCGGTGGCCAGGCTCAGGTCCCCGGGGTCGCCGGCATCTGGAAGGACCTCACCGATAACGTCAACGTCATGGCGACGAACCTGACCGAACAGGTGCGCGGCATCGTCAAGGTGGTGACGGCCGTTGCCAACGGCGTGCTGACCCAGAAGCTCACGGTGAACGCCAAAGGCGAGGTTGCCGCTCTCGCCGAGACGATCAACAACATGACCGACACGCTGGCAACGTTCGCCGATCAGGTCACGACGGTCGCCCGTGAGGTCGGCGTCGAGGGCCGTCTCGGTGGACAGGCCAACGTGCCCGGTGCGTCAGGCACCTGGAAGGACCTGGTCGACAACGTCAACCTGCTCGCCGACAACCTGACCAATCAGGTCCGCGCCATCGCCGACGTCGCTACCGCCGTCACCAAGGGCGACCTCACGCGATCGATTCAGGTGGAGGCACGCGGCGAAGTCGCCGAGCTCAAAGACAACATCAATACCATGATCAACAACCTGCGCCTGACCACCGAGCGCAACACCGAGCAGGACTGGCTCAAGACGAACCTGGCCCGCTTCACCGGTATGCTGCAAGGCCAGCGCGACCTGAGCACCGTCGGACGCATGCTGCTCTCCGAGCTTGCCCCGCTCGTTAACGCGCAGCAGGGCTTGATCTACCAGACTGATTCGGAGGAACCCGGCACCCTCGCCCTTCTTTCTGCCTACGCCAGCAACTCGGAGGGCCGTCTGGAACGGATTGCAATCGGCGAAGGCCTGATTGGCCAATGCGCGACAGAAAAGAAGCGCATGCTTATAACGGACCTGCCTCCCACAACAATGCCGGTCCGCTCGGGACTCTTTGAAACCATCCCGAAGAACGTCATCGTGCTGCCCGTCCTCTTTGAAGATCAAGTCAAGGCAGTCATCGAGCTGGCTACACTCGGCGCGTTCACGGCGTCCCATCTCTCTTTCCTCGAGCAGCTCACCGCCTCCATCGGCATCGTGCTGAACAGCATCGAGGCCACCATGCAGACCGAAGCCCTGCTCAAGCAGTCGCAGCAACTCGCTACCGAGCTGCAGTCGCAGCAGAAAGAGCTGCAGCAGACCAATGAGCAGCTCGCGCAAAAAGCCCAGCAGCTTGCCGAACAGAACGTCGAAGTGGAGCGCAAGAATCAGGAAATCGAGCAGGCCCGCCGCGCTCTCGAAGAAAAGGCCAAAGAACTCGCCCTCACTTCGAAATACAAGTCCGAGTTCCTCGCCAACATGTCGCACGAGCTGCGCACGCCGCTCAACAGCATCCTTGTTCTCGGCCAGCAGCTCAGCGACAACCCGGACGGCAATCTCACGCCCAAGCAGATCGAATTTGCCCGCACCATTCATGGGGCCGGAACCGACCTGCTCAACCTCATCAGCGACATCCTCGACCTGTCGAAGATCGAATCCGGAACCGTGTCCGTCGAAGCCGAGGAGGTCTTCTTCGCGAGCCTGCTTGAGATGGTCGCTCGCCCATTCCGGCACGAAGCGGAGAATCGTAAGCTCTCCTTCGACCTGCACACCGACTCGCACCTGAGCCGCAGCCTCGTTACCGACTCGAAGCGGTTGCAGCAGGTGCTCAAGAACCTGCTTTCGAACGCCCTCAAGTTCACCGAGCAGGGCGGTGTCCGGCTGTCGGTCTACCACTCCGACACGGGTTGGAGCGAGAAGCACCCCATCCTCAGCAAGGCCGCATCTGTGATCGCGTTTGAAGTCGCGGACACCGGAATCGGCATTCCGCAGGAGAAGCAGAAGATCATCTTCGAGGCCTTCCAGCAGGCTGATGCCGGCACGAGCCGCAAGTACGGCGGCACTGGCCTCGGGCTTGCCATCAGCCGCGAGTTGGCCAACCTGCTCGGCGGAGAAATCCAGCTGCAGAGCACGCCCGGAAAGGGCAGCACCTTCACTCTGTACCTGCCGCAGACCTACGTGGGAGCGGCAAGCTCAACCACGTCCGAAGTGCTGAACGAGAATCGCGGCACACCCGACGTCCTCAACTTCGCCGTCACCGTTGCCGCCGAGCGCGCCGCCGAAGAGATCGAAGATGATCGCGACAATCTGCAGGAGGGCGACACCGCGCTGCTGATCGTCGAAGACGATCAGCACTATGCGCGCATTCTCTGCGATCTCGCCCGCGACAAGGGCTTCAAGGTTCTCGTTGCGGGACGGGGCGCTGAGGCGCTCGCGCTTGCGCGCGAGTTCAAACCCAGCGCTGTCTCGCTTGACGTATTCCTGCCCGATATGCTCGGCTGGACGGTGCTGAACCACCTCAAGCAGGATCCCGGCACTCGCCACATCCCGGTTCAGATGCTCACCATGGATGAGGACCGCAACCACGGCCTCTCTCGCGGCGCTTTCTCCTTCGTCACCAAGCCCACAACAGCCGACGGGCTCGAAGCCGCGCTGTTGAGGATCAAGGAATTCTCCGCGGTACGCCGCAAGCAGCTATTAGTTGTAGAGGACAACCCTGCCGAGCAGATGACCATTCGCGAGCTGCTCGGCTACGAAGATATCGATGTCTCATCGGCCTCGACCGGCGCCGAAGCATTGTCTGTGCTCTGCGATCAGCACTTCGATTGTGTGGTGCTCGACCTTCGCCTGCCGGACATGACCGGCTTCGAAGTTCTCGAACGCATCGGAGAAATGCCCTCCCTCAGCGATTTGCCGGTGGTCGTCTTCACCGGCAAGAGCCTCTCGCCCGAAGAAGACGTCCGCCTTCACACGCTTGCCCGCAGCGTTGTCGTCAAGGACGTCGAATCTCCCGAGCGCCTGCTCGACGAAACCGCGCTCTTCCTGCATCGCGTTGTCGCAAATCTCCCGGCAGACAAGCAGCGCATGCTCGAGCGTTTGCACAGCTCTGACGAGGCGCTCGTGGGCAGAAAGGTGCTCGTCGTCGACGACGACGTGCGAAACATTTTTGCCCTCAGCAGCGTTCTTGAGAGAAGGGGTATGACCGTCCTGACGGCGAGCACTGGACGGGAGGCCATCTCGACTCTCGAGTCCACGCCGAACGTAGCCATCGTGCTCATGGATATCATGATGCCGGAGATGGACGGATATGAGACGATGCAGGTCATACGCCAGAACTCCGCGTTCCGCAGGCTACCCATCATCGCGCTGACCGCGAAAGCGATGAAGGGGGACCGCGAGAAATGCCTCGAAGCCGGAGCCTCGGAGTATCTGGCGAAACCTGTCAACACGGAACAGCTTCTTGCGGCTTTGCGCATGTGGCTGCACAGATGAAGATGATTTAGGGACTGACGGATGTCAACGAACGGCTTGGATTCATCATTCAATCGCGCGAATCGCGGGGACGGGGCCTCTTCACAAAGGGTCAACATTCTTCTGGTCGATGACCAGCCGGCGAAACTCCTGAGCTACGAAGCCATCCTGGGCGAGCTTGGTGAAAACCTCGTCAAAGTCAACTCCGGAACCGAAGCCCTTGAATTTCTCCTGAAGAATAACGTCGCCGTCGTCCTCACCGACGTAAGCATGCCGGGAATTGACGGCTTCGAACTGGCCGACATGATGCGCCAGCATCCGCGCTTTCAGAAAACGGCCATCATTTTTATCTCCGCCATCCACATGTCGGATCTTGATCGGATTAAAGGGTACGAAAGAGGAGCCGTCGACTATATTTCCGTGCCGGTTGTTCCCGAGCTGCTTCGCGCCAAAGTCAGCCTTTTCGCTGAGCTGCACCGCAAGCGCCTCGAGCTGGAACGGCTCAATCGGGAGCTTGAGCAGCGCGTTGCCGAGCGAACCGAGGAACTAAGCGAGCGCGCCGACCTGCTCGACCTCGCCTCCGACGCCATCATAGTCCGCGACATGTCCGGCAATGTCCGCTTCTGGAATTCAGGCGCGGAAAACCTCTACGGATGGCGGCGCGAAGAAATGATCGGCCAGAACCTGCATCAGGTATTGGCGACCAAATTCTCAATTCCGCGGAACCGCCTCGAAGCTTCGCTCTATGAAACCGGCCGCTGGGAGGGCAATCTGCAACAGGTCACCCGGAGCGGCGAGTCCATCACCGTGGCCTGCCGCAAAGCCCTGAAAATCGGTAAGTCCGGCAAGCCGGAAGCCATCCTTGAGATCAGCCGCGACATTACGGCCAGCCTGAGGGCAGAAGAAGCGCTCCGCACCGCGGAAAAGCTGGCAGCCATGGGCCGGGTTGCGGGCATCATCGCACACGAAATCAACAACCCGCTTGAGGCGATTCACAACATCTTTCACCTCATCCGGCATCATCAGTCCCTCGATGACGAAGCGAAGGATTACGCTCGCATGGCCGAACAGGAACTCGGCCGTGTCGCCCATATCGTAAAGCAGACACTCAGCTTTTATCGCGAGTCTCAACAACCCGTGCCGGTTTCCATCGCGGAAGTGCTCGAAAACGTTCTTGAGCTGCAGTCGCGCAACCTTCACATGCAAAATGTCGTGGTCGAAAAGCGCTATCTGAGCGATGCGACCGTGCAAGGCTTTCCCGGTGAGTTGCGGCAGGTCTTCATGAATCTCATCTCCAACGCCATTCAGGCCATGCCGTCGCGTGGCCGCCTGCGAGTCACCATCCGGGAACGCCCCGAACAGCCGGGGCAGGAGAAGAAGATTTCCGTTGCTATCTCCGATACTGGCTCCGGCATCAAGCCCGATCACGCAAAGCATCTGTTTGAGCCGTTCTTCACAACAAAAGCCGCCAAGGGCACCGGACTGGGTCTTTGGATCAGCAAGGGCATCATCCAGAAATACGACGGCTCAATCCGGTTCCGTAGTCTCCAATCCCCCCGTTTGAGGGTCACATCCTTTCGCGTAACCCTGCCGGCGCAGATGTCCGCAAAGCAGCACGAAACGCAGCCGGCCTATAGCATGTCGCGCGCCCTGGCCCCTCCGGTGAATTGACGTCGCCCTCCCATCCCGAAGCAAAGGCTTCTTTTCTTCTTTTGACCGCATCCGACGGTTTAGAACGAACTGCTGCAAAGAGTGCACTGGTCCGCGCGTCGACCGGCCCCACCCCAACCATCGATACTTGGCTCCTTCGCGGAGCGTAAGCGGAGATGGAGAGAAGATAACCCCCAACCCGCGATGCCAGACCCAGCGGTGCAGCTTCGACCAAGAGGAGATTTTATGAAGTTCTTTTCCGAGAACATTGACAGCCTTCGCGAACTCTACGTCCACAAGCTCAAGACCATGCTCTCGGCTGAGCGCCAGATCACTGACGCCCTGCCGAAGATGATCGACAAGTCTACGGACCAGCAGTTAAAGCAGGCCTTCCAGTCTCATCTTCAGGAGACTAAGGTACACGTACAGCGTCTTGAGCAGATTCTGAGCGAAAGCGCGGACGATACCGACGACATCAAGTGCAAAGTCCTTGACACCATGGTCGATGAAACTGAATCAATCATTGGAGACATCGACGATGACTCGGTTCGCGATGCGGCTCTGATCGCCGCTGGACAGGGCGTCGAGCACTTCGAGATGGCGTCCTACGGTACGCTGCGCAACTGGGCACGGATTCTCGGTGAAACAGGCCACGCTCAACTGCTGAACCAGACGCTTCAGGAGGAGGAGCACGCCGATAAACTCCTCACGCAGATCTCCGACAACGTCAACCCTTCTGCGGGAAGCACCGGAAAAGCTGCGACCGCAGCCTGATTGATCAATCCCGGCCTCGCATATTACCGCGGGGCCGGGCGAATGCATTCTGTTGGCTCTCAATACGCAATCGGCATCGAAGGCAATATGCCGCCAGGGGCTCTAAAAACCTCCGCGCTTGATTTTCTTCCCCAACGCCACGATCTGCATTCGCTCGAGCAGGCCGCAAAAGACTGCCGGGGCTGCGACCTCCACCGCAGTGCAACCCAGACCGTCTTTGGCGAAGGCTGGCCTTCATCCACCATCCTGTTTGTGGGCGAGCAGCCTGGGGATCAGGAAGACCTGGCCGGTCAGCCTTTCGTCGGCCCCGCAGGCCGCCTGCTTGATGCCTGCATGGAGGAGGCCGGCATTGATCGCAAAGCCGCTTACGTGACCAACGCCGTAAAGCATTTCAAGTGGGAGCCTCGCGGCAAACGCCGCATCCACAAAAAGCCCAGCATGCGGGAAATCGCGGCATGCCGCCCCTGGCTCGTCGCCGAAATCGAAGCCGTCAAACCGAAGGTGATCGTCTGCCTCGGAGCCACTGCCGCGCAATCTATGCTGGGCGCATCGTTCCGCGTCACCAAAGATCGCGGCAGAATCATGGAAGTTTTCGGATACCCTCCGATCCTTGCCACTGTGCATCCGTCTTCCATCCTCCGCGCGCAGACGGATGAGGATCGCGAGCGCGAGCGGGGACTTTTCGTCGCCGATCTGATCGCTGCAGCACGAGTTTTGTAATCCTTGCAGTTGCAAATAGAATCTTCACGGCATCAGTGGCTCGCCTCCGCCGGTGTACCGACCGGAGAGAGATGTTCAACAAGCCTCCGAATAACGGCGCGATCCTCTGCGCGCAGTTGCCAGCGCCACAGCATCTAGCCCAAGACCGGCAACGGCGCCGCAAAGAAGACAACACTTGCCCGCGATGTTCGGGACCATCGTCAACACGGCTGCCAGAACCGCCGCGGTGATCACCGCGACCCCAAGCGGACGCAGAATGCCTTCCAAGAACATTTCGCTGCGCCGCAAGGCAAGACTCCGCGTTCGCGGCTTGCTGTTCCCTCACTCGAATCAGTTCGAGCCTGTTGCTCTCCGGATCTCTCCGCAGCCGGGCCAGAATAGACTGCCGGGATGCAATCAGGATGCCAGTATTTTACGTCGCGCAGTCTCCGCGTGTAGTCAAGACCGCTCTTGGCCCATTGCCTGTTCGGCGGCACGACGCTGGTATAACCGCGTGTGACATTTCCCGCCATCGCTCGCCTGGACACGCGCCGGGCCAGAGGCTAGAGTGATGCGGGAGATCGCGGCATGCCGCCCCTGGCTCGTCGCCGAAATCGAAGCCGTCAAACCGAAGCTGATCGTCTGCCTCGGAGCCACCGCCGCGCAATCCGTGCTGGGCGCATCGTTCCGCGTCACCAAAGATCGCGGCAGAATCATGGAAGTTTTCGGATACCCTCCGATCCTTGCCACTGTGCATCCGTCTTCCATCCTCCGCGCGCAGACGGATGAGGATCGCGAGCGCGAGCGGAGACTTTTCGTCGCCGATCTGATCGCTGCAGCACGAGTTTTGTAATCCTTGCAGTTGCAAATAGAATCTTCACGGCATCAGTGGCTCGCCTCCGCCGGTGTACCGACCGGAGAGAGATGTTCAACAAGCCTCCGAATAACGGCGCGATCCTCTGCGCGCAGTTGCCAGCGCCACAGCATCAGCCCAAGACCGGCAACGGCGCCGCAAAGAAGACAACACTTGCCCGCGATGTTCGGGACCATCGTCAACACGGCTGCCAGAACCGCCGCGGTGATCACCGCGACCCCAAGCGGACGCAGAATGCCTTCCAAGAACATTTCGCTGCGCCGCAAGGCAAGACTCCGCGTTCGCGGCTTGCTGTTCCCTCACTCGAATCAGTTCGAGCCTGTTGCTCTCCGGATCTCTCCGCAGCCGGGCCAGAATAGACTGCCGGGATGCAATCAGGATGCCAGTATTTTACGTCGCGCAGTCTCCCGCGTGGTCAAGACCACTCTCGGCCCATTGCCTGTTCGACGGAACGACGCTGGTACAATCGCGCGTAACATTTCCCGCCATCGCTCGCCTGGACACGCGCCGGGCCAGAGGCTAGAGTGATGCATGGCGGTTACGAATAGAAGATCTCAGCTGTGGTCGTGAAATCGATCCACACCCCCGAAGGCGTCGCATCTCGGGAATCGAGCATCAGATTTATTAGATGGACAGCGTATGCGCGGGCTTACATGAACCGCCGTTCGCCCGCAACGGCTCACTTGGATGAGAAACATCCGGGGAGTTTGGTTTGCACGAGTAAGTTTTCGCCGAAGCAAGTTAGATCCGGTCTGCCCACGCCGGGCCTGATTGCAATTGTGTCTCGCTCGTCAAATTTCGACCCTGGAGAGTTCCTTCTCTTATGGCTGCATTTCCGTTCGCGGAGACTTCTTCCGCCGACGCGACTCTTTCTTCCGGTGCCGCCGGAAACGGCCGGCTCACGGAAGCGCAAACCTCTCAATCCGATATAGAGACTGCCATTCGTTCGTCTCGATCGGCGTTTCTGCTCGTCCAGATGGCAAGCCCGTGGGCGATGTCGAAGTCCCGTCGTTTTTTCGACTGCGCCGTTGCCGGCGCCGCCATCTTGATATTTTCCCCGCTCCTGGTTGTCATTGCCCTTTTGGTTCGCCTCACTTCTTCGGGACCGGTGTTGTTCCGTCAAAGGAGAATGGGACGCGATGGAGAGGAATTTACGCTGTACAAGTTCCGCTCCATGCGAGCGGAGGATCATTCAGGCTCGCACATTACAGTGAGCGGCGATGCGCGGATCACTCGAATCGGCGCCTTTCTGCGCCGATACAAGCTCGACGAGCTGCCGCAATTCTGGAACGTGCTGAAAGGTGACATGAGCCTCGTCGGACCCCGGCCCAAGCTGCCGCATCACGAAGCCTTGCTGATGACTGCGCGCCCTGGCATCACCGGCCCCGCAACGCTTGCCTTCCGGCATGAAGAAGAATTGCTGGTCAATATCGACGAGTGCGACCTCGAGATTTTCTACGAAATCGTCATCAAGCCAGCCAAGGCCCGTATCGACTTCGACTACATGCGGAACGCGACGTGGAGCAGCGATCTCAAGCTGCTCTGGAGCACCTTCGCTTCCTGCCTCGGCTGCTCAAAAAGAGAAGCGCCTGAGAACTGGCAAAGGTTCATAGCGCTGGTGCCCGACCCTACCTATCGGGAATGGCTCGCTTCGTTGCGCGAGAGATGTACTGGCTGATCAGCTGCGTGTCAGCTCCTTCACGTCCGTATCGCTGGCTATGAGTGCGATGTTTGCCATGCCGAGGAACAATCCGTGCTCGACAACGCCGACGATCTGCCGTATCTCAGCTGCCAGCTTGTGCGGATCGTCGATCTCACCACAGGCGCAGTCCAGAATCAGATTGCCCTCATCGGTTATGTAGTCGTCACCGGCACTGGTCCGCCTTACAGCCGGCCTCACACCAAGTGCCTCGAGTCTCTTCGCCACCAGTGGAGCGGCCATTTGGATTACCTCGACGGGCAACGGAAATTTTCCGAGGTGCTCGACAAGCTTCCGTGAATCCGCAACAACGACGAAAAGCTTGGAGGCGCTCGCCACAATCTTCTCGCGCAGTAGCGCGCCTCCCCCGCCTTTGATCAGATCCAGTTGGTGCGTCGTCTCATCGGCGCCATCGATCGTTACATCGATTTCCGTGGCTTGGTAAAAGTCGATCACAGGAATACCGAGCGACCGCGCCAGTTCCTCGCTTGCTCGCGACGAAGATATACCGCGGACCTTCAAACCCTGCTTAACCCGCTCTCCGAGCAGCTTGATAAAGTGCGTCGCAGTGGTTCCCGACCCCATTCCCACGACCATGCCGTCCTGAATAAATTCCAGGCTGCGCTGCGCTGCCAGTTCTTTCGCTCTGTCGACCGTTTCCATAGCAAGCATGTTAGCCCAGGCGGCAAAATGATGCAGTGATTTCCCGCACCGCCAGGTGTACGTTTGACCAGCCTCCGCTCGCTCGAATGACTCGAAGGCTTGTGATCCAGAAAAATAAGGGGACTTTTTTCTGGTAAACACGATGGATCGGAGCCACACATTTGATGCCGAAGCCGATCAGGTTGGCGGCATCCCGCAGCATCACTGTTGGTTGCCGTTGCATGAATTGAATGTGATGATGTCTTAAGAAAGCCTGGAGGCGAGCAACTTCGAACGGCGCCCTATACATCGAATCCGACGGTTTTGCCCTTCGACAAGGTAGAACCGGACTTTTGGGGCGCCAAAGGGTGGCGCCCCGTTTCTTTGGGCTCGTCCATTGGTTCGCCACCGGCGCGCCTGACGCAAAGCGAATACCTGCCAAACAAAGCCATGGGCCTTGGGAACTGAATCTTGATTCGGCGGCGGGGCCTCATTTCTTGACAGTGATGTGCAAAATTGCGTAGAAGTGTTCTGCCCCCACCCCAGCCCCCGAAAGAAAACCGAGCTTTGTAAGCGCGTATCGAGGCCGATCGTTGGCCGCTCGCCGCTTAGGAGGTCCCGTGCACCTGCGTTTGGTTCGATTCAGCCTTATCTGCCTGTCGCTTGCCATCCTCACCATGATCGTTCTGTTCCCGTTCTATCGATCTTCGATACACGCTGGCAGGCCTGATTTGGAAGCCGTTGCGCGCCGATTTCCCAACTCCACCATAGAACAGCGGATGGGAATCCTTCGGCAGATCGAGTCGCAGTTGCACCCACGCGGACGCGACCTTTCTGTACGGGAACTGTGGGCAAGGCTGGCCGGATTTCTCGCCTCGACTACCAATCCGGTCTCTCCCGCCGCTGGCTTTGTTGGCAATCTCACAGCAGTCGTCCTTGCTGACAACCACCTGATGGTCCTCGCCCAGCAGCCCGACTGCTCGCTGTCGCTGAACGACGGCGCTTATACCGTGAATTTTAATGGGCCGGTCTTCAGCTACACGCTCGTCGGATCGACACCTCACTACGAACAGGTTCTGCATACCGCGGCAGGTCTTACTACAACAGGCGGCCATTACCCTGCCGGCTGTGGAAACGCCACGACCGGCCTCACCTCCCGGGAGTTCGCCTTCGGCTACACCTCCACTGGCCTCCGCGTCTACGCTGGAAACTTTTACGATCTGACCACCGGTCAGAATCAGGTCTTTACCTCGGTCGCCAACGCGGATGACACCTTCAAAAGCTTCAGTTCCATCGGTGAGCCGAAGAGTGTGGTCGATCTGACCACTGCCGATCTGAATGGCGATGGCAACAGCGATCTGGTCCTGATCAACGATCCGCTCGAACTTAGCGGGAATGCCACCCTCAGCATCTCTCTTGGAAAATCCGATGGCTCATTTCCAGTGCCCACTGAGATCGACCTGCCTGGTGATATCGCCGTCAGCGCCGTTATCGACGACTTCAATGGAGACGGCAAGAAAGACATCGTCGCGTCCTCAATCGCCAATATCAATACAAGCGGCCCTACCTACTACATCAGCTTCCTGGCCGGTAAAGGAGATGGCACTTTTCAACCTGTGAAGTCCTATGCCGTAACTCCGCCTTCTGGTACCGGGACTTTCATGGCTTACTACGGGCTCACTAGCGCCGACCTCCGCGGTTCCGGCCACAAGGACCTTGTCTCCTCGGCGGGAATCATTCTGTTCGGCAATGGAGACGGCACATTCGACCAGTCGTCCAAGGTCGCTTTCCCGGCGGAGTCCGGCACCTCCCAGTACAGCCCCTACGTTGTTGCCGCCGACTTCAACAAGGATGGCAAACCTGATCTCGCTTTGAATAATGGAGCGACCATTCAGATCTTCCTTGGAAACGGTGACGGAACCTTCACCCTGAAGGGCGGCTACGGCACCATCGGCAATGCTGGCTATCTCGTTGCCCAGGATATCGATGGGGATGGCAATATCGATCTCTATTCGGGCTCCGGGAACAATGGCACGCTTGGAGGTGATCAGTTCGAGTTCAACATGGGGTACGCGCTGATGGGCAACGGAGACGGCACCTTCCGCGGCGCGCCCGCCCAGCAGTTCACGTACACGGGAACCAACCTTGGCGACCTGAATGACGACAACATAACGGACGCAGTCGGCGTCAACAACGACCTTTCATTTACTCCCTATCTCGGAGATGGCAAGGGTAACTTCACCGCGGGTCAGAAGCTCGTTACTACTCCCATCTCCATCAACGGATCGCAATACAACATCTACAACATCGACTCTTATTCCGTCGGCGATGTTGACGGCGACAATCACGCCGACCTTGTATATGTGGGGCAGAATTTCTATGGCCCGGGCTACGTCCCGGGAGTCTTCGTTGCCCTGGCCCGCGACGATGGCAGCTTCAATACACCGCAATTCATTCCCGCGCCCGCATTTCTTAAGTCGCCGGATTTCGATGTCAATCCCGCTGTCTCGGGCATTCGCTTGGCCGATATAAACCACGACGGCAAACTCGATCTCGTCTATCTCTACACGACGACCAGTTACAAAACCGGAACCAACTATGCGGGAATCGGCATTCAGTTGGGCAACGGTAATGGCACCTTTCAGACCACATCACACTTTCTCCAGCTTTACTCGGGCTCTACCCTCCCGAATCCCGGAGCCTACCAACTCCCCCTCATTGCCGACATCAACAAGGACGGCTATCCCGATCTGTTCATTCTTTCCGGACTGTCCGAAAACGGCGAGAGCTTTACCCTCCAGACTTACCTGGGCAAGGGCGACGGCACCTTTAATGCTCCGACAACCGTTGACGGAGTTACTCCGGGAGGCATCATTTACGGCACACAATCAGCCCCGATTGTCCTCGCAGATATGAATAACGATGGGACCCTCGATCTCGTCGCGCTTCAGCCGGACGCTGATACTGGAAATCTTCAGATCGCGATAGCTCTCGGAAATGGCGACGGCACCTTTAAAAAACCGGGCATCACCGCCTATACCACGCAGTTTCTTTTTGGTATTGGCCTCGCCGTAGCCGACTTCAACGGAGACGGAAAGCTTGACGTCGCGACTGCCGGATTCCTTGGTCCCCTGCAGAGCGGAATCGCATTCGGTAATGGCGACGGCACTCTGCAAACAAATAGTTACTCCTCAATCGTTGGCCCGGTCGAAAGTTTTTATTTGAATCTTGGCGGTCCAGCTACTGCACTCGATCTTAATGGCGACGGCAAGCCAGACATCCTCTTTGGCAACGTCGAACTTCTCAGCCAGACCGCATCAAAGAGTCCCGTCGCTTCCACCACAGCGATTTCGACCAGTACCTCCTCTATCACCGTGGGTCAAACCGTAACTTTTACGGCTACAGTAACTGGACCTTCAGGCAACAAGACCATCCCCACAGGCACAGTATCCTTCTATAACGGCTCGACCCTCCTTGGAAACGCTGTCCTTGGTTCCACCGGTCAGGCGGCATTCTCTACCTCATCGCTCGCTGCGGGTAGCTATAGCGTCACAGCCTCATACCCCGGCGACGCGGACTTCGTCGCCAGCACTTCGGCCGCAATCAAACTTAGCGTCACGGCACAGGCAGCAGCGGCCACGCCCGTCTTTACTCCCGCAGCCGGAACCTACACCAGCGCGCAGTCCGTCACCATCACCGATGCGACACCGGACGCCGCGATCTACTACACAAGCAACGGAACTACGCCGACTACTTCCTCCACCAAGTACACCGGCGCCATCACCGTTTCCTCCACGGAAACCATCGAGGCCATCGCGATGGCAAATGGCTACGCCACAAGCGCCGTGGCTTCGGCCGCGTACACCATCAATTCCACTACCGCACCGCCCGCCCTGCGCTTCATTCCGGTCACTCCGTGCCGCGTTGCAGACACGCGCAACCCCACCGGCGCCTTCGGCGGGCCTGAAATGGCCGCGGGTAGCAGCCGCGCCTTCGACATTCCGCAAAGCACCTGCAACATCCCGTCGACCGCTTTGGCCTATTCACTCAACGTCACCGTGGTCCCGAATAAATCCCTCAATTACCTGACCCTCTGGCCCACGGGAGAAACCCAGCCTTACGTATCGACCCTCAACTCCTATGACGGACGCGTGAAGGCCAATGCCGCCGTCACTCCTGCCGGTACCAACGGCGGAGTCAGCGTCTACGTCAGCGATACCACTCAGGTCATCATCGACATCGACGGTTACTTTGTCGCCGCTTCGAACACTTCCGCCCTTGCCTTCTATCCACTCACGCCCTGCCGCATCGCCGACACGCGCAACGTCACCGGCCCGCTCGGAGGACCATTCATCTCCGGCGGCGGCAGCCGGGCCTTCCCCATCCTCTCGAGCGGCTGCAGCATTCCCTCCACGGCAAAGGCCTACTCACTGAACGTCACCGCTGTGCCGCACAAGACACTGAACTACCTCACCACCTGGCCCACTGGAGAAACACAGCCCTATGTCTCCACTCTGAATTCCTCCACCGGCGCCATCACAGCAAACGCAGCCATCGTTCCCGCCGGCACCAGCGGAGAGATCTCCGTCTATGTGCATGACGACGCCGACGTAATCCTCGACGTCAACGGCTACTTTGCGCCTCCGGCCACTGGAGGCCTGTCGCTCTACCCTGTCACGCCCTGCCGCGTCATCGATACCCGCCAGTCGATCCCGCCGTTCCCCGGAACTTTAACGGTCAGCGTGGAGGGCAGCTCCTGCGCGCCGCCATCGACGGCCGCAGCCTATGTACTCAACGCAACGGTAGTGCCTACCGGATCACTGTCCTATCTCACTCTCTGGCCTGCCGGCGAAAGTCAACCTTACGTCTCTACCCTCAACGCCTATGACGGAGCCGTTACCTCCAACATGGCCCTCGTCCCGACCAATAACGGAGCCGTCGATAGTTACTCTCCCGGCCAGGGAAACCTCATCCTCGATCTCTCCGGCTACTTCGCCCCGTGAGATTGGGCGAAGCGGCACATCTGCAGGGGTTATGAAGATGCGAACTCCATTCGCGCGAGATGGGCACAATGAGCACTAAGCCCTGTTATCGTCAATTGAGAATTTAGCCTGCCGAGAGGCAGACTTCCTGTGCGCAGCAGAACATAGTTTCCGAATTGGCTGTCATTCGCCAACAATTCCAGAATTGAGCTCCGCGCTCGAGTTTCCCTGAGAGTTCTATGCGTGACTCGGCGATTTGTCAACAACGGAGGACTGAGGCGGGTCCGGCCCCGTACCTCGCGAAACGCAGCAGCCACCAGGCACTGAACCCCTCGGCGCCTTCTGACTTCAGAGGCCTCTGCACCCCTTGTACCGCACTCCAAACGTCAACGCGGTACAAGTGCCGTTGCTGCCTCAGTCACGGCGGAATAGCCGTGTTCCACGATTTCCGCGGCGCGCACCCGGTATACGTCCGCCTCCTGAGGCGCCCATGTGCCGAGGCCATCGACGTAGCGATTGCACATGCAGAACATGGCGGCGATCAGAACCGTGTCGTGAATCTCGCGGTCGGTAGCGCCTTGCTGACGTGCAGCCTCAACGTCCTGCGCAGTCACTTGCTTTCCACCCTCTTGAACCTTTCCGGCTATATTCAATAGCGCCTTCAGCTTGGGGGAAATCTCCGCAATCGCCCAGTCAGTCTTCACAGTCTGCACGAGCTTTTCGTTTTGGCCGAGCTGGGCTGCGGCCACTGCGCCGTGAATTGTCTGGCAGAAGAAGCAGTCATTCTTCCAGGAGACGTGTGTCGCAATTAGCTCGCGCTCGCCTCGCGTCAGCGTGCTCTCGCCACGCAACAGAATATTTGCCAGTTCATTGATCGGAGCGGCGGTCTCCGGACGAAAGGTCATGGGACCAAGGATCCCGGGAAATTCCCGGCCAAGCTCCGCTGCGATCGGCAAGTCAATATAAGCCATAGGTGCTTCCAGTCTCCCAAGAATAAGTCGGCGCTGTTGAAAGCAGTGGCCCGACCTTCGGGATAGTAAGTCAGCCGACGTGAAACGCACCTCAACCAAAAGAACGAGAGAAGTACCAAACTCAGGATGGTTGTGACCGGTGTGGGCGCTACTTGATGATGCGTGACACCCGTTCTTTTCGTTACCTGGATATTCAGCGCTTATGGCTCAGGCACCATCCTCGAATAACTCCGATTCTCGCCTGGAGAGCAGTCCTCGATACGAGGGATGGCGCGTGGTGCTTGCTTGCCACGTGGGTGTGCTTGTCGGTTTTGCCACGGTCTTCATCTACAGCTTCAGCCTGATGGTGAAGCCCCTGCAGCAGGAGTTCGGCTGGAATCGCCAGCAGATCTCACAGGCATTTAGTCTTGCGGCCATTTCTGTGGCGTTCTGTTCGCCGTTCATGGGCAAGCTCTTTGACCGCTTCGAGCCGCGAAAAATCATCGCCTTGTTCATGGCGTGCTTCGGCGCGGGAGTGGCGTCGCTCGCCTGGCTCACACCGCATCTGGCCCAGTTCTACATCACCGCCGTCTTTATCGGCGTTGCGGGTTCCGGCACATATCAGCTTGGCTATGCGCGCGTCGTGGCGGGGTGGTTTGAACAGCGTCTTGGCATGGCATTGTCGATTGTTGTCGCGGGATCGGGTGTCGGATCTTTCTTTGTTCCTCCTCTGGTGCAGCATTTGATCGCGAGCTACGGTTGGCGGCACACGTATTTGATACTCGCGGCGCTGCCCTTGCTCATCGGAGTACCCCTTACACTGCGATTCGCGCGCTCTTCTCCCACGCGTCTTAGTCACGGCCAGGAGAAAAAAGCAGGCAACATTCACGCCTCGGGCGCGACGTGGCGCGAGGGTCTGGCGTCGCGCAGCTTCTGGCTGTTGGTGCTAGGCGTGTGCTGTATCTCGCTAAGCGAAAACGGCGCGCTTGCTCACCTCGCACCTATGCTGAACGACCGCGGCATCAAGCCCGCCGACGCCGCGCTCATTGTCTCTATACTCGGTGCGTCGAGTCTGGGAGGCCGCCTGTTGCTAGGGTGGCTGTTGGATTATCTCGAAGGCTCACATATCGCCACCTTCTCCATGCTCGCTGCGGGCGGTGGGATTTTTCTGCTTGCCCACGCGCAATCCTTTCACGCAGCCGCGCCCGCAGCTCTCATTGCGGGACTTGGGATGGGCTGCGAACTCGATCTCATCCCATACATGCTCAGGCGCTACTTCGGAATGCGCTCGTTCTCTACGTTGTACGGACTGGTCTACAGCGGGTTCGCCGTCTCTGGCGCCATTGCACCACTTCTGCTGGGGTATCTCTACGACAAAACCGGATCGTACACCGGAATACTCTCGATCTTTTCGTCCATCACTGCCCTCGCAGCCTTCGGCATGTTGCTCTTGCCGGTGTATCGCTACTCGGCACATGACTCGACCCCATCCATAGAGCGAAAAGGCGACTCTGGATTGCGGGTCCCACCACCTCCCATCCCCGAAACAGGAGCATCCTTTGAAGGCAACTGAGCAACCTCCGACCTATCTCCCCGATGTAGAAGCAAACCCGCAGCCAAGCCCTTATGCCGATCTCATCCGTGTTGCCAGGGACTCCGGTCGCGAACACTGGCAGATCTGGCATCTCTTCGCATTTCGGCCTGAGGTCACTTCTCATCTCGCCAGTTTTACTGAAGGCGTGATGCGCGGCCCTTCGACGATCAGCGGCGGCCTGCGCGAACTCATTGCCGCCTACACCTCGTGGACCAACGAGTGTGAGTTCTGCTGGCGGTCACACGCCGCAGTCGCGGCTGAAATGTTGGGCAGCGAGGAACTGGTGCGTTCGGTGCTTGATGATGTCGAGTCATCGCCGCTTCCTGAAGCTGAGAAAGCGTTGATGCGCTTCGCCCGCAAAATGACGAAGCACTTGCCGGAGATGGCAGAGAGCGATGTCGCGGCATTGCGTGGTCTGGGTTGGAGCGACGAAGCAATCTACTACACCATCATGGTCGTCGCGCTCTTCAACTTCTACAACCGCTGGGTTACGACGTCCGGCGTCCACCCGGTTTCGGACGAGGTTCATCGCATGCATGGCAAGCGGCTCGCTCTCAGCGGTTATGAGCCGAAGAACCGGCTTGCCGGGATACGCGAGTCGGGGATGTAACCCAACGCCGCGGTTCTGGGCAACGAAACAACAAATATGAGGCTGCCCGGCGCAGCCCAATGCAGAAATCAATTTTGAGAGCCAGTTATGATACGCAATCTATCGCAGAAGTTCTCCCTGCTGTTCGTGCTGTTCGGAGCCTCAGTTCTTTCAGCGCAGCAGCTTGCAACACTGAACGTGACTGTCACAGATCCGACTGGAAGAGTCGTGTCCAATGCTAATGTCACGCTCAACAATCAGAGCACGGGGATCGTTCGCAATCAGTCTGCCGACCGGTTGGGTCTGGCAGTCCTGACTGCGCTCTCCGCGGGCGACTATCTACTGAAGGTACAGGCGAACGGATTCAGCGATTACGAGCAGCCGCTTACGTTGACCGTCGGCCAGGTCGCATCTGTTTCGGCGCAGCTGGGAGTCGCTACGGTGAAGCAGAGCGTCTCCGTCTCTGAATCCTCCTCGGTTTTAGTCGACACACAGAAGACAGAGACCAGCCAGGTCATTCGGCCCAAACAAATTGAGGATCTCCCCATCGCCGGCCGCGACTTCGTCGACTTTGTGTTGCTCACGCCTACGGCAAATGTCGGACGCAGCACCGCTACCGCCGCGCAATCTCCGTTTCTGGAAACAGTGCTGCAGCTTAGCTTCGGTGGTCTCCGAGAAACCCACAGCTCATTTTTCGGTCTGGATGGAACCGACTATACGGTCAGCCTGTCAGGCGTGCAGCGCGCGAGCCCGTCACTCGATTGGGTGCAGGAATTTCGTGTAGTCGACGGCCCATTTGCAGGAGACAACGGCCGCAACCTGGGATCTGTAGTCAACACGATTACAAAATCGGGAAGCAACAATCTACATGGATCGCTGTACGAATATTTCCGCAACGACGCTCTCGATGCCGACAATCCGCTTTCGGCCCCGGGTCTCAACACCCTTCGCGTCAATCAGTTCGGAGCGAACGTCGGCGGACCTGTACGGAGGGATAAGACCTTCTATTTTGTCGGATATGAAGGCCAGCGCCGCGCGGCATCGCCCACCTTCTCGACATTTATTCTGGGATGTCTTAATAATCCCGGCTGCATGGGACCCGGCACGCCCAGCATCAATCAAGTGAAGGAGCAGTTCGGGCTCGCGCCGGAAGCATTGAATTCAATATTAGAGATCGATAACTACGACAAGGCGATTGGAAAGATCACCCAGGTTTTCAACGAGAGGAACGTTCTCAACGTCGGGTATCTCTTTAGCGATGATCGCAAGGAGAACGCTCCGACGGCGGCTCCTGGTCAGGGGCTGCCCTCGACTTATAGAAATAATCCGGTGCGCGACCAGAGCGTCTTCGGGAACTATCTGCACATCTTCAACCCGAAATGGACTTCGGAAAGCATCCTCGCCTTCGGCGATCGGCTCTTTCATCTCACGCCCACAGGCGCTGGATTTGAGCCTACGCTTGATGTCTCGGACACATTGGTCAGCGGCGGATTTACCGGCAGCGTCTCTTATTACCACGAGCCGAGTTTCGAAGCGCAGGAGAACATGACCTATGTTCGGGGTTCTCACTCATTCAAATTCGGCGGCGGCTTCGAACCGGTCTGGATCTCCGCCGACACGACATTTTTCAGTCCCGGCGCGGCCATCTTCACGCCGCAAAGCTTCTTTGGCGCGGGCGAGTTTGCCGGCACGCCGTTTGGTCCCGGCACGCCGGTACAGTTTCTCTTTCTTCAGCCGCGTTCTTACTTTGGCCAACAAGTTCCTGCGCGGCCCTTACCATTCGCGGGATCGCTCTATGCTGGCTCCGCTGCACCAGCATTCGTCAATTCAACAAGCATGAAGTTCTGGCATCGACTGGCGAATTTCTACGGACAGGATCAATGGAGGGCCACGCCCAACCTTTCGCTCACATTTGGCCTGCGATATGACTTCGACATATTCCCGTCGGCAACGGACGTGCGCGTGATTGGCCCAATGAATGCCACCAACTACGGCAACGTTCAGCCTCGCGTTGGCGTTGCCTATGCGCTCAATGGCGGCAAACAGGTGATCCGCGCCGGCTTCGGCTATTTCACCGGGCCGTGGGATTACAGCGACCTTATGGTCGGCTGGCAGGGCGCTTCTGCCTTCACATCAATGGACAACCCGCTGGTGCCTAACTTCAACAAGCCTAACGGCGTCGTTGGGCTGGGAGCGTCGGGAGTCGTCGGTGTCTCGGGTCCGTTTCTCGCATCGCAGGCCTTTCGCAGCTTCACTTCTGGCGGAGTCTATCCGTCACCGAACGAGCTCCAGCAGTTCCCCCTCGGATACATCGCACGCAGGTTTCCCAACCCCTATTCCGAGCAGGCAAGCCTTGAAGTGGAGAGCCAACTCGGCGGAGGATGGTTGCTCACCGCCGGCTATCAATATGTCCACGCGATCGATCTGCCCGTCTACTACAGCGTGAATGGCCTGCCTGCCGGAAACCTTCCGGACGGTCGCCAGGCCTTCACGCCCGCCGATCCGCGTTTCGGCTTCGCGTTGATTGCAACACCCACCGGCTTCTCCATCTACAACGGAGGCATCTTGAGCGTGCGCAAGAACTTTGCCCGTCACTACAGCGTGCTCGCCAACTACACCTACTCAAAATCGATCGACATCTCGACGGACGTGCAACTCACCGACACGCCGCAGAATTATCTCGATCCAAATGGCGATCGGGCCGTCGGCGATAACGACATCCGTCACCGCGCGGTGCTCTCTTTCCTGGCGGAAAGCCCCGCTGAATGGCCGATGCTGATGCGTAACTTAACGCTTTCCATGCTCAGCACTCTTCAGACCCCGAGGTATTATTCGATCCTCGCCGGATTCGACGTCAACGGCGATGGATTTCCCTTCTCTGACCGAACGGGCACCGTAGGCCGCAACTCGTACCGCGGAGCCTCGTACTATGACACAGACGTCCGTCTGCAGAGGCTCTTCCACATCGGCGAGCGCTTCACCGCGCAAGCCAGCTTGGAAGCCTTCAATCTCTTCAACCATACAAATGTGCAGAACATCGATCAGGTGTACGGCGCCGCCGATTTTCTTGGTCCGATACCGCGTCAATATGGAGACCACATCGGGAGCCCTGCAAATCCCACCTTTGCGACCCCCAACTTCACCGGGCCAGCCAGGCAGCTGCAGGCGTCCTTGCGCGTGAACTTCTAGCAACAATTTGCTAATCGGCGGCTGATGGCCATTGTAATTCGCCACGGCAGCACGCTACGCACATTACGGACTCGAAGATCTGCGCAGCGTCGTTGAGGCAGCGAGCCGCTCAGAATCTCCAATATTTCCTTCGGGGTCCCCGGTATTTTACCGGTACGCGACAACGCCAGCAGCAGCAAGGTCCATTAAATCGTTCATTAGAATGGTGGACGCGGTAGGAATCGAACCTACAACCTGTCGATTAAGAGTCGAGAGCACTCGTTTATCGATCGTGGGATCTCCACCGCAATTCATTGGCGTTGTTTGATATCAGACACTATCTATTGAGATTCCGATGTCGGCAATGTGCTGCGAAATGTCGTCACTAAAGGTGGAAAGTGAGGTGGATCCCCCTCATTTTCCCCTAAGATCCCTAATCCTTTTTAGGGTCTTCCGCGATCATCCAGCGGCTGCTGTTGCCAACCACGACGGTGGCGCCATACCGACAGCAAACCTTAACAAGAGCGCCGAACCTGCGCAAGCCTTCGTCTGTCAATTCCTTCGCTAACTGTGTCTCGTCGATCACCACCAGCCCCACGGCGGGGCGAATGGCCGCAGCCAGCGTCGGCACCGTCGACGCTAGCCAGTCTTCGAGTTCCTTATAACGTTTATCGAGTTCCTGTCTCGTCATCACTGCTCCTCGGCTGGTATTTTGTTCTCATTGATGAACCGTTCAACCGATTCCTCAGTGATCCTGACGCACCGCCCACCTTTACAACATCGATCTTCTGGCGCTTCAGGATCCAGGATCGAATGGTCGAGGGCTTCACGGACAACCGCTGAGCGGCTTCAGCAACCGTCAGTAGACGGCTGCTTTTGTTTTTCTCCACGTTTCTTTCTCCATGACTATTTACTCAACGAGTAATAGTTATTAGTTAGTACATCATCTGGCGTGGCCCTGCGCTTTGGCATCGCAATTGAGGGTGACCAGTCGACAGTAGTATTAATGCATGTATTTTGTTGTGCTTACCTAACTAACAGTTTGTTTGTGTACTCCTTTCCTATTACCGATTTGGCGTCTTGTCGGGCCCCCTCCGGCTGTGCATACTTCTTTTACTGGTTAGTTATCCAAGGAAAGGAGCAGGCAAATGCACGTCTTCAAGCCGAAGAATTCCAGCTTCTGGCACTACGAGTTCGAAGTTGACCGAAGGCGCTACCGCCGGAGTTCAAAACAATCCAAAAAGCACGCCGCGATCGCTGCGATGACTGCACATCGGAACGAAGTTATCAGCGGTCGAAATCTGACACCTCTCACAACTCGACCGAAGAACTTTGCGGAAGGCGCAAAGGGATTCCTAGAGATCAAAAAGGGCACATACCACCGCATGAACGTGGCTCATCTCTTGCCAGTGTTCGGCTCGAAACTAGTCACAGAGATCACACCAATGGATGTTCGCAACTACCAGGATGCTCAACTAAGGAAGAACTATGCCCCGGCGAGCGTCAATCACGATGTCGCAACGCTACGGGGAATTCTCAGAAGAAATCATGCTTGGGAGCGAATCCGTATGGACATACACTTCCTGCCGGTTTCCGACGATTTCGGCGTCGCGATAACGCATGAACAGGAAAGCCGGTTGCTAGCAGTATGCGAACGGTGCGTCCGCTCACGAGGACTTTTCACATTCGTGCTAGTCCTGCTTTGCACTGGGATGCGCTTCTCAGAACTTCGCTATACGCGTTGGAAGCAGATCGATTTCATAGCGCGAGTCCTTACGGTTGGGATCAAAAGTAAGACCAAACACGGGCGAAACCGTCGTGTTCTCCTGAACAACCGCGCTACCAGGGCTTTGCTGGAATGGGCGAGCAAGTTCCCCGAACGGCAGCCCGATCACTTTGTGTTCTTCACCGAAATGTCCGCCGAGCCTAAGAAAGGAACGGCAGAACCACGCTTCTTCGCACAGAATCCATTGAAGCCGATGGGCTCTTATAAAACTGCTTGGAGCAGAGTTCGCAAGCTAGCCGGGGTCAACTGCCGTATGCACGATCTACGCCATACGGCTGCAACCCGGATGCTCAAAAAGACCAAGGATCTTCAGCTCGTAGCTCGGCTTTTGGGCTGGAGCCCTTCTACCATGTACCTGATGGCGCGGAAGTACCAGCATCTGCTGGACGACGATTTTCATGTGGCAGTCTCGGCCCTCGATGACACGCCCACCGAATCCGCAGCCTGATCCCGCCTTGAAAACCTCAATCGATCACGCTTGATCGCTTGAGGAACCCAGACACTAACTAACTGTTAGTTATCTTCGAGCGCGTCGAAGGTGAAGCCTTAGTTCTGAATGAGCCACTGCATTACAGGCTACTTCCCTTCCGGCGTCCGAAGCGGACGTCGAACCATACACGGATCACGAACCAGGCGTCGCAGGCGTCGCGGCCGACGGCTTCCCAGACATGGCTCAGGATCTTGACGTTTCCAGAAAGGCCAGAGCATAGGCGCTCAAGTACAAGGCATGTTCAAAGGGCACGAATAGATCACCTCCAGCTCCAGCATGAGGAGCCGGGCGGATCTACCAAAGACAGTTCCCTACTTTTCAGTCGTTATGGTGGGCGAGTTCTTGCTCGGTCTTGTGATGCTCGACGGGATGGCCCTCGGCGTCCAATGCCACCGCGTGCCCGTGCGTAGCGTAATGGACAATCAGTGCCGGTCTGCGCTTGCGCTCAGTGAAGAAGTGATCCAGGCGCGGGCCTACGACCGACTGGAAGGCGCCAGCCGCCTTGAGCATGAGGGGAGCAAAGAGACCGACAATACACGCCGAAGCCACACCGATGGCCGCGATCAGGAACATTGCTTGTGTTGGGGTCATCATTTACCTCCTGCGACCTAATTCCCTTCAGGGGTCAAAGTATAGCCCAAGATCAGAATTGCAGTCACTAACCCTAAAGGGATTAACCCTAGTATGACGTTCAAGGCCACGCTTTTGTTCCCTACCGGGGGATTGTTGAACCAGCGTCGTCTCACCGCCAGAATGCCTACGAATATGATGCTCACGATCACTGTGCCGATCCCGTAATCGACCATCGAGTCGCCCCACTTATCAAAGAGCGTGCGATTGGCAAAGATGGCGCCACATGCTCCTGTGGCCAGCACAGCGATGTCCATTCCCCAATCGACGGCATCTTCACCGCTTACCTTCTTCGCAGCCGTCGCCACTTTGATCAGGATGATGACCGTCAGGGCGAGGGACGGGATTCCTACGACCCTCACGATCTCGTGCCACAATGAATCGTGAGACATAGAGCGGAATCGTAGCACACCTACTCGTAGAGGTGCGGAGCTGCCTTTCTACAGGCCTTGAGGACGTCCCTGGCGATCTCCACGCTGGCCTTGATGGCATCGCCATAGGCGATGGTGTTGACTGGTATCAGCCGGGCCGTTCGGATGGCCGCGATCTCGCAGGCGCCCAGGAAGAGGATCTTGCCCTCGGCCGAGAGCCCGGTAGGCGGGCCCTTGAGGCCAATTACCATGGCGCCATGATAGGCGAAGCAAAGGCGAAAAACTAGCTGCCGCGCTTGGACTTTCCGAGCAGTTTGACGGCAATTCCCAGGATGTTCGTACTGATAAAAGTCACCGCCATCTTAGGGTGCTCGGTGTAGGCCATGATCGCGGCCAGCCCAGCCAGAAAGGCGGAAAACGCAACGGCTACGATCCAGGTAGTCATCTGGTAGATGAAGTTGCGCTTTAACTCTGCCGTGAAGGACTGGCGCAGGAAGGTGGGATACTCAGGATCGATCGCAGCGTACATGGCCAGAATCTCCGGAGGTGGCAACTTCCCTGCCCCGGGGTTGAACTGGACATTGCTGGTAAATGTCGTCGCCGCCGGCCGGGCGGCCTTGGCAGCAGCTTTGATGGTCGCTCGTGGTGGAGGAGTGTCTTTCGCTTGTGGAGCGGTTTCCTCAGTGGCCACGCTTATAGTCCCACGGGGGCAAGTCACGAAGGGGACCAGCCTGATCTTTTGCTGCCTTCGCCGGATCTTTTACTACCCCTTCGCCTTTTTTCCCCCTCCAGCGCAACAAACCCGAGCATTTCTCGCAAGTCTTCAGGTGCTCTTCAGCAGCCGGACCTCCATTCGGGCCCCAGTACCCCAAGAGCAGGCGTTCTTGAACTTCGGCGCAAGTCAAAGGGGCACTCTCGATTTCGTCGATTTCCCCAAAGTCGATTTCCCCAAAGAGGTGCCGGGTGATCGCCGCGACCTCTTCGTTTCCGGCCGTTAAAATAACCGGGAGGAGCCTGTCGATGAACCCCTGGTCGATCTCTCCGGGGTTGACTACCTGCTCCTCAGCTTCAAGGCTGGCAGCTTTTTCAAGGAGAGCCTGCCGTAGATTTGCCGCCGCCCGCCGATGCAAATCATCGATGACCTCGGACGCCTCTTGCGGCAGCTCATAGATTTGTTCGTCAATGAGGTTCTCCGTGGAGCCGGGACGCACGCCTCCACCCCACACATTGTCCAGCGGGGAGAAGCCGTCCACGAACGTCATGACGAGACTTCGAATTTCAGCCATATCGCAACACCTACGGATTGGATGAAATCCAACCCGTAAAGGATAGTGTACAGCGAATGTCACGCGGGAACTTTTCCCTCGGCGCGGGTTTCCCGAAGGGGAAAATCAGTCGGCCGCGGTGAACAGCTCGCCCGACTCCTCGTTCAGCAGCCTGGCGTCAGCCGGCTGGCCTCCGGCGCTCAATCGAGCTTGCGTTGATGCACTCCAAGTATTCCTCGAACTCGCCGCTCGCCAGGTATTCTTCGACTGTGCGGGAATCGATCATCTCCGACGGCGCTCCGGGCCAGCGCAGCTTCCCAAACAAAGCTGCACCGCTGAGGTTATCCAGGAAAGCGGCGAACGCAATCCTTACTCCAGGCATGTGCTGATTCATGAACACTCCTCCGAATCTGCCAATGAAATGCTCAGCGTCCAGAACGACGCCCACAAGCCGTTTCATAATACAGCAGATTGATGTTCAGGGTTCTACTTCACGATCAGCGAGAACTGAAAGACGGCCAAGGCCGGCCCTGGGCTTGTCTCACCTTTGGTGATGTAGGATTTAAGCGGCGTACGTGAAGACACCAGTGCCATCGTTCCGGGGTCTGGAGCCAGCCTCAAGGGCCAGCTCTCTCGCGAAGAAGATGAATCGCAGCTGCGATACTGCGCACGAGTGCATGCTGCGCTCACTGCTGTGGCGAAAAGGATTGAGATTTAGGAAAGACGTCAGATCTTTGCCGGGCAGACCAGACATCGTCTTTAGAAGGGTGAGGCTCGCCGTGTTCTGCGATGGCGACTTCTGGCATGGAAGGAACTGGCGGCAACTCTCTGTAAAGCTCAGCAGGGGATCGAACTCTCGCTATTGGTTGGAGAAGATCGAGAAGAATCGTGAGCGCGATCGCGTCAATAACAATCTGCTGAAACAAGCAGGATGGACCGTGTTGAGATTCTGGGAGACTGACATCCAAAACGATCCCGTAGGAATCGCTGGCACCATCATAAGGGCTGTCAAACATGCCGAGGAGACCTGGCTGGGATAACCGCTCTTCGGTCAGGACTTGATTGCGAGGATGTCACGGATGATCTGTTCTGCTGCCAACGGATCCCGTAATTGCTTATTGGGAACGATGTGAACTCTATCAGCTTGAGAAGAACCCTGCACTCGCCGAAAGCCCCGGTCACTTGTGAGGAGGTGGAGAGTTGGATCAGCGAGATATATCAGCAGCTCGGCATCATAAACGTCGTTGGAGTGCTTATGGACGTTGTACTGGCGGCTTCTCGCCGCCACCTGCATCTTCGTGCTCTCGAATACGTATAGCGCATTTAGATGGCTAACAACAAAATCCACATCGACAGTTGTCTCGTCCCTTCCGGCGCGACGAGCGATTGACCGGGCGAAGATTGCTCTGTGCTCGTCCTCAGGAAGAAGGCCCTCTGATTTCCAACCGTTCAGAACATCGTTGAACTGATGCGCCGCCTGCTCTTTACTTGCATCCATCAGGTCGCGCAGCTCCCTGGCCTCCTGCTGCAACTCCTCCGGTTTGTCAACGTTCAATGCTTTGATCACTGCATTGTTGAGTGCGGGCGTGACCACATCCTTTCCAGGCGGTATCCCGAAGATCGCCATCCTAAATAGATCATCTGACCACGGAAGCATACCGCTAGCTTTGGGATTATGGATGCGCGGAAACGCCTGCAGAGCAGCGAATGCATGTGCTGCGGACTCTGTTCCGAGCTGCGACAGCAATTCCAGTACAGAAAGTGGAGACAACAGCATCTGATCCCGGAGAGTTTCGGGCAAGCTGGCCGTCTCGAATGCTTCGCCAAAATAACGGAGGACGTTCGTGTCGGTGTAGATCTTGGGCAAGTGCCGGCCTAGCATGTGTGTCAGATCACTGTGCCTCAAGTAAAGCTGGCGGCTCATTGCCCTGCATTCTTAACGCACCTCTTCCTTTGCCGGTACCCGGATGTGGATCATGCTTGCCTACCAGAGACAGGAATTGCTTCGGCACAGATTGCGTTGGTGTTGGGGGCGGTATTGGACGGCGGGGCCTTGTTGAGAGCCTTAATTCTGATGATGGTTTCCAGTTCAACAACTGACTTCCGATATCTCGGGCCAGAACCTCAGCAAGCAGGGACGGCACCGCGTTCCCAAGCTGCCGTTGAACGGAGATTCTGTTGCCGTAAAACGCGACGTCCTCCGGAAAGGTCTGGATCGCAGCCATCTCTCGCCAACTCAGCAACCGGTTGTCCCAGTGAAATGGGCCAATGGCTGGACCAGGCTGGGCCTGAATTGTCCAGGATGGGCGGTTCTTCGCGAGCTTCAAAAGGAAACTCCAGTATCGTGTGCGCCAACCAAATAGCGGCAACCCGCCTTTGCGATCTGTATGCCACAAGTAGTTCTCGCCTTCCGGAATGGAGGGCAGGAGATCCTTCCACTGGCCACGCATCTGGAGGTCTTCATCCTCGTCCCCCTCAAGCCCGCCAATCGCGTCCCAAGCAGTTGCATAGGGAGCCGGTTGATTATCATCACCAAAGAGCAGTTCACTCCCATGCTCAGAATGTGACGCCCTCGGGAAGGCGAACGACTTCCCGTCTCGCGAGCCGACTAGGAAAAATCGGGATCTGAGCTGAGGTACACCGTAGTCTGCGGCGTTCAATACTTTCCAAGAAAGTCGATATCGGGTCCCCTGCCGCTCATTGATTGATTCCATCAGTTCATAGAGGTGAAGAAATCCCTCTTCCTTGCCCGTGTAACTGATGCCGTGAACGTTCTCCAGGAGAAAGGCCCGCGGCAGCAGATCGTTCACACAGCGCATATATTCGCTGAGTGTATTGGCGCGTGGATCCTTCATGCGCTTCGTGTCGCCGTTCGTCCAGTAGCTAGATTTCGAGAAGGGTTGGCAAGGAGGACCGCCGATAAGCAGATCCACTTCACCTGGTCGTAGAGAGGCAACCTCAAGCATGTGCGTGCTAGTGACGTTCTCTACGCGATCTTCGATCAGAGGCCACTTCCGGTTCCTCTGGATCGAGCGACAGCAGTCCTCGTCCATCTCAAGGGACAGCCTAGTCTCAAACCCTGCAGCCTCGAACCCGTAATCCAGTCCGCCAGCGCCAGAGAACAAGCTGACGACCGTTGGTGTTGTAGGCCGGTCGTCAGATCTCTGGATCATTAACTTCTTCGGTTTTCTTGCGGTTGATTGCATCCACAACAGCCTTCACGCCCCCACTGGTGATCCGTTCCTTCACATTTTCCCATGGCACAGTTTCCTCGACGATAGAAACGTGAACGTTCACCTCTGCATTGGCACCTGTCCCCCAACCTTTCATGCCGATTCCTGGGGTTCTCTGTGGCTTAGTGGTCAGAACGCGAATGGTACGTCGAGCAGAAATGATGTGGAACCTAGGTTTCCTGATCACGTCTTTCAATGCTTGCCAGTGTTTCTTGGTAATCGCGAAGACGAAGAGATCCTCGGCGTTTTTCACGCCGACACCCTTATAGTTTTGCAACAGATCCCAGACAAGCGCCTCATCTTTTGTGAGGAGCTTCGGCAGCTGTGCCCTGATCTGCTCAAGCAGATCAAAATCCGCCGAGACTGAGTAGACGAGATTCGCCTCTCGTTCAACGGCGCCATGGGCTTTGTATGCCGGAATGGGCAGGCAATCGTCTGTCTCCAAGCCCACAAGTTCCTTCGCACGCTTGAATTTTGTGCTCGCCACCTTGACGTTAACGGGCAATGCGAAGTCATTCTGATGGAGCGTGAAATCAACGAAAGTGTGCCCGCGTT
Source organism: uncultured Acidobacteriaceae bacterium (assembly GCA_963782175.1). Classification (GTDB taxonomy): domain Bacteria; phylum Acidobacteriota; class Terriglobia; order Terriglobales; family Acidobacteriaceae; genus Silvibacterium. Next base: position 136,963 of record CAWAIX010000001.1, read on the forward strand.
CACGGTGATCGGAAAACGTCAGCCCCGACACACGCGTTGCTAGGTCCTTTAGGTCCTCGAGGAAGAACTCCTCAGTGATTCGGCCGGGAAACAGCTTTGGAACGGGGTCAGCTGCGCCGCCTATCGCCGCTCGTGGTGTCAGCAAGGACCTGAATCCGTCGGACCGGAACTTTCCCAAGAGGTTCTTGCTTTTCTTCAGCGAAGCGATTTTCCGATCGCGTATGAGCAGTGAAGCTTCATCGATGCTGCTGCCCTTGATATGGCGACTACCGCATGGGCGATAGCCACCGCCTCCCAGCGGCTGCCTGGAATCACCGATACAAGTGCGTTGGCAGCATCAACTCCCGAGTCGACCTCTGCGACCATTTGCGCTCCAGTAATGGCAATTGCGATTGCTGGAGCAAGAATAACTGTGCATGAGAATCGGCGCCGTGGAAATCGAAGCACCTAACGTAACGTGAGGGATCAGGTCAGAAACTGGGAGCGGTCGCAGAAGTCCCCTCATTTTCCCCGCAGGCCCTTTTGTGACCAATTGCGACGGTTAATTCGAAGGGATTGCTAAGTCGTTGAAAGAATGATGGTGGACGCGGTAGGAATCGAACCTACAACCTGTCGATTAAGAGTCGAATGCTCTGCCAGTTGAGCTACGCGTCCAGGAATGCGCCGGAAGGCGATTCAGATGCTGTTGGGAGGAGCGCATCTCGCAGCATGCGCCTAAAAAAGAATATCACAAACCAACCGGCCTCACGGCCCGCCGCGCGAGCCGCCTAGAACGAGAACGACACGCCGCCTTCAACCGCGCGCGGAGCCTGCGCGAAGTAGAGCACGCTGCCGTCATTGGTCGCGAAAGGCCGGTATCCCTGCGCGAGCAGGTTTCTCACATCGATCAGCGCCTCCATGCCGTTGGGCAGAATCCCGCGGCATCGGATCGGCTGGCGGAGATAAAAGCTCAAGTATGGATTGCGCAGGTTCGCATCGAACGGATCGACCGCCGTCACGGCGCCGGGCTGCTGCCATTGATACGACGCCTGCCATTGCGTCCCCGCGTGTTGCAGTTTGCCGCCGTAGATCAGCGAAACCATCTCGGTCCGCCGTGGGCGCAGGCTCGATAGAGCGCTGTCCAGCGACATGGGCGCGGAGCTTGAATCCATCACCAGTGAATCGCCCGTTCCAAGCTTGAGCGAGACCCACATATCGTCGGGCAGGAGTTCCTTCAGTTCCGCAATCACGCCATCGCTGTTCAAGTCCGTTCCGGCCACTTGCAGCGCGCCGGTAGAGGCGTCGTACAGCAGATTGCCTGACTTCCAGTCAGTCGCGGAGATCACGCCTCCGCCGCTCACCAGCGGGTGCTCCAGCCGGTCGCGAAAGGCCGTTACACGGACGCGCAGCTTCCCGGCCGAAGTCGAATATGCGAGTTCCTGGTGCAGGCCATGCTCCAGCACGAGCTGGCCGTTCCGTTCCGCAATAGCCGGCGACAGCGCGTTCGGGCGATCCAGCGCGTCCGCCTGCTGTGCGCCGGGAGCCATCGCGATACCGTAGGAGAGCATCGCATCGCCGGTACGCAAGCGAAGGCTGGCAAACGGATGGCTCACCACCTCAGTCGTGCCCATGTGCACGGCTTCAATCTCGTTTCCTGCCTCGGCTTCGATGGCTTCGGTCAGGCTCATCGTCTCGGCGCCTCGTACCACCATCGCCTGAAGCCCCTGAACATCGGGGCCGCCCGCGATCTCCGGACGATCGACAAAGGCGCCGACCGTGCGCAGTGTCCGTCCATGAGCGAGCTGCTGTTCGTAGCCGACGACCGTGTTGAGCGCCGGATCGTTCGACTGGCTCAGGTCGGCCCGCAGGATCAGCTGCCGCGTGTCGTCGTTCGACCGACGCATCTCAAAGCCGTGGTGCACACCGCCATCGCCGAACCCGCTCTCGCCGCCGCGGATCGTCACCCTGGCCTTGAGCGCCGGATTCTGACCATCAGCCTCGGTTACGACTACCAGAGGCCCATCCTCGAGCATGCGCAGCAGCGGTCGGTTGGCAGAAAGCCGCAGCGTCCAGGTCCAGTCATCCTGGGGTTCGTCAGCCTGACGCGGCTGCGCCGGCAACCAGCGAAACGCCTCGTACAAGGTATTCAGCGTCAGGTTGACGATCACCCGTGAGCTGGCCGTGATGTGCAGGTTTTCGCGAAGCGTAGGCAGGAAGAGCGATCCGGTGGCCTTTACGCCGTAGATTCCAGGCAGCACCCGCGGCAGTTCGTAGCGTCCGTGGTCGTCCGTGAAGGTTTCGTAGATGACCGAGAGGTCCGGACGGAGCAGTTGCACGAGCGCCCCGACCTGCGGCGTTCCTTTGACATCCCGCACGAGCCCGGTCACCGCACCATCGTTCAGGGCGTGGGCGGGTAGCGACAAGGCTGCAAGCAGCGCGAGAAGTGGGACGAAGCTGGGAAACCTACGGTTCACTGATCCTGTCGTTCGATTGCTTCCTGGCCTTTTCTTTCCAAAATTGCGATTACAGTTTGGAAGTTCCCGCTCTCCGGCAGTTCATCCAGGACTGGCTTACTCGACGGTGAATGGTGCAGACTGCGCAATTTCCTGCTTCGATACGCTGTCGCTCACCTGTATCTTGACAAGGTACTTCCCCGGCTGAAGACTTGCAAGAGGCAAGCTCTTTTCGACCGTCACCTGGTCGGAGTTGGCGCTCAGGCTCGTCGATTCCTCTGACGTATCCAAGAGGGTTTTGTTAGACGCGGCATCGATGATCTGGTACGTAATCTTCGCCGAGTTCTGCTTGCTCTTCTCGTCTATTCCCAGGTTGTACACCTGCATCCAGAAATTCAGCTTCTGATCGCGCCGGAACGTCACCGGAGTCGCGGCATTGGCGGTCACCCGCGGCCGCAGGTAGGTATTGCCGATGATGAAGTTGCCGGTTCCGATCTGTTTCGACGGCACCCGCTCCATCTTGTCGGCCAGGATCAGCGATGAGGCCGACAGGCGATCGTCGTCGTACTTCGGAACCGTAATGCCCTGCGCCCAGATGCCCACGTGATCCGGGTTGTTCACGTCCTTGATCGCCACATCGACGCGATACCGGCCCGGCCGCAGCGGCAGCGCCTTCCAGTACAGTTCCGAATGATCCAGCGTCTGTGGGAGCAGTTCCGCTGGCTCTTCCACCTGCACGGTCTCCTCAAAGGTCTGAACGATGTGGTCCGTGATCGTCGAAACACGTCCGAAGATGTTGACTACGCCCTTGGAGACGCCGTCCTTCGTAGTAAACGTGATATCCCGGTTCTTGATCTGCAGCGTGATCGGCACCAGCACTGTGTCCTCGGTCACCTTCACGTAGTCTGTCCGCACATCAAACGGAAACACGGGGCCGGTCAGCAGTTTGTGATTGCTCACAAACGACTCGAGATCCTTGAACTTGATTACCGGCGGAGCCTGCAGTTTGGCGAACTGCTCCAGTCGGTCGAACTGCTTGCTCTGGTTGCCCGCGGTATTCGGACCGGAGCCAAGGTTCTCGAGGCCGCCGCGGAACCGGTCCGCCTGCTTCGCCATGCCCATTTGCTCATAGAGAGTAGCGCCCGCGCCTGGAACGTGCTGCAGCGCGTCCTTCTCCGAGCGGTCGATCGTCATGTGATAGTCGCCGCACATGCACGTATCGACAAATTCGATGTTGATGTTGTCGCCGATGCCCTCAAGGTACCGGTAGTGCCAGATCTCGAAGGGAAAGGTCGATGTCTGGCCGCCGCCCTCGTCCATCGGACGGTCATACATACCGCCGCTGGGATGCGACTCGATATCGTCCGGCTTGCCGTACTTGATGTACATCATTCCGCGGTCGGTCTTCCAACCGGGCTTGCCGGCCGCAAAGTGCTCGTTCGCGTAGGCGATTCGCCGGTAGTGCTCTTCGCGATATTCGTTCTCCGGAGAATCCGGGTTCGGGTTGCGCCGCTGCCAGAACGCCTCGATGAAGGAATCCCGCTCCTCATCATTGCTCAGGCTCTTGAAGGCCTTCAGCTCCTGGTCGGTGATGATCCAGCGGACGTCCTCGTCCACCCACTTCTTGTAGGTGCCGTGAAGCTCCTGCTTCAGTTCCTTCTGTTGTTTGAAACGCTCTTTATCGGAAAGCTGCCGCTTCAACGGATCCTGATTCTGTGAATCAGGCGACGGCTGTGAAGACTGCTGCGAACTGGCCGGGGCTCCTTGCTGCCCGTAAACGGTAGGAATCGCGAGGATCGCACCCAAAACAACTGAAAGAGAGAGCGTGTATCGCCCGATTGACATACGACGCTGGCTTCTCCTCATCCAGCCCCCCAATTTTACGTTGTTGTATCACTAGTTACAAGCGTTACCGACGCTTTGATCATGTCCGGTGAAACCCAGAGAACACAAACCTCTGCCGGTCCGGACCATCTTTCCGGTACGCGTTGAATCGCGACTGCTTACCGGCTCACTCGCGCGCAGGCCCCTCTTTGCACGACAGCCCTCCGCGTCGAATGTGCTACCATCATAAGTTTTTGTGAAACTCGAGCCTTTGGAGTAACCCTATGACCGCCCCGGCAGCCGAGCAGACTGCAATTTCCACCTACCCCTTCACGCTGACCGAGGACCAGGAACAGCTCCGCAAGGAAGTTCGCGACTTCGCCGCCCGCGAAATCGCCCCCAATGTCATGCGCTGGGACGAGGCCAGCGAGTTCCCCGCCGACATCGTCCGGCAGCTTGGGCAAATGGGCCTGCTGGGAGTGATCGTTCCGGTCGAATACGGCGGCGCCGGACTTGGCTACGTTGACTACGTCCTCGCTATAGAGGAGCTGTCCGCCGTCGACGGCTCCATCGGCATCATCGTCGCCGCCCATAACTCTCTCTGCACCAATCACATCTTTCTCGCCGGCAACGAGGAGCAGCGCCGCAGATACATGCCCCGGCTCGCCAGCGGCGAATGGCTTGGCGCCTGGGGGCTCACCGAGCCGGGTTCCGGCTCTGACGCTGGAGCGGCGCGCACCACCGCGGTCCGCAAAGGCGACCGCTGGGTCCTGAACGGCAACAAGACCTTCATCACCAACGGACACTACGCCGACGTCGCCGTGGTTATCGCCGTCACCGAACGCGAGCGCAGCACGCATGGTCTTTCGGCCTTTGTCGTAGAGAAAGGCACGCCCGGCTTCCGTCCCGGCAAGAAGGAAAACAAGCTCGGTCTGCGCGCCAGCGACACCTCCGAGCTCATCTTCGAAGACTGTGAGATCCCCGCCGAAAACCTGCTCGGGCAACTCGGCGAAGGCTTCATCGACTCGATGCGCGTCCTGGACGGAGGCCGCATCTCCATCGCCGCGCTCTCGCTCGGCATCGGTCGCGGCGCGCTCGACGCCTCGGTGAAATATGTGAAGGAGCGCCGCCAGTTCGGCAAGGCCATCGCCGAGTTCCAGGGCATCCAATGGAAGCTCGCCGACATGGCCACCGAACTCGATGCAGCCCGTCTCCTCACGCAGCGCGCCGCCGTGCTCAAAGACGCCGGCCAGCGCGTCACCCGCGAATCCAGCATGGCCAAGCTCTACGCCAGTGAAGTCGCGGTGCGCATCTGCGACGAAGCGGTACAGCTGCACGGCGGATATGGCTTCATCAAGGACTACCCCGCCGAAAAGTTTTATCGCGACGTGAAACTCTGCACCATCGGCGAAGGCACCAGCGAGATTCAGCGTATGGTCATCGCCCGCGAGATCCTGAAGGTACACCCGTCGCGCGGGTGATTCAGGCCGGAGCGGATCCTCTGCACCTCGCGGGAAGTACATGCCGGAACCTCTTCCGTTGTGTTTCCCGGACTCAAGACCGGCCTACCGGACAAACGGGACTAGGGCAAGAACAGCTGCTAGCGAGTTCAGAATTGCCTGAAGCATATTTCCTGCATTCAATTTACGCCGCTCCTCTTTTAGCTTGGTTGTGTCGCCAAGCTCCACCGCTCTGTAGATGGGAAGCTTCATCGTCTTTCCGAGGGCCCCGGCAACCAGCCAGAGAGTGAGGCCAGCGAGGAGCCATCGGTTTGCAAAACGATAAAGGTAGAAGTACGGGATTGCCCCGAGGAAAGGGATGTTCAGCACAGTAAGCATGAACGGTGACTTCTTCGAGTGATGAACCAGCGACACGACAAACTGCTTGAATTCAGATTGGTTCATATCGTTCATCACCATGCGAAGAACGCCCGCAATGAAGATCAAGAGGGCAGCATTGATCGCGAGGGAGGTAAAGAGCAGAATCTCGGCTAAGGTTCTTGTCATCACTTCTCCTTCCGCAGTCGCTGCATTTTGTGGAGCCTCAATGAACGACGGCATTTTTAGCGAACACGTTGCGAAGTATGCCGCGAAACTTCCAAATTGCCGACAAACCGACAATAGCCCTTTCATAGAACGGTGCAAGCGATAATCACAGAATGAGAACGGCAAAGCACTCGAAAAGAAGCGGGCCACTCGCTGTGCTGTTTGTCCTCGTGTTGCTCCAAGCGTCAGGTAACGTATCTTTCGCTTCGAACGCACAAGGAAATAGGGACACCGAATGTGCCGGAGGCACAGTTGACATCATGGGGCCTGAGATCGCGACCCAATCGCGAGCTTTTCTCAAAAGGCTTGCCACAGCGATCCGAGCGGACGATCAAGCGCAGGTCGCTTCGATGCTCAGATACCCGATTGATGTGCACATCGCGGACAAGAAGTTTGCAGTTCACAACCAAGAGGAGTTCCTTAGGAATTATGGCCGCATCGTGAATCGCTCCGTGAAAGCAGTGATCCTTGATGAGAAGTCTTCGCGCTGTCTTTTCCCAAGTCCAGAGGGATTCATGGTCGGTGACGGTGAGGTATGGTTCAAAGAGATTTCGGCCGGGGTTTTCAAGGTCATAACCTTCAACTTGGGTGAAGTTCCGAGCAGAATGTGAAATTTCCGTATTACCGGCATTCCGAAACCTTCATTCTCAGAAAACCCGTGCTCACACTCTTCGCGAGCAGCCATGGCACAACATCTGCATAAGAATCTGAACCGCTTTCGTAAGCACCGGGTCCCCTTAAGGGTCCGTCTCGCGTCAGGCCGCGGTTTGGCCGTGTCGATGATCTCCCGGCTACTCGTAGGCTATCGCCTCGGTCACGTCCTGGTGGGCAGCTTTCACCGCAGGAACGATGGCCCCGAGCAGCGCGCCTGCCAGCGCGATGGCTCCGGCGATCGGCCACCATGCGTAGACCGTCTCCTGCGTCAGGCTCGACGGCACCAGATGCCGCATGCACCACTGCGTCGCATAGGTGAACAGGATACCGGCTACAACCCCGCCTATTGCGATGAGGAATGTCTCCTTGAGCAGCAGGCTGAGGATCGTTCCCGACGACGCTCCCATCGCTTTGAGAATCCCGATCTCGCGCGTCCGCTCGAGCACCGCTGTGTACATCGCCATGTACACGACGATGAAGCCGACGATCACCGCCACGCCGATGACCACGCCAATGAAGTTCCTCAGCAAACTGACGCTGCTGATCGAAAGCATCGACGTGAACTCCTCCATCGTGTAGATCGGATACCCCGGCAGCTTCTTCTTCAGCTCGCTCACGACCTCCTGCGCACGGCTCGGATCATCGAGCTTTAGATAAATCTGGCTCAGATGGTGAGGATTCCCCGTGAGCTGCTGCAGCACCGGCAGCTGCACCGCGATGCGCGTCAGTTTGCCTGATTCGAAGATCCCGGCCAGGTGCCAGTCGTGATCGATCAGATGAATGGTGTCGCCCACGTGGTAATGCTTTTCGCGCGCATAATATTCATCGACGAGCATGTCGTCGTCCTTCTGGAACGGGCCGCCCTGGAGAAAGTGAAAGCCGCCGCTCATGCGGGAGAACTGGTCAAGTTCAAGACCGGTAATCGTGTCCAGTCCGGCCAGCGGCTGGATTACGGTCCCCGTCGCCACGACCACATGCGGCTCCTTGGCCAGCATCGGAACCAGCTTGTCCGTCATCGGAGCCGAACTGAGTCCGATGACGGACGATCCCGGCGGCCGGATCATGATATCCGCGCCTGCACCGCGAGCGCGCCGCGCCGTCGCATCGAGGGTGCCATAGCTGACACCCACGAGCGTGAGGATCATCGTGACCTCAACCGCAATCGCCAGGATGCTCAGCGCCGCGCGGACAGGCCTGTGCCCGAGGTTGGACAGAACATATCGATTGATCGCACCGGACATCAAGGCGGAAGGGGAAGACATGCAGGACGAGCTTCAGTCTCCCGCCATCGCCAGCCTGCTGCTCTCTTCGATCTGCTGTGCGGGGGACTGCGCCTGCAGCGCGGATTGAGCCCGCAGCGACTGCTCGAAGGCCGCGAGCTGCGCCTCGACGTCTCCCTCGAGCTTGCGCTTCTTGACGATGTCCTCGCGATACCGCCGCAGGAAGTAATCGATCGTCTCGACGCGAATCCGGATCGAGCCCGACGGCTTGTTCTCATCGAGGTCCTTGAACGAGAAGTACGGGGTGCCCGATTCCTCAATGATGCCCTCGATCACTCCATATATCGGAGCATCGTGCCCGCACTTGAAGCTCGATACTTCGAGCGCCACCAGGTTCGGATGCCGTGCCGTAAACTTCGCCGCCCACACCTTGTGGTTCGTGCTCGTCGAGTAGCGATTCTTCCACACGTCGCTGATGTCCAGCGGATGCGTGATCATCCCGGCGCGCACTTCATCGCCGAACAGGCGGTCCAGCAGGTCTTCATCGATCGGCAGCGTGCTCTGCGAGAAGACCGGATAGCCCAGCTTCTGGAACTCCTCCATGATCTCGTGGTTGAGGCCCGGATCGTGGTGATACACGCGGCCCAGCATTACGATGCCGATGCGATCCTCGCGCTCCAGCTGATCCAGCGTCTCGCGCGCCTGCCGCCGAATATCGTTCTCGCAATCGGCCAGCGCCTTGAAGCCCGCCGCAATCGCGCGATCGTTCTCCTCGCGCGACAACCCCAGCATCGGACCCCACGCCTTATACATCTGGTCGGCGCAGATCTTCTCGTCGCGCAGATTCAGAATCGGATCGAGATACACAATCCCGTTCTCCGTGAAGATGTCGCTCTCCTTGGTGAACGCCGCCTTCACTACTTCAGGCGTCGCCGTGACCGTCGGGCAAGCATTCGATCCCGTCAGGTTCACCAGCGAAGTATGCAGCACGTCATACATCGGGAACCAGATCACGTTTAGCGGCTTCTTGTTGTGCTTGGTGGCGAGCAGGTTATACACGTGCGCAATGCCGATCTTCGACGGATAGCATGGATCGATCGCGCCGCGGCTCGCGCCCGCGCGATACAGCTCCGGCGTCGTGTAATCGGAGTAGAGAATGTTCTCCGCCTTGAGTCCCAGGCTTGCGAAGTACGCATTGAACATCGGTGCGTAGCTGTACGTGTTCAGCAGCCGCGGGATCCCGATCCGGAAATCCTTCCGCTTCTCCATCAGCGCCGCGCGCTCCTTCACGGCCTTCGCGACGAAGAAGCCCTTGGTGCTCGGAACTGGATCTGAGACAACCTCGACCTGCCGGTGACGGAACACATCGCGCGCCGCGATATCGACGAAGTTCGGATTGGCTTCCTTGATCTTGTCGATTTCTCCCTTGATGTCCTTCATGTCGTCGAGATCTTCAACCGTGCCCTTTTCGCAGGTGGCAATGATCAACCGCTGCTCGCCCACCCGCAGCGGCACCTTGGTCTTGCGCGGCTGGAACGCAACCGGCTTCGGCAGTTCGACTACGTTGCTCGATCCGGGTGAAACCTGGATCTGGATCAGCGGCTCCGCCTTCGCCTTGAAGGTCGACTTCGAAGTGGTGCCGCATCCGCCGCCCGTGCTGCATGACGATCCGTGCGCCTCTTCCACCGGAGGCAGATTCGCCTGAATCTGCTCGAGACTCGGTAGATTGGCGCTGGGCAGATTTACGCTCGGCATCTGTACGCCGTCCACGCTCGCGGCGACCGCCACTTCTTCCGCGGTCGCGGCCCGGTCGCCTCCATTTGCATCCACGTCGATGAACGTGCGCAGGCAATTGTTCTTGCAGAAGTAGCAGCGCGTCTCCTCGCTGCGCGTCGTCCGGTAGCGGATATTACGCACCGCCTCGATCCCGATGAATGTGGTCTGCTTGCCGTTCTTCCACAGCCGCAGAGCCTCCTGCGCCGCGCCAATCGCACCCGATTCACCGCAGTGCTCGTGCACGATGATCTCCGGCACTTTGCCGTTGGCCCGGAAGCTCGACTTGATGAAGTCCACCTCGGCCTTCACCACCGCCATGTTGTTCTGCGTGCCGCCCTGCAGCACGAAGCGCGAGCCCAGCGCGGCCAGATTCGGAATGCTCGCGACGTAGAGAAACACATTCTTCGGCAGCACATCCGCGAGACCGGCCAGAATCTCCTCCGACCGCCAACCCTGCCGCTGGAAGTTCACGATGTCCGACTGCATGAACACCGCGCAGCCGTAGCCGAATGACGGCATCGACTTCGCCGAGAAGGCAGTATCGGCAAAGTCCTCAACCTTCATGCCGAAGCCCTCTGCCGTCGACTGCAGGAAATATCCATTGCCGGCTGAGCACTGCGTGTTCAGCTTGAAGTCCTTCACGCGGCCGTCTTTCAGCACAATCAGCTTGATGTCCTGGCCGCCCACATCGATGATCACGTGCGGATCGTCGTAGAACTTCAGCGCCGACTCCGTATGCGCTACCGTCTCGACCAGCGCCACATCGGCGTGAAGCACGTCCTTCAAAATATCTTTGGCATAGCCGGTTGTCCCCACACCCGAGCACTTCGAGCGTCGCGCCTTTGCTCTCCACCTGCTCGCGCAGCTTCTCGAACATCTCGATCGTGTCCTGGATAGGATTGCCATTCGACAGCTGGTAGGTTTTGCAAAGAATCTCGCCGTCAGTGCCCAGCAGCGCCGCCTTGGTTGACGTTGACCCGCCGTCGACGCCGACAAACCCCGTCACCACCTGGCCCGGCAGAAACTCCGCTGCCACAAACTTCTTCTTCCGGAACGCGCCCTTGAACGTATCGAGCTCGGCGCTGTCCGTTATCAGGCCCTTTGTGCCCGCCGCCGCCTTCTCTTCCGCACGTCCATAGTCGATGTAGTAGAGCAGCTTCTCTATTCCCAGATAGCGCCCGAGCGAGGCTTCCTCATCCTTGCCGAACTCCACCGACCCGAGCGCCGCGAAGTACTGCGCATTGTCCGGAACCTTGATCAGGTCCTCCGGCTTCGCACCCTCCGGAATTTCAACCTTGCGCTCCTTCCACATGCGCGGAATATTTGCCTGCCATGCCTCGCGCATACCGCGGATGAATCCGTTCGGACCGCCCAGCAGCAGCACGTGCGGGCGCAGCGTATGTCCGCGGGTCAGAACACTGAGATTCTGCAGCACAATCGCTTCAAACAGCGAGGCCATCAATTCATCGGGAGGCGTACCAGTCTTCTGCAGGCCGTTAATGTCAGTCTCGGCAAAAACGCCGCACTTGCCGGCGACTTTATGCAGCTTGACATTGTGGTAGCCCTGATTCGACAGCTCCGACGCCGGAATCTTGAGCTTGGCGTTGATCTTGTCGATGACCGCGCCCGTTCCGCCGGCGCATTTGTCGTTCATGGACGGAATTTTCTTCTTGCGCCCCGTCTCTTCGTCATCCTTGAAGACGATGATCTTGGCATCCTGCCCGCCCAGTTCGATGACGGAGTAGACCTCGGGGTGCATCTTCTCGACGGCCAGCGAAACCGCATGCACTTCCTGCACGAATTTCGCGCCGATCATCTCGGCAATCGTTCCGCCGCCCGACCCAGTGATGAAAATCCGCGTGTTTTCCGGCGAGATGCCTGCGTCGGCTTCCATGCGACGCAGAAACTCCAGCACCTTCTCGGGCTGCCGCGTCTCGTGCCGCTGGTAATCCTGCCACAGAATGGCATCCGTTGCCGCGTCTACAACGATCGCCTTGACGGTCGTCGATCCCACGTCCAGCCCAACCAGGAGCTGCTGCATCCGCCATTTCCTCCGCTACACGGTTCGCAAGACTAAAATCGCCAAAATTTTGGTCCTGATACGGATCGCGGCCGCAAAGCGGCAGCTTCACGCACGCGCTGGTGCCGCAGTGCATCACGCAGTGCCACATGCACTAACGCGATCGTCAGCACCAGCCCGAGCTGCAACAGCCCCTCCACCGCATTCCGCATCAGGTAACGCATAGTCGGTTAGGCCACGCTCGCTGTCGCCATCGATACGCGAGTCCGGCGCTTGTAGGCGCTGTCCTTCTTCATCAGGTCGCTCACGTGCGAGGCGAACTGCGCCGCCGTGCCGGCAATCCCTTCCTTATGCGGGTACTTGTACAGCGCCCGCGAAAGCTCCGGGTGATCGGCCACATACTCGCGCAGGTCGTCGAGTGACCGGCCCGAGCGATCGAGCACGCTCTGGAACTCAGCGCGCGCCTTTGCCTTCGCCTCGGCCAGCGCCATCTGTACGCGGCTGTGAGCGTTCACTTCGCCCTCACCCGACGTTTCGATGGGCAGGAAGATCATGTCCTTGTACTTGTTCACTACACGCGATTGCACGCCGTCGGACTGAGTCGAAGGCATGCACCCGAAGGGCTTGAGCGCCAGCACCATGTGGCAGAGGTGGTTCACGGTGTAGTAGACGTTCTTGCCCACTTCCATGAATCCTTCGCCGCCGCGCGCGAGCTGGTGGTAGAAGGGATGCGCCAGCCGCGAAAGTTCCTTCTGCGGAATCAGATGATGCGCCGTATCGCCCATGTGCTTGATCGTGCGGTGATAGAAGTAATTCCACATCACGCTGCCCGCTGTCAGCCCGCCGGTCTTCTTGAAGAGCTTCAGCTCGTTCGCCAGCCGCTTCTTCACCTCGAACCACTTCGGATCGCGATACGGAGCCTCAACTTCGGCCCGCGCCTTCGCACCCTCCTTCGCGACATACATCATGTACGCGATCCATGTCGCGATCGGCTCAACCAGCACCTGCGCGCCTTCCTTCTCGAGGAAAGCGAACATGTTGAAGTTGCCGTCGCCTTCCGTGGTCTGCGCCCAGAACTCGCCCGTGATCTTGATCACCGGCTTCACACGCAGGCGGTCGACTTCAATCGCGTTGATGCTGTCGCGGCAGGCGTGCAGCGCGTCGACGTATTCCTTGCCGTAGAGGTTGTCGGCAATCTTCCCCAGCGTGCAGCCGATGCCCTCAACCTTCTTGTGCTTCTCGAGGAAGGGCTTCGCCCAGCCTGGAGCCGCTTCCATGATGTGCCAGCGCTTGCGGTCGCGCAGCGTATCGGTCAGCGTCTTCGCCGCTTCGCTGAATCACGCGGTCCGTCTCGCCCTTGTTTACCTCGAAGGGACGCACCTGGTAGACCAGCTCATTGAGCACATCGCCAAGGTTCAGGGCGTTCAGCATGCCCATGCCGAAGTCCACCGAGAACTTCAGACCCCGGCTCGCCGCTCGCCGCCTTGATGCCGTCCGTCTGCTGGAAAAGCAGCACGCGGAAGCCATCGAAACCCGCGTTCTGCAGTGCGAAGCGATACTCCGCCTCGTACATGCCAAAGCGGCACGGCCCGCAAGAGCCCGCCGTGAAGAACACGTAGTTGTCGATGATCTGCTGCTTGGTCATGCCCTGCTGTTCGAGCCCTTGCAGGTAGCGCACCAGGTTGCCGACGGTGAAGTACGTCGGATTGCACTGGCCGTTGTTCCCGTACTCCTTGCCTGCCTGGAAATCGGCGACCACCGGCGTAGGAATGTTCTCGCAGTGATACCCGCTGCCGTGGAACACGGCCTTGATCATCTCCTCGTGCTTCCAGGTGAGGCCGCCAAAAAGAATCGTCACATAGTCGCGCTCTTTGGCGGTAAAGGTTCGCTCAACCGGCTTCTTGAACTCGCGCATCCGCGCGAGGCCGGCTTCGGCACGAAGCCGGGCCCGCTCTGCATCAATGCGTGCCTGGATTTCCACTTCGAAGTCGGTCTGCACGACTTCCGTTGCCGTTGGCATATGAGTCTCTCCTTGAGATCCGATCTTTTGAGTGCCTGTCTGTATCTGACGAACGACCGGGGCGGCCCGACTACATTTGCCCCTTCATTCCCTGGAATCCGTGGGCGAGCTGCTTGAAGAAGAACTTGATCACGCGCTGGTCGTTGTAGCACCAGCCCAGAATATGGTTGAGAGTCGAGAAGCAATGGGTCTGGCAGCTTTCCTTCTGGTGGTCAAGCTGCTTGGTATCGAACTTATGGTCACCCACGACGCCCCAATCGTAGTTGGCAGTGTACATCGGGAAGCAAGGGGCCAGCGTACCGTCCACGCGGATGATCATCGAGTTCTGGCCGGCACGGCAGTTCCACGGAAAGTGATTCCCCTTCATGAAGTCCACCATCTGCCAGAGCCGCGCGTTCGAGTTCACCATTTTATAGCCCGAGTCCTGCTTCTCGGTAATCCACTGGATGGTCTCTTCGACCTTCGGCCAGTCTTCCTTGGTGATATAGGTGACGTTGTTGTCAGCATGCTTGAAGTGCTCGTCCTGCTCGAGAAGCGGCGACTCGTTGATATGGTAGTCCGTCGCAATGCCGCAGTCATGCGCAATCTCGGTCAGCTCCCGCACATCGTCGAGATTGTTCCGGCAAATATTGATATTCAGGAACACGGTGTATCCATAATCGAACTGCTTGCGAACCAGGTAGTCGAACTGCTTGCGGATCGGCACCAGCGCCTTCGGCAATCCCGGCTTGAGATCGACCGCATCGACAGCAATATTGAACGTCGACATGCCCGCATCCGCCAGCTTGTCGATCACCTCTGTGCGCAGCAGGCGCGCGTTTGTCGGCAGATAAATCCAGAAGCCCTTCTTCGCCGCGTAGTAGGTGATCCGGTGAATGAAGTCCGGACGCAGCAGCGGCTCACCGCCCATATACGCCAGCACGCGGCAGCCCGTCCCGTGCAGCCAATCCACCGACCGCTTCGCCGTGTCCTCGGTCATGCCCTTCACCTTGTTGTCGAAGGCCCAGCAGTAGTGGCAGTCGAGGTTGCACTTGAACTCGGTAAAGAGATACGCGATCAGCGGATGAAAATCCCCCGACGTCACCCGCGAGCGGATGTACGGAAACAGCCACCCTTGCATCGCATGGTAAATCTGGCCTGGCGAGTATTTGCGTCTCTCGGGAGGAGCCCACTCGGCATCAAAGTCGACGGCGCCCAGCAGGTCGGGGCGCTGCGGAAAGATCGGATCTGGAAATTTCTGCGGCTCGCCGACGGGCTGCAGGCCGGTGGTATGCCCGTTCGACTGCGTTAGAAGGTTATGAAGCGGAACATCGAGTCGAAAGCTTGGTACCGATTCGACTGGCTGCTCTGTGTGCATTCGCGTCTCCTGTCGTGAAGGATGAAAGGCGGCATCAGGAGCTAAAAATACTGCAGTCCGGCTGGCGCGCAAACTCCAACCGGTTGAACCTGTTTCGCGAAACTGCAATTCATTACCGGATTGTCAACGGACCTCAGAACTCTCTCGTGCCGCACAACCATCTATTTTTGGTTCTACGCGTAAATGATGAACCATAATGCTTGGCGGCTTCGTGCAAAATTGCGCCACTATTAATTTTCTTGCCGCCCGCATCCCCTCAGTCACCTCGGGAGAATAGATAGACGGAAGCGGCACACGCCTCGCTCCGCTCTCCCACTGTCTGTGATTCGCATCACACGACGCGGGAGTCGAATGCTGGCTAGTATGACCCAGACGAGGACAGGACGCAAGCTATTCGCTCGGACCCGTCCCAGTCCTATCGCCAACATTTTATTCCCAAAATGCATGCGACACATCTCCGCTGGTTTTCATCCCCCGTTGCCAACCGCATATCCCTGACTCCGTTAACGCATCCCAGACCGGCAAGCAGGAGGGTAAAGGCAACGATCAGCCCGATGGTTCTCGCTCAGTGATAGAAGTCCCAACGGCGCTCTTGCTCGCGCCAGTCGATGGGGAGCGAGTCGGATGTCCAGCTTTTCACCCTGTTGTTGATCGGCACTGATTCCTCAGGTTCCCAGGTGCGGAAGGAGTGAGGATTACTGCCGAAACTTCTTCTGAACCAGTGCAGGTCCACTTACCAGCTCCACCTTGAGATTGAGGTCGACCTCGACGGAGTGATCGCTTCCGCTGGTCGTCATTCCGAAGTTCGCCCGGTCGAACGAAAGAATTCCCTGTGCATATCCTGAGCCGCCGCCCTGGTCGGCAATCGTTAGATTGAGAGTCGCCGGCTTGGAAACCCCACGCATGGTGAAATCGCCGATGAGGTCGTAGGTCGTTTTAGAAGTCTGGACAACCTTCGTGGTCTTGAACGAAATCACCGGGTCCCCGGCGACATTGAGAAAATCCTTGCTCTTCAGCTTGTCGTCGTTCGTACTGCTGCCGGTACTCAGGCTGGCGGCCTGAATCTCGACGTCCAATCTGGCCGACGTGGGATCGGTCGACGCGAAGGTCAAAGTTGCGGTCCACTTCTTAAAATTGCCCGTCAACGGGCTTGAAGACCGCACATTGAACCTGATCGCGCCTTGGACCGGCGTGACCTTAAAGACCGGCACCTGCGCGCGAGACGGAAGGCACAACAATGCACTTGCTGCAAAACAGAGGACAGAGAGTCGCATGCCGAGAGTCTCGCGGCATCGGGACTTCGTGTCAACTGACTTTCAGGGGATCCACTCGCCAAGAGATGGATGAGATGCCTCTCCTGACTGTTGGCGCGAGGACGATTCGTATGGAGAAAATCAGAAGGAACACCACCCATATCACCAGGGCAATTCCAACATTTCGCTTTGCACGACGATAGTCAGGATCATCCGAACGAAGCGAGGAAAATCGTACCCACCACCGAATGGCTAGGACCGGGACCAGTACGAGCAGAACGTAATAGCCAACCAAGCCAACGAGGCCCATGAACGGCACAATTGTTAACAACCAAAACACGGCGAGCGATCCGGCCAAGATCCGGACATAGCTGGCGTCGTTGCAAGCCTGGCTGACTCTGGTGGTGAGCGCTGCAGCGGCCTCTGCGGCCTGTCCGTCGATCGGTGCGGAACAATACGGACACTGCGGGAGTGAGGTGTTGATTGTCTGCCTGCAACTCGGACATTCAAATACCCGTATGCCGTCGCTTTGCAAAAGGCTCATAGGCTCGCCTCGAGAGTCGAGTCTAACAAGAAGGCAAATGTCGGCGGAATCCAATCGTTCCTATGGTTGAGCGGGGCTCCTACCGGATTACAAAACAACTCCATTTCGAGATGTTCGGGAGGCAGATTCGTTCGACATGGCATAGGGCTTTACCCGCGACCTAGCCGAACGTGGCCTTGCGCCTTCACTGGTCAATCATTTGAAATACCCACTGGCATGACTACCCACAAGCTCGCTTTCCTCTTTCCCGGACAAGGCTCGCAGGCCGTCGGCATGGGCCGGGAGCTGTTCGACAACTTCGCTATCACGCGGCAGACCTTCCAGGAGGCCGACGATGCCCTCGGCTTCTCCATCTCCGATCTATGCTTCAACGGGCCCGAGGAGCAGCTCAAGCTCACAGAGTTTACACAGCCCGCAATTTTTACTGTCTCGATCGCGGCCCAGCGGGTGCTGGCAGAAAATGGCATCACACCGAGCTACGTCGCCGGGCACTCGCTCGGAGAGTATTCGGCGGATGTCGCAACTGGCGTCCTGCCGTTTTCCGATGCGGTACGAACCGTGCGCTGCCGAGGACAGTTCATGCAGGATGCGGTCCCGGCTGGCGAAGGCGCGATGGCCGCGGTGCTAGGAATGAGTTCCGAAGACGCCGCAAAGGCCTGCGCCGATGCAGCGGCGGAGACGGGGAAGGTGGTCTCGCCGGCTAACTTCAACTCTCCGGAGCAGACGGTGATCTCGGGGGCCGTAAAGGCAGTCGAGAGGGCCGCGGCACTGTGCAAGGAGCGTGGCGCAAAGAAGACGGTGATCCTACCGGTGAGCGCCCCCTTCCACTGCGCGCTGATGCAGCCGGCACAGGACCGGCTGGCTCCCTTGTTGCGAGAAATTGCATTCTCGCATGCCACTGTGCCGGTCGTCGTCAATGTAGACGCCGCCCTTGTCTGCGAAGGCGAACGGATGCGCGATGCTCTGATCCGCCAGGTGACGGGCTCCGTGCGCTGGGTCGAGTCGATGCGGGCGCTGATCGCCGAGCAGCCAACCCACTTCATCGAGGTCGGGCCGGGAAAGGTGCTCTCCGGGCTGATGCGGCAGATCGACCGCAGCCAAACCTGCCTGCATGTCGGCGACGTGGCAAGCCTGGAGAAGACGCTGGCCGCGTTGGAGACGCCCTAAGTCGCCGCTACTGGTCCGGCGGCGCCATGGCGGCTGCGTCGATCTCGAGCAAATTATCCCTCCGCGGCCTTGATTTTTTCGTTCAGCGCCCGATCGTCGAAATTCGTTTTGAGGAACTCTGCCGACGT
The DNA here is from genome assembly GCA_963782175.1 of uncultured Acidobacteriaceae bacterium. Taxonomy (GTDB): domain Bacteria; phylum Acidobacteriota; class Terriglobia; order Terriglobales; family Acidobacteriaceae; genus Silvibacterium. Next base: position 155,403 of record CAWAIX010000001.1, read on the forward strand.
CGGTAACTCCACGCGGAGATCATGCACTGTGCAAATCTGCACCTTACCGGAGCGAAGCCGATAATCCAGTGCGTGTCCTCCGGCCTGTTTATCCTGCCGCAGAAAATGCAGGTGAAACCCCGCCACGCCGATACCCTGAGCAAAAGCCGGAGAACGAAATCCAGCCAGGGTTCCCTCAACGTTAGTGAAAACCTTCTCTGCCTGATGTTTGGTTGCTTCCGTGAGCGGAGGAAACGGCCTGGCCTGGCGTTGCACGGTTCGTGTGCGGACCTCATCGAAAACGCCATCCACTCTTACTGCGCTGAAGAGGTTGGCGTCCGTCGCCTCCTCAATCAGAGCCAGCAGGTCGCTCTTCGTCATCGGCTGTGTCACATCCAACTCCTGCTCCGGCTGGAAAAAGGTGACCACAGCGAAAGGCGTCTTTTGGTCGTCTGTGACGGGACGAGCGGATCCGTCCGATCGAAGCTGATAGAACGTCCCGTCAAAGCCGACCATCTCACCATCGAGATCATTGAAAGTGCCAAGGCCGAAGTCGCCGTATTTGCGAATCTGCCCGTACGTCGCATCACCCTCGTAAATCCCGGCCATCAAAGCGGCCATTAATGAGGTTTGATATAACTCTCCCGCTCGATGATCGTTGCTGCCAGACACGTGGTGCCACGCTGGCTGGATCATTGCGAGTGAGCCGGATACAACTGAATCCGTCATGCTCATCCTCTCAATCCCAGGCTTCGGGAATCACGTGTTCGCCAATTTCCGCGTTCTTGCTGTAATCGGTCGGAATGTCGACTACTACCATTCCAGGAGTTTCGAGTGCTTTTCGTAAAACCGGCAGCAGTTCGTCCGGGTTGTTGACCCTCATACCCACGCATCCAAAGCTTTCGGCATACTTCACGAGATCAGGATTTCCGAAATCGGTGCCTGAAGTACGCCCGTAGATAAGCTCCTGCTGAAAGGCGACCATATTGTAGCCACCGTCGCGAAAGACAATGACTGTAATGTTCAGCTTCGAGCGAACCGCTGTTTCCAGTTCCATCGACGAGTAGAGGAAGCCTCCATCACCTACGACCGCCACTACCTTCTTGGCAGGATAAGTCAGACTCGCCGCCATGGCCCATGGAATCCCAACGCCCAAAGTCTGCTGACCATTGCTGAACAAAAGCTTCCGTGGCTCAAAGGCGAAGAAGTGGCGGGCCATCCAGATGTGGATCGATCCCATATCGGTCGCGATGATCGTGTCGTCGTCCACCAGGCTTCGCAAAGCCAGCACGATGCTAAGAGGATGAGTTAGTCCGTTCGATTTCGGAACCGGAGGATTTTGCAGCGCGTTCAACTCCGCCTGAATCGCTTGCAGTTCGGAGTCCGCTGCGAACGGCTGCTCTTCCAACGCGGAAGCGAGCGCACTCACTGTCGCCGGAATGGCTCCGCGAAGCTCCAGTTCCGGTTCGTAGTGGTTATCAATGTCGCAGGGGAAGCTATCGAGATGGATGATGGCGCGCGTCTTGCCAATATTCCAGAAACTCGGGTCGTACTCGACTGGATCGTACCCGATGGTTAGCACGGCGTCCGCCCTGGCGAGCACCTTGTCTCCCGGTTGATTCCGGAAGAGGCCCACGCGTCCGAAGAACAATGGAAGCAGTTCGCGCGAAACGGCGCCCGCACCTTGAAAGGTGCCGACTGCCGGCACGGGGTGTCGCTTCAAGAGTGCCCGAACCGCCGCTGTCGCCTCGGGGTCACTGGCTCCCATGCCCAACAGGATGACCGGATTCTTTGCCTTCGAGATTTTCTCCGCTGCCTTGCGAATCAGATCCGCGGGAGCCGCACCGAGCGGCGGCAGCGTCAGTGATGGCGGCACACTGACTTCGGTCGCCGCACCCTGGACATCTCTCGGAAATGCAATAAAGGATGCTCCGGGACGAGGGGCCATGGCCGCTCGAAAAGCGTTCACAACCGCTTCACCGGCGGCATCCGGCGCGTTGATCGAGACGCTGTATTTTGTTACCGGCTTCATGATCGCCACCGAATCCATTGATTGGTGCGTCTGCTTGAGGGTGTCCGGCAAAGGAACAACACCGCCGATCGCCACCATGGGATCACCTTCGGTAGTGGCGGTGGCCGCGCCGGTCACAAGATTGCCCGTGCCCGGGCCCGAGGTGACAAGACAGACTCCCGGCCTTCCGGTCAAACGCCCGACAGCGGCGGCCATGAACGCGGCGTTCTGTTCGTGCCGGCAAACGATCAGCTGCGGACCCTCATCGCGCAACACATCAAAGGTCGGCATGATCTTTCCACCCGGTATGCCGAATATATGTTTGACATTCTGTTGCACCAGGCTCCGTACCAACAGCTGCCCGGCGGTTTGCGGTTTGTTCTTTATTGTCATCGCTGTACGCTGTACTCCTGTAATTTGTGTGGGCCGCAGGACTCTGGATTCAGCGGAGGCTACCTCCCGCCGAACAGTCTTTGGTGCACAGGGTATGGATTCAGGCGCCGCGGCAATGGTTACAACTTACGGCCCCAGATAAAGCTCGACCGGCGAGAATCCGATCGTCTTCGTCTTGTTGTCGACGCGCAGAAAGATGGGCGTCTTGCCGCCGTTGATATTCACTCCCATCACCACCCCGTTGCCGACGCGGTGCGCGATGACGATAGTGTGCGACTTGATGACGCCGTAGTCGCTGGCCGGGCCCCAGTCTTTCTGGAAGTCGGTAAAGCCGTACGCCTTGTACTGGTCCGGATGCTGCTGCCAGTTGGGGTCGTTGTTCCACAGACCGAAGGCTTTCTGCAGATCTCCGGACTGGACTGTACTCAGGAAGTTGTTCACACGATGATCCTGCGGCCAGTGCCAGATCTGCCACGGCATATCGAGGGACCAGGAGGCAATGCCGACGGCTACGAGGACCACAATGACGACTCCCGCAATCAGCAAATTGCGGTTGCGCTGCTCGCGGCGCACATCGAACTTGGGAGCATCCATCAATGTCATCGGCGGCTACGGTTCCTTTCCGTCATCAAATCGTTTCTGGGCCACGGCTCTTCAAGTTTCTTTTGACACCGTTCCGCCGCGACAGGTTCCTCAGCGGCTGTAGTTCGTGCGGTCTTTTTCGGCGCGGCGCTCGAGAGCCAGCGAGATAAGCCGGTCGATAAGCTCAGGATACGCGATGCCGGATGCTGCCCACAGCTTCGGATACATGCTGATAGACGTAAAGCCGGGCATGGTGTTGATCTCATTCAGGTAGATGCGCCCGGGCTTGCCGGCGGACGAGGTCGGCTCCATGAGGAAGTCGACGCGCGCCAGGCCCGCGCAGTCGCAGGCGCGGAACGCGGCGATGGCCATCTGCTGGACCTCTTTCGTCTGCGCCTTGGTCAGCTTTGCGGGAATGATCAGCTCCGAGCCTTCGCTCAGGTACTTCGCTTCATAGTCGTAGAACTCCTTACCGGGAACGATCTCGCCAACGACGGATGCTTCCGGGTTGTCGTTGCCCAGAACGGCCACCTCGAGTTCACGGGCTTTCCCGCGCTTGCCTCCCACTCCCTGCTCGACGACGATCTTGCGATCGTATCCGGCGGCAACGTCGATGGCTGGGCCGAGTTCTTTGCGGTCGTGGGCTTTGGTGATGCCCACCGACGAGCCGAGATTCGCCGGCTTTACGAAGAGCGGGTAGCGCATCGCGGCTTCGATGCGGGCCATGACTTTTTTCCGCCCGGCCTCCCATTCCGATCGCAGAAAGCTCATGTGCTTCGGGATGGGCAGCTTCGCGGCGGCAAAGAGCCGCTTCATGACGTCCTTGTCCATGCCGGTGGCCGAGCCGAGCACTCCGGAGCCAACATAGGCGATTCCGGCCAGTTCGAAGAGACCCTGGATGGTGCCATCCTCGCCGAACGTCCCGTGGAGAACAGGAAAGATGACGTCCAGGCTGAGGGCCGAGGCCGGCGCGGAGCTGGCACCCGCATGGATGTCGAGGAACTGGGCATCTGTTTCGAAGGGGACGAGCGTGCCGGTCCTGCTTTCCGACGGGACAGGCGGGACGATCACTGACTCGCCTCGGGCAATTACCGCTGCAGAAGTCGTGGTCTCGGGGTCTCCGGCGCGCAGGGCGCGCGGTATAGACGCTGGCTCGCCGGCGAGCAGGCGGGCGGCGTCAGACGAGGTGACCCAACGGCCCTCCTTGGTGATGCCTATTGGGGTGATCTCGTACTTCTTGGGATCGATGGCCTTGAGAACCGATGCGGCGGAGAGCAGCGAGACCTCATGCTCGCCGCTGCGGCCGCCAAAGAGGACGCCTACGCGGAGTTTTTTCATTTTCTAGAGAATTTTCTTACCAAAGGCTGAGGAAATCAGCTCAACCGCCAGATCCGCCGTGCGGTTGCGCTCGTCGATCACAGGATTCACCTCGACGATCTCGAAGCTCAGCATGCGGCCGTGGTCGGCGATAATTTCCATGGCGAGATGGGCTTCACGGTAGGTCGCCCCGCCGCGCACGGGAGTGCCGACGCCCGGGGCGTCCTCGGGATCGATCCAGTCCATGTCGAGCGAGACGTGATACCCAGCCGTTCCGCGTCCGGCCGCGCGTAATGCTTCCTCCATCACCGTCCGCATGCCGCGCTCGTCGATGTCGCGCATGGTGTAGACCTCCGTGATGCCGGCGCGGCGGATGTTTTCCTTTTCGGTTGCGTCGATGTCGCGTACGCCGATGAGAACGGTGTTTTCGGGCGCGACCTTGGGCGAGAAGCCGAGGATATTAGCCAGCGGTTCGGGGCCCAGTCCGAGCAGCGCGGCCAGAGGCATGCCGTGGACGTTGCCGCTGGGCGAAGTCTCCGGCGTGTTGATGTCGCTGTGGGCGTCGATCCAGATGAGGCCGATCTTCTTGTTCTCGCGGCGGTAGAATTCGGCTACGCCCGAAACCGTACCGGCCGCGACCGAGTGGTCGCCGCCGAGCACAACGGGCGTCATGCCCTCTTCGAGCGATCGCAGAACGGCTTCGGCTGCGTGGGTGCAGGTCTCGGTGATTTCCTTGAGGTAACGCGCGTTCTCCTGCCCGACGGCCTTCGTTTCGGCGATGGCAACGCCGATGTTGCCGCCGTCTTTGACTTCATGACCGAGCGCTTCGAGGCGCGCTTCGAGGCCGGCGACGCGAACCGCCGAGGGTCCCATGTCGACGCCGCGGCGCGCGGCTCCGAGATCGAGCGGCACGCCGATGATCCTGATGCGGCGCGGTGGAAGCGACTGCACTCCGGTATGCGCCGGCCGGCCTGTGGTTGTTGCGGTGGTTCTTTCTACTGCGGGAGTTTCGGTAACTCGTGACATAACGTCGGCTTCTTGCCCTATGGGTAGATGCGGTTCAACGTGCGCGCAAAAGGAATGGTCTCGCGCACGTGCTCGAGGCCGCAGACCCACGCGACGGCGCGTTCGATGCCCATGCCGAATCCGGAGTGTGGAACCGAACCATACCTCCGCAGATCGAGATACCACTGGAAGGCATCAAGCGGCAAGTTGTGCTCCTCGATCCGCTTTTTGAGCAGGTCGAACGAGGCAATACGCTGCGATCCGCCGATGATCTCGCCGTAGCCTTCGGGCGCGAGCACGTCGACGCAGAGCGCGTACTTCGGGTCATGCGGATCGGGCTCCATATAGAAGGCCTTCACAGCAGCCGGATAGCGATGCACCATTACCGGGCGGTCGAACTGCGAGGAAATATAGGTTTCGTCGGGCGAGCCGAAATCGTTGCCGTATTCAAAGGCGTTTTCAAGCAGGCCCTTGGCGTGTGCCTCGTTGAGCATGGCGACCGCGTCGTCGTAGCGCAGGCGCGGAAATGGCGGCTTGATAGATTCGAGCTTTGAGGTGTCGCGTCCAACGACCTTCAGGTCGGCCCCACGGCGCGTGAGCACGCGATCGACGATGAAGCTGAGGAACTGCTCGGCGAGTTCCATCAGGCAGTCGAGATCGCAGTAGGCGACTTCGGGCTCGACCATCCAGAACTCGGTGAGGTGCCGCCGCGTCTTCGATTTTTCCGCGCGGAACGTCGGCCCGAAGGAGTAGACCTTGCCCAGCGCAAGCGCCGTACTCTCGATATAGAGTTGGCCGCTCTGGGTCAGGTACGCCTCGTCTCCGAAGTACTCGACGGGAAACAGCGTGCTCGTGCCTTCGCAGGCTGCCGGCGTCAGGATCGGCGGATCGGTCAGCACGAAGCCGTTGTCGTCGAGGAAATCACGCGCGGCCTTGATGATCTCGGCGCGAATCCGCAGGATGGCCGCTTGGCGCGGGGTGCGAATCCAGAGATGCCGATGCTCCATAAGGAAGTCGGTGCCGTGCTCCTTGAGAGAGATCGGGAACGGCGTATCCTCGGCAACTCGCTGGATGACCTCGACCCCTTCGACGTCCAATTCGTAACCGCCTGGAGCACGTTTATCGGCGCGCACCTTGCCGGTGACGATGACGCTCGACTCCTGCGTGAGGCCCTTGATCGCTTCGAAGACCTCGGCAGCCACCGCGGCCTTCGGAACGATGCCCTGAATGGTCCCGGTACCGTCACGAAAAATGGGGAAGAGCAGCTTGCCGCTCTCGCGCAGGTTGTAAAGCCAGCCCTTGATGGTCACGCTGTGGCCGTCGTGCTCGCCGATCTTAGCTATGGTCGTGACGGCAATGGTGGTCAACGGTTTCGTTTCTGTCGCTGTATCGGTTGCTAATTCCGTGTTCGTTTCTTCTGCCATACCAATCTCTAAAAGTTTTCGAAGGCTTTCGCCGCCTTCCGCATCAGCGTCTCGGGAGTCTCCTCGAGGCCATAGTGAATTTCAAGCACGCCCGCGGAGATCTGCGGCGCCGTCTTCAGGCCGTCGTAGACTTCGTCCCATCGAATCGTGCCATCTCCGGGCCAGAGATGAGCGTCGCGGTCCCCCATATTGTCGTGCAGATGCGACGAGCGGATACGGTCTTTCAGTTCATCCAGCGTCGGCTTGGTACCCTCTCGCATATTTGCGTGGCCCACATCGAAGCAGACGCCAATGTCGGCGAAGTGTCCGGTACCGAGGATTTCGAGGATGTGATCCGGGCGCGTGACTTCGTTGGTGATGTTTTCGATCAGCAGCTTTACGCCCAGGGGATTCGCAAACGCTCGCAGATGCTCGAGCGCGGTGATCGAATACTCGAGCGCGCGCCGGCTCCAGGTGTCTTCGCGCTCGCCGAGATGAATGACCATGAACCGGAAAGGAATCTGCTCGGCGACCTCGAGGGCACGCTTGATCTCGTCCATGGCGTCGATGCGCCTGGCCTTCTCGGGATGAACGACGTTGACGCCGGGATCGCCCCATCGCCCCATCTCGTGGTCGGCATAGAGCGGCGCATGCATGGAGAACGCCTCGGTCGAATTCGACCGGAACCACTCGGCCAGATCGCGGACCGCGCCGCGGTCGGTATAGTCGAAATGCGGGCGCGCGGCAAAGAGCTCGACTCCGTCCGCTCCGGATTTTTGAATGGTCTCGAGTAATCCCGGATGAAGCCGGTTACGGAGAAATATATGCGACGAGATAACCTTCAGCATGAAAGTGAGACCTGGGAGAGAGCCGTAGCTTGCTATCTTCTTCTATTTTCTCATTTGCAGGCATTTGGTGCCGGAAAGACGTGCCCCGAAAACCCTCAATATCCCGCTGCCTTGCCGAAGTGGTGCCGGTGGTCCTGGCCGCCTTCCAGGTCGCCCGTAGCAGGATCGACCGCGATGCACTCTCCATCGCTCCAGTGGCCGCCGATCTTCAGCTGGTAGCCAAGAGCACGCAGCCCTTCGACAGTCGAGTCCGGGAAGCCGGGTTCCATGAAGAGAATGTCCGGCAGATATTGGTGGTGGAAGCGAGGCGCGTCGACCGCTTCCTGAATGTTGAGGCCCTCATCGGCGTCGCTCAGAAAGATATTCGCTACCGTCGTGATGATGCGGCCACCTCCAGGAGAGCCCAGAACAAAGCGCAGCTTATTGTCTTGGAGCACGATAGTCGGCGTCATTGCGGAGAGCGGCCGCTTGCCGGGAGCGATGGTGTTGGCGGGACCCTGGATGAGTCCGTACATATTGGGAACTCCGAGCTTCGACGCGAAGTCATCCATCTCATCGTTGAGCAGGAAGCCGAGACCTGTGGCGGTCACCGCCGAGCCGAAGTTGTTGTTCAGAGTTGTGGTCACCGCAACCGCATTACCATCCGCGTCCACGACAGAGTAGTGCGTTGTCTGCGACGACTCATGGCGAACGTCATTCATAGTCGGCGGAAGCGGCAGGAATCCCGCCGGACGCTTCAGGTCTTTCGAAGCCGTGGCCGACTCGGCAGTGATACTCGTGCGCCACGCGGCTGCGTACTTCTTGTCGATGAGCTGCTCTACGGGGATCTTCACATAATCGGGATCGCCCAGGTATTCGCTCCGGTCCATGTAGGCGCGGCGGTACGCTTCGACAATCAAGTGCATCTCGTCGGGAGTGCGGTCCCTCCAGCGGCTCAGGTTGTAGCCTTCGAGGATGTTGAGCGCCTCGATCAGCACCACTCCGCCGGAAGACGGAGGAGGCGCGCTGATGATGGTGTAGTCCTTGTAGGTCCCGGTGACCGGCTCGCGCTCTTTGACGGAGTAGTGGGCCAGGTCCTCCGTGGTAATGAGACCGCCATTTTTCTGCACGTCAAAGGCAAGCTGCCTGGCAATGCGCCCGTGGTAGAAATCATCGGGATCGGCGGCGATAGTTTTCAGCGTCGTAGCCAGCTCCGGCTGCTTGAAGGTTTCGCCGGCCTTGTAGAAATTGCCGTCGCGCTGGAAGATGCGCTTCGACTCGGGAAACATGCTCAGGGTTTCGTCATGCAGCTCCGCCGCTTCGTCATCGCTCAGCACAAAACCCTGCGCCGCCAGCCTGATCGCAGGCGCTATGACTTTCGCCAGCGGCAGTTTGCCATATTTCTTTTCGGCGTAGACCATGCCCGCGACTGATCCCGGCACGCCGATCGCTTTGTAGCCAACGATGCTGGCGTCGGGAATCACATTGCCCTTCGCATCGAGATACATGTTCGCCGTAGCGGCCAGCGGAGCGCGCTCGCGATAGTCGATAAACGTATTGTTGCCGGCCGCGAAGTGCACCAGCATGAAGCCTCCGCCGCCGATATTTCCGGCGATGGGATGGACGACGGCCAGCGCGAATCCCGTCGCCACCGCCGCGTCGATCGCATTGCCTCCCTGCTTCAGAATTTCCACTCCGGCATCGGTCGCCAGGTGATGCACGCTGACCACCATGGCGTGCTTCGTCCGTACAGGCTGCTCCTTAGCCGTCGCGATGACGTTGTTCTTCGCATCGTCGGGCGCGGCGTCCTGGGCGCGCAGGGCAGTAGACCAGAGGCAGGCAATGAGAGCAAGAGCAGGCGCAATGCGCGCCAGGATTCGCATCATGGTACGAGGTAGTCTAAGGTATTTTTCCCCACAGCCTCCGCTTTTTTCCCGCTCACCTTTCCCCGGTCAGCGCGGCGCCGGCGTCGACGCATCGGCCAGCGCGTAGGCCACCACCGCCATCACGGCGGCATTCTCCCCCAAGTGCTGCGGATCGACCTTGTCGAAGGTGTCGGCTGCTGTGTGGTGGTAGTTGAAGTAGAAGCGACTGTCCTGCGTAGGAGTGAATCCCGGAACGCCCTTGAGGAAGCTGACGTCTTCGCCCGCCTCTTCGCCATGCGTCAGGGTCGATGCGCCGATCGCGTCCAGAATCTGTGCGACGGGGCGGAGATAGTCGTCAAGCGCAGCCGGCCCAGCGTAGGTAATGCCGTCGGGATGGTCGGCTCCAAGATCCGACTCCAGTGCACCGATGTGGTTGGCCATGTCGGCGGCGTGATCCTGGGCGTAGGTCTGCGCGCCGGACCCGCCTTGCTCCTCGTCCATCCACGCGACAAAGCGCACGGTGCGTTTGGGGTGAAACCCGAGTTGCTTGAGCAACTGAATCGCCTCCATCGAAACAACGATCCCCGCTCCGTCATCGATGGCTCCGGTCCCGAGATCCCACGAATCGAGGTGGCCAGAGACGATGACGATCTGCTCGGGATGCTCGCTTCCCTTCCAATCAGCGATGACGTTGTAACTCGGCGCAGGCGGCAAGGTCTGCGGCGTCAGGGTGAGATGCATGGTAACCGGGCCTTGCTTCGCGAGATTTGCAAGCAGATCGGCATCTTCGGCGGTCACTGCAGCAGCGGGAATCTTCGCAATTCCGGGCGCATAGAAGGTCGCGCCGGTGTGGGGCAGGCGATAATCCGCTCCTCCGACTGAACGGACAAGAACGGCTGCGGCTCCTAACTTGGAGGCAACAGACGGTCCTCCGGCACGGTAGGCAACGGCTTTCCCGTAAGCGGCAAGCCCGTTGCCCTGCGCAGCCAGGCGCTTGTCGAAGACTTCGTTGAAGAGCAGTATCTTGCCCTTCGCGGCACCGGGCGGCAACTTGCCGGCCTCACCGAAGCTATTGACAACGATGACCGGCGCAGTAATGCCCTCGGACGGCGTCGCTACGCTGCCGCCGAGAGCCGTCAGCACGATCTTCTGTGTCGTACCCGGAGCCTGCCCGGGCCACGCCGTGAGCGCCGCTGTCTCTTCGCCGCGCACCCAGTGCGGGACCATCGTCTTCTCAAGCTGCACATCCGCGCCCAGGGCGCGCATCTCGGCGGCAACATAGTCGACCGCGGCCTGCGCCTGCGGCGATCCGGAGAGGCGCGGACCGATATTGTCGGTCAGATGCCGGAGTTCATTCAGAGCGTAGGGATCGGTCAGCGCGGCATCGCGCAGCCGCTCCATGTTGGCAAGCTGGTCGGTGGTCCACGCGCCGGTCCCGACGGACATCATGCGCGCGAGGCGGTCTTGCACAGTCGGCGCTGCGGGCGGCGTTTGCGGCGACTGGGCGAAGCTCTGTAAAGCGAAGACACCAAAGGCAACGGCGAGAAGTGCTCTTTCTTGCAGGGGCATAGGGCGAAGTTAACACGGGAATGATCCGGAGCTGTCCGCAATCTACGCGACCATGTGACCCGGAACGGCCTTACTGGTATGGTGGATGCGTTTCCAGAATAGACCGGGAAGAGGATTGAATACACGATGAAATTTCGGGCTCGCATGTGCTGCGCAGTCGCTGCACTCGCCATGGTTGCGCCAGCAATAGCGCGTGCTGAAGTAAAGCTTCCGCATCTACTGAGCGATCATGCAGTGCTGCAGCGCGATTCCCCGATTCACATCTGGGGCTGGGCCGATCCGGGCGAGGCTGTGACCGTGCATTTTCACGATCAGACGCGCACCGCCACTGCAGACGATCTGGGCAAGTGGACCCTCTGGCTCATGCCCGAGAAGGCCGGCGGCCCATTCTCGCTCACAGCAACAGGCAGCGGCGGTGGTGCGGGCGTGACTCTGTCCGACCTCCTCGTCGGCGATGTCTGGGTTGCGTCGGGACAGTCGAACATGGAGATGCCGCTAAACGGTTTTCCGGGCAGCGCCGTTCTGAAGAACGGTCCCGAGGAAATCGCCCACGCGACGCTGCCGACGGTGCGCCTGCTGCGGCTCGAAAAGGCGACTTCGGATTTTCCACTGAACGACATCTCAGCGACGTGGACGGAGTGCAATCCGCAAACGGCCGCGGAGTTCTCGGCGGTTGCGTACTTTTTCGGGCGCGAGATCAACGAGAAGGAGAAGGTCCCCGTCGGGCTGATCGATACGACCTGGGGCGGCACGCCGGTCGAGGCCTGGATCAGCATGATGGGAATATCGTCCGACGCCGGGCTGATGCCACTGTTCCGCTCCTGGGCGCTGTTCGTGCAGAACCTCGCCGACACTGATGCCATCTTGGCAAAGGAGAAGCGCGAGCGCGACGCCGCTGCAGCCGCGCACCAGCCGCCTCCCGAGCAGCACTGGCATCCGAATCCGGCATCGTGGGAACCGGCCACTCTCTACAACGCGATGATCGCGCCGGAAACCCTCTACACCATCAAAGGCGCCATCTGGTACCAGGGCGAGACGAACAGCGATCCCGAGCGCGCGCCGCTCTATGTAAAGGAGATGCCGGCGCTCATCGCAGACTGGCGCAGAGCGTGGGGTGAGGGCGACTTTCCCTTCCTCTACGTTCAGATTTCGAACTTTGACTCGCCGCATGAGGACTGGGGCGCCATCCGCGACGCGCAGCGGCGCACCCTGGACGTGGCCCACACCGCCATGGCCGTCACCCTTGACATCGGAACGAAGGACAACGTGCATCCTCCGGACAAGCAAACGGTGGGCGCGCGCCTCGCGCTGGCAGCGCGGGCGATGGTCTATGGGGAGCGCGGGCTCGAATATTCCGGCCCGCTCTTTCGGGAAGCTACCATCGAGGGTTCCTCGATGCGCGTCTGGTTCAGCCATGCCGACAGCGGCCTGACGAGCAACGGCGCCCCGGCAAGCTTCGAAATCGCAGGTAAGGACGGAGAGTTTGTCCCCGCAACCGCCAAGATCGACGGCTCAACGGTGCTGGTTCAGGCCGAAGGCGTAGCTCATCCGAAATTTGTCCGCTATGGATGGGCAGGCTGGACCGACGCCAACCTCTTTAACAAGGACGGGCTTCCCGCCTCCACCTTTACTTCAAAGTGAGCGCAATGACCTTCGCCGATCTTCAACTCGCGCGCCGTCTGGAACGAGCCGAAGGATCGGCCTGCCGCGGCTTCGCCGAAGCGCGTGCGCATCTCGATCCTGCGAGCGGAGCCACGTGGATCGAGTGCGCGGGGGCCTACGCGGTCTTCAATGGAGCCGACTCTCCGGTAACTCAGACCTTTGGTCTCGGAATCTTCGAGCAGCCGAGCATCGAATCGATGGACCGCATCGAGCGCTTCTTTCTCGACCGCGGCGCGCCTGTCATGCACGAGGTCTGCCCGTTGGCTGGCGTGGCAACGCTCGATCTGCTGTGCGCTCGCGGTTACAGACCGATCGAGATCAGCAGCGTGCTTTACCAGCCTTTGGAGTCGAAGCCCGATCGCGCGATAGGCGACGATGGCGAGATCGCCGTGCGCGTGATCGGCTCCGGCGAAGCCCCGCTCTGGGCAAAGATCAGTGCGCGCGGATGGGCGCACGACCATCCGGAGCTTCAGGGATTTCTGGAGAGCTTCGGGACTCTGGTCGCCGCCCGCGATGAAAGTGTCTGCTTCCTCGCCGAGCTCAACGGCGAGCCCGGCGCTGCCGGCGTGCTTTGCCTGCATGAAGGGGTCGCGCTCTTCGGCGGAGCGGCGACGGTGCCTGAATTGCGCCGGCGGGGCCTACAGTCAGCCCTCCTCGCCGCCCGCATGGGCTACGCAGTCGAGCACGGCTGCGACCTGGCCATGATGGTCACCGAAGCGGGCAGCCAGTCGCAGCGCAATGCCGAACGCACAGGACTCCGCATCGCCTATACGCGCACCAAATGGCGCCTCACGCGCACCTGAATGTGGGTCTCTTACTGGTGAATCACCGCGAGCGAAGCCGCTCCCAGCGCGAACTGCGAGAACAACTGCGACCACTCGATTACGCTGCGCAAAGTTGTACTGAAGCCCTTCTCCGGGACCACGATAGTGTCTCCCGGAAACATCTTCAGTTGCTCAAAGGTGTTGCCCCATAGGCCGTTGGCCGCACTCCAGCTCACTACCGATCCGTCCGCACGGATAATGAAAGAGTGCTTCTTGTCTGCATTGCGATTGGGCCCGCCGGCAAGATGCAGATAGGCTCCGCTGGGACGCGCCTGCTGATACAGGAACGAATTCTGGTCGTAGACCGCGCCCACCACATTTATGGTCGAGGGCACGGGAGGCACGACAAAGCGGTCCCCATCCTCGAGAGGGAGGTCCGGAACGAGCTGCTGGCCGGTCCCGTCGGTATTGAACTCGAGAACGATTCGGCCCGTGGCGCGCATGAGACGAAGCCTCGCGATAAGTTCTCGCCCGCTGGCCTGCGCCGCCGCGCCACTGGCAACATCCTGAGGCGACCCGGACGAAGCCGCGACGGCCAGAGTTCCGCGCGTTATCTGCAGCTCCAGGTTCTGGACGTACTCATCGATTCTTGCCTGCTGAATCAATCGGGTGGATTCGCGGGTGAACTCAGATCCAAAAAGATAGGCGTTCGGAGTGAGCCCGCCTGCCCGCTGCATCAGCTCGCGCAAGCCTTCTCCGGGGTGAACGCTGTAAATGCCGGCGTGGACAAACTCCCCCTCGAGCCTCACATACTTCGTCTGCTGCGCCAGCGGGACATGGATGTCGCCTTGCGAAAAGACCGTTATGACGTCGGCCGGCTGCAGTGCGAGGTTCTGCGACTCGTCATGCTGCATCACCAGCTTGCCCAGATCGAATGGGATGAGCGAAGTCTTCAGCGTGTCGTGATCCAGCCGCTCGATGACCGCATAGTCCCAGTCGATTTCCGGCGCGCTGATGCGGACATCGGTGCGCTCGGCTTGCAGGGGAGTATTTTGCGTCTGAAGCTGACCCTGCTGCGCTGCCAGCGACGAATTGGCCCCCCGTTGCTGCGACTGCGGATACTGGTACTGATATTGGTTAGGAGAATTGGTGTAATTGCCGGGGGGATAGTTGGTGTAATCGTACTGCTGCTGCCCGCTCTGATCTTGCGTTGGCTGCAGCGGCGCCTGCCCCACAGGATACTGTCCCTGTTGGTTGTTCGGGTACTGCTGCGACAGCGGAGAACTTGGCACTCCGGGAGGTCCGAACTGCCCGGGATACTGCTGTGGCGTTTGGAACTGTCTTTTCGGAAGATCAATAGGATTGCTGGGCTGGCGCAGGGTTGAAAACGCCGGTATCGGCTCGAATTCCGGAGACGGGAATCCGAGCTGCGCCCGCTTCCACCAGTAATCGCGGCTCAGCAGCGAATCGCGGTCCGGAATCAGGTCGCTGAGGCGCATCCCCTCGTGCCAGGCAAAGTGGCCTGGATTTGCCGTGTTACCGCGCAGCGTAACCGTCTTCTGGAAGCGCGGCACGACGGCGAGAACCCGAACGATATCGCCGCCGGCAAGTGGCGTGGCCAGACCCGCGGTGTCCATGGCGACTTCCATCGCCTGCTGATCGCGATGATCCGCAATGCGCTGCACCGACACGCGCGCGCCGGAAGCGAGGGTCGACGGACCGCCCGCATCGTTCACCGCGCTGCCGATAGTGTCTCCAGCAGTCATTTCATAGATTGCAGGCGTCTTCACGCTTCCTGTAACGGCCACCTGCGGCCCCACGGAAGGGATAAAAATCACATCGCCGTTGAGCAGCTTGACATCCTTCGACTTGTCTCCGCGGATGAGCAGCGCGTACAGGTCGAAATCGGTAATGACCTCGCCCTCGCGTTTCAACTGGATGTGGCGCATGGATCCCTCGACCGAAGGACCCCCGCTGGCAAACAGCGCGTCCACCAGCGTACTCAGCGAGCTGACGGTGTAAACGCCGGCGCGGCGCGCGCGCCCGGCAACGTAGACCTGAAGGGCTCGAATCTGGCCGACGGCGGCCGTCAGATCGAAGTTCCTGTAGACGCGCCCGATCGATTTCCTCAGCTGCCCGTCGAGGTCGGAAAAGCGCAGCCCGGCAACGTGAATGTTCCCGACCTGCGGCAGATAAACTTCGCCAGCGCGATCAACACGCAGGTCGGCGTTGAAGTTGATCTGGCCCCAGACGCGGATACGCAATTCATCGCCTGGCCCGATAACATAATCTGGCGGCACTGGGGTCATATCCAGCGGAGCGAAGGTGGAAGGCACGATGCGGAACAGGTCGGCACCGAAGATAGGGAGAACCTGGCTCGTGCTTGAAGCAACAAACTTCTGGAACTCGGTAAGCGGCTCGGGCGGAAGGACCGTCCGCAATGCCAGGTTCTGGTTCGGATACTGGGATGTAAGCGTCCCATTATCGCGATAAAGCGTGTTGCCAGGAACTTGGCCGGTGGGCAGTGTACCCGGCGACACATTCTGATTCCCCGGCAGATTGAACTCGCGCCCCTGGTTCTGCTGCTGCGTGCACTGGGGAGAGCCGGCCATCATGGGGTCACTGCAGTCGACCGCGCCGTAGGGCTCCTGCGTGTTTCCCGAAGTTCCCCCTCCGGTGGATTGATCCTGGGCCTGAAGCGGGGGGTGGAGAGGCACTGTCAATAGTGACAGTATCAAGACACAGATTTTTCGATTCAACATGCCAGAGACTCTGCGGGATTCAGAATAGAAGATTGCGCCGCTCCGCAGAAGACAGCGCCTCACTCGATCGCGCCATGAGTAAGTTGCATTTCACCAGCAGGATAACATGCACCTTCGCTTGTATTCGCGACTCGGGAGGGAGAAGACAATGCCGAGACAATAAGGTGACATCGGCATCCTTAGCAATCGAAGGGAAATCGATTTGTGCAAGAAACTGACCAAAAGATAGGCCAGGCAATGTAAGAATTCATCGAATTTTGTTTTCCGTAACGGGCCGTTCTCAATTTGGGTCGCGCGCTGGCCAAATTAGTCGCAATCAGGTTGTCCGGTTTCAGCTTGTTAGGTAAGATCATGTTCGAGTTACATTTCGACCTTACACTCTCTGAACCTTTAGCTTCTGTTTTTCGCAGTCAGAATTAAGCAGCCTCAAAAACAGATACAGGCAAGGCCTTCACCGTAACAGACTGAGCAAATTGCCAAACAAGGCACCCCCGGGGGATTTTCGCCACTGATGAGCGCACACCCTATCGCTGAACCACATTTTGGTGACAGGTCGGATGTAAGACCCATCGTTTCAGACGCGAGAAAAGCGCGGGATTCCGGTGACGGGAGGACCCGCCACACCGCCTGCGCGGAGCTTATCGCGGCTTCGATTTTTGGTCTCGCCGGACAGCCCGCAGTCAACCCATGGGTGATGTCCAGAGCACGTTCATGCCTGGACCGGCTGGTGGCCGGGCTGATCCTTCTTGCTCTTCTTCCGGCAATGCTGATCATCGTGCTTGTTGTCCGGCTCTCCTCGGCTGGACCTGCCCTCTTCCGCCAGCGCCGCGCCGGCCGCAACCGCGAGGAATTCACTCTTTATAAATTCCGCTCTATGCGTGCCTACGATCCCGAAGGGCCGGCCATCACGGTCAGCGGCGATGACCGCATCACGCCGGCTGGGGCTTTTCTCCGCCGCTACAAGCTTGACGAGCTGCCGCAATTCTGGAATGTGCTGATAGGCAACATGAGCCTGGTTGGACCGCGGCCCAAGCTGCCGCACCATGAGGGGCTCGATCTGCCTTACCGGCCCGGTATCACCGGAATGGCCACGCTTGCCTTCCGGGATGAAGAGAAGATTCTCGCCGGCATTCCCCGCCACCAGCTCGATGCCTTCTACGAGGTTTGCATCAAGCCCAGAAAGGCGCAGCTCGACCTCGAGTACATGCAAATGGCAACCCTCGGAACCGACCTCAAGCTGCTCTGGCGAACCTGCTCGTCCTGCCTCTTCGGTCCCGATGAGCTGTGCGCCGCCGAATCCGAGAAGCTGAGTCAACTGGTTGTGGCGTGGCTCGAGCTGTCGCGGGACGTCGACGAGACCGTTCCATCCCCATCAGAAGTTGGCGTCGGTTAAGTAATCGGTACGAGGGCTTTAGAATCTCGATATGGTTCGTCCCCTGGCGGCGTTTGCCGCTATCCTCACCCTCCCCTTGGCTGCCGTAACACAAAACCAGCCCCAACCTCAGCCCACGCCGGTGCCGCCACCCCTCGCTGCTCCGGTCGATAAGCCCTATCCGGGCGAGATTCAGCTTTCCGTCGACGTCACCGACATCACCGATCGCGTGGAGAAGGTGCACGAGGAGATTCCTGCCCTTCCTGGCGCGAAGGAGATGGTACTGCTTTATCCCGAGTGGCTTCCCGGCGATCATGAGCCGTCGGGGCCCATCTACGCCGTTGCCGGCATCGTGACCACGGTGGATGGCAAGCGCGTCCAGTGGATGCGCGATCCCGTGGATATGTATGCCTTTCACGTTCCCCTCGGCGCAGGAGCGAAAACCGTCGGTCTCGACTTCGATTACCTCTCGCCCATCAAGCGAAGCGCAGGCCGCATCGAAATCTCCGACGCCATCGCCGATCTCGAGTGGAACGAGGTGGTGATGTACCCGTCGGGATACTTCTCGCGCGACATCTCCTTCGACACCACGCTGAAGCTTCCCCCGGGCTGGAAGTACGCGACTGCGCTCGATACCGCCGCGAATGCCGGCGACACGGTCCATTTCCAGCGAACGACCCTCAATACGCTGGTCGATTCGCCCCTCTATGCGGGACTTTATTACAGCCGCATCGATCTCTCGCCGGCGCCCAACAATTCCGTGCATCTGAATATCTTTGCCGACAAGCCGGAAGACTTGGCGATGACGCCCGAGCAACTGCAGGTCCATAAAAATCTGACTGCGGAAGCGGACAAGCTGTTCGCCTCCCATCACTACAACAAGTACGAATTCTTGCTACTGCTGAGTGACAAGGTCGGCGGCGTCGGACTCGAACATCATCAGTCCAGCGAAGACGGCCTCGACGCAGACTACCTCACCGGCTGGGCGGAGGGCACGCTCGACCGCGATCTGCTCGGCCATGAGTACACCCACTCGTGGAACGGCAAGTTTCGCAGGCCGGCCGATCTCTGGACTCCGAACTTCAACGTCCCCATGCGCGACAGCCTGCTGTGGGTCTACGAGGGCATGACCGAGTACTGGGGCAATGTACTCACTGCCCGCGCGGGCATGCGCACGGCCGAGCAGACGCGCGACCTGCTGGCTTTCAACGCGGCGGATTTCGCCATCAGCCCCGGCCGCGACTGGCGGCCTCTCGTCGACACGACGAACCAGCCGGTCATCTCCCAGCGGCATGCCGTGAGCTGGGTGAGCTATCAGCGCCCGGAAGATTACTACCTCGAAGGCATGCTGATCTGGCTCGATGCGGATACGAAGATTCGCGAACTCACCAATGGCCGGAAATCCCTCGACGACTTTTGCAAAAAATTCTTTGGAGTCTACAACGGCAGCTTCATCACTTACACCTACACGCTGGATGACGTGATCCGCGAGCTCAATGAAGTCGCCGCTTATGACTGGCGGAGCTTCTTTCAGCAGCGCGTGTACGACCTGCATCCCGAGGTGCCCATCAACGGCTTCACGCAGGGCGGATACCGGCTCGTCTACACCGATAAGCCGGTGGAGTGGCTCGAACAGGAACTGGCAAAGCAGGGTATTGCGGATTTCTCCACGTCGCTCGGCTTCAGCCTGGGCGAGTTCGGGATCCGTGGAGAAGGCGAACCCCGGATGATCTCTCAGGTCTATTGGGGCAGTCCGGCGTTCAAAGCCGGCGTTACGCCGGACATGGAGCTGGTATCCGTCAACGGCACCGTATACAGTGCCAAAGTCCTGAGAGATGCCATCCTCGCCGCTGAGAAGAACAAGCAACCGATACAGTTGCAATTCCGCAAGGACGAGCGGCTTTCTTACTATCCCGTTTGCATGGTATGACGGCATGCGCTATCCATCGCTCGAACGGGTCGAGGGTACGCCGGATCGTCTCGATGACATCCTTGCACCCAGCAAGAGCCCGCTGCCGCGATGTAGTGCCGTCAGGACAGGCGACCGGACAGCATCACTTCTTCCGGTTCGCCGTCCAGCGGCCCATCGCGCGGCCTTCGACCTTGATCCGGCCCTTTGCGGAATCACCGTCGATCCAGCCATCGAGCGTCACCATGACGGTTCCGGGCTGCTGGGGCCAGGTTCCGCCAAAGCTGAGCTCGACATAGCCGTCGCGCCAGTCACCGTTCACGGCCTGATCCGGGCCAAGAGCTCCCGCCCAGATGCCGGAGAGAGTATTGTCCTGGCGAACAAGCTTCAGCGTCCCGCCGAAACCTCCCGCATCGGTCGCACATTGCACATCCCATGTGCCGGCTGCTTCGCCGCCGTTCTCTATCGGTTCGGGCTTTGCCGGAGTGATCTTCAGGTTCGAGAAGTACGACTCCTCTCCCGAATAGCTCCACAAGGCGATTGCGCCGTCCAGGTCTTCGCCCTTTAACCCATCGACGATCATGCTCGGAGTCGGAGCACCATTCACATACAGGCTCGCGCGGCGCCCGTGCACTTCGATCTTCACCTTTGTCCACTCGTCAAGCTCAAGATCCGTCCACGATTCATAGATGAACGGCCATTGCCTGCGCAATTTCTCCCACCCGAAGCCGGGCTCGGCAACATACTGTACCGAGTGGTTCCGCATCGCCTGGTCTTCTGCATGAGAGTTCCCCGGCCGCAGATAAAACAGCTCGTAATGCTGAGCATCGGAACGCGTCCGAAACGCAATCCCGGTGAAGCCGGGCCGTCGCACGCCGGGCGGAGCAACCACCTTTGTGGCGAGATCCACCTCGATGGTTCCATCCCGAAACCGTGTTCCGTTGAGGAAGGCAACGCCGGCGTCATCTCCCTCGGGCTTGGTCAGCCGCACTGCTTTCCGGCCCTTGTACTCGACTGCGTCGGCCTTGACGCCCACAGTCGCGAGGTCCTTTGTGTCGGTGAGTACGAAGGTTTGCGGGATTGAAACGACTGCATCTGGATTGTGACCCTCTTGTGCGCTGGTGAGTTGCGTCGCGAATAGCAGAAGCGACAATACTGCTGAGACGTGCAAAGTTCCGATCGGTCGCGCCATGCGCCAAACAGTAGAGTCCGGCGATTCACGACAGCAAGCATTCTGTGACGAAGAGGCTTGAACCTGGTGCGGACCGGTTTCACGCAGCGGTACACCGATGCCACGATGACTGCTATTCGAGAGGTGAAAGGCGCGAACTTTGAATCCGCGCCCTTGGCAGATCCGATTGCCTACTCACCGGCAACGATGGTGGTCTGTGATGCATTCAACGCGAGTGTCCGCACGGACTTTTCAGCTTTCGTGACGGGGAACTTGAGGTTCAACGTCGCCACGGGGCCGCGCGCTTCATGCAGGAAGTATTTGCCGTCATAGTCGTCAAAGACCAGATGCGCGGCGTTGGCCATGTAAAAGGGCATATTCGCCCACGCGCCCTCGTCTGCCAACGTAATCGCGGCATACTGCGGCTGATCGAGGTTGCGAACCAGGATTCCGCCTGGAAGCTGCTGGTCGTTTACTTGCCTGGACCTCATAACGTCCTGCGGGCAATGTCTTCGAGTCCACGCTGAACGCAAAGGGCACGTTCGCTATCAGGGGTTCGCTCTGTGCAAGAGCACTTGCTGCCGAGAAAACCGCAGCCAAAGCAATCAAAGCTTTCAGGGTAATGTTCTTCATTTCACCAAATCTCCTTGTACGTAATGTGCGCCAGCCTGACCAATACTCGTGGTTTCAACTTGTATGTTGGATATGACTGTCTGAAATGGTCGCGAGACTCTTTTCAGGCGCTCTGGTAAGTTATTGATTTCTCATTGCTTATAATTGCATCTGCCGGAAGCTTCTCATTCCAAAGAGGAAACTTCCCCGTCAAATTTTTGTCAAACTTACGCGTCGTGGCGCGATCAGTTTGGCGCCTGCTATGCTTCTCGCTTCATGAAGCCGGGAATTCGCGTTTCAGGAGTTCGCCTTTCCTCAGCATTGCTCCTCGCCGTGCTTCTTGCGGCGGTGCCTCGTGTCTATGCTCAGGAGCAGGATTCCACGCTGGCATCGCAACCCGCGCGC
The DNA here is from genome assembly GCA_963782175.1 of uncultured Acidobacteriaceae bacterium. Classification (GTDB taxonomy): domain Bacteria; phylum Acidobacteriota; class Terriglobia; order Terriglobales; family Acidobacteriaceae; genus Silvibacterium. The sequence goes on from CAWAIX010000001.1 coordinate 177,011, forward strand.
CGCTCGCCCGAGTGGCTGAAGTCCGGCGTGATCTACCAGATCTTCGTGCGCGCCTTCTCGCCAGCCGGCGACCTCAATGGCGTCACCGCACGCCTCGAAGACCTGCACGCACTCAATGTGAACATCCTCTGGCTTATGCCGATTCATCCTGACGGCCAGGTGAAGAAGAAGGGCTCGCTCGGCAGTCCCTATGCGGTGCGGGATTATTACGCAATCGATCCCGCGCTCGGCACCAAAGACGATCTGCATCGTCTCATCAGGAAGCCCACAAGCGGCAGATGAAAGTCATCATCGATATCGTCGCCAACCACACCGCGTGGGACAGCGTGATGATGGCCCATCCCGACTTCTACCGGAAAGACGCGCAGGGCCACATCACCTATCCGCACGACTGGACCGACGTGGCATGGCTCGACTACTCGAATCCCAAACTGCGCCAGTACATGATCGACATGCTCATCTACTGGATCAAGGACTTCGACCTCGACGGCTTCCGCTGCGATGCCGCCAGTGAGGTCCCCACGGACTTCTGGGAGCAGGCCCGCGCCGCCCTCGAAAAGGTGAAGCCGGACATCATGCTGCTGGCCGAAGCCGACAAACCCGACCTGCTGCGCAGCGCCTTCGACATCGACTACTCCTGGCCGCTCATGCACACGCTGAACGACGTCATCATGGACGGAGAACCGGCGACTGCGATCCAGGCCAACGTTGAGCAGCAGAAGGAGCGCTTCCCCAAAGGCGCGCTGCACATGCGCATCAGCGACGATCACGACGAGCTGCGCGCGACCACGCGATTCAGCTACCTGGGAGCCATCGCCGCCTCGGCCCTCATCTTCACCCTTGACGGAGCGCCGCTCATCTACAACGGAATGGAGGTTGGCGACTCCACGCAATCCAGCGCTCCGGCACTCTTCGAGCCGCAGAAGATCTTCTGGGCGGCGGCGACGTGGCATCCGGAGTATCCGAAATTCTACGCAGCAATCGCAGGCCTTCGCCGCACCCATCCTGCGCTGCAGCAGGGCGAGCTGATCTGGATCCACAACCCCGACGAACAGCACGTCGTCACCTTCCTGCGCCGCTCCGGAACCGACGAATTCCTCATCGCCGTGAATCTCTCGAACACGCCGTTTCGCGGCGCCGTCGAAGCGCCCGCCGGAAGCTGGAAAGAGATCGAGTTGCCCATCGCCAAGCCTGAAACCGGTGCCCTTCCCTTCGTTTCCCTCGATGCCTTCGGGGCGCGTATCTTCGAGAGGCAGGCCCAACCATGAATCCGTCTGAAGCCATTCCCGGCATCGAGACCGCCGAAGCCCCTCTGCCCCTGGCCTCGCCAAAGCGCCCGAAGCAATTTCGCAAGCCCACCCGCAGCTTCTGGCAGATATGGAACATGAGCTTCGGCTTCTTCGGCATCCAGTTCGGATGGGGCCTGCAGATGGCCAACATGAGCGCCATCTATGAATACCTCGGAGCCCGCGCCGACCAGATTCCCATCCTGTGGCTCGCCGCACCTCTCACCGGCATGATCATTCAGCCCATCATCGGCCACGCCAGCGACCGTACCTGGGGACCGCTCGGCCGCCGCCGTCCTTATTTCCTCGCCGGCGCGATTCTCGCCTCGCTCATGCTGCTGCTCATGCCCAACAGCTCCGCGCTGTGGATGGCCGCCTGCATGCTCTGGATTCTCGATGCCTCCATCAACGTCAGCATGGAGCCCTTCCGCGCCTTTGTCGCCGATATCCTGCCTGAAGGCCAGCGCACCAGGGGTTTCGCCATGCAGAGCCTCTTCATCGGCCTCGGAGCCGTCGTCGCGTCGGCCCTGCCGTGGCTGCTGACCAACGTCTTTCACATGCAGCCAATCGCCGGAGACACGCGCGCCGTCCCCAGCACCGTTCGGCTCTCCTTCTATATCGGAGCCGCCACCTTCATCGGCGCGGTCCTGTGGACCATTGTTACCACCCCCGAATATCCGCCCGAAGACATGGAGGCATTCAAAGCGCTCAAGGCGCAGAAGACCGGCCTCGCCGCAAATGCGAAGGAGATCTTTGCAGCCATCCGCGAAATGCCAGACACCATGCGCAGGCTCGGCCCCGTCCAGCTCTTTACCTGGCTCGGACTCTTCTGCATGTGGCTCTATTTCCCTGTCGCCGTCGCTCACAACGTCTTCGGGGCGGAAGACGCTAAGTCGCCGCTCTACGAAGCGGGTGTCGACTGGGGCGGCATCTGTTTCGCGCTTTATTCCGCCGTCTGCTTCGCCTTCTCCTTCGCGCTTCCGGCGCTGGCCAGAAAGATTGGCCGCAAATATACCCACACGCTCTGCCTTGTGTGCGGCGCGCTCGGCCTCATGTCGGTCGCCGTTATCCACAACAAATATCTGCTGCTGCTCACCATGGTGGGTGTCGGCATCGCCTGGGCCAGCACGCTCTCGATGCCCTACGCCGTGCTCGCCGCGTCGCTACCGCCCGACCGTACCGGCGTTTACATGGGCATCTTCAACTTTTTCATCGTCACGCCGGAGATCCTCGCCTCGCTCTTCTTCGGATGGATCATGATCCATCTGCTGCACAACGACCGCATCTACGCCATCATCGCCGGCGGCGTCTTCATGCTGGTTGCGGCCGCGCTCATGCAGCGAGTGAAGGATCCGCGCACGCTGAGCGTCCAGGATGTGTAGCAGAAGATGTGTAGCGGAAGAAGATAAGGGCAGCCGGATGGGTCAATCGCCCGCGCAGGGAAGGCGGGCCGCTGGCGCAGCCCGCGTTTTGCCTGCTATTTCAATGAGCTGCAGCCGTGCTCGATTCCTCGTGAGCCGCCTGGGAATGTTCGTGAGCCTTGGTCGAGTGCTCATGGGCAGCCTTCGAGTGCAGGTGGGCTTCCTCGTGGTTGCCTTTTTCATGGTGTTCTGCCGCCGCGTGATGGGCCTTGGCTGCGTGTTCGTGATGCTCGGCTGCCTTGCGATGTGCTTCGTGTGCCATAAATCTCCTTTATCTGCGGGATAAACTCCCGGAACCAAGCCTCTGCTCGCCGCCAGACGCCTTTCCACACAACCAGATGAATTTCTCGTGGATTTCCAGAGAATGCGTTGAACGGACGCAGGGCAGCTGGACGCAGGCTCGCTAGACATCGACCCCACTACTTGTCGTGCAGCAGGTTCTGGCTCACCTTGTAATCGCCCGGGGCGCCCGTTACCGCGATGGGAACCACCGCGCCCGCACCCTTCTTCTTGAAGAACGGCGCCAGCGGTTTCAGCAGCAGCGACTTGAACCCCGTAGTCACGTGCGAGATGTCGGATTCCATCTTCACATCGCCCAGTAGGTGCACATTGCCGCTCCGCAGATCGTAAGTCCCCTTCAAATCCGCCGAGGCTCCCGGCATCGTAAACGTCAGCCGGTCCGTCGAGACCACGCCGTTACGAACCTTCACCTGCCCCTCCAGCCTCGACATCACCGGCTGCGCCGCATCTGAATCGTCCTTCGGCGGGTTCAAGCCTTGCGCCCGCTCGCTCAATGCCGTCAGCGTCTTCTCTTTTGCCGGATCGGTCACGCGCTCTTCCGGCAAAACAAATCCGCCATCCACGGTCAGCCTTTGGAGAAAGCCCGCCCCGCCCTGTTGCGGCGCGAGATGCGCATGTCCCTTGAACGCCACCGCTCCCGCAACCGGTGGCTCGTTATGAAGAAAAGGACGCAGCATGTCCTGCACGCGTGCGTTCGTAGCCGAGAGATCAAGGTCCGCCGCCTTCGGCATGTTCGCCGGTCCAGTCACTGCGCCCGCCGCCGTCACGGTGCTCTTGCCGGTCTTCACATCGATTCTGTGAAGTACTAAATTGCCGTTAAGGCCATTCAGGGTGCCCTGGGCCGATCCGCTCACCTGCGATGGCTGGCCTTTGTGAACCGCCAGGTCAGGCGTCGACGCCGTGGCAAACACCTCGATCGCCGCCAGCGCGCCCGTGAAGTTGCCCTCCGACGTCAGCGTCCCGTGCATCTCCCCAATCTGGTTCAGCTGTACGTCCGTGAAGGTGAACTTGCCTGACAGCCGCGTTCCTCCCAGGTCCTTCGGAGTCACCGGCCCGAAGCTCCCGCTCGCCTGAATACGCCCCGCAGGTGACGCATTCTGCATGTCCACGGTGTAGGAAGCTGCCTGCCCCTGCCGCACGTTGCGCATCACCAACTCGCGGACCGGATACGTGTACTGGCCGCCATCCTTGCGCATCAGGTCGAGCACGGCCCCGTGAATCACCAGCTTCACTACTGCCGTTACCGGACCCGTAAAGTCTCCGCTGCTTCCCGGCGGGAAATCCTGCTGCCTCGCCCGGCTGCCTACCGGAGGAATCACCACGTGCAACCCCTTGATATCCACCAGTTGAACCTGCCTCCTCAACAGCAGCAGGTCGAGCCAGCTCCCCTGAACGATAAGGTCCTCGGTCGAACCGATCGGTGGAAGATCAGGCGCCGTGTTCCGGCGCAATGTAAGCGCCTTGGCCACAAATCCCGGATGCGGAAAATAGGTGCGATGATACGCGCTGACCGTGATCCGGCTGGCCAGCACCTGCTCGAGCAGCGGCTTCACATTGCGGTAGCGATACGGCCAGTATTGATCAATGAAGTAGATGCCCACGATGAGAGCCGCAATCACCGGCACACCCGCAGCCAGCCCCCATAGAAGCTGCCTGCGATATCGCCTCACGAACGAGGGAGCCTCGAAGCTTGTCCAGATTTCTTTCACGAAGCTGCCCGCCTTTGCCCACAGTGTTATCCCTTGGATGCAGTCATGCCACCTGCCAGTTTTTTGGCCGCGGGTTCAGCGCCGAACCTGGCTCAGCGCAAGGCTTGTCGCCTGTACCGCGGCGGCAATCACTATCCCGGTCAGAATCAGTCCAAGAAAGACGATCAGGATCGCAATCATCTTCGATTTTCTCTGCGAAGGCCGCAGATCGCCATATCCCAGCGTAGTTGCAGTAACAAACGACCAGTAGAGACTGTCCAAGCGCGACCAGGTTTCGATGCGGCCGACCCACTGACCTAGAAAAGTAATCACTGCCAGCAGGCTGAACAACAGTGGAAACATCAGCCACAGACCCCTGACGAAGTCTTTCAGAAAGATAATCGTCAGCCCTCTGAACATTGTCCGCTGCAACCTCGCCTTTCTTCACTGAATCCACGGTCGCGAAGCAGCCTGATTATAGCCGCGCGCTTTCAACGCCTTGCATTAGTCGCGCGGTATCATCCTCGGCATGCGCCTTGCCTCTGCGCTGGTCGTTATCTCGTTAACGGCGGCACTCGTGCTCGACGCGACAGCGCAGAAGTGCGGCTCAGACGCGCAAAGCACCATCGCGACGGACCGTCCACAGAACACCGCATCAAGTATTGTGGTCCCGTGCGGAAGCCTGCAGTTCGAAAACGGCTTTCTCGTCACCGGCAACGGAGGCCAGCAGACCACCGACTTCCCCGAGACCGCCGTCCGCTTCGGAATCCTGCGCAAGACCGAACTTCGCCTCGGCGTACCCAACTACTTCTACAACTACGACACAGGTTCGGGATTTACCAACGGCTTCGGCGATATCAGCGTCGGCTTCAAACAGCAACTCGGACCCGTGGCCAAATTCGACGTCTCTCTCATCCCCTTTGTCACCCTGCCGAGCGGAGCAAATCTGATTTCCAGCCACGGCTACGATCCCACCGTGCAGCTGCCGTGGTCGCGCGGCCTGAGCAAGAACTGGACCATCGCCGGCATGTTCTCCGTGTCATGGCCCACACAATCCGGGCGGCGCAACACGACCGGACAGGCCAGCATGTACTTCGATCGCCAGCTCACAGCTCCCTGGGACGCCTACATCGAGTACTCGGGCTCATTTCCCGAGCGCGGAAGCCCCCAACACCTCATCAATACCGGCATGTCGTACAAGCTTTCGCCGCACCAGCAGCTCGACTTCCACGCTATTTTCGGCCTCTCCGCCGCAGCCCCCGACTACCAGATCGGCCTCGGCTATTCCTTCCGCCTGCAGGTGATTCATGCAAAATGAGGGCGCCGGGTCAACTTTATCCACAAAGAAAAGCCCGGAGACTTCTCTCCGGGCTTTTCAGACCAGGGTCGGGTTCTCGTTATCGAACCTCGTTGAGGGCGACAAAAACCTGATCCTTGTTGCTGTTCTGCATGCTCGCTACTTGCTGCTTAGCCTGCTTCTCCGCCTTGGAAACCGGCAGCTCCAGGTTCATATCGACGTCCGAGCAGAGAATCTCACGCATGAAGTACTGATCGCCGTACTTGTCGAAAACCAGCTTGCCGGTCTTCGACTGCTTCCCGTCGGCAAAAGCGGAGGTCAGAACAGTGATCTTGCCTGAATCGCTCCGAATTTCCACTCCGCTCGAACTGCCAGGGTCCGTCGAGCTGATCGTGTAAGTTCCGGCTGGAAGGTGTGAGTTGCCTACTGCAAAATCGAACGGTACGGTTGCTTTCACGGCATGTTCTTGGGCCATTGCGCTACCGGCGGTGACGAGGGATGCCAGGGCGCAGAATGCGATAGCGGTAATCCGTTTCATGGCTGTTCTCCTATCAAGACAACTCTCTTCCGAGAGCGTCCCGTCATTGGGCCCCTTTTGCAGTGGAGCCCGAACTGAATTTGCCGGCCTGCTTCCGTGGGTTTGTTTTGGTCGCTGCCTGCTATGCCCCTGATAGTGCAAGCTCCCTGCCAAAGCTACGCAGCGACTGAAAAGACTTCGCGCCTCGTCTTCGCTCTGTGTTTGCTATCAGATACGAATCACGCTCGCGACCGCCGATTGGTTCCGCTCGGCGCTGCAGCCTGTCTTCGGTATCTCATCGGATACCGCGGGTAACCGTTTCGTTCCGGCGGGCAAAGGTAAAGCACTATCAGATCGGGCTGGGCTGTTCGTTTTCGACCGTAGGTGATCCGCGTCACGTAAGCGCCCGTTAACCTGTCCCCAGGCCTGCAAGCCATCATCGAAGTGGGCTGAGGTTCGAAAGCAATGACAGACTCAGGCAGGAAAAGGACGACAGTTTTCCTTGCGCTCTGGCTGCTGCTGATCGTTTACGGGCTTTCGCGGGTATTGCAGGTCTATCCCGGCCACGTCCCTATGCTCGGCATCGTGGTCCTGCATGTTGTCCCCGCAGCGCTGTTCGCTCTGATTCACGGGAGCGTCGCCTACCGGCTCCGGACTATCTTCGTCTTCGTGATCATCTGTCTCGTTGTGGGGAATATCTTCGAGAACGTCGGAGTGCGCACTGGCTTCCCTTACGGCCCGTACTACTTCACCGGTCTTATGGGCCCCAAGATCCTCGAGGTGCCGGTCTTACTCGGCGTCGCCTATGTCGGGATGGCTTATGTCTCATGGATGCTTGCCCGGCTCATCCTCGGAGTTGCGCAGCGGCCACTTGCCGGCGCCCAAATCATGATCGTTCCGTTGACAGCCGCCATCATTATGGTTGCCTGGGACTTCTGCATGGATCCGATCTGGTCGACCGTTCTCCACGCGTGGATATGGCGCCGCGGGGGATCATATTTTGGAGTTCCGGTGAGCAACTTCCTCGGCTGGTATCTCGGTGTCTACGTCATTTTCCAACTATTCGCGTTCTATCTCAGTGGCCGTCCCGGACACCTCCCGAGCTTTGCCCGCGCGCTTCTGGAGCCTTGCGGTGCTCTTTTACGGAGTCTCGGCCGCGGGGAATCTCCTGCTGCTGCTTGCTCGGCCGGAAGTTGAAACTATCGTCGATAACGGCGGAAATCCCTGGAGGGTAAGCAACATTTTGATCGCGACCGCCCTGAGTTCGGTTTTCAGCATGGGAGGATTCGCACTGGCCGCCTGGGTCAGGCTCGTCACCGGCAATGGAAGACGCGGCCCCTTGACACTTTCCGCAGCCGAGGCAACTGAGTAGCCGCCGCATAATCACCGTACGGACCCGGATCCCCTAAGCTTATCCGCCTGCCGTGTCCCACAGATCGGCCTCGGCTATTCCTTCCGTCTGCAGGTCATCCATGCCAAGTGAGTTTCGCGCAGCTTCGTGACGCGGGTCACAGATTTTCTTGCCCGCCAACTCCTACCATTCTCCCGAATTTAAGCCCTGACTGTTGCGCTCTCCTGTAAAGGCGGCGGGAGGTGAGGGCGATGCTCAGATTTCGCGATATCGGACACCTCTTTCGCTTCGCGGGGATTTTCGTCGCCGCCATCCTGATTTTTCTGGCTGTACGCGGCTGGCTTGTGCCGCACACATTCGGACAATACGGGCACTACCGCGGAGCGGCACTCAACGAAATAGCAGCGAAGCCGGTCCACTTCGCCGGCCACCAGACCTGCGAAACCTGCCACGCAGATATTGCCGATAAGAAGAGTCACGGCAAGCATGCCTCGGTAGCTTGCGAAGCCTGTCACGGCCCGCTGGCTGCGCATGCCGACGATCCCTCCGTTCAGCCTGCCAAACTCGATACGGCGAGGCTGTGTGTTCAGTGCCATGAAGCCAGCGTCGCAAAGCCGAAAAACTTCCCGCAGGTGGAGGCGGCCAGTCATTCGAACGGCCTTCCTTGCGAAACCTGCCATCAGCCGCACAGCCCGGCTCTCGACGCAGGAGGTGCGCAATGAACATCACACGCCGCCAGATGCTCGTCCTGCTTCCGGCTGCGGCCGTCGCCTGGGAGTCAATCCTTGCCGGCACTCCGGAGTCGTCGCCGAACTACAACATGACCGAGCATTGGTGGGGCATGCTGATCGATATCCCGAAGTGCATCGGATGCGGTAACTGCGTGCGCGCCTGCCAGGCGGAGAACGATGTGCCCGACGGATACTTCCGCACATGGGTCGAGCGCTATCACGTCACCGACTGGAATCTGGCCAATCCCGAGGTCATCTCCCCTGACGGCGGTAAGCACGGGTTCCCAGTTGCAACAAAGGATCAGGGCAAATACTTCTTCGTTCCCAAGATGTGCAACCACTGCGCCGACTCACCCTGCACGCAGGTGTGTCCGGTGGGCGCGACCTTCATCGGTCCCGACGGCGTGGTGCTCGTGGATCAGAAGTACTGCCTGGGTTGTGCCTACTGCGTCCAGGCCTGCCCCTACGGATGCCGCTACATTCACCCGGCAAAGAGAGTCGCCGATAAATGCACCCTCTGCTACCATCGCATCACGAAGGGCCTCACCACGGCCTGCTGCGAGGCTTGTCCCACAGGTGCGCGGCAACTGGTTGACCTCAAGAACCCGAATGATCCGATTCACGCATTCCTGAAGACGCACGCGGTGCAGGTGCTCAAGCCGCAGATGGCCACCGGCGCGAAGGCTTTCTACAACGAACTCGATGGCTCAGTGCGATAAGGGGGTGACCATGCAGGGCGTTGACGGTTTCATGTACCCGAATGAAGTGCAGCTCCAGTGGAGCGTGCTGATCGTTCTTTATCCCTTCATCACGGGACTGGTCGCCGGCGCGTTCATTCTCGCATCGCTCGTGCGCATCTTCCAGGTTGAAGCGGTCAGGCCTACCTACCGGCTGGCGATGCTCACAGCGCTGGCATTTCTCTTGGTTGCGCCATTACCTCTTCAGCTGCATCTCGGGCACCCGGAGCGCTCCTACGAGATGTACCTCACCCCTCACCGAACTTCTGCCATGGCGATGTTCGGGTTCGTCTACCTCTGGTATCTCATGGCTGTCCTGGTGGCGGAGATCTGGCTGGATTACCGGCGCGACATCGTAATCATGTCGCAATCCGCCACCGGCTGGAAGCGATGGATTTACCGGGTGATGACGTTGGGATCAAGCAACATCAGCCCTCGCGCCCTCGAGATCGACGACCGCGTCGGATGGCTGATTACACTCATCGGCATCCCGTCAGCGTTCCTGCTGCATGGATACGTCGGCTTCATCTTCGGATCGATCAAGGCGAATCCGTGGTGGTCCTCGCCTTTGATGCCGGTGGTGTTTATCTTTTCGGCGATGGTGTCGGGCATCGCCGCCGTGATGCTGCTCTATATGCTCGCGGCGCGCTTGCGGCGCGAGGCTATCGACATGCGCTGCGTCGATACTGTGGCGCGCTACCTTTTCTACATGTTCATCATCGATTTCAGCCTGGAGATGCTCGACCTCGTCCATCGCATCTACGAGGCCGGCGAATCGTTTCGCAGCTTGGATTTCATGGTTCACACCAAGCTCTATTTCTCACAGATCATTCTCCAGATCTTTGCCGGGACGCTGGCTCCGATCGCCCTGCTCGGCCTCACTCAGGTCGTCAAGCTGCCTGACCTCGCCTGCAAGAGGATCTACGCAATTGCGGGATCACTCACTCTGATCGGCATCTTCGCCATGCGCTGGAACGTCGTGATCGGTGGGCAGCTGTTTTCGAAGAGCTTTCTCGGTTACACGACCTACAAGATGAGTCTGATCACGCGCGAGGGATTGCTCATGGCCGCGCTGCTCAGCATGCTTCCGTTGCTCTTCCTGTGGGTGCTGGTGAAGCTGCTGCCTCCCTGGTACGAGAGGCAGGATGCGCTCACTGCCGGCTGAAGTTTGATATGTAGGTCAGCTCGGAGAACGTCATAATCAACACATGACTTCGACTGAACAGGCGACCTCGAGTGAGGTTCGGTCCCATCCGCCGGACAGCTACCGCGGCCGCCTCGCTCCGTCTACCACAGGTCTTCTGCACCTCGGCCACGCCAGCACTTTTCTCGAGGCCGACGCGCGAGCCCGCGATGCCCGCGGAACACTCGTCCTGCGCAACGACGACCTCGACACACAGCGCTCCCGGCCCGAGTTTTATCGGGCCATGCTTGAAGACCTCGCCTGGCTCGGCATCCACTGGCAGGAGGGACCCGACATCGGCGGCCCCTACGCGCCCTATTCCGAGAGCCAGCGACGCGACCACTACCTCGCCGCCTGGCGAAAGCTGCTCGACGGCGGATTCATCTATCCGTGCAAATGCTCGCGCAAGGACCTCGCCCAGGCAGTTTCGGCTCCGCAGGACAACGATGACGAGCCAATCTACCCGGGAACCTGCCGGCCATCGGGCCCGGTCTCCCGCGACTTCGCGTCACCCGCCGGAATCAACTGGCGCTTTCGCGTTCCCGACGGCAAAGCCGTCGAGTTTGACGACCGCCACTTCGGAGCCCAGCGCTTCGTCGCCGGCAGCGACTTCGGAGACTTCTTGATCTGGAACCGTGACGATGTGCCAGCCTACCAGCTCGCTTGCGTCGCAGATGATGCAGGCATGCGCATCACTGAGGTCGTCCGCGGGGCTGACCTGCTGCGCTCGACAGCGCGCCAGATCCTGCTCTATCGTGCGATGGGGCTCGACCCCCCCGCGTGGTATCACTGCCCGCTCATCATGGACGACACCGGCTATCGCCTCGCCAAGCGCCACGATGCGCTCTCGATCCGCGCCCTTCGCGAGCAGGGCAAGACGCCGGACGAGGTGCGCCAGATGGCCGAGGCGATGAGGCCACCGAGGCTCGGCAGGCAGCGCTTCCCCGATGAATCCGCCCTATAATCTACGGAATCCGTCTGGTTCGAACGGGAGCGATGAGAGAAATTCTCGAGCGACAAATCGATCAGGCCCTCGGCCGCCGCCCCGCCGACCTGGTCATCCGCAACGCCCGCATCCTCAATGTGGTCACCGGCGAAGTCCAGCCGGGCGACATCGCCGTGTGCGGAAGCACCATCATCGGCACGCTCGACAGCTACCGGGGCGTCGAGGAGATCAACGCGCAAGGCCGCTTCGCCGTCCCGGGATTCATCGACAGCCATGTGCACTGCGAGAGCACGCTCGTCACTCCCGGCGAGTTCGACCGCTGCGTTCTGCCCCACGGAGTCACCACGGCAGTCTGCGATCCGCACGAAATCTGCAACGTCCTCGGCCTCACCGGACTCCAGTATTTCCTCCGCTCCGCCCTGAAGACCGTCATCGATCTTCGCGTCCAGCTATCCTCCTGCGTACCGGCTACCAACCTGGAAACCTCCGGCGCGCGCCTCACGGCCGCAGATCTTATTCCGCACGCCGATCATCCCCAGGTCATCGGACTCGCCGAATTCATGAACGTCCCCGGCGTGCTGAACAAAGATCCCGAATGCATGGAGAAGCTCGCTGCCTTCCATGGCCGTCACATCGACGGCCACGCACCGCTCGTCTCCGGCCACGCCCTCAACGCCTATCTCTCCTGCGGCATCCGCAACTGCCACGAGACGACGAATCTCGCGGAAGGGCGCGAGAAGCTCTCCAAGGGAATGCATGTACTGATCCGCGAAGGCTCCGTCTCGAAAGATCTCACTGCACTCGCGCCTCTCATCACCGAATTTGCCTCGCCCTTCCTCGGCCTCTGTACCGACGACCGCAACCCGCTGGACATCCACGAAGAAGGCCACCTCGACTATCTCGTCCGCCGCGCCATCGCGCTCGGAGCTCCTGTTGCCGCCGTCTATCGCGCCGCAAGCTGGTCCGCCGCGCGCGGCTTCGGACTCACCGATCGCGGCCTCATCGCGCCAGGCTACCTCGCCGACTTCCTTCTTCTCGATGACCTCGAGACTTGCGCCGTCCACACTGTCTTTCGCCGTGGCCGCAAGGTAGACTCCGAGACCTTCGCCCATCGCACCATGCCCGAGCCGCCCGGCGGAAATACCATCGCGCTCGAACCCGTTACCGCTGACGCCTTCGCCGTTCATGCCTCCGGGCCATCGACGCCGGTCATCGGCATCATTCCGGGCAAGATCCTCACCGACCGCCTCGAGGCCGACCTGCCTTACCGCGACGGCCAACGCCACGCCGATCCCGACCGCGACCTGCTCAAGCTCTGCGTCCTCGAGCGCCACGGCCGCAACGGGAACATCGGCCGCGGATTCGTCAAAGGCTTCGGCTTCCGCCAGGGCGCGCTGGCCTCATCGGTCGGCCACGACAGCCACAACGTCTGTGTCGTCGGCGCGGACGACACCGACATGGCCATCGCCGCCAACCGCCTGCGCGAACTCGGCGGCGGATTCGTCGCCGTCCAGAACGGCCGCGTTCTCGCCGAACTTGCTCTGCCCTTCGCCGGACTCATGAGCCTGCAGCCCTTCGAAACCGTGCGCCGCGACCTCTACACGCTTCGCGCCGCCGTCGAAGGTATGGGCTGCACCCTCGCGGAGCCATTTCTGCACCTGGCTTTCCTGCCCCTCCCGGTAATTCCACATCTGAAGATCACCGATTTCGGCCTCGTCGACGTCGACCGTTTCGAGTTGATCCCTGCCTGACAGGAACCAGGCAACAAGCTTTAGCGCCAGAAGTGCGGCACACATGCTATCCTCTGCGGCGCGCAGTAAGGCAGCAAAATCCAGAGGCGAAAGAGAACCCTCATGTCATCTGCCCCCGCTCCTGTAGCCACCGCCGTTCAGAATCCGCTCAATCTGATGCTGACTATCCAGCCCGGCAAGAATCAGACTGTGCTCGACTATCTCGCCCAGAATCAGGGGGCAATTAATGCCGCCCTTACCCGTGTAGGCACCGTTCACTTCGCCCGGTTTCTGTTCATTCCGGGTACCCAGTATTTGTTCGTGATCACCACCTTTGACGGCGACTTTAGCGCCTACATCCAGGCATTCACGAATATCCTGGGAGACGTATTTAATCTGCTCCTCTCTTGTGTTGACCCGGCTCCTCCGCTTCCGGTGCAGCAAAACGTCGCCGCCTTCGAGGCCTTCGTAAGCAAGTACAACCTGCCGACGGGTATCTACTCGGCCTACCCCAACTGCACCGTCGTGCAGATTTGGGGCAACGGATGCGCACCGCCCCAATAACCCCGAGGCGGATGTGAGCACGCTCCAGTTGGACGATATTCAGGGAGTCATTCTGCGCGGCTACGGTTCGTTCACCCGCGTTCGGCACTTCATTGCCGCCGTCGCGGACCCGGGCCGGGCCAGAGCGCTGATTGGCGACCTGGCCGCGCCGATACCCGCTTCAACCAACCCGCAAAAACTGGCCGTCACCACTGCCGCCACATGGCATGTCAAGCCGGATTACACCCTGAACCTTGCCTTCACGTATGAAGGCCTCTCGACTCTGGGCGTGTCCTCGACTCTTCTCGCCGGCTTCGCGCCTGAATTTGCCAGCGGGGCCATCGGCAATGCCAGCGCGATCTACGATGTGGATGAGAGCGCCCCAGCCAACTGGGAAGGCCACATGGGCACCTCGTCCGAGGTTCACGCCATCTTTTCTCTCTTCACGCACACCGCGCATGAGCTGGAATCGCGGACCTCCGAATTACTCGCCGCCATTTCCGATTCGTTCCGTCTCACGCATCGTCACGATGGCAACGCGCTTCCCGACGGATACGTCCATTTTGGCTATCGAGACGGTCTTTCTCAGCCGTGGATTGCCGGCGGACCCAAACCCGCCCAGCCGTATCCAGACCTCGGCGTCAACAAGGACGGCAGTTCTCCCGCAGGAGACTTCCTTCTCGGCTATGAGAATAGCTTCGGAAACAAATACTCCCCGGGCGTCGCCGACACCCCGCTCGGACACAACGGCAGCTTCGGAGCCTTTCGCATCCTCAGGCAGGAAGTCGCCGAGTTCGAAAACTTCCTGCAGACGGCCGCGCCAACGATCAACCTGACTCCCGACCAGCTTGCAGCCAAGTTTTTAGGACGCTGGCGCAGTGGTCAGCCGCTCACCCTTTGCCCCGCGGCTCCATGCCCCGTTCCGTCTGATCGCCTGAACATGTTTCTATACGCCGGCACCGCGCCGGGCCAGTCTGAACCAGACCCCAAGGGTGTCGCGTGTCCCATCGGCGCTCACATCCGCCGCGGAAATCCCCGCGACCAAATCGTTGCCGGCTTTTTTACCCAACAGGCGCGGGTCATGCGCCGCAATGTTCCCTATGGTCCTCCGTTCAATCCTCAACAGCCCGACGACGGCATTGAGCGGGGACTCATCGGCTATTTCATCAACGCCGACTTCGCCAATCAGTTTCAGTTCCTTATGTCGCAATGGATGAATCTCGACAACTTCACCGGCGGCATGATCAGCGGCGTCGACCCATTGATCGGGGCCAACAGCGCATCCTTCAGCGTATTCACCCTCCCGACTTCCCCAACTGCTTCCGTCAAGGTCAATGGCTTTGCGCGATTTGTCATCACTCGTGGGAGCGCCTACTGTTTTCTGCCAGGCATGACCGGTCTCCGGTATATTGCCTCGGGATGAAGTAGAAGCAGGTCGCCAGTCGTGCAAACCTTGCCTGGCCATGACTGGTTCATCGAAACCGTAAAGGAGCGTTCATGAAAATCGTGGTCATCATAGCCCGCATCTTGTTGGGCGTCATCTTTGTCGCCTTCGGCCTGAATGCCTTCCTGCACTTTCTCCCCAAGTGGTTACCTCCAGGCCTTGCAGGTGAGTTCGTGGGCGCAATGTTCCAGTCGCGCTACATCATCTTCGTGGCGGTATTCGAGGTGATCTGCGGGGCCTTGTTACTGGTAGACCGCTATATTCCGCTGGCCTTGACGATCCTCGCGCCGATCATTGTCAATATCCTCCTGTTCACCTTTTTGCTGCCGCCCGTGGGATGGCAACCTGGAGTTCTCGCGGCAATCTTGTGGATCATCCTGTTCATCTACTACCGTAAGTATTTCTCGTGCATATTCGTGCAGCGGACATCCTGATCGTCAATCGCGCCGACTGGCTTCTCTAGCCAGACAACCACTTCGGTACTCCCGGCGTTAAGGGAAGATCACGTGATCGCTCCCACCGAACTGGTCGCCCATCGTGCAGTTCGCGTGGTATCCTCAGCCCAAAGCCGAGCCATGCGCACCCCAGCGACAAATCCGCACTGTGATTCCAGCCGTAAACGCTGGAACCGGGCATTTGCTCGCGCCATCGCGCCCCGCCGACATCTCCGCGTGCTGCCCACCCGCACGCGACCTAGCCTCTTCGGCAGCGACTAAGGGACTGCTCGCGTCCCGCGATTCGCGCTTCGCGCCGGGACTACGCGTCCAGCGACACGCGCCTTCGGCGCTTAAGAGACACAGCCAAGACCAAGGCAAACCAGCCTCCAAGGAGGGCAACATGACGACAAAGTCTCAAATCTACGCCCAACACGGACCGAAACTGGTCACGCCGCTGCCCGGCCCCAATGCTCGCCGCATCGTCGAAGCCGATGACCGCCTCATCTCGCCCAGCTACACGCGCTCGTACCCCATGGTCGCGAAGCGCGGCCGCGGCGTTCGCGTGGAAGACGTGGACGGCAACGAGTTCCTCGATTTTGCCGCCGGCATCGCCGTCACCTCCACCGGGCATTGTCATCCCGAAGTCGTCAAGGCCATCCAGGACCAGGCCGCTGAGCTGATCCATATCTCCGGCACGGACTTCTATTACGAGTCGCTGATCACTCTGGCCGAGCGGCTCTCAGCGGTCGCGCCCATGCCCGGACCGCATCGCTTCTACTACGGCAACTCGGGAGCCGAAGCCGTCGAGTGCGCTCTCAAGATCGCCCGCTATCACACCGGCCGTCAGAACGTCATCGCCTTCTTCGGAGCCTTTCACGGACGCACCATGGGCGCGCTTTCGCTCACCGCGTCGAAGCCGCAGCAGCGCCGCCGCTTCGCGCCACTCGTGCCCGGCGTCACGCACGTCCGCTATCCCTATACCTATCGCGGATGCTCCGGCGGACCCCAGGAGGAAGAGGCCTTCGCCCTTGGCTGCGCGCGCTACATCGAGGACAAGCTCTTCAAGACCACGCTGCCGCCGGAAGAAGTCGCCGCCATCTTCGTCGAGCCCATTCAGGGCGAGGGCGGATACGTGGTCGCGCCCACCATCTTCCTGCAGGAGCTGCGGCGCATCTGTGACAAGTACGGCATCCTGCTCGTCGCCGACGAGGTCCAGTCCGGCGCCGGCCGCACCGGCAAATGGTGGGCCATCGAGCACGCCGGAGTCGAGCCGGACATCGTCTGCATGGCCAAGGGCATCGCCTCCGGCATGCCACTCGGCATCTGCATGACCCGCGCCGAGATCATGGACTGGAAGCCCGGCTCGCACGCCTCTACATTCGGCGGCAATCCAGTTTGTATTGCCGCAGCTCTGGCCACCATGGACATCCTCGAGCGCGAAGGCATCGCGAACGCCGCAAAAATCGGCGGCCTAATGTTCGATCGCCTCCGCAGCTGGCCTGAGCGATTCGACATCGTCGGCGAGGTGCGCGGGCGCGGCCTGATGATCGGCATCGAAATTGTGAAAGATCAGGATTCGCGCGAGCCCGCCGGTACATGGCGCGACCGCATCGTTGACCTCGCCTTCGAGCGCGGCCTCCTGATCCTCGGCTGCGGCGAAACGTCGATCCGCCTTGCCCCTCCGCTGATCGTGGACGAGCATCAGGCATCTATCGCGGTGGACATCCTCGAAGAGTGCCTCGCCCTGGTCGAGGAAGAGCAATCAAAAGCTCTCGCCGAGTCGGCTGTCTAGGGCCTGTTAACAGACCCTGGTCTCGCATTCCCGGTAATCTTCCGGCGGCAGATCCTCTCTGCCGCCGTTTTCTTTCACTCGCCTGTAACGCCCGAATTTCGGCCGCCACTATCCCATCGTTGTAGCGAATCCTGAGGCTATTTCTGAGGAGACACGCATGCATACGAGCGAATCCATCCGCCTTGCGACAAAAGTCGCGACTTCCAAACGCACTCATTCTCACGCCACAAGCTCGAAAGCCCACAGCCGCGCCGCGCAGGGCCGAACCGAGACTCTGGGACATCTCCGTGAGGCAACCCTCACCGAGCGCGTCCTGGGATTTCTGGAGCGATACAGGCCGGCATATGGCTGCCGATAGCACTCCCTTGCCGGCACGATGCCGGAGCACTCCGGTTCGATCGATGCAGGCACCACGAGCTGTAACTCCCGTCCGGCATGTGTCTTCGCCGTGCACTTTAGAGAAAATTCCTTCGCGCAGTGTAAACTTGGGCGCGTGCCAGCCTGCTGCGGAGGAACGGGGTTTGCAATTCATCGCGTTCGACGCGCCATACCTTGAAAGACTCAAATCCGGCGACACGACGACCGAAGAGCACTTCGTCAGCTACTTCAGCGAACTAATCCGCCTCAAGCTTCGCTCGCGGCTGAACTCAAGAGAGGCCATCGAGGACGTACGCCAGGAGACATTTGTGCGCGTTCTCGCCCAGCTGCGGGGCCCAAAAGGGCCCAGAGAGCCCGAGCGGCTCGGCGCCTACGTGAATTCGGTCTGCAATCACGTGCTGCTCGAGCACTACCGCTCGCGAAGCAAGAACGAGGGTGGCCTCGATGAGCATCCCGAAACGGCCTTTGTGGATCGAGAACCAAACGCCCTCCATCAACTAGAGAGTAAAGATACGCAGCGCGTGGTCCGGCAGATTCTAAACGAGATGTCCGAGCGTGATCGCAGCCTGCTGCGGTCCGTTCTGCTCGAGGATCGCGACAAGGACGAGGTCTGCGCCGAGCTGGGCGTGACCCGCGACTACCTCAGGGTGCTGGTTCATCGGGCTAAGCAGTCGTTCAAGGCATTTTATTTGAACCGGTTAGGCGAACAGAGGCCGTACTGACGAGAATGACGAAACGTTTTCCCGCCAGCGACACTATTACAACAGAAGAGAGGCCATGACTATGGATCATGACTATGCTGTCCGGCTCTCTCTGGTAGAAAAATATCTGCTGGATGAGCTGCCCCCCGAATTACGTGACGAGTTTGAAGAGCATTACTTCGATTGCGTGGAGTGTTCCGAGGACCTTGGAGCCGCGTCTGCTTTCCTCGATGCGGCGAAGAGCGAACTGAGGGCAACGCCCCTTCCGAAGGCTGCCCCAACCATCCCCGACAAGGCCGCGCCCAAAAAGTCCCCGGCCAAAAAACCCTGGCTTGCCTGGTTGTGGACGCCGACCTTTGTCGTGCCCGCCCTGGCCGCATGCCTCCTGGTCATCGCGTATCAGAACCTGGTGATTCTGCCGCATTTCCGCAGTGGGATCGCCGAGTTGCGCTCGCCGCAGATCCTGCCCACTCTGTCGCTGGTCGGCGGAAACAGCCGCGGCGGGTCGGCTGCCTCCATCGCGGTGGCCGAGTCGAATGCGTTCCTGGTACTGATCGACATCCCTACGCAGGACCGCTTTTCGAGTTACACCTGTCTGCTGTATTCTCCTTCCGGCTCCCTTGCGTGGCGCGTCCGGGTGTCCGGCCAGGAAGCGAAGGATACGGTGTCGATCCGCGTGCCGGCGGAGCGCGCCGAGCCAGGCAGCTACTCGCTCGTGGTTCAGGGCAACAGCAACACGGCTCCCGCAGAAAACGGAGTTGAGCTAGCGAGATACCGATTCACACTGACCCGGTGAGGTAAATCTCAGCATCAGAAAGGCCACCACCCCCATGCAGACGGATGTAAAAAAGGTCTTTTACTTCCACGCCGACGCCAACTCGCTCGGCGGCTACCTCGAAAACCCCTACCGGGACATTCCCTCGCAGGCTTCCGTCTCCCTGCCCTCGGCCGGCGGATACGCGTCGGTGCGCGCCCATGAGTTCAAGTACGAGGAAATCATCTCCTGCCGGTCAACCTATACGCATGTTTCCGGCCGCCCCGTCAGCGTCAACGGCCCCTGGAAGGCTCGCGTTACCGCTGTGGCCGAGGGCATCAACATCTCCAATGTGCTCACGGCGGATCGCGCTGTCGCCCGTGTCTTCGTCGAACACCCCGCCGACGGCGGCCCTCCAAAGATCTCCTTCGCCGGTTCGCAGATTCACAACCTCCGCTATCAGGGCAAAGAAATCGAGCTGAGTCTCAATCCGACCCTGCTGCCCCCCCACCATCGCGGCGGCGATGCTTACAATGAGGACGAATCCTTTACGCCCGAAATTGAGTGGCCGGCGTTGTGGAATGTTGCGCGAGATCAGGCAGCGGCCTTGCGCGGCCGAACCGGTGCTCCCGCTTGGGCGATCGACAGATACGGATGGCTGGCTCAGAAACAAACGCTCGATGGCGTCAACTGCGCCATTTGCTCGCTGGTCGACAGGATACAGCCTGCCGATGGCACGCGGTCCTTCGGCCATTTTCTGGAGGTTCCCGACATCGGCAGGTTCTTCTTCACCGAAGTGATGGTCATGCCGCAGTCGATCCAGCTCACGCTGTTGCGCGCCGAGCTGGGCTGCAAAAACCAGGGTGCCGCCAGCGTCGCCACCGCCCGCACCAACGGCTCTTCCTATCCGCCATAGTCCTCAGCGCGCTCGCCCTGAGCGCTGCACTGCCGGGCTGCCGCGATCGTTCGTCTCGCGCTTCCGGCGCGGATCCCGCCGCAATCTTCGGCGAAATCCGCACCGATATCCTGCGCGGCGATCTGACACGCGCCCGGCAGCAGGCCGAAGAACAGCGAAAGAAATTCTCCGGCCAGAACGCCGAGTGGGAGCTGAAGTTCCGCCTCCTCGAAGCGGAAATTCTCAGCCTTGAGGGCCAGAGCCAGGACGTGTTGGCTCTGCTCCATGGCAACGACTCCGGGTTCCCCGCTACCGGCGACCTCGCGATCAAAAGAAAGATGCTGTGCAGCCTCGCTCATGCCCACACCGGACAGCAGGAGATTGCGGATCGCGAATTAGAGGAAGCTCAAAATCTGGCTGAAGCGTCCCACTCCCAGCTCGAGGGAGAGGTGCTTCAGACCCAGGGTGTCATCGACACTCGCCGCAACCATTTCACCGAAGCGGGCACTCAGTTCCGGGAAAGCCTGAGCCTTGCGCGTCGACGGAACGACCGCCTCCTCGAGGCCAGCGATCTGCTGAATCTCGGCTGGCTTGCGCTCCAGTCCGAGCACTACGACGAAGCCCTGGACTGGTTCAACGCCTCATCCGCGATCGCCCGGTCGATCCAGGCTCGGGTCATCCTCGAGACCGATCTCGGCAACGTGGGATGGGCGCTCTACAAGCTCGGCGACTTCGAGAAGGCCCTCACGAACTCCCAGCAGGCCGAAGAGCAGGCCCGCATCCTCGGTGCTTCTGTCAACCGCATCGAGTGGCTGAACAACGCCGGGCTGTGCCTCTACCGCCTCGGCGACCTGAACGGCGCGGAAGCCTACTACCGCAAAGCTCTGGAAGCAGCCGAGACCCTCAATAGCAAAGAACTGATTGCCGATGCCCACACCTGGATCGGCTTTCTCTACTTCGACCGGGGGCGGCTCGACGCGGCGAGAACCGAGGCCGACAAGGCGCTCGCCGCAGCCAGGTCGCTGAACGACCAAGCCACCGAACTCGATCCGCTCTTCCTCGAGGCGCTGCTCGACGCGCGGCAGCGCCAGAACCCCTCCTCGCTGCTCAACCTCGATCAGGAAGCCACCGATACCCCCTCGCTGCGCTGGGAGATCCAGAACTCTATCGGCGACTTCTACATGGGCCGCCACGACCTGCCGCAGGCGAAGCTCTGGTACGGCAAATCCATTGCTCTATTCGAGACGCAGCGAAACGCAGTGCAGGATGAGGAGCTGAAGCTCCCCTTCTTCGCCAACGGCGACGCGCTCTACCGTGACTACGCCGATCTTCTGATTGAGTCCGGAAAACCGGAAGAAGCCCTCGAGTTCCTCGACGTGAGCCGGGCGCGAACGCTGCAGGAAGGGCTCGACCCGAAGAAAGGCGCGTCTCGCACAGCGCCGGACCGGCCAGTGAGCCCGCAGTCGGTCGCGCGCAGGCTGCACGCGACCATTCTCTTTTACTCGCTGGGACCGGAAAAATCCTACCTCTGGGCCGTGACGCCGAACCGCATCCAGATGTTCACGCTGCCCCGTGAGGCCGACATCGAAGCTCGCGTGCAGCGCTACCAGAAGGCGATCCTGCGCTCGAGCGATCCGATGCGCGAGGCCAATGACGACGGCCGCGCCCTCTACGACACCCTCATCGCGCCCGCCGCATCCATGACTCCCGATGGCTCCCGCGTCTTCGTCATTCCCGACGGCAGTCTGAACGGGATCAACTTCGAGACATTGCTCGCTCCGGGTCCAGGCGGTCCGCACTACTGGATCGAAAACGTAACCGTGACCAGTGCCAATTCCATCCACTTGCTCTCGGGTGTCTCCATCGGCGCGCCCGCGCCCGATGCCCGGAACCTGCTCCTCATCGGCAATCCCATTCTGCCGTCCCCCGAATACGACAACCTGCCCAACGCCGCCGCCGAAATCAGCGACATCTCTACACATTTTTCTCCAGACCGGCGCACCGTGCTCACCCAGGCCGCGGCCGTCCCCGCCGCCTACGCAGCCAGCCATCCTGACCGCTACGCGTACATCCACTTCGTCGCGCATGGCACCGCCAGCCGCCTCAGTCCCCTTGACTCAGCCGTGGTGCTCTCGGCCGAGCCGCAGGATCCCTTGAGCTTCAAGCTCTACGCCCGCGACATCGTCCGTCAGCCCCTGCGCGCCCGCCTCGTCACCATCTCCACTTGTTACGGATCGGGCCAGCGCGCCTACGCCGGCGAGGGCCTCGTCGGGCTCTCGTGGGCATTCCTGCGCGCCGGCTCCCATAACGTCATCGGCGCGCTCTGGCAGGTCAACGACGCCTCCACGCCCAAGCTCATGGACCGCCTCTACGCCGAGCTCCAGAACGGCGTCGGCCCCGACGCCGCCCTTCGCACCGCCAAGTTGTCGCTGATCCACTCCGGCAGCGTCTACCGCAAGCCGCTCTATTGGGGGGCCTTCCAGCTCTACTCGGGCTCCTGACTGACAGCCGCAAACGCGACAGAATAAAATAGTTAGTCGGGCTTAATATGACCACAAAATCCGTATCGCCGGAAGTCGTATCACCGGAACCTGTATCAATCGAACAATTCTTCCTCGGCTGCCTCGCCCACGCCTCCTACCTCGTCAGCTCCAACGGAGTCGCTGCCGTCATCGATCCCCAGCGCGATGTCGACATCTACATCGACACCGCCCGGGAAAAGGGCCTCCGGATCGAGCACATCATCGAAACCCATCTGCACGCCGACTTCGTCTCCGGACACCGCGAACTCGCCGAACGCACCGGCGCACGCATCTACATGGGAGCCGCAGCGGGCGCTACCTTCCCGCACGTCCCCGTCAGCGACGGCGACACCCTTCAGTTCGGCAACTGCCGTTTCGACTTCCTCTCGACGCCCGGCCACACCGTCGAAAGCATCTGCGCCGTCCTGACCGATCTGACCGCGCCATCCAAACCTCGCGCCGTCTTCGCCGGAGACACTCTCTTCGTCGGCGACGTCGGCCGCCCCGACCTCTCCGCCGACCACACGCCGCAGCAGCTCGCCGCTCTGCTCTACCAGAGCCTCCACGACAAGCTGCTCACGCTGCCCGACGAGACCGAAATCTTCCCCGCGCATGGCGCCGGCTCGCTCTGCGGCCGCCAGATGGGCAGCGAGCGCTCCTCCACCATCGGCAAAGAACGCCGCTTCAACTACGCCCTCCAGGCCCGCAGCTCCGAAGAGTTCGTCGCCCTCCTCACCGACAGCCTGCCGCCCCGGCCCGAGTACTTCGGCCGCGACGTGGAACTCAACCGCCAGGGAGCCTCAGCCCTCGACCAGCTCCCGCCGCCGGCCCCGCTCCGCGCCAATGAGGTGTTGCGCCTCCAGTCCGAAGGCGCCATCGTCCTCGACACCCGCCCAGCGATCGAGTTCGCCGTCGCGCACGTCCCCGGATCGCTCCACATCGGCCTCTCCGGTCAATACGCCTCCTGGGCCGCGCGCATCCTCGGCCTCGACAGGCACATCATCCTTGTCGGAGAAGACCCGGACCACCTCCGCGAATCGCAGCTGCGCCTGGCACGCGTCGGCATCGAGCACGTCGACGCCTATCTCGAAAACGGCGTGACCGGCTGGATCGACGCCGGCTACCAGCTCGACTACATCCCGCAGATCTCAGCCGCAGAGTTCGCTGAGCTTCTCGATAGCGACACGGAAAAAATCGCCATCCTCGACGTCCGCGAGCCCGGCGAAGTCTCCCTCGGAGCCATCGACAACTCCATCCGCATCCCGCTCGGGCAGCTTCTCGCGCGCACCGGCGAACTCGACCCCGGCAAGCTCATCGTCGTCCACTGCAAGGGCGGATACCGCAGCGCCATCGCCGCCAGCATCCTGCGCCGCGCCGGCTTCCGCGACATCGCGGACCTCACCGGAGGCTTCGACGCCTGGCACGCCTCCAAAGCTGCCGCAGCGGTCTCCTGAAAAATTCCCTCCTTGCGCCTCTGGTATAACTCCTCGCAAGGAGAAATAAATGAATTCGTTTCTCGGTTCCATTCAGCTTGTAGGCTTCAACTACGCACCCACTGGCTGGGCGCTCTGCAACGGTCAAATTCTGCCCATTTCTCAAAACCAGGCGCTGTTTTCGCTTCTGGGAACCACCTACGGCGGCGACGGAATCAGCAACTTCGCCCTGCCCAAGCTGAATGCCGGAGCCCTCCAGTCTGGCCTCAACTACATCATTTGCACCATGAATGGCATATACCCTCCGCGTGAATAGCCGTTGCATCACGAATTGTCGCAGCCCCAGGCGGACGGCAATTCCGCCTCTCATCGCCAAAAACAAAAACCCCGGAGATGTTTGTCTCCGGGGTTTCGATCGTCAAAAATTGCTTTGCGTTACTTGATCTCGTTCAGGGCGATGAAGACCTGATCATTCCGAGGCAAACTTGCTTCCTGGCGCTGCACACTCTTCTCCGCCTTCGAAACCGGGAGTTCCAGGTTCATACCCACGGACGCGCAGAGAATCTCACGCAGGAAATACTGATCGCCCCGCTTATCGAAAACCAGCTTGCCAGTCTGCGACTGCTGCCCGTCGGCAAACGCTGTGGCCATGATCGTGACCTTTCCCGTGTGGTTGCGAAGCATGATCACGTGCGAATCGCCCGGGATAGCCGAAGAAATCGTGTACGTTCCGGCTGGAACAGTTGTGTTCCCAACGGCGAAATCGAACGGAACGTTAGCTTTGACGGCTTGTTCCTGCGCCACTGCGCTGCCGGCGGTGACGAGGGTGGCCAGGGCGAAGAATGCGATTGCGGTCATCCGTTTCATGGCTGTTCTCCTCTCAGGACGCCCCTTCTGAGTGCGTCCCAGGACTCCTTGCAGTGGAGCCCGGACTGGAATTTGCCGGCCGGCTTCCGTCTCTGGTCGCTGCCTGCTATTCCCCCGATAATGCAGTTGCCGTGCCAAAGGTCTGGCGCCCTGCGAGAGATTTCCTGCGTCCGCCTCGCTCGTTTATTTCCAATGGGATACGAATCCCGCTCCCGGTCCGCGATCAGGCCTGCCCGGTGCCGCGCTCCGCTTTCGGTATCTCAACGGATACCGGGAGTAATCGTTTGGTTCCCCCGCACGGGAGAGCGCCCCGTCGACAACCCAGTGTCTGGTTTCGCCGGTGATGATCAGCGGTCCCACCTCGATTGAGGTGAAGGCACACAAGTTCCGGCGCAGACCGGGTAAGCGCGGCGTACAATTTATCGCACCCAGTGTGGTTAGCAGGGCCATCTAAGGGTCAACGTCATGATGAAGCTCAGTCTGAAATGCGGATTGCTTGCTGCTGCATTGGCTCTGGCGGCGTCGCTCGCGTCGGCCGATACATTGGAGTTGAAGAACGGCAGCCTGATCAAAGGCAAGTTCCTGGGTGGCACGGAGACGGAAATCAGCTTCCAGGTCGGTTCCACGGCCCAGAAATATAACGTCTCCGACATCGTTTCCCTCAAGTTCGATTCCAACGTCGCAGCTGCTGACACGGCGCCGCCGCCCCCGCCCGATCCCTCGCTCACCTCCCGGCCCTCCCCGACCAACTCTACGGACAGTTCGCTTCCCGACGATCCCGGAACCGTCGCGCATGTCGAAGCGAAGCCAGCCTACATCACCATCCCGGCCGGAACTCGCATTTCCATTCGCACCATCGATACCATCGACTCCACCTATAACCTCCCGGGAGATCGCTTCACGGCCTCGCTCGAAGAACCCCTGACGGTCGAAGGCAACGTGGTTGTCCCGAGGGACGCCCTCGTCTACGGCCGCCTGACCCAGTCGAAGGAGTCAGGAACCTTCAGCGGCAGATCGCAGCTGCGGCTGGAGCTGACCGGGATCGTGGTGAATGGGAAGATGGTGTCTGTGGTGACGGGAGAATATGAAGTGACCGGCAAGTCGCGCGGCGCGAGTACTGCGAAGCGAACGGTCGCCGGAGCAGCCCTTGGAGCGCTCATCGGCGCCGCGGCCGACGGCGGCCAGGGAGCGGCAATCGGCGCGGGCGCTGGCGCTGGTGCTGGCGCAGCGTCGGAAGTCATCGTCGGGAGCGAGCAGATCAAGGTGCCCAGCGAGACCTTGATAGATTTCACGCTCCAGCAGGAAGTAACAATCCCGAACCACCCGAGCTGATTTTCGCCGCGCTGTCTTCAGTCCTGTTCACCAATCGTCTGCGCGTAGGTCTTCCCATAGGGATAGAACAGGTCCTTCCGTCCCTCATTCCACGCTGCCTTCATTTGCGGAGTCGTGATGTCCCAGTCCGGCCGGCACTTCTTCGTCACCGCGCGCAGGTCCTGGCGAAGCTCCTCCAGACGTCGGCCG
The DNA here is from genome assembly GCA_963782175.1 of uncultured Acidobacteriaceae bacterium. GTDB lineage: Bacteria > Acidobacteriota > Terriglobia > Terriglobales > Acidobacteriaceae > Silvibacterium. Next base: position 203,485 of record CAWAIX010000001.1, read on the forward strand.
TCCGAGGAACCAGTAGCCGTTGTAGACCTTGTAGACCACCAGGCCGGGCTCGAGCACAATCACATGCGGAATCATCGGATTGTTCTTCGGGTCGGTGTACTCGGCAATATCAAGATCCTTTTGCACCATGCGCCCCGGGTCGGACAGGAACGGCCAGTGCGCACCCACGCCCGTGCGGTATTCGTTCGTCACGGTGATGTTGTCCGTGCTGATCGTGACCAACCGGCAGTAGGAAACCTCGAGCTCTCGGTGGAGCTGGACCAGTCCCTCGGCCTCGCGGCGATCCTTTGGGCAGAAGCTTCCCCGGCTGAGCACCAGCACCATCGGGTGCTGGCCCTGCAACTCGGAGAGCTTGCGCCGCGTCGCAGTGTGATCGCTAAGCTCGTAGTCGGGGAAGACCGCGCCAGGAACAATGTCAGCTCGCATGAAAAGAGAACCCTCCGCGTTTGAGATGTCGGCCCGTGTCTTGAAGTTGGGGAATATTTGCAACTTGAGCGGGCCACATGCCCTCTTCTGATAAGCCCATGAAACATCGAGGTGCAGATGCATAACCGGATTACTTTGCCTTGGATCACATACCTGGCAACCCTTCTGCTCACATCCTGCGCACTGGCCGCGGCTCAGCATCCGATCATACTTCTCTGGCCCAATGGCGCTCCCGGATCTGCGGGAAAGATTACACCAGAGGTAGTGCGGGTCACTCCCGAGGGCGATCACGTCGTCTCCAGCGTTCACCAGCCTTCGATTACCGTGTATCTGCCGACGGCAGGCACGGCCACCGGAGCATCCGTCATCGTCATTCCCGGTGGCGGGCACCGTGAGCTCTGGATGGATCACGAAGGCTACGCCGTCGGAGAATGGCTGAGCGCCCACGGCGTGGCGGCCTTTGTGCTGAAGTATCGCCTCGCACGCGAGCCCGGCTCGACATACACCATCGAGGGCACTGAGTTGCAGGATACCCGGCGGGCGCTTCGTCTCGTGCGCAGCCGTGCTTCCGAGTGGAGCATCAACCCAGACCGCATCGGTGTGATTGGCTTTTCCGCGGGAGGGGAACTGGCCGCGCTGGCCGGCACCCGTTACGAGGCGAGCAACCCAGCGGCTCCCGACCCGATCGACCGCCAAAGCTCCCGACCTGCCTTCCAGGCGCTCATCTATCCGGCGATTCCTCACGACATGCTTCTCTCGAAGGAAACGCCCCCGGCATTTCTCACCTGCGGCGCTAACGACCGCCCGGACATCTCCGAAGGTTTACCGCAGCTTTACCTTGCGATGAAGCGAGCCGGTGTATCGGCCGAACTGCACATCTTCGCCGGAGTAGGCCACGGCTTCGGAATCCGCAAAACCAATACCGGAAACGTCACCACCTGGCCTGACCTCTTTTACGGCTGGCTCATCGCCAACGGATTCACCGGGAAGAAATAGCAACCGCTAATTCTTCTGCACCGGAAGCCGCTCCTCATGGAAGGGAGCGAAGTTCGGGTCGCTGACTCGCGTCGAGTCCAGCCTGATTGCAAAGAAAGCAAGCAAGATCACGATAGACGCGACCGAAGCACTCACGAGCGGAAGGACGGATAGCTATATCCCGCCGCCAGAACAATGCCGCCAAGGCTTGCGCCCAGTGCGTTCCCCGGCTGAAAGCCCCCTGGTTCAGCGCGGATGCCAGGTTTGGAGCCCGCCGCTCCCATGCCGTTACCAGCAGGCAGGAGATCAAGCAGCGCGTTGTATCCCCCGTCCGCCCCCGACCACAAAAAAGCCATTGTGCCGGAATAAATAACAGGAAAGGTCAAGGCTGAGAACTGAGACTCCGAGGGTCAGGGATTGGTCGACGAAGATTCCAGCGCGAGGCGCAGCTTCTGTTAAGGAACCTCTGAAGAACTCCCCAAGGCGGATGGTGAGCGGGTAATGTGGAGGCAGGAGGCAAAGGGCGGATGCGGCAAGTTACGTTGGCTTCGCAAGGGACTTTCGAGCGCTACGGCAAGAAGACACGGCGGGAGAAGTTTCTCGAAGAGATGGATGGAATCATGCCGTGGACGGAGTTGGAGTCGTTGATTGAGCCGTATTACCCGAAGGAAGGTAAGGGGCGGCCGGCGGTGGGACTGAGCATCATGCTACGCATCTACTTTCTCCAGCACTGGTTCAATCTGTCGGATCCGGCTGCCGAAGAAGCGTTGTATGATTCGCCGGCTTTGCGACGATTTGTGGGCGTCGATCTGGGCCGTGCGCCGGCACCGGACGAGACGACCATCTTGAACTTCCGCCATTTGCTGGAGCGGCACGATCTGTGCGGAGCCATGCTGGACGCTGTCAACCACTACTTGGAGGATCGTGGCATTCGCATCGGCACGGGCACGATTGTGGACGCGACGATTATCCATGCACCTTCGTCGACCAAGAACGCGACCGGCACCCGCGACCCGGAGATGCATCAGACGCGCAAGGGGAACCAGTGGTTTTTCGGGATGAAGGCGCACATCGGGATAGATAGCAAGAAAGGCATCGTACATTCGGTGTGCTCAACGGCGGCCAGCGTGGCGGACAAGCATATGCTGTCCGATCTGCTCCACGGCCAAGAGCGCAAGGTGTGGGGAGACGGAGCCTATCAAGGGCAGGGCGAGACGATACGCAAAGCCGCGCCGCACGCCCAGGATATGACATCGCGGCGGACCAGATATAAGCAGATGGTCGACGAGTTACAACGAAGAAAGAACCGGACCAAGGCCAGGGTACGAGCCAAGGTGGAGCATCCTTTCCGCATTTTGAAGCGCGTCTTCGGATTCGTGAAGGTACGCTTCCGTGGCTTGAAGAAGAACCACGATCAGCTGTGCGCAGCCTTCGCACTAGTGAACCTTTACATGCACCGTAAGCAGCTGGTCCCTTTGGGGGCGTAGTGTGTCCGGGGAGCGCAGAAGACGCGCGCTCCGGACAAAAATCGCAACCGCTGAGCCTCGACCGTACACCTGGCACGCAACGCTGGCTCAGATTAATTTCGAAGGCCTCAAAAACTGCACCTTACTCAGAGATTCCTTAATGCTCGGCCAGTACTGGCGCAGCAGATTTCCGCCAAATTTCCATCCCAGGTCGGAGGCGTAGCGAGTAAAGGTGCTGCCGACAATGCGGTTTTCGTCGGGGTAGTAGGCTTGGCGAGACCCTCGGCCGGTGAGCTCGAAGGGTTGCGTAGGCCATCCAGACATCTCCGTTGTCGCCTCACTGCGTTCCTTCGCTGTCCCGGACACGGCTCGCGCCCATCGCGGCGTCATAACCAATGATCAACACGCGATGGCTGTGTCTTACTGTCCTTCACCCCGCCGGAAGCCGATTCTCGGCCGGGATTTCTCGGGCGGCTTCATCAGTTCCCGAATTGCATCGAAGACAACTTTGAATTGCACATCGTACTTCTGCTCTATCTCTTCAAGGCGGCGGGCCAGGTCTCGATGCGAAGCCAGCATCTCCCTCAGCGTGACGAAGGCGCGCATAATGGCGATGTTCACCTGAACGGCGCGCGAGCTGCGCAGCACGCTGGACAGCATGGCCACTCCCTGCTCAGTAAATGCGTAGGGATTGTACCTCCGGCCGCCGCGCCCCTCGTTTGAGGCCGCAGATTGCGACCTCAAAACCGCCGTCTCGCCATTCCCCTCGTTTGAGGTCACAGATTGTGACCTCAAAACCGTCGTCTCCTCGTCCGTTAGCTGGAACATGAAGTCTTCGGGAAACCGTTCTATATTCCGCCTCACAGCCTGGTTCAGGGCCTTGGTCTCAACCTCATAAAGACCGGCCAGGTCTGCATCGAGCATCACCTTTTGACCGCGGATCAGCAGAATGCGCCGCTCGATCCGCTCCAGCGGAACGGCCACCCTCGAGGTCACATTTTTCGAGGTCACAATTTGTGACTTCAAATCGCTCATGTCGTGACTATCTCACCCTACTCCCATTCAGTGTCGATTTTTCCCTGGCCGGGAATTATGCCTGAATCGGCTATACTGGAGTTAGGGAATATAAATGAGACCCGGGCGATCACCGCTCGGGTCTTTTGCTTTTTGCGCTCGAATTCCCATTTTGGGAAGGATCGCTCGACAAAGTCGCCCGGTGCCCCACTCAAGCGCGGTTTCGCTTGAGTGGGATCGCGACACCTCCGAGGGTCAGGGATTGGTCGACGAAGATTCCGGCGCGAGGCGCAGCTTTCTGTTAAGGCTCGGCCAGTACTGGCGCAGCAGATTCCCGCCAAATTTCCATCCCAGGTCGGAGGCGTAGCGGGTGAAGGTGCTGCCGACAGTTCGGTTTTCGTCGGGGTAGTAGGCGTTGGCGAGCCCCTCGCTCATTAACGGGCCTATCAGACCGGAATAGTTGACTACCCTCTCTCCGGAGTCGCTGCGAGTGATGAACACTCTCACGGCGGAGTACTCCATAGATTGCTTGAACGACAGATTCTTCCTCACATAGAAGCGCGGATCCTGGTGCAGGGCGGATGCCAACAGAAAGGTCCCGAAGATGTTGCCCGACGCGACACGCGCCATGCCGGCTCCGAAGCGCTTCCCGTATCCTTCCGCGCCCTGGTGATATCCAGAGGGACTATTGATCGCCTGTCTGAATGCCGAGCCGATTGCTACGCCGCCGACCGTGGAAAGCGCAACGCTGTTGTAGGCTGCCAGCTTGAATTTCTCCCAACTGCTCAACGGCCCCTGGGCGGTAGCGAGGTCGGGAAACACCAGAGATTTCTGCCGCAACAGTCTAAAAATCTCGACGCCGCCTTTAATCGGATTGGCCGTCTGTTGCGTTGCCGGCGGCTGTTGGGTTTGAGAGGATTGCTCAGTTTGCGGAGATTGTTGGGTTTGAGAAGGCGCATCCGGCAGGGAGTCCAATTTGGACTCCTGCGCCATGACACCATTGGACAGCAGGAAGCACAAAACTGCCGCTCTGATCAAACGAACCATTAATCTATGCGTCTCCGTATAGGCATCTTAACGTCATGCCCGCAGATGCTTGCTGAGCTGTCAAAATAGTGAGATTTGTTGCTGCGGATTTCGCTGGCCGAGAATTATCCCCAAATCCGCTATACTGGTATTAGGAGCAAAGAAGGGCCCGAGCGACACCGCTCGGGTCTTTTGCTTTTTGCGGTCCAATTCCCATTTCGGGAAAAAGACCGCCCCACGGAACCCGGTTCTAAGTCACACACCTTCTATGAGTTACGGTAAGTCCAATTCTGTATATGAGTAACGGCACACGTGTACCCTAAATCCCATGAAATGAATGAGTAACAGATTCTCTGGGGGAGGGGTCCCCCCACCCCTGCACAGTTCCAGATTGGGAAAGCGCTGGAATCAGCGCCCGTGCTCTTCGAGGTACTTCTCAACCTCCAGAGCCGCCATGCAGCCTGTTCCCGCGGCGGTAATCGCCTGGCGGTAACGCCGGTCCTGGACGTCTCCGCAAGCGAAGACGCCCGGGACGCGGGTAAAGACGTAGTCCCGCGTCTTGATGTAGCCGTCCGCGTCGAGGTCAATCTGCCCCTCGAACATCTTGGCGTTCGGAATGTGTCCGATGCCGAGAAAAAGGCCGCTGAGCGGCAGGACCGACTCCGTGCCCGTAACGGTGTCGCGCAGTCGCAGACCGACCACCTCCTTCTGCTCGACGCCCAGCACCTCCTCGACCACAGTATTGGGCCGGAAGACGATCTGGGGGTGGGCGATGGCCCGCTCCAGCATGATTTTCGACGCACGGAACTGCTCGCGCCTGTGCAGCAGCGTCACCTTCGTGGCAAACCGCGTCAGGAACAGCGCCTCCTCCATGGCCGAGTCGCCGCCGCCGACCACGGCGATCTCCCTGCCGGAGAAGAAGAACCCGTCGCAGGTCGCGCACGAGCTGACGCCGTGGCCGATGAGCGCCTGCTCGGACGGCAATCCCAACCACCGCGCGGATGCTCCGCTCGCGATGACGAGCGTCCGCGTGCGGATCGTCTCGCCGCCTACCTTCACCTCGAACGGATGCTTCGAGAGGTCGGCCGCCGAGACGTGCCCCATCCGGAACTCCGCCCCGAACCGGGCCGCCTGTTGCTTCATGTTCTCGATCAGTTGTGGCCCCTGGATGCCCTCCGGCCACCCGGGAAAGTTCTCGACCAGCGTGGTGATGGAGAGCTGCCCGCCCGGCTCGTGCCCCTCGATTACGAGAGGCCTCAGGTTGGCGCGCGCCGCGTAGATGGCGGCAGTAAGACCGGCACAGCCGGTGCCGAGGATGACGGTGTCGCGTACGTTATCTGTCATATCCGGGGTATGCCCTTTCGATTGTACCCGCCGCCGCACTCGTGCCTCCGGGCGGCCGCAGGAATAAGATGTCCGTATGGCGAATCTGGCTCTTGTTTATGGTCTGCGCCTGCTCCCCGCCGATGAGGTGGCCGGGGTGGGAGAAGGCTCCATCGAACTAAAGAACGGCAACACCGCGCGGCTCACCCTGCACCTGCTTGAAGGCTCGCGCGAGCAGATCGAAGCACAACTGAAGCAGAGCATCGATGCCTTCTTCGACTTCTTCCCCGAGATTTAGTTCGCAGCGGCACAGCGCAGCCCTGGGCGCAAGTGAATAAGCTCGCCACGCCAGGCAGCGTCCCGAATTGAACCGCCATCTCACAGCGCTCCCATTCCGGTAGAGCGCTCCCCGATTTCACTTCCTTTGTCCTCGCGTTCCGGTGCCCCCAATGGCGAAATGGATTGCGCGGAGCAACCATGAAGCACGCCGACATCGACTGGAAGCGAATTCTGCTTGCCTTGCTGCTTGCGACGATTTGCCTGATCGCCGGCGCTGCCTATGCGAGTGGTCCGCGCTGGGTGGCCGGATCGAGCTACTTCGTTCCTTCAGTCACCGGCAAACCGATCGTATGGGCGAACGGAACCGTCAACTACTACTTTGACCGCGGCAATCTGAGCCCGACCGTCAACAACGCACAGGCCCAGACCCTGGTTGCAGGCGCGGCCGGTGTTTGGAGAACTGTACCGACCGCCGGCGTTGCTATGGTGTTCGGCGGAAACCTCGCCGAGGACGTCAACGGAACGAATGTGATCGCCGGTCCGAGCGGAGTAACCATGCCTGCCGATATCCAATCGACCGCCACCAACAGACCTCTGGGCATCGTCTTCGACGCGGATGGCTCGGTGATCAACGCCTTCTTCGGCGCCGGCGCGAGTTCTCCCACCAGCTGTCAGGAGAATGGGGTCTTTACCCTCACCGATAACATCGCTGCGTCGGGCTACATCGCGCATGCGCTGATGCTTATTAACGGGCTGTGCGCGACGAACACCACTCAGATCGCAGTGTTGCAGTACCAGCTCGTGCGCGCTTTCGGCCGGATTCTCGGCCTTGACTGGTCAGATACCAACGAGGAAATGTTCCCAGGCCATGTGTCTTCCCAGGGCCTCTTGGGCTGGCCGATCATGCATCCGATCGAGCATCTGTGCAACGGCCCGGGAATCGCTTGCATCGCGAACTCGACGACCCTTCGGCCAGACGACATCGCCGCTGTCAGCCGCCTCTACCCAATCACGTCTGCGAACGTGAATTCGTTTGGTGGCGTTAGGAAAATTATCACCGCCGCAAACACCATTTCGGTCCAGGGCAGAATTCAATTTCGGAGGGGCCAGGGGATGCAGGGGGTAAACGTGGTCCTGCGACCCATGATTCCGGGTACCGATTTACCCGATGTACGCTACACGGTCACGGCTGTCAGCGGCGTTTACTTTCATGGGAATGCGGGCAATCCCGTCACGGGAACAACTGATGCGCAGGGCAATTCGCTCAGTCGCTTCGGATCGGATGATGAAACGCTGGAAGGCTTCTTCGACCTGAGCGCGGTTCCTCTGCCGGCAGGGCAGACCAGGGCCAACTACCAGCTCACCTTCGAGGCCATCGATCCGCTTTTTACCGGAAGTTCCTCGGTTGGGCCCTACACCACCGAGCCAGGTAACGCCCTCGGGAACCATGCCTGTCCTCTACCTGCCCAACCTGACTGCCGGCTCAAGCGTTTACCAGGTCGTGGATATTGGCGACTCGGCGGACGAATCGCTGAGCGGCAACGATGGAACCGAAGCTGCTCCTGCAAATGTGCCGCCGGCTGGCGAGTGGACGGCGCGCATCACCGGCTATGGCCACACCAGCTGGATGGGATGGAGAGCCCGCGCCAATCGCGAATTCACCGTCGAGACCACGTCACTCGACGAGAGCGGCAACCCCACACTGAACAAGGCGCAGCCGGTGCTCGGCATGTGGAATGGCACCGACCCACTCGAAGCGGCGCCGGTCACCATGACTGTTCAACCCTTCAACGGAGTCGTAGCCGGGCTCACCGCGTTGCCCGTAATCACCACTGCCGACAGCGAGGTCCGCCTAGGAGTTGCCGATCTTCGCGGGGATGGACGTCCCGACTATCTCTACCTGGGGCGCGTCCTCTATGCCGACACAGTATCTCCCGCGCGCCTGCCTGCATCCGGAGGCCCTATCGTCATCAGTGGAGTCGGCTTTCGCCAGAACTCGGTCGTCCTAGTGAACAACATTCCTGCCGAGATCACCAGTGTCTCTCCCACTGAGATCACCGCCGCAGCTCCGGCTTCGGGCGGTGTCACCGGAAACGTGCTTGTGGAAGTGCAGGATCCGCAGACGCTGGGCGTGACTCTTATCGCCGACGGGCTGAGTTATGACGCGCAGAACGGCGATGCGCTGGCGATTGTAAAGGCTCCGGCAAGCGCAATTCCCATGGGAGTGCCCGTGCCTTTCACCGTCAGGGCCATGAACTGGAACAATCAGTCTCCGGCAGCCGGCGTCACGGTGAGTTATTCCATCACCGAAGGCAGCGCAGCCTTGGGCTGCGGGCAAAGCGTCTGCAGCGCGACTACCGCAGGCGATGGCACCGCGACCGTCATGGTAAGCGCGACATCCACCGGCCTTACACATGTGACTGCCGCACTTACAAACGGAGCTAACATCTCAGCCGAGTTTACTGGTCAGGCAGCGGCAGCCATAAGCGCCATTACGCCCAACCTCTATCTCGCGATTGGAGAAACAACGCAGTGGAGTCCCCAGGGACTGGTGCTGAACAACGGGCAACCGCTTGCCGGTCAGACCGTCACCTGGATTCCCCTGGGGACCGGCGTCAGCGCGCCGTCTGCATCCAGCGTGAGTGGAGCCAACGGAATCGTCACCCAGCAGGTCACCGCGGGACCGCTGAACGCCGGGGACGTTATTCCAGTCAACGCCTGCCTTGCGGGCGGAAGGTCCTGCGCGCAGTTCAATGTGGTTGCCGTGCACACGCAGACGGCCCAACTCCTCTCCGAGAGCGGAACAAGCCAGATTGTGGCGGCCTCGGCCAGCCTTTCACCGGTCGTCCTTGAAGTCAGAGACGCCGTGGGTCATCCCATGGCCGGAGCCGTCGTCACCTTTTACGAAACACTCGATGCCTGGACGCAGCATTGTCCCGCACACGGCGCCTGTCCGGTCGCCCCGGTGCTTGAGCGGACGAGCCTGCAGGCCTCCTCGGCCGTGGACGGAACGGTTGTGTTAACCCCGCTTTCCATTCCTGGCATTGCTTCACGGCTCTTCATAACCGCAGTGACCGGAGAAAATGCGGTACTCAGCTTTGAGATCGACAAGCACCCTTAGAGCTGTTCGCCATCCATTGCAGTTGGTCGCCGTGCACGAAAGAAAGCTTAGTACACGCAACTCGCACCTGCCTTTACGTGTCAGAGTGTAGGAGAGTATGCAGCGGCAGGGCAGCGGTCAAGAAGCTCCTGCCGGCTGCAGAAATTGGCAATGGTCTTCGGTGGGGGTATCCTCATCCTGACCTGCAGGTGCTTGAAAGGTTAGGCTCGACAATGAATAAAGATCAATTCAATTCTGATTTCGCAACGCTCCCGCGGGATATAGCCCGAAATTTTACCGCAAGCGGCGTCGCGCGGTCCGTCTTCACAATGGGCCGTCGTGTGCTTGCCTTGGGGCTGATCAACCTCATGGTCCCGCTTGGCGTGGCAGATGTCTTCGCGCAGGATGCGCCTCCCCCGCCGCCGCCACCCGACTACCAGGATCAATCCCAGCCGCAGGCGCAAGGCGCGCCGCAGCTCTATAACGCCTTGAGTCCAGACCAACTCGGCCAGTTGGTTGCGCCCATCGCACTCTATCCGGACTCGCTGGTCGCTCAGATCCTGGCAGCATCGACCTTCCCCAACGAGGTCGCCGACGCGGATGCTTTTGTTCAGTCTCACCAGGGGGCTCCTCCCGATCAGCTGGGCCAGATGGTAGACAGCATGAACTGGGATCCGAGCGTCAAGGCGCTGATCGCATTTCCAACCGTTCTCGCCAATCTCGACAAGAATATGGGCTGGACCACTCAGCTCGGAAATGCCTATTACAACCAGCCGCAGGACGTGATGTCGGCTGTACAGGTGATGCGGCAGCGAGCCTATGAAGCCGGCAATCTGAAGAGCAATCAGCAGCTCGCCGTTAACTATCAACCGAATAACATTGTTATCGCACCCGCGAACCCAACGGTGGTTTACGTTCCGTACTATAACCCGTGGGTTGTTTATGGAACTCCGGTAGTCGCGTGGGGAGGATATTATGCCCCGCCGCCGCCTCCTGGATACGCATTTGCCGCGGGCCTGGCGATCGGCTTCGGCGTCGGCATCGCTATCGCCTCATGGAACCACTGGGGTTGGGGCTGGCATAGCTGGGGATGCGGATGGGGCAACCGCACAGTTGTATACAACCGCAACGTCTATGTTTCACGCAGCGTAACGGTTGTCAATCACGGCTACTATGGCCATTACGATCGCAATGTTGCTGCGCGCAATTACAACGCCAATCTTGCCCGGACAGCGCCTAACTATCGCCCGGGGTATAACGGCACCTATGCCAACTCGGCAGCGTATCACAACAGCTACAACAGAACGGTAACTAACAACTACAACCGGAACGTCAACGTCAACAACGTCAACCGGAACAACTACAATAATAATCGTGTAAACAACAACTACAATAGGCCCGCGACAACCAACAACTACAATCGGCCCACCGGAACAACACCCAATAACAATTACAATCGGCCGACGACCACGAACAATTACAACCGGCCGACAACGAATACTCCAAACAACTACAACCGCCCGGCTACACCCAACAACAACTACAGCCGGCCCACGACTACCAATAACTACAACCGTCCGGCGCAGCCGAACAACAACTATAGCCGTCCGACCACGACCAACAACTACAATCGCCCGGCAAATACTAACAATGGCTATCATCCGCCGAGCAACAACAGCCACCCGGCGCCGCAAAGCCATCCCGCTCCTCAGAGCCACCCAAGTGGAGGAAGCCATCCCAGCGGAGGAAGTCATCCGAGCGGCGGCGGAGGTCATCCACACGGGCGATAAAAATCCCCGATTTTCCGGGATCAGGCCACAAAGGGATGGAGCGAACGGCTCCATCCCTTTTTGTTTTTGCTGCAAAATGACCCTGTGTCGTTTTCCTGAGGTCGCGCATCTTTCTTCTAGACGCAGGAGACCATGATGACTTCTAGCAGCGCCAGAATTCAGATCCCGGCGATCGAAGAGAAGTCGGCGTCCGCGCGTGTTGATTCTCGGCGGAGGCTTTGCCGGAACTCACGCCGCAATCGCTCTTGAGCACCTGCCCGTCGACATCACCATAGTGGATCGCCGCAATCACTTCACGTTTCAGCCGCTGCTTTATCAGGTGGCTCTCGCCGTGCTCTCTCCGGCGAACATTGCCTCGCCGATCCGCACCATTGTCCGCGGCAAGGAAAACATCGAAGTGCTGATGGACGAGGCGGTGTCCTTCGATACAGAGGCTCGCCGCGTCCGCTTCAAGAGCGGAACAGAACTCGAATACGACTACCTGATGGTCGCCACCGGCGCAACCCACTCTTATTTCGGACAACGATCAGTGGGCGCCGCTCGCCCCAGGCCTCAAGACTCTCGAAGATGCCATCGAAATCCGCCGCCGTGTCCTGCTTGCCTTCGAGCTGGCCGAACGGCAGATGCTCGAAACCGGCTCGCATCCGCCTTTGAACTTCGTTGTCATCGGCGGCGGCCCAACCGGCGTTGAGTTGGCTGGAGCTATCTCCGACATCGCGAAGCTTTACATGAGGCACGACTTTCGCCACATCGATCCCACGATGGCGCGCGTTCTGCTCATCGAAGGCGGCCCGCGCATCCTAGCCGCCTATCCGGAAGATCTGTCACAGAAAGCCGTGGAGCAGTTGAACGCTCTTGGTGTCGAAGTTCACACCGGCGCGCAGGTCACCGACGTCCAGCCCGGCTACGTAATTGCCGGAGGACAACGCGTTGACGCTGTCGTGACACTCTGGGCCGCGGGAGTTCAGGCGTCTCCGCTTGGAAAACTCCTCGGCGTTGAGACCGACAAACGTGGGTGCGTGCTGGTAAATGACACATTGAACCCTCCCGGCCATCCTGAGATCTTCGTGTGCGGCGATCTGGCCCACTTCGAGCAGGACGGAAAGCAGGTTCCCGGGGTCGCACAGCCGGCAATGCAGATGGGTGACCACGTCGCCAAGATGATCGGCGAAGATCTCGCCGGACAGTCGCGCTCGGCATTCCGCTACTTCGATAAAGGAGACATGGCGACTATCGGGCGCATGGCCGCAATCGCAAAGCTCGAGTGGCCCTTCAAGGCGCACTGGAGCGGCTTCATGGCATGGGTCACCTGGCTCACCATCCACATCTTTTTTCTCATTGGATTTCGAAATCGCATCGCCGTGCTCTTTGAATGGGTTTGGAGCTACTTCACCTTCACTCACGGCGTCCGCCTGATTACGGGAAGCGACAATCTGCCCGGCTGGAAGGAGGCGCAAGCTAACCCTCCCGAAGTCGAGACTGCTCCCGTTGACGCCGCGACATCGGAGGCCCGGCGCTCAGCTTAGTTGCTCGGCCGCATCGCCCGAGTTTGTCAAATGCGATCACCCCGTCATCCGATGAATCGACCAAAGTAGGTCATCGATTTGCGGCAGCAAGCGCACAGCTGAATCGGAACACACAGGACCTGTTATAATTTGACTACGCTCAGTTGTTTGGTTGTGAGCCGCTCTCGCTTTCATCCAGCCAGATCGCCTTCCTTTGAGTTTCCAAGCCCCTCAGCGTAACGGCCTGTGTTCTGTTCAGGCCGGGTCCGGCGCATCGCGTTCCGGGCCGAAGACGCTGCGTGCGGGTTCTCCCTGCGCAGAAAATCAATCTTCCCTCTCGGGCCTGACTTCAGGTCTGCCATGGGAAACCAGCAAGACCGGCAGGCGTGGTGTGTCCGATTCAAACGACACGTGGATGAAATCACCCTCGCCCGTTAGGCATTTTCAAAGTGCCAAAGGACCAAGTGAACCAGTTTTCCGATTTCAACCTTTCGGCCTCGCTCAAAGAGCAGTTGGCCGTTGCTAAATTTGTTAATCCCACCCCTGTACAGGCCGCGGCAATACCGCCAGCTCTCGAAGGCCGCGACATTCTTGCGACCGCCCAGACGGGCACCGGCAAGACGCTCAGCTTTCTTATTCCGCTCATCGAAAAGATGCAAAAGCAGGCAGAAGCAAAAACCAGAAACGCCTTCGGACTCATCCTCCTGCCCACGCGCGAACTCGCCATGCAGGTGCTTGAGCAGTACCGCAAGCTGACCGGCAACCGCGGATCAGCCGCCCTTGTCGTAGGAGGCCTCTCCGAAGAACCGCAGCTTGCGCAGATCCGCCGAGGCGCTCAAATCATCGTGGCGACACCGGGACGCCTTGAAGACTTCCTCAATCGAAGGCTCGTAAACCTCGGCGGCGTTCGCATGCTGGTGTTGGACGAAGTGGACCGCATGCTCGACATGGGCTTCCAGCCGGCCATCAAGCGCATCGTCGCGGCGCTACCCGCCGAGCGGCAAACGCTCTGCTATTCGGCAACCCTTAGCCCCGCTATCGGGGAGGTCGCACGCAACTACCTGCGCAACCCGGCGCGCATCGAGATTGGCTCCGCGCTCAAGCCGAGCGAAAACATCGAATTGCAGACCTTCGAAGTCGACAAAGAGAAAAAGCAGGAGTTGCTCGAGCATCTGCTCGACCAGCATCACGGAAGCTTTCTCGTATTCGTGCGTACGAAGCACGGAGCCGACCGCGTCGCCCGGCGTCTCGCGCGCTCGGGCCACAAGGCCACGAGCATCCACGGGGACCGTTCGCAATCACAGCGCAATGCCGCTCTGCGCGGCTTCGCGCAGGGACAGCACCGGGTGCTTGTCGCCACCGATGTGGCGGCACGCGGCATCGACGTGCCCGACGTGGCGCATGTCGTGAACTATGACATGCCCCGCGAGGCTGAGGACTTCGTCCATCGCGTTGGCCGCACCGGACGCGCGTCGCGCCGCGGAGTGGCTTCCACCTTCGCGATGCCGGAGGAAAAAGGCGACCTGCGCAAAATGGAGCGCACGCTCGCGATCAATACAAAGCGTTTTCGCGTGCGCGCGAAAGAAGGCACCGCTCAGCAGATCGCGTGATTCCAATCCGCATCCGGAGTGCGCGGCGAGCAATTGCCGCGCATTTCTTTTTTCTACGCAAAGTTGTGCTTTATAAAATGCCAGCACAACATTGTTCCGGGACGGGTTCATGCGCAAGTCTTACAACTGGGTCCTTTATACCTTCCTTTTTTCAGCCGCTCGTGCTGGCGCAACCCGAAAAATCTCCGGACCTCACCGCGATCAAGTCATTCTATGAGGCCGGCCTGCAGCGCAACGGCATTCTCGGCAGCAGCCTGGTCCTCATTCGCGACGGACAAGTCGTCTTTCGCGACAACTACGGCGTGCAGAGCCAGTCGCCTTCGGTGCGCGTGGACGACAACACCACATACCACTGGGCCTCGTGCACGAAGACCTTCACCGGCATAGCAATCATGCAGCTCCGCGATCGCGGACTCCTCTCGCTCGACGATCCGCTGATCAAGTACATTCCCGAACTCAGCGCCATCCACGACCGCTACGGCCCGGTCTCAAACATTACCATCCGACAAATGATGTCCCACTCCGGAGGCTTTCGCGACCCCACATGGCCCTGGCGCGATGCCGATTGGCAGCCATTCGAGCCGACGCAGTGGTCGCAGATCGTCGCGATGCTGCCCTACACGGACGTCCTCTTCGAGCCGGGCTCGCGCTTCAGCTACTCGAACCTCGGCGTCGTCTTCCTGGGTGAGATCATTGAACGGCTTTCGGGCGATCCCTACGAGGTCTACATCGACAAGAACATTCTCAAGCCTCTGGGGATGTACCGGACCTATTTCGACCGCAGCCCATACTATTTGCTCCGCTACCGCTCGCACAGTTGGGACCTGAAGGACGGCAAGCTCACTGAAGATCCGTTCGACTTCAACACGGGCATCACGCGCTCGAACGGCGGACTGAACGCGCCGCTGCCAGATATGATCCGGTACATCCAGTTCCTGCTCGGCGATCCTTCGCGACAGGCTGAGTACGATGCCATTCTGAAGCGCTCTTCGCTCGAGGAAATGTGGAAACCGCTCCTGCCCGTTCCGCCGGACGATGACTTCGTCTCGCGTGCGGGAGCCCGCGACCAGGTGGCCAGCAGTTTCTTCGTTCATACCGACGGCAGACTGCTTCTCATCGGCCACGCCGGCTGGCAAAACGGATTTCGCAGCCACTTTTACATCGATCCTGCGACCCGCAGCGCGTACATTGTGGCCTATAACACCGATGCGCAGGACAACGTGCAAAACACCCGCGCATTCGACTTCGAGTTGCGCGACGCACTCATCGACCGCTTCTTCCGCAAAGAGTAGTCCGAGGGCGGTCACACCCCAGCGACGACCCGGGAAAGCTCCACGCCCTCCAGATCGCGGTCCCGAACCCCGATCAGGTACAGCAGACCATCCAGCCCGAGATGCGTCAGCGAGTGGTCGGCACTCTGTCGGACGAGTGGCTTGGCCCGGAACGCGATCCCCATTCCTGCCAGACTGAGCATGGGAAGATCGTTGGCTCCGTCGCCGACGGCAATGACCTGTTCAAGGGAGATCCCCTCACGCTCGGCGATCTGGCGCAGCAGCTCGGCCTTCGCTGCGCCGTCGACGATGCGCCCGGTCACCTCTCCGGTAACGACTCCGCCGGAAATCTCTAGCGTATTCGCAAAGACATGATCGATCCCCAGCCGCTGCCGGAGGTGCTCCGCGAAGAAGGTGAACCCGCCCGACAGGATCGCCGTCTTGTAGCCCAGCATCTTAAGCGTGCGGATCAGATGCTCCGCACCGTCAGCCATGGGAATCCGCCTCATCAGGTCATGCACTTGCTTTTCGGGCAGTCCTTTCAGCAGCGCCACCCGCCTCCGGAAGCTCTCCCGAAATTCGATCTCGCCGCGCATCGCGGACTCGGTGATGGCGACGACCTCGTGCCCGACGCCAGCCATGGCCGCCAGCTCATCGATGACCTCGCCCTGGATCAGCGTGGAATCCATGTCGAAGGCGAAGAGCCTCCGGTTGCGACGGAAAATGCTCTCCCTCTGGAATGCAATATCGATGCCCAATTCCTGCGCGGCGGCAAGGAACTCAGCTCGCATTTCCTCTTCCGACGCGATCTGACCGCTGGCTTCGAGCTCCACGCAGGCGTTTGCGTCTCCGGTATGGATGGCCAGCGAGAGCCGCCCCGACATTCGCTCGATCCGGTCAATGTTGAGACCATGACGGGCAACGATGGCACTAACCCGTGAGAGCTGGAGCGCGCTGATCGCCCGGCCGAGAATGGTGATGATGTACCGGTCCCTGCCCTGCGTTGCAAGCCAGTGATCGAGCGAATCTTCGGAGATCGGCGTGAACCGCACCTGCAACCCGAGCTCACCGGATTTCTCAACCAGGGCGCTCCTGAGCGGGCCGAAGTCTCTCCCCTGCGGTAGCTCCACCAGGAGCCCCAGGGCCAGCGTCTCGTGCACAACGGCCTGCCCGATATCGAGCACGCAGGCGTCATACTCGGCGAGGATGCCGGTCAGTACCGTGGTCTGCCCTGGATGGTCCTGCCCGGAAAAATGGATCAGAATTTTCTGGCTCATCTCTTCCTCAAGGCTATCAAGCCTGAACGAGATCCCGATCTGGTTTGGCGTAGAATAATCGCAGGAAGATCGCGTCGATGGTTCTCCCACCCCTCCTCAAGCGTTTTCGTCATGGTCGTCCCGACCGTGGACGAAGCCTTCCCTTCTGATTAATCTTTTTTCGGACAGCTCTGGTCGATCGCCGTGCCAGCGAAAACTCGCGCGCGGATGTTTCGATGCTCGCCGGACACGATTGCGCCGCCCTGAAAACGGGCCTTACGACAGAAGGAAGGAACAGCTATGAAGCAGTCCGCAAATACCTTTGGCAGCCGATCAACACTGAAGTCCGGCGACCGGACTTACGAGATTTACCGCCTGAACGCCCTCGAGCAGAGGAGCATCTCCCTGCGCCGGCTTCCCTACAGCCTGCGCATTCTCCTCGAAAACCTCCTGCGTCATGAAGACGGCAAGTCTGTCACCGAAGGCGACATCGAGTTTCTCGCCAAGTGGGACCCGAGGGCCGAGCCATCGCGCGAGATTGCCTACATGCCGGCCCGCGTGCTCATGCAGGACTTCACCGGCGTTCCAGCCGTTGTGGATCTCGCCGCCATGCGCGATGCCATGAAGGCGCTCGGCGGCGACCCCGAGAAGATCAATCCGTTGCAGCCAGCCGAGTTGGTCATCGACCACTCCGTCCAGGTCGACCAATACGGAACCGCTGACTCCTACTCTCTGAACGCCATGCTCGAGTTTCAGCGCAACCGCGAGCGGTACGCTTTTCTCAAGTGGGGACAATCAGCCTTCCGCAACTTCTCGGCCATTCCTCCGGGCATGGGCATTTGCCACCAGGTGAATCTCGAGTACCTTGCCCGCGTGGTCTTCACGCTCGAGGCTGACGGCAAGTCCACCGCCTATCCGGACACGCTGGTCGGCACCGATTCGCACACCACGATGATCAACGGCCTGGGCGTGCTCGGCTGGGGCGTGGGCGGCATTGAGGCGGAGGCGGCGATGCTCGGACAGCCAGTCTCTATGCTGGTACCGCAGGTCGTGGGATTCAAGCTCACCGGCAAGCTGCGCGAAGGTGCAACCGCGACCGACCTGGTCCTGACCGTAACCGAGATGCTGCGCAAGCTGGGCGTCGTCGGCAAATTCGTCGAGTTCTACGGGGCCGGAATCAGCGAGCTTGCACTGGCCGATCGCGCTACCATCGCCAACATGGCTCCCGAGTACGGAGCGACCTGCGGCATCTTCCCGGTGGACGCCGAGACACTGCGCTATCTCAAGCTCACCGGTCGCAGCGCCGGGCAGATCGCGCTCGTCGAGGCCTACTACAAGGAGCAGGGCCTCTTCCATACCGCCGACGCGGCTGAGGCCGAGTATTCGCAGACCATCGCGCTCGATCTCGCGACCGTGGAACCCAGCGTAGCCGGACCGAAGCGTCCGCAGGACCGGGTGCCTCTACGCGAAGCCGGTTCAAACTTTGCCAAGCAGTTACCCAGCCTGCTCGGACCCACCGGAAACAAAAACGGCGCACGTCAGGTGCTCCGCTGGGAGGGGGAGGGCGGACACGCTGCGGAAACCATCGACGCGGCGCAGGGCGTCCACGAGTCCGGACCGACGACTTCCATCAAGGAACGCTTTGGCGTGGACGTCGACAAATATCTCGACAATGGATCGATCGTCATCGCCGCGATCACAAGCTGCACCAATACGTCGAACCCGTCCGTTATGGTCGCGGCGGGAATCCTTGCCAAAAAAGCCGTTGAAAAGGGTCTTTGCGTGCCGCCGTGGGTAAAGACGTCGCTCGCCCCGGGCTCGCGCGTGGTGACGGACTACTACGAAAAAGCCGGGCTGCTCACCTATCTCGACAAGCTGCGCTTCAACGTTGTCGGCTACGGATGCACGACGTGTATCGGCAACTCGGGGCCGCTGCCCGCCGACGTCTCGAAGTCCATCGAAGATCACGGCTTGGTCGCCGTATCGGTGCTGAGCGGCAATCGTAATTTCGAGGGTCGCATCAACTCGGAGGTGCGCGCAAACTACCTGATGTCCCCACCGCTGGTGGTCGCCTATGCACTCTCCGGCCGCATCGATCACGACCTCGAGAATGAGCCGCTGGGCAAAGGCAAGAACGGAGAACCTGTGTATCTTCGCGACATCTGGCCGTCGCAGCAGGAGGTCTCCGACACCATCGCCAGGTCTATCGACTCCGAAATCTTCAGGAAGGAATACGCTACCGTCACCGAGGGTGACGATAACTGGAAGCACCTCAAATTCCCGGTTGGCGAAGTCTACCGGTGGGAAGCCGATTCGACGTATATCCGCAAGGCGCCGTACTTCGACCACATGCCGCCTACTCCGCCGCCGGTTGAAGATATCCGCGGTGCTCGCGTGCTCGCCGTTCTCGCGGACTCGGTGACAACCGACCACATCTCGCCCGCGGGATCGATCAAGCTCAACTCCCCTGCCGGCAAGTACCTCACCGAACACGGCGTGAAGCCCGCCGACTTCAACTCCTACGGATCGCGGCGTGGCAATCATGAGGTCATGGTTCGCGGCACCTTCGCCAACGTGCGCCTGCGCAACAAGCTCGCTCCAGGAACGGAAGGCGGAGTTACGCGGCTGCTGCCCGAAGGCGAGCAGATGAGCATCTTCGACGCATCGGTCAAGTATGCCGAGCGCGGAACTCCGCTGATCATTCTGGCCGGGAAAGAATACGGCTCCGGATCCTCGCGAGACTGGGCTGCCAAGGGGCTTCGGTTGCTTGGCGTGCGTGCCGTGATCGCCGAAAGCTACGAGCGCATCCACCGCTCGAACCTGGTGGGAATGGGAATCCTGCCGCTGCAGTTCATGGACGGCGAAAATGCTGAGGTAATGGGTCTAACCGGTGAAGAGTATTATCACCTCCTCAGCATTACCGACCTGCTTAACTCCAAGTTCAACAGTGGTTGGACGCTGCGTGTGTATGCGACCTCCACGCCTGACAGCAAATATCTTCTGAATCAAACGACCTTCACTGTGAAGGTGCGGATTGATACTCCCCAAGAGCTTGAGTACTACAAGCACGGCGGGATTCTGCAGTATGTGCTAAGGGGGCTGGCGGGAAAGAACTAATCACCAAAGACACAGCGGCCCCGGAACGAACCTCCGGGGCCTGGTTTCTTTAGGGGTCTCTTCTAAATGCCCACACCGAAGTCTGTCGTCTGGCCCTCATCACCGGCGTGCGAGAAGAAGTCGCTCGGGGTACGCCGATTGAACTTGTAGCGCACGCGCAGCTCCCAGCCTACATAGAGCCCAAGTGCCGCAATTCCCACCGCAGCCGACGCCCATCCCAACACGCGCAGCGCTATCCGCGACTCATTGCCTTTGCTTCTCAAGACCGGCAGCACACTCACAAGACCTTCCATTGCGGCTTCCCGCGATGCCATCATGATAGCTCACTTCGCCGCCGACATGCCCTTCCCTCAGACGGCCCATCTACAACTTTTGTTACCACTTTCGGCCTGTTTCAGACCGCTTTTTCAATCTGATGCAAAAGCTGGACCTTCCGCTCCGGAGGCAGAAAGCTTGCTTCGATCGAGTTCGCCGCCAACTCCCGCAGGTGCTCGTCCGAAAACGCAAAATCGTTCTGAGCGATTCGATACTCGCTCTCCAGATCGCTTTCGAACATCGCTGGATCGTCGGAGTTAAGCGTAACCATCAACCCACCGTCGAAATAGCGTCGTACCGGATGGCCGGCCACCAGCGCACAACAGCCCGTGCGCAGGTTGGAGGAGATACAAACCTCGATCGGGACCTGCCGCTCGGCCAAAATTCCCATCAGTTCCGCATCATGGATCGCCGTCAACCCGTGGCCGATGCGCTCGGCCCCGATGTTCAGCGCTCCCCAGATACCCTCCGGCCCCACCAACTCGCCCGCATGCGCCGTCAGGCGCAAACCCGCCTCGCGAGCCTCGGCATAGAGATCCCGGAAGAGCTCGGCGCCGGCCTGTCGCTCGTCGCCACCAATTCCGATTCCGATGATCGAGGGATATTTCTGCCGCATCTCAGCAGCCTTCCGGAAGACTCGTGTGGCCGCCTCGACCCCGAACTGCCGCACCGCATCGAAAATCCAGTAGACGGTGATTCCAAATTCGTGCTCAGCCCTCGCCCGCGCCCGCTCCATCCCCTCGAAGAGTGATTCCACATCGCTCCGGTCCCAGTAGTAGATGACGCCGACGGCGACATACACCTCAGCATGAACGACGCCTTGCCTGGCGAGCCGCTCGAGCATCCGATACGCGATCAGTTCATAATCCGCAGGAGTACGCAGCCGCTCCGTGACGGCCTTGAAGGCCAAGAGGAAGCCGGTGAAGTCGGTATATCGGTAAATCGCGCGGGCCTGCTCCAGTTGGAGTGGCTCGCTGTCGTGCCGCCGGCTCAGTTCAACGAAAGTCTCCGGTGCAACGGTTCCTTCAAGATGAAGATGGATTTCGGCCTTGGGCAGCCGTCGTATGTAGGCAATCTGCGAATCCGAGTCCGGCACGCCAGTTCGCATCGAGTGGGTGTCTATGTGCTGATGTTCACCAGCCCCTGGGTCGCGCCGGGCGAGGTGCTGGAGGTCTGCGGAGCGCGCCAGTGATCGATATACGAGATTTGGTGTACACAGCTGATCGTGCAATGCGGCGCACAGGTCTTCTCGGTCAGAAACTCCCGCCTCAGGTCAGCCTTCGTGTACTCGGCCAGGGGCACACCCGGAAACCCGCGCTGCTGCGAGCAGTAATGCACAAGCCCGTTTTCGCAGATGTACAGATACCTCGACCCCGCCCGGCAACGCCAGTCGTTCGGCTCGCCGTTGGCGATCGCTTCCTGGAATTTGTTGAATCGCGAGTAATTGCGCTTCTTCCAGCCCCGCATCTCGAAGTAGACCCTGCGCTCCTCGTCCTCGAGGGGCTTCAACTGGCCATCCCCGTCGTGAATGATCCCAATCGTTGAGGTAAATCCCAACTCCAGGGCGCGCCGTCCGATCACCAGCGCGTCATTGGGATTTTTGATGCCCCCGCCGACCACGGAATTGATATTCACGTGGAAATTCGCGTGCTCGGCCAGCATCTGCAGCTTTTTGTCCAGAACTTTAAGACTCTTCTTCGAAACTTCGTCGGGCTGAACATTGTCGATCGAGATCTGCATGTGGTCGAGGCCGGCCTTGTTCAACCGCTGGATCCGGTCCGGCATCAGCAGATATCCATTTGTGATCATGCCCGCCAGCGCGCCGTTCTTGCGAATCCTGCGGATGACCTCGTCAAGCTCCGGATGCAGGAGCGGCTCGCCGCCCGAAATCGTAATGATGCTCGTCCCGAGTCGACCCAGATGATCAATGCGACGGAACATCTCCTCCAGGGCTACAGGCTTCGAGAAGTCGTCGTATTCGTTGCAGTACGTACACGACAAATTGCAGCGCCGCATCGGGACAATCTGCGCCATCACCGGATGCTTCGTAGAAGCCAGAGAACGGCCTACGATGGCCAGCTCCCGAACCTTGCGTGCAGCAGCCTGCAAACGGCGGCGCGGGGTCTGGGTCCGCGTCGGGGCAGCTTTCGGCTCACCAATTTGCGCAGGAATCGGCATATTCCTCAATGATTTATTGAACCATACCGGGGCGCCTGCGTGCGAGCGGCACACGTTGAATGGAGGCTCCTTGGGGCTGAATGGAGAAAATTACCGAAGGCGCGGCGCCAGGATCAGAATGTATCCCGGTGGCCGAGTTCCAGGCTCAATGACTCGAGGTCTCTTCCGAGCTTGCGCAACTCCAGCTGCAGCCTCTCGTCGCTAAGAGTGCGGGCAGCCTCGCGCGCCTGCTCGGCAATCTTTCCCGCATCGATTTCGCCGATTGCCTGCTGCGCGAGCAGGTCTGGATCGATCGTCGCGTCGAGTTGCGCCAGGTTGCGCTCGATTTCGGGGTCAAGGTCGCCGGGCTCGATCAGGCGTCCCGGTCCCTCGATGCGCGGCCATTCGAGTTCGCTTTTATGCTTGGAATCGCCGGTCTGAAGGCTCAGAGTCTGCTCCTGATGATTCCGCACAATAGTGACTTGCATCGGCTTGCCCTTGTTGGCGTGCAGGGCGTGGTACCAGGTGCTGAGCGTAGGTATCGACTCGCCATTGACTTTGGTGATCACGTCGCCGGCCTTGAAGCCGGCGCTGGACGCGGGACTGTTCTCCGCAACATGTTTTACCAGCAGGCCCTGGCCGCCCTTTACCCCAAAGTAGTCCGCAAGCTGAGAACCGAGCGGGTCGAGATCCACCCCCACGGTGGGAGGTCCTACGATGCCACCGATAAAGCTATTGCCCAGGCCCTTGCTGCGGCTCGACGTTGTGAAAGGCACAGGATCACTTGCTTGTTCATCCTCCGGATTGGGCATCGGATGGAGCAACGACTGCTGCTCGATTTTGGAGCGATCGGCGAGCTGGACATTGACGGTCTGCTGCTGGCCATCGCGGGAGATCAGCAAAGTGACAGACCGCCCAACAGGCGTTTCCCGGAGCATGCGGCGAAACTGTTCGACGCTCTGTACCTGCTGGCCATTCATCTGCAGGATCACATCATGGATGTGCAATCCAACCTTGGCCGCCGGCGCATCGTGATCGATGTAGGTGATCTCCGCGCCGGTGGTCTCCTTGAGCTTGAGAGCGCTGGCGCGATCGTTGTCGATGTCGCGCATCTCCACGCCAAGGTATGCCTGAGAGCTATGCATCAGGAGCGCCGGAGACTCCGGGATGATGCCGACCAGCTGCGCCGCGCAGACCGGCAACGCAAGCGCCGCCGTGCTGACTACCCAGATCACCGCTGTTGCAGTGTTTGCTTTGTACACGGACCTCGAAAAATGCTTCATGCGGTTTCCTCTTAAGTGCCGGCTATTGGCTGCCGGCTTTTCTTCCACCCGTTACTGAACCTGCGGAATCTGGTCCAGCACCTGACGAGATGCCAGTCGAATCTCGGGATTATCGTCCCGTGCAGCGACCGTATGCAACACCTCGCGTACGCTGGAATCAGCCCCTACCGGCTCCAGCAGTCCGATCGCCTGCGTGCGAACCCGGGGATCGGGATCCTTCAACAGCGATTCCAGCACCGTGTCCCGGACACGAAGGTCATCGGAAACATAGGGCTGCAATCCCTCGAGGGCCTTCAGGCGCACCGCCGGGCTCTTGTCGTACCGTAACGCCACCAGCAGCGCGTCGCGCACCGGGCCATCGTCGCACTCGTGCCCGGCCCGGCATTCATGGGCGAGCAGTCCGACGGAGTCGCCCTTGACCTCGGGATCAAGCCGGTTCCGCGCACCGATGAGCAGCAACTGGCGGATCTTCGGATCGTCGAGCGACCCGGAGACTTTTTCCGGCTGCAGCCGGTTATAAACGACCTCGACGTTTTCGGAATTTGGCTCCTGCACGATGCTGCTGACGTTGGCCACATCGCTCAGCGAATCGCCGCCGGTCGAGTAGCTTGCCTCGCTGGCGGAAACGCCGTGATGAGAGAATTGCGACGCCTCATAGCCGGAAACTCCGCCCACACTCAGAGCCGCCACCACCACTGCGGAAACGCCTGCTGGCGCGCCTCGTAACCGGCCGACGCTTTGCCCGAATCGTCGCCAGCTCCGCGCCAGCCAGCTACCTCGCGGGATCTCATCCAGCGCTTCTTCCAGCCGCAGCCGCGAGCGCGCGACCAGGTTGGCAGCAGGCTCCTCGGACGGCACCAGGGACATCGCCACGGAAAGAGCCTTTACCGCTTCAAGTTCCCGCCTGCACGACTCGCACCCGGCCAGATGCTGTTCGAACTCGGGAGCTTTGTGGTCGGGAAGCTCGCCGTAGACGGCCATCACGATCGTTTCCTGCGCCAGTTCACACTTCATGGTGTTTCCTTGCCTCACTCGCCTCAAAGTTCGCTGCAGGTATCGCTGCTAGCGTAATTCCGCCAGGATGGTCCGTAGCTTCCTGGTCGCGCGAAAGAGCGTGTTCTTAGCTGTCTCTTCCGTCGTATTCAAGATCTCGCCAATCGTTCTCAGCTTGAGACCCTGGTAGTGTTTCAACTCAAAAACCATGCGTTCGCGCGGAGTCAGCTTGTCGAGCGCCTCGCGAATGCGTTCTGCAAGAATCTTCCTGCTCAACTCCCGGTCCGGATTCGCACTCGCGCGCTGGTCCGTCACGTTCGTCAACAGGTCGATCTCTTCGCCCGACGAATCGAGCATCACCGCCTGGTCTTCCCGGCGCGACTTGCGGCGCCGCAGCAGGTCCAGGCACAAATTCGTGACGATGCGATAAATCCACGTATAGAAGGAGCACTCAAAGCGGAAATTCCCGAGATACCGGTACGCCTTGAGAAACGCCTCCTGATGGATATCCTCGGCATCCTGCTCCGATCCGGTCAGATGCAGAGCCAGCCTTAACACCGCCTGATCATATTGACGCACGAGCGCGTCAAAGGCTGTGCGCGAACCGGCCTGAGCCTCGCGAATAAGATCGGCTTCCGTAGCGCGCACGCTGGGATCGATCGCCATACGCTGCGAGGATTTTATCTTTGTGGAGTCGGTGGCCGGGAACGGGGCGCCCGGAGGCGGGAAAACTCGCAGGGAATCAGCAGACATCTGAGGTCCTCAACTGGGGCAGACTACTCCCACCGCTGGAGACGAATTTCGAACCGATTCGTTAGCAGCTCCGGTCAAAACTTTTCCGCCGGACAATCCGCTACACTCGCCTCATGACCACAGGATCACGCCAGCCCTCCACCGGCGAGCTATGGACGGAAGCCCCGGCAAAGAACGAGGGCACGATTACCGCCTACTGCGACGGCGGGTCGCGCGGCAATCCCGGCCCTGCTGGCTTCGGCGTCCACATCGAGGATTCGCAGGGCAAGACTCTCGCCCAATTGAGCGACTACGTCGGGAGGAAGACCAACAATTTCGCCGAGTACTCGGGATTGCTGGCCGCCCTGAACTTCGCTCTCGAGCAGGGCTACCCGAACCTGAAGGTTATCTCCGACTCCGAGCTGATGGTCAAGCAGATCAAGGGGCAGTACCGGGTGAACAGCCCCGAGCTTCGCCCTCTGTACGAAGAGGCCAAACGTCGAATCGCGCGCCTTGACTCGTTTCAGATTCAGCACGTGTTGCGCGAAAAGAACCGGCACGCCGACCGGCTGGCAAATGAGGCCATGGATCGCGGCATGGGCCGGACGCCATCCTCCAGTGGACCCGCTGCACCACCCCGCGAGCTTAAGGGATTCGTGAAAGGCGGGGTAGTCCACTTCCTCGAAGGAGAATTGCCCGACGGTGTGTTTGTAAAGATCACGCCTGAGCGGAGATAGGTCACTTCTTCGAGCTGGATTTCTTCCGGACCCGCTCGTATTTGAGCACAAGCAGGCCCTTCCCATAGGCTTTGTTCTCCACGAGCTTAAACTTGAGCTCCGGAAAACCGGCCGGAAAGAGCGGAATTCCCTCGCCGATCAGCGTGGGTACAACACCAAGTTCCAGCCCGTCGATCAGGTCGGCTTTCAGAAACTCGCGCGCCAGCTCACCGCCACCCATCATCCAGATGTTCTTGCCCGGCCTCTTGCGAACCTCGGCAATCAAAGCCGCCGGTGTCTGCTGCGTGACCTCGTACCCGTGCCGCTGGCCCGGTGGCTGCGTTCGAGACATGACATAGCATTTGATCCCGTAGTTATCGAATTTCCCGCCGGTCATCTTGAGGCCTGCATCGAGCGTCTTGCGGCCCATGACGGCAACATCGACGGTCGCGAAAAACGGCGTCATCGAGTAATCCTTCGGCATGAACAGAAAATCAACTGAGCCGTCCGGACGCGCAATGTAGCCGTCAAGACTTATCCCGAGACCGAGGACTACCTTGCGCATCCTGCACCTCAGGCGCTTTGCTTCGCCAGCTCCGCCTTGACGATCTCGCTCACCTGCCGCCCGTCGGCCCGCAGACCGGCCGCCTGGATACGCGCCTGGACCGCCTTCATCGCCGTCCCCATGTCCTTCGGTCCAGGTTTCGTTCCGGAGACAGCCATGCCGGCCAGCGTTTCTTCGACAAGCTTGCGAACTTCTTCCTCGCCGGCTGCCTGGGGCATGTAGCTCTCAATCACCGTGATCTCGGCGGCCTCTTTCGCCGCCAGCTCAGGACGGTTCCCTTTGGTGAATTGCTCGACAGAATCGCGCCGCTGCTTGATCAGGGTTGTGAGGATCTGCAGCGATTCGGATTCATCCAACGGCGCGCGCTTCTCGATTTCCTTGTTCTTGAGCGCCGTCTTTACCATGCGAAGAGCCGTTGTCCGGTCGGAGTCCCGAGCCTTCATCGCGGCGACAATGTCCCGATCGATCCTTGTTGCAATGCTCGCTTCCGTCATTCATCACTCCAAACCTTCCATTATAGAAACAAAGCGCCACGCTTGCCTGCTCAGTACAATGACTCATAGAGGAATTGACCAGAATGATCCGCAAAACACGACTATTCACGCCCGGTCCGACTCCCCTGCTGCCTGCGGCGCAGTTCGCAATGGCGGCGGCGGATATTCATCACCGTACGGCGGAATTCCGCGCCCTCTATCAGCGCGTTCTCGAGCAGCTGAAGACCTTCGTCGGCACCAGGAACGATGTGATACTGCTCGCGTCCTCGGGCACAGGAGCCATGGAAGCCGCGATCTCCAACCTCACCTCGCCTGGCGACCGCGTTCTGGTACTCTCCGCCGGCAAATTCGGCGAGCGATGGGTTGCCCTGGCTAAAGCCTTCGGCTGCACCGCGGATGTCGTGACAGCTCCTTACGGCCAGACTTTTTCGCAGGATGAAGTCCGCAAAGCTCTGAAGGGCGAAACCCGCGCCGTGTTCATGCAGGCAACTGAATCCTCGACCGGCGTGCGCCACGATGTGGAAGGCGTCGCCCGCCTCCTCAAAGAAGCCGGGAGCGGCGCTCTCCTCGTTGTCGACGCTATTACCGGCCTGGGTACCACCCATTTCGACGTGGATGGCTGGGGCGTGGACGTCATGATTGGCGGATCGCAGAAGGCTGTCATGATCCCTCCGGGTCTGGCCTACCTCTCTGTTAGCGATCGTGCATGGGATGCGATGGAGACCTCGAAGAATCCGCGTTATTACTTCGACCTGCGCAAGGAGCGCAAGAACGCCCATAAGGGCGAGTCATCCTACACACCGGCCGTTGCCCTGATCGCAGCCTTGGGCGCTGCCCTGGATTTCATCGCTTCACAGGGCGGCGGGGATCTCGCCGCGGGACGCGACGCCCTCATCGACAACGCCGAGAAATGCGCGGCCATGACACGTGCCGCCGTCGAGGCCATGGGACTGCGCCTCTTCGCGCCCGTCTCCCCCGCTGCCGCTGCGACCGCGGTGCTGCCGCCAGAGGGAGTCGACTCGGGCGTTGTCGTCAAGGACCTGAAGAACCGCTTCGGAGCCGTCATCACCAATGGACAAGGCGAAATGAAGGGCCAAATCTTCCGGGTCGCTCACATCGGCCTGTTCGATTACATGGATACCATCGCGATTATTGGCGCGCTCGAGCAGGTCGCGGTTTCGACGCTGAAGATCCCCGGCTTCGAATTCGGCCACGCGCTGGCGGCAGCGCAGAAGGTCTTCGCCCAAGAAACGCAGTCCGGAAAAACGCAATCGCCCCAAGCGGAGCTCGTGGAGGCCGTGTCCGCGCGTTGAGCGCCGAGACCGGATGCAGGCAACGAATCCGGTTCGGCCCTGAAGAACAGATCTAGAGAAGAGATCTGGCGAAGAGATTAGGAGCAGGAATGAAGATTGTCCTGGCGGAGAAGGTGTCTCCCGCTACGCTTGCCGTGTTGCAAGGTGAACCCGGTTGGCAGATCATCACGCACGATCAGATCAGAAATGGCCTCGCCGCCGAGATCGCGGACGCTGACGGCCTGATCGTCCGCTCTGCCGTTCAGGTGGACGACGCCCTGCTCGCGTCTGCGCCCAAACTCCGCGTCATCGGCAGAGCCGGAGTCGGCGTGGACAACATCGACGCCGACGCCGCAACGCGCCGCGGTATCGTCGTGATGAACACGCCCGGCGCAAACGCCATCGCCGTCGCCGAGCTTACGCTGGGCATGATGCTTGCGCTCGCCCGCCAGCTTCCCAAGGCCAACACGACCCTGCACGCCGGCAAATGGGAGAAGAAGTCCCTGCAAGGCGACGAACTACGCGGAAAGAAGCTGGGCGTGCTGGGCTTGGGCCGCATCGGCCTTGAAGTCGCGCGCCGTGCGCGCGGCTTCGGCATGGAAGTCATCGGGCATGATCCCTATGTATCCGCTTCGATCGCCCGCGAAAATTCCATCCAGCTCGTCTCCACCGATCAGCTCTTCCTCGAGGCTGACTACCTCACACTCCATGTCGGGCTCACTCCGCAGACCTCGGGCATCATCAACCAGGAGAGCCTTGCAAAGATGAAGAAGGGCGTGCGCATCATCAACTGCGCGCGTGGCGAGCTGATCATTGAGGAAGCGCTGGCAGATGCACTGAAGAGCGGCCAAGTCGCCGGTGCCGCCCTCGACGTCTTCCGCCAGGAGCCGCTGAAAGATTCGCCGTTCTTCACGCTGGAAAACGTCATCCTCACGCCTCATATCGCCGGATCGACGGCCGAAGCGCAGGAAGCTGTCGGCGTGCAGATCGCGCTGCAGGTCCGCGAATATCTCAAGCTCGGCGTGGTCCAGAACGCGGTTAACCTGACCTCGCTTTCACACGAGGAATATCTCGAACTCGCGCCATACATCACGCTTGCCGACCGGCTCGGATCCTTCCTCGCGCAGTTTCACTCCGGCGGCTTTGAGAGCGTGAAAATCTCGTACAACGGGCGAATCTCCGAGGCCAAGACCGACCTGATCCGCAACAGCGCCATCGAGGGCATCCTCGGCCATTCCGAGGGCGTGAATCGCATCAATGCGGCTTCGGTCGCGCAGGAGCGCGGCATTCACATCTTCGAGGAGAAAAAGCCCACCAGCTCAGGCGGCGCAGGCAACGTGCTGAAGCTGACCATCCACACGCGCTCAGGCGACGTCGCAGCCAGCGGCACCGTGCTGCATGGGACTTCGGCGCGCCTGCTCAGCCTTGACGGCATCGACATCGAAGCTCCGCTCGAAGGTACGGTCCTCACCATTCGTAATCAGGACGTCCCTGGCGTCATCGGCCGTATCGGAACAATCCTCGGCGATCACCGCATCAACATCGCCAATTTCGCGCTTGGCCGCGCCAACGGCGACCGCGCCACACCAGGCGGAACAACATTGGGCGGAACAGCGCTGGCCGTCGTTCAGGTCGATGGAGAAGTGACCGAGTCCGTTCTGCGGGCCCTGCGCGGGGTCGAAGCCATTTCAGAGGTCCATGTTGCCAGCCTTGGAGAGAAACTGCAGCTGGTCTCGGTAGAATAGCTTTGTAACTTCTTTAGGAGTCGTCAGCTTTGCCACTCTACGAATACCGCTGCAAGTACTGCGGTCATACCTTCGAAAAAATCCAGAGCTTCAGCGCGCCGGAAGAGAAGGAATGCCCTGTCTGCAAGGGCGAAGTCGAGCGCCTCATCTCGGCCCCGGCCATCCAGTTCAAAGGCGCCGGATGGTACGTGAATGACTATGCCGGCAAGGGCCGCGCCAAACCTTCTTCCGGCGATTCGACGGCCAGCGGGGATAAGGCTGCTTCTTCCGACGGCGCGAAGTCGTCGGACTCATCGTCCGCCGGCAACAATTCCGGCGCCGCAAACAATTCCGGCTCCTCCTCAGGAGCCGGGACCGCACCGAGCACAGGCAAGAGCGACTAGCTCACGCTCATCCCGACGAGCTCTTCTTCTGAGGGGGCACCTTGGCTCCCTTCTTTCGAGCCTCCGACAATCCGATCGCGATCGCCTGCTTCGGATTCGTGACCTTCTTGCCGCTGCGCCCCGATTTCAGCTTCCCTTCTTTCATCGCTCGCATCTCGCGCTCGACGGACTTCGAAGCTCGCGGACCATATTTCCGGCCGCTCGCTTTTTTTGAAGCAGACTTTTTCGCAGCAGACTTCTTCACGCTGGACTTCTTCGCCGAGCTTTTCTTCGAAGCAGAGCTCTTCTTCGCGCTGGTGCTCTTTTTTACGCTGCTCTTCTTCGCACTCGTCTTCTTGGATGGCATACGAACTTTCCTCCACTCACACTCAGAAGCGCTTGACTTTGCAAAAGTTGTCAACCGCGATTGCTTTTAGGGCTTCTTTAGAGACGACATGTCGATGACGAACCGGTACTTCACATCCGCCTTCAACACGCGTTCGAAGGCTTCGTTGATCTGCTGGATCGGTATGACCTCGACATCGGAAACGATGTTATGCGCCGCGCAGTAGTCAAGCATCTCCTGCGTCTCCGCCATGTCTCCGATGATCGAGCCGGAGAGATTGCGCCTCTTGAAAATCAGATTCCCCATGAAGATCGTCGGCGGCTGGTCCGGCAATCCCACCTGGCAATACACTCCGTCGCGCTTCAGCAGCGGCAGATACGCGTTCAGATCGTGGACCGCTGAGACAGTATCGAGAATGAAGTCGAAGCTGTTCGCCTCCTTCGCCATGGCATTCGCGTCGTTTGAGAGAACGACGTCATCCGCTCCCAGGCGCTTTGCGTCCGCAATTTTCGACTGCGAAGTCGTGAACTGCACCACATGCGCTCCAAAGGAATGCGCAAATTTCAGCCCCATGTGGCCAAGGCCGCCGAGTCCCACCACTCCCACTTTCTTGCCTGGACCAACTTCCCAGTGCCGCAGCGGCGAATAGGTCGTGACACCCGCGCACAGCAGCGGGGCCACGCCCGCTGGATCGAGCTGCGTCGAGACACTGTGCACGAAGTGTTCGTCGATCACGATGTTGTTCGAGTAGCCTCCATAGGTCGTGTCTCCGTACTTGTCCTTCACGCCGTAGGTCAGAGTCGCGCCCACTTCGCAGTACTGCTCTTCTCCGGCCTTGCAGCTGGCGCACGTACGGCATGAGTCCACGATCACCCCAACACCCACCCTGTCGCCCACCTTGAACTTTGT
Organism: uncultured Acidobacteriaceae bacterium; assembly: GCA_963782175.1. Classification (GTDB taxonomy): domain Bacteria; phylum Acidobacteriota; class Terriglobia; order Terriglobales; family Acidobacteriaceae; genus Silvibacterium. The sequence goes on from CAWAIX010000001.1 coordinate 235,552, forward strand.
TACGCCCGATTCAACAGCGGTGACCCGCCCGATGATCTCGTGCCCCGGAACCATCGGATAAACGGCATTGCCCCACTCGTTGCGCGCGGAGTGAATGTCGGAGTGGCATACCCCTCAAAACTCGATCTCGACCGCAACATCCTTCTCCTTCAGGTCGCGGCGATTGAAGTTGAAAGGCGCTAAAGGTGTCGCGGATCCTTGCGCAGCGTATCCCCAGGACTGAGTCATCCAGCATTCTCCTTGCGATAAATACAGAAAGATATGAACAAAGAAATCCTAAATGGGAAGCTTGCGCAAATTGATGAAGGAACGCCCTTTCAAGGCGGTGCGGGGAAACCCCATCTCGACTATTTCCCTGTTTCTCATGTGTACTATTCGAAAAAGCATGCAATCTTTCCGCCGATCGGCCGTGACAAAGGCAGCTCTCCTGTTTGCGCTGCTTTTGCCGCCCGGCGCCGCCCTGGCGCTCGACCCTCATCAGAGCCTGCGGTATTACGGATACCAGTCCTGGCAGACGGACAGCGGATTACCTCAGAACACCGTCCACGCTGTCTTGCAAACCAGTGATGGCTACATTTGGCTGGCTACCGAGGGCGGTCTCGTGCGCTTCGACTCGGTCAAATTCTCAGTCTTCACGCACCACGATACCCCACCGCTCGGAAGCGACGTCATCTACAGCTTGCTTGAGGACCGATCCGGCACCCTCTGGATCGGAACATCCAATGGCGTAACTCGTTATCGCAACCGGGGCTTTGAATCCGTCCAGCTAACGATCACCTCTCAGCCCGGAATTGTATGGTCGCTGCATCAGGGTAGTAACGGTGCGATCTGGGCGCTGACTTCAGCCGGCCTTGTTCGCTTTGACGGCACACGGTTTCAGAATGTGCCGGGAATTCCGCCGTTGAATGAGACCAGCAATATGGTCGACGGTTCGAACGGCTCTCTGTGGCTCGGCACCTCTGCGGGACTGTTTGAGGCTCCTCCAGGCGAGCCCGTTCATTTCAACTCCGTCGGACAATCGACGGCGATACAGGCCATGGCACTCGACAAGAAAGGCCGGCTGTGGGCAGGATTCGCCACCGGCGTTCAGGTTTGCGCCCTTGGCAAATGCGAGACCGTGAGGATGCCCGGCGGTTCATCTCCCGGCAACAATGTGGCCGCTCTGGCTGTCGATAAGGCGGGCACGGTGTGGATGGGCGCCGGCGCAGGGCTGGCTTATTCGGACGGCGAGCGAACCACGATGTACACCCGTCAGGACGGCCGTCTGACGGGAGCAATCCAGTTGCTCGTCTGCGACCGCGAAGGCGCGGTATGGGCAGGCACCGATGACGGCATCGCGCGAGTGTTCAACGGAACCATGGAGGCATTTACTCCGAAGGAGGGCTTTTCCAGCAACAAGGTTCTCACCATCCTTGAAGACCGCGAGGGCAATCTGTGGATGGGCACCGAGTCGGGCGGCCTCGACATTTTTCGGGACCGCGCCATTACGACTTACACCGCCCAGGACGGCATCTCGAACGACTACATCCGCTCGGTCTATCAGGATCAGCGAGGCACGGTATGGCTTGGCACCAGCGGCGGCGGACTCGATCGCGGCGACAAAAATGCCTTTACCGCCCTGACTGCCGCTAACGGTCTGTCGAGCAATGTTGTCCTGGCAATCGCGAGCTCACCCGATGGCGACCTTTGGCTTGGTACGCCGGACGGCCTGGATCGTTTGCGCAACGGAAACGTCAAGGTCTTCACGTCCGCCGATGGCCTCGCGGACGACTTTGCGCGATCCCTCTATTTCGACGGGCAGGGCTCACTCTGGATCGGGACTCGGCGTGGCCTTTCTAGGCTGAAGGATGGCCAGTTCACGACCTACACCGCCATGGACGGACTGGGCAGCGATCTCGTCGGCTCGATCCTGCAATCGCATGACGGTTCGTTGTGGATCTGCACGCTCGGTGGTTTGACCCGCTTCGACAACGGCCGATTTACAAACTTCACCGAGAAGGATGGCCTGTCCACCCACACTGTCACCGCCCTGCACGAAGACGCGGATGGCGCCCTTTGGATTGGCACCATCGGCGGCGGGCTGAACCGCTGGCGAAATGGCGTCTTCAAACCGGTTTCTGCCCCAGGCCTTCCCCAGACGATCTACAGCATCCTCGAGGATGATCGCGGAAATCTCTGGATGAGTTCCAACAACGGAATCTTTCGCGCAAATCGCAATGACTTGAATCGCTATTTGGATGCCGCAGGGTCAGCACCGGCGGTAGCCTCTTATGGCGTTGCCGATGGAATGAAGGTCAATGAGGCAAGCAGCGGAGGCCATCCCGCGGCGTGGCGGCTTAGGAACGGCGAGCTTTGGTTTGCAACACTAAAGGGTGCGGCGACGGTCGATCCCGCCCATCTGGCGACAAACCAAGTCCCTCCGCTGATAAGTATCGAGCGGATGCTGGTGGACGACGCGCCGCAAATTGTGAGCGATACGGTTACGATTAATCCGGGTGGCCGGCGTTTTGCCATCGACTATACCGCCCTCAGCTTCACGGCCCCACAAAAAGTCCGCTTCAAGTACCGGCTCGAAGGCTTCGATCACAGTTGGATCGAAGCCGGTCCCCTGAGAACCGCCTACTACACGAATCTGCCGCCGGGCCGTTACACCTTTGAGGTCCTGGCCTGCAACAACGATGGCGTATGGAGCACCACGCCTGCGGCCCTTTCCTTCCGTCTGAGGCCATACTTCTATCAGACCAGGTGGTTTTACCTGTTCCTGCTCTCAGCCGTCGTCCTGCTCTGGTACGCGGGATACCGCTGGCGCATGCGGCAGGTCGAATCCAGATTCAACGCCGTCATGGCCGAGCGCAACCGCATTGCACGCGAGATTCACGACACGCTCGCCCAGGGATTCGTGGCCGTCTCCGTCCAGTTGCAGATCGTCTCCCGCCTGCTTGAAAGTTCCGCCGAGACGGCACGCCAGCATCTCAGCCAGGCTCAAGATCTCGTGCGCCACGGGCTGGAAGACGCGCGCAAGGCTATATGGGAACTTCGCTCGCAGAGTGCGGAGAACGATCACCTGGCTACACAACTCACGAAGATGGCTGATCGTGTCACCGCGGGTACCGAGATCCGGACGGAGGTGCGAGTAAACGGCGCCTATCGGCCCCTCGCGAAGACCGTGGAGGAGGAGCTGATGCGCATCGCGCAGGAGGCTGTAACCAACGCCGTCAGGCATGCCGCTCCGAACCGTGTTGCCATTCAGCTCCGATTCACAGCCAGGCAGGTCGAGCTTACTGTCGAAGACAACGGCCGTGGGTTCTCCGGCGAGCTGCCCTCAATGCAGGATGGTCACTTTGGAATCGCCGGCATGAAGGAACGCGCACAACAGATTGGCGGCACGCTGACTGTAAACAGCCGTAGCGGGCACGGCACGCGCGTGTGCGTCGAAGTCGCTGCGGATGGAAGAGAATAAAGGATAATGAGCGAGCCAATACGAATTCTCGTCGTGGATGACCATACTGTCGTGCGGCAGGGTCTCGTCGCGCTGCTGAACACTGTTCCCGACCTGACCGTCGTTGCCGAGGCCTCCGACGGCCACGAAGCTGTCGAAGCGCATCGCAGGCACAAGCCCGATATAACGCTTATGGATCTTCGCCTGCCGAAGCTCGGCGGCGCGGATGCGATTTCCCTGATCCGGCAGGAATCGCCTGGCGCGCGCATCATTGTGCTGACCACCTTTGACGGCGATGAAGACATATTTCGCGCCCTGCAAGCCGGAGCCAAAGGATATCTGCTCAAGGGCACCGACGCCGATGAACTCACCGCCGCAATCCGCTCCGTCTACGCCGGCAAGTCGAAAATACCCGCCTTCGTCGCCGAAAAGCTTGCCGAGCGCATGGGAGGGCCGGCCATCACCACGCGCGAACTCGAAGTGCTGAAGCGCATCGTTGCCGGGCGCAGCAACAAAGAAATCGCGAGCGACCTCCACATATCCGAGGCCACAGTCAAAACCCACATCAACAGCCTGCTCAGCAAGCTGAACGTGAGCGATCGCACCCAGGCAGCTACCACCGCGCTGCAGCGCGGGATTGTTCATCTCGATTAGAGGACTCATGGGGCTAACGCGAAAAATAAGCTCATGCGCGATCGCGGGAGTCCTGCTTGCCTGCGCCTTTTGGGTCGCTGCGCAGCCTGCACGCAACTCAGGCTGGCGCCCGGCAACCGAAACCGAACTGAAGAACCTCCTGCCCGCCCGCGCGCCGGTGGAGCAGGAGCGAATCGAAACAGAAATGCGGACCGCTTCCGGAATTACCGATGGACACGGCAAATTCGTCGCCGGAGTCGTCCTCATCACCGCTGGATACTCCGCCGACGGCAAGTACTCACACTACTTTTTGACCCAGGTGCCGCTGAAGATCGGCGACTTTCAGCTGACCCCGGGGGCCTATGTGATCGGCTGGAAGCATGCTTCGGAAGACAAACTCAACGTAGCTTTCTACGACGCTGCCTCCGGCAAGGCTTTGAGCTCGATCGAAGCAACGCTGAATCCGGCGATCACTAGGGTAGAATCATTTCGCATCTGGCCGCCCGGCGATCGTTCGCTGATCCAGATCGGACGGTTCACCTTCGGTTATCTGATCGGAGAGTAAAGTTTCGTATGGCTGGACCAACCCTCGTAAACAACAAGCAGGCGCCGAAGCTGCGCAAACTGCTCGCGGCTCTCGAGGGGAATTGGCGGGCCGAAATGAGCGGCTATCACACCTACCGCACGCTCTCCGAGCGCGACGATGACCCGCTGCGCAAGGAGACGCTGCGGCACATGGCGGAAGCCGAAGCGCATCATGCGGCGCTGTGGGAAAAGCGGATCATCGAGTTGGGCGGCCAGAAGCCCGAGTACCAAGGCAAAACTACCGGCGATGCCGACACTCTGGTCAACAAGATCGGCGGCCAGCGCATGGCATTGCGCCGGCTCGAGATCGATGAAAGCCGCGCCATTGCTCTTTACGGTCAGCAGCTCAAGGAATTTAATGACGAGCCCAGCCTTGCCATCCTCCGCCAGGTGATTGAGGAAGAGCGGGAACACTACCAGGAGCTGAGCAGTCTCATCCGCCAGCGCTACCCGCGCCGTACTCATCATCTCGACGGCGATCCTGCCAAGGCGCAAGCTCTCCTAGACGATCTGCTGGCAAAGCGCAACCGCTCAGGCAGGCAGGCCGCCGGCTGGATCGGCGATGCCATTTATGGCGTCAACGACGGCCTCGGCGCCATCTTCGGCATTGTCTCCGGCGTATCGGGAGCGACCCAAGGCACCAGCCATTACGTGCTTCTTGCCGGCATCGCCGGTATGATCGCCAGCGCGCTTTCGATGGGATCGGGAGCCTACCTGGCCGCAAAGAGCGAGCGCGAAATTTACGAGGCGGAACTCGCGCGCGAGCGTGAAGCCATCGAGATGAATGGGCCCGAGGCGCGCGAATTGCTCTCGCTCTATTACCAGGTCAAAGGCCTGCCCGAAGACGACGCCGACCACTTTGTCGAGCACATCGCCAGGGATAAAGAGCAGCTTCTACGCGCCCTCGCCTCCGAGCGGCTTAGCGCCACCGAAGACTCGTTACGCAACCCCATTACCTCCGCCGTTTCTGGAGCGGTCTCCACCGCCGTCGGCGCATTCATCCCCATCGTCCCGTTCTTTTTTCTGAGCGGATATAAGGCCATAATTACGTCCGCCATCGTCTCCCTGGCCGCACACTTCGCCGTTGGAGCGGCCAAATCGCTCATCACGGTGCGGTCGTGGTGGGCCAGCGGGGCAGAGATGACCCTGGTGGGCGCAATCGAAGGCGTTGTCACCTACGTAATCGGGATCGGCCTCGGCAAAGTGGGTGCATAAATCGCTCCCACTCAATGCTGAGGCAGAACCATCACTTCCACGCCCGAAGCTGCATCCGCGGAATGGAACACCGTCTCCGTCGCCGCTTTGAAATCGGACGCGCTGGCATTGGGAATGTCCGTAAATGTCTGCGGGTTTCGGTCAACCAGCGGAAACCACGAACTCTGCACCTGCACCATGATGCGATGCCCTTTGCGAAAGGTGTGATTCAGATCGGGCATGCTGAAGTCGACCTCGGCCATCTTCCCCGGAACAAACGCCTCCGGCTTCTCCCAGCTATTGCGGAACTTCCCGCGCATCGGCTCGCCGCGAAGCAGCTGCTGATAGCCGCCCATGCGCAACGCAGCCGTGTCGATCACCCGCTTGCCGACTGCGCTGCCCGTGTCCGGGTCGGGGTAGTCGTTCGGATACACGTCAATGAGCTTGACCACAAAGTCTGAGTCGGTTCCGGTAGTCGCAACCTTGAGCTTAGGCGATATCGGCCCCGCAATCGTCACATCCTCCGTCAGCGGCTCCGTCTGATACACCAATACATCGGGCCGCGTTGCGGCGAAACGCTGGTCGTCGACCATATAACGTTGTGGAACGGTATCGGTTACATATCCGACGAACGGTACCGGATGCGCGGGATCGCTGACGTAAGAGTCCGATCCCTCGTTGCCCGCGGGAGGATCGAAGGACAGCTTACCTCCAGCATGGAAGTACAGCATTTGCGCCTTTGCCTGCGCTGGAGGCCACGATTCGTACCGGCGCCAGACGTTCGTCCCGGTCTCGAACATGTAAGCTTCGGGCATCTGCGTACCCTTGTCCTTCAGGTAATACTCGAAAAACGGAAACTGAATATTCTTGCGAAAATACTCGCTCGTCTTCGCGCTGAAGTTAACGTCTCCCAGGTGATCGCCGTCATTACGCGCCCAGCCGCCGTGTACCCATGGCCCCTCGACAATCGTGTTCACCGTCCCCGGATTGTTCTTCTCAATCGCATAGTAGGTACGGAATGGCCCGAACAGGTCCTCTGCGTCAAACCATCCCCCAACCACAAGCACAGCGCAGTGAATGTTCTTCATGTGCTGCGACAGATCGCGGGCTTTCCAGTATTCGTCGTAGGTAGTGTGGTTCATCTGGTCGTCGAAGAGCGGATTTGTGCCCTTCAGATACTTTTTGTCCAGGTTCGAGAGGGAACCCGCATTCAGATAGAACTCATAGCCATTCGGCGTACCGAAATCAAACGGGATAGAACGCGGCGGCAGTGTCGGATTGTCCTGCGGCTTGAAAAATACGTAGAAACCAAAATTTGCGTCGAGCATGAACGCGCCGCCGTGATATGCATCGTCGCCCATGAACAGGTTCGTCATTGGAGCCTGCGGCGAGGCGGCCTTGAGCGCCGGATGCGAATCGATGATACTCGCCGACGTGTAGAAGCCCGGATAGGAGATGCCCCAGATACCGACGCGGCCGTTATTGTTAGGCACATGCTTGAGCAGAAACTCAATTGTGTCGTAAGTATCGGAGCTGTCATCCACATCTTTCGGTGAATTCTTCACGTCGATGTGAGGACGCATCTCGACAAACGTACCTTCCGACACATAGCGTCCGCGCACGTCCTGGTAGACAAAGATGTAGCCGGCCTTCTCGAACTCGTCCGACGGTCCCAGACGCTTCGGATAATGGTCCTCCCCGTAAGGAGCCACGCTGTAGGGGGTGCGATCCATCAGGAAGGGATATGCCTGCGAAGCGTCCTTCGGGACGTAGACCGCTGTGAACAGATGCACGCCGTCACGCATCGGAATCCGATACTCATACTTCGTGTAATGCGCCCTGACGTAGTCCTCCTGCGGCTCTGGAACCTTGTCCTGGGCAAGTGCGGGAATTGTCAAAAGAATTGTGGCAACAAGAGAACAAAGTACACGGATAGTCCCGATCAAATTTGTGGCCCCTCAACTTGATGTTGCGATCTTTTGAGCATAGCTGTTCACAAGCCGGCCCGCAGCAGAAAAGCTGCTACTTCTGCAAGCTTGCATAGTAGTCCTGGAGAAGGAAGAATGCCTTCTTCTTTACGCCCTGGTCGGAGAGGAACCCTTTGCGATTGAAGCCGTCCTGAATGCCTGGCAGGAGCCGCGTCGGCGAGCGGAAATCCATAAGAACCCAGGGGCAGACGCCACGCAGGAAGGGCATATCGCGAAACATGAGAAATTGCTGCCGGAATATCTCTGCCTGGTACTCCTCGGTGAATCGCTGGGTTGCCGGACCGTGCAGACCGGCTTTGCCCTCGCCGCCAAATTCGCTCAGGATCACGGGCTTGTGCATCGGGTCTTCCCATTTGTAGGAAGGCGCATCTTCCGGTTTGCCCCTATACCAACCGATGTATTCGTTGTATCCAAGCACATCGAGACTGGCGCCGAGTGGATCGTCGAGCAGGGCAGTCTTGTCGTGAAAGGGGGTCAGCATCGCCGAGGTGATCAGCCGGGTCGGGTCCTGCTGCCGCGCTTCGGCGGCCAGTTTGCTGATAAACGCCGTTCTCGCGTCGCTGACCGGCGTCTCGTTCGACATCGACCACAGGATCACCGACGCTTTGTTACGATCCCGCCGGATCATCTCGTGAAGCTGCTGCTGCGCAATTTCGAAGGTGTGCGCATTTGTCCAGTCAATCGACCAGTACACCGGGATCTCCGACCAGACGAAGAGCCCCAGCTTATCGGCCAATCGCGTCATATGTTCGTCGTGCGGATAATGCGCGAGCCGGATGAAGTTGCAGTGCAGCTCTTTGGCCCAACCCAGCAGTGTGGCGGCATCCTGCTCCGACCAGGCGCGGCCAGTTCGGTACGGAGCCTCCGCGTGAGCATTCACGCCGCGCAAAAAGATGGACTTGCCGTTGAGCAGAATCTCATCGCCCTGCACTTCAATCGTCCGAAATCCGACCTCGTCGGTCAGGTGATCGTCGCCGGCGGTGAATTCTGCCTTGTAGAGCCGGGGCGTCTCTGGCGACCATCGCTCGAGCCCCTGAGGATGAAGAGTAAACTTCGCGCCACCATCGTCACGAAGCACAGCCGTCTGTTCGATGTGCAGCTCCGGTATGCGAACCGTCAATTTTGCGCCTGCCGCGGCTCCCGTTACGTGAACGTCGCCCTCGATGTCGCCGCTCTTCGTCAGGTAGAGACTCTCGTCGTCGATGAACTCTTCGGGAACCTCGACCACCGAAACCTCACGCGTGAGGCCGCCATAATTCCACCAGTCACTCTTGATCGTGGGCACGCGGTCCAACGCGCGCGCGTTTTCGACAGCTATGACAACAGAATTGCTACCGTCTTTGAGCGCGCTCGTAATGTCGCAATCGAACGGCGTGAAACCACCCTCGTGATCGCACACGTGCACATCGTTTAGAAAGACGTGGGCTGCGTAGTTTGCGGCTCCAATATGAAGGAAAACGCGCGTATGTGCCTTCGGATGGAAGTCGAACTCACGCTCGTACCAGAGCAAGCCTTCGTAGTACAGCAGCTCCGGTTTCTGCGTGTTCCAGTCGCCCGGAACCTTGATCGTTGGCGACCTGGCAAAGTCATACTCGCTCAGCGGGCCTCCCGGGGAGTAGTGCAGATCACGCGCATACCCGCGCGGACTGGGCACATCGTTGTTCGACGTGTTCGATCCCCAACCCGCATGGTAGGGATCGACAATATAGTGCCAGTCGCCATCGAGACTAAACGACGGCCGATGATCCACATCGACGAGGAGAATCGGATGTTCCTGGCAGATAGCGTTGAGGGCAGAAAACACCAGTGCGAGCAAAACAACGGTCCGGCGCATGCCGACCATAGTATCGCGGCTACTTATTTTGCGAGCCTATCGAAGCACGAAAGCGGTTCGCCTGCTCGAACTCGGCGCGCAATTCCGGAGTCTTCAGGTTTTCACGCATATGAGCGAGCCGCTGCTCCAGGGCGTGAAGCGACCCAGCGATCGCTTCGGTATTACTGTGAGCCACGTCGCGCCACATCGAAAATGGACTCGCGCCCAGCCGCGTCATCTCACGCAGCGCGCGCCCGCCAACGGCTAGCATCTCATCCTTCTCGGGAAATTCGTCTTCCAGCAGAGCGCTCAGCGCTGTCGAGAGATACTGCGGCAAGTGACTCACCCATGCGCAGAGCACATCGTGCCGCGCCGGATCAAGGTCCAGCACCCGGCACCCGATCTTCAGGGTCCATTCACGCCACTCATCGGCAAGCGCACGGGAAGCGGAATGCATCCCGCGTGATTCCGCAGTTTCGGTAAAGAGCCACGCTGCACTGTCGAAAAGATTCGCGTCGGCATTCGCCGCCCCACTCACCTCTTTACCCGCCATCGGATGTCCGGGCAGGAATCCGGCCGTGTGAACGAGGTTGTAGCGCGCCCGCGCCCGATCGCACATGACCGCCTTCACGCTGCCAACATCGGTGACTAGCTGTCCTGATTGAAGAACCGGCGCGAGCCTATCAAGCCATTCGAGAATCGTGAATACCGGCCCACACAGCACAACCAGTTGGTTTTCACGGGCAGCCTTCATCGGATCGACGGCCATCGATGTGATCGCGCCACTCGCTTCTGCGATCACCGCTTCATCGTGATTCGGATCCCAGCCGGCGATGCTTCCTGCGAATCCCCGCGCACGGAGCGCGAGGCCGACCGATGCCCCGATCAGCCCCGTCCCGAAGATAGCGATGCGCTCAATCGGCATTGGCCTTAGACAGAAACACCCACTGGCTGCGCGATACAGCGGCCAACAGCCGGAGCTATGATGCGCAGTTCGTCCATCAGCTTGGCAAACTGATCGGGAAACAGCGACTGCGCTCCATCGGAGACCGCCTTGTCCGGGTTGGGATGCACTTCGATCAGCAACCCGTCCGCTCCTGCAGCCACCGTCGCGCGCGCCATCTGCGGAACCATGTCGCGGCGGCCCGTCCCGTGCGATGGATCGCCCACAATCGGAAGATGCGACAGCTTCTTGATCACGGGAATCGCCGAAATATCCATCGTGTTGCGCGTGTAGGTTTCAAAGGTGCGAATGCCCCGCTCGCACAGAATCACATCGTAGTTGCCCCCAGAGAGAATGTACTCCGCCGACAGCAACAGCTCCTCGAGCGTCGCCGCGATGCCGCGCTTGAGCAGCACCGGCTTGCGCACCAGCCCAAGCTCGCGCAGCAGGTTGAAGTTCTGCATATTGCGCGCGCCCACCTGGAAGCAGTCGATGTAGGGCAGCATCAGCTCGATCTGCGAGATCTCCATCACTTCAGTGATGATGAGCAGCCCCGTAGCATCGCCCACTTCGCGCAGCAGTTCGAGCCCCGCGAGGCCCATCCCCTGAAAGGAGTACGGCGAGCTGCGCGGCTTGAATGCGCCCCCGCGAAGAAACTTCGCCCCCGCCGCCTTCACCTGCGCGGCCGCGCTGAAGATCTGCTCGCGGCTCTCCACGGAACACGGGCCGGCCATCACGACCACTTCATCCCCGCCGACAGACACCCCGTTCGGAAACTCTACGATCGACCCCTCCGGCCTGAAGCCGCGCCCGGCGAGCTTGTACGGCGAGGAGATGCGGACGACTTCAGCAACACCCGCAAACAGCTCGAAGTCTTTGTGGTTGAAGGGACCGGGCATGCCCACCCCGGCTAGAATCGTCTGCACCGCGCCCGTCGTGCGGTGCACGTTGAATCCTATTTCGACCATTCGCTCCACGACGGCCTGTATCTGCTCGTCGGTGGCTCTTTCCTGCATTGCGACAATCATGGTTGTTTCTCGTCCTGCGCGTCCCTCGCGCCGTTTGGGCCTCGTGCGCCGTTATTCTCCGCCCTTGGTCGTAGCCGGAACGCTTCTTGAGGCAAGCTCCTGACTCTGGAGCGCGCGCATCACGTCGATGATGCGTTCGTAAATGTGTGTCAGCTCAATATCCGGCAGCGGTCCCCGGTTGGCCGCCCGCACATTTTCGAAGATCACGCGCTCGCGGTTCGGTTCGTATATGGGCATAGAGGTGGAACGCTTCAGCCTGCCGATCGCCTGCGCCGCTTCGGCGCGCTCGCTTATCAGCGCCACAATCTGCCGGTCCAGCTCGTCGATTTTCCGCCGCCAGTCTTCGATATCCATTCCATCCCCTTATGCTTGCGCGCGCGTTCAACGATGCACCTGCGCGGTGTAAATACCCAATACGAGAACTGGAAATTAACGGGCCTGCAGAACGGGTGCTCGCGGGCCCGCTCTGAGACCCTCGATAAATCGCGCGATCGAGCTGGGCGCTTCCTTCGCCGCAGACTGTTCGATGATCTCGACCAGCGCGCTCCCGATCACCGCCGCATCCGCGAACTCGCCTACAGCCGCGAAATGCTCGGCATTCGAGATGCCGAAGCCCACGGCGATCGGCAGCTCCGTATATCGCCGCAACCGCGAGACGAGTCCACTCGCGTCCGCCGCGAGAGACTCCCGCGTTCCCGTAATCCCCGTCCGCGAAATAGCGTAGACAAATCCGCGCGAAGCCTGCGCAATCCGCTTCAGCCGCTCATCCGGGCTCGTCGGCGCAGCCAGAAAAATTGGCGCGAGATGATGCTGGTCGAGATTCTTCAGATACTCGCCGGCCTCTTCGACAATCATGTCGGTGACCAGTACGCCATCTACGCCGGCTTCGTCCGCGACCGCGCAAAAGCGCTCAAGTCCGTAGCGAAGGATGGGATTGTAGTAAGAAAAGATGACCAGGCCGGCCTCGGGCCGCGCGCTTCGTAATTCCGCAGCCACCGCCAGCACATCGTGCAGGTTCGTTCCATGCCGCAATGCACGCTCGCTCGCCCGCTGGATCACCGGCCCATCGGCCACCGGATCGCTGAAGGGCATACCGAGCTCAATCACGTCGGCGCCGGCGTCGATCGCGGCGAGGGCAATGTCGCGGGTGGTTTCGAGGTCTGGATCGCCGGCAGTGAGGTAGGCAACCAGGCCCGGTTTACCGACAAAATGGATCGGCATAAAACTATGCTCCCTTCAGGCTGAGTTCGCGGGAAAGTATTCCCATATCCTTGTCGCCGCGCCCTGAGAGATTGACTACAAGTATGTCATGGCGGCTCATGGCCGGTGCGATCCGGATGCACTCGGCCACCGCGTGCGCGCTCTCGAGCGCCGGAAGGATGCCCTCCGTCCTGGCGAGCCTCACCGTCGCCTCAAGGGCTGCATGGTCGGTCGCGCTGACGTATTTCGCCCGGCCGGAGTCATGCAGTTCCGCGTGCTCTGGGCCGATCGAAGGGTAATCCAGCCCCGCCGAGACGGAATGCGTCAGCGAAACCTGCCCGTTCTCGTCCTGTAGCAGATACGAATACGTCCCCTGCAACACGCCCGGCGACCCTCCGTGGAAGCGCGCGGCGTGCTCGCCAAGCTTCTCTCCGCGACCGCCCGCCTCAACACCGATCAGCCGCACCTGAGCGTCCGGTATGAATTCATAGAATGCGCCGATAGCATTCGACCCCCCGCCCACACACGCAATCACTGCACTTGGCAGGCGGCCTTCTTTCTCGAGAATCTGCGCGCGCGCCTCTCTCCCGATCACGCGATGAAAATCGCGCACCATCGTCGGATACGGATGCGCTCCCAGCACACTTCCCAGCAGATAATGCGTCGTGCGGACATTCGTCACCCAGTCGCGCATCGCCTCGTTGATCGCATCCTTGAGCGTGCGCGACCCGGAGCTGACGCCGCGCACATCCGCCCCGAGCAGGCGCATGCGGTAGACGTTCAGTTCCTGCCGCCGCATGTCTTCCTCTCCCATGTAGACGACGCACTCCATGCCGAGCAGCGCGCAGACGGTTGCCGTAGCTACGCCGTGTTGCCCCGCGCCGGTTTCGGCGATGATGCGCCGCTTGCCCATGCGCTCCGCGAGCAGCCCCTGCCCAATGCAGTTGTTGATCTTGTGCGCGCCGGTGTGCAGCAGGTCTTCGCGCTTGAGGTAAATCTTCGCGCCCCCAAGCTGCTCGGTCAGACGCGCGGCAAAATACAGGGGAGTCGGCCTGCCCGCGTAATCGTGCAGAAGCGAATCGAGCCGCGTCTGAAAGGCCGTGTCGTTCTTTGCTTCCGCATAGGCATGATCCAGCTCATCAAGCGCAGCAACCAGCGTTTCCGGCACGTAGCGCCCACCGTAGGGGCCGAAGCGGCCTGCCGACTTCTCAGGCACCGTGGTTCGGGAGAGCGTTTCGGTACTACTCACAATGCTTCCTTTCGGAACAGCGTTCTTTCGTCAAATGAAAAAGCCCCGATCCTCTGGGATCGCGGCTCTGTGGAAGTTCGTCCTGAAGTTGCTGCTTTCTAACCCTTCAGATGTGCACGGGACTGTCCGCCAGAGCCGCTATTGAGCGCCAATAGCGGTACGTAAAGCCGAAAAACTGGCGAGGCGCGTACATCATCTTCATTTACAAGATACATGGCACGGAGAGAAACGGCAAAAGATTTTCTCGTAAAGGCTGGGGTCATCGTCCTTCAAGCTTCGACTTCGATTTCCAGCTTTGCCTTGCTCGCTGCGATGCGCGCGTTTTCCACGAAGGCCTTCAACTTTGCAGGATCCTTCTTCCCCGGAGCGGCCTCGACGCCACTCGCCACATCCACGCCCCACGGACGCAGCGTCCGAATCGCCTCGCCGATGTTCTCCGGATCCAGACCGCCGGCCACAATCATGCGCAGGTGCGAGCCCGCGCCGCGGAAGCTGGCGCTAGCTGCATCCCAGTCAAATCGCCGTCCCGTGCCTCCGACCAGCGTAGCCGTGCGCGAATCCACCAGAACTCCATCGATCGCCGAGTCTAACCGCGCTTCTCGAAGCTGTGCCTTCAGATCGCCGCCGTAGTGGATCACCTTGAGAATCCTGAGCGACCCCGAAAAACGCTCCCGCAGTCTCGAGGCCAACGCCGGATCATTCGTCGCGTGCAGCTGCACTCCGGTCAGACCACACTCTTCGACTGCTGCCGCAATCTCTTCGAAGCCCGCATCAATAAAGACGCCGTATTTCTCTACACTAGCGGGCAGATGAGGCGTGATCGCACGCACCTGCACCGGCGTCACCCTCCGTACGCTCTCCGCAAAGATGAAGCCGACCGCATCCGCGCCCGAATCGACTGCAAGCTGCGCATCCTCAAGGCTCGTATTGGCGCAGACCTTTACCCACATGGCTTACACGCGCTCCACCGCGGGAGCAAGCAGCGCCTGCAGCGCCGCCCCCGGGTCCCGCTGCCGCATCAGCGACTCACCAATAAGAAAAGCATCGAATCCCGCTGCCCGCAGCCGCTCGATGTCCTGCGCCGTGTGGATTCCGCTCTCGGCGACTCGCACCGCATTGGCCGGCATGCGGTCGGAGAGTCGCAGCGAAGTCTCGAGGCTCACATCAAAGGTGCTCAGATTCCGGTTATTCACGCCGTATGCATCGCAGCCAAGCGCGTGCACGCGGTCCAGCTCTGGTTCAGAATGCACTTCGCAGAGCACATCCAGCCCGTGCCGATGCGCCTCCGCGGTAAATCTCTCAAGCTCCGCGTCGGACAGCGCCGCCGCAATCAGCAGGATCGCGTCCGCTCGGTGCGCACGGGCCTCCACAATCTGATACTCATCGACAATAAAGTCCTTGCGGAGACAAGGCAGCGCCGTAACCTCCGACGCAATCTCCAGGTTGCGCAGGCTGCCCTGGAAATATGGCTCGTCCGTGAGCACGGACAACGCCGCCGCTCCACCCGCCTCGAACCCCTGCGCCAGGGCGGCCACATCGAAGTCTTCGCGGATCAGCCCTTTGGACGGGGACGCTTTTTTAAGCTCGGCGATGATGGACGGAGCATATACCGACCTCGACCGCAGCGCCGAAACGAATCCCCGCGGCGTGTGCCCGGCGGCTTCTCGTTCGAGGTTCTCGGCGCGCACCCGGGTTTTTCGGTCGGCCACGGCCGCCCGCGTCGTCTTCAGAATCCGTTCCAGGTGCACCATCCGCTCCTGGAACAAGTATAGCCAGTTGACCCGGAAGATCGCCTACGCGGCCATCGCTGCTTCGAAGCCGTCACATCCGCTGATCGGCGTGACTTTCAAATGCAGCGAGGCGTGGCGTGGATGCCCGCAGTCATCCACGAAATCCTCGGGCGCGCTCTTGCTGCTCCGGATCTGGATGAGCTTCTGGTCAGAAGACTGATGCGATTCGCCAAAGTGGGAGCACAAACCGCACTGTCCGTCGTGGAGAGAAATCATGGGGTCCTCCAAACGCACAAACAAGATATTTGAAGATTAATCTGCTGTCATGAAAAATTGATCTTCTGTCAGATTGCAACTGCGACCGTTGTTGTCGTATATTGAATCCGGACTGATGAGGTCCGATATTAAATAGCCGAGGCTTTTGAGCCCCCCGATCCTCGCGCCGGACTCTTGGCGGAGAAGCGCGAGGTTGGGGGATCCACAGCCGGATAGACGGTGGACTTCCCACACTATAAGTCCACTGGACTAACCCCTTCAACGCAGATTCGAGCACGGACGGCTTCAAATCGTCCGCTGACCTCTTTTTGCGATTTTTTTCTGGAGACGACCGTGAGCAAAAATCATGAGATGAAACGGCGGCGGACGCTGAAGGGCCGGCGCGCCTGGCTGGCAATGGGAACAATCGCGGCATACGCCGCAGCCGGCAGTACGAAGGCAACGCTGTTGGTCGCTCAGACCGACAAAGGCCAGCAAAACATTAAAGCTCAACTCCCCGTACGGCGGTTTGATATACCCGAGGGTCCACTCGACGTGGCTCTTGAGCAGTTTGCAAAGCTTTGCAATGTCAAAGTGAATTACGCTGTGCCGGTCGAGACCATTCCCGGCTTTAGATCGCCTGGCGTCGCCGGGCTGTATTCGCAGGAACAGGCTTTAAAGCAGCTTCTAGCCGGGACCGGCCTCAGCTTCACCTTCATTGGTCAGGACCAGATCTGGATCGGAATAAAGAATGGCGAATTCGTCGAAGTGACGTCGGCCGTTCCTGACAGCATCGCTCTGGCGAAATTCCCCGCTCCACTGATCGACACTCCCCAATCCATCACCGCGATTCCCAAGGCCGTTCTCGACGACGAAGGAGCTACAACGTTGCGTGATGCGCTCCGCAACGCTCCCGGCATCAGCCTGGCAGCCGGTGAGGGTGGTTCGCAGGGAGATAACCTCACCATTCGCGGCTTTACTGCCCGCAACGACATATTCCTCGACGGTATGCGCGACTTCGGCAGCTACTATCGCGATCCCTTCGACTACGAGCAGGTGGATGTACTTGAAGGTCCGGCCGGTGTTGATTTCGGCCGCGGCTCGACTGGCGGCGTCGTCAACCAGGAGAGCAAGGCTCCGCTGAGCACGCCTTATATCAGTGTCGACGGCAATCTTGGAACCGACTTTACCCGCCGCTTCGCAGCCGATGTCAACGAGCCCCTGCCGCGACTCGGATCAGGAACGGCATTCCGCCTCAATGTGGTAGGAAGCGCAGCGAATGTGGCGCAGCGCGACGTGACGGTCAACCGCCACTACGGCATTGCGCCCTCGATCGCCTTCGGTCTGCAATCGCCGAACCGCATCACCGCCAGCTACTTTCACTTCACCGAAGACGACATACCCGACTACGGCATCCCGTGGTACTTCAACAAGCCGGCTCCCGTGGCCCGGCATAATTACTACGGCTTCTCCGATCTGAATTACCTGCGCGCCGATGTTGACATAGGCACCTTAAAGGCTGAGCACGATCTCGCCACCCACGGCATTCTGCGCAACGTGGCACGCTACGCCAATTACGTGCGCAGCGCCCGCATCACGGAGCCACAGGTAAATACAGCGACCAGCGGAAGGATCACGCCGCAGACCCCGCTCGATCAGGTGCAGGTCAACCGCAACCAGATCGCGACCGACAGTCTCGAGAGCTTTCTCTGGGATCAGGCCGATGCCAGCCTCAGCGGCAAAGCTTTTGGCGTCCGCCACACGGCGGTCATCGGCGTCGAGGGCGGCCGCGAAACATCTTCACCTGTGCGCCCCACCTTCTACCAGACTGAGCTCG
This sequence comes from uncultured Acidobacteriaceae bacterium, assembly GCA_963782175.1. Lineage (GTDB taxonomy): Bacteria > Acidobacteriota > Terriglobia > Terriglobales > Acidobacteriaceae > Silvibacterium. The sequence goes on from CAWAIX010000001.1 coordinate 253,446, forward strand.
TGAACGGTAAGCCGGCGAGCATCAACACCGTGCCCACCACCAGCCTGCTGGATCCGAACGAGAGCCAGCCCTTCACTGGCACTCCTCTGCCCAGTTCCAACGTGCACACCAGTGCGCTGAGCGTCGGGGTCTATCTGCTGGATGACATTCAGCTGAATCAGAAATGGGAGCTCACTGGCGGCATTCGCTGGGATCGCTTTGACGCGACCTATAACGCGGCAAACTGGAGCTACCCGGCTCCGGGCCAGTCGGTCGTCGCAACGTCGCGCTTCGAGCGCGTGGACGAAAAGCCCACCTGGCGCGCGGCGCTGCTTTATAAGCCCAGGCCCAACGGTAGCGTCTACTTCGACTACGGAACGTCCTTCAACCCATCGGCTGAAAGTCTGGCGTTGAGCCAGGGAACGGCGAATCTGCCTCCGGAAGAAAACCAGACCTTCGAAGTCGGCAGCAAGTGGGACCTGAACGGCAGAAAGCTCTCGATGCGCGGCGATCTTTTCCGTACAGACAAGGAAAATGCTCGCGAGGCTTCGCCGACCAACTCAGCGCTCTATGTGCTCGCCGGAAATCAGCGTGTCGATGGTGCAGAGTTCGAGGTTCAGGGTCACCTTACCGATCGCTGGGAAGTGCTCTCGAGCTACACCTTCATGCACAGCGAAGTGGTCAAGTCAGAGTTTTATCCCGCGTCGGTCGGCTCACAGCTTGCCAACGTTCCCGACAATCTCTTTAATCTGTGGACCGAGTACCACCTGCCTCGCGGATGGGAAGTCGGCGGCGGAGGCAACTTTGTCGACAGCCGGACGGCGAGTTCTACCGTGCCCAACGATCCGACGACCGGGCTGCCGAAGGCCGCTCGCAGCTATTGGGTCGCCAACGCCATGGCGAAGTACCAGATCTCCGACCGCCTCAGCGCGCAGGTCAATGTCTTCAATCTGCTCGATCGCAACTATATCGACCAGATTCACCCCGGTCATCTCGTACCCGGTGCCGGAACCTCTGCACTCTTTGGCCTCAAGTACACATTCCGATAAAGACAAAGGAAGAAAGAATGCTGCTGACAATTCCCGATGTACTTACTCCTGAGCAGGTAGCCGGCGCGCGCCAGAAGCTCGCGTCGGCTGAGTGGGTCGACGGGCGCGTAACCGCAGGACACCAGTCCCTGCTTTCCAAGAACAACCTGCAGATCCCCGAAGGACACCCCGTTGCGCAAGAGATCGGAGAGATGATCCTTGGCGCGCTCGGGCAAAATCTGCTCTTCATCTCCGCAGCACTGCCCGCGAAGGTCTTCCCGCCGCTCTTCAACAGCTACTCCGGAGGCCAATCCTTCGGCACGCACGTGGACAACGCCATCCGCCATGTGAAGGGCACCTCGCACCGTGTGCGCAGCGATCTCTCCGCGACGCTCTTCTTCAGCTCGCCCGAGGAATACGATGGCGGCGAGCTGGTCATTGAAGACACCTACGGCATCCACTCTGTGAAACTCCCAGCGGGACACATGGTCCTCTATCCGTCGTCGAGCCTGCACAACGTGCGCCCCGTGACACGTGGTGCGCGCGTCTCGTCTTTCTTCTGGATTCAGAGCATGATTCGCGACGATGGCGAGCGCACGCTGCTTTTCGATCTCGATGAGGTAACGCAGCGCATTAGCGCTGAGCAGCCAAATTCACCATTGGCAGTAAAGATGACGGGGGTGTATCACAACCTGCTGCGCCGCTGGGCGGAGGTCTAAAAATCGGGAGCAGCTACGCTAAACGGGCTACTCCGTATTTCGGAGGATTCACCGCGGCGGGAATTGCGCGAAATGTAACATGACATTGATCTTCTCTTCTCGCCTGGTAAGGCGTAATGGCAGCGGGATGAGACACACATCGCGATTCGACGCATGGCTGTTTCCGCTCACTCACTGGAATTGGAAGGCGGCGCTGATCACGGCCGTCTTGCGCGCCGGAGCCTGCATGGCCGCACTCTGGCACAGCCCCGCGCAGGCCCGTGAACACTTCGGCGCCGTCGAGGCGGCTTACGTCCTTCTCACATCCGGCATTTTTTCCGCATGGCAGCAACAGGCGCTCGACGTAAAGCCACGCAGGCTGTCGTGGGCCATCGTGGTACTCGTCATTCCTCTGGGATCGCTCGCCGCAGATTCAGCCCTGCATGTCTGGCTCGATCACGGAAACATGCGGGCTCTCGGCATCGGCGCGCTCATCGCCACTCTCATCTCGGCCATGTTCCACTGGCATGTCATGCAGAACGGCGCCATGCTCGTCGGCGAAAAGAGCCGTTCTCTAGCGGACGACATGAAGCGGATGCCACAGCTCATCGCGACGTTTGTCTGGAACCCTATCTGCTGGCTCCTGACCAGCCTGCGTCCCGCGAGCCTTTCTGAAGGCGCTACCCAGGATCCGGAAGTAGAAATCGCTGCCTAGACCTCTGACAAAAAGGGGCGCTTGGAAGCGCCCCGATCGATCAATGATCGTCAGCCTTATTGCAGGAGCGTCCCGTTTTCCGGCTCGATCTTGGCTTCCTCTGGCGGAATGACGACCGCGGCCGCAACCTTATCTTCTTCTTCGAGATAGAGCAGCTTGACGCCCTGTGTGGAGCGCCCGGCCGCACGAACTGTCTTTGTGTCGATGCGGATGATCTTGCCGTACTGGCTGATGACCACCAGTTCCGAGGTCTCGTCCACGAGCTGAATCGACGATACCTTGCCGTTGCGCGCCGTCGTCTTTACGTTGATGACGCCCTTGCCGCCGCGCGACTGCAGCCGGTACTCATCGACATCCGTCCGCTTGCCGAAGCCATTCTCAGTGACAGATAGGATCAGGCAGGCGCAGTCCGCGCCGGCGCCGTTCTTCTTGCGCTCCTTGGGAGTAACCGCGATGCCGACAACGTAATCGTTCTTGCCCAAGTCGATTCCACGGACTCCGTAAGCAGGGCGGCCCATCGATCGGACGTCTTCCTCCGCGAAGCGGATGGCCATGCCCTCGTGCGTCGCCAGGAAGACAATCTGATTGCCGTCGGTAAGGCGCACGCCGATCAACTCGTCGTCACCATCGATTCCGATGGCGATAATCCCGCGCGCCATGACATTGGAGAAGTCTTTAAGTGGCGTCTTCTTTACCGTGCCTTTGCGCGTGGCGAAGAAGATGTACCTGCCCTCTTCTTCGAGGTTCCGCACGGGCAGAATCGTCCGTACGGTCTCGCCAGCCTGCAAGTTGAGCAGGCTGGCCATCGACTTGCCCTTGCCCGCCGCGCCGACGTCGGGAATCTCGTACACCTTGAGCCAGTACACGCGCCCCGTGTTGGTGAAACAGAGCAGATAGGCGTGCGTCGAATCGATGATGAGCTGCGAGACGAAATCCTCCTCGCGCGTCTTCATCCCCAGCCGCCCTGTTCCGCCCCGCCGCTGCTGCCGGTAGGTCGAGATTGGTGTGCGCTTGAGGTATCCCGAATGCGACACCGTCACAGCGACCTGCTCGTCGGCGATGAGGTCTTCAAGCTGCAGCTCGGCAGTCTCGTCGAGAATCTGCGTGCGGCGCTCGTCGCCGTAGTCCTTGCGGACGGCCTCGAGCTCCTTGACGATGACCGAGCGCAGCTTCTTCTCCGAGGCGAGGATGGATTCGTACTCGGTGATGTTCTCGCGGACCTGGGCCAGCTCCTTGAGCAGCTCGTCGATGGAAAGCTGGGTGAGGCGGTACAACTGCAGTTCGAGGATCGCGTCGATCTGGCGATAGCTCAAAGTCAGCGTCGCCGAAATGATAGTTGCCGGATCGATGTTGTACTTCGCCGGATCGAGCTTAATGCCAGCAAGCGCCTGGTCGCGTACGGTGATGGTACGTCCAGAGAAGAACTGGAAGAGATTCTCACGCGCATCCGCACGCGAAGATGACCCGCGAATGATCTTGATGACGTTGTCGAGGTGGTCGAGCGCGATCTGATAGCCGAGCAGGATGTGCTCGCGCTCCCGCGCCTTGCGCAGCAGAAACGCCGTGCGGCGGCGCACTACGTCGACGCGGTGATCGATGAAGTGGCGGATGGCCACGGGTAGGGGCAGCTCGCGGGGCTGGCCGTTGACGACGGCCAGGAAGATCATCGAGAAGCTCTCCTGCATTTGCGAGTGCTTGTAGAGCTGATTGAGCACGATCTGCGCCTCGGCCCCGCGCTTCAGCTCAATGACAATGCGCATGCCGTCGCGGTCGCTCTCGTCACGCACGTCGGAGATGTCGTCGATCACCTTTTCGTTCACCAGCTCGGCGATGCGCTTGATCAAGGTGTTCTTGTTCACCTGGTAGGGAATCTCGCTGACGATGATCGCCTGCCGGCCGCCGGAGATGTTCTCAGTCCCGCATTTGGCGCGGATGAGGAAGCGGCCGCGGCCTGTTTTGTAGGCGTTCTCAATTCCGCCGGTGCCATAGAGGATTCCGCCGGTGGGGAAGTCCGGACCCTTCACGTGCTTCAGCACCTCAGCCAGCCCGGCATGCGGATTGTTGACCATCTCGATGGCGGCGTTGACGACTTCAGTGAGGTTATGCGGCGGAATGTTGGTCGCCATGCCGACAGCGATTCCACTGGACCCATTGACGATGAGGTTCGGGACGCGCGTGGGCAGGCAGGTTGGCTCCAGGGTCGACTCGTCGTAATTCGGCGTGAAGTCGACTGTCTCCTGCTCGATGTCGGCCAGCATTTCGCCGGCTACGCGGGTCATGCGGGCTTCGGTGTAACGCATCGCTGCTGGCGGATCGCCATCGACCGAGCCGAAATTGCCCTGGCCATCGACCATGGGATATCGCAGGCTGAAGGGCTGCGCCATGCGCACCAGCGTGTCGTAGATGGGCGCGTCGCCGTGGGGATGGAAGACGCCCATCGCCTGTCCGACGATCTTGGCGCTCTTGGTGTACTTCTTGTTGTACTGCAGCCCCATCTCGTGCATGGTGTAGAGCACGCGGCGGTGCACGGGCTTGAAGCCGTCGCGCACGTCGGGCAGAGCGCGCCCGATGATGACCGACATCGAGTATTCGAGATACGAGCGGCGCATCTCGTCTTCGATATTGATCGGGATTATGCTGGCGGCGCCCGTCGGGTCGCCCTTGCCATCGCCGCCGTTTGGACCGAGGGGAAGCTGGGGATTCTGATCGTCTGCCATAAGATATCTGGGCCGTCGCACAAGCCATCAGCCGGAATTCCCGGCGTTCGCGACAGGAATGACTCATTGAGCCTGTGGTTGGACCTAAATCTATGATACTGCTTTAGTTAGTCCGCCGCAATGGAGGTTCAGCCCATAGATTCAGTAGTTTAGAAAGGTCATCAAGCAAGGTACGGTCAGGTTCCCTGGTGAGCCCCCTCAAAAGTCTTCATGAGCCCGACATAATCGCTCCTCCGCCTCAACATAACTGCATTCGACCAGGCGTTTCCGGACGGCTCAATGTCGTCGAGCCGCCACGCTTTACACTTGCATAGAGCCACCGGACCGATCCCCCCGAACGATGCCCCCAAGCCGACAGCGTCTGCGCAAATTCCGCTTCAATCGCCCGCAACAGATAGCCGCCGTTCTCCTCATCGCCTTGCTGGCGCAGTGCCTCTGGGTCATCGCACGCAAAACCCTCTCCGACAGGGATTACCAGTACGCGCGTTGCGGGCGCGAGATGTGGGAGAAACCCTCGCCGCTCGCCGGATACTTCACCACCTGCGGCAATATCCACGACGGGACTCTGGCTTATCGCGCTGCCGGGTTGCCGCTCACGCTGGAGCGCATCTTCGCCGGCCAGGCCTCGACCACCTCCACCTGGGAGATGCGCCACGAGGTAAGCCACATCAACCTGCTGCTGCGGTTGCCGTTCGTTTTCGCCGCGCTCATGCTCGGCGGATGCCTGTGGTGGGTTACGCGGCGTCTCTACGGCAACACCGGGGGATACATCGCCCTTGCCCTCTACTGCTTCTCGCCTCCCATCGTCGCCGCCGCAACCTACCCGAACAACGAGATATGGGCAGCCTTCGGCTTCTTCGCCGCGGTTTACACGGCGATCGGGGTCTCGCACGCCATGCAAGGGCCGCGCAAGAAGTGGCGGCCGCGTATCGTGCTGCTTACGGTGATTCTGGGCGTCACCGCCGCCGCTCATATCTCGGCCTTCGTGCTCGCCCTGCTGTTCACCATCGGCTTCATGGCGTACGTAGCCGAAGGCAAGCGAGCCTATTTGCCCACGCTGCTCATCGTCTGGGTGCTTGGAGCGATGCTGATCCTGTTCGTCTCTTACGCCTTCCGTCCCGATGCCTTCAGTTATGTCTTTCGTAGCGAAGCGGCCAGGCTGGGATTCTCGCTCGAACCATCCCGGGCATTCTTCTTGAGCTTACCCAACGCCGGACTCACGCTCGCCTCGGCTGGCGCACTCGGGCTCTACCTGGCCATGCGCCGTTCGCGCTACTTCGGCAACACGGCTCCACTCATCGTTGCCGTTCCGCTCCTGCTCCTGATCACTCCCGGCGTGCCCAGCACTCCCTCGTTGTGGGCGTTGCCCTTCCTGCTGGCATTCGTTGGAGGCGTTTTCGCCGACGTGCTCGAAACACAGTACCGCCTCTGGTTTCTCTGGATCACCGGCGGTTTGCTTGTAGCGCAGGCGGCCCTCTGCGTCGTGAGCCTGCCGCTGTGGTTACGATGAACCAGACCATGAGGACTTGCTGCACGGCAGTGAAGCCGTAAGCCCCAGGTGCACGTTTTTTATCGTTCGCTCACTCCACGTTAAAGTTGATCGTCTGCCCGACACCAAGCTGGTGCGCCTTGATCGATCCCACCGGCAGTTCAAGCACATAGACAGAGGTTTCGTGTCCGCCGTAGGACGGACAGGTGTTCGACTTTCCTTTGCAGGGCGGCGTACTGGGAGACATTTCGACAATATGGTGGTTCTGATCCATCCAGATAATGTCCAGGCCGATCTTGCAGTCGTACATCCAGTAGCCGTAGTTGCCCGGCTGCTCGTGGATGAACAACATCCCACGGCCCTGCGGCAACGACGTCCGCTCCATGAGTCCGAAGTTGCGCTCGGCTTCGGTCTTCGCCAGCTCGACGTGCACCGTCGATCCATCGGGCAACATGACCAGCGTATTCGCAGGGCGCGGCGGGACCGTGGGGACCTTGAGATCCTGGCCACAGGCAGATAGCGCCGCCAGAAAGAGCGAAAGACTCAGCACCGAGGCCAGTGCCTGCCGTTGCATCGAAAACATCATCCCTCCAGCTTCAACACCAGCAGCGTCATATCGTCGTGCTGCGGAGCCCCGGCAGTAAAGGCATCGGCGTCCTTGAAGATTTCGCTCAGGATCTCCGCCGCCTCCTTGTCCTTCACCCGTTCCGCAGAGGCGATCATCCGCTCTTCGCCCCATTCCTCGTCGTCGTGGGTCATCGCCTCGCTGATGCCGTCGGTATAGAGCAGCAGAAGATCGCCGGGCATCATGCTCAGGCACTGCTCGGTATAGGGCGCGAGTGGCAGCAGCCCGACCACCGGCCCATCTGCTTCAAGGCGAATCACTTGCGTCTGGCCATCGAGGCCGCTGCGAAGCAGAATCGGAGGGTTGTGGCCCGCATTCACGCAATCCAGCTTACAGGTCGCCGGATCGAAGGCCGCGAAGAAGAACGTCGCATAGCGGTTCGACGCCGACGACTCGAAGACCAGCCGGTTTACCTTGTCCATGAGGTGGGCGAAGTCCCGTGGGTTGTCGAGCGTCACGCCGCGCAGTGAGGCCCGCAGGCTGGCCATGAGCAGCGCCGCCGAAATTCCCTTGCCGCTGACGTCGCCGATGGCGATTCCTGTGCGCCCGTCAGGCAGTTCGAAGACGTCATAGTAGTCGCCGCCCACACCCTGCGCCGGACGACAGTGGCCCGCGATGGTCGCTCCCTCTAACCCGGGCATCTGCTGCGGAAAGAGCCGCTCCTGCACCTCGCGGGCAATCTCTATCTCGCGATTCACGCGTTCGCGCTGCGCCGCTTCGGCAGCCAGAGAGTGCGCAAGTTCCGCTACTTCGATGGCCAGTCCCGTCTGCGTCGCCACCGTGTGGAGCAGGTGCAGGTCGGCCCGCGTATACGCCGCCTCGGAGCGCTTGGGGCCGAGGGCCATCAGCCCCATCATGCGGTTGCGGCCCTGCAATGGCAGCAGCAGCTCGGCGTTCACCACATCGAGCACACGCCGCTCATCGCTTCCGGCCATGAGATACCAGGCATCGGGATCGTCACGGTAAAGCCGCGCGGGCTCATTGGTCGCCGCGAGATAACGGACCGCCGAAGCCTGCGCGGGCAGCATCAGAGTCCCATCCACAGGAACGCCGATGGCCTGCTGCAGCTGAAATTTCTCGCCCCGGCGCAGCAGCATGGCCACCTGGTCGATGTGCAGGGTCTCGGCGACGCGTCGCGCGACCGTATCGAGCAGCGGAGCCGTTTCCGTAAAGCGCCGCACCTCGTCCGTCAGCTCGTTGAGCACCATCTCCGCGTCATACGCCTCGCGGAAGAACTTCCGGTCGAGCCATAGCTGCAGTTTTTTGCGGACGCCGAAGCGAAGCACCAGCAGGAGCCCAAGCGTCACCGCGGCTCCAAGTATGTCCTGCGTTTCAATCTGTCGTTTGTGAAGCGCGGGAAGCAGGAGACGCCAGATGACGGCGGCAACCAGAATCGCCTGGAGGACGAAGAGAAAAGCCTTCGCCAGCAGGTAACGGGTGCCCATGCGCAGGATCACCCGCACATCCATCGCCCGCTGGACAAGAACGACGTAGGCTAGCGTCAGCGGGGCGATCATGAAGAGCCCTCCGCCGACATACTGCAACCAGTAATATTTGTGCTCCTGAAAGCTGATCCCGAAATGCGGCAGCAGGACGAAGACGATCAGCAGCGCGCCCACGCCGACCCCTGTACCGGTGGTCAGTACGCGCAGGCGTCTGCGGGCGTCTTCCGTTGACGCCGAGCGTAGCTTATCCAGCGTGAGAACCAGGTAAAGGATTACGCAGAGCAGATTGAGAAAATTAATGAAGTTCCCGGTGTAATTGCTGAGCGGCGTCAAAATGGGGCCGTCGCCGCCCATGTAGTAGTCGGCGTAAAACGCTGCCAGCTCAATGACGATGCTTGCCGCCATCGGCCCCAGAACCAACCACTTCAGCCATGGGAAGCGGGCGTCGATGCGCGAACGTTCCGGAAAGTAGATGCCGAACAGCAGCAACGCCGGCGAGGCCAGGAGTTGCATCTGGTGGTACCAGAAACCGCGCAGAAAGAGCGAAGCTCCCGTCGCCAAACCCGTGTTCAGGAAAAGGACGCTGGGGAAGGTCAGCAGGACCAGCAGAAGCCACGCATTACGTTCGAGCGGACGCGCCAGTACAACCCAGCAGCCGATCAGAAGAGAGAGAAGCGGCAGCAGCCCTCCGATGAGGAACTCTCGCCAGTACAGCATGACCGGAGACACGCCGCCAAAGAAGTACGGCGCGTGGGTGAGCGTGATCGTGATTGTTTTGCGCGTGCCGTTGCTTTGCGTGAAGTCTACGTCGAGCGTGTCCCCGGGGTGGGCATCTACGACAATTTCGGTCCACTGGGCCAGTCCCGTATAGCCGCCGCCGTTCAGGCCGTCAATTCGGTCGCCCTTGTGCAGGCCGGCTGCGGTGGCTTCGAGCTGGATGCTCTGAATGATGTGCGTATCTGGATCGAAATGAAACGGGGTCTCGGCCAGTCGATCCCCGTGGAGGCGTGTCTGGGACAGATCGATCGCGCCGGCAAGCCAGTACGCCAGGGCGGCGATTGCGTAGATCACCAGCAAAGCCCGCAGGGTATTGGGAGAGGTTTTACTCCGAGGTCGTCGTCTGCGCTTCATCCTGGTCTGGGCACCATACTAACGTGCCTTCCAGTTTTCTACGCAGATCTGCGAAATGCGGTTCGTTGCATGCCGGGCCCGAGGTAAATCGGTTATCTTGGTAGCGTTTGCATTCAAGGTTTCGTCCATGACTCGACTTTTCGCTGTACTGCTCTCGCTGTCACTGCCCGCCATCGCAATCGCCCAGACCCGGCCGCCCATAACCGGCATCTCCCATATCGCCGTTTACACCAGCCATCCCGACGCTGCCGAGAAATATTACGTGCACGATATCGGGCTACTCAAGGGGCCTGATCCCGAGAATCCGAACGGCGTCCGCTACTACGTCAACTCGACGCAGTTTGTCGAGGTGCTGCCGCTGCCTGCGACCGCCGGACCGGACCGGCTGGATCATCTGGCCTACATCACCGCCGACGCCGAGGCACTCCGCAAATACCTGGGCGCGCAGAAGATTGAGGTACCGGCGCAGGTCGAGCATGGCTCCGACGGCAGCTTGTGGTTTCATGTGAAGGATCCGGAAGGAAACGTCGTCGGGTTCGTGCAGCCGCCCGCGCATCCTCTCTCGATCGCCGGGGCCAAACCGATCGGGCATCGCATCATCCACGTCGGCATGAGCGTGCACAACCGGGAGACGGAAGACGCCTTCTATCGCGCGATTCTCGGCTTTCGTCCGTACTGGTTCGGAGGCATGAAGCCCGACCGCATCGACTGGGTCTCGCAGCAGGTTCCGGATGGCCACGACTGGCTCGAGTACATGCTCAGCCCGCTAACGCCAGGTACGAGCCCAGAGATCGCGCAAAAACAGCTCGGCGTGCTGAATCATCTCTCGGTCGGCGTGGTGAACATGGAGAAGGCGGTGACGACGCTCGACTCTCAAGGCCGGCTGAACAACCAGCATGTCGGTCCGCAGATCGGCCGCGACGGCAAGTGGCAGTACAACCTGTTCGATCCCGACCAGACGCGGCTCGAGCTGATGGAATACACCAACGTCGAAGAACCCTGCTGTTCGCAATTTACTGCGCAGAATCCGGTTCCGGCGGAGTAGGCAATGACTTCTCTTTCACGCAGAAGCTTTCTGGAGGCGGGGGTCATGTCCGGCCTCGGAGTATCCGCCAAGGGTAAGTCGTCGATGGCTGAGCCGTCCACTGAGCAGACACAGACTCAGACGCAGACCGCGCCGGCGGCATCCGCCAGTCGCATCAAACAGTCGGTCTGCCGCTGGTGCTACAAGGACATGTCTGTCGAGCAGCTCTGCACGCTGTCCTCGAGCCTGGGCATGAAGGGCGTTGATCTGCTGAATGTTGAAGAATGGGACATTCCGCGGCGGTATGGGATCATCTGCACGATGGGCTATGCCGGCGGAGGAACGATCCCGGACGCGCTGAATCGTCTCGAGAACCACGCTGCAATTGAGGAGGCTTTCCGGAAGAACATCCCGCTTGCGGCGAAGGCTGGCGTTCCGAACGTGATCACGTTTTCGGGGAATCGGCGTGGCATGTCGGACGAGGAGGGCGCGCGCAACACGGTCGTCGGACTGAACCGCGTCAAGAAAATCGCCGAAGACAACCGCGTAACCATCTGCCTCGAACTGCTCAACAGCAAGGTGAACCACCACGACTACATGGCCGACCACACCGCATGGGGCGCGGCCGTGATGCATGAGGTCAACTCGCCAAACGTGAAGCTGCTCTACGACATCTACCACATGCAGATCATGGAAGGTGACCTGATCGCGACGATTCGAGCGAATAGCGACGTATTAGGGCACTTCCACACCGGAGGCGTGCCCGGCCGTCATCAGCTCGATCACACCCAGGAGATCCAGTACGACGCTGTGATGCGGGCCATCGCCGACACGGGCTACACCGGGTACGTAGCCCACGAGTTCCTGGCGACAACCGACCCCATCGCGGCATTGCGCCAGGCTGTCACGCTGTGCGCTGTTTAGGAAACGATCGCTGCCTGGGAATGATCTAGGGCACAGGCTCGGGTTCCGGCTCTTCCTCGCCGCCCATGACGGCGACTCCCGCCGGCGAGCGATGGAACGGCAGAAACACCGAGAACACGGTGCCGCTCCGGCCCTGGATGCGGCTGCTCCAGACCGAAACACCACCCCGCATGCGGTCGATAATCTGAGCCGTCACCCACATACCGAGTCCGGTTCCGGCGGAGCCTTTCGTGGTGAAGAACGGCTCGTAGATGCGGCTCTCTACCTCGGGCGTCATACCTTCTCCGGTATCGGCGATGGTGACGCGCATGCCGGATTCCGTCCTGGTTTTCCAGTCAACCGACCAGCGGATGCGGATCGCGAGCCGGCCGCCGCGGGGCATCGCATCGAGCGCGTTCACGACCAGGTTGGCAAAGACCTGGCGCAGGTCGCCGCTGAAGCATTCGACCGCCGGATCGTCCTCATAGCGGCGCTCAACCGTGACTCCCGACTGCTTGAGCTTTCCGTCAAACAGGCTGAGCACGCTCTCGGTCTCCTCGGATAGGTGCACGACTCGGGAGGCCTCGTTCTGCTTGTGAAATTTCAGGGTCTGCCGCGTGATGTGCGCGACGCGCATGACCTGTTTGAGCGCCGCCTCGGCGTGCTCGCGCGCAGCATCGAGGGAGTCCGCGTGCTTGATCAGGTACATAAGGTTGGCTACAGCGGCCAGCGGATTATTGATCTCGTGGGCGACGGAAGCGGCCAGGCGGCCGGCGACAGCCAGCTTCTCCGACTGCAGCAGCGCGGCTTCGGCCTGCTTGCGGCGGGTGATATCGATCAGTACCCCAAGCATGCGCACGGACTCGCCGGCGGAATTCACCTCGTACTGGCCTTCGGCCTCCACCCAGGCGACGGACCCATCGGGCCGCACCACGCGGTATTCGCAATAGAGAGACTTGCCTTCCGCTCTGGTGCTATGGAAAAGCTTCTCCATGGCGGCGCGATCGTCGGGGTGGATCGCGTCGCGCATGACCTCGTAGCTCGGCGGCACGCAACCCGGCTCAAGCCCAAGGATGCGGTAGTGCTCGTCCGACCATAAGAGCGAGCCGGTGGCGATATCGAGGTCCCACAGGCCAATCTGGCCTCCGCGGAGAGCCATCTGCAGGCGGGTCTCGCGCTCGCGCAGCGCGACCTGCGCGCGTACCCGCTCATCGGCCAGTCTCTGTTCGACAGCAGCCACCTCAAGCTGCCGTCTAAGCTCTTCCGTTGCCTTCTGCTCCCGCAGGCGCGAAATCTGCTGCGTCAGCCAGGTAACCGTGATCGATCCGACAAGGAAAACGAGAAGACGATAAGCGCTATGCTGCGGGACAAGCTGGAAAGCCGTCAGGTGACCATAAAGCGCAAACAGCTCGATGACTGCGCCAGAGGTGACTGCGCAGCTAATGGCCGCGCCAACCCCGAAAAACCATGCGCTGAGCACGACTGCGGGATAAGCGAACAGATAAGGAGGACGATGGCTTGCGGGCACGAGCAAGGCCATCCCGAAAGCCGCCAGAGCCGCAACCAGGCCTAACGCCCATCGCACAGGAGGAGCAGCGTCCTGCAGAAAATTGAACTGGGCTTTGGCCATCAGACCAATCCGGCCCACCCTGGCAGAGCGGCACGAGCGTTACACGGGACCGCTTAACAAATAACACGGGACTTTAGTCGCGCAAAATAATTTGTTACATGGTCTCCGTTGGAATGGTCTTTCCTAACGCCTCCAGGCGCTCTTCCGCCTCACGAAGCGCCCGTTCAGCTCGTTTACGGTCGTCGATGTCCTCTACTACGCCGTACCAGCGAACGATTTCGCCGTTCTTTCCCCGCCGGGCTGATGCCCGCGCACGCACCCAACGCCAGATTCCATCCCCCTTTCCGATGCGATATTCGACGTCCACCGGCTCGCCACTGCGCAGGGCTTCCATCCATTTTTCCTCGGTTGGCGGGAGGTCGTCCGGGTGCAGTGCTTTGCGCCAGCCATAATCGAGCGTTTCGCTCAACTTCAGACCGGTCAACTCTTCCCAGCGTGGGCCTGCGCCCAGGATCCTACCGTCTGGATCGGCCGTCCAGGTCACATGTGGGCTCAGTTCTACAGTGTTCCGGTAGTGTTCTTCGCTCTCCCGCAGCGCTTCCTCGATTGCCTTGCGTTCAGTAATATCCATTGCTGCGATGGAAACACCCACGACCTCACCTGCCTCGTCGCGGGTCGGTTGCAGCGAGAGGAGAATGGTATTGAACTCGGTGCTCGAACCGGGCCGATCCGTGAGGATTTCCAGGCTGTGGATTGCCTCGCCGGCAAGGGCTCGCTTCAGGTAGGGCTCTATCCGCAGGTAGACCATGGGCGAGACTTCCTCCATCTTTTTGCCGAGCCGGGGTCCCAGGGACGCGACGCTCATCTCCGACAGCCGCCGGTTGTGGCTCACATAACGAAGCTCCTGGTCGACAAAGCACAGGCCGACTGGAGATCCTTCATAGATGGCCTGGAGCTGCGCCAGCCGTTGTGCGGGAGAAGCCTCCAGGCTGAGGGCCATATCCGCCGCCAGCATCGGCGCCCCGGCCGGCGGGGCCTGAATATCCTTCTCCAGAATTGACGCAAGCTCGGCGGCGGCGACCGGATGTCCATAAAGCCAGCCCTGACCCAGTTCGCAGCCAAGATAAAAGAGCATGTCGGCATGTATCTTGTCCTCGACCCCCTCGGCAACCGTTGTCAGGCCGAGGCTGTGGCCTAATCCAATAATCGTGGCGGCGATCTTCCGGCTCTCACGGCGATAACTCATCGACTGGACAAAGCTCCGGTCGATCTTGATCACGTCAAAGGGTAAGGAATTCAGCTGCCGGAGGCTGGAGTAGCCTGTGCCAAAGTCGTCCAGCGCCAACCGCACCCCCTGGCTCTTCAGATCTTCAGCAATAGCAAGCGCCAGTTCCGGGTTGCTCACCAGAGCGCTCTCGGTGATCTCCATCATCAACTGGCGCATGGGAAAGCCAACCTTCTCTGCGGCCGAGCGAATCTGCGCGGGCATGGAGCGATCCCGCAACTGGATGGAGGAAACATTGAGCGACAAGATCAGGTATTGGGGGAAAACGGATGAGAGCTCGGCGAGGCCCTGAACCGAAGCGATGGCCTGGGCCAGTATCGACTCGAAGAGTGGCTCGATCAGGTCCGTGGCTTCAGCCAGCGGAATAAAGGTCTCTGGCGAAATAATGCCCAGTTGGGGATGCCGCCAGCGCGCCAGCACCTCAAACCCCCAGAGCCTTCCCGTGCGCAGCGCGACTAGGGGCTGGAAAAATGGCACGACCTCGCGGCGCTCAATGGCGTTGCGAAGGTCGATAAGCAAGAAAGGCTTGGCTGCCATGCTGGGACCCTATCTTACGCGCGAAATCCGCTGGAACGAACAGCCCCTTCTTTGGCAATCTGATTCGGCCGGGCAAGGTGTGGCATTCTGGTAGACATACTTCGGAGCATTTTCCATGCCCAATCTCACTCACAAGGTTGTCTTTGCTGCTTTGCTTGCCTTCGGAGCCTCTTCCCTGGCGCAAAGCCGTATCATCTATTCAGATACCGCCGACCCTCATGCCGATATCGCCGCAGCGATCAAGACGGCCACGGCACAGCACAAGAACATCATCCTCGACTTTGGAGGAAACTGGTGCGGCGAATGCCAGGTGCTGGATATCTACTTCCACCAGCAGCCTAACCTGTCGCTAATTGAGAATAATTTCGTTGTGGTGCATGTCGACATTGGCCACATGGACAAGAACACGGATGTCGCCGTGAAATACGAGGTCCCGATCAAACGCGGCGTCCCCGCTCTGGCCGTGCTCGATCAGCACGGACGCTTGATCTACAGCCAGAAGAACAAGGAGGGCGAGGCTATGGCTCGCACGGATCCCGCCTCGGTCACCGAATTTCTCAACCAGTGGAAACCGAAGAGGGCGGGAACCCATTCCTGATCCGAGATTTGAACGGATCGGGATCTGAACCGATCCGGGATTGAACCGATATAGATGAATCCGATCAGCATCTTCGACCACCTTCGACGAGCCATCTGGAGAGCCCTCGGACATGGCGCGCTCAACAATGCGAAGGCGTCCGCTTATTCGGCGATCCTCAGCATCTTCCCCGCCCTGCTCGTCGTCACCACGCTCCTCGCGCTGACCCCCGAGACCGACACCGTACGCAGCGATATCCGTAACGCCTTCAGCGATTTTCTGCCGCCGGACACGATGTCGCTCGTGCAGGCGTATTTCCTGAGCAACCATGCCCATTCCGTGCGCCTGGTGTGGACGGCCATCTTTATTTCTGTCGGCGCAGCCATGGGAGTCATGCTCTCTCTCATGGACGGCTTCCGTCAGGCCTATCTTTTCCCCAAGAGAGAATGGAGCTTCTGGCGCGAACATCTCATCGCCATCGCGCTCGTGCCCGGCACGCTGGTTCCGCTGATCTTCGCCACCGGCCTGGTCGCTTTCGGCCATGCCATCGAGAACTGGATGGTCGACAACGCGGACCATGAGATCCGGCTCTATGTCCTGTTGATCTGGCGCATCATTCGCTGGACCATCGCCACGCTCACGAGCGTCGCAGTTCTGGTAGTCATCTACCACTTCGGCACGCCCCGCGCGCGCCCCTGGAAAAAGGTGCTGCCCGGAAGCCTTTTGGCGACGGTAACCTGGTTTCTCACCACGCTCGGCTATGGCTGGTACATCACCAGGTATGCAGACTATTCCGTGGTCTACGGATCATTTGGCGCCGGGGTAGCCACGCTGGTCTGGCTCTACATGGTCTGCTTCACGATTTTGGTGGGCGCCGAGTTCAACGCCATCATCTTCCCTGCCATCTCGGCTGCAACATCTGCCGTCGTCGCGTTCAAAGAAGATGAAAACGTGGTTACGATGCCGCCTCCTCAGCATGTGTGAACCGTGCGAGTCCTCGTCAAGGGTTAAAATGAAGGTGCTCTTCACGCCAGATCAAAACGATCGATTCATAATTGAAACAAGCAGTTGGGGGATGGATGAACGCTATGCATGCCGGCTGGAGCCCTGAGACGGGCAAAAATCCGCGCCGCGCCAAGATTGTCGCGACACTCGGGCCCGCCTCAAGCAAGAAAGAGATATTTCGCGAGCTGGTCAGGGCCGGCCTGGATGTCGCAAGACTCAACTTTTCGCACGGAACCCACCCCCAGAAACTCGAACTGATCGAAATGGTTCGCAAGGTGGCCCTCGAGGAAGAGAAGCATATCTGCATCCTCGGCGATCTGCAGGGCCCCAAGATCCGCACCGGCAAGCTGAAAGATCGTAAGCCGATCCAGCTCCAGAGCGGACAGCGCCTGATCATCACGCCCCGCGAGATCGAAGGCACTCCGGAGATGATCGCGACCACTTTCCCGACGCTTGCCGAAAATCTCGAGCCCGGAGCGCGCATCCTGCTTTCCGACGGCCTGATTGAGCTTCTGGTGCTGGGAGTGAATGGCGTGGACGTCGAGTGCCAGGTGATCAACGGCGGAGTATTGGGCGAGCACAAGGGCATCAACTTACCCGGTCTGGCGGTACGTGTGCCGTCGCTCACCGAGAAGGACGAAGTCGACCTGGAGTTCGCCATCAGGAACGGCGTCGACGCCATCGCGGTCTCATTCGTCCGCACCGCGGATGATGTCCGGCTGGTGAAACACCGCATCGCCGAACTGGGCGCCGACACCTGGGTGGTCGCCAAGCTCGAAAAGCCGCAGGCCATCGAGCACCTCGAGGAGATCCTCGAGGTCACCGACGGCGTCATGGTGGCGCGCGGTGACCTGGGCGTGGAGATGCCGCCTGAAAAGGTTCCCGCAATTCAGAAGCTTGTAATCCGCCGCGCGGCGGAGCATCGCAAGCCGGTGATCACAGCAACGCAGATGCTCGAGTCGATGATCGAGAACCCTCGGCCCACACGCGCCGAGGCCAGCGACGTCGCCAACGCCATCTACGACGGCACGGACGCCGTGATGCTCTCGGCAGAAAGCGCCGCCGGCAAATATCCGGTCGAGGCCGTCAAGATGATGGCGCGGATCATCCTCGAATCCGAAGGGCAGGTGCACGAGGCTCCGAACCCGCACGATGGGCGGCCGAGCAACATGCGCCTTACTGTCGCCGAAACGATCTGCGAATCGATGGCGCACGCGGCCGAAGACCTCGACCTGAAAGCGATCGCAGTATTCACCGAGACCGGCACCACGGCGCGTCAGCTTTCAAAGTACCGGCCCAAGCCGCCCATCTACGCGCTCTCCAGCATCGATGTGAGCATCAATCGCATGTGCCTGTTGTGGGGCGTGCAGCCGGTGAAGTGCTCCAAGGCGCACACGGCCGAAGAGATGGTGGAGATGGCCGAGTACCTGCTCGAGAAGGCCGGTTATGTGGCTCCGGGCGAAATTCTCGGAATAGTCGCCGGAACCCTCACCAAATCAGGCTCCACAAACTTCCTGCGCCTCCACGTGCTCGGCGATCGGCTGCACGAAGCTCACGTGGCCGGATGACCGATCCTCTTTGCTGCTCGCCGGCTAATGCTTAATGGGCCGCATCCACATATTGACCGACCAGGTCGCGAACCAGATCGCCGCCGGCGAGGTGGTGGACCGGCCCGCTTCGGTCGTCAAGGAACTGCTCGAAAACTCGCTGGACGCCGGGGCCACCCGTGTCGTGGTCGAAGTGGAGGGCGGCGGACGAAAGCTCATCCGCGTGGCGGACAACGGCATCGGCATGGTCCGCGACGACGCGCTGCTGGCCTTCGAGCGCCACGCCACGTCGAAGATCCGCTCCAGCGACGACCTGCTCTCGATCGCCACACTCGGGTTTCGCGGCGAAGCGTTGCCGTCGATCGCGTCGATCTCGCGGCTCGAGCTTGAAACGCGGGCCGCCTCGGACGCGAGCGGGACGCATCTCGAAATTGTCGGCGGAAAAATCTTCCGCGTCGAAGATGCGGGTCTGCCCGCTGGAACCACCATCACCGTCCGCGATCTGTTCTTCAACACGCCCGCGCGGCGAAAATTTCTCAAAGCCGAAACTACTGAGCTCTCCCATGTAACCGCATTGGTTACACATTATGCGCTGGCCCATCCCGGCAGGCATTTCGAGTTGCATTCGTCGACCAGTGCATTACTGATTGCGCCTCCCGTCGGGAAGCCGGCCGAGCGCGTCTACCAGATCTTCGGCAACGACACTCTGGATCAGCTTGTGCCCTTCGCTGCCGAGCGGCCGTTCGACCGCGCGGGCCTGCCTGAGCCTCCACCGTGGAAGCGCGACGAGGATTATCAGCCGCCTGAGCCAGGATTCCTGCGGATTTCAGGCTTCGTCTCCAAGCCCGAATTGCAGAAGCTCAACCGCAACTCCATCTACATCTTCGTAAACCAGCGGCTCATTCGCGACCGGCTGATTTTGCATGCCGTGAGCGAGGCATATCGCAACGTGATCCCGCCGACGTCGTTCCCGGTGGTGTTGATGTTCCTCGAGATGCCGCCCCACGAGGTGGATGTGAATGTGCATCCGTCGAAGACCGAGGTGCGCTTCCGCCAGCCCTCCTACGTCCACGACTTCGTGCGCGACAGCATCCGCAACACGCTGATCAAGGCGCGGCCCGCGGCGGAGTTTCTCGCCGCGCTCACGACGGCTCCGCACGCCACGCCTGCGCTGGTGCCTACAACTTCACCGATCGCGGCGCAGGGCGAGATGCGCGATTCCGGGCCCGCGGCCAGCGCCGTCGACGCCGCTTCCTTTACGCTGGTCGAGCCCGAGCGCCGCCCGGAGGACGTGAAGCTGCCGTTCGCAATTGAGCCGCGCGCGACCGGGGCGGAAATTCATGACTGCGCCGCTCCGCCGGATGCCGTATCCCTGCCCGAGGGCGGAGAGCCCGCCAACCTGAACTCGCTCGCGTCGCTCAAACCGCTCGGACAACTGCGCGAGTCGTTCATTCTGGCGGTCAACGACGAAGGCCTGTGGATCGTCGACCAGCACGTGGCCCATGAGCGCGTGCTCTTCGAGAAAATTCTTCGCGAGCGCGAAGTGGAGCGCGTCGAACGCCAACGCCTGCTGATGCCGCTGCTGGTCGATTTGCAGCCGCACCAGATGGTCATCTACGGCACGATTGCAGACGAACTCGACCGCAACGGCTTCGAAGTCGAGCCCTTCGGTCCGCACACGCTGGCTGTCAAGGCCGCGCCGGTGGGTCTGGAGGGCCGTGCGCTTGAGCGCATGCTGATGGAGGTGCTCGAGCAGGCCGGCAATCCCGCGCAGTCGGAGAATCTCGGAACCCTGCGAACTAGGATCGCCGCTTCGATCGCCTGCCACTCCGCGATCAAGGTGAACATGCCGCTCGACACACGCAGGATGGAGTGGCTGCTCGCCGAACTTGCCCGAACCGAGCATCCCACCAAGCTGCCCGCACGGACGCCCCATCGCACTGCGGTATTCTTGGAAGGACATCCAGCGGGCATTCCAGCGGATCTAGGTTCGCCTTCGCCGGTAAAAAATTTTGACACCCGAACAGTTACAAGCCGTACGCGCCGAACGCTGGCGCCAGAAACAGAATCCCGCGCTCACGCTCGACGAGGCATCGGCCTGGGTCACCGAGATGGGGCTGGGCCTGTTTCTGCCCCGGCGCAACCAGTTCCTCACTCCGGCGCCCTCGTTCGCAGAGGCATGTATCGGCACGCCGAGCGATACACCCTCGCCCGCTGAAATCGACAACGCCAGAGGATTGATGATCCGGCTCACCGAGAGTGGGACGGCTCTGCCGCTCAACCTCTTGGGCGGACACACCGACCAGCCGGATTTTCTCGCCTCGCGCGAGGCTTTCCCTTACATCTTCAGCCTGCGTGGAGGCCGCAACTGGAAGACGCCGCCTCCGAAAGCCACGCCCCTGGTCGTCGAGATCTGGAAGCTGCTCGAACCGGGCGCATCGCTCGAGGCCACTGAGATCCAGGCTGCTCTCGGACGCGAGCTCACCGAAGCCGCAGTGCTACGCGGGCTGATGGATCTGTGGAGCGGCCTTCGCGTCATGCCCGTCTACACGCAGGAAGGCCCCACACGCTGGGAGCTGACCCAGGCGCGTTTCGTCGACGCGATGAACGCCGCGAACAAGATCGCGCAGACGACCGGCCTCTCGGTGCTCGTCTCGAGCTATCTCGAATCGGTCATCGCTGCGACTCCCGAGGAGATCGAGATATTTCTCTCGCCGCTCACCGCACGGTCAAAGGTGCGCGAAGTCGTGAACGGCCTCGCGGCTACACGCCAGATCACCCTTGTTCCGGTCGGGACGCAAACGATGTACCACGTCGCCGGCTCCCTCCCGGAATTCGCCGAGCCCGAGCAGCCCGCCGAACCGGAGATGGCCGAGCCGAAGCGCGAGTTCGAGCCACGGCGAGGTTTTCGTGAGCAGCGGCCGCCGTTCGTCCGTGAGCGTCGCGAGCAGCGTCCCTCATCCGGCCCGCCATCGCGGGAGCGGTTCGCGGCACGTTCTGGCGATCGGGGACAGCGGCCCAGGCCTCCGCGCGAAGGCGAGCGGAGAGAGTCCCGGCCATTTCGGAAGTTTGATCCCGGAAAGCGTCCGGAACGGTATCCCCCGAAGACGAGAGAATCAGGCAGCAAGGAGCCAGTCCGCGAACGTAGAGAGTCCAGGCCATTTCGGAAGTTTGATCCCGGAAAGCGTCCGGACCGGTATTCCCCAAAGACGAGAGAATCAGGCAGCAAGGAGCCAGTCCGCGAACGCAGAGAGTCCAGGCCATTTCGGAAGTTTGATCCCGGCAAGCGTCCAGAACGGTACTCCCCGAAGACGAGAGCATCAGGCAGCGAGCAGGCAGCCGGCGAACGCAAGCCGTTCCGGCCGCGGCCCTTTGACGATGCGCGCCGCGGAGGCGCCAAATTTCCACCAAAGAAGTTCGGCACAGGCCGCGAGCGGCCACAATTCGGGGCGAAGGGCGAGCGGCCGCCGAAGAAGTTCGGAGGAAAACCACAGAACTTCAGTGAAAAGCGCCCGTTCTTCCGAGAAAAGCGCGAGGGCTCGTCAGCCGATCAGCGACCCGGCCGGCCACCGCGCCAGGATACGGGCCTCCCGCCGCGCAAAGGCGAATGGAAGCCTTCGCCATTTGGGAAATCAGGCAAGCCCAAGCCCTATGGAGGCAGACCCGGCGAAACAAGAGCCGCAGGCTCGCAGTTCAAGGGCCAGCGTCGTGATCGGGAAAATCAGAGCGGGAGACCGGAACGCGGAGGTGGCGGCAAATTCACCGAAAAGAAATTCGGCGGCCCGCAGTCGCGCGGCAAAGTCGGCGGTGGCAGACCGGGCTTCAAATCCGGGCCGAAGCCGGGCGGCGCGAAGCCGCCATTCCGGAACCCGAAAGACAAGGGATGGAAAAACAAGGGAAAAAAGGACGACGGTAAGAATCCTGAATGAGTGAACGACGCCTCATTATCGCCATCGACGGCCCTGCCGGAGCCGGCAAAAGCACCGTGGCCCGGCATCTCGCCGCTCATTTCGGCCTGCTCAATCTCGAAACCGGCGCCATGTATCGCGCCTTTGCGCTGAAGGCGCTCCGCAGCGCGATTGATCCGGATGACGCCAGCGATCTTCAGCGTCTTGCCACGTCTACGGCCATCGATTTGGAGCCCACGCCTGCAGGCAACCGCGTCCTGCTCGATGGAGCCGACGTCACAGACCTCATTCGCGACCCGGAAGTCACTCAGGCCGCCTCGCGCGTCAGCGTTCATCCTGCAATCCGCGCCTGGATGGTCGATCTGCAGCGTGAGATGGGCAAGGACGGCGGAGTCGTGATGGAGGGCCGCGACATCGGCACAGTCGTCTTTCCTGATGCCGACATCAAGTTCTTCCTGGACGCCTCGCCCGAGGCGCGCAGCCAGCGCCGCTACGAGCAGGCTGCCGGACCCATATCCATCGCCGCCTCCGCCGATGGCATGTCACAGAAAGACATTTCCCGCGAACTGCGCGAGCGCGACGAGCGCGACCGCAACCGCGCGCAGTCTCCGCTGCGGCCCGCGTCCGATGCCATCATCATCGACTCGACCTCGCTGACCCTCGACCAGGTGCTCGACCGCATCGAGTCAATCGTTCGCGAGCGTCGGGGGGATCAACGCCTGGCGGATGAGCGTCTTACTGAACGGTTGGTGCAGGGGTAGGCGCTGTTGGCGCTTTCAGATGCCGCGGCGCGGTAGGCGGCGCCTCAGGCCTCTCGGGCTTTTCCGGTCTCTCCGGTTTCTCAGGTTTCTCAGGCGTCTCGACACGCATTGCGGAGCCCTGCTTCAACTGCAGGTTTCCGTGGCTGGTGCTCAAGTCGAGCTTTACGCCGCCGTGTCCAACTGTGCCTTGCAGAATGCGCCGGTCACCACTGGTTGAGGTCTGCAGCGGGAAGTCAGTCTGGATTTCGTCGTCTTCCGTTGTGCTCGCGTTGACAACGAAGCTCGTATCCTCCGGTACCGTCACCGTCAGCCCGCCGGTGTGATTCGTAATCTGCATATTGCCCAGCGGAAGCGCGGCGACAACATTGACATCGCCATTGCTGGTTTCGATATGCATATCGCCGGTCACCTGGCTCAGGTCGATGTTCTTGGACCGGGTCACGATGCGCACCGGCCCGTAGAGCTGGTTCGCCGTCAGGTCGCTCGAGTCCATCGTTAGATCGCCCCCGAGCTTCTGGATGTCCAGGTCGGTCCGCGTAGTGTGAAAGTGGACCGTCGAGCCCACCTGCTCGAGGTGCGTGTCCCCCATGAACTCGCCATCAAGCACCACCTGGCCCTTGATCTCCGACAAGGTCGCGTCGTCCACCCGGCCGTCCAACAGGGCGTGCCCACCGATCTCATGTGCCGAGAAGTCCCCGTGGTCCATGCGCGCGTGCACATCGCCGGTGATTCCGTCCAGCTTCACATCGCCATGTTGCGAGGTGACATCGGCGTTGTTCTGTAGTCCCTCGATTGTCACATCGCCATGATTGGTGTTGACGGTGGCAAAGGTTTTTTCGGGCACCTGCACCGTCAGGTCCACGCGTGCTCCATTGCGGCCAGCTACAGTCACGACGGCTCCTGCGCCGGAGGTCACGACCCTCGGTTTTACCTGGTCGAAGATGCCCGGCGCATCCTTGTCGTTCGAGTGCACGACCTGGTGGGCGCGCACATGAATCTGCCCGTCTTCCGATGCCGTAACCGTCACGTCGCCGCGCGCATTCTGGATATTCACGGTACCGCCATCAGGGATCGACTGATCCAGCGCGACATCGTTATCGTGCTCCTCACCCATCATGGAGAAGAAGTCGTCGTCATTATCGCCGAACTTCCCCAAGGGGCCCCACCAGTGCCCGTGCGCACCCCACCCGATGCACGCCAGCAGAATGATGAGGAAGACCACGCCCCCGGCGGAGCGATATCCCGCATAGGGATTTTTCCGGTCCCAGAAATATTCCGCGAGCGATACCAGTCCCACCAGGATGAGCAGGGCGGGCCACCAGCGCTCATACCAGATCCAGAATCCTGCGGCGCTCAGCTTGCCCATCTCAAGCAGCAGAGCTATCACGCCAATGCCCACCAGCAGGCACGGCCCTACGATCGATGACCTGCGGTAGCCATACGCCTGGCGCCAGTAGTGGCGTTGCGCCTTCCATTGGTCGCGCTGCGCCCGCCATTGCTCGCGCGCCTGCCGGCGTGCGTCCCGGGGAGAGTAAGGCGGCGGATAAGGTGGAGGATTGACTGCCATTGGCTCTTACCTTCCTTCACCCGAATCGAAGCGGCGTTGGGGATCGTCCGGCAGGCTGGGCGGCGACACCACGATCGAAGAGGAGGGCGGCGTTACATTTGCCGGAGTTCCCGGAACCACGCCTGGCGCAACACCCGGCGCAGGGTACGGAGCCTGCACATACTGCTGCTGATATTGCGACCATGCCGCCCGCTCGGCAAGCTGCAGCACGCCGAGCACGATCAGGTAGAGCGGCCAGCTTCGACCGAAGGACAGGATATCCCACTCGTTGAGCAGCGCCGTGATCCCGAAAACCAGCAGCATCGCCGGTCCCTTGATGCGATGAATGAAGAGGTACGGATTCATTGGCCACCTCCTGCCGGAGGCCCGGGTGGGGGAGGCGACGGCGGAATCCCGCGCGTGCGGCGAATCAGCAGCCACGCGCCGAGCCCGATGATCAGAATCGGCCAGGTGTGGTGCATCCATTCACCGCCGAAGATTCCCAGCGTGTTGAAGAGAAACAGCAATCCCAGGCCGATGAGCACGATCGCTCCAATCGGCTCGCGCCGCGGCACTGGTGCGTAGGGATCAGGCTCAACCGGTGGCACTCCGCCTACAGGTGGAACAGGGGGCACCGGCGGCACATCGGCGTAGGGAGGATACTGCGCGCCCGGAGTATACTGCCCGCTGTAGTCCGCCGGAGGAGCATAACCCGGCGCCGGTGGCGTATATGCAGGTCCCGGTGGCGTGTACGGTGTTCCCGACGGGGTATACGCAGCGCCCGGCGGCACCGTTGTGTATGTCTGTGTGAACTGCGTTGTCGTGGGGGAATTCGGAATACCGATCTTGGCTCCGAGTTCATTCAGCCCGAAGGGATCGGGCAACGGCAGCCCGTCTCGCCGCGCCTTGGCCGTCTGATACGCGTCGAAGACCTGGTAGAAGACCCATGCCGCAATGAAGATGCCGAAGATGCCGTGATTGCCGGAGATCCCCACGAGAACCACGAAAACCAGCACATGAACCAGACCCTTGACGAACTGGCCGTTGTACATCGCGCCAACGCCCGGGATAAATCCCAGGGCCGCGGCGGTTGCCGGATTGGGCCCACGGCTTGCCACCACCCCGGGCACTGCATAGGCTGCCGCGCCCGGCGTGGTTCCGGCATAAGCTCCACTCGCAGGAACGCCAAATCCCGGGCCGCCGATGCCAAGCTTGGCAGCGAGACATTGCTCGCAGTAAATCACGCCGGAAACAGACCGCACACATTGAGCGCAGAGCGCCTTTCCGCAGTTCTGGCAATAAGCTGCCACCGGAGCGTCAGGATGATTGACGCAGTTCATACCAAGCCTCTTCCTGCCTGGTCTCGAAGGGAAACGACCAAAGTGTATACCTCTTCCTGTTCTTTCCTGGCAAACTCAACGGCACGCGGGCAAGACGCCTCAATTTCGATGCCCGACTGCGGAGCCAATGAATCTGCTTCAGGAGACTGTCCGCGAGCCAGCATCTTCTTTCCAAAAATTACCTCGGGCTGAGGAACAGCGGGTGCCGATTCGACCTTGCCTCCGTTTTTGTGCCCATTGCTGCTGGTTGGAGTGCTCTGCGGGGCGGGCGTTTTCTGCTCCGGCTGCCCATTTCCCGGCTGCACGGCAGGTCGCTGCGTGTCGTCGTTGCCGCGCAGTTCCCGCATCTTTGACTCGACCTCGTACACGAAGCGGAGGCTGTCATAGTAGCGCACCACTTGACTCTTCGCGCCGTAGAACTGCCGCGTAAGATTGGTCTCGATGCTGGCCGGCGTCAATTCTGAAAGCTTCAGATGGGTCAGCTGCACTCCGGCCAGATTCAATGTAAGCGCAATCGAGAAGAAGGCCATTGCGGCGGTCATCATCAGCCGCGTGTCCCAGACGAAGCGGTGCCGGGGCATCGGCAGCACGCCGGGGGCGCCGGCCGCAATCGGCGCTCCATAGACGGCCAACGGCCGTTCAGCCACCGCGCCGCTTGTTCGGCCCAGGATTCGTTCCAACATGTCGCCGGGTGGTTCCGGCTCGAAGTGCAGGAATTTCATCCACTCCTGGCCCTGGCGGGATTGTGCCAGCAGGCCTGCGCAGGTAGCGCAGGTGTGGCTGTGCGATTCAAAGCTGACGCTTTCGGCCGCGGGCATCATGCCATCGAGGGCATCGGCCAGAAGGGCTTCCCACTCTTCGCAG
This sequence comes from uncultured Acidobacteriaceae bacterium, assembly GCA_963782175.1. GTDB lineage: Bacteria > Acidobacteriota > Terriglobia > Terriglobales > Acidobacteriaceae > Silvibacterium. The sequence continues at coordinate 280,140 of CAWAIX010000001.1, forward strand.
CGAAGCTCCCTACCGGGCTTGTCGATTCGCTCGGGAGTCTTCGGATGCTGTTCAAATGGATTACGCTCCGACATCTAAACCACCTGTCCTTTATTACGTTCTAGTAACCGCGCCAGTTCCGCCCGGCCCCTGCTGATACGAGACTTCACCGTACCCTCGGGGATGCGCAAAACTTGCGCGATTTCTTTGTAGTCCAAGTCCTGCAAGTCACGAAGAATAACGGCTTCTCTTAATTCCGGTGAGATCTTTGTCAGGGCCTCCTGCACCATGCGCGCAATCTCCTTCTGCGCGGCACGATCGTGCTGGGTCGGGCCCGATGCCGCCAGCCGGTCCGCCATCGGAAGCTCTTCCGATTCGTCCCATCCGGCGTCCATTGAATCTGTCACGCGCTGCTGCTTGGTTCTGCGGAAATGATCGACCAGCAGATTGCGGGCGAGCGTCGTAATCCATGTCTGGAAGCTGCCCCGGGCCAGGTCGAAGCTGGTCAGGTTCCCGTAGACCTTGACGAAGACGTCCTGCGTCAGGTCCTCAGCGTCATGCGCGGAGCCGGTGAAGCGGTAGCAAAGCGAATAGATGCGGCGGTAGTGCGCCTTGACCAATTCACCCCAGGCGACCGAGTCGCCGTCGAGGCATCGCTGTACTACGATCTGCCAGTCGGCTTCCAATACCCTCTCTGCTCCCCGCACGGCCACCCGATTCCCGGGAATGCCGCCCCGCGACTGCGCTCCGAACTGCTGCCCCGAAAACTGCTGCCCCGGAGCCCACTGTCCCGGGTTAGAGCCTGACCGGCCGATCCTCTCTGCTACCGGGACGGCATCGTGGCGTGGCTCCGGCCGCTCCTGCCCTTCCGGCACGCCTGGGGACACAGGACGCGGCATCTCCCTTGGCCGGGTCCGTACGACCCGAAACCCATCCATCTCCCACGTCATTGCCCCGGCTAAGCTCATGACAATTCATACGCAAGCCAGTCAAGGCCGGTTCCGTGGGAGAGAACCGGCGCCTTTCGATCTCATCGAAGTCGCCAGAATACAGGAAAATGACCCGATTTTCAGTCCTCGAGCATCGAGACTGATGAACAGCGGCTCGCACGGTTTAAGCTAAGGGCGCATTGCCATGAATCATCCCTGGAGCCATTTCTGGTCGGACGCCCTGCCTCTCATGCGGGCCACCAGCATCCTGCGCCTGGTATCCGCCCTGATCCTGGGCGCATGTATTGGCGCCGAGCGCCAGTGGCGTCAGCGGGCAGCAGGTCTCCGCACCAACACGCTGGTGTGCTTCGGCGCGGCCGCGTTCGTCGACCTCAGCCTGACCATCGCGCCGGGAATCACGCAGGTCATTGCCTACGTCGTCTCCGGAGTCGGCTTTCTCGGTGCCGGCGCCATCATGAAGGACGGCGGCAGCGTACGGGGCTTGAACACCGCTGCGACTCTGTGGTGCTCAGCGGCGGTCGGTGCCTGCGCCGGCGCCGGCCAGACGCTCGATGCGGTGTTTGTTACCGGTCTGCTGATCCTGATCAATATCGTCTTGCGGCCGCTCTCCCGCGCCATCGACCAGCGTTCCCTTGCCTCACTGGACACGCATAGGCTCTACCGCCTGCGCCTCTTCTGCGACAGCGACCACCAGCTCGACGCTGAATACGAAGTGACTCGCGCCGTGGCCGCCCGCTCCCTGGCCCTCCGCAACATACGCGCCGAAAGAGTCGAAGATACCGACCACTCGGTGGTCCAGGCGGTTCTCGAATCGACGACTCGCGACAACAGGCTTCTGGACGCCTTGGTCGAGCATCTGCGGGAGTTCTCTTGGACGCAGTCCGTTGAGTGGACCGAGACCGACTCCGAGGCCGAATAGCTTCAGAGCGCTTTGCGCATAAGCAACCCCGGCCCGAAGCGCGTCTCCGTCGTTTCCAGCAACTCGAATCCGCACGCGAGGTAGAAAACCTCGGCATGAGGATTTCCGATCACGCATAGATATTGCGAGCCGCCGGCGCGGGCAACCCCGACGCAGTGATCCACCAGCAGCCGCCCGAATCCCCGGCGCTGCATCTCCGGCTCAACGAACAGGCCGTCAAGCTCGGTGTCACCATCGGGCCGCGACTTCACCGCTGCGAAGCCCGCCATCGCTCCGTCCGCCTCCAGCACGAACACATCGCCAGAGACAATCTGCTCCATCGGCTGCTCGACCGCCTCCGGATGCGCCAGGATCGCCTCGCGGTCTCCAGGATTCGCAAGCGAAGCCCGGCGCTGCAACTCCTCCAGGCTCTTCTGCTCGGACTCCTCTGCCCTGCGAATCACTGGATCGCCCACGGCTACTCAATCGCCTCCGCATGGTAGTATGCCAACCTGCGCCCTTCATTTTCGATCCCGTAAGGACTCCGATGCGTCTTGCCGCCGCCTGTCTGCTGCTCTGCTGGCTCGCGCCACAGGTCTTTTCGCAAGCCGGCGCCGCCGAGCCCTTCGACATCGTCATCGTCAACGGACACATCATCGATGGTACCGGCTCGCCCTGGTACTCCGGCCAGATCGGCATCCGCAATGGACGCATCGCAGCCATCGGCGTCCTCGACTCGGCTCCCCGGAAGCAGACCATCGACGCCAGGGGCAAAGTCGTCGCGCCCGGCTTCATCGACATGCTCGGTCAGTCCGAGCTGACCATGCTCGTCGATCCTCGCGTGCCCTCGAAGATCTATCAGGGCATCACCACCGAGATCACCGGCGAAGGCAACTCCGCCGCGCCCCTCAATGCCGCGATGATCGCCGCCGATCGCGCCGGCTACGACCACCTGAAGATCAATCCTGACTGGACCACCTTCCGCGAATACTTCGCCCGGCTCGAGCGTCAGAGCATCGGCATCAACCTCGCCAGCTACGTGGGCGCGACCAGCGTGCGCAGGATGGTTTTGGGCGACGCCGACATGCAGCCCACACCCGAGCAACTCGCGCAGATGCAGGCGCTGGTGCAGCAGGCCATGCAGGATGGAGCCGTTGGCGTCTCCACCGCCCTCCAATACGCTCCCGCTCCCTACGCCAAAACCGCGGAGCTGACCGCGCTCGCCTCTGAAGCAGCAAAGTACGGCGGCATCTACGCCACCCACATGCGCAGCGAGGGCGATACCGTGCTCGACGCCATTGACGAAGCCGTCGAGATCGGCCGCGACGCGCATATTCCCGTCGAAATCTGGCATCTCAAGGCCGCCGGCAAGAACAACTGGGGACGTATGCCCCAGATCGTCGCCAGCATCGATGCCGCCCGCGCCGCTGGCGTTGACGTCACCGCCGACACCTACGCCTACACCGCGTGGTTCAACACTTTCTCGGCCTTCATCCCTCCGTGGGCGCATGACGGAGGCGACGCAAAACTCATCGAACGGCTGCAGGACAAGGCCACCCGCGAGCGCATCCGCAAGGACATGCTGACGCCGGGAGGAAACTGGGACAACGAATGGCAGGAGATTCCCGGCCCCGATGCGATCCTGATCGCGGTCGTGCAGAATCCCGAACTGATGCCGATTCAGGGCAAGCGCCTCTCTGAGGTCGCGGCGATGTGGAAGGAAGACCCCATCGATGCACTCTGCGACATCCTCGTCCGCGATAAAGCCTTCACAGAAGTCGCCGTCTTCGGCATGAGCGAGCCCGACGTCACTCTGGCGCTGAAGCAGCCCTGGGTCTCTATCGACAATGACTCGCAGGGCACTTCGCCCGAGGGCCTTCTTGCCTCCGAGCATCCCCACCCGCGTGCCTACGGAACCTTTCCCAGAATCCTGCGCAAATACGTGCGTGAGGAGCACGTGCTGACGCTCGAGGACGCGATCCGCAAGTTCAGCGCGCTGCCAGCCCAGCGCATGCGGCTCACCGATCGCGGAGTGCTCAAGCAGGGGATGTGGGCCGATGTCGTCATCTTCGACCCGGCGACCATCCGCGACGTGGCTACCTTCGAGCAGCCCAATCAGTTATCGCAGGGAATGGACTACGTCCTCGTGAACGGAGCGCCCGTGATCGCAGACGGCAAGATGACCGGATCGCTGCCCGGAAAGGTCCTGCGCGGCCAGGGATACGTGGCGCACTGACCGTACAATTCTGTCAGTTGCGATTGTGAGCGGTTACGACTTCTGCGCCTCGACCGAGCTCACCGTGATGGTGTCGCCTTCGACCGTGCCCTTGACTGTGACGTTCTGGCCGGCAAGGCCCTTCACCGCGGCATCTTCGCCCTTGAGCTTGTAAACCTTGCCGTTGCTGACCAGTACCGCGGCCGAACCTCCGCCCATGCAGCCCTTCACGCACTTCGTAGCCGAAGCGCTCGCAGAAGAGTGCGCAGCGCCGCAATGCTCGTCGCTGATGAAGCCGTTGATGGTTTGCGCCGACTGCGCCGAAAGGATCGAGGCGGACGCGGCTAGGATTGCGGTCGCGAAAAACGTTTTCATACGCACAGAGAATCTCCCGGATCAATCATAGAGATCGGACACCAGAACAGTACCATCGCTCGGCGGCACAATCCAGCCAGGCATTGCCGGTATTTGGCGGCACGAAAACGGGCCCTTATCCCGTAACCGTCCCGAAGCGCTTCAGCTCTCCATCATGAAGTCCGGAGCAACCGTGTTCTCGTACAGCGAGTAATCGCGCGTCACCACCGTCAGCCCGCTCGGCGCGACGAAATATTTCTTCTTGTCCTCGGTCTGGTCGTAGCCGATCACCGTACCCTCGGGAAGCTGCACGTCGCGGTCGATGATTGCGCGCCGGATGCGGCAATGCCTGCCAATATTCACGTGCGAAAACACAATGCTGGAATCGACTTCAGAGTACGAGTTCACGCGAACATCCTGCGACAGAACGCTGTTGCGCACCACCGACCCGGAGACGATGCACCCCGCCGAGACGATGGAGTTGATCGCCATGCCGGTGCGCCCCGGCTCTCCGAACACAAACTTTGCCGGCGGATACTGCCGCACCCGCGTCCGGATCGGCCACTTCGAGTCATAAAGGTTGAAGACCGGCGACACGGAGCACACGTCCATGTTGGCTTCATAATAAGCATCCAGCGTCCCTACATCGCGCCAATACAGCGCCTGCCCCTGCTTGTTCTCATCAACGAAGTTGTAGGCGCGCATCTTGTACTTGCCCAGGATTGCCGGCAGGATATTGTGCCCGAAGTCGTGCTTCGATGACGGGTCCTCGGCGTCCTGCATCAGCGCGGGCAGCAGCACATCGGTGTTGAAGAGGTAGATGCCCATCGATACATCCACCATGTTCGGGTTGAACGGCGACCGGATATTCGTCGTCTTCGGCTTCTCCTGAAATCCGATGACGTCGCCACTGCGCCCGACCTCCACCACGCCGAAGGCAGCAACTTCGGAGGGATCGACCGGCAGGGTCGCGATCGTCACGTCAGCGCCCGATTCCACATGCTGATCGAACATCTTGCCGTAATGCATTTTGTAGATGTGGTCGCCGGAAAGAATCAGCACGTAATCGGGTTGTTCCGATCCGATCGAATAAATGTTCTGGTACACGGCATCAGCGGTGCCCATATACCAGTTGGTGCTCACGCGCTGCATGGGCGGCAGAATCTCGATAAACTCGCCCAGTTCCTGCGCAACAACGCTGGTCCAGCCTTCGCGCACATGGCGATTCAGCGAAAGAGCCTTGTATTGCGTGAGGATGTAGACGTGCCGCAGCTCGGAATTGATGCAGTTGGATAGGGTTATGTCGATAATGCGGTATTGGCCGCCGAACGGCACCGCCGGTTTGGCCCGGTCACGCGTTAGCGGAAAGAGCCGTTCTCCCGCGCCGCCCGCCAGCAATACGCCGAGTGTGTCTCTCATGGTCTGTTCGCATCCTCATGGTCTCTTCGGCTCCGAAGTCAAGGCAGCAGAGCTTCTTGCCGCAACCCGCAGAGACGAGCGGATACTACCACAAACAAACAGACGGGAGCATCAAGTCTTGATGATTGACACGACCGTCGCTATCGCCGGTCCTCATGTTCCTCGATGGAGATGCGCAGTGACTTGAGAAAATTCACATCCTGGGTGGTAAAGGCCTCGCCGGTGTCCTCGCTGTCGTCGTCCGGAGCCTCCAGCTGCGCCGAGGGCTGTTGCTCCAGTTCATTGAGGCCGATCGTCGCCTCCAGCATTAACAACACGTCGAACCCTTGCTTGCGAATATCTTTCACCACCCCAGCGATGTGTTCCGACTCGGAAACGCTTTCGTGAATGGCTTCGCCAAGTTGTTGCACAAGGTTCCGCAGCTTCTGATTCAAGGATCGCTCCCTTTCCACCCCCCGGGTTTCGCGAGGCGCAATGCAGGTTTTTCTTACATTACTTCCGATGCACGGCGGAGGCAATTCGAATCGGCTTCCGGCTGCTACACTTTTGTGTATGGAGCCGACTCGCGTTGGACGCAAACTGGGCATCGGTGTCCGGGTCGCCTCCGGAATATTCCGCGACCGTGCCTCGCAAGCCGCTCATTCCATGCAGCAGGATGCTCCCACCTACGCCGCGCGCAGCGCGCAGACGGGCCGCGCCGCTGCTGCCGGTGCAAAAACTTTCGGCAAGTCCATCTGGGGTCCATTCGCTCATGCCGGCGGCGTCCTCTGGCTGGAAATCACGGGATTGTTTTTCTTCCTCTTCGGCCTCTTCTTCGCCCAGGGCGCTTACCGCATGCGTCACGCCTGGCACTCCGGAGCAGACCAGACCCGCCTTTTGGTCTATGCCGTCGTCGCGCTGGTCTTCTTCTACTTCACTTTCAGTTCCTTCTACCGCGCGCGCAAGAAAGAAAAGCTGAAGCGGATGCAAGCGCAGACAAAATAGCCGTGAGCGACGACCAGGCCATCCGCGACCTGATGGACACCTGGCTTCGCGCCACCACTGCAGGAGATCTCCAGACCGTCCTGACTCTCATGTCCGACGATGCAGTCTTTCTGGTCCCCGGACAGCCGTCCATGCACGGCAAGCGCGCCTTCGCCGACGCCTTCCGGTCGATGATTCCAATGGTCCGCATCGAGGGCACTCATGAAACCCGCGAAATCCAGGTCCACGGGGATATCGCCTGGTGCTGGAGTCACCTCTCCGTCACCATCACACCCCGCAGCGGAGGCCAGCCCTCGCGCCGCTCCGGCCACACGCTATCGATTCTGCGGAAAGAGCCGGCGGGCAACTGGGTGGTCATCCGCGACGCAAATTTGCTCTCGCCGGCGTAGACGACCCTGCTCGGATGGGCGACTCGATACAATACTCAGTCCTGATGCCCAACCCGCCCAAACCCGTCTACACTGCCGCCGACCTCGACGACCTCGGCTTCGACCCCGACCGCGACCTCGGATACCCCGGTGAATACCCCTTCACGCGTGGTATCCAGCCCACCATGTACCGCGGACGCCTCTGGACGATGCGCCAGTACGCCGGCATGGGAGACGCAGAAGAGTCCAATCGCCGTTACAAATTCCTTATCGCCAACGGAACCGCGGGCCTCTCAGTCGCCTTCGACCTGCCCACGCAGATCGGCTACGACTCCGACGACCCCATGGCCCTCGGCGAAGTCGGTAAAGTAGGTGTTGCCATCGACTCCATCGAGGACATGACCCGCCTCTTCGATGGCATTCCCCTCGACAAAATTTCCACCTCGATGACCATCAACGCGACCGCGAGCATTCTTCTGGCCCTCTACGTCGCGGTCGCCCGCCGCACCGGAGCCAACGTCAAAAAGCTCTCCGGCACCGTGCAGAACGACATCCTTAAGGAGTACATCGCGCGCGGAACCTACGTTTATCCCATCCCGCAGGCCATGCGCATCGTCACCGACATGTTCGCCTGGACCAACGACGAAGTCCCCGAGTGGAACACCATCTCCATCTCCGGATACCACATGCGCGAGGCCGGCTCGACCGCTGCGCAGGAGGTCGCCTTCACCCTCGCCAACGGCATGGCCTACGTCGAGGCCGCCGTCGCCGCCGGACTCGATATCGACCGCTTCGCGCCGCGCCTCTCTTTCTTCTTCAACGCCCACAACCAATTCTTCGAAGAAGTCGCCAAGTTCCGCTGCGCCCGCCGCCTTTGGGCATCGATCATGCGCGAGCGCTTCGGCGCGAAGAATCCCCGCTCATGGATGCTGCGCTTCCACACCCAGACCGCCGGCTCCACGCTCACCGCGCAGCAGCCCGAGAACAACATCGTCCGCACCGCCATCCAGGCGCTCTCCGCCGTGCTGGGAGGCACGCAGTCCCTGCACACCAACGGCTACGACGAAGCGCTCGCCCTGCCCACGGAAGAAGCCGCGCGCATCGCCCTGCGCACGCAGCAGATCATCGCCAGCGAATCGGGCGTCGCCAACACCATCGATCCCTTTGCCGGGTCATATTATGTGGAGAGCCTGACCACCGGGATCGAGCAGCAGGCGCGCGCCTACCTCGATCGCATCGATGCCTTGGGAGGCATGGTGCGCGCCATTGAGCGCGGCTGGGTCCAGCAGGAGATCCAGAACGCCGCCTACGAATATCAGCGAGCCGTCGACACCGGAGGAGCCACCGTCGTCGGCGTCAACCGCTTCACCCGCGAGGACGAGCCTCCGATCTCGATCCAGCGCATCGACGAATCTCTCGAAGGCAAACAAGTCGAGCGCCTCCGCGCCCTGCGCGCTCGCCGCGACCGCGAGCGCTGGCAATCCTCCATCAATTTAGTAAAAGACCACGCCCGCGCCGGATCTAACCTGATGCCCGCCATCCTCGAAGCCGTCGAGAGCTACGCCACCGTGGGCGAAATCGCCGCCGCCATGCGCGAAATCTTCGGTGAATATCATGAGTCGGTGACTATCTGAAGCGTCAGCCCGGAATCACCCGCGACGCCTTCAGCTGCGCGAACAGCTCGAAGAATGAAAGCGGGGTCTCCTGATATTCCATGAAACCGAGTCTGCGGTTCTTCGTCATATCGTTCACGCACTCGATCTGCCGGCCCAGATCCGCATCCGTGTGCCACCACGAGGCCAGCTTGTCTACGTGGCTCTCGATCAGCCCATACTTCACCGCGATCTGCTCCCAGATGGGAGCGATCTCGCGCATCTGCTCCTCGAGGGTAGCCGCCGTCTCTGGCGGCGGAGCTGCTTCCACCCCGAAGTGGGCCGCAATCTGTGGCCACAGCCAGCGCCAGCGAAAGATATCGCCATTCACAGTGTTGAACGCCTGGTTGTGAGCGTGGGGAGTGACGGCCGCCCACTCCAGCTGCTTCGCCAGCAGCCGCGCATCGCACACGTCAGTCAGGAAGTTCCACTGCTCGCGCGATCCGGGAAAGACAAACGGCCGTCCCGTCTCGCGGCAAATCGTCGCATAAACGGCGAGCGTTACACCCATGTTCATCGCGTTGCCCAGGGCGTAGCCGATCACGGTGTGCGCCCGGTGCACACTCCACGTAAAGCTCATCCGCTTCGCCGCGGCGAACAGAATATCTTCCTGCGTGTAGTAAAAGTTCTCTCCGGGCAGCCGCGGCTGATCCTCCCGGAACGGAGTCTCCGCCATGGTCTTCCCGTAAGATTCAAAGGGCCCGAGATAGTGTTTGGTACCGGTCACCAGCGCTGCATGCGATAAATTCCTTGCGTCCGCGAGCGCGGCAAACAGGTGCTCGACCATCGCGCCGTTCACCAGTACGTTCTCGTGCTCCGTCGGCTGGCGCAGCCACGCGCAAATGAAGACGTCGGTGATATCGCGTCCTGCCAGCACCCGCTCCACAGAGCTCTTGTCCAGCAAATCGGCGGCCAGAGGCTGAATCTTCGTTCCTGCCTGCGGATTCCGCGCCAGCCCGAAAACGTCCCATCCCTTGTTCACCAGATGATGCGCAAGGTTGCTGCCGGCAATCCCCGTAGCGCCAACGACCAACGCCCTTCTTTCACTCATCGGATTCACCCGTCCTCTTGAATCTTCCTTTGGATGAAGCAACAAGACCCAAAGTCTCAAAGTGGAGTGGCGCGCCCGGTTCATTCCGTTGGTTGAATGAATGATCGGTTCCACCAAATTCGGAAGCCATCATTATCTCCTGTTGATGCGCCTCCTGCTCCTCCACAAATTTCTCCGATACAATCCACATGTCGTCAGGAGCCTCCCTTTGCAACGTCGCCGCTTTCTCGCTTCCTCCCTCGCCACATCGGCCTTCGCGCTCGCCGGCAAGTCCGGAGCCCAACCCACATCGGCAAAGCCGCGCGAATACTATGAGCTGCGCAAATACCTCATGCAGAGCGGCCCGCAAACCAAACTGACTGAGACCTACCTCTCCGGAGCTCTCATCCCCGCGCTCAACCGCCTCGGCATGTCTCCCATCGGCGTCTTCAATGTAAGCATCGGCCCCGAAACGCCAACGATCTATCTACTCACTCCTTCCACATCTCTCGAAACGCTCGTCACTTCTCGGCCTCGTCTCGCAGAGGATCAGCAATTCCTTCAGGCCGCCGCCCCATTCTGGAATGCCCCCGCCACAGAGCCACCCTTCATCCGCATCGAATCTACGCTCTTGCAAGCCTTCGAAGGCTGGCCGAAGCTCACCCCGCCGCCGGCAACAGCCCAACACGGCAAGCGCATGTTCGAACTGCGCACTTACGAGAGCGCGACCAACCAGGACCACGTCCGCAAAGTCGAAATGTTCCACAAAGGTGAGTTCGAGATCTTCCAGAAAGCCGGCTTCGACCAGGTCTTCTACGGAGACGCCCTCATCGGCCCGCGGCTCCCGCACCTCACCTACATGCTCAGCTTCGCAGACCTCACCGAGAGAGACGCCAAATGGGACGCCTTCCGCAACAACCCCGACTGGAAGAAGCTTTCCGCCGATCCGCGCTACGCATTCGAGCCGATCGTCAGCAACATCACCAACTTGATCCTCACGCCGACGAGCTACAGCCAGATCTGAGCTGGCCTGAACGTCGTCGCCTGAATGCCCTAGACGTCGTTGCCCAGATGAAAGATCGGCTCCGCGCCGTTCGCGCGCGCCATCAGCATCTGCTCCTCGTGCGGCTCCAGGGGCTGATAGCTCTGCGCCACATCCATTGCCAGGCGGAAGTATTTCTCATCTCCCGGAGGCAGCGCCGCCGTGATCGGATGTCCCAGCGTCCAGCGCAACCCCAGCGATGCCTCCTCCGGATAAGCCGCCGGCTGATACCAGCACTTCGGCTCGGGATGGTCCTTTTTCTGAGCCTCCGGCCACACCGTCTTCGCCATCGCCTTCAGCGCCAGGATGCCCATGCCCTTCTCCTGCGCCTTCTTCAGAATCTGCGGCCCGAAGTTCGCCTGAGAGAACAATACAAAGTTCACCGGAAACAGCACCGTATCGAAGTTGTAGCGGTCCATCGCCGCCAGCGCTGTCTCGGCCGAATGCACCGAGAAGCCGATATATCGGATCTTGCCTTCCTTCTTCGCCGCCTCCATTGTCTCCATTGCGCCGCCCGGCCCCAGCACCTTGTCGAGATCGGTCATCTTGGTCAGCGCGTGAAACTGGTACAGGTCCACGTGATCCGTCTGCAACAGCCGCAGCGACTCCTCGAGTTGCTTGCGCGAGTCGTCCTTCATTCGCCCTTCGGTCTTGCACGCCAGAAAGCAGTTCTTGCGATACGGAGCCAGTGCCGGGCCCAGCCGCTCCTGCGCGTTCCCATAACTGGGAGCCACATCGAAGTAGTTGATCCCGCGGTCCACCGCCTCGGCGACGATATTCTTCGAGCCCGTCGTGTCTTCGTTCATCACCACGATGCCGCCGAAGCCAATGATCGACAGGTGCTCGCCCGTCTTGCCCAGCGGACGCCGCGCAATCGGCTTGGCAGGACTAGCGGCGGAGGCGAATCTGGTTGTAGCTGTTGCGGCGGCAGCAAGCGCACTCTGCTTCAGAAAATCACGGCGTTCCATGGGGGGAAACCTCCTGGGCTGAAATCAGGTCACGTGGGCTGACTGCCACCATTCTCTCAAAACGTCGTTGTGGGCGAGAAGTCTGACTCATACCCGAATCGGACTTACCTGCTCCGCCAGGCCTGCTTGTCGGCATCGATCAGTTGGATGAGCTTGTCCGAGATGACCTTCTGGTCTGCGAGCGAAGGATGCCAATCGCACCCGCCAAAGCTCAGCCCATGAATGGGAAGAAAGGTAACGTTATTGTCTCCCGACTCGATCAGTTGCCAAACGACTTTCTCAGCCTCTGCCTCGATCTCACCGCCTCCTATGTCCGTGGCCCAAACGATGAAGTAGGCATGAGGATTCCGTGCACGCAGCTTTTGGAGAAACCGCAGGTAGGTGGCTTCGTAGTCCGCATGCAATTCGTCTCTCGTCTTCCATCGCTCGCCAGGGTTCAGTGGCGTGGAGAAGTCGTTCGTCCCTAGCGCAACCACTAGAACTTGTGGCTTCCAGGCGGGATCCATGTACTTTTGTTTCTGGTAAAAGAGCACATAGGGGTACACCTGGAGAAGTGTGTCGCCGCTCCAGCCGCCATAATTGCGAATCACTCCTCTGCCTGAGATTGCGTTGATCTGGTAATCGGCGTCATAGTGAGCCGCTGTCATCGCGCCGAGAGCCTTGGTGTCGTCGGTGTTTGCCCGGACTTCATCCAGTGTGCACTCGTGCTTCGGCGACAGGTCTCCGTAGCCCACGGTATGTGAGTCGCCGATGAACTCCATCTGGCGGCGCCGCGGCGGAAGCTTCAGAGCCTGTCCATCGGAGGGGATGGCGAAACCACCAAACCTGTTCGGAGCCCCCATTTCTTCCGACGCAACAAAGATGCCGATCGCGTGTTTCCCTTCATCCAGCCCGTCGACCTCGTACACTCCGGCCTCGGGCTTTATAAGCTTCATTGCCGGCTGCCCATCGACCACAATAAGCAGGGTTTCGTCGCCGCGCACGATCCGAAAGAACACCCTGGTTCCTTTGAAAGCAGCTCGAAAATAAGCTCCTGGCCACTGATGGATATAGTCCTTGCCCCCGAAGCCGCTTGCAGTCGACGGCACCGTCAACATGCGTCCGCCTGTCGAGGCCGCCAGCGGGATCACCGCGGGAAGGTCAGATACCCGGTGCACGGCCGGCTGGCCTGCGTCTGCCTGGGCACTCAGAAATGCAGCAAACGAAAATGCAAAGAGAAGCCTTGAGAGGAGACCGCGCACCTTTTCATGCATTTTGCTCAATATACACAGAGGACTTTGCTCGTTCTTGCCATCCAAAAATCTTTGCAACCGGAGATGATCTCCGCTTATCTACTGATACGGAGAGGTTCTCCGCATCAATCCGCTGCGCGTGCGCGTCAAGCCCCGGCAGGTTAATCCACTCGGCGAACGGTCTCCAGAGAGGAAACAAATATGCGTGTTTTTGTCACAGGCGCAACAGGTTTTGTAGGTTCGGCTGTCGTCCGCGAACTGCTCGATGCCGGTCACCAGGTGCTCGGCCTTGCTCGCACTGATGCGGGCGCCGAGTCCCTCAAGGCCGCGGGCGCCCAGCCACATCGCGGAGATCTGGAAGACCTGGAAAGCCTCCGTAGCGGAGCAGCAGCCGCGGACGGGGTCATTCACACGGCCTTTAACCATGATTTCGCGAACTACGGGCCTGCCGCCGAACTGGACCGCCGCGCAATCGAGACACTTGGCGCCGTGCTCGCCGGCTCTGACCGCCCATTGCTCGTCACCTCGGGAACTCTGCTCCTCGTCCGCAAGGGCCCCTTTGCAACCGAAGACGATTCCTCTGTTCCTGATTTTCCCCGCAAGTCGGAAGACGCGGCGCTTGCGGCCGCCGCACGTGGTACGGCGGCTTCGATCGTGCGGTTGCCGCCATCGGTCCATGGCGAAGGTGATCACGGCTTCGTTCCGCGCCTTATCGCCATCGCCCGCGAGAAGGGCGTCTCGGCTTATGTCGGAGACGGGCTCAATCGTTGGCCGGCCGTGCATCGGCTCGACGCTGCGCACCTCTACCGGCTCGCCCTTGAGAAGCGTTCCACCGCTGTTCGGTATCACGCGATCGCCGATGAGGGCGTGCCTTTCCGGGAGATCGCCAGCGTCATCGGCCGTCGCTTGAACCTGCCGGTGGTCAGCGTGCCTGCCGAAAAGGCAGCGGACCATTTTGGCTGGATTGCGACCTTCGTTGGCATCGACGGCCCCGCCGCGAGCGAGCAAACCCGCAAGCAACTTGGCTGGGAACCGAAACACCCCGGCCTCATCGCAGATCTCGACCAGCCCCACTATTTCAGATCCTGAGCAGACGAGCCCGCAGCGTGTTCGCGCCGCGGGCTCCTTGCTCCGCCGCGTTTTCTCTTCCCCACCCATCGAAGCAAGCTTCTTCAATCCAAGTCTCGCCGCCCCGCCTCAGTGCATCTGGAAGCACGCTGATCGTACTGCCGCTCGCTAACATAGAAGCGTATGGCCCCTTCGAACTCAGTATTGATTGACGTTCCGATGCCAATCCGCACGCCTCGCCTGCTTATTAGGCCCAAACAAGTTGGCGACGGGACAATTACGTCTGCAGCGGTTGCTGAGACCTGGGATGAACTACACAAATGGATGCGATGGGCTGAGAATCGGGATGAGTTCACAGCCGAATCGATGGAAATCAGAAATCGACATGTAATGGCCAGCTTTATCCTGCGTGAGGGCATAGAGTTGATCGGGGTCGAGACTCGAACCGGCACCGCAGTCATCTGGTGTGGCCTTCATGACATCGACTGGCAAGGCCGCCAATGCGACACCGGGTACTGGGTTCGCAAGAGCGCCCAGGGCCAGGGGTTCGCAACTGAAGCAGCAAACGCCCTGGTGCGTTATGCCTTCGGAGCGCTCGGGATGCGGCGAATCGGTCTCACGCACTCAGGTGGCAATGAGGCTAGCCGGCGCATTGCTGAAAGGCTCGGCTTCTCGTTCGAGGGCATACAGAGGGGCGCGAATATACTTCCGGGCGGAAAGTTCGCGGACAGGTACTGCTACGCTCGATTCGACATTGCCGGTCTGCCCGACCTGGAGGTGCAGTGGCCGGGTGAATCGGGATCATAACGGATCCGATTCGTTCCTGCGAAAACGGCTTATGTCACTGCTACGCAATCATCGATCGCTCACGACAAGCCGAATTATGAGGATTGATCGGCACTCCCTGCGGACAGTGCCGATATTGGCAGACTTCGTGTCGTCCTTATCGCCCAGTCATCTTCAGCATGGCCTCTGGCAAACGTGCGCCCTCAAGCGAAAGTTTCGAGGTGGCGTCTTCGATCTGCTTGAGGTCCTCTGCCGTGAGTTCTACATCGGCAGCCCCAATGTTCTCTTCCATCCGAATCATTTTGGTAGTGCCAGGGATCGGGACGATCCACGGCTTCTGCGCTAACAGCCAGGCTAGAGCGATTTGTGCCGATGTGACGCCCTTCCGTTCCGCTGCCGCTTGCACCGCATGAACAAGCACCATGTTGGCTTTGCGGGCCTCGGGAGAGAAACGGGGCACATGATTGCGGAAGTCGTTCGGGTCGAACTTGGTGTTTTCGTCGATCTGCCCCGTCAGGAAGCCGGCACCGAGAGGGCTGAATGGAACGAAGCCGATTCCAAGCTCTTCGAGCGCGGGCAGTACATCGTCTTCCGGACCGCGCCAGAAGAGCGAGTATTCGCTTTGCAGGGCGGTGACTGGCTGCACGGCGTGAGCTTTGCGGATCGTGTCTACACCCGCTTCCGACAAGCCAAAGTGCTTCACCTTACCCTCGGCGATCAGTTCCTTCACAGCGCAGGCAACTTCCTCGATCGGCACGTCTGGATCGACGCGATGCTGGTAGAAGAGATCGATGTGGTCGGTGCGGAGCCGCTTCAGGCAGGCCTCAGCCGCGGCCTTGATGTGCTCGGGACGGCTATTCGTGCCAGGACCGCGTTTGCCGGTTTCGAGGTCGATGTCGAAGCCGAACTTCGTTGCAATCACAACCTGTTCTCGGATCGGCTGTAGTGCCTCGCCTACCAGTTCCTCATTTGCGAAAGGTCCGTAGGCTTCGGCAGTGTCGAAGAAGGTCAATCCCTTGTCGTGAGCGGAGTGAATCAGTTTGATCATTTCGCTCTTGTCGGCGGCAGGACCGTAAGCCGAGGTCATGCTCATGCAGCCGAGTCCCAATGCTGAGACTTCAAGGCCGCTGTTTCCTAATTTTCTTTTCTCCACGATTGTTCACCTTCCTAATGCCGTTATGAAACGCTTCACTTGACCATCCCGACTGTTCTTAGCCAGTTTTCTACTTCCTTGCGGACTTCTTCTGCCCTGGCATCTTTGATGGCAAGAAGCTGTCCATCTCTTTCCAATCCTCCCCGAGTGGAGAAGCCCTGCAGTACCGTGCTTTGCGGACACAGTTCGCGCACAGTCTGAAAGGTGCTCCCTGGGCCGTATCCGCCGTTGGAGTTGAACGGGATGATTGTCTTTCCCGGGAAACTGTACTGATGCAGGAAGCTCTTCATGGGCGGCGGCAGCTTCATGTCCCAAATCGGAAAGCCGACAAAGACAAAATCGTATTGATCCGGTCCGTCGATCACTGTCTTGAGGGGCGGCAGATAGCCGGTCTCATTCTCGTGGACGACTTGTTGCACAGTGGCGTGATAGTCCACCGGATACGGCGTTTGCAATTCGAGAGCGACCAGTTTGCCGCCAACCTTTTCGTGGATGATGTCCGCGACGGCCTTGGTGTTGTTCGTTCGAGACAGATAAACGATCAGAATCTCTTCTCCGCGGGCAACCCATGTGCTGGCCGTTGCTGCGACCCAGCGGCCCCAGACAGAAAACAAATCACCACGAAGCAATCATCAACAAGACATTTATTCGTCTCATCATCCTGCCCCCCCCGCCGTCTTGCGGATGTTCGTGGCTAATTCTTATTGCTATCCACTTTGACCGGCCTAAGCAGATGCGAGAACGTGAGTTGGGCAAGCTTCCACTTGCCGTTTTCCTTGCTATAGACCTCAGTCACCATAAAGGGATTGGTGACTTCGTGCGCACCGACTACTGCCTGCAAATCAATGTCTTCTAGCAGGATGGCTGTGTTACCAAACATGCGAGCGTCAACTGCGTAAACTACGGCCTTCTTGTACCAGATGCCACCGCTCTTGATGGTGGCTAGTTCTTGTGCTTTTCCCCAAGTCCCTCCCATGTGAGTGAACATGGCTTTGTCATCAAATAGTGACTCTAAGGAATCGACCTTCTTGTCAGCCATCCAATCCCACTTCATGTTCGAGAGGTTGATGACTTCTTGTTGTTCGGGTGTATGGGTCGCAGCAGTTTTAATCGTTTCCGTTGGTGGGGCTGGCGATTGCTGTGCGTAGGACGATTGCACAATCAGTGTTAATAGAAACAGACCTAACATTAACGTTTTCATGGCTCTCTCTCGATATGTGTGGTTGACCCGTGGAGGAACTTGAAGTAGCGTGGCTGCTTCATGCCGCTATCGTCGATGTTGTGCATAATGTGAGCCTCTCATCGTGGTTTGGGCGTGCGCCTGCTGCTCCATCTATCTCAGCTACGTCTTAAAACTAGTCCCGATGCGACGGCTGGGCCCTGCCAAGCACGACAATCTCTCTGCGAATCACGACAATTCTCATTCTCGGGTTTTGACGCCTTTCGCAGCTCCTTTGACGCCTTTTGCATGCCATGCATGAGGCAGCTTCGGTATGGTTAGAGCAGGAGTCGTGATGCTCAAACATTTCCGCGTTCCAGGACGTCTCGCCGTAAAGCTGGATGAGTTGGGAGTTTCTGTTCCCGATGTGCTGCGCAGGGCAGGTCTTCCGCGCGACCTCTTTGAGCAAACGCGCGTGCTTGTCTCCACGGGAGAACTCTTTGCACTTTGGCGCGCGATCGACCAGGTGAGTTCTGACCCGCTCATCGGTATGAAGCTGGGGGTTGAAACGAAAACTGAGCGCTTTCATCCGATGGCGATTGCCGCTCTATCGACCGAAAACCTCGTAGCGGCTTCGGAACACATGGCTCGGTATAAGAAGCTAACGGCGCCGGAAGAGATTCTCGTTGAACTCGACCAAGAAGAGTTCACGGTCGGCTTCCGTTGGTTGCTCGCCGTCGATGATGAGCCTTCGAGCCTCACCGACTATTGCTTCTCATGGATGCGCTCTCTGGCTCGACATGGAAGCGGCACGGCTGTAACCCCGCTCAGAGGCGAATATGTCCAGCAGCGCTCGAATATTCGCCAAATAGAGCGCAGCCTTGGTTGCGATATCGTCGTGGGCGCTCCGCGAAATGTAATCGTCTTTCGTGCGTCAGACGCTACGAAGCCGTTCGTTACGCGCAACGCAGAACTCCTCGATCTACTCGCGCCGCAGTTCGAGGAACAGTTGCGGCAGTACAAAGAAGAGGATAGTTTCTTGGAGCTTGTGCGCCGCACGATCCAGGACAAACTTACAGGCCATCGTCCTTCAATCGACGCAATTTCAAAAGCTCTACACATGGGCCCTCGTACTTTGCAACGGAGACTCCAAGAATCTGGATCGAGTTTTCAGCGCGTACTGGATGAAGCGCGTCATCAGATGGCGCGTTACTACCTCAGCAACTCAGCCTTGGAACTGAACGAGGCTGCCTATCTTTTGGGCTTTGAGGATCCCAACTCATTCGGACGTGCCTTTCGGAACTGGGAAGGCGTGCCGCCGAGCGATTGGCGCGAAACACACCGACCGACAAAAGTGATGTGATCGGAACTCACAGTGCTGAAGCCAAGACATAAGTACCGGTAAACACCCTTGTGTTTCGCAATTCCAAATCATCAGAAGTCCGAAACTAACTCTCCTGAGCCCTCCGACCACGGCACCTACTCGCAAAACACCTTTACCTTCACCTTCTGATCCTTCTCGTCCACATCCACATCCACGGTCAGGTCCTCGAGCTGGTTGATGATCTCCTCGAGATTGTTCGCGTTGATGCCGCTCATGTCGAAGGGAATGCCCTGCTCGTGCAGCGCCCTGTCCACCTGCGCGCGCGCCTGCGGAGGAATCAGGTTTGCCAGCTTCACCCCGGCGCGCAGCAGCTGCATCGGCACCCGTGTGTTCACCCGCACCGGCCCCTGACCCGGTTCGTCCGAGTCGACCATCACCCGCAGGTACTTTCTCTTCACCGCCGGGCGCGTCTCAACCGCTTCCGGAGCGTCCCGTTCAAGCGCGGCGATCAGCCGCTCCGCTTCTTCCGCGGTGATCCTGCCCGCGGCCAGCATCTCCAGAACCTGCCGTCGAGTTTCGCTCATACTTCTTCTCCCTCTAATCCTTCAGAAAATGTTCACCAGAACCGACACGCTCTCGTTCACCACTTCCACCTGAGTTCCACGCAGCGCTCCGAGGACGCGGAACAACGTGCCGATCGCTTCAAACGGGTCCACCTGCAGGCAGAGGAAGCCGATGAATAGGAACGGCGTTAGCAGAGCGAGAGGTATTGCCAGAACGATCCACAACAGAAAGAACGGAATCGAAAGGCGGAAACCGCGCACAGGCCAGTCGCCCACGCGCACCGCCCCCGCAACAGGAATCATGGCAGCGCCTCCAGTTCCCGGATGGCGTCGGCGGCGCTGATCTCGCCCGCCTTCAGCCGGTCCATGATCGTATTTCTTATATCCGCCCGCGAGGGAGCCACATTCGTCTCCACAAACTCCAGGCTCTGCGCAATGCGGTTCAGCCTCGATTTGATCGTCGGATAGCTGACCCCGAACATCCGCTCCATCTCCTTGATCGAGCCGTGGGAGCGTACGAAGGCGGTCACAAAGACCTGGTCCTCGGAGCTGAGCCGGGCCAGCTGGGGCAGCTCAAACCTCCCCTCGACGGCGATATCCTTGCCCGCCAGCCGCACCCGCTCGACGATCAGCGCCTCGCCCTGTGTCAGCCGTATCAATTCCTGCCATTCGGTCTCTCGATGGTTGGTCATCGCTGGGAAATCTTCAGCCTTGTCCCGTTTTATAATTCAATAATTCAATTTCCGTCAATACAGAAATAAATTTATTTAATCAATACTGGCACCCACTCGATTAAACCTTAATCTTGGGCCATGAATCGAGGTGCGTGGCCTAGATTACCATTCCCTGCCCAGATTCCCTCGCCTGTCATGGCGGAGAATTTCGCCAAATCAGCTAGAATAAAAATAGAGAGAGAAAAACAAGCCCCGGCGCATCCCCCTCGGGCTTTTTTGTTTGTCAAAACGAATATTTTCAATGATTTAGCGGGAAGTTTGTTGCTTAAGTTCATTGGTTTCTATGAGTTGCGTGGATCTCATAGAAACCAAAAGAGAAACTCGCAAGATTTTTGTTTTCAATTACCTGCTCTCAACTTCATTTAGCAGGTGCCCAAGAATCAATTACTTACGTTAAAAAGCGGGTTTATGGGAGGAGGGGGGTCCCCCCCTGCCAGTTCCAGAATGGAACTGATCTGAGTCCTTTTACGTCCACTAGCTCCATAGCCAAAGTGGTAGATTCTAGGCTCGGAGGGCTCCATGCTACTGCAGGACCTCAATTACGCCGTCCGCCAGCTTCGTTCCTCCTGGGGATTCGCCGCGCTCGCCGTCGCCACCCTCGCTCTGGGCATCGGAGCCAACACGGCCATGTTCACGGTGGTCGAGAGCGTGCTCCTGAGGCCGCTGCCCTATCCCCACGCCGGACGCCTCGTGGACATCAGCCCCGTGGGACAGCGGGGATTCGGCAACACCTCCTGGCTCAATTACCGGGATATCCGCGACCAGACCCAGCGGTTGGACGCCGTCGGCGGCTACTCCGAAGACGTCAGCGTGGTCGAGGGCAAGGAGGGGTCCATCAGTGTGGTCGCACCACGCCTGACCCCGAACCTCCTCCTCATGCTCGGCGCGCAGCCCCTCCTCGGCCGGACCTTCACCCAGGCCGAAGGCCAGCCCGGTGGACCCCCGGTGGCCATCCTCTCCGAGGGCCTCTGGCGCCAGAGCTTCAACGCCGATCCCGCCATCGTGGGCAAGACTGTCCTGATCGGCGGCGTCGAGCGCCAGGTCGTGGGAGTGCTACCGGCGACCTTCCACTTCCCCGACGCCATCGGACCGGATATGGAGAAGGGGTTGTGGCTCCCCCTCCAGCCCAGCGGCGAAATGCTCCATGACCGGGGGTACCACTTTTTCAACATCCTCGGCGAGTTGAAACCCGGCGCGACTGTCGCTCAGGTCCAGCAGGAACTCACTATCATCGCGCAGAGAATCCATCAGGCCGATCCGAGGGACACCGAAGGGCTTGCCTTCAGTCCTGCCTCATATCAGGAGTTGCTGACTGGCCCTGTGCGGCCGGTATTCCTGGGTTTGCTTGGCGCGCTCATCCTCGTCCTGTTGATCGCCTGCGCCAATGTGACCAATATGCTGATGGCGCGCTGCATTGGCCGGAAGCAGGAGTTCGCGGTGCGGGCTGCTCTCGGCGCGAGCCGGGGCCGATTGATCCGGCAGCTGCTGGCCGAAGGCGCCCTCCTGAGCCTGCTCGGCTGCGGGCTCGGGATCGTCCTGGCCAAGCTAGCCCTACTGGGATTGCACCGGCTGCCCAATGGGACAATCCCCCGCGCCGACCTGATCGGCATGCACTGGACGGTGCTGTTGACGCTCGCCGTGGTGGCGACTGCCACCACGCTCCTGTCCTCGCTCCTGCCGGCACTGCTGGTCGCCCGCACCGACCCCCAGCCCGCGCTCCAGGCCGCGTCCCGGGGGGTGGGTGCCCGATCCGTCAGCGGCTGGCTCACCAAACTGCTGGTCGCTTTAGAGGTTGCGCTTTCGACGTTGTTGCTTGTCGGCACCGGGCTGCTCTTCCACACCCTCTGGAACCTCGAACATGCCCAGCTGGGCTTTGAGGTGGGCCGCGTGACCACGTTCACAGCCATGCCCCCGGATGCGGCTGGCTTCTCGAATATGGCTGTCTCGGCCGACACCGAGCACGCCCCTGTTTCAGTCGCGGCGTCGATCTATGCACCGACCCTGGAGCGGGTGAAGCAGGCTCCTGGCGTCCGATATGCGGCAGTTGCCACCGCTCCTCCGCTATCCGGCATTGAGATGCACTCCAGCTTCGAGATAGTGGGACAGCCGACGACTCCCGGGCATCGTCCCGAGACACGAGTGACCGCAGCGAGCGAGGATTACGCGCTCGCCCTGGGCACTCCGGTGCTACGCGGGCGCATGATCAGTGCGGACGACAGGGCGAGTACGCCGGCGGTGGCCGTCATCAGCGAGGCGCTGGCAAAGAAGTATTTTGCAGACAAGGATCCGCTGCAGCAGCAGATCGATCTGGGTGGCAAAGATACGGGAATGGTGAAGCCGCTCACGATTGTGGGCGTCATCGGAGATCAGGCAGATCGCAAGGTAGGTGGCGAGCCGGAGCCGCTATTGCTCGTCCCCTACCAGCAGGTGCCGACAACGTCGCTGTTCTACCAGGCTCTGCTGAAGACTGTCGTTACATTCGTCGTGAAGACTCGCGGCACCGCGACTGTCGCCCCGGAGATGCGTGCGCTCTTCAAGGAAACCGCTCCCGGGTACGCCCTCGATAACTTCCAAACAATGCAGGAGACGGTGGACGCCAGCACATTCAACCAGAGGCTCGGGCTCTATCTGGTTGCCTCGTTTGCGGGTCTGGCTGTGGTAATGGTCATCGCTGGACTCTACGGGGTGTTGGCGCAACTGGTGAGTTATCGTCGGCGCGAGATTGGTGTCCGGATGGCGCTGGGCGCCACACGCCAAGGGGTGGCGCGGATGATTCTTCGCCAGGGCGGGTTATTGATCGGCGCGGGACTGACAATTGGACTGGTACTTGCAGTCCTGGCGGGACAGCTTGTGAAGAGCTTTCTATATAACGTAAGACCTGTCGACCTGGGAACATACTTCGGAGTAGCATTTCTGTTGCTCATCGTAGGATTGATCTCCTCGTTTATCCCCGCCTATACGGCGTCGACTATCGAGCCGATGGAGGCCCTGCGAGAGGAATAGAGCTTTTGGACGCCATGTGAATCGGCAAGAGCTGCAGCAGTTCGTTTATCAGTTCATCGCGGCGCGGAAATTTGGGGTTATCTCCTGCATTGGCCCGGGCGGTGAGCCACAGTCTGCCCTAGTGGGTATCGCCGTTTCTCCCGAGCTCGAGATTGTTTTCGATACGGTCAAGACGTCGAGAAAGTATCCGAACCTGAAGGCCGATCCCCGGATCGCTGTTGTGACCGGTTGGGAAGGCGAGCAGACGGTTCAGTATGAAGGCCTGGCCGTCGAGCCTGAAGATGTAGAACTCTTGCGCGCAAAAGCTATCTACTTTGCCGCATGGCCCAATGGCGTCGAACGCCAGAGATGGCCCAGCATCGCGTATTTTCTGGTTCGTCCGACGTGGGTTCGCTACAGCGACTTTGATACCGGCCGGATCGAGGAGAGGAGGTTCTGAGGCGCGCGAGTAGTTATTCGACTACAGTATTTTTGGCGCGCTTGCCTACTCGAATCGTGAGCCGCTGCGTACCGTTAAGCGACATGTGGCTATGCCTGATTACTTCGCCGTCAATGCGCACGGCGCCTTCCTTAACCTTGCGATCGGCTTCTGTGGCCGAGGTGGCCAGACCTGCCAGCATTAGCAATTTCGAAAGGCGAACCCGTCCGTCCACGTCGCGTGCAAGGTCAGCAGAGGATATGCGTACTTCTTCGAGGCCCTCTACGTCATCACTCTTTTGCTGGAACTGCTTTGCCCAGTTTTCGTCGGCCGCGCGTGCGGCTTCTTCGGAGTGGAATCCAGCCACAATGGTCCGCGCAAGCTGTTTCTTGGCCTCCATAGGGTGCAGCTGGCCTGCCGCGACATCGGCCTTCATCTGATCGATTGCGCTCTGGCGCAGGTCCGTCAGGAACGTCCAGTAGCGCCACATCAATTCATCGCTGATGGACATGAGCTTGCCGTACATCGCCGGAGCCGATTCATGAATGCCGATGGCGTTGTTCAAGGACTTTGACATCTTCTGGACGCCGTCGAGCCCTTCGAGAATCGGCGTCATTAGCACGACCTGCGGCACCTGTCCGTAATCGCGCTGGAGCTCGCGTCCGGTGAGCAGATTGAACTTCTGATCGGTTCCGCCAAGTTCCACGTCGGCCTTGAGTGCGACCGAATCGTAGGCCATGGCTAGCGGATAGAGAATCTCATGCAAAGCGATTGGCTGCTCGTTCTGGAATCGTGTGTGGAACTCATCTCTTTCGAGCATCTGTGAGACGGTAAACTTCTGCGCGAGGCGGATCATGCCTTCAAATCCCAGCGTGCTGAGCCACTCGGAGTTAAACCGCACCTCTGTCTTGTTGCGGTCGAGGATCCGGAAGACCTGATCGGTGTAGGTCTTAGCGTTCTCGTTGATTTCTTCGGGCGTGAGCACCTTGCGGGTGGTCGAGCGACCGCTCGGATCCCCGATGAGCGAAGTGAAATCGCCGATGAGAAAAATCACCTGGTGGCCAAGGTCCTGGAAGTGCTTCAGCTTACGCATGAGCACGGTATGGCCCAGGTGCAGATCGGGTGCGGTAGGATCGAAGCCGGCCTTCACCCGCAGTGGTACGCCACTCTGTCGTGACTTCTCAAGCCGATCGCGCAATTCCGATGTGCGAATAATCTCGGCTGCTCCCTTTTCGAGCAGATCCATCTGTTCGTCGACAGGCAGGAATTCGGTGGTGGTAACTGAGTTCGTCATTGCTCTTTACAGTATAAAGAGCGAACGGCGATGAGCCATTCCGGCATAAGGAAGGCGGTCTTATTCGCGCCCAGACAAGAGCGTCTCGATGTCCGCCTTTTGCTGCTTCTTCAGGGAGTGGTCCCTGGCCTGCCTGTATTGAGAAAAACGAAACCGGCTAAAAGACCCACACGGCAATTGTCCACAGGACTCGCATTTCAGCACGATTTTAGCTCGCTCATGAGCATTTGATGTCCGGCGAACGTCGTGCTAGCATCCATAACTCTCGGAGAGGCGGGGCATTTTTCTTCACGAAATCCGGCTCTCCGGCCCGCGCCTCGCATGAAGGATGAGGACCGAAGACTCGGACGCAGTGCGGTTGAGACGCCACAAACGACGCCTTTGCGATCTCCCTGCCTGCCGGCGTTCGCGATCCCATTCCCGATAAATCTGCAAAACCTCTTCCTCGATGTACCGCACGTAGCAATTGCCCCGCCCTCTGGGGCTCAATCCTTTTTCAGGAGCAGTCATGAAGTCTTATCAGGGAAGTGAGATACGCAACGTAGCTGTCGCTGGGCATTCGCACAGCGGGAAAACCACCTTAATTTCCGCTCTGCTGCATGCCGCAAAGATGACTCCTCAGTTCGGACGAGTGGAAGACGGTTCGGCGATTACTGCTTACGACGAAGAGGAAGTTTCGCGCAGGACCACCATGCAGAATGCCGTTGCGTTTGCGGAGTGGAACGGGGTCAAGGTCAACCTGGTCGATACGCCCGGATTCCACATGTTCGTGCACGAGGCGAAGGCTGCCAT
Organism: uncultured Acidobacteriaceae bacterium; assembly: GCA_963782175.1. GTDB lineage: Bacteria > Acidobacteriota > Terriglobia > Terriglobales > Acidobacteriaceae > Silvibacterium. The sequence goes on from CAWAIX010000001.1 coordinate 305,525, forward strand.
GTTTCCGGTAGAGGCCGCGCTGATCGTGCTGAATACACCCTGCGGGGTAGAAGCGATGACCGACCGCGTGTGGAAGTATGCTGATGAATTCAACCTGCCGCGCGTGATTGTGCTCAACCAGATGGACCACCCGCGCGCTGCAGCTGCCGTAGAACCGACTCTTGAGAGATTGCGCTCCCGCTACGGCCGGCAGGTGGTTCCTGTGCAGTTACCCATCGCGAACGGTAAGGGCTTTGAAGGTGTCGTTGATCTGGTGACGATGGAGGCCTTTTACTATGCACCTGGGGGAGATGGCCAAGGCAAGATCGGTGAGATCCCAGGGGAAATGCAGGCGGCTGCGAGAGCGGCGCATGAGTCTCTGGTTGAACTGGTGGCAGAGGGTAAGGACGAGTTGATGGAGGAATTCTTCGCCGAAGGCACCATAGCGGAGCAACATCTCATCACGGCTCTTCACGAGGCGATCCGAGAGGATCGCATCTTTCCTGTTCTCTTCGCGAGTGGGCTGGCGAATATCGCGACCGATCACCTACTGGATTTTCTAAAGGTCTATGCGCCGGCTCCCGTCGAGCGAACTCCTGTTGCGGCGCGGGCGGTATTGATCCCGGTCTCAGCAAATGGACATGCCGCAAACAGTTCCGCGAGCAGCGATTCGGGGTCGAACGGTAGCTCGCCGGAGATCGTCATGCGCAATGTAGACGATAACGAGCCGGTCTCTATTTATGCGTTCAAAACGATGACCGATCCCTTTGCCGGCCGAATCACGTTTTTCAAAGTGTTTTCCGGGACGGTGAAGAACGATGCGACGGTTACGAATTATGCGCGGCGCGGAGGGGAAAGGCTCGCTCATCTCTCGATCATGCAAGGTCATACCGCCGTTCCGGTAACTGAGCTTCACGCAGGTGATCTGGGCGCAGTAGCCAAGCTGCGAGACACACTTACCGGCGACACGCTGGGCGACAAGGGGCACGAGATATTTTTCGAACCTGTGGCATTCCCAGAACCGGCCATGACCTATGCGATCGAACCGAAAACCCGAGCCGATGAAGACAAGCTCGCTCCCGCTGTGCACAAGCTGATGGAAGAGGATCTTCTGGTTCGGTTCTTTCGCGATCCGCAGACCAACGAGTTTCTGATTGCGGGGGCGGGTCAACCGCACATTGAAGCGATCGTCTCCAAGTTACGGCGGCGGTATCACACCGAAGTGACCTTGAAGGCTCCAAAGGTTCCCTATCGTGAGACGATCCGCGGAAGAGCGGAAGGACATGGCCGGCATAAGAAACAGACGGGCGGACACGGCCAGTTTGGCGATTGCAAGATCCGGATCGAACCACTTCAGAGAGGCGCGGGCTTTGAATTCGTCAACGACATCTTCGGCGGGGCGATTCCGCGGAACTTTATCCCAGCCGTTGAGAAAGGCATACAAGAATCAGCGGCGCGCGGTTATCTTGCCGGATATCCGGTGGTCGATTTCCGGGTCACCCTTTATGACGGTGCTTATCACGATGTCGACTCGAACGAATTGTCTTTCAAGATGGCTGGGCGCCTCGCATTTCGGAAGTGCATGGAACAAGCCAAACCGGCACTTCTCGAGCCGATCATGCGCGTTGAGATTGAGGCTCCCGAGGAGTTTGCAGGCGCCCTCATGGGCGATCTGAATCAGCGGCGCGGGCGGGTACAGGGCATGGACAGCCGTGGCGCCCTGACGGCGATTCGGGCTGAAGTTCCTATGGCCGAGATGCTTAATTATGGATCCAGCTTAACTGCTATGACACAGGGACGTGGCAGCTTCCATATGGAGATGGATCATTATGATCTGGTCCCCCAGCCAACTGCCGACAAGATCGTGGCAAACGCGAAGAGGCCAGCGCAGGAGGAAGAGGAAGAGTGATTGACGCGTGAGCGCCCACTCACTAGCCTGCTGCCCGTTTGTGGTCTTCCAATTGGCCGGCTTCCGGATTGCGGGGACGGTAGTTGGAGGAGGGACACGTCGTGGGATTGGACCCGAGGCCTGATCCATCACTGTTAGGAACCCCTATCGGCCTCATGTTGGTCGGAATAAACACGCTGAAGACGGTACCATGGCGATCCTGAGATACGGAAGAGCGAACCTGAAGACTGCCTCCGTAGCGGCTCAGGATGGAACGCGTGACCCACAGTCCTAGTCCGGTACCGGCTTGCCCCTTGGTCGTGAAGAAAGGTTCGCCGAGGCGCCTCTGCGCTTCAACGGGTATTCCCGAGCCGTTGTCGGCAACTGTGATACTGAGTCCGCGCACTCCCTCATCTGACCACTGGCGGGCGCTTCGGATTCTGAGAATTATCTTGCCGTTTCTCCCGTTGGCCTCGATAGCGTTCGTGATGAGATTAGAAAACACCTGTCGTATTTCGCCTGGGAATGCGAACACGTCTTCAGACGATTCGTACTGGCGGATCACGCGAATATTCTTGTCAGCGATTTTCGGCCCGTAGAGTGTCAAAACTTCCTCGAGAAGTTCGGGGACCTGAAGGCGCACTGGGTTGCTGGTTTCTCGCGAGAAAGACAGCGTCTGCCTGGTAATCTGTACGACACGATTCAGCTCTCTCTGGGCCATTTTCAGGTATTCGGCCTGTTTCTCGCGGGCACCCTGGTCGATCTCCATCAAGTAGAGAAGGTTCGTGAGCGACTCAAGAGGATTATTGATCTCGTGCACGATAGACGCAGTCAGTCGCCCAAGCGTCAGAAGTTTTTGGTTTTCGCGTAGGTGATCCGCCGCGCGCTCGAGTTCGAAATGCGCGGAGTCGGGTTTATCCGCCTCACGCCCGTTTCGAAGCGCGCGTTCGATAACGATGGGAAGGCGGAGCAGTTGATTTGTTTTCACATAGGCCGAGACAGCGATTGGGCCGAATGCCTCAGGCACTTCAGTCTCATTTCCAATTACAATCAAAGGAACTGGCGTTCCAAGGGCTCCAGCATGTTCACTTACGTCGGAAATCGTCAATCCTCGCAAGCCGGTGGCTGCTGTCAAGATGAGATCCACTGGGCCAGAGCGAAGACGGGACAGAAACTCTGACGCCGAGCCAACCGTCTCTAGGATAAGAGTCAAGCCTGCGCGCCTGATGCCTTCGCGGATGGCATGTGCCGATGCAAGATCGTTCGCCAACAGTAAGACTTTTGGTAAAAAGCCTGCGACTGCCGCGGAAGTCAATCTAGGGCCCATAATGCTCACGTATGTGTCCAACTCATAATCGGCTATTAACGTTCTTGATAGTACGATGATGAGCCTTCCGGCGTTGTTGCTTCCGGGAGCGGCTCATTTACAGTATTTCGGGATGCTGTGCTGGGGACCATCGGGCCGTCGCAAATCTTTTAGCAACCTGTTGGCTTAATTACACTCTAATGAGGGAGCTAAACAGACGAGGATTGCAGCGGCAAATGACATTTCGGAAGCCCTACGTTCTAGGATATCTTGGGCTCTCAGCAATACTGTTTTGCCGCCCCGGTTCGGCCCAGTCCAACCCGAATAACTCCGCCCAAAATTCGTACGTGGGTAGCATACAGAGGGTCGCCGCCGTACCGGACGTGAAGAAGCTATCTCTAGATGACGCCATTCGGCTGGGGATCGAGAACAACCTCGCGCTGACGCTGGCGAATCTAAACCGGGAATCGGCTTCCGCCCAGAAATTACAACTTGCAAACGCGTTGCTACCGAATCTTTCGGCTCATGCCGAAAATGGTGTCCACCAGATCAACCTCAGAGCCGCGGGATTCAGCTCATCACTTCTGCCGGAGTTTGGGATTCCGCCCGCTGAGGCTGCGCACTACCCCTACATCGCCAAAGTGACCACCACGGTAGGACAGGTGAACCTCTCCCAGGCGCTCTTCACTCTGGCGGGCTGGGACGTGTGGAAAGCGGCAAAGGCGAATGAGCGGGCTGCCTACTATGGTGCACAATCCTCGCGCGGTCTGGTCGTCCTGAATGTCGGGACAGCCTACTTGCAGGCACTGGCCGCCTCCGCACAGGTGGATTATGCCACCGCACTGCTGAAGACCGACGAAACACTACTTTTCCAGGCCCGCGAAGAGCATAAAGCCGGAACGGCGGCCAACCTGGACGAGTTGCGCGCGCGGGTCCAGTATCAGACGCAGCAGCTGACGCTTATTCAGGCTGAGAACGACTTCAAAAAGGCAAAAATTGCCCTTAATCGGGAGATAGGACTTGCACCAGAGCAGGAGATCCAATTGACGGATGCCGCTCCCTATGCCGATCTCGCTGCCATGACGATTGCGGACGCCAGGCGCGAGGCCTACGCCAGCCGCCAGGATTACCAGCAAATAAAACAACAAATTGAAGCTGCGCGACTCGAGCGCCGGGCCGCGAAACATGAGCGATTCCCCAGCATTTCGTTCAACGGCAACTATGGGGTGACCGGAGTTACTGGTGGAATCTATCATGGGACATTCTCCGCAACGGGAGAAATGAGTGTTCCGATATTTGAGGAAGCCAAGCTTCGCGGTGATCGCGACGTAGCAGAAGCGCAGATCGAAGAGCTGCGCTCGCAGTTCAATGACCTGTCCAACAAGATTGACCAGCAATTGCGCGACAGTCTGTTGGATTTGCAGACAGCTGCCGAACTGGTTCGCGTTTCGCGCAGCAACGTGGAGCTGGCAACGAAGACTCTGGAGCAGAGCACCGACCGCTTCCAGGCCGGAGTCGATGATAATCTTGCCGTCGTTCAGGCGCAGTCAACGCTCGCGCAGGCACAAACTCAATATGTTCGCAATGTCTACCAGTTCAACCAAGCCAAACTTGGGTTCGCGCGCAATCTGGGCATTGTCGATACCCAGTACAAGAACTACATACCAAGTGGAACGAACTCGACCGGCGGTCAGCAACCGCACGGTGGAAAATAAAGTCTCACGCGGAACCCGGCTGCTGGCCTTGCTTCGGAAGCCCCACTCGGACATCAAAGAAGCCCGTTTCAATGACGGTCCCGTGTTTCATCTGAACGATAATGCGGTAGATTCCAGCGCTGGGAAATCCGTAGGGAAAACTTACTATATTTGACAAGCTGGAGTGACTGATACTCATGCCGGGCATCGCTGGCATGTCGTTCTGATTGGATGAAGCTACGGATGGCTGATTCTGCGCCTGAGCGATCATCAGAGCAGCCATGGAAACTGTTCCGGACGGATGAATATGGGCGAAGACCGTGCCGTCGTCCTTGACGAACACTGCGTGGCCGAGCATTCCCATGTATAAGGCCACGTCCGAGGCTGGAAGGCCGCGCGGATCAAGAAGCTCAAATGTGAAATCGTACGGCGTCTTCGCGGCTAGCATATCGGGCCGCTTCCAGACCATGCTGTAGCCGTCTGGGAGTCTGAAGCTTTTGCTGGTCTGGTCAGCGCCGGGGCCCAGAACGACCGATGTCCCTTCGGCGTCATCACCAACCAGAGGACGGCCAGAGATCTTGGGAAGTTGGATCGATGAGACGGTCGTCTCTGGAAAACCATTTTCATGCACGACATCGGCGTAAAGGCGATACTCGCCGGCCGGGACAGATGGCAGTTCCAGGCGAAAATCGCCGCTGGCAGCCGGTTGAGGGTGGAGATGGAACACCACATCCATGAAAGGCCAACGCAGCATGTAAAGGTGCATCAGGTGATCGTGGTCGGGAATGAAGTCGTCGAGCTTACGTTGCTTGAGCCATCCCGGATCGGAGAGCTGCAGATCGAGGACGTTGCCCGGCTCGAGTTGCGCCCGCATCTTGAGCGGCTTGTAGATATAGCGGCCGTAGTCGGCGGCTTCTGCGCCCCACCAGTGGTTCCCGAAAATAACGGCGCCGATCGACAGAACAAATGTAATCGTCATGGCGACGTATGCTCGACGCCGGCGCGCCGGAGGAGGCTCGATACCTGGAGCTAGCTGGGCTTCCCGCGTTGCGGCCCCGACAATCCCTATGAGTCCCGCGATCAGCAAAATGCCGAGAACGGCAAGGACCAGTCCGAGCGCAGGCTGCATCTTGCGCGTCCCGATCGCAGTCGCTGGTACCGGGGCCGAGAAGATGCCCGAACCCTGACCACCGCGAACCGTGAAGCGGATCTGCCAGGAACCGGTGGCCATAATCCAGAGGTGGCCGGTGAAATACCCAGGATCAGAGGCGGGACGCTGCATGAGATCCGGAACAGGGGGATATTTGGAGGCTTCGCCTGTGAGGGGTATGGGCGTGATCTCGACGCGTTCGATACCGGGAGTTTGTGAGCGGAGTTCGATATCGGCGACTCCGGGAATAACAAGCGGTGGCCGTATGACCACTGAGAGCTTGTAGGGTCCGGCATTGCCCTCCACGTAGATATCAGGGCTGCCGACATGGGCCCAAGCATGTATGGCAAAAATTTGAAGAAGCAGGAAAACCAACCAGGCATGAACGAAAGAGCGTATCCGAGTGATCATCGTTGAATCTTCTTCATCCAGCGACCGAGAGCGAGGCCAAGCCACGTGAGGACGGCAGCGTAGATCATCGCCTCAGCAAGGCCCTGCCAAAGGACCATGCCGCTTTCCGGGTTAAAGAAGTGGCGCTGGACATCGACAGATGTGGAAGGCATGTTGTAGTCGTGAAAGCTGGTACCGAAGAACCGGTTTTCAGCGCCTTTGCTCATGAGAAAGTTTGCGAACGGCCACTGCACCGACAGCAGCGACAGGACGAAAAGCGGCCCCGCGGCCACCGAGATCAGCCAAGGCTTCCAGCTTTTGCCATAGCTAAGCAGCAGATCGATGCAGACAGCGGGCACGATAAGCAGGATCGGGAACTTGGGCGGAATAAACTGCGTGACGTGCTGATAAACGGGACCCAGCTTGGGTTCGGCTGGAAAGAGCGGCAGTACGAGGATGAGCCCGCAGACGAAAACAGTGTAGATGGCGCTGATCCATGTCGCGGCCCAGCGATTTCGCGAGGCAACGTGAATTGCAGCGAAGTAGAGCGGCGTACCCAGGGTGCATGCAATATAGGCCCGCGAACTGTGCAGGTAGATATCCCACGTGTATTCCATGCGGAAGAACATGGAGAGAATCAAGAGCAGGCCAGAGATATATAGCATCAGCCACTGCAGTTGCTTAAATTGGGTACTCTCCTGACCCGTTGCAACCTCGGCACGGTTCATCGCCGCCACGATCAGAAACAGCGACCCGAGGCACACCGCCCAGATGCCCAGCATGAGTACTGTGTGCGGCGGAGAGACGATCTTTACGTCGAGGCCATAGGCGTTATGCCACCAATTGTCGAAAGGCGCCGAGGTTAGCATCGCAATGCCTCCCCAGGCAGCAAGAAAAGCGCCTAGCGGGCCGCGAAAGCCGAAGACCCGGACCGAGGAGGCTACCAGCTTTGGCGGTCGCAGGAATGTCGTTGCGAGAATCAAATAACCGCTGTAAATACCGGCCAGTACTCCGCATAGATAAATGGCCATGTGGGCTGGCGTCCAAAAGCTGTCGCGGCCGATGGAACGGTGCCACGAGACATCCCAATGGGCGCCGATCGTGACGGAGGTGACGGCGAGGGCTGCGCACCACAGATACCAAGGGGTATCGCCAGTTGCGGTAGAGGCCGCCGGAGCGGTGGTTAAAGTCGCCATGGTTGAACCTCAGAGGTTGTAAATAGGATATAGCGTGGCCATGACCGCATTTATGATGGCATGGAATCTTGGGGAAGGTTGAGTACGCTGATGGATTGCGGCTCTGACGGATGCCGATGAGTATCTGGATTTGGCATAAAAAAGCCCGGCATTTAGCCGGGCTTTTTTAGTTGTTGATGGCACGCCTGCCTGGACGAATCGCCTACTCAGATGCAGCCATTTCTTCGGCTTCGCCTTCCTGACGCATCATTTCGAGTTCGCGCTCATACGCTTCGTGCGCTTCGGTGACTTCCTGCTGAACGCGCTGGGCCGCTTCCTCGAGTTCCGGTGAGAGCTGGATGTTGCGGTAGTACTCCATGCCCGTTCCGGCCGGGATGAGACGACCGACGATGACGTTCTCCTTGAGGCCGCGCAAGTTGTCGACGGCGCCGTTGATCGACGCCTCGGTCAGCACACGCGTGGTCTCCTGGAAGGACGCCGCCGAGATGAAGCTGTCGGTCGAGAGCGAAGCCTTGGTGATGCCGAGCAGGAGTGGACGGCCGATGGCCGGGCGTCCTCCGTTGGCGATCACGCGATCGTTCTCTTCGCGGAAGCGGAACTTGTCGACCTGCTGCTCGAGCAGGAAGCTGGTGTCGCCGACTTCCTCGATCTTCACCCAGCGGAGCATCTGCCGAACGATAGTCTCAATGTGCTTGTCGGAGATGGCCACGCCCTGGAGCCGGTAGACTTCCTGGATTTCGTTTACCAGGTAGCTCTGCAGTTCCTTCTCACCGAGCACGGCAAGAATGTCGTGCGGGTTAAGCGGACCATCCATCAGCGGTTCGCCGGCCTTCAGACGCTCGCCCTCCTGCACGTTGACATGGATGCCGCGCGGCACGGAGTACTCCTTTTCTTCTCCGTTGTCGGCGGTGACGTAGATCTTGCGCTGACCCTTCGAAACTTCGCCGAACTTCACCACACCATCGATTTCGCTGATGATGGCGGTTTCGCGGGGCTTGCGGGCTTCGAAGAGCTCGACGACGCGGGGCAGACCACCGGTGATGTCCTTGGTGCGCGTGGTTTCGCGCGGAATCTTGGCAAGGATGTCGCCGGGAAAGACCTCGTCTCCGTCCTGAATCATCAGGTGAGCGCGCGAGGGCATCAGGTAACGCTTGTTGCCTTTGGCTCCCTTGATGATGATCGCAGGCTGGCGCTTTTCGTCGGAGGATTCCGAGACAACCAGGCGCGAAAGGCCGGTAACCTCGTCCACTTCTTCGTTCAGCGTGATGCCTTCCTGCAGGTCCTTGAACTGCACGGTGCCGCCGATCTCAGTGAGGATGGCGAAGGTGTACGGGTCCCACTCGGCAAGAACCTGCCCGAGCTCGACCGGCTGGCCTTCTTCCACCTTGAGCCGAGCACCGTAAACGATCTGGTAGCGCTCCTTCTCGCGACCACGGTCGTCGAGCACGGCAATTGCTCCAGAGCGGTTCATGGCAACCAGGCCGCCCTGCTTCGAGCGCACCGTGACCAGGTTAACGAAGCGGATCGAGCCATTGTTCTTGGCATCAAGGCGCGACTGCTCGGAGACTCTGGAGGCTGTACCACCGATGTGGAAGGTACGCATCGTGAGCTGCGTTCCCGGCTCGCCGATGGACTGAGCTCCGATGACGCCAACCGCTTCGCCGAGCTCAACCATCCGGCCTGAACCGAGGTTGCGGCCATAGCAGAGAACACAGACACCGCGCCGCGATTCGCAGGTGAGCACAGAGCGAATCTTGACGCGCTCGATGCCGGCAGCCTGAATCGCCGAGGCGATCTCTTCGTTGATCTCCTGATTCACGTCAACAATGACGTTGCCTTCGAAGTCCTTCAGCTTCTCAAGCGACACGCGGCCGATGATGCGGTCGCGCAGCGGCTCGATGATCTCGCCGGATTCGACAATTGGCATCACGTAGATGCCTTCAACGGTGCCGCAATCCTTCTCGCTGACGATGACGTCCTGGGCCACGTCGACGAGTCGGCGGGTCAGGTAGCCGGAGTCAGCGGTCTTGAGAGCGGTGTCAGCAAGACCCTTGCGCGCGCCGTGCGTGGAAATGAAGTACTCGAGCACGGTGAGCCCTTCACGGAAGTTCGCCGTGATAGGAGTCTCGATGATCTCGCCCGAGGGCTTGGCCATGAGTCCGCGCATGCCGGACAGCTGACGGATCTGCTGCTTCGATCCACGAGCGCCGGAGTCGGCCATGATATAGATCGGGTTCATGGCGCCGGCCTTGTCGGCTTCCTTCATATTGTTGAACATTTCGTCGGCGACCTTCTCCGTCACCGTCGACCACAACTGAATGACCTTGTTGTTGCGCTCGCCGTTGGTGATCGCACCGTCAAGATACTGTTGCTGAACCGCGAAGCGCTGCTTCTCAGCATCGCGCACGACGGGATACTTGGTCTCCGGAATGACCATGTCATCCAGGCCGACGGAAAGACCCGAACGCGTCGCGAACTGGAAGCCCAGCTCCTTGATGCGATCGAGCATCTTGACCGTGACTTCGAGCCCGAGGTTGAGGTAGCAGTAGTTGACCAGCTGCCCGATACCCTTCTTCTTGAGCAAGCCGTTGACGTAAGGCATTCCCTCAGGAAGAGCGTCGTTCAGGATGGCTCGGCCCACCGTGGTCGAGATGTACTGCTTGTCATACATCACCGGCTCGGTGTGCGTCAGATCCTGATCGTCGTACGCCGTGGTCATGTCGAGGACGGGACCGCTGTAGCGCAGACGAATCGGTGAGAGCGTCTCGACTTCCTTGGCTTCGAGCGCCATCAGCACTTCTTCGACGCTCGCGAAGACACGACCCTCGCCCTTGGCCCCCTTGCGCGCCTTGGTCAGATAGTAGAGGCCGAGAACCATGTCCTGCGTAGGCACAGTGATCGGCTGGCCCGACGCCGGCGACAGGATGTTGTGTGAGGCGAGCATCAGCACGCTGGCTTCTACCTGCGCTTCCGGAGACAGTGGAATGTGCACGGCCATCTGGTCGCCGTCAAAGTCAGCGTTGAAGGCGGTGCAGACGAGCGGGTGAATCTTGATGGCTTTGCCCTCAACTAGCACAGGCTCGAAGGCCTGAATGCCAAGACGGTGGAGCGTTGGAGCACGGTTTAACAGCACCGGGTGGTCTTTGATCACTTCCTCGAGGATGTCCCACACGATGGGCTCCTGCAACTCGACCATTTCCTTCGCTTGCTTGATGGTCGTGCAGTGGCCGGTCTGTTCAAGCCGGTGATAGATGAAGGGCTTGAAGAGCTCGAGAGCCATTTTCTTGGGAAGACCGCACTGGTGCAGCTTCAATTCTGGTCCTACAACGATGACCGAACGGCCCGAGTAGTCGACTCGCTTGCCAAGCAGGTTCTGGCGGAAGCGGCCCTGCTTGCCCTTGAGAGTGTCGGATAGGGACTTCAGCGGACGGTTATTCGCACCCCGCAGCACGCGGCCGCGCCGGCCGTTATCGAAGAGAGCATCAACAGCTTCCTGCAGCATGCGCTTTTCGTTGCGGACAATCACCTCAGGCGCATGGAGGTCCATGAGCTTCTTGAGGCGGTTGTTACGGTTGATCACGCGGCGATAGAGATCATTGAGATCCGACGTGGCGAAGCGGCCGCCGTCCAGAGGCACGAGCGGGCGAAGTTCTGGCGGAATAACCGGAATCACATCGAGGATCATCCAGTGCGGCTTGTTGCCGGACTTTCGAAAGGCCTCGACTACCTTCAGGCGCTTGGCATACTTCAGACGCTTCTGTAGCGAGGTCTCGGCCTTCATGCGCTCGCGCAGCTCGGTCGCCAGTTCGTCCACGTTGACGCGCTTGAGCAGCTCCTTGATAGCCTCGGCGCCCATCATGCCCTTGAAGCCGGTGGGGCGGTACTGGGTGTCGAGTTCGCGGAAGCGGGTCTCGTCCTTGATGATCTCGCGCTCGCGGACGGGAGCGTCGCCGGGATCGACGACAACGTAGCTTTCAAAGTAGAGCACGCTCTCGAGATCGCGCAGTGAAATGTCGAGCAGATGGCCGATACGCGAAGGCAGTCCCTTGAAGAACCACACGTGCGAGCAGGGCGATGCCAGTTCGATGTGGCCCAGGCGCTCACGGCGCACCTTGGAGACGGTGACTTCGACGCCGCACTTGTCGCAGATGACTCCGCGGTGCTTCATGCGCTTGTACTTGCCGCAGAGGCACTCCCAGTCGGTGACCGGGCCAAAGATGCGGGCGCAGAAGAGTCCGTCACGCTCCGGCTTGAAGGTACGGTAGTTGATGGTTTCCGGCTTGGTGACTTCGCCATGCGACCAGCTGCGGATTTTCTCCGGCGACGCCAGCTGGATGCGAATTGCGTCAAAGTCGGTGATCGGGCTTGTCAGTTCAAACGGGCTGGAACGGTACAAGGTGTTCCTCCTTGCAGCTGGCTTCTGGCTTATTGCCGTCAGCTCTCAGCTGCGGTTGCTTCTGTTCTTAACCTGCGGCGCTCTTTGTGAGAGTACCGCTTCAATCTTTTGCGCGGCCATTCGCCGGATCGCTCCAGCGAATGGCTGCTTTTAGTCGGCGGCTGCCAGCGTGGGCAGTGGCTGCTTCTTCGCTTCGCCGTCGGGAGTCATCTTCATGAGCTCCACGTCGAGGCAGAGTGACTGCAACTCGCGAATGAGCACATTGAATGACTCGGGCACGCCAGGCTCGATCGCTGCTTCGCCCTTAACAATGGCCTCATAAATCTTGGTGCGGCCATAGACGTCGTCGGACTTGGCGGTGAGCAGTTCCTGAAGAATGTAGGCGGCGCCGTAAGCTTCGAGCGCCCACACTTCCATTTCTCCGAAGCGCTGTCCACCGAACTGCGCCTTACCACCCAGCGGCTGCTGCGTGATGAGCGAGTACGGCCCGATGGAGCGAGCGTGGATCTTGTCGTCGACCAGGTGCGACAGCTTGAGCATGTAGATGTACCCCACCGTTACCGGCTGCTCGAACTGCTCGCCTGTCATCCCGTCAAAGAGCGGCGTCTTGCCCGAAGCCGGCAGACCGGCTGCAGCAAGAAGCGCCTTGATCTCGGTTTCCTTGGCGCCGTCGAAGACCGCGGTGCCGAACCAGATGCCACGCGCCATGCCGAGGCCCACGCGAACCGTCTGCTCGTCGTCAAGCTCGAGCAGCTGGCGCAGCGTAGCTGTGTTCGCGAACTTCTCCTTGAAGATTTCGCGAATGGCATTCGCGTCCTGATTCTGCTTCACGAGCGCAGCCACCTGCGTGCCGAGTTCGTGCGCGGCCCAGCCTAGGTGCGTCTCGAGGATCTGACCGACGTTCATACGCGAAGGCACGCCAAGTGGATTGAGCACAATCTCCACTGGAGTTCCATCGGGCAGATACGGCATGTCTTCCTCGGGCAGGATGCGCGCGATGACGCCCTTGTTACCGTGGCGTCCGGCCATCTTGTCGCCGACCGATAGCTTGCGCTTCATGGCGACGTAGACCTTGACCAGCTTGATGACGCCGGGCGCGAGCTCATCGCCCTTCTGCAGCTTGGCGATCTTCTCGTTGGTGATCTTGCGCAGAACGTCGATTTGGCGCGAGGTCATCTCTTCGATCTCGTCGATCTGCTCGTTCACGCGCGGATCCTTGTCGGCATAGCGGATGCGCTTCAGATTCTTGGTCGATATGCGCTCGATGGCATCGCGATCGAGAACCGCGTCCTTCACAAGCAGGCGCTTGTTGGTACGCTCGTCGTGAAGGTCGGCCAACACCACCTTGCCGCCGAGAATCGCTTCCAGGCGCTTCAGCCGCTCGTCGGTGAGAATACGGATCTCATCGGCGAGGTTCTTCTCCAGCCGCGCAACCTGATCGGCTTCGATCTGTTTCGCACGCTCGTCCTTCTCCTGACCCTTGCGGGAGAAGATACGAACGTCAACCACCGTGCCCTCGATACCCGGAGGACAGGTGAGAGAAGCATCGCGAACGTCGCCGGCCTTCTCACCGAAGATGGCGCGGAGCAGCTTCTCTTCAGGAGTTAGCTGCGTCTCGCCCTTCGGCGTTACCTTGCCTACGAGGATGTCGTTGTGCTTGATCTTCGCGCCGATCCGGATGACTCCACTCTCGTCAAGGTCGCGCAGCGCATGCTCGCTCACGTTGGGGATATCACGGGTGATTTCCTCCGGCCCCAACTTCGTGTCCCGCGCCTCGATCTCGAACTCCTCGATGTGTACCGAGGTGTAGTAGTCCTCGCGGACCAGCTTTTCCGAGATCAGGATCGCGTCTTCGAAGTTGTAACCGCGCCACGGCATAAAGCCGACGAGCACGTTACGGCCAAGACCGAGTTCTCCCTGCTCCGTGCACGGTCCATCGGCGATCACCTCGCCCTTCACCACACGGTCGCCCTGCCGGACGATCGGCTTCTGGTTGATGCAGGTGTTCTGGTTCGACCGCTTGAACTTGATCAACTGATAGATGTCCGAACCAACCTCACGCGACAGCTGCGTGGGGTGATGCTCACCCTCCACACGAACGATGATGCGCTCGGAGTCGACCGAATCGACAATTCCGTTGCGGCGTGCCAGGATGACGGCGCCAGAGTCGCGGGCAGTCACGCCTTCCATGCCGGTTCCGACAAACGGCGCCTCGGAAACAAGCAGAGGCACAGACTGGCGCTGCATGTTCGCGCCCATCAGTGCGCGGTTTGCGTCGTCGTGCTCGAGGAAAGGCACGAGAGAGGCGGCCACCGATACCAGCTGCTTGGGACTGACGTCGACATAGTCCACTTCATCCCGATTAACAAGTACGAAGTTGCCCTGCCGGCGAGCGTTTACCAGCTCTTCGGTAATGTTTCCGTTCTCGTCCAAGTCGATGTTCGCCTGCGCAATCGTGTGACGGTCTTCTTCCCACGCCGAAAGGTAGAAGGAGAACGGCTCAAATTCGACCGACCGCTTCTTCTCCTTCTTCAACTGCGCGTTCAGCTTGAACACTTCGGACTTCTCGATGTGCTCGCCAACTCGCAAGCCGCTTTCGCCAGCGTTGGTGACCTGCACGAAGTCAAGAACCCGACCATTAGCAACTCTACGATACGGCGACTCGATGAAGCCGTACTCGTTGATGCGCGCAAAGCACGAGAGCGAGCTGATCAGACCGATGTTCGGGCCTTCCGGGGTCTCGATCGGGCAGATGCGACCGTAGTGTGTGGGGTGAACGTCGCGGACTTCGAATCCTGCGCGCTCTCGCGACAGACCGCCCGGCCCGAGCGCGGACAGACGACGCTTGTGCGTGATCTCTGAGAGCGGGTTCGTCTGGTCCATGAACTGCGAGAGCTGCGATGAACCGAAGAACTCGCGGATGGCAGCCATGACCGGCTTTGCATTGATGAGGTCGTGCGGCATCGCTGTCGACATCTCCTGGTACACGCTCATCTTTTCTTTGATGGCGCGTTCCATGCGGACCAAGCCGATGCGGAATTGGTTCTCCATTAACTCACCGACCGCGCGAACGCGGCGGTTGCCGAGGTGATCGATGTCATCCACCGTGCCGATGTTCTTACGCAGCCTCAGCAGGTACTTGATCGTTGCGTAGAAATCCTCGGGCGTCAGCGTGCGGCGATCGAGAGGAGCCGCCTCCGCGTTTTCATAGAGCTTGATGTTGAACTTGAGACGGCCCACGCGCGAGAAATCGTACTTGCGCGGATCGAAGAACATGCCTTCGAAAAGGGCAGTCGCGGTGTCGAGCGTCGGCGGGTCGCCAGGGCGCAGCTTGCGGTAGATCTCGATGAGCGCCTCTTCCGGCTTGCGCACAGAGTCACGACGCAGCGTGTTGGTGATGATGTTGCCCACATCGTCGCGTTCGGGGAAGAAGACCTCGATATGCGTAACGCCGCTCTCGATGATCTTGTGTAGCTTGTCGGAGGTCAGCTCGGTGTTGGCCTCGAGGAAGACCTCGCCGGTCGCCGTGTCGACCACGTCTGACGCTGTGACGGCGCCATCGAGTTCGGCGGCCTCGATCTCAACTTCCGAAATCTTCGCGTGGCGCAGCGCCTTCAGAATTGAGGGCGAAACCTTTCGGCCGGAATGAGCGATCTCCTCGCCCTTGGAGACGATGGCGTGTGCGGGCTTCGCGCCCAGCAAATGCGTGGGCTTGTCGCCGCTCTCGTCAATAGTCCAGAAGAGCTTACCGTCCTTCACCGCGATTTTGTCGACCGTGTAGAAGGTCTTGAGGATTTCGTCGTCGTTGCGCAGGCCCAGAGCGCGAAGGAAGATCGTTCCCAGGAACTTGCGCTTACGGTCGATGCGGACGTAGAGCGTGTTCTTTTGGTCGAACTCGAACTCCACCCACGAGCCGCGATAAGGAATGATCTTGCCCAGAAAATAGGTGCGGTTGTTCGCCGTTTCGAAGAAAACGCCCGGGGAGCGATGCAACTGCGACACAATAACGCGCTCGGTGCCGTTCACGATGAACGTGCCGTTTTGCGTCATTAGTGGAATATCGCCAAAGAAGACTTCCTGCTCCTTGATATCGCGAATGGTCTTCGCGCCAGTCTCCGGATCCTTGTCGTAGATGGTAAGGCGTACCGTCACCTTCAGTGGAGCAGAATAGGTCATGCCGCGCTCTTCGCACTCAGCTTGGTCGTACTTGAGCTGCAGACCCACAGGGTCGCCGCACTTGTTGCAGAAATCCGGCGTGTTCTTGTTGTAGGTGCCGCACTTCGAGCAAAGCACATCGCCGGGGTGGAACGGGTCGGTAATGACCGTGTTGCCGCAGTTCACGCAGGCTGTACGCAGGTGGTGCAGTCCCTTAAGGTGGCCGCACTTGCACTCCCAGTTGCCGATGGAGTAATCAACGAAATCAAGCTGAGAGATATTGCGGAAATCGGTAATCGGAAAAACAGATGTGAAGACGGACTGCAGGCCGTTGTCTTCGCGCTCTTTAGGCAGCTTATCCATCTGCAGAAAACGCTCGTAGGAGCGCCGCTGAACTTCAATCAGGTTTGGAATCTGAATGGATGTAGGAATTTTTGAAAAATCGAGACGGCTGCGAAGGGCGCGATTCTCGTTGGGCATGCGTGACTCCTCAAGACTCGTCGATACGAGGCTCCGGCAACATCCGCCAGAGGAGGAGGAACCGCCCGAGTCACGCGGTGCCTCCTTTTGCTACATGCGTTCCACGCGATTCGCATCTGCTCCGCCTCGTTCGGAGAAGACGTCGCGTTCATTTCCGTCGGCCACCTGGTGCCTCGCCGGCGGTTCCACTTGCACGGAATGCCCACGCGGGCGTAGCCTTCCGTTTTGCTCAAGAAACTCTCTGGGACCATCCTGCGTCCCAATGGAGTTGCGCCGGTCTAGCTGGCCGGCAGATTGATGGCGGGACCGGAAGGAAAGGAGCGAGACAGGCTCAAGGGCTGGAATAATTCTGCCGAAATAACGGACGAACGCTCGCAGAGACAGGACGTCTCGCGAGCGCCACAACCGAATTGTGCACTGAATATCGTCAGAATTTCAGATTCCCGCCGCTTGCAATACTGCGTGTTCGCCGCCTTACAGCCGATCGCAAATCATATCCACAGGCCCGCCGATTATCCTGTAGATACGCCGGTCTTAAAAGCCACCGGATTAATACTTCGAAAGCACCGTTCACGATTCCTCGAGCCGACTATCAAGCACCCTGAACAGGGACTTGCTGCCTCGGTCATATCATCGAGTTATCGGAATTGAAACCACGTTCCGGAGTGATTCGCCTTCTCTGCCCAGGAAAAATCGACGGAACGTGCATTCACAATGATAGCGCGTTCCGGTTTGGCATGCAACTTGCTCGCAACACTTAGCATCGCGGCAGGCCGATTTCCCTACCCGAGACTGGGCGTGGAATTTGCGAGCGGCTAACCTTCCGCCCGCAAACCCCACCGAATGTTGCTGTTACTTGACCTCGACGGTCGCAACGCCTTCGAACTTCTTCCTGATCGCCTCGGCGTCTTCCTTGCTGACGCCCTCCTTCAGAGGCTTGGGCGCGCCGTCGACCAGGTCCTTGGCTTCCTTGAGGCCAAGCGAGGTGACTTCGCGAACAGCCTTGATGGTTGCGATCTTGTTCGCGCCTGCATCCTTCAAGATGACACTGAACTCGGTCTGCTCAGCAGCAGCCGGAGCCGCTGCGCCGGCCGCCGCACCGCCAGCCACCACGACCGGGGCCGCCGCTGCTGCGGAAACGCCAAGACGCTCCTCGAGCTTCTTCACAAGGGCCGCCGCATCCAGCAGGCTGAGCCCAACGATCTGATCTTCCAATTGCTGTAAATCCGCCATGATTCTCTCCAGTAAAGCTTATTTCAGTACTGCTAATTTTTGTTGCGCCGGACACCTACCCTATCGGGTTCCGGTTTCCGCCCGCCTGTCCTGAGGTTTCCGATGTGCCCAGACCCAGCACCCCTCAAACCTGCTTACGGCTGAAACTTCCCAACTCCTAGCCAATAGCAATCCGCTATTCGCTGGCGGCTGCTTCTCCGCCTGAAACTTCCGGCACGGCGGCCGGCTCTTCGATCGCGGGAACAGCGTCGGCTGCAGGAGCCGCCTCTACTGCTGCAGCTTCCGCTACCGGTGGGTGCTCCGAGGCCTGCGATGGCGCGGCGGAAGCCTGTGCGCCTGAAAACTTGCCCTGCTCGACTGCCTGGTTGATCACCACGGCCAGATCGCGGCCCGTAGCGTTGATAACCGTTGCCAGACGCTGCGCGGGAGAATTGATGAGGAAAAGGAGCTTCGCGAAAATCTCTTCCTTGCCCGGCATCGTCGCGAGTGCCTTTACCTCGTCGACATTGATCACCTTGCTGTCGACAATGCCCAGCTTGAAGGTGAACTGCGCATTCTCCTCGACCCACGACGAGAGTGCCTTGGCCAGCGCGACGGGATCGCCCGTGGTATAAGCCACCGAAGACACGCCCTTCAACCCCTGGAGAGCTGCCTCAATCTGCGAGCCCTTCGATGCCCGCGCGGCAAGCTTGTTCTTGAGTACGCGATAGCGGCCGCCCGCGTTGCGCACCGTCTTGCGCAGCTCAAAGTCCTGCGCAACGGTCAGCTTCGCGAAGGTGCCGACGATAGCACTGGTCGAGCCTTCAAGCTCTTTCGCGAGCTGCTCGACCTTTTCTGCCTTCTTTGCCTTGGTCAATGCCATAAAAATAAGCCTCTAGCTTCCAGCTACTAGCTCCTAGCTCATCCCTTCTCGGTCGGACTCGCCGTTCGCGAGTGTCCGATAAGCGCCCCATCTTGGCTTACTAGCGGCTAGAAGCTAGAAGCTAGAGGCTGTATCTCTTACGCCTTTGCTGCGGCGTCCGCAATCGAGCTGTCCAGCGAGATGCCCGGGCCCATCGTCGAGCTGAGCGTAATGCCCTTGATGTACTTGCCCTTGGCCGCAGAAGGCTTGGCGCGAACCACGCTCGAGATAACCGTCTGCGCGTTCTCGACCAGCTTTTCCGGCGTAAACGAGAGCTTGCCCACCGGGACATGCACCAGGGCCGTCTTGTCGGTGCGAAACTCGACCTTACCGGCTTTGATCTCACGCACAGCCGCAGCCACATCGCTGGTAACGGTGCCAGTCTTCGGGTTAGGCATCAGGCCACGCGGACCAAGCACCTTACCTAGGCGTCCGACGGACTTCATCATGTCCGGCGTCGCAATCAGAGCGTCGAAATCCGTCCAGCTCTCTTTCTGGATTTTCTCGACCAGATCTTCGCCACCGACGATCTCAGCGCCAGCTGCTTCAGCTTCCTTAAGGCGATCGCCGCTCGTGATGACGGCAACTTTCTTGGACTTGCCCAAGCCGTGCGGCAGAACCACCGTGCCGCGTACCATCTGATCGGCGTGCTTGGGATCCACACCAAGACGGAGCGTCAGATCGACCGTCTCATCAAACTTTGCGAACTTGACTTTCTGCAGGAGCGGAACCGCATCCTGGAGTGCATAAGGGCGTTTCTCAACAGCCGCGCGCGCCTTCGCGACATTCTTGCTGACTCTTCTCGACATGCTTCCTCGTCTCCCACCGCTCGGTCGCTGGTGCCTGCCCGGCCGTGGTATGTGCTGCGGCGCCTCACGAAGAGGCGCATTTATAAGTATGACATGTCTCTCGTGCGATTTCCACCGAGAAACATGCTTGTACGGCTCTTCTACGCGACGACTTCGATCCCCATCGAGCGCGCCGTGCCCTTGATGCTCTTGACAGCGGCTTCCACCGACGCGGCATTCAGGTCGGGCATCTTTTGCTTGGCGATGTCCAACACCTGAGCCTCAGTCACCTTTCCCACCTTGTCCTTGTTCGGCGTGCCCGAACCCTTTGCCAGGTTGGCTGCCTTCTTGAGCAGCACCGCTGCTGGCGGCGTCTTGGTGACAAACGTAAAGCTGCGATCGACATAAACAGTGATGACAACCGGGATAATGAGGCCCGCCATCTCTTTGTTCTGCGTACGCGCATTGAACTGCTTGCAGAACTCCATGATGTTGACCTGGGCCTGGCCGAGAGCCGGACCAACCGGAGGCGCAGGAGTCGCCTTGCCGGCTTCGATCTGAAGCTTGACCTGAGTCTGAACTTTCTTTGGTGGTGCCATTGCTTTGAACCTTTCTTTGCGGCGGCTATTCGCTTCGCCAAATTCTCTCGTGCTTAAACCTGATTACTGCTCAACCTTCTCGACCTTGCCGAATTCGAGTTCGACCGGAGTCGATCGCCCAAAAATCGTGACCATGACCTTCACGGTCTCGCGGTCCTCGTTGACTTCGTCGATCACGCCATTGAAGTTCGCAAACGGTCCTTCGGTAATGCGCACCGACTCGTTCTTTGCAAACTTGATCTTGAGCCGGGGCTTGTCCTTCGCTGTTTCGCTGCGGAAGAGGATCGAGCTGACTTCCTCTTCACTCAGTGCGACCGGCTTGTCCCCCGTACCCAGAAATCCGGTGACCCGAGGGGTGTTCTTGATCACGTGCCACAGGTCGTTGTCGAGATCCATCTCCACGAGAACGTAGCCGGGCAGGAAGACTCGCTCTACCGTCCGCTTCTTGCCATTGATGATCTCCGTGACCGGCTCTGTAGGAATCATCACGCGGCCAATCTTGTTCTGCAGGCCAAATGCCTGGACCCGGCTTTCGATTGATTCGCGCACTTTACGCTCAAAGCCGGAATAGGCGTGGATGATATACCACTTGAAGCGCTCATTTGCCGCGGGCTCGAGCTGTCCTGGAGATACGCTTCCCCCAACTCCGCCGCCATTGCCGTTATCGATTTCTTCCGCCATCAACATCCTCTTCGCTCTCGCTTACTGCGCGCTTCCCAGTGCATGCAACAGGGACCGAAGCACCCAGTCAAGCCCCGAATCCACCACGTAGAAAAACGCGGCAAAAGCGAAGACCGTGACGATGACGACCGTAGTCGTCGCGCGCACTTCTGCCCGAGTGGGCGTCACCACTTTGCGTATTTCGCTGCGTACGTCTTTGAGAAAGTCGCGCGTGCGCTCGAAGACACCGGTCACTCGACTGAGCGGATTGCTCTCGCTCGGCGGCGGTCCCGCTTTGGCTATCGATTTCTTTTCTGCTACGGGCATGCCCTGCTCCCCGGCGCCATCGCTGGTCAGCCGCTACTTCCAGTTTAATTCTGGCAGGGGCGGAGGGATTCGAACCCCCAAGTTCGGTTTTGGAGACCGACAGTTTAACCGTTGAGCTTACGCCCCTGTTTAGCCTTTAGCTTCTAGCCTTTAGCTCTTAGCCAGAGGCTAAAAGCTAGGGGCTGGTAGCTGTCCTATTTGGTTTCCTTGTGATCCGTGTGCTTGCGGCAACGCCTGCAGAACTTCGAGAACTCTAGACGGCCGGTAGTCGTCTTTTTGTTCTTCGTCGTCGAGTAGTTCCGCTCTTTACACACCGGACACTGTAATGTCACGATTTCGCGCATCTTTTTATCCTAACTGAAACCTGGCCCCTCTTCTACCGCAGAAGCCGGGCTTCAAACTCGTTCACCCCTGAATCCATCTCTTTCCGATGCCGCCATGAGCGCCTTGCGCCGTCAGCCGCGTTTTGCGCGCGCAGCACCGGCCAATCCTTACTGCAGGATGTCGGTAATCGTTCCGGCGCCGACGGTGCGTCCGCCCTCGCGGATCGCAAAACGCAGGCCCTTCTCCATGGCCACCGGAGTGTGCAGCTCGATCTCCAGCGAAATGTTGTCGCCCGGCATCACCATCTCCGTGCCCTCAGGCAGCTTCGCCGACCCCGTCACGTCCGTCGTACGGAAGTAGAACTGCGGACGATAGCCGTTGAAGAACGGCGTGTGACGGCCGCCCTCTTCCTTCGACAGAACGTAGATCTCGCCCTTGAACTTGGTGTGCGGCGTGATCGAGCCGGTCTTCGCCAGAACCATCCCGCGCTCGACATCTTCCTTCGGAATACCGCGCAGCAGAAGTCCCGCGTTGTCGCCGGCCAGGCCTTCATCCAGCTGCTTCTTGAACATCTCCACGCCCGTGACAACCGTCTTTCTGGTTTCGCGGAAGCCCACAATCTCGGCTTCCTCGCCCACCTTCACCTTGCCACGCTCAATCCTGCCCGTCACCACCGTGCCGCGGCCCGAGATCGAGAAGATGTCTTCGATCGGCATCAGGAACGGCTGATCAATTGCACGCGCCGGCAGAGGAACATTCGCATCCACCGCGTCCATCAGCTCGTCGATCGTCTTCTCCCACTTCTCCTCGCCGTTCAGCGCGCCCAGCGCAGACCCGCGAATCACCGGCACATCATCGCCCGGGAAGTTGTACTTCGACAGAAGCTCGCGCACTTCCATCTCCACCAGATCCGTCAGCTCCGGATCCTCAACCGCATCGCACTTGTTCAGGAACACCACAATGTAGGGCACGCCCACCTGGCGGGCCAGAAGCACGTGCTCCTTGGTCTGCGGCATCGGTCCGTCGGTCGCAGCCACCACCAGGATCGCGCCATCCATCTGTGCTGCGCCGGTGATCATGTTCTTGATGTAGTCGGCGTGGCCGGGGCAGTCGACGTGCGCATAGTGACGCTTCGCCGTCTCGTACTCCACGTGCGCCGTGGCAATGGTGATGCCGCGCTCCCGCTCCTCAGGAGCATTATCAATCGTGTCGAACGAGCGGAACTTGTTGTTCGGGTTGTGCTTCGACAACACCTTCGTGATCGCCGCCGTCAACGTCGTCTTGCCGTGATCAATGTGCCCGATCGTCCCCACATTCACGTGCGGCTTCGAACGGTCAAATTTCTCCTTCGCCATTTCCTTCTCCTGAAAACTTCAAACTCGAGAACGCCTCAGTAATACGCGTACACCTTCAAAAACTTGGCCCGGATCGCCGGATCGACGCGCTCGACCATGCTCAGATACCGCTCGCGAATCTGTCCCCGGTCCGAATCCCCGAGCGCTGCGTATTTCGCCGACGCATCCATGCCCAGCAAACCAGCCGCCAAAACCGCCTCAAACTGCCGCGCCCGCAGCTTCGCGCGCTGCACGCTGCGAAGAAAATCTGCCACGCGGGTCGGCGCGAAAGCCTTCTCCAGCGCCCCGTGCACATCGGTGAAGGTCTTCTCGTCCTGTACGGGGAGAACTGCCTGTTCGAACATCGTCTTACCTGCTACGGCGGCCAAACCGGCTCCGCTACTGCCTTTCGCTAAATTCTCTGGAGCGGGAGACGGGAATCGAACCCGCGACCAACAGCTTGGAAGGCTGTGACTCTACCACTGAGTTACTCCCGCGCCACTGCAGCGAGCCAGCCTGCCTTCGGCAAAGCGAGCCAGCTTATCAGCCTTTTCCGCTGCTGACCTGCTGACTCGCTGAACTGCTGACTGCTCTCAAACTCTGGAGCTGATGACCGGGATTGAACCGGTGACCTCTCCCTTACCAAGGGAGTGCTCTACCGACTGAGCTACATCAGCTTCCTGCTACTACCTACTCCGACGGCTCTTCCACTTCGTACCGCGAGCGGCTGCCCATCAGCGCAATCCGAAGCGCAAATCCCCCCAGCAACACAAAAACCAGCATGCGAATCCTGCCCGCATCCATCGTCTGCCAAGCCAGAACCGCCAGGATTGCCAGCCCGGCCAGCGCTACCAGTTTGCGCTTTCCGCCTTCCAACCTGCTTCAACCTCAACCCAATCTTCTGGTGCACAGGGGAGGATTCGAACCTCCGTAGCTCCAAGGAGCGGCAGATTTACAGTCTGCTGCCATTAACCACTCGGCCACCTGTGCACTACCTTCAAAACCCCTCTGCCGGACATCCGCCACCTCTCGGAGCATGGCTCCAAACCATCTCGATGCTGGCTGCGGAACTTGTCAGCGGAGTGTCGACCGGCCACTGCTCGCGCCTGTCTTGCCCTGGAGAGTCTGGAGCTGGCGAAGGGACTTGAACCCCCGACCGTCTGATTACAAATCAGATGCTCTACCAGCTGAGCTACGCCAGCCCAAAACAGCCTGTACCGCTTTGGCTTCAGGCACACGAAAGCGCCGCTGCCAAAGGGGTACAAAACGAGATTCTAGCATGATGGGGACCGCCCTGCAATGAACCGTCTTCGGCCGATGCAGCGTCGCACGGCGTCTCCTGCTACCCTATGATGGTGCGATGAAAAACCTCAGTCGCCGGGATCTCTATTCCACCCTGCCAGCCGCCGCCCTGCTTGGGACGGCCTTCCTAAAGACCACCTTTGCCGCCGCAGAAACCTCATCTCTGCCATCCGAGTCCGCGTCGTTTGCCTTTGACAAATTGCCGGTGACCCGGTCGCCCAATGGGGCCGCAACACGTCCCGTCCTGCGTGGCGTAACCGCGACCGGAGAAACCATAGAGTTGCATGAAACCACGCTCATGCCTGGCCAGATGCCTCACCCTGCCCACAAGCACGTCCATACGGAGCTGATGCTCATCCGCGAAGGTACGGTCGAATTCATCATGGGAGACAAGTCCCAGCAGGTCGGCCCCGGGGGCGTATGTTATGCCGCTTCCAACACCATGCATGGACTCAAAAACGTCGGGAGCACGCCGGCAAACTATTTCGTAATCGCCATCGGCATAGAAGCGGCGCAAGGATGATGTCAGAAGGCGGCCCGCACTGCCCTCGCTCAAGGATAACGATTCACCGTTGCAGTAACTGCGCTGTAACGCGCACGGGAGACGGATGCCATGAAGCTGCTCGCTAAGTTCAATCTTCTGCTCATCGTTGTTTTCGGCCTTGGATTAGCGCTCATTGCCATCAACGCCCGCAGTTTCCTGTTCGAAGACGCAAAGACCACGGTGCTCGATCAGGCCAAACTGATGGCTGCCAGTTCCAAAGCGACACGCGACTACACCGACGAAGAGATCAGCCCGATTCTCGAAAGCACTCCAGAGCACAAGAACGACTTTTTGCCTCAGACAATCCCCTTCTACGCCGCAACTGTCACGTTCAACCGCCTGCGCAAGTCCGGCTCCGACTTCGCCGATTACACCTACAAAGAAGCGACGCTGAACCCCACCAACCTGACGGATCGGGCGACCGACTGGGAAGCCGACATTGTCAACCACTTCCGCAACAATCCCAGCGAAAAGGAAGTCGTCGGGGAGCGCGACAGCGCCGTCGGTCCGACCCTATATCTGGCGCGGCCGATCGCCGTTGAGTCAGGCTGCCTGACCTGCCATAGCAGCCCAAGTGTGGCGCCCAAAGCCCAGATCAAGCGCTACGGCACCCAAAACGGGTTTGGCTGGCATCAGAACGAGATTGTCGCAGCGCAGATTATCTCCGTCCCCATGTCACTGCCGATCAAGCTGGCAAATGACGGCCTTCGCAATCTGCTCATTACCCTGGGAACGATTTTCTTTGCGACGATCGCGCTGATCGACATCGGAATGTACTTCATCGTCATCCGTCCGCTGCGTAAGGTGAGCCAGGCCGCGGATCGCATTTCCACCGGCGAGATTGATTTGCCGCCGCTGCCCGTAAATGGCAAGGACGAAATCGCCGAGGTGACTACCTCGTTCAATCGCATGCATACCAGCCTGAAAAAGGCCATGGAACTGCTAAACGGCTGAGGCTAACCTTTCCTCGACTGCAGGAAGCGCTGGCGGTCCGCCTCTGATGGGATGTGGGCCGCGGCTTCTTTATAGAGCTGGTTGAGGTCCGTGCACTTCGCGGCAAGTTTCCGAACGAGAACGCTGGCGATGGGACCAATGTAGAGCGCTAGTTTTTTGGTGATGTCACCGATGGGGAATTCCTGAGCAGCAGATTTCGGCACCTGGGCCACCTTGCCCTGAGCTCCTTGTTCGGAACTGCTGGAAACCGGGAGCAGCGAGGTTGGCATTGAGTACACGTCCTCCAGACCGGTGGAGGAAGCGGCGTCGAGGGTTGCCAGAAACTCATGCGCGCTTGTGAACCTGTCTTCGGGCTTCTTCTCCAATGCCTTCAGAATAGCGATGGAGAGAGCGGCAGGAAGCGCGGGATTCAGCTCAATGGGAGCAAGCGGCTGCTCGGTAAGATGGGCGCGCATAATGGCGAAATTGCTGGTGCCGCTGACGGGAAGCTTGCCGGTAAGCACCTCATAGAGCGTTACGCCGACAGCGTAGATATCGGACCTGACAGTGGCCTTGTCCCCCGAGATTTGCTCCGGCGACATGTAGCTGATGGACCCAACAACGAATCCCGGAGCAGTAAGATCTGCCGAACGGTCACTGATCGCGATGCCAAAGTCAAGCAACTTCACCTCGTCTTCCGCGGTGATCATAATGTTGGAGGGCTTCATGTCGCGGTGCACAACCCCGCGCTGGTGCGCGTACTCGAGGGCGGAGAGAATCTGCCGGCCATAGCGTAGAACCTGCGGTACCGAAAGCACTGTGCGAATAGCCTTGGAACGCAGAGTTTCGCCGGAAACCAACTCCATGATCATGATGAGCTGGCCCTCGTGATAAAACGCGTTATGCAGAGACGCGATGTGAGGATGACTGAGAGCGCCCAACATCTGAATCTCGCGCCGGAAGCGCTCGCCGATTTCAGCTCCGGTCCGCTGATCGGGAAGTAGAATTTTCATTGCCTCGGCGCGCTGTGAGATCGCGTGGCGTACCTCGTATACCTCGCCCAAGCCGCCTGTTCCGAGTACTCGGACGACCTCGTACTCCCCGACACGTTGTCCCGTTTCAAATGGCATGTTATGTCTGCAATCATTGTGCTGGAAGTGGAGACCTGTCAGCAACGGCGGACAGTGCTGCGAACGAACCACGAGGCGGCGGTACCGCTTGTTTGTTCGAAATGAGATGATGGATGAGTGGGCAAAGCTCGCCCCTCCAAGAATGCACCGACGCACCAGGGTCACTATCGCGATTGTCGCCGTGGTTCTGCTGCTGCTTGCCGGAGCTGTGTACCTGCGCAAAAAGGCGCCTCCGGAAGCCGCGCGGCTACTACCCGAGTCTGATGGGATCGTGTACATCAACCTGCGCCCTCTGCGCGCCGCCACCCACTTTGATGAGCATCCCGTGCTTCACGATCCCGAATACCAGCGGTTTATCGATCAAACAGGAATTCAGGCGGAACGAGATCTCGACGAAGCCGCGTTTGCGCTTCACCGCATGCCGGATCCCAACGGTCCCAATGGGCCTGTCGCCTTCTCAGAGGTTTTCGTTGGGCACTTCGACGGTCGGCGCCTTTCTAAATATCTGGCTGGCGTGTCAACCTCGACCGAGACTTATGCCGGCCACGAGATTTACAACATTCCAAGCGAGGGCCGAACGGTCCGGGTGGCACTCCTCGGATATGACATGGTAGCGGTAAGCAACACACCCTCCGCCGAGCAGATTCACTCAATTCTGGACCGGTATCGTACGGCCGCCCTCCCCTTTACTGGATCGTCCCTTCTTGCAGCCCATTACGGCGATGTGCCGCTGTTGTCTCTGGCCTGGGGAGTCGGTCAGATCGGCCTTCCGTTAAGCGACTCGGCCGGGTCAGTGCAGTTGATGGGTATCAGGCTTCCGCTTACGTTTGATGCGACACTCATCGCATCGCTCACTTGGACCGGCAAGACCCGGCTTCGCATTGAGGAGATTACGCCCAATGATGCGGAGGCGAAGACATCATCGGATTCCATCGAAGCCATACTCAGTTTTGCTCGCACTGCTGAAGACAGGGCGGTTCCGGGTATGACGGATTCCGACCTGAAGACTCTCCTGGACTCGGCGCAGGTCGAGCACGGGAAAAATCGAGTGGTCATGACCGCCACGATTCCCGGAGGGCTACTGCAAAAGCTGGTGAACACGCCGGTGAGCCTCGAGCAACTGCCGGGAAAACCCACAGTTGGCCAAAATTAGGCTGAGTCTGGCACAAGTCGCCCATCATCCAAAAATTTGAATTAGAACCGTTTACCTGTACCCCTCTTCGTTGTTCTGCTCTTAACTACCTCTGGAGGAACCAGATGCCGAAAACTTCCCTTCGAACCAGCAGGCTCTTTGCGCCGTTGGCCGTCGGATTTCTTTTCTGCTCTACTGCTGCCGTCCTGTCACAGAATTCGCCGTCCGGCTCTGTTCTTACCGGGCAGGCTGCGTTTACCGACTACACCAAAGAAGCGCCGGGGGTGGTCCGCAGACTGACTGTCGCCGACCTGCCTGCGCCCTATGCCACCAAAAGCGTAGACAATGGCCCGGACCTGGTGAAGCGGCCTGACAATGCTTGGCCGAAAGCTCCGGCCGGCTTCAAGGTCGACATGTACTACACCGGGCTTGATCAGCCGAGGCTCATCCGCACCGCGCCGAATGGCGACATGTTTGTCGCGATCAGTTATCAGAACAAGGTGATGGTCTTCCGAGGCGTCGGTGCCGACGGCAAGCCAAAGGAAGTCTCGACCTTTGCGGAAAATCTCAGTCAGCCTTTCGGAATTGCGTTTTATCCTTTGGGTCCGAATCCCCAATGGGTGTACATCGGCAACACCGATTCTGTTGTTCGCTTCCCCTACAAGAACGGCGATTTGAAAGCGACCGGACCAGCAGAAAAACTGACTGATCTTCCCGGTGGCGGACGCCTCCGGGGCGGAGGGCATTGGACGCGCGACATAGTTTTTTCGCAGGACGGCAAGCGTATGTTCGTCTCCGTCGGCTCGCACTCCAACGTCGACGATCCCGACACGCATCCTGAGGAATACCATCGAGCGGACGTTCTCGAGTACACCCCCGAGGGCAAGTTCGTAAAGGTCTATGGGTATGGGATTCGCAATTGTGTGGGAGAGGCTATCAACCCGACAACTGGACAGTTATGGTGCTCGACAAATGAGCGCGACGGACTTGGGGACAATCTCGTTCCCGACTACATCACGCATGTTCAGGAGGGTGGGTTTTATGGCTGGCCATATTATTGGATGGGCGGCACGCAGGATCCGCGGCATCAGGGTAGTCATCCGGAACTGAAGTCCAAAGTTCTTACTCCTGACGTACTGCTGCAGCCGCATTTCGCCTCGCTCGAAATGACCTTCTACGAGGGATCGGAATTCCCAGCCCAATACAAGGGTGATGCTTTCGCGGCAGA
Source organism: uncultured Acidobacteriaceae bacterium (assembly GCA_963782175.1). Lineage (GTDB taxonomy): Bacteria > Acidobacteriota > Terriglobia > Terriglobales > Acidobacteriaceae > Silvibacterium. The sequence goes on from CAWAIX010000001.1 coordinate 334,594, forward strand.
GCACGGTTCATGGAACAAGTCCGCGCGTGCCGGATACGAGGTAATCGTCGTGCCCATGCACAACGGTCGCGCTAATGGTGAGTACGAGGACTTCCTCACCGGTTTCACCACGTCCGACGGCCACGTATGGGGGCGGCCGGTTGGCGTCACTGTCGCCGACGACGGGTCGCTCTTCGTTACCGACGACGGCTCGGGATCCATCTGGCACATAACGTACACGGGACACTGAATTACGCTGGAAAGGAAGAGGCCGGCGCAAACCGGCCTCTTTTTTCTGCTTTAGATCGGGCCTCGCTCAATAATTGTCCCAGTCGTGATCGCGATCCTGCCTCGATTTCTGCTGAATGATCTGAATCACGTCATAGAGCGTGTTGCCCAGAGAGAAACCGTCTTCAGATGATGCAGTCGCGTCCACGAAAAACAGCCGGGAACGGTCGTCGACGAAATTGTTATGCTGGGCGGCGATTTTGAATCCGCCCGCTCGCAACGTATCCTCGACGGGCTGGATTTCGTCGGCACGCAAGGCAAGCTCGATGTTCAGAGTTACCTCACCTGCTGCGCCCGAGAGCGGGAACGTGATGTAGAAGCTTTGTCCTACGCCCAGGCCAGGCCTGGCTCTCACTGGTCCCACGGTCAAACGTCCCTCGTCAGGTCGCGGCAAATAGAAGACGAAAATCGACTCCACCTGCTCGATAAATCCCTCGTCAAACAATTTCAGGAACTTCGGCGGCAAAATGGCGCTCGGATCGAAAACGATGTCGGTGCCGGGAACCACAGTCACGTTGAGCTGCGGGCTGTGAATGGTCTTCAGCGCGTTGACTAGCGACGTCGCCAGATCTGCGCCGTTCCCCGTTGCCTCGAAATGTACCCAGATGAGCTTCGGTGATTCAAAAACCACGTGGTTCACTATCGCCGTGATGTGAATGTGCTTGTCTTCCCGAAGCGCCGCTTGAAGGGCTGCAAGTTCGCTCTCCTGCGCAGGCAGTGCGCCGTCGGCAAAGAAACGCGAGCCGTCGAGCTGTTTGAAGGCGATAAAGCCGTTGGCGTATTCCGGTGGCCTGGGGACCGGCTGGCCCGTTATCGTGAGAGTCAGGTCCGCTCTTACCAGCTCGAAGCGGAGGACATTACCCGGCATCTCAACTCCATCCGCGCCGAGTGCGGTTTGTATTGGGCTCCAATCGGTGGCCGCGAAGGACCTTGTCCCAGGCAGCAGAACGAGCGTGAAGGCTAAGGCGGCGGCAAACGTTCTGCCTCGCCCAACGATATCGAAAATTCGCATAACTGGACCTCGAGAAGGGGGATCTCGTGCTGCCACTGAGAATGCGCCCTTCCGGTCACGCGTTGCCCGATAGCGAAGTTAAGATTGAATGAGATTGTATGGGTTGATTTCAGCTCACGAAGGCGGGCATCAGTCTCCGGCCTTCGAAGGCATCGGTTCCGTGCTCGCCAGCTGGTTCACGGTCTCCCGGAGATATTTGTGAGGATTGACCGGGGTGTTCCGAATGCGGACCTCGTAGTGAAGATGCGGTCCGGTGCTTCTTCCGCTTGTTCCGACATATCCAATGATCTGCCCGCGCTTGACTTCCTGTCCCGCACTGACGGCAAAGCCGGAAAGGTGCCCGTACAGAGTCTTGACATCGTGACCATGATCAATGAGGACTTCACGCCCGTATCCGCTGGCCAATCCGGCGGTCAGAACAACGCCATCTGCGGTAGCCCGCACAGCTTCTCCGAAACCGCTGGAAATATCGATACCCGCGTGGAACGCACCTTCTCCGTTAAAGGGATCGAGGCGTTCGCCAAAAGAACTGGTAATCCGACCCATCACGGGCCAGAGAGAGGGAGCATCCGCCAGGTTCAGCCAGTTGCCTCCGGTCAGCGGACTCAGGCTGGATTCAAACGCATGGGTCAATTGCCCGGAGAGGGCTGTGTTACGCAACGATGCAAGCTGATCAAAAGACTCCGCATACGCTTCATCACTGAATGTACTGTTGTTGTCTACCGGCAAAGGAACAGCATTTACGCTCGCCGCGCCCTTAGAGACTTTGTTGTGTTTGAGGCCGTAAAGCGCCGTAACTTCACTGGCCAGCGATCCCAGAGAGGCAGCCTGAACTTCTTTTTCCTGAGCCACCTGCTCAAGTTGCTTGTAATCCTTCTGTAACGCTTCGCGCTGCGATCGAACCTGGTTGAAGCTCGCTGTTTTGAGAAGCATGCGGCTGTACGACCCAGCCATCCCTGTGATGGTGAATACGCCTACTACCGCCGCAGCAACGAAGACGTATGCATAGTGCATCGGAACAGGAATCTTCCGAAGGCGCCCATCTTCTTCGCGAGCGACAAAGATTATGTAGTACCGTCTACGCATTCACCTGCAAAAGTCGTGTCTCTTCGATCCCTGTAAACACTTGGATGGGCAGAATGTCTTGCGCAGAATCGCTCAAGACTCAAAAAGACCCGTAATCTAAAAATGTGTTGATCTTTCGATGAAGCTAACAGCTTGCGCCTCAAGGGTCAACCGCAATACACAGCACGCGCCGCGCACACCTGCGCATTCTTATCTCCGGAGCCACCATTCTGCATCATAGCCAGTGCACTCGGGCTGAACGGCTGCGCCCTTGCTTGCTCTTTTAGGTTATGCTGTGGCGTCGCCATGAAATCAGGCACTTCGCAGCTTCAGAAGCCGGGCACGATCCGCGAAGTGCCGGTCGGCGAGCGTGCCTTGATCGAGGCAATTCGGGAGAGGGTCAAGAGAGGCCAACACTACAAGAGTGCAGTTCGCATCGGGATGGGCGATGATTGCGCTGTTCTGAGACCCCGGCCAGGCGAAGAGATCGTCGTCACAACTGACTTTTCGCTTGAGCAGGTCCATTTTCGGCGCAACTGGCACCCTCCGGAATCCGTCGGACACCGCTGCCTAGCGCGCGGCCTGAGCGACCTTGCCGCAACTGGAGCACGGCCGCTCGCTGCGTTTCTTTCCCTCGCCATCCCCGTTGAGCTAAACATCGCCGGGAGGAAAGGCTGGGTAAGCCGTTTCTTCGATGGGCTCCTCGCCCTGGCAGACCAGTACAAAGTGCCTCTGGCAGGCGGCGATACGGCGCAGTCTCCCGAGTTCGACTGCGGCAGGCGAAATGCCGAAGCAATGGTATTAGCCGATATGGTACTGCTTGGATCCGTAAAGCGCGGCCGCTCCCTCTTGCGCTCCCGCGCCCACTCCGGGGATGTCATCTACGTTACCGGAGAGTTGGGCGGCTCTGCAGCCGAGCTGGCCGCTTTGCAACGAAATCCACTTAGTTTTGCCAGGTTGACAAAGGCACAAAAGAATCATCCACACCTCTATCCGGAACCGCGCATTGAAGTAGGGCTGAAACTGGCATCAGGGGGGAAGGCTCACGCTGCCATCGACTTAAGTGATGGCCTCTCCACCGATCTCCTCCATGTTTGCGAGGAATCCGGCCTCGCGGCAGAAATAGACGCCGCGGCAATTCCTGTTCATCCCCTTGCCCGGCAAGCCGAAAACAACGAATGGGTTCCTTCCGCGCTCGGACTCGCCCTCCATGGCGGTGAGGACTACGAGCTCCTGTTCACTGCGCCGAAATGGTCCACTATTCCCCGAAAAATCGCCGGCATCGATATTCATCCCATCGGACAGATGCTGACACGCCATCCTAAACGCCCGCGCGTTGTTCTGCGCGAGCAAAATGGGCAGGCCCTCCCTCTCGAACCCGGCGGCTGGGAGCACTTCCGGTAGCGTCAGATCCGCGGCGGTGGCCGAGGCTGGTAAGCTCAAGAGAGTAATGGATCAACGATCGCCACGCGTCCGGTTTGCGCCTTCGCCGACCGGTCTGTTGCACGTAGGCAATGCCCGCACGGCTCTCTATAACTGGCTTTTTGCCCGGCACACCGGCGGAGAGTTCCTGCTCCGCATCGAAGACACAGACCTTGACCGCAGCGAAGCCCAGCACGAAGCGCAGCTGATGGAAGACCTGAAATGGCTCGGCCTCAACTGGGACGAGGGCCCGCGCCTTACGGGTGAAGGGGTCGAAGGACCGCACGCCCCCTATCGGCAATCCGAACGCCTGGAGATTTATCGCCAGCACACCGATCTCCTGCTCAGAGAACACAAGGCCTATCGTTGCTTTTGCACTGCCGAGGAACTCGAGGCCGAGCGCCTTCGCGCCGTTGCTGAACACCGCCCGCAGGTGTATTCCGGAAAATGCCGCAGCATCCCGCCGGCGGAATCCGACGCCCGGGTCGCGGCTGGAGAGCCTTTCGCCATACGCCTCCACATTCCCGACCGCCCCCTGCGCTTTCACGACATCGTCCGAGGGGACGTAGAATTTGCCAGCGAGACAGTCAGCGACCCGATTCTGGTGCGGTCGTCTGGAGTGCCGGTCTATAACTACGTGGTCACCGTCGATGATGCACTGATGGAGATCACGCATGTGATTCGGGGGGACGATCACATCTCGAACACCCCCAAGCAGGTTGCTATTTATGAGGCATTTGGGTGGCCGGTACCGGAGTTTGCCCATCTTTCCACGATTCTGGGGAGTGACCGCGAGCGCCTGTCGAAAAGACACGGCGCAACCTCCATCGCGAGCTTTCGCGAGATGGGGATCCTACCGGAAGCGCTGCTCAACTATCTCGCGCTGCTCGGCTGGGGCGCCGAAGGTGGTACGCGCGAAACCTTTACGGTCCAGGAACTGGCTCGTGAATTCAAACTGGAGCGGGTAACAGCAGCTCCGGCGATCTTTGACTGGGCAAAGCTGCACTGGCTGAACCGGCATTATCTGAAGCAGTGCGAACCGCTGCGGCTGGTCGCGCTTGCTGCGCCCTATTTCGAAAAGGCCGGGCTGCTAAACCCGCTGGCAAATGCGGAGACCTTGAGCTGGATCGAGAAGCTGATCTTGCTGTTTCTTCCTTCGCTTGACCAGCTCGATCAGCTGCTATCGAAGGCGTCTTTCGTTTTCCGGTTCGACCCAGATGCGGCGCGCCGCGACCCGGAAAACGCCGCGCTGCTCACCGCAGAATCAGCTCAGCAAGTGCTTGCAGCGTTCGCCGTGCGCGCACTAAAGGCGGTTGGCCCGATCACCCCGGAGGATTTCAAAGCATGGATGAACGAAATCAAAGCAGAAACCGGCGCTAAGGGAAAAGAGCTGTTTCATCCGGTACGGATAGCGTTAACGGGGGCACACTCCGGTCCGGAGTTCGACAAACTCATTCCGGTCATTGAGGAAGGCAGCCGGCTCAATCTGCCGGTCCACGTGGCCAGCGTGCGCGAACGGATTGAGCAGTTCGTGGCGGACTAATGAAAGACGTTTACTGGATTGGGAACGATGAGCCGTCACTGGCCATCGTTGCGCGTCCGCGAGGCGACGGGTGGCTGGAAGATGATCTCTCGAGGCTGAAGCGCGGAGGGGTTGACGTGCTGGTTTCTCTGGTGGAGCCGGAAGAAGCAGTCTTCCTCGGGCTTGCAAACGAGGCCGGCCTTGCCGAGGGAGTGGGCCTGGATTTCATTTCCTATCCGATTCCGGACCGCACTACGCCAGGCGACGAAGGCAGCTTTCGTACCCTGACCGCTCGACTGGTAAACGTGGTCAGAACAGGCAAACGGGTTGGAACGCATTGCCGCGGCTGCATTGGCAGGTCAACGGTCGTAACTGCTGCAGTTCTAATTCAGCTTGGAATCGAACCACCCGACGCACTGAAACTAATTCAGGACGCCCGCGGCTGTTCCGTGCCCGATACACCGGAACAGCTCGACTGGATTCTAAGCTTCAGGTCTGCGCCATGAGTGCTTCCAGTCTCGATCTGACTTTCGCGCATGCCTGGTCGGCGGAGATTCTTCTGCGTCGACCCGTGATTCTGCCTATGCGGCAATTCGTGTATCCCAAACACGCCGAAGAGATCGAGCGCGGCGCGCTGGAAGTGATGATCCGGCCCGTTGAAGCTGAGCCTTTTCTCGCGACATTCGCGTTAGGCTTCGCAGATCCAGCTATTCCCACGGGAGTATGGAGTTGCCCTGATTCAGACTGGCTTTGTGCCGTCGCGGGCGGTTACGGCTATCTCGTAAACACTAGAGCGCCGGAGCAGTTCGAGCAGATCCAATACCGGCCCTTGCTGTTCGTCCGAGCGCTGGTCTCTCACAGAATTCTCATATTCGCTGGGTATCATTCACTACTTGCCTGGGGAGCGGAGGGTAGGGTCTGGCAGACGCCCCGGCTCTCATCGGAAGGCCTCGAAATTACTCGCATTGAAGGCAATTGTCTTGAGGGCATGGGATGGGACTTAATTACCGACCGCAATGTACCCTTCATGGTGGATCTGCGCACAGGGGCCAGTCTCTGATCCGATCAGATAGCGGGCGCCGAGTAAAAGCTGAGCGCCGCATCGCCTTGCTTTAGTACTCGATAACGCACGAGGTTACCGTACGACTCACGGAGATCACTCTTCTTTGAGTGTTCTGCCACCACAATGGCGCCCTCAGCGAGGAGACGTGAACCTTCGCCGCCGAGGCGTTCCAACGTGGCTTCATATTCGCCCGTCTGTTCATACGGTGGGTCAACGAAAACAATATCTGCCACCTTGCCCGAGGAAGACAGCCTGCTCAGAGCCGCTCCCACGCTGCGCCCCTCCAAGGCATAACCGTCGCGAATACCCAACGCAGCGAGATTTGTTCCAATTGCCCTCAAGGCCGGCTGGGCCTGCTCTACAAAAATCGCCTCGCGAGCGCCCCGGCTAAGCGCCTCGATTCCCACGGCTCCGGATCCAGCGTACAAATCCATGAAGACCGCAGCTTCGATCCGCAACGCAAGTACGTTGAACAGAGTCTCGCGAAGCCGGTCACTCGTAGGCCGTGTACTCAATCCCGGAGGCGCAATGAGCACGCGCGAACGGTACTTGCCGGCAATCACCCGCATTGGTTGTTCACCCCAAGTAAGCTCAGACCCGTCACACTCTACAATAGATTGCAGGAACAAAGCAGGGAGAGGACGAAGGATGCGAGGCTGGTCATTTCCGCTGGGACGCTGGTTTGGAGTGGACCTGCGCATCCACACATTCTTTCTGCTCATGCTGGGATTTTGTTTGTTGTCAACCGGCGTCGCCGGCCTACCCGCCTGGCGCGGAGTTATGCTTTGGCTTTTGTTATTGCTCGCAGTGTTCGTGCGAGAGGTTGCGCGTCTGATCGTGGCTGCTTATCACGGTCTTCAGATACGAAGCATTTTGCTGTTACCTATTGGCGGACTCCTCTCTTACGCGACGCCTGAGAGCGCCGAGCGGGCCACCGAAGGCCGAGTGCAAATCATCCTTGCAGCAACCGGCCCCCTGGCCAGCCTTCTGTTTGCGGCAATCATCGCTGGACTTGTCCTGACTTCCGGGCCAGGAGTGCCGGTTCTTGCTCCCCCCCTGATCACTCCTACGCACCTTATCCGCTCTACGATCTGGCTGAGTGCGTTGCTTGGGGTGCTTAATTTTCTGCCGGCGTATCCGCTCGATGCGGGCCGCGTGTTGCGCGGCGTCATGTCGCGGACGCGTGGGACGGCTCAGGCAACGAGAGCTGTTTCGGGGCTGAGCCAGGGCTTCGGTCTGCTCGCCATGGTGGTCGGACTTGGGCTGCTCGCGGTTCCTGGTGGTGTCTCGGCGACAATCAGCCCTTGGCTCATCATGGGCGGATTCTTCATCTTCGTCGGGGCCCAGTTAGAAGATCAGGGCGTGATGTTTCAGTCGGTCGTCGAGACGGTCCTGATGCGCGACGTAATGCTGACGGAGTTTTCGACGCTGTCCCCGTCGGACACACTGGCTGACGCTCTTTACAAGGCTATCCACAGCCTTCAAGACGAATTTCCGGTCGTGCGGGGCGCAAACCTGGTTGGCGTTGTTTCCAAACAGAGCATTCTGGCTGCGCTGCGTAGCGATGGAAATGGCTATGTTCAATCGGTGATGGCGCGAAGCTTCCAGGTGGCAAAGCCGGAGGACTCGCTGGGACTTATGATTCGGCGTATCGCGGGTGGACGCATGGCCCTCGTGCCCGTGGCCGTTAACGGCCGCGTAGTCGGAATAGTAACCTGGCAAAATCTCAGCAACAGCATGGGCCTGCTTGCCGAACACCGCCGCTTCCAGCGCGAAAGCTAGACGCAGATGGCGAACGATGAAGGGCCCGTGGCACGGCAGATTTTGACTCAGGGCCTGTATCTGGTTGCTACCCCGATCGGTAATCTTGAGGACATCACGCTTCGTGCTCTGCGCGTGCTGAAGTCCGTAGACCGCATAGCTTGCGAGGATACGAGGCAGACGCAGAAATTGCTGAATCACTACAGCATCAAGACACCTACCGTCAGCCTGCACGAACACAATGAGGCTGGGCGCACCTCCGAGCTTATCGCGAACCTGCTTGGCGGGGAGAGCATCGCAGTGGTCTCCGACGCAGGTCTGCCTGGGATCTCCGATCCCGGAATGTTTCTGACCAGGGCAGCCATCCGGGCCGAGATTTCCGTCTTCACCGTGCCGGGAGCCAATGCCGCTCTTGCCGGGCTTGTCGCGTCCGGCTTGGAAACAGAGCGTTTTCTCTTCTTGGGATTTCTGCCGCCGAAGACCACAGCCCGCCGGAGTGATCTCGAAAAATTGAAAGCCGGCATCAATCAGCTCACCACGTTGATCTTCTACGAAGCGCCGCACCGTATTCTGGAGACTCTTGCCGATGTTGAGCGCGTCTGGTCCGCGGATTGCCAAGTAGTCGTCGCCCGCGAACTGACGAAGGTGCATGAGGAATTCCTGCGTGGCACCGTCGCGGAAGTCCGCCAGGTCCTCACCGGGCGTGACCGCATCCGGGGAGAGATAGTTCTGCTGGTCGAGGCACGACCGCAAATCGGGCAATCCATTTCAGATAATTTGGGTGTGCAGGAGAGAGTTAAACACCTGAGAGAGAGCGAAGGTCTGGACGAGATGGATGCGCTCAAGCGAATCGCCCGGGAGCGTGGCATCTCGAAAAGCGAGGCCTATCGGGAGCTTCAGCGCGAAAAGACATACGCTCGCAGCCACTGACCGGTTAATTCGCTAACTCGGTTTTTGTGCGCAAACCACCCGAGGAATTCCTTGCAGGTCATCGGCGAAGCTCACATTTTCCCAGACTTCCAGCATGTCCGCGAGAGCTTCGCGTTGGCCGTGACCAATCTCCATCAGCAGCCAACCGCCGAATTTGAGCGCTGCGCGCGCTTGGGGAATCAATCGCTGGTAGATTTCCAGACCCTCAGGGCCAGCATAGAGCGCCAAACGCGGCTCAAACGCACGCACCTGCAGTTCCAGCCATTCGCTCTCAGCAACATAAGGTGGGTTAGATACGATCTGGTCGAAGCCTCCGCTTCCAACCCCTGCCAGCAAATCCGAAGGGACGAACTCAATCCGGTCTGCGACCCCAAACCTCAACGCATTCTCCCGAGCCAAACGGAGCGCAGCTGGCGAGATATCCAACGCTGTGATCCGGGCCTTCGGGAGGGCATGCGCAAGCGTCACAGCAATGGCTCCTGAGCCAGTTCCGACATCGGCGATTCGGACTTGCGTGTCCTGATCCGCTCGTGCGAGCGCGGCCTCCACCAGGTGCTCCGTCTCTGGCCGCGGAATCAGAACATCTGGAGTCACGCGAAACTTCAGACCGAAGAACTCTTGTTCACCGATGATGTACTGAATTGGCTCGTGGAGGGAACGGCGCGCAAGCCAGCCATCATAGGTAGCTACCTGTTCCGGGGTAAGCTTCGACTCAGGATGAGTGAGCAGATAAGCCCGATCGCACCCGAGCGCATACCTCAGCAACAGTTCCGCGTCACGCCAACCAGTTTGCAGACCACAAAGCAGATTGCGTCCGTGGGCCAGGGCCCCGGCTATGGAATCGCATCCCGCCATCCGCCGCCTTTACGCCGCCGCTGTCTCGGCTTCCGCCTTCAGCCGTTCCGAGTTGTAGTGCGCGATCAGCGCGTCGACCACAGGCTGCAACCTGCCTTGCATAACTTCCGTCAACTGATGGATCGTGAGGCCAATACGATGATCGGTCAGCCTGTTCTGCGGGAAGTTGTAGGTCCGGATCTTCTCGCTGCGGTCGCCGGAACCCACCTGCTGCTTGCGCTCCTTCGCCAGGGCTTCCTGTTGCTTCTCCATTTCGACTTCGTAGAGCCGCGCGCGCAGAACACGCATCGCCTTCTCACGGTTCTTGATCTGTGACTTCTCATCCTGGCAGCTCACTACGGTGTCGGTCGGAAGATGTGTGATACGAACGGCGGAATACGTCGTGTTCACCGATTGTCCGCCCGGACCCGAAGAACAGAATGTATCAATGCGGAGGTCCTTCGCCTCGATCTTCACGTCAACCTCTTCAGCCTCAGGAAGCACCGCAACCGTCACCGCCGAAGTATGCACGCGCCCCTGAGTCTCGGTTGCCGGCACACGCTGCACGCGGTGCACGCCGCTCTCGTACTTCATCTGCGAGTAAACACGGTTCCCTTCAATAATGGCGATTATCTCCTTCAATCCACCCACAGACGATTCGGAGCTCGACAGCACCTCAACCTTCCACCGATGCTGTTCTGCGAAGCGCGAGTACATTCGGAATATCTCAGCCGCGAACAGCGATGCCTCATCACCACCCGTACCGGCACGGATCTCGATGATGACATTCTTCTCGTCGTTGGGATCCTTCGGCAAAAGAAGAATCTTCAGATCCTCCTCGATCACCGGTGCACGCTCTTCGAGCTTCAAAAGCTCTTCCTCGGCCATGGCGCGCAGCTCTGGATCGGTCTCCTGCATCATCGCGGTGGCATCGGCAATTCCCTGCGTGACCTGCTTATGATCGCGATATTTCTCAACGACAGCCTCAAGATCGCGATGCTGTTTCGCGATCTTCTGATACTTCGGCTGGTCGGAGATGATCTCCGGGTCAGCCAGTTGCTGACCCAGCGATTCATAGCGGGCTTCGATCTGTTCCAGACGCTCAAACATGGTTTTTTCTCACGGCGCAATTGCGCGAATGTTGCAAAGCTTTGGGTTGGAAATAGGGGAGAAGCGGATACGCGGCGGGAGCCGCTAAAGGAGAGCGCCGAAAACAAACACGATCCGCATCATCGCTAGTTTACCGCTAATTGGATGCCCAAAACAGGGAAAGGCTCCAGGCCCGGCATCTATAGTGTGAGTTCTGGATTACTTCTGAATGCCCGGTTCCCTTCTCGAATTCGCCGAGCTCTGCGACAGGCTCGCCACCACCACCAAAAAGCTTGAGAAGCGGGCACTCATCTGCGACTATTTACACGCTCTTTCGATGGAGGACGCAGGCCGAGCTGCCCTTTACCTGTCGGGAAATCCCTTCACCGAAACCGACCGTCGCGCCCTGAGCACCGGCGGGGCGCTTCTAAGCCGCGCGGTCGCCGAGGTCAGCCAAGCCGACCGCTCCGCCATGCACATGGCCTATCGCCGCCATGGTGACCTCGGGGCTGCCGCCGAAGACTTGTTCGCCAGACACAAAGTCACCAGCCCTGTTCTGACCCTTAAGGCGCTTGAAGAGTCCGTCAACGCGATCGCGGCGGCCCGCGGACCCGCGGCGAAACTCCCGCGTGTTCTCCAGCTTCTGCGCCTCGCCCAGCCGATCGAGGCGAAATACATCGTCAAGTTGATGCTCGGCGACATGCGCATCGGCGTAAAGCAGAGCTTGGTCGAGGAAGCCATTGCCGCCGCGTGGAACGCCGCGCCTAGCGCCGTCCGACACGCAGCCATGCTGACCGGCAACCTGCCCGAAGTCGTCGGGATGGCCGCGAGCGGGACACTATCCGAAGCCCGCATGAAGCTCTTTCATCCGCTCGGCGTCATGCTCGCCAGCCCCGTTGCCAACGTCGACGAAGCGATTAAGCGCTTCGCCGAGGAGGTTTCCGCAGAGGAACACGCTGCACCCGCTTCGGGTCCGCTCCTGCTTGCCCGAGCGCTTATCGAAGACAAATATGACGGCATCCGCGCCCAGATTCACTGCGGAGACCCCTCCCAACCAGGCCGCGTGGGACTTTTCTCTCGCACTCGTGAAGACCTGAGCGAAGCCTTTCCCGAACTGATCGAGGCATTCGCGGGGATTCCAAAACCCGCAATTCTAGATGGTGAAATCCTCACCTGGAACCCAACAGATAACCGCGCTCTTCCCTTCACCACGCTCCAGCAGCGCATCGGCCGTAAACGGGTAACCGCGGAGATGCAGAGGCAGGCCCCCGTCGTCTTCATCGCCTTCGATGTGCTCTATCTCGAGGGAAATCTTTTGCTCGACCTGCCTCTCTCAGAGCGTCGCCAACGCCTCGAGAAGTTCATCAGTGAACACGGTGGAGTCGTGCGCGTCTCCGAAGCCCGAGGGCAGGTGGCGCTGTTCGGGGAAACCGAAAGCCAAGACTACAGCGATTTCCCTCGCCTGATCCTCGCTCCTGCCAGTCACCTGCGTACGGCCATACAACTTGATCGCGCTTACGATGAAGCCCGGGCGCGCGGGAACGAGGGTGTCATGATCAAGGCACTGGGCAGCGTATATCAGCCGGGCCGGCGCGGGCTGGCGTGGCTCAAGCTGAAGCGCGAACTGGCCACTCTGGATGTTGTTGTCACCGGCGCTGAGTTCGGCCACGGCAGGCGCGTGGGGGTCCTTAGTGACTACACCTTCGCCGTTCGCGACGGCGAGGAGCTGAAAAACGTTGGCAAGGCATATTCAGGACTAACCGATACGGAGATCCTCGAACTCACTAGCTTCTTTCAGCAGCACACAATCGAAGACTTCGGCGGTTTTCGCACCGTCGAGCCCCTTAAGGTGCTCGAGGTGGCATTCAACAATGTGATGCGCTCAACCCGCCATGCCAGCGGATTCGCCTTGCGCTTCCCGCGCATTCTCAGGATTCGGGACGACAAGCCGGTCGATGAGATCGACACCCTGGCGCGAGTCGAGGAGATCTATAACGCGCAGCCGGACAAGCCGGTCGAACAGTCCTAATGACTGTGGGTGTGGTCGTGAGAGTGCCCCTCGTGATGCCCGTGGGCGCTGAGTTCTTCGACACTTATCACACAGCCGTGCGCTACCTCGCACTCCACATGCTCGAACTGGATCGTCGTGTGTTGAATATGAAACTTCCGGCTCAGCCTGCCGTTAATCTCCTCGAGGATTCGTGCGCTTTCCGAGAGAGGAATATCGGCGATCGTTACATGGCTGGCCAGAGCATGCGTCTGCGACCCGAGGCTCCAGACGTGCAGATCGTGGACGTCCTCAACACCGTCAATCTCCTCGAGCGTCGAGCGAATTTGACTGAGCGAAAGCCCTCGCGGAGTGCCCTCGAGCAGGATATTGAGCGTTTCCCTCACGATGCCAACCGATGACCACAAAATCAGTACCGCTATCGCCAGCGAAAGTGCCGGATCGATCCAGGTGATCCCCGTAACTAGAATGGTCGCGCCGCCCACAATCACAGCCGCAGTCGATAGCGTATCTCCCAGCATGTGGATGAAGGCGCTGCGCAGGTTCACGTCATTGCTGCATCTCGAAAGCATCGCTGCGATCACGCCATTCATCAAGACCCCGGCAGCCGCTACCACCATCATGAGCCTCGGCTGGACGTGCACCGGCTCAGCGAAGCGGCCAACGGCTTCATAGCCGATCCAGACGCTGATCCCGATAAGCGTAAGCGCATTGAGAAAGGCAGCCAGAACGCCAGCGCGATGATAGCCGAATGTCTTTTGGTCAGTCGGCGGACGCGCCTGAAAGTGCACCGCTACAAACGAGAGCAGCAGCGCCAGCGCATCCGATGCGTTGTGGCCGGCTTCGGAAACAAGCGCGAGGGAGTGTGCCCGCAGGCCGGCCAGCAGCGTAAGAGCGACGTAAGCCAGCGTTGCAACCAGCGACAAGCGCAGTACTTGCTGCATTTTCGCGGTCGGGGCTGCATGCACGTGCATGATTCAAGTGTATCGCGCCGGTAAGACCCCTTAGTTCTACAGGTAGGGCACGGTGGCGCGAGAACCGCGTGAACCGCTCCGGATAGGTACGGAGTTCGCCGTTTCCCGTAGTCCGCTCCAGCCTTCGGCCACCACGATGCTGTTGATCGGCCGGTGCGGATCATATCGGACCGAGCACGGAAAGCCTAACCGCAGATCGTAGATGTTCACATACTCCTGCAGATTGGTTACGTCCTGCGAGCACTCGTAACATACACCGGCGATCTCATACTTGTAGAGGATCAACTGCATGCCAGTCGGGCGTCCGCTCTCATGAGGGCCGACATCCGAAATATCCAGGATGGTTCCGTCGAGAATTCGTCCCGTTTGCACAAGTTCCTGACGGCGAAGGCTCTCGAGTTCTTCTTCGGAAGGCTGTTTGCGGAGGGCTCGATAGGTCACATAGCCGCCAATGCAAAGAGCGACCGCTGCGATGGCCCCCAGTGTTCCGGGGTCGCGCAGGGAGAAATCGCTCATCTGGCCCTCCATCGAACAGTATCGATACTTGAAGGATATCCCACCCGGCACGTGCCGCGCAGTGCCGAGGGCGGAGTTTTCGATCCAGCGAACTGGGATGTTGCAAAACGGTAATCGACGCCGGTCGTTCACCGCTCCAGGACTGCCCGGTCCCACTTCGCGGTATCCGCACCCGCCTCGTAGGTGCTGGCCAGAAACTCCAGTAGCGCTTCATCGGGTGAGGGCTCCCGTCGCAAGTCCTCGTATTTCAGGAGGAACTCGCCCAGGGTCGAATCCCAATACGCCGCGGCCGGACTGATTTTCTTTGCCCCCAGACCCTCGGGAACCGGCGCGGCGTAGCAATAGAACGCGGGCTCCCCGAATCCGCCATTGCCGGGCCAGAAGCCCGCACTGATCACCTCATGGGAATAGGCTTCGCGCGTGATCCTGTCCGCTTCCGGTCGGTCCGGCGCGCGTCGGCCCGAAAAACGCGTAACTGCGAGATCAAAACTGCCCCAGAAAAAGTGAACCGGGCTGATCTTCCCAATGAACCCCGAAGAAAAGCGCTGAAACAGAGCCGTCGCATGCATCAGGATGCGCCAGAATCGGCGGACATACGTCCCGTCGTACGAGGCGTGAACTGTGTCCTCCGCAAATGGAATGGGATCCTGGATCTCAACCGGTACCGGGTAGATATGCACCGACACTCCCAATTGCGAAAGGCAGGCCAGATATTCGTGGTAAAAGTCCGCGACCGATTGCGGGCTTAACGGCACCACCAGCCGCTCGCCGGAGTTCTTCCGGAACTGCAGCTGGTGCTCAGTGAAATCGAACTCTATCTCAAGAACGCCGTCCGGGACCGGCATCGCCGCAGTACTTAGTCCGCGAGCCGTTACATATAGGGGAACATTCCACCAATGCGCCTGCAATGGGCTGAGCGCGAGACGCGTCTTGCCGACAATCTGCGTCCACATGTGCAGCGTAGCCGCAGTCGCCTCCCATTCCTGCCAGAGAAGGGCGGGCCAGGGTTCGCGTGAGCCGTCGTCTGCCATCGGATGCTCCTGCTTCGAAGGAAGCTCAATTATAAGCACCCTTTTTGCTGAGATGCTCTTGCATCGGCTCTACTCCGCCCGCAGTGCCTGGAGCGGATCTATACGTGTCGCCCGCCACGCAGGCAGAAGGCATGCTGCGGCTGCCACCAGCAATAATGCCGCAATGGCGGATACAAATACGGTTGTGTCCAGAGGATGTGTCGCGTAAAGTACAGAGCGGATCAGACGCGTAACCGCGAAGCTCGCCGCAACTCCTATCGCCAGACCGGCAAATGCTGGCCTCAATCCATCCAACAGAACAAGGCGCAACAGTTCGCCACGCTGTGCTCCCAGCGCAATCCGGATGCCGATCTCCGTCGTTCGCTGAGTTACGAGATACGAGAGGACTCCATACAGCCCAACCGCGGCCAGGAGCAGCGAAAGCCCGGCAAAAGCCAGCACAAGAGTCGCGCTGAAGCTCGAATTGTCCGTCGACTGACCGACAATGTCCTGCATCGTCAAGATGCCTGTCACAGGCAGATCAGGATCGATCTGCGCGATTAGCTTCTGTATAGGAATCGCCAGTACAGTTACGTCGCCGCGCGAATGGATGACCAGCATTGCATTGGTAGCCTGATCCGGATCGCCGGACAAGATCGGAAAATACATAATCGGCTTCGCCGGCTGATCCAGTGCATAAAGCGTGTCGCCCACAACGCCGATCACCTCGTAGGGGCCGGCTTCGTTCCACTCCGGCGTCCTCGAAGACAGATGATCGGCCCCTCCCACCATGACATGCCTGCCGATCGGGTCTTCATTCGGGAAAAAAGTGCGGACAAATTGCTCGTTGATCAGGATGTATTTGTCGTTTGCCAGCCTCTCGTCCTCGGTAAAGACGCGGCCCTTGATCACCGGAATGCCAATGGCCGAAAAATACCCGGGATCGGCTGTCCTGTACATCGCAAACTGGTGTACTCCTGGCGGCAGGGGCGAATGCTCGGGAAACACCACACCCGCATCGCCCAGACCGCCATCCCCAGGCACAATGGACGTCAGCCCAGCGGCCTCAACCCCGGGAAGATGCCGCACGCGCTCCAGTAGCGCGTTATGAAATGCGACGACTTTCGCCGGCTCGTCATACTTCGGCCTGCGGAGAAAATACCTCATAGTCAGCACGTTGTCGGTCCGGCATCCCAAATCGACAGATCGAAGCCGCAGGAAGCTCTTGAACAACAACCCCGCGCAAACCAGCAGGACCACCGTCAGCGCAATCTCAACGGTCAGCAGCGTTTTCCGCAGTGACGCGCGCGATACGCTGCCGCCGGTCGTGCGCGAGCCGTCCTGCAATGCTGACAGCACGCCGACGCCGGTAGCCGAAATCGCCGGCAGCAGCCCTGACAAAATCCCGGTCAGCAACGTTATGCCAACTGCGAAGGCGACGACCATCCCATCGGGATGCACTGTCTCGGACCGGGGCATCTCCCAGCGCGTCGTCAGCCAGCGCGTGGCCAGCACCGCGAGCGCCATGCCTGACGTGCCGCCCGCGGAGCAGATCAGAACACTCTCGGCGAGTTGCTCGCGACAGAGCCGCAACCGGCTGCTGCCAAGCGCGGTACGAATCGCGATTTCCTTGCGCCGCGCTGCCGCCCGTGCCACCAACAGGTTCGAGAGGTTGAGGCAGGCGATCAGCAGCAAACATCCCACAGCTGCCATCAGCACGTAGAGCGGCGTCTTCACGTCGCCGACGACGTCATTGACCAGAGGCTGCCATACGACTTTACTCGCTACTGCGCCCGCATAGTTGTAGCGAAGATAGAGCTCATGCTGTGCCGCGCTCACTTCTTCCGTGGCCTGCTCGGCCCTGACTCCCGGTCTGAGCCGCGCGATTACATGAGCCCTGTGATTGAAGTGGCTTTCGATATTCTGCTGATTCTCTTCAAGCCGGTACGGCGTCCATACCTGAATCGCGGTATTGGGAAAAGCGAACCATTTCGGCATCACGCCGACTACCGTATAAGGCCGGCTGTTGAGCCTTATCGCCTTTCCCACAATCGACGGATCTGCGTTGAATCGCCTCTTGAAGAGGCTCCAACTCAGCACGACCGTGTGGTTCGCCCCCGCCCTGTCATCCTCTTCCATGAATGCGCGGCCCAACGTCGGCTGAACCCCGAGGGTCGCAAACAAGTTCCACGAGCTGTAAGCGGCACTCACAAACTCCGGCAGCTCGTCCTTGTCACCCGCGAGGTTATAGCCTGACCAGCGCCAGATCGCCATCTGCTCGAAGCCGCGCGACGCCTTCTGCCATTCGTAGAAATCCCCAGCGGCAACTGCGCCGAGCGGGTCCGAATTAGCAGGATCGTCCACATATAGCGCCACCAGCCTGTCCGGATCGGCAAAAGGCAATGGCCGTAGCAGCACCGAGCGCACGACGGTGAATAGCGCTGTATTGGCTCCGATCCCCACGGCGATAATCAGCACTGATATCAGCGTGAAGCCCGGATTCTTCCTGAGCGCCCTCACTCCATACCCGATATCGCGCGCCAACATTTCAAGCCAGGGCAAACCCTTACGCTCGCGAAGGCCAATCTTTGCCTGCTCAAGCCCTCCCAGCCGGATCAGCGCCTGCCGTCGTGCCTCCTCGCGGCTCAACCCTGAGCGCATGCCGTCTTCAATGTCCATCGCCATATGGCTCTCCAACTCCGCGGCGAAATCTCCATTCGCCCGCTCGGCGCGAAGCATGCCGCACAGCCGAAGCCACAACGCCCGTAGCTTCCGCATCAGGCCTCCTCAGCCGGGGACAGAAACCGTGCCAGGATGGCCGTCGTCTGTTCCCAGTTGGCGGTTTCCTTTTTGAGTTGCTTTCGTCCGGCTTTGGTTAGCTCGTAGTACTTCGCCCGGCGATTATTCTCGGAAGCGCCCCAATTCGACGTGATATATCCCTCCTGCTCCAGTTTGAGCAGCGCGGGATAGAGGGTTCCATAATTGAGCGACAGCACATCGAGGCTGGTCTGCTCGATGCGCCTCGCGATGCCATAGCCATGCAGCGGCCCCATCGTCTCCAGCGTCTTCAAGACCATCAGGGCAAGCGTGCCCTGCCACACATCCGCCTTGTTACCCACGAATTCCCTCCTATGGCTTTACCATAGGACTATCTCACACCCCCTATGGGAAAGCAATAGGAAGGTGGACAGGCTGGTGTAATCGAGGGATGAATCGGGTTGCTCAGCTCAGGGCGCGGGTCGTCAGATTGACCGTCACGGTATCGTCCGGCGTCTTGGTCACCCCGCCATCGGATTCCGGGTGGTATTCGATAGTCAACGTTGTCGCGGTAACCACGATCCGCAGGTAGCCAAAGTCCGTGTCGTCATAGCTCTCCAGAGTAAGCGTGCTGTCGATCTTGTACGGCGTGCGGAACGTGCCCCTCATGGTCGAGAGCGGCGTATGCCCACCGCTACCGCAAACCACATATGGGATCTCCATATTGTTCACCGTCCGCGTAAAGCGCTCGTAGTTGTGGACGTGGCCCGACAGGACCGCGTGTGGCCACGTCCCAGCAGCCATGCAGGCGCTGTCAATGTCGGCAGACATCGTCGGGCTGCCGCCATGCGTCGAGTCGCCGCTGAATGGCGGATGATGCACCGCCACAAGGACGGCGCCGGTGTACTTTTCGCTCTTAACGCGTTTGAGCGCCGCAGTCAGAAAGTCGATCTGCCGGCTGTCGAGCACCGTATTCGACCCGCCCTCGTCGGAAATCACACCCGGATCTTCCAGCACGTTGCTGTATAGCCCCAAGATGCGCACAAACGGCGCGTCGAAGGTGTAGTAGACTCCCGGCTGAATCATCGCCGTGCGCACCAGGCCGCCGGCATCAGGAGTCATGATCGGCTGTGCGGCGCAGAAATTCGCCAGATAAGCCGCGAGCGTCGGAGCCGGATCGCTCGCGTACACTACGCCGTCGTGATTACCCGCAAGTCCGAGAATTGGCGCAGGATAGCTCCGATATGGCTCATAAAACTGATCGTAGTAGTACGCGGCCTCGCCGAAGTAATAAACCACGTCTCCCAGATGATAGAAGAATGACGGCACGTCGGCAGGACTCGCCTCCGTAAAGTCCGACACCATCTTGTCCGCCACCAACGACTGCGTCATCGGCCCGTCAACGCTTCCGGTGTCGCCTACGGCATGGAAGACGACCTGCCCGCTCGCCGTGATGGCAGCTTCTTTTGCCGCCCCCGCATCGCCATACACCTGTGCCAGCGTCAATATCGGTTCGGTTGCAGCTCCACTCGGCTCCGGAACGGGCTCGAGCTTCGCGATCTCGGCATAGTTCTGATCGGTGACGGGGTTCTTGAAGCCCGTCGGATCCGGCGATGGCGTGGGCTGCGCAAACACCGGCTGCGGACTCGAAGGGTCGCCGCCGCTCTTCTTCCCACCGGCGGATTTTCCGCCTCCAGACTTGCCGCCGCCCGACTTGCCCGCGCCTGATTTGGGATCGTGTTTTGCAGCATGGTGCTCGGGAATGTGTTTGACCATCGAAGCCTCTCTCGGTACCAGGTTTTTATGTCGAGTCGAGCATAGCCCCGCGAATGCGGACCTGAAATGAATTCCTGTTCATCTTCGACGGTCTGAACGATTTTCCCGGTTGTTTCGCACTTGGCCTTGCAGACTGCCAAAAAAAATAGCGTGTCCCCAAATTGGGGACTTGTCAGCAGATACAGATTGCATAGATTTGTCACTAAGCTGTCAGAAGTTAAAGATTCATGAACACATTGCCGACGAGTTAAGCATCTAGTAGGATATTGGGCCCCGAAACCAGGAACACCGAGCACCCCGGGAGGCAGGAATGATCCCCGAAGAACACGCACTCCGCCAGCTCTTTCATCGGACGGTTTCTGAGTGCTACGCCGAACACCTCGCCGTGCACGATCGGGAGATCACCTCGTACGTCGCCGATCTCCTGACCGAATTCTGCGTCTTGGAGAACCTCTACTGGATCCGCGACCCAGAAGGCAAACCCGTCAAAGAGATGAGCAAGATGCTGGCTGCCGCCGACCCCGTCAACGGAACTGCCCCCTCCTTCGACGCGGAGCGCAAGGTCCGCAAGCACATTGGCGATTACGCGCTGTTTTCGACCGGCATGTATCCCGAAGCTGTGCAGCGTTCGCGCTTCGCCGGTGATACAAGCTTCCTCGAGATGGTGCGGACAGGCAAGGAAAGCTATTACATCGTCTCCCAGTTCAATCTCTTCGAATACCAGAGTGAAGCGCCGTTTTTCGCGCGGCTGGCGGAAGAGTTCGAAACTTATATGTACGGCCTGACCAAGGTCAGGGGTGAGCTCGACCGGATGGGCACTCCGCTCTACCTGATGTAAGGGTCGTCGCGATGTAAGGGTGGTCCGCGTTGCCCCGAGCAAAGAGCCGGCTCGGGATCAGTTGCGCTCCGTTACAGGATGTATTTCGACAAATCCTGGTCCTTTACGATATTCGCCACCATCTGGCGCACATATTCCGGATCGATCACCACCACTTTCTCCGTGCCACCGTCCGCTGTCGGCCTCTCGCTGATCGGCAAAGGAACCGTCGCTCCGAAGTCAGTCGCGGCCGCTAACTGCAACACGTTGCCCGGACCCTGCGGCTGGGCCTTGGTCAGGTCGGGAGCCAGGAAGCTGATCTCGTCCAGTACGCGCTCCATGATCGTGTGCAGCCGCCGCGCCCCAATATTTTCCGTGGTCTCATTTACCTTGAAGGCAAACTGTGCCATCTCTTCGAGAGCTTCGCGCGTGAACTCGAGCTTCAGGCCCTCGGTCTCGAGGAGCGCCGTCGATTGCTTGGTCAGTGAAGACTTGGGCTCGGTGAGGATTCGAATGAAGTCCTCAACGGTTAGGGACTGCAGTTCCACGCGGATCGGAAATCGCCCCTGGAGTTCGGGTATCAGGTCGCTGGGCTTCGAGACGTGGAATGCTCCAGCCGCAATGAAAAGAATGTAATCCGTGCGCACCATGCCGTAGCGCGTGTTGACCGTAGTTCCTTCGACGATGGGGAGAATATCCCGCTGCACGCCTTCGCGTGAAACATCCGGCCCATGCCCGCCTTCGCGACCGGCAATCTTGTCGATCTCGTCCAGGAACACGATTCCTGAGTTTTCCACGCGATCGACCGCCAGGCGCGTCACCTGCTCCATATCGATCAGCCGGCCTTCTTCTTCCTGCACGAGATACTCGAAAGCCTCGGCAACCTTCATCTTGCGCTTCTTTGTGCGCTGGCCAAAGATGTTGGGCAGGACATCCTTGAGATTGATATCCATCTCCTCGACGCCCTGGTTGGAGATAATTTCGAACGACGGCGTATTGCGCTCGCGCACGTCGATCTCCACCATGCGATCGTCCAGCTTGCCCTCACGGAATTGTTGGCGCAATTTCTCCCTCGTGCGCTGGTGAGAATCGTTGCCGGGACCCGGGAAGCTGAGCTTGTTACCTTCGATGACGTGCGGTCCCTGATGTGAGCTTGCCGGATGTGAGCCTGAAGGGGACGCCGGAGTGGTAGGAGGGGGCAAAAGCAGGTCGAGAAGCCGCTCTTCGGCATTCAACTCGGCCTTGTCTTCCACCTCTTCGAGCTTCTCTTCGCGCACCATGTCGATGGCGATCTCGACCAGGTCGCGTACAATCGACTCTACATCGCGCCCGACATATCCGACTTCGGTAAATTTGGAGGCCTCGACCTTCAGAAACGGCGAATTCGTCAGTTTGGCTAGCCGGCGCGCAATCTCTGTCTTACCGACCCCCGTCGGGCCTATCATGATGATGTTCTTCGGCATGATGTCGTCGGCGATATCTGGCGGGAGCTTCTGCCGGCGCATGCGGTTGCGGAGCGCGATTGCTACGGCGCGTTTGGCAGCATTCTGTCCGACAACATATTTGTCGAGTTCTGCAACGATTTCTCGGGGAGTCAGCTCCTCCAGCGCGAGTTCCTGGTCTTCAGCGGTTCCGGGTAGATAAATGGCCATGGTTGCCTGCTCCTTCTGGGCGGGCATGAGTGCGCTGCCACCCTCAGGCGTGCAGCTCTTCAATTGTGATCTGGTCGTTGGTATAAATACAGATTTCGCCCGCGATGCGCAGCGATTTCTCGGCGATTGCACGGGCTGGCAAGTCGGTATTCTCCATCAGGGCTCGCGCCGATGCCAGAGCATAAGATCCACCGCTCCCGATTGCGGCAATCCCTTCATCCGGCTCGATTACATCACCCGATCCGCTGATTAGAAAGGTCTGGTTCGGATCGGAGACAATCAATAGAGCCTCGAGATTGCGCAGCATCTTATCGGTGCGCCAGTCTTTCGCGAGTTCAACGGCTGCGCGGCCTAGATTCCCGGCATATTGCTCCAACTTGCTTTCGAAGCGGCTGAAAAGCGAAAACGCGTCTGCAGTCGAGCCCGCAAAACCCGCAAGGATCTTGTCCTGATAGAGACGGCGAATCTTTCGCGCCGAATGTTTTATTACCGATTCGCCGAGTGTCACCTGTCCATCTGCCGCCATCACAACGCTGCCGTTGCGGCGAACGCAGAGAACGGTAGTCGAACGAATACGGAGTGAGCGGGACTGATCGGCTTGAGCGGAGACGAAAGTGCCGCCTGACAGGGCGGCCGGAGAACTTCTTAGGTTCGACATTCTTTCCACAAGTATAAACCAGCGAAGCTGTCGCGCTATTGCTGCGGGTGTCCCTGCCCCGAGGTCTCCCGGTTCTTATCCTTCTCCTTGTGGCTGAACACCTTATTCCATTCCACTCCGAAATGTGGCTCGGAACGTGTTCCCGTGATCGCGATCGGAATCTCTGTACCGGCGCCATCCTTCATGAAAAGGGGATCGGCGAGTTTCAGGGCCAACGACTTCCATCCGGTCACCATTTCCGAAACCTTCGCCTGCATGCGCGCAACGCCCTTGAAATCGAACTGGTTGCCGTCAAGGCTGTATACGCCGTCCATCGCCACCTGCGCTCCCGGCACCTCGTAATGCAGCTCAGGTATCGTGATCTTCTGCCCACCCAGCACAAAGTCTCCGCTCATCTCCGAAGCAATATTCGGGTGCGGCTCCTCCCTGATCTCCTTGGGCTTTCCCTGCCCCCGCAGGCTCAATTCGTCGACCTTCGACTGGATCTTCTCGCTGGTGAAGTGGGCATTCGTAATGCGGAAGTTTCCCTTCAGATTCAGTCGATCAAGCACAGTCCCTTCGCCTGGCGGAAGGTGAAGCTTTGTGTGCATGACAAGATCACCCGTCATGATCGGCGGCTCGGTTTTCACTCCGAGCCTTAACATGTCGTCTATGTGCGCCGGTGCCACCGTCACATCGAGGCTAATGTCGTGCCCCGGCATATTCTGAGCCCGCACCACATCTCCCGACGCCACAATGTGTGTGTGGGCCAGCATCGCGTCGACCGGCAGCAGGTGGGTATCGCCATTGGTTCCGTCGACAATGGCGTGGAACTTTGTGTGCAGCGGCATGGGAGAGTTTGCGGTCGTGAGCCGGAAATCGGGCGTATCGGTCTCGCCGTCAACCACGATGTTGTTCAGCGTGCCCTGATACACACCGGTCGACGACAGAATGCCGCCGATACCCTTGATCGTTCCCAGATCGGCATGGGTGAAGCTGTATTTGCCGCGTACCGGCGTGTCCCCCGGGCTTTCAGTGTCATACGGGCCGAAATCGCCGGTGGAATCAATATCGCCGACCGGCTTCGGATTGGTAAGGATGGCGTGAAAGCTCATCGGCCGACCCGCTCCCACCGAGGTCAACCGCAGCTTACTGATCTCGAAGTCCAGCGGCACTTTGCCGGGTTTGTTGGTGCCCAGGATCAGGGTCGCATTGTCGATAAGAAGTTCGCCGACCACAATCTGGATCTTGCCTTGCCCGGAGCGCCGGGATTCGAGTTTCGGTATTTTCCGCCGCTGATCCTTTGGCGGCATGTTGATGCCGAGCCCCGAGACCTGCACCTGTGCGATGTGCATGGGCGTACGGAACAGATCGCGCCAACCGGTCCGAAACGAGAATTTGTCAACGGAAAAAAGGGGCTGCTGCATATCCAGCTGCTTTGGATACAGCTTTAGCCCGCTCCCCTCGACGTCGAAGCCATGAAATACCGAGACTCCAAAGCTCGCCAATTCTACCCGGCTGTCGAAACGTGTCGAAAGCGTTTCAATCACCCGCGCCCGCAGAATCGGCTCCGCACGGTGAAAATAGATCGCTGCGACGATGAAAACCCCGGCCAGAAACAGAAACAACGCAAAGCCTACCCAAGCCAGCACACGCGCCATCCTCGACCGGCGTGGCCGGCTCGGCGATTCACCTATGTCCTCCACGTGCCGTTCCTCTCGAAGCTTCAGACCGGACATCCCGAATTTGGATGCGATTTTAGCGCGCTGCGTTGGTTTACCATTCTCGCGGCGGATTTGAGAGGATCGCGACATGCCGAAAGTGATCGTTGGGCTTGGAGAATTGCTATGGGACATCTTGCCCTCGGGCAAGCGCCTCGGAGGCGCACCGGCGAATTTTACCGTCATGGTTGCCCGGCTCGGAAACCGTGGCGTGATCGCTTCGAGACTGGGAAATGACGCCCTGGGCGCATCAGCCAGAGAAGTCTTATCCGCCTACCCTGTCGATCTCTCCGCACTTCAGACCGATCCTACTCACCCGACAGGAACCGTCGGCGTCGAGTTTTGCGGCGGTGAACCACATTATGTCATCCATCAACCGGCCGCATGGGACTTCCTGGAATGGACGCCTACCTGGCGTATCCTCGCCTCTGCCGCGGAGGCTGTGTGCTTTGGATCGCTCGCACAGCGCAATCCCGTCTCTCGCCTGACGATCCGCGAGTTCGTCGCAGCCACCAGCCCCGACTGTGTAAGGGTCTTCGACGTCAACCTCCGCGCGCCGTTCTTCGACGCGGAGATCATCGCCGGATCACTTGCCTCAGCCACGATCTTCAAGCTGAACGAGGTAGAGCTCCCGCAGGTCCTCTCGATGCTCGATCTCCAGCAGCCCACTGCACCCGGCGATGCTGGAATACTCGAAGCTGCGCGATCCATTCTCCGGAAGTACCCGCTTAAGCTTGTCGCGATCACAATGGGCGGCGAAGGGAGCCTCCTTGTCACGCGAGACGCCCACCATCGCCACCCAGGTATTTCCGTCAAAATTTCGGATACGGTAGGGGCCGGCGATGCCTTCACGGCCGCTCTCGTCGATGCCTGGTTGCGCGGGGCATCGCTCCCCGAAATGAATGAGGCCGGCAATCGATGGGGAGCGTGGGTCGCCTCGCAGCCGGGGGCGATGCCACAACTTGATGCAGTCACTCACGCCAGGATTGCCCGTCAGATTCATGTCGGCGCAGGCCGCTCCGGGTTGTCATGAACGCGCGAAAAATGTATTGTCGCGTCAAAACAAATGACACACTTTCCGAGCCCGCAGGAACGCCGCGCGCTGGGCCGCGCCCGTCGCAAGCAGCTCGCACGCCAGGAACACGCGCAGTGGAAACCGGAGGCCAGGCGTCGTGCGTCCGTCGACCTCCTCCAGGAATCCATGCGCGGTCGCGTACCACATCTCGTCACATTGAAATACGACCGCATGCTTGAATCTCCCTTCGGCTACTTTCGCGGAGCCGTGCCCGTCATGGCCGCCGATCTCGCCGCGCTGCCAAATACCGGCATCATCAACCAGATTTGCGGCGACGCACACGTACGCAACCTTGGAGCATTCGCCGCACCCGACGGGCGCCTCGTCTTCGATATCAACGATTTTGATGAAACCATTCGCGCTCCATTCGAATGGGATCTGAAACGGCTTGCCACCAGCCTCACGCTCGCCGGACGCTTCCTGGGCATCAAGAAATCCGCCTGCGAATCGGCTGTCCACACCTTCATCGGACAATACCGCACTTTCATCAACACGTTTTCACGCATGCCCGTGGTTGAAATCGCGCGCTATCAGGTCCATCGCCTGCAACGCATCAATCCCGTATCGAAGGCTCTGCTCAAAGCGGAGCGGTCCACACCGCAGCACAATCTCGAGCAATTGACCCACGCCACAGCGACGGCTGACGGGCATCGACATCTTCAAAGACGAGAAGCCCCTGCTCGTGCGACTCAGCGCCGGGCAGCGGCGCGCCGTTCTCGCCTCTCTGGTTGAATATAACCAGACTCTCCAGCCCGAACGCCGCCACTTCCTGGCGCAGTACCAGCCCCTTGACGTGGCGTTCAAGGTGGTCGGTACCGGTTCAGTTGGCCTTCGAGACTACGTGATCTACTTCGAAGGCAACGGCCCGGGCGATCCGCTCTTTCTTCAGATCAAGGAGCAGCCCGGATCGGCCTATGCTCCATACGTCGGGAATGATAGCCTCACTTCTCACCAGGGGCAACGTGTCGTCAATGGACAGCGTGCCATGCAGTTCCAATCCGACCCGTTCCTCGGCTGGACAACAATCGCGAGTCGTCAGTACCAGGTCCGCCAGCTCAACGATCACAAGGGAAGTATCGAGCTCGGAGACCTGGCCGGCGAAGGCCTGACTGAATACGCCGAAATGTGCGGCGAGCTTCTTGCCCGCGGTCACGCACGCTCGGGCGATCCCTGCGTTCTCTCCGGCTACCTGGGCACAGGAGACAGTTTTGGCGATGCGCTCGTGCAGTTCGCCGAAGCCTACGCCGACCAGACCGAAAAAGACTGGACGGACCTGAGGCTTTCCCGCCGGGCGCCGTCAAGAAAGGAGTCGTCGGTCGAAGCGGCAAAGCCTGTAAAGAAGTAGGCGAGGAAGCGCTCAGTGACTCAAGAGGCGACTGAGTCGATAAAATAGAAGCATGCTTCAACTCGCCGGGGCGGGCAAACGATTCGGACTCAAACTTCTCTTTCAGGACGCCAACTGGCTGATCACGCCCAACGAGCGGACCGCTCTGGTCGGCGCCAACGGCACCGGCAAATCCACGCTCATGAAGATCCTCGCCGGGATCGACGGCCTGGACTACGGCCAGGTACAGCGCACCCGCGGCATGAGCATCGGATATCTCCCGCAGGATGGGCTCGCGCTCTCCGGCCGCACTGTCTTCGACGAATGCCTGTCTGTTTTTGACGAACTGCTCGGCCTCGAAAAAGAACTCGAGGCCGTCGCCGCCGCGCTTGCCGAGCTCGACCCCGAGAGCGAAGCCTATGCTGCCGCTGCCGACCGCTTCTCCGAGATCGACTCGAAATTTCGTGCTCATGATGGTTACGCATTGGACGCGCAGGTGGGCACCGTCCTCACCGGCCTCGGCTTCTCGAAGGAAGACTGGCGTCGCCGCACCGAAGAATTCTCCGGCGGCTGGCAAATGCGCATCTCCCTCGCCAAGCTGTTGCTCCAAAAGCCCAGCCTGCTGCTGCTCGACGAGCCCACAAACCACCTCGACCTCGAAACCCGCAACTGGCTCGAAGACTATTGCGCACCTATCCCAACGGATACATCCTCATCTCCCACGACCGCTATTTCCTCGACGTCACCGTCGATAAGGTCATCGAGATCTGGAACAAGGGCCTGCACGTCTACCACGGCAATTACGAGAAATACCTCCAGCAAAAAGCCGAGCGCCGTGCCCAGATCGAATCCGCCTACCGCAATCAACGCGAACGCATCGAGCAACTTGAAGCATTCATCAACCGCTTCCGCTACCAAGCCACTAAAGCCAAACAGGTCCAGAGCCGCATCAAGGAGCTCGAAAAGATCGAGCGCATCGAGATTCCCAACGAAGAGCCGATCATCCACTTCACCTTTCCGCAGCCGCCGCCCTCAGGACGCACCGTCGTCGAAGTCTCCGGCCTTTACAAAAGCTACGGCCCCAAGGAAGTCCTCAACGAGGTCAGCTTCACCATCGACCGCGGCGACCGCATCGCCCTCGTCGGCGTCAACGGTGCAGGCAAATCCACTCTGATACGCCTGCTTTCCGGACAGGACAGCCCAACCAGCGGCACCCTCAAGCTTGGACACAACGTTCTCGCCGAATACTTTGCGCAGGACCAGTACAAGGTCCTCGACCCCACCGTGCGCATGCTCGACGACATTGGGAGCATCGCCCGCAAAGTGCCGGAAGCCGAACTGCGCGGCCTGCTTGGATGCTTCCTCTTCTCCGGCGAAGACGTCTTCAAGACCCTCGGCGTACTATCCGGCGGGGAGCGCAACCGCTACGCCCTGGCAAAGATCCTCGTCAGCCCGGCGAACTTCCTCCTCCTTGACGAGCCGACCAACCACCTCGATCTGCGGGCAAAAGATGTGCTATTGGAAGCCATCAAATCTTTCACCGGAACCGTCATCTTCGTCTCCCACGACCGCTACTTCATCGACCGCCTGGCCACTCGCGTCTTCGAAGTCGCCGACGGTAAGGTCAACGTATACCCCGGCAATTACGAGGACTACCTCTGGCGCAAAGAGGGTGGAGCCGAAGAGCTTGCCGCCGCAACAGCCGCCGCAGAAGCTCCCGCCGCTCCCGTTCTCTCCACTCCGAACGGCCACACCCCCGAGCCCACCTCAAAAGAACCCGTTCGCCGCGTGAACCCCATCAAGCTGAAGCAGATGCAGGACCGCCTCAAGTTCGTCGAAGAAGAGATCCCCCGCCTCGAAGCCTCCATCGGCAACGCCGAACAATCCCTCGGCGTATTCGTCAGCACCGAAGAAACCGCACGCGTCTCCGGCGAGCTGGATGAATTGCGCGAGAAGCATGCTTCACTCACCGATGAATGGGAGACCCTGATGGAACAACTCCAGGAACAGCCAGCGGTGTAATCCGGGCTTTTGCGCGAAGCGCGTGTGCCTGGACGGCCAGTCCGGCATAATCAAACTAGATGCCACCTCTCTGGAAGCCCGAAAGCTGGTCCGAGCGCCTTGCGGAACTCGAAGAGCGCACGGGAGACCTGAAGGAAGCCCCCCTTCGCCGCGACGTCCGTTCCCTCGGCATGCTGCTCGGCGAGGTTCTGCGCGAGCAGGCTGGTATTGAACTCTTTGAAAAGGTCGAAGAGCTGCGTCTCTCCGCCATCCGCCGTCGCGAAGCACTGGCCGAGAACTCGATCAACGAAGCGGAAGACTTATTGCAGAAGGCTGTTATCGGCATCAGCACCATGTCCGTCGACCAAGCCTACCAGCTCAGCCGGGCCTTCGCCTTCTATTTCGAGCTCATCAATCTCGCCGAAACCAATCACCGCAAGCGACGCCGGCTCTCGCTCCAGCTCAGCGGAGAAGCCGAAGTCCAGCGCGGCTCTCTGCGCGGAACCCTGCGTGCCATGCGTCGCGTCGGCGTCCCACCCGGGGAAGCCCTGCGCTGGCTGCAGCAGATTTTCATCGTTCCGGTCTTCACCGCGCACCCCACAGAAATCGCTCGCCGTTCCGTCCTTACCAAGCGCCGCCGAATCGGAGAATTTCTGGAGCGCCTCGACCGCATCCCCATGCCCGACGAGCAATTGGCCACCCTTGAAGAATCCCTTGTCGCCGAAATCACCGCACTCTGGCAGACCGATGAAGTCCGCAGCAGCCGCCCCAAGGTCGCCGACGAAATAAAGATGGGGCTTGACTACTACGAGGTTTCCATCTTCGAAACCCTGCCAGGGCTCTACCAGGAAGTCGCCGCTGCGCTCAAAAGCGAGTATGACCTCGACATCGATGTCTCCGAGCTTCCCCTGCTTCTCGGCTTCGGCTCATGGATCGGCGGCGACCGCGACGGCAACCCATTTGTAACTCCGGATGTTACGAGAGAGGCCATCCGCGACGCCAAGAGCCGCCTGCTCGCCTACTATGATCACCGCCTCCAGCTCGCCATTGACCTGCTCACTACCTCCGCTCAGCAGCTGCCCGTCAGCGAAGAGCTGCGCTCGCAGCTCGATTCGTATCTGGATACGTTACAAATTAGTGCGGCGCAGGTCTTCGGCGGCCACTTCCAGTTCGAGCTCTATCGCCGCTTCCTGGTCTGTATCCATGCCCGCATGCTGCGCACCGCAGGCCAGCACACTTCCGACACGGAGAGCCTCGAAGCTTCACTCACGTCTCTGCCCGCATATTGCTCTGCGGCCGAGTTCCAGCACGACCTCGAAATCCTCCGCCGCAGCCTTGTCGAAAATAATGGCGTGCGCCTCGCCCAGGCCATCGTCGACCCGCTCATCCTACTCGTCCGCACCTTCGGCCTGCATCTGCACACCCTCGACGTCCGCCAGCACGCGCGCATCCACCAGAAAGCCCTAGAAGAGGCGTCTGCCTGGTGCGGCGATAACGCTGCCACCGTCCCAGGTTCACTCAGCACCGAGACACGCGACGTCATCGAGACCTTCCGCGCTATCGCCGAAGTGAAAAACAGTTGTAGCCCCGAGACCATCCGCCAGTACGTCATCAGTGGAGCCTCTACCATCGATGACGTGCTCGCCGTCGTTTGGCTCGCGCGCCTCGGCGGCGTCGAAGTCGCCGGAAGCGGCAGCGATCCCGGCCTCATGCCCGTTCCGCTCTTCGAGTCCATCGAAGACCTGCAAAATGCTCCCGCCGTCTGCCGCAAGCTCTGGAGTTCCCCCGACTACCGCAAGCTTCTCGAGAGCTGGGGGAACACTCAGGAGGTGATGCTCGGCTACTCCGACTCCAACAAAGACGGAGGCATGCTCACCAGCACCTGGGAAATATTCCGCGCCCACCGCGCTCTGCATGAAGTCGCGCACGAATGTGGCATCCGACTTCGCCTCTTTCATGGCCGCGGCGGTACCGTCGGACGCGGAGGCGGACCCACCCACCGCTCCATCTACGCCCAGCCCGTCGGCGCCTTCGACGGTCAGATTCGTATCACCGAACAGGGCGAAGTCCTTAACTGGAAGTACGCTGATGTTGTCCTCGCCGAACGCAATTTGGAGCTCATGATCGCCGCCTCTCTCGATGCGCTCGCCCGTCCCAACTCCCGCGATCCAAGGGGCCACCAGTCCGGCATTCTCCTGCGTGAGTGGGAAGCCGCATTCGATGCTCTCTCAGCAACAGCCTTCGACTTCTATCGCGCCAACATCATCAACGACCCTGAGGTCCTGCACTACTTCGAACTCGCCACACCGGTTGCCGAACTCGAACACGCCAAGATCGGCTCACGTCCCTCACGCCGTGGCGGAAAAGCCAGCTTCTCCAGCTTGCGCGCGATTCCCTGGGTCTTCGGATGGACGCAATCCCGCCAGCTTGTACCTGCGTGGTTCGGCGTGGGTTTTGCAATCGATGAATATGCGAAGCGGACTGGCGGTATGGGCCTGCTGCAAGCCATGATGGCCGAATTTCCACTTTTCATCGATCTCATCCGCAACGTCGAGATGGCACTCGCGAAGGCCGACATGGGAATCGCCTCCCTCTATGCATCCCTCGTGCCCGAGGAAGACCTCCGAGAGCGAGTCTTCTCGAAATTGCGGCAGGAGTTCGACCGAACCCTCGGTGCGATTCTCGCCGTTACCGGCCAGCGCGAGCTCCTCGAGAAAAATAGGGTGCTCGCCCGTTCCATCCGCGTACGCAACCCTTACGTCGACCCCATGAGCCTCATCCAGGTCGATCTGCTCCGCCGCAAACGCGCCGGCGAAGACACGCCCGAAGTCAACCGCGCGATCGCGGGCACAATCAACGGCATCTCTGCCGGACTGCGCAATACTGGATGAAGACTCTTTCAGCAATTTTTCCCGAGCCGGTTTAACCCGCGCCCACTTGACCAGATCGGGAACGTGACGGATGCTTTGGGCGCTTTCTTCCCATGAAGCGCAGTTCGCGCCCCTATCCTCCTCACATGGAGGACCGCTTCATGCAGCCATTCACGGCTCAAGCCGCAGCGCCTGCTGAGAATCTCGACGACGTGCTCGGCAGGTTTCACGCCTGGGCAAAGACTCACAAGGAATCAAAGAAGCACAATGAGCTGAAGCAAGATGAGCTCATCGATGGCGTGCGCGAGCTTTCCTACGAAGAAGCATTAGAATCGACACGCCGCCGGTGGCAATCACACAAGCTGTCGCGGCCCCTCTCAAGCTATGAAGAACCAGCGAAAGGTGATCCTCTCGGCGAAAACAGAGCTCTTCCCGATAAGGTCACTCTCAGCATGCCCATGACAGAACCGCCAACAGGCCCTTCGGCTGCCGAGAAACCCGTAACGGTTTCATTCGGAGACGTTTTTACCGAAGCTGTGACCCCCGACGTCAGCTCGGGGCCCTTAGCTCTTGTCTGGCCGGCTGCTGACAAGGCCGAGCGCCAGGTCTCGATGTCTTTACGCGTCGCCGCTTCCGAACAAGCACTCATCAAGGCCCGCGCGGCTAAAGCCGGACTCTCAGTCTCAGCCTACCTGCGCCATTGCGCGCTTGAGGTCGAGAAGCTGCGCACCCAGGTGCACCACACGCTGGCCCTTATCGAGCAACGATCGGAGCAGAATCCGGTTCGTTCCCTCGCTTCCGGATCCCCTCCGGCCCCTGCCCCACAGGGATTCTTTGCGCGCATGCGCAGGCGGATCTTCCCCAATGCTGCTCGCCTTACGATTCGTGCCTGATGCTCAGCGCTGGCTGGCCTTTCCAGCTAGAACCCGTCGGTTGAAGTCGTCGGACTGTTTCCGCGGCACGCTCAACGACTTCCAATTCGCCGACTGCAAATGTTTGGCCAGGAAGATGATTTGCCCACAGTGGCTCGCGTAGTGCGCGACCTGCCGGTTGATCGCCTGCATGACTGAGTGCGCCTCGCCGCGAATCTTCACTGTGCGGCCAAGGTCGGCATCGGTCAGGTTCTCCAAAGCGCTGAACAAACATGCCCAGCCCTCATCCCACAGCGCCATCAGCTCCGCCCGACTCCTGGGAGGCTCCTCGAACTCGCGATCGCGACTGCGGGTCGGCTTCTCTCCATCGCTGGTCAGGAATTCCGTCCAACGGGACCGCATATTGCCGGCCAGGTGCTTCACAATCTGGGCAATGCAGTTCATTTCCGGATCGAGCGTCGCCGTCAGCTGCTCGTCTGTCACTTGCGCCACGGCGCTTTCAGCCAGCTTCTTGTACTGGCGGAAGATCGCCTTCGAATCCTCTACATACGACGTCGTAAAAACCAGCGCCATGATTCACTCCGATGTCACCGTGGTCGCCTTGTCCTTTGCGAAGGTCACCGACCACTTCTTCCCGCCCGCATCGTAGGTCACGGTGCGGTTCCCGTAGTCTGACGAGTCCGACTGCTGGACATTCCCCAGCGCCATCGTGACCTGCAGCTCATTCATACCTGGCTCCGGATGGTGCTCATCGACGGCCTTCCACACATCCGTAGGCCAGTGCTTGTACATCGTATGCGGATCGTCGTAGTAGAAAATCTGGTCTGCATAATAAGTTTCGTCGCTGCCTTGAATCGTGCCGATCGCGGTAGCGTATTCCTTCGCATCGCCTGGGATCTTGAATACCGCGAACACCTGCTTGTCTCCTGCAGGAAAGCGCGTCGCCAGGTTGGCCGGAGCCTTCTCGGTGATGACCCTTTCAATCGTGAGCCGCTGCACGCTCGGCAGCACGCCGGCCGAATGCGCAAACTCCACGCGGCCGCCGGCATAGGGATAATAGTCCAGCGTATAGCCGGCTTGAACCCATACTGTCTTCTCGGCCAGTTCCTTGGCTTCTTTCAGGGTGGCAATGTACATCTTGCGCGGCTGAACAACGTCGTCCTCAGTCAGCAGCCGTTGCGGAGCCTGTGTCTTCTGCACTCCTGGTTGGTTGCGCTCATGAAGGACGAACAGCAGGCGTCCGCCTGCAAGCAGCAGCACCACCAGCGTAAGCAGCCCGATTGCCTGCCAGCTCTTCATCGCTGCTTCTCCTGTTTTCTTCGATGCAGCTCACAGCTGGCGCACTTCCTGCGCTGCTTGCTCTACCTCTACATTAAGCAACGCCTCGCCAGTGAGCTCGTCCGCATTCCTCAGGGCCGGAAACAGTACGCTCCACAAGCCTGTCACTATCAATGACCCAATGCCGCCGATAACCACCGCGCGCACCGCCCCCCACCATTGTGCCGTGAGCCCGCTCTCGAACTCGCCAAGCTCGTTCGAAGCGCCCACAAAGAGCGAATTCACTGCGCTTACCCGGCCTCGCATGGCCGGCGGCG
The DNA here is from genome assembly GCA_963782175.1 of uncultured Acidobacteriaceae bacterium. Classification (GTDB taxonomy): domain Bacteria; phylum Acidobacteriota; class Terriglobia; order Terriglobales; family Acidobacteriaceae; genus Silvibacterium. The sequence continues at coordinate 369,164 of CAWAIX010000001.1, forward strand.
TTCCCAACTGGAGCACCGACGAGCGAATCACCACGCTCACCATGTCTGACGCGCCCACGATGAAGAGTGCGAGCAGCGAAAGAGGCAAGCTGCGCGATAACCCGAAGATAATCGTAAATGTGCCGAAGATGGCCACGCAGATAAACATCACCGATCCGGCTCGCCGCCGGATCGGCCAGAGCGTGAGCGAAAACGACACGAACAGCGCGCCCAGCGCGGGCGCCGCGCGCAGCATTCCCAGGCCTCGCGGACCGGCATGCAGGATATCCTGCGCGAAAATGGGCATCAGCGATACCGCGCCGCCCAGCAGAACCGCAAACAGATCCAGCGAAATCGACCCGAGCAGGATCGGCGTCCGCGCAACGTAATGAAAGCCCGCCAGGATCACTTCCATCGACGTCGCCCGGTGTTCCATCCGTCCCGGACGCACCGAAAGCGACCCGACCAGCACAATAAACCAGATCAGCGAGGCTAGTGTAAAAAGATACACTGCCGCGGCTCCCGCAATTCGCGCATGAACTGGCAGCGTGAAGAGGATGCCCCCAATCGCCGGACCCGAAATATTCGAAATCTGGAAGATGGTCGCACCCCAGGTCACCGCATTTACAAAGTGTTCTGGTGGCACCAAATGCGGAATCAGCGCGGAGCTTGCAGGGCCGCTGAACGCCCGTCCGATTCCGATGAAGAACAGCACTACGTAAATTGGCCAGACGGTGCGCAGCCCATGCCATGCAAACAGGAAGAGCACCGCGGTACACAGACATTGCAGGGAGTAACAAACCAGGATCACGCGCCGGCGGTCGAAACGGTCGGCTACATGGCCCGACGGCAGAATGAACAGCAGCCCCGGCAGAAACAGCGCCAGACCTGTGTAGCCCAAGTCGATGGGCTTGTGCGTCATCTGGTAGACCTGCCATGCGACAGCGAGTGACTGCGCTTCCGCCCCGATGATGGCGATGACTCGTGCCAGTTGGTAGCGTCGGAAATCGCGGGAAAGAAAGGCGGCTGCGGCCTTGCTTGGGGGACGGTCGGGCATGCCTTTCATGTTTATACCGTTCTTACGCGAAGGTTGTCAGGTTACCGTTTTCGTTATCGGGTAACCTCCCGGCTCTTATCGTGACCTTAATTTCGTACTCTGGAACGTGGGTGAGCGCACCCACGCTGGGCATAGCCATCTCCGCTCCTGAGGGCTACGACTCCGTTCCTCTCGTCGTGAGCATTGCACTATGTTGCGCGGACTTCTCGCGCATCGCCCTTTGGGGATGAAGGCTGCTGGCCACTGAGAGATATCCAGAGTTCACGGCACGCGACCTAAGACTTGGCCGAAAAGGACAGGACGAGTATGCTTCCCTGAAATTGCCTGAGCTGCGGGCCTTGAGGATCGCAATGCAATCGCTCTCTGATCAAACTCTACTCGAGATTCGCGACGTCCTGCTTGAGACCTACGCCGTAAACGACGCAATGAACCAGCATCTGCTCGCCCATTTGGATCCTCAAGCCTGGCGCGCAGAACTGCCCCGAACAAAACAGAAAGCCGGAGCGAGCGCCCACCGCACCATCGCCGCGATCTTCGCTCACCTGCACAACAGCCGCCTCGTCTGGCTCAGGAATTCAGCTCCGCACCTCAAGTGCCCCGCTCTGCTCGATCCGTACCGTTGCACCATGAAGCAGGCCGCCGCCGCGCACCGGGAGAGCGCAGCACGGTGTCTCCGCATGCTCACCGAAGCTCTATCCAACAGGCCCGATCGCAGAACCAGAAAATTCTCTCGGGGATGGCTCCGTCCCTGGCCTGCTGGGGCCAGCATGTTCGCCTACATGTTCTCGCACGAGGCTCACCATCGCGGACAGATCCTGATGCTCGCACACCAACTCGGCTTTCGCATCCCGCCGGCGACAGCCGCCCGCATCTGGCACTGGGATAAGCTCTGGAAGGATCACGGCTTTACGACACGTCCACGCTGACCGGGATTTGTGTCGGAACCCAGATAGGTGCCGTTAACGATGACCATGATTGAGACAGCGGTCGCAATGAACGATAATGTTCTCAACTTCAACGAGCATCGGCTACGCTGGCCGCTTCTTTGATGAGTTCTGCTTTACTCGCCCTTAGGCGCTTTCTTCCTTGAAATAATTCCCCGGATTGGAAACTGGCTATGGAGCTATGGACCGAATATGAAGGAAGAACGATCGACGATGTCTTCCCACTAACGAAACTTCTACGGCCTCAGGGTCGAAGTGCGTATTTCCTCACAACGAATGGCACTGGAGTTCCCCGCATTATCCGACTCATCGAGCCGCACTTTGACGAGGAGGAAATTCTGGCTCGCTGGCGAGCGGTTGCCGCGCTAAATCATCCGAATCTTCTCAAGCTGGAAAAATTCGGACAGGTCACGCTCGACGGAGCTCCTCTGCTGTACGCCGTGATGGAGCCGGTAGATGCAAATCTGGCTGATGTCCTTGTCAATCAACGGCTTACGCTGCCGGAGGCCCGCCAACTCGCTTTAAGTCTAAACTCCGTTCTTGACGTGCTGCACACGCACGGCTTCGTTCACGAGCACATCGATCCAGCTAACATTTATGCTGTCGGCGAAGTCGTAAAGCTCCGCAGCGATTGCATTCGGGAGTGCCCCGAAGGCAATGAGGGACAGGAGCTGAAGAGCCGCGATCTGCACGACTTCTCCGTCGTGCTTCTGCAGGCGCTTACACAACAACGGACCCTCGAAGCCGCGGGGCGGGACCTTCCGCTACCTACGCCTTTTGACAGTATCGTTCGTAAAACGATCCGCGGCGAATGGGGAGCACCACAGATCACGGCCGCGCTGGACCCCCCGGCCACACCCAAGCCTGCTCAGCCTGAGACAATCGCAGTTCCCGGGCCCACTCCCTCTGCTACGCCCTCGATCTCAGCAAAGCCAATCGAGTTTCGTGCGGCCCCTGCGGCCGAAGCCAATCCGGGTCGGATCGATGAAGAAGTCGAGGAGCATGCCCCGATCGGAATTGGGGCGAAACACATCATCGTGGTTGGGCTTGCGACTGTTCTGGTTCTATGGCTCGGATGGCACTTTCTCTCTGGCCGTCCTGCGAAGCCAGTCAACACGCCCGCGGCAAGCGCTCCGCAGGTTCAGGCAGCGAGCAGCCGCGCTTCAAGCACCCCGGCGAGTCCCGCAGCACCAGCCGAGCAACGAGCAGTCACAAGCCTTCCGCCGGCAGAATCTCACGGTCAATGGCGGGTGATTGCGTACACCTACAACCACCAGGATCAGGCACAACATAAGGTAGCCATTGTCGCCCAGGCCCACCCTGACCTACGGCCGGAAGTGTTCACACCGACGGGACGCGCGCCGTATCTGGTCGCCATTGGTGGGGCAATGAGCCGAGACGAGGCTTTCGCACTCGCTGAGCGCGCCCGCCATGAGGGGCTTCCGCGCGACGTCTACGCGCAGAACTACAACGGCAGGAACCGCTGAGCCGGCAGAGACCGGTTCACTTGAGGGTCAGGCGCAGGCCGGTTGCGCGGAGCACCGAGACCGCGAACTTTCCCTCTCTCAGACGACCTGTCTTCGAAGACGGTGTGATGTGCGCTTCCCTGCTGTCGAGCGCCGGACCGTGAAGGGTCTCGACTTCCACTGCTTCGCTCTTGTGCCCGAAATCCAAATCCAGTTCCAGATCTCGCTCCGCGTCCTTGTTCAGCACGATCATGCTGAGATGACCGCCAGGCCGAATCGCCGCATAGGCGGTCGCATCCACGCCTGTGGCTTGGAGTTTCGAAGTGAAGTCCTCCCCGATCAGCCTGCCTCCGCTTAGCCCGCCGGCAAACTTTAGCCCATAGGCGACCGGTTCCAGCACGTATTCCGATCCGAAAGTTGCAATAGGCGTGTAAAACGGGTGCGGGCGGCTCGCAATCTGCTCGGGGCTTTCGCCTCTATCCTTAAGCATCAGGTCCCCGGGCAGGGAGCCGCCGACTGAGTTTGCAACGGATTTGCCCGTACCGCCGTGGAGATTCACTCCTGAGTAGTTGTTGCTCGCCAGCAACAGCGAATAGTCCGCGGCCCACAACGCGGACGCGAAGACATCCGACACGCCCGGCTTCCCGCCGCGATAGCAGGTATTCCCTTCCGTCATGCGAACGCGAACCCCCATCTTCCTGGCCGCTGCCGCTGCAGTGTCAGCCGTCTTCTGGACCTTGGCCATGGTCGCCGGCTTGAGCAAGTTGGAAATGCTAACTTCGGGGTTCGTCGCCGGACCGCCGAAGTAATAGTGATGAGTAAGAGTCGTAACGTGCGGGGGATTTTCGATCGACGGCCATAGATCGGCAATCTCCATCAGCCAATGGACGTCCGCTGCCACGTCAGGCATCCCGAAACTTGCGTTCGGCACGCGTGCTGTTACGGCGCGAGCAATCCCGAGCCACTCATCCAGATAAGTCTTCGCAGACCAGGTCTTCGGATCGCGAAGGTGGCGATCGAAGAGATCGACTTCGTTACCGATCTGGAAATATTGAAGACCCTCTCCAAGGCCCTTCGCTACAAATTCTGCCTCTTCGGCCGCGTGTTCTGGCGTGTTCGTTCCCATGCCGATCCCGTAAAGACAAGTCCAGCCCGTTGCCTTCAGGAATCCCGCCAGATTCCGCACCGCATCGGCCGTAACCGCATAGTATTGCGGCTTCGGCTCACCTTCAACGACGCGGGTCTGGGGATGCGTTGGTTCGGGTGAGTTCCCGGTCGGCTTCCACCATTCGAACTCGCTGGTATTGCCACCCAGGCGCAGCACGCCATGGCTCGAAAGCTGATTAAAGGCCTGCACCAGCCCGGTGTTTCCCGGCGAGAAAAAAGTGGGATCTACAAGTTGCTGGACCTCATACGACAGGCCCACAAAATCGACCGGCATCTGAGGCCCGGTCGCTTCCGATGGAACTTTGAGGCTGACTTGGATTGCCGCTCCCCCCTGGGCGCGAAGGCGGGTGGCAGCAAGAGAAATGGCAGTGGTAGTCAGAAATCGGCGGCGGCTGATCGACGTTCTCACACAAGAAGTGTAATCGCGCCGGTCACCCGTACAACAACAACGCGACTTTTCCGCGTGGCGGTCCCCAATCGAAGTGGGTGGTTCAGCCACTCTATTTGCCGCTTATCGATTAGACCCGCTCACATGGTCAAGCGAGACGGAAGAAACGTGTGTTCCAACAGAGATGATGCGTCTCTGGTATCCACTTGCTGAATTGGGTGTGAGCCCGAAAATTCGTAGGACATACCGCTGGCGGCTCCGCGCACCCGGATGGGTCTCCAGTCCAATTCTTTCAAGGAGACTGGGCCACCGGAGATCGCCAGCCAGCTTAATGACCACTCGAGAGACTTGATGAGACGGCGACTCGAAGCAAACGTGCTGCTGATCAAGGCCGTGACGGAGGATGGGATGTCTCGGCGTAGCCCTAGCTGTGAGCCATATCTTGATAGTGCACCTTGGTTTAACTTCCAATAATGCCATAGTCCGGAAGGCCCTTCGCCTAGACTGGTTCGAGGCATTGCTATCCGATAGGATCATTTGTTTATGGTGCGTATCGGAGCAAATCGTCAATGAACAGGCTCTCTACGCTGCGGCATTACGCAGTGGCACCGATTGCCTGCGGTGTGGCCCTGGTGATCGCACGACCGCTGAGGGCTGAAGCCTCTTGCTTCCTGCTCGCCATTATCATCAGCAGTCTCTTCGGCGGTCGCGGGCCGGGTCTGGTCGCTGTCGGACTTTCGGCAATCGCGTATGACCTCTTTTTTGTTCCCATCCCGCTCCCATTCTCGAGGGACCCATCATCCTATTTGCGATTCGGGGCTTTTCTCACCGCTGCGATCACGGCGAGCCAACTGATCGACGCCAAGAAGCGTATCGAGGAGACTCTGCGCCGAACGCAGGCACGGCTTTCGCGAGCGACACAGATCGCCACCGTAGCAGAGCTGGCAGCTTCAATCGCACATGAAATCAGTCAGCCCCTGAGCGCGGTAGTAGTTAACGGTCAAGCGTGCACGCAATGGCTTTCGGCGGAGCCACCCAATGTGACGAACGCGCGGGCAGCGGCGGAGAGGGTCGTTCGCGATGGCAAGGATGCGGGAGAGGTAGTGCAACGGATGCGGGCCCTGTTTAGAAAGAAGACTCTCACGAAGGCGGATCTGGATGTCAACGACGTCGTCGACGAGGTGCTTCGCCTGATCCACGCCGAAGTTGTAAGAAAGCGGATCACTGTTGAGACCGATCTGGAGAAGAAGCTACCGTTGGTGCAGGGGGATCGCCTGCAATTGCAACAGGTCATCTTCAACCTGCTCGTCAATGGAATCGAGGCGATGGAAGAAGTGAACGATCGCCCCAGAAAACTTTGGATCGGCTCGAAGTTGCGGAACGGGGACGCGATCGTTGTCGAGATTCGGGATCACGGGATCGGTTTGGCGGATTCGGAGAAAGCCTTCGAGGCTTTCTATACCACGAAAGAGAAGGGGCTGGGGATGGGACTGGCGATCTGTCGTTCGATCGTAGAAGCGCACGGAGGGCGCCTTGGGATCACGCCATCGCAGGGTCCTGGGACGACGTTCTTTTTCACATTGCCGCTTGGATCGAATGTGCCCGCATGAAACACGACCAGCCCATCATTTATGTGCTGGATGACGATTATCGCGTACGCGAGGCCCTTTCCAGTCTTCTCTTATCATTGGGGCACCGGGTCGAGGTATTCGCCTCCGCTGCGGAATATCTGGTCTTCAAAAAGCCGGATTCTCCATCATGCCTGGTATTGGACCTGGAGCTACCGGGCATGAACGGGCTAGAACTGCAGCGGGAAATTGCCGGCCCCGATGCGCCACCAATCGTTTTTGTCACGGGGCACGGAGATGTTCCGTCATCTGTGCGCGCGATGAAGGCCGGGGCCATCGAGTTTCTGCTGAAGCCATTCGACAATCAGGAACTCCTGAAAGCAATAGACTCCGCGATCGCTCAAGACCGTGAGGCACGCGCCAAGAGAGCAGAAATCGCTGAGTTACAGAGACGCTATGCGCTTCTGACGCCGCGCGAGCGGGAGGTTTTACCATTCGTGGTGGCCGGACTGCTGAATAAGCAAACAGCAGTGGAACTCGGGACCAGCGAGATCACCATCCAGGTTCATCGGGGGCAAATCATGCGCAAAATGGCTGCCTCGTCGTTGGCGGAACTGGTCAAGATCGCCGGAAAACTCGGGATTTCCTAAGAAAATCAGCTTTTTGCCGCATTCACGAAGCCTTAATCGCAACCGATGAATCCCTACGCATGGCTCACTTTCCCGACAGCACGTTTAGCCCGGGATCCGTATCTTTTGAACTGGAGTGATCGTCTGGCTAATCAAGATAGCTGGAAAACCTGGGATTTCATGACGAGGGCAGGGGCCTTATATAAAGGCATAATGGCGGGCAATATAAAGACATAATAGGCAGCCAACGATGGTCCCGCTACGATCGGAATGTGGATGCAAAGAGAGCTTTCCCGATGGGCGGTATGGCAAAACCTGTCGTAGCTGTCGTCGATGATGATCCCAGGATTCGTGAATCTCTGGAGAGCCTCATTGAATCTGTCGGGTACACGGCACGGGTATTTTCGCATGCAGAAGATTTCCTGCTAGGAGGCCATCTAGCGGGAACGAGCTGTTTGATTACAGACGTCCGCATGCGGGGGATGGACGGTCTTGAGTTACAACGCCGGGTCCGGCTTGTACGCCCGGAACTGCCAGTCATCTTTATCACGGGCCATCACGACGATGATTTAGAACAACGTGCCATTGCAGAGGGGGCGGCGTTTTTCGTCCGTAAACCATTTGACGCCGGGGAATTGCTTCGGGCTACCAGGTTAGCTCTGGGCGAATCCTCGGGGGACAACGAGAAGACTTCGTAACACCAGAAGGCGGAACTATGGCTATTGCAGGCTTGATTGGCACCAGCAAAAGTTTCCGAGCTGTGCTCGACGATGTGGCGGTCGTGGCCGGGGCAGGCTGCTCTGTTCTGGTTCACGGCGAGACAGGGACAGGCAAGGAAGTGATCGCCCATGCGATTCATGATTCCAGTCCGCGTCATAAAGGACCTTTCGTCGGGCTCAATTGCGCGGCGATCCCCAGCGCCTTACTTGAAAGCGAACTCTTCGGCCATGAAAAAGGTGCTTTCACCGGCGCCATTTCACAAACCATCGGGCGTTTTCAAGCTGCGCATGGGGGTACATTGTTTCTGGATGAAATCGGAGATCTTCCCCTGGAGCTCCAGCCGAAGCTCTTGCGCGTACTCCAGGAACAACAGTATGAACGGTTGGGAAGCACCCGCACTTTGCGCGCCGACGTACGAGTCATCGCCGCAACCAATCAGGATCTCTCTCGCATGGTGGAAGAGAAGGGCTTCCGCGCAGATCTCTATTATCGGCTGAGTGTCTTCCCCATCAGTCTTCCGCCGCTGCGCGAACGAAAAGATGATATTCCGTCACTGGTGGAATACTTTGTACGAAGATTTTCACGCCAGACGGGCAGGTCTATCGACCAAGTTCCCGACGGCGTCATGGAAGTCCTTACAAGCTACCGTTGGCCTGGCAATATACGGGAGCTGCAGAATTTTATTGAGCGCTCCGTCCTTGTGACGCAAGGGTCGATCCTGTCTCCGCGAATGAGTGAACTTAAGCATCTGATGCACGCGAGTGTGTCAGCACCCGTCCAGACGCTGTCCGATGCGGAGCGCGCTCACATCGTAGGAATTCTGAAAGAAACGAATTGGGTTGTAGGCGGCCGCAACGGCGCGGCCGCCCGGCTCGGCCTTCCACGGACTACACTCATTTCCCGGATGCAGAAGCTCGGAATCTCGAACTACCCAAGTGGTCTTCACCTGGCTTCCGTGAGCGCTGCAACACTGGTTTCTCATCGGAATGAATCGCAGTTCTTAGCAGGCTAGGGATCCGCTATCGAAGCTTCAGGGAGACGCTGCTTCTGTCGTAGATCCTGTCACCGAAGGTCTGAATTGGCAATCTATCGAAACTGTCAATCGGATGGTTCAGCCCAAGAGGGCCCCTTTACAAATCCACGACCACGAATGTGATGTCGTCGGCCTGCCCTGGACGTGAATCTACCACGGACCAGGCAAGTACGCTCTGCAGCAACTCCTCCGCGAATGTTTCAGCAGATAGGTTCTGCCTGAGGGCAAAAAAGCCAGGCAACACTGCGTCGCCAAAGCTGTCGCCCTTTCCGTTCTCAGCCTCGGTGAGTCCGTCGCTGTAGATGAGCAGGCGGTCTCCCGTCGCGAAGTGAAGCGTATTGTCGTCGTAAGGTTCTTCACGGCGTACGCCGAGGAGTAGTCCGGCGAAATCCAAAGGATCGAGCCGCTGCTCGCTGCGCCGCCAAAGCAGCGGAGGCGGTTGACCGCCAGCCGTGTATCTTGCAAGGTTACCCTCTTGATCGAGTTCAACATATACCGCGCTTGCAAGCTGTCCAGGCGCCCGCTTACACAACGTGCAGTTCAACTCCTGAACGATCTTTGCCGGGCTCTGTCCGTCCTCCGCCGCATTGAATACGGCGACCTTGACCATGGATGCGATGAGTGCGGCCGCCACACCGTGCCCCATGACGTCGGCAAGAATGATGCCGAGGGAATTCGGCAGGACCCGGGGAAATCCGTAGAAGTCACCGGCTACTCCGGACATGGGTGAATAGCGCGCTGCTACCGCCCAAGGGGTGACAGTTGGCATCGACGAGGGAAGGATTGCGCCCTGTATCTTGCGGGCCGCTCTCATCTCATCGGTCAATGAAATCCACTCAGCCTCATTCGCAGCTACTCGCTTGGAGACGACATAGCCCAAGCAGACCATCAGGGCGAGGAATCCAAATGGCTCGGTCGGTACACGCTCCCCGGTGATTCTCAATGTGGAGAAGCGGTCGTAGGAGTATGTGAGGAAGAAGACAAACAAACCACTGAAGATGACAAGCCGCCCCTTGATTGGTGGGGGGCGATATCCAGCCAGCCGATCGATCAACAGTTCCAGAGGAACCAGGATAACCAGAGCGAATCCGGGCGACGGAATCGTTCTTCGATGCTCATACGGGATCATCACGAAAAACAGACCGAGCAGTGCGACCGCATAGATCCACAACAACCATTTGGATGACAGGCGCCACCCCTGTCCATAAAATTCCTGGAAAAGTAACAGCGCAGGTATGCTCGTCGCGAGATAGGTCACTCGCCCCAGAACAATGATTACGTGTTCGGCGTTCCCGTCCCACTGCGGAATGAGGATGCTGCGAAAGACAAGAGCCAACCCATATGGCGCAGCAAATAGACCAAACCAGAGCAGGATCCGTTCTCGCAGGACTGCGCTCGAGAAGTGAGCGCACAGGGAGAGTACGCCGACTGTGAAGATCGAGCTTCCTGTCATTACCAACAACAAGTTGTCATACGAAGGCAACAATAAGCCCTCCCCCGCGTGCATGGGATGAAGAACAGGGTTACTCAATGATATTTTCTACGCCGCACCCTCTCGGGCGTCTCTCCAGAGGTCGATTGAGCCTTCTTGTGCGTAGCGGTCGATCTCGCTCAGCTCTGAATCTGTGAACTGGAGCTTCTCCACCGCATCGAGCGAGTTATCGAGCTGCTCCACGTTCCGCGCTCCGATGAGCGCCGAGGTTACCCGCTTGTCACGCAGCACCCACGCAATCGCCATCTGGGCCAGCGTTTGTCCGCGTCCTTTCGCAATTTCGTTCAGTGCCCGCACTCGTGCAAGATTTTCTTCGCTCAGGAATTCTTTCGGAAACGAGCCTTCCGCGTTTGCGCGCGAATTCGCCGGAACCCCATTCAGATACTTGTTTGTTAGCAATCCCTGGGCTAGCGGAGAAAACGCAATGCAGCCCACGCCTAGTTCCTTCAGCGTGGCCAGCAGACCCTTCTCCACCCAACGATTCAGCATCGAGTACGATGGCTGATGAATCAGCAGCGGGACACCTTCGCTCTTCAAAATCTCTGCTGCTTCGCGCGTCCGCTCGGGGCTGTAGGATGAAATGCCCACATATAAAGCCTTCCCTTGCCGCACGGCCTGCACGAGCGCTCCCATGGTTTCCTCCAGCGGGACATCCATGGTCGGCCGGTGGGAGTAAAAGATGTCGACGTAATCGAGTCCCATGCGCTGCAGGCTTTCATCCAGGGACGCAAGCAGATACTTGCGCGAGCCGCCCACGCCGTAGGGACCCGGCCACATGTCCCATCCTGCTTTTGTCGAAATAAGGAGTTCATTCCGGTGATCGCGAAAGTCCTTCTGCAGGATGTGTCCGAAGTTCTCCTCGGCCGATCCATACGGTGGCCCATAGTTGTTCGCCAGGTCGAAGTGTGTCACACCTCTGTCGAACGCTCGCTGGATCACTGCCCGTCCGGTCTCGAAAACGTCGACGCCGCCGAAGTTCTGCCACAGCCCAAGCGATACCGGCGGCAAGACGATACCGGACAGCCCGCACCGTCGAAACACCGCTTCGTCATACCGCTTCACATCAGGTAAGTAACTCATATGCAGACTCTCTCTCTCTGAGACCTACTTACTGTTGTTAACCTTCAGCGCGCAGATGCATTGTACTGATGTTGATGTCACCCCAGAAGTCATCGGGCAAATTCACCACGATGGGTTCGGAGGTGCTGCGGACTACAATCCATTTGAAAGGCATCGCGCTCGATTGATTGATTTCCTGGTGCGGGAGCCACGCCGGCACGTAGAGGAAATCACCCGTTTGCAGGGTGGCATCAAAATCCCCGCGCTCGCCCCAGCGAACGTAAGAAGAGCCGCTGAGGACATAGGCGATTGTGTGCTGCTCTCCGTGATGGTGTATGCCGGTGCTGGCTCCAGGCTCGACGGAGAAGAGGCCTCCCCACATAGGCGACTCAATGCCGGCCCCTCGATGTATAGCGGCAAGGCGACGTGATCCGGGCGTCTGAGCAGTCGCAGAGTCGAATTGCTCTGGACGTACTACATGAATGGATTGATCATGCATAAAATCTCCCTGGGTGATAGCTTCGGTACTAACGAAGTCCGGTGATACAAGCTCTGGTGGGCCGCCATACGGTTGGTTCAGCGCGTACTGGGAGGCGATCATGTAAGTTTAGATCGATCGATCGGAATATTTAGTCGACCTCCCCAAACACCTGAATGGCCTCTCCCGTCCCGGCATCCTCGCCCGCGGCTAACCAAAGCTCGCCCGCGGCTGTAACCAATGCGCCGTCACCGCTATTCTGCCGGATGCCAGCCCGAGATGGTTCCGGCAGTTATTGTCCTGGCCAGTTTTGCCGTGTCAGGTCCGAGGTCCTTATCGTATACAACATTCTCTGTGGTGACGACGAACGTCAGCACGCCGGACGACCGGTACTCTGCGGGATACGCTATGAACGCGTATCCGGAGCCGGTTTTGCTTTGTCCGCTCAGCATTCGAAAATAGTATCCGTCGAACCGACGGGATGCGTCCTCCTGGCTCGTAGCAGTGACAAGGTTCTGGGCATATTGCATTACTGGGTCGTCGCCTGTTGTTGTGGCCGCGCGCTGTTTTGCCAGAACCAGGGCGTGGCAGATTTCAATTGCGCTGGCTTCATTCCGTCCGATTCTGCGGAACAGGATCTCCTGCTTGCCGCGATCAGAATCGAAATACCATTCGCCTTTCCTGGAGACCAACGGGACGGGGAAGGGCCAGTTTTCTGCGCCGACGTACAGAACCGTGGTTCCGTCTGGTTCCCGGACTAGCCGGTGCATTTCCTGGTACTTTTTGCTGAACTGCTCTCGTTCCAGCTTGTCTTCCGCTTCATCGCTCGAGGAAGTGACGTCCTTCCCTGCTCTGAGGATAGCTTCCAAAGCCGACTCATCATCCTTTTGCGCGGTCTGAAAGAGAGCTTCACTAGCTTCGCCAGGAGACGAGAACGTTCTTGCTTGTAATTCCTGAGCAAAGCATGTGTCGAAGCTTATAAGAAGCAGCATGAACAGCAGAAGAAGGACCATGGATGTGAACCCGCAGGCAAGTCTCAGGACCAGTGTGTCAATTGTTTCAACCCTCATATTGTATGTGCGCATAACTTCTTTCTCCTTTAAATCAGTCTCGTTTGTGGTAATTGAACCGCTTTACCTTCGACCGCCGCCGCCACCGTGGAAACCGCCACCACCGTGGAATCCCCCACCCCCGTGGAAGCCTCCGCCGAAGCTCGACTGGCCGCGAGCGGAAAAGCTTCTCGACACTCCTCCGCGGTTGAATCCGCTGAAAGCGCCAGAATGCGTACCGGCCTGGGCGTGCGATGCCGTGAATCCACGCTGCTGTGCTTCAGAGCCGTGGAAACCGGCACTGCCGCCGTGAAATCCGGCCCCGGCATGAGTTCCACCGGCCCGATTGAAGTTGTTACGGTTGACAAAGACCCTGCTGTGGGAGATGTAGGTGTTGTGGTTGAACGTGATCCCGTGGTGCTGCCAATCGTATCCCCAGTTATGCCAGACCCAGCAAAACCCACCAAACAAGCCAACTCCAAACCCAAAGCCAAACGCCATTCCTGGACCGACAAGGTACAGTCCTGGATACGAATACCAGCCGGGCCAGATGCCGATGGGCTCTCCATAGACGAGCCACGGATCATACTCAGGCACGTAAACAACCTCGGGGTTCGCGGGCTCGATCACAATGGTTTGTCCTTGCGTGCTTACCGTTTCCTGCGACGTGCCCTTCAGATTGCCCGCCTGCTCCGCCCGCTCACGCATTCCCTGAACGGCGTTCATCACATCCTGCGGTTGGTTAACGTAAGCATCGCCGAGCGACGAAGTCCAAGCGAGATTCTTATCCATGTTTGCGAGCACCGAAGGAAACTCGGTGAGGGCCTTCACACTCGGATCCCAAGGCTGCTTATTCACTTCTTTCCCTAGTTGCTCGCCCTTGAGACTGGTATGTTGCTGCAGCCACCGGTCTGCTTCCACAACCTCGTCGGGATAGGTAGCGGCCGCAAGGATCTGTGCTAACAGGGCATCCGGATACAACGCGATCGGCGCTACCAGTTGCTGCAGCTGTTCCGGCGTCTGTTGCGCGGCTTGAACCGGCGGTTGTGCGCTGGATTGCTCTGCCTGAGCGGCCGGCCCCCCGGGCGTAGTAGCTAACACAAGAAAACAAGAAATAAGAAGCGAAAAACATTGCTTTATGAACTTCATGATTGATTCTCCTTCGACGGGCCCACGAATCTTTGATCATTGAATTCGGGGATAACTTCCCTCATTGGATACGGGTCTCCACACTCCGCTACTCGCAGTCTGGATGGACTGTGCGGGAAGCAGATATTCTCGTAGCATCCGCTCCACCGATATAGGACGAGCAGTGAAGAACCCGTACTAGGAATCCCCGCTATTTTGTAAAGATGTTGCGTCCTTCGTCGTAACGCTGTTGCCTGTCCTTGCCTCGCCTCGCAGCTTCGTCGGCTGTGCGGCTTATCTGTTGTCTCTCGGCAGTTGTGGAGGGGCGGAAGTCGTCTTGCCGTTCCTGTGTATCTGTATTGCTGGTGTCGTTGGTCATCGTTCTTTCTCCTTCACCAGCTTTAAGGCATTCGCAATGCCAGAGATGGTGTAAGGAGGGAAGCCTGGGATGTAACTGAATCGAAATGCCGTTATTCTGCAGATATCCTGGCGCGTGTGAAAAGCACGAGGACTGTCAGTCGATATTCCGACAGAGGCTGCGGATTGTTCGACACAACTCTCCCGCAACGCGTTCACGATACTCACAGCGATCCTGGCCCACAGCCAGCACGGTTATCCCACGTTTACTGACCTTCCCCCGGTGAGTGAACGCGAATTTGGTTACCGTTGAGCGCGGACGGACACTCTGCTCGAAAGACCTAGCATTTAATAACGGCTTCCCAACGCGTCAGCGAACTCTCGTCCTTCACGAGACCCCTACTTGTTGTCGCGATATCTTAGTTCAGCTTTGCTTCTAAATGACAAATAATTAATCAACCCAAACTTGACATCCACATTCCAGCAGAGTCAATATTTTGCGGTACGTTGCTAGCGAGACTATCCTCCGGGTTTCTATCTCGAGAGCCATGTCACCCCTCCTGTTCAGCCTTGGCTCAGCTCCGTGCCCCGGCTTCTTTGCGGATATAGCAGCGTAATCCCA
This sequence comes from uncultured Acidobacteriaceae bacterium, assembly GCA_963782175.1. Lineage (GTDB taxonomy): Bacteria > Acidobacteriota > Terriglobia > Terriglobales > Acidobacteriaceae > Silvibacterium. The sequence continues at coordinate 384,300 of CAWAIX010000001.1, forward strand.
AGGGTCTATTGCGTTCCGGGAAAACACAGAGGATTTGAAGAGCCTCTATCTCGTTTCGACCGGCGAACTTCTCCGCCCGACTCCGGACGCCAAGCCGTTCAAGGGAGGTTACTTATGACACCAACCAGATTGCTGGCAGTCGCCGCAGGCGTTGCGACGATCGCGGCTGCCATGTTCCTATCCCATCACATCGTGCACGGACAAAGTGCCCCACTCGCACCGGCCTACAACCCCTATCCGCCTGGGATTCTGCCGACCAATATCAGTTCTGAGCTAGCAAGGGTCCTGCGGGAAATAAATGGCATCGAAACTGAAGCGATTGGGCAGTGGAAGGCCCTACCGCCTCTGACTTTGGCAGGTAACCCGCCAATCCTTCAGAACAACGGCCAGGCCGCGGTAGAAATACTCGGCAAGCTGATGAACTTCGACAAAAATATCTCTCCCAACGAAAACGTCGCCTGCTCTTCCTGCCACATGCCGTATGCGGCCTTTAGTGGACCAATTCCATCCGTGAATCTGACCATGATCGCGTATCCCGGATCGGTCCACTATCGTGCCGGCAAGCGCACAGCTCAGAGATACACGTATGCCAGTTATTTTCCCGCCCTCCAGTACGACGCGGTTCAGGGCGCTTTCTTCGGCGGAAATTTCTGGGATTCGCGTGCGACGGGCTATTTGATCAGGAATCCGTCCGCCGAGCAATCGCAGTTTCCTCCCGTCGATCCCGCCGAAATGGCCAATCCTGACACGGCCTGCATCACGTACAAACTTTCACTGGCTACGTACAGACCTCTCTTTGAGGCGGTATGGGGTGCTGGCTCATTCGACATCACCTGGCCGTCCGATACCGCGCAAATCTGCGCTACTCCCATCGGAGCTACCTCGTTGGGCGGGAGCACGACACCGGTTGCGCTAAGTCCCTCTGACCGCACCCGCTCCAATGCGGATTACGATCACTGGGCACAGTCCCTCAACGCTTACGAGCACAGCTTGTCTGTCAGCCCTTTTACCTCGAAATTTGACGCTTACCTTGCCGGCAAGTACACCCTGACGGCAGAGGAGAAGGCCGGATACGACCTGTTTCGTGGCAAAGGGAATTGCAACTCATGCCATCTGGATGGCAGGTCAACCGCACCGACCCCGCCACCCCCAAATGGGACAGATCCAAGCGCTGTAGACACAGGCGTAGCAGCAAACGTGACACCTGTGTTCACCTGCTTCGGCTCGTCCAATCTCGGTCTGCCCAAGAATCCCAGCGACTCCATCTATTATGAGACGACGCCAGACTCCTACGGATTCACGCTCAATCCGGCAGGCTTCGCTTACACCGACTACGGGCTGGGAGAATTCCTTAGAAGCGGTTACGAGACCGCCCCAAGCCCCAACTCGAGTTGGAGACAATATGCGCCAACCACCGACGGCCAGATGCAGACGATGACGGTACGCGATGTGGCGCTTACACCGCCGAGTTGCCCAACGACGGAGGCTCCAGGTCCGTACTTCCAGAAGGAGTTCTTCCACAATGGCTACATCAAGAGCCTGAAACAGCTCGTACATTTCTACAACACCCGCGACGTGTATAGGATGGCTGTCGAGTCCGGCCATTGTCCTGCAGGAACAACCGAGAAAGTGAATTGCTGGCCGGAGCCCGAAGTACCGCAGAACATAGACATGACGGTGGGCGATCTCGGTTTAACCGATACGGAAGAGAACCAGATCGTCGCCTTCATGCAAACGCTCAACGACGGTTACACAACACCGTACCCGGACATCAATACCTACACGGGTACGTGCATGACCGGTGGCACTGCTTCAACGCAGGGAAACAGTTCAATCATCCCCTCTGATTTGTTAAGGCGGATGATGCAAAGCGGCGCACTCAAATAATAAAAAACAGGGAGCATGGGGACACCTCCATGCTCCCTATCACCTTCCCAAAGCAAGATCGATTGGGCAACGCTTCTTGAGGTCTGCACATGAGAGGTCTGCATACACTTAGACTGCTCTTGCCAGCAGCAATCATGCTCCTCGCCGGCGCACTGTTCTTTCCATACGCAATCCACGCCCAGGCAGGTTACCAGCCTCAGATACTTCCACCAGCTCCTGCAGCGTTGCATGTGCATATCACGGAAGGACCAGCGATCGAATCGATAAAAGACAATCTGGCCATTATCAGGTGGACAAGCAACAACCCCGGAGGCGCAGACGAGCACTTCGGTGTCGTGCATTACGGTACTGATCCCGAGCACCTGACCGAGACGGCGAAATCTCACGTCAGGCTAAACCAAAACCACTCTTATACCGTCTTCCGCGTGCGTGTGGACGGCCTCAAGCCACAGACGACCTATTACTACACAGTGGACTCAATGCAGGGCAATGGCAGGAGCGACGGGGTGGAGAGTTCCGTCAACCATTTCATCAATCCGTAAATCCCCGAGTTAGAGAGCAAAATCCAAGCCTCAGGATCTTCCTCGACATTGGTGCCCGCGCCCGCGCGACAGCAGTAGTCCAGCTGCGCTTATGGTGTGTTTCCTCCCGCCCATCCTCCACCAAGAGCCTTTATAAGCACCACGGACGCTACGAGCCGTTGGCCGCTGACCTGTGCGGCGGTTTGCTCATTGGCCAGCACGCTCTGCTGTGCATAAGCGACACCTAAGATCGGCGATCGTCGCATCGAGAATGCTCAGCTCCTGATCGCTCTCGCGCAGTTCGTAGTCGTCGATGGCGACGGTCGCTTCTACCGAGAGGCGCACAAAGCAAAAGTCAGCTTCTGTTGCCTGCTGGGTGGTGCGCGCGGATTGGACAGAGGGCCGTATACGACCCCGCGCATCGATTTCATAGTTGGCGACCAGAGTCAACTCGTAATCGTTAAATGTCGCTGCCTTCCCCTGGTCGCGAAAAAGAGACCACCGATGACCGCTCGACCCAGTAGCGCGTTCTGTTCTCCGCCATCCCCGAGCCCAAGAGCCCTGGGAATCATCCCGATGATCATCGCCAGCGCAGTCCTCATCACTGGGCGCAGTAACGAGCACGCTGTTCGAGGTTGCTACGCCGATGCACATGGTGGTTACCATGAGCGCAGGGACAAAACAACAACAACAACAACAACCCAGATTTGCCGCGCAGTCTAGCTGCACCCGCTCGTGGAACCGCAACTCATGCAGCGGTAACAACTGCCATTGCGGACCATGATGGCTCCGCAGGTATGGCAGCTTGGCGCGTCTCCCATGTCGTAGAGACCCTTCATCGCATCGGCCGCGTGGTAGACTCCGCGATCCTCCACATGAGGCGTTGCGGCTGATTCCTGTCTTCCGGTATGAAGCTCCGGCAGCAGGCCGCCGCGTGGTGCGCTGGTTGCTCCCATGCCCCGCGCAGAGAAGTGCTGATCGGGGGAAAACGGCGCCGGGTCTTCGCTTGCCAGTCCCGAAGGAGCCGCCGGACCACCCAGTCCCGCAAACAAGGACAGCTGCTGTCCGGATAGGAAGCGCAGTTGCAGCCAGCGGAAAATGTAATCCATGATCGACTTTGCGTAGCCGATCTGCTCGTTCCCTGTCCAGCCCGACGGCTCAAAGCGACTATGGGCAAACTTCTCGCACAGTACCCTAAGCGGTACGCCATGCTGCAGAGCAAGTGAGACGGCCGTGGCAAAGCTATCCATCAGGCCCGAGACCGTCGAGCCTTCTTTGGCCATCTTGATGAATATCTCACCCGGCTGCCCGTTGGGATAAAGACCGACCGTGATGTAGCCTTCATGCCCGGCGATGCCGAACTTGTGCGTGAGCGACGCGCGCTCCTCAGGCAGCCGGTGACGCACAGCCTTGGGAGGCGCGTTGAGATCCTGGCTCTCTGAGGACGGCGAATAGCTCCCGATCGAGCCAAGAGCCGCTGTGAAAGCATTCTTCGCATCAACAACGGACTTCGCCGTGACTTCGATCCTCTCGGCGATCTTGCCTTCGAGCGTCTTCACATCGCCTTCCGGCGCCTGCCTGCCTGAGGCGAGAGCAGCCAAAACGCGCTCCGCAGCTGCATTTACAGTCTCGTCCATGGTTGCACCTTTAACGGCCTTCGCGCCCTTGCCGTCAGATACGTTGAGCGGCTGCGCGCCCTTCGATCCATCGCGATAGATCGCTACGGCCTTCAGACCCTGGCGCCAGGACTCAAGATAGGCCTCGGCGATGTCGTCGATGGTGCAATCGTGCGGTAGATTAACTGTCTTCGAGATAGCTCCCGAGAGGAAGGGTTGCGTGGCGGCCATCATCTTCACATGACCCATGTAGTGGATCGAGCGCGTACCCTTCGACGGCTTAAAGGAGCAATCGAAGACCGGCAGGTGGTCCGGCTTGATGCCGGGCGCGCCCTCAATCGTTCCCGTGGCATCGATGTAGCTGACGATCGCGTCGACCTCGTTGTTGTTGTAGCCCAGCTTGAAGAGCGCTGCCGGCACGGTGTTGTTCACGATTTTGATCATGCCGCCACCGACAAGCTTCTTGTACTTAACCAGTGCGAGGTCCGGCTCGATACCCGTAGTATCGCAATCCATCATGAATCCAATGGTCCCCGTGGGTGCGAGCACCGTAACCTGCGAGTTGCGGTAGCCGTGCTTTTCTCCGTGCGCCAGAGCCTTGTCCCAGCAGCCGCGGCTGGCATCAATCAGTTCATTCAATTGCGGAGTCACAAAAGGCTCCCCGCCGCTCTTAGACTTGCCGATATTGTTCACCTCGGCGCGATGCATACGGATCACGTCGAGGAATGGCTCGCGGTTCACGTAGAAGCCCGGGCAAGCCCCGCCTTCGTGGTCGACGCTGGCAGTAAGGGGGGTCGCCGAAGCCAGCGACGGGCATTTTTCTGCGATGCGCGAAGACTGCAGATACGCCTCTCCGCACATAATGGCGGTGAGAGTCGCGGCAAAGTCGCGTCCGGCATCGGAGTCGTAGGGCAGGCCGAACGACATCAGCAGCGCACCGAGATTCGCATAGCCCAGGCCGAGCGGCCGATAGTCATGCGAGTTGCGGGCAATCGCTTCCGTTGGATATCCGGAATTGTCGACCAGAATATCCATCGCCGTAATCATGATGTCGATCGCCGTCCGGTACGCGGCGATATCAAATGTACCCGCATGAGTTACAAATTTCAGCAGGTTGAAACTGGCCAGGTTGCAGGCCGAGTTGTCGAGGAACATGTACTCGGAGCATGGGTTCGAAGCGTTGATTCGCGCCGTGTTCTTCGACGTGTGCCACCTGTTGATGGTCGTATCGTACTGCATGCCCGGATCGCCACACTGCCAGGTGGCCTCCGCGATCTTGTGCATCATCTCCCGAGCCTTATAGGTCTTAGCCGGCTTGTGGTCCTTCACCGTGTATGTTGTGAAATCGCCGTCGCGCTCGACCGCGCGCATAAACTCGTCCGTCACGCGCACCGAGTTGTTCGCATTCTGGAAGAAGATCGAGCTGTACGCCTCCGAGTCCGGGCCCGAGGAACCGTCGTAACCCTCGCGCATCAGCGCCCAGGCCTTCGCCTCCTCCTTCATCTTGCATTCGACAAAATCGAGGATGTCCGGATGATCCACGTTCAGGATCACCATCTTCGCTGCGCGCCGCGTCTTGCCGCCAGACTTGATCACACCTGCGAAGGCATCGAATCCGCGCATGAAGCTTAGCGGTCCGGATGCGGTCCCTCCCCCCGAGAGTTGTTCCATCGATCCGCGTAAGCTGGACAGGTTCGTTCCCGTGCCCGATCCCCACTTGAAGAGCATGCCCTCAGTTTTGGCGAGTGTCAGGATCGAGTCCAGGGAGTCTTCAACGGCATTAATGAAACAAGCGGAGCACTGCGGTGTGCGGTAGCCAGTCACCGAGAACTCGACCGCGCAAGTGTGCGGATTCCAGTGCCAATTCTGCGCGTCGGACTCAGGTTCCAGTCGATCGCATCCCACGTTGAACCACACCGGCGAATTAAACGCAGCTTTCTGTGTCACCAACAAGTGGGCCAACTCATCGTGGAAGATCGCGGCATCCTCCGGAGTCGCGAAGTATCCGCCGGCCAGCCCCCAATCCCGAACCGTCTCCGCCACGCGAGCAATCAGTTGCCGCACTCCGGTCTCGCGCTGCGGCGTCCCAAGAGGCCCGTGCAGATACTTGCTCGCCACGATGTTAGTTGCCGTCATCGACCAGTCGACCGGCACCTCCACGTCCTTCTGCTCAAAGATCGTCTTGCCGGAGGCGTCGCTGATCAGCGCTGTCCGCCGTTCCCACTGCACCTCGTCATAGGGCGAGACGGTGGCCTTCGAGAGGAAGCGATCGAAGCGCAACGCCGGCTTTCCGGCGGACCGGGTGTTCATGGGAACTTGCTCGGGGGCGATGATGGTGGCTTTCCGGGTGGCCTCGGCCATGTTGCTCCTTCTCGGTACTTCGAAATGGGATGCCCGCATGTGCGGGTCTTGCCTGAATCCTGGCGGTGGAGGGGCCAAATTTGGTGCCCTGCGCCGCTCAAACTCCTCTAATTTTGAGGATCGCGGGACGTTCTCTTCCACTCAACGCGAGGCTTACTGGCTGAGGCTGGAAATCTGTCGTTTCTCCCGTGAACCTGCGGTAAATTTTCGCGCCGCAATTGGGAAAGTACCGCTCTTAATAGTGGGTGTCAAGCAACAACCACAATATCTAGTATTTTAGATTCAAATTGGTAACCGCTGACTCAAAATCAGGCATTTGCCTGTGGAGAACGCGCGGAACCCCGAAATGGAGCGGACCAAAGCCGTCCCAGGAAGTCCTGGGTTCTGCCCCCTACGAGAAGGCTACAGCCCCATCTGATGGCCTACAAGCCTCAGGAGTGGTGCAAAAAATGTGGAGATTTGTGCGAGGTGTGGAGAACCGGTCCCGCCGAGGATGTCGTTGCGGATAACGGCCATCGTGGAACGCTATTTTTCTCCGTCTCAAGGCCCGAAAGAACTGTCCGCGACCCTGATACCATCTAAGGGCAGCCCAGCCGCTGCGCGAAATTCATTGACAGTCTTCTCCTGCTCGCCATCAGGGAACTGTTCGTCCCGATTTCGCGTACTTATCCCCCATGAGGCGCTGCTGGCAAATCTCCGCCTTCAGGGAAGATCAGCTTGAAGAAGATTCTCATCGCTGTTGTCGTAGTTCTGGCCGTGGCTGCCATCGTTGCCTTCACCGTGGTCCGCGCCCAGTCCGGATATACCAAGGTGATCACAGCCAAAGCAGTCCGCAAAGACCTCGTCTCCGTTGTCAGCGGAACCGGCCAGATCAAGCCGAAGACCTACGTCAATCTGGGAGCCACTGCCTTTGGCCGCATCACGCACCTCTATGTCAAAGAAGGAGATAGGGTCCACAGGGGACAAGAAGTCGCCAGCATTGAAAATGTTCAGCAAGGGGCCAATGTCGAGGGCCAGAGGGCACAAATTGCTGCCGCACAAACCGACATCGCCGCCGATGTAGCTGCGGAAAAGACCCAGGAGGCCAACGTGGAGCACGCCAAGGCCGATCTGGAACAGAAACAGCTCGACTTCACTCGCGCCAAGGCCCTCTACAAAGATCAGATCATGGCCAAGCAGGACTATGACGCAAAGAAAGCGGCCTACGACCTGGCTGTTGCCGCGCTTTCACAGGCCAACGCTGCTCTGGCGCAAGCGAAAGCCCAAACTGACTCTGGTCGGGGCCATCTGAGCACCCAGGAAGCGACCCTCCGGGCGAACCTCGACCTGCTCGGAAGAACGGTCGCGATCGCCCCATTCGATGGCATCGTCACCAATCTGCCGGTTCGCGAAGGGGAAACGGTGGTAGAGGGCATCCAGAACGCTCAGGGCTCCACGCTTATGACACTGGCGGATATGTCTGTCATTACCGCTGAAGTGAAGGTAGATGAGACCGATATTGTGAGCGTCAAGCTCGGCCAAACGGCCGACGTCACAGTGGATGCGCTTCCCGGCAAAGTTTTCAAAGGCCACGTGACCGAAGTCGGAGATCAGGCCCTGCTGCGCTCTACCGGTGTTGCGACGAGCCAGACCACCAGCGGTCAGGAAGAAGCCAAGGATTTCAAGGTAGTCATCACGCTCGACAATCCGTCTGACGACCTTCGTCCGGGACTATCGACCACGGCAAAGATCGAGACGGCGAGAAAGACCGACGTCGTGGCTATTCCTATTCAGGCTCTTGCGATGCGGGCTCCGGACGCTCCGGGCGCGAAGCCTGGAACTCCACCCGACCCGTCACAAAAACCTGTGCAGGGCGTTTTCGTAGTAGCTGACGAGAAAGGTAAGCTCCGCGCCCGCTTCGTTCCCGTCACAACCGGCATTACCGGCACGACTGACATTGAAGTGATTAATGGGCTAAAGCCAGGCGACGAAATTGTCACCGGAACCTTCCACGTATTGCGCGATCTCAAGGATAATGCTCTTGTGAAGCGCGATACAGCGCCGCTCGCTCCGGCCAAGGACACAGAATCCTCGGGCTCCTGATACTCGCTATGCGCGTTGCATCGGAGCCTCGCCGGAAGGCAAATCGTATACCTGAGCGTACCGCCGTGGCGACGCTCTCCTCTTGCTGGCGGAACAGGAGTTTTGATGACGACCGAAACCACCTTTAACACAGACTCAATCGCTTCACATGCGAACCAGAGCCTTCCCTCTGTATCTCAAGGCGATGTGATTGTTGTCGAGGATCTCTGGAAAACTTACGACATGGGCTCCGAGCAGCAGGTCCATGCGCTCCAGGGCGTCTCACTAAGAATCAAGCACAACGAGTATGTGGCGATTATGGGGCCTTCGGGCTCCGGTAAATCGACTCTGATGAACCTGATCGGCTGCCTCGACACGCCGAGCCAGGGGAAATACTGGCTCAATGGGCATCTGGTCAGCGAACTCAACGACGATGAACTGGCCCGGATCCGGAACAAGGAAATCGGCTTCGTCTTCCAGACCTTCAACCTGCTGGCTCGTGCCACGGCGCTCCATAATGTGGAACTGCCGCTTATTTACAATGGCACGCCAGCCGCGGAGCGGATAGAGCGGGCGCAGGGCGCACTCCGTGCCGTCAATCTCGAGAGCCGGATGAACCATAAGCCGAATGAGCTCTCTGGCGGCCAACGACAACGCGTCGCGATCGCTCGCGCGCTGATCAACCGGCCTTCCATCATCCTCGCCGACGAGCCTACGGGTAATCTGGATTCAAAGACAGGCGACGAGATTATGGCTCTGTTCGATGACCTGCATACCCGCGGCAACACGATTGTGCTGGTCACGCACGAGCCGGATATTGCCGAATATGCGCACCGGGTGGTCCATATCAAAGACGGAAAGATTTTTTCCGATGAGCCATCTTCCCGAATTCGCCAGGCCGGCACGTTACACACCAAGATGGGAAAGGCACAGCAGGTCCCGGATTGATCCTCAGAGGAATTCCCCTAAAGAAAATCGGCGCCGGATCGAGATTTTTTCACTTATGCCTGATTCTGTCGAACCATTGCCAGCTGGTCCTGTCGGATAAAACCAAACGGTGTAGACCCCGAAAACAGGTCGACGATGGATATTTCCTCGGTCGTCGCGCACGGGAACTCGGATACCCGGCGGACACGTCATCGTAATGTCGTAGGTTGTGCTGCGCTCAGGGCAGCATAAAAGTAGCTCGAGCCGCTCCAAACGATGGCAAGTTCCATGAGTTGCCCACGAAATTGTTGAGGCTTTGGCCACTTTCGATGACCCACTGGACAAATCCCTTCTTAAGTCAACCCGGACAATTGCCGATAAGCCCTTTGTATCAACAAAGGAAGAGGACTTGTACTCAGCCGGGCACATCCACGACAACCCGCCGGAAGCGATTACCATCGCACCGCATGCGTTCGCCGATCATCCGGATTGGCGCCTTGGCTCGATGATCGGACGCAGCCCGGTCATGCAGAGAATCTTCTCACAGATGCGCTGCACAGCCCGGCATCTGCGGATTGCTACCATCGAGGGCGAGAGCGGCGCCGGCAAGACGCTGGCCGCGCAGACGCTTTATGAACTCGGCCCGGCCGCCGCAGGGCCCTTCATCCCCTGTCCGGCGGCGCATTTCTTTCAGCACGGCCCGGCTCTTGCCTCACTGACACCGTTGGCAGCCGATGCAGGTGAGGGCACCCTGTTCTTGAGCCACGTTGAAGAGCTTTCACTGGACCAGCAGGCTCGGCTGATCGCCTTTCTCCAATGGATCGATCACCAACAGTCGCGCCGCACTCCGGACCCTGCGCCCCGGCAAGTGTTCTTCAGTTCCAGAGCTCCGCTGCGCAGGTTGGCCGCTTCGCCGCATTTTCGCGCTGACCTGTTCCACCGGCTCACCGCGATTCGCTTTATCATGCCGCCGCTCCGGGAGCGCCGGGAAGACCTCCCGCTACTGGCCGATTCCTTCGCCCGGCAATTCTCGTCGGTTCACGGCAAGATGTTGAATGGAATCGGTCCCCAAACGCTCGAGCGTCTTGCCGCACACAGCTGGCCTGGGAATGTCCGCGAGTTGCAGAGTGTGATCAACACAGCTGCACTCGATTGCGAAGGTCAGTGGATTCGCCCGATCGATCTCCCGGCGCTCCTGCCAGCACTTGAGCCGCGCCCTGCGGAGGGAACACAGGCGGAGGACGACCCCAACCTGGATCGCGTCATCTTACGGCACATTCATCGTGTGCTGGCGCGTGCGGACGGCAACAAATTGAGAGCGGCAAAAACGCTTGGAATCAGCCGCTCTACCCTGTACCGGCTGCTGGATGCGTCGCATATGAGCACCCCGGCTGACCGGGCGCGCCTCAATTCGCAGAGCTGAAGCATTTCATCTACACTGGCCTCGTAACTCTCTGTCGACCCGCTTCATGAAAAATCTGTGCTTGTTCAGCCTTCTGGTGGTTGCTCCACTTCCTCTTTTCTCGCAAACCTTCCCAAAATCCGTAACCAAATCTGCGGAAACACAAAAGTCGCCTCTCGCCGCCTCGCCGACCGTTCCGGTAAGCCTTCAAGACCGTCGCGCGGCCTTGAAGGGGCTCCTTGACGAGATATGGGACGACCATCTCCGTCGCGCGCCCGAGTTCGCCTCCACAATCGGTGATCGGCGCTACAACGATCAGCTTTCGGACTACACCGTTGCGGCCTATAACGAGGAGGTCGCGCGAGACAGAGATTACATCTTCCGTCTTGCGGCAATCGACACAGCGGGCCTAGGTGATCAAGAAATCCTCAGCAGGGATCTCATGGTCCGACGCCTCGCCGACAAGCAGGAGGAGGCCGAATATAAGCCATGGGAAATGCCCGTTACTCAGATGTGGGGCCCACACATCGACTTGCCGGCGCTTGTCCCGCAGCTCATCTTCGATTCGGTAAAGGACTACGACGACTACATCGCTCGTCTGAACAAAATCCCCACAGTTTTTCAGCAGATCAGCGCCAACATGATGACCGGCATCGACGATCATCGCGTTCCGCCGAAGTACATCCTCGAGAAGGTGCTCGCCCAGGTCAACGCAATTGCCAACCAGAAGCCTGTGGACAGCCCTTTCGCTGGCCCTTTGCAAAGATTCCCCACCGGAATCAGCGCCGACGACCAGGCTCGTATCAAGACTTCTGTGCTCGAGGCCATAACGAAGCTGGTGCTTCCGGCTTACGCCAGGTTCGCCCGTTTTCTGAGCGCTACCTACATCCCGGCCGGCCGCCCGGACGCAGGCCTTTGGTCCATTCCTGACGGCGACAAGTACTACGCCTTCCTTGTACGCGAGAGCACGACCACCGATCTGACGCCCGCTGCGATTCATCAGATGGGGCTCGATGAGGTCAAACGCGACGAAGCCGAGATGCTCGTCCTTGCGCAAAAACTTGGCTTCAAGGATCTCTCCTCCCTCCGAGCGTCTATTGCCTCCAATCCCAAGTTGCACCCGCAGTCCACCGATGAGCTTCTTGCTCTCTATGCGCATTACATCGACCAGATGCGACCGAAACTCCCTGAACTCTTCGGAACTCTGCCGAAGGCGCCGCTTGAGGTTAAACCCGTTCCCGAATATATGCAGCAGGATCAGACACAGGCCTACTATGTGCAGGGAAGCCCAGACGGTAAACGCCCCGGTGCGGTCTACGTGAACTTTTATAAGTTCAAAGAACGGGCTCTCACCAACGTCGAATCCATCTCCTACCACGAAGGCATACCCGGACATCACCTCCAGATCTCCATCGCGCAGGAACTCACGGGTCTTCCGGCCTTTCGCAGCTATCTCGATTACACCGCCTATACCGAAGGCTGGGCGCTTTACTCCGAGCGGCTCGGTAAGGAGATTGGCTTTTATCAGGATCCATGGTCAGATTACGGACGCCTTGAAGCCGACACCTGGCGCGCGATCCGCCTCGTCGTCGATACGGGCGTGCATTCCATGCACTGGACCCGCCAGCAAATGCTTGACTATTTCCGCGGGCATTCGTCTATGGACGACACCAACATTCAAGCCGAAGTCGACCGCTACGTCGCGTGGCCAGGCCAGGCGCTGGGATACAAGATCGGTCAACTCAAGATCGTTGAGCTGCGCTCGAAGGCGCAGACTGCCCTCGGAAACAAATTCGATCTCAGGGCTTTCCACGACCAGGTACTTGACTCGGGTCCCCTTCCTCTCGGCGCTCTCGAAGAACGTGTGGACGCCTGGATCGCCGCAGAGCAGAAATCACACTGATTTCGTCAGCCGAAACTACGTCAATCGGCGCTGTTACAAATTACGTTGGCTACTGTGACATAAATCGTGCAAAAATGAAGGAGCCGCCAGCCTGCGAGTCCCATGATCTGTTAGCGGTAAGTTCTTCCGGCGAACCACCGATGTATGTCGCGGCGGGGAGAACACCAACTTTCCAGACTTGGAGGGCTCTGTGCACGGGAAGACCACAGAGCGGCTTGGGCCACCTCCGGCGTATCTGATCGCAATCCTTTTTGCGGCCGTCGTCTGCGGTTACCCCTTGATGCAGTGGTTAACGAATCATGAGTTCTCCTTCCAAAGCTTTAGACTAACCGCCGAGCCTATCTACGCGCAGGCCATGAACGACTGGCATTCTGGATTGGATCCATACCGCACGATCCATGGTGCCTTACGCTTCGTCTATCCGCCGATCTTTCTCTATGTCGGCGGATTGCTGGCGCGGATTATCCCGGGCGATATCGGTTGGTATCTATATGCTCTGACTACCCTGGTCAGCACGTTCGCGTTGCCACTCGTGCTCGCGCGTTTCTATTTCTGTCAGCCGTGGCTCAATCCAGGGTTCGCACTCCTGATCTTTTTCGCCGAGCCAAGGTTCACGGGCATCCTGGCATTGACCAACGGCAATATCGCTACCGTGTTCTATCTGATATCTTTCCTTGCAGCTCTGCCGGGGCTCCGCTCAAGTCGCTGGACTCTTTTCTATGCCGCTGTATTTATCGGAGCACTCGTAAAAATCCCCTTGCTCCTTCTGCTGCTTGTTCCTCTGCTCACGAGTACCCGGCAGTGGAGAAGTTCGATACTTTGCGCCGCTGCGGTACTGGCTGCCTATTTTCTTCAGAGGATCCTTTCTCCTAATCTGTACGCCGGATACAAATGGTCCGTTCAACAGCAACTCACGGTGATCCACCACTACGGTTATGGAATATTGGGGATCGCGTCCGGAGTCGAATACAAATTCTACGGAAGAGTCGGTCTGGCCCCAGCCATTTTTGCCACCACATTCACCACGGTATTGATCGCGGCGCTTTTCCTGCTGCATCGTCGGATTGCCGAGCCTGCCTGCAATCGAATGTGGATTTCGCTCGTCGTGCTCTCAACCGCCCTCGCGAGTCCGCGAATTCTGTCCTACGACGCGGATTTCGCTCTGATGGCTGCCTACGTAATCTTCGTCAATGTACTGCAGACCCGGCGGCTTATCGTTTTACTGATTCTCCTCTTCGTGCCCTCACTCATAGTTCCGCATTTCATCAAGGCGCACACTCTGGTCGGCTGTTATGAAACCTTTCTTTTACTCATAGCCTTTGTTTGGGGGTTTGCCGTGCTCTGGCATAAGTCAGCTGTGCCGAACGTCATCGAGCCTCAGCCCGTCTGATCAAATCACCGGAGTTTCATGCTGATCATTCACGCGACAGCCGTCGGTCCTGTACTCTGGAACGACAATGAATGCAGCAGTTGATCGTGACTTGTCGGGACTTCGTGTTGCCGTGCTCGGCGCTGGAAAAATGGGAGGCATCCTCCTGCAGGCTTTTCTGAAGCAGCAGATTCTCCGTCCTGACCAACTTCTCGCCACCGTTGCGCACGCGGATCGGGCGGCAGTGCTGTCGGCGCAGTGGGGCGTCGAGGTTTCTACAGACAACCGCGCCGTTGTCGAGCAGGCCAACGTCGTCCTCCTGGGGGTTAAACCCTTCCAGATCCCAGATCTAGTGGTAGAAATCAGCCCTGCGCTGACCACGGACAAGCTGCTCGTCTCCTTTGCCGCATCCGTCAAAACAGCGGCGATCGAGCAGGCGGCAGGCATCGAGATACCCGTTATCCGGGCCATGCCCAATACGCCTTCCATGCTTGGAGCTGGTATCTCCGCTCTTTGCCGCGGCCGGTACGTTACCGAATCGCACATGGTAGTCGCCACCCGCATCTTCGAAACGGTTGGCCGAACGGTAATCGTTGATGAGAAGCACATGGACGCCGTCACGGGGCTTTCGGCCAGTGGGCCAGCGTTCATCTACATTATTCTCGAATCGCTTGCCGAGGCCGGCGTCAAGGTTGGTCTGCCCCGCGACATCGCGACCTTGCTGGCCGCACAAACCACCTACGGAGCCGCCCGAATGGTGCTTGAAACCGGCTATCATCCAGCGCTGTTGAAGGACGCCGTGACCACCCCGGCCGGATGCACCATCGACGGTATTCTGGAGCTTGAAGAAGGAGGGCTGCGTGTAACGCTCATCAAGGCCGTGATGCGCGCTTCCCAACGGGCGAAAGAACTGGCTGCAGGTTGAGCAGGGTTCCTTCAGATTCGCCCCGCGGGCCAGTTGAAATTTTTATAAATAGCAGAATGCGGAAGTTCTCTTCGGGAATCGAAGCAACAAAATGGTGTAGATTGGTCGCTTGCGGGCCCCGAAGACCGGTTGCAAGCAGACACATGCTCGCACACAAACAATAACAGTACTAGAGATTCGGAGGAACTATGCGCCCCACACTCCGCGCTGGAGTTCTCTTATCGCTCTCCGTCCTTGTTCTCACCTCCTGCAAATCCTCAAATAATGTGCAGATCTCCGGAGCCGGAAGCACCTTTGTTTATCCCGTCATGACCCGGTGGATCCAGGACTTTTCGCAGTCCCATCAGACCGTCCAAATTAACTATCAGTCGATCGGGTCTGGTGGCGGCATTCAGCAGGTCAAGAGCCACACGGTGGACTTCGGCGCTTCTGACGCCCCGCTATCCGACGACCAGTTGAAGGAAATGCCGCCGGTGATTCAAATCCCCGAAACCGCCGGTCCGGTCTGCATCACCTACAACCTTCCCCAGCTCTCGCAGCCTCTCCAGCTTTCATCCGACGCACTTGCCGGCATCTTTCTAGGCACGGTCAAGACCTGGCGGGACCCGCTTATCACGAAAGAAAACCCCGGGGTCAACCTGCCCTCGCAGCCGATCGTCGTCGTCCACCGCGCCGATGGCAGCGGCACGACCAACGCCTTCACAACCTATCTCTCGGCCGTTAGCCCCGATTGGAACTCGAAGGTCGGCAAAGGCAATAGTGTGAGCTGGCCCGTCGGTATCGGGGGCAAAGGCAGCGAAGGAGTCACCGGACAGCTCCGCCAGGCTCCCGGCGCCATTGGCTACGTTGAGCTGACCTATGCGGAACAGAACAAGCTGCCCGTGGTCAAGATGAAGAACCAGGCCGGCAACTACATCGCCCCGACGGCGCAGAGCACCACAGCGGCAATCGACGCCTTCACATTAAAGCTTTCGCAGGATCCTCGCACCCCAATCGTGAATCCGCCTGCAACGGCCGCGGACGCATATCCTATTTCGACATTGACATTTCTTATCATCCCCAAAGATGGTCCTGACAAGGACAAGCGGACAGCGCTCAAGAATTTCGTCGTGTACATCATCACCGATGGACAGCCCACAGCCGGTTCGCTGAACTACGCTCCCCTGCCCGATGGGGTAAAGAAATTCGATCAGCAGCAACTGGGCCAGATGACTGCGGGCGGCCAGCCGATCCAGTAACGGAAAGCATCCCGGTCACAAAGGCGCTCTCGCCCGGGAGCGCCTCTTTCTTTCCCGGCAAAGTCACATAACTTCGGGAGCTGTGATTCCGAGCCACTCCAGCGTCCGAATCAACTCCCGCTGCGTCACTGCGGCCGTCGCAAGCAGAAACTTCTTCCTCGCCGGATCGGGTTCCGTTAGTATGTGGTGCTTGCGGTAGAAATTGCTGAAATCCTGCGCGAGTTGGAAAGCATGGCGTGCGAGATACGCAGGCTCCGCCGTCTGAATACATTGCTCAAGCAGTAGAGACGTCTTAGCCGCTCGCAACCACACCGCCCAGATTTCTTCGGCGTCGGCTCCGCTCAGATACGGCGATGCGTCCACAGCGGCAATGTCACCGAGCGCTTGGTCAGCAGTCGTTTCGGCCTTGCGAAAGATGCTTCGGGTTCGCACTACGGCATATTGGATGTATGGGCCGGTCTCGCCTTCGAAGCTGAGTGCATCGCTGAAATCGAATGCGATCACGGAGTTGCGCGTATATTTCAACATGAAATAGCGCAAAGCCCCGACTGCGATTTCCTTCGCAATTGCGGACCGCTCGGCTTCCTCTAGCTCTGGATGCCTTTCGTTCACTTCCTTCTGAGTTGCCGCGATCAGTTGATCGATCAAGTCATCGGCCTTCACGCCAAACCCCTTCCGGCCGGAGACCTCAAGGTACGGCCGCCCTCGATCCTCCTCGGGAACATCGTAGCCAAGTTCCTGAGCACATCGCGGAGTCAATGCCACCATCTCATAAGAAAAATGGGTGTAGTGTGCCGCTTCCTCTATGTATCCAAGCCCGCGGAGCGCCTCGATAACGTTGGCCTGGGGATCGGACTGCCGTGAATCGATCACGTTATAGATTGCCTGAGCACCCCCGAAATGCGGATGCTCCGCTTCCCCGCTCTCTGCCGAAATCCAGCATTCGTGTTTCGGATATTCGAAGAACTGCCGATACGCGAAGTCCCGCCCCAGGAGCCCAAATTTCCATAGGTGATAGGCGATGTCTTTTCCGACGTAGGTGACGGTCCCATTCGACCGGACAATGACCTTCGCGTCTTCGACAGGGCCATCCGAAGAGACTGGCTCTTCGAGGTCGTCAACTTCTTCACCGGGAAACGGGCCGGCAGTGCGGCCAGCGCCCGGCCGGCGC
Organism: uncultured Acidobacteriaceae bacterium; assembly: GCA_963782175.1. Taxonomy (GTDB): domain Bacteria; phylum Acidobacteriota; class Terriglobia; order Terriglobales; family Acidobacteriaceae; genus Silvibacterium. The sequence continues at coordinate 401,681 of CAWAIX010000001.1, forward strand.
ATTACCCAGCAGCCCTTGTTCTTCCCTTCGGTTTCGAAATACAAAACGCCCTTGGCTTTCAGCTGCTCGAAGGCAAGGTCCCAGAATTTCAGATGAAGAATTTCGCTCTCGCGAGGCAAAAAGTCGTACTCGATCCCGAGCCGCAACATCGTTTCCAGATGCCGTCGCAACACCGCAGTCGAAATCAGCTCACCGATCGCCGCAGCGTCATTTCCGCCGCGCTCGATCTCATGCAGCGCATGCAACCGGACCTGCTTTCTCGCCTGCTTCTCTGTTTCATCGGCGTCATACCACTGCGACACGTGCGCATACAGGTCCCAGCAGTAGTAATCGATGCGCTCGCCGCTTTGCGCAAGCCGCGCCATCAACGCTTTTACGTCATCGAGAGACAGACTCTCAAGATGCATCAGCCCGACGACAATATCCGCTACCTGCACGCCGGTGTTGTCGATGTAATTCTGCACGTCGACCTTCTGCCCTGCGGCGCGCAGAAGCCGCACAAACGTGTCCCCGAGGATGGCGTTGCGCAGATGCCCCACATGCGCGGCCTTGTTGGGATTGATGCTCGTATGCTCAACCAGGGAATGAAGATGGTCGCCGAACGTGTCGATCGCGCCTCCGGTGCTAATCGCATGAAAAGCGGCGCCTCGGTCCAGCCTGGCATTTATATAGGCCGCACCGGCGACCTCAAATTTTGCAAAGCCTTCGACAGTTTCCAGAGCCGCGACAATCTCTTCAGCAATCTTCCGAGGAGCTTTTCTCAGCGTGCGGGCCAGTTCAAACGCAATCGGAGACGCGTACTCACCGAACCGGATCTCAGGCGGCTGCTCGATAACGATGTTGCCAACCTCGATCTGGTACAACTCACGAAGCGCCGTGCGAAGCCGCTCCTCCAGCTTCTTCTGTTGTCTTAGATACACGTCTGTAGTACCGAAACCTCTCCAAAATCGCTGATTTCTTGGCTGATTCTACACGGCTCGCGCCGCAGCCCAACGGGCGCAAGCAGCACATCCTGTTAAGATTGTTGCAAGAAGAATCCAATCGCAAGAGCGCGCATCTACTGCCTCGCATGTCAAATAAGTTCTATCTCACCACCCCCATTTACTACGTCAACGCGCGCCCGCATATCGGAACCACCTACACCACCGTCATTGCCGATGTGATCGCTCGGCGCAAGCGAGCGCTTGGGGTCGATACGTTCTTCCTCACCGGCACAGACGAACATGGGCAGAAAATCCAGCGCTCGGCGGAGAAAGCGAACTGCAGTCCGCAGACGTTCACGGACCAGGTTGCGGCGCAGTTCCGAGCCTTGTGGGACCGCATGGGCCTCACCTATGACGGCTTCATCCGCACCACCGATCCTCGCCACAAACGCGGTGTACAGAAGCTCTTCAAACTGCTGCAGGAGCGCGGATACATCTACAAGGGTTCGTATACCGGTCAGTATTGCGTCTCCGACGAGGCTTATGTCGATGTTCCACCCGGTGCGCCCTGTCCCGAATGTGGACGCATCACCGAAACCGTCAACGAAGAAAATTACTTCTTCAAGCTGTCGGCCTTCGAGCGTCCACTGTTGGAGTTATACGAGAATAATCCGGACTTCATCCGTCCGGAAACACGCCGCAACGAAGTCGTCTCCTTCGTCAAAGCCGGTTTGAAGGACCTCTCCGTAAGCCGCACAAGCTTCAAGTGGGGAATCCCGGTTCCAGGCGACGAAAAGCATGTCATCTACGTTTGGATGGACGCGCTCGTGAACTACATCACTGCCATCGGCTACGGCAGCGACGATCCCGCCGACCAAGCAAAGTTCGAAAAGTACTGGCCTGCCGACCTGCACCTCGTCGGCAAGGAGATCACCCGCTTCCATTGCGTCTACTGGCCGGCATTCCTCATGGCCGCAGGTCTCCCGCTGCCGAAAAGCGTCGTCGCTAATGGCTGGCTTCTCTTCGAGGAGAACAAGATGTCGAAGTCGCGCGGCAATGTCGTTCGCTCCGAGACCATCCTCGACGTGCTCGGCGGCGACGCGCTCCGCTACTTCCTGCTGCGCGAGATCGTCTTCGGACATGACGGCAGCTTCTCCTTCGACGCACTGGTCCAGCGCTACAACGCCGACCTCGCCAACGGCTACGGCAACCTCGCCAGCCGCACGCTCACGATGATCGGAAAGTACTTCGACGGCGTGATACCCGAAGCCGTTGCCGAACAGGCGGATTCCCTCGCCACCGAGTCCCCTAACGCGATCGCCTCCTTCAACCGCTTCTTCGACGCGCTGGATTTCTCGCGCGCGCTCGAAACCGCCTGGTCCATGGTCGCCGCCGTCGACGGATACCTCACCGCCAGCGCTCCGTGGAAACAGCCCGATAGCATCACCGACGAGCAGCAGCGCGCCTTCCGCGCGACCGTGCTCTACACCGCTGCCGAAGCCATCCGCATCATCACTGCGCTCGTTTATCCCGTAATCCCCGACGCCGCAGCCAAAGTCTGGGCACAACTCGGCCTCGGCGACATCCATAACGCAGATCTGAAGAATCTCATCTGGGGCGGCCTGAAACCCGGCACCAAACTCGGTGAACTCGAGCCCGTCTTCCCGCGCGCAGAAAAGGACGCAATTACACGTATGCAACAGATCGAACAGAACAACAACGCTGATACATCGGCCGTTCTCTCCGAGGCGCTTGGAACCGTCGTTGCCGCTACGCCCGTCGAAACTCAAGGCCTGGCCGTCGCCGCTGCTGAAGAGTCCGCGCCACCGTCCATCACTTCTTCGGCGCCACCAACCGGCGCGCCCCAGGTTGATACCAGAGACACAGCCACGCGGCCGACAGCTCCAACCTCCGACAAGATCACGATCGATGACTTCGCCAAAGTCGAGCTTCGCGTAGCCGAGATCAAAGTTGCCGAGCGCGTACCCAAGGCCGACAAGCTACTCCGCCTCGAGGTTGACCTCGGCTATGAACAGCGCCAGATCCTCGCCGGCATTGCCGAAGCCTATACGCCCGAGTCGCTCATCGGACGCAAGGTCGTCATTGTCGCCAACCTCGCACCACGCAAACTTCGCGGACTCGAATCAAACGGGATGATCGTCGCTGCGTCGATCGAGGGTGGCCAGCCAGTCCTCGCCGGCTTTCTAGAGGACGTCGAGATCGGCGCGCGCCTCAAATAAGAAGGTGAGCGTTTTCAAATGATGATCGACTCGCACGCCCATCTCGACAGCCCGCGTTACGACACCGACCGTGAAGCCTTGCTCGGACGCGCCTGGGACGCGGGGGTGCGCACCATCCTTTCCATCGGCATTGGCGAGGGGCCAGGCACGATGCACCAGGCCCTCGACCTCGCTCGCGCCTACGCCGACCGGCCCGGCGTGCCCCGGATCTATGCCACCGCGGGAGTCCACCCCCACGAGGCCCGCCTCGCAGACGATGCCGCATACGCCAAACTCGACGAGCTTCTCGATCAGCCTGAGATCCTCGCCTGCGGCGAAATCGGCCTCGACTACTACTACGACCATTCGACCCGCGATGAGCAGAAGCTTGTCTTCATCCGGCAGATGGAACTCGCCGCCGCGCATCGAAAGCCCATCGTCATCCACTGCCGCCCCTCGGACAACTCGACCAACGCCTGGGACGACACCCTCGACATGCTCGAATCACAATGGTCCCCCACCGGCCTCGGAGGCATCCTCCACTGCTTCACCGGAGAGTGGGACCACTCCCGCCGCGCCATGGACCTCGGCTTCATGATCTCCTTCGCGGGTAACATTACCTTCCCTAAGGCGCAACCCATACGCGACGTGCTCGCGCAGGTTCCGCTTGACCGCATTCTCATCGAAACTGATGCGCCATTTCTCGCCCCAGTGCCCAACCGCGGCAAGCGCAACGAGCCGGCCTGGGTCGCGGAAGTTGCCGCCAAAGCTGCCGAGGTAAAATCCCTCTCTGCGGAGGACGTTGCTTTCCGTACCACGGAAAACTTCCATCGCTTTTTCGGTACAGCACCGACAGCGAAAAATTGACATCGACTCCGAGACCAGCCGAACAAGCGGATAATCTAAACAAGAGGAACGAACATATGGCCTCAGACAATTCCTTCGACATCGTCTCCAAGGTCGACCTTCAGGAGGTCCGCAACGCCATCGATCAGGCCTCCAAGGAAATCCACACGCGCTTCGACCTGAAGAATTCGCACTCTGAAATTCGCCTGGAAGGCGCCGACACCATTCAGCTTGCCTCTGCCGACGAGTACAAGCTCAAGGCCATAACGGAGATCCTCGAGCAGAAGCTGGTCAAGCGCGGCGTTTCGCTCAAAGCTCTCACCTTTGGCAAGATCGAGCAGGCGTCCGGCTCCAGCGTACGGCAGAAGATTACACTTCAGCAGGGCATCGCATCAGAGAAGGCAAAAGAAATTGTCCGGGTTGTGAAGGATTCGAAGAAGAAGGCACAGGCATCGATTCAGGGCGACACCGTGCGCATCAGCGGCAAAGATCGCGATACTCTACAAGAGGTCATAGCTCTTCTCAAGGGCCACGATTTCGGCATCGACATGCAGTTCACAAATTATCGTTCAAACTAGGAAAGGCAACGAACTAACCAGCCGAGTGAGCACACTGGCCATAGCGACGGCGAAAGAAGTCTTTGACCTCTTGAGTGATGATCTGCGCGCCATCGAGCGCGAATTCAGCGCGGATGCAGTTTCCTCCGTCGCTGCCATCACCGACATATCCGGGTATCTGCGCGAAGGCGGCGGCAAGCGTATCCGCCCGTCACTGCTGCTGCTCTCAGCCAAATCCCAGGGGTACAGCGGCCGGGGAATGATCCGCCTTGGCGCGGTCGTCGAAATGGTGCACAGCGCCACCCTCGTCCATGATGACATCATCGACGCCGCCGATACCCGCCGTGGCCGGCCCTCCGCAAACACCACCTGGGGCAACGCCAAATGCGTGCTCGCGGGGGATTGGCTCTACATGCAGGCCTTCAAGGTGGCTCTCGACGAGCGCAACTTCCGAATACTCGACCTGCTCATCGGGCTCACGCAGCAGATGGTCGAGGGAGAGCTAATCCAGATGGAGAAGCTGGGTCGGGCGATCTCCGAGGACGAGTACAACTCGCTGATCTACCGCAAGACCGCCTGCCTCTTCGAAGTCTCGATGCGCCTCGGCTCAGTACTCGCCTCCATCAACGGGTCCTCCGAGCAGCAGATGGGCGAATACGGACGCTCTCTCGGCATGGCTTTCCAGATTGTCGACGACGTGCTTGACATGACGGCGACTGAGGAAGTCCTTGGCAAGCCCGTTGCCAGCGACCTGCGCGAAGGCAAGGCCACCCTCGCCGTCATCCACGCCCTTGAGAACGGAAGTGCTGCGGACCGCGAGGCAATTCAGACCGTGCTTACGGAGCAGAACTTCGAGACCATCACGCACCCTGAAGTCCTCGCCATCCTTCACCGTCACGGCTCGCTCGACTATGCGATGGGGATTGCCTTTCAGCATGCTGAGGCTGCACGCATTGCCCTTAGCGGCCTGCCTGATTCCGATTTCAAGCGCGCCCTGCTATGGGTGCCGGATTTCGTGGTCGCGCGGGAGAAGTAAATGGGACAGCCGCAGGCTGCCGGAAGAGGACCTTCTGACACCTACCCTCCCCCGGGGGTTTTGGGAGCCCTGTCTGCAAGCCTTTCATTTTATTTGACTTAAGCAGAAATATTGCGCAACCGTTTCATTTCATTGGACGAGCTTGCAATCGATTGATTCTGCTTGATTTAGGAGCCGGTTTTCTACGGGAATAGTGTAAGTCATTCATTTTACTTTACTGGCTTGCAACCCTTTCTCTCTATTAGGGTTAGCCCCAAGCTGGAGAAGAAACTCCTGCAATCCCACGCGGGACTGAGAAGTCGCTTCTTAGTTCTATTGTAGCGACGGCGACGGAAATGGTCGGCCAAGGGTAGAACCACGAGAAGCCTTAGGGGTGAATGAGTTACGGCGGGCGTTCCAGACGCGGGGATTGACACGGCGGGTATGCACACTCCAGCGCCAGAGCCGTCTAAACCCTCGGCGACCGAATGGTGTGGCTGAAAGCCAAGGCCGGATCGGCGTGATATGCTCACCAGTCGCCCTGCCTGAGCATGACTGACCGCACCACACCGATTCGCGTTCTTGTAGCCAAACCCGGCCTTGACGGTCACGACCGCGGAGCCAAGGTCATCGTCCGCGCCCTGCGCGATGCCGGTATGGAGGTCATCTACACCGGCCTTCGCCAGACCCCCGAGATGATCGTGAACGCGGCCGTGCAGGAAGACGTGGACTGCATCGGACTCAGCATCCTTTCGGGCGCCCACAACGTCATCATCCCGCGCATAAGGGCCCTTCTGGAAGAACGGGGGGCCGACGACATCCTCGTTGTACTCGGCGGAACCATTCCGCAGCAGGATACGGAGTTCCTAAAATCGCACGGAGTTGCGGCAATCTTTGGCCCCGGCACCTCGCTTGAGGAAACCATTCGCTTCATCCGCCAGAACGTGAAGCCTCGCGGTCTGGCTGTTTGATCGGCTACGGGCGCTACTGGCGGACGAAGGGGTCCTTGTTCTGCTTGGCGGGCGGAGCAGCAGAACCGTGCTCCGCGCCGGGGCTGGGCCGGGCCCAGCTTGAATCGAACGGCTGTTTGCCATCTGCGCCCGCGGCGGTAGGCGAGCCGGGAACCGGCGGGATTCCCTCACCGTTAGCCACATAGGCTGGATCCGGTTTGCCGGTCGTCGTCTCATCGGAAAGGTGCAGCAGCGGAGAGTGCAGCTTATTGGTTCGGCCCGTCTCGCACCCCGTCGCGACGAATCCTGTCGCTGCGGCGACCAGCATCCATCCCGAAACTCTCGCCATCCTCGAAGACAATCGCACTCCAACTCCTCCGGCTATCGCGAAATCGAACCAAAAAGTCAATGTATCATTTCCGAGCCGATTCTCGAACCATCGTCATCTAGCGGCTCCGGCGATACTAAAATCACTCTTTCCACATGAACTCCGCCCCCTCCGTCCGCCGAATCTCGATCCTCGACTCCCACACCGCTGGAGAACCCACACGCCTCGTCCTGGCGGGAGGCCCCGACCTCGGCTACGGCCCGCTCGCCGAGCGTCGCGAGCGCTTCCGCCGCGACCACGACGACTTCCGCACCGCCGTCGTCAACGAGCCCCGCGGCTCTGACGTCATGGTCGGAGCCCTCCTCTGCCAGCCCTTCGACAAAACCTGCACCGCCGGCGTGATCTTCTTCAACAACGTCGGATACCTCGGCATGTGCGGCCATGGCACGATCGGTCTTGTCGCTTCGCTCGCGCACCTCGGCCGGATCGTTCCCGGACAGCACCGAATCGAAACCCCTGTCGGCATCGTGTCGACCACCCTGCACCCCACCGGAGGCGTCACCCTCGAGAACGTCCCCAGCTTCCGGCTTGCTCCTTCAGTCCCAGTCGACCTTACCGGCCGCGGCACAATTCGGGGAGACATCGCATGGGGCGGCAACTGGTTCTATCTTGTCGAAGATCACGACAAGAAGCTCTCGCTAGCGAATGTCGGTGATCTTACCGATTTCACCTGGGCCATCCGCCAGGCACTCACCGCGCAAGGCATCACCGGTGCGAACGGCGCAGAGATCGACCACATCGAACTCTTCGGCCCTCCTGTGGACTCCTCCTCTGACAGCACGAATTTTGTCCTTTGCCCCGGAAAGGCCTACGACCGCTCACCCTGCGGCACCGGGACCAGCGCCAAGATGGCCTGCCTGTACGCCGACGGCAAGCTCGCTCCCGGCCAGGTCTGGCGCCAAGCCGGTATCCTCGGCACGGTATTCGAAGGCAGCATCCGCGCGGAAGGTGAAACAATCATCCCCAGCATTACCGGTACCGCCTACGTGACCGCCGAATCCACCCTCCTGCTCGACCCCAACGACCCCTTCTGCACGGGGATACCCCAGTGAGTCAACAGAAAGTGACCCGCACCTACGACGTGGTAGTGATCGGCGCGGGCATGGTCGGTTCGGCCTGCGCGCTGGAGTTTGCCCGCGCCGGCATGCGCGTCGCTATCAGTGAGCGCGATACCGTCGCCAGCGGAGCCACAGGCGCCGCCATGGGCCACGTCGTGGTGATGGACGATTCGCCCGCCCAACTTGCCCTCACGAAATTTTCCCAGACCCTCTGGAGCGAACTCGCTTCCACCCTGCCGACTTCCGTCGAATACTATCGCCCCGGCACCATCTGGATCGCGTCCGACGACGAGGATATCGGCGAAGTCCGCCGAAAGCACGACGCCTTCACCGCAAACGGGATCCTCTGCGAACTGCTCGACGACCAGGCCCTCGCTGAAGCCGAACCGAACCTACGCCGTCCGCTCCCCGGTGCGCTGCTCGTGTTCAATGACGCCGTCTTGCATCCCCACCGCGCCGCAGAATACCTGATTTCCGAAGCCCGGAAACTCGGCGCTGTACTCATCGCAGGACAGCTTGTTACCGGCGCCGCGAACGGCCGAGCTACGCTCGACAACGGAGAGGTTCTGCGAGCAGGCACGATCGTCAACGCTGCGGGCGCGCTTGCGCCGAGCATTACGCCCGGCATCCCGGTCCGGAAGCGAAAAGGGCATCTGATCCTCACCGAAAGCTATCCCGGTTACGCGCGGCATCAACTCGTCGAGCTTGGATACCTCAAGAGCGCCCACGGATCTGAGACCGACTCCGTCGCCTTTAACGTCCAGCCGCGGCTCTCAGGACACCTGCTCGTCGGCTCCTCGCGCCAGTATGGATCTGAAGACGCCGCCCTCGACCAGCACATCCTCGACGCCATGATGGAACGAGCCGCTTTCTTTATGCGTGGCCTGCCTTCGCTCAAGACGATCCGCGCTGGACGGGCTTCCGCGCCGCCACCCCCGACAAGCTGCCGCTGATTGGCCCCAGCGAAGACTCAACTGTCCTGCTCGCCACCGGACACGAAGGCCTCGGCATCACGACCTCACTCGCCACCGCGCGCCTCCTGGCCGATTATCTGTTGGGACGCCCGTCGCCGATTCCCATCGATCCCTATCTTCCCGCCCGAATCACCTCTCTTCAGGAGACCCAATGAACTGGTACGGCGTCATGCCCGCAATGACCACCTGCTTCGATGAAGAACTGCAGGTCGACCATCCATTCATGGCCCGCCACGCGCTGTGGCTCATCGAGAACGGCTGCACCGGAATCGTCTCGCTCGGTTCGCTCGGCGAGGCGGCCACGCTTACCCTCGAGGAAAAGATCGCCATCCTCAGGAACATCGTCGCCGCCGTGGGCCGCCGGGCTCCGGTCGTGGGTGCTGTGTCCGCTTTTTCGACCGCTGAGGCCGTCGCGCTCGCCAAAGGCGCCGAAGATGCCGGCTGCTCCGGACTCATGGTGCTGCCGCCGTACGTCTATCGCGGCGACTGGCGCGAAACGAAAGCGCACATGGCTGCAATCTTTCGGGCGACACCCCTGAGCTGCATGCTCTATAACAACCCCGTCGCCTACGGAACGGATTTTCTGCCCGAACAGATCGTCGAACTCGCCCAGGACCATCCCAATCTCCACGCCGTAAAAGAATCGAGCACCGATGTCCGCCGCGTGACCGCCATCCGCGCCCTTGCAGGCAACCGCCTGAGCATCTTCGTCGGGGTGGACGACGCCATTGTGGAGGGCGTCGCCGCCGGTGCAACCGGTTGGATCGCAGGCCTTGTCAATGCATTTCCTGCCGAATCCGTCGCCCTGTTCGATTGCGCGATACAGGGCCGGCCCAATGAAGCCTTGGACCTCTATCGGTGGTTCCTGCCCCTTTTGCGCATGGACACCGTCCCGAAGTTCGTCCAGCTCATCAAGCTCGTCCAGGAGGAGACCGGTCACGGCAATGCGCGCGTTCGCCCGCCTCGCCTTGAGCTCACCGGAGACGAACTCGCGGCAGCCCGCGCCACCATCCGCGAAGCGCTGCGAAACCGGCCCGCTCTCGCCGCACCCGCTACCGCTGCCGCTTCGAATTAGCGCGAGCCACTCCCTATAATCGAAATCATCAGCTCTATGATCCACATCCGCACAGCCACGCCCGCTGATGTTCCCCTCATTCGCTCGCTCATCCACGAGCTCGCCACCTACGAGCGTGAGCCCCACTCCGTGCTGATCACCGAAGAGCAACTCCTCGAGGACGGCTTTGGCCCCGAACGCTACTATGAATGCCTGATCGCCGAATACGACGCCGTACCGGCCGCGTTCGCGCTCTTCTTCCCCATCTACTCCACCTGGCGTGGCCGCAGCCTGCACCTCGAGGACCTCTTTGTGCGCCCGCAATTCCGGGGAAAGGGAATCGGCAAAGCCCTTCTGATACGCGTGGCGGCCATCGCTGTCGAGCGAAACTGCGCGCGGCTCCAATGGGATGTCCTCGCCTGGAACCAGCCGGCCATCGACTTTTACCGCGGCCTGGACGCCACCATGCTCGACGAATGGCGTCGCATGCGCGTCACGGATGATGCTCTTGCGGCCCTGGGCGCGGGCCAGACCGAAACAGAGGCCAGGGCATGAAGATTCGTGTCATCGGGGGCGGGCTGGCCGGCCCGGAAGCTGCGCTAACCATCGCCCGCCTAGGGCTTGAAGTCGATCTCCACGAGATGCGGCCGGTGCGCACCACCCCGGCGCACCAGACCGCCGACTTCGGAGAGCTCGTCTGCTCGAATTCCCTCAAATCTGAAAGCCCCAATACCGCGCCCTGGCTCCTCAAGCAGGAAATGCGCCGCGCTGGCTCGCCCCTGCTGACCTGCGCCGACCGCAGCGCCGTTCCCGCGGGACATGCTCTCGCCGTCGACCGGGTTGAATTTTCGCGGCTCATCTCCGCGGCCATTGAAGCCGAACCGAATATCCGTGTATATCGGGAGGAAGTCACCCGCCTCGACCCCGACAACGGCATCACCATCCTCGCCAGCGGCCCACTTACCTCATCGGCATTGTCTGCGGAGATCGCCCGGCTTACCGGCAGCGAGCATCTGGCCTTCTACGACTCCATCAGCCCAATCGTCGACGCCGACTCCATCGACATGAGCCGCATCTACTTCGCCGCGCGCTGGGACAAGGGCACCGCCGACTACATCAACTGCCCCATGTCGAAAGAAGAATATGACCGCTTCTATGACGCGCTCGTCTCCGCCGAGCAGGTGCAGGAGAAGGAGTGGGAGAAGCTCGACTACTTCGAGGGATGTTTGCCCATCGAGGAACTCGCTCGCCGCGGCCGCGATACTCTCCGCTTCGGCCCCATGAAGCCCGTTGGCCTGCGCGATCCGCGCACGGGCAAAACGCCGTGGGCGGTGGTTCAGCTGCGCTGCGAAAACCTTCGCGCCGACTCCTACAATCTCGTCGGCTTCCAGAATCACCTCAAGTACGGCGAGCAGGCACGGATCCTGCGCCTGATCCCCGGCCTTGAGAACGCGAAGTTCCTTCGCTACGGGCAGATTCACCGCAATACCTACGTCAACGCGCCGCGCGTGCTCACTGAGAGACTGAACCTGCACGACCGCCCGAACATCTACTTCGCCGGCCAGATCTCCGGAGTGGAGGGGTACACCGAGTCCATTGCCACTGGTATGCTTGCGGGCCTCTACGCCGCCGCACGGACTGCGGGATCTCAACCGGTGCCAGTTCCACGGCAAACCGCGCTAGGCTCGCTCGTTCACTACATCACCCACGCTGAGGGCAAGCGCTTCGATCCCGCCAACATCACCTTCGACCTGCTCGTTCCGCTCGACGACGAGACCCGCCGCCGCATCCGCGACAAGAAGGAGCGCCATCGGATCCAGTGCGAGCGGGCTCTTGCCGCTTTCGATGCCTGGTGGATCGACCTGAATACCAGTCAATCCGCCCCGGCTTCCTCGATCAGAGCCTGATGAGGTGAGCTCGATTCCCCCTCTACAAAATCCCGCAGTGTGGAGTACAATCCGCGACGCCGCTCTTGTCGGCTGAATGATTTACAGCTACGCTCAAAAGGTTCAGCAAGGTTTGGTTTTTGATCTCAAGGAGGTATTCATGCGAACTCTAAGATACGCAGGGCTGCTTTCCCTCGCCGCTCTTGGTCTCCTGGCAGGCTGCGGTCGCCATTCGAATAAAGAGACGTACTACCTCATCTCCAACAACCTCGATCTCCCCTATTGGAAGACCGCGGTCGCCGGGTTCCAGAAGGCAGCCGCGCAATACGATGTGACCGCGAAGATCGATGGCCCTAAGAAATACGACGTTCAGGAAGAGGTAAAGGATCTGCACGACGCGATCGCAACCCACCCAAACGGCATCCTTGTTTCGGTCGCCGATGCAACCGCATTGCAGCCTGAGATCGACTCCGCTATTGACCAGGGAATCCCAGTCATCACCATCGATTCCGACGCGCCGCACAGCCACCGTCTCTATTTCATCGGCACGAACAATCTCGAGGCAGGTCACCTCGGAGGCCAGCGTGTGGTCAGTAAGCTCGGCGGCAAGGGCAACGTGGTCTTCTTCACCATGCCCGGGCAGCCCAACCTGGACGAGCGCCAGAAGGGCTACACGGATGTCTTCGCGCAGCACCCCGGCATAAAGGTCATGGACGTCTTCAACATCAAGGGCGACTCTGGCACTGCCATGGATAAGACGCCTCAATATCTTGTCCTGACCGGGCCCGCGCACATCGATGCCTTCATCTGCCTCGAAGCCTCCGCCGGCAAAGATGTCGCCACGGTGCTCAAGAATAACAAGGCGACCGACCGCCTGCTGATCGCCATGGACGTCGATCCCGATACCCTTCAGGACATCAAGGACGGCTCAATCAACGCCACGATTGCCCAGAAGCCCTTCACAATGGGCTACATCGGACTCAAGGCGCTTGACGAGATCTTTCACAGCGGCGTAAAGAAATTCAGCCCCGACTACTCGCAAGATACCTTCTCTCCCTATCCCGTCTTCATTGACACCGGCACGGCAGAGGTCGACAAGAACAACGTGGACATCTACCTGCAATCAGCGCAGGAGGCCCAGCAGAAGTAGCGACTGAGAATTGGAGCAGGCGGCCGACCGCCTGCTCGCTCTCGAGATACGCGATACCATAAACAAAGGATGTCCGATTCGAAGAACCCTCACGGCGGCCGAGCCGTGGTTTGCCTGTCGGGAGGCATGGATTCTGCGGTTTGCGCAGCCGTTGCCACCCGCGAATACGATGCATACGCGCTGCATTTCAGCTACGGGCAGCGGACCGAGCAACACGAACTCCAGAGCGCCCGCGAAGTAGCCCAAGCCCTCAACTTTTCGGATTTTCTGCATCTCAAAATAGACCTGTTCCGCCAGATCGGCGGGTCAGCCCTCACCGATCGGCGTATAGCGGTTCCCAAAGCGCCGCAACCTGAACTCATCGGTCAGTCCATTCCTGTTACTTATGTGCCTTTTCGCAATGCCCATTTTCTGGCCGCTGCCGTCAGCTGGGCCGAGGTCCTCGGAGCCCGCGTGATTTTCATTGGTGCTGTCGAACAGGATAGTTCTGGTTATCCCGACTGTAGGCCTGCATATTACCAGGCCTTCCAGCAGCTTATTCGGACAGGCACACGTGAAGGGGACATCGAAATACTGACGCCCCTCATCCATCTGAACAAAAGGCAGATCGTCGCGCTGGGCCTTGAACTTGGTGCACCATTCAATTTAACGTGGTCGTGCTATTCGGGCGCGGATGAGGCATGCGGCGAATGTGACAGTTGCGTACTGCGTTTGCGCGCCTTCGATGAAGCCGGAACGCCAGATCCGATTCCCTATGCCCTGAGGAACCCATCATGAGAGAAAACACAACGACAGAAAATACCATCCGCAAGGCAAAGCTCTGGCTTGCGCTCCTTTGCGCGATGTTGCTCGTACCTGTTGCAGCCAGCCTTAACGCGCAGGAACCCGCTGGAAAGATCCACGGACACGTGCAGGACCCTACCGGAGCGCCGATGAAAGGCGGCACGGTTAGCTTGTCAACGGATGGCGGGAAAACCTCGAAATATTCCTTCACAACTGATGACAGCGGGAACTTTACCGGAAGCGGAATCGCACCCGGAACCTATTTGGGCATTTACCGGAACCCCGATACGCCACCCGACAAGATGGTGGATCAGATTCCCGAAGTGAAGGTGACGGCGGGCGGAGACACGACTCTGGACTTCGATATGAGTCGCAAGGAGTACGTCGATAAGTTGACCCCCGACCAGCGGAAACAGCTGGAGGAGATCAAGGCGAAAAACGCTGAGGTCATGAAGGAAAACTTCCAGATCAAGAATCTGAATGCCGATTTGCAAAAGGCTCGTCAGGACAACCATGACAAGAACTATGCTGAGGCGGAGTCCCTTATGAGCCGGGATGCCCAGGCTAAGCCCGATGCGTCAGTCCTTTGGGTGGAGTTGGGGAGGGCCCAGTACGGCTTGAAGAAAAACGACGACGCGTTAACGTCGCTGAAGAAGGCGATCGAACTGGAGTCGGCCAGCAAGAAACCCAATCCCGACATTTTGTCAGCCGCCAACGATACCCTGGGCGAGCTTTACGCCTCTCAAGGCAAGATACCCGAGGCCCAGGCTGCCTATGATGCCGCAGCAGCTGCAGACCCCAAAAATGCGGCCATGCATTACACCAACGAGGCGATCATGATGGATCGCGCCAATCAGATTGATGCGACGGCCGCTGCCGCCGACAAGGCGATCGCCGCCGATCCTAGCAAGCCCATCCCCTACTACCTGAAGGGCAAAGCACTCATCAACAAAGCCAGCGTCGATCCCAAGACAAACAAGATTGTAGCTCCTCCGGGTACGGCTGAGGCTTATCAGAAGTACCTGGAGCTTGCCCCTGACGGGCCTTTCGCAAACGACGCCAAAGCCGTCCTTGCAGAACTGGGAACCAGCGTTTCCTCCAGCTACAAAGCATCGAAGAAGAAATAGCTGATCCGTATTCGGCTTGGGCGTCACCTCTCAGGGGTGGCGCCCTTTTCGTTTCGCTACAATCTTCCCGTGGAACCCGTCTTACCCTCTCCCGTCTCACCCTCTATTGTGCGCGGCTATGCCGAGGCTGACCGCATCGTTCGCGAGCAGGCCGCTTTAGTCGGCTTCCCCAATACGACTGAAACCCTGCCCCTGCTCGAAACAGTGGGCCGCGTCCTCGCCACCCCTATCCTCGCGGACCGCGACCAGCCGCCGTTTTCGCGTTCCACGCGGGATGGCTTCGCCTGCCGCGCCGCTGATCTCGCCAAGGGCTCGCCGCTTACTGTGATCGGACGGCTTCGCGCAGGCGAAGAATGGACAGGGCCCGCCATCTCGGAGGGCCAGGCCGTAGAAATCATGACCGGAGCACCTGTTCCCCTCAACGCGGACTGCGTTCTTATGGTCGAGCATGCCGTGGTCGAGGGGTCCAAAATCCGGCCCGACCGCCAGATCCCGGAAGGCGAAAACATCGTCCCCGCTGGCGCCGAGGCGCGGTCAGGAGCCACAATTATCCCCGCCGGCACGCGAATCGGTCCGCAGCACATTGCGACTGCCGCCGCGTGCGGAAATCCCGCCCTGCTGGTTTATCGCCGGCCCCGCGTCGCGATTCTAGCCACGGGAGACGAGCTTGTCCCCGTTGGAAGCCAACCTTTGCCCTATCAGATTCGCAACTCCAACAGCTACTCTATCGCCGCACAGGTCCTGGAGCACGGAGGCAAACCGGTTCTATTCCCCGTCGTCCCAGACGATCTGGTAGCCATCGAAGAGGCGATTCATAAGGCCCTGAGCTGCGACTTGTTCATTCTTTCCGGCGGAGTCTCCATGGGCAAATACGACTTCGTCGAACAGGCCCTGCTCAACCTCGGCGCCGAGTTCTTCTTCACTGGAGTTCGCATCCAGCCTGGCCGCCCCGTTGTCTTCGGACAGCTGCCTTCCCCGGTCAGCCTGAAGCGCTATTTCTTTGGACTTCCCGGGAACCCCGTCTCAACCATGGTCACCTTCGCGCTTTTCGCCGCGCCGCTGCTCGCTGCGCTCTCGGGCCAGCCTGAATCGGAGATCGGACCCCGATTTGCTGAAGCGGTTGTTGCCGCCACTATGACGAACAAGCCCGGCCTGACGCGTTTTCTGCCCGCACACCTCGAGAGCCACTCCGCTCGTCCATCCGTCCGTCCGATTCCATGGCAGGGCTCCGGGGATCAAGCAGCGGCAGCGCTGGCAAATTGCTTTATCGTGGTGCCCGAGAACTGCAGTGACCTAAAAAAAGGCGATCGGGTTTCCATTTTGTTTCTTTAGAGCGCCATCAAACCACCGTATACCCTGTTCTCTATGAGCAAGCTTTCCCACTACGACAGTGCCGGGCGCGCTCGCATGGTCGACGTGAGTGATAAATCCGCCACCCGGCGCGAAGCGCATGCCTCCGCTTTTGTCGCGCTCTCGCGCGAGGTCCTCGATGCACTGCCACAAAACCCGAAGGGTAATCCGCTTGACGTCGCGCGTATCGCCGGGATCCAGGCAGCCAAGCGCACCTGGGATCTCATCCCCATGTGCCACCCCCTCCCGCTCACTTCAATTGATGTGACGGCTGAAATTGTGCCGGATGGAGTTACGATACGCGCAGTTGTCGCCACCACTGCGCAAACAGGAGTCGAAATGGAAGCTCTCACGGCCGCCTCAGTTGCCGCTCTTACCGTCTACGATATGTGCAAGGCCCTTGACAAAGGCATCGTCATCCGGGAAATTCGGCTTGACAAGAAGACGGGGGGAAAAAGCGGCGATTACGTCAGGGAGTAGGGTCCGGGGCAAAGAAGATCGGCCCCGGTGACGATCGAGAACCTCGCAGGTGCTACATCGGCACTCCCTGCACCCTGCCCTTCAATCCGCCGTCGCCAGATACACTCCGAACCACTCGCGCTCGTCGGTCCAGCAGCGCGTCAAGCCGAACCCTGCCCGCTTGAGCAGCCTTACGACGCCCTCACGCGTAAATTTGTAACTGTTCTCGGTATGAATTGTTTCGCCGCGGGTGAACTTTATTTCCAGATCCAGCGCCCGGAGCGTCACCTGCTGGGAAATCAGGCTCTCAAGATGCATCTCAATCCGAGAATGTTCTTCGTTCCAGCGTGCCCGGTGACGAAAGAGCCGCGTATTGAAGTTGGCGCCCAATTGCCGGTTCATTCGCACCAGCACATTCTTGTTGAAGGCCTCTGTCACTCCGGCCTCATCATCGTACGCGCGCAACAGCACCGAGCGATCCTTCACGCGGTCCACTCCCAGAAGCAACTGGTCTCCGGGCGTTAGCCGCCCCCTCACATCCCGCAACAAGTTCAACGCGTGAGCAGGCTCGAAGTTCCCGATACTCGAACCGATGTAAAGCACCATCCTCCGCTTACCGTTCGCGGGAAGATCCGCGACGCCGGTCGTGTAATCGGCTACTCTGGGAGTCACCGTCACGCCGGGAATTTCTCTCTCAATCCGCTCCTTCGCTGCAGTCAGAGGACTTTCCGAGACATCGATCGCCAGAAAATCGACTTTCCCCTGTCTGCGAGCCACGGCCTCGAGCAGCAGGCTCGTTTTGGCCGCCGTCCCCGCTCCCAGTTCAATCATCGTCAGCGGCTGCGCCGAAGGGTCGCCGGCGGCTGCGCCGATGATTTCATCCGCATGCCTGGCGAATATCCCGCGCTCGGTGCGCGTCGGGTAGTACTCGGGCAGCTCGGTGATTCTCTCGAACAGGCGCGACCCTTCTTCGTCATAGAAAAGCCAGGGCGAGAGCGTCTTCGGCCGTGAAGTCAGGCCGATGTAAACCTCCGAACCTACTGGAGTCTGTGCCGCCTCAGGCAGCGCAAGTGTCGAGGAGAGGCTATGCATAGGGGAAGCAGGGCTCCTGAGAGGGCTCAAAAATGCGTTAACGATTCGCCAGGCGTATGCCGGAGAACTGCCAGCGGGTCGCCGGTGAGAAGAAGTTCCTGTATGTACTCCGAATGTGAGATGCAGGCGTCACCGCGGAGCCGCCTCGAAGCACCATCTGGTTGCACATAAACTTTCCGTTGTATTCTCCCAGCGCGCCCGGCAGGGCCCGATAGCCGGGATAGCCGAGGTACGCGCTTGCCGTCCACTCCCACACGTCGCCGAACATCTGCTGCAAGCCTTGACCAGCGCTCGCTCCCGAGGGGTGCAGGGCTCCCGATTCCAGCAGATTCCCTTCATTGGACACAGTTGCCGCCGCAACCTCCCATTCGGCTTCCGTCGGCAGCCGTTTCCGCGCCCAGCGCGCAAAGGCATCGGCCTCGAAGTAGCTCATGTGGCAGACCGGAGTCTCGAGCAGCACCCCGAGGCTCACCGGCCCGCGCAGCGTAAACACCCGCCACTCATCTTCTGCGTGGAACCAGTACAGCGGAGACTTCCACTCCTGTGCTTTGACGGTATCCCACCCCTCCGACAGCCAAAGCTCTGCCCGCTCATAGCCTCCGTCGCGCATGAAATCGAGGTATTCGCCGCATGTTACCAGCCGCGACCCCAGTTCGAACGGCTCGAGAAAAACCTTGTGCCGCGGATTCTCGTTGTCAAAGCTGAATCCGTCTCCGCTGTGGCCAATCTCCACCAGCCCGCCTTCATGCCCAATCCAGTTGGGCGCGCCAGCCTTCGACTGCGGCAGTTCGCCCGATTTATAGGCCGGATGCAAGGGGTTGGCCCAGAAGGCGTTCTTGATGTCGTATGCAAGCAATTCCTGGTGCTGCTGCTCGTGGTGGAGGCCTAGAACCAGCCTCTGCTCGGCAGCGTCGGGCATACGGCCCTCGATCAAGCGCAACATCGAATCTTCGACATGGTGGCGGTAACCGAGGATTTCCGAAAGAGATGGACGCGAGAAAGATCCGCGCAGCTGCTTGAGGGGTTGATCGGAAACCGAGTTGTAGTAGCTGTTGAAAAGCCAGATGAAGTCGGGATGGAATGGCCGATAGCCGGGCAGGAATTCAGATAGCAGGAAGGTTTCGAAGAACCAGGTGGTGTGGGCCAGATGCCACTTGGCTGGGCTTGCTTCAGGACACGACTGCACCATCATGTCTTCGGGCGTGAGCGGCTCGCAGAGCTTCTCGGTCTGCTGCCGCACGCTACAGAATTCGCGTGCCGCGTCCACTTCTCCCACAGCCAGAGCCGTGGCCGGGCTTGATCCGGTTAAAGTCCCCATCGATGCGTAATCCTCCTCTAGAGCTTAGAGTTCGGACATCGCTTTCTGTTGCCCGTGAGACTACCACTAGATGTGCCCGGGGTCGCAAAAGTTACAGCCAATTTTGCTGTCCTCGGAACGCCACGACGTTCCGGTTGCGTCTTCGATCGGTTTTCCGGCGTCTATCCTGCAACTGAAGCGCTTTTGATACAACGACGCAGACTCGCGTAAGTCTAACTGAGAGATGCTGAATACGGTCATGAAAATCGCCTTACGGGCTTCGATCCTGATCCTAGCCGCCTCGGCCAGTCTACCGGTGGCATGGGGACAGGATGCGTCCGCGAGCGCTGGGGCCACTCCCGAGAGGCAAGGCATGGCGGCCTTTGCCGAGCACGGTGTTCGAGGAACCGTCACGGCGGTGTCCGGCGACAACATTACCGTCAAAACAGACAACGGCGATCTCTATAAGATAGAGACCGGCCCGAATACTCACTTTCGCAAGCAGCGCGATCAGATCAAGATCAGCGATATTCACGTGGGCGACATGGTCGCAGCGGGAGGCGATAAGGACGACAAGGCCAAGACGGTCGGCGCCGTGTTCGTCATGTTGATTGACAAGGAACAGTACGAGAAAGCCCGCGCCGAATTCGGCAAGACGTGGACGGCCGGTGCTATCCAATCCATCGAAGATTTAAGGATAACCATCAAACGTCCTGACAACGTCGTACAGACCATCGTTGTCGACGAGAACACGTCCTTCCGCAAGCACCGCGACAGCATCACGCTTGCCGATATCAAGGTGGGGGACAACGTCAGCGCCAGAGGCTCGCTGCAGAACGGAAACTTCCTCGCCACCGTATTAGCTGTTGGCGGCCCAGGCGGACCCGGGGGCCCCGGCGGCTCTGGAGGACCCGGCGGTTTTGGAGAGAGGCGCAATCAATCCGGCTCCGCACCACCGTCCGGCCCGAATGCACCTGCGCCGAATCAGTAATCCTGACCCTATGCCCCGTCGTCGCATTCCGGCTTCACTTCTGCTCGCAGTGTCACTGTATTTCGCACATGCGGCCGCCCAGCAGCCTGTCTCGCCGGCCCAACCGGCGGCCGCAGCGCCATCTACCCCCTCTGTTTCCCAGACAGGCGGGGTGATCCACGGCTCAATAAAATCCGGGACCATTCCGCTGCCCGGGGTAAGCATTACCGCGACCAATACACTCACTGGCCGCAAATACACCACAGCGACAGACGCCCACGGCAACTACAGCATGACGATCCCGATGAACGGCCGCTACGTTCTGCGCACGGAGCTCGCGGCCTTTGCGCCGACCACTCAGGAGGCTCTGCTGAATGCCACTTCTCACGACCAGAAGGTCGACTTTACCCTCACGCTGGCTTCCCGTGCCGCCGAACAGGAGAACCAGCAACAGGCCGCAGCTACCCGGCAATACTCGGGACGCGGCGCGCAGACTCTCTCGCTCGCCGATGCCGCAACCGGCCTGATCGAAGCCGCCGGAGGTTCAAACGGGGCTTCCGCTGCCCTGCCGTCCCTTGCATCCAACCCCGACGTCTCCTCCGAATCGGTCGCCGTGGCCGGACAGAACGGCTCTACCAATCCCTTTGCCGGAATCAACTTCGGTGACGGCCCGCCCGCGCCCGGAGAAGGAGGCGGCAGCAGTTTCGGCGGCCCCGGTGGCACACCCGGAGGTGGTGCTACCGGCGGCGGTCCCGGCGGTGGCGGCTTTGGAGGAGGAGGATTCGGCGGAGGCGGAGGCGGGGGCCGCGGCTTTGGCGGTCGCGGCAACTTCCGCAATTTCAATCCGAACCAGCCCCACGGCTCCTTCTTCTGGACCGGCGGCAACTCCGCCCTGAACGCGCTGCCCTTTGCTCTGCGCGGCCAGGAGGTCAGCCAGCCCAGCTATCAGTCCAATCGCTTCGGACTCACTTTCATCGGCGCACCCTACATCCCGCACCTCCTGACCAACGACAAGAAGGATTTTCTCTTCTTCACCCTGTCCGGTCAGCGCTCCTCGTCGCCCATCGACCAGTACGGAACCGTCCCGCTCGCCGCCGAGCGCTCCGGCAACTTCCAGGCCCTGACCACTCCCGGAGGCCTGCCCATCACCATCTACGATCCGGGCTGCTATCCGGGAGATCCGAATGCCGGCAAGCCTTTCCCGAATGAGACCATTCCCGCGCAATGCATCTCACCGCAGGCCACGGCTCTGTTGAACTACGTTCCGCTGCCGAACCTCTCCGGCACGACGCAGAACTTCCATTTCCTGAGCTCCGCGCAGACAAACACCACCCAGCTCGGTGCGCGCCTGATCCACAACTTTGGATCTGGCGGCAATACGGCGGCTCTGGGCAACTTCGTCCGCCGTGCCATGGGCCAGGCCAGTTCTCCGGGACTGCACCAGAGCATCAATTTCAACTTCAACTACAGCCATTCCGCGTCCGACAATCTCAATCTCTTTCCCGACCTTGGCGGCAAGCAACAAAGCAACCAGTATTCGCTGCAGGCAGGGTACTCGGTCAGCAAGGGACACCTTTCCAACATCCTCAACCTCAACTGGAACCGGACCAACGCGCAAACCACCAACTACTTCACCAACACCACCGACGTGGCCAGCCAGATTGGCCTCAACGGGCTGCCTTCCAACCCGCAGCTCTACGGACTGCCCAACGTCACTCTCAACCAGTTCAGTAGTCTCAGCGAGCAGCAGCCAAGTTTTCAGACGAATCAGACCATCTCGCTCTCCGAAACGCTCTCGTGGATTCACAAGAAACACAACTTCCGCTTCGGAGGCGACATCCGCCGCGTTCACCTCGATTTGATCGGCGAGACAAATTCCACGGGAACCTACATCTTTACCGGCGTCTACACGCAGGCGCCCGGTACAAGTCCGAGTACTCCCAATGGCTTTGCCACTTCCGGATCTTCACTCGCTGACATGCTCCTCGGCCTGCCCCAGCAGACAAGCCTCCAGGCACCGTATCAGAAGTCGTACCTGCGCCAGAACGTAATCGACGCTTACGCCCTGGATGACTGGCGCATGCGCTCAAACCTGACCATCAATGCCGGCCTGCGTTATGAATACTTCTCGCCCTACTCGGAGAAGACCGACCGCCTGGCCACCCTCGACACCGGAAATGATTTCACTATGGCCGCGACCGTTCTGCCCAACACCTACGGCCCCTACTCCGGATTCTTCCCGCGCACTCTCGTCTACCCCGAGAGGACCAACTTCTCGCCGCGCATCGCACTTGCCTGGCGCGCCATGAAGGATACGGTCGTTCGCGCTGGCTACGGCATCAATTACGCCAATGGACAGTACGTGAAGTTCGTACAGGATTTCGCCTTCCAGCCCCCGTGGGCCAACGTCCAGACCAACAGCAATTCGCTCACCGCAGCGCCCACGTTTACGCTCGCCAACGGCTTCACCCCAATGCCGCCGCTCGAGGGCAACTATTCGGTCAATAAGAATTACCGGCTCCCTTACGTGCAGGTCTGGAACCTCGACGTCCAGCGGACGCTCCCGCTTGGCATCGTCCTCAACGTCGGCTACAACGGATCGAAGGGTACCCGCCTCGACATCGTCGACGCACCAGGCCGCTTTGGCGACTACTGTGCCGAATGTTCTCTACGACTACGAAGACTCCGTCGCCTTCTCCAATTTCAATGCGCTTGCCGTGCGCCTCCGCAAGCGCATGCAGAACGGCATCGCCCTCGGCGCGACTTACACCTACTCCCACTCCATCGACAACGCCAGTTCCATCGGCGGCAACGGAGGCACTGGAGTCACAGTCGCCCAGAACTGGCAGAACCTGCTCGCCGAAGAATCCAACTCCAGCTTTGACATCCGCAACCAGGTCAAAGGCGACTTCGTATACGAGTTGCCCTTCGGCCCCGACGGCCATTACCTCACCGCCGGCAATTTCCTCTCACACGCCGTCGGCGGGCTCTCCGTCTCTGGCACCTTTGACTTCGCCTCCGGAACACCGCTGACCCCGCATTACGAAGCCGACATCTCCGACGTCGCCCGCGGCAGCGCCGGCTCCCTTCGCCCCGACCGTGTCCCCGGCGTTTCGCTCACCTCTGGCGGCGGTACCAGTCGACAACTGGTTCAACAAGGCCGCCTTCACCAACCCGCCCGCTAATGCCTATCGGAACAGCGTCGCGCTACTCCATTCCCGGGCCGGGAATGGTCTCCGTCAATATGTCGTTCTCGAAGACGCAGCGTTTTGCCGAGATGAAGACCTTCGAGGTTCGCGCCACAGTCAATAATGTATTTAATACTGTGCAGTACTCCGGTGTAGATACCACGCTTGGCTCTGCCACCTACGGAGAAGTGACCTCGACGGCCGCAATGCGCCAGTTCACCTTCATGGCGCGGTATCGTTTTTAGAGGAGACTATGATGATCCGCCGTCTCCCAATTGTCTGCCTCGCTGCCGCGCTCGCGGCCGGCACAGTAGCCGTTCTCGGCCAACAAGCCCCTGATCAGGCCCCGAGCCAATCCCCCAACCAATCACAGACCCAGCCTCAGAACCAGGCCTACACCATGAAGGTCAACAGCGACCTGGTTCTCACTAACATTGTGGTGCGTGACAAGAGGACCGGCGAAGTAGTCCGCGGACTCACCGCAAAAGACTTTACGATCCTCGAAAACGGCAAGCCGCAGATCATCTCCAGCTTTGATTTTGAGAGCGTCGACCAAGCTGCTCCGCTCAACGAAGCGACCATCACCGGGCAAGCCGGTCAGAGTATCTTCAACGCGAAGAACGGAGTCGCGCGGGCCGAAGAACTTCGCAATCACCGTCTCATCGTGCTCTTCTTCGACCTCACCTCGATGCAGCCCGAGGACATCGAGCGCTCGCAGGACGCCGCGCGCAACTATGTCAACCGCCAGATGCAGCCGGCCGATCTGGTCGCCGTCGTGTCGCTCGACACATCCCTTTCGCTCGATCAGGACTTCACTCAGAACAAGCAACTCCTGCTCAATGCTGTTAATGCCTACTCGGGGGACCAGGGTCAGGGCTTTCAGCAGGGAGCTACCAGCACCACCAACCAGGTCGAGGATGCCAGTTCCTTCACGGCAGATGAGCAGGAATACAACGACCTCAATACAGACCGCGAGCTCTTCGCCATCGCTTCGGTATCCAAGTCGCTGGCCTACATCAACGAAAAGAAGTCCATGCTCTACTTCTCCGGAGGGATCCAGCGCGATGGCATCGAGAACCAGGCATCCCTGCGCTCGGCCATTAACGCCGCTGTCCGCGCTAATCTGTCGATCTACAGCGTAGACACACGAGGTCTGCAGACAATCTCGGCGCTCGGGGACGCGTCGACTGGCAGCCTACGCGGAACCAGCGGCTACAATGGCGCAGCGCTGCAGAACAATCTCGACGCTAATTTCAACACTCAGGAAGTCATGGCCACGCTCTCGTCCGACACCGGCGGCAAAGCCTTTTTCGATAGCAACGACTTCTCGCCCGCTTTCGAGCGCATCCAGCGCGACACCTCGGCCTACTACGTCCTCGGCTTCCGTTCGACGGACAGCCGCCGCGACGGGCGCTATCGCAAGCTGACCGTGAAGGTGAACCGCACAGATGTGAAGCTCGAGTACCGTCCAGGCTACTACGCACCTGCCGATTACCAGCACTCGAACCGCGAAGACCGCGAGCGCCAGCTTGAGGAGCAGCTGGCCAGCGATCTGCCCGCGACCGACGTAGCGGTGTATATGGAAACGCTTTATTTCCGCACCGACGACACGCACTACTACGTGCCGGTCTCGATCGTTGTGCCCGGCTCCCAGATCCCCTTCGTCAAAGGCGGAGACAAGGACAAAGCCACGCTCGACATCATCGGCGAGGTCAAAGATCCCGCTGGGCACGTGATCGGCCAAGCGCACGAGACCGTAAAGCTCGCAATCGACCAGGCGCAACAGGTTCGCCAGAAAAACGTGCAGTACTCAACCGGATTCACCCTTCCCATCGGCAAATTCCATCTCAAATTCGTCGTCCGCGAAAATGAAACCGGTCGCATGGGGTCATTCGAGACAGACATCAATGTGCCGGACCAGCGGAAATTGCCTTTGAAGATGAGCTCTATCGTGCTCGCCAGCCAACGTATCCCCGCGCCGAAACGCGCCGACAGCCCGCTCGTCCACGATGGCGAGCAACTCGTGCCCAATCTGCCCCACGTCTTCCGCCAGGACCAGCATCTCTACTTCCTGTACGAGGTCTACTCCCCGTCGCATGCTTCGGCCAAGGCCAGCGGAGACGCCGGCAAAGACACGAAGGCCACTGCTCCCAAGGGTGCGAACGCCCCAGTCCGCGTGCTCACCAGCATTGAATTCCTCAACGGCACAACCAAAGCCTTTGAGACACCGCTGGTTGAGGCCAACTCTCTCAATGTCCCAACACGGGATGCGGTCGCCTTCCAGTTCGACGTACCGCTTGCCGGCCTCAAGCCCGGCCTCTACACCTGCCAGATCAACGTGATCGACGACACGGAAGGCAGCTTCACCTTCCCGCGAACCGCCGTGCTGATTCGTGAGCCCACCCAGACGTCGGCGCCGCCTGCTACCCCAGACAAACCGGCCAACCCACCACCAGCTCCGGGAAACGGCGGCCGCTGAGAACTGAAGATGATTCGCCGCGTACCCAGGTCTTGAATCCACCCAACGGTCTGGAGAATCCTGTAACCTGAGATTTTCCGGGGAGGGATACTAATGGCTCTCGTCTTGGCCGCGTCAGTGATCGTTCTTATCGCGCTCGGCTTTTGGATCAAGAGCAGAAGAAATCGCCGTCTCATTGAGGAACACTCCATCACCCCAGACGGCCTTCACGCCCTGCTGGCCTCCAGGCAGGAAGTGTTGATCTTTGACGTGCGCCAGCCTCTCGACATGCTTGCCGATTCCGAAATCATTCCCGGCGCAAAGCGCCTCGCCCCGCAGGAAATCATCGACAACCCGTCTCTCATCCCCAGAGAGAAAGACTCCGTCGTTTACTGCACCTGTCCAAGCGATGAGAGCGCCCGGATGATCCTGCGTCGCGCCCTCGCTTTGAATATCTTCCGTGCCAAGCTGCTTAAAGGGGGCCTGGCAGCCTGGAAAGCCAGGGGCTATCCCGTCGAGCCGTACACCAAGCCGTTCCACCTGGATACCCTCGCGTGAAACTAGTCTATGGACGGCGCGTTCGCAACACCCGCCATAATCGGCGGCCATAGATGCCAAGGTTGAAGGCGCAAACGGAAACGCCCAATCCCGCCACGAGCCACGCAGGAAGATTCGGATAAATCGCCGCCTCGAGATAGTGCAGCACGAACCCGCCCGCCCACGTCTGCATTCCGGCTCTGGCCTCAAGCCACTGCTCGGCGTGTGTCAACGGACAAGGCCACGGCCCCACTTCGACGATGATCCCCCACATCAGCGAGAGCACATGAAACGCCGTCAGCCACGGACGCCCGCGCGTCCACCAGGCACCGGCAATCGCCCACAGAATCCATGCGAGGTGGAGACAGAGCACCGCAATCGCGAGCGCTTCCATGAGGCCATCCTAGTTCCTCACCTTTCGCCGTTCGGTTCCTCAGGTTTCACTGCTGGCTCGATTCGAAATAGAATCCTCATCGAGTAGGAGCAATTGCGAGGTGCTGCCTTGAAGTTCTTCCGTCTATTTCTGTTAACTGCTCTCTGCTTCTCGGACTTCTGCATCTCTGCGCACGCCACCTCGACCGGCTTCGTCCACGCCGAAGGTACACACCTCGTCGACAGCCAGGGACGCACGCTGCACCTGCGCGGCACCAGCCTCGGCAACTGGATCGTTCGCGAGGGCTACATGTTCCACCTGGACAAAGGCCCTCAATCCAGCCGCGAAATTGACGAACTCACGAATGAACTCCTCGGTCCCGAGGAATCCGCAAAGCTCTGGCGCGAATATCGTGACCGCTATATCACCCGCGCCGACATTCAATTCCTCGCCAGGGTCGGATACAACTCTATCCGCATCCCCATCGATTACCGCTTCTTCACCCCCGGCAACGATGAAGGCTTCACCCTCCTCGATCGCGTCATCGGATGGGCACAGGAAGCCGGCCTCTACGTCATCATCGATATGCACGCAGCACCCG
This sequence comes from uncultured Acidobacteriaceae bacterium, assembly GCA_963782175.1. Taxonomy (GTDB): domain Bacteria; phylum Acidobacteriota; class Terriglobia; order Terriglobales; family Acidobacteriaceae; genus Silvibacterium. The sequence continues at coordinate 428,936 of CAWAIX010000001.1, forward strand.
GCGGCCAGACCGGCACGAACATCGATAACAGTTCGGGATATCCCTGGCTCTTCGAAAGCCCCGAATGCCAGCAGGAGACCATCGACATCTGGAAACGCATCGCCGAGCATTATCGCGATTCGAAGATCGTGCTCGGTTACGACCTGCTGAACGAACCCATTCCGCACTACCCGTCGCTGCAGATCTACAACTCCCGGCTCGAGCCTCTCTATCGCCGCATCGTTGCCGGAATTCGTGAGGTCGATCAGCATCACGTGTTCATTCTCGGCGGCGCCCAGTGGGACACCAACTTCAGCGTCTTCGGCCCGCCGTTCGACTCGAACGTGGTCTACACCTTCCACAAATACTGGATGCCGCCCACGCAGGCCGCTATCCAGCCGTACCTCGATTTCCGCGAGAAATACCATGTGCCGATCTGGCTTGGCGAATCCGGGGAAAACAACGACACCTGGGTCAGCCAGTTCCGCCAGTTACTCGAAACCCACGACATCGACTGGTGCTTCTGGCCCTACAAGAAGATGGATGCGACTTCATCGCTCGTCACCTTCAAGCGTCCGCGCTACTGGGACGAGATCGTCGCCTTCGCACAGACTCGCGCCGGGCTTGGCGATGCCGAGAAGCAGATCGCCCGCCGTCCACCGATCGACCACATCCGCACAGCTTTCGATGATCTGCTTGAGAACATCCGCTTCGAGAACTGCACCCGGAACGACGGCTACCTCGAAGCCCTCGGCCTCACCCCGACTAAGTAAGCGTATCTACCTGTCTGTGTCTTCCAGCGCGAATCGGCCCAGAGCCATCGGCTTCGACGTCGGGGGCTTCGTGCTCGCTACATCGACCGGGTAAGGCTGCTGCCCGTAAGTAGGAAAGCCCCAGATCTTGCCCGTCCTTATATCGATGGCCACCTTGCCGTAAATCTGGCTGGTGCCGTCGGGTGCCCGCAAAAGAAACACTCCAGGCTCGAAGTAGAGGGGATAATCCGCCATCACCTGCGCCTGCGCAGGACGAGGCCTCAGCCAGGGACCGATTGCTATCGTCACAAGCGCTGTCGCAATCACCAGCAACAGCATGTTCGTTGTATTCTTCATTTCGTTCCTCTAGTGGCATTTGTCGCAATCTATCACTGCTGCTCATAGACGACATATCGGACCCGCAGGAGCATTATGCCCGAAGAGCAACCGCCACCTCGCCAGCGCGTCCCCCTCCCCGTTGGCTACCGCCAGGGAATTATCACCGCAATCACTGTTTTGCTCGGTTTCTCGCTGCTCTTCTTCCGCTACTGGGATTTTGAGTTGCCGGGAGCATGGACGGTGTCTGCCATCATTGCCGCTTTACTCATGGCTGTGTCAATCCTGCTCCAGTTCGTCTCCCTCTGGAGATCGCTTCAGACCAAAGACGATGACGAAACTGAGTACGGCATCACCCTTCGTTGGTTTCTTGGCTCTATTTTTGACCCTGCTGGCCAGCCTCGCTCTCGCCGGACTGTCTATCTCTCATCTGATCAGGTTCTGATCCAAGGGCTGAAGTCCAAGGGCTGAAGTCCAAGGGCTGAAGTCCAGGGGCTGAAGTCCAGGGCTGAAGCAGAATGACAGTTCGGCGGCCATCCGGCAAAATGGTCGTGCCTCTTACGAACGACGTTAAGGACTCTGCAAAGGTGAAACCCTTCTTTAAGCTTTTTGCTGCCATTTGCACCATCGCGCTTTCGGCTCCCGCTCAAACCCCGGCGCCGCCCGCAACGCAAGCGCCACAGTTCTCGACCATCCTGTATGGAGCCGCTTACTACAACGAGTACAACCCCTACGAGCGGCTCGACAAAGACGTCGCCCTCATGCAGCAGGCCGGCATCACCGTCGTTCGCATGGGCGAGTCCACGTGGAGCCTTTGGGAGCCCGAAGACGGCCACTTCGAGTACGCATGGATGGACCGCGTCGTTGATGCTATGACCAAGGCTGGGATCAAGGTCATCATGGGAACGCCAACGTACTCCATACCGACGTGGCTTTACCATGAGCACCCCGAAGTACTCGCCCGCCCGCTGGGCGGCGCAGAAACTTTCTACGGCATGCGCCAGAACATGGACATCGACAGCCCGGTCTATCGCTATTACGCGCAGCGCCTCATCCGCAACATGGTCGAGCATTACCGCAACAACCCTACGGTCATCGGCTGGCAAATCGACAACGAAACCCACTCCTACGACGCCTCGAACAACGATGTCTTCACCGGCTTCGTCAATCACCTCAAGCAGAAGTTCGGCACCACCGACGCCCTCAACAAAGCCTGGGGACTCAACTACTGGGGCCAGGACGTCAACGGCTGGGAGAACATGCCCACCCGCGACAGCACCATCAGCACCGGCTACAAGCTTGAGTGGTCGCGCTGGCAGCAGATGCGCGTCACCAATTTTCTCGCCTGGCAGGCCGCCCTGGTCCGCGAATACCGCCGCCCCGATCAGTTCGTTATGCAGGACTTCGCCGGAGCCATGCACACCGATGTGAACGAATTCGAGATCGCCAAATACCTCGACGTCTCCGGCGCCAACCCTTACCATGGGACCCAGGATCACATGGATGGAGCAGCTCAGGCTCTCGTCGGCGATTACATCCGCTCGCTCAGGCATCAAAATTATCTCGTGACCGAAACCAATGCGCAGACCATTGGCTGGGATTCCGGCTTCCAGTATCCGCCTTACGACGGCCAGATCCGCCTCGATGTCTACACTCACATTTCCAGCGGCGCCAACATGGTCGAGTACTGGCACTGGTCGTCGATTCCGTCAGGGCAGGAGGTCTATTGGAAAGGCGTCCTTGGCCATGACTTCGAGCCGAACCGCGTCTATCGCGAAGTCTCGCGCACGGCGCATGAACTGCAGAAGGTGGGGCCGCAACTCGTAAACATGAAGATCAACAATCAGGTGGCGATCCTATACAGCATCGACTCGTGGAACGGCCTCAACTTCATGCCCTTCGCGCATCAGGCGCCTGTGGCCTGGCACGCTGACACTACTACGGCGGATTATGTCGGCCTGATTCGCCAGTTCCACCACGTGCTCTACAACGCCAATGTCGGCTGCGACTTCGTGTTTCCTGAGGACCCCGACTTCTCCCGCTACAAGGTCCTCATCGTACCCGCGCTCTATGTCGCTGACGACGCCCTGCTCCGGAAGGTCTCTGACTACGTGAAGCAGGGCGGCCGCGTCATCATGACGTTCAAGAGCGGATTCGCCAACGAGAACAATGCTGTCCGCTGGGTGCGCGCGCCCGGGCCGCTTCGCGAAGCCGCCGGATTCAGCTATCAGGAATTCTCGAATCTCGAAGCGCCCATTCCGCTCAAAGACGACCCCTTCCACACTGGAGACGACAACAAGGTCATGTACTGGGCTGAGTTCCTCCTGCCCGAGCACGCCAAAACCCTCGCCACGTATGACCATCCGTTTTATGGACAGTGGCCCGCCATCACGGAGAATCAGTACGGTTCGGGCACGCTGACCTACGAGGGAACATTCCTCTCGAACACGCTGCAGAAAGCCGTCGTCCTCGACGTGCTCAAGCAGGCCGGACTCACCGGTCCCGCTCAGCAACTTCCGCCCGCTGTCCGTGAGAAAGACGGAGTGAATCCATCAGGAAAGAAGATCCACTACTTCCTTAACTACTCCGGCAACCCGCAGACCTTCGCCTACGCATACAGCGCCGGCTCCGATCTGCTCACGGGAAAATCCATCGCCGTCTCTGACCAGATCACTCTTCAACCCTGGGATCTGGCCATCGTCGAGGAACGCTAGCCCTTTGGGTGCCCACAGCCTGCCCTGAGGTTGTCGAAGGGTCCGGATTTTCGGACGTGGGTTCACCCCGCCACGGACAATGCCTGCATCCTGAATTGCAGCAATATCCGCGTCTGCGGTGATACGCCTCAGTGAACACGAAGTAAGGACCATCCACGTAGTAGTCTTCGCCCTCGATCGGCTGCGGACCCTGTTCAGGCATGGGCTCCTCCTTCGAATTGAGCAGGCGCGAAGGCAAACAGATCGCGCGGCGCCACATCATCTTCAGGCTCAATTCGCTTTTCTGAATCGGCTTGACGGGGGTAGGTCACTGTTTTTCCCGGCACGCTTGTTTCCCGCTCACCCGGAATGACAATGCCGATCAAGTTCATCGGATCCGCCGCGGCGAACGTGACTGGCTGGAGTTCTGACTTTTTGTTTCGAACCTCGCGAAGAGACTCGAGCGCCTCGGGCAACGCGAACTGTTCGCCCCCGAATCCCGATACAAACCTTCCCCCGCGTACGACACCGCGCGCCTCCAGCCGTCGGAACATGCCCATTAATTCCCGCCAACGCGGCATCGCCGTCTCCCGCGACACGAGGTCGTAGAACACCACACCGTAGCGCCGCAGCAACACCGTGCAAGCCGATTCCACCTGCGCCTCACGTCTCGCCGCAGCCTCGCCCGCACTTTCGCTCGCAGGAGCAGCAGCGCACAGCATGCCCCACCTGCCCGCCGCGTTGCCAGGGCGGGCCGCCAGCCTCGCGCGAGCAGGACCCGCAAACATCTGCTTTCTCCGGGGATCAACCAACTTGCGCAAACTATCGAAACCATCCGCCGTTACCAATCCTGCTGCCACCAGTTCCCACAGTGCATGGCTTATCTCTTCACCAGTCGCACCTAGTGTCCGTGCAAAATCGCCTGGAAACATCGCCCCGCGTTCGGCCAGAAGCGATCGGAGCCGATTTGGAAGGTCGCTGAGGCACGCGGTAAGATTCATCTCTGGAATTTGTCGCTGTGACAAGCACATATCCATCCACAGGGCTTCCTCGCGCAGGAAAAACGTGATCGGGGCCATGCCGGTTGGGATGATCCGCTTCGGGCCGCCGCCCTCCATCGAGGCGAACGCGGGATGCGGCGAAATGCGCCCCCATCCCACGACTCCACTCAGCGTCAGGGCGTCCAGCCAACGTGGATCGTAGTTTGCGACCCTTTGTGGAAACAGCGACCGCTCCCACTCGACAGCCGGAGCCTCGAATCCCTCCAGCCCTCGAATTGCTTCCAGCAGCCCCTGCTCGCCGGTAAGCTGCCTCTGCCTGCCAAGATGCTGCCAGTCGAGCACGAATCGCATATAGACCGCCGGAGTAACGGGCTCAACCTGCTTCCGCAGCGCATGCAGCGTGCGTTTGTGAATACGCTGAAGGAGTCGCCGCTCGCACCATTCCACATCCTCATCGGCGATCGCTCCGGCATTTGGAGCGCGTTCGAACGACCCGCGCAGGATCGTCCCTGACAACTCCAGCCGCAGCATCTGCTTCCATACGTCACGTGGTGACAAACCAAGCCGCTCTGCGAGGCTCCGCGACGTCACTGGCCCCAGCATCGACATCCATCCCTGGATGGCTTTTCGCAGCACATCTTCGGAATTAGCGTGATTCGCGGGAACGGCCGGAACGGCACTTCGAACCTGCATATCCGGCCACAGTAGCCGCAAGTCCTCAACGCACTCCGCAGCTGCGAAGTATGTCCGCCCCTGCAGAGACGCTTGCATCACGCGCCCTTGGCCCTCCAGTCGCGCGTACCACTCCGCCCACTGCGCTGTTCGAGGATCTGCCGCTATCTCCGCAGGAACGATCACCAGCGAGCACAAGAGGTCATGCAGCTCATGCTCGTCGCGCGGATCTGGCCAGATTTGCTCGCGTATCTCAGCGATCGCCGCAGGAGGAAAGCCGCCCCGCCTCACCCAGTTCCTTATCTGGCAACCATCCCGCGCATCGCAACGGCGCGGGCGCGCCGCTCTTCCAGCGGGGCATCGTCGAGATAGGCATACGGATTCGCATTCAGCAGCTCATGCGCAAAGACCGACGGCGTCGTCGTATCCACGGCCACGCAGCGGATGCGCCCGTCATCCATCCTGGCGAGCACCGCCTTCAACCCTTCCAGATCCATCGCCTCGCCGAGCACATCCTTCATCACTTCGCGGACGAGAGGATGATCCGGAATCTGAATATCGCCCTCGACATTCTCCTGGCATGCCGCGACCTGCGGAAACACGCTGGCCAGCAGATCGTCCGACCGCGTTCGTTGGATCTGCGGCGCGACTTTCTTTCCCCTTTGGAACCGTAACAGTTGCAAACTGCGGTTGGCAGCCCAGCGCCAGCGCGACTTGAAGATCGGAGAAGCAAGAGATGCCTGCTCCAGCAGCTCTTTGACCGTCTGCGTTGTCAGGAATTGGAACACATCGCTCAGGGGAAAGCTGTGCTGCTCGGCGAGCGAAATATTCAGTCCGTTATCGATGGCCGCAGCTTGCAATTCAAAATTGAACCCCCTGCAGAATCGCTTCCGCAGCGCCAATCCCCAGGCTTTATTTATCCTGCCCCCAAATGGCGCATGCAGGATCAGCTGCATCCCGCCGCCCTCGTCGAAAAATCGTTCTGCAACAATCGTGGTTACAGATGGAATTGTACCCAGCACTGCGCGCCCGGCCACCACATAGCCGATCATCTGCTCGGCACCGGCATCGTCGACGGCGCATTCCTGCTTCAGCCACGCGACCACTTCCGCTACCTGCGGATTCGTCTGGCTGATATACCCAGGCAGGACCTCCTTCGTCCGCTGGTCGATTTCTTCGCGCAGCGCCGAGACAAACTCCGACAGCTCCATCGTCCGCTGCGGAGCCTCGCCCGTCCAGAACGGGACCGACGGCGGCTGCCCGTGCGCATCCTCCACCAGCACCCGTCCGCTCGCCGATTCCACCCGCTGAATCCGCCAGCTCGTATTGCCCAGCAGGATAATATCGCCGGCCATCGACTCGACGGCAAAATCCTCGTCCAGCGTCGCAATCTGCACACCATCCGGCTGCATAACCACGGGAAACAGAGACGTCTCCGGAATCGTCCCGCCATTAGTCACAGCAGCGAGTCGCGCCCCGCGCCGCGCCTGGATCCGCCCGTGCACACGATCGCGCAGTAGGAAAGCCCCATACCGTCCGCGGCTCGACTCGATCCCCTCCGTCAGCAGGCACAGCGCCTCCTCAAACTCCTCCCAGCTCAGATCGCGATAGGGTAGCGCTCGCCGGAACAGGTCAAACAACCGCCGCTCCTCCCACGGCTCGGCAGCACAGGCTGCCACGATCTGCTGCATCAGCACGTCCATCGGCTTCGGCGGAATCTCCAGCCGATCCAGCACACCGCTGCGCATGGCGCGAATCAACGCCGCGTTTTCCATCAGGTCGTCGCGCGTTGTCGCGAAGAATCTCCCTTTGGGAATCGCGCCACGCCAGTGCCCCGCCCGGCCCACGCGCTGCATCGCTGTCGCAATCGCCCTGGGAGTATTGATCTGACAAACGAGGTCGACAGTTCCAATGTCTATGCCCAACTCCAGAGAGGCCGTCGCCACAAGAATCCGAATCTCGCCCGCCTTCAGCTTCCGTTCCGCCTCATGCCGCAGTTTGCGCGACAAGCTGCCGTGATGGGCAGCGACATGGGCCTCGCCCAGCCGCTCTCCCAGCGCAAATGCCAGCCGCTCAACCATTCGCCGCGTGTTCACGAAAACCAGCGTTGACCGGTGCTCAAGAGCCAGTTCCGCGAGCCGCGTGTGGATCCCCTCCCACACCGACTGCGTCGCCACCGCCCCCAGTTCGTCTGTTGGAATCTCAATCTTTAGGTCCAGCGCGCGTCGCTGCCCAGCTTGAACGATCTCGACCTCGTGCGCGCGATCGCCCGCCAGAAACTCCGCGACCAACTCTATAGGATTTTGCGTGGCCGATAACCCAATCCGCTGTGGCGCCTCGTGCCCGCTGACATAATCCCCCGCGCTCAACGGATTTTCACCTCGAACAAGGGCGTCGAGCCTTTCGAGCGTCAGCGCCAGGTGCGATCCGCGCTTGTCGTCAGCTACTGCATGAATCTCATCCACGATCACCGTACGCACCCGCCGCAGATTTTGTCGGCTCTTCTCCGACGTCACCAGGATGTACAGCGACTCCGGAGTCGTCACCAGAATGTGCGGCGGCTGCTTCAGCATCGTCCGCCGCTCCGCCGGCAGCGTGTCGCCCGTGCGCACCGCCGTCCGGATCGGCGCACACAAATATCCCCGCTCCAGCGCCAGCTCTTGAATTTCTCGGAGCGGCGTCTCCAGATTTTTCTGGACGTCGTTCGAGAGCGCCTTAAGCGGCGAAACGTAGACGACCTCCGTCGCAGAATCCAGCCGCCCGTCAATGGCTTTACGCAAAAGCCCATCGATCGCAATCAGGAACGCCGCCAGCGTCTTGCCCGACCCGGTCGGCGCCGAGATCAGCGTCGGCTTGCCCTGCAGAATGTGCGGCCAGCCCTGCTCCTGTGGCTCTGTCGGCGTTCCAAATCGCTGAACGAACCACTCGCGTACCACCGGATGCGCCCATTCCAGGCTCTCGGAAGCAGCATCACCTACCGGCAGGACAGGAGACAGCATCCCCTCATTCTAGCGGGTTTTCGTTTCCTCTTCGCCCAATCTTGTCCGTGATGTTTTCCGGGCTCTTACAAACCCCTTACGACCTGCTTCCGCCGTTTTTATGCTCGCCGAAATGAAATAAACCTGCCGGCTTCATACACCGGCGGAGGAATCATGGGTACTTTTCGCACCTGCCGCCCCTTGCTCGTCGATGCTACGCAATGCAAGGAAGACCAGACCATCGCCACCGACCTCGGCTTCCGCCACATCAAGCGCGGCGACTGGGTCGTTCGCGGAGAAGACGGCGAATGCTACGTCGTTGACGACGCTTTCTTCCAGCGCACCTTCACTCCCCTTCAGTCTTATCCCTGGGAAAGCACCACCGAACCCCGCAGCTACGGCGCCTAGGCTCAGCCCTCGCCGCAGTCCCAGGCATTCCCGCGCCGGCCCGAAAAAGTAAGATGTGGAGATATGCCTCCACCCGGCGCGCGGCCATCCGATCAATTCAGCTTCCGCGCACCCCTCATCCTCTTCTGGACCGGCCTCCTCGTCCGCGTCGCCTATATCACCCTCGCCCACACCTACCGCTTCAGTGCCTTTGAAGATCACTTCACCTTTGGATACGAGATGGCCCGCGCGGCCCGGGCACTGGTCACCGGATACGGCTACGCCGACCCCTTCAGCGGACACACCGGTCCCACCGCCTGGGTCCCGCCGCTCTACCCGCTGCTCATCGCCGCCGTCTTCAAGGTCGCCGGCATCTACACGCCGCTCTCCGGCTGGATTCTCCTCACCGTAAACAGCGTCTTCTCCGCGGCCACCGCCCTCTGCATCTACGAAATCGCCATGCGCTGCTATAACCGGCGCGTGGCTCTATGGTCCGCGTGGATCTGGGCACTTTACCCCGCCGCCATGCAGTACGCCGTCCGCTGGGTGTGGGAGACATCGTTGTCTACCTTCCTCTTCGCAGCGGTACTCGTGCTCGCGCTGCGCATGCGGGCGATCGGCGAAGTCTATGCCAAGTCTGATCCCCAAACCACCCGCCGATGGCTGCTCTTCGGGCTTCTCTGCGGAGCTATCGCGCTCTCGAACTCAACGCTGCTGCTCTGGGTTCCCGTTTGCGGCATCTGGATTCTCCTCGGCGCGCCGCAGAAATCCCACGCGCTCCCTCGCGCCGCTCTCGCCGGCCTTGTCTTCATCGCCTGCATCGCTCCATGGACCAGCCGCAATTGGCGCGTCTTTCATGCATTTGTGCCGCTGCGCTCCAACTTTGGAGCCGAGCTTTACGCGGGCAACGGGCCCGGCTCTTATGGCTTCCGCTACGGCGTCCTCATTCAACTCCCCGAGCAGGACATCCAACACCGGCTCTACGTCCAGCTCGGCGAGATCGCCTACGTCCACCAGCGCGGCCAACTCGCCAAAGCCTGGATCCGCGCAAATCCCGCCCGCTTCGCCGCGCTCTCCATCAAGCGGTTCTACTTCTTTTGGGCCAGCGTTCCCCACCCTTCGGACAAGCACTGGTTCCTCGACTTCATCCGTCAGATCAACTACTGCCTGCCCTCCATCACTGGAATCCTCGGCCTCGCGCTCTCCCTCCACCGCCGCATCCCCGCCGCCGGCCTCTTCGCCTGGGCATTTGTGCTTCTCCCGGTTACGTATTACTTCGTCACCGTCGAAGCCCGCTTCCGCCACCCCCTCGAACCCCTCATCGTCATCCTTTCCGTCTACCTCTTCCGATCAGTAACACCACGCCGAGTGAAAGGATCTTCCCATGCATGACGTGTCCCAAAGTGTTGCTCCAGAAATTCAAGCCGATATCGGAGCGCTAATCTCAAATCTCCAGGCACTGGGTTGGAGAGCGACCAACTCTCACTACGACGCTAAGGTCTTTGGCACTTGGTATGTGGATTTAGAAAGCTCCGGCTCGCCAATCGGACTGATAAAAGACCGATCACAATATATGGTTGACCGAGTTCCAGTCGAGGTGCTGAAAGCCGCTGGACTCTGGAAGGCGTTCAATGATCTGGAAGAATTTCAAGCTGCTGTTACTCGATGGGCAGAAATGTTACATGGAGACGGTGAAAGCGCCTCAGGCTGTACCTAAGCTCGATGAATAACGAATCACTTAAGAATTCGATAACAGCGAGTAGGCCACGCCTCATCTTCTGGACAGCCCTCGCCGTCCGCATCCTCACCATCACCCTCGGCCACACCTACCGCATCCGACCCCTCCAGGATCACTTCCAGTTTGGCTGGGAGATGGGCCGGGTCGCGCGAGCGCTAGTCACCGGATACGGCTACGCCGACCCGTTCGTGGGCCACACCGGCCCGACAGCATGGGTTCCTCCGCTCTATCCGATGCTTATCGCCGGCGTCTTCAGAGTTGCCGGGGTCTACACGGCTGCTTCAGCGTGGATTCTCCTCGCTATCAATAGCGTCTTCTCAGCGGCTATTGTCCTCGCCATCTATGAGATCGCCGCGCGCTGCTACAACCGCAAGGTCGCGCTCTGGTCCGCGTGGCTCTGGGCGGTTTATCCGGCCGCGCTCCAGTATGCCGTGCACTGGATATGGGAGATGTCGCTCACCACGATGCTCTTTTCCTTCGTCCTCGTGCTCGCGCTCCGCATGCGCGGTATCGGAGAGGCTCGTGCCTCAGAGGACCCGCAAACCACATCCCGCTGGCTGCTTTTCGGATTTCTGTGGGGACTCATCGCCCTCTCCAACTCCAGCCTGCTTCTCTTCCTGCCCGCCTGCGGCCTCTGGATCCTTCTCGGCGCCCCCCAAAAAACCGGAGCCTTAGTCCGCGCCACGCTCGCATCCCTCGTCTGTCTCGCTGTCATCGCCCCATGGATCTACCGCAACTGGACCACATTCCACGCCTTCATTCCGATGCGCTCGAATCTCGGAGCCGAGTTCTACGCCGGCAGCGGTCCTGGATCGAACGGCTTCCCGGTCGTGGCCACGCTCCCTCTCGTCGAGCGCGATCCCGAGGTGGTGCAGTACAAGCAACTAGGGGAGATTGCCTGGGTCCGGCAGCAGGGTTCGAAGGCGAAGGCATACATCGCCGCCCACCCTGCGCATTACGCTCTCATCACACTGAAGCGGATCTATTTCTTTTGGGTCAGCGTGCCCCATTCGGAAGATAGATCGCCCGCCGGCGAGTTCCTCCGTGAACTCAACTACTGCTTCCTGAGCATCACCGGCTGTCTCGGGCTTCTTCTATCGCTCAGGAACCGCATTCCCGGTGTGTGGCTCTTCACATGTGCCTTCATCCTGCTGCCGCTCACCTATTATTTTGTAACTGTAAATGCGCGTTTTCGACATCCCTTGGAACCGCTCATTGCCATCCTCACCGTTTATCTCTTCCAATCGGCTCGGCCGCGGCGTCGAGAGACAACTTAGTCTCGACCGCTTCTTGCAAGGCTGTTCTGCTCCGCTTCTGGGCGTCCCATGCCTTCACATACTTCCAGTGGATGTAGATCGAGTGGTTCAGGTGATAGATCAGGCCCTCCACACCGTCCAGAAAGCCAAGACGGAAGAAGTAATTCTTCATAAAGGTCGCGATGGGATTTATCACAGCAAGCCACAGCATCGCCGGCGTCGACTTCGCTTTGCCCTTGTTCACCAGCGCGTAGACATTCTCCGAACTGTAGTCGTTCATGTGGCTTAGATACAGCTCAAAGTTGGGATACGCGTAGTGGATCAGATCGTGCTTCAGCGTGCCCTTTGGGCCGTCGTACCGCGGAGTTCCGTGCGGGCCCACGTTGGTTTCCATCTGTGCGGTTCCCCTGCGCCACAAGCGCAGCTTGTGGTCGGGATAGAAGCCTCCGTGGCGAATCCAGCGTGTCATGAAGAGGTTCAGCCGGGGAATCCAGTAAGCGTCGTATTGCGGATTCTGGATGGTTCGCCGAATCTCGTCGGCTAACTCGGGAGAAACCACCTCGTCGGCGTCGAGGAGGAGAATCCAGTCGCTCGTGCACTTGTTTAATGCGATGGTCTTCTGTTCGGGATGGCCGCGAAAATCGCGATTGAATGAGTGCTTTGCCCCAAAAGCTTTTGCAATCTCTGGCGTTCGGTCGATGGAACCCGAATCGACAATGACAATTTCATCGGCCCACTTCACCGCCTCAAGAGTTCGAGGCAGGTTCTTCTCCTCGTTCCGCGCGATCATCGCGACGGAAAGCGTAGCTCGCATGCTTCCTGCTATTTCCCCCACACTAACAACATCTACCCTGCGAGGGCGCGAAGGCAAATCGGCGGAGAGTTATTGTCCGGTCGTGATTGTAAACGAGTAAGTGCCTGCCGGCAGAACGTAAACGGTTCGCCCCTCCATTTCTCCACCGGCATGCACCTTCGAACTCTGGGCGATGGGTGTTCCTTCAAGATTGAACGCGCTCCGCTGTCGCGCATCCAGAGGCAATTGCACGGTTGTGTTCGGAGGAATGGTCACGTTCCATTGGACCGTCGCGCCTTTGACCTGCCATGACGAGCGGATATCACCGTAGCGCGAAGCGTAGCTGAGATCGAGGCTTCCCAGCCGCGAGTCGAAATTTGGATGCAGATAGATGGTGTGGTATCCGGCATCTGTATCGCGCGCGTCGATGCCGCCCGCATAGCTGTAAATCCAGTCTGCGACCGCGCCGTAGGCATAGTGATTGTAGGAGTTCATGCTGGGGTCGCCGCGCATCTGGTCGCCGTTCCACCGCTCCCACATGGTCGTGGCTCCGTGGCCGACCAGGTAGCCCCAGGATGGATAATCCGTGTTCAGCAGCAGTCTGTACGCCACATCCGCATGGCCAGTATCCACCAGCACGCTGAGTAGATACGGAGTTCCCAGGAATCCCGTGCCCAACCTCCATCCGTTGCCCTCGAGCTTTGCGATCAGGCGGTCCGCGGCCGCCTTGCGCAGCGAATCGGGGACAAGCCGCATATGTAGTGCGAGTACATATCCTGTCTGCGTGTCGCCGCCTGAGCTTTTCGCATTGGGATTATTGATCTGGCCGAAGGGTGAAGGGCTGTTGTCGGCGCCGTCGATGAATCCGTCGGCGTGAATGAATGTGGTCTGGAAGGCTGCCCTGATCTTGTCAAAAAGGTCAGCATATTTCTTCTCGTCATCTGTACGGCCGAGCGCGTGCGCCATCTGCTTCATGAGGGTTACGTCGTAAGCCCAGTAGGCGGTCGCAACCAGCGTCTGCTTTGTGCGGCCTTCAGGCGAGAGCCAGTCGCCAAAGGGAATTCCGGACTTCGTCCAGATATAGTCGGGACTCTCGGCCTGAATAGCTGCGAGGTATTTCTCCATCGCATCCCAGTTCTGCTCGATAATCCGTGTGTCGCCGGACTGCAGCCACGCTGTCCAGGGAATGATTACACCCGCATCGCTCCAGCCCGCTCCAAAGCCGGGGTTCGGAACCGACGTTCCCGGCGCGTAGATTCCATACATCGGCGTTCCCGCCTGCGTGCCACGCAGGTCACCGGAGAACTTCTTCGAGAACTGCGTCAGGTCCATATCGTAAGAGGCCGCGCGCCAGAATACCTGTGCGTCGGCCGTCCAGCCCAGCCGCTCATCGCGCTGCGGGCAGTCAGTCGGCACTCCGACAAAATTGGAGCGCTGACCCCACAGGATGTTGCTCCAGAGCTGGTTGATCATTGCGCTGCCGGTGTGCAGGTCGACTGTGAGCGGCGCGTCGCTGTGGAAGGCGACCGCAGAGACGGCCCCAATCTCGGGCTTCGATTTGAGGCCGGTAAGCTCGACGTAGCGGAATCCGTGGAAGGTAAAGAGCGGCCGATAATCCGCCGGCCCTTTGCCTGCAAGGATGAACCGATCCGTAGCCTTCGCGGTGCGGAGATTCTCGGTGTAGATCGTTCCGTCGGGGTTCAGCACTTCCGCGAAGCGCAATTGCACCTCGGTACCTGCCGAACCTTGCACATGGAGACGCGCGACTCCGGCCATGTTCTGGCCGAAGTCGAAGATATATACACCGGGCTTCGGGGTGGTCAGGGATTTTGCGTGCAGTTCGCGGTCCACGTGGATCGGCTGGAAGTCCTGAGCAAAGATCGCGGGCTCCTTCGGCTCAACGACTTCCACGGGTTTCCAGCTCTGAGCGGAGAAGCCGGCCGTGCTCCACCCGGGCTGTTCGCGGCGCGCATCGTAGGTCTCGCCGTCGTAGATTTCTGCGCTCAGGATCGGAGACACATCAGCTTTCCAGCTCTCGTCCGTTGCAATCCAGTCAACAGAGCCGTCGGTGTGCTCGATTCGCAGCTGAGCCTTCAGCGCCGGTGGAGTAGGTCCGTAGTTAAAGGGCTCCTGTAGCCATTGCAGCGGAGTGCTGTACCATCCGGGCGCGAGATATGCGCCAAGCGCATTCTGTCCGGACTTCAGGTCGGCCGTGACATCGTAAGCCTGGTAGGCGACGCGAAAGCGATAGTCGGTCCAGCCCGGCGAGAGTATCTGGTCTCCGACGACCTTGCCATTGAGCCAGAATTTGTACGCGCCGAGTGCCGTTGCATAGAGACGGGCGGAGCGGATTGGAGCGGTGACGCCGAAGGTCGTGCGCAGCATTTTCACCGGACCGTTCGGCCAGGGCCTCCCCACGTCAGAGCCTTGTTGCTCCGGATCATTGGAGACGTAACGCACGGCGTTCTTCCAGTCGGCGGCGGAGAACGAAGGAGCCCTCCACCCGGCAGGCACGTTCAGGCTTGCCTTCCAGCTCTCGTCACTGCGGATGACCTTCGCCGAGCCGTCAGCCATTTCGATGTAAAGGCACGCACTCATGGGTGTGGTGCTGGCTGTGGAGGCGGTGAAGCTGCTTCCGGTGCTGGTCGCGTAGAGCGTAATTTCAATGGCCAGGAGATTCTTCCCCTGCTGCATCTCGGGTGTGACATCCACCACCTTGTAGCGTTTCCAGGGCATCTGCTTGTAGGGAGGCAGAGGATCTGCGGCAAGCACCTGTTTTCCATTCATCCATGCGGCGGCTGAATCTCTTCCCGTCACGTAAAGGTGCGCCTTACGCACGGGTGACGGGACCGTGAACTCGTATCGGAAATCATGCTGCGTGTCGGAGTTCGCGCCGCCGGTCCCGCCGTCGTTCGTGATCCAGACCGCGTCTGACAACCGGATCGCCTTCTCTTCGGGCTCCTCAAAGCCGATCCACTTGCCTCGCCATTCCCCGGTTTGCATCAGGCCCGTTTCCCACCAGGTCACATCGCTCGCGGGATATGCGTTTCCGTCCTTATCCCAGATCTTCACACGCCAGTAATAGCGTTGCTCGGGCTTGAGAGAGGGGCCACCGTACACGACCCCAACCGATCGTTCCGAAGCTATACGGCCGCTGTCCCACACGTCCGCCTTGTCGCTCGCCAGAAGATCGGCCTTGCTGGCTACTTCGACTTCATAGGCGGTTTGCCTGGCTCCAAAACGGTCGTCCTGCAGCTGCCATGAAAGCTCCGGTTGCGCGGTGTCCAGGCCGATCGGGGCGATAAGATCGTCGCACTTAAGATGAATTGGCTTTTGAAGGCTCGAGGCGCTTGCCGCGAGCGGGAATACCAGAGCCAACCCAAGCGGCGGCAGTTGATGAATACGCCTCATCCAGGTCTGTGTGGCACAAAGAAATGCAAAGGACAGACGTATCTGCATGGCCACAACTATCTTTGACCACAAATGATGGTGTCAATAGGAAAGTTGTGTTCTATATGAACCGTGGATGGAGTCGAGACCGGCTCTCCCTTCAGCTGACTTCGCGTGCCATGGTTGCCGTCACGGCTCGATGCTGCACGTAGTTGTAAGGAGGAACAGCGTGACCGCGGAGAATGGCTACTCCTAGCTGTATGAGGCGCGGGCCGTAGGTGTGCACTTCATGCGAAATGGACCCAATGATCGGGCTGGTAAGATTTTTCATCTCTTCCATTACTTCGGGGATGCAGTCCTGACCCACGATCGCCACGTTCTTCTCACGCTCAGTCTGTCGGGTAATTTGCAAAGCGCCGAGGGCACTGGTGTCCGTTGCCGCGGTGACAAGCACGCGCTCCGTTCGTGGGTGTCTTTTGAAGAAATCGCCCAGCACGCGGGCGCTTGTCTCCCGCAGGCCACGCCCATCCAGGCGGATGTAGCAATCTGCGGGAATCTCCGGAAGCAGGGACCGCACGCCGACAAAGGCACCATTGATGCGGCTTTGCACAAATGCGCCAGCCTCCGCCACGTCGAGGCCGACTACCCAATCTACCTTGGATTTCCATTTTAAAATCGCGTGCTGAGCGAGCATTTCGCCCGCCTCAAAGCCGACCTGGTAGTTATCTACGCCGAAATAGGTCGCATGTGGATGAGGAATATCGATCGCGATCAACGGAATACCGGCTCGCGCGATGATGTGGGCGATGGCGGGAGCCACGTGTTCCTCAATCTGGAACTCAATGACCAGGTCTACGCCTTCCGCAACGAATTCCTTGGCATTATTGATCGCCGTCTCAGCTTCGTAGCGATTGTCGCGAATCACCAACTCGATGCCTGACGACGCAGCCGCCCCCTTCAGGCTGCGCGTGACCGCTTCAGAGAACGGCAACTCCGCGCTCTGGCCCGCAAAGCCGAACCGCATCTTCTTCGGACGCGATACAAGCCGGTAGGCGCCATCCTGGGTCTGCGCAACGTACCCCCGATGCACGAAGGTCTTGAGAATCCGGTAAACGCTGGTCTTCGAAATGGCAGAGCGCTGATAAATCAACTCAAGAGTGAGAGGCTTCTTCTCAGCTTCGAGAAGTTCGAGGATGTCGAGGGCCTTCGAGAGGATGGGGATTAAATAGAGTCGTTTGATTTTCGGACGTGACAACAGGCGCGCCTCCGATGGCGCGGATTATACCAGTTTACCTATTGGAAGACCGCGCTGAACTCAGTCGGCGCCCGGGGTCAGCCCACCAGGACGACATCGAGGAAGCGCGGACCATGCACGCCCTTGATGCGCGTCATCTCGATATCGGCCGTTGCGGAAGGACCGGAGATGAACGTAGTCGGACGCGCCGCGCTCTGCTTCAGCCGGTCGAAACACTCAGGCAGCGTTTCCACAACCTGGTCCTTGAAAAGCACGCAGAGGTGATAGTCGGGCACCAGTGTTAATGCGCGGCGCCCTTCGACCGGCCCGTGTTGCAGCACGATGCTTCCCGACTCCGCGACCGCGACGGTACCTCCGCTCAGCACGCCGTCAAACGCCTCGATTTCCGCGTCCGACAACTCCCCTGAGTCGGCAGTCCAGCTGATTCCAGTTCCCAACCAATGCGCCGGCACACCTGGCGCATGGATCATTCTGAGCTTTTCCCCGCCCGACAGCACCTCAACAATTTTTGACGACAACTCCTGTTCGGAGCACTGAAAGACCCTGGCGTCGTACTCGTGAAGTCTCTCCTCTAACAGACTCAATCGCTCGTCGGCGCTCAATGTCCCATGGCGCGGGTAAGAAACAGAAGCGGCAGCCCCGTCCGACTTGTCGGCTGCGAGCGCCGCGCGAATCCGCCCCAGAACTGCTTCCCTGCTCATTGCAGCACCTTTCTGTTTCTCCACCATTCACGAAAGCTTTCTGAAGGCACGGGCGCCAGATCGCGTGCCGCCGTCCACTGACCGGCAAGCCCGGGAAGTTTGTGGATCCAGCCGTCCCTGCCGGTAAACGGCTGCGCGAAGACGCGCGCCATATGCTGAGCCTTTTCGAAGCGTTCATGGCTAAGAAAAATTCGCGCCATCATCTTCATCCCGATGCGCTCCTGGCTGAAAACGGAACCAAGACCGCGTCCGTCCTTCTCGACAACTTGCCCACGCAGGTAGACGAGAACCTCGGGGATATTAATCTTGACGGGACATACTTCATAACACGCCCCGCACAGCGAAGACGCATACGGCAGCGACTCCGCGTATTCGAGCGAAAAGAGCTGCGGTGTGAGAATGGCCCCGATCGGGCCGCTGTACACCGATCCGTATGCATGCCCACCCGTCTGGCGATAGACAGGACAAGTATTCAGGCATGCTCCGCAGCGTATGCATTGCAGCGTCTGGCGCGTCGTTTCGTTCCTAAGCAGATTGCTCCGGCCGTTATCCAGCAGCACGACATGGAGATCCTGCGGCCCGTCGCCCCGAGTAACACCCGTCCAGATTGAGTTGTACGGATTCATGCGCTCGCCGGTCGCCGCCCGCGGCAGGGTCTGGAGGAAAACCTCAAGATCGGTAAATCGCGGGATGACCTTTTCGATTCCGGAGACGGAGATCAGCGTATCCGGCAGCGTCAGGCACATGCGCCCGTTGCCTTCCGACTCCACAATGCAGATTGAACCTGTATCCGCGACAAGAAAGTTGGCTCCGCAGATCGCGGTCTTCACCGTAAGAAACTTTTCGCGCAAATAACGCCGCGCGGCCTCCGTTAACGCTTCAGGGTCATCGGCCAGATCCGGCAGGTGCATTTCGCGCGCAAACAGCTCTCTTACCTGATGCCGATTCTTGTGAAGGGCCGGAGCGATGATGTGTGACGGCTGATCGTTGCCGAGTTGAAGGATGAGTTCCGCGAGATCGGTTTCGTAAACCTTCACCCCGGCTGCCTCGAGACTGGGATTGAGATCGATCTCCCCCGTCGTCATCGACTTGATCTTGATGACCTCTTTCGCCTCAGCCTTGCGCACAAGGGCACCGATGATCCGCCGTGCCTCATTGGCATCCGCAGCCCAGTGGACGTGCCCGCCAGCCGCGGTGAACTGCTCCTCAAACTGCTCGAGGTATTGATCAAGATGGCGCAACGCTTCGGCGCGGATGGCTGCGCCGGCACTCCGCAATGCCTGCCAGTCGGATTTCTCGGCTACAAGTGCGGCCCGTTTGCGCTGGATGACATCGGTCGCGTGCGCAACATTCCTTCGTAATTGTGTATCGTGCAGGAGTTCCGCTGCGGCCTTCGGAAACGGCGGCGCTTTCCGCGGATCTACTGTGATCAGCGTCATCGCTTGCTCTCGGAGGCTAGTATCTCGGCAATGTGCATAGTGCGAACAGCCGCCCCTTGTCGATGTAGTCTGCCCTGAATGTGCATCAGGCACGAATTATCGCAGGCGGTGCAGACTTCGGCTCCGGTGCCGAGAACAGCCCCAAGCTTCTCTTCGAGCATCGCTGTCGAGACGTCGGCGTTTTTCACGGCAAATGTCCCTCCGAATCCGCAGCAGCGATCGGAGTTCGGTAGCTCGACCAGATTCAGGCCTCTGACCTTCCGCAAAAGCCGCAGCGGCTTGTCTCCCAGATGTAGGCTGCGCAGACCATGGCAACTCGCGTGGTAAGTCACACGATGAGGGAACGAGGCACCTACGTCTTCAACCTGGAGGCAGTCAGTCAGCAACTCGCTGAATTCGTAGACACGCGGCAACAGGCTTTCCACGTCTGCTGCGAGCTTCTCATCGCCGCATTCACGCGCGAGCTCCGGGTAGTAGTCCCGAAGCATCGCGACGCACGATGACGACGGAATGCACACGGCTTCCGCATTCTCAAAAATCGAAACGAACCGCTTAGCCAGCGGATATGCCTCGCGACGATATCCGGTGTTGAAGTGCATCTGCCCGCAGCAGGTCTGTTCGAGCGGAAATTCGACGGTATGTCCCAGCCGCTCCAGCACTGACACGAGCGCCTTGCCCGTCTCTGGAAACAGGGTGTCGTTATAGCACGTGATGAAGAGCCAAATCCTCATCTCAGCAATGACCAGACGCCAGTGTGCTCGCCCAGTAAGTGATTCTATCCGGCGAATTCGCGCATCCTTCGAGGCTGGCGAGTTGAATGGCGAAATTGCCCACCGTCGAGCTCTCGGTGACTCCTCTGCAGACTTCTAGCCCGGTCGCCTCGGCGGTAAGCCGGTTCAGGAAAGCGTTCAGGCTTCCGCCCCCGACCACAGCCAGCTTCCTGAGTCGTTTGCCGGTAAGCTTCTGGAGATCCGCCAGCACAGTGGCATATCGCTCGGCGAGGCTGTGAAATATCAGCCGCGCAAAAGCCGGCATGGAAGCCGCATGCTCCTCGATTTGCGCCGATCCGGACCGCTTCAATTGCTCATTGATCCGGGACGCCATGTTACCCGCGGCCCACAGTTCCGGATCGTCGACATTGATGGTTGTCTTCGGTTCATCCGCCTCTTCGGCGGCGGCAACCAGCTCAGCGGTCGGCCACGGGTTGTCCTCCGGGCAAAGCTGATTCAGGGTTTGTTTGAGCAGCCACATGCCGTTCACATTTTTGTGGAAGCAGATGCGGTTTCCAGCCGCACCCAGGTTGGTAAATCCGGCGCTACACGCGGCGCTGTCTTTGATTGGCTGCTCGATCACGGCGCCCACGAGCGACCAGGTTCCCGAGCTGATATAGGCCCAATCGTCGCCGCTCATCGGAATGCCGGCGACGGCGGATGCTGTATCGTGACACGCGGGGGCAATGAGCCGGGTATCCCTGAATGGATTCAGATTGCGAAGAGCCCCCTGCACAACGCCCACACACGCACCCGTAGGCACAAGCTCCGGAGCTGCACCCAAATCTAATCCGCACAACTCGAAAACCTCCGGACACCACGCCCGCGTGAGTATATCAACCAGGCCTGTGTGCGTTGCGTTTGTGAATTCAGCAACGATTCTAGCGCCAAGCCGACCGAGCAGATACTCGGGCAGATTCACCCATCGGGTGCTCGCCGGAATACCGGCTCGGCCATCGGCCATCAGCTGGTACAGCGAATTGATCCTCAGCGGCTGGACACCGCAAAGCGCGAACAATTCTTCGCGCGAGCACCTTAGCGCCAGTTCGGCCTCCATCGCTTCCGTTCGCAGATCGCGATAGCAGAAGGGCTGCGCGATGGGGAGATCTGTCTCTGTCAGACGCACATAATCGACTGCCCAACCATCGACTCCGATGGCGGCAATGGGATCGGATGTCTTTTCTGCGCACCGCAACAGGCCGTCTTCAACGCCGGAGAGAATCCGGCTGAAGTCCCAACGTATACCCTCATCGCTAGTGACGGGAGCATTGCTGAACCGGTGAACTAGCTCGATGTGCGGCGTCTCCCCTCGCCATTGCAACAAGGAAACCCGGCAGCTCTCTGCGCCAAGATCAATCGCGACGAGATGAGGACGATCGCTGGTCGGCATGCAATAGTCCGCTCAGCGCAGAAAAGCATCGACGAGGCCGCCATCGACAGGAATAATGTGACCCGTCGTGCACGGCGCCTTTGGCCCTGCCAGGAACAGAATCGCCTCGGCACATATCTTCGGATCGATGGGCCGGTGCGTAAGAGTACGTTCGGCGTAGAACGCCGCGAGCCGGTCCCTTAACTCGTCATCAGTCATATTGCCTTCGAAGGGAATATCGTATTTGTTCAGTGACGCAATCACCCGATCGCGCGGGAACATCGTCGAGCCTTTCACCACCGTGGCCGGACTGATGCCGTTCACTCGCACATGGGGCGCCTGTGATACGGCCAGCTCGCGAATCAAATGGCTGAGCGCCGCCTTGCTCACGTCGTAAGCTTCGCTTCCGCGCTTCGATACAACCGCATTTGCAGAGCTCGTGAGGACGATACTCGATGTCAGCCCTTGTTCGCGTAGCGCTTTCCCGATTTCCTCCACCAGAAGGTAATTGCCCGTGACATTTACTTCCAGTGTCAGCGCCCATTGCTCGTCAGAGATGACGCCGGTGGGCGACGACGGGAACAGCGCCGCAGTATTGACGAGGATATCGACGCCTCCGAACTCCGCCACCGTCCGGCGCAGCGCCTCGAGGATTGACTCGCGGCGGCGAATATCGACCGGCGACGACGTGACGCTTTCCTTGCCGCTGACGGCTCGAATCTCATCTGCAACTCGCGCAGCGCTTTCATGATCGCGGTCGGCAACCACCACGTGCGCGCCGCGCTCGGCGGCAAGGAGCGCCACCTCCCGGCCGATGCCGCTTCCTCCTCCGACGACCAAAGCGATCTGCCGGCTCAGTTCTTTCTCCGCGGGCTGCCTGCGAATCTTCGCCTCTTCAAGCTGCCAGTATTCGATGCGATATGCCTCCGACGCCGGCAGCGCGACATAGTTGCCATAGACCTGGAAAGCCTCGGCGAGCGCCTCCGATCCGCACTGCGGCACCTTCGCAGGGGGGGCGCCTTCTTCAAGCGCCGTCGCGCCCTTCATCACGTGAATCGCATTCACGTAAAGTTCGCCGGTTATCCGCGCCTCAGGCTTGCTCTTCCCGAAGCTGAACATCCCCACTCCTGGAATCAGCACGACAGTCGGATTTGCGTCTCGCATTGCAGGCGACGTCGGCTCGGCGTGCTTCTGGTAATAGTCGGCATATTCGACGCGATACGTGGCAATGCGCTCGTCGATAGCCTTTTTCAATTCATCAAGGCCGCTCGCCGGCTCCCACGGGACAAACATCGGCCGGATCTTGGTACGGATAAAGTGATCCGGGCAGCTCGTCCCGAGATAAGAGAACTTTTCCGCATCTGCCGAATTGACGAACTCCAATACTTCGGGCAGCTCAGAATAATTCGCGATCAACCGCTTCTGCTGCGAAACACGCCCGCGGAGGAACGGCAGTACGTCCACTGCCACATCTTTCCTGTTTGGGAGCGCAGTATGCCTTTGTCCGCCAAAAATGCGGCTTCCCTTCTTCCGCTGATGCTCTTCTACAAAGCTCGTAAGCTCATCAATAACCGAGACGGTATTCGCGTAGCATTCCCGCTGCGTGTCGCCCCAGGTAAACAATCCGTGGCCGCCGAGAACGATGCCGTCACAATCCGGACTACTCTCGATCGCTCTCTTGAGCATCATCCCCAGCTCGAATCCTGGCCGCTGCCAGGGAACCCAGATCAGCTTGCGGCCATAAGCGCGATTGAATTCGTCCATTTTCTCCAGGCCGTTTGCGGCCGCGGCCACCGCGATCGCGCAGTCCGGATGAAGGTGATCCACATGCCGGAAGGGCAGAAATCCATGCAACGGCGTGTCAATGGAAGCTGCAACAGGATTGATGCCAAAGGTGCAGAGCGGATAGTACGCGACCATGTCGTCTTCGCGGTCAACGCCACGATAAAGCTTTTCAAGTGCGAGCAGCTTTTCCAGGTAGAGGGTCGCGAATCCGCCGCGCCTGATACTGCCGAGATCGCCCCCGCTTCCCTTTACCCACAACACGTCGGTCATCTGCGCGTTCAGCGGGTCGGGCATCTGTACCTTGGAACTCGTGTTCCCGCCGGCAAAGTTTGTGATCCGCAGGTCGGAACCAAGCAGGTTCGATCGGTAGCGCAACAACTCCGGCTCATCCATCCCGGCAGCGACACTGTCATCCCACAAGTCCTCAAGGTGCTGAAGTTTGAGGCGACCCTTCGTTTCAACCGCTACTGGCATATTTCCTCGCTTCCTGCTGCGACGGTGCGCGACGGAGATGGCCGGCTGGCCTCCCCTGAAACCCGCAACCCATTCGCAGCAGATTTTATCGTTCTTGCGATTTCTCGGAGCTAGGCATAACTCACGGACAGCATCGAGTTGCGCTCTCTCCGCTCCTCCTCGATGCGCTCCACGTATCCGCTCTCACGCAGCGCTTCCAAAGGATTTTCCGGCAGCCCCTTTCTGCGCCGCCATTCGCGAAGCGCGGGACGCACATCCGTCCAGAACGCCGATCGCAGGCACTCCTCGGCGTCAACGGTCTTTGCTTCCGACTGCAGTTGCGCCAGCCGCTCGCGGTCGACCAATGAAGCCTTGAGATACAATTCTTGCGCCGTCATCACGGTCTGCACCATAGCTTCCATCTTGCCTTTGATGTTATGGCTTTGATCGATCATGTATGCGATGGAGCTCGAGTTCTCTACATTCGGCTCACTAAAAATCTCGTGGAAGATCCGGAACACCTGGTATGGATCGATCGAGCCTATCGTCAGGTCGTCATCTGCATAACGCCTGTCATTGAAGTGGAATCCGCCAAGCAGCCGAAGATGAAGCAGCCACGCCACGATTTGCTCAATATTTTGCGCCTGATAATGATGGCCCGTGTCGACGAGAACGAATGCCTGTGAACCGGCCGCCTGCGCGAGTTGCGTCGCCATTCCCCAGTCCGCGACATCGGTGTGGTAGAAGGCGGGCTCGAACGGCTTGTATTCAACCAGCATGCGCTGACCGGAATCAAGGCTGTCGTGGGTCGCTTTCAACGCCTCCTGCAGCCAGCCGATCCGCTTGCGAATGCTTTGCGCGCCGGGATAATTTGATCCGTCGGCAATCCACAACGTAATATCTCGCGAACCCAGCGCCTGAGCGATTGCGACTGATTCCAGCAGGTGGTCGACGGCCTTACGACGGATGCCGGGATCCGGATTGCACATGGAACCGAACTTATATTCCTGATCCTGAAACAAGTTGGGATTGATTGATCCCGGTCGCACGCCATACGTCGTGACCAGCTTCTTGATCCTTGCGACATCGTCGACGCCGGCGGGCAAGTCCCACTGAACATGAAGAGCCAGCTGCGGAGTGACTCCCGTAAGAGCGTTGACCTGCGCGGCGTCGGCGAACTTTTCATCTATCGTGGTCGCCGCCCCAGCCTGAAGGAATTTCCCGAAGCGGGTCCCGGTGTTGGCAAAGCCCCACGAAGGAATCTCGATACTCAGGCTTTCCAGAACTTGCGTGGCACTCGCCGGGTCCTCCACTCTCATACAGAACTCCTCTGGATTCCTGGGGGCTTGCAGCAACAAGCGCAGTCTAATGGTTCAAGAACCTGTTTTTCAATAGAAATTATGTTTCACAATCGTTTTTGTCCTGCGATACGATGCGATTGGCCCTTCTGCGGCGCCTGAACACGCCGCTTGCGAGAGCACCGAGGTGATTGTTGGGACCAAATCCGCTCGTCGGCGTCATCTATCACTGGATCGGCGGACTCGCCTCGGCCAGTAACTTCATTCCCTTCCGTCCAATCAAACGCTGGTCATGGGAAATCTACTGGATCATCCAGGGCTTCGCCGCCTGGATAGTCGCGCCGCTGGTCATGGCGTCGCTGCTGGTTCCAAACCTCTTCGCGGTGCTTCATGCCACGCCCGGTGCAACACTTTGGCGGGCATTGATATGGGGAGCGCTGTGGGGGATCGGCGGACTCACCTTCGGCCTGTCGATCCGCTATCTCGGAATCGCACTCGGATACGCTATAGCTCTCGGCTTCTGTACCGCGTTCGGCACGCTGATGCCGCCCATCTTCAGCGGACAAATTATTGCCATATCGCACCAGACCGGCGGTCAGGTCATCCTTCTGGGAGTGGCGGTCTGCATGGCGGCAATTGCAGTCAACGGGCTTGCGGGCTATTCGAAGGAAAAGGAAGTTCCGGCTGAAGAGAAGGCCGCACTCGGCGAACGCGACTACTCGTTCGGCAAGGGCCTGGCCGTGGCTGTCTTCGCCGGCATCATGAGTTCGTGCTTTGCCTACGGACTCGCCTCGGGCAAGGATATTGCTCGAATCACCCTCGGCCAGCTTCGCCAGCATGGCCGCGCTGATCTGTGGCAGAACCTGCCCGTGCTGGTCGTCGTCCTGTGGGGTGGATTCTTTACCAACTTCGTCTGGTCGGCATTCCTCATCATCCGCAACCGCTCCGGCGCCCAATTTCTCGGAGCGCCGGGCACCAATCCAATGGGAACCTCAGCGACGACGGGCGAAACACTGGTGGACGCTGACCCGCGACACCTCGCATCAGAGTCTCGCATCCGCCCCGGTGTGTTGCTGGCAAATTATCTGCTGGCTGCCTCGGCCGGCATCATCTGGTATTTCCAGTTCTTCTTCTACTCGATGGGCCAGACGCTGATGGGCAAGTACGACTTTTCGAGCTGGACGCTCCACATGGCCAGCATCATCATCTTCGCCACACTCTGGGGAATCGCTCTCAAGGAATGGCAGGACACCAGCCGTCGCACGAAACTGCTCGTGAGCTGCGGACTGTTTCTGCTCATCGCGTCAACGGTCGTGGTCGGATACGGAAATTACCTGGTGGCACAATAGCCACGAATGCGACACTCCAGCCCAGTCAAAGACCTGGCGGCGCTGGTCGGGATCGAACCAAGCGCGCCTATTGATAGCAAATAACTTTCCGATTTCTCAATGTGGACGTCTGAGGTCTGCCGATCGCGTCCCCGAAACTTTTAAGCTCCGGCTCTCGCCAACTCGCGGTAAGCCTCGTTGTAAAGGTCGTGAAATCGCTTGGTCGCCGCTTCGCCAGTCAGACCTTCGCGCTCCAAATCGTGTATTGCTCGCACGCGGGCCTTTTCGCGCCATAGGACTTCCTGCTCGCTCGGCGGCGGTTTGTTTGGCTTCCTTGTCCTCATTGCACTCTCCCGTGATAACCGCCCTCATGATTCAGGCGTGCGAGCACACGAGTCAAGAAGCAAATCAGTGGATGAGCACGAAGTCTAGCCGCGTGGGTCTTCGCCTCTTATTCATCTATACTGCCGCCGCGGCAATACTTAATGGAGGCGCGGGTCGGAATCGAACCAATAGCGCCCGTGATTGCAAATAACTTACTGATTTCTCAATGTTGAGGATGTGGGAGAAATTGCAGATGTGGCCATCTGTGACACAAACTGACACAAAATCTGCCGAGGGTTGAAAGTGGGTTCCCAACGAATCGGAGGCCGTCGCCGCCATGCAGAGGATGGGAGCCGTTTTCACGGGGACTCACGTCGGCTGAGATTACAATTTCTTGCAAGCCCCCCAACAATTCGCGTTTCGAGGATTTGTAGGAGCAAGCAAAAATGATGTCAGCAAGACTATTAGTGTGTGCCCTCGCGGTCACGGCGGCAATCTGTCCCGCACAAACCGCGCATCAATCAATCCCATTCCGAATCGAACGCCCAATAACTAAAATTCGGAAGTCCGTTACGTTCATTAAGCTGACTTGTAAAGACGGCGAGCAACACGTCCTCGCCACGGGTACTGGCTTTTTTGTTTCGTACCCCGAGCCGAGATTGGGGAAAAATCAAGTTTTCATCTATCTAGTTACAAACCGGCACGTAGCAATGTGCTGGAAAGACGTGAGCGAGCCGCTCCCGGTTGAAAATATCAGCATCACGCTGAACCTGAAGCAGCCCGAGGGCGACATTGTTGCGCAGGATGTCCCTGTGGAGCAGTCCGGAAACGCCGCGTGGGTGCTTCCTCAAGACGATTCGATTGATCTGGCGGTCCTCCCTCTGGCCCCCAATCAAGTCAAATTTGATTACTGGACAGTCCCGGTAGCCATGCTCGCGGATGATTTATCCGAAACGGGGGTAACGGAAGGTCAGCCGGTCTTCTTCGCCGGGTTCTTTTCCCAATTTCCAGGCATCAAGCGAATGGAGCCAATCCTTCGCCAAGGTGCCATCGCGATGATGCCCGACGAAAAAATCCCCTTCAAAAAGCTACCGGAAAGGGTTTATCTGACTGACGTCCACGTGTTCCACGGAAATAGTGGCTCGCCGGTGTTCATGGACCTTCGCAGAAATCTTGGCACACCGGGTGAAATCGACGTCCTCGGGGACTACCGCGTCCTGGGTGTCGTAAATGCCGAAGTGACTGAGGACGAGAACTTCAATCTAGAAATGACCACTACAATACGTGGCACGGTAGCGGAGAATAGTGGGGTTTCGACAGTCGTTCCGGCTTTTGAACTGAAAGCCTTGCTGGATGACCCGCGGCTCCAAGCATTGCGGGATGAGATCGTGAAGGGAGCCGGAACGCAACGGCAGTGATCGGACGCCCCTATGGGCGTCCTCGCGCGATTGCGGGGCATCGTAGGCCATCCAAATTGCCCTTGCCATCGGCCGAGGGCATCAAGGACGAGGATGGGAGCCAGTTTAAAAGCCATTGAAAGCCGTTGACTAAGAGCGAAAATAGAGCGAATCTCATAGGGAGATCCTTGTGATGACGGACGAACAAGACAACACCCCCGATTGGATAAAGAAAGAAAATCGCGCCAAAGCCGACCGGAAACGCCGAGAGGCAGAACAACAGCGGCACGAGCTAGACAGGGCACAGTCGGTACAGGATGGCGTTCCGGCGTTTTGGCGCAGACTTGTCACACAACTAAAGAACAACACCGACCACCTCAAGGACCTTGATGGGGAGCATTTGGCGGGTAGCACATCTGCCTCGGAAGGCGGCGAATGGCAGTGTCACATTGAGGTGAATCGGCATAGTGTCAGCCCGCCTCCAGAATTTTCCAAAATGAACCTGTTTTATCAGCCGGGTGCAAATCTAATCAGGCGTACATACATGCACCAGGCGATGCGTGAGATCCGATTTGAGCCTGGACAGAACGGACTGGCCGCCCGGATAGACGAAACTCCCGGACCGCAGACGCCGGAGCAATTGGCGGACTTCATTGTGAAGTGGATGGCCAAGAAAGTACGGGCGTCAGACAAGACCGTTCCAATCTTGTGAGGCAGACTGACGAAAACGCATGTCGGACGTGGCCCGACATAGTGCATCGGCACTTAGCAGAGGCCGACGAGGCCGAGCAACGGTTGATAAGTCGTTTATTATGAGCGGATTAGAGGGGGTAGGGTAAAAGTCCACCAATGGCCTATCTAAGCCCTCCGACGCTGGTAAACTTGCATAAACAAGGATAGTTTTGAGTTTTCTTCTCTTCTTCGCCTACACTGTTCACCGTGGACAAGATGAGAGAGTATCCGTCTGTTCGTCCTTTCCTATTTCAAATCATTCAGAATTGAGTTATGTAGAATACCGCCAACTGGAGAATGGTGCTCTGAGCATGTACCGGTGGGGCGAGGCTGAGCGCTGGCTTGTTATCGAGGGTCTCCTGCCGCTACTTGGGGCGGGGGTGTTGTATCTAATTTGGGGCCTCGCGCTCTATATGGGCAGGTCAGCAGCACAAAAGGTTGTCCCGTTCGATTATTCATGGAAAGAGTGGATTGACCCGCTGGGGTGGCTATACGGCGCGGCCATCTTGGCGGTGCAAGCTGGGACGTCAAGCCTGCACGGTGGTGGATCATCGGTTCTGACGTTCTTTTGCTTCGGGGCCGGGTTTGCATCAGTGTTGTTCCTGCTCGCCGCAATGACAAATCGAGGCCAACATCAGCCGGGGCAACCGGACTGGGAGCCGCCCTTCTCGCTGACGGTTACGGCTGCGCTTCTTGTCGTTGCCGTTCTAACCGCAGGATACAAAGCTTACGCTGCTCCACACCCGCATTGAGGCAACCATGATGTTTAGTCAAAACCAGAACGCACCGCAAGGGAGGGTTACTAATTCCGCGGCTACAAGGCTTACATCAATTGCAACGAGTCTCGGAGGCTTCGCCGCGTTTGGGCTTCTAGCGAGCGTGATAGCGCCAGCAATTCCGTTTGTCACCTTCCTAGCAGCTGTTGTTGGTCTTGTAAGTGGATTTTTGGCGACCAGGCTAGATAAGGTGCTGGTCTCGAAGGACACAGAGCACGCTCTCCCCAAGCTTGTCACCAAATCAGATCTCACTGGCTTTCAGGGTACGGTGGGTTTGCGGTCTAAGAGGGCGACCTGGGAGCGATACTCTACTTCTTGGAATCCTTCGGCTCTAATCATCATCGTCTTAGGCCTGATAATCACCCTGGCATTACTCGCCGCAATGCCCTATGCCTCTATCATCTCATCTAGCAGTAATGAGACCAGCTTCAGCCCCGTCGATCTGTGGAACAACATGGGATGGCTGGCACGTGGCGTTGTGTTCGTGCTCTTCATCATGTCGATCTGGTCGCTGGCGGTTATCATCGACCGCTACCTTTACTTCAGCGCAGCCCGCAAGCAGTCGCGTGAGTTTGCTCCCCGTGTGGCGGGCGCCCTGAAGGAAGGCAAGCTGGACGAAGCGATCAAGGTTGCTGACAGGAACAAGAAGTCGTACCTGGCAGAGGTCGTAACGGCAGGGCTGCAGGAGTACCGGGATTCCGGGAGGGGGGGAGCGGTCACAGCCGAGCAGATCGAATCGTCCAAGCGCGCTCTCGAGCGTTCTGAAGCTATCGTGCATGCCAAGCTGAAACGTGGTCTCGGAGGCCTCGCAACCATTGGCTCGACCGCTCCGTTCGTGGGGCTTTTCGGAACGGTCGCCGGTAGCCTCAAGGCCTTCCAGGAAATCGCTACCCAGAAGACATCGGGTATCGGCGCTGCGGCCAGCGGTATTACGGAAGCACTGGTGATGACCGCATTCGGTTCTGGTTGTGGCCATCCCCGCCGTTATGACATTCAACTACTTCACGAACAAGGTTGAGGAGTTTGACGTTGAAATGGATAATTCCTCGAGCGAACTGATTGACTACTTCATTAAGCAAAGCAAGCGCTAGTTCGTTTTAGGGTGCGGCCGGGCCGTGGCGAGTTCCTCCGATAACTTTCAAACCGTATTTCGGTCACTTTTTGCGTCCTGTTTTGTGAAGACCTATTGTTTCCTCCCTGCAAGCCTCAAGCGTTGTCATCCCACCCGACCTTATTCAAAGCCCATCCAGTCCTAAGTCGATAAAGCTCCGGCGTGTTCCGACGCGCGTCCTGCCTAGATCCCGTCTGAAAGCCCGCATTCGGGGTTGCGGAGTACAATTCCGCTCGTCATGGCTGGTAAGCGGAAAACTAGAGTGTTTGTGTCGTACAGTCGGCACGACGAAGCTCTTGTTAAGCCGCTAGCCGCTCTCCTTGGAGTCGCGGTTGCTAAGGATTCGATTTTTCTCGATGTGGACTCTCTCGTCCCGGGGGACGTATGGGGGAAGAAAATAATAGCCGCAATCCTGGAGTGCTCTGTCTTCGTCTTGTGCTGGTGCTGCGAAACCGAAAGATCCGCTTTTGTTGCAAAGGAGATTAAGATTGCGCTGCGCGATGGAAAGAAGAGAGTGGTCCCCGTGCTGCTATGTTCGACGAAGATGCCCTTCGGGTTGCTGAGCAGACAGTGGATTGATCTGCGCGAGTGTGTCGTCCATCGCTGTGACCACGGCCCGCGCCCCACGGCCTTAGACTTCCTCGACTCTCCAGCCGGGACCGGCAGACCTAGAACCGGTGACGTAGCCATCGAAGCCCTCAGAGACGTTACTGAGAAGGCGGATAACAAGCCCACTGTGAGCCCGGAGTTTGAACCTCTAATACGCGACATCGCAGAAGGAAAATTCGTCAAGTACCCAGGCCCAATCAAAAAGTCTGACATCTACACTGCTATCAAAGTGGATCATCCTCTCACGATTGAAGAGGACGAGGAAGCCCAAAGACTGGCCACGACAATCCGGTCATACTTCAACGCTCTCCGCACCGATGCCCGGCCGTCGGGTTAACCCCTTAATCCCGCTTGGCGCGAAGACAACAGACGGCGCGGACCGCAAGCCCCGGTGGGTCGTTCATCGTCATTCGGAGGACATAGTAACCGGCGTCAGCCATCTCGTTGAGGGCGTCTTCAATTTCTTGCGCGGTTGAGCCTTCGGGCAAGTCGACTACTCGGAACTGTTTCGGCATTTCGTTATCCTCCAGGCCGCTACTAATCGTCGGCGTATATTTTTCCCCTTAATTGACGACACTTTTTCTTTGGGGGGGAAGGACCGTACGTCTCGCAGGCCCGTAGGCCGGAGAGATGTATGGTGCTTTACTCCCTAATGGTATGGATGAATAGCGGCCACTTTACCGGCAACGGTTCATCCGGACCCATGTCCTCCCCCGGCTGATGCCGTGCTGCTTCAGCAAGAGAACCAATTTGCGGGCGGACAACTCGCGGTTTTCCCGCATGAGCGCAAGCGCCTCTTCGTCCCGGCCGTCCGCATTCGGCTTTACGCCCGCCCGGGCCGCATCCTTAAACATCCATCTCCGCGTTCTAATCCACGTCTCGCTTCTTAGGGCGGCCGTCTCACCGCTCACTCTCAACCACAGCAAAAGGTCCGGCGCGGACAGATGCGGATTCGCGGCCATGAGAAGCCAAATGTACCCGGCCCTCCCGCGAAAATCCGCAACGTTAATGAGGTAGTTGACCTCACGGGTTTGTTTCTTACCGCGCTCGTCTACCCACTCCATCGTTCCTCTCGTCGGCTTCGGCGTTTCGCTCATTTTGGCTCCGGCTCCGGCCTCGGTTGAGACAGCCGGGACAGGCGGCGGCTCGCTAATTCTGAAGCGATGAGGTCAGTGGCCCACGACTTCGGGCCGTACCCCGGCTCATTGATCTGAGCCGTAATCTCGGCCAGCTCGGTGTAAAGCCCATCGGGCAACCGGATCTGAAAGGTCTTCATCGGTTCATCCTCCCTCGCGTAACTAGCTTCTGCTTTCAAAAAAGGTCCGCGCCGTTCGCCTCTCCCCTCGGAAAACGGCGCGGAGTTAGTCGGAGCCATCAGACCCGCCCGCGGCGAAATGAAGGCTCGCCGGGGCCGCGGACGGACCCGCTGATGGTCGGGTGAACTTTCCCCGGCTGAACTTTAGGTCTCCGAGACGACGTTCGTGTAATGGATAGGTTGGAAGGTGGGCGGCTGAGAAGCGGCCGCCAATTCAGCAAGGAAATGCGAGTCCATCCACTGCTGAGTCCGATAGCCGATTTGACCGTTTGAGGCGTACGCCTCCAAGAACACCTGCGTTATGACTGGAGTCTTGCGAATCCAGACGCCGTCCGCGAATGAGCCGAAGGCAACAAACCCAACGCCCGCACCGGACGCGGTGTCCAGGAAATCGTTAATGACATAGGGACGATCAAACAGCATCGTTCCGTCCGCCGAGAACATCGGGACACCGCTCGTTGAGGCGCGTGTGTTGCGAATCTGCGCGAGCGTTGCCCGAGAAAGCATCCACTTGTTGGTTGGCAGGTCGAACCGCGGCGGGACCGCATACCGCAAATCGATCATGCTTGTGTAAATCGAACCGCCGCTACCACCGACACCCGTGGCGAGCGACGATGAAGCGGCCGTCAGCGCGGACACAAACGCCGTTGTCACGGCGGAAGTGATGGTTGTGGCAAGTGAGGCGAGAAGTTCGTCCAGGATAGTGCCCTGGAGCGGGAGTTCAGAGTTCATCAGCGACTCATACGACGCCAAGACAAGGCGGGCGTACTTTGTGCCACCGAACGTGAAGCCGCTAAGTCCGAAAGGCTGTGAGGTTGTGGGCGCGGCGTTTTCGGCAAAAGTCGAATCAGCCGCCCCGGCTGAGATGATTGGTTTCACAAGCGGGCGGGTGTGATCGGTTTGAATCTGCGTTGCCCCGGCGAGCGCAAAGCTGTCCAGGTTGTAATAGCTTGGCAGAAACGGCAAGACCTCAGTCGGGACGGTGATGCCGATGCTGTCCCACCCGGATGTGGTCCCAATCGAAATGGGGCCGCTTGGGGCGGTTGCTTCCATCGCCGGACGCTGCCCAGTGAGTGCGGTTAGGGTTTGGTTCATCCAGCCCGCGAACTGCGCCCGGAATGCGGTTGCATCGGGATGTTCGGGGCCGCCGATTCGTCCGACCTTCAGCGGGGAAGACGGCGAAGCCGCGGGAGTCTCCCAATTCCTCTCGGGCGTGCCCGGAATGAGCATTCCGTTTTGCAGATGTCGAGTGATCGTGTTCCGGGACTCGATGCTCTCAATCTGCGGGGTCAGCTTCTTAACCCGCTCCATATGCTCATCCATAAGCGCGGCTTCTGCTGCGGTTAATTGCCGGTTTTCCTTCTCAGCGCGGCCGAGGATAGTCTCGCAAGCGTTTAGGGCTTCGTGCCGTTCTTGGCGCATTTCAAACAAACGCATACTCATGGAAAATTCTCCAGATGTGAAATTCCGACGCCTCCCCGCGTTCGGTTTACTGCGGCGCGCCTCCAGCGGCGTTATTGTCCGCTGCTTTCGCGAGCGGCCCGGATCTTCGTCACCGAGCAGTGCTTTGTTGGCGTCTCGGGCAACTTCGCCCAATGCGTCGGCGCGGCTAACGTCCCCCGCCTTGAGGGCAGATTCCGCGGACGGCTCCGGCCTTTTTACCGGAGCATCACTTAAAACTCATGCGTTCCCGGGCAATTGGTAGAGGCGGCGCAACCAGTCAACGCTATCGCCCGACGACGTCTTCAGGCCGAAGGCCGCCTCAATCTTCGCGGCAACGTGGCGGACGTACATACCGGCAAGCGTCTGGATCGTCGCGTCGTCGAACGGCGTCTCCAGGGCGGTTTGCGGGCGGCCATCAATGAGCCCGACAACCGCGAGGAGCGGCAAATTCCGTGCGCGGATTTCGTCGCCGGGGACCGGCTCGCCAATTTCGCAGATGAGGAATTCGCCCGCTTCGGGACGACCCCAAATGGAGACGGGGAACGCTCCGTAAACGCCGATGACTTCAAACCTATCGAGTGTTCGCATGGGTCACCTTCAAAAAGTTGTGGTGGCTTCCAAGGAAAAAAGTAACTGTCGTGGCGACAATTCTGTTTTGGTGTCGTCGCCTTCGTTTGTTTACTGCCTCGGCGCTTAATCTTCCATGTACAGGCGCACAGGTAAGATCAATTCTGACAACCAACCCTCGGTCTGCTTTGTCGTGAAAAAGGCGCGCGTTCCCAGGATGATGCGGCCCTCTTTGTCCTTTGCCTCTTTGTCCACGATTCCGAAGACCAAACCGAGCATGATATGGCCGTCGAGGATCTTCATGAGAACGGCTTCATCGCCGGGAGCAAATAGCGGAGTAAAACCAATCACGCTTAGGTCTGGACTTACATAACCGATACTTACGGCCCAATCGCCCGCCTCGGGTTTCAATCCCTCGGCCGCCATCCGCGCCTCAATATCGCGGTACAACACCCGCGCCGCCGTCACAGCGGCAAGCGGGGTCTTTAGTTCGCTAGCCGGTGGTCGGCCATTCACCAAAGCACGATGTATTTTCTGCGCCGGGCTCATCTCGTCTTTCGCTCGCTTCATCCCCGCCAGTCTTCGCGCTTTGCCTTCTTCCGTTGTGAGTGCCATTGCCGATCCCTCTACCCATATAGTCTCAAAATCATTATAAAGTGTCAATAACTATTGCAAAGTGTTTAATAAAGGTCGACGTATCGAAAGTAAAGCCCCTAGAATGTGTCTATGAGCGATCCAGGAACAGTTGGGTTGGCGGCCACCGCCGTCAACCTCGTGAACGGCACCATTGGATTATTGAAGGAAGCGAGAGCGTCGGCGAAGCGGTCAGACGACCACGACCTCAAGGACAAACTGAGCGACATCTTTGATTCGGTCCTCGAATTGAAAGAGGCGGTGGGTAATCTGCGCGAGGAAAACGCCGGGCTGCGGCGACTACTCGATGCGAGGGCCGCGCTCAAGTGGGACAGCAAGCAAAAGCTCTACTTTGCAGAAGGGGACCCGGACCCTTTCTGTCCAGCATGTTTTGACGAGAGCGGAAAACAGACACGAGTGCATCCGGTGTACTCGGACGGAAGGGTCTGGAGGTACGAATGCAAAGTTTGCAAGAACGCGTACGAATCGCGTCCGCCCGAAGGGGTTGGGAGGCGGTCTTTATTATGATTGGGAATTAAACCTTTTCCGCCTCTTGTGTCCATGTCCCGACAACAAGAGAGTCAAGCCGGTCCTGCCGTCCCTTAATCCACTTCGCATAACTCCGCTCGGTTGTCCGGATCGATTCGTGTCCGAGCAACTTTGAAACCTCTTCGAGCGGGACGCCTTTCTCCAGGAGGTCACAAGCGAAGGTGTCCCGGAGCCGATGGGAGACCATGTTGCCCGCGCCTTCCCCGGAGATTCCCGCATCGCGGAACAACCGCCTAAAGTCATCTTGCCAGTGGGAGACGGCCGTCCGTTCTTCGCCGTTGCCGGTCCAGAACACATAACGCGGGTTGCCGTTGGCCGCGGCGAGCAACTCTTGCGCGACATCGGGCGGAATCGGGACGGAGACGTGAGTCCCCGTCTTTTGCCGTGCCGTGGTGACGCGATAGAGGCCCTTGGCGTCGCGTTGGACTTCGCTTCGCTCCAGGGTGACGGCGTCACTAATCGCAAGGCCGGTGTGCCGCATCAAGCGGACGAGCGCCCGTACGCGGGCGGCGCGATTCTTTAGGATGGCCGCTCGTGAATGCGCCTGGACCTTGTCTGAGCCGGGGACGTGGACGACATCGGGAAAGCTAACGGGAATCGTGTCGAGTAGCCTTTGATATTCGTCCGCGGTGAGTGGGAGCGTCGGTGCTTCCTCGGCCTTGATCGGTGAGAGCCGCGGGACGCGTTCAATCCATTTGTTGTCGAAGCAAAACTTCAGAAAGCCTTTGAGCCGCGCCTGCACCATTGACCGCGTGGCGGACGACGGATAGAGCCGCTCCCAATCCTTGTGGTAGCCGATGAGCAATTCACGGGTGAGACCGGCGACAGTGAAGACGCGGTGCCCCTCTGCATAGTCGCGGAGCCGCTTTAGCTCGCGGGCATACTTCCCGAGCACTCCGGCCGAGACGCCCTGAATCCGCTTGTCCGCTATGAAGACCTCTACGGCCTCCGCAATGGTCTTTTCCTCCTTCGTCTCCGAGCGCCGCCCGGCTAGTTGGTCTTCGAGGTCCCGCTTAATCTCTTCGGCCTCGGCCCAACTCCGCGTCTCGGCCTTGCGACGGTAACGCGTCCCGTTGTGCGTCCACCGGAGATGCTTCCGGCAATGGCAACGGCGCTCAAACTCATTGCCTTGGTATTTGCAGTCCGCGGAGTGCCGGACGAAGATCGTGACGACTGGGGTTGTGCCCATTTGGGATGGCTCCGTACTGATTCGCGGGAGCTACTGTCACAAAATTGACACAAAAAGTCAAAGGCAATTTGTAAGCTATTGACTTTTATGGGAATACTTAATGGAGGCGCGGGTCGGAATCGAACCGACGCATAAAGGTTTTGCAGACCTCTCCCTTACCGCTTGGGTACCGCGCCCCGGACAGGAAATACTAGTTCAGGCGGGGTGAATGACGCCAGTCCGGCGATGCGCGTGAGCGGGATCTGGTCCGAACTGACTGGAGCGGGAGACGGGACTTGAACCCGCGACCCTCGCCTTGGCAAGGCGATGCTCTACCACTGAGCTACTCCCGCTGGGTACTTTCCGAGTATATCACCACGGTTCGCAGCTCGATCTCCTTCTACGCTGCCACTGAACCCGGCGCCATTCCCGAAGCACATTCGTCTTCGGAGCACCAGTTCGGGCTTGATGGCTGACTCCGGATTCGCTTGTCCAGCCAGCCCGGCCGTGTCTCATCTCCCAACAGGAACTCGATCAACGAACGCGTTTGATAGCCAACGAATATCTGTCTACCCATCTTCTCCATCGCCTTCTCCTTCACTTAATCGCGTATTGAATTTGCCAGCTCATCTGCCGGACTCGGTTCGTGGAAAAAAATGGGCGCTGTACCCGGCAGTTTTTCATGCACAGCGCCCTCAACCAGCAGGAGGAAACCTGGTTTGAAGTCCTTCCTGTTGCTCACGGAACCCAGCTGTTCAGGGAACGTTGATGAGTGTTTACCGCATCTCGACCGGACCCCGGATTTCGCCGGAAGGAAAGGTTGCAGTGTGGACATTCACATATGTATCGCCGTGGCGGATGGCCTTGATCAGACCGGCCAGATCACCCGGCTGGATACCCTGCGGAATGACCGAATCCCCATTTGTCACCGGCAGCACGCTCACGTCTGCTGCAGTGATCGTCCCCGTCACCGTGCCCGAAGCCGGGCAGGCTGGTTTCGCTCCTCCGCAGAGGAATACAGCTACGCCGCCGTTCGTCAGGCTGGCGCCGAAGTGTATATGGGCCTGAACAACCTGGCTGCTCATCCCGGAGTAGGTAAGCGAGTAGGAAATGGTTCCGTCGTTGTTGACCTCGGCCTCGAACTTGCCCCGGCCGCTGGCGAGCACCGAAGGAACCTGGTTGAACGAGCTGAGATCAGCTCGCAGCGAATCACTGCGGTCCCAGTCTTGTGCCTGCAACGTGCCGGTGAAAACAAGAGCCGACAACACCGCAAACACCAGAAGGAAGGTAGACAAAATACGATTCATCAAGGGTCTTGTCATTGGAGTCTCCTCTGTCTGTCTCGGTTGGCCGGGAGCCTGAGAAAAGGCCCTCGGCCGTTGGGGTTGAGGAAGTTGACGGTGGCGGTCTTTGCTCCGCGCCTAGTCGATGGGGATCGTCCAGATCGTGATCGACGCGGTATTGTCGTCTACCGCCGCGAGCACCGCCGTTTCGTTGTTCACCTTGTTGACAGCCAGACCAAACGAGCCGCCGAGGTTGGGATCGACCGAAATCTCCTTTACGAACTCACCGTGCTTGGTGAACTCAACGATCTCGCTCGGCTGATTGGGATCGGCGTTGATAACGTCGTTGTTCGTGACCAGCAAATGCCCGTTCGGAGCCTCCGCCATGGCCAGCGCGCCGTGCAGGTGCGTGTTGTCCGTGTAGGCGACATCGCCCGGTCCGTCACTGGTCGTCCGCCTGGAAGCGTCATTCACAACGAACACAGCGTTATCCAGAGTCGAGGCAACGTACAGCTTGTCTGTCTGGCGGTCGTAAACGAGGCCTGTTGGAGCATCAAACAGCGCAGCAGGATCAGGCTGGTGCATGAATCCGGAAGCGATCGTGTAGTGATCGAGCTTGGTCAGACCATTGAGGGCAACGGAAAAGTCGATTCTGCTGATCGTTCCGTCGAGCGCGTTCGAGATGTAGACGCTGGCCTTGTCGCCGTTGTCGACTACCGTTGCGTCCCAGGGACCATTGATCTGGCTGCTGGTAAAAGACTGGATCAGCTTGCCCTGATTATTGATGACCATGAGGGAGCCGCGGCCAGCCGTCGCCGCTGTTCCGTCTTTGGTCGGCAGGTTGGCCACCAGTACGAATCCGTACTGCAGGGTGCCCAGACCGGTGGAGAGGCCAAGAGGCGCCGTTCCCTGAAAGAACAGGGTTGGCGAACCGGTCTTTGGAATCCGAACGATCGTCGTGCCGGTGCCCTGAAGATTGTTTTT
This sequence comes from uncultured Acidobacteriaceae bacterium, assembly GCA_963782175.1. GTDB lineage: Bacteria > Acidobacteriota > Terriglobia > Terriglobales > Acidobacteriaceae > Silvibacterium. The sequence goes on from CAWAIX010000001.1 coordinate 468,200, forward strand.
GTTGTTGAAATTCGAGACCAGGATGTCGCCGTGTTGCAGAGGGCCGGATCCGGTCAGGAAGTCATTATTGATAAAGGCGACTCCGTACGGATTGACATCGCCGTTGCTGGGAACGGTGGAGGCCATTCTCACGGGATTAGGGAGAAAGGGATCGTTGGAGTAAGGGTTAATACGACCGACCTGGGCAAAGGCCAGGCCGCTGGTGGCAGCTGCGAGCGTAACGGTAGCCACAACTTTGCGAAGAAGAGCTGAACGATTGGTCTGCATGGAAGTTTTCCTCAAAGCTTCGAATTCCTGCGGCCGTGTCTCACGGGCAGCAGCAACCCGACGGTAGAAAAACTTCCTCGCCAATGTCTTTTGACTTCGCTCAAGCTTAGCTTGGTTCTTTGGCGTGGTTCTGGTTGCCATCTTTACCGCATTTAACCGCTTTATTTGCGCGCCAATGCGAAAAGCCGGCGCAGCGCCGGCCTCCGGAGGTTGCGTGAAAATCTGCCGCATTTTCATAGCCTTGGGCTATGCTTAGAGAATTGTTGGAAAGTTGTTGGGCTCCTTCTGTGCGGTAGTTGCACCGCTATGGCCGGCAAGTCCTACAGTTTCGGCCCATTTCGCCTCCTCCCCTGCGAGCATCTGCTGCTGCGCGGAGAAACAGCGATCCCGCTTGCGCCCAAGACATTCGACTTGCTGGTCGTGCTGGTTTCCCGCCGTGGTCAGCTCCTGACACGCGACGAGCTGATGCAGCAGATCTGGCCTGACAGCTTCGTCGAGGAGATCAACCTGACCGTCAACATCTCCCTCTTGCGCAAGTCCTTGGGAGAGCAGCCAGACGGCCGCCAGTACATCGCCACCATCCCCAAACGAGGGTACCGGTTTGACGCGGCGGTCATCGAGTCCGCGGGGCAGCCGGTCGAGGCAGCTGCCCCTGCCGCGCCCCCCGCGCCGATAGATCCCGGCGCAGATCTACCCCCTCCGGCTGCAGGCACCCCGCAAGCGGGGTCGGCAGTAAAGTGGCTGGCACTCACTGCGCTGATTTTCATTCTGGCCGGAGCTGCCTGGCTCGTCTATCGCAGGCTTGCCAGCCCGAATCGCACTCAGGCATCCCACGGCGCCGCTGCGCACGCCGTCGACACCTCGAATGCCCAGGCTCGGGAGCTCTATACCCAGGGCCGCCAGTACTGGTCCAGACGCAGTGCGGATGCCATTCAGCAGAGCATCCAGCTGTTTCGCCAGGCCATCGCCCTCGACCCGAATTATGCGGCGGCCTACGCCGGTCTCGCCGACGCCTACATCCTTGCCGGGTCCTACGGAAACAGCTTCCTGGCGCCAAAGACCGCCATGCCAAAGGCCAAGGAAGCGGCGGAGAAAGCCCTTGCCCTTGACGACAACTCGCCCGAAGCTCACACCTCGCTTGCCTATATCAAGCTAACCTACGACTGGGACTGGAACGGCGCCGAGACCGAGTTCAGGCGGGCGCTGGAACTGGATCCCAAATACATCCATGCCCACCACTGGTACTCCCACGAATTGATGGCCCAGGGCCGGGTGCAGGAGTCGCACCGTCAGAGCGAAGAGGCTCTGGATCTGGCGCCGGAAAACGTGCTCATGAACGAGCACATGGCGTGGCATCACATGATGGCACGCGAGTACGACCGGTCCATAGCGCAGGCCGTCAAGACCATCGAGCTGGACCCTGACTTCGTTCAGGCGCATCGCGTCCTGGCGCTTGACTATCTCTACACCGGGCGATTTGCCAAGGCTTGCGCCGAATTTCAGAAGGGGGTCGAACTGTCGCACGACGATCCGATCGCGCGGGCTTACCTCGCGCGGTGCTACGCTCTTTCTCACCGCCAGGCTGAATCGCGGCAGATTCTCGACGCGCTGGTGAAAGCCTCCGTCGAACGCTACATATCATCGGCGGAGATTGCCGCTGTGTATGCCGCTCTCAGAGATGACAACGCCAGCATCGACTGGCTCAACCGAGCCTGCGATGAGCACGCTAGCGCGCTAATCTATATCAATGTGGATCCGATTTACGACCACATGCGCCAGGACTCGCTCTTTCAGAAGGTCGTTACCTGCGTTCATCTGCTTCCGCTTGCGGACGAATCGCTCAAATAGCGGCAGCGGCCGATCTGGCATTTCCGGCTTCGATTCCAACGATCTTGCCATCGAGCATATGCAGAATGCGGTCGCCAACTGCGGCGGCTTCTGGATTATGCGTAATCATCAATACCGTCTGCTTCAACTCACGATTTGACCGAAGGAGCATGGAGAGAACCGATTCGGAATTCTTCGAGTCAAGGTTGCCCGTTGGCTCGTCGGCCAGAACGATCGCCGGATGCGTGATCATCGCGCGGGCTATCGCGACACGCTGTTGCTCTCCGCCCGACATTTCTGAAGGCCGGTGATCGAGGCGTCCTGAAATACCGAGCATGTCGGTCAAGTGGGAAAGATAGGCGGAATCGAGAGGCTCGCGGCGGGCGGAAATTTCATAAGCAATTTCTACGTTGTCGCGCGCGGTGAGTGTCGGCAGAAGGTTGAACTTCTGAAAGACAAAGCCGATCTTCGACCGTCGCATCTTTGTTCGTTCTGCATCGTCGAGGGTGGCAAAATCCACGCCGCCGATCTCGACCTTACCCGAAGTCGCCCTCGTCAACCCGCCCAGCAGATAAAACAATGTAGATTTGCCGCTACCTGATGGGCCGACGATACTAACGAACTCGCCCGGCTCAATCGAGAATGACACGTCCTGCAGAGCTGGAACTTCAATCTTGCCTGTGTGATAGACCTTGGTTAGATGTTCGGCGTGAATAATGGGCTGCACTCGACGATTGTAAATCGAACCGCAGCCCCGGAATTTTCTATAGCGACGCCGGACATGGCGCAGCGGCCGGCGCGTGCTCGAACGAGGGATGATGACGCACACCACCCTTCTTGGGACCGCGCTTGCGGGCACTCATGATACGGATACGCTCCAACACCTCCGCCGGGGTGCATGCGCCTTTGGGCAAAAATGCATCTGCCCGGTTGGCCCGTTCAAATGCCTTCACTGTGGAGCTGACGAGAATCGTCGGAACCTCGGGTGAAAAGTCCTTCATGCGCCGAACCAGTTCGTTGCCGTCCACGTCCGGCAACAGCAGGTCGCTCAATACCAGATCGATTCCGCCGTTGCGGAAAATCTCAAGCGCCCGCTCTCCCGAGAGGGCGGACAATACGCGATAGCCGCGAGTCTCCAGCATGAATTTACGCACTGACAGCGTTTGCTCGTTGTTATCTACGCACAAAATCGTCTTTTTGGGCCTCATTGAATTCCTTTACTTCATCGCTATGCAAGCGGCTTTACGGGCCGCAGAGACACGTCGAGTTGGCGCGTATCGCGGCAGTTGCGGTTGGCCGCATCCTGGCCCGGAGCCTGGTCGAAAACGGGAATGCGCGTGTCACCACGTGTATGGATCGGCGCAATGATCGCGCCGCTCCCTTCTTCGCGGGACCGCCATCCAGGGTCGAACCAGGATGCGGAGAACGAGCGCGCTGTGCTCGTTGCCTGCTCGTTGAGCGCTGTCCGCCGGTTTCGCGGTAAGATTCCCGGAAGATGGCCGGAAAGCGCCTCAGAGCCACGCAAAGCGCGCCCGCTCAGCTTCAAATTGTGGGTAATTCGGCGAAAGTTGCGCTTCGTTTTTAATGAAACGCTTGGCAAGAGTACGAACAGGCAAACCCCGTGTAAATGGAGAATTTCAGGCGAAGAAAAGGCCTGTTTTGGGCCTCGATTCCACGCCCGTCGTCCATCGCTCCGTGAATGTTTGAGTTGAGAGCATGCACACCTGTTGAAAGCATGTGAATCATCCAAGGAAAAAGCGCCCGTTTGCCACACGGACTGTGCTTCCCCCCACGCGCACATCGGTGATCTTTCCCGAAATAGAATTCGCCGACACGTAGAGATCGCTTGGGCGCCGCATTTCTACGCCTTGGCGAATGTGAATCTCGTCTCCAGCGTTCGCGATTCCGTGCCGCACCAGGTAGGCGATCGCGCAGCCTGCAGCCGAACCTGTCGCGGGATCCTCTCCGCCGTAGAACTGCATCCGGGCACGCCACAGGCGAGGACTCTCCGGTGCAATCGCGTAGAAAAACTTCGCGTCTGACGATTGGAAATATCGCTCGCTGGCGACAAGATCCACACGGACTCGCCCCAGGACCTCGACGGACCGAAGAGGAACGACACAGTAAGGAAGGCCGGTCGACACTGTCTGAGGTTTCGGCTCCGTCGCGCACTCATCTTTGCGAAGACCAAGCAACGGGGCCACTGCCTCGAGCTCATGGGTTGAACCAAAGACGGGTTCGGGTTGTGTCATCACCCCATAGCTGTTCGTCCTGCTGTTTCCCGCGCCCTCATTTCGCTCGGGTGGAAAGACTACCGGTACGCGTCCGGCGTTCAGGTCCAAAATCATCGTTTCAACGCCTGAAAATTCCGGAGCCACCGCGCGGACTGTCGCCGCGGTACCAAGCGTAGGGTGACCTGCAAAAGGCAGCTCCTCCCGCGTGGTGAAGATTCGCACGCGCACGCCGCGCTCAGCTTCAATTTTCGGGTCACGGCGCAGCACAAAAGTCGTTTCGGATAGGTTCGTCTCGCGTGCGATCGACTGCATCTCGTCGTCGCTGAGACCCGCAGCATCAGTAAGGACCGCAAGTTGGTTGCCCTCGAGCGGCCGGGTCGTAAATACGTCACAGACTTGGTACTCAAACTCGCGTAGACTCATGTGATTGACACCACTCCTCTCAAGGCATATTCTCGTTGCTGTAGTGCGGAGAGATCCGCCGATTATTCCCGATGACTAGGCTCGCTTCATCTCCCATGTGTCTGTGCTGCTGCTGTCGCTGCTGCCCCATGCGGGTGTGTGAATGAGCGAATCGAGCCGATAAAGCTTCGAAATTCTCAAGCCCACCCGCTGCCAACAGGCCGGGTGGGTTTTTCGCGTCCACAATAAAACCGAAATTCAGAGGCAATCGAAAATGTCGCTCCGCATAAACGATATCGCGCCAGATTTCACGGCCGAGACCACCCACGGCACGATCCACTTTCACGAATGGATCGGCGACAACTGGGCTGTCCTGTTCTCTCACCCCAAGGACTTTACTCCCGTCTGCACCACCGAGCTCGGCGCTGTAGCTGCACTCGAAGATCAGTTCGCGGCGCGCGGCGCCAAGGTCATCGGCCTCAGCGTGGATCCGGTATCCGACCATGGCAAATGGGCCAAGGACATCGAGGACGTCACCGGTCACGCCGTCAAGTACCCGCTGATCGGCGATCCCGAACTCAAGGTTGCCAAGCTCTACGATATGCTTCCGGCAGATGCAGGAGACTCGTGCGAAGGCCGTACCCCGGCCAACAATGCGACCGCGCGTGCTGTTTTTGTCATCGGTCCCGACAAGCGTATCAAGTTGACATTGACGTATCCGATGACGACGGGCCGCAACTTCGATGAGATTCTCCGTGTGCTCGACTCGATCCAGCTCACTGCGAAGCATCGTGTCGCCACCCCGGCAAACTGGAAGCAGGGCGAGGAAGTTATCATCACCGGAGCAGTCTCGAAGGAAGAGGCGGATAAGATCTTCCCCGGCTACAAGACGGTGAAGCCATATCTGCGGACAACTCCGCAGCCGAAGTAGCGTTTCATAATCATGATTTCCCGCTGCATTCTCATGTAGCGGCCAACGAGCACCGGTGGCGAAGTGGCTAACGCGCTGGTCTGCAAAACCAGTATTCGCGGGTTCAATTCCCGCCCGGTGCTCCACTTCTATTAGCAAACTGGACAGGGGCGGTCGCGGCGATCGCGCGCCCTTATCCGCCGATCTGCCTCTTATTGCGGCTGCACCTGGGGGTAGCCGCCCTGCGGAGCGGGATACTGCGGCGGCGAGTTCTGCGGATTTGTGCTTGATCGGGGCGGCGCTGTCGCTGCCGACGGTGCCGGATGATCCAGCAGTTTGAATCCGTCACGAACGACAGAAAAGTTTTGCTGGGGCAGATCAGCCTCGAGCACCTGACCATCGGACGTATAGAACAGATCGATCTCGATCGAGTTTTCCGAATTTACGGCAACCGTGGTGTGCTGCACCTCGACCTGAGCCCCATTGAATCGCCCTCGGGCGCTGGACCCCGGCGTTACGGACGACGGAACCAGTATTCCGTCCTCCTTGGGAATTAAGGCCCACGAGGTCGGAGGTTTTTCCAGGGCCACACGGCTCAGTAGCAGATAAGCTGCCGGGTCGAGGTCGGGAAGCAAAACCAGGTGCTGGTGCCGATCTATCGTGTTTTGGGTCTGCTTGCCATTGGCGGATACGCTGATCTGAAACTGCCGCCCTGTCGGGTCCGAAACGGCCGAAAAGGTAACGGCACTCCCGTTCACCGTACCGCTCAGCTCATCGCGAACCAGATTGAGCTTTAGGTCAAGAGCCTGGGCGTTATTGAAACTGTAGGTGAATTTCGTCAGATCCAATTTGCCGTGCGATGTGACGGAGTATCCGTTCGGTGTGGTCTGGACAGTGTAATCGCCTTCGCCAACCGCTTTACCATCCTGAAAGAAACTGTAATGTGCGGAATTCGGCGTCAGCGGGGTCTGACTGAAGGAAATGACGCCAGTGCTTAACAAAGCAGCGAGAAGCGCAAAAGCGCGAAAAAGGGCAGAGACTTGCATTCGACGAAACCTCTACCTAGTCAGACACGGATTCGCTCGGGAAAGATTCGCTCCGGCGCAACGGTAAGGATAGGAAAGGGGGCAGTCTTCGAACCCTCCTGCTTACCCTTTCCTCCGCCTCGCGTGCTTTATTTCTGAGCCTGGTCAAACCGCTTGTTTATCTCTTCCCAGTTCACGACGTTCCACCATGCCGCAAGATAGTCAGGCCGGCGGTTTTGATATTTGAGATAGTAGGCGTGCTCCCAGACATCGTTGCCGAGAATCGGAAACTTGCCTTGCATGAACGGGCTGTCCTGGTTGGCCGTCGTTGTGATGGTCAGCTTGCCGTTATCCCAGAGCAACCAGCCCCAGCCGGAGCCGAACTGCTTGGCCGTGGTCTCGTTGAACTGTTTTTTGAAGGCCTCAAAATCGCCGAAGTCCTTGCGGATATGCTCGGCGATCTTCCCCGTGGGCTCGCCGCCGCCGCCCTGCTTCATGATGTTCCAGAACATGCTGTGGTTGACGTGGCCGCCGCCGTTGTTGCGCACGGTGGTCCGGATATCCTCGGGAATGCTGTTGATATTGCGGAGGAGATCCTCGGGGGCATGTTTCCCGAGTTCGGGGTGTTTCTCGATGGCGCCGTTCAGGTTGGTGACGTAGCTCTGGTGGTGCTTGTCGTGGTGGAGATGCATTGTCTGCTCATCGATGTAAGGCTCGAGAGCAGCGTAGTCATAGGGCAGCGGTGGAAGTTCGTATGCCAAAGCGTTTCTCCTTCACTCGTGAATGCCGAAACCAGAATCTTTTGCCCTGTTTCCCGCAGGAATCAGTAGGCGCGTCCTCGATCATACTGGATGCAGCAAAGCGGCGGAGCGGTGCAAACGAGGCCGACAATGGAACAGAAAAGGGCGCCCGGCTGAGGCGCCCCCCTCCAAACCATGAGAAATGGGATCAGGAGAAATCCGCGAGGCAGAAGTCAGTTGGAATGCTGGTTTACATCGGGATAAGAGCGTTCATCGTGTCCGCGTCCAACTTCCCACTCTGGGGCAAGCCGGCACTCGCCTGGAAGGAGCCAATCGCAGCAGCCGTGCGAGGCCCGAGGACTCCGTCGACTCCATCAGGCGCGAATCCTCTCAGGGTGAGGTATAGCTGGGCCGCCCTGACATCAAGGTCAGGCAACGCTCCCGAGCTGAAAAGGTTGTACGCCGCCTCCAGTCGCTGGTCATAGTGCTGCCGTTCGAAGTCTGCGCCGTTGTAGCCGCGGGCGAAAGCAGTCCAGTTCTGTGTCTGAAGGTGGGCAGCCAGATGAGTGGACTGGAGGAACGAGCGAAAGGCATCTAATTGCGCACTCTCTGACTCAATCATCGCCGCAAGCAGAGATTCCACGTCGGAAAATCCGGCCAGGCTATGGTTTGCGCCGAGAATCTGGAAGAGCCCCCAGGACGCGCTTTTTAATGCCGCCTCCGCATTGAGAGATAGCGCCTTCTCCAGAAGGCTGTACTGCCCAGCACCTTCTGCGGCGGCATTGCCGGGCACTGCATTGCTGACCTCAGGATACGTTCGATCGTACTGCCCTGCCGTCAGACGATGAAAGATATGGCGTTCGAAGCGGATGACGGGCCGGCGATCCGGCAGAAATCCGCAACCGGCTGCCTCTACGTGGAGAACGGCCCAGATGCCTGGGGCTGGCACACGAAGTGCGCTTGATGCTGCCTCCAACGCTGCGGAGTCCAGGGCCCGTGTTTGTCCGACAAAGTTCATTCCCACCTCACGAGATTTTAGGTGCGACGCGAGGCACGCGCTGAAACGGCTAGCCCCTGTGCGGGTTACTTGCGCACCTCTCCCTCAGGGAGGCAACTGAACCTTGGATCAAGCTTCGCGACGGAAAAGTGGCAAGTGTTTTCCTGCATGCAAAAGGCCCGGCAGCGATCGCGGCCGGGCCCTTCATAATTCCTATGTCTCTATTTTAGTTGATCAGAGAAAATTGTCCGCCAAGTGCATCGTTTAATTGCTCCAAGGAAATCAATCACTTACGCGCATTGAGGCACCGCCGCTCTTGACAGCGTTGACTGGGCATCGAAACTCGCGATGTCGCGGTTTAGGTGAATTGGCCGATCTGGCTGGAGACAGTGCTGGACTTTCGTTAAACTCGCCAGAGTGGGCCGGTTTTCGGCTACAGGAGTGCGCTGGTCCCTTGCGTCCGTAGAATTCTGCCTTGCCTCGTTCAAAGATAACTCGTCGACAGCTTCTGCGAACGGCAGGCGCTTCGAGCATGCTCGCGCTAGGCGCCCCGGCAGTGGCGATGGCGGAGGGCCTGCAGAATCAGCAGCAAGCACCCCAGGTCAAGCCAGGACAAGAACCTCAGACTGAGTCGCAGGCCTCACAGAAATATCCTCAACAGCTCGGCACCTTCGTCAACCGCCCGCTGACCCAGGTATCGAAAGCAGCCCAGGCTCTGCTCGACGATCTCGAGGGTCGTGGCTGCGATTTTTTCTACAACGAGGCCAGCGCAAGGAGCGGAATGGTGCGGGATCGGGCTCCGGCAGCGGGCCGCTCGCTGAGCAGGGTCTCCAGCATCGCTGCAACGGGATTCGGGCTGAGCGCTCTCTGCATCGCGGCCAAGCGAAACTACCTCCGCCCCAGTGACTGCGAAGCGAGGGTCGAGAAAACCCTGGCCTTTTTGCTTGAAGAATGCCCGCACGAGCACGGCTTTCTCTACCATTTCATCGACATGGAGAGCGGCCAGCGAATGTTCGGCAGCGAACTGTCATCAATCGACACCGCTCTGCTGCTTTGCGGAGTTCTGTTGTGCCGGCAATATTTCGAGGGAAATACGCGAATCGCCGCTCTCTCGACCACCTTCTATCGGCGGATCGACTGGCAGTGGATGCTCAACGGGGGGACAACGCTCTCCATGGGCTGGCTTCCGGATCAAGGTTTTCTGAGCCACCGGTGGGACATCTATTCCGAGCTGATGACCATGTACCTGATGGCGATCGGCTCCCCCACGCACCCGATTTCTGCCGATACATGGAACGCGCTGCAGCGGCCAGTGGTACAGTTCGGAGGCATCGACTACATCAGTGGCGTGGCGCCACTCTTCATTCATCAATATGCCCACGCTTGGTGCGACTATCGCGACATCCGCGACCTGCATGCGAACTACTTCACCAATTCCATTGCCGCAACGCGGACCCACCAGCTATGGTGTTTGACTCTCGGCAAGACTTTCTCCTGGATCGACCAGGATATGTGGGGGATCACGGCGTCCGACTCGCGAAATGGATACAGGGTCTGGGGAGGCCCGCCGCCCATGGGACCGCTCGATGGCACCTTGGTACCTTGCGCCGCCGCCGGCTCACTGCCGTTCCTTCCTGCCGAGTGCTCGCACGTGTTGTTAAGCATGCGGGAAAAGATGGGAGACCGAGTGTGGACCCGTTACGGCTTTGTCGATGCGTTCAATCCCAAGGCGAACTGGTTCGCAACCGATATCCTTGGAATCGATCAGGGCATCAGTGTGCTGATGGCGGAAAACCTGAGGAGCGGCTTCGCATGGCAGTATTTTATGAAGAACCGTGAGATTGTGCATGCGATGAACGAGGTACAATTTCATCCCGATCCCGACGCAAATTCACAGGTGCTTTAACCCCGGGCGGTTGCCCCAAATTTGTAACCCGTTCTTGGAAGATTCATCTCTCTAAGATAGAGTTCTGGCCTTGGAGTATTTTGCCGGGGCCGCGTAGCACGGAGCCGATTGATGACGGAGTTGTTGCCGCAATACTCATGGGTCGAGGGTAAGGGCCAGGCATTCGGCGCCCCCGGCATGGAACCGCGCTGGACCTCGGCCGCCAAAGATACCGTCGGCACCGCTTACGCCGCCTCCAGCCGCGCGTGGTACACAGTCTCGCACGGCATCCTGAACGAAGTTTACTACCCGACCATCGACCGGCCGCAGATCCGCGATATGGGATTTTTGATCACCGATGGTGAGACCTTTTTCCACGAAGAAAAGCGCGATCTAAAGCATGAGTTCACATACATCGACTCTGATGCTCTAGGAGTGCGGATCACTTCGCGCGACCACGACGGTCGTTACGCGCTGATCAAGGAGATTATTAACGACCCGCACTATCCGGTTGTTCTGACTCGAGTGCGCCTGGAAGGTGATGAGGCCTTTTTGTCCCGCCTGCAGGTGTTTGTGCTGCTGTCACCGCATGTCGATGGCGGCGGAGCGGGAAACTCGGCCCGCACGTTGAGGGTGAACGGCGAGTTGGCGGCAGTCGCCTGGAAGGATGGGACCTCGCTGGCGCTCGCCACTGTCGGCGGATTCATGCGCGCCAGTTGCGGCTATGTAGGCAAAAGCGATGGCTGGCAGGACCTGAAGCACAATCTCATCATGGACTGGGAGTTCGGGTCGGCACTCGACGGCAACGTCGCGGTAATCGGCCAGATCAATCCCGACCAGCAGGAGGATTTCACAGTAGCGCTTGGGTTTGGCGAAGGGCATCACGCAGCTCTGACAGCAACCATCGGCGCGTTGAGCACGCCGTTCGAGAGGCATATGAAGCGCTTCATCGAGCAGTGGCATCGTGCCGCGAGTCCTCGGGAATGGGCAATAAACTCGAACGACGGCGGCCGCCTTCTGCAGATCAGCCACAACGTGATACTGGCCCACGAGGACAAAACGTACGCGGGCGCCTTTATCGCATCGGCTTCGATCCCCTGGGGCTATGCCAAGAGCGACGACGACCTCGGCGGCTACCATCTCGTCTGGACCCGCGACATGGTGCAGAGCGCAACTGCCCTTCTGGCCTCTGGACGCGTGGATACTGCTCGCCGCGCGCTCACCTATCTCGCCTGCACACAGCGTCCTGATGGCGGGTTCGCACAGAATTTCTGGATCGATGGAACGCCCTACTGGACGGGCATCCAGCTCGATGAGGTGGCGTTTCCCATCGTCCTCGCCTGGCGATTGTGGAAGCTGGACGGACTCGGAAACTGGGACGTATTTTCCTTCGTCGAGCGCGCCGCGGGATTCCTGGTGCGTTATGCGCCGGTCACCCAGCAGGAGCGCTGGGAGGAGAATTCTGGCTACTCGCCTTCAACGCTGGCGGCCGTGATTTCCGGCCTTATCTGCGCGGCCGAACTGGTCGATGCCCATGGATCTCCAGAGCTTGCGACCTTTCTCCGCGAGCATGCCGACTGGATTGAGAGTCATCTCGAAGACTGGACGGTTACGAATGACGGCGTTCTTTTGCCCGAGGTAAAGCGGCACTACATGCGCATCCGGCCGCCCGAATGCGGGGAGCCCTATGCGCGCGAAGGCTGCGGCAAAGAGACAGTCCACATTGCTAATCGCGGACCGGGAGAAAAGGCGGAATTCGAAGCTCGAGAGATTGTGGATACAGGGTTTCTGGAACTGGTCCGCTACGGCGTTCGGCGGCCGGATGATCCGTTGATCGTGGATACTTTGAAGGTGATCGATCATGTCCTGAAGATCGACACGCCCCAGGGGCCATGCTGGAGACGGTACAACCACGACGGATATGGACAACGCCACGACGGCGGTCCGTTCCAGGGATTCGGTCAGGGCCGTGCGTGGCCCTTGCTCACCGGCGAGCGCGCCCACTATGAGCTGGCCGCCGGCCATGACGTCAGCGCGCTGGTTGCCACCTACGAGAACTTTGCCTCCGAGGGGGGCATGTTTCCCGAGCAGATCTGGGACGAACCCAACAAAGCCGGGCTGACCTTCGGGGGACCGGCAGGCTCAGCAATGCCTCTGGTATGGGCCCACGCCGAATATCTGAAGCTGCTCCGCTCCATCCACGACGGCCGGGTCTTCGACAAGATCGACGCCGTCGAGAAGCGCTACGCTAACGGACGGGATCGGATCAAACTGGAAGTTTTTAAGCTGCGAAGGCCGATCAAGACCATCGATGCCGGATATACTCTTCGCATCGTCGCGCAACAACACTTCCGTGTGCTCTGGACTGTCGACGATTGGAATACGGTGACAACAGTGGAAAGCACAACCCTGGGCTATGTAGGATCCTTCGCCGATATTCCGACCGAAAGTGAGCAGACCGGAGCCATTTCGTTTACTCTTTTCTGGCCGATGCAAAACCGTTGGGACGGCATTAATCACACTGTGACACTAGTAAAACCAGCCGAGAGCGCAAATGCCGAGGTTTCTGCCTACGAGATGCAAAAGATTTGAAGCCGGCAAGAGTTCTGGGTAGTCATCTCTAAATCCGAGTCGGGTGCTAATAGATAACTATCCAAAATGCCGTAGAAACCGGGCGCGGAACCCGTAATCGTGAAACGAGGATTTTCATGAGCGATATAGACCTGCTTTCGATCAATACACTTCGATTTCTCGCAGTGGACGCTGTCGACAAAGCCAAGAGTGGCCATCCTGGCGCCCCCCTGGGGGATTCGCCTATCGCGTATCTGCTCTTCCACAAGTACATGCGGCACAACCCGAAGAATTCGCACTGGTCCAACCGCGACCGCTTCGTTTTGTCGAACGGGCACGCTTCGGCTCTGCTCTATGGCGCACTGCACCTCTCGGGCTACAAGGTGGCCATTTCCGATCTCGAACAATTCCGCCAGTGGGAGTCAATAACCCCCGGCCACCCGGAGCGCGGCGACACGGACGGCGTGGAGGTAACGACCGGCCCGCTGGGGCAAGGACTGGCCATGTCGGTGGGGCTTGCGATCGCGGAAAAGCACCTCGCGGCCGTCTACAATCGCCCCGGCTTCGATATCGTCGACCACTACACCTACGGCATTTGCGGTGACGGCGACCTGATGGAAGGCATCTCGCACGAAGCTTCTTCGCTCGCCGGAACCCTCGGCCTCGGCAAGCTGATCTTCCTTTACGATGACAACCTCATCTCGCTCGACGGCCCCACCGAGCTTTCATTTACCGAGGATGTCCTGAAGCGCTTCGAAGCCTATCACTGGCATACGCAGCGCGTTGCCGACGGCAACGACCTCGATGCCATATCCAAAGCGATCGAGACAGCAAAGAGCGTTACCGACAAACCTTCGATTATTGCCGTCCGCACTGTGATTGGCTACGGCAGCCCCATCGCAGGTACCAACAAAGTGCATGGCGAGGCTTTGAAGCCCGACGAGGCCGCCGAAACCAAGAGAAACCTCGGCTGGCCCGACGACAAGTTCTTCTATGTGCCCGAGGAAGCCCAGAAGAACTGGTCGACCATCATCGACCGCGGGGCAGAGTACGAGCGGGAGTGGAACGAGCTTTTTGCGAAGTACAAGAGCCAGTACCCCGATCTGGCCGCGGAGTTCGAGCGCACCCAGGCTGGCAAACTCAAAGATGGCTGGGAAAAGTCACTGCCTTCCTTCCCGGCGGGCGGCAAACCGATGGCCACCCGCAACGCGGGCAATGCTGCGATGAACGCCTTCGCCAAAGACGTGCCGGAACTGATCGGAGGTGCTGCGGACCTGACCGCTTCCACGAAGACCATTCTGAAAGACGGCGGTAATTTCCATGTCGACCCGAAGGGCAGGAACATCTGGTTCGGCGTGCGCGAATTCGGCATGTGCGCCGCCGTCAACGGCATGGCGGCCCATGGGGGGCTCATCCCATACGGTTCGACCTTCTTCACCTTCTCCGACTACTGCAAGTCGGCCCTCCGAATGGCCGCGATCATGCACAGCCATTCGCTCTTCATCTTCACACACGATTCCATCGCCCTCGGCGAGGACGGCCCTACCCATCAACCCATCGAGCACCTGATGATGCTTCGCGCCGTTCCCTTCCTCACCGATTTCCGCCCCGCGGACGCGAACGAAACCGTTGCCGCATGGCGCCTCGCGCTGGAGCGCAAGAAGCCTGCATTCATGGCGCTCTCCCGCCAGGATCTCCCCGTCTTCGACCCTGAAAAACACGCCATCTACGAGGGCGTCGGCCATGGCGCATATATCGTCGAGAAGGGCAGCGACTCGCCCGACCTGCTGATCGTGGCCACTGGCGCCGAAGTATGGCCTTCCCTCGGCGCAGCCGCCGAACTCGGCAAGCAGGGCATCGCAACCCGCGTCGTCTCCATGCCGAGTTGGAGGATCTTCGAGGAGCAGAGTGAGGAATACAAGGCTTCCATCTTCCCCGACCATCTGCCGAAGCTCGCTGTCGAAGCCGGCGCGCCGCTCGGCTGGTGGAAGTACGTAGGCCGTCACGGTGACGTCATCGGCCTCGAACGCTTCGGAGCCTCGGCCCCCGGAGCAATCGTTCTCGAACATCTGGGTTTTGGCGTCGCCAGCATCGTCAACCGCGGCAAGGCCCTCGTCGAGCACGTTCGCAAGACGGAAGGCGCTCTCGCTTCGAAGTAGTTCAGCCAACCGCTGGCAGGCCCGCTAACAACTCGCTCACGAAAGGACGAGCTATGACCGAGATCAGCACGATTCTGTGGGATGTCGGTGGTGTTCTGCTGACCAACGGTTGGGACCACGCTGGGCGCGCCGATGTCCTGGCGCGCTTCAGCATCGACCCTGCCGAGTTTGAGGAACGCCATCCCGATGCGAACGACGCATGGGAAAAGGGTCTGATCACCGTGGACGAGTATCTGAACCGCACCGTCTTCTGGAAACCGCGCGACTTCTCTGCCGAAGAATTCTTCGAAGCGATGAAGGCGGAATCGCGTGTGCTGAACAATACTGCCCTGCCGATCCTCGAGAGCATTTCCATGAGCCAGGATGTGGACCTCGGCATGTTGAACAACGAAGCGCGCGAGCTGAACGACTACCGCATCGAGACCTTTGGCCTCCGCGGTTATTTCGACTTTTTCTTCAGCTCCTGCTATGTCGGCCAGCGAAAGCCGGGGGTCCAGATTTACCGTCTGGCTATCGACGTGCTCCAGTGCGATCCGGACGAAGTAGTTTTCATCGATGACCGGCAGCCCAACGTCGAATCAGCGGCCTCGCTGGGCATTCACGCTATCAGATTCAAGGAACCGGAGCAGCTTGAGCGCGAACTGGCCTCTCTGGGATTCGCAGCGGAACTGGCCTGAAGATCGAGCAGCTCGGCTTCATGCCTGTGCCAACCAACTAGACTCAAGAACGAGCAGGCGCAAGGAGTAAATATGGCAACGACTGAAGTAAAGATTGCTCCGGAAAACATCCAGGCAGCTACGCGGCGCAGCGAGCGCGTACCCGAGCCCGGCATCGTCGTCATCTTCGGTGCTTCTGGTGACCTGACCAAGCGCAAGCTCCTCCCCGCGCTCTTTCACCTTGAGCAGCAGGGCTTGTTACCGAAAGAATTCGCCATCGTGGGCGTCGCCCGCCGTGACCTGAAGGAAAGCTTCGCCGACGACATGAAGGACGGTATCCTCCGCTACGGCGGCGGCCAGAAGGGCGATCCCGTCCTCGATGAGTTCATCAAGAAAGTCACCTATCACGCGACGAATTTCGACGACGACAAGGGATACACCGACCTCAAGGCGCTTCTCGAGCAGATCGACCTGGAGCGCGGCACGCAAGGCAACCGGCTCTACTATCTCGCCGTCGCGCCCGAATACTTCTCCGATATCATCGACCACCTCGGAGCGCATGGCATGGCCCATCCCGAAAAGGGCCACGCGCGAGTCATTATCGAAAAGCCCTTCGGGCACGATCTCGAATCGGCAAAAGAGCTCAACGACGAGGTCAACAGGGTCTTCGACGAAGAGCAGATCTTCCGCATCGATCATTACCTCGGTAAGGAAACCGTCCAGAACGTCCTGGTCTTTCGGTTCGCTAACGGCATCTTTGAGCCGATCTGGAACCGAAACTTGATCGATCACGTGCAGATCACCGCAGCCGAAAGCATCGGCATCGAAGGCCGCGGCCCTTTCTATGAAAAAGCCGGCGCCCTGCGCGACGTACTCCAGAACCACATGATGGAGGTGCTCTCCTTCGTCGCCATGGAGCCGCCTGTATCCTTCGAAGCCGCCTCCGTGCGCAGCGAAAAGGTAAAAGTCTGGCGCGCCATCAAACCTATCTCCATCGAAAACACCGTTCGCGGCCAGTACGCGCTTGGCATGGAAGACGGGCAGCAGGTGCAGGGCTACCGGGAGGAAGATCGCGTCGACCCGGAATCGACGACCGAAACCTACGCAGCCGTCAAACTGGAGATCGAAAACTGGCGCTGGGCCGGCGTACCCTTCTATCTCCGCGCCGGCAAACGGCTCGCAAAGCGCGTTACCGAAGTGATGATCCAGTTCAAGCAACCGCCATTGTTACTTTTTGAGCGGGCATCGTCTTCCGGACCCTGCAACGAAATCCAGCCCAACATCCTGACCATCAGAATCCAGCCGGACGAAGGCATCTCCCTCCGTTTCGGCGCAAAAGTCCCCGGCCCCGATACCAATGTTTGCCCCGTCGTCATGGATTTCCAGTACGCGACCGCGTTCGGCGGCAACTCCGCCAACGGCTACGAACGCCTCTTGCTCGACGCGATGCTTGGCGACCAGACCCTCTTCGCCCACCGCGACGGCGTCGAAGCCACCTGGGCCCTCTATACTCCCGTGCTCGAAGAGTGGGCCAAGATAAAGCCGAAAGATTTCCCCAACTACAAGGCCGGAACCTGGGGACCAAAGGCGGCCGACGGGCTCATCGGCCGCGATGGCCGCCACTGGCACAACCCATAAAGCACATCCGAGGCGCATGGCAAAGAAGATTGCAGTCGAATACCGCGTTTACGACAGCTCGGACGCTCTCAGCAGAGCGGCTGCTGGGCACTTCCTTGAAACCGTAAAGCAGCGGTCGCGGCACGTGGCAAAGCGCGCGTCGCTATCTCCGGGGGCCACACTCCAAAGCGGACCTTTGAATTGCTGGCCAATCCGGCTGAGGCTTTCCTTACGGCGATGCCCTGGAGCCAGATCGAACTGTTCTGGGTCGACGAGCGCTGCGTCCCGCCCGACCATCCGGACAGCAACTACCGCATGACCCGCGAGGCCATGCTCGACAAAGTGCCGCTCCCACCCGCGCAGGTCTTCCGCATCGAAGGCGAGCTCGAGCCCGATGCCACTGCTGCGCGCTACGAAAGCACCCTCCGCAATCAGTTCCGCCTCGAGGGCGCTGAGACGCCCCGCTTCGACGTGCTGGCGCTCGGCATGGGCGACGATGGCCACACCGCATCGCTCTTCCCCCACACCGCCGCTCTCCACGAGCTCAGCCGGCTAGCGGTCGCCAATCACGTCCCCCAACAGAAGGAAAGCTGGCGCGTGACCCTTACCCAGCCGGTAATCGTCGAAGCATCTGACATTTTCTTTCTCATCGAAGGTAAGTCCAAGGCCGACCCGTTGCATCGCGTGCTGCAGGGTCCGTATGATCCTGAGACGCTGCCTTCGCAGCTCATCCAGCCTAAGAGCGGAAAGCTCTTGTACCTGCTGGACAGAGATGCAGCCGCGCTGCTGCCTCCGCCGGACGCACAAGGCGTGGGACGGCTCGAAATAACACGATGAAGATCACGGTGATTCACGAATGATATTGGCAGGAGACGTAGGTGGCACAAAGGTCGACCTGGCGTTATACAAATTCCAACACGGGCGGCTCAGCCACGTTCGCGAGGAGCGGTTCCCAGCGCGGGAGTATGAGGGCCTCGAAGAGATCGTGGAAAAATTTCTCTGCGGCGGCGACAACCGCGACGTAACCGCCGCATGCTTCGGAGTTCCCGGCCCCGTCCGCGGCGGCCGCCTCAAACTCACCAACCTTCCCTGGATCCTCGATAGCCGCGAGCTCTCCCGGGAACTCAAAATCGAGCATCTCTTCCTCATCAACGATCTCGAAGCCAACGGATACGGCATCGCCGAATTGGCACCCGATCAGATTTTCGAGTTGAGCCAGGGCGAACCGGGCTCGATCGGCAATCGCGGACTGGTCTCCGCCGGAACCGGCCTCGGAGAGGCAACGCTGGTCTGGAACGGCAAGATGCACATCCCCATGGCTTCCGAAGGCGGCCATTGCGACTACTCCCCGCGCAATGAACTCGAGATAGAGCTTCTCCGATACCTCCAGCGCGCCCTCAAGGGCCGGGTCAGCTTTGAACGGGTGGTCTCCGGTATCGGCCTGCAAAATATCTACGCCTTCCTCCGCGATGAAAAAGGCATGGAAGAGCCAGCGTGGCTGAAGGAAAAGATGCTCCACGAGGATCCCAACGCCTTGATCGGCGAGTTGGGAGAAGCCGGCACAGTCGAGCTCTGCGTAAAGACCCTCGATATGTTCGCCTCCGCCTATGGCGCTGAAGCCGGCAACCTCGCCCTCAAGGTCCTCTCAGCCGGAGGTATGTACCTCGGTGGAGGCATTGCCCCCAAGCTCCTCAAGAAAATGACCGACGGAGCATTCATGAAGGCCTTCACCGATAAAGGCCGCTTGAGCGACCTGCTTATCCGCATGCCCGTGCGCATCATCCTCGAGAGCCGCTGCGCCCTCATGGGAGCCGCTGCCTACGCTGAGGCGCGCGCAGCGGCGCTGACAGGAGAATCGGTGAGGGCGGCCTCTCTCTGAGCCTCAATTGTCAATTGAGCAGGTCGAACCGAAAAGGGTATCCTGAATCAGGGACACAATGAAAACAAAAGTTCTTAGCGTCACGACGGTTTTGGCTTGTCTGCTGGTTTCTTCGTCTCTGGCATTCGCCCACGCTGTTCTCATCGCATCGACTCCCAAAGAGAATGAAACCGTCTACGGCCCGTCGCTCAATATCGATCTCAAGTTCAATTCGAGAGTCGACGGCGTCCGATCCAGCCTCAGCGTTGTCTCATCCGATGGCAAGATAACATCCATTTCGTTATCGAAGCAGGTCAAGCCGAACGAACTGATCGCTCGGGTGCAGCTGCAACCGGGGAAATACGAGTTGCGCTGGCAGGCGCTCGCAGTCGACGGCCATATCACCCGGGGCCAGATCCCGTTTAACGTCTCGTAGACAAGGCCTCGCTGTTATCGACGTGAGCTCAACAAGCAGGAAATCGTCCAGCGCATGAGCTGGAAGACGCCTGCGATGCAAAGCCCACCCGTTTCGGAGCTTCCCAAAGCCGCGCCCCTCAAGGTGGCCCTCGAAGACGAGTCTTATTCTGGAGGAAGCCAGGGTTCTGCCATCGTCCGGAAGTGGTCGGAATATAACCACCAGTGGGCAGGCCTGATCGTGCTCGTAGCCGGCCTGCTCGCTCTCGTCTCGAAATTCCAAGGTCAGCGATGGGCTGGCCGCGTCACGTCGGAGAAAGCCGCTCTCGTCTTCCCTGCGCTCTGCACTGCCTGCGGTGCGCTGCTGCTCACTCACACTCACGCAACCGGCAACATCAGGGGACGAGCTCTATGCCGAGATGAGCCATACGCCGATCGCCTTGCTCGGCGCGACCGCGGGATGGGGAAGGTTGCTCAAGCTGCGCGGAGCCGACGGCGAATCCTCTGCCCCGCGACACGCGCAGATCATTCACGTCGCCAGCTGGATCTGGCCGCTCTGCCTGATTTTTGTGGGTCTGATCCTTCTCAATTGCAGGGAATCCTGAGTTGCCGGATCAAATCGCTCCGTCCGTGTCTGGATACGCGGGCGATTCGCTTTGAAGTATCAGTGAGAGCTGGCGCTTTCGGCGCTCAGAATTTAATCCCAAAGATAACGAAACAGCATGGGAACGCGGTATCGCCCGTTTCTCTTGCGACAGACCAACATCATCCCGCTCGATAAGATAGGAACTGTGATCACATTCAAAGATAGATTGGCCGCGATTGAAGAGCGCATCGTGCACGCCTGCAAGCTTGCGGGTCGCCCTCGCCACGAGGTATGTTTGATGGCTGTCTCGAAAGCTCATCCCGCGCATGCCATCTTAGAGGCTGCTGAAGCTGGCGTAATGCTCTTCGGGGAAAATCGTGTACAGGAGTTCGAGCGCAAACGGCGCGAGTTGGCCGATCTCGACAGCCCTATCGAAGTCCATTTGATCGGACATCTGCAGTCGAACAAATCTGCGAAGGCTGCCGAAATCTTTTCAGCAGTCGACACAATCGATTCAATCCGACTCGCCGAACGCCTCAATGACGCGGCGCAAAAGCTGAACCGTAGGATCCCCATGCTGCTCGAAATCAAGCTTAGCCACGAGCCGGCCAAGACAGGGCTTGATCCCACAGGTCATGAGCTTGGCGAATTGCTTAACCGTATACCGGACCTTCTCAACCTCAACGTGCGGGGCCTTATGACGGTACCGCCGTTCGACGACAATCCGGAAACCACCCGAATCTGCTTCCGGCAATTACGCCAACTACGCGATGAACTCGCTTCGCGACACTCCTCACTCGATCTGTCGCAGTTATCCATGGGCATGTCTGGAGACTTCGAAATCGCCATCGAGGAAGGCTCGACTGTGGTGCGCATCGGCACGGCCCTGTTCGGACCGCGCGAGATCTCAGAGTGGGCCGGAGTGAAAGCCCGGCGAGCGACAACCACGTCTCATTCCTCGTACGCGTCGCGCCACGCGCTCAACGCACCCAGTTCGCCGGGCTCATGCAGGACGGCGCGAACACCATCTTCAGGATTGCAGTTGCCGCGCCGCCCATTGACGGTCGCGCCAACGCCGAGCTGATATCCTGGCTCGCATCTCTGCTGGACGTGCCACGTTCGGCAATCGAACTTGCTTCAGGCGAGCACTCACGAAACAAGCGTGTGCGGGTCGCGGGGCGGACCATGGCTGACATAGAGAACGCATTCAACGCCTGACAATAGTGCCCGACTCCCGTAGACTACCGATTACTCTAGCAATCTCCCCAGGACCCGGAATGTCACCACTTTACGCCGTAGTTCTCGGCGCAATTGTCATCACGTTGTTGAGCGTTTCGCTCGGCCGCCTGCACAAGGTCAAAACAAAAGCCGACTATCTGGTCGCGGGCCGTTCCCTCTCTGCATTCGTGCTCGTGTTCACTCTGCTTTCCTCCTGGATCGGCTCGGGTTCGCTTCTCGGGGGGGCCGAGAACGCTTACAAGCACGGTTTCGTCGCGCTGTGGCAGGGCGGCGGCGGATGGGCCGGCCTGCTGCTTATCTACTTCATCGCCCCGCGCGCGCGAAGATTCGCCCAATTTACAATTCCCGACCTTCTCGAGGCGCGCTACAACCAGACAGCGCGCGTGCTGGGCGTGGTCGCGGTTCTCTTCGCTTATACGGCAATTACGAGCTATCAGCTCATCGGCGGCGGGGACATTCTTCACCTGGTTTTTCCAGATGTCATCAGCGCGACACTGGGCAAATACATCATTGCGACATTCGTAATCGTGTTTACCGCGATCGCGGGCATGTCTTCAGTCGCGTACATGGACGTCGTTATCGGTCTGCTCGCCACGTGCACTATGCTGATCGCCCTCCCTGTGCTGACCCACGCCGTCGGTGGATGGAGCGCCGTGCATCAGCGCGCTGCCGGCAACCCACTTTCAGGTGCTGGGCGACCTCTCGCTTATCCAGGCTCTTGAGCTCAGTGTGCCCACATGCCTGCTCATGCTCGGCAATCAGTCGATGTACCAGAAATTCTTCTCCGCGAAGTCCGAAAAAGATGCGCGTGTCGCCGTCGTCGGATGGATCATCGGCACTGTGGTTCTGGAAACCGTGATCGTCGCCCTGGCCATCGTCGGATCGGCCCGCTTTCCTTCGGGCGAGGTCTCCCAACATCCGCGAGAAATTCTTGCCTATTCGGCTCTTCACGGATTGCCGGCGTGGCTGGGGGCACTGCTCATGGGCGCGATCTTCGCGAAGATCATTTCAACGGCGAACAATTACCTGTTTTCGCCCGCGACCAATCTCGTGAACGACATCTTCGTGCGCTACATCGCACCCGGCGCTTCCAACAAGCGAATTCTTATCGTCTCGCGGCTCATGGTGGTGCTGCTCGGCATCTGGTCGCTATATCAGGCGTTGGGCACAGAATCCGTCCTGAAGAAGACGCTCTACGCCTACACGATTTACTCTGCCGCGCTGACTCCCGTCATACTTGCCGCTTTCTATTCTCGGCGCGCCAACGCAGCCGGAGCGGTCAGTGCCATCGCGGCCGGAACATTCGTCACTGTCTTCTGGGATTCAGCCTTCATCCACGATCACTTGCCCGCTGTCGTAGCGCAGCGCGACGCAATCTTCCCCGCGCTGCTCGCTGCCGTGCTCTGCCTGGTCGTGGTGAGCGCGCTGACGAAGCCCCCGAGGCCTGAGACTATAGCTCAGTTCCACCAACGGTCGTAAGCGGCCCTCACTTCCCGCCCAGCGGCTTCCGCGCGAAGTAATAGAGCGAAAATGCAAGCGCCGCAAACATCACCACCGAAAGTGGCTCGCGATAAAGAAGCTGGTAAAGAGCAGAACTCGGCGCGAACCACACTTGTATCTCACGCCCGGTGGCCGCTTCGTAGAGCTTTCGCGCGACGCCGAGCAGCCCCATGATCCCGCCGGCCGCGATCAGGCCGCTCGCGTAGAGCGAGCCGGGAGAAACTTCGCTCTCGGTCTCCGCCGAACTGCCACCGGCCCGAGCCACCGCGCGATCCACCATCCAGCGAACGATCCCACCGCAGAAAATCGCCAGCGTGGTCCCAATCGATAAGTACGATCCGACTGCAAAGGACAGCGACCGCACACCCAGCAGTTCAACCGCGATTACCAGGAAGACCCCGAGCAGCACCAGTCCCCATGGAAGCTTGCGCGACAGAATGCCGTTGATTACCGTGGCCATGAGCCGGCCCTGCGGGGCTGCGGCCTTCTCGCTTCCAATTCCCTGCACCCACTGGATCTCGATCTTCCCGCTCTCGGGATTGAACAGATACTTCCCATCCGCCAGCGTCTTCGATCCGAGCGCATTCAGCAGAACATATTGACTGCCATCAACGAACGCCGTGGTATTGTCCGGCTTCGTCAGGAGAAACCGTGCGCGACTGAAGTGTTGCTGTTGCACCTGCACCCCGTCCATAGGCGAACTCAGATCGAAAGCGACCGGAGACTTCATCGGCAGGAACTGCTCAAGCCCCTTGTTCATGGCGTTCAGTGTGATACCGATCGAAAACACCGAAACCATCACGCCCACCATCACGGCAATCTGCTGCTTCCACGGAGTCGCGCCGATCAGGAAACCAGTTTTCAGATCCTGCGAAGTATCACCGGCATTTGCCGCGGCGATGCAGACTACGCCGCCGATTGTGATCGCAAGCGCCCCGAAAGCCGGCGCAGTCCAGCCCTTCACTAGGAAAATCGCCGCCGTCGCCATTAGCGTGGCGATCGTCATGCCGGAGATGGGATTCGCCGAGCTCCCAATCAGCCCCACAATCCGTGAAGAAACGGTGACGAATAAGAACCCGAAAAGAACTACCAGCAGCGCGGCAGCAAGGTTCGCCAACCAGCCAACTTGCGCTCCCGGCACCGGCTTCAGCGTGAGGAACAGAAACATCAGCAGCACCAGCAGCCCGCTTCCACCGACGACTACGCTCATTGGCAGATCGCGCTCCGTCCGCCTGGAAGACGCCATGGCAGCGCCCTTGCCCAATGTTTTGATTCCCGCACTGAGCGCCCCGATGATCGTGGGCAATGTTTTCAGAAGCGTAATCAGCCCCGAAGCCGCCACCGCGCCCGCTCCCATGGGCCGCACGTAAGTCCGCCACAGATCGCTGGGCGACATCTGCGAAATTGGCACCACTCCCGGATAAATTGGACCTGGCAGATTAGATCCGAAGAAATGGATCGCGGGCATCAGCACGAACCAGCTGAAGATACCGCCCGCAAAAAGCACCCCGGCGACCCGAGGGCCGATAATGTAACCCACGCCCAGGTACTCCGGGGTGGCCTCGGCACGCAGCGCCGCCCCCGGCAGCCATTTCGGCTGATAATTGGGAGTGCCCGGCCATGCGCCGAGCAGGTTCTCATTCTGGAAGAGCGTGTACAGCGCCCCTAACCCAAGCCCGAAGAAGACCCGGCTTGCGAACGATCCCCCACGCTCGCCGGCGATCAACACATCGGCGCACGCCGTTCCTTCGGGATAGGTAAGATTGCCGTGCTCTTCGACAATAAGCTGACGCCGCAGCGGAATCATGAAGAGTACGCCGAGCCAGCCACCTAGAAGCGCCAGAATGAAGATCCTGGCATACTCCAGGTCGAATCCGAGAAAGATCAGCGCTGGAAGCGTGAAAATGACGCCCGCAGCGATCGATTGCCCCGCGTTTCCCGTCGTCTGGACGATATTGTTCTCGAGAATGGAAGCGCGCCCCAGGGCGCGAAGCACGCTGATCGAAAGGACGGCGATCGGAATCGATGCCGCAACCGTCAGCCCGGCGCGCAGGCCGACATATACCGTGACCGCCCCGAACAGAAGTCCGAAGATACAACCCAGCAGCACAGCGCGTACCGTGAATTCTGGTCGCGTCTCAGTTGCTGGGACAAAGGATTGAAATTCGAGCTGGTCAGGCAAAAGATTCTCCTCAGCTGTCAATCTGTCGTTACGTTTTTTGCGTCGGGAAGCAGTCTCCACGCACGGAAACGCTGAGTGTATCAGCGAAACCAGCGGTTCAGAAGTACCAAGGGGCAAAACAGCAGAGGCCGTGCCTTTTGTTCTGGCTTGCAAATCGAGGTATACTCTGAGCAATTGCAAGCTGGATACCAAATCCGGTTTGCAGCGCGTGAGGTGAGTCTTCTGCAGTCAGATTGACCCGCTAACCCAGGACGTGCCGTCGAGCCAGGCTATGGCGTGGCGGGCTGTGGTTCGCGTGCTCCGAAGTCCCCTCGATAGCATTACTTCCGTAGTTGTTCCCGCCGACTGTCGCATCTGTAAGACTCCCCTCTCCCGGCTGACACGCCTTCCGGTGTGCGCCTCCTGTTGGAGCGACCTTCCTTCACAATCCGCATCACTTTGCTCCCGCTGCGGAGAAGACCTCGCCGTCGCTGACTTCGGAGAGAGACCCAGCGAAGGCATCCTTTGCCGCCAATGCAGGCTGGCGCCCCCGAAGTTCGAGATGGCAGTAGCGCATGGCCTTTACCAGGGCGCCATGCGCTCGCTGCTGCACCTCCTGAAGTACGAGGGGCTTGAACCCATTGCCCGCCGCCTTGGCGCATTGATCGCCGCACGTCTTGCCGCCAGTCCGAACCTGCCGCCGAAAATGCTGGTAGTTCCGGTTCCGCTCTTTAAGGCGAGACAGTCAGAGCGCGGCTTCAACCAGGCGGAGCTGTTGGCTTCGGGGGTCATCCGCGCCATGAGGCAGTTGCGTCCCGACTGGGAGGGCGAATTCGCCCCGGGGGTGCTGGCGCGGCAACGCGCGACTCAAAGTCAGGCTGGTCTGAGCATGACCGAGCGCCGGCGCAATTTGCGTGGCGCTTTTTTTGTGCCGGATGGGGGCCGGGTACAGGGGCACCAGGTGCTGCTCGTGGACGATATCTACACGACCGGAGCAACCGCCCGGGCGTGTTCGCAGGCGCTCCGGCGCGCGGGAGCCGGCGGCGTCTGGGTGGCTACCGCGGCGCGGGCGCAGCGCAGACAGATCGAGGCATTCCATCCGAGAGCAGCGGCCGCGAGAACACCGGACGACGTGCCGATGCACGAGGATGTCGCCATTTGGGATGGAGGCAAGCCGCAGTAAGCGGAGTCTAAACACACAGACGGGGAGACGAGAATGTCGCTGGGTAAATCATCCGTTCACGCACGAAAACAGAAGTCGCTCGCCAAATGCCACACCCTGCCGCATGGCGAGACGCCTGAGCCGCGGGCACGGTTCAACTCCGCCATGCAGACCCCCGTCCTGGTGCTCAACGCATCATACGAGCCGATCAACATCTGCGGGGCCCGGAGGGCCCTGGTGCTGGTCCTCAAGGGCGTGGCCAAAACCGAGGAGGAGCAAGGCGCCGTCCTGCATGCCGCGCGGGTGCGGATGCCGATGCCGTCGGTGATCCGGCTGCTCGAGTACCGGCGCATCCCGCATCAGACGCGGGCGCTGTCCCGGAAGAACATCCTGCTGCGCGACAGAAACACCTGCCAGTACTGCGGGATCACGCTGCATTCCTCCCTGTTGACGCTGGACCATGTGCATCCGCGGTCACGGGGCGGGCTCTCCACCTGGGAGAATCTGGTCGCGTGCTGCCACTCGTGCAACCGCAGGAAGGGCAACCAGCTGTTGCACGAACTGCTGGATATGAAGCTGATCCGGGAGCCGCGTCCGTTCTCGCTGCACACCAGCCGTCACATCATGCGGATGATCGGCCACTCCGACCAGAAGTGGCGGAAGTATCTCTACTACTAAAAGGTCGAGCAGAACGACGCGATTCGTAGCATGACATCCGTCATGTCGGATTGCTGACAAAGCATACTGCCGTCCGCGCCTGAATGGAGGGATCCTATCTCTGTCAGGAGGCGGTTATGAATATCACGACGACGGCACAGCAACAGCAGGCTAAAGAGTGCGAGCGGCAGGATCCGTATATGAGGCTGGTCTACGCGATCGGCCTCCTGCTGACCATGTTCGGCAGCTTCGTTCCGGGCACAGTGAACTGGAACGTCGTGGGGATCGCGCTGGTGATCTTCTACTGGATCTACTAGGATCCCCCTCCCCCATATCTTTGCGTGTGCTCTGTAATCGATTCATGGCAAAGATTTTATCGGCGGTCTATAGGTCTTAATCCGGCACACGTCATTGATTTAGTGGATTTTGCGAGTTTCTGCCTTGTTTTCTATGAGGTAGCACTTGATAACCCTCGGTGCCTCAGCCGATTCCAGCTCAATCCTTCAAAATGAACCAAAAAACACGAATGCCCGGCTGCAAAAGCCGGGCTTCTTTGTTCCCTATTTCCGTTATAGCTGCTGGCGAGAAATACTCGGCCAAGCGATTTTATTCCGCCACGTCCCCCGCAACTCTTGTGGCCGGCCCGAGTTCAAGCCAGAATAGAGACCAGATGCCCGGGCGGAGTCGTGTCATGAGATGGAAGCTGGTTGTTTTGACCTGCGCGATATTTGTTGTGGCTGTTGTGGCCCCGGCGTGGAGCCAAGCGACTTCTGATCAAACGCCCGACCACAACTCCGGAAAGCATTCCAAAGCCGCTCACAACGAGAAGCATAGCCGCAGCGCGGGCGGCGAAATGGCCAGCGGCGCGGGGAATATCGGCAAGGGAGTGGGCAAGGGCGCGGGCAGTCTCGCCGTGGGCACCGGCAAGGGCGCCGTGGATCTGGCGACGCTGCATCCGATTAACGCGGCGACCGACATTGGCAAAGGCGGCGCCGCGGCGGGCACGCACGTCGCTGTCGGCACGGTGAAAGGGACAGGCAAGATCGCCATCGGCGTCGGCAAGGGCATCAAGCACATCTTCTGATTGCGCGAAGCGTCCACGGTGTACTCAGCTTTGGTGAGTGCGGTGGCGATTTATCACAAATGAAAGCCCATCACAGCCCAGTTAGATCGCTGGATTGAAGCGCGTTTACCGGACTAATCCTCCGCAGCTTTCTAGCCCCACATAATCCATGTCATGGGGTAATCAGAATCGATAACCCGGCTTCAGTTCACAACGGTAGACCTCGGTCTTCTCTTTTTGCGTATCAGTTCGGACCGTACATGTGGCCCAGCTCAAATTAGGGTTGGTACTCAGAGGAAACACGATGGGAGAGCCATCGATATCCGCCTCAAGACTCACGCCCTCCTGGGTTGGGGGCAGCGTAAAGTTGAGCGTCCGATCAAAAATGACAGGATATAACTCGCGAACATTGGAAACGATTGCGTTGTGAAAGACTTCAGCCTCCATCAGAAAGGTAGCCGTATCCGACCAGTTCAGGGCAGAAAGCCGGATGTAGCGCCCGCCATGAACAAATCCGCTTGAGTCAATCCGCGTAAACGGGCATGGCCCCGCAATGCAGGAGGCTCTTACATTGGCGAATGCGTTGTCCGGTCCCGCATCCATCGACACCGATGCAGTAGATGCCTTCCACATTCCATCCGGCGAACACGGGGCCTGATCCTTGCAGGGCACATTCCCCTTATTGACAACTTGAAAGGTCTTGACTGCGCTACCCACATTTGACTCGGTCCGGGAATTGATCGTGTATCTCACCCGGATATTCGAGACTACTGTCTCTGGACGCCTGGACTCAGCTGCGGTCTTCTGGGGAATCGGAATCATCGCCGCAATATATAGCCTGGCCGGAGTCTCCAGTCTTCCCGTTTGTACCGTCAACTCAAGCGGTTCGTAAGACGGATGTCGGAAACTGACAATAACAGGGTTTTCTGACAAGACTCCTTTTTTCCAGACTAGCTTGAAATATCCGGAAGCATCGGACTGAGTCGTGACAGTCTTCACGCCATCCGATGCTGTGATCACGACATCTGCTAGCGGCAGCTCTCTATCCGTGTCAGCATCGCGCCGAATCACCGCACCTTCGATCGGAATTGTTTGCCGTAGGGCAATCGACCTCAGCCGGTGCGCACGCAGCAACAGAAAAATGACCGCGACTGCCACAACTACGACGACTGCGATGATCGTCCAGACAGCTTTTTTTCCCATCATTCAACACCGGCAAATGTGGTACGCACTTGGGCAGTGGATGCCCCCTCGGACCGGGTCTAGCGGGCGCCCTTGCGTCTATTATTCAATAAGTGTGACCTGGGATAGTTTTTCCCAGAAAAACCGGATGGCCTGATGAGCGTGGATGAAAGTGCAGATGAAATCAATAGAAGAAACAAAGCGCAAATTCGCGAACTAACCGATACGCGCGAGAATTGCAGTTCCCGGCGCCAGCTGCTGCGCCAAATGGCCACTGTCTCCCTCGGTCTGCCCCTCGCCCAGTGGAAGGGTCTTCCTGTATTCGCACAGGTACCTGTGCAACAGCGGCCTGACGGCCAGCGTAGAGAACCAGCACCTCTTCCTCCGCCGACCGGGCTGTTGCCTGAAGATGATCAGTTTCTGGACGATCTCGAACGAAGCAATTTCCTCTTCTTCTGGGAGCAAGCTAATCCGCAAACTGGATTGATTAAAGACCGTTGCAACGTGCGCATAACGGACACCAGTGTGGCTGCAAGTATCGCGTCAACCGGGTTTGGCCTGACTGCAATCTGCATTGCAGAAAAGCGCGGCTTTATTTCCCACCAGGACGCGCGTCTGCGCGTCATCACGACGCTTTCATTTCTTTGGAAGAAGCTGCCGACACATCGCGGATTTTTCTTTCACTTTGCCAATATCAATACTGGCGAAAGAATATGGGACTCCGAAGTCTCTTCCATTGATACTTCAATCTTGCTCTGCGGCATCCTTACCTGCCGCCAGCACTTTCGGGATCGCGACATTTTCGAGCTTGCCCATGCAATTTTTGACCGCGTGGACTGGGCCTGGTTATCAGAAGACATCACTCTGCTGTCTATGGGATGGACGCCTGAGCTCGGCTTTCTTCCTTCCAAATGGGACTACTACAGCGAGTTGATGATGATTTATCTGCTGGGTATGGGTTCTTCGACTCATCCACTCCCGCCAGCAGCCTGGTTAGCTTGGAAAAGGACCACCTTCGAATACGACGGACTTCGCTATATTGGCTCATTCGCACCGCTCTTTATTCACCAATACTCCCAGGCCTGGTTCGACTTCCGCCACAAACGCGACAAGTACGCGGATTACTTTCAGAACTCAGCCATCGCCACAGATGCTCACCGTCTCTTCTGCGTGGAACTGGGTAAGACCTTTCCCGATTACAGCAACGATCTCTGGGGGATAACTGCCTCCGATTCCGAAAACGGCTATGTGGTCTGGGGCGGCCCACCGTCTACGGGCCCTATCGATGGGACTGTGGTTCCC
Organism: uncultured Acidobacteriaceae bacterium; assembly: GCA_963782175.1. Classification (GTDB taxonomy): domain Bacteria; phylum Acidobacteriota; class Terriglobia; order Terriglobales; family Acidobacteriaceae; genus Silvibacterium. Next base: position 498,614 of record CAWAIX010000001.1, read on the forward strand.
GCAGCCGCCGGAGGCTCACTACCGTTTCTGCCTGACGCTACCTTGCGTGTCCTGAAAAACATCAAGGCTCATTACCCGCAGGCCTGGAGCCGCTACGGCTTCGTTGATGCGTTCAATCCGCTGAAAAAGTGGTATGACAATGACATCGTCGGTATCGACACGGGCATCACGATGCTCATGGCGGAGAATCTACGCACCGGCTTTGTATGGGAAACCTTCATGAAAAACCCTGAAGCACAACGTGGAATGGCGGATGCAGGTTTCAAGAGCTATAGCTCAGCCGCTCCACCAAATTAATAGGATTGCTCTTGTGGGGCATTTCCAGCGAACTGGCTGCCAGCCAGCTGTTGCCAACTGACCAACGCACTCATCGGACTCTCCGCCTTCAGAACGTAAATTTCGCCGCGAACTGGAACTGGCGCGGTGTGTTGATCGTCGTCCCGACAGACCCGAAGCCGGAGGCCTGCTGTCCGAGAGACATGGTTGTGGTCAGGTCGGGGACCAGGGGCATGCCGAACTGCGGGCGGTTGGCCACGTTGTAGGACGAGACCTCGATGCGGACGGCCATGGACTCTCTGATCTGGAAGCTCTTGTAGACGGAGAGGTCGACGTTGTTCGCTCCCATGGCGCGGACGCTGTCGAGGTAGGCGGGCGCCGTTCCGGGCACGAACTGAGTGGCCGGGAAGGCGAAGCAATCAGGATTGAACCACGCCGTTGCAGTATGCGGCGGGTTGAGTCCGGGGTTGCATGTGAGATTGGGGCGCTGGTTGAAGTAGGAGAACGGCGCTCCGACGACCGGCGAGGCGACGGGAATGCCGGTACTCCAGTAGAAGATGCCGTTCACCGTCCACTCACCGAGGAAGGCGTTGCTCACGCCGCGGAGATCGACGCCACGTCCAGGGCCGAAGGGCAAGTCGTATGAGGCCTGTCCGGTGAACTGGCGGCGGATGTCCTGCGGGCTGACGGCGTGCTCGTACTGGAGGTTCTTCCAGTCCTGCGGCGCGCCGAGGTGAGAGCCGACGAATCCGAGGGGAGGGTTGCCGTCGTCGGTGATCAGCTTAGCCCAGGTGAATCCGGCGAGCATGGAGAAGTGGCTGGTGAGGCGCTTCTGCAGCTTAGCCTGCAGCGAACTGTACTCGGAGTCGCCGCCGGGGTATCCGTTGACGAGGACGCCGTTGCCGTCGCCGTAGTTGCCGCTGCCGAACTGCGGGAACTCCTGCAGCGCGATAAACAGCGGCACGGTGGACGAGCCGTAATTGGCGTTGGTCGACGGCTGGATCGCCGCCCACTGATTGGGCACCGAGTTATTGATGAGGGCCGACTGGTATTGGCCGATGGTGCCGAGGTCGAGCGTATTCAGGTCGGCCTTGCTGAAGGGCAGGAAGAGCCCGCGGCTGCCGACATACGCGGCGCTAAGCACAACCTGATGCGGAAACTCATACTGCCAGCCGAAGTTGAAGTTGTAGATGGTGGGCGTGCGCTGCGAGTGCAACACGGTGCTCAGCGTCGTGCCCAGATTGTTCGCCAATCCTGCGGGAGCGGTGGTGAAGGTGGGGACGACTCCGTTGGGGAAAGGATTGCTGAGCGAGTAGATTCCGGTGGTGCTCGGGGCAGGGCTGCCGGCGGGCGCTCCGGAGCAGAGGCTGGTGCCGTTGAACGTGGTGTTGCCCGCGTCGGTGAAGCAGGTGGCGTCCCAGGCGGTGTAGGAGGCGAAGCCGTCGCTGTCGAGAGACGCGCTGCCGACCATCTGCGTGCTCGGTCCGTAATAGATGCCGGCGCTGCCGTTGAAGACGAGATTGTCGGCCACCTGCCAGGCGAATCCCAGGCGCGGGCCGAAGTTGCCCAGATTTGTATTGAAAGGCGAGCGATTACTTCCGTTCACATAGACTTCGGCGCCTGTGTAGGAGACGCCATCAACGCTGTTTGCGGCCTTCGGATCGAAGTATTCAAGGCGGTTGTGACGCTCGGTGCGGCCGCGGAAGATGTCCCAGCGCAGGCCGGCGGTGATGGTAAGGTTCTTCGTCGGCTTCCAGCTGTCCTGAATGAAGGTTCCGAAGTAGCCGTTGGCCTCGGCGGCGAAAAGGTCCTTGGAGAAGTTGGGGTAGTTGTTGGACTCGGTCCCGGGAACGGTTCCCATGCCGACAAGAAATGAGGCGAAGTCGCTGCCACCGACGAGAATGCCGCTCGCCGGAGACGTCTGCTGATCGGTCGCCGAATAATCGAAGGCGTAAGATCCGGCGGGCGCGATGGGCTGTCCCACGTTGAGAAATCGCTTCAGCCATTCGAAGCCGGTGTCAATGGAGTGCTTACTCACTACCTTGGTGAGGGCGATGCTCACATCGCTGTTCTCGCTCGCGTACTGGAAGGTGTTGTAGTTGGCCGTGCCGCCGACACCCTGGGTATTTCCGCTGGGTGAAACGTAGTCGTTGAAGATGGCGAAGGGCAGCAGCTTGTAATTCTGCTCGGCAGCGAGCGAAGCGGGAAAACCGAGGCTGGTGATGTCGGTGCCGACCTGCTGTGGATCGCCGCCCTGGTTTTCGTAATGGCGCGTGAAGGAGTAGCGCAATTGCAGGACGGTAGTGGGATTCAGGGTGTAGTCGTCGGCGATGAGGATGTTGCGTCCGTTGGTGACGTTCTGGGCGTAGTTGAGATCCCACTCGTTGCCAAAGGCGTTGAAGGTGGAATTGAAAAGCCGGTCGAACGAGAAGCGCCCGAAGATATGCTGCTTCTGGCTCTGGTTCCAGTCAATGCGGATGTCGAACCTCTGCGCCGTGGTGGGGTCCACACCCGGCAGGAAAAAGTTGTTCTGCGTGCCGTTGGGGTCCTGGTCGCAGCTCGCACCGACATTGCACTTGGGCATGTGCGACAGAAAGTTCACGGCAATAGGATTGGGGTTCGGGATGACGTTGTTAACGAAGGGCTGGCGGGTGCCGTCGGGGTTCTCAGGTTTCGTCGGATCGTAGATAGTGAAGCTGTCCTGCGAAAAGTCGCCAGTGCGCTCTGCGCTGGTGGGCACCGTAAAGTAATTCGACCCGTCGTAGAGGGCCTGCGTCGTGTATTCGTAATCGCCGAAGAAGAAGAGCTTGTCCTTCAGGATCGGGCCACCGATTGACCCGCCCGCCTGATAGCGGTGGAATGATGGTGGCGTGTTGGGCTGGCCGTTGCTGATCTGGCTCTGCTTGTTGAAGTACTCGTTCGCGGCGAGAACGTCGGGCCGGAAATATCCGAAGGCGCTGCCGTGAAAGGCGCTGGTGCCGGACTTGCTGACCAGGCTGATCACACCCGCGCCGCCGCTCTGGTAGGCGGCGGGCGTGTTCTGCGTCTCGACTCGGATTTCTTCGACGGCCTCTTCCGGAATGTCGAGCGCGGGGATGATGGCGGCAGCATTATTCTCAGCGATGCCCACGGGGCTGCCATCGACCATGTAATAAACCGAGCCTACGATCGCGCCATTGAAGGTGTAAGAGGAGACATCGACACCAGGGCGTCCGGTAGAGATATTGGTGATGTCGAAGGAACTCGACGAATTCGGCGCGCCGTTGGCAGGCGTAACACCGGGGCTCAACTGTACGAGGTCATAGACGTTGCGCGTGAGCAGCGGCACGCGATCGATGGTCTGCGCGGAGATCAACTGGCCGACGGTGGAGTTGGTTCCCTCGGCGAGTTCATTTGTGCCTGTGACGGTTACGACCTCGCTGGCGCTGCCGACCTTCAGCGTGATGTTCACCTCGCTGGCCTGGTCGACGCTGACGATGACATTGTCATGGGTGACAGTCTCGAATCCATTCGCAGTGGCCGTGACCGTATAGGTGGCGGGATCGAGCGAGACAAAGGAGTAGAAGCCGGCGGCGGTTGCGACAGTGGAGCGGCTAACTCCGTTGGAAACGTCGACGGCCGTGACTTTTGCCCTGGGAATCGCGGCCCCCGTGGAGTCGGTGATCAATCCGTTGATTCCGCCGCGGCCAGCCTGAGAGGACGCCGCTGGACAGGCGCAAAGCGCCACAATCCAAATGGGAAAGAGCCGCCGCGCGAGGTGGGGTAGAGTTTGAATTGTCGGCCTCATTTGCGAATTTCCTCTTATTTAAAACGTTTTAATGTTTTGATTTGAAAATTTAGGAGCAAAAGGGGTCGAGAGTCAAGAGGGAAAGTCCCGCGCTTTTGCGCACGATAGTTTTTATTGATACGAGGGTGCTTCCGGCGAAGAAGTGGGCCTCTGGAGATATGGGAGGTAGAGTTCCGGCTTAAGGCTGAGTGCCGAGGGGGTTCAGCGTTGTTGCTCTGCGCATCCAGAGCGTAATGCCGGCCGCGGCCAGCGCCGGAAGCGTAAGTGTCAACAGGCCACGCTGATAGTCGCCAGTCAGATCCTTCGCGACGCCCATCCAGTACGGCCCGAGAAAACCGCCAAGCATGCCGACCGTGTTCATCGCCGCAATTCCCGCGGCCATGCTCCTGCCCTTCAGAAACATCGGAGGAAGCGCCAGCAGCGGCCCCTGCATCGACGAGTGTGCGATCACTACCGCCGCAAACGCCGGGACCGCGAGCCAGGCGCTCATGGACAGTCCTCCAACAAGATAGCCGCCGCCAATCACGATGAAAGGAATAGCCACATGCCAGTGCCGTTCGCTGCTCCGGTCTGAATGGAGTGCGTTGAGCACCATCCCTGCGGCGGCGAGCACATTCATCGTCGAAATCAGGAAGCCGACCTTCGTCGCGTCCCAGGAGGTGAGCCGCTCCAGGATTGCCGGAGCAGAAAAGGTGTAGGCGTAAGTGCAACCCAGCATGAAAAGAAAAATCAGCGCGACCTGCAGCACGCGCGGATCGCGGAGCGCACGCCAGACGTCATGCGTGTGCCCGCCGGAGCATGCGTCCACCCTGATCTGCTCCAGCACCCACGCGCGCTCGTCGCCGGTCAGCCACTTCGCGTCTCCGGGGCCATCCGGCAGGCCGAACCAAAACGCCGCGCTCAGCAGGACCGCCGGAAGTCCTTCGACGAGAAACAACCACTGCCATCCCGCCAGCCCGAGGCGACCCTGCAGGTTCAGGAGCGCTCCGGCCAATGCTCCCATGACAACCGAACTCAGGGGCAGCGAAATGTAGAAGCGGCTGACGGCGCGCGCCCGCATCTCCGGCGGAAACCATTGCATGAGGTAGAAGACTACGCCCGGGAAGAATCCGGCCTCGGCCATCCCGAGCAAGAAGCGCACGATGTAGAACTCGAGCGGCGTGCGCACGAACATCATCGCGATTGCCAGCGCACCCCAGGTGATCATGATGCGGGAGAGCCAGCGCCTCGCTCCAAAGCGACAGAGCAGGAGGTTCGACGGCACCTCGCAGGCTGCATAGCTGAGAAAGAACAGCCCCGCTCCGAGCCCGTACGTTGTCGCGGTGAAGTGCAGATCGCGGTTCATCTGCAGCGATGCAAAGCTGATGTTGACGCGGTCCATGTAGGCGGTGCCGTAGCCGAGCGCTATCAGCGGGATCAGCCGCCAGGTGGCCTTGCGCATCGCGGTGCGACCGATGGCCGGCATCGGAGCCGCAGCGGCTTCTTCGGTAAGCGAAGGCCGGGTGGCCGCCATCAGGTCTCCCTTTGAGGCTTATGGTCAGGGGGATGGGGAAGGATAGCATGGCTTGCAGATTGATCCTCACTGATTCTGGAGGTAAGATTGTCTTACTATGCAGACTAGACTGTCGACAAAGGGCCAGGTCGTCCTTCCTAGTCCTCTTCGCCGCAGGCTCGGTATCGAACCGGGCGATCCGCTCGATGTGGACGTTGAGGATGGACGGGTCATTCTGACCCCCAAAAAAAGGCGACGGAGTAAAGGAAAAATCGTCACAGATCCCGTTACTGGCTGGCCTGTACTCACCGCCGGGCCTGATGCTCCTATTCTGACCAGCAAAGAAGTCGCTGCCCTTCTGTCCAACTTTCCATGAAATACCTGCTCGATGTGAATGCTCTCATTGCTCTGGGACTTATCAATCACCAGTTTCACGAGAAAATGACTGCTTGGGTCCGGGCCGAGAACTTTCCTCGACTGGCGACTTGTTCGATTACAGAACTCGGATTTGTGAGGGTTCTGACTCAGGTGTCCGCCTACGGATTCACCGTGGCGCAGGCACGATCCCTCTTGCTTCAACTGAAGAAGGCCCCATCCCCGCCGCTTGACTTTATAACCGATGATCAGGACATCTCGCGTCTTCCGCGATGGGCAAAATCTCCCGCACAGACCACGGACGCACATCTGGCTGCGCTTGCCGCTGCCAATGGAGCCATACTCGCGACCTTTGATGCGAGGATTCCAAGCGCTTACCTGATTAAGCAGAATGGGGGCAGCTGACGTCGAGAGTCCCTTTGGGCGGACAAGAATCACTGGCCGAGAATTTCGCCAAACCAGCTAAAATTAGAATAGAGAGTAGAAAAGCCCGGCTGCGATCCAGCCGGGCTTCGTCGTTTATGGATTTAGCGTTGGGAATGGATTATCAACTTGAATGCAATCACATAGCGGATGAATCCAAAAGAACGCTGAATAAAATCAATTACATACGCCAAGAGATGCCCTTGCCAGGCAGAATCCCAGATAGGAACTCGCAAGTTCCACGATTTCAATTAGATTGCGCCACGCCCAAAATGCTAGACCCGCGGAATCAATTAGATACAGCAAAGATGCCGGAGTGGGGGGAGGGGGTAGGTTAGGGTTAGAGCGCCGAAATGGAGCCAGCCCGGACCAGATGCGTCAACGCGCGATGCTGCGCATTGGATCGGGCGCAAGGCCGCAATACTGGTCGGTCGTCGGAGTCCACGCAGAGCCGTCGCTAAAGGTGACCTGCTCGAGCCTGATCCGATCCACCATCGCCGGATGGATCTGGTCCGGCAGCGACAGCCGGCGAAGCTCGGAAAAGGCCGAATCGATGTTCCGGATGCCGTAGGCTGTGAGGTGCAGCTGCATCGGAGGCAGGTAGCCGAGATCGTAGATGCTCTTCTTCACCAGGACCGTCGCCGACAGATCCATCGAGCGGATTTCCTTGCCGCTGGCGTTACTGAACTCGAGATCGAGGGCGTTTCCGGAGGTCGCATCCTCCGACCTGAGCAACTGCATGCGCGGAGCAAGCCAGGCGCTGGTCAGAACAACCGGGCAGTTGGCCGGACTCTGGCTGGAAGAGGCCGCCGGGTTCGACTGGGCAGCACAGGCGAGGGCGAAAGCGCCCAGGAGCAGCAGAGCAGAGAGCTTCATACGATGAACCTCCCGATTCTGCCACAAGAATAGCACCGTGGAGCGCGGCGTTACACTGGACTAGAGCGATGATTTTCGTACTCGACAACTACGATTCGTTCACCTATAACCTCGTCCAGTACATGGGAGAGTTGGGCGCCGAGATGACCATCCGCCGCAACGACGAGCTTACGGTCGACGAGGTTGAGGCGCTTGATCCGGAGCGCATCCTGCTCTCGCCTGGGCCCTGCACGCCACAGGAAGCCGGTATCAGTATCGAACTGATCCAGCGCTTCGCCGGCAAGGTGCCGGTCCTGGGAGTGTGTCTGGGTCACCAGGCGATCGGGGCGGCCTTCGGCGGAGACGTCGTCCGCGCCCCGAAGCTGATGCATGGCAAGACAAGCGAGGTAGAACACGATGGCAAGACGATCTTCACCAGCCTCTCGAGCCCGATGACCTGCACCCGGTACCACTCGCTGATTGTCTCGGAGAGAAACCTGCCCGAAGAGTTGGAGATCTCGGCGCGCACCGCCGATGGCACCATCATGGGACTTCGCCACCGCAAGCACCCGGTGGAGGGAGTGCAGTTTCATCCCGAAAGCGTTCTTACCAGCGACGGCAAGCGCCTCATAAAGAATTTCCTGGAGTTGTGACCAGGTGCGTTTCAGCACACCTCTCACTTTCGCGGCCACGATCCTCGCAGCCTCCGCTTTTGCCCAGCAGCAGCCCATCGCGTACGTGCCAACCGAGGGAGTTTCGGTCTCGGGGTCGCTGGCCGTAGCCAACGGGAAGGCCAGCATCGGCAACGACGGGACTATACGCGCCGGCGACGCGACGGCCCATGTGCAGCTTGCGCGCGGCGGGGAGCTGCGCCTCTGCGCCTCGACCGAGATCCATCTTTCCCGGGACTCCTCGCTGAACACCACCGATCCGGCCGCCGATTCGGCCCTCATGATTGCCCTCGATCGCGGAGCGATCGAGGCCAGCTACAAGCCGGGCAAATACTCCGACGTCCTGCTCACGCCGGACCTGCGCATCCTGATCTCCGGGCCGGGACAGGCCGACCTGAGGGTCCGTACCAACCAGAAGGGCGACACCTGTATCGACAATCGCGGCACGAACGCGCCCTATGTCACGGTCACCAGCCAGTTCGAGGGCGGACTCTACCGCGTGCAGCCTAACCAGCGGGTGCAGTTCGAGCACGGCAGCCTCAACCAGGTGGTGGACAACGAGCCCGAGCCCTGCGGATGTCCCGCCGCTCCGCCGCCGGTTTCGTTGGCCGGCGCAGCGCCGGGAATCCTGCCAAACGCCAACACCGCAGCTCTGGCCAAACCAGCCCAATCGGTTGGCGGCCCGTCCTCGACTCCTGCCGACACCGCGTTTCCGCTCGCCGAGAGCGAAGGCCTGAAGCCGCCGCCACTCGAGCCCACGGAACCCGTTGTGCCGGCAGGCATTCCCCACGTTGAAGTACAGGTGCCGATCACCTACGACGCGAAGGCGACACCCGATCCCGCAGCCCCCGGGGCGGCGGGGCCACCGCCACCACATACCGTCAGTGCTGCTGATACGCCCGAGACTGCAGCAGCCGCGGCGCAGGCTCCGCCGACTGCGGCCTCGGCATCGCAAGCCACACCGGCAAAACAACAGGAGCCCAAAGTAAAAACCGGCAGCGGCGGCGGCCTTTTTCATTCGATCGGGCGGTTCTTCGCTCATTTGTTTGGAAGGCCGTAAAGGCTGCGGGTATGAGCCGGGTCAGCGGGTCGCCCTGTTAGAATTCAGAGGGTTGAGATTTCGCGCCGGCGCAGTATTGGCCGGCATCGAGCGGCGGAATGCGCCGCAAATTTCCCAGTAAATCGAAGCAAGGAGCTAGTTTTTTATGGCGATTCCCGCCACACAGATGCGTCCGGGCATGATCATCAAGCACAACGGCGAACTGCACGCCGTCTTTTCGGTCGAGCACCGCACGCCCGGCAACCTGCGCGCCTTCATCCAGGCCAAGCTGCGCAACCTGCGCACCGGAGCCATGTTCGAGCACCGCTTCCGCTCGCCTGACCCTATCGAACGTGTGGTGGTCGATGAAATCCCCATGGAGTTCCTCTACAACGATGGCGACGACTACTACTTCATGAACACCGAGACCTTCGAGCAGACACACCTCAAGCACGATACTCTCGGCGATGCGGTCGAGTACCTCACGCCGAACTTGCAGATCACGGTGTCTTTCTTTGATAGCGTGCCGGTAGGCATCGAGCTTCCGCAGACGGTCGAGCTTACGGTGGTGGAGACGGAGCCGGGGCTGAAGTCGGCGACGGCGTCATCGGTCACGAAGCCAGCGAAGCTTGAGACGGGGCTGGTAGTGCAGGTGCCCCCGTTCATCAATGAAGGCGAGAGAATTCGCGTCGATACGGCCGAGGGCGCGTATCTCAGCCGCGCGTAGTCACTTTCGGTCGCGGCACGGTGTTCATGGCTTGATCCTGTGCCGCTTGCTGTGCTCCGCCACTTTCTGCAACACTAAGCCCGCATCATGGTCCATCATTACCTTGTCAAAGGACGCGTGCAAGGCGTCGGTTTCCGGTGGTTTGTCCATCGGGAGGCGTCCGCGCTCGGGCTGAACGGCTGGGTGCGCAATACCGAAGACGGCCACGTTGAGGTCGTTGCTGCGGGCGAGCCGGAGCAACTCGCGGATCTGGAGGAGATTCTGCGCAAGGGATCTCGCGGCAGCCGCGTGGACGCTGTCGTTATCCACGATCTCGCCGAGAGCGAGGGCGCGTCACTCGGGCCTTTTCAGATTGAAGGAGCGTGGTAGCCGTTCTCTCAAAGAACACAATTTTCACAGCTCAAGGAGTTTGCAAGTGGGCAAATTGAACCCGCACGCACCGATTAATTGTGACCCGCTGAAGGAACTTGTCCGAACTATTCCCGACTTTCCGAAGCCGGGAATCCTGTTCTACGACATCACGACCCTGCTCAAAGATAAGAAGGGATTTGCGGAACTGATCGACGCGCTCGCGGCACACTACATCGGCAGGGATGTGGATCTTGTCCTGGGCATTGAGGCGCGCGGATTTATTTTCGGTCCGGCGCTGGCGTACCGGCTAAACGCCGGTTTCGTCCCCGTCCGCAAGCCGAGGAAGCTGCCTGGCCCGACGGCCCGCGTTACCTATGACCTGGAATATGGGACTGACTCGCTCGAAATTCACCTGGACGCGATTGAGCCGGGGCAGAACGTTGTCCTGGTGGACGATCTGCTGGCGACGGGCGGGACGATGGAGGCGACGGTGAAGCTGGTGCAGCAGCTTGGGGGACACATAGCCGGCCTCGCCTTTGCCGTTGAGCTTGACTTTCTCAAGGGCCGAGAAAAGTTTGCGGACTACGACGTGTTCAGCCTTCTGCACTATCACGAGTAGCTCCTTCAGCTCGGTGCCGCATGCGTCAGCCCTAGGCGGTTGACGAACGCCCACGCAGGAAATGAAAGATAATCGAAATGACTGCAAAGATCAGCAGCAAATGGATCAGGAAACCCGCGGTGTGAAAAACGACGAAGCCGCCGATCCATGCCAGGATCAGAACAAGCGCAAGAATCAGAAACATAGAAAACCTCTCACGGGACACTCACGAACCATCCCGCTCAAGCTGAGATGACGACGGCGGGCCAAGGTTGCCCGCCGCCGGAGGAATTGCGTGTTGGAGTTACCGCTTTGCGTCCTCGCCGGACCCCGATTTCAGGCTGCCTTGGCTTCAACGTTGATTTTCTTCGCTACCAGGGTCAGCTTCTGGTCTGTCTGCTTCTCCTCTTCCAGGGTCTGGTTCAGGAGCTCGACAGCCTCATCTTCGCCCAGCAGTTCGGCATAGGTGGCGACGGAACCGTAGGCCGCGATTTCATAATGCTCAACCCGCTGCGCCGCCGAAATCAATCCCGCGTCGATGACGTCCGTATCTCCATCCTCGCCGGCCATCTCATCGCCTTCCTTCAGCAGCCCCTTCATGCCTTCGCAGGTCTTCCCCGTGGGTTTCTCCTCTAAACCCTCAAATATCTGCTCTAAACGCTGGACATGATTCCTGGTCTGCTCCAAGTGCTCCTCGAATGCCTGCCGCAACTTGGGATTGGTCGCCGTCTTTGCCAGTTTGGGAAGGGCCTTAGTGATCTGTGTCTCGGCGGAATAAAGATCCTTCAGTTCCTCGATGTAAAGCTCGTGCAATGTCTCTAACTTCATGGGTCTCTCCGATGTTCTCGTTTTGTAATGGTCTAACGAGTAGTGGGATGCGATTCGCTGTGGAGAGGGAGGGTTTCTGAGATGCAAATGCGCGTAGGAACGGCGACGCCGGTTTATCTGCGTTCTGCTGAAGCAGGAGCCTGCGCACCCGGTTCCGAGATTTGGAGCCGCTCACCAGGCTTCAGATATCCCTTGCGCCTGAACCAGTCTTCCATGGCGCCCTGCAGCCGATCGAGGGGGACGCGGAAGCCCGCCTCGAGCAGTCCGTCCGCTAGGGGCAGAGTGTCGTCGAACACAGCTTCATTGGTGAAGTTCCGCATGGCGAAGTTATCGATCCAGGAGATCGGGCAGGCGTGGGGTTCGCCATTCTTGTCGATGCGCTCGATGCGAAGCTTGCGCAGAAACATAGGGCTGATAGTGGTGCATTCGCCGCTGTAATGGCCGAGCCTCGGCAGTGGGCTACGGCAATGGCTGTGCGTCGTCGTCGGTTGGAATCAGCGGCGGCAACTTACTGGTGTGGCCGGCCTCGTGAAGAACATGGTCGAGATGGTCGAGGACCTCTTCGATACCCATGGTGTACATCTCGCGGCCATTGTCATATCCGGTCTCGATGCTTTGTTTCAGATAGCGCCCGGCAATCTGCGCGGCCAGTGAGTCGGTGATGATGTGACCGGTTCGTTTCTTCTGTTCTACCCATGCCAGGCATGGCAACGCGATCCATACCGGGTGGCCGTTCACGTCAAAGCGGATGTCGACCGCATCCGCGTGCCTGGTGGCAATGGCCACGACATTGGCCGTCCAGCGGCAACGAAGCGGCTCTCCCGTCCAGTGATCTTTTACCTGGAAATCCTCATACATGGCAGTCTCTAGCCTAATGCCGCTCTCTTTGGCAGGCAAGTAGGACCAGTCACTAAATTTAGAGGTACGAATGGCAAAATTTAGAGATACGGGTGGCGAAAATTGCTTGACTTCGACGAAACCTTCACAGTCCATCCGCCGTCCAAGCAGTTTGAACTTAAGTCGCAAAAGGAGCAAACAACGTGGCCCTTAACCCCCAAACGGCGCGGAGCTTTCAGGAAAAGCTTCTCGCGCAGAAGCAGCTGCTCGAGGATTCGATGTCAGCCGCCGTCGTGCAAGGCCGTGAGACTGTAACCGACGACACGCAGGACGTAGCCGATCAGGCCGTTCTTTCATACCAGAAGGAGTTTCTCTTCAGCCAAGGCACGAACGGTCATCATCAGCTGAGAATGGTACAGCAGGCCCTCAACCGCCTACACGAGGGCAGCTTCGGAGAGTGTATCCACTGCGGCGAAGAGATCGGCGCCAAGCGTCTCGAGGCGCTGCCCTGGACTGCATACTGCATCGCCTGCAAGGAGAAAATGGAGAGCGGCGAGTTGCAGGACCCGGCACGCGCGGCCTGAACTTTGGCGGGCTTTTTATCCGAGGCACTCCGAGCGACCCGCGTCGAATCGCTCGGAGCGGATCCCGAGCCAGAGTTCGCCATTCCTGCGCGGGATTCTCGGGCGCGAATCCGGTCGTTCCTCGAAGACCTGCCTTCTTTGACCACGTCAGCCGGGCCTGTTACCCTTAAAGGGTCGGAATGAAGATGGCGGTGTTCTCTCCCTCTTCCCGTTCCTTGATAGTCAAGCGCATTATTTCGATCCGGAAATGCGCCAGTTCCCGCCAAAAAGGTTGAAGAAGGATTCCATACATTGGACACGCAAACACGTCACGCGCTGAAGCAGGACCGCTTTGTTGAAGCCACAGCTTCCGGCCTGGGCTGGCTGCAGATCCATCGCGCAGCCGTCATCAGGGTCGCAGTCGCGGTCGTAGTCCTTACGGCGCTTATCGCAACCGGTGTGGTTGTTTACAACTCGCGCTCGGCCAGCGCCCGAAGTGCCTTCGGCCAGGCCATGGATATCTATAACACGCCGCTGCGCCAGCCCGGTCAGCCGGTCGCTCCTGGAGAGCCGTCCTATGCGACCGCCGCAGAGCGCGCCAAGGCTGCCAACCCGCTGTTTGTGGATGCGGCGAACCGCTATGGCTGGTTTGATGTCGGCGCCAATGCCCGCTATTTTGCCGGGCTCACTTATCTCGACATGGGCCAGACAGCGCAGGCAGAAGCCGCCCTGAAAACGGCGGCAGATTCTCACGATAAGGGTCTCGCGGCTCTGGCAAAAATGGCGCTTGCGAGCGTCTATCGGCAGAGCGGCCGATCCGGGCAGGCTGCTGATCTCTACCAGCAGCTGATCAAGAGTCCAACCAACACGGTGCCTGCCTCTGCTGCCAAGCTTCAACTGGCGCAGCTTTACGAAACGACGAATCCCGCTCAGGCAAAGAAGCTGTATGCCGAGATCAAGGACCAGGACAAGGCCACGGTGGCCGGGCAGATAGCCGCACAAAAACTCAACGGAGGTTCTGCGCCTCCGCAGTAAAGTTGGTCGATGCTTCTGAGCCCGCCTGGCAGATGTCAGGCGGGCTTTTACATTTGGATTTCCTCAGACCGAGGCAATCCAACGTTTTCGGGCCGGGCTGAGAAGGATGGGCATCCGATCAGGTAGGTAATCGGAACGCGCCCTCCCGTTTCGCCGATTTTCCACCGATAACCGTCTGATTCGAGTCCGAAGGTCAGTTCCCGCAGATCTGTCTGCGAATAGGAGCGCAGGCAGGAAAGTATGCCGTCCAGCCAGAGGGTGAACGGAATGACTGGGAGGCAGTAAGTCCAGAAGATTCGCGACCACCGGAACGGCCGGATCCGTGGCGTAAGCCTCAACGCCAGCAACGGCACGAAGATAATGGCGGCCAAGGTGCGGATGTCGCACTTTGCAGCCTCGAACGCTCCAATGCCCTGGCGTTGTTCGAAGGCGTTCTTCAGGATGGCTCGGGCTTCCGCCGGTCCGAAGTGATGGAACGTAGAGAATATGGTTCGGAATCCTGTGAGTTCGGCCGGGATCTCCATGGCGTCGACCGGGTCCGGGTGGAAGCTCAGCCTTCCCCCGGTAGCGATCTGTATATTGCGGATGTCGCCGCGGTTCGGATATTTGTCAGTAAGCAGAACCGCCGGACGGGCGCTGCCATTGGCTCGCAATTCGCGTGAAAGGCGCAGCCAAGGGCCGCCTCCGCCGGAGCAGAGATCGACGATGCGCCTGGCTCCCGACCGGGAGATCGAGCGCGCAAGCAATGACGCGATCGGGGAATAAATCCCCATCGCATCCCAAATGGCCTGGAGCGCATCGGTCACGAGGTCGCGCAGAAAACCAGGGTAGAGAGGATGATCGTGGATCTCAAACCATGCTTTGCGCCGCATCGGCCTTCACTGCATCAAGCTGAGCGGATTCTACATGGGGCTTCCTCGTTTGCGTCGGGCCTGTTTTTCATGAGCGCAAACGAGGTATTCTCCGTCCTTAGAGCAGGGAGTAAGGATGAGCACATTTCCTGGTCAGCTCACCGGCTGGATGGCTCCGGCTCTGATATCTGAGATGGAGTTGGCGCCGGCAAAGACGTTGGACTCGAGCGAAACCATCACCGCCCTTGTGACGGAATACTCCGCGACCCTTTACCGCGTCGCTTATTCTGTGATGCGCAATCCTGCCGAGGCGGAGGACGCGGTTCAGGAGGCATTTCTCCGTGTGCTCAAACACCGCGACAAACTTGAGAGCATTCTCGATCACCGGGTGTGGCTGATCCGGATCACCTGGAACATCGTTCTGGACAGGAAGCGGCGGACCAAGACTCGGCCCGAAAACGACGATATTTCCGATTACGTGCGCGTCCTGCCGTCGAAGGACCGCCGCGCGGATGACTCCATCATTTCCTCGCAGGAACATAACCGCATCCTCAGCTTGATCGAACGTCTGCCGCGCAAAGAGCGCGAGGCGCTTCTGCTTTCAGCCGTCGAAGAGCTCTCTACCGTGCAGATTGCCGCCGTGCTCGGCACAACCGAATCTTCAGTCCGCTCGCGCATTTTTCGCGCCCGCCGCCAGCTCTCCTCGTTGCTGGAAATGGAAGGAGTGTCGCGATGAATCCACGTATTGCCAACCGCGATCACGATCGCCGCATCGATCAGGTACTTCGCCGCATTGGTTTAGCTATTCCGCCTGCGGGCATGGAGGAACGCATCAGGGCGCGGATCGCCTGTGAGCGCGCCAATGCGCCAATCTCCGCGGCTCCCCGGTCCTTGTTTTTTGGAATTCCTCGATTCGCCTTCGGCGTTGGGGCGACAGCGGTCGTGTGCTTCGGCATTGTCGCCGGGAGCGTCTATCATTCCCACAGCAGTCAGCCAGTGCTGCCCGGAATCGTAGCGCACCCCCCGGCTAAAGGCATGGGAGCGGCGGGCGCCGCTCGTCCAGCTGATCGGCCCGTCTCGCCTGCTCCGTCCAGCCGGCCGCGCTCGGTGCGACGCAACACTCCCGAGGGACGGGCCGTGATCTCGCCCCAATCGCAGAAACCGGCCGGTGTGGCCCTGCCGAAGACTCCCGCTGTCCAGCAGTAACGTTAGTCGGAGATTGCCTCCACGATCATGTGGAGCACGGCCAGGATGACGGCTCCGATGAATGCCGCTCCGAAGCTGGCGACCTTGAATCCGGGGACGATGGCGCTTGCCACCTCCAGCATGATGGCGTTGATGACCAGGAAGAAGAGTCCCAGCGTGAGAATTCCCAGCGGAAGCGTAATCAGCTTGAGCAGCAATCCCAGCGTTGCGTTCAAGAGTCCGATCACGATCACGGCGACCAGGGCAGCGGGAAAGTTGCGGACCTGAAATCCCGGAACAAAATACGCCACCAGCAGCAGTGCAGCCGCCTGCAGGAACCATCGCAACAGAAGTCGTAGCATGTTGCGCCCCCCGTTTCTTTCTGAAGAGCGGTCCGCGTCGCGTTACCGGCGTCGGAACCGCGGCAATCGTACCAGCGTACCATTCCCTGAGGAGAGTTCTGCGCGAATGCGTCGATTCCTGTCCGCGCTCATTCTGTGTGGCACCGGCCTAGCCTGCGGCGCCCAGAACGTTTCTGCCAAGCCGGCTCCCATCCCGGACGCCGCTACTTTGATGAAGCAGGTTCAGGATCACCAACGAAAGCTCGACCAGACGCGCGAGAACTACACCTACCGCGAGATCGTTGTCACGCGAGAGCTGGACAAAAATGGCAGCGTAAAGAAGACGGAGAGCGAGGAAGATGAAGTTTTCTTCGTCAACTCGCACGAGATCGATCGCAAGGTGAAGAAGAACGGCAAGGAGCTGAGTCAGGACGAGCAGAAAAAAGAGCTAGAGCGAGTGATGAAGGATGTCGACAAGGCTCAGAAGACGCCTCCGGGACATTCACTGGATCGAAACGAGGTGAGCATCAGCCGGATTCTCACCATCATGAAGGTTTCCAATCCCCGCCGCGAAGTCATCGATGGACGCAGCACGTTTGCCTTCGACTTCGTAGGCGACCCTCACGCGCAAACTCACGGAATGGCCGAGAATGCCTCGAAGAAACTCTCGGGTACGATCTGGATCGACGAGCAGGATCGCGAGGTTCGGAGGCTCATCGCCCGGTTCGATGACAATTTTCATCTCGGGTTCGGGCTCTTCTCGGTGGGCAAAGGAAGCAATTTTACCTTCGACCAGAAGCTGGTCAACAACGAACTCTGGCTGCCGACGAGCGGCCAGGCTCACGTCGTGGCGCATGCGATCGGGGTGATTGGGTACCGCGCCGATATCAGCGTGACCGATGACCAATATGAAGTCTTTCACGCTGAAGCGCAGGAGCAGCCCGGAGCGAAACTGGCGATACCGGCGAAACCCTGATTCACGCGTCAGGATTACGGTCTCTTTCGTCCACTGCGGTGAAACTCACGATTGCCCACAGAACGTGCGCCGCGCGAGTTCGCTGAAGGCTGTTGCGATGGGCCGCGTTTCATTTTGTCTGCAGGCAAGTTCGAGGTGCGTGAGCTGCGATTGAGGCCGGAGCTTGCGGCATACGGTGTCCGGCACGGGGAGCTTGGAGACGCATGCGGGAGCAATGGTCACACCCAGTCCCGCGCCGACCAACTTGATGATGGTCAGCCATTGCGGTGCCTCCTGCACAACGCGCGGAGTAAATCCATGCGCCTCGCAAACATCCATCGTCTTTTTCCAGGCGACCGCGCCGTACGAACGCGCGAAGAGCACGAAGGGCTCCTGCTGGAGGCTTTTCACCGCAACAGTTTTCAGTTCTGCCAACAGATGCTTGCGCGGCAGCACGACTACGAACGGCTCTGCCATGAGAACCTCCACTCGCAGTCCTTCAATTGTTCCAGCGTCGCGCATAAAGCCGACGTCCACCGTTCCATTCAGGAGCGCGTCGACGAGACCGGCTGTGTACAGTTCACGCAGTTGCAGATCCACCTTCGGATACTGCTTCCGATACCGTCCGAGCAACTGTGGCAGAGCGGTGAGCATTGCCGAGCCAACAAATCCCACTGTCAGCGCTCCCGCTTCGCCGCGCCCGACCTTCCTGACGGCAGATAGATCTGCATCGATCTTTTTGAGCGTGTGACGCGCTCGCTCCAACAGTTCCTCTCCTGCCGCGGTGAGGCGCACCTCGCGCGATGTCCGATGAAATAGCTGGTGCCCGAGCATCTCTTCCAGCTTTCGAATCTGTTGCGAGAGCGGCGGCTGCGCAATGTGGAGCCGTACCGCGGCGCGCCCGAAGTGAAGCTCCTCGGCAACGGCAACAAAATAGCGCAGGTGACGGATCTCGAGATCGAAATTCATATGCCAATCATATCAATCTGGTTTAACAGGATATTGGACGTATTGCTCATTCAGCCTTAATCTTTTGTCATGGCAACCGATACACAAATCCCTCCGCTGACCGGCCGGGTGGTGCTACGCAGGTTCCAGCCCGGCGATGAGAAGGCATTCAAAGAATTGAACGAGGCCTGGATCAGCCGCGACTTCGAGATTGAACCCGGCGATCGCGAGATTCTGGGCGATCCGCAAGGCAAGATTCTCGAGAAGGGCGGTCAGATATGCGTGGCCGAACTGGATGGCGAGGTGGTGGGTTGCTGCGCCCTAGTACCGATAAAGGCCGGCGAATTTGAGCTTGCCAAAATGACGGTCTCCGACGCTGCGCGCGGCCAGGGAATCGGCCGCCGTTTGCTGGTCTTCGCAATCGCGGTCGCCCGCGTACTCAAGGCGCGCCGGCTCTACCTGGAATCAAACACCAGGGCGGCCGCAGCGGTCCATCTCTACGAGGAGCTTGGCTTTCGTCATATGACCGTGCCCGAAACAACCTCGAAATACGCCCGCGCCAATGTTTTTATGGAGATGTTCTTTCCGGAGTCTTTCTGAAACGAATGGAGGCCGCCCGCTTAGGGTGAGCGGCCTTCGCCGAAGCGGATACTTCGTTTTACTCTTACTGCTGTTGTGGAGCGGGCGCCTGTCCGCCGCGCATGTGTTCCTGCCTCTTCGCCTGCATTTCTTCGAACTTCTGCTTCTGCGTATCGTTCAGAACAGCCTCGATCTTGGTGTTGGTGTCCTGATGAATTGCCTGCATCTTGGTAAAGCGGTCCTGCTGAGCAAGGGACTGATCCTGGTGGAGTTGCATCGCCTGCTGGTGCGCGTTTTCCAAAATGGGCTTGATCTGCGCCTGCTGATCGGACGAGAGACTTAGAGTTTTGGTGAGGTGGTTGAGCTGTTCCTCGGGACTCATCATCCCGCGGTGACCATAGCCCTGTCCCTGCTGCGGAGCTGGGGCCGTGTTCTCCTGGGCGATGGCAGCGCCGCCGGCTGCCATAAGCAGGCCCGCAAGCGCGAGGGTACAAAGTTTGTTTTGCATGATGTGTTGTTCCTCCAACACTGGTAGAAACCCTTCCGGCTGACGCCGGTTGCGGGTTGTTTCATCCGACTAGACGGGAATTTAGTGCGGCGGGACGGCAGAGTTCGTGCAATTTCTCGTGATTTTTCTAGTTTGGAGTGTCCTTGGGAGGCATGGGGACGAGGTTCGAGCGGAGTCCGCAGGGCAGGAGCCCGTCCTTATGTAGCTGCGGCGGTGGCAAATACGCATAGGCAAACACAGCCATGTAATCATGCTCGCCGGGATAGTTGCACCGCGCGCAGCTCGGCCGATAGGCGAGTGCTGGAATTTCGCGTTCGCTTGCGGTCCATTCGTAATGCCCGTGCGCAGGCACGGTGAGGTACCGGGGATCAGCTGGGACATCCTTCGGCTGATAAGCGAAGACCGCCCCCTTCTCGTTGATAGCGTCCACGTAGCTGCCACCCGCTCCACTGGAAGCCCGCCAGAGCCAGCGACTGCCCACTTTGGCGTACCAGTGCGCGCTTGAAGGAACGGGCTCGACCAGCGTGATCGCCTTCGCCATTTCGTTGTCGATGCGAAAGAGAAATCCTGGTCCCTTTCCGCGTTCTGTCTCCACCAGGTAGCTGGAGGTAAACACGATCTGCCGCGAACACAGCGGCACCGTTGGGCCAGGCTGGTGAGGCGACGCAGTAAAGCTGTTCGATTCGAAGCAGGAGATGAACAGCAAGCAAAGAGCAGCTCGCAAAAATCGGGCGATGGCAGATCGGATCGGACGAGAGTGCATGCGTTAGTCTCCACCTAGACTAGCTCAAAGCGGACTAGCGCAAAGCCCGTCAGCTCCCGGCAGGTCGGCGGGGCCGCTGTTTTGCTGAGATTGACTTGATCATTAGCCGGCGCGGTTGACGCGGGTCTATCTGCTTGGGCGCCAGTTCGAGCGCCTGCGCCATAAGATCCTTCACAGCGGGATCGTCCAGCATCGCCGTGGTCTCAAGCACGATGTGCCGCACCTGGTTTCCTGTGCCGCGCAGGTAACAGGCTGGATCTCGAAGCCTGGTCCCGCTGAGGAGGAAGAAGAGACTTACCCAGCGGGGGTAGAGGGCGATCGAGAAGATTGCGTCGGAGGCACGATCGGTCGGGCTAAAGCCGATCGCCAGCGCATTGTAGTTGTCATAGACGAGTTCTATGGCGCCAGGTAGCCGATTGCGCATCTTCCGGAGTACCTCGCGGGCCGTGTCCTCGATTTCCGGCGTGAACTTCGCCAGAAATCTGTCGAGCTGGGCTTCGGCTGAGTCAGCCTTCCCTGACTCGACCGATCTGTTGGCCGGGGACTGCTTCTTCGCGGGCATTCGCGGCGATCATATCAAGTTCGACGGCTGAATCTCCCGTCAGGTTTTCAAGACAATTTGATTCCCGGAAGTACTGGGCCGCCGTATACTTCCCGGCATGGCCAACATCGATCGTCACGCACCCGGCAGTTTTTGCTGGATCGAGCTCGCCACCACCGATCCGGTCGCGGCAAAGTCTTTTTATGACTCTATGTTCGGATGGAAACCCAACGACGTTCCCATGGGGCCAGACGCTGTATACACGATGTTCGAGCTCGACGGACGCGAGGCTGCTGCGGGATACAAACTCCGCCCGGACCAGAGTGCTCAGGGAGTTCCTCCGAACTGGCTGCTCTACATTGCCGTGGAAAATGTCGACGACGCGGCTGACCGCGTTGCCGAATTGGGTGGGAAACTTGCTGCACCGCCTTTCGATGTTGCCGAGCATGGGCGCATGACCATCGCGCACGATCCCACAGGAGCAACATTTGCGCTCTGGCAAGCGAAGGCACACACCGGCATTCAGATCCGGGGAGTCGACGGGACGTTATGCTGGGCCGATCTTAATTCGCCGGATCGGGATAAGGCTGTTCCCTTCTACAGCAGCCTTTTCGGATGGCAGTTCGTTCCCGGGAAGGATGAAGATCCGGCGGGCTACCTACACATCAAGAATGGCGAGGAGTTTATCGGAGGAGCTACACCTTCGAAGTTTTTGCCGCCCGGAGCGCCACCTCATTGGCTGGCCTATTTCCTGACTTCGAATTGCGATGCTTCCGCAGACAAAGTAAAATCGCTCGGCGGCAGCGTGTGGGTTCCACCTAACGATATCGAAGGAGCCGGGCGCTTCTCAGTTCTGAGTGATCCGCAGGGTGCGGCGTTTGCGCTGTTCCAGCCGTCGCGGTGACGATTGCTCAGACTGAAAATTATCTGACAAAGCAAAAAGCCCGCTCCGAAGAGCGGGCTTTTTAAGAAATATATTGCCGGCGATCACCTAATCTCCCACACACTTACGCGTGCAGTACCATCGGCCCAGCGAGTCTTAACTTCCGTGTTCGGGATGGGAACGGGTGGGACCCTCGCGGTATGGTCACCGGCAAACTTGCGGCGCCTACAAATTCGAACTGCGCCAAAACTTTGGGGGCGCTTGGCGGGCAGTTTCTCCCGCAGCCGCTGCGATTCCGAATGGTTTCTCTCGGAAGATGCGGCAAACTGGCGCCATCCAGCTTAATATCTCACAACGAAATCGAATCGGTACATTACATGGCCTGTTGAATGTGTCTGCCGAATAACTGCGCAGAGTTAATTCTATGGACAAGCCGAACGGGCGATTAGTACTGGTAAGCTACACGCATTACTGCGCTTCTACCTCCAGCCTATCAACCAGGTGGTCTTCCTGGGCCCTTCAGGGAGATCTCATCTTGGGGCGTGCTTCCCGCTTATATGCATTCAGCGGTTATCACAACCGAACTTCGCTACCCAGCCGTGCCATTGGCATGACAACTGGAACACAAGAGGTTCGTCCATCCCGGTCCTCTCGTACTAAGGACAGCCCCCCGCAAATCTCCTACGCCCACAGCAGATAGGGACCGAACTGTCTCGCGACGTTCTGAACCCAGCTCACGTACCGCTTTAATAGGCGAACAGCCTAACCCTTGGAACCTTCTACAGCTCCAGGATGCGATGAGCCGACATCGAGGTGCCAAACCGGAGCGTCGATATGAACTCTTGGCTCCGATCAGCCTGTTATCCCCGGCGTACCTTTTATCCGTTGAGCGATGGCCCTTCCATACAGAACCACCGGATCACTAAGGCCTGCTTTCGCATCTGCTCGACTTGTAGGTCTCACAGTTAACCACTCTTATGCCTTTGCACTCGACGGCTGATTTCCAAACAGCCTGAGAGTAGCTTCGCGCGCCTCCGTTACAATTTAGGAGGCGACCGCCCCAGTCAAACTACCCGCCTTACTATGTCCCTCTCCCGGATCACGGGAGCAGGTTAGATTCACAGCACTCACAGGGTGGTATCTCACCGGTGGCTCCGCCAAATCCGAGAATCTGGCCTCAAAGCCTCCCACCTATCCTGCGCAGCAAGAGCCATAAATCATAGTAAAGGTGTAGTAAAGGTGCACGGGGTCTTTCCGTCTAGCTGCGGGTAACCGGCATCTTCACCGGTACTACAAGTTCGCCGAGCAACTCGTTAAGACAGTCGTACGATCGTTACGCCATTCGTGCAGGTCGGAACTTACCCGACAAGGAATTTCGCTACCTTAGGACCGTTATAGTTACGGCCGCCGTTCACTGGGGCTTCAGTTCAAAGCTTCGCCTTGCGGCTAACCTCTCCCTTTAACCTTCCAGCACCGGGCAGGCGTCAGCCCCTATACGTCGTTTTCGACTTAGCAGAGACCTGTGTTTTTGTTAAACAGTCGCCGTACGCGCTTCACTGCGGCCCACCAGAGGTGGGCGACCCTTCTCCCGAAGTTACGGGTCTAATTTGCCGAGTTCCTTAACAAGCTTTCACTCGAGCGCCTTTGGATATTCTCCTCGTCTACCTGTGTCGGTTTGTGGTACGGTTCCCAACGCCTCTCCTTAGAGGATTTTCTCGGCAGTGTGGAATCGGCAGCTTTCAGCCATACGGCTTACTGCTTTGCGCCTCACTGTTAAGCTCGTCCGGATTTACCTGAACGAACCAGCTTACGCGCATCGAGCCCCATAGCCATAGGAGGCCCTGCTTATCCTACTGCGTCTCCCCATCGTCAAACGAAGGTTGGGAGGTCCGGAATATTAACCGGATGTCCATCAGCTACGCCTTTCGGCCTCACCTTAGGGACCGCCTAACCCTGAGCGGATTAACCTTCCTCAGGAAACCTTAGACTTTCGGCGTGGAGGGTTCTCACCTCCATTATCGCTACTTATGCCGGCAGGGTCTCTTCGCAACGCTCCACCAGTCTTCTCAGTCTGGCTTCGCCGCTGTTGAGAATGCTCTCCTACCACGCATGCTTGCGCATGCATCCGCTGCTTCGGTGTACAGTTTTAGCCCCGTTGTATTGTCGGCACCGGACCGCTTGACCAGTGAGCTATTACGCTTTCTTTAAAGGATGGCTGCTTCTAAGCCAACCTCCTGGCTGTCTGGGCGTTCCGACTTCCTTTCCCACTTAACTGTAACTTGGGGACCTTAGCAGGCGGTCTGGGCTGTTTCCCTCTCGACTGTGAAGCTTAGCCCCCACAGTCTGACTCCCGGGCTGGTTGTCACTGGCATTCGAAGTTTGGTTGGATTCAGTAAGCCGGAAAGCCCCCTAGTCCATCCAGATCTCTACCACCAATGCAAATCACCCGAGGCTAGCCCTAAAGCTATTTCGGAGAGAACGAGCTATCACGGAATTTGATTAGCCTTTCACCCCTACCCTCAGCTCATCCGAGCTTTTTTCAACAAACACCGGTTCGGTCCTCCAGTGGGTGTTACCCCACCTTCAACCTGGCCAAGGGTAGATCATCCCGCTTCGCGTCTATTCCTGCCAACTATACGCCCTATTCAGACTCGCTTTCGCTTCGGCTCGCTTACGCTTAACCTTGCTGACAAGAATAACTAGCCGGCTCATTATGCAATAGGCACGCGGTCAGGCATTCCCCTTGCGGGGCATAGCCCTCCCACTGCTTGTAGGCACACGGTTTCAGGTACTTTGCACTCCCCTAACGGGGGTTCTTTTCGCCTTTCCCTCACGGTACTGGTTCACTATCGGTCAGAAACGAGTATTTAGCCTTGCGGAATGGTCTCCGCGGATTCAAGCAGGGTTTCACGTGCCCCGCCTTACTCAGGTGCCTGCTTCGAGTCCGGATAGCTTTCGTCTACGCGCCTGTCACGCTCTATGGATCCACTTTCCAGAGGATTCGACTAACTACCGGATTGGTAACTCTACTGTTGCAGGTCCTACAACCCCCGAGACACCGAAATGCCACGGGTTTGGGCTGTTCCGATTTCGCTCGCCACTACTTTCGGAATCGAGGTTTCTTTCTTTTCCTTCAGGTACTGAGATGGTTCACTTCCCTGAGTTCGCTTGATCCCGCCTATGTATTCAGCGGGTCATACTTGAGGTTTGCTCAAGTGGGTTTCCCCATTCGGAAATCTCCGGATATAACGCCTGTGTGCGGCTCCCCGAAGCTTATCGCAGCTTGCCACGTCCTTCATCGCCTGTTTCTGCCAAGGCATCCACCGTGCGCCCTTAGTAGCTTGACCATAGAATTAACTCCACGCAGGAGTGAACTCATGATATTGCCGCCTTGTGCTGACTTGCCGGCATAACCGGCAGTTCGAGCACGAGATTATTCTAAAGACACTCAACTAAACAACCTCCCGGCCTCTGCGTTACGAACGCAGGACCGAGGTGTTGCTCAGCCTTGTAATGTATTTACCCAATTCGATTTCGTTGTCAAACATCTCAGACATCGACTTGCGTCGATGCTCGCCCTGGGGCGATGGAACCTGACTCGGACCAAACTGCTGTCCAAGTCCTGCCCAAAGTTCGGAGTCCAGATTGCCTGGACGCCCAACTTCAGGCAGTCTCGCAAATAAGAGTTGGTGGAGCTGAGGAGGATCGAACTCCTGACCCCCTGCTTGCAAAGCAGGTGCTCTCCCAGCTGAGCTACAGCCCCATCCCAGCGACGCATTGCTCTGACGCTCTATGGTGGGCCTGGGTAGATTCGAACTACCGACCTCACCCTTATCAGGGGTGCGCTCTAACCAACTGAGCTACAGGCCCGGCATCGCTCAAAACTGCTGCCCAGATCTTTGCGCCCCTTCAGAGCGACGCATGCTGAGCCCGACTGCTCGTGTTCTTATCCGTTCGAGAAGTTTCGAGGACCAGGTTGAACATGCAAAGCAGCTACGCCGCTTCGGACCATCGTGGAACTTTGAAGACCCAGAGAAGGTCTGTATCCGAGCTCTCCTTCTGCGAGTCAGGGACTTGCGAAAGGAGGTACATGACAACGTCCCTCATGCGCTGCTCTAAATTTCTTTAGGCAGTCCGCGATACGCGGAGGCATGAGAGTGCCATGACGTTCTCTCTTAGAAAGGAGGTGATCCAGCCGCAGGTTCTCCTACGGCTACCTTGTTACGACTTCACCCCAATCATGAATTACACCTTGGAAGGCTGCCCCCTTGCGGTTGGCGCACCTGCTTCTAGTGCAACCCACTTTCGTGATGTGACGGGCGGTGTGTACAAGGCCCGGGAACGTATTCACCGCAGCGTTCTGATCTGCGATTACTAGCGATTCCAGCTTCATGGAGTCGAGTTGCAGACTCCAATCCGAACTGAGGCCGGCTTTTTCCGATTAGCTCCCCCTCACGGGTTTGCGACGGTTTGTACCGGCCATTGTAGCACGTGTGTAGCCCTGGACATAAAGGCCATGAGGACTTGACGTCATCCCCGCCTTCCTCCCCGTTATCCGAGGCAGTCTCACCAGAGTGCTCAACTAAATGGTAGCAACTGGTAATAAGGGTTGCGCTCGTTGCGGGACTTAACCCAACATCTCACGACACGAGCTGACGACAGCCATGCAGCACCTATATAGAGGCCTATTGCTAGGCGCCGATATTTCTACCGGATTCCTCTACATTTCGAGCCCAGGTAAGGTTCTTCGCGTTGCGTCGAATTAAACCACATGCTCCACCGCTTGTGCGGGCCCCCGTCAATTCCTTTGAGTTTCAGCCTTGCGACCGTACTCCCCAGGCGGATCGCTTAACGCGTTAGCTTCGGCACGGCGGGATTGGGTACCCGTCACACCAAGCGATCATCGTTTAGGGCTAGGACTACCAGGGTATCTAATCCTGTTTGCTCCCCTAGCTTTCGTGCATCAGCGTCAGTTATGGTCCAGTGAGCCGCTTTCGCCACAGGTGTTCCTCCCGATATCTACGCATTTCACCGCTACACCGGGAATTCCACTCACCTCTCCCACACTCAAGCCCGGCAGTTTCTGGTGCAGACTTCGAGTTGAGCCCGAAGATTTCACACAAGACTTACCGAACCGCCTACGCACCCTTTACGCCCAATAATTCCGAACAACGCTTGCCCCCCTCGTATTACCGCGGCTGCTGGCACGAAGTTAGCCGGGGCTTCTTCTTCCGGTACCGTCATCATCGTCCCGGTCGAAAGGAGTTTACGTCCCAAGGGACTTCATCCTCCACGCGGCGTTGCTGCGTCAGGGTTTCCCCCATTGCGCAAAATTCCCCACTGCTGCCTCCCGTAGGAGTCTGGACCGTGTTTCAGTTCCAGTGTGTCCGTGCGCCCTCTCAGGCCGGATACAGATCACCGCCTTGGTGGGCCATTACCCCGCCAACTAGCTAATCTGCCGCGACCCCCTCCTTAAGCGAATTGCTCCTTTGACCCGTAGGTGTTATGCGGTATTAGCCCGGATTTCTCCAGGTTATTCCCCACTCAAGGGTAGGTTAGTCACGTGTTACTCACCCGTGCGCCACTTTACTCATGGATTGCTCCACTTTCTCGTTCGACTTGCATGTGTTAGGCACGCCGCCAGCGTTGATTCTGAGCCAGGATCAAACTCTCGTTTGAAACCTGATGGCTACAACCAGACGACGGAGGTCGCTGGAGTAACCGCCTCCGCAGCGCTCGAAAGGCTGCGAAGGACTAACATTGTGAGAAGGATCAGACCAAAATCTTCTCCATTCTCACGACTGGCATGTTCAACCTGATTGTCAAAGATCCACATCGGAGACCGCCTGAGCGGACCGTTTGGATCGGGAATCGCAGCATTGCTGCGGCCCTCGAACTTGTTGCGCTGCATTTTTGCGCGAACTTTTCAAAAATATCAAAAATTAGCAGGCTCGTCAATCAGAAAATCGATTTTCTTTTCGCTTTTCTATGCGGCCGCGATTTCATTCGGAAAGTCGCCGGTCTTGCGTCCGGCCTCCCGAAAGAGTTCGCCTTGCAGCGCCAATCCTGTAAAAGATCGTTCTTCGAGCAGATACTTGCTGCCGAAGCCGGGTTATGTGCCCGCATATAAAACGCGAGGAGCTGAACTCCTCTTCTCGTGCATTTGGATTGTTCGCTCTTATGAGGCGCTCTCAAGCGCCTGTCGAACACCCGGTTCGCTTAAATCTCCGGCAGACTCAAGAGCCCGCGCGCGAACCATCTGCAACCCTTCAATTCACTTTGTTTACTATAGCACTCCGGTCCTGCTGCTGCAAGGGCTCGAAAGTGCCCACAACTTATCGCTCGACTGACCTCAGTCCGCCGAGGCAACAAAAGTGATACTACCCGCGAGGCCAATCCCGCGCAACCCTGTTGAAAACGGAGGCGCTGTTGAAAATCGGCTCAATAGCTTCTATTCGAACGGGTTACAAGCAGTTCGACCCGTTGTGAATTTTCTCTTGAGGGTGGCTGAGAACGCGTATGAGCCTGAAGAATCCCTGCTTGAGCAATGCCATCTTCTCCCCTATGATTCCTTCCACCGTCGTCCGCCACCCGGCGACAAGGAGCTAATTTTGCGCAAGCCCTTCGTTTTCGCAGCCCTGCTGGCAGTCTTTGCGACGGCAGCGGCACAGAACGCCGCCACGCAAGCCGAGTACCTCAAGCCAGGCGACAACTTAGTCATCGAGAATATTCCGCCTATTCCGGTTTCGATCGCGCAGAAGACAGCCCGTTACGGCGAGTCTCGCTCCGCCGCACTCTACAGCTGGAATCCTGCCCGCCGGGAAGTGCTCATCGGCACCCGCTTTGCCGATACAAGCCAGGTCCATCTAGTGAAGATGCCCGGGGGAGCCCGCGAGCAACTCACCTTCTTTCCCGACCGCGTGCTGGGTGCCCTGTTCGAGCCTGTGACGGGCGCATCGTTTGTCTTTTTGAAAGACATCGGAGGCGGCGAGTGGTACCAGCTCTATCGCTACGACATGGCCAGCGGAGATATCACGCTCCTCACCGATGGCAAATCGCGCAATGGCAACCCCGTTTTTGAGCATAAGGGCAGCCGTCTCGCTTACACGTCCACCCGCCGCACGGGCCAGGACACCGATCTCTACACGATAGACATCCACGATTCGAAGACCGATCACATGCTCGTTGCACTGAGCGGCGGCGGCTGGGAGCCGACAGACTGGTCGCCGGACGGGCAGCGGCTCCTGCTGGACGAGGAGAAATCCATTAACGAGAGCAATTTCTATCTTGTCGACGCCGCCACCGGAGAGAAGAAGCAGATCACACCTGCGCAGAATCCTTCGGCCAAGGTCTTCTATGGACCGGCGGTCTTCAGCAAGGATGGCAAAGGGATTTATCTCACCACGGATCGCGACTCCGATTTTCAACGCCTGGCTTATTTCGATTTGGCCACGATGACGCCGCACTATCTCACAACGGACATTAACTGGGATGTCGAGGATTTCGCACTCAGCGAAGACGGCAAGCACATCGCCTTCGTGACCAATGAGAACGGCCTGAGTAAGCTCTACATTCTGGAGACCGGGAACGGCCAATACCGGCCAGTCGGCAACATTCCTGCCGGGGTGATCGTACGGCTCAGCTTTCATCCCAACTCTGAAGATGTCGGCTTTTCGCTGACCTCGGCTCAGTCGCCGCTCGATGTCTACTCGCTGAACATCAAGTCGGGCAAGGTCGATCGCTGGACGCACAGCGAAACCGGAGGGCTCAACACAGCGAATTTTCGCCAGCCGAAGCTCATCAGCTGGAAGAGCTTCGACGGACGCACGATTACTGGATTTCTCTACTCACCCGATCCGTCGAAGTTTCCCGGCAAGCGTCCCATCATCGTCGATATCCACGGCGGTCCCGAGGGCCAGTCGCGCCCCGTCTACATGGGCCGGGACAACTACATCCTCAATGAGCTGGGTGTAGCCATCGTTGAGCCTAATGTGCGTGGTTCGACGGGATACGGCAAGACCTTTACCCTGCTCGATAACGGCTTCCACCGCGACGACACCTATAAGGACATTGGCGCTCTGCTCGACTGGATCGGCACCCAGCCCGACCTCGACCCAGCCCGCATCATGGCCTTCGGCGGCAGCTACGGAGGACACATGACCTGGGCCACTGCAGCCTTCTACAACGACAAGATCCGCTGCGCTATGCCCATCGTCGGCATGTCGAACCTCGTCACTTTTCTCGAGCACACAGAAGCTTACCGTCGCGACCTGCGCAGGGTTGAGTACGGAGATGAGCGCGACCCGGAGATGCGGGCTTATCTTGAGAAGATTGCACCGATGAATCACCTTGACTCGATGCACAAGCCGATTTTTGCCGTGGTAGGCAAGAACGATCCGCGGGTACCGTGGAGCGAATCGCGTCAGATTCTGGACAAGCTCAACCTGCAGGGCACGCCGACGTGGTTCCTGATGGCCAACGACGAGGGTCACGGCTACGCAAAAAAGAAGAATCAGGACTTTTTATTTGACGCAGAGGTCATGTTTATCCAGAAGTACCTGCTGGATTAGTTAGTTTGTAACTGATTTAGTGGCAAAACAGCCTGCACTTCCTGCTGAGATGTCGAGCCACGAAGGAGGACGTCTGCTTCATTCGCGCCGTGGGTTTTCTCGCCACCGGCGCGGCCGCTCTGGGTGCTGTGCTGGCCGACCTGGCTAGCCCACCTACTCGTGCCTGGCGATTACCCCGAGGTCGGTCAGCCCGTTAACGAAGAACTGGACCGCCAGCGCCATCAGAAGCAGTCCCATGATGCGCACCAGGATGCGAATGCCCGTTTCGCCGAGGCCCCGCCGGAGGCGGTCTGCGCCGTTGAGCACGCCATAGCTGGCAACGGCTGTGATCGCTATCGCCGAGAGGATCGCGACCATCTGCCACGCGGATGGAGATGAGCCGACCAGCACCATAACGCTCGATATCGCGCCCGGGCCGGCGAGCATGGGAATACCCAACGGCACAATGCCGGCGTCCTCTTTGGCGGCGCCCTCCTGAGTCTCTTCTGAGGCTTCCTGCGTGGGCGAGCGCCGGGCCTCGAGCATGTCTATGCCGATGAGCAGGAGAATCAACCCGCCAGCAATTTCGAAGGCGGGCAGGGTAATTCCGAACATCTTGAAGATCAGCCGCCCAGCGACCGCGAACGACGTCAACACGATGAAGCAGGTTACGGACGCCTTGAGGGCCATTCTTTTGCGCCGTTTTGAATCTGCTCCGGAGGTGATGGCGATGAAGGACGGGATTGCCGCAAACGGATCGACTAGAAAGAAGATCGAACTCAGCGCCAGCACGGAAAAGCGAACGTAGGTCGACTGAAGTCCATGTTCTACCACATTTGCCGGACCGAATATTCCTGCGAAGTTCGCCATCCTGTTGACTCGCCCAGAACCTACCGTACCTGTGATTGTCGCCCTAAACAAATTTCTACGCAGCGACTGACATCGGCGCCGATTAAATTCAATGCGGCAACATGTGTGTCGAAAGTTCCAGTCGCTTTTGTAGCGATGGCTATGCCGCAAATGGTTGCCTGAGGATTGCATAGTTAAGCTATTTATTATCATCAATTTACCAAAAGCATTCTTTGGCGCAGGACTTGCTTTTCTCACCGATGCGCACTCGTGATGTTCGCCTCGAAAAAGCGGCTTCGAAAGTGAGGAAAGCAGCTCCCATGCAAAGTAATTCCGACGCAGCAGACCCAGACTTACCGCTCATTCTCTTAGCAAGTGATGAACCTCGCCTGGCGCAACATCTTTGTCTTGCCCTGCGAGAGCAATCTGTGGCGGCACAGTTTGCACCCGGATATCGTGAAATTGAGTCGCTGACTGAAGTGCACAAGAAGGCTATCGTCCTGCTTGAAGTATCGGGACACCACTCGGTGGAAGCGGCTGTAGAGGTCGCCAAGCGAATCAAACGCAGCGATCCAGGCCGGTTCGTCGCTTATCTTGCCGACCGCATACTTCACAGCAGCGGACTGGCCGGCGACGCCATTTTCCCTCGCACTCCAGAGCACCTGATTCAGACCTTGCGCGTGTATTTCGCTGGGCCAAAATAGCTTCTCCCAACCGATACCAGGTGTGGAGTTTTATTCAAATTGGGAATTGCCGCTTTATCTGCACGTGGGCCGCGAGCGAGCCTCGATTTATAATAGAGCGTTCACCTCCAAGAAGGAGTAAGCAAGAGCATGCCCATTCAGCCCACTGCACGCATCTGGCACAACGGTAATCTCATACCCTGGGACAAGGCCCAGATCCACGTGATGAGCCACGTCGTTCATTACGGCTCGTCGGTGTTTGAGGGCCTCCGCTGCTACGGACAGCCGCAAGGCGCCGCTGTTTTTCGCCTTCCCGAGCACATGCAGCGCATGCTTGACTCGGCCAAGATTTACCGGATGCCCCTTGCCTACTCGCTCGAGCAGCTTTCGAGCGCGGTAGTCGAGCTCATCGAGGCGAACAATATCGCTCCGTGCTACGTTCGTCCGATTGCGTTTCGCGGGTATGGCGAGATCGGCGTGAACCCGAGGCATTCCCCGGTCGAGGTCTACATCGCCAATTACGCCTGGGGCAAGTACGTGGCCGAAGACGCCGCCGACGTGTGCATCTCCTCGTGGCAGCGGTCGGCGCCAAACACCACGCCTTCGCTGGCGAAGGCCGGCGGGAACTACCTGAACTCGCAGCTCATCCGCATGGAGGCCGACATCAACGGCTACGCAGAAGGGATCGCGCTCGATGTGAACGGATATTTGTCGGAGGGGTCGGGGGAAAACCTGTTCGTGGTCCGCAACGGGGTTCTCTATACGACGCCGCTCGCCAACTCGGTGCTTTCGGGCATTACCCGGGACTCCGTCCTGACGCTCGCCCGGCACTTCGGTATTCCGGTGGTCGAGCAGGCGCTTCCCCGCGAGCTCATCTACATCGCTGACGAAGCCTTCTTCACCGGGACAGCCGCCGAAGTGACGCCGATCCGGTCTGTAGATCGCATTACGATCGCGGATGGCAACGCGGGCCCGATCACCCGGCAACTCGCCGATGAGTTTTTCGGCATCGCGAACGGGCTGCGTCCGGACCGCTACGGCTGGCTCACGCCGGTCAACGTGAATGCGGAACAGACGGTGACGGTGTAATTCATCATGCAGCTTCGGAAGTCCATTATTGCGGCCGCGCTCGCGCTCTTTGCACCTCTCGGAGTGAGCGCAGCGGTATCCAACACTCCTGCTCAGTCCGCGGTCGCAGTGTATCGCCTGCACCTCTATCACCTGCATACCGGCGAGAGCATCGACGTGGTCTACCGGATCGGCGACCACTATGTTCCTGAAGCCGTTGCCCAGCTCGACCACTTTCTTCGGGACCACCGCACCGGCGACGTGAAGGATTACGACGTACGCGAGTTCGACCTTCTTCACGATCTGATGACGCGCTTGGGCCATCCCGACGGCGTGATCGATATCGTCTGCGGATATCGCACTCCGTGGAGCAACAACTATCTGCGCGAGCACGGTCACGGCGTCGCCCTCCACAGCCAGCACATGGAAGCCAAGGCCATCGACATCCGGATTCCCGGGGTGCCAACCGCCGAGGTGCGCGATGCCGCGCTGTCCATGCAGCGCGGAGGGGTCGGCTACTACGCCCAGTCCGATTTCGTCCACGTCGACGTAGGCCGCGTTCGCCGCTGGTAGCCGGCAAGCTACCCTGGATAGGGTGGGCCCTTGGCCAGTACAGCGTTCAGGCTCTTATCGAATCCGTAGATGTCGTCGAAGAAGTGTACCGAGCCATCCTCCTCAACCACAGCCGTGAGATAGAAGATCACCACCGGAACCGGCGTCTTCAGGTTCACCTGCTGGTTGTCCGGACCCGACTGCATCGCCTGTTGCACCTTTTCGAGCGTCCACGGTGGCTGATCGCGCAGCAGCCACGCAGCCAGCTCCGCCGGCTTTTCCACTCTCACGCACCCGTGGCTGAAATCCCGCCGCGACCGCGAAAATAATTCCTGTGCCGGCGTGCTGTGCAGATACACATTGTTGTCGTTGGGAAAGATAAACTTTATTAGCCCGAGTGAGTTATCTTTGCCGGGCTTCTGTCGCACCATCAGTTTCCCGGCGCGCAGCTGCGCTAACACCTCATCGCTCACGGCGCCGTCGGTGATCACACGCCCACTGGAGTCA
Source organism: uncultured Acidobacteriaceae bacterium (assembly GCA_963782175.1). Taxonomy (GTDB): domain Bacteria; phylum Acidobacteriota; class Terriglobia; order Terriglobales; family Acidobacteriaceae; genus Silvibacterium. Next base: position 532,233 of record CAWAIX010000001.1, read on the forward strand.
TAAACCTCCATGTTCTTACGAGCCAGATAACTTCTGTCCTTCGTAAGATGGGGAACGATCTCGCCCCGTGTGATGCTCGGCGTGATGTTCCAGTATGGCCGGAAGACGATGTACCTCATGTCCTTTGCGAAGACAGGCGTCTGAGTACGCATCGCCTTGCCTACAACCACATTCGAGGTGAATGCGACTTTGTGTTCGGCGTCGAAAGCGCGCACTACGAACTCCGGAATATTTGCCACCACGGGAGGCTGCGGAAACTGCGGCGGCAGCCAGCGCCAGCGCTCCAGTGCATCGTCCAACTGCACCACTCGCGTCGCCAGCGGCACATTGATCTGTTGCACCGTATCCTCGCCCAGCTTGCCATCCGGAGTCAGCCCGTGCCGCTCCTGGAAGCTCTTCACTCCTTCGGAAAGCGTTGCGTCGTAAACATGCGCGTCGGTGTTGACCGCCGCATCGGCGGAAAGATCCCCCAGCAACTTCAGCCGTGCCGCAAGCTGCGCCGTTCCCGGATACGCATCGCCCACGCCGACCGTCTTGGTCACATCCGGCACCAGGGGCCCGTCTCCCTTGGCCGCCAACTCAAGGTAGTGCTGCAGCGCAATTCCGGTGCGCTTGTAGCCGTCATACGGCGGCTCTACCTGATCGAGAACTGCCCCGACATCCACCGCATGCTGCACGTCCTGGGTTACAAATTGCGGCAGCTCATATTTCTTGGTTTCGATGTCGATTCCAAATTTGAAGCTCGCTGGGTTCACACGCCCGATATGCAAATCCGAAATGTACCGCATCAGCCCGACGGTGAGCGCCGCGTCGAAATCAGCCAGCGCGAGATCATTCGCTGTCTTTAAGCCATCGAGTCGGCCCTGCCAGCGGCTCGCGTCGTAATCATCGGGATTCAGCCCCTTGTGCAGGCTGTTCTGCAGCAATCCGATGATGACCGTCGCCTGAGGAGTAGGCTGATTCCCGTTCAGCCATAGCGGCGCGTAACTCGACGTGTCGTATGCATGCTGAAAATGCAGGCGATAGTCTGAAAAATCCGGCCTGCTGAGCGATGCCAGCTTCCCGTCGGAAGCGATCTGGCGAAGCCGGTCGGAAACGGCTCCCGAAACCGGAGCCGCGGGAGGCGCCGGAGCCTGCGCGTTGATCTCGGCCGGAGTCTTCGGCCTGTTCTGTCCTGATGCTTGCGATGGAGTTTGAGATTTGCATCCGGAGCCGAGCGCTCCGAACAGTGAAATTGAAAGCAGCGCATAACCGAACAGACCGAGCCGACGTACCGAACCGTGCATGGCCCATTAAAGCATCTCGCCACGCATCCGATCTTCACAATCTTTGTTAAGCGATCTACCGGCCACTCCACCTTGGTCCGAGCCACAACGCCAGACCAGCTATCTCAGTTGCGACCATCATGGGAAACACGATGCGGACCCACGAAGTCGCTGCAGCCGGCTCCACAAAGAATGCCACCAGCAGCGCCGTAACGACCACCATTGCTATTGCCAACCCCCAGCTCCGCGGCCGGCGAGAGACTGAGCGCTGAGGCGAACGCGGCGGCAGTTGCGCTGTGATCCGTACGGCAAAGTCCTCCGGGATTTCGACTTCGGGCTTCTCGTCAAGCGCCGCCGTGAGCCAGACTTCCATACACGCATCGCACCGGTCTATATGGGCGAATTCGGCGTCCGTCGGTCCCCGCTCCTCAAGAAGCGCCCGCTGCAGCTGCTCACAACTCATGCCGTCGTTGCGCATATCGTCTTCCTTTCCTGAAGCAACTCCTTCAGTTTTTTCCTTCCTCTGTGCAGATGAGTCCTCACCGTGTTCAGCGGCAGATTGAGTACCTCCGCAATCTTTTCGTACGTCAACTCTTCCTGATGGAATAGAACGATCACCTGCCGTTCGACCTCACTCAACTCGGCCATGGCGCGCTCGAGGCCGGCCATCCTCTGCTTTCGGCTCAAAATCTGCTCGGCATCGCCGCTCGCGCCGGCAAGCCTGTCTCCCCAGCCCTCGTCAGGATCATCGAAGGAGGTGTGCGTCTGTTCTTTACGGCGACGTCTCCAATCATCCTGGGCGACATTCAGCGTGATGCGGTAGAGATATGTCGTAAGCTTGGCGTCGCCGCGAAAGCTCTCCATACCGCGATATAGACGAAGAAATACCTCCTGCGCCAGATCCTCCACGTGTTCGCGGCTGCCCGTCAGACGTACCAACGTGCGGAAGACAAAGCCCTGGTGCTCGCGGATTACTGCCTCGAATTGCGACTCCCCATGCAAGCTGACTAAGACCGTAGTCTGCGCCAAAAGTTTCACTCTGTCGCCTGAAACTTTTCGTTCGCTGCCCGGTCTAAGGCTGCCGTAAATCAGGAGGATTCACATGGAGCACTGGGCAGCAAGTCCCTTCATCGTTCCCGTCGCAGCATTTGCGATGGTGTTAGGGATTGTCATTGTCAACACCATCTCCGGATATCAAACGCGCCGCCTGCAGAGCGAGGAGCGTCTCGCGGCGATAGCTAAGGGCGTTCCCATTCCCGAACCCACACCAGAACCCATTCCCGTCGTCGACCAACACCGCCGGGCAAGGGGGATCCGCACTGGCGGTATCGTTTGCGTCGCCGTCGGGGTTGGGCTGTCGCTCTTCGGTTTTGCGCTCACCTGGATTGTGCAGGAGCACGATGTGCTGGTTGTCGCCGCCTCGGGACTCATTCCTCTCGCGATTGGCGTCGGTCTGCTCGTTGACTACGCGTTCCAGAGGCGCGACCTGGCGCATCAACTGGCGCAGTGACGGAGCGCTCTCGGGTGTCGCAATCTCGCTCTAAGATCGGACCGCCGATCCCCGATCGCTCGTCTCCGTCTCTTTCCGGCCCGCCAGATACCACCCTAAGCCTGCGAACAGGTAGACGAGGTAGATATACGGCAGCCACGCATAGGCTCCGGCCGGCATGGGATACACACTGCCGGCAAGCGCCAGCAGCATCGCGCTGGTACCGGCCACGGAAAGGCTCATGATCCCCGCCGTGAGCCGCTGCGTCCGACGGAGATGCAATGGCAGCGCGACGCACACCAGCGCGTATACGGTGATGAATCCGTAAGTGGCCAATGCTCCCATCCATCCGTAAATATCGGCGCTGCTCACGCCCTTCGCCGCAAGCACCACAGCCGGCAGAAGCGATGCTACTGCCGTGACAACGACCGCAAGGTGAGGCGTTTCGTTCTTCGCATGCGTCGCGCGCAGGCTGCGGTGCGCCAGCCCGCGATGGGACATCAGCATCAGCACGCGCGCTCCTGCCGTGATGCAAGCCAGCGTGCAGGCAAACATGCTGATCATCGCTCCGACATCGATCACGGTGCCCAGCAGGCTCGCGCCCGTTCGAACTGCCATGGTGTGCAGCGGCGCCGCGGCCTGGTCGAGCCTTTCAGCCGCGCCGCGAAAGCTCAGCACTTCGGTGTAGGCGCATACGGTAAAAAAAACACCGCAGCCGAGCGCGCACTGCAAAACCGCGCGGGGAATTGTCTTCAGGGGCTCGCGCGCCTCTTCGCCCAGCGTCGTGGCCGACTCAAAGCCCACGAAGCTAAAGAGAGCGAGCACCAATCCCAGTCGCAAGCCCGACCCGGAGATACGCTTCAGCCGGAGTTGCTCCCAGTCCAGGTGAAATCCATGCTCCCACAACGTGAGCGCAACAATGATGACAATGCAGCTGACCGATACGGCCTCCATCCAGAGCATCGCCTCGGCCGAGAGCTTGATGTCGCGATACGCCATGGCTCCCGAAGCCACCACCGCAAGCGCGATCAGCAGCGCTGGCGACAGCCCTATACCAAGGAACGCGTGTAGCAGTACGTTCGCATAATTGAAGAACCCTGCTGCCACGCTCGATGCTGTGGCCACATAGGCCAGCAGCAAGGCCCATCCCGCCAAACTTCCAGCCCATCCTGGGAGGGAGTGTGTCGTATAGATGAAGAGCGATCCCGGTGAGGCCGACCTGCGTCCGAAGCACCCGATTACCAGCCCGACAAGCGTGATGGCCAGGGTAGCAAAGATGTACACGAGCCAGGTGCCATTTCCGGCGAGTGCGAAGACCAGAGGAATGGTCATTGCCGGTGTGGCCGTCGGCGCAATGGCCGACACCGATTGGGCAAGCGTCTCCCAGGGACCGAGCACCTGCTGGCGCAGGCCGTACCCCGGCGGCGGAGACGCTCCCTCGGCTTCATTTACGAAAACTGGTACGGTCTCCGGCGGCAAATCCAGCGCTCCCGTGAGCGGATTCGTGAATTATGGGTGGAATCCACAGTCTGCTTGGGGCCCGGCTGCAAGTCAACCTTAAAACGGCTCCACAAAACGATCGAATCGGGCCAGGTGAACTACTGTAGGGGATCTCGCCTTTTGCTGTTTCTGGTGCACCTGCACCATAGCTCTGCGCGGCTGCCGCGTGGCAGACTCGTGTGGAGCATGATGACGAGCCTCTCACGTTCTTCGAGAAATACCCCTAATTATCCTGTCACGCGAATGATTCCTTGCTGCGCAGCGATCGCTATTGTCCTGGCGCTGGTTGCGCCTGCATTTGCCAGAGAGCGCTGGACTGCGGAGAAAGCTCGAGCCTGGTACGATGCCCAACCGTGGCCGGTGGGCAGTGACTACATTCCGGCAGATGCGATCAACCAGCTGGAGATGTGGCAGGCAGATACGTTCGACCCAAAGCGAATCGACCTGGAACTCGGTTGGGCAGAAGCTCTGGGCATGAATACGATGCGCGTGTTTCTGCACGATCTTCTTTGGCAGCAGGATAGGGAGGGATTCGAACGGCGGATCGATATTTTTCTCACCCTTGCGGAAAAGCATCATATCCGGCCGATGCTGGTACTCTTCGATTCCTGCTGGGATCCCTTTCCAAAGCTCGGTCCGCAGCATCCGCCGATTCCCGGAATCCACAATTCAGGATGGGTGCAGAGTCCGGGCGCCCATGTGCTGGAAACGCCATCGGAATACCCGCGATTGAAGGAATACGTGACGGGCATTGTCGGGCATTTCGCGAAAGACCCGCGCATTCTCGCGTGGGACCTGTGGAATGAACCTGACAATAACAATGATGGCGAGAAGGGCGCCTATGGTCGGTTCGACCCGAAGGAAAAGGCGGTCATTGTCGGCCACTTGCTTCCCCAGGTCTTTGCATGGGCGCGTTCGGTTGATCCAGAGCAGCCGTTGACCAGCGGAATATGGACGGGAGACTGGGCATCTGAGAGCTCGATGAGTCCCGTGGCACGAATCCAGGTGAACGAGTCGGACGTCATTTCATTCCATAACTACAACTGGCCGGAAGAATTCGAAAAGCGGGTAGTCGAGTTGCAACGCTACCAACGGCCCCTGATCTGCACGGAGTACATGGCGCGCGGGGCTGGCAGCACCTTCGACGAGATCCTTCCACTGGCCAAGAAGTACAAGGTCGGGGCGATCAATTGGGGGCTCGTCGCGGGCAAAACGCAGACCTACCTACCCTGGGATTCCTGGCAACATCCGTACATCCTCGATCAACCGACGCTGTGGTTTCATGAGGTATTCCATACCGATGGAACTCCGTACCGGGAGCGCGAGGTGGAGATTATCCGCAGCCTGACGGGAGCTGCCGCCAATCGCTAGGTCAGCCGTAGTCAGACGCTCTGAGGCGCAAGGGACGTTGGCGCAAGGCAGAGAGACGTTTTCCCGAGGCCCGAGATGGACGAGTTGCGCAGCCTAGAAGTGGTTGATTTAGATGGTCGGGGAGAGAGGATTCGAACCTCCGACCCCCTGGTCCCGAACCAGGTGCTCTACCAGGCTGAGCCACTCCCCGATCGTTTTGATGGATGCTCGCCAAGCGGGTCCTGGTCGTCCCCGCACACACGGCAAGCTATCCTGAATATATCAGAAAAGACAGCTCATCTAACGGTATCGGCGGCATGACGAACCTGTCTTCATCGGATATCGGTAAAATTCGCGTCCTCGACGGAGGCATGGCCACCGAGCTCGAGCGGCGCGGCTGTGACATCTCTGGTCCCTTGTGGTCGGCGCATGTACTGGATACTGCTCCGGAAAAGATTGCGGAGGTTCATCTGGATTACCTTCGAGCCGGCGCGGACTGCATTTCCACCGTGAGTTATCAGGTGTCGGGGATGGGCTACGCAGAGTTGGGCCGGCCCGAGTCTGAGGCAGCGAAGGCCCTGCGGGATTCCGTGGCCATCGCCGCGGCGGCACGCGAAGACTACCGCAGAGAATCCAGCCGGCCAGTTTTCATCGCGGCATCTCTGGGGCCCTACGGGGCAGCGCTCCACAACGGCGCGGAGTTCCATGGACGCTACGACATAAGGTTTGACGACTTAGTAGCCTTTCATGCTGAAAGACTGGCCGTGATCGCCGAGACCAACGCCGATCTCATCGCGCTCGAAACCGTTCCCTCGCTCGATGAGGGCCGCGCCATCGCTGAAGCGCTCGCGAGATTCGACCATTTGCAAGCTTGGGTGTCGTTTACTTGCCGGGATCGCACCCACATCGCGCACGGCGAGCGGCTTGCCGACTGCGCCGCTCTTCTTGATGCGATACCGCAAGTGACGGCGCTGGGAATCAACTGCACCGCGCCGGCGTTCATAGAATCGCTTATCGTCGAGGCGAAGAGAGGCACTGGCAAGGCGGTCTTCGTTTATCCCAACTCGGGCGAGCTATGGAACGCCGCCAACCGGCGCTGGTATGGTTCCGCAAATGTGGATGAGTTCGCGGCTGTGGCTGAGCGCTGGTACGCAGCCGGAGCGCACGCCGTGGGCGGCTGCTGCCGGACGACTCCAGCGCACATCCGGGCCGTCCGCGAGGTGTTCGAAGCCAGAGCGACACCCACGTCGTGATTCAGACCGGATTGCGTTCCCTCAACCGTGCGACAATAAGGTTTCAACGCCATGAATTCAGATTCTGCTGTGGCCCCGCAACCGGCCACCGTAACCTCCGAGCTTCTGGCTCAGCATGGAATTACCGCCGAGGAGTATTCACGCATCCTTGGGGCGCTTGGCCGCACCCCAAGCCTGACGGAACTGGGCATTTACAGCGTGATGTGGAGCGAACACTGCTCCTACAAATCGTCCCGCGTTCATTTGCGGCGGTTGCCGACCAAGAGCGATCGCGTGGTCCAGGGGCCGGGAGAGAACGCCGGCATCATCGACGTGGGCGACGGCTGGGCCTGCGCCTTCAAGATTGAGTCGCACAATCATCCGTCTTACATCGAGCCTTTTCAGGGCGCGGCTACGGGGGTCGGTGGCATCCTCCGCGACATCTTCACCATGGGCGCACGGCCGCTGGCCGTCATGGATTCGCTGCGCTTCGGACCTATTGAGACCGGAGCGGCTGAAGAGAGCGTGGTCAGGAAAAATCACTCGATCCTCGAAGGCGTCGTGCACGGTATTGCCGCCTACGGCAATTGCTTCGGCGTACCGAATCTTGGCGGTGAAACGCGCTTCGAGCCGTGCTATTCAGGCAATCCACTGGTGAATGCCTTTGCCCTCGGACTGGTTCGGCGCGACGAGATTTTCTACGCGAAAGCTTCCGGAGTCGGCAACCCGGTGATTTACGTGGGCGCCAAGACCGGGCGCGACGGGATTCATGGCGCGACGATGGCCAGCGAGGAGTTCAAGGAAGGCTCCGAGCAGAAGCGCCCCAATGTTCAGGTCGGGGATCCCTTCATGGAAAAGCTGCTGCTCGAGGCGTGTCTTGAGGCTATGCAGACCGGGGCGGTGCTCGGCATCCAGGACATGGGTGCTGCCGGGCTGACCTGTTCGACTTGCGAGATGGGCGCGCGCGGCGGCGTCGGGCTCGAGATCGAGCTGAATCGTGTACCGCAGCGCGAGGCCGGCATGACCGCGTACGAGATCATGCTGAGCGAATCGCAGGAGCGCATGCTGCTGGTGGCGCAGGAGGGCCGCGAGCAGGAGGTGCTGCAGGTCTTCGAGAAGTGGGGACTCGACGCGAGCATTGTCGGCACGGTGATCGGCGAGCCGAGGATGCGGGTTCTCCATCACGGTGTGATTGAGGCCGATATTCCGAACCAGTCGTTGACGGATGATGCGCCGGTGTATCACCGTCCGGTTGGAGTCTGGAAGGTGCCGGTTCCACTCGATCCGCCTGCCGAAGTGCTCGAAGAGCTGAAGAAGCCGCGCGATTATACGGCTGATCTCAAGAAGCTGCTGGCATCGCCGAATATCTGCAGCAAGCGCTGGGTCTATGAGCAGTACGACAGCATGGTACAGACCAACACCGTGCAGGGGCCGGGCGGCGAAGCCGGCGTAATGCGGATTAAGGGAACCGATCGCGGGCTGGCGATGGCGCTGGCGGGGAACAGCCGCTGGTGCTACCTCGATCCGAAGCTTGGCGCCATGCACGCGGTCGCTGAAGCCGCGCGGAAGATCGCGTGTACGGGAGCGACTCCGGTGGCGGCGACGAATTGTCTGAACTTCGGCAATCCGGAGAAGCCTGAGATCATGGCGCAATTTTCAGCCACGATCGACGGCATCGCAGAAGCCTGCACGGCGCTGGGCACGCCGATTACGGGCGGGAACGTGTCCTTGTACAACGAGACAAAGGGTGAGGGGATTTATCCGACGCCGGTGATCGGCATTGTCGGGATTCTGGATGATGTGACGAAGGCTGTTCCGGCGGATTTTCAACGGGTGGGAGATGCGGTATTGTGCTGCTGACGCTCCCCAGTGGCTCGGCTGGCACCGAGCTTATTCGTGAATTCGGTTCATCTGAGTATGCCAAGACCGATTCTAGGTAGTTTTTGGGGAACGCTGCCGCGAATCGATCTACTGGATGACCATGAACTGCACCGCTGCCTACAAGCCTTATCCGAAGCGGCGGTCATCCACAGCGCGCGAGATATCTCAGACGGTGGTCTTGCGGTTACCCTTTCAGAAGCCTCTTTTGCCAATGGAATCGGTGCCGACATCAGCCTTCATCCATTCTCTGCTGATTCTCCCTACCCGGACGCATGCAGGCTTTTCGCCGAAGAAACGACTCAGGTGGTTGTCACTTGCGATGAAGATCAGGTCGGCAAACTCAGGAAAATTGCCGACGAATTCGGTTTCGTCACGGTTATTCCGATTGGTCGCACCGTCGGCAATCACATAGCGATACGGGTGGGCGATCAGTTGCTGACTAGCGAGTCTGTCGAAGAGTTGAAACGATCCTGGTCCTCCTCCCTCGAATCCACCCTACACGACAACACTGCGAACGAGGTCTTCGCATGAGTCGGCACCTGCTCATCGAAGGCATTCCTGGCGAAGAATCGCGGGTATCTCACCCCCGCGAAGCCGAAGGCGAAGCTAAGGTGAGGGAAGATGATCCCAAACTAAGAGAAGAGTGCGGCGTCGTCGCGGTTCATGGACACCCGGATGCAGCCCGCCAGGTCTACCTCGGCCTTTATGCGCTGCAGCATCGAGGCCAGGAGTCAGCCGGCATCGCCACGGCCAACGGGTTGAGCCTTTCGAACATCAAGGGCATGGGCCTGGTCTCTGAGATCTTCACGGACGAGGTTCTCGACAAGCTCAAGGGCGATATGGCCATCGGCCACACGCGCTATTCGACGACGGGAGACTCGGCGCTCCTGAATGCGCAGCCGATCCGCGTCGAGTCGACCAAAGGGCTCATTGCCATCGCCCACAACGGCAACCTGGTCAATCTTGGCAATCTGCGCACCCGCCTTGAACGCGACGGCGCCTTCTTCCAGACGACAAGCGATTCGGAGATCATCGTCCAGCTCATCGCGCACTCGCGCGCCGGCACTCTGGTCGATGCCATTGCCGACTCACTGAGCCAGGTGGACGGCGCGTTCTCGATCGTCATGATGACCCGCGACCGCGTCTTTGCGGCCCGCGATCCGCGCGGCTTCCGTCCGTTATCGATGGGACGCATTCCCAATCCCGACGGGCCGGACACCATCGTCTTTGCTTCTGAGACCTGCGCCTTCGATTTGTTACGCGCCAAGTTCGAGCGCGACGTCGAACCGGGCGAGCTGATGATGGTGACGAGCGACGGCGTCACCTCGCGGCGATACTCGACCGGTATCCCGCAGTCCAGTTGCATCTTCGAGCATGTTTACTTCGCGCGGCCTGACAGCAAAATCTTCAATCGCTGGGTGCAGGAGAGCCGCGAACAGATGGGGCGGCAGCTCGCGCGCGAATCTCACGTAGACGCGGACCTCGTCGTTCCGGTGCCTGATTCCGGTGTGACGGCAGCAATCGGGTACGCGGCCGAGAGCGGAATTCCATTCCGTTTCGGGCTTATCCGCAATCACTACGTGGGTCGCACGTTCATCGAGCCCGAACAGCGTGTGCGCGATTTCGGCGTGAAGCTCAAGCTGAACCCGGTGCGGAATCTTCTCGAGGGCCGGCGCATTATCCTCATTGACGATTCGATCATTCGCGGCACCACAAGCCGCAAGATCGTGCGCATGGTGCGCTCCGCAGGCGCAAAAGAAGTGCACCTGCGGATCAGCTGTCCGCCGACCATCTCGCCCTGTTACTACGGAGTGGATACGCCAAGAAGATCTGAGCTGATTGCCGCGAACCACTCAGTCGAAGAGATCCGGCGATTCATTGAGGCCGATTCACTGGCGTATCTCTCTCTCGACGGACTCGAAAAGGCATGCGATGGAGGAGAAGGCAACCGCTTCTGTGTTGCCTGCTATACCGGCGATTATCCGACGCAGTGGGTGGACGTTGGGGACATCTTGCCGGCAACCGCCGCTGCTCTGCGATAGTCTCACCTGGCATTTACCTTCTTTGTCGTGCGGTGTGCGTGCGCGCGGGCCAAGGCCATCGCCTTGAAGATATTCCCAAATGTCCTGTCACCGCAGTCCCGGCAGCGAAGCGGATAACGAAGAAAGAGAAGCTGCCCGAGGTCCTCATTGCGGAACCTGGAAAGCCTGAGATCGGAAGAATAGCAACTTGGGCAAACCATGGACATGCCTTTCCCAAAGTTGGATCTTACGTCGAGCGGTTGATCGCGCGGGTGACGCGACAGAAATTTATGCGCTGGTCGGGCCGAATCGCGCTAGTGTAGTGTCAGTATGCCGCGACGGCGGCCACCCCTCCAACAATAATTTGCTCCAACCGGGTACGGAGGTCGAATCATGGTCTGGGACGTCTCATTCAACTGCGACATTTGTGGCAAGAAAAAGGGCGAGGCGAATCACTGGTGGATGGTTATGCTCGGCGACGTTCCCTGCTTTGACGAGGGCCAGCCTGCCATGCGATTCACACTGCTTCCGTGGAACCAGGCCGAAAGCCGTAACCGGGATATGTACCACCTGTGTGGTCAGGGCTGTGCCATGAAGGCCATGGAGCGCTTTATGACAACCGGCTCGGTCGAACCTGCCAGCGCTGGCGAAAACGGGCTGCATGCTCACGCTTTCCGATAACCGAGACCTTCAGCCTTCGAAGAGTCCCGGGCCGGAGCTCGGCAACTTGTCTGAATTCGCCTTCTGCCGGCCTGACCGGTTTTCCTTGCCCGTCTGAACAGGCGCCGACAGGATTCCCAGAATCTCCCGCAGTTCGCCACGCAGCTTCTTGAGCCGCGCCTCGATCCGGTCTGTTTCCAGGCTGCGTTTGAGCGGCAGCTCAGGTTGCGACTTCCTGAAGGGCTCGCGGGACTCGGCGGCGAAGACCTGCCGCGCTCCGGAGATCGTGTAGCCCTCTGAATAGAGAAGCCGCTTGATCCTGAGCGCAAGTTCGACATCACGCTTGCGATAGAGGCGCTGTCCCGTGCCGCTCTTGTTCGGGCGCAGTTGGGGGAATTCCGTCTCCCAGAACCGCAGGACATAAGCCTCCACGCCACATAGCCTGGCGACTTCCCCGATACGAAAGTACAGCTTGTCCGGTATCGGCGAGACTTGCTCGTTTTTTTGCTGTGATGCGTGCTTCGCCATTGCGCTCGGGTCCGACCTTCGCCAGGCTGCGCCCGTTCCACCAAAGTATAGGCCACCGGGGCGCGAGCGAACAGCCAGGGAACGGATGGGGTTACATTGGCGTATTCTCTTCCGTATCTGTTCAGGGAGCAGGCTATGAAGAATTTGCTGGCAGCGGTTACCGTCCTGGCCTTGATGGCTGGGTGCCGCATCCAGGTGGACAAAACCAAAGACGGCCAGGACAAGAACGTCAAAATCGATACCCCGCTCGGCGGGCTGCATGTGCGCGCCGGCGATACATCCGCCGCCGACGTGGGACTGCCCGCCTATCCGGGAGCCCAGATCGTTCCAGACAAGGACGGCGATAAATCAGCGGATGTGCATTTCGGCTTTGGCGAGTGGCAGTTCCGCGTGAAGGCGGTTCACTACGAGACGAGCGATCCGCAGGAAAATGTAGTCGCCTTTTACCGGAAGGCGTTGGGACGCTACGGCGATGTTGTGCAATGCCAGGGTGACCAGCCGGTCGGTTCTCCGACCATCACCCGTGAAGGCCTGAGTTGTTCGGATGACAAGGGCAATGCCAAAGTGCATGTTAGTGAGGAGGACTCGCTCTCACTACGCGCCGGATCGCGGCACCATCAGCACATATTTGGCCTGGACAAGAGCCATGGCGCGGGAACCCGGTTCTCGCTGGTCGAACTGCAGCTACCGGAGGAAATCGACAGAGGCTCCAAGGAAAGCAACTGAAAGTCTGTCGTTGCGGGGTCAGAGTCGCACAGAATTCTGCCCGCCGTGCGTTTGCGCTCCCCGTGCCGGTGAGATAGGGTCGAGGTATGGACCCTGTCTGCCACCGGTGCGGCACGGCACTGAGTTCTCCGGACGAGTTGTTTTGCCCCCATTGCGGAGCCCCGCAGCTTCGCTATGATCCGGCGGATGAGCCCTCGCCAGCGGTTGCCGTGCCACAAACGGCAGGACGCAACCTCGAACTGTTCTCCTCGAAGACAGCGATCCTCAGTGCCCTCGCAGTCTCCGCTCTGGTCGCGATTCCAATGAGCCTGCTTTCATCGATCTACGATTTCAGCCTCCTCTGGGTTGTGGGCGGAGGCATCGCTGCTGTTGTCCTTTATGGGCGGCGGGTCGGAGCGACGCCTACTGGACGCATGGGCTGGCGCATTGGCGGCCTCGCCGGGCTGCTGGCTGCATTTATTTCCCTTGCGCTTTATAGCCTCCGTTCGGTGATACAGCAGTATGGGTTCCACAACAATGAATCAGAGCGCCAGGTGCGTTCTCTTGCGCAGCAATTTGTAGCCGCGGTGAATCAGGCGAACCGATCCAATCCCCAGACTGCCGATGCCGCCGCCATGCTTACCCGCTTCTGGCTCTCTCCCGACGGGGCTGCGGCGATGGCGCTTCTGACGGCGGCTCTTTTCACCTTCTCCCTCGTGCTTTTTGCCGCCGCGGGAGGCGCGATCGGCGCACGAATCGCTTCCATCGGCAAGCGGCCGCAGCGTAGTTCGCAATAACGCTGGCTTGGACTTGCTCCATCGCTTCCATCCTCGTATCATCCGGCAAGAGCAGGAGCAATGTCGAATACCACCATGCAATTGCGCCAGAAGGGCCGGATCATGTCGGCCTCGGAAATCGAGCGCACACTTGTCCGCCTCGCCCACGAAATCATTGAGAAAAATAACGGAGCCGACCACCTTGGATTAGTGGGCATCAAGCGCCGGGGAGTCCCCATCGCCCAGAGGCTCGCGACTTTGATCGGCGGGATCGAGAAGCAGCCGATCGACACCGGCGTGCTGGACATCAGCTTCTATCGCGATGATCTCTCGACACACGATGTCCGCCCGATCGTTAGTCCGGGCGATCTTGGATTCGATGTAACCGGCCGCAATATCATCCTTGTGGATGATGTGCTTTATACAGGACGCACCATCCGTGCGGCGCTCGATGCGCTGTTCAGCCATGGCCGCCCTCGCCGCGTGCAACTCCTGGTGCTGATCGACCGTGGACACCGCGAATTGCCGATCGAAGCCACATTTATCGGCAGAAGGGTGCCGACAAGCAGCCGCGAGATCATCGAAGTCAAGCTTCGCGAGATCGACGACGACGAACAGGTATTGATGGTTGAGCAGGTGGATTGAGCCTGCAGGAGAAAGAATAGAATTCAGCGGGAATGCCACCGAAAACTCAACGCCTGAAATCGCCAACCCCCCAGATCCAACCCATCGCTGTTTCCCCCGCTGACCGGGCGGTGATCGGTCCCCGTTTTCACACTGGATCTCTGCTTTCCTCCAGTGATCTCAGCTTGGATGACCTTCGAGCCATTCTTGAACTTGCAGATCTGCTCGAAGTCGAAGAGCCCATCCGCCGCGCGCAGCGGCTCTTCAAACGCCGTGTTTCCCTTCTCTTCTACGAGTCGAGCACCCGGACGCGAACCTCGTTCGAACTGGCTGCGAAAGCTTTAGGCGCCGATACCTCGCTGGTAAGCGCGCAGTCTTCGAGCATTGAAAAGGGCGAGTCGCTCAAGGACACCGGCATCACGCTTCGTGCGCTTGGCGCGGAATGCATCATCCTGCGGAGTCCTTACTCCGGGGCGCCCTACCTGCTGGCAGAAGCGACGGGACTGCCAATTCTCAATGCAGGCGACGGCATGCACGAACATCCGTCGCAGGCCCTGCTGGATCTGCGTACGATTCTCAGGGACCTGAAGACAGGATCGAAGGTTACGGAAAAGGCGCTCACCGGCATCACCGTAACAATCTGCGGCGACATCTTCCACAGCCGGGTCGCGCGGTCAAACGCATTGCTCCTACCGCGCCTCGGCGCGCGCGTAATCCTGTGCGGACCGGCTCCGCTCCTGCCGGAGACTGCCGCGCAGCTTGCGCCCGGCATCGTGGTCGAGCGGGACTTCGACCGCGCCCTTGCGCAGTCCGAGGTCGTGATGATGTTACGCATTCAGGCCGAACGCCTGGCTGGCCTGGCGCTCGATCTTGAGGAGTACAAGGCGCGCTATCAGTCAAGCGCTGAGCGGATCGCGACTCACGCGCCCAAAGCGCTGATCATGCACCCCGGACCGATCATTCGCGGGCTGGAAATCACAAGCGAAGTCGCGGACGGACCGCAGTCAGCAATCGAGGAGCAGGTTCGGAACGGCGTTGCAATCCGCATGGCGCTCATCATGCGCGCTCTTACAACGAAGGCCCAGGGCGGCTTCGTCGCGAAACCAGCCGCGAAAAGCGGAAAGAGAGGCGCCCGATGAAGCCCATCCTGATACGTGGAGGACGCCTGATCGAGCCGGCGGCGCACATCGATGCTCCACGCGACCTGCTTCTGGTCGATGGCAAGGTTGCTGCCATCGATGCGCCGGGAAAAATCAAGCACACAGGCGCCGAGGTCTTCGACGCAAACGGCCTCGTAGTTGCGCCAGGGCTGATCGACATCCACGTGCACCTTCGCGAACCGGGTCAGGGTTACAAGGAGACCATCGCCACCGGGACCGCCGCAGCGGCAGCGGGCGGTTTCACGACAGTCTGCGCCATGCCGAACACCATTCCGGTCAACGACTCGCCGGAGATCACGCGCTGGATGCAGGCTCCTGAGCGGAGCGCGGCTCTTCGAGTTTTTCCAATCGCCGCCGCCACTCGCGGCTCGATGGGTGAAAGCCTCAGCGACTACGCTGCTCTGAAGGCTGCAGGCGCGGTCGCGGTTACTGACGATGGCAAGCCCATCCTGGGCGACAGCATCATGCGAGAGGCGCTCATCGCTGCCGCGCGTGTGAACCTGCCTGTCATCCAACATGCTGAAGATACGCGACTGACTGGCGGCTGTTCGATGAACGCGGGGCCCGTCGCCTTCAGACTAGGTCTGCGCGGAATGCCGGTCGAGGCGGAGTCGGGCCTCGTGGAACGCGATATCCGCCTGGTTGCGGGGCTGAAGGAGAGTCGGCCGCATCTGCACGTCGCACATCTCTCGACAAAGGCCGCGCTGGACGCTGTGCGGCGCGCCCGCCGCAATGGCCTCCGAGTCACCTGCGAGGTTACGCCGCATCATTTCGTTCTGAATGAAGAAGCCGTTGGCGATTACAACACCAAAGCCAAGATGAATCCCCCGCTGCGCGCGGACCTCGATCGTGAGGCGATGATTGAAGGTCTTACGGAGGGCTCGATCGACTGCATTGCCACCGATCATGCGCCTCATGCTGCGCATGAGAAGGAGCAGGAATTTGAGCGGGCGCCAAACGGAATCACTGGTCTCGAGTCGGCGCTTGGGCTCTCTATCGCCACCCTCCACGTGAAGCACAAGCTGCCACTCAGCCGAGTTATCGCGCTGCTCAGCGCGCAGCCGGCAAATGTGCTGAATCTGAAGGGACGCGGAACTCTGGCCGTCGGATCGGCGGCTGATGTCCTGATCTTCGATCCTGCAAAGCAGTGGAGATTCAGCGCTGCGGCATCGAAGTCCAAATCGAAGAACACGCCGTTCGACGGCTGGATGTTGCAGGGCAAGGTCGCGCTCACGATCAGCGAAGGCCGCATCGTGTATCGCAATTAGTTCCGCTGCGCGAGCGCGGGCTGCATTGCCTGCCTTGCGAAGCGCTCCATCTCCTCAAGCTGCGGGCTTGATTGCAGCAGAACCAGGTCCACTCCTACGGCGGAGAACTCTTCAATGCGAGCACTCACCTGCTCGGGTGTTCCGATCAGCCCACTGCGCAATCCACGATTTGAAACGGAATAGTCCTCGAGCGAGATCTTCTGTTCCAGATTCGAGCCGGTGATCCACTGCTGATAGTTAGCGTAGCCGCGCGCCGATTGTTTTACGTTGGTGATGCGCTCGACTTCCCTCTTCGCTTCGGACTCGGAATCGCGCACGATTGCGTAGCCTGCGATTCCATAGGTCAACGGCGGAAGGCCGAGGGCCTCACGGCGCTGGCGCATGTCGGCGATTTTTCTTCCGACCGTTTGCGGATCGTCGCCGTGCATCAGGTAGGCATCGCATTTCTGCGCGATCAGGCTTTTGGCGGTTTCCGACTCGCCACCAGCATAAATCGTTGGACGGGGACGCCGCACCGGCTTGGGCGAGAGGACGTTGTCCTTCAGCTGATAATACTTGCCGGAGTAGCTGAATCCCTGCTGGGACCAGCACCCATTCACCACATCGAGCCACTCGGAGGTACGCGCATATCGGTCATCATGCTGGTCAAAGGCGATTCCGTACTTGGTCGCTTCGTCTGCCCACCAGCTCGATACCACGTTCAAAGTAAGCCGCCCGTTCGAGATGTGATCGATATTGGCGGCCTGCTTGGCGAGAAGCGCGGGATTGTGAAACGTCGGACGAACGGCAACCATTAGCTCCAGGGATTTCGTGACAGCAGCGAGGGCAGCGGCAGTCGACCAGGCGTCAAGCGACGGTGCCTCCATACCTTTGATGTCGTTCAGGTTGAGCTCGGCGAGCAGCGTGAGCGAGTAGCCAAGTTCTTCGGCTCGCAACGTGAGACGACGGACATACTCCCACGTTGGCTCCATCTGCTCATCTTCGACATTGCGCAACCATCCCCCAAAGACTGGCAGCCAGAAGCCGTATCTCATCAGCGCGCTCCCGCCAGGGCAGCCTCGTGCACCCGCGCGTCGACCAGCGCGGCCTCAGCCTCGAGCCAATCGACGAGCTTCGCAAATGGATCGAAGCCTACGACGTTCATGCCGTCAGCCACGAAGTTCGAGAGGGCGTTGATGTCGTAGTACAGGCGCTGTCCGTCGCGGTCGTCAACGATGTACTCGATGCCTCCGAGTTCGATTCCTGCATGACTCATCACGCGCTCAACGTCTTCAATGACGTCGGATGGAGGCTCATAGCCCTCGACGCTGAGGCCCGTCTTCGGGGCATCTACGGGACAGGCGGCGCGGTTCAAGTCGACACCAGAGGTGGTACGGCAGATATCCGCGGGACATAGGTCGAATGTCTCGCCCGTGATGTGCACCTTGATGGCATACAGGTACCTGCCGTTCAGCACTTCCACACGAACGATATGCGAATCACGCGCCGGAAGGAACTCCTGTACCAGCGCCGTGGAGTCGAGCCCCAGCGCGATCTCGCCTGCATCGGCCGCGGCCTGCAGCCCATCGGGCGTATCGAATCGCTTCACCCCTGCGCCCGATCCTCCGATGTTCGGCTTGACGACAACCGGCCAGCGCAGTCCCTGAGTAGCCGCGACGGCCTGCGAAGCGCGATGGATCACACGGCTCTTCGGATAGGACAGGTCGAGGGAATTCAAAAGAGAAAGCTGCGCCGCTTTTGACAGCTCCGTCCGAAATGCGCGAAGGCCATTGATGACGCGTAGGCTGCATCTCTCCAGATGATCGAGAAAACCGAGTGTGTAGAAGATGCAGTCGCCATGCCCGCGGTTCCACGCCGAAGGACTCATACGGTTCAGAACCAGCGAGAATCGGTTCTCCGGATGTTCTTCGATCGCGTAGGTGTGAGTCGTCGCATCGATCTTTACGTACGGCGTGCCCCGCCGGTCAAGCTCGGCAAACAGGGGCTTGAACCAGTGCTGCTGCTCGTAAAAGATTGCAATTGGCTTGAACATGGCGGCTCCCTCTAACTCTCTGTTTTAACTGAAGGAGAGAGTTCCTGTCGCCCCCATGGAACGATGGATCCGTCTCCGCCTACTTGCGGCGCAGCAGTTCGATCGTAAATTGCACCAAAGTGAACAAACTGCCGGATGCAACGGCAAAGCCTTTTGCGCGCTCCAGGCTCTGTTCATGCAGGCTTACGCGCCGCTCAATGGCGGCGATGCGTCCCGAGTTTCCGTCTCCGAGCAATGTGCTCATCTGGTTTTTCAGAACCGAGAGGTCGGCCAGGACCTGCGCTTCGAATTCCGTCATCTGCTTTCTCCATGCTCCAATTGCGTCGCCCGCTCATAAAGCGACGTTGACGAACACAGCGCTTGAAAATCGCGAATAATTCGGCGGAGTCGAGCCATCGTACGCACGAACGTAATACTGTTCCATCGCGGCCTCGCGCGGAATAGTGAAGTTAGCCACCGGGCTGCGTAACACGAGATCGGAGTTCGTTCCCGGACCGAACGCCCAGTCCCGCCGGCGCACCTCGAAGCCGCCATTGTTCGGTGGAGTCATATTTGCACTCACCTGGATCGCACTGCCTGTGACTGCCGTGACCGACAGCGCTGCAAGGTTTGCAAGCGGCGCGGTGCTCTCCGGCTGTTGCGGCAGCCAAACATCGGCAGGCACGGTTGTCGACGTTTTGATAGCGAGTGCATCGGCCCAGTCGTTGGCAAATTCGACCACATACTTTGCAAGGCCCGGCGACGTGCAGAGCAACTCAATTTGAACTTTACGAACGACCACATTCGCGTTCAGATCCACAGAGGTGGAAGACACGGCAAGAACATCTCCGGGCCAGACATCGGCTTGTTGTTCCATGTTCCATGCCGAGTATTTGCCCTTCCATGCTGCGGCGCGGCTGGTCGCAAGATCCAGCAACGCCGCTGCGGCATTCTCGCAATCGATGGAGCTGCGTGCAGGCGGGCTCGTGACGGTGCCTATCCAAGCGGCTGTGCCCGGCAGCTGCCCGTTCATGCTCTCCTGCGCAATGCTTTGCGCACTGGCCACGCGGGCAACGGAGCGATGTGAGGTCCGGTAAGAGATCGCCACTAGCTCGCCGGCCTGGGGAACGCTCGTTGCGTAGAAATGCAGCTTGCCCGTTCGTTCGATTTTGCAATCAGCTCCGTCCGCTGTGGTTCCAAGGCGTCGAACAATCGGCCCGCCTCCCGGAGGCGTGCTCACTACCCAAACGGGCCCCTGCTGTGAAATCTCGAGGCTGGCAATGCTGCATTGCAGGCTCGCGCTGTTGATAAGCGCATAGCTCATCGCACCCGGAAGACTGATTACCGAGCCGGAGTAGAGAACGACTGGAGCCCCTGCCACGCCATTCGTGGTGTCCTGTACTTCAAGCTGGATGCTGCCACCAGAACTTAGAAACAGCCCGCCATAGGTGTGCGTACCGCTATCATCGATCGAGTTGTAGGACTGCAGAACACGTTGTATTTCGTTACAGTATATTCGTAATCGCAGCAGGTACATATGCCCCGCCGCGGGTGTAAATGTACTGCCTGCTACTGTGCCGTTCACCAGCGGCGAAACCGCGGTGATCCCGCCGGTCTGCGTTATCTGAAAACCTGCAAAGCAGTTCGGGATTGAGACAGCGCCATCGTAAACACCGTTGAGAATCCCCTGGGTAATCGAGCCGAATTGAATGCCGGCAGCCTCGATCACGAGGGAGCCGCCCATCTCCAATTGATTTACCGTGGTAAGCGTCGTATTCCCGTCGATACCATTGCCACCTGCACAAGTTAGGCCGCTTGCCGTGATTGACAAGTGCGATCCGGAATCGTTCACCTGCCAGATCTGGGGGTTGATCGTGGGTTCCTGGAACAGGTCAATCAGCGGCTTCGTTTTGGATGACGGTGGAAAGTACGGTTCCTCGGTCAAATCGAATAAGGCCGTGTCTGCTTTCACAGGAAAAGCAATATATCTCCGTCCTGCCTTGAGTGCGGAGCCATAGCCCCCCACACCCCTCACAGACTTTAAGTTGTATGCGCAGGTAAGTCATCAATTCTCCAAGGCGAAGTTAGACCACGCGGTGTCTTCTAAAATTGCGCTGTTCTTGTCCGCGGGGAGGGGAAGTCCGGCTGCTCGCCGCGCTCTTCGGGCGCGACTCTGCGGCTGACGTTCTCCAGCTGTTGGTGGGCTTGTGGATGGGCGCACAGATCAGGAGTCGGGTCATCTTCTGTAACAGTTAGTGGTTCAAGCCGTCACGCGCTTGATTCTTTCCCTCTTCGAACGCAATCAGCCCTTGGAGATGGCTGTTCGCCCTTCTCAAAGTTGAGGATCAAAGCCCATTTTCGGCAAAAGTGTTCCGAATTTATAAGAGGGCTCCCAAATCGTCAACCTCCCGGCGTACCTGCTCACACCCTCATGCAGTGAAACCCGTCAGTAACTGCCGGACTTCGGTGGAATATGCCCAAATGGCTTTTCTATGAGCAAATGCAGCTGTAGAGATACTTAGCTTCTAGACAAATATCCACAGATGAATGCCACCCAGCTCCATGAGCGTCTCCGTGCTGAGATCGCTCGCCGAATCGATCGTGGACTGATCACCGGCACTCTTCTCGCCAGGCAAACGGGGCTCAAAGCCTCCCACATATCGAACTTCCTGCACCGGAAGCGCAAGCTTTCGCTCGCCGCCCTCGACCGTGTTCTCGCGGCTCAGGCTCTCAGCATCGAAGATCTCTTGCCTGCGTCGCCGCTTCGGAACTCCAAGCCTGCCACCATCTCGAGCAGACTTGAAGAAGGGGAACTCGATTCAGTTCCTCTCGTATCGCAGGCTACGGCCATTCATGCCCCTGACATATCGGCAAAAACAACCATCGAGGTAATCCATCTTCCAACCGGGATCCTCGATCAACTCCGGCCGCGACGCGCGGTTGTCCGTCGGAACTGGCGACGCTTCGTTGCCGTGCGCGTCGGCGCCTCTCAGGCGGCTCCCATGAATCCCGTTCTGGCGCCGAACGCTATTGTCGTGATCGATCGCCACTACAACTCGCTCGCGCCCTATCTACCGCCTCGTCCCAGCCTCTACGCCGTAAACGTTGCCAACGATCTCTCCTTCAGGTACGTCGGCTTTGAAGCCGACCACCTTATCCTTCGTCCCCATGCCCTCGAGCACCCGGTCGAACTGCTCAGTCTCGGCGCGGCTGAATCGCCATCCAGCTACATCATCGGGCGTGTCTGTCTGTGCATCTCTGAGCTCTAGAGGCGAAACACGCCTGCCGCAATTTTGGTAGCATCGGGCTCGGAGGATCTTCATGGACCCGGCTGTAAATTCCGCCCTTGGCCCACGTCGTGACGAGGATATTGCCCTCGATCTCTTTAAATTTGTCGTAACTACCGCCGCCGTAGGGCGCCCTGCCGCCTCGTCCACCGGCTTCGTCGCCTCGAGCGCAAGCAAACCCGACGACCACGTGAATCAGCTTCTTGAGCTCTACGCCCGTTGCCTTAAAACTGTCACCGGCCACGAGAGCTCTCGCTAGCCGTGTCGAAATCCGATTCCCCCATCGGCGTTGTCGTCATCGGGGCGGGAGTCTTCGGGCTCAACCATCTCCGCGTCTATCGCGATCTTCACCAGCGCGACCAAACCGTTCGAGTGGCCGCTATTGTCGAGACCGACGCGTCCCGTGACTCGGCGCTCGCTGAGGAGTGGCGCGCGCCCGTTTACCCGTCGCTCGAAGCCTGCCTCGAAGCCCGCCGGCGTGGCGAAATCAACTTCGAAGCGGCTTCTGTCTGTGTCCCGACCTCCGAACACCACGCGGTGGCAGGGCCCCTTCTGACCGCCGGAATCGACCTGCTCGTAGAGAAGCCTATCGCCGAAGATACCCTCCAGGCTGCAGATCTTCTCGCCCTTGCCGAAGAGCACAATCGAATACTCGCCGTCGGCCATCTCGAGCGATTTAATCCTGCCATTCTCACCGTCCAGAGTTGGCTGAACCGGCCTATGTTCTTCGAAGCACACCGCCTGAGCGTCTTCACGCCGCGCGCTCTTGACGTCGATGTCGTGCTCGATCTTATGATCCACGACCTGGACATCGTGCTCAGTTTCGTTCACTCTCCGGTGCGTGACCTTCACGCTGTCGGCCTTCCTATCCTTTCCCCGAAAGTCGACATCGCCAACGTGCGCATCGAGTTCGAATCCGGCTGCGTCGCCAATTTCACTGCCAGCCGGGTCAGCACCGAGCGAGTTCGCAAGCTCCGCTTCTTCCAGCCGCACCAGTACATCTCGATCGACTACGCCCGTCAGGACCTCCTTGTCATCGATGTAGACCCCAGTGCTTCTCCAGCACCCGCGTTTCCCGGCCTGCCACGCGGCCTGGCCCTGCGCAAACCTGCGATACAGTCAGGCGAGCCCCTGATGCTGGAGATCCAATCCTTTATCGATTGCGTTCGTAGCCGGGCCCTGCCCCGAGTTTCCGGTCAGGAAGGCCTGGCTGCGCTCGCCCTTGCCCTCGATATCAACGCCGCCATCGCGGATCACGCCCGCAGGGCCGGGCTAGAGAACTGTTAGCGCCTGTTCGTGAACCTCAGTGGACGATCCCCTGCTCGCCTTCCACTTCAATGTGATCCGAATCTGATTCCTGAGCGAAACCACCGGGACCTTTGCTCCGATTGGGCGCCGCGTGCGGAACAACGCGTTGTCTGCGGAGGATCTCCATCAATTCTCCGATCGGTCCCTTCGGTTCCGGACCGTTAAGCAGCGCCATGCTCAGATCCCGGCGGATTGGCCCGTTTTCAAGCGGAACTGCCTTCACCTGTCCCAGTGTGAGCGACTTCTCCACCGACAGGCACGGTACAAAACCAACGCCCATGCCGGCTTCAACGGCAGAGATGATCCCTTCCGTCGAGTTCATGTCGATTGGCGTACGAAGCTGCTGCCTGAGCACACCATTTCTCTCCAGATACTCCTCGACAAAGTGCCGCATCCCGGAACCTCTTTCGCGAAGCAGGATCGGCTCTTGAATCAGTTCCGCCGCTCTGAGCATGCGCTTCTTCGCCCAGCGGTGGTCCGGTCTCACGATAAGCGTCAGCTCATCCCGGCCGAAACTCTCGATCTTCAGATCCGGCCGAAATGCCGGAGCTTCGATCAGCCCAATGCCGATCTGGTGTGTCGTCAATGCGTGTAAGATTTCGTTCGTGCTTCCGCCTTGTACGTGGATCTGCAGTTTTGGCCACTCGGCTATCAGTTTAGGTAGGAGTCTTGGCAGCAGATAGACCGCCACTGTATGCGACGCCCCGATCGATAGTTCTATGCCCTCCTGGCCCCCAAAAGGCGCCAGCGCTGCGATGGCATCGTTGATCAGCGCTTCGATCTGCCTTACGTATTTGATAAGTGTCGCCCCGGCCGGCGTGAGTTTGATCTCGCGCCCGATGCGGTCGAAGAGAGCAATCCCCAGGCTCTCTTCGAGTGACTTGATCTGGGCCGTGACCGCGGGCTGTGTCAGATGCAGCTCGTCCGCTGCTCTACGAAAGTTCATGGTGTCCACTACCACCCGAAAGACCTTCAGCTTGAAGTTCTCGATCATGGAGTAGCTCCGATCTCAAAATTGAGTGTGGCCAAAGCCAGCCGATACTGATACCGCGCATTGGTGTTTGTGATGGCGGCGTCGGTCTGCTGATACTGCGCCTGGCTCAACTCCACAATCGAGCTGAGCCCCATCTGGTATCGCGTCTGTGCCAGCTTGAGCGCGAGGTCGGCCTGCTTCAATAGTTCAGCCGTAACTGCCACCCTCTGGAATGCCGTATTTGCAGTCAGCCATGAGGTTCGTACGTCGCGAACAATCTCGTCTCGCAAGCCCCGGCTCTGTTCCGAAGCAGCCTGGGCGCGGATCGCGGCTTCCTTTGCCTGGGCGGAATAAAGAAACCCATTGAAGATCGGAATGTTCATGTTCACGCCAATGCCGCCCCACCAGTTCGCCGTGTAGTATTCGGGCGGCCGGATAGGCACGCTTCCCGCTGTTCCCGCTGCGGTGATCGTCGGAAACATCTGGTCTTTCTGCGCGCGGCTGAACTCCGTTGCAGACTGCGCGCTGTAGTTCAGCTGCTGAAGGTCTGGCCTCTGCTGCAAGCCAAGCTGGATGAGTTGATCGGGATCCTGCGGGGGAGCCTGCAGTGGCGTATTGCTCTCTATAAGCTCATACGTTACCTGATGATCCAGGCCCAGCACGGCGTCCAGCGTCGCCATCGTCGATTCAGCATTGTCTTGTGCATCGAGGAGCAGCAGCCTGCCTTGCGATAGGTTCACGTCTGCAAAGCTCAGGTCAAGAGTCGATTTGAGATTGTTCTTCGTCAGCTGGCTCACCTGTGTTTGCGTCGTCCGCCTGGTATCCACATTCTGTTGCGCCACCTTGAGCAGCGCCTGCGCCTGCAGCGCGTTGTAAAAGGCCTGATCGGTCGCAAGAACAATATCTTCGGTCGTGGCCAATGCGGCCGCATTCTGGGCCTTTTCCTGCAGCTTCGATGACGCCACAAGATTCCGGGTCCGTCCGAAATCGAATATCAGCTGGCTGAAGCCGCCTCCAGCGCCCGCATGCGTAAGTAGCCGCGAGGCCGTCAGCGCCCCGGCCGAGATCCGCGTCGCGTCTTCTGCCTGAACCGCCGTGACACTCGCCATCCCCGTCGGCAATTCCGCCGCTCTCGTTTCTCTCACCACTTGGTGCTGCGCCAAAGCAAAAAGCCGAGCCACACTGACTCGAGGATTGTTCTTAATCGCTATCTGTTCGGCTTCGGCCCGCGTCAACCGTGGATGCTGCGTCGAATCTTGAGCGGTCGACTGCGGGATCGCTGGCTGACTCGAGGACTGCGCACTCGACTGCGCATTTTCCGCCACAAGAAGCCGGGATGCGGGTGCATCGGGCAGCGGTTCTCTGGATTGTGCGAACAAATGGCCGGCTCCTGGCAGCACCCCGATTACCGCCCAGAACGTGAACCGTCGCACTTGGTTTCCTCGGATCATTTCTTATGCCTCTTGTGAACTCACAGCCTTCCTTTCACGTCTGCCGTGGATCACTAGATAAACGGCAGGCACGAGGAAGACAGTAACCACTACAGAAACGCCCAAGCCCCCGATGACCGCACGCGCCAGCGGAGCATATTGCTCGCTCCCGGCTTCCAGTCCCAGCGCCATTGGAATCATCCCCAGCACCGTGGCCAGCGAGGTCATCAGAATGGGCCGCAGACGGACCTTGCACGCTTCCACCGTAGCCTCCACCAGAGAGCGTCCCTGCGCGTGCAGGATGCCGGAGAACTCGACGATAAGAATGCTGTTCGACACTACGATGCCGGTCATCATGATCACGCCCATCAGAGACATGATGTTCAATGTGCTTCCGGTGAAGAGCAGAATCATGACGACGCCGGCCAGGCCGGGCGGAATTGCCATAAGGATGATGAACGGATCGATGAATGATCTGAACTGCGCCATCAGGATGAGATAGACAAGCAGGATCGCGATGATCAGCCCGAAGCCGAACTCTTTGAATGCCTGATTCATGTTGACCACCGCGCCGCGCACATGAAGAACGGTGTTCTTGTCATGCTTTGTTTGCGCGAGCAGCTTGTTGATATCCGCCCCAACTTTTTCGAGCGCTTCGGTTTTCGTCGCAACGTAGATGTCAATGACCGGACGAATCTGGTAATGGTCGACTTCGGTTGGGGTGTTGATCTGCTGAATATCGGCAACAGATCCGAGCGGTGTGAAGCCCGAAGTATGCGCGCCTCTCCAATAAGCCGGTGAGGTATCCGCTGCCTTCCGGCCCTCCTGCAATGGACCGTATCCGGGCGGATGCACTCCCCTCAGAGGTATGTTTCGAAAGTCCTCCATTGTCATGTTGTTGATCCAGTGATTCTCGTACTGAACCGTTACGAGGTAGTTGTTGCCGCTCTTTGGGTCGATCCAGTAGCTGGGGGCGACCTGCCCGTCAGAAGTCAGCGCCGTGATGACGTTGTCTACCACATCCTGCGTTGAAAGGCCGATCAGACTGGCACGCTCGCGGTCGATGTTGAGCGCAAGACCCGGATAATCGAGAGACTGAGGAATGTAGACGTCGCTCACATTCGGCAAAGTTCGGATCTGTTGGGAAAGCTGCTGCGCCAGTGTGTACGCCTTGTGCAGATCCATCGCGCTAACCTGGATGTCGATTGGCGCTGGCATGCCCTGGTTGATGACTCCATCCACCAATCCGCCGGCCTGGAAATAAGTCGACAGTTCCGGCATCTGACGCGAGAGCTTTTCTCGCACGCGGCGCATGTATTCGTAGCTACCGATGCTGTGATCCTCATGCAGACTCGTCTGCACGAAGGCGGTGTCCATTGAGGCGTTGGTCGTGAAGATTGCCGATAGATCAGGGTAGACGCCGATATTGGAGACGATCATGCCCAGGTCTTCGGGCCGCACAACACTGCGGATCACGTTCTCCACCCGGGCTATGTATTTGTCGCTCACCTCCAGACGGGTACCGCTCGGCATGCGAACGTTGATGACGAACTGTCCGGGGTCGGTGCGGGGGAAATAGGCGCGGCCAAGGAAAGGAAAGAGCACAGCCAAAACAAGCACCACTCCGCCGAGGATGGCCGCAGCCGTGATTTCCGGCCGCCGCATTGCGCGCCGGGCCAAACCTTCATACCAGTTCAACATGCGGTGGAAGTGCTCATTGAACTTGCGTTCGAAGCGCACAAAGAATCCGGGGTTGGACTTCCCGCCGTGCGAATCTTCGTGCGACAGGCGGATAAAATTCGCGCAGTACAGCGGCACGACAGTCATTGCGAAGAAGTACGAAGCGAAGATGGATAACACCACGCCCAGCGCCAGCGGCGTGAATATGTATTTGCTGATTCCGGAGAGAAACGATACCGGGAAGAAGACGATGGAAGTGGTGCAGGTGGCAGCAAGGACGGCAAGCGAGACTTCCATGCCGCCCTTCTCCGCTGCCTCATGCGGAGGTACGCCCATCTCCATAAAGCGGAAGATATTCTCGAGCACAACCACGGAGTCGTCGATCAGTCGCGAGAATGCCAGCGCCAGTCCGCCGAGGATCATGGTGTTGATCGAACCGCCCATGGCGTTGGTGATGAGGAGGCATACCAGCGCAGACAGTGGAATCGAGAGCAGAACGGCAAAGGTAGCGCGCGGATTGCCAAGAAAGACGAGAATCATCAAACCGGTCAGGACCAGTCCGATGCTGGCTTCCTTCACCAGGTTCTTAATAGCAAGTTTTACGAAGATGGATTGATCGAAGACGACGGCAGTCTTCAGCGTGGGCGGAATATCGACGAGCTTTTTAATCGCCTCCTTCATTCCGTTCACGATGGTGATGGTGTTGCTGCCGCCTCCCTGCTTGAAGATCGGCACATAGACCGAGCGCTGGCCGTCGATGCGAACGATGTTGTATTGCAACGCGCCGGAATCTTCCGCCTTGCCAACGTCTGCCACAAGGACGGACGAATTGCCGACCGATTTCAGCGGCATTTCGTTCATGGATTTTGCATCGGGAAACTGGCTGTTCGCGTAGATATTGAAGTCTTTGCTTCCGATGCGTACGTCGCCGGCCGGCAGAATCAGGTTCGAACTGTTTACTGACTGCACGACATCGTTCAGGCTGAGGTTTCGCGCCTCCAATTTGAGAGGGTCGACGTAGATCTGAATCTGCCGATAGGTTCCGCCGTATGGCTGGGGTACCGACGCTCCCTGAACGCTGGAAATCTGGTTGCGCACCTGGAACTGAGCCACATCTTTCAGCTGGGTTTCGTTCAGACCCTGCCCCTTGAGGGTTATCAGGCAAACCGGCTGCGTGGACGCGTCCATGCCCAGCACCACCGGCGGCAGCGTGCCCTGCGGCAGGCGGCGCAGATCGGCCATCGCGAGATTCGCAACGTTGCTTAGAGCCGCGTCGGCATTCGTGCCGGGCTTGAAGTAGATCTTGATTAGGCTGACACCGGTGAGTGACCGCGATTCGCTATGGTCCACATTCGCCGCAAGCGTGAAGAAGCGTTCAAAGGTATTGGTGATGTCGGCTTCGATCTGTTGCGGCGGCATGCCGTTGTAGAAAGTGGCTACAACAACCACGGGCATGTCGATTTTGGGGAACAGGTCGACAGGCATACTGGCCAGGCTGACGACTCCAACCAGTGCGACAACCAGACACAGCATGATGATGAAGTAGGGGTAAGCAAGAGCAAACTTTGGCATTACCGCTCACCTCCATCGCTTTCTTCGGCCTTGATGTCGATGACGCCACCCGCCTCCTGGTACGTGTCTGAAGTGGGCTCAGGCGTGAGCAGCGGCTTTACCTCTTGATTCTCGGAGTATCTTTCCTGGCCGCCGATGATGACCCGCTCACCCTCTTGGAGCCCGCTCTTGATCTCCGCAAGCCTGGAACCCTGGGTGCCGACTTCTACGTTGCGAATATGTATCCGATTGGCGCTATCGAGAACGTAGACGGTTTCCTGACGGCCCTTCAGAACAAGCGCTTCAACGGGGATGGTGAGCACATTCTGCGCGCGGTTGAGTTCGAGTGTCGCATTCGCATACATGCCCGGATCAATGGAGAGGTCTCTGTTCTCCACGTCCACTTCGGTCTCCATGCTGCGGGTCTCGAAGCTTACATTGCGGGTAAAACGCACAATCTTTCCTGTAAAGGATCGATTGATCGCATCCACACGCACGTGCATTTCATCGCCGACCCGCACATACTGCACGTCGTTTTCCGGGATAGGCACTCGCAGACGCAACAGCCCGCTTTGAGAAAGCTTGACGATGGGCAGATCCTGGTCGTTGGAAGTGGTACCGCCCTGAATCAACGCCCCGGTATCGGCATAGCGCCAGATGACCACACCGTCCAGAGGCGCAACAACATTGGTGTAGTTCTGCAGCGCCTCTACCCGCTCCTGATCGGAACGAGAGACTTCGATATGCTGCTTGGCTCCGGCCATCGCTGCCTTGGCCGCATCAACCTGCGCTTCCGAAGACAGGTCTTTGGCCTGGGCATCGTCGAGTTCCTGCTGCGCAATCAGGCCGGGCTGTGCCTTAGAAGCATCCAGCAGGCGGGTATAGTCTGCGTGCAGGGCGGCGTGGGTAGCCTCGGCGCGGTCGATCTCATGCTGCGCGCGATTAATCTCTTCCTTGCTTTGTTCCACCGCAAATTTGCTTCCCTGCACTTCCGCATTCAGCTCAGGAATTTCAAGAACGGCCAGTGTCTGACCTCTGCGAACAACGTCGCCGATATCCACGTTGATCCGGACCATATAGCCGCTTACCTTCGGGTGCACGTCCACCACCTGGTATGGCTGAAACTGACCAGCCACTCTCAGCACGTGGGAGATATCGCCTCTTTGCGCCGTCGCAACCTGAGCCGACGGAATCTCGGTGGCTCGTGCCGTCCGGTTCTTTGGACCTGAACTGCAGGCCAGTACACTCATTGCAGCAGGCAGCAACACAAAGGCGAAAATCGAAGACATTCGCGTTCGCATGAAAACACCTTCTGGAATCTCTAAAAGGAACGGGGTCAGAAAAGGAACGGGGCCACAAAAGGGCTCAACTGCTCCGGCGGAATTGATTTTTCCGCGGCTTACAGCTAGACCTTTCGAACAGTTTGGATGCGTCGCTAATAATAGATCATACTAGGCGAGTATCGGCGGAGGCCGGAACGAAAAGGCGCTCAGGGTTGCGAGAAGCTGCCGCCCCCATGGTCGGCTGGTTTCCGCCTCTCGACGGACCAGAACTGGCCGGTAAAACGAAGTCAGTACGACGGCAAAGCCCACCACCGCCAGGAACATTCCCTTTCCGGAAATGCTGTCCTTCGCGGTTATCGCGGCTTCCTGGGCTGCCCCCTGCTCGTCCTTCGAGAGCAGTTTGGCGATCGGAATCTTGTGCGAAACGGCTTGGGGCGGATCGTAAAGCGAAAGCTTATATTGCAATCCCCACAGGAACACACAGAGAGCAAGTCCCAGCAAACTAAGGGCAAACCGGGAAAACCTCGTGTCAGGTGCGCAGAAAGCTTTCAAGGAATATAGTTTTCCAACGCGGCCAACTAACAGCCGTTATTTTCTTTGATAGCACACCCAGCAACGACGGTTACCAAATTATTTTGATGGTTCATAATATGGCGTCTTGATTCTCGATCAGAAACTACACAGGAAAGGGGCCCTTCACCATGCAAAATGACCCCGCCAAATCCCGACTCGCCCCCAGTTGGCCCCGCTATCCTTCGATTTATGAGATCAGTACGTGGGCCTGGCTCACGGATCTGACCCGCAAATACGAAAAACATATCGGTTTGTCCAATATTCCGTCGCAGGAATGGGATGCTATTGCCGCCTATGGATTCGACGCTGTCTGGCTCATGGGCGTTTGGGAGCGCAGCCCCGCCGGCATCGAGATCGCAAACCGGAATCCGGGGCTCCTCGAAGACTTCCAGCGCGCTCTTCCTGATTTCCTGCCCGAAGACAACATCGGATCACCCTACTGTATTCGCGGCTACACAGTGGATCCACATCTCGGAGGCCCCGAAGGCCTTGCCGTCGTCCGTCGTGCACTTGCAAAGCGCGGCATGAGACTCATCCTCGACTGGGTCCCCAATCACGTCGCTCCTGACCATCCGTGGGTCGCCAATCACCCCGACTACTTCATCCGTGGCACGACAGACGACGCCCGCAAGGATCCCTCCTCCTTTCTCGAAATCGGAGGAACCGTCTTCGCCTGCGGACGCGACCCATTTTTCCCCGCTTGGCCGGATGTCCTCCAGTTGAATGTCTTTGCTCCCGGCCTGCGCCATGCAGTCATCGAGACGCTTTCCAATATCGCCCAACAATGCGACGGAGTCCGGTGCGACATGGCCATGCTCGTCTTGAACTCCATCTTCGAGCGCACCTGGGGGCACTGTGCTGGCCCGCGCCCCGAAACGGAATATTGGCGCGAGGTTATCCCGGCGATCAAGAATGCCTCACCTGATTTTCTCTTCATCGCTGAAGCCTACTGGGACCTCGAGTGGGAACTTCAGCAGCAGGGCTTCGACTTCTGCTACGACAAAAAGCTCTACGACCGGCTCGAACATGGCAGTGCCGAAGGTATCCGGCTCCATCTTTGCGCCGATCTCGCCTACCAGAACAAGCTTCTCCGTTTCATCGAGAACCACGATGAGCCTCGCTCTGCCGCCTCGTTTCCACCTGCAAAGCTCCGCGCCGCCGCCGTCACCATGGCCACGCAAGTTGGAGCAAGGCTCTTTTTCGAAGGGCAATTCGAAGGCCGCAAAGTCAGGACCCCAGTGTTCCTGGGCAGGCGTCCTGACGAGCCGATCGATAAGGATCTGCAGAGCTTTTGCGCGACGCTGCTCGCAGCCACTGACCGCCCAATATTTCGCGACGGCGACTGGAACCTTTGTGAGCGAACCGGCTGGCCCGATAACCAGAGCTTCCTGAATCTCGTCGCCTGGAGTTGGCATAAGGGCGAAGAGGGCTACCTCATCATCGTCAACCTTAGCGACTTACAGTCGCAGGCCCAGGTACGCATTCCTTGGCCTGAAGTCGCGGGCAGAAAGTGGCAGTTGAACGACGTGCTATCAGGCATTAGCTTCGAGCGCGACGGAGATCCCATGCTCTCTTCCGGCCTGTACGTCGAACTCAACGCCTGGAGCTTCCACTTCTTTCAGTTTGTCCCTATGACTTGACGACCGTCAGTGAAAATCGTGCGACCGCATTGCTAACTGGCTGTCAGATAGCGGCATCAGCTTCGTCGCCTTTATATGAACCACGTCGTCCTGATTCTGGAGCGCCCCTTCCACCAGCAGAAACTTGCTCCGCGTCACGATCAGGCGTTGTCGCTCATAAAGGTCGGGCGTAACAATCACATTCGCGATTCCTGTTTCATCTTCCATCGAAAGAAAGATGAACCCCTTTGCTGTCCCCGGACGCTGCCTCGCAATCACGCATCCCGCCGTGCGTACGAATTCTCCATCTCGCCTCTGCCGCAATTGCTCCGCTGACAACACACCTTGCCGATTCAGTTCCGCACGCCGGTAGTGCATCGGATGCTTCCCTACAGTCAGCCCCATCCCTGCATAATCTGCCGCCAGACGCTCCTCGGTCTTCATCTGTCTGAGCGGCTGTGCTTTTGAATCCTCGCGCAACCCTTCACTGCTCTGCTTCAGCAGCGGCCCTTCCGGCCTGCCCGCGCGCTCCACCTGCCATAACGCGTCTCTGCGATGTGCGATGCCGCCCAGGCGGTTCAACGCCCCGATCCGCGCCAGCAGCGTCAGCTCTTTCCGGTTCAGCGAAGGAACCCGCACGGCCAGGTCCTCTGTCGACTGGAACGCGCCGCCTCGCAACCGTGACTCGACCAGCGCTTCACCCGATTGCTTCCGCAAACCCTTCGCATACCTCAGGCCTAGCCGCAACGAGAGCGTGCCGTCACCCTCATGCTCGACGGTACATTCCCACTCCGATACCTGCACATCGATCGCCTTCACCTTCAGCCCGTGACGTTGCGCATCCTTCACCAGCACGGCCGGCATATAGAAGCCCATCGGCTGGTTATTCAAAATGGCGCAGGTAAATGCTGCCAGATACTTCACCTTGAAATACGCCGAAGCATAGGCAATCAGGGCAAAACTCGCCGCGTGCGACTCTGGAAACCCATACAGCGCAAACGAGCTGATGTTCTGGACAATCTCCGACTGAACTTTTTCGTCGATCCCGTTTGCTGTCATGCCCGCCCTGAGCTTTCCCTCAAGATTCTTCATTCGCTCCCACGAGCGCCGCATGCCTACAGCCCTGCGCAGCTCTTCAGCCTCGGCTCCCGTGAAATTCGCCACTGTCATCGCGATGCGCAGCAACTGCTCCTGGAAAAGCGGAACCCCCAGCGTCCGGTGCAGCACCGGCTCCAGCAAAGGATGCGGATACGTGACCTCCTCCTTCTTTTGCCGGCGTCGCATATACGGATGCATCATGTTGCCCACAATCGGCCCCGGCCGGATAATCGCCACCTGCACCACCACGTCATAAAACCTCTCCGGCCGATTACGCGGCAGCGACGCCATCTGCGCGCGGCTCTCGACCTGGAACATGCCCACGGTATCGGCGCGCTGCAGCGTCTTATAAACCTCCTCGTCTTCCGGCAGGTTCGCCAGATCGACCGGGTCTCCATAGTGTCGGGGAATCAGCTCCAGGCAATCCTTCAGGACTGCCATCATTCCCAAGCCCAGCAGATCAACCTTGATGATGCCCAGATCGGCGCAGTCTTCCTTGTCCCACTGCACCACGGTTCGGCCTGGCATCGACGCGCGCTCCAGCGGAACCACGCAGTTCAGCTGCCCCTGGCAGATCACCATTCCACCCGAGTGCTGCCCAAGGTGTCGCGGCAAATCCTGAATGCGCATGCACAGCTCCAGATACTTCGCGATCCGCGGATGCTTCAGATCGAATCCCGCATGCTGAAACGAATGCGCCATCGTATCCGTTTTGCCGCGCCACTCCCATTGACTCACAAGGCTCGACAGCCGCCCCAGCGCATCTTCATCGAACCCCAGCGCCTTGCCCACTTCGCGCGCCGCCGATTTGCCCCGGTATGAGATCACGTTCGCCGTCATCGCCGCGCCCAGTTCGCCATACCGCTCATACACGTACTGGATTGCCTTCTCGCGCATCTCTTCCGACGGCAGGTCGAGATCGATATCCGGCCACTCGCCGCGGCTCTCACTCAAAAATCTCTCGAAAAGCAGCTCCATCCCCACCGGATCGACGGCCGTAATCTCCAGCGCATAACACACCGCCGAATTCGCTGCGCTGCCCCGCCCCTGAATCAGAATCCCATTGCCCTTGCAGAACCGCACGATGTCCCAGACGATGAGGAAATAACCCGCAAATCCAAGTTTCGCTATCAGCGCCAGTTCGTGCTCCACCTGTCTTTTTGCGCGCGAGAGCAATTCTTTCTTTTCCGCCACGCCATAACGAAGAGCCACGCCCTCCGCCACGCGCTGGGTCAAAAAGCTGTCCATCGTCTCGCCATCCGGCACCGGATAGCGCGGAAACTCATACCCCAGATCGTTCAACTCAAATTGCAGACGCGAAGAAAGCTCCACCGTGTTCTCAGCCGCGCCGCGCACATCGCGAAAAAGCGCCGCCATCTCTCGTGCTGGACGCAGATACCGCTGGCTGTTCAGCGCAAGCAGCCTGCCCGCCTGGTCGAGCGGCACGTGGTTTCGAATCGCCGTGAACAGATCCAGGACCTCACGGTCATAAGCTTTCGCGTAGCGCACGCCATTGGTCGCAATAACCGGTAGCTTCAGCGAACGCGCAATGCGCATTGTCACTTGATTCCGCCACTCTTCCTCGCGTTCCCGATGACGCTGCAGTTCGACATACACATTCTCTCTGCCGAAGATCCGTACCAGTTCCTCGGCTGTCTCCCGTCCCGCGTCTTCTCCTTGATTCACCAGCGCCGCAGCCAGCGGCCCTTCATCGCCGCCCGTCAAGCACACCAATCCCGCCGCATACTGTCGAAGATCATCAAGCGTGGCAGCGCCTTCACCCTTCGTCTTTCCCCGCATTTTGAACTGCGTCACAAGCTGGCAGAGATTCTGGTATCCCGCCCTCGATTCGCACAGCAGCGGCAGCCGCGCTGCCTCTGCGGCATGCTGATGAGGAAGCCACTTCGGAGGCGTCAACCGCGGCCCGAAATCCGATACCGCAATCTCCGCCCCAACATGTGCCCGTACCTTATTTCGCTTTCCGCTGGTGTGGAACCGCGCCGCGCCATACACGCCATTGCGGTCGAGCAGCGCCATCGCAGGCATCTCTAGTTCCAGTGCGCGCTCGATCAGATCTTCTGGCTGTGACGCCCCCTCAAGAAAGCTGAAAGCACTCGCCGCATGTAGCTCCACATAGCCTTCAGTCATAAAGCGCCGTCATGCACCACCGGTTATCCACCGGATCACAAGTAAGCACGCAGCACAGCAGCGAGCCGTCATCCGACCTCGCTACCAGATCCCACTGCTCGCAGCTCCACAGCCCCTGATTCCACCAATCCCCGCTCGCCATCCACGGCCCGTACGCCCGCTCGACCCTGTAGCGCGCATTGCGAAAGTAAAATGACGAGGGCTGCTTGCCGCACAACGTCACCGCCGCACCCTCCGCAGGACGAAGCTGCCGCATTGCCGCGCGCGGCTTGCGGGAAATAGCCTCGGCGCTGGCCTCCGGCATAACAACAAACGGTTCCATGCGGAATGCATCACCCCGGTGCGAATCCGTTAGCACCGCGCGCCCTACGCAGTTTTCCCCCACAATCTTGCGGATGCGCGCCAGCGTCACATCCAGCCGCATCGGCTCCGGTAGCTGAGGAGAAAACAGGCCAAGCTGCACCTTGCTCGTCCTGCCCGGCTCTGCCGTAAGCGTCACCGCCAGAATGGCAGCCCGTGGAGGATGCGCCTCAAGGTCAAGATGGATCAGCTTGAGCCACATCTGCCGGTCGACCGACGGCAGCGCGGGCCGCACTGTCCGTGTATGCGATGCGCCTCCGTCAAGCGCCAGCGTAATCGTCACCGATGCCAGCGCCAACACGCGCGCACTTGCCCGCAGAATCAACTGCTCGAGCATCACACCGGCCACAAAAAGCAGCGAGTCCAGCAACTCGACCGGACTGTCCAGTTCCATCCGCTCCTCGAGCGCAAACGCAGGCTCATGTGGCACGAAAAGATGCGGCATCTCACCGCGCGCAAGCTGCCGCAGCCGCCTGCCTTCCTGCCCCAACCGCGAGATCAGCTCTTTTTCCGGCAGTTCCGCCAGCATTCCCAAAGTGCGAATGCCCCACAGCGAAAACACCTCGGCATGCTCCTCGGAAAGTTCCAGCACGCCCACCGGAAGCGGCGCCAGCGCCGAACTTTCCTCGCCCTGATCGACAATCTGCGGCACTCGCGACCTCGTCCCGCGTGCCAGACAGATCGCCGCTTCGAAGTTGTGGCTCACCGTCACCTGCGCATCAATTCCCAGCGCCTTCACCCGCTCCAGCAGCGTATTCGCCAGCATTCGCGGAGCCCCGAACAGCTTCCCCGTCCCCGCAATATCGATCACGCAGATAAAAGCCCTGACGTCTCTCCGCTCTTCCACACTTGGAGAAAATCCGCCCGCGCACTCGAGCAGCACCGCTCTCGCCGCCTCTTCTTCCATTGCCGAACGCGACAGCACCCGCGCCGCAGGAAAGATATCCATCTCCACGCGGGTCATACCCTGCTCGACTCCCAGAGAGCGCGCCTTTGCATTCATCGAGCAGACAGTCTCCAGCGGAGGCTTGCCCTCCATCACCGCGCATGGCTGATCGCGTAGCTCGGGCCGCAAGCGCAGCAGCGCCTGCGCCGGAAACTCGCGCACGAACAGGCATGCATATAACTCCGCTGGTCTGCTCATCGGTCACCCGTCCAGCAGGTGTGGCCCTGCCATCTCATGCCCCGCTCGCTTTGCGGAGGTTTCCGCATTGGCACAACCGTCGCGGCAACCGGAGCAAACCGCTCCCGCGCAACCTCAGCGTGGTACTCCATGCCGGAAAAAACCGTGCGCTCTTCCTCGAGAACATTGCCGGCCTCCAGACGCAGCACCAGCCCGGCGCTGCTCTTCGCGCACGCATGTTGCGTCAGCAACAGCAGCACGGCCTGGCTCCGCTCTACGGCCGCGCGGTACCGGAACCATGTCGCCAGCGGCACCCGCGACGCATATTCAGGCGCGATCCCGCCCATATCCATCACAATTGTGCTGAACCCACCTGCCTGCAGCAGCAGGTCCGTCACGCGCAGCGCCTGCTCGATACGCCCCCAGGGCTTGCCGGGCGATGTAACTCTGCCCGCACTCCTCACCTGAGCACGCACTTCCTCAAAGCTCTCTTTCTCGCGCCTCCTCCTCGGCTGTGGTTCCGCGCACCGCGGTCCGGTCATCTGCGCTTCAAAGAATCCCGACACTGCCTCCGAAAGTCCCTTCACCTCGCTCCGTGGATGCGGCCCGAAACCGCCTCCATGCAACCCCTTCTTCACCGGAGGCGGCATGAAATACTTCTCCGGCACAGAAAACTCGTGCTCAACCTTCTGCTCCGTATTCGCAACCCCGCACCGCACCCACAAAAGCCGGCTCAGATTCACTCCAATCGCCGCCGCCGACTCCGGATGCAGGCCATCCGCCACATCCACCCAGGCGCAGACCTTTCCCGCCTCGGTCATCTGCGCGACAAAGGAAATTGCCAGCGAAGTTCGTCCTGAGCATTCCGGACCCACAATCTCGCTGATCGCACCCACTGGCAGTCCGCCGCGCAGCAGCTCATCAAGACCGCCAATACCAGTAGCCGCAGTCTCGCGAAGAAGCCTCGGCGCAGGCGTCAGCGCCGAAGGAATCCGGTCGGCAAGGCCGGCTTCCACCTGGCGGCGAATTGCAGCAACGGATGGCATCCTGCGGCCTTTATTCGCCTTATATTCGCCTAAACCGCCCCGGAGCTGTCAAACCCCTGCTGCACCACCTGAAGTGCAACGGGTTCATAAGCGGTTAAAAATAATCGCCTTAATTTTTTTAGGATTCGCAGCTTAAATGGAGTAGCTGCCGATCGCGTAGTCGCCCAGGTTTCTGCTGATCCACTCGATTGTCCTCGTCAGGCCGTCTCTCAGCGAAACCTTCGGTTCCCACCCGGTAACCTGGCTCAATGCCGCGCTGGCTGCGCAGAGGCGCTCCACCTCGCTCGCTTCCGGACGCAGCCGCTGCTCCTCAACCTCGACCACAGCCTTCGCCCCCGTCAGTTCAAAGATCATCGCGGCCAGCTCGCGAATCGAAGTTTCCGTCCCACTGCCGATATTCAGCGTCTTCCCGTCTGCCGCAGGACACTCTCCGATCGCAATGAAACCCTCCACCGTATCCGACACAAAGTTGAAGTCGCGCGTCGTATCCAGATTCCCCAGCTTTACCGCTGAACGCGTCAAGACCTGCGTAATGATCGTCGGAATCACAGCCCGGGAGGACTGGCGCGGCCCGTACGCATTGAAGGGCCGGGCAATTGAAACCGGCAGCCCGAACGCGCGATGATACGACTCCGCCAGCTTGTCCGCGCCGATCTTTGTAGCCGCATAAGGAGATTGGCCCTGCAGCGGATGACTCTCATCGATCGGCACATAATGCGCCGAGCCATAGACTTCACTCGTCGACGTACATACCAGCCTCTCGACCCCGCACCGTCTCGCAGCTTCGAGTACGTTGAGCGTTCCTTCGACGTTTGTCTGAACGTAAGACCGCGGTGAGTAGTACGAATACGGGATACCTACAAGCGCCGCAAGATGAAAGATGACCTCGGCGTCCCGTGCAGCTCGAATCACGCTCTCAGAGTCGCGAATGTCACCATGAACCAGCTCCAGTTCCGCACGCATCGGCGAATCCTCCAGCCAGCCCACTGTCCCCCGCGACGTATAGCGGAGAAAGCAGCGTGTCTGCGCCCCCAACTCCACGAGCCGCTCCGCCAGATGACTCCCAATAAAGCCACCCGCCCCCGTCACCAGGACGCGGCGGTTCTTCCATGTGGATCCGGTACTCAATCCTGTTTCCTTGGTGGTGACCCACGCTCAGCCTGTGGAAAAAATTGTGGAAGATTATGTTTCACCCTCCTGAAATCAACTGCTTGCCTTTCACAAGCTGCGCACGGCCGATTTTTTGGCTCTATAACCTATTGATTTACAGGAGGTTTTGGGTGTTTGGTCCCATAGTGGTTCTAATCCCACTTCGGTAACTTTCAAAGAACCTTAAAAAATGCTTTCCACAAATCACATTACAACCTGATGACCCACCACCGGCATCGTTTTCCAGTTTGCCCCTATCGGGCCGCATCCTCGCCGATCTTCAGCACCGCGAGGAACGCCTCTTGCGGAATATCCACCTTACCGATACGCTTCATCCGCTTCTTGCCTTCCTTCTGCTTCTCGAGCAGCTTGCGCTTCCGCGTGATATCTCCGCCGTAGCACTTCGCCAGGACATTCTTGCGGATAGCCGACACCGTCTCCCGCGCCACAATCTTCGAACCGATCGCCGCCTGGATGGCCACCTCGAACATCTGCCGGGGAATCAGCTCCCGCATCTTCGAGACCAGCGCCCGCCCGCGCTCATAAGCGAAGTCCCGATGCACGATGATCGACAGCGCATCGACCGGCTCCCCCGAGACCAGAATGTCCAGCTTCACCATCGGCGACTCCCATGTCCCCGACAGGTGATAGTCCAGCGAGGCGTACCCCCGCGATACCGACTTCAGCCGGTCGTAGAAGTCGAGCACAATCTCGTTCAGCGGAAGCTCATAGGTCAGCATCACACGCGTCGGCGAGACATATTCGAAGTTCTTTTGCCGGCCGCGCTTTTCTTCGACCAGCTTGAAAATTCCGCCGACATATTCCTCATTCGTCATGATCATCGCCGTGATGACCGGCTCTTCGACCTTCTCGATCTCTACCGGGTCCGGCCAGCGTGATGGATTATCCACCTCCAGATCGCTTCCGTCCGTCATGGTGATCCGGTACCGCACTCCGGGTGCCGTCGTAATCAGGTCCAGATCGAACTCGCGCTCGAGCCGTTCCTGAATGATCTCCATATGCAGCAGCCCCAGGAATCCGCACCGGAAACCAAACCCCAGCGCCGCCGAGCTCTCCGGCTCAAAGAAAAACGACGAATCGTTCAGCCGCAGCTTTTCGAGCGCGTCCCGCAGCAGTGTGTGCTCGTGCGAGTCGACCGTATACAGCCCGGCGAAGACCATCGACTTGATGTCCTGAAAGCCCGGCAGAGCGGCATCGGCTGGCCGCTCGTCATCTGTGACCGTGTCGCCGATCTTCGTATCGGAGACGTTCTTGATATTGGCCACGAAGAACCCAACCTCACCTGCGGCAAGTTCCTCGATCTCCACTGGCTTCGGCGTCAGCACTCCCATCGATTCGACGTCGAATGTCTTGCCGTTCGACATCAGCCGGATCTTCATTCCCTTCCGCAGCTGCCCATGGATCACGCGCGCCAGCACGATCACGCCGCGGTAAGGGTCGAACCACGAATCAAAGATCAGCGCCTGCAGCGGAGCCTCCGCGTGGCCCAATGGAGGCGGCAACCGGTTTACAATCGCCTCGAGAATATCCGGTACGCCCTGTCCCGTCTTCGCGCTCACCGGAATCGCATCTGTCGCGTCAATCCCGACAGCCTGCTCGATCATCTCCTGCGTGCGAGAAATATCGGCGCTCGGCAGGTCAATTTTGTTGATCACCGGGATCACTTCAAGCCCGTTGTTGATCGCGAGGAAAGCATTGGCCAGCGTCTGAGCTTCCACGCCCTGCGACGCATCGACCACCAGCAGCGCCCCCTCGCAGGACGCCAGAGACCGCGACACCTCGTACGAGAAGTCTACGTGCCCCGGCGTATCGATCAGGTTCAGCTGATAAGTCTGCCCATCCTTCGCTGGATACATCATTCGCACGGAGTGCGCCTTGATCGTAATGCCGCGCTCCCGCTCCAGGTCCATCGCATCCAGCACCTGGGCCTGCATCTCCCGCGCGGTGAGTGAGCCCGTCAGCTCCAGCAGCCGGTCCGAAAGCGTGGATTTTCCGTGATCGATATGCGCGATAATCGCGAAGTTGCGGATGTGCTTGATGTCCATGAAGATAATGCCGGTGAGGGACGGGTTACTTACGGCGGTACTGGCGGAAGAAACTTTCCCAACCACTGAGTTTATCACCGCGATTTTGCCTCCCCCGGCCCATACAATAGGGCAATAAAGAGGCCGCTCGAAACGTGCAGGGCCGCTGCAGATGGCTCTTCCCCTTTTTGGGCGGAGAAATGTGCACGCTACCATCTCTCCACTTGGGGCCTCTTGTTCGTCTGGTTATCAATGGTTGTCCAACGACTCTCCGCCGCCGCTCTCGTCCCTGTTCTGCTCGCCACCGGCCTCAGCCTCCCATCTCAGCTCCACGCAACGCCTCAGCAGCCCTCACCCGTTCAGCAGTCGCCGGCTGAAAAACAGCGAGACCACCAGCTCATTCAGAACGTCGAGAACGCCTACCAGAACGGCCTCTCCAATTACCGCGACGGTCATCTGGCCGCCGCCAAATCGAACTTCGACTACGCTGTCGATCTCATGCTGTCGAGCGGAATCGACCTCAGCAGCGATCCTGAGCTCAAGGACGAATTCGACCGCATCGTCGATGCCGTCAATACCCTCGAGATGGACGCCCTCAAGTCTGGCACCGGGCTCGCGGAGCCGGCCGAGCCGACCCCCGTCGACGTCGCCAATGCCGCCACCTTCACCGTCGACCCCACCATCCGCGCCGAGGCGGAAGCCTCCCTGAAGAGCACCCAGTCCGACATCCCGCTGGTAATCAACGATTACGTTGCCAGCTACATCAACTTCTTTGTTAAGAGTCGCGCCGGCCGCGGCACGATCATCGCATCCCTCAACCGCTGCGGCCGCTACAAAGACATGATCGAGCGCATCCTCAAGGAAGAAGGCGTCCCGCAGGATCTCATCTATCAGGCCGTGGCCGAATCCGGCTTCCGCGCCCAGGCCATCAACCCCAAGTCTGGAGCCGGAGGCATGTGGCAGTTCATGCCTTACGGCGTATACGGCCTTGAGCGCACTGGCTGGTATGACGAACGCTTTGACCCCGAAAAGGCCACCCGCGCCTACGCCCGGGAAATGAAGAAGGCCTACGATCAGCTCGGCGATTGGTATCTGGCCATGGCTTCCTATGACTGGGGAACGGGAAACATCCAACGCGCCGTCCAGCGTACCGGCTACGCGGATTTCTGGGAGCTCTACCGGCGCAACAATCTTCCCACCGAGACCAAGAACTACGTTCCCATCATCCTGGCCGTCACCATCCTGGCCAAAAATCCCAAACAATACGGGCTGGACGACCTGAACCCCGACCCTCCGCTTCTGACCGACACCGTCCGAACCAACTACTCTGTCGACCTGCGCCTGGTTTCCGACGTTACCGGTGCGCCCGTTCAGGAGATCGTTGCCCTCAACCCAAGCCTCCTTCGCGGCGCAACCCCGCCAGACGAGGCTTACGACCTGCACCTCCCCGTGGGCACGAAAGAGCTCTTCGAGAAGCGCATTGCTGAGATCCCCGAGGACAAGCGCCGCTACTGGCGCTTCCACAAGCTCACCGCCGGAGAATCGATCGCCGACGTCGCCCACACTTATCACGTCTCAGCTTCAGAGATTGCCTTTGTCAACCAGCTCAGCTCTTCCGACGATCTGACCGGAGTCGACGCCCTCGTCATTCCTGTTGCGCCGGTTTCATCACCCTCGGCTCGCAACGCCATCTACCGCACCCGCAAAGGAGACTCTCTGGTCACCGTTGCCGACCGTTTCGGCGTCACCGTCGACCA
This sequence comes from uncultured Acidobacteriaceae bacterium, assembly GCA_963782175.1. Taxonomy (GTDB): domain Bacteria; phylum Acidobacteriota; class Terriglobia; order Terriglobales; family Acidobacteriaceae; genus Silvibacterium. The sequence goes on from CAWAIX010000001.1 coordinate 575,133, forward strand.
GCTCAAGCGGTGGAACCGCCTCAAGACCACCGCCCTTACACCCGGTCGCAGTCTGTACGTAGCCGAGCCGGCCCGCATCCCCGAGGGCTCGCGCAAGTCCCGGAAGGCCTCTTCGGCCGAGCACGGCGCCCCCTCACACCGCTCCACCGCCGAAGCCTCTTCGCACTCGACCAGGCCCAGGACCAAAGCCGGCTCTCAGACGGTCGAGCGGACCTCCGCCACGGTAAAGCCTCAACGCTGAATCACGCAGAAGTTTTCCTGCACAGCGCCAGAAGTCTTGCGTTCCTTCGCAACACGTTGCATGCTGTTGCTATAATTCGCCGCGTGGTCCTCGCCAACAATTTCGGCATGCTTAATAATTAGCCTGGACCCAAGGCCGGAGGGCAATATCGATGCAGGAAGATCGCAAATTTTACGCGCTCAGCGACGGTGATTCTGAACCAGAGACGGATGAATTCCCAGAGGAAATTGAAGACGGCTTCGGCGAAGAAGAAGAGGAAGAGGTTTCGATCTCCCTTTCCTCCGATGACGACGACATGGAGGACGACGAAGAAGACTCGGAAGATGAGGGCATCGTCCCGCCGCCACCAGCTCCAACGCCCACCGGCGCTTCCGTGAAGAAAGCTACAGCCAAAAAATCCCCCAGGAAAGCCGCCAAGAAAGGACCAATGAAGAAAGCCGCGAAGAAAGCTCCAGCGAAAGCCGCCAAGAAAACTGCGCCAAAGAAGGCAGCCAAGAAAGCTCCAGCGAAGGCAGCCAAGAAAACTGCGCCAAAGAAGGCAGCCAAGAAAACTGCACCAAAGAAGGCTGCCAAGAAGGTTGCACCAAAGAAAGCGGCCAAGAAGGCGCCTGCCAAGAAGGCTGCCAAGGGCGCGCCTGCAAAGAAATACGCTGGGAAGGCTCTCGCCAAGAAAGCTTCCGGCAAGGCTGGAAAGAAGAAAAAGAAGTAATCTGCCAAGGGAAGCAAAAAGAGCCCGGCTGCGGCCGGGCCCTTCGTTTTCGCGCGCTCGCGGAAAGACTCAGTGCTTTTCCAATTGGTTCAGCGCGGTGAGAACTTCGCTGCTCGATTGCGCGGGATCGACTCCCGTCCATACCTTCGCAATCTTGCCGTCCGGGTCTATGAGAAACGTATTGCGCTTCGCAATCTGCATTACACCGTAGTTACCCAGAGAACCATATTGAGAGACCACTTTTTTATCAGCATCGCTCAGTAGCGTGAAATTGAGACTATCCTTCGCGCAGAATTGCTTGTGGCTGTCGACTGAATCCACGCTGACACCCAGAATCACAGCATTGGCAGCCTTGTACTTCTCCAGGTCGTTCTGGAACTCATGCGCTTCCCGCGTGCAGCCCGGTGTCATGTCCTTGGGATAGAAATAGAGCACCACCCACTTGCCCTTGTAGCTCTCAAGGCTTACGGGCGTCCCTTCCTGCGAAGGCAGAGTGAATGTCGGCGCGGTCTGCCCAGCCTGCGGCACAACATTGTTATCCGCAGCGAAGCTGCGAATGGCAAGGGCACCCGCAACCACCACGACCACGGCGGCTGAAGCAACCAATATCTTCCACATAAGAATCTCTCCAGAACCAGAAGTGGGGCGACGCAAGCATTATGACTGCTCAACAGCAACAATCGCAATTCTGTAGCGATTTGCCAGCTCCACAACTTTGTCGAGATCAAAAATCAGAGTTTTCCCGGCTTCCAGAGCGAGACACATAGCGTGTGCCCGCCACATCGTCTCAATCGTCTTCACGCCGATCACCGGAACATCAAACCTCAGGTCCTGTTTCGGCTTGGCAACCTTCACCACCGTAAGCGAACGCTCCAGCATGGATGCCTCATCGTCGAAAGTCTTCATCAGCGCGCCGGCGCGCTCGATCGCCGCGTCCGTGCCTTCCATCGCTTCAATCGCAACACATGCCTGGCCCGCGATCACCACCGTCTGCCCGATGTCATAGCCCGCGATCGCTCGCGCGATCTCACTACCATAGACAACGTCACTCTGCTCGTTCTCGGTCGGAGCCCGCGCCGTCAGCACCCCCGGCTTCGCCAGCAGCGGTTCGAGATAGCTCGTCGACGAGATCAGCTCGATGCCTTCATCGCCCAGGACCTTGGCGACTGCGCCCAGCAGCATGTCGGTGTTTCGCGTGCGCAGGGAGAGCAGCAGCTTCGCCAGCCTCCAGTCCGGCCGAATACTCGAAAAGATCTGCTTGTGCTTCACCTGCCCGGCCATCACGGCCCGGGAGACGCCTTCTTGGTGAAACGTCTCAATCAGCCGCGATAACTCACCAAGGGACAGCCAGTGCACAACCACGCCAGCATCCGCCGCCGCACGGTCGTTCATCTCCGGGTCAGTTTCTTCCTTGATCGCCGCAACCACGACTTGGGTCCCGTGCGCCCGCGCCGCTTCCAGCAAGAGGAAGGGGAAACGGCCGTTGCCGGCGATCAGGCCCAGCTTATCGGAACCCTCATCCATGGCGTCGGCTACTTCAGCACTCCACGCTCAGAGCTCTCGATGAACGCTACCAGGTACGCGACATCCTCCGTCGCAATGCCATCCGCCTTGAGCTTCTCAATCGCCTGAGATGTGTTGAGCTTTGACGCCAGCAGCAACCGGTATGCCTGCTGGAGAGCGCGCATCCGTACTTCGTCAAATCCCTTGCGCTCCAGCCCTACCTTGTTCAGCCCATACGCGTGCGTCTCGCGCTGAGCCGAGGTCAGGGAGAAGGGCAGCACGTCCTGCGTCACCGTCGTCCCGCCGCCCAGATAGGCATGCCTGCCGATGCGGCAGTACTGGTGCACCTGATTGAGGGCGCCGACACTGGCATAGTCCTCGATAATCACGTGTCCGGCGATCGCAGCCCCGTTCGCGATGATGCAGCCGTCTCCGACCACCGTGTCATGTCCCACATGCGCGTACGCCATGAACAGGCAGTGGCTGCCAATGCGCGTCGTTCCGCCTCCGCCGGCTGTTCCCCGCGAAATCGTCACGCATTCGCGGATGATGTTGTCGTCTCCGAGAATCGCGCCCGTAGATTCGCCCCTGTACTTCAAATCCTGCGGGGCCACCCCCACGCACGCAAAGGAAAAAAAACGATTGCGCGCGCCCACCGTGAGCAGCCCGTCAAGAACGACGTGGGAAACAAGCTCGCAGTCCTCCCCCAGCACCACATTCGGGCCGATGGTCGAGTAAGGGCCCACACAGCAGGATTCAGGAACGACGGCACTCGACGCAACAATGGCTGTCGGGTGGATGCTCACTCCTGGCTCACAGCCTCCAGAACTTCGTCGCCCGCGCCGGCTCCGCCCGCAGGTCCCGCACCGTCCGCGGGGCCATCCTTCTGCCGCGGCACCAACTGGCACATCACAATGGCCTCGCACGCGAGCTTCCCATCCACTGTGCAGCGCCCCTGCATACGCACAGCGCGGGGCTTCCAGTTGAGTACGTCGATCTCAATGCGAAGCTGGTCGCCCGGCACCACCGGCTTGCGAAACTTCGCGCGCTCTATGCCCGTGAACACCATCAGCTTCGAGTCGCGGTCGGGGATTTCCGTGAGCAGCAACGCGCCCCCGGCCTGTGCGATGGACTCGACAATCAGCACTCCCGGCATGATCGGAAAGTTGGGAAAATGTCCGGCGAAGAATGGCTCGTTGATGGTTACATTCTTGATCGCCACGATGCGCTTTTTCCGCTCGAACTCCATGAGACGATCGATGAGCAGAAAGGGATAGCGATGCGGAAGGATGGACATGATGTCCTGAATCTCCAGCACCGTGCGCTCTTCCAGGATGTGTTTCGTACTCTCCATGGCTGCATTAGGATTATATCGGGTTAGACCCTTACCCTGCTGCGCTCGCAGTGCGAGCGGCCTTGCTGCGCTGCCTGGCGTCAACGGCTGCCTAGAGCCAGGGATGGATCCGCCGTCAGCGTTGCCGGCGCGAAGTCATCGCTTATTAACCTTGGATACGCCGCCGCCGCAATCATCGCCGCATTGTCCGTCGAGAGCGCGAGCGACGGAAACGCAATAGGCAACGCTCGCTCCGCTGCCTCAGCGGTAAACCGCACCCGCAGTTCTCTGTTCGCCGCAACTCCTCCCGAGACCAGCAGGCTCGCCGCCCCAAATTGCTCCGCCGCCCGAAACGTCTTATGCCGCAAATCGTCAACCACGGCCCGTTGAAACGACGCAATCAGGTCCAGCGTCTGCTTGTCACAGAGTGGCAAAGCATCCGCCGGTGTCGCGCCTGGCTCATCCGCCAGTGCTGCACGTCTCGCCTCGATCCCTTCACCCATCTCCTGCACCTGTGTGTAGCGCAGCACCGCCGTCTTGATCCCGCTGAAGGAAAAAAATGTCCCCGCCGCTGGATCCAGCGCTCCCGGCTCTCCGCGCCGATGCACTTTGGCTTTGATCTGCGAAAACGAAAACGGCACCGCCGCTGGATTCCCATAGGGAGATAGGGCATCGATCCACGGACCGCCGGGATACCCTAGGCCAAGCAGCTTCGCCACCTTGTCAAACGCCTCGCCCGCCGCATCGTCCACCGTGCGCCCTACGTTCCTGTATCGCCAACTCTCGCCGTGCCGCTTTGCGAGATACAGATGCGTGTGCCCCCCCGAGACCACCAGCGCCATCGCTGGCAGAGGCAGAGGCTCCAGTTCCGACCGCCTTGCCAACTCTGCCTGCTCCAGCAAGACCGCGTGGATATGCCCCTCGAGATGATTCACCGCGATCAGTGGCTTGCCCAGCGCATACGCCAGTGATTTCGCATAGCTGATGCCCACCAGCAGCGCCCCGGCCAGCCCCGGGCCGCCCGTCACCGCAATCGCGTCCACATCCCGCAGAGCGACGCCCGCTTCCCGAACCGCGGCCCGCACCACCGGCACAATGTTCCGCAGGTGCTCGCGCGAAGCCAGCTCCGGCACTACCCCGCCATATGGCGAATGCGTCGCAATCTGCGAAGCCACGACGTTAGACAGCGTCTCGCTCCCGCTCCGCACCACCGCCGCCGCCGTCTCATCGCACGACGTCTCAATGCCCAGAATAAGACCGGTCTGCACGGGCTTCTCGGAAGAAATATCCACGCTTCTATATTAGTGAAGTAGCAGGCTCTTAAATGCCCGAAACGGCCGCCCAACTCGCTGCTGAAAACATCGTCGACCGGCTCCGCGGCTCCGGCTATGATGCTTATTTTGCCGGCGGATGCGTCCGAGATCTGCTCCTCGGCCTCGACCCCGCCGACTTCGACGTGGCCACCAGCGCCCGCCCCGATACGGTCCTCGCCATGTTCCCACGCACCTTTGCCGTCGGAGCCCACTTCGGCGTCATCCTCGTCTGCGACACCATCGACGGCCGCGAAATCGTAACCGAGGTCGCTACATTCCGCAGCGATAATGCCTACTCCGACGGCCGCCGTCCCGATTCCGTACGCTTCTCTGACAGCGCAAAGGAAGACGTCATTCGCCGCGATTTCACCATCAACGGCATGCTGCTCGATCCGCAGATCTATCGTGAAGAGACCCTCCGCGAAACTGGCGACCTCTCCGCCGCCGTCCTCGATTACGTCGGAGGCCGCGCCGATCTGGCCGCCCATCTCATCCGCGCCATCGGAGACCCCGCCACACGTTTCGCCGAAGACAAGCTGCGCATGCTCCGCGCCGTTCGCTTCGCCGCCCGTTTCGACTTCGAAATCGAGCCCGAGACTGAAGCCGCCATCCGCCGCTTCGCCCCGGACATTCGGCAGGTCAGTTGCGAGCGCATCCACGACGAGCTCACACGCATGCTCACCGAAGGCCGGGCCCGCCGCGCCCTTGAGCTCCTCGACCGCACCGGTCTGTTGCGCGAAGTCCTTCCCGAAATCGACCGCATGCATGGCGTCCAGCAGCCGCCCGAATACCACCCCGAAGGCGATGTTTTCACCCACACCATGATGCTTCTCGAACAGCTTCCCGCCGGCGTCTCACCCACTTTGGCCTGGGGAGCGCTCCTCCATGACGTCGGCAAGCCCGCAACTTTCCAGTCCGGTCCCGGTCGCATCCGCTTCAACGGACATGTCGAGGTCGGCGTCCGGATCGCCGAAGACATCGCCCGCCGCCTCCGCTTTTCCAACGACGAGGCCGCCCAGATCGTCTCCCTCGTCGAGAACCACATGCGTTTCGGCGACGTCGAAAAGATGAAGCCCTCAACCCTGAAGCGCTTCTTTCGCCTTCACGACTTCCCCGAACATCTCGCCTTGCACCACATGGACTGCTCCGCCAGCCACGGCGATCTAACCCTGTACGAATTCGCGAAGTCCCGCTATGAGGCCACTCCGGAGCACGAGTTCCACCCCACCCCGCTCATCACCGGACGCGACCTGATCGACGCCGGCTACCGCCCCGGCCCGCAATTCAAGCAACTCCTCGCCCTCGCCGAAGACGCCCAGCTGGAAGGCCGCGTCCACACGAAGGAAGAAGCCCTCGAACTGCTGAAAGCCAACGCTCCAGTTCCGTGACCCCTCAAACAATCTTCAGCAGCCGCGGTCTGACCTCCTCCGGCGAAATCTCCAGAAATCCCAGCGACACCGGTAGCGAGAACCGCCTCGGTCCCGAACTCCCTGGATTGAAATAAAGTACGTCCTTGCGCCACTCGATCGCGGGCTGATGTGAGTGTCCGCTCACCACAACAGAAATCCCCGCTGCCACCGGATCAAGATCCAGCTCATTCCGATCGTGCAGCATATAGATATGCCGTCCCGCCAGCTCGACCAGTTCGGTCTCGGGGAGCCGACCACAGCGCCCCTGACGGTCCACATTCCCCCGGATCCCGGTCACCGGAGCAATCTGGCTAAGCTGGTCAAGAATCGCTGCGTCCCCCACATCCCCTGCATGAAGAATGTGCTCGACTCCGCGCAATGCCGCGACCGCCTCCGGCCTGAGCAGGCCATGGGTGTCGGAAATAACCCCAACCAGCACCGGGGTCCTAGATCCCAATTGTGAGCCGAGTCCGCGGATCGAGATAATCCCTTAGCGCGTCCCCCAGAAAATTGAACGACAACACGCAGAGCATCACTGCAAGAGCCGGGAAAATCACCAGATGCGGCGCGTCAAAAAGATGGGACCTGGCGTCGTTTAGCATGGAGCCCCAGCTCGCCGCTGGAGGAGGCACTCCAAGTCCAAGAAAACTTAGCGTCGCTTCCGCCAGAACCGCCCCGGCCATGCCAATCGCCGACTGCACGATCAGGGGCTGCACGATGTTCGGCAGAATATGCCGGACGAAGATCCGAAGATCGCTCGCCCCAAGGGCCCGGGCCGCCTCCACAAACTCCCGCTCCCTCACCGCCAGAACCTGTCCACGGACAAGGCGGGCATACCCCACCCACCCCCCGATCGACAGTGCCAGAACCAGGTTGATCAAGCCCGGGCCCAGAAAAGCCACAAAGGCAATCGCCAAAAGAATGCCAGGAAGTGCTAGAAAGGCATTCATCACAAATATATTCAGCATCGTATCGAGCATGCCGCCGTAGTATCCGGCGATTCCTCCGAGCACGATGCCGAGAAACAACGAACAGCTGACTACGGAGATCGCAACTATCAGCGACAATCGGGCTCCATAAAGAATGCGCGACAGAATATCCCGGCCAAGCTCATCCGTGCCCAGCCAGTGCCCGTGCCCGGGCGGCGCGAGACGGTGGTTGAGGTCGATGGCCGCAGGGTTTGCCGGAGAGATGAAGGGGGCAAATAAAGCCGCGATGACAAAACCGGCCAGGAGCACAACTCCAAAAGCTGCCATCGGCTGAGTAACAATGTGCCTGAAAATAGGGCGTTCCATCGAGGGATAGATTTAGCTTCTCACGGAACAAAACGCTTGGAAATCGACTATGCTGGATTCGAGGTATCCTTGCGTAATCCAAAGTAAGTAATCCAAAGTAAGGTCCGGAGGTTACGGGCCCGTGACTCAGAAAGGACCTGAGCTTTGCGCATTCTGCTGCTGGGACTGAATTACGCACCAGAATTGACAGGGATCGGCAAGTACTCCGGGGAAATGATGGAGTGGCTCGCCGGGCGAGGTCATGAGGTTCGGGTTGTCACGACCCCGCCGTACTATCCAGCCTGGAAGGTCCATCAGGATTACAACCCCTTGGCCTACAGCCGCGAGGAGTCGCCCGCTGGGGTTCGGATTTATCGCTGCCCGTTGTGGGTGCCATCGCGGCCCAACGGGCTCAGTCGCCTCATCCACCTCGGCTCATTTGCGACCAGCAGCCTGCCCGTCATGCTCGCCTCCGTCCTTTGGCGGCCGGACCTCGTGCTCTCCGTCGAACCCGCATTCTTCGGAGCCCCGTCGGCCATTTTGACCGCATTTCTATGTGGCGCCGCATCCTGGCTCCACGTCCAGGATTTCGAGATCGACGCCGCCTTCGAGCTTAATTTGCTCCCGTCCAAAGGCTTGATTCACAACTCTGCCCTGGCTTATGAACGCTTCGTTATGCGTGGATTCACCCGCATCTCGAGCATTTCGCAAAACATGGTCAGCCGCCTTGCCGAAAAAGGCGTCAATAGTGGCAAGGTGGTGCACTTTCCCAATTGGGTCGACATCGATACCATACGACCCGTCGAGGGCCCGAACGCGATCCGTCGTGAACTCGGCATCGCCGACGATCAGGTTGTCCTCCTTTATTCCGGAAACATGGGCATGAAGCAGGGACTCGAGGTACTTCCGCCATTGGCACAACAACTCCGTGACGACGCCCGTATCCAGTTCATCTTCTGCGGAGACGGCGCGTTCCGGCGACAGCTTGAACAAATGACGGCCGGGCTCCATAACGTTTCGCTGCTGCCGCTGCAGCCGGAAGACCGGCTCAATGACCTGCTGAATGCCGCCGACATCCACCTGCTGCCACAGAGGGAAGACACCGCCGACCTGGTGATGCCTTCTAAACTCACCGGCATGCTGGCCAGCGGGCGTCCCGTAATCTCGACAGCCGTCCCCGGAACCGAGGTGGCCGACGTAGTCGCCGGCAGAGGCATCAACGTCGCACCCGGAGATCCCGAAGAGCTGCGTAACGCAGTCGTCGCTTTGGCCGAGAACGAGCAGATGCGCAGCGGCATGGGTCGCGCAGCCCGCAGCTTCGCCGAGGCGAACCTGTGCCGGGAGCAGGTCCTGAGACGGTTCGAAAGGGAAATCATGCGCCTCAAGGCAGAGTCCTCGGTCCATGCGGCGACTCCGGCCCCGCAACCGGAGCCGCACACGCAGCGGCCGGAATGATCGCGTACCTTATTATCTCGGTAGTAGAGCTGCGGTAGTTGAGCTGCGCGGCCTGTGGTTCTTTCCTTTGTTTGCACTGTCGGCAATGTAGTCATCGGCATCCCCTCTAACACAGGAGAACGGCAATTTTGAAAAAAGCTCTCATTACCGGTATCACCGGACAGGATGGCGCGTACCTCGCGGAGTTCCTGCTGAAAAAGGGATATCAGGTTCACGGCATCAAGCGGCGCAGCTCGCTCTTCAATACCAACCGCATCGACCACCTTTACGAGGATCCTCACGTCGCGCACCGTCACCTGATCCTTCACTATGGCGACCTGACAGACTCGAGCTTGCTGACACACGTAGTCCAGAAGGTTCAGCCCGATGAAATCTACAATTTGGGCGCGCAGAGCCACGTCCAGGTCTCATTCGAAGAGCCCGAATACACCGCCAACGTCGATGGACTCGGCACCCTGCGACTGCTCGAGGCCATCCGCATACTCGGCCTTGAAAAAAAGACCCGTTTCTATCAGGCCTCTACTTCCGAACTCTACGGGCTCGTGCAGCAGATTCCTCAATCCGAAGCTACTCCTTTCTATCCCCGATCTCCGTACGCGGTCGCCAAGTTGTACGCCTACTGGATCACCGTGAATTATCGTGAGGCCTACGGGATCTACGCCTGCAACGGCGTACTCTTCAATCACGAGTCGCCTCTTCGTGGCGAAACCTTCGTCACTCGCAAGGTTACCCGCGCCCTGGCACGGATCAAGGTCGGCCTGCAGGACACGCTTTACCTCGGCAATCTCGACGCGCTGCGCGACTGGGGCCACGCCCGGGACTACATCGAGACGCAATGGCTCATGCTGCAGCAGGAGGAGCCCCGCGATTACGTCATCGCCACCGGCGAGCAGCACAGCGTGCGCGAGTTCGTACAGCTTGCCGCCGACTTCCTCGAAATGCCTCTCGCCTGGGACGGTGTAGGCGTCGACGAAAAGGCTTACGATTCAAACGGCAAACTTGTAGTGGCTGTCGATCCTCGCTATTTCCGCCCGACCGAAGTCGACACCCTTCTTGGCGATCCGACCAAGGCACGCCGCGAGCTTGGATGGAAACCGCGCATAAGCTTTGAGGAATTGGTAAAGGAAATGGTCATCGAAGACCACGCGGCCGCGGAGCGCGATGCTTTGGTCAAGAAGCACGGCTTTACCACCTACAACCACCACGAGTTGTGAGCCGGGCGGAGACAAACGCCATGGAAAAGACCGACAGGATATTCATCGCGGGACATCGTGGACTCGTTGGCAGCGCCATCCGGCGGCAACTCGAGCAACAAAGCTACACCAACTTGCTCCTGAAAACCCGAGCCGAGCTCGACCTCATGGATCGCGCGGCCGTTGGCCGCTTCTTCGCCCAAGAGCGGCCCGACTTCGTCTTCCTGGCTGCAGCGAAAGTCGGCGGCATTCTCGCCAACAACACGTACCCGGCGGATTTCATCCGCGACAACCTCGAAATCCAGACCAACGTGATCGACGCGGCCTGGCGCTCAGGAGTCGGGCGCCTCTTGTTTCTCGGGTCGAGCTGCATCTATCCAAAACTCTGCCCTCAGCCCATCAAAGAAGAGTACCTGCTCACCGCACCCCTTGAGCCAACGAATCGGCCCTATGCCATCGCGAAAATCGCCGGCATAGAGATGTGCTGGTCTTACAACCGCCAGCATGGAACGCAGTTCCTCGCCGCTATGCCCACCAATCTCTACGGCCCAGGTGATAACTTCGACCTGCAGAAGTCCCACGTCCTGCCCGCTCTGATCCGCAAGGCCGCCGACGCAAAGGCCAACGGCGATCGAGAACTCACGGTATGGGGCACTGGTACGCCGCGCCGCGAGCTTCTCTACAGCGACGATCTCGCCGGCGCATGCGTGTTCCTGATGAATTTGCCGGACGATCGCTTCCGCATACTCCTGAATTCCGTGAATCCCCCGCTCATCAACATCGGGACGGGCGAGGATCTCAGCATTCGCGAGCTCGCGGAGTTGGTCAGCCGCGTCATCGGCTTCGACGGCAAACTAGAGTTCGATACGACCAGGCCCGACGGCACTCCCCGCAAGCTGCTCGACGTCTCGCGCATTCACTCGCTCGGATGGCGGCCGAGCACCAGCCTCGAGGATGGCATTCGCCTTACATACGAATGGGCGAAGGACAGCCTCGTGCTCGCGCCGGCGTAATCCCCAATTCAGAAGTGAAAGCGGTACCTCACTTCTCCATAGATCTCCCGTGGATCGTTGTAGTGAAAGCCACCGAATGTAAGGCTGTTATCCAGCAATACGCGGTGTTCGCGACGTCGACTGCGGTCGTCGAGACAGTGAGTTTTTCGCCGAAGGACTTCAGGCCGGGAGATCCGCTGTATAGAGGAATTTAGTATTTGAACCTGTAGCGAAACTCTCCGTAGATTTGTCTCGGCTCGTTCCAGTGGAATCCACCGAACGTCAAACTGTTATCCAGCTGCACGCGGCGGTTTGCCACATTCAGCGCATTTGCGGAAATGGTGAATTTCTCGGCGAAGGTCTTGCCGATGGCTAGATCGAAGGTGGTGTGGCCCGGGAGATAGGGGCCGGGATACTGCGCCTGAGGCGTTCCGTACAAACCGTTGGTAAAACCCGAGCCATAGTAGACATTTGTTGACGCGTAAGCATGCCAGGGCAGAACGCCGTTGAAGCCGACGTTCAAGGTGTTTCTCTGATCATGGTCTACCGGTGAAAGGCCAGGCGGAATATCGAGCGGGCATGCCGAGGTGACCGGGACGGGACAGATCAGACCTCCGGTGATCGGCGAGGTCGCCTGTGCGATCTGGTTAGCGTAGGCAAGATGAAACTGGCCATGGTGGAACACATCGGGAGAACGCAAGGTGAGTTGCCATCCTTGAATCAGCGCATAAGACCAGGTGATCGGCCAGAAGATATTCGATTCGCCGATATTATTGTGGTCCAGCCAGTTCTTCGCCCTGGTCTCATAGTTGTAAGCGGACAATGTCCAGTTGTGGTATGGAATCGTGATGCCATATTGCCATTGGATGTCCCGCTCACCATGAAGAGGAGAAAAGGTAAGGTTCTGCCCGTCCGCCAGATCGAGCAGAGGGCCAGTAGCAGTAACGAGTGGTGGGGCCTGGTAATAGTACCCGTAGAAGCCCTGCAAGACCCAGTTCAGCCGCGGGATCTTCAAAGCCCCGCCAATGCGGGGATCGGTTGCGTTTTCCGAGATGGTTCCATTGAACTGCGTCAGGCGAAGTCCGGTGATTAGCGTAAACCAAGGAGTCATCTTGAATTTGTCGTTGATGAACTCGTCGACCACCCCGCCATTCACCCCTATGGAAGAGGAGGGAACGTTTGGCGTACCGTCAGTGAAATTGTTATCGAAGTAGTTGTATTGGTGCTGAAAAAATCCGTAGACGCCCGCTTGAAGATCATTCTTCCAGAAGTTGTAGTTCAGGGCCGTCTGCATACCTACGTAGTTGGCGTCCTGCTTGACGGTGGAGATGACAGGATAATCATTGCGCCCGCCATTATAGTCGGCTCCGTTGTAGTGGTAGAACGGAGAAACCGTAAGAAGCGTGTCGGGGTTGAAGGTGTGGACCCAGGAGAAAGTGACGTAGCCATCGGGCTCGACTTCGGCGTCGTGCAGGCCGCTCGACGGATATACCTGGTTTCCGAGTGAGTTGGGGTCGGGGTCGATAGGGATCTGGTAATAGTCCCGACGAAGGGAAGTCACCAGGCGATATTGGTTCTTCGGGTCAGGATTGAATATAAACGTGGCGAATCCTCCAAAGCCGTTTACAGCATCGTTAACTACCTGAGGAACGGGGGTCTGAAGTCCGTAATTGCTGCGGTTCCCGTTCAAGCTGGCATAATAAGCGAACCTCTGCGTGTGCCCACCGCAACTGATCTGATCATCGGTTTGGTAAAAATTCCCGGCGGTGAGAATGAGATCGCATTCCCTATCCCGCTCAAAGCCAGTTCGAGGCACCACGTTGAAGATTCCGTAGATACGGTCTCCATAGTCGGCGTCGTAGCTGCCGCTATACACCTCGAGATTGTCGATATCTCGCGGCAAGATCTGCGGCCCGAGATTGGTAGCGATGTTGGTGTTCGGAATCGGGACGCCATCGATCAGCCAGTTGACCTGGTGACCGCCCATCATGTGCAGCATATCGTGCGTCACATACGAGGCGGGAACATAATCGGTGATCATCCCCAGGCTATTTGTAAGATCGGCTCCCGGAGTTAGCTGAATGTCGGTGCGGTTCACCATCGTCGTCGGCGTGGCACTGTCCGTTGGCGCCGTCCCAACGATTTCGGGCACGACGATGTTTTCTCTCGCGCCTGCGACGGCCAATTGCAAATGGAGCACCGGACTGGTGTCAGACTCAACAATTACGTCCTGGCTCACTTGCTGAAAACCCTTCGACGTTACAGTGACCGTGTAGTTGCCGATGGGTACCGAAGTGAATGCAAATTCTCCATTGTCGTTGGATTGCTGAGATTGGGTCCAGTCGGAGTTTTGCGCTTTGAGCGTAAGCTGGGCACCCTGGATGGGCCGGTGCTGAGGATCATGAACGATTCCGCGAACGGAACCGAAGATCGTGGCGAATGCAAATGGCACCGGCAACAAAATCAAGAGCAGTGTGATGCGCGCACTCTTTCGCATCGAAAGGTCTCCTCGCCGCAGGAAAAGCGGCAAATCGTATCTAAATCTTGTGAAAGGAACGAGGCTGCCAATTATTGAAGGCGCACTCGCAGTTGAGATACGCGATTTTAAGAGAGGAGAAGAGGAGGCCCGCGCTTTTGCCGTGCGCGGTCGAACGAGACGCGAAGCTGCGCCTGTGTCTGCGCAAAGATTGCGGGGTGCCGCGTTACTCCGGCGAAGATGGCTGCAGCCGTACCCGGGGTGAACGACAGATGCGGCAGAATTGTCGCGGCAGGCGGCACGCAGGGGCACTTCTCGCCAACGATGCTGACGCTCGGCTGCGTCCCATCCGCGGGCCCATCCGCGGGCCCATTACCGGGCATAGTGCAATGGTGGCGGCCGTCCCGTCGGCAGCACGCAGGCAGACTCCCCTCCGGTGCCTGCAACCCGAACAGAGAGGAAGCCAACGGCAGAGCGAAGACCAGCACCAGCGAGATGGCGAATAACCGCCGCACAGGGCTATTGTAGCCCGGCTTTAACCAATGCCGGCGCACGCCCTTACGGTGGCATCAATCGGCGTAGTATCCCTCGCGCGTCTGAACGAGGAGGTCCTTCTTGTTCGCCGTCAGCACAATCTTGTGGTAGCCCGCATCGCTGCTTTTGTCGGGCGTATAGCCAAGCATGTACTGGCTGCGCATCTCCTCGGCGATGGTCGTGTAAGCTTGGTCGGCGGTTTCCTTCTTCGTCACTTCGAACATGCGGCCGCCGGTCTGGCTGCAGATCTGCTCGAGAATCTTCTTGCCATCTACATGCGACTCCTGCGATTGTGGCCGCTGTCCGCCGCGCCCGCCCCCCGGATATCCGCCGCCCCCGCCCGGATACCCGCCGCCCGGATAGCCCCAGCCGCCATGGTGCCCGCCGCCGCCACCCGGAAAGCCTCCGGAGTTGTGATTCTCTTCGCCCTTGTAATAAAGCGCATAGACCACAGTGTCGGCCCGCTGCGCCGCTTCGATCGCGCTGTTCAGCGTCTCCTTGCTGCCCCGGTCCACCCCATCGGTGAGCACAACAATCGCCTTGCGGCCCTTCTGCTGCTTCATCACCTCGTTCGACGCCAGATAAATCGCGTCATACAGCGTCGTCCCTCCGCCGCCATAGTGATGTTGCCCCTGCCCTTGGTTGGAATTGTCGTCACTGCTGCTGGTGCGCTGGAACTGTGGCGCGCCAAGCTGATCGATGGCCGTCCGCAGCTTGCCCTTGTCCCCAGTCAGGTCCTCGAGCAGATCTACCTCGCGATCAAACTGGGCGACAAATGCCCGGTCCTTCGCATTTGTCACCATCTGGTCCAGAAAATGCTGGCTCGCCGTGCGCTCATCGTCGAGCACATTGCGCTGGCTCATGCTCGTGTCCACCAGCAGCCCGAGATTGAGCGGCAAATTCGTGTCGTGATTGAAATATTTGATCGTCTGCGGCTTGCCATCTTCCGCGAGGGTGAAGTCGTCCTTCGTCAGGTTCGAAACGATCGCCCCGTGTTTGTCCCGCACCGTCACCGGCATCGTGACCACCTTCACGTTCACCTGCACCGTTGTCGCAGGCCCATTCTGTGCGGGAGCTTTCGCATCCTGTGCTGCAGCCGCGGCCATGCAGGCAAGCACAACAGCTGCGAAATAAGCGCGTTTGAACCGTTGTTTTGTTTCAGGAAACAAGCGCATGCCGATGCGCCGAACGAGAATCTCTGTCGTCATTGATTTACCAGAACGCGTACTTGGAGTTGACGTACTGGTTAGACGAAAAATTCTCGATTTAGGCCACACGCGGCCCGAAATGCTAATTCTTCCGCAACTTGCTGGCGGCCTTCCACTTCACCAGCACGTACGCCAGATATCCCAGGTGAATCACCCAGGTCAGGCTGTAAGCCAGAATTAGATGCCGGTGAAACATTGCATTCATACGCGCTCCAGCGCCTCCTGCGCAGCCCGCTTCTCAACCTGCTGCTGGCGATACTCAGCGGCATATCGCAGACCGCACACGAAGATGCCCCACATGATCCAGCCCGCCATGTTCCACCACAGCGCCGGCAGCATGCTCGGGTCAACACCAGTGTTCGGACCGCCAAAGAATACCGGCGCCGGATGCTGCGTTCGCCACCAGCGCGTCGACATGTACACAATCGGCACGTCGAGATACCCGAAGATCGCCACCACCGCAGCCAGCGTCCTCATCTCCGGCCCGGTCACAAAGCGCCGCACCAGCAGATAAGCCACGTAGATCAGCCACAGAACCAGCGTGGTCGTCAGCCGGGCGTCCCAGGTCCACCAGATCCCCCACGCCGCGCGGCCCCACAGCGATCCCGTCGTCATCCCGATCAGGCAATAGACGACGCCCATCTCTGCCGAAGCGACCGCCAGCGCATCGGCCTTGAGCGCCCGCGCCTGGTTGCGGTTCCGCAGTGCTAGATACGCCAGCGAGCAGATCAGGTTGACCGCGAAAAACACGGCCATGCCACACCATGACGGGACATGGTAGTAAAGAATGCGCGAGATCTCGCCTTGGTCCCGGTCAATCGGAACCACATATATGGCCACGCGAAATCCGTTCGCGAGCACGGCCAGCGTCAAAACCAGCCAAATCCATCGCAAGGCCTTCATCATCATTGATCCCTGAACTTACCCTCCAGTCTACCGGATGAGACAACCCTCCGCCGCTTCGCTGCAGCCTCTTCCCAACTCTCTGTTGCGAGGAGTAAAAAGGATACCCATGACAGGGTCAGCGCTGTTTACAGTCATTTTCGGCGGCATCATTCTCATCGTCGGACTTCTCGGACAGATCTTCGGCATCCGCAAGGGCAGATCCGTCCACCCCGAAGACCGGCGCATGGGCAGAGTCGTTTTCACCGTCGGCTCCATCGTCGTCGCGCTCTGGATCGTAACCTTCGTCACCGTCCGCCTCCTGCACTTCAAAACCACCGGCCACTGGTAAGGCCCCGCGCATTCGATGTAATCGCCTATTAAGCAGTGCGCGAAGCGCGTACGCCCGGACGGTTAGTCCTCCGCATGCAACACCAGATCGAACAGCAGCATCCCCGCCGTCGTAAAAATCACATCGTAACCAGCCAGCATCTCAATCCACCACGTCGGATCCGTCTCCCCCGAAAGAATCGCCGACGTCGCCAGCGCCATCCCCAGGAGCGCCGGCATGAAAATCGGAAACAGGATCAGCGGCAGCAGCAGCTCCCGATTCCTTGACCGGATCGACAGCGCAGCGAAGAACGTGCCATTGACCAGGATCGCCCATGTCCCCGCCGGCACCGCCAACAGAAGAAGCCAGACATTCCCCAGCGGATGGAGGTTATAAAAGATCGCAAACAGCGGAGCCAGCAGCAGTTCCACCGCGCTCACAAAGATAAAGTTGGCGATCACCTTGCCCAGAAATAACGCAGCCGCAGGCGCTGGCGTCATCCGGTGCGCATCCAGCACACTGTTCCTCAGCTCGCGCGCCCACGCCTGGTTCAGCGCGCTGACCGCAGCAAACAAGATCGCGACGCACAAAATCGGCCCAGCAATCTGCCGCGAAACCGCACGCGTGGGGTCGAATGCGAGGCTGAAGATGACCACGACGAGGAGCGCGAAGAACAGCATCGAATTGATGGCGTCGCGGGAGCGCCACTCGAGGCGGAGATCCTTGGCCAGATGAAGCAGGAAGTAGGGACGCTTCACGGGTGGGCGTCCCTGGTGAGGTCGGCGAGGGTGGCGTTGGAGGCGCGGATGTAATCCACGGGAGACAGCACAAGCTGTGTGCCGCGGGTTCCGGCGGAGACAGAAATCAGGTCGAAGAGCTCGATGGTCTCGTCGACGTAGGCGGGGAAGTCTTTCTTTGCGCCGAAGACGGTGACACCGCCGCGGACGTAGCCGGTAAGCGGTTCGACATCCTTGAGGGAGACCATCTCGGCCTTGCGCGCGCCGGCTGCGCGGGCGAGCTTCTTGAAGTCGAGTTCGGCGTTGCCGGAAACGACGGCGAAGAGATGCTCGCGGTCGGTGGTGATGCAGAGCAGAGTCTTGAAGACCTGCTCGGGAGGCATGCCGATCTTCTCGGCAACGATGATGGCGGAGAATTCTTCGGGATCGACGGCGTAGTCGCGCATCTCGTAGGCGATTCCCAGCGAATCGAGGTAGCGGGCGGCGTTGGTCTTCATGGGCGCGCTCCGGCCGTTTCGACGAGGGAGGCGACGTTTCCGGCTTGTAACGTGAGCAGGGTGTCGGCGAGTGGCTCTGCCAGCTCGCGCTGATGCGTGGTCAGCACGATCGTCTTGCCTTGTGCGCGCAGGCTGGCGAAGAGATCGAGCATCTGCTTTGCGCTGGCCGCGTCCATGTTGGAGAAGGGCTCATCGAGCAGCAGGAGTTCGGGCCTGGGCAAGAGCACGCGCGCAAGCGAGGCTCTCTGCCGCATGCCCTGCGAATACTGTCCGACGGGGCGCGTGAGTGAGGGATCGAGGCCAACGGCTGCGAGGGATGCTTCGGGTGTCAGGCAATCGCGTTCGCGATAGATCGCGGCGAAGTAGCGAAGGTTTTCGGAGGCGGAGAATTCTTCGTAGAGCATCGGCGCGTGGCTCATGTAGCCGATGCGGTCGCGGGTGTCTTGGGGGGCTTGTTCGAAGATGCGAACGGCGCCGTGAGTGGGGCGGATGAGTCCAGCGAGCAACCGCAGTAATGTCGATTTGCCTGCGCCGTTTTCACCGAGCAGCACGCAGCAGCGGCCCTGTTCGATGGATAGCGATACTTTGCGCAGCGCTACGAAGGTTCCGTAGAGCTTCGAGACGGATTCAAGCTCAACTGCCGGGGCCATGCTGTTGGGAGTATAAAAGGCGGGGTGCAGGGGAAAGGGTGTAGGGTGTAGCTGGGATGAGCTTATTTCGACGGGGTGAGCGCCGCGGCGGTGCCAGTGGCGGTTGTCCCGGGCTGCGAACCAGCAGGAGGCGCGTACTTCGATGCGCATTTGGCCTGAAGCTGCGTGGCGTGGAATACGCCGTCGCGTCCGTAGGTGCCCACGGCGAGGGCCTGCGAGTTGTCCTTGAAGGTGTCCGGCGGAGGCTCTTCGCCCTGGTAGGCGACGCGCAGCTGATTCGTATTTTCGACCAGAACGAACTCGGCGTTGGTCCCGGTGCGGTGAATCGAACCGGGCAGCACATTGCCGGCGACGCGCAGGTTGCGCGTGTAGGCCTTCGACCCCATCCCGTTCAGCTCCTGGATGGTCACGTAGTAGCTCTTATTGGCGCGCACTCCAGTAATCGCGAGAAACGCGATCACGCCCAGTATGATCACTGTCGCTACGCCAATCCGCACGCTCTGGCTTTTTCGCTGCATCGAATCTTCCTCAAGTTTAGTTCCGTGCCAGCGGCAGAAGCAAATTCCGGCAACACGACGCCCCGTCGGCACATCAATTTATAATCCGATTCAATCTGAATCCACGTTGATCGAACACGCCATCACCAACCCAAAGGGGTGAATCATGACGACCACCGGCCTTACACCGAACGCCACACTTGAAATCCTCAAGCCCCGCGCCGAATGGATCGTGAAACGCAAAACCGAGGCTTCCCGCACCGGCGACACCAACCTGTCGCAGATGCACTTTGCCCGTCAGGGCAAAATCACCGAGGAAATGACCTACGTCGCCGACCGCGAGAACATCGCGCCCGAACTCGTGCGCAGCGAGATCGCCGCCGGCCGCCTCATCATCCCCGCCAATATCAATCATCCCGAACTCGAGCCGATGGGTATCGGCATCGCTACCAAATGCAAGGTAAACGCCAACATCGGCAACTCCGCTGTGACGTCGAACATTGACGAAGAGCTGCGAAAGCTGCATATGGCCATCCAGCACGGCGCCGATACCGTAATGGATCTCTCCACGGGCGGAAATATTCCCGGAATTCGCGAGGCCATCCTTCGTCACTCGCCAGTGCCCATTGGCACCGTGCCCATCTACGAGGCCCTCCAGCGCGTCAAAAAACTCGAAGACCTCAACATCGATCTCTACCTCGAAGTCATCGAAGAGCAGGCACAGCAGGGCGTCGACTACTTCACCGTCCACGCCGGCGTGCTCATCCAGTATGTCCCCATGGTGGCCAGGCGCATCACTGGCATCGTCAGCCGCGGCGGCGCAATCCTCGCGCAATGGATGACCGACCATCACAAGCAGAACTTCCTCTACGAGCACTTCGATCGCATCGTCAAAGTCATGGCGAAATACGACGTCAGCTTCTCACTCGGTGACGGACTGCGCCCCGGCTGCGTAGCTGACGCGAGCGATGAAGCGCAATTTGCCGAGCTGAAGACGCTGGGCGAGCTCACCACTAAGGCCTGGGAAAGCGACGTTCAGGTCATGATCGAAGGTCCCGGCCACGTCCCTCTCGACAAGATCAAGGAGCAGGTCGACAAGGAAGTCGAGTACTGCTTCGGCGCGCCCTTCTACACGCTCGGTCCGCTCGTCACTGACATCGCCCCCGGCTACGACCACATCACCTCGGCCATCGGCGCAGCCATGATCGGCTGGCACGGAGCATCCATGCTCTGCTACGTCACCCCCAAGGAACACCTCGGCCTGCCCAACGAGAAGGACGTGAAGGACGGCATGATCGCTTACAAGATCGCCGCCCACGCCGCCGACATCGCCCGCCACCGCCCCGGCGCGCAGGACCGCGACGACGCCATCAGCTACGCCCGCTACACCTTCGACTGGGAGAAGCAGTTTGCGCTCTCGCTCGATCCCGAGACCGCCCGCGCGATGCACGACGAGACCCTTCCCGATGACTACTACAAGGAAGCAGCTTTCTGCTCGATGTGCGGCCCCAAGTTCTGCTCCATGAATTGGTCTTCGAAGGTGGACGAGTTCAACAAGCAGGTCCATGGCCTCGAAAAGAAAGACCTGAGCGAGTTCGTCGTCCTGCAGGCGCAGCAGTTAGCTGCGAAGAGCTAGCGGCCCGTTCCTTCGGGGTGGCATCCTGAGCCACGTCTGGCGCGCACCGGCGTTCCCGGCGAGCGATTTTGCTCGCTGGGTGGGCTAGCGCCAAACGTAGTCGAAGGACCTGCTTTTTCTCAATTAAACCCGCCACAACTTGCCCCACTGTCTACTAAATCGATATTCTTGGGCCGTTCTCGATTAAAAGCAGGACGGAGATATCCGTGCGCAAAGGGCAATTCCTCGCTGGCCTGTTTCTCTTGACGCTGAGTGCGGCAGCACAAACCGCGCCTCCCGTCCAGCTCATCGCCGAGCAGGACCACCAGCGCCTCATGGACGCCCTTCACATCACGTCCATTCGCCACGGCGCCGACAACGATCCGAAATCTCCTAACTACGCTAACTACGACGAAGCCAAAGCCAATCCCTATCCCGATCTGCCTGATCCCCTTCTCTTGAACAACGGCAAGAAGGTCACCACATCACAGATCTGGTGGACCCAACGTCGCCCCGAGATTGTGGAGTACTTCGACCGCGAGATTTACGGCCGCATGCCAGCCATCACGCCGAAGGTCCGCTGGGAAGTCGTCAGCACCACCCGCGAAACCCAGGGCAACATCCCCGTCATCACGAAAAAACTCGTCGGCCACGTCGACAACTCGAGCTACCCGCTTATCACCGTCGACATTCAGCTCACCCTCACCACTCCAGCCAACGCCCCCGGCCCCGTTCCCGTCATGATGGAGCTGTCCTTCGACCCGGCCTTCATGGCCGCTCTCATGAAGCGCCTGCCGCCGCAGCCGGTCTTTCCCGGCCCCACTTGGGAGCAGCAGGTCCTCGCCAAAGGCTGGGGATACGCCATCTACATCCCGACCAGCGTTCAGGCCGACAACGGAGCCGGCCTCACCCAAGGCATCATCGGTCTCTGCAACAAGGGACAGCCGCGGAAGCCTGACGCCTGGGGCGCTCTGCGCGCCTGGGCCTGGGGAGCCAGCCGCGCCCTCGACTACTTCGAGACGGACAATTCCGTTGACGCCCGCCAGGTCGGCATCGAAGGCCACTCCCGCTATGGCAAGGCAGCCCTCGTCACCATGGCCTACGACCCGCGCTTCGCCATCGCCTACATCAGCTCCTCCGGCGAGGGCGGCGCCAAGCTCCACCGCCGCAACTTCGGAGAGATCGTCGAGAACGTCGCCGCGCCCGGCGAATATCACTGGATGGCGGGCAACTTCATCAAATACGCCGGGCCGCTACACTGGAACGACCTCCCGGTTGACTCCCATGAGCTGATCGCCTTGTGTGCTCCCCGACCCGTCTTCGTCGGAGCGGGCGCAGTAAAGGGCGACGGCTGGGCCGACCCTGAAGGCATGTTCATGGCCGAGGTTGCCGCCGGACCCGTCTACCGGCTGCTGGGCAAAAAAGACCTCGGCACCTCTCAGTACCCGTCGATAGAAACCGCACTCATCGATGGTGACCTCGGCTTTCGCCAACATAGCTGGGGACACACTCCGGCTCCCAACTGGCCCACCTTTGTGACCTTCGCCAGCAGATACATCAAAGCTTCGCCGGCAGCCATAAATACCTCCAATCGTTGAGTTTTCCCGGCCACGCGGAGCGCCGGGCCGCGCTCCCCGGCAACCCAAATCGCCTGCGCCGCAATCTCAATGCGGGTGTACCCTCAAGACAAGAAAGGAACGCCATCATGAATAATGCTTTCAAATTCTGGGCAGTCTTTACCGTCGGAGTCGCCGCCGGAGCCGCCGTCGCCCTCATTTACGCCCCGCAATCCGGAGAAAAAACCCGTCGCCAACTTCGCCGTGGAATCGAGGACGCCGGCGACTACATCAAGGACACCGCCGAAACTATTGGCGACCAGGCCGAGAAATACATCCGCCGCGGCAAAGATGTTGTTGGTGACATCGCCGATTCAGCTTCCAACGCCGTCAACACAGCTAGGAAAGTCGTACAGATCTGACCAATCACCCTCCCGGGAAATGAGAGGGATGTCCCATTCCGGCACAAGCAAAACGGCATCGGGACATTTTCTCCCCGGCAGGAATTTCTCGAACCGACTTTGAACGTTGATTCCTCTGCCTTCGCTGATAGCATGAAAAATAGGCCATGGTCACTTCGTGTGAGAGGGATTTGGGGTACGGTTCTTGCAACGACTGGAGAAAAACTTTTCCTCCCTGGCAGTCTGCTATGCGTTCCTTGCGTCGCTTGCCGCTCTGCTTCTGATTTACGCCCGACTCGAACTGCGGGCTTCTCCGCCTGACTGGTCGAACCTCATCGGCAGCGTTCTTCATGGATCCAGCTCGATCCACTCGGTAAAAGGCGCGCAGATCTTCGCCAGCCTCAGGTCGGCGCTATTCGCGCTTCGCGACCGGATGCACACAACATGGCTGTTTCTGGTGGTCTTCGCCGCCGTATGGCTGGGCTGCCTGCTGTGGATGCAGATCGAGCGCCATCGCCGCGGCCTCAACTTCAGCCGCCGTGAAGGCTGGTGGATTGTGGGCTTCACCCTTTTGGTCTTCGGCGTCGCGGTGCTGTACGGCGTCGGAACCAACGGCATCCTGGCCCACCGCTCCCCTGGCATCGTCCCCGTCTCCGATTTCCTCGCCGTCGGGTTTATTCTGTGTGTGCCCCTCGCTGCATGGTCTTGGCTCGATCGCCTCCAGGAAGATCAGGAAGCGGCAGAATTCGACGAGGATAGCTCCGTCGGCGGCCGCTCCCGGGGCTTTCTCGGACTGGACGACGAAGTAACCAATGCCCGGCTGGTCGAAAGCCTGTCGAGAGTCGAGATAAAACCCGTGGATTTGCTTCCCGCAGTGCAGGCGTTTCATCCCGAAGCCCCTGGCGAAAACGCCCAGGCCGCTGCCACCTTGTTGATCGAAACCGCCGAGGCCGTCGTCCCCGCCCGTGAGTCTACTCCACCCGTCGCGATTACAACCCCCGTAGCATCCGTAACCCCAGCAGCGTCCATATCTCCAGTTGCCCCAGTTGCACCCATGACCCCCGCGCCAACCACAAGCGTGGAGCCAGTCATCACTCCCGTTCCTGCCGCATCCGTCCAGCCTGCCGAAACGGGTATCCAGGCCTTCCGGCATCACCTGGCAGCCATGAACGACGGCTTGCGTCGCATCGAAGCGATTCGCGGCGAAATAGATGAGTGGTTCGAACTGCGCCGCCGGGAGGCGCTCGCGCATCTCGACATGCACCCCGCAATGCGCACCTCGGCCATCGAGAAGGCTTTGTTCGATAATTTCCCCAACGAGAAGTTGGCCGCTGTCGATGCCCAGTGGACTGAGATTCGCAGCGCCGCTTTCGAGATTAACCGCTGGTTTGGCGAACTCCCATCCGACCAGAGCAAGATCAAGTGATCGGATCGGAGACAGACCCATCATCCTCGCGCAGGCCGTCACGCGGCGGCCTGCGGTTCAGGATCGCCGCGACGGCTGCTGCTATCGCGCTCGCCGGTCTCTCCGCGGGCCGGCTTGCCTCGGCTTCTTTCGACCAGGCCGCCATCCCGATCGGCGACGTCGCTTCCCTGGATGGTGTGGTCTCCGGCACTGTACGCTTCAAAGACGGCCACCTGGTCATTTACAGCGGCGACCGCTTCGTTTCTAACACCAGCAACCTTGCCGTGAATTTCGCCGCTGGGGGCTCGCTGGTCTTGTGTCCCCACTCGCATCTGCAAATCCTTGCGGCTGATCGGGATGCCGGCGTTATGTTCGCTTTTCAGGAGGGCGGCTCACAGCAGCCTTTTCAGGTTCATGCCGGCGACGTCGTCATGACTCCCGACTGGCGCATCCAGATGGCCGGCAGCATGTCCCCCGGCGAGTTCGGAAGCCTGCAGCTTTCCACCAGCCGGCGCGGTGAACTCTGTCTCTCTTCGAGCGCCAAAGCCGGCCAATTCTTCCGGATCAGCGAACTCGCAGGAGACTCCGTCTTCGAGATTACCGGCCAGAGCAGTATCCGAATTGCCGACGGCCACATCGACAACGCGCCCGGGGGCTGCTCATGCGAAAGAGTCCCGGCACCGAACTCGCTCTCGGCGCACGAGGCGAGCAATTCCCCAGCACCAGCCGCAAGCTCGACACCCCCTCCACCTCCGGCTCCGCCCTCACCGCTGGCATCCGCTCCTGCAACCGCGCAAACGGCTGTTCCCGCTACAAATGCAACTCCAAAACAGCGCCAAAACCAGCACCCGCAGGACGTCGTCGGCTACGTCCGCTCATTCATCTACGTCCTCTTCGGTCGATGAAGCCCATATCCGCTGCAACAAAGGAGTGCGGCTTGGGCCAAATCGGTAACCACGTTCTAGGTACACAAGTACCACCTTCGTAACATTTGGATCGATCCGGCCGGCTGGTAGCATGAGCCCTTGTAAGTTGCTTTCACTCTCGTGCCGGATAAGTCTCGTGGAACGAATTGATAAAGGTTTCTCCTCCCTCGTGAGTTGCTACGCGCTTCTGGCGACGCTCGCTTGCTCATTTCTGATCTATGCTCACTGGGCATTCACTGCACACCCGCCGCAGTGGGCTGACCAGGTCGGTAGCTTCGTCACACGCCCGTCCTCGGGGAACGCACTGCATCTGGCAAAAGCGCTCTCAGCCGTCCGCATTGCCGCTCTTTACTTTCACGAGCGAGCGCACACCACCCGGCTCTACTTTGGCGTTTTTGCTGCAGTCTGGCTGGCTTGCCTTCTCTGGACGCTCATCCGCAGACGACGCCGCGTGGCCATCTACGGCCGCGGATTAGTGTGGATTGGAGCTATGAGCTTAGTGGTGCTCGCCGTGGCAGCCCTCTATGGGCTCGGAACCCGCGGCGTCTTCCCGCAGCGAATTCCGGTCCTGTCCCGCGTTTCGGACGCGGTTGCTGCCGGCTTCCTGCTGGCCCTCCCCTTGATTACCTGGTCCCGGGCGCGCCGCCGCGCCGACGACGAGGATCTCGACGGAGAATCCGGGAGCCCCAGCGAGGTCTCCGCCCACCGGCTTGCCAGACTTGGCCTCGGAAACGAGATGTCCAGCGAGCTATCCGTGGTACCGCCCCGCGAGGGTTCCGCTCCTCTGGAAATCAGCTCAAAAGGCCGGTCGGCTGATTCTTCGGGTCCATCTCAGAATTCTCAGACCGAAGACCATGCCACCTTCGCCGCCAACCGGCTTATCGCAAGGGCGGCAGCGCCAGTGGTCGAGATGCCTCGGGAACTGGTCGCCGTCGCGGATCCGGAGCCAGTCGCGGTCGCACTTCCAGAGCCCGCTGTTGTGCCTTCCGCAGCTCTCGCTCTAGTTCAGGCGGAGCCATTTTCTGCCTTGGTTCCAGAACCCATCGCAAGCCAGGTTGCAGAACCGATCCCAGCGATACCTGCAGAGCACATTGCTGCGGTGGTGCCTGAGCGCGTCGAAGCTGAGCCTGTCGCAGTTCAGATGTCTGAACCGGTCGTTGAGGCTCCGGAGGCGGTTCACGAGGTGCTTCCAGAACCCGTTGCCGAAATTTCTGCTGAACATAGCTTCGTTGAGCCGATCGCGTTTCGGATATCCGACCTTATCGATGATGAGGCGGTTGGTGGATCGGCCGTTCCGGAGGCGGAAGGGCCTGTTGCAGTACTGCCTGGAGAGCACAGTGCCGTTGCGTTTCAGATCTACGAAGCCATCGCTGGTGTAGCCTCGGAGCCTGTTGCGGTTCTGGCCGAAGAGCCGATTGCCATGGTCGCAGAAGAGCCGGTTACGATAGTGGCGGAAGAAGCTGTTACTCCGAGAGCCGCAGATACGGCAATAACCGCAGACCACACCTTAGCTGAGCCCGTCGAATTTCAGACGGTTGAACCCATCGCCTTGGTCGGAGAGGAGCCAGCCGCTGCGGTGGATTCCGCGCCGGTTGCGATTGTGGCCGAAGAGACAGTTTCGATTGCGCTCACAGAACCGGTTGCCGAAGTATCTGTAGAGCACTTTGCCGCAGAGCATTTCGCACTGGAAACACCAGAGCCGACAGTCATGGTGCTTGAAGAGCCGCATACGGTGGTGCCGGAACCGGTTGCTGTCGTTGCTGAAGACCCCGTCGCGCTACCTCCGGCCGCCACCGCGATACCCTCGAAGCCCGTAACCGTCGCGCAGTTGGAGCCCCTGCGCGTCTCCTTCGCAACTTTGGAGCCAATCGCTATGTCTGCCGAACCCATCGCTGTGTTCCCGCCAGCGTCTGTCGCCGCCGTGATTCCGGCGGAGTCTGTAACCGTCGCACAGCCGGAGCCAATTTGCGTCGCGCCTGTGGAACCAATCGCCGCCGTGGCTGCAGACCCCGTCGCTGTGCTCCCGCCAGCGCAGGTCGCTGCCGTGCTGCCGGCGGAGCCTGTAACCGTCGGGCAGCCGGAGCCACTGCTGGTCTCCGCCAAGCCCGCGGAACCGATCGCTGTAGTACCTCGAGAGTCTATTGCTGCGTTGCCGCCAGCGCCTGTCGCCGTGATGCCCCCGAAGCCTAAGAGCGTCCCGCAGCCGGAGCAGACGCCCCTCTCACCGCCCACACCAACGCGTGAGCCATCGAATCATTCTTCGCTGGAAACCGGCGACGAATTCCTCCACGGGCTGTCCACTTTGAATCGAAGCTGGCGGCGCATCGAGACGATGCAGGAGGAGATGGACGAGTGGTTCAAACTGCGACGTCGTCAGGCTCTTGCCCAAGCCGCCACGCCTCCGGCAATGCGGAATTCCAGCCTTGGCACGAATCTCGTCCAAGACTTAAGCGAAAAGATGGCAGCCATCGACGCGCAATGGGTGGAGATTCGGAACGCCGCACTTGGAATCAGCCGAGCAGTTGGAGACGCTCCAGACGATCAGAACAAGTGACGGAAGTTAGGGTCGCTTTTCCGGGTATGCCAGTCCAGCATGCCCGGAGCTCCAGCCTCTGAATATCCTCAAAATAAGAAGCCCTGTCCACTCCGGACAGGGCTTTCGTGAAAGTAAAGGAGGGGGATCTAGCTGTAGAGGAGAACTCCCTCAACCTTCTCCGTACCCTCCTTGGCAATCGGACGGTAGTAGAGCTGGTTGTTTTCGAGATAAACCTCGAGAAACGCCGGCCGCTCGGTAATGCCGCCGGCAATCAGAGCCTCTGACAGCGGATCCTCGACGTAGCGCTGCAGCGCGCGGCGCAAAGGACGCGCTCCGTAGCTGCGGTCGACGAGCGTCTTTTCCAGAATCCACTTCTTCGCATCGTCAGTCACCGAAATGGTGATGGCCTTCTGCGCGAGATTGTTGTTCAGCTGCTGCATGAGCAGCTCGACAATCTGGATCAGGTCGGCATCGGTCAGCGACTGGAAGAGGATAATTTCGTCGATGCGGTTGAGGAACTCGGGGTTGAAGGTTCGCTTCACCTCGTTCTTCACCAGGTCTTCGATCTTGTCCATTACCAGGTCTTCGCGGTCGCTCTGGAAGCCCAGTCCCTGCCTGCGCTGCAAGTGCCGTGCCCCGATGTTCGAGGTCATGACGACGATGGTGTTCTTGAAGTCGACCGTGTTGCCGAGGCCATCGGTCAGCTGACCGTCTTCAAACACCTGCAGCAGGATGTTGAACACATCCGGATGCGCCTTCTCGATCTCGTCCATCAGAACCACGGAGTACGGGGAGCGCTTCACGCGTTCGGTTAGCTGGCCGCCCTCCTCGTATCCAACGTATCCCGGAGGCGAACCGATCAGCTTCGACACCGAGTGCTTCTCCATGAACTCCGACATGTCGAAGCGGATGAGCGCCTTCTCCGACCCAAAGAGGAATTGCGCCAGGGTGCGCGCCATCTCCGTCTTGCCCACGCCTGTAGGACCGAGGAAGAGGAACGACCCGATCGGCCGGTGAGGCGATTTCAGCCCCGCACGCGAGCGGCGAATGGCCCGCGCCAGCGCCGAAATCGCCTTGTCCTGCGAGATCACGCGCTTGTGCAGCTCTTCTTCCACCCGCAGCAGCTTTTGCGTCTCTTCTTCCTTGATCGAAGTGATGGGCACGCCTGTCCAGCGGCTCACAACTTCCTCGATATCCTCGCGACCCACAATGCCGGCGGTCGAGTCGTCGAGGTGATATTTGTCGCGCAGGGCACGCAGGTTCTCGCGCTCCTTGCGCTCTTCATCCGAGTAGAAACGTGCCTTCTCGAATTCGTGGTTCGCAATGGCGTTTTCCATGCGGTGCACGATGAACTTGATTCGCTTCTGGACTTCCGTGATCTCCTCGGGCAGCGAGGTCTGGCGCAGCTTCACGCGCGCGCCGGCCTCGTCGATCAAGTCGATTGCCTTGTCCGGAAGGAAGCGGTCGGGAATGTAGCGGTTCGAGTGCGACACCGCAAAGGTGATCGAGTCGTCGGTGTAGCTGACCGCGTGGAACTTCTCATAGCGGTCCTTGATGCCCATGATGATCTTGATCGCATCCTCTTCGTTCGGAGGCGGCACCTTGACCGCCTGGAAGCGGCGCTCGAGCGAGCGGTCTTTCTCGATGGACTTGCGGTATTCGGCTGGCGTCGTTGCGCCGATGCACTGAATCTCGCCGCGCGACAGCGCCGGCTTGAGGATATTGGCCGCATCCAGCGATCCCTCGGCCGATCCCGCGCCAACCAGCGTATGAAGCTCGTCGATGAAGACAATGGAGTTCTGGTTCTCCATCAGCTCCTTCATGATCGTCTTGAGCCGCTCTTCAAACTGCCCGCGATACTTCGTTCCGGCCACGATTAGCGACAGATCCAGTGCCAGCACGCGCTTCTCGGCGAGGAAGCTCGGCACTTCGCCGTCGGAGATGCGCTGCGCCAGGCCCTCTACAATTGCCGTCTTGCCGACACCCGGCTCGCCGATGAGGACCGGATTATTCTTCGTACGGCGGCACAGAATCTGTACCACCCGTTCGAGTTCCGCATCGCGTCCCACCAGCGGATCGAGTTGATTATCCATGGCGGCCTGCGTCAGGTCGCGCGAGAACTCCGCCAGCAGGCTCGATTCGCGGTTGCGCTGTTGCTGCGGCGCCTTCTCCTGCGTCGTTCTCGCCAGCTCCTCGCGGATCGCGAGAAGCTTCAGCCCGCGCTCGTGCAGAATCTCTGCGGCAAAGCATTTCTCTTCGCGCAGCAGTCCGAGCAGCAGGTGTTCGGTTCCAATATGTTTGTGCGACAACCTCTCGGCTTCTTCGGCGGCATAGGCCAGTACACGCTTGCATTCGTTCGAGAGTGGCAGGTCAACCGAAGTCGATACCTTCTCCCGAATCGTGGTGTGTCCTTCAATCTGTTTACGAATGGATTCAACGGATGCGTGCGAGCGAAGGAAGCGATTCGTCAGCGCCTTGTCTTCGCGCAGCAGCCCCAGCAGAAGGTGCTCCGTCTCGATATAGGGCGACCCGAACTGGCTGGCTTCATACCGTGCGAAAAAGATAACGCGACGTGCTTTTTCAGTATAACGTTCGAACATGTTCCCCCTGGGAAAGTCCCGGTCCGCCCTCCATCCCTGCCATGCAGGCGGGGTATATCAGGCCACCGGAGCCTTCGTCCCGTATCGCCGCTTCCCAGCGCGTGAAACCCAAACCGGGTCGAAAATATCCGCCTCTGAATACGGCTTTTAGGCTGGCTGCGCTCGTCTGCATCCATCCCACTTCACACCGGAACCAGCTTCCGCGTCGCCCGGGTCTTGCACTCCGCCGATTACATCGTCCGCGGAGAAACCTCCTCCATCCGCCCCTTCTCAAGGCGTAGAACCCTGTTACATCGTTCCGCCAACTTCATATTGTGCGTCACAATGACCGAGGTCAGTCCATGAGATTCATGGAGTCGTTCAATTAAATCAAACACTACCCCCGCCGTACGGCTGTCCAAATCCCCCGTCGGCTCATCGGCCAACAACACTTTCGGACCAGTCACGAGAGCCCGCGCCAGCGAAACCCGCTGTTGTTCACCGCCGGAAAGCTCTCCGGCCCGATGATCCGCCCGGTCGGCCAACTCCACCTCGTCAAGCCACTTCTCGGCCTTTTTCAACGCCGTGGCTCTCGATTCGCCCCTCGCGAGCAGCGGCATCGCCACATTCTCGGCGGCCGTAAACTCCGGCAGCAGATAGTGAAACTGCCACACGTATCCCACCTCGCGGTTGCGGAAGGACGCTGCCTGTCTGGCCGATAACATTCTCAACTGAATTGAGGCGCAGTATACGTCACCTGCTGACGGCGTATCAAGAGCACCAAGGATGTGTAAAAGTGTGCTTTTTCCCGCGCCCGACTCGCCCACGATGGCCAGCAACTCGCCCTCGGCGACTTCAAAACTCAATCCGTCAAACAACACCAGCCGACCACGACCGGTGGAATATTCCTTCCGCAGACCTGAGACATGTATGAGTGTTGGACGCACCGGAACGCTGGAAGGATTCACTCGAGCGGATTCGGCATTCGGATACGGAGGTCCGGCCGGGCCCTGCGGTGCCGGGGAAACGAGCTCCATATCTACCTCTATCATCCTTTGACACAAAATAGGAAAAAACGATGCTTTCAGGGTCACCGCCTGGTTTCATCCAGCTCACTATTCAGGTCCCCGGTTTCAGACTGGGAGACCTCCTCGGGGTCGAAATCCCTCCGGATAACAGGGATCGTCTTCAACGTCGCGAGTTGCTCCTGAACCCTCTCCCACGCATCAGCGTTTTTCTTGGTCGCAATCGGAGCCGAAGGGTCGGAGTAGTAGTTCAGGAGATCGCGCTTCAAGGTCACCGGAACCGGCCCCCCCAGCGCCGTGATCTTGGCAAGCAGCTCCGCATAGGTATCGTCCGTCAGCCGATACCCACCTGGGCGCACCTTGTCCCCCGTGTCGAGATCCCGGTTCGCGAGCTTCATGGTCACTCCAGGTTCGGCCGTGGGGTTTTGCGTCAGAAATCCCAGCAACTCCTCGTATCGATCGACAGTCCGATTGACACTCTCAACGTATCTCGCCTCGGTCTCTGGCTGGGGTCCACGGATTGCTACGTCGGAGATCACGCCAATCTTGGGCACAATAACGATCAAGACCGCCAGCACTCGCGTCCCGATACCGAATCTTCCCCTGCGGTAGTGTTCCCATCCATTGTCGGCATCCGCCTCTTGCACCCGCTCCGCGTAGCGGTCGAATTCCGGCCCCGGTACGTCTGCGGGAAAGTTCTTCCTGTGGAGCAAAACCTCAGCTCGGGCAATTGCGGGGATAAAGCTCCTCACCGACCGGCGATAGCTGATTTCTGCAGCCTCACGGTCGATATGCATGCTCCGCAGATGCAGCCCGTAGGTCTCAAAGAAGGCCACCTCGAGCAGTCGCATCGGCACGTTCAGGCCCACGTGATTCAGGTACCCGGAGGGTGCCAGTCGCCTCTTGCTCAACTGGTCGATGTCGAAGGCAAACTCCGTCCGCACGTGACCATGCGGACTCTCGTCGTACGTAACCACAGGCCCATACTTCCCTTCCAGACTCGGAAACTCAATCGCCGTTGACGGATTCACTGCGTCGTGATGCCCGATGCTGTCGCCGACATAGTGCGACAGCGCGCCCAGCGCAAATGCCAGCTCATAGACATTCCGAGAGTTGCGGATGAGGCTGGCCACGAAGTCCCCTGAACGCACGTAGTGAGTCAGATCGCTGAAGAACATGTGGCCGAACGGATAGTATCCGGCGTCCTGTATCGCACATCCGCCATAGGCAAACGCCCGCGCCCGCTCCAGATCCGCAGGCGTCGTGTGCGGATACCGGCTGAGCAGCATCGGAACGATGGAATCCTTCCATGCCAGGTCAACGATCTGCTCATGGGTCAGTACTGAGTAACTGAAGCCGGATTGCCGGCTAAATAACATAAACAGAAACAAAATCGAACAAACTGCACGTGCTCTTGCCATGCATCCTGAGATGCGGGCCAAGGCATTTTCAGAGATGGTCTATTCGGGGGGCCACCACTTTTGAGTCGCCCCAGGCCACAGGTTTCGGGGGCCCGGAGAGGTCTTCGTCCGTGGGGTGAAATTACTCATAGCGAAGCGCTTCCGCCGGAAGAACCCGCGCCGCCGAACCCGACGGATAAATCGTAGCCAGCAGCGATACTCCAAGTGACACCAGCGTCACAATCACCCCGTCGATGAGTCGTGGCGCAAATGGCAGATAATCAATGGAATATACCTCCGCCGACAGCGGGAAACGATAATGTCCGCCCGCCCAGGACAGCACATACCCAAGCACCAACCCGATGACCGTCCCGATCACACTGATCAGGAAACCCTGCATCAGGAAAATCCGCCGGATCTGTCCCGGATCGACCCCAAACGACATCATTACGGCAATATCTTTCGTCTTCTCCATCACCATCATGGTCAGCGCGATCAGGATATTCAGCGCTGCCACGCACACGATCAGCCCGATGACGATAAATGTCACCACCTGCTCCAGCTTGAGCGCCCGGAAAAGCTCCCGGTTCTGTTCCATCCAGTTGGTGGTCAAAAAGCCTGGTCCCGCCGCCGCTTCGATTGCTTTCCCGATGCGGTCCGCGTGATACAGATCGTCCACCTTGAACGACACGATCGAAACCACATCCGGCTCGCTGAATAACGCCTGCGCATCCTTCAACCGGATAAACCCGAAGCTCGAGTCGTACTGGTAGAACCCGGAGTGAAAAATCCCCACCACGCGAAAACGCTGCAACTTGGGCAGAAGCCCGTAAGGAGTCAGCTCGCCCTGCGGACTGGTCGCCATTACCGTCGACCCAACCTTCGCATCGAGCGTATTCGCCAGATCCGATCCAACTACGATCGGCGGCGTCGCCTCACCTGCCACATCGAACGCGCTTTCTTCTTGCGACAATGGTGCTGCGCTGCCGGCCGTTACCTGCTTCAGCAGATCGCTTACTGTCCGCTCCTGGGTCGGAACAATCCCCTTGAGCATCGCCCCGCCGGAGAGCGACCCTCGCGACAGCAGCACCGGCTCATACAGCCCCGGAGCAGCCGCCGTCACATGGGGGAGATGCCGCAGCCTCTCCGTCAGCGCGCGCCAGTCCCGGATGCCGTCACCCTGTACCCGCATCAACTCCACATGCGCCGTCGAACTGAGCAGCCTGTCCTGCAGATCGCGCCGCATGCCGTTGGTGATGGCCAGGGCTATGATCAGCGACGCCACACCGACCGCCACTCCCGCAATCGAAATGACCGTGATGACCCCGACAACGGCCTGACGGCGCTTGGCCCGCAGATACCGCGCCGCAACAAAAAACTCAAAGCGCATGGCGCCTACCGAACCACCGCCTTGGCTGCGACGGCATTGTCATAACGGTCGTACACCCGCACCGTGATCACATGCTCACTCGCATTCACCGGAGCAGCAGCGCCCGGAACAGCTGGACCCAGCGGTGCGTCAAACTCGAACCGCTCCGTCAGCGAATCCGAAATCTTCCCCACCGGCTCCACATATTGCGGAAGCCCCGCATCCACCGAGTATTCCGCATGCGCAATGGGCGTCGCTGCATCTGTAGCCGTCAGTGTTACATGAATCTTCCCGCTCACCAGCTTCGCCGCAAGATCCGTCACCACCGGAGGCGTGGTATCGATCACGAAGCGGTCGCTTACCTTCTCGCCTGTCAGCGCCTCGCCCGGATTGTGCGAAGGTGCATCATTCGCCACTACCTTCAGCCGATACGGCCCATCCGGCAGCAGCCCTCCGTCAAAGCTCAGATACCGTTCGGTCACCTTGTCTTTCAGAAGCTGCCAGTTCTGCTCGCCGTCTCCGCGGTAATAGACGGAGAAGCTCAGATCATCGCCGTTCTCGTCGTGCGCCATCCAGCGCACCGTCACCGCCGTCTTGTCCTTCTGCGCCGGCAGCGGTTCGCGCCCTGGCTCCTGGTTGAAGCTGATGACATTCGGGTTCTGCTGCTGAGGAAAATTGATCGCAATTGTCTGCTGCTGGGGAAGGCCCATCGCCCCAGGATTCACTCTAGCACCCGGCACAACCACAATCTCGTCGACCACCGGCGCAACATTCACCGGCAGATAATTGATCCCCACCGATCCAATGTCCGCACCGTTGTGCAACTCCGCCTTCCACTGCACAAAGCGCGCCGGCTCGAGACCCAGCGGCCCTGTATTCGGAGTCACTTTCTTCCAGTCGCTCCACGCGCGCAGAGGATTATCCACATTCCCTGCCCGCGCGAAAAACTCGAAGTTGCGTGCGTTGGCGCCCGTGCCCGTATCGACTTCTGCCCTGCCCCATTGGGAGAAAACGCCCGCGTCGAATACATCGCTGGTGTAGCTTCCCGATGCCGCCGCTTCGTGGCTCATCAGATATACCTTGCCCGTGTTCGCCGTCCCGATGTAGGTCCCTCGCGGCGAGTCCGCAAATCCCGTCGCCTGCGAAGCCTCGAGATGGCTCACGTCCGCATACTCCCCGCTCTCCTGAATGCGATACACGCGCCCACGATTGCCGGTGGCCGCCAATAGGCCCTCCGGAGTCCACCTCAACGCGTAGACCACGTCATCATGATTCGCCCAGAGCCTGTGCGGCGCCCCATTGGGCGCAATCTCGTAGATTTCCGTCCCATCGGGAACCAGCGTGTTTCCGCTGAACGCCTGCACCGAGCCCGGCTGCACAATCGTAATTGTTGCCGTTACAGTTACGTTTCCAGTCACCGGCAGCGGAGGCAGGTTGCTCCGTCCCTTTTCACCAACCGAGGCCGCGTACACGGCCCCATTTGATCCGACGGCCACCGACGTGATCTCGCGCTTCGGCGCGTCGAAAATCACGTAAACCTTACCTGCCTTATCGATCCGGTATACCAGTCCCGTCCCGTCGGAACCAGCAATCAGATTTCCCGCCCCGTCGAAAGCCAGGGTCCGAATATGTTGCTCGTCGCTTTTGAAGAACAACTCTGGCTTGCCTCCAGCCGCAACTCGGTACACGCCTGCGGGTCCGCCCGCTGCGATATATAACCGTCCCTCGTGATCGAACGCCAGGTCCCACACATACTTCGGCTTCTCCTCGGTCGTTCCCGGATCGAACACCACTGTCGCACTGTCTTCTGTCCGGTCCGCCGCCTGAGGATCGAGCTTGTACACCTTGCCCGAAGGCAGCACCGCCGCATACACAGCCCCGTCCGGCCCCACCGCGACCGCCTGGACCGTCAGTTCCTTGGTCGAGAACAGCTTGGTCGATTTGCCCTCCGGACTCACCCGAAGCACAGCCGCTGGCGTGCCTGTCCCGAGATACGCATTTCCGTCTCGATCAGCCGCTACCGACCACACATAGGTCGACGGAGTCGTATAGATCAGCTTGCTCTCGGGACCGGCCACCAGATGCCCGTCGCTCGTGATCGCTACGCCTTCCGGTTTGCCCTTTTCCAGCTCGTCAAATTTCGATTGCGACCACAGGCGCGTCCCTTGGCCCTTGGCCATCGCGGAGAAAAAAAATATCGCGCAAATACTGAGGAGAGTTACAGCCAAACGGCGGATCATGCTGAAGATGAGTCTACTAGAAGGGGCTATTAGCCATTAGCCTCTGGCCACTACCCCCAACCCGCCATGACCGCCAATCAATCAGCTGGAAGCTAAGCGCTGGCAGCTAGTTGCTCAACACAGCCCGGTACCGGGCCTGGCTCTTCCTCACCCGCTTCACGGCCAGATTTGCTTCAGACATCTTGAACCGCTCCACCTTCGCCTTCACGCCATGCCGGGCCGCAACATCCAGCATCTCGGCAATCCGCGATGGGCTGCCTGCATTCGAGCCGCACACGCCGCGCATCGCGCTGATCAGCGGGAATACCGGCAGGCTGACCGGTTTGGGTGCCACCCCCACAAAACAGAGCGTCCCGTGTGGCCGCAGCGTGTTCACGTACCCGCCCCAGTCCTGATCGGCATTTGCTGTCGAGAGAATCAGGTCCAGGCTTCCGGCAACGCCATTCACCGCTTTCGATTCCCGCGAATTCACGAAGCGGTGCGCCCCCAGCTTGAGCGCCTCTTCTTCCTTGTTGGCCGAGCTGGAGAACGCTGTCACCTCCGCCCCGAACACTCGCGCAAACTGGATCGCCAGATGTCCCAGGCCGCCGATCCCGATCACTCCAACTCGCGACGAAGGATTGATGCCGAGCGCCCGCAGCGGCGAATAGACAGTGATCCCTGCGCATAGCAATGGCGCGGTCGTTTCGCTCTCAAGCGGCGTAGGGATCTTTACCGCAAACCGCGCATTCACCCTGACCGATTCAGCGTACCCGCCGTGCCGGTGCACACAGGTCGGCTGCGCCTGCGGGCACAGATTCTCCTCGCCCTTTCTGCACCATTCGCACCGGCCGCAGGAGTCTGCCTGCCATCCAATGCCTACCCTGTCTCCCACAGCAAAGCCCTGCACCGCCGAGCCCAACGCCGCAATCGTGCCGACAATCTCGTGCCCGGGAATGAACGGATACTGGCTCATTCCCCAGTCATTATCGATCAGGCTTGCGTCGGAATGGCAGACGCCGCAATGCGTGATGCTCACCTCCACGTCGCCCGGCTTCAACTCGCCCGGATCGTACTTGAATGGGAGCAGTTCCGCCCCGGCTGCATGCACAGCGTAACCCTTGATGACTGCCATCGTGATTGTCGAGCCTGTCTTGGTGAATTTCTGCTAAGAGCCGGGCCGCGCCCGAAAGGACACAAAGAATCCGGAGGAGTACCCCGTCAGGTTATTCTACCCTCAGCGTCACCACCTGTTGCCCGCTGAGCACTGCGTCCATGGCAACCGACGCCAGCGGAACCGCCGACTCGCCATTCAGCGTCATGCCGCGGCTGTCGCGCACCGGCTCCAGGACATTCGCCATCGACAGCGGCAGCGCTGTCAGCGTGCGCCCCTCGATCGCGGCCTGCGCGTCGGGTGCGAGCAGCGTCACATAAAGGCGGTCGTTCGCATGCAGGCTGTTCAACTGCGCAATCGTCCCGGTTACATCCAGATTTCCTCCA
Source organism: uncultured Acidobacteriaceae bacterium (assembly GCA_963782175.1). Lineage (GTDB taxonomy): Bacteria > Acidobacteriota > Terriglobia > Terriglobales > Acidobacteriaceae > Silvibacterium. Next base: position 612,898 of record CAWAIX010000001.1, read on the forward strand.
CCGAACTGCGAAGGCTGCATCAGCCGGTCCAGCGTTCCACCGTCGCTGACCAGCAGCCGCACCGGCCCGTCCGGCAGCGTCGCGGGAAGCGTAACCGGTATCCGGATGTTCTTGAGTTCGCCGCGCCATGGCCGCACCGTCGCCTCAACGGAAATCGTATCCCCGGCGTGAACCACCGTCCCGCCCGCCTGCGCATTCTCAATTTGAGCCGTATGCCTGCCGGGGATCGCGTCCACATCCACCTCGACGCTCTCGATCGGCGTCCGCCGCGCCGCATTCGCGTACAGCCGGTTGAAACGCTCGCCGAGCGCCAGTGCCGCCACCAGATTCGCCGGAGCGATATCTGTCGGAGCGATCAGGTTCTCGAATTTCACTTCTGGATACCCTGCCAGCTTCACCCTGCCACGCACTCGATACGTCGTCTCTACCGCGTATCCATTCGTCTGCGCCAGGCTTTGGAAGAGCGAGACCATCACCGCCAGCGGCGTAATCTGCTCCTGGTCGATCACCTCCAGGTGCAGCGTACGCGGCTTCTCCGTCGCTCCGTCCTGCGCCAGCCGCATCGTCAGGGGAATCATCCGCGCCGGCTTGCCGAACTCTCCCAGAATCGCCGTCTCGCGATCCTCGGTGAACGACCCGACAGTATCCGTCGTGTTGATGATCTTGAAAGCGTTCAGAGGCGACGGCAGGGTGGCGATCACTTCTGCCTTGGTCATCGGCATCGACACCGGCCCGAACTGCGTAATGGGATGCCCACACGCCAGCAACCGCTTCGGATCGACATACGTCACCGTGCACGTTGCCGAAATCTCCAGATCTCCGCGAATCAGCACCGCACTGATGGCAGACCCGGGCAGAATTGACCCAGGAGCGACAGCCGTCATAGTAGAGGACTCACTGCCCCCGCCAATCCCAGCCACTGGCGTCAGACCCAGCCCGCCCGAGTGCCCCTTCCAGAACTGGAGCGCCTCCGGGCTGAACCCCGTGAACACTAACGGAGTCTCGATCGGCTTCACGGCCTCTGCCTCATCCGGCACACCCGCGCTCTGATTCCGGTCACCTGAGCCCTGCTTTTGAGCGATCAGCTCCGATCCTTGGCCCTCATCCCGTACCTGCAGCATCTGCTCGATCGGTGTGATCCCTGCGATCGGCTCCTTGCTGAACTCCCCTATCCGATACGCGAGCGCCCCAAGCAACTTACCGTCAATGTAGACAGGACTGCCGCTCATCCCCGCAACCACACCCGAATATTCCGGCTTGGTTCCATGCAGCCGTGCCAGGATCATGTCCTGATGCGGACCCAGGGCGTTGTGCAACAGCCCGAGGATCTCAACGTCCATCGCTTCAGGCTGGGTTCCTTCAAATACCGTGTAGGCTGTGCCGCGAAGCCCGCGATGAACCTCGCTCAGCGGGAAAAAGCTCGTCGAAGGAGGGGGCACGATCCCTGCCGACGAGGCGACATCCAAAACGCTTTGGGCTCTCGCACAGCTTCCCGCGAGGAAGAGGGCGCACACCGGCGCGAAAAGTAGTAGGCGCTTGCGCATGTCCTTTCGACGGCTCAACACGTCTCTTAGAGTAGCCCCTGGCCATACTTGCCGCAAAGTGCGCTGTAGTCTCAAAATTGAGGATGTCATGAAGAGTCTCGCCGTAGCCGCAATCAGCGTCGTCATGCTCGTGGTCCAGTCCCCGTCACTCGCCGCCCAGCAAAGCCCTCAGCAGCAACCCAGCCAGCCGCAACAGACGGGCCAGCAACAGTCCGGCCAGGACGACGCCGCTCCCGAAGCCGGAGGCCCCACTGGCGACAACGGGTCCATCGCACTGCCCAAAAAGAAGGAGCCCGCTGAGCCCGCTCCTGCGCCGGCCGAGCCCAAAGTAAAGAACCCTCCCGGACTCCAGAACTTCTCCCTTCACGTCGACGTCCCTGTTGTCACCGTTGACGTGGGCGTACTCCTCGAGAAGACCCACCAGTTCGTGCCCAATCTCAAGCAGCAAAATTTCCGCGTTTTCGAGGACGGCAAAGAGCAGCAGATCACCAACTTCCAGCAGATTAAAGCGCCCATCACCGCTGTCTTGCTCGTCGAGTTCGCGGCCACCAGCTACTACTTTGTCTACGACATGCGCAATGCTGCCTATACCTTCGCCCAGCAGCTGCGCCCCGACGACTACATCGCCGTTATGACCTACGACATGCACACGAACATCCTGAGCGATTTCACTCAGGACAAGCGTGTCGTCTTCAACGCCTTGAATTCGTTGACTATCCCTACGTGGCGCGAAACCAACATGTTCGACGCCCTTTACACCACGCTCGACCGGCTCAGCCGTATTGACGGGCGCAAATACGTCGTTCTGATCGCGTCAGGCCGCGACACCTTTTCCAAAATCACCCTCGACAAAACCCTTGCCAAAATCAAGGCCACGCCCAACGTGACTATCTTTACGATCAGCACCGGAGGCTATGTCCGCGCCATGACCGAGGGCCGCGGTGGCATGGGTGCCCAGATGCGCGACATGGACTACCTCCAGGCCGACAACGAAATGAATACTTTCGCCCGTATGACCGGCGGAATGCACTTCGAGCCCCGCTTCACCGGTGAGCTCCCCGACGACTTTGCCGCCATTAACGAATCGATTCGCAATCAGTACGTCCTTACCTACTCTCCCTCCAACACCAAGCAGGATGGGACCTACCGCAAGCTCCATGTCGAGTTGGTCGACGACGAGGGACACCCCCTCCGCATGCAGGATGAAAAGCACAAGCCGTTGAAATACGACATCATCGCTCGCGACGGCTACAAAGCAAAAGAGCAGGTGGAATAGAAATTATCGACTTCGAAACCAGGGGCACAAGACCGCCCGGTTGCTCTCGCCAACCCGGCCCCGCATCCCGTCGAAGCAGCGGCCGGCGATGCCGCGGATGCATTATTATGAATACTGTCCCTTCCGATTGGCGGAGTAGCTCAGATGGTTAGAGCGACGGACTCATAACCCGTAGGTCGGCAGTTCGATCCTGCCCTCCGCCACCAATCAAATCAATAGCATCCGATGAAATCTGCGTCGCATGCGTTGCGTGGGGGTTGCGAACGATTGCTCTTTCCTGCGGGTCATCTTCGGCCGGTGAGTTAGTTGGCGATCTGACGTTAATTGAGATCGTTAGCAGTATTCCTGACTACGTCAGGGATGCTCTCATTCGAGGGTGAACCGCTGTTTCAGTCTTCGCGCAGCAGGATCAGAGGGTTGACCGAAAGCGCGCGCTGCGCCGGAATCCACGTTGCCAGCACCCCCAGCGATGCCATTGCATCACAACCCCGGCGAGCACGAACGGATCGCGCGGCGTGGCCTGGTAAACGATGAACGCCAGCACGCGCGTGGCGAGGAGCCCCATAGCTAGCCCCGCGGCCGACCCGATTGCCAACAACTTGAAGGGCCGCCCCAGCGCTGCGTGCAAGACTTCCTGGCGTGGCGCGCCCAGCGCCATGCGAATACCGAGTTCGCGCAGCCGCGTGCTGACTGAATACGCCGCCATCCCAAAGATGCCGGTAACCGACAACATGGCGCCCATTAACCCCAGTACGCCCAGCGCCATGGTAGCCACTCGCGCGGGAAACAGAACCACCTCCAGCATCTGGGTCCACGTCTGCGTGTCGACCGGCAGTCCCGCATCCAGCTGGTGCACCTTGCTTCTCATAGCCGCGGCAAGCTGTTGCGGATCGCGCTTCGAACGCACCACAAGGTAGGCGGCACTCGCCGGCGATTGCAGGAAGGGAAGAAACATCGCCGGCTGCTGAGCTTCAGTGAGGGACATGTATTTTCCGTCCTCCACAACACCCACAACCTGGACACGGGTTCCGTCCTGCAGCCTGTAATTCCTGCCGACCGCGCCCGTGACCGAGCCAAACATTGTGCCGGCAAAATCGCGATTGATGACGGCTACGGCGGGCGCGTTCTTGTCGTCCTGCTAGGAGAAGTTCCTGCCGCCAGGTTTGTGCCCGCAGCTTTGAAATATCCCGAGACACCTCGTACCGGAAAGGCATGGCAGCGGCGTTGGAAGGCCTCAGATCGCTGGTTTCTTCCTTGTACACATCTGCCCGGTTGCCGGCGGTATACCAGGGGAGGGTAACCATTCACCAGTCCCACTGCTTCCACTCCGGGGATCGTCCCCATTGCTTCGATCATCCTCCTTTGCATCGCGGGCACCTTGTCGGCGCCGTAACCGGCCGTGGCCAGGTCCACGCCTGCCGTCATCGTGTCGCGCGGATCGAAACCGAACTTGCTGTACAGCGAGCGGACAAGCCCTCGCACGGCCACCAGCGAAGACGTGACCAGAACCGCGCAGATCGCAATCTGGACGACGAGGAGCACATCGCGGATCGTGAGCCTGCGCCCAATCCTGGCGTTCGATCCCGCCTTGACGACCTCTGTATGGATTGGCGCGGAGGATCTGGCGTATCGGAACAATGCCGAACAGGAATCCGTTGAGCAGAGCCAAACCCAAAGCAACCACGTAGAGCATTGCGTCGGGACTGACCGGCAGATGGAGCGGAACCGCGGGAATGGGCTGCCAGATGCTCATCCGGCGCAACAGCATGAAGCTGGCCAACAGTCCCGCAGCGCCGCCGGCGAAGGAGATCAGCAGCGCTTCGATAAGCAGTCCGCGCAGGATGCGCTTGCGGCTCGAACCAAGCGCAAGACGCAGAGCGACTTCACGTGAACGGTCGGCGGCGCGTGCCGCAAACAGGTTGCCGAGGTTGGCGCACGCAGCCAGCAGGATCAGCCCGGAAAGCACCATCAATCCCGCAACGAATGTCCGCACCGCGGGACCAAACGAAGTCAGACCCTCCCGCGAGAGCACTGTACTGTGGTGAACAATCTCCCTGGGATAGGTTTTTTCCAGATATCCGTTCACGGCACCCACATCGGCCACGGCCCGGGCGGGAGTCACACTCGGCTTCAGGTGTCCCAACGCCTCAAAAACCGCATGTTCAGTCGCACGCGTGTTCAGGCTCGGCGCGCCCATCTGCTCCTCGTTCACGATGGGCATAAAGAAATCCGGCGCGACGAACATGATCGTTCCCTGGAATTGAGGCGGCGCCACGCCGATGATGGTGAAAGGGTGCTTATCGAGTTGAACACTACGGCCCACCACGACTGGATCGTCGTGGAACCGGCTATGCCAATACGCGTAGGTGAGCACAATGTACGGAGCATTGTTGGGGCCGTGCTCGTCGGATGCGTGAAACAAACGGCCAAGATAAGGATGAATGCGCAGCACGTCGAAGTAATTCCCTGTCGCTGCGAAGCCGTTTGCAGCAATCGGATCCTTGCCCGTATCGAATCCCACTCCCAGAACCATGTTGAAAGCGGCCAGATCCTCGAAGCTACGGTTGCGATCGCGCAGATCGATGTAGTTGGGATAGGACTGCCACGTGGGATTGTCTCCGTAATGAGTTCCGTAGAGGCTCTCCGACTGCGGCACGTTCAGCGGCCGCAGGACCAGGCCATCCATGATGCCGAACACCACGGCGTTTGCCCCGATGGCCAATGCCAGGGTCAAAACAGCGGCAATGGTGAAACCGGAAGACTTGCGCAACTGCCGCAGGGCAAACCGTACATCGGCCGCGATCGACTGCAGCATGGGCCATTGCCACGATTCGCGGCTGGGTTCCTCAACGGTGCGCCCTTCAATGCGCGGGCGATTTCTTCAGAATCGCTGTAAATCTTGCGACGATGGAAAATACCCGAAATCCAGTCCATGGAAACTTCTTTCAGTTGGCCCCCTGTGGCCGGCAGCTTTGGCGGCGTTGGGCTTATCTATCGTTGAACTGCCATGTCGCCATAGGTGAGGCCAAGCTGTTCCGGTGACTGCCGTAAAGCCGCCTTACGCAGTCTTTCACTCTTCAGGCCAAATAGCTGGGCAATCGAATACAAGAAACTGCCTATTTGTGAACCACCGGGGAGATGAGCGGCCGCCAACCGGTGCCGTCGACGTCTTCTGTCCGTGCTTATTCCCGAAATGCCCACGGCTAACAGAGTGAGCAGAATGGAGCAGAATCTCAGCCTTGCGAGCTGCCCGTCCGCGAGTCGTCTCTTATGCCACTCTGCACACCCTTCCCCATAACCGACCTGGAACCATTCGGGATCGGTGGCGACAATCCCGGTGCTTCCTTTAGCATCAACACACAGTTAGCTTCTTTAAAGGGTGTGTGTTTTTCCGAACATAACCGCCAACTGCGGCGTCGATCAGAATCTAGATTTCAATCTGCTCGACGACATTGCGCATCAGGGCCGGCAATCTCATCTCTCTTCTCCCGGATCTCGGCGTTCCGTTTTCCGACTCAGATCCACTTTCTTCTGAGCAGCCAGATTTTGATCGTTTGCGTAAGAGCCACATAGCTAAGCAGTGTGACCATCAGGATAGGCCAGTACATCTGAGGCAGATGTACGAGACCCAGTGAGGAAGCAAGCGGCGAATACGGCAACCATGCTCCCAGGGCCATGATGGACAATGTTGTGATCGTTAGCAGCCAACTCGCCCGGCTTTGTATAAAGGGAATTTTGTTGGTGCGAATAACGTGAATGATGAGTGTCTGCGTCATCAATGACTCGACGAACCAGCCGGTCTGAAATACCGACGCGCGGGATGGGTCCCAGCACTTGAAGAGATAGAGCATGACGAAGAAAGTCGTATAGTCGAAGATCGAGCTGATTGGTCCGATGAAAAGGATGAACCGCTTGATCTCGCCGATGTTCCAGGGCCGCGGCCGGGTCACCTGCTCTTCGTCCACTGAGTCTGTTGGGATCGGAATTTGTGAGAAGTCGTACAGGAGGTTGTTCGTCAACACCTGAATTGGAGCCATTGGAATGAAAGGAAGAAAGGCGCTTGCTCCCAGAACGCTGAACATGTTTCCGAAGTTGGAACTCGCCCCCATCCGGATGTACTTAACAATGTTGGCGAAGACCTTCCGCCCTTCGATCACGCCCCCGTCCAGCACCATGAGGTCCTTTTCCAATAAGATCAGGTCAGCGGACTCCTTGGCGATGTCCGTAGCCGTATCGACCGAGATGCCAATGTCCGCGGCTCGCAAAGCGGGAGCATCGTTGATTCCATCTCCCAGGAATCCGACGACGTGTCCCTTGCTCCGGAGGACGTGAACGATTCGCTGCTTGTCGGCAGGAGAGAGGCGGGCGAAAAGCGTCGCCTTCTCCGCCGCTTCGGCCAGTTCGGCGTCGGACATCTTCTCCACCCCGGCGCCCAGAAGCATGCGGTCGGGCGAGAGACCGACATCCGCGCACACCTTGCGGCTGATGAGGTGGTTGTCGCCGGTGAGGATCTTCACCGCCACACCATGCTTGTGCAGTGCCTCGATGGCACGTGCCGCCGTGTTCTTGGGCGGATCGAGAAAGGCGCAATATCCTTTGAGGATGAGGTCGCACTCGTCAACCTTTGAGCAGGCCTGCTTTCCTGTTAGCTCCTTGGTCGCCACGGCTAAGACCCGGAAGCCATCGTTGCTGAGGCTCTCATACTCTTCTCTAAGTCCTTTGATCAGGTTGGGGTCCATCGGCGACAGCTTGCCGTCCAGTTCGAAATGAGAGCACTGATGGAAGACCTCTTCGGGAGCGCCTTTGGTTAGTAGGATTGCTTTTCCTTCGGGATCTTCAACCAGGACGGACATCATGCGCCGTGTGAAGTCGAAAGGGATTTCGTCCAGCTTTTTATACTTTGCGACCAACGTCTGATCATGAAAGTCCGGACTATCTAGAATCGCCCGATCAAGCAGGTTCTTGAGGCCTGTCTGGAAGTTGCTGATGAGGTAGCCATCCAGGAGCACTTCATCAGTCTCCTTTCCCGCAACGTTGCAATGACGCTGGAGGACAACGCGATCTTCGGTGAGCGTCCCGGTCTTATCGGTGCACAACACATCCATGCCTCCGAAGTTCTGAATGGCGTTGAGACGCTTGACGATCACTTTCTTGCGGCTCATCGCAATCGCTCCCTTGGAGAGGCAGACAGAGACGATCATCGGCAGCATCTCGGGGGTAAGACCCACCGCGACTGCCAGCGCAAAGAAAAACGCACTTTTCCAATCATGTTTAGTGAAACCGTTGATAAGGAAGACCAGAGGCACCATGACAGCCATGAGCTTGATCATGAGCCACGTGAAGCGGCTAAGGCCCTGATCGAAGCTGGTCGGTGGCGGCTCGGCGGTGATCGAGCCGGCCATGCTACCGAGGTAGGTGCGGACTCCCGTCACTACAACGACCGCCGTCGCCGTACCGCTTTCAACGCTCGTCCCCATGAAGCAGGTGTTGTTGAGGTCAGTGGGTGAACTCACAGTTTTCAGCTCGGGGTCGTGGAACTTCTCGACCGGAAGCGATTCCCCCGTGAGGCTACCCTGGCTGACGAAGAGATCTTTCGAAGAGATGATCCGCACGTCACCCGGGATCATGTCGCCGGCGGAGAGCTTGATGATGTCGCCGGGAACCAGGTCGCGCAGCGGCATCTCCCGCGCGTTGCCATCGCGAATGACGGTCGCGGTCACATGAATCATGGCCTTGAGCTGTGCGGCGGCCGCGTCTGCCCGGGCCTCCTGCAAGAAGCGGAGCGCAACACCGAGCACCACCATACCTGCCATCACAGAGCCGGCGCGCGCGTCGCCGGTCGCAAAGGAGATGGACGACAAAATCGCCAGCAGAACCACCAGCGGGTTGCGAAGGATTTTCAGCAGACGGATCGGCCAGCCTTGCCGTCTCTCTTGCGCCACCTCGTTTGGCCCCGTCGTTCGCGTTCGCTCTTCAGCCTCCCGTTGCGTCAGGCCCTGGGGGGACGTTCCCAAAGAGCGAAGCAGCTCTTCGCCGTCCTTCCTGGCGGCATCGAGGACAGCGGGCGAAACATGGATACTGTGGTCTTTCGTCTTAGGCGAAATAGGAGGCTGGTGTGGGAGAGCATGCGGCCGGGCGAGGTTATCGCCTCCTGCCATGCCGGCTGTGGCTGAAGGCTCCACCGCATCATCGGTATGGGGTGTTGTCATCGTTCCTCTGACCGATCATCCAAGTCATTTCTGACGCGCGCGAGCTCCGCCAGCCGGTTTCCCAGGTCGATGGGGAGCTGTTAGCAGCGGATACTCGGGCCCAGCTGCTGATGGCGCGGAACTCTTCCCTTTTGCGGCAAAGGAAGGCGGAAATTCACTACGATCCGTATTGCACAGTATGGCGTCCTTATGCAGACAAACGCAGTGCAATTTTGGACAATTCAAGCGAAGTTAACAAGCAGGAGATTTGCTCCATATCCGCGTCCGAGCTTTCAATCCTCGAGGGCACGAGCCTTTCGCGTGCGGAGTATACTTCAATCTATTCAATCTGATAAGCAGATTCCCGGCGACACAAGTGAGTGGCTGCAGCCGCCAGGTGCAGACGGGAGATCCCCCTCCTGCTTGATATCGGATATCGGTTGCGCATCCTTCTGAAACGGCCTTCCGTCTGCGCCCGGTTAGGAGCCTCTCAGATGTCTGAGTCAAAAAATGGAAATTTTGACGTCGCCACCTTTCTGTCCAGCGCTGGATTAGGACGGAAGATCGTCCAATTAAACCCAAAAGCGGCCTTCTTTTCGCAAGGAAATCCAGCTGACGCCGTCTTCTACCTCCAGAAAGGCCGCGCAAAACTCACCGTCGTTTCGAAAAGCGGCAAAGAGGCCACAATCACGCTTTGCTCCGCTGGCGACTTCGTCGGCGAGGAGTCGCTCGCAACAGTGGGCGGTCTGCGTATGGCGACTGCCACAGCCATTAGCGCCTGCACAGCACTCAAGATAGAGAGAGGGGAGATGGTCCGCGTGATGCACGAAGAGCATGCATTCTCCGAGCTGTTTTTAGCGTTTCTGCTGGGCCGCAGCATGCGAACACAGGCGGATCTAGTCGATCAGCTTTTCAACTCCAGCGAAAAGCGGTTGGCAAGAATTCTTTTGTTGTTGGCGGAGTTTGGCAAGCCGGGTGAATGTGAAACATTCATTCCGCCGATCACGCAGGAAACCCTTGCAGAGATGATCGGCACCACTCGGTCCCGCGTCAGCTTCTTCATGAATCGCTTTCGCAAGCTCGGCTTTATTACATACAACGGCCGCATCCAGGTTCATAAGTCGTTGCTCAACGTCGTTCTCCACGACTGAGTCCGCGCGGAGAGGCTGACTTCCGCGATTGCACACGATGCCCGGAGCCAATAAACGATCCGCGACGGTGACAACATTCGACTGGAAACATACACCGCTGATCCTTCTGGGGGGCCCTGCCGAAGACCCGAGTTCACACTTTTGCAGAACGAGCAGAAGGTTCTTTGATGACCGGTGCAGTCTGATATCTCCCGTCGTTGCGGACTGACTCCGTCAATCGCGACTTCTCCATCTCCCTTTTAACGTCAGAGATGATCTTCCTTGCGATGGCTAGCCGAACTTTTTTGCTCTTCTTCATCATAAGAACTTAATACGGACGGCGCGCAGATTCTGTTCTCGATGGCTCATAACGTCGTTCCAATAGAAGATGACCAAATCAGGCATTAGCCGGACCAGGTCCCGAGAGCGGCCCCATTTTCGTCACAACAAGCACCTCCAGCAACGTAGCGGTGTGACGAACGTTTCCTGAGATGGCGATGAGTGCTTCTGAGACGACAGGATGTTCGTCGGCCAGCGAGTCAAGACGATCACTCACTTTGTGGAGCTGCTGGGCTTCGTGCAGAATCGCATCCGAAGGCATCGCACACCGGCTTTCCAGAGAACCGAATTAGGGGAAGACTTCAGGTGGGCTGACTTAGTTCAGGAAGCCTGAAAGAGGGTTGGCCGGTCTATCTTGAAGCCGAACTTCCCCCATATATGTCTAGCGGCGCCAACGGGAGTATCCCCAGCCCCCGCCACCGAGCAAAAACAGCACCAGGACAACGATCAAGATAGTTTCCATGTGACACCTCATCTGTAGATAGAAGCTTGGATCGACCTTTGAAACGGTCATTCCTAACACTTCACTACCCCATATTCTATGAAGTGGCCCAGACGATGTCTGATCACATTGGACCACTTTGGGAGATTTGTACTGTGCTCAAGTCGGCGGCAGCGCGTAGCGGAGTCCGGACCATCTCCATGCGCTCGACTGGGTAGAAAGTGGGGTAACCTAGGCCCGGATTTTTCGGGCCTAGGTTCATGCAACGACCAGGTTTGGTCCGTCGGTGAAATTCAGTCAGTGCTTGGCATCGCCCTGTGTTGCCGCGTCCATCACGCACTTCATTTCCTTTGAACTCGGTCGGCGCTTTACCGCCGTTTTTTGGCGTTTCGGCCTTATCGCCACGCTTTGGCACTGAGCCCTTATAGCCCTGTTGCGGGTCGAAATGGTTATCTACGTTGCCATGGAAGGTGCTTGGGCCGTGAAACCACGGGCCAGCGCCCACGAAGACGCCGCCAGTGAACCACTCTGGGCCGTAATAGCCGGTGGGAGAACAGTCATACGGAGGGTAGTCAAAGTATCCGTAGGGACAGGCAGGCTCGACTCCAATGTTAGCGGTGACCTGAGCCTGTGTTTTGACAGCGGATGCCGTGAAGCAGATTCCAGCAACACCAATGCAGTGCAAGACATTTAAATCCATTCATAATTTCTCCTCCCCATCGTCGAGGGTGTCATCTGCCCCTACGTTTTCACTGTAGGCACTCGAAGCATCTTGGTCTGAGCAATACGGATCACGTAGCGCCTATTGGTGGTCACAAGGATTTGGAACAGGATTCTATTTCCCCAGGTTCCTTAAATCGTGGAGCGCGGTATAACGCAATTGGACCCGCTTGAGGATCTCACGTTCGAGTTCGTCTCTTCTGGCTCTCGAGAACTTCCCGGACTTCAACCGTGCCTGCACACCCGCAATAGCATCCTCCTGGGTCGCGATCTCTGTCTGGAGCTGCTCTCTGTTCATCATGATGCGCACCTGTGATGTTCGCTTTCCGGAAGCCGGGGCTGCCGTTTCCGCTCCTGCGTGTATGTGCGCGTGCTCGATGCCCCACAGCAGTTAAGGACGTCACTGAATTGCGAGATACGCTACGTGATAGACGAGATAGCCAAGGACGATGAGAATGATCAGTCCAACGACCGGGTGACTCTTCTTTGTGTGATCCATTTGGCAACGACTCCTGCAAAAGCGTAGGCAGGCGGCGAGCCGCCATACGGTTTCGCCTTCCGCACATCCGAGGGAGTGACACCTGGACATTGCAGGACGTCACCTGCCCACTCATTTACCTCACAAATCAGTACTACGAGAACATCTTGATCCGAAAGATCGTTCTGGTCTGAGCTATATGGACCACACGGAGCGGAACTACCGCCCCGCGCATCGCAAGTCACGAGAATCGCTAGGGATGCGAGGCGGTCGCCTGAGTGAGCAAAATTGGCCATACTTTGGGAGCGGAGCTTGGGACAATTTTTACCCGGGAGGAACTTCAATGGGTAAGTTGATCGGCATGACGCGCCATTCAGACAGATCGAATGTGGAATGCAAGGAAAGCCAGGTGGTTGAGAACGCGCCAAATAATCGAGGGGAAATCTATGTGACCCAAAATTACGCGCATCGCCGTAACGCTGACGGTAGCTTTGATTCGATTTGCCTTCATTGCTTTCAAACGGTCGCGTCGGCCTCCATCGACGCAGCAATGGCAGAGATCAACGCAACACTGGCGCAGAACGAGATGCAACATCGCTCGGTGCATTACATCTCCAAATCTTCGAAAGCAGGAGAGATACGGTAACTGGCCCAAGTTCGCTCTAGTCCTCACGAGCAGCAGGATCGGCCTGGGGCCGTAAGTCGCTTCGATGTGCCTATCTTGTCGAAGGCTGGCGGCGGTCGCGTTCGGCGACGCAGGCTCTGTTGTGTCCTTGGCGACATTCGGATGAGGGGATGCGCGCGCAACTTCTAACAGACGTCAGCACGTACAGCCAAAACCTGCCGCCTACTCGTTTGTGAGCATTCGATTGCCTAAAGGTACATATTGGCCTTCGTGGAGTCGCGAGGAGATAGTGCTAACATCCGGCCGCGAGACAAAGTAGAGTCGGCACGCTCGCCTGAGGTCAGTCGCCTCTATCTTCAGTGCGAACCAAACGAAGATCTCGCCAATTGGCCCGACGATCGTATTTGGCAAGAGTTGAACCTGCGCTTGCACGACAACCACGGCTGGATCCTGAAGCAGGGTCCGGTGGTGCAGAAGAGCGTTACCGGAATGCGCAGTTTTGTCGCCGAACCGATGCAGTTCGGCCCGCCTGTTCCTCGCCGGCGACTCTGCACATATTGTTCCACCGAGGGGCGCCAAGGGCATGAACCTGGCAGTTTCCGACGTGCAGGTTCTCAGTACCGCCATCACGGCCTTTTACCGCGAGAATTCTCCGGCCCTGTTGGATGCCTATTCCGATTCCTGCCTGAAACGAGTTTGGAAAGCGCAGCGCTTCTCAGCCTGGATGACCCTGCTTCTGCATCGAATCCCCGGCCAGTGCCCTTTCGACGCGCGCCGTCAACTGGCAGAGCTTGACTACGTCACCAGTTCGCTCGCAGCTGCAACGACCATCGCCGAAAACTACGTGGGCCTCCCCCATTCCGCAGCAATGCTAGTCGCAGATACATAAAAACACTGCTAGGAATGGGCGCTCACAGCGGACTGCGGCGCCGCGGATGCATTTTGCCGTGCTTTAGCGACAAAAGCGTCGAATCGCGGATCACCGTGGAGCGAGATCAGGTCGGCGTCGCGACTCATCCATCCGGAAGCCGCAAATCCATGATCGACTGCGTGCGCCAGATAGCCTAGCGCTTCATTTTTGTGGCCCGTCACAGCTGCGCCGCAGGCGAAAGAGTACCAGGCGTTGGCAACTTGGCTGGGTTCATTTGCTTTCGTCGCGGTGTCGATCGCCTCGCGAAAAAGCTTCTCCGCGGAACTATATCTACCCTCCAGGCTCAAATAGATCGCCTCGGTTTCGAGGTCATACAGAACGTTCGGGTGGCCGGGACCCAAAATTCGGCGCTCGACAGCGAGTGCGCTTCGCAGCAGGCTTTCCGCTTCGGACAGTCTGTTTTCGTGCCTCAGCGTCTCCGCGAGGTTGCTCATCGACAATACGGTCCGCAGATCCTCCGGTCCAAACACCCGCCGCTCGATATCGAGCGCCTCACGTTCCAGCTTCTCGGCTTCCTCATATTGACCTTCATCCGTTAGAGCCACTGCCAGACTTTCCATCGAACTTACTGTTGCAGGATGATCCGAGCCGAGCACACGGCGTTCGATAGCAAGCACGTTCCGCTCAACCTTCTCCCTCTCGGCGGCATGGCTCTCATTTCCCTGTGTGGTCGCCAGCACGTTTAAAGAGTTCAAAGTGTCCGGATCATCAGGGCCCAGCACTCGCTTTTGGATATCAATCGTCTGCCGAATCAGCTTTTCGGCATCATCATAGCGTTGATTCACTCGTAACGCGTCTGCCAGCAGCGTCATGGATGACAAAGTATCCCGGTGTTCGAGCCCAAGAATCCGCTGCTGCATGGCCACGGCGCGTTCCACCAGCGGCTGGGCACGGGAATAGAGGCCGAGGTCCGCGTAGCTCTGGGCCACGGCAAACATCATCTTGGCCTGCAGCTCAGGGTCATTGGTCAGGCTGGTTCCAATCTCCTTTGCCGCGTTATCGACAACCTCGCGCGCCGTTATTGTGTTGCCGATCCCAACTCCCGTGACAGTGTTGCCGAACCCAACTTTTGTTTCCGGCACTTTGAACTCGCTGGTCATGAATTGGATCGTGCGGTCCGCCCGATCCCGCTCTCGGGCAGCCCGGTCGCGTTCCTGGGCAATGTGCCGCAGCTCCACTGCCTGAACGACAGCGAACCCTGCCAGCAGCAATAGGCCGAAGGCAGCAACCCCCACTCCAAGACGATGCCGGCGGATGTATTTGCGGGCGCGATAAGCAGTGCTGGGCGGATGCGCCGCAACCGGCTCGTTCTGGAGATAATGACCGATATCGGCCGCAAGTCCGGCCGCTGATCCGTAGCGGCGCGCCCGATCCTTGTCAAGCGCCTTAAGCACGATCGCGTCCAGATCGCCCCGCAACTCCCGCGCCAATGTGGGCGGGGCCAGTCCATGGTTTCTTGCAACCGTCACGGACTCCTTGCCAAGCAACCTCAGCTTTGTGCTCGGACGAGGCGCGTCTTGCTCCCGGAGCTGGCGCAGAACCTCATCGTAGGGCAGTTTCTTGAATTCAAGCGGCAACGCGCCCGTAAGCAGTTCGTAAAGCACCACGCCCAGGGAGTAGATGTCGCTTCGGGTGTCGATATCTTTCCCGAGCGGATCGGCCTGCTCGGGACTCATGTAACCGAGCGTGCCGACCATCGTCCCGATGCGGGTGTATATGGTGCCCGCCGTGACGTTTTGCGAAGTAGCTTTCGCCACTCCGAAGTCGATGATCCTCGGCACCGGCTTGCCATCGATCTGGGTAACCAGAATGTTCGAAGGCTTGAGATCCCGGTGAATGATCGCCTTCTGGTGCGCATGCTGGACACCGTCGCACACAAGGATGAACAGCTCCATCCGCTGCTGCACCGTAAGCTCGTGCTTGTCGCAGTAGGTAGTGATGGGAATGCCGGCTACATACTCCATCACGAAGTATGGTCGGCCTTCCGTGGTTGAACCCGCGTCAAAAACCTTGGCGATTGCGGGATGGTCCATCAGCGCCAGGGCTTGGCGCTCGCTTTCAAAGCGCGCCACCACCTCCCGCGTGTCCATCCCGGCCTTGATGACCTTGATCGCGACGCGGCGGCGAACCGGCTGCCTTTGCTCGGCAAGCCAGACCTGACCCATCCCCCCTTCCCCAATCAACTCAAGCAGCACATAGGGACCAATAACGGTCCCGACGCTGTAGATGTCAAAGAAATCCGCGGTGGGGGGCTCCAAAATAGGCCGCTGCAAAAAGCTTCCGGCATTCGCGTCAGCATCAAGCAGCGCCTCTACCTCTCGCCTCAGGTCGGGGTCGCCCTTGCACCTGATTTCCAGAAAGGTAGTGCGCTCCTCAAGGCTCATGTCCAGAGCCGCGCCGAACAACTCCATTACCATCTCTCGCTGACTCGCCATAACTCTCAGCCAATCAAAGGTCGCTCAGCAAACTCGCCCGTCGAGCGATGTCCGCCTCCCGCGATATTTGCAGGACGTGGACTCATCGAATGATATCGAGCTTAATAAGGAATTCGCGAGGCAGCAGATCGTACCTCAGTGGGGAGGCCCCTGGCCGACGTGCGCAGCAAGCTTCACGTCACCGGCCGGCGGCCCCCCTACGCCTCCTGTTTGGCCCGGCGTGGTTCCTGTATAGACAGATGTGCCTCCTGGATAGCCCGCGGCATAGATATTCACGGCGATGGAAACACCCGGTCCACCGCTCTCGCGAGCTGGAAACAATAGGCCAAGGTCCTCGTCCGTAAGTTCCCCACTTTCGCCCATCCGCTGTAATTTGATCGGCTTGCCGGTTTCCGAATCTACGGTCACGACATATTTACTAATTGCCATTCTTCCTCACCTCTTTCTGGTTGGTTTTCCCTTGCTTCGGCCTGGCGTTTCTGTCGTGCTTCTTCCGTCAGAAGAGCCAGCGTAATTGCCTGCTTCCCAATAACGGCAACGACTCCACGGGAGACTAGAAGATCAAAGACCTCCCGTGTCTCATCAATCCCCGTTCCGCATACGGTTGCGGCAATCGCGACTGCTCGACGTGGACTCACGGGCGAGTCGCATTGAAGCAGAAGTTCAAGCTCAATCAGGCTCAGAACCAGCTTCGACGGCTCAAAAGTAAATCTCGTGTCAACGAGAACGAACCCGCCTCCGAGGCGCGGCCGCACAACCAGAGAACCGCTCTCGCCCGATTGGCATTTCTCATGCCATCGGTCAAAGAAATCTTTCAGAGGTTCCCCTAACTCAAGAACTGTCCCGAATCCCTCATGTTCGTATGCGAAGTAATATGCAAGGCGCATCAATTCCGTATCTTCAAAAGGAAAGATGTGCTTATAGACAGTAACTGGTCGAATCACCGAAAACCCTGAAGCTCGCCAGTTCATGAAATTGGGGCTGAATCGATCCAGCCTGATGTAGGAACACGCATCCGGCGGACTCAGGTGGGTCATAAGCTTCATTAAGGAAAGATTTACTTCGTAGTCCGTCATCGGCTCGTTCGGAAACCCGAAAATCAGGTTCCAGTAAGCCTTAATGCCGAGTTCTGCGGACCACCTCAACGTCGCTACATTTTGCGCCCCAGTCACACCTTTCCGCATGAGACGCAAAGTGTCGTCTGCAAGGCTTTCCACGCCCGGCTGAATCGACACAACTCCGGCCCGTTTCAACATGCCGAGCTGGTCGCGAGTTAGATTCGACTTCACTTCAAAAAACTTCTTGGTGGAATCGCCCCTGTCTGCCCAATACGGAATCAGGTCCTTGAAATAGTCCAATGCAAGTATATTGTCCGTAAACTGCGCCAGTCTGCAGGGATACCGAGCCATCAACGAATCGACTTCTTCAACTACACGATGCCACCGCTTGCGCCGAAACTTCATTCCCTCACCGTTCAGCCCGCAAAATGTACAGTGGCTGCGCTCACCCCACCAGCAACCGCGAGATGTTTCGATTGGCAGAACGGTTGTAGTTGCGGTATCAGGAAAGGTGCTCGACAGGACTCGGAAATAATCCTCGAAAGCAGGCAGGGGAAGGCTGTCCATCTCTACAAACGCCGCGTTGCCTTTCTGAGTCGACTGAACTCGACCTCCCGCCCTATACAGTATCCCGGGCGGAACATCCTCCAATCCCTTAGACAGATTTTCACAAAGTTGAGGGAAGCATTCGTCCCCTTCACCTGTGCACACGTAGTCGAGGAACGGGAAGTGTTCCATGTAAGCAAGACCCATGGAAGATTCAAAGTTCGCTCCGCCGGCTGCGATCAGAACCTCCGGATAACGCTCCCGAATCATCTTCGCCAGACACAAGCTTGGCATAGTTTGTTCAAAGGTGCTGGTGAACGCAACCAGCTTATACTTCCCCCAGTCATTCGACTCGAAAACAACTCTCAGAAAGTACGGCGCAACCTCAAGCGCCGCTCTTATCGCCTCGCATCCCCCGCCTGAACCGAGCCCCCATAAAGGGCATCTCAGCACCTCTTTCTCATAACTCGTCCAATCTGAGAGTTGCTTACCGTAGTAGAGCTGGGAAAAAACCCATTCGCCAGCCATCACAGTCGGTGGCGTTCGGAGCATGTCCAAATAGCTTCGGATACCTACCATCTTCGCGAAAGTGACGTTGAAATACTTGCAGTCGCAGGTGATCCCTCGCCCCTCCGTCGCCGCCTTCAAAAGCCCGGCAGCCAGACTCGGACGATCGACGGCCAGGAAGGGCATCACTACGAACGCGACCTTCATACGGGGTCACCTTGTCTTGCGAACATGCAATATCGGCTTTTAAACGGGGGAGAGTCAGAGTCTAGCATGTTTTCAAGGCCAGCCATCAGCCGCTTTACCATTTTGTGACCATCGTAGTGGCGCGCTGGCCAGCCCGATCCGATCTCACCGGCAGGCCATTCGGCTCTCCTGACCATTCGACTCTCCTGAAATGATGCGCGCCATGCAGGAGAACGCCGCGGCCTTCGGGAACGAGGTTTCCCCTGAATTAGTTTTAATACCGAACTGCTGGCGTAAAGGCAGATGCCGAAGCTCTTCCCATATGCGAGGAGATATGGCCCTGACCTGCGATAGAGCTAGTCGGTCCGCTTGCTGCTTGCTCGCCGGGACTTCGGTTTGGGCTTCGCCTCGAGGTTAAGTGCCACTGCGGCGCGGATGAGGTTCTTCAGGGCTGCCTCATCGATCTTGTCGCCCTCGTGGATGTCGATGGCACGCCTGACATTTCCGTCGAGGCTGGAGTTGAAGAGACCTGCAGGGTCCTTCAACGCAGCTCCCTTGGCAAAGGTCAGCTTGACGACGCTCTTGTAGGTCTCTCCCGTGCAGACGATACCGCCGTGCGAGAAGACGGGCGTCCCCATCCACTTCCACTCTTCGACGATTTCAGCGTCTGCCTCATGGATGATCTTGCGCACTCTCGCGAGCATCTTCCCGCGCCAGTCCCCGAGTTCCTTGATCTTCTGGTCGATGAATGCAGAGGCAGACTCCATCGGGCGAGCCCTTCTGTACAGTTTGACTCTCGGAGGTAATTTAGCTGCGGTCAGCCTAACCTGCAACCTCGGAAGCGGAAGCCTCATCTGGAGGCGACGTACGATAGCTCAACAAAGCCGTTCTTGTAAGCGGCCACGTTCTTCAAATTCCACCTCTCCTCCGTCTGGCACCACCGAAGAGCCGCAGACCGTCACCCAACAGGACCGGCGCTATCATCAATCTCATTTCGTTCACCAGGCCGAGTTCGAGAAAACGCTGGCACAGCACGGCCCCGCCCACGAGCCAGATGTTTCGATATCGAGGCGCGAGTTTCACGTCAACTAGAGTCTTGAGATCGCCCGAGTAGAACTCGATGCTCTTCCTTGCCGACGACAATTTCCTTCCCGTCACCACTACGGTCGGAGTATCGCCATACGGCCAGCCCAGTTCAAGCGCGTGTTCATATGTGCGGGAACCGAGCACATAACAGTCGATCGCTTTAACGAAGGTCGCGACTTCTTCCGCCGAAATGGAAACTCCCGCTTCGTAGACGCTTCCAGTGCTCTCCAGCCAGGAGACACTGTTGTCCTTCTTCGCGATGAAACCATCGAGACTTGAAACCACGTGCAAGGTAACTCTTGATCCGGCATTTCCTTCGCGCCGACATAGTTGTTCTTCGCTTTTGGCCTCTCCGTCCGCCTTGCCATTCTAGCGCGGGCGGTGCGGCCTTTCGTCGTGCGTCCTTCCCCCGCTCAGCTGGTGCTTCGCGCAGCACCCACAAGTACATGCCGGTGACCCACATCAAGGCGAGCACGGCTACCGCCATGAGGCCCAGTCTCGCGTTGTACTTCGCCTGTACGACAGCGACGCCGTTAACGATGACGGCGAGCGTAAAGACAATCGACAGCCAGCGGTGGGTCTGCCGAATCCATTTGTTCCAATTCAATGCGACCTCCTCACGACCGACCGTTAGTGCATGTGTGCCGACTGATACCAGACCGGAGCAAAACCGGCAAAAACCAGCGCCCCAAAAACCGCCAACCCTGTCAGCATGCGGAAGGTGCCGACCGGCGCGGGCGCGATGGGTCTCAGAAACCACCGTCCATACGCGATAAACGCGGCGACCCCTCCCAGCACCAGGTTGATGGGTAGGAAAAAGCTGTGCTCGCCGCGCGCGATGTGAAATCCAGCCGCGAGGATCATGATGATGGCAAGGCCGGCAGCGGTTATCGGTGTAAGTTTGGGTGCCACTCTCGTCATTGCCGGCACAATCAACCCGATGCCTCCCAGCCCTTCACAGACGCCAATGAAGACGAACAGCCCTTGTGGCACGGCAGAAAACCAGGCCACTTGATGGAGCATTCGGTTCCACACGGCCGGGTCGTAAGCGAGGACTTTACCGAAGCCGGTGAAGCTGAAGAAGACTCCCCACAATACCTGGGCGGTCCATAGCACGACATTCAAGCCCTTTGTTGCGCGTGATGGGCGTTGGTCCGTCTGATTCATGGTTTCGAGCTCCTCATGGCATTTTCGAAATTCTGTACGTGCGGCAGAAAACTCACGACTTTTGAGCGGCCTTAGACGGCATGCCGGGCGCTTTTACACCGAACTGTTTTGCGTACTCGTCGTTCAACCTTTGCCAGCCGTAGTTCATTGCTGCGGCGCCGACGATGAGTCCAATCGCCTCCCCCGCGAGGAGCCGCTCAAGGACATCGAGGCAGATGTGCCAGCCAGCAGCGCCCCAGGAGATAAAGCGGCGATCGATGCTGTGCCAGAGCGTGAGGCGCGTGCCGCCGCCGAGTGGATCGAGCTCCCATCGCATATCGCCGTACTCAAGCACCCGGGGAGCGTCGGCTCGCGTCACCCTTGTTTCGGAAACCTGCGCCGTCCCTACCCAGGCGAGATTCACCGTGGTTCCAGCCATCGCAAGATTCCCATCGACCTCAAAGGGCGCCCACTCGCGCAGATGCGTCGGGTCGGTAAGCGCCTGCCAGACTTTTTCAGGCTCGTGGTGCAGTTCCCTGACGAGAATAAGCGTCCACTTCTCTCCGTCCTTTCGTACCTGCGCCCCGCGCGCCGGACCGGGATCATAGTGCTCTCGATCGCTCATCTTGTTCTCCTTGTTACCATCCGAGTCTGCTGCCGGGCGAGCCTCCGGAACGCCCGTTCTACCAGCGCTTCAGTTCCGTGACCTGAATGAGATTGCCGCAGGTGTCCTTCAGCTGGGCAATTTTGGAGGCTGTCACGTCCGTCGGCGGCATGGTGAACTCAGCGCCGCGCGCTTTCATGCGCTCGTAATCGGCCTGCAGGTCGTCGGTGAAGAACATGGCCGCGGGCTGGTTTTGCCCGAACAGGGCCTGTTGGTAGGCTTTGGCCGCCGGGTTGTTGTTGAGCGCGAGCTGCAGCTCCGTGCCGTCCGGATCTTCCGGCGAGGCCACGGTCAGCCAGCGAAAAGGCCCCTGGCTGAAGTCGGTTTTCTTCACGAACCCCAGCACTTCGGTATAGAAGCGCAGGGCCCTCTCCTGGTCATCGACATACAGGCTGATCACTTTGATTTTCATTTCGTTTCTCCTTTGTCATGTTTGCGGTTAGGGGCGCGGCGTCTTCTACTGGTTTTCGTTTTCGCTGGTGTTAATCGATCCATGCGGTCGAGGTGGCGTTCGAGAGCATCGACGTGAGCGGACCAGAAGCGGCGGAACGGAGCCAGCCAGGCATCCACCTCCTGAAGCGGTTCCGGCTTCAGCCGGTAGAGACGGCGTTGCGCGTCCACCGTCGATTCCACGAAGCCGGCCTCGCGCAGCACGCGCAGGTGCTTTGATACCGTCGGCTGAGCCATACGAAGCTGACGCTCGATCTCTCCAACCGACTGTTGAGACGAGACCAGGAGGTTCAAAATTGCCCGGCGGTTCGGCTCCGCAATGATTTCGAATACAGATTCCACGATTTTTATATACTCCACACGGAATATGCGTGTCAAGGTATATACGGCGGAAATCTTACGAAGCTTTCAGCCGGGTGCAGGAATGTATTGCCCGATGCGTTGTTTTGCGAATGCATGCTGAGGGGTTACGCTGCGGCCGCTGCAGCGTTGAGGAAGGGACTAGGGATGCCGCCGGCTAGCGTGCATGCGCGACATCGTGCAACGGCGACCTTGAACTGAACTCAAAAGGACGCGCCGACTCTGGTTCTTGCCAGAGGGCGCGCCATCCGAGGTTATTTCAGCGGATAAAGCTTGATGTCGCGGAAGAAGACTTCGGCGCCTTCTGACTGGAAAAGGATTTTCCCGCTGGCGGGGAAGGCGTCGGTTCCCTCGTTGGCCAGCTTGCCATTCACGTATTGCCACACGTGCCCATCGCGGTTCACGAGTTCGACGACGTTCCACTCGCCGTGCGGTTTTTCCAGTTCATTGGTCGGGTCACGAAAACCGGTCACGTTTTTGAATTCGCCTTTGTTAAAGCGGTCTACCTTCGACGCTTTACCTTCCGGTCCAGTGACGCGCGCGCCGGGCTTTCCGTCTGGGCCTATGGGAGTCAGCGCTGCGCCATCCGTCATCCAGAAATCGCCGGTGCAGCCTTCGTTGATCTGAAACTCGATCGAGCGCGGCCACACCTTATCGGGACCCTGAATGTTGTAGAGAATGCCACTGTCGCGCGCTTGGCCCTGCCGCGGAGCAAAGGTTCCCTCGCCCCATTTGAATTCGGCGCGCAGATAGTAATTTTTGTACTCCTGTTTAGTGATGAAGTAACCGAATTCGGTTCCGGAAACATGCACAACGCCATTTTCCACCGTGAAGACATGGTTGGGATCGGAGTTCAGACCGGTACTCTTCAGGAATGTATCGAACTGACTCAGGTCCTTGCCGTCGAAGAGAACGATGGCCGGACCGTGGGCGGGAATGTCCCTGGCTTGAGCGCTCGCGCCTACCGTGCAGAGACAGAAAAGTAAGATGAAGCTGCCGATCTTCTGATAGTTAGAGAGAACACTCATGAGCATGGAATCCCTTCAAGGTCTTTCTTCTTTGCACAATCTTCGCTGATGAGAAGAGGGGTCATGTTTTCTCGTGTTTGTCGCATTTTTCGCAAGCTCGTCATTTGCGGTTGCTTGCTGAGAGGTTCTGTTTAGCGATGTAGGTAACGTGCCAGACGGAGCGGGAGCCATCGTCGGTGACAAACAAGCTGCCGTCCTTGGCGACGGCGACACCTACGGGTCGGCCCCAGACCTGGCCGTCTTTGGTGACGAAGCCGGTGAGGAAGTCCTCATAGCTGCCGTCGGCGCGGCCGTTGCGCATGGGGATGCGGATGACTTCGTAGCCGGCGCGGTTAGCACGGTTCCATGAGCCGTGTTCCGCGGCAAAGGCGTCGCCATCATACTGCTTCGGGAACTGTTCTTTCTGGTCGGGGTAGAAGACCATCTCGAGCGAGGCCATGTGGGGCTGGACAAGGACATCCGGAGTGATCACCTTCGAGGCGAGATCGACGCGCTTGCAGGTGTTGGCTTCGCCGGAGGTGAGCGCTGTCGCCTGAAGATTTGGGCCGGTGCCATTGGCACAGGGCTCCGGGAGGCGCGGGTCCTGGTGCCCGCCCATGTAGTACCAGGGCCAGCCGTAGAATCCGCCTTCCTTGATCGAGGTGACGTAGTCGGGGACCAGGTGGTTGCCCAGGTTGTCGCGCTCGTTAGTGGAGCACCAGAGTTGTCCAGTGGAGGGGTTGATGGCCTCGCCGACGCAGTTGCGGATGCCGGAGGCGTACACCTCGATGAACTTGCCTTCGGGAGTGTACTCGAGGACGTCGGCGCGATGGAACTCCTTGGGATGGGTGTCGGTGTCGTCCACGTTGGAACCGGAACCCACGGAGACAAGCATGTGCTGGCCGTCTTTGGTGAAGACGACGTCGCGGGTCCAGTGACCTCCACCCATCAGTTGGGCATATCCGGGGATATCTGGAACAACCGTTTCAGGCGCGCCCGTCGCGTGCAAATCACCTGCGTGATAGGGGATTCGTTGAATGGTGGTGGCATTGCCGACATAGACGTACTTCGGGTTGTCAGCCGGATAAAAAGCGATGCCGAAGGGGTGGTCCAAGCCGGTGGCGAACTTTTCGATCTGTGCGGCTTTGCCGTCAGGGCCCACGCCGCGAAGGATAAAGATGGTACCGGCGCCGGAGTCAGCAAGAAAGAGATCGCCGTTGGGGGCCGTGCGGATGAGGCGCGGCATGGTGAACGTCCCGCCGCTCAGCTCCATGTGCTCCTTGTTGTCGGCACGCTGCATGGGGACTGAGTCACCACCGGCATAGAGGGTGACCTTGAAGCCGTCGGGAGCGATGGGCCACGCGTCGGCCGGGCGGGGGACGACGTGCGGCGTGTTGTTGACGGCCTGGTCGGGCTTGGGTTCGGGAAGGTCGGCAAGCGTGATCTTGCGGCGGACGCCGGGCTGCTCCTGATTCCAGTCGGCGAAGGCCGCCTGGCCGGTGATGGTCTGCTGCGCCGGCAGCGTCGCAGGAAGAAGAAGCATGGCAGCTGCGACCAGGATGATGGAGGAGGGGCATCGCATAGTTAAACACCTCAGATCTTTGATCTCTTGCTTACTATAGATAATCTATAAACAAATTGGGTTGCAGATTATTTATAATCCCGCTCAATGACCGCAAATGGGCATGCCCTTCGACGGGATTCGATGGCGGAGCGAGTCAAGCAGGAGCTCCTCCGTCGCATCATGCATGGAGAACTGGCCCCCGGCACTCGGCTGGTGGAACTCCAGATTGCCCGTGATCTCAATACCAGCCAGGGTCCGGTTCGCGAGGCTTTGCGCGAGTTGGAAGCAATGGATCTGGTCGCGACTGAGCCATACAAGGGAAGCCGCGTTCGCGAGGTGACACCGCAGGACCTCCGCGAAGCCTACATGGTGCGGGCTTCCCTGGAAGAACTGGCCGGACAACTCGCCGCGCCGCATTTCAAAGAATCTGTTGCTGCCCTTCGTCAGGAAGCAACCGCGATCCGGAACGCGGCGCGTAAGAAAAATGTCGACCTGTATGTACTGCACGACATCAACTTTCACCGCATGATCGTGCAGGGAGCCTCAAACCGGATTTTGCTCAGAACATGGGATTCGCTCGCCTTCGAAGTTCGTATCCAGATGTGGCTCTCCAAAGGCAAGGTAGACCTGCTAAAGGTGCAGGAAGCACATTGGCAGATCATTGATGCCTTGGAGAAAGCAGAGGGAAACCGTGCCGGGAAACTGCTCCGCGATCACATCCTAATTTCTGCCGGCGTTTAGCAAGACTCGAATCTCTGACACGGTGACCTGTTTAGATCAACCGGCCAGCCAGCCATTCGCTCACATTTTTCGCGGGCAGGCGCACTCCAACAAAGAACTGCCCAAATTGAGCGTAGATTGCGCTGACCTTGTCAAAGCGCATCTCGTAAATCAGCTTCTTGAAGACCATAGGATCTTCCGCAAAGAGATCGACACCCCATTCCCAATCGTCGAAGCCAATTGAACCGGTTATGATCTGGCGCACCGAATCGGCGTAACGGCGGCCGATGAGCCCATGTTCGTGCATCATGCTCTGGCGATCGGCCATCGGCTCCGTATACCAGTTCACATTCTCTCCGCGCTTGCGATCCATAGGATAGAAGGAGAGATACTTTGCGGCTGGAATCGCAGGATACAAGCGCTGTGCCATGGCCTTTGACTGCCGCTCCACAACCTCCCGGATGTCCGCATCCCACTCCGGCGTACCAGGCTGTAATCCCTTTTCAGCGAGCGCGCTATAAGTCTTGGCCGACGACTCATAAAGGCCAAGCTCAACGACCGATAGGTACGAGTGCGACGGCCGCAGATAGGCATTCAAGCCTGTCTGTGCCAGTTCCAATTCGACGCGGTTGAGGTCTGCAAGCGAATCGCGAAAATGAACCAGCATCAGATCGCCCTTGTGTCCGAGCAGGGAGAAGACAGCCGACTGGTTCGGATGCTCCTGCTTGGAACCCTCCTCCCATCGGCCAAAAAGCTCAGCCGCCTCGGTCGCGATGCGATGGCGTTGCTCGGAACCGAGGTCCTTCCATGCGTTCCAGTCGAAGTGAAACATCTGGTGCAGGACGCACGAACCTTCAAGCGTTAGCGGTACACCGGGTAGTTCGGACATTACGATCTCCTCTATTGTCTGAGCGCGGATCAATACGATTGCGTTCCTTATCTCTCAGTAAGCAATTTCGAGCACGCGATGCGCAGCGCTTAGGCCATCTTCACTGACACTCGCATCGAAGCCAACCCTAATAGGATAGAGGCAGCGGCATAAGTCCCTAGGGCGATCCTCTCCTGCGGGGCGTAGCGGAATTACCCGGCTCGGAGCGATGCGCGCGTGGGCCTGCGCGGAGATGCGGTTTTCACCGCGTCGCGAATTACCTTTTCCAATGCACGCAGAGCCTGCGGACGCAGAAAGGTCGGCCTGCTGGCAAGGCGAATTTGTCCGCGCGGTTTTGCCCTGCAGCGGCCGCAATATGATCTCACGAGGGCTCAGCGAAGGCGCGGCCAGTGCCGGGATTAAGGTCGTTCCGTATCTCGAGCGGCAGCTTGCGCCCTGCGGCTTCTCACTTTGTAATCAGCCGTATAAATAATCTGTAACCCGGTCATTTATCGATAATCTATAACTTTGAAGGAGATTTGGAAGGTGCGGATTGCCCAGACCATCGGGCTGATTTCCGCGTTGAGAGCAGTCTCCGCGTCCGGAACCTGGGCCATCGGCAGGTACATTGGCGGCTGATCCAGGCCATCCTCATGCACATTTCCTACGATGCCCACAATTTCGCGCGGATCATCTGCAAACTCCGGTCCAACACCTTGCCCGATGTCGATCTCTTCGCCAAGCGCATCGCTGGTGGGCCAGTATTTTCTCGCCATCGCTTCGTTAATCATCACAACCGGCAGCGATCCTTGTCTGTCGCGATCGTCAAAATGACGTCCCTTCACAACGGGTATTCTGAATACATCAAAGTAATGCGGGGAGACGGAGATCCACCGCGCGTTGCCTCGGGAGTTCTGCGGCAAAGCCCTCACGACGCTGAACGGCAAGCCGAAGCCCCCCGTGAGCGGCACCGAGCTGGTGATCCCGGCCGCTTCGACTCCAGGTATCTTCTCAAGTTCGTCTGCGGCCTGATACGCCATTTGGCTCAATGCCATTGTCTTTTCAAACCGTGTTCCCTGCACCGACATGTTCATCGTCGTCACATTGCGGGAACGGAAGCCCGGATCGACGGTTCGCAGCGCTATAAACGTTCGAATCAACAGGAAGGTGCCAATCACCAGCACGACAGCTAGCGCCATCTCGCCGATCACGAAGACCGAACGGAGGCGATGGTGATGACGATCGATCGTTCGTGTATTGCCACTCTTGAGAACCGAGTGAATATCGACCCGAGGGTCACGGAGGGCCGGAATGAGCCCGAACACGATCCCGCTGCCAATGGAAATTGCCGCAGTAAATGCCAGGACACGCCAATCTGGAACAACGCCATCGCCATGCGGACCGACGCGGGGAACGTCTCCCGAACTGACCGCGAGCAGGGCGTGAACTCCCACCAGGCCAATTACCAGTCCAAGCGCGCCTCCAGCGAGCGAGAGCAGGACACTTTCGGTCAAAAGCTGGCGGATGACGCGGCCCCGGGACGCACCCAAAGCTGCTCGTAGAGCTAATTCCTGCTGTCGCCCTGCGGCGCGCGCCAGGAGAAGGTTCGCTACGTTGGCGCACGCAATTAGCAGCACCATACCAACCGCTCCACCCAATAGCAGGAGTGACGAACGAACATCGCCCACCACGGAATCGCGGTAGCTCTCAATTGAAAAGCCATAGTGTGCGTCAGATAAGTGCACCTTTTGCCGATATGCCGGAGCCAGGGTCTGCAGCCGCGCATTTGCGGCCTGCAGCGTTATGCCGGGACGCAATCGAGCGGCGCCCGTAAATTGATCCGCGCGGCTTAGACTGTCGAGGTTGAACTGACAGGGCAAATAGGCATCTGCCGGTGTCTCGAATCGAAACCGGGAAGAAATGACGCCGACCACCGTGTAGGACACATTGCCAAGCAGGATTGACTTTCCCACGATCTGCGGGTCGCTGGAGAAATGACGCCTCCACAATCCTTCGCTCAGAACGACCCAGTTGCCCCCATGTGGCCGGTCTTCTGCCTCAGTGAAGGTTCTTCCCAACACAACTTGAGCGCCGAACAAGCTAAAAAAGTCCGCGGTGACATGCCTTCCCTGGATCTGCTCGGGGAATCGGCCGCTGGTCAAATTCAGCGCGGGGCCGGGATCGTCATAGGCAGCGACCTCCTCGAACACATCTTTCTGTGCCTTCCACAGCGAGAACTCTGGAACATTCGCTAACGGCCCGGTGCCGTCCGGGTACTGGGTGAGGAACCGAACGATCCGTGCGGGATCCGGGTAACTCAGCGGCTGTAACAAGACCGCATTGATCACGGAGAAAATGGCGGTATTCGCACCGATGCCCAGACTGATGGCTGTAATCGCCCCCAACAGGAATCCGGGATTCCTTTGAAGGACACGAACACCATAGCGGAGGTCCTGCTGGAAAGATTGCAGCATGCTGACAAAACAACCGACCTCCGGGAATATTCCCGCATCGTGAAAGAGGAACCGCCCGCCTTGACCCCACGACACCAAAGGTTGGTGCTCGTTATCTAGGCCCCCACAACGCTGCTGTCGAGGAACTCTTCATGCTTTCGGGCGACCTTCATGGAGGACCTGGTCGTGCGCGCCGGCGACTACTGTCGGGGGTGAGTTGGGCTCGATCCAGGACACCTGCGAGCGACGGGTGATAAATCTCCAAAGAGGGACAGGCCTTGATCGCGGCAGGCGTCGCTGTCAAAAGTTGAATTTTAGCGCTCCTTGCAATATGCGGGCGGGAGATGCGCTGATTGCCTGACCGAAGGTCGAGCTGCCGATATCGCCATCGACCGAGCTGGGGCCGTTGAACTGCGTGTGGTTGAATACATTGAACGCCTCCACACGGAAGGTCATCGACTTAGACTCTCTTATCGGCAAGTTCTTGGTGACAGCCATATCGTAGTTGTCCGCTCCGGGACCGTAGAAGAACCGCCTCTTCGCGTTGCCGGGAGTGCCAAGCGCATTCATGCTGAAGGCCGTGGTGTCGAAGTAGTTGTTGCCGTTCGTTCGCGGGTTATGGTTCAGGTGAAGCGGGCCACCGTTGTAGTCCGGCTCATCGATGCTGCTGTTATTGATGCCGTTCGGGTTCGTCCCGATCAGCGAGTTATCTCCGTTGTTGATCATGGCGATGGGGAAACCAGTCGCGAAACGAGTGATGCCGGAGAGCGACCAGCCCTGCGTCAGGCGATCGGGATGGAATAAACGGTCGAAGGGCAGCTGGTACTCGTAACTGACGACGAAGTTGTGTTTGACGTCGAAGGAAGAAATGGCATAGCTGAGCGCGGGATTGAAGGGATTGACCTCTTCACCGACGTTGGACGACTGATCGAGGGACTTTCCGTAGGTATAGGCAGCAGAAAACTCCAGGCGTCCGCTGGTGTGACGGGCGCTGAGTTCGACCGCGTTGTAGTTGGCGTGGCCAATCGTGGATTGAAGCGCGTTGCTGCCGAAGTTCGAGCCGAGCGGCCCGCGGGTGCCGTTTACCTGTCCGCCGGCAATCGGGTAGTAGACCGTGTCCTCGCCGTTTGGACCGCAGGTGAGCGTGCCGGGCTGTACCTGGCCCGGCTGGCTCAAGCTCAGGCAGAGCGCCGGATTTCCGGGATTCGGCTCGATCAGAACACGCTGGCGATGGCTGGCGGTGCCTACATAACTCGCGCTGAGGACGGTATTGGGTCCGGCCTGGCGCTCGATGGAGAACATCCATTCCTCCGTATAAGGTGTCCGGTTGTGGATGTCATACCCCGGGATGCCGCTGATCGGCTCGTAGGTGCTCCAATCGATGTTCGGATAGGGGTGACTGCGCGAGGAGTTCAGCGGGGCAAAGGTGTAAGGAAAGGGCTGGCCATTGTTCTGTCCGTTCGCCGCGCTGATGAAGGGCGTCGCAAAGAGCGGCGGAGCCGGACTGGTATAGGTTGTGCCGTAGGGAGCGTTCGCCGCCAGCACGCTGATCGAGAGCGCGTCGATCGCGGTGTAGAAGTTTCCGAAGCTCGCCCGCACGCTGGTCGATCCCGGAGCGCCCAGCATCTTTTCGAGGAAGCTGCCCGATGCGGCCTGCGGAGACCAGGCCAGGCCCACGCGCGGCGAAAAGCCGCGATTGTTGACGGGAGCGAGAGTGCTGGGAATCCCGGGGTCTCCCGGATAGAGGATGCCCGCGGGCGCGCCGGGAAAGACGACCGACTGCGCGCCCGGTACAAAGGTCGAGATCTGGTTATATTTTTCCGACCAGGGCGCGATGCGGTCCCAGCGAAGGCCGTAATTCAGCGTGAGGTTGGCCAGGGCGTGCCAGCTGTCCTGCGCGAAGAGGCCGACGTACTTGTTGCGCGCATAGAAGGGATTGAGCTGGCTCTGGTTGTACTGGCTGGGCACCCCGATGAGGAAGTCGGCAAAATCGACGCCGGTCTCCGTTCCGGAGAAGACAAAGTTGCCGTTGAACTGGGCGATGGGGCGGGCGTTGACCTGGTCGAGATGAAATTCGGCGCCGAACTTCATGGTGTGACTGCCGAGCGCTTTAGAGAACGTATCGGCGGTCTGATAGGTGTTGTTGGCTTGAATCAACTGGTTGGCCGCGGCGCCGGTAGAGTAGCCGTTGAAGTTCAGGTTCTCGACGCTCTGCCCCTTGGGATCGAGAGGGACGATGCTGGGCGTGCCGTCGGGGTTCACGAAGCCCTGCGAAACCAGGCTCACTCCCAAACCGCCCACAGGCTGGCCGATGTTGGTGAGGTCGCGCATGTAGCTGAAGTGGAGTTCATTGACGGCCGAAGCGTTGAAGGTCCTGGTATCGCCGAGAGCTATGAGCTGTGCGCGGCCCGTGGTGAGCGCGTTGAAGCCAGGAACGCTGGCGCCGCTTTGCGCAACCGGGTAGGGATTATCGAGATCGAAGTCGTCGATGAAATAGTAGGCGGAGAGCAGGCCCCAGCGGGTATTTGCATCGACGCGGACGGCTCCCTTGTCATCACGGACGGTCTGGTTGAAGGCAGACGTGGCGAAGGTACCGCCGGCAGTGTTCGGAGCCGGGATGTATTGGAGCATTCGCTGCGCAGGGGTTGACCAGGCACTCATCGGAATGACGGCGTTGGGAAAGACGCACTGCCCCGAGTTCGTGCATCCGGGCACGTAGTAGGGTTCGCCCTGGGTGACCGAATAACCCAGCTTTTGCGTGAGCAGGCTTCCGAAATAAGGGCCGCCAACTGTTCCGGTCAGGTTACTGGAGAGGTCGGCCAGATTGCCTGTGCGGTCCGCGCTTGATGGCACGCTGATGTTGCCTGTGTCGATGCCCTGCGTTTGCCGGGTGCCCTGATAGTCGACAAAGAAGAACACTTTGTCGCGGCGAATAGGGCCGCCAACGGTGCCCCCGAACTGGTTCTGGCGGAAGACGCCGCGCGTGGGAGAGAAGTAGTTGCGGGCGTCAAGGTCGGTGTTGCGTAGAAAGTCGAATGCGTTGCCATGAAATCCATTGTTTCCGGACTTGGTGATCACACTGATTTGGCCGCCGCTGAATTCGCCGTACTCGGCATCGAAATTGCTTGTGATGATGCGAAACTCGGCGATCGAATCAAGGTTAGGAATGATAGCCGTGCCGGCGTTGACGTCCTCTTCGGCGTCGCTGCCGTTCACGCTGAAATAGTTGGCGAACTCCCGCTGCCCGTTGACGGAAATCGTACCGGGATTGAGGGTTCCCGATGGATTGAGGATGGTCGCGCCCACATCCTGCACCATGCTGGAAGTGATCGATGTTGCCGGGACGACGCCGGGCTGCAGGGACAGAAGGTCCGTGTAGCTGCGGCCATCGAGCGGGACAGCGGTCATCTGCCGGCTGCTGATCACCTGACCCATCTGGGTGCTGGTTGTTTCCACGTGCAGCGTGTTGTCGGTCACGCTTACCGTCTGATCGATACCGCCGACCTGAAGCACAGCGTCGAGTGTGAGTGCTGCGTTGGTATCGAGCACAATGCTCTTGCGCTGATGTCCATGAAAACCAGTTGCCTGAATCTCAAGTTCATAATGACCGACCGGCAACACCGGTAACGTGTAGTACCCCTTACTGTCAGTGCGCGTATGGTACGAGAGACCGGTGTTGACCTCACGGACGGTCACCGCTGCATTCGGAACAACGCTTCCTGAAGGATCCTTGACTGTGCCGGAAATGCTTCCGCCTACGTTGGCCCAGGCTAAAGCGGCGGATATCAGTGCCATGAGCGAAACAGCGCTGATGCGCCTAAGCAATGGAAAAGTCAGTCCTGAAACCAGCCAACCACCTCTGGCCGGAGGAAAACGCGGCGTCGTACTCTTCACTATCCTGCCTCGCAAATGCGTGCTTCGAATTGTGACTGGGGCACAACAACCCCCGCCAAGTGGTGGTTGAAACTTTGCGAGCGCAACCCCTATAGTGAGGGAAGCCCAAAGTCTATTCCGGCTGTGGCTCCCAGATCCTCGCAGTCTCCGCCAAGAGTCTGCTGCGAGGATCTGGTTGATGTCCTAAGAAAACGATCATTGACTGAGTTTTCCCGAAAGACTTAATATACGACAACTTTAGTCGGATATCCAGATGGGTTCAGCTAGATCCACTCATTGAGAAGAACCGATACCACTGAAATGTAGGCCAGTGTCCTACCAAAGCGAATGCGGGCCGCATTTCGACTGGCGCTCGCGTGCTTATCCATCCGCAACCGTTGCAGCTTCGAAGCTATGCGGATAACCTCACTGGTAGAAGAGACCGGACGAGACATGGATGTCTATGGGCATTCCGATCGCCGCGGTATTGATCCCGCTTCCCAAACTGTTCTTCCGCTTCTTCCACATCGTCGGTACCGCTCTTGATATTTCCGCATTTTGAAAGATTGCGGATAAGCACGCCATCGACGAGCATAAAGAACGAAACCCGCCGAAGTTCATAGACTCCGGCGGGCACTTTACCGCACGATCGAGCTACCTCTTTGCTTCAAAGCCCCAGTGATTGTCGAACTGGAAGAAGTCGAACAGGTCGTCCAGTGCGGGGTGTTCAGCGGCGGAGTCTGGGGGTTGCCATTGCCGTCACTGAACCAGACCATGTCGCCGTGTCCGAACATGATGTGGTTAGCGCCCGTGCCGCCGTTCACCGACTGGTGGAAGTTGTCGCTCATGGCATAGGTGTCCGCCAAGCTCTTGAAGTAGGGCACATCGCCCTGCTGGACGTTGTAGAACCCGAGTGCAGTCGAGCACTCGCCCGTGGTGGTCGGGACCGAGTCATACAGTGCGTATTTGTTGGCGGTCCACTCGGCAGACGTCGGCGGATTCGCGGCGGAATATCCGGACGGGTACTCGAAGTACTCGCTGAATCCCTTGCCGTAGTAGCCCTGAGCGTACTCGGCCTGGCTCAGGCCGTTGGTTCCAGCGCCGACGGTCGTCTCCACCCAGGAGAACAGTTTGGCGTTGCAACCGGAAGGATTTTCCCACGAAGCGTGTTCGAGACTGCAGTCCAGCTGCTGCCACATCTGGTAGAAGCGGTGGACCGGGCTCGCGGCGTAATCCGTGTAGGTCAGGCTGTAGCCCGGCGTCGCCGAATTGGTGCCGTTGGTCAGCTGGAACGGGCCGGCGGGCAGGTTGTCGAAATTGACGATGCGCACGTCCGGCGTGTAGCTGTACTGGTTGGTGCCACCGGAAGCCAGGGACTGATAGTAGGTCAATCCGTTGGCATCGGAAGCATCCGGCAGACCATTCTCGGTCACCGCGGCGCAGGCCGCGGGGATGAGGTAGTTGGCGGTGCTTTTACCATTGACAGTGGTGGTGCCGCACGCAATCGTCGTGTACGCCGACGAACTCGGTGTGAAATAGCCGTTCGCCCCGGAAGGGCCGCCGGCTTCCGGCGCCGGGAGTTGGTTGTTGGGGAATTCCTGCTTCGGCGGGCTCAGCAGGAAGGCGTCCTGGTCGCCCAGATCCGAAGCCGCGAGCTGCTCGGCCTTACGGAAGTTCGGTCCCGGGATACCGATAGCTGCTCACTGCAACAGACATCAGCCCGCACACCCGGCGCTCACTGGCTCGATACTGCGAGCGAAGCCAGCTCGCATCCGTCCTCCGGTCTACGAGCTCAACCCGTTTTTTGCGATGACCGCCTTCAGCATCTCCTTGTCCAGGCTCAGATCCGCCACCAGACGCTTCAGACGCGAGTTCTCATCTTCCAGTGAACGCAGCCGCTGCGCCTCACTGACATCCATGCCGCCGAACTTCGCCTTCCAGGTGTAGATCGTCCCTTGGCTGACGCCGCACTCTCGCGCCACATCATCCACCGTCCGTCCGGCTTCAACCTGCTTCAGCGCAGCGATGATCTGCGCTTCCGTATGCTTGCTCCTGCCCATATCGCCCTCCTGAATCCGAAAATCATACTTGCCCCTGTGCGGATCCAGGGGGGCAGGTCAGCACGACACCGCTGACGCCCTCGGTACACAATTTCCTGAGGACATCTGCACTCAGTCTCTCGTCTCCTGTCAAGGCCGCCCGGAAGTCAGGTGTTCACTCGCCTTGAAAATAGGGATTGCGGTCGGGTCGACAGACTTTGCAGGGCCGGAACACTTCATTCACAGCTTGGTTCTGAGTACGGTGAGATGGAGATAGCGGCAGCCCGTTCATTGACGTCCGCTGAGGCAGACAAAATCAAGGATCACCTGGAACTCGTCGATAGGACGTCGCCGATCTCTTCAGCATCGTGGACCGTTCGCAGTCGAACTCGAAGGTTGAAAAGCATCTCTGATAGCTGCGGCTTCAAGCTACCTGATTATTGACTTGATATGCGAAGATGGCAGCCCGCATATCCGACGAGGATTTGCCTTTCCCCAGGAAAATCGAAAAAGTGAATCCGCATATCGCCTCTCTTGAGATGCCATTCAAACAGGCGGTACTCACCATCCGGACATCGAAATGTCCTTTCATCGCTATACGTGCTTAGCGTGGATTCACTTTCTCCTGATGCATTTGCGAGTTGGTGGATGTCAAAACCTCCCGACTTCCACGACTCGCAATATCGCTCCAGGTCGATAAGACCACGAAGTATTGACTTGAATCGCGGATCATTTGCTCCCAGGCTCTTGAGTTGCACTTCAACCGATTCACAGAAATCGAGATTTGGAAAAAATGACGACCGGTCAATCCACAATTCAGATCCGTCCCTGGGGAGAACCTGATCCCGTTTCTGCAGCCATTCAACATGTGCATCCAATTGGGCGGGACGGCAGCAATGCGGAACCGGGAGTACTCGGCTATTTACTTTTTCTCCTTCAAGCCAATTTTTGTCCAGATCGATTCGCGCGATATCCCATCTTTCGCTCAATCTCACACTAAGGGCCAGTCCGTCTATGGAGTACGCAACGAACAGCCCTTTCGCTGCATCACCTGTACAAAGGTATTCAACGTCTTGCCTTTCCATTTCTTCACTGGGCACGCAGTCCTCGTACAGGCTACGTCTGTCTATCAGTGTCTTGATTCGTAGGCGCTTCTCGCGGTCTCCAGCCTTTGATTCTGAAAGACATCGCCCAATCGAGTACCCGACGGCAACTTGGAGCTGTAAGAAGCGACCCGGTACAACAAGGATCTTCTTTCCTTTGATACGTGGATCTACCAAGACGTTGGAAAATTCCTCCAAACGTCCTTCCGCAAGAGCCACACTCTCAACCATCCGGCTAGTGGATAGGTCGTTAAATACCAAGAACGCCGTCATTCTTCGCTACCGCCGAGAAGTTCATCTAAACTCCGCTCCATTTCATCAAAGAAACCTTCCGGCCATCGCGGTAGTCTGCCGTTCTCGTCAACATCCAGAAGAGACAACAAGGGTGATTTTCCGCCGATTTTCCATTCGCTATGATAAAGAGCTACATTTGCGGGAGGGATTCTTTTGGCGTGAACAGCAAGCCGAATCCCGTTTAAAACGTGGTCGCTATGAGTTTCGATTAGAACCTGAATGCCGGCCGACGACGCCAATGCCAAAAGTTCTCCCATCTTTACTTGACCCCGCGGGTGGAGATGAGCCTCCGGATTCTCGATGATAACCAAACTTCCAGGACGCGCCGCGAGCACGGACACGACGATCGGTAATGCGTAAGTTATGCCAAATCCGACATTCGTCGGACGATATTCCGAGCTGGCAACTTGATGACCCAGAGAGTAGGTCACGTTGAACGTCATCAGATCCATTTCCGAATAGCGCCTCACATTGAGTCGCACGCCGGGACTAATTTCCGTCATCCAAGCCTCCACCTGCGACTGAAGGGCAGTCGAACTTGCCATCGGGTGACGCAGCTGTTCCAGCTCGACGATTTGCGAACCGAACACCGAAAGAAAGTGAGTGGCATATTCACCACTTGAGCCTATTTGGTGGTGATGTCGCACCTCATAGTCGGACATAGCAAACGACGTTCGGGGTCCAATACGCTCGGCGCGAAGGTATTGGAAATTATCCACAAACAGACTTGTCTTCCAAACGTCGCCAGTGATGTTGGCAGCAATCACCGCCAAGACATCGCTTTCCTCTCGATAGGCGAACTGCAGATTTAGACTTGCTGGAGCATCGTCATTGAGTCCAAAAGCGATTTCATCGATATCGGCTTCTTCAAATAAAACGTCTTTTGCCGTTCCGAGTTGGACTAATTTGCCATTGAGAGTAAGACCGACACTGGGCAATAGGTTTTCCTGATAAGACTGCCGCAGGAGAAGCAATGCTTGGATGATTGTCGATTTTCCGGAGCTGTTCAAGCCAGCGAACAGAGTGAGGGCTCTCAGGAGAACATTTTGCTGTTCAAAGCACTTGAAGTTCGTCAGTTGGATGGACTGGATCATTGAAGGGCCTCTCTCACAATCTCTTCAATTTTCGAGAACCTGAGTCGCACTTTTCTCGGATCTCCGGTCCCAAATGTGATTGCTGCTTCAAAGTCACTGTCCTCCAACAACGTCAAGAAGCGCTTTCTCAACTCCTCTTTCTTTGCTTCCAGGCAATCAATATCACTTGCGGATAATGACTCAATGATCGCCGCCCACACTTCAAAAAGAGCACGGTTGATTGGAGAACGCCTGATGCTTCCCCGCTTTAGCTTCCGGAATGCCTCATCGCCAAAGAGTCGATAGCAATCAACCATCGCCCTTTTGAATCGACCGGCGAGCTCTTGCAGTCTTATTTCGGGCTCTCGATTGAGACCGATCATGCACTGGTTTAGAAATGCGTCAAGATTCTTTGACCTATATTCCGGGTAAGGGGTCTGTAAGAATGACAGAAGTCGTAAAATGCATTCTCTGTCTCCCATTCGGTCATCGCGAATCCCTTCATTAGTAGCCGTACGAAATTCCGCGGATTCGGCCAGACGCTGCAGCAGAGTGCTCGCATTGCCTTGGTTTAGAGCATGTCGAATCTCCTGACTCGACAATGGCAAGCCGCCCGTATTGATCCGTTTGAAGATATTGAACTTTACCTCTGGCGGCGTATTCTCCTGTATGAGAAACACAGTAACCTGCGTTTCCAGCATGCGTCTCTGGAGATTTCGCGGTAGTTGATCGAACTTTTTCCCTTCGCACTCTTTGGACAAGAATTCCAAACCTGACAGTTGTAGCGATCTGTCAATGACAAAACTCTTGAGTGTTGAAAGGCGCTGTAATCCGTCTACTACGAGCCACTTACTTTCGTCGCTCCCGTCCATATAGAAGGCTGGCAATGGAATTCGTATCAGTAACGATTCAATTAGCTGGCTTTTGGCCTTAGTGCTCCAAATCCCACCCTTCCGTTGGAAGCCGGGAGTCAAATCAATTTCCTTGTTGCGAATCCGATCCATAAGGAGTGAAATCACCATTGGCTTGGTGTCCACGCGAATGCGCGCGGGATCGAATGGCTCGGTTATTTCGAAACTAACTCCCGTGTCCTCTTGCTCTTCCTCGAGCCCCGTACCTCCAACCTCTCCCAGTTCTTCAACTTCAAAGTCATTCGTCGTTTCGACGTCTGAGCCGTCAGTGTGGAACTCATTTGTCTCACTGCCAGACTCATCGAAAGCAACATCTTCGGTGGAGATTTGCTTAATTGCTTGCGGGTCGCCGATCGCAGCATGTCCAACACTGCGCATACCGGTGCTCCATACAAATCGAGATGGCCAGCCCCGTCGTCCTTCTACGAATTGGCCCAATCCGTGGTCTTGCATTCTTCGGAAAAGTTCGACAATCTCTCGACGACGAAACTCGTGACCTTCCGCTCGGAGGAGGACCAGGATGCGGTCAACCTTCGTTTCAGATTGATCGCGCTCTCGTCGCGCAGCATGTTCAAAAAAGGCTTTGGCCGCCGGACTCTGCTCGTAGAACTGCCGCAGGATGTCAACATTGGGCGATGAGGAATCCATCGTGTCTGCTCCAATCAGAAGGTTGGTGGCGCATTTTCCTTGTGGCTCCGCCAATCACCAAATTCGAATGTGCCATCGGACGAATCGGCGCTCAACCGAAATGGTTATGAATGTTGCTGGTCTGGAGGACACCGCCAAGGTCGGACTTGTTCGAAGCACCGGCACGCAGCCTCTTGATTGTCGTCTCCTTGTTGGCGAAGATTTCAAGATAGGCATAAGGAAAGTTGTCGGGGTCAAACGGTTGGTCCGGCAATTGCGAGATTGCTTCTTCGATTTCAACGGCGTACAAGGGTTCATCCCTCCGAACGTAACCAATTAATTCATGCCGACCCTCTTTTGCGATGAGACCATTGCATCCAGCACCTCACCATCTCGGAGCTCGTCGCCTTGCGCGGTTCCCTACGGCTGCCCGCGCCGCTGCATGAGCGTCGGTTTCAGACGCGACCCGGTATGTGGCCTAATGGTTATCCAAATTCAAGGATATCCTGACCCGCGCAGCACTTTCCGCGACAGTGCGTCGGTCATTTGCATCTTCGCAATAACCGGCACATCGTTCACCAGGACGTATTCCCACACCCAGGGAGGCTGGTCGGGCTGCTCAAAGAGCTGTTGTGAAATGTTCGCTGGTAATCTACCGACGTGTCGTTCCTTGATGGCTGGCACAAACGATCGGAAGTCATCCGGAGAAAGTTCTTCACTCACCGTGCTGCATATTAATACAGCGTCTCCCTGCTGATCCCAAACTCTCTGGCCAAAGACGCCTTCTTTTCTCCTGCTTGAACCCTCTTGCGCAGTTCAGTAGCTCTTTCAGTGCTCAGAGACGGTTTACGGCCCTTGTACACTCCTGCTTTCCTTCGCCAGAGCAATTCCTTCCCGCTGGCGTTCCCGGATTAGGAACCGCTCGAACTCAGCGAAGGCTCCCATGACGGAGAGCAGCAACTACGACATCGCAGAATCTTCCCCCGTGAACGTGGAGGATCGAATTCGACACATTCCACCATCAAATGGGTCCGAATATGGATCGAGGAATGCGCGCCGTGAGCTACTTCGCCGTCACGGTGCGAAATAACCGGAGAGGTCGAGGATGAGGTTGGTTGGGTTGGTAGCATAGGCGTCAGTCTCGCCATTGTTTGTGGGTACGATTGCCATGTTCGAAGTGATGGATTTGTCGTCGGCATTCAGGGTTGAGACGTATGGCCGAGCTGTATCAGCGGGCCATAACGTCAGGTAATTCAATGAACCAGAAGGCACAACCGTTGCATTCAATACATATCCCTGAGCGGTCGACGGCGGGGCGCAGGTGGTGCTCTCCACATCCACTACCTTCATCTCGCTGAATGGGTTGGGGCGCGTGTCAATCGCCCGGCAGGGCCTTATAGCGTACAGCGACAGTCCGCCGGTTCGCGGAGGCGCGAAGTAGCCATTCACATCGAGGATCACATCGGAATCATCAGAAACAAAGACCGATACGTCGCCGCTAATCCCCGATGGGACGATGGCCGCGTTGGCCACGACCGCTCCCGTCGAAGAGTTTAGCGTCGAGGTATCCGGCTGGGACTGGCCCGTCGCCCAGATTGTTAGGTAGTTCAGAGTATTGCGGGGCACAGCCGTGACGTTCAACGAATACGCCTGCGCAGTCGAAGGAATGTTGCAACTGCTGGATGGGATGGGGAACGCTCTTACACTGCCTCCGTTCAGGGATGGTCCTCCAAGCGGACCCCGAGCACCGCGGGTGTCTGCAATGCGGCAGGGGGTTAGCGGATAGAAGGCCAGAGCCGAGCTGGTTGAGGCAGGCACGAAATAGCCGTCAATATCGAGGATTACTTGCGTCGCATCCGTCACATAGACGCTGACGCCTCCGTTAGCGCCGGCCGGCACGATGGCGGCGTTGGCTTTGATGCGTCCGTCGGAGTTCAGTGTAGAGACGTAAGGCTGAGTATCGCCCGTGGGCCAAATCGTTAGGTAATTTAACGAGGCGGTTGGGACCACTGTGACGTTGAGTGAATAGGCAAGTGCCGTCGATGGGATGTTACAGGTTGTATTTTGTGGGATAAAGAATTGACGAGTACTATTGTCAATGAACTCTGGGCCGCCGAAGGATCCCTCTTCCGAACGCGTGTCGGCGACACGGCAGGGGGAGATCGGAATAAAACGAAGCGCTGACAATACAGGTTGGAATATCACGGTTATGACCGCCGTGCCGGACGCACCACTATAAGTAGAAGAGCTTGTGGAATCCGGCTTATAAGCTGCAGTCAACGTGTCGGTGCCCGCGACCAAAACTCCGGCAGGAATGTTGATCGTAGCACTGCCGCTAACCAACGTAGTAGCCGCGGAATTGTAGCCGCCGCCTGTCAATGTTACCGATCCTGTCGGAGTCGGGTCGCCACTTCCACCAGCGATGGTTACGGTAACCGGTAACACCTGCGCAGTAGTTGTGGTGGACGAGGATGGCGCTACGTCCACGGTGGGCAACACTGGCAAGCTTGTCGAAGGTGACGGGGAGTAGTGTTCGATAAACTGCGAGACGTCAAGCGAACCGAGACCGGTCACTTCTGAATAACCGCCAGTTCCCAGCAGATATCCCGCCTGGCCATCCGTCAGACTATCCGGCCCAGGGACGCTGTTGTTGCACATACTGGGTGTATCGATATTGCAATATTGAACACCACTGGTAGCGATCGTTATCGGATGAAAGGCGGACGGTACATTTACTGCCATCTCGTAAATTCTCGGATTGAGATTGCCCAGTCCGCCTGTGGCTCCGAGTCTTTGATCGAGTAGAGCGGCGATGCCAGCCATATCGGGAGCTGCGGCGGAGGTACCGCCCTCGACAAACCAAGTAGCATCACTGTTCCCCGAGAGAGTACAACTCTCGCTTTGTGCCGCAAAACAAAACATGTAGCCGTCGTGATCCGACGATGCTGCGAATGCAATATCTGGCGTATAACGACCCGAGCCCGCCGACGGGACTCCTGGACCTATCTGCCAAGGCGGCGTGGAGGTGTTAAGAACGCTCACACCTCCGCCAGAAGCTCTCAACTGAGTGACATTGCCGGACGTCAAGGGATCATTCCAAGCGCCCTCCGGAATATAACTGCGCGCCGACCCAAAATTTGAACTGTTGCCTTTGTTCCAATAGAGAGAAGAATTGATTGCATCGTTGAATTCGGTGCCACCTACGCAGGTGACATAGCTCGAAGCACAGAGAACATTCGTGCTGTTTGGCTCGGGAGTGGGTGGGGGGGGCTCCATATGGTCATCACACCCTGAGGCTCCTGAGTCGCCGGAGGAGACAAATACTGAGATTCCCCTCATCGCGGCGTGAGACATCATCGCGTCCAACATACTGTAATAAGATTCCTCGCTATCTTCACAACCTCCGTAGCTAATGGTCACGATTTGTGCGGGAACGGGCTCAGTCTCGGTAAGATACTTGAGGTCGGGTATCAGCGAGTCTAAGGCATTCATGCCAGGGCAGGTCGCTACTAGGAGGAGATTCGCTCGAGGCGCAATGCTGCCGGCTCGCATCACATCGAGGGTTGCCTCCCGTTGATAGGCGACCATAGCATTCGCACTAGTTGCGCAGCTCGTCGGATCACTGGTACTTGCCGTGCAGTTGCAGGTGCTGACTCCAGTGGCTGGAGGGGCGTTGAACGCGGGACCAGGATCCTGACCGCCGTCTGTCGCGGGGGGGACCATCTCTGTTGGATTGAGAAAGCTGGACCCGGTGATCGTGCGAAAAATATCGAAGTCTCCGAAGTCGGTTCGGGAAAGCCCAACGATTCCAATGGTGATTCCGGCTCCCGTCAGGTTGGCCGGTAGATCGTAAATAGTTGCGAAGTCTGCCGGTGCAATGAAATGGCTACCGCTCGAGCTGGTCAATTGGGGGGAGCCAATAGACGAGACGTGCTGCTGAGGTCTGAGCTCTAGAGTATAAAGTCCTGCAACAGCTTTGATGACCGGAGCCAGGGCTTCAGGAATGAACGGATCGGACGAGATGGACATTCGCTGCTCGCCTTTGACCTTATAGTAGTGCAGCTCGGTCCTAAACGCGAGATTGATGTCTGCGGCTGTACCGCTGAAACCAATGAAGATCCGACTCGGTGCGATCCAATCCACATGGAGGCCCTGGGATTGTAGCCAGGCGGTGATGCCTGTTATGTCATTCTCAGAACGCCCAAACCGATCGCCGATTTGGGTGGAGGTAAGCCACCTGTGATAATCGGGGGAGTTTGGGTCCTGCTGGTCCCTAAGAAGCTGTTGAAATGCCTTCTCACGCTCCGGGGGTCGCGCCAGCGTCAATGTGATGTCGGTTAGAGATGTTTCGGCAGGTACAATTCCGGCGTCGTTCGAGGAGTTAGCCCATGGGGGCCGGTAATTCGGAAGTTGCACCATCCGAGCTGGACTGACTTCTCGCGTTGTTTGGCTAGTTGCCTCTGAAAATTGACTGTTCCCAGAAGGCATCGGAGAGTTTGCGACCAGACAAACCGGGCTTGCCACAAATAAAAAGGCTGCTCGCCAAAAGACAGCGCGAATGGTTCGGGGAAGCCCCCATGAGAACCTGATGACCTTGGACGGTAATGGCATCGAGACCTCCTCTTGGTTTTACGGTTCACTGATCGAGGAAAAACCAAAGGTACCGGGTACACTACTGAGCCCCGTGACCGTGCTGACAACCAAACCTAACATTTAAAAGCGACAAACGTTTGCGAAAAGTGCCATCATCCGGAGATTTATTTGGGGAAGTAAACGCCAGCGTATCGTGAACTTATTTCGCGAATTCTCCTGGTCGAATTCCAAAGCTTTCAAAAACATGACAACGAACTATCCGCACCCGAGATTTGTTTATAAGGTTGTATATGCCGGCCTTGGTTTCTTCTAACATTTTGAGATTGCTATTTAGCGATTGTGCGCTATTATGTCGCCTAATTACCTCGTCTACATTAAGTTCAAGGATCCAACATGCAAGACATACGGTTTCCGGCGCGCCTCACAGTCGCGCTTTTGTTTCTGTTGCCTTGGAGCGTGCTATCCCAAACCGCAGCCACGCCTGCTGATCACACAATTCTCTACACTGGGCAAATGGATGGATTTCTTGGATCATGGAGCAATTGCCCGGCTGGCTCGTGTTCATCCGCGGTGACTCAACAAATCGAAGACCTAAGATCTCTGAAAGGGAAACTCCCAGCCGCCATATTGATCGGGATGGGAGATAATCTGGGGCCCGAGATCAGTGCCAATCAGTACCAGCCCAATGCGATCTCCAGGGCACGCGTAGGTCCAGATCCCCTCTCGATAGGGCAAGTCGGCCAAAATATGGTCACTACCGACGTTCTTCGAGTTCTGGTGAATGTTTACGACGCAGTGGCGCCCGGCAAAGAGGATTTCTGGTATGGTCCTGAATATCTCCGCCAGGTTGGACAGTTCGTTCCGATGATCGCGAACAATCTGACGGTCCAGAAGAAGCCTCCCACGACATGCAATTCAGTTCCT
Organism: uncultured Acidobacteriaceae bacterium; assembly: GCA_963782175.1. Classification (GTDB taxonomy): domain Bacteria; phylum Acidobacteriota; class Terriglobia; order Terriglobales; family Acidobacteriaceae; genus Silvibacterium. Next base: position 657,058 of record CAWAIX010000001.1, read on the forward strand.
AGCCCCGCAACGTCTCTCCCGCTGCTTCCCAACCAGATAAGCTCTTCGCTATCAACAGGTGGCGGGGGAGGCGCAGGTGGTAAAGGGAAAGGCGGTGGTAGCCCAGGAGGAAGCAGCGGTGGTGCTGGCAGCAGTGGGGGCAACTTGGGTGGTGCAGGCGGCGGGGGAGGATGCAACAGCAGTGGAGGTGCTTCAGGTTCAGGTAACACGAGCAATGATGCCGAAAAGAAAGGGAACCGGCCAAAGCTGGCTTGGCCCGATGCCGACAACATCTATCCGTGGACTAGTCAGTTCGGGCTGACACTATCTGGCCCGCTGCCGCCCACAGCCCCACCGGTCTATCTTTGCCTCAGACCGACAGGGAAGCCGGAGGAGACAAGGAGTGCCAGCCCGCCCTGCACTGAGCTCAGCCCAGACTCAGGCCAGAATTCGAATGGTTCTACGTATCGCTACACCCTCGCCAGCGGGGACGTGGCAGTTCTGTCAACAGGAGAATTGCGCCAATACGACCCAGATAGCCAACATGCGATGCTCTTTCCCGATCTTGGTCCTGAATTGACACCAAAACTATGCATGACAAATCATCAGATCAACAATGAGTCTAAAGACGACGACTGCACGGCGATCGCCGTAAAAATTCCACTCGTTGAGCGGGCTTGGATTTGCCCAAAGCACTTGCGATCTGATGGTCAAGATCATTGCGCGCCAGACGATTACGTCATTTTCGGAGCTTTGGCAACTGACACGCTGAACGGTCTTGCCGATATCAACACGGAATGGCGTGCTGATCGGACAGGAAATACTCTGCAGGTTGGAGTTGCCGATGCCGGTTCGGCGGTCGCGCAAGCGTTGGTGGCCTATAATCTCGTAAACCCAAATCTGACCTCTTTTGGTATCGTCTTGGCTCAAATGTCACCTGGCGAAGCAAAGGAACTTGCGGATTACCTCGGAGAACGATTGGACCCAAGAGCTGCTACAACTGCGGCCCGCATCAATTCCGTTTTCTCGGCGGCGAATTCAACTGAGGGCTCACCAATAATAGAGGTTACGGTACCAAGAAGCGGCGCCCAAGCAACTTTCATCCCCGTGTTTACGCCGGAGCCGCTGTTCCGGGAAGGCGACTGCCTTAATCTCGATCCCAAGAATCCTACCAACTGTTTTGCGCAGATCGATGTGCATTCAGGCGTCAGCAACACGACGCTGAAGAATACGCCTGGACAACTGAAACGTACATCGCCGCCAAACACCTGGCAGATTGCTTCTCCTTGGGAAACGCCGTTTTGTATGAATGATTCTTCTTTCCCCTCGTGGGAGTGTCAAATCCTTCAGCGAATGCAGCAGGAACTGAAGACAGACTTGGCAGTGTTGGAGGAGAAGAACTTTGACTATGACCGCGGCAGTAACACCGTCGGCGCATCAGGTTTTAATCTGGGTACTGATGATCCCCGAAAAGCCCTATGGAACGCAGGAAATCTGACACGCGTCACCCTTCTGGGGTCGACGCTGAAGCAGATTCTGCAACAGAATACCAAGCTCTTGAGTGCCAATTTTGAGGTTTTGCCCGCTGAGAAGAAATCGCAGCAATTGAAGATTCTAGGTATCAGCCAGATTGGAAATGACGACTACTACATTGAAGGAAAAAAGCTGAGCCCAACTCTTAAGTATTCCGTTGCCACCACGGATAACCTAGCCAACTCGACTTCAGACTATCCTCAATTCGCCTCTCAGGACCTCGATCAGCCTATTGTCTTTTGGAAGACTCCCGATTACTATTCCGATCGTGCCGATTCAGGCACAACATTAATTGCTGACCTTGGTGCTGCCATTGTCTCGCACCAGGGCAACCCGCCGTCGAATCTTACCGAAGCACAAATGCAGCCCGTTGTCCCACCTGACGTACCAAATCCTGGCAGAGGAGGAAGCGACTCCACCCCAGCTCAGGCCACCTATTCCTACTCCAACCGTACTCTTTCATACAACAAAACAACGCCACAGATTGCAAATATCGAGCTGAGCACGCAGTTCAGACCTGTTTGGAGCTTGGCCCTCCAACAACTTGCCGTGAGTTACTCGCTCGCTAAGCCCAACCAGTTGGACCAATACATCGGGGACAATCTCGGTGGTGTCACCAATCCGAACGTGGCCTCACCGTATAGTGACAATATCTCAGTTTTGAACAATCTGCGTCTCCAATATTATTTCAAGCAGCACCGCGAGATCGAGAACGATGAAGGCCACTTCTCAACCTGCTCAGTGCTATGTCCGGAGGACATCGGGATAGATGAACAGCTCAACTTCGCCCGTAACCGGCAGGGATCGATCACACCACAGTCGACAAAAACTACGACAGGGCAAACGGTACCCGAGGAGTCGGTTTCATACACTGGCAATACGTTTCAGGCCAGCCCGTTTATGGAGCTTCAAGCTGCCAGATTTGGCGTCTGGAAGCCAGTGGTGTTGCGACCATATCTCTACAGTACGAACCTCGTAGAACTTCCCCAATATGTCCAGAGCAAGACCCCATCCGTTGACTTTTATTTCCCTCAGTTGAAAACTTGGTCGCTCAGCCAAAATGCCGGAACGCGGCTGGAATGGAACGACTTCAATTATCTTGAGGTGGGCTTCACTTATCAGACCTCGCGTGATGTCTTATCTTCGGTATCAGTATCGATTCCGGGAACATCGCCATGCTATCTCACAGGAAGCAAGACTCTCAAAGGTTGTGGAAATATGTTTCTTGGTGCTGGCGAACCGGCCCCTGTGATGACCGCCGGATACAGCACTTATGGCCAGACAGGCGGCTACTGGCTTGGGATGCTCACTCGTCGAGTCCCATGGCCGCGAGAGTCTCGAATTCTCTACCAGGGATCGACTTTTGGAAACGTCTTTGGCTATAGCCGAGGATCGAGTGTGCTGACTCACTATGCCGCAATTATGAACAATTCGCTGCAGATTCCGCTTCCCGCAAACATTAGTTTGGGGCCAAGCTACGACATATTCTGGTTTCAGGCGAATGCTCGTCAAACACTCGGATCAAGCCTCACGCGACAGAATGTCGGCCTACAGTTGAACTACTCGTTCGATTGGCATTCCGGGATGCCCTGGGAAGATTCCCAGAAGGGAAAGAACCAGTAAGAACCTGAAGTCGCGGGAGCTGTTGCTTCGGCGGGCTTGCGGGTTCGTGAAGGACTGATGACCGGCAAGGCAGGAGTGGTCCTGGTCACCTCGGGGCCGGGCTGCTCCAACCTGGCGACGGGCCTGGCTACAGCGAACACGGAGGGTGATCCCGTGGTGGCGATTGGCGGGGCCGTCCCTGCCGATAAGAGCCTGAAGCACGTCCATCAGTCGATGGATACTGTCAGCATGTTTCGGCCTATCACGAAGTTCGCGGCCGCAATCGAATCTCCGGAGACGGTTTCGGAGGTCGTAGGCAACGCTTTTCGTCTCGCTGAGTCGGGACGGCGTGGCGCTGCTTTTATCAGCGCCCAGCAAAACATCATGGAAGGTGCGGCGGCCGAAGGAGAAGTTCTGACGCCGGCTGCGGCGGAAAATCAGGGCTCCGCGAACGCGTACGCCATTGCTGCAGCCGCCAAGCGGATCAATCGCGCCGAGCGGCCGATCTTGCTGCTCGGCCTGCTGGCCAGCGAACCTTGTAACGCGGCCGCCGTTCGTGACCTTCTGGGTAAGGCGAAACTGCCGGTGGTCAGTACCTATCAGGCCGCCGGAGTCGTGTCGCGGGACTTGTTCGGCCGCTTCGGCGGGCGAATCGGCCTCTTCCGCAATCAGCCCGGCGACCTCCTGCTGGATGCCGCCGACCTCGTCATCACCGTTGGCTACGACCCGGTCGAGTACGAACCCGCCATCTGGAACAAGGGCCGCAAGCGCGATCTGATCCATATCGATTCTCTGGCTCCCGAGGTCGACAGAGACTATCGTCCCCAAATTGAGCTGACCGGCAACATCGCCGCCACGCTGCAGGCCCTTACCGGAGAATTGAAGCCGCGCGTGCTCGGAATTGCCCCTTCTGGGCGATATTGCGCGCGACCGGGACGAGTTCTCAAAAAAAGCCGCGGCCATGAACGGCACACCCACTCATCCCATGCGCCTGGTACACGAAATGCAAAAGGTTTTGAGCGACGACGTGACCCTCTGTTGTGACATGGGCTCTTTTCACATCTGGATCGCCCGCTACCTCTACAGTTTTCGCGCGCGGCAGGTCCTGATCACCAACGGACAGCAGACGCTGGGCGTGGGCCTTCCCTGGGCAATTGCAGCGTGCCTGGTCCGTCCCAGCGAAAGTGATGTCCGTCTCCGGAGATGGCGGCTTCCTCTATTCGGCGATGGAACTGGAGACGGCGGTGAGGCTGAAGTGCAACCTGGTGCACATGGTTTGGATCGATGGTTCCTACGACATGGTCGCCTTCCAGGAGATGGCGAAATACGGGCGGACATCGGGCGTCGATTTTGGACCCGTGGACTTCGTGAAATACGCCGAGGCCTTCGGAGCGACAGGTCTGAGCATCCAGACGCCTGGCGACATTGCCCCAACACTCAATAAGGCCATGGCGACGCAGGGTCCGGTCGTGATCGGCATCCCGATGGATTACCGGGACAATCTCAGGATGCTTGAGAGCCTGCACCCAAATCTGCTGAACTGAGCCGCGAGTCCGGGAGCGGCGGTACCATGGATCTCCACTACTGAGCGTTTTGTTGGTGGCACTGGATACCGTTGGCAAATTCGCTGCCGAGGGACCTGACCTTGAACGTGGAAACGGGACGCGAAAAGATAGCCGTACCGAATCGGAACCGACAATTCAGTGAATCGCTCTTCGGATTTGATTAGCCGTAGTTCTCCCGGCGTCCGGAAGGCCATACATAATTGAAGACAGGAGCCAAGATGGATCTGAGGTGGTTCAGCAGTTCGGGGCTTACCTGATACCGCAGAGCTTCGATGTTTTTCGTAACATGAGTATGAGTCGACATCCCGACGAGCGTACTAGCAACGAGAGGGTGATCGAAACAATACCGCAATGCGACTTGTGACAGGTCGACTCCCTGTTCACGACAGAAAGCCGCTGCTTGCCTCCCCGCATCCTTCACTGCTTGCGGTGCCGGATGCCAGTCTGGGGCCCCCCGGTCGGTGAGGATACCCATGTGCAGTCCTGAGGCATTGATAACGCCTATGCCATGTTTTTGCGCGAACGGCATAAGCACGGTGTTCATGTCATCCATCATCAGGTTGTAGCGGCAATAAGTGAGAATGCTATCGACGGGAACCGCTTCTGCAATCTGTACGAGCGTCTTGAGCGGGTAGCCGGTGATGCCGATAAACCTCGCTTTGCCCTGCTCCTGGAGCCCTCGCATTGCTGGAATGGTTTCATCGATCACCTGCCGTATATCGCCGAATTCCACATCGTGTGCCTGAAATAGATCTACATAGTCAGTCCGCAAACGTCTAAGTGATTCTTCGATGCTTTGGGTTATACGCGGGGCGGAGAAGTCGAACTCATCCAAACCATACCTTCCGCATTTGGTCGCAAGTATGATCTCCTTGCGTCTGCCGACGAGGCCTTCCCCGAGCCGCTCTTCCGCTAGAGTCAACCCATAGTAGGGAGAAACGTCAAAAAAGGTAATGCCTTCATCGATCGCGCTCTGAATGGCAAGCCGACCCTCAGAAGGATCGGTGGTCCGGAAGACATCTCCGAGGGGCGATGCCCCGAATCCCACAATCGAAATCTCCAGTTCGGTTCGGCCTAAGAAGCGATATTTCATCTCATTCCCTATATGGCCGTCCTGGCTCCTCATGCCAAAACCACTTTAAGGGCGGCAGCATAATCCACGTCTGGCCGATACGGCTTGGGAAGTTCCACTCGCAAACTGTCGGCTTCCTGCTTCCAAGTTACCGTCTCGCCTGTTCCCAGGAGTTCAATTCGGGCTACTTTCCCCGGTTGAGCCGAAGACGACAGCCCCAGAGACTGTATGAGGATTGGCTCGATGGGCCAACCCAACACCAGTGCATATACAACGCTGCTTGACTTGTTCCGTGTGAATCGGATGTCTTTCGGGCCAAGTTTATTGACGCTTTCTCCCTGGTACGAACCCGGTTTGACCGCGTTAGGTCCTTCACCATAAACCTTCCATGGTCTGGACTCATAGATGGCCTCGCCATTTACCCGCATCCATGAAGTTACCCCGTCGAGCACGGCGATTTCTTTGCTGTCGATGGTTCCGTCCGGTTTGCCCGGAATGTTCAGGATGAATGTCCCGTTTTTGCTGACCGTATCGATCATCCAGTGGATGACATCGCGCGGAGGCAGATAGCCTCCGTATTCCCCCGGCTTCTCGTATAAACGGCGAGAGTAGTGCCACTCCCCGATACAGGTTTCCGATTGCCAGGGATATTTCATAATCCCGCTGGTCAGCCCGCGCTCGTAATCGGCTACAACTGCTTTGGCCAGACGATCGGGAACATCCTTCACATTCAGGACAGCTTCCATCTTGCCGCCGCGGGTCTTCAGATTGTTGTTATAGAAATACGCCCCGATGTTCATGCCACCCCATCCCAGCGGTAACAGTGAATCGTCGAAGTAAAGGAGGTCGGGATTGTGCTGGTCGAGCAGGTCGCGGGTTCTGTCGTAGAAGTTCTTGACGTAGGAAACGTCGGGCAGCGCGTCAGGCGGATGCTTCACGCCGTAGAGACGCTGCGGATTGACTCCCTGCCACCACTGGTCAGTTCCCTCGGCCTCAGTAAGATGCCCATCGTAGGAAATACCGGCCAGAGAGCCTGATTTGTCTGCACCGTGCGACGGCTGGAACCACCACCAGTTGCGCGCCTGGTGCACCGTAACTCCGAAGCGCAAGCCCTGCCTCCGGGCAGCGGCGGCCCAGGTGCCTATGACATCGCGATGGGGACCAAATGCTGCGGAGTTCCATGCCTGATGCTTCGAATCCCAAGCGTCGAAACTGTCGTGATGATTGGCCAGGGCGATGAAGATCCTCGCTCCTGCCTTCTTATAGCGCGCGATCAGATCATCGGGTTCCCAATTCAGTAGTGTCCATTGCGCGCAGAGTTCCTTGTACCCGAAACGCGATTGCGGGCCATAATGCTCCAGATGGTATTGATACTGCCGCTGTCCCTGGATGTACATATTGCGCGCGTACCAATCGCCCGCTTCCGGTACACACTGCGGACTCCAGTGCGCCCAGATTCCGAACTTCGCATCCTGGTACCACTCCGGCGCCTCGTACTGGAGCAATGACTCCCAGGTGGGTTGGTATGGACCTTCGCCAGCAAGATTGGGGATCGGGGAATTCAGAGGCACGTCATCCCACAATCCGCCCGCGACCTGCGATGGAGCAGGGTTGTAATTGAACGCCGGCGGCTGCCATGTTGCGTCATCCAGCATGATCTCGACTATTTTGTTATCCCTTACCTGGTAAAAGACCCTCTTGCCAGGTGGCAGCGCGCAAAATTGTGCATAATCCTGGGTGTACTGGTTGAACCCACTCGGCAACCTCGATCCTGTCAACTGCGCAGGTTGTCCAAAGCTTGAAATGGCCCTTGATGCGGCCGCAATTGTCAAAAGCTTGCAGAAATCTCGTCGCTGCACAGCCCAAACCCCCAGTAAGAGCTAGAGGAGACGCTAATCGATCAAAAAGGTTACTGTCAACGATACAGTTATCGATGACTCAGCATTCTAAAATCGTCCTGGCCCAGACCAGGAACCATTTCAGGCGAAGCACTTCCAGAGCCTGTCCTCGGGCAGCAGACTCGAGCGAGCCGTTTATTCTTGGTCCGAGCGCGGAAGGCGGGGGATCATTCCTAAAATTATCCCTTGCATGAAAGTGCATGTACCGCCACGATAGCCAGTAGACAGCGATAAAGTAAACTACATCATATTTTCAAAGAAAAAATGACTGTAACGTCACCTTTAGCCCTACCGGAATCGCTATCCAACGGCACGAAGTCGCCTGTATAGTCCACGTATGCCGGTCCGCATGAAAGACATCGCACAGGAGCTGGGGCTCTCTGTCGTGACGATCTCCAAGGTTCTAAGAAATCATCCGGATATCGCGGAGGATACTCGGGAACGGGTTCTGAAGCGAATCAAGGAACTGGATTATCGGCCGAACAGCATGGCGCGAAGTCTTGTTACCGGGCGAAGCTATTTAGTTGGTCTGGTGGTTCCCGACCTGCTTCATCCCTTCTTCGCGGAACTGGCAAAAGCTCTTTCGGCAGCCATCGGCCAGCGAGGTTATTCGATAATCATCTCATCCTCTGAAGAGGATCCTGAACTGGAAGCCAGGGAAATCGATCAGCTTATGGGTCGAAGACTGGATGCGCTGATCGTCGCATCATGCGGAAATGACCTCCAGTCTTTCTTGCGCTTGGAGCGCCATGGGCTGCCTTACATCTTGATCGACCGCGAGTTGCCGGGGCTCTCGGCGAACTTTGTAGGAACGAATGATGAGGCGGCCGGACAACTGGCAACTAACCACCTCCTTGAACAGGGATGCAAGACAATCGGACATATCAGAGGCCGGGAGAACAGCACGGGGATTCGCCGATTTGAAGGATATAGGCGCGCACTCCAGAGAAGAGGCATTCCCTACTCAGAGTCGCTGGTGATAGCGCGAACGAGGGTCGATATCAACAGCGAGGAAATGGGTGCAGAGGCGATGCGCCTTCTCCTTAAGCGGCGACCAATTCCAGACGGGGTTTTCGCTTACAACGATCCGCTGGCGATTGGCGCCATGGAAGCGATTCTGGAAGCCGGGCTCCGCATTCCCGAAGACATCGCCGTCATCGGATGCGGAAATCTTCATTACGACCGGCTGCTGCGTATACCGCTATCTAGCATCGACCAGAATTGTAAGGCTATTAGTGAGCGAACCGCGGAAATCCTTCTTGGGCTGCTTGAGTCGAAGGTCCGTCCTCAACCAATGAGCATTATTCTGGAGCCATCTCTGGCTGTACGAGCATCCAGCATGAAGGAGTCTAATCGCCGGAACGAGGCACCCTCCAAATCGATCAATCCGAAGCGCACCAAGGCGGCTGCTCGGCGATGATTGCCGCTGCTCTTGCGGTAAAACCATCGGCGGTTCTGAATTGGACCGCCAAGCACAATCAAGGCGATATCGGGAAAAACAGCTCCCATTTACAAGCTCGGTGGAGAAGGCGTCGTTTTCATTGGCAAGCCCGGTTGGGGTTATGAGCACATCGAAGCCGCTTTTGACGAAAGAAGCTTCCAGGGCAATTCAATATTGTGGCTGGGAGTTCCGTCGTTGCGGGGGGCTTGCATAACTGCGATTAGGATTCAGATTTGGAAAATGCCACATCTGATCACACAATCACCAGACATGATTAAGGCAAGAGGGCTTATCGTCATCGCCCCGCTGAACTGATCGAGGCTGCGCGGAGATTAATCTTCTTGGAGTGTCCCTCGTATGTTACTGTTTGATCAACTGTTTGCGCCGACTGGGCACCGATACCGTGACCCGGCTTCACCACGATGATCCGCAGCGTCCGACTTTGCAGCATTCCGGGGAACGTCCCGACTCGATCTCCAATCGTGAGCAACTGGTGTCGGTCGTCCCACTGGAATAAAGTCGTTGCTTTCGCTCCGTGCTCATAGGCATATCCATCGCCGCTATCTTCGTAGAAGTCGAACGTTGCGTCTTTGCCGCCGTAGATCCGAATCTCCAGCGGATCGTCCGGCTCCGATGTGAATTGAACGACCGGGCCAAGAGGCACGATGCTTCCTGCCTTGACTAAGATGGGTATGCGATCCAAGGAAGCATCCGCGGTAATGACTTGCCCGCCGCGATAAGCTCGACCGGTCCAGAAATCGACCCAGTCATCGCCGGCTGGCAACACGAGATCTCTCGCTGTGGCGTGCGGCTCGGTCACCGGGCTGATGAGCAATGAGCTACCTAAGAGAAATTGATCTTGAACCTGCCTTACGGAGTCCTCGTGGGGATATGCGAACGGCAGTGCCTTCATCAGGACCTCGCCACGATCGGTCACACCCCAAGCTGCAGAGTAAATATACGGCAGCAGACGGTAACGTAGTTTGTCGTATTGGGTGAGTATTTTTTCGACGTCTGAGCCGTACTTCCACAGTTCCGTTTCCGATTGATATCCGTGGATGCGGAAAATTGGGCAGAATGTGCCGAACTGAAACCATCGGATCAACAGTTCGTGATAGTCGGGTGATGTGTACTGGTCCCTCGGTCGAAAAAAGCCCCCAATGTCGGTGGTCCAGTACGGAAAACCGGACATGCCGAAGCCCAGGCCCGCAGGAATCTGCCGGCGAAAGGTCTCCCAGTTACCCGCAATATCCCCTGACCAAGAGATGGAACCATTGCGCTGCTGTCCTGCATATGCGGAGCGGGACAGAATCACAACGCGCTTGTTTTCCGAGGTAGACCGTTGTCCCTGATAGACAGCCGATGTCTCAAACAAAGGGAAGGCGTTCCGGACCTCAATGCCTGGACCAAGATAGGTTTTATCAGTCTTGAGGGGGTCGCCTTCAGGCTCGGAGGCGTCAAGCCACCAACCATCAAGGCCCTGGGTGAAGAGATTGCGATTGATATCGGACCAGAATGCCCTCTGTGCTTGTGGATTGAACAAATCGGCCCAGTTCTCGCGTTCCTTGCCTTCCCCCGGCTCGCCGCTGCCGGCTGAGCTAGTAAGAACTAAATGGGCATCTTCCATCTCGTGATTGACGGCTGTTTCAGCTCCGAATTTTGCCCAGACAGAGATAATCAGATGCAGGTTTTCTTTGTGCAGCTTCGACATCATCTCGGCCGGATCGGGATACTCGCGCTCGTCAAATCGCATAGCATTCCAGCCGTATTTGCCCCAGTATTGCCAGTCCTGTACAAGCACATCAACGGGAATCTTCCTTTTTCGGAATTCAGCGGCGGTGTCCAGAATCTGTTGTTGACTCGAATAGCGCTCTCGGCATTGCCAAAAGCCGTAGGCCCAACGGGGCAGAAGTGGCGCCGCGCCGGTAAAATCGCGGTCCTCCGCTACAACTCTGGTGGGTTCTGGTCCGTAAAAGAAGTAGTAATCGACCGCCTCTCCGGCTTGTGATCGAAATGCCATCGTATTTGAAGGAGCACGTACCGCGAGCTTGGTGTCCCCCCCGGTTTCGGCATGCACCTTGTAGGTCGTGTTTGCCGCCAGATGAATTTTGGCACCGGCCGAGAGCGGAACCCACATGTTCTTTATATCGATGATCTGTTGCTCTCCGATTGACAAACGAAGCTCACCTCGATAGTTGCCACTTACCAGAAACCCATAATCGCCCTCGGGGCCTGTCTGGAATCTCCCTGAGCCATTCTCATCAAGCTTTACAGTTGCTGTCGGAGGATTAAAATCCGTGAGGGCAGGATTGTTCCACAGTAAGCCATACCCTTTTGTCGAAATGAGAAATGGAATAGCGATATTCGTGTTCGCTTGCAACAGTCGAATCGGGACGCCGCGTATGTCAAGAAGTCCTTCCTGATGCTGCCCTAAGCCGTAGAGCGCCTCGTTGGAAGCTAATAAGAAGGTCTGCTCAATTCCGCTCAGGGGTTGCTCGCCATCCGAGATTCCGAGGATTCGTCCGCCTGACGGTTGCTCGCTGAGCATCGTTTCTCCGTTCAGCGACGAAATGCGCACCGCCCCTGTGTCGGCCCGGACATCCACTTTAACCGAGTCTGTGACAAGATGAACTCCAGCCCCGTCCGAGGATGTTTTAAAGCTGGCACCGGTGCAGGGGCGGATGACCGCCGGCACGAGCGGCTTCGCCTGGAGATCGGTGGCGGAGCCGATGATGTGAATCACTTGACTGGAGCAAACCTCGATTCGCGTAACTCCCGTCGCAGTGTGAACGATGACGCCTGTGGCCGTCTGCTCGAAGTTCTTTGCAGCATGGCTCAGCGCTGCCGCGAACAGTAAGACGTAGACAGTGGCGGGGTATAGAACGACCTTTTTGAGGTTGAGACAAAACATACGGCCTGATTTGACTACCTGCCGACGATCGTTACCACGGACTGATCGGATCCGCTCCACGCCGATGCTCCCTCATGTTTGAGCTGATGTGCCGTCTCATCCCATATCAGCTTAGTAATCGAGCCGCCGTTCTTCTCATACTCGTAGGTCTTCCCGTCATCTCGAAAAAGGGTGAAGCTGTCATTCGCGCCCGGATACACCCTGACAGACGCGATCGTCTGCGGCTGCGATGCGCTCAACACCTCGGACCCCAGCGGCACGATGCTTCCAGCACGCACAAAGAGGGGCAGTGTATCAATTGGAGCATCCGCCACAATGGTCTGGCCGCCGTGCAGCCGTTCGTTAGTCCAGTAGTTGTACCAATCACAACCCGCCGGCAGATATACCGGCCGGTGTGTCGCGCCCTGCTCACTAACCGGAGCCACCAGGAATGCCGGACCAAACATATACTCGTCCGGAATGTTCGCGGCCTTCGGATCCGTAGGGAAATCCATAAAGAGCGCCCGCATATACGGAGCGCCCGTCTGATAGCTGCCGAATGCGACTGAGTATGTATAAGGGAGAAGCTGATAGCGCAATTTGAGATACTTGGCGAGAATCGGCTCCGCCTGCTTGCCATACGACCATACCTCGTTGTGATTTCTCTCTCCATGCGCGCGCATGACCGGCTGAAACGTTCCCCATTCGAACCAGCGCACAAAGAGCTCGGGGTAATCCTCATAATTCCCGATCGTATCGCGCACATCCGAGCCATCGATCAGCGGCTTGTGTGCTGCGTGATAGTCAGGTGGAAGTGAGGGCGAGAAGAAGCCTGCTATGTCAGTGTCCCAGTAAGGTAGCCCGGTGGCCGTAAAGTTCAGTCCCGCCGGAATGGAGCGCCTAAGCATATCCCAGGTGGACATGATATCGCTCGACCAGAAGACCGTGCCGTTGCGTTGCGCCCCCAGGTACGCCGCCCGGGCCAGGATCATTACCCGCCGACTGTCGCCAAAATCCCGTCGGAAGCCTTCGTACACCGAAGCCGTGTGAAACAACGGGTACACGTTGTAGAAGCGCGTGCCCGAACCGACGAAAAAGACGTGCTTCGCCGGATCAATGTCCGGCTCAGTTTCATCCAGCCAGATGTAATCGAAGCCATACGGCTTCACGTACCGGTCGCGGATCTTCTCCCAGAACCACTTCGCTGCTTCGGGATTAGTCGTGTCGATATTTGGCCCGATGACATCCTTGAAGTCTCCCGAGTCCGGCTTTCCGTCTGGAGTATGTACGAGCCAGCCTTTGCTCAGCAGCATATCGTAGAACTGCGTGCCGGGTGCGAAGTGCGGCCACACACTGAGGAGCGTTCCCACGCCCATCGCATGGAGTTCACGATTCATGGCCGCCGGATCCGGCCAGCGTTTCGGGTCCAGGTCCAGTTCGCCCTGCTTCGTCATATTCAAGAAGTCTACGACCATCACATCCAGGGGCAGGTTTTTCTGGCGATACTCTTTGGCTACATCGAGGACCTGTTCCTGCGTCGGATAGATCGCCTTACTCTGGATATACCCATAGATCGCCCTCGGCAGCATGTGCGTCTCGCCAGTCAGCAGGCGATAGCCTTCGTAGATTTCGTCGCTTGTACTGCCTGCGATCACGAAATAAGAAATGCGATCTCCAACCTCTGATGACCACACATTTCTCCCATTAAAACCGAGGTCCACCGTTGTCTTCGAGGGGTTGTCCCACACCAGCCCGTAACCGCGGCTCGACACCATGAACGGCACGCAAACGTCTTCGCCGCCAATCGCCGAATAATCGTGCCAGCAGCGAATCTGGTGGTCCCGCAGGTCCATCCATCCCTTTTGCTGTTGCCCCAAACCGTAATAGTGCTCGTCTGGCGGTGAGTCAAAGATCGATGTCACGTGATAGCCCTTTGGGTTCGCGTCAGTCGCCACCACCTCCGGGCGCTTTGACGCCATCATCCAGGTGCGCATGTGTAGCAGCATCTTGCCGTCGGCCGCTGTTACCAGCAATGCGTCATTGTGCGGACCAAGCCCGCCGTCGTTAGGACCGTTCCCTCCACCCCCGCCAAAGTAGTGATGACGCAGTTCGAGGTTAAGCGCGTCCAGGGGCATTGGTGTGGGCTGCTGGTCCTCGGGGAGGTTTCCCGGTGCGATGCGCACCACCATCCGCGCGGAACGGAACACATCATAGCCCTCTGCATCGCGCTCGTGCGTCCATCCATCTGAGGTTGGCTTTGCGACGATTCCGTATCCTGGAGCTGCTGTCGCGGCAGCGCGGTCGATACTCATTGTGACGCGCAGGATGTTCGCGGCATAAGGCTCTAAAGAAATTACCCTTCCGGGCCGCTCCAGCACCAACGGACTCTGGGCCATCGCTACTCCGCCCAGCACAAAAGCCAGGAACGAGCGGCTTAATCTGCGCATCCGCAACATTTGGGTCAGACGATATCTCATCCATGCCTCACGGTTAAGTTAAAAGGAGATTTGCCCCGTATTGAAGCCGATCCGATGAGGCAGGTGAAACTCTCGCTGGGAACCATATAGCCCACCACTTTTCATTTATTAAAGGCCGTAGGTTATACAGGATTTTTATCCAAAAAGAGCCGCGCAACGATAAACACTGCGCGGCTTTGGGAGGCAAGTGATACACGCGACGTCGATAACTTGATTCCTATCCCATCTTTAGTAGCCTCCGGTCTAAACAGTCTCTGCGAGTACAGCGACCTAGTCTTCTTCCGGTAAAGGCAAATCAAAAGTTTATCGTTGCCGAAAACTGCAGTTGACGCGGTCCCTGTCCGATAGCCATCCCGCTGATGATCCCGGCGCCAGTGCAATCTATGCACGCATTTCCCGGGTTCCCAGGAGAGATGTAGTTGAAGACATTGAAGGCATCGATACGGAATTGGAACATTATGTTTTCGTGGATCGGGGTGTTTTTTGCCAGGGCCATGTCGGTGTTGAAGAAAGACGGGCCGAAGTAGTTGTTGCGGCCAACATTGCCGAATTGATCCAGGTAGGGCCTCGAAAATGGGCCCGAAACCGATCCGTTCGCGGTCAAGGGAGCAACGGGCACGAAATATTGTCGGGTGTGAGATTGGGAGTTGAATGAGGTGAGGTGTGTCGGCAAGATACCGCCCGCCTTATTCGGCATGCACGGGCCGTTCGGAATATCTGCTCCGCATTCGCCATAGCTCGGCCAGAAGGGCAGACCGCTGGACCAGTTTAGAGAGGGACTCAGCTCATATCCGCCGATGAGATAATTCGCCCACGTTGGAACGCCATTGAAAAAATGTTGGTTATGGCCGAAGGGCAGATCCCAGTTACCGTATAGCTGGAACTGTTGCTCTCGCAAGTCATCGTATCTTCCGTACAGAATCTTCCTGTCGATCTCGGCATAATCGTTGTTTCCGTAATTAAACGCTCTTTGCCACGTATACCTTGCCGTGAACTGCAGACCCTGGGTAAAGCGTTTGTCCAGCGTTGCTTGCAGGGCGTTGTAATGGCTGTCAAAACCGTCATGATAGAAGGTGAAGTCCTGAGTCCAGCCGAACTGCGCATAATAGTGCCGCAGGTAATTCGTGTTGCTGGTCTCGGTTTGCGAAGCCGTAGGAGGGGTGGAAGGGGCATTAGGATTCCAGCAAAGCCCTTGTCCGTTCACACTTTGGCTCGCCGGAATGCAAGCGCCGACCGCATTGAGATTAACGGTCTGCCCGTCGCCTGCAAACGTATGGGTCCCCTTGTTTCCAACGTAGGCCAGGCTCGCGGTCAGTGAATTGGTCAGTGCCCGCTGAAGGCTCAGATTCCATGCATCCACTGTGGGTAGAGGCTGGGGATCCTGGCGGACTTTGGCGCTCACTCCATTCGGGATCGGGATCTGTCCGTTTGCGGGAATAGAAGGAAAGACGAAGGGGGTGGGACCTGTGGAAAGGTTCCAGGCGTATGTATTCGCGCCAGCGTTGGTGAGGTTCTGATTGGCGAGTACCGGAAGATTCTGGGTGACCACGTGACCGAAAACGCTTCCGAAGACACCGAGGTCGAAGCTTCTCCCATAGCCCGAGCGGATCACTGTTTTCGGATCTAGCTGGTAGGTAACTCCGACGCGTGGAGCAATGCTCTTGAAGTCCTTGCTGACATTCATGGCTGTGTTGAATGGCCCATAACCCGCAACGCGGAACGTGCCCGTGTTGATATCGGCGAAGCCTCCCTGGCCTCGACCATTGACGGTCTCAGGGAAGTACATCTCCCAACGAACGCCTAAATTGAGAGTCAAATTAGGTGTAACGCGCCAAGTGTCCTGAGCGTAGCTGAAGATGATCTTCTGCGTTTCCTTTGCATTTGTTGAGGTGCTTACATAGCGGTAAAAATTGGTTACATCGCCTAAAAGGAAGGTTGCCAAGCCCACCCCTCCGGGCGTGCCCTGGACTGGATTCTCGGTGTCGGTAGCAGAGAAGGTTATCTCACCTGCTCGATTACTGTCGCTTGGAACACGCAGATTCCGCGCGTAGCGCAGGTCTGCGCCGAACCTGAAGTTGTGATTCCCGACGATTTTTGTCCAGTTATTCACTACCTGATACTGGTCCTCAGTCTCAAGCAGATGACAGTTGCAGGCGTTCACCTGCAGGCTCGAGCCAAAACTTGACAGTCCGTCACCACTGCCTCCGCCGGTGTTATTTATGAAGAATCCCGGAGCACCAGACGTGAAGCCGCCCGTATTAAGTCCGGGGATGCCTGCTTCCGTGGCCAAATCCGTCGTCCCATCGTACTTTTCGGTGGAGACGTGGTAGCGCAGATATCCCAGACGGAAGTCGGTGAGCAGTTTTGGGTTGAACCCGATATCCATGCCTGCGACGGCGCTCTGGTTGCGCCCGGTGGCGGAACCGCCAAAGTCGTTGGTGATGGAGGAAAATCCTGTGCCTCCGGCTGGTCCAAAGATAGTGCCGGCTGAGTTCGCGTTACCAAAGTAGCTGTAGCGGCCAAACACGTGCCGAGATTCGCGGAGCTCGTAGTCGACGCGCGCATCGAACTGGTTCTGGTTTGTGACCCCGGTGCCGCCGGCGTTGTAGTTATTGGCCGTGCCGTCCTGAATGCCTGGCGCGTTTGGCAGCGGAATCAGGTTGAGGAGGTAAAGCGCCTGCGAAGAAAGGTATTGATTTGGAATGAAGTTATTTACAAAGGGTTCAGGCCCCGTAACCGGATTGATGACGCGGGGGTTGTAGATTTGTCCCTGCTGTGCGCCGCGTCCAGTTATGAATTCGCTCAGATCACATCCATTCCCCGAGAGGCATGAGTTGTGCATCAGGGCCGTCGGCACGGTTACCTGGGCGGAAGCTCCATTGCGTTGCCGGACGCCCTGGTAGTCGCCGAAGAAGAATAACTTATTCTTTAGAATCGGCCCGCCTAGCGCGCCTCCAAATTGGCTGTAGAGCGCCGGCGGGGTCAGGCGAGTTGACAACGCGGAATAGGGCGCATACTGGTTATAAGGATTGCGTGCCAGCTGGGCCCCGCTTCGCCGGTAGTCGAAGGCGCTACCATGGAAGCTGTTGGTTCCCGACTTGGTCTGCGCGTTCACCACGGCGGTGGTCGACTGCCCGAATTCCGCGTCGTAGCTTTGCACCAAGATTTTGGCTTCCCCAACGGCATCCAGCGGCGGGTTGATGACAATTTGCCCTAAAATCGGGTCCTGGTCCGACGCGCCGTCAAGCAGGTACCCGACTCCAGAGAAGAACTGTCCCTGAATATTAACGGTCGGGCTGCCCTGAGCGTCCTCGGCGTTGTTCTGCGTCCATCCCATCGCTTGGGCGCCCGGGATCAACAGTTGGAGACTGGCGAAGTTGCGCCCATAGATCGGCAAGCCGGAGATGGTCTTCTGGTTAAAAACGGTCCCCACTTCGGCTCGATCGGTTTGGAGTTCTGGAGCCTCGGAAGTCACTGTAATGTTTTGGGTGGCAGTGCCGACAGCAAGTTTCAGGTCGACCTTCGGTGACGTGTCGGCTGCGACCTGAATTCCGCGGTTCTCCACCGGGCTGAAACCTGTCGCGGTTGCCGTGACGTCGTAGACGTCGGGGATGAGATTCTGCACCCTATACTCGCCCGATTGATTCGAAGTAACCTGGACCGATGTTCCCTTGGCCTCGTCGGTCACGGTGATTGTGGCGTTGGGGATGGCGGCGCCGGTGGTGTCGGTGATCGTGCCGTAAATGGATCCATAGATCGCTTGCGCCCCGACCGTATGAGTCGATTTGCAGATCCATAGGCCCACCGCGATCCACAATAGGACAGATCCCGAAATTCTGTTCCTTCTTTGCAGCATCACTCCTCCTCAAAAATGCAAGCGATTTTTGCGTGTCCGCTGAAAAACTTTGACGGTATGACTAGCACCGCCTTGTGATAATCCAGACACCGTAATGCCGTGCAGGCGACTCTCTTAGCAAGCCACCGGCAGACTGCTGGAGTCCAGCCCGCGCCAGAACGGACCTCTTCCACACGCCCGGAAATCTAGTCCTTGAGATCAACGATCACAAGTAAGACACCGTTAAATTACAGTATTAAAATCCGCAAGATGCTTTTTTTCAGCGACTTACAGCGGGCGGTGGATGGTGCGTACCGAGCCCATTCGGAGAGATGCAACAACCTTCGCAGTCTCCCCAGGGGCACCCTTGACACCTGTCACTTGGTTAGTCTCTACTGTCGCACACTGGCAAGTATACGTTTCAGTAAGCGGTTCACAAATTCGGTCAATATTTTGTTTCGGCAGCGCTTGGGGTTGACATTTCAAGCGCAACTTATGTTCTTGAGTGGCTCTTTAATAACTTAAACGCGGCTCAACAAGCGATGGCCAATACCGCGGATACTTCATTGCGACACTTTAGTTGGGAGGCCGATGAGAGCAACTGTTGAATTATCCCACCCCGAAAGCGCTTCAGCCTCTTTTTTCGCAGATGAGACAAAGAAGGCTGAGGCGGTTCTGCAGGAACTGGATAGCATCCTCGCCAGTCGCTACTTTCGCAGTGCTGGGCGCAGTCGCCAATTCCTGCAGTATGTCGTACAACACAAGCTAACCGGACATGTTGAGCAACTAAAAGAACGCACGATCGGAACCGAGCTCTTCCAGCGATCCCCAGGTTATGCGACTGGCGAAGATCCTGTGGTTCGAGTCCAGGCTGGCGAGGTACGCCGCAGGCTGGAGCAATACTATCAGACTGCATCGAGCGATTCGCCGGTATCGATAAAGCTTCCAGTTGGTTCCTACTCACCAACCTTTCATTGGTCTTCCGGTAGCGAATCTGCGGTTCCAACACCTCAACCGCTGAGGCCGCACGCCGCTCCTCTCCAGCCGGTCAAGCGACCGGCGAGGGGCTGGTTGATCATCGCTGTCTGCGTGGCCGCACTGGCAGGGATCGCGGCTGTGATTCTTCAGCGAACGATGCACAAGAACACGACAATAGAAGGGTTCTGGAATCCGGTGTTCGCAACCCAGCAACCAGTCATGATCTGCCTGGCAAAACCGGTGCTCTACCGGCCTTCCTTAGAGCTGTATCAGCGATACGAGCGTTCTCATCCTGGCACGTTCGAGACAGAGGTTGAGAGATACGATCAACCGCTTCCCCTGCCTCCGAATGAAAAGCTTGCCTGGAGCGATATAACGACTAATCCAGAATTTGGAGTTGCCGTCGGAGACGCATATGCCGCCTTGAGCCTCTCTGAGTTGCTCGGGAAGATCGGGAAACCGAAACAGGTGAGATTTGGATCGAATTACTCATTCGAAGACTTGCGGAACTCCCCCTCAGTGGTGGTAGGCGCCTTCAACAACCGCTGGACGATGAAGCTGACAGAAAATCTCCATTTCGCATTTGTTGAAAAGAATGGCCAGTTCACGATCCAGGAACAGGTGCCCGGTGGTCGCGTTTGGAGGCAATTCGCAGTTTCAGCTGAAGAGCCTAGCGATTTTGCGATCGTGGGGCGCCTGTTGGACTCGAAGACCGGGCAATTTTCCGTAGTTGTAGCGGGAATCGATGGTACCGGAACGCGGGCAGCTGCTGATTTCGTCTCGAGCCCGAAGATTATGGAGAAGGGCCTTCACGACGCACCCGTCGGCTGGCAAAAGAGAAATTTGGAGCTCGTTCTGCAGACTGCGATAACGGATTCAACTGCAGGTCCTCCGCGCGTTGTGGCTGCCTACTACTGGTAGCTAAGCTCGATGAACCTGCCACTTCGCTGAGCTAAGGGAGCGCTCGACTCCCGAATGACCATGACCGTTCTTAATCGGAATTCCTGCTATCGAGAATGATCTTATGAGACGTGCTTTCACCCAGTATGCCTTTTTCGTCTTGTGCCGAATCACAGTATGCGTGGCTTGCCTCGCCGGGGCCTTTTCGGCGGTTGCAGTAGGGCAAACTGCCAATCCGGTCTCCGAAGCAGAGGAAATGGTAAAACACGGTCGTCTGGACCAAGCTCTCGAGTTATTAGCTTCCCTTAGTTCAATCAACCCGGAACCTAAAGGAGCTGAATATCTTCGGGGCCTCGTTCTTTATCAGAAGGGTAACCTCCAGGATGCCGCGGCGGCTTTCGCCAGGGCGGTTGCGCAAAACCCGGCTGATTTGGAGGCGATGAAGATGGAAGGCGCGAGCCTGTTTCGACTCGGCAAAGCCGCGGAAGCGATTCCGTTGTTGGAGAAAGCGCAGAATTCGACGTTACAAATGAATGTCGATCCACAATACGTCTTAGGACTTTGTTACCTCGATACAAATCGCTACGACGATGCTCGCCACGCGTTTGCGATGCAGTACGACTTCCCACCGGATTCGGCCTCAGCCTATCTGCTAGAAGGACGAATGCTTCTACGTCGGCAATATCTTCCGGTTGCTGAAGCATCGGGTCGCAAAGCACTCGAACTTAAACCTGACCTACCCCTAGCACACCTGCTGCTGGGCCAGATCGCCCTGGCGCACGAGGATCTTTCAGAAGCCATATCACAGTTCATAGCGGAGCGTAATCTGAATCCGATGTCTGGTATGGTCTATGAGCGGCTAGGAGATGCATACATCCGGAGCGGCGACTACATCAATGCTCGAAAATCGCTAGATCGGGCCGTCCTTCTTGAACCAACTTTAAACATACCTTATATCCTCCTCGGTAAAGTAATGTTAGAGCAAGGCGACGCCCTTATGGCCACGATGTACCTGCAGCATGCAATCGAGATAGACTCCAAAAACTCGATGGCGCATGCGTTGCTCGGGCGCGCCTATCGTTCTCTGGGCCGGACGGAGGATGCAGCGGCTGAGATGCGAACAGCGGTAAAACTTCAGGAGATCGATGTCTCGGCAACCAGTCAACCCCAATAAGCCGGAGGTTTTATAGAAAATTGGCACCTTTTCGAAGTGACATCCATGTAAGTCGGTTGTCAAGAGAAAACGCGAGGCCTGATGGCGCGCTCTGGAGAGCGCGCACCGGAATGATCAGGATTCTTCGCTGCGCACTTTCACTACTCGGCTGATGGTTCCTGCATCCTTTGCAGAACCACCCGCCGAGAGGCACTGTTGCGTTATGAGGCATCCTCAGGATCGAATGCGCGCTCTCCGGAGCGCGCCCAGAGACCTCCGTGCTTTTCCCTTGACTTTGACTTACATGGAAGTCGACAGTCCGGACAAGTGGCCCTCTGGTAGTTGGCTGAAGCCGGAGTCGCAGTAACTTGCCCATGCCTGAAAGCCAATTCGCAACCTTGGCACAATCAGGCAATCAGGGCGTGCTGCGGCATTACAAACTGCACGGCGGGTTAGACTCGCACCACCAGGAAAAACGGGTTTTATGTTGACGGGAACAATACGGGAACATCGTTGATTAAGTATTTTCAACCACTTACAAGAACGCAGTAAGAATGGCCTCGGAGAATTACTGCGACACTCTTCGCTAAGTTGTTAATTCTAAATGGTGGCCAGAGACGGGATCGAACCGCCGACGCCGGCCTTTTCAGGGCCGCGCTCTACCACTGAGCTATCTGGCCTTGGCGTGAAACCAGGGGGCGACCGAGCGGCCGCTCATCGGCTTTTGAATTGCGCGCCCCACGGAATCCTGCGTTGCGCTTATCAAACTGCCTGACTCAGTATAACAAACGGAACATTCGCCTGCTTCAGCCCATCCGCCTCTAACTCCTCGCCCCTCAATTCAATCGGCATGCCATACACTGGGGAGCACTGCTTTTCGAGGACGCTCTCCATGAATCGCATCCAGGGTCGCAGGCTGGGAACATTACTTCTGATCGTTTCCCTTTTCGCCCTCTCATCTTCTTCGGCGCTCGCGCAGAAGCCCCCCGCCGCAAAACCCGCAGTTCAGAAGCCCGTTCCCCTCGCTGCCACCACCGCCGAGGCCCGCACCGCCCGAGCCTTCGAGGAGGCCCGCAAGCAAGGCCCCCTCACTCTGCGCGCATTTCTCTATCGCATGCCCAAGGGCGCCGACCTGCACAGCCATCTCTCCGGTGCCATCTATGCCGAATCCTGGATCCGCGCCGCAGGCGAAGACCATCTCTGCGTCGACACCAAAACTCTCGCCTTCATCCGGCCCGAAGCAGGCCAGTTCAAAAACGCCGACGACCAGGGTAAGAACTTCGTCCCGATCTGCAAGGCCGGACAGGTCGCCGCCAGCGAAGCCCCCCTGAATCAGCATCTCTACGACGACCTCATCGATTCATTCTCCATGCGCACCTTCGTGCCGATGACGGCAGACTCCGGCCATGATCAGTTCTTCGTCACCTTTGACCGCTTCGGAGGCACCGACAAAAAGCACATGGGCGAGTGGCTCGACGAGGTTGCCACCCGCGCCGCTTCTCAGAACGAGCAATATCTCGAGCTGATGGACACACCCGACTTCAAAAATGCCGCCGCTCTCGCCTCGCGCATCGGCTACGATCCCAACTTTGTCGCTTACCGTGAAAAGCTCCTCGCCGCCGGCATCAAGGACAGCCTTCCTTCCATCAGCGCCGCGCTCGATCGCGCGGAATCCGATCGCAAACAGCGCGAGCATTGCGGCGACACCGACGCCCAACCGGCCTGCAACGTCAAAATCCGCTACATCTATCAGGTCCTGCGCGCTCTGCCGCCGGAAGTCGTCTTCGCCCAGGTCCTGCTTGGTTTCGAGGCTGCCGCCGCCGATCCCCGCTGGGTCGGCATGAACTTCGTCCAGCCCGAAGACAGCTACATCGCCATGCGCGACTATCGCCTCCAGATGCAAATGCTCGACGCCGTACGCAGCTCCTACTCGCAGGTGCACATCAGCCTGCATGCTGGCGAACTCGCCCCCGGCATGGTGCCGCCCGACGGCCTCAGCTTCCACATCCGCCTCGCCGTCGAGCAGGGGCAAGCCGAGCGCATCGGGCACGGCGTCGACATCATGTACGAGGACCGCCCCTACGAGCTTCTCAGGGAGATGGCCTCCAAACACGTCATGGTGGAAGCCAATCTCACCAGCAACGACGTCATTCTCAACATCAAGGGGGAGGACCACCCCTTCGAGATTTACCGCCGCTACGGCGTCCCCATAGCTCTCTCGACCGACGACGAAGGTGTCTCCCGCATCGACCTCACTCACGAATATGTGCGCGCAGCGGTTACATATCCGCTCGCCTATCGAGACATGAAGAAAATGGTGCGTACCAGCCTCGAGCACAGTTTTCTGCCCGGAGCCAGCATCTGGCAGCAGTCCTCACCGGAGACACTGGACAAGCCCGTCGCCGCCTGCGGCTCGCAACTTGGCCAGGACACGCCTGCCGGAGAGTGCGCCGACCTGGTCTCAGGAAGCGAAAAAGCGCAGCAGCAGTGGGAACTTGAACGCAGGTTTCATGATTTTGAGGCAAGCTTCTGACAGATGCGTATCGTTTTCTCGACCTTTGGAACCTTCGGCGACGTCAATCCACTCATCGCGCTCGCCCTCGAATTGAAGCGGCGCGGCCACACGCCCGTCCTTGCCATACCCGCTATGTTCCGCAGTAAGGTCGAGCCGCTCGGCATCGAGTTCGCCGCCGTCCGCCCCGACCAGGACCCAAGCGACAAGCGCATGGTGGAGATGATCTGGGACATAAAAAAGGGAACCGAGCGCGGCCTGCGCGAATTCCTCTTTCCCGCCATCCGCGACAGCTACCAGGACCTGCTCGGAGCCGTATCCGCCAAAGGCGGAGCCGACCTCCTCGTCACCGGAGAGCTCGCTTACGCCGGACCCATCGTCGCCGAGAAAACCGGCATACCCTGGGCCTCCTACGTCCTCGCGCCTTTATCATTCTTTTCCGGATACGATCCGCCCGTCCTGCCGCCGTACCCTACGTTGTCAAAGGTTCCGTCCATCGTCCCGAGGGTCGGCCGCCTCGTGCCGCGGTTCGCTCGCGTCGTTACCAGAAATTGGTCGGAGCCGCTCTATGCCCTGCGACGCGAGTTGGGCCTTGAAGAAGGCCCCAACCCGATCTTCGACGCCAAGCACTCGCCCCGCCTTGTCCTGGCGCTATTCTCGCGTGTCCTCGGAGACCCTCAGCCGGATTGGCCACCCAACACCCTCATCACGGGCTTCGCCTTCTACGACGGCGACGCCGGCAAATCCGAGCTCTCGCCCGAACTCCAGAAATTCCTCGCTGACGGGGTGCCGCCGCTTGTCTTCACCCTCGGCTCGGCCGCCGTCATGGCCGCCGGAGACTTTTACGAGCGAAGTGCCGAGGCAGTCGAGTTGTTAGACCAGCGGGCTGTGCTCCTCATCGGCAACGATCCGCAGAATCAGCCGCGCCGCACCCTCTCGAAAAAAATCTGCGTCGCCCACTATGCGCCGTTTTCCAAAATATTTCCGCGCGCAGCTGCCATCATTCACCAGGGCGGAGTTGGAACCACCGCGCAGGCCCTCAAAGCCGGGCGGCCCATGCTGGTCATGCCCTATAGTCACGATCAACCGGACAACGCCCGCCGCGTTCGCCATCTCGGCGTCGCCAAGGTAATTCAGCGCAAGGCCTACAACGCGGAGGCCGCGGCGGCGAAGATCCGAAGGTTGCTCGAAAGAAAATCCTATGCGCGGAGGGCAGCAGAAATCGCACACACAGTTGCGTCCGAAGACGGCGTGAAGACCGCGTGCGATGCGCTCGAACGAATCGGCAGACCGGAAACTGACTTCGCCCGAAAGTAAACAGGGACGGGCGGCCCCGTCCCGTTAACTCATCTTGCTAATGTTTTTAGATCTTGTGCGTCTATCGATTAAAGCGGCTGAACATCCGATGCTTGCCAGCCCTTCGGCCCCTTAACGACGTTAAACTGCACAGCTTGGCCTTCCTGGAGACTCTTGAAGCCACTTGAGGCGATCGCGGAATAGTGCACGAAGACATCTTCCCCATTCTGGCGAGAGATGAATCCGAAGCCCTTCGCGTCGTTAAACCATTTCACAGTACCTTGTTCCATTTGATGCTTATTCCTGATTTGAATTGCGCTTGAAGTGAATCGGAGCCAAACTGGCAGATCTTTGCTAAACCGCAGGACTGCTATTACCCGGTTCGGTTCTAACGCGACTTCAGTTTAGCAGACTTTCCTCACCCCACAGGAAAATATCCTCAATTTTTGGATTAACTTAACGACGAATGACGGCTACTCCGCTCGCCGCGCAGGCCTGTATTCTGTTCCGTCAAGTAAATTCCATGAATCCTGACACCGCGACCACACTCCAGCTCCAGGCACTGGAGCGCCTGAAATCCGAATTCTCTTTCCTCCCTCCATCCGACTCAGAAGGAGGAGTCCGCTCGGACGACGCCGCGGCCATGGCCGCTGTCCTTGACGAGACCACGCAACGCCTGGGCGACAACTATCCTTATTTCCATCCTCTTTATGCCGGCCAGATGCTCAAGCCGCCGCATCCCGTCGCGCGCGCCGCCTACGCGATGGCCTCCTGGCTCAACCCCAACAACCACGCCCTCGACGGAGGCCGCGCCAGCTCTGCCATGGAAGTCGAGGCCGTCCGCGAAATCGCCGCCATGTTCGGCTGGAAGGAGCACCTCGGCCACCTCACCAGCGGAGGCACTTTCGCAAACCTCGAAGCTCTGTGGGTCGCCGGCCAGCTCGCGCCCGGCAAGATCATCCTCGCATCCGACCAGGCCCACTACACTCACGCCCGAATCAGCGCCGTCCTCAAACTCCCCTTCCGCAGCGTCGCCGTCGACCATCGCGGATGTATGGATCTCAATGCACTTGAGAACGCTCTCGCCACGGGCGAAGTCGGAACCGTGGTCGCTACCCTCGGCACCACCGCTCTCGGCGCCGTCGATCCGCTGGACGAGATCCTCGCCCTGCGCGATCGCTACCGTTTTCGCCTGCACATCGACGCCGCCTACGGCGGATACTTCAGGCTCGCATCGAACCTCAGCCCCGAAGCCGCCCGCGCCTTCGCCCGCATCGCCGACGCTGACTCCATCGTCATCGACCCCCACAAGCACGGCCTTCAGCCCTACGGCTGTGGATGCATCCTATTCCGCGATCCTGCCGTCGGCCGCTTCTACAAGCACGACTCGCCTTACACCTACTTCACCTCTTCCGAACTGCACCTCGGCGAAATCAGCCTCGAGTGCTCCCGCGCCGGAGCCTCGGCCGTCGCCCTCTGGGCGACACAACGCCTCCTGCCTCTCATCCCAGGTGGAGACTTCGCCCGGGGACTCGATCGTTCTCTCTCGGCGGCCCGCACCCTCTACGCCAGAATTGCCTCCGACCCTCGCTTCATCCCCGGCCCCGAACCCGAACTCGACATCCTCACCTGGGCCGTTGCCCCACGTACTCCCGAAAAATCGGATTTGGATGAATCCTCACGCCTCGCCCAGCAACTCTTCGACCGCGCAGCCGCACATGACCTTCATCTGGCGCTCGTACAGTTGCCCGTCGCTTTCTTCCGCACGGCAGCCGACCGGCTAATCTGGCCTTCCGCCGGCGACTCCAAGGTCACCTGCCTGCGCTCTGTCCTGATGAAACCGGAACACCTGGCTTGGATCGACGAAATCTGGAATCGGATCGATCGCGCAGCCGCTTGATCGCTCAAGGTCATAGTCCTTTCAGCACTGGCGGCTCTGCGCACCGGCTGCTATACTCGCTGCAATTTTCTCGAGGGCAGGGTTGAACGAGCCGGATTTCGCGCGTGTCGCCTTGAAAACGGATACATTTTCGGTCGAGGTGCTGCCGGCACTCGGCGGAAAAGTAGCTTCCATGCGCAAAAACGGCGTCGAGCTCCTCCAGCAGCCTCTTCTGCCGTACGCGCATCGCACGCTGGCTACCGCCTTCGAAGAAAGTGACGCCAGCGGCTTCGACGAATGCATGCCCTCGGTCTCGGCCTGCGACATCGACGGTCCCGGTGGCAAGATCTCCATCCCCGATCACGGAGAGTTCTGGCGGCTCGCATGCGACGTCAGCTCATCGAATGACACCGAACTTCACCTCACCGCGACCGGAAGTGTCCTCCCGCTGCGCTTCGAACGTAAACTACGTCTCGTGAAGGACTCCGGCCGTCACCAACCCGAGGCCCTGCACATCGAATACCGTCTCGAGAACATCGGTCAGGACGTGATCGCCTATGCCTGGTCGGCACATCCCCTTTTTGCGGTCGACCCCGGCGACTGCGTCCAGTTGCCGGGAGAAGTCACAACCGTCAAGGTCGAAGGCTCCGCAGGCCACCGCCTCGGATCCGCAGGCTCAGTCCATCCATGGCCGTTCGTCCAACTTGCTTCCGGTGAATTGGCCAGCCTCGACCTTGTCGGTCATGAAAGCGACAATGTCGGCGACAAGCTTTACGCCGCTGCCCCGCTATCCGACGGCTGGTGTGCCATTGAGCGCAAAAGCGCCGGCCTCCGTGTCCAGGTCGAATTCGACCCCGCGCTTACGCCTTGGCTTGGCTTATGGCTCTGCTACGGCGGATGGCCCGAGAACCGGCCCCTTCGCCAATACTGCGTCGCCCTCGAGCCCTGCACCAGCCCGGTCGATTCTCTCTCTACTGCCATGGTCTCCGGCCATGCGCGAACACTTGCTCCCAGTCAATGCGACTTCTGGTGGATGCGAATTGTAACCACCGTTGTATCGTAACTTTTGTTGTTAGCTGAAACGATTTATTCACACGAGGCCCCACACATGCTGGATGTAACCGCTACCAGGTCGCTTCATGTACAGCGGTTTGGCCGGAATCCGGTCACCTTTACTGCTCCCGGCCGCGTCAATCTGATCGGCGAGCACACCGACTACGCCGACGGCTTTGTCATGCCGGCTGCGATCGACTTTGCCA
The DNA here is from genome assembly GCA_963782175.1 of uncultured Acidobacteriaceae bacterium. GTDB lineage: Bacteria > Acidobacteriota > Terriglobia > Terriglobales > Acidobacteriaceae > Silvibacterium. The sequence continues at coordinate 685,327 of CAWAIX010000001.1, forward strand.
CTCTGGCCGCCATCAGCCCTCGCACCGACAACACCATCGCGATTCGTTCCATCAATTTCGACGAAGAAGTCAGCTACCCTGTAGACCATCTACCCACTCGCGCGTCTCATCAGTGGTTTGACTATCCGCTGGGCGTCCTCTCTGTACTACGCGAAGCCGGGATCGCCGTCCCGGCCTTTAGCCTCACCATCAACGGAGATGTACCCATCGGCGCCGGCCTCAGCTCTTCCGCCTCCATCGAAGTCGCCAGCATGGTCGCCGTTCTCAGCCTCACGGGGGCCGATATCCCGATGCCCCGCGTAGCCCAGCTCTGTCAGCGCGCCGAAAACCATTTCGTAGGCGCCTCCACTGGCATCATGGATCAGTTCGTCGCCTGCTGCGGAACTGAAGACCACGCCCTCCTGCTCGACTGTCGCAGCCTCGAATACCGGCTCGCGCCCATTCCCTCGCATCTCAGTCTGGTAATTGCGAATTCCATGGTCAAACACTCCCACGCCGGAGGCGAGTACAACACCCGCCGTTCAGAAGTCGAGGAAGGGACGGCCCTGCTCCGCCGCCATCGTCCCGAAATCAGGCTGCTGCGCGACGCCACCCTCGACGATCTCGACCGCTGGGGCCATGAGATGCGCCCCGAAGTTCTCAAGCGCTGCCGCCACATCATTACCGAGAACATCCGCACTGTGGCCGCCGCCGACGCCCTCGAAGCCGGCGATCTCAAGACCCTCGGCCGGCTGATGTACGAGGCCCACGCCAGCTACCGCGATGACTTCGAAGCCAGCTGCCCCGAGGTCGACATTCTCGTCGATCTCGCGGGCAAAGAGCCCGGCTGCATCGGAGCCCGCCTCACCGGCGGCGGATTCGGCGGCTGCACTGTCAATCTGGTCGAAAACGCCCATGCCCGCGCCTTTTCCGGCCATCTGCGCCAGGGTTACCTCGAAGCCACAGGCATTGAAGCCGATATATACCTCTGCCATGCATCGGCTGGGGCCCACAAGATTCCCAGCACGGAAGGAGAAATCCAGCTAGCGAAGTAGTTACCTTCGTTCTATATGAATCAATCATTTGGCCTTGTTTTCCAGAAAGGCCAATGCGCTTTTCGTTTTAGAGTAACGGACCGCTTGCTAAACTACCGGCAGAGTCTCCGGGGGTTCGGCCGCCTCACCCGTTACCGAAAGTCAGTGAGAATAACAGCCACCCTGTCCGGGCTTGAGGAGTCAAGACAAATACTTGCATCGCTCTTTAGGCGCCGGAATACTTGGGAGCCCTGGATTTGTTAGCGGGAGACCTGATTGCATGAGATTCGACACCATACCCCGACTCGCATCGCTCGATTGCGAGGGTAACAACCGTCTGGTTGCTTACTTTTCTATGGAAATCGCCGCAAGTCCGGCGATCCCGACCTACAGCGGCGGCCTTGGAGTTCTCGCCGGAGACACACTGCGTGCCGCCGCCGACATGGGCCTGCCTCTCGCCGCCGTGACCTTGGCCCATCGGCAGGGCTACTTCCGCCAGATCCTGGATGCAGACGGCAATCAGACCTCAGAATCGCAGCCCTGGAGCCCGGAAAGCATTCTCGCCGGGGAAGAACCGGTCGTCACCGTCACCATTGAAGGCCGCCCCGTCGCCATCAAGGCCTGGCGCTACGACCTCGAGGGTGTGACCGGACACATCATTCCCATCTACTTCCTCGACACCAATCTCGAACAGAACGATTCCCGCGACCGCATCCTCACCGACCATCTGTATGGTGGCGACGGCGATTACCGCCTCCGCCAGGAGGCTGTGCTCGGCATGGGCGGCGCTCGCATCCTCGCCGCGCTCAACTTCAAGCCGCTGGTTTATCACATGAACGAGGGCCACGCCGCTCTGCTCACCGTTGCACTCGTCGAGCAGCAGCTTAAAGGCGCGAACCTCGACAGCGCGACCGAAAGCGACCTCGACGCCATTCGCCAGCAGTGCGTTTTTACGACCCACACACCGGTTCCCGCCGGCCATGACCGCTTCTCCGGCGAGCAGGCCTACCGCATCCTTGGCGACGAGCGCGCCCGATTCCTTGAGCGTGTAGGTGCCTTCCACGACCGGCTCCTGAACATGACCTACCTCGCCCTGCGCTTCTCCCGTTTTGTCAACGGAGTAGCCATGCAGCACGGCATCGTCTCGCGCGAGATGTTCCCCGAGTACGACATCGAGGCCATCACCAACGGCGTCCACGCCGCTACCTGGACCTCGCCTGCCTTCCAGGCTGCCTTTGACAGCCATCTACCCCGCTGGCGTCAGGACAATCTCGCCATGCGCTACGCCATCAACATCCCCGAGACCGTAATCGAAGAGGCCCATCTCGAATCCAAGCGCGCCCTGTTTGCGGCTGTAAAGGAGCACTCCGACGTCGAGCTGAAGCCCGAAATCTTCACCTTGGGCTTCGCCCGCCGCGCCGCAACGTACAAGCGCGCCGATCTGCTCTTCACCGAGCCCGAGCGCCTGGTCAAAATCGCCCGCGAATGCGGCGGCCTGCAAATCCTCTACAGTGGAAAGGCCCATCCCGCCGACGAGCCCGGCAAAGCCAAGATCAAGCGCGTCATCGAGCTCTCGCATGAGCTCAACTCCGACCAGCTCAGGATTGTCTACCTCGAAAATTATGAGTGGAGCCTCGCGGCGCTGCTCACCGGCGGCGTCGACCTCTGGCTCAACACCCCCAAGCGGCCCTATGAAGCCTCTGGGACCAGCGGCATGAAAGCCGCCCTCAACGGTGTCCCCAGCCTCAGCATCCTCGACGGCTGGTGGATCGAAGGCTGGATCGAGGGTGTAACCGGCTGGGCCATCGCCGACCACGACGAGGACGCCGGCGAGGCGCGCTCACTGTACGATCACCTCGAGGCCATCCTCCCGCTCTTTTACAAGCAGCCCGACCAGTGGAGGCGGATCATGCGCTCCACCATCGCCCTGAACGGCTCTTACTTCAACACCCAGCGCATGCTCGAGCAATACGTCCAGAACGCCTACTTCCCCGAAACCCCGGTCCAGGCCTCGGCAAGCGCCCTCGAATCCATCCTGGCCAAATAACTCCTGCCAAATACCTCCTGAAGGGTGCTCCACGTCCGGCGTTGCGGACGTGGGAGTCCCTTCGACTCCTAGCTGACACGTGCTGTCTTCACGCAACTGAGGCGGGGGGACACGCTGCTATACTTAAGTGGAATATCGCCGCCACTACCCCTCTGGAATACTCGAACTGTCACTGGTCACCGCGCAACGCCGATCGCGACTGGATTGCGGCATCTGAAAGATAGCGACAGGAGTCATCAACAGTGAGTCAGGCAACTATCGAAGAATCTACAGGTGTGGCCTCGCGCCGGCCGCTCTGTGTCGACCTTGACGGCACTCTCGTCAAGAGCGACACCCTCATCGATTCGTTGCTCCTGCTGGTTCGTACTCATCCCGTCCGCGCCTTAAGCGCCCCGCTCTGGCTGCGCGGAGGCAAGGCCGCGCTCAAGGCCCGTGTCTCCTCCCATGTCCAGCTTGACGCCGCCCATCTGCCCTACAACCGTGCGCTTCTGAATTACCTTACCGAGCAGCACGCCGAGGGCCGCAAGCTCTACCTCACCACCGGGGCCGACACCACCCTTGCCCACCGCATCGCGCAACACCTCGGCATCTTCGAGGAAGTCCTCGCTAGCGACGGAACGACCAATCTCACCGGAAACAACAAGCTTGACAGCCTCCGCCGACGCTTTCCGGCCGAGGGCTTCGACTACGTCGGCAACGCCACGCCCGATGTGCCGCTGCTCCAGCATGCCGGTGAGGCCATGCTCGCCAATCCCAGCCTCCCTCTGCAGGCCAAGCTCAAGGCGCGCAGGATCTCCGTCAGCCGCCAGTTCAACGACCGCGGCAAAACCCTCAAGATCTTTCTCAAGGCCATTCGCCTTCACCAGTGGGCAAAGAACGTCCTCATCTTCGTGCCCATGATTCTGGCGCACGCGCTGCATCTGCCCCTCGTCGTCGACGCTCTGGTGGCTTTCTTTTGCTTTAGCCTCTGCGCCTCGGCCACCTACATCGTCAACGACCTGCTCGACATCGAAGCCGACCGTCGCCACCATAAGAAGCGCTATCGCCCCTTCGCCTCAGGAGACCTACCCGTCGCCGTAGGCATCGGAATCATCGCCGTCTTCATGGCTCTCGCCTTTGCAGGCGCTATGTTCCTGCCGCGCGCTTTTCTCGTCTGGATGCTCGTTTACCTGGCCACCACGCTTTCCTACTCCCTCTACCTCAAGCGTGTCGTCCTGATCGACGTTATTCTGCTCTCCGGGCTCTACACACTCCGTCTGCTCGCAGGCGGAGCCGCCACCAACGTCGAAATCTCACCCTGGCTGGCAGCGTTCTCCGTCTTCCTCTTTCTCTCGCTGGCTATGGTCAAACGCTTCGCCGAGCTCCAGAACATCCGCGCTCAAGGCAATACCCTTTCCAACGGACGCGGCTACCTGCTGGCCGACATCGAGCAGATTCGCAGCTTTGGCACCGCCAGCGCTTACGCCTCCGTCGTCGTTTTCGCCTTCTACATCTATGGCAGTGGAACCTCTGGACTCTACCGGCACCCCAGCCGTATGTGGCTGATGACGCCGCTCATGATCCTCTGGCTCAGCCGCGTCTGGCTCCTCGCATCCCGCGGAGAGCTCGACGAAGATCCCGTAATCTTTGCCGTCACCGACCGTATGAGCCTCCTCATCGGACTCGGCATCGCTCTCATCGCCGCTCTGGCCGCCATTTAGGTAGTTGCTTTGGAGCTTGTTCGGCGGATACGTTTTGTATCAGGGCACGGCTTCAGTCGTGCTGTGGAGGCTTGCATAACGGATGGCTCCGGCCCTGAGGGAATGTGTCTCCCTTCCGCGAATAAAAAAGGGGGGTTCTGCCGTCCCCAGGGCCTCAAGTGCAGTCAGTATCACCGGCACACTCGTAATTCCAGGAGCTGAACCTCTCGCATGGCACGATCCACACCTCGTCCCCGTTTTGAAAGCTGGGGACGCTACCCGACCCTGCAGGCTGATCTCATTCCTCTGAACTGGGCTGGCGACTTCCCCCTGCGCATGCCCCCCTCCACGCGCCTTCTACCCGTCGGCGCAGGACGCAGCTACGGCGATGTCTGCCTCCTCGAACACGGCACCCTGCTGCATACCCGCGGCATGGATCGCCTGCTCGCGTTCAATCCCGACACCGGCCTTCTGCGCTGCGAAGCCGGTGTCACGCTCGCCGAAATCCTCGACTTCGCCGTCCCCCGCGGCTTTTTTCTTCCCGTTACCCCCGGCACAAAATATGTAACCGTCGGCGGCGCAATCGCCAACGACATCCACGGCAAAAACCATCACGTTGCTGGTACCTTCGGACACCATGTCCAGTGCTTCGAATTGGTCCGCTCCGACGGCTCGCGCATGCTCTGCAGCGCGACTCACAACGCCGAATGGTACTCCGCCACCATCGGTGGCATGGGACTCACCGGCCTTATCACCTGGGCTGAGGTGAAACTGCGCCCCATCGTCTCGCGCAGCATCGACTACCGCGGGGAAAAGTTCGTCGGCATCGATGAATTTCTGGCCCTTTCCCGGAAAGCCACCGCCGAATACACCGTCGCCTGGATCGACTGCGTCTCGACTGGAAAAAACTTCGCCCGCGGCATCTTCATGCAGGGAGAGCACTCAAAAGAACCCGGCGCCCTGAAGCAGAGCCCCGAGCCCTGGCTGGTCTTTCCCATCGATCTGCCCGCCTTCGCCCTGAACCGCGTCAGCATGGCTGCCTTCAACACCGCCTACTACCACAAGCAGCTTCCGAAAGTGAAAACGGCGAAGGTCGATTACGAGCCGTTCTTCTATCCTCTCGATTCGGTGCTCCACTGGAATCGGATATATGGGAAAAACGGCTTGCTGCAGTTCCAGAATGTCCTGCCCCACGAGGGCGGCCGCGAAGGAATGATCGAAATCCTCAAGGCCATCACCCGCTCCGGCCTCGCTTCCTTCCTGGCCGTCATCAAGTTCTTTGGCGACACGCCTTCCATCGGCATGATGTCCTTCCCCACGGCCGGAATCATGCTCGCGCTCGATTTCCCCATCCGCCAGGACGTCAGCTTCGATCTTCTCGACCGTCTTGCCCAGATCACCCTTGAATACGGCGGCCGCATGTACTCTGCCAAGGACGCGCGCATGACCCCGCAGCAGTACCAGGCCTTCTATCCGCACTGGCGCGAATTCGAGCCCTACATCGACCCCGCTTTCGACTCGGCCTTCTGGCAGCGCGTCACCGGCCGGAGACCGCTCCATGAGTAAAGGAAAGCTCCCTTCTCGCATCCTGGCCCTCGGCGCAACCTCCGCAATCGCTGAGGCCACCCTCCGTCTCTTCGCCGTCCACGGAGCCCGCTTCTTCCTCGTCGCCCGCAACCCCGAAAAGCTCGCCGCCGTCGCTGCAGACCTCAAGACGCGCGGCGCATCCGCCGTCGCCACGCACTGCATGGACCTCGACGACACCACCGCCCATCCCGTCATGCTCGAAGCCGCCGCCGAGAGCCTCGGGGTCATCGACATGGCTCTCCTCGCCCACGGTGTCCTCGGCGATCAGGAACAGGCTGAAAAAAGCTACCTCGCTGCCGAAGCTATCCTCGGCACCAACTTTCTGGCGCCCGTCTCACTCATTACCTGGCTTGCCAATTACTTCGAGGCCTCGCATCAGGGCACCTTGGCCGTCATCTCCTCAGTCGCCGGAGACCGCGGCCGCAAGAGCAATTACGTCTACGGCGCCTCCAAGGGCGCGCTCACCATCTTCCTCGACGGCGTCCGCAACCGCATCGACCGTGCCGGTGTGCACGTCCTTACCATCAAGCCCGGATTTGTCGCCACTCCCATGACGGCCCAACTGCCGCAGGGCCCGCTCTTCGCTCAACCCTCGAAGGTCGCCGCAGGTATCGTTAGCGCCATCAAGAAGCGCAAGGACGTCGTCTACGTCCCCGCCTTCTGGGCCATCATCATGCTCATCATTCGCATGATCCCTCGCCCCATTTTCAAGAAACTCAACGTCTGACCCGCTCCCCGCGGGGCATCTTTCCGCTCTGCAATGGCTATTTCGCGCCTTCGCGTGAATCCTGCGCCGGAACGGGGCATCTCTAACTGCATGCTGGGTCTAAATGGCCCTCCAGATCGTCTATCTCTTACGCTTTCACACCGCTGGATGTAACTGTAAAATTTTAGTTCTGTGTGGAGTGAGAATCCTGCAGGCACTTGTCCTCTGCGCCTCTGGATCGAAACGCGCATGCCCGCCTCCACAAGTCTTGGATACCCCTAGCCGCGCTGCATTCGCTGCTTCATGCTGCCGAATGTTGTCAGGAGAAGCTGAAAAGATATGTGGATAGTCCGCCTGGCGCTTCGACGGCCTTATACCTTTGCCGTCCTTGCGCTCCTTCTGATGATTCTCGGCCCCATAGTCATCGTCAGAACTCCGACCGATATCTTTCCCAACATCAACATTCCCGTCGTCTCGATGGTCTGGCAGTACACCGGTCTCTCGCCGGAACAAATGGCCGACCGCATCGTCTATCAGAGCGAGCGTTCTCTCACCACGACTGTCAACGACATTGAGCACATCGAGTCCAACTCGATGAACGGCATCGGTGTCATCAAGATCTTCTTCCAGCCCGGCGTCAACATCGCCAACGCCGTCGCGCAGGTCACGGCCATCGCCCAGACCCAGCTGCGCCAGCTTCCACAAGGGACCACCCCTCCGCTCGTCCTCCAGTACTCGGCCTCCAGCGTCCCCATCATTCAGTACGGCCTCGCCGGCCCGGGCATGACTGAGCAGCAGCTCAACGACCTCGGCCTGAACTTCATCCGTACCCAGCTCGTCACCGTCCCCGGCGCCGGCATTCCGTATCCGTATGGCGGCAAGCAGCGCCAGGTTCAGGTGGACATCAACCTCCCTGCCCTTCAGTCAAAGGGACTCACCCCCTCCGACGTTGTAAGCGCCATGGGAGCGCAGAGCATCATCCTGCCTTCTGGAACGACCAAGATCGGTCCCTTCGAATATCAGGTTGAGACCAACAGCGCACCTGATCGAGTCGCCGAACTCAACAACCTGCCCATCCGCTCCGTCAATGGGGCCATGGTCTATATGAAGGACATCGGCCACGTACGTGACGGCTTCCCGCCCCAGACCAATATTGTTCGCGTCGACGGTCAGCGCGCCTCCCTGCTCTCCGTCATCAAAACCGGCGACACCTCCACCCTCGAAATCGTCAAGGGCCTCGGCACCCAGATCGCTCTGCTCAAGAATCAGCTCCCGCCGAACCTCAGGATCACCCCGCTCGCCGACCAATCCATCTTTGTCCGCGCCTCCATCACTGGAGTCGCGCGCGAAGCCATCATCGCCGCCTGCCTCACCGCCATCATGATCCTCGTCTTCCTCGGCAGCTGGCGCAGCACCATCATCGTTGCGGTCTCCATCCCGCTGTCCATCCTCTCCTCGCTGCTCGTCCTCAGCGCCCTCGGTGAGACCATCAACATCATGACGTTGGGTGGCCTGGCGCTTGCCGTCGGCATCCTCGTCGACGATGCCACCGTCGAAGTCGAGAACATCAATCGCAATCTCGAAATGGGCAAGGCCATCGAGCAGGCCATCCTTGATGGCGCCGCTCAGATCGCCGTTCCCGCCTTGGTCGCAACCCTCTCCATCTGCATCGTCTTCGTTCCCATGTTCTTCCTCGGCGGCGTGCCCAGATACCTCTTCGTCCCGCTCGCCGAATCGGTCGTCTTCGCGATGCTCGCCTCCTATCTCCTGTCGCGTACCGTCGTGCCGACGATGGCGAGGTATCTGCTCCAGGAGTTCGACGACGACGCCGAGGAGCGGAAGCACAGCAGCCGCAACCCTCTCGTTCGCTTTCAGCTCGGCTTTGAGCACTACTTCGAAAAGTTCCGCGGCGGCTACCATCGCATTCTCCAGCTCTGCATTTCTCACGCCGGCGTCTTTCTGATCTTCTTCATCGTCTTCGCCGTCGTTTCCGCGGCCGCGCTCTTTCCCTTCCTGGGCGAGGATTTCTTTCCCTCCGTGGATGCCGGCCAGTTCAAATTCCACGTGCGCGCCCACACCGGAACACGTATCGAAGATGTCGCCGACCTCTGCGACAAGATCGACAACACCATCCGCGAAGTCATCCCGCAGAACGAAGTCGTCACCATCATCGACAACATCGGCCTGCCCTATAGCGGAATCAACACCTCCTACTCCAATTCCGCCGCTATCGGCCCCGCCGACGCCGACATCCAGGTCTCTCTCGCAGAGCACCACCATCCCACCGACGCCTACGTCCAGAAGCTGCGCCGGGTCCTGAACGAGCGCTTCCCCGGCGTCACCTTCTACACCCTCCCGACTGACATGGTCAGCCAGATCCTCAACTTCGGGTTGCCCGCCCCCATCGACGTCCAGATTGTCGGCCACGACATGTACGGCGACCGCACTGTCGCCGAGCAGCTGATGAACCGGATGAAACAGATTCCCGGAACCGCCGACCTCCGCATCCAGCAGCCCTTCGACAATCCCAACCTCACCGTCAACGTCGACCGCACCAAGGCCAGCCAGCTCGGGCTCCAGCAGCGCGACGTTACCAACAGCCTGCTCACAGCCCTCAGCGGAAGCTTCCAGACCGCGCCCAACTTCTGGCTCGATCCCACCAATGGCGTCAGCTACTCCATCGCCGTGCAATCGCCCCAATACACGCTCGATACCATGCAGGATCTCCAGAACATCCCCGTTACGGCCTCGAATGTGGCGCCCGCCTCGCCCGCGCCGTCGCCCAACGGGATGCTCACGCAGGCGACTTACTCGCCCACCGTTGGTCCGTCCTCGCAGATTCTCGGCAATGTCGCCGCCGTTATTCCCGGTCAGGAGCCCGGCACCATTACGCACTACAACATCGCCCCGGTCATCGATATCTACGGCAACGTCGTCAACACCGACCTCGCCAGCGTCAGCACCCAGATCGACAAGCTGGCCGCCGATGCCCGCCATCACCTGCCCCGTGGCTCCCAGATCATCATCCGCGGCCAGGTGGTCACCATGCGCAGCTCCTTTGAAGGGCTCCTCGGCGGACTCATCTTCTCGGTGATCCTTGTCTACCTACTCATCGTCGTCAATTTCCAGTCCTGGCTTGACCCTTTCATCATCATCTCTGCGCTGCCCGCAGCCATCTCCGGAATCGTCTGGTTCCTGTTCATCACCCACACGCACATAAGCGTTCCCGCACTTACCGGAGCCATCATGTGTATGGGCGTCGCAACCTCGAACTCCATCCTCGTCATCAGCTTTGCCCGTGAGCAGCTCGAAGAAACCGTCGGGGACGCGGAGGCCGCAGCCCTCTCTGCTGGTTACGTTCGCTTCCGTCCCGTTCTCATGACCGCCCTCGCCATGATCATCGGCATGGTGCCCATGGCCCTCGGACTGGGCGAGGGCGGCGAGCAGAACGCCCCGCTCGGACGCGCCGTCATCGGCGGTCTGCTCTTTGCCACCGTCTCTACTCTTTTCTTTGTCCCGACTTTCTTCAGTGTCCTGCACGGCCGGCTCGAAAGGCGGAAGCGTGAACGCGAAGCACGTCACAAGCCTGCTCAGGCCGCCCCGTCGGAGAAATAAAAACAATGACTGAATCGAACCAACCGCAAAACCAAGGCAAGCCGCCAATATCGGGCGGAAAAGGTCTGTTGCTGCTCCTGGTCGCTCTTGTCGTCGCCGTCATCCTTGCCGTCACCGGCATTATTCCGCGTCTCCGCGCGCGTACTACCCTGCAACAGCAGACGAACTCGCTCGCTGCGCCCAGCGTTCTGGTCGCAACGCCTCAGCAAGGTCAGCCGGCCGAGGAAATCGTCCTTCCCGGCAATATCCAGGCCTATGTCGATTCGCCCCTTTACGCCCGTACCAACGGCTACCTCAAGAAGTGGTACTTCGACATCGGCGCGCGCGTGAAGCAGGGCCAGCTCCTGGCCGTCATCGAAAGCCCCGAAGTCGACCAGCAGCTCGCACAGGCTAAGGCCGATCTCGCGACCGCGCAGGCCAATGCCGGATACGCCAAAATCCAGGCAGCTCGCTATCAGGAACTTCTCAAGGGCAATGCCGTCGCCCAGCAGGACACGGACAATTTCACTACCCAGCAAGCGGCCACTACTACGCAGGTCAAATCCGCCCAGGCCAACGTTGACCGCCTCGAGCAACTCGTTGGATTCGAAAATATCTACGCCCCCTTCGACGGCACCGTCACTGTCCGCAATGTCGATATCGGAACCCTGATCGACATCGGAACAGCACGCGAGCTCTTCCATCTCGCCGACGAGCATATCCTTCGCGTCTACGTGAATGTGCCTCAGGTTTACTCGCTGGCCTGCGTCCCCGGACTCCCCGCCACACTCACGCTTGTTGAATTCCCGAACCGCAGCTTTGAGGGTAAGGTCGTTCGCACCGCGAAGGCCATCGACCTCACTTCCCGCACCCTCCTCGTCGAAGTCGATGTGCCCAACCCCAAACGCGAACTCTACCCCGGCGCCTACGCACAGGTTCACTTTAAGATCAAGAACCCGCAGCCCACCCTCATCATTCCCGTCGGAGCCCTCATGTTCCGCTCCGAGGGCCTGCGCGTCGGCATCGTCCAGGGAGACAAGGCCAAGCTCGTCCCCATCACCATCGGCCGCGACGACGGTAGAACCGTCGAAGTCGTCAGCGGGCTTACGCCTTCCGACCAGGTCATCATCAGCCCTCCCGACTCCCTGATCGACGGCGAAACCATCCGCATCATCCAGCAGAAGCCCGGGCAGCCCGGCCAGGCCGCGGGACCCACACCCCAGGCGGGAGGCAAGTAGTCCCATGCGCCTCCAGCCCTACTCGAAAGCGGTGCTCCCCGCACTATGTCCGGTCGCCCTCTGCCTGGTTCTCGTCGGATGCACCGTCGGCCCCAACTACCAGCGGCCCTCCGCGCCTGCCGCGCCGCCCGCTTACAAAGAGCTGCCCCCGCCCAACCCGCCCAACGGCACCTGGAAGCCCGCCCAGCCGAGCGATGCAGCCATTAGAGGCAAATGGTGGGAGATCTACAACGACCCCCGGCTCAGCGATCTTGAGGAAAAACTCACCGTCTCCAACCAGAACCTCAAGGCCGCTACCGAGCAATACCTTCAGGCCCGGGAGCAGGTCCGCGTCGCCCGTTCCTACTACTATCCGACCCTCAGCGCCGGACCCGCCCTCTCCCGCCAGCGCACCTCCGACAACCAGGTCGCTGCCAACCGCGGTCTCACCTACAACACCTTTGCCCTCACCGGCCAGGTCTCCTGGGAAGTCGACCTCTGGGGACAGATCCGCCGCACTGTCGAGCAGGCCCGCGCCAATGCCCAGGCTAGCGCCGCCGACCTGGCCAACGTCGAGCTCAGCCTCCGCTCCGAGCTCGCCGTCGACTACTTCGAGCTTCGCGGCCTTGATACACAAAAGCAGCTCCTCGACAGCACCGTCGCCTCGGACGCCGACTACCTGGTGCTCACCGAGCGCCGCCTCAAGGGCGGAGTTGCCACCGACGTCGACGTCGCCCAGGCCCAAACCCAGCTCGAAACCGTCCGCGCGCAGGACATCGACGTCGGCGTCGCACGCGCGCAGTACGAGCATGCCATCGCCACCCTCATCGGCGTCTCCGCCTCATCCTTCTCCCTGCCAGCGATGCCTCTGAATCTCGCCCTCCCCGACATCCCTGTGGGCGTGCCCTCGCAACTCCTCGAGCGCCGCCCCGACATCGCTGGCGCCGAACGCCGAACCCAGGCCGCCAACGCCCAGATCGGCATCGCCATCTCCGCCTACTATCCCAATGTCACCCTCAACGGCGCCGGCGGCTTCTCCAGTTCAAGCGCCGGCACCTGGATCCAGGGCCCCAGTTCTCTCTGGTCCCTGGGCGGGTCTGCCGTCGAACTTCTCTTCGACGCCGGACGCCGCCACGCCATCACCGACCAGGCCCGCGAAGCCTACGATGCCCAGACCGCCAACTACCGCCAGAGCGTCCTCAACGCCTTCCAGGAGGTCGAGGACAATCTCGCCGCTCTCCGCATCCTCAACGACGAAGCCGCCACTCAGGACGCGGCCGTCCGGGCTTCCATCCGCTCGCTCAACATCAGCACCAACCGCTACAAGGGCGGTGTCACCACTTACCTCGAAGTCCTCATCGCGCAGACTACGCAGCTCTCGAACCAGCGAACTCAGGCGGACATCACAACGCGCCAGTTCGCCGCCAGCGTACAGTTGATCAAAGCCATCGGCGGCGGATGGGATACCTCTCAACTCCCGCAAATGTAACCGATGAGGTTACATGAGGCCCACATCCTGGGTGCCCCACTCAAGCCCGCTGCTGGCTTGAGTGGGGTAGCGAACAGTGGAACCATCGCTCTGCTCACCGTCGCCGTCATTCTCATCCACGGATACCACCCATTCGCCGAAGACGCCGCCATCTACGTCGCCGGCCTCCGCAAGCTCGCCGACCCGTCGCTCTATCAACACGACGCGGCCTTCGTCCTCGCCAGCACCCACCTCTCACTCTTCGCTCAGCTCGGCGCCTTCGTTCTCCGCACGACCCGAATCCCCCTCGATTACCTGCTGCTCCTCACACACCTCGCTTCCATCTTCCTGTTTCTTCTCGCCTGCCTGGCCCTGGCCCGTCGTATCTTCGCCTCGTCCGCCGCTCAATGGACCGCCGTCCTCCTCGCCGCCGCCCTCTTCACGCTGCCCCTCGCCGGGACAACGCTGATGCTCATGGACCCCTACGTCACCGCCCGATCCTTCTCCACGCCCCTGAGTCTTTTCGCACTCGCCGCCGCGCTTGACCGCCGCTGGATCCGAACCGCCCTCCTGCTCACCCTCACCGCGCTCATCCACCCATTGATGGCCTTTTACGCCGGCGCCTTCATCGTTCTCTTTACCCTCATCGACCTCGGCCGCACACCTCTCGCCCTGACGCTCGCCTGCCTCGCCGTCATTGCCTGCGGCGCGGTCCACATGGCCACGTTGCACCTGCCCATATCGCCAGCCTGGCGTCAGGCCGTGCTCAGCCGAAGCCATCTCTTTCCCTCCGAGTGGACATGGTTCGAATGCCTCGGCCTCGCCATCCCTCTGCTGTGCTTCGCTGGGTGCCCCACGTCCGGATTTTCGGACGTGGGCGAGCACTCTCGTGGCGCAGGTGCCCCACTCAAGCCCGCTGTTGGCCTGAGTGGGATAGCGCGAGGGTGCCCCATCCAAGCCAGGGGTCGGCTTGAGGTGGCTCGTTTCATGTTCGCTGCCTCATCCGTCCGCACCCTCCCGGGAAAACTCTGCCTCACTGCTCTCATTCTGGGAACCTCCGGCGCCCTCGCAGCCTTCCTCTTCGTCCATCCATCGAGCCCAGGGCTTCTCGCCCGCCTGCAGCTGCTGCGCGCCTTCCACATGATTTACCTGGTCGGGATCATCCTGCTCGGCGGCCTCCTTGGCCATCTGTTCATGGCGAAAACCCGCCGTCGCTGGATAGCCTGCGCCATCCTCATCACCGCCGCGCTGGCGATGTTCATTACGGCGCGTCTCACCTACCCCGCCTCCGGCCACATTGAGCTTCCCGGTCTCACTCCCCGGAATCCCTGGCAGCAAGCCTTTATCTGGATCCGCTCCAACACACCCGCCAACGCCGTCTTCGCCGCCGATCCCGACCTCGTCCTGCTCCCCGGGGAGGACGCCCAAAGCTTCCGCGTTATGACCGGCCGAAGCCTCCTCGCCGACTACAAGGACGAAGGCGTCGCCGCCGTATTCCCCGAACTGGCCCCCCAATGGGCGGCCGAATACAACGCCCAGCGCGGCATCGATCAGCTTCCCGACACCTGACCGTCTCGCCCGCCTCCGCCCTCTAGGCGCAACCTGGATACTCCTCTCGCGCTCCGCCCCTACCTCATTCCCATGCCCCTGGCGCAACTCCGTCGCCCAGGTCTGCCATCTTGGGCCGATTTGGAAGTAAATCGCCCTGCCGAATCGCTGATCACCCGCAATAAAAGTTTGGTTTCAAACCTCGGAATTCACACTGTGCCGGTTGATCGCTCGGGATCGAGACGCTTACCATCGGAAACTCAACCGGCTGGAAATTCCCGCGCCTAGTCGCGCGATTCGCATCCACAAAGAGCGAGGTGTCCCATGCAGCCCACGGAAACCATTCAATCCACGCCGGTAGCGGCAACCCCAATCCTTGAGGATGACCGTACTGCCATCAGCGTGGAAGCCCTGAAGCGGGCCATCCTCGACAATCTCTTCTTCATCGTGGGAACCACCCAGCACGCCGCCAGCGACGAAGAATTCTTCACCGCCGTCGCCTATACCGTGCGCGATCGCATTCTCGCCCGATGGCTCGCTACGCAGGACCGGTACAGACACGAAGACGTTCGCGTCGTCTGCTATCTCTCCGCGGAATTTCTCATGGGGCCCCATCTGGCCAACAATCTGCTCAACCTCCAGCTCGAAGCCCCCGTGCGCCAGGCCGTCGCTGAGCTGGACCGGGACCTGGACCTCATCATGGAGCACGAGCCTGAGCCTGGGCCTTGGCAACGGCGGCCTAGGTCGTCTCGCGGCCTGCTACCTCGATTCCATGGCGACCCTCGGCATTCCCGCAGCCGGCTACGGAATCCGCTACGAGTTCGGCATCTTCGAACAGCAGATCCGCGACGGCGGGCAGGTGGAGCTCACCGACCACTGGCTAATGCACGGAAACCCCTGGGAGATCCGCAGGCCGCACGAAGCGCTCGACATCGGCTTCGGTGGAAAAACGGAGGGCTGGTCCGACTCCAACGGCAGATACAGGGTTCGCTGGCTTCCTGCCTCTGTTGTCAGAGGCATACCCTACGACACTCCTATACTGGGCTACCGCTCCGGCATCGCCAACACCCTGCGCCTATGGCGCTCTGAGTCGACTGAGTCGTTCTACTTCGACCGCTTCAACAGCGGCGACTATCAGGGCGCCGTCGCCGGCAAGACCTTCGCCGAGAACATCTCCAAGGTTCTCTATCCCAACGACGAAGAGATTCAGGGCAAGGAGCTGCGCCTCCAGCAGCAGTACTTTTTCACTTCATGCGCCCTGCAGGACATGATCCGCCAGTACCTGCATACCAACCGCAGCATCGACGCCTTCCACGAAAAATACGCTATTCAGCTCAATGACACCCATCCCTCCATCGGCGTCGCTGAGCTCATGCGCCTGCTGATCGATGAACACGGCCTCGAGTGGGACAAAGCGTGGGAAATCACCTCCCACACCTTCAGCTACACCAACCACACCCTGCTCCCTGAAGCCCTCGAGCGCTGGCCTCTGGCGCTCTTCGGCTCGCTCTTGCCGCGCCATCTCGAAATCATCTACGAAATCAACGCTCGCTTCCTCGATCTCGTGCGAAAGCATTTCGACGGAAATGAGGCGCGAGTATCGCGCATGTCGATCATCGACGAGCACGGCGAGAAATTCGTCCGCATGGCCAACCTCGCCTCCGTCGGAAGCCACCGCATCAACGGTGTCGCCGCATTGCACACCCAGCTCCTCGAAAAAGAGGTGCTTCATGACTTCTACGAGCTGTGGCCTGAAAAATTTCTGAACGTCACCAACGGTGTCACCCCGCGACGCTGGATCGCTGTCAGCAATCCCGAGCAATCCGAGCTCATGACCCGGCGCATCGGAAGCGACTGGATCGCTAACCTCGATGAGCTCAGCCGCCTCGAACAGTACGCCGATGACGCGGCCTTCCGTGCCGAATGGCGCAACGCTCAGCGCGAAGTCAAGATTCGCCTCTCGCACTACATCCTCGATCAGACGGGAGTACAGGTCGACGCCGACTCCATGTTCGATGCCCAGGTCAAGCGGATCCATGAGTACAAGCGCCAGCACCTCAATGTGCTCCACATCATCACGCTCTACCTGCGCCTGAAGAACAGGCCCAGCGTGGATCTGGCTCCGCGCACCTTCCTCTTCGGCGGCAAGGCCGCGCCCGGCTATGCAATGGCCAAGCTCATCATCAAGCTCATCAACTCGGTCGCCGAAGTCGTCAACGGCGACCCTCAGATGAAGCACCGTCTGAAGGTCGTCTTTGTCCCTAATTACAACGTCACCCTGGGACAGAAGATCTATCCCGCCGCGGATCTCAGCGAGCAGATATCCACCGCCGGCAAGGAGGCCTCCGGTACCGGCAACATGAAATTCGCCATGAACGGCGCCCTCACCATCGGAACCCTCGACGGAGCCAACATCGAAATCCGCGATGCGGTGGGCCACGATAACTTCTTCCTCTTCGGCCTCACCACCGAACAGGTCGAGGCCAAACTGGCCGAGGGCTATCATCCCCACTCGATCTACGAGTCCAACCCCTACCTCCGCGAAGCCATCGACGCCTTGGCGGCGGGCCATTTCTCACGCGGAGACAAGGAAATCTTCCGGCCGCTTCTCGATCAGTTGCTTAATCGCGATCCCTATCTGCTCTTTGCTGACTACCAGTCCTACATCGATAGCCAGGACCACGTCGGCGAAACCTATAGGGATTACGAGAAGTGGTCCCGCATGTCCATCCTCAACGCAGCGCACATGGGAAAGTTCTCCTCCGACCGCGCCATTCGCGAATACAGCGCCAGCATTTGGCGAGTCAAAGGAATCGATCACTCCTGAGGGCGAAAGTGCGCTTCTGATCTCAGGCGACGAATCAAGCGACTTCCAACGGTCTCCGCGAATCTTATTTGGTTGTATTCTTCTGAGGGACGTGCCCCCTCACTTCTAGGAGCGTGCCATGCCGACCGAAGCGACCACTCAGCCCCAAATCTCACCTCTTGCAGGCAAGCCCGCTCCCAAAGATATGCTCATCAACGTCGATGAGCTGATCCGCGATTATCACGAACGCCGCCCCGATATGAGCGACCCCACGCAGATAGTCGCCTTCGGGACCAGCGGACATCGCGGCACGCCCCTCAAGGGCACCTTCACCGAGGCACACATCCTCGCCATCACCCAGGCCATCTGCGACTACCGCGGCACTCAGGGCATCGACGGCCCACTCCTCATGGGCAAGGACACTCACGCCGTCTCCGGCCCTGCCCAGAAGTCCGCCCTCGAAGTCCTCGCCGCCAATGGCATCGAGACCATGATCCAGCAGAACGACGGCGTCACTGCGACACCCGTCGTCTCGCACGCCATTCTGACCTACAACCGCGGCCGCAAGGACCACTTCGCCGACGGCATCGTCATCACGCCATCCCATAACCCTCCCGAGGACGGCGGCTTCAAGTACAACCCACCCAACGGCGGACCTGCCGACACCGATGTCACCAAATGGGTCCAGGACCGCGCCAACAACCTCCTCCGCGCCAACAACTCCGATGTGAAGCGCGTGCCCTACGAGAAAGCCTTCAAGGCCGCCACCACCCACGAGACCGACTTCCACCTCCCCTACGTCCGGGACCTCAAGTACACCGTCGACATGGACGCCATCAAGGCCGCCAACCTCAAGCTCGGAGTCGACCCGCTCGGCGGGGCATGGGGACCCTACTGGGGCCTCGTCAATTCCATCTACGGCATCAACATCGAAGTAGTGAACCCGGTCATCGACCCGACCTTCTCGTTCATGACCGTCGACCACGACGGCAAAATCCGCATGGACTGTTCCAGTCCCTACGCCATGGCCAGCCTCTTGCGTCTCAAGGACAAGTTTCAGGTTGCCTTCGCCAACGACCCCGACTCCGACCGCCACGGCATCGTCACTCCCTCCGCCGGCCTCCTGAATCCCAACCACTACCTCGCCGTCGCCATCCAGTACCTGCTTACCCATCGCCCCGATTGGCCCGCGACCGCCGCCGTCGGCAAAACCGTCGTCTCGAGCAGCATGATCGACCGCGTCGTCGCTGACCTCGGCCGCAAACTCTGCGAAACGCCTGTGGGCTTCAAGTGGTTCGTCGACGGCCTATTTACCGGTACCATCTGCTTTGGCGGAGAAGAGAGCGCCGGCGCCAGCCTTCTGCGCCGCGACGGCACCGTCTGGACCACCGACAAGGACGGCCCCATCATGGACCTCCTCGCCGCCGAGATCACCGCCATCACCGGGAAAGATCCCGGTCAGCACTTCGATGAGCTGACCAAGAAATTTGGCACTCCGTACTACACGCGCATTGACGCGCCCGCGACGCCCGAGCAGAAAGCCAAACTCAGTAAGCTCTCGGCCGCCAACGTCAAGGAATCGCATCTCGCCGGCGAGCGCATCACCGCCAAGCTCACCGACGCTCCCGGCAACAACGCGCCCATCGGAGGACTCAAGGTCGTCGCCGAAACCGGCTGGTTCGCAGCCCGCCCCTCCGGCACCGAAAATCTCTACAAGATCTACGCCGAAAGCTTCCGCGACGAAGCCCACCTCCAAAGCATCGTCGACGAAGCCCAGCACATCGTCTCCAACGCCCTCGCCTGAGCCTTCGGAGGTCATCCTGAGCGAGGGTGCCCCATTCAAGCCCGTCGTTGGCTTGAGTGGGTGGTACAAACCCCTCGGGTTGGTACAAACCCTTTGGATTGTCATCCTGAGCGAAGCGCCGCAGGCGCGGAGTCGAAGGACCTGCTTTTTCTCTTTTTTGAAGCACTCGGGGAAGCGACGGTGCCCCACTCAAGCCCGTTGTTGGCTTGAGTGGGCGTAGCCGCTACGAGTCGGCCTCACTTCGATGCGGGCACGCCCCCATTCGGCGTCGTCACCACCACCGACTTCGGATCCACCGTGATCTCCTTCAGCCGCGCCGTCACCTCCGGCGTGCCGCCTTCCTGATACCGCCCGCCGAGGTGCTGCGAGAGGAACTTCTCCGACTCCATGAACAGCGCCATGTTGTTCACCGGCCGCTGGAATCCGTGCCCCTCATCCGGTGCCAGCAGATACTCCACGGGAAATCCCCGATCCCGCAGCGCAACCACAATCTGCTCGGCCTCCCGCCGGTTCACCCGCGGATCGTTCGCACCCTGCGCAACCAGCAGTGGGGTCGTGATCTTGTTGGCAGAGTTCAGCGGCGAGCGCTCCATCAGCAGCGCCTTGCCGTCCGCAGTCCGCGGATCGCCCATCCGCTTGTAGAAGACCATCCGTGCCGACTCCCAATAGGGCGGGATCGCATTCAGCAGGGTGATGAGATTCGACGGCCCGACAATATCCACCGCAGCGGCATAAACATCGGGAGTAAACGCCACCCCCGCCAACGTCGCATAGCCGCCGTAAGATCCGCCGAGAATCCCCACTCGTTTGGGATCGGCGATGCCCTCCGCGATCAGATACTTTACGCCCCAGGTCACGTCATCCTGCATCTTGGCGCCCCACTGAAGATTACCGGCATCCAGAAACTTCTTGCCGTAGCCCGTCGACCCGCGAAAATTCGGCATCAGTACGGCGTATCCGCGATTTGCGAAAAACTGCGCGAGCGAGTTATAGCCCCACACATCGCGTCCCCACGGTCCGCCGTGCGGAATCATCAACACCGGAAGATTCTTTGCCGCTACACCCTTTGGCAGCGTCAGATAGCCCGGAATCTCCAGCCCATCCGAGGACTTATACGTAACCGGCGTCATCGTCGCCAGGTCTTCGCGCGGCAGCTTCTCCCGGATCTTGAATTGCGGCGTTAGAGTGTGCGCTTTGCGATCGAACAGCAGCGTCTCACCCGGCTCCGTATCGCTCGCCGCCGTCACCAGCCACACCTGCTCGTCGCGCGTCCGCGAGTTCATGCTGATTTCCTTGCCCGGCAGCTGGCCCTGAAGCCACTTGTAATCGGCCTCGAACCCTTTATCTCTGAAGTACCGCTTCTCGCGGTCGTAATAATACGAAGTCGCCACCAGCGCGTCCGTCGCTTCGGAGAACATCGCGCCGCCGAAATCCACTTTCTTCAGCGGATCGGACTCAACCAGCTCCGTCTGGCCCGTCTCCGGATCGAACAGCACCAGAGAAAGAAAATTCACGTCCTCGCCCTTGTTCGTCTCCATGTACACGCGTTTTCCGTCGCGATCAAACCGGACCGGATCGCAGCTTTCAAACACGGAGCACGAATACACCTGCGTGAACTTGTCCGCATCAACGCGAAGAATTTCCGTGTCGCCGTTTTCCGCGGTACGCGTCGCTAGCCGCAGTTGTCCTTTCAGATCGAACTGCCAGCCCGAGATCCTCTCTGTGTTCTGCCGGATCAGCGTCTTCTCGCCCGTTGAGATACGTAGCTTGTAAAGGTCGTGCCACGCCTTGTCGCGATCGTTCAATCCTATGTAGACGACATCGGGATCGCTCTTCGGCACCGCATAGATGTTCACGCGCGCGCCCTTCACACCCGTCAGATCGCGCGACGGCGGGGCATCCGCGCCTGCAGCCGGCTTGGCCACAGGATCTACGGCATAGACATTGAAATTCTCGTCACCCGCATTGTCCTTCACGTAAAGGATGTACTTGCTGTCCCGCGTCCAGAAATACCCCGCCACCGGCCGCTTCGTCTCCGTCGTCAAAAGCCGCGCCGCGCTGAACGGCTCGTTTACACCCTTCACATAAACGTTGCGCGTATCCTTCCACGGCTTCACAAACGCGATGTATTGCCCGTCTGGTGAGATCTGCGCAGCCGCTATCTCCGGGTTCCCAAAGATCAGCTCGCGATCGATCAACGGAGGCAATCCCTGCGTCGATGCCCCCTGATTCTGCGCCATCACACCCAATCCACCCGCTAAGGCAGCGATAAACAGGCCCATTGCTCCAGATACCAGCTTCTTCATGAGATCTCGTTCTCGCTTTCCGGCGCACGGCGCCACTATCTTCGAGACGAATGCTACACCCTGGCGGCCTGGTGAGCGGTGTTTTCGTGACGACAGTCTGCGAAGAAGGACGGCCTGCGAAGAAAGTGCCGACGCCGCGGAACCGTCCTGGCCTCATAGACGAGCCTCAACCTTCGTGCGCTCACTCTGATCGCGCGCTGCTGATCCGCGGATCGACTACGCGTTCGCCCGCTCGAGCGCCAGGTCCATCAGCGTCTGGTGAGTTCCCACACCCTCAGGCCCGCTCGCTCCCTCGTCAGGATGCAATTGCACATACTTGCCATCCGGCCCGAGCACCCACGCCTCGCGCTTGTCCCGAAGATTGATGTCGAAGATCTCCCACAACCGGCCCTTCGGACCCGAAGCAAACACCGGAGTCACTACTTCGATCCGCTTCGAAAGGTTGCGGTACATCCAGTCCGCCGATCCGATAAAGAATTCTCCCTTGGCATGATCGCGGTGCCCATTCGCAAAGTAGAAAATGCGCGAGTGTTCGAGGAACCGCCCGATGATCGAGCGGATGCGGATGTTTTCGCTATGGCCCGGCACGCCTGGCCGCAGGCAGCAGAACCCGCGAACGATCAGGTCGATCTCGACCCCAGCCTCTGACGCTTCGCATAGCGCCTCGATCATCTCCGGATCTTCCAGCTGATTCATCTTCGCGACAATCCGCGCATATCGCCCATCCCGCTTGTGCTTGGTCTCCCGATGAATCAGCTCGAGCAGCCGTGGCCGCATCGTCAGCGGAGCCACGAGCAAAGTGCTGCAATGCGGCCGGTCCGAATGACCGGTCAGGTAGTGGAATAAATTCACCGCATCGCCGGTCAGCCGCGGATCGCACGTGAACAGTCCGCAATCGGCATAGAGCTTCGCCGTCTTCACGTGGTAGTTGCCGGTGCCGATATGCACATAGCTGCGCAGCCCGCTTCCCTCTTTGCGCACTACAAGTGCCGTCTTCCCGTGCGTCTTCAGCCCCGAAACTCCGAACGTGACATGCGCGCCCACTCGCTCCAGTTCCGCCGCCCAGTGCAGGTTCCGCTCCTCATCGAAACGCGCTTTGATCTCCATCACGCACGCCACCTGCTTGCCCCGCTCCGCTGCGCGGATCAGCGACTTGACGAACGGCGTATCGTCTCCCACACGGTACGCAGTCATCTTGATCGCCACCGTCTGCGGATCGTCCGCCGCCGCGCTGATGAACCGCTCCACCGTGGCGTCGAAGCTGTCATACGGATGATGTACCAGGAGATCGCCCGCCTCGATCACCGGAAAGATCCCCTTCGCATCCTTCGGAATGAATGTCGGCGTCAGCGGAATCCAGTCCGGGTCGCGCAGCTTCGGCAGCGGCAGAGCTAACAGCTCAAACAGCGGTATATAGTTCACCCGCTCCCGCAAGTCATATACATCCACTTCGTCCAGCTTGAACCGCTCGCGAAGCAGGTCCTTGATCGTCGGATCAGCTCCAGGTCCGAACTCGAGCCGCACTACCGGTTCGTACCGTCGCTTGCGAATCTCCTCCCTCACCAGCGCCCGGTAGTCAAGAGCGTTTGCTTCGTCGACTTCGACTTCGGCATCGCGGGTCAGCCGCGTGACCGTGATCCCGCCGATCTGCATGCCGCTGTACAGTTTGTCCAGATTGCCGTGAATCACTTCATGCAGAGGCACCAGCAGCTTCTGCCCCGGCTCAATGTCTTCCGTCAGGGTGACCCACTGCTTCAGCACATCGGGGACCTTCACGCGCGCAAACATCGTCTCGGCCTTTGACAGGTCACGTATCCGGAACACTAGCGAAGTCGACAGGTTCGAGATAAACGGGAAGGGATGAACCGGATCGATGACCAGCGGCATCAGCGCCGGCGACAGATGGGAATCGAAGTACTCGCTGGCTTCTTTTCGTTGCCGCTGCGTCAGTTCGTCCCAGTAGCGCAGGAAAACCCCATGCTCCGCCAGCCCTGGCACGATGACGTTCCGGTAGCACTCCGCCTGCCGCTCCAGCATCGGGATCAGCCTCTCCCGCAGCGCCTCACGCAGAGCTGGTTGCCCTTCGCTGTCGCCCGCGCGAAGCACGGCCCAGCGCTTCATGAAGAACTCATCCAGATTCGAAGTGAAAATGGCCAGAAACTTCGCCCGCTCGAGCAGCGGGACCCGCTCGTCGAGAGCTTCGGCGAGCACGCGCTCGTTGAAATCAAGCCAGCCTAGGTCCCGGTCAATCCAGACCTCCTGCAGAGCCGGCGATAACGATGCATTGAGAACGCCCAGGTCCCCAATCGATGCCAATACACTTGTAGCCATAGAGCCTCCCCTCGACTCATTCGCGGCTGCTGAGTCGTGCGACGCACGCGATTTTAAACCCGCGAGTGCAACCGATTATGAAAGGAAAGCTTCAATCGGGGAGTTTGGTCCGTTTTTATTCGTCCGGACCGCTCTAAGCTACTTCACCGTCAGCGTCAAGTTGAGCGAATGCCCCGTGACGCTCGTGCCGCTTATGCTGGCATAACCGGAAACCGTAATCGTATAGGTCCCTGCGCCCAGCCCTGGATTCCCCGACGGCGGATGATTCAGATACCCGTACCGCGACCCGCAACCGCCCAGCGCCAGTCCGCCCGCAGCAAGCAGCGCCACGAAGCCGAATACGCGCAGGCCTGCCATTCCCGGCCGTTTCCGCATCGCTCCGAGACCCGCCAGCGCGAAAATCCCCGGCGCCGCAATCGCAAATGCCACCGTCGATCCCGGATTTTTCAGTTGGGCTTTGCCCGACGCCGCCTGCGTCTGAATTTGCAGCGTGCTCGACACCGCCGCGGCCGTCAGCGGCGTCAGCGTCGTCGGACTGAATACGCACGTAGCGCCCGACGGCACCCCCGAGCACGACAGCGTCACCATGTCGTTGAAGCCATTCTCCGGCGTCACCGTAACGGTGATGGCTGCAAATTGTCCCGCTGTGACGCTCGCCGACGTGGGATTGGCCGTCAGAGCAAAATCCGGAAGGGAACTCGCCGCTGCGCTAGCCGCAGCCGATACCGCCGATGCCGCCAATCCCTCGGCGCCCGAATAGGCCGCCGTCACGCTGCGTGTCCCCTCGGGCAGCTTGTCCACCTTCAGCGTTGCGGTCCCGTTCTCGACCACCGCCGATCCGACCGAGCCCTGCGCCGTCTCAAAGCTCACCGTCCCTTGCTGCGCCGGATTCCCCGCCACATCGGCAACCGCTGCCGTGAGCGTAGCCCCCTTCCCAGCCGGCGAAATCGCAAGATGAGTTCGCGTCGCCACCTGCGCGCCCGCCACGGACGCCGCCATCCACAACGTCAGAAGTACACCCGCGGCCTTCGCTGCCCGGGAGCCGATGCCATCCCTCACCAACTGCAAATTCATCCTTGAGTTTCTCTGCTCTCTCGAAAACTTCCCGGCACGCAACCACTTGCGCCAAGCCTTCATTGTATCCGAGGCGCGCCGCGTGTCGGTCGAGCAGAGAAGGTGGGCAGTTCAGGACTGTGGTTCTGACGCAACCCCGCTACCCCTACTGCAATTGAATCGGCTGATCCAGCCTGAAGTCCAGCACGGATTCGGCCGGGATATCGATATCCCGGTGCCCGGTGAATGCCGCGCCCAGCGTGCCCGCCGCTGCTCCGGTCAGGCCGCCGACAACCAGCCCCACGCCGCCCGATGCCACGCCGCCGATCAGCATGCCGGCGCCCGCTCCTCCACCAATAAATGCCGCCGTCCGTTTTCCCTTGCCGCTCTTCGTCCGAATTATCGTGCTGGTGTCGAGATTGTAGTGGCGCCCATTCACATCCAGCGCTACCAGCGTCATCTTCAGCTCAGGCCGGCCCTTGAACCGCCCTCCGCGCTCCGCGGCGACCACCTGCCCGTACGCGGTCGACCCCGCTGGAATCACCACCGTGCCGTTTACCGTCACCGGATGCACGATCGTTCCGTCGAACCTGTCTCCGTCCTGCGAGTTCTTCGTGCTGATGTGCTGATTGATGCGGATTCGCAACGACGTTCCATCGGGAATCACAAGCGGCGATGGCGCCTGCGGTGCACTGCTCGCAGCCTGCTCCGGCGCCGGTGCCGCAGCCTGCGAAGTGGCATTATCAGCCCTGGAGTGCCTCGAAGCACCAGGCTTCACCGGAGCCGCCGGAGTGGGCGCGGGCTCCGGGGTCGGGGTCGCCGCTGGGGGCGCTGCCGCCGGAGCAGGGGTCGCCGGAGCGGGCGCGGACGCCTCACCTCCAGCCGGTGCTGGCGCTGCCGGCGCTCCCGTACTCGGATTTGCCGCTGGTTGCGCAGCGCTCGGGGAGTTCTCCGCCGCCGCGTTTTGCGCGTTCTGATTCTTGTGACATCCTGCCGCAGCCGCGATCACGCTCGCCAGCAACACACCCCACAGCGCCTTTTCTAGCTTCAATTGCTTCATCGCCGAATCTCCCTGCACATGCCGTTCTTTAGATGCACGTCGCCGTTTCCGCGCCTCTCATCTCGCCGTCGCAATCCCTGATGACTCACTGGTACGATGACTGGTTACGACTTCAATATAGCGAGAGACCAATGACCACCACGCTCTCCCAGCGCCCACAGCTTCAACATCTTACCGCGCAGCTCAATGATCTCAAGGCACGCGGCACCTACTTCCATCTCCGCGTCCTCGACGACATGCAGGCGCCCATCTGCCACTACGACGGCAAGCAGGTCATCAATCTCGCCTCCAACAACTACCTCGGACTCACCGCCCACCCCAAACTCCGGGAAGCCGCCATTCAGGCCATCAAAGACTACGGCGTCGGCTCAGGAGCTGTAAGGACCATCGCCGGCACCATGAAGATCCACATGGAGCTCGAAGAAAAAATCGCCGCCTTCAAAAACGTCGAAGCCTGCGTCGTCTTCCAGAGCGGATTCACGGCCAACGCCGGCACTGTCTCCTCCATCCTCGGCAAGGAAGACTTCATCATCTCCGACGAGCTCAACCACGCCTCCATCATCGACGGAGCCCGCCTCTCCCGCGCCAAAATCAAGGTCTTCCGCCACAAAGACGTCGCCCACGCCGAAGAAATCCTGAAAGAGATCGCGAACGAGCCCGGCCGCAAGCTCCTCATCACCGACGGCGTCTTTTCGATGGACGGCGACATCGGGCCGGTAGATAAGTTGTGTGACCTCGCCGACAAATACGGCGCCATCATGATGGTCGACGACGCTCACGCTTCCGGCGTCCTCGGCCGCAACGGGCGCGGGTCAATTGATCATTTTGGATGCCACGGGCGTGTCGACGTCCAGGTAGGCACGCTCTCCAAGGCCATCGGCGCACTCGGCGGATACGTCTGCGGCTCACGCGATCTCATCGACTTCCTCTACCACCGCGCCCGCCCGTTCCTCTTCTCGACCTCGCACCCGCCGTCAGTCACCGCCACCTGCATCGCGGCCTTCGATCTTCTGGAGCAGGAGCCCGAGCGCATCGACCGCCTCTGGGACAACACCCGCTACTTCAAGTCCGAGCTGGGCCGCCTCGGCTTCGACATCGGAGGCGTAACTACCCCGGCGAGCGAAACCCCCATCACGCCCATCATCATCGGCGATGGAAAAAAGACGATGGACTTCTCGCGCGCTCTCTTCGACGCTGGAGTCATGGCGACAGGAATCGCCTTCCCGACCGTACCCGAGGGCAAGGCCCGCATCCGCACCATCATGACCAGCGAACACACCAGAGAACAGCTCGATCAGGCGCTGGAGATCCTCGAGACTACCGCCCGCAAGCTGGGAATCTTGAGTTAGCCGGCACTCTGCTGATGTCATCCTGAGCGTAGTGTGGCGGGGTCACGCGCCGGACGTAGTCGAAGGCCTGCGCCGTTTGCCCTCTATTTGAGAGAACAGTCAGAACCGCAAGTTGCGAAAGCAATACTTATTTCGGGCTGGCTCCGCAATTCAGCTTGAATCGGATCGATACCTTGCCGCTCTTTCCCCCTGCCGAGGTGGGAAACTTCCACTTCGAAAGCGCCTGGCTCACGGCAGGCTGAAGCATCCGGCTCTTCGGCTCGCTCACAAATGCAATGTCTCTTACAATGCCGTCGTAATCGACATCGAAAGTTGCTTCGACAAGACCCTCGACGTGAGCTAATTTCGCAATCGGCGGGTAGTTTGGTAGTTCATTAGAAATTGGTTCAACAGGGAAGACACTCTCGATCTTTATTGTGGGCGGCGGAAGACCCTTAGCTGCTTCCTGCGCGATCTGCGAAATCTTGTCCCGGTCTCCGAACAACGTATCGAACTCCCCATCCTGAATTTTTTCGATCAATTCTGACGGAGGCGGAGCCTTAGATTGAGAGGTGTCGAGCGGGAATATGGGCTTGTCCATCACGCCCGGCCCAAGAGCACCATCTAGCGTCTTCAACACCGCCATACTCCATCAAAGCCCGGTCCGAAGGATCGCACGTCTCTGCCGACGGCCCGAGTGCAGCCGAAGGCGAAACGACAAAGAAAAGAATCTTGTTCTGCGCCACCTAACCCAGTCTTTAAAGGACATGCACTGGCGCTGGGTGCCCCACGTCCGGATTCCCGGACGTGGGTGCCGCTCTGAATCGCAGCCGCCCCTATCTGGCACTCTAAAGTCTTCTAACGCTCCCGTAACTCGATTGGAACTAACGACGACGCAAGAATACTTACCGCCCTATATACAAATCTACAACTTTCAGGTAGCTTCATAGATGAGGCGGTTACTACACCTCCTCCTCTTTCAGGTTCCCTGAACTAAGTCAGCCCATCTGAAGTCTTCCCCTCTTAGCTAACAAACGGCCTCTAAGGAGGACCTATGTTTGCTCGCAATGTCTCCGTCCATCTGAAATCCAATATGCTTTCTGAGTACAACCATGTATTTGAAAGCCAGATTCTCCCCTTACTCCGCAAACAAACGGGCTTTAAGGATGAAATTACTTTCGTTAGCCCCAGCGGAGTGGATGTGACCGCAATCAGCATATGGGACACCAAAGCGAATGCAGATACCTACAACACTAATACTTACCCGGAAGTGGTGAAGGTCATCTCAAAGCTGCTCGACGGAACGACTAAAGTCCAGACGTGTGAAGTAGTCAATTCGACCTTCCATAAGATCAACGTTCCCGTACACGCCTAAGAAGTACGAGCAGGGGCGGAGGGCGGGCCGGGTTAACACTCTTAGGGCTACCAGGCGAGCACCATTGCGAGGCCAATGCCCGTAAGTAACTCGGCCGACTATCTCCCTCCTACCCGCCATGACAGAACTAGAGCAAAGGCTCGGCTGCTAACCAGCTGAGCCTTTTCATCTAGACACGACGGCTCACTTAGGTAGCTTCTCTAACAAAGACCAAAGATGGCGCACTTTTATTTCCAGCGCCCTTCACTCCCCGAAATTCTCAATCCGGCCGATCGCAATGCTGTTGGGCACAACCGGATCTCCCGGCCCGAACTGGAACGTGACCGGTCTCCCTGCCTCGTCTACCTGAATGTGAAACGTGCCCGACCCTACGCCAGTCTGAAATTGTTTGCCTGGCCCTCTCGAATCGTCGTAGTGCAGAATGTCGCTCGCGTCGTAAGCCTTCACCGCCATCGTGTTGGCATCGAGAGCAACGGGATCAGCCGCGACCACAAAAACGTGTCCGGTGTCCTCGTTCGGAGGCGCCAGAGCCCACGCGATCAGGTCACCGGGACGCGCATCGCGCAAATACAGAATCTGCCGCCAGCCGTTCGCCGTCTCATTTGGAAGCGACGAAAAAAAGTTGTAGTAATCCTGTG
This sequence comes from uncultured Acidobacteriaceae bacterium, assembly GCA_963782175.1. Taxonomy (GTDB): domain Bacteria; phylum Acidobacteriota; class Terriglobia; order Terriglobales; family Acidobacteriaceae; genus Silvibacterium. The sequence goes on from CAWAIX010000001.1 coordinate 714,887, forward strand.
CGAGCAGGCGCGTCTCTCCATTCTGCATAGGAACAAGACTGAGATGCTTCGGCGCAACGCGCCCCAGAATATAGCTGACAAAGCCGGAACAATCTACGTCATACTTTCCCGTGGCCTCATCGATGACTAAGTTGTGCTGGTAGTTCGTGTGCCGCGTGTTTTCGAGGATGCGGATCGCCTCGCCCGCGACCTGCTGGCGAAGAGGAGTGTTGCCGTTCATCCTTGCCTCCGATGCCTGACCACGGGAACGCTACTCCGCACGATTCTACAGGTGACCCACCGCAGGATTTAACCACGGGATTGTCCACGACCGGGCCCACTGGTCGCCGGGTGCCCCATCCTTCCCGCGTCGATTGTGTGAGCGGTGGGGCGCACTCACCCAAACCCGCCGCCCAACACGACAGCTCGCCACGCGAGGTAGAAGCACGAAGCCTGCGAAGCCCTCACTCGATCATCGCCAGCACATCGCCCGCCGAAACAGTATCACCCGCCGCGACGCGCATTTCCGAGACCGTCCCCGCCTTGGGAGACTTCAGCTCGTTTTGCATCTTCATCGCCTCGATAACTACCACGCCCTGGTGCGCCTCGACCGCGTCGCCGCGCGCCGCCAGCACCCGCACCACGCGTCCCGGCATCGACGCCTTGATCACTCGGGGACCATCGGCCCCACCGCCGCGCGCCCGGCGCGCCTTGAGCGAACGCGGATCTTCCACATGATAAGGAAATCGGCCTCCGGCAAACACCACCGCCGAGCCGCCGCCATTACCGGCCGGACCATCGTCCTCGCGCACCACGCGGTAGGACTGGCCGCCCACAACCAGCGATAGCACGCCGGGCCGCAGCAGCCGCGCTTCAATATCAAGCGGCTCGCCGTCCAGCCTTACCCTGTACCGCCCCTCGCCATCAGCCCGGTTCAAGCTCGACTGTTCTTATCTGGCCGTCGATCTCGAGATCGAGCTTCATCCGCGCAGCCCTTCCCGTCGCGCCGCCGACTTCCACCCGCTCGTCGGCGCCGGTTGGCTCACCCGCTCCGGCGCGCTGCGCATCGCCTCAAACAGGGCCGCCGCCACCGCGGCAATCGCCTCACCCGTCTCTTCTGGTTCATTCTGGCCTGTGCCACCTGCAAGCATTCGGTCGAGATATCCCGTATCGATCCGCCCCGCTTCGAAGTCCGGATCGCTCAGGATCCGCCGAAACAAGCCCAGATTTGTCCGGATCCCGCCGATAACATACTCATCCAGGGCCCGCAGCATCCGCGTGATCGCCATCTCGCGTGTCGGCGCATAGGCCACCAGCTTCGACAGCATCGGGTCGTAGTCCATCGGGACCACCCAGCCTTCGTAGATTCCGCAGTCCTCGCGAATCCCCGGCCCTCCGGGCTGCAGCAGCCGCGTAATCCGCCCCGGAGAAGGAAAGAACCCGTTGTCCGGATCCTCGGCATATACGCGGCACTCAATGGCATGGCCCCGCAGCTCGACATCCTTCTGCATCGAACGGCAGCGGCTCGCCCTGCGCAATCCGGATCTGCAGATGCACAAGATCGAGGCCCGTGACCAGTTCCGTCACAGGGTGCTCCACCTGCAGCCGCGTGTTCATTTCCAGGAAGTAGAAGTCCTGTTCCTCATCGACCAGAAACTCCACCGTCCCGGCGTTCGTGTACCCTTGCGATTGCGCCAGCCGCACCGCCGCCTCGCCCATCCGCCTGCGAAGATCTTCGCCCACCACCGGAGACGGAGCCTCCTCGATCACCTTCTGATGCCGCCGCTGCACCGAGCACTCCCGCTCACCGAGATAAACGCAATTGCCGCGCTCATCGGCCAGCACCTGGATCTCAATGTGCCGGGGCCGCTCGATCAGCTTCTCCAGGTACACCTCATCCGATCCGAATGCCCGCAGCGCTTCGCTTTGCGCCGCCTCAAAGGCCGCCTTCAACTCGTCGCGGCTCGAGACCGCCCTCATTCCCTTGCCGCCCCCGCCGGCTGCGGCCTTCAGCATCACCGGATAGCGGATCTCATCCGCCACTGCGTACGCCTCTGCCAGCGAACTCAGGCCTCGGGTCGACCCTGGTGTCCGCGGCATACCCGCCGCATCCGCCGCCTGCCGCGCCCTTGTCTTCGAACCCAGCGCGCGCATGGCCATCGATGGCGGCCCGATGAACTTGATCCCGGCTTCCTCGCACGCCTCGGCGAAGTCCGCATTCTCGGAAAGAAATCCGTATCCCGGATGGATCGCCTGTGCCCCGGCACGCCTCGCGATATCCAGAATCAAGTCACCCCGGAGGTACGATTCAGCCGCCGGCGCCGGGCCAAGCAGATAAGCTTCATCTGCTTCCAGAACGTGCAACGCCGCGCGGTCCGCTTCCGAGTAGACCGCAACCGTCCCGATTCCGAGTTCCTTGCAAGCTCGCTTGATGCGCAGCGCAATCTCGCCGCGATTAGCGATGAGGATTTTATTCAGGCGCGGCAATTGACCTCTCAGCACGGCAACTGACTTCAGATCCGTAAACAGTGAAAAGCCCCCGGCGTGCGGGGGCTTCTCTCACAAAACCAGGCGGGGCCTACATCTGGATACCGTTCGCCTTTTCGTTCTTCTTTTCTTCGTTCGCTTTGCGGGTAGCCATGGCCTTTTCGCGCCAGGTGTCTACCTGCTGCATGTCGGTTTGGCGGGCCTGCTCGTTGCCGCACTCCAGGTCGGCCTTGCGGCGATACATCAACTGCAGGTAAGCCATGGCATCATCGTAAGACGGGCGAATCTCCACTGCCTTGTGCAGATAATCAAGGCCTTCGTTCACCAGAGGCGTATTCTTCTCCTGCAGTTCCTGGCAGGTCTTCTTCGGCATCTTTACATTGCCGGCGCCGTCGTCCTGCATGCCCACATCCTTCAAAGCCTGCACGGCGTTGCGATATGCCAAGCGCCAGTCAATGCTCCCGATCGTGTATGCAGCTTCGGCATCCTGCGGATCGACCGCCAGCACCTTCATCTGCCACTGCTTCGCTTCATCGTACTTGCCGATGTTGAAGTAGAGGCTCGCCATGTTCTTCAGGCTGTTGATGTCCTTCGGATCCTTGGCCAACACCGCTTCGAAGCCTTCCATCGCGAGCCTGGCGTTCTTGAGGTTTTCCGGTGTCGTCAGATCGGGGATAACTTGCTGCGCATACGCAGTCGCAAGGTAAAGGTGGGCCATGGGCAGGGTGGGATCAAGATTCACAGCCTGCTGGAAGTGATTGATGGCTTCCTCGTACTTTGCGCTCTTGTACGCCTGCACGCCCTTGTTCAATTGATCGCGGGCCTTGAGACGCTGGCATCCGGTCATGAGAAGAAGCAACGAGAGCGTTGCGGCGGCCATCACCGGAAAACGTACAATGCGATTCATTCTTTTTCTCGTCTCCTTCAAACCACCAGCCTTCGCTGATGACTGGGATGCTTCAGGAACGCATGGGCTCAAAAACCCTTGCGCTGTGATTGTACTTCCTTTACGCCATTAGGCAAGAGTTCCGCGGAAAATCTGTCTCTTCAGGAAATGCAAGGGGACTTGTCGTAATCGCGCTCTGAACCGGCTGGCACACAATGGCGGAAGCGGACCTATTGGCCCGCTTCAATCTTCGGAGTAATGAGCCCGATGTGATCCACCCCCACCGCGTGGCCGATGTCGATCACCTCCGCCACGCTCGAGAAGTTCAGGTTCGGATCGCCCTTCACGAACATCACCTTCTCCGCGCGCGGCGCGAAAATCTTGTCCAGTTCTGACTGAAGCTGGGTCTTCTGGACATCGTCCTGGTTGATCTTGTAAGCCGGAATTCCGTTTGCCTGGCCCAGAATCTGCACCACAATCGTGCGGTCGTTGGGCTGCTGCTGGTTGGGATTCTTCGGCGGCTGCGGCACCAGAGCGTCCAGCCCCTTCGGAGTTATTGGCACGATCACCATGAAGATAATCAGCAGCACCAGCAACACGTCGATGAGGGGAGTTACATTGATGTCCGAGTTAAGTCCGCCCGGACCGCCAGTTGCCATTCCCATAAGTCAGTTCCTCTTTTCTCGGGTCGCTCAACCCGAGGATGCAATCTCAAATCGGCGCGGCAAGCCATCGATCTCGCCCATTAGGACGATCGGGCCGATACGCCTTCTACTCTCCGCCTGTGGGCGGCTTGTTCGGGCTGCGGTTCTCCGTCAGCAGTCCGACCTCGTCAACGCCGGTCGTCCGGACCGCATCAATTGCGTCCATCACCGTGCCGTAGTGCGCCCGCGCGTCGGACCGGAAGTAGACCATCTTGCTCGTCTTGTTTTGTAGAAGGTCCGCAACCTTCGGTCCCAGATCGGCGATGGTCACCTGGTCCTGGCCGAGAAATACCTTGCTGTCGCGCGTAATCGCGATGGTAATAGCATCTTCCTTGCTCGCGTCTTCCATCGCCACGGCGTTTTGGGTCTGGGCCAGCGTCACGTTCACCTTGTTTTCGAGCATTGGCGTGATGACCATAAAAATGATCAGCAGCACCAGCATGACGTCCACCATCGGCGTCACATTGATGTTCGAGTTGACCTTGGCGCCTTCGTTTCTAACTACAATTGACATTCTTGTGGCTCCGTCTACGGGCTTCTCTTCGCGCCTTGCGAAATCCTGCGGCAAGCGAAGCCGGATGGATTCAGATCCGGCTCCGCCCTGTCCGATGATTCTCGCTCGGAAACAACTAGCGCTTGCTCTGCTTGATGAAGTAATCGATCAACTCGCTTGAGGAGTTGTCCATCTCAACGTCAAACGCCTCAACCTTGTTGGTGAAGTAGTTGAAAGTCATAACCGCCGGGATAGCCACAAGAAGACCGAACGCGGTCGTCACTAGCGCTTCTGAGATACCGCTTGCAACCGCGCCAATACCCGGCGTCTTCTGGGTAGCGATTTCCTGGAAGGCCTTCAGAATACCGGCGACCGTTCCGAACAGTCCCACGAACGGAGCCGTCGAACCGATGGTCGCCAGGCCGCCCAGACCGCGCTTCAGCTTGGCATGAACAATCGCCTCGGAGCGCTCCAGGGCGCGCTTCGAAGACTCGATCTGCTCGGCCGTGATTGCCCCGCCGCTGCCAAAGTTCCGGAACTCCTGAAGCCCGGCGGTCACCACTTCTGCCAGATGCGACTTCTTGTTGCGATCGGCAACCTTGATCGCCTCATCGAGCTTGCCTTCCTTCAACGCGCCCGCCACACGGGGAGCAAACTCACGCGACTGCTTGCGGGCTGCGTTGAAGTAAAGATAGCGATCGATGATTACCGCCAGCGACCAGATCGACATGATAAAGAGCACGAACACCACGCCACGGGCCAGCCATCCCATGTTGTTCCACAGATCGACGGGGCTGAATCCGACCGACTGCTGATCCTGGAACAGGGCAAGGGCTGCTGGGTGGAAAACGACTTGATTGAGATGAGCGAGAATCACTGAGTCTTTCCTCCTAGGGAGTAAATGCTTGGGAATCGATCAGACCTACGACAACTGCAGGCACAAGCTGCCCGGATGCACGGGCGGATCCTGCCAGGGATGTCAGCCGCCGAGGGTGAAGATGACGTTGACCTGGGTCTCAACCTCAACCGGCTCGCCATTGAGCAGGTAGGGCTTGTAACGCCAGGTCCTCACAGCGTCCATTGCAGCCTGCTGCAGCATCGGCGGACCGCTAAGAACATGAAGATTTTCGATCGTACCCCCCTTCGAGATGGTTGCCTGCAGCACAACCGTTCCCTGAATTCGGGCCGCTTTGGCAATCGGGGGATAGGGCGGAATCGAACCGGAAATCTTATTACCTGCGATCACACCGGCCGAGACTGCTATCTTCTTGGGCGCTGCAGCCTTCACCACAGGTGCAGGTCCGGTGCCGATACCACCAAGGATGCTACCGATTCCACCGGCGGCTCCACCCGCCATCCCGTCCATGCCCGCGACCCCGGCGCCCGCTGGTGCAGGCGGCGCCTCATCCTTCACGATCTTGATGTCTTTGGGAATTTTCGTCGGAGCGGTGAGCTGATTGTTCAGCATCTCCGAAACCACCTTCTGGATGTGAACCGGCGCCGGCGGCGGTGGTGGTGGCGGCGGCGGTGGCGGCGGTGGCGCAACCAGCAGGGTGCTCATCATCGCCTTGGGTAATGCTTCTGGATAGATCAAGGGATAAAGAACCAGGGCGGCCACAATCGAGAAGTTCAGTATGATGCCCACGATTGTGTAGTACTTGCTCTTGGTCTTGATCCTTCCACCGGACTCCATCAGAGCGTCTTCAAACATGGCCAACCTCGCACGAGCAAAAACGTTGTTAACACCTATAGACACCGGAAGGGCATCATTTTGTTCCCATTTTGGTTCGCTTGAAAGCGATTTCTTTTATTTGCCCCGGCCGCAACCTGGCCAGGGGGTGAGTGTTTCCTTCTATCACAAACCATCGGCCTTGTGAAAGAGCCAGTATGCGTCAGGCGGCTTCCCGTTCGCGAAATCGAAAGCATAACAATGTGTCGCGACGGCCAGTCAGTCCCAACATCGCCTTTGCATCTTTGGCCTGAAGCCACCACATGACGGTAAATTCACGCCGCCGACCGAACTTTAGCTGCGCCCACCGCGTAACCTGAAGGACTATGCTGCGCCGGTCTTTGATTCTGGCGGTTTTGCTCGCCTCCTTCTGCTGTCTTGGAGCGAACGCGCAGATCCCCCTTCACACCGGCGACGCCCTCCCCGAGATCTCCGGCCCTACGCTCTCCGGCAAGCAACTGACACTGCCGGCAGCGGCAGCCGGCAAGCCGGCCGTCGTCTCGTTCTCCTTTAGCCGCACCGGAGGCAAGGACAGCGCCCTCTGGAGCGAGCACATCGAGAAGGATTTCCCCGCCTTGGGCCATCCCTACACGTTGATGATGATCGAAGCGGCTCCGAAATTCGTGCGCGGCATGATCGTCTCCAGCTCGAAGAAGAGCATGTCTGAGCAGGCGCAGGACCGCTGCATCGCCATGGAGCACGACGAGGACGCCTGGAAGAAGCGCATCGGCTTCACCGACGACAACAAGGCCTACGTATTCCTGCTCGGCCCCGACGGAAGGATTCGATGGAAAAGCTCCGGCGTCTTCTCCGACGCCGAGTACGCGACCTTGAAGAAGGAAATCGCGCAGGTGACGCAGTAGCAAACCAAATCGGCCAGACCGTTTGCCGGAAACGTTATCAGTCGAGCCTCATCCCAGACCATCCAATGCTCATTCAGCTCTCGGGCGGCCCATCTTGCGTGGAGCCTGCGAGCGATCGTGTTCTCGGGGGCGACGTTCACTAACCGGCAAATCATTCCTCCCGCGATTCAGCATATTCAAGGTCGGCTGCCGCCCAAAACAAAAACGCCACCCAATCAGGGTGGCGCTTGTTTTTTCTGTTCCCTGGTACCTGTTTCCTGAGCCCTTGCTTACTGCCGCTTCCAGTTCATGATTTCACCCAGGGTGGTCGTCGAGCTCGACACCGGAGCCTTGTAGGCCTCGACGTCCGCCCGGCTGGCTTCCTCGCCCACACCGCGCAGGCTCAGCCCGACCTTCTTCTCATCCTGATTCATCTTGATGATCTTGAAGTCGTGCTCCTGGCCCTGTTCCAGTTTGATCGGAGCGCCGTGCGAATCGACTGCCTCCGATACATGGCACAGACCTTCGACGCCCTCGGCAATCTCGACGAACGCGCCGAACTGGGCCGTCCGCAGAACCTTGCCGTGGACAACGTCGCCCACACGATGCTGCGCGAAGAACGTATCCCAGACATCAGGCTGCAACTGCTTGATGCCCAGCGACAGCCTGCGGTTCTCGGGCTCGACACCCAGCACCACAGCCTTGACCTTTTCGCCCTTCTTCAGCACTTCCGAAGGATGCTTCACCCGTTTGGTCCAGCTCAGGTTGCTCACGTGGACCAGGCCGTCGATACCGTCCTCGATCTCGATAAACGCACCGAAGTCCGTAAGGTTGCGTACGCGGCCCTCAACTATCGTTCCGGCCGGGTAGCGCTCCGTCAGGTGCTCCCACGGATTCTCCAGAAGCTGCTTCATTCCCAGCGAGATGCGCCGGTCGGAGGGATTTACAGCCAGCACCACCGTCTCGACCTCATCGCCCGGCTTGACCAGCTTCGAGGGATGCTTCATCCGCTTCGACCAGGTCATCTCCGAGACGTGGACCAAGCCTTCAATGCCCTGCTCCAACTCGACGAATGCGCCGTAGTCGGTCACGCTCAACACGCGCCCGCGCACCCGCGCCCCGATCGGATACCGCTCGACGGCATCCAGCCACGGATCCGGCGTCAGCTGCTTGAATCCCAGCGAAACCCGCTGCTTGTCTTTGTCAAACTTCAGCACCTTCACCTGGATCTCGTCGCCCACATTCACCAGGTCGCGCGGATGCGTCAGCCGTCCCCAGGACATATCGGTGATGTGCAGCAGACCGTCGATCCCGCCCAGGTCAACAAACGCGCCGTAGTCGGTCAGGTTCTTTACCGTGCCGGTCAGCACACTGCCTTCCTCGAGGTGTTCGAGCGTCGTCGATCGCTTCGCATTCTGCTCCTCTTCGAGGATCTCCTTCCGCGAAACCACCACGTTGCCGCGCTTCTTGTTCAGCTTGATCACGCGGACTTCAATCGGGTGGCCGATATACGCATCGAGATTCCGCACCGGCCGGATTTCGAGCTGCGACCCGGGCAGGAACGCCTTGATGCCGATGTCGACCGTCAATCCACCCTTCACCCGTCCGAGCACGATGCCGGTAACCGGCGTCTTCTCCTGAGCGGCCTTCTCGATCGTGTCCCACACGCGATGCCGCTGCGCCTTCTCGTAGCTCAGCAGGTAGCCGCCCTCGGGCTCCTCACGCTCAATGACAACCTCGACGGGGTCGCCAGGCTTCAGCTTCGGCTGCCCGGCGTGATCGACCACCTGCTCCAGAGGAATCAGCCCCTCGGACTTGAGTCCCACGTCAACGACGACGTGCTTGTCCGTCAGCTTGATGACCGTGCCCGCCACAATGGTCTCGTCGAAGGCCTGTGCGGCTGCTTCGGCAGCCTGCTCGCGATCGAACGACTCGAGCGCGGCGGCAAAATCTTCCATGCTTCCAAAATCGATGTCTTCGGGGGCCCCGGAATCGGCTGTAGATTCGGTGGCGGAATCGGTGGTGTCGACCGGTGCTGCTGCGGCTTCGGCCGCCTCCGGGGAAGCAGCTTCCGGGTGGTGGTTGATCTCAATCGACGAATCGGCGGGATCCGTCGCGGCTTCAAGCGTAGGGGTTTCCAGTTCGGTGTTCAGAGGATTGTTCTCGACTTGTTCAGGATTAAGGACGTCTGCCATAACAGCCAGCTCCGGGATTTTGGTCGACGGCCCCGAAACGCCGCCCTGCAGTCCATCGGAGTGGCTGATCAAACCGTTCGACCCGCTTCAACACTGCAGATTTCTTCGCCATTTCTCTAAGATTCATTGAACCGCGCGAAGATTCGGGAATCGCTGCTCCACCGCTGCCCCGTGAGAGCGCGAATGCAGCGAAGGGGACCCGTCCAGACCAACGTGGTTGGCCTGATACAAAGTCGGCTCCGTTTTGGAGCATCCGGCAGGCAGGGGCAAGGAGGAACTTCAATGCAGATCCGCGCGTTTATCCCGCACGCGGCCTACGTTTAAACTATAGAGCCGCCATTTCGGAGTGTCAATTCAAGCACCCGCTCGGACCCGTGAAAAGCCCGTCAAATTCCGCCAACCCGCCCGAAACCGAGAGCTGAGACCTGACTAGCTAGCAGCTAGAAGCTAGAAGCTCTTTCTCACTCCGTCCTGAGCGCCTGCATCGAGTCCACACGCGATGCCCGCCAGGCCGGCAGCAGGCACGCCGCCGCCGCGACCGCCAGCAGGATACCGCTCACCGCGGCCAACACCGTCGGGTCAAGCGCTTTGGTCTGGTAGAGCATCGATTCGATCAGCCGCGTCACCACCGCGCTTGCCCCAAGCCCCAGAATCAGCCCGTACAGCGCCGGACGCAGCCCATCGCTGAGCATCAGCCGCACCACTTGCTCGCGCTGAGCTCCGATGGCAATGCGGACGCCGATCTCTGTCTTTCGCTGGGTAATCAGGTATGCCAGCACGCCATAAAGACCTGCTGCCGCCAGCACCAGCGCGATTACCGCAAAGGCCACCACCAGCAGAGAGTCGAACTGAGAGTCGGCCGTGGTCCGATGGAGTGTCTCCTCCAACGTCGTCACGGAAACCGGCAGGTCGGCATCCAGCCGCCCGATCAGCTTTTGGATCGGCATCGCCAGCTGGTTCACATCGTGAGTCGAGCGAATCACTATGGTCGCAATGCTGTAACCATTGCCGTAGATCGGGATATACATCGTCGGATTCGGCGGCTGGGAGATGAGCCAGCGTGTATCGCCCACCACGCCCACTATTTCGAAGCTATGCCCATCCTCCATCTTGATATGCTTGCCGATCGGGTCTTCCCCAGGGAAGTACTTTTTGGCCGCGCCTTGGCTGATGACCGCAACATTGGCGCGCTCCAGCCGCTCGTTCGCCGCGAACGTCCGGCCTTTGAGAAGTGGAATCCCCGCTGCTGTGAAATACCCCGGATCAGCACCCCGGTGCATCAGGTCGAGGCCCACTCCCTTGGGCAGCGGAGGATGCTCCACCACGCTGACCAATTCGTCGCCACCCCAGCCCTGCCCCGGTGCCGACGTGACCAGTCCCGCCGACTGCACCCCCGGCAGCGCGCGAACACGCTCGATCAATTGCTCGAAAAAGGCCACCCGCTGAGTTGAGTCTTTATAGCGCACATCGGGAAGCCCGAAGTGCATCGTCAGAACGTTGTCTGCCGGTACGCCCAAGTCCGTCGAGCGCAGCCGCTGATAGCTCTTGAGCAGCAGCCCCGCTCCCACCAGCAGAACGACGGTGATGCCGACTTCCAGCACCAGCATTACTCTGCGCAGCGCCGCTCGTCCCTGCCCGCCGCTGTGCGCGCGCGACGACTCCTGCAGCGAAGCGAGGATACTTCGGTTCTCGCTGCCCAGCGCGGCAATCAGCCCGGAGAACACCGCGCACAACACAATCACGCCGCCCGTGAACGCAATCACGACGCCGTCGATCCGGATCGCCTCAACCCGGTTCATCCCCTCCCGCGCATGAATTAGCCACTCCAACGCGCCCCACGCCAGCAGCAGTCCCGCCGCCCCGCCCGCCGCCGAAAGCAGCAGGCTCTCCATCAATCGCTCGCGCAACAGCCGCAGACGCCCTCCACCCAGCGCCGCGCGGATCGCCATCTCCTTGCGCCGCGCCGCCGTGCGCGCCACCAGCAGGCTGGCCACGTTCAGGCAGGCAATCAGCAGAACGCATCCGGTCGCCGCCAGCAGCGCATAGAGAGGCGTCTTATATTCCTGAACTACGTCATCCAGCATCGGACGCCCGATCACCCCGTCATGCACTGCGGGTTCGGGATGGCTAGCCTTGATCCGTTTCTGCACCGTGTCGAGTTGGCTGATAAGCGCGGCCTGTGTAGCGCCGGGCGCGAGCCTGCCGATGCCCAGGAACTCATGATCACCGAAGGTTTCGATCAGCCACTTTGGAGCCTCATGCCTCACCGGCGTCCAGAGCTGCAATGTGTTACCGCCAAATGCGCTCGTATACACCAACGACGACGGCAGCACGCCGATAATGGTGTACGGCTTTGCGTCCAGCCAGATCTTTCTTCCAATCACTCCTGGATCGCCCTCGTACCGCCGCTTCCAGAACGACGATGACAGCATCACCGTTCCCATCGCCTCAGGCTTGTCGTCTGATGCAGTGAAACCGCGGCCCAGCGCAGGCTGAACACCCAGCATCGAGAAGAAATTCCACGAGCACCAGCCCGCCTCCACCTGTTCCGGTAGCTTGCCTCCCTCCGCCGACACGTTGTAGCCCTGCCATGGTGAAACCATCGCCAGTTCGGCCGCGTTCGGCCCGACTGCCTTCTTCCACTCGTCGAAGACGCCCGCAGCCACTGGCATGTAAGCATGGAAGCCAGTCACCTGTTCTTTGCTTTCATGCTCATAAACCGACACCAGCCTGTCCGGATCCGCATAAGGCAGCGGCTTCAGCAGCACCGACCGCACCACCGTAAACAACGCCACGTTGGCCCCGATGCCCAGCGCCATAATCCCTACCGCGGTCAGCGCAAACCCTGGAGCCCGCATCAGCGTCCTCACTCCGATCCGCCCATCCCGCAGCACCGACTCCACGCCGCTCCAGCTCCACGTCTCCCGCGCCTGGTCCCTCAGCGCCGCCGGATTCCCGAACGCCCGCGCCGCCGCATGACGCGCTTCCTCCGGGCTCATCCCCGCAGCCAGGTTCTCGGCCATCTGCTGCTCGAGGTGGAAGCGCAACTCCTCATCCAGCCGCCCCGCCGCGCGGCCACGCCGAAACAGCATCTCGATCCGCATCCCAAGCCGGTTGAGCCAGCGCATGATCCCTCCTGTTTCCCGGAGTTCTGTGTTCTGTCTTACTCCGCTCTCAACGCCTGCACCGGATCGATCCGCGACGCCCTCCACGCCGGAACGATGCAGGCCACCCCTGCCACCACCAGAAGCGTCGCGGCCACAGCCGCAAAGATCCCTGGATCGAGCGGACGGGTTCCATAAAGCATCGACTGAATCAAGCGCACCGCCCCGGCACTGACCGCAAACCCAAGCACCAGCCCATACAGCGCCGGACGCAACCCGTCCCCAAGCATCAGCCGCACAACTTGCTCGCGCTGTGCGCCAAGCGCCATGCGAACCCCGATCTCGCCCGTCCGCTGCGTCGTCAGGTACGAGAGCACTCCGTACAGCCCCACCGATGCCAGCATCAGCGACAGCAATGCGAAGGCCAGCACCAGGCCGGCGCTCAGGCTGGCGTTGCCCAACGACTGCTCGATGATCTGCTGCATCGTTAGAACATCGGAAACCGGCAGTTCCGGATCCAGCAACGCAATCTGCTTCTGAATGGGGACCGAAAGCGCCAGCGGATCGGACGCTGTCTGTACTGCAAGCGTCATTCCCCTATCGCTCTCCCCGGTGAGGACCGGAAAGTACATCTCAGCCATGACCGGCTCCCCCACCTGGTACAGCGTGTCGCCAACCACGCCGACGATCTGGTAATCGACCTCACCCATTGCGCCCACATGGAGATACCTGCCCAGCGGATTCTCGCCCGGGAAGTATTGCTGCTCGAGCTGGCGGCTGATGACAACCGTTTTCGGATGTCCGGCGCGGTCCTGGCTGGTAAAGAAACGCCCGCTTAACAATGGGATTTGCAATGCACTGAAGTATTCGGGATCGGCCCACCGGTAGAGTGCCACTGGCAGCGCCGCGCCGGCCGCGATCGGTGGATGCCCGGGAATAGTGAAAGTGTCATCGCCGCCGTATCCGGCGCCGGGCAGGATCGAACCCAGTGCCGCTGCGCGCACACCCGGCATGGCGCGCACCCGCTCCAGCAGCGTCTCGTTGAATGCATTCACTTTCTCTGGACTGCCGTATTTCTTTGTCGGAAGGCTGTAGCCCATCGTCAGCACGTTGTCCGTCACGCAACCTACATCCGTCGTCCGCAGCCGCCAGAAGCTCTTGAGCAGAAGCCCGGCGGCGATGAGCAGGACCACTGTCGTCGCAATCTCCACCGTAAGTAGCGTCTTGCGCAGCGCCGTGCGCGATTGGCTGCCCGCCGTGCTCCGCGACGTAGATTGCAGTGCCGCGATCGCGCCCTTGCCCGTCGACAAGATCGCCGGCAGCAGACCCGCCAGCAGACCCGCCGCGAAGACAAGCACGGAGGCGAACCCCAGCACAACCCAGTCCGCATGGATGCCCTGCGCGCTGGGCAGATCACGCCACGCGCTCACTAGCCATCTCGTCGCCACCAGCGACAACAGCACTCCGGCCACGCCGCCGGCAATGCAAATCAGTAGGCTTTCCACCAGCTGCTCGCGGATCAGCGTGCTCCTGCGTGCCCCCAGCGCACTCCGGATCGCGATTTCTTTCTGCCGCGCCGCAGATCGTGCCACCATCAGGTTGGCCACATTCAGGCAGCCGATCAGCAGCACGCAGCCCACTGCGTACAGCAGGATGATCAGCGGCTTCTTCACATCGCGCGCCAGGTCATCCGAAAGCGTTCTCGTTACCGCGCCCTCTGCCACCGGCTCATGCAGGTTCTGTAAATGCTCCTGGTACTGCACTGCCTCTACCTGGCTCAGAGCGCTGGCCGGGCTCACATCCGGCCTCAGACGCGCCACCACGCGGCACCAGTGGTGGTCGTGGTATTGCAGATCCTCCGCAGTCAGTCCCGACCGGAACGGAACCCACACCTGCACCTTCGCGTCGGGATAGGTGAACGACTCCGGAAGCACGCCCACCACCGTATACGGCTTCCCATCAAGATGGATTTGCCTGCCGACAATCGACGGATTCCCGCCAAACCTCCGCTCGAAAATGCTCCACGTGAGCATCACGGCGTTTCCATCCGTACGGTCTTCGCTCTCGACAAAGGTGCGCCCGTAGACTGCCTGCACGCCGAGCAATGGAAACAGGTTCCAGCTCCCGCCGCGCGATTCCACCAGTTCCGGCAGCTCTCCATGCTCTCCGGTCAGGTTAAATTGCCAGTAGCGCCACGCGGCCATGTCTTCAAAGCCGTGGGTTTGCGCGCGCCAGTCGTAGTAGTCACCCGGGGCAACAGAGTTGTAGTTGAACTCCACCGAATTCATGCTGGGATCGCGAAAATGCTCATAGACCATCACCAGCTTGCCCGGATCTTTAAAAGGCAGCGGCCTCAGCAGCACCGACCGCATCACTGTGAACAGCGATGTCGCGGCGCCGATGCAGAGCGCCATCACACCAATCGCGATCAGCGCGAAGCCCGGCGTCCGCCCGAGCGTCCGCATCGCGATCCGTACCTCGCGCAGCATTGATTCCGCCCCACTCCAGCTCCACGTCTCCTTGGTCTGATCTCTCAGCGCAGTGGGATTGCCGAACGCCCGCAGCGCCGCATGACGCGCCTCCTCTGGACTCATCCCCGCGGCAACATGCTCGGCAATCTGCTGCTCGATATGGAAGCGCAGCTCTTCATCGAGCCGGTCAGCCGCGCGCCCGCGCCCGAAGAGCATGTCGACCCGCATCCGTGCCTTGTCGAGCCACCGCATGTTTTTCTCCTCACTCCGTCCGCAATGCCTGCATCGGATCCAGTCGCGAAGCCCGCCACGCCGGCAGCAGGCACGCCGCCGCCGCTACGCCCAGCAGGATCAGGCTCACCGTGACCATCACCAGCGGATCGAGCGCACGCGTCTGGTAGAGCATCGACTCGATCAGCCGCGTCACCACCGCGCTCGCGGCCAGCCCCAGAACCAGCCCATAGAGCGCCGGACGCAGCCCGTCACCGAGCAGCAGCCCCGCCACCTGCTCTCGCTGCGCGCCAAGCGCCATGCGGATGCCGATCTCGCCGGTGCGCTGGGCCACCACATACGACAGCACTCCAAAAAGCCCCACAGCGGCAAGCAGCAGTGACGATGCGGCAAAGACCATCAGCAGTGTCGCATCGAAGCTCGCGTCGGCAGTGTTCCTGCCGATGACCTGGTCCATCGTGAGAATGCCGGACACCGGTAGTTCGCGATCCAACTCCTGCACGATTCGTTGCACAGGGATGGCATACCGGGTCACGTCCCCAGGCGACCGGATCACCAGCGAAGCCCCGTTCATATCGTCGTCCGCATCAAGGGCGAAATACATCATTGGCCGCGGAGGCTCGCCGACTTCGAAGCGAGTGTCGCCGACGATCCCGACGATTTCGTACGCATGCGTGCCCATGCCTACGATTTTCAGGTGCTTGCCGATTGGATCCTCATTGGGAAAATATTGCTTCGCGAACAATTCACTGATGATGGCCTCTGTTGCGTGACCCGGCCGCTGGTTGTCTCCAAAAACCCGGCCGCGCAGCATTGGAATGCCGATAGCGGAGAAATATCCCGAATCGACCCAACGGTGAATCGCAAACACTCCTTTCCCCAGGAGCAGAGGAGGATGCTCGACAATCGTGAACCCGTGGTCCCCTCCATAGCCGTCGCCGGGAACCACCGGAAAGACCAGCCCGGCAGCCTGCACACCCGGCAGGTTCCGCACGCGATTTAGCAGCGTGTCGAAAAAGTTCGCTCGCTGTGCCGCATTTGCATACCGCGTCTTCGGCAAATCAAATCCCATCGTCAGCACGCCGCGCGTGATGCACCCAAGATCGGCCGCGCGCAGCCTGTCATAGCTCTTCAGCAGCAGCCCGGCTCCCACCAGAAGAACCACCGTCAGCCCCACTTCCACTACGAGCAGCGATTTGCGCAGCCGTGCGCGGCTCTGGCCGGCGCTGTAGGACCGCGACGACTCCTGCAGCGCCCCGAGCACCTGCTCGCTCTTTGCGGAAAATGCTGAGATCATTCCGGCAAAGAACGCGCACAGCACGATCAACGCCAGCGTGAAGAGGGCCACCACCCAGTCCACGTGAATGGCCGACACCCGGGCCATCTCGTCCCGTGTAGCCACGAGCCACTTCAAAACACCGCAGGCCAGCAGGAACCCCACCGCGCCGCCGGCCGCCGACAGGATCAGGCTCTCCATCAGATGCTCGCGGAGCAGGCGCATCCGGCTGCTGCCCAGCGCCGTCCGAATCGCCAGCTCTTTTCTACGCGCGGCAGTTCGCGCCACTAGCAGATTGGCTACATTCAGACACGCAATCAGAAGCACGCAGCCCGTAGCTGCAAGCAGCACGTAGAGAGGCGTCTTCAGGTCTCCGACAATCGAGTCCAGCAGCGGCCGTGCATTTGCCCCGTTGCTGACAAACACCAGATCGGGATGCTCCTTGCGAATGCGTACCGTAATCAGAGAAAGCTCGGCTACCGCCTGCACCTGCGTCACCTTGGGCTTCAGCCGTCCAATTGCGGTGAAGGAATGGTCGTCAAGAGCCTCCACCGCGCTTGTCGGTTCTTCATGGTAAAAGGGTGTCCATAACTGCATCGCCTGCTGCGGATAGCCAAACCAATCCGGCATCACTCCGATCACCGTGTACGGCTTACCATCGAGTAGGATCGTCTGGTTCAGGACGCCGGGATTGCCGCCAAAGCGGCGCTTCCATAAACCCCAGCTCAAAAGCACTGTCCCGTTGGCCGAAGGCTGATCGTCAGCCGCGGTAAAGTTACGCCCCAGAGCCGGTTGTATGCCAAGCGTGGGAAGCATCGTCCACGACAGAACGCCGGCGCGCACATTCTCCGGCAACTGCCCCCCTGTTCCCGATAGGTTGTATCCCGCATAGCCGCAGATAGCCAGATCGGAAAAGCTCTGGCTGTGCTTCTTCCATTCCGCGAATACCCCAGCCGCGCTGTTATTGAAAGGAAAGTCGGTGACGGTGCTATGTTCGTATAGCCTGACTAGCCGGTCCGGATCTTTAAACGGAAGGGGCTTGAGCAGCACCGCATGTACCACGGTAAACAGCGCAATATTCGCCCCGATTCCTAACGCCATCACCAGAATCGCCGCCAGCGCAAACCCCGGCGCCCGTACCAGCGTCCGTGCAGCAATACGCGAATCCCTCAGCATAGACTCCACCCCGCTCCAGTTCCACGTCTCCCTGGTCTGATCTCTCAGCGCCGTGGGATTCCCGAACGCCCGCAGCGCCGCATGCCGTGCTTCCTCGGCGCTCATCCCTTTCGCAAGGTTTTCCGCTATCTGCTGGTCGAGGTGAAACTGAAGCTCGTCATCGAGCCGGTCTGCCGCGCGCCCGCGCCCGAAAAGCATCTCGATCCGCATCCGCAACCGCGACAGCCAGCGCATGATCCCTCCTGCTCCGTGTTCCCTAGCTCTCCTGCACGATCAGATTGATCGCGCCCGACAGCCGCTCCCAGCTCGCCGTCTCCTTCTCGAGCTGCGCCCGCCCGGCCGCCGTCAGCGAATAGAACTTGGCCTGCCGTCCCGTCTCGCTCTCCATCCACTTCGCCTTGATCCAGCCCTGCTGCTCCAGCCGATGCAGCGCCGGATAAAGCGATCCCTGCTGTACTTGCAGCACCTCGCCCGAAAGCTGCTGGATGCGCTTCGCAATCGCCCAGCCATGCCTCGCCTCAGTCGACAGCGTTTTCAGAATCAGCAGGTCGAGAGTCCCCTGCACCAGATCGCTCGGTTTGCCCATACCTCGACTATCTACACTACGCGATTGTAGATAGTCAAGGTATCAACAAAAATTTGACGGAGTCTGGACGCGCTGCCTCCGCGCGCGAACAACTTCGTTTGCACTTCCCCAAACCTGTGGTTTTATGGAACATGCGCTCCGCCCTCGAACGCTATTTCGAGTTCTCCCGCCTGGGCACCAACTGGCGTACGGAATTCTTCGCCGGAGCTCACCACCTTCATCACCATGGCCTACATCGTCCTGGTGAACCCCGCCATCCTCGCCAAAGCTGGAATCCCGCTGCCCGCCGTCACCGCCGCAACCTGCCTCTCGGCCGCCTTCGGATCCATCTTGATGGGCATAATCGCCCGCTATCCCATCGCGCTCGCCCCCGGCATGGGACTCAACGCCTACTTCACCTACACCGTCGTCCTCAAGATGGGCATTCCCTGGCAGACCGCCCTCGGCGCCGTCTTCATCTCCGGAGTCGCGTTTCTCCTGCTCACAGGACTCGGCATCCGCCAGCTCATCCTGCGCAGCATCCCGCACGAGCTTTACGCCGCGGTCGCCGGAGGCATTGGACTCTTCATCGCCGTCATCGGACTCCACAACGCCGGCATCATCGTCCCCCAACCCGAGACCCTCATCACCCTCGGCGACATCCGCGCCCCGCAGACCGCGCTCGCCTTGGTCGGCGTCCTCATCATCGCCACCCTCCAGGTCTGGCGCGTCCGCGGAGCCATCCTCATCGGAGTCGTCGCCGTCACCGTCGCCGCCATCCCCTTCGGTCTCGTCCACTGGCAGCGTTATTCCTACAATCTGCACGACGTCACCAGTACGATGTTCAAGCTCGACATCCGCTCCGCCATCCACATAGGCCTGGTCGAAATCATCTTCGTCTTCTTCTTCGTCGATCTCTTCGACAACCTCGGAACCCTCGTCGCCGTCGCCAAAAAAGCCGGACTCATCGAGCACGGCCACCACATCCCGCGCTTGAACAGTATTCTTTTTGCCGACGCCGCCGCGACCGTCGTTGGATCGCTCGCCGGGACCTCCACCGTCACCAGCTACGTCGAGTCCACCGCCGGTGTCGCCGTCGGAGGCCGCTCCGGCGTGACCGCCATCGTCACCGGACTCGGCTTCTTCCTGGCGCTCTTCGCCGCGCCGCTCGTCGGCATCGTCCCTCCCGCCGCGACTGCTCCGGCACTGATCATCGTCGGCAGCCTCATGCTCACCACCATCACCGAGATCCCCTGGACCGAGCCGCTCTCCGCCATCCCCGCGTTCCTGACTCTGGTCATGATCCCGCTCAGCGCCTCGATCGCCAACGGCCTCGGCTTCGGAGTCATCTCCTACGCCGCCGTCCACATCCTCGGCGGAAAATTCCGCCGCCAGGACTGGCTCCTCTACGTGCTTGCCCTGCTCTTCCTGATTCGCTTCATCTACGTTTCCCAGGCCTGAGAGCTCCTCGCTCTCACAGGAGCTGTCCCCAGGTGCTATGCTTCTGCCACGCACTTCCCCGCGGGGATTTCCCCAAGCGAAGGAGCGATGAAGACCTGTCCTGTCTGCGACACGCCGTATCCGGACCAGCGCGCCACCTGTCCCACCGATGGTGCCGTCCTGATCGAAACGCGGGAGCTTGAGCCAGATCGCATCATCCGGAACAAGTACCGCATCGTCCGCAAGCTGGGACAGGGCGGAATGGGCATTGTCTACCTTGCCGAGCACTCCCTCCTCGGCGGACAAGTCGCCCTGAAGTTCCTCGCTGCCGAACTGAGCCGCAACCCGCAGTTCGTCAAGCGATTCCGCAACGAGGCTCGCGCCGCTTATCAGTTGCGCCATCCGAATATCGTCGAGGTCACCGACCTTGACCAGGACGACGACGGCACCCTCTTCATCGCCTTGGAATACATCGCTGGACCCAGCCTGCGTACCGTCCTCCGCGAGGCAAAAGGACCGCTGCCGGTAGCGCGGGCGCTGCAGATTACGCGTGACATCGCGGCGGGTCTTGCCGCCGCCCATGCGCGCGGCGCCATTCATCGCGACATCAAGCCGGAAAACATTCTGCTAAAAGTAGAGCTGGACGGCAGACTGCAGGCAAAGGTGCTCGATTTCGGCATCTCTGTCATGACCGACAACATTACCAACCTCAGCCGCACCCACGGCCTGCTCCTCACGCCCGAGTACGCCGCTCCCGAGCAGTGGCGCGGCACGCCGGGCAACGAACTCGACGGCCGGACCGATCTCTACGCCCTCGGCGGCATACTCTACGAGATGCTCGCCGGACGGACCCCTTTCAGCGCCGTCAATCCCGAAGGCTGGATGTTCCAACATCTTCAGGGAGTGCCCGCACCGCTCAGCAGCCTCCGCCCCGATCTCGCCCGCGACTATCCCGAACTGGAAGCGCTCGTAATGCGCCTTCTGGGTCGGGAGCGGGAGCAGCGCTTCCCGTCTGCCGTCGCTCTGGTCGAAGCGCTCGCGCCGATGTTGCCGCCCCCGCTGTCTGGATCCCCGTCGTCCGGACCCCCGCCGTTAGGAACAACGACCGCAGGGACACCCCCAGCGCCCTTTGTACCCACTCCTGTTTTGCAGCCTGCACAGCCTGTCGTGACCCCTGCTCAGTCCGTCTTCACGCCGGCCGCGGCGCCTGCGCAGCCTGCGCCCACACCGGTCTCGATATCTGGAGGGCAGGCCGGTCTCGCGTCTTATCCCGCTGCCGCAGCGGAACCGCTGCCGGCCGCGAGGACCGCCATACCTACAGCTCAGCCGGGAATTCAGACCCCTCCCGCCGCCGAACCTGTCACGACTGTCAGGCGGCGTTCACCAGTCCCGAAACTGGCCCTCTTGGCTGCTTTGATCGTCGTTATCGGCGCGGGCATCTGGTTCGGATTGAAGTTCCTGCGCGGGACGCCGCAGGCAGCTGTCCCAATGCTGATTCCCCCCGGCGGCACGTATTCGCTGCCGCAACTCGTCGTGATCTCTGATGCCACGCCCCAGGCCACAATCCGTTACACCCTAGACGGCACTCCACCCACTGAGACGTCGCGCGTTTACACGCAGCCTCTCGATGGCCTGCCCAGCGGAACCGTCGTCCGTGCGATAGCCACAGCCCCGGGCCACACACGCAGCCGCGGGATTACAGGCGTCTATATATGGTCCGGAACCACCAATCCTCTGCCGAAGACTCAGCAAAGCAGCAGCCCTGCCCAGGCAAACCCCGCCTTGCAGAATCCCGCCCAGCCGAACCCATACGACCAGGGCAAATCCGCCTACGACGGCAAAAAGTATGACGAGGCGCGAGCGCTTTTCTCCCAGGCCTGTGATAGCGGAGATATGCGCGCCTGCAACTACCTTGGCTACCTCTTCGCCCAGGGACTCGGCGGCGCGCGCGACGCGGCCCAGGCGCGCAGCATTTACCAGCGCGCCTGCGAGCAGGCGAATCTCGCGAGCTGCGCCAGCCTCGGTTCCTTATATCAGGACGCCGGAAACAACAGCGAAGCCCGCAAGTACTTCAAGAAGGCCTGCGACGGCGGCTTGACCGAAGGCTGCACCCTGCTGCGCGGTGCTCAGTGACGCTTATGCGCAGAAATCTGATCGCTGCCTTTACCCTGATCGCGCTCTGCACCACAGCCGCCCTCGCCCAGCAGGACACCGGCCCTATCCTCAAGCCCAACAAGCCTCCCGCCAAATCTTCGAGCGCCACGATCCTCGTCACTTGCGATCTCGCCTGCAACTGGACCCTCGACGGCGAAGCAAAAGGCAGCATCGACGCCGGAGCATCGAAGAAGCTTCCCGTCTCTCTCGGCCAGCACCTGGTCGACGCCACAACTCAGGACGGCCTAGACAAGGTCGAGCAGGAAGTCGACCTCAAGACCGCCGCGCAGACCATCGTGCGCCTCCAGCTTCAGCCCGTGCGCGACGCGCGCGTCAAAGCTGAGCAGGACGCCCGCGACAAAGCCGCGCGCCAGCAGCAGCAGAAGAGCGCCGCATCGCAGGCGCAGCAGGGCCGCGCTCTCTTCGATCAGAAGCGATTCGCCGAGGCCCAACCGCTTCTCGCAAACGCCTGCGGCGGCGGAAGCATGGACAGTTGCTCCCTGCTCGGCTGGCTCTACGAGCACGGTCAGGGCGTCCCTCAGGACTACACTCAGGCCGTTACCCTCAGCCGAAAGGCCTGTGACGGCGGAAGCGTCGATGGCTGCAACAATCTCGCCCTGCTCTATGAGAGCGGCCGCGGCGTTCCCCGCGACTACTCGCAGGCCCGCGCGCTTTTCCAGAAAGCCTGCAACGGCGGCAACCTGCACAGCTGCTCCACTCTCGGCGTGCTGTACCTTAACGGAGTCGGCGGCACACAGGACTACCAGCAGTCAGCCGCCCTCCAACTCAAGGCCTGCAACGGCGGACTTCCAGGCGCGTGCAACGATCTCGGCATTCTTTACCTGAACGGCCGCGGCGTTCCACAAAGCGACGCGCAGGCCCGTACCTTCTTCGACAAGGCCTGCACCAGCGGATACATGCCAGGCTGTGACAATCTCGGCGTCCTCTACGAAAACGGCCGCGGTGTACCTCAGAATTACCCCGAAGCGCGCTCGCTGTTCGAGAAGGTCTGCAGCGCCGGAGGCATGCTTGGCTGCAACCATCTCGGTCAGGTCTACCAGAACGCCCTTGGCGTCCACCGCGACATCAAACAGGCGCGCGCTCTCTACAGCCAGGCCTGCGACAAAGGATTTCAGCCGGCCTGCGACAACCTGCGCAAGCTGCCCTAGGGTGTTGAGTTCGAGTGGGACACACCCTACCGCTTCTCCATCTCCAGCAGCTTCCGCTTCCGTTCGACGCCCCACCGGTACCCCGTCAGCTTCCCATCCGACCCGATCACCCTGTGGCACGGGATCACCACCGCCACGGGATTCGTCGCGCACGCCCTCGCCACCGCCCGCACCGCCTTCGGCTGCCCGATCGCGCACGCGATCTCCGAATATGTCCGGGTTTCGCCGCGCGGGATGCGCCCGAGCGCCTGCCATACCCGCATCTGGAACGCCGTCGCCCGCAGGTCGAGCGGCAGATCCAATGCCGCCGGATGCTCGGTCAGGCTCGACAGTATCTGGTCCAGCAATCCGGTCAGGTCCGCGCGCTCCGTCAGCTTTGCCGCCGGGAACTGCTCTTCGAGTCGCCGCAGCACGGCATCCTCTGTCGAATCCATGATCACGGCGCACAGCCCCCGCTCCGTCGCCGCCACCAGCACCCGCCCCAGTGCGGACGCCCCGATCGCATACCCGATCGCCTGGTCGCGCCCGCGATTCCGATAGTCCTGCATCCGCATACCCAGCCGCGCATTGGTGTACGCCCGCGCCGGCCCCGAGTACCCCGCGTCGTAGACCGCGTCGGTGATCCGCACCGACGGATCCTTCAACCGCGCCCGAAGTGCCGCCGATCGCCTGTGCGCCCGATACTGGTTCGGACTCACCCCCAGCACCCGCTGGAACATCCGCTGCACGGTGAACAGGCTCATCCCGCTGATGCGCGCCAAGTCAGCCAGCTTCACGCAACGGTCAAGGTCGCAGTTAAGGTGCGATGCCAGGTTTTCGACCACCTGCGCCTCAGGTCTGAGCCCAGCCGGATTGCACCGCCTGCACGGCCGGTACCCCGCCGCGAACGCCGACACCAGGTCCGTGAAGAACTCCACGTTCTCCCGCCGCGGACGCCGGCTCGAACACGACGGCCGGCAGAACACCCCCGTAGTCCTGACTCCATAAAAAACCCGCCCGTCCGCGCTCGAATCACGCAGCGCCACCAGCCTCCACATCTCGTCCGAACTGTCGAAATGCGAATTCGGGATCTTGGATGGCATCGAATGGGTCCTCTCGCCTGCCGGCGGAAAAGCCAGTGCTGTCGTCATCGTAATCACTCCCCGACGCCGCCTTCTCACAGCGTCGCTTCCATGATGATCCGGCCCGGCGAAAGGAATCACAATCCGAATCTTGCCGTCGAATTCGGGGTTTAAAAAAACAAACAGAAATCCGTATGACAAAGTTTGCCCGAAAGATTAGGAGAAAGACCCCAACGCCGAACCTGCATCCTACCTTGGGGAGAAAGAGCGAGCCATGAAAAAGACAACCCACTTCCAGACTGTGCCACTGTTCGCCGTCGCGCTGGCGCTGGGAATCGCCGGATGCCACAAGAACGCAGACCAGCAGAACCAGGCCCAGAACGCAACGCAAGCCGCTGACGACAATCAGGATCCGGCCACGGAGGCTAACCTCGCACCCGCAGTGAACACCACCCAGGAGGTGCCATCCGGCTCCGAATCCCCGGCGCCCGCCCAGCCAGGCGCCCAGTCCAGCGCCCCACCGCCGCCGCCGCCGGACCAGACCGCGTCCTCGGGCGGCGATGCCACCCCTAGCGATCAGAGCTACGACTACGACGCGCCGCCTCCCGATTATCAGAGCCAGGCGCAGCCCGTCGAGTACGCCTCCGCGCCGCCTCCCGAACTGCCCGAGTACGACCAGCCGCCCGCCCCTGGCGACAACTACCTATGGACACCCGGCTACTGGGGCTACGCCAACACCGGCTATTACTGGGTCCCGGGCGTCTGGGTCATCGCCCCCTACGTCGGAGCCCTCTGGACTCCCAGCTACTGGGGCTTCTGGCAGAACCGCTACTGCTATCACCCCGGCTATTGGGGCCCCCATATTGGCTTCTACGGAGGCGTGAACTACGGCTACGGCTATACCGGTCGCGGATATGAAGGCGGCTACTGGCGCAACAACAACTTCTACTACAACACCTCCGTCACTCGGGTGAACACGACTATCATCCGCAACACCTACGTCCACAACGTCACCGTCATCAACAACACGCGTATCAGCTATAACGGAGGCCACGGCGGCCTGAACCTCCGTCCCGTTCCCGCCGAAAACGTTGCCTTTCGCGAGCGTCACATGGCGGCTCTTCCCGAGCAGGTCGCGCATGCACGTCAGGCCAGCAGCAACCGTGAGCAGTGGGCCTCGGTCAATCATGGACGCCCCGCCGTCCTCACCGCACCTCGTCCGCTGGAAACCGACCGCCGCGCCCCGGCTCCCATGCCTCCTCAAGTCGAGACCCAGGTCCGGCAGGAGCAGGTGCGATTCGCCGCAAACCACCCCGCGCCCCGCCCCGGCTCGGAAGCCCGGCCCGAGGCTAGACCTGAAGCGCGTCCGGGCGAGCCTGTAAACCGACCCGAGGCAAACCGGCCCGAACCACGGCCCGCTCCGGAGAACCGCCCTGAAGCGCACCCGGCCAACCAGCCGAATCGCCCTGAAACCCGTCCCGCTGAAAGCCGCCCAGAGGCGCGACCCGCACCCACCCCGGCGAACCATCCCGAATCCCGGCCTGCTCCGCAGCCCGAAAACAGGCCGCAACCCCGGCCCGAGTACAAGCCTGCTCCGCAACAGCAACACCCCGAGCCCCATCCAACTACGGCCCGACCCGAGTCAAGGCCCGCCGAGACTCACCCCGCGCCCGAGGCCCGGCCCGAGAGCCGTCCAGCTCCACAGCAGCACGCTGCCCCGCAGCAGCATCCGCCCCAACAGCATCCTCAGGAGCAGAAGCCGGAGCAGAAACCCGAAGAGCGCCACCCGCAATAACCACTCGGCAGCAAAAAACAGGGGAGAACTATCGCGTTCTCCCCTTCTGTTCTTGCCCGCTCTCGCTGGCCTGTTTTCCTTCCTTATTTGTCCTTATTAATCGCCACAACCGCTACAACTCCTGTCGCAGCCACTATGCCCATCACAGCGGCGAGCCCGACTACGCCCACAATGGCAGTTGCGTTGCTGCCAAGTGCGCCCGAAGGAACAACCGGCGCCGCAGGCTCGGGTGCAGGCGTCGCCGGCGGCAGAGGATACGCCGGCGGCAGAGGATACGCTGACGGCAGGCTCGAAAACGCTGAATGCGGCGTGCCCGTGCCCGGTGTCGGCGTTGGGGTTGGTGTCGGCGTAGGGGTGGGTGTCGGAGTAGGAGTCGGCGGCGTCGGTGTAGGAGTGGGAGTTGGCGTCGGCGTGGGAGTCGGCGGAGTGGCCGAAGGTGGATACAGTTTCGCCGCAAAGTTATAGTCAGTCTCGTCTATGTCGAGTCCGCCCGGAATCGGCTGTCCATTCTTCGTGATCGATCCCGGAATCTGGTAGCACATGATCGAGTTTGGATCCGGCGGCGTCGTTCCTGTCAAAGACGACTCCTCTATCGGCGTCAGCACCTGCTGGTCGACTTCGGTTTTATTCCAGCCCTGCGTGTTCAGGAAGTAGGGGTAAGCCTTCGTCGAATCGATCAGCTGCACCAGTGCCTGCCGCATATGCTCATGGATGAAGCCCAGGGTGTGGCCGGCCTCATGCCGCACCACTCTGTGATACTCCGAGTCCGGCATGGATCCCGCAAAGCCGTCGAGATTCATCGTGGGCTGGTTTGCGGCAATGGTCAAAATATCGGTGCCGATGTACGACCAGTGCCCGTCGCCGACCTTGGTCGCGACCCTGACCTGCCCGCCGCTTGCAACCTTGGTAAACGTCACGTTGGCCCGCGGTGCCCACGCATTCATGTGTGAGAGGATCTTGTCCTGCTGGGCCGCGTCA
The DNA here is from genome assembly GCA_963782175.1 of uncultured Acidobacteriaceae bacterium. GTDB lineage: Bacteria > Acidobacteriota > Terriglobia > Terriglobales > Acidobacteriaceae > Silvibacterium. The sequence goes on from CAWAIX010000001.1 coordinate 741,622, forward strand.
GTTACGTCCACAAAACTGACCGTCAGCGCAACCTTGCCGCTCCGCCAGTACTTCGTCGTCATCGCCGCGATATGCTCCGGAGTCGGCTTGAACCCGGGAACGACTCGCGACAGCAGTTCGACTTGCGGCCGGTTTGCAGGATTGATGGCGATAGCTCTCGCAGCGGCCTCCGGCCACTGCTCCACAGGCAGGTACTTCGGGGTACATACAATGAGGTCTGGCATAGTTTCTCCACCCTGGCCGTGCTAGCCCTGCACCCCAGGCGATTCGGAATTGGGGACAGCTCCCGAGCCCTTTCGAGGCTCGAAGTATTGTGCTTTTCAGAGATTGGGCGTTTCAGCGAGTCGCCGCACAGCCTGGCAGCTTGGGAACGGAACCGGCGTCGCTCGAAATCCGGCAACCCTTATAGATCATTTACTGCCGCATGCCAACCGAAATCTCGTTGTGACTCGACCGGAGACACAAGTCCCCAGGAAATGCCCGCGAGTCTGAGATCCTTCAGTGTCCCGGTTGCTCCAGATCGACCTTCCCGCGAAACATCCAGTAGACCAGCGTGAAATACCATAACGCCAGCAGCATTCCGAAGATCCACCAGACCAGGCCCACATGAAGCGTGTGCGGGCCCGACAGCGATCGGGCAACCGTGATGTCCTGCGATCGGTCCGCGATCGAAGGCAGCAACGTCGGATACAGTCCATAGGCCGCCCCCGCCATCATCAGGAATAAGTAACAGCATGAAGAGAGAAACGCCGCCAATTGCCGTCCGCGCCGGTTAAACGAGTGCATACCCGCCAGGCTCGCTAGCACGCCCGCCGGAATCACAAATGCCACCGGAAACTTCAGGTAATTCCCTAGACTCCCCGGCTGCACCTCGAGCGTCGCAGCCAGACTCAGCACCGTCAGCAGCAGCAGCGCGCACCATATCCGGCTCGCCGCCGCTCGCGCCCGCGCTTCCAGATCGCCCCGAGTCTTGAGCGCCAGCCAGTACGCTCCATGGAGCGTCAGTGCCACCAGCGCCAGCACGCTGCCCAGCACCGTGTACCAGTCCAGAATCCCGGGGCTCGGCCCGACCATGAAATTCGTCCACAGCGGCAGGAAAAAATACCCGCTCGCATTGAGCGGCACGCCCCGGATCACATTCGCCAGCGCTGCCCCAAAGAACACTGCCAGCAGCGTGCTCGCAAAGGCGAACAGGCCCCCGAACAGCTGCCGCAAGACGCCGTCATCCATATGGTTCCGCAACTCCAGGCTCACGCCGCGAAGAATCAGCAGCCACAGCACCATCATCAGCGGCAGATAGAACCCGCTGAAAGCCGACGCATAGAGCAGTGGAAACGCGAAGTACAACGTCCCGCCTCCAGCAATCAGCCACACCTCATTGCCGTCCCACACCGGCCCGATCGAGCGCACCGCAATCCGCCGCTCGTCCTCAGTCTTCGCCAGAAACGGAAACAGGATTCCCACGCCCAGATCAAACCCGTCTAACACCACGTAGACGACCAGCATCAGCGCCACCAGCCAGAACCACACGAACCCCATTCGCCGCCTCCGCTCTCAATATCCGGCCGATGCAACCGCCTCTGCCGCATGCACGCCCTCAGGCTCCGGCCCGTCGCTGATTTCCCGGTACACCAGCACAATGAACAGAATGCTCAGCAGCACGTACATCCCCATGAAACCCAGCAGCGTGAACAGCGCGTTGCTCGCCGACACATACTTCGAATATCCATCGGCCGTACGCATCAGCCCATAGATAAGCCACGGCTGCCGCCCAATCTCCGCCGTCATCCAGCCAGCCGTATTCGCCACATACGGCAGTGGAAAGCTCAGCATCAGCGGCCACAGAATCCACTGCGTTGTGTAGAGCCGCCCGCGCCATAGCAGAAACGCCGCCACCACCATCAGCGCGACAAAGTATGTGCCCAGTCCCGCCATGATGTGGTACACGTAAAAGAGCAGCGGCAGCGTCGTCGGCCACTGATCGCGCGGAAACTGGTCCAGCCCCCTCACCTCCGCCTTCGTCGTTCCATAGATCAGGAAGCTCAGCACATCGTTGATCACGATCGGATTGTCAATCTGCCCCGTCTCCGGATTCGGCTGCCCTAACAGCACCATCCCGGCACCGCGTTCCGTCTTGAACAGCCCTTCCATCGCCGCGATCGATACCGGCTGATGATGCGCCACATACTTGCCCAGCAGGTCGCCCGTCGGAAAGACCATCGCCATCGTGCTGATCACACCGGCAATTACACCCAGCTTCACGAAGATCCGCCCGTACTCCTCCTGGCGCTTCTCCAGCAGGTAGAACGCCCCCACCCCCGCCATCACGAACGACGCCACCACTACCGAGCCGCACTCATTGTGCGCATACTGCAGCAGCGCCCATGGATTCAGTATGAGCTGCCAGAAGCTCAGCACCTCGAAGCGTCCATCCGGCAGAATCTGATACCCCACCGGATGCTGCATCCACGCATCCGTCACGATAATGAAGTAGCCGGAGATCCACGAGCCCGCAAACACCGCAAACGCCGCGCCCCAGTGCGCCCACTTCGACAGCCGCTTCTCGCCGAAAAGAAACAGCCCCAGAAACGCCGACTCCAGAAAAAACGAGAAGACCCCTTCCATCGCCAGCGGCTGCCCGATCACCCCGCCTGCAACTTCAGAGAAATGCGACCAGTTGGTCCCGAACTGAAATTCCATCGGAATCCCCGTGACCACACCCATCACGAAATTGATTGCAAAAATCTTTCCCCAGAACCTGGCCGCCTTCTGATAACGCTGGTCATCGTGCAGGTTGGCGACGGTCTTCAGCACCACAATCAGCAGCGCCAGCCCCATGGTCAGCATGGGAAACAGGTAGTGGAACGTGATCGTAAAGGCGAAATGCAATCGGTGCATCACCAGCGCGTCCATCGAACAGTAACCTCCCAATCCGGACCTGCGCCCCGGAGTGACCCACTTACAAGGATGAGATTTTCAATGTGTGAGCTTCAGGCAAACTGCGCCCCGCCGATGTGATTGCAGTCACATCCGATAGATTGATCTTGATAGCCGGGCGGGATGGGCTAGCTGGTCGGGACTGGAGAGTTGGCCGGGACGGGCAGATTTGAATTGCCTACCCGCCGCACCGAACCTTGGCAATCGTTTCGACGCCGCGATGCTTTTTACCTGTTAAGGAGAGCATCGCTATGGCCGCGAAGAAGCAATGGGTTAAGCAGGTCAAGACAGATTCGACGCATCCGCCCGCTGGTCTATTCACGAAATCTCCGAAGGAAATAGCGAGATCGTTGGCGTCAAAGCGGGTGTCTCCCAAGGGACCCGGCTCAGGCATGCGCATGCTCACGTATTTCATCAACAGCGCCGGGAAGGGCCTGAGTACAACGCGGCGATCCAGGCTCGAACGCGCCAAGAAGCTGCTTGCTAAACGGATCGCCGCGCAGAAAAAACAGGCTAGGGCAGCCTGAACTCTGGCTTGTAATCTATTGAAGTAAATGGTCGGGACGGGCAGATTTGAACTGCCGACCCCTCGCACCCCAAGCGTTCTTGCGGCTTTTTCTGCCGTTTACCATGGTATACCGTAACTTGCTAGTTTAAAGACGCTTAGAGGCATTTCGCCGCGTGATAATGCACGCCCAAATTGCCGCCATTTACCCCCATTTTTTGTCCAGGGTCCCCACAAAAATCCCCACAGTTTTTCGGCTCAATTTTCATACACTAGAATCGCAAACGCGCGCGCCCCTACCCGCGCACACGTCCTGAGTCCCATCTGCGCCGATCGAGAATTGCACGCGCTCGCTAGGACGCGCGTCTGCGCCATTGACCCTTCATACAGTCAGCCGAAAGCTCGGATAGTCCTTTACCACTCCGCAGCCACAACGGCCAGGAAGGAGGATTCGAACCTGCTAAAAGCCATAGCTTATGGGTCCGTCTGTGTAACTCCATGACCTTTCGAGGCCGTCCAAGCGTTAACTGACAATCAGTTTCATCCTGTGACCGTGACGCGTTATCTCGATGTTATCGCCGGACCAACAAATCTCTTCGTCAACATTGCTTACTGAAGGCTTCGTCTCGACCGCCGGCTCATAGGCCGTTTGCACGTCACTCGCCACTGAACTCGGCACATGGGCGCTCAGCCACCCGGAATCCAGTTTTCCCGAATCGCCCAGCAGGCCGTGCCATTGGCAGCCCTGGCCGAAGGGCAGATACAGCTTCCCGCAGCCAGTAGCAGAGCTGGACGGCGTAAGAGTGAATGCGCCGGCCGCGGCGCTGCATCCCGCTGTGACGCCCAGCTGGAAGGAGAGCGCCAGATAGTAATTGCTCCCCATCTCGATATCGGTTCGGAACTGATCGGTCGGGAAGAGCGGACTCGAAGTTCGGCCAGCCGCCGGTTTATAGAGATCCAGTTCCCCGGTCGGACCGCCCCCTGCCGTAAACGTGGTAGTGCCGCCGGACAGCGGAAACAACGGCTCGTAGTCAAAGCCGATCAACGGTGAGTTGATCTGAACCTGGTCGAGGTTCTGGCCCCAGCGCACCGATAAGATCCGAGCGCAGAAAGAGAATGACCGATGCGGCAGTATGTCCGAGGACGGAGTCGTCGAGGACAATCGCATTGACGGAGGCAGACGAAGTGTCCGTTAGTTGAATTGTGGCCATGTTCGCACCTTGCACGTTGATTGTCGGGAGCCAGTTTCTAAATGTCTGTGAAAAAGCCATCGGCTGGCAAGTGAAAGGTCGGTGAAGATTGGGATCGGATTACACCGTGGTGGGAATGCGGCCGGAGCCGAAAATTCGTGATTACGCTATTGCGAAACAGTGATAGAGTTGCACCGCGAACGCTGCATTGACTTGTCGCGGAGTTAGCTATGCCACGACCGCTTCTTTTGATTCATGGTTATTCAGCCACCGGCTTGGACTTTACAAATCTTTACTGGGCACTGGTCGACCGCAAGATCGAGGTCGAGCTGCTGAATGTTGGGAATTACATTTCCCTCAATAACGAGATCACCATCGAAGACATCTCCGAGGGCTTGCAGCGGGCGATCAGTCTCACGGAGCTGAACAACTCGGAGGAGTTCGATGCCCTTGTGCATTCGACGGGCATGCTGGTGGTGCGAGCGTGGCTAGCACACCAGAAGATTGCGCCAGGTAAGAACCAGCGGCTGAAGCGGTTAAAGCATCTGATTGGCCTGGCGCCAGCGACGTGGGGCTCACCCGCAGGCGCACAAAGGACGGACGTGGCTGGGAGCGCTAGTGAAGGGTAGCAAGACGCCAGGACCGGATTTTCTGAATGCCGGAAATCTAGTGCTCGACGGGCTCGAACTTGGCAGCAGGTTTACTTGGGATCTGGCGCATGCGGACCTGTTGGGACCGGTCCCTTACTTCGGCACGGGACCGGATACGCCCTACGTCGCAGTATTCATCGGCGACACGCCGTATACAGGGATTGCCAGTGTCGCCAACGATCCGGGCACCGACGGGACGGTGCGGTGGTCCGGATGCGGCCTAAATACGCGCAAGATTACGCTGGACCTCACGCAGACCCCGACCGACGCACAGGGGCTTCCGAGAAATAGGGTGACGATCAGCGAGTGGGCAAACGATTCGCGGCTCAATGTGCCCATACTTGCCGTAGACCAGCGGGATCATGGCTCGCTGGTTTCGGATCCCGACTCCGGCATGGTGGACCGGATCGCGAGCTTTCTAGACATCGGAAACATCGACCAATACAACACCTGGCTGGATGAAGCGCAGACCTGGAGCACACCGGCGCGCGAGAAGATGCTGAAAAGCAAGGGGCATCTGTTCACCTTCTGGCAGACGACCGATCTCGATGGATGGCAGCAGTTTGTGGTGCATGCGCGCGACGGACACGGGGACCCAGTGACGGACTACATGATCGAGGTCTTCGAGCTGAGCCCGGACGACCAGACCTGGCAGAGGGCGGAGGAGATTTCGGTAGACGTACATGCCTACGGAGCGGACCCGAGCTACCGTTGTCTGCATGTGCAGCTGCCGAAGGGGATCATCACTACGCCAAGGCCGTTGCAGATTCGCTTCCAAGCATCGACGGGCACCGAAGTTGTCACGTACCAGGGATATGGTAGCAATGATGTGAAGATGGAAATGCGTGCGGACAGCGATCCCGTGACGATCGACATCACAGATGCGCTGAGGGATAAGAATGCCACGCTGTTTCATCCCTTCACCACTACGCTGGTTGAAGTTGTGCTGAACCGCGTGCCTTATCCATTCGATAAGTGGAGGGGATATTCGTATGGCTTCCGCCCTTTAAGAAGCGTGATAGCACAGAAGATGGGGGCAATAACATCGCCGAAGGGTAGCGCGTATAAATGCCGGAGTTGAAAGACATCTTATGACCGCAAAAGAAGGAGACCAGCGGCGATCGGGCAACTCCGTTGAAGCGATAATGCCATCTGACCTTGCTACCGCGCATCAGCCCAGCAACAATATATTGCACGACACGCTTTATCTCTTGGTTTCCTCGGCGGTACGTGATAATCCGGTTTATCGGGGTAGAGGATAAACACGGGCAGGCGTAATGGTCTGCTCGACGACCTTCGTTCACGCCGAGCGGTACGGAATTGCGGAGGTTGATAGCTCGACGCCGTCCTCGATGTTCGAACTGTCGCTCCGCTTGACACAGACACCGTGCCGTTCAGGCGTTCAAGCAATAGATCAACCCAACATTTAATGTCACCTTTGTGTCAGCTTGGGCCGACGACAATCCTTCGCAGCGGTGAGGACTCGGGGTTGACCAGCCCGAGCCGAATCCCAATATAGGGTGGAGACTTAAAGCAGCAAGAGTACGGGGGAGGAAAGGTGGCCCCCTCCTGAGAAGCTTACCTCCCAGCAGCGCAAGCTTGCTATAGACTAGCAGGCTGCTGAAAAACTGAGCTTGAGTTATTACTTGCTCCTTTTCTGTTCGCGCTGTGCGTTGTTTCGGTGCTTGGTGGCTGTCCTGCATTCTGCCCGTCCAGGCGGGGTTCTGCGTCTGGACAGCACTGTTTAGACCGCTTCAGGCGATCTGCGGACACAGCTTCCGTAGATTCCGCATGCGGACCAAGTTGTAAGCCGCCGCCGCGAAGGTGAACACCCAGCCCACTTTCGGCAGTCCACGGTGCCGCAGTTTGCGCAGCAGCGCGATGTCCTTCAGCCATCCGAAGCATTCCTCAATTCGCTTTCTCCTCCTCTGGCTGACGGCATAACCGGAATGCCGCACCGTTCGGGCATCGATGGCGCTGCCGCCGCGTCTGCCGGTGTTCCGCGCCACATGCGGAGTCACTCCGAGATGACGGCACTCGGCGACGAACTCGGCTGTGTCATAGCCCTTGTCCGCGCCTGCCGTCACCCGCCTGGTGCCCGGAACCTGCTCCAGCATCAGCAGCGCCGCGTCGCGCTCTGCACGACCGTTGGCTTCCAGCAACTCGGCATTCACTATCAGCCCGTTGCGGTTCTCCACCAGTAGATTGCCGCTGTAACTCAGCTTGGCCTCCTTGCCCGGTCCTTTCCGCGCCAGCTTTGCATCCGGATCGGTCTTCGACTCATGCGTCTCGTTGGATCGCCGCTCCCCGTGAAAATCCACCGTCGGATTGCCGGGATCGTCCGGCGGCGTGTTCTTCTTCCCATCCTTCGGCTGAAAACTCTTCAGGCTGGCCCACGCTTCCAGCAGCGTGCCATCCACGGTGAAGTGCTCGTCCGACATCAGCCCCGCGCTCCGCGCCCGCTCCACCACTCGCTGCAGAAACTCCTTCGCCACCTCCGCTTCCAGCAACCGGTCCCGGTTCTTCGTGAACGTGGTCGCATCCCACACCTCTTCGTCCAGGTTCAGACCCACGAACCAGCGGAACAGCATGCTGTAATCGATCTCTTCCATCAGCAGCCGCTCCGAGCGCACCGAGTAGAGCATCTGCAGCAGCTGTGCCCGCAGCAGCTTCTCCGGCGGTATCGACGGACGACCCCGCCGCGCATACATGCTGTCGAACAACGGCGACATCTCCCGCAGAATCTCATCCGTCATCGCACGCACTGCACGCAACGGATGATCCGTCCGCACACGCTCTTCCGGCGACAGATAACTGAACACATGCCCCTGCTGATGATCGATTCCTCTCATGCCATGCTCTTAGCACAACCAGCCTCTGCAAAGGGAGTGATTTTTCAGCAGCCTGCTAGAGACCTCTATAAGCAGAAGAAGCTCGGGGCAATGAGATTGGCCGCACGGTGGGCGTGGATGCGATGCGGAGCGTAAGCTCCTTGTATGCTGGTGTTCGTTCTCTTCGAATTCGAATCGGAAGAGAGGTTAGCCACAAATTATTATGTGGTTCGTTGAGAAAGTCGAGATTACCGGTGGATTCCTTCCTGGTTTGTCGGTTCAGCTTCCTCAGGGCCTCACGTGCATCATTGGGCCACGCGGCAGTGGAAAATCAACGCTAGCTGAAGCACTAAGGTTCGCAGTCTGTGGCCTGTCGGCTGCTCCAAAGCATTGCGTCGACCTCGTCCAGGCGAATCTCGCGGGCGGAGCACTTGTCACGATCACAGCCTTAGCTGAAGATGTGGGCCGGTACACGATTAAAAGGGGGCTTAAACAACAGCCGGTTCTACTCGCACCGGGCGGAAGGACGATTGACTCAGTCGATATCGATCGAGGCACGTTTCTGCCACTGGATGCCTATAGTAGCCCTGAGATTGAAGCTATTGCCGACGAGGTTCTCGGTCAGAAGCGTAGAACCCTTTTAGACGAGCTTCGCAGCGAGCAGATGCGTACGATTCACCTCTCATTGGCCGAGAGTGCACGTGCCCTGGATGCGAACGCGGATCTTATTCGGACAACGCAACGTTCGATTCAGGATCTCACTGAACAAGCTGAGGAACTCGGAGATGTCCGCGCGCGCTTAAATACTCTCCCGCCATCCGACCATGAGTCGACGGCAGAGTTTGTCCGAGTTTCGCGTCAGCAGCAGCTCAATCAACGTGAAACTAGCAAACTCGACGCTTTCGAACGAGAGCTTGGATCGCTGGATCAAGGCCTTGAGCAGATGAAAAAGAAGACGCAGGTTGTGTTCAAAGCGCGTCTTGCGGAGGAGCATTCTGCCAATGCAGATACCCTTGGCCACTATGATGACCTACTTGCAGCGACCCTGGATAGCATCGAAGGGCATTTCTCGAAGATCAGCACTCAGATTCATGAGGCACAAAAAACAATAGCGAAGGCAAGAGATGGCATCACCAAGGCCCACTCGGATCATGCCAGCGAGTTGGCTCGATTGACCACCCTCAACCAGGCGGCAAGTGAGCAAGCTCGAACACGAGCAACACTCGAACAGCAGCTCTCCAAACTCCACTCCGTGGAGGAGCGGCGTTCGGAACTGAATATAGAGTTGAAGACTCTCCTGGACCAACGCAAGTCGCTTAAAGCGAAGCACATCCTCATGCGAGATCAAATATCGAGCATACGCGAGGAGATTGCTTTCGAACTCCAGCGAGAGGCGGGCAAACGTGTACGCATACGAATCATGCGGAATGCCGACCATCTGGCATACCAGCAAATGCTCGTAGATGGGTTGCGCGGTGCGCGGGTTCGGAATCACGAGGAGATCATCGCGACACTCATGCAGCTGAGGCCGGAACAACTGGCCCAGCTTATCCAAACTGACGACGTGGAGTCACTCGAGGAGCTCACGGCCTTCGGTCGCGAGCGTTCTCGCAAGATCCTCGATGCGTTCAGAGAGAGCGTCGATCCGCTCACTCTTGAGGTAATCGCGATCGAGGACAGAGTTGGGATCGAGTTAAATGTTTCATCGGCGGGAAAAGCGAATTTCAAGGACGCGTCCGATCTTTCGCGCGGTCAAAAATGCACAGCGCTGCTACCGATTCTCTTAGCAAGAAGAGATAGCCCGCTGATCATTGATCAGCCAGAGGACAACCTCGACAACCACTTTATTTTTGAAACTGTAGTAAACGCTGTCCAACGGCTGAAGAAGCGTCGACAGATGATCTTCATTACCCACAACGCGAACATTCCAGTATTAGCAGAAGCGGATCTTGTGCTGGTTATGAATTCAGATGGCCGGATCGGAGTGATCGAGCGGTCCGGGACGGTGGATGAATGCCGTGAACAGATCATTGAGCTGCTCGAAGGTGGAAGGAGAGCGTTCGAACTTCGCTCGAAGCGCTATGAAACCGCCTGAGACTCTCTATGAGAAGCTTCGGCACCTTGTAGTGGAGGACCCACGTGAGGCCCGGACACTCTTTCACCAACTCCTAGATTCCGGCGGTCCAGCTCTCGATCAGTTTCTTGGATCCATCTCCTCTTCTGCAGACGGTCGCTTGCGGCAACTTGTCGCAAATGCACCGAGGAACCATCGCGACAGGGAGCGCCTCATCCCGCATCTCATTGCATGGCAGGAAAGTGAGACAGACGAGTTCACGGGACGCGCTATCTCGCGCGCTCTCGATGCCCTTGACGTGCGGTCAAACGCGCAGACGGCCTTGGCGCAGGAGGTTGCACGCTTGACGACAGCCATCGGACGGGAGATGGCACAGCGCGAACGGCTGAATCGAGAGTTGGAAATTGCACAGGAGGTGCAGGCGCATCTCTTTCCTCAACATCTTCCGCCCGTGGCAGGTCTGGACTATTGTGGGGAGTGCCGGCCGGCGCGAGAAATAGGCGGCGACTACTACGACTTTCTCGAACTGCCCGAAGGTAGACTCGGAATTGCCATTGGCGACGTCTCCGGCAAAGGTATTGGTGCCGCGCTTTTGATGGCAAGTCTCGAGGCTTCTTTGCGTGCCCAGGCAGCAGTAAAACATGACCTGGTCGAATTGATAAGACAAGTCAACCGGCTCGTATGCGAGGCTTCCTCATCGAACCGCTATGCGACACTGTTCTACGCCGAGTACGATCCTCGAACTCTGGAGCTCTCTTACGTCAATGCTGGTCACAACCCGCCGATCGTTCTCCGGTATTCTGCCACCGCGTGCGAGGTTATGCGGTTGGAGACTGGTGGTCCGGTAATCGGACTGTTGGGGCACAGCTATCAGCAAGAAACCTTCCCGCTTCGGACAGGAGATCAGATTGTACTTTTCACCGATGGCATTTCTGAGTCTCTGAATACCCACGAGGAGGAATGGGGCGAGAACCGACTGATCCAATGCGTTAAGAATTGTCGTGAACTATCCGCCCATGGGGCTATGGCCAAGATCTTTGCCGCCACCGACGCTTTCTCCGCGGGCGCATCCCAGCACGATGACATGACATTGGTTGTCTTGCGCCTCTTAGTCTGACAGGGTCGCCATCAAAAGCCAGGACTTCTGGGTATACGTGGTCCCGCGACTTTGGGCATACGGTTGGCCTACCCGATCTTTTGTACCAGGGAGATTGTTAGTGTAGCGCGGCAGGTTTTGTAGTTATCCCGTCGCAGTCGGGGGTGTGGAAAAGTGGGAAGCGTTGTTGGCTTTCCACTTTTCCATGCCCCGTGTTGTTTTCGGTCTGCCAGGCAGCCGGTGCCGGCGGCCTGTAACCTAACGAGGAGTGTGGCCTCACGGTGTTGTAATGCACGCGCCACCGCTCGGCCAGCACCTGGAGCTCCTTCAGCGAGTAGAAGATCTCTCCGTTCAGGAACTCGTCCCGTAACTTGTTGTTGAACGATTCGCAGTAGCCGTTCTCCCAGGGAGAGCCGGGTTCGATGTAAAGGGTCTTCGCTCCCGAGCTAAGAAGCCACTTCCGCAGATCCTTGGCCACGAACTCCGGGCCGTTGTCCGAACGGATATGCTCCGGGATTCCGTGCTCGATCATGGCGTCGGCTAACACCTCGATCACGTTCTGGCTGTTCAGCCTGCGCCGGGCACGGATCGCCAGGCACTCCCGCGTGAACTCATCGATCAGGTTTAACATCCGCACGGTCCTTCCATCCTGCGTGAACGTGCTGACGAAGTCGTAGGCCCAGACGTGATTCGCCCGCTCCGGACGCAGCCGCACACACGATCCGTCCTTGAACCACAACCGTCCTCGCGGCTTCTGCTTCTGGGGCACCTTCAGCCCTTCGCGGCGCCAGATGCGTTCTACCCGGTCCTTGCCCAATCGCCAGCCCGCACGCTGCAAAAACACCGTGATGCGGCGATAGCCGTAGCGGCCATACTGGTTGGCCAGCTCAATAATGGCCCGGGTCAATGCATCGTCGTCCTCACGCTGTGTCGGCTGGTAGCGTTGCGTGCCGCGTGGTTGATTCACCAGTTGGCACGCTCGACGCTCACTCATCCCATGCTCTCGACTCGCATGGCTCACCGCACAACGCCGCCGTTCCGGGCTTAGAAGTAATGGGATGGTCCGCTCCGATTCCAACGGGAGCACACTATACCCAGGCAGTTGCGGAAGGAGATCGCTATGAAGAAGCGCATTGAAGGAGTCACGGTGTATGGCATCGACATTGGGAAGAATACCTTCCATGTCGTCGGCCTCGACAGTTGGGGCAAGCCAGTGTTGCACAGCAAGTTCCGACAAGATCGATTGCTCGTCCACTTCGCGAACACTCCGGCAGCGCTTATCGGCATGGAGAGCTGTCCAGGATCACAGTGGCTGGCACGCAAGCTTCAGGCGTCGGGCCACACGGTCAAGATCATCCCTGCTCAATTCGTGAAGCCTTACGTAAAGTCCAACAAGAACGACATGGTCGACGCAGCGGCGATCGCGGAGGCAGTAACCCGACCTACGATGCGGTTCGTGCAGATCAGGCAACCGGAACAGAGCGCCCGCCAGGCTTTGCATCGCGTGCGCGATCGGTACATGAGCCAGCGAACCGGGCTCATCAACCAGATGCGGGGCTTTCTGCTGGAGTTCGGCATTGCTGTTCGGCAAGGAGCTGGCGTCTTCAGGCTGGATGTTCCACGGGTCCTTGGTGACGAGGAGAACGAACTTCCGCCATCCATGCGCACGCTGCTCGCCGATCTGTGGAACGACTTCAAGCTCTTGGAGATCAGGATCGAAGAACTCTCGAAGCAGATTCAGCGCAGCGTGCAGTACAGCGACACTGCCCGACGTCTCATGACCGTTCCCGGCATCGGACCGCTTGCGGCCAGTGCTCTTGAAGCCTCCGCCGGTAACGGTCACCAGTTCGCCAACGGGCGGTTCTTTGCGGCGTGGCTTGGACTCACGCCGCGAGAGTACTCCACAGGAGGCAAGACCACACTGCTTGGCATCAGTAAACGAGGGAACACTTATCTTCGAAGGATACTGATCCATGGAGCCCGATCCTGTGTGCAGACCTGCGACAGGCAGCGTCATCCGCTGGGAGCATGGATCACGAAGCTCGAACAACGCATGCATCGCAACAAGGTGATCGTCGCACTGGCGAACAAGATCGCTCGAGTCGCCTGGAAGATCCTCATCAAGCCTGAGGAGATCTATCGCTGGGCTGACGCCTGACAAAAGCTCTTCCTAAGTTTGCTGCGTAGAGAACTGATGACACAACGGTCGATCGGCATGTTGTAAACCCGAGCGGGAAACCGGTCTTCTTCAAGACCGAACCAAGTTATTGGGAACGGCATGCGCGGATCTCATCATGGCCTGGCCGCCAAAAGCGGCCGACTCGCGAGAGGCCGGATACATTTACGCAAACCGCTCTGTGTCAGAAGCAATCCTGCGCTTGCAAAAACGGAGCGGACCATACATTCCCGCGGCGATGTCCTTCAACACCAGTTTATCCAGGCTCAACTCTGCCACCAGCCGCTTCAGCTTCGCGTTCTCCTGCTCCAGTTCCTTCAGCCGCCGTGCCTGGTCCGCCTGCAAACCACCATACTCTTTACGCCACCGGAAGTAGGTCTGCTCCACGATTCCCGCCTCCTTGCATGCTTGTGGCGTCGTCTTTCCGTTCGCTACCGCCACTTCGATCTGTCGGAGCAGGTTCACCACGTGCTCCGGACTATGCTTCTTGCCTCGTGCCCTGTTCTGCTCCCTTTGTTCCAGTTTGTCTCACTTCCACTGGTACAAATCGAGCCGGGCACTCCACGAACGATCTCTCCTGGACGAAGATCGATCAGCGCAGTTGGATTGCCGCATCCAAGAGAAGCCTTGATCGCTTTCTCCGGGATAATTCCCGTCTGATCGGTGTTGTAAAGATTGCTGGTGATCGGATCGCAGCAGCGGAGACCGGGATCGCAGCATGCCTGCACACTGCTGGATTCCGCCACCGCGCGCGCGGCGCTTCCGTACTTCTCCCTGACCTGTTCCTGAACGCTGGTCGTCGATTCCATGCTCGCATCTCCTATGTATACGCTAAAGCGAATATATTTCTATCTAGACATATCTTTCAAGGCGTATATATATAATAGAAATGTGAGTTATTCTCCGAAGACCTACGACCTGGCTCTGCTGTTCGCCGCACTCGCGGATCGGACCCGCCTCAGGCTTTTGAACCTGATGAACGGCTAAGGAAGTATGCGTCTGCTATTTCGTGGAAATCCTCGGGCAGAGCCAGCCGAAAGTTTCGCGGCATCTTGCCTATCTTCGACGCGCTGGCATTGTCGCGGCTCGACGTGAAGGGAAATGGATGCACTACAGCATCGTTATGCCAAAGCACACCGGCGCTGCACGAATCTTAAGCGAAATGCATCTCCGTGCTCTGCGAAGATAGAACGATGCAGGCAGACGTTACGAGATTGAACAAGGCCTGCTGTGTCCCGCAGAAGCTATCTACGCTGGAGGGGGCTCCGCTTCCCATTGCCGTCGAAGCCCTGAATGCCTGCGCCTGTTGAACTGACGAGAACAAGGAAAGGCGCTGATTGACTCGGCGATTTATAACCAACTGACGAAGAAAGCATGCCGCCAGCTGGCCGGGTTTACCTGTAGATCCCGTTTTCCGTCCACAACTTCCATCATTCACTAGCGGGTGTTGAAGCATTGCAGCCTGCTCTAGATCCGAGCACGTCAAGGAAGAGAAACTTCAGTCCGAGCAGCCAAACGGCTGTAAGGAAGATGCGCTTAAGCCACTCGTTTCCTATCTTGATTGCGAGCCGGGCACCGACCAGCCCACCCACGAACATAGTGACACCGAGGATTAGACCGAGTCGGTAGTCAACGAGCCCGTGCCACATAAAGACACCCGTTGCGACGGCAGATGAAAAGACGTTTATCAGTTTCGTTGTGGCTATCGCTTCCACAAATGACAAGCGGAAGAACGCAACGTAAACAGCAGTCAGAATCGTTATGTACCCGCCGCTGAAGAACCCTCCATATATCCCCAACAGAAATGTTAAGACGTATCCAGCTAGTTCGGCCTTAGCAGACGGTTGTATTGTGGAGCGCGCGACACCGGATTTTCGGTAAATCAGGGCGAATACCGCAACTGCCATCACCGCAACCGATACCACAATAGGCACCGAGCGAGTAGGAATCAGAAGGAGCAGGAATGCACCGATGACAGAGCCGAACAGCGTAAGAGAGATTAGCGTAGGCAGACGCTTGCGCTTGTCGGGCCGCCCTTTCAAAAAGGGCAGCGTACCGCCTATGCTCATGAACGTCAGCGCAAACATATTCGTCGCTACCGCCGTTCGTGGGTCGATGTGAAATTGAAACATCGCAGGGACAGTGACAAGCGACGTACTGCCGGTAACAACAGTAATCGAGCTGGTCGCAAAGAAGATGATCACTAGCCACAGTGTTTGAACTCCCGACATATTTAGATACTACGACCTAACCGACGTGCCTCTTCAGGCCGGTGGTTTCACGGTGTTTGAATCGCCGGTTCTATGCTCATCAATTTGAAATATTAGAAACTGATGCACTGCCTTCAAAGCGTCTGGGTCAGACGTGGTGATCCCGACTCGGCAGCCCGCTTCGTGAAGCTCGCTGCTTGAGACAACAATAGGGACCCGGGCATCTGACTCCCTATCGTTGTGCGGTGCGTTTCGAACGTGAACTCATCCAGCGGATGTCCTAACGCAGGACCAGGGCAGTACCCCATAAGATCAAGGGCGGTACATGATGAGGATCATCGCGACTGCCAGGGTTGCGAAGCCGACTAACTGAACCACTCCCAAACGCTCCCCGAGCAGATAGTGGGAAACCAACACTACGCAAACGACGGCCGCCCGCCAGGTGAAACGAGGCCATTTGCGCACCGCTATAAGTGCCATATCCAAATCGGGTAGCGGCGACATTGAGCACATATTCCGGTAACACCAGCAGCCAACTGGCACCCAACGCCATCCAAAATCCGATGCTGTTGCGGAATTTCAAGTGCCCGAGCCAAGCCGTCGCCATCAGGCTGCTCGACACCAACATAAAGAGCGGTACCAGAATCTTCTTCACCGAGGTATCTCTTCCGCGCAAAACGTCTTGTCCGGAACCGCAGCGCTGTCGCGGCGCGCTCAATGACTCTCATGCATGTTTCAACGTCCATAAGCTCTTTTACTACGACGATTGACAGCATCGAGAGCCCATCACAGCTTCAAGGTGCTTCCACGGAGTACAGAGGAAGCCGCAACGGTCGTAGCAAAATCGCGCCTGCTCTGGCCGAATGTCAGATTGGTACACGCACCATTGAGACACTTGCTTGACGATAGTCTCTTGCGGGCACATTCGGATGCAACCCGCAAGAGACCGGCATCGCACTTACCTCGGCAGCGATGTATACGAGCACATAGGCGTTGTGAAGCCATTTTCAAATTCAGACAAGAAGGCTCTTGCTCTATGAGGCCCGGACCTTCCTTGCCAGTGGGCACCTATAGGCGTTTTGCCGCCGCGGATTTAACTCGGATTTCAGTCTGCCGCGACGTTTACCCATGGAAGCATCTTGTCAACCCTTGGCAGCGGACAGAAACCAGTCTTGACGCCCTCGTCGAAGGGATAGCAGCAGCGCTTCATGTAGTCGTGGAGCGGCGCTTTGTAGTTGCGGTTCTTGAGTTCGGGGCTCAGCCACAGAAACTCCTGAACCACCGCTCGATCGAGGTATGGGAAGCGCCCCTCGGTGCCGAGAGCACCAGCGACGAATTCCTCTTTGGTCAGATACGCAGTCTGGAAGCCTCCACAGAAATCGGACCATTGCCGAAGCTTGTCCGGGAACAGGTATCCCGGCCAGTGGCGCCGGGCATCCAGAATCTCGTCTCCCCCCTGCCCAGAAAGGAAGACCCTGCGGCCTTCACGGCGGGCCAGTGAGTGGATCAAGGCGAGGCCGCAGCAGGCGTGGTCCTCCAGCATGTCGCACTCCTGGAGCACGCCGTCCCTGGTCACGCGGTAGGTCGCCTTCTCGGCATGGATGCGCAGGAAGGCCTCCTGAGCAGCAAGACTCTCTTCGTCCATTCGCAGGAGCTCGCCAACGCAATTGCGTTGGCGAAGCATCACCAGATTCTCCTCCCCCTCTACGGAGTACGCCTTGTATTCGACGCCGAGCTGGCGCAAGGCACAATCGACGCCGCCACTGTCATAGCCGGCGCTCAGCGGGATGTAACAGCCATCCGTCGCCCGTCTGCTCACTGCCCGCTCGAAAGCAACAATCCAGTCGTCGTAGCTGTCTTTCTCTTGATGGTCGAAATCGAAGGACTCGCCGACCCTGCGATGGCTCTCGCCCCGGTCCAGATCAACCACAATCACCGTGTTCGGTGCAACTTGCTCACCAGCGCCAATGCCGCTCGAGTAGCTGCCCGCTTCAGTGCCGCTCCAGAACAGTGGCTTGGTGCCGAAGGGGTCGGTGGCCAGCACCATGACCTGGCGACTAAAGTCATAGATGGCTAGCGCGAATTCACCGTGCAGGTGGCGAGAGAAGTCATCGCCGTGCTGGCGATAGAGCGAGATCAAGGTCCCCGGGTCGCTTCCTGCGGATGGCGCGTTGTAGATCTCGCCGTCAAGAACACACACGATGTCGCCATCGACAAAGGGCTGGGCCGCGCGGTTGTCATCGACATTCAGCAGGTAGTGACTGAAGTGATAGCCTTCGACCTCGATCGTCCGGCTCAGATCGGGACCGCGCCGCGCGATGAAGCTGTGCTCAGCGTTCCGGTTGCGTGTAATCAAGAAACCGCTCATCGTGGCTCGTGCCTAACGGCTTCGCTCCTGGCCGACAGCGTACTCGATCCAGTATTTCTTGTAGAGGCCCTCCTCCAGCCATGGCTTCTTCCTGCCAGACCAATGCAGGATCTTCCCGTTCCGGATAGTCTCCTCCGGTATGTCGTCGTACCACCCCATAGGCTGTACATTCCACGCAGGCGGCAGCGGCTGAAAATCGCGATAGAATACTAGGTTCATAATTGACTGTGTTCCAAAGTAGAAAGTCTCCATGGCCAGCCTGTGGATCTTGATCCAGTCTTCCAGCTTCTTCAGGACTTCTTGCTCACGCCACTTGCTCAGGTCGGTGACAAAGACGCCAGCGTTGAAGGTTAGTTGGTCAGACTCGATGTGACGCAGATGCTCCGATCCCCTTTTGGTGTATTCCTCCCAGCCCTCGAACGTGCCGTCTGAGACGGCGGCGAGCATATGCCCCTCCAGGCTCGCAAGATGAAAGAGATCGGCAACGTCAGCTCGAACCACCAAGTCGGCATCCAGATATATGACCTTGCCCAGACCGGGGTAGATTTCCCCAAGGTAATACCTCGAGAAGTTCATCACGTGCGATTCGGAGTTCGTATAGGTGAATGGCTGACCCACACGGATGTAGTCTTCGAGCAGCGGGTTCCCCCCAAACTCTTTGATCTCATAGCGGAAATGGGGGTCCGGAAAGGACTCGCGGATCGATTCCAGTAACTCGGTGGATTCTCCCACTCCCACGACAAAGTGGAAGGAGATCCCCAGAGGGTGTTTGGTGTTTCGCACGATTGAATTGATCGCGGCCAGGGCACCTATGAACTGTGCCCGGTTCATACACATTGCGATGTCGATAGTTCCTGACATTGGAAGACCCCTTGCAGCTCCTAATCGGTTTTGCGAAAAATCGTCACGTTGTCCGTCTGTCGCAACTCTGCGCCGAGAGCGAACTTGTAGGCCTCGTCCCCACGCAAGAAGTCGAAGACCTGGTAGCCGTTGCAGATGGCCTCGCGGATAGCGTGTGCGACGATCACGGTACCCGGCGAGAGTGCAGCGTAGCGTTTGTCGAACCCGGTGATGTAGAAGCAAAAAGCGCGCCGCCCGCGATCCAGAAAAGCCAGCAGTCCCGTGATGGGGGCATCTCGATCCCAGAGGATATCCAGCCACAGGCACCCGGACTCGAGACACGACCGAAAAACGGAGCGGTACTGTGCCAGCTGCGGTTCCAGGAGCTTTCCCCAGCGCCCTTGCCAGAGTTCAAGGAGGGTTGAGATCTGCAACTCTCCGTCATCGGCGACGGTGGTCCGCCGCAGGCCCGGAAGAAGCTCGATTGCCCGCAGATCGTGGCGGATCTCTCTGCGCAACCGTGGACGCGGACGGGTGCCCAGATAGGCCTCCCAGCTGTCGCTAAGCTCGAGGAATGGGCAAGGAGTAGTGGGATACCGCTCGACTCGGAACCGCGACTCGGGAAAGTGGCCGAGAAAGGCGTCCAGGCGCGGGTCGAAAGCATCGTGGATTTCGAAGTACCGCCAATCCAGGTGGCTCTGGACGTAGTCAGCAAAGGCGGCGAGCGCCATGTCTTCGTAGTCGGCTGAGCACACGAAACCTGTGTAATCGGCCAACGGACTGCCAGCCATTCCCAGGCCCCGGACTTCTGCACCTGCCGCCGAAGAGCCCTGCTCCGCCTCCCAGGGGAACCGCGCCGTCGGCGAGGAGGGCAGGAAGCGCAATGGCAGAAGCGCGACGACCGATTCGCTAGCTTCCGGCCGTGCCGCGAGGACGCACCACGGATCTGCGAGGGCCGACAGTCGGCCTCGCAGCCAGGCCAATGAGGTGAACACGGTGGCCACCGGATCCGCGCGATGGACAGCCTCCCATTCGGGCCCAATCAAGCCCAAGCTATCGAGATCGCTGATCCTGTCGACCATCCCGCTCGCTATCGACTTCGAGCCATTCTCGATGGCGCTCACAGCAAGATGGTACTATTGCCACGCCGATTAGGAGACCGGCATCAGTCCCTCGCCGGAGAGTGGCCCATCGTGCTCGGTCAACATCCAGAAAGACCGGATCATGGACGCTGAGGAACGGCCCACTCCCGGGCACTGGTATGCCATCGGCCTTTATGCCGGACCATCGCCGCTCGAACTGATGCCGGTGCCAGGCGTCGGCAATCCTGTGTTCTCATATCGCGACGTCACAGACGTGTCCGCCATCTTCGTAGCCGATCCGTTCATGATTCACCATGACGAGCGCTGGTACCTGTTCTTCGAGGTCTACAACAAGAGCACCGACAAAGGGGAGATCGGCGTGGCAGTCAGCAAGGACGCCCGTTCCTGGGAATACCATGGCCGGGTTCTGGTCGAGGACTTCAGTGTCTCCTATCCCCATGTGTTCGAGTGGCAAGGCCAGTTCTACATGGTGCCGGAGATGTACGAGCAAGACTGCGTGCGGCTCTACCGGGCAGAGTCGTTTCCCTACGATTGGGGGCCGGTGGCGAATCTGATTGAGGACGGAGCCGTCGCCGACCCTTCCCCGTTTCGTTTTGACGAGTCCTGGTGGATGCTCACCTGCTCACGACCTCTGGAACACGACGTCCTGCGACTCTATCGTTCGGATCATTTGCTGGGGCCTTGGTCTGAGCATCCCAGGAGCCCGGTCATCTCGGGTGATCGGCGTAGTGCTCGACCCGCAGGCCGGGTTGTCCAGGGCGAGGGAGGGCTCGTGCGGTTCGCCCAGGACTGCTTCCCCAGTTACGGCAAGGCGATCCGTGCATTCGAGATCGCGCGTCTCACCCCCGATGAGTACGTCGAGGTGCCGGTTGCCAAGCCGCCGATCGAGGAACCTAATGATGAGGGAGCGTGGAACAGCGCGAGTATGCATCACGTCGACGCTCACCAACTCGAGGACGGCTCATGGCTCGCGGTGATCGATGGTTATGGCCATCCCGCCGATGGCGGCGACTCTCAGCCCTGATCCCCTGTGCACCTCTGGCAGATTTCGCGGTCGAGTCCCTCACGCGACCAAGGCTTCCGCACACCTCGAGCCCAGGTCACAGGAACTGCAGCGAGTTCCTTCTGCACTTCTTTCTTCACCCGTTCGCCCTCCCGGGGAGCTGCTTCTTGAATGGCCGACAGATCGGCCTTGTGCAACAGGTCGAGTGTGTGCCTCCAAAACTGTCGGTCCCCGCAGCATGGCGAAGCAGAAACCAAATTTGCTTCATGATTTCAGACCCAATCTGGCCGGAATTTGGGGTCAGAATCAGCATGTCTTGGCACGACCCACTTGTGTAAACGGGGTGATTTTCAGCAGCCTGCTAAGGTTCGAAGGGTTCGAGCGGCTGCTAATAAACCGCTCGCTCCGCTATCTGCAGCTGACTATCTGCGTCTGACTTCAGGGTGGTGTTGTATCTGAGCACGTATTCCAGGAACTCGGCCCCACCCAGAGACACCAACGCCGAAATTAGCGCGGTCATGTCCTTCGGCAAGCAGCGACCGCCAAATCCACGTTGACCCGTCACCACAGTGTGCGAGGCTCCTATGCGGGTGTCCAACAGCCAAAGCCTTCGCAGCTCATCAAAGGGGACGTTGAATGCTGCCGCGATATCGTAAAACTGATTTACAAAGACAACCTTCGTTGCCAGAAAACAATTCTCCATATATTTGCAAAGCTCAGCCGTTCGCGACTCGGTTTCGTAACAGGCGATTTCGGGACTGCAGAGCCGATATGCATTTACCACTAATCTCGCCACCTCTCTTGGCCCACCGACGATCAGAAAGCCACAGGAGTCAATTTCTGGCCAGGGGTGCCCGGGCGATTCTCCGATGTACTCGGGGCTAAAGACAATCTGCTTGCCGCTACGTGCAGACAGCCGCTCCACTGTTCCCGGAATAACCGTCGACTTGACACATATGGGTGCATCTAGCCAATCCACTACTTCTTGTACCGCCGAAATGTCACAGTTACCCTCGGCCGTGGTAGGTGTTGGCACAGATATGAAGACCAGATCGCAGCCTCGTACATTGGACTTATCCCACGCTGTATCATGGCCGGCCAAGAACTTGTCATACGTAAATATTTCGTGCGACCGCTTCAGAAAACGAGCTAGCGCCTTTCCAACGACGCCATAGCCAACAATCCCGATTCGCATCGTTGTTATCTCCGTTCGTCTTGCACTCTGTATCCTTGGCCCGGGTAGTTTACCGAAATTCTACTGAATTGCGCCCATTTTTCAGCGACGCCAGCGAAGAAACCCAAGGCAGGGTCAGCAAATATGCCGGCTGGCACATTTTGGGCCGTGAATACCAGCTTTGGCGTGAAGGAAGGAGGTTGAGACCGCGTCAGATGCCGAAGTGCTTGTTTGCGCGCTTTCTTTCCTAAATGCTGGCGAAAGGAACCGAATCGATTTACTCTCAACCCGATCCATCAATGCAGGGACTTAGGCCTGCTAACAGACCTAACAACAAGGCAATCGAAAACGTCCGAAATGCAAACCGCTAAGTCTCCAGTTATTCTCTTTGACGTGATGGATACGCTGGTCTACAATCCCTTCGCCAAGGAAGAGCCAGCTTTCTTCGGTGTGACACATGAAGAACTCCTTCGTCGCAAACATCCTACTTCTTGGGTTGAGTTCGAAGTCGGGCGGATCACCGAAGCGGAATACTTCCGACGGTATTTCGCAGATGGAAGCCACTTCGATGAGGATGAGTTTCGCCAGTGTATTCGGGCCGCGTACCGCTGGGTCCCGGGGATGGAGGAAATGATCTCAGACCTTCGGTCGCGGGGAATATCGATGCACACCTTGTCGAACTACCCCGTCTGGTATCGGGACATTGAGGATAAGCTGCGAGTATCCCGGTATGTGCCATGGACCTTCGTCTCGTGTCGAACGGGTGTCCGGAAGCCGTCACGAGAGGCTTATTTCGGCGCTGCGGCCGCGTTGGGCAGGCCGCTCGAAATGTGTCTGCTGATCGACGACAATGAAGAGAACTGCGAAGGTGCTGAGGCCGTTGGCATGCCCGCAATCCCCTTTCATGGGGCCGATGGCCTGCAGGGCAAACTGATTCGCCTGGGTCTCCTTTAGCCGCGCTCGCCACTTCTGAGGCACAAGATGAGAACGAAAACCCGGGCATTCTGGCTGGAAGGTCCCGGCACCGGTTGTATCCGCGAAGAGGTCCTGCCGTTGCGGCCTTCGGGCTGGTGCCGCATAGAAACCGAATGCTGCGGGATCAGCCCGGGCACTGAACGCCTTGTGGCTATGGGACGCGTTCCGGTGGAAGCTCGTTCCGCGATGCGGTGCCAATACATGGTCGGAGATTTCGCATTCCCGCTTAGGTTTGGCTACTCGCTGGTCGGGCGCTGCGTGGAGGGACCCCCGGCACTCGTTGGCCGGCGGGTCCACATTATGCACCCCCACCAAGAACGTTGCATCGCGGAAGTCAACGCGGTCTTTCCCGTTCCCGAAGGCATCCCTGCCATACGCGCGACGCTGGCTTCCAACCTCGAAACGGCCGTAAATGCGATGTGGGATTCGCACGCAAAGGTGGGCGAGCGGGCTGCGGTGGTCGGCTTCGGCGTCGTGGGGTCCTTGGTGACACGGCTTTTCTCGATGATTCCAGGGACCGAGATCCTCGTTGTTGACACTGCGCGCGAAAAGCGGCTGTTGGCGGAGACCCTCGGTTTCCCCGCGGCGGAATCTGCGGACGCGGGCGTGTTTGATTTGGCATTTGAGTCTTCCGGTTCGCCCCAGGGTCTCCAGGCGGCTCTTGACGCCATTGGTCCTGAGGGCCGCGTCGTGTCGTTAAGTTGGCATGGGGACTCGCCGGTATCATTGCGGCTGGGAAGCGGTTTCCATTATGGCCGTAAAAGGATCGTGTCGTCGCAGGTGTCCAGGCTACCTGCCGAGATGCTGCCTCGATGGGATGCCAGTCGACGGAAAGAGCTTGTCTTTAAGATCCTGCAATCCTCGGCGTTCGATCTTCACGTCACTGACGTCATTGAGTTCTCGGATCTCCCGGCATTTTTCCGCAACCTCTGCGACGGCGGCTATCATGGCCTGTCAGCGGCAGTACGATTTGATTATCTTCAGGAGGACTAGGGTGTACACCGTCAGAGTTCGGCGCCACACGATGATTGCGCACTCCCTGCCCGACCCGTTTTTTGGTCCGGCTGCCCGGCTACACGGCGCCACGTACGTCGTCGATATCGAGTTCCGCAGCGAGCATCTCAATGCCAAAAACGTAGTAATCGACATTGGAGCTGCGGGCAAGAGCGCGGAGAAGGTTCTCGAAACACTCGATTTCCGCAATCTCGACGAAGACCCACACTTCGCCGGGAAGCTGACGACTACAGAATTTCTCGCGAAGCATATCCACGACGAGCTGTGTCGCCTGGTTGCTCCCGAGTTCCAAGGATGCTTGAAGGTCACGCTGAACGAGTCCCATATAGCGTCGGCGAGCTATGAAGGGCCAGTAAGTGGTTGAAAAGGGCACGAAGTTGACTGTGAGAGCGTTGATGCCCCTGATCCACGATCGTCTCACCGGCGGGAGTGTATTTAACAACCGAGTGCTCGCCCATCTTAGGAAGTCAGCCACCGTGGTACTCCACCTGGACTTGCCCGAGGCCGATCGCTCCCAATGGCGTGGCGGCATGTGGCTCGTCGACAGCCTTTGTCTCGAATCCGGCGCGGCCCACCTTAGCCGCTGCCCCGATGCAACGGGAGTTCTGATCGCCCACTACCTTCATCTTCTGGACCCGCGTTACAACCACTCCGCACGGATCGAGAGGGAATACGTCGCGCTTCAGCGTTACCGGGCAGTCGTAACAACCAGCCATTTCGCGCAGCGTGCGCTGGCATATAGAGGCTTTCCCGGCGATGTCGAGGTGATCATCCCCGGGCTTGATGCCACCTATCGGAAGCCCGTCCTTCCCCGGACTTCGCGCCCACTGACCATTCTGACGGTGGCCAATGTGGTGCCCGATAAGGATCCGATTGAGATGCTCCGGGCCGTGGAATCCTTGAGAGACCGGAAGTGGACTTGGGAGATTATCGGGGACATGCAACTCGATCCTGCATTCGCTGAAGAATTCCGCGTCAGGCTCAGCCGATCGCCGGTACACGACCGGATCGTCATACGAGGTGAGTTGCCGCCACCAGAAGTAGAAGCCGCCTACGACCGTTGCGACATCTTTGCCCTACCCTCGCGCTTTGAAAGTTGCAGCATGGTAACGATGGAGGCCATGGCTCGAGGGCTTCCGCTCGTAGCCTTCCGGGTGGGAGCCCTTCCGGATCTCCTGCCCGAACCCTCGCGCCGGATGCTGGCTGAGCCCGGCGACACTTCAGGCCTGATCCGAGCCCTAAACCTTTTCTTGACTGACAGCGAGAGCCGCCACTCGTACGGCGAAGCGAATCGCGCTGCGAGCGAGAATTTCCCCAGTTGGGAGCAATGCAGTCAGTCGCTGGAGGACTTCCTCAGCCGCGTTTCGTCGCACAAACCGTAAGGCCGCCGCGTAAGCGCCCGATCTGCCAGACCCGGCCCAGCCAGTCCGAAGCGCTCAGGATTGAGCTGATCCACCGGGGCATATCGCCCTTCGGCACGAAAGTCCAATGAGCCAAATTGTGAACCGCCAGACCCGCGTCTCTTAGCAGAGTTGCCGTCTCGCGGCGCGTGAGAAACCGGTCCGTCGATAAGTGGCATGTGGCAATTCCGAGAAAGGGCGCTAACCCGGTGTACCACCAGTACTCGCCATTCGGGGTCAGGCAGACAAAGACGCCTCCCCGCTTCAACACGCGCTGGACCTGTCGCAGGACCCTGTCTTTTTCGAGCATGTGCTCAAATGCGCCGACGCAAAGCGCAACATCAATGGAAGTATCTTCCACCGTGCTGAGTTCCTCAGCCGGATCCACCCGCAATTCAATACGTTCGCTGCCCGGCCATCCCTGCAACTTCTCTCGCGCAGCGCTGATCATTTTCGGCGAGATATCGGTTCCGATCACGCGTGCGAAGTCCCCAGCCAAGTTGGCTAGATGTATGCCTGTACCACACCCGATCTCGAGTAATACCCCATCCTTCAGCGCCTTGTAGTTGCGGCGGATGAGCCCGAGCCGGTAAGCCAGCAGCCGGTCGGCATCTCCATGTGCCTCCCGATAATCCGCCGCGCTCTGGTCGAAGTGAGTGACTAACTCACCCCGGTCTCGAATTACCCGCGTCTTCAGCGCCGTCAAGCTCACACCCACGCCGGCGCGCCCCACAACACCAGATCGTTGCCGATCTTCGAGTGGTGGAAGTTCTCCACACTGGGTCCGGTCAGGGGTCCGCTTTGCACCCGTACCCCCAGTTCGCCGCCTACAAAACGAGGAGCCATCGTTATTACCAGGTAGTCAACCAGGCGTGCCGCCATCAGGCTCTTGATGACCTGCACACCGCCTTCGACCATCAAGGAACAGATGTCGCATTCGGCTAGACGAGACAACACATCCGTAATGTCCACCCGGCCGTCCTGGGTGGCCGCCGCACACAGCACCCTCGCCCCGGTCGCTTCCACTTCCTGCCGCCGTCTCGGTTCGCATCCCTCCACCGTGGCCAGCCAGACGCACCGGTTAGGGTCGCACAACAGGCTACAGTCCAGCGGAATGCGCAACTTGCTGTCCAGCACGATCGGCTGGGGATTCCGTCCCTGCACATGGCGCACCGTTAATCTGGGGTTATCGCTCAGCACCGTCCCGATACCTACCATAACTGCATCGTGCGCGGCGCGCAGCCGATGAGTCATGGTGAGCGTCTCGGGACCGCTGAGGGTCAGCGCCCTGCCGGGCAAGGAGGAAAGACAGCCGTCCAGGCTTTGCGCGTAGCAAAGGCTCACGAACGGCCGCCCATGCCGTTCCCGGAAACCCGAAGCTCGCTTCGCAATTTCCTCCACCAAAGCGGCGACGATCTCACCGGATCCGTGATGCTCGTTGCCGTTAGGTCTTAGCACCGAATCCAAATCGATCTTGTGTCCCATCCGCCGTACTTTGGTGAGCAGATAACGCGCGCTCTCCGAGTTCACGGGAGCTACCAGAGGCTCCCGCGACGTGACGGTGATCCCGAGACCTCGAAGGCCGGTGATCTTGGTGGGATTGTTAGTCAGGAGCCTCACTGACCTCACGCGCAGATCACCTAGCATACGCGCAGCCGGGTAGTAAGTTCGTTCGTCGGATTCGTGCCCCAGCAGCAGGTTCGCGTCCACGGTGTCATGACCCATATCCTGCAAGTTGTAAGCCCGCAGCTTATCCAGCAGGCCGATTCCTCTGCCCTCCTGCCGCAGATAGATCACAACTCCCGAGCCCGCTTGCGAGATACGCGCCAGCGCCAGGTTAAGTTGCGCGGAACAATCGCATCGGAGCGATCCAAGGACTTCCGAGGTAAAGCACTCGGAGTGGACTCTTACCAGCACATCGCAGCAGTCGGCCACGTCACCATAGACCAAGGCGACATGTTCCTCGCCTGCGGTGTCTCGGTAGAGGTGCAAGACAAAAGTCCCGAACTCGGTCGGGATTCTCGCCTCAGCCATTTTTTGGACAGATCCTGGCATAGTGCGCCTCGGAACCGGCTTAGTGCTGCTGCGGAATATTAGCTCGGAAAGCCGCCGGGATTTGTTGGAATCGACCACCCGAACGCTGCATCATGGCCCGATCCTCGTGCGCCCACCATTTGATATCCGCATAACTATCACATGGTCGGTTGAGGCGAAGCAAGCACCTTTTCAAATACCAGCAGGCGATACTCGACAAGTCCACTAAGTAAGCATTGTTGAATAGCATTTCCGCCAACCCAGCTATCCCACCAGGGCGAACGAAACGGCAAACCACGCCCCAGATTCACGAACGCGGCAATAAGGCGGTCGCAGGGTCGGCGCAACCGTAGGTAGGGGGTGAGATCCTGATCATCGATGAGACGCAATCCGGTGTCTACGGCGTGGACCTTGGCCTGAGCGGTGGTGATCAAGCTACCAACATGCCATCCGCGTTTGAACTCGGCGAGATCGCGCATGGCCTTTCGATCCCAAGATCGCTCGGCTCTTTCCGTCGAGAAATCATCGCAAACAATCAGCCGACCGCCGACTGCCAGGACGGAAGAAGCCGAGCGAAAGAACTTCCCCGCATCAGGACCATGGAGGAATGCCTCGATGGCGTACACCGCGTGGCAGCTCTCTAACTCTGGTAAGTCGAGGTAATTCGCTTCCACAAAGCGACATACTCCGTCAAAGCCCGCGTCGCGTGCCAGGTCTTCAGCCATACGGACGCCCACCGGACTCAGGCTGACGCCGACGGCTCGTATGGGCATTCGCTCGGCGAGATAAAACAGCGTACCCCCCACGCCGCATCCGAGGTCAAGCACACGCATCGGCGCGGGAAAATTTTGCGCCAATTTCCCGATCACGGACGAGACCAGCTTGTTGACGTACTCGAAGGCTTCCTTTTCGCTCTGGACTCCCGGCCCCCAGACCTCACGGTGGATTGCTTTCGCTACCGCCGATTGATGGGAACGCACGAAGCGGGGCGTGTTCCTGTCATAGTAAGTTCGCACGCCGTCCAGGAATCGGCGGTGTTCCAGTTGGGCTGCCATACCGTTCCGCATTGCGCTCACCCTTGTGACGCCCGGGCGGCAGCCCTTGCCTGCGTCTGCGGCATTAGCTCTCGAAGGGCTCGCCATCCGATCACATGAATCCCGGAGTTCTTCACATGATTGCGTAATTCCTCCCCTCGGAAGGTTTCATAATCAGCCACGCGCTGCTGCCAATCAGCCGCGAGCGCCCGCAGCTCAGGCGTATCAAGCGCCGGATGCAGGATGACGTAGGTCAAGCCCGCTGGCAATTCATCAAACAATCTCTGTGCCACATCGAGCCATGCGTTGCGTGGCTGGTCCAAGCTTATTTCTCTCAGGTGATCGAACACCGGCAAACCTTGCTCTTCCCATCGGTTGATCTCCTCCGCCGTCAGTGCCTCGACCCATGCTGGTTGTCGGTGCATAAGAACCGGCAATCGCTGCTCGAACCCGAGGGCCACATACGCGTCCACTATGCCATGACTTAGAATGGCGAACATGTGACTGTCGATATGCGTGGCGTCGATGCCTGCGCGACGCGCTCGATCCACCTGCGCTCGCATCTCGCCAAGAACGGCCTCCAGGTCGGGATCATCCCACATCGACTGGTTTCTGTAAAAGAACCCCTCCCGATCAATTAGACCGCTCCTGAGATCGCAAGTCGAAATGGGTCTCCACCGATAGCGATCCCATTCGCTTGTGAGCGTCAAATGGACTCCCAGGTCTGCGGCAGCGGTGCGCCTGGCACATGCCGCGGCCTCTAAGAACCAAGGGCACGGAACCATTACCGAACCCGACGAAACTAGACCGCCATCCAACAGTTCGAAGAAAGCCGGCACGGTCGCCTGGCACATGCCCACATCATCGGCGTTGATCACGGCGACGCGATCCCTGATGCTGAATCCAAGCTTGCTGAGAACGGGGTTGTGGCTCATGTCTCGATGCTCCTGATCGAGAACACCGTTTCGTTGACTCTTGACGCACGAACCGGGAACTTGTTCTCCAGCGCGCAGAGGTCTTCATACCGCAGCACCCAGCGCGTTTCCATAACCGTCCACTCCATCCCGCGCTGGTCGGTCAGGATCTGCCCGCCCGGTTTCATCGCCCACAAGTAGTTGTCCAGCATCCGGTAAAAGTGATACTTGCAACACGCAAAGCTTGCGAGGTTGTTATCGATCACGAAGTCGTATTTATTCGTGATCGTCAGCATAAACTCTCGG
The DNA here is from genome assembly GCA_963782175.1 of uncultured Acidobacteriaceae bacterium. Classification (GTDB taxonomy): domain Bacteria; phylum Acidobacteriota; class Terriglobia; order Terriglobales; family Acidobacteriaceae; genus Silvibacterium. The sequence continues at coordinate 771,456 of CAWAIX010000001.1, forward strand.
CCGTACTTATTCAGAAAATATGCTGTGTAGTTGGGGATCCCTAGTGATTGCGCCCGCGCAAGTTCACTCTCGCAAACAGTAAGACCGTCAATCAGGTTGGCGTCAACCGCAAATCGTTGGGCGAGTCTGGAGTTGCCCACGCCCACGTGAAGGATATTCTTGCCGTGCCACTCCATGCCATTGAGCGCTTCCTCGATGTGAAGCTGGTCCACAGTGGTGTCCAGATTCGTGTGATCGATCCACAACGGGTCGGTGAGCGCCATGCCGGGTGCTGTCAGGTTGCCGCATACCTCCGAGCAGGATTGGTATGGACTGCTGTAAGTGAGCATGGTCGCTACCTTAAGCGTTGTTCGATGAACTCGAGCTGCCGCTTCGCCGTTCGCTGCAGGGAAAACTTCTTGACCCACTCGGAGCCATCAATCCGGACATTCCGGGCCAATGCCTCCTCCAGTAGATCCACGATCGACCCACGCTTCTCCTCGATGTTTCCGTAAATGTTTGGCCCGAGATCCTGCGCGTCAAAGCCCCAGAAACTGCCATTCAACACGCACGTCGTTCCGCAAGCCAGAGCCTCGACCATCGCGATACCGAAACTCTCCTTGGGAGAAGCAAGGACGAACAGCCTCGCACGGTTTAAGAGCGACGCGATCTTCTGCGCCCCGAGCCAGCCGCCAGCTGCGCCCGGCGTTTCGGTTTCGACCGTAGATCGGACGCTGATCTGATCGATGTGGCGGCATATCTCGGCGAAGTAAGGCGCGCTATCTACGCCTCCAACCAAATACAACGGAAGTCCGTACCGATCATAAATTCTTTCCTTATATTGGCTCACCAACTCAAACTGGTTTTTGTCAGGGTGGATCCTGCCTACAGACAACACAAGATCTTCACCTTGCCGGTCTTTATGGAAGATATCGGAGTTATAGCTTCCGGCGCAGAGCAGGATATCTTCCCTCGGGCTCGCGACCCGATGGGAGAGTATTCCCCGGAAGATCCCGTCGGGAACATCAACGTGTGGGTGAGTGTCCGTGAGACAGAACGACGGAACTTCGCTGCTGATGTGCCTCGTGACCGCATTGATCTTGAAGCCAACGAAAAACGCGAATGCAAAATCGTGTTCGAGAAGCCGTTCGATATCGATTTGCCGTATCGCCTGGTTCTCATGGAAGAGCGCATCCGGAATCCACTCGCCAGGCTGCGTGGCGAGGAAATAGACGTCGTACTGTGAGAAGACCGACTCAAGGTAGTCCATTACCAGTCTCGCGCACCCATTTGTGATTGCCGGGTATGGACTGGCGGACGAGACCAGCAAGACCTTCCTCTTCATGCGTGCTCCGCCATAAATCCTAACCGCAAGTTCGCTCCCAATAGCTAAGCCCACAAACGCAAAGAGCGCTGGAGCAACTTAGAGCGGGCATGGCAGGGATTGGCGCCGGGTTGCTGATCTACGGTGATCCGTTTCTTGAGGCGGATGCTGTCCGGGGCTATCTCGCAGGCGAGTAGAGGATTACGCCGCATATCTATTTCGTTCTTCCACCGCACTGAATCGCCAGTCTGGATTTCGATCATTGGAGGGTCGAGTTGCACCGCTTTGATTACTATCGCCTCCGCCGCCATACCCTTTGTCATCTTTTGCGTGAAGGGTGCTTATTTAGTCATGTTCCATCGGGACTGTATTATCCACGTCAACATCGACTTCCATCATCATGCCGCGGTCCTCATGCGCAAGAATATGGCAGTGCATGACGTAGGCACCGCGATAGTCGACAAAGCGGCTGCGCATTTTGAAGTAACCCGGGATAATAACTGTCCCTGAGTCGGCGGTTGCGCTAATGCCTGATGGGATTGCGAACACATCCCACCAGATATTTGTCATCTCAGGGGGATATGCCGCCCGCAGCGACGTGTTGCAAGGCTTCCAGGTGTCCTTGTCATTTGGGTTCAACCAACATTGGCCTGGTTGTAGTTGCGGCTTTGTGGTGCTGACCACATAGAGATTCACGTAGCTGCCGTCCTTCTTAACCGGAAAGCCCCGATCATCAAGCAACGGGGCGTTCGGATCAAATACCTCAGTGATCTGGAACGGGTTCACGTGGATGTGGAAAGGATGGTCGATAAGAGTTCCTACCGTTTTGTTCTCCACCGTCCATTCCTCGACGGTGTTGAGTGGCTTGATCTCCAGGGGATGTCCCTGTTCGAACTTCACTCCGTTAATCGTGTGCTGCGATTTACCCGATCCGGCTCCGGTCGTTTCGAACGTGAGGGTACGCTTACCGACAACCTCAGATGGTTTGATGTCACGCAGGAAGGCCGGACGAGGCGGCGCATGGGGCATCAAAGGCATTGCCGGACCGGAACCGGAGATTTCAACGGTAAACAGGACGACGCTCGATGTGTTGGTTTGTGCCTGGCTGACCGAAACGCCCTGAACCACAGTCACCGGAAGGGACACATTCGAGGGTTTGTCGGGCGCGCGGACCAGCAGGTCGACACGGTTGCCTGCCGCCACGAATACGGGATGCTGTGCGCGTTTCTGGTAGTTCTGATCGTCAAACTGCACTCCGTCTTGTGCTAACTGCCGCCAGGTGAAGCCCTCGGGCAGGCCGGAGAGGTAAAAGCCGCTGATCGGCGAGGTATTGACGATCCGCCAGAGTTGCACCTGGCCCCGGTACATCGTCAATGGGGGCTGTTGCTGGCCGTTGACCGAGAATGGCGGGACCCCGGCGCCGCGGCCACCGCCACGCATCAGGCTCGGAGTCATGCCGATCTGGTTGACCACCAACGTCGGCTGCTGCCGCGTCCATTCGGTCGACTTGTCCTTCCTGTATTGGTTGTAGAAGGCGTTCAGTTTGCCGTCGTACGCGTCGCCCTCGATGATGAACGCTCCGGCCATGCCGTTCGACACATCGACGGCTGTCGAGCCATGTTTGTGCGCATGGTACCACTGTGTTCCCGGTGCCTGGCCCATCCGCAGCCCGGGCGCGGCCGCGTCGGGATATTTCGGCAGCACGAAGCAATAAGGATATGCGGCGACATAATATTGCGGCCACTCTCCGGCATGGATTTTTTCTTCATTTTTCTGCCAAAGTGGTTCCTGGGAATTCTTCAGCAACGCTTCCTGCCGGACCCTGTAGTCCTCGGGCAGATCGGTCCAAATTTTCGGCCACTGCACCAGTGGGTCTTTCAAGTTCTTCTCGCATTCGGTGAAGAATGTCTCGAAGTCCTTCTGGAAAGTCTTAGCGGTTACCGTGGGATTACCGTCTTTGCGCGGCGCAGGGCGCACCATGACGAACACATTATCGCCAGTCGAACTCGGGCTGGTATGGGTGCCGTGAAAATGTATGTTGCCGGTGGCCGATCCGTGGAAACAGTTCGGCATCGTATCGCCGGCGGAACCGGGATAGCCGGTGCTACTTGAGTCGCATTTTCCAAGATCGAGCGAGTTGCCGTAGTCGAGCGGGTCGATCTGATTCAGAAAGGTCAGCTGGACGATGTCGCCAAGTCTGGCGCGCAAGGTCGGTCCGGGTAGTGGCACCAACACCTTGTCTGGGTCGGGCGGTCCAGGCTCGTGGTTCTGGAAGAAACGGAGCAGTTGCGGGACGCACTTGGCTTGGCCATTGTTGGTGCTAACTTGGAAACTCTCCTGTGCGTCCCACAGAACAACCAAGCCGCGCAGCCGGCCGTCAGCCGAGACTATCTCGGGCAGGCTGTGCGTCAGATCTACCGGTTTAGGGCATGGAGTAGTGGGAATACCCTGCGCAGCAGCGGGGACGGCGCCCACCAGGAGAGCCGCCAGGAAGCTCAACGTGCCAGCGAAGGATTTGTGGCGCAACCGGCGAATGAGCGACCAAACGAGGTGTCCGAGGTGGTCAATCGGCATATAACTTCCCCTAGCTTCACCAACGGGATGCAGGCTTAGCGGCGCAAGACTAGTCCTCACGACCACTCCTATAGAGGAGGGACGACGATGATCTGTCCGCGCTCCGTCGGATGGTAGTAACAGCAATAGTTGATTGTGTCGCCCGGATTTCCCGGCACTACGAACAGCGGGCGGGAGGAGTCGTTGGGCGGAATTGGATCGCAGAGGTATCCCGGCGGATTGCCGGTCGCCGGTTTCGGCACCGGAGCGCCGTTCGGGTCGTTGCCTACTGTGGGCCACGGTTGATGCACGTCGTTCGTGCGGTTCCCCCAGCTGACGATGTCACTTTCCTGCGCGTTCAGTGGATCGCCTGGCTTTGAGTTAGGGAGGTTGGGTTGAAACGCGGCCCCCGTTCCAGACGGAATTATTTTAATGTTCCAATCGAGTTGCGGCATCGGATTTCAGCCTCTCTTCTGCTGTCCGAACATCGCTAGAAAGCTTCATTCCGACCACAGAGCCTGCCCAACGCTGGCCTTGACCATTGGTGACCTACCATGGGGCCGCGCGTGGGATTGGCTCTTTGACTCGGAGATTTCGGGCTTAGCCGTTTGTGACCCGCACTTTACACTATTTCGGGGATTCTGGCACATATTTATTTTCTCTGACTGAGCGACTCTGCTCTCGACCGAGTTATGCACACCATAACTTGTCCCACTGACGGAAGGATTACTGCTCAAAGCCAGTTGAAGTCGATAAGGAGAGACCCTGACATGGTCCTTGGAGCGGTAACGTTCCGGTTCATCGCCGAATTAGAGTACCAATTGATGCTCCTGTTAACGCGCGGGAGAGGTTTCCGGGCGTCAATCCATTTATGAGACGGAAACTCCGCATGAGTTTCGCTCGCGTCAAGAGATCCAACGCTGCCGGCTCAACTGGAAGCGTCGCTAGTTTTCTGTCGATCAACTCTTGCGCGCGAATCTCTGGGATGAATTCGGCCGCAGAATCGATCTTGGGATCTGTGGAATAGAGTCCGTTGACATCTTTAAGGAAGATCACACTGCGTGCGCCGAAGACTTCGCCCACCAGATAAGAGCCGGCATCGCTACCGTGGGGCGGCAACTTTCCCAATAACGGCGGATGTTCCCACAGCGAATACGGCGGAATGCCGTTGAAGACCGCGCCGCGAGCCGCAGCCAGCATGGCAGGAAGAAGTTGCACGACGAAAGGAGCTTCCAAATACACGAACCCGTGCTTGGCCAACAGGCACGATACGATGTAGGCATTTTGTGCAGAGTCTTTGGCGCTTAAGGCGGCAAGCGCGCCAGTGGGCAGTCCCAGATCCAGGCCAACCGAGAAGATATGCCGCGAGCGGACACCGGCTCCCACGCCGATGATCATTCGATGCTGGGATTGATTGGCGACGATTTCTTCCAGCACCGGCATCAAGGCGGAGCGTCCCCGATCCATGATGGAGCGCCCACCGATCTGAATAATGTTGACATCCGGGAGAATGGAGACCACTTGTCCGTCGGTTCGGGCAATTACATTCTTGTCCACCAGCGACTCGCGCATCAGGTTCGATTCCACATGCCGAGCGCCGGAATCATGAAAGGTCATCTTGCGTCCCCACTCTTGTAAATGATCGTTCCCACCGGTTCACCGTTCAGCGCTGCTGTCAGTTGACCAGGTTTCAAACCGTTGACAAATTGAATCTCACGAATGTTGCGCGCGCGCACCAGAAATTCGAGTACGGCCCTTTCCACGATGAGATCTTCCAGGTCGAGAGCCAGCAACTCTTCCACGCTAATGCGTGGAATGTGTTTGGAAGACGGGTCTTTCTTGGGATCGGCGGTATAGAGGCCGTCCTCATCCTTTACATAGATCATCTTGCGAGCGCCAAAAACTTCGGCAATCAGGAAGCATCCGGTATCTGTACGCTGCGGGGGAATACGACCAGCGGCCGGGTTCGGCTCCCACAATTTGTAGGGAGGCATTCCCTGGCACACGATGGCGCTTCGCTCCATCAGATAATGAGGTAGCGTGCCGAACCCTTCAGGCTCAATAAAGGGGATTCCGTACTGCGCCAACAGGTAGTGCAACATCTGCGCATTCTGCCAGGCCACGGCTGTGCCCAGTACCGTGAGTACGCCCGTGGGCAGGCCAAGATCAATGGCCAGACTGTATATATGCCGCGCTCGTGTACCTGCTCCGGTGCCAAGGATCATTTTGTGATGACCCAGGTTGGCCACGATCTCCTCAACCAGCGGAAATACCGCGCTGCGTCCGCGATCCATAATGCTCTGGCCGCCGATCTTAACCACATTGACCCAGGGCAGGATGGTGAAGTCAGGCGTGTTCTCCGTAGCTTGCTGCAAGGAGGCATCTGTCAACGAGCAGGAGAGAAGTTGTTTCCCCAGCGCGGTGATGGGATTGTTGTTATCTTCTATCGCGTTTTTCATTGGATGGCATCCCGAAAACTCTACACGGCCTTTCTCAGAATTGAAAAATGTCCAGTTCGAAGCTGCGTCTCTCGTGAAATTCAGTGTCCACCGAACCGAAGCTTGTCTCCGCCCAGGCACGGAGCTTGTTGAGGGCCTGCTCCTGCACCTCAGGGGGCAGTGCGGCAAATCTGGCTCCAGTGCGGTGGCGCAACAGAAACTCCTGCGGCGTCGTGTTGAAATTCCACGACGCCGCCTGACAATGCACATGGCGCACGGAAGACAACTCTAGCCAGTCGAGAGCCTGCCGGCGTGACTTGTCTGGATTGTGCCAATCAACCTGCATTTCCTGGAGGATGGCCTTCAGTTGGCGTTTCAGCTGCGCGTCAATCCCCGACTCCGGACTGACGGTGTGGCCTACTGCGACGCCTCCCCCCGGCCGCAAGACACGCCGAGTTTCCTTAAGGACTCCCTGCCAGTCGCCTACGCCGCTCAAAACCTGCATTAACAACACTAGGTCGAAGGAGCAATCGCGGAACGGCAACTGTCGTCCGTCGGCCTGAGCGAGAAGGTAGTTTCCCGAAACCGGGGGAAACTCCCGCAACATTGCGAGAGACGTGTCCACTCCAACATAGAAGTCTCCGGCTGCTATGAACGCTTTACCTATCCGGCCAGTCCCAGCGCCAATCTCCAGCACTCGCGCAGGGGCCGAAAGGCGCGTCGCTGCCCATATCGTCCTGCGAATTGCTTCTGGCGTCTCACTTGGAAGAGAACGATAGCGCTCGAAGGTGGAGGCAGCTGCGTCGAAACTAGAACCCATGGCTTGGCTCAACGATAGCCTTCTGCCTGGACTCTAAACAATTCAGCATAAAGTCCATCTAGCGAGAGCAACTGATCGTGAGTTCCAAGTTCTACCACGGCCCCCTGTCGAAGCACGACGATGCGATCGGCCATGCGAACCGTAGAGAAACGATGGGATATCAATAATGCTGTCTGCCCTGCAACCAGCTCACCAAAACGCCGGAAGGTCTCAAACTCGGCGCGCGCATCGAGCGCCGCCGTTGGCTCGTCCAGGATGATGATTTGAGCCTTACGAAGATAAGCCCAGGTCTTCTGCCATTCGCCTCCGGAGAGTTCAAGGCCGCCATCAAAACGCCTACCCAGCATCTGCCGGTATCCGAGAGGAAGGCTAGCGGCCAGCAATGAAGCCTGCGACTTCTCCGCAGCTCGGACGATCGCAGGATCACTAGTCAAGCCCGCCGTTCGGCTGCTCAAGCCGATAGTCCAGATACTCCTCCACTTGGCTGATCTCTCCCACACCGATGTTTTCGTCGAGGCAAAGGTCATAGTGAACAAAGTCCTGGAAGATCACGCCCACAGTGCGACGCAGTGACTCAAGCTCGTACTCGCGGAGGTCTACACCGTCAATCAAAATGCGCTTGCTCAAGCTGATGGTGGAGGATCGCTTTCCGCGCCTCTGGGTCCCGAGTCCGAGAACCGTGATCTACGCCAGTTGATCTGGCATCGGCATCGCCTGGTGCAGATGCGCACGCGGGCCATGAACCAGATCCAGGCCACGGCCATAAACGAGGGTGTACGACGCAAGAAGACGCTGTGGAGCAAGTCCGGACGTCAGCAACTGGAGTCATTGCTGCTGGCTCCACGGGCCACCCGCCGTCGCCAGGACCTGCTGGAACTGGTGGATCGATTGAACGGGACCATTGCTGAGCTCACCACCGCCATCGAGCAGGAGGCACGCAAACGGCCCGAGGTCCTGCGGCTGATGACCCATCCCGATGTCTGACCGATTACAGCACTGGCCTTCGTGCTGGTCATCGGGTCTCCCGATCGCTTCGCCTGCGGCAACCAGATCGGGAGCTATCTCGGTCTCATTCCATGTGAAGACTCCAGCGCCAACCGTCAGCGACTGGGGCACATCACCAAGCAAGGCAGTTCGCTGGTACGTTACCTGCTGGCTGAGTCAGCCCAAGCTGCCGTACGCTGGGACTCCGACTGGCGACGTCGCTACGCCCATCTGAGCATGCGGCGCGACCGGCGCATCGCCAAGGTGGCGATGGCCCGCAGGCTAGCCATCAGCCTCTACTGGATGTGGAGGAAGGGATATGACTATCAACAGAGTTTGAAGTTCGGTTCGCACGCGGGAGAGCCTGGTTACAGACATGGTGTGAAGTAAATCACCGCCCACTTGATTGGGCATCCCGCTCCCTCACCAGGGAGTTCGAAGTAGTAATCATGGTCGAACGTGCGACCGGAGAGATGTTTGGGTCGGACCGAGTTCCGCCGACAGATTACATGCGAGCCTTCGTCATCGATGGTGAATTCTTCAACCAAAGCGCTATCGAAGCAACTTCTCGGAGTTCATGCCGTCCTGCGCTCGAAAAACGCCTTGACACCGCAGACATTGTTAGAGATGTCTGTATAACGTCAGGACTCTATCGGAGCTGCTCCCGGTATCAGGTGTGCGCGGTGGATGGAGATAAAGGGGAGCAGGTCGGATAGAGGGGTTTGAAGGAAGGCGTTGGTGCGATCGGGGAAGGACGCTGGCTATGGGGTTTTCATCCTCTGGGCTGGGCCGAGGCAGCAAGAGCAGGCGTGCAGAGTGAGCGGAGATCCTCTATGTGGCCATTCGTGAGGGATGCCGAAGAGGATGCGGAACACAGCGTCGGCGGGACGGAAAGCGCCATTTTCGGGCCTGCGGCACACTTCCAGTAAGTGTGCAGTGCAGCACGCGATGAGTGCCGCTTGGAACAGACTGCTAGGAGGAGTCAAGCAGGTATGCCTCCTTTGGTTCGGCGAAGAAGAGTTGGGCGGAGGTCATTCGCTCAAGGAGATGCATGCGTCCATGGCAGCGCGGGCACTTCCATAGCGTGGGTCTTGCCAGGAAGGGTGTATCGGCTGGAGGAGCCTGGTTGAGCAGGTCACGGCAGAGCGGCAGCATGCGGGCTCGTCTGCGGTTGGCGAGGAAGCCGAAGTAGCGGATGCGGGGAAAACCTCGTGGCAGCACATGCTGGACGAAGCGGCGCAGGAACTCTTCGGAAGCAAGTAACATCGTGCGCTGCTTGCTTTGGTGAGCATAGTCCTTCCAGCGGAAGCAGACCCGCGGCAGCTGAGACCGAGAGCAGGCGATGGTTGGAGATGGCGACGCGATGGGTATAGCGCGCGAGGTCCGGCGTGAGTCCGCCACCAGGTACCACGCAGTGGATGTGCGGATGTGGAGTAAGTGTCTGTCCCCAAGTGTGCAGGATGGCCAGGAAGCCAAGCTCTGCGCCGAGATGCTTCGGATCAACAGCGACGTCGAGCAGAGCGGCGGCACTGGCTTCGAACAGCAAGGAAAAGAGCTGCCGCTTGTTCTGCCACATCAACGGCACCAGCATATGCGGCACGCTGAAGACCAGGTGGTAGTAGCCGACGGCCAGCAGTTCCTGCTGTCGCTTGGCCAACCACTGATCGCGCGCACCAGTCTGGCACTTGGGGCAGTGCCGGTTGCGGCAGGAGTTATACGAGATGGCCTGGTGTCCGCAGCTCACGCACGCATCGCGATGACCGCCGAGCGCAGCGGTACGGCAGCGCACGATCGCATCCAGCACCTTGCGTTGCGGCCAAGTCAGCGAAGCGCTGTACCGTTGCCGGAAGCTATCACCACTGATGCGAATGATGTCGGCCACCTCGAAGGGCGGCCGGCTCATCGCTTCCGGTCCTGCTGTCCGGCACGAAGCGTGATCTGCTCCAGCGGGTTGATGGCGGCATGGAGGTGACGTCGTGAGAGCTGGAGGTAGACGGTTGTGTCTTCGAGCCGCTCATGGCCCATCAGCAGCTGAATCGTGCGCAGATCGGCGCCGGCTTCGAGCAGGTGCGTCGCAAAGCTGTGCCGCAGCGTGTGCGGGTGGATCTTCTTCGTGAGTCCGGCGCGCGTGGCCGCTGTGCGGCATGCGTGCCAGACAGTCTTGTCGGAGATAGGCTGGTCGGTGCCACGCTGGCCCGCGGTGCTGGGAAAGAGGTATCCGCGCGGCTTCTTCCATCGCCACCAGCTGCGCAGCTCTTCGAGCAGCTTCGGCGAGAGTGGCACATCGCGGTCTCTCGCGCCCTTGCCCTGGCGGATGTGGATGACCATGCGCTGGCTGTCGATGTCTTCGACCTTGATCCTTGCCGCTTCGGTCCTGCGTACTCCGGTGGCATAGAGCAGCACAGGATCATGCGGTACAAGCGGTTGGGTGCGGCGTCGATCAACCGCACGACTTCATCCTGGCTAAGCACGGTCGGCAGCTTGTGTGGCACCTTGGGGAAGATGAGATCGTCGTAGGCCAGATCGCTCCGCTTCAGCATGCGCTTGTACAGGAACCGCAGCGCCGAGATGCGGATCTCGACGGTACTGGGCTCAAGCTTCTTCTCCTGCAGCAGGTATCGCTGATAACGTCGCAGGTGCTCAGGACCCAGTTGCTCGGGCGAGCAATGGAAGTGTTCGGCAAACTGCCGGACCGCACCGAGATAGCTGCGGATCGTGGACGGCGCGTAGTTGCGGCGCTGAAGCTCGTGCAGCATGCGCTGGCGAAGTGGAGTCATAGGAACCTCCTCCCTATGACTTCTCACCCTAGCCCGGCATAACTCCCTTCGCTAACCACCACTCTCAAGTCCGTCGCGCCAGCGACTTCGTTCAAACCGGCTATCCGGACATTTACTTCCGCTAAGCCGACTTGCGTTAACCGACAACAATTTTGAATCGGCACGTGCTGTTGGCCGCCTTAGAGGGCAATGGGCGTGCGCAGACCCGTCCGTATGCGTCGGCTCGAACCCAGCGATTACCTGATCGGCGACCCCGAAAGCTCTCGTTTTGGGGAAACACAAATTTCACGCCATAACGGTCTTAGTCCGCGTCCTCGTAGGGATTTGACCCCGTACCCCCTCGCCGGCGTGGCCTCGGGAGGCCCCTGCATTTATCGGCCGAAGCCGCCCTCCTCGACCGCCGCCTTTATACGAGTACCGTTGCAGCGACTGCCAGTTGGTCGGATCCGAGAACAGCTTCATATCGCCCTTTGTGCGCGATGATGTGATCTGTAACCGTTGCCGGCACTAATCGGCCCCAGTGCCGGTTATACGGATCCACACAGTGTGGATGCTCCTTGAGCCGCGCCTTCGATGTCTTGTTCCACCACAACCATAACAACGCCTTAGGTCGAGCCATGATCCGGGCCGTCTGGACTCGGGACAAGTGCTTTCCCTGGATTTACGAGGCCGAGGCGCTCGAGACTAGGCTGCATCCCGAGACGCGCGAGCGGATTCGCCAGATCCGGCTCGAAAACACCACGTGGGCTCCTAGCTCCCACTTGCAATTACTCACAAATTGCGTGTTGCTGCTTAACTGCATTGCTGCTGCATCTCCCGTAATCGCTTGTGCGCGGCCTTGTCGCCTTCGCTCATTTCTTGTTTTGTCCGCGGTGGTGCCGGCTCCTGGCCCTGGCGCCACGGCCAGCTGCGCGGATTCGACCAGATCCCCTCGCCGAAGAATTTCTCGGCGCTGCTCGTGTAGCGCAGCCGCGGGCCGACGTCCTGGTACTTCTTCCACGCGCCGACGAGCGCGTCGCGCAGCTCGGTTGGATCGCGGCCGGCGGCGAGTTCGGCCTTACACACTCCCTCGAGATTCACCAGCAGCCATCGCCCGGCCAGGCGACACGACTCGAGCACGCCACGAGCGACCATGTCGGCCGAGATCCGCCCGGCGTGCGTTTCTGGTTTTTCGTTTGTGATCGCCCGCGGGCGCGTGACGGTTGGTGATGGTTCATTGACGGTTGTATTTATAGGGACTGTCGCCGGCGTCAGGGTTTTGTTGTCGCCGGTATCAGGGTTTTGCGGCGCCGGTATCAGGGTTTTGCGGCGCCGGCATCAGGGTTTTCGGAAACCCTGTCATAACGTCAGGGTTTAGACGTGGGACGACGATGCGAAAGCGCGCCGTTTTGCCGCGGCCGCCGCCTTTCTTCCGCTGCACGACGCCGTCGCTCTCGAGCTCATCGACAATCCGATACACCTGCCGCTCAGAAAGTCGCGCCTTGCGCGCGATCGCCGCCATCGACGGCCAGCACCAGCCTTCGTCGTTGGCCCAGTCTGCGAGGGCGAGCAGCACCAGCAGCGTGCCCTCGCTGTACTGCGTTGCGTCGTGCCACACGGCCGACATGATTCGGATACTCACTTCGGATCCTCCGGATCGGGATTGCCGCCGGCCTTTCTACGGTCTTCGGCGAAACGTCCCACAATTCGGCAGCCTTCGGTACTTTATGAAGCCTTTCGTATGCCATCTTTCATCTTCCTCTTTCTACTGCCATCTGCTATGTTCTATTCGTGGCGAATACAACGATCTACTAAGAAATCGTGGCACATCAAAAGGAGCGGAAGGTGATTCGCAAACAACAGATAATAAATCCGTTAACATGCGTTCCGATCATGGAAAAGTCCCTGCCTGCCATGCCTATTCGAGTGATGTACCTCGCAGTAGAGCGGCATGTTTCGATGGAGCGCCGGGGGGCAGATTACATCTTTCGCTACCGTATTCCTGAAGTCTTCACACCTGCTTGGGACCTGCACCCGTCGGACGCCTATAACCTTCGGGAGGTGTTCCGAGCGGTCAAGACTCCGGAGCAGGCGTTCGGCTTCCTCAGCCTCGCAGGTCCCTTTCGATCCCCGCGTTTGCCTGCGGAGGAAAGCCTTGTTACGTGGACCGAGTTCCAAAACTGGCAAGCGTTGATTCAACGAATTCGTCTTCGCAGACCGTCAGAAGGATTCCCGGTCTTTGGTCCCCATGACGAAGAGTGCAAGGATCTATTTTTGCGTTCCGATTTCTGGGCTGCGGATGACTCTGATGGAGTGAAGGAACAGGTCTGGAACACATCGATAGATACCTTTTACTGGCTTCAAGGAATCCCTTCGGGATTAATGATTCGCAGGGATATGTACCTGTCCAATGAAGAGACAAGAAAAATCTTTTCTGCTCCCGGTGCGGACAAGCAGGGATCCAAAGCGTGGCACGATGCGCAGCGTGTACTTGCCCGTCGGCGCGCCAAAAAGGCCGCTGGAAATCAGGAGGGAAACCAAAGGCTTTATGCCCAAGTGGCAACGGCCAGTGCGTTAGACGCGATTATCGCAACTATCTATGTCGATAATCTGCGCGGACTTCAGACCCGGCTTTGCGCATTGGAAGATTGCGACGTTATTTTTGAGATTGCGACTAAACACGGTAAGCAATATTGCTGCAACTATCATGCGCATCTGGCTTCAGTGCGTCGAAATGCTGGCAGGGCAAAGAAGAAAAAGAAGAAATGAATTCCCGGGGAGAAAGTCTAATGAGCATCTTCAAACGTGGTGAACGGTGGTGGTATGAGTTTGAGTTTAGGGGGCAGCGCATTCGTGAATCGACTGGCAGCGATTCCAAGACACTTGCCATTAAAGCAGAGCGCCAACGGAGGCGAGAGCTGGAAGAATCCGCCAATGGGATTCGTGCCGCCCGCCGCCCGGTGCTCTTCCCGACGGCGGCGCGTGAATGGATGGCCGCAAATAGGGCGCGCTGGAGCGAGTCGAACATCTCCATTCAGGAATTCAACTTAAAGCATCTCTCGGCCTATTTCGGCTCCATGCTGCTTGCCGATATTACGCCTCAGCACATCGGCAAATATCAGGGCATCCGGCAAAAAGAAGGCGCGTCGAATCGGACGATCAACATGGAAGTGTCAACACTCCGCATGATGAGAAGGCCGCGCGACTTTGGGGTGCAATTTCCGAAGATGTGCGAATGCTGCGGGAGCGCCGCGACGTTGGCAAGGCGCTCACACTTGATGAAGAGAAACGACTGCTCGAGGCTTGCCGTAAGAGTCCACAGAAAGCCCTGTATACGGCGGTGGTGGTTTTTTGCAACACGGGTTTGCGGAATGCAGAGCTGCGCCATGCTCGGGGGAGCCATGTGGATTTTATGAAGTCAGAGTTTCGAGTCGGCAGGGCAAAGACTGAGGGAAGCGAAGGGCGGATTGTGCCGTTGAACCAGGCTGCGTTTGGGGCGTTCAAAGAGTGGAGGAGTCGCTGGCCCGATGCGAAACCCGAAGATCACACCTTCCCCAAAGAAAAACTGGTCTTCAAGGGCGAAGGCGCACCAGAGAAGGGCATTATGACGGCCTACGCGGTGGATCCAAGCAAACCGCTCGGAGCGTGGAAGCGCGCATGGATTACAGCCAAGAAGCAGGCTGGTGTGGAGTGCCGTATTCACGATCTACGCCACCACTTCATTTCGGCGCTTGCGCAGACTCAGACTCCCGACGCAACCATCCAGGCAATCAGCGGCCATCTCAGCCGAAAGATGTTGGAGCACTACAGCCATGTACGGCTGGAAGCGAAGCGACGTGCGGTCGCATTGCGGGACAGCAAGTACGTGTCGCAGGTCCAGTAGCTGGGTTTCCACAAAACTCCGCACAATGCGTTGCTCGGACTAAACCGCTAGGGGTAGCCTGAGCTGACGATTTTAGAACTTTTCTGCTCAGTGCTTCCCGAATCTATCCCAGGTCTCAAAATGCGAGACACAGGGCACCCCAGATTTCGGCTCGGTGCCTGCTCCTGAAATGTGGGCCACCCGCTTCCTCGCCCTACTTCGCCACGGTAATACCATGGTGGGCATCACTAAATGCGGACCCCTTTCCGGTCAGCCCGAAGCCGTGTCTGCACCATCGATTCCTCGGCGCGGGACGTCTGCCTTACAGAGTAAGGCTGAAACTCGCGGCGGGAAAGTGGATATCTGCGGCAGAAAAGTTAAGATCGTCATCGGAGCCAAAATCCAAACAGTGAATATCTGCACCAGCGCCAATATCCTGGCGGTAGCATGACTATGTCGTTCGTCTGAGACCTCAGTTTATTTCAACAGAGGCCCTAGCCCGAGAGGATCGTTATGTGCGTCATTCTTTCGGCTTCGCGGCTCGACAGCAAAGGTAGTCGAGATTCCGCCTCAACCAGTCCAGTACGGTCGAGGTCCCCACAAAAGTCCCCACACCGCCTTGCTCAGCGAGAATGCCATGTCTGGTAAGTATTTGATTCTAAATGGTCGGGACGGGCAGATTTGAACTGCCGACCCCTCGCACCCCAAGCGAGTGCTCTACCAGGCTGAGCCTAACCATTTTAGGTTGAGATACTTACACAATTGTCGTCCGAATTTTGCCACTCGCTTCGGAGACAACCACTATGGGATTTTCAGACTTTATCCGCGAACGCCAATTCCTCTCGAATGTCTCGCCATCAACGCTGGAATGGTACAAGCACAGCTTCAAATGGCTTGATACGGAATCACCCACACAAGAAGACCTGAAAGCCGCTGTGCTAAGGATGCGCGCGAAAGGGCTGCGGGCCACAGGATGCAATTCAGCCATCCGCGCCATCAACGCTTACGTGCATTGGGCCAGCGCCGGGCCGGATGCGAAATGCAGCCCTGCGTGCAGGCATCCCAAGATTGCCGAGTTGAAAGAGCCGCAAAACGTGCTGCCCACATTCACTGACAAACAAATCCGCTCACTAGTGGAGTGGAAGCCAAAGGGAAAAATCGAGCGGCGGCTCCACTTGATCCTGCTATTCCTTTTCGACAGTGGAGCACGCATTGGCGAAGTTCTCAAATTGCGCGTGTCCGACATCAACCTTGATGATTTGCTCGTCACGTTGGAAGGAAAGGGATGTAAGCAGCGCGTCGTTCCAATCAGCTTCGAGTTGCGAAGGTCTATTCATCGCTACATTACGGACTTCAACCGCAAGCCGGAGTCTCTTCTGTTCGCAACATCGGCGGAAACGGCGCTCCACCGTCGTAACGTGCTGCGGTATGTGAAGAGGCTTTGCCTCTCGTTGGGGTTCAACCCGCCAGCGCGCACTATCCATGCAACCCGGCACACGTTCGCAACCGGCTATTTGCGCCGAGGCGGAAACGTCTTTCTCCTGCAAAAGGTCATGGGGCACTCGGACCTTGACACCACGAAGCGATACGCGCATATGACAACGGCGGACCTCCAGGCGGTTCATGAGCGGCTGACCCTCTTATCGAAATGAGCATTGCCCGGGAGGTGTGCTCCCGAGACAAGACCTTCCGGGCAACCTTCTCTGCCATTTCCCGGCTCCGATAGGAAACCAATTCCTTCAGGCCATTGGCATCATGGACTATCTTGAACGCGGCGGTGACATCAACATCGCCGGGCGCATGGCCGGACACTCGAACGTCAAGACCGCGGAGCTGTACGACTAGCGCGGCGACGAAATAACCTTCAGCGAGACTGAGCGCGTGGGCATTTAGTACGGGAAGGGTGGGAATTAGTTGGCGGATTCCATCGAGATTAAGCACGCAACCACGGCGGCCGAGTTCTGGAGCCTGCTGTCTCCTGAAAGGCCGCTTTTTCCGGAGCCGTGTAAGCCGTTATACCGTGGGCAGGGTGACGACCGTTGGAATTTGACGCCTGGCATTCTCCGCAAGGGCCTGTCCAAAACGGCGGAGGGGCAGGTTATGAAAGAATGGGCGTACATCCACACCTTTGTTCAGCACTGTGATTCGATTGGTCTTCCGATTCCAAACGATTCACCGACTTTCCGTGATGCATATCTGAACCACGTTTTTCCGACGGGGCCGGGAGGCAGACTACCGTCATGGCCGCCGACAGAAATGTACCCACTGATGGCCTTGGCACAACATTACAGATTGCCTACGCGCCTGCTCGATTGGTCAACCCGCGCTTATGTGGCGGCGTATTTTGCAATATCGGACGCCCTTGGTGAGAAATTTGATAAAGGTGCAGAACGGCTTGCTGTCTGGGTTTTAGACATTGAAAAAAAAGCGCTCTTTCACGAGCTAAAGGTGATTTTAGTTCCAGGCGGTAACAATGCAAATCTCGCGGCGCAATCGGGCCGATTCACATCATTGACGCAGAAGGCTGGCAGAGCAAGGTCTTTCGAGGGAGAAATAGCCTTGGATTTGTACTTCGCAGCGCAGCCTCTCCCGCCTCCATTAAAGAAAATCACGTTGCCGATTACCGAGGCTCCAGACGCCCTGAAGCTCTGTTCTCTCTATGGTGTGACCGGAGCAACGTTGTTCCCTGATTACTACGGCGCAGCGCGGGCGACTGAAGATACATTGAGCAGTCCGCCGCCAAAGGGAGCACTCAGCTTATGGGATGTGTAATCGAATAGGAAGTCCAATGCTTACGGGCTCAACCATGCCGCGCCGTTGACACACTGGCACACCACATCAGCATTGCGACGGGGGGCGGGGTCAAATCTTGAGAAGACTGCCTCTGTAGCCCTCCGCCGCTCCAAAATTTCCATACAAGATAATATTTCTGAATTGGAATTTTGGCGTAGGGCTCGGCGTGCCGTGCAGTCTCGCCTTGAACGTTCAGGACCGCCGGTGAGGAATAGTGCAGGGCTGGCCAAGAGACGCTTCCAATTCATGCTCGAAGGTGATGTAGCCGTCGTTTTCACGCAGCAATTTCCCCGCTCAAGCCAACACACTGGTCTTTAATGCTCCAGCCGTTCCCGTGATCACCCGTCTTACTCAATTCCTTTTTCTTGGTCCGAGATGCAATCGCAACTCAGAGCCTGCCCATGGCAAACGGGACATTCCTCCATGTCGCAGCCTGGAGCGTGGTATTCGCCTTTGATTGCGGCGCAATCTCCACACGGCGTCTTCGTGTCCGCATCTTCGAATTTTCCGTATCCCGATTCGTCTCCATATTTGATACGAGGAACTTGGATTGCGTAGCTTGTCTGTTTTTGAGCCCGTGCTAGCTTTGCTGGCCAAAAACTGGCAACCTGCCGACCGCGAAACTCCACCAGTTCGCCACTCCAAGTCAACTCTGGGATGTCCTCCTCACTGACATCCGAGCCATAGACTTTCTGCAAAACGACTTTCTGTAATTCCTCGATCGAACAGTTTCGAAGGTCAATGTAACCAACAGTGGCATTCAATCCGGGAATTTCGGTGTCGTCCAAACGGACAGGCAGAATATATTCTCGATTTTCTTCGATGGCGCGGGCCTGCGCTTGCTTTAGTTCGTGGCGTGTCCAGACCTTCGCGGCGTACGCCGCGGAAACGAAAATTATGCAGTAACGAGCTTTATCTCGATATACAGTTTGGAGATGTTGGTAAAGGTCTTTGCCCCATAGCACAGACTTTTCAAAGTTGTCGTAAAAGACCCGAACTCCTTTGTGCACCAAGGCGCTTGCAAATTGTTCGACAACTTCTCGTTCCTCTCCCGCGAATGACAGTGCTACATCGTAGTCAAAATTATTTCCTTCACGCATCACCAATCTCCGGCCACTCGGACTAAAATGCTTCGCGAAGCGATCTCCCCACCACAACAACAAAGGTTCCATCATAAAGCGAGGGACCGGAGTGACCGCGTTAAATCGTCGACCCAGTGCAGTGTTCTCCGTGTAGAGTAACTCGGCTCCGATAGCGTCACGGTTGGAGCGGGTGCCGGTTAGTTTGAGTCCGACCGAAGCGTCTCAGACGCGCCAGGCGTCAAGAAGCCACGAGTTGAGCGAAATACATGACAGCGACAGGAAATTTTTCGTGTCTGTCACTGTCATAGAATTTAATTTAGAGCACAGAGCTAATCATCGCGTGTTCAACAACTTAGCTTGTGAAAAATTGGCCACGAGCTTGACAGTAACAGTCATGTTTTCCGACCAATCACTGTCAAGCCCATGTCCTAACTACGCCGCCATTTCAACGCCGCGTGACAACTCCTCAGCCGAGAAGTAGAACTTCTTTCCGGCCTTGACCACAGAGCCGCGCTCAATCGCCCAATCCCTCCAGCGGTAGAACGTCTTTTCAGAGCCGAGCGATGGCAGATACTTGAGCGGCTCGTCCGGTCCGTACCTCATCCGCACGGCAACGTGCATCTTCACAAGGGCGCTCGTATCGGAAACCGGGTGCTCGTCCGGTTTCTCGACTTGCACCAAGCCGCCATCCTGCCAAGCAAAGAACATCTGCTCAGCGCGACCGGCACGCGGTAATACCCAACACACCCGCGTGCTGTTGAGGTCCTTCTCATCGTGAAGGCTCATAAGGACCACTGTTTCAACCTTGCGGGCAAGGGCTTGGCTGCCAAATAATGAGTCGCGCCCGTAGTAGCGGTCCTTGCCCCGCTGTTTTGGGCTTCCCACCGTGGCAATGACGGCAACGTTATAGCGTGTAGCAACGCGCTGAATGCTGTCGATGACCGGGGCGACGGCACCTGCTTTGTGCATATCGGGTATCCACAGATCCAGGCCTTCGATAAACCAAACATCCACGCCGGGACATGCTTCAATAGCCGCCTGAAGAATCTCCGCTGGTTGCCCTGTCTGTTGCTCGGTTGACAGGCGCATAACGCGGTCCATGGCTTCGCGGCTCATGTGAAGCGCCCGCGCCGTCCTCCGTGTGGCTTTTTTCGAGCGGTCATGCAACAGGACGCGATAGTCGCGGGGTTTCGTTTTGTGGCCCCACACGTCCTCACCGTGCCGTATCTTCTCAAGCAACGGCATTGCCCATGACGTCTTGCCAACGCCTGAAGAGGCACCGATAAGCGACAATTCGCCTTTGGGAAACCATCCGTCGCGGTCCGGGCCGTCCAGGCTTTCAACGAGCCATTCCGTCTCGCCGTCCTCTTCCATTTCGTCCGAGTCAGCCGGAAACGTCACTGCGTCTTTCGCCACAGCAAGAATCGCCTCCGTGATGTCCGCTCCTTGTAGTCGGGCCGGTCCCATTTCTCGCGGTATAAGCCGGACTTTTCAAACTCCCTGTCAATTGTGAAAGGTTTGCACGCGTGCTTCTTTGCCAAGAGGACGCACAACGCAAAATCTGCCGCGCTGTGATCGTCTTTGCAGATCGTGATGTCGCCAGCCCACAGTTTTTGAAAGCGTTCTTCTTCGCCGAGGGACACAGACACCGTGAGTCCCGCCCTCTGCGGCTTTGACGCCCTCACCCGGTCATAAAGCGCGCTCAATGCCTCCGAACGCTCCAGGATGGCAGGCGGAGTCTTTGAAAGGTGACGGCCCGTGAATGTCAGATACCGCCCACCGTCATAGACCTCAATGGCCTTGCATCCGGCAAAGGGCAACTTCAGCCCAGCGCGTCCGCGAAGATCCCCGGCCACAAGAATGTGAACGCCGGTTCCACTCGGCGAAAACTCGCTGTAGCTATCCAACCCGATAACTACTTCGCGGCTCTCGGGAGTGAATTTCTTTGTGGCCGCATCGCAGCAATTGTCAATGTCCACGCCGGAAAGGTGGATGCCGTCAACCTCGCCAAGCATGATGCCCACGCCGGAAAACTGATGTGCCACGGCGGCACACTCGGCATGGGTTCCCCAAGTTGCCGAGTCAGTTGATGACGCCTTGTATCCGTTCGGCTGGTACGGGACCTTGGTTTCCTTGCCGTCGCGTGTTTCAAGACGCCACAGCACCCAACGGCTCTGTTTCTTAAGTTCGTCGATTGTCATCACCAGCGAGCCCCTTCCGCGAACGGGGAAACTTCGCCGTCGAGCATCTGATATTGAACGCTCGACAAGCCCCCATGGTTGCCGATAAGCAAGAGGTATCCGTGGCCGCTCTCACAGCGGACCTCCAGACGCACCCAACGGCGGTCGCCTTCGCGTGGGTCTTGCTCCCACACCACGTCCACCACATGTGTCATCTCAGGCACTTCGCAACCCGTGTGTGGACACTGAAGCGTTCCGTGTTGGATAACGTCTCCTAATGCTTTGCGTGCGGGTGTTTTGCCCGCATACTGATCTGCCGTATACGACATTCGTTGCTCTCTTTCTCCCGCTGGCTGCGGGATTGCTTTTGAGTTAGCCCTAATACGACTCGCGGCTTAATCGGACCCCATCAGGCCCAAGGCGAGTAAGAATGCGGTCATGCCACAGCCCAACCACAACCGGTTTGGCTATGCCCAAACGAGTTGCCGTTGTGCGCCGCGCTATGGCCCATGCAGTTGGCGCAACTGTCTTGCAGGAGCGATCATCCCACGGGTTTTCAATTGTCTTGGTGGAGCTAGTCGGGAACGAACCCACTACATGCACGGTCGATAAATTGTGAGGGAGCTGTTGTCAGCAAAGAAGAATCTAGTGTGTAGCTGAGCGGGAGTTCTGTGGAATACTTTGTGGAAGGAAGCAAAATCTAGCACAATTTAGCACAAAAAGATCCGCAGACTGGGCTTGACAGGGTTCGGCAATGAACCCGCGCGGCAGCGTGTTTTGATGGTCTCCGGCATTCTTTGGCGATTCACGGTGAGATGCAAATCCGTTGCGCTGCGCGAATGTCCGGCCCGACCGCAGCATTTTTAGGATATGACCAGCGGTGCAGTTGGTGCGGGCCCTAGATAGCGAGCCCGATCTGGGGCCGCCACAAACAGGCGCTTCTCAAGGTACTCATCGAAACTCATGATGATGTGATCTATCAAATCCGCAACGGCCTTCAGCCTAGTTTCAAGCTCGACGTAAGTGGTAAGCCTTCCGACAGCAGACGCACTAGACCGACCGTGAGCCACTTCATTACGCTTGTTTGCGATGTCATCAATGTAACCGGATACCCGAGGCTCAGGGACGGGATCGTAAGGTATCGTCAAAAATTCAAATATCTTGCGCAGGGTCTCAAACCATACATTTTGGAGTTCATCCTGGAATACTCCGTCATCTATTGCACATACGTCATTTGAACGTTGTTTTTGAAGAAGGTCCCGCCTCGCCAGCATCCTATTTCGCCAACTGGTATCTGCAACTGACCTGAACTGTCGGTCGAGGGTCACGGCATATAGCGGATGATCGAAATGCGAGTAAGCTATTCCAAGTTTTGTCATCTCTTGCAGCAAGACCTGAACACTCAAAGAAACCGAGTACTCGATAAGCGCATATAGCTGGACATAGAACAGTCCCCTAAGAATTGCTGCCGCCTCATTCTTGGTGGGATCCCGCTCACTCAAGGCTTCTCGTTCCAAGCGGGAAATAAGGGCTAAGCTCTTCTTTGTTTCCGCGAGCCGAGCGTCCGTGCTCTTCGAGAGATCCAAGAGGCTCATAGGAGCCGATCTCGAACGAACTCGATTCTCTCTACAACCCGCTTCCTACTATTAGTGCCGCCCGACGTGAGCTCGCGTAGTTCGTCATTATCGAGTAAAGGTTTCAGCACACCAATTTTTGGCGCAGCACCGCCTTGGATTACCAATGCTGTTCCAATAGCAATAGCCTCATAGAGATTGACGGGTGTGGCTTTACGCCCGCCTCGAATGATTCCATCGGACAATTCGCCAGCGATGAACGAAAAGGTTCTGGAAAACAGTTCTTGAAGAGCATTTGATGGAACCTGGATCCTCAAGTCCGCCATATAGCTATTCAAAAAATCACGCACACTGTGTCCGAATGATCCATAACGCTCAAGAAATGCGAAGAACCTAAGCACATACTCTTCAGTGGTACCGTTCGTTATATCGTCTCGCGAAAGCCTAACTACTTTCTTGAAGTCAGAGTTCTTCGAGAGCTGCTTCAGGGCATCATTGAATGGCCCTTGATAAACGCAATTTCGAATCTCTTGCTCCTCAAGCTTTACGCCTCCTGAGTTCAGCCGTTCGAAGAGGTCAAACCGGACTGTAAGATCGCTCTTATCGTTGAGAGTAGTTACTCTAATCGGTCGAGTGAGGAATTGCAGCTGAATTGACTTGGGCAGTTCGATAAATTTTTTACCATTAAATGCTTTTAGCTTTTCTATGCCAGTGAGGGTTAGAGCATTCGGAGCTTTAAGTAACTTGAGGCGGACATCTTCGCTGGCGGAGAAATGCACCAAGGTACTCAAGCGTTGTACCCCATCAACTACTTCCCAAGTGGAATCTTTGTTTGTTGCCATGAAGAGGCTAGGAATTGGAATGCCCAAGAATACGGATTCGATGAACTCAGATTGCCGCTCCGCGTCCCAAACAAATTTGCGCTGATAAGCAGGAGCGATGTCAATGGCGTTTTCCGCGATCATATCAAGGAGTTGGCGCACACCGTAGTCGTAGGTGTCAAACGATACATTCCGCCGTTCCTGTTCTAGCTCTAACGAGAGATTTTGATGGTCAACTACGGCGTTACCATCTCCGCTACTTGCAGTCATATTTCTTCAAACCTGCCTTTGTATGCTGCCACGAGTGAATTAACGAACTCCTCCCACCGAAGGCTGCTACCCACGGCAGGTAGCTCCTGAAGAAGCTGTCCGGTGTCCGGGTCATAAACAACCACTGCAATTCCTTCAAGGAGGTGGGGGGCATCGCCTTCTGTCTTGCGTCCTCCTGCGCGGACTAACCGAGCCACAGCCCGCTCTATGAGGGGCACGGTTGAACGCCGCCCGAATGCTGTACTCTCTGCGGCTTCAACGGATTCCGACGTGCCGCCCTCGTTGATGGCCGCTTCGTCTCGCGAAGCAGTAATAGCTTCCGGCGTTCCAAACTCTTCATAGATCGGTATGGCGAGCACACCCCCAACTACGCAGAAAGGGAACTTGAGGTGCAGGTTTACCGCAAAAGTTCGAATATCCCCGAATCGATTCCATATGGCTCGTCCAACCGCGAGATTTACGGGTTTCAGTTCAACAGCAAGCCTCAATCCGTCGGTGGGATGGATCTCCGATACGTCTGCATTAACGGTCCGTAAAGCGCCGGAAACCTTTCGTTCGCCCACGACGATTCCGCGCAGTTCGGGTAGCTTCTCGCGGAGGGCCGACACTAAGGCGCGACCAAGAGCCTGCGAAAGCCGAATCTGCCCGGCTTTCTTAGGGCCCGGCCCGAGTTCGCGGCTTCTGCGAATGTACTCACTGGCCGCTGCGATGTATGCCTCAATGGTGCAACTCTCGTCTGGGAGTGAAGCTAGATTGTCAATCGAATCGATGCCGGTTGGGGGAGCTATGCGGACTTTCTTCGCGGTCACGGACGTGCTCGTCGTACGAGGGTATTTTCCTTCACTGTCTTAGAAGATTCATTTGCGCGCCTAATCGAGATCTGCGCGAACAAAGTTCGCTCCTTCTCAAAGCGCTTTGCTGTTAGATCAATGTATGAAGGTTCGATCTCCACTGTGATCGAATTGCGGCCGGTTTGCATCGCGGCAACGGCGGTCGTGCCCGTCCCCCCGAAAGGATCAACCACAGTGTCACCCGCGAAGGAGAACATACGGATTAGCCGACGTGGTATTTCGACTGGATAGGGTGCCGGGTGATCCCTTCGCAACTGGCCTGTGACATCTGACCATACTGGTGAAAAGTATTTAATGTACTCGTCCGTTGGGATGTAGGACGCCTGCTCCATCTCTGCGGTGGGTTTTCGATACCCCGGTTTGCGAAAGAACAGAATGCTCTCAATATCATTTTTCACAATTCCGTTGGGAAGGTTCGGTTTCCCCAGGAATCGGCTCGACGTGGATGCCTCAAGTTTGATGTTGGCAACCTTGTGCCAGCGGATTGGCGTAAGAACATCGAACCCGACCTTTCGCGCCCGGACCTGCAAATCAGAGGAAAGGGGGAGCACGTAGTGCCGTCCAGCCCTCCTCCTTGGGACGCAAACGTCCCCTACAACGCAAGCCACACGTCCGCCAGGCACAAGAACTCTAAGCGCTTCCGCCCATACAATGTCGAGGTCGTCGAGAAAGGCCTCGTAGCTTGCGTAATTCCCAAGCTGACCAGCGTGTTTAGGGTACTCAATCAGGTCTGCATAAGGGGGAGAAGTGCAAATAAAGTGAACGCTCTCTTTTCCGAGGAACGATAAGTCTCGGGCGTCTCCTTCAAGCACCTGATGGTGAGTCTGTTGCCGAAATTCGATCCGGGTAGCGACGCGCTTGCTGTTCATCTCTGGGAGATCATAGCGATTGAAAAACCTATGCGCCACAAGCCTGTTCGTTGAGATCGTTGGGGAGAATCTCAGACAGCACGGAAGCACATCATTGACTGTGAAGCTGTCACCCACCAGCGCTTAATCCGCCGGTGTTCAACCCAAAATTTCGTGACTGAAGAGTTGCGCGATTTGACCCCTCGCGCTAGGATTTGCTGCAAGGAAGTCAATCTTGTAAGTTATTGATTCTAAATGGTCGGGACGGGCAGATTTGAACTGCCGACCCCTCGCACCCCAAGCGAGTGCTCTACCAGGCTGAGCCACGTCCCGACAACATCAGGGGTCTACTCGGTCAATTCTACAGGAGCGGGCGCTCCAACGGACGCGCCGCCCTGCTCAAAAATTGCTGCTCAAAAATTCAGGAGCGAAAGTTCAATGCGCCGGAGGCACATACTCCTTCGGCAGCGACGAGCCCTCTCCGAAAAAGTACTGGTTCATCTGCTCCACCAGAAACTCCTGCGCCTGTGGCGTCCACGGCTGCAGCCGATACTCATTGAGCAGCATCTTCTGGTGCTCCAGCCACTCCATCCACGCCTTCTTCGAGACGTTGTGATAGATCTTGTTCCCGAAGTCGCTGTCGAAAGGCGGCTCGTCGAGCCCCTCCATCTCCTGCTTGTAGCGTGCGCAAAACACCGTATGCGGCATGATCTGGTCTCTCTCCAATTAACTGTAAGTAAGGTTGCGCCTCAACTCCGCGGAGCGCTCGCAGTCTGCGGAAGCTCCCGCACATCCGGCCGCGCCGGGAAACTGTCCACTCTGGCCGGCTCCGCAACCCGTACTGGAGCCAGGTCGCGCGTCATCACGTAGGTATACCGGATGCGATGGATCACCGTAATGGTCGACAGCACCGCCAGCACCCACAGCACGGGAGCCATCACCCCCCAGCGGTTGAACAGCGCGCCCAGAATAATCAGCACGACCCGCTCGGGCCGCTCCATGAAGCCCACCTTGCACTTGCCTATCAGCGCCTCCGCCCGGGCCCGGGTGTAGCTGACCATCAGCGACGTCACCATCACGAACGCCGTCAGGAATACATAGAAGAGGCGGTTGCCCCGCGCGTAGAAGACCAGCAGCCCGAAGAACAGCACCACGTCGGAATAGCGGTCGATCACCGAATCGAAAAAGGCGCCGAATACCGTCACCTGGTCCGTCTGCCGGGCCACTCGCCCGTCAACCATGTCGAAGATGCCGGCCCCAATGATGACCAATCCTGCGTACGCGAACATGCGGACGTAGTTGTGCTCATTGCCGAATCCGAACAGGAACGCCGCGGCGCTGTTGATGATCAACCCAATGAAGGTCAGCGCATTCGGCGAAATGCGTGTCAGCGCCAGGCCGTTAACGATGGCCTGTAGCAGAACCCCGCATGCACGGCCGAAAGCACTCGTCCAGGTTTTGCTCATGAACCGCTAGTCCGCCGCGTCGTGGATGGTCGTCAACTTCAGTACTTCGAGTTCGCGCTTGCCGTTCGGAGTCACAACTACGGCCATATCTCCAACCTGCTTGCCGATGAGACCGCGCCCGATCGGAGAAGTCGTCGAGATCAGGCCGCGATTCACGTCCGATTCCTCGCTGGTTACCAGCTTGTATTCGATCTCTTCTTCCTTGCCGGTGTCATACACAACCACCGTCGAGCCAAAGGCGACCCGATCTTTGGGGATGTTCGAGAGATTCACCAGCGCGAGTTCAGCCATCCGCTTCTTGAGCTGGCCGAGGCGGGCATTGACGAACTCCTGACGCTGCTTGGCCATGTGGTACTCGGCGTTTTCACTCAGATCGCCAAGCGCGACGGCCTTCTTGATCTCCGCCGGCAATTCATGCGTCAGCTCATGCTCGAGCTGGCGGATTTCTTCCTGGAGCTTTTGTTTGATGTGTTCAGGCATTCAATAATCCATCGGCGGCTCATGGGGCATGAGCCGTTCTGATAACGACCGCGCCGCGGGGCACCGCAAAAGTCGATTATACCGGGAACTGATGCGCTCAGCGACTCTCCGGTTTCACCTGTGCACGGCGCGCGTCGAGAAAGCTCTGCAGAATGAGCACCGCGGCCACCTGGTCAACGACCGCCCGGTGTTCCGGGCCGGCACGTCCGGCGGCATGCAGATGACGATGCGCCTCGGTCGTCGTCAGCCGCTCATCCCACAGGTGCACCGGCAGCCCCATCTCCTCGCGCAAAACAGCGGCAAACGCTTGCGCTTTAGCGGCTTGCGGACTCTGGTCCCCGGACATATACAGCGGATTCCCAACCACAATCTCCGCGCACCTATACTTCCGCAGCAGGCGCTTGAGTGATTTCATATCCTGTCGGCGGTTGGTCCGCACCAGCGTGAGGACCGGCTGTGCCGTCAGCCCCAGAGCGTCAGATATCGCAACCCCGATCCTGCGGTCGCCCACATCGAGCCCCATCAGGCGCAAAATGCCGCACCCGCCCTCGGCAGGGGCCATCTCGTCCATAAGCGGACCCATAACTGGGATAGTACAGCGGCGGCTTGGGCGATTCCGGCGATCCCTGGGCAGCAAAAAAGACCGCATCATAAAATCAGAAAGAAAATCTAAGGTTCAAGGTCCGACTCATCAGTGAGAAGTCTGATTTTCCTGCTGTTCCTGGTTGCCGCTGCCTGGGTTGCATACGTCGTGCTGGCCCCAGCCGGCTCAAACAAAGAGACGTTCGTCGAAATCTTCCCTGGCACCCCGACCATGCAGATCGCGGCGCGGTTGAAACAGCAAGGGCTGATCCACAGCCAATTCGCCTTCGAGGCCGAGCGACTGGTCAGGGGTGGAACCCTCAAGGCAGGCGAGTACCGCTTCGACCATCCGGCTCCCATGTCGGAAGTCTATGACCGCCTCGAGGGCGGGGACGTCTACACCATCGCGGTCACCATCCCCGAGGGCGCGAACCTGTTCGATATCGCCGAGCGACTCGAGTTCGCAAACCTGAGCGCAAAAGAAAAATTCCTCGCCGCTGCGCAGGCCAATGCCAGTCTGATCTCAGACCTCGACCCCTCGGCCACGAGCCTCGAAGGCTACCTCTTCCCCGACACCTACCGCTTCGCGCGCCACGTCACCCCGACGCAAATCCTGGCCGCCATGGTCAGGCGATTTCGCCAGGAGACAGCCGAGCTGGGTCTGAAGGGCAATTACCACCGCGTAGTCACGGTTGCTTCGCTCGTCGAGCGCGAGACCCCGATCGACACGGAGAGGCCGCTGGTCGCGAGTGTCTTCGAAAATCGGCTGGCGAAGAATATGCCGCTTGAAACCGACCCGTCCGTCATCTACGCGGCGTTGCTCGAAGGCCGGTACCGGGGAGCCATATACGCTTCAGACCTTCAGGCGGACTCGCCTTACAACACCTATCGTTACGCCGGCCTGCCCCCGGGGCCCATCTGTAACCCTGGCGCCGCATCGCTCCAGGCCGCAATGCATCCGGCGCGCAGCGGCTATCTGTACTTCGTGGCGGCAAGTGCCAATCCATCGGGAAAGTCGCGTTTTTCCACCTCCCTCGAAGAGCACGCGCGCAATGTGGAGCAATACCGCAAAGCGCTGCGGGCGGCGGGAACTCGCTGATGGACCCGGCGAAAACGATATACTCGCAGTTTCGTAGCTGGATGCACAGACCCTGATGCGGAGACGCGAGTACAAGCCGCTGCTGCTCTTGCTGCCCCTTCTCAGTGGCTGCTTCGTCCACACCAGGAACGTCAAGCAGGCGAAAATGCCCGCCATCGTCATGACCGCGACCGCCGACGAGCTGGTCCAGGACGTCAACAGGCAGTGCCAGGGCATCAATTCGCTCAGCGCTACGGTGGAATTCCAGGCGACCGTGGGCGGTCCTCGCAAGGGCAAGGAGAAGACCTACACCTCATTCAGCGGCTACATCCTGCTTCGCAAGCCCGAAGCCGTCCGCGTCATTGGCCTTGTTCCGGTGCTCCACTCCCGCGCCTTCGACATGGCCAGTGACGGCAACGACTTCAAGCTCCTGATCTACTACCCGCACGATCACGTGATCGAAGGCTCGAATACGGTCACCAAAGAGGCGTCAAACCCCCTCGAAAACCTGCGTCCGAACATCTTCTTCGATTCGCTGCTGATCAAGTGCATCGAGCCTGACGACCTGGTCACCCTGACCACCGACACCGAAACCAAGGTCGATCCAAAGACCAAGCAACTTCTGCTCGATCCGCAGTACGACCTGACCGTTGAGCGGCGCAAGCCGAACAGTCAGGAACTCATCCCGCAGCGCGTGATTCACTTCACCCGCACCGATCTGCACACCGTGCAGGAGGACATCTACGACCGGCAGGGATCGATCCAGACCACCGCTATTTACGGCCCGCTGCAGCGCTTCGGCACGCAGCTGTTTCCCGGAACCATCACCATCAAGCGGCCGCTTGAGGAGTATCAGATCCTCATTACGGTGCAGAAAGTTAACGTAAATCTGACCCTGACCGACGACCAGTTTGAGATCAAGATCCCCGAGGGCACACCGGTCCACAAGCTCGAGTAACAGCCGCGGACCCGGGTGATCTAGGGCCTCTTAACAGGCCCTAGCTGATGAGTGCTTCGCTCATTTCCGGAACCGGCTGCCGCGCCGAAAGCTTCGCCAGCCTCCGGGTGATACGGATTGCCGTATACCTCGCTCCGAACGCGAATCGCATCACAGGCCCGAAGCTGAAGGCCGATGAGACCCCGACGAAGTAAAGACCCGGTACCGAGGACTCGAAGTTCACCGACAACACCGGGGCATTCTCTACCGTCTTGACCTTTCCGGCCAGCGCCGGATCGAGAAACTTCAAACGCTGAACATCCACACGATATCCGGTTGCCGTGATGACCTGATCCACCGTATGTTCCACGCTCTTGCCGCTCTGATCGGCGAACACCAGATGAACCTGTCCGTCATCCGCCGCCGCTCTTATGGGAGTCAGCCCGGTGTGAACCGGAACGCGCCCCACGATCTTCTCCTTCACCGTCCATCCCGCCGAAGGCCCAAGGTAGCGCTTCACAATGCGCAGCCGGACATCCTCGGGCAGCTTATGGAAGAGCGCCGGAAAATCGGTGAAGAAGCGCGACTTCCAGCCCGGACCAATGCCTGTGCGCGGCGCCCGGATCCGCTTCCACGGCGAAGGCCGCTTCGGGCTCGGCCGGTCGTGGAACTTGACTGCCGTCCGGCGCGCCATGACGGTGACATCCGCTCCCGCATCCTTGAGCAGTCCCGCCAGATCGAGCGCTGAAGCTCCCGCGCCGACCACGCCAACCTTGCGGCCTCGCAACCGCTCGGGATCGCTGTGCTGAGAGCTGTGCGACACAAACTCTGCGCCTAGATTGTGAAATATCGGCGGAATGTACGCAAAATGGGTGATCCCGACCGCCAGAACAACGTGGCTCGCATAGACGATCTCGCCATCCTCGAGGCGCAGCTTGAAACCGCAGTCCGCCTCTTCAATGTGCGTAATCAGACGCGTGTCGAGCTCAGGCACCATTCGCTTCTGGAACGCCATGCCATAGGAGACGAACGTGTCCAGCTTCACCGGAACCCGCGTATCGTCGTATTCGATTCCCTGCTCGGCGCAGTACTGCTTGAGCGTGAAAACGGACTCGGGAGTCGAAAGGTCAGAGGCGAAGCCGTCAGACTTGAGCATCATGCCCTTCGGCATCTGCTCGCGCCAGGTGTGCATCGGCTTTCCAAATATCTGAAAGTTGACTCCGGCTGCGCGCAGATGAGCCGCTACGGATAGGCCATAGGGACCTGCGCCCACGATAACTACCTTCGAGGGAAAGGACATGATCTTCTATCTTCTTTAGATCGCAAAGGATAGTCGGCTTGCTCGAACCGGAAACGGGGTATGCCGCCAACTGCAACCCATCATAGGGTCTCCCCGGAAAAGGCACAATGCACATTTTGTGTGCCGCCGCTGGTCAAACGTGGGAGTGTTACTTTGTGAAACGATGGACTATAAATAGTGGACTATAGAATGTTGGTTGTACCTCAGGAAAGTTATGAGGCTGAACGTCCTTTTGGTAATGACCTGCTCTTGGGTTCCCCCTGCTCGCCTGGGCATGGCATTTGCAAACTCGGGTTGTGCCGTTGACGCGGTGGCTCCAAGGGGCCATGCCATTACTGCAACTCTAGCCTTGCGCCGCTTCTATCCCTACAGCGGTTTTCTGAGCTCCATTCGCTCCGCCATCATCGACGCCCGTCCGGACTTCATCATCCCTTGTGACGATTACGCCACCGACAGCCTGCATCGCCTTCATGCCGAGGACCGCGATGGCCGCCTGGGGCTTGCGTCTCTGATTGAGCATTCGCTCGGGAGCCCCGAGTATTACGACGTCATCACCACCCGCGGCAAGCTGCTCTCCGAAGCGAGGAACCTCGGGATCTGCGTCCCCGATACAGAAATCCTGCCGGACAAGCAGACCCTTCGCACATGGCTCGCAAAGCGCCCTCTGCCGGCCTACATGAAAGCGGACGGCACCTCAGGGGGCGTCGGAGTCAGGCTGGTCGAGACCGAGGCGCAGGCCGGGCAGGCCTTCGACGCGCTCTCCTCGCCGCCGGGCTTCCTCCGCACCGTCAAGCGCGCTCTGGTGGACAAGGATATGCGCCTGCTCGCCCCCTGCTTCCAGAGGCGGCGTCCCGTGGTCAGCGCGCAGAAAGTCATCGAGGGTTCCGAAGCCAATTGTGCCGTCTCCTGCTGGCAAGGACGCGTCCTGGGATGCATCAGCGTCGAGGTCGTCAAGCGCGACGATGACTACGGTCCCGCCACCGTGGTCCGCCGCATCGACAACCGCGAAATGCTTGCGGCTGCCGAAAAGCTGGCTCGCCGCTTCCAACTCTGCGGCCTCTTCGGTCTCGACTTCATTCTCGAAACCGCGACCGGAAAGCCCTACCTGCTAGAGATGAATCCGCGCGCCACGCAGACCTGCCACCTCGAGATGGCACCCCGCATAAGCCTCGTCCATCCTCTTGCGGGCGAGCTCTCCGAAATCCCGCAGCAAACCGCTCCTTCATCAAGCGCCGGCTGCCCTGAAACCATCGCGCTCTTTCCCTCCGAATGGAAGCGCGAACCGGCCAGCCGCTATATCGCCTCCGGATATCACGACGTTCCCTGGGAAGAGCCCGGATTAATACGCTACTGCCTGCGACCGAGGCTCCAGGATCGAAGCTGGATGTCCTGGCGCAAATGGCGCGCCCGGAAAGTAGCGCGAAAAGACACCAAGCTGCTGCAGGCGACTCTGATCGAAAGCCGGTCGGAGATCAAGCGCACCGTCGGCTCATCCTAGCGCCACGGCTTCGTTCGCCTCCGTGCATCGCTCTTTCGCCCTGAAGCAGCTCATTCCGCCGATCGCCAGCACCAGCGGCAGAATCATGCCGCAGTTCAGCAGATTGTCGATCGCCGCCAGCAAAATGGCCGCCGCCAGACCTAGCCGCACCCCGTCCTCCCGCGAATCTGCGGGGACCTCCTCGAAGTCTTCGCTTTCCTCTTCGTAGTCTTCGCTGTAAGGCAACTCGCCGCGCGGCGCAGGCAGCCAGGCCGCTCCCATCACCGGCAGGAATTGCATAGCCTCCAGCGCCAGCAGACCCACGCCTCCGTACATCCCGTAGGCGAGCAGCCACAGCCCCCACGGACGCCCCTCGCCGTTCCTCCACCAGTCCCATTGCCCCCACCCCAAAAACGGCTTGGCGAGCGCGGTCCTCACATGGCGCTCATCCTGCGCCAGACGCCATCCAAAGGACTGCCGCCCGATCCTGGCCAGAAACGAAGCCGCGGCCCGCGCCGGTCCGCCGCTGTCCACCAGTTGGCGCACGGAGATTACATTCGCCAGCCGCAGCCCGGCAAACAGAAACACAATCAGCACAAACGCGAAGACGAGTCCGCGCCGAAACGCCAGGCTGCTGGCGAGAACCAGAGGAAGCAGGCACAGGAGAAAGACGATACTGCCAGCCGACTGGCACAGGATTGTCACGCAGAAGAGCACAACCGTCGCCCACCCTGTGGGAATGCCAAGCACCCGGCGCAGACGGCCCCCTTTCCAAAGCCCCGCAGCCGAAAGTGTCGCCACTGCCATCCAGATGCCGAGTTGGTTGCCGTCTTCGAGGAATCCAATCGGCCTGAACCCGAGGTAGCGCTCGGCTCCCAGCCAGCGATAGGGTTGATATCCATACACATGCGCGTAGAGTTGCGGACCGGTGTAAAGCTCGAGCAGGCAGATCGGCACATAGCAGAGCCCGGCCACGACGAATGCCTTTGCCGCCAGCGCGAGCGATTCATGGTCCCTGAAGTACACGCGCCCGAGCAGGTACGGCACGCCCCATGCAAGCGTCTGATAGGCCGCTCCCCGCACGCCTTCCCGCAAAGTGCTCCGATATGCGGCTTGAAATGAGGCATGGTTCACCACTCCTGAAAGGAGCGGCACGGCGCACCAAAGAATCATCGGCAGGTCCCACGCGCTCAGGCGAAAGCGTCGCAGGCTCCGGGCGTCAAACAGGAGAGCTCCCAGCATTGCGGCCATGCCCGTTATCGTTGCCTTGGTCACGAAGTATCCCGCCGGAAGACAGGCGCCCAGTATCCAGTAGGGAAATGGACTGTCCGAAGGAACGAAGTTCGCCGTCGGCAGGACGGCCCACCCGGCGACAAACGTGGTCAGCACCGCTACCCGCGCCGGCAGCCGATAGAAGAAGAACAGGCTGATTGGTATCCAGGCAAACAGGGCGGTCAATGGAGGAAGATGGGGAGCAAGAGCCATTTAGGGCCTGTTCTCCAACACACTGCGGCTGAGTTCGGTTCAGACCGGCCCCGAAGGCGCGATCAGAAAGTTGGCGCGATCAGAAAGTTGGCGCGATCAGAAAGTTCGACGGAGATGCTTCACGGAAGACCTGCCGGGCTTCAGGCAAGCCTCACTGATTCCTCCTCATGATAAGCCAGCGGCGACAACTGTCCTTCTGCCTGCCCGCACCCTGAAGTTGTTGTAGTCTCCAAAGAACTAGGGGCTGTTAACAGGCCCTGGACACTTTTGTTTGAGGTTTCGGGGTGGAAGAGAAAGAAGGACAGGCGTCCCAGAACGCCAATTTGACCGCCAATCATCGATGCACCATTGTTGTGCCCTGCTACAACGAAGCTCAGCGCCTTCCCTCGGAGAGATTCGTCGAGTTCGTGCATGAGGGGCGGGGCATCGACTTCCTCTTCGTCAACGATGGCAGCAAGGACAACACCCTCGAGGTCCTCCAGCGGCTGGCCATCGTATGCGGCCCGTCCGTTCAGGTTCTCGACAAAAAAGTAAACGGGGGCAAAGCCGAAGCCGTCCGCGACGGCATGAATCACGTCATCGAATCGGGCACCAGCGCATTCGTAGGCTTTTGGGACGCCGATCTTGCGACGCCCCTCCCGGCGATTTCGCAGCTGCTTGAGGAACTCATCGACGATCCACACCTGCAGATGGTCTTCGGCTCGCGCGTGCGCCTGCTGGGACGCCACGTGCATCGCCAGGCCGTCCGCCACTATCTCGGACGCGTCTTCGCCACCGTGGTCTCCATCATGCTGCGGCTGCCCATCTACGACACGCAATGCGGCGCAAAGATTTTCCGTATCACGCCGGAGCTCGCGCAGGTCCTGAGCCGCCCATTCATTTCGCGCTGGGTCTTCGATGTCGAGATCATCGCGCGCTTCATGGCTCTGAACCAGGGCGACCCGCAAGTCCTGCATGACACGATCTACGAGTTCCCGCTCGAGAGCTGGGAAGACGTCGCCGGTTCGAAGGTAAAGTCTGGCGACTTTCTGCTCGCCTTTCTCGACACCTTCCGAATCTACTCAACCTACCTGCGCTAACACGCCTGGGTCTTCGTCCGCGGGGGTGAAGTCGTGTATCGTGAAGCTTTGCGGCCCTCCAATCAAGCGGGGCCGCTTTGATGGCTCAATCAGCGAGGTTTGGGATTCGCGTGAAATTTGCTTTTCGTTCCGTGTTCGCCGTACTTCTTGCCGCGCCGTTCTTCCTTTCACCCTCTCACGCAACCGCTCAGGTAACCGCAACCGCCCCGGTGACCGAACTGCCGCAATATGACAACCGCTGGGACTTCTATGGCGGATTTCAGTATTCGCACTTCAACCCCAGCCCCGCCAGGAGCTTTCCCGCAAATAACCTGTTCGGCTGGAACGGCACTGCAACGGCCTATTTTCGCCCCATGTGGGGCATCGAGGGCAGCTTTCGCGGCCTCTTCGGAACCATCGATGTGCCCGTCAATCAATACGGTGTGACGAACCCCAGGATGTCTGAGTATTTGTGGCTCTTCGGACCGACATTTCGCCTCTACCGCCGTGAGAAATACGCCGCCGGAGTTCACGCCTCCATCGGAGCCGCCTACGGCTCTTTCGACAAGGACCTGCCTCCGGGTCTCTCTCCGAACCAGATTGACGTATACAACAACAAGCTCGCCTTCGGCTCTGCGGTCGGCGGATGGGCGGATTACAACCTCTCTCCCCGCTTGGCGGTTCGGATGATCGCCGACTGGCAGCCGACGCATTACGGCTATAGCACTCAGAACGAATTCGCCGGTTCCGTCGGCGTGGTCTACAAGATCGGCTCCTTGCACAAGTGATGCCTGGGTTCTCCCGCCAGAACCCGCCGGAACCCCGGAAGAATAAAACGAACCGGGGCGGAAAATGACGCTAATCACATTGCTGGATATTCCGGCAGCGTTTCTTGTATCCTGTAGAGACCCTGTTGGGTGAGTTTGGGGGTGTGGTTTACTTGGCAGAGGTTCGCGTGCAGGAAGGCGAACCGCTTGAAAACGCATTACGCCGGTTTAAGCGTAAGGTGCAGCAGGAAGACATCATCAAGGAAGTGAAGCGTCATTCCTTCTACCTGAAGCCCGGCGAAAAGCGCCGCGTAAAGGAAGCGCTGGCGCGCAAGCGGAATCGTAAGAAGGCTCGTAAAGAGCAGGATTAACTAGAAACATCAACCCTGTATTCGTAAGTTGTAAGTCAGGTACGTCGTGCAATCGAAGTAACTCACACGCCGGGTGTTCCGACCTCCCACGCATTTCGGTCCCGGCGTGCTTTGCGCAACGAGAGCCGTTTCACCTCCCCTCTCTCCTTGGCGCATAAAACGCTTTGGCTTTGCATATGAAGCCAAAGGTTAGCCGCACTTCATCGCGGCCGGGGCCACTTCCGGAAATTCAGGCAATCTTTCGACTCTCTGACCAGTGTCGGCTTAGCCCGCTGGCCGGAGCCATTCACCACGCGATTTGCGGTGGGGCAAGGGACGCGGGATGGAATACATAGACAGGATTCTCAAGTGCGTTGATTGCGGGAACGACTTTGTTTTCACGGCTGGGGAGCAGTTGTTTTTCCACGACAAGCAGTTCAAGAATGACCCCAAACGCTGCAAGAACTGCAAGGCAAAGAGAAGTTCAGGGACAAGCGGCTCACGGCCCGAAACGCGAACCGTCTGTTCGCAATGCGGCACCGAAACGACCGTACCTTTCAAGCCCACCCAGGGGCGTCCTGTGCTGTGCCGCCAATGCTTCCAGCTCAAGGGAAACGCACCTGCGGCCACAGCGGCTGGACGAAGCGCCTAGACAACGAAGCGTGTAGATAACGCCGCTTCTGATCATCTGACTGGGTAGAGTTCCCTCTGGTGCCTTTACTGGGCTCGCGCCAGTTTGCCCGTTGTGGCTTTTCGCCGCCCTGCGGCCTTCTTCATCGTAGCCGGCTCGACGCTCGCCACCAGTTCCAGCCCTCGCTCCTTCTCGCGCCGCTTTTTGTCCTCGTGCGTCACCAGCAGGGCTTCGATCTGCACCAGCAGATCGTTCGTGTTCATCGGTTTCACCAGCACTTCGTCCGCGTCATTGTCCCCATCCGATTCGACGACGGGAAATGCCGTAAGCAAAGCCACCGCCGGCTGGTACGGAGATTTCTTTGCCGCCTGCACCACTTCATTCCCGGCACTCTCATTCTCCATGCGCATATCGGAGATGACCATGTGATACTGGCTCGCCCGCAGCTTCAGTTTTGCTTCGCGGGCCGAAGCCGCCGTCTCCACCTCGAAGCCATGAATCTCGAGCACAGCCTGCAGCGTGAGAAGAACCGCCACTTCATCGTCGACAAGCAATATCCGCCGTTTCATAAGCTCTTTCCTGGTCCTTTTGATTGTATGGCGCTGATTTCTTTCGAGAGACCTATCGAACGTGAAATCCGCTGGCTGCCGGCCGTCATACTAACCGCATGACAGGCCAGGCTTTCCATGGCCTGGAAGCAACCTTCGCCATCCTGTTTTCGGTCCGCGCTTGCAACTGACCTGGGACACCGGAGGCAACGAGGCAGAATACCACGCCGCGGATGCAACTCGCTTCAGGGCGCCCGTCACTTGACCTCGCTCCCAACGCTCCACCAGGCCGCATTCAGACCATCGCGTAGCCGCTCGAAGACGCATCAAAATTCACCGAACCACGATATACTTGTTAGCTACGTGGCAGCCCCACGACCTCTGGAGGAAACCCATCGATAAGCGTTCGGCAAAGCAATTTATCCGCATTAATGAGAGAATCCGCGCCCGCGAAGTGCGCGTCATCGACGAAACTGGTGCCCAACTTGGCATTCTTCCCCCCTTCGAAGCTCTAAAAATTGCCCGCGAGCGCGGTCTCGATCTGGTGGAAGTCTCGCCTACCGCGGTCCCGCCTGTCTGCCGCATTCAGGACTACGGCAAATTCCTCTACGAAAAAGACAAGAGTGACCGCGCCGCGCGCAAGAAGCAGAAGGTCATCACCATCAAGGAAGTCAAGTTCTCCGTCACCGTCGACGAGCACGACTATCAGACCAAGAAGAATCAGGCTGTGCGCTTCCTGAACGAAGGCGACAAGGTCAAGGCGTCGCTGCGCTTCAAAGGCCGCCAGATGGCTCACCGCGAGCTCGGTTACGCCATCATCAACCGCCTCATTCAGGATATCGGCGAGGCGGGTTCGGTCGAGTTCATGCCCAGGATGGAAGGTACTACCCTCCACGCCATTCTCGCGCCCGGGAAGAAGGAAGTTCCGAAGAAGCCTGCCCCTCCTAAAATGCCCCCGCCCGAGTCTCCTGCACAGACCGCACATTCATAACATGCCGGTTGCCCGTTTATTCGTATCCCCATCGGTTACAATTGGTCGGTCTGCGTCAGTCCCTCCCCGAAAATGAGAGGCGCCGAAGCTTGTCCCGTACTGATGCGACGGAAGTCGCCCCTAAACTGAACCAACCCGTCCCGAACGAAAGCGCGCTGCGCGTCCTCGTCGAAGCATCGGCGGCCTTGGTTGCCGCCTCCGACGTCGACACGCTGCTCAACCGCGTGCTCGATTCCGCCCGGGTCCTGATCGGCGCCGACGCCTGCGGCGTATGGCGGAGCCGCGACGGCGGCTACTACTGGACGATGCTTGCAAGCGCCGGGCTCTCCGCCTGCGATCCGGGGGATTTGAAGGTCCCGCATCCCTCCATGATCCCCGATGTTTCAGCCATCGAAGATGTGCGCTCGGAGCCGGTCCTTTCCTCGCGGAAGAATTGGTACGAGACCGAAGGCATCTACAGCCTGCTTTGCATCGCGCTGCGGATCGACGACATCCTCGCCGCGACCGTGTCCTTCTACTATCGCCAGCCGCACGCCTTCACCGAATGCGAGACGCAATACGCCCGCGTGCTCGCTAACCTCAGCACCTCGACCCTCTACATGACGGAGTTGAAGGAGACCCAGCAGAGAGAACGCTCCCGCCTCAACTTTCTCGCTGAATCGAGTGCCGTTCTCTCCTCTTCCCTGGATTATCAGAAGACCCTGAATACCGTCGCGCATCTCGCCGTCCCCTATCTCGCCGACTGGTGCACGGTGAGCATGTATGAAGACGGAAAGCTCACTTCCATCGCTAGCTCCCACGTCGACCCTGAAAAGCAGCACATGCTCAGCCAGGCGCCTCAGGAGTACAAGGAGCGCCTTCACGACGGCGCGGGAACCGGCTCTGTGCTCGCAACCGGCAAGCCCCTGCTTTACGAATCCGTCTCCGAGGAAGCTCTCGCGCTGGCTGCAAACAATGAGCAGCACCTCGCGTGGTTACGCAATCTCGGAATCGTCTCCGTCATAGTCGTTCCCCTCAAGAGCCGGGATCGCGTACTCGGCGTCATGCACTTCATCGCCGACGTCAGCCGCCGCCGCTTCTCCGAAGACGACCTGCGCTTGGCCGAAGACGTCGCGGCGCGGGCCTCCACCGCCATCGACAATGCCCGCCTCTTCCGCGAGCTCGGCCTTAGCGAATCGCGCTACCGTTCGTTCATCGAAGCAACGTCTTCGCTCGCATGGTCCTCCGACCCGACGGGCAAGTTTGTCGAACCCCAGCCCGCTTGGTCCGCCTATAGCGGCCAGACATGGGAGGAACTGCGCGACTACGGATGGGCCCAGGCTCTGCATCCCGAAGACCGCGAGAGGGTAGTGGGCGAGATTCTCGCCGGCGCCGAACACATCGCGCCTCACACGTTTCGCAGCCGGATGTGGCACGCAGCTACAAAGGCCTACCGCCACTGCATGGTGCGGGCTGTACCCATGAAAAACGAGGCTGGCGAAGTCGAGGAATGGGTTGGCGTCATCCTCGATGTCCATGACCAGATGCTGGCCCAGGAAAAGCTGCGCCGCACCGAACAGCTTGCCACCGCGGGACGCCTCGCCGCCACCGTCGCGCACGAAATCAACAACCCCCTCGAGTCGATCACCAATCTCGTGTATCTGGCCCAGCAATGCCAGACGTTGGATACCCCGACGCGCACCTATCTCGATATGGCAACCGGCGAGCTGTTGCGCGTGGCCCAGATTGTCCGTCAGACCCTGGGCTTCTATCGCGAAAGCACCGCGCCGAAAGACTCCGACATCGGCGAAATCGCCGCCGAAGTTCTGAGCCTGTACCGCCGCAACTTCATGGCCAAGGAGATCCGCGTCGTATCCGAGATCGAGCCTCACACTGTCGCCCGTGTCGTTGCAGGAGAAATTCGCCAGGTCATCGCCAACCTGATCATCAACGCCGTCGACGCCAGCAGTCCGCGCAGCCAGATCCACGTCGAGGTGAAAAAGCTCGATGCCGCCGTGATGATCCGTGTCTCCGACGAGGGCACCGGCATCTCCGAAGAAAATCTGTCCCACCTCTTCGAAGCATTCTTCACTACGAAAAAGGATGTCGGCACCGGCCTCGGCCTCTGGGTTAGCCGCGGACTCATCGAGAAGCACAACGGAGCACTTACCGTCCAAACCAGGACCGGCGAGCACGATCACGGAACCGCCTTCACGATCACACTCCCCATTGCCTCCAACTGCATCGTTGGTCTCGGTTAACCGGAATCCAAGCCGTTGCCATGTAGAATTGCAGCTCAACATTGGTAGTGAGCATGATCAATTCTTTCGTGAAACGCGAAACCAAAGTCTTCGATCCACGTGATAGGTCAACTGCCGCGAATGACTGCGAACTGACTGATTCTACTCTTGCCAAGAGAACCAAGAGCTGGTGGATGGCTATGGCGGGCCAACCGAACGGCCATGGCTCCACTGATCTTTACAGCGCAGTTCTTCCGCCGAACGAGGGCCTGTCTGCCGTTGGTTGGAAGCTGGCCAGAGATGTCGCGGGAGAGCTGGTCCCGTTGTCTGGGCGAAGCCATAGCGGCAAGTGGGACGGCAAAGGTGGACGACATTGCCCGTCGTACGTCAAGGGTTGGGACCCTAAAAATGAGGCGTGGGTTGAACGCATCTACTATGCGGGCAGCTCGGAGAACCTATGGGGACCTTACACAATCGGCTTTCTTGAATGGAACGTCGAACAATGGCAGGATCAGCCAGAGCCAGCATTCGTTGCAAATGCGAATTGGGAACATGGGAGCGTTTACGAACCAAACCTGATCTTTCACGACGGCAAGTGGAGGATGTGGTACGTCGCCGGGTCCAATTACGAAGACTATCTAGTGCATGGCTACGTCGAAAGTGCAGACGGGCGTACAGGCTGGAGCGATCACGCTGTTTTCGCCGCGCCAGAAATGAAGATGTTCGATTTCTGCGTTTGCCCGCGAGGCGACAGATTTGATGCAGTCTTTTCCCGCGTTTGGATGGGAAAGGGTGAGATGCCGCCTGAAACCGGGCTTTGGTGGTGTCAATCAAATGCGCCATCTGGAAGGCTCTCGGATTGGAGCGAGCCGATCCAGATCATGACGGGCGAGGACAGAGGCTGGCATGCGGGGCCTTGGAAACCATCGTTTCAATTCGACAATCCGAACGACAAGCACGCGTTCGTTTTCTTCGACGGGTCTTATCGGACCAATGATCCCGGTCCCTTTCCATTTGTATTTACTTTGGGCTGCGCCGAGGTTGAGCTTCCCAGATGAGTTCTGCTTTGATCGATCACCAAAGCCTCACAAGAGTCGCCATTATGAGTGTGTCGTCGGCCATCCGGAAGTAATTCTGCCAAGGCTTCGCCTGCCAGAGACATTTATGGGATGGGTAGATGGGTTTCCAGTCGCCCCTCACCGCTCGGCCATCGCCCGCCACTTTGCCGCCAGTTCCTTGTCTGCCAGCGCCTTGATGTAAACGCCGCCCACCACGCTGCGCGCCTGGAACCCGATTTGCTTGCCCGTCTTGGTGTCGTACCAGTCGGTCAGCGGGACCCGCGAGGGCGTCTCGTTCACCCACTTGACGATGGGATCGAGGAACGCCTTGAAGTTGTTCGCGTTGGCCATGGTCGCTGTCCACAGCTCCCAGTC
Organism: uncultured Acidobacteriaceae bacterium; assembly: GCA_963782175.1. Lineage (GTDB taxonomy): Bacteria > Acidobacteriota > Terriglobia > Terriglobales > Acidobacteriaceae > Silvibacterium. The sequence continues at coordinate 813,393 of CAWAIX010000001.1, forward strand.
AAGCTTGGTGTAATCGGCGCGATTATCCAGCGGCAGCCCATAAACGTTCAGGTGGCGCAGATAAAACGCAATTTCCGTCTCCCTCACAGCCGGCGAAAAAAGGTTAAGGTCGAGCAGCTGGTCCCAGACAAGGTTGTATTTCTGGCTCCATGTGCCCGGACGGTCAAACGCCAGCTTGTAATGATCGCCGTCGCGCGCCATAGTCTCCCACTGCGCCGCCATCTGCCGGGCTGCGGCTGTGTAATCGTCCGCGACCGCATTCTCGCCGAGGCCGCGCGCCATCTCCGCATATGCGCCTAGGCCCTCGATGGCCTTGATCGACAGGTTCGCATTATGCGCAAGATGTCCCGCGAAATCATCGGTGCAGAGCTGGTTCTCTGGGTCGAGGCCTTTCTCGCGCACATACTTCGCCCATTTCGTGAACTCCGGCCAGAACTCCTTCGCCAGGTGCCAGTCGCCCAGCGCCCGCCCCAGCGCCGCGCCAAGAATCAGCAGGTTCCCGCTCTCCTCGACCGGCATCTGATTGTCTTCCGTTTGCTCCCCGCCCCCATATTCCTGCCCGTTGGCCAGCGGATACCGCCCGAGATCGTGCGGCGCAAAAGGAAACTTCCAGCGCGGCAGCCGCGCATACTCGAGCACCGGCCGCACCTGTCCTTCGAGCAACGCAGGATTGAAGAAGAGAAAGAACGGCGCCGAGGGATACAACACATCCACCGTGGCAATATCGCCGTTCGAAAAGTTCTCTTTCGCAAACAGCAACGGCCTGCCTTCGAGATCCGCTACCAGGCCATGCGCCGCCAGCGTCTGCCGATACGCCAGGAGCGCGAGTTGCCGATATCCCGGGCCGCCTTCCCGCTCGAGATCCGTGCCCAGCTCTGCGTCGTACTTGCGGCCCCGCTCTTCCAGCGCAGCGTACTGCTCGTCAGCCTCCGCTAGCATCTGCTGCACCGTCTCGCCATTGCGCTGCCAATACGGCCGCAGCTTTCGCTCCAGATATTCGATGGCATACTCCTCCGTATAGGCGAGGAGCACGTGCCGGCTCACACTCTGTCCCGCTGACACCTCTACCGGCACCATCACGGCGAGATGTGCCGCGTGATCCCGTGGCGTCTGCGGCATGTCCATGTCGTCCGCTGCCGGCAATGTCCCGCTCTTCAGGAAATCCCCGACCGCATGCGCCGAAGCGGCCACGCTGGCCGATTCGCCCGCCGGCAAGGCGAGGTGAAAATATCCCCAGTCGATGCGCAGGTTGTCGCCGGAGCGATTGAGCACCTGCTGGTCGCGCGAGCCAATGTCGAGCACCGTGAGCCCGCCATCCTGCGACCGCCCCCACGTGACCTGCTCGTTATCGCTATCGACGGCAATACGCCCGTCCACATCGAGAAGCAGCTCGACTTTGTGGCTCCGTCCATCTCCGCTCTCAACCTTCCACGTCAGGTAGGTAACCGGACGAGACAGCAGATCGAGATCCTGCGGAAAGGCCGGAGAAAAAAACTCTACCCACAGCTTGACCCCCGCAGCTTCGAACACATACGTCGTGCGTGTGGCTTCCACGTCGACCGAATCCTGCTTCATCGCCGGTACATTGTGCGGATAAGCCCCCATATACCGGTAAGCTGTCCCATCGATCCGCGCCAGGCCAAGTAGCGGCTGTTCGGCGCCCGTCCAGTGCCGCGTGGGCTGATCGGTAAGATGATCCGCCATCGACCACACGCTGAAGTAAGGATTATGGGTGATCAGAGGAACGGCAGGCGGACGCGTCTGCTGGGCAACTGCCTCATGCAGGGCGGCGAGCGAAAGGAACAGCAGCGCCAGCATGCTTGTAATCGGTTTCACTTGTCCTCACAACTCACGGGATCTTGATCCTGTGGTTCTAACAGAACAGACGAACCGATTCACTGGTTCGATCCAACTATGCCTCCCTAGCTCGTGTGATCGAGAATGATCTTCCACCCCTCCGTCTCGTGCTCAAACACCAGCGAAAAGAGGCCGCTTGCATCCCCGCCGCCCTCTGCCGTCCGCGTCAGGTGATATCTCCCCGTTACCACCGCGTGGTTGCCGCCCAGCATGCGCACGGCTAGCTCCGAAAACTCCAGCGTTCCCATCGCCGCATTTGACGCGTAGGCCTTCTTGTATCGCTCCAGGATCGGCTGGTATCCATGACTGATCGCCTTGCCGATAAACGTCGTGTCCGGCGAGTTCAGGTAAGCGCGCATGAATGTGTCAATGTCGCCTCTGTTCCACGCTTCCTGCTGGTCGTGAAGCACCTGCTCGATCGCCGCCGTCTCCTTCGTCTGAGCCGGCGTCACCTGCGCCAGTGCTCCCACTGCAAAAAACAGAACCAAGCAGGCCATCCATCTGCGAAATCCCATCGGTCTTCCTCCAGACCCCAAACTCCGACCGAAGTATTTCATAGGCAAATTCGCGCGCTGGTCCGCGCTTTCCCCGCACTCCGCCCGGTCATACAATCAACACATGCCCCCGCGCACCGTCCATACCGTCTGCTCGCACGATTGCCCCGACTCATGCGGAGTCCTCGTCACCATCGACGAGTCCGGACGTGCAACGCGCGTCCAGGGCGACCCGAACCATCCGGTGACGCGCGGCTTTCTCTGCGGCAAAGTCGCGAAATACCTTGACCGCGTCTATTCGCCCGACCGCCTGCTCTACCCTATGCGCCGCCGCGCCGGCATCGCGAAAACCCCGCTGCCGCAGGGCCGTGAGCACGAGGCCTTCGAGCGAATTTCCTGGGATGAGGCCCTCGACGCCATCGTCGCGCGCCTGAAGCAGATCAGCGACGAGCATGGCCCGGAGTCTATCCTGCCCTACTCCTACGCAGGCACCATCGGCGTCCTGGGATACGGCTCGATGGACCGCCGCTTCTTCCACCGTCTCGGAGCATCGCGCCTCAACCGCACCATCTGCTCGAAGGCCGGCGGCGAAGCGCTGCTCTCCGTCTACGGACAGAAGCTAGGCACCGACACCGAAGACTTCACCCACGCCCGCTACATCCTCGCTTGGGGTGCCAACGTTCACGGCAACAACATCCACCTCTGGCCCTTCATCGAGGAGGCACGCCGCAACGGCGCAAAGCTCATCGTCATCGACCCCTACGCCACGCGCACGGCACGCCTCGCCGACTGGCACATCCCCATTAACCCGGGCACCGACCTCGCACTCGCGCTCGGCATGATGCACGTCATCATCCGCGACTCACTCTACGACCGCGATTATGTCGCCCGCCACACGCACGGCTTCGATCAGCTCCGTGATCGCGCCGCAGACTACACTCCTGAGTGCGTCTCGCGCTGGACAGGAATCTCTGCCGCCGATATCGAGCGCCTCGCCCGCGAATACGCCATCACCACTCCTGCCGTCATCCGCATGAACTACGGCATCCAGCGTTCGGAAAACGGCGGCTCGGCGGCACGCGCCGTAGCCATGCTGCCCGCACTCATCGGTGCCTGGAAGCATCGCGGCGGCGGCCTACAGCTCTCCACCAGCGGCGCCTTCCCCTGGGACGGCGTCACTCTGGAGCGCCCCGATCTCATGCTCGCCAGCCCGCTCAAGCGCGAAGCGCGCATCGTGAACATGGTGCAACTCGGCCACGCCCTCCTCGAGCTCGACAACCCGCGCGTCCACGCCCTCTTTGTCTACAACTCGAATCCCGCCGCCGTCGCTCCCGATCAGGCACCGGTCCTCCGCGGCATGGCGCGGACAGACCTCTTCACCGTAGTCCACGAGCAGTTCTTCACCGACACCGCCGACTACGCCGACATCCTTCTCCCCGCGACCACCTTCCTCGAGCACAAGGACATTCAGGGTGCCTACGGACACTACTACGTGCAGCTCTCTGAAAAAGCCATCGACCCGCTCGGCGAAACGCGCTCCAACGTGCAGGTATTTTCGGAATTAGGTCAGCGCATGGGTTTCCCCGAAACCTGCTTCCGCGACACCACCGACGACCTCATCGCGCAGGCCCTGGGCTCGAACGGCAAGCAGTCTGCCGTCTTCCAGGACATCAGCGGGCAAAGCCTCGCCGACGCCGGAGGCCACATCCGCCTCAAATTCGACGAAGAGCGCCACGGAGAGACATTTCTTCCGTTTACCGGCGGCCGATTCGCGACGCCGTCCGGAAAGGTGGAGTTCTACTCCGAGACCCTTGCCGCTCACGGACTCGATCCGCTGCCCGGCTTCACCCCTCCTACCGAATCGCGCCACACCGCTGGGGACGGCGCCGCCTACCCGCTCGAGTTCCTGCCCCGCAAGGCCGACAACTACATGAATTCGACCTTTGCGAATCTGCCCGTGCACCAGAAGATGGAGAACGGCCACCACGCTACGCTCGAGATGAACGCCGACGACGCCGCGGCACGCAACATCGCCGACGGCGACCTGGTCGAGGTCTTCAATAGTCGCGGCAGCATCCGCCTCACCGCGCGCGTCACCGGCAATGGACACGCCAGCGTTCCGGCAGGCGTCGTTGCCTCGCGCCTCTCATGGAACAAGCTCTCTCCGGACGGCCACAACGTCAATATGCTCACCTCGCAGCGCCTCACCGACCTCGGCGAAGGAGCCACCTTCTATTCCACCCTCGTCCAGGTACGCAAAGAGACGAGCAAAGCTGCCCCAAAGGCTGCTCCCCAGTTCACACCGTGATCCGTCTACCTTTCAGGCCGGCCGCGCCCCTTTCTGCGCGGCGACGTCCGCTAGACTAAACCAGATTCGCGTCAGCGCAGCTCTGGCGTTTCTTTCTTACGCCAGGCCCTGACTTCAAGGCTCTGAAATGCCGTTACCGGCCAGCTTTCAATGTGCAGGATGTGGAGAGTGGAATGAAACTGTGGTCGATGAATCAGCTGGCTCGCGGCAATCCTATGTCGAAGATTGCCAGGTGTGCTGCAAGCCCAACGTTCTCGATATCCGCTGGGAAGGCGAGGCGTATTTCATCCAAGCTGAACTCGAAAGCTGAGTGCCGCTCGACCCGCTCCGATTTCTTGTGCGCTCGTTTCTGATGCCGGGACGGGCGGCAGAGTTTTGGTCTGCGGCTTGGCTCCCATATAATCGCATTTTGCTTAAGATTGGCCTGATTTTTCGCAGTGAGGGTGTGCTTATCTTTCCCGTCGAACGTGGGGGCGCAAGCTCCCTGATCCAACTGAGCCAGAATTTGCGCCGTTCAATCCGCCGCGCACTGCAGTGCCTCACCTTACTTTGCTGCCTGCTCACGCTGTCCGCGTGGGCCCAGCAGCAGGTCGTCACGCAGATTCGCGTCATCGGCAACCGGCAGATTCCCAAAGAAACCATCCTCGCGCGCATGTTCAGCCACGTGAACGAGCCGTACGATCCACTCACGGTGGAGCGCGATTTCAACTCACTCTGGAACACCGGCTACTTCGAGAACCTGCGCATCGAGAAGGAAGAATCCCCCAAGGGCGTCATCCTCGACGTTTACGTTACGGAAAAGCCGACCATCCGCGAGATCAACTACAAGGGGCTGAACTCCGTCACCCAGTCCGACGTGCTTGACCGCTTCAAGAAAGAAAAGGTCGGCATCTCGATCGAGAGCAAGTACGACCCCACTCGCATCGCCCACGCCATCGCCGTCCTCAAGGAACTGCTCGCCGAGCACGGCCACCAGTTCGCCACCATCAAGGCCGACATCAAGAAGATTCCGCCTGCCTCCGTCCAGGTGAACTTCATCATCAAGGAAGGCCCCAAGGTCAAGGTCGGCAAGATTCAGTTCACCGGCAACGAGCATGTCAACGCGCGCGTGCTGCGCGAGTCGATGAAGAACCTGCGCCCCGTCGGCATTCCCAAGTCCATCTTCCTCGAGAACCTCTTTGCCCGTACCTACGACGCCAGCAAGCTTGAGGAAGACTCCGAACGCGTGCGTCAGGCCTATCGCGACCGCGGATATTTCCGCGCCAGCGTCGGCGATCCGCAGACCCACCTGCGCAACGAAACCGGCCTGTCCTTCTTCACCTTCCGTCCGCGCAAGGGCAAGCGCATCGACATCACCATGCCCATCGACGAGGGCAGCCGCTACCGCCTCGGCGCCATTACTTTCAGCGGCAACAAGGCCGTCACGAACGTAAAGGCACTGCGCAGCCAGTTCACGCAGAAAGACGGCGAGTGGTTCAACGCCACGCTCTTCGGCAAGGGCCTTGAAAACCTGCGCAAGGCCTACGGAACCCTCGGCTATATCAATTTCTCCGCAGTCCCGAATCCCAGCATTGACGACAACAAGAAGGTCGTCTCGTGGAGCATCGACATCGACGAGGGTAAGCCCTTCTACGTTTCGCGGATCGAGTTCCAGGGCAACACCGTCACCCGCGATTTCGTCATCCGCCGCGAGTTGCTCCTCGAGGAAGGCCAGGTCTACAACAGCCATCTCTGGGAACTCAGCCTTCTGCGCCTCAATCAGCTCGACTACTTCGATCCCCTCAAGGTCGATCAGGACTCAGAGACTCACCAGAACCAGGAGAACGGCACCGTCGACCTGCTCCTCAAGGTCAAGGAGAAGGGCAAGAACTCCATCGGCCTGAATGGTGGCGTCAGCGGCCTCGGTGGATCGTTCATCGGACTCAACTACCAGACCAATAACTTCCTCGGCCTCGGCGAAACCCTGACCGTGCAGGCCAACGCGGGCGACATCTCCCGCACCCTGCTCTTCGGTTTCAACGAGCCGTACATCCGCAACCGGCCGCTCAATTTTGGCTTCCAGATCTTCGACAACAAGTACGACTACAACGCCACCAAGAACTACAAGCTCTCCGGCGGCAATCCGGCGAATCTGTCCAACGCCCAGCAGTCGCTCCTGCAGAAGTACAACCAGTCGTCGACCGGCTTCAGCGTATCGGCCAGATATCCCATCCACCGCAGCTTCAAGAGCGTCGGCTTTACCTACAGCTTCAACCATCAGTCCGTCACGGCATTCAGTCAGGCCTCGTCCAATTTCTTCCAGACGCTGGCTTTCCGCAGCGGCATCCAGGGCCAGAACGCTCTCACCGGCATCCTCAACAGCCAGGCATCGTTCAGCTTCACCATGAACAAGCTCGATGCCGCCTACCAGCCGCACCACGGGTCGGAGTTCTCGGCCATCCTGCAGGTCGCCGGCATCTGGGGCAACGTTCGCTACTTCAGCCCTGTGCTCGAATACCGCAGCTTTCACCCCATCAAGGGACTCAGGCTTAACCCCGAAGGCCGCAACGTCCTCGGCTACCGGCTGCAGGGCGCCTTCATTCACGGCGTCGCCGGAGATGTGGCTCCGCCCTTCAACCGCTTCTATGCCGGCGGCGAGGCCGATCTGCGCGGCTTTGACGTCCGCTCCGTCACACCTTATGGCTTCGTGCCGACGCGCGTGCTATTCAACCTCACCAATCCTGACGGCACCACGGTACCCCGCGATCCAACGAATCCCACGCTCGGCGCAATCCAGGTTCCAATTCCCGTCTACGGCATCGCTTCAGTCGGCGGCGACCTCAACTGGACGGCCAATCTGGAATACCGCATCCCGATCTATGCCCGCACCGTCAGCTTCGCCTTCTTCAATGATCTCGGTATGGACATGGCGGTCGACGGCGGTCAGCTTCGCCAGAGCCCCGAGGGAGCCGCGATACTCAATTCGCCGCTCTACGGCTGCCCCAACTACGTCAACAGCTCCTGCCAGGGCGGAGTCCCCATCAACTTCGGCGACTTGATTCACGTTATTCCCGGCACCAACTACAAGCCGCGCGACTCCATCGGCGCCGAGCTCGACGTGATGATGCCCATCATTAATGCACCATTCCGCCTCTACTACGCTTTCAACCCCCTGCGTCTGGACAAGGATTTCTACACCCAGAACCTGATTACCCGCTCCATGTTCCCGGCCGGCGGCGCGGGCGACTACAGTTACGCCCAGGCAAACCAGGCATACGGGGCCCAGTTGCAGCTCCGGGAACCGGCAAAAACCTTCCGCCTTACGGTCAGCACTACCTTCTGACCCGGTTCCGCGTCTAATCAGCGAACGCATTTTCGGAATCGGTGTATCCGGGAGCCGCGGAATCAAGAGTCGGCGCGACCCACAGGAACGGGGTACCCACGGACAGGTCTTCGTCCGTGGGGTGGAGCGAGCGCCGGCTTGCTAAGTCCTCGGCGAGGCGCAGTAATTCCGAAGATGCCGAGTGGGTTCGTCTGCTGGCTGATTTGATGATTTGTTAAAATAGCTTGTTTGACGGTTCAGGGCCGAGAACCTATATAATTTGGGTCAGTTCCTGAATATGTCTTCTGATCGTGTCTCGTATCTGCGTTCCGCGCCGCCCCGGTACGGAATCTGCCTCAACGAACAGCGCAGCAGGTAGATCAGGAAGCGAAGTTCGCTTCTGCATGTGCGGGCGATCTCAATCACACCGGAGGATTTGTTGATTTCCATGAAGCGTGTCACGTTAAGTTCGTTGCCACTTGTTTGCCTGCTCGCGTCGGGCCTTGGCGCGAGCGCTCTTGCCCAGGGGGCCGCCGCCGCCGGCACAGCCAGCGCGGCCGCACCGGGCGTCACCAAGATTGCCGTGATCAATTTCCAGGCGGCCGTCGCCCAGACCAATGAGGGCCAGCGCAACTTCGGCGAGCTGCAGAAGAAATTCGACCCCAAGCGCACCCAACTAAAGGCCCTGCAGGACGAGATCGACAACATGAAGAAGCAGCTTCAGGCCTCCGGCGACAAGCTGAGCGATGCCGAGCGCCAGACCCGCCTCAAGACCATCGACGACAAGGAAAAGGAATACCAGCGCACCGGCGAAGACGCTTCGAACGACTTCCAGCAGGAGATGCAGCAGACCTACCAGCAGATTGCTGAGAAGGTCTTCAACACTGTCCAGAGCTACGCCGAGCAGAACGGCTACTCCGTGGTGCTTGATGCTTCGGCCAGCCCCCAGCAGGGCGTTCCTACTGTCCTCTGGGCCAATAAGACGACAGACATCACTGGTGCCATTATCCAGGCCTACAACGCCAAGTCCGGTATCCCCGCTCCTGCGACTCCTGCTTCGTCCAGCGTGCCCTCCGCTCCTGCCCCGACGCACACCGCTCCGCGTTCGTCGTCCGGGACCGCCGCTCCCAGGCAGTAGTTTCGGTCTGATCTGACAAAGGCTCCGGCTGCGGCTCGGAGCCTTTCGTCTGTCTGGAAAAACCCCGTTAGCCTACTTGAATGCGATCCGCCCGTGGTAGAAGTACTGCCCCAGGCCCACGGTGAACAGCCAGCAGCCGTAGAGCGCATGTTCCAGCGAAGATGTGAACAGGCTGCCCGTCACGCTGTATCTCCACGCGAACAGGATTCCACCCGCGAAGGTCAGCGCCACCGCCACTGGATTCCGGAAGATGATGTGCATGAACGCGAATGCCGCCGCGCTTACCAGGATCATCGCAACGCCCGATGGAAAAATCGGCGCGTATCGGTGCATCAGAAAGCTGCGGTAGATAATCCCCTGCGGATACACCGACAGCACCGGATAGAGCACCATCACCAGGGCCCAGAATACCGGTCGTGTGCGAACAAAGCTGAACAACAGCTCCGGAGCAATCATCCGCACCGCGATCCAGACAATTGCCGCAACCACCACAAAACACACCACGATCGACGCAAGCTGCCGCACCGCCGGCTCCGGATTCCACAACAGCGCCCGCGAAAATTTCGGGTCGCGCCGCAATTGCCACCAGCAATAAAGAGCGGCCACCCACAACAGCGGAAGCGCCGGAATCGGCCGCGGTGAGAAGCGATACCCGAGCGGCACCCCGACAAAGAGCAGCAAAAATTCGATCCACAAGGCCATGCGCGGCATACGGGGCTTTCGATGCGCCACCTCTAACCCGCGCTCCCGGAAGTTTGCTCCCCCGAGGTTCGCTCCCCGACGTTTGACCCTCCCCTTTTGCCCGCATAGACTCAAATTGGTGAGTCAGCATCGCCCCCGGAATCATAGCTAGTCGCCGGCTCCCATCGCCATCTATGCGGTTTTCCTTGCACTTCACTCGCTCTTCCATCCTCTCGGCTGTGACTCTTGCCCTGGCCTGTTCTGTCCTCGCCCAGCAAGCCCCCAAAGCCGCTCCCGGTGCCGCGCCCAATTCCGCAGCCGGACAAGCCCCCAAAATGCCGCCTCCGCCCAAGCCCCCCGCGCTTGTCGAGCCCGGCGGCCCTTCGATCAGCCTCCAGACCAGCGAGGCCCTCTTCGACATAGCTGTGGGCCTCAACGCCTGCGGATACGACAACGGCCTCGCCGAATCCGACCCCATCCGCGACCACATCCGCGAGCAGGTCAACCAGGCCAGCCAGCAATCCGTCGACGCGCGCGACGCGCGCTTCCATCTCTGCGAATTCATCAACGCACACCGTCTCGCCGAGACCGGCCGCGACCTGGCCCAGTACGTCTCGCTGGCTCTTTACGTAACTCCGCCGCCCGACCTCACCCCCAGCGTCGACATGCAGGATCTCCCGCCCGACTCCACGCAGGTCGTCGACGTGTTGCCTCTGCTGCGCACCTTTGCGCAAACCATCAAGCTGCACGCCATCTGGGTCGAAAACCGCGCCGCCTACGATGAGCAGATCGCCCGGCTGCACGATCCCCTCACGCGGATGATCACCGACACCGACATCTACCTCAAGATGCCGGTCAGCAGTTACGAAGACCGGCGCTTCCTGGTCGTGCTCGAACCCATGTTGCCGCCCGCCGAGACCAACGCCCGCGTCTATGGCGCGAATTACGTGGTCGTCGCCTCGCCCGTCAACGGCGCCATCCACATGAACGAGGTGCGCCACACCTACCTCCACTACGAGATCGAGCCACTCCTCTACGCCCGCGCCACCGCCATGGATCGCCTGATGCCCGTCCTCAAGGTGGTCCGCGACGCGCCTCTCGACTTCATTTACCGCAGCGACATCGTTTCGCTCGTCATCGAGTGCATGATCCGGGCCGTCGAGGCCCGCACCATGGCAACCGGCGTAGAAATCCCGAAGATTCCCGCGAACACCGCCCACAGCGAGCTTGATCCGCTTTATCGCGCTCGCAACGCCGCCCTCCAGAAGGACAACGACCTTCGCGAGCAGGTCGTCAATCGCGATATGGTTGAGGGCTACGTGCTCACGCAGTACTTTTACGAGCAGCTGATCCAGTTCGAGCGCTCTCCCGCCAGCCTCAAGGAGAGCATCGGCGAAATGGTCTACGGCATGGATGTCCCCCAGGAAATGGGCAAGCTCAAAGGCATCCGGTTTGTCGAAGAAGGCTCGGCCGACGTGGTGCGCCGCGCCCCTCCGAGGCCGCATGGCCTCGATCTCGCCGAAATCGACCTCGTCAAGGGCGACGCGGGCAACGCCGCCTCGCTCTCGGAAACCGCACTCAAGGAACACACGGCGGAAGCCGGCCGGGCAAACTTCATCCTTGCCCGCGCCGACCTTATGGCTGGCAAAATGGAACAAGCCGAAACGGCCCTCCGCGAAACCATCCGCCTGTCGAGCGATCCGCGCATGCTTGCGTGGGCTCACATTTATCTCGGGCGTATCCTCGACGTGCAGGACAAACGCGACGAAGCCGTCGTCGAATATAAAGCGGCTCTGGCCGTGCGCGACACGCAGCCCGACACGCGGGCCGCTGCCGAAAAAGGTGTAACGCAGCCCTTCGCGGTGCCGCACCATGCGGATCCCGATGCTGACGATGACAGCGGCGATCCGCCGTCGAAAACGCAACCCCAGCCCGCGCCGCCGGCCCAGCGTCCACAGTAGCGCGAAGCCAGAGGAGGATCTCTCGCAGTTGAAGAAGTTAACCGGCGTGCCTGAACTTGAGACGCTGCTCGGCCATCATTTCCAGACGGCCCGAGTTGCTGCAGCGCGCCCTTACGCATCGTTCGGTGGTCCACGAACTGCATCTTGCAGACGCCGAATCGGCCAACCGTCCTGGCGATACCCCCTCCGACTACAGCGCCGACCCCATCGCCGATCCCAGGGCGGATAACGAGCAGCTCGAGTTCCTTGGGGACGCAGTCATCGGCCTCCTGGTCGCCGAGGAACTCTGCCGTCGCTTCCCGGAGCTCCGCGAAGGCCCGCTCACCCGCCTCCGTGCCGAACTGGTCAGCCGCCTGCATCTCGGCGTCGTGGCCGCGAGGCTCAACCTCGGCCGCTACATGTTGCTTGGCCGCGGCGAGGAGCGCAGCGGAGGCCGCGCCAACAACGCCCTCCTTGCCAACTGTATCGAAGCCGTGGTGGCTGCTCTCTATCTCGACGGCGGAATCGAAGTAGCCCGCGCCTTTGTTCTGCGCGAGGTCCTCGAGCCCGATGCCTCTGCTTTGCACAGGAAGATCCTCCGCGGGGCCAGCATCAGTGACCACAAATCCGCCCTCCAGGAGCGCCTGCAGGCACAAAAGGGGGGACAGCCCGAGTACTCCGTCCGCGCCGAGAGCGGCCCCGACCACCGCAAGCGCTTTCTGGTCGAGGTCTCGGTGGCGAAAAACGGCGTTACCACAAGACCTTTGGCGCGCGGCCTCGGCACAACCAAGAAAAAAGCCGAGCAGGAAGCCGCTCGCCGCGCCATCATCAAATTAGAGCGGATACGCTCCGAATCCGAATCCGTCAGCGAGTCTGCCCCGGTCGTGGAAATCGAATCGGAAGTATCAGAAGCATGAGTGAGAGCCTTCACAATCCGGTCGCGTCCCTCGCGGCGACTCCTGTTCCCGGCGCTCCCGTAATGGAACCGGCCGAAGCCGCGCCGGTCAGCCCACCGCCCCTTGCTGCCGAGTCACGCCTCGCCGAGCACGCCCGGCACTTCGTCTACCCCTCGCCGCTCGAGACCGTTCGCTCGCTGCTCACCATCCTCGTCATCGCCCTCTTCGCGCTCACCTTCATCCTTCAGCCGTTCCGCATACCCTCGGAATCGATGGAGCGCACGCTGCTGGTCGGCGACTTCCTTCTGGTGAACAAGACCATCTATGGGCCGCCGGGCATCTGGTCGCACCTGCTCCCCTATCGCCAGGTGCAGCGTGGAGACATCATCGTCTTCCACTTCCCCCTCGATCCCCCCGAGCACATCGTCAAGCGCGTCATCGGAGTTCCCGGCGATCGCATCCATCTGCGCGACGGCGTGGTCTACCGCAATCGCGAGGCGATAACCGAGCCTTACGTCGTCTACGAATCGGCCTGGTCCGACAACTTCCGCGACCAGTTTCCCACCGCCCCCTACACCGATCCCGGCGTCGACACCCACTGGTGGCTGCAGATGCGCGCCAACATGACTAACGGCGACGTCATCGTGCCCGCTGGCGAATACTTCGTCATGGGCGACAACCGCAACCACAGCCGCGACAGCCGCTACTGGGGATTCGTTCCCCGCTCAGCCATCGTCGGCCGTCCGTTCATCATCTATTTCTCCCTTCGCCAACCCTCAACCACCGACCTGCCGGAGATTCCGCACGTCTCCGCCCTCAATACCTCAAGTGATAAACTCGGACACGACAACGATCCGATCGACAAGGTAGTGGACTTCGCGCGCTGGGACCGCATCCTCCGCATCGTTCGCTAGCCCGCCCGCAGGAGATTCAACGCAGAAGATGGAGCAAACCGTCGACCAGAAGCCAGGCGAGAAACCCGCCGAGAAGTCCGCAAAAACGCGGCACAGCAGTGAAGAAACTCCTCTGGAAGCCTTTGCCTCCATCTGCAGCGTGCTCGTCCTCGGCCTCTTCGCCCTGACGTTCATCTTCCAGAACTTCGCCATCCCATCGTCCTCGATGGAGAAGACCCTGCTGGTCGGCGATCACGTCCTCGTGGACCGCATCACGCTGGCCCCGCCAACCCATTGGGCGCCCTTCGTTCACTACCGCAACGTGCGCCGAGGCGACATCATCGTCTTCTTCAAGCCCACCATCGAGCCCAACGGTGAGCACCTCTATCTCGTCAAGCGCGTCGTCGGGGTTCCCGGCGACCATATCCACCTCGTCAACGGGACCGTATACCTTAACGGTGTCGCGCAAAACGAGCCGCAGGTCCAGGTGGCCACCGAGCCTTACGATTATCGCGACGATTTCCCCTCCGTTCCTCCGCCCCCCCTCAGCGACGTCACCGCGGAATGGTCCCTTGATCTGCCGAACCACATCCAGAACGGCGACCTGGTCGTTCCGCCGGGCGAATACTTCGTTATGGGAGACAACCGGCCCAACAGCCTCGACAGCCGGTACTGGGGCTTTGTTCCCCGCCAGAACATCGTCGGCCGTCCGCTCTTCGTCTATTGGTCCTTCGTCACGCCCGAGAATCAGTATGAGCGCACCGGCATCTCCGATCGCATCGGTTTCATGGGCCACATCATCGTTCATTTCTTCGACCAGACGCGCTGGCGTCGCACCTTCCACCTGGTGAAGTGATATGAGCGAGCCCGCCACGGGTATCGCACCGGCTCAACACAGCCCCCGGTCCAATCCGTGGATCTGGATCCTGCTTCTACTGATCGTGATCCTTCTGTTCGCGTTCGTCCTCGTGCCTCTGATCAACCTCAACCGCTATCACCGCACCGTTGCGGACTCCATCGGCCGCAGCCTCGGCCATCCCGTTCACCTCGGATCGGTTCAGCTCCAGGTGCTGCCCCATACCGGCCTGGCCGTAACCGATTTTGTCGTCGAAGAAAATCCCGGTTTCGGTGCCGAGCCCATCTTGCGCGCGCCCTCCGTGCTCGTGACCCTGCGCTTGTCCTCGCTCTGGGGAGGTCACATCGTGCCCAGCCGCATCGATCTCGACAACGCCAGCGTTAATCTGGTGCGCGACAGCCAGGGTCAGTGGAATTTCAACTCACTGCTTCTTCAGGCCGCGCAATCTTCCGGCTCGTCGATAGCGGACAACCCGGCCGCAGTCCGGCATTTCCCCTACATTCAGTTCCGCTCCGCGCGTATCAACTTCAAAAACGGAACCGAAAAGAAGGCCTTTTCATTCCTCACCTCTGACCTCGCAATCTGGCTCGAAGATCCCGGCCAGTGGCGGCTCCGCTTCGAAGGACAGCCTGCCCGCACCGACCTTAACCTCGATCTCGCCGACACCGGCCAGCTGCATCTCGATGGCTCGCTCAGCCGCGCTACCGCATTGACAGCCGTTCCCCTAAAGCTGCACGCCGAATGGAGAAACGCTCCGCTCGGCCAGGTCAGCCGCATGCTCACCGGCGAAGATAGCGGCTGGCGTGGGCTGCTCACCGCGGAGGCCGACTTGGCCGGGAACCTCGAGAACCTGCAGATCAATACCCGCCTTCGCGTCGAGGACACCCATCGTCAGGAGTTCACTCCGCTGAACCAGCTCAACATCGACGCAAGGTGCCGCGCCACCTATCAGAGCGCCTCCGAGTCTCTCGAGAACCTCACTTGCCTGTGGCCCGCGGGAGACGGCCACCTGCTGCTCACCGGAAGAATCCGCACTCCGCTCCAGCCGCAGGCTGATCTCGCGCTTGAGATCAATCACGCGCCCGCCGGCTTCGCCCTCAGTCTGCTCGAGCTCCTGCGCCGCGGTGCCACAGCCTCCGTCACGAAAGGCGGCGTCATCAACGGTCATTTCGCTTATGCCAGCGGCGCAATTGCGGCAAGCAAGTCTCCCTCGTTCACCGGAGAAGCCACCGTCGCTCCCCTCACCCTCACCTTCCCCGGACTCGAGCAGCCTCTCAATTTTCCCGCCCTGCACTTGGCTACCCCGAATCTCGCCGCCCCGGCCCACAACAAATCCGGCCGCGCCGCCAAATCCTCCCGAAGCAACGGTCTGCCGCTCAGGTCCGCCATGGCGATCCTGCTTCCAGCCACGCCCCTGCCCTTCGGCGCGCCCGATCCTGTTCAATTATCAGGACGGTTCACTCCCTCCGGGTTCCAGGTGCGAGCTGCCGGCCAGGTCAATCTCTATCGTCTCGCCACCATCGGACAATCCTCAGGTCTTATTGGCTCAACGTTGGCAAGAATCATGTCCATCGAGAACGCCACCGCGCCGCCCGCCGACGTCGACCTCACCTTTGCCGGCCCCTGGACGACTCCGACGACCCCGATCAACAGCACCGCACCTCCGACCACTACCACCGGCTCGATCCGCATCCAGTACGCGGGGGCAAAGTTCGACTGGCTGCCCGAGCCGGTCGAAATCGTCTCCGCAACTGTCAGTTTCTCGCCCGATCAGGTCACCTGGAGCAACGCCTCGATCGCCGTCAACGGTATCGCCGCCCGCGGCTCCTACACGCATTCCTTTGCCTGTCCTGCTCAGGAAGACTGCACCGCGCCCGCTTCCGAGCCGCCTGCGGGCCACTTCGACCTCGACATACCCTCGCTCGACCCTGCCGCGCTCCAGTCCGCGCTCATGGGAGCCGGCCAGCGCAACGAGCTTCTCAGCGCCATTCTCGCCGAGGTTGGACGCAAAGCCGCGCCCTGGCCGCCTCTCGAAGGCACAGTTCACATCGGCTCTCTTGTTCTGGGCAACCCCCAGCAAAACACGGTCCTGCGCGACGCCCACGGAGCCATCCGGATCCGCGGAAACCGCCTCGACCTTACCTCATTCAACGCGGCTGCGCTGGGCGGTTCCGTCAAATTCAACGGCAGTATGCAGACCACTTCCGGCCATCCCACCTATTCGGTGGATGTGAACTGGACCGGCGCGGCCGTCCCGCAGATCGCCGCAGTCTTTCACGAGAAATGGGGCGCCGGCATCCTCAGCGGCCATGCCAGCCTTACCCTCGAAGGCTATTCTGCCGCCGAACTCGCCAACTCTGCGCGCGGAACCTTCGAATGGGACTGGACCCGCGGCTCGCTCGTCTCATCCGCCGAACTCGCCGCCAACGAATCACCCACCCTCCGGCAAGCCAGCCTGACGCCACAGGCCGCCAGCTTCTCGCCCGCGCGCTTCTCTCACTGGAAAGCCACCGGATCCATCGCCGCAAAGGCGCTGAAGCTCGAGCCCTCAGCGGGAGCAAACCCCGTCACCGGAACCATCACCTTCGACCGCACCCTCGACCTCGCTTGGCCGGCAGCAAATAGCCAGGCGCTCCACATCGGAGGAACCCTGGCAGACCCCGCCCTCCAACCGACACCGGTCTCTGCCGCGCCCTGAATTACGGCTACGACCTGTCAGGTGCGCCTATCCAGCCGGTTGAATCTATTTGTCGCTTTTGATGTGCAGATCGACAGTCAGCTGCTTGCGCGAATCGTAGGCGCTGATGGTCTTCGTGGAGCTCTTAACGTCCTTGTATTTGGCCCAGACGGTGTAATCGAGGTCGGGAGCGATCTGCCCGAAACGATAGCTGCCGTCCAGGGTGGCAATGAAGGTGCGGATGCTATTGTCCCTCGAATCCTGCAGATAAACGATAGCGCTCGGCAGTGGAACGCCGCCATTTCCCAGAACCTTCCCATCAAGGGCCTTGAACTTCAGGTTCTGCGCTGCTGCTCCGGCCAGCAGTACGAAAACCG
Source organism: uncultured Acidobacteriaceae bacterium (assembly GCA_963782175.1). Taxonomy (GTDB): domain Bacteria; phylum Acidobacteriota; class Terriglobia; order Terriglobales; family Acidobacteriaceae; genus Silvibacterium. Next base: position 830,811 of record CAWAIX010000001.1, read on the forward strand.
CTGCCGCCAGAGCCGGCGCATACTTGAATGTCTTCATTCCTCTTCCTCTTCAACGGTCTCTTCGTCTTCATCCTCGTAGCCTTCGTCAACCTTGACGAGTTCCAGAGGATCGGTCGTGACGACTTCGTATTCTGAGCCGCATTCTTCACAGACGATCACGTCGCCTTCGTCGACCTCGTCTTCTTCAATATCGAGTGTGCTCTCACATTCAGGGCAAAGTGGCATGACAAACCTCCAGGGCATCGGAGCTCTTTGAGTTTTATAAAATGACGTCTTTACAGCAACTCCGGTAGTGTTGAAAACGCTGTTACTGTTAAAAACACCGTGTGCAACTTTAGTGTCAAAGACACCGTTAGTGTTGAAGGAAATCGTGCAGCGCGTCAAGACGCCTGCACGCAATTTACGTTCCGGTAGTCAATCCATCTTGTCATGGGGCTGTGAGAATGAAAGCCAGTGTTCGCACCAACTTGAGAAGGATTTTCACGTGCTCCGGCTTCACCTTTATTCTATCCGCGTGCGTGGCGGCCTTTCAGCCCACTGCGTATGGAGTCTCTGACGCGGCAAAGCACGATCTGGATGCAACAGGATTTGCCATCCAGCCGGCCCCCGCCGATCCGGCCATCGAAGCTGTGCTCAACCAGATCTCCGCCAGAGAGATCCGGCACACCATCGAGGCGCTGGCTGGATTCAAGAACCGGAGCACCCTCTCCAGCATGGAGAACGATTTGCCCACCGGCCAGGGAATCACCGCGGCGGCCGACTGGATCACCACAACCCTGCAGAGCTACTCCGGCGATTGCGGTGGCTGCCTCGACGTCCGCCGCGACACCTTCACCGAGCCGCCGCAGACCGGGCCTAATCCCCGCATCACCCAGCCCACCACCATCACCAACGTCTACGCCATACTGCGCGGCAGCGATCCTGCCCAGGCAAAGCGCGTCATTCTCGTCACCGGTCATTACGACTCCCGCAACAGCGATACCATGAACACCCGCGATCCGGCCCCCGGAGCCAATGACGACGCCAGCGGCGTAGCCGTCAGCCTCGAGTGCGCTCGCGTGCTCTCCAGGCTGAAGCTGCCCGCAACGCTCGTCTTCGCTGCCGTCGCGGGCGAGGAGCAGGGGCTCAACGGCAGCGCCCATCTGGCGAAGCTTGCAAAGAGCGAGGGCTGGGAGATTGAAGGGGTGCTCAATAACGATATCGTCGGCGGCAACACCACGCCCGCTAGCACTCCGTCCGACACCCCGCAGGACAAATCCGCCGTGCGCGTCTTCTCCGAAAGCCTGCCCGCCAGCGCCTCGGCAGAAGAAATCCGCCGCCTCGTCGCTCTCGGCTACGAAAGCGACTCGCCATCGCGCGAGCTGGCGCGCGCCATCGCCGACGTGGGAGACACCTACGACGCCATGCCTGCAGGCAAGGTCGCCAAAGCGACCCCGGGCTTCCATCCCGTCCTCGAATTCCGCCGCGACCGTTTCCTGCGCGGCGGCGATCACTCCTCTTTCAACCAGCAGGGCTTCGCCGCGGTCCGTTTCACCGAGTGGCGCGAGGACTTCAACCATCAGCACCAAAATGTCCGCACAGAAAACGGCGTCGAGTACGGCGACCTGCTCAAGTTCGTCGATTTCGACTACGTCGCGCGCGTCGCCCGCCTCAACGCCGTCACCATGGCCGTCCTGGGCTCTGCGCCCCCTCCGCCCGACAAGGTCAGAATCGTCACCCGCGACCTCGACAACAACACCACGCTGCACTGGAACGACGGCCACGGAGCGCCCTCATCCACCAGCTACGAAGTCGTCTGGCGCGAGACAACTGCCGCCACTTGGCAGCGCTCTCTTCCCGCCGGCAGTAACCGCCGAAACGCAGACGGCGAATACGCCATTACGCTGCCCGTCTCGAAGGACAACGTAATCTTCGGCATTCGTGCCGTCGACGCCGCCGGCCACAGAAGCCTGGCCGTGGTGCCCATGCCCGAGCGATGAGAAAGTCGTCAGTCACCAGTTGTCAGTCCCGGTATTTAACTGAGACCGGGGGTTGAAGCCCGGGGGACTGGCAACTGGGGACTAATAACTGAGAACTGATCCCCGTACTGGTGAGAAAATATCTCCGTATGCCCCGCGGTGCTGGTTTTCTCGCTTTTCCCGATTTTCGCGGACTGACGCGCAAGCTCGTTCTCTGGAACCTGGGTACTTTCTTCGCCCTGCTGCTGCTCGGCGTAGCTTCGGTGCCTGCAGCACGCAACATAGTGGCGTGGACAGCGCTCGTTCCGCCCTACGTGCTCCAGGGGCGCATCTGGCAGCTCATCACCTACAGCTTTGTCCATCAGGGCATTCTGAACACAGCCTTCGAGCTGCTCTCCCTCTGGTTCCTCGGCAGCTTCCTCGAGTCCAACCACGGCTCGCGCTGGCTCGGCGAGATCTACTTCGTCTCCGTCCTCGGAGCCGGACTCGCAGCCATCGTCCTTTATTTCACCCTGCAAGGCGGTGGAGGTGTTCTCACCGGCTGCTATGGCGGCCTTTTCGGTCTCCTGATCGCCTTCGGCGTGCTCTACGGCGACATGCAATTCATGATGTTTCCCCTGCCGATGATGATCAAGGCCAAATACCTGGTCGCGGTCTACCTTCTCATCGCTCTGGCCATGCTCTTCTCCGACCAGCGCTTCTTTGCCTTCGCTCAGCTCGGCGGCGCGCTCTTCGGATACCTCTACATCAGGATGGCTCCCCGTCGCGGCTTCGCCTTCGTCAGCAGCGAGCGTTTCTACGGGCTCCGCAACAGCTACTACCGCTGGAAGCGCCGCCGCGCCGCACGCAAGTTCGAGGTCTACATGCGCAAGCAGAACCGTGACGTCCATTTTGACAAGGACGGCCGCTACATCGATCCCGACAAGGACCCCAACGACCGCCGCTGGATGAACTAAGCAGGAGCTGTTACTAGGTTGCCGCAATAAGCTCCCGCCTGAAGGGTTTGGATTCACCCAATCCCCAAATGCACGAAACAAACTCAGTCCCGAAGGGACGGAACAATCTGTAGCTCGGCACGGGAGTGCCGGGAAACTGAGCAAATCATCCCGAGTCCCGTGAGGGACGGCACACCAACTCTTCGGCGCCTCCTACTCCATCCGCCTCAGAGGTTCTTCACAAAAAAATCCGTCATCGCCCTGTAGAGCGCCAACCGCGCCTCGTGATCCTCAAAGGCATGCCCTCGATCGGGCACAAACATCACCGAGGGATACTTCGCCGTCTCCAGAAATTCGTTCAGCATCTGGAGCGAATTTTCAATGTGCACCCGTTCATCAGTCATCCCCTGCACAATCAGCAATTGCCCCCGCAGATTCTTTGCGTTCTCCGTCGGCATCGAGCCGAGATAGCCGTCCTGGTTCCGGACCGGATCCTCCAGGTACCGCTCGCTGAAAATCGCATCGTAGAGCCGCCAATCCGAGATCGGAGCGCCCGCGATGCCGGCCTTGTACGCAATCGGAAGATCGAGCATGGCGTGCAGTACGAGAAACCCTCCGTAGCCCCATCCATAAATGCCCACCCGCTCAGGGTCGACATAAGGCAGCGATCGCAGGTAGCGTACTCCGTCGCGCTCGTCCGACATCTCCTGCGAGGTAAAGCGCAGGTGCAGCGGCTCTTCGAAGGCGTGTCCTCGCCCCGCCGTGCCGTGGCCGTCCTGCGCATAAATCACATACCCCTTCTGCGCCATCATCCGCAGCCAGAGGAATGTGTCGCCGCCCCATCGGTCGCGCACGATCTGCTCGCCCGGGCCGCCCGCAATGTAGACGATCGCCGGATATTTCCGTGATGTGTCAAAATCCGGCGGCCTGATCATCAGCGCATTGACCTCCGATCCCATATGCATCTTCACCGTGAGAAACTCCACCGGCGGCAGCTTGTTCTCGGCAACCGATGAAACAGCCTTTTCGATCGCGGCGATCTCCTTGCCATCCGCCTGCCGCAGACCCTGTCGCGGAGAATCATTAGCCGTCGAAAAAGTATCGACGAAAAGCTTCGCACCCGGCGAGAAGAAAGCCTCATGAGTTCCCGGCCGTTCCGTAACCGCCGCAACGCCGGAACCATCCAGCGCGACACGATAAACCTGGCGTTCGATGCCCGGAAGTCCCGGCGGACTCTGCTTCGTAGCCGTGAAGTAAACCTGACCTGAACCCTCATCAATCGCGTCCAGCGAAGTCACTTCCCAATCTCCGCTGGTGAGTTGGCTGATCTGCCGACCGGTTAAGTCATAAAGATACAAATGCCGGTAACCGCTGCGCTCGCTCGACCACACGAATCGCTTTCCGTCGCGCAGGAAACGAGGTCCTTCGTCAAGATTGATCCAATACGTATCTTTCTCGGTGACAATTACGCGCGTTCTTCCGTTCGCAGCATCCGCCAGCAACAGGTCGAGCGTTTTCTGGCTCCGGTCAAGCCGCTCCACGGCAAGATGCCGCGAGTCCGGCGTCCAGCCTACCCGCGGCAGATACGTGGCACTTCCCGCATCGGCCGCAATTCCAGTAAGAATGGCGTGGCGCGGACCTCCGCTCACCGCCTGCACGTACAGCTTCACAATCGGCAGCTTCGAGCCGGGTAGCGGATACGCAATCGCCTTTTCGTCTCCATCGGCAAATCGCAGCTTGTACTTGCCAGTCTCCCTGTCGTCGGTCTCGAGATACGCAATCTGCGTCGCATCGGGAGACCACCAGTATGCAGTCGCAACACCCAGATCGTTGCGATACGGCCAGTCCGGCTCGCCTTCGCGAAGCTCGCTCGATCCCGCCGGCGTAAGTCTCCGCGCCGCGCCCTGCGGCGTGCTGGCAGAGATGCTGGTCAACCACAGCGTATGGTCCCGAACGAAACTTACATAGCGGCCATCAGGAGAGATCTGAGCGTCCGATATTTGCCCGTCTTCGGTCTCCTCCGCACCGGAAACCAAAACACGCGACTTGCCAGTCTCAAGATCCATCCACATTAAGGAGACCGGCGTCATCAGCAGAAGTGCCCGGTCGCCGGGAGCCCACGCGAAGCCAGTCAACCCGGGTGCCTCAGGTGCATTCGGGTCGTTGTCATTTGCATGCTGGGCTGGCCTTGCAGACTCTAGTGCCGCCCGGATTTTCTCCACCGAAACCAGGACGCTCCGCTGCATCCCCTGCTGCAACGTCGAGACGTCGATGCAATCGATCTCGGTTGGCGGCGGCTGGTTGCTCTTGACGGCTGCCGGACGCGAAAATTTCTTCAGCCACGCGAGCCGCGTCCCGGCTGCGTTCCAGTGCGGCTGCTGAAGCAGCTCGCCATTCAGGCTCGGCTGCGCAAGAATGCGCTCCGGCGTGAGCTGCAGAGTCTGGGGCGTGGCCATCTGCGCCGACAGATAGGGGCCGGGAAAAATTAGAAGTAGTGAAACAACTTGTTGAAGCGCGCGTCCCGATAGGCTCATGTCTTTCTGATAACTCATGTCTTCCTGATTAATAGTGTTGTGCGATCAAAAAATAGCCATCAAATACCATGATCGGGCGATTACCCCAGTCACCCCACCAAAGATGTACATCCAGAATTCACCGATGTGGAGATACTATAGGAGTGATTTTGGCAAGTTATCCTCCCCGCTAGATAACTCTGTCTCACTTTCTTTTTGAACTCTCCCAGTCGAAGTGTCCCCAGGACGACGGCTTGGAACGCAATTGGCCGCGCCATCGAGACTCGTGCTGTCCGTCTGGACCCTAGGTTCGATTTCGCGGATCGCCTGCACTGGCCGGCGAGATTGTCAATTGGGAAGTATCTCCCTCGGGCGAATGGAAAAGGAAACAAGGCCGATGAGTAAGGGCAAAGCCGTTCAAGGTGCCATCAGGTTTCAAAGTGATCGCGAGCGCAAGCTTCATAACCCATTTCTAATGCTTTGGTTGGTGGTACTGATTGCGGCGGCGGGAGCCCCGTCAGCCGGCGCACAGACCAGCGTGACGACCTGGCACAACGACATCGGCCGCACCGGGCAGAATCTTAACGAAACCATCCTCACTACCTCGAACGTAAACGCCACCCAGTTCGGCAAGCTCTTTTCGCAGACCGTCGACGCGCAGGTCTATGCCCAGCCTCTCTACCTGCCGAACGTTACCATCGCTGGCCAGCAGCACAATGTCGTCTTTGTTGCCACGGAAAACGACACTGTGTATGCCTTCGACGCCGACAGCAACGGCGGTTCGAATGCCGGCCCGCTGTGGCAGGCGTCCCTGCTCACCGCTGCTCACGGCGCGGCCTCGGGAGCTACCCCCGTCCCAGCCTCGTGGTTGTCGTCCGACATCACCCCGCTGGTGGGAATCACCGGCACCCCGGTCATCGATCCCACCACGAATACCCTTTATGTGGTCAGCAAGACGCTCGAGGGCGGGAACGGTGTCCAGCGCCTGCATGCGCTGGACGTGACCACCGGCAACGAAAAGTTCGGCGGCCCCGTTCTGATCACCGCGACCGTCTCGGGGACCGGAAACGGAAGCTCCGGGGGTCAACTGAGCTTCGATCCGCTGTGGGAGAACCAGCGGCCGGCGCTGCTCTTGCTGAACGGCATCGTCTATATCGCCTTCGCGTCCCACGGCGACAACGGCCCATGGCATGGCTGGATTCTGGGATACAACGCCGCTACGCTGAAGCAGACCGGCGCCTACACCAGCAGTGCGAATGGAGTCGGCGCTGGCTTCTGGATGTCGGGCGCGGGAGTCGCCGCCGACCAGTTGAATCCTTCCACCCAGCCTTACGGGCGCATGTTTGCGACGACAGGCAACGGCGATTACACCGCCGCAACCCCATACACCAACGCCATGGATTACGGCGACAGTGTCCTCAGCCTCAATCTCGCCAACGGAGTGCCGACCATACAGGACGAATTCACGCCATCCGACCAGGCCAACCTGGACGGCGAAGATGGAGATCTGGGGTCCGGCGGACCCATGGTCATTCCTACCCAGACCACCGGGAGCTACCCGCATCTGCTGGTTCAGGTAGGGAAGGAAGGCACTCTCTACCTCATCAACCGCGATTCGATGGGTGGCTACCACAGCACCGATACCGTCGTGCAGGAGATCGAGTGGGGCGTGGGACAAATAGGCGCGTGGAGCAGCGCAGCCTACTGGAACGGAAACGTCTACTACTGGGGAAGATTCGATAATCTCAAGTGCTTCCCACTGGTAAGCGGGCAGCTTTCCACCAATCCAACCGAGTCGAGCGAGACATACGGCTTTCCCGGCTCCACGCCTTCAATCTCAGCCAACGGCAACACCCAGGGAATCGTCTGGTCGATCGATTCCGAGGCGTACACAAGTAACGGATCGGCAGTGCTGCAGGCCCACAACGCAAGCAGTTGCGGAACAACCCTCTACTCTAGCGCCACGAACCCCTCGCGCGACAACCCCGGCGGGGCCGTGAAGTTTACGGTTCCGACGATAGCCAACGGCAAGGTCTATGTCGGCGCAGCGGGCCAGATCAGCGTCTACGGTCTTCTCGGCGCGAGCCAGCAGGCAGCCACACCCGTCATCAGCCCCGGTTCCGAGACTTTCAACGGCAGTGTTTCTATGACCATCACCGACTCCACGCCGGGAGCCACCATCTACTACACAACTAACGGATCGACCCCGACGACCTCATCGGCCGTGTACTCGGGGAAGATCACCGTGACCGCGACCGAGACCATCAAGGCGATCGCAAACGCGAGCGGATATCTCGCCAGCGCGGTTGCTTCTGCGACCTATACCAATGTCACCCAGGCGAATCCGCCAACCTTCAGCGTGGCCGCCGGCAGTTACACTTCGGCCCAGTCAGTCAAGCTGAGTGACACCACATCGGGTGCGACGATTTACTACACGACCGATGGATCGACGCCGAGCACGTCTTCCAACCTTTACACCGCCGGCTCTTCCATCAGCGTGATCTCCACCGAGACCATCAACGCGATCGCCGTCGCGAGCGGCTACCTTACCAGCACGGTCGCCAGCGCAACCTATACCATCGTGCCGCCAGTTAACTTCCCCGTTGGGTTCTCGAATTCCCAGGAACTGGTGATCCTGAACGGCAGCGCACAGCTTGACGATTCGCGCCTCCAGCTTACCGATGGCGGCATCAACGAGAGCGGCACCGCATGGACGGCCACGCCGGTTAACGTCCAGTCGTTTGTAACCAACTTCACCTTCCAGCTATCGAACCCCCTGGCTGACGGAATCACCTTCGCCATACAGGGCCAGGGCTCCTCGGCGGTCGGTGGTTCTGGTAGCGGGCTGGGATACAGACTCATAACCAAGAGCATTGCTGTGAAGTTCGATCTGACGAACGACTCCGGCGAGGGCGTCGATTCGACGGGCCTTTATGTGAACGGCGCCACACCCGCATTTCCGGCGATAGATCTCAGCCCGTCGGGAATCAACCTGCACAGTGACGACACCATGGCGGTACAGCTCATCTACGATGGCGCCACTCTCGCCATGACCATCACCGACACCGTGACTCTGGCCACCTGGTCGACAAGCTTCTCAATTAACATTCCCGCTACTGTGGGCGGCAACACTGCGTACGTCGGATTCACCGGCAGCACTGCCTCTCTCAGCTCCTCGCAGAAGATACTTACCTGGACCTATGCCCCTCAGTCTGTAGTTTCCTATCCGCTCATTCAGCCGACCGCAGGACTCTATCCGAGCGGCGGGTCTGCAGCCATCAGCGACAGTACGCCGGGCGCGGTCATCTACTACACTACCAACGGAACTACTCCAACAACCTCGTCAACCAAATATTCCGGCACGCCGATCGCGGTGAACTCTTCGGCAACGATAAAGGCGATCGCCGTCGCCAATGGATTCGTCAACAGCGCTATAGCAACGGCCACCTACATTGTCGGGCCCATCGTTCCCGGTCCGACCTTCTATCCCCCCTCGGGCAGCTACAGTAACAGCGTGATCACCATCGGCGACGCCGCTCCCGGTGTAACTATTTACTACACAACAAACGGAGCAACGCCGACGACTTCGTCGACTCAATACTCCACCGCCATCGCGCTGAACGGGTCAACTACTTATACCCTGAAGGCAATCGCCGCTCTCAGTGGATTTACCACCAGCTCGGTTACCACAGCCGTCTATAAGATTACTCCGGGAGAAGCAAGGCCGACCTTCAGCTTGCCGCAGGGAACCTATATCACGCCGCAGACCGTGAGCATCATCGGCAGCGCAGGCGTGACCATCTACTACACAACCAACGGAACCACACCTACGACCTCATCTACGCGGTACACGGGGCCGGTCACGGTCTCTTCGACTGAGACCATCAATGCAATCGCAATAGCGCCCGGCTTCTCCGCCAGCGTGCCGTCCACGGCAACCTACACCATCGATCCGAGTGCCCTGCCTGCGCCAACCTTCTCGCTGCCTTCAGGGACTTACAGCAACAGCAACATCACTCTTAGTGACAGCGCGTCGGGCGTAACCATCTACTACACAACCGACGGCTCCTCGCCGACACTGTCGTCCACTAAGTACACAGCTCCGATCGCGCTGAATTCTTCCACGACCGTCACCATCAACGCCATAGCTACGGAGTCAGGCCACACGACCAGTCCGACGGCCACCGTGGTCTACACCATTCATCCCACTCTCGCCAAGCCCACTTTTAGTGTGGCCTCCGGGACCTACACGACATCGCAAACCGTAACCATCGGCGCAAACTTGAAGGGCGTAACCATCTACTACACGACGAATGGGAGCACACCCACCACTTCATCTCCCGTGTACACGGCTCCCGTTACGGTGTCTTCAACCGAAACCATCAATGCGATCGCGACTCAGAGCGGCTGGACCAACAGCCCAGTCGCATCGGCCACCTACACCATCCCGTGAGGGTCTTCAACGGCGGCGTCAATCTCCCTGTGTAGGCAAATAGATTGAGCGCCGCCGCTAGTCCACTTTGCACGCTGACAGCAGTTCCGCATCAACTCTGTCGAGCAACTCGCCGCTGCGGCCAATCTCGAACTTGCGCGCGAAGAGCTTCGGCGAACCACGCAGGCGGTCGAGGTCTTCCATATCGAGCGTCCGCGGATACCTCGGATTGGGCCGCTCCCAGTCGATATGCCTGAGATCGTCATTGACGATTCGCCCGGAGAATCTTGGCTCATTCGCGATCACCGTCTGGAACAGCGACTCGTCTGGAATAAATGCGTGCCGGAAATAGCGAATGACCTCTGGCTTCGTGCGGAACGTATTCTCCAGGTACAGAATGCACTCGCGCGACAGGCCCCACCATTGCGAGCCGCCGAAGGGGTTCCATCCAAACGGCAATCGGCGCGGAATGTGGAGGTGAAAATGACGGCTGCGAACGAAGAACGTCCAGTACCCCACCCGGTTCATGGCCTGAAATGGGCCGCCATGGTGCGTCCAGCGGTTCGGCTTGTCGAGTTCGAACGACTCGATAAATTCCGCTCCCCGGTTTCGCTCCAGAAATTCCTTGATCTGCGCCGCGCTCTTGATCGGGTAGTCCTGGGCGGAGAGCAGAATGGCATAGTCGAAATGCAATCCGGACTGAACCGCCGTCCTGACGCACTCGATCATGGCATTGGCGATCCCGAAACTCCCCCAATAGCAGCGGATGCGAGGCGCGAGAAAAACGTCGGAACGGGTCGCAGCGTACTCGCGCAGAGGTGCGAATACGCCATCGGCCGCACGCTTGTCGATGTGAATCACAAAGAAAGCGGCAGACTCTCGCAACGCATCCATCAGACGCAGAATCTGCTGCGGGTCGCGATGACCCATGATGAGGTAAGCAACTTTCATTCAGTTGACCCGGAGAATGGCCCGCTTTATCGATCCAGGGAGCGAATGAGTCGTCAGGAATTGCGAGCGGTCGATCATGCCCCAATCACTTCGGCGAAGTCCCCGGCAAAACACTTTACGTTCACGCGTTCACTCGAAAGTGTAAGCCCTAATTCGGAACCACGCGTTTACTATAAACGTTCGGAGTCCCGCTTCACTGCAACTTTCGGGGAGAGTTCCACCAAATGACAGCGTCAGCGACCGGCTCCATCCCCCCGAGCGAGTACATATCCTCCAGCGACTACATGATGGTCCTGCCGGTACGCCACTTCCGCGTCCACGACACTCGTGTTGCCGTCGAGAGCGCTTTCGCCGAGCATCTGCGCATGATGCGGTCGCGGATCGGAACGGCAGCCCAGCGCCTCATCGTTGTCTCGCCCGGAATGTCGCCTGCGACGTATGAAGCGGGCAAACGCGGCTACTCCGAGATCGACGAAGCTGAGGAAGGCATCGTCTTCCACACCATCTTCTCCCAGGAAGATGCGCAATCGACCGGGCAAAAGCTCCGGCTCTTTGTTCCTTCGATGAAAAAGCTCTACAGCCTTGCCCGCCAAAGCTTCTGCATCCACAGCGGGCTTTCCTGGGACGTCTGGCTTCCCTTCGAGTTTTCCTCCATCGTCTTCGGAATCCTCCTGCGCCGGCGTACCGTTTTCGTCGTCGACATCGACTATCGCAACTCTGCCTGGATGAGTTACCGCAGCGGTGATTGGTCGAGAAAAAGCTATCTCGTCTGTAAATATGTCTATGACGTCGCCCGCTCGATGCAGGTCGGCGTGGCGGCCAGTCAATGCTCGCTCGTCCTGCTCAAGGGCAAGAAGATGGCGCAGGATTTCGGCGCCGGACGCCCCAACGTCAAAGCATTCCTCGATGCCTCCCACAGCGAGAGAAACATCATCCCGGCAGGCAGACTCGAAGAAAAACTCGCAGCGGTCCGCGACACGCGAAGCCCGCTCCGCCTCGTGTACTTCGGTCGCCTTACAGCCTACAAAGGCGTCGATCGCTGTCTGAAAGCCGCTGCCTCCGCGCGCGGCGCAGGTGCCAACGTCACTTTCGACATTGTTGGCGGCGGCGAACAGATGGACTCCCTGCGCAGCCTCGCGCAGCAACTGAACGCGGACTCATGGGTAACCTTCCATGGCCCCATGCCCTTCGACCAGAATTTCTTCGAGAAGCTTTATTCATTTCACCTTTTATTGGCCGCCCCGCTGCGCGAAGATACCCCGCGAAGCGCGCTCGATGCCATGGCGGCGGGCATTCCCTATCTCGCCTTCGACACCTATTACTACCGCGAGCTTCTGGAGAGCGGTGCCGGAAGAGTAGCTCCCTGGCCTGACGTAGAAGGTATGGGAAGAGAACTCGTCCGCCTCGACCAGAACCGGCCTGAAGTCGCACAGATGATCGAGAACGCGGTTTCCTTTGCCCGGCTTAACACCCAGGAGATCTGGCTCGAACGGCGTCTCGCCTGGACCATGGCCTCCGCGCTCGATCAGCCCACGTCCTCTTGAATTCCGGGTGCCCACCTTCGCGTACCGAGTCCCCACGGACGGGCTTCCGTCCGATGGGTGGTGAAGCTGAGGTGGGGTGGATCGTCCTCAGTGTTGTGATCACTTTTCGCCCAGGCGCGCCCATCCGGTTCACAATAGCTCCATGAGAATCGGCGAGCTGGCGGCCCACGCTGAAGTCAATATCCAGACGCTGCGCTTTTACGAACGCGAGGGCTTGTTGCGCGCTCCGTCGCGCACCGCGTCGGGATACCGCAGCTACGATCAACGCGATATCGATCGGGTTCGCTTCATCCGCTTATGCCAGAGCCTCGGATTTACGCTGCGCGAGGTTCGCCAATTGCTTCAGCTCCATGCCAGCGTTGCCCGATGCGCCGAAAGAAAAGTAATGGAGCCCGGTGCAGTAAGCGAAATCCTGGATATGGCGAGCCAGCGAATCTCCGTGATTGACGAAAAGATAAGCCAGCTCCGCACCATGCGCGCCGATCTCGCATCGCTCGTCAAGGCACTCACCCCCGGCGCAGCGGCTGAGTGCCCCGTCTCGCACCAGCAGCCTCCAAAACAGACCGCTTGACCTTATACCGTGGTACAGGCTTCAGACTGGCTCTGAGGATCAATCACGGTCCCGAAACGGGCGGGTTCCGGAGCAGCAGCCATGCACAGCCAAAGGTCTTTCGGCGTCTCGCCTCTCGCCCGCTGGATTTGTTTCATCGTCCTGATCGCCGGCGCGACAATCTGGGCCACGAACCGCGTCCTCGCCCGCGCCGGGAGAATGAAGACCACGGACACTCCGGCGCAGGCATTTTCAACAGCCGCCCCCGGCACCCGCCTCGAAGCCGTGGTCAGGATCGATCAGGTCGACGGACAGAATCTGAAGTGCACCCCCCTCGAGACGATCAACGAAACCACCTTCCGCCGCACCGATGCAAAAACGCTTTCGGCGGCTCTCATGCTCGGTACATCCTTCATCATGGGTAAGGCGCAGGACGTCGCCCCGGGGGCCATCGTCCAACTCGCCGGTACGGTCAATGCCGATCACGTCCTCAGCATCTCTCGCGTTGTGATCCTCACGGGATACGTACGCCTCGTCGACGACGCGCAACCTCCCCGATGAGCGACTACCTGCGCACGGCCTTCAGCGGATGGGCATCGGTCCTGCTCTTCGGATCGGGGCTCGCGCTGCCTTTCCTGCTGCGCAGGACGCCGGCGGCGCGCACTCCGTTTCTGCGGCGGATGTGGCCTCACTACTGGCTTGGCTACCTCACGCTGCTGGTCTCCTTCGTCCACGCATGGTTGGCTATGAGCCGCGGCAACATGCGCGGCGTCGACCTGGCCGGTGTCTGGATCGCCACCGTCGCGCTTCTGGTCATCCTGTGGCAAGTGGCAGTGGGTTTCATGCTGAGCGATCCTGCTCAGCCGCAGAGAAGGACTTTACGGCGCATCCACTTCTGGACGATGATGCTGGTGGCTGGGCTCATCGTCGCGCACGTGGTTCGCAACCGGCCGTAAGCCGGACGTTAACTACCGTGCAGCTCGGGCCCGGACCTTCGATCCGGAGAAAGAGTGGGTGCACGATGGTCAGGAAATTTTTGTGGCTGCTGCTGTTGCCGCTTCTGGCGCACTGCGCGGCCTTCGCGCAAACCTACATGGATCCCGTGCCCTACTGCCGTGCTGTTGGCACGATTGACAAGCCCGATGCGCGATACACCGGTCCGAAACTGCCTGACTGGATGGCCGAGAAGCTCAACCTCAAGCCTGATCAGGGAAAAATGATGGAGTGGCGCTGCGCCGATGGCCAGGTAATGGCCTGTCTCTACGGCGCGAATATCCCCTGCGATTCGAAGGCATTCACCAACAGAAAGCCGACGCAGGCCGTCGTGGATTACTGCAAGCAGAACCCGGATTCGCAATTTGTTCCGATGTACGTGACCGGACATGCGACATCGCTCTCCTGGGCCTGTCACGGGCCTCGGCCCGTCGTCATCCGATCCGAAACAGTTGATGCCCAGGGCTACGTCAAGACGTACTGGAAGGCAGTATCGCCGTAATGCCTCGAATCTGCCTGCTGCTGGGCTTTACCGCTCTGCTCCTCACTGCTCTGCTATCGACCCCTGCCTCTTCACCTCAGACCGCAGCCCCCGGCGGCTCTTCTGCGCAGAAGCCCGAACACAGACGTGGATACACCGGAGATGCAGCCTGCCTCGACTGCCACAAGGAGCAGGCGCTCTCTTATCTGCACACCTCCCATCACCTCACATCGCAGTTTGCCGATAAAAACTCACTCCTCGGCTCCTTCACGCCCCCGTCGAACACTCTGATGATCGTCGATCCCGCGCGAACCTCCGCACAGCCCGGCCTCTACTTCAAAATGGAGGCCAAAAACACCGAGGGTAGCAACGGCTATTACGAGACCGCCGTCACCGGATGGCCCGGCGACCTGCTCACGCAGAGCGAGCGCATCGACATCGTCACCGGTTCCGGCGTGCGAGGCGTTACGTATCTCCATTGGGATGGCGACCGCCTTTACGAACTTCCCGTGAGCTACTGGACCGACGGACACCGTTGGATCAATAGCCCTGGTTATGAAAACGGCACCGCCAAATTCTCTCGTCCCATCAACCCCGGCTGCCTCGAGTGCCACGCCACATATATCCGCGCGCTCTCCACAGACCCCCTGACGAACCGCTACGACCAAGCCAGCTTCATCCCCGGCATCTCCTGCGAAACCTGCCATGGTCCCGGCACCGAGCACATCGCGCGTCAGAAGTCTGGCGCAGCGGCCGCACAAGGACAGGCGATTCTCAACCCGGCAAAGTTCTCGCGGGATCGCCAGGTGGACCTCTGCGCGCTCTGCCACAATGGCATCCAGCGTGAGGCCATCGCCCCCGCCTTTTCCTACGTCGCCGGAGAGCCGCTGGCGAACTACTTCAAGCCCCTTCCCACCGGCTCCCTCGAGCACCCCGACGTCCACGGCAATCAGGTCGGTTTGCTCCAGAGGAGCCGCTGTTATCTCTCTTCGTCGAACATGACCTGCTCCACCTGCCACGACGTGCATACGCAGGAGCGGCCCGCGGCATCATACTCGGGAAAATGCCTCGCCTGCCATCGCTGGGAAAGCTGCGGCGTGGCAAAGACCCTCGGCCACAAAATCACCAGCGACTGCATCGACTGCCACATGCCGGTCGAGCCGACCAACGTCATCGTGTCCGACACTGCAGGCAAGCTCGTGCGAGCCAGAATGCGCAATCACTGGATCAAGGTCTATCCCGGGGCTCACATGCCTTAGCTGCTTCATTGCCCACTCTCTTGTTGAGCCAGTCAAAATCCGATTACCGCCTGGCATAGTCGCTGGACTGGGCCCCTGCAATCTGCTTGAATTTGAACCAACGCCACGAGGTGCGACCGCATGCGCTCCCAGGCTATCCGCATTCTGATTGGCAAGCTTCCTTCACGCTGGAAACTCCTGGCCGCCGCCATATTTCTCTGCGCCTTTACTCTGCCGGCGTTCCCGCAGCAGCAGGGCAGTCCAACGCAGCAGCACATTGAGCTCAAGGACCCCACTCCGCGTCCTCCCGACCTCGAGAAGATCTACGGGAACAATCCGGCCGATCAGGCAAAGCAGCAGGAGGCGGCAGCCTTGAAAAACGCCCAGCTCCGGCAGCAGGTTGTGGACGCGAGCAACAAGCTTTCTCAGTTGGCCCAGCAACTGCGCGACGACGTCTCCGCTTCAGGCAGGGATCCCCGCACATCGGCGAACGCCGCAAAGGCCGCGCAGATAGAAAAGCTGGCCAAGGCCGTCCGGGAAAAGACACGCCAGCAGTGAACTATGGATGCGCCGGCGGGTGAGCGTTCGCCATCACCTGAATAAGCGGCTGATCCGGCCTTTTCCCAACCGCCGCAACCGCAAGGCATGCCCGCGCCGCGTCATTCGAAGGATCGACCTCAAGCTCAGCTTGGAACTCTGCCCTTGCTTCCGCCTGCCTCCCTTCGGCCCACAGCAGGTACCCAAGCCCTAAATGTGCCTCTGGCTGCTTTGGATCCGTCCGGATCGCCGCCCTGAATTGCTCCATTGCCTTCGCCGAATCGCCTTCCGCATCGAGCGCCTCGCCGGCAAGCACAGCCGCCTCCGCCACCACCCCCGGGTTCAGCGCCAGAATCTCGCCCGCCGCCTTCACCACGCATGCATACTGCTTGCTCCAGAGACAGCTCCGCGCAAGCGTCATTCTGAGCGCTTCCGTTTGCGAATTGTTGGCCTGCAGATCGCTCTCCGTCGCCCTTTGCAAATAGGGGATGGCAACCAGATAGTCCCCCATCCCGTAATGCGCCATTCCCAGCAGGGTAATGAGGCGCAGGTCGCCAGGATGCCTCTCCAGCTCCGCCGTGAAAGCCGTGATCGCCCCGCCAAACTGGTCTGTCTTGAACAGCGCCAGTCCCAGGTTCATCTCGAGGCTGGGAAATCCCGGATTGAGTGCCAGCGCCCTTTGGTAATAGGAGATCGCCTGCCCGTAGTGCTCCTGCCGCGCCTCAATCAGCCCGAGATGAGCAAGCGCCTCCGCATTGCGCGGATCGTGCTCCGCAATCCCGCTCCAGATCTCCGCGGCTTCTGGATTCCTTCCCTGTTGTTCAAGCGCGAGAGCATCCTGCCGTGTTCCAGTCTGTCCCAACGCGTCGGAACCAGCCACTGCGCAGCAGCCCAGCCCGAATAACATAATTGTCATCCTGAGCGCAGCGAAGGATCTGCTTTTCACACCACTCATGAACGAAACAGTACTACACCTGTATACCTATCTTGCGGGCGTAGCGTGCCCACTCAACCCCGGCTTTGGTTTGAGTAAGGGGCCAGTCCCCTGATCCCCGATCCCTGAGAAACAAAAAAAGCGCGGCAAGCGAACGCCTGCCGCGCCGGTTAGGTTGAGGTTAGAAGACGAACTTGCCGCCCAGTTCCAACGCACGCGGATCCCAGGTGCTGCTGATCCCGCCGAAGTTTCCGGTCCCGAAGTTGCTGTTTACGTTCTGGAATTCGGTGTGATTGAAGGTGTTGAACGACTCGAAGCGAAGCTCGATGTGAGCAACCTCTTTGATGTTGAACGTCTTGTAGAGCGACGTTGTGAAGTTCTCGCGTCCCGGTCCCACGACGATGTCTTTCCGTGCATTGCCGAAGCCTTGGTTGGGGCCTCCGGCCCAGGCGGGAATCGGGGCACTGAATACGCTGGTGTCAAACCACTCGTTGACTTTCTTGAGCGCCTTCGGTCGTGCGCTCACATTGGGACGGTTGGTGTAATTACCGCCCAGACCGACTGGGTCATAGCCAACAGAAAGACCAACCCCCTGGTTGGACTGTAAGGCACCGAGATACCCGGATTCTGCGACGAACGTTCCGGCAAGCTGCCATCCACCCAGGAACGTCTTCATCAGGCCGGTGGAGTTCTTTAAGAAGGGTAAGTCGTAAATGTAGTTGAGGACGAAGATATGGCGACGGTCGAGAGCGCCCGAGCCGTAGTCATACGCGATGTTAAAGGGATTGCTGATCGTCGCCAGATCGTAGCTCGTGATGTCGATTTCATGCGACCAGGTGTAATCGGCCTCGCCGCTCAGTCCCCATTTGTTCTGCAGCCGGAGACCCGTCTGGAAGCCGTTGTAGTTTCCGTTCGTGTTGTTTGTCTGCTGGGTGATGCTCCCGAAACCCTGGTACGTGCGATAGAAATTGGCATTAGCCAGCGGCGCACCATTGCATTTCGGACATGTCGCAGACATTGGCGGATTTGTTCCCGATTTGTTGCTGGCGTCCCCGAAGTCTGCGCGGATGTTGTTTGGGGTAGATAACGGAAAGTTGTTTATTGGCAGATCGATGTTCTGGCTCCACGCCACGTTGCCGACATACTGGACAATCCAGATCATCCCTGGCAAAACCTCATGCTGGACACCGAGGCTGAACTGTCCGACAGCGGGGGCCGGGTAGTAGGGAGCGAGCGTTGTAAGTCCCTGGGGGAAGGTTGGGGTGTTGGCAGTCGATCCGCTCACCCAGCTGGTATGCGGATTGGAGAAATAAACGTTGGTGGCTGACGGATCGTAGTAGAACGGCGGGTTGGTTCCGGCGTTGTAGATATCGTTCCCTTGCAGGCGCTCGTAGAACGTTCCGAAGCCGCCGCGCACAACCGTGCGGCCGTTGCCGAATAAGTCATACGAGAATCCCACGCGCGGCTGGACGGTCTTCCAATAATTGTTGACCAGCCCATGCGGATAGCCGTTTTCGCCTCCGATGTAAATGCCGTTCAGGTAGAAGGGATGAGTAAATCCCGCTGGAGTGGAGAACCCCGGCCCGTTCGGATTCATGGAGCCGTCCTGAACACCTGCACCATTTACATTCCACTGTGGCGTCAGGCTCGGGTTATAGAGCGCCGGGTTGAAGTTTGCAATCTGATTGTTTCGCTCCCACGCGTGAGGTAGACCATCCCAGCGAAGGCCGAGCTGCAGGCTGAGTCGTGGGTTTATCTTCCAGTTGTCCTGTCCCCAGAGCGAGACCGTGTTGTTCACGTAATGATTGATGTTCAGCGCCTGCGTCTGGTCGTAAGCGCTGGAAATTCCCAGGAGCATGTCCATGAAGGCATCGCCTGTCTGGTTTGCTTGCCAGTAGAACTGGCCTCCCGGCTGGCCGAAGAGCTGCTGGTTCTTGGTGTAACGCATGTAACTGAAGCCGTAGTTCATGGAGTGCACGCCCTTCGTCCACGAAACGTCGAGCCGGGGCTGATAATCCTGGGCGGCATTCTTCCACGGAGCCGAACCAGGGTTCTCCTGCGTGTTGTAGGGAGCGCCCCAGTGCATGTTCGGCAGGTTCATCGACGTGTTGTCGAAGTATCGGTTCACGCTCCAGCCTGAAGGCGTCAGGGAATTTGGGCTGTTGACGATATTGATGGTATTGCCATCGTAGTTGAAGCTCGCCTCGACCAGAAGGGCAGGGCTCAATGAGGCGGTCAGCTTCACTGCCGCGCTGTTCGACGGATTCTTCAGCACGCTGGTTATAGCGGCATAGTCGGCGCCTGACCAGCCGAGCATCGGCGATGCATAGGTCTGCGTCACGCCATCGTGCAGATAGTGGCCCAGCAGCTTGAACCTGTCATTGATGTTGTGGTCGATGCGCACCACGTTGTCCCAGACGTCGATGGGCTGCACCGCCGTCACAATGGCCTGACCGTTTCCCGTCGTGGGCTGGGGAATAATGCCGGTGCCGAAGTACGCCAGAGCGTTCGGGTCGAAGAGAGCTGCCGGAATAGTCTGGTTCGGAAACGGCTGTCCCGGTACAAGGCCAAGAGCCGCAAGTCTGGCGGTGTAGCCTGGATCACCCAGATTCGGAATTACGATCTTGGTGGTGGGGGCAAACAACGGCGCAACATAGTGCAAATCGGTGCCCGCAACCGGGAAGTCCTGCGAAGGCAATGTATTCTTCGCTGACGGCGCACTGCCCTGGATCAGTCTCCGCCATTCTTCATTGACGAAGAAGAACGTCTTTTGCCGGTCGTTGTTGTAGACATGGGGAATAAACACCGGGCCGCCAATATTGAACCCAAAGATGTTGTAATTCAGTTTGGTTCGCGGAGTAATCGGCGTGCTGGTCTTATTGAAGTAGTTGTTGGCGTTGTAGTCGGTGTTGCGGTTGAACTCCCAGGCCTCGCCATGGAACCTTTGCGTGCCGCTCTTGATGCCCAGGCTGATGGTCGCGCCAGAGGAAATTCCATACTCGGGCGGATAGTTGCTGGCCAGCACCTCGAACTGCGCCATGGCGTCCTGAGAAGGCATGATGTCCATGCCGCCGGCGCCGCCGCGGTCGTCAGCCTCGCCGCCGTCAATCAGCCAGATGTTGTGGCTCTGGCGCAGTCCGTTCACGCTGAGAGTGAAATTGGCCGCTACGGAGGTCGGAGTATTGTTATCCGGCAGCGCCGAACTGACGCCCATGCCGAGAGCAGCCAGGGCGGCAAAGTTGCGGTTCTCTGTCGCGATCTTCTCGATCTGCTGGCCGCTGATCAGGGTGCTGACCACGTTGGAGTCGGTTTGCACCTGCAATGCTTGCGCTGCCACCGTCACGGTTTCGTTCACTGCGCCGACCGTCAGCGTAACGTCGGCCCGCAGAACCTGAGATACGTTCACCTGCAGACCCGTCTGGACGTAGGTCTCAAAACCCTTGGCCGTAACCTTCAGGTCATACGCGCCGACGTTCAATCCCGGAAAAGTAAAGACGCCTGCGCCGTTGCTGGTCGTCGTGACAGAGGTTCCTGTGGCAGGGTTGGTGAGGGTGAGGTCTGCGCCCGCGACGGACGCCGCTTGCTTGTCCACCACCGTGCCGGTGATCGTTGAGTTGTTCTGTGCGTAAGCTCCAATGCATGCAAGAACACAGAACAGCGACACCAGTGGTATTAGATACCATTTGTGCTTCATCTATGCGCCTCCAAAGTGACTGCTTCTCAGTAGTTATTTCTTGTCGATGTTCTCCAGGCGGCCAGCCATCTCCGCCCTGCCCGGATTCTGCATATCAGCCTGAGAACTCTATGCCGAATCTGGGTCTTTCGTGCTACGTCACTAAACCGATTTAGTGTCGCGTCGAGAAGATATGATTCTCAATTAACGGCTGTCAAGAGAATTTTGCAAACCAGCTTCCTGAGAGGAGCGACATTGCAACCCCATGAACACCCGCCTCCATCCTCATTCGCGAAAAGCCGGCGGCAAACCCTATGTGATTGAATAATGGAGTGAATTCCCAATTTGAAATCGGCCCCGTACGCGTCGGCGGCGGCCAGCTTTTCCTCATCGCCGGACCCTGCGTGATCGAAAACGAGACACACGTCCGAAAAATGGCCGACGCCATCCAGCGCATCGCAACCGACCTCGGCGTTCCCTATATCTTCAAGTCTTCCTACGACAAGGCCAACCGCACTTCTCTGACCAGCTTCCGCGGACCCGGCCTGCAAGAGGGCACGGCCATCCTCCGCCGCCTCCGCGAAGCAACAGGATTACCCGTGCTGACCGATGTCCATGAGCCCGGCCATTGCGCCCTCGCGGCTGAGGGAGCCGATGTTCTGCAGATCCCCGCGTTTTTATGCCGTCAGACCGACCTGCTGGTCGCCGCAGCCGAAACCGGCCGGGCCGTCAACGTGAAAAAGGGCCAGTTCGTCGCGCCCTGGGACATGAGCCACGCCGTCGACAAGGTCACAGCCTCCGGCAATCCCCGCGTCTTCCTCACCGAACGCGGCACCACCTTCGGCTACAACAACCTGGTCGTCGACATGCGCTCGCTCGCCATCATGCGCCGTCTCGCGCCGGTGGTCTTCGACGGCACTCACTCGGTCCAGATTCCCTCAGGCGCAAACGGCGTCTCCGGAGGCCAGCCCGAGTTCATTCCCCTGCTCACGCGCGCCGCTGTCGCCGCGGGGGTCGACGGCGTCTTTCTCGAGGTGCACGACAACCCCGCCGAAGCTAAATCCGACGGAGCCAACGCCCTCGACCTGAAAAATCTGAAGGGTGTTCTGGAAAGCCTGCTGGCCATCCACGCTTCGGTGGCGTCGCAACGCTCCGAATAGCTCCTAAGCCCGCACCACTTCTACACCCGTGGCAGCTTCCTGCACCGCCTTCGCCCGGTTCTCATAGCTCGCCTTGATAAATCCGCTGAACAGCGGATGCGGCTCGAGAGGCTTCGACTTGAACTCGGGATGGAACTGGCACCCCAGAAAGAACGGGTGATCGCGCAACTCGATGATCTCCACATACGTCGCATCGGGAGTCGTCCCCGTGATCTGCAGCCCAGCTCCCGTCAGCAGCGCCTCATATTCGCGATTGAATTCGTAACGGTGACGGTGACGCTCGCTGATCTCCGGCGTTCCATACGCCTTGTATGCCAGCGAGTCGGGACTCAGCACGCACGCCCACGCCCCCAGCCGCATCGTTCCGCCCATCTCCTCGACGCCCGTCAGCTCGCGCAGCTTGTAGATCACGCGATGCGGCGTCGACGGGTCGAATTCACTGGAGTTCGCCCCATTCAGCCGGCACACATTGCGCGCAAACTCGATGCACGCCGTCTGCATGCCCAGGCAGATCCCGAAATACGGCACCTTGCGCTCCCGCGCATAACGGATCGCGTTCAGCATCCCCTCGATGCCGCGCTTGCCGAACCCCCCCGGCACCAGAATCCCGTCAAACCCCGCCAGTTGCGACTCGAAGTTCTCCGTCTCCAGCCCCTCGGCTTCGATCCACGTCACCCGCAGCTTCAGGTTGTGCGCGAGCGCGCCATGAACCAGAGCCTCCTTGAGCGACTTATAGCTGTCTTCGTACTCCACATACTTGCCGACAATCCCGATCGACACCTCATCCTGCGGATTGTACGAGCGCCGCACAATCTCCTCCCAGCGGCTCAGGTCGGGCTCTTTCGTCTCCATCCGCAGATACCGCAGCACCAGCGCATCCACACCTTCGCGCGCAAACGTCAGCGGCACCTCATAGATCGACTCCACATCCTTCGCCGTGATCACCGCCTGCTCTTCCAGATTGCAGAACAGCGCAATCTTGCTCTTGATCTCCCGCGACAGGAACCTGTCCGTGCGGCACAGCAGAATATCCGGCTGGATCCCGATCGACAGCATCTCCTTCACCGAGTGCTGCGTCGGCTTGGTCTTCAGCTCCTGCGCCGCGCTGATCCACGGCACCAGCGTCACGTGCACAAACACTGTATTGTCCCGGCCCAGTTCCTGGCGCATCTGTCGAATCGCTTCAAGAAACGGCAGGGATTCAATGTCGCCGACCGTCCCGCCAATCTCGACAATCGTGACGTCCGCCGTCCCCGCCACCTTGCGCATGGCATTTTTAATCTCGTTGGTCACGTGCGGAATCACCTGGACCGTCTTGCCGAGATAATCGCCTCGGCGCTCCTTGGCAATGATCTGCTCGTAAATCCGGCCCGTCGTCAGGTTGTTATCGCGAGTGAGATGCGCGTGCGTGAAGCGCTCGTAGTGCCCGAGGTCGAGATCCGTCTCCGCGCCGTCATCCGTCACGAAGACTTCGCCGTGCTGAAAAGGCGACATCGTCCCCGGATCGACATTCAGGTAGGGATCAAACTTCATCAGGTTGACCTTCAACCCTCGGCTCTCGAGAAGACAGCCGATCGACGCTGCCGCCAACCCCTTCCCGAGGCTGGACACAACTCCACCGGTCACAAAAATGTACTTGTGGGACATCCCTGCGTCACCTTTTCTGAATTGTTTGGATTGGCGTACCTGGCGGGCACGATCAATTATATCCGCGTTTTATCGCTAATAAAAGAACAGAAATCAGACAGCGAGAACACCGGACGTACCAGTCCCGAAGGGACGAAACAACCCTAGCCCGGCACGGCAGTGCCGGGGAAGAAAGAGAAACACATCGAGTCCCGCAGGAACGGCACATTCTGTTCACCCGCTGCCGAAGCCTACCGCGAATGCTAGCCCGCCGGGGGAATTACCATCCGTGACCTAAGTACAAGGTCCTTTCGTTCCTGGACTTTGCACTGCTCCTGCCCTACTCTGTACCCTGAGCTACGTTCTCCTTCTCACGGCATCTCTCAGCCTCCATAGTCCTCCCTCGAACTGCAACGGGCGGGAGCCAAAACTCCCGCCCATTTGACACCGCCTCCACCACCCCACCGGTTGTCATCCTGAGCGAAGCGTAAGATCCACTACCTGTCATCCTGAGCGAACCGGGGCCCCCGTAGAGCGCGGCTTTCGCTCGGCGGGGTGGTGAAGGATCTGCTTTTCATCAAACTGGCACATGCGAGGGTGCCCAACTCTGAGCGCCTGCTGCTGGCGCGAAGGGTGAGAGGCGAGTCCGATTCCTGCGTCCTGAGCCGCCCCGTCCTTCTCATTTTATTCGCCTTGAGGTACGATGCCCTTGATGGCCAACCTCTTCGGACCGCCCCGCTTTTTCGCCGTCGAAGGACCCTTGCGCGTCGGCAAATCGACGCTGGCTGGGATCCTGGCCGAGACGCTGCACGCCCGCCGGGTCGCCGAGCCCGAGAACAATCCCTTCCTCGACCGTTTCTACCAGGCCGAGCCCGGCATGGGCTTCGCGACCCAGCTTTGGTTCCTTATGGAGCGTTTCGACCAGATGCGCTCGCTCCGCGACAGCGAGGTCCCGGTCGTCTCCGACTATCTCTTCGAAAAAGACAAGCTCTTCGCCTATCTGAACCTCACCGACGCCGAGCTCGACCTCTACAACCGCTACTACCAGATGTTCCGCGAACAGGTCCCCGCGCCCGACCTCGTCATCTACCTGCAGGCCTCACCCGAAGTGCTCAAGCAGCGGCTCAAACGCAAGGGCATCCCCGGCGAACGCGCCATCAGCGACGGATACATCGAGCAAGTCGTCCAGGCCTACGAACACTTCTTCTTCCACTACACCGCCAGCGACCTCTTAGTCGTGAACACGTCGGACATCGACTTCGTCCACAACAACCACGACCTGCAGACACTCCTCAAACGCCTGTCGGAACCGATCAAAGGCACGCAGTATTTTTTGCCGTTGTGAAGCCCGACGGGACGCAAGATCAGTGCCGCCTTTCCGAATCTTGGACCGACTACCCGCGTGTACCAATCTCGCCTCGGGCTTTGTTACTTCGGTGTTTATTGAGGAGACACGAACCATAAATAGAAATACGATCCTACAAATCACCAGCTATCATGTGATGCGTACCTGCTTTGGCTTTCTATCTAGCTGAGACGCCGAGCACATGCCGAAAACAAAGAAACAGCTCATCGACACTACGCTTTCCCGATTCGATCAAAGTG
This sequence comes from uncultured Acidobacteriaceae bacterium, assembly GCA_963782175.1. GTDB lineage: Bacteria > Acidobacteriota > Terriglobia > Terriglobales > Acidobacteriaceae > Silvibacterium. The sequence continues at coordinate 855,941 of CAWAIX010000001.1, forward strand.
AGCTAGTTCTCGCCCTTGTCTGTCCGGTGGGAGTCGACTATGAACGTTGCATACACGTCCTCCAAGCGGCGTTTGAGCGGCTGAACTATATACCAAAAGTGATCTCCATGAGCTCGCTAATGGACAACTTATGTAAGAGATTTTCAGTAACGGCCCCAAGCCCCCCGAAGCGCGAAGGCCAACGCATTCGATCTAGGATGGAACTCGGCAATAGCTTGCGGGAGAAAACACAATCGGACGCAATCCTCGCGCTGGCTGCAATCCAAGAGATCAATCGCTCTCGAGCGGCATCTCAACCGTCCCTGCCAATCGTAAAGAGTTCCGACTTTAGGCCACTATTGCGGATTGTGCATATTCTAGCAACCCTGAAACGACCCGAAGAGGCAGATATTCTCAGAAAGGTCTATGGAACGGGTTTCTTTTTAATAGGCATCCACGATTCAGAGAGAGGGCGAAAAGACTATCTTGTCGATCAAAAGGGCATTGAACCCCCAACAGCGGTCAGGCTCATGGGTGACGACGAAGATGACAACCTGGATTTTGGCCAAAGAACTCGCGAAACGTATCACCTCGCCGATGTATTTATTAGCTTGCGGGAGAACGGGTATAAGGAGCAGTTGACTCGATTTGTTGATCTGATTTTTGGAAATACTTATCACACTCCCACTCGCGATGAATATGCGATGTACCTAGCTTCAGCTTCGTCATTGCGCTCAGCGCAGCTTGGTCGCCAAGTAGGAGCCGCCATCGTTTCAAAGAGCGGAGATTTGATTAGCGTTGGCTGCAATGACGTGCCCCGCGCCGGCGGGGGGCTGTATTGGGTCAACGACAAAGACGACAAGCGATCATATGTTAGGAGAGGACTCTAATGATCGGCGAAAGAGTGAAATTCTGAATGATCTCCTTACGAGGCTCGGTTGTGGCTCACTAAATGAACACCAGAAAAGGGCCGTCAAGGGTGCAATGCTCTTTGACATTACTGAATTCGGTCGAGCCGTTCATGCCGAGATGGACGCAATTTTGGGATGTGCGCGCTCAGGGGTTTCAGTCTTGGGTAGTTCTTTATTCACGACTACGTTTCCGTGTCACAACTGTGCTCGCCACATCATTGCCGCCGGAATCTCAAGAGTTGTGTATATTGAGCCCTACGTAAAAAGTGCGGCAACTCAATTGCACAAAGACGCAATTGTTGTACGGGATTCCATCGAAAAGAAAACGAAAAAATCAACAGATTTTCAAGGTAGAATTCCGTTCGAATCGTTCGTTGGGATCGGCCCTCGACGATACAACGATCTCTTCAGCTTGAAACCCAATTACGGTCGAGAGCTTATCCGTAAACGCGACGGAGAAACCGTTCCGTGGCCAGACAAGGACAGTAAACCAAGACTACCAATGCATCCTATTTCTTATCTGCAACGTGAAGAGATTGCGGTGGCGGAACTGGAGTCACTTGATGCCGAAGGGAGACGGCACCATGGCGATAAACGAGAAAAAGCAAAACTACGAGGAATTCGAACGACACCTCAAAGAGACGGCGAGGAGGGTTGAAAGCTGGCCTGAGTGGATGAGGCTGGGAGCGAGAGCAACGATGGGCCTATGCGAGAGCTGTCGTGACTCAACCAAAGAAATCAACACCCGTCGTGAGAGCAAGCGGGCTGCAAACTGTTAACGCCCACATCACAAGCCTGCCCAAATAACCCCACTCACGCCATCCGTTGGCGTGAGTGGGGTCGTGTTTCACCGAATTCGGCGTGAAATGATCCCGTGCCGCGTTCTACACCCTACCGGCAATCAATTCTTTCAATCAACGGCATACCCGCCACAAGCTGCAGCGGGTCATACGTCACCGAGCACATGCTGATCCCTGCAGGCAAAGCCTTGGCGAGCACGATAGCCGTGCTGGCATAACTGCACGCCATCCATATCTGCCGGTCTCCCTGCGGTAGGAAGTGCCAAATGGCAGTCTCCTTGCCTGCGGCCTTCGTGGTTGTGTCATAGACCAGGGAAGCCCGGTCCTTTGGTGCTCCATCATAAAAGGTGACGGTGGCCAGCTGGTGCGGCGTGTCGTCGAGGATCGTAGTCCAACCCTCAACCGAAGGTGCCAGCTGCTGGTTCACCTCAATCGTGTTTGGGCAGCCAACAGGCTCGGATGCGGCGCCGCCTGTGCTGCATAGCGCCGCCCACACCACGAGCAGAATTCTCGTCGGGTATCTCATGATTTCACCATTCGATCACCATTTCACCATTCGATCACCGAAATGCGTTGCGAGGGTGCCCATTCAAGGCCCGTTTTTGGGCTTGAGCGGGCTAAGATCTCATCCCGCCTCTCACTTCGACCACGGCGGCACCACGCCGGTCATGCGGGCGTAGGCGATCAGCTGTCCCATGTGCTCGTTGTCATGAATGATGATGCGCAGGTAAATCCCGTCCACCGTCGCATCTCGATCCTCAATATGTACCTTGCGCGCCAGATCCTGCGGAGTCGCAGCCAGATGCGCCTGTTTCACGGCTTCAAGAGACCGCTTCAGCCATCGGATCACTTCCGGCTTGGAGGTGACCGACTTTTCCATCCCCTCTTTCAGGTCGGGAGGCACCTTCGGGCCGGTCACGCTCAGCAGCCAGAAGTTCGCCATGGCAATGTGCATGTAGACTTCGCTCGTCGAGCGCACCCCGGGAGCCGGACGCCACGAGAACTTTTCCGGCGGCGTCGCTTCGGCCAGTGCAATCAGCTGCTGCGAGACGTGCTGCCACTCGCCGTCGTAGCCTTCCCAGATCCCCTCGGGCATTTTTTGAGCGCGCACCAGGGGCGCAGTGAAGCAGGCCAGAAGCAAAGCCACTGCCAGACACGTTTTCACGGTCGTCTCCTCTCGCACAGAAGAGTAAACGATCGGAGAAACAATGCGCCTCAGCGCCCTATGAGCCTATTCGCCCTTGTACTTCTGGAACAGCTCCGGGAACTGTTGCTTCAGCGCCTCGATCTTCGGCCGGTCGCAGACGTAGATATAAGGATTTTCCGGATTCTTCAGCGCGTAATCCTGGTGATAATCCTCCGCCGCATAGAACCCCTTCAGCGGAACCACCTGCGTCACAATCGGACCGCCAAAGGCATGCGCCGCATCGAGCTGGGTGATATAGGCCGTCGCAATCCGCTTCTGCTCGTCGTTCGCGTAGAAAATCGCCGACCGGTACGACGTGCCCACATCGTTACCCTGCCGGTTCAGCTGCGTCGGGTCGTGCGCGACGGAAAAGAATATTCGTAACAGTTGCCCGTACGTAATCTTCGAAGGATCGTACACCACGCGCACGCTCTCGGCATGCCCGGTCGTTTCCGTCGTTACATCGTCATAGTGCGCCGTTGACGCCGCCCCGCCCGAGTAGCCGGCCGTCGTTTCCACAACGCCTCTCACGCGCTCGAACACCGCTTGCGTTCCCCAGAAGCAGCCGCCCGCAAAGACCGCCGTCTCACGCGACGATGCCTTGGCCACAGACGCGTCGATCGCCGCCGCCGGAATCGGCGATTTCGTCGCCGCCTGGCAGCTCAGCAGCGGAAGTCCCGCAGCAAGAAGCACAGCGGTGCGCAAAACATTCCTGAACATTACATTTCTCCCGATTTATTGGAGTCGCAACGCCGCAAAAGGTTACTGGATCGCTGCAAAACCGCGCTCATCGCGCCGGGAGATCCTGTGCCAGACAATCCTGCGCGCCTCCACAAAACCCATACGAAGATACAGCTCGATCGCATGCGAGTTCCCCGCGCTCACATGCAGCCAGGAAACCTGCCCCTCACGCCTGTGGTCGCGAATCACCTGCCACATCAGCGCCGAGGCATAGCCATGGCCACGATGCCCGGGATGCGTGCACACCCCGCTGACCTCGGGATATCCGTCGAGCATGATGCGCTCGCCGCTCATCGAAACCAGCTCGCCGCCGGCATGCACCCCGTAATAGCGGCCCATCTCGCAGGTCCGCAGGCGAAAAAATCCCGGAAATGCCAGTTCTGTCAGCGCCACCATCGCCGGAGCATCCGCGCACGAGAGCGTGTCGAAATCCATTGCGCGCTCTGGCGGCACCGCCTCATCTGCCAGCACCATTTGCAGGCACTCGAGCGAAGTCTCCCACACCAGCTCCGGCCATGCAGGAAACTTCGCATCCGCAATCCACACCTTTTCTCCAGGCGCAAGCAGCGAGTGCAGCGCCTCGAGCGCATCCACGCTGGGCTCTTCAACGGCTACGAACGGCGCAACATCCGCCGGATACCGCCGCGCCTCGCCGGCGGAAACCGCAAAGCGGCGATGTCTCGTTCCGAGCGCGTGCCACACAGGATTGGCGAATATATCTTCGGGCAGATACGCCATCTTCGAAAGATGCGCTCGCCGGCTATCGGTTTCGACTGCCATAGAGACAAATGTAAGAGCAATGACCGCGAGACTTCCAATATCCTGTTTCGGTGTATCGATAAGCCCGGCGTATCGATCTGCTTGGCGGCCGGCAATTCTTTACGATCCTTCGGTCAAGGTGAGGTGGTTCACAATTCGCTGGATCAAGACGATGTGTATGCTGACCCGCTTGGCGACATCCGGCAGGAACTCATCGACGATGTTGTCGATCGGCGCCGTACCTATCGCGATTGCGGATGTCTCCACGGTCGGCCAGACACCCTGCTTGCGTCCCGGCACGTAGACATTAGCCAAAGTGACTGCCAGCGGAACCCCGATCAGCATTCCATAATTCGGCATGTGGCCCCCGTTGTCGCCTCGCGACCAGACTGGCTGGATCAGAACGTTTTCTATGCGCCGCCAAATGCAGGCATTCGGCATGCGGTAGTAGCGAGGATCCTGCTTTGCAATCGAGGGAATGGCGTATGTAACGAAAAACGCGCCCGTCATGTCCTCCGTCAGCAGCGTCCCGGCGTTCTTCGCAAATCCTGGTATTCCGGGTCCATAGTGCGATTGCGGATTGCTGCCCACCGAAATCGCCGCCGTTGCCCCGATGGTGAGCAGGTTGAAAGGGTCGACTACATCACTTGCGGCCATGCGAAGCTTGTCCGTCGAGGTAAGGCGCTGCCCGTGTTTTGGCGGTCTACCGAGTGGATACTCCCAGTCAAACTTCTTGGGGCAGGGCACCAGGGCAGATTTTTCCGTGTCGGCGGCCGCGGCGCCTCCTAGCCCCTGCGCGCTCTTCGACGGCGGCGCGCACATCTTCTGCGCCGGTTTTGGCTCTGCAGGTTTAGGGTCGGAGGTTTTCGGAATGGTCTGCGCCTGTGGTGCATCCGGCAGGTCTTCAACTTCAGCAGGTGCCAAGGCTTCCGTTGACTCTGAGACCCGCTGAGCGCCGGCCCACCTGCCGGATACGGCAAGCAAAATCGCGACCAGCAGACGCAGGAGCCACACTCGTCGAATGCTGAGGGATTCAGGCCTCACCGTGATAATCAACACACACTACTTCGACGCATAAAAACTGTACTTTGCCGCATACTGCACCGGAAGCTCGCCGCTCGTACATGCCTCTTTCGGAGCAGCCCCGCCGCTGGTCTCGGTACGCCGGATATAACTCACAACGGCGAATTTTCCGCTCCCACCCGGCACCGCCCCCACCAGCAACCAGGGAATTGACTTCCCGTCGGGGGCAGGCTGGCTCGCGATCAACTTTCCCTTCACCTCGCTGCCGTCATTCAACCGCCAGGTCGGCCCCGCAAAATGCATGCCGATCACCTGCCCATTCGCATCGAGCAGCTTTGCGTCCGGAGCCTTCAGCTTCCACTGAGAATCCGTACAGGTGTAGACCTGCGCGCCTTCTCCCTTTGCCTCCAGCACCAGCCTTGCTCCCGGCGGAGGCTCAATCGACTGTCCCGCCTGTAGAGCCCCTTGTTGAATGAAGATGAATGCAGCGGTTGCGAGTAGTAGAGCCTTCATGCGGCCAGTTTACGACGTCAGGCGAACAGTCACGTTGCTGTGGTGTCAGGAAAGTGTTTTCATTTCGCTCGACGTCCCTCCGGCCGCCGGCACATAGCACTTCAGCGTGTAGTCCATCACCATGCGGTCGGCGTTAAAACGCCATCCCAGCGTGCGGATCGTCCGCTTCATCCGCTTGATCCATCCCCGCGGCAGCCCGTCCTGGTCGCGCTGGTAGTAGAGAGGAATTAGCTCCTCATGCAGCACCCGGTAGAGGTCCTCGCCGTCGCGCCGGTCGTGCATCTGCATGTTCGAGTGCGTCCGCCCCGTGCCGATCGCAAACCCGTTCAGCCCGTCGAACGCCTCGGCCCACCAGCCATCCAGCACCGAGAGATTCAGGCCGCCATTCAGAACCACCTTCTGCCCGCTCGTTCCCGACGCCTCGAGCGGCCGGCGCGGATTGTTCAGCCATACATCCACGCCCTGTACCAGATAGCGCCCCACGTTGATGTCGTAGTCCTCGATAAAGACAATCTTTTCGGCGAACTTCGCGTCGCGCATCTTCTCCGCGATCTCCTGCAGCACGCCCTTGCCCGGCTCGTCATGCGGATGCGCCTTGCCCGCAAACAAAAACTGAACCGGCCGCTTGGGATCGTTGACCAGCGAAACAAGCCGTTCGATATCCGCAAGAATCAGGTTCGCGCGCTTGTAGGTCGCAAAGCGCCGCGCAAAGCCGATGGTCAGCGCGTCGGACGACAACACCCTGCTCAACCGCTGCAGCGTTTCCGCCGGTTCGCCTCGCCGCTCCGCCTGCTCGCATGCGCGCCGCCGCGTAAAGTCCAGCAACTGCGACTTGAGGCTCAGATGCGTCTCCCACAATTCTCCGTCGTCGACATTCTCGATCTCCTCCCAGGTTCGCGCCACGCCGCTGCGCTGCTGCCAGCCCACTCCCAGATGCCGGTCGTAGAGCCGGCACATCTGCGGAGCCAGCCACGAAGGCACATGAACGCCGTTCGTAATGTGGCCGATAGGCACCGAATCTTCCGGCGTGCGCGGATACAGCTTCTTCCACATCGCCCGCGAGACTTCGCCATGCAGCGAAGAAACCGCATTCGCGCGCCGCGACAGCTTCAGCCCGAGCACCGTCATGCAAAAGGTTTCCGTCGAGTCGGTAGGATATTCCCGGCCGAAGCCCATCAGGTCTTCCTCCGTGAGCCGCAGTTCCTTGCGCAGCGGCCCCAGGTGCTCCTCGATTAAATCGGCGTCGAATCGGTCGTGACCCGCCGGCACCGGGGTGTGCGTCGTGAAGATGACTTCGCGGGTCACCTGGCTCGCCGCCGAGGCGAAGTCCATCCCTTCTTCCTGCATGCACGTGCGAATCGCCTCGAACACGGCAAACGCGCTGTGCCCCTCATTCAGATGAAGCACCCCTGGCGTGATGCCCATCGCCCGCAGCGCCCGATAGCCGCCCACGCCCAGCAGCAGCTCCTGCCGGATGCGCGTGCGCCCATCGCCGCCGTAGAGCCGCGAGGTCAGCTCCAGATCCTCCGGCGCATTCCCCGCCACATTGGAGTCGAGCAGCAGCAGGTCGCAGCGGCCCACTTTCACGCGCCACACCTTCGCACGGAGAAGTCCGCGCCGCGTCTCGATCTCCACCACCACCGGCTCGCCGTTTACGCCGATCGCCGGCTGCATTGGGAGCTGATTGATGTCTGTCTCGAGATACTCCTCCTGTTGCCAGCCCTTTTGATCCAGCCGCTGCAGAAAATATCCCTGCCCGTAAAACAACCCGATACCCACCAGCGGAATATCCAGATCAGACGCGCTCTTGATGTGGTCCCCGGCGAGCACCCCCAGGCCGCCCGAATAGATCGGCAGAGACTCGTGCAGGCCGAACTCCGCCGAAAAATACGCGACCGGCCGCGGCCGCAGCACTCCCGCATGTGTCGCGCCCCAGGTGCGGTCGGCGTTCAGATACTCCTTCTGCCGCCGATAGACATAGTTGATCCGGCTGTGCAGCACCAGCTCCGTCGAGCGCCGCTCGATCTCCTCGAGCGGAATCTCGTTCAGCATCGCAATCGGGTTCTGATTCAGTTGCCGCCAGCGCGTTGGATTCAGGTCGCGGAACAGGCTGATGCAGTCGTGGTCCCAGCTCCACCACAGGTTCCGTGCCAGCGACCACAGCTTCTCCTGCGCCGGAGCGATAAAGCGATCGAGCGTGCGCGCCTCGCTGACGACAGGCGCAACTTCATTCGCCGCGTCCGCCAGCATGCGAACTTCCGCGTCCCTGAAGACCCGCGGCTCCTTGGTCTGCACAATCAGGACGCCTTGCAGAATTCCGCGATCGATCAGCGGCACACCGAGGAAGGAGTGATAGATCTCCTCGCCCGACTCCCTGAAATATTTGTAGCGCGGGTGCGTGCTCACGTCCTCCACCGCCACCGGCAGCACCTGCTCGGCCACCAGCCCCGCGAGGCCTTCGCTCAGCGGCATGCGCAGCGTGCCGATGCACTTCGGATGCAGCCCCAGCGTCGCTGCCAGCACCAGGTTCGACCGGTCGGGCTCCAGCAGATACGCCGAGCACACGTCCGTCCTGAAGCGCGTCGCAATCAGCGCCACCACGTTCATCAGCGTGTCGGCAGGCTTGCCGCCCTCTTCGGTCAGACTGGTGACTTCTTCCCGGGTCAGAACGTGGTTGGAATCTGCAGTTTCGGACGTTTCGTAGGATTGGGCCATCCCTTACCTCACCTCCACCGCTCAGGACCCTAAGTTGCGCCGCAGCCAGCTTGGAAAAAGAGAGAAACGTCTCCAGTCCGGCGTTTCACTCGGGCGGAAAGACCGGCGACTGTCTCATGGGTCGCTGATCGCGAGAAGCCATGATACCGTTTTCTTCCCGCGACCGGCGACAGAATTCTCTATCGGTTCGAACGAGCGATTTCGGGATTGAAACTCAGCGATTCTATTTCTCGCTACCGGATTCAAACGAGAAGATTTGCCAGAGTTCGCCCTCACGCTCCACACGAACGGGAACCGCCCGCGAGCCGGTGAAACTCGAGATGGCGCGCGCCCAGAAATGCTGTGCCGGAACATTGGCCTCCATCACCCGCACCTCCCACGGTCCAGGCAGCAATCGCCAGACCTCCTGCGCGACCCTGATCCCCACGCCCCGTCTCCTGTGCCGCTGCAGCACGAAGAACTCTGCCATATCTCGGACGTCCCACTCCGATCCCGTCTTGACTAGAACGAAACCCGCCAGTTCGCCGTCTACTTTGACCAAAAAGGCGTACCTGCCAGGGTCGGTCCAGTAGAGCTCAAGGTGAGGGTAAACAAATCGGCCATCGCCGCCCACATTCAGATCGAGCAGCTCGCTGAAGTCGTAGATATAAAGTTGAAGCAGGTTGGCGAGGACCGGCTGCTGCTCGCGCGAAGCGGCGACAACCTCGATCTGCGGCGACGATGGCTGGATCACGGCCCCGGCAAATGCCTCGCCAGTACGCTATCAAATTCCGGCCGCCAGAACACTGGCTTTCGCACCCGAAACAGTGCTAGGCTGCACCCATTCGATAGCGCACGACGTCCACGTAACCATCGGAAAGGGAAGCCATGATTCACCTGATTACCGTGGAGCGGGAATACGGCAGCCGGGGCGCCGAGTTCGCTCACCACCTCGCCAGCCATCTGGGATGGAAGCTCATCGACGAATGCCTCATCGAGGAGATCGCACGCAAGGCCGGGGTCAGCAAAAAACTCGTCGAACGCTGCGACGAGCGCGCCGATCCCTGGTACTACCGTTACGGCAAGGCCTTCTGGCATGGCTCCGTCGATCGCCTTCCGGCCCTGCCCGAATCGGAGGTCTTCGACGGCCAGCGCATGGTCGAGTTCGTTCGCGAATACCTGGTCAACCTCGCCGAACAAGGCCACTGCGTCGTCGTCGGACGCGGAGCCGCCTCCATTCTCGCAAGAGTGCCCCACTGCTTCCACGTCTTCGTCTATGCCTCCATGTGGCGCAAGGTCAAGTGGTTCGAAGAGCAATTCCCCGAGCACGCCGCGCAGGCCGAACAGGAACTCACCGCGACCGACCGCCGCCGCGCCGAATTTATCCGCCACTACTTCGACCAGGACTGGACCGACCGCCGCCTCTACCACATGATGATCAATTCCTGCATGGGCTTCGACGCCATGATCCGCGCCACCGTGGACGGCGCCGGCCTGCAGCTGCCCCGGGCCATCGCCTCCTGAAGCCCCTGTACAACAAGCCTCGGTGCAACCATTTCTCCCCGCATCCCCTCTATGCTTCTGTCGCATAAGACGTTCGCGCAGACTCGAATCGACCCACGCCGAGCGCGAAGTAGACGTAGCTGCGACAGGAGAGACCTATGCTTCTAATCATTTTGATCGTTTTGCTGTTGCTGTTCGGATTCGGTGGCTACCGCATGGGGCCGGGTATCGGCTACTACGGCGGAGGCAGCATCAGCCTCATCCTGCTGATCCTCATCATCCTGCTCTTGCTTCACGTGATCTGAAGAGGTGCCCCACGTCCCGGTTTAGGACGTGGGTCGCACCAGCGCCTACTCCGTCCTCAGCGCCTTCATCGGATCGATAGACGCAGCCCGCCGCGCCGGCACCCACGCCGCCACGAGCGCCAGCAGCAGCATCAGCACAGGCACGCTCGCAAACGTCAGCGGATCGAGCGGGCTCACCTCAAACAGAAATTGCTTGAGCAGCCGTCCCGAGATCGCCGCGACCACCATCCCCGCAAGCGATCCGCCGAGCGCCAGCAGGAGACTCTGCCGCACGATCATCAGCACCACATCCCGCCGCCGCGCCCCCAGCGCCATGCGGATTCCGAACTCCCGCGTCCGCCAGCTCACCGTATAGGCGATCAGGCTGTAAACTCCCACCGCGCCAACAGTGACGGCAAGGAAGCCGAAGCCGAGTAGCAACAGCGTCAGGGACCGCGAACCGGAGGTCGAAGCCGCGACCACCTCATCCATCGTCCGCACATGCGTAACCGGAACCAGCGGATCTATCTCTGCCACGGCACGGCGCAAGGCGGCCGCGCTTTGCGCCGCTCCGGTTTGCGAGCGTAACAGAACCGTCATTGTCGGCTGCTCGTTCTTCTCCGTCATCGGCAGGTAGAGTTCATCATCGAAGCCGCCGCCCAGCCCGTCATGATGCGTGTTGCTCACCACGCCCACGACCACCGAAGCCACGTTGGGATCGAGCAGCCCTGGAGTCGGCTCATCGGCCATAGATTCGACATGCTTCCCGATCGGGTTCTGATTCGGCCACAGCAACTGCGCCATCTGCTGATTGATCACAACGGCGCGACTTGCGCCGGACTGATCGGAGTCAGTGAGGAGCCGGCCGCGAAGCAGGCTCAGCCCCGCCGTATCGAAATATCCCGTCGACACGGTACGCTCTGTCCCGTCCTGTCCCCTCTGCGTCGGCTGCCGGGGGTGGTCCTCGGCATCGAAGGGATAGTTCGCGTCAGAGCCGTTCGACATGGGTAGCGAATCGGTGAGCGCCACATTCTCAACGCCCGGTATTGCCTGCGCCTTAGCGAGGAGTTCGCGGAAAAATGCCTGGCAGCGCCCGTGCTCACGGCAAGCCGTTGCGTCCAGCGAAACTTCCGCAGTGACAATTTGCTCTGTCCGAAATCCCGGGTTCACCCGCGACAGGCTGTAAAGACTGTGCAGCATCAGCCCCGCGGCGGTGATCACCAGCACCGAGAGCCCGATCTGTCCCATCACCAGCAGAGTCGAAATCCACGCATGCGAAGATTTTCCTGCTATCCCCTTGCTGCCTGAACGCAGCGTCTGCTCGAAATTCGGCGAGGCCATCCGGATCGCCGGCACGAGCCCGAAGAAAATACCTGTCATGACCGACGCAGCTGCGGCAAAGAGAAAGACTGGCCAGTGCAGCGCGATGTCGGCGAGCCTGGGTGTGTCCGCCGGCAAGAGCCCGGTGAGTACGCGAAGGCTCACCGCCGCGAGCACCAGTCCGACGACGCCGGCCATAGCGCCCAGGATCACGCTCTCAACGAGAAGCTGCCGGACAATCCTCTTCGCCGAAGCGCCCAGCGCGCCACGAATTGCCATCTCGCGCTCGCGCGATGTGGCACGGGCGAGCATCAGGTTGGCGACATTGGCGCACGCAATCAGCAGAATCAGCCCCACTGCGCCGAAGAGCAGCAGCAGCCGCGGCCGCGTATCGCCAACGACTGAATCGAGCAGCGGAGCGACCAAAGTGTTGGCCTGCCAGTTGTCGGGCATCGTCCACGGAAAGAGCTTTAGCAATGCTGGATACAGCCGTCTCAGCTCCGCCTGCGCCGCCGCGGGCGACACTCCATCTTTCAGCCGCCCGATCGCGCGCCCGTCGAAGTCCTTCCAGAAGTCTTTCCACTGGTCAAGGGGATCGCTGCCCTTGAATGAAATCGGAATCAGAAATTGCGTATCCGCATAAGGAAACCGTACGCCAGGCGGCATGACGCCGATGATCCGCCTCGAGATACCATCGATGCGTACCGTCTCGCCGATAACTCCGGGATTTCCGGCGAAGCGCTGGCGCCAGTATCCGTAACTCAGAACCACGACCAGGTCCTGACCGCTTACGGCATTGTCCGGCGTAAAGAAGGTGCCGATCGCCGGGTGAATGCCCAGAGTACCGAAGGTGTTGACCGTCACCGCTGAGCCGAAGACCCGCTCCGACTGGTCGTTGCCAGTGACGTTGAATTCCATATTCGGCGCGTAGCCTGAAATCGACTCAAACGATTGCGAGTGCTCCTGCCAGGCGCGAATCCAGCCTTTGGGAAAGTAGCCGGTGAGCCGACCGTTCTCTATGGAATAAATGGCCACCAGCCGCTCCTGTTGCGGATACGGCAGCGGCCTTAACATGATCGAATCGATCAGTGTGAAGATCGCCGTATTCGCGCCGATCCCTAATGCCAGTGTCAGGATTGCCGTCAGCGCAAATCCCGGCGAGCGCCGCAGTTGCCGCAACGCAAATTTCGCGTCGGCGAGGAACGACTCGATCCGTGGCCACTGCCACGCCTCGCGTCCCCGCTCCTCGATCAGGGCAGCATTGCCAAAGGCTCGCCGCGCGGCGCGCTCCGCCTCTTCGCGGCTCATGCCTTCGCGCATGAACTGCTCGGTCTTCTCCTCCATGTGCTGCCGCATCTCGGCTGCCAGCTCGCGGTAAAGGTTGTCGCGATGAAAGAAACGTGTGAACCAGCTCATAAAATCTCCTACTCCGACCGAAGCGCCTTCGTGGGATCGATTGACACTGCACGCGCTGCCGGCAGCATCGCCGCGGCGAATCCGGTTGCAATCAGAATCAAAACCGCCGCGACAAAGATCGCCGGACTTCCCGGATTCACATCAAATAGAAAAGTCTTGATGGAATGCGCGGCAAAAACAGCGAGACACGCGCCGGCCAGCCCACCAAGCAGAAGCAACACCACAACCTGCCGCACGATCAGGCGCAGGATCCGCGCGCGTGTTGCGCCCAGCGCCATCCGCACGCCGATCTCCGCCGTGCGCCGCGTCACGTACGAGGCCATCAACCCATAGATCCCGATGCCGCTCAGCAGCAACGCCAGTCCTGCAAAGAAACCCGACAGCACCGAGAGCAGCCGCTCGCGCGCAATCGCGTCATCGAACTGTTCGGCGAAAGCGATCGGCTCTGTTTCCGGACTGCCCGGCGCGAGTTCGTGCAGCGCCTTCAGCCATGCGGCCTTCGCTTCGGCCAGGGTCGACGCGTGAACCACAAAGCTCAGCGTTGCCAGCCGCTCTGTGTTCATCCCAACTGGCAGATATACCGTCGCCGGCGCGGGCTCTCGCAGGCTCGTATACTTCGCGTCTTCGACTATGCCAATCACCTGGCAGTCGCGCGTTGTCATCTGGCCGGAGTTCATGCTTCGATCGCTTCTGCGCAGGCTCTGCCCGATGGCAGCCGCTCCAGGGAAGAGTGCACTCGCAGCCGAGTGGTTCAGGATGCACGTGTTCGCGTCGGAGTCTTCGCCCGAGAAGTCCCTGCCCGCCAGCATTCTTGTGCCCAGCGCCGCGAAGTAACCCGGGCCGACATCGTTGACCCAATAACGATTCGCAAAATCAATCGCAGGCTTCCTCGACGTCGCGCTCGTAAAGATGCCCGTCTGCCCGGCGCCCCGCAGCGGAGTATTCTCCGCCACGCTCGCGCTGTCCACCCCCGGCATCTGTTCCATCCGCAAAATCATCCGCCGGTAGAGGTGAACCAAATCCAGGCCCTTCTGCGGAACCTTCCGAAAATCCGAACGAATCAGCAGAATATTCTCCACACGAAAGCCGAGATGCGTCGTCCGCAGCCGGCTCACGGTGGCGCCCAGCATCGCTGCCACAACGACCAGCGCCAGAGTCAGCCCCACCTGCACCGGAACGAAGATTCGCTGAACGAGATTATCCTTTCCCGCCGCAATGCCCTGGTTCGACCGGCGCAGTGCGGGCTCAATCGACACATGGCTCGCGAGCCATCCCGGAGCCGTGCCGAAGAGCACGGCGCACAACACCGCGCAGCCTCCCGTAACCAGCAGGGCCGGCAAATCGGGCCGGACCGAAAGCGATGCCGCCGCCTCGGAGTTGGCGAGAAACCGCAGCAGATAACGGTCTGTCGCCCATGCGAACAGCACGGCCAGCGCACCTCCAACAGACGCCAGCAGAAGCGACTCCACCAGAAGCTGCTGCATGAGCCTCGACCGGCCCGCTCCAAGCGCGCCGCGGATCGCGTACTCGTGCTCTCGCGCCGAAGCGCGCGCCAGGCATAGGCCGGCCAGATTCACGCAGCACACCAGCAGCACCACACCCACAAGGATCTGCAGCAAAAATAGCGGGCGGGCATATTGTGAACGCAGATCAGTCCACCCCCGCCCGCCGGGGCGAACAGCAAATCTTGACCGCTCGACGACAGCGATATGCCGCACCGCCGGAGGCAGCGTCTCATCCATCGCGACGCGGTAAATTGACGTCATCTCCGCCGATGCAGCGTCTATGCCGATCCCCGGCTTCAATCGCGCCCATATGGAGAGCCAGAGATTTCCCGGCTGGCGCAGGACAGAGCCCGCTCCCCGCATCACCGGCTCATATTCGAGCGGCAGATAGAAATCCGGATGCGTCGCAACCAGAACGCCCTCGAATCCCTGCGGCGCAACGCCCACAATCGTGACACTGTGATCCGACAGCATTAAATGCCGCCCGATAATCGACGGATCGGCATGATAATGCTGCTGCCAGAAGCGATGGCTGATCACCGCCGCCCATCCATCCGGCCCGCCACCGCGCTGGTCGTCCGCGGGAGTAAGCAGCCGCCCCGCCGCGGGCACCACTCCCAGCACCTGAAAGGCATTTCCGCTGACCACCGCACCGGAATAAATACGCAGGCCCGCGTCTTCCTTTAGCACGAAGTCGTATTGACTCCACCCAAACGCGCCTGATAGCGACTTGGCATGCCTCTCTATCGACTGCAGCAGAAAAACATTTAGTGGCTGATCGCTTACCATTCCGCTCGGAGTATCAATATCGAGCGCGATCCGAACCAACCTGTCCGGTTCGGGAATCGGCAGGCTCTTCAACAGAAGCGCATGCGTCAGTTGAAAGATGCCCTGCGTTCGCGCCAATGCCCAGCGCCAGCGTCAGCACGGCGGTAATCGTGAACCCCGGCGACTTGCGCAGCTGCCGCGAGCCATACTTCACATCCGCCCAGATCGACTCGATCCGCGGCCACTGCCATGCCTCACGCCCGCGCTCTTCGATCAGCGCCGCGTTGCCGAACGCCCGCCGCGCGGCATGCTCCGCCTCTTCGCGACTCATGCCTTCGCGAACAAACTGCTCTGTCTTCTCCTCAAGGTGCTCGCGCATCTCTGCGGCGAGATCGTCGTAAAGCCTGCGGCGCGAGAAAAGTCTTCTGAGAGCGTCCATTACTCGCTCCTTAATGTGTTCATCGGATCGACGCCCGCCGCGCGGCGGGCAGGTATTAGGCTTGCCGTCAGCGTAATGATGCTTATGCCGATAAATGCAACCGTGAACGTTACAAAATCTGTCGGAGCCAGTCCGTAAAGAAGGGTGCGCAATGCACGCGCAAGAAGCAACGAGAGCGGTAGGCCCAGAGCCAGGCCGGCGATGCCGAGCACCAGGCTTTCCCGCAGAACCATCCACAGGATTTGGCCTTGATTCGCTCCGAGAGCCATCCGTACGCCAATCTCCGTGGTACGGCGGCTGATACGGTACGAGAGCGCGCCATAAAGCCCCACTGCCACCAACAGAGCCGCCAGCAGTCCGAAAAAGAGCGACAGATTCGCTACCAGGCGCTCGGTCGCAATCGATTCTTCAAACTGTGCGCGCTGTGTCGTAGGCCGTTCGAGCGGCAGATTAGGATCTATACCACGCAGGGTGCGACGCACATCCCCCAGCATGGCGAGGGGATCTCCATGGGTTCGAACCGCATATTCCATCTGCGTGTTGCCGGTGGTTTGCGTGAAGGGAACATAGGCGATCGGCCATGGCTTCTCGCGGATCCTGCGAAAGTTGCTGTTCCTCGCAACTCCGACAATCGTGAACTGACTTGGCTTCCCCGGGGAAGCGTCCTCTCCGTCCAGGCTTATCTGATGTCCAAGCGGGCTTGTGTGGGGCAGATATCGTTCAACGAAGGTCTGATTGACGATAGCGACGTTCTGCGAGGTGGGCGTATCGAAGTCGTTCGTGTCACGGCCCAGGACGAGCGGAATACCAAGCACGCTCAGATAGCCCGGGCCCACCGAATTCCAGCGCACCGGCGCAAATTTCTGATCGGTTGACGGATTCCGCCCGTCGACCGTAACGCTCGTATTGCTGCTCCATCCACTGCCCAGACGGTTCGACATCATCGTTGCACCGGTGACGCCGGGCAAGGCGCGTAGGCGCTCCAGCACTGCGGTATGAAAGCGGACCACATCCCCGTCCGTCTGCGCACCCTTTTGCGGTTCGAGTCCAAAGACCAGCAGCCCATCCGCGCGCATGCCCAGATCGCTGGCATTTAGGTTCCGCATCGTTCGGGACAGCAATCCCGCGGCAACCAGCAGCACAAGGCAAAGTGATATCTGCAAAGTGACGAGAATCCTGCGGCCGACAAAACGGTTGCGATCGGTGTTCGCCGTTGCCGCAGAGCGCTTCATGGCCACGGTAAACGGAACGCCGGTCGCGGTTCTTAAGGGAGCAAGACCAAAGATGAGCGCGGCAGCCACAGCAATCGCCAGCGTAAAGAACAGGACACTGCGGTCGAGATAGACCGGGAACATGATGCCGGACCATGCGACGAGCGCGCGCGTGGCAAAGGCTGCGAAGATCCAGCCCAGTCCCGCACCGATACCGACCAGCAGCACGCCTTCCGTGAGCAGCTGCCGGAAAAGAGTCAGCCGCCCGGCGCCCAGCGCCAACCGCACGCTGAATTCGCTCTGCCGCGCAGTATTGCGCGCCAGCAGCAGCATCGCGACATTCGAACACGCGATAACCAGCACCAGCGCCACCATCCCCATCAGCAGACGCATTGGCTGTTGATAATCCTCGCGCGCATCCTCAATACCGCGTGCAGACGAGAAATAGAGATGCGGCGCCGGCTCCTTCGGATCGGGATGCTTGACGCCTGCGTAGGCTGCGCGCTGAAATGCCGGTTGAAGCTCGGCAAGATCCTGCTGCCAGGAGACCCCCGGCTGCAAACGCCCCAACAGAAGCAGGCAATACCATTCCGGCGAGCCATAGAGCGTGTGCTCGACCGGAGAATTTCCCCAGGGAGTCAGCTCCGGACGATTCTGTAGTGGAATCCAGAAGTCCATCGCCCTTTCCGGATCTGCCCCCTGAAACCCCGCCTGCGCCACCCCGACAATCGTAAGAGGCACGCCCTTTACAAACAGTGTCCGTCCCACGATCGCTGGATTGCGCGCGAAGCGGCTCGTCCACCAGGAGTAATTCAGTACCGCGACCGACGTGTGATTCGTCTCGTCATCTTCAGTAAAGCCGCGGCCCATAAACAACTTCACACCCAGTCCCGAGAAGAAGTTGCCGCTCACCATCTCGCCAAGCGCTTCCTCCGGCTCATCGCCAATGCGCACCGCAACCTTTTGCCCCGAGAGCGGCGCAAAGGCCATCAGGTCTGAGAAAACCTTGTGTTGCCCGCGAAGCTGCTCAAAAACCGGGAGGGGTAGTGAGGTATCACCGTATCCACTTTGCGACGTCCCCCACGGCTGGTTGTCATAGTGCAGATACACCAGTTGTTGCGGATCGGGCACAGCCAGAAAGCGCAAGAGCACCGCATTCATCACGCTGAAAACCGCCGTGTTCGCGCCAATCCCCAATGCCAGCGTCAGCACAGCGGTAATCGTGAACCCCGGCGATTTCCGTAACTGCCGCGAGGCATATTTCGCGTCCGCCCAGATCGACTCGATCCGCGGCCACTGCCACGCCTCACGCCCGCGTTCCTCGATCAGCGCCGCGTTCCCGAACGCCCGCCGCGCCGCATGCTCCGCTTCTTCGCGACTCACGCCTTCGCGTACGAACTGCTCGGTCTTTTCTTCCAGGTGAGCGCGCATCTCTTCCGCAAGATCGCCGTAAAGATCGCTACGCCGGAATATGCGCGAAAACCAGCTCATCACGCCCTCAGGAAGTCGCCTTGCCTGGGTCAAGCACCAGCGCGATGCCCTCGAACATGCGCTCGAAGCTCGACTTCTCGCGCTCGAGATGTTTCATGCCGGCCGGCGTGATCTGATAAATGCGCACACGGCGATTCGTCGCCGAGATGCTCCACTCCGCTTTGACAAGTTTGTCGCGAAGCAGCCGCTGCAGCGCCGGATAGAGCGAGCCCTCCTCCACCTGCAGCAGGTTGTTCGAGCGTTGTTGGATGTGCTGCACCAGCGCGTATCCATGCGCCGGCTGACGCCGCAGCGACTCCAGAATCATCATCTCGAGAGCGCCGGGGAAAAGGTCGCGGGATTCCTGCTTACCTGTTGACATAAGGCCTTAAGCGAACAGGCATAGAGTAAACAGGCATAGAGTGGAATGTCAAGTGCCCAACCCGGCCCGGCTCCAGCGCAGGTCGGTGAGGTCCAGCTCTTTCTCAAGCTCCTGCAGGATGCTCTCCCGGAAACGGCCCTGCGCGCGCAGCGTAGCGATCTGTTGGCGTTCCACCCCTCTCAGCCGCGCATATAGATCGTGGTAGATACGATCGAGATTCGCCGTGTTCCCGCTGCTCTGTCCCACCGTGAGGCCCTGCAGCCGCTGCCGGTAATAGCGTTTGAGCAGGTCCGCGGCCTGTGCCTCATTTTCGTCTTCGGGAGCAGGCATGGATCTGAGCGCCCGCAGCGCCGACTCGAGCAGCATCCGCCGCGCCGCCCGCTCCTCGGCCTCGTCGGTGTCCTCGCAGATACCAAGCAGCCGAAGCCCCCACGGCAGTGATAGCCCCTGCCCGACCAGCGTGACCAGAATCACCGAGTAGGCGAGAAAGATGATCGCGGCGCGATGCGGAAACGGCTCGCCGGTGTCAGTGGTTTCGGGCAGCGACAACGCGGCTGCCAGCGTGAGCACCCCCCGCAGCCCGCTCCATACCTCGGCAAACAGCTCCCGCGAAGTCGGCATTCTGGCGTCCTGGTGAAGGAAGCGCCGGCGAATGTAATAGGAGATCCTCGCGCTGGGGAAGACCCACAACAGGCGCAGCCCGATCACTACGGCGCAGATGAAACCGGCGCCCCCGATCAGTACCGGCCAGCGCCACGGCTTCATGCCGTCGAGCACCGCGGGCAACTGCAATCCGACCACGATAAAGATCAGGCTGTTGAGCGCAAAATCGATGGTGTTCCACACGGCGCGCGAGTCGAGCCGCGCCTCGGTCGTGAAGCTCTCCGACCGCTTCCGCCCCAGGTACAAACCGCACGTCACCGTCGCCAGCACGCCTGACGCGCGCAGCGATTCTCCGAGCAGATAAGCAAAATAAGGAGTCGCCACGCTGACCATCAGCTGCAGCGCCGTGTCCTGTATGGACCGGTCGAACCAGTCAATCACCAGGCCCACCAACAATCCCGCGGCAATCCCCACCAGGATCAGCCACAGGAACTCCGTCACGCCGAGCCACAGCGAGGGAATCTCGCCCGTCACGACCATCACCGTCGTGAACTGCAGCGCGAGCAGCCCGGTAGCGTCATTGGCCAGGCTTTCGCCCTCGATAATCTCGAGGATCTGATGCGGCAGCCCCACCCGGCGCGCGATCGCGCTCACGGCAATGGCATCCGTCGTCGATAAAACCGCGCCCAGCACCGCGCCCACGCGCCAGTCGAAGTCGCGGATAAAGAAGTGCGAAACAATGGCCACGCCCGCGACCGTGAACGCCACCAGCCCGATGCCGAGCATCGAAATGCTCACCAGGTTTTCGCGGAACTCGCGCCACGGCGTATTCAGTGAGCTTGCAAAAAGCAGAGGCGGCAGCACCACCAGGAACACGAATGCCGGATTCAGCGACACATGCGGCACGCGCGGAAAAAAGCTGAGCACCAGCCCGCCCAGCACCAGCACAATGGGATACGGAGTCTTCAGCCGTTGCGCAAACGCCGCCAGCAGAGCCACCAGCACCACCAGCGCCAGCAGCGTGCCTTCAGTTCCGTGAATCGCTGAGCCCACCAGCCCTCCCCGTGGCCATCACCCGCACAAGACCATTATGCGGATCGAGCGGAGCAGATGCTCGCACAAATCATCCCGCGATGGGCGCAGCCTTTTTCGTCCACGGAGAGGCAGCATATCGCTGTCGCAGTAACCGCGCGGCGGCCTTCTTCAAGTCATCTTTCTTCTGCTCGTTTTCCTTGGCCGACGCATCGTTGCCGTACTGCGAAGCGTCGCACCCATATCGAATCATGCGCAGCACCAGGTAGAGCGACTCCGGTACGTCAGAATCACTCGGATGGTCGTTGGCATACGCAAGCACCATTGGCCCCAGGTAAAGAATCCGTGTGCCCGTTTATAATCGCAGGTTGCGCCATCTGACGGGCGCGCCGTGGCTTGGTCATAGCCAGACTTCGCCCAGAACCATATCTGTTCCATTGCGAAAGGAAACGCATGCCGACCGACGTAGTAATGCCCCAGATGGGCGAGTCAATTTTCGAGGGCACGATCACCAAGTGGCTCAAGAAGCCCGGCGACAAGGTGGAGCGTGACGAGCCGCTCTTCGAAATCTCCACCGACAAGGTCGACGCCGAAATCCCCTCGCCCGCCTCCGGCGTTCTCAAGGAGATCAAGGCGTCGGATGGTTCCACGGTCCAGATCAATACCGTCGTCGCCGTTATCGAAGACGCCGGATCCACAGACGGCCACGCTCCCGCACCCGCTGCATCAACGCCTCCGGCCGAAGCTCCGCAGCCCGCGCCGCCCATCCCCACCGAAGCGCCTGCCGCAACAGCCGTGCCTGCCGCCCAGGCTGGTTCCGGCCCCGCAACCGAAGTCGTCATGCCGCAGATGGGCGAGTCCATCTTCGAAGGCACCATCACCAAGTGGCTCAAGCAAGTAGGAGACAAAGTCGAGCGCGACGAGCCGCTCTTTGAAATCTCCACCGACAAGGTCGACGCCGAGATCCCCTCGCCCGCCGCCGGCGTCCTCGCCGAGATCAAGGCCGAAGCCGGCTCGACCGTCCAGATCAACTCCGTCGTCGCCGTCATCGGAGGCACCGCCGGGGCAGCCGCACCCGCAGCCGCTGCGCCCGTACCGGCAGCCCCTGCAGCAAAGCCCGCTGCCGAGCCCGACGGCACATCGATCGCCGAAGCGGCCCCGACCTCAGCCGAACACGCCCGCTCCTCGCCCCTCGTCCGCAAGATCGCCAAGGACAACAACATCGACCTCGCCCAGGTCCCCGGCTCCGGCGCAGGCGGACGCATCACCAAGGAAGACGTCCTTGCCTACATGGAAAAACCGGCCGCGAAGCCAGCACCCGCCGCCGTCGCGGCGCCAGCAGCTCCCGCACCTGCACCAGCCGCGGCCAAGCCTGCTGCACCCGCCGCTCCCGCTCCGCAGCCCGGCGAGCTTGTTCCCATGTCCAGGATGCGCTCCATCATCGCCCAGCGCATGATCGACTCCAAGCGCACCGCCGCCCACGTGCACACCGTCTTCAAGATCGACTTCACGCGCATTGTCAAGATCCGCGAGAAGGAGAAGAGCAAGTACGAGCAGCGCAACGGCGTCAAGCTCACCTACATGCCTTTCATCACCCGTGCCGCCATCGCCACGCTGCGCAAGATGCCCATCGTCAACGCGCAGATGGAAGGCGACGCCATCCGCTACCCGCAGAACATCAACGTCGGCATCGCCGTCGCGCTCGACTGGGGACTCATCGTGCCGGTCATCAAGCAGGCCGAGGAGAAGAACTTTCTCGGCGTCGCCCGCGCCATCGCCGATCTGGCCGAGCGGGCTCGCGCGAAGAAGCTCAAGCCCGACGAGGTCGGCTCCGGCACCTTCACCATCACCAACCCCGGCATCTTCGGCGAGCAGTTCGGCACGCCCATCATCAACCAGCCCGAATCGGCCATTCTCGGCGTCGGAGGCCTCTTCAAGGAGCCGGCTGTCATCACCGCTGACGACGGTACCGACTCCATCGCCGTCCGCTCCCTGATCCACCTCACCCTGGGCTTCGACCACCGCATCATTGACGGAGCCGACGCCGGCAAATTTATGGCCGAGATGAAGAAGTACCTCGAGAACTGGTCGGAAGACATCGGGTAAGGAGCTGCGCGCGGGAGTTATAATCCGCGTCACCGATGCCCCTCGCCGCTGGCTCGAAGCTCGATGGATATGAAGTCCTCGGCCTGTTGGGGGCCGGAGGAATGGGCGAGGTATACCGCGCGCGCGACTCGGCTCTGAGGCGGGACGTCGCGATCAAAGTTCTTCCGTCGTTTGTTTCGCGAGATCCGGACCGGCTGCGACGTTTTGAGCAGGAGGCGCAGGCGGCTGCGGCGCTGAACCATCCGAATATTCTTGCCGTCCACCGTTTCGGCGTTTTCGATGGTGCACCGTATCTCGTGTCGGAGCTGCTCGAGGGCAGCACACTCCGGGAACTGTTGCGGCACAGCGCCATACCGATTCGCAAAGCAATCGATTACGGTGTTCAGATCGCGCACGGACTAGCGGCGGCGCATGACAAGGGCATCGTTCATCGCGATCTCAAGCCCGAGAACCTGTTCGTTACCAAAGACGGACGAGTCAAGATTCTGGACTTCGGCCTTGCGAAACTGACACAGCGCCAGCCGGAATCGGACGACCGCGACCAGACTCTGACGACGGGAACCGATCCCGGCATGGTGATGGGGACCGCCGGCTATATGTCTCCCGAGCAGGTGCGCGGGAAGATGGTCGACCATCGCACCGACATCTTCGCCTTTGGGGCGATTCTCTACGAGATGCTCTCCGGCAAACGTGCGTTTCACCGGAGCACCTCGGCGGAGACCATGACCGCCATCCTGAACGACGACCCGCCCAGCATTTCACAGATTGTGCAGGCCGCTCCTCCGGGTCTGCAGCGCGTGATACATCGGTGTCTCGAAAAGAATCCCGAGCAGCGCTTTCAATCGGCGTCCGATCTGGCCTTTGCTCTGGAAGCCCTGTCGGATTCCGGTAGCGCTCCTGCTGCCGCACTTCCTCGGGGCTCGCGTGCACGCTGGTTGTGGGCCGTGATGGTGGGCTTTGTCGCGATCATGATCGCGGTTCTGATCGTACTGTGGCGCATTCCGACCACCGTTCCAGTAGTGGAATCCGTTACGCAGCTCACAGACGATGGCCAGCCGAAGTTGAGGATGGCGACTGATGGATCGCGGATTTATTTCAACGAAGGTCCGACCGGCAGCTTTAAGCTCGCGCAAGTCTCCGTCGCGGGTGGGCCGACAGCGCCCGTCGAAACGAGGTTCGCAAATTGCTGGTTGATCGGAGCCTTGCAGGACGGTTCCGGTTTGCTGGTCGCTGTCGGTAGCGCAACCGAGGCCCGCTCCACTCTGGATCCGCTGTGGCTGGTGCCGCTTCCAGCAGGAGAGCCGCGCCGCCTCCCCGATGTCGAGATCGCCAACGCGGATGGCTTCCCCGATGGGCGCATCGTTTTCTCGAAATTCGCTCCGGGAAAAGAAGGAAATGGAACAAATAGTGGCGTGGACTGGTTCGTTACCGACAAGGATGGCTCGAATCCGCACAAACTGGTTTCTCTTCCCGGCAATGTTGGATGGGTGGCCGCGTCGGCATTCGGCCAGCGCATCCTAATCGTTCAGCTGCGCCCGGGTGATCGCAGGCTGTTCGGGATTGAAGCGGATGGGACAGGTCTCCGTGAGATCCGGAAGCTGACCGATGAGTATAGCTTCCGATGGACTTCGGATGAGAAGTACATTGTGTACCAATCCGGCAATGATTCGCACTCGGATATATGGCTGCTTCCCATGCAGACGGGGCTCTTTCGCCGCCCGGGGCAACCGATTCGACTCACAAATGGGCCGCTACCTTACTCGCGTCCAACCCCGAGCCATGACGGGAAGCAGATTTTTGTCCTCGGCACGAAGCAGCGCGGCGAGCTGGTTCGCTACGACATGAAGTCGCACGAGTTCATGCCGTTCCTGTCTGGAATTTCAGTGACAGACCCGACATTTTCCAGGGATGGGAAATGGGTCGCCTACGCTTCCTACCCGGAGCACACCTTGTGGCGCAGCCGCAGCGATGGCACGGAACGAATGCAGCTGACCTTCCCTCCGATGGATGTTCGGTTTCCGGCGATTTCTCCTGACGGAACGAAGGTAGCGTTTCACACCGACAAAAACGAATTATTTGTGATCGATATGCAAGGCGGCCGGCCGCAGAAGGTCGCGGACAATGCTTTCTTTGCCAGTTGGTCTCCTGACGGGAACTATCTTCTGGATCCCGTCGCATTACCGCCTTACGGCTTACAAATCACCGACACGCGCACCGGGAAGAGCTCCGCGGTTCCTTCCTCGGATGGCAAGAGTGGCGGTTACTGGCTCAGCCAGAATACGGTGATGGTCCGTAATGCGATGGGAACCAAGTTCGTGATCTTCAATTTGAAAACACAGCAGTGGACTGACATGCCGGGCATCTCAGGGGACATTGAGAACTTTGGTCTATCGCCGGATGGCAAATATCTCTATTACACGACAGGAGGCGCAGAACCAAAGGCGCTACGCTATCGGTTCGCCGACCACCAAATAGAGACCATCACCAGCCTCAAAGACCTTCACCGCATAGTGAATAATTATGGGGAGACCCAGATCAACGCGGCGCCGGATGGCTCTCCGCTCTTCACGCGCGATACCGGCTATCAGGAGATCTATGCCCTGAATATCCGCTGGCCGTGATCATTTAACGAAGTTAGACCAGCCCAGGTGGATCGTCTTGTTTAACGCTCAGCCCCTACAGCAGCCCCTTCGCCTCCATCACCCGCTCGACCGCCTCATCCTGAGTCTTGCCCACCGCCGAAAGGTGTCCCATCTTCCGGCCCTTGCGCGGCTTGTGCTTCTCATAAAGATCCAGCGTGACTCCCGGAATCGCCAGCGCCCGATCGAAGCGCGGCTCGCGAAGCTCGCCATCCGGCCCCAGCCATAAATCGCCCAGCAGGTTCGCAATCGCCGCCGTCTGCACCACCGACACATCGCCCAGCGGCAGATCGCACACCGCCCGCACCGCCTGCTCGAACTGGCTGGTCACGCAAGCCAGCTCGCTCGCGTGATAGCTGTTATGCGGCCGCGGAGCCAGCTCGTTCACCAGCAGCTCACCGCCACCAGTTTCTCGATTTCGGCTCACAAACATTTCCACTGCCAGCAACCCCTCGCTGCCCAGTCCGGCGGCAATGCGGCACGCCAGTTCCTGCGCATGTCTCTCCAGATCGGCAGAAACCCCCGACGGGATCACACTCCACTCGAGAATCTGATTCTCATGATGGTTCAGCGCCGAAGGAAAGCTCTTCGTCTCCCCGCTCGGAGCCCGCGCCACCATCACCGAGATTTCCATGTCGAGATCGAGCGCCTTCTCCGCCACGCACGGACGTTCGCCAAGCAACTTCCAGGCCTCGGGTGCCCTAGGTCCCGATTTTGGGACCTGGGGATCGAATCCGATCTTTACCTGACTCCGCCCGTCGTATCCGCCTTGTGCGCTTTTGACGAACACCCTCCCGCCCAGCGCCGTCACCGCCTCGACGAGTTCCGCCTCCGAGCTCGCCGCGCGCCAATCTCCAAGCGGCGCGCCGTGCTCGGCCAACCACGTCTTCTGCAGGATGCGGTCCTGAACAATCCGCATCACCGCGGCATTGGGACGCACGGGCGCATACTTCGCCGCCGCCTCCAGGCACGCCGTCGAAACCTGCTCGATTTCGAGCGTCACCACATCGCAGCCGCGCGCCAGGTCCGCCGCCACGCGCGCGTCATCCCAACCGCCCTCGAAACAGGCATCCACCACAAATCGCGCCGGACATGACGGGTCGGGATCCATAACCTGGATGCGATAGCCGAGCGACCGCGCCGCCATGGCCGTCATGCGGCCCAGCTGTCCGCCGCCCAGAATGCCGATCGTTGCCCCGGGAAGAATGGCCGTCACGGAGTCGGCTCCCCGCCAAGATCCTGCTGAAGGACTTCCCGGCTGCGTTCCCTGCGCCACTCATGCAGCCGTCGACGCAGATCGTCATCGGTGAGAGCCAGTATTTCAGCCGCAAACAGCGCCGCGTTCGCTGCTCCCGGCTTGCCAATCGCCAGCGTCCCCACCGGCACGCCTTTGGGCATCTGCACAATCGACAGAAGAGAGTCGATGCCGTTGAGCATCGTCGCCGGTACCGGCACTCCCAGCACCGGAACCAGCGTCTTCGCCGCCAGCATCCCCGGCAGATGCGCCGCCCCGCCTGCTCCAGCAATAATCACCCGCAACCCGCGCTCTTCGGCCTGCTCGGCATACTCGAAGAGCCAGTCCGGCGTGCGATGCGCCGAAACCACCCGGGCCTCATACGGAATCTCAAAATATGCAAGGAGTTCTACGGCCGGCTCGAGCACTTCGTAGTCGCTCTTGCTGCCCATCACCACGCCGACCAGGACTGACCGTTGAGGCGAAGACGCCTTCGGCGCATTGTCTCTTCTTTGCGTCCGCGCTGCCGGACGCTCGCCACTCTTTACCTGCTTCACAAAAACGATTTTATATGGGGTGAAGCCGCCCGATGGGCCGACGAACTGATAGGAATGCAGCGCTTTAACTGGCCTTGGCCGGAAGCCGTGCCTCGATCACGGCAACGCGCTCCCGCAGATCTCCAATCTCGCGCATTCCCACCAGCTCCGCCTGCGCCCGCGATTCCGAGATGGCGCTGAGCAACGCTTGAAATTGCGCCTGATGCTGCTTCGCCTGTGAGTCAAGCCGCTCTTCGAGCGAGGCAAACCGCGTGTCAATCTCTTTCGACAACGATGCAAACCGCTCGTCCACCAGCTTCTCGAAGCTCGACAGCCGCACCTTCAGCTCGCGCACATCCGGCGCGATCACATCCTGCACAAGGTGCTGAAGGGTCTGGAGAAGGTTATCGCTCATAGCCTGTTTCCCTCATCTTATTCCCGGCTCACCACCCGGGAATGAAGAAATTCGAGGTGTTAACGACCGCTTGGACCAAAATGGGACAGCAGTCCTCAGCCGACCAGCAGTTTCCCCACACACTGCGTCCACGCCTCAAGCTCGGACACGGCAATGCACTCCCGGTCGCTGTGCGCTGTGTGCATATCCCCCGGACCGACTACCACAACCTCATCTGCGACCTTCGCAAACCGCGTCGCCTCCGATCCAAACGAAATGCCCATCGGCTTCTGGCCGAGCAGTTCGGTCAAACTCGCAGCCAGACGCGAATCCGCCGCATACGCAAACCCCGCGTCAGCACGCCGCCCGTCCACCAAGACTCCGCAGCCCGGATACTCGCGCTCAGTTTCTTTCGCAAGCCCCTCCAGCGACTCAAGCGCTGCAAGCGGATTCTGCTCCGGCACCGGCCTCCACTCCACCAGAAACCGGCACTCGCCGGGAACGATATTTTTCGCCGTCCCGCCCTGCACCACTCCGACGTTGAACGTCGTCCACGGCGGATCGAACAGATCATTCTTCACCGATCCGGTTCGGCCCAGCTGCCCGATGGCCAGCATCATCTTCGCCGCAGCATAGATCGCCGACGCGCCATCGCGCGGAAACGCGCTGTGCCCCTCCCTGCCGTGTACCACAACTTCCGCCAGGCCATATCCCTTGCCCGCAATCGCTGGACGCAGGGACGTCGGCTCGCAAACGATCACGCTGTTCGCCCTTAGCACCGGAGCCGACAACAGATGCGTCGCTCCGACGCACCCAACTTCTTCATCAGCCGTCAGAACCAGCGCGACCGGGCGCGCAGTTGCCTCGACCGGCGTCTGTGCAATAGCCGCGAGAATTCCCGCTAGCGAACCCTTCACATCGCACGCACCGCACCCATGCAGAAACCCGTCGCGCTCCGTCAGTACCGTCGCATCCGGCCACGCCTCCGGCAAAAACGGAACCGTATCGGTGTGGCACACGAACGCAAGATCGACATCGGTGGCCGCCTGCCCCGCCGGAGACGCAATCACGTTGACCTTCTCGACGTCATTCGCGTCACGATACGGAAACTCGTGTACCGCCCAGCCGCTCTCTGCGAGAATCCGCACCGCCGCGTCAATGACCGGCCGGTTCGAAATCGCCGAAATCGACGGAATCGCCACTAGCTCTCGCAGAATCTCGACCGCCGCGCTCATGCGCCCCACACCTTCCGATGAACTTCTTTGTATTGCGTGACAATCTCTTCGCCGAGCGGGTGCACTCCGTCCTGATAAATACGCTTTCCGCCGACGACGACATCGGTAATCGCCCGTCGATTCAATCCAAAAACCACCAACGGCAGCAAATCCCCGGCAGAATTTCCCGCAATCGACGGATCGTCCAGATCCACCGCACAAAAATCCGCCGGACGCCCCGCAGCCAGCACGCCGCCGTCAAATCCCAGCGACTCCGCTCCGCCCGTTGTCACATAATGAAACAGCCTCTGTGACATATTCCGCGCGCCGATCTCATCCAGTAAGGCGCGCTTCTCTATTTGTAACCGTAAGTGATACTCAAGCGCACGCGCATCCTCCAGGGGATCGATCTGCGCCTGGCTGTCCGACCCGAAGGCAAAGTGAATCCCCCGCGCCGCAGCCTTCGCTGCATCGATAATCCCGTCCCCCAGATTGCGCTCCGTCGTTGGACACGAGCAGATCACAGTATCCGCCGCGGCAAGCTGATCCAGTTCCTCGTCGGTCACGTGAATCGCATGCACCAGCGTCATCTTGGCCGAAAGCAGCCCGCGCTTTGCGAGCAGATCGACGGGCGTCGTCCCATACTCACGCCTGCACGCCGCAAGCTCCGCCCGCTGTTCCGCTGCATGCATGTGCACCGGCAGATCGCGCTCCCGCGCCCATCCGACAATCTCCTCCAGTTGATCTAACTGCACGGCGCGGATACTGTGCGGCGCAACGCCCAGCCACGCCGTCTCCGAGTCCCGCAGTTTCTCCGCCAAAGCGGCCGTGTTCGCAAGATACTCCTCGGGAGTCTCATAAAACCGGCGCTGCCCCGGGTGCGGAGGCAGCTCGAATCCCGCGCGCGCATACGCCACACGCAGCAACGCGATTCGCAATCCCACCGACTCCGCCGCCGCAATCACCTGGGTCGCCAGCAGGTTCGGATCCTCATATGGCCGCCCACCCTGCGCGCGATGCAGATAGTGGAACTCGCCCACCGTCGCCGTACCGGCCATCACCATCTCGAGGAAAGTCATCCGCGCCACGTGATACACATCGTCCACATCAACGCTCAACGCCGCGCGATACATCGGTTCGCGCCACGACCAGAAATCGTCGCCGCCCACGCCGCGCGTCTCCGTGCGCCCGCGAATGAGCCGCTGAAAGGTGTGCGAGTGAGCATTCACGAAGCCCGGCAGGATGGCCTTGCCTCGCAGATAGGTCACGGGATGCCCCGTCTCCTCACCTGGCTCCAGAACCTGGGCGATCCGCCCGTCGTCGCCAACCAGCAATCCGCGATCCGGCTTGAATTCGCCGTCAAGGAAAACCAGATCGGCGCGATAGACCTGCGGCATGGCTACGCCTTCGTCGCCCGGATATGCAGCTCGCGCAATTGTTGCTCGCTGACCGACCCCGGTGCATCCGCCATCAGATCGATCGCCTTCGCCGTCTTCGGAAACGCAATCACCTCGCGCAGGCTTGCAGCGCCAGCAAGAATCATCACGATACGGTCCAGCCCCAGCGCAACTCCGCCATGCGGAGGCGTCCCATACTGCAGCGCCTCGAGAAAGAATCCGAACCGCTCGCGCGCTTCCTCGTCCGACATACCCAGAGCGCGGAAGATCTGCTGCTGCACATCCTGGCGATGGATACGGATCGAGCCCGACCCGAGCTCCATGCCGTTGAGCACGATATCGTAAGCAAGCGCGCGCACGGCCTCGGGATCAGACTCCATACGTCCCGCAATCAGATCGTCTTCGTGCGGCGAAGTGAAAGGATGATGCGCGAATGTCCAGGTCCGGGTCTGCTCATCCCACTCGAAAAACGGAAAATCCGTAACCCACAGGAATTTGTAATCGTCCGCGTTACCTTTCTTCTCGAAGGCTCCATGCTTGTCCTGGAATCGCTTCGCCAGCTCGAGCCGCAACTGGCCTGCCTTCTTGTAAATCCACAGGCGGTCCTTGGCTGGCGCGATAATCCCCGGCTTCGGCGTAATCACGATGTTCAGGTCTGCCGGAGTCATCGCACTCGCGTCGAATGCCTTCAGTTCCTCTGATAGCTTTGCGGTAATCTCGTCCGCAAAGCCCGCGAATGCCTCGCTCGTGCGCAGGCGTCCGATGTCGAGAATATCCAGGCCCGAATCGCCAAGGCTCGCCCGCATCTCGCCCATGAGCGCTTTGCGTGCCGTGCCCGACAGCTCCCCGACGCCAGGAATTGTGAACCCAGGCACCGGCAGCGCGGGCTCGATCTTGAGCGCAGCGCGCAGCTCGGGCGTGAACTCCTCGGTCAGATCGACCATGGCAGGCAGGCGAAGATCGGGCTTATCGATGCCATAGCGGCGGATGGCCTCGTCGTACGTCATGCGCGGAAACGGCGTATTGATCTGTTCGCCCGCAACCTCGAAGGCCGCCTTGAGAAATCCCTCCACCACGCGAAAGACCGTCTCCTGCTGCGGAAACGTCATCTCCAGATCGATCTGCGTAAACTCCGGCTGCCGGTCCGCGCGCAGGTCCTCATCGCGGAAGCAGCGCGCAATCTGGAAATACCGGTCCATGCCCGAAATCATCAGTATTTGTTTGAAGATTTGAGGCGACTGCGGCAGCGCATAAAACTCGCCGGGATAAACGCGGCTCGGCACCAGGTAATCGCGCGCTCCCTCGGGAGTCGACCGCGTCAGATACGGCGTCTCAATCTCCAGAAATCCCTGGCTCGACAGATACTCCCGCACCGCCATCGCCACCCTGTGCCGTACCTCGAAATTTCGCTGCATCTCCGGACGCCGCAGGTCGATATACCGATACTTAAGCCGCACCTCTTCGTTGGCAATCGCCTCCTCGGCCGGTGAAAACGGAGGCACCTTCGCGTCATTCAGAATGCGCAGCTCGTCGGCGACGATCTCAATCTCGCCCGTCGCCATCTTGGGATTGATCACGTCCTTGCCGCGCAGCCGCACCTTGCCGATCGCCGCGACTACATACTCGGGCCGCGCCTGCTCAGCCTTGGCGTGAGCCGCCGGGCTCAGGTCCTTATCCATCACCACCTGCGTGATGCCATACCGGTCGCGCAGATCGAGAAAGATCAGATTGCCGTGGTCGCGCCGCCGGTTCACCCAGCCCAGCAGTACCACCGGTTTGCCCGCGTCCGATGCGCGAAGCTCTCCACACGTATGCGTCCGTTCGAGATTGCCTAAAAAGTCAAGCGTCACAATTTTTCTATTGTACTTTGGGTCGGGTTGCAAACCTTCCCGATCAACCATGGTTAAACACTGGTATACGGAATTTTGATTGTAAGGATTCCTTGTTTTTTTGTAGTATGAAATCATGCTTGCCAAGAAGACCATCAAGAACCAGATCACACTCCCGAAAGCTGTTGTAACGCGGTTTCCCGGCGTCGATTACTTCGAGGTGAGCACAAACGGGGAGTGCATCGTTCTGCGGCCGCTTGAGCGGAGCCGGGCAGGCGAGGTACGCGCCCGGCTCGCAAAGCTCGGAATAGATGAGAGCGACGTCGCGGCAGCGGTCTCCTGGGCGCGCAAGACGAAGTGAGCCGCCGAGTCGTTTTTGACACCACAACGGTCGTATCGGCGCTTCTGTTTGAGAATGGCAGGCTGGCATGGGTAATCAGGCATTGGCGCGAAGGGCTTTGTCAGCCTCTTGTGTCCCGCCTGACTACTCTAGAGCTAACGCGGGTGCTCACATACCCGAAATTCAAGCTATCCGTGGAGGACCGCCGGGAGTTGCTCGCCGAATATCTCCCGTATTGCAAAATCGTCGAACCGGCGAGAAAGTGTCCAGTGACTTGCCGCGACATAAAGGATCAGCCATTTCTCGATCTCGCTCACAGCGGAAAGGTCGAGATACTAATCACCGGCGACCGCGACCTTCTGGTCTTGTCAGGGCAGACATCGTTTCGTATCGTCACGCCGGAAGGGTATCGTAAGGAACTTGCTCCGCCAGATCCGGATATTTAGCAGGGCTATTCCGCAAGCACCTTCCCCAGCTCTCCCCGCGCCACCTTCACCTGCTCGCCGCTCGCAAAATCCTTCACCGTCAGAATACCCGACTGCATCTCGTCCTCCCCCAGCAGCACGATCTTACGCGCCAGCTTGTTGGCAATCTCGAACGACTTCTTCAGCCGGAAACCACCATCGCCCAACTCAACGCGTAGCCCAGCGCGGCGCAGCTCTCGCGCCAGCTCCAGAGCAGCCGGATTCAGCTCCACCGACAGCGGCGCAATAAACGCATCTGCCAGCGCCCCACCCTGTTCTCTTTGCGCCTGCAGCGTCAGGATCAGCCGGTCCTCGCCGATCGCAAACCCGATCCCCGGAGCCTTCGGCCCGCCCAGCGCTTCGCTCAGCCCGTCATACCGCCCGCCACCCAGCAGCGCATTTTGTGCGCCCAGACCACCATGCGTAAACTCAAACGTCGTCCGCGTGTAGTAATCAAGGCCCCGCACCAACCGAGGATTCACCTCATACTTCACGCCACACTTATCCAACGCCGTCAGCACCGCGGCAAAGTGCGCCTTCGAATCCTCCTCCAGATAATCCGCAATCTTCGGCAGCCCGTTGATGATCTCCTGGTCGTTCTCGTCTTTTGAATCGAGCACGCGCAGGGGATTGGTCTCCGCCCGCCGCTGATTGTCCTCGCACATCCTGTCCTTCACCGGAGCCAGCGCCTCACGCAGCGCTGCCACATACCGCGCGCGATCCGTCGCCGAGCCAACAGAGTTGATCTCCAGCCGCCAGCCCTTAATGCCCAGCTCATCGAGAAAAGTCGCCAGCATCTCCAGCACTTCCGCGTCTCTTAACGGAGACTCCGACCCTGCGCTCGGTGGCCCGATCACCTCCGCGCCAATCTGCCAGAACTGCCGGTACCGCCCCTTCTGCGGACGCTCTCTGCGGAACTGCGGCCCGATGTAGTAGAGCTTCTGCAGCAACCCCGTCTCACCCAGCTTGTGCTCGATGTAGGCGCGCACCACCCCCGCCGTATTCTCAGGCCGCAGCGTCAGCGACTGTGCCTTTTCCGACTGCGCCCGCGCGCGATCCTCCCACGTGTACATCTCCTTCGAGACGATATCCGTCTCCTCGCCCACACCGCGCGCAAACAGCGACGTGTCCTCAAAGACCGGCGTGCGAATCTCGCCGAAGTTGTAGCGAGCAAAGACGCGCCGAGCGGTCGTCTCTACGTGGTTCCAGAGTTCAGTCTCCGGCGGCAGAAGATCGCGTGTGCCGCGAACGGCTTTCAGTGTACTCATCGGTGCAGTTGGCCTATGTCTCAGACTATCAGGGACGAAGCACCAGCCCGGCGGGCGCGCTCACTTCAGAAAAGCAACCAGAGTAAGGTGCAGCCGCTCCACTTCTCCGCGCAGGAATTTCTCATCCAGCGCCTGATACGACCAGACGGCAATCCTGGAGAGTTGCGGGTCACTTTCGACAATGAAGCGCGTTTGCCCCTCGATATGAGGAAGACTCCACAGATAGTCTAAAAAGGGTTGATTCTCTTCTTGCGAACCCCGCAGAACGATGTGGTAGCTGTACCTCTCGTTAAAGTTGCGGATCCGCTCGTTGTGGCTGGCATACTCCAGCCCGGCATCTGTGATCTGGTAGGCAGGGGATTTGGTTCGCCTTTTTGTGTCGGAATCCCAGCCGTCAACCTCAACATAGCGCAGCAGGCCCTTGGTAGTAAGACTCTTCAGCGCCAGCGTCGCCTCTGCCTCGGAGCAGCCCCTTTTCCTCAGATCCTGATGCAGAGGATAGAGCCACGCTCCGCGACCAGCCGCGTTCGGACTGGCAAGCACCAGCCCTAACGCGAGTTCCTCACTGTCGGACAGTCGCCCGGAAGCCTTGGCTACCGTAATGCCTAATTCAATCGCCCGAGCCTGTAGCGCGCGGATCAGGTTCTCGTATCCGTGCTCTTCGAAAAGATTCACCCAATGCCATCTCGCCAAACGATCGGGAATCTCGCACTCTTCGATGCGCGCCGGAATAATAAAAATCGTACCTTCGGGCTTTTCCTCGGCAACATCCAGGGCCTTCCTGATTTCCTTCTGAAGAAACCCTTCCTTCGACACGGAGCTCTTCGACACGCACACCACGACCGCATCGGTCTTCCGCACCGCCTTCGATATCTCATACTTCCAGTCCTGACCCGGCAGAAGATTCTTCTCATCGAGCCACGGATCGAGACCATCGCTGCTCAACTTCGCATACAAATCGCGAACCGCCTTCTTGTCGCCAGAGGAGTGGCAAAGGAAAACCTTGAGACGGTCGGATTTCGAAGCGGTCTCTGTAGACTGCGGCATGACTCAATCGACCTTACACCACCCGGCACTGTTCAGACACCGGGATCGGGCCGGCGAGCGCAGCCACCTTCTCACGGGGCGTTAGTTGAATATCCTTGACTCATGCGTCTTTTCATCGGCATCGGCCTGCCCGCTCCCGTCGCCGAAGCTCTGGCCAGGTCAGCCGGCAAGCTTATCCCTCCCGCCGCCGCATCCAAACTGCGCTGGACACCGCCTGCCAACATGCACATCACTCTCAGCTTCCTCGGACAGGTACACGATGGCCGCCGTGACGTGATCGCGCAGGCCCTCGCCGCGATCCGCGCTCCGCGCCTGCAACTCGAACTTGACGGCATCGGTGCCTTCGAACGCGTCGGCGTCCTCTTCGCCGGCGTGAAGCATACGTCCGCGCTCGTAGGCCTCGCCGAACAGGTCATCGCCACCATGGAAACCTGCGGCTTCCCGCGCGAAGACCGTCCCTACTCGCCGCACGTCACGCTCGCCCGCACCCGGGATCGGTTACGTCTTCGCTCCAACCCGCCCGACGACCCCGCCTTCCGCCAGCGCTTCGACGCCACCGAGTTCCGCCTCTACCAGAGCCTCACCCTCCCCGGCGGAGCGCAATATCAGGTTTTGCGCTCCTTCCCCCTCGACTAACCCCAGGGACCCCCTTTGCGCTTCTGCGCCCTTTGCAGTGAATCGATCCCTTTGTGCTCTTTGTCCTCTGTGGTGAGAAAAACCTCTTCTGCTCGCTATCCCTCACCCGTTTATCCTTGATCCATGTCGGAAGAACTCTGGACCTCCGTTGACCAATACCTCGCCGGCCTGCTGCTTCCCGCCGACCCCGTGCTCGACGCCGCCCTCACTGCCAGCACCGCTGCCGGACTGCCCGAGATCGCGGTCTCTCCCAATCAAGGCAAATTGCTGACCATGCTCGCGCAAATCGTCGGCGCACAGTCCATTCTCGAAATGGGCACTCTCGGCGGGTACTCCACCATCTGGCTTGCCCGCGCTCTCCCGCCCGACGGCACGCTCATTACTCTCGAGGCCGATCCCAAACATGCCGAAGTCGCCCGCGCCAACATCGCTCTTGCCGGATTCGCCGACAAAGTCGAAGTCCGTCTCGGCAAGGCTCTCGAAACCCTGCCCGAGATCGCCGCCGAAGGCCACAGCGCCTTCGACTTCATCTTCATCGACGCCGATAAGCAAAACTACCCCGCCTATCTCGAATGGGCCATCAGGCTTTCCCGCCCGGGCTCGCTCATCGTGGTTGATAACGTAGTTCGCGAAGGCGCCGTCATCGACGTCTCCAGCGCCGACCCAGCCGTCCAGGGGGTGCGCCGCATGAACGAGATCATGGGCAAAGAGCCGCGCCTCACCGCCACGGCCATCCAGACGGTCGGCAGCAAAGGCTACGACGGATTCGCGCTCGCCATCGTAAGGAATACGGAGTAACGTCAATCCACTCGCAGACCAGAGAGGACTCCATGAGCCAGTACCCGCCGCCGACCGTCATCGTCGCCAACACCAAAAGCGTTGTGCTCTCGCTCATTCTCACCTTCCTCTTCGGACCCTTCGGCATGCTCTACAGCACCATCTGGGGAGCCCTCGTCATGATCGTCCTATCCGTCCCGCTCTTCATCTTCACCTTCGGACACGGCGCCTTCCTCATCTGGCCCATCTCCATGATCTGGGGCGCCTGGGCCGCCCATAGCTACAACCAGCGCCTGCTGCGCCGCGCCGGTCTCTAACCCCGGCGGTGTTCATACCCGGTCCGCCGTTCGGT
The DNA here is from genome assembly GCA_963782175.1 of uncultured Acidobacteriaceae bacterium. Lineage (GTDB taxonomy): Bacteria > Acidobacteriota > Terriglobia > Terriglobales > Acidobacteriaceae > Silvibacterium. Next base: position 892,713 of record CAWAIX010000001.1, read on the forward strand.
GCTACCATCTGGACGGCTCGAAAATCGCTGCCCGTCCTGCCGTCAATTCCCCCGGCTCTCGTCCCAACGCCGACCGAAAGGATGTATCCATGGCACCTGCATGCGCTCACCTGCCTTCGGCCCCCTGCATGCCCGACGGACTTACCCCGCGCCTGAAGCACGCCTTCGCGCGGCGCTTCAACACCGCCACCTGGCAGGCGGACGTCGTCGTGCCGGCCCACACTACCAACGGCGACGAGGAGAACTACGCCGACAAATGCGGAACCTACACCAAATGTGTGAAGCAGGCCAGCCCCGGCAAGGTCGACCTAGCCGCCTACAAGCTCTTCCGCCACGCACTCGACACCGGCCACTACGCTGACTTCGAATCCGTCCCGCTCGGAGGTGCCCGCACCCTCAACGGACCGATGGCCGCCTATGCCTACACGCTCTGCGGCTCCGACCCCAGCCAGTTCGGCGATGCCCCCTCGCCCGAGAACCAGGAGATCCATCCCGTCGTCCCGCCCGCTCCGGCTCTTGCCAGCCCTGCCTACGCGACTGAGCTCATCGAGCTTTACTGGGCTTCCCTGCTGCGCGATACACCCTTTACCGAGTACCCGCAGTCGCAGCTCGCCCACCACGCCGCGACCGAGCTTTCCGGCGCGCCCCATTACGCCGGCCCAAAGCACAACGGGAAAGTCACGCCCGAGCTGCTCTTCCGCGGCAAATTCCATGGTGAAGCCGCTGGCCCCTACCTATCGCAGTTCATGCTCGCCAAAACCGCCCTCGGCGCGCTGCCTATCGACCAGCGATACGTCACCTACCTGCCCGGCATCGACTATGTGACCGATCTCACGACCTGGGCCGACGTGCAGAACGGCATCTCCACCGGCCTCCAAGACCAGCCCGACCCCACCCCGCGCTATCTGCACAACGGGCGCGGCCTCGCCGCCTTTACTCATGTCGACGTGCTCTACCAGGCCTACTTCACGGCCTTTCTTGTTCTCCAGTCCATCGCTGCGCCGCTCAACCCTGGCGTTCCCTACGCTCACTCCAAAATTCAGAACGGATTCGGAACCTTCGGCGACCCGGACTTCGCCTCGACAATCGCCACTGTCGCCAAAATCGCCATCAACGAAGTCTGGTACCAGAAGTGGCCCATCCACCTTCGGCACCGTCCTGAATCCGGCGGCGGCCTCGTCCACCTGATCAACGACGGCGTGTCATTCGACGGCTCGCCTGACTCCGCCGTCTTCAAATCCCACGCTCTCAAGGAGAGCCATAAGAAATACGGCACCTGGCTGCTCTCGCAAGCCTTCCCCGAGGGTTCGCCCGCTCACCCCGCCTATCCCACCGGCCACGGCACCGTCGCGGGAGCCTGTATCACCGTCCTCAAGTTCTTCTTCGATGGAACCTACCCGTTCCCCAACCCCCAGGTTCCCAGCGCCGATGGCACTGCGCTCCAACCCTGGAACGGCTCAGACTCCCTCACCGTCAACGGCGAGTTGCACAAGCTCGCCCACAACATCTCCTTCGGACACGGCATCCACGCCGGCATTCACTGGCGCAGCGACACCGACGTCTCCATCCAGCTCGGAGAAGCCATCGCCCTCAGCGTCCTTCGCGATATGGCCTGCACCTACGCCGAGCCCTTCACCATCACCATCACGAAGCTGGACGGCAGCCCCGCAACCATCACGAATCAATAGCGGGCGCAACAGGGTGTGAAACTCCCCGTCCAACGCACGCGTTGTAGCAGGGCGCGGCTTCAGCCGCGCCCGAATAGCCCGGATGACACCCACCTCTTTTACGCCCGTGGCAAGCTCATAAACGGAGGCGGCTCGTCTGCGCTCGGCCCCCAACTGGCCGGTACCGGAACATCCAGCAGCCGCAGATACACGCAGAACTGTCCGCGATGCTGATACCAGTGGCTGAACATCACATCGCGCAGGAACTGCACCCGTGGCTGCGCCAGAACCACCGTTTCGCCCGCCGCCAGCCGCCACGTCTCCGCCATCGCCGCGTCATCGAACTGGGGCAATGTCTCCCGCACCACCCGAACGCTCTCGTCGAACTTTTCCAGGATCTCCTGCAGGCTGGCCGGCTGCGGAAAGTTGAACGATGGCGCCGGCGCCGGGTTCTTCTGCGCGGCTCTAACCACTCCGCCGGGTATGAGCGCAAGATGAAATGCGAGCTGCCCGGCCGTCATCGACCTCGGATGCGGCTTCCAGCCCAGCTTGTCCTCCGGCAGACGCTCGAGAAATCTGCGCGTCACCGGCGCCTGCGTTTCAAACTCTGCAAGAAGAGATTCAGCGATTGACGAAGCGGCTTGTGTCGTAAGCATGGCAATCCTCCTTTGATCGTTGAGATCAGCGCCGTTTCTCGGCGCGCTCGCGCACCTTCTCGTGGATACTGTTCCACCCCCCACCGACTCTCTCCTTGTGCTCCTCCTGCACCATGCCGAAGCCGGAGTGGCGAAACTTGATCAGTGTTCCATTGCCCTCTGCGCTGAGCCGATACTGCACGTTGTTCGCGACCGGGTGCGACATAAACAGCGGCCCGGCAAATTCGAGCAGCGTCGGTCGCTTGATCGCCTGCACATGCGCCCAGAAGTGCCCGTTGCCATCGTCCAGGTCGCGGAACCAGCGCCCGCCCGGCCACGCCTCGAGCTTGAATGGTGTGGGCGTGCCATCGGGTCTTTCGTTCGCCGGGCCGAGTTGCTCGAGAAGTGCCTCAAAAGTCACATCGAGCGGCGCGTCGACATAGATCTCCTGCTCCACCAGCAGCGACAGGTTTTCAACTTCGGATGCGGTCAACGTCATAGTCATGGATTCTCCTTGTGCGTATTGCGATCGGATTCAGTCTTGCCGTGTGCCTTCGCCTCGGCCCGCTGCTTCACGCGAACCAGGGTGTGCTGCCAGTAGCGCTCGAAGGTGCCCGTCCACTCGTGCAGCGGCCGGATCGCCTCCGCGTTCGTTCGGTACAGCCGGTGCCGTCCATTGCGCCGCAGATGCACCAGCCCCACCCGGCGCAGTACGCCCAGGTGCTTCGAGACGGACGGCTGATCGAGCCCCAGCGCCATGACAATCTCCCCCACCTGCCGCTCCCTCAGCGCCAGATACGTCAGGATCTCCCGCCGTCGCGGCTCGGCAATGGCGTTAAAAGCATCGGAGGTCGTGGCAGCGCGAGCCATGGTCAGAAAAATACATTCCTATATCGGAATATGTCAAGCCGAAAATTCTTCTCTCCGCCAGCGCCGGTGATTGCAGCCCAGTTGTGAGGTTTATCTCCAGCGCGACGTGCCTAGTCTACGGCACCTTCGACAACTCATCGCAACCCGGCTTGAACCCGCCGTCGCAGGCCTTTTTGAACAGCGCCCGCGCCTGCCCGAAGTCCTGCGCTCCGCCCAGACCGATCTCATACAGCCTGCCCAGCCAGCTGCAGCCCACCATCTCTCCGCCGTTGCATGCCTGCTCGTAGAACACACGCGCCTGTCGCGCATCCGGATACGTGCCCTGGCCGTTCTGGTAGAGCGAGCCGAGCGCCGTGCAACCCAGCATGAACCCGCCGTCGCAGGCCTTCCTGAACCAGGCCCGCGCCTCTCCATAATCCCGCGCGCCGCCCTGCCCGCTCAGGTACAGCGTGCCCAGCGCGGAGCATCGCGGGATCGATCCGCCATTGCAGGCTTTCTTGTAAAGAGCCCGCGCCTCCGCATCGTCTTTTGTGCCGCCCTGGCCTTTTTCATAGAGCAAGCCCAGATTGCCACAGCTCTCGATGCTCCCGCCCGCGCAGGCCTCCTTGTCCAGCAGACGCGTCTGCTTGTAGTCCTGCTCTACCCCGCCGTAGCCGTAGTAGTAGAAATCTCCGAGCAGCCCGCAGGAATCCATGTTGCCAAGGTTGCAGGCCTTTTCTAGATATGGCCTCGCCTCGGCATACTTTTTCTGGTCGAACAGCGCCCGCCCCGCCCGCGTGCTCTGCGGAGCGATAATAATCGGCCCAGTCGGGGTCGCCTCGTCCGAGCTGGTATCTTGACTCGTGCCCGAAGCCGGCTTCGAAGAGGGGTTCGGAGCTCGTCTTCAATACCGGACTCGTGCTCGCCTTTGGCGCCGCGCTCGGAACCGTCTTGGCTTCCGGATTTGCAGCCGTCTTCGGCATCGGACTCGGCACCGTCTTCGGAGCCGCTTTTGGGGCTGCCTTGGTCGTCTCGCCCGAATCGGGTTCTGGAGTCGTTTTTGGGGTGGTGCGTGGAGCCGCTTTCGGGGTCGTCGCAGGAGCAGGATTTGGAGCTGCCGCCGGAGCCGGGCTTGGCTCCTCCTGCGCACCCGCGATCGGCGCCAGCGTTAGAACCGCCATCACAGCAGCAAATGCCATAAAGCCCATGCGCGGGATTCTCATCGAGTATCCCGGAGCGGACCACAGCCCAGCGTCGAATCGGCGCGGCAGAAACATACTACCGATATGTTGCGGCACCGGGACTGACTCGGTCCAGAGCGTCGCCGCATATCCCGCCGTAACACCGCTCCCCTATAATGCCAGTGCCATGAAAGTCGCCGCATTTCTCTTCCTTGCCGTCTCCCCGATCGCGCTCGCCCAGCACCAGTCCATGCCCATGCACCCGGCGGCTCCTTCGCCCGACGAAAAGCTGGGCACCGTCTCCTTCGCCGTCTCCTGCTCGCCCGCGGTGCAGCCCTCCTTCAATCGCGGAGTCGCCCTGCTGCACGACTTCTGGTATGAGGAGGTCGGCCCGCAGTTCGAGCAGATCGCCAAAGCCGATCCAAACTGCGCCATGGCCCATTGGGGACTCGCCATGAGCCGCTTCCACCAGATCTGGGACCGCCCCGACGAAGCCTCGATGAAGTACGGCTGGGAGGAAATCCAGAAGGCGCAATCGCTGAACGCCAAGACCCCTCGAGAGCGCGAGTACATCGCTGCGCTGGCCGTCTTCTACAAGCCCGGCAAGGACTACATGGCGCGCATCACCGCATACTCTGACGCCATGGGCGCGCTCTACCAGCATTATCCCGGTGACGTCGATGCCGGCGCCTTCTACGCATTGTCGCTGCTCGCTGCCGCCCCGCCCGACGACACCAGCCTCGCACAGAACCGCAAGGCCATGGCCGTGCTCGCCCCGCTCTTTACGAAGTATCCCGACAATCCCGGCCTCGTCCACTACATCATCCATTCCTGCGACAACCCCGCGATGGCCCCTGACGGCCTCGCCGCTGCCCAGCGTTACGGCATCATCGCCGCCTCCGGCCCGCACGCCGTCCACATGTCAGGACACATCTTCGCCCGCCTCGGTATGTGGCCCGAGGACATCGACTCCCAGCTCGGATCCATCAAGGCCTCTGAAGCCGCCGAAGCCCGCGGCGAAAGCGGCATCATGGACGAGCCCCATTCCTACGACTTTCTGATGTACGCCTACCTGCAGAGCGGTCAGGACGCCAACGCCAAAGGCGTGCTCGACAAAATGCCCTCCGTACTCGACCGCATCACCGCCATGGGAGGCGACGTCCACGGCATGGCCGGCATGGTGCCGTTCTACCGCAGCGAATTCCCTGTCATCTACACGCTCGAGATGCGCGACTGGCAGACCGCTTCGACCCTCAAGGCGCCCGCCGATGCGTCTCCCGAAGTCGAAACCCAGATATGGTGGGCGCGCGCCATCGCCGACGGCCATCTGCGTCACGCCGAGCAGGCAAAGGCCGACCTGACAAAGTATGACACCCTGATGGCCGAGGTCAAAAAGGGTCGCCACGCCTATTACGCCGACTCCACCGGTGCACAGATCAGCCGCTACCAAATCGCTGGCTGGGCCGCATTCGCTGCGGGCCGTAATAACGAGGCTCTCAAACAGATGCGCGCCGCCGCCGACCTGCAGGACAAAGTCGGCCAGGGCGAGGTCGATATCCCTGCGCGCGAGATGCTGGCCGACATGTACCTCGAACTGCATCAGCCACAGCAGGCGCTCGCCGAGTATCGCGTCGCACTCAAGCTCAGCCCCAACCGCTTCAACGGCCTATACCATGCCGGCGAAGCGGGCGAGGCCGCCGGAGACAAGAAGGCCGCGGCCGAATATTACGCCGCGCTGCTCAAATCAACCGGCGACGGCGCAAGCTCCTCGCGTCCTGAGACGGCCCACGCAAAGAGCTTTGTCGCCTCCGAGCAGCTCGCCGCAAGGTGATCCCAACCGCCCTTTGTGTCCTTTGTGGTGAAAGAACATTTGGAGGGTGGCCCACTCAGGCCCTATGTTGGCTTGAGTGGGGAACGCCTACTTCCACTCCCATACCTTGGAACTCGTATTCCCTGCCGGATCCGTCTCGAATTCGAAGGCCCCGCACACGTTGTTTATCCGCACCATCTTCTGCGAGTCCGTCCGGAAGTAGATCATCCCGCGATAGCTCACCGACCCGCCGGGACCGAACTTGCCCAGGCCCGACCCCGTCCAGGTGATCCCGTCGCCGTCCGCCGTGATCATCAAGCCCTGACCATTGCCGAAAATGGATCCATCCGCGCGAACCACCGAGGTATAGGTTCCGGTTTCGTTGGTCGCAACTCCCAGGACGGTGCCGGCTGACTCGAAGGTTACTTCTGCTGTTGCTGGTTCGATCGACAGGATCCGCCGCACAATTCTCCTGCCTTTGCTTTCGCCGATAAGATCCCCAAGCATTTTCTTATCTCCGTTCCGATTTTTTAGGGGGATGCGGCACGCAGAACTGGCCTTCATTTGCCGCGCCAGTCACTCTCTGCCGCCGCACTGCCCTTGTCAAGACAAAAGAAAACCGGTGCCCCACTCTAGCCTGCCGTTGGCTTGAGGTGGGAGACTGGGAGCACCTACTCCTTCGGGATCGGAATCTCCCGCGCCTGTGGCTCCGTGAACGGCTCGCCCACGCGCACCGTGAACTGCAGACGCTTGCCGCGCCGCACGTTATAAACCAGCGCCGGACGGAAGCAGACCAGGCATTTCCCTTCCGGCCCCCGCGTGCTCGGATACAGAATGCCGTTCGACTGATGCGCCATCAGCTCCGCCGCCAGCGCCTGCGGCTCGGCATAGCACTCCGGTATCGGCCCCGGCCGCAGATATTTCCTGAACCGCACCGATCCGCCCGTCAGATCGTGCGTCGGCATGGTGAAATCCGCGAGATAGTCGTCGAATACCGAGATCTCATCCTCGGTCCACGCCACTTCTTCCAGCTGCCGCTGCTTGTGAAAGGCAACTTCGGCCAGCGACGTCTCCCGCTCCAGTCCCGCGTACCACGCGCCCCGTCCCGCCGTGTTGAAGCGTCCGCCATCCGGCGACGCATGCGTGAACGCCGCATTCACGATGTGCGCGTAGTCGATCCCGTAGACCAGCTCATGCACGCCGATCCCCGGCAGCAGGCCCTCTTCGCCCAGCAGGCGGTCGTTCGTCGCGCCGTCCAGTTCCAGCAGCTCATCCAGCAGCCGCTCGTCCGTGCTCAACCGCGAAAGCACCGTCCCCGCCATGCTGTACTTCGCGGGAATCAGCCGGTGCGTGTCTTCCAGATCAACGTGCGTGACAGGAATGCGTGGCGTGGGGGAGGCCATGTCTCAGAGCTCACGTCTCGGAGCTATTGCCCTCCGCGCCGCGCATCCAGCATCTGCCGCACGCTGACCATCCCCGGCTGCCCGCGCTGGATCATGTACGCTGCCGGCGTCAGCCCGCGAAAGATCGGATTCGTGTTGGGCAGCGTCACCCATGCGTCCGCGAGCTTCGGGTTGTAGAGAATATTCAGCGCCTTGAAGATGCCCACCAGAAGCGAAATCCGCGTCAGCGCATCCTGATCGAGCGCTCGCCCCGCCGGCTCTTTCTTCAGCGCATAGAACGAGCCCGTCGACATGCCGCCGAGCAGCTGCCGCGCCTCAGGATCGCGCAGCTTCCATTTCTCCATGACGGCCAGGAAGCCCTTCACCGCCGCGGGGCTCAGGCGTCGGCGTGTAGCAGGATCGGACAGGTCAGCGGAGGATTCAGATCTGTAACCGGGAACGTTGGGAAGCGCTAACGAAGCTGCCATGAATCGTTCTCCATTTCTGAATACTATTTACATCATATTTGATGATACAGAGCAAGGAGATTCCGCCGTTCTCTGCACTTTTTCGGCGTTGACCGAACGCGCACCGGATACACTGGCTTCTCCACTCGAAATATCAACCCCTCCGGAGCCGCCTTTGAAAGCCCTGTGGTCCGCAGTCGTCCTGTCTCTGCTCTTCATCCCCTGCCTCTCCGCTCGCCCCGAGGGCCCCGATCAGCCCAGCCCCGACGAGCATAGCCTCGACGAACTCAGCAGCAGCTTCTGGCAATGGCGTGCAGTGGAGCAGCCCTTCACCGGCGACGACATCCCCCGCATCGACCGGCCCGCCGCCCTCACCGTGGATTGGTCCCCAAAGACCATCCAGCAACGGCTCCATGAGCTCGGTGAATTCGAGCAGCGCTGGAAGGCGCTCGCTCCCGCCGCGCAGGCCCCCGTCCACGATCAGGTCGACTACCGCCTGCTCGCATCGGCACTGGCACGCGTGCGCTGGGAGCTAGCCATCCAGAAGAACTGGCAGCGCGATCCGGACGTTCTACGTCGACCAGACACTCGGCTCCGTCTACGTTCTGCTCTTGCCGCCTCCGCCCTTCTCCGCCGAGCGCCAGCAGGAAATCCTCGCGCGCCTGAAGCAAATTCCTGCGACCATCGACTCCGCCCGGCAGAACCTCACCGACATACGCCAGCCCTTCGCGCGCCTCGCCATCAATTCGCTCGATCGCATTTCCGAACGTCTGCAGCAGGTCCAGTCCGCACTCGCCCCGGAGTTCAGTGAAGCCAACCGTCCGCAGCTCGCCCAGGCGATTTCCGCCGCATCGTCCGCCCTCACCGGCTACCGTGCCTGGGTCGAAACAAAACTGTCCCAGGCCCGCACAGACACAGCGATCGGCCGCGGAGAACTATATCTGGTTCCTCCGCAACGTGGCCCTCCTGCCGTATTCACCGGAGCAGCTCCTCGAAATGTCTCGCCTCGAGTGGAGCCGTTCCGTCGCCTTCGAGGCCTACCAGGAGCAGCGGCTCGCCGGACTCTTGCCCGCTGCCATCTTCCCCAACGCCGACGCCCAGATTGCCGCCGAAAAATCCGATGAGGCCCAGGTCCGCGCCTTCCTCGGCAGCCAGAAGATCCTCACCGTCCCGTCCTGGATGAAGCACTACCGCAATCTGCTCCTGCCTGCCTACCTCGAACCGCTCGAAGGCCTCGGCGTCACCGACGATCTCACCGGACCCTCGCGCCTGAATGAAGACGGAACCAGCTACATCCGCCGGCCCAGCCCCGATCTCGGCTACTTCCAGCTCTCAACCGCCCGCGATCCAAGGCCGATTCTGGTGCACGAGGGCGTGCCCGGACATTACTTCCAGCTTTGCCTCGGCTGGCACAACGATGACCCCATCCGCCGCCACTACTACGACTCCAACGCCAACGAGGGCATCGGCTTCTACGCTGAGGAGATGATGCTGCAGGCAGGATTCTTCGAAGACAATCCCCACACCCGCGCCACCATCTACAACTTCATGCGGCTGCGGGCACTGCGCGTCGAGGTGGATGTGAAGCTCGCACTCGGCGAATTCACGCTCGAGCAGGCCGCGAACTACCTGGCGGCCACCGTTCCCATGGATCGCCGGACGGCCCTCGGCGAAGCTGCCATGTTTTCGAGCACGCCCGGCCAGGCCATCTCCTACCAGATCGGCAAGCTCCAGATCATCGAGCTTCTGTCGGACGCCCGCCTCAAGCAGGGCCCGGCTTTCTCCATGCTCAACTTCAACGACTTCGTCTGGAACAACGGAAACGTCCCGCTTTCGCTCCAGCGCTGGGAGCTGCTCGGAGACGCGAGTCAGGTCCCCGCCGTTACGCCTGTGCCAGCCCAATGATCCGGACCATAGCTAGCAGCTAATTCCCGCCTTCTTCAGCGCGTCCTTCAGCCCCTTCATGCTGATGCGGCTCGACGCCTCCGGAGTTCCCGCACCGCGCCAGTGCGTCTCCAGACTCACGGCATAGTGATATCCCTGCTGCTGGAGCGCCTTGAACTGCCCGACCCAGTCGACGACGCCTCCGCCCACCGGCTCCCATTCGTACTTGCCATTCGCGTCGCGCTTCACATCTTTGCAGTGGCAGTGCCCCATACGGTCCTTCGGCAGCGCGTCATACCCATTGGGATACGGCGTATTCCCCGGAAACGTCCCGGCATTGCCCGGATCCCAGTTCACCATGAAATTCTTGTTTGGAATCGCCGCCAGCACCGCCGCGGCCTCCTCGCCCGTGCCTGTGTTGCAGGCCATCTCGTTCTCAAGCAGCAAAATGATCCCGTGTTTGTTACAAACCTCCGCGGCCTCGGTCAGCTTTTTGTTCATGGCCTCGCGATAAGGCTTCGCATCTTCGAGCCGCCAGAAATCGAAGCAGCGGATGCGGTCCGTATTGAACGCCTTCGCCAGCTCGATGCAATGCTCGAGCAGCGTGTCCTGCTGCTTGAAATCGAAATCCGCGTGGAACTGATCGCGCTTTGGGCTCAGCTTCGACAGAGGCGCGCCCGGCCAGTCAGTCTTGAACAGCGGGCTCGCGATGTCGGTCACCCGCAGCTTGTATTTGTCGAGAATCTTCTTGGCGTCGTCGATCTGCTTCGCATCCAGCTCCGTAAGGTTCTTCCCCCACATGCCGCGCAGCTCGATCCAATTGAGGCCGAACTCCTGCGACGCCACCTGGCAGGAGTGGTCGAAGTCCTCGGAAATCTCATCGTTGATAATGGCCAGCCGGAATGGGCAGGCAGACGAGCTTTCCTGCGAAGAACCGTGGACCTCCGTGCCCGGAAGTCCGGCCGCCACTCCAGCGGCGGCCAGTCCAAACAGAAAATCGCGACGTGATGCGGGCATTACTCCTCCGTTCAAGGATGCTTTTCAAGAATAGATCAAAGCAACCTTCGCTGGCGGCATCCCGATCAGGGAGACAGCCAGCGAAGACTGGGGGAGCAAAAAGTCAACTCAAACAGCGGTACAAGCCCAAAGCGATCGGAGCTTGAATGGTTAATGAAACTGAGAATGGAATGGTTAATGAACTACTAGTGTGCGGCCGAGGCTACGACGACAGAGGCGATCACTCCCGTTGCAGCGGCCGCGAGAACGTAATTACCGTCCACTTCGCGCCACTCATAGCCATGCGGAGGCGTGCGGAGATGATACTGGTGATAGTCGACCCGTTCCCCCCGAGACCAATCTTCCTGGCGCATCTTATATCCCTTTTTCCATTCCTCGTGATGGACATAGGCGTGGTTATCGTGGTGATCCTGCGCGAACCCAACTCCTGCGGGGAGGGCCATTGCTGTGAGCAAGGTGAGAGCAAAAGCTCTGCGAATACAGTTCATGAATACCTCCTCGCAGCTTGGATGGCAGGCCCACAGGCTACGTTGTGTTTGCACACCTCCGAATAAATATCCAAAAAGCTCGACGATGCATACAACCTGTCAGGACAGAGGGTTCACAGTTGAACTGCGGAATCCCGTTGTCGCAAAGTTAGAAGCGCAGCGTTCCGGCCAACTGCAGCGCGCGGCCGCCTCCGATTCCGTTGACTCCCGTGCCGCTGCCTACCGTGCTGGTCACCTGTCCAAAGGTGGTGCTGCCGTAACTGCTGTTCGGACTGGCAAATTGAGGAGTGTTGCTGAGCTGAAAAGCATCGGCGCGGAACTCAAAGGAAAGGGTCTCCTTGATCGGGAAGGTCTTAAAGAGCGAGACATTGTCCTGAATATATCCAGGGCCGTAGTATGCGTTGCGGCCTACGTTGCCCACAGTGGTCCCGTAAACGAGCGGGCAAGCCCCGGTCTTCGGGCAGCCAGGCGGCTGAGCAAAGGCTGTCGGATCAAACCACTGATTTCCTGTCCCTATGTGATGGAGGACGTGGAAGCCGCCGACGAGGTTCGCCATTTGCTGCTCTCCGGCGGTGTTGATGTTTGCACCGCTGGCCGTCACGTTAAAGGGCAGCCCCGAGTAGATGGAGATGATGGCCCCCAGCTTCCATCCGCCGATCACATAAGACGCTGGACCGGAAGTTACCCAGCGCTTTCCTCGACCGAAGGGCAGTTCGTAGGTAAGGCTCTCCTCGAAGTTGAGGCGATGGTCGTAGTCGTTGGGAGCGTAGTTGTGACGCTGATCAAGCCAGAAGAGCACGCCGCCGTCGTCTGAGGTCTGATAGCCGAGTCCCTTGCCCCAGGTGAACGAGGTGATCATGCCCAGGCTGTTGGCGAAGCGGCGATTCAACTGCAGCTGCAGGGAGTTGTAGTTCGAGGAGTAACCCACAAAATAAACATTGGTCGCAGCTGTGCGTCCAAAGGCGATGTTTTCCGGGTAGCCAGCGGTGCCCAGGCCAAGCGCCGGCGCAAGATTTACGTTTTGGGACGCCCCGATGTGAACGCCGTGATTGCCTACGTAGGACACCTGAAAGCTGAACGCCGCAGGTAATGCCTGCTGTACGGTGACGTTCCACGACTCCACATAGGGGTTGTGGTAGTTCTTGGGAATTTCGACATAGGACTGTTTGAGAAGGAAGGAGCTTGAGGTTACGTCGAGAATGCCGTTGCTCGGAATGACGACAGGTACTGGTGCTGGAAAGCCCGCCTGGAAGGTGGCGGGTGTAACTCCATCGGCCAAAACTGCGGGCTGATAGCTGTTCGGCTGGAGATATTGGTTGTTGGCGCGCACCGGATAGTTGTAAGCGTAGGTGTTGTCCTCGAAAGGCGTATAGCTGATGCCGAAGCCACCGCGAAGGACGGTCTGTTCTGTCGCGCGGTAGGCGAATCCGACACGCGGTGCGAAGTAGGTGTAGCGGGTATCCAGGCCAAGGTTGGACGGATTGGAACCGACGCCGGCTATGACCAGAGAATGGATGCTGGGGTTGTAGTTCGAGAAGCCTCCGGCACTCTTCGGCGTTGCAGGAGGGTAGAACTCCCAGCGCAGGCCGAGATCCAGGGTCAATTTGGGCGTGACTTGCCACTTGTCTCCGCCGAAGGCAAAGAACCACCAGGCACGAAGGGCGGGAAAATAAGTATTGATGTCCCGGCCTACCCCAGAGGGTTCGTCCAGGAGGAAACTGGCCATCTGATTTGCGATGTTGGTTGCCACGCCCGTCTGGTTGATCGTTGTATTGGTCTCAGAGAAGGTGTAGAGCCCGCGGGGACTGAAGGTCTGATCCTGAAGCAGGTCGTCGTGGATGCGGCGAAGGTCGATGCCGAATTTGAAGGTGTGATTCCGCACAATCCTGGTCCAGTGGTTGACCACATCCACGTTGGTCTCGGTGCGGATCCACGGCAACGAGGCGGAGTAGCCGATAATCGGGTTGCTTGTGCTGCCTCCTACGAAGTCGGACATGATGATGCCTACTTGCCCACTCGTGAACGGGCTGATGTTCACACCGGGAATGCCGATCTGCGTCGCGTAGTCGGTTCCGTAGCCTGTAGGAGTAGCGCTATTGCCGTAATGCGCGACTCCCACGCGTGCTTCAGTGAGAAGCGTGCTCGAAAAGGCGCGGTCATAGTTCAGACCGGTGCTGTAGGTGCCCTGCGTGCCAGTTCCGGCAAACGCGCTTTGGGCAGGGCCGCCGCCCGCAGGTCCGAAGGCGGGGGCCTGGAAAACCGTGATGTTCTGGCGGTTGTAACGGCCGCTCAGGTGGTCTTTCTGCGTGATCTGAAAGTCGATCTTGGCGTCGTATCGCTCTGTGGTCTTCTGGAAGGGAAGATTGATGGAAAAGTCGTTCGCCGCGGTGGTCGTTGCGGTTCCAAGATTCGCATTAGGTGCCGGCAAGAGCTTCATGAGTGCGATCGATACAGGATTCACCCGGTTATACGGAATCTGGTTATCAGGGAACGGGGTGCGTCCCGTGCCGTCGGGATTGCCGGTTGCAGGGTCGTAGATCTGTCCTTTGCCATTGGCCTGAAGCGGCCCGCTCAGATCGATATTGCCCGCCGCATTCGGCGTGTACCACTGCGGCGGAGGAATGCTCAGAATGTTGGAGTTGGCCTCGTGGTCGGGCGAGCGGAGGTAGTCGCCGTAGAAAAATAGCTTGTCCTTGATGATGGGGCCGCCAAAGCTTCCGCCGAAATAGTTGTAGGCGAGGTGCCCGACGCTCTTGTTGAAGTAGGCGCGCGCGTTGAATGCGCTGTTCTGCACATACTCGGTGACCATGCCGTGAAACTGGTTGGTTCCGGAGTTGATGATCACGTTGCTTACTGTGCCGATGGCGCGGCCGAGCTCGGCGTCATAGTTGCTTGTCGAGACGTCGACGGTCTGGATGGCTTGTATCGGCGGAATCAGGATCTGCAGGAGTCCGGTCCGCTCATCGTCGTCGATGCCTTCGATCTGATAGCTGTTCCCCTCGCGTGGCTGCCCGTTCACCTCCGTCTGAATCGAACTCGCCGCATTGAAGAACTGCGAGTGCTGGAAGACCGGAGGCCCAACGCCAGGCACCAGCGTGAGCAGCGACTGGAAGTTCTGATTCACCGAAACCGGCATGTTCTGGAGAGTGTGGGATTCGAGGTTCGTGCTTACGTCGGCGCGGTCGGTCTGCAGGATTGCTGGTGCCGCGGTGACCGTCACAGTCTCCGTCGCGCTGCCGGGCTGCAGAGCCAGGTCGACGCGCGTCGTCGTATTGACCACGACATCGACGCTAGGCCGCGCTTCCTTCTTGAACCCCTGCGCCGTCACCACTATCGAGTACGTTCCCGGTGTCAGATCGGGAAACGTATAGTTGCCGCTCTCATTCGCCGTCGTGCTGCGGCCGATGCCGGTTGCTGTTTCGGTGATCGTGACCTGCGCCCCGGCCACACTTGCTCCCGACGTGTCGGTTACCGTGCCCACCAGGGTTGCCGAAACCGCCTGTGCATGCGCCCGCGGAGTGAAAGGCCCTGTCAGCACAAGCAACAGTATCGCCAGCACAGCCGCGAAGCCTTGGAACCAGCTGGCAGGCGAGTTTGAAGCCCTCCGGATCGGATGAATCCGTCGTGTCGTCATCATGTCCTCCAAAAAAGTGCTGCAGAAACGAACTGAAATCGGCCAGTGCGCACATTAGCTATCCCAAAACAGGGTTGTCAAGCTGTAAGACAGATTTTCGTCACAAATCTCGGGGCTGATCTGTTCTCGAGCAACTAATTCCCTTGAATCCACGTATTTACTTAATATGGGGCACCACAACGGCGGGGAGGGCAGGTTGACGCCACCTCCAAACCGGAGTAAACCTGTCATGCAGCTTGACGATCTCAGCCGCTCAGGACCCGGTAGTGCCGATCCGGTAGCTGGTATTCGGAACGCGGGCGGGAATGACAACGTGACTTACGATAGAGAATCACCCCCGGAAACGAGTGTGGAGGGAATGGCGCTGGATCCCATCGTAAGCAGGCGTCTGTATCAACAGGTCGCCGAGCGCATCAGGCAGCAGATTCAGGCCGGCAGCATCTCCGCCGGAGACCGCCTGCCCGCCGAAAAAGACCTGGCCCAGCAATTAGGAGTCAGCCGGCCCATCGTCCGCGAAGCTCTCATTGCGCTCGAAATCGCCGGCCTCGTCGAGATCCGCACCGGCTCGGGGACCTACGTCCGCGACCACGCCCGTTTGTCCATCCCCGTGATGGACGCTGGCCCCGGGCCCTTCGAACTCCTGCACGCCCGGCTCCTGATCGAAGGAGAAGTTGCCGCTGAAGCCGCCGTTCGTGCCACCGACTCCGACCTCGCCGCCATTGAAGGCACCCTTCACGACATGGAGCGCATCATGGCCGCCGGCGCCCATGCGCGCGAAGCCGATCAGGCCTTTCACGTCGCCATCGCCAACGTCGCCGGCAACAGCGTCCTCGCCGATCTCGTCGCGCGCCTCTGGCAGGGAATGTTCTCGCCCATCTTTCACAAGCTGAGCGACCTCACCGGCCACATGGCCAACCAGGAGCGCACCCTCGCCGAACACAAAGCCATCTTCGCCGCCCTCCTGACGCACGATCCGGTAGGCGCGCGAGCGGCCATGCGCCGGCACCTCAAAACCGTCGAAACCGTGCTCGCTCGCACGAACTTGCCCGAGCTCAACGCCCAGCCCGCCGCCAAACCCAGGTAACGCCGGTCATTCCAGTAAGCTTCTAGCAATCTCCAGGAGGCTTACGTTGCCGGCCGTACGTACCCTGTTCCTGCTTCTGTCGATCGCCACTCTGCTCTCACCGAGCCCCGCCCAGAACGTTACCGGTATCAAGCCGAGCCCTCAGCAGCTCGCGTGGCAGGACCTCGAGATAGGCGCCATCATTCACTTTGGCACCAACACCTTCCTCGACCGCGAATGGGGAGACGGCACCGCATCGCCCCAGGTCTTCAATCCCACCCGTGTCGACACCGATCAGTGGATGGAGGCCGCCAGAAACGCCGGCATCCGCTACGTCGTCCTGGTGGCCAAGCATCACGACGGCTTCACGCTATGGCCGAGCGCTCAGACCGACTACGGCGTCAAGAGCAGCCCCTGGCTCGGCGGAAAGGGCGATCTGGTTCGCATGGCTGCGGACTCGGCGCGCAAATACGGCCTGCGCTTCGGTGTCTATCTCTCGCCCTGGGACCGCCACGAGCCGCGCTATAAGAATCCGCCGGAGTACGACAAGTATTACCTCGCGCAGCTCGAGGAGCTGTCGACCGGCTATGGCCCTCTCGAGGAATTCTGGCTCGACGGGGCGGGCAGTGAAGGCCGCACTTACGACTTCGACACCATAATCGAACAGCTGCGAACCTACCAGCCCAACACCATGGTCTTTGCCGATGTGGCCCTCTACAAATATGCAGACCTCCGCTGGGTCGGGACCGAGAGCGGCAAAGTCCCCTTTGAAAACTGGAACGTAGTCGATCGCGCTGGATATCTGCGCTGGCGGCCCGTCGAGGCAGATACACCGCTGCATAGAGAGCAGTGGTTCTGGCATCCCAATGCCGGAACCACTCTCAAGACCGTCGATGAATTGATGGACATCTACAACAACACCGTAGGCCGCGGCGCCCAGCTCATGCTTGGCCTCGCACCCGACCGGACAGGACAGCTCCCTGCGGCGGATACGCAGCGGCTGGCCGAGTTCGGAGCAAGAGTGAAGGCCGTCTACGGAAAGAATCTCGCGCTCAATCACCAGCCTGTCGACGCAAATGCCGAGCGGGCGCTCGATGGTGACCCGGATACATTCTGGTCCCCGGCAATCGACGGGAGCATTCCCGTCCTGACCGTCACCTTTCCTCGGCCGCAGACCTTTGACCGCGTGATGACCATGGAACGGCTGAACGACGGCCAGCACGTCGAAGAATATTCCGTAGATGTGCTGGTTGATGCCCAATGGAAAGAGGTCGCCCATGCCTACGCCATCGGCCACAAGAAAATTGACATCTTCACGCCCGTAACGGCAAAGGCCGTGCGCCTCAGATTGCTTCAGGCTTCAGGCCGGCCCGCCATCCGCGAGTTCGCCGTCTTCAGCGGATCATCCCTCCCGTAAGCGGCCTGCCCACAAAAAAGCGGGCCGGGAGAGACTCTGGTTGGAGTCCTTCCCGGCCCGGCTTGTGGTTGGCTGGCTTGAAGCTAGTTGGAGTAGCTCCAGGACAGGATTTCCTGATCGGCCCCAGCTCCGCCGCTGGCTCCGGTAAAGCCGACGTATGCCGTGCTGCCGCCGACCGTAGACGGGATATTCACGCTGAAGGCCTGGGTAAAGACCTTGCCCGTGACCGTATCGGTAAGCGTCATGTTGAGGGTGGTTCCGCTGTACGCCAGATGCAGCATCATGGTGTCGCCGCTTGTCAGGCTGATGCCGGACGGAACCAGGTTGATCGAACCTGTGGTCAGGAAGGGCATCGCGCCATCCGTGTACAGGCCCGTGGATTCAGGAATCGTTCCGATCTTGTGCAGGTAGAACTTGAGACCGACACTCTTCGGAATGTTGTCAAAGCCCAACCCGGCGCCGCCTGTGCCAAGAGCCTTGGTGCTGTAGCCTTGGATCACAAACATGAATCCATCGGCAACGGCGTCCGTCTCCTGGAAGGTAATGTCCGAGGTAAAGCTGCTTACGTTAACAGGCGTGGAGTACCAGGTGGAGCTGGTCTCGTAAAGCCCGCCATTGGTGAGCTGCAGTTTGGCGCCATCCAGCTTTGCATTCCCGTTCATATTCAACTGAGACGCCGCGCTGGCGAAGTTGCTGATGTTGATTACGCCATTGGGCGTAGTCGGCGGCGGATCAGAAATAACGTAGCTCGCCGAGGCGACGGGGCTGTTCGTGTACCCCGTCGCGACTGCAATGGCTTCCAGAGTTTCAGTAGCCGACACCGTTACCGGTCCCGAGTACTTCGTGGACGAAGTAGTCGGGGCCGTTCCGTTGGTTGTGTAGTAGATGCTGGCGCCGGCGGTCGTATCCGAGATCGAAACCGTCTGCGTAGCGGTGTAAGTTCCGGCCGGAACGCTGAAAGTTGGAGTCGCCGCATAGCACATATAGCAGCCTCCGCCAATGGTGTACGCCGCAATCGCCACCGGGCTGTTGGTATAGCCGGTTTCGACTGCGATCGCCTCCAGGGTCTCAGTCGCCGACACCGTGATCGCTCCCGTGTACTTCGCAGAAGAGGTCGTCGGCGTGGTTCCGTTGGTTGTGTAGTAGATGGTCGTACCCGCGGTCGCATCCGAGATCGACACCGTCTGCGAAGAAGTGTAGGTACCGGCGGCTACGCTGAACGCCGGAGCCGGCAGCGCCTTGCTGATGGTGTACGCCGCAGTCGCCACCGCGCTGTTGGTATAGCCGGTTTCAACCGCAATCGCTTCCAGGGTCTCAGTCGCCGACACCGTGATCGCTCCCGCGTACTTCGCGGAAGAAGTCGTCGGCGTGGTTCCGTTGGTTGTGTAGTAGATGGTCGTGCCCGCGGTCGCATCCGAGATCGACACCGTCTGCGAAGAGGTGTAGGTACCGGCGGCTACGCTGAATGTTGGAGCCGGCAGCGTCTTGCTGATGGTGTAGGTCGCAGTCGCCACCGGGCTGTTTGTGTAGCCCGACTCGACGGCGATCGCTTCGATCGTCTCGGTAGAACTGACCGTGATCGCTCCCGTGTACTTCGACGAGGAGGTCGTCGGCGCAGTTCCGTTCGTTGTGTAGTAGATGGTTGCACCGCTCGCCGCGGAGATAGACACAGTCTGGGCAGTGCTGTAGGTTCCGGCAGCCACGCTGAACTTCGGAGCAGCAAGCGCAGCAGTATTGATGACGTAGGCCGCCGAGGCAACCGAGCTGGTCGTATAACCGGACTCAACCGCAATGGCCTGCAGCGTCTCGTTGGAAGAAACCGTCACCGGCCCCGAATAAACAGCGGACGAAGTGGTGGGTGCGCTTCCGTTGGTGGTGTAGTAGATCTTCGCTCCCGAAGTGGAAGACGAGATACTCACCGTTTGTGCACTGGTGTAAGTCCCCGCGCCCGGCGAGAAGACCGGTGTCGCCGCCGTCGGTGTGGTGCCGCTGCTGCCGCTTGCCTGCCACAGGAAGGCAGTCACGCTATGCGCAGGTACCGTATACCCGTTGGTGACATCGACGCCCGGCGTCGTGGTGTTCGACATCGGCGCAGACAACGTACTTGTGTTGGCCAGAGCGCCCATCTCATTCGCGGTGTTCAGCGCCGAGGGGGCAAACTGATAGGTAGTAACGTTCTTCGTTGGAGCGTTCCCACCCGCGAATGTCACCGCGTGCGAGCTGCTTACGTCGCTGTTCACGACCACCATGCAACGCTCATTGCCTTGCGCAAAGGCAAAGCTGCGCAACACCGGAACACCGCTGATCGCATTGACGCTGTTGTTGTTTGCCGGCAGGTTGTAGGTCGGGTTCGAAGTCCACGAAGTCTGAACCATCGGCCCGATCTTGCACCAGTTGTAGACCTGCGCAGCCAGCATCTGCGGCCGTGGGCAGTAATCGCCCCCGAACAAAGAGCTGTTGGTCATCGAGCAGTCGCCGCCGGTGTCGATCATCGTGCCCCACATGTGGACATCCACGCCGCCTTCACCGAAGTAGTACTGCTGCGTCACAAAGTAGTTCTGGTTGGTTATCCCGGCAGCATCGTTCTCGCCCAGCTGATCGGCGGTTACGACACCCTGAACCGCGGTCTGGATGAACGAGTCGGAAACAGCCTGCGTGAATGGGCCCGCCGTGTTCGCGTTGAACGTGCCTGTGTTCTCCTCATAGACCATCGCCTCGCAGGGCGCTGTGCCGGAAGGGCCGCAGAGATTGTTACTGGCAAGCTTCTGAACGGTCTGATCGAAGCCGCTCATCGAGGCCGGGTCGTGCGTGTTCGACCAGGGCTCGGTCAGCGTTGGTCCGTAAAGAGGGCAGGTGGCATTGGTCGATCCGCTGCCCGTGCAACCCGTCGTGCTGGTGTTGTTGATGTTGTAGGCCGTGTAGCCGTTGAACTCGACGGCATCCGGGTGGACCGTCGCAAGGACCCCCTGATTCCCGCTGTACAGGAGATTGCCTCCCTTGTCCGCCGTTTGGTAATTCAAGACCCACTTCGTAGGCGACTGGCTATAGCCTTGAGAGGTCTGATAATTTCGCGCTGCCGTAAATATGACGTTTGCTCTGACCGCGTAATCGTAAAACCCAACGAACGCCGGAGCCGAACTGTTGAAGCCGAAGATATGGCCGAGAAATCCGCCGTTCCAGTTCTCGTTTCCGAACTCGAGATAGATCTTCGAGAACGGCGAATCGGAAGACCCGACCCACGGCGCCACCTGCCCGAGACTGGCGCGGATCGCTCCATAGGTTGTAGTCGATGGCCCTTCAAGGAAGTCCACCAGCTCCTGCACTTCCGTCGGCGTCATCGTCGAGGGAAAGATCAGGACCGGAGTCGCGCCAATATAAGCGCAGAGAGCCAGAAAGTCGTTCGGGTTCGGCTTGATGGTGCTGTACGCGTTCGAAATTGCACCCATCTCCTCGATCGATGGTTGATGCTCGAACGTCGGCTTTACCCAGTTCGCCATCGTTTCCGAGTCAGGATGTGCCCCATAACGCAGCGTGCATGCCGGTCCCGTCGAGTTGGCCGAGGACTGGCACCACGCCTTGAGTGCGTTCACGTATGAATCGGCGAACGGCGTCGGGTTGGTATCGGCATTGTTCACCATGCTGATGTTGTCGAATTCCAGCGTCGTCGTAGCACTGGTCGTCGGCAGGATCGAGACCTGCGCGACGAACGGATACGGACCGCCTGCGCTCGGGGTCTCGGCAAAGGAGCAGGTGAAGCTGAACTGCGTCCACGTGGAAGTAATCGCCTGGCTGCTCGACCCGCTGAACGTCTGCGTGCAGGCTGACCCCGATCGCGGCGTCAGGGTGAACGTTACCTTGGGTGCTGTCGCTGCAGTCGTCTTCGCCCAGAACGAGATCGTGTAAGTCCCGTTCAGCACAACGCTCTTCTCGCTCGGTACGTTCAGAGCGGGACCGCCGCTCAGCGTAGCGCTGCCGCCGCTTGGAACCGTGAGTAGCAGCGACTGCTGGCCGCAGGTCGCGCAAAGGTCCGTCGTGTCCGACGAAACCGTGGCGCCTCCGCCCAGTGACACGCCGAACGGTGACCCGTTCATCCCTCCCGCCGCCGTCCATATGCTGGTAGGCGTCGGAAATACGTTCGACATGTTGTTGTTGGTCGAGACAATGATCACCTGGCCGGCAAGACCGAGACTGCCCGCGCATCCGCTCGAGCCCTGGCTGGTCGCCGGATTGGTCTTGAAGGTCGGCCCTGCGCCCGACACGTTGGCGCTGGATGCAATCGTACCGGTGCACCCCAGCGCGGGATCGGAAGTACCGCTTGCATACGAGCCCTGAATTACCGTGAAGGTCGCTCCGGCCCACTGATTCTGGTCGTAGCCCTCATATTGCGTGTTGTTGACATCCCACTGGAAGCTGGTGGGAGACGAGTTCGAATTCGTGCCCTGAAACTGAAAGATCTGCTGCATCAGCATGGGCTCGAAACCCGGATTCGAATACGCGAAGTAGTTCTTCATATTCGGAAACCCGGGCGACGGCTGGTCGAGGTTGATTCCCGCTCTAGCGGTATTGCTTACCACGGTTGTGTCTGTCATTGTGACAGTGCTGACGCTTTGAGCCGCTGCACGCGACCCGCCCGCAAGAGAGAAAGTTAAGATGATGACGAATAATGGAAAATAACGAGGCTTTATGTTGGTGCACCACAAGCGCATGATTTACGAACCTCCGACAGTTCTTGTGTGTAGGTAAAACCGGACATGAAATGAGTAGGGAAAGATTTGGGTACTTTTTGAGTACTTTTTTTACTTGATTCTCTGAGGAAGACAGGTTTGGGCGAGTATACAGAAGTCACCCAAATTTCTAGCTAACTTTTCGCCCTTCGATCTATTCTCCTGCACAGGATTAGCAACTTCTGATTTTGGTAATCGGCAGAGAACGGCTCAGAGATGAGCTAAAAGTAACTGGGATATTTTGTGTTTTTTATTACTATAAATAATTACTCGCAAACATGGCGCTAAAATCAGAAAAATTTCGTATGGCTTATTTCCTCAGCCGCTATCCTGCGGTGTCTCATACGTTCTTCCTGAAAGAAATCCTGGGGCTGCGCCGTATGGGTTTTCAAATTGATGTCGCGTCTGTCAATCCACCTGATCGGCCCATGTCCGAATTACCACCACAAGAAGCGGAGGAAGCGGACAGAACCTATTATCTGAAACACACCTCAATATGGGAAGCTCTTTTCGTAATCGTAACAGTTACTTTAGTTTGGCCGGCCGCCGCATTTCGTGGACTTAGGGCTAGCCTGCGTCTCGGCCGTTGGGATATCTCCCGTAAAATTTACGCCCTGTTTTACATGGTTGAGGCATTTCTGCTCGGTCGATGGATGAGACAGCGAGGCCTCTCCCACCTGCACGTTCATTTCGGTGGGTCGGTTGCAACCGTCGCTATGATAGCGGCCGAAACCTGGGGACTTGATTATTCCCTCACCATTCACGGCCCGGAAGAGTTTTACGAGGTCGATGACGCCTATCTTCCCCGCAAGATCGAAAAAGCGAAATTCATTTTCTGCATCAGCGACTTTTGCCGCAGCCAGCTGATGAAATACTGCGATCCGCCGCACTGGGACAAGATGCACGTCGTCCGCCTCGGCGTTGATCCGGAAGAGTTCAAGCCCGTCGTACGGCCTGCGAACGGCGGCCTCGAGATCGTCTGCGTCGGCCGACTCGTGCCGGCAAAGGGTCAGCATATTCTCCTTCGCGCCTTCACCCGTCTGCACGCAAAGGGCCACGCAATTCGCCTCACCTTCGTGGGAAGTGGACCCGACCTACCCAACCTCAAACGCGAGGTTACTGAAAAGGGCCTGGAATCGAGTGTCACTTTCTGCGGTGCCCTCAACCATGACCAGACCCGGCAGCAATTGGCGGAAGCTGACATCTTCGCCCTCGCCAGCTTCGCCGAGGGCATCCCCGTCGCGCTCATGGAGGCAATGGCCATGGCCATCCCCTGCGTCAGCACCTGTATCGCCGGCATTCCCGAGCTCATTCGCGACAACAAGGACGGCCTGCTCGTTCCGGCCTCTTCCGTCGAATGTCTCGCCTCGGCCCTTGAGTCCCTGGTCGTCGACCGCGATCTGCGCGAACGGCTCGGAGCCGCCGGCCGCGCCCGCGTGATCGAACGATATAACCTGCCTGTTAATCTCAAATTACTGGCGTCCACTTTCGAAAGTTGCTTCGACTCCTAGCAGGCGCTGAGCCCATGACCAAACTCGACTCCTCCGTCGAGACCTTCGACGTCTCCATCGTCATCGTGTCGTTCAACACGCGCGAGGTCCTGCGCGAATGCCTCCAGTCGGTCGAACGCGAATCCGCCGGCCTCCGCGCGGAGGTATTGGTTGTCGATAACAACTCTTCTGATGGCTCCGTAGAGATGATTCAGCGCGATTTTCCCTGGGTGCGTCTTTTTTTCAGCCCGGTAAATCTCGGCTTCGCCTCCGCCAACAACGTCGCCCTCGAAGTCGTGCGCGGCCGCTACCCCGTCCTGCTCAACTCCGACGCCTTCCTCCGCCCTGGATCCCTCGCACTAGCCGTTCGCTACATGGACCAGACCCCCGGCGTCGGCCTCGCAGGCGCGCGCCTCGTCGGCCGCGACGACTCCTGGCAGCCCTCGGCCCGTATGTTCCCGTCCCTCACGACCGACCTCTTCGTCATGACCGGACT
This sequence comes from uncultured Acidobacteriaceae bacterium, assembly GCA_963782175.1. Taxonomy (GTDB): domain Bacteria; phylum Acidobacteriota; class Terriglobia; order Terriglobales; family Acidobacteriaceae; genus Silvibacterium. The sequence continues at coordinate 916,917 of CAWAIX010000001.1, forward strand.
TGCCGGCAAGTTCCCGAAGTCCCGCCTCTTCGGCCGCTTCGACCGCACCTGGGCCGACCCCATGGAGCCCTGCGCGTGCGACTGGGTCCCCGGGGCCTTCTCCATCATCCGCGCCGAGGCGCTGAAGAAAGCTGGCCTCTTCGATCCCGAGTTCTTTCTCTACTCCGAAGAAGTCGATCTCTGCCGCCGCATCCGCGAGGCCGGATACAAGATCATGTACTGGCCCGACATCGTCGTAACCCACATCGGCGGCGAATCCTCGCGGCAGGTCAAGTCGCTCGAAATGTCGAAGGCCGGTGCCCAGCTCGTGCTCTGGCGCATGCGCAGCACGCTGCTCTATTACCGCAAGCATCACGGCGCTGCGGCATGGGGAGCCCGCATGCTCGAGACCGGACTCTACCGCCTCGTGGTCTTGCGCAACCGCTTCAGCCGTGACCCGCGGCGCCAGGCCCGCGTGCGCGAGCACCGCAAGCTCATCGGCATCATGAACCAGGCCTGGCAGGACACCCAGGGCGGCCGCATCTCTCCGCCCCGGCCTTGGTAACCAAATGGTAATAAGCATAGTTTCAAATATTGATAATAGCGTAGTGGTTACTAACGACCGCAGCGAGGTAACTGTGCGATGAAGCGCGGCCTGAAAGGCACTCTAAGCCCTGCGCTCGCCGCACTGCTGCGGCCCACGCGAGGCCTGCGCCGAAGCCTCGCGCGCATCTACGCCCACGCTGTCCTCTCGGCTGACCTTGCCCACCCCGCCCCAGCCTCGTTGGTCATCGAGGGCCGCGCCTTTGTCGACGGAACCCGCAACGTCCGTTTCGGCGAAAACGTGCTGCTCTATGCTGGCCTGCATCTTGAAACCCAGCACGACGCGCGCATCGACATCGGCGACGAGGTCGTCATTTCGCGCGGCGTTCACATCGTCGCCATGGCGGGAGTCACCATCGGCGCCGGCACCATGATCGGTGAGTATTCGAGCATCCGTGACGCCAACCACCAGCGCAGCGAAGGCGCGGCCATCCGCCAGTCCGGACACACCGCCCGCCCCATCGTCATCGGCAGAGACGTCTGGATCGGCCGCGGCGTCACCGTCCTCGGAGGCGTCACCATAGGCGACGGCGCAACCGTCGGAGCCAATGCCGTCGTCACCCGTGACGTCCCTGCCGGAGCCACCGTCGCCGGCGTCCCCGCCGCTCCCATCCGCTCCCGCACCAGCGTTAGCTGACCCCTCCCCCTGATGGGCGACTTCGCAGTATTGAACGAGATGGGCGTGATATAGCTTGTATGCGCCGATTGGGCGCTATCGTCCGCCAAGGGGTCGCATAATCCGATGGCAGGATCCCCTTATGAGGTCTTCCTCAGTCACAGCAGTAAGGACAAGGAATTTGTCAAAGAGCTATACCGCCGGCTGACGCGCGATGGCGTCTCTTGCTTCTTCGACATCGAATCGATTGGATGGGGGGATAACTGGGTCAAGGCGCTGGAGAGAGCACTCGATGAATGCAAGTATGTTGTGTTCGTCCTGTCTCCCGACTTCTGCAACTCCGAATGGGTAGAAGTTGAACGCACGAGCAGCATCGCCGACGATCCCAGCGGCCTGAACCGTAAAGTGCGGCCGCTGATGTTGCGCGACTGCGGGAAATTACCTACGTTTCCGCGCTTCCTCCGCCAGGTTCAGACGATTGACGTTTCCACGAGCTCGCTATTCGAACAGAACTACGCACGCGTCTGCAGCGAGCTTGGCGGAATACCGCAGAGCGATCTTGTCGCTGCCGATCGAAGCAAGCTTCCGCCGGTGCATCCGCTTCCCGAGCGCCACCGTATGCCCTACCACTCGCTCGGCGACAAATTCGTAGGACGTGTCGGCTCAATCTGGGATCTATATGACTCGCTGTTTCGGGACAACACGACTGTTCTGCAGGGCACCGGTGTTGTTGCCGGGGACCGGGGGGCTGGGAAAGACGCAGCTGGCCATCGAATATGCCCATCGCTTCGGCTCCGTCTATCCGGGCGGGGTGTATTGGGTGAATGCCGATCGCGGCGTGCTTGATCTGGTGACACAGATCAGCACCGCAGCAGGCGTGGAGGTTGACACGAAGACCGAGGAGGCCGAGCAGGTTGCGCAGCTGTGGCGCGGATTGAATGCCCGCAATCTGCCCTGCCTGGTGATCCTCGACAATCTACCCGAAGACGTGAAGCCACGGGCCTATCTGCCGACCACGGGACGAGTGCATACGGTCATCACCACCCGGCGGCGAGACCTGGGTTACTCCACAGTTCGCCTGCCCGTTCTTTCCGTCGGGGAGAGCGTGGAACTGCTGAACTCGGGCGAACGGCAGTTGGGGAAGTCTGCGGAACTACTGGCGGAGCGGCTGGGGGGACTGCCGCTGGCCCTTGAATTGTCGAAGAGTTATCTGAAATTACCGCAAGGATCTCAGCATCGCAGACTTGATCGAAGAAATGAGACGCGAGGGCGAGGTCGAGATGTTGAAAGAATTCGCGTCGGAGTACCGAGATGAACTGCCGAGCCGGCACGATCTGGACGTGGCCGCAACGTTTCAGCTGAGCTGGAATATTGCATCCGATGCGGCAAAGCAGATTCTGCGCGTGATGGGTGAACTGGCCCCGGCGATTGTGCCGAAGAGATTCCTGCGCATCGTCCTGAATTCTCCGATGGAGTCGTCCATGCGCGATGAACTGAGTAGAGGCGTAAATGAGCTGGCGAGGCTATCGCTGGTGGAATTGTCCAGTGATGGTGACCCGCTGGCGCACCGTTTGATTCTTGCATATGCCCGGCACCGGAACGCGATGGATGATGCGTCACCGTTCGAGAGATGTCGCGAAGCTCTGTTAGAGCAGATGCAAAGGGCCAACCAGAATCCCGGCGCGAGCACGAATCGTGAGCTGGAATCTCTCCTTCCTCACGCCGAGTTCCTGGCTTCAGCGGATCAACTCAGCTCCGAAGATACGGGAACCCTACTGAACTTTGTCGGAATACATCATCAAACGATGGGCAGGTTCACCGCGGCCCGAAATGCGTTCTATAAGGCGCTGGCTTCCGCTGAGGCGTCGTTCGAGCCCGGCCATCCCTCCATCGCCCGCAGTCAGTCGAATCTGGCGCTGGTGCTTCAGGATCTGGGAGAGCTGGGAGAAGCGCGCGATCTGCTGCGCAAGGCGCTGGCTTCCGTTGAGGCGTCGTTCGAACCGGGCCATCCCACGATCGCCACCAGTCAGTCGAATCTGGCGACGGTGTTAAAAGATATGGGGCAGCTGGAAGAAGCGCGCGATCTGCTGCGCAAAGCGCTGGCTTCCGTTGAGGCGTCGTTCGAAGCGGGCAATCCCTCGATCGCCAGCAGTCAGTCGAATCTGGCGCTGGTGCTAAGGAATCTGGGGCAGCTCGAAGAAGCGTGCGATCTGCTGCGCAAGGCGCTGGCTTCCCATGAGGCGTCGTTCGAACCCGGCCATCCCTCGATCGCACGCAATCAGTCGAATCTGGCGACGGTGCTCAGCGATCTGGGGCAGCTCGAAGAAGCGCGCGATCTGCTGCGCCAACCGCTGGTTTCCGATGAGGCGTCGTTCGAACCGGGCCATCCCTCCATCGCCCGCAGGCAGTCGAATCTGGCGCTGGTGCTCAAGGATCTGGGGCAGCCGGAAGAAGCGCGCGATCTGCTGCGCAAGGCGCTGGCTTCCCATGAGGCGTCGTTCGAACCCGGCCATCCCTCGATCGCCATCAGTCAGTCAAATCTGGCGTTGGTGCTGCAGGATCTGGGACAGATGGAAGAGGCGCGCGATCTGCTGCGCAAGGCGCTGGCTTCGGATGAGGCGTGGTTCGAAGCGGGCCATCCCTCGATCGCCATCAGGCAGTCGAATCTGGGGACGGTGCTCAAAGATCTGGTGCAACTGGAAGAAGCGCGCGATCTGCTGCGCAGGGCCTATTCAACTTTTCTGGAACGATTTGGCCCCGAGCATCCGCACACGAAAATCGTAAAAAACAACCTCCAGAGTTTGCCGGAGCAGTAAGCGAAGTCTCTACGCAATCACCTTCCGCATCCCGTCCCGCCAGCTCGCATACGCCGCATCCAGCACCCGCTGGTTGTGCAGCGCGTCGCTCCCTGGAGCGAGATATTCGCCCTTGCCCTCGACCCAGGCCGAAAACCCATCCAGCATCAGGCTGTAGGCGTCCTCGTTCGACACCGTCTCGCTCGCCAGGATGTTCGCCCCGCGCCGGAAGACCACATCTACCGGGAAATCCACCGTCAGCCCGTCTTCGCAGAGGATCGCGCCGGTCTCGCCCGTCACTTCGACCACCGTGCGATACTCCGCGCGCGTCGTCGTCGTTACCGTGGCCATCGCCCCTGACGCGAGATCGAGCCCGATCACGGCATACGACTCCACACCGCCCGAAGCCGCATCGCCGTGCGCCAGCGTGCTCACCTCTGTCACATCGGTGCCGAGAAGATACCGCAGCCCATCGATGCAGTGGATGCCGACGTCGCCGATCGGCCCTCCGCACGCCAGCGCCGGATCGTAGATCCACGTCCGCGGGCTGCCCGCCGCCGGGTAGGCGAACTGCGCGTGCGCGAGCACCGGCTTGCCGATGCGTCCCTCGGCGATCCACTTCCGCATCAGTTCCAGGCTGCGGTTATAGCGCATATTCTGCGCGACCCCGAACCGCACTCCCGCCGTGTTCGTCGCCGCGATCATCTCCTCAACTTCGTCGGCGTTCATCCCCAGCGGCTTCTCGCACAAAACCGCCTTGCCGTGCTTCGCCGCCAGCGTCACATGCGGCAGGTGCAGAGCATCGGGCGACGCAACGAAGACGGCGTCGAGTTCAGGCGAAGCGCATAGGTCTTCGGGCGTCTCGAAGATATGCGGGATGGAGTACTTGTGCGCGTCTTCTACGGCCTTCGCCGCGTCGCGCCTCCACAGCCCGACCAGCTTTGAGTCCTTTGCCTCACGAAAGCCCTTGCTCAGGCGCTTTTCCGCGTGATGTCCAAAGCCGAGAATGCCGTAGCGGATCATACCCTGAATTGTGTCACACAGGGTTTAGATCGGGGCAAATACACAGCCAGGGCAGAAGAACTTCCGCGCTACTGCGCCCCGCTCTTGAAGATCTCCTCGGCGAAGTAGTTCTCGACCCGCGCCTGGTCGCGCAGCATCTCGATGTAGGCGTTCTGCAGCAGTTGTGAGCGCACGTTGCGCAGCTGCTCGCGTATCTTCTGCTGCACCCGCGGATCGTTCAGCTCGCGCTGCCCCGCGGCCTCTCTGTCCAGCAGCCGGTAGATCGCATATCCCACCGCCTTCTTGCCCGCCGGAGTGTTCTCATACAGCGGCAGCACATCCGTCACTTGCCCGGGCTTGAGCTTCTGGATCGCCGCATACACCTCCGCCTCCGAGCGCAGTTGCGACTCCGACACAAACCCCATATCGCCGCCGCTCTGCGCATTATCCGGCCGCTCGGAGAAGTTCGCCGCCAGCATCCCGAAATCCTCGCCGCTGATGATGCGGTTGTGCAGCGCATCGATCTTCTTCTTCGCGTCGGCGTCGCTCGTCGCCTTGCTGTTCTGCAGGTTCCCCACCTGTTGCGCCGGCGCGGGAATCGACGTCACCACGATCTGCGCGAGGTGATACTGCGGCTCGATCAGGTTGAACTCCGACTTGTGCGCGTTGTAGTAGCCCGTGATGTCGCTGTCGGTGATGTTGATCTTGGAGTTGATCTCCTTGTTGAACAGCTTCTCCTCGGTCTTTGCGATGCGAATCTGCCGCTTCATGTCATCGAGCGTCATGTGCTTGTCCGTCAGCAGCTTGTTGAACTCCTCCTGCGTATACGGCGCCTTGATCTCGTTGATGCGGCTGTCCACCTCTTCATCGCTCGCCGAAAGGTTCAGCTTCGCCGCGCGCTGCATCACGATCTCCTGATCGATCAGGTCGCGCACGATATTCAGTTTGACAATGTCGGCCTGCTCCTTCGATGGCGGCTGCTGGTGCGATTCTCCCAGCGTGTCCCTGTACCGCGACTCCATCTCCGAGCGCAGGATCGGCTTGCCGTTCACCGTCGCCACCGCATCGGGATTGTGTCCCCGCTGGCAGCCCACCGCGCCGGCAAAGCACAGGACAACGACTGCCAGAGCAACCTGGGCCTTTCGAATATTGCTTTCAAATGCAGAGTTAGAGGGAAAGGCAGGACCAGCGTTCAATCGGAATGGCAACAGTCGTCTCCTTGAGCGCCGCACGCTATCGCATTTTCGGAGTTGGTGTATCCCGAACCCACGTGTCAAAAGTCGACGCGACCATCAGGAAGCGGCGACCTGGCACACCTTCAACGGGGCACAGTAACTCCGAAAATGCCGAAAGCCGCGCTCGATCTGTCTGCAGATGGCGCAGAACGTCTACTCCAGCATAATTTCGCCGGGCGGGAACTGCAAAGCGAAGGGCTGGTGGATACCTGGAAGTTTCCCACAAATGTTTTCGATAACTGTTTCGGTAGAAGCACCGGGCTTTGGCCCGGTGAATCAGTTCCGCACAACAAGGGGGCTTTAGCCCCGGAACTCTCATCCAGGCCTTGGGTATATTTATGCGGCAAGCCTTACTTGCTGCCCGTTCCGGGCTTCGCTGTGGGTGCCTTCGCGTCCGGCTGGGTCACCGCTCCCGGCTGGCTCGGCTGCTGCGCAGGCTTAGGCTGGTTGTATTCGTTTGGCGGCGGAGTGATCCCTTCCGAGGTCAGCGCGCGGTCGATAATCGCCCACAACGCCTGCGTCGGCATCGCCCCGGCAAGCATCTCTCCGTTCACATATACGGTCGGCGTCTGCTGAATTCCCAGGCTGTCGGCCTGCTTCATCTCCGCCCTAACCGCCGACTCATCCTGCTTGGCGATGCATGCATCGAGTTTCGTCAGGTCAACCTTGCTGACTTCCCCCTGCGTGCGAGCCAGCTTGTCGAGCGTCGCGTCGGACTTTTTCAGATCGCGGTCCGGGCCGGTCACGTCCTGCCCATGCACATGCAGATAATCCACGTAGCCCCAGTAAGCCGGCGTGCTCTGCGCCGCCAGGCAGTTGGCGTCCACCGCCGCATGCACCGCCCACGGATGCAGCTCCTCGAGCGGCAGATCGCGATACACGATCTTCACCAGGCCGTTGTAGTGATCCAGCGTTTCCGGAAACAGCTCGGCGTGCATCTTCGCGCAGTACGGGCACTCCAGATCGTCATAGTTGACGATCACCACCTTCGCATTCGGATTCCCTCGCACCGGTCGATCGGCCGACGGAATCATATCCACCGGGTCTTTGCTGATATCCCATTTCGAGAGTCGCGCCAGTGTGTTGCCGTCCTTCGAAATAAGGAAGGCCATTGTCTGGCTATGATCCGGATGCCCGGGCAGCGAAAATGTAACCTGCACGGTGTCATATCCGGCCACGTCGCTCGGGGTACGCGCCCCGACGGAGATCAGGTACTCCGAAGGCACGCTGAGCTTGGCGCGTACCAGCACTTCAATCTTGCGCGTGGTCTTCTGGTCGAGATTGTTCTGCGGAGCTGTCTGGGCCTTGCATCCCGCGGCGGCCAGCGCCAGCAGACATACAAGGGTGAGTCGAATTCGCTGCAAGCCAACCACCTCAGGGGATGCTTCGATTATCTCATTTTTGGCGGCCTGCTCCCGGCGCGCGAAAGGCTTAGAACACCCGCTGCGCCCACCCCAGGCTGCCCGCCGTCCCGATATTGGCCAGCGTGAAGTTATAGAGAAACGTCGTGTGTTCCGGCACCGTCCCGAGCGAGTATCGCCGCACTTCAAAACTCAACCCGCAGCAGTTCCAGTTATAGGTCGTCTGCACGCCGAAGTATTGCAGGCTGTTGAACGTGAAGTCGTAGCCCATATTTGCGCCCGCGCTGAACCCGGTCTTGATCGGGCTGCCATAGATCGCTGTAAACCGCAGCTGATTGAAGTTTGTTTCCGGGGGCGTGACGGTGGTGACCGGGGTGGTGCTCACCGGAGTGCTCGGCGACGTGGCTCCCGGCAGGGTGTGCAGATGCGCGTCGCTCACTGAGAACGAGAAATCCCCATGCTTGTAAGAGGCAAAAAGATTGCTCGAATCGAAGCGACCCCTCTTCGTGTCGTAGTCGAAGTCCCATTCGACATTTGTCGAGCTCGTCGTTTGCCAGCGCAGCCGCGAAATGATCGGCGAATAATTCCGCGGACGATCGAGGAAGGCCACTCCGGTCAAGTCGAGCGTGGTGTCGAGCACATTGCGCGTGCCCGGCGTCACCGCACCGCCAAAGTCAGGCTCGAAAAAGTACTTCTGCCCGATCTGCCAGGTAATCCAGTCCGAATTCCCCGTGCCGCAGTTCTCATCCGGCCCGAGAGCATCGTCACCCTTGCAGGGCTGCGGATGAAGCCTGCGCAGGAACAGCCGCTGCGTCAGAAAATAGTCGATTTCGTTCGTGTCGCTCGCCACATCCGTGTTGTCGAACTTCAGGATCGAATCGAAGTTGTCGACGCCCCGCACAAACCGGTACGTCACCTGAGGCTCGATCGCGTGGCGCAGGTCCGACCCGAACAGCCGCTCGATCCACCCCGGCGAAAAGTCGCGCATCAGCGCCGGCGGACGCAGATCGAGACTCCCCTCGAAGTACTTGCGATTGACCGTCGCATCGCGTTCCGTCGGCAACTCGCCCAGCGGCGCCGGATTCTGGCTCTTGCTATAAAACGTATCGCGGACCGCCACCAGCGGCCGCAGCGTCCACCCGTCGAAGTGCACCGGCAGCGTCAAATGCGGATAAAAATCGAAGCGCGGCACCACCTTGGAGGTCTGAAAGCCGGGCTCGGAGCGCGACAGGGATGTAGCACTTGCAGTCATTCCCCACATGAGCGGAGTGCCAGGCAGATATTGGTCTACCGCGTCGAACTGCAGCGTCGGAAGATGCAGGATCTTGATCTGCACTTCGCCGGCCGATGAAGTGGCGGTGCTCTGAAAGCTCTGATAGCGGTTGAAGCTGATGCTTTCTGAATATGCGGCGTGGGAGTGGGTCAGGAAGGCCTGAGACTTCACCTCGGAGTTGATCGCCACCACATAGTTGTCCTCGAACTCCTGCCGATAGGTGTAGGAGCTCAGGTACTCGATATCGGCCACCGCCCGAGTCTCCCGGTCGAAATCGTGGCGTGCGTCAAACAACAGGTCCACGCCGCCCTGGTTCTGGGTTCCTGACAGCCGGTCGAGCAGGCTCACGAAGCGGAATGTTGCGAAATCGTATCCGCGCCCCTTGTAGCGAAACTGCCCGCTGGGCGCGAAGCCGCGCTTCGAATAGTACTGCGACCCGATCAACAGGTCGGCGCTGCGCCCCAGCGTGAAGTAGATGTTCTCGCCGAAGATCCATCCCTTCTGCGTATCCTTGCCGAACATCGGAATCTCGATCCCCGACGTTCGCGAATCGGCGTTCACCGGATGCGTGACGTAGGGCATGTAAAACACCGGCAGCTTATGAATCCAAGGCAGCGCCCGCAGCTCGAACCAGCTGCTTTTCCCCCGCGCCACGCCGTTCTCGAGGAAGAAATTTTTCGCGACCAGCTGCCAGTCCGGAGTCGGCAGCCGGCACGAAGTCATCGTCCCATCGACCACGTGATACTGCCCCTCGCCCGTCTGGATCAGCTCCTTGCCCGAAATCGCAAAAGGGCTCTCCGACGACAGCACCGGCTTGTTCTGTTCCAGCGTTCCCACCCCCGGGATCACCGTCGTCACCATCCGCAGCCGCGATGCCCGCCCCTGCCCCATCGTGCCGTTCACGTCATAGAGGTGCGCCGTATGCGCCTCCACGTTCATCGTCCCGTGCGTCGCCGTAAGGTGCGCGTTGTCGGGACCGCCGTCCAGCTGAAGATCTCCCTCGGCCGAAATGTCACCCGTCGCCTGGTTATAGGTCGCGTGGTCCGCGCGGATCACATAATCCTTGTAGTGGATGACGACGTGCCCGGTCAGCGTATAGACCCCGCCGCCGTCGGTCTTCACATAGCTCTGCGCATTCGCCTCGATGTGCACCGGCTCACCGGTCGCCGCAGGTGGCACGACATGCGCTTCGGGAATCGTGCTCGACAAACTGGGGTCGTCGGGATAGTCCGCGGATTCCGGCTGGCTCGGCGATGAATCCTGAGCCGTGGCAGCGATCTGCGGCTCCCTGCTCGGCGGGGGAAACTGCTTCGTTAACTGCTGCGGCCAAAGCTGCGGATGACAGAGCAGTAGCACCATGGTAAACAGAAACTTGCGGGCTCTCATCGCAGGGCAACCTAAGAATAGCAAAGCTGTTCGATGTGTTTCCGGGCGATGAAAACACGCTGCTCTGGTTCGAAAACCCGTCCCCCGCCAGCATTGGAGTGATCCCGATGATCGCACCAAGTGTGCCCGGCTCCGTCGCACCCACAAGATGGCGGGGAGAAATACGCGCGTCAGATCCCCGCTCCGATTATGGAACTCTCGCCTCCTGTCCTTTCCACGGTTGGGAAGCAACACAACAACAGACGCATTTTCTTCGGGTTCAGTCTCGCGGAACCCTTTGCAGCCGCCATCGCAACAGAATTGCCAAAGTAAGAAACGCAACGAATCGCAAAACTAAAATAAACGCAACAGAATTGCCAAACTTATAAAGGAGCAGCTTTGAGCACCTCGCCGCAGAGCGCCGTCTTCGACGACGAATCGTCCGCGCTACCCTCCTGGAAGCAGGAAGTGAACGCACGCCTCGTCGCGCACCGCACCCGCCGCACCCGCGGCCCCGAGGCCCAGCCGGCGCTTCCCGGAATGGAAGACGCATCGGCCCGCCCCTCGCGCGGTGCCAGCGTCGCCGCCCGCGTCGCCGAGCGTTACTCGAAAGCCCCCTCCTACCGGGAAATGCTCGCCGCGGAGGCCGCTAATGCCGCCCGTGCTGCCGAGGCCGCCGCGAAGGCCGCGCAGAAAGCCCATGAAGCCGCCCAGGCCGTAAACGAAGTCCTCTGGGCTGAGCTCAGCGATTCGCCGGAGCAGTCAGCCGCGCGTCCCGAGCCCGTGCCGACGTTCGCGCCCGAGCCCGAACCAGCCCCGAGGCCCATCCAATACCGCGTCGACCCCGGCAGCCTGCCTGAACCGCGCCGGCACGCGTTCCTCGAGACTTCGCAAACGCCGCCCTGGCCCGCCACGCATGACCGGGCCGCGAATAAAATCGCCGCCAATCCAATCGCTCCGGCTGAACTCAGCGACCCCTTCGAAGAGGCTGTCATCGCACCCGCGCAGCCGCTGCCCGTGCGCATCCTCGAATTCCCCCGCGAGCTCGTCGCCCCGCGCAAGGCCCGTCCGCGTCACGCCGAAGGTCCGCTGCGCGACGCCGAGCCCGATCCCGAGCGTTCGCAGTTGCGCATCTTCGAGGTCGAGCCCGACACCATCTCGCACGAGGCCGACCCGGCTCACGGCCCCGAATCGCCGGCCCTGCCCGAGTGGCATTCCATCCGCCTCGACGCCGAGCCCGGCCCGAGACGCCGTCCTTCGCCCCCGGCTCACGAAGAGCATGATGCCGGAACCCGCAACCGGCCCCACAATAGAACTATGGGCCAGAACTCCCCTCCCGCCGAAGCGCACGCCCGCGGCCGAAGGAACGCGGCCGAAGAGCCCGCTTCCAGCCTGCTCGACACCGCGCCGCTCCATGTCGCCGCGATGGAAGATCGCCTCATGGCCGGAATCGTCGACCTGGCTCTGGTCCTGATGGCTTTTCTGCTTTTTGTCCTGGTCTTTGTCGCCTGCACCGCGCATCCGCCCGCCGGAAAACCCGCCCTGATGTATGCCGCGATCGCGTTGGTTTCGATCTTCGCGCTCTACCAGTGGCTCTTCTTCACCTTCGCCGACGGAACCCCCGGCATGCGTTATGCCAGGATCGCCCTCTGCACCTTCGACGACGAGAACCCCACCCGCCGCGCCATGCAGATGCGCATCGCCGCGCTGTTTCTTTCTGCCGCCCCAGTGTGTTTGGGTTTCCTGTGGGCTTTCTTCGACGAGGACAGCCTCGGCTGGCACGACCGCATCAGCCGCACCTACCAGCGAAGCTATCGATAAAAATATCTGAAGGTATCGAAGTACAGGAAAATTCTCAAATACTTCGATAACCTTCGTTAATCTTTGCCCCTCAGCATCCCCCGCTGAGTGCTCTCTCCGCCGCGGCTCCCGCTCCGATCAGCGCGATCGTCGGGTCTTCGGGAATCACTTCCACCGTGTAGCTCTGCAGCGGACTCATCTTGACCATCTGGTACAGATACTCCTTCAACCGCGCCAGGTCGAGCCGCTGGATATCGCGCCCCGTAAAGTAAAACTTTCCTGGCCCTTCGAGATGAATCTGCGTCGCCGTTGCCGCCGCCAGCGCCTGGTGCCATAGGTCGACGAAGTCCGCGCAGCGCCGGTCGCCCTTGCGCGCTGCAGCAAACACCTCGTCCGGTTCCAGATCGAGAAAGCGCAGCCGCATGGCGCGATGCCCGGTAATGCCTTCCAGGTGCCCTCTGCCGCCGCAGGCGCAGTATTTCTCCTTGGGATCGAGCGTGATGATGGTATGCCCGCCCTCCCACGGTCCTTCCGTGTAGGGGTAGCGTCCGAAGCCGATGCCGTTGCCGATCGTCCACACCCGCACCAGCCGGTCCAGCTGCCCGCGTGTTCCCGCAACCCCCGCCGCGACCGCATCCGCATCGTTCAGCGCGCTTACGGTAAACTCCAGGCCCCGCGCCGCCAGAGCATTCCTCACCGCCCCGGCGATGTTGGCGCCTTTCATCTGCTGCAGGTTCGGGGAGTCTTCGATTACCCCATTGCGCACGATGCCGGGGATGGCGATCCCGACGGCGCTGATCCCGCTTCCCTCCGGAGCAAGAGCGATGACCTGCTCGCACAGCAGCTCCGCCAGCGCATCGGCTGGCATCTCCACCAGCCCCGACTCTTCTTCCGGATCGTGCTCGTGGCTGGGATAACGCCGGATCTCGCTCGCCACCTTGTGGTCTTCGATCTGGCCCGCAACTACCTTTTCCGTCATCACTACACCGACGGTCTTTGCCATAATGCCGCTCCTGTCCTCACCGCATCTTCAGCTCTCGAACCGGGCCAGGCGATTGACGCCGTTGAACGCGGCTGCCTTGTAGCACTCGGCCAGCGTGGGATAGTTGAACACCGTATCGATGAAATATTCAACGGTCCCGTTCAGAACCATCACCGCCTGGCCGATATGCACCAGCTCCGCCGCCCCTTCGCCGATGATATGCACGCCGAGAATCTGCTTTGTCTCGCGGTGAAAAATCAGCTTCAGGCGCCCGGTCGTATCACCGCGAATCTGGCCGCGCGCAATCTCGCGATAATATGCCACGCCCACCTCATACGGCACGTCTTCCTCGGTCAGCTGCTCCTCGGTCTTGCCGATGAATGAGATCTCCGGAATCGTGTAAATGCCGTAGGGGTAAAAACTGGGATTCGACTGCACCGTCGACTCGCCGAAGGCCCGCTCCGCCGCGATGCGCCCCTGTTCCATCGAAACAGAGGCCAGACTGGGAAACCCGATCACGTCGCCCACAGCATAAATGTGTGGCACCTTGGTGCGAAAATCCTTGTCCACCGGAATACGCCCGCGCGAATCGGCCTCGATGCCGGCGGCGGGAAGATTGAGGTCCGCGATATTGCCCTGCCGCCCGACGGCATAAAGCAGCGCATCGCCGGAGAGCCGCTTCTTGCTCTCGAGATTCGCGACCACCGTCCCGTCCGCCAGTTCTTCCACGCTCTCCACTTCCTCATGCAGACGCATCGTCACCCGGCTGTCGCGCAGATGATAGCTCAGCGCCTCGACAATCTCCTGATCGGCGAACTCCAGCAGCTTGGGACGCTTCTCAATCAGCGTCACCCGCACGCCGAGCGCGGCGAACATGCAGGTGTATTCCACTCCGATCACGCCGCCGCCCACCACGATCAGCGTTTTGGGCAGATTCTGCAGTTCAAGAATCTGGTCGCTGTTGATGATCGTCCGTCCGTTGATCGGAACCTTCGTCGTCTCCGCCGGCTTCGTCCCGACAGCAATCACGATGTTGGCGGCTTCGACTACGCTCGAACCCTGCCGGCCCACAACGTTGACGTGTGTGGGGTCCTCGAAGCTGGCCAGGCCCGTCATCACGTCCACGCCATTGCGCGAGAGCTGCGCCTCGGTGACATCGATCTCCGTCTTGATCACGTGTTGCACGCGGAAGGCAAGATCCGACATGGTGATCTTTTCCTTCACGCGATAATTCATGCCGTAGATAGAGCGATAGTTATAGCCGGAAAGGTGCAGCACCGCTTCGCGCATGGTTTTGCTGGGAATGGTGCCGGTGTTGATGCATACGCCGCCGACTACATCGCGCATCTCGACCAGGGCCACACGCTTGCCCTTCTTCACCGCGGAGACAGCCGCGCGCTGACCCGAAGGACCCGATCCGATTACAGCCAAATCGTAGGTAGCCATCTTCCCCCTGCACTCACTGCCACCCTATCACGCGCCCCATCTTAAACCCGTAAGTGTAAGCCTTGCGTGAATCTCTGTGTGGGTCTTATTTCGACGTCCGAAACGGGAGAGCCATCCCGTTCCGGATGGCGATGGTCAGTCCGCTTCGGCCTCTGCGCCCAGCCTCTATAGTCAACCAGCTTCTATAGTCAAAAGGTGGTGCTCTACGCCATCACCAGCCGCAACCTGCTCCCGGGCCCTGATCCCGAACGCCAGGCGGCCCTCGTCGAACTCGCGCGCCACTGGGCCCGCGCCGGCATCGACTACATCCAGATCCGTGAGAAAGACCTGCCCCCCGCCGCTCTGCTCGCGCTCTCGCGCCGCATCGTTGCTGCCGTGCGCGCAGAGAGCCCCGGCACACGAATTCTCGTTAATGGCCCCGCCGAAATCGCCCTCGCCGCTGGAGCCGACGGCGTCCACCTGCCCTCCTCCGCGCCCGGGAAGGCCGGCGACGAAGCCAGACAGACATTCCGAAGCGCCGGACGCAACGCGATCGTAAGCCGGGCATGCCATTCTCTGGAGGAGATTCGTGCAGCAGGCGACGTGTCGCTGATTGTTTTCGCGCCCGTGTTCGAGAAAGTGGGGGAACAGGATCCTGGTCCTGGTGTGGGGCTCTCGGTGCTGGCCGAAGCCTGCCGCGCCGCCGCCCCCACTCCCGTCATCGCGCTCGGAGGCATAACCACCCAGAACGCCGCCGACTGCATAGCCGCCGGAGCCGCCGGCATCGCAGCCATCCGCCTCTTCCTCGGCGACGACTGGCGTCGGCTGCGCTCCCTACTCTGACTTCGACTTCTTCTCCGGGATCGGCAGGAGGTAATAGAGCACCACCGTCGCCGCTGTCGTGAGGAAGAACAGCGCCCACTGCGGATGCGCCGGCCAGATCTCTCGCATGAGACCCACCGCCCACGCTACCGTTCCGACCAAGCTCGCCAGCAGCGAAGCCCTCAGCGTCCTCACGCACCACCTCAGAGGCGGAAGAAAACCCGAACCGCCTTCTCGTCGATTCGAGAATACGCCAACACCTCGACCCTCCCGTTAAGCTGGAATCGTAGCTCGACTTCCGCATGTCCCACTTCAACAGCTTCGTCCGCATCCCCGTGCTTGCCATCCGTCATCGCATCCGCCCCCTCCCGCGCATCGGTCTCTTCAATGAAGACATCCTTCGCATGCGTGTCGGCCTCGCGGACATCGACTTCAACCTCCATCTCAACAACGCCCGCTATCTCAGCTTCATGGACTACGGCCGCGTTCACCTCATGGCCGCCACCGAAATCCTCACCCCCGTGCTCGTCGAGAAGTGGGCGCCGCTCGTCGGCTCGCTCTCCATCACCTACCGCCGCTCGCTCGCCCTTTTCGCGCCCTTCACGCTCGCCACGCGCGTCGTCTGTTGGGACGAAAAATGGTTCTACATGGAGCAGGTCTTTCGGTCAGATCAGGGCCTCGCCGCCATCGCCTGGGTCAAAGGACTCTTCCGCGCCAAAGACGGCAACATCCCGCCGCAGCGTATCGTCGACATCATCGCGCCCGGCACAACTTCACCACCTGTGCCGGAAGCGCTCGAACGATGGAACGACCTGACCAAAGAGAAGCTCGAAGGAGCGTCCGAACAGGCGTAACCGGAAGGCAAAGCCCCTTCAGTACGATTTTTCACCCCGTAAAAACATGCGTTTCCACCCGCAGGCACCCGGTTCCGATTCGTTCGACAATGCCCGTCATGAGACGGAAAACAATTCTCGCCGCAACACTGCTCGCGACAACTGCGTTCGGTCAGGGCAATCCGCCGAAATCACCCGATGCCGCTCTCCCAATCGCAAATCCTCCAACGCAGAACGAAGTTGTTTTGAATGCGAAGGACTACGCAGGAAGCGACATCGGTGCGCAAGTCAACGCCGCCGCTTCTCAATGCCGGGAAAACAGCCCGTGCCATATCCTCATTCCGCCGGGCGAGTCCATCGTCTTCACGACTCCCATCGTGATGCGCGATACGGAAGAACTGGAGTGCTCGCCCTCGGGTTACGTGGGATCGGGAAGAGACGATATCCGCGTGCAGTTCGAATACGACGGGCCGGGAACCGCCATTACGATGAGCGGGCGCGGAGCATCCCTGCTCGGCTGCAGCCTGCGGCTCGGGAATCGCCGCGGCCGTGGGTATCTGGATGAGCGGTCACAGCGACCGGGCCAGCCGGATCACAATCTCCGGCGGGGGAAGAGGCACAACCCTGGTTCGCATCTCAGGGCGCGATACCGAGGACGCGCACCTCGAAGATTCACGGCTGGTGGATTTCGTGGGAACCGGCGTCGAGATCGATCACGCCAACGACACGTTTCTCACGCAGATTACCGCCTACGGCGTGCCGCATAACCGTAGCGGCAGGACCCTGGTGATCGACTCCGGGGCGAGCGGTATAAATATCAGCGACTTTGTCGGCGGTGCTTCCGGACTGCACGGATTGGTGATTCAGAACACGCTCGGCGGTGGCGCTCCAACCTGGATCTTCGCGCAGAATTTTCAGGCCGATTGTTCCACCGGATCGGGCTGGCTCTTCGACGCGACGCTGGGTTCTTCGATGGTCGGCGCGACATTTCTCAATTCGTGGTCGAGCGGCGCAGGCGGATGTGGTGAAAAGGTGGTTCCGGGCGTCGCCGGGATAGAAATTGCCGGCGGCGTGAACCTTCACATCGGCGGCGGCTCAAAGATCAGGGCCAACTCCGGCGACGGCATCCTGGTGGACGGCAAAGGAGTGAACAATCTGCAGATCGAGGGAAACCTGATTACCGGCAACGGATTCTGCACGCAGTGCGGACCGGCGGTATACAGCGCAGTTCACATCACCGCGCCCGCACACACCGTGCAGATTGTGGGCAACTCACTCGGCAATACCTTCAATGCCAATGAAAACCAGCTCTACGGCGTGGATGTGGAAGCAGCCGTGGCGGGATTGATCGTTGCGAACAATCTCTGCGACGACAACCGCGGCGGGTGTTTCAATCCTTCCCTTGCGCAGACCGAGTCGAAGATGCACTCTTCGGTCTCGGGAAATGTAACCACCACTGATAAATAACGCCTTGATGGAACGACATAGCGACAACTGGAGTACCATCCTCACATCCAGTTCGCGTGCTGATGCGTATTCCTGCTGAGCCCAGCGCAGTTCCAGCGGCTCCGGAGAGACTTCCCATGGCGATCATCGGAGCGTTCTGCTTCCCCGGCACCGGCCACCTGAACCCCTTCACCGCACTCGCCCGCCGCCTCAACCAGCGCGGGCATCGCGTCATCCTCTTCGGCATCGCCGACACCGAAGCCCGGGTCCGCGCCGCCGGCGTTGAGTTCTGCCGGGTCGGCGCCGAAGACTATCCCGCCGGCACCCTCAGGCAACTCGACGACCAGCTCAGCCGCCTCCGCGGACTCACGACCTTCCGCTTCACCGTCGACCGCGTCCGCAACCACGCGCGCATGGTCCTGCGCGACGGACCTGCGGCGGTTAAATCCGCAGGAGTCGAAGCCATGCTCGTCGACGAGGCCGACATGGCAGGCAGCGTCGCCGAGCACCTCGGCGTGCCCTTCATCTCCATCGCCTGCTTTCCGCCGTTGATGCAGAACGACGCCATGCCGCCCTTCTGCTTCGGATGGCCCTTCGGCACCGGCCCGCTCGCGCGCCTGCGCAACCAGCTCGGATTCCGCCTGCTCTCCCGCGTCGCGTCGCCCATCTTCAAGCTGGTCAACGCACAGCGCCGCGAGTGGAGACTCAAGCCCTACCAGCGCAGCACCGACGCGCTTTCAGCACTCGCGCAGATCACACAGCTTCCCGAAGCTCTCGAGTTTCCCATCCCCAACCGTCCCAGGTGCCTGCACTACGTCGGCCCGCTCGTCGACGAACGCGTGCGTCCCGCCGTCCCGTTCCCGTGGGACAAGCTCGACGGCCGCCCGCTGGTCTACGGCTCCATGGGCACCATCCAGAACGGCTCGGAGTATATTTTCCACGCAATCGCCGAAGCTTGCTCGACCCTCGACTGCCAGCTCGTCCTCTCCATGGGCGGCAGCCGCGAGCCCTCCGAACTCGGGCCCCTCGCCGGCAACCCCATCACCGTGCGCTACGCTCCCCAACTGGAATTAGTAAAGCGCGCCTCCGTCGTGGTCACGCACGCCGGACTGAACACGACCCTCGAATCGCTGGCCGAAGGCGTGCCACTTATCGCGATTCCCCAGGGCAACGACCAGCCCGGAGTCGCCGCCCGCATCGCACACCATCACGCCGGCCTCGTCGTACCTCTGAGCAAGCTCTCCGCTCCGCGCCTGCGCCGCGCGATCCACGCCGTTCTCGCCGGCGAGACCTACCGCTCGTCCGCCCGAAGAATCCAAAAAGCCATCCTCGACGCCGATGCTCTCGAAACCGCCGTCAACATCGTCGAGGAATCCCTTGGATTGCGCCGTCCCTCCACCGCCCCACGCATCGAGGCCGCCCAGCCGGCATAAAGCTCCGGCAACTCCTCGCAGAATTGCCACCACTGCAGTTACATATTTCGACGCGCCCGCCTACTCCTCAACCGTTATCCTCCCCGATGTCCTCGTTCCAGATCTCCGGATGCTCACGGATAAACCCGCCCAGCAACTCAACGCACTCCTCGGACGCGAGGTCGTGCACCTCGAAGCCGTTCTCCCGCAGCCAGTCGATCCCGCCTTCGAAGGTCTGGCTCTCTCCGATCACTACCGTCTTGAACCCGAACTGCCGGATCAGACCCGTGCAGTACCAGCACGGAGCCAGCGTCGTTACCATGATCAGGTCGCGATACGACCGCTGCCGCCCCGCATTGCGGAAAGCATCCGTCTCTCCATGCGCCGAGGGATCGTTATGCTGCACACGCCGGTTGTGTCCCGATCCCACCAGCGTGCCGTCACGCCGGAAGATCGCCGCTCCAATCGGAATGCCGCCTTCGGCAAGTCCCTTGCGGGCTTCGTCGATGGCGACAGCAAGCATGGCGTGCGGATCAAACGCGAGTGACATATGGAAACAGGGTACCGTGGTTTCTTCATATCACGGATCTTGTTTCGATCCCGCCCTGCTCGCCTATTGCGAGGAGATCGCCACGCCGTTTGTGTCAACGATGCCCGGAATCGGCGTAACCGCGAACGTGGTGAGATCGAGTAGCGAGACACCGCCGTCTCGGCCCTTGCTCTCAGGTCCCGAGAAACCCGCCGGCACACGAACATTCGACATCCAGGCGTGCTTTCCATCCGGATCGAGCGCCAGCATGAGCGGGCTGCCAGTTTCGATGCGATGTGCGACGGTGTCCGTTGTTGTGTCAACCACGAGAAGAAGTCCGTCCACAACAGCCGGAGCGAGAAGCCAGTGTCCGTCCGTGGTAGCGGCCGTATAGAAAATCTGGCCCACATCGAGCTTGCCGATCCGCTTGACGAAGCCAAGGCTGGCAGGATCGAGAAGCAGGATTTCATCTTTGCCAGACAAGATGAGGTAGCGGTGATCGGCGGTCCAGGAGAGACCGCGCGGCGAACCAGCGTCGGCGCACCTGCTTACCTTGCCGTTATCGGGAGAGATGCGGCAAATCTTTCCTGTCATCGTAAACGCGAAGAGCAATGAGCCATCGGCGCTGAAGACGAAATTATGCACTCCAGGCGGCAGAACAAAGGTTCGAAGCACGGCTCCCGAGTCGGAGTCAAAGACGACCATGCCCCCTCCGCCCTCCTCGGTGTTGGTGAACAGCTCCTTGTATTTCGGAGGCCGCAGCTTGAGACCATGGGGAGCGGCGAATCCCTCGGGAAGCTTGAATCGTGTGCGCTCGCTGAGGGTCTGAAGATCGAGCACCGAGATCGTCGTCCCCGGCGTTCCGATTTTGTGATTGGCCTCGAGCAGACCGAAATTCGAGACGTACGCGATCCGCCCGTCGGGTGTCATCTCGATCTCGTGCGGCTTGTCACCCACGGGAATCACCGTCTGGCGCGACGGATCGCGGGCAGGGAAGACGACCACCTTTCCCGGTCCCTCCTGAACGACCGCAACCGTTTGCCCCTGCAATGCAAGGGACAGAAGCCAAACGATCGAGACCAGGACTACTCGCACGGCTGCGTTATATCACGAAAGACCCGGCCCCGAAACGATGCATCGTGTGGGAAGGTCAACGGATCGGGGTAGCCGTAACCTCCACCTGCATCCGGCCCTTGTTCTCGAGGTTGTCCGAAGAGAAAACGACGGTCGGCTTGCCGAGCGGGATCAAAGACATGGTTTGCCATTTATTCTGACGGACCACGGGGACCATGGTTTGGCCGCCACCCGAAGCATTCGCAACAGCATTCGCGAGGCTGCTGATCTCAGCCGTGATCTGTAGCCCAATCCCCTGCGGAGTCTCCTGCGTAACGTAGCAATCGAGGTTCACTCCCACATCGATATATGCGATATCCCCCTTCTCGTTGGTGTGTACGGGGATCTTGGTCCCCGCGCGTACCGAGGAGGATTTCCCGTTGCTCGCCACGCTGGTGTCGTAATTACGGCTGTTCACCACGCGGCCGTCATCACCCAGCTCCTTGAGGACAAATTCGAGACGGTAATAGTGGACGTCGGCCTGTGGCTTGGTCTCCGACGGTTTGCCGTCAGAGGCTTTGGCTTCCTGCGCCCTCACAGTCCCGGCGAACAGCGTGAAGCTGACCAGAATAAGAACAAGCCCGAAAAAACTGGCATGGACGACTACAGATTTGCGCATGACTGGCTCCTTAGTTGCTGCCGTTATCCGGCGGGTTGAGGGGTGGAATATGAATGGCCGCAATGTGAATCGGCTCGACAGCACGCTCCTCGCTTCGTGTCGCAGACTGGGCCGTCTGAGCCGGGACTTCCTCTGAACGCCCGTTTACCGACTTCAGCAAGGTCTGTTCTTCAGCCGTGAGAGGTGCCGGCGTCGGAAAGACTTCGAGCCGCGGCAAAGCCGGTGCCGCCGCGACATGCGCGTCTCCAGCTTTCACGGCCCACCGCGCAACCGATGGATTCGGCCGGGCAGGCTTGGCGGGGAGAACTACGCGTGGCGCAGCCGACGGTGCCTGAGCGACGACGTGCGGAGTTTCCGAAGGCGAATCCGAGTGTCGCCGCAGGATCATGGCGACCAACAGAAGGGCCGCAAGCGCGGGGACAGCCACGGCCAGCCACCGCAGTGCCGGACGGCGCCGTTGGCGCCGGCTGGTCGCAGCCAGTATCCGACAGGCGAGTCCCGGCTCCGCCTCGGCATCCGTGTAAGTCACCAGCGCCGCGTCGAGCAAAGCGTCGAGTTCGTCTCTCTCGTTTATCCCGTCATCATGCATGGCGGTTCTCCATGATTCCGGCCAGCTTCTGCTTGAGCATCTGCCGGGCGCGCATCAGCCGGGTGCGGACAGTTCCCTCGGGCACTCCGAGGATCAGGGCAATCTCCCGCGAATTTAGCTCCTCAATCGCCGACAGCGCGAGCGGCTGGCGAAGCTCCTCGGGAAGGCTGTCGATCATCCGGTGTATGGTCGCGTGCCGGTTCGCATCGATTGCCTGCTCCTCCGGGTCCGGTGCACTCGCGACCAGCTCGGGTTCGTGATCCAGAACGATCGGCCGCTGTTTCGGCAGCCGGTCAACCGCGATGCGCCATGCCATCCGCGCAAGAAAGGCGCGCTCATCGTCCATCGATTTCCACGCCCGGCTGCGAAATAGCTTCATAAAAGTCTCCTGCACGGCATCTTCCGCGTCGTGCCGGTTGCGCAGGATGGCGTAAGCGACGCGGAAGACGAATCGCGACTGGCGCGCCACCAGCGCTTCGAATTCCGCGACATCGCTGCTGACCAACCTTGCGGCCCCCGTTGCGGCGTGCGCAAAAGTCATTTCATCCGCAAAGACGGCGGCGAGCGGCGGAGTGTTCAGTTTTTTTGTGAAAAACGAAACGGATAGGTGGTTTTCAGTTTTTTATGGGAACGTCACAGTTGGGCGGCTACACGAGCCGAATGACCATGAAAAACCGCAGGACCCACACGGGATCCTGCGGCCAATTTCCTTCCCTCTTATTTCTAGAAGGTGAAACTGCCCTTCCACTGGATAAGCCGGGGAGAAGCATCTCCTCCCAGCCCGCTGCCGAAAATGCTGGTCGGCGTGCTCACCGTGCCGTCGATTAATCCGAACAGCGGGCTGCTGACATCGCTGATCGGCTGCGCGAAATTCGGATGGTTCAGCACGTTGAAGAACTGTGCGCCCACCGTGAACCGTACCCCTTCATGATGCGGAATCGCGAACCCCTTCTGCACCGTGAAATCGGTATCGACGTAGTGCGGCCCGAAGAACGCGTTCCTGCGGCCCTGTCCAAAGCCGGTCGCCGGAGCGAAATCCGTCGCCGCCAGGCACGGCGTGCCCGTACCCGTCGTGAAGTTCAGCACCGCCGACGACGAGCAGTTATGGCTCGCCGGTGGCGCCAGTTGATTCGCGAACAGCGTGGCAAAGTAGTTGTTGTTGGCCAGCGCCGTCGACGTGTTGATGTCCGTGACCGTGTACGGGAATCCCGTGTGATAGAAAACGGTCCCCGACAGCTGCCACAGGTCTGTCAGCATCCGCGCCTTACCCCAGTAGGGCGGCGTGATTACATAGCTGCCCGTAATGTTATGGCGCACATCGTAGTCCGCATTGCCATAGTTGAGCGCAAGGTTATATGGATCCTCGGGAACATACGTGTTCCCCGGATTGAACGGCAGAAACCCGCCATTCGAAATCTCGTCCAGAGCATGCGAGTATGTATAGTTCGCCGTGAAAGTTACATATTTCTCCCGATGGTTCACCGTCACCGTCAGGCCGTTGTAGTTCGAGCTCGCCTCGCCCTCGATAATGTTCACCTGCGCGAATGACGGCAGTGGCGCCGTCGCCGGCAGTCCCCCGAACCCGAACGCATTGGCGCTGTTCTGCTGGTCCGGCTCATGGAATCCGTGGTTGCCCACATACCCCACCGTCAGTGCCGTCGCGCGTCCAAACTGCCGCTGCACCTGCAGGCTCCATTCCTCATACGTCGGATAGTGAATGTTCCGCGCCGGAGAAGTAAAGTTCGGCGGCGTGAATGTCGGATTCGTCATCCCGATCGACGTCGCGCTTCCCCCCGTCGGGAATGCCGCCCGGAACGCCGTGGCGTTGCCCGCCGCGATCTGGCTGCCGCTCCCCGGCAGTGCGGGATTGAGCAGGCCGCCGATAATCGTAAAACCAATATCGTTCGGCGGGTTGAACAGCAGCGAATCGGCGATCGTGCCCGGGAACACATCGCTGAACAGCCCGAATCCGCCGCGGATCACCAGGTCGCCCTTGCTGCCCGGAGAATAATTGAAGCCGATCCGCGGCTGCGCTGAGATCGTCTGGTAGCCAGTGAAAGCCTGGTTCTGGTTTGCGGCAATTAGCTGGTTGTAGGGAACGCTCAGAGCATTTCCTGTTGCCGCGCCGGCCGCGGCGAGAGAGTTGAAGTCTCCATTCAGCCGCCCGAAGCAGTTGATCACGCACACCGGGTTCGAATTGTGTTCGAACCGTATGCCCAGCGTCAGCCGCAGGTTCGGCTTCACTGTCCAGGCGTCTTCTACATATGCCCCCATCTGATAAGTCGCAAGGGGGTACGAGGGACGAAGCGGAAAATCCTGAATCGTCTCGAATGCGTAACCGTTATTGAACGTATATTGCGGTAACCCCGCTGCCGCCGCGGAAAACGGCCCGAAGGCAACATTCAGCGGATAGTTGAACTCCAGCGGATCGTAATCCGAAATATCATCCCGCTTGAAAATCCACCCCAACCGCATCGTGTGCGCTCCGCGCGTCATGCTGAAGTCATCGGCAACGCCGTATTGCGTCACATTCCGCCCGTTGGAGAAGTAGCCATAAGGATTGATCGTGTTGAACTGGTCCGTCGTACCGTAGCCGGGACTCGCCGGGTTCGTGTTCTGCGTATCCTGGAACTGGAAGCCGCCCGTGAACAACGACTCGTTCGCCGCAATGTTCGGCGGTTCGAAGATTGTGCTGTAGTAAGCGCCGTAAATCAGCAGTTGGTTGGTCACATTCGGCGAGAACGAATGCGTCTCGACCAGCTGTCCCTCATACGAAGGCTGGTTGCTCACCAGGTTGAACACCGGGTTTAGCGGATCGGTATACGAAGGCTGGAATCCCCGGTCCATCTTGTAGCGCCCGAAAAGCCGGTCGTTCGCCCCGATCGCGTAATCGATCCGCCCCGCCAGGATCCACTCCTGCGCGCCCGATGAAGCCGTCGACCGGAACGTATTCACATCCGGGTTCACCCCTGCCGACTCAATATAGGGAATCGCGTTCGCCGCCCCTGGCGCGTTGTTGTAGATCGAAAACAGATGCTGGTAATACGGCACCTCCACCGGATTGTTCGCCGCCACCGAGCTCAGCACCGACGCCTGGTAGCTCGCGCTCGGAAGGAACACCTGGTTGCTCGTCGGAAAGATCACCCGGATTCCTTCCGTATCCACAAAGAAAAACAGCTTGTCGCGCTTGATCGGGCCGCCGATCGAAGCCGCCCATTGGTTGTCGTTCACAAACGGCCGCGGAACCCCCTGCTGGTTATTGAAGTAGCTGTTGGCGTTCATGACCCGCCCGTTCCACCAGTACACCGCGTTGCCGTGAAACTGGTTCTCTCCGGACTTCGTGATCTCGTTCAGCTGCGCGCCGCCCAGCCCTCCGAACTGTGCCGAATAGGCATTGCTCGTCACCGTCGTCTCTGCAATCTCGTTGTTGCCGAGCAGCAGATTCGTCGCGCCCGAGTTGTTCAGGTTGAAGAACGGATCGTTCTCGTCCGTCCCGTTCACCGTGAAGTTGTTCGACGTCGCAGGTAGGCCGAAGCTCGAAAAATTCCCGTAGCCGAACATTCCGTTCGCCGCCTGGTTCGTGCTGTTGATCACCGAGCCCGGCGCCAGCTGGCCCATGAACGTAATATCGTTCCCCGGATTCGGCAGCGCCGAAATTTGCTGCGTGTTGAACGTCGTCGAGATATTCCCATTCTCCGTCTGCAGCAGCGGAGCCGACTCCGTAACCTCAACCGTTTGCGTCTCGGAGCCCACCGGCAGCTTCAGATTCGCCGTCGACGCCGTTCCTACCGCAACCGAAACATCCGTCTGCGCCGTCTGGAACCCCGGCGCCGTTGCCGTCACCGTATACCGCCCCGGCTGCAGCAATGAGAAGCGATAGTTCCCGTCCCCTGCGGTCGTTGTCTGCGCCGTCGCGCCGTTCGCGTTGTTCTTGGCCGTGACCTGGGCGTTGGGAATCACTGCGCCCACCGGGTCCGTAACGCTCCCCGCCAGATCACCCGAGATAGTGGTCTGCGCACCCAGCGGTTGAGAGGAAAACAGCACCAGAGCGGCAGCTCCAGCGAGAAGAGACAAGACAAGAATCGGCAGAACCCGCGCGGGAGGAGAAAGAACCGCCCGCCGGACCAGTACCTTATAGATACACATCGCCCTGACCTCAAAAAGAATTGCGGATTTCGTGGGCTTTGTTTAGTTAGACGCCGGTTACTTTAGTCAGATGCCCTTAAATTCCGGCTTGCAGGAATTTATGGCGCGTTTTGGCGCATCTTGGCGACGAAATCCGCCTCGTCGACCCCAAAAATCCGCATCTCGTCCCTGGACAGTGGAAGCTAAGGTGGGGTCAGGGAACCATCCGCTGCCCATGCTTTGTATGGTGGCACGGCGTCAGCCGTGCCATAAGAGACCGGCGCGAAGCACCGCAACGCACTGCCGCTGGCCCGGTTCTTTCCTATGCGCCCATCGCTTGCGTTGCTTCCTTACCCACCATCCCGCACTGCGCGGTGGCTTGCACCACCCGCATTGGATCCTGCATCCGTCACGCGCTTTGCAGCACCGCTGCCCGCTCCTCTGCCCTCTCGCTCGACACAGTTGGTGTGGTGATAAACAGCGAGTGAAGCCCCTCCACCAGCGTCGGGTGCGCGATCGCCGCATCGCGCAGCGCTGTATACGGCATCCCGCCGACCATCGCAATTTGGACCGCCGACATCACCTCTCCCGCGCCCACACCAAAACCTGTGAAGCCCAGGATGCGGTCGCTGTCCTTCGCCACAAGTGCCTTCAGGAACCCGCGCGTCTCAACAAGTGCGCGCGCCCGCAGCACCGCTGCCATCGGAGCCTTGAAAAGGCGGTAGGCGACGCCTCGTGCCTTCGCTTCTTTCTCGCTCAGCCCCACCCGCGCGAGCTCCGGGTCCGTATACAGGCAGAACGGCACCAGTCTGCCGGTCGTCACATGGTTCCCGCCCGTAACATTGTCGGCGAACACTCGAAAATCATCTTCGCTGATATGCGTAAAGTGCGGGCTGCCTGCAACCTCACCCACCGCCCACACACCGGGTGCTGTCGTCTGCAGCCGCTCATTGACCTTCACGTATCCGCGATCGGTCACCTCCACGCCTGCCAGTTCCAGCCCCAGATCCTTCGTGTTTGGAATCCGCCCCGTCGCCACCAGCAAGTGCGTGCCCTCGAGGGTCTTCTCCGCGCCATTCTGCTCGATCACGACCTTTACCGACTCGCCTGATTTCCCCGACACCTTCTTGATCCGGGCATTCAGCACGGCTTCGATGCCCTCATCATCGAACAACTCATGAATGGCCTCCGTCACATCGTCGTCTTCGCGATGCAGCAGCCGGCTATTGTGATCAGTTACGGTTACATTACTCCCGAATCGTCGCATCGCCTGCGCAAACTCAAGCCCGATATACCCGCCGCCGATCACCAGCAGTCGTTCCGGAATCTCATCCAGCTCGAGCGCTTCGATATGCGTGAGCGGTTGCGCCTCGGCGAGCCCCGGAGTCTTGTCGATCGCCGCATGGGTCCCCGTCCCGATGACCACATTCGTCCCTCGCAGCAGCCGGCGCCCTCCATCATTCAGCGCAACCTCCACCGTCTTCGGTCCGACAAATCGCCCCGTCCCCATGATGAGTTCCGCGCCGCTTCGCCTGTATTCGTCCAGATGGACCTCGACCAGCCCCGCGACCATCTTCCGTTTGCGGTCGCGCACCGCCGACATATCCACCCTGAATCCTTCCCTCGCGATGCCGAACTCCCCGCTCCTGCGCACATACGACGCCACCTGCGCCGCATGAATAACGTTCTTGCTCGGCAGGCACGCGATATTCGGACACGACCCGCCGACATACTTCCGCTCGACCACCGCGACGCGCTGGCCGCGACTGCCAAAGGTCCAGGCGATGAGTTTCGCTCCCGCGCCGCTGCCGATGATCACCAGGTCGTATTCCTCCGGTGCCGAGTTGACTGACGCCTGTGCGCCCTTTGCCGTCATATGTGCTCCCCTTTCCGAGAGATGTGAAATGTGCGAACTCGCCGCCGACGGGTGCCCCAGGTCCGGATGCTCGGACCTGGGAAGAATCGAACTCGCCGACGCACCTCCTTCCGCCGCGATCGCTTACATACGCTTTCCGCCGGCCGCGATAATCACCTGCCCCGTGATCCACCGGGCGTCATCTCCGGCCAGAAACACCGCCGCCGGCGCGATATCGTCCGGCCGCGCAATCCTTCCCAGCGGAGTCTCCTTGTCCTGTTGCGCCCTGAACTCGCCTTCGTGAAGGCCCGCCGCACGCAGGCCTTCCGTCTCGACCATCCCCGGATTAAGCGAATTCACGCGGATCTTCCGCGGTCCGAGTTCCGTCGCCAGCGATACCGAGATCGCGTCCACCGCCGCCTTGCTTGCGCTGTACGCCGAAGCCTGCGGAGCCGGCATCGGACCCACAATCGAGCCGATATTCACGATCGATCCGCCTTCCGGCCCCATCAGCTTCACTGCCTCCTTCGTCGTGAGCAGCAGTCCCGTCACATTGAGATTGAAATGCTTCTGGATGTGCTCCGGCGTGATCTGCTCCAACGGAGCAAATTCATATATCCCGGCGTTGTTCACCAGGATGTCCACTTTGCCGTACGCCTTCTTCGTCTCCGAGAACAGCCGCTCGATATCCGCCGGTTTCCCTACGTCACCCTGAACCGCGATCGCCTCCCCGCCGTTCTTTGCGATGCGGGCGACGACAGCCTCAGCACCCGCCTTACTCGTCGCATAGTTAACGACGACCGATGCGCCCTCGGCCGCCAGATGTTCCGCAATCGATGCGCCGATACCCTTCGACGCCCCCGTAACTACCGCGACCTTGCCGCTCAGCTTGCCCATAGAATCCTCTTTTCGCACGTAAACTTGCACGCAAAAAATGCTCTGGTTCACCCCAGATCGGGGCGATTTTCCACCCCTCTGCCAAGCCAGAAGACCCACGGATGCCTTCGCCTGCAGGGGACTATTCCCAGTCCTATTGGTTTGGTTGTTGAATTGACTACCAAGCCTTGTAGACCATCAAGCTTGCAACAGAAACTCTAAACATTCCAGATAGTCCGCGGTAGACCTCTTCCGGTGATAACATCTATTCCCGTCAGGAATGAAACCGTTTCGCGATGTGCTACATCTCACCCTGCCGCCTATGAGCCGCCTGCGCGAAATGGAGATCTTCGTCCGAGTCGTGGACGCCGGGTCGTTTTCCTCCGCCGCGCGTGACCTGAAAATCGGCCAGCCGGCCATCTCGAAAACCATCGCCAGCGTCGAGGAGAGGCTAGGCGTCCGCCTGCTCGTCCGCTCAACCCGCAGCCTCACTCCCACCGAGGCGGGAGTCGCCTTCTATGAGCGCGCCCTCCGCGCCATCACCGAGGCCGACGAAGCCGACGCGGCAGCTCGCGGCGTTGCCGCCAGCCTTGAAGGACGCCTCCGCATCGCCGTCGCCGTCACCTTTTCGCGGATCCACCTGGTTCCGCGCCTCGCTGAATTTCTCGACGCCCACCCCCGGCTCGAGCTGGAGCTCGTCATGGACGACCGCCCCCGCGACCTCGTCGCGGAAAACATCGACGCCGCCCTCCGCCTCGGCGCCCTGACTGATTCATCCCTTCGCGCACGCAAACTCGCGCAGAGCGACCGCCTGGTCGTGGCCAGCCCGGCTTATCTCGCTCGCCGCGGCACCCCGTCCACTCCCGCCGATCTCCTCAACCACGACGGCATCATCTATTCCCAATGGACTGGCGGCGAGGAATGGTCTTTCCGCCGCGGGTCTTCTGAATCGTCCGTTCGCCTTCACAGGCGCCTGATGATCACCGCTGCCGAGGGCGTCCGCGAAGCCGTCATCAGCGGACAGGGCTTTTGCGTCGCCTCGCGTTGGATGTTCGCCCCCGAACTCGAATCCGGCGAAGTCGTATCCGTCCTCAACGAATGGACCCTGCCGCCCCTCGACCTCTGGGTCATCTACCCCTCGGGCCGGCTCACCAGCACCAAAGCCCGCGCCTTCATCAAGTGGTTCGAAGGCATCATCGCCTGAGCCAGACCGAAGCCAACGTCTTAGGGCTTCAGGAGTGACTCTCCAAAACGCACCGGAATGGCAAAATTCGATCCTCCGAAGTCACGTACCATCGCAAAG
The DNA here is from genome assembly GCA_963782175.1 of uncultured Acidobacteriaceae bacterium. Classification (GTDB taxonomy): domain Bacteria; phylum Acidobacteriota; class Terriglobia; order Terriglobales; family Acidobacteriaceae; genus Silvibacterium. Next base: position 946,875 of record CAWAIX010000001.1, read on the forward strand.
TTGATTCCTATGACCTGACCTTGATCGTTGAAGAGTGGGCCTCCGGAACCGCCAGAAGTGGTCTGGGCGTCATAAACGATTTTGTCGGAGAGTACTTGGCCGATGTGTCCCTGTGTGGCGACTGGCTTGATCAAATGATGGCGGGCAAGCTCTTCCATCACCAGCTTCGGATCGCCCTTCGATGACTCCGCTATGTCTTCGAGAGTTGCCGAGCCGGTTCGAGCCAGGATTGCTTCAATACCGGTAGGATAGCCGAGCAGCAGGACCGGACTGCCGCCGACGGCTGAGCTGCGCCCATCGGCCAGAGCGATATGCCTGATGCCCAGCCCGGATACATTTCCTTTCACGATTGCAACATCGGCATCCGAAGAAATCTTTTTGGTCGCGATCGGGATGCCATGGGTCAAGCCGGGAAAATATGCCGTCATCTCCGAAATCTCCGGCTCGAGGCCTTGATCGAGCATCTCCTTCATCTCGGTGTTCTCCCACCAGGGTTCGACTACGTGGTGGTTGGTGAGAATTCGTCCATCGTCGGACGCAAGAAACCCGGTGCCAAAGACATCGAGGTGTACCTCAGGTCCGACCCCCGTAAGGCTTACTAAGGGATTGTTGGACTTATCGGTCGCGGGCTCGCCGTTACTTGTAAGTGACGCGTAGTGCAATTTCATCCCGGTATCGTGATCGTGGAATGCCAGCACAACATGGATGAGACAGACGCTCGGCTCATCGGCCTCGATGATCGTATGCGCGACTTCCCCCTCACTTTCGAGCTTGTGAAGGCGGCTTTCTACTGTCGCCACTTTGTTTTCAAGAGCGGCGCTCTTCTTCCGGTTGGCCGTTTGTAGTTCGCGTTCCGCCGCCTTCAGTTCTCGGTTGAGATTTTTGTGGACCGCTCATTGCAGCCAGGCTGGGCGATTGATTTCCGACGCTCTGGTGCAACCGCTCCATCAGGCCTTGTTGCGAGAGCGCACCGGTTTGCAGCCGCGTGATGGCGGCATAAACTCGGACATTTTCGGCGTGGCTACGGCGGTAGAAGGAGAATGAGGCCAGGCCGACAATGATAAGCACAACAACAACGGCTATAGCGCCGGCAAGGACTGTCCGCCGTTCCTCCTTGACCGCAGTTACCACTTGCTGATTCGTGTTCTGGCTTTCCTCAGCAAGGCGGAGCCGCTCCTCGAATTCGTCTGCAATCTGTTTGCCTTTCAATTGGGAACGTATCCTCGAAAGGAACTCATGTGGATCGAAAGGCAGCGACAACGCATCGTCCGCACCAAGATCCAATCCCCGAGTCCGCTCCGCTGAACTCCCATGAACTAACATCACAACTCGTATGTTGCGAGTGTGCCTGGAGCCTTTGATTTCAGAAAGAAGGTCGCAACAATCAAGCTGCGGCGGATCCGCCCCCAGAACCACGAGGTCGGGGTCGAAAGCGAGGACAGCCTTCATTCCCCCGCTGTAGTCAGTCGAAACCTCATATCCCGAGTCTGTTAATAGAGCTACGACGGTCTCTCTCAGAGCGTCGTCCGACTCCACCACGAATAATTTCCCAGTCTGGTCGTTCATAACATCCCATTCTTAACGTAGCCGAACGATCTGCTCATCTCGCAATCCCAGCAGCAGGCGTGGCTCGGGCGACATCCTGCCTGATGAGATAAGCAATATCCTGCTTCATTAGATAGAAGGACACAGCCAGCAGGACCAAATCTTTCATCAGGAAAGCGACGTTGCCGACCATCGCGGGGAATCCGCCTGCGGACGCAGCCCAGCCATCCGGCATGAACGGAATGATTGTGACCGTCGCGATGAACGTAAACACAGACCCAAGAGCTCCCAAAACTCCCCACTTCTTGTTCCAGAAGCCGGCGAGCAACAACGCTCCAAACAGCCATTCCGAAACACCCAGGAAATACGCGGAGCCTTTGATACCGAAGACCGGGTACATCCAGAAGATGAGAGGCCCATGGGTGAAAAATGGGATGAGACCTTGCGCTTCATAATTGAACCACTTCTGATATCCGAAGAAGAAGTAGATGATCACCATCGCCGCGCGGATCAGATGGTTGTCCAGGTTTCCTTTAAGAAGACCTGTTTTCGATATAAGCCTGATAAGCGTGTTCATAATTTTGCCCTTTCGTCCAAAGCATTTCTGAAGATGAGATGAGACGCATTGCTGCTCAGAGTATCGTTGAGATACCCTGGGGTCTCACATGGACCGGCTCGCGCCCTTCTTCGAAAGGTTTTCGCTCACGGCTCGGGTCTTTTACTCCGGACAGCTCTGCGGAATCACGGGGAATCATGACAGCCAAGTCGCCGGGCATCTTCATGTGCTCAGGAAAGGAACATTGCGGGTCACTCAGCCAAATGCACGTCAGTTGATAATTGAGCGCCCGAGCATCCTGTTCTTCCCGCGTCCCCACCGGCATCGCCTCAAGGCTTCAGAGGAGGACGGCGTCGAGCTGGTGTGCGCGACCATCGAATTTGGGCCCGGCATGTTGAATCCGCTCATCATGTCTCTTCCCGAGCCTCTCGTGCTTCCGCTCGATGTCCTTCCCGAGCTCGCTCCCACACTGCAGCTCTTATTCTCGGAGGCTTTCTCTGAACTGCCGGGCCGCCAGCCTGCCATCGATCGTTTGTTCGAATATCTATTTGTGCTTCTCATCCGATCGGCAATGAATGCGCGCCTGATCGACCGCGGAATTTTGATGGGGCTCAGTGACCCTCGCCTGGCCAGGGCAATTGAGGCCATGCATCAATCCCCTCAGCACCCCTGGACGCTTGAAGAACTGGCTCAACGCGCCGGCATGTCCCGTGCGCGCTTCGCCGCTCATTTTCGCCAGGTCGTCGGCATGACACCCTTCGATTACCTGACCAACTGGCGCCTTGGAATTGCTCAGACCATGTTGCGTAAGGGCAACTCGCTGAAATTGACCGCGCCCGCTGTCGGATACGCAAATGCCACAGCCCTGTCGCGAGTCTTTACGCAACGTCTCGGATTGCCTCCCTCCGAGTGGCTCGCTCAGGGCCAGGTCTCCGGAAATTGAACCCATCTCATCCCGCGAGGACAGAATGCGATCGCGTTCAGCTGCAATAAAAAAACGCGGCTTTGAAGGGGCGCGGCTTTAGCCATGCCACAAGACCCGGCGCGAAGCGCCGCACCGCGCTGCCGAGCTGTTCAGACTAGACCCATCTCATAAATGTCCCTGGTCGGCGAAGCTTGGCAGGAATTAATTCCGGATTGCCGAAAAACCATCCGGAACAAACCATCCGGAACAGCATCGACACACCGAGAGGCAGACTTCCAAGTTACCGAAAAAGCGAGTTTTCAGGCACGACGCTAGATCACTTCGAGTTAGTCCGAAGCTCTGGACTGATCAAGCCCGCTGCTAGCGACGACAGTCGTCATCTTGAAACAAACCACTGTCACTTCTGCCAGTAGCCGCGGTGGCAGCGAGTTTAGAGACTGTTATCGTCTGCCTTGAGGTGGATGTCGACCTCCTTCGCAGGCGCGTCAGCGCTCCCCCGATGAACTTAAAGAAATAACGCGACGAGACAAGGCGCTCTGAAATCATGGGTGCCCGCATACGTTGTTGACGGATGCCCAAGCAAGCACCTAGGAAGCTGTTGAAATTGGCGTCGATGGTGCATGTTTGCTGGGGAGTTGGTGCGGGCGCCCCGTCAGATCGGTTCGAAATCGTGTTTTGGTGAGTGTTCACGCGGGGTGCCGGCTCCCGGGAGGGGCGATCCCGGGCCCACGTGCCTGGTTCAGGCACACTGCTCCCTAAGCGTTGATCGCTGTTGTTGCGCGAGCAGCCTGGGCAAGCGCAGCAGATTGTGCGCGGCGCAACTGAAGACGAACAGCCAATCGACCTTGCTCAGTCCGCGCAGTTTGGCCTGGCGCAGTGGTCCGGTCTGCTTGAGCCAGCCGAAGCTTTTCTCGATTAACCAGCGGCGGCTGAGACTGACGGCGTAGCTGGGCTGGCGCGTGGTTCTCCGATCCAGGTTGCTGGCGCGGTTGTTGTCGTTCTTAGTCACATGCGGAGTTACATTCAACTCTCGCGCCGTGCGCACGAAATCTTTCGTGTCGTAGGCCTTGTCTGCGCCCACGGTGATGCGCCGGGAGCGGCCCACCTGCTTACGCTGAAGCATCAACAGCGCGGCATCGCGTTCGGCAAATCCGTCGGCATGAGTGGCCATGGCTGCGGCGATCAGTCCGTTGCGGTTTTCCACCAGAGCATGACCCAGATAGCTCAGCTTGGACTCCTTGCCGTAGCTCTTCTTGTACAGCCGGGCATCGGGATCCGTGGTGGACTGGTGCGTCTTGTTGCCGCGCTTCTGGCCACGGAAGCTGGTGCCATCGCCGTCCCCGGAGTCGTCCTTCGAACGAAAGCTCTTCTGCGAGGCCCAGGCTTGGATCAGCGTGCCGTCCACGGTGAAGTGCTCGTCGGACATGAACTTCTTCGCCTGCCGGTTCACTTCGGCAAAGAACCGTTGCGCCACCTCGGAGGTCAACAGACGGTCGCGGTTTTTCGAGAACACTGCGTGATTCCACACCGCATCATCCATGCCCAGGCCTACGAACCAGCGAAACAGCAGGTTGTAATCGATCTGCTCGACCAGCAGCCGCTCGGAACGGATGGAGAAGAACACCTGCAACAGCAGCGCTCGCAGTATGTACTCCGGCGCAATCGACGGCCGCCCGGAGTCCGCGTACAGCTCATCGAACTCCGGACTCAGCCTGCGCAGCACGGCGTCGGTCACCTTGCGCACTTCGCGCAACGGATGATCCGAAGGCACTCGCTGCTCCAACGACACATAGCTGAACATCCCGTCCTGAACCCGCTCGTCTCCTCGCATATCGATAAGACGAATAGCCCCTGCGGCAATGCCGCAGAGACGTACCTATTTCAACAAGTTCTTAGAGGGATTTTATGAAGACAAAATTTGTAGCGTTCTTGCCAATCACGGCGCTGATGTTGGCCATGCTGAGTTGTACTGCCAAGAAAGAGACGGGTACAGCGGCGCCGGGGCTTGAAGAGGCCGTGAGTGCAGCCACCGACGCCTACATCTATGGCTACCCATTGGTCACGATGGATATGACTCGCAAACGATTTACCAACGTGGTCAGCGTCGATGCTGCCCATGCACCTATGGGTCAACTGCTCAAGTTGCGCAGTTATCCGGCGGTCGATAATCATGCGGTTACCGCGCCTAACGCCGATACGCTATACACGACGGCATGGCTGGATGTGTCCAAAGAGCCGTGGATATTCGGCATTCCCGACATGGGCGACCGCTACTACCTTATGCCGATGCTCGACGGTTGGACGGATGTCTTCCAGGTGCCGGGCAAGCGCACAACAGGCGGCAAGGCTCAGAAGTACGCCATCACCGGGCCGGGCTGGTCGGGGACACTCCCTGCGGGCGTCACAGAATACAAATCGCCGACCGCGATGGTCTGGATACTGGGGCGCATCTACTGCATCGGCACTCCTCAGGATTACGCGGCAGTCCACGCGCTGCAGGATAAGTTCACACTCGTCCCGCTGAGCTCCTATGGCAAGCCTTACACTCCGGCTCCGGGTGTGGTCGATCCGTCCGCCCCGGACGAGAGCAAGTCTGTCCGCGACCTGGTGGACGCTATGGATGTGACTACGTATTTCAACTATCTTGCGCAGCTCATGAAGACCAACCCTCCGTCGGCTGACGATGCGCCGATAGTGGCAAAAATGGGGGCGATCGGACTTGCCCCCGGACAGGACTTTGATCCGAGCAAGCTTGGCGCATTCGACAAGGAGGCGATCAAAGTGGTGCCCAAAGCGGCCCAAGTCAAAATTATGGAACATTTCAAAGACGGGGGTAGGGACGTCAATGGGTGGCTCGTAGCGACCAAGGCCGGTCTCTACGGAACGGACTATATCCAGAGAGCACTCATCACGGCCATCGGGTTGGGGGCAAATCGGCCACAGGATGCGATCTACCCGACTACACAGAAGGACACAAACGGTAAAGAGTATGACGGCGCCAGCAGCAAGTACGTCATTCATATCGACAAAGGTCAGTTCCCACCGGTCAACGGTTTCTGGTCGCTGACGATGTACGACGCGAGCTATTTCTTCGTGCCGAATGCGCTTAACCGGTACACGCTGAGCGCCCGAAATAAATTCGTCACCAATGCTGATGGTTCGGTTGACCTTTATCTGCAGGCTGATTCTCCGGGGAAGGCGAAGGAGGCCAACTGGCTGCCTGCGCCGAAGGCAAAGTTCATCCCCATGCTTCGCCTATATTGGCCGAAGGAGGCACCTCCGTCGATCATCGATGGGTCCTGGAATCCACCTGCCATCAAGGAAGTGCAGTAACCCAAATGGAGATAATCGCGGCTGGGACAATTCATTATCCCCAGCCGTTTTCTTTGGACTCAACTAATCGAAGGCCTTCCGATACATTGCGCCCCGACGAATACAGCTCATCAAGAGATGAACCGGACCTACACGGAAAACGGCGCTTTCAGTAACTACGTCTTGCCTCACCGCATTGCAGCCAGCTCTCGGATTGAGCCCGAGTCACCGGCAATACGGAAGTTATGCCGAGGGTGGGCAAACACTGCTTGTCGATTTATGAGATAGGTTCTATTCTCCTGAATCATTGATTTCTTGCATAAATGCGGATCCTTGAGGAACAGAAGATGCAGCATCTGGCGTGCAACTTGAACCAGAATTAATCCTCATCGGATGTCCGAATTGTGGGCCTTACTTCTGATTCAGGAGACTATGTAAAAAGTTTAGGCCACATCTACAAGAGTCCTTACAGAAGGATTCAATCTCGCTGTTCTGACGGCGGCCACAAACGCAGCGACAGTTGGCGACACGCCCTCCTTGCGGAAAGCCACAACGATCGGGGGAGGCTCAGGCGACGGCTTCAGAGGACGCAGCACCAGCCGGGCACCGGCGATGCGAGAGATGACTTGATAAGTAATAGTCACGCCGCGCCCCGTTTCCACGCCGGCAATAAGACTCTCCATGCTGTCGTATTCCTCCACCGTTTTGAGACGGGACGAGAACGGTAGGAATAGCTTCGTTTGTCCTTGCTTCCCGAGTATCGTCTCCTTGGCAAGCTCACTCATCGGCACCTCTTGCAGTCGTGCGAAACGGTGCGTTTTGTGAACGGCAACCCTGACTGGATACGTGCCCAGCGGTTCAACAGACAATCCCTGAAAATTCTCAGATGCTCCATACGCCGAGACCGAGACGTCCAACTCGCCCGAGCGAAGTGCGCGAGGCATATCCCGCATCCGCATGCTGCGAACGTTTACGGTCACTTCCGGATTTGTGCGTTCGAATGCCCTGAGGGCGCGAGGAATGATTTCGACGTTGGAACAAGCAGAGCTCCCCACCCGAACCCCACTTTGTTTCCGGTTTGCCATGGATTTCGTGAAGGCGACAGCATCCTCGGCCCGCTGCAACACTGCACGAGCTTCCAACAGGAAAATCCTGCCTGCTTCCGTTAAACGTATTGCATTGGCGCTGCGCTCGAAGAGCACGAGCCCTATTTCCGTTTCCAGGTCGCGGATCTGTCTGCTGAGCGGCGGCTGCGAAAGGTGTAGCCGTTTAGCGGCTTGAGTGACGTTTTGTTCCTCAGCGACTGCTACGAAATAACGGAGATGCCGAAGTTCCACCTGCCACTATACCTCACAGGTATGCCCACCAACAAAGTATTGTCACAACCTTCCGGGTGCTGAATATGCTGCCTTCACCAGGGAATTGCTTCGCACTTCGCTGAGCATTGGTCCCAACGCGTAACCGCGAGCTGGCTCTGAGAAGACGTGACGAATCTCCGGACGCTGGCTTGGATCCAACACCGTTCAAAGTAAAGAGCAAGGAGAATTTGTGTCCGAAAGTAAGAAGTTCGTGCGAGTTACCTTAAGAGCTTTTCTGACCGTCGCGGCGGTTCTAACGCCGGTAGCGTTCACGCCTTATCAAGCCATTGGGCAGGTTTCTGGCCACGTGGCACGAGGCCTCCAACTGGCGGCGGATCGTGGGCGCGTCGCACCTGAGCAAGACCAGACCATCACTGTGTTTCTGAAGCTTCATGATCAGGCAGGATTCGATCAGGCAGTCGCCGACCTGTATGATCCCACTTCGCCGACCTATCACCAATGGTTTACCGATGCTGACTTCGCCAAATACGCGCCATCGCAAGCGGACATGCAGACGGTAAAGGACGAATTGGAAAAGCATGGCCTCAGCACGATCTCGATTGATCCGCAGAACTTTTCCATCCGCGTACATGGAACCACAAGCGCGATTGAAAACGCCTTTCAAACCGAGCTTCACACCTTCACATACAAAAAAACCAGCTTCCAGGCTCCTCGCGGCGAAGCGAAACTGTCGGGTGCAGCCGGAGAACTGGTAGCTGCAACATCGGGGCTCGAACGCCATGCGGTGCACCCTCACTTTGTAATTGCGAAGAACCCGCTAACCGGCCAGCCGCTGTTTTCGAACCAGATCACGGCAACGAGCACCGCAGCGCAGCTTTTCGGAAATATCACAGGCACCCCACTCACCGGCCCATCGGACTTCAAGCTTAAGGGCCTCGCGCAGCCGCTTCCGCTCGGAGACTACTTCGGACCTGCCTACGACATAAACATTTTCCAATTTGTCTCCTATACGCCTGCTCAACTGCAATCCCATTACGGTCTGACATCTCTCATCCAGCAGGGCTACGACGGCTCCGGCCAGACAGTCGCACTTGTCGAAGCTTACGGCTACGCTTCAGCCGAACTCGATGCGAATACCTTTGGAAGCGTATTTAATCTGCCTCTGCTTACCAACAAGAATTTCGAAGTGGTCTACCCCGAAGGCCAGCCGTTAAACCCCAATGCCGCCGACCTGACGGGATGGACGGGCGAGATAGCGCTGGACATTCAGTCGGTCCACGCGATTGCCCCCGGAGCAAAGATCATTGAAGTCGCTTCTGCAGGCCAGGACAACGAAGACCAGATCACGTCCCTCGAATACATCCGGAAGCACAAGCTTGCCAACATCGTCTCCTGCAGCTGGGAGAATGACGCGGAGATCATCTCCGGCACAGCCGAAGAAGATGCCTTTAATAATGTCCTTGAACGCCTCGCCGCCGCCGGAATCTCCGTCCAGTTCGCAAGCGGAGATAGTGGGGACCAGGGATTAGGAACCCCCTTGGGCGCAGTCAGCGTTCCCTCGAACTCACCCTATGCCACCGCCGTTGGTGGAACGAGCATTCTCAACGATCCCCTCAGCAACGGTGACATCGTAACCGGCTGGGGCACCAATATCTCGATTCTGCAAGAGGAAATCGTCGCTGATCCGCCGGCTGACGCTGGCTTTCAATACGGTGCCGGTGGTGGTGAAAGCCAGTTTTATGCCAAGCCCAAATGGCAAAAAGCCCTTCCTGGCAATGGCCGTCAAGTGCCTGACGTCTCTGCCGACGCCGATCCGTTCACTGGCGTTCCCGTCGTTGAAACTACCGGTGGTATTCAATACGCAGAGGCCGGAGTCGGTGGCACAAGCCTGGCCACCCCGGTCTTCTCTGCCATCTGGGCAATTGCGAGCCAATACAACGGCAAGCCTCTCGGCCTTGCAGCACCTGCAGTGGCCGGGCTGCAAAAAGGAGAGATCACCGATGTAGTCGATACCTCCGACCTCTCGACTGACAGCCTCTCAGGCACCATCACCGACAGCAACGGAACCACGTCCTATTCGACAAATGCGCTCTTCGCGGGCCAGATCCCCGCGATCGCGCAGACGAATTTCCTGGCCGCTATTACAAATCTTCACCAGCTCCACTCGGCTTTCGCGATCACATTTGGCGCCGACACTTCTCTGACCGTTGAAGAGGGTTGGGACAATGTCACCGGATTTGGTGAGCCCAACGGTCTGCCTTTCATTCAGGGCGTGACCGGAAGGAAGAAAGGAGCGCCAATCGGGAAATAGTAACGGTGGCCCACTCAAGGCCGCTGTTGGCTTGAGTGGGATACATGAAAGCTCAATACACGGCGGGCGGCCCCACTCAAGCCCGCCGTTCGCCTTGAGTGGGATCGTCCACCACTACCCGCTAACTGGCCTTCGTTGCCGTCCCGTCCATGACTGTGGACCAGCTGCTCCCGTCCGGAGAAGTCTCGAACTTGAAGCTGTAAGACGTTGGCGTCAGGATCTTCATCGTGAAGCGGCCTTTCATCACCTTGTCGCCCATCTTTTCGTCGCTGCTCCACGTCCATGTGTTCCCGTCGAAGCTGCCGGTCGACTGCTCAGCCTCGCCCATGCTGTTGAACTCGTTATACGTGTACATCTTCTTGTCGGGATCGTAGCCCATAAACGAAATACCGGACCCGCCGCCCATTCCGGCGCCCGAAAATTTCGAGTGCGCGACGAGGAAGAACTTGCCATCCATCCAGGAATCTTCCTCCGTCATCGTCATCTTGCCGCCGGGTCCCATGGGCCCGGGCTTCATATCGCCTGTGACGTTCCATTTGCCGACGAAGTACTCGAGTTTCTGCAACTCGGGAGCCGGCTTCGGCATGGGCATCTGCGCATATGCGGAGCTTCCGACACCAGCCAGCACCGCCGCCATGGCAGCGCTAAGGATAAGGACAAATCGCCTCATGTTCACTCCTTGAAAATTTAGTTTTGGGGAGAACGCGCGCCACCGGGTGTGCTCTGCGCCGTGGCACGGATGCTACGCCGCAGCCACAGGCCCGTCAACGCGAGTTTCGCAGAAACCGAAACCGGGGTGCCCCACGTCCGGATTTTCGGACGTGGGATTCCTCCCCAAAACCAGGCTTGGTGGCCCACCCTCACTCCCAACCAACAAGATTCGGGTGCCCCATCCTGAGCGCGCTTCCGCGCGAAGGGTGGGATGCAACTCCCCAAACCAGCGACCGAAATCGCCATCCTCGCATCACGAGGCCCGATAGAAGAGCGGGGCTTCAGCCCCGCGAATAAGAGGCCGGTCCGAAGGACCGCACCGCACTGCCGTCGGCCGAGCGCAGGCGCAGCCGAAGCGAGAATTCCAAGACAGGCCGATCGCTTCGAACTCTGCTTGTCAAAGCCCGTCCTCTGCCATACGCTTCAGATGAATTGCCCGAATCTTTGACCCGCGGGTCAAACCATGCCCCTATCCGCGAACGCTCGACTGGGCCCCTACGAGATCAGGTCCACGCTCGGCGCCGGAGGCATGGGTGAGGTCTACCAGGCCTTCGACACGCGGCTCAACCGCAACGTCGCCATCAAGGTTCTCCGCGCCGATCACGCCATCACGCCTGAGCTTCGTGCCCGCTTCGAGCGTGAGGCCCGCGCCATCGCCGCCTTCAACCACCCCAACATCGTCTCCGTCTATGACTTCGGCGTAGATGTGGATCGGCAGTACATCGTCAGCGAACTGGTTGAGGGATCCTCGCTGCGTTCCCTGCTCACCGGCAAGCCTGTTCCCCTTCGCAAACTCCTCGACATCGCCACGCAGATCGCCGACGGCCTCGCCGCCGCGCACGCCGCCGATTTCGTCCACCGCGACCTGAAGCCCGAGAACATCATGCTCACCAGGGATGGCCGGGTAAAGATCGTCGACTTCGGCCTGGCACGTCAGCATCCCCAATCGGCCAACGACTCCGCATCGACCCTGACCTTTGCGCCCGACAACGCGGACTCCGGCGGTGGCACGAAAGAGGGCGTCGTCCTCGGCACGCCCAAGTACATGAGCCCCGAGCAGGCTCTGGGTAAGCCTGCCGATTACCGCTCCGATCAGTTCTCTTTTGGGCTGATTCTGTATGAACTGGCCTCTGGCAAACAGGCCTTCGCTAAAGAGAGCAGCGTCGAGACCATGGCTGCCATCGTCCGCGAAGAGCCGCCGCCACTGGAGGAGAAACTACCTGCCCCGCTCCGCTGGATCATCGACCGCTGTCTTCAAAAGGAGCCCGACCAGCGCTACGAGTCTACCCGAGACCTCTATCAGGAATTACGTAATCTTCGCGATCACTTATCGGAGGCTCATTCAAGCGGCGCCCTCGCGCCCGTCGTGGCACCCGTAAAACGTCATCGCTGGAAGGTACCGATGCTCTGTGCTGGCTGCATGCTTCTTGCGGGACTCTTTGTCTACTTGCTCGTCCCGAGAGGCCAGGACATCGGCAACTACCGCTACACGCCAATCGCTCGCGACGTAGGTTCCGCGATCTGGTCACCGGATGGCAAGGCGATCGCGTACTCAATCCCGGTGAACGGCATCGGACAGGTATTTCTCCGCTATCTGAACTCGCCGGTTCCGATCCAGTTGACGCACGAGAAGCGCTGGGTCTGGCCGAAAGGATGGTCGAGCGATGGGAGTCACGTCATCGTATCGCAGTGGGGGGGCAGCAAAGGACCAGCGCAATTCAAGCTCTACTCGGTCGCGACCGTGGGCGGCAACCTTGAGTTCATTATGGATTACGACGGCAGAGCGAGCGATCTATCGCGAGACGGCAGCGCGTTGGCGATCGACACGAAAGGCAAGGACGGCAATTATGTCGTTGAAGTGTCCGATCCACTTGGTTCGCCTTTTCGCGTCTATACGCCCGCTCCATTCGCGAGCAAAGAGATTTTCAATATCCCTGAACTTGCCTTCTCGCGCGACGGGAAAGAAATACTGCTCTATCGTGCTGGAGAGGAAAAAACGGGGGAAGCCTGGCTACTCCCCTATCCTGCCGGAGGCAAGCCTCCGAAGCGAATCCTGCAGAAGATGCCCGTCGTCGAGTTTCTCGTGGGGTCTCCGAGTTTCTCCTGGCTCCCCGACAACCGGCATATTGTCGTCTCGCTGGTGACCGACCCGAACGATGGGGCCACTTGTGGATCGCGGACACCGCGTCCAACGACCTCACGCCGCTCACCACCGGCCCAGGCATCGAGCTTTACCCCGCGGTGTCGGCTGACGGCAAGAGCATTCTCTACCATCAGGACGCGAGCCACTATGATGTGGTATCTATCTCGGTCGAGGACGGTACAGCGAAGACGCTCATCACCACTGGCCATACAGAGGTCATGGCCGCATGGTCTGCAAACCAGTCGAAGCTGGCCTGGGTGACGGATCGAAGCGGTCCGGCGGAGATATGGGTTCGCTCGCCCGATGGTCCTGACCGTCCGGTTGTGACGGCTGCGGATTTTCCGGCTGGAACCAATAAGTGGTTTGCGAGCCCATCGCTCTCTCCCGATGGGGACCGTGTCATTTACTCCAGATGGGATCGGGCGGGGGGCGGGTATCTATGGATCTCATCCCTCTCCGGCGGAGCGCCTGTTCGGCTTACTAACACGAACGGCACCTTCGAGCCTGGCGGCTCTTGGTCGCCTGACGCCAGCCGTTTCGTCTATTTGCAAATACATGCGGGAAAGACTTCGCTGATGATCGTGAAGACCAGCGGGAATGCCGCGCCGGTGGTTCTGAGGGACGGAGTAAGCGATGCAAATCTCCCCGATTGGTCGCCATCAGGGGACTGGATCACCTTTAATGATGACAAAGGCTGGAACCTGATTTCTCCCGACGGCAAGAATTCAAAATTCCTCGGTAAGATCGATAGCCGGTATCTGGCGTTCTCCAAGAGTGGGAAGCAGCTTTACGGATTGCAGTGGACACAAACTGAGGCCGGTCCAGATCACTTGTCGCTGTTTTCTCTCGACCTCGCAACACTTAAGCAGAAGGTCATCAAAGAACTAAGCTCGGACTTATCGCCAGAATCACTCTCGACTGCCGGCGTTCGCTTCAGCCTGGCGCCTGACGGGAAGAGTTTTGTCTACAGCACTGCCGACAACCGGAAGGATCTCTGGATGCTGACGGGCTACCGACAGCCGGGCTGGTGGGGTCGCCTCGCCGAAGCCCTGCACCTGAGATAGCGCAGTCGGCCTGGTTTCGCTCCTGATCCCCGCGAGGCGGGGCCAACGCCGTGGCCGACAATTTCCCCAAACCAGCTACAATATAAATAGAGGGTAAAGAAGGGCCCGGCCGCACTGCTGCCGGGCCTTTCCATTTTGGGATCCCAAATGGGGAATCGCTGGGCCAAATGCCGCGAGACGGCGCTAAGTCATTGAAAATCGGGGAAGAGATTGTAACCGTTTGATTCCTTGGGAACTGCGGACGAGGTACCTCTTAAGTCCAATGTTTTGTATGAGGAGCAGTATCAAGGGGGGAGGGGGTATAGTGGTGGGGACGAGGTAACCGCCCCATGAATCCCACCGAGACCGTCGCCCCCGAATCGCGGACCATGACCACCGAAGAAGCAGCCTTGAGCACAGAAGAAGTGGTCAGCTGGACCAAAAAGCTGAACTACGGCACCTGGAAGTACCAGCGCTCCTGGAATCCGATGCACGTCGTCGACGCCGAGGGCTGCTACTTCACCGATGGATCTGGGAAAAGATACCTCGACTTCTCCTCGCAGCTGATGTGCTCGAACCTCGGCCACAAGAACCAGGCCGTCATCGAGGCTATCGCCGAGCAGGCCCGCAAGCTGGCCTACATCATGCCGGGCTACGCCACCGACGCCCGCGTCGAGCTCAGCCGCCTTCTCCTCGACGTCCTCCCCGAGGGCCTCACCAAATTCTTCTTCACCACCTCGGGCACCGAGGCCAACGAAGCCGCCTTCAAGATCGCCCGCATGTACACCCGCAAGACCAAGATCCTCGCCCGCTACCGCTCCTACCACGGATCGACCATGGCATCGATTGCCGCCACTGGAGACCCGCGCCGCTGGCCCCTCGAATCCGTCGGCGGCAAAGGCCAGGGCTTTGTCTTCGCCCCCGAGGTCAACTGCTATAAGTGCCCCATCAGGCACACCTATCCTGAATGCGGAATCGCCTGCGCCGACTACCTCGAGCACATGATCGCCAACGAGAGCGACGTCGCCGCCGTGATCGTCGAGCCCGTCGTCGGCACCAACGGAGTCCTCGTCCCGCCGAAGGAGTACATGCCCAAACTGCGCGAGATCTGCGATCGCCACGGCGTCCTGCTCATCGCCGACGAGGTCATGTCCGGCTGGGGACGCACCGGCGAGTGGTTCGCCATGGACAACTGGGGCGTCAAGCCCGACATCCTCGTCACCGCCAAGGGCATCACCTCGGCCTACGTCCCACTCGGCCTCTGCGCCACAACCGGCAAGATCGCCGAGTACTTCGAGGATCACTTCTTCGCCCACGGACACACCTACGAGGCCCACCCCATGACCCTCGGCCCGGCCGTCGCCGCCATCCACGAGATGCAGCGCCTCGACCTGGTCGCCCGCTCGCGCGAAATGGGCCATTATCTAGGTGCCAAGCTCCAGGCCCTGAAGCCAAAGCACACCTCCATTGGCGATGTCCGCGGTCTCGGCCTCTTCTGGGCGGTGGAACTGGTCCGCGACCAGCAGGCCAAGACCCCCTTCAACACCATGCAGGACAAGGTGGACGGCAAGCCGGCCGTCGTCGAGCAGGTCGCCGCCGACATGCTCAAACGGGGGGTGTCCCTCCAGGCCTGGATCAGCCACTTCGTCGTCGCCCCGCCCCTCATTATCGAAAAAGACGAGATCGACATCGGCGTCGATGCCCTCGACAAGGCGCTCACCATCGCCGACAACGCCCTCTAACGAATCAGGGCCGCTTGTAAATCACGCCGCCCTTCATTACGAACACGACCCGCTGGGTGACACTCATGTCCTCCAGCGGATTTCCCGGAACGGCGACAACATCGGCGTAGTAACCGGGCTTCAGGTCGCCGATCTGCCCTTCCCACCCCAGCAGCTTCGCGCCGTTGATCAGGTCCGCCTTCAGCACATCCGCCGCCGGCATCCCGAGCTTGTTCATCAACACCAGCTCGCGCGCCTGCGTTCCATGCGGAAACGGCCCGACATCCGACCCAACGGCAAACGGAATCCCCGCCACCATCTGCTTCTTGAACTCCGCCGCGTGATAGTCGAACATGGCCCGTTCGCGCGCTGCCGCCACCGGATTCGCAGAATGATCGGCAAAGTATTCGAAGATGGTGAACGTCGGCACTGCCGGAATCCCTTTCTCTCGCATGATGCGCATCGTCTCCGGGCTCAACTGCGCCGCGTGATCGATCGACGCCACGCCGGCCTGCGCCGCGTACAGCGTACCCGGCTCGCCCATCGCATGCACCGCGACCTTCCTGCCCACGCGCGCCGCCTCAGTAACCGCCGCCTTCAACTGCTCCGTCGTGTACTGATACGGCGTTGAGAACACACCATCGTGGATCGTGTCCTTCCCCGTCTCATAGATCTTGACGAAGTCCGAGCCCTCCTTGAACTGCTCGCGGATCGCCTCCACCAGCTGCTCGGAGTCATTCGCATACGTCGCATTCGACAGGACGTGCTGCGCCGGATTGAAGTCGTTCGCGTCCTCATGCCCACTGAGAATGTCGATGGCATTCCCGCTGATCCGCAGCCGCGGTCCCGGAATCAGCCCCTGGTCGATCGCATTGCGAACCGCCGTATCGGCTGAACCCGCGCCCTCGGTGCCCATGTCGCGTTCCGCCGTGAATCCCGCCATCAGGTCGTCGCGGGCAGCCAATGTCGCCGTGATCGTCCGCTGCGGAACCGACTCCTCAACCGTCTGCAAATCCTCCGCGCCGGGATGCAGAAACAAATGCACGTGCGCGTCGATCAGCCCCGGCATTAATGTCACGTCGCCGAGATCGACGACCTGAGCACCCGCCGGACGCTCGACCGTACTTCCCACCGCCACGATCCGCTCGCCCTCCACCCGCACTTCGGCCGGTGAGACGATCTTCCCCGCGGCAACATCCAGCAGCCGGGCCGCGTGCAGCACCACAGGTTTCGACCCTGCAGGTTCATGCTGTGCCCACAAACATGCATTCACGGCCAGCAAAGCCGTGACTAAAATAGCGCACCGCGCAAAATTCATCACGTTCCGACCCGAAGAAAGAGGATTCCGAACACGAGCGATCTTAAATGCCGTTACACCTTGCGCGACAGCAGTTTGGGACGAAACCAGGGCGTCAACTCTGCCGGAAACGTCTTTTGCCGTCCTTCAATCCAATCCCCTTCATGCTGCCTCCGAGCCTCAAAATATCTCCCAAATGGGAGATGGCCTGCAACTCACCCGTACATATCATGGGCAAGTGACGTATCCGCCACCTCTTGCCCTCGTTGTTTGGCAATGATAAAGTACGCGACGTACACCCCCTTACGCCTGAATTTCAGGCGCCGCTTGTCCTGCCACTCTGTTGTAATGGCGCTGTTCGAACCCTGAATCGCTCTGGTCTTCCCCCGCGCCGGACTCACCCACATCAGAGTTGCCCTCATGAAAAAGCTCGTTCTTCTTCTGTTGCTCGTCGTCTGTTCCGGTAACACATGGGCTGGGCAGACCACCATTCGTACCGTCGCCGGAGGCGGCAGCGGAAATGCCACATCGGTTGCACCGGGGGTGGTCACCGGAATTGCGCCAGACCCCGTTTCCGGGGGAATCTATCTGTCGTTCTCCAGTGCAAACATCGTGATGCGGCTCGAATCCACCGGTGCCCTGACGACAGTTGCCGGCACAGGCACAGCTGGATACAGCGGTGACCACGGATCAGCCACCAGCGCCCAGCTGAATGCGCCCGTTGGCATTGCCGTCGACTCCGATGGAAATCTCTATATCGCCGACAGCCTGAACAACCGCGTGCGCGAAGTATCGAATGGCACTATTACGACCGTGGCAGGAAATGGAACTTTCGGCTACAGCGGCGATGGAGGACAGGCCACCGCTGCCCAGGTTGGAAATCCCCTTAGCGTCGCAGTCGACGCGTCGGGAAACATCTATGTTGTGGAGGCCCAGGTGAACGCCGCGGGAAATGGCGCCGAAGGCCCCTTCATACGAAAGGTTTCCAACGGGGTGATCTCCACCGTTGACGATGGTGACTATATTGTCGGCCAAATCGCCGTCGACGCTGCCGGCAATATCTTCTATGCGGATCATATTAACTCAGTAGTAAACGAAATTTCGAATGGCACCGAGAAAACAGTTGCCGGCGGCTGCTGGCAGAATTGCGGAGCCGACGGAAGCCAGGCTACGAATGTGGAACTGGACGGTCCGATAGCGGTCTCCCTGGACACCTCGAACAACCTCTACATCGTGGAACAGGGCGGCAATCGCATTCGCAAGGTCGCCTCGAACGGCGTCATCACCACCGTCGCTGGTGATGGGAAAGCCGGCTACACCGGTGATGGCGGCCTGGCAACCAGCGCCGAACTTGCCCTGCCTATGGGTGTCACAGTCGACGATATCGGCAACGTCTACATCGCTGACGCCGGCAACCAGCGCATTCGCAAGGTTTCCAGTGGTTCCATTTCCACGGTCCTCGGCTCTGCCGCCAGCGGCTCATCCGGCGATGGAGGCGCGGCCACCAGCACGGAACTGTCCCAGCCCGCCGCCATTGCCCTTGACTCATCGGGCAACCTCTATATCGCCGAGCAGGGAAGCCAGCGAGTCCGTAAGGTCTCCAACGGAATCATCACCACCGTCGCCGGCAACGGTACCCAGGGCTACAAAGGAGATAACGGGCCGGCTACCGAGGCGGAATTGAGCGGGCCCCTCGGACTGTATGTGGACTCTACCGGCAACCTCTATATTGCGGATACCGGAAACAACGTGATTCGTGAAGTATCGGGTGGTGTCATCTCCACCATCGCGGGCAATGGCACCGCGGGATACAGCGGTGATGGCGGCCACGCCACCAGCGCCGAACTAAACACGCCAACTGGCCTCGGCATGGATGCATCCGGCAACCTATATATTGCCGACTCAGGCAACGTCGCGATCCGAAAGGTTACCAACGGCGTGATCACCACATTTGCCGGCGGTGGCCCTGGCAGCGAGGGAGGGGTCTGCGGCACTGACACGCTCTCGGACGCCAACCCTTACGTGTTCACCATTCCTACTGGCGTGGCCTTTGATAAATCCGGAAACCTGTACGTTGCCGACACGGGCGGCAACCAAAGGGTTTTCAAGATTTCGAGTGGCAACATTACCCAATTCGCCGGCGCCGGGGAGTGTGGCGGATCCGCTGCCGGCCCACGCGGTTACAACGGCGACAGCATTTCGGCCGTCAACGCCTTGCTCAACTATCCGGTAAGTGTCGCAGTAGATAATTCCGGCAACGTCTATATCGCCGACAGCCTGAACCAGCGTGTCCGCAAGGTCTCGAATGGCGTCATCACCACCGTCGCCGGCAACGGCAAAGCCGGCTTTGGCGGCGATGGCGGATCGCCCACCGCCGCGCAGTTGACGTGGCCGTCCGGTGTCGCCGTCGACGCCAGCGGAAATGTCTACATTGCAGACTTGGGAAACAATCGCATTCGCGAGGTAAGCGCCACAACACCCGCGGCGGCAGCTCCCACTTTTAGCCCCGCGGCAGGCACCTACACCAGCGCTCAGTCCGTCACCATCACTGATTCGACCCCGAACTCGACCATCTACTACACCACCAACGGAACCGCGCCGTCGACTTCTTCCACCAAATACACCGGCAAAATCACCGTCTCCTCCACAGAAACCATCCAAGCCTTTGCCGTAGCTAGCGGCTACACCAACAGCTCCGTCACTGTAGCCACCTACACCATTACTCTTCCCGCAGCGACACCCGTCTTCACTCCCGCCGCCGGCACTTACACGACGGCACAATCCGTAACCATTACAGATACGACCCCCGGCGCGATCATCTACTACACGATCAACGGGACCATACCCAGCACGTCGTCTACGAAGTACACAGGCGCTATCACTGTCTCCGCCACCGAAACCATCGAGGCCATTGCGGTAGCCAGCAGTTATGCCACGAGTCCTGTCGCCTCAGCAAAATACACAATTACACCTCCGACGGATACGCAAGCTACCTACAACTTCGTCGGTGTCCCATTTACGTCATTCACAAATACCGCTTGCCCCCCTACATGCAAACTGACCGGCTCGATGACGTTGTCCCAACCTCTCGCTGCGAACTTGAACAGTGACCTGGGAGGCTCGGGCTCTACCGTTCCAGTAGCATTCAGCTTCACGGATGGAAAAACCACGATTACGAACCAGAACGCGACAACGTATGGTTTCAACTTTGACACCGATAGCAGCGGAAACATCACATACTATAGCTTTTACATGGCGGGACCCGGCGGCGGGGCAGGATTCTCTGCTTATTATGGCGGTGCCACGCAACTGACCCAGGAAGGCACTAACCTAGATAGCTATCAGGCTTATATCACCGAAACAGTCGGTGCATTGGGCGGGACCTGGACCTCCGGCCTTCAATTCATCCCCGTCACACCCTGCCGTGTAGCCGATACGCGCAACGCCACCGGCGCCTTTGGCGGTCCGGCCATCTCCGGAGGCAGCAGCCGCGCCTTCAACATCCCGCAGAGCGCCTGCAACATTCCGTCGAACGCCGCCGCCTACTCGCTCAACGTCACCGTCGTCCCAAGTAAGACTCTCGATTACCTCACTCTCTGGCCCGCAGGACAAAGCCAGCCCAACGTCTCCACCCTCAACTCCCTGGATGGACGCATCAAAGCCAACGCCGCCATCGTCCCCGCCGGCACCAGCGGAGGAGTCAGCGTCTACGTCAGCGATACCGCGAACGTCATCCTCGACATCGATGGCTACTTCGTGCCCGCGGGCAGCAACGCCTCGGCGCTGGCCTTCTACCCGCTCGCTCCCTGCCGCATCGCCGACACGCGCAACGCCACCGGCTCGCTCGGCGGACCCTCCATTGGCGGAGCCAACGCCAGCCGCGCCTTCCCCATCCTCTCCAGCAGCTGCGGCATCCCCTCGACTGCCAAGGCATACTCGCTCAACGTCACGGCCATACCGCACAAGACGCTCAACTACCTGACCACCTGGCCCACCGGACAAGCACAGCCCAACGTCTCCACCCTCAACGCCCCCACCGGAACCATCGTCGCCAACGCCGCCATCGTGCCCGCAGGCACAACCGGCCAGGTCTCGATCTTCGTCTCCGACGCCTCCGATGTGATCCTCGATGTCAACGGCTACTTCGCCCCGCCGGCCTCTGGCGGCCTCTCGCTCTACACGGTTACGCCCTGCCGCGTGATCGACACGCGCCCCAGCGCTTTCAACGGAGTGCTCCCCGTCAGTGTCGAGGGCAGCACCTGCGCGCCGCCGTCCTCAGCCGAGGCCTACGTGCTGAACGCGACGGCTGTGCCGCCGGCCGCGCTGACCTACCTCACTCTCTGGCCCGCCGGAGAAAGTCAGCCCAACGTCTCCACCCTCAACGCCCTCGACGGAGCCATCACCTCCAACATGGCCATCGTGCCCACCACCAACGGCAGCATCGACGCCTTCTCCTCCAACCCCACTAACCTGATTCTCGATATCTCCAGCTACTTCGCTCCTTAAGGCGAAGTCTAAATCGATGGCGCCCCACTCAAGCTCTTCGTTGGGCTTGAGTGGGAACGCACTCGCAAAGGGCGGCAGCCCAGGGCAGCTCGAAACCATGACAGTCGGGAAAGCCTTCGCGACCGCCGCCTGCATCGCCCTGCTATAAACGCTCATGCCCAAAGCCCCGGCCTCACGACTGGCCTTGCTCGCCGGCCTCCTGCTCCTCGCGGCACCCTCACAGGCAAAGGTTTCGATAGCACCCGTCCCCGACGAGATCCGTGCCAACCGCTTCTCCGTCTCCATCAACGGACGCCCCGCCGCCTTTGCTCACGCCGCCGCCAACTACTACTTCCTCGACTTCGACCTCAAGGGCAAAGCGAAGATCGCCATCACCGCGCCTTCAGATGACTACTGGGCACGCGGCGTCGAGGTTCAGCCGTGGAGCCTCAACATCCGCCCCAGGCTCGAAAGCCGCACTATCACCTTCACCCTCACGCATCCGGCCAAGCTCTCCATCACCCGCCCCGGTGACCACCTCGCCACCGCCGAGATGCTCTTCCTCTTCGCTAACCCGCCAGAAACGGATGCGCCGAAAACTGACGATCCCCGCGTTCGCTACTACGCTCCCGGCATCCACCGCGAAAACATCGACGCTCACACCGGAGAGACCATCTACCTCGCACCCGGCGCCGTCATCTTCGGCGCGCTCAATATCTGGCAGGTCGAGAACGTCCGAAGGTCTACGGCCGCGGCGTCATCGTCTACGACGGTCCGCAGGATCCCAACAACGACACAGGCTGGAAGCACTTGCCCAACTGGCATTGCATCGTCATGGATAACGCCCTCAACATCTCCATCAGCGGCATCACCTGCGTCGTCCGCAGCCGCACCTGGATGATCCAGATGAAGGACTCCCATTTCATCACCTTCGACAACATCAAAGTCATCGGGGGCAGCGACGCCAACGCGAACCAGGACGGCATGGACTGGCTTGGCGGTGGCGACACCATCGTGCGCGACGTCTTCATCCGCGCCGCTGACGACGTCTTCGCCATGCAGGGCAACTGGGAGGGCTACGGCCACGAAGCCATGATCATCCCCGGCCACGACGTCGCCAACATCACCGTCGAAAACAGCGTCCTCTCGACCAGCATCTCGAACGTCGTGCGCGCGGCCTGGCCGGAAAAGCTCTTCAACGGCCGCAACTTCACCCTGCGCGACTCGGACATTCTCCACGCCGGCATCGGAGCCTGCGGAATCCCTTTCGCTCTCCTTGATCTCTGGGCGACGAATGGCGCCACCGGCCACACCTCGGGCTTTCATTTCGAAAACCTGCGCCTCGAAGACTGGTACTCGCTCGTTCAAATTGAAGCCCAGGCCGGAGTTCAGATCAAAGCTCAGCCCAATCCCTCTGTCCGCGACATCAACTTCCAAAACATCTGGGCCATCGAAACACCATCACTAGTGCCATCCACATTGCTTGGCGACGTCGACGGCGTTACCTTCGATCACGTCCGCCTTGCAGACAAAGTCGTCGCCTCAGATGCCGACATCCCGCTCAATCTCGAATCAGGCGCGAGGCCGGCCGTCTATACGAACACCACTCCGCACGCCGCCTTCACCTACACGGCAGGCGCACTCCATCCGCACCAGAAGATCACCTTCGACGCATCTGCATCCGGCCCGCACATCAGCAACTACGAATGGTCCTTCGGAGACGGAGCTACCGCCACCGGCCGCAAGGTCCGCCACAAATTCCCCGACGCGTCAGGAACCCTATGGGACAACTCCGGCCGCTTTCGTGTAACTCTGAAAGTTACAGATGATAGCGGCAACCCCAACGCAGGAACCGACTGGCTCTACCAGCCCGTCGTGATCGCGAGCACCTTTCACGATTCCGATCCCCAAGCCGGAACGGCCCCCGGCCTCAACTACAGCTACTACGAAGCTCCAGCCCCATCCCTCGCCGGTATCGCACAATTAAATCCTGGGTCAACCGGAATCACTCCGAGCATCAACACGTCCCCACGCAAGCACGACGACAACTACGCCTTTATCTACGATGGATTCCTCAATATCCCCGCCGACGGTGGCTACACGTTCCTGCTGCTGGCCCGCGACGAAGCCAGGCTCGAGATCGACGGCGCTACCGTCGCCGTCAGCCCGAAGCCGTTCGCACAGGTCTGCGGCTCACCCGGCAATGCGGTCCAGGCCACCACCGGAAACATCGGCCTCCGCGCCGGCCACCACGCCATCCGCATCGCCATGACCCACACCGCCGGCCCGAGCGACTTCGCCATCAAATGGCAAGGCCCGAACCTGCCGCTCTCCGACATCCCATCGGGCGCTTTTTCACACTGATTGGTTGTCTATCAAAGCCCGAGCCGCTGCTGAAACCAAATCCGGGCATACTCCCTTTGCGTTCTTTGCTGTGCATCGTTTTTGTTGTGTGTTGGCCTGGATCTTTGCCGACCGGGCACCGCCAATCAGCTTCTCAGCAACCTAAACGCTAGAAGCCAGCTACACCAGCGCCGTCCCCGCCATCTTTTCCAGCACCTTCAGCGGAGAGGTCTCCGGCGTCACCAGCGCGTCGGGCTCAACTAGCAACGTCTGCTCCAGCGCATACTTTCCCGCCAGCACCGCATGCGGAACCGTATCCGTATACACCATCCAGCTCGATCCCGGCGGAAACTGCCACGGATACTTCGCGCACTCGGCCTGAAAGCGCGCATTCTCCTTGAGGAAGTTGTGGAACCTCATCATGAACTCGTCATACGGCGACCGCTTGATCGATGGAATCGCCATGCCCAGCCCCACCGCGCGCCCCACCCCTTTCGCCGTGCGCATCAGTGCATTCTCCGGCGCGGGAGCGACCTGTTCCGGCGCGAACTGCTTCACCACCGTCGCAAACGGATCGCTCACCACCCAGTCCCGTGTCCGTGTGGGATGAATGTTGTTGAAGAACCGCAGAATACGAGCCCCATGCGTGGGCCGCGTCGGAAACGCATCCGTATGCAGCAGATCGTTGCGCCGCCGCTGCGGAAGATCGCGCCCCTGCTCCTCCTGCGGACGGAAGCTCGCATAATCGAGCCGCCATTTCCCGCGATATGGCGAGAGAAACCCGGTCAGAAACTCGACCACATGCTGCGAATACGCGCGCATAATCGACTGCAATCGCTCAACGGCCGCCGCGTCGGCCGTCTTCGTGTCGACTCCACTGAGCCGGTCTATATTCGGCTTGTACGCGATGTTCTTGTGCAGCGAGCTGTCCGTCTGCTGCTGCCCGAGCAGAAAGGCCAGGTCATGGGGAGGAATCCGCACCGGCGTCTCGGGAAAATAGAGAATCTCGCCCGCCTCGAGCTGCGCGCACCACGCCCGCGCCTGAGCATCTGATACCGGCCGGCTCGTTTCCTCACACGCAATCGTCACCAGGGACACGCCGGCTATCTCCCCGTAATCTTGCGCCGCGCCCATAGCCCCAGCAGCACCAGCAGCGCCAGCGCCAGTCCAACCAGCCCCGCGGGAAATGCGAAGTACCGGTAACTATCCGCCATGTTCACAGCATGATGCCCGGCCGAGTTGTAGAACAGCAGCCCCATGATTGCCACGAAGCACGTCGCGAAGAACACCAGAAATCCAAATGCGCAGGCCATCAACAGGCTCGAAAACAGCCCCAGCCCGACCAGCGGAATACCCAGCACCTTCGTCTGCGCCGGGCTCCGGCCGCCGCTCATTTCACGCACTGCCATAAATCATCTCTGCGCGGACAGCCACGCTGCCGCCTCAGCTAGAATACAAGTTTATGGTTGATGCCGCCCAGATTCCCCTCCTCAGCGCCGCCCAGGTCGCGCAGGAGGCCCACGTCCAGCAAGCCCCCAACGGCATTCTCTACGCCAGCTTCGGAGAGACGAACCTCGGGGCTGAAGATCTCGACCGCATCGTGCAGGCCGTGCCCGCCGTCATCGCCGGGGCGCTCACCCGCCGCGCCTGGTACTTCGTTCCCCTCGCCATCGGAGAAGACGACGAGACCACCATCGCCCCTGCCTACAACATCGACCTCGGCGACCGCGCCGTCTGCCATCGCAACGTCAGCTTCGGCTCGTCCGATTTCACCTTCATCTCCACGCGCCTCATGCAGGACCGCTTCGCCCTCGCCTTCGAATTCTTCATCAACGTTGCACATCAATTCATCGAAGCCGTCGGCGTGCCGGAGAGCTTCTCCGATCTCGCCTGGTCGCAGGTCAAGGCCGACGTTCGCGGAGAAACCAGCCAGGACGCCTGGGAAAGCCGCCGTCGCGCCCGCGAACGCGCCCGGGCTAACGAATCCAGCGGTCCCGAACTCGTAACCGAAGGCCGCGAGCACGTCGACGAGAGAGCCAAAACCGCCTACTTCGAGGCCGCGTTCTCCGACGCGCTCGCGATTTATATGCTCTCGATCACCATCGACTTCGACTACATCGACCTGCGCGAGCGCGAATACCCTCTGCTTGCCCCTCCTGCCCTCGCCGAACGCCTCCGCCACGTGGCGAATCTCTTCCCGGCAAACACGGGATACGAATTCGAGATCCGCTACCGCCGCCGAGGGTAGTCTATTCCGGATGTCCCCCTTCGCGTAGCTAGGGCGCTGCACCGTTGGAAGCTCCGCGAATGCGGATCGCTAACGTAACTGTCCCCTGACTCCTGTTCCCTACCATCGCATTCGCGCGCCTCTGGTCTGGTCGAAGGCGGCGATAATCCACGCGCAGTTCAGCAGAATACCCTGATAAAAGTCGAACAGCGGTGAAAGCAGAGACAGGGAGACTCGATCCCGGTGCGCGACGGCGTACAAACTGCCCGACATCACATTGAGTAGCCACGTAGCTGCTGCCCACGAGGCCAGGTTCGATAGATTGCCTCCATGGAAGACGTAGACGAGAAGGCTCGCGAGCAGAACAAAGGAGAGCGCAGGAAAAAAGAAAACATCCGCCAGAAATACTGCGGCAATCCACGACTTCACTCTCAGCGGCGATTTATCTCCCCGCGCGACCATGCGGAGAAACCACAAGACGACCTGCATTGTTCCACGGTTCCAGCGATACCGCTGGCTGATCAATCCAGCCAGCGTGGATGGTGCCTTGGTATGTGCGATTGCGTGCGGCTCATACTCTACCCGGTAACCCATAGCAAGCAGGGAAAGCGAAAGGTGGAAGTCCTCCGCAAATGTGAGCGGCGAAAACGGGCCCCGTATCGCGGGATCGTAACCACTCTGCGCCCGTTCATTTTCTGCCTGTACGCGCTCGAGGGCTTCACGCCGGAACAGTCCGATAGGTCCCGGCACAACCATTACGGTCCCCATCGAGCCTTGCGAGAGACGCAGGCCTCCGTTCGCCAGGACGTACTCAAAGGCCTGAAGCAGACCGAGTAACGACCTTCTGTTGCGCACCCGGATCTGACCCGAAACCGCACCGACCCTCGGATCGCGCATGTGCTGAACCATTAGCCGGAGAGAGCTTTGTTCGATTCGTGAGTCGGCGTCGATGCAAAGAATGAAGTTCCCGCTTGCGTGCTTCAGGCCATAGTTGTGAGCGCTCCACTTGCCCCCATTGGGCTTTGTCAGCACGCGCACATGGCAGATGCCATGCTCCGAAGTATGTGTTCCGGAAAACTCTCGCGCAAGCTGATAAGTGTCATCGGTGGACCCGTCGTCCACGAAGATGACTTCGTATGCGGGATAATCCAAGCGGACCAGAGAGCTCATCGCATCCCTGACACAGGCGGCCTCGTTATAAGCCGGCGCCAGGATCGATACGAATGGCCAGTGGCTGTTACGCGGCGGTAAGAGTCCCTGTTCGCGCCGCGCCATAGTTGAGTAGGAAAGGATGAGCAGGATGCACCAGCGTAGCCCCATGATTGCCGCCAGCCCAGCCAGAAAGTAACCGAAGAACGACACAAGAGTCGGACCCTGCAGATCGATCTGCCGTGTGGCTCCAGACCAAAGCTTGTACGGGATATACATGGCCAGAAAAAACCCGAAGCAAAGCGTGCTCCAGAAAAGCCAGGAAGTGGCTGCGCTCGTCGGAAGAAATTGTGGACGTTGTGTTACGGTTTTCATTTGATTGCCGCTGAGTTCTGAGCGCGACGGTCAAGCTGTGCGAGAAGTGCGCTAACTTCTCTTCTCATTGAATCCGCAGCGACCCCTGCGATGGCCGATTCACCCTGGCTCACTGTCGTGAAATTGCCTGCCGGTACACGATCATCGGACGCAGCCGGCTGTTTCTTGAAAGCGCGCTCTACCTGCTTCAGGACTGCAGGTGAAGGCTCCTGATCTTTGAGATCATTGCCGAGTTTGATACCCAGCTGATGCAACAGTTCCGCTTCCTCTGCAGAGCAGGACCATCCTTTCGACCAATCCTGTTCCGGTTCGCCGGAATCTGGGTTCGGGCGCTGGGTGAACTTCGCCCGTACCAAGCTGAAGAGCCACGCAATCATCGGCACGAGCGAGAAAACAAGTCCTCCTTGAGCCACACGGTCGGTATAGAGCGGAGGCCGCCATTGCAGTGTGACGGCTATGGATCCAGAAGAGAATGCTGCGAACTGCTCGCGAGGAAGCTCGCACTCGATCAGCAGGTCTCGACGATCGGGATATCCGGGCACGGGCCGGACAGACTGCAGCCGGCCTGAGACCTCCTCACTCACCAGCGAGTGCTTGAGCTTCATTCGTAATCTCTGGCCGGGCACCAGCATGGCTGCTTCACGTGTTGGCACCTGAACGGTTGCCACGAAGCCCGGTCCCTTCGCCAAAGCGAGGATGACCTTTCCCTCTGCCGCGAGCGCGGGGGTGGGATTACGGTAGACAACCGTGCCGGAAAATGGCGCCGTGACGATGCGTTCCTGGTGAAACTGGAGCAGGCTCATCCGAAATTCAGACAGCTTTGCGTTGAGTTCGGCCAATTCGGCAGTCCGTTCCGCCTTTGCTCGCTCACCGTCGCGAATAACTGCTGATTCGGTCTGTGCCGCAGCATCGGATCCCAGTCTCGCCGCCTCGATGAGATTCTGCCGTTCGCGTAACTCCTGCGCGGCGGTCTGCGCCGCGACTTTTGCAGGTTCCAGCTTGGCCCGGGCTATGATGCCGTCCTCAACCAGAGCGACGGTTCGCTTGTATTGTGTCTCGGCTGCATCGCTCTTGGCTCGTTGCGCAGAGACGAGTTCATCACCTTCGAGCGTCTGCTCCGACGTGAGATTCGCCGGCGCCGGGCGCAGCACTCCGAAGCCGAGTTGAGTCAGCCGGGCGCGTTGCGAGTCAATCGCATTCTGCGACAAACGTAACAGTTCAGGATCGAGATCCAGCGGCTTCAATTGAGTGCTGGCAATCTCTTTCTCGAGTACAAGGATCTCGCCTTTAAGATTTGCTTCCTCCCGCTCGCCTTCCGGGTCATCAAACGTGGCAAGCGTTGCTCCGTTATCGACGGAGTCGCCCTGGGCGAGATGGGGAATTGTTCTGGCATGCGCGCGCACCACAAAGAAATCGGTACCCATGATAATGCCGGCCCTTCTCGCCAACTCACGGTCCAACCAGCCCGCTGCAAGTGCAGCGGCACATAACAGTAACCCGACGAACAGCAGGCCGCGCGAGCTGTGAGTATCTCCGCTGGCATTTCGCTTCTTCCAAACCGCCAAGGAATGCGAGATACAGAAGACCAGCCATCCGACCACCGCGGCCGCCAGGGCGACATGCAGCGCGCCAACGGATTCCGTAACCATAATGTTTCCCTCGATAGCGTAGTGCACGTCACAAACTTTGAGCGGCGGTGTCGCAAATAATGCGACAGGGCGAGTTATCCCGAGCTGAACTGGCCAGACGATGCCCATTTGTTCTGCCGATCTGATAATCCAGGTGCACCGCGCCACGTTTGTGGAATTAAGACTAGGACGGTGATGAGGGGAAAAGAATAGAGGCGGCTACACAAAGCCTCGTGTGGTTCTACACGGTTACCGTGTGATTCCGCACAATGGACTCGGGTGCTGCGTCATGCGAAAAAAGGAAAGCGCGGGACCGCAGGAGTTGATTCTGCATCGCTTGGTTGCAGCTGTTCCCTGATCCCTGTTCCCTGTAACCTGTTTCAAATGATCGCCCACCTGCGCGGACGCCTCTTCTCTAAACAACCTGGCCAGGCCATCGTCGAAGCTGGAGGCGTCGGCTACGACGTCACCATCAGCATCCCTACCTTCACGGCGCTACCCGCCGAGGGCGCCGAGGTCTCGCTGCACATCCATACCCAGGTGCGCGAAGACCTGCTCGCGCTCTACGGCTTCCTTGACCGCAACGAGAAGCGTCTCTTCGAGCGCCTCATCACCGTCACCGGAGTCGGCCCCAAACTCGCCGTCACCATCCTCAGCGGGCTCAACCCCGAGCGCACCGTCGCCGCCATCCGGGCGCAGGACCACGCCACCCTCACCCACATCCCAGGAGTCGGCAAAAAGCTCGCCGAGCGTTTAGTCGTGGAGTTGAAGGACAAGCTCGAAGACATGGCCGCCGCCGCGCCCGCAGCCGTCATCTCCGCCGGACCCGCAGCTGAAGACGTCCTCTCCGCGCTCACGAATCTCGGATACCAGCGCCCCGCCGCTCAGAAGGCCATCGAAACCGCCGTCGCCAAAGACAAATCCCTCGGCGAGGACTTCGACGCTCTCTTCCGCGCCGCCCTCAAAATTATCCGTTAACCTCGCGGCCGCTTCCGGTTGGGGACGCTGATCTGTTTCGCCAGGCCCAGCTTTCCCAGCAACCAGATGCAGTAATAATTGATGTCCAGCTCGTACCATGCAAGCCCGTGGCGGGCCGAGACCGGATATGCGTGGTGATTGTTATGCCAGCCTTCGCCGCCCGTCAGCAGGGCCACCCACCACAAATTGCGCGAATCGTCCCGGGTGGCGAAGCGCCGCGAGCCCCACATGTGCGTGGCCGAATTGACGAACCACGTCGCATGCAGTCCAAACGTGACGCGAAAAAAGACGCCCCAAAGCACCCACGGCCAACCGCCGACGGCAAGAAACACGATCGCAAGCGTCACTATGGGAACCCAGTGATATTTGCTCAGCTTCATCAGAAACGCATCCCTCATCAGGTCAGGAGCGTATTTCGAGAGGAGCGCCGTCTGGCCTTCGAGCCCCTTGCCATGCAGCACCCAACCGGCATGCGACCACCAGCCGCCGTCCCGCGGTGTGTGAGGATCGCCATGCTGGTCGGCCAGTTGATGATGGATGCGGTGGTTGACCACCCAGTACAGCGGACCGCCCTCGAGCGCAAGTGTTCCGCAGATGGCGAGAAAATACTTCAGCGGTCTAGGGACTTTGTATCCGCCATGCGTCATCAACCGGTGATACCCCATGCCGATCCCCAGGCAGATGCTGACGAACCAGAGGCCGGCCGCAATCGCGAAGGCCTGCCAGGTAAAGAAAAAAAACGCCGCGATCGCGCCCGCATGAAACAGGCCCATAAAGAAGATCGTGAACCAGTTGAACGATTTTTCCTGGGCCTCGCGGCTGAGCGGGTGAGGCTCGCGCCGCTCCATCGGGTTTGGAGCGAGCGGGTTTGGCGTGATCTCCGGATCGGGAAGTATCCCGCCAGAGACTTCGGCCGATTGGTCCGCGTGTGCCGCTGCGGTCAGTACAGAACTCATCTTCGATTCCCTCGGATCTATCCTGGGATCAATCTGAATCGAGATCTGCCTTCAGTTTGATAAGTTTGCGGTAATACTTCTGTAACACTTTGGCCAAATAACCCGCATTGGTTCTCTACTATGCCAGCCGAAAGGCCAGTTGACGCTCTTAAAATGGCGGCTGTATGATGCGCCATCAACCGAGGTTCCCCAATGAGCGAACTGGCAACCACGATTCGTGACGTTTTGAGAAACAAAGCCCGCGACGTCTGGTCCACGGGGCCCGACGCCACCGTCTACCAGGCCATCGAGCTGATGGCCGAAAAACAGATCGGCGCGCTTCCCGTCATCGAGAATGGCCAGCTGACCGGCATCATCTCCGAGCGCGACTACGCCCGCAAAATCATCCTCAAAGGCCGCTCCTCGAAGGACACCCCCGTCTCAGAAATCATGACCAGCCCCGTCATTTCCGTCTCGCCCCGGCAAACCGTCGGAGAGTGCATGCGCATCGTCACCGAGAACCGCGTGCGCCATCTCCCCGTGCTCGAAGGCGGCCGGATGATCGGCATGATCTCCATTGGAGATTTGGTCAACTGGATCATCACCGAGCAGCAGGAAACCATCCGCCACCTCGAAGCCTACATCTCCCGCGGCTGACCCGAAGGAATCCTACCCGCGCTCGGGCCTGTGCGCTCAGGCCAACAACACAGGTGCGCTCCGTTATCCTTGCAGCCATGATCCGCGCCTGTACGATCGCACTCCTGCTCGCCGCCACTTCTGTCTTCGCTCAGCCGATCCAGCCTCCGCTACATACCGAAGCACACGCCATCCTCGACGCCGCCGGACACCCCATCCGCCTCACCTCCGTTAACTGGTACGGCTTCGACCAGAAGGAATACGTCGCCGGCGGACTCGATCACGCGCCGCTCTCGACCATCGTGCGCGAGATCGAGGACCTCGGCGTCAACTCCGTCCGCATGCCGTGGGCCAACGAGACCCTCGAGCGCAACCCAGTTGTCCCCGACTACGCCGTCAAGGCCAATCCACAGTTCCGCGGCAAGCACGCCATGGACATCATGGACGCCGTAATCGACGCGCTCGCCGCAGCGCACATCATGGTTGTACTCGACAACCATGTGAGCCGCGCTGACTGGTGCTGCAGCGAGACCGACGGTAACGGCCTCTGGTACAACGCCGACTATCCCGAATCGAAATGGCTCGCCGACTGGCAGACTATCGTGAGGCGATATGAGCGCCAGCCCTGGGTCATCGGAGCCGACCTTCGCAATGAGCTGCGCAGCGGAGCCGCCTGGGGAGGTCCCGACCCCAAACTCGACTGGCACGCCGCCGCCGAGCGCGGAGGCAATGCCGTCCTCAAAGCCAACCCACGACTCCTCATCATGGTCGAGAGCCCCGACTACTCCACCAACTTCACCGGATTCGACAAGTTGCCCGTCGTCCTCAAAGTCGAGCCACCGGCTCGTCTATTCGCCGCATGCCTACAACATCGACGGACATCCGTTCGCAAGCTACGACGAGCTAAAGCAGGCCTACGACGCGCGCGCCGGATTCCTGCTCCGCTCTCAGCCGGCGGTGCCCATCTGGGTCGGCGAGTTCGGAACCTGCCAGACCCTCGACTGCGGCGCTAACTCCGACTGGTTTGTCATGTTCATCCGCTATCTCAAGGAGAACCATCTCGCCTGGAGCTACTGGCCCCTCAACGGCACGCAATCCAGCGGCGCAGGCCGCAAATACGACACCGTTGAAACCTACGGCCTGCTCTCTCCCGACTACCAGCACTTCGCCGCCCCGAAGATCATCGACCTGCTCCGCACCATCGAAGACCAGCCCGTTCAATCTTCTGCGACCCTGAATCAACCCACCGCACCTGCAGTCCACTAACGGGTTCCCGACGGCGCCCGTCTTCCTTGAATCAGGAAGGATTCGAGGACAACGTCAGATCTGGGCCTCTCCAGTCGGTACATAACATCAAGCCCTTCGGGATCATCGATCCGGCGATAAAACATTCTGCACGCGAAATGTCTGCGGCAGCGGGCTTTGCTATCTTCGCCCTGATACTCTAGACCTAAGTTAGTGTGCGGCTTGCCTTTTATGCCTGGGAATTAACTCCGAATCTATGTTCCGTTAGAAATGCACTCTAACTAAATCCGACTAACAGACATTTATTTAAAGTAACCCGCAAACAATCGGGAGTAACATGGGTCCCGCAGGAGCGAGCCATGACCCATGACCCGGCCTCGTCCCACCGTCAGGCTGCGGTTCGGCCGGTCCCTATACGAATCCTGATCGCTGCCAGGCTCCTGTGCGTGGGATTGGGCTCATCCCCCGCGTGGGCAGTCACTTCCAGCTTTATCGTCACCGTAGCCACCGATACCACCGCCGGTGTGGCGTCCAATTGCACCGGCTCGCCAGCCCCCAATTGCAGTCTTCGCGACGCACTGGCTGCAGCCGGTGCGACTGGTTCTGGCGGCAACATCACCTTCGACCCCACCGTCTTCGCCACCCCGCGGACCATCACGCTGGTAAACGGCGGCCTGAACATTCCCTCACAGACGACCATCACCGGCCCGACGACGGGCAGCGGCGCATCTCCGACAAATCTGGTCACAGTGAGCGGCGGCGGACCAGTCTTCACCGTCAACTCGGGCGCCACGAATGCAGTCATCTCCGGCCTGACGATCACGGGCGGGATTACGGGGAACGACGGCGGCGGCATCCTCAACAACGGTGTTCTTACCGTGTCGAACAGCACCATATCGGGGAACATCGTCAGCGCCAGCTTCAATGGTTACCTCGGCCCCAGCGGCGGAGGTATCGAAAACTACGGCACTCTGACATTGATTAACAGCACCATATCCGGAAATCAGGTCAGCTTTTACACCAGCGGCTGCCCCTTGGGGTGCGGCGATTCGGGAGGCGGTATTGACAACGACGGCACGTTGACCCTGATCAACAGTACCGTCTCCGGAAACAGTGCTGTGCTGTTCATCTCCTATGACGGCAGCATTACCGGCCCCATTTCTGCCTCAGGAGGCGGCATCAACAACTACGGCACGCTGACCATGAACAACAGCACTGTGGTCGGCAACAGCGTGAATGGCTACGGGATAGTCATCAATCTCGGCCTGACTGTCGGCCTCGGGGGCGGAGGCATTGCCGGAGGAGCGGCGGGCACCAACAATATCATCTCCGGAAATACCTCGAACGGATCGGAGGACGACTGCGACGGCAGCAGCTGCCCGACCAGCGGACAGAAGGGAAACCTCGGCGGAGCAGGTGTTCAGTTGGCCCCGTTCGGGAGCTACGGCGGCCCCACTCAGACTTCAGTGCCGCTGCCCGGCAGCGCCGCCATCTGCGCGGGTGTTATTGCTGATATTCCTGCGGGCGTGACCACCGACCAGCGTGGCTTCCCGCGAACAACTACTTATGGCAGCAATCCGCCATGCGTCGATTCGGGAGCGGTGCAGACTAATTACTCTCTGGGCTTCAGCACCGAGCCTCCATCCACCAGTCCCGCGACCACCAATTTCACCGCGGCAGTGCAGGTGAGCGAAAGCGGCAATGCTTTTCCAGTGAGCGGCATCAGCATCCTGACTGCGCTTGCCGCCGGGAACAATGGAACTCTCAATGTCAGCAGTATCAGCACCAATGCGTTGGGAATAGCCAGCAACAATCAGTTGCAGATCTCCACACCAGGAAGCGATCACCTGGCCGCCACACTGCCGTTAACGGCTTCAGGAGTTACACCGGCGGCCGCGGCAAGCGCAACGAGTACCGAAA
Source organism: uncultured Acidobacteriaceae bacterium (assembly GCA_963782175.1). Classification (GTDB taxonomy): domain Bacteria; phylum Acidobacteriota; class Terriglobia; order Terriglobales; family Acidobacteriaceae; genus Silvibacterium. The sequence continues at coordinate 981,679 of CAWAIX010000001.1, forward strand.
TCAATGTCACGCAATCTTCAGGTGTCGAAGTAACCGTTGGGGCGTCGCCTGCGGGCCTGACCTTTATCGTCGACGGCATCAGCTACAGCGCGGCAACGACGCTGGTCTGGCCTCTCGGCTCGCAGCACACGCTCTCGACCACTTCTCCGCAGGGTACTGCGGGCACACAATATACATTTACATCGTGGAGCGATGGCGGCGCGATCACTCACACGGTGACGGCTTCTATCTTGACCATCGATTACACGGCGTCGTTCAATACCACGTATCTACTCACGACCTCTGCAAATCCGTCCAAGGGAGGGACTGTCTCGCCTGCATCCGGTTATTTCCCGGCGAACTCCTCCGTGCCCCTGACCGCAACCGCGAATCCCGGTTATGAGTTTGCGGGCTGGACGGGCAATGGAGTTTCAGGGTTTAGCAGCACAAGCATCGCGATGTTTGCGCCAGAAACTGTCACGGCAAACTTCACCACGATTCCGATCTATACCGTGAACACCAACGTCGACGACAGCACCGGGACCGCCGCCAATTGCAGCAGCGGCAGCAAAACGCTGTGCAGCCTGCGCGATGCGCTCGACGCCGCTGGGGCCGCAACCTCAGGCGCAGACATCGAATTCGATCCAACCGTCTTTGCGGCAAGCCAGCCAGCTACGGCAAGAACAATCGTGCTGGGAAGCGCCCAGACGCTAAATGTTCCCAACAACACGCGAATCTTCGGCCCAACAACAGGAAGCGGCCACACGTTTACGCAACTGGTCACAATCAACGGCAAGAACCTGAGCTACTCGCCCATTTTTTCGACAGGAAACAATACCGTCCTGTCGGGTCTGGTAATCGCGGACGGTCCCGCTGGCGGCATCGGCAACGGCGGCACGCTGATGGTGATCGACTGTACCGTTTCGGAGAATATTGGCACCACTTCGGGGAATAATGGCGGCGGGATCACCAACAATGGCACGCTGACGGTGATGGGTACCGCGATTTCAGGGAATAGTTCGAATCAAGGGGGCGGGGGCATTCTTAATGAAGGCTCTCTGACAGTGCTCGACAGTACCATCTCCGGAAACAGTGCGTCTGGAACACCGTTTCCTGTAAACACGCCTAGCGGTGGTGGCATTTACAACTTCCAGGGGACAGCCACCATAATTGACAGCACGATCTCCGGAAACAGCAACACAGGCATTGTTGCCTGGGGTGGTGCCTATCAAAACGCCTCGCTCCAATTCGTGACCATCGTCAACAGCACGATATCCGGAAACACTGGCGGCGGAGTGAATGTACAAGCGGGAATCGACGTTAACAGCAACAATCAAATTCCTGTGCCGTTGACCGTCACCGATAGCGTCCTTTCGGGCAACACTACGAACGGCTCCGAGGATGATTGCGACGCCTACGGTACGACCTGCCCAACCAGCGGCCATGATGGAAACTTTGTCGGGCCAAACGCCCTGCTCGCCCCCCTCGGCAATTACGGCGGCCCAACCTCAACGCAGCCGCCGCTGGCCGGAAGCCCGGCCATCTGTGCAGGCGTAATTGCCGACATCCCCTCGGGAACATCTACGGATCAGCGCGGCCTCCCGCGGACAACAACCTACGGCAGCAATCCGCCCTGCGTCGACTCCGGAGCAGTCCAGACCGATTATTCGCTCTCCTTCAGCACCGAGCCCCCGCCGGTCGTTGCTCCTGGCGTGAACTTCGCTGCCGCTGTCCAGCTCAACGAAAGCGGCAACGCATTCCCCGTCAGCGGCATTACCATTCCTCTCGCTCTTGGTCCGGGCAGCGCCGGCACATTGAGCGGCAATACCACAACTACCGACAGCTCCGGTGTCGCCACTTATTCTTCCCTTCAGGTCAACGCAACGGGTTCCGGAGACACGCTCGTAGCCACCTTGGCTCTCACTGCATCGGGCGCTACTCCGGCAGCCACTGCCAGCGTGACGAGCACTTCCTTTGATGTCCTCGAACCCGCAGCGACACCCATGATCAGCCCCTCGGGCGGCACCTACACCAGCCCACAATCTGTAACCATAACCGATACAACTTCAGGCGCGGTCATCTACTACACGATTGACGGCACGACGCCTACGACTTCATCCACCAAATACACTGGCAACATCACCGTCTCATCCACCGAGACCATCAAGGCCATCGCTGCTGCCACTGGATACAGCGACAGCGCCGCCGCTACAGCCGCCTTCGCCATCGAATCCACCATAGGAAGCGCCCTTCAATTCATCCCCGTAACTGCCTGCCGCGTCGTCGACACGCGTAACGCCAACGGTTCCTTCGGCGGCCCCGAGATGTCTGCCGGACAAAGCCGCGCCTTCAACATCCCGCAAAGTGCGTGCGGGATACCTTCCGGCGCTGCCGCATACTCGCTCAACGTCACCGTCGTCCCCAGCCAGGCACTTAACTACCTGACCATCTGGCCCACTGGGCAAACCCAGCCCTACGTCTCCACCCTCAACTCCGACGGGCGCATCAAAGCCAACGCCGCCATCGTTCCCGCCGGCACCAACGGCGGAGTCAGCGTCTACGTCACCGACGCCACCCAGCTCATCCTCGACATCGACGGCTACTTTGTGGCTTCAGGAACCGACTCAGCAGCCCTCGCCTTCTATCCGCTCGCTCCCTGCCGTATCGCCGACACCCGCAACGCTGCCGGCTCCGTCGGCGGACCATCCATCAACGAAGGCGCCAGCCGGTCGTTCCCCATCCTCTCCAGCAACTGCAATGTCCCGACCACGGCCAGAGCCTACTCGCTGAACATCACCGCCGTCCCCCACAGCACCCTCAATTACCTCACCACCTGGCCGACAGGCGAAACCCAGCCCTACGTCTCGACGCTCAACGCCTCCACCGGAACCGTCTCCGCCAACGCCGCCATCGTCCCTGCCGGAACGAACGGAGCAGTCTCAGTCTTCGTCTCCGACACTTCCGACGTGATCCTCGATATCATTGGCTACTTCGCGCCTCCTGAAACCGGGGGACTCTCCCTGTACGCCGTCTCCTCCTGCCGCGTCATCGACACTCGACCCGAGCCCTTCAACAGCACTAAGAGTATCAACGTCGCCGGCAGCGCCTGCGCGCCACCTTCTACTGCCCAGGCCTACGTGCTCAACGCGACCGTCATACCTGCCGGCCCGCTCGACTACCTCACCCTCTGGCCCGCGGAGGAGAACCAGCCCAACGTCTCCACCCTGAACTCCCTCGATGGAGCCATCACCTCCAACATGGCCATCGTGCCCACCAACAACGGCAGCATCGACGTCTTCCCCTCCGACTCCACCAACCTCATCCTCGACCTCTCTAGCTACTACGCCCCATAAAGGCGGAGTAGCTACTATTACATGCGGAGTTGTTCCTCAGAGTCCTGATGCCGACACAGGGCACCGCTCGTCCGGGTAGGAATAAGTCGGCTGCGTGTTCGATTTTTGCAAGACTATAGAGCGCGCTCCGTGTTAAGGTTCACACGCGGTCCGTCTGACGGCCCTGGCAAACCCACTTCCCCCCTTTTCAGAAGGATCTCCCATCTTTTCTGTTGAGGTGTCTCAATGACAATTGCTGTCAGATTCTTTCCCAAGACCCATCGTCGTATGGCACTGTATTTTGTCGTCGCTTTGGCATCGGTGGCGTGCACCTCTAACAGTGCTTCCGGACAGAGATATGACGTCCAGTACGATTTCTGTTCGCCTTCATCTCCATACTGTCCTAACGGGAAGGAGCCGCAGTCGACTTTGTTCCGGGACACCGCAGGTAACCTTTATGGCACCACCACGGATGGCGGCGGATATGGCTACGGCGCGCTGGTCAAACTCATCAACACGGGTGAGGAGCTTACCGCGATCAGGGAGGTAGTGCTGCACCGGTTCTGTTCGGAGGCAGGTTGTGTCGACGGAGCGTACCCGGTCGGGGGCGTGATTTCGGATCCTGCAGGCAACCTGTACGGCACAACAGCCGCTGGCGGTGCCCATGCAGCGGGCACAATATTCGAGTGGAATAACACCACGGGCCAAGAGGAGGTGTTGTACAGCTTCGGCGCTTCTCCTGGAGATGGGGCTACACCTGATGCCGGTCTGATACGGGACGCCGCGGGCAACCTCTACGGCACAACATACTCTGGCGGCACGGGAGGCGCGGGCACGGTATTTGAGTTTGATACCGGCGCGAATCAGGAGACAGTGCTGTACAGCTTCTGCTCGGCTTCGAACTGCACCGATGGGGCGAACCCTTATGCGGGTCTGATACGGGACGCCGCGGGCAACCTCTACGGCACCACGGTCCATGGTGGTACCCACCTCAACGACAGTCTTCCCGCCGGCACAGTATTCAAGCTCGACACCAAGGGCTCCGAAACGGTGCTGTACAACTTCTGCTCGTCTCCGAACTGTGCCGACGGTTCGAACCCCTATGGAAGTCTGATCCAGGACGCGGCGGGCAATCTCTACGGCACCACCCTGTATGGCGGTATTGCAGTCAGCGACTACCCGTTGGGAGGTGGCACAGTATTCAAGCTGGACAGTGGGGGCATTCAAACATTGCTCTACAGCTTCTGCTCAGTTTCGAACGCTGGCGCTGTCTGCTCCGACGGAGCCAATCCCGGTACAGGTCTCCTTCAGGACGCTGGGGGCAATCTGTTCGGCACAACAGTGGCCGGCGGTGGGACCGGTAAAGGTACGGTATTCAAGTGGAATAAGAACTCGGGTGAAGAGGAGGCGTTCTACAGCTTCTGCTTGGCTTTGAACTGCACCGACGGGGCCAATCCCGTTGGGGGTCTGGTCAGCGACCCTTCGGGCAATATTTATGGGACGGCTACCAGCGGAGGCACTAACAACGGCGGCGTAGTGTTCAGCATTGAAGATGCTACCGCAACGCCACCGGCTTTCCAGTTCATCCCCGTCAAACCTTGCCGCGTTGTCGATACGAGCAACCCCGCTGGTCCCTTCGGCGGTCCCAATCTGTCTGCCGGGCAGACCCGCTCATTTGATATCCCTGACGGCGCCTGCGATATCCCATCTGCAGCCGCCGCCTACTCGCTCAACGTCACGGTGGTCCCGAATGGCCCCCTCGCTTACCTCACTATCTGGCCCACGGGACAAACCCAGCCCTACGTCTCCACCCTGAACTCCGACGGACGGATTAAAGCCAACGCCGCGATCGTTCCTGCCGGAACCAATGGCGGAGTCAGCGTCTACGTCAGCGACCCAACCCGGGTGATTCTGGACATCGACGGCTACTTCGTGCCCGCCGGAAGCAATTCATCAGCCTTGGCCTTCTATCCGCTCGACCCCTGCCGCATCGCCGACACGCGCAACGACAACGGCCCACTGGGCGGACCCTCTATCAGCGGCGGCACCAGCCGCGCCTTCCCCATTCTCTCCAGCGCCTGCGGGATACCATCTTCCGCCAAAGCCTACTCCCTGAATGTCACCGCCGCGCCGTACGCCACCCTCAACTACCTGACAATATGGCCGACGGGAGAAGCACAGCCCGATGTCTCGACGCTCAACGCTCCCACTGGAACGGTGGTAGCCAATGCCGCCATTGTTCCCGCCGGAACCAGCGGCGAAGTTTCGGTCTTCGTCTCCGACACATCCGATGTGATCCTCGACATCAACGGCTACTTTGCACCTCCGGCAACGGGCGGTTTGTCACTCTACACCTTGACCCCGTGCCGGGTGATTGACACGCGCAGAGGAACCACGCCATTCCCCGGCATTTTGACCGTCAACGTCGAAGACAGCGCCTGCACCCCACCTCTTACTGCTCGGGGCTACGTGCTCAACGCGACCGTCGTACCTTCACCTTACAGTTCGTTCGCCTACCTCGGCTTCTGGCCCGCTGGAGAGAACCCGTCCTACGTCTCCACCCTCAACGCCTTCGATGGAGCCATCACTTCCAACATGGCCATCGTGCCCACCGCCGACGGAGACATTGACGCCTACTCTCCAAGTCCCGGAGACCTCATCCTCGACCTCTCCAGCTACTTCGCCCCCTAACGGCGAAGTATTTCATTTTGCAGGTCATGTTTTCCTGCCTATGAATTTTTGGCAGTGTCTCAGTTTGACAATCTGAGACACTACCGAATTTTTGCGACTTGTGCAGTTACTCCATCTGAGTTAGTATTCCGTCGCGCAACCTCTTCCCCCTTTCCAGCGCGATCGGCCCCCGGCCCCTTCAAGACTGTATTGCCAGGACGACATGGCAAGACCAGTGCAGGAAGGTAGTGGATTACTTCCACCAGGGGAGTTCCGTATGCCGTTACGCCGTCGATTCGATCTTTTCCTCTCAGTCCTTCTAGCAGTGTTCACGCTTTCCGCAGCGTCACAAACAAGGACCGCTTCTTCTCCTGCCGAGAAAATTCTGGCTGAGAATTACGGTAAGCTGCAGATGAGCTTCGAGGCCAATCGCGGCCAGGTCGACCCGAAAGTACGGTTTCTCTCCCATGGGAGCGGTTATTCTCTTTTTCTGACTAACTCAGAGGCGGTAATCGCGCTTCGAAAACTCGAGAAGGCATCCACGAACTCTCCGATGCCGGAGAAAACCGTCGGCCTCTCATCTGTTTCGGGAGAGACAGACGTAGTTCGTATGCAGCTGGCGGGAGCAAATCATCGCCTCAAGCTAGTCTCCTGAATCATTGATTTCTTGCATAAATGCGGATCCTTGAGGAACAGAAGATGCAGCATCTGGCGTGCAACTTGAACCAGAATTAATCCTCATCGGATGTCCGAATTGTGGGCCTTACTTCTGATTCAGGAGACTAGCGGGAGACAATCAATTGCTCGGCACGGCAAATTACTTTATCGGCAATGACCCAAAGAAGTGGTACTCGAATGTGCCCACCTACGCCAAGGTGAAGTACACCGGCGTCTATCCCGGAGTCGACCTCATCTTCTACGGCAATCAGCAACACCTCGAGTACGACTTCGTAGTTGCGCCCCGTGCGGATACAACTGCGATCCGGCTGCACTTTGCTGGAATAAGAAAACTCAAGCTGAATAAGAAGGGCGATCTTGAAGTTATCGCGAAGAATGGCGAGATTACCTTCCACAAACCGGTCGTCTACAAGATGGATCATGGCCAGCGGCGCCCCGTTGCGGGGCGCTTCACCCTGCTCGCGAACAATAGCGTCGGCTTCATGTTCAGAAGCTATGACCACAACAGCGAGCTGATAATCGATCCGACTTTGGAGTACTCAACCTACCTTGGTGGCAGCGGTTATGACTATGGAGCGAGCATCGCCGTGGACGCTGCCGGGGATGCCTATGTAACTGGACAAACCAGTTCGACCGACTTCCCGGTGACCAGCGGCGCTTTCCAAAAGGTGAACAACGCCGCTGCCAAGGGAGGGTATAACGCATTCATAACCAAGCTCAATCCTGCAGGCACCGGGCTCGTGTACTCGACCTACCTTGGCGGCAGCGGTCAAGACTATGGAGAGGGCATCACCGTGGACTCTGCTGGAAATGCCTACGTGACCGGACAAACCTATTCGACCGATTTCCCGGTGACTAGTGACGCCTTCCAAAGGGCGAATCACTCCACAAATGGGGGCAACGCATTTGTGGCGAAACTCAACCCGGCAGGCACGGCGCTTGTCTACTCCACTTATCTGGGCGGCGACGGCAACAGCGAAGGCAGCGGTGACAATGGACACGGCATCGCCGTGGACACCTCAGGGGATGCCTACGTAACCGGGGCCGCCTCTTCGACCGATTTCCCGGTGACCAGCGGCGCCTTCCAGAAGGTGAACAACGCCGCTGCCAACGAAGGGAGCAACACATTTATAACCAAGCTTAATCTGGCAGGCACGGCGCTTATTTACTCTACCTACCTTGGCGGCAGCCGCGGTGACGGTGGAATCGGCATCGCCGTGGACACCTCAGGAGATGCCTACGTAACCGGGGCCTCCTCTTCGACCGATTTCCCAGTAACCAGCGGCGCCTTCCAGAAGGCGAACAACGCCACAGCCAAGTTTCCGTATAACGCATTCATAACGAAGCTTAATCCGGCAGGCACGGCGCTTATCTATTCGACGTACCTGGGCGGCAGCGACGAAGACTACGGAATCGGCATCGCCGGGGACACTGCGGGAAACGCCCACGTAACCGGAATCGCCTTTTCGACCGATTTCCCAGTAACGCCCGGCGCTTTCCAGAAAGTGAACCACACCGCTGCCCAAAATGGGTTTAACGCATTTATAACGAAGCTCGATCCGGCAGGCACGGCGCTCATTTACTCGACCTACCTTGGCGGCAGCAGCCTTGACGATGGAGCCAGCATCGCCGTGGATACCACTGGAAACGCTTATGTGACCGGAATCACCTTTTCGACCGATTTCCCTGTAACCCCCGGCGCTTTCCAGGTGAAGAACAACGGGAATAGAGCATTTATAACGAAGCTCAATCCGGTAGGCACACGGCACTCATCTACTCGACTTACCTGGGGGGCAGCTGCTGCGACAATGGCAACGGCATTGCCGTGGACTCTGCGGGAAACGCCTACGTGACTGGAGGGGCCGGTTCGCACGATTTTCCCGTCACTAGCGGCGCTTTCCAGACAGTCAATAAGTCGCCCGCTGGAACCGCATTTGCCGCCAAGTTTGCTCTTGCCTCGCAGACGACTGACCATTTCGGAACCACCACCACCCTGAGTTCCAGTACAAACCCAGCGCTTGTGGGCCAGAATGTAACATTCACCGCTTCCGTGGCCCCGGGCTCCGGCACAGGCCCCCCCACGGGGAGCGTAGCCTTTAGCGTCGATGGAACTAGCGCCGCAACGGTCACTTTGGACGACACCGCCCATGCCAGCTATTCCACCACCGCCCTATCAGCGGGCACTCACACTGTCGTGGCAAGCTACTCCGGAGACAGCAACTACGCGACCAGCGGGGGCAGTCTCACCGAAACCATTACCGAGCCCCCGGCAGCCGCGCCGACCTTCACTCCTGGAAGCGGCACTTATACCAGCCCGCAGTCAGTGAGTATCACTGACGGGACGACCGGCGCGGCCATCTACTACACCACCGACGGGACTGCGCCAACGATGTCCTCGACAAACTACATGGGGCCGATCATGGTATCAGAGACGGAGACCATCAAGGCCATTGCCGTGGCAACAGGATACTCGCAGTCCCCCGTAGCCACTGCAACCTACACCATCATTGGATGGCAGTTCGTGCCGGTCACTCCCTGCCGGGTCGTCGACACGCGCAACGCCAACGGCTCTTTCGGCGGCCCCGAGATGTCCGCCGGACAAGCCCGCGCCTTCAATATCCCACAAAGCGCCTGCGGGATACCTTCCAACGCCGCCGCCTATTCGCTCAACGTCACCGTCCTTCCCAGCAAGACCCTCAGCTATCTCACCATCTGGCCCACGGGACAAAACCAGCCCTACGTCTCCACGCTCAACTCCGACGGACGGGTCAAAGCCAATGCCGCAATCGTCCCCGCCGGCACCAACGGCGGAGTCAGCGTCTACGTCACCGATGCCACCCGGCTCATCCTCGACATCGACGGCTACTTCTTGCCGGCAGGGAGTTCCGGAGGCTTGGCCTTCTATCCGCTCGCGCCCTGCCGCATCGCCGACACCCGCAACGCCGCCGGCTCCCTCGGCGGACCCTCGATCAACGGAGGCGCCAGCCGGGCGTTCCCCATCCTTTCCAGCAACTGCAACGTCCCCACGACGGCCAAGGCATACTCGCTCAACTTCACCGCCGTTCCCCATAAGACGCTCAACTACCTGACCACCTGGCCGACGGGCGAGGCCCAACCTAACGTCTCGACACTCAACGCCGGGACCGGAGCCGTCACCGCGAACGCCGCCATCGTGCCTGCCGGTACCAGCGGTGACGTCTCGGTCTTCGTCTCCGACACATCCGACGTGATCCTCGACATCAACGGCTACTTCGCGCCCCCGGGCAGCGGAGGCCTGTCCCTCTACACCGTTGCTCCCTGCCGCCTCATCGATACCCGGCCCAACGCCTTCAACGGAGTGCTCCCCGTCAATGTCGAGGGCAGCGCCTGCGCGCCACCGTCCAGTGCCGAGGCCTATGTCTTCAACGCGACCGTCGTGCCTCCCGGCGCACTCGACTACCTCACTCTCTGGCCCGCCGGAGAGAACCAGCCCTACGTCTCCACACTCAACGCCCTCGACGGGGTCATCACCTCGAACATGGCCATCGTCCCGACCAACAACGGCAGCATCGACGCCTTCGCTTCCGACTCCACCAACCTCATCCTCGACATCTCCAGCTACTTCGCCCCATAAAGGCGAAGTAGCTGCTCCGGGTGCCCCGCCTTCGCGCAGCTAAGGCGGGGTCAGCCTTAATCACCGCCCGCGCGCGCGGCTTCGTCAATCAAGCCATTCATTTGTCGGCTTGAGCGGGAATGTGCTCTTCCCTGCGCCCTGTTTCTAAGTGGCCGAGAATTACTCCAAACCAACTAAAATAGAAATAGAGGCTAAAGAAAGAGCCCGGCCGCACCCGCAGCCGGGCTCTTCTGTCTCTGATTCGAAACGTGGGGAGCCGCACACGAGCCTGGGGTTTGTGCGGGATAAAAATGGCAAAACCTTATGCACGAATGGCTTACACAATCATCTTTTGTTTTGAATGGCTTACGATGCATCACCCATAGATCGCACTAAGTCCTTTGTTCTCTCACAGAAACTCGAAGATTCCTTGTTATCTGTCACTTGGCAGCAAAGGCAAAAAATAACCTGAGTGCAATCAAACAGTTGCAGGAAAACCAGCCAATAAGGGGGGAGGGGGTACACCCCGCAAAATCACCTCAAGGCAACCAGAATTCCGGCACGTTCCTCCGAATATATCTAGGCGCGTGGGACCGGCAAACGGCACCCGGCCCGGCGGAAGGCCTCAAACGGCTCCGCTGAAGAAAGATGAGAGCCAGTCGCTCCTTACCGCCTTGCCACTTCGCTCGCAGGCAGAAGTCCGACGGCCAAAGGTGGATATATGCAGAATCTTCTCCGGGTCCTCCCTTTCCGGATGCGCAACCTCTTGCTGGTTGCGTTGCTATGTACGCTGTCCGGCGTCGGCGTAGCGCAGGTCGCCGTCTCCATCACCGTCGCCCCGCCTGCGCTGCCCGTCTACGAGCAGCCGCCCTGCCCGGACGCGAACTACATCTGGACGCCGGGCTACTGGGCTTGGGACCCCAGCTACGGCGACTATTACTGGGTCCCGGGAACCTGGGTCCCCGCTCCCGCCGTGGGCCTGCTCTGGACCCCCGGCTACTGGGGCTGGAATAACGGCGGCTACGCCTGGAACGCCGGATACTGGGGCCCCACTGTAGGTTTCTACGGCGGAATCAACTACGGTTTCGGTTACTCCGGAAATGGTTTCTATGGCGGCCGCTGGAACGGCGGATATTTCAGCTACAACACCGCCGTTTGGCGTGTGAATACGACCGTGATCCACAACACCTACATCGATCGCACAGCCGTCCGCAACGTAACCGTGAATCGCGTCAGCTATAACGGTGGACGAGGAGGCATCCAGGCCCGTCCGACACCCGCCCAGGTAGCCGCAGAGCACCAGCGGCGCTACGGCCCGGTGCAGGCCCAGGTCCGGCAAGTGAACTACGCCCGCGAGGACAGGAACAGCTTCCACTCCGTAAATCACGGCGCGCCGCCGCATGCTGCGTTGCCTCGACCCGCCGCGTCAATCAACGACTTCAACCATTCCGTCCCCGCCAGAGGTGCAAAGCCGATGCCGGTAAGCGCAACAGCGCCTCGACCAACGCCGCGCTCCGAAGCGCGACCAGAGACACGCCCCGAAACAACCCGGCCTGGCACGCGGCCTGAATCCACGCATCCAGCTCCCTCTCACCCCGCTGCGAAAACCCGGACCGAACCAAGACCAACGCACCCAACTAGCGAGACTCGACCTGCTCCGTCCCGGCCCGCCACAACCAGTCGGCCCGCAACCGAATCCCGGCCCGCTCCCGTAACCCACCCGGAGACACGCCCAACCCCCAGTCGTCCAACCGCCGAGGAACGTCCGGCTCCAAGGCCGGAACCAGCCCCGCGGCCAACCCCCGAGACCCGAGAAGCGAGCCACCCGGCTTCTCCGGCCCCGAAACCCGAAGCACGTCCCGAAAGCAGGCCAGCTCCGGTGGAGCATGCCCAACCGGCTCCGCACCCCGCACCCCAGGTCCAAGCCCGGCCGCAGCCTGAAAACCATCCGGCTGCTAGGCAGAACGGCGCAGAGCCCGCAGCCAAACCTGCCCCCGAACCTAAGGCCGCAACGCATCCCGCTCCGGAACATCCGCAGCACGAGAGCGCGCCTCATCCGAGCAACGAAAAACCTCATCCCGGACCGCAGTAGACCTGTTTGTGAAAGCCCGGACTGAGCCCGGCATACCAGCCGGGCTCTTTATTTTTGGTTGAAGCTCGCGAAGAGGTCTCTGATCGCCATCGCGCAGCTCTTCATCGAATACCTGCGCCGGAAGACCTCAGTCGCCCGCGAAGCCATAGCATGGCGCTCAGCGGCGCTCAGCGCGAGCCAGCGCAACAGCAGCCCCTCGGTTCCGTTGAGCGTATCCGGAGCGACCAGCCCGACTCCTTCCTCCTCGATCTCCGGCCATATGTTGACTTGGTCTGAGATCAGCACCGGACGCCCGCACGCCAGCGCCTCGGCCACAACCACGCCAAAGTTCTCCTGATGCGAAGGCAGGACAAACGCTTCGCAATTGCGCAGCGCGCCCCATTTTGGATAGCCAGTCACCAGCCCCGGCCAATGCACGCGGCCTGCGACGCCCAGCTCCTCGGCCTGTCGCTGCAGCTTTGCCTGCAATCCCACCTGGTCGGGACCCGCGATCACCAAATCCAGATCTGGGCGTTGCGCCGCTACGCGCGCAAAAGCCTGCAGAAGCAGATCGCAGCCTTTCTTCTCATGGATACGCGATAGGAACAGGAGGTACGGTCGGCCAAGCAGCGCCGGGACTAGGCCATACCAGGCCTCCGTCTGCGCCTCGATGTCGGCCGGTGGCTCCCCCGTGCCGTAAGGCACCACGAAGCTCTTCCAGCCGTTTGGCCAGAAGCTCTGGGGCGCAAGATCCCGCTCGCGCGGGCTGGTGAACATCACAGTCTCTGCGTTCCAGAGCACCCAGTACTGCGCCGGCCAGTACAGAAGCTTCTTTAAGTGCTTGGCCGGATACTGGCGTCTGAACCACGGGTCGAGCATGCCGTGCGTGAACACCACATAGGGAACATGCTTCCGAGCAGCGATGCCGGCAGCCAGGCTATGAAAAGTCCAGACGCCGTTGATCACCACCCCATCAAAACGGAACACATTCTCGCGCAGCCAGCTCAACAGCTCTGGCGAGTAGGCATAGACGCTCGGCCGCGATCCCGTCGGATGCACCGGGACAGTAAAGCTGGAAAGATACGGCGAGCCGGGATCATCTTGCGTTGCAATCTCCACATCGACGCCCGCCTCGCCATAGGCTCGCGTGAGATGACGGAGAGCTTCTGAGGGGCCTCCGGAACTGGGAGACAAGGTTGGAATCACATGCAGGAGTTTCACGCGCGATTTGCTCGTCCATTCCCTGCGCCTCTGGCAGAAGCCGGAAATAAATTGCTACTTCGAGACTATTGCATCAAAAGCAATTCTGGAAACTGCATTCGACGCAATCGCTGTGCGCGAAAGCGCGTGTCGCCATGCGCGAAGCATCAGATCCGCATGGGCATGATGATGTAACGGTAGCGATACTCCTCATCGGCGTCCTCTGGACGAACCTGTCCCGCCGACTGTGCGTCTTTGAACTCCAACCGGACTTCGCCCTGGTTTCCGAGTGCCTTCAGGAAGTCAATCAGGTACGCCGAGTTGAACCCAACCACCAGCGGATCGAAGTTGTACGGCGTCTCAATCGTGTCTTCTGATTCGCCAGAGTCTGTTGACGAAGACGAAATCTTCATCTCATTCTGCTCGAGGCGCAGCTTTACGGCGCCCGACCTCTCATCGGCAAATTGCGCCACGCGCTGGATCGATCCCATCAGGTCTTCACTGCGCACTACAACGAACTTGTTGTTGTCACGCGGCATGACTGCTTCATAGTTCGGGAACTGCCCAGTCAGCTTGCGGCTGGTGAGCACCCGGTGCCCGATGCGGAAGAACAGCGTGCTGTCGTCGTCGGCGAATTCGATGGTTTCGGCTTCGGTGTTTGCCAGCAGCGACTGTAACTCCGCGAGTGCCTTGCGGGGAATCAGCGTTTTGCGCTCCCCGCTCACGTTCGACAAAGTCTCGCCGCTCTTTTCGATATGCGCGAGACGATGCCCATCCGTCGCAACCATGGCCAACGATTCGGCCTTGAGGATCATCAAGGCGCCGTTGAGCGTGTAGCGAGACTCCTCGTTTGAAATAGCGAAGATCGTCCGGGCAATACAGTTCTTGAGCGAGGCAGCCGGGATGCTTGTCACACTGGTCCGCGGGAACTCCGGAACGTTCGGGAAGTTAGCCCGTGCCATTCCCACCATCTTGGTATTCGAGCGGCCCGAGCGGATCTGGATCCAGTGGTTCTCCATCTGCTTGATTGAGATATCGCCATCCGCCAGCAGCTTGATGTAATCGTAGAGCTTGCGTGCCGGAATCGTGCAGGATCCGGCCTTCTTCACCTTCGCGGCGCAGGAGGTCTTGATGCTCTGGTCAAGATCCGTCGCAGTGATGACAACTCTCTCGCCTTCAGCCTCGATCAGGAAATTCGAAAGGATGGGAATCGTGGTTTTACGTTCGACAACCCCCTGCGTTGCCGTTAGCTCTCGCAGCAGTTCCTGACGGCTGATGCTGATTTCCATGGAAGATCCTTGGGTGGCTGCGCCCGGTCCCGATTTCTCCTGCTCCACGCTCACGCTTGCCATTTGTTGACCCCCGAGTGCAATTGCGTTTGGCCCACTGTACATCACTCCGCGCCCGAACCCTGAAGCGGTGAATATACAGTTGCGGTTATTCTAGTGACAAACGCCCCTCTGGAAAACGCCGCCGTTATCAGGGAATATCTTCCTTTCCCAAATCGGGCAGCGGGGATTTGCGACTACTGCTTCTAAGAAATCCTATTTGTATTTATCCCGTAGTAGCAGTCGTTTGCGCTGGAAAAGTGGAAAGCTCCGGCAAAACCCCGCCTGGTGCGGAGCTGAACCGCTGCCGGGTTTTAGAAAACCGGTCTCTGGCTTTTGCAAAAGCCGGAAGACGAGCCGGAATTGCCGAGTTAGGCTACCCGTCCTCCTTGCTTTTCACAGGGGCAGCTCAAATCTATGTGGAACAAAGGCTCGCGAGGTGGAAAGCTCGGACGAATGCGCGCAGATCGCGGTCTTCGAAGGAACCTGTGTTCCACAGGACGGGCTTGGCTCTAGGCTCAAACGTTTGACCAGATTATTTCCCGGGTGGTACGTTGCCGGTCTGAGTGGAAAGCCTATGAACCGCCGCAGTTTTCTTCGGAACTCGCTGGCCACGGCCAGCGGCGTCCTTCTCAACCGGTACGGTCTAACGCAGAATCCGACTCAGCAGATCCCGGGCGCGATTCCAAATTCGGAGATCGCCGCTGCCCGATTCCCCGACGGATTCCTCTGGGGAACAGCCACAGCGGCGTACCAGGTTGAGGGTGCATGGCAGGAAGATGGCAAAGGTCCGTCTATCTGGGACACGTTCACGCACACGGTTGGCAAGGTGAAGGGCAGAACGACAGGCGACGTCGCCTGCGACCAGTACCATCTCTACCCGCAGGACGTGGCTCTGGCCAAGCGTCTCAACCAGAAGAGCTACCGTTTTTCAATCTCTTGGCCACGCATTCAGCCTTCCGGAGTTGGCGCGCCGAACATGAAGGGCATCGATCATTACAGCCGTTTTGTGGACGTAATGCTCGAGAACGGCCTCCGTCCGTTTTGCACGATCTATCACTGGGATCTTCCCCAGGCTCTCGAAGACCGGGGAGGCTGGCCCAACCGCGATCTGGCCGGCTACTATGCCGACTACGCGGGTATTCTCGCCAGGCATCTCGGGGACCGCATTACTGTCTGGGCGCCCTTCAACATGCCCTGGTCCTTCACGTACATGGGCTACGGCGTGGGAGCCTTCCCGCCGTGCCGCGCCAACTTCAACGACTTTCTGAAAGCGGCGCACACAGTCGCTCTCGCGCAGGGCGAGGCGCTCCGTTCCATCAAGGCGGCATCTTCGAAGGCCACGGTGGGCAGTGCCTACGGCATGTGCCCGGCGTATCCCAGAACTGACTCCGAGGCCGACCGCGCTGCTGCTGCTCGCTACCATGCGATGAACAACGTGTTCTTTCTGGAGGCGGCCATGAAAGGCCAATACCCGAAGGCCTTTGTGGGAGATCCGCCGTATGAGCTGATGGGATTCAAGCCGGGCGATGAAAAGATCATGCATGCGCCGCTCGACTGGGTTGGCTTCCACTACTACACGCGGCGCATCGTTTCCGACGCGAGCCACGTGCAGAATTTCGCGGGTGGAGGCTTCAGCGGCACCGAGATTGAGGCCGACCCGGCCACCGGACGCGATCCCTACACGCGCTTCCGGGCCGTGATGCCAACCGACGGCCCGCTCACCGAATCCGGCCTTGAAGTCTGGCCGCGCGGCATCTACGACCTTGTGACCCGGGTCTCGCAGGAGTACAACCACCCGATTATCGAGATCACCGAGAGCGGCTGCGGCTATCTCGACGCGCCGTATGACAAAGAGAACGACCGCGTGCCGGATACCCGACGAATCCAGTTCTTTCGCGAAGAGCTGGAGGAACTAGCGCGCGCCATCGCCGACGGGGCACGAGTCCGTTCATTCCATGCCTGGAGCCTGCTGGACAACTTTGAGTGGGCCGACGGGAATACGGAGCGCTATGGCCTGATCTACGTCGATTACCGCGATCAGAAGCGCACGATCAAAGACTCAGGCTTGTGGTATGGCCGTGTCGCCGCCGCCAACCAGCTTGATGTTTAGAACCGTTATGCTTCGCCGTCTCCGCCGCTGTTGTCGCCGTCTCCGCTGGAACCCGACGCATGGCTCAGCGTCACGCCGCCGTTGGTGGTCTCTGCGTGGATCGTGGGGCCGCCGCTGCCCAGATCTGTCGCCAGGTGGTGCTTGATATCACCCTGAATCGTGAGCGGAAAATTAATCTCGATGCCACCGTTAACCGTGCCCGTTTCCAGATGGGCTGAATAGTGCTCGGGCACATTCAGCGCGATGCCCCCGTTCGTTGTCTCCGCCTGGAGGCCTTTGCCATTCCAGCGGTCGCCGGAAAGGGAGATATCGAGGCCGCCGTTGACCGTGCTGCCGCTGACATCGCCAGCCAGGTCTACAAGATCAACGCCGCCATTCGTGGTGTCAAACTTCAGGTCGCCGTTCAAATGCTCGAGGCCGATGCCGCCATTCTCAGTCTTGAGTTCGGCTGACATCTGACGCGGCGAATGGATGACATAGCTGATCCCATAGCCTTGGTGTGACGAGTGGAAGTTAGGCCCTTTGTCGTGGATCGTGCCGTCTGAGTCCTCGATCTGAATCTCACGGAGGATATCGGCTGCCTCAGACGCGCTGCCCCCCCAGGCCTGAACCTTGGCCTCGATCCGGACATCCTGCCGGTCTTCACCGACGATCCGGATGCCTCCATTCATGCTTGAGACCTTCAGCTTGTCCGGCTTGGCAATGGTGATCGTTCGCACCTCGCAGGCATGCTCCTGGTGGCCCCAGCCCCAATTGGTGTGGTCCTTGTCTTCCCCGGAGCAGTCGCGGATCGTCCAGCCGTCAGAGGTCGCCAGCGACCGCCCATCGTGCTGGTCAGAGTGTTTGGCGTGAGCCCGGAAGCTATTCAGGAACCCACGCCAGCCGCCGCGATCGTTCCAGGGTGAAGAGCCCACGCCGACGATCACCAGTAACACGGCGGCGAAGATCGCAAGCCTACGCATGGGATTTCCCCGCGGATTGCCATATCCAGACTGTGTCATGGGAGTTCCTCGAAACTTCGCTGCTCTGAACGAGCACGTTCGCGGCCAAACCATTTAGGCGATAAAGATCGCCACATCAGCGGTTTAACAACTTTTTACAAATTCAAAGGTGTCCACTCCAAGCGTCCCGTGTTCGGGAGCGGACAGCCAGAGCGCAAAGTTTCTTTGCGAAGTTAGCGCTTGGTCGGCACAGCCGGCGTCGTCCTGATCGCTGACACAGTGGTCATCGACTTCAAAATAAGTGCCGCCCGGGAGGGAAGGCAGACGCACACGGACTTGTTGACTGAGTGGTTGAGTCCGCCCGCTTTCCACGGTACGGAGCCGACGATCACGAGGACGAGCAACACGGTCGAGAAGAGTGCGAAGCGGCGCATGGGATGACCCCCTGACGGACGATACGAATGCTGTGTCATCGGAGTTCCTCAAAAATTCAGCAAGTTAAAGAGCACGTCTGGGGCCAACTAAGCGTGCAGCTAAGCCACGTGCTCTCAGCGGCTTCACAAATTTTTACAAAGATCGAGTGTTCGTTCAGAACTAGCTGTGTTCGGGAGCGGACACCAGCTAGCGCCGTTTCTCCCAGAACTCCTCATGCCGGTCGTCCCGAAAATGAATCCCCTTCACTTCTCCCTCGGCATCTCTCTCAAACGTCAGCCGGGTCGAGCTGCCGGTCGGATAGAAAAAGGTCACGGCGCTCTCAGGCAGGAGTTCGATGGTGTCGCCCACGCGGTTCCTCGTCAAGAGACGGTCTCCCTGCCGGGAGATCGTTGCGACCACCGTGCCTTGGTCCTCGTATTCTCCTACGTAATCGTTGTAGACATCGAAATCGATTTTCGCGGGCACCGGATGCAGCGGCACCACGACCTCTTCCGCTATGGGCGTGAGCTTCGAATCCGTGCTCAACCGGTGCGCTAGCAGCCATTTTGGCAGTTCCGGGTTGGTGTATGCCTTATCCCACGCATTGTGCCGCCAGCCGGTGTACTCCCAGTAGCGCACATTACCCCCGGCGCTCTTGAGAGCGTCGTACATCAGCGCAGCCTGCTTGGAACTGACCACGTTGTCATCGGCTCCATGAAAGATCCAGACCGGCGTGCGCCCGATGGCGCGCGCATATTCGGCCGGCAGCGTTGCGCTCTCGCGCCAGCGGTCCGCCTTGTAGGACCAGAAGACTCCGCCGCTGACCGGCACGATGGCCGCAAACCGGTGTGGATAATTCCGCGCCAGCTCGTACACGCCGTACCCGCCCAGCGAAAGGCCCGTGAGATAGGTGCGGTCGCGATCCCCGTGGAATTCCTTCGTGTCCTGGTCGAGCGCCGCCATGGCCATCTGCATCATGTCCGGATCGGTCCAGTGGCGATGGCCGAACGGCACCTGCGGCATCACGACGACAAAAGGCCACCGGTCCGGATGCAGGCGGATTGCCTGCGGCAGGCCGATCTGTGTCTCATCCATGCCCTCCGAACCGCGCTCGCCCGAACCGTGCAGGAAGAGAATGACCGGCCAGAGGCTGTGCTCGTTCCAGTTTTCCGGAAGATAGACCTGATACCGATACGTGACGCCGTTTACCGTCACCCGGCG
Source organism: uncultured Acidobacteriaceae bacterium (assembly GCA_963782175.1). GTDB lineage: Bacteria > Acidobacteriota > Terriglobia > Terriglobales > Acidobacteriaceae > Silvibacterium. The sequence continues at coordinate 1,001,218 of CAWAIX010000001.1, forward strand.
GTTCAAAAACCCTGTATCGACGTGGCGTGGAGAACCGGCCGCCGGAAGAGCGGCTGAGATGATAAGCAACGCAGCAAGCGGCCACTTGGCCCGTGGGCAATAGATCACTGCAGGACAGAATAGCGCGAAAGTGCCGAGACTCGGCCGGGAAAACAAGCGACCGCTGGGAGGACAGACAAAATGCGAACAGAGTAAGCTGGACTGGCGTCCGATAAGACTAAATCGATTTACAGGAGACCCTCCATGGCTCTTACGCGCCGCGAATTCAGCCGCCTCGCCGGACTCGCCGCCGCTTCCTCTGTTCTGCCCTTATCGCACGCCCAGACCGGACAGCGTCCGATTGGCTGGTGCGTCATTGCCCTTGGCCGCATCTCGATGGATCACTTCATGCCCGGCGTGAAAATCTCTCAGAGCGGCAAGATCGTCGCGATTGTCAGCGGTCACCGCGACAAGGCCGAGAAGCAGGCGGCGATCTATGGCGTGTCTCCCAGCGCGATCTACAACTACGAGAACATGGACGCAATTCGCGACAACAAGGAGATCGACGCCGTCTACATCGCCTTGCCCAACAGCATGCACGCCGAGTACACCATCCGCTCGGCCAAGGCCGGCAAGCACGTGCTTTGCGAGAAGCCGATGGCGACGAGCGTGGCGGACGCGAAGGCCATGATTGACGCCTGCAAGGCCGCCAATAAAAAACTCATGATCGCTTATCGCTGCCAGTTCGATCCCGAGCACATCAAGGCGATCGAAATGATCCGCAGCGGCCAACTGGGACAGGTGCAGGCCATCGAGAGCGCCTTCGGCTTCAATATTGGTCCGGGCGAGTGGCGGGTGGACAGGAAATTGAGTGGGGGTGGCCCACTGATGGACGTCGGTATCTACTGCCTCAATGCCTCGCGCTATCTCACAGGAGAAGAGCCGCACGAAATCAAGGCATTTTCTTCCGTCATAGATCACGACGGCCGCTTCGACACCGTCGAGGAGAACGTCTCCTGGACGATGAAGTTCCCCTCCGGCATTGTCGCCGCCTGCAACACCACCTACGGCGCCAGCATGAACGGCTACTTCCGCGTGCACGGCGCGAAGGGTGCCATCGAGATGCTGCCCGCGTTCAACTACGATGGCATGCACCTGACCGGGCAGATCGGCCGCACCCAGAAGATCGACGAGGTCTCGCCCATCCGCGAACCCATGGAGTTCACACGTCAGGCCGATCACTTCGCCGACTGCATCTGGAACGACAAAACGCCGAAGACTCCCGGCGAGGAAGGCCTGCGCGACATGGAACTCATGTCGCAGATCTACCAGGCTGCGGGATTGCCGGGATTGTGAGAGTGCTGCCGTTAAGATTTTGAGCCGAAGGCGCGCATCGCTGGACGCGCGGCCCTACCCGTTCAAAACCTCCTGCAGCTTGTTGATCGTGTTGTTCAGGCTTTTGTCCGTACGGCGTTGCTCGTCGATCTTGCCGATGGAGTGCATCACAGTCGTGTGGTGCTTGCCGCCGAACTGGCGTCCGATTTCCGGCAGCGATGCCTCGGTCATCTGCTTGGCCAGATACATCGCGATCTGTCTTGGCACCACGACTGCGCGCGAATTGTCCTTCTGCTTCAGCTCCGTCACCCGCATTCCGAACTGCTCGGCAACGGCGCGCTGAATCGCCTCGATCGTAATCTTGCGCACCTGCGTGTCTATAAATTGTTTCAGGCACTGCTGCGCAGTAGGAAGCGTGATCTCGACACCATTCAGGCTCGACCAAGCAAAGAGGCGCGTCAGCGCACCCTCAAGCTCGCGCACGTTCGTCCGCACATTCGAAGCGATGAAGAGCGCAACGTCCGTCGGCAGAACAACGTGCTCGTTCTCGGCCTTCTTCTGAAGGATTGCAACCTTCGTCTCAAGATCCGGTGGTTGAATGTCCGCAATCAACCCCCACTCGAACCGCGAGCGCAGCCGGTCCTCGATCTCCGGCAACTCCTTTGGAGGCCGATCGGACGCAATGACGATCTGCTTCATGTTCTCGTGCAGGGCGTTGAATGTGTGGAAGAACTCTTCCTGCGTCCGCTCTTTCTGAGAAAGAAATTGAATGTCATCGATCAGCAGCAGGTCAACGGTGCGGAACTTGTCGCGAAAACCCGTCATCTTGTCATACCGCACCGAGTTGATCATCTCGTTGGTGAACTTCTCTGCCGAGATGTAGCTGATCGACGCCGCCGGCTGGCGCAGCTTCACTTCATGGCCGATGGCATGCATCAGATGCGTCTTCCCCATGCCCACTCCGCCATAGAGAAACAGCGGGTTATAGGCCTTGGAAGGCCGCTCCGCAACGGCTTCCGCAGCGGCGCGCGCAAACTGATTGCCGGCGCCGATAACAAACGCGTCGAAGGTGTAGCGCGGATTCAGCTGTGCAGCCGTCGACCAGTCGAAGCGCGCTTGTTGCGGCATCGGCGCAGGCCTGGCATTCGGATTGCGCAGGTGGTTCGGCGGCGCATTCGGTGCATGCGTTGGAGCGGGCGCGAATCCGCCATCTTCGCGAACGCGCGTGAGGGTCGGGTCTTCCTCCGCGGTAATGAACGTCACATCATCGAACTCCAGCTGCAGCGCATCGATCGCTTCCTGGATCAGATCCGTGTAGCGTTCGGCAATGTGCTGAAACTCCGGCGTGGGAATGCGCACGAAGAGCATGCGTTCCTTCGCATGGCTGAAGCGCGTGGGCTTGAACCACGTGTCGAACGACTGCCGGTTGATTTTCTTTTCGAGAGCGCCGAGTATCCGCACCCAGGGATTCAGAACGGTCGTGGGTGTTGTGACGAAAGACATCGCAATTCCTTGTTTGAGCGCTCGCGGACCCGTCGAATCTGGGCAAAAGCGAAATGCCCAAATTACGCTCGCCTGAGGAAAGATAGGAAAGCGCGGGAGCATTTTTCGCTGGCCGGGAAGAGCATCGGAATGTGTCTCCGGTGCTTCGGTCGATCGGCTGACGCCCGCGAGGCGTCAGGAAAATCTCTTGTAATCGATGCCGATACTAGCACAATCGGCTGGCCTCGACGACATGGTTTATCGAGGATTTTTCCCGAAGGTAATGAGTTGCACCAGTCGTTGTGAAAAAGCCCCGTGTCTTCGCCGTCCTTGGTCCGCCGCGGCGCATACGATATAATCGATCTTTGTTCGGAAGTGGCATTTTTAAGTGTCTGCCCGACATCATTTTCCATAAAAAGTTCAGGAGTGCAGTTCCATGCCGAAGCGCACATTTCAACCCAACCGCCGCCACCGCTCTAAGGTCCACGGCTTTCGCACTCGTATGAAGACCAAGAGCGGAGCCGCAGTGTTGTCCCGCAGGCGCGCGAAGGGCCGCAAGCGTGTTTCCGTGAGTGCAGGGCACCGCGATTAGTCACTCCTCATTTAGAACCCGCGACGAAAATTTTGTTTCCCTTTAATGCAGGCCATTGCACCGGCTTCGAGGTTGCTTTCGGCCAGCGCCGAACCGCAGCCGGTAGATCGGGTGGTTCGCATTCAGCGGTCGCGGTTTCGAGGACGTTGCAAGTCATGGCTGAGGCCACCGATTTTCGCAGTACACGTCTGCGCAAACACGCCGACTATCAGCGCGTGTACCGGGAAAGCCGCAAGCACTTCTCACCCTCAATGACCTACTTCTTTCGGATGAGGACAGCAGCGGAGAACGTCCCCGAAGGCCCGCGCGTCGGGCTCACTGCCGGGCGTGTGCTTGGAAAGGCTGTCGAGCGCAATCGCATCAAACGTCGAATGCGCGAAGCCGTGCGGGCCAACCTCGACAGGCTCCCGAAAGCGGCTGACGTAGTGCTCCATCCTCGCAAATCCGTTGCCGATTTGGAATTCGCAAAACTCCAGAGCGAAGTCGCGCGCATCTTCTTAACAGTGACCGCACAGATCGACAAGCGGCGCGGCAGGACCGAAGGAGAACAACCGTGACATCGCGCAGCCGGATGGCCCCGATCGTCTTCGGCGCATACAAATACCTACTCTCGCCGTTTCTTCACGCCGCATCCGGGGTAACCGGCGCATGCCGCTTCCAACCCACTTGTTCTGAATACGCGGCGATCGCTGTCAGTGAATACGGCATGGTTCGCGGAGGCTGGATGGCGCTCCGCAGGTTGTTGCGCTGCCATCCGTTGTGTCGCGGAGGTTTCGACCCTGTGCCCGCCAATCAGTCGCGCCACGTCATGTCGTCGATTCCGGGCGCTCGTCATTCGCACGCGCGCACCCGTTTACCATAAGAGAAGCCCTGTCAGTTAGGGCGCCCAGAAACAGGAACGAAGTTTGGCAGAGATAAAAAATCCTAATCAGCAAGGCGCTGGCGGCGGCGGTGGGCAGGACTCCCGCACGATGCTCATTTTTACCGCCGTGTTCCTCCTCATGCTTTTCGGTTTGCAGTATTTCAAGCAGAAGAAGGGGCCGGAGCCGCCTGCACCCGCCCATTCTGCCGCAAGCACAAACACCCCAACTCCTCCTGAAACTCCCGCGGCGGCACCCGTAATCCCTTCTGTGCCTGCGAATACTCTTGCAGCTTCAACCGAAGCTACGACGGTAGTCGAAAACGAACTCTACCGGATCACCTTTACCAATCACGGCGCTCAGGTTAGATCCTGGATCCTCAAGAAGTACAAGGATGACGACGGCAAGCCGCTCGATCTGGTCAATCAGAATACCGCCGCCAAATTTGGCTATCCTCTCTCGCTGTTCACCTATGATCAGGCTCTGCGAAATCGCCTCTCAACTGCCCTTTATGTCGCGTCTTCGAGCGGCAATATGGCCGCTCCCGGATCGCTCAGCTTCGACTATTCGTCCGACGGTCTCGAAGTTCACAAGACGTTTCGCTTCGACTCAACCTACGTCATCCACGCCGACGTCTCTGTAAAGCAGAACGGAGCGCCGGTGACCGCTCTGCTCGCGTGGCCGGCCGGGTTTGGCGATCAGAGCACCCTGCCGCAGTACGCCGGCGGCACGCTCGACACTTCGCAGAACGGCAAAGAGGATCAGATCGCCTACAAGAAAGTTGTGGGCGGCGAAACACTGCGTGGACCCTTCGACTGGGCCGGGGTCAGCGATTTGTACTTCGCTTCGATCTTTCTTCCTGACGACCCCTCGGACTCCGTCCTCGTTAGTCTGCACAACAGCATCCCGGTGCCGCGCAATCTGAAAAAGCCCGATCCGAATCAGACCGACCAGGCCTCGGTTCTCGGTGCTGCGATGGGCAGTGCCAGCGGTCCGGTCAGTCTCCGCATCTTTGCCGGCCCCAAGTCCCTCGATGTCCTGGGATCGGTACACGCGGTCACCGGCCCGAGCCTCGAAAAGGTGGTCAGCTTCGGCTGGTGGGGAGTCATCGCCAAGCCGCTGTTCGTCATTCTGCGCTTCATCTACGACCACATAGTTCGCAACTGGGGCTGGGCGATCCTGCTGCTGACTCTCGTCCTCAATCTGGCCATGCTGCCCACGCGCTTCCAGATGATGAAGTCGTCACTCAAAATGCAGCGCATCCAGCCGGAGATGGAGTCCATCAAGGCCAAGTACGCCAAGTACAAGGTCACCGATCCCCGCAAGCAGGAGATGCAGCGCGAGATCCTCGACCTGCAGAAGCGCGAGGGCGTCAACATGTTCGGCGGCTGCCTGCCGATGCTCATTCAGTGGCCGCTGCTCTTCGGCTTCTATCGCATGCTCGGCAACGTAATCGAGCTGCGCCAGGCGCACTGGCTCTGGTTGCCCGATCTATCAGCGCCGGACCCGTGGCACATCCTGCCCATCACCGTCGTCATCTCCATGTTCCTCACCCAGTACTTCACGCCCTCGCCGGGCATGGATCCCGCCCAGCAGAAGATGATGGCCTTCACCATGCCCGCGGTCTTCGGTTTTATGATGTGGAACTACGGCTCTGGCCTGTCGCTCTACTGGGCATGCAGTAACTTCTTCGGTGTGGCAACGCAGCTGGTAATAAATCGCACCGAGATGGGCCGCGAAATGCGCGAGCGGGCGGCCAAGCGAGCCGCGAAGCGAGCGGGCGGAAAAGTCATCAACGCTCGACGATAAGGATCCCGCATCAGCAATCAACAGGGCGTCCGGAGCTTCCGGGCGCCCTGTCGTTCTTGGCACACCGAGACGAATCTCCCCGGGAATGAGATACTAAAAGGCGATGCCGATCGAGGATTACTCTGCCGCTGCACAGAAGATTGCGGCACTCCTGAAGACTCTCACCACAACCGGCAGGCTTCGCCTCAAGTACCGGATAACCGCCGGACAGGGCGCGGCCGATCCAGACGGACTCGAAGCACGCGAAATCTATGTGGAACTGGCCGGACCCGACGCCGGTCTGCTGACCCAACGCGGCGGAGAACTGCTGCGTGCCCTTGAGCACGTCGCTGCCAAGATAATCCGCCTCGACAACGAAGAGCACGACAAGGTCTCCTTCGACGCGAACAACTTCAAGGCCATGCGCGCCCGCGAACTCAAGCTGGCCGCCGAAACCGCGGCGGAAAGAGTCCGCAGCACCGGGCAGCCCTTCAACTTTGCGCCCATGAGTTCCCGCGAACGCCGCATGCTGCACCTCGCCTTTCGCGCCTACGATGACCTCGCCACCTCTTCAACGGGCGAAGGGCTGAACCGCTTCGTGGTTGCCCATCCCAAGGGGTACGACACCAGCAAACTCGTCGCTCCGCGGGCGCCTTTCTCCGGCGCGCGCGGCCGGCGCTGACCAAGATCCAGCTCACTCAGCGTTACGCCCTATCGTCCCGAATTCGTAAAATGTATGCGGAGCCGGCGGCAACGCTGAGCCTTGAACGCTGATCCCTGGAATGCAGCCGCATCCCCAAATTGCCGAGCGCGAATCGGTCGCCAACGAAACCATTGCAGCCATCTCCACTCCGCCCGGTCGAGGAGGCATCGGCATCGTGCGCCTCTCCGGCCCGCATGCGCTCGAAATCTCTAACGCGCTGCTCAACCCCCGCAGTCCGCTCACTCATGCGCGCGCTCTCTTTGTCGAGATACACGACCCCGAAACGCGACACAAGCTCGACGAAGCCATCGTCACTTATTTTGCGCGCCCCAGTTCCTACACCGGCGAGGACCTCGTTGAGATCGCCGCTCACGGCTCCCCGGTCGTACTTGAACTGATCCTGCGCCTCATGCTTCAACGCGGCGCTCGCCTGGCGCGCCCCGGTGAGTTCACCGAGCGAGCCTTTCTCTCCGGACGCATCGATCTTACGCAGGCCGAGGCGGTTCGCGATCTCATCGAGTCGCAAACCCTCTACCAGGCGCGTATCGCCGCCGAGCAGATGGGGGGAGCGCTCTCGCGCCGCATCCAGCCCGGGAAACAGGCTCTGGTTGAATTGATCGCGCTGCTCGAGGCCGGCATCGATTTTGCCGAGGACGACGTAGAAGTCACCCCGGATACAGAAATCGTAACTCGCATCGATACAATTAGCGCTGACCTCCAAAAGCTCGCGCGATCCTTCGAACATGGCCGGATCGTTCACTCCGGACTCACGCTGGCCATCGTCGGCCGGCCCAATGTCGGCAAATCATCGCTCTTCAACCGGCTCGTCGAGCGCGAGCGCGCCATCGTGACCGCAATGCCCGGCACCACGCGCGATCTCGTCACCGAGCGTGTCTCACTCGGAGGCATTCCCGTCGAACTCGTTGACACCGCCGGACTGCGCGAGGCCATTGATGAAGCGGAATCCATCGGGATCCAGAAATCGCGCGAAGCCCTGGCCGACGCCGACCTGGTGCTCGTCGTCCTCGAAGCCGGCGTTCCCTTGCGTGACGATGAAGCCGCGCTGATCCGCTCGCTTCAGGGGCGCCCCCTGCTCATCGCCCGCAACAAAAGCGACTTGGCCTCGAGCGACCTCGACTCCTCCGACGAAACCGGTGCGGCACTCGTTCCGGAAGCGCCGCCCGCCATCTTCACTTCCGCGCTTACCGGCGAGGGCATCCTCGAACTGCGCAGCGCACTGCTTCAGATCGTTCGCAGTCCCTCCTCCGAGAGCGAAAGCGGCATGCTGACCAGCCTGCGCCACCACGAAGCCGTCGCGGCGTCTCTGCTATCTTTGGCATCCGCACGGCGCGCAGTCGCCACGAAGACTCCCCACGAGATGCTGCTCCTTGATCTGTACGCGGCCCTGCGTCAGCTGGACAGCCTCACCGGCGAAACCACAGCCGACGACATCCTGAACCGCATCTTTTCCACCTTCTGCATCGGAAAATAGTGTTAGCTTCCGGAGCGCGCGACTCGCTACCTGTCCCTGTCATGTTTCTCGTCCCGTTAGAGTTTGCCGCAATGGAGTGGCAGGCCTTCGGTCAGGATGAGCTCGTAGTCGGCGCAAGCAAGGAACTGTGGAAGCGCGACCTGTCGCCTGTCAGATGTGTTCATTCGAACGACGAGCGAGCCTTTGCCGGAACTTGCCGGGGCTCAGCGGGCCAAAAAGTTACAAGAATTTGCAGAATTTTGCTTGATTCGCCTAGCCCGGTGTTGAAAAATTGTAAGCCACTTCAAGCGGAGGTTCCGGGCTAGGGTTCTGAGCTAGGGGTTCTGAAGCCGGTTCAATCAAGGGCGCTTTTCGTTGCAGTCTTCACCCCCGGATTTGCACGAGGAAAGCCCTGGGTGAGAATCGCATGCGAACGGCTCTTGTCATCGAAAGCCCCGGCCTTTCAGGTTTGTCGGAGTGGAACACCGCGCTCCGGGCGGCGGATCTGCAGATTCGTGCGCGGCGAGACTGGGAGGCGCTCACTCCCGACGACCTCAGTTCCTGCGGTGACGGAGTGATCGTCGCTAACGCGGCCGCGGTCACTTCCAAGGCGGCGCAACTGTTCGAGTGGCTACGCAAGAATCCGGTACGAAGCCGCATCTTCGCCATCCTTCCCGCCAACGATCCCGAATTCCTTCGCCTGGCAGCACAGGCGAGCGACGATTTCCTGCTATGGCCCATTCACAAAGAGGAATTTCGGCAACGACTCCTCAAGCTTCTGGGTCCGGAGAAGGAGAACCGGGAAGAGTTGACCAACCAGCTTGCGCTTTGTAACTTCGTCGGCCAGGATCCAAGATTCCTGGACGCACTGCGGCGCGTTGTCCAGGTGGGAGCAACGGAGGCGCCTGTACTGCTGACCGGTGAAACGGGAACCGGCAAAGAGTTGTGTGCGCGTGCCATTCATCATTTCAGTGGGCGGCGGGCGGGGCCTTTCATCCCCGTCGAATGCGGCACGGTGCCCGAGCATCTTTTCGAAAGCGAGGTCTTCGGCCACACGCGCGGTGCATTCACCGGAGCGCATTCAGATCAGAAAGGGCTCGTAGCCTTGGCATCCGGCGGAACACTATTTTTGGATGAAGTAGATGGCCTCACTCCTTCAATACAGGGTAAGCTGTTGCGCCTGTTGCAGGAGAAGACCTATCGCCCCCTCGGTTCGAGCCATTTCAACACCGCCGACGTTCGCATCGTGGCGGCGTGCAATGTTGATTTGAGCCGGTTGGTCGAGCAGAAGAGATTCCGTGCCGATCTTTTCTTCCGGCTCGATGTCCTCCGCGTTCATCTGCCGCCTCTGCGCGAGCGCTCGGGTGATATCGCGCTGCTGGCCTGCCGTTTCGCCGAGAAGATTTGCGAGGAAACCCACCTGCCACGGAAGATGCTTTCCCCAGGTGCCTTTCGCAAGCTGGAGAGTTTCGCGTGGCCCGGGAACTTGCGACAGCTTCAGAACGCGGTCTACCGCGCGGTCCTTGCATCCGAAGGCAGCGAGATCTTCAGCTCGGACATCGATCTGGGCTGCGATGACGGCGAGAAGAGCCAAGAAGTGAATTTTCGACAGGGCAGATCGCAGGCCATCGCTAAGTTCGAAGAGGATTTCGTCCGCAAGATGCTCGAGAAGCATCGGGGCAACGTGACTCACGCCGCGCGCGAAGCCGGCAAAGAGCGTCGATCCTTTGGCCGCTTGGCCAAGAAGTACGGCCTCGGCGCCTGAAGCTTCTTCACAGACCCACAATCAAGCCTGGAATCGAAGCCATCTCTCGTGCTGTGAAGTGGGTCGATTTCGACCCGCTCCGGGTCATTTCCCGCCCCCGCCGGTAAATCAGACACATCGCTGGCCTCATGTTCCGTTCGCCCGAAAAATACCGGGCCTCCGTGCACCCGCCCGCGAAACTACCGCTCTGGCTTAAGTCCTTTGCTTCCGGCTCTGCACTCCTCCTTCGAAAACTGGCCCACTGGATGCAAACGCGAAAGGGCGAATCGGACCATGAATCGAGTTCTGTCACGCAACCGATCTTTGCCATTCTCGATTATTTCGTTCGTCATCCGCAGGCTGTCGATAGTGCCGAAGGCATTGCTCAATGGCGGTTACTCGATGACCTGAGTCGACTCAGCCTGAAGGAGACGCAGGAAGCCCTTCTTTGGTTGGTTGCCCAAGGGTACCTGATGGAAATGACCGTGCCGGGAAATCGCCGCGTGTATGGGCTGAACCCGGAGAGGCTGAATGAGGCAACGCAGTACCTGAGAGAAAACCGGCGCGAAGGGTAAAACCGCTGAGCGCCGCTGCTTGAGAGGAGATCACAGCGAATGCCGGTCACACCGACTTATCCCGGAGTCTACATCGAGGAGCTGACCAGTAATGTGCACACCATCACTGGCGTAGCCACCTCGATTACAGCGTTCATCGGACTCGCCAACTCAGGACCCGTGAACAGGCCGATCACGATCAACAGCTATGGAGACTACGACCGCATCTTCGGAGGCCTCTGGCCGCGCAGCACCATGAGCTTCGCTGTGAATGATTTTTACGCCAACGGTGGCTCCCAGGCCGTGATCGTGCGCTTGGCGGCGCCGGATGCCGCAGCAGCCACGGTCCTGCTGCCCGAGGACACCACTCCGTCCGGTTCGCCTCCTACCGATCTTCCCAGCACCGATACGGGCCTCCTCCTCGACGCGGCCGACGTCGGAACGTGGGGGAATTACCTGACCGTGCAGGTGGATCATAAGACCAAAAATCCCTCCGACTTCACTCTTTTCAACTTATCGATTACGTTGACCGATCCAACCGGCACGCTGGTGTTGGCAACGGAGAAATATGTCAACCTCTCTGTCGATCCCGCCAGCGCGAATTACGTTACAACCAAACTGGCCCAGAACTCCGCACTGTTGGTGGTGGGCCAGGACAGCGGGGGCAACGACTACGTGCCGCCGGTCCGCCCGGCGGCCACTTTTACGGCGGGAAGTCCAGCAATCCTGACCGTGCCTTTGCAGGGCGGTCTTGACGGCAGCGACCTCACCGACGACGAGTTCGTGGGCCCAGGTACCGCGGCAAATAAGCTCGGCCTTTACGCTCTCGAGAATGTTGACCTGTTCAACATCCTGTGCATTCCTCCATACACGAACAACTACCAGGATGTGACCACACACCTGGTCGGTCTGGCAGCCGCTTATTGCGAGGGGCGGGAGGCGTTCTACATCATCGATCCGCCCAGTTCGTGGACCAACCTGCAGCAGGCGCTGGATCAGGTCACCGATCCGAACGTCGACTGGATCGGGACGCGCAGCGCCAACACCGCAATCTATTTCCCGCGCGTGGTCGAGCAGAATCCGCTCATCGGCAATCAACTCGCAACGTTCGTTCCTTGCGGAGTCATCGCAGGAATTTACGCGGCAACCGATGCGCAGCGTGGTGTGTGGAAAGCGCCCGCCGGGCAGGAAACCCAGCTGAACAACGTCAACTCGTTGGCGGTTCCCCTTACCGATGCCGAAAATGGCGAGCTCAATCCGCTCGGCATTAACTGTCTGCGCAGCTTTCCCGTCACTGGCCGCGTCGTGTGGGGCGCGAGAACACTGCAGGGAGCCGACGCGCTCGAAAGCCAGTGGAAGTATGTCCCGGTGCGGCGAACGGCCCTGTTCCTCGAACAGAGCCTCTACCAGGGCACGCAATGGGTGGTGTTCGAACCGAACGATGACGCGTTGTGGGCAAGCATACGGCTTAATGTCGGGTCTTTCATGCAGGGTCTCTTTCGCAAGGGCGCCTTCTTCGGAACGACGCCGAGTCAGGCATATTTCGTGAAGTGCGATAGCGAGACGACCACACAGGCCGACATCGACAACGGCATAGTCAACATCGTGGTGGGCTTTGCGCCTTTGAAGCCCGCGGAGTTTGTCGTCATCCAGATTCAGCAGCTGGCTGGCCAACTGCAGGCTTGAGGAAGGGGAACAATGGCTGAATTCACAGTGAATTCCAAGCGGGTGGATCCGTACAAGAACTTCAAGTTCCGTGTGAAATGGGACGGCAAATATGTTGCCGGAGTCAGCAAAGTAAGCTTGTTGAAGCGGACCACCGAGGTGGTCAAGCACCGCGAAGGCGGCGACCAGAGCACATCGCGCAAGTCCCCGGGACGAAGCGAATACGATGCCATCACACTGGATCGCGGAGTAACACACGATACCGAATTTGAAGTCTGGGCGAGCAAAGTCTGGTACCTGAACCAGGGCCTTGGCAGCGAGGTCTCGCTCGCCGACTTTCGCAAGGACATCATCATCGAGGTCTACAACGAGGCCGGTCAGCTGGCCATCGCCTACAAGGTGTACAGGGCATGGGTCTCCGAGTACCAGGCTCTCCCGGATCTCGATGCCAACGCCAACGCCGTGGCTATCCAGCACATCAAGCTGGAGAACGAGGGATGGGAGCGCGACACGTCGACCACCGAGCCCAAGGAACCAACCCTGACCATCGCGACTTAGGCCAACCATGCGCGGAGTTACAGCAATCGACATTCTCGATGCGTGGGAGCGTGGTATGGAGTGCGGCGCCGCTAGGCGTGCGCTCATTCTTCTGGACCTCGTGGCAAGCGGCAGTCAGGAATCGAAAGACCCGGCTGGCTGGCCGCTTGGCTTGCGGGACGCGCAATTGCTGGAGCTGCGGGAAGCTGCGTACGGCTCTGTGATCGAAGGTGTTGCATCGTGCCCGCAGTGTGGTGGCGGTCAGGAATTCGAGGTGCGCACAAGCGACCTGAAGACGAGACCTCCATCGGGCGCGGAATTCGCCTTGGAGAGTGGAGAACATCGGGTCGAATACCGGCTGCTGACCTCCCAGGACCTGTGTGAGTTGGAGGCGAATGCGGCGCGCCACGAAGATATGCGAGCGCGGGCACTCTCACTCTGCGTGACCGCCGCGACGCGTGCCGGGACGCCCGTGTCCGCAGAGAATCTCCCGCCGGAGCTTGTGGATGAGATCTCTGACGCGATGTCGCGCGCCGATCCTCAGTCAGACGTCCGCCTGGCAATGCAATGTACCGAGTGCGGACATTGCTGGTCGGAGTCCTTCGACATCGCCTCCTTCTTGTGGACCGAGACCGACGCGTGGGCTAGGCGCACCCTGTCCGATGTGCATCAACTGGCGGCCGCTTACGGATGGAACGAAGCAGAGATTCTGTCCATGAGCCCGCGACGCAGGCGAATCTACCTGGACCTGATCGAAGGTTAATGCATGGGCGACTACCTGAGAAATGTCGCGCTTCGCCTTGCCGCCGCTCCCTCGCTGCGTCCTCGTGTACTTTCGCGCTTTGAGCTGCCGGGCGCATTCGGATTTGGATTGAGCCGCGCGCACACAGATTGGGAGACAGAGAGCGAATCTGTATTGCCTTCTCGCATTCGCTCTGCAAATTCCTTTCCGGAACGAATCGAAATCCCTGCCCCGATTCCACCAGGCCGTCTGCGCATCGATCGTCCTGACCCTATGCCTCACGAGGGCCGGGATAACGTGCGTGGCAGCCAACCCGCCGAAGAGCCGGCGCGGATCATCTCGATGGTGGAGAGAACCATTGTGCGCGAACCACAGGAACCGCACCGATGGGGGGACACTGCTCGGTCCCGCTTCGCGCATCCGGATGGCCACCCTCGCCTCTCAGTGGATCGAAGTGAAGGAGAGATCGCCGATGATGCTCAGCGAATTGTGCGCGACGCGAGGCCGGCGCGCGAAGAAGCCGCATCCGTGCGAAGGGCGGCTGCGGAGCTCGCGCAGCCGCGGTCTTCTGTTGCGACCCCCCATCTTGATCCCTCCCCTGTGCGCCCGATGCATCCCGCTGCCGCCACAGCCGCCAAGTCAACGGGGCCGGGCGATCATGGCGGGCACTTCACTCTCACGCGCCCGGCACAGCAACAGCCTGAGGCTCCGCGCGCAGACGCTGCGAGGCACGTGCAGGTCGTGATTGGAAAGGTGACGGTACATGCGACTCTGCCGCCCCCTCCGGTTTCTCCCGCGCCGCGTCCGGCCGCCTCGCCACCCTCACGAATGACCCTCGAGCGCTATCTCGAGCTCCGCGGAGGCCGCGGATGAGCAACGCGCTGGCCGTGGCCTCGGTCTCCTTCGTGCTCGTCGATCTGCTCAACAACGGGCTGATCGATCGCGATATCTCCGCGTCTCTGGGGGATGTCATCGTCTCGGCGGTGGCCCCCGACCGCGTGGATGAGCAACGCAATGCCAACAGCACCCTGAATCTGTTTCTCTACAACGTCACGCAGAACGAGAGCTGGCGAAACATGAATTACCCGTCTCGCAATTCTGACGGCGAGCGCATCAACAATCCCCCGCTGGCTCTCAATCTCCATTACTTGCTTACTGCGTACGGAGCCGAGCAGTTTCACTCCGAAATCCTGCTCGGTTACGGCATGCAGCTCTTTCACGAAACGCCGGTGCTTCCGCGCGACGCTATACGCCGCTCACTGCAGGCTCCGTCACAGGTGGAGCCGGGAGGGCAGTTGCCGGGGTCATTGCTGAATCTCTTCACGTCGGACCTCGCCGACCAGGTAGAGCTGATCAAAATTTGGCCCCAGATGCTGACCACGGAAGAAATTTCCCGGCTATGGACCGCCTTTCAGGCGAAGTACCGCCCCACCGCCGCCTACCAGGTTTCAGTGGTCCTGATTGAGAGCGAGGCTTCGACCAAGCAGGCGCTGCCGGTCAAGACGCGCACCGTTACGGTAACGCCGTTGCAGAAGCCGGTGATCCAGCAGATCCTTTCGCAGAAGGATGCTACCTCACCGCCTCTCGATCAGCCGATCTTCGTAGATTCGATCCTGGTGCTTCTGGGCAGCGAACTGACGGGCGACATCACGACCGTGCAGTTCGGATCCATATCGGCCACGCCGTCGAGCGCCTCTTCTACGCGCATCACCGTGCCGATCCCGGCGGGCTTGCAGGCTGGATATCAGAGTGTGACCGTAGCGCAATCGCTGTCCCTGGGCGAACCGCCCGTGCCTCATTTCGGCACGCAGTCCGACCCGACGACATTCCTGCTTCAACCGAGGATCGTCGCCACAACCCCGCAGAATTTGCAGGGCGCTGGGACCGATACCCGCTCCGGTGAACTGGCAGTGGATTTGGATATCGCGGTGGGCCCGAGCCAGACCGTTCTGCTCATGCTCAACGAATTAGTGCCGCCCGGAAGCCCGGCCGGCGCGCCGGCTGCATACAGTTTCCCGGTGCCTCCACGCATTTCGCTGGCCAGCCCTCCTTCTTCACCCCCGCCGCCGACAATCCATCTCGCGGTTCCGTTCAGCGGCGTTGCGGCGGGAACATATCTGGTGCGTGTCGATGTCGATGACGCGCAGAGTCCGCTGACCGCCGGATCGGACGGGCGCTATGAGGCGCCCCAGGTGACAATCGCATGAGCGGCGCTCCTCAAGTGGCTGCACCGCCGCAGGAGGCGACTGCGTCCAACTCCATTCTCACCCTGATCGATACCGTGAGAGCGTATTTCGAGGAGCGGGGTGGACCCGGAAAACCCTCGCCACTTTCGCATCTCAAAAGCAGCTTCGCGTTGAGCGATTTCGAAGCCGATATTTTGCTTCTTGCGGCTGCTGCGGAACTGCATCCTGAGGTGAACGGAATGTGCGCCGCCCTCCAGGGCGACCAACGCCTCGCGTATCCCACATTTCGGCTCGCCATGAGCGTCCTGCCGGGTGCCCACTGGAGCGCCACTCTGCCCCATGCCGCACTGCGCCGCTGGATGCTGATTGATGTGGGCCCATGCGACGCGCTGCTTTCGGCGCCCTTGCACATCGATGAACCGATACTGCACTTCCTGATGGGTCTCGCGGACACCGATGACCGCCTCGAAAATGTGCTCGATACGGCCGAACCGGTGCTTGCGCTGCCCGGCTCCTATCGCGCCCACGCCCAGCGTCTGCTGCAATTGTGGCGCAGGGATGAGACTCCGCCAATTGCATTGCTGCACGGAAACGCAAGGCGCGACAAGCATGGCGTCGCCGCGGCAGTATGCGCAGCCGCAGGCCTCACGTTGCGTGTGCTGCCCGGCGCGCGCATTCCGGGAGGAGCCGCCGACCGTGCAGCCCTGATGAGATTGCTCGTACGGGATGCGGTGCTGAATGGCAGCGTCTTGCTTGTGGATTGTGCTTCAGACGACCCTGCACAGGAAGAGGGCGTGCGATTTGTTGCGGAGCGTTTTCCCGGCGCGATAATGATCGCCGGCGATACCAACTTGCCAGGCGCAGCGCGCGCTTCGGTGCCCTTCACGATAAACCGCCCGGCGCCCTCGGAGCAGAGCATGCTGTGGCGATTTGCGCTCGGCGAGAAGAGCGCGCTGTTGAACGGGCATCTGGACCGGATCAGCGCGCAGTTCTCCCTTGAGGCTGAAAGGTTGCTCAGCATCGGCGCGCAGATCGCCGCCGAAGAGCACGAATCCACGGCGGAACTGGAAGCCAGGATATGGACAGCGTGCCGTGCCGAAGCGCGCTCGTCTCTTGAAGGCTTGGCGCAGCGCGTGGAAACCAATGCGCGATGGGAAGACCTCGTACTGCCGGATAGCAGTCTCGACGTCCTCCGTGCCATGGTCGCGCAGGCACAAAACCACGGCAGGGTTCTCGATGACTGGGGTTTCGCTGCAAAAACTCCTCGCGGCTTGTCATCGACCGCACTCTTCTGCGGCGGAAGCGGAACCGGCAAGACCCTTGCGGCCGAAGTGCTCGCCAATGAGCTTGAACTCGACTTGTTTCGCGTGGACTTGAGTCAGGTGGTCAGCAAGTACATCGGCGAAACCGAGAAAAACCTGCGAACAATCTTCGACGCGGCGGAAAACACAAGTACGGTTTTGCTCTTCGACGAAGCCGATGCCTTGTTCGGCAAGCGAAGTGAGGTCCGCGATAGCCACGATCGCTACGCGAATATCGAAGTCAGCTACCTGCTGCAGCGAATGGAGGCATATCGCGGCATCGCGCTCTTGACCACCAACATGCGCAACGCCCTCGATCCGGCTTTTCTGCGCAGAATCCGCTTCGTGGTGCAGTTCCCATTCCCCGAAGCTGCACAAAGAAAGCGCATCTGGGAACGCATCTTCCCGCCCGCGCTGCCCGTCGAAGGGGTCGATCTGAACAAGCTTGCAAAGCTGAATCTGCCCGGCGGAAACATCCGCAATATCGCACTGAGCGCAGCCTACATCGCGGCCGAAGAGAACGGGCCGTTGCGCATGCGTCATCTGCTGACAGCCGCGCGCCGCGAGTGCGCGAAGCTCGAGCGGCCGCTGACCGACACCGAAATCGGAGGATGGGCATGAGGCCGGCTCTCACAGCCAGGGCGCGGCAGAAAGCGGCGTGGCAGGCGCAGTTCCGCCAGACACGCTCCCCCGCGCAGGCGGCGCCGATCGCGCAGCCCGGGTTGATCGATGTGCATATCGCCGAGCTGGCGTTCCGCGGCTGGCCGCGCGGCTCCGAACGGCAGATTGCGTCAGCGTTCGAGCGGGAACTCGGCCGTCTAGTGGCGCGCGAACTGCCGCAGGCCTGGGCCGGCGCAACGAAAACCATCGCGCTGCGCGCGGAAATGCGTCTGCGATCTGCACGCAACCCCGTGTCTGTGGGAGAGCAACTGGCGGCAGCTGTTCTGCATGCTCGCGAGGAGGAAAGGCCTTGAGCACGAGTCCCGCTACATCCTCGGCCGAGACGAAGCCCAAGGCCGGTGCGGTTCCCGCGCGCGCGCCGCGACAGGAGCGGCCGTGTTCGTGCTCGGGAGGCGATTGCGAGAAGTGCCGCAAGAAGCATTCCGAAGGTATTCTCCAACGGGCAGCGGCGCGTTCTCCCCGCGCGGCCACTGCGCCGCCCAGTGTGCATCGCGTGCTCGATTCGCCTGGAAGGCCGCTCGATACGGCGGCGCGCTCGTTCATGGAGCCGCGCTTCGGCACAGACTTTGGAGGGGTGCGGGTCCATACCGATCCTGCGGCGGCCGCTTCAGCCCGAGCCGTCGACGCGCATGCCTATACGGTGGGGCAGCACATCGTCTTCGACTCGGGAAAGTACGATCCGCACTCCGGCGGCGGACGGCAACTACTCGCCCATGAGTTGGCGCATACGCTGCAGCAGCGCAATGTGAACTCCACACCCCAATTGCTGCGTCTCGGTGAGACTCCCGAATATAACCACCTCGAAGCCGACGCTTCACGGATGGCGCATTCGGTGGTTCATCATGCCAGTCCGAGTCCTGCGGCGGCCGACTGCGGCAGGAGCGGTGCTTTCGCGCGCCAAAAATGACGGCGCGACGGCGCAGAGCGACGACACTCCGAAGGAAGAAACCACGCAGCGAAAATGGGTCCCGGTCACCACGCCCCAGCTTGCAGCGGCCGGCGTAAAGGCATATGCGTTGCCCGGCCAGCAGGCTGGCGAGGGAATCGTACTCGTGCAGATGAAAGTGCCGGTCAACCTGCCGGGAAAGAAGGGGCCCGTGCAGGAAGCATGGCAGGCACGGGCCAGCGCGGGTGCGCTTGAGGCGATTGTGCTGGCCAACGGCGATGTGCAGTCCACCAAAATCAGCTTGAAGCAGGACCGGCCGAGGCCCGAGAAGCTTCGACAGATCTGGCTGCAGAAAGTGGGCTGGAAACCGGAGAACGCCGACGATCACTGGAGCAAAGCCGGGGGAGACAGTAAGGGCTTCGACAAGCATCGCTCCGCGGACGACTCCGAATGCCACGTGGATCACGTGGTTGAATTGCAGTTCGGCGGCGACAACGTCCCCGAGAATTTGCGCATGCTCGATGGGCCGGAGAACGTGGAGAGCGGACGCACCATCTTTACCGATCTCAAGGACGTCGCCGTGAAAGTCCGGCAGGCATTCATCGATGACAAGGTCGACACCGGCGGCGCGAAAAACATCCTCGTCCACTACGACCAGGTGCAGCAATCGGGTCTCGAGTGCAAAACGTGCTGCCACATTGAGGACAAGGCCAGGGATCTGGCCGACGTGAAGATCGGAGAGGGTGAGAGCGTAGGGGGAAAGAAGGGCACGCCGTATCCCTTCCAGGCCGGGTCCACTAAGGCGACCGTCATTGTTCTCGACGAGAAGAAGACGCCGGTTCCGCTCGACGATTCCGAAGTGCCCGAGAACAAGTCGGTATCCACTCTCATCTCCGGGCTCAACCTGCGCCATTGGAACCGCAAAGGCAAAGGCGGCGGCACGGTCGACGCGGCGCTCGACAACAGTGGCAAGAGCCGTTTCCCCGCCACATTCCACCCGGATGAAAAGAGCAAGCCTGTATCGCTGATACGCCGCGACGACGGAAACCTGAAACTGGCCGCCGGACAGCAGAACCTGAAGTTCCATTTCGATTACCTCAGCGACGGCGCCTTCACGCGCCTGGAGATGGACGACGACGGCAACGTGAGCGGTGCGGGGAAGATCAAGCCATCGATCAGTTTCCTTCCCGAGTTTGAGGTGCGTTTCGATAAAGAGAAGTTCGAGCTGGCCAAGCCCATCCCGAAGGACAAGCTGAAGTTGCCGATTCCCGGCCTGAAGATCGAAAAGGCGGAGGTCGTGCTGCAGCTTGGGCCCGAGTTCAAGCCGGCAGGAGTGGTTGAGTTTTCGCTCGAAGCCGGGAAACGGCGCCTCCTCGATGGAAAGGTCGAGCTGTCGGCCGATGCGCAGGGCCTGGTCATCGACGGCGACGTGCAGGTATCCCTGCCTGGCGTCGACCACGCCGGAGGAAAAATCTCTTATCGCAACGGGCAGTGGTCCGGGCGCGCCGAGATCAGCACCACCCAGCTCAAGGAGAAGCTGAAGTACGTGAAGAGCGGCGGTGTGGTGGTGTTGTTCTCCGAGCACGGGATGAGCGCCGACGGCACCGTGATGCTGGATCTGCCCGGAACCAAAGGCGTCGAGGCTCACCTGCTGTACGAGAGCAGTAAGCGCAAGTGGATCTTCAAAGGAAAGGGAGCCTTCCAGCCCAAGGGCCTCAAGGAAGTTGACATCGAGGTCCAGTACGACGGCGAGCACATTGAAGGCTCGGCCTCTACCGGTTTCGAATTTCACGGCCTGAATGGGACCATTCACGTTGTCTACCGCGATGAGAAGTTCTCAGGAGACGGAAGCCTCGAGATCAGCAAAGGCAAGGCTAAGGGTTCGCTGCACGTGAAGATGCGCGAGGTCAACGGCGAGCCGAAATTCTCGGGTGACGGCACGGTGTCCTACCAGCTCACCGAGAACCTGATTGCAACCGCGGGAATCGAGATCAACGAGAAAGAAGAGGTACACCTGAAGGGCGCGCTGGAATTCCCCAAGCCCATCGAGCTCTTCAAGCCGGTGGAGGGGGAATACAAGTTCTTCGAGATCGGCATCAGCATCCCCATCCCGGGTGCTTCGATCGGGCCGGCCGGCGTACAGGCCCGCATCGACGGATCGCTCTCCGCCGGCTACAAGCTGGGGCCCGGCGAATTGCGCAATACCAAGCTGGAAGCAGCGTTCAACCCTCTCGACGCGAAGCCGGACGCGGACGTCACCCTCACCGCGACTCTGTTCATCGGCGCCAGCGCGCACATTTCCGGCCGCATCGCCGGATCCATCGTGCTTGATGCGGTCGTGGCCTCGGTTTCAGGCGGCATCGCGATCACGGCAACCGCATCGCTCGACGGTCATGTCGCCTCCCAGGTGACCTTGCATTATTCGAAGAGCCGTTTCGAAGCCGACGCCAATTTCGAATTGCTCGTGGGTCTGGCGCTCACACTGGCTCTCGATGCGTTTGTCAAAGCCAAGGCGGGAATCGGGTATTTCAGCGTCGAGAAGGAGAAAACCTGGAACCTGGCCACGTTCCGCTACGACACAGGCCTGCAGTTTGGAATGAAACTGAAGAACCCGCTCCACTATGCATCCGATGAGCCCGTGAGGCTGCCCAGCTTCGATGACATCCAGTGGACCATTCCAAAAATTGATCCCGGCGACATGATGCAGAAGATGTTCGCCAGTGCGGGCGGTACGGAAAAGGAGGTTCAATGAGCGAGTCGGGCTTTCCAGGTTCGCCGCGCCTCTTGCGGGCGGGCATCGTCGTGGCGGACTCCACCACGCTCGCGATCCAGCGCGTGATAGCGATGCAATACAACCCCGATTCTCTGTCGCGAACGCTCCAGATCCGCAGCGCGACCGGCGAGGCGGGTGACCGTCTCGATGCGCTCCGGCTGACCGGGCCGCCGGTGGAAACCATCAAGCTCGATGCCGAACTCGACGCCACCGACCAGATCGAATCGAGCGACAGCAATGCGCTGGAGTACGGCCTCCAGCCCCAGTTGGCGGCGCTGGAAACCCTGATCTACCCTCCCAGCGCGCAGATAGTGAGCGACAACAATCTCGCCATGGGCGGCACCATCGAGATAGCTCCGATGGAAGCCCCGCTGACGCTGTTTGTGTGGAGTTCAAGCCGTGTGGTGCCGGTGCGCCTCACCGAGTTCAGCATTACCGAGGAAGCCTTCGATCCAAATCTGAATCCCATTCGCGCCAAGGTCTCGCTGGGTATGCGCGTCCTCAGCGTCAACGACCTTAACTTCGATCACAAGGGGAACCAGATCTTCCTCGCTTATCAGCAAACGAAGGAGAGGCTCGCGGCAATGACCGGGCAGGTCTCTCTTGGCATCCTCGGCTCCGTCAGCCTTCCGTGAGGTGAGCATGTTTGATCCCAGCAGCCGTTATGCGAATTTGCCCGTCCGCACCTGGACCTCCCCGGACGATCAGACCGTGAGTTATGTGTCGCGAAGATTCCTTCCCCAGCCCGATGAATACGACCTGATTCTTGTTCATACCGTTACCGACAGCGACCGGCTCGACAACGTCACGGCGCAATACCTTGACGATCCGACGCAGTTCTGGCGTATAGCCGACGCAAACAACGCCATCTCTCCGTTCGATCTCACCAGCCAGCCGGGATCAACCATCGATATCACCTTGCCGCAGGGTATTCCGGGGCCGAGCCGTGCTTAAGGGACTCTATCTCTCGCTGTTCATCGGGCCGATGGTGCCCGTACCGGCGCCGAAGGCGCTGGTGGATGCGCTGATCAGCGCCCAGGTGAACACCGGCGGTGAGAGAAGCGGATTCCAGCTCGTGTTTTCCATGAACAAGAAATCGCCGCTCCGCCAGACCTTGCTGCCAGCCGGCGCGATCGATACCGGCGTGACGCGGGTGATCCTGGCTGTGACCCTCGGCGGTACTCCCAACGTGATCATCGACGGCGTGGTGACTCGCCATGAGGTGGCGCCGAGCAACGAGGCCGGCCAATCCACGATCACGCTGACGGGCGAGGATCTGACCGTCCTCATGGACATCGTGCAATTTCCCATGTTGCGCTACCCCGCCATGCCCATCTTTGCCCGCATCAATCTCATCGTCGCGAAATACGCCGTGCTGGGCATCATCCCGCTTGTCATTCCACCGCCCTTCGACGACGTTCCGCTCCCGACCGAAAAGATTCCCACTCAGACAGGCAGCGATCTCGCCTACATCAAGGAGATGGCCTCGAAGTGCGGATACATCTACTACCTGCAGCCGGGACCGGTGCCGGGAAGCAGCGTCTTCTACTTCGGGCCGGATATAAGCATCCCGGTGCCGCAGTCGGCGCTGAACATCAACATGGATGCAAACACGAACGTGGAGAGCCTCACCTTTTCGCTGGACGGCCTGGCAAAAAAGATCGTGATCATGAGCATCATGGACCCCATCACTGGGACGATACCGATCCAGGTCCCGGCCCCCCCGGTGAACCTGCTGCGGCCTCCGCTGGGAGCGCGCGTGACCGCGCCCATGAAGGTGGAGTACTCGAAGGAAGGCGGCAACCTCAATTCGATTGAAGCGATCGCGCTGCTGCTCGCGAAGACCAGCGAAACCACCGAAGCCATCAGCGGATCGGGCACGCTCAACGTGCTGCGCTACGGCCAGGTACTCAGGGCTTTTCAACTGGTGGGGGTCCGCGGCGCCGGGCAGGCCTATGACGGCCTCTATTACGTGCGCACCGTTACCCACAACATTAAGCGCGGCGAATACAAACAGAGTTTTACGGTCACGCGAGATGGACTCAACTCACTCACTCCGGTGGTGCCTGCATGACTGGGAACGACCAGAAATTTTTCGGCAAATACCGCGGCACGGTGATCAACAACATCGATCCGGAGAATAGCGGCCGATTGCTGGTATCAGTTCCGGATGTGATCTCCTTGGTCCCTTCGAGCTGGGCATCGCCGTGCGTGCCGCTCGCCGGGCCTCCCGGACCGCCGATGGGGATCTATCTGGTTCCGCCTATTGGCGCCGGCGTATGGGTGGAATTCGAAAAGGGAGATCCCGACTATCCCATTTGGGTCGGATGCCGCTGGCCGGGAGAAACGGGCGTTCCGACGCTTGCACTCGCAGGATTGCCCATCTCGCCCAATATCGTCCTTCAAACCGCGGGACAAACGGCGCTCGTGATCAGCGATGTACCGGCAACCGGCATCATGCTGAAGAGCTCCACCGGGACGTCAACCATCATCGTCAGCGACATCGGGATAACCATCCAGACGTCGGGCATTCTCACGCTTACTGGAACTACGGTGGCCATCAACGAAACAGCGCTGGTGATCACGTAAAGGAGAACAGAACATGCCGGGATTCATGCTGCATCAGAGCGCAACTGTAATGTGTTCGCACGGCGGCCAGGCACAGGCGACGGTTCCCAATCCGCAGGTGCTGGTATCGGGCATGCCCACCGTTACGCTCTCGGGACCATGGGTGGTCGCAGGCTGTGCGTTTCCGCCCCCTCCGGCAGGCAATGGGCCCTGCGTCACTGCGCAGTTCCTCATGGGCTCGACGCGCGTGCTTTCGAACGGTCAGCCTTTGCTTCTGTTCGACAGCCAGGCCATCTGTGCTCCAACCGGAACGCCAACCATTACCGTGTCGACGCAGACAAGGGTCATTGCCACTTAGGACCAGGCATGAACATTGCATTTCCATATCGGTTTGACGGTCGCGGGCGCACCGCAGAGGCGAGCGACGACGATCACATTCGGCAGATGATCGAGCAGGTGCTGTTCACTGCTCCGGGCGAGCGCGTCAACCGTCCTGACTTCGGCTGCGGATTGCTTCAGATGGTCTTCGCGCCGAACAGTAACGAAGTGGCGACCGCGACACAGTTCCTTGTGCAGGGAGCACTGCAGCAGGCTCTCGGCGATGTAATCGATCTGACCAGCGTAGGAGTGAGCGCCGACGACAGCACGCTCACGGTCACCGTTCAGTACACGGTGAGAACCTCGCAGCAGCAGGCCGTTGCGCAATTCAGGCGCGGAGGGCCGAACCCGTGATCTACTCGTGCTGCGATGATCGCCGCCGGAGCGTTCTTGCGCTGCAGGGCGTGTGGAACGGTATCGACTACGTCGACGTGGTCGATAATCCATCGATGCCCCCGTCCGAGCGGCAGCGCACTCTGCGCGTTTACTTCATCCTCCCGCTGGCGCCGGGCCAGTTGTCGATCGGCAATGTGGTGATCACCGGTGGCGAACGCATCACCAACGTTGCCCCCGTGAACGTGTACGAAGAGGCTGCGCTCTCGCCTGCGGGTGATCCCGGGTGCCTGGTTGTACAGGTGAACGGGCCGGGCGACTTTACGCAATACACCCTTCAGATCGTAGATAGCGAGGATCCAACCAAGCCCGCACCGGGCATGGATAGCGTGCTGTACTCGATCTGCTTCTCATTCAAGGCTGGGTGCAACAACAAACTCGATTGCCTGCAGGTGCAGGAGTGTCCGCCCTCTGCAAAGACGCCCATCGACATCTCATATCTGGCCAAGGATTACAAAAGCTTTCTCACGCTGCTGCAGGATCGCATGGCAACGATTCTCCCGCAGTGGCAGGAGACGCATGCCGCGGACCTTGGCATGGCGTTTCTCGAAATGCTGGCATTCGTGGGCGATTACCTCAGCTACCAGCAGGACGCGGTGGCGACCGAGGCATATCTGGCGACAGCAAGGCGGCGGACCTCAGTTCGGCGTCACGTCCGCCTGGTGGATTACCCCATGCACGACGGCAGAAATGCGCGCGCGTGGGCGCACTTCAATGTGCGCTCGGATATAGAAGATCTAAAAGTCCCAGCGAAAACAACGCAGCTCCTTACTCCGGGCAGCCAGCCCGGACCGATCCTCGCCATTGGATCCGTGAACTACAACCAAGCCATCAGTGAAGGGCCGCAGGTGTTCGAGCTGATGGAGGACGCAAACCTTTACGCGGAGCACAATCAGATCCTGTTCTACACCTGGGGCGACCGGGAGTGCTGCCTGCCAACCGGCGCAACCAGCGCGTGGCTGCGCGGGGCATTGCCAAACCTGCAGCCCGGTAACGTTCTCATATTCGCGGAAGCGAAGTCGCCGACTACCGGCCAGGAGTCCGATGCTGATCCAGCCCATCGCTGGGCAGTCCGTCTGACAGCGGTTTCGCATACAAGTGATCCAATCGGAGGACAATTCGACGATCCTCCGACAGCGGCCTCTGTGGACGTGACTCAGATAGGATGGGCCGCTGGCGACGCGCTGCCGTTTCCGTTCTGCATCTCGAGCCTCAGCGGCGAATCCTTCTTTGATAACGTAAGCGTGGCGATGGGAAACAACGCTCTCGCGGACAACGGGCGCACCATCGCCGGCGAGGTACTGCCCCCCGTGCCGGCGCCCAACCCGGCGCTGACCATCGCTGCGCCGTCGAGCAACGATCGTTGCGCGCATCCCCCTCCGGTAACACCGAAACCCGCGCGCTACAATCCGGAGATCGCGCAAGGGCCGTTAACCTTCGCCGATGGCTACGATCCGACCGCGCCCGCGAGCGACGCCGCGGACGCCCGCCTGTTGGAGACTCTTGCGGCGTCCGTCGCGCTGACGGCGCAGCCCGGAGGAGACACCTGGACTGTGGCGCGAGATCTGCTCAGCGCCGGACCGAACAATATGCTCTTTGTCGCCGAAGTGGAAGACGACGGCAGCACGACACTGCGCTTCGGCGACTCGCAATTCGGCCAGAGTCCTGCTCAGGACACGATCTTCTCTGCCACCTACCGCATTGGCAACGGCTCGGCGGGAAACGTCGGCGCTGATTCGCTCACACTCGTCGCTACCAGCGACGGAACTCTTCTCTCGGATTTGTCAGATCCGGTCATCGTGTCCGTCACCAATCCACTACCCGCGAGCGGCGGACTCGACCCCCAGCCCCTCGCGCAAGTTCGGGAGCTTGCGCCGATCGCCTTCCGGACACAGGAACGCGCCGTAACCGAGCAGGACTACGGAAGCATGGCCCTGGAGGTGGATCCCTCGCTCGCCCACGCCGCAGGCACCTTTCGCTGGACCGGTAGCTGGCAGACAGTTTTCATCAGCGCGGATCCCGAGGGCAGCGAGAGTCTCGCCGGCGGCGAAGCTCAAAGCATTCAGAACGGCATGGAACTCTACCGCATGGCCGGGCACGACGTGGCGGTTACGGCTCCGGTTTATGTCTCGCTCGAACTGCATATGCGCGTTTGCGTAAAGCCCGGATACCTCGCCGCGCACGTGCAGCAGCAACTGCTTGATGTGCTCAGCAATCGCACCCTCCCTGATGGGACCCTGGGCGCATTTAACCCCGATCGCTTCACCTTCGGGCAATCGATCTACATCAGCCCGATCTATGAGCTCGTGCAAAACACCGCGGGAGTGCAATCCGTGAACATCACGCGCTTCCAGCGCCAGGGTCAGCGCGCCACCAACGCGGTAAGGACTGGAGTGCTGCAGATGGACCGCCTGGAGATCGCGCGCCTCGATAACGATCCGAATTTCCCCGATCACGGCATCTTGAAACTGCATCTTGCGGGAGGGCAATAGCATGAGCGCCGGCGAATGCGGCTGCTGCGGAACGTGCACCTGTGAATGCTGCTCGGGCATCTCTCAGGAGACGCCCCAGTCGGTCCAGAACCTTCCCGGTCTTTCCGCCATCCCCTACCGGGTAGGCGATAATCAGCAGTTCAAAGACACGCTGCTGGCTCGCATTTCTCTCTCGCGGCAGCCGCAGCTCCGCCGCCTCACTACGCGCAGTGACGACGATTTCACGATCGCATTGCTCGATGCATTTTCTGTGATGGCAGACGTTCTGACCTTTTACACCGAGCGTTACGGCAACGAGTCGTACCTCCGGACGGCCGTCGAGCGGCAATCGGTCGTAAACCTGGCCGGGCTTGTCGGTTACGTGCCCTCGCCGGGAGTGGCCGCCTCCACGCAACTCGCCTTCACGCTTGATCCGGCAACGGGCGCCTTCGCATCTGCTCTCACGGGAGCAGGAAGCGGGCAAGTGGTTCCGGTGACCAGTTCCCTGGTCACAATCCCCGCCGGAACCCGCGTACAGAGTGTCCCTAACAGTCCCGGCGAAAATCCCCAGCCATTCGAGACCTCCGAAGACATCGACGCGCAGCCGGCCTGGAATGCTATCCCGCCGCTCATGTTGAAGGCTCCGGATCTCTGCGGCTCGTCGAGTCCCATCAACTGCATCTACATCGCGAGTGCCGCAACCCAGCTCAAGCCCGGAGACACTCTCCTCCTGTGTCCGGGAACGCGAAGCATCCTCGCCACCGTGAAGCTGGCCACCATGCTGGCGGACGGCAAGACGACTCGCGTCGACTTGAGCACATCCATCTCGGCTGCTACCAATTCGCAAACCCAGTCCTCTGCGGAGGCGGGCGTCGAGGACGTCCAGTCTCCCGAACTGAATGCCGCCGCGGTCCAACAGATCCTCAGCGAGAACATCTTCTGGAATCAGAAAGACCTGGTGCTGCTCGCCAATCTGAACCAATGGCCCCTGGAGCAGCTCGAAGCCGCGATAAATCAGCAGGTGGCCGCCAACAGCCAGCCGCCTTCCGGACTGGTGCTTGCATTCCGCCAACAGGCCGCGGGATTCGGCTTCAACCTGCCGATGCTTGAAACGCCGCCCTTCTCGCCGCCTCCTACTTATGACCCTCTAAAGGGAGTCACGCTCGACCAATGGGACGGCACTGCAATTCCTGATTCCGGCGGGGCCAAATACGATTCAGGAACGATCTTCCTCGATAGCTCTTATTCCCAGGTGCTCCCCGCGAGCTGGGTCGTCCTTCGTCAGGCCGGTGTTGGCGATGTGCCGCTTCAGGTGAAAGACGCGAAGATCACGACTCACAGCGAATTCAACACCACGGCAAAAGTTTCCCAGATCAGCGTCTCCGACAACAGCAGGCTGAAGCAGTTCCTGATTCGCAGCGCCGCCATTCTGTGCCAGAGCGAGAACCTACCCCTGGCCATGCTGACCATCAGCGACGACATCGCGGACGGCTTCAACACGCCCATCACCCTGGACCGCGCATATCTCGGGCTTACCGTGGGCCAGACCGTGGTGCTCAGCGGCAAACGCACCGACCTGCCCGGTGTAAGCGCGTCGGAAGTCTGCACTTTATCCGCTGTGACCCTGGTTTCGGGACTCACAACCATCAAATTCACGCAGGCTCTGCAATACTCCTATCTGCGTTCCAGCGTCCAGATCAATGCGAACGTGGCCGACGCCACGCACGGCGCAAGTTATTCCGAGGTGCTCGGAAATGGCGACGGCACCCAGACATTTCAGAGTTTCACCCTCAAGCAGACGCCCCTCACCTACACCCAGGCGGCAACGTCCTCGGGGACGCAAAGCTCCTTGCAGGTCTACGTTAACAACCAGCTCTGGGAAGAAGTCGACTATTTCTTTGGCCACGGGCCTGCGGAGCATATCTACACGACGGCGCGCAACGACGACGCCACCACCACCGTCACCTTCGGCGATGGGATTTTCGGGTCACGCCTTCCAACTGGAACCGCCAACGTGTCGGCGAATTATCGCGCCGGCATCGGAACGGTGGGGTTGGTGGATGCGAATCAGATCTCGATGCTCACCACGCGTCCCTTGGGCGTGCGTGCTGCCACCAATCCGCTTCCCTCTGAGGGCGCTGAAGATGCGGAAACTATCGATGACGCTCGCTCGAACGCTACCGTCACCATCATGGCGCTCGACCGCATCGTCTCGCTCCAGGACTACCAGGATTTTGCGCGCGCCTTTGCCGGTATCGCGAAGGCTCTCGCCGTGTGGATATGGGACGGCCAGCAGCGCGTCGTGCTGCTCACAGTGGCCGGCATTGACGGCGCAGTCGTGCAGCCCGGAGATGCAACAGGTGCGCCGTTGCAGCAGGCCATCGCCAATGCTTCGGAGCCGTTTGTCCAGGTGCAGTTACAGGCTTACAGTCCGGTATATTTCCGGCTCGCTGCCAACGTCACGGTTTCGCCGGATTTCATTCCCGATGATGTGCAGGCAGAGATTGAAACCGCGCTGCGGTCAGCATTTTCATTCACGGCCCGCAACTTCGGTCAGGGCGTCAATGCCAGCGAGGTGATCTCCACCATACAGGGCGTGGACGGCGTGGAAGGCGTCTTGCTCACGGCTCTCTATTACTCCACTGCCGCGTCCTCACTGCAGACCTATCTGCCAGCGGCTGTTCCGCAAACCGCATCCAGAACGGGACAAAAGGCCGAGTTGCTTATGCTCGACGCGGCTCCGTTGTCGCTCGATGTGGAGAGTGCGTCATGACCATGCCGCTGGATCTGAATACGATTTATCAACTGTTGCCTGCGGTGTACCGTATTCGCGATGCGGAGATCGCCCTGCAATCGGGCTCGACACTCGACCAGGCGGATGCGGATCAACTCGCATCGTTGCTCCAGAACCTCCTGACCCTCCTGCCGTCCCAGCAACAGATTCTCGCCGACTTGCAGGACAAGCAGCAGCGCGGGCCCCTGAAATCGCTCATTGCCATCCTGGCCGAGCAGATTGAGGTTTTGCAGGAAAGCCTCTATCAGTCCTACGACGATTTATTCATCGAAACCTGCCAGGAGTGGGTCGTTCCATACATCGGAGATCTGGTCGGATCGCAAGGTCTGATCGATTTTCCGGGAACTCCCTACAGCCTGCGCGCGGCGGTCGCCGACACCATCCAAAACCGCCGCCGCAAAGGCACGGTATACGGCCTCGAGCAACTTTCGCATGACGTCACTGGCTGGCCCGCCAACGTTGTGGAATATTTTCAGATCCTGGCTACCACGCAGTTCATGAATCACATCCGCCCGCAGAATCTCTCGATGGCGGATGTGCGCCGGGCCGACTGGACGCTGCCGGAGACTCCTTTCGACACCAAGGCGCGCACCGCGGACGTGAGAAGTATCGAGTTGCTCAGAGGCAAGTTCAACATTTCCAACATTGGCATCTATCTGTGGCGTTTGCTGCCAGAGAAGATCGAGAATTCGCCTGCTTATCAGGTCGATGGCCGGCGTTTCAAATTCGACGCGCTGGGGCGCGATATTCCACTCTTCACTATGCCGCCCGGAGAACCGGTCGTCAACCGCCGCGTCACTCCTCTCGATGTGCCCATGGCGATAAGCCGCAGGATGCTGTATGCGCAGTTCAACGCTTACTACGGCAAAAACCTGAGCCTCTATATCTACGGCGCGGACGCCATTCCTAAGCGCGCCTGCAATCTCGCCGACGTTACCGATGCAATGGGAAACGTCGTCGGCTGGGCTCATTCGCCGGCGGACGCGATCGCCATCGATCCGGAGCTGGGACGCATAGCCTTCCCGTCTTCACTCCCCGCGCCCGAGGCTGTTCACGGCGACTACACCTACGCCTTCAGCGCGGAGATGGGCGGCGGCCCGTACAGCCGCCCCTTAACCGATACGGCCGACTCCCTCATCAAGGTCCCTGCCGATTACGTAACTATTACGGATGCAATTGACCAGGCGAACACCGAGTTTGCCGGCGGAGCCGTCTCCGTCATCATCGAAATCGGCAACAGCGAGTACTACCCTGAGACTCCCGCCGTATTGCTGCCTGAGGGAGCAAGCCTCACCATCCGCGCCGCCAGACGGATTTCGGCCGGTGCTCCTGCTCGACAGCGATTTCACCATTCATGGAGACGATCAGAGCAGCTTCACTCTCAGCGGCATTCTCGTAGCCGGCGGCGCCATCGCGGCGCCGGCCGCCAACGGAGCCAATCTGCTCAAAAGCCTGACCATCTCGCATTGCACCCTTGCGCCCATCGCCACTCCGTCCATCGATGGCGTTCCCGCGCAGATCATGGCCCCGCGCATCTACTCCGAGGCAGAGGATCTCAGCATCGAGATCGATAACTCGATCACGGGCCCTCTGCGTATATCGGCGGAAAACACAGTCTCGATAGTCAACAGCATTGTCGACGCCGGCAGCCCGCTCGAAGTCGCATACGCGAATGCAGATTGCAGCGGCCCCGGCGCTCCGGTCACTTTGAATGCCTGCACCATCATCGGCAAAGTGTCGACGCGGCAGATCACCCTCGCCTCCGATGTGATCTTTCTGGCGCAGACCGTGGAAGGAGACCTGTGGGCCGCTCCCGTTCAGGTGGAACGTCTGCAGCAGGGGTGCGTGCGATTCAGTTTCGTGCCGCCGGGCTCTCGCGTTCCGCGCGCCTTCCACTGCTATCCGGCGGCCAGCCAGGCGACCTTCACCGCGCCCGATTTCACTTCGCTCCGCTTCGGCGACCCGGCTATTGCCAGCTCACATCGCGCTCCGGAGCGGCCATCTTGCAGGGCGGCGACAACGGCGCGGAGATGGGCGCATTCAACGGGCTTTATCAACCACAGCGAGTATCGAATCTCAACACGATGCTCGAAGATTACCTGCGCTTCGGAATGGAAGCCGGGATCTTCTACGCGACTTAAAGAGGCATCATCATGACAGGTGACTTCAGCCGTACATCGCAGGACTGGACCAAAAGTTATTCGGGCGTACTGATGCAGCAGGGCCGCGTGCAGGTTGACGCGGACTGGAATGAGCAGTTGGCCCTGGCGCTGCACCGCACCACGGTCGAAACCCGCGACGTAATTGGCAATTGCGGAACGCCGAAATCGGGCGAAGGTTTTCTCATCTCGCCTGTGCCCGATGGGAATGACTTCTTCATCCATTCGGGCCGATACTACGTGGGCGGCCTGCTCTGCGAAATCAATCCCGAATGGGTCGATGTTCTTCCGCCGGTCAATACCGGAGGCGGCTCCGGACCCGTGTACGATGCCTCGATCGCGTCCTCGTGGCTGGACGGCAAGCCCATCGCGGTCAATGACTGGATGCAGTTCGAAATCGAGTCCACCTCCGGTTCGCAATTCGCGAAGGTTACTTACATCGACGACGCCGGCAACCTTTCTCTGAACGTCCCCCTCTCCGCCTACGTTGGCACCGCGGTGAAGATGCGGCGTGCGATCACTTATCTCACCCAGCCTTTTTATCCCGCTCCCGACATGAACCCCGGCGTGGCGAGCGCGGACTCGAGTCCGGCACAGGAAGACGGCTTGTCGCTCGAAGCAGGCATGAACCTCGTCTACATCGATGCCTGGCAGCGCACCGTGAACGCACTTGAAGATCCGCATATCCGCGAAGTGGCGCTCAATGGTCCGGATACGGCCGAGCGCCTGCAGACGGTATGGCAAGTGCGCGTGCTGCCGGTGAGTTCCGTTACCAGCTTTAATCCCTTGTGCCGGACCGAAGTTCCGGAATACGAAACGGTCATCGCGGCAACTGTCACTCGTGGCACAATGAACGCCCGCTCGGTTCCGGAGCAGCCTACCGCCGATCCCTGCATGCTGCCCCCCTCAGCTGGTTTTCAGGGACTGCAGAACCAGCTGTACCGGATCGAGATCTTCACTCCCGGTGACATCAATACTGCGACCTTCGTATGGTCGCGCGATAACGCCATGGTGGAAACGGCAATCACCGGTGTCGATGCGCACGACCCGACATTGCTGAACGTGAGCAGCCTTGGCGTGGACGACCTGCACAGCTTCTCGGTAGATGACTGGGTTGAGATCGTGGATCGCAACGATGAATTGAACGCGACGCCAAGATTTCTGGCTCAGATCGTCACCAACCCCGCGGATGTGCCGCTCCAGCTCAAGCTGAGCCAGGATATTCCTGCGGTATTCCACGACGGCATCAGCGCGCAGAACCCTGCCAGCCCGGGATCAGCCACGCCGGCCACGAACCGTTATCGCCTTCGTCGCTGGGATATGCCGGCATCGACTCCCTCGCCGGACGGCATTCCACTGCCCACCGATTGGACCGCAATAGAGGCCGGCGTGCAGGTGAAATTTGCCGGCGAATACTTCGCCCCGCGGGCATGGTGGCTTATTCCGGCCCGCACCGCAACTGCGGACGTCGAGTGGCCTCCGTTCCAGGTGCCGAACACCGAACCCATCCCTCAGCCGCCTTTCGGAACCGCGCATTTTTTCTGTCGCATCGCGGCAATCGACAGCGTCTATGGGCAATGGCACTTCCATGATTGCCGTGAGAAGTTCCCGCCTCTGACGCACATTTGCGCTGATGACGTCTGTTACGAATCGAGCTGTGCTGCCCTGAAAGAAGCCACGACCGTGGAAGAAGCCCTCGACGAGCTTTGCGAACTTTCAAAGCTGCGCTTCCACAAGAGGATGCTGCATGGATGGGGCGTTGTTTGTGGACTGCAGGTCGCGTGCGGAGGCGACCAGGCAGGAAGCACGGTGAAGGTGCGTTCCGGATACGCCATCGATTGCGAAGGCAACGACGTTCTCCTGAAAGACATCACCTTTGACGCGATCGCAGCGCTTCAAACCGCGTCGGGCGTGGCCGACGGCGATTACGCCCTTATCCTTGATGCTCATGTTCCGGGCAAACTGCGCATCGTTCCTTATTCTCCCAATCAGGGTAGCTTCAAGGCTGCGCTTCAGAATACTCTGCTGTTCGAGTATGTCGAACGCTACTTGCAGCCCCTAATCGACTATTTCCAGAGCCTGTCCAAACCGGTTGGCGGAGCCATTGTTACTCCCGGGCAGGAACTTATCTCCAGCCTCACGAATCTGCTGGCCTCCTTTGACGATGCAACCACGGGAACGCGTGTCTATGTGTCGTCGCAGGAAAACCAGGTGTTGCACAGCTTCTACAACAGCCTCCTGAAGCTCATCCACGACAACACGTTCTGCGGGTTCCTGGCAGGAATCCCCGAGTGGCCTCCCTACCCCGAGAAGATCGCCGGCATCGATTCCATGTTCGGGATGAATAGCAAGACAATAATCCGAATTGACGAGGCTGAAACGCGCGCCTGCACGCTGGGCGGCGATAACACCATCCAGATATACGAGCGCTTGCCTGACGCGAAACTGGTGCGTGTAATTCAGTGGCCGGCCGCTCTTTCGACAGCGATCGTGCAGGACGCCATCTTCCTCACCAGCGACACTCTATGCGCCATCGCTAACACGGGAGCCGACAGCATCTTCGCAACCATTGCCGTGAATGACCCCTCATCCACCTGGCAGACGACCACCATCGCCGGATCGACTTTCAAGGCCCTCGCGTTGCTCGAAGAGCGGTTGTACACAGCCGCTGTGGGAAAGGGCCTCTTCGAGATCAATAACCCTCTCGGCGCGGTGGCCGCTCAACAAGTAAATGAGTTCAACGCCTTTGGACATCTGGTTTCCGATCAGGTCAGCCCACTGCTTTACGCAACTTCGATCTCTCCGCAAGCCGCCGCCGCCGGAGCCTTCGACCAGATCACGGTGATGAGTAGTCTCCGGCAATTCAACCCTGTGAACTTTCCGCTTCCCGAAGGCCTCACCGGATCCGCATCCGACGACCTCGCCGCGATTGCAGTGTCAGGTGAAGGACCGGATGTGCAATTCAAAGTCTGGGTCACCACCAACCCTACGCCCAACAGCCAGAACAAACAGGCGGCCAGGTTGCTCGCCCGCGCCGCCCAGGAGGGTTCTAGCTGGCTGGTAGGCGATCTCGGCGAAAACACCGCGGTTCATTTCGCCTACA
The DNA here is from genome assembly GCA_963782175.1 of uncultured Acidobacteriaceae bacterium. Lineage (GTDB taxonomy): Bacteria > Acidobacteriota > Terriglobia > Terriglobales > Acidobacteriaceae > Silvibacterium. The sequence goes on from CAWAIX010000001.1 coordinate 1,036,363, forward strand.
ATCCCGAGTCCAAAAACACATACGCCGTCTTTCAGGGCTCCAGCCACATCGACCAGTTGCAGGACACCGCTAACAGCATCACGCTAACTCAATTTGCATATCCGGCAGAGGTGGGGCCGGCATCGGCGGCATGGAATATCCGCGAAGGCCGCGCGCTCTTCATCCAGAACACCGTTGCGAACACCATCTCCGCAATCCCGTCCGGTTACCCGCAGTGGGTGGACGGCCAGTACAAGCTGCTTGAGGATTATCGCATCGATGCCATCGAAGCCCTCTACGGTCTCGCCGCGGCAATTCTGCAATATCTGAAGGATGGCTTCTGCGAGATGTTTCTCGTCAACTGTCCCGAATGCGACCCCACGGATGTGCTCTACCTGGCCGGCATCGAAGTGCAGAATGGCCGCGTCTACAAGGTCTGCAACTTGACTCTGCGCAAGTACGTCCACAGCTTCCCGACCGTCGAATACTGGCTCTCAGCCATCCCGCTCCAGGCGATCTTCACCTGGCTCTTCCAGCAGTTCTGCTGCGTGCCGATCGACTTCTCCCGCCTGAGAGTCCCCACGCCGCAACAGGGCCCGAAGACCTCCGGCTTCTCCGTCGCCTCCACCTTGAAGTCGCTCCGCGTCTTCAATCCACCATCGATAGCTTCCGGACTGATGGGCAAATTCTCAGCCGCGCCTTCCTTCATCACCGATTTCCTCGCCACCAGGACCAAGGCTCCTGCTCAGGCCGTGCCTCAGGTGAACCTGAGCAATCTTGCAGGACAGGACGCAGCCGCGGCCCAGAAGCAGCTTACTGCGGCCGGTCTCAGCGTCCACGTAGACACCTATGACCCTGGTCAATTAGCGGCGAATACTTATCGCTCCGTCACCGCGCCAACTCAGGTCTCGCCAGGATCCTCGGTCACGCTCGTGCAAGACAACGGGGGCAAGGTCCGCTATGTCATACCGGCGTCAGAACAGGTGCAGGTTCTCCAGTCGCAGGTGGACGCGCAGCAAAAGTCCATGAACGAAAGAGAAGTTACATTCCAGAACCAGATCACTACCCTCAACACTCAGGTCCTCAATCTCCAAACGCAGCACCAGCTGGAACTCCAGACGCTCAACCAGCAAATCACCCAGCTGAACACCGCCTTGAGCGGCGTGCAGGAAACCTTGCGGAAATTTCCTGCCCCGCCGGCATAACCCAAATGATGGGAATTTCCATGCACCCTGTTTCCGTCGGGATCTACGTCAACGAAGAACCGGAGAGAGTTGCTGCGACGCTGGCGGCACTCTCCGGGCAAACCGCGATTTCATCGGATGTGCTTTTGCTCGCGGACGGTCCCGGCGAGGCAACGCGAATCGCCTTATTGAAGATGGAGAGCGTGTCCATCTCCATCACCGAGCAGGCCCATGGCGCGGCGGCCTGTTTCAATCGCCTGCTCCGCGAGAGAGACGCCAGCATCTACGTCTTTCTTGAGGCCGGGACCCGGCCCGCCAGCGGATGTCTCGACCGTCTCGTCGCGGCCCTCGATCGCAACCCAAAAGCTGGCCTGGCGGGGCCTTCAACCAATCGTGCTTGGAACCAGCAATGCATCCTTCCGAGCCTGGGAGGAACCGAAGACGACCCGGAGAACATCGGCCGCATGGCGGCCCGGCGCTTTGGCCAGACCTGCAGAACTCTCGAACCGCTCTACAGCCTGGGCGATTTCTGCTATGCGGTCCGGCGCGACGTCGTGGATACCATTGGATACGCGGACGAAGCTTACGGCACCGGTCCCTGTTGGGAGATGGACTACAACATCCGCGCGGCGCGTGCCGGTTTCAGCGGAATATGGGTTTGTGCTGCCTACGTTGACCGTGCGCCGTTCACGCCTCGCCGCGAACGGGAGGAGCGCGAAGGATTTGAGCGGTCGCGGCATCTGTACCAGGACAAATTCTGCGGGCTGAGATTGCGCGGGCTCAAGAGCGACTATCGCAGTCATTGCTGCGGAGACGCGTGCAGCAACTTCGCTCCGCGCGAGCTCGTGCAGATCGCAGCGCCCCGCGACGGCTCTGCCGCTCCGCCGATCGGGAGCGGTCACATGCCGCTCGTCACCTGCATCATGCCCACCTTCAACCGGCGTGTCTTCCTCCCGCGAGCGCTGCGCTGCTTTCTTGCCCAGGATTACCCCAGCCTCGAGCTGGTCATCGTCGACGATGGAACGGATCCCATTTCCGATCTTTTGCCCCAGGATTCCCGGATCCGCTATTTCCGTCTGGAGGAAAAACAGCACATCGGCAGCAAGCGCAACTTCGCTTGCGAGCAGGCGCGAGGCGAATACATTGTGCACTGGGACGACGACGACTGGCATGCTCCTGACCGCGTCAGCCGGCAGATCTCGGCCTTGCGCGAAAAGGGCGCGCACATCTGCGGCACCAGCACCATGCTGTATTACCGCGAATCGACAAATCAGGCGTTCCGGTATCAATACCCGGGCCCGCTCCCCATGTGGATGGGAACGCTCGCCTATCCCGTCGAGATTTGGCGGAACCTCCGCTTTGAGCCGATACAGATTGCCGAAGACGTAAAGTTTCTTGCCCGCGTCCCGCCGCGCCTGCGGGTTGACCTGCGCGATGTGCGCCTGTCGATATCCGCGATTCACGATGCCAATGCCAGCCCCAAGGTGACTCAGGGGTCATGCTGGTCTGCCGCGCCGGTCGAGACGCTCCGCGCCATAGCTGGCGAGGAACTCACGGTCCAGAGGAGCGGCCCGGAAGTTTCCTGCATCATGCCCACCTGCAATCGTCGCCGCTTCATTCCGCTTGCGCTCAAGTGCTTCGCCTCTCAGACTTGTCTCAGCAAAGAGCTCATCGTCGTCGATGACGGCGAGGACTCCATTGCCGACCTGCTCGAAGGCGTTCCCGGCGTGATCTGCGTTCGGCTGCCCAGAAGGATCTGTGTCGGCGCGAAGCGCAACATTGCATGCGAGCACGCGCAGGGTGAGTACATCGCGCACTGGGATGATGACGACTGGCATGCGCCGGATCGCCTGCAGCGCCAGATCGAGCCTCTGCGCGCAAAGACGCACGATGTCACCGGACTGATCGGCAGCTATATGCTCCAGATGCCCGATGGGCAGTTCTGGACGATCACGCCGCAACTGCACCGAAAAATGTTTGTTGGTGATATCCACGGTGGAACCCTCGTGTATCGGCGAGCGCTGTGGCAATCTGGTCTTCGCTATCCCGATGCCGATCTTGCCGAAGACGCCGCATTCATCCGCCGCGCCGGCTTCGCGCAACAGAGGATCATCCGGCTCGAAAACCGCGGCTCTTTCGTCTATCTGCGCCACGAACGAAATACCTGGAAATTCACAAGCGGACGCTTCCTCGACCCGTCCGGATGGTTGAAGACGGCGGCCCCGCCCTGGTTTCCGCACGAGCTCCGGGAAATGTACAAGGCAGCGAGTTGCGGATTTTCCGCGTCCTCGCAAATGCTGCCGGAAAGGCAGCCAGGACTCTGCCTTGTCTGACGATGCGCTGCCGGTCGCGCTGATGAGCGGCCTTTACTTTGACGCGGACCCGCTGCGCCAGGGCGAGTTCATGGAGTGTATCCGCCGCAACGCGGAGAACCCGTTCATCCACCAGCTGCTCATCTTCGTGGAAATGAAAGCCGATCTCTCCGCGCTTGCCGCGCTATACCCCCAGTTGGCATCGCCGAAGGTTCATCTGATTGCGCATGGACGCAGGCTGACCTACAAGGTTCTCTTCGCTTATGCAAACGCGCACCTGCGCGGCATGCACGTCATTATCGCCAACGCCGATATCTTCTTTGATCGTTCCCTCGCGCGCCTTGCCACCTGCGAAATGGAAGGCAAGCTGTTTTGCCTTTCTCGCTGGAACGTGGATTCGGACGGCTCGTCGCATTTTTTTGAACACCCTTCAAGTCAGGATGCATGGGTCTTCTCCGCGCCGCTGCCGGAGATCAACTGCGAGTTTCCCATGGGCCTGCCGGGGTGCGATAACCGGCTGGCGTGGGAGGCCTCGCGCCCTGGGCTGGCCGTGTCCAATCCCGGCCGCTCCATCCGCGCCCATCATCTCCATCTGACTGCCGTTCATCGCTATACCGAACGCGAGCGGATCTGGGGTCCCGCACTCTCTGTGCCGGCAGGATTCCTCGATACGCCCTGGCTCTGGTTCGTGATTCCCTGCATGGGCCGGATAGACGATCTGCGGCAGTGCCTCGCCTCGTTGCTGGCGGAGCCGTCGTCCACCTGTGTTGTGGTGGATTACTCGTGTCCGCAACGCGCGGCTGCGTGGCTGGCGGAGAACTACCCAAAGGTCCCCGTCGTCTCCTGCCGGAATCGCTCGCAGTTTTGCGGAGCCGATGCGCGCAATCGCGGTACGGCGATCGTCGACGATGATGGGCTGATCTGCTTCATGGATGCTGATATCGTCGCTGCCCCCGGATTCGCAAAGCACGTCCTCTCGAATTGTGCTTCGGATGCTTTCCTCGTTCCGGATTCTGACGGCCCCGGAATCCACAATGTCCTCGTTTGTCGCAAGCGAGACTTCGAAAAGGCGGGAGGATTCGACGATGCCTTCCCCGGTCACGGAGAGGAAGTTACAGACTTGCGTGAGCGTCTGCTCGGCGCGGGTCTCCGCGAGACCACTTTCTCCTCATCGTGGCTTTCGCATCGCCCGCTGCACCGGCCGCGCGCCCATGAACCCGAACAACGAACATTGCTGCTTCTTCATAAAGCCTATCGGCAGGCCAAAGCGGCTGCCTTCGAAATCCCGCAGAACGGCAGAGTGCAGGCGGCATGGTTCGAGTTGGACGAGGCAAAGTCAGCGATGGCCTCGTCTCCGCCGCACGCCCCTGCATCCATCGTGTTCCGCGAAACCATGGGGTACACCATCGCGCGGCTCGAGCCTGGCGCAAGCTCCCACAACAATGACGACCGCCCGTTTGCGGCAATCCCTGGGGCGCTGACGGGCCTTGTATATACGCAGGTGGTAGCCTGCTGCACCTCTCCCGTCGAGGTCGAGTTTCGCTCTTCCGGCAAGCTTTATATCCTCGTCGGCACCGATTGGGACGGGCAATATTCGGCGCGTGCCTGGCTTCGCGACAAGGGGCTGAAGGAGCTGATTCCGCCTCTCGTGACCCGCCGTAACACTGCTTTTGAAGTCTGGGCTCTGGCCGCAGAAACAGGCGTGCGGCTGGCCGCGCCAACGCAGGTGATGCTCGTCGCCGGACACCTTGAAAAGGCATAAAAAGATGGCCCAGGAAAAACTGTTCGCGATTACATCGCTGTCGCCATCGCCGGCGCGAGTTGCGATCCAAAGAGCAACCATTCGGTCATGGCGCGCCGCGGGCCTTGACGTATGGTCCTTCAATCACCCCTCGGAGATCAGCCGCATCGCCCGCATGTATGACGTGAGTTTTTGCCCCACGCTGGAAACCTCTATCGCTGCCTTCGGCGGTCATTACGTTCTCATCTCGGCGATGCTCGAGAGGGCGCGGCAATGGGACGCACCGGTGCTCATTCTGAATTCCGATATCGAACTGTCCCTCTCGCCGTGGGAGATGAAGCGCATCCGCTGGATAGCCGACGACGGCCTCTGCTACTTCGTGCGCTACAACCACAACGGGAACAAGTCCAGATCCACGCGCGAGCCATTCGGCATCGATGGATTCCTTCTGCACAGCCGGGCCTGTCACGCATTCAGCGAATCTATCCTTAGCATGGGCCAGCCATTCTGGGACTACTGGCTGCCCTACACCGTCGCGCAACAGGGACTCCCTGTCTTTTCTGTCGAGTTCCCGGCCGCATTTCACAAAGATCATCCCCGGCAATGGACGTGGGCCAATTACGTTCTCTGCGCCAGGGAGTTCGACCGGATGACAGGTGCGCTCAGGAACCGTCCGGTAGACCAGGCGTGTATGACCATGTCTCAGGAAGTGCGGCAGTGTTTTGACAACGTGCGAACGCCGCTGCCCGTTCGTCCGCCGCATATCCGGGAATGGATGCAGGCGAAGTTTCACGACACCCGCCCCCGGACTTTTATCGAACTGGGCGCTCACACTGGTAGTGATACTGCGTGGATGGCGCAGATATCCGGCGTTACTTTGTATGCGCTCGAACCGGATCCTCGCAATCAGCCTCCTCAACTGCCGAACGTCGTTCTATATCGGGCCGCGATATCCGACAGGGATGGTATGGCTCAGTTCATACTGAGCAAGCACGGATGGGGACAGGAATGGACCCACTCCTCGTCGCTGAAACGGCCCAAGAATCATCTTTCGCGGTATCCCGTCACCTTTGGCGAAACCATTGAAGTTCAGGCTCTCACGCTGGACACTCTGGCTCAGAGTCACGGACTCCAAAAAATCGATTTCATCTGGGCTGATATTCAGGGAGCCGAAGAAGAAATGATTCGGGGCGGCAGTAACACCCTCGCAAAAACTCATTACCTGTTCACTGCATATTCCGACGACGAACTCTACGAAGGCCAGCCAACGTTGAGCGACATTCTCAAGATGTTGCCGGACTTTCGTGTGCTTGAGCTATGGCCGGGCGAAGTATTGGTGGAAAACCGCAAGTATGCCGACCGTGACAGTCATCCTTGATCGAAACAAAGATGGTAACGGTGCCGCTCATCACCGGCGTCGAGCGGTCAGCCGAACACTTTGCGCCAAAGCGTCTACAATCGCGTGGCACGTTTCGTCGCGGTTTTACGCAACATACAATAAGACGCTTTGCTCGCATGAGTAAGCCTGGCGCTGACCCCAGCGCCGGGCAATTTTTTTCCGCGACTAAGAACCATCCAGGTACTGCAATACCACGCATCAGCGGTCCGGCTGCGCCGGCTTAGGTTGCGCCAGAGCCCCGGCATTCTCAGGTGTTTGGTCTATTCGTTCCAGCCATTGCAGAATCTCCGCGACAAGGGATGACACCGTCGATTCGACTCGCTGGCACAAAGGTAGAAAGCTGCGCAGGCGAGCGGCCAGCGGATCGGCTGGCTCGGCAGGGCAGCAATCCCGGATTGTCTTCTCCAGGGATGTCACGAATGAGTCTTGGTTTTCCCGGCCAATCACCGGCTTGCCCTGGAGTCGGTCCGCAAGCCGTTCCAGCCGTTCGGCGAGCCCTCGATCGAATGCCTGCTGGGCTGTCAATATGGGCTGGGGCAGTTCGAAGCCCGGAAGGCGCAAGCGATATTTGAGCAATGCGATTCGTGCGAGGAACAGGATTCGAAGCTCAAGTTGCCAGTGCAGGACCTGGGCGCGCTCATCGAGATCGCGGGCTCGCGAAGGTCCAAACTCGAGCATCACGCCGTCCGCCTGCTGCCGGAGCTTATTGAAGTTGCCATTGATGGTCTCGCGAAGAACATAGCTTTGTTCGATCGCAACCTTCTGGTCTGACGAGAGAGGCTCTCTCATCAACTGCGCCACCAGTCGCAATGAAGATACAAACGTTCGGCGCATCTCAACAGACGCAGAGGCCTCCCACAGCTGATCGAAGATCAACCACATGGCCAACAGCCCCAGAATTATTCCGGCGACGCGATCACGCGCCACCGCGAGAGAAGTCTGGAACTTGAACTCCTGTAAATTGATGAGGTAAAAAGCCAGGGCGATCTGGGTGCCGAAATATGAAAGGCGTGGACCGGAGGCGCTTATCCAGGCCGCGGGGATGGTCACAGCCAGAAATAGCATCAGGAACCCGGAGATGGATTCAATCCCCGGCAAAATGAATATTTGCGCGCCAAAGCCGAAGATAATCCCGCCGACCACCGCCCCCGCAAACCGCAATATCTGCTTTTGGCGCGATGCGCCTACTGTAGTTAGCGCAGTCAGAAAACAGGTGGTCACTGCCGTGCTGACTCCCGGCCATGCGACCAGGTTGTAGGAGAGATAGCAGGCCGCGGCAGAGAGGCTGCCGCGGATCGCGAACCGCACATAATCGGGATTAGAAAATGCGTCGGGGTGGAACAGCCTTCTTTCGGACTCGTCTGTGCTAAGTGCTACCGGCCGATAGTCGCTGGGCGACCCTGAACCGCTGAGGACTCCCGCTATCAGCGATACAGTGCGCTCCATCTCCAGCAGCAAGGGAATCGCGCCGCCTGCCTCGGTTTCTGTCTGCAGCTCCAGTGGCTGTGGATGCCGGTTGTTGAGAAGCGCCTCTACCAGAGTATCGATCCTCTCCGCGAGTCGGCTCAGGTGCTGAGATTCCTCCTTTGAGGCTTGGCGCGAGAAGTGAGTGAGGTTGGCTGCAATGTCTACCAGTCTTCCCGTCAGCGAAACCACGGCTCCCAGCTCCTGAGTGATCTCCGGCGAATAATCCGACCGCAGCAGGTCCTGCCGCATCCGCGACGTTCCCAGAATCGCGAGCCGTTCCAATTGCTGCTCCCGTGCCTTGTCTATGATTCCCGACGACCATGAGCGGAGCACGGACGCTGTGCATTGCAGCCGATCGACGATCGACGCCGTCACATTAACCGAATGGTAGAGATGCGCCCACACAAGCTCCACTGCCAGCGTGATCACATTGGCCGTCGTAAGAGACAAAATAGCCCACAGGGTCTGCGCGACTTTCTCGTGAGACGGAATGATGCGGTCCCACAGCGGAATCGTGATCACCAGCAAATAGCCAAAGCGCACCGCTACCGTGTAATTCGCCAGTGCGCGCAGCATGAAAAATATTACGAAAAGTGTGGTGAGCACCCAGACGAAGCGGATCACCGGCTCTCCGGAAAAGAAGATCGCGCCGATCAGTGTATATGCGGTTCCAAGAGCGTACCCCCAAAGGGTCGTCGTCACGTCCTTGAGTGTTGCGTCGGGGTTTTCTCGCGAGATGGTGATAGCGTAGATCGCTGCGTACGCTCCGTATGGGAGCTGAAAGATCATCGTGACGAGCATGACCAGGCTCGCCGAGACCACCATCCGGCCCACCAGAGCGCCCCTGCCGGGATACGGAGCGAGCTCATCGCGCAGAAATTCAAAGAGCCACGTGACGGGCTTGTGCCGGGCCAGAGGCGGCATGGCAGTTGCCATCTTCAGCGTCCGCGAATGGTGACAACTGCTGTCTGGCCGATGCGAAAGAGATCGGGAGGCGGATTCTGTACCCGTACGCGTACTGGATAACGCGCCGCCAGGTGCACCCAGTTCAATGTCCGCTGCACATCGGGCAATCCCGGCCCCTGCTCCAGGTGCCCCAGCACATCGGGATCAGGCGTGACCCCGTAGCCGATGCTGTCCACCACGCCTCGAAAGCGCTCATTGGGCCTGGACATCAGGTATAAATCAGCGTGCATCCCTGGGCGGATATGGTGAAGCTGCCCCTCCCGGAAATTCGCGAGAACCCACCATGTGCGCGCATCAATCAGTGTAAAGATCTGCTGGCCGATGTGGGCATACTGGCCTTCAGAGATACTCAGGTTTGTGACCAGGGCATCGAACGGCGCGTAGACCCGGCAGTTGTCGAAGTTGTAGCGTGCTGTCTTTATTTCCGCATCGCGCTCGCCGCGCTGGCTGATCAGCGGCTCCAGCGTCAGTACTGAGTGTTGCGCCTGCTGGTGTTGCGCGTGGCTCTCTTCGAGCTGCGCCTGGGCGTGCAGGTACTGGGCCTCGGCCGATTTCAGCTCCGCTTGCGCAGCCAGCAGCTGCGACTGCGCCTGTTTTAGCGCCTGCGCCTGCGCTGCCTCCAAGCTGCGCGCTCTGTCCACCTGGTCGGCCGTCACGAATTGCTTTTCCAGAAGCGGCTCGATGCGATGCAGATTGTTATTGGCGTAAGTCCACTCTGCGTTCACTCGCTGAACCCCTTGCTCGGCATTTGCGATATCGGCGTGCGCCTGCTCCACCGCTGCTGCCCAGTGGTTTACATCGGCTTCCGACGTGTGAATGCCGGCCTGAGCCACCGAAACGCCGCTGGACTCAGCCGCGATCCGGCGGCTCTCATCGCTGATCTGTCCTTCGAGAGCAGCGCGAACCGCAACCGCTTTCTCGAGCGCATATTCGTACGGCCGCGGATCGATAACGAAGAGAAGGTCGCCTTTCTTTACGAATTGGTTGTCCTGAACGTGAAGTTCAACGATCGGACCCTCCACCTGAGGAGCTATGCCGATATAGTTCGCGAAGACCTCCGCGTCGTCGGTGCGCGGATGACGGTCCACCCGCACAGCCACGCGCAGCGCAAGCAGGATGGCGGCGACCACGATAGCGAAAGTCGCCCACCGCTCGATGGGTTTGTGTGTCGAATCTCCGAGATTGAAGCTTGGCATCTGAGACTCCTTTCCTCTCAGAAGAAGATCAGCCAGATGGAGAAGGTAAAAGCAGCGGCCAGACAAGGGTAGGCAATCACTGGAAAAAGCAATCGTATCCGCCAGCGAGCCAGCAGCCAACGAGCGAATCCAGTCAGCAGGATCCCCAGCGCGATGCACAGAATCCACGCCGGGAAAAGCGATCCCATGAGGTCGAATGCCGGCGCTTCCGAACACCCGCAGGTCGCCACGAACAAACTGGCTGCCCCCAGCCAGAGACATCTCCGGACGCTTTTGTTCACGGTTGTGGGCTCACTCCGGGCCACATCGAAAGCTTGTCCGCGTGCGAGCGCCCGTTTCCACACCAACCGTGTCACCGGATTGTGGGTCTCCGCCAAATCAATCAGATCCCCCAGCGAGTACGTTCAGTCTGGTCTACTGCGAACTCACTGGACAAGACATTTTTTTGCGTCCTGTTCGATCGATCTTTTTCCTGCGTAGATCAGGCCGTATAGTTTGCGCTGTCGCCGCCGGTAACGTCATAGGTCGCTCCGGACACCATGTGCGCAGCATCGGACGCAAGGAAGACAACAACAGGCGCTACATCCTGCGGCTCGATCCAGGGCACACCGAGCGGCGTCTTCGCCTTCAACGACTTCTCTACTTCCTCCTCATCCTTCTTCAGATCTCCCGCCGGAGTCTTGCCCGCAACCTCCAGCGCCTGCGCGTAACGCTCCTCGTGGCGCGTCAACGGGGTATCGATCAGTCCAGGAATCACGGCGTTCACCGTAATTCCGTGTCTTCCCAACTCAAGCGCCGCCGACTTCATCAGCCCGATGATTCCCCATTTCGAGGCACAGTAAGCGGCGCCGAACATGGTGCCGTGCCGCCCCTGAGTCGATGACGTTACGATGATGCGCCCGCCGCCGCTCCGCACCATCACAGGGGCGAATGCGCGAATTGCATTTGCAGTTCCCGTGAGGTTGACTTCGATCTGGATGTGCCAGTCCGGATCCTCCATCTCCAGCAACGGCTTAAAGGCCTGAATTCCGGCATTGGCAAAGAGAATGTCGATGCCTCCGCATTCGGACTCGATCCTGCTCGCCGCCGCACGCAGCGCGCCCAGATCCCGCTGATCGAGGATGAACTTTCGCCACGTGGCACCGGCCGCTTGAATCAGTTTTCCTGTCTCCTCGAGATCGTCACCTGTCGCCGGAGTGACGCCCGACCGGGGATCGACCACGGCGCAGATATCGATGCCGACGATCCGCGCTCCGCTCCGCGCCAGCGCGACTGCCGCCGCGCGGCCGATACCCCGAGCTGCACCGGTAACAACCGCAATCTTTCCATCCAGCAAATTCGACCAGCCTGGGAAATCGTTCATCTTAGTCCTTTCCTAAAGAATCAATGACGGTTACAGTTTCGGATGGAGGAGCGTGGCGGCGATGATCGTTACCGTGATCGCCACCTTGAAGAGATAAAGAAGGCATTTCATCCTGGTCCCTCTCAAACGATGACGCGCTTCCCGGCAGGTATCTTCTCGATGAGTTCTTTGCTGAAGTTCAGGTGCTCGGTCACCATGCGAGTCGGCAACTGCTTGATCCATTGGCTTAGCGACACGTCCATAAACTCGTTGGCGGCAAACATCTCGAGAAATACAAGGTCGGTATCCCCCGAGTTCTCGACGTAATGGGGTGCGTTTGAAGGAATAAATCCGACATCGTTGGAGTTGAAGTCCATGGTGCGAGCATTGCTGACAGGGAAGAAAACCGTCATGCGAGCCTTGCCCGCGATATAGAACTGCCACTCCGACGCATTCGGGTGCCAATGGAGTTCCCTCATCCCACCCGGTTTGACGGTAACGATCGCCGCGGCGATCTTTGTCGATACCGGAAAAATCCGCGAATCGATAACCTTCGCCTCGCCGGCCTTGTTCTTCACAGTCGGCGTCATCGAGGTTGCTTCGAAGATGAAGTTGCCTGGGGCCATCGCCTTCGCACCGGTTTCCGACAGATCTGCTTGCAGGGGGCCGGGTGCCGTGCCCGGGAAAATATAGAGCGACTCCTTCGGCAAAAGATCGGCCACCGAGACATCCAAGCCAAGATTCTTTGCCAGCACCTCATGCGGCGTATGCTTCATCCATTCGGAGATGAGGAACGTGCCATCCTCCGAGAATCCGCCTTGGTTGAAGACCAGCAGAAACTCGGTGCCATCCGGCTCGAGCCCCTGGATTGAGTGCGGAAAGCCGGCTGGGAAGAGCCAGATGTTTCCGGCGCTCACATCGCCGATAAACATTGTTCCGTCCGGCTTCATGACCGTGACGCGCGCAGTCCCGTAAAGTACATAGGCGCATTCATCAGCGGTATGCCAGTGCAACTCGCGATAACTACCCGCGGTCAGGCGCATATTGACGCCCGCAATATCTTTTGAAGATGGCAGGACGCGCTCGGTCACCTCATGCGTCCATCCCCCTTCTTCCACGCGCTTCTTCGTCAGGTCGAAGGAATACCAGATGGGGACGATATCTCCGTGGTCCGTCGGCGGAGGGTTGTTGGAACTCGGATTCTCGGCCAGCAGAGCCTTGTTTTCCTGTCCGGGATCGCTCACGACTTGTCGTGCTCTGCCTTCCTTGCACTCTGCGCCGTCTGTGCATTCGCAGGCAAGCCGGTGATGGCCGCGGTCGCCAGGGCAACAGAGCTCATGCCGAGGAAATTGCGCCGGGACGGGTGCTCCAGTATCGATCTTTCTCGTGTGGGATCGTCGTTCATCGTGACTACCTTTCCAGGTGAGGAAGTTGCTCAACTATTCGAGCACTCGGGAGTGCTGTAGGTGCCTTTTATTTCTGAGCGATAGCCGAAATCTCCATCCGTGACCCGAGAGCCACACGGAGGTCGTCTATGGGCCACCTCCAACGACGGGCGCGGGGCAACTTTCCACTTCAGGTTGCCGACCGAGACTGAGGCAGCGCAGGCGGCAGCCGCGGAGAAGCAAATGGGCGGTTCTCACGCCGCATCGCTCTAGTTGTTCACGATCATTATCCGCACTCGTCGAGTGTCCACCGTTCGCGTGCCATATGAGTCTTTCCGGTGGTTGGAAGTCGCCGATGCCAGAAGTCCGCTGACAGTGGTGTCGACGAGTCGACACTCCTCTCATGTCGGGCTACCTGAAATGTTGAAGTGTCCCCCGCGGAATCGAGGCCGGCCACCGTTCATGAGCGCGGGGCCCTCAAAAAGCAGTGACGGCTGCATGACGGTCCGTCGACACTATTCATCCTCTTCGACACCTGTTCACAGCCCGGACGCGCCTAAGCTGTTTATTTTCAGAGGCGTGAATTATGGCCGCTATCTTGCAAAGCTTCCAGCATCGGGTCGCATCGCCGTGGACCCTGCGGAGGAAAGATGGTCGGCTGGATACATTTTGTCTTTCAGACTGCGGCGTTGGTTTCTGCTGCTGTGTCCCTGATCGTCGTAAGACCACGCGGTGCGCAGCGTGAGGCTTCTCGTGCGCTGCCGGGGAGTCCACCGGAGTGGCGCAGCTTCGGCTATTCCGGCGCAGTCGACCGTTCGGCGGAGTCATGCACGCCCGGCGAGTACGGCGACCATTTCAGCAAAAAAGAGGGAGGCAGTCGTCCATGGAACTAAAATCGGAAATCTCATTCGTATCGGAGCGCAACGTTTGCGTCACCAGCCGAGGTCTGAAGGCGGTCGAGGACGATATCCTCGTCTCCGCCGCAAAGTCAGGAGACACGACGGCGTTCAACGAACTATATAGTCGTCATTCCAGGAAAATCCTGCCCAGAATCTACCGCATCACCAAGAATCGCGAAGATGCTGAGGATGTTCTCCAGGAAGCAGCGCTGAGGGCATTTCTTCACATGAAGGGCTTCGAAGGAAGGGCCAGTTTTTCGTCTTGGCTAACCAGGATCGCGATCAATTCGGCCCTCATGGTATTGCGAAAGAGGCGGGTATTTGAAGTTTCCATCGAGCAGATGTCCGACGACGAGGAGAGCTCGAGGCCCTGGGAGCCGAGCGATAACGCAGAAACCCCTGAGGCACGTTATGCGCGCTGCGAGAGAGAGGAGTTGCTCATAAATTCGATTCAGCGCTTGCCCTACGCATTCCGCGAAGTAATCGACTTGCAGCGGTCCGACGAGTGTTCGACCACGCAAATCGCGGAGGAACTCGGAATCTCGCTATCGGCAACGAAATCCAGACTGATGCGAGCGCGGAAGACCCTCCGCCGCCTTTCCAAGGCGCAGATCCACGCCGGTGTGAGATCGAATGCAACCGAAGGCACGTCGGCCGGGCGGATCCATGGAAATGCGCTCTGCGCGCAAAGGCAAACTCCCTGCCATGCATGCGCAGCACAGTGAATTAAAAGAATCGGCGAACTTCCCTCTCGGAGAACGGCTAGGCCAGTAAGCGCCAGGCGGCAGTCTCAGCGTTCCGGTCTATCTGGCTGGCCCTTGCGCGGAAGCATGGTTTGCTTCCCGCGACTTATGGGCGCGTTTCGTCAAATTACATTCGATATCCGGCAAAACAGGTCCACACACTTAAGCACGAAAATCTACCGCTCCCAGGCGCCTACCGGCAGTGCCAGGTGACACCGCATCCATATTTAGGCACCAGCGGAATCGTGAGGTCCAGGTGGAGTTAGTGGAGTTGGCTCCCGCCGATACCCCTGTGCCCAACAGCCACTTAAGGCTCAAATAGACGCCCAGAGCATAGGTTCCCTTGGCCAGTCCCGTTTCACCCAATCGGAAAGCCGCAAAATAGCTGTTTAGAGTAACTAGTTGTTTGTTACCCTTGGTGCAAATCTTGAGGTTACGAACAGGTTAGCGTTGTTAGCCGGGACGGGGGATCACTCATGGCGAACGGTGATAACAGAACTGCGGCAGGTCACGGCGAGACCGACGATCAGCTGGCCAAAGATGTCGCGCGCCTCTACGATTGGGCAAATGTGAAGGGCGTGCCCTATCGCGATTTTTCCAGGCAGCGGCCGGCTCATCATAAACAAACACTTACACCGGTAGAGGATCAGAGCCTCGAGATGGCTTCGGTCGTTGGCCAGACGACCCCTGCCGCCGCCCCGGTCGCTGTGCCTGTGGTGAACGACACCCCTCCCGCTCCTTCAGCTTATACAGCGGCTGCCGACCTTGGCCACGCCCCAACCCTTCCGAAGCTTGCCGCTGCCTCTGCTCCCGAGCTCCCCGTCGAGACGCCTTATGTCGCTCCGCTCCTCGGAGCACGTCCGCGGCCGAGGCCAAGGTTCGCCGAGCAAATCCTGCCGGAGGCCGATCGGAATCGGCCAGCTCTCGCCGTCTTCTCCCTTGCCGGTGGAGTCGGCAAGACCACGATCAGCGCCAATCTTGCCAGGATCCTCTGCGTCCAGGGAGAAGATATTCTGTTAGTCGACGCCTCGGGCAGTGGACTGCTCCCGTTCTATTTCGGAGCCAACGACCTGCGCCCGGGCCTTCGCACATTCGTTGCGCCAGGCATGAAAAGCTCCCGGCTCCGGGTAATCGGCGCTGAGGAAGTTACTGCCGCATGGCTCGAGAAGGATGTCAGCCCGGCCATGGCAGTCTCGCAACGCACCATCTTTGACCTCGGGCCCGCCTCTTTCAGCCTCTTGCCGCAGATATTCGCCAGGTGCTCCGAAATCCTGGTGCCGCTGGTGCCCGATTTCAACTCCATTCTTTCCGTCTCGAGAATTGAGCACCTGCTGAGCAAAATTCGTTCTGCTGACATTCAGGTTCCATCACCTTATTACGTATTCAACCAGTTCGACAGCGAGTACGCCATGGATCTCGAAGCTCGCGAACTCGCCGGACGGCAATGCGGCGAGCGCCTGCTGCCTCTGGCCGTCCGCCATGGCGCCGAGGTCGCGGAGTCTATCGCCTCCCGTATGACGGTCGCCGATTACGCCCCGGCTTCGGAGGTAACCAGCGATTTCCTTGAACTGGCTCTGTGGCTGGAAAGAGTCGCACCCGCGCTTCAGGCCAAATTTGTCGCTCGCTGGACCGAGCAATGAAAAGACTTCTGGGCCATTGGAGCGCCCTGGGAACCGCAACCAGCTTCACAGCTTCCGCAACGCGTCTTGTTATCTACGCTTTCTTACTCTTCCTGGCGTTCGAATGCACAACCATCAACTTCAAGTGGCCCGAGCAGGCAGTGCTCGGCCTGCTCACCATTGCAATAACGCTTGCCATCCACTTCATATCGGATTCCCAGCTGGTCACGCTGGCTCTTATGTTCGCCTCTATGCTGGCCACGGCGCGCTATGCGTATTGGCGATTCTCGACGGTCTTCGGCGCGTTGACCGATCGTCATCATCCCGTACCGTGGATTGACGTCTTCTTCATGCTCCTTTTGCTCTCGGCTGAGACGTACGCGTTTGTCATTTTGTATCTCGGTTACATCCAGACCATCCGTCCTCTTTCCCGCCCTCCCGTCCCTCTGCCCCAGGATCTCGAGGAGTGGCCTCACGTCGATGTCCTCATTCCGACCTATAACGAACCGCTTTCCGTCGTGCGGTCCACGGCCTTTGCTGCGACGAACATCGACTACCCACCCGACAAACTGCACGTCTACGTCCTCGACGACGGGCGGCGCGAGGAGTTTCGCAAGTTCTGCGACGACGCGGACATCGGCTATATCATCCGCCCCGACAACAAACACGCCAAGGCGGGCAACATCAACCACGCCCTCAGAAAGCTCTCCTCGCCTTATGTCGCCATCTTCGACTGCGACCACGTACCCACACGAAGCTTCCTGCAGGTGACACTCGGCTGGTTCCTGCGCGACACGAAGCTGGGAATGCTCCAGACGCCGCACTACTTTTATTCTCCCGACCCTTTTGAGCGGAATCTCAAGCAGTTCATGGTGATCCCCAACGAAGGCGAGCTCTTTTACGGCGTCCTCCAGGATGGGAACGACCTCTGGAACGCCACCTTCTTCTGCGGATCATGCGCGGTGCTTCGCCGCACTGCCATCAACGAAATCGGCGGTATTGCAACCGAGACGGTTACAGAAGACGCGCATACCTCGCTTCGCATGCAGACAAGGGGATGGAACACCGCCTATATCAACATCCCGCAGGCGGCCGGTCTGGCGACGGAGAGCCTGTCCAGCCACGTCGGCCAGCGCATCCGGTGGGCGCGCGGCATGTGCCAGATTCTCAGAATTGACAATCCGCTCTTCGTCAAGGGACTCAAATGGCCGCAGCGGCTCTGTTATTTCAACGCGATGATTCACTTCATTTACGCGGGTCCGAGACTCATATTCCTCACCGCGCCCCTCATATACATGCTGCTGGGACGAATCAACATTCCCGGGTACTGGATCGCAATTCTCGCCTATGCGATGCCTCACCTCTTCCTGTGCAACGTGACCAATCTCCGTATCCAGGGAAAATACCGGCACTCATTCTGGAACGAGGTATACGAAACAGTCCTGGCCCCTTACATTCTCGGCCCTACCCTCCTCGCGCTGATTAATCCAAAGCTCGGAAAGTTCAACGTCACCGCCAAGGGAGGCATCGTCGAGAAAAAATATTTCGACTCGATTATCGCGCGGCCCTACGTCGCCTTGCTCCTCCTCAATGTTCTCGCCCTCCTCGTCGCTCCAGTGCGCTTCTTCTACTGGAACGCAGACCATCCCGGCACCATTGCGATGAATGTCCTTTGGATCCTCTTCAACATGGTGATCCTCGGAACCGCAAACGCCGTCGCAATCGAATCTCGCCAGCTTCGCGAAGACGTCCGCATCGAACTGCATCTTCCTGTCGAAGTCCACTTGCCCGATGGTCGAAGCATCTTCGGAGAGTCCTCCGATGTATCCCTCGGTGGCGCCTCTCTGATACTCGAGGAGCCCTTGGATTTGCCCGCCGGCTCCCAGGTCCGCGTAATCTTTCCGCTTCGAAGCAGAGAAGCCGGCTTTCCTGCCGTGGTCGTCGGAGCTGCCGTCAAAAATCTCCGCCTGAAATTTGACAGCCTGTCGATCGAAGAAGAGGAGCTCCTGACCCTGGTTCTCTACTCCCGCGCCGACACATGGCTGAGCCGCAGCGAGCGCCGCGAAAATGACCGTCCGCTACGCAGCTTCCTGCGTCTTGTCCGTCTCTCTGTCAAAGGCGTCGGCTATGCGCTCCTCACCGTAGTCCCCGGCCGGAAGAAAAGCAGCCCGGTGGCCGCTGGCGCACGTGCGCAAACCGCTGCCACGATCCTCGCGCTCTTGCTGGCCGGTTCCGCCGTATTGCATGCACAAGGGCCTCGCCTGGACCTCACCACGCCTCCCGCTGGCAGCCAGGGCACCTTCCATTCAACGTTCTCGCTCAAAGAAATCGGCATACCGCAGGCGATTGAGTTTCGCGGTGTCGATGCCTCGCGTAACATCCCCTTTTCGTTGCCCCACACCGAAATCGTTCAGCAGGCAAAACTCAATCTCCACTACTCCTTCTCGCCGGGATTGATTCCAGAAATGAGCCATCTGAACGTGTTGTTGAACGGCACCCTCATCGCATCGCTGCCCGTGCCCTCTAAAACCGCGGACGTTCAGGATGCTCTCAGCGCGACCATCACATTACCCGCCGAGCTGCTGGTGCGCACCAATACGCTTGGCTTTCAATTCATCGGCCATTACACGCGGGATTGCGAGGATCCCGCGAATACAGTGCTATGGGCCCGCGTCGAGCCGAATTCGACCGTTGAACTATCCGGCTCCCTGCTCCCCCTTTCCGACGACCTGAAGATCCTGCCGCTTCCTTTCTACGATGACGAGTTGAAGGACGCCTACACCGCCGTCCCCTTTGTCTTCGCGGAGCAGCCTTCATATCCCTCCCTTCAGGCCGCGGGAATTCTCGCATCGTGGTTCGGAGTTCTCGCCAAAACCCACCTGCTCACCATGCCGGTGAAGGTCACGAATGCCCTGCCGCAGGGAAACTTGGTGGTTTTTATCGAAAGGCCTTCGGACGCCCCGGCGGGGCTCAACCTCGACATCGCCGGACCTACCATCGCCGTTCGTACCAACCCCAGCGATCCATACGGCAAGGTGCTGATCATCGCGGGTGAGGACGCCAGCCAGCTTGTCACTGCGGCTCGTGCCATTGCCCTGCAGAATTCCATCCTCCAGGGCCGCACAGCGCGAATAACCGCATTCGACCTGCCGGCTCCACGCGAGGCCGACGACGCGCCCTTGTGGTTACGCACCGACCGCATCTCGCCGCTCTGGAATTACTCCGACAATGCGGAGCTGCAGAGCGACGGCTCGGGGCCGCTCGCCGTCTATCTTCGCCTTCCTCCGGATCTCTCCTACGGCGATCGTAGCTCCATTCCGCTCGCGATCGATTATCGATACAACGCCATCCCGCTCGCCAACGGATCAACCCTGCGTGTCACCTCCAACGGAACGCTCGTCAACGAGCTCCCGCTGCCTCACGAAGATAATCCGAAAAAGACTCTGTCCTACACGGCGGCCGTTCCTACCACGAGCCTGCGTCCCTTCGCTAACACCTTCCTCTTTAACTTCTATTTTCAGATCGCCAAGACCGGGCACTGCCAGGACACGCCCCCCATTAATCTGCAGGGAGCCGTTCTGCGCAGCTCCCATCTCGACCTTCGTGGTTTGAATCACTGGGCCACGCTGCCCAATCTCGAGCTCTTCGCAAACGCGGGCTTTCCATTTACGCGCTTCGCTGACCTCGCGCAAACCATGGTCGTGATGCCGCCCGCCCCTTCCGAGAAGGAGATCGGCCTCTACCTGACCTTGATGGCGTATTTCGCTGGCCAGACGGGATACCCCGCACTGCGCTTGAATATTGGGGATGCGTCTTCTCTGGGCAAGGACCTCGACTATCTCGTGATAGGAACTGCGAGTGACCAGGCAGCCTTCGAACGTCTCGGCAATCAGTTGCACGTCTCGATCAAATCGAACCTCATCACGGTCACCGATACCGGCGGTTTTTTTTCCTCCGTAGAACACGCCTGGTGGCAAATCGCCGAGATGCGTCCTCACTGGTGGTGGAAAGTCGGCCAGACTAGGGAGCGGGATGGGCTGGTCAGCAGCCTCGGTGAGTCCCCCGACGCCCTCATTCAGGGAATCGAGTCGCCTTGGGAATCCGGCCGCTCCGTCGTGACCATCACCCTCAAGAACGACGATGCCGCATCGGCGTTTGTCTCTGCCTTTCTGGCCTCGTATTCATCCGGAAACATCAGCGAATCCGTAAGCGTTCTACATGGAAAAGACTTTTCCTCCTACCGGCTCGGAGACAGGCTTTATTTTGTCGGCTACTTGCCCTGGTATTCGCATGTCCGCTACTGGCTGGCAGAGTTCCCGTGGATGATCGTTGTCCTCACCTTTATCCTGGGCCTTTTCGTCGTGCCGTGGACCCGCTCCCGGCTTGACCGCCGTGCTCGTGCGCGGCTGGAGGCACGCGAGGCATGAAGCGCGCACTCCTGCATGTTCCGATTTTGGTCCTTGTCGCGGCGGCGCTTTCGAAGGCCCCCGGCGTCAAGGCGGATAACAGTTGGCCCTTCTGGAATCATTACGCCGGCCACTTCATCTCCGAGGGGCGAGTCATCGACCCGGACCGCAACGCGATAACCACCTCGGAAGGCCAGAGCTACGCCATGTTCTTTGCGCTGGTCGCCGGCGATTCCGCGTCCTTCGAACGGCTCAGGGTCTGGACCGAAAACAACCTCGCCCAGGGTGATCTTGGCAGGAACCTGCCTTCGTGGAGTTGGGGCAAGACAGACGACGGCTCATGGCATGTGCTCGACCAGAACTCCGCAGCCGACTCCGACCTGTGGATCGCCTATGACCTGTTGCAGGCGGGCACCCTCTGGCAGAAGCCCGATTATGTTCGCACCGGCAAGTCCCTTCTCGCGAACATCGCCAGAGAAGAGGTTGCCGAGCTTCCGCAAATCGGTCCGGTTCTCATGCCCGGGCGTGTGGAGCTCTTCGCCAAGGGCAATCGCTGGATCCTCAATCCCAGCTACCTCCCTCTGCCGCTTTTGTGCGCGGCAGGTCACGCCGCTCCCGACGGCCCGTGGGCGCAGATGGCTTCCGCGCTCCCGGACTGGATCCAGCGCGCCAGCCCGGCCGGATTCGCGATGGATTGGGTCGCCTATGAGGCGGGTTCCGGCTTTGCACCGGTCGGCGGCCCCGGAGATTCATCTCACCCCCCGCGCGGCAGCTACGACGCCATCCGCGTCTACCTGTGGGCCGGCATGACCTCAAGAACAACGCCCGCCGCGACGCGCATGCTCGACATCTTCTCGCCCATGGCCCGGTTGATGCGCACAAATCCCGTCCCGCCTGAAGCGATTGGCCCCGCCGGAACTGTCCTGAGCAATGCTGCCCCGCCCGGATTTTCCGCGGCTCTCGTGCCTTTTCTCTTCAACTCCGGAGAGAAAATCCCCGCAACTGCTCAGCTTCACCTGGTCGAGGCTGACTTCGACCACGAGACCGGCCTGCTCGGAGTGCCGCCCCGCTACTACGACCAGAACCTCGCGCTCTTTGCGCTCGGCTGGCAGGAAGAACGTTTTCGCTTCAATCCCGATGGAACACTGAGGGTGCGATGGAAAAACTAAACAGCAGTTTTCATCGACGAATCCTTCTCACGGCTATCGGCGCGCTGGCTATCGGCGCGCCGTGCTATCTTCCCGCGCAAACGGCAGGGGAGAAGGCCCTGCTTGCCAAAGCGCAATCGCTCGCCAGCCACGGGCGCCTCGACATGGCGGTTCAGACCTGGCAGCAGGTGCTTCTCTCCAATCCAAACAACACGGACGCACTCGCTGGCATCGCCAGGGCCGACATGCAACTGGGCAAACCCGACGAAGCGCGCCAGTATCTCGACCGGCTGCGTGCGGCAGGCGGCAACCCATCGGCCGTTGCGCAGATCCAGGCCATGCCGCGCGTCGCGCCGCAATCTGAGCGCCTGAGTGAGGCCAGCCGCCTCGCCCAGAACGGCCAGTACGCCGAGGCGATGCGCATTTATCGCGACGTCTTCGGCTCGGAACCTCCCGCTGGCAACTACGCTCTCCCCTACTACGACACCGAGGCCGCGATTCCTGCCGACCGTCCGCACGCCATTGAAGGGCTGCGCAAGCTCTCCAAACAGTTCCCCACCGACTCCCGCTACGCCGTCACTCTGGGCCGCGTCCTCACCTATGATCCGAAAACCCGCGCCGAGGGCATCGCCATCCTGGAGCAGCATAGCGGCGTACCCGACGCGCAGGTGGCTTTAAAACAGGCCCTTGCGTGGAACGCGCCGGCGGTGGCAACTTCTGCACTGAAGCCGGTGCCGAGCCGCGAGGACAGCGTTAAACCCGCCGCCCCTGCGGGAAATCCCCTCGAGGCCTCCGCCTACCGAGCTCTTAACAGCGGCCGCCTCGATGAAGCGGAGCGCCAGTTCCAGGAATTGCTCGATAAGCAGCCCAACAATCCCCGCGCGCTGAGCGGCATGGGCTACGTCTACATGAAGCGTCAGGACTTCTCCAGCGCCGCCGATTATCTGGAGCGCGCCCGTGCCGCCGGAGCAAAAGGACTCGACAACTCCATCGCCACATCCCGTTTCTGGGAGCGGATGTCCAGCGGTAGCGAAGCTCTCAAGGCGGGCAACAGCGACGAAGCGGTCGAGGCTTACCGTGCGGCCGTATTGATGAAGCCCACAAATCCGGACGCCCTCGAAGCGCTCGCCGGCGCATTGCTGCAGCAGGGCAATTCTACTGAAGCCGCCGAAATCTTCGACCGCCTCGTACGTGCCGCCCCCACCCGGGAGACCGCCTGGCGAGGTCTCTTTCTCGCCCAATCCCAGAGCGGTGACTATCAGGCCGCTCTGGCCACCAACGACCGGATGCCCGGAGTGATCCGCTCGCAGCTGAACCGCGATCCCGCGTATCTCGGGTCCCTCGCGCAGGCCTATATGTCCGTCGGCCGCAAGGCGGAAGCTGACCGCGTCATCGAGCGGGCATTGGCCTTGCCCTTCCCCAATCAGGGACGCGACATGCCCGTCGATCGGCAGATGCAATACGCGGCCCTGCTCATGACCGCCCAACGATACGAGCCCGCGATCCAGCTCTATAAGCAGGTCGTCGCAGAGGATCCCGGCAAGCTTGAGGCGTGGCGCTCGCTGATCGCCGCCCAGCATCAGCTTCACCGCGACGATGAAGCCATCGCGCAATTCGGCCGCATGCCACAGTCCGTGTATGACCGGGTGCAAAACGACTTCGGCTTCCTCGCCCTCATCGGCTCGATCTATCAGTCGCGTCAGGAATACGACCGTGCGCGAAAGTACCTCGAGCGCGCTCTCTCTATCGCGAATGGTCCGAAGTCAGGCATCGAACTTCAGCTCGCGGACATCTATGCCGCCCAGGGCGATCCGCAGAAAGCCTACGCCATCTACCGCCGCGAGCTCGACGCCCAACCCGACAACCTGCAGGCATGGCGAGGCACCTTGAGCACGCTGCATCAGGCAAAGCGAGACCGCGAAGCACTCCGCCAGATCGCCTCCATGCCCGAGTCTGTCCGGCTCCGCCTCGAACAGGATCCTGCTTATCTGCAGATACTCGCCTCGATTCAGTCTTCCACCGGGCAGGATCGCGCCGCCTTGCGCACCTTCGCCCAGCTCATGCAGATCTACTCCACCCAGAACGCCGAAGCCCCGGTCGACGTTCAGATCCAATACGGCTGGGTCCTGCTGAACACAGGAGACGACCGCAAGCTCTACGCCCTGGTATCGAACCTCGCCGGCTCGGCCGAACTCTCAGACGACCAGCAGGCCGACCTCAATCGCCTGTGGGCAACGTGGAGCATCCGTCAGGCAAACACGGCTCTTGCCGCGGGAGATCAGCGCCGCGCTCTCGCAATCCTCGACGCAGCGGCTCGCGCCTTCCCCAAAAACGCTGACGTCTATATCGCGCTCGCTGCTGCCTACCTCAAAGCCGGCCAGCCGAAGCGCGCCGTCGCCATCTACGCCTCGCTCGATATGAGCCACGCCACCCTCGCCCAATATCAGGGTGCAATCGGCGCAGCGCTCGCTGCTCACGACATGAAGCAGTCGGAGATATGGCTCCAGGCCGCCCTCGACCAATATAAGGATGACCCATCCATTCTCCGCATGGCTGCCCAATTCGAGCAGGCGCGCGGTGACAACCAGCGTGCTGCCGCCTACTATCGGGCCGCGCTTGCTGCCATGGGACCCGCGTCCTCCGGTCTCTTCCCACAGCCTGCGGGCTCCACCGTCCCCGGCGATACGCGGAACACCGTGCCTCCAACCCAGCAGCTTATGGACCTGCTCGCGCCGGCACGCCCGGCTGCGCAGATGAACGAGCCCTTCGATCCTACTAATGGCCGCGCCCGCGAGCTCTCCTGGCAGGAAGCTCCCGCCAGCTCAACTCCAACCCTAGGCGATTTCGCCCGCGCTGAGCAAACCGGAGCCGACCGTCCGGCGACCAGCCCCGACGACGCTCGCGACCCGTATGACACAGCGACTCTGAACGACTACGCCTCCGCGCCAACCCGAGCCACCGATAACCAGCGTCTTCCCCAGGAAGAACCGGCGCGCGTTCCCGTTATCTACGTCTCCGCCCGCACGGATCTCGACACAGAAACCCCTGCGCAGGGATACCTCGCTCCCGTCGCAGTAACCTTGCCCCCTCGAAACCTCCTTGCCGAGCAGGACGTCGCCGCTCACCAGTCCTTCAACCAGGGAAACCTCCACGGCCTCGATACCTCCGAACCCGCCGGCCGCCTCCAAACTGCAGTGAGAGACCTCGACGCACCCGGCCAGACCCAGGCGCTCCAGGAGCCTGACTCCGGCCTGCCCCTTGCGGCGAACGCCAATCCCGGCAGCGCACCGGACACTGCATTCCAGGAACAACCCGTACAGTCCGGAGCCCAGGTCCTGCCGCCCCTCACCGGCCCGGCCAGCTACGTCCAGCGGCAGAGGTCTCCACAAGAGCAGGTGCAGGATCAGCTCGCCGCCATTGAAGGCGCCGGCAGCGGATGGTTCGGAGCCACGTCAGCTGGATCATTTCGGAGCGGCCAGCCCGGATATGACCGCCTCGCCGCCTACTCGGCCATCGTCGAAGGCTCCGGAATGCTGGGGCCGGCGCGCTTGACCGTGATCACGCAGCCCGTCATTCTTGACTCCGGAACAGCGACCGGCGCAGAAACCCTCCAGCAGGGCACTCTTCCCAAGACTGCCATTCCCACTACGCAGTCCGCATCCGGCATCGGTGGCGAACTGCAGTTGCGCACTTCGCTCTTTGCCGCCAACGTCGGCTACACACCCTACGGCTTCCTCGTCGGAAACGTCACCGGAGGCCTGTACATCCATCCGCCGGCTGGCCACTTTACCTTCACCTTCACCCGCGACCCCATCTACGACACGCAGCTCTCTTACGCCGGACTGCGCGACCAGGGCAGCGCCGGTCCATCCTACGCTGGAAACATCTGGGGCGGTGTCATCGCCAACGCTGGTGAGGTGCAAATCGCCTCGGGAGACAACCGCTGGGGCTGGTATCTGCAGGGAGGTGGCCAGTACATCACCGGCGTTCACGTCCAGACCAACTCCAGAGTCGACGGCACCGCCGGTGCTTACTGGGGTGTCTTGAGCCGTCCCCAGTATGGCAATCTCACCGTCGGCACGAACTTCTTCGGCATGCATTACGACCACAATCTGCGCTACTTCACCTACGGGCAGGGCGGATACTTCAGCCCCAACGTCTATCTCGTAGCAGCAGTACCTGTGACCTTCAATGGACACTATGGCCCCCGGTTCCACTACCGTGTTGTCGGAAGCGTCGGAATCCAGTCCTTCCAGGAGGACAGGTCGCCGTACTACCCGCTCGACTTTGCCACTCAGGTAGCTGCGGGTAATCCCTACTACCCGGCCATGACCAGCGTAGGTGGCAACTATAACTTCGAGAGCGAAGTCTCCTATGCCATCGCCGAACACTGGTATGTCGGTGGCTACCTGACCGCAAATAATTCCCGCGACTACAACAGCGAAAAGGCCGGCTTCTTCGTGCGCTATCTCTTCCGGCCGCAACCGATGCTCGAGGAATCCGGCCCCACCGGCCTCTTCCCCGTTCAGGGTTTGCGGCCCTACCAGGTGCCTTGAGAAAGCTGAATCGGAAACCGCTGCAAGGGCTTGTCGCAGTCCATTTGCGATTCTCCCCCGCTTAAGACAAACGCCTCCTGCAGATTACATTCGCTACCTGACTGCGAAAGGTTGCTCGTCTTTGTAAAAGCGCGCTCGAGCAGAAGCACGTTCTGAGCAGGTTTAGTATTCACAGACCACACAGGAACCACAGGCATAAAAAAGCTGTAAGGCTATAGCTTCTTTATGAATCCTTTGGGCGAGATATATGCGCGGCGCGGTTTGCTGAATAGTAACGGAGATCTCTCATGGTTACTAGTCAGACCGCACAAAATATCAGTTCTCCTCTTACTTCTCATAGGGTATTTCTGCTTCATCTTGAAAGCATGCGCCTGCTTGGTGAAGAGAGCAGGGGCAAAGGCCAGTCACGAACAACTTCTGAAACAAGGGAGACGGGCTCACAGCGAAATGGGGCGCGCCGGCTCCGCCGGATGGCGCTGTTGCTCGCTTTGCTCATAGGAGCAAGCGTCTGCTGCGCGCGGGCGCAATCAACGATGGGAAGCATTCTGGGCACAGTGCAGGATGCTTCGAGCGCGGTGATTCCGGGCGCAACCATAACCGTGAAGTCCCTCGACCAGGACCTGACGCGCACCGCAACGACGAACGATTCCGGCGAGTTTCTAGTCGATAACCTGAAGCCCGGGCACTACTCGATCGCCGTCGAGCATGCCGGATTTGCAAAGTCCATCGTCGCCGATGCCCAAATCGACGCGCGGCAGGCGCTGCGGGTTCCGGTGACAATGGCCATTGCGGAGCAGTCAACGGAAGTGCTGGTCCAGGCGACGGGGTACCAGATCAATACGGAAGACGCGACGCTCAGCGATTCGAAGGACAACGTCGCGATGACCGAGCTTCCACTGAACGATCGCGCAACGACGACGAGCCCGCTGGGCACGCTGACCGTTTCGTCCAACGTGCAGCAGGATAGCTCGGGCAATATTGCGCTGGGCGGAGCGACGTCGTCGATGGTTAACTTCTCCGTAGACGGCATATCGACCAGCAATGTGCGGCAGAACGGCGCGCTGCAGGACGCTTATCCTTCGCTCGAAGGCATTGCGGCAGTGAAGGTGACGTCGTTCAACAATAGCGCGGAGTTTTCGCAGGTCGGCGACGTGACGTTCACCACCAAGGGCGGCACGGACAAGTTTCACGGCAGCCTGTTTGAGTATTTCCAGAACGATGCGCTCGACGCCGATCCGTATGGGTTTTCCGGGAAGGCTCCGAAGCACTTCAATACATTTGGCGGATCGCTCGGCGGACCGGTCGTCATTCCGCATCTGATCGACCGGCGCGGCAAGACTTTCTTCTTCGTCGACTACGAGGGCAACCGGCGGTCAACGGCGACAGCCGAGCAGTTTCTGGTGCCGACGCAGGCCGAGCGCAACGGCGATCTGACGGCGATCGGCGGGCCGGTGATCGCGCCCGGCAGCATCAATCCTACTGCGACTGCGCTGCTCAACTATTATCCGTTGCCGAACGTCACCGGCCAGTCGAATTACAACTACGAGCAATTCCAGCCGACGCCGGCGCGCACCGATGGCGCGGACGTTCGCATCGACGAGACGATCTCAGCGAAGCAGTCAGCTTATGCGCGCTTCAGCCGCAAGAACATCACGCAGGACTACGCGAATCCGCTGCTGCCGAACGATTCGGACAGCGTGCATAACCGCAGCCTGCTGGTGTCGCACATCTACACCTTCAATCCGCGCCTGCTCAATGAGTTTCGCTTCGGCTTCACAAATGTGATCACGAATGTGGGCTTCCCGATCCTGGGCGCGGACGCGCTCGACCAGCTTGACCTTCAGGGTGTAAACATCAGCCAGCATCCGCTGACGCATGCGTTCCCGACATTCAACTTCAGCGCGGGTACGGGATTCACGGCGATCGGCAGGGACAAAACCGGCGTAACGCAATCCAAGACGCTCGAGTTCACCGACAACGTGAGCTACAGCGTCGGCAAGCATGCCTTCAAGGCGGGTCTCGATGCCCGGCGCGTTCGCTATGCGGATATTGAAACCTTCCTCCCGTCCGACGACTTCGGGCAGTTCACCTTCCAGCCCACATTTACCGGCAATGCCTTCGGAGATTTCCTGATCGGCGCGCCGACAACGCTCTTCTTTGCGGTGTCGAGCCCAGATGTCGCCGGCACGGCGTGGCAGTATGCCGTGTTTGCGCAGGATACGTACCAGATCACGAGCCGCCTGACGCTCAGCTATGGGCTCCGCTGGCAGATTCTGCCGGGATTTCATGAGGACGGCGGCAATCTCGCGAACTTCGATCAGAGAAATAACGCGATCGTGGTTCCAGACGAGCTGGCGGGGTACTTGCAGCAGCAAAATATCGAGGGGTCGAACCTGGCGTTCCGGCAGTCCTTCAACTCCTGCGACCTGAATTACACGGCGCTCCCGTGCACACAGTATCTGACGGCGAGCCAGGATCACCTGCCGCAATCGCTGCGCAATACCTACAAAGGCAACTTCCAGCCGCGGGTTTCGGTGGCGTGGAGGCCATTCAACGATACGAAGACGGTGGTACGCGCTGGATTTGGCATCTTCACGATTACAAATCTGGGACCGCTGTCGTTCAATAACAGCGGCAATCCCACCTCGGCGCTGCATACGTATACGAATACGACGACAGCGAGCGGCGCGCCGCTTATCCAGTTCCCGAATACGGCTCCGCCGAGCACGACGGTGCAGTATGGCGGCGGCGGGCTCGACCAGGGCGTTGATCCGAACTATCGCGACCCGCAGGCCAATCAGTGGAACCTCACCATCGAGCGCCAGGTAGCCAACAACGACAGCCTGCGCGCGAGCTATGTGGGCATGCACACCTACAGGCTAAGCATCACCGAGGACCTGAACCAGATTCCGGCAAGCACGACTCCGTACCAGACGACAGCAGCGAGCCCCTATGTCGATCCGCGCGCGCCGTATCACAACTGGTTCACGCTGTGGAGCACCTTCAACGCCGGCAAGGCGAACTACGACGCCATGGAGCTCGAGTGGAACCACAAGAACTCGCATGGCCTCTACTTCGACGCGAGCTACACGCTGGCCAAGAACCTGGCCGATAACCAGGGCGATGTCCCGACGGCATTCGCTGGCGAGGTCAACTACGGCATCCCCATCGCGGATCGCTTCAACGTGAACGGCGACTATGGAAACGTGGAGGGTACACGGCATGATCGCTTCCTGTTCACCGGCGTGTATCAACTGCCGGTCGGTCAAGGACGCGCGTTCCTCAACGAAGGCGGTTGGAAGAACGCGCTGCTGGGTGGATGGGAGCTGACCAACGTCACGCTGCTTCAGACCGGGCCGTGGCTCACGCCGAGCATCAGCGGATCGTATGATCAGTCCAACACCAATGTCGTGAACCGTAGCGCGTTTTTGCGGCCGGACCAGGTCTCAAATCACCTCTACACCGGGCAATCGCGCTCGCAGTACTTCAATCCAGCGGCGTTCGCGCCGACTCCGGCCGGTGCGGGCCGGTTCGGCAGCGCTGGCGTGGGGATCCTCGAGGGTCCCGGCACCCAGGCGGTCAGCATGGGCCTCGCGAAGGTCTTCCCGGTCACCGAACGGGTGCACGTCCGGTTCGAGTCGACGTTCACGAACGTCCTGAACCACACGAACTTCGCTCCGCCGGCGACCCAGATCGACAACACTTCGACCTTTGGCGTCCTCAGCGCTCCACAGACAGCCGAGAACGCGGGCAACCGTACCGGCCAACTGGCCCTACGCGTGGACTTCTAGACAAGGAACAGGAAGTAGGGAACAGGGATCAGGTTTAGGCCTGGTCCCTTTTTTTTGCTCGCGAGGATCGAGGGTCAAAGAAGCCGTTCGACGTTTCATTTGTCTTCCATCTGCCCAGCGCGGTACATTGCCTTCGAGACTCGGAGGATGCGGGAATGAAGATCAGCGCGCGCAATGTGCTTGCCGGTACGGTCAAGAGTGTCACCAAGGGTGCGGTGAATGCCGAGGTGTCGCTTGCTCTTGTAGGAGGCGAGACCGTTGTCTCCATCATCACCAATCACAGCGTCGATTCTCTCGGCCTGGTGGCGGGCGGCGAAGCTTGCGCGATCATCAAAGCATCGGAGGTCATGATCGGCAAGGGTGTGGAGAATGCGAAGCTGAGCGCGCGGAATGTGCTCGCCGGAGAAGTCGCGAGGCTCGAGCCGGGCGCGGTGAACAGCGAGGTGGAGATCCGCTTGTCCGGTGGAACTCCGGTGGTAGCGTCGATCACCAAGGCGAGCGCAAACGCTCTCGATCTCAAGCAAGGCGACAAGGTGAGCGCGATCATCAAGGCGTCGAATGTGCTGGTGGGAATTGGCGACTAGGGATCAGGGAGCAGGAAACAGAGATCAGCGTTGGTCCCTGATACGTTGTTTCGCCTATTTGACCGTGTAGCCTTTCGCTTCCATGCAGCCAGAGAAGGCGCGCTTGAAGTTGCTCATCTGCTGGTCGTAGGCGGCTTTCTGGTTCTGGTAGTTCTGTTGCACCTGTGCGCCTGCGTTCGCCGAGGCCTGGTCTTTGGCAGCGGCGTTGGTCTGGCGCTGTTGCCGTCCACCGCGGACGGTGCCCACGGTTGCTCCAACTGCCGCACCTTTCCCCGCGTCTCCGACAATTCCGCCAACCACCGCGCCTTTGGCCGCGCCACGAGCTGCACCCCTGGCTCGCCCACCTTTTTGCTCCGGCGCGGATTCGGCGGCCTGTGCCTGGGCCGCCTGAACGTCGGCGGAACTCGGGGGCTGAGGTGGCGGCGTGTCGGGATTGACGCCGGACTGCTGCTGGGCCGAGTTGTAGCAGTTGGATTCATCGATGAGTTGCTGATCGTGGCTCTGGCCCTTCGCTGGATTTGCGTAGAGGCCCACTTTGTTTGCAGCTGAGAAGGAAGGTACTGGTCCGGTGGGCGCGGCGGGCGCTGCTGCTGCGGCCCCTGCGGGCTGGTCTGGTGTGCCCGCGGGAGCAGCTGTATTCGTGTCGGACTTCTTGCAGCCGGTGATAGCTAAGGTGGCAACGCAAATGAGCATCGCGATCCGGAGGGACTTATTGATGGAAGAGGCTGTCATACAGACTTCCTTTCATGGGGTGTGGGATTTCCCCAAGCTCGTCTGCACCGAAGGGACTGGTTTCTACCCCAGCACAACTTTCGGGCGGGGAACGCAACGGCCTATTGTTCGCCTGCGCCCGCGGGCTCGCTACTGTCAAAACTGTCAGTCGTAGAAACAACCCAGGAAGTTTGTCTTTCACGCGTTCCGGCGGATAGCTGCGCATCGGCCTTATGTAATCGTTATCAGCCTTTGTATCCGGGGTGAATGCTAAATCTGTTGGTTTTGACAGTTCCTGATGAAAGCATTGAGGAGTAGCTTTCCATCGTCGCGGGAATAAGCTCCGTGATCGGCGCTGCCCATTTCCCAAACGCTCTGCGCGCATCTCCGCGATCTGAACAGGGCCCGATATCGATATTCGAAATTCAAGGAGAGAATCAATGAAGACCAGACGCTTCCTGATCGCATCGCTGATTTGCGTGTTAGCAGTGGGCGCTTTCGCCGCCGATGATGACGAACAAAAGAACGAGAAAGAGCGGACCGAAATCCGCAAGATGTCTCAAGATACGCTCGCCCGGCTTTACAAGGCAGAACCCGTTGCTCAAGCGGCAGTCGCAAAGGCGTACGGGTACGCAGTTTTCAGCAACACGGGAATAAAGATCCTCGTTGCCGGTTCCGGCAGGGGCGAGGGCATTGCCATCGTCAACCGGACCAAAGGCGAAACCTTCATGAAGATGCTTGAACTGCAAGGTGGCCTTGGATTCGGAGTCAAGAAGTTCCGGTGTGTGTTTGTATTCGACAATCAGAAGGCGTTCGACGGTTTTGTGAATTCCGGCTGGGAATTCGGCGGACAGGCCTCGGCCGCGGCCAAGACTTCACCTGAGAAGGGCGGATCCATGGAGGGCGCAGCGTCAGTTTCCGATGGTGTCTGGATGTATCAATTGACCGACAAGGGAATCGCACTGGAAATCACGGCCAAGGGCACCAAGTACTCAAAGGACGACGACCTCAACAAATCATCGTAGCTGGTCAGGAACGCGACAGGGCCTCGGTTCTTTGGGGAGAGTCGTAAGAGTGTCTGACTCTCATACCTTGTTCTCACCGGTGTCGGGAAATCATAGCTCTGGGAATCTCTCTCGGCCGTGAAGGATACCATCGCCCCCGCGCCAGATAGCGAGGGACGGTCCCCGAAGACACCACACGTCCAGTGACACGTCTTCTTTTGGCTGCGACGAGCCCGGGCGCCAAAAATTAGAGACTCCGCATTGGGTTACGGGCATTGATGAAGAACTGTTACTGTCCTTTGTTCGCTGCTGACTTCCCGAGGTTCTTCGCGGCGTCCAGGTGCTTCTCAAGCGTGGGCAGCGCCATCTGGGCGTAGGTCTTGAGCGCCGGATTCTCGGCGTCGGCGGCTTCCTTCTTATAGATGGCGATGGCCTTGGTGTGCCCGGAGATCATATCGCTGGCGAACCGGCGGTCGAAGGCCGCGCCCTTCAGCTTCTGGAACGGATCAATCATTGCCTTGTTGTGTTGCGCATCGATCGCGGACGGAACGTTGAGGTTGGCCTGGTGCGCGGCGTCGTAGAGCTGATGGTAGTCGTTGGTGTGATCGGTGACCAGCATCTGGCCATAATCCTTCACGTCCTGCGCGGAGGCGACATTCTGCGCTAGCTGCCCAAGGTTGGCCTCGACCATGTCGGTTTGGGCGGCGAAGTCGACGAACTGCTGGTCGGTCATGGCGCCTTTCTTTTGCGCCAACGCGGAGAGCGAGCAGAGTGCGATGCAGCAAAGGACTGAAAGCATACGTTTCATTGGGATTCCTCCTCAGCAAAGTATTTCCCTTGAGCTTGGATGCAGCTGCAGGAGGTTTCTCGCAGAGAGATAGTTGGAAAGTTGTTGTACGCGTCAAATCGCGCCGCGTGCATTCGCATAGACTGATCGGGCAGGGTTTCGAAGGAGTTTGCGTTGAAAAGACTTGCTTTGATGCTGGTGCTGTTATTTGCAGCGAGCGGGTACGCACAGGAGGCGGCGCAGCCGCAGGCGAAGAGAATCAATGGCTACACGCCCATGTGGTGGAAGGAGGCGGTGGTCTATCAGGTGTATCCGCGGTCGTTCAAGGATTCGAACGGCGACGGGATCGGCGATCTGCCGGGCATCACCTCGAAGCTCGATTATCTGCAGTCGCTCGGTGTGGATGTGATCTGGTTGAGCCCGCATTATGACTCACCGAATGCTGATAACGGGTACGACATTCGCGACTACCGCAAGGTGATGAAGGAGTTCGGCACGATGGCCGACTTCGATGCGCTGCTCGCCGGGATCAAGAAGCGGCATATGCGGCTGATCATCGACCTCGTTGTGAATCACACGTCGGACGAGAACAAGTGGTTCGTTGAGTCGAAGAAATCGAAGGACAATCCATATCGCGACTACTATTTCTGGCGCGATGGCAAAGGATCGGGTGGGAGCGACCCGCCGAATAACTATCCGTCATTCTTTTCCGGATCGGCTTGGCAGTACGATGCGGTGACGGAGCAGTACTACCTGCACTACTTCGCGGTAAAGCAGCCCGATCTGAACTGGGACAATCCCAAGGTGCGCGCCGAGGTCTACGACCTGATGAAGTTCTGGCTGGATAAGGGCGTCGACGGCTTTCGCATGGATGTGATTCCGCTGATCTCGAAGCCGACGGGCCTGCCCGATCTGACTCCGGCGCAGCTTGAGAATGTACCCGCAGCCTATGCGAACGGGCCGCACATGCACGAGTACTTGCAGGAGATGAACCGCAACGTGCTCTCGAAGTATGACGTGATGACGGTGGGCGAGGCGTTGGGTATTTCGCTCGAGCAGACGCCTCTGATGGTCGGTGATGACCGTCACGAGCTGAACATGATCTTCAACTTCGACGCGGTCCGCATCAACCGCGACGGGAAGCAATGGAAGAGCTGGACGTTGCCCCAGCTGAAGGAGATCTACGACGGGCATGCGCGGGAACTCGATGTGCACAGCTGGGACACGGTGTTCCTTTCGAACCATGACAATCCGCGGCTGGTATCGAGCTTCGGAAATGACTCGCCGGAGTATCGCGTCGCGTCGGCGAAGCTGATCGAGACGATGCTGCTGACTCTGCGGGGTACGCCCTTCATCTACCAGGGCGATGAGCTGGGGATGACGAATTATCCCTTCAGGAGCATCGACGACTTCAACGACATCGAGGCCCGAAACGGCTACAAAGCCGACGTGCTGACCGGCAAGGTAACGGAGGCAGCGTATCTTGAAAACCTGCGGCACATGAGCCGGGACAATGCCCGAACTCCGATGCAATGGGACGCATCTGCGAACGGCGGTTTCACGACAGGGAAGCCGTGGCTCGCGGTGAATCCGAACTACAAACAGATCAACGCGGTCGAAGAAGTCTCAGATCCGCAGTCGATCTACAACTACACGAAAGCGATGATCGCGCTGCGGCATGCCACGCCGGCACTGGTCTACGGATCGTATGACGACCTCGACCCAGCGAACCCTTCCGTCTTTGCCTACACGCGATCGCTCGGCGTGGACCGGTATCTCGTAGTGCTGAACTTTTCCGACAAGCCGGTAGAATACAAACTCCCCGGCGGACCGAAGCCCACGCAATTGCTCATGGACAATCTTGGCAGCAAGGAAGTGGACACATCGACCCTCCACCTGAAACCCTGGGAAGCGCGCATCTACCGGTACGTAGCCGCGGTTTCCGCGGGGTTGTTCGACGATGGTTCCATCGCAACCGCCGCCCAAATTGCTACCGCGGTGAAAGCGGCGATTCGCGTGGAGTAGGAGCCTGCGCGCTGGCCGAAAAATGAACAAAGCGGCGAGGAAATGGGCAGGCTCGGGCGCGACTGGACGGGTTAAAGCCTCGATGTGACAAATCCTCGATAGGTTATGCGGCAGGAATGCCGCTTGCGTGGAATGATGATGGAGGAGTCTGTCCATGTATTCCGTCTTGCAGGACCTGCGCTATAGCGTGCGGATGCTGGCGAAGAATCCGGGGCTAACCCTGGTGATCGTGCTGTCGCTGGCCATCGGCATTGGTGCGAACACCGCCCTTTTCAGCGTTACCAACACGCTGCTGCTGAAGCCGTTGCCGTATGCGCATCCGGAACGCCTGGCGATCCTATGGCTGCGCTCGCCCGGCATCGGAATTCCCCAGGACTGGCCCTCTCCGGGCCAGTACCACGATATCAAGACGCAGAACCATATCTTCGACGAAACGGCAATCGCCATTGGGGGCGGCTACACGCTGAGCGGAACCTCGAAGGCAATCAAGGTGGATGGAATCGAAGCTTCGTCGAGCCTGCTGCCGATGCTGGGAGTGAAGCCCATGCTGGGGCGCATCTTCACGCCGGATGAAGACCACCCGGGCAAGCCGGATACGGTGGTGCTCACCTATGGCCTGTGGAAGGAGGCATTCGGCGGCGACCCGAGCCTCGTGGGGCGGAACATCACGCTCGATGGCAAACCGCGAACTGTGATCGGGATATTACCGCGGCAATTCCGGCTGAGTCATGAGGTGATTCCCGCCATCGGCGGAATCGACAAGGCGCAGATCTTCATGCCGCTGCCGATGGACGCTAAAGAAGAGTTGAATTACGGGCCCGAGGACTACAACGTTCTGGCGCGGCTGAAGCCCGGCGTCACGATGGAGCAGGCGCAGGCGGACGTCAGCATTATCGCGGCTCGGTTGCGCGAGGAAAAGCATCGCGACCGGACCTTCACCATCAGCGTGGTTCCGTTGACCGAGCAGGTGGTGGGAAATGTGCGGAACTCAGTGCTCATCCTGCTCGGGGCCGTCGCACTGGTGCTGCTCATCGCCTGTACGAATGTGGCTAATCTGCTGCTTGCGCGCGCAGCCGGCCGCCAGAAAGAGATCGCTATGCGCACGGCGCTCGGCGCACGGCGAACCCGGCTTGTGATGCAGTTGCTGACCGAAAGCCTTGTGCTGGCGCTGCTAGGAGGGGGAGCGGCGCTCGCAGTCTCGGCGGCAAGCTTGTACATAGTCGAAAAGATTCATCCGGGCAACATTCCGCGGCTGGATGAACTGAGAATGGATTACCGCGTCCTGCTCTTTACATTCGCGATTTCCATTCTCACCGGCATTGTTTTCGGTCTGGCGCCTGCACTGAGGGCTTCGTGCGTGGATCTGAATACGGCATTGAAGGCCGGCGGAAAAAGCTCGTCAAGCGGCGGCCTGAGGGTAAGGCGCGATAAGCTGCGCGGTGCTCTGGTAATCGCGGAGCTTGCGATCTCGCTCACGTTGCTTGCGGGCGCGGGATTGCTGATCCGCAGCTTTGTGCGCCTGCTGAGCGTTCCGCCAGGGTTTAATCCCGACGGGGTGATATCCATGGAGATCGCGGCGACCGGACCCAAATACAAGGACCCTGCCCAGAGAATCCAGTTCTACCAGAGTCTCGCAGACAAAGTGCGAAGCCTCCCGGGCGTGACCGGGTATGGAGCGGTGTCAGTTCTTCCGATGACGCCCTCGATTGGATGGGGAGGCATGCAGATCGAGGGATATGTACCTCCGAAGGACGCGCCTGAGCTGCAGGTGGACAAGCGGTCGGTGACACCGGATTACTTCCGCACGATGCAGATTCCGCTGATTGCGGGCCGATTCTTCACCCCGGCGGATACAGATAAGTCGCAGCCGGTAGTGCTGGTCGACCAGAAGATGGCGGATCGTTTCTGGCCGCATGGGGACGCAGTGGGCAAGCGTATCCGCCAGGGGGACAAGCAGCCATGGCTGACGATCGTCGGTGTGGTGGGAGTAGTAAAGCAGTACGGTCTGGATATTGATACAAAGATGGTTACATATTTCCCCTACGCAATGTGGGGAAACGGTTCGATGTTTGTGATAGCGCGGACTGCTGGCGATCCGGCACCGCTGGCGAATGCAATTATTGACCAGGTGCACGCTCTCGATGCCGACGTGCCTGTGTTTGATATCGCAACCATGGACCAGAGGGTTTACGATTCGGTCGCGCGTCAGCGCTTTGCGATGACGATGCTCGGCGCATTCGCGGGCTTCGCAATGATTCTCGCGGCCATTGGGGTGTATGGCGTGATGTCGTTCCTGGTGACACAGGGAACTTCAGACATCGCGATTCGCATGGCCTTGGGCGCGCCGCGCGGGAGCGTTCTGTCTCTGGTGATGCAGCAGGGGCTGGGGCTGGCGCTGATTGGCATTCTTGCGGGAGTGGCCGGTGCGTTGAGCCTGACGCAGCTGATGAGCAGCCTGCTTTTCAACGTGAGCGCAACTGACCCGGTAACGTTCTCAGCAGCGGCTGCACTGCTCATGGCTGTGGCGCTGATTGCATGCTATTTTCCTGCTCGAAGGGCGATGCGCGTCGATCCCATGGTGGCGCTGAGATACGAGTAGTCCGGTTATCTGTTTCCGGTTTGCACGGCTGGGTTCAGGGTCAATCCGAGTTCGGCCGCATCGAGCCAGAGGACCTGGTGCTCGAAGACGCGTCCGAAGTGGCGCGCGACGGAGTGGATGGCGTTCTCCATCGTGGGCGCGGTCGCGCTTTCGGAGGCTTCGAGTTCCAGGCTCGTAACCGCGCGGTCCGAGATGCCGCAGGGCACGATCAGCTCGAAGTCGCGCAGATCGGTAGTGACGTTCAGCGCGAAGCCGTGCGAAGTGATGCCGCGCGAGATGTGCACGCCGATCGCGGCGATTTTTTTCTCAGATACTGACCCTCCGGGAATGGTCCAGACGCCGGTGCGACCCGCGATGCGCTGCGCGGGCACGGCAAAATCTCCCAGAGCGCGAATGAGCGATTCTTCGAGCAGGCGGACGTAATCGACCGCCCCTACGCGCTTGCCATTCACGGTAAAGCTCCGCAAGTCGAGGATGGGATAGCCGACCAGCTGACCGGGTCCATGGTAGGTGACGTCTCCTCCGCGATTGATCTCGTGCACTTCGACGCCGCGATAGGCGAGGAATTCGTCGCTGGCGAGTATATTGGCGCGCGAGGAGTTGCGTCCCAGGGTGAGGACAGGCGGATGCTCGAGCAGGACGAGCGTGTTGCCGACGCGGTCCTCATGCCGTGCTTCAACCAACTGCTTCTGGATGTCGAGTCCGGTGGCGTAATCGACGCACCCGAGATGGATGAGGTTAAGGATCATTGCTGAAGACAATGAAGCCCAACCAAGCGGTTGGGCTTCATAGCTAATTGTCGTCTAGACGTTGATCGCCATTCCCTCGACGGCGTTGAAGCCGTCGAGCATCGCTTCCGCAAGTGTCGGATGCGCGTGGATCGTCCACATCAGGTCTTCGACCGTGCCTTCGAGCTCCATGGCCGTGACAGCTTCAGCGATTAGCTCCGTCGCCTGCGGACCGATGATGTGCACGCCCAGAATCTCTCCGTACTTGGCATCGGCGACGACCTTCACGAAGCCGTCGTGCGAATCGACGATGGTGGCCTTCGAGTTGCCGACGAAAGGGAACTTGCCGACCTTGACGGTGTGTCCCAGTTCCTTCGCTCTTGCTTCGGTCAAGCCGACGCTGCCGATCTGCGGCTCGGTATAGGTGCAGCCGGGGATGCGGTCGCGCTTGATCGGCCGCGCATATTTGCCGGCGATCTTCGCGACGGCGACGAGCCCGGCCATCGAGCCCGAATGCGCGAGCTGCGGCATGCCGGCGACGATGTCTCCGATGGCGTAGATGCCCGGCTCATCGGTCTGCATGTATTCGTTGACCTTGATGAATCCGCGCTCGGGCTTGATCTTCGTCTTCTCGAGGCCGATGCCTTCGGTGCGTGGTCCGCGGCCCACGGCGACGAGCACTTTCTCCGCTTCCTTGAACGCGGGCTTGCCGTCGGAGCCCGTGTACGTCACCTTGACGCCGTCCTTCGTCTCTTCCACGCTCTCGACCTTGGCTCCCGTCGCAGACTCGATGCCGCGCTTCCGGAACGAGCGGGCAAGCTCCTTGCTAACCTCTTCGTCCTCCACCGGGACCAGGCGCGGCAGGTATTCGAGGATCGAGATTTCCGACCCAAAGCTGCGAAAGATCGAGCCGAACTCGACCCCGACAGCGCCCGCTCCGATGATAAGGAGCGACTTGGGAATGCGCTCAAGCGACAGGATCTCAACGTTGGTAAGTACCTTGTCGCTTGTCTTCACCCCAGGCAGCAGCCTCGCATCCGAGCCGGTAGCCAGGATGATGTTCTTCGCCTTGACCATCGAGGGTTTGCCCTTGGGGTCGCCAGCCGGCGCGACCTCAACGGAGTGGACACCGTCCTTCGCAGGGCCAGTGAGGCGGGCGAAACCGGGAACCACCGTCACCTTGTTCTTGCGCATCAGGAACTCGAGTCCCTTGACGTGCTTGGCGACGATGCCGTTCTTGCGGTCGAGGATGGCCTTCCAGTTAATCGTGGCTTCACCCAGGCCGTCGAGCCCGTAGTCCTTGGCGTGCTTGAGGTGGTCGTAGATTTCGGCGTTGAAGAGCAGCGCCTTGGTCGGAATGCAGCCGACGAGCAGGCAGGTGCCGCCGAGGCGGCTGTCCTTTTCGATGAGAGCGGTCTTGAGGCCGTACTGGCCGGCGCGGATGGCTGCGGTGTATCCGGCGGGTCCTCCGCCGATGACGGCTACGTCGTAGATGGTCTCTGCCAAAGGAAAACTCCGTTCTGGGATGACGATGGCGTGAGGGATCAGGCCCGGACGATCCGGGCTCAACCCAAACACTCTATTGTACGCAAGGGTTCCGATATGGAAGATGTGGGAGGGAAGGGGAAAGATTCGGGCGGCTGGATGTGGAGCCTAACCCAAAACTTTCGCCGCGTCCTTCGCGAAATAGGTCACAATAAATCCCGCACCGGCGCGTCGAATCGACACAAGCGACTCCATCATGGCACGTTCGCGGTCGAGCCAACCGTTCGCAAACGCCGCCTTGAGCATCGAGTATTCTCCAGACACCTGGTACGCCCCGATGGGCACGTCAAAGCGCTCTCTCGCAGCGCGGATGACATCGAGATAAGGCATCGCCGGCTTCATCAGGATCATGTCCGCGCCCTCGCCGAGGTCGAGGTCGATCTCGCGCATGGCCTCGCGCAGGTTGGCGCCATCCATCTGGTAGCTGCGGCGGTCGCCGAACTGCGGAGCCGAATCGGCGGCTTCGCGGAAGGGTCCGTAAAACGCCGAGGCGAACTTGGCGGCGTAAGAAAGGATGGCGGTCAGATCGAGGCCTTCGTTGTCCAGCTCGTCGCGGATCATGCCGACGCGGCCGTCCATCATATCGCTTGGCGCAACGACATCGGCTCCGGCCTTCGCAAGCGATACCGCCGTCTTCGCGAGCAGTGCCAGGCTGGAGTCGTTTTCAATCTCATACTCCTCGCCGTCGTTTCTCACAATCCCGCAGTGGCCGTGCGAGGTGTACTCACACAGGCAGACATCGGCCATGAGGACAAGCTTCTTTGTGGCGGGGGACTCCTTCAGGGCGCGCAGGCCGCGCTGGACTATACCATCGTCATCCCAGGCGCCGCTGGCCTGCTCGTCCTTCGACTCAGGAAGGCCGAAGAGCAGCAGGCCTCCAATGCCTAGGGCGGCCGCAGCT
This sequence comes from uncultured Acidobacteriaceae bacterium, assembly GCA_963782175.1. GTDB lineage: Bacteria > Acidobacteriota > Terriglobia > Terriglobales > Acidobacteriaceae > Silvibacterium. Next base: position 1,077,380 of record CAWAIX010000001.1, read on the forward strand.
TCGGCCTCTTTGACCACCTCGTCGATCGAGAGATTAAAGACGCCCGGCATGGACCCGATTTCCTTGCGGACGCCTTCGCCGGGGCAAAGGAACAGCGGATAAATCAGCGCTCCGGGCTCCAGGTGTGTCTCGCGGACCAGATTGCGTATGGACTCGGTGCGGCGCAGACGGCGCAACCGCGTAATGGGGTATTCCATATCTCCATTGTAGCGACGCAGGGAGCCGCGAGTAGTTAGTGGTCAGCCCACAATCCCCGGTTCAAGCAGTACAGGGGACTGAGAACTGGTCACTGTTAACTCGGCTGCGCCATCTGCTCGTACTCCTGCGCGGAGGGCGACGGCAGCAGCACCCACAGCGTGTAGATCGCAAGCGCCGTTCCTGTGATCGGCTTGATGATTGTCAGGAATGCCGCGACCAAAGCCAGGATGCGCGCCCAGGGCGTCCGCCGGTTCAGCGCGATGCCGGTGGCGAAGCAGAGGATGGCGCGTCCGAAGATGATTACGGTGATGAACGGCGCGAACCAGGGAATATTGTTGAACGGGAACTCGCCGAAGGGGCCGTGATGCATGTGCCCAAAGTAGCCGTTAAGCATGCCCGCGAAGAACGACATCGCCAGGGCCCAGGTCACGAGCGTCCAAACGCCATAGGCGATCCAAAGCACCGCGAGCGACTGGATGTGGCGATGTACGCGCGTGTAAAACCACGGAACGGGCGCTGCGCCCGGTGCTATAGGCGCGATCGGCGTCATGTGGGGAATGGCTTTGCCGCAGTTACGGCAGAATTGCTCGCTGGGGTCGACCGGTTGTCCGCATCCGCTACAGTACATGGGCTGGTCCCTCCTTTGCCGCGAAAGACCTGCTACATATTACGCGCCTGTTCCGGTGCTTGTTCCAGCCCTGCCGCCTGCGCAGGACATCCATTCCCGATAGGATGAAAATCATGGCGCTGATGAAGCCCATCCCGAATGTGGTCAGCGACTGCAGTCCCGCGGCGCTCGAATGGCCTCGTTTTCTTGAGATGCTGGCCGGATACGCGCAGTCCTCGACTGGGCGGCAGTGGTTGCTCGGGCTCGCGCCTTCCGCGGATGTGGAGTGGATCCGCCGCGAGCACGCGCTCGTCGGTGAGATGCGCCGGTTGATTGATGGTGGCGCGCGGCCGTCGCTTGGATCGCTGTTCGATCCCTCGGAGCCGCTGGCCAAGTCGCGTATCGCAGGCGCGGCGCTTGAGGCGGAGGAGATTCGGCGCATTCTGGCCCTGAGTGAAGACATCTCGGCCTGGGCGGCGCTGATGAGCGCGCCTCCAGGTGCATTGGCCGACCAGCTGCCGGGCCTGCGAGCTATGGCCGGAGAGCTGCTCACGCTGCCGTTGCGGCCGCTAATCGAGTCGCTTAGCGCGCGAATTCTGCCCGATGGTTCGCTCGCCGACGATGCCTCGCCCGAACTCCGGCGCATCCGCCGCGAAATGGAGCGTCAACAAAGGGCAATCGAAGACAGCTTGCGCGCGGCGCTGCGTCGCTTCTCCGAAGGCGGCACCACGCAGGACGACCTCATCACCATCCGCGGCGAGCGCTTCGTCATTCCGGTGAAAGCCGAATGGAAGCGGCGCGTGCAGGGAGTAGTGCACGGCGCGAGCTCCAGCGGGCAGACCGTCTACGTTGAGCCGCTTGAAACCATCGAACTGAATAACGATCTCGTCCGGCTGCTCGAAGACGAGCAGGTCGAGATTCATCGCATCTTTGCCGAGATGACGCGGCAGATCGGCCAATATGCTCCCGTGATTCTGAACGGTGCGGAGGTGCTGGCCGAGATTGACACGCTGCAGGCGCGGGCGCGCTTTGCGGCTGAGTTCGATTGCGCAGAGCCGCACTTTGCCGATGCCGAAAATCCCGAGCTCACGATCCCCGAGCTCACAATCAAAAACGCGCGCCATCCGCTGCTCGAAAAACGGCTGCGCAGTACCGGTGGCACCGTAGTGCCCATCAGCCTCTCGTTGACCTCCGCCGCGCGGCAGCTGATCATCAGCGGACCGAACACCGGCGGCAAGACCGTCGGCCTGAAGACGGCAGGACTGCTGGCCATCATGGCGCAGAGCGGCATTCCCGTCCCAACGGAAAAGGCCGTTCTGCCCATCTTCGACGCCATGCTCGCCGATATCGGGGATGCGCAGTCGATCGAGCAGAATCTCTCGACCTTCTCGGCGCACATCGTGAACCTGAACAGGATCGCGGCGCAGGCGGATGCGTCGTCGCTTGTGCTTTTGGACGAGCTCGGCTCGGCCACCGATCCCGAAGAAGGCGCCGCGCTGGCCGTCGCCATTGCCGAACACTTTCTCCGTGCGCGGGCGTGGACGATCGTCTCGACCCATCACACCTCGCTCAAGGTCTACGCGGCAAACACCCCAGGTGTTATCAACGCTGCTGTGGGATTCGACGAGCGCACGCTGGCTCCAACCTACGAGCTGCGGCAAGGCGTTCCGGGAGCGTCGGCAGGCATCAACATCGCGGCGCGCCTGGGGCTATCTCAGCACATGATCGACGCAGCCCGTGCGCGGCTGAGCACGCAAACGCAGGATATCGGACGCTTCATCGATTCGCTGCACGAACAGCTTCGCGCCGCAACGGCTGAACGCGAACGCCTCGAACAGCTCGAACGCGAACTCAGGCGCGAGCGCGCGCGGCTCGAAGTCGAGGGCATGAAGGAGCAGCGCGCAAAAGTCCGCGAACTCGAGCAGAAGCTCGAATCGCTGCTGAAGGATTTCGAATACCAGGCCCGCGAAACCGTAAAGGCCATCGACGATCGCGCCGCACAGCAGAAGCTCTCGAAGGACGCCGAGCGCAGAATCTCGCGGCTGAGAAGAGAATTCGCAGAGAGCTTCAACTCTGCTGTTGTTGCCCATCACACCGGTGCGGACAAGGGCGACCGTCACGCCGAGCCACACATCGTTCGCCACGTCGCCGCAGGCGATATGGTCAAGCTGCGCACGCTGGGCAAGACCGCGCGCGTCGAGCGACAGATCGACGACAGGATGTTCGAGGTCTCCGTCGGCGCGATGAAGATGCGCGTCGCGCGCGGCGAAATCGCCGAGGTGGTGCGCCCTGCGGCGGCCGAGACTCCGCTGCAGGCGGCACGGAGCCGGCGCGGCGTGTCGGTCTCAGTGGCCGATCCGGACGAGAACCTCGGCTGGGAGATCAACGTAATCGGCCGCACCGCCGACGAGGCCCAGGACGAAGTCGAAAAATTTCTCGACCGCGCGTTCCTCGCCGGACTCCCGCGCGTCCGCATTATTCATGGCACCGGCATGGGCGTGCTACGCCGCACGCTGCGCGAGTATCTGCGACAGCATCCCCAAGTAGCGTCGGTGACGGAGCCTCCACAGAACGAGGGCGGCGCGGGCGCAACGGTGGTGGAGTTCAAGCAATAACAACCGTCACCTAAAATGGCCTCATGCCCACGCCATCCGTGAAGAAGCCCGCAGCAAAAAAGCAATCTTCTAAAAAACCGGAACCGGCAGTTCCGTATTTTAATCAGAAAGCCCTCGACTTCCTGCGTCAGCTCAAGCGCAACAACCGGCGCGAGTGGTTCGAAGCGCGGCGTGAGGTTTACGAAAATGAACTGAAATCTCCGATGCTGGCCCTGATCGAGAAGATCACCCTGGGCATGATGGACTATGCTCCCGGGCACGTGCGACCGGCAGCAAAGTGCATGTTGCGCATCTATCGCGACACACGCTTTTCGCCGGATAAAACGCCCTACAAGACCCACCTTGCCGCGTGGTGGGCGCGCAACGGTATGGAGAAGACCTCCGGCAGCGGCTACTACATGCATATCAGCCCGACGGAGCTGACGGTCGCGGCTGGCGTTTACATGCCTCCGAAGGAGCAACTGTTCGCGATTCGCCAGCACCTGCTCGCGCGTCACGAGGACTTCCGACGGCTGATCGAAGCGAAGAAGCTCCGTGCGAAGATGCAACCGCACGATCCGGCGGCGCTGAGCCGGCCTCCGAAAGGCTTTCCGGTGGACCACCCCGCAATTGAGTGGATCAAGTGGCGGCAGTGGGGCGTGTTCGCGACGCTGCCCGTGGATCCGGTCCTGAAGCCTGACCTGGCGAAGACCGTCGGCACCTATTTCAGGCTCTCGCAGCCGCTCGTAGATTTTCTCAACGAGCCTCTCATGCGCGGGTTGGAAAAGCGCAAAAAGCCGCTCTTTGGGCTTTACTAGAGCGCAGCAGCAGGCCTATATTCGGGCCATACCCCAGCCTCCGGCAGATGCCCCACCATCGTCCTGACCCGTTCTGGATAAGGCTTTTACGAGCTCACTGCCTTCCCGTATGGTTACCAAAGTGGCACGAAAACCGGGCAAAACTCACCAAAACCCCGGAAAACCCAACAAAAACCTGTGGAAACCGCTCTTTTCCTGTTGACAAAGCTTTTCAAAAGACGCAAGGTAAACGGCGGTGGGGTTCTCTGAGAGCCGCATAAATACTGGCGAAACCGGGCACCCGGGCGGAAAAAAGGCAACCTGAATAGAGCCGATCACACCCGCGCAACCGGGCTCAACAGTGAAGAGGAAATCAGGAGGAAATACGAATGGCAACAGCATTGACCAAAACAGCTCTTGTCCGGCAGTTAGCCGAGAAGCTTGAGTTGACCAACAAGCAGGCTTCAGCGTTTCTGGACCTGCTGGCCGAAACAGCAGTCAAGGAAACCAAGAAAAACGGGGTCTTCGTCATCCCCGGACTGGGCCGCCTTGTGAAGGCAGAGCGCAAGGCGCGCATGGGCCGCAATCCGCAGACTGGCGAGCAGATCAAGATCAAGGCAAAGACCGTGGTGAAGTTCCGCGTGGCCAAGGCCGCCAAAGACGCGATCGCGCCGCCGAAGAAGTAAAAAGGTTTCTGGCAGCCGCCGCCTGAAGAAAAGAAAAGCGGTCAAACTCTAATAGGGAGAGGGAGACGGACCGAGGTCTGTCTCCTCTTTTGTTTTTGATTCTCAGGACTCTGACCGTTGAGCAGATTTCTCGACGAGGAACGCCCTTGCGACGAGTGAGAGTCCGAAGCAGATGATCACGGCGCGGATCAGCAGGTCGGCGTTGTAGCGCCAGGCGAACACGGCGAAGCAGAGCGCCATGCTGACGGGGTAAGTCTCGGCAACAATCGCACGCGCCCAGCTTGGATTCGCGGCTGACTTGGGCACGCCCGGCGTGAGGCCCGGAATGAACCTCTGCACGCGCGCTTTGTACGCGAGATACGCCTCCCCCTGTTGTGCGGTGAGGTAAGCTTCTTCGGAGCCGATGAGACGTAAGATCTGCACCAGGAGCAACGCGAGAAAGACCACAGTTCCGATCGGCGCCATCAGGATCGCAACCGAGCACGCGAAAATGAAGCTTCCCAGATAAAGGGGATTGCGGACATAGCGATATGGCCCTGCGGCGAGCACGTTCTGTGCGTGCATCTGTCCAGAGGTCATGATGGCAGCGCCGATGTACGCCGTTCCCCACACGCGAAGCGCGGTTCCGATAGCCGCGAGCGCGATTGCAAGCCATGTTACGGCGACAATCGATGTCTGCACCGTGAGCACTCCGCTGCGCGCCAGTGCGCTCGACAACTCAAGCCACGTGCTGGTGACACGCGGACCTCCGGTGCTGTAGATGAGCCACGGAAGCCCGAAGCCCAGGCCGTAAATCAGCGCTCCAATGGCCACGCGAAACCGGAACTCAAAGCGTGTTGCCTTCATGGCAACCGGCTCTTCTTATGGTCGGTGTGCTCGCGCGTAGGGACCCTTACTTGCCCGCGCGTCCATTGAAAAATAAGTAACAGGTGTTGTGACATAATTATTGCGCTTCGCCAGCTGGCGATTCCAGGACAGCCCGAAGGCGTCCCCGGGCGGCGAGTAGGCGCTGCTCCGCTTCTTCTCTGCTGAGATTGAGCTTCTGCATAACGACCGCGGATTTGACAGATCCGGCGCGGTCGAGCAGGGCGGCAGAGTCGGCGTTGCTCAATCCGGTGATGGTTGCGATGATGCGCGCAGCGCGGTCCCGAAGCTTGATGTTGGTTGGCTGGACGTTGACCATGAGATTGCCGTATACGTAGCCAAGCCGGACCATCGTTCCCGTCGAAAGCATATTCAGGACAAGCTTGGTCGCAGTGCCGGCCTTCATGCGCGTCGATCCCGTGATAACCTCGGGGCCGGTTGCCGGCGTGATAGGAAGTTCCGAGGCTTGAGCAAGTTCTGATTGAGGAACGCAGCTCAGGCCGATGGTAAGCGCGCCGATTCCCCGTGCGTAGCGGACGCCTCCCAGGACGTATGGTGTGCGTCCGCTCGCAGCGATGCCGACAACGACATCTTGCGAGGAAAAGCCATGCTGCTCGAGATCGCGCTGGCCCTGGGATTCATCGTCCTCCGCGCGCTCCACCGAGCGGCGGAGGGCTGCGTCGCCTCCGGCGATGAGCCCTTGCACCATTTCCGGCGGAGTGTTGTAGGTAGGTGGACATTCAGACGCATCAAGGACACCGAGTCGGCCGGACGTTCCCGCGCCGAGGTAGAAGAGGCGGCCTCCTGCGTCGAGCCGCGCGGCGACGGCCTCCATGGCGCGCGCAATCTGCGGCAGCTCGCGCTCAACAGCGACCAGGGCCTCCCGGTCGGCGTCATGCATCACCTGGGCCAACTCAAGCGCCGATAAACCGTCGAGGTTCTCGGTGTTCGGATTGCGGGCTTCAGTAGGGAGGCGGGACAGATCTGACATGCGCGCTGGATCACGCTCCTAGGCGTTCCATGAGGGCGTCGAAGTCATCGAGTTTCGAGTACTCGATAATGACCCGGCCCCGACCGTTCTTGTCCTCAATTGTTACCTTTAGGCCCAGAGCGCGTTGCAGCAGATCGCGGGCTTCGCGAACGTTGGGATCCAGCGGAGATTTCGCCTTTTGTTCCCCCTTACGCTTCTCCGGATGCATAAGCCCTTGGACGTAACTCTCGGTCTGCCGGACGGACATCGAAAGCGCCGTCACTTTCTGGGCCGCTTCCAGAAGTGCTTTGGGATCATCGATGGCCAGGAGAGCCCGCGCATGGCCGAAGGCTAGCTCTCCCGCTTCGACCTTGCCCTGTACTTCCTGAGGCAGGCGGAGAAGACGCAGGAAGTTTGCGACAGATGCACGATCTTTACCGGTGCGCTGCGCCATCTGCTCCTGTGTGAGCTTGAAGTCGCGGCCGAGTCGGTCGTAAGCCCGCGCCTGTTCCATCGGGTTGAGGTCGGTTCGTTGCAGGTTCTCGACGATGGTCATTTCCATCGCCTGTTCGTCGGAAACTTCGCGCAGAATCGCCGGAATCGTCTCCTTGCCGGCCATTTTTGAGGCCAGCCATCGACGTTCTCCAGCGATCAGTTGGAAGCGTCCGCCAGGAAGTGGCCTCACCAGGACCGGCTGAACCACTCCGGTAGCAGCGATTGAAGCAGCGAGTTCCGCCAGTTGAACCTCGTCGAAGCGGTTTCGCGTCTGAAATGGGCTGCGATCGATGTCGGTGAGGTGAATCTCGCGGGGCGTTCCCTCTGCAAGTCTCTGGGGGGGTGGCTCGACGCTCCTTTTTACGCTCGGAAGCAGTGATTCCAGTCCCTTGCCCAACGCCTTTCGTCTTGGCAGCTCAGCCGTATTCATGGGTGAATCCTCAGGTAGTGTTCAAACAGCAGGAATCTACGCGTACGGCCAGAACCGAACTGTAGGCTTGCCCCGAGCCTCGGCTTCGGCCTTTCGTTCTCGAGCCCGCGGACTCTCGACGTCATTGCGAGCCAACAGCTCATCGGCAAGCTCACGATAGCTCTCAGCTCCACGGGACCGCGGGTCATAAAGCTGCACAGGCTTGCCGTAACTAGGGGCTTCGGCGAGGCGAATATTTCGCGGAATCGCCGTGTTAAAGAGCTTTTCCTTGAAGTAGCCGCGCAGATTTTCCCGGACCTGCTGGGCTAAGTTGGTCCGGTCGTCATACATTGTCAGCAGGACACCTTCGATTTCGAGGTCAGGATTGAAAGCGTCGCGCACGCGATCCAGTGTGTGGACGAGTTCACTTACGCCCTCGAGGGCGAAATATTCGGCCTGCATCGGAACCAGCAGCCGATCTGCGGCAACAAGGGCGTTCAGAGTGAGCAAATCGAGCGCTGGCGGGCAATCGAGGACGATGTAGTCGTACTTTTCACGCTCCGGCGCAATCGCTTCCCGGAGCTTGTAGGACCGGCGCTCGTGCTGGATCAATTCGACGTTTGCCCCGATAAGGTTCTTGCTCGAGGGAACGATCCACAGCGTATCTAATTCTGTTGGCAGTATTGCTTCGCCAAGCGTGCTCTCACCAATGAGGATGTCATAGGTAGATTTGCGCGCCTCGTCCCTCGATAGTCCGAAGCCGCCACTGGAGTTTGCTTGGGGATCGCAGTCGATGAGCAGGGTCTTTAACCCTTCCAGGGCGAGGGCTGCCGAGAGGTTGATTGCGGTGGTGGTCTTTCCGACCCCGCCCTTTTGATTAACAACCGCCAACACCCTGCCCATGAAGAAAAAGAGTATCGGGCAGAGCTGCGCTGCGCAACGGAAATAGCCTGTGTAGAACCCGGCTGAACTTGTGGAAAGATTTTGTGCAACCTTCATCCCATGCCCTGTAACTTTCTACAGATGTGAGACCTACGCACAACTCACGATTGCGAAAGGAGTGTTGCAGGCGTGAAGGGGAGCGGTGGAAATCTTTTCTGTTCCACGTGGAACACCGTGAGGGTGAGCGATGTTTCACGTGGAACACAGCTCCCTGCCGAACAGTAAGATGCCGCCTTCGAGTCCCGAAATTGAGATCCGTTCGTCCCAGATTAGCTCCGGAAGAGCGGCTCTCAATGGCCATTGGGTGCTCGTGGTCCCAAATAGGATCAGCCGTCCCCCTCGCCGTACCCTTTTCAGCGCAATCCGTACCGCGTCCTGCATGCGGTCTACCGCCCGCAACGTTACAGCGTCGAAAACCCGTCCTGAATCCATCTGTTCTATGCGGCCATCGTAGACCTGCACGTTCAACCCGAGTAGCCGGACCGCTTCCTGAAGAAACGCCGCCTTTTTCCTTTGGGATTCACCTAAGACTACGCTGATATCCGGCCTTACGATCGCGATAGGGATGCCAGGCAAGCCTGCGCCGGAACCAAAATCGAGCAGGCTTTTGATGTCCGGCAAAGCCTGAGCGCACTCGATGCACTCCAGAAAGTGCCTCCCGACGATCTGCGACGGCTCCCTGATCGCAGTAAGGTTCATCTTCATGTTCCAGCGAAGCAACAACTTAAGATAATGTGCGAATAGGTCTGCCTGGCCCGGTTGAAGCCGCCTTAAACCCGCGCCAGCAACGGCCTCTTCGATCTGCGCCGCTGTCACCCTGCCACCGATTCGCGGATTGGCCTCGGCTGCCACTGTGCTGCCGCTTGGACAAAGGCCCGAAAGAGCGCTTTGGAAGCAGGATCCACGTCGAAGATCCGTTCAGGATGCCACTGCACAGCGACCACGAACTGATCTCCCGTTCCCTCGACCGCTTCGATTACGCCGTCTTCGACGCTGCATGCCGTCACGGCCAGCCTATTCCCCGGGCGATCGAGCGCCTGATGATGGCTGCTGTTCACTACGAGCTGATTGAGTCCGGTAATCGCGGCGATCCGCGAACCCTCGGCCAGAGTTACCCGGTGCGCTTCCCGAACCTCGCGGCCGGGTTTGTGGTTCACCGCCGTCCTCAGGTCTTGGATCAGAGTGCCTCCGCACCAGACGTTCCAGGACTGTAACCCATAGCAAATCCCGAAAAGCGGTTTGTGCAGGTTCGCCGCGTCCTGTATCAGCAGTTCGTCCACTGCCTCTCGCGCGGGATCCGGTGGAGCGCACTCAGCAACCCTGGCCTGCCCGTACTTCTCCGGATTCACATCGGCGCCGCTTCCCGGCAGAAGAACGCCTTCACATGTGCCTGCCAGTCGCGCCACCTCCGCTGGAGCCTCTCCCAACGGAATCTTCACCGGCTGGCCTCCGACCGCCTCAACAGCCTTTGCATATTGCGGCCAGGATCGCTCGTTGTAGGAAATGTCCTCCGAAGTGGGCTCAGGTATTGCGATGCGCGGTTTCTTCACTCCTGCTCTTCCTCGGCTGCAACAGTGATCGCCTCAAGTTCAGGCCGTTCCGGCTCATCGAGATACGAGTGCCTATAGTAAAGCCGGCAGATCTCGTTACTGATCCTGGCTGTCAGCTCGTCGATCTGCTTCATGGTATACCCGGCAGTCTCAATGGGCTCCCCAACCGCGAGAGTGACCGGCACGGGATGGAACTCCATCGAATGCATTGGCAGCAGCTCGTAGGTACCGATCAGGGCCATCGGAACTATAGGCAGGGCCGCCCGAATCGCCATGAACGCCGGGCCGTTCATAAAGTTGGCGAGATGGCCTGTCGCGGATCGCCCGCCTTCCGGAAAGATGAACAAAGGCATACCGGATCGCAGCGTCTTGACTACCCCGCCCAGGCTTGAGATCGATGCCCGTGGATTCGTCACATTGACCGGGACCTGGCCCGAGCGCCGCAAGTACCATCCGATAAACGGCAGCTTGAACAAGTCATGACGCGCCACGATGCGGAACTGAAATGGAAGGGACGCGAAGATCACCGGCGTATCCATATATGACAGGTGATTCGCGACGTAAACCCCGACCCGGCCATCGAGGCCATCTATATTTAGCTTGGTCAGTGAAGCGCCGCTGATCCTGACTACAACTCTTCCCCACCTGCGAGCGATCGCATGCTGCGCCTTGCCTGAGTGGTCCCACAGGGAAGCCAGCAACGACAGGCTTCCGAAAAATCCAGTACAGAGGAAAAACAACGGTGCGCGAAAACAGAAGCTGACCAGGCGCTCGGTTCGCGATAGAGGCTCCGGCCTCGGCCCAAGTGCGCGCTGCTTCACCGGTCGATCCCCGCCAACAGCGAGCGCACAGCTCCCACTAGATAGACCGAGCCCGTGACTACAACAACGCCCTCCGCCCCAGTCAGCTCCCATGCTTGCTTGAGGGCTGCGCGCGCATCGCTGGCCGCATATACCTTTGCGCCTGTTGCCTGAGCCGCCGCAACCATCGCCCCCAGTGAAGCTCGCCGTGGCGAATCGACTTCCGTGAGCACCACAGAATCAAAGAGCGGAAAAAGGATCTGCGCGATGTCCCCCACGGGCTTATCGGCGAGACAGCCAAAGACAGCTGTCATGCCGCGCGGCTCGGGATTGAGATGGGACAGCGCCGCGCGCAGCGCCCAAGCTCCGGCCGGATTGTGGGCTACATCGAGAAGTACATCGGCGCGGCCGTGTGTGGACAATCGCTCCATTCGGCCTGGCCAGCGCGTGGTGCGGATTCCTTCGGCGATGTGCGTTAACGATATATTGTAACTATAACAGTTACGTAATTCCAAGGCGGCGGCGATCGCGAGTGCGGTGTTGCGCTGCTGATGCGCTCCGGCCAGCGGCGACTGCACCTCGATGCTCTCGCCCAGCACCGGAAGGCGGTAGCCGCCTCCCTTCTCGGCTTCATCGCGACCCGGCACGTAGGCTGCGGCATTTATCCCGCGCACGTTCAGTTCAGCCGCCACTTCCCCGATGGCCTGATTCGCCTCGGGATGCTGTGGGAGCGTGACCAACACGCCGTTTTGTCGCAAAATTCCGGCCTTCTCGCGTGTGATGGCCGCGATCGTCGGTCCGAGCCACTCCGTGTGATCAAGCGAGATGTCAGTGATCACCGAGACCAGCGGGTCAACGATATTCGTCGCATCGAGCCGCCCACCCATCCCGACTTCGAGCACAGCAATATCCACCTGCTTTTCCGCAAAGGCCAGAAAGGCTAGCGCCGTCATGGCCTCGAAGAAGCTGGGATGCCCGCGCAGTGCGCCTTCGCCTACAAGTTGCCGGGCGCAGTCATCAACCCGAAAATACAGAGCCGCAAAATCGTCATCGGAAATCTCTTCGCGATCGATGCGTACGCGCTCATTCACGCGCGAGAGGTGCGGCGATGTGTAGAGGCCGGTGCGGTACCCCGCAGTGGTGAGGATCGAAGCCAACGTGGCCGAAGTCGATCCCTTGCCGTTGGTGCCGGCCACCAGGACCGATGGAAATTTGCGCTCCGGGTTTCCCAACGCCGCCGTCAGCACCTGCATTTCGTTCAGGTCGAACTTGCGTTTTGGCTGTCCCGGAGGCGCGTGCAACTCCCCCGCAAGCGAAAAAAGACCTTCAATGGCCGCTGCATACGACATATATCGATTTTAGAGGAACTCCGGGTAGCTCCAGCCCGGCCGCAGGCTGTCTATTGCACCTGCATAAAGTCCAGCGCGCGGATCAGATAGTTCTTCAATTCCTTGCGCGGCACCACCGCGTCGAGAAAGCCATGTTGCAGCAGAAACTCTGACCGTTGGAACCCTTCAGGCAGCTTCTGCCGAATCGTCTGCTCGATTACGCGCGGACCGGCGAATCCGATCAGCGCCCCGGGCTCGGCGATATTGAGATCTCCCAACATCGCAAAGCTCGCCGTTACGCCACCCGTCGTTGGATCGGTCAGCACCGAAACAAAAGGCACTTTCGCGTCATCCAGGCGTCCGAGCGCCGTAGAAATCTTTGCCAGCTGCATGAGGCTGACGATGCCCTCCATCATGCGAGCCCCACCCGACGCGGACACGATAATCAGCGGCTGCCGGCTGTCGTGCGCGCGATCGACGGCTCGGGCAATGGTCTCGCCCACCACGGCTCCCATGCTGCCGCCGATGAAGCTGTACTCCATCACACTCAGCACGACGCGATGCGGCCCTAGCGCCCCCAGTGCATTGATCACGGCATCGTTCAGACCGGTTTCGGCCTGTGCTTTGCTCAACCGGCTGCGATAGGGCCTGAGATCGGTGAAGTCCAGCGGATCGGTCGACTTCAGCTCCAGATCGACCAGCTCGTAGCCCGGCTCGAGCAGCATATCGATGCGGGGACGCGCTCCGAGGCGAAAATGGTGGCCGCACTTGGGGCAGACCATAAGGTTCGCTTCGAGGTCGGGCTTGAAGATGACGGCGTCGCACGCCTCACACTTCGTCCACAATCCTTCGGTGCGGACCGTCTTCTCTCCGCTATCCTCTATTTTGTTGTCTTCCCGCCGGAACCACGACATGCTTTGCTAACCTTCCTCTTTCCGCCCTGCGCTAATATTCGATGCCGCGCTGCGCCAGAATTCCCTTCTGATACGCATGCTTGACCTCGCGCATCTCCGTCACCGTATCGGCGATTTCGACCAATGACGGATGAGCATTGCGGCCCGTAAGAATTACGTGAACCATTTCCGGTCGGGCCTTCAGCGTTTCGAGCACTCTGGCCGGATCAAGCATGCCGTAGCTGATGGCGTAATTGATTTCGTCGAGCACCACCATATCCCATTCGCCGGAGAGAATGGCGCTTCGCGCCTCTTCCCAGGCTTCTTCAACCAGCCGGATATCTTCCTGATCGGTTTCTGCCCCGCCGATCTTCACAAATCCGCGGCCCATCTGCTTCATCACGAAGTTGCCGTTGAAGGCCTCGACCGCGTCCAGCTCGCCGTAGTGCCAGGAGCCTTTCAGAAACTGCAGCATCAACACCCGCATGCCGTTACCGACCGCGCGGAGTGCCGTTCCCATGGCCGCCGTGGTCTTGCCTTTTCCCGGCCCGGTGTTGATCAACACCAGCCCGCGCCGCGATTCCGTCAATTCGCTGCTCCTCGCGCCCATCAAATTCCGGCATCCGCTCCGCCGAAGGCGGGATCGCCTGGGGACGGCCAGGCGCCGCCTGGACAGCCAGTTCTAGTGCCCGGTGTGGTACGGGTGTCCAGCAAGGATTGTAAATGCCCGGTAGATCTGCTCGCAGAGCACCACCCGGGCCAGTTCGTGCGGCAGAGTCATGGAGCCAAGAGAGAGCAGCAGGCTTGCCCGGGCGCGGTCATCGTCCGTCCAGCCGTCCGCCGGACCGATAGCGAAGACGATACGCTGCCTGCCCTCATCGCGCTGTCTCCGCAGCCACCGCGCCAGCTCCTCAGAGGAAAACTGCTTCCCGGCCGAATCCAGCATTACCAGCGTCGCAGCCAGCCGTGAGCGCTGTTTGCCGAGCATTTCGAAGAATGCCTCACCGCCACGGAAAACTTCCGTGGCAATCGGAACGTAGGCGGACGTACGCTTTACGTAACCGGCGACAAGAGCATCGCAGTGCTCGCTGCGCGCCCGCCATGCAATGGACGCGATCGTGAGTCTCATTTATACCAACAGTCCCAGCCCCAGCCGCAGTGGTCGGCTGCCCGAGCGATCAACTTTTCATAACCTGATCATCGAGATTTTACAGAAAATGGTAGAACCGGAAGCGCGACACCGACTTCCAAAAACGAAATTCGGCCACCGGACGTCTCTAGTCTCTCGAATAATCCCACAAATTGAATCGCCAATAAACCGCCCATCTCCTGCTCTTCCACTCCCTGCTGATGCGTTGATTTGATGCGGGTAAAAATCTGGAATCCCTTTCGTCCCTGATTTATGGCTATTGGTCGCAGGATTGCAACCGCTGTTCCCAAATATTTGCTTTGGCCCTGGCCGATTTCGCGACTCTCCTCCTGAGAATCGCCCCCAGGGCGCAGTCATTTGGCAGGCTGTGTTTTCAAAGCACGTTCCTGGACCGAATCTGGCTGTCGTTTTCGTTTCAGGAAGCTTCATCGCTCGCGCCCCGCTAGTTGAGCGCCGTCCTACCCCAAAGGAGGGATTATGAAGCCGTTCAGGCCCGTCTTTTCCGTGTTGGTCATAAGTCTGAGTCTTCTCGGCTGGGTCCGCGACGCAGCCGGGCAGAACGTTTATGCGGCGATCCATGGCACCGTGACCGATGCCTCCGGTGCCGTCGTTCCCGATGCTGCTATTACGGTTCTAAACACCAGCACTGGAATCGCAACCACATCCACCACCGACAGCAAAGGGTACTACATTCTGCCCCAGCTCCAGGTGGGAGGTCCGTATTCCGTGACGATCGCAGCGAAGGGCTTCCAGAATTCCGTCATCAACGGAGTGATGCTCAGCGTGAATGACAACCGGGAGGTTTCGGGGAAACTGGAGATCGGCTCTAACACGACAACAGTCCAGGTGCAGGCTTCCAGCGTCCAGGTCGAGACATCCGACACGCAACTCAAGCAGGTCATGACTGCTGACCAGTTGGAACAACTCCCGCTCCTCGGACGCGACGCATCAGGACTCCAAAAGCTTCAGCCGGGAGTGGTCGAGTCCTCAGACCGCTTCGGAAGCTATTCGACGAACGGAAACCAGACGTCCCAGAATAGCTTTCTACTGAACGGCGCGGACATCAACGATGGCCCACTTCAGAACGAAGGCATTCAGGTCAACCCCGACGCCCTCGACGAAGAAAACATCATTTCCAGCACCCTGAATCCTGAATTCGCCCGGAATTCAGGCGCCACGGTGAATCAGATCATCAAGGCCGGATCGAACCACTTTCACGGCAGCGCGTTCTACTTCTACCGCGACACGTTTCTGAACAATGGCAATTACTTCTCCGTTACCCGTCCGCAGTTTCATCAGAATGTATACGGCGGCACGCTCGGCGGTCCGGTCTTGCATGACAAGCTGTTCTTCTTTTTGGCCTACCAGGGCATACGCAATCGCACCGGTGCGACGACGGTGCAGCAAACGCTCGATCCCGATCAGTTCGCTGGGAACTTCACGGACGATGTTAATTACGCCACTGGAGCGCCGAATTCGGCGGGTCTCACCACGAATCCCTTGCCATTCAACATCGGCAACTGCCCGGCGGGCGAAACCTGGAATGCGTGCTTCGCAAGCGGAAACGTGGCAGTTCCAACGGGCCAGTGGAATCCTATCGCTTTAAAGCTCGTACAGAACTTTGTCCCCCCGTCCAACTTCCAGAGCGGAGGCGTCTCCTACTACAACTTCAACTCGAACGACACCTATGCTATGGATCAGGGCGTCATCCGCGCCGATTGGACGCCTACTGCGCACGATTCCATCTGGGCATCAAGCGTCTTCCAATCCAGCCCCGCGACAAACACTCTAACCTTCGGTGCAGGCAGCTTCCCCGGATTCGGCTCGGTCCAGGCTGAGCATTTCAAGATTTTCAGTGCATCGTACACGCACACTTTCAGCACGAGCATGCTGAACGAGCTGCGACTCGGCTACTATCGCTTCAACTTCGCTGCAGTCGAGCCGGCGGTCCCGACGCTGCCCAGTTCTTACGGATTTCAGATCAATCCTCAGAACACCCAGGGTCCGGGATTGCCGTATATGTCGGTCGGTAGCTACTTCAATCTCGGGTTTAGTTTTGAGGGACCGCAGCCCCGGCTCGATACCAACCTGACCTATGCCGATAACTTCACCAAAATAATCGGAAATCACTCGCTGAAGTTTGGCGCTTCCTACGAGCAGTTTCGTGTCGACAATCCGTTCAATTACCTGAACAACGGATACTACGACTGGGGCGGAGGCGGCCTGTACAGTTCCGGTGATCCGCTCCTCGACTTCGCTTTAGGCATTCCTGACTCCTATGAGCAGACAAGCAACGGCTACATCGACGCCTTGGCAAGTGAGCTGTATGTCTATGCCCAGGATAGTTGGAAGGCCAGTCCGGATCTGACCTTTAACTTCGGTATTGCCTGGGACGCGGAGGCTCCCAACCTGAACGATCAGTTCCGCGGCTTGGGAATCATTTGCTGGCAGAATTCGAGCGCACAATCCAAGATCTTCCCCGGCGGACCGCCGGGACTGCTCTATCCAGGTGATCCGGGATGCAACCGCGCCGGCGGCCCAGTCACTCATTATGATCGCTTCGGACCGCGCATCGGATTCGCCTGGTCCCCATCCTCAGGCCCCGGCTTCCTCATCGGCAACCCCGGTTCGCATGACTTCTCGGTGCGCGGCGGTTTCGGCCTCTACTACAACCGCGATCAGGAAGAGCAATCTCTCCAGAATCTGTTAGATCCGCCGTTCGTTTATTTTTCTCACGGCGCGGCCGACTTCGGCGGTAGCCCAGGTTTTGCGAATCCTTACGCTGATGTTGCGGGCAATGGTTCGGAACCAAATCCATATCCCTATGCCATTCCGACTGCCGGGTCAACCATCAATTGGGGTCCCTATAACTTGCTGGGTCTAGCGAGCTTCGATCCGACGTACAGCGTTCCTTATGCCTATAATTTCAATCTCAACGTGCAGCGCTCCCTGCCCAGCAATATGGTGCTGCAGATTGGCTATGTGGGAGCGCTTGGCCGCCGTTTGGCCAGTTGGCACGAAGGAGATAACATCACCGCCGCCGGTCACGCAGCCTGTGCTGCGGGAGCTACGCTGCCAGGTTTTCCTGCGAGCTCTACCTGCAACAGCGCCGCTCTGCGTGGCTTGATCCACCTGTACTTTCCGCAGTTTACCGCCCAGCCGGCGATCGTTCCCGGGACCGGAGGCGGCGCCATTGCGAGTCTGCCGAATGGCTTGCCGTGGTACACAAGCATAGGCGCTCAGACCACCGAGAATTCGTCCAACTACAATGCGCTTCAAATAAGCCTCGTCAAAGCCCGCACACATGGACTGAGCTTCACCCTCGCATATACCTACTCTCACGCGCTGGACAACGGATCAGGGTATGAAAGCACTACCGGGGGCGATTCTGGCTATGGCAACGCTGGCCGGGTGCAGAATTATGTGCCGGGCTTCACCTACCTCAACTATGGCGACTCCGACTACGACGCGCGTAATCGCTTCGTTGCGTCTTACCTCTACGAGGTTCCGATCACATCCGCGATGCGAAACAAACTCTGGATGCGCGAAGTGCTGGGGGGGTGGGAGATTGCAGGAGTCACTGCGCTGCAGAATGGGTTCCCCATAGGCATATCGCAGGGTCAGACTCGCTCTCTATGGTGCGACGGATACAGCTACTTCGGGTGCCCCGATGTACCAGAAACTTCCAGTTTTCACATCAAGCTGCTCAATCCGCGCTCGTCCGGCAATCCCTGGTTCGACACTTCGTCGTTTAGCGCCGAGCCGGTTGGAACATTTGGAAATACGAAGCGGAACTTCTTCCACGGACCAGGCTTCAATTACACCAACTTCCAGCTGTCCAAGAACTTCCATATCAGTCAGGACGGAAAGATGTATCTCCAATTGAGACTGGAAGCATACAACGCCTTCAATCATGCGAATTTCGCTCCGCCGAGCGGAAGCTTCATCAACAGCAACTTCGGCAAGATTACATCTGTGATTCAAACATCTGAGGTGAACGGCGATCCGCAGCCCGGACGCGCCGTTCAGTTGGCCGGGAAGTTTTACTTCTAAGAAATAGCACACAAAAAAGCCACCCGGAGTCTTCCTCCGGGTGGCTCTGTTTTTTCTGCCTTATTTCGTGATTTTCGTCACTGCCGTTGATTGGTTGTTGGGATTGGAGTTGGGATTCTGGCTGCTGATCGTCGCCGTATTACGGAGAGTAGTTCCGGCAGCGGCGGTGGCGCGAACCGTAATCGAGATGTTGTAGAGCGCAACGCTCGTCCAGTTCGTCACGCCGAGCGAATTGAGTGAGCACGTAACCGTATTGCTCGAAGACGAGCACTGCGATCCCTCCGGCGTATACGAGCAGCCCTTCGCTCCGCAGGAGAAGAGCTGCGCGCTTACTCCCACCAGGCTCACACCCGCCGGCAGCGCATCGGTAACGACCACGTCGTTTGCAGGATTCCCACCAAAGTTGGAGGCCGAGATGTTGTACACGAAGACGCTGTTCTGTTTCGCAGTTAGCGGAGCCAGCTTGAGCAGTGCCAGATTCACCGGCGTCCCAACCACCGTGTACTGAACCGACTTTGACGTGCCTGTGTTTCCTGCGGCATCCGCCACGTTCACTGTGAACGTCTTGGTACCGGGGCTTGAAGTGTCGACCGGGCTCATGAGGTTGCCGGTGTTCTGAACGCCCGAAGAAAACGTATGCGTACCGCAGCTCACTACACCCGAGAGCGCATCCGTGCAGCTATAGTTCGCCATCACCGACGCGCCCACCGTGTACGAGTTGGTCGACGATGCCGGCGACAGCGTCGGGCCTGAGGCCACGACTGGCGCAGTCAGATCCACATTGATCGGGTATGTATAGAAAGCGGTCGACCAGTTTCCGCTTCCGTCCTGTGTGAACTTCAACTCTTCGGTGCTGGCGCAGTCACGAGCGTAATAGTGCACCAGGAACATGCCCTCGCCAGCCAGCGTGATCTGCTGCTGGGGCGGCGTGAACGTGGTAGCAGCCGGGTTCGTAGGACTGCTCGACGTCGGACACGCGATGCTGTTGGTCAGCGTTGTATCGCCGGAAATGGGAGCCGGCGGACTGGGAACGCTCGCCGCGGGGGAGACGCCATAGGTAATGCTGGTGATCGGCGCGGCGACGAAGTTCTGGGCTCCCGGCGGAGGTGAAACCACACCGGCAAACGTCGGCGGTTGGCTGGAGAAGGTTACGTTGGCTGTCGTGGAGTTGATCCAGCCGTAGGGCGTCTGCCCGGCCACGGTCACCGTGGTCAGGTCTTCGGGAACGGGCGCTACGGAGATGAAGCTCGAATTTGGATGCGTACCGGTGCTCGTGCTGGTGTAGCCGCCGGGCCCGGAGAAGTTGGTCAGCAGGTTCTGCGGGCAGAGAATTGTTGCGAAGTCCGTGGACTGGTCAAACTGGCATGAGCCACCGGTCCAGCCTTCACTGGCCATCAGGAACCCGACGCCCTGATGGAAGGTAGGGCCTCCGCTGACCGCGATGTCCGGCAGCGTAAAGGACGGCCCATCGAAGACCTCCTGGAAGACCTCGTTCGGCACCTGTGAGACGGGGCACTGGGCGCCACTCTGGCTTGTTCCCTGGCCGACGAGACACTGCAGCGTATACAGCTTGCAAGCAGGCGATCCGTTGGGCAGCAGCTCGCCGGTGTGGGAGATGCAGCTCGAAGTCGCAAATGAGGTGCCCGGAACCCAGACCGGGGTCCAGGTCGCCGGGTCGATGGGCGAATCGCCCACGTTGGGCGTGGATCCGTTGGTGATCGAGAGATCTCCGGCAGACTGGGCTTTCGAGAGATCGTAGGTGAAGTTAATCACCTGGTTCGTGCTCGAGTCGAAGGGGAAGCTCTGGGTCAGCTGCTGCGGCGTGGGATTCGTCGAGGAGATGGGATTGCCGCTGATCTGTGCCGGGCCGTTGACTCCAGCCTGCGAGCAACTGGTGTTCAGGTAGAGCGAAGTGCTGGCCAGGTAGCCGCCGGTATCGACCAGATCAAATTTCACCTGCTGAGAACCGGGCACGAGATAGCTGCTGACATCGATGGCCGCGACGCCGTAGTTGCTCGGGAAGGTGTCGGGATTCTCGTTGGTGAGTAGGCCCTCCGATGCGGGAACCTGGTATGCACTGGTGAAGCAGTCGTTGTAGCCGGATTCAGATAGGCCGCCGCGGCAAACGTTCGTTGGGCCGGAAGAGCTGTCGCCGGCCGTGACCGTGAGATTTACGTAGTTGTCGACGAGGACGTCTCCCGTTCCATCGGACGTCGACGACAGCACTGCCGTGATCGGGGCCCCAGCCGGGCAGCTCAACTGCACCGTAGTGCTGCTGAAATTGTTCTGGTTCGGAGGGTTCCCTGTGCCATTCGTCGACAGGCGAACATTGACCGGGCCGAACAGTTGGATAGAGTTAGTCTGGGCGAAAGCAGCCGAAGCGGCTGAAGCCGCACACACGGCGATGGCTACATTGCGCAGGAACCTGGGGTATCTCATTGGAAGGCAATCTCCTGTCACGGCTACGAATGACTCCGGTCGAACACGCCTCGAAGGATACTTCTCGGCCAGTCCTGCCGGCCGGGGGGAACTATCAGCTCCCAAAGAGGTCGTGGCGGATAAGAGTTTCCGAGGGGAACTTCAAATACCGGAAACGTATGGATTGTCTAACTCGTTAACGGTCATGTCAACGCTAAAAATGTTCTTGGAGGGAAAACAGGTGGTTCCGGCTGCTGCGTCGACAGAAACTCGCCGTTCTTCATGCAGACTTTTCAGATTTACAAGAACGAAGAAGGTATTTCAGGGTGCACGCTGTGGTGTGGGAGCGCGGCTAGGCCATTCTTACTAGGCCATTCTTATTGGACCTTTTGATAGTCGCCATTGGCCCGCGATAGTATGACATTGGCGAACTCGCCGTAAAGTGTGGATCGGCGGTCAGCGCGGTACCGCGTAGGTAAGCTGGGGCGCAAAAAAAACCGCATGCGTGAGCATGCGGTGTCCGAATTAGACCTGTCGTTAGGTTTGTTTACCTGCGAAGGCTCCGTACGGCATTGGCCACGATCGGAGGCGTGACCGCATGCACGAACTTTCTGAGAGGTGACGGTTTCACCTCGGCATCCTCAGGCCGCTTCATGAAGAGTGTCGAGTGCGACTCGTTCATCTCTTCTTCCGGCCGTCCGTTCGAGTAGTAGTAAGTCGCAATCGACTTGCGGGAGCGATCCGGCGGGCACGAAAGAGGCGTCGGATGCCCATGGTAAGACGTAGAAGTAGTGCTGAAGATGGCGCAGCGGTTAAAGACCGGCAGGATCTTCAGCTCACACGCTGTCATATCCCTGTTCCATAGCTCGAAATGCCCGCCATACTCCTCTTTCCAGTCTTTGTTGAGGTAGACGAGTACGTTGATGCGCCGCTCGAGATTCAGTTTGGCGTGATGGTTGAAGTCTGCATGCACGTCGAGCTTCCCGCCGGGCCTGATCTGGTGGAGTCCGCCGCCCACGAAGTATGGATCCGGAATCACTCCCTTGATGCCCGTAAGTACCTCGAGGAACTGCACCATGGGGCGGCTGTTCAGAAAGTAGAGAACGTCGCGGTCGCCGGCCGGAAGCTTCTCCACCACGTCGAAGGCCAGCTTCTTTTCATTGGGATTATCGAATTGCTGCCACTTCAGTTCCTTCGGCTCGGGAAAATCGCGCAGCGCCGTCTCGGCAGCCTCAACCGGCAGGAAGTCATCGAAGTAAATGTGTGGGAACGGCTTGGCGCTTTTGTACTTCTCCGCATTCTCCCTGGCCAGCCGCTCCAGCTTCAAGGCAAATTCGTCGCTAAGCAATTCCTTCATGAGTTTTCCTTATTGTTCGGGCGCGATTTTGGGGCGCCGGGTTCGCTGTTCGCTGGGTTCTACTCAAGTCTAAGTACCGTCCAGAACCGGAGCAATAACACTTAAGTTCGAGAAGTAACCGATCCGGGGAGCGTGCGCGGCTACCACTTGATACCGGCAAACACCGATCCAAAACCAGGAGACGAACGAAGCGCCGGGGCGGCAACGAGCGTGACGACGAAGGCCACAGTCATCCAGGCATCCTGCGCAAACGGGCAAACACCTTCGCGGTTAGGCGCTATAGGCACTGGTTTTTTGCTATTATGCCCGGAGCGATGTAAACCCAACCTTCGTGGCATATCCCCCCAAATTACCCTGGGAGTATCGTAGACCTGAGGAGGATGCATGCCGACCGCGCCCGCGCAAATACGCCCGACTGCTTCCATCTTTGCTGCTGAAAATCCAGGCTTCCGCCAGGATTTTGACGAAAAACCGTTCGAGTTCACCCATTGCTTCTCGGCGGATCATCCCCTGTTTCAGATCTCACGCCTTCGTCAAGTAATTGACAATCCCATAACCCGGCCCGGGATTTACTTCGACGCCGGAGACATCGGTATCGGGCAACGCTGGGATTCGGTTCCGGAGCGCAAGCAGACCCTCGAAGAAACCTTCGACAGAATCGACAACGCTGGGGCGTGGATTCTCATGAAGCGTGTCCAGAAGGACCCCGACTACAACGAAGTGCTCGAGCAATGTCTCAGGGAAGTTCAGCTGCTGAGCGGCCGTCAGATCGATCAGGACAAAAAGAGCCAGGAAGCAATCATCTTCCTGACATCGCCGAACCGTGTGACGTCGTACCACATCGATCGCGAGTGCAATTTCTTGATGCAGGTGCGCGGCGAAAAGGAAATCAGCGTCTTCGATCGCAACGATCGCGATGTGCTTCCCGAAGCCGAGCTTGAGACCTTCTGGTCCAAGGACAACAATGCCGGGGTCTACAAGCCGCAGTACCAGAACCGTGCCAACGTCTTCCGCATGAAGCCCGGATCCGGAGTGCACATACCGGTCAACTTCCCGCACTGGCTCAAGAACGGAAACAACGTCTCTATCTCGCTGAGTATCAGCTATCAGTACAAGGACTGGCAGCGTAAGTACGTATTCCAGGCGAACTACTATTTGCGCAGGATGGGACTGAAGCCCACCCCTCCGGGGAAGTCCGCGCTCCTGGATAACACGAAGCGGATTGTCATGCAGGCCGGCTTTGCCGGCAAAAAATTGTTGCGGTCTAAGCGGTCAGACTAGTCGCCCTCTAACTTCGAGCCGCCCTGCCGATACTTTCCGTGCAGGTCTCGCTTGCCACAAACTACCCAGGAACTCCGGATGAAATCTATATTGCAACGGGCTGTTGCGATTGCACGAGATCTCTATACTTATCGCTACTTCAACGATCCGAAGAAGGCTCCACGCTACCGTGGCGTGTATGCCACTTTTGCCGAAGCCGAGCGCGCCATCCCCAAAGGCCGCCCCGAGGGCTTCAACCTCGACGACGTGCCCGAGTTCTTCATCGGCAAGCAGTTCCTCTTCAACCCGCAGGACTATCCGGTGCTCGTGTGGCTTTCGCAGGCCTTCGAACCGACATGCAGGGTCTTCGATCTAGGCGGCGGATTCGGCCAGTGCTACTACAAATATTCGGACTACATCCGTTATCCCGAGGACCTGCAGTGGACGGTGTGCGATGTGGAGTCATTCGCAGCGCGAGGGCCGGAGTTCGCCCAGGAGAGGAATGCGCCAAACCTGCACTTCACGACCGACCGCGCAACGGCCGACGGAACGACTATCTATCTGAGCAACGGCGCGCTTCAGTACATCGAGCCCGACCTGCCCGAGATCCTCGCCCTGCTTTCCTCGAAGCCCCGCCATGTCCTCCTCAACCGCGTGCCGTTCTATGACGGCGAGCCTTACTTCAGCGTGCAGTCCTCACTGCATTCCTTTGTAGTTCACAAGGTAGGAAACACCGCGCAGCTCATTCGCGGTATGGAGGCGCTGGGTTACACGATTGTCGACCAATGGTCGCTCCCGCGCAACATGCACGTCTACTTCCATCCGGAGCGCTTCGTCCCCAACTTCCGCGGCTTCTACTTCCGAAAGAAATAGCGCCAAAAGAAGTAGGGCGCTAAGAGAAGTAGCGCCCCCGAAGAAGTAAGCTCAAGAAGAAGTAAGTTAGTTCAGCCGTCCCCGCAGCGCCTGCGACAGACTCGGCGCCCTGAGCCCCGCCGCCGTCTCATGTTCTTCTTCCGGCTGGTTGTCGCCCTCGCCTGGTGCCAGGAACAGGTTGCTCTCGAACGCATACTGGCGGGTGTAGAGGTCGTAGTACTGGCCGCGCGCCGCCAGAAGCTCCGCGTGAGTGCCGCGCTCATGCACCAGTCCGCTGTCGATCACCAGGATCTGATCGGCCCGGCGAATCGTTGAAAGCCGGTGGGCGATGACAAACGTGGTGCGTCCGCGCATCAGATACGACAGCCCCTCCTGAATCAACGCTTCCGATTCCGAGTCGAGGCTCGATGTCGCCTCGTCGAGAATCAGGATGCGCGGATCGGCCAGAATTGCGCGCGCAATCGAAATGCGCTGCCGCTGTCCTCCCGAAAGTTTCACCCCGCGCTCGCCGACAATCGTGTCGTAGCCTTCGGGAAAGCGCGTCGCGAACTCATCGACGCGGGCGATGCGCGCCGCCTCGAGGATCTCCTCTTCCGTCGCATCAGGTCGAGAAAACGCCACATTCTCGCGAATCGTTCCGTCGAAGAGGAACGATTCCTGCAGCACCACGCCAAGATGGCTGCGATAGCTGCCCAACTCCACCGTCGTCAGGTCGATGCCGTCGAGCAGAAGCTTGCCGCTGTCCGGATTATGAAATGCAGTAATCAGGCTGATGATCGTCGACTTGCCCGATCCTGATGGCCCGACCAGCGCCGTCACCGTTCCTGGCAGTGCAACGAAAGAGATGCCCCTCAGCACCGGCTTATCGGCATGGTAAGCGAAGTGGACATCATCGAATCGCACCTCGCCGGTCAGCGCGCCGGCCGGAATCACGTAGGTTCGCCGCGGATCGTCGTCTTCTTCGGCCTCCGCCAGAAGCTCGCGCGTCCGGTCGAGGCCGGCAATCGCCTCTGTCAGCTGCGTGCCTACCGAAACCACCTGGAACGCCGGCGCGATCAGGTAGGCGAGAAACACCGCATACGCGCCGTACTGGCCGATCGTGAGCCTATGTCCCAGGTATTCCCGCGTGCCGATAAACATCACCAGCGCACCGATCAGGCCGACCACCACTGTCGACGACACGCTCATGAACGAAATCGCCGTGATCGACCGCATGATGTTGGCCAGCAGGCGGCGTACTCCGCCGGCGAAAACTGCCGATTCGCGCGCCTCGGCGCGGTATCCCTTCACCACGCGAATGCCACCGAGGGATTCAGTGAGGCGCCCGGTGACGTCGCCATAGATTTTTGCGCGCTCGTGATAGATCGGCCGGATCGTCGCGAACACCTTGCGCAGCGCCAGCGTGAATCCCACCATGATCAGCGTCGCGACAATCGTCATTTTGAAGCTGATGCTGATCAGCACGCCCAGCGACATCAGGGCCGTCAGCGTGCCGCCAAGGAACTCCATGAGTCCCGTGCCCATCAGGTTGCGCACGCCTTCAACGTCAGACATGATGCGCGAGACGAGAACACCCGTACGGTTAGCGTCATAGAACGCGATCGGCAGCCGCCCGATGTGCGCCTGGATCTGGATGCGCAGATCGGTGATCAGCTCCCACGCTGACTTTGACAGGGACTGCTGTAGGGCAAACGCGGTAATCGCCTGAATAACGGTCGCCACCAGTACGCCGCTGACCAGCGGAATCAGCAGATGACCGTTGCCCCCGATCATGACCTTGTCGATCAGCCACTTGGTCGAGAGCGGCAGTATCAGCCCCGAGGCGCGGTTGATGATCAGCAGAATCAGTCCCAGCAGAAGCAGCCACCTTCTCGGACGCATGATGCCCCAGATTTCAGGCATCACGTTGCGCAGCTGCTCGCGGCGGTTCTTGCTCGGAACCGGTCGCTGGAGAACCTTGGTTTCCTGAGGCCGCGGTGCGGCGGGTGGCGCAGTCTGGTCAGCCAATTGGGTCATTGCCGGAAGTCTTATCTCGATTCGGGTCTATGTTCGGCTTAGCGTCGCACGTGCGCTGTAATCGATACGGCGCACCGCGGAACAAATTTGAGATTACAGATCAGACAAAGGGTTCAATCACGACAGATTTCGTGTGCTCCCCAAAGCCTGCTTTTAAGGTAATCAGAAGCCTGTTACGCGGCAATGACGCAATCGGGGCATGTGGGGTTTTGTCGTATTCGCCTAGCGGATCGCCCGCTTCAGGCTTCTCATCGCGCGATAACCGCCGCTCTTGATGCCGTCGAGCACCGGAGACGTCCCCGGACGCCGCGGCTGAAGACCAGCCTTGCGCAGCGCGTTGTTGATGCGGTACGAATCCGCCTTCGGGTCGGAGACGCGCTTGAAGTTCATGCTCAACGAGACGGAGACGTTCGGCCCATTTTCAACCCAGTGCGGGAAAATCACCGGGTTGCTCACGCCCGTGCCAGGAGTCAGCTCGAAGCGCCACGCCTTCTCTTCAAGATGCGCGCGGTATTGAGGCGCCTTCGTGTCATCCCCCGACCAGAACTTCTCGAGCTCGATATCGCTCAGCACCTCCGGATCGTCGCCATCGAAGATGTGAACCGTCTTGGAGCCCTGAATCTGAAGGAGGAAGTTGGCCTCGCCATCGATATGGTACGGCGTCACGCGCCCGGGCGACGTGATCAGGATCGTCATCACCGGATCGCGGTAAGTCCGCTTCAGGTCGGTGTTGCAAAGCCGTCCCAGTTCGTCGATGCACGCCTGCAGGAAGCTCTTGTACTCCTCATAGTCCTGGACGCGCTTCAGCATGACTAGCGAATTGGAATCGCCGATATTCTCCAGCACCTCAACCAGCGACTTCCCTTCCGGAACGCCGCGCCATTTCTCTCCGGGTGTCGTTTTCCCTGACTCGAAGTAATATCCGCCTGCCTTGGCTTCGGCCCGCGCGGCGAGCTTCGAAAGTATCGGCCAGCTGAACAGCTCGGACTGATGGACCGAGTGAGTCAGAGGGAAGGGCCTGCGGTCGAACCCGGCCTGAAAAGTCTCTTGCGCAGGCAGGTCGGTCGGAAAGTAATGGGGAGCGAGGCTGACGGCGTTCATGGATTTTCCTTCATTGAGCCGGAGAAACTGGTTGCGCAGAAAAAACGGGACCGAGAAATCCGGGGGAACAAGGAACCAGGTCAAAGAATCGTGCAGCCGGGTGGATATTCGTAACTGATTCTGTTCTTTGATCGTGACGCGTAAGCGTTCTGCGACTCTACCCTGCTGAAACTAGCTTACTTTACGGAACTCACTCCACCCATCCCCATCTGGTAACCAGAAAAAGTAATCGTTTCGTGTGATTTCTACTAATCCCTCGTGCCCATTACCATTTGGGGATGATTGTTGCCAGCAGCCCTGATACCTTCAGACCGTCGATGGAAAGCCTCTTGGCGATCGGTCGAAACTCCGGGCTGGCTTTTACGGAGTATGTAGCGATTGCGATTCTATTTATTTGTACTTGCCCCCGGTTCTCGTAGCTCAGTCGATAAATCAAGGACCGTTCCCAGCTTTTAAAATTCGCTCCATGGGAGTGACATGGGCGAAGCCCGGTCAAAGGCCGCAATCCCTACAAAATTTGTTGATTCGCTCAATGGCGAATCTTTGTGACGAGTTGCCTGGCACCAGTTAGACATGCCGCACATCGCCTGCCTCCCTCCTGGCAACCGCGACCCCCATGCGATGGCACGTTTTAGATAACCGATTTACCCAGATCAGTTCTCTCGTAGATGAAAAACATCATGGTGGGGAAATCAAAATAAATGGGCGCAAATTTAGGAATTACATCTGTCTTTGGCCAGCAGGCCGCTAAAGCCGACGCACGGCCGGCGGGTCTGAGTGGACTCAGTTCCGCAAAGGGCCGCTCGGCGAGCCAGCCAGTTGTCAGCGCGGTGCTGATGATGGTGACCGACGTGTGCGCGGTTATCGCAGCTTTGTACCTGGCGCTGCATCTTCATGCCGGTCACGCCGGCGCCTACTGGGCCGGACTCCACCGCGCCATCGCCGTCGGACCGGCGATGCTGGTGCAGTTCGCCTATTTGTCCTGGTTCATCACGGCTCTCTTGGTGCTCGGCTGGCACGACGGCCTGTATGGGCGCCTGCAGAGCGACTCCGTTCTTCATGAGCAGCGCATGACCGTGCAGGCCTGCCTAAACGCCGGCCTCCTGTTGTGCGGTGCCATGTACATGACCCACGACACGCTGACTCCGCGGGCCGTGGTCATCTCCCTGGTATGCTTCACCACCCCGCTGCTCTGCCTCCTGCGTGGCTTCTGGCGCTACTCCTCACACCGCGACTTCCAGAAGGGAGTCGGCACCAGAAACGTACTCATCCTCGGCACCGGCCACATGAGCGACGCCGTCCGCAGACAGATTCTCAAGCATCGCCGCCGCCTTGGCCGCAACTTCAAGGGCTTCGTCGAGCTTCCCGGAGAAGTCGCGGCGCAGGCAGATTCCAACGACGTCCTCGGCACCGTCTACCAGCTTCGTCACCTCGTCCGCCAGCACTTCGTCGACGAGATCATCATCGCCGGCAACTGTGACACTGCGCAGGTGCTCGAGTTGGTCGAGATGGCCGCCGACATGGGGATTGAGGTGCTCGCCATCCCTGGTCTCTTTGAGGACATGGCCCCCGAAGCCCAGATCTTCTATCTTGGCGACTTTCCGGTTATGACCATCCACCGGCGCGATGACAGGGCGCTCGCCCTGCTCCTCAAGAGGGCCGTCGATATCGTGCTCTCGTCCATCCT
Organism: uncultured Acidobacteriaceae bacterium; assembly: GCA_963782175.1. Lineage (GTDB taxonomy): Bacteria > Acidobacteriota > Terriglobia > Terriglobales > Acidobacteriaceae > Silvibacterium. Next base: position 1,106,428 of record CAWAIX010000001.1, read on the forward strand.
TCTTGCCATTCTTGCCCCGCTCTTCGTAGTCATAGGCCTTCTCATCAAGATGACCTCGCCCGGGCCGGCCTTCTACGTCTCCGAGCGCATCGGCAAAAAGGGCAGAGTCTTCCGCCTCTGGAAGTTCAGAACCATGATGGTCGGCGCCGACCGCATGAAGGCGGCACTGGCCTCGGCCAACGAGCGCAACGGAATTCTCTTCAAGATCAAGAACGACCCTCGCGTCACCCCGGTCGGCCGCTTCCTGCGCAAGTTCAGCCTGGATGAGTTGCCGCAGCTCTTCAACGTGCTCTGGGGTGATATGAGCCTCGTCGGCCCACGGCCGCCGCTCGCCAACGAAGTGGCGCAGTACGAGGTGAAGCACTATCGCAGGCTCGATGTCCTGCCCGGCCTCACGGGCTTGTGGCAGGTCCGGGCTCGGCATGATCCCTCCTTCGATCAGTACGTCGCCCTCGACATCGCTTACGTCGAGAATTGGAACTTCTGGATGGACCTCAAGATTCTGGTCCGGACAGCAGAGGTGGTCCTGCGCGGCACCGGTTCCTAAACCAAAAGAATCAATCTTAGAACGGGCGGGCTCGTCTCCAGGTCTCCAAATCCGCTGGAAGGCATCATGGAAACCCCCAGTTATCACTCCCCCTCTTGAATTTCGAATCATTACTTCGGTCCGGACACTAGGGCGGGCCGCTGGGGCAAAAGGTCCATGCGTATTTTGTTGACTGGGTCGAACGGGCAATTAGGCTCAGAGTTCCGTACGCTCGACAGGAGCGCGGCAGAAGTCATCTCCACCGGAAGCAGGGAATTAGACCTCACCGACGAGCTGGAAATCAGGCGCTTTGTGCGCGACACAAAGCCATCGGTCATTATCAACACCGCGGCGTTCAGCGACATGGATGCCGCTGAGCGCAACTGGGACGCTTGTTTCGCACTGAACGCGATGGCTCCAGTGGTGTTGGCTGAGGAAGCTCACCGCCTCGATGCGCTCCTCATCCATTACTCCACGGACCAGGTTTTCGACGGCACAAAATCCGAGCCATACCTCGAGAGCGATCGCACCTCCCCGCTCAATGTTTACGGAGCCTCCAAGCTCGCCGGAGAACAGGGAATCGCCTCCAGCTTCGCGCGTGCGCTCGTTCTGCGGCTCGGCTGGATCTACAGCGCGCGCGGCGAAAATTTCCTGCGCTCCATCCTGCGGCTGTCCAGATACAGCAACGAACTTCATGTGGCCGCGGACCAGATCGGCACTCCCACTTCGACCCGAGCCGTAGCGCGCGCGACCGAGCGGCTCGTGCGCATGTACGCCGGCGCTCGCAAGATGCAGTTCCCCACCGGCATCTATCATCTGACCGCCGGAGGCGCAACCACATGGCACGGCTTCGCGCAGGCCATTCTGGCAACCGCCCGCGGAACGAAAAAACCGGTGATCACGCCGTCCGATACGGCTGAGAGTGCCTCCTTTGCGAGAAGGCCAAGGTACTGTCTGCTCTCCTGCCAGAAATTTCACACGACCTTCGGATTCCAGCTTGGATCCTGGGAGCAGCAGCTCGACGAAGTCATGGAGGAGCTCAGGGAACTCGAGGATTCCTGGGAACTCAAGACGGCGGAAAATCTGGTGATTGGCTACGACGAAGCAGTCTGAGGCCCTATTTGGCGTGGTAATCGAAAGCAAGCGTGCAGGCCTCCGAACCATCGTCCTTCCATGTGGTCCCGTCGGCAAAAGTGGCTCCAACCAGAGTCACGTTCTCGCCGGAGCGGTGCATGTCCACCGAAGCTGGATCGAGGTTCCAGATGCGGCTCCGCTGTCCTTCACCCGCCGGAAACTCACGGCGATACTCAAACTGCGATGCATAGGGAATCGGATTTCCGTTCGAGTCAAGAATTGCGAGTGAGAAAACGAACCCCGCGATGGTTTTTTCTGTCCGGTTCGCGAACGTCACCCTTAACTGCGGAACCGACTCGCCCCCGGCATGGTTATAACGCACGTCGACATGCTCGAAGCTGACCGGGCACTTGGAAGAATCCTTCCGGGGCGATCCAGGCGGGCTCTGAGCCGAGGCCGCGCAATATAAAACAGCTCCCGCAACCAGCAGCATCGTTTTCATGTTCGAGCCTCCCTGCTGCCTTAATTACTCGCCGCCGATTCTATGGTGCCACGAAAGTGTTACCGCCGTATTTCCAACCGGTGCAACGTTTTGCCGAAATATGACACCAAACGTTACGTCGGCAAGTTATCTCTGCCGTAAAGCCGCCTACCCACAAGGCGTCGCTACACAAACCGGCTATTTACTTGGTTGTCGAACAATGTTACCTACTGATGGTACTGTCTATGGAGGGCCTTGGTGTCGCACCCATTCCCGCTTCAGGAGCTCCCCGATCGAGGATACGCAGATCGCAAAGCGTCCCCGGAGGAGTTGATTCGCCGCTTGCCCGCTGAGCCTGACCCCACGCTGGCAGCAGCCCCGGTCTTTGCTTCTCTGGCAGTGAACGCGCAGGAACGGGATCTCCTCGTCCGCACCGCTGCCGATGCGAGCTCCGCGGTGGAAGACCTTCTGCTGGCTGGGTTTGCGGCCCTCCTTGCCCGGCTCGCTTGGCAGGAGAAGATCGCCATTGTCTGTCATACGCCCGAGCCCTGCATCGCTACCTTCACCTTGGAGCATGGCCTTAGCTTTCAGGCCGCGCTCGGCACAAAAATCACCGAGCGTCTGCCCGCAAAGGCTCCGCTGCCTGACGGGGCGGCCTGGCAGTTCCTGTGGCCCGCCTCGCCCGCTGTGGCCCACGACGACGCCACGCTCAGGCTCACTGCAAAAGAGGAGCCGGGACTCCTCCGGCTCGTACTGGCCAGTTCGACCGGGCGCTGGAACGAAGCCACCCTTGCTGGCTGGCTCAAATCGCTGCGGAATCTTCTGCTTGCGGCCGTAAACTCGCCCGAAACGCCCTTCGGGATGTTGCCGCTGCTCGAAGAATCCGAGATCCTTGACTTCTATCGGGATCTCAACCGCACAGCCGCCAATTACGACGCAAATGCGTGTGTTCACGACCTGATCGCTCGCCAGGCAGAGCGAAGCCCGGATGCTGTCGCCGTCAAATTCGGCGGCCGCCAGCTGACCTATGGCGAACTCGACCGGCAAAGCACGCTCCGGGCGCAACATCTGGCCGCCATCGGCGCTGGCGCCAACCGCCCTGTCGCCGTCTGCATGGAGCGCTCAGAGCAACTTCCCGTTGCCCTGCTGGCCGTTCTCAAGGCGGGCTCATGCTATGTACCGCTCGATCCGCACCATCCCCGCCAGCGTCTTCTATCCACGCTTGAAGAGTGCAAGCCTGTGGCTGTGCTCTCTGATTCGGCGACCGCCCCGTCGCTCGGAGACATGCCTGCGACCGTACTGTGCATGGACCGCGACTGGCCTGCGCCGGAGGCCGCAAGTTCGAGCCTGCCTGCCGTCTCTCCCGGCGATCTCGCCTACATCATCTATACCTCCGGTTCGACCGGGAAGCCCAAGGGCGTGCCGATCCGCCATCGAGCGCTCGTCAATCTGTTCGATCCGAATTCCGGAATGCCGAAGCTTGCTCCCGGCGACCGCCTGCTGGCCATCACGACCATCTCGTTCGACATTGCCACGATGGACATGCTGATGCCGCTTGCATCCGGCGCCACCCTCGTCGTCGCCGGCCGTTTCGCAGCCGGAGACGCCTTCGAGCTCGCGCGCCTCCTCGACGAGAACGACGCCACCTTCATGCAGGCGACGCCTTTTACATGGAGGCTGCTGGTGAACTCAGGCTGGACGGGAAAGCCACATCTCCGAATGATCTCCGGCGGCGAGGCCCTGCCGCGCGATCTCGCCACCCAGCTTCTGCCCCTCGGTCAGGAACTCTGGAACTGCTACGGCCCTACTGAAACCGCCATCTACTCCGGAGCGATCCGCCTCCAGCCCGGGAACGGCATCGTCCCGCTGGGGCCGCCGATCGCCAACACCACCTTTTATGTCGTAGATGAGGCCGGCAAACCGCTGCCTCCCGGCGTCCCTGGCGAGCTGTGCATCGGCGGAGTCGGCGTCAGTCCCGGTTATCTCGAACGTCCCGATCTGACCGCGCAACGCTTTATTCCCGACCCATTTTCGGATCCGTTCTCAACGGAGCCCGGTGCCACCCTCTTTCGCACCGGCGACCTGGTCCGAGCCCTTAACCGCCAGGAACTGGAGTTCATGGGCCGGCTGGATCATCAGGTGAAGCTCCGCGGATACCGCATCGAGCTCGCCGAGATCGAGTCCGTTCTGCGCACGCACGCGGCCATCGACAATGCCGCCGTGATCCTGCGTCACGACATCGAGGACGAGCCCAGACTGGTGGCCTATGTCACGCTCGCTCCCCGGGCACAATTGCATCCCAAAGAGATCAAGGAGTACGTTGGTCGCTCCCTGCCCGAGTACATGCTTCCAGCGCGCATCGTGAGCTTGGACGCGCTGCCGCTCACCGGCAGCGGCAAGATCGACCGCCGGGCCCTGCCGGTTCCGGAGAGCCTTGCCGGACAGGAAGAAGACCTGCCGCAGGCCGCAAATGTCGCCCCCGCTGGCGAACTCGAAGCGAAGCTGCTCGACATTTTTCGCGATGTCCTGGGCCGCCCCTCCATAGGTGTAACCGACAGCTTCTTCGATTACGGCGGCTACTCGCTCCTGACCGCCAGGCTGTTCGCCCGCATCCACCGTGCGCTCGGCAAAAAGCTGCCCATCAGTCTCCTGTTTGACGCACCCACCCCGCGCCAACTTGCCGAGGTGATCCAGAAGGGCGAGCCGCTGCCCATGGTGGTGCCCATCCGGAAGGAAGGCAAAGCCGCCCCTCTCTTCATCATTCACTCCTATCTCATTTACGCCGCCCTCTGCGAGGCGATCGCCGAAGACCGCCCCATTTTTGGCGTGCGCGAGCTCGATGACGACCGGCCGGTTGGCTCCCTGGAGGAACGCGCCGCGCTCTACGCAAGCGAAATTCAGCGGGCCTATCCCGAAGGGCCCCTCAGCCTCGTTGGATGGTGCCTCGCCGGATCGCTGACTGTCGAAGTAGCCCGCCAGCTGCGCGAGCAGGGCCGCATCGTTGCCGTCGTTGCCCTCTTCGACTCCGAGTGTCCCGGCTACAGGCCTCGCTCCGGAGACGGTACCAGCCTGCTCAAAGCCAAGATGGTCAGCTTCGCAAAATTTCATTCCGGCCGCCTGCGCACGCTCAACTGGCGGGGTCGGCTCCGCTATCTGTCGGGAAGAACCACGCGGCGCTGGAACGAAGCAGTGGAATCCTTCGGAGTCCGCCAGCGCGCGGCAGTTCGGTGGGTGGAGCGAAACCTTGGCTTGGCTCTTCCCGAGTTCGTCCGCGAGCACCTCGCGGTCCTCGGCGCCGATGACCTGCGCCCCACTACGCCGCAATTCTACCCTGGCAAGATCGTGCTCTTTCGCGCAACCGACGTCGTACAGATTTCAGGCACCGAGCCTTCCCTCGGATGGGCCGGTGTCGCCAAAGATGGCGTAATCGTCGAGTTCGCGCCCGGAGACCACGAATCCATGTTCCGCAAGCCACACCTGCCCCGCTTCGGCGAAATGCTCACGCGAGTGCTCCGGGAAGGCGAAGCCTGCGCGGCGCAACAGCTCAGCGCCTGAGCCGAACGCTCAGGCGCTTGCCACCTAAGTCCGACCGCTCCTCTGCATGACGTGTCCCTCGATCGTGCCGGGAACATCCCTTCCCTGTTCTGCCTCATCGGGAAGCAGATGGTGGGGTGACTCAACATTGACCTGCACCGCGCTGGTCGCGGCCTGCCAGGTGCTCATTCCCCCCATCACCACGAGCAACGGCAGGATCATTGTGTTGTTCAGCAGATTATCAATCGCTGTCATCAGCACGACCGCAACGAAGGCGTGGCGCAGATTCAGGTCTTCGATATCCGACCGCGCCACCGGGAACCAGACCACCCGCACGATGGGAATGATTTGCAGCGCCTCGAGCGCCAGCAACCCGAAAATGCCGTACATTCCGAAGGCCAGCAGCCACAGCCCGGAAGGCCGCAGGCCGCTGTTGCGCCACCAGTCCCATTGATTTGACCCCAGGATAGGCTGCTCAAGCGCCAGGTCCACCGTGCGCTCGTCCATTTCAAGACGCGTCACAAGCGAGCCGCGGCCGATATTTTTCAGAAAGGCCGCGGTCGAGCGCGTGACAGCGCTGCGCTTCAGCAGTGCGCGAACCGAGACCGCATTCGTCAGCCGCACTCCCGCGAACAGCAGCATCCCGAACACCAGCAGAATCGCGCACACCCGCGGGAAGTAGCGCTGGCTGACAAACACAAACGGCAGCAGTCCCAGCAGCAGCACCATGCTTCCCCCGGACTGGCAGAGGAGCGCCGTCGTAAACAGAATTGCCGCCGCCCACCCGGTCGGAATACCCAGCACGCGATCCACCGTGCGCCGCAGCCACAGCCATACCGCAATCAGCGCCGAGCTGCACATCCAGATGCCCAGCTGCGTGCCGGTCTCGAGCAGCCCGATCGGCCGATAACCGATATAGCGCTCCGCGCGCACCCAGCGGTAGGGCTGGTATCCATAAAGATGCGCATAGATCTGCGGCCCGGCGGCGAACTCAAACAGGCACACCGGCACATACAGCAAACCGGCAATCACGAAAGCCTTTGCCGCGAGCCGCAGGGATGCCGTGTCGGAGAAATATATCCTCCCCAGCACCCATGGCACTCCCCACGCCAGGATCTGGTAAAGCTCCCCTGCCATGCCTTCGCCAAAGAACTCCGGATTGGCGATCGCCGAAAGGAACGGAACGATGCACCATACCAGCATGGGTAGGTCCCAGAACGTGAGCCGGAAGCCGCGAAAGGTGGGCCGGTCGAACGCCAGCACCCAGAGCAGCCCTGCCGAGGAAGTAACCGTCGCTTTGGTGAGAAAGTAGCCCGTGTACAGGCCGTTGCCGAGGATCCAGTACGGCGAAGGCTCCCCGGAGAACCTCGCGACCGGCAGAACGGCCCACCCGCCGAGAAAGTTGAGCAATAAGGCAACACGAATGGGATATCGCCGGAAAAAGACAAGCGACAGAGGAATCCACGCGATGAAAGCCAGCCAGGGGGGGAGGATCAAAGGGCTCTCACTTTCGAGCTTAATATATAGGGGCGAACAATGATGATGCGAACGGTCGCCGAGTGGTTGACACCTGTTAAGTCAATCGGAATGGCGTCCTACCTCGTCGCCTCTGTTTCCTGCGCGGCCACGGCAATACGCGGCGGCAACGGGCGCGTCACCCGTCTTGCCGCAATTCTTTGCGTTCTCGACCTGGCGCTCCTCCTCGATATCGCCTTCAACTGGCGCTGGAAGCTCTACGACCGGCTGCGCAGCGACGCCATGAGTCTTCACTGGTATGACGAACGCTCCGAATTCCAGGTCCTCGCTCTCATTTTTCTCGCCATCCTCCTGCTCTTCGGCGCCTTCTGGCTCCGCCACAGATTCGCTCCCATTCGTGGCGCCACCCTGGCGATCTGCGGCGGCCTGCTTTCGATCGGCTGTTGGATGACCGAAGTCATCTCGCTGCATGCAATCGACGCGGTGCTCTACCGCTCCGCCGGACCCCTGCTGGCCGTCGCCTTTGTGTGGATTCTCGCCTCTGCCATGACCACGGCTGGGATCCTGATAGCGGGAGCTCAACCGGGTCGTAATACGTAATTAAATCTGTCACAATTTTCCTTACAGCATCGTTTGGCCCCACTCGAACATGCAGATCCCCCAATCACCACGCTCAATCGCCAGCGCTCCGATAAAATTTGGTTCCGGATCGAGCGAAAACAGTGACCATCGCACTGTTTCTGCCGGATCCCACCGGCATTCGAGCAGTGCTGGCGTCTCCTCCTCCGCGAGACTCACCGCAAACGAGTCCAGCGGAATCGACAAACCACGCCCGTGAGCCTTGAGAAACGCCTCTTTCCGGGTCCAGCACCGGAAGAACGCCCGTTGCCTCTCGGCAGGATCGACCGCCCGCAGCGCTGCAACCTCCGTCTCGGAGAAGTGGGACTGGGCGATCAACTCGAGATCCCTCATCGGACGCGCAGCCTCTATATCGACTCCCAGATCGGCTTCCCGGCAAACAGCGAGCAGTGTGAGTCCCTCCGTATGCGAAAGATTGAAGCGCAGCCGCCCTTCCGGTCCCGATGCCGCAGCATTCGCAAGCTCGGGCTTGCCGAATTCATTTACGTTGAAAGCTATATCTTCCGGAGCAATCCCGGTGTACGCGCCCAGTATCAGTCGCACCCGCCCGTGATCGACAACGAAATTCTTTGTCAAATGCGGAAAGCGGAACCGAGCGGCGCGCTCTCGCTCTTCACGTCCGAGGAGTCGCGAATACTCGGTGAGTTCGGTGCCGGCCTCGGGCTTCCATTTCCAGATATGGACTTCACCCCTCGCAAGCCGTCGGCCGGCCGAGAGGCTCGATAAGCTCAGGCTCGCGCCTCCTGCGTTTGGCTTTGCGCTTTGCTGAGGCTCTCGCGCACGATGTCACCGACGACACTGAGGTGCGGCTCAACGAACATCGTTTCGTGATTGCCCGGAGCCCAGCGCACGTCGATTCCCTTTTCGGCCAGCGCTCCCCACCCGCAGCCGGGCTCGGCGCCGGGAATATATGGAGCATCGGTTGCCCGGATCAGCGTGATCCTGCCGGGAAGTGGCTTGCCGTTGTACGAGCGGATCGATTCGAAAGTCTGCAGGCTTACGTTGTGCATGAACGCCGGCAGCGGAAGTCCGAGCGACTGGAAGAGCCGCTGTGCCATTGCCCAATTCTTCATATACAGCCGCGAGCGCATCGAGAGCACCTTCTGCTTGATCGCATTCCACGCATATTTCGCCCTCCCGCCCGGCGTGAGCGTCTGCAATTTGCCGCGATGGAAGCGTAGTTTGCGGTAGATCCGCGCGTGCAGCGTCATCTCAGGCATGTGCTTCTGGGTCTGCGCGAGTTCAGCCGCATAACCTGGCCGCCAGGAGTCGAACAGCACGATCATGCCGACCTCTTCGCCTGCCCCGATGATCTGCCTCGCCGTCTCCACCGCCAGCGGACCTGCCGCGCACCATCCGCCAATGTAATAAGGTCCCTTCGGCTGCGCCGCACGAATCTCTTTCGCGTACGAGGACACGCGCTCCGGCATTGTCATCGACTGGTTAAGCTCGCGCAGCCCATAGAAAGGCTGGTCTTCGCCAAGCACCTTCGGCAACCCGCCATAAAGCAGGTAGGAGTGGATCAGGAAGAACGGTGGCTTTGAGCCCTTGGGCTGCACGGGCACAAGCGGCGAATACAGAGTCCGCCCGCGCACGATATCCGCAAACTCCTCGATCGTCGGCGCATTGAAGATCGTCGTGATCGGCAGCGACAGCGAGAGACTGCGGTTGATATGAGCGAAAAGTCGCACGATCATCAGCGAGTAGCCGCCGAGCGTGAAGAAGTTTGTGCGGATGCCAATTGGCCGGACGCCCAGCACCGTCTCCCAGATTGAGACCAGGTTCTTTTCAAGCTCGTCGCGGGGCGGAACATAGTTCGCGTCCTCGGCAACGTCCTGCGCCACCGAGCCAGGAACCGGCAGCCTGGCAAGCTCTGCCGACCCGTCGAGCCGCCGGGGAATCGCCGCCGCCGCCAGAATCTCAGCCGACGCGAGATGCGGCGGTGCCGAAGCCTTGAGATGTGCTCGCAAAGCGGCTACCGAAGGCTGCTGGCCATTGTGGCCGGTCACGTAGGCTGCCAGTACCGCCTTCCCGGAGGTGTCCGGAACGATCGCCGCTTCGGCGGTCGCGATCGACGGTTCCTCGAGCAGCATGTCCTCGACTTCCTCAAGATGTACACGGTAGCCGTGCAAGCTGACGGAGCGGCCCGTCTTTCCGGTCAGCTCAAATCCTTTGCTCGGCGAGTAGCGTGCTGTGTAGCCGGGCCTAAGCTGTGCGGCATCCCGCTCGACTACAAGCTCTCCCGGAACGCCAAAGGGCACGGACGCACCCGAGGTGTCAATGATACGCAGCGTGTCTCCGGGCAGCGGTCCCAGCGCACACCCCTCCTGCGCTGCGTCGATCCTGTTTACTCCGAACGGGCCCGCCGACCCAGGTGCGGTAATCAGCGACCATATGCGGCAGTTCGATTTCGCGAGCCTTGCCGCGACGGCCGGAGCCAGCCGCGACCCTCGGCAGACAAGAGTCAGCCTGCGATCGCCTTTCCAGTCTGCGAGCGTCTGCGACCACTCGGCCGCTGTGCCGAAGGCAAACGAAACCTGCTCGCGCTCAATCACGGAGCGTAACGGCTCTGGCTTCTCCCCGCCGGCAAGAATCACGGTCGCGCCCGAAAGCAGCGGCAGCAGAAAGTCCGTCCACGCGTCCGCCTGCGCCAGAGGTGTGCTTTCGTTCGACGTTCCAACCAAAACGGCGTCACCTGGCTTGATTCCGAGCGCCTGCGCAGCGCTGCCCATGCTTCTCACCGTGGCAGCATGCGATAGGGGAATCAGCTCGTAACTTCCATCATCACGAATTGTCGCGCCCATCCACGCATTACCGAAACCGGAGGCCTCGGCATAATCCCCAGGCGCAATCTCCACACCGCGCGATCCAGCCTCAAGCTGTTCAACCGCGGTGATTCCCGATACCTTCTCGGCAAAACCGGCCTCGGCAAGACACAGCCCGGGCTTCAGCTCCGCCTGAATCTTCTCCCACTCGGCCCCGCTCGCACTCGCGGGTACCGGTAGAACCGCCAGTCCAAGCCGCAAAGCTCCAAGAACTGCCGCAGTCGGCTCCGCGCTCGCTCCGATGCGCACCGCTACCGTCTGCCCCCCACCAAGTCCGCGACGCTTCATCGCCCGGGCAAGGCTTACACTGCGATCGCGCAGCTCATTCCAGCTTGTGCGCGACTCGCCCGAAATCAGCGCAGACGAGTCTCCAAGCGCCGCTGCGTGCGCATCGAACACCTGCACGATGGACTCGAATCCCCGGTGCTCCTCCGCTCTCGTGATCGCCGAAGAAGACGTAACCGCAGCCTTCACCGCCGACTGCTCCTCATCCGACACCAGCGGTAGCGCCGAAACCGTCAGCGTATCGTCAGCCATCACCGCTTCGAGCACGCGCGTGTACTGGTCCAGAAGCCGAAGCACGCGCTCACGTTCGAAGAGCAGCGTGTTGTACTCGATCTGCAGGCGCGGGCCTTCGTTGCGCTCGACGATGCTCACCAGCATGTCGAAGTTCACGCCGCCGCTCACCGACGGCCGCGGTATGATCCGCAACTCGCCCGCCGTCTGCGGCTGCATGAACGCCTTCTGGTAGACGAAATACACCTGCAGGAACTGCGACGTCGCGCCCGCCTGGTCAAGTTGGAACTGCTCGGCTAGGCGCGAGAACGGAAGGTCCTGATGAGCGTACGACTTCGTGCTCCAGTCGACCACGCGCCCCAGCAGCTCGCGGTAACTCGGATTGTCGCGCACGTCCGCCAGAATCACCTGCGGATGCGCGAACCGCCCCACGACGTTCTCCATCCCCGGCTGCGTGCGGTTCGCAATCGTTGAGCCGAGCAGAAACTCCGTCTGCCCCGTATAGCGAGTGATCAGCGCCTCGAAAGCCGCCAGCAGCACCTGGTGCATGGTGGCGTCATGCTGTCTGCAATATGTCTTGAGCCTCGCCGTCAGCTCTAGAGACAGCAGCCGTCCTTCGATCTTCCCCGGCGCGCTCTTCTGCGCGGTACGCGGATGGTCCGTTGGCAGGTCGATCGCCGGCATCTCCCGCCGGATATGCTCCTTCCAGAAGACCAGCGCGGCCTGTGCCGCATCGCTCTCCAGCCACGACTGCTGCCACACCGTGAAATCAGCGAACTGGAAGGGCAGCTCCGGCAGCGAGGGCTCGCGCTTCTCAACCGCCGCCGCATAGAACAGGGCAAAATCCCGGATCAGGACGCCGTTCGACCACCCGTCGCACGCGATGTGATGCACCGTGAAGGCGAGGAAATGATCGACATCCGTGACATGAATCAGGCGAACAAATAGCGCCGGCCCGTTCGCAAGATCAAGATGGACCCGGCTGTGCTCGTGGATCAGTTCCTCGGCGCGGTTCTGCCGGTCTGCCTCGGGCACCGTGCGTAGATCCGAAACAGTAAATCCGTACGTCGCTTCCTCCGAGATCACCTGCGAAAGCACACCGTCAACCATTCGGAAGGTCGTACGCAGCGCCTCATGGCGCAGCACCAGTGCCCGCACGGCCTGCTCGGCCGCTTCGTCCTGCATCGGTCCTTCCATACGGAAGGCGACCGCCATATTCGAGGCAGTCGATGCCCCCGCCAGCTGGTCAAGCAGCCAGTAGCGGCTCTGCTCGAGACCCGCCGGGAAGACATACACTCCGTCCAGCGAGGAGTCAACCGACTCTGCAGGGTCGAGGACGGGCGAATCTTCAGGATTCACGTTCGGTACCGTGCTAGCCAAAGAAGGACGAAACATACGATTCGAACCAGGGAAATCTGCTGCAATCTACTGAAATATGCTGCAAGTTACCGCAAGCTACTGCAATGGATACTCAGTGTTATTGCAATACCGTACGGGACCTGCGATGCAGCGAGCGGGGTACTGGCTGAATCGTTGTTCCGGTCGACGCGGCGGGACTGTTTTCGCCTTTCTCATCGATCTGCGCACAGATCGCCGCAATGGTCTTGTACTGAAAGATATGACGGGCGTTGATCCCGATTCCCGCCTGGTTCGCCAGCGTATTGATCCGGAAGATCATCAGGGAATCTCCGCCTAGCTCAAAGATACTATCTTCGACGCTAACTTCCCTAAGATTTAAAACATCCGCCCATATCCGGGCAAGCATTTCCTCCTTCGGATTTCGGGGGTACACGATCGACCGCTCCCGCATCATCTGCTCCGGCTGCGGAGCAGGCAGCACTCGCCGGTCCACCTTGCCGTTCACTGTCCGCGGGAAGCTCTCCACCGCCATGATGGCCGCCGGCTGAATATACTCGGGCAGTTGCGTCTTCAGCCATGTGCGCAGTTCGGCGATCAATCCTGATGTATCGCCCTGTCTCTCAGGTATGACGTATGCGGCCAGCCTTTTGTCTCCGGGAGCGTCGTGCTCGGTCTTCCAGTCTGTGCGTACGCAGGCCACCGCCGCCTTGACCAGCGGCGAGCGTTCCAGCGCGTACTCGATCTCGGCCAGCTCGATCCGGTATCCGCGCACCTTTACCTGCGTATCCGCGCGGCCCAGGAACTCGACCGTCCCGTCCGTCCGGTAGCGGGCCAGGTCCCCCGTGCGGTAGAGCCGCTCCGTCAAACCGGGCGCAAACGTATGTGAAATAAATTTCTCCGCCGTCAGCTCCGGCGCGTTGAGATACCCGAGCGACACCCCATCGCCTGCGGCAAACAGTTCACCCGTCACGCCCGCCGGAACCGGCTGCATCCCCGCGTCCACAATGTAAATTCGCGTGTTGCTGATCGGCCGTCCAATCGGAACCGTTCCCGAGGTCAGGCTCTCGAGCGTAATCGTGTGGCAGCAGGTGAAAGTTGTGTTCTCCGTTGGACCGTAGCCATTAATCAGCCTCAGATGCGGCATTTCTTCGAGCACGCGCCGCACATGCGTGACCGACAGAACGTCCCCTCCCGCAAGCAGCTGCCGCAACGGTCGCAGCGACTCCAGATGATTCGTCACCATCAGGTGGAACAGCGCCGCTGTGAGCCACATCGTGGTGATCCCGTTGTCGGCAACGATCGTGCCAATATCCTCCGGCGTGACCCGCCCCGCAGGAGCCACCACCAGCCGGCCCCCATTGAGCAGCGCGCCCCAGATCTCGAACGTCGCCGCGTCGAACGAAAGCGGAGCCAGCTGCAGGAACACCTCCTCCGGCGCGAAGCTGGCAAATTGGTTGTTCTTTACCAGCCGCAGCACTGCGCGATGCGGAACCAGCACGCCCTTCGGATTCCCCGTCGATCCCGAGGTGTACATCACGTATGCCAGCTCTTCCGGCCCACCGTCGTGGGCAGAATTACCGCCGGTCTCAAGCGCAATCGTCGGCCAGTCGGCGTCGAGGCAGATGATGTTGGTCTTAAGCTGCGGGAGATTCGCGGCGATCGCCCGGTTCGTCAGCAGCGAGTGCGCCTGCGAATCTTCTATGAGGAAACTGAGCCGCGATGCCGGATAGCTCGCATCCACCGGAACATACGCTGCCCCGGCTTTCAGAATTGCCAGCAGCCCGACAATCACCTCGAGCGACCGGTCAAGGCAGAGGGCCACTCTCATGCCCGGCCTCACACCCGACTTCTCGAGGAAATGCGCCAGCTGGTTTGCGTTCTCATTCAGCTCGGCATAAGTGAGCGACTGCAGCCCGAAACTGACCGCGATCGAATCCGGCGTGCTCCGCGCCTGCTGCTCGAAGACGCGGTGAATCGAGCTCGACCGCGGATACTCGGTCGCCGTCTGGTTCCAGCCAAAGAGAAGCTGCTGCTTCTGCTCAGCCGTCAGCAGCGAAACCTGGCCGGTTGTCTGCGCAGCGTCGTCGATAAACGCCCGCAGGATCGCTTCCAGATGCCCGCGCCAGCGCTCGATCGTCGCCTCGTCGAATAGGCCTGTGTTGTAATCCACATCCAGCCACAGTTCGTTCCCGCGATCGATAAAGTTGAAGAACAGGTCCATGTTGACGTGGGTCTTGCCGTTGGCCGCAAGATCCACGCTGAGCCCCTCGAGCTTCAGTCCCGCGCCCACCGTCTCCACGTTGAACTGCACTTCCACCAGCGGAAGCCGCGACGAATCGCGCTCGATCTTCAGCTTGCGCAGCAGCGTGCCGTAGGTATAGCTCTGGTGATCCTGCGCATCGAGCAGCTTCTTGCGCGCCTGCTTGAAGTAATCGGCCAGCGGCTGCCCGGCGTCAAAGCGGCTGCGGATCGGCAGAAAGTTCACGCAGTGCCCGACCAGCGAGCCGCCATTCTCGAGCAGCGACTGTCCGGCCATCGGGATTCCGATCACCACGTCGTCCTGCTGCGACAGCCGATGAATCAGCTGCGAAAATCCTGCCAGCAGCGTGGCGAAGAGCGTGCTGCCCTGCTTCGCGCCCGCCTTCTTCACTGCCTTCAAAAACTCCGGAGGGAACACGAAGCGCTTGGTCGCACCCGCATTGCCCCGCATCGCCGGGCGCGGCCGGTCCGTCGGCAGCTGCAGCACCGAAGGCAGCGTCTTGAATTCGTTCAGCCAGTACGCCTCTACCTCGCTGTTCTCCTCCGAAGCGTGTCGCGCATTCTCATCCGCCGCGTACTTGCTGAACGCCAGCGGAGTAGGAAGCGCGGCTGTCTTGCCGGCCACTGCGGCGTTGTACAGCTCCGCCAGCTCCGAGTAGAGAACATTCGTCGACCATCCATCGAAGATGATGTGGTGCGCCGTGAAGATGAACACGTGCTCGGCCGGCGCAACCTTCACAAGCCGCATCCGGAAAAGCGGCCCGTGCTGCAGATCGAACGGCGTCGAGGCCTGCTCGTGAATCATCTCCCTCAGCTTCGCATCGCGCTCGGCAGCCGCGAGTGCGCTCAGGTCGTCACGTTCCAGCGGCAACGCAATCGCAGCCGAGATGTGCACCGTATCGCCGTCCTCGTCGATCGCCGCGCGCAGCACTTCATGCCGGATAACAACCTGTTCGAGGCTCCGGACGAAGGCAGCTTCGTCGAGTTGACCGGTCAGGCGCAGCGACGTGCCCTCGTTGAAGGAGCAGTTGGCTTCATCGCCGAGCTGCGTGCCGAACAGGATCTCCCGCTGCGGCTCGGTAATCGGGATGTCGCGGTCTACAGGTGTCGGAATTGGCGGTGTGGGCAGCGCCTCAGCCTCGGTCTTTCCAGGTCCAGCCGCCGGTACCACGGCATCTGCATGTCCGATCGCCTGCCCGGCCACCATCTCTTTCAGGCTCGACCGGAAAGCCTCCCGCACGAAGTCGAGATCTGCATCCGTGTGGGCCGTTGTCAGGAAGCATGGGAAGCCTTCCTGAACGTGAATTCCCTTTTCGCGCAGATGATAGTAAAGCATGCGCGCAAGCCGCGGCTCCGTCGGCGCGCTCATGAAGAACCACGACGAGAAGGTCTCGATCGTCGTCGGGTACGAGAACTCGCGGAACAAGGCATTCAAATCAGCCACTAGCGACGCCGTCTTCGCCGCCAGATCGGTTTGCAGCGCCGCGCCGGACTCCTTGATATGCTCCAGGCTCGCCCTCACCGCGGCCAGCGCCAGCGGATGTCGCATAAACGTCCCGGCATAGAACGTCACGCCCACCTGTGGGAACGAATCATCGCCGTACTGCCACTGCCCGCCGTCGAGCGCGTCCATGTACGCTGCGCTCCCGGCTATCACACCCACCGGCAGGCCGCCCGCAACCACCTTCCCGTAGGTCGCCAGATCGGCGCGAATGCCATAGAGCGCCTGCATGCCGCCCGAGTGCGTGCGGAAACCCGTGACCACTTCGTCGAAGATCAGGCACGAGCCGCTCTGCTCCGTAATCTTCCGCACCTCGCGCAGAAACTCCGCCGGGCGCAGCTCAGGATGCCGGCTCTGCACCGGCTCGACCAGCACCGCGGCAATCTCATCGGCGCGCTGCCGGATCACTTCGAGGCTCTCCGGCGTTCCGTAGTCGAGCACGAGAATATTCGCCACGCTCTCGCGCGGAATCCCCGGCGCAACCGGCATCGACCGCTGCTTGCCCACGGCCTTCACCAGCACCTCATCGAAGCTGCCGTGATAATCGCCCGTGAAGAGCACAACCAGGTTGCGTCCCGTCACCGTGCGCGCAAGACGCATCGCCCCCATCACCGCCTCAGAGCCGGTATTGCAGAACGTCACGCGCTGCATACCCGTCAGCTCGCGAACCAGCTCCGAGCAAACACCCGTCAGCTCCGTCTGCGGCCCGATGGCGAAGCCAAGATCGAGCTGCTTGCGCACAGCTTCGGTAATGAACTCCGGCGAGTGTCCGTAAAGGATCGCGCCGTAGCCGTTCAGGATGTCGATGTAGCGGTTCCCGTCGTTGTCCCAGAGATATGCTCCCGCTGCCTTGTTAACGACCAGCGGGTAGACGACCTCCTTGGTCTGCGCGTTGAAGCCGGAAACAACCCGCCCATCGGCGAATACTGCGCGATGTTCCTGCGTAAAGCGCTTCGAACCAACCGTCCGCGCGTTGTACCGCCCGATCAGGTCCTTGACATACTTTTCCTGCACCGGATTCAAGCCGCCCGTATCACCGCGCTGCACCGGCTTGAACGGCGTGAAAGCTGCCTTCGCAGGCTTGGCTTCAGCAGCGGTCACAGGCGGAGCAAAAGGCTGCGCGGGCGCTGGAGCCTGAGCAGGCGCATTTGTAACTGTAGCAGCAACCTGTTGCGGAGTCGTCGGCACATTTGTAGCTATCGCAGCTACAGAAGGAGTAGCCGCCGCCCCATGTCCCTGCAGGAATGCCATCTGCTGCTGAAACAGAGTGGTGAGCGCCTGCACTTGGTTGGCGAAGAGCGCTTCGTAGGATCCCGTGGGCGCCGTCGTCGGAGCAGGCGCAAACGCGACCGGAGTTGTTGAATAGACCGGAGCCGTCGCAGAGGTCGGAGCGGTTGTAGGAACGGGAGCCGTTGCAGAAACCGGCGCGGCTGGCGCGACAGCTGCAGGCGCGCTGCGCAGTTCAGGAGCAACGCTGGCGTCGAGGTGCGCAGCCAGCGCTCCGAGCGTGGGATAGCTCTCCATGATCTGCCGGAACGTTAGCTTCACCCGAAACTTGCTCTGAATTCCCTGCGTGAGCTGTGTCAGGAAGAGCGAATCAAATCCAAGTTCGAGGAAAGATGCCTCGGCCTCGGCATCCCCAAGATCGGTGCCGGATAGATCGACGATCAGAGCCTTCAGATCTGTCAGCATAGCGTCAGACTGCACGGCAGAAGCAGGTGTAGACATCGTGGGAACCTCAACTGGTGACACAGGTGTCAAATTTGTAACTGTCGTTGAAATAAAACTTTGCAATGCCGGCGCGGCAACCTTCGCCTGTGGTGCAGCGGACCGCACCGGCGCTTCGACCCAATGGCGCTGGCGCTCGAACGGATACGTCGGAAGCAGCACCCGGCGCCGCCGGTATCCGCTATGGAACGCGGCCCAGTCAGGATTCCGCCCTGCGCCCAGAGCGCGCCCAATGCGGAGAGCACTGCCTTGTCTTCGGGCGTGTTATCGCGCGCCGAGCCCAGGGACGAAAGCGCGACCATCACGCCCGCTCCCGCCGTCTGCCGAATCAGCGGCACCAGCGTCTCCGCCGGCCCGACTTCGAGCATGATGCGCTCCGGCGTCTTCAGCAACTCGCGCACCGCGTCGGCAAAGCGCACTGTATGCCGAAGCTGCTTCGTCCAATATTCAGCCTGTGAAACTTCAGTCAGCGTGATCCAGTTGCCCGTGAGCGTCGACACATAGGGAATCGCCGGCTCCGCAAATCTGATCGTGCGCACCACCTCTGCAAAGGGCGCGAGCGCGGGCTCAACCATGCGGCTGTGGAATGCATGGGAAGTCGCAAGCCGCCGGCTGACGACCTTTTTGGCGTCCAGCTTCTGAATGAACGCATCAATCGCCGCATCCGGGCCGGACACCACGCACAACTGCGGGCTGTTCACTGCGGCCAGATCGAGATCCTCGGGCATCAGGCTCGCCACCGTCGTCTCGTCCTTGCGCACCGCCAGCATCGACCCCCGAGGCAGGTCCTGCATCAGCTGGCAGCGTGCCGCAATCAGGCGCACCGCATCCTCGAGAGAAAAAACCCCCGCAAGGCACGCCGCGACATATTCGCCCACGCTATGCCCAACCATCGCCGCAGGCCGGATGCCCCATGACAGCCACAACTGCGCCAGCGCGTACTCGAAAGCAAAGATGGCCGGCTGCGCGTAGAGCGTCTGATTCAGCCGCGTCTGCGCTTCAGACGTTGCTTCTGCGGGATAAATCACGTCGAGCAGGCTCGCTCCCAGCGCCGGCGCAAGCAACTCGCTGCACCGCGTCAGAGCCTCGCGGAAGACCGGCTCCGTCTCATACAGCCTCCGGCCCATGCCGACCGACTGCACGCCCTGCCCCGGGAAGCAGAAGACTAGCGACGCATTCTCAAACGGCTTATCCTGCTTCGTCACTGCGCCAGGGTCACCTGCGCTCAGAACCGCCGCCGCTTCCTGCGCCGATCCCACAACCACAGCACGCCGGTAATGATGCCGGCTGCGCCCGGCTTGCAGCGTCCAGGCCGCATCGGCAAAGTTCTCCTCCGGATGCTCCGCAAAATGCTTTGCCAGCGATTGCGTTAGGTTCTCCAGAGCCCCGGGCGTCTTCGCCGACCACACCAGCACCTGCTGCTCGCGCCCGCCATCCGACGTCTCAAGCTGCTGCGGTGGCTCCTCGACCACCAGGTGCGCATTCGTCCCGCCCACGCCGAAGGCGCTCACTCCTGCGCGCAGCGGCGATCCGTTCGACTCCCACGGCTTGAGCTTGCGCGTGAAATAGAACGGGCTGTTTTCGAGTTCGAGGTGCGGATTCGGCTCTTCAAAATGCAGCAGCCCGGGAATCGCACGCTTCTCGATCTGCAGCACCGTCTTGATCAGCCCCACACCGCCCGCGGCCACATCGAGGTGTCCGACATTCGCCTTTGCCGTTCCCAGCGAGCAGAAATTCGTCGCCGAGGTAGACGCGCGGAACGCCCTGTTCAAGCCTGCAACTTCAATCGGATCGCCGAGCGGAGTCCCGGTCCCGTGAGCCTCCACATAGCTGATCGACTCAGCCGGGACGCCGGCCATCTTCTGTGCGCGCTGGATCACCTGCGCCTGTCCCTCGACGCTCGGCGCCGTATATCCAACCTTGACCGAGCCGTCGTTGTTCAGCGCGAACCCGCGAATCACCGCCAGTACCTGATCGCCGTCGGCAACGGCATCTTCCAGGCGCTTCAACAGCACCACAGCCGAACCCGACCCGAATACTGTCCCGCTCGCGTTGCGATCGAACGGCCGGCAGTGTCCATCGAGTGAGGCCAGCCCGCCTTCCTGCGGAACGTACCCGCGATGCTGCGGAACTGTGATCGACACCGCCCCGGCGAGCGCCATATCGCAGCCGCCGGTCAGCAGGCTCTGCGCGGCCTGGCATACGGCCACCAGTGCCGTCGAGCAGGCGGCCTGCACCGTCATGCTTGGTCCGCGCAGGTTCAGCTTGTATGAAACGCGCGTGGGCAGGAAGTCCTTGTCGTTGCCCATCATCGTCACGTAGTTGCTGACCTGGTAGCCGCCGGTGAAGTCTTCGAGGAACTCGCGCCCCGTGGCCAGATTGCGCATGAAGTAGGTGTTCATGCTGCATCCGGCAAAGACGCCGACCGGCTGCGTCGTATGCGCAGGATCGTAACCGGCGCGCTCCAGCACCTCCCAGCAGCATTCGAGAAACACGCGGTGCTGCGGGTCCATCTGCGCCGCTTCCTTCGGATAAATCCCGAAGAATGCCGCGTCGAACTTATCCGCATCGGGAAGAATCGGCCGTGCGGCAACGTAGTTCTCCGTCCGTCCGGCAACTTCGCGCTCGAAGCCATCAAGCTGTTCGCGATCGAAGAAGGTGATCGACTCAACGCCTGCCGCGAGATTCGCCCAGAACTCCTCGACGCTGTTGGCGCCCGGAAATCGCCCCGTCATGCCGATGATCGCAATCGCCGAGGATGGCAGAGATTCGCTCGGACGTTCCGCGGTGCTGGCAGTCTGTCGCGGGAACCGCCGGACTCGCCCCGCCGCCAATCAACGTCGTCATCGCGCGCAGCGTCGGATGCTCGAAAATTGCCGCTATAGGCAGCTCGTCTCGGCCTGCTTCCCGTAAAGCCTGGTTGAGCTTCGAGATCAGCACCGTCGCCAGCAGCGACGTGCCGCCGCTCTCGAAAAAGTTATCGTCGAGGCCAACTCGCGGCAGCCCGAGAACTTCTTTCCAGAGCCGGACTACCCTCTGTCCGAGGGGCTCACCGGCGTGCTCCAGACGCGAGGAATCTGCCGCTTTCGACGCGGAACCGTTGCCGCCGACCGGGTTGTCTGTAGTGCCTGGCATGCATGACCGGTACTGTGTTGCAGATTTTTATGCTTCTCGCCCGGCGGGGACTTCTTCCGCGTCCACTACGTTGTCCTTGGCGACAAAGGGGCTGAAAGGTGAGGCTTCAGGTCGATGATATTTCGGTGTCCACCGCAGGTTCATCTTGTTGATTCGTGCTTCAAAGTCGTCGATATCGCGCTTGAGCGACTTCTCGGCGCGCAGCAGGCCAACCTTGTTGATGATCACCGCAACACCGCTCACATTAAGCCGCTCGAGCAGCCGCGCCGCCCGCTTCAAATCCGTCTTCTTGGTCCGTGACGACTCGCCGACCAGTATCGTGACATCGGCAAAGCGCGCCAGGTATTCCGTCTCGGCTGAGGTGAGTACGGGCGCAGCGTCGATGAGAACGATGTCGTACTCGTTGGTGAGCTCCTGAAAAGCCTTGGCCATGAAGCTGGTCGAGAGCGGAGTCACCTTCGAGCTGAGGGGCTGGGTCACCACCGTAGACTGCAGCTCCGTTCCAGGAGATGACTTCTCGCCGGCAAAATCCGATCCGCGAGCCGGATCCGTGAGGTTTACGGTCGCGTAAGCCACCGGATTGCTGTTGCCCGAAGCGTCAATGGTAAGTGTCTTCCGTCCTAGCTTGGCCAGGGTGCTGCCTAGTTGTCCCACGATACTGGTTGTGCCGGCGCCCGATGTAACCGCCGTCACCACGAAGGTTCGCACTCCGGCCGAGTGAGCCGCGTGGTCGATGCCCGCCGCCATGCGCAGCGCGCACTCGTCGTAAACCAGTTGCGTCACCTCGCGGTCGTCGAAGAGCACGCCCACGGGAGCAAAGCCCATCACCGCCTCGACGTCGACGCCCGTGTAGAGATGCGGATCGAGTAGATCGAACACCACCGCAGCTATCACGCCGAGCAGGATCGAGACCGGGAACAGGATCAGCAGGAATTTATTTGCCTTGCTCGGCTGCGCCCCAAGCGGAGGCCTGGCCGGCTGGAACACGTGCACAGAACCCGGCGAGTTGCTCTCCAGCTCCAGATTGCCGATGCGTTCGTCGATCACGTTGTACCGTGTCTGCAGGCGCGCGATATCGGCCTTGATTTCCTCCGACCGCTGGAACTTGGGAGTGGCGCTGGTCGCGCTTGTAGTCTGCTCCTGCAGGTCGTGGAGGATTCTCGACTCCACGGTTGCCGCGCGATTGACCTCGGCGTGAAGTTTCCCTTCCAGGCGCGCTGCCGCCTTGGTCCGCAGGCTCATCTGCATTTTCTGCAGCGCGGCCTCGGTTTCAGCGAGCTGCTCTTCGGTCTGCTTCCGTAGCGGATTATTCGGCGTCAACCCGGCCAGCGTTCCCAGCAGGTCGCTCCGCTTCTGCCCGAGCGAGGTCTTGAGCGCATTGAGTTGCGGGTCGCTGGCGATGATCTCATCGGCGGCTGCGCTCAGCGCGGAATTCGGCGCCGACGGATCTCCGCTTTCAAGCGAAGAGAGTTGCGCCTCGGCTTGAATCCGCTGTTCATGTGCGGTCGCCAGATCGGCCCGCATCTTGTTCAGTTGGCCATCGAAGGGGTCTGAGCCTTCGCCATTCACGATCGCTACGCCGAGCGATCGCGCGATCTGGGCCTGCTCCTGGAGCAACGAATCCAGTTCGGTCTGAATGCGCATGCGCTCCTGGCGCAGCGTATCCAGACGCTGATCGCGCCCGTAGAATTCCTCATCCTTGGCCTTCTCGATGTAGGTATTCGCCACCGCGTTCACGATCTCTGCCAGGTTATTGGGACGGCCTCCCATCAGCGTGATGGCTACCTGGTAAGTGGCGCCAATGCGCTCGATATCGAGCGAGCCCTGCAGCCGCCCAACCGCCGACTGTTCGGTTTCGCCCGGGAACCGCCAGGTTCCCGCCGGCATACTCTTGATGGCATCGGCAATCACGTCGTAGCGCGTGACCGTGTGTATCTCTTCCTGGATGTAGGTCTCGTACTGATACTGCTGCTCACGGTCGTCGGTCAGCGTCTTCGGGAAATTCGGCGAGACGTAAATGATCGCCGTGGCCGAATAGGTCGGCTTGTGGCGCAGAACCACGGCGAGACCCAGGCCGAAGGTCACGATCGCGATCAGACTCGCCGTAATCGCGTGTATCTTGATGCTGCGCAGTACATTGATCCGGATCCCGAGCCCGCTGCCTCCCATTGAGGGCCGTGGTGCCGGCGGAAGATTCGCGGGCTGCTGCGGTTCGAGTTGTCGTGGAGTTATGTACATGGATTCCAGGTCCTTGAAGTCCTGTGCTGCCGGAACAAATCGAACCGAAAACGCTCTGCTTCCGGAGACAAGGCAGATTCAAACCGCAAACAATCGCTAAGGAAGCCCCGCCAGCGTGGCAAATGTCAGCAAGCTGGTCACGGGACTGATCCTTTGCATGACGTAAGTCAATTTATAAAAACCAGTTTTCGGTACGACAATCACATCGCCCGGCTCCAGCTTCACTTCCGATATGCCGCTGGGTGTCATCAACTGCTTCCACGGAATCACCCGCGAAGTGTTGTTTGATTTCTCGATAATGGTGATGTTCGGAGAATTTCCCGCGCCTTCGCCCAGCCCTCCGGCCTGCGCCAGCACCGAGGGCAGCGTGGATTCGGAGCTGAGGGGAATCGCGCCCGGAGATTTGACCTCGCCCAGCACTGTAACAAACTGATCGGCCTGCGAAGGTACGAAGACAATATCGTTGCGGCGCAGCCGGACATCCCCCATGGCGCTCCCGCCCCGCAGCAGCGCGCGAAGATCCACTTCCATCACCTGGTCGTTGCCGCGATAGACCATCACCCGGTCGGGCAGCCCGTCTTTGTTCGAAGGCGTCGACTGCAGACCGCCCCGCGACACCGCGTCCAGCAGCGTCGGAGTGCTGTCGAAGTAGAACACTCCGGGATTCTTTACATTGCCCAGCACCGTCACCCGGTTCGACCCGTACTTGTCCACGTTCACCGTGACGCTGAGGTTGTTGTAGTCCGTCGAAAGGGCATCGACGATGGCCTTGGCAGCCTGGGCGCGCGACAGGTTGGCCACCATGAGCGGGCCGGCGATGGGCAGCGTGATCCGCCCATCCGGTCCCACGATGTATTTGCGCGACAGCTCCGGGCGTCCCGGAAAATCCAGGCTGATCTCGTCACCGGGGCCTAGCGTGTACTCTTCGTTGAGCGCCGGCTCAAAATTCTGCAATTGCTTTTCGGGGCTCAGCTTCAACTGCGGCGTCGGCGGATCCTGAGACTGGGTTTGAGATTGTCCGCCCGTCTGGGCTGGCAGCGTAGCGGTCGCGGCGGGTTGCGTAGCCGTCGCGGAGGGCTGCTGCGCCGGAAGCCAGATTGCTCCGATGCTCATCGCCACTGCGATGCCGGCTGTCCGAGTTGACCGTAATGCGAATCTCATGGGGCGGCCTCTCCGCGGTTCCTCAATCACCCGGTCGAATGAACGCTTTCCGGGGTTTGCGCCAGTGTTTCTAATCATCCCTCTGCCCAGTAGTTTAGGAAATACTCCTAAAGTTGGAGTCACGATTTGTACGCACCCACGCCGCCTTGCCGCGCGATCCGCGCACGATCGAGGGCAGGAGGCGCAGCTTCCACACGATGTAAAGCGGAGCCGTCGCCAGCAGCCCCAGCGTCTTCAGAAAATTGGGCCCGGCCGCCGCCGCCAATACGTGCCCCGCGACCACCATCAGCGCAACCGCCGCATAGGCGCGGATTGCCGGAACAGGTATGCAGGCAGCTAGAACTAAGGCAAAGACGCCGTAAGCTATCGGCAGGCAGGCCACATCGAACAACGGCTCGGCTAGCCGGAGCCGTCCGCGCAGCACTTCCCCGAGCAACGGCAGCGTCCACACCCGCGCTGCGTGGAACCTGCCGCCCTCCCACCGGGAACGCTGCACCGTCTCGCCCTCGCTCGACGCCGGAAGCGACGCCCGGACCCGCGCATCCTCGAGAAAACGCACCCGCTTCTTCTTCATCACCAGTGTGAGGTGGTATTCGAGATCTTCAACGACCGAAAAGGCCCCATACGGCACCTCTGCGAGAATGGTGCGGCTCAGCGCGAAGCCGTTGCCGAATATCCCCGCTGAAAGCCCAAGCCGCTCTCGTCCCCTCGGGCGGATCACATTGAACCCGCGCAGCGCCAGGGCCGCCAGCCGGCTGCTTGGCTTCTCCGTCGAACTCTCCATCTCGTACCGGCACTGCACCCCCTCGGCGCCCGCCGCCAGCGCCGCCTGCACCGACCCAATCAGGTTCCGCGAGACGACAGAATCCGCATCGATGACCAGCACCGCCTCGCACCCGCCTGCCAGCGCATGATCGAAGCCGTGGCTCAGCGCAAAGCCTTTGCCGCGCGCTGCGAGATCGTTGTATACGAGCACCTCCGCGCCTGCCTCACGCGCCTCTTCCGCCGTCGCGTCGGTGCAGTTGTGCGCGACCACCAGAATCCTCAGCTCAGTGCTGCCCGCAGCCGATTCGTGAAGGCTCCGGACGCAGCGTCCTACCAGCAGCTCCTCGTTGTGCGCCGGAATCACGACCGCCAGCGGGAAATCGCTGTGTGGCCGATTCGCCGCCGCCGAACCTTCAGCCTTCCTCCGCGGCAGCAGCGAGCCCGCCGTCACCAGCGCGAGTTCAAGCACCAGCGGCAGCGTAGCGGCTACGAGCATCAGGCCGAAAAGCAAATAGAGAAAATGAATCATCGCGTCGAGCGCCTTTCAGTGGCGGCAAAGTTCTGGGGTCGGGGATCAGCCCGCCTGCGTCATCAAATTGTTTGTCCCGATACGTGCAGTCTCGGGATGGAGTCTGCTGCGGCCGTTTCCGCTATCCAACTGAGACTTTGAATCCGTACCGTGAGGCGTGGTTCAGGCCCTGGCCGAAATCGAGCGGCATGGTTTGGCCGCTCACCGCCATCTTCTGACAAATGTTCTGCAATCCTTCGAGCCGCAGCTGAACGGCCGGGCCGGCCTTGCGCCGCAGGCTGTGCAGAGCCGGCATAGGCGCCAGCGCGGTATGCTCGGCCTTGGCAATGCGGTAAAGTGCGTCGGCAACGCTCGAAGTAATCCGGAAGCAGCTGTCCAGGCGCGCGCCGCGCAGCAGGCGCAACAGGTGAGGCCGCATCCCGGCCAGCCAGAGGTGAAGCTCGCTCCGCTGCATCGACGTCATCAGCTGCACCAGCGATCCCAGGGTGTTCGGCCCGAAGTACGCGCCTTCCGTCATGTCGAGCACGATGTGCTTGCCCGCGTCGGCGGCATTCCGCGTCTCGCGCTCAAACTCGCTCAGGCTCTCGCCGGTGAGATTGCCCTGAATCGCGATCACCACCGTATCGCCAAGCTCCGTTGGCACGATGCGGGACGGACCGGTGACGCGCGGCTGTGTCGCCGTTGCGGCCATCTGCTGCGGAAGGTACCGGCCCAGCGTAAGAGCGTCGTTGAGATAGCGTCCTGCGAGCCGCCGCGGCTCCTGCATCGCACGGAAGATCCACTCCATGCCGCTCTTCTGCATCCAGCGTGGCGCACGCGACAGCTTGCCGGCGATCATGTCCAGTGAGCCGCCGATACCGATCGAAACCGGCACCCGCAGCCGGTCGCGGTGCATCGAGAGCCACTTCTCCTGCTTCGGATTCCCGAAGGCCACCAGCAGAATGTCAGGCTGCGCCATCTCAATGCGCTCCAGGATATCCTCGTGGTCCATCTGCTCGAGCGGCTTCACCGGCGGAGAATACCGGCCGGCAATGCGCAGTCCCGGATAACGCTCCTCGAGGATTTCCGCCGCGCGCTGCGAGCTCTTCTCGCTCGCGCCCAGCAGATAGATGCTGTAACCGCGCCGCGCCGAGAGCTCCGCGAGCCGCGGAACCAGATCGATGCCGCACACGCGCTCCTTGAGCCGCGATCCCATCAGCCGCGCCGACCACAGAATCGGCATGCCGTCCGGCACAACCAGCGAGCAGGAACACAGAATGTTCTGCAGCTCCGGGTCGTGGATCGCGTGCATCAGAAAATCCACATTCGCCGTCGCTACTTGATGGTAGCCACCGCTGTCGATCTTATCTTCGATGATGCGCACGGCCTCATCCATGGTTACGTTATTGAACGGAACGCCGAGTACCGCGACAGAATTGGAAGTAAAACCAGGCATAAATTGCGAAACCTCAATACTGCAAAGTCGTTCAGGAAGCGTTGAAATCCGGGGGGCCGGGGCCTTTGTACCGATCCGTTTCACATAGGAACGGACCCTGAAGCCGCTTTCTCGCGGCTTGCGATCAGTTGAGGGCTGTCGATCCGCATATCGATCAGCTCGCAGGTTCGCACTTCAGCCCTGCGCAGCCGTTCGGCGACGGCGGTTTCTGTTTCTGTAACCGGAGCAACGTCCTCGCGCGCCACTTCGACGGCGATCGCCTGCCCCACCGAGGCGACGCATACCACCAGCCGAAGCGCATTCGCTGCCCGCACCAGCCGTCCCTCGAGACCGCGGAGTGGCCCGCGCTCGATGCGCAGCAGCGCTCCCGCAGCCAGGTAGGGATGGCGCGCACACGGAGCCCCGCTTCCGAGCGAAAGCCGCAGCGACTCGATCTCGCCGTCCGGCACCGGCTCAAGGCCGCTTTGGTTGCCAAGCAGCCGGACAACTCCGCCGGTCTCGAGCACGCGAACGCGGTTGCGCTGCGTCTCCTCGAAGCGGACAAAGAGGTAGCCGCCGAAAGCCGGCACCTCCAGCGACTTCTTGCGGTCTTTCCAGCTATGCACTTCACGCAGGAGTGGCAGATAGGTCTCCACTCCCTTCGCGGTCAGGTCGCCGGACACGCGCTGCTCATAGCGGAAACGCGTCTGCACTGCGAACCATTGCTGCCGGGTTGTTGTCGAAGGTTCCATTGTCTTCCGTTGCAGGCTCCGCCCGTTTCGGTCCTGAGGCCGCCGGTGAAGCGCTGAATCTTGGGGGGAACTGACTCGTGAGTTGTGCGACCAGGCACCGATCGGCGAACTGCCGGGCCTAAACCTTTACCTGAGGCTGCTCCTCTTGCATCAGGGTCGGGTCGTTGATCTGCATCCTGTAAAACAGCCATTCCGGATCGCTCCGAAGAATGGCCGCAAGCTGCTCGCGGATGTCGCCGCTCGGCTGGCGAAATCCATTGATGATCCGGCTTAGGTGGGCTTCATCGATACCCAGCATCTTGGCCAGCCGGTTCTGCCGGATTCCGCTGGTGTAGATTCTTAACTTGAGGTTGGGATAAATCTCTCGACCAAGGCTCACTGTCTCTTACCCTTTGCAAATCTGAAGTCCGTGGTTACTCATGGGCCATGCCCCAGCAACTACTCGACTTGGCAAAATGCAATCGGGTGGCCAAAGCGCGGAAACGCGATTCGACAATATTTTGTTGATCTCAAGGCTCGCGAAATGTACCCAGGCGGTCCGAAAGAGTCTCCACAATTCCCAAAAAATTTGAACTCTGGAAACAGCCGCTGTGGTCGAATGGCAGAGAGAGCTCAAGGAGCTGCTCTCGTTGGTAACTCTAACCTGGTTACCGTATGCAGCAAAACCGGCTATCGCAGGTAATGCGTAACGGTAATTCACACAAAAGTGGTTTTGCCCCGCAACCCTCGAGACGCTATGATCCGCCTATCAAGCAATAAGTTGTCGCCCCACTGTAGGTGACAACTTTTATGGACTGATTTTTGTTTCGTGTTGTTCGAACATTCTCATTCCTGCGTGGGGTGCCATGTCCGGGCTTATTCTGCTAATTGGTGAAAATCCGCATTCTCATGAGCAGTTGATCGAAGGCCTCAAGGCCGACGGATACAGCGTGCTGCCCGTGCGGACCTTGCCTGAGGCTCTCCCGCACCTGCGCAATCATGCTCTGATGATTCCGGCCGTCGTCTCCAACGTCGGCATGCGTCGCCAGGCGGACCTCGATACCATACTCGAGATCTGCGCCTCGCGCCCGCACCTCGCCCTCATCCTCGCCGTCAACGAACTGCACGACCTGCATTGCGAATTCCGTACCTCGGTGCGCGGTCTGTATATTCTCAAGACGCCGCTCGACCACCAAGATTCCTACCGCGCCATCTGCGAAGCCATCGAAGATTCTGCAAGCCGCCCCTCGGCCGAAAAAACTGCCGAGTCGTCGCGCATGGTCCCGTGCGATCTCTCGACTCCCAGCATCCAGCATTATTCGGAATCCTTCCTCTCCCGCGTCGGCATGGCCGATGTCCCGGTTCTGCTTCACGGCGAAACCGGAGTCGGCAAGGAAGTGATGGCCCGCCGCCTCTGCGCCTACTCCGCGCGCGCCGGCAAG
Source organism: uncultured Acidobacteriaceae bacterium (assembly GCA_963782175.1). Classification (GTDB taxonomy): domain Bacteria; phylum Acidobacteriota; class Terriglobia; order Terriglobales; family Acidobacteriaceae; genus Silvibacterium. Next base: position 1,135,761 of record CAWAIX010000001.1, read on the forward strand.
CCGTTCCTTAAGCTGAACTGCGCCGCGCTGCCCTCCGAGTTGATTGAAAGCGAGCTCTTCGGGTATGAGAAGGGCGCCTTCACCGGGGCCACCATCGATAAGCCCGGGAAGTTCGAGCTTGCGCAGGGTGGAACCATCCTGCTCGACGAGATCGGCGATATGGACATCCGCCTCCAGGCCAAGCTCCTGCAGGTCCTGCAGGACGGCGAAGTGCAGCCGCTCGGCAGCCGCCGCATCGTCAAGGTGGACGTTCGCGTCATGGCCGCCACGCACCGCGACCTGACCAGGGGAATCGAAGACGGCGCCTTTCGCGAAGACCTCTACTACCGCCTCAACGTCATCAACATTGTGATTCCTCCGCTGCGCGAGCGCCGCGACGAGATCATCCCGCTGGCCGAAACGCTGCTGCGCCGCCATCTTCCGCCGGGTGCCGAGCCGCCCGTCATCACCAGGGAATTAGAGCAGGCGATGCTCGCCTACAACTGGCCCGGCAACGTGCGCGAAGTCGAGAACGTCATGCGCCGCTTCCTTGTCTATCAGGATCCGCATGTGCTCGCGCAGGAGCTCAAGCGCCTCAGTGCGTCCCTCCCTCCGCACGAAACACCCGTGGTGCATGCGAGCAACGGCAAGAGCAACGGCAGCGCAAATGGCGCCATCAGCAACGGGACGATCAACGTCGTAACCATGGACCACCTCGAGCGCAACTCGCGCGAAGCGGAAACCCGCCTTCTGCTCGATGCTTTGGGCGCTACCCGATGGAACCGGCGTCAGGCCGCGGCCCAGTTGAAGATCGATTACAAGGCCTTCCTGTACAAGCTGCAGAAGTACGGCATTGTTGAGAAGGCTAAGCGCGGCGAAGTCAGCGCCTGAGTTTTTTCCCCAGATCGGCGTTGCCCCCGCGCCAGCAGAGAGAGTCGTTGCAGCGAACCCGCATCGCCTGAGGCATGCCGTTCGCGTGTGAGGAGCACCAGGTGTTTGAGAATCTCCGGGAGGATTGGCGTACCTACGACCATCAGTGGTCCCGCCAGGGCATGTGGGTCATGGTCGTCTACCGCTTCGGCCGGTGGCGCTATACCATCCGCTGGCGCTGGCTGCGGCTGGCCTTCTCGTTTCTCTACAAGCTGCTCAAGCCCATCTCGGAAATCCTCACCGGCATCGAGCTGCCCTGCGAAGTCACACTCGGCCGCCGATTCCGCATCGATCATTTTGGAGCCATCATTATCAGCGGAGACGCCGTCTTCGGCGACGACTGCGTGATCCGCAACGGCGTCACCGTCGGACTCCGCCACACCGGCGTGCGAGGCGCTCCCGTCATTGGCAACCGCGTCGACATCGGAGCCGGAGCCAAGATCCTCGGTCCCATCCGCATCGGCGACGACGTCGCCATCGGAGCCAACGCCGTCGTCATCACCGATGTGCCCGCGAACTCCATCGCCGTCGGCATCCCGGCTCGCATCATCCCCCGGAAAGACAGGCAGCCCGCACCGGAAGCCCACCCTGAACTGCTTGAGGTGCGCGCGTGACCGTTAGTGCAAACAGCATGAAGGCCACGCCCTCCATCTCTATCGTCCTTATCGGACGCAACGAAGGCCAGCGCCTGGCTCGCTGCCTCGAGTCTGTCCTGCGCATCCCCGGCTTCCACGCGAACGGCGCCGAGCTCATCTATGTTGACTCCGCTTCGAGAGACGGCAGCCCCGAACTCGCCGCTCGGTACGGCGCCCGCGTCATCGTCCTCGACGCGCAACGCACCACTGCCGCCATGGGGCGCAACGCCGGCTGGCGCGCCGCCAGAGGGGAATACATCCTCTTTCTCGATGGCGATACCATCCTTCATCCCGGCTTCGTCCGGGCCGCCCTCGAACCCATGCTGACCGATCCTTCGATCGTCGCAGTCTGGGGCCACCGGCGTGAGATTCATCCCGAAGCCTCCATCTACAACCGCATCCTCGATCTCGACTGGGTCTACGCGCCCGGCATTGCCGAGTTTTGCGGCGGCGATGTGCTCATGCGCCGTAGCGCCCTCGAAGAAGCCGGCGGGTACGACAGCGAGCTGATCGCAGGCGAGGAGCCTGAACTCTGCCGCCGCATGCGCGCCCTGGGCTATCGCATCTTGCACATCGACCACCCCATGACCGGCCACGATCTTCAGATCACGCGCTTCCGCCAGTACTGGAAGCACGCCGCCCGCGCCGGCCATGCTTTCGCCGAAATCTCGGCCCGCTTTCGTGCCAGCGAAGACAAATTCTGGAGCGCCGAACGTAGGCGCAACCTCATTCGCGGCAGCTTCTGGATGGCGAGCTTCGCCCTCGCCTTATTGCTTAGCGCGTTGCGCCTCTCGCTTATCCCGCTCGGTCTATGGCTCGCGCTTCTGCTGGTTCTCTCGCTCCGCTCGGCTTGGAAGTCGCGCTGGAAATCTCGTGAGACCGGCACGCTGCTGCTCTACGGCATCCATTCCCATCTTCAGCAAATCCCCATCTGCGTTGGACAAATCACGTACGCAATCGATCGGAGACGCGGCAACAAACGCGCGCTGATCGAATACAAGCAGCCCGACCGCGCTCAGGCCAAGTAGACAAACTTCAACCAAGGAAACGTTCTGCCATGGAAGTCCTCACGAAATCGCCGGAAACCGAAAGACTGTCGGCTTCCAAGCCCGGCTGGATGAACTCATCTCGCTTGCCCGCGGCCTTCGCATTCGCCTCGGTCATCATCGCCACGCTCCTTATCTCCTGGAGCTATCGCGACCTGAGCCAGACCTGGGACGAATCGGCGCACATCGGCACCGGCATGCAGTGGCTCGTCCAGGGACGCTACACCATCGACGCCATCGATCCCCCGCTGCCCCGCGTTTCCACAGCCATCGGGCCCTGGCTGCTCGGCATCCGTTACTTCGGACTCACCGACGCATCGGGCGTAGTTAACCCGTGGGACGAAGGCAACCGGATCCTTGCCGCGCACGGCATAGCCCAGCTCCACACCGTATTGACCGCTGCCCGTCTTGGCATTCTTCCCTACTTCCTGATTGCGGCCTTCCTGACCTGGCGCATCACGCGGCGATGGCTGGGGCCATGGCCCGCTGCGATGGCAGTGTTCCTGTTCTCCATCTGCCCACCGGTGCTGGCGCACGCTTCGGTCGCAACAACGGACATGACATTTACGGCGACCTTTCTGCTCGCGGTTGACCTGATCTGGCAGGCATTCAATGACCCGAGGCCCTGGCGATGCACCTTTGCAGGTATCGCATTCGGCCTCGCCTGCATCTCGAAGCTCTCCGCCGCGCCCTATCTGGTGCTCTGCGGATTCGCATTTCTCGTCTACGTGCTCTGGAAGAAGCGTCTTTTCCCCCGCGCTTTGTCTTGGCTGGTCTTTTTAGTAGCAGTATCGGTTACGATATGGGCCGGCTATCACTTCTCCGTCGGATCGATTGCCACGAGCGATCCAAAATCCCAGCACACAGTCGAACACGCGCTCCAGAAATTCGGGCCGGCAAAGGGCGTGGTCGGCGCTGTCGTCAACCATCTGCCCGCGAACCAGTATTTCCAGGGGCTGCGTGTCGCCCAGCGCTTCAAGAAATTTCCGCCGCCGGGATATCTCTTTGGACACGTCTACTACGGCGGCCGCTGGTACTTCTATCCGGTCATCATCCTGCTCAAGACCCCGATCCCCTTCATGCTGCTCACCCTTGTCGGAGCTTTCTACGCTATCCGCAGGCTTGTGTCTGGTGCGGACGAATTTGCCTTCGTTCCCCTCGTCGCCATCGTGAGCCCGATCCTCGTCGCCACCATGTCGCACGTCAATCTCGGCGTGCGTCATGTGCTCGTCATCTATCCGTTCTTCGCCATGCTGGCCGCGCTCGCCGCACTCGAACTATATAGAAGGTTCGAAAGCTCGAGGAAAATTGTTCTCGGCGTCGTGATAGTTCTTCTCGGCTGGCAGTTCGTCGGATGCCTGCGCAGCGCTCCCGACTTCCTGACCTATTTCATTGAGCCGGTCGCCTCGCGCGGCGGGTACATCGCCATCGACAGCGACTTTGACTGGGGACAGGGCCTCTTCCAGCTACACGACAAGCTTGAAGAGTTGCACGCATCGGATGTCGCCATCGCCTACAGCGGCGGCGCCAATCTGGACTCCTATGATCTGCCCGGCTGGAGAAAACTCCCCGACAATCAACCGGTGAAAGGATGGGTCGTCGTCAGCGAGACCATGCTTCGCTCCCACCCCGACGCGTTCGGATGGGTGCTGCAATACAAGCCGGTCGCCGATGCCGGCAAGACTCTTCACATCTACCACATCGAATAGCGGCGCGTCACAGTCTATCCTTCTACAAGCAGACCAACTTTCGAAGGAGGATGGATGAAGCTGTTTCGGACTCAGGGCGGCGTTGTGGTGGAAGAGAATGGAGAATACTACCCGGTCGACGAATCCCTCGATGCCCTGATCGCAGTCGAGGACCCCTACCTGCGCCTGCAGTCGGTTATTTCCAGCGGAGCACCCCTGCGACCCGCCGTTCCCCTTGCGTTTCAGGCGCCCATCGATCACCAGGAGGTCTGGGCCGCGGGGGTCACCTACTATCGCAGCCGCTCCGCCCGCATCGAGGAATCGAAAGACGCCGGCGGTGGAGATTTCTACGACCGTGTCTATTCTGCCGAGCGCCCCGAGCTCTTCTTCAAAGCCGTAGCCCACAAGGTCGCTGGCCCCGATGCCAAGGTCCGCATCCGCTCCGACGCTAAGTGGTCGGTTCCCGAGCCAGAACTGGCGCTGCTCGCCAATCCTCGCGGTCGCATCATCGGCTACACCATTGGCAACGATATGAGTTCCCGCGACATTGAAGGCGAAAACCCCCTCTACCTGCCGCAGGCCAAGGTCTACGACCAGAGCTGCGCGCTCGGCCCCGGAATCGTCATCCAGTCCGATCCCATGCCGCCAACCACCCGCATTCGCATGGAGATCCTCCGCTCCGGCGTCGCCGAATTCTCCGGCTCAACCACGCTGACCGAGTTGAAGCGCGACCCATCCGTGCTCGTCGAATACCTCTTCCGCGATCACAGCTTTACCTTTGGATGCTTCCTGCTCACCGGCACCGGCATCGTGCCGCCCGATCATTTCTCCCTGCGCAGCGGAGACGAGATACACATCACCATCGACGGCATCGGCACCCTGATGAACGAGGTGGCCTGAGCGAGGCCGCCTGACGTGGGTCGGCTTTACCGCGGAATCGCGGCTTCGGCGTACGTACGAGAACCTGCCGGAAGCAGTCCGGCATAAATCTCAACGATGTGGTCGACCTTCTTCTCCCAGTCGAAGTGCTGCTCGACGCGCTCGCGCCCATTTGCGCCCAGCTCGTCGCGCAGCCGCGGTTCGGACATCAGCCGTGTCATCGCCGCGGCAAATCCCTCAACCATCGCCTCGCGGCTCCTCGGCTCGACCAGAAACCCGCAGCTCGGGTCGAGATAATCCGCTGGACCGCCCCACTTCGTTGCAATTACCGGAATCCCGCTCGCCATCGCTTCGAGCACCACCGCGCCGCCGCACTCGTAGATGCTCGGCAGCACCAGCGACAGCGCATCGCGCAGCCGTGGCGCGCATTCGGCCTGCGGCAGAAATCCCGTGAACTCCACCCGATCCCCCACGCCGTACCGCTCTGCCGCCTGCCGCCACGGCTCGCGCATCGGCCCGTCGCCGATGACCGTAAGCTCTGCTCCCGGCACGCGGCCGAGCGCTTCGATCACAATATCCAGAGCCTTCCAGTCCACCAGCCTTCCCAGAAAGACAAATCGCGGCCTGCTCGTCTTCATGACACTACCGGAGCCAGCCCACGTCCCTAGCTGCACGCCATTCTCGACCAACTCGATCACGCACCCGCGCACGCCCGAGGGCAGCGCCAGCCGTGTGCGCTCATTGGCCACCAGCAGCACATCGGCGCGCTTCTTCCCCGGCAGTAGCGAATTGAAGAAATCCGAAAGCCCGCGCCCGAAGCCGATCGCCACACGGCTCAATGCCGACTCCGCATGCCGGAACGCTGCCGGATATTCCATGCCGCCATTCATCGGGCCGATCACCACCGGTACGCCCAGCCCCGTCATCAGCGAAGGAAAGCGCGGCGAGACCGGAATCGGCTGGTGGACCAGGTCCACGCCCTCGGTCGCGATCAGCTCGCGCACAATCTTGCTCGCCAGCCATTGCGTGGCAAGCTGGCTTAGCAGCCCCAGGCTTGCCTCGGAAATCCGCCGTGGCAGAAATCCGCTCAGGCGAAAGAGCAGCTTGTGGAACCACGCGTCGGGAATGAACCGCATGCGCTCACGTTCATCGGGAAGCACCGCCTCCAGCTCCGCTCGCGTCCGCGAATGCACGACCAGCCAGGCGTCGATGCCAAGCCGCCGCAAGCCGGCAAAATAGTGCAGCGGCAGTACGGCTTCTCCGCCGAATTTGTACGACGCGTGTTCGGCAACAATGCAAATCCGCATGATCTTAGGTGAAATGTAGGTTGGGGCGGCAGCCGGCGCTGGTCCAGATATTCTAGCGTCCCACGCCCCGCACCTTCGCAGCCATCCCCCCAAAGTCGTAATTGCTTGATAACGCGTGCCGCTTTCGCTAGCATTCGGTGCGTAATTTCAGGCGGTCCCGAACCCTGCACGCCCGCGCATTCGTAACTGCGCGTTGAATTTTCTCACCATCCTTTGCGGCCCATCCCCCAGGCCCCGCATTGTCGTTTGGAGAGTTCCATGCTTCGGAACTACCTCATGCCCGGCTTCGCTCTGGTGATGCTGGCCTTCTTCGCCGCTCCGCGATCCACGCCGCCGGTGGCACCCGAAACCGCCTCGACCGAGCGGCGTCCTGCCGCCGCGCAGGAGCCCGCAACAAACTCGAAAGCCGCGAGCTCCAACGTCCCCCAGATCGGCACCCGCAAGCTGCTCAACCCCGACGATGTTTGCTCCGTCGCAAAATGGGAGATGCAGGAGAAACTCGGCGAGTTCGGCCTCAACTATGCCGCCCAGACCGGGGATAAAACGGCCGCTGGCGGCCCGGCCGCCGAGGCCATAATCGCCCTCATCCCCGATCCCGTTCACACCCACCTCGCCCTGCTCTTCGACCGCAACGTCGACGTGATCCAGGAGGCCCTTCAGGACCGCACCTCCGAGGACTCCGCCGGCTGGATCTACACAAACCAGTGGCTGCCTTGGGATCCGGTTCCGTATCAGGCCTCCCAGGACGCTGTCGAGCGCACGAACAACCACGCCTTCGATGCCGACCGCGAGTGCGCTCCCGGATTTCTGCTCTTTCGCAGGAATCGTTTCCAGGCGCGCGAAGTGGGAGACAAATTCCTCGTCGTCTTCCTCGTAGGAGAATCCCCCACCAGCGGCATCCTCCGCCAGGATCAATTCATCAATGCCATGCGCGGCTGGCGCGCCCTTGAGCGCAGGGAAAAGAACAATGACCAGCCGGCGGGAACCCTGCGCGTCCTTGGGCCGACGTTTTCGGCCTCACTGTCGACGCTCGATACCTTGCTACTGGCCCAGAACTGCAAAAATCCCACTGCCGATCGCTCGGCGTGCTTTGAAGGCGCGCAGGTCGTCAGTGGATCGGTATCGACCAGCCGCAAACTGATTCTCCAGTCGAAGAATTTTCCCGGACTGAGTGCGGCCAATTTCATTTCTATGGATGAAAGCGCGAGGGCCGTTCGGGACATTCTTGTCGACTATCTTGGTCGTGCGCAGCACATTTCGCCCGAGGAGATCGCTTTCGTCTCTGAAGATGAAACCCCCTTCGGCAATCTGTTGTCATCGACAGCGCACCCTGAAACTAGCGGGGGTCCGACCAGGGAAAGCTCATCTTCTTCTGTCGGCGAAAATGGCCATCCGAACCCGAACAGGCGTCCCATGCAATTCCACTATCCGCGCGAGATATCCCAGCTGCGCAACGCCTATGAGAAGAACTCTATCTTCAGCCGCCAGGTGGGGCAGAGCAATCAGTCGCAAACCCAGCAGGACCTGACCCTGAGCCTTGAAGACCGCCACGAAGAGGAAGATTCCGTTCCCCCGTTTTCCAGCTCGCAGAACCCAGTGTCCGAAGAATCCATCTTGTCTGAGATGATGCGCGCCATGGACCGCGAGCGGATTCGGATTGCCGTCATCAATGGGACAGACGTGCTCGATGTGATCTTCGTGGCACGCTACCTCAGCCACAGTCTGCCCGATCTTCGCGTGGTGCTGCTCAACAACGACCTCCTCTTCGAGCGATCTCCAGACGTCAGTATTTTCCGCGGCATGCTCGCGGTGAACAGCTACCCGCTCATTCCTGACAATATTCAGTGGACCGGCCGGTTTTCATCCATGCCCGGTTATCAGCCCGATCACGCCAGTCCCTTCGGATCTATTCTGCCGGACCGGCTCTTCTCATCCTTCGAAACCACCGGCGTATACAACGCCGTTCGCCTTCTCGAGCTCGCGCCATTCGGAAACGCGCCGATCGATGCTAAAGCGGCGGCAGCGACAGCCGAGGACCCCATTTACTTTCGTTCGCCGAAGCCTCTATGGCTCGCAGAGTACAGCGATCCATTCCGCGGCGGCTCTCACCCGCCTTTGTGGCTCACCGCCGTCGGACGCGGCGGCTTCTGGCCGGTTGCGCTGCTGGACCCCCGTGGTGAGGACGAAAACGCTCTGCCCTTCGACGCTTGCGCCGACGATGCCCCGACAGATGCCCCATCGCCCAGCGGGGGCCCCGCCTTGCGTTCTTCTCTGGTCGACATCTGCGCCGGTAACTCGGGACGATTTAATGATGATGAAATTATCCCGCCGCGCATGTTCGATTCCTGGTGGACGGCTCCATTCACCATCGCCGGCATTCCCATCCGCCGGCCCGAAGCCACCCAGCTTCTGCCCGCGCGGCTCGCCGCAGTCTGCCTGCTGGCGCTCTTCATCCTGTTCGGACTCATCTTCTGCCTCTTCGCACGCCTCGACCGCTGGCCGCAATATCTCTTCGACATCCCCGGAACTAACGCCGAGCGCCGCGCCTGGATCGTGCTTGTCATCATCCTCACTTATTCCTGGATCGCGCGCCTCTTGATCCTCGATCTTCCGGGCTGGCGCTTCTTCAACGATCCGCTCAACTGCGGTCTGCTCTTTCTCGAACTGGTGCTGCTGCTCTTCGCCATCTGGCTGATACGAACGGCGTTCACAAAAGCAGCTCAGCAAAAAACAACGCATCAACGGAGCACCGGGTGGCAAAAACGGCGGGTCAGGTCGGCCACGGTGCTGATCATCCTGACGTTTATCGCGCAGCTTCTCTTCCACTGGGTCAAGCCCGGCGATTTTGCCGCCAGCCTCTTTTACCTCTACCGCAGCCAGCACCTCTTCAGCGGAGTCTGCCCGGTCCTGCCCTTCATCTTTCTCTGCATCGCCGTCATCTGCCTGGTCTCCAGGCACATTCAATCCCTGCTTGCCTTCTCGCCGCTGCACAAGCCTCGCATACCCAGCTACGGAGGAAAAGGCTCTCCCGCCCTGCTTCAATTCATCACCAGCGAAAATGTCAGGGATATCCTGCTGGCCTGCTACTCTCCGTGGCGCATGCTCTGGTCCAAGCTTGAGAACCTGCTTCCATCGCAACTGCGGGAATACTGGGCGAAACGCCACGGATCTGCCAAAGCAAGGCGGCATCGCAGAAAACAGACGCAGCAGCCCGCGGCGAGTCTTCCCGCCCTGCCCGCGATTCTGCTCTTCTCCACTCTCGTGCTCCTGTTGCTCTCCGCCTATCTGCTTTTCCCGCACGGATTCGAAACCTTTGAGACGCGCTCTTATTCCATCCTGCTCAGCATCTGCACCTTTGCCCTTGTGCTCGTCATGTTGCATGAAATCGCCTGGGTGATCCTGATGTGGGTCTGCCTCCACCGGGGCCTTCTGAGGCCGCTCGAGCGGTCAACGCTGCGCGCCTGCTTCAGCCGCGTCTCAGGATTCTCGTGGCGTCGCCTCTGGTTCAGCATCGATCAGTCACCGGCTGTGCGTTACAAGCCTCTCTCCCGTGCGCACGAATCTATGCGGCGCATGTACCTCGACCGCAATTGCCCTCTGGAAGTAAGCCGCTGGATTCTGTACGCCGGCAGGAAATACGCCAAACTCACTGCCGTGCCCGACTCCGATTGTTATCAGGAGCGCGTGTCGCGCGTGCGCGGATTCTACAAGTTTCAGTGGGTGCTGTGCAGGTGCGCCACCGAGGTCATCGCCGGAATTATCTCGGAAACCAGCCGCCACAAGGAGCCGCTCGCGACATCCCTCGACGTTACGGCGAAGGATATCGAGGATGTCCTGACGAAATCCGCCGAGGCCGATTCACTCGAGGCCAACGCCGAGGAATTCGTCGGCCTGCTCTACATCTACGCCATCCAGCACGTGTTGCTCGATATCCGCAGCCACATCCTGGCCTTCACCTTCAGCTATTTCTTCCTGCTTATGGCGCTCAATGGGTACGCCGTCGTTCCGCACCACTCCATTATGGTGCTCCTCATCGGATTATTGCTGGCATTTGTAATCGTGGTAGTGGCGGTTTTCGCGCAAATGCACCGCGATACGATCCTCAGCCGAACCACTTCAACCGAGCCCGGCAAACTCGACCTTGGATTCTACGAGAAACTCATCTCCGTGCTGGGCGTGCCGATCATTGGGCTGCTGGCCTCGCAGTTCCCCGAGATCAGCAACTTCCTTTTCTCCTGGCTCGAGCCCAGCCTGCAGACGCTGAAGTAGTCTTCGAGAAGAGCAACTAATGGTGCCCCACGTCCCGCTTCTGGGACGTGGGGGATGTTTCCCTGTTCGAGGAGTCCTACTTCTCTTTCTTCGGTTGGCGATAGACGTTGCCGGATGTTTGAACCTGGCCCCGCAGTCTGATCAGCTCGAGGACCTCTGGATCGTTCGCCTGTTCCCGATAGGGCGCATACCGGGCGCGGCCGCGCTCCGGCACGCCTGCACGTGCTGTCGACATATAGTAAACAGCCAGGCTATTTCGAGGCTTGTCCACAGGGCATGCCACCGGCTCAGGCAGCCCGTGCCAGGAGTTCCTCGACGTGTCGAAAATCACTGCCCGGTTGAAGATGCAGGGGATCTCCGTTACCAATGCACCCGGGGCCTTCTTCTCCTCGTCGTGCGCCCATAAACCAAGGCTCCCCCCCCACTCCGCCTTCCAAGCGGGCTGGATGTAGATAATCAGGTTGAGCCTGCGCTCCATACCGCTCTTGGGGTGGATAGAGTAGTCCAGATGCATATTCAACTTGCCGCCGGCTCCGTGAGTGTGCCAGCCGCCGCCATGCAATCCAGGATCGGAATACAAAGGCTCACCCATCAACTGGCTCATTTCCGAAACGAACTCGTCGCCGTTCAGATAGCTGAAGAGCCTGTAAGTTGCTGGAGGAAAGCGGTCCCAGAAGTTGCACGACTTCTTCACTTCGATCGCGTTGTTGTACTCGTTCCAGATCGACTCGTTGTAGGCGGGGAATTCCGACGCAATCGCGTTGGCCACATCGGTGTCCAGAAATTCGTCGATCACGACATGCGGATACGGCTGCGCGTTGCGAAAGTCAGAAACCAGTGCGGAAAATGAGATAGATGGGCGAAGGGGGTTCTTCGCGGGACTGGAAGGCATAGATGCCTACTAGGCTATCAGAACATTTCGCACTGTTAAAATCGCGAAGTGCATCGTAAGAATCAGTCAGACGAAACGCAGCTGACCCCATCTGGCAGTCGGGTATGAAGCTGCAGGCCGTAGTTGTTTTGTACAAGCAGAAGATCGCAGACTCGAAGACGATCAGGAGCTTCTACGATCAAATTCGCAATTGTCCCCGCAATTGCCCCTTGGACATCAGCCTTCTGATTTACGACAACACTCCTGCGCCACAGGAGAGCCAGCACCCGCTGGCGGATTTCATCCCGCTTGTCTACACGCATGATCCCGCGAATGGCGGACTCGTCCCCGCCTACAACCAGGGAATGCAGATGGCAGAGGCAGACGGCATCGAATGGCTGCTGCTGTTGGACCAGGACACCCTCCTGACTGCCGACTATTTCGAAAAGCTCTCGAGCATCCTGCACCAACAGGGAGACGATACCCGGATCGCGGCCTGCGTTCCGCACATTGTGGTCCGTGGAAAGAGCGTAGCGCCGACGTGGTTTTCCCTTGGGATTCATCGACCCATGAACGTCTCATGGCATGGATTGGCAGTAAAGCCGATAACCACCATTAACTCGGCCACTGTCGTCCGCCTGTCATTTTTGCAAAGCCTCGGCGGATTCAGTCAGAACTATCCGCTGGATTTCGCCGACTATTGGTTCTTCAGGGAAGTCTATCGCCACGGCAAGGCTGTCATGGTTATGGATTGCGAACTGGTGCACGAACTCTCATCCGCCAATCGAGACACCTTCAAGCCTGTTCCCCTATACCGTGATGTTCTGAAGCACGAGGGAATGTTCTATCGATCCAGCGGATCCCCGATAGTGACTCTTGTTTTCTGGACGCGCCTGACCTTGCGGGTCGTGAAGCACTACCTTGTTTTCAAGGACAAGGGCTACTCGCAAGCGGCTCTTTCTTACATAGGCCGCGAGTTGATACTCAGGTCGAAGTGGGAGGCTTGAGACTTAAGTCAAGCCCACTGAGCTTTCAACGAACGGTGCCCCACGTCCCGCTTCCGGGACGTGGGAGCCTTCCTGAGCCCTGAGCCCTGCCTATCCTACTCCGCCGTCTCGTCCGCCTTCACAGTAACGGCAACATGCGCCGTCACTTCCCGATGCAGACGCACCGGGATATGGAACTCGCCCAGTTGCTTGAGCGGCTCCTCGAGATGCACCTTGCGGCGGTCGATGTTAAAGCCCTTCCCCTCGAGCGCATGCGTGATATCCGCCGATGTGACCGAGCCGAAAAGCTGATCGTGCTCGCCTACCTTGCGCTCGAAGACCAGCGAAACATTGTTCAGCTGCCCCACGAGAGCCTCAGCCTCGGATTTCTCCTTCGCCGAACGCCGAACCGCGGATGCCTTCATCTGCTCGATCACGGCCTTGTTCGCCGCCGTGGCCTCCATGGCCAGCTTCTTGGGCAGTAGAAAATTCCGCCCGTAGCCGTCAGCTACCTTCACGACGTCGCCGCGATGGCCGAGGTTGTTGATGTCTTCCTTCAGAATCACTTCCATGCGAATCTCCAATTGACGCAGAGCAGAGCAGGATTGCGCCTGCGCCCGATTTCTTGCGCCCTACTGTGCGACAGCCGAAGCCGTCGCCTGATTTAACCCTTCTGAGCCCTAGTATCTAGCCGCGAATGGCAGCAGAGCGATGTTGCGCGCCTGCTTGATGGCGCGGGTCAGCCGCCGCTGGTGCGTCGTGCAGACGCCGGTCAGGCGGCGGGGAACAATCTTCCCGCGCTCGGCCACAAAGCCCTGCAGCAAGCGCACGTCGCGATACGGAATCGCGTCGATCTTCTCGGTGCAGAACTTGCAGACCTTCTTGCGGCGGAAGAACTTGCGTCCGCCCGGGCCGCCAGGGCCCCCGCCAGTCCTGGGACCAGCACCCGAGCGAGGGCCGGATGCCGATGGCGCTCCGCCTTCGGGAGCGCGATGTGGTGTTGTTTCGTCAGCCATTGTGTTTCCTGTCCTTCGTTAAATTCGTTGAAATCCCGTAATCAAAAATCAGGCGTGAGCTGCTTCCACCGGAGCCGGAGTCGGAGTCGACGCCGGGGTCTCAGCCGCAGGCTCTTGAGCCACGCCCTCAACAGGAGCCGCAGGCTGCGCGCTCAGCTTCTTGCGTGTCGCGCGGATCGCCTTGACCTTGTCCAGCCGCTTCTGCTCTTCGTCCATGCGCACCGTGATGAACTTGATCACCGGCTCCGACACGCGCAGGCGCCGCTCCAACTCATGCACCAGCGCGCCATCGGCGTCGATAGTCATGAGAATGTAGTTGCCGTCGTTGAACTTCCGCACCGTGTACGCTAGCCTGCGCTTGCCCCACTTCTCCGTGGAGCGAACCGTACCGCCGCCATTCGTGACCGTCTGCTCAAACCCGGCGATCAGCTTGTCCACATCTGCATCCTCCGCATCCGGACGCACGATAAACATCACTTCGTAGAAACGATCCATGCTCTGCTTCTCTCTTCTCTCGTCCGCGGCGGCAATTCGTCACCGTGACCGAAACATATTTTCTAAGCGGCAAATTTGCCGCCCGCTTACTCCGCCGGATCCGTGTCCCTGCGGTTGAACTCATTCATCGCGGCCGAAATCCCCTTCGCCGCGACCACCTCCACTGCCTGCGCCACGCGATCGAGGACCTCGCCCAGTACCGCCAGGTCCTTCTTGCGCAGCTGCGTCAGCAGATAGTCCTTGCCGCGCCGGAACGCCTCTTCGGGCTCTCCGTTCGAACCCACTCCGATCCGGATGCGCGCCCAATCGTCAGTCCGCAACGCTCCCGAAATCGACCGTGCTCCGTTATGCCCCGCCGCGCTGCCGCGCTCTTTCACGCGAATCACGCCCAGGGGCAAATCCAGCTCGTCGTACAAAACCAGCAGCTCGCGAGCCGGATCGATCCCGAACTCGGCCGCGAGCGCCGCGACGGAAAGACCGCTGAGGTTCATGAAGGTCTCGGGTTTGGCGAGAATCACTTCACGGCCGGCGATCCGAATCTTTGCCGTCAGCGCGCGGCAGCGGCGGTTGGCCACCTGCACGCCATGCTGATCGGCGATACGGTCGACTGCGAGAAAGCCCGCATTGTGCGGCGTGAACTGGTATTCGATGCCCGGATTCCCGAGCCCCACAACCACCAGCACGCCGCTTGACGAACCGTCTTCTGCCGCAGTCGCCAAAACTTACTTCTTCGCGCCCTTCTCGGCTCCAGCCGCTTCGGCAGTCTCGGTCTTGCCCTTCTTGACCACTTCAGGCTCAGCCGGAGCAGTCGCCGCCGCCGCAACCTCCTCAGCCGCCGGAGCAGCCTCTTCCTTGATCGCCACTACGTGCGCCACGGTGGTGTCTTCAGCGGTAAGGAACTTCAGCTTGTCCGAGTGCGGCAGGTCGCTCACGCGCAGAACATCGCCCATCGACATATTCGTCACATCCACGTCGATGTGGCTCGGAATATCGCCGGGAAGGCACTCAATCTCCAGTTCGCGCAGCACCTGGTCGAGAATGCCGCCCTGGGTCTTCACGCCTATCGCGGTACCAACCAGCTGAATCGGCACCTCGACCCGCATCAACTTGTCGAGCGCAATGCGCTTCAGGTCTATGTGCATCAGCGTGCCCTTGATCGGCTCATACTGCCAATCGACGATCATCGCCTTGGTCTTCGCCGTCGAGCCCGTGATCTCGAGATCGAAAATCGAGTTGTGTCCCGAATCCGAGTGGAGAATCTTCTGGATCTGTTTCGGATCGACCTCGATCGCCACCGCCGGCTCCGCCGCACCGTATACCACGGCCGGAATCCTGCCCTTCATGCGCACGCGCCGCGCGGCATTCTTGTTGAACTTGCCCTCGCGGGGCGTCGCTGCAACTATTTCCTGACTGATCATTTTCCTTTTCCTTCGGGCACGGTGAGGCGGCTTCTAGTTATTAGCTCCTAGCTCATTCGGACTTGCGTCCGCGAGACGTCTCTTATCCGCTCCCTTTGTTTTGCGGACCCGCGCTTTACCTGCCCGAGCCGCATATCTTGTCATGCCACCTGCCAGCTAAGAGCTAGAAGCTAGCAGCTAATGGCTAGTTAAAGAGCGAGCTGACGCTCGTCTCCATGTGGATGCTCTCGATTGTCGCGGCCAGAAGCCCCGCCACCGAGCGCACCTTGATCTTCGGAACCTTCAGCGCCGCTTCCGTCAGAGGTATCGAATCGCTCACCACCAGCTCTTCGAGCCGCGAGTTCGCAATCCGCTCCACCGCCGGCCCGGACAGCACCGGATGCGAGGCGCATGCATACACCTTGACCGCACCCTTATCAAGCAGCGCGTCCACCGTCTTCACCAGCGTCCCCGCCGTGTCGACAATGTCGTCGATGATCAGGCACGTCTGGCCTTCCACATCGCCGATTACGTGCATCACCTCGGTCACGTTGATATCCGTTCTCCGCTTGTCCACAATGGCCAGCGGAGCGCCCATCTTCGTCGCGAAGAAGCGCGCACGTTCCACGCCTCCCGCGTCCGGCGAAACCACGGTCAGGTTGGGCAGGTTCAGCTCCCTGAAATAGCTCACCATCACCGGGCTCGCAAACATATGATCTACCGGAATGTTGAAAAATCCTTGAATTTGCGCGGCGTGCAGGTCCATAAACAGCGCCCGGTTCGCCCCCGCCGTGGTCAGCAAATCAGCAATCAGCTTGGACGAAATCGCCACCCGCGGCCGATCCTTTCTGTCCTGCCTCGCATAACCGTAATAGGGAACCACCGTCGTAATCCGTCCCGCCGAGGCCCGCTTCAACGCATCGATCATGATCAGCAGTTCCACCAGGTGCTGGTCCACCGGATTGCAGGTCGGCTGCACCACAAAGACATCTGCGCCGCGCACGTTCTCGAGCAGCTGGAAATAAACCTCGCCATCGGCAAAGCGCTGCATCTTCGTTTCACCAAGAGAAACCCCGATGTGCTTGCAGATTTCCTGGGCAAGCGCGCGATTCGCCGAGCCGGAAAATATCTTGAAGCGCTTGTCTTCAATATGCGCCTTGGCCTTCTTCTTCTCCGCCGGAGCCTTCGTTTCAACATGCGTCTGGGACCGGGGTCCGCTGCCGTTCTGCTCTGCATTCGCCGGGCTAACCGGTTCCCCGACTGCCTTTTCCATCACCGTTTCGTTTTTCACAAGATTCTCCCAAGCTGGTTGGCTGTGGTTGTCCTGCGTTGGTGTCGTCTGGCATAAGTGCTGCCAGGGCCTGCTTCGGCCGGTGGGGGTTCACGCCGGCCCTCAAACGTCAATCTCTGGCTGGGCGACTAGGATTCGAACCTAGACAAAGTGCTCCAAAGGCACTTGACCTACCGTTAGTCGATCGCCCAGTACAACAAACTCACGCTGCCACTACTCTCGACCTCGGTCCCCGGCGCCGCCCGTATTTGGCTGCGCTGGGCAGAAAGGCACTTGACCTACCGTTAGTCGATCGCCCAGTACAACAAACTCACGCTGCCACTACTCTCGACCTCGGTCCCCGGCGCCGCCCGTATTTGGCTGCGCTGGGCAGAAAGGCACTTGACCTACCGTTAGTCGATCGCCCAGTACAACAAACTCACGCTGCCACTACTCTCGACCTCAGGTCCCCGGCGCCGCCTGCTTTCGGCTGCCTGGGCAGAAAGGCACTTGACTCGCTCCTTCAGCTTTACTCCACCATCAGGGAACGCCAATACCTCTCTCGCGGTATGGTCTCCGTCATTACCGACCGGACGCCCATCCCATCGAGTCGCGCCACCGCACTCCGTGCCGCCTCCCGCGTTCCGTACAGCCCAAACAGGGCCGATCCGGAACCCGACAGCGACACATAATCAGCCGCAGCCTCCGGGTCTCCCGGGCCTGCGAGCACACGCTTGATTTCACCAAACAGGGGATTCTGAGGAAAGACAACTTCTTCGAAGTCGTTTTCAATCCCGGTTCGGACAAGCGCAGGAAGCGGATTTTCTCCGGCGACTAAATTCGCCGATCCCGTCTTCGCGGCCAGGTCTTCCTGGAAGACACCGGAGGAGTGTGGCTCGCACAAAGCAGAGGCCAGAGCCCGACTCAACTCATCAAGTCTATCGGAGCGAGCCGCCCGGGTCAATCCGCCGCCCGCCAAAAAACCATGCCGCGCATCCCAGTCCCGAAACGCCTGCGGCGTCGACACCCCGATCTCCGGCAGCGCCACCACGCACGGCGTAACCGGCAGATCCGGCATCGGATACACCTCCTCGCCCCGTCCCACCCCCAGCACCGCCCCGCCAACCAGAAACAGCGGCACATCCGAGCCCACCTCCGCCGCAATCCGCAGCCGCTCCGGCCCATCCAGCGGAGCCACCCCATGCGCCGCCAACTCTCGCCCCAGCCCGATCAGCGCCGCAACCGCATTCCCCGACCCGGCTCCCAGCCCGCCCTGCACCGGCAACCGCTTTTCTATATGGATAGAGACCTCGGCCCCGGCACCTTTCGACTCAAGCGCCAGTTTCACCGACTTGAACGCCGTATTCCGCTCATCCAGCGGCACCCGGGCATCATTACTCGTCAGCTCGATCGAAGCTTTGCTCGCCCGACGCGCCTCGACCGTCACCAGGTCATGGGCCGCGATCGTTTGATAGAGCGTCGTCAGCGCGTGAAACCCGTCCGCCCGCACCGGCCCGATGGCCAGCCCCAAATTGATCTTCGCAAACGAGCGGAGAGTGCTTGGCATGCCTCGTTGATTGTAGTCACAACCGGCATGTTGCTCTGCCCCTCGTGAAGCGGTGATCTAAAGTTCTCCTTTCGCCGATTCTTTGGTCGACATAGCATGTATCAGGCAAACCAACCCGACCCAGACGGACGTGGCCGACTGGCTTGACCGCAGAAAAGAAAGTGGCACGACAAGGGCCTAAAGAGGGAACTCCGTGGAATTTCTTGAAAGGTGGAAGCGGGCCAATCGACGCAACGTTATTTCGTGGGCCAGAAATCGTCACGCGCAGTTTATGTGGCTCCCGAGCATCGATTTAACGACGAAGCTAGCTTTTCGGATAACGATACGGCACTTGTTCCGAGCGGCATTGAAAGCCGAGATCTTTTACAGAAATTGGCGGCGACTCGTTGGGTTGAGCTGCCTCGTTTCTTTAATGGTGGCAATAGGGTGGCTGTTTAGCTCCATATTTTTCAAATCGAGGAATCATGCCCCTCTGATCACGCTTCTGGGTGCCGTCATTTTTCTGGTCTTTATCTTTGCGCTTATATACTTCAGGATCCAGCTCAAGTCGGCGCTTTATATTCCCTCTTTGGCGGTAATCGCCCTCTATATTTCAACCAGTCCCCTCTGGCATGCCGAATTTACTCATGCAAATTGGATTAAGAATCTTAATGCATTCTTTTGGGGCGGCTCTGTCCTTAGCCTGGTTATGTTCGGCACCATATATGGCCTTGCTTTGCCGATAGAAATAATGTTGGCCAAATCTAGGACACGGGTCATCGATTCGTGGGTTTTCGATAGTCTGGTGGAAATTCTTTTCTTGATCGAACGAAAGCCCGCCGATTGGTATGACCTTTCTTTCCGAGTAGAGCTGATCAAGAAGCTCGATAAGGTCGGCAATGATATTCAGCGTTACCTGCCCGCGGTTTGCAAAAGCGGCGACGGAGATTTTGATTCGTGGATGAGCGACAGAGCTTGGCGCACGGGAGCATATCTGCGTGAAATGAAGAAATGGATCATCGTACCGCGTGAAGATACCCGAGCCTATTTGATTGGCCAGATCGCAACAATCATCGTTTGCATCGCTAAAGGCGACTGGGATGGCATTCCCACCGTTCCGGCAAGCCAGCAATCGCGCCGCGAGAAGCACTGGGTGGATGCCGCTGCCAAAATAAGAGTGGCCCTCGCAAGCCTGCTGCCAAGCCTCCTGTTATGTAGGTTTGGCCAGGTTTCATGTCACCATTCCAGACTCAATGAAATCCTATGTTTACCTAGGTTCTTTCGCTTGGCTGGCTGTTGGTCTGATCGCAATTCTCGATCCGCCTTATGCTGCGAGGATCGACGCCGTAAAATCCGCGATGCAATTCCTGGCTCCGAGCAAGGGCAAAGATTGATGCTGTGCCACGCCTTCATCGGGCCAAACTGGAATCCCTGATCTCTGCCGCACATCCCGGCATTACTTTCCCCCATTCTCCCTCAGGTACGCCGGGCTGAGCGTGCCTTTGGCCTTTGCAATGCCAATCAGCGTCGGATAGAACTGCACGAACGTGGTATCCACAGCCGCGTGCTGCTGATGGCACGAGTAGCAGTCGGCCGTCTTGGGAACTAGCGTGCCGCGGTCGCCGTCGAGATCATAAAAAGCCCATCCACCGCGCGATTCATCCTTCAGATGCACCTCAGCGCCCATCACATCTGTACTCTGGAAGTGCCCGGCTTTATTGATCGACCCCGCACTCTCCGCCATCCGCGCCTCGAGGACAAACATGGTCTTGTCAGGCCACCTGCCCGTCTCCTGGAACACCTTGTAAGCCTCGGGATTGACGAAGACGTTATCGAACATCGAATGATCCGGAGCCTTCTCGCGCATCGAGTAGCTCATGTCGAAACCGCTCGAAAGAAAAATCCACTCCCGGTAATTCTTCGGAGTGATCAGCTTTCCATCCGCATCGTAAGTGGGAACGTTTGCCGATGCCGTCTGCTGCGGCTTATCTGAACTCCCAAACAGCAACGCAAGCAAAAAGAAAACGGCGCTCGCCGCACCCATAAGACCTCCCATAAAACCTATCTGGTCACGTGCGTCTACGCATCCGCCGGGCGGAAAGTTCTGCACTAGCTCGCGGATCACATCCGGAAGCCAGGCTGCAACCTTCGGCATCGATTCCCGGCATCCAAGCTATTGAAAGCCCCGCACGATTCAGCATGTTTCTGCCTCAATTCGCTCGATGCTGGCTGCCCATGCAATCCCGCGGCAGCACCGGGTCCCCCAATCGATCGATAACCTTGGCAGTCCTTACGAGGAAAATCTATGTATCACCACGTGAAACAGTTGATGTACGACGTAAAAGTCGGCGAACCCGACGTCCGCTTCGGCAGAATGCTACTCGAACAGTTCGGTGGAGCCAACGGCGAACTGGCCGCAGCCATGCAATACACCCTGCAGGGATGGTCCTGCGACGACACCGAGCGCAGAGACCTCCTGCTCGACATCGGCACCGAAGAAATCAGCCACCTCGAGGTGGTAGGCGCGCTCATCCGCATGCACCTCCAGCCCATGAAGAAGGCCCTCGAAGACGCTGAGCAGGATCCATTGGTTGCGGTGGTTGGAGGCGGTGGCCTGAACCTTTACAACTCGATGGGTAGTGCGTGGACAGCGGATTATCTCAAGATCTCCGGAGAGCTGGATGTCGATCTTCGCAACAATATCGCTGCCGAAGCCCGCGCCAAGATCACCTACGAACGCCTGATGCACCTGACTGACGATCGGGGTACAAAGGATGCGCTGCAGTTCCTTATGACCCGCGAGATCACTCATATGAAGGCCTTCAGTGCGGCTCTCGAGAGCCTTGGCAAAAATCCGTTCTCGATCGGCAAACTGCCTCCCACCCCCGGCCTCGTCGACGAGTACTACAACGACTCCACAGGCGACGGCAGCAACGGCGCCCCGAAATGGCTCGAGAAGAACGGACTGCACGTCGTAAAGTCGCCCTTCACCTTCAAGGACAACGGCTCCGGCCTCGACGTCGACGGTGAACGGAGCGGCAGCAGCGATCGCTCTGTACACACTAGCCCACCCACCGGTTCCACAGCCGGTTCGGCCCACCGCACCACCACAAAAAGACCGCCTGAACGAATCAGCCAACCTCGGGTGCCCCGGGTCCGGAAATTTGGACCCGGCACCGCTCGATTGCTACTGGCTGATTGCTGATCCCGATCCCTGAGCTTACGCCGCCTTCGCCAGCTCTCCGTGCGGGTCAAGCACGAACTTCTTGGCCGCGCCCTTGTCGAAGTCCTTATATCCCTGCGGGGCCTGATCGAGGGGGATCACCGTCGCATTTACGATCTTCGCGATCGGCAACCGGTCATGCAGAATCGCCTGCATCAGCTGGCGGTTGTACTGCAACACTGGAGCCTGCCCCATGTGGAAGTGGAGCGACTTCGACCACCCTTTGCCGAAGCGAATCTTCAGCACGCCATGCTTCGAATCCTCATTCTGCGCACCCGGATCCTCCACGACATACAGCCCTGGGATTCCTAAGCCGCCGGCGACGAAAGTTACGTCCATGAGCTGATTCAGCACGCTCGCAGGAGCCGGCTCGTTCTTCGTTCCGTGCCCGCTGGCCTCAAACCCAACCGCATCCACCGCCGCATCGACTACCGGCTCACCGAGAATCTCCGCAATTTGATCCCCCAGCTTGTCGTGGGCTGAGACATCGATCGTCTCGTAGCCCATCTTTTTGGCGTGAGCCAGCCGGTCCTTATTCATATCGCCGACAATAATCACCGCCGCGCCCAGAATATAAGCCGAGGCCGCTGCTGCCAGCCCCACCGGACCCGCTCCCGCCACGTACACCGTTGACCCGACTCCCACGCCCGCCGATTTTGCACCGTGAAAGCCGGTCGGCAGAATGTCCGAAAGCATCGTCAGGTCCCGGATCTTGCTCATCGCCTGCTCTTTGTCTGGAAACTTCAGCAGGTTGAAATCGGCATAGGGAACCAGCACATACTGCGCCTGTCCGCCGACCCACCCGCCCATGTCGACATATCCATAAGCTCCACCTGGCTGCTGCGGATTCACATTGAGGCACACGCCCGTATTGCGTTCCTTGCACGCCCGGCACCGGCCGCACGCAATGTTGAAGGGAACGGAAACCAGATCGCCGATGTTGAAATACTCGACGTCCTTGCCCTTCTCTATAATCTCTCCCGTGATCTCGTGACCCAGCACAAGGCCCTTCGGTGCTGTCGTGCGGCCCCTCACCATGTGCTGGTCGGACCCGCAGATATTGGTTGAAACCACCTTCAGAATCGCGCCGTGCTCGATCGCTTTGCCCTGTGGATTCTGCATCTTGGGATAGTCGATGTTCTGAACCTCGACCTTGCCCGGTCCCATAAAGACGACTCCGCGATTGCTCGCCATATAAGACTCCTGTTGGTTTGAGGGGAATGGATAGCGCGCGGGAACTCCGGAAATGACCGGCTTTCTAACTGCGCAGGAAATGGAACCACATGCAGGTAGGATGCGTAGACTCCTGTGCAAGGGTTCAGGGCGGAGCTGTGCGCGACAGCCTCCGCCGGTCACAATTTACGCAGCGCCCGCAAGTGGCGTTGCTAGACTTGTGGTGCCGCCCCCTCGACCCGGAAGTTGATCGACATGGAATTCAAAGAAGCCTTCAAAGTCGCGCTTCAGTCCCTGTGGGCAAACAAGCTCCGCACCATCCTGACCCTCATCGGCATGGTCATCGGAGTCTCCTCCGTCATTGCCGTCATTACGCTCACCAATGGGGTTAACCGCTACGTCGCCACCAAAGTCTATGGATACGGCGCCGACGTCTTCACCCTCTCCAAGCAGTCTCCGGTCATCTTCAACTACGAGCAGTGGCAGAAGTTTCAGAAGCGCAAGAAGATCCAGATCGAGGATTACTACGCCATCCGCGACAACTGCAAGACCTGTCCGTCGGTCGGCGCACTTCTGAACACCACCGGCAAAGTCACGGCCACCAATCACTCCAGCGACAACACCGACATCCGTGGCTGGACCTGGAACATGCCCGCCATCACCGCCCTTAACGTGGTCCTCGGCCGCAGCTTCGTTCCCGCCGACGACCAGTACGCCGCCCGGGTCGCCATCATCGGATACGACATTGTCGACAAGCTCCTGCCCACCGTCGACCCCATCGGTCAGGAGGTCCGCGTCGACGGCGTGCCCTACACGGTCATCGGCGTCGGCGAGCGCCAGGGTTCCACCTTGGGCCAGAGCCAGGACAACTACGTCGCCGTCCCCGTCACCGCCTTCCAGCACACCTACGGAGCCAACGACAGCGTCACCATCTACGTGAAAGCCGGCTCCGTCGGTCCCGCGCTTGAGCGCTCCTCGGACGAGGCCCGCGCGCTCCTGCGCTCGCGCCGCCACGACGCTCCCGGAGCCGAAGACAGCTTCGAGCTCTCCACCAACGAGACTTTCGTTGGCCTCTGGAAGAGCATCAGCTCGACCTTCCTCTTCGTCGTCATCGGCATCGCCTGCATATCGCTGGTCGTGGGCGGCATCGTCATCATGAACATCATGCTCGTCTCCGTCACCGAGCGCACCCGCGAGATCGGCGTCCGCAAGGCCCTTGGCGCACGCTATCACGACATCCTGCTTCAGTTCCTCATCGAAGCCGCCTCCATGTCGCTGGTTGGCGGCATCATCGGCATCCTCGCCGGCGCTGGAGTCGCCAAGCTCGTCACCCTCGTCGTGGGATTCCCCTCCGACATCGCCCTGTGGTCGGTGCTGGTCGCGATCTTTGTCTCGGCGGGCATCGGCATCTTCTTTGGCGTTTACCCGGCCCGGCAGGCAGCCAGGCTCGACCCCATCGTCGCGCTGAGGTCGGAGCTTTAAAGAAATCGACAGAAATAGACTCAAGAAGAGGTAGACAGCGATGAAATTCGGCAGCTCCGGCGAATCCATCCGAATGGCCCTTGAGACCGTGCGCGCCAACAAGCTCCGTTCCGGCCTCACCATCCTCGGCATCGTCATCGGCGTTACCACCGTCATCACCATCTCCTCGATCATCGGTGGCCTAAACGCCAACGTGCAGGACTGGGTCAACTCCATTGGCTCGAATGTCCTCTGGATCTTCCATATGCCGGTCATTGGCGTGCGCCCCACCACCGAAATGCTCGCTCGCAAGCGCCTCACTCTCGACGACGCCATCGCCATGCGCAGCTTGCCCCACGTCGTCGCCGCGGACGCCTCCCTGCGCCACGTCAACAAGATCTTCCAGGTCGGCATCATCGGGGTGAAATACGGCAATAAGAAGGCCCAGGGCACCATGGAAGAGGGCAACACCCCGGCCACGCGCGATATCTATGAGCTGAAGATGATCGAGGGCCGCCTGTTTACCGAAGACGAAGACCAGCGCCGCGCCAACGTCGTTATCCTCGGCCATGACACCGCCCAGAAGCTCTTTGGCAACGAGAGCGCCGTCGGCAAGGAAGTCAACATCGAGGGCGACCTCTTCACCGTCGTCGGCGTCTTCGACAAGCGCAAGCAGATCTTTGGCGGCGGAGATAATCCGGAAGACAACAAGGCCTCCTTCCCGCTCCATACTTTTCTGAAGCTGCACCCCGAGGAGAAGGACTACTGGCTCAGTGTCAAGTACGATGACCCCCGCAACCGCAGCCTGGTCGAAGACGAACTCCGCGATTTGCTCCGCCGCCGCCGCAAGGTCAAAGCCTGGGAGACGGATAACTTCGAGATCTTCGCCCCCGACACCCTCACCCGTCTCTGGAACCAGCTCACCGGCGGTCTCGCCATCTTTATGGTTGCCGTCTCCAGCGTCGGCTTGATGGTCGGAGGCGTCGGCGTCATGAACATCATGCTCGTCTCCGTCACCGAGCGCACCCGCGAGATTGGCGTGCGCAAGGCCATCGGAGCAACCAAGCGCAACATCCTCATCCAGTTCACCACCGAGGCCGTCACCCTGTGCGCCATCGGCGGCCTGATCGGCATTCTCGTCGGCGGCATCATCACCCTGCTGATCCGAACCCTCATCGAGGCACTCCCCGCATCCATGTCGCCGATGTGGGCCATCATTGGATTCACTGTCTCCTGTGCCATCGGGCTCCTCTTCGGCATCTACCCGGCATACAAGGCCGCCACCCTCGACCCCATCGAAGCCCTGCGCTATGAATAATTGATTACGGAGCGTCTCAACCGAGCGTGTGAATCTCTTGCGAATCGATGCTGCATCGCTCGTGAGAAAGGGTGGCCAATGCGAGCCAGAAGATGTCTCGGACGAGATACGGCTTCAATGAGATAAGTTACCGACTCACTCTCGGGATCAAAGTCAATGACAAACCGCTCCTGCCCCTCCTCGACGTGAAATGCAGTAGTGGTGTACATAAAACCGAAGCGCGTCGGGCTGTCCACAACTTCAACAACGCGACTGAAATTTATCGACCATAAGAAGGCAGTGTGCGCCTCAACAGCCACTAGCTCCCCCAATGCAACCTTGGCGATCGAGTTCACGACCCGCACCCATCCCAAATCGAACTCTTCCCATCGCTGAAAGGCTTCGCGGGCAGCGGCGAAGACATGCAGTCCTCTACCGATCTGGCTGCGGGAAAAATCATGGACAAAACCCTTCGGCGGGGTTCCGAGGGAGCCATCTGTCAGCGTCATCAAATCAGGACTGGCAGGTGCCGCTTCGCGTACGGCTGCCAGGAGCTTGCTCTTCTGATCTTCGCTTGCTCGGAATGGCCGCAACACACTTCCAGTATCTCAACCGGGCGTTACTCGATTGATTTCTGCTACCGCTGGCCTTCTTGGGAAAATGGCGTACCGGCTGCGCACGCATCCAATCTCTCGTATCGACTATCCTGCTAGCTGTTGAACGAAGGAGAGCGGCTCTCAATGCCCACCCCCGGCAAGTACGTCTGCATTCACGGCCACTTCTACCAGCCCCCGCGCGAAAACCCCTGGCTCGAAGCCGTCGAGATCCAGACCTCCGCCGCGCCCTATCACGACTGGAACGAGCGCATCACCGCCGAGTGCTACGCACCCAACGGCGCTGCCCGCATTCTGAATTGGCAGGGCAAGATTGTCCGCATTGTCAACAACTACAGCCGCATCAGCTTCAACTTCGGCCCCACGCTCCTCTCCTGGCTCAAGGACAACGCCCACCGCGTCTATCAGATGATCCTTGACGCCGACGCGCACAGCCAGCAGCGCTTCAGCGGACACGGCTCGGCCATGGCCCAGGTCTACAACCACGTCATCATGCCCCTCGCCTCAACCCGGGACAAGATCACCCAGGTCCGCTGGGGCATCGCCGACTTCGAATCCCGATTCGGACGCAAACCCGAAGGCATGTGGCTCTCCGAAACCGCCGTCGATCTCGAGACGCTCAACATCCTCGCCGCGCATGGCCTTCGCTTCGTCGTGCTCGCCCCCCACCAATGCGCCCGCATGCGCAAGCTCCCCGCCCCGGCCAAGGTCGCAAAGCACGGCGGAAAAGGCCGCTCGGCAAAGCACGCCGCAAAGGAAGCCGCCGCGCTCGAAACTGCGGCAACTACGCCCGCATCCGACGGAGGATCATCCACCGCTCCCGACGCAGCAGCCGAACCCGCCTGGAAAGAAACGTCCAACTCCGGCGTCGATACCACCCGTCCCTATCTCGTCCACCTCGACGAGGGCCGCTCCATCGCCGTCTTCTTCTACGATGGACCCCGCTCCCGCGCCATTGCCTTTGAAGGCCTCCTCAACAACGGCGAGACCTTCGCCCGCCGCCTGCTCGCCGGCTTCTCCGACAAGAGCGACCACGCCCAGATCGTCCACGTTGCCACCGACGGCGAGAGCTACGGCCACCATCACCGCTACGGCGACATGGCCCTCGCCTGGGCGCTCAAATTCATTGAGGAGCAGGACGGCGTAAAGCTCACCAACTACGCCGAGTTCCTCGAGAAGTTCCCGCCTGCCTGGGAAGCCCAGATCGTCGAGGACACCTCATGGAGCTGCGCGCACGGCATCGAGCGCTGGCGTTCCGACTGTGGATGCAACAGCGGTCGCGCCGGCTGGAACCAGCAGTGGCGCCAGCCCCTCCGTGAAAGCCTCGACTGGCTCCGCGACACTGTCGCTCCCATGGTTCGCAAGCTGGGCTCGCAGCTCTTCAAAGATGTCGACGAGGCCCGCAACGGCTACATCTCCGTCATCCTTGACCGCGGCCCTGAAAACGCCGACGCCTTCTTCGATGCTCACGCTTCGCACCAGCTCGATCCCGCAGAAACCACCCGCGCCCTCGAACTCATGGAACTGGAGCGCCACGCCCAGCTCATGTACACCAGTTGCGGCTGGTTCTTCGATGAAATCTCGGGCATCGAGACCGTCCAGGTCATCGCCTACGCCGCCCGCGTGCTGCAACTCGCCCGTAGTCTCTTCGGCGAACAGGCCGCCGGCCTCGAGGCCGAGTTCGAGCGCCGCCTCAGCGTTGCTCACAGCAACATCCCCGAGTGGACTGACGGAGCCCACGTCTACGACATATTGGCCAGGAGCATGGAAGTTGGGCTCGAACAGGTTGGAGCCCACTACGCCATCAGCTCCGTTTTCACCAGCTATCCTGACCAGACTGACCTCTTCTGCTACACCGTGCGCCGTCTCGAATACGGCGTCGAAACCTCGGGCCGCGGCCGCCTCGCCATCGGCAAGGCACACATCTGTTCGAAAATCACTGAGGAACAGGAGACCGTCGTCTTTGCCGTCCTCCACTTCGGCGATCAGAACATCTCTGCCGCCGTCAAGCGCCACAAGCCGGAGGACGAAGGTCTTTACGAGGAATTCGCCCGGTCAGCCCGCTTCGCCGTCATTCAGGCCGACTTCCCCGAGGTGATCCGCGGCTTCGACCGCTACTTCGCTGGAACTAGCTACTCCATCCGCTCCCTCTTCCGCGACGAGCAGCAGCGCATCATGGAGCTCATCCTCAAGCCGCGCCTCCAGCGCGTCGAAGCCAGCCTGGCCTCCATCTATGAAGATCAGGCCTCGCTGCTGCACTTCCTCAGCCAGACCGGACTTCAGCGCCCCGCGGCCCTCACCGTGGCTGCCACCTTCGCCATCAACGCCGGCCTCCGCCGTGCGCTCGAAGCCAATCCCATTGACGCCATCCAGCTCCGCATCTACCTTGGCCTCGCGCAATCCGACAAGGTCGAGCTCGACCGGCAGAACCTGAGCTACATTGCCGACCAACAGATGAAACAGGCCATGGTCCAGCTCCAGCACGAAGTCGTCACCCGCGGCGAGCACCTGACCTCCGTCCTCGAGAACGCTCTTTTCGTCGCCCGAACTCTCTCAGAGCTCCCCTTCGACCGCAATCTCTGGCAGGCCCAGAACATCTGGTACGACGTCTACCGCCGCCTCCACGAGACCGCCCGCCAGGCCGCGACCACCGGCCCCCAAAACAACGGAGAGGGGACCAACGGAGACACCGGCCCCGACGCCGAAGCCCGCCGTGCCGCCGCCTGGGAGGACAAGTTCAAGGAAATCGGCCAGATCATGGGTATCTCCGTCGACGAGCTGGTGATCGAAGAGCCCACTCCGGAGCCCGAACTGGCTTCCCACGCCTGACCGCCGGATGAAACAATGCACTTCGCATGAAACAAGTCGAAATTACCCCTGAAGTGATTCAGCTTACCCGCCTCGGTCTGGTAAATTGCTATCTCGTTCGTGAGGACGACGGCCTGACGCTCATCGACACTATGATCCCGGGCTCCGCCGGCGCCATCCTCAAAGCCGCGCACGCCCTCAACCGCCGCCTGCGCCGCATCGCGCTTACGCACGCGCACGGCGACCACGTCGGTTCCCTGGACGCGCTTGCGCAGGAGATGGTCGGCATCGAATTCGCAATCGGCCACCGCGAGTCTCGCCTTCTGCAGCGCGACTTCCGTACCGAGCCCAACGAGCCCCACGCCAAACCGAAAGGCACCTTCCCTAAGGTCAGAACCATCCCCTCTGTCCTGCTCAAAGACGGCGAGATGTACGGCTCGCTCCGTGTCGTCGCTTCGCCCGGCCACACCCCAGGCCATATCGCCTTCTTTGATACCCGCTCCGGAACCCTCATCGCCGGCGACGCTCTCGTCACCGTCGGTGGACTCCGCATCAGCGGCGACGCCTCAGTCCTCTTTCCCATCATTAACTGGGCCACCTGGCACAAACCAACGGCCGTCGACAGCGCCCGCCGCCTGCTCGACCTCGAACCCAAAACCATCGCCGTCGGCCACGGCAACGCGATCACGCAGAACGCCGCCTCCGTCCTTCAGAACGCCATCCGCCACGCTGAATAGGGATTGCGAAATCCAGGCCGCGTGGGGGGCGGGTGCCCCACCTTCCCGTAGCTAAGGTGGGGAAAACAAAAAAGCCGGAGTCTCTCGACCCGGCTCTGATATTTGTATCTATTACAGATACTTTTAACTGATCGTTCGAAAAGTCGAGCAAGCTGAACAACTCGTCGAAGATCCAGCTACACAGTGAATGAATAGGACGACAATTTCGTAACTACTGCGGAGCAGAATTCGCCTGCGGCAATTTCCCCGGAGCCTGCCCCGCCGGCTGCCCGCCCGCGGACATCTTCTGCAAACCCTGCGACTGGACCAGCATCGTCCCCATCATGCCCCGATCCTCGTGCTCCAGCAGGTGGCAGTGGTAGGGAAACACCCCAACGGTATTCGGATCGCGGAAATGCACCCGTACGCGAATACTCGGATACGTGAGCAGGCGGCCACCGTAATACGGAACATTCACCGTATCCCGCAGAAAATTTTCATTCACCTGCCGTCCCATGTATTCCAGCAGCAGAAAATGGAGCTGGTGGATATGAAACGCATGCAGCTCCGCACTCCGGTTCTCGATGATCCAGTCCTCGACCGTCCCCTGCTGCGCCACCGGGTCCGGAGGCGCACTCATATCGAACATCTTCGGGGTTTTGCCTTCTTCCGTCAGATAAAACTCCACCGCTCTCGTCGGATCGTTCGGATCGGCCAGCTTCTCGGAAAAATACAGGTGCCGCACCCGCACCGGAGCCACATCGCCCAGCCACTTCTCCGCAGGTGCAGCGAGCGGCTGCGGAGCGCTCTGCAATCTCGACCTGGGCTCAGGCGCATCTGCCGAGGCGACGATCTTCGCCAGGGCCCGGTTCGTGTCATTCTCACCGCCCGGTCCCGTATCCACCGTTCTCGTCACCAGCAGCGCGTCCTGCCCGGCCGGTGGCCCTTGCACAATAAACTCCACCCGCGCTCCCGGCGGAATCCCCAGGTGCGTCTGCCAGTTCACCGCATCGAGCGCGTCCTGGTTCCCCGTCCCAAGCCCCATCGGAACGCCATCCATGGCCACCAGCCCCAGCTGCTGCGGACCATGCCCGAACAGTACCTCGATATTCAGATACGTGATCGCCGACGCATTCAGTAACCGCCACAGTTGCTTTTCTCCGGGCTTTATATGAATCGTCGCCGGCGGATAATCCGGATACGGTACCGGCACATAGTTGAACCGAAAGGTCCTTTGCCGGCTTGCCAAATCCCGTGCCGTTATTTGCCGCATCCCCGTCGCGATCGATCATGAACTTCGGCACCACCGGCTCGGATTTCGATGGCGGCGCATTCGGATTGACCAGATCTTGATCGCGGATGATCAGCACTCGCTCCGGCAAACCCGTTACCTCCTTCTTGGCTTGCTCGATGCCCTCGACGATCAACGCTCCCGACGCACCCCCAGCAGCTGCGGCCTGCCGAACCCGTGAATGTGCGGGTGATACCAGTAGAGCCCCGGCGCCTCGTCCTCGGGAATGCGAAAGATAGTCAAACGTATCGCCCGGCTCGAGCGAAGTCTTGAGAACGTCGTCCTGATGGCACCTGGGTGCAATCGTCAACCCGTGAAAGTGCAAATTCGTCGATATCAGCGACATCTTGTTGCCGAAGCATGTCACGCCATCCATATGCATGTGGACATGCGCCGGAACGCCGGCCGCCTGCGGCGTTTCCGCCATTGCATTTTTGAGATGAAAGACGACCTGGTCGCCCGGATTCACGCGCAGATTGGGAGATCCTGCCCCTTTTCATCGACAAAGCAGTAGCGTGTGGTCCCATCCGGCTGAGCGGCATTGTGAGCCGTCAGTGTGATTTCGAGCACGCCGTTTTTGCTGCGCACATCGGGCGGCTCAGCGACCACGCTTCCAGTCTGCGGTCGCGCACATGTTTCTTTAGTCAGTTCCTGGCCGTGCAGAGGAAGAAGCGATAGAGCGCCGAAGAGAAGAGGGATCGCAAGCAGCGAACAATTTGGATATGGACAAGTCAGTCGGTAGGCCTGCTGGGGGAGGCATAACTTCATCGCAATTCGCCCACCCATGGTTTCAATTATCTCTGCGGGAACGCATTAAAACCGGATGAAATGGCTTACTCTTAAGCATTGTTCCAAGAACCTGTAACCGCAAGCGCTCCAGACATCTCTTATCCTTGGAAGTCACCTACGAAGCACGAAAAAGGAGTCGCTCACATGTTCGACATGAAGAATCTGACTCGGCTGAAGAAGCTGGACGAGAATGCACCGGATACGATGAAAGCTTTTTGGGCCTTCGACAAAGAGGTCTTCAAGGATGGTGCTATCGATGTCTTGCACAAGCAGTTGATGGCGGTTGCCGTTGCGCTGACCACGCAATGCCCATACTGCATCGAGTTGCATGTAAGAGCAGCACGGCAGGCTGGGGCAAATGATGCGATGCTCACGGAAGCAGCGATAGTAGCGGCTGCGATGCGCGCCGGTGCGTCGATCACGCACGCAACGCACATGTTCAAAGATTAACGAGTGGAAATACCGCAATATTGGTGCGTCAGGTCTCAACGGGACATGGGGCACCAGTCCGGCGTTGTCTCTCGTTCGCTACACCTAGCTCCGCCACCTCAGCGTCACAGGCCCGTCCATCGGATGCCGCATCGGCTCTCCTGTTTTCATCGAATCGAGCCTCGCCTGCTTGAGCGCGAAATACCACTTCGCCGGACGGTCCGCATCGTCGATCAGCATCAGCGACGGATCGTACTTTAGTCCTTCAGCCTGCTGAATCATCGTCACCTGGTCCTGCCGCACGAAGCGCCGGCCAAAAAACTTCGCAATCGTAGTTACAAATGGCACGGCATAGAACACATTCCACGCCGCGCACACATCGATGCGGCACGCATTTGCAACCGTAGGAGTTACAGTTGTCAGGCTCGCGAACCACTTGTCGCCGCAGCGGATCGTCTCATACCTCCGGTTGGGCAGCACAAAATCGATCGTCGTCGTAATCGGCTCGCCGTAAACACCCAGCAGCTTGTAAGGCGCGCTGTTTCCCGAAGGCTGATGAGCCGACATCCGGAACCCCTCCGGAATCGGCTCGAAATGCTTTTCCTTTTCGTGGATACTCGCCCGCTTGCGCCACCACCACGCCTGGTGCACGAACGGCCCGTGCGCCGGATCCATCAGCCCGATGATCCCGTGGTCCACGTTGCACGGCAGGTCCGCCGTCAGATGCGCCGTGCGAAACCTCGGCCCGAACTTCGGGACTTCTGGTACTTGGGGCGGCGCCGCCGTCAGATCATCCCTCCGCGCGCGCCCCGTCCCCGGCTGCGGAAGATAAACCCACGCATACCCGTCGCGCTCCTCGCACGGAAACGCCTGCCCATAGATCTTCTTCGGATCGAGCGCGTCCCGCGGCGTCAGCGACGGAATCTCCATGCACTGCCCGCTCGCCGGCTCAAATGCCCACCCGTGATACTTGCACGTCAGCTCGCGCCCGTCGAACCACCCGCACGACAGCGGAATCCCCCGGTGCGGGCAGCTGTCCCGCATCGCAAAGAGCCGCCCGTCCTCCTTGCGCCCCAGCACCAGCGGAATCCCCAGCAGCATCGCCGTCTCGAGTTTCTTGCCGCGCAGCCCCTCGCTGCGCATCGCCGGATACCAGTCGTTATAAAGCAGCGTGGTCGCCGGGGCCTGGAGAACGCCAGAAACAGCGGAGACGGTGGAAGCAGTAGACATGCAATGCGTTGAGAACTGTCCTTACTATATCGCCGCGCCACATGCGCCGCACCGTGACACCGAGCACAGCCGAAGAGCCCTTCGCGTCCTTTGCGTCTTTGTCCTTTGGGTGAATCCGCGACTGACGACTGAACACCGACAACTGGAGACTCGATCCTATCCCCTGTCCCCCTGTTTTTCTATAATCGCCAGATGCCCCGCCTACACTGGCGACCGGAGCCGCGCCCTTGAATCCATTCCGCACCGCCAAGCGCTTCGTCTTTCCGCTGCTCGGCCTCTGGATCCTTCTCTACGCCTCCTTCTCCCTCGTGAAGCCCCCTCTGCTCGACGGCACCGACGCCGTCAATGCCGAAGCCGCGCGCGAAATGGTGTCTACCGGAAACTGGATCATCCCACACATCGACGGAGTCCGCGCGCCCCAGACGCCCCCGCTCCTAATCTGGCTCACCGCCCTCAGCTTTCGCGTCTTCGGAGTCTCCGACGCGGTCGCCCGTCTCCCGCTGGCCTTCTGCGCTCTGGCGCTGTTCGCCATCACGCTCACTCTGGCCTGCCGCCTCTTCCTAACGCCGGTCGCCGGTTTCTATGCCGCCCTCATCCTCCTCACCTCATGCGGCGTCTTCCTCTTCGCGCACCTGGTGTATCCCGTGCTGCTGCTGACGCTGTGGCTCACGCTGGCCATGTATTGCTTCTGGCGATCCCTCCGCCACCCCACGCTGCCCACCTCCGCCGCCTTCGGAGCCGCCTGCGCCTTGGGCTTCCTTTCCATCGGACTCGCTGGCGTCGTCCTTCCCTTCGGCATTGTGGTGCTCTTCCTCTTCTATACCCGAAACCTCCGTCACCTCGCCCGCTGGTACCCCGCCGCCGGCATCGGACTCTTCCTGCTCATCCTCATTCCCTGGATGACCCTCGCCTACCGCGTCACTCCCGCCCAGTCCTTCCTCGCCCCCATGCGCGCGGTCTACCGGCCGCCAGTCCCCGTCTTCTGGGCCTTCGTTCTCATCTGGATCACCCCCTGGTTCCTCTTCGCCTTCACCGCACTCTCGCGCCTCTCCGCGCGCCTTTTCAGCCGCGACACGGCCCCTGTCCCTGGGCTCGATCACGACCAGCAGGCTCTTCTTCTCTGCGTCCTCTGGGCCGGATTCACCATCGCCCTCTACACCTTCTCCAGCCGCCAGGAGTACTACGCTCTGCCCGCGCTCCCCGCCGTTGCCCTGCTCGCCGCCCGCTGGCTCGCCGCCGACGAAAAGCACCCCTCCCGCGCCGGACGCATCATCGCCTGGATATTCTTCGTCGGCGGCCTTCTTAAGGTCGCCATCCTCGTCTTCCTCACCGTCTCCGCGCCGGTACCGCCCCACTTCTTCGTATTTCGCCAGCCCGCGCCGTCCTCCGGAATCGACATCGCCACCCTCCTCCACCTCCACCCCGACCACCGCCTCTTCTTCGGACCCATCACTGACCTCACCCTCGCCTCCATGGGAGCATTCCGCGTGCCCCTGGGCATCGCCGCCACGGCCATCGCCGTCGGAGTCATCGGCAACCTCGTCTTCCGCCTCCGTGGCCGGGCCCGCCTCGCCAATTGCTTCATCGCCGGAATGATGACGGCCTTCCTCATCGCCGCCCACCTTGCCCTCAACACCTTCTCGCCCGTCGTGTCCTCGGCCATCCTCGCCGAAGCCATTAAGCCCGAAGTCGACGCCGGCGACGTCATCGTCATCAACGGTCCCTACGAGGACGCCTCCGCGTTGCCCTTCTACCTCGAGCGCCAGGTCAAGCTCCTCAACCGACGCGCTGATGTCCTCGCTCCCTGGTCCTACGCGCCCGACGCCCCGCCCATCTTCCTGGACAACGCCGCCCTCGCTGGGCTCTGGACCAGTGACACCCGCGTCTGGCTCTGGACCCCGGTCCTGAACCCGCCCTCACTCCCCGCCGAGTCCTACATCATCGCCCGCACCGGAGGCCGCGAGATCCTCAGCAACCAGCCCAACCAGGGGGGCGCCTCGTTCTAATAGCGGCGTTTCCTTCTCAAAGGTTGTCATCCTGAGCGCAGCGAAGGATCTGCTTTTCTCTAATCCCTGTTCCCTGATCCCTGCGCCTTCAGCATGCCCTTTTCCAGCCGGAACCTCTCCCCACGCCACGTCACCGTATTTCCGGCGAAGCTCCACACCCACACCGCCATGGCCGTCAGATCCCTCACCGGAAGCAGCCACAGATCCCGCATCACCTGCCTGTCCCGCAGGATCCCGACCCCCACCCCCAGCGCCACCGTCACCCGCGCCAGAAGCGCAAGACTCAGCAACGCCACGCTCTCGATCGCGAACCCCGACGCCACCCAGTTCAGCAACGCCCATGGCAGCCCATAGGTGAAAACCAGTCCCACATACCCGGCCCGCCGCGAGTCCCTGATCGCCCGCGCCCACCGCAACTGGTGCGCAAAGTATCCCTTCAGCGTGTACGCCGGAACCGACGTCTCGACCACCTCCCGGCTCAGCGCGACCCCGAATCCCGCCTCCGCCACCTTCCGCCCCAGCTCGTAGTCATCGGCCAGGGCATCGACCAGCGGAGCGAACCCTCCGATCGCGTCGAGAGCGATCCTTGACACCGCCAGCGTCGACCCCAGGCCGAACCGGATCTCCCCGTCCATCTTCAGCGCCACCAGCACGCCGGGAAAGAAGTCCGTCGAGATGCCCAGCGCCTCAAGCTTCGACCCCAAACTAGGGCTAGACTTCGGGTGCCCCACAGCCTGCCCTGAGCCTGCCGAAGGGTCCGGATTCTCGGACGTGGGATGCGCCTGTCCCCGGTACGGCGCCGTCACCAGCCCAACCTGCCTTTTCTTTGCAGGATCTGGGTGCCCCACGTCCCGATTCTGGGACGTGGGAGAAAACTCTCCCATGATCCGCGCGAGATACCTCCGACCCACCCGAATATCGCTGTCATTCACGATCAGGTAGTCGTACTTCGCATGTCGGGCCAGCTGGACCACATTGCCCATCTTCCCGTTCGGCCCCAGCCGCTCCGGAGTCTCAATGAGTTCGATCTTCCGCTCCGGAAACTCCGTCTTGAGCCGCTCGATAGCCGCAGTCACCTGCGCCTCGGCCGGATCCGCCAGCGACGACACCCCGAAGAGAATCTCGTACTCGCCCGCATACTCCTGCCGGCAGTGGCTGGCAAAGGCCTCATACATCCCCGGATCGAGCCCCTTCACCGGCTTCAGAATGCTCACCCCCGGAGCAAACCCATTCAAGCCCTCCGTCGGCTTGAGCTGGGGACTCCGGCGACGGATAAACGACCGCGCGCTCCACAGCACGGCGATGTAGTAGAAGATTCCGGCAAAGGTGAGGATCGTGGTTACGGACGCAACGATCGTGGCAAGCATGCAGACTTCAGTTTAACGAGTCAGCGCATCAACGATCGCTCCGCGGCAATTCTAAGAAATCGCGGCGTAAGTGGCAGCAGCATCCGCGTCGAGCGCCCGAAGATGTTCGGCCAAGGTGCTCTCTATAACTTCCAGCAGACCAGGAATCGGCGAGTAGCTCGAGTACAGGAGTGAGAGTCTCCCATTGGCAGTAGCGGCCCCAAGAAACTGCTGGTCCTCCCTGGTTCCCATCAAGATCGCCGGCGCCCATACCGCTTCCAGCCGTAACCTGCCCACCTGCGTTTCCAGGCCGGGATCGCCCAGGTTCGACAGAATAAAATCGGGACGCATGTGCCCCCGCACCATCTGAACGATAGTTTCTCCGTCATGAGCATTCGCAAACATTCGCCGGAACTCCACGCGCGATCCTGCAATGCGCCCGAGTGACGCCTGCGGTGCAAGGTCGTTTTTTATGTTCCGGGCCAGTTCCCAGAAATCACCCGACTCAGGAATGCTCGCGTCCTGTATTCCGATATCCGTCAGCATGGTGCAAATGTCACCCTGGTTCAGCGCTTTTCTCGTGCTGAGTGGAGAAGCCAGGTTCAACTGCGCGCGATCGCTCGCCATCGCCCAGCTCTTTCGCTGCAAATACAATCGACGCCAGAAGCGCGCCATGAACCGAGGTACCCTCCTGTTGCGCTCGCTCTCTCAAATTGGCCGTCGATTCCCTGCTCAGCCGTAACGACGCAACCCGGGGAACGAGTCTGAAAAATTCCGGGTTAATCGATGCTTTTGCTCCGGATGTGGCGCTCTCTGCCGGGTCCTCCGCGAGTCCAAGCAGATCCTCGTGGGACGGTGGAACGGGAAGCGGTTCGAGCGCCTTACCGGCCAGAGCACGGACTAGATCGCGGATGGCGTACGCCAGCGAAATCCCGTCGGCGATCGAGTGGTGAGCAACAAGAATTACGATGGAGCGCTTCTTCTCGTGCAGGACTGCCGCACGAACCAGCGGGGCCGTTGCCGCGGAGTAAAAAGGAGTCGCTATCTCCGTTGCCACCTCCTGCTCCAGTTGCTGTTCGGCATTACACTCGACAACGCGCAGAGGGATGGGAGCCTCCGCTTCCTCTCGAAAAAACGGAAGACCGTTTTCATCCGTTTGTATCGATACCCGGAACAGGGGGTGGCGCCGTTGCAGTGCAGCAAGAGCCATCTTCCACTCTTCCACCGTCGTAGCGCCTTCAATGAGCCCCGAGACGGAAAAGTGAGTTGGCTCGGCTTGATCGTGAAGCCAAAGAAGACGTTCAAATGTACTGAGTGGGCGCGTGTTAAACGGATGTAGATAGGTGCTCATTTTAGACGGAGTTCTCCTGCCATGTGGAATCATTCCCCGGGGAAAGCAGGGTCTTAACCCCGTCAAACCTCGGGTACTGCAGAAAGAACCCTTTGGCGGGGGAATTATTCCAACGCAAGACTGGCCGCATCGGACTGACACCACCGCTCGTCTTCTCGATTGCCTGTCAACCCTGCCCAAAATAACTCTTAACCGTAAGCGACCGTGCCCCACTCAAGCCTTCTCTTTGGCTTGAGTGGGATTATTCCGCTCATAACGCCAGCCGGCCGCTCTTAACCTTCGCGGGGCGTCCCTCCACGCCATGCCCGGAGACGTTAGCTCAAGAACCACCGCCGTGCAGTTACACACCTGAGGCAGCACTACTGAGGTTCTTGGCCAGCCGTGTCTCCCTCACAGTGCGAGGCACACTTGAGAGGTAATTCCGGTTGTGAAGCCTTGTGCCATGGGATTACAGATTCAAACCAGCAGACCAAAGCCGTGTAGGGCAAAGCTGCGATCAGATCTATAAGATAATGTTCGCCGGTTCCAAGAGTCGCAACCGCGGTCAGCAGCGCGAAGACAAGCGCAACGCTGCGCAGGCGCGGAGCAATATAGACGACGCACAGCAACGCCCAGCTCAGGTGCACGGATGGAAGGCAATTCCGCGGAGCGCCCGGGTCGCCAAGATGCGCCGGTCCCACCGCTGGAAAGGCTACATAAAAGAGCGGCGCAAGGAGAGCTGCGATCAGCCAGGCGCGAGCCCAATTCATGCGGCGCGGACTCGCTACCAAAACGAATGCGAAAAAGATTGGTAGCCCATAATAAACGGCGTTCAGGCCAAGCCTGCAGGCCTCATGTGCCAGCGTCCACCGATACAGCGCGGAACTCCAACCGTGGTCCATGCGCAAAAGTGCGGGGTCGATCGTTTGGGGTGTGAGAGCAGCAATCCCACGATTTGCTAAAAGAACGACGATCGGCGAAAAGGGTAAAACGAAAGCGAACAGGATCAGTTTTTGTCGTGCTGCCGGATGAAACAAAGCAGCAACCGCCAATAGCATTGTGCCGATTGCCGTTTCCCACGCAAAAGGAACGTGGGGACTGAGGAACAGCAGGAGAAGAACTAAGGCGAGAAGGAATGAGATTGTCAGCCATTCGTCTCTCGATGCCGAGATATCCATGGACTCGGTGTTGATTCCGCGCGTCATTATGTCAATCGGTAACTCGCTGAGCACAATGAGATTACCGCCAGGTGACCATCGTCACAAGTCCAATCTCAGACATGTTTTTCTCGGGCGGACGTTGCCTTTGTCAACGAAGTTCCCTGATGAATCCAGTCGTCTGTCAATCCCTGCCCAAAGTAACTGCGACTCTAAGCAGCACAATCCAAAAGACATTTGAGCTCGGCAGCTTGGCCGGCAATCCTCTCCCGCTTGATAAAATTGAAATTAGAACGAACTATTGCCATTAAGGCGCGGCCAACCAGCCGCGCCTTTTCCTTTGGACACAACTGCGGGCACCCAGGTCCCAGTTCCGGGACCTGCGGCATTTTCTAAGCGACGGTCCCATTTAGCCAATTTTTGGCTTTGAGTGGGCTCGTTAACCTGCCTTCTTTCATAAATTTACCCGCAACGTATTGATTCCGGGAAACATATGGCTACCTGTCAGTCAAATCGATAAAAATCAGAAACATAGAACCCGAATGGGGAGGGGGTACACCCATGCTGCCAATCTGCCGACACATCCTGACATCAGGGCGCAAATGCAACTCCATCGCGCTTCGTGGAAAGAACTTCTGCTACCACCACGACAAGCTCCACATCGAGCGCCGCAGCTCCGGCCTGCGCAGCCAGATCAAGACTCAGACATACGACCTCGCCACGATTCCCGTCCCGGCCTCCCCCGAGCTATACGTAGAACCCAACCCTCCGTATCCCGTATCCCTTGAATTTCCCGAAGAGCCTGCCGCCATCCTCACCAACATCTACCGCGTCACCAACATGCTCGTCCGGGGACAGATCGACCGGCCAACCGCCAACTCCGTTACCTAC
This sequence comes from uncultured Acidobacteriaceae bacterium, assembly GCA_963782175.1. Classification (GTDB taxonomy): domain Bacteria; phylum Acidobacteriota; class Terriglobia; order Terriglobales; family Acidobacteriaceae; genus Silvibacterium. The sequence goes on from CAWAIX010000001.1 coordinate 1,175,836, forward strand.
GGCATGCAGGTCTGCCTCTCCGCCCTCAACGGCAGGCCGCTGCTCGATCCCGCACCCACGCCACTCCAGTCCCGCTCCAGTTCCGAGGCTGCCGAATCGGACGGCTACTCTGAACCCGCTTACTCCGATCCTGTTTCCAGCCCAACGAGCCCCGCGACCCGTCCCGTCCACCGGGTCATCCTCACCCCCGACGGAGACGAGATCGCCCCGCCCGCCGAGATCCTCGAAGACAACGAAGCCGAGCCCATCCACAACAAGGGATGCCCCTGCCTCCAGTGCGCCGAAAAGTACCGCAACCAGCCCCCCGAACAGCACCACCCCAACTGCCAATGCGGCCTCTGCGAGGAACACAGCTCAGAGCTCAGCACGCACAACTCAGGGAACAACATCGAAACCGAGGAGTTGGGTGCCCCACTCAAGCCCGGTTTCGGCTTGAGTGGGAACGACCCCAACCCTTGTCATCCCGAGCGAAGCGAAGCGCAGCCGAGGGACTTGCTTCTTGTCGACACCGGCACAACCCTGGGTGCCCCATCTTTGGCGCGGCCAAAGGTGGGAAACAACGACCCTGATCCCTGTGCCCTGACCCCTAAGCCGCGCATCGCCCGCGCTTCCGCCCTCCTCTCCGGATCCACCAGTCGCGACCCGCTCAACCGCCCCTGGTCCGTCGCCGAATACACCTTCGGAGACGCCATCCGCCGCCACGAAGCCCAATACGCCGCCCGAGCCGCCGCTGCCCTTGCCGCTGGCATTGAGCCGCCGCCTTACGAGCCCTTCACCACCGGACTCATCCCTCCCGGCCATCCCGACTACGAAGAAGACCAGCAGATGCAGCAGCACTCGAGCGAATACTGGGCCGCCCACTTCCGCAAACTCATCGCCGAACGACCCGACGTTCAGCAATATCTCGAGGAAGAACAAGCAACCGAATCCTCGGAATCCTGAAACTGCCGAACGATACAATTGCCGCGGATTCGAAAAGGAGCAATCCGTGATCTTTGAGCTTGAGCCGCGCAGCTTCACGGCCGAAGAAGGGCCGGCATACTGGTTTCTCAATTTGCTTTGTACTGTGAAGGCCACCACGGAGTCGACCGGCGGCGCATATTCGCTGACGCATATCGTCTCCCCGCCGGGACATGCCACGCCGCTCCACATGCATCATCACGAAGACGAGGCGTTCTGGGTGCTCGATGGCGAGCACGGCTTCTATTGCGGAGGGAGCAGGACGGTCCTCGGACCCGGAGGGTACATCTTTCTGCCGCGCGGGATTCCGCATGGAATCCGCGTCGAGGGTGACCGCCCGGCAACGATGCTGGTTCTGGCCATGCCGGGCACCGGCTTCGTCGGCATGATGCAAGAGGTGGGTGAGCCGGCAGCGGAGCGGGTGCTGCCCGAGCACAAGGCTCCTGACGTGGAGAAACTGACGCGGGTCGCCGCCAAGTACGGGATCGACATTCTGGGTCCGCTGCCAGAATAGGGGTTCAGCGATGGGCGATCACGCAGCCCTGGGATACTGGCACAACTGACAGTCCCGGCGAGCGGAAATTCTGGGTATCCTTGGCGCGGCTTATAGAAGCCTCAGCAAGGAGAAAGCCCATGAAGTACACCCGAGCCGGCATGATCGCTCGATTTGTTATCGTGTCCCTCTTCGTGATCGCCATCGGCGGGAGCCATGCGACGACTGGCGCCGCACAGGCTCCTGACCAGCACCCAATGCTCGACCAGTTGGCCAATAAGGTGATTCAGAAGTATCAGAGCTCAAGCTGCCAGCAACTGGCGCAGCAGAAACAGGAGCCGCCATCACCCGAGAAGGTGAGAGCGGTCCAGTTCCTGAAAACCGATCCGACGCTGCGCGTATATTTCATCAACAAGATTGCGGGACCGGTCGCGAACAAGCTGTTTGATTGCGGTTTCATTCCTTAGAGGCTCAGCGGAACTGAGCCTCTCGGTCGTGAACGTCGCCTGACTCAGGGCTGGACGAGCGGGATCTGCGAGGAGAGCTGCAGGTCGATGATCAGTTGTGCGCGGCGCTCCACCTGCTCGTAGAGGGCGGTCTTTTTGGGCGGCAGTACGGTATCGAACTTCGACCAGTACTTCTGCCGCAGGGCGGCAACATTGGCGTCGACGGCCAGAATGCGTTGTGTCCAGTTGTCGGCCTGGGCGTCGGTCATGGTGGTGTAGTTCTGCGCGTATTCCTTGATGAGCGCGTACTTGTCGTTGTTGATCATCACCAATTGCTCGGTGAACTCTTCGTAGACGGGCCAGAACTTCTGCGCCTCGGCGTCGGTGAGCGGTACGTTGGCAGCGATGAGCTGCTTCTTCTGGGAGCGAATGTCCTTGCGCAGCAGGAGGATGTCCTGGTCGATCGAGCTCTGGTTGGGAGCGGGCTGGGCGGCGTTGCCCTGGGCGAAGGCCGGCGCATAGAAGCACAGCATGGCTCCGCTGAATGCCAGGACTCGAAGCAGTGATTTCTTCATGACACAACTCCTTGTGGGTTCCTGAGGATTTTCGGAGGGTCTCCGATTGTCGCGAAGCCGGCCTTGAAGGCTGGAGTCGAACAGGAAGGATTTTAGGAGTCAGGGCGCGGAGCTTCTACTGGCAAGGTTGACAGGGGTCAGTCGAGGCGGACGAGGTAAGCTTCACCTTCGCTGGGGTTGATACCCTTCGCGATCTCCTGGGCGCGCTGCTTGTCGTCGGCGAGCGGGCGGATGCGCACCCAGTGGCCGGTCGGTCCGGTGAACTCAATCACGTTGGCGGTCTCGTACTTGCGGGCCAGATGCTCCTCGAGCTTGATGGCGTCATGCTCGCGCGAGAAGGCTCCGATCTGGACGCACCAGCGGCCTCCAGTGGCGATGGGATGCGGCGTGTCGTAGACGTCGATGCGGACGCGCGCAGTTCCGGAACGCCAGACGCCGACCTGCTTGGCAGCTCCGATGGAGAGGTCGATGACGCGGTCGGGCACGAAGGGTCCGCGGTCGGTGATGCGCATGATGGCGGTCTGGCCGGTCTGCAGGTTGGTGACCTTGATGAGGGAGCCCATGGGCAGGGTGCGATGCGCGGCGGAGACGCCGTTCTGGTCGTAGACCTCTCCGTTGGCTCCGCGATGGGCGTGGTAGTTGGGTCCGTACCAGCTGGCCATGCCTTCTTCGGAGTACATGGGCTGGCGCCCAGCGACGATGGCCTCGTCGGCAGTGAGCGCGGGAGCTGAGCTTGCGGGCGGCTGTGGGGTCGGCGCAGGTGCCGTGATGGCCGGAGGCGGCGCGGGACTTGGAGCGGGGGGTGCGACGGGGGGAGCCGGGGTCGGGGTGTAGGCGACCTGGGCACGATGGCTGCAACCTGCGATGCAGAGGACGGCGGCGCAGGATGCGACGGCGAGGAGGTTGGGGCGCGAAGATCCTGATTTGAGCGCGGGCCGGCTCATGGTTATTGGCTCTGACCCGGTTTCGATGTATTTTGTCGCGCGCGGTCGAGATGTTCGGCGAGTTTTGTGAGCTGATCGGCGGCCACGCGCAGGCCCTTGGAGGAGTTCTCGCGGACTTTGGGGACAACTTCATCGTTGAGGTAAGTGATGATGTTCTTCAGTTCCTCCTCAATGCGAGGGACTGCCTTGTTGACGGTTTCGTCGACTTTGCGGCCGAAGTTTTCAAATCCACTGCCTGGCTGATTGGTCATACATCCTCACACAGCCGTTCACGGATAGTATCGGCGGGTCCTAACGGCTAAATCAATGGATCCATGTTGGGTGGTGCCGCGCAAGTTACTGCTGTTTCATTGAGGTGCGTCCCCTGTACATCCCGGCGGGGCGAATGGCGTTCTAAGCAATGGGGCATTTCCCTGAGGCAAGTCAAGCTTTCTTAAGAGTAAAGAACTGAAGGATGAGTATTTCCGAATGGCAAGGATCCTTTTGCGGTGGCGTGCTCCGCTCTTCGTGTGTGCCTTGATTCTCTTTCGGGCAGAGCTGGGCTTTTGCCAGAAGCGGGAGGCGCTTCCCGACGCTCCGCCCGCCCATTCGTCGGTGGCTTCCGAGCAGCAGGCCCGCTATTTCGAATTAAAAGTGGTTTGGCGTGGTGGATCCCGGAGAGAAGATTCCGCCGCTCTACACGCGCGACAAGATGATGTTCTGGCTGTATGAGGAGGTCGAGCCCGCCAGCTTTATCCCGGCCTTGACGTCGGCGGGATGGGGCAACCTCGTGGATAGCGATCCCAAGTACGGGACAGATTCTGCGGCATTCGGGGAGCGGCTGGGGGCCGCGGCGCTTCGGCAGGCCAGCTTTCGCTTCTTCTCCGACAGCCTGCTGCCGACGCTGACGCATGAGGACCCACGCTATTTCCGGAAGGCCTATGGCCCGATTAAGGAGCGCGGGGTGTATGCGGCGGAACGGGTCTTCGTCACACAGCGCGATGACGGGTCGCACGGGTTCAATATCTCCGACGTCCTGGGCCGGGCGATAGCGGGAGCTCTGACGATGATGTACTATCCGGGACCGAGCGCGAACTGGAGGGTGGGGGCAAAGACCTGGGGGGTGTCGCTGGCGGGGCTGGTAGGGGTGAACCTCTTTCAGGAGTTCTGGCCGGATGTGCGGGACAAGGTATTTCGGCGAGGGCGGGAGCAATAGGGGGATTCCGTTCGCAGGGCCGATTGCCCGTCCAAGTGCTGTTTTTCGCCATTCGGCGCTGAATGATTCTACTCACCCCCGCCAACCATCCTATCTTAATGACTGGTAATGTCTTTCGGCCGCGTCGATGGCCGGGAGATGCGCCGGCGGCCTGGCAAAAAGCCCAGCTGCTGGCCTGAACCAGAGATTTTCCCATAGACCCGCCCGGAGCGGCGGAAGCCCGCCAGAGGAGACTGATTGATGTCAAGAGCCGTGAAGTACGCCGAGAGGACGCTGACCTATGCGGCGAAGAGTGCATGGGCTGTTTTCGATAGGCTGAACAGCATCCGTCCCAACCCGTCGTTCACCCCCAAATGGTCGGAGAAGCCGCTGCTGAAGTCGTATCAGAAGGAGAAGCCTCCTCTGGGCTGGCCGCGCACGACTGATTCGTTGTGCCCGAAGTGCGTGCCTGAAATTCGGCAACAGATTCTGGACGGCAAGCTGCCCCACGAAGTCCTGCTGAACGAGAAGGTGGGCGAGATCAAGGCGCAGATTGTCGAGCGCGATGGCAAGATCCTGATGGTGAAGGATTGCCCCAAGCATGGGCACTTTGAAGACGTGATGTCGATCGATCCGGCGTTCATGAGGCACCTCGAAGAGGTGTTCCCGGGCCGCGACATCCGCGCGCACAACGACGAGAAGCTGCACAATCACGGAACCTCGACGGTGACGCACGGCCGCGGATCGGTGCTGACGATCGACCTGACCAACCGCTGCAACATGATGTGCGATCCATGCTTCATGGATGCGAACCAGGTCGGCTTCGTCCATGAATTGACGTGGGAAGAGATCAAGACGATGCTCGACAACGCCATCACGATCAAGCCGCGCCGGCAGATGTCGGTGCAGTTCTCGGGCGGCGAGCCGACTCTGTCTCCGTACTTCCTGGATGCGATCGCGTACTCGCGCAAGGTTGGGTACAACTCGGTGCAGGCGGCGACCAATGGCATCGAGTTTGCGAAGTCGAAGGAGCTTTGCCGCGCGGCGGCCGAAGCAGGCCTGCGCTATGCGTATCTGCAGTTCGACGGCATCGGCAATGCAGCCAATTCGCACCGCAAGGTCGGCAACCTGTTTGACGTGAAGCTGCAGGCCATTCATAACCTGCACGAGGCCGGCGTGGACATCGTTCCGGTGACCACGATTATCAACGGCATCAACAACGAGCAGGTGGGACGCATCGTCCAGTTCGCGCTCGACAATCCCAAGAAGATCAACTTCATCAGCTTCCAGCCGGTTTCGTTCACGGGCCGCGACGAAGCGGTGAGCGACGAACGCCGTGAGGCGCAGCGCTATACGCTGAGCCACATGGCACACGACATCAAGGACCAGATGGGCCTGGGCGAGCCGGTGCGCGACTGGTTCCCGATCAGCTTCATGAGCACCTTCTCCGACTGGGCCGACCTGGTGCACGGGCCGAACCACGAGTGGGGCCAGCTCTCCTGCGGATGCCACCCGAACTGCGGCATCGGCATGGCGCTGATGATCGACAAGGAAACCAAGGAAGCCGTTCCGGTGACCGCGTTCCTGAATGCCGATCGCCTTGCCAAGGACATTGCCAAGATCAACGACGCCGCCCGCGGCAAGTTCCTTTCGATCTTCGGCGTGACTCTCGCGCTGCTGCGCAACTACGATCCGACCAAGTCGCCGACGCACTTCAAGATCCTCGACCTGCTGGCGAAGTTCGACAAGTGCTTTGGCGCGACGGGCCGCAACTACGGCAAAGTCACAGCCGACCGCACCATGGCCGATATCGAGAAGCGCCGCGCCGACCGCTGGAACTTCCTGTTCATCGCCGGCATGTGGTTCCAGGACCTCTTCAACTACGACTTCCGCCGCACCGAGCAGTGCATCATTCCCTACGCGACGCAGGAAGGCGAGATCAGCTTCTGCGCGTACAACACGGGCGTGGGCTGGCGCAACATTATCGAGAAGATGCACATGACGGCCACGCTCACCAAGTGGTATGACGAGCATGGCCGGCACGAGATCTTCGCCGGCGGCAAGAAAGTAGGCATGGGCGACGCGCAGCATACGCTGGTTCTGCACCAGGACCACGTGGATGCGGCGGCTAACGACACGCTCGACAAACTGGGCATCGCGAAGAACTCGCGCGAAGAGAAGATTCGCGCCCGCGATGCGAAGCTCAAGCAGGACGCCGAGAACGCGCAGATGGCGAAGCTCTATCGCGAGCATGTTCTGGGCGAGAAGCCGGTCCAGGGGATCGTGCCGATCCAATCGATTGCTACGGCTCCGAAGGCTGCCCCGGCATCAGAGACTGCCGAGCCTGTGATGGGTGACTGACCGTCCACGGACTGCGCGTCCAGCGATACGCGCCTTCGGCGCAAAAAAACAGAAAGCCCGGCTTCGTGCCGGGCTTTTCTCATTGCGTTGTCATAAGTTGACATCAAGATGTCATCTGTCAAAGCATTATGATGTGCGAACGGCGGTTTCCATTGACGATGATGTGGCCGAGCTCGTTCGCCAGGAGGCTCGGCATTCGGGCGAATCTTTCAACGAAACGGTGAATCGCTTGTTGCGTCTGGGGCTGACAGCGCATCGGCGGGAGAAGCACAAGCCGTTTGTGGTCAAACCCTTGAATATTGGCTTTCCTGCCGGAGTAAGCCTCGATAAGACCGAGGAGACTCTTGCGTTCCTCGAAGGCCCAGAGCACAAGTGATGGCTGTTTCGGCTCTCACGATCAATTCGGGTGGAGTTTTCTACACCACCGACCGTGATTCGCACGCGACCGTGATTTCGCGCTCTTCCCCGGGCTCCGCTGGCACAATCCCCTCCTCTGATCGTCTCTGCTATCATCCGCTCCGAAATTATCCGCAAGAAAAGTCGCACGTCATGTCGATCTCGGCCCCTGCCGTTCGACGTGTGGATAGAGACGGGATCACAAGACCCGTCTGACAATTCCAAAAGGAGCCTGCTATGAAATTTCTATGCATCTACAAGCCTGCGAAGCCGGAGGGCGGACTTCCTACGCCTGAGGACCTGTGCAAGATGGGGGACTATATCGACCAGAGCATCAAGTCCGGAGTGCTGATCGCAACCGAGGGCTGCATGCCAAGCGCGCTGGGGGCGAAGGTGCGGCGCACGGATGGGAGATTCACGGTTACCGATGGCCCATTCAGCGAAGCCAAGGAGGTGGTTGGCGGATTCGCGCTGATCAATGCCAATTCCAAAGAGCATGCGATCGAGATTACGCGGGAGTTCATGAATGTCGCCGGGGATGGCGAAGTCGAGGTCCGGCAGGTCTTCGAGGCCCCCGAATGCCTTGCCCCGCGCGTGTCGGCGGATGCCGAGGCCGTCGAGGTTCACTGAGACTTTTTGGCGAAGCGGATGTGTGCGCGCATCCGCTTTTCACTTCGAATGGAGACAAGGGATGCGATTCATGATGCTGATGATTCCCGGCGGATATGAGAAGGCCGCGCCGGGTACGATGCCCGATCCGAAGGCGGTCGAGGCGATGATGAAGTACAACGAGCAACTGCAGAAGGCCGGGGTGCTTCTGGCGCTGGACGGGCTGCATCCTCCGTCGACGGGAGTCCGGGTGTCGTTTCCCAGCGGCAAGCCTCTGGTCACTGATGGTCCGTTTCCAGAGGCAAAAGAGGTGATCGGCGGATACTGGATGATCCAGGTGAAGTCGAAGGAAGAGGCCATCGAGTGGGCGAAGCGCTGTCCCGGATCTCCGAACGAGGTGCTTGAGGTTCGGCAGGTGATGGAGATAGAGGATTTTACCCGGGACGCGAAGAAGGCGGCGGCGGGCTACGCTGAATTGAAAGAAATGGCGGCACAGCAGGCGATTTCCTGAGCGGCTTGCGCGGTGATGGCGGAGATGGTGTGATCGGTAGCTGTGGCGGCTACCGATGCACACCGAGTAATCGATGCGGTCTGGAGAATCGAGTCGGCGAAGCTGATCGCAGGGCTGGCGCGCAGGGTGCGCGACGTGGGGCTGGCCGAAGACCTGGCACAAGAGGCACTGGTCGCGGCACTTGAGCAGTGGCCGGAGTCGGGGATCCCCGATAATCCCGGTGCGTGGCTCATGGCGACGGCGAAGCGGCGGGCGCTCGATCACTTCCGGCGCGGACAGATGCTCGATCGCAAGCAAGAGGAACTGGAGCGCGACTATGAGATTCGCGAGCAGGCGGTTCCGGATTTCGACACAGCTTTGGACGACGAGATTGGCGACGATCTGCTGCGGCTGATCTTTACGGCGTGTCATCCGGTGCTGTCGACCGAAGCACGTGTGGCGCTGACCCTGCGGCTGCTCGGCGGGCTTACGACGGATGAGATTGCGCGGGCGTTTCTGGTGCCTGAGGCGACGGTGGCGCAGAGGATTGTGCGAGCGAAGCGGACGCTGACCGAAGCGCATGTGCCGTACGAGGTACCGCGGGGAGCGGAGCTGGCGGCGCGGCTTTCGGCAGTGCTGCAGGTGATTTATCTGATCTTCAATGAGGGATACTCGGCGACGGCGGGTGATGACTGGATGCGTCCAGCTTTGTGTGAAGACGCGCTGCGCCTGGGGCGGATCGTTGCTGAGTTGATGCCACAGGAGCCGGAGGTGCATGGGCTGGCGGCGCTGATGGAGATTCAGGCATCGCGCTCGCGGGCGCGGACGGGACCTGGGGGAGAACCGATTCTTCTGCTCGAGCAGGATCGCACGCGGTGGGATCACCTGCTGATCCGGCGCGGGCTGGCGGCGCTGAAGCGGGCAGAACGGCTGGACGGTGCGAGAGGTCTGTATGTGCTGCAGGCGGCAATTGCGGCGTGTCATGCGCAGGCGGTGCGGGCGGAGGAGACGGACTGGGGGCGAATCGCCGGGCTGTATGCGGAGTTAATGGCAATTAGTCCGTCGCCGGTGATCGAACTGAATCGGGCAGTGGCGGTGGGAATGGCGTTCGGGCCGGCTGCTGGGCTTGCCGTCGTGGACGGGTTGGCCGGTGAGCCGACATTGAAGGGTTATCACTTATTGCCGAGTGTTCGTGGCGACCTTCTGGCCAAGCTGGGGCGCTTTGAGGAGGCGCGAGCAGAGACTGAGCGAGCGGCAGCGCTGACGCGGAATACGCGGGAGCGAGAGCTGCTGCTGGAGCGAGTCCGACGCTTCGCGATTTAACCGAAGGCGTTGGAGCCAAAATCCTTCGGCTAAACAACTTAAGCTGGATAAAGCGCGTCCCAGTCTGCGTACGTTAACAATCTGTTAACATTCGCGGGATGAGCAGAGTGAGTAAAGCAGAAAAGAAGAAACAGGCCAGCGGAGAAGCAAGGGAAGACATTCAGGAAGCGACCAGGAGCTTCGAGAGATGGATGCGCAGCTGTGCGCCGGTGGTCGAGTCGGACCTCCGGTTGAAGCATGAACAGATGAGAGAGAGCCCGTTCCTCTTCCTGCGGGGGAGTTTTTATCGCTGGGCGCAGGTGTGGCCGCAGGTTTGCGGCGACCTGGCGCGGGCACCGAAGGTGTTGGCCGTGGGCGATCTTCATGTCGACAGTTTCGGGACATGGCGAGATGTGGAAGGGCGGCTTTGCTGGGGCGTGGATGACTTCGATGAGTCGTATCCAATGGCGTATACGAACGACCTGGTGCGGCTGGCGACGAGCGTGAGGATTGTGATCGATGCCGAAGGGCTGACGATCGGATTCAAGGACGGGTGCGACGCGATTCTTGAGGGGTACGCGAAGACCCTGAAAGAGGGCGGCTGTCCGTTCGTGATGGAAGAGCATGAGCAAAAGCTTGGGAAGCTGGGTGTGGAGAGCTTCAAGCCTCCAAAGGATTTCTGGGAAAAGCTGAACCATCTGCCCGCCATCCGGGGTCGGGTTGGTTCGGATCTCAAGCGCGCGCTGGAGAAGACGCTGCCGGAGGCGCGATTGGAATACAAGGTGGTGCGGCGGCAGGCCGGCCTTGGCAGTCTGGGTCAGGAGCGGTTTGTAGCCATCACGCAGTGGAAGGGCGGGTTGATCGCGCGCGAGGCGAAGCAGACGGTTCCGTCGTCGTGCGTATGGGTGGATGGGAAGTCGGGGCATGGAGAATCCTTCTACCAGCAGGCGATCAGCTCGGCGGTGCGCTCGCGGGACCCATTTCAAGTGATGGAAGGGCAGTGGCTGATCCGGCGGCTTTCTCCGGACTCGAATCCTATTGAGATAGAGAGTCTGCCGAAGAATCGCGACGAGGAGATGCTGCTGCGCGCGATGGGCGCCGAAGCGGCAAATGTGCATCTCGGGAGCAGGCGGCAAACGCGGAACATCCTGAAAGATCTGCAGAAGAAAAAGGCGACCTGGGTGCGGGATGCGGCCACGGTAATGGCAAAGGCAGTGGAGAAAGACTGGAACCGCTACAGGAGGAACTGAGGCTGGAGAGAGATGAAGGAAATAGTCTTTCGATTTCTGGCTGGAGGGATCCTGGTTTCGTTCTTTGCTTTCGTCGGCGATATCTTCCGGCCCAAGAGCTTCGCGGGATTATTTGGTGCAGCTCCATCGGTAGCGCTGGCCACGCTGGCGCTGACGATCGTCGCGGAGGGGAAGGAATACACGTCCATCGAGGCGCGGTCCATGGTCGGCGGTGCGATCGCGTTTCTGGTCTACGCATCAGTGACGAGCAGAATTCTGATGCGGTACAAACCGCACGCGTTAACGGCGACGCTGGCCCTGATGCCGGTGTGGCTGGGCGTCGCGTTCGGGGTGTGGCTCGTATGGCTGCGTTAGGAGACGAACGTGGGGATGGTCGGGCTTGAAACATCGTCTCTGGAAGGCGGCCGCTGGCGGGAATATGTGGTGCGGTTCGTCTTCGGCGGGATGGTGACGGCGCTGACGGGATTGATTGCGAAGAAATGGGGTCCGGAGATCGCCGGTCTGTTCCTGGCGTTTCCGGCGATCTTTCCTGCAAGCGCGACGCTGATCGAGAAGCACGAAATGCAGAAAAAGGAAAAGGCCGGAATGGACGGGACGGCGCGGGGCCGGGCCGCGGCGAGCGTCGATGCAGCGGGCGCGGCGATGGGGAGCATCGGCCTGGTCGTCTTCGGTCTAGTGGTTTGGCTGTTCCTGCCGGATCACGCCGGCTGGGCGGTACTGACAGTCGCCGGCGTCGCGTGGATGGGGGTGTCGATGCTGCTGTGGTGGGTGAGTAAGGCTATTTAGTGCAGAGGGATCAGGGATCAGAGAGCAGAAGACGATTACTCGCGGGGGAGATAGCGGCGGCCCCCGATGCGGTATTCGCCGGAGAGGACGCGAGTGATGGCTTCGCTGTAGGCGATGTGTTCCTGCTCGAGGATGCGGGCGGCGAGGGTGTGAGCGTCGTCGGTGGGCAGGACGGAAACAGCGCGCTGGAGCACGATGACTCCGTGGTCGAGCTGCTCATCGACGAAATGAACGGTGCACCCGGCGATCTGGACGCCGTAAGCGAGGGCCTGCTCCTGGGCGTCGAGTCCGGGAAAGGCGGGCAGGAGCGAGGGATGGATGTTCAGGATGCGGTCGGGGAAGGCCTGAACGAATTCGGGCGAGAGCAAGCGCATGTATCCGGCGAGGCAGACGAGGTCGACCCGATGATCGCGGAGGCAGGCGACGATCTCCGCATCGTGTTCGGTGCGCTTGCGTCCGCCGGCTTCAAAGGCTACGGCGTTGAGCCCGAGGGTACGTGCGATGTCGAGGCCGGGTGCGTCGGCCTTGTTGGAGATGACGACGGCGATCTCGCAGCCCGGGAGTTTTCCTGAGTTGAGGTTTTCTGCGATGGCGAGGAAGTTGGAGCCGCGTCCGGAGAGGAGAATGCCGAGGCGTTTCTTTTCCGGCATCAGGCGTAGATGACCTTGCGGTCGCCCTTCTGAATCTTGCCGATCAGGTAGCACTTTTCGCCGGCGCGCTCGAGAATGGCCCTGGCGCGGTTGAACTTCTCGGCCGGAATGACGGCGATGAGTCCGATGCCCATGTTGAAGGTGCGGAGCATCTCGTCCTGCTCGACGTTGCCGAGGTCGCGAAGGTGCTCGAAGATGGGCAACACGGGCCACGAGTCAAGGTTCACGCAGGCCGCGAGTCCCTTGGGCAGAATGCGGGGCAGGTTTTCAGTGATGCCGCCGCCGGTGATGTGCGCCATGCCCACCACCACGTCGGCGGCGGTGAGCTTCTGGATGGCGTGCAGGTAGCTGCGGTGCGTCTTCATGAGGGCCGCGCCGGCTTTTTCCTTGAGCGCGTTGACGTATTGCTCGGCGCGGTAACCGGCGGTCTCGAAGAAGAGCCTGCGGGCGAGCGAGTAGCCGTTGGTGTGGAGGCCGGTTGAGGGGAGTCCGATGAGGACGTCTCCGGCCTTGATTTTTGCGCCCGTGATGAGCTTGTCGCGGTCGACCACGCCGACGATGAAGCCGGCCAGGTCGTATTCGCCTTCAGCGTAAAAGCCGGGCATCTGCGCGGTTTCACCCCCGATGAGGGCGCAGCCGTTGGCGCGACAGGCGTCGGCGAGGCCGGTGACGATTTTCTCCGCCACTTCACCATCGAGGGCTCCAGTGGCCAGATAATCGAGGAAAAAAAGAGGAGACGCGGCCTGCACTGCGATGTCGTTGACGCAGTGGTTGACGAGGTCGGCTCCCACGGTATGGTGGATGCCGAGTTCGAAGGCGATTTTGAGCTTGGTGCCGACGCCATCGGCGCTGGAAACGAGGACGGGCTGCTTGTATCTGGCGATGTCGAGCTTGAAAAGGCCGCCGAAGCCGCCGATTTCGCTAAGGACATTGCGGGTAAAGGTTCGCTGCGCGAGGTACTTGATCCGCTGCTTGGTGCGATCGCCGCTTGAAATGTCGACTCCGGCGTCGGCGTAGGTGATTGAGGGCCTTTTACTGGGCTCGGACTTCTTTTGGGATTCGGGCAAGGGGATTCTCGGGTGCAATTTCAGGCGTCAAAACCGGCCCAGAATCCCAAGTTTAACATTGGGTGCGTCGGCGTTCGGGGTCGGATCTGTACCCACTCTGGCGTATTCGGACGACGGATATCGATTTTCTTCACCACAAAGGACACGAAGAGCACAGAGAAGGGTTGGCTCTCGATGAGAGCTCTGGCGCCAAGAATGGTGTCTTTCTCACTGCAAAACGCAACTGACGCAAAGAAACCAAGCCCCAAAAGCCGAAGTCGGGCCACTCGGCGCCGATTGAGAGGCTGACGCGATATGGGCAGTTCGGCGGAGGGCAATCTGCGGTAAAGTGAAGCTCTTCGGGGATGCAAGATGAATTCGCAGGTCACAAGCCAGGACTCACCTGTTGCCGGACCGCCCGGCAGCGGCGAGCAGGGGCGTAAGAGCGCGGGCGCAGGCAGGCCTCCGGAGGCGTTGATTGACCTCACGGTAGCCTTCTGTGGCGGCGGCCCGCTGGGGCCGCAGACCAGGCGTATCACGGAGATTTTTTCGCTGCTCTGGAACGGGTCGTCGGACTGGCAGTTTGCAGTGGGGCTGGAGTTGTGGGTCAGCTTCGTTGAAAAGCATGCCGAGCTTCGGGAGCGTTTTCGAGCGTCGTGGGAAGCGATGCTGACGGAACTGAACTCGGTCTCGTTTTTCGGCGAGGCGGGGCTACCTTCGCAGAATGCGCTGATTCCGGAGATGACGCGGCGGTTTTTTCAGAGGCTGTTGCCCGCGGCGCGCGAGGAGACGGATGCGGCCAGGATATTCACGCCTGTCTTCGGGTCGCCGCGAGCGGTGCACCGGTTTCTAGAGATCGATGCGAAGATGTTTGCGCGGCTGGCGGCGATCTTCTGGGATCCGCGCGGGCTCGATGCCTTTCCAAGCATACGGGTCGGGATTCATGAGGCAATGCGGCTGCTGGCTTCGCGGGTTGCGGGACGCGGCAGCAGTCCGGGGGTGCGGCAGCGGGCGACGACGAGGGACGTGGAGGAGACTCCGTTTTACCGTCTGATTTTTGCGACGGAGAAGTTTATTGAGCCGGATCCGGGGACGTCTGCGGCAGAGCGAAAGGAGCGCTGGCTGGAGGCCGTCTTCGCATGCCGCGGAGAGCTTGCGCTGGTGAGGATTCACATGGAAGACGCCGGCGTGAGCACGGGACTGGTGTTCGATCTGAGTGTGATGGATGCAGCACTGGATCGCATGGAATTGCTGGCGGCGGTGCTTGCCCGACCGGGCCACGCGCTGGAGACGACGCGCAGGCTGCTGGACACGCTGTTTGCAGGATTGCTGGCGGATACGCGGGTGTCGGACCTGGTTCGGCAGAACCTGAACCTGGTGGCGCGGAAGACCGTGGAGCGGACCGGACACAGCGGCGAGCACTACATCGCGCGGAGCCAGAAGGAATACTGGCGCATGTGGGGCGCTGCCATCGGCGGCGGGCTGGTGACGGTGTTTACGGGTGCGATCAAGCTGCATATCGTGGCGCAGGTGTGGGCACCGGCTGTCGAGGGGTTCCTGATCGGTACGAATTATGCGATCAGCTTTCTGATCCTGCAGATATTCGGGCTGGCGCTGGCGACCAAGCAGCCCTCGATGACGGCAGCGACACTGGCGGACATCATTCGCAGGAATAGGGGAGACGAGCGGCGCACGAAGATTGCGGAGTTTGCGGCGTCGATCAGCAGAACGCAGCTCGCGGCGGCACTGGGCAACGTGATCGCGGTGTCGGCGGGAGCGGTGGTGTTCGATCAGTTCTGGCGAGCGACTCATGGGCATGCGTATCTGGCGACGCGGCAGGCCGAGCATGTGTATCTGTCGCTGCGACCGATTGCATCCGGAACGGCCTATTTTGCGGCGGCAACGGGTGTGCTGTTGTGGCTGGCAGGGCTGATCGGAGGCTGGTGCGAGAACTTCGCCATCTACAACCGAATCCCGGAGGCGATTGCGCAACACCCTCTTGGGCAGCGTATCGGCCTGGATCGGATGGAGGCCGTGGCGAAGTGGGTGGACCGCAACGTGGCTCCCTGGAGCAACAGCATCGCGCTGGGGTATCTGATGGGCTTTACGCCGGAGATTGCGCATTTCTTCGGGCTGCCGATGGATATCCGGCATGTGACCCTGAATACGGGCATGTTTGTGTTTTCGGCAGCGACGTTCGGGCTGTCGGCGTTCCGGCAGATGTGGCTGTATTCGGCGATCGGCGGAATTGGAGTGATGTTCGTGCTGAACCTGGGCGTAAGCTTCTCGATTGCGTCGATCGTGGCGCTGCGGGCCTATGACGTCGGCTGGCGCGAGCAGACGCTGATTCTGAGGGCGGCGTTCAAGGAGATCCTGCGGTCGCCGCTGCAATTTTTGCTGCCGGTGGATAAGAAGACGCCGATAGTGCCGCCTCCTTCGGAGAATCCCGAAGTGGTGAGCGGAGCGGTGGAAGCAGAGAAGCCGGAGAAACCTGAAATCAGTAGTGCCCAGTGACGATGTTTATCAGCGGCTCGCCCTTCATGTAGCGCTGAAGCTGGGCGGAGACGAAATCCATAGCGCGCGGAACAAATGCGGGGGTAGTGCCACCGATGTGGGGCGTGATGAAGACGTTTGGAGCCTTCCACAGAGGATGATCCGGTGGAAGCGGCTCGGGGTCGGTGACGTCGAGAACGGCGCGGATGCGGCCGCTCTGAAGCGCCGCAAGCAAGGAATCTGTTTTGACGACGGGTCCGCGCGCCGCATTCACGAGCAGAGCGCCCTGGCGCATAGCGGCGAACTCGCGCTCGCCGATCATCCCCGTTGTCTCGGGCGTGAGCGGCACGATCAACACGATAACGTCGGCAGAGGGAAGCAGATTGGGCAACTCATCGATGCCATGGACGCCTTCGCGAGCGCTGCGGGCGACGCGTAGGATATCGACTCCAAAGGGCGTGAGGCGTTCTTCGATCGACTGGCCGATCGATCCATAACCAACGATGAGTACGCGCTTGCCGTAGAGCTCTTCCTGAAGGGACATGGGCACGGAGTTGGGGACATCGGGAAACATGGCCCGATAACGCTGGTCAGCTTCACGGCGGCGACGCCAGTCCGCGGACTGCCGCAGCTCGAAGTAGAAGGGAAAATACTTGAGGGCGGTGAGAATGGCCGCGACGGTCCATTCGGCGGTCGGGATGTTGTGCAGGCCCTGTCCGTCGCAGAGCGTGAGGCCGGGTGGCAACAGGTTGATGAGCCAATCCACGCCGGCATAAAGAGACTGCACGACGCGGACGCCGCGGAGATGCGGGAGGGCCCGCGCGGCATCCTTTGCGGTCACGGGCGGAATCCAGAATTCGACTTCGATCGTGCGTTCAGGCGCGGCTTCTACGCGCTCGATTTCTATTCCGGACGGCAGGCGGCTGAACCACACAGGATCGATCCACCAGGGCACACCGACTTTGAGCATTCACGCAGGTCCTTTTCGAGAGCTTCTTCGGAACTGCATCGATACTAACCGTGAACGAAGAGCGCCGTTATTGTCGGGACTTCAATCAGTCTTTTGATGGAAGATCTTGCTGTTGATGTCTGGCCAGAATTCCTTGAAGACGAAGAAAATGCCATCAAGCCCTACACTGGTGACCCAGCGCTGCCCGGTCTTGGTCCAGGTTCGATATTGCTCTGGATAGTAGAGGTTGGAAATGCCTGCGGCGGCGCCTGCTCCGACAACCTCGGAAATGTTGAAGGTATTGTTGCCAGCGTCGTTGCGGGTGATGAGCATGCGTGAGAACGAATATCCAGTGCGCTTGATAATGCCGCCGTGTCCGAGAGTGTAGTAACGGGGATCCTGTTTAAAGGCGACCGGGAGGATGAACTCGACCCAGTAGTTCTCACTCGCATTGTCGACAAACGTATGCCAGTAATAGCGACCATAGCCGGCGGCTCCCTGATGAAACTCGGGATAGGAGTCCTGCCACTGAGAGATTCCGGCGAGCATGCCAACATAAATGAACGAGGAGTAATCGAAGCTGTCCTGCGTGGCGCCGATAAATTTTTCCTTCACGGTTTCCGGTGGAAGCTTTACATCGACGGAGATCGATCGAAAATTGGGAACGATGCCCAGGATGCGCTTGGTCTGTTTGCCTTGGAGATTCGTCTGGGTGCTGCCTTGAGTTGTCGAGGAGGCAGAGGTAGACGGCGAGTTGGGCGATGCAGTCTGCGGTGCGTCGGGCAGGGTGGCGGCATCAGGTCCGGAGACTATTTGCTGGGCGCGCGCGCGAGGAGCGACTGAAGTTAGAAGACTCAGGACGGCAAGAGAAATACAAATCTTGGGAATTGTTCTCAGACAAAAATCCATCTACATGAGATTCTATTGGAACAAAGATCGGTGCAGGGAAAGCGAATGCTTTCGAACGTTAGACGTAGAATGGGTATGGATCGACGCAATGCGGACAATTATGGTGACGAAATCTTCACGCAAGAGAAATTGTCAGCGGCGGCCTGGCGCGTTCTTGAAATAGTTCTTCAGTGCAGCGATGCCGGCATTGATGGAGTCTGTCGACACTGAGTATCCGAAGCGTACGTGCCCTTCGCCCTGGGCTCCGAAGACCACTCCGGGAACGGTTGCGACGTGCACCTTTTCGAGCAGCATGGATGCGAACTTGCGACTGTCTTTATTGATCTTCGTTACCTCAGGAAAGGCGTAGAAGGCGCCTTCCGGCGTTTCGCATTCAAGACCGCATTCGCGCAAGCCGGCGACGAGCAGATCGCGTTTGGCGCGATATTCGTCACGGCGAGCGTCGATAGCGCTTTGCGGAGTGGCAAGGGCATCGAGCGCTGCCCATTGCGTCGGCGTGGAGACTCCGTTGATGGAGTAGAGAACGAGCTTGCGCAGTCCGGTCATGAACGGCTCACGGGCCACGGCGTATCCGATGCGCCATCCGGTCATGGCGTAAGACTTCGAAAAGGTAAAGGACGAAATGGTGCGTTCAAACATGCCGGGCAGCGATGCGATCGAGACATGGTCGGCTTCGTAAACAAGGTCCTCGTACGCTTCGTCCGCAATAACAATAAGGTTGTGTTTCTTCGCAAACGTCGCGACTTCCTCCGCTTCGGCCCGTGTGAAAACCGTACCTGCGGGGTTCTGCGGAGTGTTGTAGTAGATGGCCCGGGTATGGGGAGTAGAAAACTGTTCGAGTGTGGCTGTGAGACCGGTGCGGCGCGCAGTGGCGGTGGGAACAAGAAGGGCGCGAGCTTCAGCCCCTGTAACCATGTCCCGGATAGGGGTCCAGAAGGGCGAAAAGATCAGCACATCGTCGCCGGGATTAAGGACGCACTGAAAAGCGACGTGTAATGCGTGAGCTCCGCCAGCGGTGACGATGACGTCTTCAGGGCCGGCCTCAATGCGGTTTTTCTCGCGAAGCTTTCTGGAGAGCGCTACCCGCAGTGGCTCGATACCGGAGGATGGCGCGTAGCGGGTCTTGTTTTCGACAAGGGCCTTCATCATGGCGTACTTGATCGACTCGGGAGTGTCGAAGTAAGGCTCTCCTCCGTGGAAGGCATGCACTGTCTGGCCAGAGGCGCGCAATTCAAGAACCTTGTTGCGAATCTGCACAATGTCTGAGAATCCCACTTCGTCGAGCCGCCGGGCCAGGCGCAGTTCCGTTTTTCTTGTCAATTCAACCCTCACTTGCCCGAGCCAAAAGGGCGCGCCGGACTCAATAGCTTAAGGCATTCGAGCCGTTTGGGGGCGAATCTGTGAAAAAGATTCGGTCAGGCGGGCATCAGGCCGGTGTAGACGGCCATGCCAACTACGGCATCGACACCAATGGCATGAAGGGCGTCGATTTCAGACCGCTCGCGGATGCCTCCGGCAACGATGAGCTGGCGCCCGGTGAGGGAGCGCAGGGCGCTGGCGCGCTCGAAGGGAAAGCCCTGGAGGGTTCCTTCTGTATCCACGTGGGTATATAGAAATGCCGAACAGTATGGCTCGAGGGCGGCGATGGCCTGCTCAGGAGTGAGGATTACCGTCTCTTTCCATCCCCGGACGGCGACTTTGCCGGATTTTGTATCAATACCAGCTACAAATTGCCCGGAGCCGATGGCGTTGGAAATCGATTCGGCGGCGGCTATCTTCACCCCTTGCGCATTGAATAGCGCCGATCCGAAGATGACGCGGCGTGCTCCGGAGTCGAGGAGCTGCCGGGCGCACTCCGGTGTACGGATGCCTCCACCGACCTGGCAAGGGAGCTGTTTTACGAGCCGTTCGATGAGCAGGGAGTTGTTGCCGGTGCCCATGGCGGCGTCGAGGTCGATGAGCTGGACGATGGGATAGGAGGAGAAGCGGTCGATCCAGTAGTCGACGTCGTCGAAGGCGAGTTTTAAGTCGGAACCGCGCTCCAACTGGACGATGCGACCGCCCATGAGATCGATGGAGGGGATCAGCATGGCAGCCTCACGGGGATGCCGTCTCGGGCGATCTCCTGCTTGAGGGTGCGGGCGTCGGAGATTCCGAAA
The DNA here is from genome assembly GCA_963782175.1 of uncultured Acidobacteriaceae bacterium. GTDB lineage: Bacteria > Acidobacteriota > Terriglobia > Terriglobales > Acidobacteriaceae > Silvibacterium. Next base: position 1,195,828 of record CAWAIX010000001.1, read on the forward strand.
TGGAAGATGCTGGCGGCAAGGGCGGCGTCGGCTCTGCCACGCTGGAAAACCTCGGAGAAGTGACGCGCAGAGCCAGCGCCGCCGGAGGCAATTACGGGGATCTCAACGGCGGCACTGACGGCTGCCGTGAGTTCGCAGTCGAAGCCGGCCTGTGTGCCGTCTGCGTCCATCGAGGTGAGCAGAATTTCGCCGGCGCCGCACTGCTCGGCCTCGCGGGCCCAGTCCAGTGCCCGGCGGCCCACGGGGGTGCGGCCACCATTGATATAGACGTCGGCAGTGGCGTCGGATCGGGCAGGGTCGCGGCGGGCATCGATAGCGACGATGACTGCCTGGGCCCCGAAGCGCGAGCCGATCTCTTCGATGAGTGCGGGACGCCGAAGTGCAGCGGAGTTGATGCTGACTTTGTCAGCCCCGGCATCGAAGAGGGCCGTAGCGTCGTCCAGGGTGCGAACTCCGCCACCGACGGTGAAGGGGATGAAGATTTGCCGTGCGGCGCGGCGGACGGCGTCAAGCAGCGTGCCTCGGCCCTCGTGAGTGGCGGTGATGTCGAGCAGCACGATTTCGTCGGCGCCGGATTCAGCGTGGCGCGCGGCCAGTTCGGCAGGATCGCCGGCGTCGACGAGGTCGACGAACTGCACGCCCTTGACGACGCGGCCGGCGGTGACGTCGAGGCAGGCAATGATGCGGCGGGTCAACATGGCGGTTCCGGGAATGGCAACTCCGGCGAGGGCAATTCGAGGAAGTTGCGGAGGATCTGTAGGCCGACGGGCCCGGACTTCTCGGGATGGAACTGAACGCCCATGACATTGGCGTGTTCGGCGGCCGCGGTGAACGGTGCGCCATATTCTGTAACTGCGACGGTGACTTGAATGACCGGGGCCCGGTAGGCGTGAGTGAAATAGACGAAGCTGCGGTCGGGAATGCCTCGAAGCAGGCGGGAATCTTCGCGGATAGCGAGAGAGTTCCAGCCGACATGAGGGATTTTCCGGCCCGGGGCGAAACGGCCGCAGGTGGCTTCGAATGTGCCGAATCCGGGAATGCCGGGCGCTTCAGTGCTCCCCTTGAAGAGCCACTGCAGGCCGACGCAGATGCCGAGGAACGGCGTGCCAGCGGCGATGCGGTCAGCGATGGCATGCCTGAGTCCATGCTCTTCGAGGAAGGTCGTGGCCTGGAAGTGTCCTACGCCAGGGAGAATGATACTGCGGGCGCCTCTCACGACTTCTGGATCATCGGTGGGCACAGCGTCCGCGCCGACAGCGCCAAGCGCCTTCATGACGGAGGTGAGGTTTCCAGCCTTGTAGTCGACGACGGCGATCACAGCAGTCCCTTGGTGCTCGGCAGCATTTCGCCGAGCTGCTTGTCGCGGGAGCAGGCGACGCGCAGCGCGCGCGCGAAGGCCTTGAACAGGGCTTCGATCTTGTGGTGGTTTGAGCGGCCGTACATGGTTTTGAGGTGCACATTGGCGCGTGCGCCACGGGCGAATCCCTCGAAGAAGTCGTAGAGGAGCTCGGACTGGAGGTCGCCGACAAGCCGGGTCTTCACTTTGGTGTCGATGACGGAGGCAACACGGCCGCTGAGGTCGATGGCGGCGAGGCCGAGGGTCTCGTCCATGGTCATGAGGAAGTAGCCGGCGCGGAGGATGCCGCGCTTGTCGCCGAGCGCCTTGTCGAAGGCTTCGCCCAGCGCGATGCCGACGTCTTCGACGGTATGGTGCTGGTCGACGTCGAGGTCGCCGCGACAGCTGAGGTCGAGGTCGAAGGCTCCGTGGCGGGTGAAGAGCTCGAGCATGTGATCGAGGAAGCGGATGCCAGTCGAGATGTTGTATCGACCGGAGCCTTCAATGGTGAGGCGCAGGTGGATTTCGGTCTCGGCGGTTTTGCGATCGATGACGGCGGTGCGCTTTTTGAGGCTCTTTCGGGTCATTGCGCAGCTCCCGTCCATTCGATTTCGCGCAGGGAGCCGGCCATGATGTGAGCGGCGCGCTGCATCTGGTCGCGGGTGCCGATGGTGATGCGTACGCAGCCGGCGCAGCCGGGATCGGCGGAGCGGTCGCGGACGAGGATGCCGTGGTTGCGCATCGCGCGGCAGAAATCGGCGTGGAGCGGGCCGATGCAGGCAAGGATGAAGTTGGCTTCCGAGGGCCAGAAGGGGACGCCCATCTCTTCGAGGGCGCCGGCGAACTCAGCACGGGCGAGGAGGACTTCGTTCACGTAGTTCTGGACGTAGTGGCGATCATCGAGGGCGGCGGGGAGACAGGCCAGTGCCGGAGAGTTGACGCTGTAGGGTGAGATGACGCGGCGGAGCCAGTGCATTACTTCATCGCTGGCGGCGAGAACGCCGAGGCGGAGACCGGCGAGTCCGTAGGCCTTCGAAAATGTACGCGTTACGATTACATTTGATGCGCGGCCAATGAGATCCAGGACAGTTTGTCCGTAGAAATGGAAGTATGCCTCGTCAATCAGGACGATAGCGTGCGGCGCGGTTTCGACCAGCTTGAGGATCGCAGCCCGGCTGATGGCGTGGCCCGTGGGGCTGTTGGGGTTGGCGATGGCGATGAGCTTCGTTGCCGGGTTGATGCGGGCGAGCAACGAATCGAGAGGAAAATGGAAGCCGGGGCCGGCGGGGACTTCGACGAGCTGTGCGTCAGTGGCGGAAGCATAGACCCCGTACATGGAGTAAGTGGGCACGGGCAGGATCATTTCGTCGCCGGGGCCGAGGTAGGTCTGGCAGAGAATGTGGATGGCTTCGTCGACGCCGTTGGTGAGCAGGACCTGGGATGGTTTGAGATTGAGATGCTCGGCTACGAGCGCTTCGACGCGCTCGCGTTCGGGATACATGGTGAACTCGGCGCACGAGATTTGCGCCAGCACTTCGCGGACGCGGGGCGAGCAGGCGACGGTGTTCTCATTGAAGTCGAGGCGGAGGCCGCTGCGGCCGCCGAGCGGAGGATGGTACTCCTTCATGCGGCGGATAGCCTCGCGAGGCTGCGGAACACGTGTGGTGAGGTCAGGCATCGGCGGCTCCCAGGCGGATACGGATGGCTGCGGCGTGGCCACGCAAACCCTCGGCTTCGGCGAGCGTGACTGCGGCGGGCCCGAGCTTTTGCACACCTTCGGATCTGTATTGCTGCACAGTGACGATCTTGAGGAAGTCGGCGACGCTTAATCCGCCGCGTGCGCGAGCCAGACCTGTGGTGGGAAGAGTGTGATTGGGGCCGGAGATGTAATCTCCGAGGGGCTCTGCGGAATTTGGACCAACGAAAACGGAGCCGGCGTTTCTAACCCAGACGAGATCAGCTTCTGTGTCGACGATCAGGTGCTCGGGAGCGAGGCGGTTGATCATATCGTGCGCCTCGTCGGCAGTGCGGGCTACGATGGCGCAGCCGTTGTTGCGAATGGCCTCGCGCGCGATGGGGTTGGAGCGGACCTGCTGCTTGGCTTCCGCCATCACCGACCGGGCTAATGTAGCTGATGTAGTTACGAATATAGGAAGCGCATCCGGATCGTGCTCGGCCTGGGCGACGAGGTCGGCGGCAATCCATTGCGGGTTACCGTTTTCGCTGGTGACAACGATCTCGGTGGGGCCGGCGAGCATGTCGATGGCGCAGTCGAAGGCGACGATTTTCTTGGCTGCAGTGACGTAGGCGTTGCCAGGTCCGACGATCTTGTCGACGGGCGCGATGTGGGCGGTGCCGTAGGCGAGCGCGGCGATAGCGTGGGCTCCGCCGATGCGGTAGAACTCGGTGACGCCGAGCATGGCGGCTGCGCCGAGTGTCTCCGGCGCGGGGTGCGGTGACGTGACAACGATGCGTTCGACGCCGGCGATCTGTGCGGGGATGACGGTCATGAGCAGGGTTGAGGGGAGTGGGTAGCGTCCGCCGGGAACGTAGCAGCCGACTGCGTCCAAAGGGCGGATGAGCTGCCCTACGGAAAGGCCGGGAGTGGGCGAGAAGGACCACTCTCTCGGGAGCTGCCGTTTGGCGAAGGCGCGGATGTTGCGCGCGGCGGTCTGGAGTGCGGCTTTGAGATTTGCAGGCGCTTCGGACCATGCAGCGGACAGCTCATCGGGAGAAATACGTAATAGTGACTGTGACGGAAGGTTGTCGAGGCGCGTGGCGTAGCGGCGGAGTGCAGTGTCGCCGTCTTTGCGGACGGCGGAGACGATGCGCCGGGCGACGGGCAGCGCGCGGGCGTAGGAGTGATTGCGGCGCGCAAAGAGCGCGTCGAGCTTTGCCCTGGCGCCGCGGTTCGATGTAGCGCCGCGGCTCGATATGTTGATGAGCTTCATGGTTAGAGCACGACCTTGTTCAGGGGGTATTCGACGATGCCGGTCGCGTTGGCGGCTTTCAGCCGGGGAATAACGTCGCGGACGACGCTTTCTTCGAGGATGGTGTTGACGGCAGCCCAGGCGGGATCGGATAGTTCGGACACCGTCGGCGAGTTCAGGGCGGGGAGCACGGCGAGCACAGCGGGGAGATCCTGCTTTTGCACATTGAGCATGAGACCGACACGCCCCTGGGCAGAGATGGCGGCGTTGAGCATGAGGGCGAGAACGTCGATTTTCCGTCGTTTCCACGCGTCATCGTAGGCACGGGGGTTGGCGATGAGGTGCGTCTCGCTTTCCATCACGGTGTCGATAATGCGGAGGCGGTTGGCGCGAAGGGAACTGCCGGTCTCGGTGACTTCGACAATGGCGTCGGCGAGCTTGGGCGGCTTGACCTCGGTGGCTCCCCAGCTGAATTCGACTTTGACGGGGACGTTTTTCGAGGCGAAGTAGCGTTTGGTGACCTCGACGAGCTCGGTGGCGATGATTTTTCCGGCGAGGTCCTCGGCTTTCTGGAAGGTGGAATCTTCAGGCACGGCGAGAACCCAGCGCACCCGGGTGCGGCTCTGCTTGGCGTAGACGAGGCTAGTGACGCTGGTTACGTCGAGTCCGCTTTCGACAACCCAGTCGATGCCGGTGAGCCCGGCGTCGAGGACGCCGTGATCGACATAACGAGCCATTTCCTGCGCGCGAATGAGCATGCACTCGATTTCAGGATCGTCGATGGACGGGAAATAGGAACGGCCATTGGCGAAGATGCGCCAGCCGGCGCGTTCGAAGAGCGCGATGGTCGCGTCCTGCAGGCTGCCTTTGGGGATGCCAAGGCGAAGCTTACCGGGCATTGGGCACCGCCTTACTTTCATTCGCCGGGAGCTCGATGGGGCGGGTGAAGCAGCTAACGGTGCCTTCATGGCAGACGAGGCCGTCGCCCTCGACCTCGACACGAAAGAGCAGCGTGTCGTGGTCGCAGTCGGTGATGGCCTGGAGAACGCGCAGCCGGTTTCCGCTGGTCTCGCCTTTCATCCAGAGCTTCTGGCGGGTGCGGCTCCAGAAGGTGACGAAACCGGTTTCGAGGGTGGCCCGGTAACTATCGGGGTTGAGGAAGCCGACCATAAGCACTTCTCCTGTGCGGGCATCCTGCACGATGCCGGGAACGAGGCCGTCCATTTTCGCGAAGTCGATTGCCGTCTCTGCCATGCGTGTGAACCTTTCGGGGTGAAATGCAAAAAGCCCGCCAGTGTTTTGCCGGCGGGCTCTTCAGGATTCCTTGTTCTGTGGCTGTCAGCCTAAGCCACGCAGATCCGCCGGCACGCTCGTCACGCGATGATGGTGATGATGACGATGGTGGACGCGAATCTTCATCTAGAAAAAACCTAACCCGTAGTTTGGATGCTGTCAACCTTCACGGCAGGTGCTTCGCGGCCCAATGCGTCGGCGACTGCAGCGGCCAACTGGTGCAGGCTGAAGGGTTTTTCGAGAAGGAGCGGCGGTTCGGCGCCGGGAGGCGCGAGGATAACCTCGCCGATCCCCGGCTGGCCAGACATGAAAATGGCCCGGGTTTCGGGGTGCTGTTCACGAAGCTGATCGACAAGCATGTCGCCGGGAAGATCGGGCAGCGTGAGGTCGCAAATCACGAGTTCAAGATCGCGATCATGCGTTCGGGCCCATTTGAGGGCGACTTCGGCGGTCCCGCACGCGATGACTTCGTATCCGCGCAGAGTAAGGAAGTCCTGGATCATTTTTCGCAATTCCTCGGCGTCTTCGACCAGCAGGACAAGGCCAGCGGGGCGCGCACGCTGCGCGTCGCCTGCGAGTGCGGCAGTGGCGAGCGCAGGAATGAAGATGTCGAAACGCGTGCCTTCGCCGGGTGCGCTGGTGAGACGAATCGCACCTCCGCTCTGCTCGACGACGGAATAGACCGAGGCCAGCCCCAGGCCGCTGTTTCTGCTTCTGGTCTTGGTCGTGAAGTACGGGTCGAAGGCATGAAGGCGCGTTTCCTCGCTCATGCCGACACCTGTGTCCCCGACGGCGAGATGGATGAATCGTCCGCGAGCGAACGCGAGGGCGGGATCATCTCCATCGAGGATGTCGTTTGAGGTCGAGATGGAGAAGGTTCCCCCCTGCGGCATGGCGTCGCGAGCGTTCACGGCAAGATTCAGGACGAGTTCGCGCCATTGATCGGCGTCGGCCAGTACCGGCCAGAGTTCGGAGCCAAAGTCGAGCTGGAGACCGATGTGTTTGCCGAGCAGCACGCGGAGGGTGTCGGCCTGTTCCTGAAGGACGGCGTTCAGGTTGATCCTTTCGCGCCGCGCCTCATGGCTGCCGCCGAGGCTGAGCCGCTGTTGTGCGAGCTGCTGCGCGCTGCGTACGGTCTTCGCAATCAGATTGATCTTTTGTTCGGGATCGCCTTCGCCCTCCTGGAGCTGTTCCGCGACGGCGAGAATGACAGTGAGGAGATTGTTGAAGTCGTGTGCGATCGAGCCCGAAAGGCGGCCGGTAAGCTCAAGCTTTTCGGCGAGCCGCGGGTCGCGCACGCGCGGAGGACGAGTGAGCAGATCGCGGACCATGAAGAATCTCGACGGCCTATCTTTCCAGAGCAGCGGGAACGAGCGGACCTCGACAGGCAGGAGCGTGCGGTCGGGAAGAATGTGCTCGGAGTAGGTGTCGAGGGGAGGGGCGTCGAGTTTTGCGTCGAGGAGCTTTTCGAGTTCGCGGAGACGCTCGGGCGGCAACACCCGTTCGACTCCCCGCAGATACATCTCATCCCGGCTCATCTGATATCTGGCGACGGCGGCGTCGTTGGCTTCGACGACACGCTTGGACTCGCAGTCAAGGACGAAGATGGGCCAGGGGGCGGACTCGATCGCCTGCCGGCACATTTCAGCCGGCCACGATAGGGCATGCTGAGATTGATCGCAACAGTAGTCCGGAACGCCTGGTGGGGGTCTCTTTTTCATGCCGTTCACGTTATCCGCAACTCGCACATCCCAGAGGGCATTACATCAAGGCCAGTCGGCCAACAATTCCATGGATCTCTGAACGCTCGGGCAGGACGAACTAATGTTGATGTCCCGGGGGTCAGTTACTCAATCAACAAGGGTACAAGCTTTGGATTCAAGCGCACGAATCAAGTTTCTGGACTTACCCATTCGAACTAGTCTATTTCGTCCGATCCGGCAAGCGGGCCATATTTTTGGCCGCTGCCGATTTTTTCCTGGCCACGAGCTTTGCGGCCTTCGGCTCCGAACTCTTCTTGCGAGCAGCGGATTTGGCGGGAGGCCTTTTGGCCGCCGCTTTTTTGGCTGCGGTCCCCGCTTTTTTCCTGGCCGCGATGGTCTTTTCAGTCAAGGCCGCCACCAGATCCTGCGTGTCGACACGGCGAGCCGTTTTTCTTAGCCGCTCGATGTCGTAGTATGCGCGCCGTTCTCTGAGGAAAATGTGGACGACGAAGTCCACGTAATCGATAAGAACCCACTCGCCGAGTTTCCGGCCTTCGACAGAATTCGGATAGGTTCCGAACTGCTGTTTCAGTTCAAGCTCGATGCCGTCGGCAATGGCTTGCGTTTGTCTGTCGTTCACGCCGCTGGTAATCAGAAAGAAGTCAGTGAAGCCCGAGTCCAGCGGATCCAGCTCGAGAATGGTTGTATCTTCCCCTTTTTTGTCTTCACAGACTTTGGCAGCGGCCAAGACCATCTTGCGGGTTTCATCGGATGCCATCTGGGGAGTTTCTATTCTCCTTGGGGGTTAATGGTAGCCTCCCTCGCGAAGGAGCGCCACATATATCCAATCACAAAAGAGCACAAAATCTAAATACCCGGCGAGTAGAGATCGTGTTGATGGATATATTTAGCAACCTCCGGGTCGAGGAGCGCACTGGGGTCGGCGCCGGGGCGCCGGCTGAGCGCGGTTCGAAGCGCGGTTGCCGAGACGTCCTCGGCGAGATCGCAGAGCAGGTAGAGCTTCGATTGATGTCCGGCGGCATCGCGGAGAGCGAGCTGTGAACAACCGGGGGAGTCAGCCGGAACTTCGCTGGCGGAAATGCCTTGAGGAAGGGCAGCAGCAGCGTGACTGAGTTCAAAGCCGGGCCGCGCGCCAACGATGAAGCCGCAGGCCATCAGGAGTTCAGACGCGCGATACCACTTCCCGATGGTCAGCCAGGAATCGGCGCCAAGGAGGCAGAAGAGTTGGTCCTCAGGCGTGAGGGATTGCTTGAGACGATGCACCGTTTCGATGGTGTAGTTCGGACGGTGTCCGGGAAGGGGAGCGTCGAGGTCCGACACCTCGATTCGCGAATCTCCCGCGAAGGCAAGGCGGGCCATTGCGATGCGGTCGTCAAAGCTGGTGACGGCGGCCTCATGCTTGAGAGGCTGCACCCCGACGGGAGCGACCAGGAGGCGATCCAGGTGGATACGAGCGATAGCCAGACGGGCGAGGGCGACGTGTCCGCGGTGGGGAGGGTCGAAGCTGCCGCCGAAGAGCGCGATTCTCACTTTGTTGATGCTAAATGAGTTCGCGGACGCGGCCGGCATCTATGCTGAATGCATGGGGCGGATTGCCTACATCGGGCTGGGATCGAATCTCGATTCGCCGGCCGGAGCTCCGAGTGAGACCTTGGCTGCGGCCGCGGAGGCCCTGGCGCGGGTTGGGCCGGTTGTGGCGAGCTCGTCGCTGTACCGGACAGCGCCGGTGGGCTATGAGGACCAGCCCCTGTTTGCAAACGCGGTGATAGCACTGCGGACGGACCATGAGCCGGAGAAGCTGCTCGATTCTCTGCTGGCGATTGAGCAGTCCATGGGGCGCGACCGTGCGGCGGGCATCGCGAAGGGACCACGGACGCTCGATCTTGATCTCTTGATGCTGGACGATGTGATTTACGAATCGACGAGGCTGGTGGTGCCGCATCCGGAGCTGGCGCGACGGCGGTTTGTGCTGGCTCCGCTGGCGGAGATCGCACCGGATTTAGTACATCCGGAGCTGAAGCGGACCGTGCGTGAGCTGCTCGACGAGTTGCCCGATGAGGGCGCGAACCGCAGGAATGCGGTACAGCGCCTGGGGCAGATCGGGACACGGCGTATTTGAGCAAAGGTCCCCGTTTAAGATGAAGGCACGCTTATGCGCCTATGCCTTCCGATAATCTTACTGATCAGTTTCCTCGGGATGCTGCTGCCGGGCGCGTACGGGCGCGCGCAAAAGACGCAGACGGCCGGAGAGATTCAGGGCAAGGTCGTCGACGCGCGCGGAGAGCCGCTGGCGGACTCGACGATTCTGGATACGTCAGGCAAAGAGATCGCGACGACCGGTCCCGATGGGACGTTCGAGGTTCCGGCGGCGGTTTCGGAAATCGAAGTCCAGAATGCGCATTATGTAACTTTGCAAGTGGCAATTTCCGGGCGCGGGCCAATCACGGTGGTGCTGGAGCGGCCGCTGGAGACGGTGATGGTTTCCGCGTACCGCTCGCCACTGGCGTCGGCGGATAGTCCCGTGAGCACGCGGCTGGTGGATGAGCAGCAGCTCAGAGAGTCGGCCTCGCCGGCCCTGGATGGAAAGCTGCGCCAGGTGCCGGGGTTCGAGTTGTTCCGGCGCTCGAGTTCATTGGTGGCGAATCCGACGACGGAAGGAGTGTCGCTTCGGGGGCTGGGGTCGACGGCGGCAAGTCGGTCTCTGGTGCTGCTGGATGATGTGCCGCTCAACGATCCTTATGGTGGCTGGATCCACTGGGAGGAATTGCCACCGCTGTCGATCAGTTCGGTAGAGGTGGTGCGCGGCGGCGCGTCGGATTTATATGGGTCCAGCGCCATCGGCGGGGTGATCAGCATCGTTCCCGCAAAGGCTGACAATACGAGCCTTCAGCTGACCACCAGCTATGGGAGCCAGGCTACGGCTACGGGCGGCGGTCTGGGGACAATCAAGCAGGGTCCATGGTCGGGGCTTGCGAGCGGGGGCATTGTTGCGACGGACGGCTATATCCTGGTTGCCCCGGAGGTGCGCGGCCCGATCGATCAGCCGAGCAATGTACACGCGCAGACCGCGGTTGCGCAGGCAGACCGGCAGTTTCACGGCTCGGACCAAGCGTTCCTGCGCGGCGGACTTCTAAATGAGCAAAGGCATAATGGCACGCCGATCCAGGTGAACAGCACACGGCTGTGGCGGTACATCGTGGGTGCGGATGTCTCATCGTTTGTCTTTCGCTTTTTCGGCGTGGATGAGCATTACCGGCAGACATTCTCGACCATCGCGACAGGCCGCGCATCCGAGAAGGAGACGCGGTACGCATTCGATCCAGCGACCCAGCTGGGAGCGGCCGCAAGCTGGCATCACACTTTCGGCCGCGACCTTCTTGTGCTGGCGGGCGCCGATACCAACGATGTCCGGGCAGCGGATTACGAGACGCTCTTTACCGCTGCTGGCGGCATTCTTGACACTTCGGCACGCCAGCGGCAGACAGGTGTCTACAGCGAGGTTCTTTACACGCCGGACAAGTGGACGCTGAGCGGCTCAGCCAGGGTGGATCATTTCTCGAACTTCGATGCCATCCAGTACACGAGCCGGACGACGAGGACCGATCTGCCCTCGTTCAGCGAGACGCCGTTCGATCCACGCATCGGGATCACGCGGCGTATCAATTCGAGGCTTTCCCTCAACGGCCTGGCCTTCCGCGCCTTTCGCGCTCCCACGCAGAACGAGTTGTACCGGACCGGACAGGTGGGCCAGCAGACCACATTGCCTAATGCGAATCTGCGCTCGGAACGCGCGACAGGGTGGGAGACGGGGTTTCAGACGGAGATTCCAAAGATAGGATCGACACTGCGCGCCAGCTACTTCTGGACGCAGGTGAACCGGCCGGTGACAGCGCTGACGCTGCTGACCACTCCGACGCAGACACTGCTGAAGCGTGAGAACTTGGGGCAGATCGAGAGCCGCGGCGTGTCGATCGATTTTGCCATGCAGCCGGCGCGGTGGATCAGCCTGATCGCAGGATATCAATATGCAAACGCCACGGTTACAAAAAACGCTCCGGAACCGAGCCTGGTGGGGAAATGGATTCCACAGGTGGCGCGCAACATGGCGACAGCGCAGCTCCGGCTTTCGGATCCGAAGTGGGGCGTGCTGAGCCTGCAGGCGCGCGACAGCGGACGGCAGTACGACGACGACGCGAACCAGTATTTACTCGCCAGCTACTTTCGACTCGACGCCTATGGCTCACGGACTTTCGGGCGGCATTTCGAGGTGTATGCATCGGGCGAGAATCTTTTCGATCGCGCGATCCAGGTCGGCAAAACACCAGTTCTTACGCTGGGAACGCCGCGGGTTGGTCGCCTGGGAGTGCATTTTACCTGGGGCGAGTAGAAGCAGGGCATAGGGAACAGGGCACAGGGAATAGACGAGGCGCGGAGGTTCATCGCAAACACAGCCCGAAGCGCAGCAGGCCGCGATTCGTTCGCTGTGTACGAAGCCGGCTGTGTGAGCGCGAGGGCTTTGCAAATCGTCACTTATGAGGAGTAAGTTGGTTTCCGCTGAAAACTGATTTACGCCAAGGAGACTTCTATGGCAACCATCGCTCTCGATCCTCGCCTCGATAAACAGACTTCAAACTTCATCGCTTCTGAACACCGCATGCTGATTGACGGTAAGTTGGTTAAAGCCGCTTCGGGGAAGACTCTGCCGGTGTATAACCCTGCTTCCGGCGAAGTGATGGCGCACGTGCCGGAGGCCGAAGCGGTCGACGTGGACCGCGCCGTGAGGGCCGCTCGCCGTGCCTTCGACGAAGGGCCGTGGCAGAGGAAGATTACGGCTTCGGAACGCGGGCGTATGTTGTGGAAGCTGGCAGAACTGCTGGAGTCGCATCTCGAGGAGTTTGCCGAGCTGGAATCGATGGATAACGGCAAGCCACTCGCGGTTGCGCGGGCCGCCGATGTGCCGCTCGCGGTCGATCTGTTCCGTTACATGGGCGGATGGGCGACGAAGATCATGGGGCAGACATTTCCTATCTCCTTTCCGGGCGAGTATCTGACCTACACGCTGCGCGAGCCAATCGGTGTAGTCGGGCAGATCATTCCCTGGAACTTTCCTCTGCTCATGGCGGCCTGGAAGCTGGGTCCGGCGCTCGCGGCAGGTAATACAGTGGTGTTGAAGCTGGCTGAACAGACGCCGCTGTCGGGATTGCGGCTGGCCGAGCTGATCCTAGAGGCGGGCTTCCCCGAAGGCGTCGTGAATGTTCTGACCGGTTATGGAGAAGGCGCAGGCGCTCCGCTGGCTGCGCATGACCTGGTCGACAAGATTGCGTTCACCGGGTCGACAGAAGTAGGCAAGCTGATTGTGGGCGCGGCGCGAGGCAATTTGAAGAAGGTAACCCTCGAGCTGGGCGGAAAGTCGCCGGCAGTTGTCTTTCCGGACGCGGATCTGGACAGGGCGATCAAGGGTACGGCATCGGCAATCTTCTTCAACCACGGGCAGTGCTGCTGCGCGGGATCGCGTCTGTTCGCTCATAAGGATATCTATGACAAAGTGGTCGAAGGCGTGTCGGATATCGCGGCGCAGATTCGAGTGGGTCCAGGGCTAGATCCAGAGACACAGATGGGGCCGCTGGTTTCAGAAGAGCAGTATCAGCGGGTGTCGAGCTACATTGATTCGGGACTGAAGGAGGGCGCGCAGGCAACTGCAGGAGGGCGTCCGGATGCGAAGAAGGGCTACTTTGTGCGTCCCACAGTGATGACCAAGACGAATCCGGATATGAAGGTGATCCGTGAAGAGATCTTCGGGCCAGTGGTGTGTGCCGTGCCGTTTACGGACGCTGATATCGACCACATTGCGCACGAGGCCAACGATTCGATCTACGGGCTGGCAGCGAGCATCTGGACGCAGAACATTTCGGTAGCGAACAAGCTGGCGAAGCGGATCAAGTCGGGGACGGTATGGATCAACTGCCACAACGTTTTCGACGCGGCGCTGCCGTTCGGCGGATACAAGCAGTCGGGATGGGGCCGCGAGATGGGCGCCGATGTGTTTAATAGCTACACGGAAGTCAAGGCTGTCACGACGGCGCTGTAGATCGGCGCGAGAGGGGCCGAGGTTTTAGCCGAGGCCCCTGAACTTCAGTAAGGAGACGTTCTGCTGAAAGTGCGGACTTCGAGCCATCGGCGATAATCTGAGATTTCGAGACTGGCTCCAAAATGAAGCGACTTTCGGTGGCTCTATATCGCCTGTACTTCTGGCCGAAGGCTGTCTTAAACAGCGTCGCTGAGCGGTGGCCGTCCGCAAAGAAACCGATCGCGCTAGGCAAACACTGGATAAGAACCTTCGTTTTGCCCAAAGGGCCTGCGTGGGTTCGCGTGAAGGAAGGATTATCCGCGGGACTTGCGATGCGGCTTCGGTTCCCTGAAGAAGCGGGTATCTGGCTCGGCGAATATGAACCGGAGGTACAGAACGCGATCGCGTCCGTTGTTCGGCCGGGTTGGGCGGTTTTTGACATTGGCGCATACGTCGGAACACTGTCTCTGGGCACCGCGAGAATCGTAGGCCAGAGAGGCTGTGTTGTTGCATTCGATGGCGATCCAATCAACGCGGAGCGGCTGCGTGAACATGCCGCCGCGAACGAGATGGAGAGCATCTTACAGGTAGTTCATGCCGCCGTCTGGTCTTCGGGTGAAGGCAAGGTCATTCGATTTCGTCGTGGCAAGGAGATGCGATCGCAGGGCGGCGTTGAAGCCGACGGGAATCGCCCGATACTGGGAACTGGCGATCTGATTACGGTGCCGGTCACTTCTCTTGATGAGTTTATTGCGTCTGGATCACGAGCGCCGGACCTGATCAAGATCGATGTGGAAGGCGGCGAAATGGAAGTGCTTCGCGGAGGCGCCAAGCTATTCGAAACGAAGCGCCCGCTGATCATTGCGGAGATTCATACAACGCGAGCGCGGGACGAGATCCGGTCATGGATGGCAAGCAATGGGTACTCCGGAGCGGAAACTGTCCTTGCGGATCCTGTGCCGCTCCGTTTGCTGGCATGGCCCAAGGAAGGTGATCCGGGACCATGGACCCGGTCTGGAGATCAAGCGTGACAGGGCGCGTGTGTTCTGATTTGTCGCAAAAATCGGAAGACGAAGGTCGGGCACTCCCTTAACTGTTTAATATGAGCGAGTGTTCGACCCAGTATTCTGGCAATGATTCGCCGGAGGAGACCGATGAAACGTATTTTTGCGATTCTGATGGTTACTTGTGCTGTATTCGCTGTTGCGCAGCAATATCCGCCGCCCCCGCCACGGCCGGGTCCTCCGCCGCAGCAGGATCCATGGGCTTACGGACCGGGGCCGCAGACGTGGAATCCGGGATGGAATAATCGTCCGAATCCGCATCGCGGAGCGTGCTTCTACACCACGGCTGGATTTCAGGGAAATCATTTCTGTGTGCGCGCGGGTGATAGCCTTCCTCGACTGCCGGGAAATTTTGGTGACAACATTTCCGCCATTCAGGTTTTTGGCGGAGCCAAAGTCCAGATTTTCAACGACCGGAACTTTTCGAACGGAAGCACCTGGATAAACAGAAGCGTGGCCGATTTGCGCAACGTTCCATTCCGCGGAGGCCATACCTGGAACAATCGCGTGTCGTCGATGCTTGTGCGCTAGGGTCCGATAAGGATGGGAGCGGAGATGGTTCGCTAGAATCAGCGGAGTGTCTCTCGAGTTCGAAATCCTGAAAACCAGCGAGACTGCGCGGCGGGGCCGAATGACTCTGCCGCATGCGGTCGTCGAGACGCCGGTATTCATGCCGGTCGGGACGGCCGGATCTGTCAAAGCGGTTCCACAGCATCTGTTGGAAGAGCTGGATGCGCGGATCATTCTGGGCAACACTTATCACCTTTATCTAAGGCCCGGGCATGAGCTGATCCGGAGGATGGGCGGCCTCCACCGCTTTATGAGCTGGCCGCGGGCGATCCTGACGGATTCGGGCGGGTTCCAGGTCTTCAGTTTGAATGAGCTGCGGAAGGTTTCCGAGGAGGGGGTGGAGTTTCGCTCGCATCTCGATGGCTCGACGCACTTCTTTTCTCCGGAACATTCGATGGATGTGCAGATCGCGCTGGGGTCGGACATCGCGATGGCCTTTGACGAGTGTACGGAGTATCCAGCCGATTACGGCCGGGCGCGGCGGTCTCTCGACCTGACGCTGAAGTGGGCCGCGCGGAGCAGGGAGCACTTTGAGCGGCATAAGCATGAGAGGCCGTGGGCTCAGAGCACAGAGTTTCAGGGCAAGGCGCCGAATTTGTTCGGGATTGTGCAGGGCGGGATGTACAAGGACCTGCGGAGGGAGTCGGCGGAGCGGCTGGTGGAGATGGATTTCCCCGGCTACGCGATCGGCGGACTGAGCGTGGGCGAGCCGCGGGAGCTGACGCGGGAGGTCATTGCCGAGACGCTGCCTTTGCTGCCTGAAGATAAGCCGCGGTATGTGATGGGAGTGGGGTATCCGGACGAAATTGTTGAATATGCCGCGATGGGTGTGGACATGATGGATTGCGTGCTGCCGACGCGGGCGGCGCGTCATGGTCTGCTGTTTACGTCCGAGGGGCGGCTGAATATTAAGAATAAGAAATTCGCGGAAGATGAGGGGCCGGCCGATCCGGTGTGCAGTTGCCTGGTGTGCCGGCGGTACAGCCGGGCGTATCTGCGGCACCTGATGGCGGCGCAGGAGCCGCTCTCGGCGGTGCTGAACACGCTGCACAACCTGGCGTTTTATCTGGAGACGATGCGGAAGGTGAGGGAGGGGATCGAGGGACGGGATGCGGCGTCATGACCCTGACGCGTCGCATCGCGGGGCCGTTTCCTGCCTTGACACTGTGGAACGCGGTACGCGATGCTTGATAGCAGTCACTCCTCGGGCATCCGGCAACGTGTGCGCACCCGTCGGAAACGGGGGTGGCGCAAGCTGGTCCGGCTGGTGCCGGAGAGGTTATTAGCAGCAAGGAAGCAGCAGGAGCTGTTCGAAGCCCTATCGGCCAAAGGTTCTCCTCTTAGCCCGGGGCCTTTCCTGAAATTGTGAATGCACGTGGCGCTGAGCAGGCGGGTTTCTGCTTGCGCCTAAAAGGATTGTGTGTTGATGTTGATGACTTTTCTGGCCGCAGCGATTCCGCCGAGTGTGGTTTCGTTCCTTCCTTTTGTTCTGATCATCGCGGTTTTCTATTTTCTGCTGATCCGTCCGAATCAGAAGAAACAGCAGCAGTGGCAGCAGATGCTGGCGAACCTGAAGACCGGGGATAAAGTGACGACCACGGGCGGCATCCGCGGGACGATTATTTCCGTGAAGGACGACGCGTTTCAGCTGCGAATTCCGCCCGACAACATCAAGCTTGAAGTGGTCAAGAGCGCGATTTCTGCTGTGACCACTCCAGACGAGGAAGCCAAGTAGCGTTCATCGAAGACTCTCATGCGTAAGAACCTCACTACAAAAACCATCGCGATCTTTGCCGTCCTGATCTTTTTCGTTTTCGGCATCATCGGCCTTCCGCATGGCTTCAGCGGATCGGCTCTCAAGAACTCGATTCTCGACCGCATCCACCTGGGGCTGGACCTCAAGGGCGGGACGCACCTGATTCTGCAGGTAATGGTCGATGAAGCGGTGGGGATCACGACGGATAGCGACGCTGCGCATATCCAGCAGGATCTGCAGCAGAACGGCATTACCGTCGGGTCGGTGGCGAAGGCGGACCCGAACCGTCCGGATACGATCCTGATTTCGGGCGCCCCGGCCGACCGCAGCGGGGACATTCGCACGGTATTGAATTCGAAATATGGTGCGCAGTACGACATCAGCTCGGGCGCGAACAACACCTGGACACTGACGATGAAGCCGAGCGCGGTCGCCGAGATCAGGAATCGGGCTCTGGAACAGGCGATCGAGGTGATCCGGACGCGCGTTGACTCGCTGGGCGTGAGCGAGCCGGTGATCCAGGAGTACAACCTGGGCAGCGATCAAATCCTTGTGGAACTGCCGGGCGTTGACGATCCGGCGCGCGTGAAGGATGTGATTCAGTCCACGGCGCGGCTGGAGATTCACGCGGTGCTTGGCGGGCCTTATACGAGCGAGCAGGAAGCGATCCAGCAGCTGGGTGGGGCCGTGCCGCTTGATTCGGAGATTGTGCCGACGGCTGCCGGTGTTGCGCGGACGGGCGGCGTGCAGTACTACCAGATCAAACGGGCGCCCGAGATCGGCGGCACCGACCTGCGGAGCGCGCGCGTCGGGCAGAATCCGAATACCAGCGAGCCCGAAGTCGATTTCTTCCTGACTACGACGGCCGGAGACCGCTTTGCGGAGTTCACTGGCGCGAATAAAGGTAAGAACCTGGCGGTGGTGTTAGATAACAAGATCCGCGAGGTGGCGGTCATCCGCGACCAGATTCGCGACCAGGGCAACATCAGCGGCGGGATGACGTCACAGCAGGCGAACGACCTGGCGATGCTGCTCAATACCGGCTCGCTCCCGGCTTCGCTGCATTATCTGCAGGAGAGCACAGTAGGGCCCTCGCTGGGCGCGGACTCGATTCACCAGGGCGTGATGGCTTCGATCATCGGCATGCTGGCGGTGATGGTGTTCATGCTGATCTATTACCGCGGGGCGGGCATCAACGCCGACCTGGCGCTGTTTCTGAACCTGGTGATCCTGCTCGGATTCATGGGATTCACCGGCTCGACTCTCACACTGCCGGGGATTGCGGGCGTGATTCTAACGATCGGTATGGGCGTCGACTCGAACGTGCTGATTTTCGAGCGCATCCGCGAGGAAGTGCGCGCCGGGAAGACTCCCGCGGTGGCGGTTGAACAGGGATTTGGGCATGCATGGACAACGATCATCGACACGCACGTGACGACGATCGTCTCGGCGGCGATTCTGTTCATCTTCGGAACGGGTCCGGTGCGCGGGTTCGCGGTGACGCTGACCTTCGGACTCCTGGCAAACCTGTTTACGGCGGTGTTCGTCTCGCGGGTGATTTTTGACGCGAACCTGAACCGCAAGCAGCGGGGCGAGGCGTTGTCGATTTGAGCTTCTAGCTGCTAGCCACTAGCTTCTAGTTAAATGTCTGTAGCGAGTGGCGCGGTGGCTGACGCTGAAATGGAATGAGAAGTCAAAGATATTCAGGCGGCAAGGCTAGCTAGAAGCCAGGAGTTGAAGTTAAGTGGAACTGTTTCGCGATGCAAATATCGATTGGTTGGGGAAGAAGTGGTACTTCCTCGGATTCTCGTTGATTTTCAGCGTGGCCGGCGTTCTGTCCATGCTGTTCTGGCACCATATTCCGCTGGATGTTGATTTCCGGGGCGGTACCGTGGTGCGGGTGAAATTCGACCAGCAGCCGAATATCGATCGCATTCGCGCGGCCGCGGACAAGGCAGGCCTGAAGGATGCGCGCATCCAGAGCTATGGGCCGGTGGCGGATCACGAGGTGATTGTGACGCTGGCGCAGAACGAAACCAGCGAGGCGGCTCTCGACCAGGGGCGCGCAGCTATCGTCAACACGCTGACGGCGAATTACTCGTCCACTGGACCGGCAAGCCAGGGCAAGCTGGATCTGGATAATATCGGGCGGGCATCGCTTGGGTCGTGGCTGGCGCAAAAGGACCCGGAGCACCTGGGCCAGAGCGACACTGCGCTGCAGCATTACACCCAGCAGGCCAATGCCATCCTCGACTACCGCGACAGCCACAGCGGATTGATCGACTCAATCGACAACCTGTCGAGCGTGGCGACGCCGGCGGTGTTGAATCAGCTGAAGCAGGACGCGTATCTTTCGGGCTTTGCGGTGCGCAATGTGGAGATTGTGGGGCCGCAGGTAGGGGCGCAGCTGCGCAAGCAGGCGCTGCTGGCCACGCTCTATTCGCTGGCCGGCATGCTGGTGTATCTCTGGTTCCGGTTCGAGTTGATTTACGGCGTCGCGGCAGTGGTTGCGGTTTTTCACGACACGCTGATCACGATTGGCGCCTTCTCGCTGTTTAACAAAGAGATCTCGCTCACTGTTATTGCGGCCATCCTGACACTGGTCGGCTACTCGATGAATGACACCATCGTGGTTTTCGATCGTATCCGGGAGAATCTGCGGCTTTCGCGGCGGGAACCGCTGGCGGCGCTCGTCAACCGCAGTATCAACCAGACGCTGAGCCGGACGGTTCTGACCTCGGGGCTGACGTTCCTGACGGTAGTCTCGCTTTATATCTTCGGCGGCGAGGTTCTGCGCGGGTTTTCCTTCGCGCTGGTGATCGGGATCCTGATCGGCACCTACTCGTCGATTGCCGTTGCGGCTCCGATGCTGGTGGCCTACCAGGAGTGGCGTGCGAAGCGGGGCAAGGCCGCGGTTCTGCCGCCCGCGAAACGAGCCCGAGCCTAACTTCAGGCCGTTCAACTTGCGGGGTTGCTTCTAACCGATCTGTCGCCGTGGCTAGCTAGTTGCTGTTTACGAGCGTCCGCTTGTGAATCGTTGCCTGTACCTCGGGGACGGTTCCATCATTCACGATGACCTCGATCGGCTCGCCGTTGACCAGCATGCGATGCACGGTTTTGGCTTTGCCATCCAGGCGGACGCGCTCGGTCAGCGTGCTGTCGTGCGAGCGCACGGTGACGGGCACTTCGACTTCGGCGGAGCCGTCGTTCGAGATGTCAACAGCAACCAGGTATTGGCCTTCGTGCCCCGCGGGGCTGGAATTCACGGCCGCGATGGAGAGATCGGGCAGGCCGCGGTCGCGGTAGACCCAGTCATCGAAGAACCACTTCAGGTCCTTGCCGCTGGCGCGTTCGACGACGTGCTCGAAGTAGTCCGAAGTAGTGTCGGCAGTGGGGTCGTAGGCCTGGAGCATGGCAGCGAGGGGCTTGTCGCCCACGATGTCGCGCAGCATCCAGAGCACATAGGCGGCCTTGGTGCGGTAATAGATCGAATCGGAGGCGTGAAGCAGGTCTTCACCGGCAGCATCGCCGGGGCTGGCGGGTTCGGCGAAGGCCAGCGCGTTGCGGGAGGCCTCGAGTTGCTCCAGGGCGAGAGTCCGGTCGTGGATGTGCTCGGTCCATAGTGTGCCGATGAAGGCCGCGACCCCCTCGTTGAGCCACTCCTGCGGAGAAACGAAGTAAGCATGGGCCAGGGCGTGGCTCATGGGCTCGGCGAGCTTCTCCGGAGGATCGGCGGCGAGGCCGAGGAAGAGCACAGGGCCCTGCTCGTAGGCCGAATCTCCGGTCTCAGGCAGGTCGACCACGGTGACTGGCTGCTTCGGTTTCGAACCGAGCCACTGCTCGACCACGGGTTTTGCCATGGTCGCAGCGGTCATGACGCCCTGGGCGTTAGCGGCGTTCTCCTCACGGACGTAGATGCGGACATTGGCGCTTTCCTGATAGGTTCGCGAGGCGATGAAGAGGGTCGGCACGGCCAAACCCAGCTTCGTTGCGGGCAGCGAGCAGGCGACCACGCCGGGATATTCGGTGGTCGGCATGGCGCTTGGCTTTTCCATCGGGACGATGTGGCCGTCGAGAACGGCCAGGTTCGGAGCGGCCCCGTAAAATTCGATGGACACCCGCATGGAGACAGTCGCGTCGGACTGGCGCAGCTTCTGCGAGCCGATCTCAGCGAAGACCTTGGCCTGGTCGCCGAGGAGCGCGGGCACGGAGCTCACGGGATACCAAACGATGTCGCCGAATCCCCGCAGGCCGGTGAAGTCTTCGGAGATGCGGTCCCAGTCGGAGTGCTCGGCCAGGTCGTCGGGCGTACCAAGCGCGAGCAGGCGCCTGGCATCGAGTTCGACTGGGCCGCTGTAGACGCCTTCGAGGCGGAGCGTGCTTTTCGGGGCGAGCGGGGCCGGCAGTTCCACGGCCGCCTCGCTGAGTTGGCCCGTGTGGTCGGCGTCGCTGTTGACCTTCGTCACATCGATCGGCAGGCGCTTGCCGTCGAGGCTGACGCCCTCCCAGTGCAGCGAGGAGGAGATCTGCAGCGGGATGATGATCAGAGGCTGGTCTCCATCGTTGCGCAGGTCGAGGCGCGCGCGGACGGCCAGCGTGTGCTCGCGGGGCACCAGATGTATATCGAAGTCGTAGGCCGTGAAGGTGACGGCGGCGCGCTGCTGATCCGTAACTTTACTGACGCCGGGCGCGGCGGCCCGGGCATCGGGTTTTGCCGGCGCTTCGTCCTCATCGGAGCGCGAGAAGATCACCTTTGCGTTCGGGTTGGCCGGCTGTGGCTGGTCCGTCGTTATTTTGTCAGACGCCGCGGGCGCCTGTTGTGGCTGCGGAGCCGGAGCCGGGGCGTTCTGCTGCTGAGCGGAGACCGCTCCGCACAAGCCGCCGCCGACTGCGATGGCGGCGATAAACTTCCTAATTCTCATGAACCTAAGCCTTTTCTCTCCCTGCTTGGCGCTGGTTGGGGCGCGACTGCGTTCCGGGCGAGACGGCGCTGCCGCGCCGCTTCAAACATGACTACTGCGCCCGCCGCCGAGACGTTCAGTGAAGCGACGCGTCCGGCCATCGGTATCTGGAGCAAGCGGTCGCAGGTGCGGCGGACGAGGTCGTGAAGCCCGTCGCCCTCGCGCCCCAGCACGATTACGGTGTTGGACGTGAAATCGTACTCGTCGTAACTGGAGTCGCCGCGCTCGTCGAGGCCGACGCACCAGATGTTCCGCTCCTTGAGTTGCTCGAGCGCCCGTACGAGGTTTACAACGCGGGCAATGCGGACGTGCTCGGCGGCTCCGGCCGAGGCTTTGACGGCCACGGCGCTGAGGGGGGCGGCACGGCGCTCAGTGACGATGACGCCATCTACGCCCGAGCCGTCGGCGGAGCGAAGCAGGGCGCCGAGGTTCTGGGGGTCCTCAATGCCGTCGAGGGCCAACAGAAGTCGAGGGGCTGAACCGTCTTTGGGTCCGTCGAAGAGGTCTTCGAGGTCGAGGAACTCCCGGCTGCGCACGATGGCGACCACACCCTGATGGCCGGGGGTTTTGGCCAGCCGCGTCAACTCATCGCGGGATTCGGCCCGGACGCGTACGCCGCTCTCCCGGCATGCCTCGATCAGGCGCTCGAGCCGCGGGTCGTGCCTCTCGCGGGCAACGCAGACGTGATCGAACTTCCTGCTTCCCGACCGCAGAGCCTCTTCGACCGGGTGCAGGCCGTACAGTATTTCCATTTCTTCCAGTTTAATTGGACTTGTAGCGCGGGTTTTATACGTCAGATAATAGAAAAGTAAGCAGACCCGCCCTTATTGTTCACGTCTGCGAACCCATTTCTGCCTGGGGATTCCGGAATGAGCTCTACGCGCGAGTTGGAAAATCTCATCGAGAAGAGCGTCTTTGGTGGGCGCTGGATCGTATCTGAGAGTGAGATGAGCACGGCCACGCTGACAATTGCGGAGCAATCGCGCACCGAAAACGCACAGATCGCGCAAGGGCTGCGACGGCACGATCCGGAGCTGCTCGACCGGCTGATCATCCAATATCAGCACCGGCTGCTTCGTTACCTGCTCTTCCTCACGGGCAATCGCGATCTTGCCGAGGATCTCTTCCAGGAAACCTGGATGCGGGTGCTGATGCGCGGCACACAATATAACGGCGCGGCACGCTTCGATACGTGGCTCTTTACCATTGCGCGGAACCTGCTGATCGATCTGCGCCGCAAGCGCACCATGGCGAGCCTCGAAGAGATGTGCGAGATTGACGGGGAGGAGCGTGCGCTGGAGATTCCCAGTGACGAGCCGACACCGTTCGAACTGTACCGGATACGCGAGAACGGGCAGCGCGTGACCGAGGCCCTGCTGACGCTCGATCCGCTGCACCGCGAGGTGATCGTACTGCGCTTCCACGAGGAGCTTTCTCTGGAGGAGATCTCGCAGGTCACGCGCGCGCCGCTTTCGACAGTCAAGTCGCGCCTGTATCGCGGCATGGCGGCCCTGAAGCCCCGCGTTGAAGCTCTGAATGGCGAGCAGAACGGGCAGAAGGAGGCGCGATGAGCCAGCCCGCGCTCGAGAACCAACCGGATCGCCGCCTGGTCGAGGCGCTTTCCGGCCTCAGTGCTCAGGATGATCTTGCCGTTGTGCAGCGTACGCGCCGTGCTGTGATGGAAGCTGCGCATCAAATGCGCGCCGCTCAGACCCGCGACCGGCGGCAGCTCGGAATCGCGCTCCTGGCTTTCCTTGGATTAGCACTGCTGCTTACGCCGGCAGTCTGGATGGTGGTGGACGACCTGTTCAACAACGGCGAGCATTTTCAGGACACGCCGGCAATGACGATGTCGCTGGTCGCTACGCTGTTCTCGGCGGTTTTTGCGGCACTGGTCGTACATCTTCGCAGCCGGAGGGCGCGGGACGGAGAAGAATCCTGAGGCAGGTTTGAGTAAGGTCTGCACGTGAACCATTGCGCAGACAAAAAGCCTGTAGAGCGGCAACCGATGAGCAACCCGACCCAACGCAGCGCCTGCACCGAACCGCGCCTCTCCGACGAACTTCGCCTGATTCCTCGCTGGGCCATCGCCGGCGCCCTGCTGGCGTTTGCGCTGACCCAGTACTACTTCTGGGTCATTCTGCCTGCGCATCGGCACCACCCGGCCGCTGTGCCATTCGCTTTGCGTTTTTACCTGGACCTTTCCTGGGGAGCGCTGGCCGCTCTCTATGTGCTGATGATCGGCTACATCACCAACGACGCGCCGCGGCGCGGCATGAGCACCCGCCTGTGGATGATCTGCGTAGTGATGCCGGGCGGCATCGGCGCGGTGCTGTACTTCCTGCTGCGGCAGCCGGTCCTCGCGACCTGCCCTTCGTGCGGCGCGCACGTAGAGAGCGATTATCACTACTGTCCGCAGTGCTCCTACCAGGTGGCCGCCTGCTGCAACAACTGCTATCGCAGCGCACGCGTGACGGATATCTACTGCGTCCACTGCGGGCATGATCTGACCGCCGATCATCCTCCGACGCGGCTGCATGCCTTCTCAAGCTGAGGGCGAGCAAGGCTCCGACACGGGTATACTCGAACGTGGCCTCGCCCCTGCACACGTCCGCGCCTCCGATTACCGCGCTGATTGTCGATGACGAGCAACTCGCGCGCGAAGAGCTGAAATATCTACTGGACTCGGCGGGAAGCGTGGAGGTGGTCGCGCAGGGCGCGAACGGGATCGAGGCGGTCGAGCTGATCCGCGAGTACCAGCCCGATGTGGTGTTTCTCGACGTGCAGATGCCGGGGCTGGATGGTTTCGCAGTGCTCAAGCAGCTGATCGAGCACCACGACCGGCTGCCACAGATCATCTTCGCCACGGCATACGATCAATATGCGGTGCGCGCCTTCGACGTGAACGCCATCGATTACCTGCTCAAGCCCTTCGACAAGGCTCGCGTGCTGCAGGCTATCGAGCGCGCCCGCCATCGCCTGCAGGAGACGGCGCAGGCGGAGGGCGAGCCGCTCGCGGGAGGAGGGCTGAAGCTCGACGCGCTGATCAGACTGATCGAGCAACAGCAATCTCCGCGGATACACAGCGGAAAAATCGTGGTCCAGGCGCAGAGCCGGCTGCTGCTGATCGACCAGAAAGACGTTTGCTTCGCCTCGATCGATGACGGAGTGATCACAGTTGTTACTCCGACGATCGAAGGCCAGTCCAAATGCCGCACGCTCGAAGAATTGCTCGAGCTGCTGGATCCGTCGACATTCTGGAGGGCGCACCGGTCGTATGTGGTGAATATCAACCACATCAAGGAGGTAGTGCCCTGGTTCAAGTCAAGCTACCAGCTGCGGATGGACGACAAGAAACAGACGGAGATCCCGGTGAGCCGCGCGCAGACGAAGCGGCTGCGGGAGCTGTTCAAGCTGTAGATGAAATTAAACTCCTTTTATGCCCTCCATTTCTTCGCTTGAATGCTCGCGTTGCCACCAGCACGTCTCGGCAGATCAGCCCCAAACCGTGTGCCCGGCCTGTGCTGGAACGCTCTACGTTCGCTATGACCTGAGCAAGGTAGATCGCGCTTCGCGACCGGGGCCGGCCGGACTGCAGAGCATGTGGCGCTATGCCGCTGTCCTGCCCGACGTCGAGCCGGTCAGCCTCGCCGAGGGATGGACGCCGATGCTGCGCTCGCGCCGCTATCCGAACCTGTATCTCAAGGAAGAAGCGACCAACCCGACGGGCAGCTTCAAGGCGCGGGGGATGTCGATGGCGGTCTCGATGGCTCGCCATTACGGGCTGAAGAAGCTAGCGGCACCTTCGGCGGGCAATGCCGCCGGAGCGCTTGCAGCCTACGCCGCAGCGGCGGGGATCGAGGCGCATATCTTCATGCCGCGCGATGTGCCGATGGCCAACTATCTCGAAGGCGTGGCCTACGGAGCTCGGGTGACGCTGGTGGACGGGCTGATTTCGGACTGCGCGCGTATGTTGGCCGAGCGAATAAAAGAGCAGAGAGCCGAGCAGGCCGCAGGCCGGCTGGCACCAGAGGATGTCTGGTTCGACATTTCGACCCTCAAAGAGCCGTTTCGCGTGGAAGGCAAGAAGACGATGGGCTACGAACTGGTCGAGCAGCTGGGCTGGGAATATCCTGACGCTGTCTTTTACCCGACGGGTGGAGGCGTGGGGCTGATCGGCATGTCGAAGGCTTTCGAGGAGATGGAGGCGCTCGGCTGGGTGCGTCCGGGAAAACGGCCCAGGATGATTGCAGTGCAGGCCTCTGGCTGCTCGCCGGTTGCGCGGGCCTACAAGGCGGGTGAGGCTGTGAGCCGGTTTTTCGAGGACGCAGCTACGTTCGCTGCGGGGCTGCGTGTGCCGAAGCCGTACGGCGATTACATCATCCTCGAAGTCGCTCGGGAATCCGGAGGGACCGTCGTTGACCTGGACGACGAGACCATCCTGGGGTCGCTGCTCGACTGGTCGCACAACGAGGGCCTGTTGCTGTCGCCGGAAGGCGCCGCGGCGACGGCCGCCTACGATGAGCTCGTCGCGAATGGGTTCCTCAAGCCTTCGGATCGGGTGGTCATCTTCAATACCGGAGCGGGCCTGAAATACGTTGACATAATCGCCGGCGCGATGGGCCTGAAACGTCCCGCGGAAAAGAAGCTGCCGGAGCGGAGCCCGGTGGGCGGGATCATTACTCCGGTATGACGATCCGCTTTTATCTGCACCCGATCCAGTCGCAACGCCGCTGCCTGGAAGTCACCTTTCATGTCGAGGTCGATGCCGGCGTTCATCCAGTACTCGCCGCTGGCGGTTTCGGGCAGGCTGGCGGCGGGCTTCTCGCTGATCCAGTGCACCCGGTATTGCGCTTTGGGGTCGAGACCGCGCAGATAGATCCGCGGGAAGGCATATTCGAACTGGCTGGAGTGCAGAAACGCAAACACCGCGGCCTGAGCCCGATCGGGCGAGACTGATTCGGTGACCGAGTATTCGCTGCCGTTGCGCGGAGAGATGAGCCGGTAGAGCGACCCGTGCTGCACGGTCTCGCGAATCTGCTTGTATTCGGCGATGAGGCGCTTGGCAGTCGCGAAGTCCGCGTCCTGCCAGTTGTTGAGGTTCGCGCCCACGCCGAGCGAGCCCTGCATGGAGGAGAGGAAGCGGTATTCGAGTGATGTGACGCGGTGATTCACGAAGTTTGGCGAGTCCGTTACCCAGGCCATCATCACTCCCGGCGTGTAGCCGTAGGTGAAGCCGTCCTGGATGGTGAGGCGGTCGAAGGGATCGGTGTTGTCCGACGGCCAGACCTCGTCGGTAAGCGCCATGATGCCGAGGTCGACGCGGCCGCCGCCGCCGGAGCATGATTCGATCTCAAGGCCCGGGTGTTTCGCGCGCAGCTCGCGCAGGATGCTGTAGAGGTTTTCGGTGAACTTGACGTAGACCTGCTTCTGCTCGTCGGGAGCGACGGGCGGCCAGCCGGGCTCGGACCAGTTGCGGTTGTAGTCCCACTTGAGGAACGCGATCTGATTTTCGGTGACAAGCTTGTCGAGGAAGCCGAAGACGTAGTCGCGCACGTCGGGCCGGGCAAGGTTGAGCACGAGCTGATTGCGGCCTTCGGTGCGGGGCCGTCCGGTGAAGTTAAGTACCCAGTCGGGATGCTTGCGGTAGAGGTCGCTGTCAGGATTGACCATTTCGGGCTCGACCCAAAGGCCGAAGTCCATGCCCAGCGCGTGCACGCGGTCGATGAGCGGCTTGAGGCCGTGAGGAAATTTCTGCTGGTTCACATACCAGTCTCCGAGGCCGGCGTGGTCGTCCTTGCGCTGCCCGAACCATCCGTCATCCATCACGAAGCGCTCGACTCCGATCGAGGCGGCCTTCTCGGCGAGCGCGATCTGGCCGGCTTCATCGACCCTGAATTCCGTCGCTTCCCACGAGTTGTAAAGCACGGGCCGCGGCCTGGGATTGGGCCGCTCGGGCAGAATCTTCGTCAGCTCGAAGCGATGCAGGATCCGCGACGCACCGCCGATGCCGTCATGCGAGTAGCCTCCATAGAAGACGGGAGTGGTGAGCTTCTCGCCGGGGTTGAGCTTGTATCCGAAGTCGAAGGGATTGTAACCCCCGGTGATACGAATGGCCTGGAGCTGATCCTGCTCGACGGTGATGCGCCACGAGCCGCTCCAAGCGAGGGCTCCGAACCAGACTTCGCCGGCATCCTGGTCCGATGTGTGCGCGCGCTCGACGGCGAACCAGGGATTGTTCTGATGGCCGGTGGAACCGCGCCGGCTCTCAAGCACGCGCGCGCCGGGGACGATCTTTTCCTGCTGGAGCTGGTCTTCGCCACCCCAGCGCCCGGTCAGGTAATCGAGGGTGTAATCGGTGCCGTGCGGAAGAGTCCAGGTAGCTGCCGCAGCCTGCTCGATGATGAGCGGCTCCCGGGTCTGGTTCTCGATGGTGGCCGAGCGCCCGAGCACGCCGGTGGCCGGGTCGATCTCGTAGCGCAGATCGACGAAGACGTCGCGCTCGATGTCCTTGAGCCTGACGGTGAGCACATCGCCGTCAATGTGGTGCGAGGCGTAGTGAAGGACCAGGTCGCGATTGCCGTCAGGAAAGGTAATCTTCAGCGCGGGCTCAACGTAGAACGCCGAGCCCCATCCTGGGAACTCCTGCGGAGTTACGGTGGTGGTCAGATCGAAGGAGGCAATTTCGTGAAGGACGTGGGGCTGGGGGAAGGAATCTGTTGCGTTAAGACGCGCGCCCCAGTAGACGGGCTGCAACTCATTCCGGTCGTTGATGCCGAAGACGTAGGAGACGTCTCCGCCATCGATCCGGAAGGTTTTGCCGGCGTTGTCGAAGCGAATCGAGGCACCTGTTGGCTGCGCCTGTGCGTACATGCCGGTGAGAGAAATGAGGGCAACGAGACAAACGATGTGCGGGCTGCGCCGGACCAGAGCGTGCAACGATCTTCCTCCAGTAGTGCACTGCCACTGTAATGCATCGGGGTTAGTTCGGGCACGCCCTTCGCCGGTAGATCCGCAAGAGGCCTTGGCGAAGACCATACCGGCGGAGGTACATTGGCTGGTATGAACTTCCGCCCGTCGCGAACCGCTATCCTACTTGCTTTCATGGCCGCCTCAGTTTTTGCCAACGCGGCTTTGGGTATTCCGACGCCCCCGCGCGCTGCCTTGCAGATCTTCTTCGTCGATGTTGAGGGCGGCCAGGCTACGCTCTTTGTCACGGCTGACAAACATTCGTTACTTATCGATACCGGATGGCCGGGCTCGAACAGCCGCGATGCCGATCGCATTGCCGCGGCGGCAAAGTCGGCGGGCCTCGATCACATTGATACCGTGCTGCTGACGCACTATCACGTCGACCACACCGGCGGTGTGCCGCAACTGGTCGCGAAAATTCCGGTGAAGACCTTTATCGATCACGGGCCTAACCGCGAAACGACCGACGCCAACACCGTTCAGGTTGCGGAGGCTTACCAGAAGGTGCTGGGCAGCGGGAATTACGAGCATATCGTTGCCCATCCGGGCGATACGTTGCCGGTGCCTGGAATGCATATCACGGTGGTGAGCGCGGACGGCAATCTGATCGCACAGCCTCTATCGGGCGGGGGCGCTGCGAATCCCTACTGTGAAAAGTCAGAGAAGCGGCCTGCGGATCAGACAGAGAATGCGCGCTCGCTGGGCGTCATGATCACGTACGGTAAGCTGCGCATCCTCGATCTGGGAGACCTGACGTGGGACAAGGAGATGGAGCTGATGTGTCCAGTGAATAAGCTCGGGCATGTCGACCTGCTCGTCGTCTCGCATCACGGTTGGAGCCAGAGCAGCAGCCCGGCACTGGTGGACGCCATTACGCCGCGCGTGGCCATCATGGACAACGGTGAGAAGAAAGGCGGGTCACCTCCGGCATGGGAGAGCGTGGACAAGGCGCCGGGGCTCGAGGACCTCTGGCAGCTGCACTACTCCGCGGAGGGTGGACCGACGCACAATGTGGATGCGGCGCGCATCGCGAACCTGCAGGGGACGGACCCAGGCAACTACATCAAGGTGACCGCGTATCCGAACGGCGAACTTGAGGTGCTGAACAGCCGAACCGGAGCGGTGAAGCAGTATCCGCCGAAGTAGGTTCAGGCGCCCATGTCGCGCAGAACGGCCATGGCGGCGTTGCGGCCATTGATGCCGATGACCGACCCTCCGGGGTGGGTGGCGGCTCCACAGAGATAGAAGCCGAGCATGGGCGTGCGCGCAGAGAGCCGGCGCGACCACATGTAGGGCGGCAGGCAATCGCCCTGGAAGATGTGTCCGCCGGTGAGACCGACCTTCTCTTCGATATCGGGCGGGCCGAGAACCTGCGCATCGATGACGGCGTCCGGGATGTTCGAGCAGAAGCGGCCCAGCGAGTCTAAGACAAGCTTGCGGACGTTGCCGCGGCGGGAATCCCATGTGCCTCTTGCAAATTTGTAAGGCACGTACTGGGCGAAGACGCTCATGGTGTGCTGTCCCGCGGGGACGACGCTTGAATCGTGCACGCTCTGGAAGTAAAGCTCGCACCAGAGCGCGTCGGCGAGGTCGCCTTTGCGGGCAGCTGCAAAGCCTTCCTTCCATTCGGATTTGGTGAGCGGCGCGTTGATCTGTCCGTAGTGGTGTGGCTCGAGCGTTCCCGGGCGCGCGGTAAAGTTGGGCAGCTCGCTCAGAAGCACGTTGAGCTTCACGGTGCAGCCTTCGATCGGGACAGATTCGACCTGGGCGCGCCAGGTTGAATCGGCTGCGCCGTTGAGCATCGAAAGAGCGCGGCGCGGATCGGCGTTCGAGATGACGACGGGCGTCGAGATCTTTTCGCCGCCGTCGA
Source organism: uncultured Acidobacteriaceae bacterium (assembly GCA_963782175.1). Lineage (GTDB taxonomy): Bacteria > Acidobacteriota > Terriglobia > Terriglobales > Acidobacteriaceae > Silvibacterium. The sequence goes on from CAWAIX010000001.1 coordinate 1,226,371, forward strand.
GTTCGACACCTGAGCCCGGGATGATGCGGGCGACGGGCATGCCAGTTGCGACGACGGCTCCGGCCTCCCGTGCTGCGTCGCACAGATAGAAGGAGACCATCCCCATGCCGCCCTTGACGTATCCCCACATGCCGGGCATGCCACCGAGCCGCCCCGAGGAGTGGTGAAAGCGGATGGAAGCTGTGCCGGGATCGAAGGGGCTCGCATTGGTTCCGATGACACCCTGGCCGAGGTAGGCGGTCTGCAGGCGCTCGTCGCTGAGGTAGTGCTCGGCGAACTCGGCCATCGACCAGTCGTAGAGGACGTGGCGGGCTTCGGTATCGGAGCCGAGACGCTCGTCGATCTCTTCCATGCTCGGTGGGTCCCCGACCCACAAGTCACGGTGCGACGAGTCGCACGCGACCGACGGCCGGAGGGCGTTGCGCAGCCGGCGGATGACATCGGTCATGGCGCGCCAGCCTTCCACATCGTTGGGCGCGAAGCTGCGGATCTCGGCTTCGCAGCGGTCGTCGTCATCCCAGAGCTGGATGCTCGTGCCGTCGAGGAAGGGCACGAAAAGGCCGTTGACGGCCGGTGTCCAGGCGAAGCCGCGCGCGGGCAGATCGAGTTCCTCGATTACAAGGGGATGCAGCAAGCCCGCAAGATAGGCGCAGGGCGACATGCGCACGCCGGCCCACGGCTCCTCGATGGTGCAGGCTCCGCCGACGCGTTCGCGGGCTTCGAGCACCAGCACGCGCTTGCCGGCGCGGGCGAGATAGGCGGCGCAGGCAAGTCCGTTGTGTCCGGCGCCAACGATGATGGCGTCCCAGGATTTTGCTGAAAGCTCGGCGATGGGCGCGGGAAGTCCGAGCTGACCGAGCACGGCGGCGGTGGGCGATGACTCAGGTGGCAAACACTTGCTCCGAAGAGACAGTATCGCTTATTCCGCGCCGTAGCGGTTTGGGCAAGGCGCGGTTGCGGCGGGCTCAATGCCCTGTTGAAGCGCCGCCTCCGAGCCTGAATGACCTGCTCAGCAGAACCAGCGGGGCCGCAATCAGGGTCACGATTCCGATGATGTGAAAGCAGTCCATGAACGCGAGAAGATGCGCCTGTGACTGCAGCTGGTTGTAGTAGCGAGTGTAGGCGGCGCTCTGCGCGTCAGCGGCTGAAAACCCGTGCGCGCGGAGATAGTTTGCGGTCTGCGTGATCTGCTGTTGCAGCCAAGGCGAAGAGGGCGCGAGGTTGCTGCCGACGGTGGATTGGTGGAAGTTCAGTCTTCGGTCCGAGACAGTGTTGATGAAGGCAATTCCGAAGCTGCCTCCCCAGTTGCGAAAGAAATTCGTAATGGAAGAGGCCTTGTTGTTCTGGCTGGGCTTGAGCTCCGAGTAGGCGATGACCGACAGAGGGACAAAGAAGAAGGCGTAGCCGAGCCCCTGCAGCGCGCGCGCCCATGCGTAGTGGTTGTAGTCGGTGTCGAGGTTGAAGTGGCTGTAGTGGAGGAATGAAAGGCCTACCACCGTGACAGCCCCGAAGAGAAGGATGCGTGGCTGAATGACGCGGCGCTGCACCAGTTGCGCTCCGACTGGCGCGAGGAGTGTGATGACGAAGGCTCCCGGCCCCAGCACGAGGCCGGCGTCGATGGCGCGATAGCCGTAGAGCGTCTGCAGGATCTGCGGAATCATCGTGGTCGAGCCAAAAAGTCCAAAGCCGAAGACGAAGTAGAAGGTGCAGGCGATGGCGAAGTTGCGCGACTTAAGGAGGCGGAATTCGATGACGGGATCCTTCTGTTTCAGTTCCCAGAAAACGGCCGCGGCGAGGCATGAAACGCCGATGACGAACATCCAGGTGATGAATCGCGAGCCGAACCAGTCATCGATCTGTCCACGGTCGAGCAGAACCTCGAGCGCCGCGGAGCCGAGGCCGATCAGCGCGATGCCGATTCCGTCAACGCGCAATCTGCCGGTCGCATCTCGCACAGTTTTGCGCTCCGCGGCAAAGCCCGGCGGATCGTGGACGAATCGCGTGGTCAGGAACATCGACAGCAGGCCGACCGGGATGTTGATGAAGAAGACCCAGCGCCAGTTGTAGTTGTCGGTGATCCAGCCGCCGAGGACGGGGCCGATTGCGGGCGCCGTCACGATGGCCACGGTGTAGAGAGCGAAGGCCATGGCGCGCTTGTCGGGCGCGAAGGTGTCGACGAGAATCGCCTGTTCCACTGGAGCGAGTCCTCCTCCGCCGATGCCCTGGAGAACGCGCGCGAGGAGCATTATATTCAGGCTCGGAGCGATTCCACAGAAGAACGATGTGACGGTGAAGAGGGCGACGCAGAGCAGGTAATAATTTTTGCGGCCCAGCACGCGCGACAGCCAGGCGGACATCGGCAAAACGACCGCATTCGCGACAAGATAGGTGGTCAGGATCCACGTAACTTCGTCGTAGGAGCGCCCGAGGCCGCCGGCAATGTAGGGCAGAGAGACGTTGGCGATCGAGGTATCGAGCAGCTCCATGAAGGTGGCCAGCGTGACGGTGAGAGCGATGACCCACGGATTCACAGCGCGACGCTGAACGGCAGCAACAGCGGGATTTGCAGAAGCAACAGTGGTCGCCACTCAGACCTCGATCAAAGCATGCGAGACCGGACGGCCTCAGTCTTCTATCTGATTCACGAGATTTGAGACCGATGCGTCTCTTTTTCACGATATGATCGAAAACGGGAGATGTGGGTTGCGAAAGGGCCAGGAAACACGGAAGCGAATCGTCGCGCTGTCGGCGCAGGTGTTCAATCAGAAGGGTTACGCGGGCACAGCCTTGTCGGACCTGATGGACGCAACCGGGCTTGAGAAGGGCGGAATCTACAGGCATTTCGGCAGCAAACAGGAGCTTGCGGGAGAGGCTTTCGATCACGCCTGGAAGATCGCGATGGGGACGCGGTTCGCGGGCACCGATGATATTCCAAATGCAGTCGACCGGCTCAAGCAGCTCATTCTGAATTTTCGCGACCGCCGAACTGGGCTCGTGCCTGGAGGGTGTCCGCTGCTCAACACGGCTATCGATGCGGACGACAGCAACCCGCAGCTGCGAGCGAAGGCCAGGCTGGCGCTTCATACCTGGCTCGATCGGCTCCAGTCCATTGTTGACGAGGGCCGGCAGCGCGGCGAAATTTTAGCGGAGATCGATGCAGCCAAGCTGGCTACACTGATCGTCAGCACGATGGAGGGCGCTATGGTCCTCAGCCGCCTGCAAAAGAGCCTCGAGCCGGTGGAAGTCGCGTGCGGCCATCTGAGCGAGTATCTGGAAACGCAGGTACGCGCGAGAAAGGCCAAGCCGGTGGCGCGGTGAGATGCGCCGCGCTCAGACCTCGACCGGGATGTTGGTCACACCCTGGAGGCCGAAGACACGGCGATAACGCTCGATCTGCTCGGGCGGACCGAGCGCCTTCTGGAAGTTGTCGGAAAGTTTTACGGCGGGACGGCCGTTCACTTCGCTCAGTTTGCAGACCAGGCTGATTGGCTCGAATCCGTCGCTCGTCTGGGAATGGTTTGATTGGGGGTTGCAGTTGCGGAAGTCGTTGGTGAGCAGCGTTCCCCATCCCACGCTGAACCGGATACGCCGCTCCGGAACCCACTTGCGCTCGTCGAGAAAGTCCGTTGCGGTCTGGAAGTCTCCGAGCGTGGCGCCGTTGCGTAGCGTTCCCGCGAACCAGGCGTGCAGGCGGAGGATCTTGTCGATGTCGAGACCGTCGGAGGCGATGAAGAGCTTCTGCCGCGGGTCGCGGCCGCGATCTTCGAGCCAGGCGATGTATTCGTCGCCGGCTACGAACGGGTCTTTGCTGTCGGCGCGCTGGCCGGTCCAGTCGGCGACCCAGTCAGGGGCATTCTTGAGAAATTGAGTGGTGCCAAACGTGTCGGGCAAGAGGATGAGCAGTTCGCGCTGGTAAGTTTGCTGCCACATTTCGAGAAGTTGATATTGTGACGCCTTGAGCTCCTCGTCGCTATTTGCCATGGCCGCGAGCGCCATTGGCAACTCGTGCGCGTTGGTGCCGATGGCCTCGAGGTCGTGCTTGTAGGCAAGATAGGTATTCGAAGTGCCGGTGAACCCCGCCTCGAGCACATCGCTCATCGCCTTGACGACGTACTCCTGCCAGAGGAAGCTGTGCCGGCGGCGTGTGCCGAAGTCGCTTACGCGCAGCCTGGGGATGCCGCGCAGCCGTTCCATCTTTTCCCAGAGGCGAGTCTTCGCGCGCGCGTAAAGAATGTCGAGCTCGAACTCGCTCAGGTGCTTCAGTTCGGCGCGGGTCCGCAATTCGCTCACGGCAGAGAGCGCGTGGATCTCCCACATGGTGGTCTCGGTCCAGAGGCCGCGAAAGTTCAAGCAGATCTGGCCGTCTTCCACCCAGAGCTCGTAGTCGGAGAGGCGAAAGCCGTGCTCGAGCCAGTCGAGGAAGTCAGGCTCGAAGATGCCGCGGCGTCCATAGAAGGTGTTGCCGGCGAGCCATATCAGCTCGGATTTGTGGTAGCGCAGCTTCCGCGTGTGCTCAAGGTGCTCGCGCAGCTCTTCGATGCGGATCAGGTCCGCCAGGCGCACATTCGTCGAGCGGTTGACAAGCGAGAACGATGTCTCGATGTTGGGGAAGTTCTTCCAGATAAACTGCAGCATTAGCAGCTTGTAGAAATCGTTGTCGAGCAGTGACCGCGTGATCGGGTCGACTTCCCAGTTGTGGTTGTGCGCGCGGCGCGCGAGATTGATGATCACGATGAAACCACTTTACCCGAGTCGCCGCCCCCGATTTGGCATCATGAAGGAAGAATGGAAATTACGCCTGAGGATGTGCTGGTCGTCATCGACATGCAGAATGACTTCTCCCCTGGCGGCGCGCTCGCGGTTCCGCATGGCAACAAGGTGATCGCGCCGATTCACAGAGCCGCGCGCAAGTTCGACCACGTGGTGCTTACGCAGGACTGGCATCCGCCGGGCCATTTGTCGTTTGCAAGCCGTCATCCGGGCAAAAAGCCCTTCGACAGTATCGAGAGCCTGCACGGTCCGCAGGTACTCTGGCCGGATCACTGCGTTCAGGGCACGCGAGGGGCAGAGCTTCATCCGTCACTGCATCTGCCGCAGGCCGAGCTGATACTGCGCAAGGGACACCGGATCGACATCGACTCCTACTCGGCGTTTTTCGAGAACGATCATGTGACGCCAACAGGTCTTGGCGGATATCTGCGTGAACGCGGTCTGAAGCGAGTTTTCTTCGCCGGGCTTGCGTACGACTTCTGCGTTGGCTATTCGGCGCTCGATGCGCGAAAGCGGGGATTCCCGGCAGTGGTGATACGAGATGCGTGCGAGGCGATTGGCCTGGATGGATCGGTAGCGAAGATGGAAGATGAGTTTCGGCAGGCGGGAGTGAGCGTCGTAGAGCGGGTGGAGGATTGAGAGCCTGTCGCGCCAGAGCTCCCGAATTTGGGATCAATCTGCAGCAAGCGCCGCGACTGGCACGAACTGATTGGATATCTTTCGAACCGACGAAACGAGACGACACCGATAAGAGTTCTCAGGCACGGGATGGGTGGACCGCTCAGGAAATTCATCATAAGTCTGGCCGTCCAGCAGGCGACCCGTCGTATGCTTTCTAACGCCACCCCATTGCTTGAAAAAGAACTTTACTCCCGCATTTCGAGATTGGTCGCGGAGCGATCTTACCCAGCGTGGCTCCATTGGACGGGCGCCCGGGCCGCTTTCTCCGCCGACGATGATCCAGTCGATGCCTACGAGATCGATTATTCCCAAATCCTCCAGAAGCGGTTCAACCGAGAGAAACTTCACAGCCGCCCCGGACTCACGAAGGTGTGAAATGCGGGGAACGCCATACCGTTTGTCTTCCACGCTTACTCCCCACCAGATATGTTGCTGATCAGCGGCGAACCGAAGTTTCGTTTTGAGCAGGCCCCGCATTCTTGCCGACCGTTTTGTGAGTACCTGAAATGTGTGCCAGTTCGCCCGAACCATGACCCGTGCAACCGCCTGGATGTATTCATCGGGCACTCCTTCGTGAAACAGATCGCTCATCGAGTTCACGAAGATCATTTTCGGCGTTTGCCAACTTAAAGGGTCGGCGAGTTTCGTGGGAATAAGTCTTAGATCGAAGCCGCGCTCGAACGGATGTCCGAGCGCGCCGCGAAACCGCTCGGCGAACCTTTCCGCATAGCAGTGTTTGCACCCGGGACTGATCTTTGTGCAACCGCGCACTGGATTCCAGGTCGCGTCCGTCCACTCGATCGAGCTTTGCAAGCTCATGGCTACTCTCCCGCATGCTCGTATTTTCTAAAGATGTAATTGACTATGTCTTCCGCTACTGGCTTTTGCGTTGCGAAGAATAGGTAATAGACTACTGCGCTTTTGCTGTTCCGCATTGGAATCGGCTCGGGTACGTACTGGAATCCGCCAACCTCCTTAAGGCGTGTCCTGTATGCTGCGGCAACATCCTCATTGGAAAGCCTCTCGGGATGGCCAAACAAGTTTCCCGCTCCTGAATACGCTGCTTCGCGCCACGATTCGTCTCCCCAGAAACGGGTCATCCTCTCCCTCTGAACCTGACTGACTTTTTCGTGATCGCGCCAGAAAACATTGCGGTTCATATCCATCACAGGAAAGTTCAGGAATATTTCCAATGTCCGCAAGTCAGCGGCAGCTTTGATTACCGACCAGTCGAGATCCAAACCGTAGGGATCGAGAATACAAAGCCCACGTCTAAATTGGTCGTAGCGAACCTCTGGAAACACCTCCCGCGGAAGAACATCGTTTGCATCTCCCCGATGAACCTTAACATTCGGACGGCCCTCAGAAAGTCGAGCCAGCTCCTCCGCGCGCGAGTCGTCCATATCAACGAAGTGAAAGAATTCAAATGGCGGCTTCACCTCGAGCGCGCGGACAGGGCTTCCTTTAATCACCTCTCCAGTGGCCTTTGAAACGTGGTGGCCTGCACCTGCGAAAGCATCGATATAAACCGGATGAAGCCTATTCGCGAGCAGGATCGTGTTGTAGACCTTCGCGTACTCGTCGAGGATGGATAGCTTGATCTCCGACCAATAGCCAATCTCATCGAAATGCAATCCGCTCGCCATTATGACAGCTTTGCTTTATCTTCGCCCCGAGTCAAGATTACAAAAGTTAGACACGAAGCCGATCCGATAACACTTGCGCCAAAAACAAAAAGAGCACCGGCTCGAACCGGTGCTCTTCGTAACTACTTCCCAGCAACCTACGCCGTCGGCGCTTGCAGGATTTGTGCGAGGGCGTGCAGGCGGTTGGCGTCGGCGGGAGTTTTCGCCGATGATGAGGCGGTCTCCAGCGACGAAGCCATGCCGGAGAGTTTGGCCACGTCTTTCTTCGCGAGATGGGACTTTTCGGCGTGAGCGATTGCTTTGTTGAGAGAGGCGATCTGCTGTGACGGAAGCGCCTGCGAACGCTGCAACTGATCGACGTACGCGCGCGCGACGATAAGCTGATTCGGCCAGGTGATCTTTGGCTGGTCCTGAACGTTCAGCTCCTTGAACTGCACGGCGTTTGCCGCATCGATTTCATTCTGCGTGAGGTACTTCGACGGCAGCAGTTTGAAAACGTCGAGGCCGCGTGCGATCTCCGAGCCGTAGATGTAGCCGTTGTACCAATAAGCCGACCAGTATCCCCCGAGGATGAGCATTTTCGGATCGATGGCGCCGCGATCGAAGTAGGCGATCTCGTAGGGATGGGCCGGGTCGGTGAAGTCCATGATGGAGATGCCGCCCTGATACCAGGCCTGCACTTCTATGTCGCGGCCGGGAACGGGGACGAGGGAGCCGTTGTGCGCGACGCAGTTCTCGGTATCGCCCTGCGCGGCGGGCATCTTGTAATAGCTGGCGAAGGAGAGCTTGTCGTCCTTGAGATTGAAGATAGCGTCAGCTCCCCACTTGTTGGGGTCATTCGGACGGCAGCGTGGCTGCAGCCCTCCGCCCCACTCGTCGGTGAAGACGACCTTGGTTCCGTCGTTAGAGAACGAAGCCGAGTGCCAGTAGGAGTAGTTGGGATCGTTCACCGCGTCGAGGCGTTTCGGGTTCGCGGGGTCCTTGATGTCGAGCAGGATGCCGTTACCGGAGCAGGCTCCGGCAGCGAGTCCGATGGCCGAGTAGACGGTGATGTCGTGGCACTGGTTGGTATCCTTGGGCTTCTCGGCGCCCTTATCGTGGCTGCCGCCGTTGTTGAGCCCGTTGACGGCGCCAGTGCGCGGATCGATGAAGACGCGCGGACTGGAGACGATCTTCGCTTCCTGCGGCGCGGCGACGGGGACCTTGATGACATCAATGCGGAAGAGCGAGGTGTTCGGGTCCTTGTCCGGAGTCTCATCGGAGCAGCCGGCCAGCTCTTCCTTCTGGCGCACGAAAGACGTGCCTGAGACATAGATATAGACGTTGTCCTTGTCGTTGGGGTCGACGACGAGCGTGTGGGTGTGCGATCCGCGGCAGGTCTGGACGGCGGCGACCTGCTTCGGGTTGCGGATATCCGAGATATCGAAGATACGCACGCCGCGGAAACGCTCGGGGCTTGCGGCTGGATGCCGGCGTTCCTTCTCGTGGCCGGGCTCCGGCGGCGGAGGCGGCGGGAAGCCCTGGGTGCCACAGTCAAGGCGGCCGTTGGGCATCTCGACGGACATGAAGAGGAGGTCGCCGTAGACCGAGACATCGCCCTGGCCGCCGGGGCAGACGAGCGACGTTACCAGCGACACCTTCGCCGGGTTTGAGATGTCGTAGAAGTTGACTCCGTAGAAGTTGCCCTGGAACAGGCGGTTGCCCTGAAATGCGAGGTCGGAATTGGAGAAGGCGAGCTGTGCGATGACCAGTTGCATCGGCTTGGGGATCTTCGTCAGCATGGCGCCGATGCCGAGTTGGCCGAGCGTCTTCTGGACCGCCGGATCGTCGGGACTGGTCGCGGGCAACTGGAAGGAAGCGGGCTTCTTGATCCACGCCACATGCTCCATGCCCATCGCGGTCTCGCCGGCATCATAGAGGCCGGGCTTGAGAGCGTAGCGAGGATCGCTGGTCGAGGAGCCGGTCATGCCGGGGGGAAGCGCTGCGGGAGGCTGCGGGGCGAAAGGATCTTCTTCGGCTTCGTCCTTTTTGGTATCGGCCGCGGACTTGCCGTCGGCAGCCTTGCCGTCGGCTGAAGCCTGCGGCGTTGATGGCGCTTGTCCGAAGAGATTGCCGGCAGTCGAGGACGTTATGGCCAGAACCAAGGCAGCAGCGGCCATTCGAAGGGCGAGGGCCCGCGAAGCGTTCATTGTTTCTCCTTCAACATGTTTTCCATGATCCTGATCTCTGCGCGCTGGCCGTTGTCGACGTCGGTCGCGAAGTCGAACAGCTCGGCATCCTGGCCGGCTGCGGGCGAGCTAAACAGCTCCTTCACCATCACCAGAGCGCCACCGTGGTGCTGGATCATTCCGGTAAGGAAGAGCCTGTCAAACTCCGCGCCGCGGGCCTGCCGCAGCGCCTCCATCTGGGCCGGCGTCAGCATGCCGGGCATCATCATCGGCTTGCCGCTCTTGTCCATGTCAGGCATGCCGGGCATGGACATCGAGGTGGACTGGCCACGCGCGATAAGCCAGCGCTTCATGAAGCGGATTTCGTCGGATTGCGAGAGACTGATGCGCGCTCCGAGGGCGCGGACTTCCTTGTTTTCGGTGTGCGAAGGAATGAGAGCCGTCATCTCGACGGCCTGCTCGTGGTGCATGATCATTCCCTGCATGAAATCGATGTCGGCCTGCGAAGCGGAGGGCGCCGCACCAGTGGTTGAGGGCGGCAGTATCTTGCTCGGGCTTCCCGGCGCGCCGGGCTGGACAACGACTGGAGAAGACTGCTGAGCGTGGGCGGCAACGGCCGGAACGATGCCGAGTAGCGCGGCCAATGCAGAGGAAAGAGCCTGAGTGAAGGGCTTAAAAGTGGGCTGCTTGCGGGTCCGACTCGATGTTTGGAGCGCCCCGCCGGGTTGCTTGAGCATAGTTCGGTGTTTCCACCGTATCACGGCTTTACGGCTTTGCCATAGGCTGGTGCCGGCTTAGTCGTGGCTACAATCCATGCGTTCAAAAGCGTAACTGCGGCCAGTACGTACAGACCGGCTCGCGGCGATGCGAAGTATTCGTCGGCCCAGACCTTGAGGTTAGGGGCGAGGAATCCGCCGAGGTTGCCCACGCCGATGAGGGCGATGCCTCCTGCGGCAGCGCGGTCGACGAGGTACGACGTGGGGAGGGTCCAGAAGAGCGGCTGAACGGCGATGAATCCGGAGACGGCGACGGCGAGCGCCGCCAGTCCGGGGACCGGTGCCGCGGTGGGAAAGACGAGGCTGGCACAGCCGGCAGCCAGGAGGGCGAGCGCGGCCATGCGGCGGTGATTGTGCAACCGGTCCGCGGTTTTCGGCACCCAGTAAACGGCCGCGAGCGCGCATATCCACGGCAGCGACGACACCGCACCTACCGCGAGGCCCACAGGCCTGTGCAGGAGCGCCGAGACTTCGGCGGGCAGGTAAAAGACTGCGCCGTAGGTGCTCATCTGAATGAGGGCGTAAATCAACAGAAACCGGAGCACACGACGATCGCGGAGCATGGGAAGCACACCGGCGGGCCCGGATGTGCGGCGGTGCTGCTCTTCGCGCTGTAGCTCGTCTTCGAGCGCGCTCCTCTCTTCGTCGAGTAGCCATTGTGCGTCGGCGGGACGGTTGTCGAGATAGAGGAAAGCGAGCAGGCCGAGGGCGACGGCGAGAAATCCTTCGACGAGGAACATCCACTGCCACCCGGCAAGGCCGCTCTTCGCGGGCAGTTCGAGCAACAATCCAGATAGAGGCCCTCCGAGGATCATGGCCAGCGGGACGCCGAGATAGAAGACGCCGAGGATGTGTCCGCGCACGCGGCTCGGGAACCAGAGGGTCAGATAGTAGATGATGCCGGGGAAGAAGCCCGCCTCCATCACGCCGAGCAGCAGGCGCAGCGCGTAGAAGCTGGCGCTGCCGCGCACGAACATGGTGGCCATGGACACGCTGCCCCAGCCCACCATGAGCAGGGCGATCCAGATCTTCGCGCCGACGCGGTGGAGGATCAGGTTGCTAGGGAATCCGCACAGCGAATAGCTGATGAAGAAGAGCCCGGCACCGAGGGCGTACGCGCGCTCGGAGATGCCGACCGAGGCCGCCAGCGCCTGCTTGGCGTATCCCACGTTGGCACGGTCGAGGAACGAGACCACGTACATGAGCATGAGCACCGGGCCGAGTCTCCGGAAGGCGCGCGAAATGGCCCGGCTCAAGGCGGGACGGTGCTGGACAGAAGAATCAGAGCGGAAAGAGGGCATCGATTGCCGCGCGCAGCCAGATGGCGACCGCCTTCGCTCCGGGATCGGGATGGCCGAGCACGCGGTCTCCAAGATAACTGGAGCGGCCCAGACGTGGCTTCATGTTTGCGGTGGCTTCGGCACCGCGTTCGGCGGCGTCGACGGCGGCGTGGAGCGGGTCTGGAATCGGGTTGGGCGGCGCGGCTTGGGAAGCTTTCAGCGACTGCACGAAGGGATAGAGCGCGTCGAGCATGGTGCGGTCGCCGAGCTTTGCGCCGCCCAGTTCGCTGATGGCCCGGCAGCCCTGGCCGAGCGCGTCGGCCCAGGTATGCAGGTCTGTGGCGGCTCCGGGCGCGCCGGAGCTCTCCAGAACGCTCCCGCAGCGCAGAAACAGGACGCCGTAAAGGGGACCCGAAGATCCGCCCATGACGCTGCGGAGCACATGGCCGAGGGCCTTCAGCGTGGCGGGGATATTATCCAACGGCCAGGAATCAGCCGCGTTGAGGACGGCTTCGGCGGCGCGTTGCATGGTCGTGCCGAGATCTCCGTCGCCGGTGATGCGGTCGAGTTCGGTGAGGTCGGGTTCGGCAGCGGTGAGCGCGTTGCATGCGGCTTCGATGGCCTGTTTTGCCTTCCTGCCGGTTTCGGTGTGCGCGCCCGTGATAGTGATCTTCGCGGATTTTGTGCCTGTCGCAGTTGCAATTGCCGCTTCCGGTTTGCCGGGAAGCTGCCGCGCAGCGTTGGGCCAAGCCGGAGCGCTAGTCGGCGCGTCGAGCCAGTGCAGCCGCTCGTCGTCGACGCCAAGCACGGAGATGGAGATGCCTGCCATATCCAGTGAAGAGAGAAACGTCCCGGAGTAGATGCGCTCGACGGTGAATCCTTTCGATTGCAGGAACGGCACGGCGTGGCGGGCGATGATGGCCAGCTCCATTTCCGTGGTAGCTCCGAGATTGTTGATCATTAGGGCCACGCGCTTGCCGCCAAAATTGCCCATATCGAGAATTTCGCTGAGGAGCGTTTCGGTGATCTGGTCGGCAGTCTGGATCTTTGTGCGTCTGACACCCGGCTCGCCGTGAATACCCAGGCCGAGTTCGATCTCGTCTTCGCCCAGCTCAAAGCTGGGTTTGCCGACCGCGGGTGAGGTTCCGGCGGAGAAGGAAACGCCCATCGTTGCCAGCGACTCGACGGCGGCGCGGGCGACGGCAGCGACTTCCGCGAGGTTGCGGCTTTCGGCGGCGGCTGCTCCCGCCAGCTTGTGAATGAAGACAGTGCCTGCCAGCCCGCGCGCTCCCGTGGCGGACTCGCTGCGCTTCAGAGCGACGTCGTCATTCACGATGACCATTTCCACGGAAAGGCCCTCGGCGCGGGCCATCTCAGCGGCGAGGCCAAAGTTGAGCCGGTCGCCGGTGTAATTTTTGACGACGAGCAGTGCGCCGGGCCTGCCTGAGACGGCTTTGATGGCCGCAAAGATGGAATCGCTGCTGGGCGAGGTGAAGACTTCTCCGGCGACGGCGGCGCTGAGCATGCCCGCACCGATGTATCCCGCGTGGGCCGGCTCATGGCCGCTGCCTCCGCCGGAGATGATCGCCACCTGCCAGTCCGGGTCGCGCTGCGCGTCTGCGCGGAGCAGGACCTTGTGCCCCTCGAGGCGCACCGTGCCCGGCTGCAGCACCGCCAGGCCTTCGAGCATCTCCTCGACGACGTCGGCCGGGCGGTTGATGAACTTTTTCATGACGGAGCTAGGGTACGTCGGCTCACGCGCCCGCGCCAGTGTTTGTCCGGGACCAAATGCTCTGGGAAGGAAGTGCGCCGTTAATCGGCGCGCGCAGCGGGAGTCATGGCGAGGTCCACGAGCGAGACGCCGCGCAGCACAAGCACCGGCTGCGGCTTGCCAACGCGCTCGGCGGTGAGCACCTTGTGCAGCTCGTTGATGGCGGAGATGGTGTCGCCGGCGAAGCCGAGGATGATGTCTCCGTCGCGCATGCCGGCGCGTGCGGCTGGGCCGTCGGGATCGACGCTGGTGGCCATCACTCCCGAATCCGCGGCCAGCTTGTATTCGTAGACGACGCGCCGGGGCAGCGGGACGGTCTGGACAGCGATGCCGATCCAACTGCGGCGCACGCGCCCGTGCTGCAGGATCTGGCCAGCGATGTACTTGGCCGTGTCGATGCCGATAGCAAAGCAGAGCCCCTGCGCTCCCATGATGGTCGCGGTGTTCACGCCAATGACACGGCCAGTGGAATCGACGAGCGGGCCGCCGGAGTTACCCGGGTTAAGCGCCGCGTCAGTCTGAATGATCTCCTCCATCATGCGGCCCGAGGAGCCCTGCATGCTTCGGCCCAGCGCGCTGACTACCCCGGCCGTTACGGTGAACTGAAAGCCGAAGGGATTGCCGACGGCGATTGCTAGCTGGCCGACGCGGAGATCCTTCGAGGAGCCAAGCGCTGCGGTGGGCGTGAGCAGATGCTCGGTGCGCAGCACGGCTATGTCGGTGTCGGGATCGTCGCCGATCAACACGGCGCTGGCCGTGATGCCGTCGAGAAAGGTCAGCGAGATGCGCTTCGCTCCGTGGACGACGTGGCTGTTGGTCAGTACGAGGCCGTCGGGTGTGAAGACGAACCCTGAGCCGGATCCCCCGCGTGACCGTTCGTCGCGGACGTCGATCTTGACAACTGCCGGGCTCACGCGATCGACGGCCGTGGTTACCGCACGCGAATAGGCGTCGAGCAGATCGATGTCGGAGGGGTGGTACTCCGCGGCGCCGGCGCTGGAGTTCTGGTCGGGATAGGCGACCGGGACGAAGAAAGGTGATTCGTAAGTACGCATCGGACTGTTAACTAATGATGCAACAGAGGCCCCGGCGGATTCGGCCGCAAAACCGCCCCGGCAAATGCCGGGAACCGGCGGCCCCGCCGGTTCGTACCCCGGAACATGGCACAAGACCTGCGGTTTGCCCTGCGCATGATCCTCTCCCATCGCCTGTTTTCTGGCGCGGTGGTGGCGACTCTGGCTCTCGGGATCGGTCTGAACACGATGGTGTTTACGCTGGTCAACGCCGCGCTGTTCAAACCAGTGCCCGTCCCGGGCGGCTCGCAGCTTGTGGTCATACTCGACCGCAACCTCAAGCAGAGCAACGACAATGTAATGCGCGTCTCCTACGCGGACTTTCGCGATTACCGCGCCCAAACCAGGTCCCTCGCTGCCCTGGAAGCGGGTACCCAAGACAGTGCGGTTCTCAGCGAGACTGGCATCCCTCCGGAGTCTTACCGGATGGGACAAGTTACGCCGGGAATCTTCGATATGCTGCAAATGCGACCGGTGCTCGGCCGCGGATTTCTTCCCGGGGACGACGCGCCGGGCGCCCAGCCGGTTGTCCTCATTGGCTACAGCATCTGGAAGGAACGATACGCAAGCTCACCCGGAGTCCTCGGCCGCCAGGTGCGCGTCAACGAGAAACCCGCCACCATCATTGGAGTAATGCCCAAGGGCTTCAGGTTCCCGGCCACTCTGGACATGTGGATGCCGCTGGTTCCCACGCCGGACCTCGAGAAGCGTACCAGCCGGCCGCTAGCTCTTTTCGGAATGCTCAAGCCCGGCGTGGGTACCATGCAGGCCAACGTGGAGATGAACGGGATCGCCCGACGCCTTGCCGCGCAATATCCCGAAGACAAGGATATTGGCGTCTCAGTTGATACCTTTCAGCAGCGCTATAACGGCGGAAATATTCGCCTGATCTTTCTGCTGATGCTGGCTGCCGTGGGCTTCGTGCTGCTCATCGCGTGCGCCAATGTCGCGAACATGATGCTGAGCCGTGCGATGCTGCGCCAGCGCGAGATGTCCATCAGGACAGCGCTCGGGGCAACACGGTGGCGTGTGGCGCGGCAACTGCTCGTAGAAAGTGTTCTGTTGAGCACGCTGGGCGGAGTGCTCGGGCTGGCGCTGGCATGGCTCGGCGTGCACTGGTTCGACCTCAACACTCAGAATGTGGGCAAGCCGTACTGGGTCGAGTTCACCATGAACTACGCCGTCTTCGGATACTTTGCGGCTCTCTGCATCTTCAGCGGACTTCTCTTTGGTACGGCGCCGGCGCTGCGCTTTTCGCGGGTGGATGTCAACGAGGTTCTGAAAGACGGCGCTCGCAGTGCAGGGAAACTTCGCGGCGGCAAGCTGTCAGGCTTGCTCGTAGTCTTCCAGTTCGCATTGACGCTGGTTCTGCTTACCGGCGCGGGAGTCCTTGTGCACAGCCTGATGACGGCGATGGCGGCAAATCAAGAGGTGCCGGGCGAGCAGATCTCAACGGCGCGGATCGACTTTCCGGAAGCACATTACAAAGATGCCGATGCCCGGCAGCGCTTTTACGACCAGCTTCTGCCGCGCGTCAAGGCCCTCCCCGGCGTCACTCACGTGGCACTCACGTCCAACCTGCCCGGCCTCGGGGCGGCCTCGAGAGAGATCGAGATCGAGCACGCCACGGCGGTCGATCCGGCTCATCGGCCTTCGGTTTCGTTTGTGGTGGAGAGCCCGGGGTATCTGAATGCAATCAACCTGCCTCTTCTGCTTGGCCGCGACTTCAACGAAACCGACGGGACGGCGAACCACAAGGCGGCGATCCTTACGCGCACATGCGCGGAGCGCTTCTGGCCGGGCCAGTCTGCAGTCGGCAAGCGCTTTCGCCTCTACGACGACAACAAGCCGGGCGACTGGATCACCGTGGTCGGGGTTTCGGCGAACATGGTGCAGGAGCTGAATGAGAAAGCGCCGAATCCGCTCATGTTCATTCCTCTCCGGCAGGAGGGCTGGAACGGAATTGCCTTGCTGCTACGGTCAGACAGCAACCCCATCCCCGCGCTGCGCAGAGCAGTGCAGAACCTCGATCAGGATCTGCCCCTGCATGACGTGTACGCACTGCCCGAGGCGATTCAGCATGATGAGTGGTTTCTGCATCTTTTCGGCAGAATCTTCTCCGGCTTCGCGCTTATCGCCTTGCTGATGGCGGCGGTGGGCATCTATGCGGTGCTTGCGCAGGCAACCAACAGCCGCACGCAGGAGATTGGCGTCCGCATGGCGCTCGGAGCCAGCACACGCAACATCATGGTGCTGGTGATGCGGCGAGGCTTGTGGCAGATCGTCGCCGGCCTGGCAATCGGACTGGCCGCGGCGCTGCCCGCAGCGCGCGCCATGGCCAGCCTGCCCATCGGCGTCTCTTCCTCCGACCCGGTGGTTTTCATCATTGTGGCTACGCTGCTGGCCGTCGTTGGACTGCTGGCGTGCTGGATTCCAGCGCGCCGGGCAGCGGGACTCGATCCAGTGAAGGCGATCCGCTACGAGTAAGTCCGGCTAGTCCTAGCCCAGCTAGCCCGGTCCCGCTATTCCCGTCCCGCTACTCTGCCCGCAGCGCCTCCACCGCATTCACCCTGGCTGCGCGCGCGGCGGGCACGCTCGATGCGATGACCGCCGCAGCGAGGATCACAAACGCCGATGCCGCAAATGACAGCAGGCTCGGCGAATGCACTTCGGAGACGAACCTGCCGACAATGCGTGTCAGCGCAAAGCCGAGCACTACGCCCGCAGTCACTCCGATGGCGGCGATGACCAGGCCGTCCTTCAGAACGTCGGCGAGGATGTCGCGCGGCTGAGCGCCCAGGGCGATGCGGATTCCGAACTCGCGCGTGCGTCCGCTGACCGAGAAGGCCAGGACACCGGCGACGCCGACGACGGAGATCAGCAGCGCGACGGCAGCGAAGCCACCGAAGACCACGGCGTTCAGCTTGTCGGGCGTCATCACTTCGGCGCGGATGTCCTCGAGGGTTGCGGCGCGCTCGACCGGTTGGTCAACGGCCATCTGGTGGATGGTGCGCGTGATGATCGGAACCAACTGATACGGATCGCGGTTGGTGCGCACGAAGAGGCGGCTCTGCCAGCCTTCCTGCTCGGCAGGCTGGTAGATGGTCATCGAGGGCGACGGGATGATGTTCTCGTCGTCGAAGTCCGGCACGACTCCAACGATGCGGCGCGGCTCATAGCTGATGCCGATGAACTTCATCACGCCGTCGGTCCACTTCATTTCGCGGCCGATGGCCTCCTGGCCAGGGAAGAGGGTGTCGGCGACGCTCTTGCTGATAATCACGACGCGCTCGGTGTTCGCGCGGTCCGTGTCGCGGAAGTCGCGGCCTTCGAGCACCGGCACACCCATGGTCTCGAAGAATCCCGGCGAGATGGAGCGGAACTTCGAACGCAGGTCCTCCTGACCGTTGGTGCGCTTTGCGCCCTCGACGGCGAAAGCGAACTTGATGTTCAGTCCCTGGCTGTCGCGCCATGGCACGCTGAAGCCCGTCGAGACTTTCTCGACACCGGGGATCCCGGCGACGCGCAGCTTGGCGTCGCGATAGAACTGCTGCACCTGCTCGGGTGTGCGTCCGTAGGAGATGACGGGCAGATTTACGGCGAGTACCCGGGTGGTGTCGAACGGCGGGCGTGTGTGCTCAAGCACGTAAAGCGTCCGCATCAGAACGCCGGCTCCGGCGAGCAGGAGGAAAGACGCCGTGATCTGCGTAACGGCGAAGACGCGCAGGCGGCGGTTGCTGCCGGAAACGGAACGCGTTCCCTTGCTCACGCCGGAGAGGCCGTGGGCGGCATCCGGGCCGGGCAGGCGCGGGATGTAGGCGAGGAAGACGGAGGCGACCAGCGCCAGCGCGATGCCGAACCAGACCAGGTTGAAGTCGAGCGTCAGCCCATCGGCGCGCACGGAAAAGCGCGCGGCGTAGCGGCCCAGCACGTAGACCATCGGCGCGGCGAGCGCGAGGGCGGCAAGCACTCCGCTGCCACAGAGCAGGATGCTTTCGGCCAGCAGAGCGCGGCGCAGCGCGGCGGCGTTGGCTCCCAGGGCGGCGCGGACGGCAAGCTCGGACTCGCGGCGCACGGTGCGCGCCAGCACGAGATTGGCGACGTTGGAGGAGGCAATGATGAAGAGCAGCGCCGCGGCGGCGAAGAGCACCCAGAGGATGGTGTTCGCGCTTGAGTTGATCTGGTCGTGCATGCGCGTCACGCCAATCTGGTAACGGTCGGCGGCCTTGTAGACGTCGGGATGGGCGGCAAGAATGGCTGCATATCTCTCGCTCAGTTCGGCGCGCGCGGATTCGAGGTTTGCGCCAGGAGCGAGGCGTGCGAAGACCTCGGTCATGCGATGCTCGCGGCCGGTGACCATGGTGGCGGAGAGATGATGCGGGCTGGTGACGACGTTGGCGATAATCTCCGTCGAGACGGGGTACGGCACCGACGGCTCAAGCACGCCGACGATGGTGGCGGTGCGCGAGCCTTGGAAGCTCTCCAGCCGGACTTGTTTGCCGAGGACTGTCGGGTCGGAGTGCAGCGAGGTGGTCCAGAACGTGTAGGTGAGGACGATGGCGCCGGGTGCGTTCGGGCCGTCGTCGGAGGGGCCAAGTAGACGTCCCAGGATCGGCCGCAGCCCCATTACTTCGAAGTAATTGCCGTCAACCACTCCCGCAGGTATGGACCGCGGTGTACCAAGCCCGACCATGGCGAAATCTATCTCGGAAAACGTGCCCAGCTCGGTAATGGTCTTCAGGTTCTTGCTGAGATCCTGAATTTCCGGGATGGAGAAGGTCGTGTTCGGATCGCCCAGGCCAGGCGCGCTCTGGCGGATGTAGAGCAGCCGGTCCTCATCGCGATTGGCGAGCGGCCGCAGCAGTACGGCGCGCACCACGCTGAAAATGGCGGCGTTGGCGCCGATGCCAAGGGCCAGCGTCAGGGCGACGGTGATCCAGAGGGCGGGAACGCGCGAGAGGGAGCGCGCGGCAATTTTCAAATCGCGAAGGAAAGACATATAGATCTCCAGCCGGGCAGGGTTCGGGTCAATTTTTCGGTTGCGGCGGTCTCCTCTCGCCCATTTTGCTCCTGATCGGGAGACTGCGCCGAAGTCATGATTTCTCTTTTTTTCTGTAACGGTCCTCAGGCGGCCCGGTTTGACCTGCCTTCATGCTGTAGTCGAATGGCCGGGCCCGAATTCGACAAATGGCCTAAGACTTTTTTCTCACCCGTTTTATAGGTAAGCTCTAACTAACGTTAGTGTGAGCTTACATATTTTTCTTGTCAAGAGTGTTCCACTTGATTTAGGTTGATATCAACCTAATGGCGACAGTGTCAAGCCCGAATATTCTGCCCTTCGCCACCACGCTCCGCGTGCGCGATTGCTGCCTCTGCCTCCACGTGCAGCGGGCGGCGCGGGCGCTGGCGCGACGCTTCGACGAGGCGCTGCGGCCAGTCGGGCTGACGAATGGGCAGTTCTCCCTGCTGATGTCGCTGAACCGCCCCGAGCCTCCGCCGATGGCACCGGTCGCCTCGCTGCTGGCCATGGACCGGACCACCCTTACCGCGGCGCTCAAGCCTCTCGAGCGGCGTGGACTGGTGGAACTGCTTACCGACCCGGCTGACCGGCGGGGCCGCAGGCTCAGGCTGACCGATGAGGGCAGGGCGCTGGTCGCCCGCGCAATGCCCATCTGGGAGAAGACGCACGGCGACATCGAGGCGCAACTTGCGGCCGGCGCTCCGGCGCGGCTCAGAGGAGATCTCAACGTGCTCTGCTGATCTGTGCTTTTTGGGGAGTTGGCTGCTCCTTTTTGGGCCGGCTACTACGGAGAGCGCGTGTATCGGATTGCTTCCACACTCGAGCTTGCAATCAGGCCGCCCTGGATCATCTCGTCCAGATGCGGCAACAGCTTTTGAATCTGCTCTTCCCTGTCAATCACGGTGACCATTACCGGCGCATTTTTCGAGATTGACAGGCTGCGCCGGTGATAAATGCGGGCGCTGGCTCCGAAGCCGGCGATACCGCGAAAGACGGTCGCGCCCTCGATGCCCAGCTCCATGCATTTGGCCACGATCGCCTTGTAGAGCGGCTCGCCCTGCCACTTGTCGGACTCGGTGAAGTGGATGCGCAGCATGCGCGCTGGGAATTGCTCTTTCATGTCTGCGTTCTATTCTTCAGCAACGTCAACGGTGCGATGCGAATACTTGATGACGTCGACGTCGGAGAGTACGACCAATCCCTCCTCGACCATCTGGTCGACGATGGGCAGGAACTCCCGCAGCCGGGCCTCGGTGTCGATGACGGAGATCATTATGGAAGCGTCACGCGAGAGGCGCAGCGCGGACTCGCGGTGCACGCGGCGGTGCGCACCGTAGCCGAGGATTCCGCGATAGACGGTTGCTCCGGCGAGGTCGTGGGCGCGCATGGCGCGTATGAGCGCTTCATGTAGAGGCTCGTCGCGCCAGCGGTCGCTTTCTCCGAAGAAGATGCGCATCATCTGCGCTTTGCCTTCGATCTTCACGTGCGGCCGCGCCGGCTGCTGCTTCGGTTTCGAGACCCCGGCAGGTTTGGCAACGGTGGTTTCCTGCACCTCGATCATGCCTGAGCCGACCATTTCCTGAAGCCTGGGCAGGAGTTCCTCGACTTTCTCGGGCGCATCGATGAATTCGATCTTCATGGGCAGGCGGTCGGACATCTCGACGACATTGGCCGAATGCATGTGGTGATCGGCGCCGAATCCGGCGACGCCTTTGAGCACGGTTGCGCCGCTGCATCCGCGAAAGAAGAGGTAGTCGAGGATGCTTGTGTAGGTCGAGGCTCCCTTGTGGGTCGAGCCCTCGCTCAGATAAATGGAAACCTTCAGCGCTTTTCCGCGAGATAGCATCTGTTCCTCATTCAGGAGATTGCCCTGGCGATCAGTACGCCGCCCCAGACCCCGGCCAGTCCGAGCACGAGGCTCAGGACGACGTAGGAGGCCATGATGAGGAAGGCGCCGGTCTGGAGATGGGTGAATATCTCCCATTCAAAGGTCGAGAAGGTGCTGTAGGCGCCCACAAATCCAATGGGGATGAGAAAGCGCCACGCAGGATTCATTTCCGTGCGGCTACCCATAAGCGTGAGAACGAAACCGATGATGATACAGGCCGAGATATTGATGACAATAGTCCCGTAGGGAAATCGAGTCCCCAATCGGCCGCCGATCGTCGAGCCAACCCAGAAGCGGGCCAGCGAACCCAGGGCGCCTCCAAGTGCGACAAAGAGGTATTTCTGCAAGGACGCTTTCTCCTTACCTGGTGCACAGTTTGTGTCGGGGAAATCGCGCCGGGACGTAACTCCACGACAGGAATTCCCTGTCAGGAGTTATCATCTGCCTGCCTCTTGAACTCGGCGGGCAGCGGTTAAAGGTGAACTCCTTCACCGCTAACAGCTAAATCATTATGCCACAAAGGAAAGGCTGGGGGCGCCAAGTATTACCTCTTCCATCCGCGCGCACGGTTGAGTGCAACCCATGATGGGGCGGAATCCTCTAAGGAGGTACTGTCCTCAACACTTCCGGCTGTTCGCGGAACTGTTTTTTGTCTCTTAAGAGTTGGGAATCGACCCGGCAGGCGTTACTCGATTCGATCGCAGTTCGTTTTTTGATCTATGACCCGACACGTCCCTACTGCTACCTACAGGCTGCAGCTGCACAAGGAATTCACATTCGACGACGCTGCCGCGATCGCCGATTATCTGCACGCCCTCGGCATTTCCCACGCCTACTGCTCGCCTTATCTGCAGGCTGCTCCCGGAAGCAAGCACGGGTATGATGTGGTCGATCCTCAGCGCGTCAATGAAGAATTGGGCGGAGCGGCTGCCCATGAGAGATTCTGCTTGCGGCTCGGCGCAGCAGGCCTGGGGCAGGTGCTCGACATCGTGCCCAACCACATGGCGCTGGGCAAGGAGAACCGCTACTGGTGGGACGTGCTGGAGAACGGCCCGCTCAGCCGGTACGCCTCTTACTTCGACATCGACTGGAAGCAGCAGGAGGAGCGGCTGCGCGATAAGGTTCTAGTGCCTACCCTTGGCGATCAGTACGGGCGCGCACTCCAGGCTGGAGCCATCAAGGTGACGCGCAATGGCGTGCGCTTCGAGGTCGAGGCTTCTGAACAGACGTTCCCGGTGGCGCCGATTTCGCTGCCCACGATTCTGGCCCGCGCGGCCGATTATGCCAAGTCCGACACACTGGACTTTCTCGCCGCATCTTTCGGCCGCCTGCCCTCACCGGAGTATGTCGACCGCCGCACAATCCTCGCCCGCGACCGCGACAAGGTGGTGCTCTTCCGCCTGCTCGCGACGCTTTGCGAAGAGGACCCAAAGGTCGGCGAGATGATCGACCGCTCCATAGAAGAATTGAATGCAAACCTTGATGCGCTGGATGATTTTTTAAATCAGCAGAATTACCGTCTGGCCTACTGGAAGACCGCCGATCAGCAGCTCGGCTACCGCCGCTTTTTCGATGTGAACTCGCTCATCGGCGTGAGGGTCGAGCGCGAGCACGTCTTCGAAGAAACCCACGCGCTCATCCTCGAGTGGCTGCGCCGCGGCGTGCTCGATGGCGTGCGCGTGGACCATCCCGACGGCCTGCGCGATCCGCTCGAATACTTTCGCCGCCTGCGCGACAAGGCACCCGAAGCCTGGATCGTCGGCGAGAAGATCCTCGAGCCCGGCGAGTTTCTGCGCCAGGAGTGGCCCATCGAAGGCACCACCGGATACGACTTCCTCAACCAGGTCAACGGTGTGCTGGTCAGCCAGCGCGGGATGGCCGAACTGAGCGGGATCTACACGGAGTTCACCGGCCAGCCCGGCGAATTCGGGCCCATAGCGCACGACAAGAAGATCAACGTGACGCAGGAGGCGCTGGGCAGCGACGTCAACCGGCTCACGTCGCTCTTTGTCGAGATTTGCGAGGCCAACCGCAACCAGCGCGACTACACGCGGACTGATATACGGCGCGCGATCCGCGAGCTGGCGGCCTGCTTCCGGATTTACAGGACTTATGTCATCCCGGCGCGTAACGAGATCACGGATGAGGACCGCGAGGCTATTTCGCGAGCAGCCGAGTGCGCCAAGGAGCAGCGTCAGGACATCGACCCCGGTCTTTACGATTTCCTGCGCGACGTGCTGAGCATGGAGGTGACCGGCAAGACGGAGTCGGAGTTCCTGCTGCTCTTCCAGCAGTTCACCGGGCCGGTGATGGCCAAGGGTGTCGAAGATACCGCGTTCTACTGTTACAACCGCCTCATCGGATTGAACGAAGTGGGCAGCGATCCCGGCCGCGACGGTTTCTCCGTGGCCGAGTTCCACGGCTACTGCTACAAAATGCACGCCACGCGTCCGCTGACGATGACGACGCTTTCGACGCACGACACCAAGCGCAGCGAAGATGTGCGCGCGCGGCTCGCTGTGCTGTCGGAGCTGCCCGGGAAGTTCCGCTCCGCCATCCAGCGCTGGTCGAAGATCAACAGCGAGTTCCGGGTGAAGTCATCGACAGGCGCCGAGTATCCCGACCGCAACACGGAGTACTTCTACTACCAGACACTGATCGGCGCATGGCCCCTGCCGCTCGATCGTGCGCAGGAATACATGCTCAAGGCGGTGCGCGAGGCCAAGCAGCAGACCTCCTGGGTGGCAAACAACAAGGAGTTCGAAGACGCGCTCAACGGCTTCATCGAAAGGACGCTTGCGCATCAGCCCTTTCTTGAAAAGTTGGAGGAGTTTGTCGCCCGCGTCCGCTATGCCGGCCGCGTCAATTCGCTTGCGCAAACACTGCTCAAGTGCGTTGTCCCCGGAGTGCCCGATCTCTATCAGGGCGGGGAGCTCTGGGACTTGAGTCTCGTCGATCCTGACAACCGCCGTCCCGTCGATTACGAATTGCGGCGCAGTCTGCTCGAAGAGATTCGGAACATGAATGGCAGCGACATCGCCGCGCAGATCATGCGCCGCGCCGACGAAGGCCTGCCCAAGCTCTGGACGATCTACCAGGCGCTGCTCGTGCGCCGCGAGCACTCGGATTGGTTCGGCTGCAATGCCGCGTACACGCCGCTGTTCGCCGAAGGAGGAAAAGCCGAGCACGTGCTTGCCTGCATGCGTGGAGACTCCGTCGTCGCCGTCGCGCCGAGGCTCTTTCTTACGCTCGACAATTCCTGGCGGCGTATCCGCGTCGCTCTGCCCGCAGGCCGCTGGAAGAACCGCCTCACGGGCGAAGACGTGTCCGGCGGCAGCATCGAAGTTGAAACCTTGCTGCGACAGTTCCCTGTCGCGCTGCTTACTCGGTCTCTGGAGACCACCGCCAATGCATGAGTTCACCGTCTGGGCGCCCGAAGCCGGCAAACTTGCGGTCACAATCGGAGACGCCGAGCACCCCATGTCGGGTCCCGACGCTTACGGCTGGTGGCGCGTCGCGGTGAATGACGCCGCACCCGGCACCGACTATGCATTTCTGATCGACGACGACCCCAAGCCCTATCCCGACCCGCGCAGCCCGTGGCAGCCCGACGGTGTGCACGGTCCTTCACGGCTCGTCGATCACGCAAACTTCCCGTGGACAGATGACGGATTCCAGGCGCCTCCACTTGCCTCGGCCATCATCTACGAGCTGCACGTTGGAACCTTCACGCCGGGGGGCACTTTCGACTCCGCCATTGGGTGCCTCGATCATCTCGTCGATCTGGGCATCACCCACATCGAACTGATGCCGGTGGCCGAGTTCGCCGGCCATCATGGCTGGGGGTACGACGGAGTGGCTCTCTACGCCGTGAACAGCGACTGCGGCGGCCCCTACGGCCTCAAGAGTTTCGTGAATGCCGCCCACGCGCGCGGCCTCGCCGTGCTGCTTGACGTGGTCTATAACCACTTCGGTCCGGTGGGTAACTACACCGGCAAGTTCGGGCCCTACCGCACCAGCAATCACCGCACACCGTGGGGTGACGCCGTGAACTTCGAATCGGCCGGAAGCGATGAGGTGCGGCGCTTCTTCTGCGATAACGCGATCATGTGGATGCGCGACTACCACATCGACGGGCTGCGCCTAGACGCCATCCACGAATTTGTGGACCGCTCCGCGACCCATTTTCTCGAGCAGCTCTCGACGGAGATCGACGCGCTTTCCGCCGACCTCGGCCGCTCGCTCGTGCTTATTGCGGAGAGCGATCTCAATGCTCCCGTTGTCGTCACGTCGCGTGAGGCGCGCGGATATGGCGTGCACGCGCAATGGAGCGACGATTTCCACCACGCGCTCTTCACGGTCCTACACGCGGAGCCCGGCAAGGGCTACTACAGCGACTTCGGTTCGCTCCAGAAGCTGGCCAAGGCGATGCAGCGGGTTTTTGTCTATGACGGAATCTACTCCCAATACCGCCAGCGCCATCACGGGCGAGCCGTTGAAGGCCTGTCGGCGCACCATTTCCTCGGATACATCCAGAACCACGACCAGGTCGGCAATCGCGCGATCGGCGACCGTCTCGAGCATATTGTCGGCATGGACCGTGCCAAGGTTGCTGCGGGCATCGTCTTTACCGCGCCGTTTGTTCCCATGATTTTTCAGGGCGAGGAATTCGCCGCGTCATCACCGTTCCAGTACTTCGCCGATCACGACGATCCGGAGATGGCGCGCTCGGTCTCCGAAGGCCGCGTCAGTGAATTCGCCGCCTTCGGATGGGACCGCTCGGTGATCCCTGATCCTGAAAAACCGGAGACGTTCCAGCGCTCGAAGCTAAAGTGGAACGAGAGGCGGGAGGGCCGTCACGGAGAGATGCTCGACTGGTATGAACGCCTCATCCACCTGCGCCGCACCACGCCCGCGCTGAACGATGGCGAGCTGCGCAAGGTGAAGGTCGAATTCGATGAAGAACACCGCTGGCTGGTGATGGATCGCGGCGGCGAGCATTGCGCAATCAGGGTATTTTGCAATCTGGGCGAGAGGGCCATGGTGTGGCCCAATGCCGACCGCCTGCCTCTCGCACTCGCTTCGCACGCTGGGGTCGAGGCGGACGAATTGGAGATCAGGCTGCCGCCTAACAGCCTGGCGATCCTTGGCAACTGACGCGACGCGCAGTAAGCAGGTTGATCAGAGCTGCTCGATCTTTACGCTGCCGTCGCTGGTATGAATCGTGAGCGGAGTGCCGCCGCCGTTCAATTTGCCGTGGAGGTTGTGGCCGCCGCCGTCCTTGCTGTCGTAGTGGTCCATGGTCAGCGGGAACGCGCAGTCGAGATGTCCATCGCTGGTGTGAAGGTCAAGATCAGCGGCGAAACCCTGCGGCAGGCGCACCGTCACCGATCCGTCAGAGGCCTGGATGCTCGACGGCTCCGAAAGCTTCGTGCCTTCGCGCAGGTTTACCTCCAGCTGGCCGTCGCTGGTGTGCAGAGTCACCGCATTGAAGACGCCGTCCACGGTGAGATTGCCATCGCTGGTGCGGGCTTCGAGCGCTCCCGTCGAGTTGCTGATGGTCACATGGCCGTCACTCGACTTGATCCGCAGCTTGCCTGAGAGGTGATCGGCGGTGAGATTTCCATCGCCCGTTGTGAGCCCGAAGTCGCCGCTCAAGCCTGACACGTTCACATTGCCGTCACCGGAGCGCGATTCGAGTGTCAACTCGGCGGGCGTCTCTACGGTCACCTGGGTCTGGGTTCTATGCCAGGTGATGTGAACGCCCAGATGCGGCTTCTCCTTGAAGAGGAAGTGCACCTGGTCGCCCGTCTGGCTCTCTTCGAGGCGATAGTCGCTGAGTGTGGTCCCTTCGGTGTGGACCTTGATGCGGATCTCGCGGCACGTGCCGCAGGAGGAGATCTGCAGCCCGGCATCCCCGGTCTCCACGTTCAGCGTGGGCTTACCGCTGACCGGGTACGACTTCGTCCAGAGGTGGTCGGCGTCCTGTGCCACGACCGGTGATGCGGCAAGCACGGCCGCGCCGGCCAGGAGGAGGGCAATCTTCGTCTTCATGAAAGGCCGGTACGGAGCCGGTCGCGAGAAAGTTCCCGAGAAGCTGATCTTTTCTTGTTGAGGGAGGTATTAAAGCACTGGTTCGCGCCGGGCACGCTCGGCCCGTGTGGTCACCAGCGCGAGCATTTCGCGCAAGCGGAACGCCTTTTCAAGCTGCCTGTCGATGAGCATCTGCTGGCGGCGGCGATGGTCGGGGCTGGTGAGGGATTTGAGCACACGCTCGTCCTGCGCGGCATCGCGCTCAAGCTGCAGGATCCTTTTCTCGACAGCGTTGCGAAAGCGGGGTGTGATCTGGAACGGGTCACGGAGCGATTCCAAAACGGGATCCGGGTTCATCGAGGCCTCCATGAGGGCTTTCGCCGGCTGAAGTTTTCCAGCACTACGACGATGATAATGATAAGCGGGCCTCTGGCGCGAGATCATTTGAGTACCCACCAGGCACAACCTTCAGTACTTTTTGTCGCTTTTTGCGACATCCTCAACAAGTTATTTGTTCTTCTCTACAGCTCGATTGATTTTTCCTCGATGAGTTTCCCGGTCTTCGCCAGAAATTCGGTCAGGGGAATTGAGCCCTGATCTCCCTTGCCGCGCGTCCGTACGCTGACTGCATTGGCGGCGGCTTCCTTGTCTCCCATCACCAGTACATACGGAACCTTCTGCAGCGTGAAGTCGCGAATCTTCGCGTTCATCTTCTCGTTGCGGCTGTCGAGCTCGACACGCAGCCCGGCATTTTGTAACTGTGACTGAACTGTTTGCGCGTACTCCTGGTGGCGCTCGCTGATCGGCACCAGTCCCACCTGCACCGGAGCCAGCCACAGCGGGAAAGCTCCGCCGTAATGCTCGATGAGATAGGCGACCATGCGCTCCATGGTGCTGACGATGGCGCGATGGATCATCACCGGCCGGTGCAGCTTTCCATCGGCCGCCGTGTAATGCAGGTCAAACTGGTTGGGAAGATGAAAATCCACTTGGATGGTTGAGTACGTCTCCTCATGGCCCATTACATCGGCCAGCTGGATGTCGAGCTTCGGCCCATAAAACGCTGCCTCGCCTTTACCTTCCTTGTAAGGCAGTCCCAGCCCGTCGAGCGCCTCGCGCAGCACGCGCTCACCCAGCGCCCACATCTCGTCGTTATCAACGTACTTTTCCTTGTTCGCCGGATCGCGCAGCGAAAGACGGTAGCTGTAATTCGTGATGCCGAGGTCGCGGTAGGCGCGCTCGACCAGCTTCATTACATTCGCAAACTCTTCCTTGATCTGCTCCGGCGTGCAGAAGATGTGCGCGTCGTTCAGCGTCATGCAGCGCACGCGGCTCAGCCCGCTCAGGACGCCCGAGCGCTCGTAGCGGTACATCGTGCCCAGTTCAGCCAGTTTCAGCGGCAGGTCCCGATAGCTGCGCGGCTTCGATTCGTAGACGAGAATATGGTGCGGGCAGTTCATCGGCCGCAGCACCATCTGTTCGGTCTCAAGGTCCATCGGCGGAAACATGTCCTCGTGATAGTGCGCCCAGTGCCCGGAGCGAATATACAGATCCACTTTTGCGAGGCTCGGCGTGTAGACGTGCTGATATCCCAGCTCGCGCTCCCGCTCCAGAATGTACTCTTCCAGAATCCG
This sequence comes from uncultured Acidobacteriaceae bacterium, assembly GCA_963782175.1. Taxonomy (GTDB): domain Bacteria; phylum Acidobacteriota; class Terriglobia; order Terriglobales; family Acidobacteriaceae; genus Silvibacterium. Next base: position 1,255,111 of record CAWAIX010000001.1, read on the forward strand.
CCGGATGGTGGCACCCTTGGGAAGCCACAGAGGCAGACCCGAACCGACGTCCTCACTCACCGTAAACAGCTCTAGCTGCTTGCCCAGCACGCGATGGTCCCGCCGCTTGGCCTCCTCGAGCCGCTCGAGATAATCGTCCAGGTCCTTCTTCGAGAAAAACGCCGTGCCGTAAATACGCTGCAGCTGCGGATTCTTCTCATTGCCCAGCCAGTAGGCACCGGAGAGACTCATCACCTTGAAGGCCTTCACGCGGCCAGTTGAGGGCACATGGGGCCCGCGGCAGAAGTCCACGAAGGCACCGTTGCGGTAGAGGGAGACATCCTCGCCTTCATTCGTAAAGCGCTCGACGAAGTGGATCTTCATGAAGTCGCCGTCGGCGCGAAAGTGCTCCAGCGCCTCATCGCGCGGCTCCCACTCACGAACGAACTTCTCGTCGCGCGCGACCACCTCGGTCATCTTCGCCTCGATGGCTTTGAGGTCGTCGGGAGTGAATGGTGTCGGCCGGTAGAAGTCATAAAAGAAGCCCGACTCGGTCGCAGGCCCGTGGCCCAGCTTCGTCTCGGGAAAGAGCTCGAGCACCGCCGTCGCCATAACGTGCGCCGCGGAGTGCCGCACCACGGGAAGCGCGTCGGGATCCTTCTCGGTGAGAAGTTGCAACGAAACGTCTTCGGTCAGGGGCGAACTCAGATCCACGAGCCGCTCGGCGCTCGGATTCTCCGCCGCATACATCGCCGCCTCACCGCTCGCCGCTTCCGAGGCGCCCTCGACCTTCGCCGGCTGTACGCGCGCCACGACCGCCGCCGAAGCGAGCCGCGGCGAAATGCTCTGAGCCACGTCGCGCGGCGTCGCTCCGGAAGCAAACTCCTTCACCGTACCGTCGGGCAGCTTTACCCGAATCAAATCTGCTGAGTCACCCATAACTGTCGAACCAAAATTCTGCAAATGTTTGTGTTGATTGCTTCTATCCAGCATAGGGGCTTGAGAGAATTGCGTCGAGCGGGGCAGCGAAATGTAGGAACCGCACGCCCTTGTGATGAATCTCTCAGAAGGATGCCGAACGCAGTCCAAACCCGGCCCCACACCCGCACCGCCCTGGTGGGATGGCTCGCCCTATGCTTCGCGGTCGGCGTCGTCTCTTCGATCTTTGCCGCTCGCGCAATTCCGACGTGGTACGCGGGACTCCAGAAGCCGCCGTTGAATCCTCCGAATCAGGTCTTCGGGCCGGTCTGGACCGTGCTTTACACGCTCATGGCCGTCTCAGCCTGGATCGTCTGGAAGACTCGCCCCAGCCCCTGCCGCACCCGCGGCCTGCGGCTCTTTCTGGTGCAACTCGGTCTGAACTTCCTCTGGCCTTGGATTTTCTTTGGTACCCACCAGATGCTGACGGCTTTCGTCGACATTGTCGCGCTCTGGGCAGCGATCCTGCTCACGATTCTGACCTTTCGCAGGATGAGCCACGCCGCTGCGTGGCTGCTGGTGCCGTATCTGGCCTGGGTCACGTTTGCCGGATATCTCAACCTCGCGATCTGGAAGCTGAACTAAGCATGGACGGCGGGGCTAGACCCGCGGGGCTGGAAGGCCGGACAGGCCCGGCACCCGGCACGCGCGCAAATTTTTCTTGTGCTCTGTGACCCTTTTCTCCGAAGTTCTGCGCTCTAGAGAGTGAAGGCGGGAATCAAACCTGCCTTCCCCCGACCAGGGATAACGCCGGCAGGCGTCCCGCCACGAACGCCTGCCGGTGCAGTTCTCCATCAAGCGTTGGTTGCGCAAGTGTTGGTTGCGGCGCGGTAACCGGGGGGAAGCCTCGCCGCAACAAACAAACCCGGAGGCTAAGGCCTCCGGGTTAGTTATTTTCAAGCGATCCGGTTCCGACCGAATTCTAGCCACCGGTGTGAATTGTATGCATTCCCTTTGTCGGCTGGCAGGGAGCATTTGGGTCAAAGCAATACTTAGTATCGTGATTTTTAATTTGTGGCTTATAGGGCCCTGGATAGGTGTAAAGAGTGCAATGTCCACTCGGAAGGCTTGGGCGAAAGTCGTCCTGGTCGTTGGTAATGAAGTATCCGGGCACTCCAAAATCCAAATAGAGGTTGTCGTTAAACCCTAAATCGCGAACGTCGTGTCCGCCGACATGGTCAAGCGTTAAATGTTTGTGGCCCATCTATCTTCTCTCCGGTCAATTGCCTGTGTGGATTGTGTGCATGCCAAATATCCTTCTCCGGTGCTCCGGATGAGCTTTTTCATATTCGTGCTCCAGATGAGGACAACTGTTCCTTGGGTCGAAGGAGTACGTAACATCGTGATTAGGGTATTTGGGGTAATGAGGGCCCGATGGTCCCACGAGCATGTCACCCTCAGGGAGGGGGGGATTAAAAAAATTTGGCTCGCTGGCCTTGAAGCATCCAGGCACTAAAAAATATAGCCTAAGGTCGTCACTGGACGCTATATCGATATTGTTGCCGCCGGCATCATCTAAACCCAAGACACGGTCCATATCATCTCTCCTTGCTCGATAGTGGAATCGAAAGCCCGATAAGCTGTAGGCCCGCGTAGCTTACGCATGAAAATGCGGATCTGCAAATACGCCGCGCAAGACGGGATCGCTCTCCAGCTGACTGCGGGAGAGCCCGTGTTGAAGTGCCTTTTTCAAACATTCAATTGCACGGGAGCGGTCACCAAGTATTTCAAAGGCGTCAGCTACTTCCCACAAAACATAGCTGTCATCGGGCGAAAGTGCAAGAGAAGTTTGAATATACCCCAGCGATTCATCCCTGATTCCTTCTTTCGCTACCAACGCTGCAAGCAGGGCGTCAGCCTCAGCGTTTTGAGGGTTCATTTTTATCGATCTTTTAACGAGATCTATAGTCTTCTTTCTCGACTCCGCCGCTTTGCCAATCTTTCCCATGCCTTCATAGGCCTCGGTCAGGTTGTTCCATACATCGTAATCTTGGTCATTAAGACGGAGGGCGCTCTCACTAGCTGCAGCGGATTCGGCAAATCGACGCTGTAAGCCGTACAAATTACCCAAATTTGCATAGGCTCCGTAATTCGGGCTTATAGTAATTGACTGTTTCAACGCTTTCTCAGCCTTGCCGAGCAAACCTGAGTCGCCAGTATTCAAATAAGCAGCACCGAGGTTAGCGAAGAGTACCGCATTGTCTGGTGTTAGTTCAATAGCGTGTTGATATTGAGCTATGGCGTCCGAATGGCGGCCAATATCGTCATAGAAGTTTCCCAGATCGTTGTATCCACTCCAGTCGTGGGGGCGCAGCGCGATCGCCTTCAAATACATAGCCTCTGCGTCACCATTACGGCCCGCATTTTGATACGAATGAGCTAGTCCGTTGACTGCATCCGCGTTTCGAGGATCGTTATCGAGGGCTTGCTGAAATTCCTGAACCGCGAGTTCATGGACGCCGGTTAGCTCATGTATGCGCGCGAGGGTAACGTACACTGACGATATGCGAGGGTCCTGCGCAATTGCCTTCTTGCAGTAGGCTAGCGCCTGCTCTAACCATTTGGGATCTCTTTCCATCTGGTACTTAAGGCGATAGGCTTCGCCTAACTTCGCAAATCCTAAAGCGAAGTGGGAATCCGTGCTCACTGCTTGCTCAAGAGATTTGATCGCTGCATCAAGATTTCCAGGTTTATCGTATCGCTGCAGATATCCCAGGCCTGCAAGGTAGTCTTCATAAGCCACATGACCGGTAAGTGCAGCACTGCCATTCACCAGTTCTCCCTTTACCGAAACGTTCATCAGCCTTCCCACACTTGTTACCGCTTGATCCTCCAACTGCGCCAAGCTACCCGTGGGGTTCTCGACATCCGCGTACCCAATCTCCCGCATCTTCTTTGGGTCGATAAGGGTAAGTCTTAGGTGTGCACTCGTCCCGCTGCGCTCAAAGTTGCCTTGGACGACGATGGTCGCCCCAAATTCCTTCAGAGCCGAGGAAGCATCGTGAACCTTGCGAGCGCGAACTTCGCTGGCCGGGACGACCCACAGGGTTTGATTGACAGCGTCGAGGTTCGAGAGCTTTCCCGTCGAGCGAGTCCATCAGCCCATCTCCGAGAGCCTGCGTCTGCGGATTGTTTCCCGTGACCTCAAAGGGCAACACTGCAATGTGCTTTTCGCGGCTGGAGAACAGGATTCCCTGGATCCGTTCGCGAATCGGAGGCACAAGCATCAGGCCGGATGCCAGCGCGACCACAGCCAGGATTGCTGCGGCGGCGCGGAGCCAGGATCTGCGAAGTTTGGCTTGCCAGCTGTCTCTAATCTCCTCGGCAACGATCTTCGCCGACCCGTAGCGCTTCTTCGGGTCGAACTCCAGGCATTTGCACACAATCTCGTCGCAGCGGTGCGGCAGTTTCTTCTGGAGGGATGAGGGTGTAGCTGGCTTGCGGCCTCGTTGTACCGCGGCCTCGAGGATCGTGTGCGACGGGAAGGGGTGCCTGCCCGTGGCCATCTCGTACATGACCACGCCCAGGGCAAATATGTCGGCCGCGGGAGTGAGTCTGTGACCCTCGAACTGCTCCGGCGCCATGTATTCGACGGTGCCGGCCACGCCGTGCTCTTCGGAAACGCCGGTCGCTGTTTCTGACGTGGCGGTCCTTACCTCGTGCGCCAGCCCGAAATCCATGATCACTGCCGTGACGGCGCCATTCCGGTCGGCCAGCATCACGTTACGGCTCTTGAGATCGCGGTGAATGATGCCCACTTCATGCATCGCGCGCAGGCCTTCGCAGATCTCGAGCGCAATCGCCTTGACTTGCTTCCACGGCAGCGACCCCTGCTCGCGAATCCTATCGGCGAGCGTCACGCCGTCGAGGTACTCCATTGTCAGGAACGCGGGGGTCAGGAACGCGGGGTGCCGGCCGGGGGGCGAAATCTCCTGCGGGTAGAGCTCGTGAATGCGACACACGTGGGTGCCGCTGATCTTCTGTGCCAGCTTTACCTCGTTGGTGAAGTGCGCCAGCATCTTGGGATTGCTCGCGACATCAGCCTTGATGGTCTTGAGAGCGATGCGACGGTCCAGTTCGAGATCGAATGCCTCGTACACCTCGCCCATGCCGCCTTTGCCGATCGGGCGCTCGATCCGGAAGCGCCCCTTGACCAGTTCGCCGGTTGCAAATGCCGATCGAGGTAGCGGAAATAACTGGTGAAGATCGAACAGGCGGTCGTCTGCCGGGGCGGTTGAGTCGCCCGAGGCCTTCACCAACCGCTCCAGGGCGCTGCGAAGCTGGCGATCGCTGCCGCAGGCCTCTTCGATGAAGTGCGCTCGATCCTCTTCCGGCTTGTCCATCGCTGCGTCGAAAAGAGGCTTGAGCCGCTCCCACAGCCCTGGCTTCTCCCATAGCTCGGGAGTCATGGCTCGTTCGCCAACTGGAGTTTCAGCCACGCTCTGGCCATGGTCCAGTCGCGTTTCACCGTTCGTTCGGAGGCGTCGAGGACGTAGGCGATCTCCTCGAAGGTGAGGCCGCCGAAGAAGTGCAACTCCACGACGCGGGCCTGTCGCGGGTCGAGGAGGGCCAGGTTGTCCAGGGCCTCGTGCAGCGCCAGCACCTCGACCGATTTGTTCTCCTCGGCGACCAGCCCTTCGCTCAGGGTCACCTGGTGCTGCTCGCCGCCGCGCTTGCCGGCCTTGCGCGCCCGGGCGTGGTCGACGAGGATGTGTCGCATCAGCTGGGCCGCAGAGGCGAAGAAATGGGCGCGGTCCTGCCAGGTGACCCCCTCCTGGCCCATCAGGCGCAGGCACGCCTCATTGACCAGCGCCGTGGCCTGCAAGGTGTGATTGGCCCGCTCGGCGCGCATATATTTGCGCGCAAGACGCCTCAGCTCGCCGTAAACCTGGGTCATGAGAGCCGCCTCGGCTTCCCTGTTGCCCTGGCTTGCCTCGAAGAGCAGCTCGCTGATTGAATGACCGGGGTGGGGGGCCGGCGATCCTTCCATGCCTATAACCCTCGTGTGCCGAGGATTATAGCGCGGATTTCACCGGGCTATGCGCCCATTCTATTGTTGCATCCGACCCTTTCGGGTCATTGACGAGGGAGATAATATCCCGCCCAAGAGCCAGCCTGCGCGAAGGCCAGATCAGCGACCGCCCGGAGATCCTCCGCTGCCGATCAGATCGCGGCTGCCCAGCTCTGCCTGCCGGATGCCACGGCTCTGATGCCGGCCGCTCTGGGTGTCGATATGGATCCATTCGTGGATCGTAATGCGAGAGATTGCCCGCGCCATGGCAGACATGCGCTGGTCTTCGTTCAGGCCGAGCATTGCCGGACCCACGTATTGCGCCAGCCGCTCGCAGTCGACATAAATGAAAGGCTGAATCTCTCCGGAGGCGCGCACCACCCATCCGAGGGGCCCGGGCGGCAAAGGGCGCCAAGCCTGCTCGGCGACGTCGCAGCGGCCGATCAGGCGTACCTCGATGACGTCGCCGAACTCCCGGCCGACTGCGAGTGAGCTCGCGCGAAGGGGCTCGAAGTCCTCAGGCAGCGGATAGTCCCGTCGCTCCCGGGCGACCTCGGCCCGGAAAGCATCGAAGAGCGGCGTCCAAAGTTGCTCGCTGACATGCGGGTTGGCGTAAAAGACGATGGCCGTCTCACCCGGGCTTGAACCTTGTCCCGCTGCCGTGCCAGCAGGGAAAACAAGAGGAACCATCAGCAGTAGAGACAGAACACGCAATCCGGCCAGGCTGAAATGGAACTTCACGCGAAAGAGTCTGGGCCGAAGCACCTGCGTCTGTCCAATAAATTCTTATTTGCCAAATAAGAAATTTTGATCACAGCGTAGGATGCATTTCAAGGCCCGCGGCGTGGAGTTTTTGTCAAAGATTTTCGCTGGGGATGGTTCGCCCGTCCGCTCCCCAAATGGAAAAGGGGGCGGACGGAGAATTCTCCGTCCACCCCCCCAGGGCGTGATGGGCCTACGGTCTACTTCTTCTCGCCGGCCGGCTCAACTGCTCCCGGAAACACGCCCGGCAACGGCCTGGTCTGCTGCTGACGGAGTTCGGGATGCGGCAGCGGCTTGCGCGGCATCATCTGGTCGCGCATGGCCGCGTTGTAGACGAAGATCGCCTCGACCACAGCGGCCTGCTTCAAGTCAGCCGGCTGCAGGCGTTCATAGACATCCTGGTTCGAATGGTGCGTCCGGCTCTCGTAATCCAGCTCGTCCTGAATGAACTGGAAAGCCGGGAATCCCGACGGCATCGAACGAGAGGTGGTCCGTGCCGCCGGTGTTGCGCATGGTGACGGTGGTCACGCCCAGGTCCTTGAGCGGCGCCATCCACTGCTCGAAGATGGGCGCTACGGCAGCGTTCTCCTGCGTGTAGATGCCGCGGATTTTGCCCGATCCGTTGTCAACATTAAAGTACGCCGAGATCAGCTTCTGGTCCGGCTTCAGTTCGAGCGGCCCGGTCTGCCGCAGGAACTCGGGGAGAGCCTGCTGTTCGGGTGTGGTTAAAGGAGCCGCGTAGCCGAAGTGCTCCTTCACGTACCCGCGGGAGCCGAAGAGGCCCTGCTCCTCGCCCGTCCATAGCGCAATACGGATCGTCCGCCGAGGCTGGACGTTTAGCGCCTTCAGGATGCGCATCACTTCCATCGCGACCACGGTGCCCGCCCCGTTGTCGGTAGCGCCGGTGCCCGCAATCCAGCTGTCGAGATGGCCGCCGACCATGACGACCTGTTCCTTCAGCTCAGGATCGGTCCCGGGGATCTCGGCGATGGTGTCGTAGCCGTGCTCCTGGTCGCCGGTGAACTTCGTCTCGACATCCATCTCGATGGTTACCGGGACATGCTGTTGCAGCAGGCGGTAGACGCGCCCCCAGTTCTCGATGGCCATCACCACTACCGGAACCTTCACCGCCGTCTCGCGCTTGTAAGGAGTCCGCCCCAGCGCCGCGCCGTTGTCGTCGAAGATGGTGCCGCCTGAGCCACCGCCGTTCTTGCCGTCGCGGCTGGGCCGGATCACGCCCGCGACTTTTTCGTCGGCAAGGAACTGCGCAATTTTGTCGGCCATCCGGGTGCGCTGGATATACGCCTTGATGCGCGCCTGCATATCGCGGCCGGCTTGATCGCCCACCGGATACTCCGCCAACTCCTCCAGTTCCTTTTCCGTGTAACGCTCAAAGAGCGCCTTGTCGACAGGAGGAACCTCGCGCATCTCGCCCAACATCACGATCTTTCCGGCCAGCTTGCCCCGGTACTGATCGAAATCCTTCTCGTCCTGGATGTTCACCAATACGGCGTCGCCGCTTACCGGGCCATTGGTCGAGGGAGACCACGGCGTGGCCTGGGCAATGAAGACCGCGGTATCGGGAGCGGTCATCCGTACCCATGTGTTCAGTTGCTGCCAGCCCATGCCGAACTCGCCCCAGTCGTCGAGATGCGCGTTGACGCAGCCCATCGCAGTGAGTTGGTCGCGCGTCCATGCGTTGGCTTTGGCCAGGTTGGGAGATCCCGTCAGCCGCGGACCGATATCATCCGCCAGCGCCGACGCATATTCCATGATGTGCGAGTGCTGCAGCCCCTCTTCGCGAATGCGCGCATACATCCCATAGTCGATCTTCTCGATCGCGGGCTGCGGCTGTTCCCAGGCCGGGACATCGGCTTCGGCCGGTTTAGTTTTCTTGTCGGATTTGTCTGCGGCGCTGGCGGCGACGGCGGGAATCGCGATTGCCAGCAGCAGACAGCTGAGGGAACGGACGAGCGGCTGTTGCATTTGTTGGTGTTGCCTCCTGAATGTCGGGAAACGGGAAGAATATCACGGCAGCCAACGACAGGTCCGTAGTAACAGCATGAACCGTGATCATTTTCCTGTGATAACCGGCATCCCGAGCAGGCCGCCTTAGATTATTCCGCTTTCCTAATGAGCTATTCGCCGAAACGCCACGAACGCTCTCCACGGGCATCGTATATTCAACTCACGGCGCTTCTTCGCATCCCAAAAGCCATAAATCAGCCACGTTCGAGGTCGCTATGGAAGTCCTCGCCTGGATATCCCTTCTCGTTGCCTTTGTCTGCGCGATCGTGATCGCCATCGACGAGTTCCGTCATCCGCAGCACATGTGGATCATGAACCTGGTCTGGCCGATCACCGCTCTCTACTTCAGCGTTTTCGCTGTGTGGGCATATTTCCGTCTGGGCAAAAAAGCCACTCACGGCGCCATGCAGGGCATGAAGATGGACCACGCGTCGATGACCAGCCCTACCTGGCAACAGACGGCTGTCGCCACCAGCCATTGCGGAGCCGGTTGCACGGTTGGAGATATCATCGCCGAGTTTTCCCTCTTTGCCGCCGGCGCTACTCTCTTTGGATCGACCCTCTATGCCTCGTTCGCTGCCGACCTATTTCTCGCCTGGCTGCTGGGAATCATCTTTCAGTACTTCTCGATCAAGCCGATGCGCAATCTGACGGCGTCGCAGGCTCTGATTGCGGCGCTCAAGGCCGACACGTTGTCCATCATCGCTTTTGAGGTCGGGCTGTTCGGATGGATGGCGCTGACTTACTTCGTCTTCTTCCCGAGCCCGCACCTTGAACCTGTTTCGCCGGTCTATTGGTTCATGATGCAGATCGGAATGGTCGTCGGATACTTCACCTCCTACCCGATGAACCACTTCCTCGTCCGGTGGGGACTGAAAGAAGCGATGTCGCGAGCCCGGAAGCAGCCGACTTTGTAACCTCGTCATAACTGCGGGCCCTTCCGTCCGCCAGCCGAACGAAATGTTCACTTGACAGTCTTTCATTCCTGTTTCTATACTCGCGCCGCCTTAGTAAATCGAATTACTTATAACGACTAGGGAGTCCGAGATCGCGGGCCCGACCGCCCTCGCCCGAGGGTAACTGCTCGACTGAACAGGAGGCTGCCCCCATGTTAGTTTCCGTCCTGAACTATGCCGGAAAACCATACCGCACGTGGCCGATACTTCGGCTGATTCCGATCCTCGCGCTGCTCTCCGCCGCTTCACTCGGCGCGCAGACCGTCGCCACCTACAGCTTCGAAGACGGAACCGCCGACGGATGGGTATCGTTCAACGGCGCAAGCGCGCCCGTGGCCACGAGCGCTGCGGCCTATTCCGGCACCTATAGCCTGCTGACCACCACTGGGTCGGGCGGCGCGGGCGGACCATCGATCTCGTTGAATACCGTGCTTCAGCCGGGGGCGACCTACACCATTACCGGGTACGTGATGCTGACCAGCGGCGAAGCTGCCAGCGACGCAAACTTCACCATGAAGCGCAGCGATCCTACCTGCTCGGGTGGCGCCTGCTACGACACCATCGGCTCGTACCAGGTGGCTGTCTCCGACTCGGGATGGGCGCAGATCGGCGGAAGCTACACCGTCCCTATCACCGAAACCGGCGTTACGCTTTATGCCCAGCTGGTCGGACCCACAACCGCGCAGTCGTTTTATCTCGATGAGGTCGTCATCACCGAGACGGCGCCGCCACCCGGCGGAACGCCCATTGCAACCTATAACTTCTCCGATGGCGGTCTCGACGGCTGGACGCCCTTCGGCTCGGCTACCCTGACCAACGCCGTGCCGCCTGTTCTCGATCCGGCGAGTGATCCGCGCAGCCTGCTCACGACCAACCGTACCGCGGGCTACATGGGACCCAGCCTCAATCTGCTGAGCGTCCCGAACATTCAGGCTGGGGCGACCTACCAGGTGACGGCTTACGTCCTGCTCGCCGCTCCCGACAGCGCCAACCCCACTGCGACGCTCTCGATCAAGACCGCTGACTGTGCGACCTCCGGAGCCTACAGCAACCTCGGCACCTCGGCGGCGCTCTCCAGCGGCGCGTGGACCAAGGTCCAGGGCACCTTCAGCTTCAGCGATCTGCCCGGGCCGCCGACCAGCCTTATCCTATATATCCAGTCCAGCAGCGCGACCGATTCCTTCTATATCGGCGACGTGGTTATCAGCGAACTCGCGCCTCCGCCGCCCAGTCCCAGCCAGCAGGACAATTCCGGCATCTCCAGCACCTTTGAAGACGGTGGCCTCGACGGCTGGTCTTCGCGCACCGGGCAGTCGACGGTGACCAACACTACGGCCGCAGCTCACACCGGCACGCACAGCCTGCTCACCACCGGACGCGTCGCCAATTACGACGGGCCGCAGATCAACGTCAGCAACAAGATGTACAACGGCTCGAAGTACAACGTCAGCGGATGGATTATGCTCGTGCCCACCGACGGCTCGTCGCACGTTATCAACATGAGCCTGCAGACCACGCTGAGCGGTAACACTACCTATTCGAGCGTCACCGCGTATCCCGGTGTTACTGTTCCCGCGGATGGGCAATGGCACCAGATCAGTGTCATGGGATACACCATGGGCAACAGCTACGATCCAGGCACTGCTTTTCTCTATTTCCAGACCGTGCCGCCGTCCGGCAATGACCTGGTCTCGTTTTATCTCGACGACTTCCAGCTAACCTACGTTCCGCCGGCGACCATTCAGACCGACATTCCTTCGATCTACAAGACCTTCGCCGACTTCTTCCCCGTGGGCGCCGAGATTGACACCACCGATCTCTCCGGACCGCACGCGCAACTGCTTACCATGCACTTCGACAGCATCACTTCGGGCAACGACATGAAGTGGGGCTCGGTCGAGGCCACCAAAGGCACCTACACCTACGCGAATGCTGACGCTGAGGTCGGCGAGGCTGTCTGCAACGGAATGCGCATCCGCGGACACAATCTCGTTTGGGCCACCGGAGCGCAGACCCCGGCGTACGCCACTGGCGACGGCACCAACTCCCCTGCAAACCAGGCGGTCGTTACCGCGAATATTCAGGAACACATCCAGTCCGAGGTGCAGCACTTCGGCAGCGCGGTCTACGCCTGGGATGTGGTGAATGAGCCGCTCGATCCATCGCAACCCGATTGCCTCGCACATGGGCCCTTTTATCAGGTGCTCGGCAAGAGCTATATCGATATCGCACTGCAGGCCGCGCGCCAGTACGCTCCTGCGGGCACCAAGCTGTTTATCAACGACTACAGCACCACCGATTCCAACCGTCTCGCCTGCCTGGTCAAAGTGGTTGCAGATCTCAAAAGCCGCGGCATTCCTCTTGACGCCATCGGCCACGAGATGCATAACGCAATCAACTACCCGTCTGTGGAAGCGATGGTCCAGGCCATCGATACGGTGCATGAGCATTTCCCCGCGATCGAGCAGCAGGTCACCGAGCTCGACATGAGCGTCTATAACGCCGGCGATACTACCTCGAACTACGGGAACAACATTCCGCCTGCGGTGCTCGCCGAGCAGGGATGGCTCTACAAGCACTACTTCGAGGCTTTCCGCCATCTGGCCGGAAAGCTCAGCGCTGTTACTTTCTGGGGCATGGCGGACGACGACACCTGGCTCGACGGCTTCCCCGTTACCCGCACCGATTACCCGCTGCCCTTCGACATGAATCTGCAGGCGAAACCCGCGTACTGGGGCATCGTCGATCCAACCCACCTGCCCGGCTGGGGTCTCAGGTTCTCGCTGACCGGAGACAGCGGTGATGCCGATGCGCGCACCATCACGCTTACCGCAAGCAACGGCGAAGCGGGGCCGGCCTACGCGACGCAGATCACCAGCCTCACGCTGTTCCAGATCGATGGCCGCCGCTGCTCGCCGGTCGTTACACCGCCCAGTGCGTTCCCGGTGGTGCTCGGAGACATCGCAGCGGGCGGCACGGCCAGCGCGTCCTTCAACATCAACTTCGCTGGATGCAGTCCCGAGGCCCGCTTCATCGTGAAGGTTCCGTGGAACTCGGCCGTGTATCACACCGGAACGTTCGTTTCGGAAATCGAGGCCCGGAGAGACCACGGCCACGATCACGACGCCAGATGACAGCACACAAGGGCAGGCATGGACGAAGACTTTCCAGGCCTGCCGCTGCTTTGAAAAGCATCAAACTACTCGTCGCTGCATCCTTTTTACTGAGCGCCGCGACGGTTCTCGTCCTTTTGCGGATATCTCTCTACTACATTACCAGTGCGACGCGCTCCAGCTCCGACTGCATGCACTCATAGGAGCAGCCTGCGCCCTCAATGCGCATCACCGCGACACGAGCCTGGTCCGGGTTGACGCCGTATCCGCGGCCGGCGAGAAAAGCCGCCAAGACTTCAGCCGCCTGCCAGAAGTCGATTCCGGACTGCATCAGCTGATTGCGCAGACCCGCCAGTTCTGCCATGGCAAATTGCTCGACCCTGCTGCTTTCCATCATCACTTCTTCTCCTTGCGTTCGCGGCAGGCTGTATCGCCGCATCTTGATCCGTTTAGACACCGTATCGGGCACGCGAGTTGCTGCGAAATCGTACGATAATAGGCATTTCAAACCGGGCTGCAACAAGGCCGATCCCCATGCTGCCAGAGCCGCGATCGCTGATCCCGGAAAAATCACTCAATTGCTGCTACTTGAACATACGACGGAATGGCGGTAACAGTTTCCGTTTATATGTCATCTTTTTTCACTGAAATTGCAGCGAAGGAACGGGCAGAGCGCGCCAGGAGCGGCGTTTATCTCACTGGCGTGCGATCAGAACCGGGATCTGGTCCACGATCGGATACCTGCGTCCGCATGCGGTGCAGCGGACTTCAGTGGACTCGAGCGCAAGCTGGCCACGACAGGCGGGGCATACAATCAGGTCGAGAATCTCACGCAACCGGTCGGTTTGCTGCATGGAATCAGTGTAGGATACTCGGCCACAAGAGGATCATGCTAAGAGCCGGCCTGACCGGTGGATTGGGAAGCGGAAAGAGCACGGTGGCTGAGATGTTTCGGTCACTCGGCGCTTACGTGATCGAGGCCGACGCGATCGGCCGCGAGCTTATGTCTCCGGGCCAGAGCGTCTATCGCGAGGTCGTCGGCCATTTCGGGCCGCATGTGCTCCATCGAGATCAGACGCTGAACCGCCGCATGCTCGCCGATCTTGCATTCCGCCAGAACCGGCTAGCCGAGCTCAATCGTATCGTTCATCCGGCGGTCATTGCGGAACAGCAGCGAAGGGCCGAACGCATCTTCGCCGAAGACCCGAACGCCGTCGTGATCGTCGAATCCGCCCTGATCTTCGAGGCCGATGCGCAGGGCACGGCGCCCGGATGGCGCGACCGCTTTGACAAACTGATCCTGGTGATGGCTCCGGACGAAGTGAAGATTGCGCGCTACGTGGCGCGCATGACCGACGGCGCCCGTTCACGCGCCGACCTTGAAGCGGATGCCCGGGCACGGCTGGCAGCGCAGATCCCCGACTCAGAGAAGGTCCCGTTCAGCGATTACGTGATTGAGAACGACGGAAACCTTGAGCAGACGCAGCGACAGGCAGAGCGGATTTTTGCGGAACTCCAAGCGGCGTCGCGGGTCTGAATGGCTCAGAATCGATAAAATATTTACAGGGTCTTCGCCGGCGAACCTTGGCCAGCCGCAGCCCTGCCAGAGAGTGCAGTCATGATTTTTCGAAGATTGATCCTTGTTCTTCTCATTGTGGGTGGGTTCTGGTATCTCACGTCGCGCTTTGAAGGCCCGCGGCATGAGGTGACGCTCGCCGGTAACGGGTCACCGCTTACGCTGACAGAGGCTCACGCCGCGCCGGAGTACGACGCCGAGGAGAACAACAACATCCAGGTGTACAAGAAGGCGATGCCTTCAGTGGTGAACATCACCTCCTCGACAGTGGGACTCAACTTCTTCTATGGGCTGGTGCCTCAGCAGGGCCAGGGCTCCGGGTTTGTTCTGGACAAGCAAGGACACATCCTGACGAACTATCACGTCATAGCCGACGCGCAAAAGATCGAAGTCACGACATACGACAAGCGTCGGGCCAAGGCCCGCGTCATTGGCCGCGATCCCTCACACGATCTGGCACTGTTGCAGATCGACTCTCCGAATCTGGTGCCGGCTGTGCTTGCGGACTCGAAAGATCTTGTCGTCGGCCAAAAGGTCTATGCCATCGGCAATCCCTTCGGGCTACAGGGAACCATGACCACCGGGATTATCAGCGCGATCCGGTCGATCCACAGCCCCCAGGGCAATGCCATCGACAACGCCATCCAGACAGACGCGGCCATCAACCCGGGTAACTCGGGCGGTCCGCTACTCAACTCGCGGGGCGAGGTGATCGGCATCAACTCTCTCATCGCGACCGGCAATGAGGGTGTCGAGCAGAACGCCGGGATCGGTTTCGCTATCCCAATCGATACGGCGAAGGCGGTGCTGGGCGACTTCCAGAAGTATGGCCGGGTACGAAGGCCGTCACTGGGCATCGTCTCGCTGCCCATCGATCCCAGCCTGGCCTCGCAGATGGGACTGGCAGCGGACTATGGCGTGCTGATCCAGCGCGCATTGCCGAACGGTGCGGCGGAGCGGGCGGGTCTGCGCGGGGGTAGCGAAGTCGCTTACCTCGGGAACATGCAGATCTACCTCGGAGGCGACCTGATCGTCGGGATCGACGATCAGGAGGTTACCAGCACACAGGACATTGCCGACATCATGAACCGGCGCCAGACCGGAGATACCGTGAAGGTAACCTTTTATCGTGGGCGGAAGAAGATGACTGCGGCAGTTACTTTGGGAGAGGCTCGCGACCAGGGGGCGTAACTTCAGGCCCTATCCGAAAGATAGCCAAGATTGACAACTGGGGAAGGCGCCTCCTAGCCGAAAATGACAGTGTGGACATCAGTGAACCTGTAAAGTTGGGTAACACGGTCGTGTTCTGCAGGGTTGGGAACTCGCTGGCAGTTCGATTTTTGGCAGCGTGCCGCGATGCGGTGATCCTGGCCGGGGCCGTAGCTCCGCAGGATGTAGCCTGGCCGGTGGAAGAGGCGCTCGCAGCCATGCTGGTGCACCGCGCACAATGCCGCGAGTGCGACTTATCCTGAGACTCCCGGCGCGGTATACCCTCCCCCCTTAGACTTTCCATTCTGCTAAGTTATTGATTCCACTATAACTAGCTATCGTTATGAGGCGCAGGTAACTGAAAATAAGGATTTTGCGAGCTTTGGGAGCCGTTATCGTTTCATTTTCCAGGACTTAGCGCCTAGTAACGAAAAGCCCCGGCTGCATTGCGGCCGGGGCTTTTTTGTGCCTCTATTTTTATTGTAGCTGGTTTGCGGAAATTCTCGGCCAGCTTAAGAGGAAGCGTTCAGGAAACAGCCCCCCACACAAGCCAAAGGAGGGCTTGAGCGGGACACCGTCGATTTGAAGGGGGGAGCACCCCGACTACTTCGCCCGTTAAGGAGCGAAGTAGCTGGAGATATCGAGAATCAGGTTGGTGGGGTTGGAGGAGAAGGCGTCGATGCTGCCGTTGGTGGTGGGCACGATGGCCATGTTGGAGGTGATGGCTCCGTCGAGGGCGTTGAGGGTGGAGACGTTGGGCTGACTTTCTCCGGCGGGCCAGAGAGTGAGGTAGGTCAGCGCGGCCGGAGGCACAGCCGTCGCGTTCAGCACGTAGGCCTCGGCTGAGGACGGCGGCGCGCAGGTGCTGCCCTCGACGGTGACGGGGAGCACTCCGTTGAAGGCGCTGGGGCGCGTGTCGATCACGCGGCAGGGCGTAACCGTGTAGAGCGAGAGGCCGCCAGAGGCCGGCGGGGCGAAGTAGCCGTTGACATCGAGGATCACATCGGAGGCGTCGGAGACGAAGATCGAGACCTGGCCGGTTGTGCCTGCGGGCACGATGGCGGCGTTGGCGACGATGGTTCCGGTGGGGGCGTTGAGGGTGGAGACGTTGGGCTGTGCTTGTCCGGTGGGCCAGGTGGTGAGGTAGTTGAGCGTCTTGTGCGGTATGGCCGTGACGTTGAGCGAATATGCCTTGGCAGTGGAGGGGATGTTGCAGCTGCTGGAGAGGATGGGGAAGGCGCGGCTGCTGGCTCCGCCAATGGAGGGTCCGCCGAGCGAGCCGGTGGCGTTGCGGGTGTCGGCGATGCGGCAGGGAGCGAGCGGGTAGAAGGCCAGCGCCGAGGCGTTGCTGCCCGCGGGCACGAAGTAGCCATCGATGTCGAGGATGACGTTCGATGTG
This sequence comes from uncultured Acidobacteriaceae bacterium, assembly GCA_963782175.1. Classification (GTDB taxonomy): domain Bacteria; phylum Acidobacteriota; class Terriglobia; order Terriglobales; family Acidobacteriaceae; genus Silvibacterium. The sequence continues at coordinate 1,272,122 of CAWAIX010000001.1, forward strand.
TCGCTGACGAAGACGCTGACTGCTCCGCTGGTGCCGGCGGGGACGATGGCGGCGTTGGCTTTGATGCGTCCGTCCAGGGAGTTGAGGGTGGAGACGTTGGGCTGGCTTTGTCCTGCGGGCCAGAGAGTGAGGTAATCGAGAGTCTTACTTGGGACGACGGTGACGTTAAGCGAGTAGGCGGCGGCGTTCGACGGAATGTTGCAGGCACTCTGCGGGATGTTGAAGGCGCGGCTGCTGCCTCCGGAGATGGCCGGACCGCCAAAGGCGCCGGTGGCGTTGCGCGTATCGGCCACACGGCAGGGTGTGACGGGGATGAACTCCAGGCCGGTGGAATTAGCCATAACGTTGACAGTGCCGGTTGAGCTTGCGTAGTTGGCATCTCCGCTGTATTTGGCCGTAATGCTGTTGGACCCCACAGCCAGTTGCGAGCCGGAGATCGCTGCCGAGCCGGTAAGCAAGAAAACCAAAGTAGAACCACTGTACTCGGTCGTGGTGGTGAAGGAAGAAATGGTGGCAAGCGTTTTCGCGCCAGAAGTAAGAGTTACAGAGCCAGACGGTGCAAGCCCATAGTTCACCGGGGTGGCGACGCTGACAGTGACGGTCGTCGAGGACTGACTGGTCACTGCGGTGGGCGATGCACTGGCAGTAGTTCCTGTGGATGCCTTGACCACGGTGAATGCGACCGCGGAGCTGGTGCCTGCCTTGTAGCTGACATCACCAGAGTACTTCGCGGTGGCGTTATGGCTTCCAACCATCCCAAAGGCTGGATAGGGTGCGTTTGCATCAGGGTACACGGCGAGGTTTTCATAGGGGCACGCCGCCGAACATTGGCTGGTCACCTGCGCCGCGCCCAGAGTTGCGCTGTTGTCATAAAACGTAACCGAGCCGGTAGCAATTCCCTGGGTTGCGGTGCCCTCGGCTTCTCCGAAGATCGCGGAGGCGAGGAAAAGATACGATCCATAAGGGATACTATTCAGATTCGAGATAGAGTTTCCGGTCTGCGCATCGAATGCATAGAGCCAGAGCGCCATGGAGCTGGATTCCGGCGTGATGGTTACGTTAATGGATTCCGATTTGCTGCAGGCATGAGAAGTGTCGCCCGGATAGTTTGCAGAAACCGTATAGGTTCCGCCGGGAAGGCCATTCCACGCCTGCGATCCCGTCCCGCTAGTGAGGGGTATAGCGAACTGGCTGTTCACCTGCGGTCCTTTCGTCGTGCCTCCGCTAGTCACATTCGCAGTGTCGACAATTCCGGCCACACCGCCGGCCGTAGAAGGCGTGACCGCCACGCTGAAGTTGAGTGAAGTCCCGTGCACCGCGTTGATAGCGGCGGTGCCTCCGTTGATTTTGAGCGCCGTCGAGGTCGCTGCGAGCGAAACGCTGCTCCAGTTGTTGAGCAGAGCGGCGACGTCGACACTACCGAGGCCGGAGGCCAGATCGTAGCGTGTCCCGGCGTTGTAGCCGGTGATGAAACCGTTGGAGCCGCAATTGGGCGAGCCGCTCACGCACGGTACGGAATTGTTTCCTACTGTTATGTCGTGAAACACCGTGCTGTATTTGGCCTGGGCAAGCTGATAGAGGACATAGTTGATCTGGCCGAGACGCGAGCCGGCCTTCTGTTCAAGGAGGGCCACTATGCCGGCAAAGGCAGGGGCGGAGGCGGATGTACCCCCGGCCCCGCTAAGGGTGGTGCTGGACGTGAAATTGCCGTTCGTATTCTGGCAATCCGTAGACACGGTGCCGGTCTCACCATAGGCTCCGCTATCCGCGCAAATGAGCCACAACACGTTGTAAAAGCCATTCGCCGCGAGAAGCGAAATATCCGGCAGGTCGCGGGCGCCATCCGCGGGCGTGAGCGATGCCTGATAGGAGGGTTTGGTATAGATGCTGCTGACCCCTCCGCTGCCGGCGATGATATTGCCGTAGCCGCTCTGGTCGAGATAAGGAACGTTGTTGGCGTACGTCGTGTTCACCGTCGTGGAGTCGTTCCAGGGGTTCTCGGGAATATATTTGAGCGCGGTGCGATAGTAGGGGGCGGATCCGATCGAGGTGCTGGCGTAAGTTGAAAACGCGTTGGGAAGAACGTCGAAGTCGGTGCCACCCACAGAGATGTTATATGGCGTGGATCCAAGGCCGTTGACCGCCAGGCCATACACAGCCTGCGATTCTGTGTCAAAGTTGTCGCATCCGGCCGAGCCGCTGTCGCTGCTGGAAACGACCACGCTGATGCCCTGGGCGGCGGCCTGTTCGGCGTCTTCGAGAGTGAGCGCGTTCCAGGTGCTCCCGAGGAAAGGTTCGCACTCTTCAAGGCTCATGCTGATGATGCTGACCGTGTTGTCATCCAGCGCTCGAAAAAGGGAGTCGATGGCACCAATAGAAAGGGCCGTATCGGCGGAGGTATAGAAGTAGATCTTTGCACCCGGGGCGAGGCCTCCGGCCATTTCGTTATCCAGAATGGCCTCGAGTTCTGCAACATTCCCGGTAAGACCAGGGTCCTGGCCGTCGACGACAACGGTGGGGAGGTTGACGTTCGCGGTGGTCTCTCCCAGGAAGGCAGTCCGGAAATTCTGAATGTCCTGCAGCGGGATATTCGAGTCACCGACGATGCCAATGTTGACCCCGGTGCCGTCATAAGTGGTGCCGCTGGTGTAGTTGGCATTCAGTTTTGTGTTCGGCGTGTCATAGATGGTAGCGGCATCGGCAGGATCGACGAACAAGGTATTCGAATAAAGCGTGAGATCGGGCTTGAAGGTATTGGTCGTTGGATCGAAGTGGCCGCGCGGGCCCACGTGCAGTGGGTGTGAGGGATAAAAATCATTGAGCGGCCCAACGCCGGCGACAACCGGGGCAAGCGCTGTGGGAATCTGCGGATCGCTGACGTTCGCCAGGTGCATCTTGCCGTTGACCTGGAAGCTATGGATCGAGGTGTGAAACGCGCCCTTCAACTGATCGAAATTGCCGGAAAACTCGATCATGTTTCGCGCCTGGGGAACGTTCTCGATCTTGAATCCGTGTGACTGCATCCAGGCCTCTACCATTGCCAGGTCTGGCTCGGAAATGCCGAATTGCGTGCCGTACTGAGCGGGAGTGAGCCATTTGTGAAAATGCGGCGAAGCGGAATTCTGCAGGTCGGCCAGATATTGCGAGAGGGCCTGCTGCTGCGCGTCGCTCCGCCGGAACAGCATGAAGATCCGCCCCGTCGGCGTGGAAACAGGCGCGGGGCCGCGGTCGAAGCGGCTTTGCGCCAGAGGATGGATGTTGCCTTTGAGTGGAACGAGGCTCTGTTCATCGATGGGGTCAACAATACGATTCGCAGGGCGCGCCGACTGATCGTTCTGCGCCGCGAGCGGCAGGGCCGTGCAGAAGCCGGTGATGACAAAGATGAGAAGACAGACTGCTGTTCTGCTCGACTGGCGGGAGCGAGAGAGAGTTGTGTTCACAGGGCCCTCTGAAATTGCGTAGTCAAATGCGGTAGTCAAGATTGCGCGACCTGGGAGCGGCGTTATGACTCCCATAGCAGGTTGAAGAAGTCGGACCGCAGAGGTGACGCGATCACCGCATGCGATGCCTCGAGAACGCTCCCACTTGTTGAATGAAAATTGAGTTTTTCGGGGGGCCGCTAGACTGCCATTCCGGGGGTGGTCAGGAATGTAACACCAGAAAGAAAACTGCGCAACCGGCAACGCCAGCCGTGTTGTTCAACCCACGATAACTTGGCTATGGTCAGCGGGTTGAACCTCATCCTGCTGGGCGGCGGAACGTACTTAGGGGCGATTCGAAGCGGGAGTCTCCTGTGAGATGAAGCAGAACCAGCGAATCAGGATAGTATGGCGAGGGGTTCAGGAGTGACGGTAAACGAATGAATCCTCAAGGGGAGATATGAGCGATCAAGAAATCTTAGGGAATCAGAAGAGCATTCTGCAAAACCAGAAGGAGATTCTCGAGAATCAGGGGACGATCAAGCACAACCAGAAAGCGCTCGAGGAGATCGTGTCGAATCAAAAAGAGATTCTGAAGAACCAGAAGGAAATTCTGGCAAACCAGAAGGAGATCCTGAGTGCGGTGAAGAAGTAGCGAACAAGGCACGGACCTCGTTTGGAACCACACCGGGTTTCGTGTAGCGTCCTCTATATTGCCGGGGCCGGCAATTTCCTATGCTCGTTTCGTAATCGGTGGTTATCGATTCGAGGGGGCATACAATGAGCAAGCATTATCTGAGGCTGACGGCAGTTCTTTCATGGGCTCTGTGGCTGGGCATGAGCATTGCTGCGGTGGCGCAGGACGGACAATCTATTCCAGAAACATCGAAAACGGAGCTGGTCACCAAGCATATTCAGATCCACCAGGGCGGTAACCAGATCTGGGGGAACTTCGGGACCGATTCACGGCTCCGTGAACGGGCACCACATCGAATTCAGCACGCAGACGCGCACGGTGCTGCATTTCCGCGGGCAGATCGACGGAAACGGCATGTCGGGGATGTATGGGGTTCGCGGGCAGCACGCTGAGTGGTCGGCGGTGCGGGAGTGAGCCCGAGGGGCCCACGCCCGAAGGTTCGGACGTGGGCACTCGAATATTGCTACGATGCTGCCACTTCTTCGCGCGCACACTCGCGTGCCGGGATTGACTCGCCGTCGAGGATGCGGTCGAATTTGCCGTCGGGATTCATGTTGCGCCATCCCTGGCTCATGATCTGATAGGCGAACACGCTCGGCTCGAATCCGGAGTGGCTGAGGTGCAGCAGCGTGCCACCTGAGGCGGTCGGGGTGAGGGTCCAGGCACAGAGGGTGTCGAGCTGGTTGTTGGCGTGGCCACCCTTCCAGGAATAAGCGAAACGCGTTAAGGGCTGGCACTCGAGCACTTCGCAGTCGACGACGCCGTCCCAGTCGCCCATGGGCTTCGTGCGGAAGTTGAATTTGTGTCCGACGACGGGGGCGATGTCGTTGGGCATAAGCCAAATGGCGACAAGGTTCGCGTCGGTGAGCAGGCGCCAGACCTCCTGGGGCGGATGCGAGAGGGTGTAGTCGACCTCGATGGATTCAGTGCCGCGGGACATGGTGTTTCTCCTTTGAGGATTTTTGGGGTGAGGATTTTTCGGGTAAGGCTTTGTCGAGAACGGCTTTGAGGTTGTCCAGTTTTTCGGGCCAGAAGCTCTGGTAGTGGCGGAGCCAGTCGATCACCGGCTTGAGGCCTTCGGGGCGGGCGCGGTAGTAGGCGTGGCGTCCGCTGCGGCGGGTGCTGACGAGGCGGACGGAGCGCAGCGCGGCGAGGTGCTGGGAGATGGCCGGCTGCGTGACTTCGAACTTATCGACGAGCTCGGAGACGGAGTGCTCCTGGCGGGCGAGCAACTCGAAGATGGCGAGGCGCGTCGGGTCGCCGAGGGCGCGGAAGAGGGCGGGTCGGTGGGAATGCATAAGTATGGACTTATCGGTTAATATATAAGCCAGTGCTTATTGGTTGTCAAGGGGCTGTGATGCGGCATCAGGGCGGTGCTCCTGTCTGGCTCGGCCAAAGACGGGGCTCAGCCAAAGATAGGAGCACCCAATTAGCTGCACGTATTTTGTATCTTTTACTTCGGGCTCCAGAACGGATCGACAGTGGCCCAAGTCGGCTCATAGCTCATCTTGGGATTGATCGCGAAGAGATGCGATTGGGTGGACTCGATGCAGGCAGCGGTGAGGTCCCGCAACTTTTTCATTTCGTCCGCGCTCATCGATTTTTCGAACCCGCTGCCGTCGATCATTTCCTGATCCACCTCGGCGAGCGACTTTATGGGCGTAACCGCGATGAATCTGCTTCCGCTGGGCTGCGAGCCATACACCTTCTCGAAGGTCGCCCAGTGCGCGTGGGGGATCTTCTGGAAGGCGGCCATGTACATCTTCACCAGGTCTTCAAAATCTTTGTCGTGACCGGGGCGAACGTTAAAGATTGCGATGTCCATGTAACGCATGTGCGGGATGTCGACGGGGCCGCGCAGGCTGAGGTCGTCGCGATAGGTGTAGACGCTGGTTTCATAGGCCTCGAGCAGGGCGCCGTCGGCAACGGACGCGCTGTCGAGCGCCGCCGCGAGGCTGGTGTTCTTCTGGGTGGCGTCCATATCCTTCTGCCAGGCGTCGAATGAGTCGTAGCCGACGAAGAACAGTGCCCGCGACTGGCCGGTGAGAGCGTCCATGCCAAAGTAGTGTGTGGGCCAGTTAGCGTCGGACATAGCCTTGACGAAGGCGCTCTCGGTCTTCATGTGCGGATTGCCGCCCTGGCCTGGCTTGAGGGTTTCCATCATGATCTGCAATATCTTCGGCGGGGGTGTGGTGCTTGCCGGTTGATCCTGAGCGGATGCTGTGGCTGGCCCGGTGAAAATGAGGCCCGTGAATACAAGACATAGTCCTGCTAATGATGCGAAAAGCTTCTTCATACTGCTCGCCTCCTCTGGCGTGAAAGAGATTGCAACCAGGAATGTCAGGCGATAGGGGGTTTCTACAGATGAGGAGGGATCGTGCTTCTGGGAATTACCGTCGGCCGTTCTTGGGCAGTTGAACCTTAACTCCGCGGGAGTGCGGTGCGCAACCTAAATCTCGGTGAGAGGAGATATCTGTGAGCAGCCTTCGATCTTCAAGTGGCGCGGAGAAAGGCGGAAAGTGGCGGGAAAAGTGCTGCAGGTCTTTTTGCGGGACGAAAGGATGAGGCGGCGCGAGATTCAGGGCAATCGGAGAAGTCCGACGTCTGAAAAATCCGGACGTGGAGCACCCGGCTTATGAGACAAACGCATAAGCGAAAGACTTATGGGTAGTTGTCAAGAGAAATTTACATTGTTCGGTCGCTGGTTCCGTTGAATTGTCCTGCCGCCCGGGCGCAGAATCACCTTTAGGCCTCAAAAATCGGTGGAGGTGTGATTATGCAGACCCTGCGGGAAGTTATCCAGCAGACGCAACAACGTGGAGTGGCCATCGGCCACTTTAATATCTCCGATCTCGTTCTCTTAAAAGCGGTGGTCGCTGCTGCACGCGAACTCGACGTTCCCGTGATTGTGGGCGCATCTCAGGGCGAGCGCGACTTTATGGGCATCCACGAGATCGCCGCCCTGGTAAAGAGTCTGCGTGAAGAATCGGGCGTTCCCATCTTTCTGAATGCGGATCATACGCACTCCCTTGCCAAGGCAGAAGAAACCGCAAGGGCCGGATTCGATTCCATCGTCTTCGATCTCTCCGCGTTGCCACGGGAAGAGAACGTGCGTCAGACGAAGGAAGCCGTCGCTAAGCTCAAGGCCATTCATCCTGGGATGCTCATAGAGGGAGAGATCGGAGATATTGGCACCGGCTCCGAGATCCACGAGACGACCATCGACACGTCAAAGGGGCTGACGACGCCGGAAGAAGCCAGGGAGTATGTTGCGGCCACGGGCGTCGACATTCTGGCTCCCGCCGTGGGCAACATGCACGGCATGTCCGCAAGCATGGTTCGCGGAGAGGCAAGCAAGCATCTCGACATCAAGCGGATCGCTGAGATCAAGAAGGCGACGGGCATTCCGCTAACGCTACACGGTGGTTCTGGAACCAACGATGAGGATTTTCTCAAAGCGATTGCCGCCGGGATCAACATCGTTCATATCAATACTGAACTGCGAGTGGCGTGGAGACGGAGCCTCGAAGCCAGCCTGGCCAAGAATCCAAATGAAGTGGTTCCGTATAAGATTCTTCCTCCGGTGATCGAGGCCGTGAAGGAAGTAGTTCTCTCACGGCTGAGGCTTTTTAACGGTGTGGGCGTCGTATCGGCGGCGAACTAGTTACTCGATTGGGGAACTAATCCGGCGGCGGGGAGGCTTTGCCGGCCAAGTCGCAGGCGCGCCACAGGTACCACGAAGCCACTGAGCGCCAGGGGCGCCAGCGTTCGCCGCGGCGTAGCATTTCGTCGGGCTTGGCCAGCATGGAGGCGTCGAAGGGCTTGGATTTGGGCAGGCGCTTGAAGGTGAGGGCGAATCCCTTGCGGACTCCGTAGTCGGTGACGGGCAAAACATCGGGGCGGCCGAGGCGGAAGATGAGCAGCATCTCGACGGTCCACGGGCCGATGCCGCGCACCTGGGTGAGACGCTCGATAATCTCTTCGTCGGAGAGGCGGCGGATCTTGGCGAGCGTAGGCACGGTTCCGTCGAGTGTTTTGGCGGCGAGATCGCGCAGGGCGAGGAGCTTGTTCGCCGAGAGTCCACAGCCGCGGAGGCGGTCATCGGGCGCGGCGATGATGTGTTCGGGGCTGGGATGGAATTCTCCGAAGAAGGTGATCAGGCGCTTGAGGATGGCGGCGGCGGCTTTTCCATTGAGCTGCTGATAGACGATCGACTCGAGCAAAGCTTCAAAGGGCGAGTGCTGGCTTTTGAGGCGGAGCGTGTAGGGGCCGGCGCGCTCGATGAGTCGTCCCAGGATGGGGTCGGCCGCGGTGAGTTCGCGGATGGCGAGGGCGGAGTCGTAGCGTGGTGCGAGGCGGCCTTGCATTAGGACAGGGTATAGCCTTCAGCGATCCGCGATCATGGGCGTTGAGGTCAGGGAGGGTCCGCGAGCAGAGCTCAGGGCACAGGGCTTAGGGACAATGCCGAAGATCATGTATCCCGCTATCGGGATAGCTCGCAGATCCAGTTCACTTCCCAACTCTTTCCGCCGTCAGGCGAAAAAGACTGCTCCATGCGCGCCGATTTCGGAGAGATATTCAGCCAGACATAGCGCACGATGATGGCGCGACCTTTCCAGTCTTCCTGATCGTAAAACTCGCCCCGGTTGCCTTCGAACTGGCCGACGACGGGCGGGAGTCCCAAGGTGCCTTTGTCGACGTCGACGAGGTAGATGCTCCACTGGTGCGACTCGGGGTTATAGAGGCGGAGCGTTTGCGCCTTAATGCGCAGGTTCTTCTCGGCGCTGCGGACATCGAATTCCTCGAAGTTGGCGTTGCTGTCGAGGATCTTCTTGTGATTGGAGATGCCGTCGTATTCAATCCAGGTGTTCGATCCGACCAGACGATCGGGGAGCCGGCGAACATGAGCTTTCCAGTCGCCGATGAGGAAGTCGAAGTCGTGAGATCCGTCGCGCTGCGGAGCGGCCAGTACGGCTGTTGAAGACTGTGAACTCTGAGGCCACACAGCCGCACACAGCGGACCAGTCAGGAAAGCCGCGACCACGATTGCGGATATAACGAAGTTCGGCTGGGGCGATTTCATGCGGATCATGGTCGCAGGACAGTTGGAGACGCGCAAGGGACCGGATGAGTTGTGTCAGCAGCGAAAGGGAAACTTACTAAACGTGGATGCGAGGGTAAAGACGGCTCCGGTTCGCTGCATTGAGAATGACGATCGATTGGTCTTCTATTGAGTGGTCGAATCAGAAAATGCGACTAAATTGGTCGTTTACTTTGGATACGAAAGTGCGGCGCAATTTTTCGGCGCTATGCGGCGAGGGTTGATTTTGTTACCTCTTCGCCTGCTATATTGAATCTTCGACTCAAAGTGAAATTTGCACAGTGCCTAACCCGGAAACCGCTGCGCGCGCTGCCGCGCGGTATCCCTCCAACCGTTACGTATTAAAGGAAGACGCAAGGACGCATTCATGGCGCAGATTTTTGACCGCAGCTCGAACGCGCTGGCACGGGCTAGCCTGGTCTTGACGGGGTTGATTGTCATAGCCCTGGGTGTAACGCTCGATCAACTGCAACGGTCTCCCTGGGTAACAAGGCAAGGGCAAAGGGCGGAGCAGCCGGTTCCATTCAGCCACAAGCATCACGTCGAAGGTCTGGGGCTGCAGTGCCAGTACTGCCATACGTCGGTTGAGAAATCGAGCTACGCCGGGATTCCCCCTACCAGAACGTGCATGAACTGCCATTCGCAGATCTGGACCAATGCGAATCTGCTTGAGCCCGTTCGCGACAGCTGGGCGACGGGTCAGTCGATTGTGTGGACGAAGATTCACGACCTGCCCGACTACGCGTATTTCAGCCACGAGATTCACGTGAACAAGGGGCTGGGCTGTTCGAGCTGTCACGGGCGGGTGGACGAGATGCCCATCATGTATCAGCAAAGCACGCTGCAGATGGAGTGGTGCCTGAACTGCCATCGGAATCCGGCGGTGAACCTGCGGCCGACAAGCGAGATCTACAACATGGCGTGGAAGCCGGCTTCGGAGCTGAATCCGGTGTGGTGCGCGGCGGTAGATACGAAGCCGGGAACGCCGACCGCAGAATCGGTGAGCTGCACGACGACCAATCCAAATCCGAGCGCGGGTTCAGACGAGGCTTCGCTGCACCTGATTCCGGCAGCGAATGCGCAGGTAACGGATGCGCCGGGCGGAACAATCGCCGCTCCGCAGCTGAACTACACGAAGTTTACGAGCCAGGATGCGCTGGGCAACTTCCTGATTCAGCGCTATCACATCCGCACTCCGCGGGAGCTTTCAAGCTGCGAGGTGTGCCACAGATGAGAGTGCAGGGATTAGGGATCAGGGAACAGGGAGCAGGCCTCGAGATTCCCGCGTCCGAAAATCCGGACATGGGGAACCCAGTGAATCCGGTGAATGATGGGCAAGGGATGGAAAAAGGGAATCAGGGAACAAAGCTGACGCTGGCTGAGGTGCGGGCGAAGCTGGCCCGACAGAAGGGCAAGCGGTACTGGCGGTCGATCGACGAACTAGCCGGGACGCCGGAGTTCGAGGCGGCGGTGCGTGAGGAATTTCCCGAGCAGGCTTCGGAGTGGGTCGATACGGTTTCGCGGCGGTCGTTTCTGAAGGTGATGGGCGCGTCGATGGCGCTAGCCGGACTGGCGGGATGCACGAAGCAGCCGGATGAGCCTATCTATCCTTATGTAAAGGCGCCTGAGGATTTGATCCTGGGCAAGCCGGTGTATTTTGCGACGGCATTTCCGTTTGCCACGGGCGCGGTTCCGCTGCTGGTGAAGAGCGATGCGTACCGGCCGATCAAGGTCGATGGAAATCCCGAGCATCCTTATAACCAGGGTGGGTCGGACCCGATTACGCAGGGGACGCTGCTCGACCTGTACGATCCCGACCGGTCGCAGCGGGTAATACATCGCGGGGAGTCGAGCACCTGGCCGGTGTTCCTGGCGAATTTCCGCGGAATGCTGGCGGACAAGAAGGCGTCGGGCGGAGAACGGCTGTATGTGCTGGGCGCGACGGTGACCTCTCCGACACTGGCGCGGCAGTGGAAGGCGGCGCAGGCGGCGTATCCCAAGGCGACGTTTATTCAGTACGACCCGGTGAACCGGGATTCGGCGTACGCGGCTTCGAAGGCGGCCTTCGGCGATTACGTCGACGCGCAGTACAAGCTGGATGCAGCGGACGTGATCGTCTCGCTCGATGCGGATTTTCTGTCCGGCGCGGCGCATCCGGGATTCCATCGGCTGACGAGGGATTACGCAAAGAAGCGGAAGCTGGAAGGCGCGAAGTCGGGCGACTTCGGCATGAACCGTTTGTATGCGGTCGAGTGCATGACGTCGACGACGGGATTGAAGGCCGATCACCGGCTGGCCCTGCGGGCGAGCGACATCCCGGCATTTGCGGCGGCTCTGGCGGCGGCGGTCGGAGCGGGTTCGGCTCCAAGTGGATATACGTGGTCGGGCGATGCCGAAGCGTTTCTGAAGTACGCGGCCGAAGACCTGAAGGCGAACGGCGGCAAGTGTGTCGTGATTCCGGGCGAGCAGCAGGCGCCCGCGGTGCACCTGGCGGCGATTGCTATCAATGAGGCGCTGGGCAATGTCGGCAAGACGGTGATCTACACCGAGACGGTGAATCCGCTTCCGTCGATCCAGGGCGATGACCTGAAGACGCTGGTCGCGGACATGAATGCCGGCAAGGTCGAGTACCTGGTGATCCTGAACGCGAATCCGGTGTACTCGGCTCCGGCGGATCTCGAGTTTGAAGATGCGATGGGCAAGGTGAAGACGGTTGTGCACCTTGGGTCGCATAACGACGAGACCGGACAGGCGGCTGAGTGGCATGTGAATTCAGCGCTCTATCTTGAGAGCTGGTCGGACGCGCGGGCCTACGACGGGACGGTGTCGGTGGTGCAGCCGATGATCGATCCGCTGTACGGGGGGCATACGGCGCATGATTTCCTGCAGTCTTTCCTGAGCGATCCGGACATTTCGGCTTACGCGGCGGTGCGCGAGACCTGGAAGGACAAGACCTCAAACGAAAAAACGGGGGGCAAGCCGAACGATGCGGACTTCGGCTGGCGCAAGGCGTTGCACGACGGATGGATTGCGGACACAGCGTTCACCCCGAAGAGTGGCGGAGGCAAGGCGCAGATTCCCGCACCCGCGGCGCAGGCCCCGGCGGATGCGATCGAGATAGTCTTTCGGCCCGATCCAAATGTGTGGGACGGGCGCTATGCAAACGTCGGCTGGCTGCAGGAGGTTCCGCGGCCGGTAACGAACCTCTCGTGGGACAACGCGGCGCTGATGAGCTATGCGATGCTCGAAAAGCTGGGCCTCGAAGAGCAGAACATCCTCGAAATTACGCTGAACGGCAAGAAGGTGCTGGCTCCGGCGCTGGCGGTTCCCGGCCATGCCGATGGGAGCATCACGCTTCACCTGGGCCAGGGCCGCAGGATAGGCCGCGTGGGGGGCGCCGTAGGATTCGACGCGTACCAGATTCGGCCTTCGGCCTCGCCGCTCTATGCGACGGGCGCGACGGTCAAGAAGGTGTCCGGTACGTGGGGCTTCGCGGTGACGAAGAGCCACTACCAGGACCATCGCTCGGTTGCGGTGGGTGGCGACGGCAGCGGGACGCATTCGCTCGAAGGCAACGAGGCGATCGATCGCGGGATCATTCGCTGGGCGACGCTCGAGGAGTTCAAGAAGGAGCCGGAATTCGCGCACATCGGCGATGGGAAGGACGTTCCGGAGCCGACGACGAGCATGTTCCCGTCGTACCTATACGACCATAATGCGTGGGGCATGTCGATCGACATGAACTCCTGCGTGGGCTGCAATGCCTGCGTGGTGAGCTGCTACGCGGAGAACAACATCCCGGTGGTCGGCAAGCAGCAGGTGCGGATCGGCCGCATGATGCAGTGGCTGCGCATCGACACGTATTACGAAGGCGACCTGGCTGCACCGCGGGCGCACTTCCAGCCGATGGCGTGCCAGCACTGCGAGAACGCTCCGTGCGAGCAGGTCTGCCCGGTAGGCGCAACGGTGCATACGCCGGAAGGCCTGAACATGATGGTCTACAACCGCTGCGTGGGCACGCGGTACTGCTCGAACAACTGCCCATATAAGGTGCGCAGGTTCAACTTCCTGCTTTACTCCGATTACGAGACTGAAAGCCTCAAGCTGATGCGCAACCCGGACGTCTCAGTGCGCAGTCGCGGCGTGATGGAGAAGTGCAGCTACTGCGTGCAGAGAATCACGGCGGCGAAGATTCAGGCGGATAAGGAAAATCGGCTCATCCGCGATGGCGAGGTCGTGACGGCGTGCCAGCAGGCGTGTCCGGCTGACGCGATCGTCTTCGGGAACATCAACGACGGGAACAGCCGAGTAGCGAAGCTCAAGAAAGAGGAGCGGAGCTACGGCGTGCTGGCCGATATCGACACGCGGCCACGCACGACATATGTGGCCGAAGTGATGAATATCAACGAGGAACTGTCCAAGGCGCGCGGGGAGTTTGCTTCGTGAGCGCGAAGAGCCCAGTTTCCCACGTCCGAAGATCCGGACGAGGGGCACCCGGATTGCAGTTTGATTCGAGGCTGAGAGGTTAAGGCGATGGCAACAAAGGAACCAGAGATCAAAGATCCGATGATCGACCCGGCAACCGGGGAATACCGGGTGCTCGCGCCCGGGCACTCCTTCAAGTCGGTTACGGAAAAGATTTCGCGGATCGTACTCACGCCTCACACGCCGCTGGGCTGGTTTTTTGGCTTCACGCTGGCGGGCGGATTCGTCCTGATGCTGCTGACGGCGGTGACGTGGCTGTTCCTGGTGGGCGTCGGCATCTGGGCCATTACGATCCCCGTCGCGTGGGGCTTCGCCATCATCAACTTCGTCTGGTGGATCGGCATCGGCCACGCGGGAACGCTAATCTCGGCGATTCTGCTGCTCTTCAAGCAGCAATGGCGCAACTCGATTAACCGCTTCGCCGAGGCGATGACGATCTTCGCCGTGGTCTGCGCCGGAATGTTTCCGCTGATCCACGTAGGCCGTCCGTGGCTGGGGTACTGGCTGTTTCCCTACCCCAACACGATGAATGTCTGGCCGCAGTTCCGTTCGCCGTTGCTGTGGGACGTCTTCGCGGTGTCGACATACGCGACCATCTCGGTAGTGTTCTGGTATATCGGCATGGTTCCCGACCTCGGTACGCTGCGCGATCGTGCCCAGTCGAAGTTTGCGCAGTTCTTCTATGGATTCCTCGCCCTAGGCTGGCGCGGTTCGGTGCGGCACTGGGTGCGGTATGAGACGGCTTCGCTGCTGCTGGCGGGCCTGGCGACGCCGCTGGTGCTCTCGGTGCATACCGTCATCAGCTTCGACTTCGCGGTGGCGCTGGTTCCCGGCTGGCACACGACGATTTTCCCGCCCTACTTCGTCGCCGGCGCCATCTATTCGGGCTTCGCGATGGTGATCACGCTGGCGATTCCGATCCGCAAGTTTTATCACCTCGAGGATATGATCACGATCCGGCACATCGACAATATGGGTAAGGTGATGCTGGCGACGGGGCTGATCGTGGCTTACGGCTATTCGACCGAGGTTTTCATGTCGTACTGGTACTCGGCGAGCCATTGGGAATACTTCATGATGTGGAACCGCATGTTCGGTCCCATGGGGTGGTCCTACTGGGTGTTGGTCACCTGCAATATCGCGTTGCCACAGCTGCTCTGGATCAGGAAATTCCGCAGCAATCCATTTCTGATCTTCATCATGTCGCTGATCATTAACACGGGCATGTGGTTCGAACGCTTTGTGATTGTCGTGACCAGCCTGTATCGCGACTACCTGCCGTCGTCGTGGGGCACGTACCGCGCGACGAAGTGGGACTACGCGACGTTTGCCGGCACTCTGGGTCTGTTCACGTTTCTCTTTTTCCTGTTTATCCGCTTCCTGCCCATGATCCCCATGTCGGAGATCCGCATGCTGCTTCCGCAGACGAAGATACGGCCGGAAGGGGAACCACAACTCGAGGCGGGTGACTGATGGCTGAACGCGAAGGAACCTACGGCCTGCTGGCCGAATTCGAAACGCCGTCTCAACTGGTGCATGCCGCGGAGAGTGCCTATGCGGCCGGATACCGGAGGATGGACTGCTATGCGCCTTATCCGGTGGAGGAAGCGGCCGAGGCGATCGGGTTTCACAAGAACGAAGTGCCTCTGGTCACGCTGATCGGCGGCCTGCTGGGGCTGGGGGCGATGTTCCTGCTCGAGTCGTGGATCTCGATCTGGGCTTATCCGCTGAATATCGCCGGGCGGCCATACTTCTCGTGGCCGGCGTTCATCGTGCCCGCATACGAGTGGACGATCCTGTTCGCGGGACTTTCGGCGGCCTTTTGCATGCTGGCGCTGTGCGGCCTGCCGCAGGTGTACCATCCCCTGTTCAATGCGCCGAATTTCCGCAGCGGCGCGACCAGCGACAAGTTTTTCCTGTGCCTGGAGTCGAGCGACCCGAAGTTCGAGCTGGCCGAGACGCGTTCGTTTCTCGAGAGCCACGAGCCGTCTTCGGTGGTGGAGGTGGAGTATTAAGACAGAGCGCAGAGCACAGAGCGCAGGGCGCAGGTTTCTTCGCGGACTTGCGGTAGCCGCCGGCGCGGCGCTGATGCTGGCTGCCGGGTGCCGGCAGGACATGCAGAACCAGCCGAAGATGATTCCGCAACGCGGGACGGAGTTTTTTGCCGACGGGCGATCGGCTCGTCCGCAGGTGGTAGGGACGGTATCGCGCAACCAGTTGCACGAGGATGAGTACTTCTACACCGGACTGGTGGATGGCAAGGAGCAGGATGCGCTGCCGTTTCCGGCGACGATGGAGGTGCTTGAGCGCGGACAGGAGCGCTTCAACATCTACTGCACGCCATGCCACTCGCGGGTAGGCAACGGGCTGGGCATGATCGTGATGCGCGGCTACAAGCCAGCGGGCAATTATCACGATGCGAAGCGTCTCGCCGAACCCCTGAGCCACTACTTCTTCGTGATGACGAACGGCTATGGGGCGATGCCGGACTACTCGGCGCAACTGCCGCCGGCGGACCGCTGGGCGGTAGCGGCGTATATTCGCGTGCTGCAGTTGAGCCAGAACGCGACGCAGGCGGATGTGCCGGCGGGGACACAGATCGAGAACCTGAAGGATGTTGCGGAGAGAGAAGGCCATCCGGAGTGGGCCGGACCGTGGGCGCTACCGGGCACGGCGGTTTCGGCGGAGCCACAGACCGCCATCATCGCCGGTGCTCCAGCGAAGGCCGCGAAGGCTCCAAATCCGACGATTCAGAATCCGAGTAATGCAGGAAGCTCTATGACGCATGGCGGCGAAGGCGCCAAGGCGGTTACGAAATAAGGAAACGCATGGCACACGGATATCAAGCGAAGACGCTGCCCCAGGACCTGAATGCTCCGGCATTGGTCGATGCCTGGCGGTCCCGCGCGCTGATGGTCGGCGGGGTGTTCCTGGTGCTCGCCGTCATTCTCGGCTTTTTGAGCGGCGATCACTGGAACCACTTTCTGCGGGCGTGGCTGCACGGCTACATGATGTGCTTCAACTTCTGCTTCGGCGCCATGGCGCTGCTGTTCGTGCAATATCTGTCGGGCGGCAAGTGGGGGCTGATCATCCGGCGGCCGCTCGAAGCGATGACCCGCACCTGGCCTCTTGTTCTGCTTCTGTTCCTGCCGGTGGGGATTTTCGGCGCATCGATGGGGCAACTCTACAGCTGGGCGAAGTACGCCGACTGGGCGACAGCGCTCAAGAACGGGCAGATTGAGAACGAACTGGCGCACGCCATCCACTACAAGCACGGCATTCTGAACGCCGGCAGCTTCTGGGTTGTGTCGTTGCTGGCGTTTGCGATTTTTGTACTTTACATCACGCTGCTGAACAAGTGGTCGCTCAAGCGTGACGCCGATCCGGAGCCAGACGTTGCTTACTGGAGGACGAAGTTCGAGAACCTGAGCGGCTTCGGACTGCTGCTGTACTCGCTCCTGCTCTTCATCTGCGTCATCTACTGGGTGATGTCGCTCGATCCGACCTGGTATTCGACGGTGTATGGCTTCCAGTTCCTGGTGGCTCAGGGTTATGGCGTCTTCGCGCTCGCGCTGCTGACGCTCATGGGGCTGTCGAAGGCGGAGCCGATCCGGTCGACGTTCCGTGTGACCGAACAGCACGACATGGGCAAACTCTGCTTCGCCTTCACGATGCTGAACATGTATCTGGCGTTCGGAGCGTTCCTGATCATCTGGTCAGGGAACTCGCCGGAAGAGATTCCGTGGTATCTCGACCGCATCCGCGGCAATTGGGGCGTGATCGCCACGCTGGATGTGATCTTCCACTGGCTGATTCCCTTCACGCTGCTGCTGTCGGCCTCGCTCAAGCGGATCAAGAGCCGGCTGGCGGTGGTCTGCTGCATCATGATTTTTGCGCGCGCATGGGACCTGTGGTGGCTGATCGAGCCAAATTTCACCGATGCGCGACGCAACCTGCACTTCAGCGTGGGAATGCTGGAGTACGCGACGCTGCCGGTGGCGCTGGTGGCCTTCTGGCTGGCGTACTTCTTCACGCAGCTCAAGCAGCGCCCGGTGCTGGCGACCAACGATCCGCACCTTGAGGAGATCCTGGAGGCTGAACATGCCCACGCATGACGAGCACGAGTCGCACGACAAAAAAGCTTCGCTGAAAGAAGGCTATGAAGTTACCGACGTCAGCGTACACGGGATCGCGGTCTTCATCGTCGGACTGTTTGTGTCGGTGGGAGTCTTCTTCGTACTGTGCTTTGGCCTGGGCATCATCATCAATAACAGGCTCAAGGAGGCCGACGGGCCGCCGAACAAGTGGAATGCTGAAAATGTTCCGCAGCCGAGCAAGATGGAGAATGCAGTCGAATCCAGCCGAGCAGCAGCAAAAGCTGCAACAATTAACCCAGAGGTTTGCGACGCCGCGCCTTGAAATCGACGACGGCAACCAGGACCTGGCGAATCTGCATGGACGCGAGGACCTGCTGCTCGACCACTACACATGGATCGATAGCTCGCACGCGAAGGTGCGGATCCCGATCGACCGTGCTATGGAGATCATTGCGCAGCGTGGGCTGCCGGTGGCGCAGCAACCGGCACAGACAGAGCCATTGATGGCAGGCGAAACGAGGCCGGTAGTCCAGGTGCCACTGACAGATGGCTTTGCTCGCACGGGATATGAGCAGCAGGAAATGGGTCCGACGAAGCTGCCGGGCGAACAGGCTTCGACGAAGGCGAATAATAGATAGCAGAGCTCAGATCGCAGAGCACAGGGATTCGAAATGCAGAGGGTGAGCACAGGACGAAAACGGATGACAGGCGCGGCGGGGATTGCTGCCGCTCTGGCCTTCGTCTGCCTGATCGCTCCGATTGCACGCGGGCAGGTTTCAAGCTACGGCGACAAGCAGATGGGAGCGGTCAGCGATCAGGCTCCGCCGGTGCTCGAGAGAGTGAAAGTCACGCAGCGGCTGAATGCGCAGGTGCCGCTTGATGCCGAGTTCCGGGATGAGTCCGGAAAGACGGTGCGGCTGGGCGACTACTTCGGCAAGAAGCCGGTGGTGCTGTCGCTGGTGTACTTCCAGTGCAAGATGGTTTGCCCGGAGGAGATCAACGGGCTGGTCAGCGCGCTGGAGATGGTGAAGTTCGTGCCGGGGCGGGACTTCGATGTGGTGTTTGTCAGCTTCGAACCGACGGAAACTCCTGCGATCGCGGCGCGCGAGAAAGCGGTCTATCTGAAGCGGTACGGGCATCCGGAGACGGCGGACGGATGGCATTTCCTGACCGGGCAACAGCCCGCGATCAACGCGGTGGCCAGTGCGGTGGGGTTCCAATATGCGCGGGTGCCGGGACCGGATGGGCGCATGGACCAGTTCGCGCACCCGAGCGCGATCGAGATTCTGACGCCGGAGGGCAAGGTCGCGCAGTACTACCTTGGGGTCGAGTATCCGCCGAACGATTTGCGGCTGGGGCTGGTGGAGGCGTCGGCGGGAAAGATCGGATCGCCGGTGGATGCGATTCTGACTTACTGCTACCGGTACGATCCGCAGTTAAACAAGCACAGCCTGGTGGTTGCGCGAGTGGTGCAGTTTGGGTGCGTGGTTACGGTTTTCGGGCTTGGCGGATTTATGACGATGATGTTCCGGCGCGATCTGGAAAGGGACCGGAAATATCCGAACGGATAAAAGGGAACGATGCATTTTATAAGTCCAGTACTTTGGCAATTTCTGGTTAATTGGCTCACGCACTTCGCGCTCTTTCCGCCGGAGGCGTCGAGCATCGCTCCGCAGGCGGATGCGCTCTATTTCTTCCTGATCGCGATCTCGCTGGTGGGCCTGGTGCTGGTGATCGCGCTGGTGGTGGGCTTTTCGGTCCTGTACCGCAAGGAGCGCAACCCGGAGGCGACGCAGATCGAGGGCTCGACGCTGCTGGAAGCTACGTGGACGATCATCCCGCTGGCATTGTTCATGGTGGCGTTCGTGTGGGGCGCGCTGCTGTACTTCCGTATCTATAACCCGCCGACAAACGCGATGAACATCTACGTGGTCGGCAAGCAATGGATGTGGAAGGCGGAGCATCCGGGCGGGCAGCACGAGATCGATTCGCTGCACGTTCCGATGGGGCGGCCGATACAGCTGACCATGATCTCGCAGGATGTGTTCCACAGCTTCTCGATCCCGGCCTTCCGCGTGAAGCGCGAGGTGATCCCGGGGCGGTACACGACGGTCTGGTTCGAGGCGACGAAGGAAGGGACCTATCACCTGTTCTGCACGCAGTATTGCGGAACGTTGCACTCGCAGATGATCGGCACAATTACAGTGTTGAAGCCGGATGACTATGAGCGGTGGACGGAGGGCTCGACCAGCGGCATGTCACTGGCGCAGAACGGCGAGCGCCTCTTTGCCAGCCTCGGCTGCAACGCCTGCCACTCCGGCAACGCGACGGCGCGCGGCCCGAACCTAGCCGAGGTATACATGACCCGAGTGCAGATGACGAACGGGTCGTACTCGATGGTGGATGACGCATTTCTGCGCGACTCGATTCTGAATCCAACCATGCATACGATGGCGGGATTCGCGCCCATCATGCCGACATATCAGGGCCAGATCAGCGAGGAAGGCATGATCGATCTGGTGGAATATATCAAGAGGCTCAACTCGAATTATCGGATACAACAAACTCTGAATACGAGCCAGGTACAGAGCTCGACTCAGAGCCCGGCATCGAATCAATCGTCGAACCCGGCATCGAACGGGGGCCGGGCGCAGCAGGCTGCGCAAGCAGCGGCGGGAATGGTGAAGCAATGAGTACAATCGTCAGTCTGCCGGACCAGACAACAGCGACTCTGCCGAAGCGGTCATATCTGAATGACGGGTATGGCCTGAAGAGCTGGCTGCTCACGGGCGACCACAAGCGGATCGCGATCCTGTATCTGATCTCGATCACGTTCTTCTTCTTTATCGGCGGGTTCTTTGCGGGCATGGTGCGGTTGGAGCTGCTGACTCCGCCGACCGACCTGATGGCGGCCGACACCTATAACAAGATGTTCACCATGCATGGGATCATCATGGTGTTCCTGTTCCTGGTGCCGTCCGTGCCGGCGACCGTCGGAAATTTCGTGCTGCCGATCATGGTGGGCGCGAAAGACCTCGCCTTCCCGAAGATCAATCTGCTGAGCTGGTACCTGTATGTGGTCGGCGGCATTATGACGCTGTCGGCGCTGATTCTTGGCGGCGTGGACACCGGCTGGACCTTCACAACTCCCTTGAGCACGCACTACGTGAACACGCACGTGATCACGGCGGGACTGGCGGTTTTCGTCGCCGGCTTCAGCTCGATCTTCACGGGGCTGAATTTCATCGTGACAGTGCACCGCATGCGCGCGCCGGGGATGACATGGTTCCGGCTGCCGCTGTTTGTATGGTCGAACTATGCGGCTTCGGTGCTGATGGTGCTGGGCACGCCGGTGCTGGCTATCACGCTGGTGCTGGTGGTTCTGGAGCGGCTGATCGGGATCGGGGTCTTCGACCCGGCGAAGGGCGGCGACCCGCTGCTTTTCCAGCACCTGTTCTGGTTCTATTCGCATCCCGCGGTTTACATCATGATTCTGCCCGGCATGGGCGTGATCTCCGAGGTGATCAGCACGTTCTCCCGCAAGCGGGTCTTCGGATACACGGCGGTCGCGTTCTCGTCGGTGGCCATCGCGGTGTTCGCCTTCTTTGTCTGGGCCCACCACATGTTCATCATGGGCATCTCGAACTACTCGGCGCTGGTCTTCTCGCTGCTGACCATGCTGGTGGCGGTGCCCTCGGCGATCAAGATCTTCAACTGGTCGTTCACGCTATATAAGGGCTCGATCACCTTCGAGACGCCGATGCTCTACGCCTTCGGCTTCATGGGGCTGTTCACCATCGGCGGATTGACGGGCGTCTTCCTCGGCTCGATGGGCATGGATATCCACCTGACCGAAACCTATTTCATCGTGGCGCACTTCCATTTCGTCATGGTGGGCGGCATGCTCATGGCGTTCCTGTCCGGTGTGCACTTCTGGTGGCCGAAGATGACGGGCCGGATGTATCCCGAGGGGCTGTCGAAGCTGGCTGCGCTGGTGACGTTCATTGGATTCAATCTGACCTTCTTCCCGCAGTTCATCCTCGGATATCTCGGCATGCCGCGCCGCTACGCGGCGTATCCGCCGGAGTTCCAGGTATTGAATGTGCTGTCGACGGCGGGCGCGACGGTTCTGGGCGTGGGTTATCTGCTGCCGATGTTGTACCTGACGTGGTCGCTCAAGTACGGGAAGATTGCAGGGGCGAATCCGTGGCAGGCTACTGGGTTGGAGTGGCAGATCCAGTCGCCTCCGATTACGTCGAACTTTGAAGAGACGCCGGTGGTCGACTACGAGGCCTACGACTACGAGTGGCTGGCGAACAAGACAAAACACGAGGTGCAGACCGTTGGATAGCCAGGCGATCGCAACCCATCCCGAGCACGAGCAGGCGGAGCACGAACATCCGCCCTATCTGCGGCATCACTTCGCGAATCTGGAGCAGCAGAAAGAGACCTCCACGTTCGGGATGTGGCTCTTCCTGCTGACGGAAATCATGTTTTTCGGCGGGCTCTTCACCGCCTATCTCATCTACCGAAACTGGTACTATCCGGCGTTCGTGGCGGGAAGCCATCAGCTATCCATCGCGCTCGGAGCGGCCAACACGGCGGTGCTCATCTGCTCGAGCTTCACCATGGCCATGGGCGTCCATGCCGCCGAAATGCGATGGCGCAAGCCGCTGGTCGGTTGGCTGCTGGCGACGATTTTCCTTGGCTGCGTCTTTCTTGGCATCAAGGCGGATGAGTATCACGAGAAGTGGGAGAAACACCACGTACCCGGCTTGAACTTCAGCGTCAACGACTTTGTTCATCAGGATCCACACTATCCCGAGGACAAGCCGCTGCCGCTCGATATGGCCGAGAAGACGCAGGTGTACTTCTCGCTTTACTTCGCAATGACCGGCATGCACGCCCTGCATATGGTCATCGGCGTGTCGCTCCTGATCATTCTGGTGGTTCGAGCGTGGGGCGGAGCGTATACAGAGGGACACATGACGACGGTCGAGAATTTCGGCTTATATTGGCACTTCGTCGATATTGTGTGGATCTTCCTGTTCCCATTGCTTTATCTGATCAGCCGGCACCAGTAAGACAGAGCGCAGCGAACTAAAACAGAGGCGAAACGATGTCTGAATTGACGCAGAAAGAGATACTGGATACCGAGCCGACCCATCACGCGGAGCACATTGTCAGCCCGAAGGTGTACGGTGTTATCTTCGCCTCCCTGCTATTCCTCACGGCACTTACGGTGGCCGCGTCCTACGTCGATCTGTACGCCTTCAACGTAGTCGTTGCCCTGGCTATCGCCTGCATCAAGGCGGTGCTGGTGATCCTTTTCTTCATGCATGTGAAGTACAGCTCGCGGCTGACGAAGCTCACGGTAGCTGCCGGGTTCTTCACGTTTCTCGTGCTCATCACCATGTCGATGACGGACTACATCAGCCGGGCCTGGGGGATGTGGTAGGTTCTCTGGGCTCAGGCAGCGTCCGGCCGTCTACGCCTGCCAGGCATTTCTAATGCGAGGCTGATTTGTCGGGGGTAGTGTTTGCGCTCTGTTTGGCGGCTTCAGCCTGCTGGCGCAGCGCGTGCACAACGACCCGCAGCATGTCGTCCTCGGGAGCGGGCTTGCCGGTCCAGATTTCGAACTGGCGGGCACCCTGGTGGACGAACATCTCGACTCCCGTAACGACGGGGATGCCCTTCTCGCGGGCCATGCGGATCAGAGGCGTGTCGATCGGGTTGTAGACGAGATCGAAGACCAGGCGCGCGTTGATTTCCTTGGGCTCGAGCAGGCTGGCCGGCTTTACGCCGTGCATCCCCGCCGGCGTGGCGTTGATGATGACATCGAAATTTGTTTTGGCGAGCTGGTCTCGTTTGAAGGTCTTGGCCTTGGCTTGCCGGGCGAGCTTCTGTGCTGTTTCCGGGGTGCGGTTGAGGATGAATACCTCTGCTCCCTTGTCCTTCAGGCCGAAGACCGCGGCACGGGCTGCGCCTCCGGCGCCCATGACGAGAACCTTCGCGTTCTTGAGCTGGAGGCGGCGTTCGAGCGGCCGGACGATCGCGGCCACGTCGGTGTTGAAGCCGTAAAGCTTGCCGTCCTGCGAACGCACGACGGTGTTGCAGGCGCCGACCTTCTCCGAGAGCGGATCGGTTTTCTCAAGATACTGGAGGATCTCCTCCTTGAGCGGCATGGTGACGGCCAGCCCGTTGATGGGCACCTCGCGCACGAGAGTGAGCAGGTCGGTGAGCTTTGTCGTCTGCAGCGCCAGAAAAACGCCGTTCACGGTCTCTCGCCGGAAGGCGGTGTTCATCATGAGCGGCGAAAGGGAATGCTTGATGGGATTGCCGGCGACTCCGTAGACCTTGGTGGCTGCCTCGACCTGATCAATGCGATAGGTCTCGTGCAGGGTGCGCACGGAGATCTGGCCGGGGCCGGTTTCCTCGCCAGGGTGCGCGGCTGCGAAGGTGAAGATGCTGCCTGCGCGCAGGCCGAGGACGCGGCTGATGACCCCTTGTTCTCCCATGCAGATTCCGACTACGTTGGCCATGTCGCGGGTGCGCTCGAGGAAGCGCATCATGGTGACGTTGTCGGCCAGGGTCCTGGCAGTGGAGACGATCTTGATGAACTCGGGCTCGTAGGGGCGAATGCGCTCGAAAATGCCGTCGAGATCCTTGGTGGTAGTGAAGTCGTGATAGCTAATGATGAGGGCTGCGCCATGGGCGCGAAGCTTGTCGAGTTGTCCCTGCTTGAGGGCCTCGGCCGTCTGTAGCTCAACGTCGACGAGATGACATCCGGCGGAAGCCGCTTTTTCAAGCACTTCGATCTCGGCGGCGATGGTGCCCTTGAATTTGCCCCCGGTAGCGACGCGGCGGCAGGTGGCGATTGCCGTCACCTCGCTGCGCTCGCCGAGGAATTGCTTGATTTTGGACAACGCCACCAGCGGACTAGGCAGGTAATCGAGGCGGAACTCGATAAAGGTGTTCTCGCGGACCGCCTCCAGGGCTTTGTCGATCATTTCCGCCGGAGTGGACCCGATGATGGCGACGCAGAGTTTCCCAATGCGCGCGCGGATGAAATGTGGCGAAAGCGCTGAAAGGATACGATCCCGGGGGGCGGGCGCCTCGTCCACTTTGTTTGGTGCCTTCATGGCTGCAATTGCGGCATCTTAACGGGTGCGCGGCCTGGATGCAACACCTCTCGCGTGAATCCTCGTGCATTTGAAGTCACCAGAGCGCCTGCTGGTTTAACCTGCTGCATGAGAGGTTGTGGCCATGAGCGAACCGGCGGACAACAATAGTGTTCAAGCAACGCTGACAAACAACGAATCCCAGGCCGTAGATGCTTATCCCTTTCCCCACCCATGGAACCCGGATGGGTCGGGTAAGGTCTCGGCCGAGACACTGGAGGCCTGGGTCAAGGAGCGTCTTGCGCAGCATCAGTACGCAGTCGACCGGTTGCTGGCCGTGCAGGGTCCGCGGACGTTCGAAAACACACTTCGTCCCTACGATGAGGCGGTGGCCGAACTGGCGGCCACGGGGTCACAGACGGCGCTGCTGGACAGCGTCTATCCGGACAAGGCGGTGCGCGACGCGGCGCAGGCTCTCACGCAGCTTGTGGCGCAGGCGAGCGTGGCGCTGGGCCTGAATCAGAAGGTGTACCAGGCACTGACAGAGGTTCCTCCGGAGGACGGGGACGAAGCGACCCGGCATTATCTCGGCCGGACGCTGCTGCAGTATCGGTTGGCCGGCGTCGACAAGGATGAGGCGACCCGGGCACGCATCAGGGAACTGCAGGATAAGGCCACGCAGCTGTCGCTGACCTTCGGGCGGAATGTACAGGAGGACGTGAAGACCGTCGCGGTGGAAAATGTCTCGGATCTGGAGGGTCTTCCGCAGGATTATCTGGACGCGCACAAGCCTGGCGAGGACGGCAAGATCACTCTGACGACGGAGTTTCCGGATTATCAGCCGGTGATGACATTCGCGCAGTCTCCCGAGCTGCGGCGGCGGATGTTTCTGGCCTTCAACACGCGGGCGTATCCGCAGAACAAGCAAATTCTGCTGGACCTTCTGGGGATTCGAAAGGAAATAGCGACGATTCTGGGTTTTTCGAACTGGGCCGACCTGGCGACTGCCGACCAGATGATGGAGTCGGCTGCGAACATGCAGGCTTTTCTGGACGATCTGGACACGTCCACCCGAGGCGGCGCGGAAAAAGAGTATTCAATGGTCCTCGAGTTTGCGCAGAGCATGCAGCCGGGGCTGGAGATTATCGACGCGTCGAGCCGGGGATATTGGCTGGAGCAGTACCGGCGATCGGCCTTCGAGTTCAATTCGCAGTCGGTGCGTCCCTATTTTCCGTACGATCGGGTCGAGCAGGGGGTCTTAGCGACGGCGGCGAGGCTGTTCCAGCTGGAGTTCCGCCGGGCGCCGGATGCCGAGGTGTGGCACGAAGACGTGGTCGCATACGACGTCTACGAGGAGGCTTGCGACCGCGAGGAGCGGGCGAGCCTGATTGGCAGGTTTTACCTCGATATGCACCCGCGCGAGGGCAAGGACAAGTGGTTTTCGGCGCATCCGCTGATTCCGGGCGTGCTTGAACGGCGGGAGGGCGAGTTTGCGGAGACGCGGCAGATTCCCGAGGCGGCGCTGATCTGCAATTTCCCGAGAGGCAAACAGGGCGATCCCGGACTGCTGCAGCACTCCGATGTGATCACGTACTTCCACGAATTCGGGCACCTGATGCACGCGCTGATGGGCGGCCGGCAGCGGTGGGCAGGCATCAGCGGGATCGCGACGGAAGGGGATTTCGTCGAGGTTCCGTCGCAGATGCTGGAGGAGTTCTTCCGGGATCCGCACCTGCTGGCGACGTTTGCGCACCACTACGAGACCGATGAGCCGATTCCGGCGGAGCTGGTGCAACGGATGAACCGCGCCGGCGCCTTCGGGCGAGCGGACTGGGTGCGGACGCAGCTTTTTTATACGACGTACTCGCTCCGGACGCACACGGCGGATCCGGCGACGCTCGATCTTGCCGCGCTATTTCAGGAGCTGTACGCGCGGTTTCTACCCTACAAGTGGATCGACGGGAATCACATGTATTCGAGCTTCACCCACCTGGTGGGCTACTCATCGAATTACTACACCTACCTGTATGACAAGGTGATTGCGCTGGATTTCTACAGCCAGTTCTCGCAGCATTCGCTGGATGATCCGGCATCGATGAGGTACCGGCGGACGGTTTTGGAGCCGGGCGGCTCCATGCCCGGCAAGGAGATCGTGATGCGCTTCCTCGGACGGCATCAGTCTGCGGACGCTTTCACGAATTGGGTCGGCGAGGAGTTCCAGGCGGCGGCGTCAGTTTATGACTAGGCCAAGTGCGGCATATTTGGCCAAGATTTTGGTCATTTGGCCAAGTGGTAGAATTTAGCCATGAAGACGGTGCAGATCGGCGACCTAAAGAATCATCTGAGCGCTCACCTGCGGGAAGTTCGCAAGGGCGAGGAGATCATCGTGCGCGACCGAAATGAACCGGTGGCGCGGATTGTGCCGTACGTGCCGGAGAGCGTCGAGGAGCAGGAGAAGCTTTTGATTGCCCGAGGGATTTTGGTGCCTCCGAAAAATCCATCGAAAGATAGAAAGAAGTGGCTAGAGGAATTTTGGGCGATGCCAGGGCCCGACCTCGACAATGAGGCTGGGAAGCGAGCGGTTCTCGAAGAGCGCGAGGAGGGTTGGTGACGGATTTCGCGTTCTGGGACACAAGCGCCATTGTTCCCTTATGTCTTCAACAGAGAGCCAGTTCGCTGGCACATCAACTACTCGGGCAGTTCGCTATTGTCGCCTGGTGGGCCACGCCCGTTGAGGCCCGAAGCGCGCTCGCTCGTGAGTTGCGGCATGGCTTCATCTCAGCAAAAGAGCGCAGCGAAGCGTCTCTAAAGCTGCAGATACTTCGTCAGGAGTGGCTTGAAGTTCATCCGGATGGGGTTTTGCGCTCATTTGCCGAAGATTTGCCGGACCGTTTTCTATTGCGTGCGGCCGACGCTCTGCAACTTGCGGCTGCCTACACCTGGACGATGCAAAGGCCTGCCAGTCGTCCCTTCATCTCTGGCGACAGGCGGCTGCTCGAAGCGGCGGAGCAATTGGGATTTCGAACCATCGCAGTGTGATTCAGGAGAGACATAATGGCTGGATCGGGGATTGTCAGAAGTGCGTTTCAAGGCAAATGGGCCCTAGTGACGGGCGCGAGCGCGGGCATTGGAGAGGCGCTGGCGATGGAACTGGCTGCTTCGGGCGCGAACCTGATTCTTACTGCCCGGCGGGTGGACCGGCTTGAGGGTTTGGCGCAGCGGCTCGGCAGCGAGCACAAAGTCGAGACCCAAGTACTGCCGGCGGACCTTGCCGATCCGGGTGCCCCGCAGCAGCTTTTCGACGCCACGGAAGGGCGCGGCAGAGCCGTGGATGTGCTGATCAACAACGCTGGTTTTGGATATTACGGCGAGTTCGTCACGGGCGATCCGGCGTGGCAGCGCACGATGGTCGATGTGAACTGCACGGCGGTGGTGGATCTGACGCGGCTGTTTTTGCCGAAGATGATCGAGCGGAAGCGCGGTTGGGTGATGATCGTGGCCTCAACGGCGGCTTATCAGCCGGTAGCGTATATGGCGATCTATGCCGCGACCAAGGCCTTCGACCGCATGCTGGCCGAAGCGCTGGCAGAGGAGACGGCGCGGTTCGGCATCAAGGTAAGCGCGCTGTGCCCGGGGCCAACGGAGTCGGAGTTCGGCAAGGTGGCGGGATCGCCTACCAGCGCCGGGGGACGCGGGTTTCAGACTGCGGAAGAGGTGGCCCGGCGTGGGCTCGAAGGGCTGGTGCGGGGGAAATACTGGGTGCTTCCGAGCTTTGTAAACAACGCGACGGTGTTCGTCCAACGGTTCCTTCCCCGGCGATTTATATCGGGGGCCGTCGAGCGGGCATTCCGGCCGGAGAGCGTCAAGGCAGCCTTGAAAAAATAGGGTTAAGTCCAGAAACAAGTTATTGCCTGTAAAATCCCCGCATAGTAACATCGCAGAGTAGAGCAAAGTACCCATGCGCGACGTTACTGTAGCCAATATCTCCCATTACCGCCGGCCCTACAAGGTCATCGTTCAGCCAGTCACACCCTCCTCCCTCCTGCAGCGAATGGCGGATGCAGCGGCAGCTTTCTCCGCTCCGCAACCGGAACCGCAGCCGGTGTACGCTACCGTGACTTCCATCGATCGCTTCCAGGCGCGCAGAAGCCGGTAGATAGCAAGTTCCCCCCTAAACTGCAATCCTCGGGACCCCCCCGACCGAGGCGCGGCGGCTCGCCGGAATTAGCGCTGTTCCCAAAAGATGCTCCGCATCTTATCCCACCTCCTGCGTGTGCATCTACTGAAGTAAATCGTTTCAGCTTGACCGTCATATTGCCGTGAATTTAGCATGGCCGGGCGTTCGGTGATTGGACCTCAAGGGGTTCAGTCCCATATTTCGTTCATCGGGTCAGGAGATTCATGAGGTTCAGCAGGACGCCCCTTTGCGCAGCCACTCTGGCAGCGCTTCTGCCATTTCTGGTTATTTTCGCTTCCGCCCAACACCATCAGCAGCAGCCAAAGCCGCACCATCCGTGGGACGACAAGTCGCTCTCGCCGGACCAGCGCGCCGATATGGTCATCAAGGAGATGACGCTCGACGAGAAGATCCAGCTCGTGCACGGCACGGGGTGGGGGGCGCTGCGCGAGGGTGATCCTATTCCACCGCGGTCGAACCTGGGCGCGAGCTATGTGCTCGGAATCGACCGGCTGGGCATTCCGGACATCAACATGGCCGATTCTGCCGTGGGCGTGCGTCTGGCCGCGATGCAGAGCCGGTACGCTACGCTGCTGCCTTCAACGCTGGGTGCGGCGTCAAGCTGGGATCCGAAGGGCGCTCAGCTTTACGGTTCCGTCATCGGGCGTGAACTGCGGGCGCAGGGCTTCAACATGTCGATCGGCGGCGGCGTGGACATCACGCGGGAGCCGCGCAACGGGCGCAATTTCGAGTATGCGGGCGAGGATCCTGTGCTGGCCGGGACCATGACCGGCAACCTGATGAAGGGCCTGCAGGCGCAGCAGGTGATGGGCGACATCAAGCACTACGCCTTCAACGACCAGGAGACGGGCCGGAACATCCTGAACGCGGAAATCAACCACAAGGCGGCGCGGGAGAGTGACCTGCTGGCGTTCGAGATTGCGATTGGAATCGCCGAACCATCGGGAGTGATGTGCGCGTACAACAAGGTGAACGGCGATTATTCCTGCGAGAACGACTGGCTACTGAATCACGTTCTGAAGAAGGATTTTGGTTTCAAAGGATGGGTGCTCTCCGACTGGGGCGGGACGCACAGCACGGTGAAAGCCGCGCGCGGCGGCCTCGACCAGGAGATGCCCGAGGACAACTACTTCGGTGACGCGCTCAAGGATGCGGTGCAGAAGGGCCAGGTGCCGCTGTCGCGACTCGAAGATATGGATCACCGCATCCTGCGCAGCATGTTTGCCGCCGGAGTAGTCGACAATCCGCCGATGCCGCGGTCGGTCGTTGATCCGTTCAAGGGCCGGGACGACGCGCAGCAGATCGCGGAAGAGAGCATCGTGCTGCTGAAGAACGCGAACAACGCGCTGCCGCTCAAGTCTGCGGGGTCGATTGCGATTATCGGCTCGCGTGCGGATGTGGGAGTGCTGTCGGGGGGAGGGTCGGCACAGGTCGATCCGCCAGGCGGTAATGCTGCCAATCCGCACCCGGGCGGGGCGAACTGGGGCGAGACGGTGTACTTCCCGTCGTCGCCGATGAAGTACATCGAGAAGCATGCGCCGAACGCGAAGGTGGAGTTCAATGCCGGCACGGACAATGCTTCGGCGGCCGCGCTGGCGAAGGCGTCGGATGTGGCGATTGTTTTTGTGAATCAGCCGATGCACGAGGAGATGGATCGGCGCACCCTGTCCCTGCCGGACAACCAGGACGCGCTGGTGACCGCGGTGGCGGCGGCGAATCCACACACCATTGTGGTGCTGGAGACTGGCGGCCCGGTGACGATGCCGTGGGCCGACCAGGTCGAGGGGATTGTGGAAGCCTGGTATCCGGGGATCGGCGGGGGCGAGGCGATTGCGAATTTGTTGTTCGGGGATGTGAATCCTTCGGCGAAACTGCCGGTGACATTCGCGAAGAGTGACGACCAGCTGCCGCATCCCGAGGTGCCGGGCATTGACCTGAAACCCCAGCCGGTGGAGGTGCCGACGGTGCGCGGCGGACAGCGCACCACGCAGAAGCTGATGCGGCTGCCGCCTTTCGACGTGGACTACAACGTCGAGGGCGCGCGGGTGGGCTACAAGTGGTTCGAATCGAAGAACCTTCAGCCGTTGTTTCCGTTCGGGTTCGGACTGTCGTACACGAGCTATGAGTACTCGGGGCTGAAGGTCGATCCGCAGGGGCGCGAGGTCAGCTTCGACGTGAAAAACACCGGCAGCCGCTCAGGGACGGAGATCGCCGAGGTTTATGCGGCGCTGCCGTCTTCGGCGGGCGAGAACTACAAGCGGCTGGTGGCCTTCGATCGCGTGACGCTGGCTCCGGGCGAGTCGAAGACGGTGACTCTGCAGATCGATCCGAAGTATGTCTCGGTCTTTGACGAGCAAAAGGACGGGTGGCAGCTCCTGCCGGGAGAATACAAGATGTTGGTGGGACCGTCGTCGGTGGAGACGCCGCTGACGGGGAGTTTCCAGATAAAGTAGCCGGTACAGTTACTATTTAGGCGGCACCCTTGGA
This sequence comes from uncultured Acidobacteriaceae bacterium, assembly GCA_963782175.1. Taxonomy (GTDB): domain Bacteria; phylum Acidobacteriota; class Terriglobia; order Terriglobales; family Acidobacteriaceae; genus Silvibacterium. The sequence goes on from CAWAIX010000001.1 coordinate 1,303,727, forward strand.
TGAGGGTGCCGTTTTTCTTTTTCGCGATTGCTACGCAGCGACGGCTTTTGGTTTCGGAGTGAACTTCCGCTTGTAGTTGGCAGTTGTCGCAATGATGGCGGGAACGCCGATGGTCACGGGCAAGATCCATATCCACCAGGCGTGATGAAGCAACGGGCCGATGGTCACGACGGAGAAGGCCGTCCAGGCGGCGATGTAGCTGCCGATCATGCCCTGCAGATGCGCATACCACCAGAACATCTTTTCCTTTGGCGGATGCGTGAAGCCCCACATGGCTCCGCCGGAGATCCGCATGCCGACGGCTCCGAAGATGATGGCCGGGATGCCGAGATTCGACACGAGGGCAGGGCGGAAGGCTCCGAGGAGAGCCAGGCCGGCGCTGGCGGCGAAACAGAGGATTGCGGCGATCCAGTCGAGTGGTTTCACCACCGACTCGCCTTTCCAGGCGGCTTTCTGTCCGAGGACGCGGTAGGCGACGAAGGCCGAATAGAAGCTGAAGATGGCGACCAGCGCGAGAAAGAGGATTGGCCGGTAAATGGCCATGACCAGTGCGGTAAAGCCGACGATAGCCATGCACCAGAAGTAAATCCTGCCCCAGAGCCGGTGCGCATTGCCGCCCTTGGCGGTGAGCAGGGCCAGCGGCGCGAGCACGAAAGCTCCGCTGCCGGCGGCGATGTGAACGGCGAGAAAGATGTGCATCCAAAGCGGGTCGTGCATGAGTCGCTCCGCGCGGCCGGGATCGGGGCCGCATTTGGAATTTGTTACGCAGTCTACAGCCGGCAGGTTCGGAGTGTCTTTGTTGCCGGGTGCGTGACTGCGCGAGTAGACTCCCTGCCGGGTCGATTGAACCCAAAACAGGAGGCTGACAACGATGAGAGCAGTAGTTTCGCGACGAGACTTTTTCGGAATGGGTGTTGGAGCGGCAGCGACGGCGGGACTGGCTCCGCTGGCGTTAACAAAACCGGCGTTTGCGGCTGGTTTAAGCCCGAGCCTGCAGCGGATTGATCCGCCAAGCTATCTGGGCTCGATCAACAGCGCGTTTGCGTTCCAGGAAATGATGATGGATGCCTACGCGACCGGGGACACGGTGCGTCTGACGCAGAGTTATTCGGATGGCGGTCTCGAGTCCACCTCGTTTACGTACGATAACGCGGTATCGATCCACGCTTATCTGTTGCGCGGGAACGCCGACGGGTTGCGGCGCGCGGAGGTTCTGGGCAACGGACTGATCTACGCGCAGGCGAACAATTTCCCGATCGCGGACGGGCGCTTCGGGCAGGCCTACTTCGTGAATACGCCGACTGCGGACGGAGCTTACATCAATCCCGCGGCGTTTCCGTTCTACTTCTACACGAGCGCGGTGGGCGACCAGGCGTGGGCGGGGATGGCGCTGGCTCAGCTTTACCGGCGAACCGGGCAGGTGAAATATCTGAGCGCGGCGCTCAAAGTGGGGAACTGGATCGTTACGAATACCTACAACACGCAGGGGCCGGGCGGATATTCCTTCGGGACGAACATCAACCAGTACAACCAGTCGGTGCCGTCAACGAATGGCAAGTCGACGGAGCACAATATTGACACCTATGCGTTCTTCACCATGCTGGCGGAGCTAACGCATGGCGGCAACGCAAGCAACGGCGCGTCATGGGTGAGCCTGGCGCAGCATGCCTTCGCATTTGTGCAGGCGATGTATAACGCGGCGGGCGGGTATTTCTATACCGGAACGCTGGGCGACCAGGTGTCGATCAATCCATATCCGGTTCCGGAGGATTGCCAGGTGTGGTCGTACCTGTCGCTGCTCGATAACCACTACAAGCAGACGATCGACTGGGCGGTCGCGAACCTGCAGTCGACGGATACGGCCTCGTCTCCGAACAGCAGTCTAACCGGCGAGCAGAAGATTACCGGGATGGTCTTCGACACGGCGAGTTTCGCGCCGACGATACCGGGCTGCGATCCGAACGCGGTGTGGCTCGAAGGCACATCGCACACGGTAGCGGGGCTGCTGGCCCGGACGATCGCGGGGCGCGAGACTCTGCAGGCGCGCTTCAAAGACCTGACGACAGCGATCGGCTTCCTGAACCAGATCGAGATCGGGCAAAGCGAGCTTGGCGCGGGGCAGACGGTGAACGGTGTGACCATTCCGCTTGGCGAGGGTCTCGTGGCCTCGACCAGCCTGATGGACACCGGCTTCGGCTATACCTATGGCCCGTCGAAACACATCGGGGCGACAGGGTGGTACCTGATCGCCGCGCTCGGCGGGAACCCCTTCCAACTGGGTTACGCGAGCTTCGCGCGATAAATTCGATGCGGGAGAGAGCCGAGGGGGCTCTCTCCCACGCCTGCAGAAAGGTCTGTGCGACGATGAGAGCATGGCGGAAGAAAAAGGTGTCGCCGTTGTCAGCGGAGGCGCGCAGGGGATCGGGCGGCGGACAGCGGAACTGCTGGCGCAACGCGGATTCGCTCTGGCGCTGATCGATCTGCGCATGCCCGACGAGACGGTTCGCGCGATTGAAGAGCGCGGCGGCGAGGCGATGGGCTTTGCCGGAGATATTGCAGAGGAAGCCGTCATCGAGCAATTTGCAGGCGAGGTTTTTCGGCGCTTCGGGCGCGCCGATGTGCTGGTGAACAATGCCGGCGTCAGCCTGATCTCGCCAGCGGAGAAGACTCCGGCGCGGGATTACCGGCGCGTGCTCGAAGTAAATCTGGTCGCGCCGTTTCTACTGGCGAAGGCCTTTGGCGCGAAGATGCTCGAAGCCGGACGCGGGTCGATCGTCAATGTTGCCTCGGTCGCGGGGCTGCTGGGCATTGCCGACCGCGCTGCTTACAACGCCTCGAAGCACGGACTCATAGGCCTCACGCGAACGCTTGCCGCGGAGTGGGGCGGGCGCGGCGTGCGGGTGAATGCCGTGTGTCCGGGATGGGTGAAGACGGAGATGGACACCGCCGACCAGGCGCGGGGCACCTATACCGATGCGGATATTACCGGCCGCGTACCGATGGGGCGATTTGCTACTGCAGACGATGTCGCGCGGGCCATTGCGTTTCTCGCTGACGGGCGAGAGAGCGGCTTTGTGAACGGCCACGCCCTCTCGGTCGACGGTGGATGGGCGAGCGACGGAAGCTGGGAGTCGCTGCGGCTAAGTCATCGGTGAGGCGGCCCACTCAATCGGTGCGCAGCAGAATCTTTCCGATGTGGCGACTGGACTCCATGAGCCGGTGCGCCTCGGCAGCCTCAGACAGCGGAAACACGGCATACACGATAGGGTGGAGCTTTCCGGCCGCGAGCAGAGGCCAGACGTGCTGCTCGATGGAGTCGCGCAGGTCGGTCTTCTCGGCAACAGAACGTGAGCGCAACGTCGAGCCGGTAACGATGAGCCGCTTCATCATGACGGCTCGCAGGTCGAGTTCGACCTTGGCCCCGCGTTGCGTGGCGATGTGAACGAGCCTGCCGTCCTTGGCGAGAAGCTCGATATGCTTCGGGAAATATTCGCCGGCGACCATGTCGAGAATCACATCAATCCCGCCCGGCTGAGACCACTGGCGCGCGGCGGCGAACCAGTCGTCATGGTAGTCGAAGGCGCGCTCGCAGCCGAGATTGAGGCAGAATTGCACCTTTTCGGTTGAGCCCGCCGTTGCCGCGACGCGAGCTCCAAAGGCGACGGCGATCTGGATGGCTGTGGATCCGACGCCGCTGCTGCCACCCTGGACGAGCAAGGTTTCGCCGGACCGGAGCCGCGGCGGGTCAAACAGATTGGCCCAGACGGTGAAGACGGCTTCGGGTAACGCTGCTGCTTCGATCAGATCGATCTTCGGCGGGACGGGAAGGCATTGGCCGGCCGGAGCTAGGCAGTATTCTGCATATCCGCCACCCGCGAGCAGCGCACAGACGGGGGCACCGACTTTCCAGCGTGGATCGCAGCCTTCGCCGAGTTCCGCGATGGTGCCGGATACTTCCATGCCGAGGATGGGCGAAGCTCCGGGCGGGGGTGGATAATGCCCCTCGCGCTGGTAGATATCGGCCCGGTTCAAGCCGCAGGCGGCGACCTTGATGAGCACTTCGCCGGGGCCGGACTTCGGAACCGGAGCTTCAGCCACGGCCAGTTGTTCGGGTCCGCCCGGATCTTTTACTTCGATGATGCGCATGGCGTCCAGTCTAAAGACGTCTGAGCAGTTCCGCTGGACGCGCAGTCCTTACCAGACGCGGCAGCTGTTGACCGGCATCATCGGTTGGCCTGGCTTGCAGCCGAAGGCCTCGCCGAACTCTCCCATGTTCTGGACGACGCCGTTGACACGGAACTTGTTCGGAGAATGCGGATCAGTCTGCACCTGCAGCTTGATCTGCTCAGGCCGGAAGTTGCCGCACCAGTTCTGTCCAAATGCGATAAAGAATTCCTGAAGGGGCGTATAGCCGTTGGCGTCTTTGGCGCTAAGGTCGATGTTCTTGCGTTTTGCGTCTTCCAGAAAAGCCATGTAGGCGAGGCGCAGGCCGCCGTTATCGGCAGTGTTTTCACCCAGTGTGAGCTTGCCGTTGATCTTCAGGTCGTCGATGGCGGTGAAGTCGCCGTACTCTTTCACTTCGCAGCCCGTCTTCTGGTCGAATTGCTTGCCGTCTTCGGGAGTCCACCAGTCGGCGAGATTGCCGTTGCCGTCGAACTGGCGTCCCTGGTCGTCGAAGCCATGGGTGAGCTCGTGGCCAACAACAGCGCCCACGTGTCCGTAGTTCTCAGCGTCGGTCGCGTTGGGATCGTAGAACGGCGATTGCAGGATACCGGCGGGGAAGTTGATGTCGTTCATGCTCGGGTTGTAGTAAGCGTTGACGGTGGCCGGCGTCGTAAGCCACTCGTCACGGTTGACCGGCTTGCCGATTTTGGCGAGTTCGCGGCGGTTTTCAAACTCCGTGGCGCGGATTTCATTCCCGTAAGCATCTCCGCGGACAATCTTGAGCGCGGAGTAGTCGCGCCAGTGATCCGGATATCCGATCTTGTCGGCGACCATGTGCAACTTCTCTTTGGCCTTGACTTTGGTTTCGGGGCTCATCCAGCTAAGGGTATCGATGTCCTTGTCCATCGCAGTTTCGATGTCGTGAACCATTTGCACGGTGGCGGCCTTGCTGGACGCCGGGAAGTTTTCCTTCACGTAGACCTGGCCAACTGCTTCGCCGAGCGCACCATCGGTGGCCTGCGAGCAGCGCTTCCAGCGGGCGCGTTGCTGGGGCTGGCCGCTGAGCTTGCGTCCGTAGAAATCGAAGTCTTCTTCATCCAGGTTCTTCGGGAGAGCCCAGCCGGGGATTCCGGTGACCAGCTGCCAACGTAGGTAGGTCTTGATGGTGTCGAGGTCTGTTGACGCGAGGATGCCGTTCAGGCCCTTGTAGAAGTCGGGATTCACAACGTTGAGGTCGGTGATGTGGGGAATGCCCGTGCGATCGAAGAATGCGGTCCAGTCGATCTCCGGCGTCAGGGTAGCGAGCTGCGAGACGGGCAGGAGATGATAGATGTTTTTTGGATCACGCCGGGAGGTGACATCCATGGAGATTTTTGCCAGCGCGGTTTCGAGATCCATGACCTTCTTGGCGTCGGACGCCGCCTTGTCCTCGGGCTCGCCCATCAGCTTGAACATGGTGGTGATGTGCTGGACGTACTGCTGGCGGATCTTATCCGCGTCTGCACCGGTGCGGAGGTAGTAGTCGCGCTCCGGGAGTCCGAGGCCGCTCTGATCGACAGCGGCGATCTGCTTGCGGGCGTCTTTGAAGTCCTGCTGCTCGCCCAGACTGATGAACGCATTTATGCCGATGAGCTGGAAATGGGCTAGCAGGTCTGCGAGCTGCTTCTTGTCGCTGAGGGCAGCGATGCGGTCGAGCTCGGGCTGCAGGGGCTTCAATCCAAGCGAATCAACCATGGAAGCGTCCATGCAGGAGGCATAGTAGTCGCCGATTTTCTGCTCATTGGGTGTGCGCGATGGATTGTCGCCGGCGAACTGGTCGAGCAGCGAATGGAGCGTGTACTCGGTGTAGTTGAACACCATGTCGAAAGTGCCGTGCGAGGACTGGTCTGCGGGGATGGGATAAAGCTTGGCGAAGTTTCCGCAGGAGTACTGGAAGAAATTGGTGCATGGATCGGCGCTCGCGTTGATCAGCTGCTTGTCGAGGCCAGGGAGCAGGGCTGGCTTCGTCTCGGCGGTGTTTTGCGCTGGGGCGAGAAGGGGCACGGCTACAAGCAAAATGGCCAGGGGCAGTATCCACGTGCGGGCGTTCATCAGGGCATGAGCTTTCATCGGGCAGTTTGACTCCGGAAGGCAGTTTCTACAGACGGTGCCGGTTCCAAATCGACAGGAGAACACAGACGGAGGCCGGCGTCCAAGACGGTTGTGACGAACGGGCCGCTCAGGGTGCCGAACCTGCGGATCAGGGCTACTCCAGCGGGCGGCGCATGAAGACGATGCCGTCGAAGTCGCTGTCGTTGTAGGCATCGCATGAGGTGAATCCGTGGCGGCGATACATGTCGAAGGCGGATTTCATGGTGGCCGGGAAGGTATCCAGATACATGGCGTCGTACCCCGCGCGGGTGGCGTGACGGATGGCGGCAAGGGTCAGTTGCTCGCCGAGCCCGAGTCCGCGAAACGGGGGACGCACCCACAGCCGCTTCATCTCGCAGGCTCCGGGAATGGCGGCAACGGCGCGGTAGGTCACGCATCCGGCGGCGTCGCGGTCCACATGGGCCAGCAGCATTTCGCCGCCCTGCTTCCGATAGCTGTCCGGCAGGCCGTCGACCTCTTCCTGCAGCTTTCCGAAACAGAAATGCGCAGGACTTTCGGCCTCGTTCACGAAGCGTCCGTACTCGAGCAGTAGTGCACGCGCGGATTCGATGGCTTGCGGGGCCGAATCGCTCTCCAGTACCTGAATCGAAAGGTGCGCGCCTGCTGCTGCGGCCGCTCGAGTTTCCAGCATGGTGAAAAGTATAGCTAGGATAGAAGGCGATGCCCCTAGCGCCGCCAATCGACCGCAAGCTGCTGCGCCCGGGGATGCGCATCGCGGTTTCGGTGTCGGGCGGAGCGGACTCGGTGGCGCTGTTGCGCAGGCTGATGGAAGCGGCTCCCGAGATCGGGCTGGTGCTGTCGGTCGCGCACGTGCACCACGGCATTCGCGGCGCTGAGGCGGATGCCGATGCGGAATTTGTCAGCTCGCTGGCGGCGGTTCATGGATTGGCCTTTCGCCGGCACGATGTCGATACCCCGGCTGCGGCGCGGGAAAATCGCGAGACCGTAGAAGAGGCGGCGCGGAACCTGCGCTATGGCTGGTTTCGCGAGCTGCTGGAGCAGAGCGAAGCCGACGCTGTTGCGACCGCTCACACGCAGGACGATCAGGCGGAGACCGTGCTGCACAAGCTGCTGCGCGGCGCGTGGACCGAGGGCCTGGGCGGAATTCATCCCGCGATCCAGTGCGCGCGCGGGGTGATCCTACGGCCGTTTCTTGGCGCGCGGAGGACGGAGATCGAGGCGTGGCTGCGGGTAATCGGGCAGGCGTGGCGCGAGGATGCGTCGAACGCCGATACGGCGTTTACCCGTAACCGCATCCGGCACGAATTGCTGCCCAGGCTGGCCGAATACAATCCGCAGATCTACTCGCAGCTGGCAAACATGGCAATGCTGGCACGCGATGAGGAGGCGTACTGGCAGGCAGAGCTGGGGCGTATCCTGCCAGGATTGCTGCTGCCCGGCAAGCCGGTGCGTGGCGGCGGCAGGGCTACCTCGACGCATCCGGATGAGTCGAGCCTGGCGTTTGAGCTTGAGCGGCTGCCCCAGTTGCCGGCGGTGCGGCGAAGGATTTTACGAGCGGCGGCGCGACAGCTCGGGACGGCACTGAACTTCGATCAGACGGAGAAACTGATGTCGATGCTGGCGCCGGGCGGCTCGCGGCGGCAGCAGTTGACCGCAGAGCTGCACGCGGAACGCAGTCCGCGGGAGTTCAGGCTGGTGAAGCGGAAGTCCTGATCAACCCAGGTCCGAAAATCCGGACCTGGGGCACCCAAGCCAGATATCAGTTTCCTATCAGTTGCCGCGCAGGGCGACCATGGGGTTGATGCGGGCGGCGCGGCGGGCGGGGATGTATCCCGCGATGAGCGCGACGGCGGTCATGACCAGGATCATGCCGGCGAAGGTTGCGGGGTCGGTCGGCGCGGTTCCGAAGAGCAGAGATGCAATCCATCGCCCGACGATCGCCGAGGCGGCTGTTCCCAGCACGATTCCCGTGATTGCCAGGATCATGGTCTTCTGCATGACACCGCGGAGCACGTGCGCCTGGGTTGCGCCAAGGGCCATGCGGATGCCGATCTCCTGAGTCTGTTGCGCGACGGAGTAAGAGATAACGCCGTAGATGCCGAGAGTGGCGAGGATGAGTCCGAACTCGGCGAAGATGCTGACCAGAAGAACGAAGAAGCGGCGCGGCGAGACGGCGCGGTCCACGATGGTTCGAATCGGGCGGAACTCCGCGGCTGGCTGCTTCGGATTCAGCTCGCGCAACGCATGAAGAACGCTTCCGGCGAGCACGGCCGGCGGCAGGCTGGTGCGGACGACAAGCTGTGCGCCTTCCGGGGTGGCCTGCAGCGCCGGGTAGTAAATCTGCCAGCCTGGCTGTCCCTCTACGCTGTCGGCGTGGATGTCGTCGACCACGCCCACGACGTGGAGTTCATCTTTGCCGCTGACAAGGACCTGGCCGATCGCATTGCCATCGGGCCAGAAGAAGCGCGCGGCTGACGAGTTGATCAGGACAACGTTCTCACTTTTCGGGCCGTCGCTCCATGCGAAGTCCCGTCCGCGCAGGCGCATGCCCATGGCTTCGACGAAGCCGGGCGTTACGACGTAAACCAGCGGCCCCGGCAGCGAACCTTCAGGATAAGTCTTGCCCTTGGGCACGGGTGTTCCCCATGCACGGTTCTGACCGAGCGGAAGGAAATCCGCGATGCCAGCCGCTTCCACGCCGGGAAGCGCGTGGACGCGCTCGAGAATTTGCTGGAAGATGACGCTACGTTTCGCCACGCTTGCTGCTTCCGTGGGAGCGTTGTCGTCGTAATCGACTTTGATTGAGGCAGCCTGGTCGGGCTGGAAACCGAGATCGATATCGAGCACTTTAAGGAAGCTGCGCATGAGCAGGCCCGCTCCGATGAGCAGCACGCAGGCCAGAGCGACTTCGGAGACGACCAGCGCGCCACGCATCCGCTCGTGTTTTCTGCCTTCGCTGGTGCCGGGACCGCTGTCTTTGAGAGCTTCCTGCAGATTGCCGCTGGACATTTTGAGTCCTGGAGCAAGGCCGAAGATGACTGCGGCGAGAACCGCGATAAGGACGGTCCATGCCAGCGCGCTGCCGTCAACCTTGATGCTGCTCAGCAGCGGCAGAGCGATGGAACCCTGGTGGGCGAGCCAGAGAATGGCGGCGTAGGCCAGGGCGAGTCCGCAGATGGCTCCTGTGCCGGAGAGGACAAGGCTCTCGGTGAGCAGCTGACGGACGAGCCTGCCGCGGCTGGCTCCAAGTGCCGTTCGCATGGCGAATTCTCTGGTGCGCGAGGCTGCCCGGGCCAGAAGCAGATTGGAAAGATTCACGCAGACAATGAGCAGGATGAGGCCGACGGCGCACCACAGTACGACCAGCGATCGGCGGAGGCGGCCGCTGACATAATCCTTCAGCGGGACGGGAATGACGCCGTCCTTATACTGTCCGAGACTCTGGGGGTATTTGACGTTGAAGTAGAGTTTTGGGGCAATCAGTTTTGCTTCGGCCGCGGCCTGGGACACGCTGACGCCGGGCTTCAGCCGGCCGATCATGGTGACAATGTTGCCCCACATGCGCTCGTCGTCGAGGTTCTCCGGCGTGAAGGCATCGACCTTTGCGCCCGGAGAAAAAACTGCGCCGAAGTCAAAGCTGGCGGGCAGGACGCCAACCACTGTGACCGGTGTTCCGTTCAGGTCGATTTTCTTGCCGACAATGGCCGGATCGGCAGCAAATTGCCTGCGCCACCAGTGGTCAGTGAGCAGAACAACCGGAGAAGCGCCGTGTCGGGCCTCGTCCGGGGTAAAGAGGCGGCCCATTGCCGGTTGCACGCCGAGCACCTGGAAGAAGTTGCTGATGACTTCGATTCCTGTCGCCGGTACTGGCTCGCCGTGTCCGCTAAGGCGGAGATTATCGGCCGTGCTAAACGCCATGTAGCCGGTCACATCCTGATAGGAGCGGCTCTGGGCGCGAAATTCCTCGTAGGCGTCGGCTGAGTAGGTCATGCAGGACATGCCGCAGGTTTGCGGCGGTGGCGAGATCCATGCCAGTTCCTGCGGATTGGAAAAGGGCAGAGGGCGCAGCAGGATGGTGTTAACGACGCTGAAGACGACAATATTCGCGCCAATGCCCAAGGCCAGGATCAGGACGGCGACGATGGTGAAGGCACGGTCGCGGCGAAGGGTGCGCAGGGTGTAGCGCAGGTCCTGGAGGAAGATGTCGAGCGTGGGCAGGCCGCGAGTTTCCCGATGCTGCTCGCGGGCCTGGTCGATGCCGCCGAATTGGATCATAGCCTGGCGGCGGGCTTCCTCGGGCGACATGCCCCGCTGGAGGTTCTCCTCGATGGCGAACTCGAGATGGGCGGCCATCTCGGCGTTGAGGTCGCGGTCCAGCGGATCTTTCCGGAAGAAGGAGCGGAGGCGGTTGAGGGCGCGGCGCAGAGAATCGATCATTGGTTGCCTCCTTCGCTCGGCATAGAGAGGACGCGGCCCATTACGCCGGCCAAGCGGCGCCAGTAGGCGGTGTCCTCGGCGAGTTGCTTCCGCCCTTGGGCGGTGATGGCGTAAAACTTCGCCTTGCGGTTGTTCTCCGAGGCACCCCACTCGGCGGAGATCCAGCCGCGCTGCTGCAGCCGGACGAGCGAGGCGTAGATGGTTCCCTGGTTGAGCAGGATGGCGTCGCCGCTGACCTGTTCAATGCGGCGGGCCACTCCATAACCGTGCTGTGGGCCCATGGAGGCCAGGGTCTGCAGGACCATCAGGTCGAGGGTTCCCTGGAGCAGGTCGAGCTTGGATTGGGTCAAGGCAGGCTTCTCCTGTGTGCTGACCACAGGAGCATCTCACAGTTTCCTGTGGTTTTGCCACAGGAATGTGACGGGAGCGAGCTCTGCTTCGCCCGACTTGCTAATCGCGAACTGCGGAAGATCCTTTTTCCGGGTTTTTGTATCGGCAAGTGGCTCGGATTTCGATATCCCTCAAAACGGGCACCGGATTTGGAAGGACGGTGGATGCCTGTGCGCAAGACGGAGGGAGTAGAATAAACGGAGGTTGTGAATGACCTGGGGCCCGGGTTCTTTCGACAGGCAATGGATTGATACTTCGTCCCCGGCCGCGGCGTCTAATGCAGGGGTGACGGACGGCGTGTATGTTGATGCAGCCGCACTCCCGGAGTTCTCTCTGCTAGGCGCGTGAGAGAAAAGAAGAGGTTTTTTCGTGAATTCGACGGTCAAGACAATCATTTTCTGGGTATTCATTTTTGCCTGCCTCGTCGTTCTCTGGCAGCTCTTCCAAAAGAGTGCCGGTACAGGGAAGGATCAGGAGATCGCCTGGTCGGAGTTCCTGCAGGATGCGCAGCAGGGACAGGTCGGCGACGTGACGGTGATCGGCAGCGAAGTCCGCGGACACCTGAAGGGCGACAAGGGCAGCTTCCACGTTACAGTGCCGTCGAACTATCCGCACCTGTATGACGTTCTCGCCGACAAAGGCGTGAAGGTGACGGTCAAGAACGCCGAGGGCAGCGGGTGGTGGAACATCCTCATCCAGTTCTCGCCTGTGATCGTGATCGGCGCACTCTGGTTCTTCATGATCCGCCAGATGCAGAGCGGCGGAAACAAGGCCATGTCGTTCGGGAAGAGCCGCGCCCGGCTGCTTTCAATGCAGCAGAAAAAGGTCACGTTCAAGGACGTGGCCGGCGTGGACGAGGCCAAGGAAGAGCTGAAGGAGATCATCGAATTTCTGCGTGAGGCGCAGAAGTTCCAGAAGCTGGGCGGCAGGATTCCGAAGGGCGTGCTGCTGGTCGGGCCTCCGGGAACCGGCAAGACGCTGCTGGCGCGCGCGGTTGCCGGCGAAGCCAACGTGCCGTTCTTCTCCATCTCGGGCTCGGACTTCGTGGAGATGTTCGTCGGCGTGGGCGCCAGCCGTGTCCGCGACCTCTTCGAGCAGGGCAAGAAAAATGCTCCCTGCATCATCTTCATCGACGAAATTGACGCCGTGGGGCGGCATCGCGGAGCGGGTCTGGGCGGCGGCCACGACGAGCGCGAGCAGACGCTTAACCAGCTGCTCGTCGAGATGGATGGCTTCGAGTCGAACGATGGCGTGATTCTGGTCGCCGCGACCAACCGGCCTGACGTGCTCGATCCGGCGCTGTTGCGGCCGGGCCGCTTCGATCGCCGTGTGGTTGTGGGACGCCCCGATGTGCGCGGACGCGAAGAGGTGCTGCGCGTACACGCCAAGAAGGTTCCTCTTTCCGAGGATGTCGACCTTCGCGTGATGGCTCGCGGTACACCGGGCTTCTCCGGCGCTGACCTGGCCAACATGGTCAACGAGGCTGCCCTGAACGCGGCCCGCTACAACCGCAAGGCTGTTGCCATGCTCGATTTCGAGCTGGCCAAGGACAAGGTGCTGATGGGCGCCGAGCGCAAGTCGATGCTGCTGACCGACGAGGAAAAGCGCGTCACGGCGTACCACGAAGCCGGTCATGCTCTCGTCGCGGCCATGCGCGACCACGCCGATCCGCTGCACAAGGTCACGATCATCCCGCGCGGCATGGCGCTGGGCGTCACGATGCAGCTTCCCGAGGACGACAAACACACGGTCACGAAGGATTACCTCGAGACGCAGCTTGCCATCCTGATGGGCGGCCGCATCGCCGAGGAGATCTTCCTCAAGCAGATGACGACCGGCGCGGGCAACGACATCGAGCGGGCGTCGGACCTGGCGCGCAAGATGGTCTGCGAGTACGGTATGAGCCGGCTCGGTCCCTTGACGTTCGGCAAGAAGGAAGAGCAGATCTTCCTCGGCCGCGAGATCGCCCAGCACCGCGACTTCTCTGAAGAGACGGCGCGGCAGATCGACGCTGAGGTCCGCAGCTTTGTCGATGACGCATACCGTTCGGCGTATGAGCTCCTGAACACGAACCAGGACATCATGCACCGCATGGCCACGGCACTGCTGGAGCGGGAGACGATCGACGCGAACGAGATTCGCATGATTCTCGAAGGCAAGGAACTGCCTCCGCCGAAGCCCAGCGGCGGCAACGGTTCTGCTACCGGAGATGTGCAGCAGGTGCTCAAGCCCGAGCCGGGCCGCGGCGCCAGCTTCCCGGAAGGCAGCCCGTCGCCGGCATAGCGTCCAATCTGAACCAGAACAGCAGCCTGATCCAAGTGGTCAGGCTGTTTTGTTTGTGCGGGAGCGGTCACATCATCGTCAGTTAAAAACCGCCTATCCTGGCTGATTCTTGAATAGAGATGGCGTGGGTGATACGTTTCGAGTTATCCGTTTGATTGTCGCTACGGCGGCCAATCCCGGTTAACGGATCTGCAAGCGCTGGGGACGAAATGATGCAATATACGTTGGCTGCCGATCCGTTTTCGATCCTTACCGTGGTGGTAGCTCCCGCGGTGCTCACCAATGCATCGTCCGTTTTGGCTCTGGGCACGAACAATCGCCTCGCGCGCGTGGCGGATCGCACGCACGCGGTGACCACGCAATTAGCAAAGCTCGAGCCGGGCGCAAAAGGCTATGAGGTCTCTGAGGCTCAGCTCCCCGCGCTGCAAACGCGCGCTCAACTGCTGCTGGCAGCACTTCGCTGCTTTTACTTGGGTCTCGGACTGTTTGCCAGTTCGGCTCTCATTTCGATCGCCGGTTCTATCGCGGTGTATTACGGCGGAAGATCGGCGTTCCAGACCGCAGCCGGAATTGGCGTTGTCTGCGGTGCCTCAGCGGTCATCGCGCTGGTCTGCGGCTGTGTCCAGATGATTCGAGAAACGCAGCTCGCAGTCAAAGGCTTAACCTACGAAGCGAAGTCTCACATCGGCTGAGAGCGTTCGGAGCCGTCCTGCGAGTTGCCAGTGAATCCCCCAAACAGGCGCACCTGCTTTCTCTTCCTCGGTTACACTTTCATCGATGGGAAGACAGAGCCGCGCGATCTGCATACGCTCGTGCCCGCGATGCAGAATTCGAGCCTTCGTCATCATCCTCTGCGTGATAGTGATTGGGCCAGGATGGCAGTTTATAGCCGCCCCGGCCTCCGCGGAGCCGGGCACGAAGCCACCTGTTCAGCATAATCAAAACGCTGAGGACTCGGGTGACGGTGCCTGCCGAGCTTGCCATGCGGACAAGGTCAATTCATTCCATCAGACTGCGCATTACCTGACATCCCGGCTGCCAGATGAGCAATCCATTCTGGGCAGCTTCGCAACGGGAAACAACACTCTGAAAACTGCGAATCCCAACTTATTTTTCCGGATGGAAGAGCGCCACGCGAATGGGATGGACGAGTTTTTTGAGACGGCGGTGGCGGGAACGCCTCCACATACGAGCGAGCGCACGGAACAGTTTGGCATTGTGGTTGGATCAGGCGGTAAAGGGCAGACGTATTTGTACTGGAACGACGATCTGCTTTTTCAGCTGCCCGTGTCCTATTGGAGAGATCTGGGCTGGGTGAATAGTCCCGGTTACCGGGATGGATTCGCCGATTTCGATCGCGCGATCATTCCCCGCTGCCTGGAGTGTCACGCGACCTACATTGAAAGTCGACCGCCGCCGTCGAATCGCTATAGCCACGCGGGTTTTGTTTCCGGGATCCAATGCGAAAAATGTCATGGGCCGGGTGGGGACCATATCCGGCGAGAGACAACGAAATCGGGAGCGTCTTCAGGCAGCGCCATCCTGAACCCGGCGAGATTTCCGCGAGAACGGCAGATGGACCTTTGCGCCTGGTGCCACGCGGGACATGGCGATGCACTGCTGCCGAGCTTTTCCTACAAACCCGGCGAGATGCTGGCGAGATACATCCGTCAGCCGCGACCGGATCCGGATGCTCCGCTGGACGTGCATGGCAATCAAGTGGAGATGTTGAGGGTGAGCCGCTGCTTTCAGGCATCCGAGATGACCTGCCTGACGTGTCATGATTCTCATGCGCCGCAGCATGATCTGGCGGAGTTTTCACAGCGCTGCATGAGCTGCCACAAGCCGGACTCCGCGACATTTTTGAAGCCGGACCACCCTGTATCGAACAACTGCATTGATTGTCATATGCCCAGGCTGGAGACGAATCTGATTGTTTTCGATTCGCAAGGCAAAACCGTGAGACCAGAAATCAGGAGCCACTGGATCAAGGTGTATGCGCCCGCCGTACACCGTTGAGACACATCCGGAGGGGGACGGGCTGGCGGTCATGGGTCGCCAGTGGAAAGTTACCTTCTACGCCGAATCCTCTGCGAAAATAATCTTGCATGGGTAAGGCTCTGGTCGCGGGGCTCGCCGCGTCTCTTCTGTTGACTGCCGGGTGCGGATACCACACCGCAGGCTCCGCGGCGCATCTCCCGCAGACGGTTCACACGCTGGCGGTGCCCACCTTTCAGAACGCGACGCAGTCGTATCACACCGAGGTGTCGTTCACTCAGGCGGTGATCAAGGAGTTTTCGAGCCGCACGCCGTACCATCTGGTTCCCGGTGCCGATCCGGACGCGGACGCGACCCTCAACGGGACCATCACCAGCTTTCAGGTGGTTCCGCTGACCTACAACTCACAGACGGGGCAGTCTTCGAGCTTTCTGGTGACGATCCGGGTGAAGGTCGTGCTGACCGACAGGAACCATAAAGTCCTGTACCAGAATTCAGCGTATCTTTTCCGGCAGCAGTACGAGACGACTGAGGATCTGGTGACGTTTATCCTGGAAGACCCGGCTGCGACACAAAGGCTGGCGCGTGACTTCGCGCAGGCGGTGGTATCGGATATTCTGGAATCCTTCTGATGACTGAATTACTTGTGACTTTTCCGCGGCGCGCGACTGGAGACCAACGATAGATGGGCGCCGGGTTCACTGCCGCTGATCGCTTCGTTGCCGAGGTACACGAGAATCGTCTCCGTGCCGGTTACGTATTGCTGGGAGATGAGATTTTCCTCTACGAGCGCTGCCGCCGGGCGGTCATCAACACTCTAGTCCCGGCGGATCTGAGGGAATTCTGCCTGTCGGACCTAGACCTTGCCGAAACCAACATCTTTGAGGTGCTCGACCGCGCGCGGACGCCGTCGCTGATGGCCCCGTTTCAGGTCTTTTTCGTTCGCGGCCTCAAAGCGCTCTACACACGCGGCGCAAAGAAGGAAGAATTTGCCGCCATCGAGGAGTATTTTCGCTCGCCGAATCCGCAGGCGCTGATCGTGTTCATCGCCGACCACATCCGCATCCCGTCCGATCCGCGGCGCATCGATATGGAGGATAAGAACCGCTACGAGCGCATCCGCGAGACGCTGGGCGACTGGTGCGGCATGGTAGAGCTGGCGCGAGTGGATGAGGCCGACGCTCTGCGCTGGATCAGCTCAGAAAGCGAACGAGCCGGGGTGCAGTTTGACTCCGATGCGGCGCGCGAGCTGGCCGATGCGCTGGGAGCGGACATGATGCTGATCGCCAGCGAATGGAACAAGCTGGTGCTCTATGCCGGAGAAAAGAAGCAGGTCACGCTGGGCGATGTTGAGACCATGGTGCTGGCGGCAAAACAGCGCTCGCTTTATGAGCTGACCGATGCCATCTCGGCGAAGGACACGCCGCGCGCGCTTGAACTGCTGCAGGGGCTGCTGAACGCGTCCGACGGCGCCGAGGATTCGGCGATCGGGCACCTTTACATGCTGGCCCGGACCTTCCGGCAGATGCTGGTGATTGTCGAGAAGAATGTCCGGGATTCGCGGGCGATCTGGCAGGCGCTGTGGCAGGGTTTCCGGATGCCCCCGTTTGCGGCCGACGACCTGATCCGGCAGGCGCGGCGCTACAAGTCGAGCCGCGAGATTACGCGGGCGTTGCGGCTGATTGCGCGGGCAGACCTCGAACTGCGCTCGCAGCCTCCGGACAAGCGGCTGGTGCTGGAAAAGCTGGTTTTTGATCTGACGAAAGAACCAAAGGCAGTGCCGCTTGAATCGTCGGCGCAGTATGCAATAGAGCTGTAAACCTAGACAGCCGCGGCAGTCAGCAGCAGAAGAAGAGCAGCAGCGATGGTAGCAGCCTGATAGACGTAGTCGGAAGGCTGTCTCCGGGCTTTTGCAGTGCTGCTTGCGGCGCGCTCTGTTGGTTGCTGCATGGCCAGGCCCTTCTTCCCTTCCTCGCTATCAGTAAATGCGAATTTAAATACGATTTCGTGTCATCGGTAGATTGTTGCGGTGGGTTGCTCTCCACCTTTGTATAGAGGGATTTTCGGCTTAGAAGTTTCTTACTTTAGCAAAAAATTTGCAGAAGTTAATCTCTGAGTCAATAAACGCGCAGGTAACTGGGATCAGCAGCAGGAGCCGAGTTCACCGCAACGATGCCATGAACCAAAAGTGCCAGCCGCCTGATTGCAGATGACCAGACTCGAGCATCCGACTGCGGTGCCTAGGCCGTCCAATGTAGAATCGCGCTGATGGCGTCCAGCGGACAAACCCCTGATTTTCTGAGCCCGAACGACAAGACGGCTCGCGAGCCGCGTTCCGTGCTGCCCTGGGTCATTGCGGGCGTCGTTGTCCTGGTGGTGCTTGGGATTTTCCTGGCGCGAGGGCATCATGGGCCGCCGCCGAATCCGGGGGGAGCCGGGCTTGCGCCTCCGGACCCGTACGCGGCGAATCTGCCGATCTCCAATCTTCAGATGAGCGAGGCTTCGAGCGTCGCCGGCGCCAAGGCGACCTACGTGGACGGCATGATGGCGAACAAAGGCGACAAGACCGTGTCCGCAATCTCTGTGCAGGTGGCGTTCCGCGACTTCACCAACCAGCTTGTGCAGAAAGAGACGATGCCGCTGAACCTGATCCGTACCCACGAGCCATATGTCGATACGCAGCCGGTGTCGGCTGCTCCGATCAAGCCGGGCGAAACGCGGGAGTTCCGGCTGATCTTCGACCACGTGGCCGACGGCTGGAACCAGAATTACCCGGAGGTGCGGGTGATTGAGGTGAAGTTCAAGTAAGGGCTCGGTTGACGATGGCGAGGATTGAATTCTTGTCGTAAGTACTTACCGAAAAGCCCGTTTTGCGAGAAGTACGCCAGCAATCTTTGCTGCACAGTTTGCAGGATTACTTCGGCATCGCCGCCACTCGCAGGCTGCGCTGATTTTATCGATCGACGGCACTACCTAGTTACGCGTCTACTCTGAGGCAAGAAGCGCGCTCTCCGCCAAGATGTATGGTCTTGTGCGCATGGCCTTTTCGGAGGCTGCGAAATGAATCAATGGATTCGAGAAGCGTCGTCGCATCCCAGGGCGAGAATGACGGGCGCCCTTTATCTGCTTTACTTTCTGACGGCAGTCCTCGCCCAGTTCTTGGTGGGGCGTGGGCTTCCTGCCTTTGGCAATGTCATCAATGTTATCGCGACAGTGTGCTATCTCGTTGTGACGCTTCTCTTCTATGGCCTGTTCAAGCCGGTGAGTAGCGGTCTCTCTTTGCTGGCAGCTCTCTTTAGCCTCGCTGGATGCGTCGTTATGGCCTTTGGCCTCTTTCATCTCCCATCCTCACGCCTCAGCCCCCTGCTGTTTTTCGGGCCTTTTTGCCTGCTCATTGGCTATCTCATCCTCAGGTCGAGCTTCCTCCCTCGCGTTCTGGGCGTGCTGATGGCGTTTGCCGGTTTAGGTTGGCTGGCCTTTCTTCTTCCGTCCGTCCCCCACTATCTCTCCCTCGCCGTTGAGGTCCTCGGATTCCTCGCGGAATTATCGCTTTGCCTGTGGCTCCTCGTGATGGGCGTGAATGCTGAACGATGGAAGCAACAGGCCAGTGCCGCACGGTCGATCAAAGGACTATCCGGAAGTGATCCCGCGTAGCGCCTATAGAGTCCGTTTTTCGGAAATTTCGCACGACTTCACCATTACCGTGCATCGAAAACAAAAAGAGGAGCGGCAAATCGCTCCTCTTTTTGTCTGACTGACCGCCAATTCTACTCGTTGCCCGGTCCGTTCGGAGGCGCCGGCGGTGCTCCACCGTCGGGCCCACCCTGGCCGCCACCGGGGCCAACACGGCCTTCGCCGCGTGCTCCCCATTTGCCTCTGTTTTCCATGCGAGTCTGCGCCATGGTGCGCAGCTTCTTCCACTGGTCGGGCGTCAGCATAGTGCGGATGCCGAGCAGCATACGTGCGTTGGCTTTTTCGAGTTCAGCGCGGGCCTGCGCGATGGCGTCGATCTGGCTGAGGATCTTGGCTTCGTCCGGCTGGTCGGCCTCGATCAGCGGCTCCATGATGGCTTCCTGCTTCTCGAGCGCGGCCTTCAGGTCGATCAGCTTCAGCTTGTTCTGCTGGAAGATGTCGTCCATCTTCTTCTTCTGATCGTCGGTAATGCCGACCTGCTGGGCGACATTGGGGTTATCCCACCAGCGCCCCGGGCCACCGGCGCGGAAGGCGCGTTCCATCGGCGGCGCTCCTGCGGGGCCGCCTGCGGGCCCGTGCCAGTCCTGAGCAAAGGCGGGGGCAAAGGCAGGAGCCAGGGCGAGGAGGGACGCCAACGAGAGAACCATTGCAGGGCGTTTCAGGTTATTGAGAGACATTCTTCTTCTCCGATTTGTTCAGCGGTGCGTGGGTGTTCGTGGATGTCGTGGTGTTCCAGTTGTCGAGGGCGCCATTATCCAGAGCGTCGAGCGGCGCGAGCGAGGAGGGGACCGATTCCGAAACGGCCGTGTCGACCTGGTCGAGGAGCGCCGTGTCATCGGTCTGTGTCATGGGCGCAGGAACAGCTGTCCGCGAATGATGCAGCAGGGGCAGTGCGGAGGCTAAGAGCAGGGCCGCAAGCCCCCAGGCCAGTACAGTGCGGCGCTGCGCCGCATGCCGGCGGCGCATGGCGGCATTCAGCCAGCCGAAGGCCACGGGCTGCGCGATCTGGCGCTCGGCGGCGCGGTGGACAGCGGCGCGGAAGTTCCGCAGGTCCTGGCCGAACTGGCCCGAGGGCTCGAGCAAAACCTCGTCGGGGGGCAACGTGTCACGAAATTGTTCAGGGTGCTTGTTCATTGTTCACCTTCGGACTTTCCAGAGAGGCGCTCGCGCACAATGCGCAGGGCGCGGTAGAGATGCGACTTGACGGTGCTGGTGTTCATGCCGGTGGTCTCGGCGATCTCCGATAGCTCCATTTCTTCGACAAAGCGCAAAAGGAAAACGGTGCGTTGCTGGCGCGAAAGCTTCTCAACCGACCGCCAGATCTCGCGGACCCGCTCCTGTTGCATACACACTTCTTCCGGTGAGATCGCCCCATCGGGGATCCAGTCGCCTACATCGACAATGTCAAGCGCTGTGTCGCGGGTTTTCTGCCAGAAGCGCATGCGCCGGCTGCGGAGATGGTCGCGGACCAGGTTCAGCGCGATGCGCGTCAGCCAGGTAGCCAGGCTCGATTCGCCGCGAAACTGGTGCCGGGCGGTGTAGGCCTTCAGGAAGCAGTCCTGGGTGAGCGACTCGGCAACGTCGCGGTCCCCGAGCGAAGCCATGAGGAAGCGAAAGATGCGGGGCCGGTACAGGCGGACGACTTCGTCGAAGTCAGCCAGTTCGAGCAGCGACTCGGCCCGGGCAAGCGGCGGAAGCTCCGTGGATACCATGTGTCCCATGCCTAGGAATAGACGGCATTGGCTGGGTTGAGTTTACAGTGGTGGTGCCTAAATTGCTGAAGCGCGCTATTTCTTCACTTTCGCCGCGGCGGCCTCGATGTTGAAGGCGTCCGGCGGCAGGGGCACGTTGTAGGCGGCCTTGTAGAGGAAGCGCTGGCTGGTCATGTCTCCGTTTTTGAAGCGGGTGATGGAGAAGGCCGTGGGGATGCCGTCGTAGGTGTGGTAGTCGTCGTACTCCTCGCGCTCCTCGTTCTTGTCTTTGTAGACCGGGTCGCGGTATTGGAAGGTGCGGCTGCGCGGCAGGTGGGTTTCGGAGTCCATCTGGATAGTGATGGCGTCGTTCGTGGGCGAAATGAGGGTGACCTGGTCGGTGAGATGGCGCTCGGAGAGCGTCTGCCCCTCGGAGATCAAGATGGTCCTGGGGTCCTTGAGCCAGACGCGGAGGGCCAAGTCGATGGAGTGGTCGCGGCGGCGCTGATAGTCGTCGCAGATGTCCTTCGGCAGCGCCTTTTTGCCCCGGTAGTTGGCCTCCCAGCACTCGTTGCCGGAGAAGATGACGACGTCATCGTGCTTCTTCGAGTATTCGACCCGCTCCTTGCCGTCCGGCGTACGCCACTGGAAGAAGTCTTCGATGGCCCCGGTGGGCTTGCCCTGGTAGAAGCCGGATACGCGCCCCTGGTAGTAAGAATTCTGCATTGAGAGCCAGCGCTCGCCTCCCATCGCCTGCACCATGGCACTGAGCAGGTCGCGGGCCTTTTTCTGATTGGCGTCAGAAGATGAGTCACCCTGGGCGTGGGACGCGCCCGCCCCGATCAGCGGAGCAAGGGCCAGGAGAACAAGAAGGATGAGATTCTTTTTCATCCCGCCAGCACCGCGCCTCCGTTCACGTTGAGGATTTCGCCGTTCATGAATCCAGCATAAGGTGTGCAGAGAAAGAGGATCGGTGCGGCCACTTCGATTGGACGTGCGACGCGCCCCATCGGGATCGTGGCGAAGATCTTCGGGGCGGAGGCGTGGTCGCTGAGCGCCGGCAGGGACATATCGGTCTCGACCCATCCGGGGGCGACGCAATTGACGTATATGCCGTCGGGCGCGAGCTCGGTCGAGAGGCCCTTGGTCAGGCTAATGAGTGCGCCTTTGCTAGCCGCATAGTCGGCGTGGAAGGCTTCGCCGCGCTGGCCGGCGGTGGAGCTGACGTAGACGATGTGCCCAGCGGCGGAGTCAGGCGACGGCCGCCCTTGGCGCTGCATCTGGGCGACGGCGGCCTGGGTGAGTCCGAAGACGCTGTCGAGGTTGACGGCCATGGTCTGGCGCCACTGCGATTCGGGCATGGTGGCGATGGAGGCGTCCTCGGGAGGCCAGACGCCGTGATTGGCGACGAGGATGTCGATGCGTCCGAAGGCGCGGACGGTGGCTTCGACCAGCGTGCGGCCCTGCTCGGGCGAAGAAAGATCCTGCTGGATGGCGAAGCAGTGTTCGGGGCCACCGAGTTCGCTGGAGAGGGCCTCGGCGGCGGCTCTGGCGGTGCGGTAATTGAAGGCGACGCGGGCGCCTGCTTCACGGAAGAGGCGGACGGCTGCGGCCCCGATACCGCGGGAGCCTCCGGTAATGAGGGCGACTTTTCCGGCGAGTGAGAGCGTGAGTCCGGACATAATTCGACGGTATGGGAGAACCGCCGTTGAGGCAAGCTTCGGCGCGCCGTCGTGTGATCGCTGTTTGCCGCGCCGTGTCAGCGATGGTCGTAGCTGATGATGCGAACCAGTTTCCAGCTGCCTGAATCTTTGCTCCACACTTCCGTGAACTGCGCTGTCGCATCGAGGTGTTCTGAGCCATCCTGCTGGCGAGAGTAGAAGCGATGCGTGCCGGCCTCAATCGCGCCATAACCGGGGGCCGCATTCACCACCAGTGAATTCTGGTCCAGTTCCCTGCGCAATGTGATGCCTTCAGCGCACCGATCGCGAAGCGCCTTGAGATTCTCCTCGTATCCGGTCTTTCCGGTGTGGTCCTGATAGAACTCCAGGTTTTGGCTGAGCAGGCTCGCATATTGACTGACATCACAGGAGTCGAAGGCCTGAAAGAGCCGCGTGTCCGCCTCCGTGATCTGCTCCACCAGCTCCTGGTGGGGTAACAGCCCGGGCGCTGGCTGCATATCGAGCTCGGCCCTTGCACCTTTGCCGACGGCTGTCCCCTGCAGGTGGCCAGAGTTCAGACGGAGACTGAAATCCAATCCTCCAGCGGCATCAAGGTGGAACGCAAGACTGTTGTCCTTCACCTGTCCGTCTTTGAATGGCGTCTGTTGGTCCACGGTGCGGCCGATGCTTCCCGCAACCTGTGGGCCGGATTGACTGAAGATCAAAACCGCGGTGTCGTGGCTGGTTTTGCCGTCAGGAGTAGCAAGGACAAAGCTGCCAAACCATGTTCCGGAGAGCGGCGGTTCCGCCGGATCTTTGGCTGGCTGAGAATGGAGAAGAGCAGTTGTGATAGCGAGAGTGCACAGCACGACCGTTCGTATAGCGGACACGCAGCGGTTTCCTCTACTGTCTCTACGCAACGAGGCTGTAGTAGTTCCGTTATTTCTTCTTCGCGTCCTGGCGAAAGAAATTCTTCCTGTAAGTCGGAGGGCTAGGTCCTACCGCCAGTCGTCAAGCACAAACAGCCCAGACCGGCTGTAACCCGGCTCGTTCGGACGGTGCATGAGGATCAGGTGCATCCGGCTGCGGAAGCCGCGCGCGAGCATTTGGCGGTAGGCTTCTTCGCGGGCGGTGTTGACGCCGGCCAGAATGTTGGCCATGCCGACTGACCGCGCGAGTGCTCCCGCGGCATCGAGCAGGGCGGCGAAATGTTCTGCTGCTTCGGGTCCGGGCCGCACGGCTCCAAACTTGATGTAGACGCAGCCCTCGCCGGCTTCGCTGGCCGGGCCCCAGTGGCAGACGGCGAAGGCGGCCAGCCGGCCGCTCGCATCCCAGATCAGGAGGGTGTCGCCCAGGTTGCGTGCGGTTGCGGTGCGGATCTCGCCGCGCAGATCGAGCCCTTCGAAGACTTCATGGGTCAGCTCCCAGCTGGCCTCCTCGGCCTCGCGGCGGCGCTCCGGAGAAAGCTCCGAGTACGGTGCCTCCGCCGGCAGGGAAGGCCCGTTCGCAGGAGCGGGCGCGGCCATCAGCGCCGTGAGATAACGCGGGTAGAAGCCGAATTTCTGATAGAGCCACACATGCTTGGTGCTGTGCGGGAAGGTGCACAGGCCTGCATGTCGTGTGCCCCAGCAGTCGAACTGCCGGCAGGCCGCGTCGACGAGCGGCTGGGCGATGCCACCGTTCCACAGATCGGGCCGCACGGACAGCGGCCCGAGGAAGCCGACGCTGCCCCAGTTGGTCGCAAAGTTCACGCCCGCAAGCTGGCCGTCGCGATCGGCGGCAAAGGAGGCGGTATGTTCGGCGCCGTGCCGTCCGTAGACGTAGTCGAAGTCGGTCCAGAAATTGTCGAGATCGGGCGCTCCCAGGAAGGTTCCGAAAGCGCGACGCACGATACGCTGCGCCTCGCTGAGGTCGCGCTCGGCGAGCGGACGCACATCTGTCATTCTTGCTTACCTCTTGCGCGAAGGCGGCAGTTTACTCCGAATCCGGCGGACAAGCGACAGGATTAGAGCTTTGTCCTTTCAAAGAGCGTTGCAGTTCCCTCACGCAAAGCATCAAATTAAAGTCCTCAATGCGTCCACGCGTCTTCAAAATCCGAACACGAGGTGAATTTTAATGAAACGAGTGTTCCTCACACTTGCTTCCCTGGGAATCGTAGCGCTGCTGGTTTCGGTGGCCCCTGACATCAAGCGCTATATCAAAATCAGCTGCATGTGAACCGTTGCGCGTCCCCAGGCCTTGCCTAAAACCGGGCCTCAGGCCCAAGATAAACGGGTTGCGACTTCGGTGCGCCGGTCTGCGCATGGAAAGGAACCCGTCTCATGCCACGTGTTCGCCCGCCGGATCGCAAGCCCATTACGGAGCTGGACGTCTTATGGATTACCGCCGGCCTCGGGTGTGACGGAGACACCATCGCCATGACGGCAGCCACGCAGCCCAGCCTCGAAGACCTCCTCTTCGGAGCGTTGCCGTGGATTCCGAAGATTCACCTGCATAACCCGTTCCTCGCCACCGAAGTTGGAGACGACTTCATGCGCCGCTTCCATCTCGCCGCGGAAGGCAAATCGCCACCGTTCATCCTTGTCATCGAGGGCTCGATTCCGGACGAGACCAACAAGGCCGAAGGCTACTGGGCGTCGTTCGGCACCGATCCGGCGACGGGACAGCCGATCACGACTTGCGAATGGATCGACCGGCTTGCTCCAAAGGCGTGGGCCGTGATCGCTGCGGGAACCTGCGCCACGTATGGCGGCATCCATGCGATGGAGGGCAATCCCACCGGCTGCATGGGGCTGCCCGATTATCTTGGCTGGGACTGGCGCTCGAGCGCTGGCATTCCGATCGTCTGCATCCCGGGCTGTCCCGTTCTCCCGGATAACTTCACGGAAACGTTACTGTATTTGTTACATATGGCTACAGGACGCGCGCCGATGATTCCGCTCGATGAAGCGCTGCGTCCCCAGTGGCTCTTCGGCAGCACCGTGCACGAGGGCTGCGACCGCGGGGGCTACTACGAGCAGGCGGAGTTCGCTGAGGAATACGGCTCGCCGCTGTGCATCGTGAAACTGGGATGCTGGGGGCCCGTAGTTCAATGCAACGTGGGCAAGCGCGGCTGGATGTCCGGCGTCGGCGGCTGTCCGAACGTGGGCGGGATCTGCATCGGCTGCACGATGCCCGGATTTCCCGACAAGTTTATGCCCTTCATGGCGCAGCCTCCGGGCTCGCTGCTGTCGTCGGCCGCCGTCCAGACCTACGGCCGCGCCATCCACGCATTGCGCCGCTTCACGCAGGCCTCGCTCAACAAGGAGCCGGGCTGGCGTCGCCGCCCTCGTCCGGTTGATACTGTAGGCCAAACCAAAAGCCCGCGCACGTCAACCCCGCCCTCGGAGTAAAAACGATGTCGGTGTACAGCACTCACACGCCGCGGATCGACGCAAGCCCGTTTCCCGATCTCAACCGAACGCCGGAACTTGCCGAAGCCGAAGCAGTGCTTCTCGACCTGGCGCAGGTCTTTGCTTCGCCTGCTCTCAATGGCGGCGATCATACAGCCACAGACGTCCGCGCACCTAATCTCGAAGACAAGTACCGCGCGCTGCTCGAGCAGATTCCCGCCGTTGTCTTCATGGCCTACCTCGACCGCGGGATCAGCGAGGCCTACGTGAGCCCGGAGATCGAGGCCGTTCTCGGGTACTCGCGTGAGGAGTGGCTCGAGGACCCGATCCGCTGGTTTGAGCGCATCCATCCCGAGGACAAGCAGCGCTGGAGCCTCGAAGCCGCGGCTATGTTTCTCTCCGGCAAGCCGCTGCGCTCGGCCTATCGCGTGATCGCACGCGACGGGCGCGTCATCTGGTTTCACTGCGATGCGCGCATGATGCGCCGCGAGGACGGCCGGCCTTGGTTCATCCACGGCGTGGCCTTCGACATCACCGACATCAAGCACATCGAGGAGGAGTTACAGGAAGAGCGCAACTTTGTCTCGACCATCCTCGACACCGTGGGGGCGCTTGTCGTCGTGCTCGACGATAAGGGACACATCCTGCGATTCAATCCGGCCTGCGAGCTGACCACCGGCTATTCGATGGAAGAAGTCCGGGGCAAGTGCTTGTGGGACCTCTTTCTCGCGCCCGATGAGGCCGAGCGCTTCCGCGAGATTTTCGAGGTGTTGCGCAGCGACCTGCTGCCGCAGAGCTATCAGAGCTGCTGGATCACGCGCCACGGCGACCCGCGGCTCATCGCGTGGACGAGCACGCTTCTGCCCGCAAATGGCGAGACGTCGAGTTATGTGATCACCACAGGCATCGACATCACGGAGCGGAAGCACCTCGAGAAAGCGCTGCTCGAAATCAGCGCGCGCGAACAGCGCCGCATCGGCCAGGACCTTCACGATGGACTGGGGCAGCATCTCACCGGCATTGCGTTCATGGCCAAGGCGCACGAAGCGAGGCTCGCCGAGAGAAGCCGGCCCGAGGCCGAAGATGCTGCCAAGCTCGTGAAATTCGTCAACGAGGCGATCTATAAGACGCGCGAACTCGCCCGCGGATTGTTGCCGGTTGTCTCCGAATCGGAGGGGCTCATGTCGGCGTTGCAGTTCTGGGCCTCGGAAGTCGAAGACCTCTTCGGCATCACATGCCGGTTTCAATGCGGTGAGCCTGTTCTGGTTCACGACGTGACCACGGCGACGCATCTCTACCACATCGCGCGCGAAGCGGTGAACAATGCCATCAAGCACGGTGAGCCGCGAAAGATCATGATGCAATTAACGGCTGCGCAGGACCGCGGGACATTGCTGATCAGAGATGACGGCCGCGGTATCGCCGATATCCCTCCGGCCAATCAGGGCATGGGCCTGCACATCATGAACTATCGCGCCGGCATGATTGGAGGATCGCTCGAGGTTCGCCGCGGCGTTCCGCGGGGAACGGTAGTGAGCTGCAGCTTCCCGCTGAGGGGAGAGGAACAGGGGCCATGATCGAGGCGCAGCACGGCGCGCAGGCGAAGAAGAAAACCGTCTTTGTCGTTGATGATCATCCGCTTCTGCGCCAGGGACTGGCGCTGATGATCAACCGCGAGCCCGATCTGATGGTTTGCGGAGAAGCCGAAGAGGCGCAGGCGGCATTGAGGGAAATCTCAGCGCTCAAGCCCGACATCCTCATTGTGGATATCTCGCTCAAGGGCCCCGACGGCCTTGATCTGCTGAAGAACCTGCGTATGCTGTATCCGGATCTTCCCGTTCTCATCCTCTCCATGCATGACGAGTCGATCTACGCCGAGCGTGCGCTACGGGCGAGGGCCAACGGCTACATCATGAAACAGGAGGCGACGGAAAAAGTCCTGGTTGCAATTCGCCGAATTCTTGCCGGCGAGATATACCTCAGCGAGAAGATGGCCAACAAGCTGCTTCATCAGTACATCAGCGGCGCGGCATGGAACGAGAATTCACGGCTTTCTGTGCTTTCCGATCGCGAGCTTGAAGTCTTCCGGCAGATCGGCGAAGGACGCAGCACGCGGCAAATTGCGGAAAATCTGCACCTGAGCATCAAGACGGTCGAAACCTATCAGGCTCACATCAAGGAAAAGCTCTCTCTTCGCACCGGACGTGAGCTTGTACAGGATGCCATTCAATCCAAAATCAACGAGTCCAAGGTCAGCGAGCGCGCAGAGTAGAACCATCGGAGAATCCCCGATAGCAGCCCGAGTATTTGCATGAGGGAAAAATCGGGCCGGTCCTGCTTGTGAGATAACTCAGGCCTCTGTTTCGATTGACTGTTCGCCTTAGCGGAGTCCTGTCATCAAGGATGCTGCGGGCGAAGCCCGTCATTTTCCGAGAGGAGATCCCCAGTCTATGACAGCGGAAGCAGCGCCTTACGGTCGAGTTACTCAGAAACAGCCTGCGGTAGCCGAGGTCCATATTGTCTGGATTACGGCCGGCCTGGGCTGCGATGGCGACTCAGTATCAGTCACCGCAGCCACACAGCCCAGCGTCGAGGATGTTTTGCTGGGAGCCATTCCCGGCCTGCCGAAAGTCCATCTGCATAATCCTGTTCTCGCCTATGAAGTCGGCGATGACTTCATGAAGTTCTACTATCGCGCCGAAGAGGGTAAGCTCGATCCCTTCGTGCTCGTGGTCGAGGGGTCGATCCCCAACGAGAAGATCAAGAAGGAAGGTTACTGGGCGGCCCTCGGAACCAATCCGAAGACGGGGCAGCCCATCACCACGAATGAGTGGATCGATCGCCTCGCTCCCAAGGCCATTGCGGTCGTTGGCTGCGGAACCTGCGCCACCTATGGCGGCATTCACGCGATGGAAGGCAATCCCACCGGCTGCATGGGTCTAGCCGACTATCTGGGCTGGGACTGGAAGTCGAAGGCGGGGCTGCCGATCGTCAATGTGCCCGGGTGCCCGGTGCAACCCGACAATTTCATGGAGACGGTGCTGTATCTGCTCTACCAGGTTGCCGGCCTCGCGCCGATGATTCCGCTCGACGATCAGCTTCGGCCGACGTGGCTTTTCGGTACGACTGTGCATGAAGGCTGCGACCGCGCCGGCTACTACGAGCAGGGCGATTTCGCGACTACTTACAGCTCGCCCAAATGCATCGTAAAGCTCGGATGCTGGGGCCCGGTGGTCAACTGCAATGTGCCCAAGCGCGGCTGGATGGCCGGCATCGGCGGCTGCCCCAACGTCGGCGGCATCTGCATCGGCTGCACCATGCCCGGCTTCCCCGACAAGTTCATGCCCTTCATGGACGAGCCTCCGGGGGCAAAGATCTCGACCACGACAGTTGGGGCTTACGGCAGGGCGATCCGGGCGCTGCGCTCGCTGACCAACGACACGGTGAACAAAGAGCCGAAGTGGCGTCATCCTCGCGCTGAACTGACTACTGGCTATCAACCCAGATCCTACTAACCATTCCCCAGCGAACTCACTGAAGGAGTCAACAAGATGGGCACTATTGCTGCAGAACACAAAGAAGAAACTACCGGGAAAAGCCAGTTAGTAGAGATGAACTGGGATCCGATCACGCGGATCGTCGGCAGCCTCGGCATCTTCACCAAGATCGACTTCGGCAAGCGGAAAGTTGCCGAGTGTCACAGCACCTCCTCGATCTTTCGCGGTTACAGCATCTTCATGAAGGGCAAGGACCCCCGCGACTCGCACTTCATCACCAGCCGCATCTGCGGCATCTGCGGAGATAACCACGCCACCTGCGCGACCTACGCGCAGAACATGGCCTTCGGCGTCCAGCCGCCCGCAATGGCGGAGTGGATCGTCAACCTGGGCGAAGCGGCCGAATATATGTTCGACCACAACATCTTTCAGGACAACCTCGTCGGCGTGGATTTCTGCGAGCAGATGGTCAAGGAGACTAATCCTGGAGTGTGGGAAAAGGCCACCAAGACTGCCGCGCCTCACGCTGAGTTGCACGGTTATCGCAATATTAGCGACATCATGACGGCGCTCAATCCTTTCACCGGAGCCTTCTATCGCGAAGCTCTGCAGATGAGCCGCATGACGCGCGAGATGTTCTGCCTGATGGAAGGCCGGCACGTGCATCCGTCGACGCTGTATCCCGGTGGAGTCGGAACGGTGCCGACGGTACAGCTATTTACCGACTACATTGTCCGCCTGATGAAGTACGTGGAGTTCATGAAGAAGGTAGTGCCCCTGCATGACGACCTTTTCGATTTCTTCTATGAAGCCCTCCCCGGTTACGAAGAAGTTGGAAGGCGGAGGATACTTCTGGGCTGTTGGGGCTCCTTCAACAATCCCGATGTCTGCGACTATACCTACGAGCGGATGGCCGACTGGGGCCGGGCAATGTATGTGACGCCCGGAGTCGTTGTCGACGGCGAGCTTGTAACGACCAGCCTGATCGATATCAACCTCAACATCCGCATCCTCCTGGGCAGCTCTTACTACGACGACTGGCAGAACGCCGAGACCTTCGTCAAGACAGATCCGCTTGGCAATCCTGTCGACCAGCGGCACCCCTGGAACCAGAGCACCTTCCCCAAGCCGCAAAAGCGTGATTTCACCGGCAAGTACACCTGGGTCATGTCTCCGCGCTGGTACGACAAGCGTACTGGAGACTATCTTGCCCTCGACACCGGTGGCGGCCCCATCGCGCGCTTCTGGGCGACTGCTCTTGCCGGCATCGTTGACATCGGCTACATCAAGGCGACCGGTCAAAGCGTGAAGATCTATCTTCCCAAGACTATGTCGCTGCCCGAAGTCGAATTCGAGTGGAAGATTCCCAAGTGGAGCAACGCCATTGAGCGCGACCGCGCGCGGACCTATTTCCAAGCGTATGCAGCGGCCGCCGCTCTGCATTTCGCCGAGCAGGCGCTGGCTGAACTGCACGCGGGACGAACGAAAACGTGGAATGACTTCAAGGTTCCCGAAGAAGCGATTGGATGCGGCTTCCACGAAGCCGTTCGCGGCGTTCTCTCGCATCACGTGGTTATCCGCAACCATAAGATCGCCAACTATCACCCCTATCCGCCGACTCCGTGGAACGCCAATCCGCGCGATATCTACGGCACACCCGGTCCTTACGAAGACGCAGTACAGAACACGCCGATATTCGAGGAGAACGGCCCCGAGAATTTCAAGGGCATTGACATCATGCGTGCAGTCAGAAGCTTTGATCCCTGCCTGCCCTGCGGCGTGCATATGTACCTTGGCAACGGCAAAGTACTCGAGACACATCATTCGCCCATGTTCGGACTACAAACGCACCAGGTCGGATAGCTAAAAGATGCTAGTGGGGAGCAGCGGGCCCGGGCATAGCACGCGGTTCGGGCCCGCGTTGGAAGGGGGATCGTGACAGGCGAAAAAGAATTTCAGCGGAAGATCCAGCGGCTGGGCGTGCTCGTCGGCGACCTCGAACAGGCGCCCGCAGCGGGACCGAATAGTTCGACCAAAGAACTTGTGCAGCTTTTGATGGAAGTCCACGGCGCGGGGATCGATCGCGTCATGGAGATCATCTTCGAGTCCGGTGCGGCAGGCGAGGCGATCATTGCCAGGCTCGGACGCGACCCGATTACACAGAGCCTTCTGTTGCTTTATTCGCTCCATCCCGATCCGCTCGAAACGCGGCTGGCAATGGCTCTTAAGAACGCCGGAGCGCGCCTTCGCAAACTCGGCGGCGAAGCCGAGATAGTAGCGATTCGCGATGGAGCTGTCGAACTGAGGCTTCGCGGACCCGAGCACAGCTGCGGATCGACGACGAATCAACTCCGATCAGTTCTCGAAGAGTGCGTTTACGAACTGGCTCCCGATGTGACTTCGCTCACGATTCTCTCGCCGGAAGCCGAAACCTCGGGCTTTGTTGCTTTGGAAGCTCTTCTTGCGAATCGCGCTCATAACTCCGTAGCGAGTGAGAGAAGCTGACCATGCCCGATATCACGCCGCCTTCCGATCAGCCTTTTGCGGCGCTCCGCCGCTTCGCACGCGTGCGAACACCGCTCGAACGCTGCGAACTATGCAGCGCCGCACTCGCCGAGGAGCATCCGCATCTTGTCGAGCCGGCATCGCGCAACATTGTCTGCGCCTGCGACGCCTGCGCGTTGCTTTTCGATGGGCACGCACGTGGCAAATACCGTCGTGTGTCGAGGTCAGTGCGGCTCCTGAGCACTTTCCGCCTTACAGACGCGCAGTGGGAGAGCCTGCTCATACCGATCAACATGGCATTTTTCTTCCACTCGAGCGTTACCGGAGGAGTCACCGTTCTCTATCCCAGTCCTGCAGGTGCAGTGGAATCGCTGCTGCCCCTCGATGCGTGGGAAGAAATCGTCGAGGACAACCCGGTGCTCAATCACCTGGAGCCAGATATCGAAGCGCTGCTCGTCAATCGTATCCAGTACGCGCGTGGCTCTCACGCCGAGTACTACATTGCGCCGATCGACAAGTGCTACGGCCTCGTCGGTCATATCCGCGCCAACTGGAAAGGGCTCTCTGGAGGCAGCGAAGTGTGGGACGGCATTGCGCGCTTCTTTGACGCTCTGAGATCGCAGGCCGAAATCGTCAGCGGAGAGGCTCATGCCTGATCTCAGCTTCAGCGTCGAGGGTGCGGACGCGGTTCCCTACGCCATCGCCCCTACACTCGCGTTCAGGCTTCGCATCACGAACGCCGAGTCCGCAGAGCCGATCCACACCGTTGCGCTTCGCTGCCAGATCCAGTTCGATGTCGCCCGCCGCCGCTACACGGGCGACGAGCAGGCACGCCTGCGCGATCTGTTTGGTGAGCCGGACCGCTGGAGCCGGACGCTTCGCGGCTTCCTCTGGACCCACGCCAGCATCATCGTGCCGGGCTTCAAGGACGCTACGGTCGTCGACCTCCCCGTGCCCTGCACCTTCGACTTCAACGTGGCGGCAACGAAGTATTTCGACGGCCTGAGCGATGGCGAGATACCGCTACAGTTTCTGTTCAGCGGGACAGTCTTCTACGCAGATGAATCGGAAGCGCTGCAGATCGCTCCTATCCCGTGGGAGCAGGAAGCGAAGTTCAGGCTGCCGGTAAAAGCCTGGCGCGACATGATGGGGGCTTACTACCCGAACAGCGTCTGGCTCAACCTGCGCCGCGATGTATTCGATCGGCTGAATGAGTACAAGACGCAGCACGGCATTCCGACATGGGAGCAGGCGCTGGAGCGCATGCTCAACGCGGAGGAGGCTGTCAGCCGATGAATCCCGGTCACGTCGAGAAGATCGCCGAAGCCGTTCTCTACGAAGGCTACATGCTGTATCCCTATCGGGCATCGGCGGTGAAGAACCAGCAACGCTGGAACTTCGGCGTAGTTGCTCCCCCGGAATACAGCGAACAGCAAAACGGCACCGAAGCTGCGATGATGCAGTCCGAATGCCTGTTCCACACAGGTCCCTCCGCACGCCTCAGCGTAAAGGTTCGCTTCCTGCAGACTGTCGATCGCATGGTGGGGCGGCTGATGCAGCCAGTGGAGGCCCTGCCATCTGACAGCGAACTCGACTTTGAGCCAGCCGACAAGCTCGATGTTGCCGGCCGGACCTGGATCCCCTGGCAAGAGGCGCGAGAGCGCGAGGTCCACGCTCTCACCGAATACGCAGCCAGCATTCCTGCGCGTCATCTGCAGTTCTTCGAGTTTGCAGCCGGAAGCGAGGTGGAAGCGCTTCGCGATGAGGCAGGATTGGCCACGGGCGTAGCCATCCGCGAATGGAATGAGGTATCCGGCTCTGTGGACGTCACAGTTTCGCGCTGCCAGGACAACGTGAGTAAAGTTTCGGTTGCGATCCGAAATCTGACCGCATCCGGCCCACAGGAAAGCCGCGCCGAGGCTCTCAAGGATTCATTCCTGTCGACGCATACCATCATTCATCTTGAGGACGGCGAGTTCATCTCGCTCCTCGATCCTCCTGCCAACCTGAAGAGCCTGGCTGACGCGTGCGCCAACTCTGGAACGTGGCCGGTGTCTGGTTGGAGAGCCGGGGGAGCGCCATACCATGCTGTCGTCTCCGATCATCCTCTATGACTATCCGCAGATCGCGCCGGAGAGCCCGGGCAGTCTTTTCGACGGCACGGAGATCGACGAGATCCTCTCGCTGCGCATCCTGACCATGACAGACGCGGAGAAGGACGAGATGCGCCGGTGCGACGAGCGCACGCGCCAGATCCTCGAACGAACCGAAAGCATGCCGCCTGAGCAGTTCATGAAGCTTCACGGAGTGCTTCGCGAGCTCCGCCCTGCAACCGGGGAGGCGTCGATGAACGAGTGGGAGTGGCAGCTTCTCGAAGAGAAAGCGGCGCTCGACCACATTGTGGTCTCGGGTCAGGAGGTGAGACGCGGCGACCGCGTTCGCCTGTTTCCCCGCAAGGGTGGGGACGTTCTCGATATCGCCCTTCATGGGCAGGTAGCGACCATTGAAAGCATCGAGCAGGACTACGAAGGCAAGCTGCATGTGTGTGTGGTGCTCGATGAAGATCCCGGCCGCGACATGGGGCTGCTTCGCCAGCCCGGGCACCGATTCTTCTTCGACCCATCAGAGATTGACCCGCTGCCGCCCGGCGAGCAGCGCAGGACAGAGACAGCGCAGACTCACCGCATTCTCATCGCCGGCATCGGCAACATCTTTCTTGGCGACGACGGCTTCGGGGTTGAAGTGGCACAGCAGCTTTCGCGCTGCGATTTCCCCGCGTCCGTCCGCGTGGCGGATTTCGGCATTCGCGGCTTCGATCTTGCGTACGCGCTGCAGGATGGATATGAGACCACCATCCTCATCGACGCCTTTCCGTACGGGCAGCCGCCTGGCACGGTGTATGTCTTCGAGCCTGATCTGAACGATCCCGAAACTGCGCTGGGCCAGCAGAACTTCGTCGAGCCGCACGCGATGAATCCGATGAACGTGCTGCGCATGGCGTCAGCCATGCATGGACCGCTGAAGCGGGTGCTATTGGTGGGCTGCGAGCCGGGAACCTTCGGCGGCGACGAGGGACAGATGGGCCTCAGCGCGCCAGTTCAGGCGGCGATACCCGAGGCTGTGAAGGTTGTCGAGCGATTAGTTGCAGAGTTTTCTCGGGGATTTGTAACTGAAGGGATTCATAACTGAAGGATTTGTAACTGAAAGGAGTAGTACCGTGGCCATGGAAATACTCGAACCAAACCTCAACGGAAACGGAAGCGACAAGGATACGCTCTATATGCTGGGCGGGTTGTCCCTGGTCATCTTCGGAGCCGGGTTGATTCTGTCCAATCCCATGGTGCGGCGATACCTCGGCCAGCTCGGAGTGGGCAATCTGGCCCAGGCTGCGCTGCCCGATGTCGAGCGCTACCTGAAGCTGCGGGCGATGTGAGCGAGACTTGATGACCCAGTCTTCCACGAGCACGGACAACCTGCCACAGACGGCGGCAACCCATTACACAATCGACGGCCGCGCCAGCCGCTTTACCGTGCGCGCTTTTGCCGCGGGCCTGCTCTCGGCGATGGGGCACAACCCGACCGTTGCCATCCGCGATTTCTCGGGCGGGATGGACTTTGATCCGGCGAAACCCGAAGCGAGCGCCTTCCAGCTTGTGATCAAGGCTTCATCCCTGAGCGTCCAGGATGACATCAGTCCCAAGGACCGCCGCGAGATGGAGCGGCTGATGAACGAGGAAGTTCTTGAAAGCTCGAAATTTCCGGAAACTCGTTATGAAGCTGCCGTCATTTCCGTCGGCAGGGTCTCCGAGATGCTTTATGCGGCCAATCTGGACGGCGAACTCACCCTTCACGGCGTGAAGCGGCGTCAGCCCATCACTGCACGGGTCACTCTCTTAGGGAGTATGCTACGGGCATCGGGAGAATTCACGCTGAAGCAGACCGATTACGGCATCAAGCTGGTTTCGGTTGCGGGCGGGGCGCTCAAGCTGAAGGACGAGTTGAAGTTCTCCTTCGAAATCGTTGCGCGGAGGCAGGAGTGATCGCGAGCCACGGAGCAGGCGCCTCATGTGCCTAGCCATTCCCGGCAAAATCGTCGAGATCGACCCCGCGCAGGCGCACCTCGGAACCGTCGAGGTCGCAGGCGTGCGGCGGAAGGTTGATCTTGGATTGATCGAGGAGGAATTGCCCGTCGCCGGCGACTGGGTGCTCATCCACGTCGGTTTCGCCATGACCAAGATCAGCGAGCACGACGCCCTCGAGCAGATGCGCCTTCTCACCATGCTGGGTGAGGCAGAGCAGGCCATGGAGGAGGTTCGGGGATACGGGATCTCCGACTCCGATCCGCCGCACTGATCTAACGTGCTCTTTGTGTGCTCCGTGGTGAAAATGCTTTTGCTCAACAAGTCTTCCAATGAAATACGTCGATGAATTTCGAGATCCCGAGCTGATCGCCAAGGCTGCGGAAGAAATCCGGCGGCTTGCCGACACCGGCCGGCACTATCGCATCATGGAAGTCTGCGGCGGTCACACCCACGCCATCTATCGCTTCGGCCTCAAGGACATTCTGCCGGCGAATATCGAGCTGATCCACGGCCCCGGCTGCCCGGTGTGCGTGCTTCCCATGGGCCGCATCGACGATGGTCTTCTGGTAGCACGCGATCCCGAGGTCATTTTCACGGCCTTTGGAGACATGATGCGCGTGCCCGGCGCCAGCGGCAGCCCGCTCGAACACAAGGCCCGCGGAACCGATGTCCGCATCGTTTACTCGCCTGCTGACGCGCTGCAACTTGCGCGCAGGAATCCCGACCGGCACGTGATGTTCTTTGCTATCGGTTTCGAAACGACTGCACCCTCGACGGCGCTCACACTGATGCGCGCCCGCTCCGAGGGCATTCGTAATTTTTCGGTTTTCTGCAACCATGTCACGATTGTTCCGGCGATCCGAGCCATTCTCGACTCCCCCGACATGCGCCTTGATGCTTTCATCGGGCCAGGCCACGTCTCGACGGTTATCGGCTGCCGTCCCTACGAATGGATCGCCCGCAGCGAAGGCAAGCCCGTCGTGACCTCGGGATTCGAGCCGCTGGATCTGCTTCAATCCATCGTGATGTTGCTGCACCAGCTTCGCGCAGGCGAGGCCCGCGTCGAGAACCAGTACAAGCGCGTCGTGCTGTGGGAAGGCAACCGCGTCGCGCTGAAGGCCATGGCGGAGGTCTTCGAGCTGCGGCCTTACTTTGAATGGCGCGGCCTCGGATTCATCTCGCAGTCTGCACTGAAGCTTCGCGATGACTATGCCGAGTGGGACGCCGAGCGGCGCTTCCCCATCCCGGGCACGCGCATAACGGACCCGAAAGCCGCGCAGTGCGGAGAAGTGCTGAAGGGCGTGCTCAAGCCGGCGCAGTGCAAGCTCTTCGGAAAGGAATGCACGCCTGAGCATCCCATCGGCGCGCTCATGGTTTCAACAGAGGGCTCATGCGCAGCACACTACCACTACGAGCACCGGAAGAGCCTCGTCTCCGTAGCCTGAACGGCGCCGCCGCTTCCGCCGTCCGCTTTCGCGATCCGCGCATCGAGATGGCCCACGGCGCCGGCGGCAAGGCCAGCCGCAGGCTGGTCGAAGGCCTCTTCGCGCCGCTGCTCTTTGCCGACTCGGCCCAGCCCTTGAACGATGCCGCGATTCTCACGCTCGATGGAACATCGCTCGCCATCACCACCGACAGCTTCGTCGTCCGGCCGCTGCAGTTTCCCGGCGGATCCATCGGCGAGCTTGCTGTGAATGGAACTTTGAACGACCTTGCCGTCTCCGGAGCGCGAGCGCAAGCGATGGCCGCGACCTTTGTGCTGGAAGAAGGCCTTAACACAGCGATCCTCGAAGCTGAAGTTCGCGCCATGGCCGATGCGCTTGGCCAGGCCGGCGTCGCTCTCGTCGCTGGAGACACCAAGGTCGTCGAGCGCGGCAAGGCCGACGGCGTGTACATCACGACGACGGGCATCGGACGCCCGATGACGGGCATCGTTGTCGATGCCCGTTCCGTGCGCACGGGCGACAAGGTGATTCTCTCGGGGCCGATCGGCGATCACGGTATCACTATCCTGCTGGCGCGCGGCGACCTTAACCTCGAAGCCGATCTCGCGTCGGACACGCGCAACGTGCTGCCTCTCATCGAAGCCATGGCCGTGCAGGCCGCTCCGGGGATTCGCTGGATGCGCGACCCAACGCGCGGTGGCGTGGCCACTTCACTCAACGAGCTGGCCCGCGACTGCGGCCTGGGCATCGTTCTCGCGGAGGATACAATTCCTATTCGCGATGAGGTTCGCGGAGCTTGCGAGTTGCTCGGGCTCGACCCGCTGCACATCGCTAACGAGGGACAGTTCCTGGCTGTGGTCGCGCCCGAGTATGCCACCGCCGCCCTCAACGCGCTGCAGCTTACCGAAGGCGGAGAGAACGCGGTGATCATCGGTGAGGTACGCCCCGAGCCCGCCTGCTCGGTGCTCGTGACTACACGCTATGGAGGCAGCCGCATCGTCGACATGCTGGTTGGCGATCCATTGCCGCGCATCTGCTGAACCTGCGTCTGCTGAACCTATGGAGACCGCCTCGACTACCGCTCGCATCACGTCGCTGATTGAAGATCGGCTCCTCCTGCGCAACGACATCACTGAGAATTTCTTCGCACGCGAGGCAAGACGTTTGTCCGAGGCCTGCCGCGAAATGTCCGAGCGCTTTTTGCGGGGAGGCCGCCTGCTCGCCTTCGGGCGTGGCCCTTACGCGACTGACGCGCAGCACGTCTCCGTCGAATTCGTCCACCCCGTCATCGTCGGCAAGCGCGCTTTGCCGGCGCTTGATCTGTCGGCAGCGTTTCGTCCGTGGCTCGACGCGATCGTTCAGCCCGCGGATGTCGTCATGGGCTTCGGCCCTCCCGAAGGCGATCCTGAAGTTGGCGCGGCGCTGGCATCGGCTCAAACTCGGGGCGCGATGACGTTCGCACTGCCCGGTACGGTTGGCTCCTATACTCTCCAGCCGCCGACGGATGATCCATTCATCCACCAGGAGCTGATCGAAATCCTCTATCACACGCTCTGGGAGACGGTGCACGTCTTCTTCGAGCATCGCGAGCTGGGGCAGGACGTGGGCCAGGCCGGATTTCTCTATCCGTTTCTCGGCCAGCAGAAGCAGGAGACCGGCGCGATCCTTGATCAGGTCGCGGCTTCGATCGAGATGAAGGTTCGCGACGACGCTGCGTTGCGCGCGAAGCTCGCAGAGGAGCAGTCAGAACGTATCGGCAGCGCCGCGCTGGCCATGCATCAGCGATTGGCGCGAGGCGGGAAGCTCATCCTCTTCGGCAACGGCGGCTCGGCCACCGACGCCAACGACTGGGCGCTCGACTGCGTCCTGCCTCCTGCGGGATACCACGCTGTTCCCGCCGTTTCTCTATCGATGGAACCCGCCAACATTACCGCGCTTGCCAACGACATCGGACCGGAGGTTATCTTTTTGCGCCAGCTCATCGCGCAGGCGCGGCCGGAAGATGTGGCCGTCGGCATCTCGACGAGCGGCGGCTCGCGCAACATCGTCATGGCACTGGAGGAGGCACGCAAGCGCGGCCTGCTCACCGTTGCTCTGCTCGGATACGACGGCGGTGAAATTCACCGCCGAGGACTGGCAGACTACCCCATCATCGTGCGCAGCGACTACATCCCCCGCATCCAGGAAGTGCAGGCTTCCGCTTACCACATCGTTCGCGAATTGCTGGAGACGCTCCGCCATGCCGCTTGAGCTTTACGGCACCGCTGCCTGCCCCTACACGGAAGAGCTGCGCGAGTGGCTGCACTGGAAGCGCCGCGACTTCGTAGAGTACGACATCGAAGCCGACCTGGCAGCCCGGGATCGCCTTCACGCGCTCGACAGTACCCTCCGTACCGTGCCCATCCTCGTCGAGGACGGCAAGGTCATCCAGGTCGGCTGGCAGGGTCGTGGATGCGTCATGGGGCCGGGCTCCTGATGGCCACTGCGTGCTCCATTCGCGTACGCGGCGTAGTCCAGGGTGTGGGCTTCCGGCCCTGGGTCTATCGGCTCGCGCAGGCGAACGCCCTCACCGGCTGGGTGCTCAACGGCGACCAGGGCGTTGAGATCCACCTTGAAGGCGACGAAGAGCGCCTTGCCACATTTATGCGCGAGATGAGAACGAGTCCGCCGGCGGCTGCAGCGATATCTGCCATTGAAGTTGAGCCAGCGGACTGTGAGGGCCTCAGCGCCTTTACCATCCGCGAGAGCGAACGGCTGCGCCAGCCCACAGTGCGCATCTCGCCCGACCTGCCCATCTGCGATGAATGTCTCGCGGAATTGTTCGACCCCGCCGATCCACGCTGCGGCTACCCCTACATCAACTGCACCAACTGCGGACCTCGCTACAGCGTGATTCTCTCGCTGCCGTACGACCGGCCCGCGACCACGATGCGCGAATGGCCAATGGATGATTTTTGCAGCCGCGAGTATCACGATCCAGCCAACCGCCGGTTCCACGCGCAGCCGGTGGCGTGCCCGGCCTGCGGCCCGGGAATCTTTCTGCTCGAAGGCGCCCACAACGTCCGCGATGGCGCGGATGGCATTGCGCGCGCTGCAATCCTGCTTCACGAAGGCGGGATCGTGGCCGTCAAAGGGATTGGCGGCTATCACCTCGCATGCGACGCCCGCAATGTCGAGGCCGTCACCGCGCTGCGCGAGCGAAAGTTCCGCAAGGAAAAGCCCTTCGCGCTGATGACGCGAGACCTGGACGTCGCCGCCACACTGGTCGATCTTTCGGTGGATGCGCAATCCCTGCTCACATCCATGGCGCGGCCCATCGTTCTCGCGCCCGCAAAGCAGGAGCTTGAAGGCGTGGCTCCGGACAACGACGAACTCGGGGTGATGTTGCCCTACACGCCGCTGCACTACCTCCTCTTTGCCGCCGGTGCGCCTGATGTTCTGGTGTTTACCAGCGCCAACCGCTCCAGCGAACCGATTGCCTATGAAGATGACGATGCTTTTGTCCGGCTCGCTGGAATCGCCGATGCTTTCCTCGTCGGCGAGCGGCCAATCGCGCGGCGGGTCGATGACTCAGTCGCACGAGCCGGCGTCTTCGGGCCGACGATTCTGCGGCGCTCGCGTGGCTACGCTCCTGCGGCTGTCGCGCAGCTGCCGACTTCGCGTCCTCTGCTCGCTCTTGGGGCGGATCTCAAGAACACCATCACTCTCGCCGTCGACGGACAGGCCTTCGTCAGCCAGCACATCGGAGATCTCGACCACTACGAGGCCTTTCGCGCCTTCGAAGCGACCATCGATGATCTCGTCTCCATGTATGACGTGCGCTGTGACGACCTGCTCATCGCGCACGATGCGCACCCGCAGTACGCCTCGACTCTCGACGCGCTTGGGCTGCGCTGCGCGGACCGGCTCGCGGTTCAGCATCATCGCGCCCACATCGCGTCTGTTCTTGCTGAGCACGGTGCGTGGGACGAGCCCGTCATTGGCGTAAGCTTCGACGGCACTGGCTACGGAGACGACGGGGGTATCTGGGGCGGGGAAATCTTCCTGGGCAGTGTTCGGAGCGGATTCGAGCGCGTTGCTCATCTTCGTCCCGCTGCGCTCGCCGGAGGCGATGCTGCCGCGCAATATCCCGTGCAGGCCGCTGCGGGATTCCTCTCGCAGCTTGATCTTCACCCTGACCTCACTGCCGCGCCGTTCGACTTCGGGCCTCGCTATCGCAGCGCGCTG
Source organism: uncultured Acidobacteriaceae bacterium (assembly GCA_963782175.1). GTDB lineage: Bacteria > Acidobacteriota > Terriglobia > Terriglobales > Acidobacteriaceae > Silvibacterium. The sequence continues at coordinate 1,345,304 of CAWAIX010000001.1, forward strand.
CAGCTCATCGAGCGCGATATGCGCACCTTCAAGACAACTTCGATGGGCCGCCTCTTCGACGCGGCTGCTGCGCTCCTCGGCTTCACCCGCGAGACGACTTTTGAGGGCCAGGCGGCGATCTGGCTTGAACAGATTGCTCATAGAGCACCCACAGCTGATGCTTACCCGCTGCCCTTTGCTGGTCGCGAACTCGACTTCCGCCCCCTACTCTCTGCCGTCATCGAAGACCGGCTCAGCGGCCGCCCCCTCGCGGAGATCGCGCGCGCGTTCCAACTCGGCGTTGCGCGCGGGCTCTTCGACGCTGTGAGCGCGCTCTGTGAAAAGCGCAGCAACCTGAGGACCGTCGTCCTGTCCGGAGGTGTCTTTCAGAACGAGCTGCTCCTCCGAGACCTCAAGCCGCTGTTCGAGTCAGCGAACCTTCGTGTCTGGACCAACCACGCCGTCCCGCCCAACGATGGAGGCATCAGCCTTGGCCAGGCCGCCCTTGCCGCATTTGCGAGCGCCAGATGTACGAATGGGGGAGAGTCCCATGCATGAGCTCTCGATCGCGATGAGCATCGTCGATCTGGCCGTCGAGGAAGCCCGCGAACGCGCCGTCACCGTGGACTCCGTTCACCTGGACCTTGGCCCGCTCTCGGGAGTAGTCGCCGATGCCCTGCGCTTCTCCTGGGAGATCGCCTGCCAGAGCACGCCACTCGAAGGTGCGCGCCTTGTGATCCGCGAAATCCCCGTCGAGATCCACTGCGCCGCCTGCAACTCCGATCGCAAGCTCGATTCGATGCAGTGGATCTGCTGCCCAGTCTGTGGAACGCCGGCCCTCGAAGTCATCCACGGAAAAGAACTGGCCGTTACCGCTTTGGAGGTAAGAGATGAGCAGCCAGCCGCGGCTCCTCGAAGTGCGTAAGAACGTCCTGAAGCAAAACGATCTTGTCGCGCGCGCCCTGCGCGAGCGGTTCAGTGCCGAGGGGACCTTCGTCGTAAGCCTCGTCTCGAGCCCGGGAGCCGGCAAAACCGCTTTCCTCGAAAAGACACTTACGCTGCTGCGGCCCAGCTACCGCGTCGCGGCACTCGTCGGCGACCTAGCCACCGAGAATGATGCCATCCGTCTGGCGCGCAGCCAAGCGCCGGTGAAGCAGATCACCACCGGAACGTTATGCCATCTCGAGGCCGCGATGGTCGAGTGCGCCCTGGCCGACTGGGAGACCGGGCCGCTGGACTTTCTCTTCATTGAAAATGTCGGAAATCTCGTCTGTCCTTCGTCTTACGATCTTGGAGAGAACCTTCGCCTTGTTCTTCTCTCCGTGACCGAGGGCGAGGACAAGCCGCTCAAGTACCCGACCATCTTCAACAGCGCTGATGTCGCCATCGTCACCAAGATCGATCTCGCCGCCGCCGTTGAATTCGATGAAGACGCGGTGCGCGCGAACGTCCAGGCTGTTCGCCCCGGTATGCGCCAGTTTTCGGTCTCGGCCAAAACCGGCGCGGGTATGGAGGACTGGCTGCAATTCCTCACTCAGCAGGTTCGCCAGGCGGCTACAAATCGATTCATGCCGACAAAATGAGCCGCTTGCCTCGGTCAGTTGCCGAGTGGTAAAAATGGGCCACCCACGTCATACGGTGGTCCGCGCCGCGTTCCGTACACCCGTTCAAGGCGGCCGCAGCTCCTCCCAGTCCACTGTGTGACAACCCGAGGAGGAAACCGATGGCAACCCAGACTACAAGTCGTCCTATCGACATGGACAAGCTCCACGCGCTGCTCGGCCAGGCCGTCAGCGACATGGGCGCTGCCCTGCACGCTACGCTGATCGTGATTGGCGACAAGCTCAACCTGTACCGGACGATGGGCACAGGAGAGAAGTTCACCCCTGCCGAACTCGCCCGCCGCACCGGAACCGCCGAGCGCTACGTGCGCGAATGGCTCAACGCAAATGCCGCTGCTCATTACGTCGAGTATGACGCGGCGAGCGCAACCTACTCCATGACGCCCGAGCAGTCGTTCGCACTGGCCCAGGATGACAGCGCCGTTCACTTGCCCGGCTTCTATCACATGGTTGCCTCGTGCATGAAGGACGAGGAGAAGCTCACGGAGGTCTTCCGCACCGGTAAGGGCTTCGGCTGGCACGAGCACGAAAAGGGCCTGTTTCATGGCTGCGAACGCTTCTTCCGGCCCGGCTATCTCGCGAATCTGACGACGAGCTGGATCCCGGCGCTGGACGGCGTCGAGGCGAAGCTCAAGTCCGGAGCGCGCGTCGCTGACGTTGGCTGCGGGCACGGTGCATCAACGCTGTTGATGGCGCAGACGTATCCCAACTCCGAGTTCTTCGGCTTCGACTATCACGATGCCTCGATCGCAACCGCACAGGACAAGGCAAAGAATGCTGGTGTGGACGACCGCGTGCACTTCGAGGTCGCTCCGGCGAAAGCGTTTCCGGGGAAGGACTACGACTTTGTCGCGTGCTTCGACTGCCTGCACGATATGGGCGATCCGGCTGGAGCGGCGAAACATGTGCACGAGGCGCTCGCGTCGAACGGTACGTGGATGATCGTCGAGCCGATCGCAGGCGATGACGTTGCAGCGAACCTTAACCCTGTGGGCCGAATCTACTACTCGGCTTCCACGGTCATTTGCGTGCCGGCGTCGCTCTCGCAGGAAGTAGGTGCGGGACTCGGCGCACAGGCCGGCCAGAAGAAGATTGGCGAAGCAGTTGCCGCGGGAGGGTTTAAGCACTTCCGGCGCGCGACGGAGACACCGTTCAACATGGTTTTCGAGGCGAAGCCGTAGTAGCAGTCGACAGGCAGCAGTTGATAGTCGGCTGGCCTCTTACTTTTTCCTGTGGGTGGCCAGCCTCTTCTTTTTCTCCGCGATCAACTTCTTGCGCTCCGCTCCTGGCAGAGACAGCACATCCTTCGTGCGCTTGGGCAGCTTGTTGTAGACCACGCCGTGCGCGTTGCGAAGATGCTCTTTGAGTTCGTGCGACGGGAAGACATCGTAGTGCTCGATGGCAACCCAATGGGCGCGGGCGAGATATGGAGCGGGGAAAGCGCCCTCAACTTCGACTAGTTCGGCGTAGCGTTCGGGCCCGGCGGCGAAAGAAAGCACGCCGTGGCCGCCTGCGCTCAGATTGGCAAGCGCGAACATCTTGCCGCCGATTGTTTTGTCTCCCACCCAGAAGACTAGGTTGTCGCCCCACTGCATCGTCTCCTCAGCGTGCGGCAGGCTAAGGAGAAAGGCGCGGAGTAGTTCGACGTTCACGGCGCGACTCAGGGACGCGAGGCGAACTCGCTGCGGTGCCGGCTGTAGAAGAAGTAGATCACCAGCCCGATAGCCAGCCACATGAAGAAGCGAAGCCAGGTAATGATTGGCAATCCCGCCATCAGCAGGACGCAGAATCCGATGCTAAGCAGGGGAAAGAGCGGGCCGCCGGGGCAGCGGAAGCCGCGATGTCGGCCGGGATCCTTGTAGCGCAGGATCAGCACGCCAGTCGAAACAAGCACGAATGCGAAGAGCGTGCCGATATTCGAGAGATCAGAAAAAGTCCCGATGTCGAGCAGGCCGGCGGGAAGTCCGACAACAAATCCCGCGACCCAGGTCGCAACCGCCGGCGTGCGGAACCGTGGATGCACCTTCGCGAAGACCGAAGGCAGCAGCCGGTCGCGTGACATGGCGAACCAGACGCGCGCCTGTCCGATTTGAAAGACCAGTATGGACGAGATCATGCCCATCATCGCGCCGATGATGATGGCGAGGCGTGTCCAGTTGAGCGCGCCGCTGGGGTTGGCGAGGTAGACCTTCTTGAGGGTGTTGACGATAGGGGCGGCATCGTCAACCAGAGCGCTCCACTTGATGAGGCCGGTGAGTACGACCGCGACTCCGATGTAGAGGATGGTGCAAACGATGAGCGTGGCGATGATGCCGATGGGGACATCGCGCTGCGGATTCTTACATTCTTCGGCTGCAGTCGAGACGGAGTCGAATCCGATGTAAGTGAAAAAGATGATGGAGCCACCGGTGAGGAAGCCCGACCAGCCATTGGGATAGAAGGGGTGCCAGTTGGTCGGGTGGATGTAGTGTGCGCCTACTGCAATGAAGAGCAGGATTGCGGCAATCTTGAGCAGCACCATGATGTTGTTGGTTTCCGCTGATTCGCGAATGCCGCGAACCAGAATCATGGTGAGGATCATGACGATGAGGAACGCCGGAATATTGAAGCCGAAGTGCCAGCCCGACGGATAGAGCATGTTGCCTTGCAGATCCGCGAGTCCCGAGGGAAGGTAGGCTGGCGAGATCCATCGCAGGTTGGGATGGATACCAAACCAGTCCATCAGGGCGACGGCGTGGCCGGCAAATCCGACCGAGACGGCCATATTGGAGAAGGCGTATTCGAGGATCAGGTCCCAGCCGATGATCCAGGCGATCAGCTCGCCCAGCGTGGCATAGGTGTAGGTGTAGGCTGAGCCGGCGATGGGAATCATCGACGCAAGCTCGGCGTAGCATAGGCCGGTAAATCCGCAGACGATGGCCACCAGCACCAGCGACAGGGCCAGCGCTGGTCCCGCGCCGGGCCGGCCAGCGAGCGCCGTGTGGTGCACCAGGTAGTCGAGAACCGGAGTGTTGAGGATGGAGGAAGTGTCGAACTTCTCGCCGGAGATCGCCGTGCCGACTACGGTGAAGATGCCCGAGCCGATCACGGCACCGATGCCGAGCGAGGTCAGCGAGACCGGCCCGAGGGTCTTTTTGAGACGTGTTTCGGGGTTCTCGGACTCCGCGATGAGCTTGTCGATGGATTTACAGCAAAATGCCTGTGGTCTGGAACGTTCCAACGGCAGAGTCCGGCTCTTCGAGGGCATCGTTGAGGGGAGTGTATCCGGAATCGGGCCCGCTCCGCGAGAGAAATTGTCGCCGAGCGGGTCTTGCGCCTACTTGCGCTTGCTCTGGCCGCGGGTCAGCTGCTTGACCTTCTTCTTGTTCGCGCCGCGGGGCGTAGTGCGGGGAGCTTTTGGAGCCGCCTTCTTGCGGGCAGTTCGCTTGACCTTCTTGCGTTCTGTTGTGTCGGTAATTGCTTTGGTGTTTGCCATTCGAATCCTTAATTAAAAATCGTAAAACGGAAACTAGACGTTTAAAACGTAGGCCGCGGCGGCCTCAGAGCCGCTCCAGCTGCGCGAATTTCTCCACCAGCTTTTTCACTCCGAACTTTGAAAATTGTACAGTAACCTTCGCGTCCTCTCCGTCACCCTCGCGGCGGAAGACCACGCCCTCTCCATATTTTGGGTGGCGCACGCGCTGCCCGCTCTTGAGCCCCGTCTTGCCGGTTTGCTCGGGGATGTCGAGCTTCGGGCGCGAGTGCGGAGCCGGCGCGCCGCGCTGCGAGAAGAATTGCGCGATGTTATCGAGCGAATTCGCAGGCTTCTGCGGGCGCTGCGCGGGGCGCCTCACCACGGGAGCGGACCGGGCGGTCTGGTCTTCGTCTTCGTAGCTGTAATGCCGGACGGGAGATTCGTCGTATCCGCCGCGCTCGGACCGCGATGCCCCATATCTGTCGTGGCTGCTTCCCGAGTTGTACCAGGTGCTCCCGGGGCGGCCTGCCCCCGAGAGGTCCTCGATCAGGTGGGTCGGTATCTCTTCGAGGAAGCGCGATGGCAGGCTGGTGTCGGGCATGTCGTTGCCGTAACGGCGCCGGTAGCGCGCACGCGTCAGGATCAGCGTGTCCATCGCCCGCGTAAGGCCGACGTAGCAGAGTCGCCGCTCCTCCTCCATCTGGTCGGGCTCATTGAGCGTGCGCGAGAGCGGGAAGAGCCCTTCTTCCAGGCCAGCGAGAATCACCAGCGGGAATTCGAGGCCCTTGGCCGCATGCAGCGTCATCAGTGTCACGCGTGAGTCGGCCTTGTACTGGTCGGTATCGCTGACCAGCGCGGCGTGATCGAGAAATTCGGCAAGAGTCTCGCCGCGTTCCTCAGCGTCCTGTGCGGCATTGGCGAGTTCCTTCAGGTTCTCAATGCGCGAGAACGCTTCCGGCGTGCCCTCTTCTTCGAGCGAGTGGATGTATCCCGTGCGGTCGATCAGAAACTTGATCAGCTCCGGCAGCGTGGCCGCGTCTCCCGGCTTGCGGAAGGCTGGCTTTTCCGGCTCGGCGTCGGCCGCCTGCTGCGGCGCGGCGTGTGGGACAGGAGGCTCGTCCTCAAATGGGTTGAAGGACGTAGCATCGATGGGCACGTCCTGATCCTGATCCGAATCCAGATCGTTCGCGAAGGCCAGCGTATGCTGCGCCTTGTCGCCGAAGTCGAACGCAGTATCGGCGTCTTCTTGGAAGACGCTGCCATATCGAGGCTCCCATCCGCTTCGGGCGCAACATCAGCGGCAAGCTTTTCGGCAAAACCGGGAGCGAGCATGGCGCGGGCGTCTTCGATGATGCGGCGAAAGCTGTCGAGTGCGATGAGGGCGCGCGAGGGGAGCAATTTCTCTCTGAGTGCGCGGCCGATCGCATCCCACGTGCTCATGCCGGTCTCAATCGCGAGCCGTTCCAGTGTCTCGAGCGTGGTCTTGCCGATGCCCCGCGCCGGGGTATTGATCACACGCTGCAGGGCGATCGAGTCGTTGGGGTTCTGCACCAGCTTCAGGTAGCTGAGCATGTCCTTGATCTCGGCGCGCTCGTAGAACGAGAAAGCCTCCCACCATGGTGTAGCTGATGCCGTAGCGGCGCATCGCCTCTTCAATCAGCCGCGACTGCGAGTTGGTGCGATAGAGCACAGCCGCGCGCGGCTGCTCGTCTTGTGACTTGCGCAGGTATTTCTGGATCGTATCGGCGATGTATAGCGCTTCGTTCTCGCCGTCGGGAGCTTCGTAGTAGCCGATCAGCGAGCCGCCCTGGCGCGACGTCCAGAGATGCTTGCCCTTGCGCTGTGCGTTGCGCGAAACGACTGCGGAAGCGGCCTCGAGGATAATCTGTGTCGAGCGGTAATTCTGCTCGAGGCGGATGGTCCGCGCGCCGGGGAAGTCGCGCTCGAACTCGAGTATGTTGCGGATATCGGCGCCGCGCCAGGAGTAGATGCTCTGGTCCTCGTCGCCCACCACGCAGACGTTCTTCTCTTCGCCGGCGAGCAGCTTCATCAGTTCGTACTGCGGTCGGTTGGTGTCCTGGTATTCGTCGATCAGCAGATAGCGATAGCGCCGGTTATAGCGCTCCCGCACTTCGCTCGACGACTTGAGCAGGCGCACCGCTTCGAGCAGCAGATCGTCAAAGTCGAGCGCATTGGCCTTGAGCAGCTCTTTCTTATAGGTGTCGAAGATGTGTGCGATGCGCTCGCTGATCGGGTCCGAGGAGTTCAGGTAGTACTCCTGCGGATCGATCATGTGGTTCTTGGCCCAGGAAATCTTCGACAGCACCACGCGCGGAGTGAGCTGCTTGTCGTCGAGATTCATGCGCCGCATGGCCGCCTTCACCACCGCCTGTTGATCGGCTTCATCATAGATGGCGAAGCTCCTGGTCAGCCCTTCGTTGCCAATGCGCAGAGCTTCGATGTCCCGGCGCAGCATGCGCACACAGAAGGAATGGAAGGTGGCCACGACCGGCTTGGCTAGCGAGGAATGGCCAATGAGCTTTTCGACGCGCTCGGCCATTTCTGCGGAGGCTTTGTTGGTGAAGGTGACGGCGAGGATGGAGTCCGGCGCGACGCCGCGCTGCTCGATCAGATAGGCGATGCGGTGCGTGATGACGCGGGTCTTGCCTGATCCGGCGCCGGCGAGAATCAGAACCGGGCCGTCGACGGCCTCTACGGCCTCACGCTGCTGGGGATTGAGTTTGTCGAGTAGGCGCTGCAATGGGAGGTCCGGCGAATGAAGTGTCTCTGCTAGTGTATCGCCTTCACGGTGCACATGCGCGCGTTGTTCCTTGCAGCGTTGTAAGGAATTTGATTAAATGTAAGGAACAAGGTTGGTGACAATGCCCAGCGCAACCGTGACATCCAAAGGACAGATAACTATTCCGATAGAGGTTCGGTCTCAACTCGGTATCGATACAGGGGATCGGGTGGAGTTTCTTCGCAATGAAGAGACCGGACGGTATGAAATCATCGCGGCAACGGTCCCGGTGCAGACCCTGAAGGGCATCGTTCCGAAGCCGAAAAAGCCTGTGTCCATAAGCGAAATGAACGAGGCGATAAGAAAGCGGGGCTTGTACTCTCGGTGACTGGTCTCGACACCAATATTCTCGTACGTTATCTGGTTCAGGATGATGCCGTTCAGTCGCCGAAAGCAACCGCCTGCATCGAGTCGTTCACGGTTGAGCACCGCGGTTTTGTTTCACTAACCGCCCTGGTCGAACTGATTTGGGTGCTTACGTCGCTTTATGGAATGGACAAGGAAGGTATACTTCATGTCCTCGACAACCTGTTGCGGACGAGGACCCTTGCCGTTGAGCAGGCTGAAACTGTCTGGAGGGCTGTCAAGCTCTATCGAACGTCGCGAGCCGATTTTGAGGATTGCCTGATTCTCTGCTCGTGCCGGGCAGCGGAATGCGATGAAACTCTTACCTTCGATGCCACAGCGGCAAAGACGGCGGGTATGCGGCTGTTAAAGTGAATCTCGATGGACCGCAACTCTAAACCGAAAAAATCAATCGCCGTCTTCTGCGCGTCTGCCTCAGGCACAAGTCCCGTGTACCTCGAGACAGCGAGCGAACTCGGCCGCAGCATCGCCGAGCGCAACTACGGCCTCGTCTACGGAGGAGCCACCGTCGGCACGATGGGCGCTCTCGCCGATGCAGCACTGGCAGCCGGAGGCAAGGTCATCGGTGTTATCCCCGGCGTGATTATCGATCTCGAGATCGCCCACAACGGGCTCACCGAGTTGCACATCGTCGGCACCATGCACGCGCGCAAGGCGCTGATGGCCGAGCGCGCCGATGCATTCATCGCCCTGCCGGGCGGATACGGCACCCTCGACGAATTCATCGAGATTCTCACCTGGGCGCAGCTGCGCATCCACGCCAAGCCCTGCGTGATGGTAAACGTCGGCGGATACTACGACCCGCTGCTCGTGTTCTTCGATCGCGCCGTCGAAGACGGGCTGATCAAACCGGAAAATCGCAGCCTCATTCAGGTGGCGCGCAACGCATTCGAGGCATTGGAGATGGTCGAGCACGAATGGAGCCGGCGCGGGGATAGTCCCGCACCTGAGGCCAAGATGGATCAGTTGGTGAAGTGAGCCATTTCGCTCACGGCGCTGCGGGCCGAAGGGAATCAACGGGCAGGTCTGGCAGCGACGATAGCAGGGCCGCAAGATCGCGCTTCAGAAAAGAAAGCTTCGCCCGCACGTCCTCCAGCATTGCCGCACGGTCCTCGAGATCGTCAATGGTCAGCATCAGATGCTGTTCCGGCAAGCTGGTTACGTGTTCGATCTTGGTGCGTCCTGCGGGTGTATCTGGCGGCGGATCCAGCCGCTTCAGCTCCAGCCATGTCTTCATGAGCTGCTGCCGGCGCGTCAGATGATCCGGATCGCTCGCCGGCACGGAGCTGAGAAACTTCCAGGTAATCGGCGGATAATGACTGGTATCGAGTTCCGGCCGGTCAAAGAATGCAGCAAGCATATTGGAATCGGCCCCGAATGTCCGAACACCTCCCCGCTCTGCATGAATGCCATACGTAGCAAGCCCCGCGGAGATGGCTCCGCCGGCGATCCCCGTGGCGACGGTGGCGTTCTGCTGCGAAGCGGATAACTGCAGGCCCGCGCTGACCGCGCTCAATCCGCCGCCGAACAATGCGGCGAGCAGATTGGATCGATTCACGACCCGGTCCCGCTTATCGGCAAGAAACCCATGGACCTCGGTCGCGCGCGCGATCTCGTTATCAATCTCGGCGATGGTAGCGTCGACCTCGAGTTGTGCCGCCGTCACCCGTTCCAGCACCCGCTGACGCACCCAGAGCATCTGCCAGAGTTCGGGAGAACCGGCTGTCGCTGATTCCGGTGGATGCTCAAGCTGCTTCATCTCCGCGGTGACTCCGATGAGCTGTGCCGTCTGCCAGACCGGAGAAGAGTTGGGAGCGACGATCGCGACAGATGGGCCGCTTTGCTGGCCAAAACCCGGAACAACTCCGAACAAAAGCACGAGGATCGGACAGAAACTCCATCGCATATGGGAAGGATGCTTCGCTGGAAAGCCAGGTGGCGGAGATACAGCCGAGGCAACGCGATTCATGCGGCGCTCCGTGAAACAGGGCCCGTCTAACCTATTGAAGCCTGGCCCGGCACTCGCGCACACGCAGTGCCGCCTCAGATAATCCCACGAATAAATGCCGCTCTTGTGGCCGTCGTTCCATTCGAAGCTGAGCGCGTAGCGGCCCACCGGAGTGATGACATTCGGCCGCGGCGGGGCTTGATACATCGGAAGCAACGTAGCAGGTTGAGGCTTAGGCTCGCCGGGCGTGCGGCCGGATCTTTCGCGCTCTTCATGACACGTCGCACACGGGCACGCGTGGCGCAGCCAGGCGAAGCTCCATGAACTGCGATGGCCGTCCTTCCAGTCGATCTCAAGCCCCGTGCCCTCGGTCTTGTGGACGCGCACTTTCAGCGGCTCCTTCGCGTCGCGCGGAAGCTCGTGATTGCTGCTCTTCTTCGCGCCGCGCCTGCTCGGCGCTGACCAGCCGGATGCCTTCATGGCTCATGCTTTCTCTATTTTCGCAGAAGCAGTGCGACGCCGCCGATCGTAGAGAACCTTCAGTGCGAGAATCGCTGACGACAGGACGACTGAGAATACGTTGGAGACAATCACCGGAAGCGACCCGATAAAAATCCCGTAGACCAGCCACAGAGACACACCGAACGAGTAGACCAAAAACATCGTCAGCGAAATCTCGTGCGCGCTCTTGAGGCGGTAGACGCGAATGAGCTGCGGTAGGAATGAAATGGTTGTGCAGGCGGCGGCGACATAACCAATCAGGCCTACGACCCAGGACGGCAGACCTCCAGCAAGCGCATGCATCAGAGCGAGCTCCGGTGGGTGAAGAAGTAGATGGCAATCGCGAAGCCCAGAGCGATGATGAAGGGCCGCAGGATGCGATCGCTGATGCGCCGCGCGTTGCGCGCGCCGGTGTATCCGCCGATGGCGCAGGCAATCATCATGTACCAGCAGAAGCGCCAGGCAACGGCTCCGTGGATGATGAATGTGACGACGGCGATGCCGTTGGCCGTGGTGGTGATGACCACCTTGAGCGCGTTAATCTCGGCCAGCCGCTCGACTCCGCAGAAGGCCAGCGCCGTCATGGTAAGCAGGCCCGCGCCTGCGCCGAAGTATCCGATGTAATAGCAAATGCAAAGAAGCAAGATGAGCAGGGGGATGAGCGCGACGTGCTCGGGAGCGTTGCCGTGGCGCTCGATGCGGCGTCTTACCACGCGCGATACCGGGCCGCTGACGGCGAAGCTGGTGGCTCCGAGCAGAAACAGGTAGGGGACAAGTCGCAGAAACGACTGCTGGCTGTTGTGCAGCAGCGTCCAGGCCCCGGCGTAGCCGCCAATGAGGGCGGTGAGCGCAACCGGAATGACGAGGCCGACATGTTTGCGCAGTTCTTCGCGGTATCCCGCGATCGAGGTGAACTGGCCGGGCCAGAGAGCGACGGTCCCCGTGGCATTGGCCTCAATGGGCAGCAGCCCGGCCTTGAGCAGCGAGGGAAACGCGATGAATCCGCCGCCTCCGGCCACCGAGTTCACCAGGCCGCCCAGAAAGGCAGCGAAGGTCAGCAGCGCATCGCGGCCAATGGAATTTTCAGGGAACGAAACGGCGTACACCAGTTCATTGTAGATGGGAGATCCGCCGCACAAAGCGTAGACGGCACAGCGAAAAGCTCATTCAACGCAAGGACGCAAAGAATGCGAAGGAGTGCGCGAGGCCTTATGACATCTGGATTTCCGGCGTCGCCGCGAGCAGCGACCGCGTGTAGGCTTCACGCGGCGCCTGGCAGATTTCGAGGCTCGGCCCGCTTTCGATGAGCCTGCCGCGGCAGAGCACGGCGATATTCGTCGAGAGATAGCGCACCAAGGGCATCGAATGCGAGATAAACAGATAGGTCAGTGAGAACTCGCGCTGCAGGTCGCGCAACAGGTTCACGATTTGCGCGCCCACGCTGACGTCGAGCGCCGACACGGGTTCGTCGAGCACGATCAGCTCCGGGCGAAGCGCGAGCGCGCGGGCGATGTTGATGCGCTGCCGCTGGCCGCCGGAGAACTCGTGCGGGTAGCGGGCGAGCGCCCAGTCGTCGAGACCGACGGCACGCAGCATTTCCGAGACCCGCGGCGCAAGGTCGGCGCGAGGGCAGGCGCGATGGATGACCAGTGGCTCGGCCACGATATCGCGGACGCGCATGCGCGGATTGAGTGCGGCGAAGGGGTCCTGAAACACCACCTGCATGCGGCGGCGCAGCGGACGCAGCCTTCGCTGCGGAACACCCGTGACGGGCTGGCCGTCGAAAGTAACGCTGCCACTGGAGGGCTCGATGAGCCCGAGCACCATGCGGGCGATGGTGGATTTGCCTGAGCCCGACTCGCCGACCAGGCCGAGCGTCTCTCCGCGCTCGATCGAAAACGACACGTTATCGACGGCAAGCGCGCCAGAGTCGTAGCTCTTTGAGAGCGCGCGGGCTTCGAGCAGGGCCATGGTTTCAAGTTATCAGTTGTCAGTTGTCAGTTGCCAGTTCCCAGTTCTCTGCAAGGTACCAAAACTGGGGACTGGCCACTGATGACTGACGACTCATCCCAGCTTCGGATGCAGCTTCTGGAAGCCCGTCGCATCCTGGTATGCCCTGGCGAAAGCGCAGAGCTTCGCGTCCTGGTAGTGGCCGCCGAGAAACGTGATGCTCACAGGGGTGCCGGGGCCGCCGATCTGATCGTCGTCGCCGGTGTCGACTTCCGGCGGCTGCGGCGCATCGGGACCGCGAAGGCCATTGGGAACGATGACGGCGGGATGTCCGGTCAGGTTGGTCGCGACCAGTTGTTCGCTGTTCGTCGACGCGACGATTACATCGACCTGTGTGAACAGTTCCGATAGCTGTCGAATCGCGAGCGTGCGCGCGCGATTGGCCTGCACATACTCCACGGCGGGATAAAAGCGGGCGATGCGAAAATCGTTCGGCCAGTCTTCGACGCCCTGCTCGGTCAGCAGCTTGTCGCGCCCGGTCGTGGTCAGTTCATCGAAGGCCGCCGCAGCTTCGGCGATCAGCAGCGCCGTCATCGCGCCGTAAGGCAGATCGGGCAGCTTGACGGGAACGAGACTTACGCCCATCGAGCGCAGCTTGTCGAGCGCGGCCAGGTCGTATTTGCGATCGTAGGCGCGGCGCGCGCGAAAGGCCGCTCTCTCGCGTTCGCGCTTTTCGCGTTTCTTCTTTTCTTCTTCCGTGACGGGGGCGGCTTGTTTCTCGGCCTTGGCGGGAGGCTTGTCCGGCTCGAACTCGCTGGCGACGTAACCCACACGCAGCGATTTCCAGTCGAGGTTCGCGTCCCAGTTGAAGGCCGCGTTGCGCGTTGCGAGGTCCTTGCCGTCGGGTCCGTAGATGGCCGTCATCACGATGGCGCAATCTTCGACGGCGCGGCAGATAGGCCCGAGCTTGTCCATCGTCCAGCTGAGTGCCATGGCGCCAGTGCGCGGCACGAACCCGAATGTAGGTCGCAAGCCGGTGCAGCCGCAGCGAGTCGATGGCGACGAGATCGATCCGAGCGTCTCCGAGCCGATGGCGAAGCCTACGCACCCGGACGCGGTCGCTGCTGCCGAGCCCGCCGATGAGCCGCTCGATCCCTGCTTCGGATTCCACGGATTCCTCGTCCGACCGCCGAACCACTTGTCTCCCATGGCGAGTGCGCCCAGTGTTGTCTTCGCGATGAGCACGGCTCCGGCCGCGTCGAGTCGCTGTACGACAGTCGCGTCCGTGTCGATGGTCTGCTTCTCGAATCCGCCGGCCCCCCAGGTTGTGGGGTAGCCCTTTACGGCCAGCAAATCCTTTGCGCCCCAGGGCAGCCCATGGAGCGGGCCGCGATATTTTCCGGCGGCAATCTCGCGGTCGGCCTCGCGCGCCTGCTCCAGAGCGCGATCTTCGGTGATGGTAACGGCAAAGTGCAACACGGGATCGTACTTGCGCAGCCGCGCGATGTACATCTGGGTGAGATCGAAAGACGAGACTTTTCTGCGCCGTACCAGATCCGCTAGCTCGGGAATCGTGGCGAAAGCCAGGTCTTCGAGATTCGCGGGCATGGTCGCCACCGCGGTGCTGTAGACCGGCTCCCGCTTCTCGGTGTTGATGACAGCGCCGGGAGGCAGCGGATCGAAGATATATGCAGGCGGCACATCGTTCGGCAGGTGCAGTTTGCGGATAGCGGCGTATCCGGAGCGCTGTTCGTTGAGCCCGTCGATCATCATCTGCTTCTGATCCGGAGCGATGGTGATCCCAGCGAGCGCGGCAGCCTGGTCGATCATCTCGGGCGTGATTTTGGGCAGGGGTTTATCGGTGGACGGGTTGTCCGGTTGAGCCTGGGCGGCCAGCGTGTAGAGGGTTCCGGGAAAGAGCGTGGATGCGAGGCCAAAGCGGCCCGAGATAGCGAGAAAGGCACGCCGGTTTATGATCCTGGGCCGCTGACGAGTCGGATTTTGAGGCGCGTGGTTCCGGGCATGAGGCGAAGACCGTCCCTGGGAAATGAAGGTGATTGAAACAGGTGAAACGGCAGTATACTCGCGGGACAGTTGAAAACAGGAAGGTTGTCATGCTCAGAACGAAAGCTGTTTTGACGGCCCTGTTTGGCGTGGTGACGATTTGTTCGAGTTGTCCGGTCTCTGCGCAGACCACGCGCGACCAAAATGTTCTCGTGGTGCGAAGGCGCGAAGATTCTGCCCATCACTTCGCCTCCGATCGAGCATGGAGTGCTGGTCGTCAAGGGCGGCAAGATCGTCGCAGTCGGCGAGCAGGGCAAAGTTCAGATCCCCGCGGGCGCAGTGGTGAAAGACGAGACCGGCAAGATCGTCATGCCGGGCATCGTCGATTCGCATTCGCATATCGGCATCGACGCCAACCCGATCGGTAGAAGACTCGCAGGATGCCAACGAGGGAAGCGGTCCTATCCAGCCGGCGCTGCGCGCTCTCGATGCCATCGATCCCGCCGATCCCAACATCCGCATGGCCACCTCGGGCGGCATCACCACGGCCAATATCATGCCGGGGAGCGGCAACGTCATGGGCGGGCAAACGGCTTACGTGAAGCTGCGCGGCAAGACCATCGAGGAGATGCTGATTCCGGACACCATCGGCGGCATGAAGATGGCGAACGGGACGAATCCCAAGGGCTACGGGGCGCGTGGGCAGGCTCCTATGACGCGCATGGAAGAAGCGGCATTGGCCCGCGGCATCTTCGAAAAAGCGCAGGAATACAAGGCGAAGTGGGATGCCTACAACAAGGCCGTCGCCGCGAACGACAAGACTGCCAAGGCGCCCGACCGCGACCTGGGCCTCGAAGCCGTCGCCCAGGTACTCGACGGCAAGCGGGTTGTGCACAATCACACGCACCGTGCCGACGACGTGATGACCGTATTGCGGCTCGCCGACGAGTTCCACTACCGCGTGGTCGTACACCACGGAACGGAATCATGCGAGGTCGGCAGCGAACTGGCGAAACGACACATCGGCGTGACCTTCACTATGATCGACTCCCCAGGCGGCAAGCCGGAGACGATTAACTTCAGCATCAGTTGTCCCGCGCGGCTTGAAAAAGCCGGTGTGAAGGTCGCCTTCAACACCGACGATCCCATCACCAATTCACGCCTGCTGCTGCGCTCGGCGGCGCTGGGTGTTCGCGGCGGCATGAGCGAAGATGCTGCGCTCAAAGGGCTGACCATTTATCCCGCCGAGATGCTCGACCTGCAATCGCGCGTGGGCAGCCTCGAGCCCGGCAAGGACGCGGATTTCATCGTGCTCAGCGGGCCTCCACTCAGCGTGTACACGCACGTGCTGGAAACGTGGATCGAAGGAGAGAAAGTCTTCGACCGCAGCAACCCCGTCGACCTGAGATACGCCACGGGCGGCTTTAATGTCGTGAACCAATATCCGAAGCTGCAGGGAGGTGGCCAGTGAGACGGCCGACTTTGCTGCTGCTCCTTTTGGCGCTGGCGCTTATGCCATTTGCCCGCGCTGCGAATGTTGCCATCGTTGCGGATCATCTCTACACCATGGACACCGGCCCGCAGGGAGGGCCCGGAGTGGTGCTGATTCGTGACGGCAAAATTGAGGATGTGCGTCTCGGCGCAGATACGAGCGTGCCCAGCGGCTATCAGGTGATCCACGGCGCCTACGTCACGCCGGGACTGATCGATGCCTACACTTCGACGGGCGTCTCCGGCGCGTACAACATCCCTGCCGATCAGGACCAGGATGAGGCGACCGATCCGAACACGGCGGACGTGAACGTGCGCGACAGCCTGAATCCTCAGGACCTGCTCTTCCGCTACGTAAACGCCTACGGCGTGACTACGATGCAGATCACGCCGGGGCCGAGGAATCCCATTGCCGGGGCAGCGGGGATCTTCAAGACCGCCGGGCCGGACTCGCCGTTCCGCACCGCCGACCAGCAGATCGTAGAGCTCAACTCGGGATTGGTATTCAATCTTGGCGAGACGCCGAAAGACACCTACGGCAAGAGCCACAAAGCTCCCGTGACCCGCATGAAGACGGCGGAGATGATCCGCGAGGCCCTCCTGCAGGCGAAGCAGTATCAGGAAAAGTGGGACAAGTGGAAGAAGGACGGCAGCGACGCATCGAAGACGCCGAGTCTCGACACGAAGCTGGCTGCGCTCGCGCCTGTGGTGGCGGGTAAGGTTCCGGCGGTCTTCAACGTGTATCGCGCCGACGATATCGATACGGCGATCCGCATCGGCACCGAATTTCACTTGAAATACATGCTGGCGTCGGTGACCGAGGGATATCTTATTCGGAACAGGATTCACCAGGCAGGAGTGCCGTGCCTCGTGGGAGCCGTCATGCAGCCGCTCGAAGACCTCGAGACCTCCAACGCGACCTATGAGAACGCGGCGTTGCTGCAGCAGGCGGGGGTTCCGGTCGCCATCATGACCGGATATGTCGGCTATGTTCCGAAGAGCCGCATTCTTCTGTTCGAGACCGCTATCGCAGCGACCAACGGGCTTGGTCTCGAACCCGCCCTGCGCGCCATCACGATCTCGCCGGCGAAGATACTCGGCATAGACGACAAGACTGGCTCGCTCACAAAAGGAAAGGACGCGGACGTTGCCGTATTCGACGGAGATCCCTTCGAATACACGAGCCATGTGCAGGATGTGCTGGTTCAGGGAGAAATCACGTATCACAAGGTGCAGTGATTGGCCATTCGCTTCGAGAGTTCTCTCGATACCTGCAGCAATGCTCGGGCATCTCTTAAATGGGAGCGAGGAGCGATATGAGCCACATCGATCGCCGCAAATTCAACGCAATTCTGGCCGGACTCGGTCTGGCATCCGCTGGCTCGGCATTTGGCCGCAGCGGTCCTGCGGGCGAGCCGGAGATCCTGCATCTGTCGCGCAATGGCTGGATGCCGAACAACGAGCATCTGCCGGTGCTGCTCTACCGGGGCACAGTCGATACATTAGGCGAAGACCCGGCGTCGCGCTTCGAGGCGATATTCATCCAGAACGGCTGGCCTCCGCAGTGGCGCAACGGCGTGTACCACTTCCATCACTACCACTCGACCGCACACGAAGTGCTGGGATTCGCCGCAGGGCAGGCGCGCATCATGCTCGGAGGCGAGAATGGTCACGAGGTCACGATGCACGCCGGAGATGTCGCGGTGCTGCCGACCGGCACAGGCCACTGCGAGTTGAGCGCCAGCGAGGATTTCCTCGTTGTAGGCGCGTATCCTCCAGCACAGCACTGGGATATCTGCCGAAGCGCGCCGGATGAGCAGGCGATCCGCCGGATGGCGTCGCTGCCTTTTCCGGAGTCCGATCCGGTGAGCGGCCACGGCGGATCGCTGACGAAGCTGTGGACGCGCGGATAGCTATTGATCGCGACGAGAAACTCCAGTTCGGTGCTACTCTGAACCCACGCAGTCCGGAGGTGCACCATGCGTATCGAAGACTTCGAAGAAGAATTCTGCTTTTGAACGAAGCAGTAAGCGCCGTAGGGGCTTCCCATCAGAAACCCGCGTGAAACGCGGCTCTCGCGTTGTTCACGGCAATAAGGAACTCACCGAAAAGCTTGGCCGCAACGATCTTTGTCCATGCGGATCCGGGCGGAGATTTCAAACACTGCTGTATGCCGAAAGGCAAACACGACGGCAGCCAGCGCGATTACTTTTTTCAGAGAAAAGTAACAAAGGGCGGCTCAGTGGCCGCCCTTTGTGTCTGTTGGGCAATCAATCAGATGTCGAGATTCTTCACATCGAGCGCGTTTTCTTCGATGAAGTTGCGCCGCGCCTCGACGTCCTCACCCATGAGTGTCGTGAAGATCGTCTCGGTCTCAGCCAGGTCTTCGAGCTTCACCGAGAGCAGCGTGCGCCGCTCGGGATCCATCGTGGTCTCCCAGAGCTGCGTGGAGGTCATCTCGCCCAGTCCCTTGTAGCGCTGGACCTGGTAATCGCGGCGTCCCTGCTCGATTACGTGTTCGAAGAGCTCACGCGGAGTCTGCTTCTCGACCGGCTCCTGCGGAGCGCGGGCTGCGCGCTTCGGCGCGGCCTTTGCAGTTTCGCCTTCGGTTGCGGTTTCGCCTTCACTCTCTTCGGCCTCAGCAGCAGGCGCGGACTTGGAGGCGTATTCGATCAGGTAAGGCGGCTCGAGCTGCTCCTTGATCTGCGCGTACTTCTGCATCATCTGGCGATACTCGGGGGTTGAGGCGAGCGTCCAGTCGATGCGGCGCTCGGCTCCCTGCGCGTCGGTGAAGCTCAGCGACCAGGTCTGGTGCTCCTCGTCGAACATGGGCTCAGAGAGCGCCTTGAACTGGTACTTCTTCTGGATCTTTTCGAGCTCCCTGTGCAGGCTCGTGAGCTTCGCAGGCGGAGTCCCGTTCGGTCCTTCGAAGTCGCTGCGCCGCACCAGCTCCGACTTCGCAAGCAGGCCAGTGACTTCCTCGTTGCGCAGGCGCTTGTTTACTTTCTCGAAGAAGCCCAGGTACTCGTTGAGCTGGCCCATGAACTTCGTGAGCGCCGCCCCCTCGAGCTTGCTGGCGTTCTCTCCGTAGCGCACGATCATGCCGTCGGAGGCGCGTTTGATCATCACCTTCACGAACTCGCGGTCGTCCTTGATGTACTGCTCGAACTTGCCCTTCTTGATCTTGTAGAGCGGCGGCTGCGCGATGTACACGTTGCCGCGCTTGATCAGCTCGTTCATGTGGCGGAAGAAAAAAGTGAGCAGCAGCGTGCGGATGTGAGAGCCGTCCACGTCGGCGTCGGTCATGAGGATGATCTTGCCGTAGCGCAGCTTGGCGGTATCGAAGTCGTCCTTGCCGATGCCCGTGCCGAGGGCCGTGATCATGGCGCGGATTTCCTCATGGCCGAGCATCTTGTCGTAGCGCGCCTTCTCAACGTTGAGGATCTTGCCCTTGAGCGGCAGGATCGCCTGGAAGCGCCGGTCGCGGCCCTGCTTCGCGGTCCCGCCTGCAGACTCACCCTCGACGAGGTAGAGTTCGCAGCGGTCCGGGTCGCGCTCGCTGCAGTCGGCGAGCTTGCCGGGCAGGCCTCCGCCGTCGAGCGCTCCCTTGCGGCGCGTGAGGTCGCGAGCTTTGCGGGCGGCTTCGCGTGCGCGGGCGGCCTCGATGGCCTTGTTAATGATGCGCTTCGCGACGGGCGGATTCTGCTCGAGGAACATGCCAAGCTTTTCGTTTACCAGCGCCTGCACGGTGCCGGCGATGTCGGAGTTCAGCTTACCCTTGGTCTGGCCTTCAAACTGCGGCTGCGAGAGCTTTACGCTGATGACGGCGACCAGTCCTTCGCGTACGTCGTCGCCGGAGAGGTTCTCCTTGACGTCCTTGAAGAGGCCGAGCTGCTGGCCGGCCCAGTTGATGGTGCGGGTGAGCGCCGTCTTGAAGCCGGAAAGATGGGTACCGCCGTCGACGGTGTTGATGTTGTTGGCGAACGAGAAGACTGTCTCCGAGTAGCTGTCGTTGTACTGCAGGGCAATCTCCATCTCGACGCCCTCGCGTGTGCCCTCCATCATGATGGGCTTGTCGTGCAGCACCTGCTTGCCACGATTCAGGTGGCGGATGAACTCCGCGATGCCGCCGGCATATTTGAAGATGGCGGTCTTGGCCTGCCCTGTCTTCGGATCGGTCGTGCGCTCATCGGTGAGCGTGATCTCGAGACCCTTATTCAGAAAAGCGAGCTCGCGCAATCTTTGAGCCAGGGTGTCGTAGTTGTACTCCGTGACGGTAAAGATCGTCCTGTCGGGCAGAAAATGAACTTTGGTCCCGCGTCGTTTTGTGGTGCCCGTGCGCCGCAGTTTCGAAATAGGAATGCCGCGCGCGTAGTCCTGCTCGTACGTGTGGTCGTCTCGCCAGATCTCGACATTCAGACTCTCGCTGAGCGCGTTGACGCAGGAGACGCCGACACCGTGCAACCCGCCGGAAACTTTGTAGGTCGACGAGTCAAACTTGCCGCCCGCGTGCAGCTTGGTGAGCACCACCTGGACGGCGGCCATCTTCTCGCCATTGTCGAGAGTCATCTCGTCGACGGGAATGCCACGGCCATCGTCGGTGACGGTGATGGAGTTGTCGTCGTGGATGGTGACTTCGATCTTGTCCGCGTAACCGGCAAGAGCCTCATCCACCGAGTTATCAACCACTTCGTAAACCAGATGGTGCAGCCCCATCTCGCCGGTCGAGCCGATATACATGGCCGGACGCAGGCGGACGGCCTCCAGGCCCTCAAGCACCTTGATGTTGTCGCCGGTATAGCTGCCGTTGGATTTGCCGTTCTGGGGAATGACGCCCTCGGGGAGGGTTGGGGTCGCGGTAGATTCGAGCTCTTTGACTGGCATGGAACTCCGATGGGCGGAAACCCTTGGAAACGCTTCGGAACCGGACGGCCCCTACGGGAATAAAAGCTTGAAAGCGAAAGGGTTTCAGCTCTTTGAACTTACATTAATTATAGCATGTGGCGGGGTTTTTTCGGAGGGCCGAGAGGTGGCCGGGAGCGCGGTATCCCGAAGCGGGCAGATTACTAGTAAGTCAGTTTCGTGACCTTAGTAATCGGGGTGTTTAATACTCTCTATAATAGTTGAAAACGTTAGACTTAGAGCCTGCCACGAGTATACTAAGGATGCTGGGATTTAGCACAAACAATTTCAGAAATTTCTTAGGGGTTACTAGTTATGAAACTCATGCTTCGCGCTTCCGTCCTGTGCCTCGCCGCTGCTGGAATCTTCGCCGGCGTAGCCTCCAACCATTCCGCCAAGGCGCAGACTGTCACCGTCAGCCGCCTGGCTGTCAGCTCCGCAATGCCGGCCCCGGTGTGCGAGCCTGGAACGCCCTGCAAAATGCATGGACGGTAGTTACCTGAGAGCATCGTTCTAACACAAAGGTTGTATAGCCGCTCAGGCCACCGTTGCATTGAGATGTTCATCGAATCCAGCTATGCTTGTGGCTGGATTGGAAGCCCTCTATGCAATCTGTCGCGGCATACATGAATGTCCTGGAACTCGCTGAGCCGGTTCTCATCGCGCTTGCACTCTTGTTCTTTCTGAAGTCGGGGAAAGCCAAGCAATTTCCGATGATGACAACCTATCTCGGCGTGCGTGCCGCTTCGGCAGCGGTTCTTGAAGCCATCCTGAATCTTCCGCGCTTCGTGACCGTCAGTGACACGCTGCAGTATTCGATTTACTTCTTTACCTACTGGACCTTCTATCTCGTCACGGCGATCACCATTTACTTCGTGATTCGTGAGGTGTTCTGCCACGTGACCGAACCGGTGCCTGGCATCCGGCGCTTCGGCCTTCTCGCATTCAACTGGGTCGCCGTCATCTCCGGCATCATCTCCCTGAGCGCCGCTCTGCCCCTCAAGGGCGTGGGTGCGGGACTGATGTCGATCGGCTTCCAGTTCATGCGCTGCGTCAGCATCCTCGAGCTTTGCCTGCTGGCATTCCTGGCTCTGTTCATCCACAGCCTGGGCCGGTCGTTCCGCAGCCTGTCGTTCGGCATTGCGCTCGGCTTCGGATTACAGTCCGCTACGGAACTGATCCTGTCGGTTGTCACGACCCGCGGCAACTATCTTGATTCGACGATGAACATCGTTCTTCAGGTCGTGATCACGCTCGTGCTCGGTAGCTGGATCACCTACTTCCTGCTGCCGGAGCCGCAGGCGGAGCGCGAAGCCATCACGCTTCCTATGTCCTCGCCGCTCATCCGGTGGAACGAGATCGCCAATGCCCTCGGCCACAGCACGCCGCACGTAGTCGTGGGTCAGTCGGGAGCGACCTTCCTGCAGGATGTCGAACAGGTTGTCGACAAGATCCTGACCAAAAACTCGATCAGCGTAAACAGCTGACCTACATTAACGCAAACGCAAAAGCCCCGAGCGAATCGGGGCTTTTTCTATTGCGCATCGAATTTCGTTGCAGCGAATCCATGCCGGATCGCAGGCGGCGAATTCATCACCCTCTTTGCGAATCCGCAGAAAGTAGGAAATCCCGGCGGGAGCCACCGGGATTCGAGTCAGCGATTGTTACAAAACTTACTCGGCCGACGCAGTGGCCGGCTCAATCATGACAAAGCGCCCCGAGCGTCCGCGATCGACGAACTTGACGCGTCCGTCGACCTTCGCAAAGAGCGTGTCGTCGCTGCCGCGGCCGACGTTCAAGCCGGGCTTGAGCGGTGTTCCACGCTGCCGCACGATGATGGAGCCGCCGGTGACCAACTGGCCGCCGAACGCCTTTACTCCGAGCCGCTGCGCATTGGAATCGCGGCCGTTTTTTGAGCTTCCAAGACCTTTTTTATGTGCCATTGCTTCAATCCTTTGTGGCGGCCCTTCCGGCCGCGTTCAATCTACTTCTGGACCGTGTAGGAGTTGCCGTCGACCTCGATCGCGTCGATACGGACCTGGCTGTAGTCCTGACGATGGCCCTGCAGCTTCTTGTACTGCTTCTTCCGCTTGAAGTGGAAGACCAGGATCTTGTCTCCGCGGCCTACGCCGACCACTGTGCCGAGAACGCGGAGCGACGAGGCGTTCGCCAGAGCGTCGTTCTCCGAGCTGTTTGTGCCCGAAACACCCAGCACATCGCTGAACTCGACGGCGCTGTTCGCGCCTGCCGGAACCTTTTCAATCTTTACAACGTCGCCCGGGGCGACACGGTATTGCTTCCCACCGGTACGAATGACCGCGTACATACTTCCTCCGGCGTCCGCTCAGGCGAACGCAAATCTTCAATGCAGGCTGGGCGGATACTTGCTCGCTCTGAGTGCGGAGCGCTCACAATGGAGCCTCAGCGCCTTCGGCTTCCTGCGGTTCAGAATTCGCTGAACCTGTTGCAGGAGAGAGCGACGGACAGAATCGCCAAACCATTTAAGTTTACCGGGAGATGGCGGTCACGGTCAACGATTTCGGCCCTGAAATCGGGCGCTTTTGGTTGATGAAGCCAGCGCGGATACGCTACACTGAAGATTCGCGGCATGTGTGGCTTTTCCACAGTTGGTCGGCCGCCCGTTTTCTCCGACCAGAAGCAGCTGTCACACGAGAGATTCGAACGGGCGCGATGCGCGCGAACAATTCAGGGTTTGGAGTTTGTCATGGCTCAGGTTTGTCAAATCTGCGGCAAGGGCCCGCAGTTCGGAAACAACATCTCGCACGCGCACAACGTCACTCGCCGGCGCTGGAACGTCAACCTGCGCCCGATCAAGGCCAAGGTCGAGGGCGGCGCGAAGAAACTGCGCGTCTGCACCAGCTGCATCAAGGCCGGCAAGGTCGTCAAAGCGTAAGATCGTCTGAATCACAAAAGTCCGGAAGCTTTGCCGTTTCCGGCTTTTTCATGTCTGGCCGGATTATTTTTGGGGACGCGTGATCGCCACGCGGATATCCGCGAACGGCGCGCTGTTGTCGAGACGGATCCCGTCGCTGGTCCGCTCCACTCCCAATTCCTTCCATAACCCGTCGAGATCAACCTTCACGGGCTTGTCCTTCATCTGGTTGTAGAGGTCGGTCAGCACGTGCGTGCCCGTCGCCTGGTCCCCGGCTGCGAACGCCTTCTCGATCGGCCAGTCCTGATCGATCGTGCCGCCCGCCGCCACAATGCCCCTGAGCGCATCTTCGAGGCCCTTGCGATTGTGAGTCTGCTTTCTCATGGTTACGTCGGCGAGCAGGCAGAATTGCGCGCCGCCCCAGTAGGTCCGGCCCCACGTATCTGTCTGGTCGAGGCCCTGATCGCCGGTCTGCGGATTGCCCTGTGGCATATCGCGAATCATGTCCGCCCATATCTTCTCCGGAGGCAGCAGGCCGTTCTGCACGCGGGAGATCGGTTCCACGTAGACAGCAATCCCTTCTTCGATCCAGTGATGGTCGTCGGCCATGGAGGGAAATCCGGTGTGGATCAGCTCGTGGGTCATCATCCAGTCGCTGTTGAGGTCCTGCTGCGCCGTGTGTTCTCCGACATGAATGCGGGTGAAGGCGGGAAATCCGCCGACTCCGCCCCATGTCGTGCCATGCCTCACGCCAGTTGTGCCGGGATCAAATTCGATGAGAATGCGGTCGCGCCGGACCGGAAACCGTCCGTAGTAAACCGAAACCGACTGCGCGGCGTTTGTCACCCAGGCCACGATGCGATCGGGCGCGAGATCGAACGCTCCCGGGCCGAAGTCGAGCTGGATAGAGGCTCCGCCGATCGTGAGCGTGCGCGAGCTCGCAACGGGATCGTTCCATGGCGCTGGATATGCGGCATCCACATGCGCACAAGACGCGATGCAAAACACCAAGGCAAATACACCTGTGAGGGATAGGAGTCGCTTGCCCGGGCGGCTTCGCATCACGGCCTATTGATTCGGCCCGTCGAAGTTCAAAACGGCTGAGTCGATGCAATGGTGGCGGGCAATCTTCCGTTTGGTTTCGGCCCAGTCTTCTCCGGTCACGTTGTGCTCCACTGATTGGATGAACGATAGGTCCGATTTGTTGCGGCCCCGCGATGATCTTGATCAACCAGGAGCTGCACTGGTCGCACAAACGCGCAAAAAGCGAAAGGGCAACTTCTCTCGCGAGTCGTCGCCCTCTCTTCCGGTTTTTCGAAGGCCTGGTTCGGCTTCCAAGCCGCAACCTGTGTTTCCTGGCTTCCTGAAGGACCTGCGGGCTTGCGCCCGTGTTTCCCTCATTCCACCGCGATCACTACGGTTGCACGAGCTTCTTCGGATCCATCCTCGGCGACTCCGGTTTCCCGTAGCCTCCGCACAAACTTTCCGGTCGCCCGGATCGTTAATTCGAGGTCCCGTTGCCGGGCCTCATGATGTTTCCGCGTCTACTCTCTCCCTCTGGAAGATCTCTCTTCCGTTGAGTTGATAGTAGTCCCGATCCCGAATAAATCAAGTAGCTGTTACAAATTTTCCGGTGTGGAAATGCCGCGTCTATTGTGGAAAATAACTCCTCTTGCGCCTATGACTTACGATTTGCCTAACATGTTGTGCAATTGCAGGAAATTGCGGTGTCCGCCGCCTCAATCTCCCCGAACAGTTGTTCATTACAACTATCGCGAGAATGGCTTACTGCGATCCGCCTGTCGAAAACACTTCCTCGACCGAGCGGTCGTGGACCTTGTAGATGGCGAACTGCTGATCGGTCCTGCCCGCGAGCTCGAAGATCAGCTCCGCGCGATTATCCGCGTCGGTGTCGACCGCATCCACCAGCCGCATCCGCGGGACCGCATCGAGCTGGGCCTCGCTCGTCACCTGTTTGAACAGGATCTGCGGGACTCCATTGAAGTCGGGCTTGGCGATAATCGTCACCCACTTCGTCGCATCGCCTTGCCCGCTGCTGGCCATGAAGACCAGTGTCGCTCCCCCCCCGAACGACAGCTCGTACGCCTTGAATTGCTCGTCGGTCAGATCCGGCAGCGCCGGTTTTTTCGGTGTAGCCGCCTTGCGCGCTGTCCCGGGCTTCGCGCCGCCCGCCCTCGCGGCAATCGGCTTCGTAGCTGGAGTTGCGGAGCTGGACCCGAACGACTGCCCCGAAGCCTCCGGCACAGGCTTGCCCGCAACGAGATTCTTCGCCACATCCTCGAGCGCCGTCTGCATTTTTTTCGCGTCTTCAGGATCTGCCCACGAATACATATACGACCGCGGCTCTTTCGTCGTCTTCGCGTCCGACACCGCCGCCATCAGCTTCAGGTTGTCGGGAGCTCCCGCCAGCTTGGCAATCTCGACCGTCGAGGGTGCATCGAGCTGCTCCTGATCCGCTGGCCTGCCCCGTCCCAGGTGCGGCCGGTCCGGGTCGATATTTGTCGTGGCCGAAACCGGCGCGCCGTTGTCATTCGGGTTTGTTGTGGATTGCTTGTGCAGCGTCGGCCTGTCCGGATCAACCGACGGCGCAGAACTCGATGATCCCGATCCCGAATCAGACCCCGTACTCGAATCCGTGGGCCGGTGCAGCGTGGGCCTGTCCGGATCAACGGCCGGCGCACTGCTCGAAGTGTTCGATCCTGATCCCGAGTCGGATCCTGAGCCAGAGGTGGAACCGGACCCCGAATCGGTCCTCCGGTGCAGCGTCGGCTTGTCGGGATCAGGAGCGCTGGTCGACGAACCTGAACTGGACCCGGAACCGGAAGTCCCTGATCCGGACCCTGTACTCGACCCGCTCTGGCCCGAACTCGAACCCCCTCCCGAATCCGCCGGAGGCCGGTGCGCGAAGTGCGGCTTGCCGTCGTCCGGGGGTGTATCCTTCACAAACTGCGGGAGCGCCTTCGACTGCTTCAGCTTCGGCACCTTCGGCGGGGCCGGCTTCTGATACGACCCCGTCGCCACCCACGACCCCGACACGTTGGCCGCTGCCCTCACATTAAAGAGCCCCTTCGACGCGCCCGCATCGAGCAGCTCATACACCGTGCCCGATTCGACGGTCAGCGGCACCGGGTCGGCCAGATACAGCCCGCCCGGCTGGTATCGCTCGCCATCCCACACCGCTAGCGGAATCAGTCTCGCCGCCGTTGGCTTCGCCAAGTCGCCCGTATACTCCAGAACCGCGGTCGCGCGCAGCTCCGGAGCCGCCGCCGCACCCTTGTTCGGATCCACGCGCCCCGGATACTGGGCATGCGCCGTGGCAAAAAATCCCCCGGCCAGCATCCATCCGGCGAAAATCCACGCCCGCCGCGGCTTTGTTCCCGGCTGTCTCATCCGTGACATACTTCGCACTGTACGCAACAATCTATACGACACTCTTAGTTGGACGCCGCGCAAGCCCGCGCGCGCAACCCCACGCCAGGGAAGCCCCCAGAAAAGGAAGGCATTATGGAACTGCACGAGAAAGTTGCCGATTTCACCCTTCAGGACGACAAGGAACAGACCGTTCATCTTAGCGGTTTCAACGGAAAGCCCGTCGTTCTCTTCTTCTACCCCAAGGCCGACACCCCCGGCTGCACCATCGAGGCCTGCGGCTTCCGCGACACATTCAAGAAGCTTCAGAACGCCGGTGCCATCGTCCTTGGTATCTCGCGCGACACGCCGAAGGCCCAGGCCAAGTTCAAAGCCAAATACGACCTGCCCTATCCGCTCCTTGCAGATGTAGACGAAAAAGTGTGCAAACAGTTTGGGGTGCTCAAGGAAAAGAACATGTACGGCAAGAAGGTGATGGGCATCGAGCGGACAACGTTCCTGATCGGCCCCGACCAGACCCTCGTCAAAGTCTTCCCCAAGGTCAAGCCTCAGGGCCACGCCGGTGAAGTCCTTGCCGCGATCGAGGAGTGGAAGAAAGGCTGAGCCTGGTAAAGCCGTGACTCTGGGTGCCCGCCTTCGCGCAGCCAAGGCGGGATTTAGCTGCACCCCCCGGCTGCTCGGATCGCTCAGGAGGCGGGCGGCAAAGTGGTATCGCTGGCTACATATACCTTGAGCGGCGTCCCCTCTTTGATATCGATCTCTTTGCCGTGCTTGATCAGCCCGATCGGTCCAAACAGGACGGTCAGCGCGACCGTGGTTCCGGTCTTGTCATCTCCCGTTTTATCCTTCGTGCCGCGAAGCATGACTCGTGTGTCGCCCACTTTCAGGTAGTCCAGCCGGATGTCCAGCTCTCCGCCTTTCCCCATCATCCCCGCTCTTTTGGCGTGGCTGACCTCACCGACGGCTTTGTCCCCGGCCTTTGCAACGACGACAGTATTCACGGTCAGATCCTCGGACAGAACGAGAGTAACCGGATCTCCTTCCGTCGCGGTATGGGAACTAAGGTCCTGTGCGAATTTGAGCTGCACATCCGAGCCTTCTTTGAGGACGAGTTTGGGCTTTTCTGTGGCAGAAGCAGAAGCGGGCGCCGGATCGGGCGACTGGGTCTGGCCTTGCTGAGCCAGAATCATGCCGGGATAAATCATCCCGACGATTGCGAGAGCCACAAATCGAGCGCGGTTCATCGTTCCTCCGTGCAGGTCCCGAGGTGGAATGGATCGCCATAAGCTAATCACGAAGAAATTCTGCCGAATAGACACTATCACTCACAAGTTACTAAAGAGCGCTTTATCGTTATCGGCCACAGAACCTGCGCTGGGCAGGGCCCACCGGGTGAATTACCGCTTTCATTTCGTGAATCGCCAAGTAATCCGGAGAGCTTTGCTCGAACCCCCGGAATCTACGCGGTTCGCGCACCCGGGCTGCGACGGGCTGAAAAAATCTCTATCGAGAAATTCGCATCTTCAATAAGCGACGCGGCAAGCCAGGTTTTGATGCAACGTTAATAGCTGTGTCACGCACCTCTAACGGCTCGCAACTATTACAAATTTGTCATTCTTAAACTCAAGGCCCTTGCGTTCTGCGCTGAAGGTTGTGTGTTCCCTGGAACAGAATCAAGCTGGCATGTCGTGCGACTCTTCCAACCCCCAGTAAGGAAGGGACAATCATGAAATCTCCGCTATTTCGCCAATTGCCGATCCACCAATTGGCGATCCAGGGTGTTTTACCAGCCCTATCAACTCTTCAAACCTCACTCCCCCACGATGCCGCCGCGTTCTTCTGGCGCCATTCGAACCCTCTGTGTTGTCACCGGAATTCCCCTGGACTATACAAGGTGGGACCGCTCTACCTCAGCTCTATCCGCAAAGGCTAGAAACTCCGGCCTGATTCCTGGTCGTCACGAAAACCCCAAATTTTCAGAGGCCAAAAATGCGATACTTCCAGATCTTTACCCGTGCGTCGTTGCTCGCGTTTACTGCGTTTGTTCTTGCTTATCCCGCCGAACAAGCGGTTGCACAAGTCGATCGCGCCGGCTTGGATGGTACGATCACCGATCCGTCGGGAAGGGTCGTTCCCGGCGTCCACGTGGTTGCGGAACTGCCCGAAACCGGGCTGAGGCGCGAGACCGTGTCTTCCGCCACAGGCACCTACGACATACCGGAGTTGCCGGTGGGTGTTTATACGGTCACCTTCGATCATCCCGGCTTCAAAACGCGGGAGTTTGTCGATGTGAAGGAGGTGATTGGGCGGACGCGCACCCTCGATGCGACGCTTCAGGTAGCAGCAGGCCAGGAGCGCGTGGAGGTTGCGGCCAGCTCGGAGCAGATGGACGACAGCACCGACGCGCTGGGCGGACGCATAGACAAAGTGCAGGCGAAAGAGCTGCCGATCAACGGCCGCAACTGGGCGACGCTAACGGCGCTGGTGCCTGGCGCTGTGGATACGGGAGGCAGCAACCAGCGGTCTATCCGATTTGCGGGACGCGGCCGCGACGATGACAACTTCACCTACGACGGCGTCGACGCGACCAACATCATCAACCAGCCACAGCAGCCTTATGTGCGGCTCGCTATTCCGCTGGACGCGATCGGGGAGTTTCGTATTGACTCGATGCTGTCGACTGCGGAAGGCGGCGCAACCGGAGGGCCGCAGCTGGCCGTTACCTCTTCGTCGGGCTCGAATCAGTGGCACGGGAACGCGTTCGAGTTTCTGCGCAACAGTATTTTTGACGCGCAGCAGCCTGTGCCGGTTACGACGGCTCCCCAGCCGCCTTTTCGCCTGAATCAGTTTGGCGGGGCGCTGGGCGGTCCCATCGTGCACGACAAGACGTTTTTTTTCCTGGCCTATGAAGGATACCGGCAAAGCTGGGGGCTTCCGCTGCTCGGCTACGTGCCCAGCAACGCCTTCCGCGCCCGGGTCCTTGCGGAGTCACCAGAGCTGGCGCAGATTGTAAACGCATACCCGCTCGGACAGGCGCCGACCAGCAGCGCGGACATCGATCAATTTAACAGCGAAGGCAACCAGGTGGTGAACGAGAACTCGGCCATGATACGGCTCGACCAGCGCTTCTCAGAAAAGACCACCGCATTTGTGCGCTTCAACTACGACCGGGCGGTCAATACGCAGCCGCTGGCAAGCTCGGGCAATTATCTCCAGGACCTGCAGCAGCTGACGTCGTCGCCGGTCAACGGCGCCATTGAGTTGCTTCATGTCTTCAATCCCAATCTGGTGGATGAGGCCAAGTTCGGATACAACCGCAGCACTGCCGATACCTACGACATCAATCGCACGGGAATCCCTTATGCGGTTTCGGTCTCGGGATTCACTACGTTGAACAACAACCGCATCAGCACGGGCGTGGGCAACTCGTTTTCCTATATTGACAACCTGACGTGGATCAAGAACAGGCACACGTTGAAGGCCGGAGTGGAGATCCGGCGTATTCAGCTGAACCAGGGAAACACGGAGAGTGGAACAGTCACCTACGCTTCGACGGCAGCCTTCGCTACGAACAGCGTAAGTACGGCAACCCTGAATGGAGCCCTGCCCATCAATGGGCTGCGCAAGACCCAGTTCTACGGCTACATCCAGGATGAATTCAAATGGACACCGAACTTTACCCTGAATCTGGGAGCGCGGTACACCTTCTTCAACATCTTCCACGAGGTGTTCGGACGCGCCAACCCATTTGACTTCGCCACCTGCGGTCCGCAGGGATTCTGCGGCGTCGGCTCCAGCTTCGGCCAACCGAATTACGGCGATATCGATCCGCGCATAGCATTCGCTTGGGCGCCGCAGAGCGACGGGAAGACGTTGATCCGTGCGGGATTCGGAATCTATCACGAAGACGGGCAGCTGGACGACCAGAACCTGCCCATCAGCAATGAAGTCTTCGCTTATTCGTTGTCGAACAAAACCATCCCAAATCTCAGCTATCCGATCACGCCGTTTCTATCCGATACGACGGGGATCGTCTCGCCTCGAGCCCAGGACCGGCGGCGCAAAGACACCTACGTCGAGCAGTGGGGTCTCTCGGTGCAACGCCAGCTTCCGGCGGACATTGTGGGCACGCTCTCGTACGTGGGAAGCCATGGCGTGTACCTGCTGACGCTCTCTGAAACGAACGTCATCGATCCGGCCACCGGAGTTCGTCCGTACCCAGCTTTCGGCCAGGTAAGCTGGCGCGGCAATAAAGACAACAGTAGCTACCAGGGGCTTTCTGTGGCATTGAAGCGGTCATTTTCGCGCGGATTGCTGTTTTCGGCCAATTACATGTGGTCGCATGAAATCGACGACGGTTCCGACGGCAGCGGTGACGGCGACTCTCTGGTGCCGCAAAATGTGGCCTGCCCGCAGTGCGAGCGCGCCAGCGGCATCTGGGATGCGAGTAATGTGTTCAATGCCAATGTTATTTATCAACTGCCTTTCGGTCCGGGCAAAGAATATCTGAACCAGCCTGGAATTCTGAGCCGCATTGCCGGCGATTGGCAATTGACCTCGGTGGCGCTGGCTCGCACCGGTTTCCCCGTAAACGTGCTGGTCAATCGTTCCGCGGCGAACACGCCGGACGGCAACACCACGGATCAGCGGCCCGATCTTGTGCCCGGTGTCTCACTGATTCCGCCCCGAGGCAGAAGCATCGGAGAATGGATCAATCCGGCGGCGTTTGCCGTACCGGCGAACGGAACATGGGGTAACGCACCGCGAGACCTCCTGCGCGGCCCGGGTGCGTGGCAGATTGATCTCGGCGTTGCCAAATCGATTCCGTTCGGGGAGCGAGTGAATCTCGAGTTCCGCACGGAGTTCTTTAATATCCTCAACCATCCGCAATACGGGCTGCCGCAGGCCACCTTTGGAGTTCCCGGTTTCGGCAGCATTACCCAGACAGTGAACACGACAACACCTGTGAGCCCGATAGGCTCGGGAACGCCGCGCGAGATCCAGTTCGCTTTGCGGCTGCAGTTCTGAGCTCCGCGAATCATCTCCGCCGCGCGGCAGGTGCAGCCGCCGCGCGGATTGAGCGTGAATTGCGAATGAGAAAGAGCACGAAGTTGATACATCGACCGGTGCGAATCCGTCTGAGCATGCTCCTCCTCTTCTCAGCGGTGACGGTCGCGGCGTGGGCGCAGACCGGGCCGGATTTCTCGGGCGTGTGGAAGCAGGATAACGAGCGCTGCCAACCGAAACGCAGCCGCGACGTAACGCTGCATATCGAGCATCACGACCTGGAACTCACGGTTGAAACATCGATTATGCATGGCTCACTGAGCTCTGGGCACGCGGTGCAGAAATACACGACAGATGGAAGGGTCTCGGTGTCGACGGGAGCGGACGGAGACGAGTTCCACACGGCGATCGTCTGGAAGGGCTCGAGCCTCGTCTTCACGATCGAGGAACACGAGGACGGCCGCATTCTTCATTCGCGGGAGACGTGGTCACTCATCGAGAATGGCGCAACGCTCCAGAGAACTCGCGAGCGCCCAGATGGAGAGAAACAGATTCTCTTCTATCGCCGCCAGCAGTCGTCGCAAGGGGTGGCCGGGTGAGCTCCTGCGTTGGGGATTCGGTTGTCCGGTGACGGCTGAAGAGTTGGTTCGAACCCTTTACGAGGCAGGGATGTGCAGGGTCACTCGCGTGCCATGGCCCGGTTGACTGGCTATCTCTGCGTGACCGCCGTGAAGCGTCACGATGCTCTGGACAATCGACAGACCCAGTCCGGTTCCGCCTGAAGCTTGAGACCGCGAAGTATCCACGCGGTAGAAGCGGTCGAATACCCGGGGCAGTGCCTCAGGCGGGATGCCGATTCCCGTGTCGGAAACGTCGATGCTGATACCGGCTGGCTCGGCGTTGGCCCCAAGCACCACCGCGCCACCGGGTGGCGTGTGCGCCACGGCGTTCGCAACCAGGTTGCTTACTGCCCGCTGTATGAGTGGCCGGTCTAGTTCGGCGATCACCGGTTCGCCGCCGACAGCGGTCGTGAGCGAGATGCCTCCCTCCGCAGCTGAAGCCTCATAGTATTCGCGCACGCTGACCAGCAATTCGCCGATGTCCACGGGTACGCGACGCAAGTGGGTTAATGGGTTCTCCGCGCGGGCGAGGAAAAGGAGATTCCCGATAAGGTCAGACAGTCGCACAGCTTCTTCAAGACACGACTCGAGCACGTCCCGGTATTCATCGACCGTTCGAGCACGCGCCAGCGCCACTTCCGCTTCGCCGCGGATATTGTTCACCGGAGTGCGCAGGTCGTGCGCGATATCGGCCGAAAACCTGGAAATCCGCTCAAACGATTCTTCGAGCCCATCCAGCATTTTGTTGAAGGTGTCGGCCAGAGAGGCCAATTCAACCGGATATCCTTCCGGCAGGATGCGCTCGTGCAGATTTGTGGAACTGATGTGGCGGGCCGTGGTCGCCATCTCTTCGACGGGGCGAATACCGCGGCGCGCGATGTAGTATCCGGCTACCGGAAAAATAATGAGCGTCCCCAGCATGATCGCCGCGAACCAATGCCGATAGCTCGCAAGCAAATCCTCTTTCTGTGAGACATCAACCGCAATCTGAATGATGTCAGTCTGCAGTGGAGGTGAACCCACCGGCAGGCGTGCGACGATGGCACGAAATGGGCGCCCCTGCCTTCCCCTCATCGCGATCGCATGACCGGACCGGCCCTGGGCTTGCGTGACGAATCGCGCCAGATCCAACTGCTCCGCCATCCCCGGCGTCGCCATGAGTGGGTGGCCCTCCTTATCGAGCAGGCGAATGTAGAAGTGCTCATATTGCCGCGCCGCTGATTCCAGTTCCACTTCTTCCTGCAGCCCATCGAGATCGTCAGGGCGCTCCCGCAGCATGGTGCGAAGCACATTGAGTTTGTCGGCGAGGAACAGATCCGTGCTTCGGTCCAGCTCCTTGACAAGGACCAGATAGAGACCGGCGGTGGCGAAGAAAACCGTGAGCATGCCGGAGATCGCATAACCGGCGGTCAGCCGAAAGGCCAGAGTTCCCCACCACCTGGTGACGGAGGCTATTGCTCACACTCCATGACATAACCCGCGCCTCGGACGGTGTGGATCAGCTTTAGCCGAAAGGGCTCGTCCACCTTGGCGCGCAGCCTTCTTACATTGACATCCACGACATTCGTGTCGCTGTCGAAATTCATGTCCCAAACCGATTCGGCAATCAGCGTCCGGGAGAGCACCTCGCCCGCACGGCGCGCCAGCAGCGTCAGTAGAAGAAATTCCTTCGACGTCAGCTCCAACCGCTGCCCACACCTGGTCGCCCGCTGGCGCAACAGATCGATTTCCAGATCGGCCATCCGAATGACTTCCTGGACGCGCGCGGGTCCCCTGCGCAACAGCGAACGGACGCGCGCCAGCAACTCCGAGAAGGCGAACGGTTTCACCAGGTAATCGTCGGCGCCGAGTTCCAATCCACGTACGCGCTCGTGCACTGCATCGCGGGCGGTCAAGAGCAATACGAGAGACCGCCGGCCTGATTCGCGCAACCGCGTAAGTACCTGCCAGCCATCCAGGCTGGGAAGCATGACGTCCAGAATGAGCAAATCGAAGTCCACTTCGCGTGCCAGGTGAAGACCTTCCAGGCCGTCGTTCGCAACGTCAACCACAAAACCAGCCTCGTTCAGGCCTCTCTTGAGGAACTTAGCTGTTTTGATCTCATCTTCGACTACCAGAATTTTCATGGGCAAAAAGCCTCGGATCGGGGGAATCGAGAATCATCGTGCCAGGCTGAAGAGAGCTGCAGGTACATCAGGAGGGCGCGCCATTCGCCGCTCTCAGGTCACCGGCTGTTTTCCATCTCATCGAGAGCAGCGATTCATCCAACAGAAAGTAAATAGTCTTCCGGTGTTAAGGAAAGATCACAGAAGGATGAATGCTTTCAAACGGAGATGACCTGCTGGGAAGCAGCGGGGCCGGAAGCCCTTTAGCGAAGGGCCGGCAACGGTCAAGTTACAATGCGAAGCGGATTTTTTATCAGGATCAATATCAGTTACAGATGGCTGTAATTTGCACTTGACGCCGGATCTCTATTTCTCCATGCGTGATTATTCGATGCGCAGAGCAGTGACGGGATTAATGGAGGCGGCGCGCTGCGCGGGAATGATGCTGGCCAGGAAGGCGCAGAGTCCCAATGCGAGGATCGAGATAGAGAGAACCAGCGGGTCCCATCCCTTGACCTGATAGAGCTGGTTGGCGATCAGGCGAGAACATCCGATGGAGATGGGTATTCCGAGGGCAAGTCCGATGAGGATTTGCAGGAAGGCTCCGCGGAGGACGAGTCCGATGACATTCGTGCGGTTGGCGCCGAGCGCCATGCGTACGCCGATCTCGCTGGTGCGGCGCTCGACGGCGTAGGCGGTGACTCCGTAGAGGCCGACGGCGGCGAGAACCAGAGCGAGGAGGCCGAAGAGGCCGGTCATCTGGGCGATGGCGCGCTGCTGGTCGAGGTTGGAGTCTACCTGATCCTCGAGCGTCTGGACGCTGAGCAGGGTGATGTTGGGATCGATGTCGCTGAGGATGGCGCGAATCTGAGGCTCCAGGCCCTCGATGCTGTTGGAGCGCATCTGGAGAACCGCGCCTTCAATGAAGTGGGTCGAGTCATCGATGGACTGCATGATGGCATCGTCGTAGTGCGTGCGTTGCGCGAGCGGAACAAAGAAGAGAGGTCGCGGCGGCTCGCGGTGGGAGAAATCCCACATATAATTTGCGTTGCGTACGACGCCTACGATTTCGAAGGTGGAGCTGTAGCGAGGCAGATCAAGACCAAAGCGCTGGCCGATAGGATCTTCGCCGGACTTGAAGAAGGTATGCACGAAGGCTTCATTCACGACGGCCACACTCTGGGTCGAGGCAGTGTCTTCCGGAGTGATTGAGCGGCCACGGACGATGCGCTCGCCGAGAGTCTCGAGATAACCGGAGCCGACGTGGTCCCAGGACGAGCCAATATGCTCGTCGCTCATGCTCGGCATCGGGTGACCTTCGCGGATGACGATCTCGCCCCAGTTGTCCTGAAGTGGGGTGTATTGTGCAAGGGCGGCCCGTTCGACTCCGGGGATGTGAGAGAGGCGGTCCTGCAGCTCACGATACATGGCATCGAGTTTGGGCTTTGAATAGGAGTTGAAAGGCGCGGACAAGCTGAAGGTGACGCGACGGTCGAGCTCGTAGCCGAAGTCCTGATGCTGCATGTTCATCAGGCTGCGGGTGAGCAGGCCGGCTCCGGCGAGCAGAACGACGGAAAGAGTGGCCTGGAAGACGACGAGGATCTTTTGCGGCAGGCTGGATCGGTCGTGAGTGCTGCGGTTGGCGCCGCGCAGGGCTTCGACGGGCTCGGAGCGTGAGGCAAACCAGGCCGGAGCGGTTCCGAAGAGCGTGCCGGTAAGGAGCGAAACGCCGAAGGCAAAAGCAAGCACGGCCAGCGACGGAGCCGCATTGATAGGAACAAACTTCGCGCTGTGAAAGGCGAGCGCGACCATCAGCTTAACGCCGAGAAAGGCGATGACGAGACCGGCGATACCGCCAAGAACGGAGAGGACGATGCTTTCCGTGAGGGACTGCCGGATAAGACGGTTGCGCGATGCACCAAGGGCGAGACGGATGGAGGTCTGGGCGCGGCGTGAGGCTGAGCGAGCCAGCAGGAGGTTGGCGATATTGGCGCAGGCGATGAGCAGAACGAGCGAGCAGACTCCGAGGAGGATGCGGAGGTTGTCGCCGTAATCGGCCTTCATAATGCCTACCCCGGCTCCGGCGGGAACGACCTTGACCACCTGCTTGTTCAGGCCGGCTTTGACGCCGGCCATCCACTCGGGGGGCATGCCGCTGTCATTGACCAGCCATTGGCGGATGAGCGCGGTCATGCGGCCGGGAACAGCGTTGACGTTCGCACCGGGCTTGAGCCTGCCGATGACGCGGAACCATGCCTGGAAATGGTGGAGAAAGGAGTTGGTTCCGGTGAAGAGGGTCTCCTGATTAATGGGGATCCAGAGATCGGGAGGGTCGCTGCGGAGGGTTTCTCCGAAGAAGCCGGGAGGAGTGATGCCGATGATGGTAAACGGATGTCCGCCGAGGATGAAGGTAGAGCCGACGACGCTGGGATCCGAGCCGTACAGCTGCTGCCATGCGCGATAGCTGAGCATGGCTACGGGCGCAGCAGAGGGCTGGTCGTCGGAAGGCTGGATGGTGCGTCCGGCAAAGGCGCCGAGGCCGAAGGTATGGAAGTAGTTGCCGCTGACGAGCTCGCTGCGCAAGGGCCGCGCGGCGCGGTCGGATTCGCCGCGCCGGGTGCTCTCCTGCCAGCCGCCAGCCTGGAACGCAGCGAGCTCTTCGAACTCCGGCGTGTTCTTCAGCATGAGCTGGTAGAAGGGGTAAGAGAACATACCCCAGTTGTCCTGCGGACTGCCTTCGACGCAGCAGTCATTGCCGTCGCCAATGCGGTAGAGGCGCGAGGGGTCAACGACAGGCAGCGACTTGAGCATGACGGTGTGGATCAGCGAGAAGATGGCGGTCGTGGCTCCGATGCCGAGCGCCAGAGTAAGCATGGCGGTCAGCGTGAAGACGGGGGACTGGCGCATCTGGCGAAGAGCGTAGGCGATGTCCTGACGCAGGGTCTGCATGTAGGCCTCTCAAAACAGCTACGAGCAATCGAAGATCGAGGTTCCCCAAAAAGCCCTATTTGATCCGGGAAGGTCAAAGGCTTCTTCAGATTGGCGGCTATTTCTCGCGAGCAGAAGATATCTGTGTGAACCGTCAGGATTCGACACTGGTATGAAAGACCGAGGAAAACGCATGGACTTCTGACCTTGAGGCGGTTCAGGATCAAAAGTCCATCGCAAATAGCTTTGAGAGGGGAGGCTTTTCATCCGCGACGATGTGGCGTCAAGCTCGTGCGACGTGGCGATTGATAATTTCCAGCACCTCGTCGGTAGCCTGCAATGGTGCTTCTTGCTGCGGGATGGCAGCGCCCGCTGCCAGGAGCGCTTCTGTGACGGCGGGGTAGTCTCCCTTGGCGCAGTGCCAACTATGTAGGGACCCGTGCAGCGCCCAGGCAAGCGGGGTGCCTCCGTGCTCGTTTTCAAAGACACTGATAGGCGCGTTGTGATCGAGGAGGGCGCGAACCATGGCAATATTGCCGTGCCATGCGGCGTAATGCAGCGCCGTCTGGTTGTTGGCGAGGGTGGCATTTGCAGGCCAGCCGTGCGTGAGCAGAAGTTCCACGGCGCGAGCGTTGTTTCGTATCGATGCTCCCACAATGCGGCGCGCGGCGTTGGGGCTGAGACGAGTCATCAGCGAAGGATGCTGTTGCACGATTTGCTGCACCAGCGATTCGTCTCCGAGCTCGGCGGCGTGGATAAGCCTGAGCCATGGAGCGCTTCGCTGCATCAGCAGTTCAAAAACGGTGGTATGGCCGAAATCATGCGCGATCATGTGCGGCGTCCTGGTGATCCCAAAGCCGTAGATATAGATACTGCCGCCTGCCTTAGGATCGCGCTTCGGAAAGGAGCGCTCGCTCACTGTGGTCCGGACCGTTTCCGGATCGTGATTCAGAATGCGCTCGACGAGCGGGAGATCGCCGATCGCCGATGCCATGACGATGTCGGTCTGCGCACCGCGAGAGATGAGGAAACGTGCGACGTCGTGCCGATAGGGTTCGCGCCATTCGAGATACTGGCGCTGGCAGACCATGTACTGCGCGGCGGTCGATTCATGGTCGATGTCGCGTGCGTCAATGTCGGCACCCTTTTCAAGCAGGAGAGCGGCGATTTCCGTGGTCGCCGCGAAATGCAGTGGAAACTGGCCATCACCGCCGCGGGCATGAACGAGCTCAGAGTCCTGCGCGAGAAGCTCGCGGACGCGATCGATCATGCCGAGTCGGGCCGCGGCATGAATATCGACATAAGCGCCCCGAGATATGAGGTAATCCGCGAGTTCCGGCCCACAGGAATCAAGAACGCCGAATCCGCCCGCCCACCAGCGCGAGCGTTCGTTGACATTGGCGCCGGCATCGAGGAGGGCATCGATCATCTCCCGGTTATTTCTTTGAACCGCAGCAACGATCGCCGGCGTGTCAAAGGCATAATTCGGCAGAGGCTCGTTAATGATCGAGTTGAGAGACGGATGCCGCGTCAGAACATCGCGCACCAACGCCGCGTCATCGGACTTGATTGCCGCAGTGAGTGCTTCAACGGGATCTTCCGACGTAACGTCGAGGTGCAACTTGAGGGCCGGCCACGTGTCGAATCCATGCTCGCGTGCTACGACGTGCAATGCATCGGCAAGTTTCGGGGTGGAGGAAGCGACACCGACGGCCGCAAAACGCACAGTTGCCGACGCATCGGCTTCAAGGGCCTGCCGAAGCAGCTTGCGTGCCTGGTTCTTCAGATGCTCAAGGTTTGGGCGCGCGGGAAGTTCGCGTAATGACATGATCACTCCTTCTTTTAGAGCCCGCGATCCGCTTCGTCGGGCGAGAAGAGAGTGGATTTTGATGAGACGCAAAACAGGAAGGTGGGATAATCCCTTTCCGCGGACGGGGTGCATCCTTCGTATGCGCAATTCAGATTAGCAGGCTGAACGGGCGGCAATCCAGAGCGGCACAAGAATGTGACCGAACTTGCTGTGCACGCTGCGGCCACACGCGCATCGCAAACTTTGCGTTGACGTCCGGTTAACAATTTCATACAGTTACTCAACCCGTGAAACAAGGACCTCCTGAAGCACCCCTTGAAAGGAGTTTGTCTATGTGTCGCCCCATCACTGCGGCAGTATTTCCGGAATATTCCTTAGGTCTGTCCTCGCTGTTCAAGCGCAAAGTATTCTTTCTCATCATCGTATGTGTATCAG
The DNA here is from genome assembly GCA_963782175.1 of uncultured Acidobacteriaceae bacterium. GTDB lineage: Bacteria > Acidobacteriota > Terriglobia > Terriglobales > Acidobacteriaceae > Silvibacterium. The sequence continues at coordinate 1,385,509 of CAWAIX010000001.1, forward strand.
CGCTGGCTACCGGCCCGCTGCTGTACAGTCAGGCCACGGGAAGCTTCTCCGGCACAGTTGCCGATAAATCAGGAGCGAACATTCCCGGAGCTACCATCACCGCGACCTCCCAGACAACCGGTTTGGCTCGCGAAACGCGGACGGACGATGCGGGCCATTACCTTCTGCCGTTGCTCCCCGTGGGTATTTATACGGTGCGGGTTGACTCCAGCGGTTTCCAAAGCTCCGAATCCAAGGATCTCAATCTTGACGTTAATCAGGCCCGCGAACTGGATTTCAGTCTCGCTCCCGCGAGCGTGTCCAGTACGATCACGGTTGCCGGCAACGCCGTTGCCGTCGAGACGGCCAATGCCTCTCTCGGCCAGGTCATCACCTCGCAGGAAGTCTCGCAGTTGCCCTTGAATGGCCGCGACTTCGTGCAACTCGCCACACTCACGGCGGGCGCTACAGCGGAGACCAATCCCAACAGTTTCTTTACCTCTGCAGCCAGCAGTGAGGTGGCTGCACGCGGCCCTTTCTCGTTGTCAGTCGGTGGCTCCCGCCCAAACAGTACGGATTGGCTGCTGGACGGCGTCGACAATAACGAATTGACAGCAGGCGGTATCGCGATCTTGACCTCGATCGACGACATCCATGAGTTCAAGGTTCTGACCTATACCTATTCCGCCGAGTATGGAACTCGCGCCGGCCCCACCGTGCTGCTGACAACGAAGTCGGGAACCAACGACTTCCACGGATCTTTGTACGAGTTTTTCCGCAACACATCCCTGGATGCCAGAAGTTACTTCGCAAACACGACAGGCAAGTTCAACCTGAACCAGTTTGGAGGTTCGGTCGGGGGACCGATCAAGAAGAATAAGCTTTTTTTCTTTGTCGACGGTGAACAAAAGTATCAGCGTGAGGGCATTACCTTTACGGGTCTCATTCCTTCGCTAGCCATGCGTTCGGGTGACTTCTCGGCCGACCCTTTCGGCAATCCGGTCTTCAGCACAGTTACGACCCCCGCTGGCGCGGTCCAGGCGCCTGGCATCGTCAATCCTAATATGATAGGTGCCTCAACTGACCCCCGCCAGTTTCCAAATGTCTACTTCCAGTGCGATGGGAATGGCAATCCTTTGCCTGCGAATGCCGACGGGAGCCAGATCCAGGGAACTCCCTGCGCTAAGATTCCCTCCAACCTGTTCAATAACGTCGGGCAGGCGATGATAAACCTGTACCCGACACCAAACGCAAACAATGCCGCAGCGGGATACAACTTCGTCAACGTTCCTGTCCGCCAACTCAATGAGACGAAGTTTGATACCCGTCTGGACTACACCCTGTCCCAAGCCGATACTCTCTTCGGCCGTTTCAGCTACGACCAGGCGTTCTCTTATGTGCCGGGTGGATCGAATCCGCCAGCCTTTGCTTCAGCTAACGCCTTCGGCACCAATCAGCGCATCATCAACCATGCCCGCAATGCCGCCATCGGCGAGACCCACGTCTTCTCAACCTCGATGGTGAACCAGGCCACCTTCGGCTACAACCGCATCTTCGACTACATCAGCTCGCAAGGCACCGGAACCTGCGCTTCAGCAACGATCGTGCCCGGCGGAATTCCCAACGCTAACCTCGGATGTCCCAATGGCACCTCAAAATGCCTGAACTTCTATAGCTGCGGCCTGGTCTCTACACAGTTCACGGCTGGTTATTGGGCGCTCGGCGATCGCGGGTACTCTCCCTTTCAGGGCGGAACGAATATCTTCTCGTTCCGGGATTCGCTCGACATTATCCGCGGCAAGCATGACATTCACGTAGGACTTGACTTCCGGGCAAATCAGATGAATGTGGGCACAGAAGCTTTTCAGGATGGCTTCTGGCTGATCGGCAATGGCGGCAATTTTACCGGTCTCAGCACTGCAGGCGTCAGCGGCAATCCCGAGGCCGATTTCCTTCTCGGCATCACCGGAGGGGCCATTCACGATCAGACCTTCGACGGCCCTGTTACTGGCCGTCGCTGGAAGATTTACCGTCCCTTTGGTGAGGACGATTGGAGAGTCACTCCTTCTCTTACCCTCAATCTCGGCCTTGCCTGGGACATGACCACTCCAATCTCTGAGGCTCACGGGCGCCTGGCAAACTATATTCCCAATACCGGACAGCTTCTGATTGCCAATCAAAATGGGGTCAGTTCATCGGCGGGAGTGCAAATGGATTGGACGGCTCTCGAACCGCGCGTCGGCGCTGCCTGGAAGGTCTTTGGCAGCGATACCACCGTGCTTCGAGGCGGCTTCGCGATCTTTCACGACTCGGCGTGGAGCCAGGGTGCGCAGGGTCTTTGGCAGAACCCGCCATTCCTCGGTGAATCCGACGCGTTCACCGGTGCAGGCTGTGCCTTTCCGACCTCGTACTGTGCCACCGTGCTTGGACAGACGCCCTCCGCTATCAGTCTCTCCAGCGGATTTGAGGCCATTCCAGCGCCACCTACCGTTGGAACATTCACCGGCTCGTTTTATACGCAGCCCACGGACTTCAAGTTAGGCAGAGTGCGCCAATACAACCTGAATGTCGAACAGGCATTGCCCGGCAACGTTGTGCTCACCATGGGGTACGCTGGTTCCCGCAGCAACCACATTCTGGTTGCGGGCAATAACATCAATACCTCCAGTCCATATGCCTGTGTCGGATCTCCGACCTATACCATTGGCTGCCTGCCTGGAGGACAGCCCTACATATCTCCCTTTACGCCATTCCAAACCATCTCGCTCTTCGGCGATGTCGGCGACACAAGCTACGACTCTCTGCAGGTCAAAGCGGAAACCAAGACAGCAAAACATGGCCTTTATGCCCTCATCGCCTATTCCTGGTCCCATACCGCCGACAACGGCCTCTCGGATGGCTTGGGCTCACTCTTGAGCGCGCCTTTTTTCCCGCTCCCCAACTGGCGAAAGCTGGATTGGGCTCTCTCCCAGATCAATCTCAATAACAGCTTCGTAGCCAGCGTGATCTACGATCTTCCTTTCGGCAGGGGCAAGGCGTTCGGCAGCGATTGGAACAATGTGACCAACACCCTTCTCGGTGGCTACCAGGTGACTGTTATCCAAAGAATCTCCTCAGGTTTCCCTGATCCCTTGATCGACACCAATAACCAGTCTGGGTCCTACTTCCAGAACGGCGGTAACGGCGACAACTGGAATCGCCCAGATCAGGTCACAGGTTGCAACGTCCGCGGAGCGCAAAACAGCCGAATCCAGTTCATTAATCCGTCATGCTTCGTTGCGCCGCCCATCGGACAACTCGGAAATGCATCTCGTGTCCCGGTCATCGGCCCCGACTTCGTCAACACAGACTTCTCAGTCATCAAGACGTTTCCGCTACCGAGAGAGATGGGCCTGAACTTCCGCGCAGAGTTTTTCAACCTCTGGAATCACGCACAGTTCGGTCTGCCGGTCAACGACGTAAGCTCAGTTGCCTTCGGCGAGGTAAACTCAACCGTGAATAATCCGCGCCTGGTACAGTTCGCTCTCAAACTCACCTTCTGAGGATGCGATCGGAAGAGATGCATGGATTCGAGGAAGGCCAGTCCGCATTTCCTGTACGTTGAAAGGAGATGGAGGAACCCAGGGTTTCGGATTTAGGGGCGATCGGGTTTGCGCTGGCCGGGTTCACCTTCTGGGTGCTGGCTGATAGCTCGATCAAGCTGGTAGGGCAGTCAGGGCTGCCTGCCTATGAGATGGTCGCGTTCCTGGGGCTGTTCATGGCCACATTTCTGGCTATGTATGCCCTGGGGAGACGCAAGGTGCAAGTATTGCGACCCCACCGCCTGAGCCGCCAGGTGGCGCGCGCTTGCCTGGATATGGCAAACAACGTGTGCGTCGTGATTGCCCTGCGGCATCTGACGTTAACCCTATTCTACATCCTCGTCTTTACGGCTCCCATGGTCATTGCGCTGCTGTCGGCGGTGTTTCTGGGCGAAGGGCTGCCTTGGAAGAAGGCAGCCGCAGTCGCTGCCGGGTTTGCCGGAGTGCTGATTGCGGTGCATCCGTGGAGCAGCGCCCATGAAGGCGATTGGATCGGGTTCGTTGCCTGTATGGTGTGCGTCGCGTGCTTCTCGGTGAACATGGTGTGGTCGCGTGTCTTGACCCGAACCGAGCCTCCGGAAAGCCTGGCGTTCTTCTCCGGGCTCGTGACCGCAGCGGCGGGGTTTTCGCTGATGACTCTGGTGCACGCCGAGCCGTTGACAGTGCGGCTGACCGCTGGCTTATTCGCCATGGGATTGTTTTGCGCGCTGGGAACGCTGTGCTTCTACATTGCGGTAAAGCATACTTCGGCAGCGAACGTGTCACAGTACCACTACACGCAGTTGCTGACAGGGGCGCTGGTTTCATACCTGGTGTGGCACGACAAACCCGGATTCTATGTGCTGGCGGGTGGGTCGCTGATTTTGGGATCCGGGCTGTACATCGCTGTGGCGGCCAGGGAGGTGGTGCCGCTGACCGAGGGCAATTAGAGGACATTCGGAAAATGCCGCTATTAAGGTTGAGTCCCTGATAAAGAATCAGCTCAGGTATGCAGCAGACGCTGCCGGGTCAATGCCGTTGCCGCTTCCTGCGAGCCACGGACCGCGTAATATTCGCTCAGATAAGTCAATGAATCGGTAATGATCTGCTGCAGCTGCTTTTGTTCATCGGTATTCGGTTGAGCAGCCTGCTTGAGAAAATCCGACCACCACGGAAGCAGTTTGCTCAGGTCCTCCATGTACACGGTGCGCACAGCGGCGCCAATTTGAGGCGGCGTGGGTTGTGTGCCTTCGCCAATGTGTAATTGTGCAAGCCGAATTAACAGATCATTTTCATCCAGCCGCGGAGGGTCAGCGAGCGGTGGCGCCTGTGATTCAACCGGTACGGCCTGGAAGCTGGGAGGAACGCGGCTCACGAATGTAACGCGGTGCATCACGCGCCAGGAACTCTTGTCCTCGCCCGTATCGCGAACTTCGCGCAGTGCCGCGGCGCGCGGGTCTGTGCTCAGTTCCAGCCACTCCTGATCCACAACCTTGGAGAGGAAATCAGCTGTGTTTTCCGGCTTGGGCGCAAGATAGTAGGTAGCAAATCGGTACGTATCTACCTTGCCAGGCACGGGGTCTTCGGAGAAGAACGGCGGCTGCGCGTCGGTCAAAAATCGCCCCAGGAATGTCTCGGGTTCGATATCCACCTCAAGTTCAAGCGCACTCTCCTGATCCTTGTCCTTGTCTACGGTAACAGTCCAGCCGGTACCTCCCAGGACCTCCAGCTCGAAGTGGAGTCCAACCGGGCCAAGATCAAATTTCAGGTCGGCCGCCGGGCCCAGCTTCCAGGAAAAATCAAAATCTCCGCCATAGGTTTCCGTTCGATGCGACGAGTAGCTCTCCTGTTCCTTGTAGAGGCCCCCGCCTGCTGCCCAGACATATTTATTGATCATGTCTTTTTTCGGCACGCGATTGGACCAGTCATAAAACGGGCTATTCGCAACGGCGTCGGAGAGATCGGAATTTTGGTTTTTGGCGCGGTCCGAAGGGTTGAACTGCTGGTACCAGGCATCGAGCTGCGCGGTCTGGAGCTCGATATTGCGCTGGAGAGAATATGCCTCCGTAGGGCGGAAGTAACTGGGGTTGCCAAGGCATGATGGATCATCCTGCAATCCAACACGTCCATCGAGGCTGCCGTTCCGCACGTATGCGGGATTGATCGGGAAGTAGATCAGATTTACGTCGACGGGAATGTCTTTGTTGGGCACGATGCTGAGGCCAACCAACGCGCCGGTGAGGGGAAGATAGAGTCCGTACATATCTGCGGTTGCCGACTTCACGACGGCGGTGCCGACATTGCTGGGGATCCAGCGCCGTTCGCCGCTCGCCAGCAGAACTTTGTCGGCTTCCTCCCATGCACCGCCATTCTTTACGCTGATCTCATAGTCGCGATCAACCGAAGCAGAGACTCCCGCGCCACTTGACGATGCCTGGGACCATTCGAGTTCATTCGCGATTACGGCTTCCCACTCGTACTTCACCTCCTGATACATGATGACTGGTCCCATGGGAACCTGGATGCCGTTGTAGACCTTTTCGTCGCCACTCAGCCCAGCCTTGAGGTTGGAAGTGACGCCCTGCTGATCTTTCCGCAGCGTGGAGAAGTGGGCGTCGGTACCGGCCTTTTCCGTCAGCGTTACGGTGCTAATGCCTTCGTAGGTGAAGTACATGGCAATCGGATCAAGGTAGTAGGGGCGGGTGAGATTTTCGCTGGGCAGCGGCGGAGCGCCTTCCACATAGCCGATCAGCGAGGGCTTGATTTGTATCTGCCCGATGTAGACGCGGCGCAGGTCGCCGACGAGGTAACCGACGAGATGACGCATCACGCCACCCTCAACGTAAGCGTAGCCTCGCTTCATCACCGAGAATATCTGCCCGTACGCGTCTGTTTCCGTGTCCGGATACTCGAATACCGCAGGGCCTTCGCCGATGTCGATTACATAGGGAGTGCGGAAATTACCCACTGCATTTTGCACGATCGGGGCTTCGTTGGAAATGGGCGCATCCGACGTTGTCCATTCGGGCATATTATCGGGCGTGGCGGCCTGGAAGATGAGGTTATTGCCGTTGACTGTTTCATCGCCGATGATCCTGCCTGATCCGGCATCGAAGCGCCAATACCCTACTAATCCTGCTTCAGAGCCCTTGAGGTACCGATAGAGGTTGTCGTTGATCTGTTCCAGGGTACGTTGCTGCTTCCACACACGCAGCTCGTCTAGTGTGCCCAGGAACGGATCGCGATAGGCGCCGAACTCATCCTGATAGCCTCCAACGCGGAATTGAACAGGACCCCACGCGCCGTAAATTCCAGGTAAAGATGCCTCAAGGGGAACGACCTCGCCGTCTACATAAATGACCAATTGCGCAGCGTCGTGGAAAACCGTCCAGAGGCGGCTCGACGAGAGCGTGGCGTTATTGGTGCCGTTCGAGTCGTATGCAACGTTGCCCTGCTGCTCTCGGAAGTTCCATGCCGACACCAGGCCATTGGTGCCGGAGGGAGCGGCTTTCAACGCATAAGCCTGAGCGATCGAAGCGGGAGAAAGAGCGCGGCTCCAGAGGCGGGCGTCGGAGATTCCGCCATTGAAGTAAGCGGTGGCGGCATTTGCGCTTCCGGAAAGAGCGCGGCCCAGATTCAAGGGCGTATTCGATTGCGTGATGGATATCTGATCGGCGACGCCAATCGCGGTAATGATTACATCCTGACCGGGAACAGTCGCAGTTGTATTAACCTCGCCAGGATTAGAGACAACCTGGGTTGGTGTATTGGGATCCTTGATGCTCGTTTGTCCGCGCCAACGCACAAAAGTCGCGGGATCGTTCGCAGTGATGTTTACTACTGTTCCCTTTTTATAGCGGCCGCTGCCAGTTCCACCCAGTACCTGCAACTCGTAGGTCTGCTCGCTAGTGTTGGCGGGCTTGATCTGTTCGGGACCGGGAATCTGCGGCTGACCATTCAGGTAAATCTGGCCAGCCAGGCTGTAGACGGACTGGCTGCTTTCGTAGTCCGCAGTGGTAACAATATTTGCCGTGCCAACGATGTAGGCAGCCCTGTTCGCCGGGATGATGTTGGGCGCGGTAAAGGTCTTCAGCCGCAGCCGTTCCGGCGCATCACTGCCAGATGGGGTTCTCTGGCCGTCGATGCGCACCTGGAAGTAGGGCTTGTTCTCTCGAGTGATTCCAAGTTCGTAGCTTCTCTCCGAGTCGCCCAGGCCGTATTTGGATACGACGGCCTGCCGATCAGAGGAACTGCTTGTGGAGGGCCAGATCCAGGACTCGACCGAGACGCCATTGCGAACGTTCAGGGAGCCGTCGTTGCCGCAATCTGCGTAGTTGTCGCCATCGAGTTCGATACCGTACTTGCATTCATAGAGTCCGGCGTAGTGGTGCCACTCGCCGGGCGCAGCCACAGCGTCTCGTGTTTGCACGGCAAGGTCGCGGCAGCCGAAATATGCGCGATAGAACACCCCGGGATAGTTCCAGAACGTGGTCCTCCCGGTTGCGACTGTATCGTAGTAACCCTGCGTGGCGATTGCCGCATTCGGAACTGAAAGGTCCGTTCCCGAGCCATTGTCCATGCCCCACAGCAGCTGCAGGCCTGCAGCATCGCATGCAAGCGATCGCCAGAGACCGGCGGCAATCTCTTCTGGAGTAAGCGCTCGGCGCCACAAAGAAAATTCATTCATGCGGAACTGTAGCGGCAGAGCCACATCGTTGCCGCCTACCGTAACGCGTGACCCCGGAGCATTGATTGCGGGAGGACTGGGAATCGTCTGTCCCAACGCTGTATTGATGTAAATCGACAACTGCGTAGCTGAACGCGTTACTGTCACCAATTGCCATTCCTTGTCCTTCAGCACAGAAGGCGTTCCGGAGGACTCAACCGGCTGTTGTCCGGCGGGCTCTATGCGGAAGAGAAGCGAACCATCCTTGTTTGCGACAAGTTTTTCTATGGAGCCTGTACTGGTAGCGCGCGTGTAGAGGACATTTTGCGCTGACGGCGTTGAAAGGTCGGGTCGGATATAAAACTGAAAAGAGTAATCGCTTCCCGGAAAGAGACGCAGCTCTGCACTCTTGTCGGGAATGCCGTAATCGTCCGCTGCCACTTGCGTGGCCCGCTGAAACTGCAGGGTTGAGGTCATGCCCATCCCCAGCATGTAGCGGTTGGCGCGATCCTGGTCCGGATTCACGAACTGCAGTATTCGCGGAAAGAAGAGATCGTTGTCAGGCGGCGTGTCGACCATTCGCGCCCAGGCTTCAAGGGTGAGGTCTCTTTCGACCGCCAAGACATTGAGCGAAGGATTCGCGGCGTCAGCGCTCAGGAAGCCGTCCTCGTGGATGCGGATGGCATAACGTGGCGGCTCATCCAGCCATCCTCCATTCACTCCGGCCTTAAGCAGGCTGGCTTTGATCTTTCCCTGGTTGCCAAAATCTACGATCTGCGGATAACCGTTTGTGGGCGCCGCGGATGTCGCCACAGCGAAGAGAGCTGAGCCGTTGCGCAGGTCAAAAGATGCGGTGTTCGAAGTTGCTCCCTGCAAAATAGCTGTCTCACAGTTGAAGGGGGTCAAAGATCCGCTGACTCCATCGTTGACGAGAACTAGCGCAGCGAGAAAGGGGATGACTCCGGCCTCACCCCTGGCAACACCATTTACGGCGCGCGTGCTGCCTGGATTCATAATGCGAACGAATCCCATGACCTTCTTTTGGGCGGGATCGGTTGACGCATACATCTCGGCAATCAGCTGAGCGCTGGAGCGCGGCATGTTGGTCCAGGTTGCAGCGATTTGAGAGCCGCTGGGATTGAGATTGATCTCCACGTTACAGAGCAGCGGATCGCCATTTGCTACGGGGGATACAGTAATGTTCGCAGCGGTGATCGATGCGTCGGGTGCGAAGACCGCAATGGGCGTTGGACGGGCTGGAATCGAGAAGATGCGCGGCTCGCCAGGATTGGCAGCAGCACTGTAGTTGTAGTTGGGATTGTTACCGGAGACGGTCAGAACGAAAGCGGCGGTATCCGACGGAACATTTTTCAGCGTGCGCTGCAGCTTTTCCTCGGGATGCGCGGCGTCGGATGCGATCACGATATTCAGAGTGGAGTCGGGTGCAGAAGAGTCGAACTTGACCTGCCTTAAGGCAAATGGACCGACATGCGCGCTCAGGAACCACAACCCATGCGCTGTATCGGTACCGCCTACGGCAACTGCGCCGATTGGTAAGTTTCCCCTGTAATCGTAAAAACGCTTTGTGCCATCGAGCAGCCGGCGGTCTGTGGGCTGCGAGGTGGAGTTGCCGTTGAGCGCGCTTACCAGTCCATCGAGGCGACGAGGCACGCCGCGCCAGGTCTCCTCCTGATTGTGTCCGTCGTTCAGCTTGACGTCACAGAGCAGAGGATGATTGGACGCAGTGATTTCAACGGTGGCGTTGTTGAAGGCAGAGCCGGTGCCGCGAGCGACGAAGGCAAAGGTGCCATTCTGTGCGACGGGGGGATTGCCGGCGCCTGCAATCCAGGGCAGCCCGTAGTAGGCGCGGGCGATGTTCGTGTCGAACTGTGCTCCGAAGAATGTACCCTGCTGATCAGGATTAGCCGTCGCACCTTTGAAATAAAGATGCAAGAGCCCGTCCGCACCCTCAAGAAGCGACACACGCGATTGGGCGGCGATCCTGCCGAAATTCGGGTGGATCTCTTCGGTGGGAACAAGGAGGCCGACTACGGTCGTGAGGCCATGGCTGTCGAAATAGGTGCGCGCGTCGTCTTCCGGCAACACGGGAGATGTCGCACTCTCCCAGCGCGCTCCGGAAACCGTGCCGTTGCGCTCGTATTGTGAAAGGTCACTGGTGACGCTGCCGGCACCCTCGTCGAATCGCCAGTAGCCCTGCAGGTTCGCCATGTTCTTCGCTTCTTCGGCGGGGATCTCCTTGAACAGGAACTTCTGGATATCACTTTGCGTCAGAGCGCTGCTCCAGATGCGGACCTCATCCATCAGGCCTTCGTACTCTTTTTCCGTGCGAGCAGAGGCGGTGACCTGCGAGCCTCGCACTTCATCCGTGACCCACTGCGCCATGGCGGCAATAGCGGAGACCGGCGTGCTCGCTGGCGTGGCGGCCGGCGTCTGCGCCTCCGCCAGAGGCACTTCGAATCCATTTATGAATATCCTGAAGCCTGCGCTGTCATGAACGGCAGCTATGTGGTTCCAGGCATCGATAGTCAGCACATTGTCACGGGTGATGTTGCGGACAAGCTTCGTTCCATCGCCAAAGCTGGCGCCTACGCGCATGCGGTGTTCGATCCAAAGCGAAGGCGCCTGCGATTCAATTGGCGTGTCGATGTCGCCACCAATCACGAATTGCTGATCGAGCGTCGCTGCCGATGGATTGACCCAACCCTCCATGGTGAAGGTTTGCGGAAGGAAGAGAGGGCCAGAGGTGGCGCCGGGATTGATCTTGACAGCCGACGCGCCATCAAAGCTCAGCATGGAGCCTACGGGCTGAACCAGCCCGACTTCCCACTGAACGATCTTGTTCGCAGAGTCCGGCTGCAATCCTGCCAGCAGCCCGTCAACTGACACGCCGAAATCGATGGTGGCAAGGCGAAGCTCATTTGCTGCGGTGGTTACCGGCGCTGCCAGAAATGTGCGCACGGCACGCTTCATCTGCAGCACTGTGCTTGACCCGGTCAGGATCGGTTCCTGTCGGTAATAATTGGTGGCGCTCAGGGGACCGGCAGGAATGAGGGTTTCCCCCTCATGCTTCAGTTCAATGTGTGCATCCGGTATCAAGGTCCTGTTTTCTTCGCTGATCTGTTTTGGATCGATCAGGAACCATCCCTCGCTGGTTTGCGCGAAGGAATAGGCGGCAATCTGTTTGCTCGCGGGATTGGGGACAAAAAACTGCCAGCGGTACTGCCCCTCCTGCGTGGTGGCCTCCAGCGTTACGCTGAAGCTGGCTGCGGACAGATCCACGCCGGAGAAGCCGAGCGGCAATTCGTAGATCGGCTCCAGATACGGTTCACCATCGAGGCTCTTGGCATTTGGCGTGTCCTTGTCGCTCGCTGCCAGATCAGCCTTTCCGCTGCGCTGGTAACGAACCTCCCACGCGGACTGCAACCGATACGTGTTGATTCCCTGGACGTTTCCCGCGCGCAGCGGAACAAGGCGATAGCGGTTGGCATAGATGGAGTTGCCTTCTCCGCGAAAGAGGTAGACATACTCCTGGTCGCTGACTACCTGAAAGAGGCCGTGCGAAGAAACCGCACGCGTGACCCGTCCGATGCTGATGCCGAGAGAGGCCACCTGCGTCGGAAATTCAAGCGGAGTATATCCGGTCCAATCCAGATTGTTATCTGTATTGCCTCGCGACGAGTCGAGAACGTTGTAGTAAATAACGTTGGCGCCGGCAGCATCTGGTTCGGCAACGAAGAGAATCGACATGCCCTGATGGGTCACGGTCACAGGATGCAGGAGAGAGCTAGGCATAATACATCATCCAAGGCGGAAATATCCGCGGGCGGTCCGGCAATGAGAAGTGGACGCGGCTAAAAGCCAGAGTTAGGAGCGCACCTTGATGTAGTACTCGACATACACATTAATAGGTCGCGTATCGGCATCACCGCCAGAGGTGCAGGTCTCGATTGTCTTGTCGCTGCCTTCTCCCATTGCCTTTCTTGTCTCGCCGTGTTGGCGGGTGGTGGAAGACTGCAGGGAGATACTGCAGGAGAACTCCTTACCTGGCTTAGCGGTTGCCCATTCCTGAATGGTGCCTACGGGCTGCGGTGAGAAAGTGCGCCCGTTTGGCGTCTCTATGTATCGAGTCGCAACGTCAGGATCATTTCCAGAGCCCAGGTCTGCTCCGCGAAGGAAGAGACCCTGACAATTGGGGAGGAGGAATTGATTGCGCTCGGGGTTCTGACCATAGGTGTTTCCAATGACCGCGAAAAGCTCGGAGTAATTGTCTCTATCCAGGCCAGCACCATTGCAAAGCAGAAAGGTGTCGTTCTCAACGGGCAACGTGCGGCCCACGGCAATGATGGTTCCAACAGGGAGGTAATCGGTATCCAACGCCATCTCTATGCTCCTTTATCGTGCTCTTATGCACCAGACAATGCTGAGGTTAACGGGGCGGCTTTCACTGTCCCCGCCTTGCTGTGACAGTGAAACAGTTTTTGCTCCGAAGCCGTGGACGAGATAGCGGATGAGGCCGTCTATGCCGTCGCTGTCGGCTCTGTCTTTCGGCAGACTGGTGAAGGTGACTCGGAATGGAGCGGACGTCGGCGCGCCGGTTGCAAAGCCCTGCAGAGATCCGATCTTGTTTCCGCTGTTGCCCTGCTTATCGGGAGCGCCTTGCGGATACGGCACCTTGCGCGAATCTGCATCGGGATCGACGCCGGAAGAGCCACTGATTCCGCGCAGAAAGTATCCGCGGTAATCCGGCAATACCATCTCGCCTTCATTGGTTTCACCATGGGCAAAACCGATTGCAGTGTGCAGCGCGGCCCATTCTCCATTTGGCGGGACGGCTTTTCCATCGCAGACTGCCCACCTGGCGGGATCGGGAGCCGTCCCGGCAGCAAATGAGATGATGGAGCCGACCGGTATCTGTACCGGCTGCCCATTCGCGGTGCGCTCGCGAATCTTGATGATGTAGTTAACGTATTTATTTACTGGGCGCGATTCAAGATCGCCGCCACCTGTATTCACCGTCGTCTGATCGCTGTTCCACTTCGCCGGTCTTCCCGCTTTCCCTGCGTCATACCCCTTTTCGCTGACAGCGTATTTGGGAATCGTGGCTCTGATTTTCTCCTTCGGCTGCGCGGTTCCATAAGGCTGCATTGAGCCGACAGCATCACCCGTCGCACCTCCTGGACGCAGCGCCTTTCGCGCATTCGCGCTCGGGTCGGTGGACGCTCCATGCGCAACGCCGCGCAGAAACATGCCTGCCAAAGCAGGGATATTGAAATTCGTCGCATCAGGTGCACCATAGGCACCCTTGATGGCTTCATAAAGCTCTTTGTAGTCGCCTGAGGGCAAAGAGCGACCATCACAAGGAAGCCAGCCCAGAGCCTCGATGTTCGTCGGGATGTCTCCGGCATAACCAAGGATTGAACCGACAGGCGAGAAACTCATCACGGCAGCAGTGCTCTGCTTCGACGTCATCTATTCCTCCTCCAACTGCTGCTCGATAATGCGCAAATAATTAGAACGGCTCTCTCTCGTACCGTAGGCATCAACGGCGGCGGCAAGGGTGGACAGGACCGCTATTCGCGAGTCTGTGCTGGCGACACTCAAGGCCAGCTCTGCGCCCGCAGTGACTCGCTCATTCTGAAGCTCCCAGATGTCGGTGAGAGCACGGTCTGCCTTACCGAGCGCGAGGTTCAGTTCGCCAAGGCTGATCGCGTTATCGGCCCATGCGCGCTTGGCTGTGATTGCGCGGCGGGTCCGAAAATCGACATATATGCCATCGGCCGTCAAGTGGTCGAGCACGTCATCGGCTAGGGCCGCGCCGATCTTATGCATTTTCCTTGCCGGAATTACTTCTTCGTGCATGACCGCACAAGCGAGGGTCTTCACGTCCAGGGGCAATCGCAGGATGTTGCCAACGGTCATCGACGAAGCGCCGCCTGCCAGCCGCTCTATTTCAGCGGCACTCATAAACTGAAGCGCTCCCCACCTTATAACATCGCTATAAGTTATTACCGCAGACAAGTAACTCATCAACCAAATCTCCTCTTGAACAGAGATGGACTCGTCGCACCATATCGACACTTCCGGCTTTGCCTGGAGGGACCCATGCATCGGGAAGACGCAACCCTCTAAGCACGCAGCAAATATGCGCCTGTGCGGCAAATCGCTCTTATTTACAAGCAGTTCTGGAGATGATTAGGCAGAAGAAAGAGAACTTTCTGACATGGAATCAAATAGCCACTCTGAGTGGACGTGTGCGCCTGTCAAAAAGCAAAAGTTAAAAAGGTAACTAAAAGAGCGCTAAGTGACTTATGTGCTATCTCAATCAAATAAGTGCATGACACTAAGTTACCGCAAAAACGTACTTAGTAAATAGCGGTTAGCAGTTATAGTCAAGTAAATTTTTTGTCACTGACGAAGATATAGGAAAAACCTTGCGATCCTCGGAACTCGCGGAGCAACCGCCCGCGTCCGAGTCATTACGAGTGACGTTCTTGTGAATTCTGAATGGGTCTGATCCTGCTAGCGCATGACGAAGCCGCCGTCGACCGAAATCGACTGACCGGTGACGTAGCTGGAGGCTGAGCTGCAGAGCCACAGGACGGCATCGGCAATCTCCTCGGGGCGTCCCAGCCGTTTCATCGGCACGTAGGTCTTCAACATCGCATCCAGCTCCTCACCCTGACCCTCAGCAATCATTTGATCTGACATAGGCGTCTGAATCATGCCCGGGCATACGGCGTTGACGCGAATGCCACGCGTTGCATATTCGAGAGCCGCGCTCTTGGTGAATCCGATGACACCATGCTTTGCGGCATGGTACGTTCCGCGCCGGGCACCGCCGAGGAGACCGCCAAGCGAGGAGCAATTGACGATCGCGCCGCTTCCTTGCTCGCGCATCTGCTGGAGTTCGAACTTCATGCAGCTCCATACACCGCGCAGGTTGATCGCCATGATCCGGTCGTAATCATCTCGGGGAGAATCAGCCGTTTCGGCCAGGACATTCTGGACGCCGGCATTGTTGTAGGCCGCATCGAGCCGTCCGAACGTGGCAACAGTCTGCTTCACCATCGCTTCCACCTGCGCATCATCCGACACATCACAGCGAAGGGCGAGTGTCTTGTGACCTTTATCGGGGAGCTCCGTGCCGGCGGCTTGCACTGCCTGTCCGTTCCAGTCCGCCAACACCACGGAGGCACCTGCCTCCGCAAAAGCTTTGGCTGTGGCAAGACCTAATCCAGACGCGGCGCCCGTAACCAGCGCAACCTTGTTTTCGAACGATATGTTCATTCTGATTTCCTCAATTTCAATTTGTGCCCATCATTGTGTCAGTCGGTACTGCTCGTCCGTGACCTTCTCCAGCCAGTTCACCGCCGCTCCGTTGAGTTGCTCCTGAATGGCTATGTGAGTCATGGCTGTGGTGGGCGTTGCACCATGCCAGTGTTTGACACCCGGTGGGGTCCACACGACATCGCCCTTGCGTATAACCTGCACCGGACCGCCCCACTGCTGAATCCAACCGACACCATCTGTCACGATGAGTACCTGGCCCAGCGGATGCGTGTGCCAGGCTGTGCGCGCTCCGGGCTGGAAGGTCACCTCGCCGCCGCTCGACCGGCCTGGCGCCTTCGGGTCGAAGAGAGATCGAACGCGAACGGAGCCGGTGAAATGATCCGGTGCGCCCGTGATGACGTTCTGTGCAGCGGCAGGAGTAATCGCGATCCTTGGCCCAGCAGTGTTTTCGGAAGCCGTCTGGGAAACCGCGGTGCTCCGCGCGGGTTGGCATGCAATGGCGAGCGCCCCCGCCGATGTGAACAACCAGGTTGTTCGCATTGCTTGCTTAAGCGTCTGCTTCTGCATCGTGATCCTCCCGACTCATCCAAGGGCTCGCCGTTGTGCCCGTCGCCCGGCCACTTCTTAACGGTATCGGGATAGGCGGGCCTTATGCTTCTCTGATCCTGCCGATTCCTTGCCTGATCCTGTTTGCTGCATTGTTTTTGTGCACGCGAGAGGAGCGGCGGAGGTACCCTTGCGAAAAGGAGAGAGGAGATGCCGGGAAAAGTGAGCGATACTGCCAGCTCCAGTGCTGCAGTCATCGCGATGAGACAGACGTTGGCGCGGCGCATTGCTTCGATAACAGGCAAGGCCGGAGAGCACTCGACGGCAATACCCGAGGTCATCCTCTATCATCGGACGACACCCACACCGTGCTATCGCGCGTCGTATGAGCCAAGTCTCAGCGTATTCGTGCAGGGACGGAAACGGATCATCCTTGGTGGGAGGGAGTATATATGCGATGGCTCGTCGTTTCTGCTGTCATCGATCGACGTGCCTGCGCAGAGTCAAATTATCGAGGCCTCTGAGAAGACGCCTTTATTGACGATGTTTATCAGCCTCGACATGCCAACTGTCCGCGAGGTTGTGAGCCGCGATGACATGCTACCGGGCAAAGCCGCTCCGGACCGCCAGGGCTTGGCAGTAGGAGAAACGACATGTGGGCTCCTGGGAGCCTGTCTTCGATTGCTCGATCTGCTCGTTACCCCGGAGGACATCCCATTTCTCAGTCCGCTGATTCAGAGAGAGATCCTGTACCGCATCCTCAGAACGCCGCAGGCGGGACGGCTCCGTGCGATCGCGACAAGTGGCGATCTGAGCCAGAGAACGGCGAGAGCGATCGCCTGGCTCCGAGCGAACTTTGCCAAGCCGTTGCACATGGAAGAACTCGCGGCGACGGCGAGGATGGGAGTATCCACCCTCCATCATCAATTCCGCGCCCTTACCGCAATGAGTCCCCTGCAGTATCAGAAACAACTGCGGCTTCAGACCGCACGTCAGCGGATGCTGATGGACGGTCTTGATGCCACCACGGCTGCATATGAGGTCGGATATGAGAGTGTGAGCCAGTTCAGCCGCGAGTACGGCCGATTCTTCGGCCAGCCGCCTATGCGCGATATCAGGGCATTGAGAGATAGCAACATCGCCGAGGTCAAGATCGCGTAATCAGAGTTCTTATCCCGGACGTGGTGCGACCGAGTTCGGAGCGAATAAGGTGTTCCGAACTCGCGAGCGCTTGATGATGATCCATCCTTACTGCTTTGCGACCGAAGTGATCTCCACGGGGCCGAGCAGTCCGGACGGCAATAGTGGGGAGTTGGCCTTGTACGGCTTCACATCCGCGAACGTGTATTTGGTTGTCGCGTCCGGCTGCTGGTCGCCAATCAGACGGTTCACCCATGCGTTGATGACTTTCACCTGAATCGTGTTGGCTCCGGGCTTGAGAGCATTGGTTATGTCCACACGGTAGGGTGCATGCCACACTACGCCCAGCGACTGTCCGTTGAACGTCACCTCGGCAAGGTTCTTCACATCTCCCAGATCGATCCACAGCGTCGCGCCCGGCTTGAACCAATCCGCCGATGCCTGGATTGTCTTGGTGTAAGTGCCTTCTCCGGAGAAGTACTTCACGCCTTTGTCATCGCTGTCGCTCCACGAGATCAGCTTGTCGAGAGTGATGGAGGCCGGAGCGCCGCGACCCGGCTGGAAACTTA
Source organism: uncultured Acidobacteriaceae bacterium (assembly GCA_963782175.1). GTDB lineage: Bacteria > Acidobacteriota > Terriglobia > Terriglobales > Acidobacteriaceae > Silvibacterium. The sequence goes on from CAWAIX010000001.1 coordinate 1,403,280, forward strand.
CCTGCCATGGGCCTTCAATTGTCGCAAGCTGGTTGTCAGTCTTTGCGATTAGCTCGCGGTGTGGTTGGTTGCTGTTTTCGCGAAAGACGACGAAGACTGTTCCCCAGGGCTCGAGCTTCAGCGGAACCGAGGTGCGGCCTGCCGAGATACTGTAAGACGAAGGTTCGGTTTTTCCCGTCTCCGCATACCACAACTCCGGCGCCTTGCCGGTCATGCGGAAGCTTGCATCGATGGCGGCCGGGTTATCGCTTCGATTGTCGATGAAGTAAAGATCGGCGTCGGGCAGACGGCGATGGACGAAGAGAACAGGCGCATCCGGATTCGGATTGGAATAGTCAAAGTCGGGCTGCAGGTTCATCGCCTTAAATACCTCCGCAAGGGTCTGTCCTGAATAGACCTTCCCTTTCCCAACAGTGCGTACCCCGGTTCCGTCGCCGAACAACTGATCGGCGAGCTTATGAAACTCAGCTTGATTATCGGCGAGGCTGGGGTCGTCCTCTGGTTTGGGACCGGAGACAACTGCGCCCTCTCGCACCAGCTTGTCAATTGCGCGCAGCACGGGCAGCGACATGTGCTTACTGTATGGGTCGAGAGCGAGGACTTTGTAGTTCATCCCGCTCGCAGTCGTGATTCTCCCGTTGCTCACCTTGAAAACGTGAATCAGCCCATCGGCGTTGATGTAGTCGAATCCGTAGCCGGGAGGGACATCTGGCGCCTTATGGGCAAAGATCGCAGTCAGATTGGAATCCTCGCCGTAAAAATAAAGAACGTCTGCAGCAAAATGGCCTTGCTGTAGCAGGTAGCTCGACCGCGCAAGATAGTTGATCCATGGCGCGGCCTCTTCAGCCCAGGTTTCGTTACGGTTGAACCACTGGCCGAATGGCCCAAGCGTAAGTCCCGGCGCCTTGTTCAGCAGCGGCTGATGTGCCGACTCATGAATGACAATGCGGTTGATCCCGTTCAGCAGTTCCTGGTCTGCAGTGGGCTTCAGGGTCGCCGGTGACCACGCCCAAGGAGCAGCCGCAGCAGTCATCGATTCGGCGGCGACGATGTTTTGCCCATAAATGTGAGCTACAGAGGCGGATTCGCGATCATCGGCGTTGTAGCCGTATTGCACTTTATTCACGCCGGGCGACTGCGTCCACATTGCCGCCATCGGAATGTCGTCGAGCTTCTTTACTTCCATGCCGTCGGCCACAAAGGCGCGCCCCGATTCATGCGATTCGCCGTAATGGCCGATGCCGCGTTCTTTCAAAGAAGCCTGCACCTGGCCGTAGTGTTCGTCGGCGATCAGGTCCGCGATGGTCTTGCGCAAATCCCAAAGAAAACGGTCGCTGGCCTCCGAGCTCTCCACGACTTCGCCAGCAAGCACCGGCATCCAGGGCATCGGATCGTACCCACGCCGTTTTTTAAACTGGGCGATCATGTCGTCGGTCCAATTCTGTGAACCGGCCTCCCAGCTATCGGTAATTACGTAACGGATACCACGCTTGCCCATCATGTCCGCGCCGACCGTCTCTTTATAGCTGTCCAGATAGCCGTTCATGTAGTTCTTTACGTATCTGGAGTTGAGCTTATCCACTTCAAGCCCGGTCGCCTCCGCGGTTGCGGGGTGGTTGGTGATGCCGAGCAGCGAATAGCCGAAGCGAAGAACCACCCAATTGCCTGGCGGAGGCGTCCAGTCAAGTGTGCCGTCTGGACGCATCTTGGTGGTCAGATCGAGAACATCCGATTTTGCGACCGCGTCGTCGGCTCCGTAGGCAGGCGTAGCAAACTCGTAAAGGTCGGGAACTGGTACGAAGGCGGCCTTTTCCTCGAAGTGATTTACGCGCGCACCAGGGTAAAGCACCAACTCTGCAATCTCGTAATCGGTGGGGGGAGGCCCAGTTCTCATACCAAGAGCACTGAGGTCGATTCCGGCGGCCCACGCCGGCGGCGGGGGCGGCGGTACGCGCTTGAATGTGACCCGGAAATATTTCGCTGTGACCGGGGCGAAAGATACCGTGTTCTGCGGCGCGCCCCCATCCGGAAGTGTGACGATCAGGCGGAAGTTCTGTCCGTCATCGCTTGCCTCGATCGCTTTCTCCGGGTTGGCTACTCCGCTTACCAGTGCTTCAATCCGATCGATATTTTTGGTGACGAGGCTGATGGAGCGGATTGTCTGCGGTTGTGCGAACTCGTACTGGATCCACGCATTCTGACCCAGCGCGGGAATGGGCAGCTTGGTGGTCTTTTCGAGGTCGCCATCAGTCAGGATTGCCTGATCGGGGGAACCGCCGCTCGCAGTGATCTTGGGATTCAGAGACTCGGTCGTCACATCCGTGGCCGGCCTTTTGTATGCGACGACCGCAACGTCAGCATAAAACTGCGGTATCGGTTTGTTGCCTGCAGGCGTGTCGATCCGCTCATGAATCCCGAGACCCTGAAACGCCCCGGTGGTGGATGGCGGGTGGGCGAGCGTTCCGGTGAACGGTTTGCCGCCCTCGACCACTGTCTCGCTCCAGACATACTTCTTCATCCCTTGCGATGGAGGCACCCAAGGGCCGCCGGTCTCGCTCCAGCCGGGCGACCCGGCGATCGCCTCCTCCATGTCCAACTGATCGGCGAGCGACGTGGCGTATTTGAAAGCGTCTTTCCAAGGCGGCGTCATGTAGGCAAGGCGATGCTCGACAACCTGAGGCGTGGCTAACGCGGCGTCGAAGTTCTGAAATCCCGCCAGGCCCGCCCGATGCATCCACTCCAGGTCGAGCTTGATGCCCTCCTGGGTGATGTTGCCATTCATCCAGTGCCACCAGACAAGAGGACGAGCTCCACTGGGCGGATTTTCGAAACCGCTCTTCAACGGGTCCGGATTGCCTTGCGCGATAGCTGCCCCGCCTGCCACGAGCATCGCGAGAATGATCATGGCTACTTTGCCGGCAACATGTTGGATAGTGGCTTTCCTGGTGAAGTTCATCTTGATTTGTCGTCTCCTGGCGGAGGTTTCATCTGCATGCGGACGATCAGCGACTGAGCCTCGATACCGCAACGCAGAGGATAGTAGCATTCAGGCGCCATTCTATACAGAAATAATTCGCCATTGAATATTTTTCTTGGGAGCAATAATATGGGGCCGGTACTTGCCGACGAAAACGCCTCGCTCCACTGCGGCGGGGAGGGTTCAAATCATCCTACGGCGTGATCTGCTCAAAACGGCGATGTATGGAGTGGCCGGCCTCGCTATAGGAGGACCAGCGGAAGCGTTGCATCCGCTTTCGCCGATCGTCGATGCCCACATTCATCTCTTCGATACCTCCCGGGTCGGCGGCGTTCCCTGGCCGTACAAGAGCGACTCCGTCTTGTATAAGCCTGCAATGCCCGAGCGATACAAAACTGTGACGGCAGGACTGGACGTTGTCGCTGCGATTGCGATCGAAGCTAGTCCACTAGCGAGCGACAATGATTGGCTCCTGGGCGTTGCCCAAGCCAACCCGATCATCGTTGGTATCGTTGGCGATCTCATCCCTGGTGACGCTGCTTACCAGGCCAGCCTCGCTCGACTCCACGCCAACCCGCTCTTCCTTGGCATTCGATACGGCAATCTCTGGGATCGCAACCTCTCCGTCGATATCGGCAAGCCAGGCTTCATCGATGGCCTCAAACTGCTCTCCCAAGCCGGACTGGTCTTCGAAAGCGCAAACCCCGACTCGAACCTCATCGACGCAATCGCGAATGTCGCTGATCGCGTGACCGGGCTGAGAATTGTGATCGACCATCTTCCTAACGCGACGGTGCCGCGCGAACCCACCTCTCGTAAGCAGTACTGGTCGCAATTGCGCTCTCTCTCGCAAAATCCAAATGTGTTCGTGAAGCTCTCCGAGATTCCCGTTCGGATTGACGGCAAGCTGGTAACAGATCCGCACGCCTATCAAGCTGGCCTCGACGAGATCTGGAATGTCTTCGGCGAAGACCGATGCCTCTATGGCAGCGATTGGCCTAACAGCGACCACGTCGCCACGTATACGGAAACATTTGCGATCGTCCGCGAATATATCTCCGGGAAAGGTCTTGGCGCATGGGACAAGTTCTTTTGGAAAAACTCGATTTCTGCGTACAGGTGGCGTTCAAGAACGATGAGCCAGTCATTCTCCCGATGACAGGCTCTCACCGAGCCATGATCGACGTAGCGAGAGAGAGCATTTACCCATATCAACCTGACCTCGCAGTTGACCCAATGCGTATTGGTATGATGAGGCATACGGAATTGCTGGGATTAACTCTGAACCTGGTCGCACGCAAGTGGCGGTGAACTATCGTAATTTGTCGATTCTCTGATCCTCCGGAGTGGCTATGATCGGATCCTGGGAACGAGTAGTTTTTGCCTTCCGATGTTTTTTTTCTATCCTGTTCCGCGCTGAGATCCCTGACGAAATCGCACAGAAGCTGATCAAGCCAGTTGCCCCGGCTTCGCCGGCGCCTCCGGCGGCCGCGCCTTCAGTGTCTCGTCTGAAGGAAGTTCAGCCACCAGCTGCGGTAGATTTCGATCGCGCTGTGCAGATGCTTGCTTTGCTGCAACGCGATGGACGGCTCATCGATTTCCTGGCGGAGAACATCTCTTCCTATCCTGACGTACAGCTTGGAGCAGCCGTCCGCACCATCCACGACACCTGCCGGCAGGTGCTCGACCAATATGTGAAGCTGGAGCCGATTCTGGACTCGGAAGAGGATCAACCGGTGACGGTACAGGCGGGTTTTGATCCGGCAGCCATCAAGTTGATCGGCAACGTGACAGGACAGCCGCCGATTCGCGGCTTGTTGCGGCACAAAGGCTGGCGCGTAAAGGAAGTGAATCTGCCTCCGTTGTCGCCGGCCGTGGGCCGGATGGTCGTTGCGCCAGCTGAGGTCGAACTCTCGTAACGGCTCACATCGCGCGACAAAACTCCGGCCTAACAAAAGGAGATTTCATTGGCGGCCAAGTACATCGTTGGCATCGACCTGGGGACCACAAATTCGGCGATGGCGCGCTGCGATGCCGCAGCCGAAGATGATAGCCGCATTGAAGTGCGCAGCATTCCGCAGTTGGTGAATCCGAACGAAGTGGCCGACCGCACACTGCTGCCGTCGTTCATCTACATCCCGGGCGAATTCGATTTTCCCAAGGGCAGCACGGCCTTGCCGTGGGATCCTGAGCCCAAGCTGGTGATCGGTGAACTGGCACGCAAGCGCGGCGCTGAAAGCCCAAACCGTCTGGTAGCCTCCGCCAAATCCTGGCTGTCGTACGCTGGGATCGACCGTACCGCGCCGATCCTGCCATGGCAGGCGCCCGAGGAGGTGCCCAAGCTATCGCCGGTCGAAGCCTCATCGCAGTTCCTGCAGCATCTGCGGACGGTGTGGGACAACGGCGAGACGGGAGATCCGCTTGCCGAACAGGAAGTGCTGATCACCGTGCCCGCGTCGTTCGACGAAGCGGCGCGCGAGCTGACCCGCCGCGCCGCGGAGCAGGCCGGATACCAGACGTCACGCTGCTGGAAGAGCCCCAGGCAGCCTTTTATGCATGGCTCGAAAGCCAGGGTGACAGATGGCGCCAGCGGATCAAGGTTAATGACCTCGTTCTCGTGTGCGACATCGGCGGTGGCACCACGGATTTCAGCCTCATCATGGTCTC
>CAWAIX010000002.1:0-437810 GCA_963782175.1 uncultured Acidobacteriaceae bacterium
TGATCTGCTACATCACAGCAGGCGCCATCGGATCCTATACCGGAACCTTTAGCTGGCAACAATTCGGCTGGAATGGCGTCTGCGCACTCGGTGGACTAATGATTCTGCTCGGAGCTGCCGTCCATACCCTGGCGCGGGCGCGAAACAACGAATACCAAGGCCTGGTGCAGCTCTATAAGGCGCTTGGCGGCGAGTGTAAGTAAAGGCTGCAAATTCCAAATGAGGTTGAAAGACATGGCTCAAACACACACTCTGTCTCCTACCTCGCACATCTGATGGCGTTTCCTTTGTTGATTCGCGTCAGTCCTTCACCCGAGTCAAATCCAGGCTATCTCGCCATCGTAGACCAACTCATGCATTTCATCGCAAAGTCTCGAAGCATGGACGGGAGTGAAACGGACATTGAGATAGCGCTAAGTGAGGCGCTGGAAAATTCCGTAGTCCACGGCGGCGGGGAGGACCATCACAAGCGCGTTTACGTAACGTGCCTTGCACTCCAGACGGAGAACTCTCGATCACGGTTCAGGACGACGGACAAGGGTTTGACACTGGCACTCTGCCCGATCCAACCACACCGGAAAACCGGCTGCGCACTTTCGGGCGTGGGATCTATCTGATGAAAGCCTTAATGGACGAGGTCCGCTCTGAAAAGCTCTGCACTCTGATCCGCCGCTCTTTAGAAGCTAATGCACCGGAATGGCATCCATAGCCTCATGAGGACTCCCTGTGATGAAGCCGTTGTGAGATCAGCAAGTGCCAAAGTTCCCTGTGAGCCAGAAGCAAGAATCTGGATACTCGCCGCGACCATTCTCGGATCGAGCATGGCTTTCATTGACAGCACGGTGGTCAATGTCGCCATGCCTGCGATCCAAGCGAACTTTCAAGCAACAGTGGTGGATGTGCAGTGGGTGATCGAGTCTTACGGACTGTTGCTGGCTGCGTTGATTCTCGTCGGCGGCTCGCTGGGCGACATCCTTGGCCGTCGTCGCATCTTCGTGGTGGGTGTGGCGATCTTCGCTGCGGCTTCCGCGGGTTGCGGCGTTGCCTTAAACATTGATCAATTGATCATTGCGAGAAGTGTTCAAGGTGTGGGGGCTGCGTTGCTGGTGCCAGGAAGCCTTGCGCTCATCAGTATGTCATTCGACGAGAAGAGTCGAGGTCAGGCGATCGGTACATGGTCGGGCTTTACGGCGATCACCACAGCCGTTGGGCCAGTGCTTGGCGGATGGCTGGTTGAGCATGCTTCGTGGCGGTGGGTCTTCTTCATCAACGTCCCGATTGCCGCGGGCGTAGTGATCATTTCGTTCTGGCGGATTTCCGAGAGTCGCAGCGCCGTGGAGACGCGCGTCGATTGGTGGGGTGCGCTTCTTGCCAGCGTCGGACTAGGCGGCGTGGTGAATGGGCTCATCGAATCGGCCAGCCTGGGTTGGAGAAATCCCCTGGTATTCGGTAGTTTGATCGTTGGCCTGATCTGCATTGTTGCGTTCGGACTGGTCGAGGCCAACGTCGCTGCACCGATGCTTCCACTCAGGCTGTTTCAATCCCGCAGCTTCAGTGGCGCGAACCTGCTCACACTACTTCTCTATGCCGCGATCGGAATCTTCTTTTTCCTGTTCCCGTTGAACCTGATCCAGGTGCAGGGGTACTCCGCAACGGCAACCGGGGGCGCCATCCTTCCGCTGATTCTGCTTATGTTCCTTCTTTCCCGTTGGTCTGGCGGGCTTGTCGTCCGCTATGGCGCAAGAGGTCCACTGATCCTTGGTCCTCTCATTGGTGCTTTGGGTTTCGTTCTGTTCGCACTTCCATCGGTTGGACAGAGCTATTGGAAGGCATTCTTCCCGGCGGTGATTTTTATGGGGTTCGGGATGGCGGTGACTGTGGCGCCTCTCACCACCGTGGTTATGAGTTCAGTCAATCGAGACCGCGTCGGTACAGCTTCTGGAATCAACAATGCAGTGGCGCGCGTAGCTGGTGTACTCGCTATTGCAGTTGTCGGGGTTGTGATGGTGAAGGCGTTCGGTTTCCGGCTCGACAAAGCCTTGGCTCACCTCGCGTTACCTCCGGGCGTTATGCAGGAGCTTCATGCAGACGAGATTAAACTCGCCGGCTTGCAGGTGCCCGCCGGCCTGAATCCCGGTATGAAGATCGCGATTAAGGAATCCATCGGGCAAGCATTTGTATTTGGATTCAGAATTGTCATGTTGATTTGCGCAGGCCTGTCTCTGGCAGGAGCCGCGGTTGCGTGGTTCACGATTCCGGAGGATAGTGACGCCCTGGATTGGCCGCGCGACATTAGGCCTGATGCCACGCGATGACTCCCGGTTTGTCAGCCACCCGGAACTTATCCACTTGGCCGTATAGTCCGCATGTCGTACCCTGCTAGCCAGAGTAACGCTGGGGCCCGCGTTGCACGTTAGCCGGTTGTACGTCCACGTGAAGGCCAAACTCCTTCGTACATACTCGTCGACTCCTAAGGACCGATTGTGACCAAGGCTGTTGTCTCAGGGGCCGGAATTCCTTGCGATGAGCGAGGTAGCCAGAGTTGGGCCAATGGAATGCTTCAGTCAATCTTTCCAATCGCTCTCCGTTTACGATCAGGTTGTCAGCTGACCTGATTCTCGATGATCAGGTTTTCCGGCGAAGCCATCATCAGGAACAGGCATCCAGTGTCACTGAAGGTGTCCCCGTGGATCGAGCCCGGCTCACCCCGACAGTAGTCACCGGCGCGCATGACCAAGTCCTCGACGTGAAGGTCACCCGAAAGCATGAAGAGTTCCTCGATGGCCGCGTGATGGTGGCCTGGATAATGAGCACCAGCCTCCATGCGGACCAAAGAGGTGTTGTACTTCCGAGCGGCGTCCTTGTAAAGCGGCTTATGAAAAATGCCGGGAGCCATACCTTGCCATGCGAGTTCGTCCGAGCGCGCAATCAGCAATCCGCCTTGCTCGAAAAGAATTCCTGGAATTCGGGGGTTGTGGCTAACTCTCGACAGCAATCGCTCACGCAGTTGCGGAGACGGCATTGCCGGCACAGACACTCCGATAAGATTGGCAATGTCCGTAAATGAACGCACATCCCCGGCACAGTTATCACACCCCTGCCGCAGATGTTCTTCAAATGCGATTCTATCGCCGCCGTCGAGCGCGCCAAGGGAGTACAGCGATGCAAGCTCATGCATGGCGGCACTGGAAACTTTCCTGTCGTCGTTCACAGTCCCTCCAGGTGAGGTCCGAGTAATTTGCGCAAGTTTAGCATCCCAAGTCGTATCCGTGTCTTGACAGTACCCAGAGGCAATCCCGTCTGGACGGCTACCTCAGCGTGCGTTAGTCCGGAAAAGTAGGCGAGTTCGACAGCCTCCCGCTGATCAAGGGAAAGCTGGGCCATGGCCTTCTGGACTGTACGTGCAAGCGCCTCTTCTACGCTGGCCTGCTCCGGACCGGGCCGAAGATCGCGCAGTTCAGGCACTTCGTCGATGTGTTCTTCGAGTTCAGCTCGACGTGCCTTGCGGCTGCGCAAGCAATCGATGGCTCGGCTGCGGGTTAAAGTGGCGAGCCAAGATAAGACAGTGCCGCGCTGAGGAACATAACTTGCGGCAGTTCGCCACACCTGCAGGTACACTTCCATGGTTATGTCCTCGGCGGATGACGGTTCGCCTAGAATCCGCAGGGCCAGGCCGAAAACAATCCGATTTGTGCTGTCGTAAAGACCGGCCAGCGCGTGCTCATCTCCCCCGGCCATGCGGGCGACTAGAGCTTCCGATTCGCGCTCATTATCCGATCGTTCTGGAGGGCGTTCCGCGCGCATAGACCTGGCCCGAAGACTCCCCTCACGATTTCCGCTCGCATCCACTACGTGCCTCTGCTCCTTTTGAGTGCGTGCAGGCAAACCAGACAGTGGGTTTGAAGGCCACGAAAATAGCACCTCCTCTTGGGAAGATTCCCACTCGGAGAGCGCCTTATGCGGCGCTTCTTTTGTAACACACCGCGTTGAATTGTTCATGGCGTTAGAAATTGAATTTTGCGACAAGCTGCACCAAGCGGGGCGCGATAGCGCTGACGATATGGCCGAAGTTGGGGTCTTCGACCTGCCCGTCCACCGATGCCGGACCATAGAACTGCGTATGGTTGAAAGCGTTGAATGCCTCCGCCCGAAACTCCAGAGATCTCGGTTCGGCCAGGCGCACCGTTTTTTGGAGCGTCAAGTCGAAGTTATCGTTTCCCGGCCCGTAGAAGATCCGGCGCTTGGCATTGCCCAGTTGACCGATGCTCTCTTCGGGAAACAAGGCAGTGTTGAAGGCCGGTCTATCGTTGCGGCCGTTGGTATTGATCTTGAGCGGGCCTGGCAGGTGCTGCGGGGTATCGAGTAGATAGTTATTCACGCCGTTTCCCAGCGTCCCGAGCAGCGAATTATCGGAGTTGTCGTAGAGCGTGACAGGAAAGCCCGTGGCGAAGCGGGTCGTTCCGGAGAGTCTCCAGTCTGTCGTCAGCCGATTGGAACTGCGGAAGATGCTTTCGACGGGTAGTGCCAGCGTGTAGCTGGCGACAAACGTATGTTTCTGGTCCCACGCGGAGATGGTGCGGCTCTGTCTTGGGTTGATGGGATTGAGCTGCTCGCCGATATTGGAGCCCTGATCGATGGACTTCGCATAGGTGTAGCTCAGCAGGAACTGCGACCCGTTGTGGCGGTATTGAAGCGTGGTCTCAAGCGCGTTGTAGTTGGAGTTGGCGACGGAGCTGTCGGAGGTATTCTCGCCGTAGTTTTCGCCTTCTCCGACACGCGCTCCGCCGTTTTGCCCGGCCCGGGTTCCATAGATGGTTTGTCCGGTTACGGAGGCATAGGTCGTGTCTTCGCCGAACGGGCCGCAGCCGGGTAGGCTGAGGCACAGACCAGGATTGCCGAGGTTCACAGACGAGACGGCGAGAATATGATGCCCCTGGTTGCCTACATAGCTGACCGTCAGCAAGGTGTTTGAAGTGATCTGCCGCTGGATGGAGAACATGTAGTTACTTATGTAAGGTACGCGATTGCGATAGTAGAAGAACGGGTCCGCTGCCAACGGAGCAAAGTTCGCCCAGTTGATAGAGCTGTCCGGGTGGGGTGCAGAGACATTGTGCGGAGGAAATGTGAAAGGAAACCGCTGACCGTTATTAACACCACTCGCAGCCGTAATGAACGGCGTCGCCATCAATGGAGGCCCCGGGCTGAGGTAGTTGTATCCAAAGGGTGGCACAGCGTACATGATGCCGGCCAGCAAGCCGGGAAACTCGGTGTAAAAGATGCCATAGCTTGCCCGAATGCTGCTCTTGCCACCTCCGCCGAAGATCGTCTTCCAAAGTCCATGTTCGAACCTCGGCGAATAGGCAACCCCAAGTCTTGGGGCGAAGTTCTTGTAGCTTGTGGGCGCGAGTGTCTTCGGAATTCCGGGATCGCCGGCGACCAGCAGTCCTGGGAATGCTCCAGGGTAGAGCGTGGACTCCGCTCCGGGAACCCAGGTCTGTAGCTGGTTGTACTTCTCCGAGAAGGGCATGATTACGTCCCAGCGCAAGCCGAAGTTGATGGTGAGGTTGGTTCGCGCTCGCCAGCTGTCCTCTCCATAAGCGCCAAGATAGCGGTTACGCAGATAGAATGGCTGGCCCGACGACTGCGTGTAGTTGCTTGGGACGCCAATCAGGAAATCTGCATACGGGTCCCCGGTTTCCGTTCCGTTGATATTGAAGGTCCCGTTAAAGGTAGCGTTCGGGTGTTCATTCACCTGATCGATATGGAACTGTCCGCCAATCTTCAGAGAATGGGCGCCCATGACTCTGGAGAGACCGTCGCTGAGATAGTAGGTATCGTTGACCTGCGTTTCGTTGGTGATGGGAACGCCCATGACGAACGCGGGAAACGTAATGTTCTCCACACCTTCAAACTGCGGCGCCTGCACAAAGATCCCCGGCGTTCCCGCGCCGGTAACAAAACCCTGCGATGCCAGACTCACACCGAGCCCGCCCTTCGGTTGACCAATAATGTTGGCATTGCGCAGAAAGCCGAAATGAAACTCGTTGACTGTGTTCGAGCCGATCAGTTTGCTATCGCTCAGTGAAAGCAACTGGGCACGCCCGATAAAGAGGGCATCGAAACCAGGGATACTCGCCCCCGCAACCGAGCCTGGATAGGGATTGTCAAGATCATAGTCATCGATGAAGTAATAGGCGGAGATCTGGCCCAGCCAGGTGTTTACGTCGATCCGAGCCGAACCCTTGCCATCTCGAACAGTCTGTGCAAACTCCGAGGTCGAATACTGGCTTGCACTGACGTTAGGAGAAGGAATGTACTGCAACAAATTCTTACCCGGAGCCGACCACGCGCTTTGCGGAATGAAGCCGCCCGGGAAGACACGGGAGTAGGCCTCTCCTGAGGTAACGGCATAACCCAGATTCTGAGTGAGCAGCGAAGCCAGGTAAGGACCGCTGACGGAACCGGTGAGGTCGTTGAATTCGCCATTCCGCTGAGCGACAGTTGGCACCGATATATAGCCGGTTGAAACACCCTGGTCAGTTCGAGTCCCCTGGTAGTCGGTAAAAAAGAAGATCTTGTCGCGTTTTAACGAGCCGCCAATCGTGCCGCCAAACTGGTTCTGCTTGAATGCCGACCGCGTCGGGTCGAAGTAAGCCCGTGCATCGAGCGCCGTATTGCGGAAGAACTCGAAGGCATTGCCATGGAACCTGTCGCTGCCCTGCCTGCTGACGACGGTCACTATGCCGCCGTTGTAATTCCCGTACTCAGGATCGAAGTTGTTCGTGAGTACCCGGAATTCTTCGATCGAATCGAGATTCGGAATGATCGAGGTGCCGCCGTTCATGTGCTCTTGTACGTCGATCCCGTTCACCAGGAACCCATTCGAGGACTCGCGCTGGCCGTTGATGGACAGATTGCCAGGATTCAGGTCGCCCGAAGGATCGAGGCTACCGGTGACGCCTGCCATGATGACCGAGCTTGGCAACAGCGTTGAGATCGGCGCCACACCCGGTTGAATCGCCAGCAAATCGGTGTAGCTTCTTCCATTCAGGGGCAGCGAGATCATCAGTGTGGCCGATACGACGTCGCCGAGGTGGGTTGCCATGGTGTCAACCTGTAAGCCTGCATCGCTGGTGACCGTTATCGTGTCCGATCGCGCGTCGACCGAAAGAGCAGCGTCCACTCGAAGGGCAGAGTCCGTGTCCACGATCAGATTCATCTTCTGTTGAATGGTGAATCCGGCGGCGCCGATGGTGAGGTCGTAGTGCCCGACTGGAAGATTGGGAAACGAATAGAGGCCCTGCTTGTCGGAAACGGTTTTATAGATCGTCTCCTGATCTGTGTTGACCAGGCGCAGTGCAGCTCCCGATATCACTGCTCCGCTGGGATCCGCGACTGTCCCGGAAATGCTGCCACCGGTGGCTGCCAGCAACGGCAGCCCGGCGACAAGCAGAGATGCGAGGGCCAAAATCGATATGCGCGCTCTGACGCTGGTAACTGGAGAAGTCGGTTTCGTAGCGAGCATTCGTACCTCACGGTGACTGGAGCGACTGGCCACAACAACTCGTGGTGAATCGTGCACTCCCACCCATTCGTCGAACCGAGAGCCTTCCCGACAACGATGTTACTGCCCTAAGAATTGTGTCTACCTTGGCGCGGTGGAGATGCCTCGCTGTGGGGACACGTACGAGGTTTACTTTGGATTTCCCGCGGGACGACGATGTTGTGGCGGTTCAGGAAAATCCTGCAGCCGCTTTTCGGGTTCGGGCTCCTTTGGTAGAGATACGCAGCAACCCGGGCATCTGGATTGAAGAACTCAAAGTTAATTTATGGCCGGCGTGCAATCCAACCGCGAATTTGCAGCGTACTCAATGCAACGAACTGGGAGTCCCTGCACCCACCCCTATGATCCCGTCTGGTTCAGGCGCTCTCGTTCACCACCGCAGCCAAAGGAATCAGGAGAGCCCTATGTCAAAACTAAAGTCTGTAGTCGGACTCGCATTGAGTCTGCTCATCGCTGTGCCTCCCGGTGCACTTGCGTCCAGCCACCGGGAAGCACCAATCACAGCCCTGGACCACACTGCCGACATCACCGATTTTTACGCCTTTGTCAGCTACGATCATCCGGATCGCGTCACCTTCATCGTAAATGTCGACCCGTTTCTTCAGCCGAGCAATGGACCGAACTACTTCCCGTTCGACCCATCCATCGTGTATCAGATCAAGATTGACAACGATCAGGATGCGCTGGCAGACATCACCTTTCAGTTCCGCTTTCAGACCCACATCCTCGATGCTGGTCTTCCTGTCGGCTATGCCGGAGCGGGTAATGGAGTTGACGCACCGGCAAACTCGCCGAGCCCTGTCGCCCCTGGTACGCCGATCGTTCCACCGGCGATTACTTCTCTGAGCGGCCCAGGCGCAGCGGGCCTGAGCCTGCAGCAGACATTCGCCGTAAACATGATCAAGGGCCATCGCAACATCTCCCTGACGAATACGACCGGCAGCCCGCTGATCGCGGTTCCCAGCAACGTGGGTCCGCGCACCATGCCGGACTACGACGCCCTGGCCGCGCAGGGCATCTATAGCCTGCAGGGTAGTGACGGCGCTTCCGGTATCCGGGTCTTCGCCGGCACGGTCGCCGATCCCTTTTTCATCGATCTGGGCGCAACCTTTGATAGCCTCAATTACCGCGCCGGCACCGGTGTCGAAGCTCTTACTCCTGAGCAGGACGCCGACGATCAGCTCAATTCAGCTCCCAACTCAGTCGCAGGATTCAACGTCAACACCATCGCCATCGAGGTTCCGATCAAGCTCTTGACCAGCGATGGAGCCATCCACGCCGCTACAGATCCAAAGGGAACCATCGGAGCCTGGGCGACAACCTCCAGGGCGCAGGTCTCGATCCGCACCCGGCGCTTTTTGGACGCAGACTTTCGTGACCGTGACCGTGACGATTATGGCCGCCTGGCTCAGATACAGCGCTTTGGCAATCCACTGATCAACGAACTGATCATCGGCACGGGTTACAAGGACTACTGGAGCATGTCGGAGCCGGTAAACGATAGTCAGTTTGCCGCGTTCGACCTTGATCCTCTCATTGCAAGAGTGTTCAACGCCGTTTACGGGTTCAAAATACCAACTCCACCCCGAACCGATCTTCTTCCACTCGTGACGTATGCGGCGCCGATTGCCCCGAAAGGCACTCAGGCAGGGCCAATCGCCGACCTCATGCGGCTCAACACTGGTGTACCTCCTACTCCGAAGGGGCAGCGCAAGCGTCTGGGACTGATCGCCGGCGATCCTGCCGGGTTTCCAAATGGCCGCCGTCTCACCGATGACGTGGTAGACATTGTTGAGCGGGTGGGCATTGGCGGCATTCTGAGCGCCTCTGCGTTCGATGTCGCGCCGAACAACCTGCTCGGCGATGGCGTCAACGCTCCTGACGTCCCCCCCCAAGAGACGTTCCCGTATGTGCACTACGCATACAGCGGACGCAACAGCCGTCATATCAGCCCCGGCGATCCTACGGGCTGCGGCGATCAGCCAACATCCACCAGCTCTCAGAACTCGGATGCCCCACCGGCCAACCAGGGTGGCTCTTCGCCCTGCCCTGTTGACTAGGGCTCAGTAAGGCTGTCTGACATCAACCCGGATCTCTGCGCGGAATGTAATTCGCGCAGAGATTCATTTACTGGCGAATAGGTTCACTATGAAATCTCTCCACGCGACGTTATTTATTCCATCGCTGTTCATTTTTAGTGTCTTGTTCTCCGGGGCGGGACTGGCTCAGCAAGGGACCTTGCCTGCGGCGGATCAGGGTAGCCTATCCGGCGAGGCAGCCGTTCAAGGAGACACTCCCGCGCAGCGCAGCATTTCGGCGTCGCAGCTGCAGATCAAGATGGATCCGAAGAAGGTGCAGGCCTACAACGAACTGGCGCTCAGCCTTTCTTCGGAGAACTCGCGAGAGCGCCGATCCCAAATATTTGAAGGATGCAGACGCCGCTCTTGCTCAAGGCTTGAAATTGGCCCCGGAAGACTTCCAGCTGCAACGAACCCAGGTAGCACTCATGTTGAGTCGTCATCAGTTTGTTCAGGCAAGAGAGCGGGCTACGGTTCTCCATCACCGCACACCGGACGATGTTATGACCTACGGATATATCGCGGAAGCTGACATCGCGCTCGGCAATTATCCCGAAGCGGAGGAGAACGCGCAGTGGATGTTGAATATGCGGCCTAATAACATTCCAGGGCTTCTGATCGGGGCTGAACTGCGAGAGTTGTATGGAGATGCGCATGGCGCAATCGAGTTCCTGAACCTCGCGTATTCGGAGACCTCGCCAACTGAGGCCGAAGACCTGGCCTGGATTTCGAACCAGATCGCGTCGATTGAGATCGAGTCAGGCCAGATGGACGTCGCCGCTCAAACCCTGGAACAGGCCGAGCAGCTATTTCCTCATTACTCCTACACCAGGGAGAATTTGGCCCGTGCTCGCATGGGCCAGAATCGAGCGGGCGACGCGGTCCAGCTGTTGATGCAGGCCGCGTCCATCGATAACGATCCGCACGTTCTTTATGAGCTAGCGAGAGCGCAGGAGGCCGCGGGACAATCCGCCGACGCTCACGCCACGTATGCGAAGTTCGAGAAGCTGGCAAGCGATCCCGAAACAGCAACTGACCGGTCAAGACTCGATCTCATTTTGATGTATGCCGGGAACCCTGCCAGCGCTCCCAATGCGCTCTCGCTTGCGCAGCAGGAGATCGCACGACGGCAGGATGTGTGGACGCTCGACGCCTATGCCTGGGCTCTCTACGCCAATGCAAAATTTCAGGAAGCGGAAGCCGCGGCCCAGAAGGCCATCACGGTTGGGATTCAAAACGCACAGATCTTCGACCACGCCGGCCACATCGCGCAAGAACTGAACCACACTGCGGATGCCGCCAAATACTTCCAGCTTTCTATTCAGTCCAATCCCGCGTCTGAGTACGCCGCCGATGCTCGGAAGTCTGCAAGTCTCGCGAAGGTAGAAGATGGCCCCGAACAGCAGGTCTCTCAGTTCGTACCTGCTCCAACGTTGTCGCAGACGCCTGCAGTGCATGAATCGTTGATCGCCTCGGATCGGCTCGATCACACTACAGCACCCGTCGGCGTTCGAGCCACGACCGCTCCGGTCCTTGCCCCAGTTCCGGAGGCTCTGCTCACGCCTCACCCGACCAGCACCGATCACCTCATTCACAGCGCGCAGGCTACTGTGGCTCTCCGTCCGACTGACGCGAAAGCGTATGCGGGATTGGGTGCTGCGTATTTCCAGCGCGCCAGGGAGACGGGCGACGTAAGTGACTATCAGCTCGCTGAGCAATCCCTTACCAAGTCACTTGATCTTGTTTCAGCAGATTTTTCAGCGGACGCTGCCTTGGGAACGATGGCTGAAGTCTGTATGGGGGAGCATCGCTTTGCCGACGCGCTTACTTATGCGCAACGAGCACTTTCGCTCGGCACGGGCGACGTCTCGCCTTTCGCCATCGTCGGAGACGCGTACGCGGATATGGGCGAGTATGACAAGGCGGCTGTGGCATATGGCCGATTGACGCCCCGCGACATGACGCTCTCGCCACGCGCCGCATATGCGCGGGACAGTCGGCTCTCGTATCTCAAATTTGTCGCCGATGATACTGCCGGGGCGATCTCCCTCATGAAGGCAGCCGTTACGGAAGGAGTCGAAGCTCAACTTCCGAGTGAAAACCTGGCATGGTTGTATTACGAGTTGGGAGAGTATGAAACGCAGGCTGGTGACTCCGCTTCCGCTGATGCGGCTTACCTGACCGCACTCAACATCCATCCGGGAGACTATCGCGCCTTGGCAGCTCTGGGTAAGCTCAGAGCGAACAACGGCAGATATGCCGAAGCAATCGTACTCTACCAAAAGGCCATCGCCGTCGTCCCCATGCCTATCTTTGTCGCCGAGTTGGGTGATCTCTATGCAAAGTCCGGGAATCAGGCAGAGGCTCAGAAGCAGTATGCGCTGGTCGAGTACATCGGACTCCTGGGGCACATCAATCAAGTGCTGCACAATCGCGATCTGGCGCTCTTCTATGCCGATCATGGTATGAAGCTCGCCGAGGCTCTCGATCTCGCGCAGAAAGAGCTTGAAGTCCGGCATGACGTTTACACCTGGGATGCTCTGGCCTGGGCTCTCTACAAAAATGGCAAGCTAGCAGAGGCAGCCCAGGCAAGCGAGAAAGCCTTGCGTTTCGGAACGCGTGATTCGCTTCTTCTCTTTCACGCCGGGATGATTGCGGAGCGACTGGGAAAACGAGATCAGGCCCGCAATGAATTAAAGGAAGCACTCCAGATCAACCCGCACTTCCATTTGATCTATGCAAATGCGGCGCAACAGACGCTGACCGCGTTGGAAGCGCAACCCGAATCAAGGGAAGGCTCTGAATAAATGTTCTCCAAAAAGTTTGGCAGGCTCTTGACGCTGCTCTTCGTGTTGGGCCTCAGTCGATTGGCTGCGGCTCATCCCATGGGCAATTTCAGCGTAAATCACTATTCCAAAATTGACGTGCAAGGCGACCGAATCATCCTCCGGTATTTCATCGATCTGGCTGAGATTCCCACTTACCAGGAACTGCAGCAAGGGAATATTGCTGCGACCGCGGTAAATCTGAATTCCCCGGCGGTTGTCCGCTACGTGGCTGCACGCGGCAGAGAACTGGGACACGGCCTCGTTCTCGATATGGATGGCAAACAGATTCCACTACGCCTGGTCTCGAGCGGAGTTATCTTTCCTCCCGGTGCGGGTGGTCTTCCCACGATGAAAATGGGCTTCGTTTACGAAGCGGCTTACCCGTCGGCTCCTTCGATTACAGATCGGCAGCATGTGCGCCTGCATTATGCTGACAACAATTACCCAGGACACACCGGATGGAAGGAGATCGTTGCACTCGCTTCTGCCGGCTCTTTGCTCCATAGCTCTGTTCCTGCAACGGATCGCAGCGGTGAGCTAAGCAACTATCCAACCGATTTGTTGACCAGCCCACCTCAGGACCTCGAGGCCTCGGTGGTGGCCGCGTTGCCGCCCGTCCCGGATGGGCAATCTCATGTGACCTCCGACCCTCTATCGCGGCGCGAAGAGGTTCCTGCGGCCAAAGCGACGTTTTCGCAAAATCATTCCAACACAGCCGTGAAGGCTGCGACCGCACCAAAGCAGACCCCAACTGTACCCGTTGCAGCGCCACTTGAACCGTCGCAGACTACAGCAACGGCTCCGACTACTGTGCACCTCCAGGCCAATCAACAGCAGACTCCGCGCAGCAGGTTTACCCAGCTGATCACAGCCCAGCATCTGAGCGCCTGGTTTCTGTTTACGGCTGGAATCATTGCGATCGGCCTGGGCGGGCTACACGCGTTGGAGCCTGGTCACGGCAAGACCATTGTCGCCGCTTATCTGGTGGGCTCCAAGGGAACCGCGCGCCACGCCGTTCTGCTGGCCATAATCGTTACCGTATCGCATACCGCCGGCGTATTCGCGCTTGGAGCGATCACGCTGTACGCGTCACGCTACATCGTGCCCGAGCAACTCTACCCCTGGCTCGGCGCTTTCTCCGGAATCACGATTGCTGGGCTCGGGTGCTATATGCTCATGCGTCGCCTGACCGGCACGGCCACCGATCATTCTCATGCCCCAGGCGCAGCCCATGGTCACTGGATGTTCTGGAAGAAGCCGGCGGACGACGAGACAGAAAGCAATCTGCTCCGAAGCAACACAAATCCGGCACACTCTGTAAGCCTGACTCAGCTCTTCACCTTAGGCATCACCGGAGGCATCATCCCATGCCCGGCCGCGCTGATCGTTCTGTTGAGCGCATTCGGCCTGCACCGGATCGGCCTGGGTTTCTTCCTGATTGTGGCCTTCAGCCTCGGACTTGCCTCTGTTCTGATCGGGTTCGGCATGTTGATGGTCTACGCGCGCCGCTTCATGGCACACCTTCAGATCGATGGTCCGCTCACCAGGCGTTGGCTTCCGGTTGCGTCTTCTGCATTTATCACTGTCCTCGGTCTAATACTGACAGTACAGGCTCTTTCAGCCGTACACCTCGACGTGCACCTGTTTTCCAAAGAGAGACTCGGACCCATCTTGTTCGTCACAGGTCTGGGCCTGATCCTCGGGATGCGGCACTCTACGGACGCGGATCACGTGGTTGCTATTTCAACCATTGTCAGCAAGCAACGGAGCATCCGCAATGCAGCATTCATCGGTTCCGTCTGGGGAATGGGTCACACGATCACAATCTTTATTGTCGGCTCCCTGATCATTCTGTTTGGGGTCGAGATTCCACCTCGGATCGGGCTATCTATGGAATTCAGCGTGGCCATTATGCTGATTCTGCTCGGCGTTCTGAACCTCACGGGCATCATGCAGACGGTGACCGCCTATTTCACCCCCAGCATGGCACGTGTGAACCCAGCAGAGGATGCCGCAAGCCCGGGTGCCAAGATCGCGATAGAAGGGATGTGCCAGAACCCGGTCGGCCGTTTCGGTTTATATCAATGCATCCGTCCGCTGGCAATCGGCTTGGTGCATGGGCTCGCTGGGTCCGCAGCCGTGGCCTTACTGGTCTTGTCTACTATTCACAATCCGATCTGGGCAACGGCATATCTGCTCATCTTCGGCGCTGGAACAATGATTGGAATGATGTGCATGACTGCGGCCATTGCGTTACCTCTGGCCTACGCGGGAGATCGCTTTTCGGTACTAAGCCGTTATCTTGGAGTGGCTTCAGGCATGGTCAGTCTCTGTTTCGGGTTGTTTCTCGTATATCAGCTAGGTCTTGTAGGTGGACTATTCACAAGCCACCCCCAATGGATCCCGCGATAGCACGGGGGGGCTTAGAGGGATGCCCAGTTTCGTGAAATCCTCGACAGCGTCTGTCCTGTAGTCCCATCTGCCGGCTCTGCTTTGGCAATGGTGTTGGTCTCGTACGGATTAGTCCAGACGCCTCCGTGTCTACGGATCTGACGCGTGAACTCGGTCCTTGACTTTGGGATGAACCACATGGCCGAAAAGTCGCCTTGTCGGACAAGTGACCCCAAAACCTCTTGCTGCTTGCCAACCCAAGTAGTGCATGATAAGCGACGTGGGTGTTGAAAAAGTCGATTCTTCTGAAAACTGAGTCTAAATCGGTCACCAGAATGTATAGGCGGCCGGAGAGAATCGTTTATAGGACATCCTAGCGCGATGGTTTTTGAGCATGATTTCTCGGAAAGAGCTTTTCAACAGCTACGGACTATCATGCGGGAAAATTTCGGGGCAGCAATGATGTTGCAGAGGGGTACCCTTCTCCGTGCAGTAAACTATCCCTAGGCTTCCCTGGTGGCTCTCGCAAAGACATCATGATTCCACGGCTCAAACGAGACGTGGAGATTCGTCAATCATAACGGCGATTTTGAGTCAGACGCTAGCGCGGAAGCAGGAATCTTGCTCCTTTCTTTGAGGACTGATACTTGATCTGGCTTTTGCGCGACTTTGATTTGCTGTCGGTCCTATTGCGGGCGTTCACACTAGCTTTGGAACTGTTGACTTTGGGCGGTGTCGCTTACCTCCTGATCGTGGCCATCCCCGCCTCTGCCGGAGAATCCGCTTTAAGTGGCTGTCGGCGGGGGATTCGCTGGGCAGCTATGAGCTTTGCTGTGGTCGAGCTATGTTACGTAGCCGTGGACAGCGTCATTTTGATGGGCAGTTCCTCCCTCGGGCCGGCAGATCTGGTTTTCGCGCCATATTTTCTGGCCGGGGTGGGAGCCGCAATTGCTGCTGTCGCGATGGCTCTCTGCGCGCGGCGTCGTGACCGCCGATCGGCGTACGCGCTACTGCCGCTGGCCGGACTGGTCCTCGTGGCGGTGGTGTCTACCAGTCATTCCGTCTCCCGTTTGGATCATCGCGTGGTGCTGGCCACGCTGACCGGCCTCCATCAGCTCGGCGCCTCAGTATGGATCGGGGCGATGCCGTTTCTGCTCATCGCTATGAGGTTGGCGGGGGAGCCCGACGAAGCCAGGCGAATGCTGCGGCGATTCTCGCCCATGGCCCTGGTGGGTGCGGGGGCTCTGCTGTTGGGCGGCGCGGGCATGGCCTGGTTTTACCTGGGCATCTCTACGGATAAATCACTCAGTGGCCTCTACGGCACGGCCTATGGAGTGATGATGTTGGCCAAGGTTTACCTTGTCCTGCTGATCATGGTGCTGGGCGCAGGTAATTACTTCCTGGTGCGCCGAATCGATACGGCTCCGGTAGCGTTGCTCACCCGGCTAAGACGCTTTGGCGAGGCGGAGATAGGGTTTGCATTCACCGCGGTGCTGGCTGCTGCGTCGATGACCTCGCAGCCGCCGGCAATCGATCTTCCCCATGACCGGCTGAGCCTGCAGGAAATCGCGGCGCGCTTCCACCCTGTGGTTCCGCGTATGACCAGTCCAAAGTATGCGGAACTGGCCCCGACCGCGCCGCTTTCAGAGGTCCTCAAACATGTCCAGTTTGGCGGATCGGTGGCCGTCGACGATGCGAGCGATCACGCATGGTCGGAATACAACCACCATTGGGCCGGCGTGATCGTGCTGGCGGCAGGCTTGCTTGCCCTGTTGAGCCGATTGCCGGAGAAGCGCGGATTGTCCTTTCGATGGGCACGCAACTGGCCAGTGGTTTTCGCCGGGCTGGCGGTGTTCATTGTGCTGCGGGCCGATCCGGATTCGTGGCCATTGGGGCCGCGCCCTTTCTGGGCGAGTTTTACAGCGCCCGACGTGCTGCAGCACCGGCTCTACGCCCTGCTGATCCTCGCCTTCGCGGCCTTTGAGTGGGGTATTCAAACCGGGCGCTTGCATTCGCGTTGGGCCGCGAACGTCTTCCCATTGCTTTGCGCCGCAGGAGGAGCGCTGCTGCTGACCCACAACCATACGATCGGGAATATCAAGGAGGAGCTTCTGGCGGATATGAGTCACACCCCGATCGCGCTGCTCGGAGTTACGGCGGGGTGGACGCGATGGCTGGAACTACACCTGCCGGATCAGAAAGAATCGCGGCTCGCCTCCTATACCTGGCCGGTGTGCCTGATTTTGGTAGGTTTGGTGCTGTTGAACTATCGGGAAACTTGAGTGAGTGGTGACAGAAAGAGCAGCGACAATTGAGTGAAAGACCGCCAGCGCACTCGATCGCATGAGGTGGCGCGGGGGTTTGAAAACCTCTATCATTGCCTTCCAATTGAGCCGCGTTTGGCTGAGGTGCCATGACCACGGTTTTGATACGAAATCTGTTTCTCGGGTTTGCTGCAATTCCTGCGATCTACTACACCATTGCAATTGTCAGCTCCGTCCGCTTTTTTCGAGCAGCGACCGTCAAAGCTGACGAGACTAGCGGGTTCGAACCGCCAGCGAGCATTTTGAAGCCGGTCCGCGGGCTCGATCCAGATGCCTATGAGAACTTCGCCAGCTTTTGCCGGCAAGACTACCCGGATTACGAGATTCTATTTTGTATCGGAGATACAGGGGACCCTGCGTTCCCGCTGTTGGAACAGCTCATTCGCGAGTTTCCGGAACGCCGGATTCGCATTCTGATTGGGTCAGGCCGCAAAGCCGCGAACGACAAAGTGGCCAAGTTGGTCCGACTCGTAGACGAAGCCTCACACGAATACCTGGTGATCAGTGACAGCGATGTGCGTGTGCAGCCGAACTATCTGCGCACCATTATTGCGCCGCTTGAGAATCCTAAGATTGGGGCCGTTACCTGTTTTTACGTTCCTACCGAGGACACAAGCTGGCTGCAGCGCTTACAAGATGTGGGGATGCTTTCAGACTTCTATCCGGGAATCCTTGTGGCAAAACAGCTGGATGGAGTAAAATTCGCGCTCGGTCCTACGATTGGAACGACACGCACCCGCCTGCAAGCGTTTGGCGGCTATGCATCCCTCGAAAACCGTCCGGCAGATGATCTGCTGGTCGGCAGGTTGATTGCCGATCAGGGTTACGAGGTAGAGCTGCTTGCATACTCAATATCCACGGTTCCGGATTATCAGTCGTTGCGAGAATTGTTCCAGAAACGCCTGCGCTGGATCACGGTGATGCGGCAGATGCGCCCGTGGGGGCATTTCGGCCTGATTTTTACGTTTGGACTGCCGTGGGCACTCCTGGCTGTTGCAGCGCACCCCACCTTCAGAATCGCCGCAAGTTATCTGGGCGGATATCTGGCGTTCCGCGCGGCACTGACGGCGGTGGTTGGTGTGTGGGGGCTCAGACAGCGCGGAGTATGGGCGAAAATGCTGTTGATACCAGGGTGGGATGGACTCGCCTGCCTCATCTGGCTGGTCAGCTTCACACGCAAGAGCATCCGGTGGCGGGGACAGAACTACCTGATTTGCGATGGCAAGCTGGTTCCGGCTCCCTGAGTTGATCGTCCGGCTACTGAAGGTTCAGCACCTTAGACGGTTTCCTTTGCGAAGACAGGCTGACTGACTTTGCTATTCTCCATGCGCCGTTCGTTGCGCGCTTGGCGCCAATTGACCTGTGGCGCAAACAGCGCTGGGTCAATACGATCTCGATAACGCAGCGCAATATTAATAAGGGAATCGACGAGCGAGGTGGAGAGTAAATGCGGCTCGAGGCCAAGATCCACGAGCTTGGAATGCCTGGCATTGTAGTAATGCGATTCTGCCTCAACGCGCGGGTCAGGAATGTGATCGACTTCGACCTGGAGCCCCATCTGTTCGCCGACCGTTTTGACGAGCTCGGCTAATTCCAGTACTGAGAATTGCTCGGTGAACTGATTGAATACGCGGAATTCGCCACGTTCAGCAGGGTTGTTACAAGCAATTTCCACGCAGCGAACGGTATCGCGGATGTCAAGAAAACCGCGCGTCTGGCCACCTCGTCCATAAACCAGGAGTGGACAGCCGATCGCAGCCTGTACGCAGAAGCGGTTGAGAACAGTTCCGAAGACCTCATCGTAATCAAAACGGTTCACGAGCGCTTCATCGAGGATGACTTCATCGGTGACTGTGCCATAAACGACACCCTGATTGAGATCAGTTGCGCGAAGACCCCAGACTTTGCAGGTGAACATTATGTTGTGGCTGTCATGCACCTTCGAAAGGTGGTAGAAGGAGCCTGGCTGTTTGGGATAGGGCAGAGTATCCTTGCGGCCGTTGTGCTCAATGGTGATGTATCCCTCTTCAATATCGATGTTCGGAGTGCCGTATTCGCCCATGGTTCCGAGTTTCACGATGTGACAGTCCGGCTGAAACTCACGAATAGCGAACAGGAGGTTCAGAGTTCCGACCACGTTATTCACCTGGGTGAACACTGCGTGCTTGTGATCGATCATGGAGTAGGGCGCTGATCTCTGCTCGGCGAAGTGAACGACGGCTTCCGGCTCGAAGGTCTTGATCATCGAACTCAGAAAATCGAAATCGCAGACATCACCCACGAAAAGCTCAATCGGCTTTCCAGTCAATTGTTGCCAGACATTCAGGCGTTCCGATAGTGGACGAATGGGAGTGAGCGTCTGAACACCCAATTCGTGGTCCCATAGCCGGCGGACGAAGTTATCAATGATCGCAACAGAGTGCCCTTTACCAGCTAAATACAAGGCGGTTGCCCAGCCACAGAATCCATCACCACCTAGGACGGCAATTCGCATCTCTCCTCCGGGAGTCAGACAAAAACTTAAAAAGGCCAAAAATTAGTTTCAGTGCTCGGCTTGCGCCGTCCCCCTTGCGGCTGAGGGTTGCACCTGAACGAGAGGGCCGTTCGAAGCGCTTTCGGGCTGCGCTCTTGGGCTCGACAGCGGCTTGTTTCGATTTTGCCCCGGGAGTAAGCGGCTGAGTTCAAAGAACCCGCTTGCTACTCCGTGTTTCATCGCCAGGGACGACTCAACGCCGCATGTACAGCCCGGGCACTCCCGACGAATCATGGCCTCAGCCTGCCGGGAGTACGCCTCGGACGCCAGGATCGTGGCCAGCTTGTCCCGCAGGATGTTCCCAACCGGTTCGAGAGGATAACACCCGGTCAACACATCGCCATTTGAGAGCACGAACACCTGAAGATACCCCAACACGCATGGCGGCTCCGCGATCGCCTCATGGTTGTAATATCGCGTAACGTAATCCACTTCATACTCAGGCCGTCTTCCGTGCAGAAACCTTCCTATCTCAGCCACGTCGGCTGCCTCCGGCCACATGGATGCGAGGTTGGCATCTTTGAGGAAGAAGAGGCTTTGACTCAAAATGTTGAACTCAAGGTGAGCGCCCACCTCGTCGGCCATCGCGGCCAACTCCTCAAGTTCCCCTGCGGACATCCGATTTAACGTGACCGAAATGGCAAGCTTCTTATTTTCGAGCAGCTTAAGGCCTGCCATCCCCAGATCGAAATAGCCGCGAATCCCGCGGATTAGATCATTCGACTGCTTCAGCCCGTCGATCGACACGGCAACGTGTGTGATGGGCGAGACATTGATTTCTTTGTGCAGCTTTTTGATGAGCAATCCGTTGGTCTGCAGGATGATGCGCTTGAAACGGGAGGTATTTGCCGTCGCCAGGACATGAAATAAATCCTTCCTCAGCAGCGGTTCGCCACCCGTCAGCCGCAGCGACCCGATGCCCGCGGCATCGATTTCATTTACGAGCTCGATCGCGCGGGAGGTGTCGATGCCATCCTCCCATCTCGACTGCCAGTAATTGCAGCTGATGCACCTCGCCTGGCAATTCTCGGTCAGTTTGATATGCGCAGACAAAGGTCTGATCGCGGAAGGCAGCAGCCTGGTTGATATTTTGCTGCCCATCCAGACGCGAGGCAGATACGAAGCGGCTAGCAAGAGACTCCTCCCCCCAATTCTAAACCAGCTAATGGTCGCGCACTGGAGGGTTCGCCGCCGGGCGAGCCCATCGTTTCGTGACGCATGCCGAAATGAGAGCTTCCTGTGGGCAATGGCTCATTCGTCAGCAGTACCTTCCCCCCACTCCTTAAAACAACGATCAACTTTTCTTCACCTACCAGACTACTCAGATGCGGAAGCAACGTCTCCGGGGCAGCAAGGTAATACCGCTGAGGACCGATCCAGAGTTCCCGGAACTGCGTGTCGTCAATGAAGACATTCGGGGCACCTGGCGCATAGGAGCCGTAGACGAGATTATTGGAACGGCCATTCAAAAGCAACGCAGGCCGATTTGTGTAAAAGAGCAAGGATGAGAACGGATAGTAATGGCGATTGACGATCAGCGTGCCCGGGGGAGCCTGTTCCAGGGCGTCCGCGAGAGGGCGCGATGACAGATATGGTTCGAAATCGACCATAGCCAGGCGGGCGGCCTGGAAGAACACAACCATCATCAGAGCCGCGGAAATGAAGGCACGCTGTCCACACCAAATCAGGGTTCCGATAGCGCCGATACAAAACGCAACTGCCGCCAGGCCGAGCGGAAAGCGGAGATATGCAAAGGACTGCAATGTAAGGTCCTGCATATGCCCGAGTGAAAGTTTGTATGTGGCCTGCCGGCTCAGGGCGTCGGAGATATCGCCTGGCGACGGCACGTGGCGTACCGCGAACAGGATGGCCACCGCAGCCAGGGCCCCAAGCCCCGCGACAATTGCAAGAAAACGGGTTCCACGGCGAATCCATGGCCCGTCCATGTCCATCGCCGAACCCAGCAATAAGGCAAGGGCCGGATAGCAAGGCATTGAATAGTATTCCTGCGTCGTCGAAAAGGTGAAGAACACCAGAATGAAGCCTGTCCAGCAAAGCGCCAGGAGGCGAGCGCGTCCGGCGCGGTCCGTTGGCTTGTAAGACAGCCTGGCAACAGCAGGGAAGTAAACGCTCCACGGAAATAGCCACACCAGGTGAAAGAGCCAGAAATACAGGCGAGGCACCGTGCTGTAGTCGGGCGGATAGCGCAGGTTCAGGAAGCGCAGCAGCTGCTCATTGATGAAGAAAAACCAGAAAAATCCGTGGTACTCCCCTGGGACGCTCTTCAAGGTGAAGGAGAAGTAGGGCGGATTTCTGAGTGTGGCAAGGATGTGCCAGGGGGCGGCAATTAGCAGAATGATGATCAAACCAGTGAATGGTTGAAGGCGCCTCCACGTGCGAGCCGAGAGGAACTGCCGAGTACAGAGGAGATAGAGGGCCGCCGCGCCGATGGGGAAAACAACCGCAATCAGGCTCTTGAGAAGCAGTCCTACGCCGAGAGCCGCGGCAAACGTGTATGCCCACGCTCGCGGATGCTGCTCTTCAGGGTCAAGAACACGGAGAAGCGCCCACATCGCCAATGCGATGACGAAGGTCAGCATGACGTCCGGGATCAACACGCGCGTGAATAGCCAGAGGCCAATGCAGGTGGCCATGCACAGGCCTACATAGAATCCAGCGCGTCTTCCGAAGGCCCAGGATCCAAACGCTGCAGTAAGCAAACATAGCGCGATTGCAGAGATCGCGTCCGGAATGCGCGCCGCCCAGTCATGCACGCCAAAGACTTTATAAGAAACAGCGATCATCCAGTAGATAAGCGGCGGCTTTTCGAGATAGGCGACACCGTCCAGGCGTGGCGTGACCCAATCTCCCGAACTGAGCATATTCCGAGGAATCTGTGCCTGTACCGATTCCACATCGTCCACCAGTGAAGGCGGAGAGGGGAGGAAGCTCAAATAAATGGCCGCGGCAAAGAGCGCAACAAGCAGTAATGCCTGACGGCGGCTTATCGCTCGATTGCGAACGTCTGTCTCCTCGATAACAGAGACGGCGCTGACTGAATATTCCATCGTTTCATCCAGAGGAAAAGAATCATCAACCCCCACAAGTGATAGCCAACGTTTATACGTCTCTTCAGGTGAAGTTCCATGTAGTTCCGAATCGTCTCAAAGCAGAATACTTCAGAGTGTTCTGCTTCTGCCGACGTCAACGTTTCGGTCATCATGGAGCGCAGCGTTCCCCGTAACCAATCATGCGCGGGAATATCAAAACCGATCTTTTTGCGCTGCGTAATGGAGGTGGGCAACCGGGACTTCATCAATTCCTTGAGAACGTATTTTTGGCGCGCCCCGCGAATTTTTAGGTCAATCGGGAGCCCTGAGGCAAATTCTACTATCCGGTGATCCAAGAAAGGTGGACGGACCTCGACGGCGTGGGCCATGCTCATGCGATCCGACTTCACCAGAATGTCATCGGGGAGGTAATACTTCTGGTCAAACTCGAGAAAAGGCGCGACCCCGTCACCGGGAAGGTTGTCCTTTAGACCGGTGAGAAGACGTGCAAAAGCACCCGGTAGTGGAACGCGCAGAAGTGTAGATTTTTCCGCCTCAGAGAAGGTTCCGTTCCAGTACACATGGGCTTGTTCCGGTGGCATGAGGCTGCCCTGGAGCATGCGCTTAATCTTGTATTCCAGGCTGATTTTCTCATCTGAAGTGGGCCAAAGTTTCAGGCTACGGAGGGCGATGTTGATCGCGCCCTCAGGCAAATGTCTAACTTGGGCTGCAATGCTGTTCGCGCGATACGTGAGATAGCCACCGAAAATCTCATCGGCCCCTTCACCGCTGAAGGCAACGGTTGTGCGGGTCTTGCACAATTTGGATAAGAACCATACTGGCAAGGCCCCTGAGTCGGCACTTGGCTCATCGGAGTAATAGGCGAAATTCTCAATGGCGCCTTCCAAATCTTCATCGGGACTCAGATCCAGCTGCTCGTGATCCGTGCCATAATGTTTCACCACCTGCCGGATATATTGCGTCTCATCGAAGCTGCGGCCGCTAAACGAGATCGAAAAGGTTCGAAGGCGTGTACCTGACGCCTGGGCAGCGTAGTGGAGGATCGTCGACGAGTCGACTCCTCCGCTGAGCCAGACCCCTAGCGGTACATCGGACATCAGGTGCTCGCGAACCGCCTGGTCGAGAAGGAAGTCGAATTCCGCCTTTGCGTCTTCAAGCGACACCTGTCGCGGCGCAATCACCGGAATGCGCCAGTAGGTATCATGAGTGGTCCGGCCGTCTCGCCATTCAAGCCAACTCCCGGGCGGCAACTTCACGATTCCCTCAATCAGCGTCCACGGGCACGGAACATAGTTCATCGAAAGGTAACAGTCCAGCCCCTCAAGACTCAGTTGGCGTTCTATTTCGGGATGGACAAGAATGCCCTTCAATTCCGATGCAAAGTAGAGATCGTCCCCTCTTTCCGCAAGATAGAGGGGCTTAATGCCGAGCCGGTCACGAGCCAATATGAGCCGCCGTTCAACATTGTTCCAGATCGCCAAGGCGAACATGCCACGCAATCGCGCGAAGCAGTCGGTATCCCACTCAAGGAAGGCCTGCAAAACGGTCTCTGTATCGCAATGAGTTCTGAAGCGTCGACCCAAAGATTCGAGTTCGCGGCGGATCTCAAGGTGATTGTAAATCTCGCCATTGAAAACGATGACGGAGTCACGATCTTCCGAGAGGATTGGCTGATCGCCAGAAGCAAGGTCGACAATCTTGAGACGAGTTGCTCCGAGGGAGCAGATCCTGGAACGGAAAACTCCTTGTTGATCAGGTCCTCGGTGGAAGAGGGTCTTTGTCGCATTCTGGATGCGCTCGTGATCAGGAGTCCAGTTTCTAGTCGTGAATCCAACAATGCCACACAAGCCGCTCTAATACCTCCTCAAAAGACTAGCGCGGCAAATGCGAATGCCTCGTCTGCCTGTTATACTCCATCCCCAATTTTCTGGCGTCCAAATTCCGACGGATGGCGTCTGAAAACACGACTTCAAAAATATCACCAACCCACATGCATTCCCATTTGACGAACCGCACCAAAGAAAGACTCGCAGCACCCTCCGTGATATTCAACGATGAAAGGAAAGCGTCATTATCAATCGGGCTGCCGCTCGCCACTTAAAGCGGAGACCGTGGCGATCAACCGAGAGAGTATTATTTGATCGAGACACAGTCATGATTTTTCCCACGCACGAGCCATCCAAAAAAACGATATATCCCGCAGAGATCGGGATTGCAAGATGCCGATGACATCGCGCAGATCTTTTGATCTGAAGACCTATTTGCTCATTGTGGTGATGGTAATCGCCGGCCCGCTGGGCAACGTTCTTTTAGGCAAGGGGATGAAGCGTATAGGTGGATTCTCCGTTTGGCCTCCTTCTCAGCTCCTTCACACAGGACTGAAAATCTTTGCAACAGGGGAGATCTGGCTGGGAATCGCGTCTTTGATCACATTTTTTGTGGCGTATATGGTGGCACTTTCCAGGGCTGACTACAGCTTCGTGCAACCCGTCTCTTCGCTTGCCTACGGAGTGGTTGCGTTCCTCGGATACTGGCTGCTGGGCGAGAGATTGTCACTGTTGCACTGGGCTGGCATCGCCGTCATTTGCTCCGGGGTTTTCGTAGTTGGCCGCACCAATCCTCGGACTACGGAGCACGTATAGTTTGCGACAAGTGATCCTGTTTGCCCTGATTGTCGTCGCAGGTACGGGCGGCGAACTGTGCGTCTCGCGTGCCATGAAGGTCGTCGGCGTAGCCGGGAGTCTCCGGCCTGGTGCCGTCCTGAACTTAGTACTAAAAGCCTTGCGGGTGCCTTGGATGTGGCTCGGAGTCGGAATGATGGCCACGGCCTTCTTTGCTTTGCTCGCCGCTCTTTCGATCTTCAATGTAAGCTACGTGGTGCCAGTAACGGCGCTAAGCTACGTTGCCGGCGCCTTTGGCAGCGCGGCTTTCCTCGGCGAGCGGGTGGACAGTCAACGCTGGCTCGGCGTACTGCTGGTAGCCGTTGGCGTCACACTAGTATGCCTGGGCAACCGCTGAGGGTTTCACCGGGGTCACAATGATTGACCGTGCCGAGCTCACAAGGGAACGCCAGATCTTTGGCGACATTCTCCATCTTGTTATCGATACTTTCTTTGCAAATCGTGCCCGTTTCCTGCTCACATCGGTCGGGATGGTGTTGGGCACCGCATCGCTGATCTGGGTCGTGACCATCGGTCTCACGGGACAAAGGTATGTTTTGAACTCGATCCAGAATATCGGGGTCAATCTGATCTGGGCCGAATATTCGGGTCTCGCAGATCAGGCGGTTGGGGCGGAAAGCGATTTTTTAACCGTGAGGGACATGGAAGCAGTCCAACAACAGGTGCCCGGAATCGCTTCGGCTACCCCGGTTGTGAATCTGCACGTGCCATATTCGCAAGGCGGCAAAGGAGAAATCTCCATCCTGGTTCTGGGCGTCTCCCCTCAATACGAGGAAATTCGCCGCTTGCGGCTGCTTTCTGGAAGGTTCTTTGATGAACAGGATGCCGCCCTTGCAAGCAAGGCCGCTGTCGTGACGGAGACCTTTGCCGAGAGCCAATACGGGAGCATCGGGGACGCGCTCGGACAGAAGATCGGCATTTCGGGAATTCCCTTCGAGATTATCGGAACATTTACCGAGCGAATGGACACTTATGGCCAGTCGGAGATCACCGACAATACCGTACTCATTCCCTATCAGGTCGCCCGCTTCTTTAAAGGGAGTGATGCCATCAATCAGATCTACTTCTCTGCGTCGGATATGAACAACGTTCCGCAAGTCACAAAGGATGTTCTTCGAGTCATCAAGTCAAGACATAGACCGGGGGCAGTCTATGACGTTGGCAATCTGACAGATGTGCTGCAGGTGGCGGGAAAGACGGTGATCGCTCTCAACATAATCCTGCTTCTGTTTTCCGCCGTTACTTTTCTAGTCGGCGGCACTGGCATCATGAATATCATGCTAGCCACGGTGGCTTCCCGAATTCAGGAGATCGGGATCCGGAAAGCCCTGGGGGCCACCCGAGGCGAGATACGGCTCCAGTTCCTTCTGGAGTCCACACTGATATCGATATCCGGAGGAATTATCGGCACATTTGTCGGCTTCATTGTGCCATTCACAATTCGCGTGTTCACGGGTCTTGAATTCCAATTCTCCTGGATTTCAGCGTTGATCGCCCTTTCGGTTTCGGGAGCGATTGGGGTCGCATTCGGAACCGCTCCCGCAACACGTGCAGCTCTCCTCGATCCAGTTGAATGCTTACGGTCTGAGTTCTAACTTCAAACGTGTGAAGCGATGAAGAATTGCTTCATCGGTGAAAAAACATGGGACCCCGCGGCGTCAGTAATCCGTTTATCTACCGGTGCTGAGAGTATGTTGCTGAGCAAGGGTGAAGCTACCCCGCCTTGTGGCGTCCGCGCTCTGTTGGAAAGAGTTGCCCTTTTGCCATAGCTGCCCGCCTTGAGCATTGCTTCGATGAGTCGCAACACACGGCCGCCCGCTACCTGCTGGGCCACTGATTATCGCAGTGCGAAACGTTCTCAATGAGCGCGTTAGGCTCTCGGCGCCCTTCGAGAACGACCCGTCCCCGATCGCTTCCCACCGGCCGACACATGAGGACCAATCTGGTCTTCGATGAGCGCATCTGTAATGTGGCGTCATCCCGGAACTACTCAGTCGACATTGGCGCTTCCAGGTTCTTATCCTGCAGAGCTCGATTTGGAGCGAAGGTGTCAGCCTCCCGAGTCGTGCTTGGGGCGGCAACAACTTGCGCCGACGATTCTCAAGCAACCCCGAGAAGTCATTCGGAGTGGAGTGTAGTGATTGGATCGAGGCGCATGGCGCGCAGCGCCGGGATGTAGCTGGCGGCGAGCGCGACAGTGGTAAGTACAAGGGTGACGCCAGCGAAGGTGGGCAGATCGGTAGGCGACACGCCGTAGAGCAGTCCGGCCATGAGGTGGGCGACGATGAGCGCACCGGCCACACCCAGCCCGGCGCCGGCGGCGGCCAGGCCGAGTCCCCGGCGCAGGACCATCTTGAAGATATTGCCTCTTTGCGCTCCCAGCGCGAGGCGAATGGCGATCTCACGTCGTTGTTCATTCACGACATAGGAAATAGTCCCGTAGATTCCGAGCCCGGCTAACAGCAAGGCAGTGGCCGCAAAAAACGCCACCATTACCATCGAGAATCGCCTGACGGAAAGCGAGGTGGAGAGCACGTCATCCAGGGTCTCCGCATGGAAGACGGGAAGGGTCGCATCCACGGACTGGACCTGCTCGCGCACCTGTGCGGGGAGGGTGCTGGGATCGAGTTGCCCGCGAAGGAAGATGGTCACTTCTTTGGAGGTGCGCTGGTACACGCTGCGGTAAATCAGCGGAATTGCCGCCTCCGCCAGCGATTCTGTTCGGGCATCCGCAATCACGCCGATGATCGTAGTCCAGGCCGGCTTGGCAGAGCTCAACAGCCCGCGGGTATCTAGCTGCAAACGGGCGCGTTTGCCAAGCGGGTCCTGGTTCGGCCAGTACATGCGAGCCGCGGCTTGATTGATGACCGCAACCTGAGGCGTATCCTCCAGGTCCAGGTCGCTGAAAAGGCGTCCGCGCTCGAGCGGCATGCCCAACAGGTGGAAGTATTCGGGCGAAACAATGGGACTATCGATCACTGGAGCCTGATTGTCCATCGTCTCGATGCCTTCGCGGATCAATGGCAGCCGGCCGGGATCGCTGTGGCCGAGGGGAAGAGAGGCCTCGTCGCCGATGGCCACTTCTTGCACGCCCGGCAGAGTTCGGCTGCGGCGGAGAATCTCGCGCAGCAGGACCGATTCCTGCGTGGCGGTTTGGTAGGGATCCGTCGTAGGGTCGTTGGGCCCGGGCAGCCAGGTCTGAATAGCCATGACGCGCTCAGTATTGAAGCCGGGCTGCACTTTGAACAGGTCCCAGAAACTACGCAGCAGGAGGCCCGCGGCGACCATGAGCACCAGGGAGAGCGCCAATTCACTGATGACCAGAATCTGGCGCGCTCGCGCGCGCTGCTGGGAACCGCTGGAGCCGCGTCCTTCCTGCCGAAGTGTACCGACCAGATCGAAGCGGCTCATGAGCCAGGCGGGAGCAAGCCCAAAGACGGTTCCTGCTACGACAGAGACGGCGAGAGCAAACGCCAGCACGCCCCAGTTGATCGATATCTTGTTCAGGTGCGGGAGGCTCTCCGGAACAAGCCGCAGCAGGAAATGCTGCGTGCAGAAGAGGATGCCAGTACCGGCGATTCCGCCAAGCAGGAAGAGCAGCAGACTCTCGGTCAGGAGCTGGCGGATGAGGCGGTTTTTTTGCGCTCCCAGCGCCTGGCGAACCGCGATCTCACGACTGCGCCCGCTGGCCCTGGCCAGCAGCAGATTGGCGACGTTGACGCAACTGATCAGCAGCACCAATCCTACTGAGCCAAAGAGCAGAATGAGAGATTGGCGGACGCTGCCGACCACGGTTTCACTGAGCGGAATCAGGCGCACGGTCCATTTGGTCTGTGCCGGATACTCTGCCGGATATTGCTTTTTCAGCGATGCAACCAGCGCATCGAGTTGAACCTGCGCGGCTGCAATCGAGAGACCGGGCCTCAGGCGCGCGATGACCGCTCGGCTCCGCAGACGTGAACTGCGCAGAGGGGGCGGAAACGGCACCCCAGCAAAGCCGGCCCCGAACCACAGTTCCACATTCTGCTCATCGCTGGTAGCGCCCTGATCGCGAAAACCGCGCGGCATCACGCCCACGACGTGATAAACGTCGTTGTCCAGGCGCAGAGCTTTGCCGAGAATGTGCGGGTCGGCCCCGAATTCCCTCCTCCAGAGCCCGTCGCTGATCACCACCTCCAGGTTGTAGCCGGGAGTGCCATCGTGCGGATCGAATGTGCGGCCCAGCTGCGCGTCTACGCCGAGGACCGCGAAGTAATTCGGCGTAACCTGCTTGAAGCTGAGACGCAGGGGCTGAGCACTGCCGGTGAGGTTCACGTTTGCGCCGGTGCCGGTAATCGCCGCGGACTGGAATATCCCGGAACTCTCGAGGTCTCTCCACTCAGGGACGGAGATGCCGACGCCCTGCGCGCCTACGCCGGGAAGGTTGTCCTGGATGCGCACCAGCTCGGCAGGATTTGGGTATGGCAAAGGATGCAGCAGAGTGGCGTCTATCACGCTGTAGATGGCGGTGGTGGCTCCCACGCCCAACGCCATGGTGGCGATTGCGATGAAAGAGAAGCCGGGGGACCTCAGAAGCATACGAACCGCGTAGCGCAGGTCGAAGAGCAGATTCTCGATGAGGGGAAGACTTTGCTCGTCGTGATGACGCTCGCGTATCGCCTGGACCGCGCCAAGCTTGATTGCGGCCTGCCGCTGCGCCTCGACGGGCAACATGCCGGCGCGCAGGTTCTCCTCGGTTTGGAATGCAAGGTGTTCGGCGATCTCTTCCTGCAGGCGTTGGTCGGCGCTCCGTCGAGTTGCGAAATTAGACAAGCGAATCAGAAAACGTCGCAGGATTTTCACGTTAAATCCTCCGCCTTGACTTTGAAAAAGCGCGCGATGATTGCTGCGGTTTGCTCCCATTCGCGAGCCTCCGCCTGGAGTTGCTTGCGGCCGGCAGCGGTTAGGCGATAGAACCGCGCGCGACGGTTGTTCTCCGATGCGCCCCACTCGGATGCAATCGAGCCTTCATTCTCCAGCCTGAGCAGCAGGGGATAGAGCGTGCCCTGGTTGACAGCCAAAAGATCTCCGCTGATCTGCTCGATGCGCCGGGCAATTCCCTAGCCGTGCTGCGGCCCCAGAACATCGAGTGTCTTGAGGACCATCAGCGCGAGCGTTCCCTGCAAGACGTCCGGCTTTTCCTT
The DNA here is from genome assembly GCA_963782175.1 of uncultured Acidobacteriaceae bacterium. Classification (GTDB taxonomy): domain Bacteria; phylum Acidobacteriota; class Terriglobia; order Terriglobales; family Acidobacteriaceae; genus Silvibacterium. Next base: position 30,654 of record CAWAIX010000002.1, read on the forward strand.
CATCGGGAGTTTCACCTTTGGGTTTCCAACAGGAATAATGGCATGCTTCCTTTTGGAAAGCAACAGGAATCTTGACGTTATTGCGGTGACAGATCCGGAGGAGATGCCTGTCCTGCCGTCGTCGCACTTTACGAGAAGGCGGCTAATGTTGTCCGATCGTGTCCCTATCAGGCTGGCTTGAAAGGGCTATCACAGAGGTTCGCGCGTCACTCAATTCTCTGCAAACGTCCTCGCAGGAAGACGATTTGGCGGCGATGTTGCTCCGTGCGGCGGAAGATTGCCGGCGAAGTGTACCGATGCATTTGAATTTCGAAGCCATAGGTCTGGCGGAAGGTATGCAACTAAAAATGCATCCTATAGCACGCGAAGAGATCTACCGCATCGGTTATGAGGCGATTCTGAATGCCTGCAGGCACTCTCAGGCCAGTCTGCTAAAGGTGAAGCTTAGTTACATTCCGGATTTCCGTCTCAGCGTTCATGACAACGGCTAGGGGATGGACCCTGGAATCGCCGCTCATGGCAAAGCTGGTCACTTTGGCAGGCAGGGGATGCGCGAGCGTGCCAAGCGAATCAACGGAGTTCTTACCATCACCAGCGGAATCGGTGCTGGTACGCCAATTGACTTGGCCGTTCCGGCAAAGATCGTCTTTCCGCAGCGCAAGTGGAACACTTTTCTGAAACGAGTTGGCTTGTTCAAAGCCTCCGACCAGGCGACGTACTAGCCTTCCTGTTTTCCTTACACCACTCTTCCACATTTCGCCGCCGTACCTGGTGAAAAATGCAAGGTAACCCCAAGTTTCCGAGGTTTTCAGAATTTTGGAATTGCGGCATTCTACTTCCATCAAGGCATAACCTGGAGACACTGCAAATGCCCCGGATCAACCCGACGTTGCGGCGTGGAGCCCTCACTAAAAGAGATGCAACACGCCGTCATGGCCAAGCTGACCGACGCGCTTAGCGCTCATTTAACAGAACTACCGTCTGAAGCGATCGGATCAGCGATATTCGCTAGCCTTTACCCACATCTGCTACCTTAACAGCGCCGCCTTAAGGAACAGCAAGGACCCCGTCGGGAGACAATCGTCCGTTTCGCGATGGCATTTGCGAGAACCGCGAGTTTTCTGAGTGGGCTGACCTTTTCCTGGATGCGGCCACGAGTCGTCTATGAACCCTCAATTGAGGGTGGGTCATGACCGCATGCGCTCGATCGTTTGCTACAAGCTTGGAAAGTATGCCACCATCACTCTTGAGGCTTCGCCAATAGGTTACGAATATATTGAGCGGCTTGCTGCCCTTGAATTAGTGATCCCTGATTATCGAAATGCACATTGTCCTGGTAGCGGTCAGGGTGTTTCAGCATGAGTTCATATTGATCATCAATCGGGATATCGGCGGCTCGAATAGAAGCCCGGGCAATGCTGTTCCTTTCACGAATTCGAGCATTTGTCGGGCCTGGAGACGATTCAATCTTCACCGGTGTCGTGGTGGACCATATTAACGCCGCATCTGGGGTGATGGCGCGAATCCTCGCCAGATAATCCGGGAATCCCGCTTTGTATTGGACTTCTGAATAGGTCCAACCATGCATTCCATTATTGAAGTGCACAACTCTGAAGGGCACCGACTCCATCGTCGCAAATTCAGATAACTGGCTTAGGAGCCTTGGATCTCCAACACAAGCGGACGAGGCGAACAAGTAGACGTTCGCTATGTCGGTCAATTGCCGTTTTACTTCAGGATAGTAGTTCCGCGTAATCGAATCGCCGATGAGCAACACATCTGGCAATTTGGGATCCGGATGCGCGGGCCGAACTTCCCATGTCCACTCGATTTCTTCCGGCCTCGAGGCCTGCTCTTGAGCGCGCAACGTCGCAGTGATGCCGTTGACCAAGAGAACTGCTGCCAGGATTGTTAATAGCCTGGCCAAGGACCTGTCCGGCTTCAACCAATTCAAACATTTCATAGAAAGTCCTGCGGGTGCAGCATGACTGTACGCTGAGGCAGCAAGCTTACATGGATCAACTTTGTCCCGTAACGCACAGGACACGTCTGTTCAACACTACTTCTCAAACTGGCATTTGCAAGTCTTCCATCGGACCATGAAAGCGATACTTCAATCGCACCCCTGGCGCGGAGACCGAGGACATTACCTTGCGGCCACGCAGAAGGTAATGCGGGTAATAGATGAAGTTCTCCAGCCTGTGATTGAAGCAGCATCTCTGCAATGCCTGCGGCGCCGGCACAGTTTCCATCGATTGCGAAGATGTTACTTTCGGCGCCAGCCACCCCGCCGCGCGAATATGTGAGGAGCGAATCCTCCACAGCTTTAGCAAGCAACCCGACGAGATTCCGGTGTGCACCATCTCCGTCGAGGAGGCGGGCATAAAAGTTAATCAAGTTAGCGCGGCCCCATTCGGAATCTTCCCAATTCGGCTGACTGATGCGGCGTTCGATGGTGACCCGTGCCGCCTGGGCGAGGGATGGTGTGGTGAGCGGCGAAATCTGATGCTCAGGATAAAGTGCTGTCAGATGGGACATGTGGCGATGATTGGGTTCGGCGTCGCGAAAGTCCTCGAGCCATTCCTGCAATTGCCCATACTTGCCAATCTGGAAAGGCGGCAATTGATCCAGCGTGCCTTTTGCTTTGGCGCGAAATTGCTCATCGATATCCAGGATTGCCGACGCGTCGATGCAAGCACTGAGCAGGGCATACACCAACACGCGGTCCACTGTAGGACCCATCGACTCACTGCACGGCTTGCCGTCGGCATCAAGGAACCAGTTTTCAGGAGAAACAGAAGGTCCGGTTACGAGCCAGCCAAGACGAGGATGCTTGACCATGTATGAGAAGAAAAATTCGGCAGCTTCCTTCAAGACGGGATAAGCGCTCCGCTCAAGAAACTGTCTGTCCAGTGTGAAACGGTAGTGGTCCCACAACTGAAGCGATATCCAGACGCCACCCGTGACAAAGATTCCCCAGCCCAGACCCCAGCCCGGCGCGCTATATCCCCACGGATTTGTAACTACATGGGTGACCCAGCCTGGGGCACCATACATCTGGTGTGCAGTAGCTCGTCCGGATGTGCGGATGGTCTGGATCAGAGGCAACAAAGGGGTATGGCATTCGGAGAGATTACAGACTTCCGCGGCCCAGTAGTTTTGCTGAGTGTTGATGTCAAGATGAAAGTCATCTGTCCATCCCATGCTGGAGGCAAGGCCGTCATTCCATATCCCTTGTAACGCCAGAGGTAGCGGGGAGTTCGCGCGCGAGCCGGCAATCGTCAGATATCTGCCGTACTGGAAAAACAAGGCAGCCAAGCCCGGATCTTCATTGCCGGCCTCCACGGCTTTGCGCCTTTCATCTGTGGGCTTGTTCTCGGAAACGCGGTCTGTTCCAAGATCGATGTGTACACGCCGAAAAAGAGCCTGGTGATCGGCGATATGCCTCGAACGAAGCTCAGCGTAGGTTTGCCCGTTGACTGCTGCCAAAGTGCTTTGGCACCCTGCCGAAGGGTCCGCGCCCTGCATATTTGTGCCCGCAACCACGTACAGAGTGACAGTATCAGCATCTTTAATTTGGACGCTTAGCCCATCTGCTCTCGCGGAGCCGGCATCTGCAACGACGCGAACGCGAGTCTCAAACTGAACGCCTTGCTCGCCGTTACTGTGCAGGTGCTCGAAGGCTTGTCCACGCAAGACAAGCGTGTTGCCATCCTCGATGGTTACCACGCCGGGCAGGATCAGCTTGCCAAACGTTACTTTGCAACTGATGCTCCTTCTTTTGCGCGAAGTGATGCGCACGACCAGCAGGTTATCCGGATTAGAGGAAAATACTTCGCGATGAAACTGCACGTTGGCGCGAGTGTAGCTCACATGCGCGATAGCTTCATCGAGGTCGAGTGACCGACGATAATTCTGCACCGGTGTGTCGTCGAATGCCAGTTCGAGATTCGCTATAGGCAAACTCGTCCCGAACGAGGTTCCACGCCCGAGGAGGTGTTTCTTGCACAGTTCACCGGCTTCGGCATACCGTCCGGCAAACATGAGATCACGGATGGGGCCAAGATTTTCGAGAGCAGTGGGATTAACGTCCTTGCTGCCCGGCGCCCCTGACCAGACGGTCGACTCTGTCAGGGCAATTCGTTCAGTTGATGTTCCGCCAAAGACCATTCCGCCAATGCGACCATTGCCAACAGGAACCGCTTCCATCCACCGCGATGCCGGTTTTCCATACCATAATTCGATGTTGCGGGCAGGAGGGGCGTTCAGTGCGCTCGCAAGCCTGGGAGGAAAGACTGCCAAGGCGGCAGAATTGCGGATGAATTCACGTCTTGTTGTCGTCACCGATATCCCTTTTTGGTTCGAACAAGTACTTGCGCGTATGCCGAACGAGACGGCTACAAAAATTCGCTAATTGCGACGTAATTCAATCAGCTGTGCTTCTGACGGTTGTAACGTAACACTGACTTTTCCCTGTGCTGACTCGATCTCTTTTCCCGATGCTACATCCACGACCGCGACTGAGGATGCTGATGAGAGCGAGGGATCAATGCGGCTCAGTGGAACGCTGATTATTTGCGGATGTTGTTGATCGTAGTTGAAGACGGCAAGATAAATCCCATGGGCTGACGGCCGAACAAAAGCGGCCGCAGCTGTGTCTCCCGTATCTCCCTCGACAGGGCGGAATACCTTGCCTTCGCTCGCAACGCTGAAAAGGTTTTGGTTGCCGTAGATAGCCTGGGCAAATTCCTGCGCTTGCGGATCGTCGGCAACCCGGCTGCTGTCGAGGATCATGCCTCCGCCGATGATTGCAGACAGGAGGCGGCTTCTACCTTCGGTTATACTGCGCGCGCCCTGATCGGCCTTATCGCCCAGAACGACATGATCGGGATCTGCGATGTATAGACTCGGGGTGGTCCACCAGCCATATGTCAGCGAATTCAACATGTACTCCGTTGTCTGATCGCCGCCACTGATATGTCCTTTTGTGTCGCAGGAGATGCGTCGTGCATGACCGTATCCAGAAGGGAAGAGCGGCGCAATGGAGAGACTGAGAAACATGCGGTTGCCTGTCTCATCCACTATCTGTTTCATGCCTTCGTTATAGGCTTCAATTCCAGTCTGAATCGCCGGATCATAGTGGGCGCCCTCAAGCGCGCCGTGTGACAGGAAGTCGAGCTTCAGATAAGTAAATCCGAGTTGCTGAAATTGTTTTAGAAAGTAACTGGTGCGCGCTCTCGTGCCGGGGTGTGAAGGATCAATGGCTCTGCCTCCGTCAACCTTTGGAAGGAATGATCCGTCAGGCGCTTTGAGAAGGATATCGCGATAACGGTATTTCATTCCCGTGCCCTCGACGTAGGCATCGAGATCGTCTGACCAGTAGGCAAACGGCGTCCAATAGATACCCGGCTCGAAACGGGTGCCGTCCGCCCCGCGCATAGCTTTGATACTGGCGACCGCGTCGGCGAGCTGCACGGCGTCGAGGTTGGACCAGAAGGCATCAAGGTTGATGTAGACGACCTTGTCTCGGCCAAAACCCTGTGGTACGAGGGCATCTCGCAGGAAGGCGGCGGCCCCAAGATAGCGATGGTCGTTGATCTTTTCACCATAAGCAGCCCAGCTGTTCCATCCCATCGGTGCTCCCCCTGGCCACGACAACGGAGCTTGCACTGCTGCGTTCGCCGCTCCATAAGCCTCAAGGCCATCACGCCAGTCGGAGAAAGAGCCGATAAAGATGCGCGGTGACACAACCCGGGTTCCATGGACGAGACCGTGGGGCACTGTGTCGTGTGTGTCGGTCCGCACACCGGTCGGCGAAGAGATGCCGCCATAGATATCAAGATCGGTTAACTCACCGTCAGAGGCGTGCACGTCAATGGCAGTCTTCCAGATGTGGTGCGTGACCGAGCCAAGTATGATGCCGTGTCGGCTTGCATTTTCATAGATGGCAGTTACTTCTTCGCTTGAGTACCGCTCTCCGGTCTTCATGCCGGAAACGGCCATGCTGTTATAGCGGAACCACATGTCGTTGTCGAAGGGAACGTGCAGGATTCGCAGAGCTGTACTTTGCTCAACTTGAAACGCATTTGCACCCTTCAACACAAGGGCGTCAAAATGGCGCGTCCCGATGGCGCTTGCATTTGGATCGAGCTCACATTCCATTTCGATCCAGGGCTTATTGTCATAAAACCAGATGTGCTGCAGGAATGTCGGGACTCCCGATTGCGTGCTGCGGATCGTAAATTCGTGCGCAGAACCATCACGCGATGTATCCAGGTCATGTTCCGCGTAGGCAGATGTGGATAGGGAGCGGCCATCTTCCAATTGCACGGCGCTGGTAAGGTCGAGAAGCTTATGGCCATCGCGCCATAAGATGTCCATTGACCCCGCCTGCCGATGATATCGAACAGTAACAAGTTCACCCTGTAAGACAATGTCTTTGCTATGGACGGCAGCAGTGACCTGTGCACCTGCGCACGCGAGGGCACAATGGGTGATTATGCCAGCAGCCACAAATGCCGGCAGGTTGAAATAAGAGCGCATGCTTATCTTTCCCACGAAGAACCTCAGCAACCTGAACCAGACTCATCAAGGCAAGATGGATCGGGAGGGACCCATCTTGCCTGAGCAACGCGCAATTAGAAGGAGTATTTCAAGGAGAGCTGGAAGAAACGGGCATCCGGCGTATTGTTTTGAAAGAACTTCGGACCGCTAATATTTCCGCCGTTGGAGTTGTCATTCTGAACCGCAGGGTTGGCAAGAGTCGGGTGGTTAAGCACGTTAAAGGCATCAGCGCGGAACTGTAGATACTGTTCGCGCCATGTGATGAAGTTCTTGAAGAGCGACATATTCACGCCATAGTATCCCGGGCCGTAGATGGTATTGGATCTTCCGCCAAGGAACGCAATGGCGTTGGCAGTCCCCGTAACCGGAGACGCGTATTGATAACTGTTGTTGTTTCCCGGCGTCACGCCGGGAGGTGCGATAAGGTTGCCGGGCAGGGGATTCGCAAAGGCACAGGGGTTATACCAGTTGGCTTTGGTTCTGGTTTTTGTGGCGCAAGCGATATCTGGATTGGACGGGTCTGGCGCACCGCCTGGGGCAAATGGATCACGTACCATGGTCGCCCTTGCACTCCCGCCTGAGGCCGTGCTGATATTTGGAGAAACGCTGAATGGAGTACCGGTCTGAGCGGCAAAGGTCAGGCTCGAGGACCATCCACCGACCAACTCATCGGTCCATCTGGGAGATTGGTTCAGGAAAGGTTTGCCCCTGCGGAACGGCAATTCATAATTTCCGTTCAACGTGAAGCGATTCCGGATGTCAAAAACAGAGTTGGTGAACTCGTCGATGAAAGGAATAAGCGCCATGTTGCGATCGCCGATTGCGCTGAAGTTTCCGGCTGCATCGCTGGCGTCGTCCAGAGCGTGAGACCAGGTATAGGTTGCTAGAAAAGACAATCCGCTTGAATAACGCTTCTCCAGCTTTGCCTGCAAGGAGTTATAGGTGCTCACGCCGCCATAATGGACCGAACCGATACCGCCAAGGTCGGGAAAAGGCTGGTAGAACTGCGTGTTGATGGAAGGGTTAAACAGACCAGTTACGGTATTCGGTGCATAGTACAAGGACAAATGGCGGGCGATATTGCCAACATAACTAATCGTGGCAGCGAGATTGTTTGAAAGCGCCTGCTGGAACGAAAAGTTATAGCTCATCGTGTATGGTGTGTTGATTGCGGTGTCACTTGCATGGAAGCTGGGATAGGAGACGAAGTTTTGTAATCCGCCGCTGATCTGGGGGGTTAAGCCAGCCTCCAGCGTGATTCCCTGGCTGGCAAGGGAAGGACAGTTGTTCTGCAAGCAGTTCGGAGAGGTAAAGTTTGCCTGATTGAAGAAGGGAAAGTTGGATCCCAGGTTCGTATTTCCCTGGGCCATCAGGCCGCCATAGAAAATGCCGAAGCCTCCGCGAAAGACCGTATTCGGACGCGCCTGGTAGGCGAAGCCGACACGCGGCGCAAAATTCGTTTTCTGCGAGGTCGCCAGGCGCTCATTGCTGACGTATTGCACAGTGACGTTGTCTTTCGCCAGGGTGCTCAGGAACAACGGGCCGAGGGTCACGTTTCTGGCGCTGTCCGGGAGCTCGTAGATACCGGCGCCGGTGCCAATGCCGAGAGGGCCGGTGACAACGAAGTTGCCTTGCTGTCCTCCATTTTCTTTGTACGGCTGGTAATAGTCATATCGCACCCCCAGGTCCAGAGTCAGTCGAGGAGTGATCTTCCAGTCATCCTGTACATAGGCGGCGTTGTACCACTGCGCATCGTTGATATTTGGCGCGTTGGCGACGTCGGCAGTGTTTATCTGGTTTGCGAGAAAATCGGCGACACCATATCCGGTGAAACTCACTCCCGGGACGCCGGTATAGACGGGGTTATAGAAATACTGTCCCAAGGAAGCGGGCGCGTACTGGTAGGCAAAGCGCACCGACTGGAACGATACTCCGAACTTCAAGGAGTGATTGCCTACGATCCTGGTCACATTGTCCAGAATCTGATAGACGTTCTGCGATTCATCGTTCGTTCCGACCGATCCCCATTGCTGAATGGTGCCATTGAAATAGCCCAAAGGCAGGCCATATTGGCCAGGGCCAAGCGAAGGAACACCTCCCAATCCCAGCGACGCCGCTATGTTGGGGTTATAGGCATTCGGCTGCTTAAACTTGGAGACAATCCAGTTGTATCCGAAGCGAAACTCGTTGGTCAGATTTGGATTGAAGATATGCGTCTCGCTCAGCATGAAATTCTGAGCCAGATTGGTATCGCTTTCTCCGCCATAACCGCTGCCATCGAGAATCGGACCAAGAGGCAGCGCGTTCAGAATAATCTCATGCATATAGCTGTAGCGCGCGTATGCCTGGTCTTTCTGGCTGATGTTCCAATCCACGCGCTGGTCCCATTGGAAGGTGTCGTCGTTCTTTGAGACGTTCTCAGTCAAATTGTTGTATGTCTTGCCGCCATTCGTGTTCGGCTGCGGATACATGCTCAAGATGTTCTTGGCGACGGGATCGATCTGGTTGGCGCAAAACACATTGTTTTGCCCGTTGCAGGTCAGCGGCTGCGAGAGATTCGCGGAATTTGGCTGATAGAGTTGAGTGGGCTGCGCAGCCCCCGTCAGGGACGGGCTTAGTAATTCTGAGAAGTTGCCCTGTCTCATCAGCGGCGTAGGCACGGTAAAAACGTTGGTCTGACCGATCGAGATCCGGTTCGCCTCTGTGTCTCCGAAATAAAAGAGCTTGTTCTTCAAGAGCGGAAGGCCGAGCGTTGCGCCGAACTGGTTCTGGTGGTAGGGAGGGGTGCTAAGCGCGTTCCAGTTCACCGCATCGAGATTTGTGTTGCGGAAATACTCCCACACGCTTCCGTGAATGTGGTTAGTGCCGGACTTGATGCTGGCGTTCATCACTGCACCAGCCGAATGACCAAATTCCGCGCTGTAGTTGCTGGTCTGCAGATCGAACTCGGCCAGGGCATCCGGCGGAGGGCGCATTACAAAGCTGGAACCGTTCAAGAAGTCGACGAGGTTCGTATTGTCGTCGACGCCGTCGAGAATGAAGTTGTTCTGTTCGGCGCGCTGGCCGTTCGCCACGAAGTCGCCCGAGCCGCTGCCGCGTGTATTCCCAAATGGTGGCGCGGTCCCGGCGGTCAACTGAGCGATGTAGACCCAGTTGCGGCCATTGAGAGGCGTGTTGTTAATGGTCTCCGCACTGATGACCTGTCCCACGGTGCCTTCCTGAGTCTGAAGGAGCGGGGGCGCGTCGGAAACGGTCACGCTCTGTGATACCTGACCGGGTTGCAGGACAAGAACAACATTCAGGCGCTGTTCAATATCGAGATGCACATTTTCCCGGTTCGTGGTCTGGAACCCTGGCGCTGCCGCACTGACCTTGTAGTTGCCGATCTTCAAGGGTGAGAAAACGTAGCTGCCGCTTCCATTTGTCCTGGCCTGCAAGGCAAGCCCGGTATCGGTATTTGTGACTGTGACGGATGCATTTGGCACGACCGCTCCGGAGCTGTCCTGCACGGTTCCGGTTATTGATCCCTGATCAACCTGTCCGTGCATCGCCAGAGGCGCCAACGACAATAAAAGCGCTACCCATGGAGCTACGGGCCAATTTCCAATACTCTGTTTCCTCATAATTTCGGCCTCCGGGCATGTAAGCGCTTGCAGTACGGTCGCCTTAATCCCGCGACTAAATGAGCGCTTATCTTGCGTGATTGAAAATAAGCGCTTAAATTAACACCTGTCAAGTTGTAGAGAGGCGATTCCGCTTGCATTTGGCTCGTAGAAGCATGTTTAATAACCCAGATCGCTGCTAAACGCCCACATAAATAAGCGTTTAAATGAAAGCTTTATGTCTTCATGCTCCAGGAGCTAAGGGACAAAAAAAACTCGATTCAGACGAGGACAATTGTGTGTTTATAACGAGCGTTGTTGCGCGTGATATGCGATTTCAACTTGAACCTGGCGTGGGTTCTGACGCGGTTCACTCGACCCCGCAATACTCCTTTGCGGTCACCGGCCTGACGCTCGACTCAGGACTCTGCGGCACAGGGCTGGCGCTGACCATCGGCGCGGGAAACGACCTGGTTTGCCGTGCGATTGAGATGCTGGCTGCATCCCTAGTGGGAACTGATATCGAAGAATTAATGGCGAGCTTCGGGACATACTTCCGTGCGCTCGCCGATAATCCGCAGCTGAGATGGTTGGGCCCGCATAAGGGCGTGGTCCACCTCGCACTGGCGTCGATTACGAACGCGTGCTTTGATCTTTGGGCGAAGACAAGAAAGGAGCCTTTGTGGAGCCTACTTCTGAGCCTCTCGCCCGCGGAAGTGGTGAATCTGCTCGACCTCAGCTATCTGGAGGATGTTTTAGACCGGGAAACAGCGCTGGGGATTATTCGAGAGCATTTGCCAACGCGTCAGAACCGAGCTGGGATCCTTCAGGGCGGATACCCGGGATATGACACCAGCGTTGGCTGGTACCAGTACGACGAAAGCCGTCTGTGCGACAATGTGCGGCACAGCATGGACCAGGGGTTTGGCGCCTTCAAGTTGAAGGTGGGTGGATCTCTGAATCGTGATCTCCATCGCGCACAGCTTCTGAGAGAAATTGCAGGTCCAGACAGTATCATCATGCTGGACGCGAACCAGCAGTGGTCTTTGCCCGACGCGGTCACTGCTTGCCGGGAATTTGCGAGTATCAATCCATATTGGATTGAAGAGCCAACCCATCCTGACGATATTGCAGGGCATGCAAAGCTTGCGGAGAAGATAGCTCCGCTGGCCATTGCGGTAGGAGAGCATGTCCCAAATCGTGTAGTTTTCAAGAACTATTTTGAATCCGGCTGCATTCGTTTCATGCAGCCAGATTGCACCCGCTTGGGCGGAGTCAGCGAGTTTCTTACCGTAAGCCTGTTAGCGCGGAAGTATGACGTACCAGTGGTACCGCACGTGGGCGATATGGGGCAGATTCACCAGCATCTGGTGCTGTTCAATCACATTGCTCTCGGCCATCCGAAGACATTCCTGGAGCGCATCCCGCATCTCGACCGGTATTTCGTAAATCCGGCAAAGTTGTCTGGCGGCCGGTACCAGACGCCGCAGGAGCCGGGGAGCAGTTCAGACCTCGTTTGATGGGCGTGCTAGTATGAGCGCTTAGATTCCCCCACCCGTTTGAGAGAAGGGCCGAATGGTATACATTCCAAGCGCTGTGCCTGGGGGAGCCGCATTGCTGGTCAAACAAAGCCTTGCGGCAAAGCTGAAAGAGGAGATTCTCTCCGGGAATCTGGCGCCGGGGCAGCGCATTGTCGAAGGCTACTGGGCGCAGAAGTTCAAAGTTGCCCAGACATCGGTACGGGAAGCCATCAACCTCCTCATAAATGAAGGCTTCGCGACAAAAGCGTCCGGACGCAGCGCGCGCGTGACGTTGTATTCCGAGGCTGACATCGCCGGGATCTATGAGGTCCGGTCGGCTCTGGAAGGACTGGCCGCGCGCCTGCTCGCCCAGCACCAACCTGATCTGAAGCCGGTGGAAGCGGCCCTGAAAGACATGCGTAGAGCAATGAAACAAGGACAGGTTCGCGAGCTGATCGAGGCAGACCTTCAATTTCACTTGAAACTCTGCGAACTTAGTGGGAATCGTTTTCTCTTCGCGCAAATGCGTACGCTGCTGGTGCCCGTCTTTGCGTTCGCCTCCATTCGGATGACTCAAAGTCACCAGACAACCCAAGCCTGGGAGGGTGATCTGGACAGACATAAACGCATCATCGAATTGATCCGGGATGGGGATCCTTCTGCGGCTGAGTTCGGAGTACGTGCAACCCTGCAACAATTCGCGGCACGCGCCCCGGCGGTTTGGGACAATAGGAACGGCGGCCGCTCGTCCCCATAGGATAGGGTTGGCATTTCGTAAGCCAGATCGCGGCCCTCTGGCTTTTCGACTTATCCAACCGTGATCGCGGCTATCTCATAGTCTTCAAGTGAAGGAACGGTGAACCGCAACATCTGGTTCCGAAACTCGAAGGCAGGACTCTGTCCCGCTTTGAGCAGCTCCACTGACTTTACCGTCGATTCCGGATGGCAATCGCAGCGCCACCTCTTGCGGACCGAGCGTGTTGACCGAGCGCAGCCAGCCGTGCTGGGCGCTGGAATTCGTGTAGTTGAGCAGGTGAATGGCATAGCCCGGAGAAGTTTCCCAGCAGAAGATTTCGATGAAACCCGCACCTTTCACGTTGACCATTCGCTCATCGTGCGTAACCCAACGGATCGCGTTATGTAGCAGGCGCAGGAGGTCTCCATGGCCAGTAAGCCAATACGTCCGTTCGATGTCTCCAGCAAACCAGATCGTGCGGCTTGGACCGGATTCCCGCAGAACTATGGCCGGCTCGTCGGTGTGCGGATGCGATGGGTAGGCCAGCTCCGGCGGATAACGTACGAAACCAGGAACGACCGTGAGCAGCGGGTGTTCGACGGGCTTGAGCGGAACGCGATTCTGCGCCCCGGCAATCCAGGTTGTGTTGCTAAGTCCATCAAGGAGCGGATGCGGTTGGCTTTGGTTGGCCGATTCGATACGTGCCGAATATGGATTGCCGTTGGTCCCAACAACATCCCCGGCCTTGCTAACGCCCATGAGGTCGGCAACGCCGAAATCCGCGCGTGGTCTCAGGTTCTCGTCGTACAGGCCGGTTTCGAAGCTCGCCATGAGTGATCCGCCGGAATGCAGATAGTCGCGCAATTGCTGGCATTGACGATCGCTGAGCATAGCGACGTTGGGCAGCAGCAATGCGCGATAGCGGGATAAGTGGTCCGGCTCGAGACGGTCTTCGTGGACGAAGTCAAAGGCGAAGCGGTCCTGGAGGAGTGCCTCGTATATGCCTTGTGTTGTTTCGTGCATGTAGGACCTGGACCGCGCAGAAGCGGGGCCCGGGTAAAGAAGCTGCGTACTCTGTCCGATCACCACTCCGATGTTGGCGATGGAGCGCCGCGTCGTGAGGTGCGCGTCATGCTGTGCGGTCCAGCGAAAATATTCCGTACCAACTTCCTGCCAACGGCGATCTTCGGCAAACCCATTCTCCGCGCCCACGAAGTGAAAATACGGAACCATGCCGCTGGCAAGCGTTTCGTTGAGCCACATTCGAGCTTCATCAGGATTTTTCGAGATGTTGCGCCATCCCGGCGTTCCAGTTGAGTAAGCGGCCGTAACGTTGGCAGCAACCTTGCCATCGAGCACCGCGTTGCAAACGCGTCCTTGCAGACTGCATCCCCAAACGGCCGCATCGTTGTATGTACGGCCCTGGTTATCGGCCTGGAACCATGCGGCAGTTTTGCCGAGCCGATCGAGGTTCGGTCCGCCACGCACATTGCCGCCCGAATTCGCAAAGAAAAAGCTGTCCTGCTTCCTCTCCTTGGCAATCGCGTCATATTTTTGCCACAGCTCCAGGACCCGGTCAGTGAATATCCGCCAGTAGGCGGGTGTGTCAGCTGGGGGCAGTTTGCTGCAAATCGAACAGTGGCAATCGGGCAGGCTCCCCAGTGGAGGCCAGCCATTCGTATAAAAGCAATCCACGTCGTAGAGCGAGTTCACCTCGCGCATGATGGCGGGAACATAGTCATCCATGTAGGTCGAAAACATGCAGGTCTTGAACAAGAGAGGTTCTTCGCTGCTGTGCTGCACGGATCCATCCTGGTACCGCATGGCCCATTCCTGATGCGCCTCGAGCGCATCCCCCCAGTTAAGGTCGGGACTCATGCGGGCTACGACACGGATGCCGCGTTTCTTCGCCGCGGCGACGCATTCGCCGAAGAGATCGCGGCCATTAAGGTATTTTCCGTGGCGATGGAACTTTACTTTGGAGGGATAGAACGCCAGAATTCCGGTGACGCTGACAAAAACCATGTCTGCCTTGGCGGAGGACCAATAATCAGCCCATTCATCCACCTTCATTACTGCCGGATCGTACTCCGTCATGTTGGTCTGACCCACGCGGCGAACCTTCTCTTGCCATGGGGTGGTTGCCTGATCCCGCGGAGCCAGGCGTCGCGGAAGCGAGACGACTTCCACCGGTGCCCGGTACATATTCACAGGGAAGGATCGTTCGGCCGACGAAGCTGGCATGGCATCGAGGCGATCCGACGTGGTGGCCAGCGGAATGACCCCGGCTCCAGCCGTAAGGCCTGTCTTAAGAAAGTCGCGACGGTTCAGCATGGTCTTTTCCAATGTAATCCCATGGCTGCTTGCCGATCGAGAACGTGCGCGGCAGGGCGCCTGTCTTTATGTTCGTGATGATGCTGCCTGCTCGGTCAGGCGAATGGCGCTTGTATTTTCTCCAATCCGCTCTTTGGCCTGACGAAGTTCTGACGTGAGCTCCACGATGACACCCCTCAGGTGCTCATTTTCTTTTGTCAGGCGAAGCAACCGAGATTTCAAATCAGGCGAACCTCCATTCTGCTCTGTAGCTCTTTCAAGAGTTCGAACCGCGATCGCATCAGGTTCGCGCCTGGGCTTTTTATGGCCCGTTCTCTTCCTCCCGCCATTGGCCCGTCCGAGTTGCGTGGCATGCTGATTGGGGATGTATCGCAACGCCGATACCGCCCTCATAACAGCGGTTCGCACTTGTGAAGATCCGCGGTGACTGCCGTTTATTACGCGCGATGCAGTCGCCGTAGAAACGCCGGCCAGTTGTGCGATGTCTTTGAGCGTCGATGTGCTCATAGCTCCCTGATGCTTGATTCGCTAAGAACAGCGCCGGGTTATCTTTGATGGCGTTAACGTTAACTGCAAGAGCTGTTATTTCGATAGCGTTCCTGATGATTCAAAGCCATATTCTTCCGGCACCCCCGCTGTGAAATGCGCATCGAGTAAATGTCCCCTGATGCTGATGCTGCTCTGAAGACGGTGGACTCCTCGCCAGAGACTCAGTTCTGCTTATCTTCAATACATTTATCGGCAGCGCCTATTTCGCACCTTAGACTCCTGTCCGACCGTCGTCACCAGGTACGTCAGAGCGCCCAAAAAATCTTTCAGATGTTTCTTGACAACTCATAATTGTTACGATTACCGTCAAAGTCCGGTAACGTACACGTTTACATTAAATCAGTTTTAAGGCAGT
Organism: uncultured Acidobacteriaceae bacterium; assembly: GCA_963782175.1. Taxonomy (GTDB): domain Bacteria; phylum Acidobacteriota; class Terriglobia; order Terriglobales; family Acidobacteriaceae; genus Silvibacterium. Next base: position 46,314 of record CAWAIX010000002.1, read on the forward strand.
CCGGCGCGGACTTTCGATGGGTTGCAAGCGCATCGTCTGACGCGCCATGACTGGGAGAGGTGGGAAACTTTTGTGAGGCCTGTTACTTCAAAAACTACTTTTTCGAGACTGTTCGCGATCATCCTGGCGGGACTGGCGTCGCTGTTCGCCGGATCTGCTCACGCGCAGACCGATCAAGGCGCCATTACTGGTGTGGTCCAGGACAGTTCCGGTGCGGTCATCCCTGACGCGCAAGTTACGGTCACGAATGTTGATACTGGCTTGTCGCTGGAGAGCAAATCAAATCGCAGCGGCGTTTTCGTTTTTTCGCCACTGAAAATTGGGAACTACACGCTCTCCGCGGCCGCTTCAGGATTTGAAAGAGTCAGCCGTGAGAATCTGCACCTGGATATCCAGCAGCGTCTGAACATAAATTTGACCCTTCCGCCTGGCTCGGTTTCGCAAACCGTCAAGATCAGTTCTGCGGAGCCACTGTTGCAAACACAGGATGCAGCTGTCGGACAGGTCATCAGCACCAAGGCGATCAATGATACTCCGCTGAACGGGCGCAACTGGGTTTATATTGCGCAGCTGACGCCCGGGGTGGCGCCGCCCTTTGGGAATACTCGCGGCAGCGGCACGGGGGACTTTGTCGCCAACGGACAACGTGCGGAACAGAACAACTTCATCCTGGACGGTGTGGACAACAATACGAACCTGGTCGATTTCCTGAACGGCTCGAGCTATATCATGCGACCGCCGCCGGATGCTCTTGCAGAGTTCAGTCTGCAGACCAGCAACTTCAGCGCGGAATTTGGACATTCAGCCGGCGCGGTCCTGCAGGCAAACATCAAATCGGGGACGAATCAGATCCACGGCGATGTTTGGGAGTATTTCCGCAACACCAATCTCGATGCCATCAACTGGAACGCAGGCCCTAACGCAATAACTCCGCCGTACCATCAGAATCAGTTTGGTGGCACGCTCGGATTTCCCATCCTGAAGAACAAGCTCTTTTATTTCGGCGACATCGAGGCCAACCGCATCTCGATCAGCAATCCGACGCCGATCAATGTGCCATCGGCGCTTGAGAAGCAGGGCAACTTCTCGGAGTTGTTGAACGGCAACCTGACTGGCGTGGGCGCTCCGACTCTGCTGTATGAGCCCAACTCGGCCAATCTCGCCCAGCCCCTCGTCTGCAATGGTCAGCAGAACGTGTTATGTCCCAACCAGATCAACGCAGTAGCGGCGAATATTCTGAGTCTTTATCCAGCTCCCAACGCCAACGGGGGCAAGCTCTACAACAATTACATCGTGAATGTGGGCAATAGCGACAACACGATCCAGTGGGACCAGCGTCTCGATTGGAATATCAGCGCCAAAGATCAAAGTTACGTGCGCTACAGCTATCTGCACGAGATCAAGACGAACGGCCTGCCGCTGGGTCCCGTGCTCGACGGCAGCGGCTACGGCGGCGAGTATGACACCAATCTGGCGATGAACTTCATGGGCAGCGAGACCCACATCTTCAATCCCACCCTGACCAACGAGCTTCGTTTCGGCTACAACTGGGGAGTTTTCAACTTCCAACAGCCCAATGCTTATAACCCAACACTGGCTCAATCGCTGGGGTTGGGAGCGCTGCCGCCCGGCCTGAAGCCAGGCCAGTACGGTTTGCCGCAGGGCTATGTCAACGGAACGATTCAGCAGTGGGGCTCGACCGGCATCAGCAGGGAATCGCAAAATGTCTACCAGATCCTGGATAACGTCACGAAAATCTGGGGCAATCATTCCGTGAAGTTCGGGGTTTCGTTCCAGGCCGTCCGGTTCTATTACATCTACGCTCCTGCGGACCTCGGTCAGTATCACTGGAACGGCCAGTTCACCGGCGTACCGGGAGTAGCCAACACCGGCAATGCCGTGGCCGACATGCTGGTGGATCAGGAGAACTACGCAGCTGTCTCGGTTTCTCCCAACGTCAACGATGCGCAGTGGTATGACGCTGGCTACGTGCAGGACGACTGGAAGCTAACGCCGAAACTGACCCTGAACCTTGGAGTCCGCTATGACTACTTCCAACCATACAAGGAGAACGCGGGACAGCAGGCCAACTTTGTTGTGACGGGCCCGCTCGGCATAGGCACCGGGGCCGGCGTTGTGCAGTTCCCCAAGAGCCAGCAGAACATCAACCTGGGGGCACCATTCCTGAATGCCTTGGCGAAGGACAACGTCGCGGTGCAGTTCGTAAATAACGAACGGCTGGTCACGTCGCAGAAGACGAATTTTGCGCCGCGCATCGGCTTCGCCTACTCGGCGCGTCCAGATACGGTCGTGCGCGGTGGTTTCGGTATCTTCTACGGCGGGCTGCAGTCGGAAGGCAATGGAAATCTGGGAGCAAACTTCCCCTGGTCTAATCAGGCGAGCTTCTATGCACCGACCTGCGTTCAAGATAATTGCCCTTCGCTGGCTGCACAGGGCGTTACTCTGCAGGCTGGACTGGTCCCGGCCACCAACGGCGGACAGTTGCAGACATTCATTTCCCAGCCCGGCTTCCACTCTATTGATCCGAACGTCAAGCCGCCCTATACGATGAGCTTCAATATGGGAGTGCAACAGCAGATTTCGCCCAACGTTGCTGCGTCGATTACTTATGTGGGCAACCTCACCCGGCACATGGAGCTTTACGGTGCGCCAAACACTGCCCCGGGGCTGTGGAGGCCTGGCACTAACACCAATCCATTTAATCCTTTTCCGGATCTGGGTGGTATCGGCCAGATTCACTTTGGCGGCGTGAGCACTTACAACGCGCTGCAGGCCAAACTGGAGAAGCGCTACTCCCATGGGCTGTCGTTCCTCGCAACCTACACCTGGTCGCACGCGCTTGATGATGCGAGCGACGCGGGAGGTCTCTTCAGTGCGATCGGCGATCGGCAACCTGCGCTGATTCCATACATTGACGAATTCACGAATTCGGTCTTCGATATTCGCAACCGCTTCACGATCAACGGCAACTACGAGCTGCCGTTCGGCAGAGGCAAGGCATTCTTCAATGACAGCTCGCGCTGGGTTGACGAGACAATCGGCGGCTGGTCGACCAGCCTGACCTGGGCTGCGCAGACGGGCGTACCGTTCACTGTCAACCCCAACATCAGCACGGCAGCCGGAGGAAGCGCGCGTGCATTCCCGGTACGCGATCCGTTTGTGGGCGGGGGAACACCCGATCCGACCAATCCCAGCCTTACCTCCTGCCCGGGAACTGTCAAAACCAAGTTGAACTATTTCAATCCTTGCGCCTTCCGCAACCCGCTGCCCGGCGAGACCATCTCCGACGCCACTCATCCCGTCGGCTCGGTGAATCCTGACGGCGTTCCGGTGCTCTTCCAGGCCCCGGTCATCGACAAGGCCACTGCTCTTGAACTCCTCGGCAGTCCGCAGAACAATATCTATGGCCCCGGCTACTACCAGGTGAATATGTCGTTGTTCAAGAGCTTCCCAACCTGGCGCGAGCAAAATCTGCAGTTCCGTGCGGATGCCTTCAACGTGCTGAACCATCCGACGCTGGGACAGCCAAACGGCTCCATGAATGCGAACGGAGGCCTGATCTCCGGGCCGAAGTTCTTCCAAAACAACACCCCGGATGCTCGCTTCTTCCAGCTATCGTTGAAATATATGTTTTAGAAAGAAGTGTTTAATAACATCGGAACGGCTTCTCTTCGGTGGGAAGCCGTTTGTTTATTCCATCAATTGCATACATCTACTGCTTTTTCGTTTATGGAGAGAAGCATGTTGCGATCGAAGTACTCCACTTGGTGGCTTATTCCCGCTTTAGCCATTAGCAGCGCGTCTTTGATCCGCGCTCAATCGAATCCTGTGGAGGTGAGTTCTCCGGATCATCGGATCACGCTGCGCTTCGCAGTCCAACCTGCCAAAGGGAAGGAGCGGGGGCAAGATGGTCAGCTGGTGTATTCCATCAATTTTCAAGGAAAGCAGGTCTTCGAAAATTCCGGCCTTGGGCTGGAGCTTGCCAACCAGCCACCCCTCGGCGCAGCGGTGCACGTTACAGACAGCAAGCCTGGGTCTGGAGTGAATGATTACAGCTTGCTTGCGGGCAAAACGTCAGCAGTCCACGATGCTTACAACAGCCTGACTGTTCAAGCCGTGGAGAGCGCAAACCCCGGGCGCAAATTCGATATAGAAGCACGCGTTTATAACAGCGCCGTGGCCTTCCGGTATCACGTGCCCGAACAGGCTGCGCTCTTGCGGTATCAGCTTACGCAGGAGGACACAGAATTTCGCCCCGTGATGGATGCCTCGGTCTGGGCATTGCGCCTGCCTAATTACCAGAGTGCCTATGAGAGCGAGTATGTGCCGTCCGTGTTGAGTGCATTGAGCAATCAGGGCGGTGTGTCGAGCTACATTCTGAATGGCGCGCCAATGCTGATGCACATGCCAGGGGTCGCGTGGGCAGCTGTCGGAGAAGCTGACCTCGAGGGCAATGCCGCGATGTATCTGGAGAATCCGACCGGCAACTGGACCGGACACTACATCGTGAGCAAGATCTCGCCACCGGTGGATGGGAGCGGACCTGCAGTAGATGCGAGCCTGCCGCACGACAGCGCGTGGCGCGTGATCCTGCTCGGTGACACGCCCGGCGAACTGGTCGAGTCTAACGTGTTTACGGACCTGAATCCTCCGAATCGCGTGACGGATACGACCTGGATTCATCCCGGTAAGGCGTCATGGAATTGGTGGGATGGTGACCTGGGACCTGACGGCAAATCCGCGTACACGACGGAGAACATGAAATACTACGTCGATTTTGCTGCTGAATCGGGATTTCCATACATGATGCTGGATGCCGGCTGGTCAACCAGTGACATCACCAAAATGCGCGGCAACGTGGACGTTCCGGAGCTTGTCCGCTATGCCGCAAAAAAGAACGTGAAGGTATGGATCTGGCTGTACTCGAAATCGGTTGCCGCGCAGATGCAGGAGGCATTCCCGCTATATGAGAAGTGGGGAGTGGCCGGCGTGAAGATCGATTTCGTTCTGCGCAACGATCAGGAAGGGATCAAGTGGTATTACGATGTGGCGAAGCTTGCGGCAGAGCATCATCTGATGGTCGATTTTCACGGTGCCACGCAGCCGTGGGGTATACAAAGAACTTATCCGAATGTTCTCGACTACGAGGCGGTGCTAGGTCTGGAAAACAACAAAGCTGGCCGGCGCGATGGGCCGATAAACCGCACGACGTTTCCCTTCACACGGATGCTGGGCGGTCCAATGGACTACACGCCGGGCGGCTTCGACAACGTCACGCCGGAGGAATTCGTCGCTCGCGACAAGGCTCCCATGGTGATGGGCACACGGGCGCAGCAGTTGGCGCTGTACGTGGTCTTCGAGGAGCCGCTTGCGATGGTTTCGGATGCACCATCAGCCTATGCAAATCAGCCGAGCTTCGAGTTTATTAAGGATGTTCCGACCACATGGGACGAGATGCGTGTTCTCAATGGCATGCCGGGCGAATTCATCACCATTGCGCGACGGCACGGCAACGAATGGTACCTGGGCAGCGTAACGAACTGGACAGCACGCAATCTGCGTGTGCCTTTGAGCTTCCTGGGAAGTGGAAAATATAGCGCAGAAATCTATGAAGATGCGGCCGATGCGGAGCAGAGCCCGAAACATGTAACCATCCGGCGGCAGGAGGTGCGGAGCAACAACACACTCACGCTGCCTTTGGCCAGTGGCGGCGGGTGCGCGATTCGGTTTGTGCCGGTGTCGTAATTACTAGCTCGCCGCGGCGGCAGGAGAGTCGGTGAGGCGGCTCAGGAAGAGCGGGAGGTTGCTGCGAAGGATAATGTGCGGAGCAAGGCGATGCGTCTTCACCGGCCTGTCCGTGTCTATAAGATGACCGAGCAGCGTCTCGAAAGCCATCTTTCCCTGCGCCTCGGGGCGCTGATAGAGGGTAGCGAGCACCTTGCCTGATTCGAGGAGCGGCACCAGTTCTTGAAAGAGATCGGTAGTCACTACCTGCACTCGCCCTAGAAGCTTTTGTTCTTCCAGCGCACGAAGCACGGGCAGGCTGTTGGCGGTACTGATGTAGATTGCGTCAGGGCGGCTTTTGCTCTTGAGCAGGGAAACCGTTTGGCGGTATGCATCTTCCGGGCTCTCGTGAGACTCCACAACCGGAAGAAGAGTGAGATGTGGAGCAAACAAAGCAAGGCTGGCGGCAAATCCGCGCAGCTTCTCCGCGTGGTCGAAGGTTGCCAACTCGCCGGTAATAGTAGCAACACGAGATGGCGCCTGCAGCCTGTGAGAGAGCAACTCGGCCGCAAGCGCGCCGCTGGTGTAGGCATCAACGGCGACGCAAGCGATGCGACCACTCTCAGGCGCGTCGCTGGCCACGCAGAGCATGGGAATGCCCTGACTCACGATGCGCCGGATCACGGGAGCGAGTTCGTTCGGTCGGCCGGGAGTGAACAGAATGCCGTCATAGTGCTTGGCTGCTACACCTTCGAGCGCCTTAAGGTCCCCTGAGCCGAGGCGTGGGAAGTCAATAAAGTCGAGCGCAATTTGCATCCCGACGGTTTCTTCGGCAGCGGTTCGAATGCCGCTGCGCAGTGGATCAAAAAAGGCGGCAATTTCGCGGGGAAGAACCGCAGCGATGCGGAGCTTGCGGTTGAGCTTGAGCGACCGTGCCGCCATGTTCGGCTTGTAACCGAGCTGCTCTGCCATGCGCAGCACGCGCGCCTTTGTGCGGGCGCTTACGCCGCTTCGCCCGTGCAAAGCGCGGTCAACAGTGCCGATGGACGTTCCAAGTGCCTTGGCGATGTCTCGGATTCCTGCCGCTTTGCCGCTCTTGTCGGGGGTTTTCATTCTGTTAGATGTCTTCACTCTTTTGTCCACCACGCCTGAAGTGATGTGAATTGGAGAAGATTGATTTTGACAGCGAACTCAGACAATGTGTAGTGTTGTTTACGTTAACGTACACATAAAGGCAATCTGCCCACAACGCCTACGCGCGTATCTGCAATCAGAGTGAAGGGCATCGCTTGAATCCTATTCGCTGCACATTCCTTCTCGGTGCCATCGCGGGCGCGAGAGTTTCCAAGCTGCCTGCGATGTCCCGGGACCAGAAGTCTGATGCCTTCCTGCAGTTGCCTCTGAGAGGATCACAAAATGCCTGACCTGTTCCGCAGCACTCCTGCGCATACGTCGACGCCCTGGCATTCATTTTTATCAGTCATTGCTTGTTGTGCTTTTGTGCTTGCAAGCGCGCAGCCAATGACGGCCCAGCCGAACAACACCGTCCCGGCGCAGATTCGTTATGACGAGGCTGGGCGCATGTTTCGCATGGATGCGGCTGATGTCTCTTACATCTTCGGCGTGAACCAGAGCGGCGAGCTGCAGACACTCTATTGGGGTAAGCGTCTCCGCTCAGCGGATCCGATTCCGGAGGCGCGCGCCGATCCAGGCAGCTCTGCATTCGATCTGCCGGTTAATGCCACGCCTGAGGAATTTACCGGCTGGGGAGGCGGCCTCGTTGTCGTGCCCGATCTGAAGATCACTTTTCCCGACGGTAATCGAGACCTGGTCCTGCATTACGTGTCGCATTCCACCCGCAATAATGCCCTGACGATTGTTCTCAGGGACATCAGCCGCGATGTATTTGTTGAACTGGAATACGTGATCGATCCGCAAACGGGAGTGCTGGCACGTTCTGCCCGTGTTGAGAACCGTACCCACGAGCCATTCACCATCGAGCAGGCGTTTGCCGCAACCTGGAATTTGCCCGGCAGCCCTGATTACCAACTCACCTATCTCACCGGTCGCTGGGCGGGGGAGTGGAACCTGCAGCAGTCAGCACTGCACCCAGGAAAAGTGGTGCTCGAGAGCCGGCGCGGATCTACCGGCGACGAGGTGAACCCATGGTTCGCCATCGAGCGCGGTAGCCAGCCCGATCAGGACGTCGGTGATGTATGGTTCGGCGCGCTGGGATGGAGCGGTTCCTGGCAGATCAACATTGAAGAAGACTGGGCGAAGAGGGTTCGAGTCATTGGCGGGTACACGCCGTTCGATTTCGCCTATGTGCTCGCCCCCGGGCAGTCGCTGGAGACGCCAAAATTTTACGGGGGTTATTCGAGTGCCGGCATCGGCGGAGCTTCGCGGCTGCTGCACCGCTTCGAACTCGATGCCGTTGTGCCGGAGGCGCCGCATCGTCGCCTTCGACCCGTCCTATACAACTCGTGGGAAGCGACCGGCTTCGACGTAAACGAGGCAAACCAGGAAGCGCTGGCGGAAAAAGCAGCGAGCATCGGTGTGGAGCGCTTTGTGATGGACGACGGCTGGTTCGGCGAACGCAAGGACGATCACGCAGGGCTTGGGGATTGGTATGTGAACCCGCAGAAGTTTCCTAACGGTCTGAGACCTCTGATCGATAAGGTGCATTCACTCGGCATGGACTTCGGCTTATGGGTTGAGCCGGAGATGGTGAACCCTGACAGCGCTCTCTATCGGAAACATCCCGACTGGGTGCTGAATTTTCCAGGACGTCCGCGCACCGAGGGCCGTCATCAGCTTGTGTTAAACCTCGCGCGCGATGATGTACGCGCGTATATCTACGGATTCCTCGACAAATTGCTCACCGAGAACGATATCGCGTTCCTGAAGTGGGACTATAACCGCAACTGGTCGGAGCCGGGCTGGCCGGCAGCGCCGCTCGACGAGCAGAAGGAGGTTTATGTCAAATATGTTCAGAACCTTTACAGCATCCTCGCTGAGCTGCGCGAGAAGCATCCGCATGTCGAGATTGAGTCCTGCTCGGGCGGAGGCGCACGCGTGGACCTCGGCATTCTCCGCCTCACCGACGAGGTCTGGCCTTCCGATAATACGGATCCTTTCGATCGCCTGAGCATCCAGGATGGTTTCACCTACGCCTATTCACCGGGCTTGATGATGGCGTGGGTCACCGACTCTCCGAACTGGATGAACGATCGGTCGACTTCGCTCGAATACCGTTTCCTATCGTCGATGCAGGGCGGTTTGGGAATCGGCGCAAACCTGAATAAGTGGACACCGGATGATTTTGCGACAGCGAAGAAGCTGGTGGCGGAATACAAGGCGATTCGCGCGACGGTGCAGGACGGTGCGTTGTATCGTCTCATCTCACCGCAGGACGGCAGCGAGTACTCGGTCACCGAATCGGTGGCGCGGGACGGTCACGAGGCCGTTGTCTTCGCGTTTCTGCATTCGAGCCAGCAGGGCAGGCCGTATCCCCGGCTTTACATGCGCGGCCTCGATCCTGATGCCGTCTACACCATTCACATGCAGGTGGGCAAGCTCGCCGATTCTTCCGTGTTACGGGCGAGCGGTGATTACTGGATGAACCATGGAGTCGGTGTCTCGCTCCGCGGCGATTTTCATGCGGCATTCTTCACGCTGGAAAGGGAGGGTACACAGTGAGGATGAGCGGCCTCTGCATCCCACACGTATATCAAGCACGTGTCGTACGAGCTTCAATTTCTTCAAGCGTGCGCCCCTTCGTTTCCGGCACGAAGAAGAAAACGAATACTGCACCTGCGAGGCAGATAGCACCATACAAGAAAAAGCCGCCTGCACTACCTATCGCACGATTGATAAATGGAAAGGAATAAGTTAGAGCAAACGAAGAGATCCACAGGGCGGAGACGGCAGCGGAGACGCCGAGCGAGCGCAGCCGGTTGGGAAAAATCTCGGCGATCAACACCCACGTCAGCGGCGCAAGAGTCATGGCATAGCACGCAATGGCGCAAAGCGTCAGCACGAGGACCGACGCGCCATGCTGGCCGACGCGATAAGCCAGTCCCGCCAGCAGATGCGACACGCCGATGCCTATGCAGCCAATCAGCATCAATGGACGGCGCCCGAGGCGGTCGACAACAGCCATCGCCACAAGAGTGAAGAGCAAGTTGATGGTGCCGGTGATGACAATATCGAAGAGGATCTGGTTGGCGCCCAGCCCCGCCGCTCGATAAACCTCCTCCGCATAGTTGAAGAGAATATTGATCCCGCTCCATTGCTGCAGGACCGCCAGCACAATCCCGACAAGGAGCACCATGCGCACGCCGGGTTGCAGAAGTCCACGCCAGCTGGCCTCCTGGCCATCTTCATCGCGTAACGCCTTGGTGATAGCTGCGGTTTCGGTTGTCGCATATTCCTCGCTGTCAGTGATTCTGCGAAGGACCTTTAGCGCCTGCTCTGTCCGCCCGCGAATGAGGAGCCAGCGCGGGCTTTCGGGAATTCCAAACGACGCGGCGAGAAAGATAATCGCCGGCACGGCCACCGCCGTGAACATCCAGCGCCAGCCGAACTGGACATTCCACGACGCCATCAGCACTTCGGTCGAAGCATTTTCCGGTACGGGTGCAGCGATCTGCCAGTTCACGATCTGAGCGACCAGAATGCCGATGACGACGGCAAATTGATTCAGGCTCACCAGTCGTCCGCGATGCGCCGCAGGACTCACCTCGGCAATATAAAGAGGCGAAATGTTGGAGCTGAGTCCAATCGCCACACCGCCCGCGATGCGCCATACGATAAAACCGACGAATGAAGATGCCCAGCCGGTAAGGACAGAGGAAACAGCAAAGAGAATAGCTGAAACCAGCAGCACGGGCTTACGTCCGAAGCGATCTCCGAGAGCACCGGCGACGAGCGAACCGGCAAAGCAGCCAACCAGCGCGCAACTATTCGCCCATCCGATAGCCGATGCGCTGTGAAGATGAAAGTAGATCTCAAAGAATTGGCGCGCACCTCCAATGACCACCCAGTCATAGCCGAAGAGCAGGCCTCCCAGCGCCGCAGCTAACGCAATGCCCCAGACATAGGTCGAGGCTCGCGCGGTGTGAACCGGGTCGCTATTCGTGGCCGAAACGGTTGGGCTATGCACAGCCGGTATCCACGGGCAGATCGCGAGCGCCGGGATGTGAGCGGTCCAGTCTCCGGACTTCATCGAGCGCAACACCAGCTTCGGCGCTACGGCTCAGCCCGAGGAGTGCCTGAGCACGCAAAAACGTCGCCGTGATGTGTTGCCGCTTCTGCAGGTCCTCGTCAAAGAGAAGCATCGCGGGAAGCGAAGTGGCGAAGTAGTCGACCTTTGGAGCTTCGCTTTGCAATGCTGCTGCATAGTCGAGGATGCTCGCAACGAGTGTTGCAGCCTCCTCATTGCGACCGAGACGGCACAAGGCCATCGCGCTCCAGTAAGTCATCTCGGAGACAGGTCGCACCTGCATTTGCTGAAAGTCGCCACGCTGTCGTTCGGCCTTCTCCCAATGCGTCTTTGCTCGTTCCGCATTTCCGGCTGCAAACCAGGCTTCGCCCAGCCAGAATTCGATGTTACTGTTGTTCGCCAGAAGATGCCGTGCCTCGCTGAGGCTTCGCGGCGGATGATTCGCCGCCTCGAAATGCTCGATAGCGTTCCGTGCATCGCTCGAAGCAAGGGCTTCGCGACCGAGAAGAAGTTGTGCCCGTACATACTCGCCCAACACCATGCCTTCGCCGCCCTCCCACGGCTGGAAGGTCCGCGAAAGCAGCAATTCGAGCGCATCGGCAGGTTTGCCAACCTGGTTATACAGAGCGGCAAGCTCAGCTGAAAGATCATCGCGCAGTGCAACCAGGTCGCGATCGGTTTCGAGTTGAGTCAGCCGATGGATGGGGTCATCTCCGAGCCGCTTTTGTAGCTGATCCTCTTCATACAGGATGCGGGCGTCGCTCGGATCGGCTATTCTCGCTCGCTGAAAAGCCTCTCGCGCCTTTTGCTCATCATGCTCCACGTTGTAGTAGGCAATACCGAGGTTGCGCCACACGGTGGGGAAGGCCGGATCGAGCTTTGCAGCTCCTTCCCATTGCGCAATCGCATCGCGATGGCGCCGACGATCATAGAGGAAGTTGCCCAGATAGTATGGAGCGCGCGCATCTTCGGGGCTGGCAGCAATCGCCGCCTGAAGCACCTTCATCTCTTCGAGCCGGCTGGGAAAGACATGAGTCGCACGCGCGCTGGCGGCCAGTTTGTAGAGCTCGCAGCTCGATGCCTCGTCGCCCCGAATCGCCCGGATGAAAGCACGAGTGTAGAGGCCCATCGCGCTGTTTTCGTCTTCAAGGACTATCTCCGCATCATCCAAAATGCCTGCGCGGATACAGTCGTAGACCAGGTCCAAACGCTGTCCAGCATCAGCGGGCGGGGTGCCCGTTTTGAGAAAGCGGTTCCAGATGTCCAACGGATCGAGCGCGGACACGGCATCGAGTTCAGCTTCAGCCTCCACTTCGCGTCCCAGTCGCCGCAAAATCACAGCGCGGAGATTCCGCGCATTCAAATTATCGGTATCAGCGCGCAATGAGCGGTCGATATGGTCCATCGCCGCCGCGAGACGGCCATTGCACATATCGATCTCTGCCAGGCGGTGATAGCCCAGTCCGCGCCACGCTGCCGACCACGTTGCCTTGTAGAAAGCATCGTAGGCTTCATCCCTACGGTCCCGAAACAACAGCGTCATGCCGAGGTTATAGTAAGGCTCGCTGTCGTAAGGATTTGGATTACGAGCGGTTAGCCGCTCAATCGCTGCGCGAAAACAATTCTCGGCCTGGGCAAACTCGCCCCGTCGCAGGTAGACCCGGCCCAGCGCATTGTTGGCGCGACTGTCATGCGGATCGCGCCGCAGCGCTTCGCGCCAGTACGGCTCGGGTGACCGTGTAGCGTGACGGTATTGCTCGAGATGAAGCCCGGTCAGATAAAGCTCATCAGCGGTGACAATTTCCGCCGGTGCGGGAGGCTCGGTGGCCGCCACCGGCGCGGGTGCAGGCGAAATCTCACCAGGGGCGTAGCGCAGGACTACTTCCGCACCCTGGACGAGTTCAAGTGCCCAGGTCGGGGCGCCATTTGGGAGCTGCAGGCTAATATGCGCGGTGTTCTCCGGTCGCAGCGTGCCGCTCCATGCAGTGACTTCTCCATCTGCTGAAACTATCCGCAGGACGGCATCTTTAACCTCGCGCGTCACCATAAGATGAGCGTGCGCCTTGTCACCGTCGCGAGCTACGCGCAGCGCGGAGTGCAGATTGGCGATATCGGGAACCCCGATCTCGCGGATCGGATACCAGAACTGGCTGAAGGTCTTTGTCTCCCCGGGAGCGAGGAAAGAGAAGTCCGGCTGATTGTCCGTGTAAACTCCGGCCATCAATTCGATATAAGGTCCATCATTATCCGTCAGACTGCGATCCCACGCGTAGCCGAACTCGTGATTGCCCCAAGTCCATTGCTTTTTTCCCGGAGCAACCCGGTGATTGGCGACGTGGATCACGCCCGCGCGTGCTGCATGATCGTAGCCGCCGAAGAAATCCTCGCGCGAGCTGGCGATCATGTAGCTTGTCGGAACCGGGATGTTCGAATACCACCGCAGGTCGTTGGGAGGATATGACGCGTCGGGCACAAAATTGCTCGGCATCTCGTCGGCAGGCACACCGTGCAGCGCCCGTTCACCGTAGGGGATGCCGTAATAAGTTCCGAGACTGCAAGGAAACTCCGTTACTGCGCGCTTGGCGTGGTCGGCAACATAGCATACATCGTGCGGAAAGAAGGATTGATAGTGCTCGTGAACGCGCGTAGCGAGGTTCGCCCACCATAGAAAGGTTTGTGTATCCCAGGTGCGGTTATAGAGACGCACCTTCAGTTTGACGTAGGCGCATCCTGGCCGCAGACAAACGCCATGCATGCCTTTCATGCGTGAGATGGGATCGTGATCGCTGCACCACACTGTGACGGAACCGTCATGCTCGCGCTCGATCGTGACCTCGACCGGCATGAATGTTGCTGGACGATGATGCTGTGGCCAGTTGAACTCGACACCGCCGGAAATCCACGGGCCGGCGAGTCCGACGAGCGCGGGCTTGATCACGTTCTGCCGGTAAAAGAAGTCATAGCCGTTGATCTTGTCATACCCCACATGGATGCGGCCCCCGATCTCCGGCAGAATCATAAGGCGCAGGTATTCGTTTTCCAGATGTACAGCCTGCCATGTGTGGTAGCAGGGTTGGGTTGCCACCCGGTCAATCACAGGCAACGGGTACACTTTGCCGCTGCTGCCCTGATAGACACGCTTTTCGAGAAAAAGCGGATTGGGGTCGGGCTCGGCTGGCAAATAGGTTTTCACGACCACTGGTTCCTGCCACGCTTTCACCGCGCCGGTTTCGCTGGCGGGCGCAGCGGGCAGTTGCAGCACCGGAGTTTCCGTCACAATGGAGTTCATGGTCTGGCTAGACATGATAGCGGGTGTATCTCAACTGTAGGAAATAACGTTATCGTACACGGTATAAGTATGGCAACCGCTTTCTCTCTTGAAAACAGCGGGGTCCCTCCCGGCAGATGGCCTCGCGGAGCAACAAATAAACTATATGGACGAATTTTTCATTTGGCTTGACAGTTTACCCCCGGCGATTCTATGGTTATCCGCGTTTCTGCTTTGATGCGTGAACGTTAACGCTATTAAAGCTGCAGAACGCCCAAAATCATGGAGCCCCCGCTATGATCACCAGCACTTTGCTCTCTTGCAGTCCCAAGCCAGTCAACAGCAACTTCACCATCCATCGGATCGGCCTGCGAAGGCTCCGTGTCATCTCGCTGCTTGCCGCGATAGCCGGCATTCAATTGCTCGCCGTTGCGCCGGCCTTCCCACAAGTGAACGATGTCGGACAGCGGCCTTACCTCGGCTGGAGCACGTTCAGCGAACAGACCATTAACTCGGGTTTTCTCACTCAGGCCAACATTAGCGCCGAGTCCGACGCCCTGGCATCCTCCGGGCTGCAGGCGCATGGCTTCCAGTACATCAATATCGATTCCGGCTGGCAGGGAAGCTTCGACGCAAACGGGCGTCCAATCCCCAATACCGCCACGTTTCCGGACATCAAGGGCTTGGTTGACCACATCCATCAGAATGGGCAAAAAGCCGGCATTTACTGGATCCCCGGAGTGGAATATCCGGCGGTTGCAGCCAATTCGCCTATCCTTGGCACGCAGTATCACATACAGGACATTCTGGTCGTCCCATATACCGCGGGCAACGCCTTCGGCGGTCCCGGAACTTCGCCTTACCACTACAAGATCGACTTCACGAAGCCCGGCGCGCAGGAATATATGAACTCCGTGGTCGCGCTTTTCGCCTCATGGGGCATCGACTTTATCAAGCTTGACGGCGTCACTCCGGGCTCGGACAGCTATGATCTGTCGATCGACAACCGAGCTGATGTCGCCGCCTGGTCGAAGGCTATCGCCGCAAGCGGACGCCCGATCTGGCTGACGATTTCCTGGGCGCTCGATCAGGATTACCTCAGCGTGTGGCAGCAGTATGCCAATGCCCGGCGCATCGACCAGGATGTGGAGTGCGAAGGAAATTGCGCAACACTCACCGACTGGCCACGCATCTATGAGCGCTTCCGCGACCTGCCCGGCTGGGAGAACGCCTCCGGACGGACGGTGGGATGGAATGACATGGACTCGCTCGACATTGGCGATGGCGCGCTCGACGGCCTCACTAACTATGAGAAGCAGTCTGCGCTTTCACTGTGGGCGCTGGCCAATGCACCCATTTATCTCGGAGGCGATCTCACCAAAATCGACAGCTTTGGCAAGCAGCTTGCCACTAACGATGAGGTGCTCGCCGTGGACCAGACAGGCAAACCGGCGACGCAGGTTCTGGATGGCGACCTCGAGGTCTGGGTAAGCAATCTCGGCCATGGCAACTACTATGTGGGCATCTTTAATATGAATGCCACAGTTACAAATGCGCGCATTCCCTGGAGTCTGCTGGGCTTCGCCAATGCGGTTCAGGTTCGCGATCTCTGGTCGCATCGCGATCTGGAGCCTTCGCCCGGCGGATTCTCGACCATTTTGCAGGCTCACGACTCGCGTCTCCTTAAGGTGACAGGTGTCGGACGCGCGGTCCCATCACCATCTACCAGCTACGAGGCTGAGTCGGCCATTCTTGGTGGCAGTGCTGTGATTGCCAGTTGCCCTGCGTGTTCCGGAGGAGAGAAAGTTGGCGGCCTGGGGCTTGGCACGCAGAACACAGTCACGTTCGACAACGTTTATGCACCGCGCGCCGGCGAGTACCTAATGCAAGTAGATTCAATGACGCAGGGACTTCGCTCCTACCTTTACAGCGTGAACGGGGGCGCCTTCCAGACGCTTAACTGCGGGGGCGGAAGCTTCTTCCTTCCAGCCAGCACGATCGTGCCAATTCATCTCGAAAAGGGAATGAACGCCGTCCAATTCGGCAGTCCAGTCAGTTATCCGCCGGACCTTGATCGCATCGTCATCACCGGCAACGGCGATTTTCCGCCTCCCACTTCGTCAACTTATGAGGCCGAAGTGGCGACGCTCGGCGGCACGGTAACTGGCGGATTCAGCAACTATTCGTCGGGATTGGGCAAAGCTGGCAACATCGGCGCAGGCGCGGCGAATTCCGTCACGTTCACAAATGTGACCGTTCCGCTGGCCGGCACTTATCAGCTGGAAATCGACTATCAGACGAGCGGACCGCGTTCATACTTCATGAGCATCAATGGGGGGACGGCCACGGAGCTTGATCTCAACGGTAGCACCTTCAACGATCCTGTGCCGGTTGTATTGCCGGTGCAACTGCACGCCGGAACAAATACGATCAGTATCGGCAATCCAACTGGATACGCGCCCGATCTCGACCGTATCGTGGTTGCTCGGCCAGTTTCCTTCCAGGAGCCGTAACCTGCCGAAAACGCCTGCGTGATGTTTTCCTGAGATGCCTCACTTCAGGGCCCGCCGGAAAAAGCGGTCCGTGTGCCGGGATTATCTGGTTCCGCCCAGAGAATCAGCGAGGTGAAGGATCATGACGAGTGGCATCCGCGCCGATACTGGGAACTGCGTTCCAACCGCGAAATGACGGCGTCAGGATGACCAGTGAAGACATTGTCCTCTCGTGCAGATGTTCTCTCGCCTTTCTGGTTGAAAGGTTTGTGCGCTGAATTATCTGCTCTTTCGATGTTGGACTGCCCGGCAGCATCCAGACGGGCACTTCCTTTCGGCGGGCTCACTTTTCCGACGGGCGACTCAAAATCCGCCGGGATTCGGCCCATCGGGGTTCGACCGCCCGTCCCGGCGCCAAACGAAATTCCGACAAATCAGAGAATCGGCCGCTGATGGTCTGCCGCCGGGTCAGACCGCTTTGGTCATCCAAGTATCTGAGTGTTTACTTGGGCTGGGCAGCATCGGCCGCGGGTTTATGGCTGATTATTGGCACCTCAAAGGTCTGGCCCAGAAGGTCGTTGTAGGATATGGTCTTCTCGCCGACGACGACCAGCAGGTTGCGTCCTTCGGCGTATTTAACTGTGCCTACGCCCAGCGGAGGTGTATACAGAACCACATACACTGTGTCTGCTACTTTGAGGGAGACCTCATATTTGGGGACGGCGGAAGCGTCGTCGGCACCAGCCTGGTGAGGCTTGACAGCGACAATAACGGCAACTTGATAGTGGGGTGCAGTTTGTCCGAAAGACGAAACCACGATCAGGGAGATACAGATCGCGCGCACTAGTTTCATGATTGCCTCCTCTCTGTGCGTGGGGCAAATTCTCTCATACAATCTGCCGGGCGGCACTCGCCGCTCTTGATTTAGCCCCGGACCCTGCAGAAGCTGGAGCGGGTTTGGGGGCGCGGCGAGGACGTGCTCCAGAGAGGCGTCGTCGCACGACTCTCCGGGCGCGCATGAGCCTGGATTTTGCAGCAGACAGGGAGATGCCAAGTTCCTCGGCAACCTCGCTGGTCGAATACTCGCGGCCATTCTGCAGTTCCACTGCCTCCCGGAAAATGCCGGGCAGGCGCTGAACTGTGTTACGCAGCAGCCGTTCGCTCTCGCGTCGAGCGTAACTCGCTTCCGGTGTTTCCGCGCCATCTCGCGGCTCCCAGGCCCGGGCATTCGTTGAGTCGTCGCACATCTGTTCGATGGATATCTCCGATCCGGACCGCTTCTTGCGAAGCACCATGAGCGCGGAGTTGGTCGCGATCCGGGTGAGCCAGGACGTGAAGGTGGATCTTCCTTCAAAGCTCTTCATATGAACGAAGGCCCTCAGAATGGCATCCTGAAATGCGTCCTCGGCGTCCTCGCGGTTTTTGGTGATGCGGTAGATTCGCGGCAGGACTTTCCTGGAGTGGCGTTGGTACAGTTCGAGGAAGGCGTTTCTGTCTCCGGATCTTGCGGCGGAAACCAGACGCTCATCGTTCAGTGCGCTCAGGCACAGCCCGATGAGGCAGTCGTTTTGTTCGTTGAATGTATTGGTCGAATTCAATTCCATGACTAACCGACACCTCACTTCTTGGGGATAACTGAAACTCAATGCACTCCAAGAACGCTGCATGGCGCATCGAGCGCAACTTCGTACACAGTGCTCCACAGGCGCGAAATATGCGACGTATTGCGGTGGAGTCCAATAACGACGAGATCTGTCTTGCTATCAAGAAGAAAACGGACGATGGTTTCGCATGCATCCCCTTTCAGCAAATAAGTCTTGAGGTACACACCCTCGCGCAGGGCGGCCTCACGGGCGTCGGAGTGCAGCCGCTCGCAATGCACCTGGCGGTCTTCGATCAAAGTCACCGCGAGGGTCGAATCAGCGGCCGCTGCGTAGGCCGCGTAAGGGGGCAGGTCCTCAAGAACGGTAATGGCGCCTAGCTCCGCGCCGAGACACTTCGCAAGGTCAATCCCCTGTGCGAGCGCACGGCCGGCCTCCGGCGATCCGTTGTAAGCGACTGTGATTTTTTTAAACATGGCGCGCCCTGCTAATGGGATTTGGTTTCTCTACTCCACTGCTCCGGGAAGAATCGGCCGGTCCGCTGCTGCTCGCGCCGCGACCACAGACAAGGGCCTCTCGGCCGTAGAGAGCCTCTCTTTGCGAGGACCGCAGTCTGATGACTTTGAGCGACAGCAGCGAGGCGGTCAAAAACACGAAATGGATCCAGCCCGTCATATGTCCTCCGCGGGAAACGAATCGGAATCACCCGTTTCGCCAATACCCACACCTAGCAATGCAACGGCCATAAGGTAAGTTGTTGAAATCACAGGATCCCGGCAGTTCAGGGCTGTCCTTCCGACTGCCGATTGCCAAGATCCGGTGTTGACAGGTTGTCAGGCGATGGCCAAAGGCACCTCTGCCGGAATCTCTTTCCGCTTCCGCACCGACGGACCGCCTAGAGCCAAATCTTTGTCCTTTGCTAACCGCCTTGGCGTGGGCGGTTGTGCCTCCTGCAGGATTTTCAGCCTCTTACGAATGGCCTCTGCCTTGCCTTCAAACAAGCGCTTTCGCTCTCTCGAGCGGCGGCCGCCAGTCCATTTTTCGACGAAACGAAAATTTGTTCCGACTCCACCGCGGGCACACAAGGAGCACAAGAAATGACACCTGTTGTAGAAGCAGAAGTACCATCAGCCACCTCGCTGAGCGCATACGGACCGCAAGATCCACGGTAGAAGGATCGCCGCTGAGCCCAGACGAGGTTCGCAAGCTCGACGCCTATTGGCGCGCCAGCCTCTACCTGTGCCTGGGGATGCTTTATCTCCAAGACAACCCTTGCTCCGTGAGCCGCTCCAGATCGAACACGTCAAGCCACGCATGCTGGGTCACTGGGCTCGGATGCCGGCCAAGCCTTCACTTACATCCATTTCAACCGGGCTGATTAAGAAGTACGACCGAACCGACATCACCGGGCGGAAGTTTCCGCACCCGTCAACTTAAGGGTGCGGCGGGGCGGCGAGCATCGGCGACTCAACCGCCCCGCGGGCTTTCTTCATGTCGTGCAAAGCCGGCAGGCGGCGTGAAAGGATTCTTATGAGCGCAGAGTTGACGCCGACGGAGAAGAGCCGATGACCGAAAGTCGCGCCGTGCTTTGGGACATGGATGGAACCCTGATCGATTCCGAGGAGTTTCACTGGATCTCCTGGCGGGACACGATGGCGAAGGAGGGCATCCCGATTAGGCACGAGCAGTTCCTGGCCACCTTCGGGCAGCGGAACGATTCCATCATTCCGCAACTGCTTGGAAATGCGGCCACTCCGGAGCGCATCGAGAGAATCTCGACCGCAAAAGAGGAGGAGTATCGCGACCTGGTTCGCAGGCATGGAATGAAGCCGCTGCCCGGGGTTGCAAACTGGCTACAACGGCTTCATGAAGAGGGCTGGCTGCAGGCGATCGGTTCAGCCGCGCCGCGCGAGAACATCGAGGTGGTGCTCGAAGCATTGTCGGCCGCGAATCTTTTTCAGGCAATCGTCTCAGCCGAGGACGTGCGCCGCGGCAAGCCCGATCCGGAAGTGTATCTGGTTGCGGCTGCGCGCCTGGGGGTCCCACCGGCGAGATCGATCGTCGTGGAAGATGCCGTTGCCGGAGTGGAGGCCGCGCACCGCGCTGGAATGCGCAGCATCGGAGTAAGCCGCAATGGGAAGCAGTTGTCCGCGGATATCGTCGTGCAGTCGCTCGAGCAGCTCGAACCGAACGCATTCGAAGCGCTTTTGAGTGGCAGTAGCTTTCAGACAGGAAGTTGAGCAGGTCTCCATCCCGAGCGAGTCGCTGGTGGAGTTTCGGCTTCAGCAGCCGGCGTCGCTGCCCTCACCGAAATAGCCGTGGCACGGCAGCACTACTGCACTCCACTCAGTGCTCGCGTGAAGAAGACGATAGATCTCGGAGCCACCTGGTAGCTCAATCGATCAACTGGAACACCACGCTCTGAAAAATCATCAGGACTCGTTAGGTCGGTATCCACGACTCGCAGCCACTCCCGGGCGGCGCCCTCCTGAATGGTTAATGTCAGCGGCTCCCAGTAGGAATTGATCATGACGTAGATATCGTCGTCTTTCTGCGATGCCCCATGAAGGCAGTACGCGACGCTATGCGTGTCGTGAGACAGATCGACGGTGCGCCCGACTCCGTACCACGATACATCTTCGCGCCAGAACCGGCTGCGGCTCAGCGACGGATGGCTCTTCCGGAACGCGATCATGCATTTAAAGAAGCGAAAAATGTCCTGGTTTGAGTGAAGCTGACTCCAGTCAAGCCATCCGATCTCGTTGTCCTGGTTATAGGGATTGTTATTGCCGTACTGCGTGTTCAGGAATTCGTCGCCGGCCCGGAACATGGGAATTCCGTTCGACAGCAGGAGCAAACAGCAGAAGTTCTTGACCTGTTTTCTCCGCAGCGTGAGCACGCTCTCCGGCGCGCCTTCGTCTCCCTCGTGGCCGCAGTTCCAGCTATAGTTCTCATCCATCCCGTCCTGGTTATCGTGTCCGTTTTTCCAGTTGTGCTTGCGTTCGTAGGAAACAAGATCGTAGAGAGTGAAGCCGTCGTGAGAAGTGACGTAGTTGATGCTCTGGTAGGGGTGGTAAGCCTCGGCGCGCGTATCGGGGAACAGGTCGTCGCTGCCGTAGATGCGCCGCATCAGATCGGGAATCATACCCGGATCGCCTTTCACAAAGCGGCGCACATCATCGCGAAAGCGTCCGTTCCATTGGTGCCAGGTGATACCCGGAAAGCCGCGGCCGAGCTGGTAGGCCCCTGTGTCCCAGGGCTCAGCGATGAGGCGAAACCGTCCCAGTTCCGGATCGGCGGCGAGCTCGTTGAAGATCGGCGCCTCTTTGCAATTCAGCGAGCCGTCCGCGTTGCGGCTGAATACCGAAGCCAGGTCGAACCGGAAGCCGTCGATATGCATCTCGCGGCGCCAGTAGCGAAGGCTGTCCATAACCATCTTGCGAACGTGGGGTTGGGCGAAGTTCAGGGTGTTGCCTGTGCCTGAATAATTGGCATACGGACTGGCAGGGTCCGGGGCATGCATGTAGTAGCCTGGGCCATCGAGGCCCTTGTAGCTGTATATCGGCCCGGTGTGGTCTCCTTCGCAGGTGTGGTTATATACGACGTCGAGCACCACCCCGATTCCGGCGCGATGCAGTGCCTTCACCATATTGCGAAATTCCCGTTGCTGGTCATCTTTGTCGCAACCGGCTGCGTACTGCGCGTGGGGCGCGAAGAAGTTCAACGGCATATAGCCCCAGTAGTCGGCTTCCTGCGGATCGCGCTGGAACACGGGCATCAGCTCGACGCTCGTAACTCCAAGTTCCTTGAGGTAAGGGATTTTCTCGACTACTCCTGCGTAAGTGCCCGCGAGCTTCGAGTCGACGCCGGAGTTGGGGTTCCTGGTGAATCCCCTCACGTGCAGCTCGTAAATGATGGCGTCGGACTCATGGTGTTGCAGCAGGTCGTCTTCCCAATCGAAGGAATTGCGGTGCGCCGCGAGCGCTCCCAATGGAGCGCGCCCCGCGTTCGATCCTTCTCGCGTCGCCAGCGTCCGGTCGAAGTCCGGCGGAAAGAAAATGCAGCGCGCGTAAGGGTCAAGAAGGATTTTCTGCGGATCAAACGTATCAAGAGGATCACCAACCGGCCCGGTGACCGAATAGGCGTAGTATTGAGCGTCTCGAATGTCCATCGCAGGAATCCTGCAGTGCCACACCGGGCCCGACTTGTTGCGCAAAAAATCAAAACGGAAGGTGTAGGCCGGCTTTACGAGATCTGCAGCGGAATAGAACAGAAGCGTGACGCTCTCGGCATGTTCAGAGTGAACGGCGAAATTGAATGCCTGCTCGCTTTCGATCCACGCGACGCCATACGGCAGCGGAGCACCTTCGGAGCGCAACCATGTGAGCTGGTCCGCGGGCGCCGCTTCGCGCGGCTGGGGTGAGTCGTTGCTGTCCCCGTAGTCTGCAATGACAATGCTGTTTTCAGTGGCCAAGTTTTCGCCCCTTTTCAAAGCCATCCGGAGTTGTTCAATTTGCCCTCGGCAGTGCGGCTGTGTCGCAGGGCTCGCGCATTCGCTCATGACTCATCGGCGGTCAAACGTCGTAACATCCCTCACATGAGCTGGCAATCGTGAATCCGCTCCTTCGCTGCACAATGTAGTGATGGCCGTGGTGCAGTATGCGACTCAGGGAACCTAGAGGAAGCCGATAGTCGGCGACGTCCCGCCATTCCCCCAGCCATGATTGGAATCTGCGGGCTCCACCCACCGGCTGCAGATCTCCATCTTCATGCTGCCACAACCTTCTGGCGATTTTCGAAGATGTCTGCGAATTCCCGGTAGCGCCGCGCAATCTCAAGCACGGCCGCATCCTGCGAGATCTTCTCCGCACGCCAGTCGACCAGTGGGTCCCATGAGCACGTCCGCCCGACCGTGAAGCCGATTTAGCGGCGGCTTTTCTTCCGCCAACGCTTCTCGGGCCTGCTCTCCTCGCCTCGCTGCCGGCAACAGTGCAAATGGGGTTCCAGAGAAAGTCGCTCCGCAGGCTCGTTGAAAATAAAGGGCAAGAGTTTCGGCAAAACGCGCAAAACAGGATCAAGGTTGGCAAGTGACAAATCGTGACCGTTTTCGCGATACACGCCTCGCGGATACCTGACTTCGGGAACTGGAACAGTAAATGCTGAAGACAAGCGCAACGCGTGAATGAACGAAAGCTCTGCATGCCCCGTTCCCGACGCGCATTTCACCCGATGGGCGGATAATTCAAAGATGGAAATTCCCGAGCGCCGTACAGCGAGCGTTTTGCTGACGATTCTGCTTTTCGCCCTTGTGTGCGGCTTCGCGTACAGCGCCAGGCGCGTGATCCTTCTCTTTGTCCTGTCAATCTTTTTCGCCTATCTCATCAATCCCGCCGTCAAGTTTCTCGAGCATCATTCTTTTCTTGTTAGAAACCTCAGAGGCGCCGCAGTGACAGAGGTGTATGTCGGGATACTGATTCTGATCGGCGTTGCCATCTATACGTTCGCGCCGGCTCTTACCAGGAACACCGGCAGGGTAGCCGATGAGATTCCGGTAATTCTAGACCGCCTATCAACCGGAGAGATCGCGAACGACATAGGAGACAAATACGGCTGGAGCGACCAACAGAAAGCGCGGCTCAGGGTAGTGCTGCTGCGGCACAAGGAGAACTTCCAGGGCCTGCAGAACTGGATCGACAACGCTCTTTCGCAGGCTGCGCAGATCGTGGGATGGCTGGCGCTGATTCCCATACTGGCCATCTTCCTGCTGCGGGATGGAAATCGCATTGTCGAGGCACTCATAGCGACGCTTTTTCCGCCAAAGCAGCGCGAACCGGCCAGGTTTCTCGCCTGCCAGATACATGCGATGCTCACCAACTACATTCGGGCGCAGGTTCTTCTGTGCCTGTTCTCGCTGGCGTTCTATATAACGGTTCTGCTGCTGTTCAGGTTTCCGCATGCTGTTGCGTTGGCTGTCTTCGGGGGAGCGCTCGAGTTCGTTCCTGTCATCGGATGGATGACCACAGCGGCGGTTATTATCGGGGTCGGCATGGCCAACGATCTGCACTGGCTCTGGGTGGCGGCCTTGCTGCTGTTGTGGCGAGTAACCCAGGACTATTTCAACCTGCCGCGCGCCCTGGGACACCGGATGGAGATCCATCCACTTACAGTAATTTTCGCAGTCCTGGCCGGCGCCGAGGTTGGTGGAATCGTAGGCATCTACCTTTCTGTGCCATTGGCCGCTTCGCTGCTCCTAATCTGGCGTCTCCGCACCGCGCGGTTGGAACTCCCAACGGACGAGCCGCCCGTATCGCAGCTTCCCCCGGCCTTCGTTGAAACAAGGCGCGACTAAAACCGGGTTGATCGGAGATTCAGTCCAGGCAGCTTCGCGCGCTGCCGATATTTGCCCAAATGCCAGCCCGTGGGCACTCGACGACGGCTCACGTCACAGGTGTTATTTTCGAGCGCTCACCGTCCGCCTCTTCGAAGACCCGCGGCGTGTCCGCTCCCCGGCCTTACTGCGGGGATTTACTCAGGACGGCACCGGATATTCAGCTTGCGAATTCGATACGCGAGGGTGGTCCTTTTCATGCCAAGGCGCGCGGCTGCACCATCCGGCCCTCCAATCACCCAACTCGATTCGCGAAGCGCTCGCAGCACATGCTCCCGCTCGACCTCTTCGAGGGTGCAGACGCTGCTCTCCGGCAATTGGAAAGGGCACTCCTTCAATTCAGACAGTGGAGCGCACAGCACCTTTCCAGGAGACAGGATCACGGCCCGCTCGATGAAGTTCTGCAACTCGCGGACGTTACCGGGCCACGAATATCTCGTCAAAGCCTCCATCGCATGAGCGGGAATCATCCCGATCTGCCGGTTCATGCGTCCTGCGTGGATGTCCACGTAATGGCGAACCAATGCAGGAATGTCCTCGCGGCTGACACACACTGGCATGACACAGCTTCAAGGGATGCCGGCTGCCGCATCGGGCAAGCATGAAACTGTTGACCCTTATACCTAGTTGAAAAAAGGTGCGGCCTTAAATGGAAGTTGCAAGTTCAGGCGATTGCACCACGCCGATTCGCCTGGAGTGACGCGCCACAATGGTATCCCGCGTGCACTATGCAGAACCGAGATGATGGTCCACTGCGTAGACTCGAGCAAGTGCCCCTTCCCCCACCTCGCCTCTCGCCTGCTTCTCTATAACGCGGAGAATCCGGGAAGGCTTTCTGATCCATGCCGAGATTCCGGGCTCAACCAAGCATCCGCATCCGGTCTGGACCTCTCTGTTGAGGTTGCCAGCCCTCGTCCTGTGAGATCGGCCCGCCAGTGAGCAGCTGCCAACCAGTTGGCATCAACGCCCGTAGAGTGCCCGGTTGATGAGCGCTTTCCGCGTGATATCAGGCGTGTTCGTGCCGGTGCTCTTTGGCCTTCGGCTTGCACGATTCAGTGCGAACCTATTCATCCGCAAAACGAAACAGGACCGAACAGGAGGAGGTGGCATGGGAGAGGTGGTTTCGATTTCGGGACGAATCACCACTGACACCTCAAGCCAGATGAGGAGCAGGCTTGGCGACGCTCTGGGCTCGAAGCCCGATACCGTCACTGTCGATCTTTCCCATGTCGAGTACATGGACACTTCGGGGCTCGCGACCCTGATCGAAGCGATGAGGATCGCTCGGAAACAGCACACTCAGCTCATCCTGCGCGGTGTTCAGGAGCAGCCCCGTTATCTGCTTAAAGTCACGGATCTCGATCACGTCTTCCCGATTGAGGAGGAAGCGAAGCCATGAACTTCCTCAGGGGAATCGGAGCAGCCGCAATCCAGCGGTTGAGTTATATCGGAGGGCTGACGGTGCAGTTGTGGTCGGGAATCGGCGCACTGCCGCACATACTTCCGATAATCGGCCGGCGCGGACGGTGGCTTGCGGCAATCAGACAGATGTATGCCATCGGCGTGCAAGCCCTGCCAATGGTGGCGATAGTCTCGGCCTGTTGCGGATTTATCTTAGCCATCCAGAGTGCGTCGGAACTGAAGCGTTATGGAGCGATGAATCTGGTCATCGACATTCTGGTCATCGCGTTCACGCGTGAAATGGGTCCTCTGCTCACCGCGGTTGTCGTCAGCGGCCGCTCGGGATCGGCATTCTCAGCCGAGATCGGCACGATGGTAGTGACCGAAGAGATCGACGCTCTGCGGACAATGGCCATAGATCCAGTCGAGCTGGTGCTCGCTCCGAAGTTTCTTGCAGCAATGATCGTGGTGCCGTGCCTGGCCGTCATGAGTTGCGCTTTCGCCTGTTTGGCGGGAGGGTTCTTCATGTTTCTCAGCGAGAATATGACCCCGTCCGTTTTCCTCCAATATGCGGCGGATGCAATCGTGCTCCACGATGTCTTCGTGGGCATGATCAAGAGCCTGGTCTTCGCCATCATCATCGTTCAGGTCGGATGCATGGAGGGCTTCCGAGTGACCGGGGGCCCGGAAGGCGTGGGCAGATCGGCGACTTCAGCTGTGGTGCGTTCCACGTTCCTGGTGATCTTCGCCGATCTCTTTATCACCACGGTGTACTACCTGCTGAACAGGACCTAGCGATGGCTACTCCGATCATCTCAGTGCGCGGCCTCACGGTCTCCTATGGAGACCATCGTGTGTTGGATGGAGTCGACCTGGATATCCAGCGCGGTGAGGTTCTGGCGCTGCTTGGCGGCAGCGGCTCCGGGAAGACCACGATGCTCCGGCACATCATCGGCCTCGAGCGCCCGGACTCCGGAACCATTCTTGTTCGGGGTACAGACATCAATCGATGCTCCGCCGCGGAGCTCAAAGCCATACGGAGAGGGATGGGCGTGGCTTTTCAAAGCGGCGCATTGTTTGGCTCAATGTCGGTCGAGGAAAATGTGGAGTTGCCTCTGCGCGAGTTAACCGCGCTGGCCGATCCGGTGATCGAGATTATGACCTGGATCAAGCTTGCCGCTGTGGGGCTCGGCGATGCGGGCAAGCTGTTCCCGCAGGAACTGTCAGGCGGGATGATCAAGCGGGCGGCAGTGGCTCGGGCAACGGCGCTCGATCCGGAGATCCTGGTCTTCGACGAACCTTCGGCCGGCCTCGATCCGATCGTGGCAGCGGAACTCGACGAGCTGATCCTTTTTCTCAAGCGCGCATTCAACATGACCGTTCTGATCGTGACGCACGAAATGGCGAGTGCGCTGCGAATCGCCGATCGGCTGGCCATGCTCTACAAGGGCACGCTGATTGCGGTCGAGAGCAAAGAATCGTTCCTGCACAGCACCGATCCGAGAATCCGGCAGTTCCTGGACCGGATCCCCGATCAGATTGCCGAGAGCGAATCCGTCCAGCGCCACTTGCGCGAACTTGCAGGAATCGAGGGAGAACAGCAATGAAAGATATCGAAGCGAAAGTGGGGGCGTTCGTACTGGTCTGCGCAGTAGTTTTGTGCGGGACCATCTACTACGTGAGCAACGCGAAATTCAATGGAGCGCACGTTTCCTTCAGAACTTATCTGCGGAACGCATCGGGAATGGAGCCCGGCACGCCCGTGCTGTTTGGAGGAATTACGGTAGGCAGGGTCAGCTCCGTGCGTCCTGACCGAGCTGACCCGACCAGGATCGAGATTGCGTTCGATGTGAAGCAGGGCACTCCCCTGAACGCGAAATGCATCGCCGAAATCGGGAGCATTAGCCTTATGAGCAGTCCTGCGCTTGCCATCAGTACAGGGTCGAACGATGCGCCGAGACTCTGCCGCCGGTGCCGTTGTGCCTTCGCAGGAGACGATGAGCCTGGACGAATTGCAGCGCAAGCTGGCTGTCCTGGCCGACTCCGCGCAAGCCACGCTCACATACAGTTGGAACAGATGTCAACAATCTCACCGGAGATGGCCGGCAATTTCTCGCGAACCTCAACGACATCACCGGGCCCACCAACCAGAAGCATATATCGAGTGTGATCTCCAACACCGACTCGATGATTTCCGATGTTTCCCCGCAGATGAAGCAGATCAGCCGGCAGGCGCTCAAGCTGACCCAAGACGCCGACGCGCTCATGGCGCAAAATGGGGCCAACCATCGATAATGTAAATGATACGGTTACAAATGCCAACCAGACGATCACCGCATTTCGCGAGCCTGGACAGGCCGATCTGGCGGAACTGCAGAAGACGATCACGGAGACGCGCGGCCTCATTCACGATCTGCAGATAGTCATACGTGCAAACGCCCAGAACACCACCTACACCGTCGAGAACCTTCGCATGATCACAGACAACCTGAACGATCTGACAGAGTCGGTGAAGGAGCGGCCATGGAGCCTGGTGCGAATCAAGCAACCCAAAGACCGGGAAGTCCCCAAGTGAGGCGAAAACCGATGCGGCTCAAGACTCTCGTAACAACCTGCACATGCGCGCTGCTGCTCTCCGGCTGCGCCGGCAAGGTGCGGTATCCAAATTACTACGCGCTGTCGATCGCTCCAGCGGCGCAAGCGGATCCCCCGGTTTCGCGGCAGTCCGCAACGCTCGCGGTTCGGCGTTTCGAAACTCCCGCTTATCTCCGGCAGGGGCGAATCGTCTATCGGGAAAGTCCGGACCAGATCGGCTTCTATGAATATCACCGCTGGGCCTCTGACCCGGGTGCGGCGGTCACGACCGCATTGATCGATTCGCTTCGCTCCAGCCATTTGTTCGCGTCCGTCGGACCATACGCGTCCGAGCAGCGGCCCGACTACCTTCTGACCGGCCGCCTTGAGCGGCTCGACGAAATCGACTACGGAGGCGGTGTCAAAGTCGAAGCGCGATTGTCGGCTGAGTTGACGAATCTTCGAACAGGAGCTGTCGTCTGGACCGGCGACGCATCCCAGACCTCGAAGGTCGACCAGCGGAACGTGAGCTCCGTGGTTTCTGAGATGAACGCTGCCCTTCAGGTGAGCATTCAACGGCTGCTGAAAGGAATGCACGAGCAGGTATCGAGCGCAGAGGCCGCCGCGCGTTAGTGCGTAGTGCCAGCCGATTACCAGGGGCCAACCGGCTGGCAGAGATGACTCTGCCAAGGCACTCCGGGAGCTCGTCCGCGGCCGCTTTTCTCCGATTTAGCCGGTTTTCGAGGATGCTGAAGCTTCAGATTTTGGCACTCCCCGTGCATCAGAAAGCACCCGTGGCTCCGTGCAAGCCCGGCAGCCATACCGCGGGATGGGTTTGACCTCCGAAAGACCGGTCAGAGCCTGCCTTCCAGCTGAATTATGATGAGTCGCAACACAGGCGGCGGGACTCGTTTTTCCCGAAAAGCCAACGGAGGTCAAACGTGGCAGTAGAGACACCCAGTTCGGCAACCAATGAACCGCCGAAGACAGAGCCCGCGGCAACACCGCCTTCATCGCGTTGGAAGAAATACGTGACGCCGGTGTTGGTCGTGCTTCTCGCTCTGGCTGTCCTGGTTACCCTTACCCGAAACTGGAATTCCTGGGAAGGTGGCCATGTCGAACAGGTCACCGATGACGCTTATGTGCGCGGCGATCTCACCCCTCTCAGTACAAAGGTGGCCGGAATCGTTAGCAGCGTAGCCGTGTCCGATTATCAGCAGGTACGCAAGGGAGACCTGATCGCCGAACTCGAGGACAACGATTATCAGGCGCAGGTTTCCCAGGCAAATGCGGCTGTCGAGGCTGCCAGGGCTGCTATCGAGAACAACCTTCGCCAGCGTCAGCTTCAGGACGCTCGCATTGACAAGGCGCTTGCGGGAATCGATGAGGCTAAAGCCCAGATTGCGGCAGCGCAGGCCGGCAAGGACGCGGTTGACGCTGAATTGGTACGTGCCCGCTCCGAGAGAAAGCGCCAGGAGGGCCTCTATCAGGCTCACTCGGCAACGCAGCAGAAGGTCGAAGCGGCGGTCGCTGATGAAGAGCAACTCGCAGCTCAGTCCGCCAGCCGCGACGCCGATCTCGCCGCGGCCAGAACCGGTCTGCGCAGCAATGAGCTGGCTGCGGAAGCCGAGCGGCGCCAAAAGGTCGTTCTCGAATCGCAGGACGTGCAACTTGCCGCCGACCTTCGCGCCAAAGAAGCAAGTCTGGTGGTCACTCAGGTAAATCTTGGCTATACGAAGATCTATGCGCCGGGCGATGGGAGCGTGGGGGAACGGCAAGTCCGTCCCGGTCAGTTAGTGTCTCCCGGAACACAGGTCATCGCGTTTGTCGATCGTAAGCGGTGGGTACTGGCGAATTACAAAGAGACCCAGCTCACCAACGTGAGAGTTGGTGATGCGGCCGAGATTCGGGTTGACCAGTTCCCGGGACAGGTCTTCCGTGGCAAAGTCATCGAGATCGCACCCGCCAGTGGATCGCAATTTGCGTTATTGCCGCCCGACAATGCGACCGGCAATTTCACAAAGGTGGTGCAGAGAATCCCGGTAAAGATTGAGCTCGAGGATACCAACCAGGCCAGCAAGCTGAGCCCGGGACTCTCGGTTACCGCCAGCGTCCGGACGAGAAAGTAAAGCGGTCAACAGGGTGGGTGCGAAGAATCGCGGCCGGAGGAAACTGTGATGAGTGCAAAACGACTACTGACGGTATTGAGCTTCTTAGTTTTCTCGCTTCTGGTTGGGCAAGTAAGAGCTCAGACAGTAAGGGAGGCTCACGCAAGGATTCCATTTGAGTTCTGGATAGAAGGGAATCATCTCCCTGCCGGCAATTACCAGATCGAACAGATCGAATCGATCCCATACTTGTTGGTCCTGGAACCGGGTGGTTACCTCTCTGGCGGTGCATACACCGTTGCTGTGGACAAGAATCCCGTACCAGACAGCGAGGCCAAACTGATCTTCAGGGTTCAAGATGGCAAACGCCATCTTTATGGAGGCTGGGGTCCCTATGGTAAGCACGTGTTGAGAGCCGAGTCAAAACTGGCGGCTCCGTCCGGCGATAACAGAGTCGAGGTTCCTGTTAGCTTCCACTAGTTAGAGTCATAGATCCTAAGTCTCACACCGTAACTAATGACATTCTCGATACTCGCATAACCGGGCTTATCATGGCTTCTTCCGTAACAATAAGTCGTCCTCCCACGCCACTGCAGATTGCACAAGCAACGGCTAACGCCATTCCCTGGGAGATTTCCACCCGGCCTGTACTGGGAATCATCGGGGTCCTCATCGGAGCCCACCTCGTCACACTCACCGGCCGCATGTTAAGCCTGGGACTCACGGACCTGAAAGGTCACCTCGGCATTAGCTACGATGACGGCGCGTGGCTCGACAGTGCCTATAACGCGTCGCTCATGTTTATCGGGCCCTTCAGCGTCTACATCGGGGGCCTGCTCGGACCGCGCCGCGTCCTTCTGTTTGCGTCAGCAGTTTTTGCTGCGACCTGTGCTTACCTGCCGCTTATTCATAGTTACAGCTTGCTGGTTGCGGCGTTGATTGTCGCAGGACTGACATCAGGCACCTTTTACCCGCTCACCCTGACTTTCGCACTTCGCATAAGTCCACTGCGATACCTGCCTATTACCATGGCTTTCTATGCCACGGCTATCGATGGGGCGGTGAACGTTGCACCATCTCTCTATGGCTGGTACCGCGAGCATCTTTCCTGGCATTGGATGTTCTGGAATTCGGCTGTAATCGCACCGGTGATGTTTGTCCTTATCTATCTCGGGATACCGCCGTCGCCCGCCCGAAAAAAAGACGGCCCCGCGCCGCCCAGCTTCGTCGGGTTCCTGTACCTGAGCGCGGGATTGGCCCTGATGTTTACTGCCCTCCAGCAAGGCCAGAGACTCGATTGGTGGCGCTCCGGAATCTACAACGGGCTGTTCTGGTCCGGCGCAGTCTTCCTGCTGTGCGCTTTGATACGACGAATCGGAGGCCCTAACTGGCTGGTGGCCCTTCCTTATCTCTGGAGGTGGAACACGGTGCTGCTGGGAAGCCTGCTCTTCTGGTTCCGGTTCACTCTCACCTTGACCATCATCCTGATCCCGCAGTCGCTGGCTATCCGGGGTTTCGAAGCCGATCAGATTGGACCGGCCATCATCTGGAGCGCAGTTCCGCTCTTGCTCGTCGCGCTTACAGGCGGCCTTCTCATGCTTCGCGGCCTGGATCCGCGGCTGCTCTTTGCTGCCGGCCTGGCATGCACGGCGCTATCGTCCATCGTATGCGCTCACTACTCGAGTGCGTGGGCGGCAGAAAACTACTATCGCACCGAGTTGCTTACCGGCGTCGGACAAGCCTTCGCTCTGATAGGGCTGGTGGGATGCATCATCCTGCAGGGAGTATTCACAGGGGGTTTGTCGAAGCCTCAGTACATCCTGACTTTTTCCGCATTCTTTCACACCATTCGCCTGTTTGGTGGAACTGCCGGCGCCATATACATGGGCCACTTTCTCGCGGTGCGTGAGAAGCTGCACTCCAATCTTCTTGGGCTGCACGTCAGCAGTTACAGCTGGATCACCGATGCAAACATTCACGCGATGACGGCTGGAGTCTTCGGAAAGTCCTCGGGGTTGGCATCGGCCACGGAGCGTGCGATCGATCTCGTCAACGCCCGGCTGCGCCTTCAGGCGTATTCATTGAGCCTTATCGACGGGTTCCTCCTGGTCGCGTGGAGCTGCGCCATCGCACTTTTTGTCATCGCCATGCTCCGGAAGTCGCCCCTCAACTACGCCGACCTCGCCAAACTGCAGCCGGTCAAAGAGGAGAAATCATGAAGGAAAAAATGCAGCTTAAATTGATAGTGGTTCTGGGGTTATCCGGTGCCGTCGCTTTCGCCCAGCAGACCGAAAATACTGCACCTCCGCGGCACATCACTTTGCATGAGGCCGTCCAGTTGGCGCTCCAGCACAACCACGTAGTGCGTATCGATCAATTCAAGGTCGAGGAGAAGGAGCAGGCCAAGCGAGCTTCGAAAAGCGAGTATTTTCCCAGCATTCGGAATGACAGCAGCTTCCTGCATTTGACCGATACGCAGTTGATAGAACTCTATGCGGGCAGTCTCGGGACAGTCGCCGGCACTCCCGTTCCGACTGGAAATGCGATCATTAATCAAGGCGGGCGGGACTTGACCACCAGCGGGACCCAGCTAACGCAGCCGCTGACCACTCTGCTGAAGATCAGGCGCGAGAATGATATTGCTCAGGCCGACCTGAAAGCTTCCCGAAGCAGCGCGCAGCAGACGGAAAATGACGTGGCCTTGAAAGTCCACCAACTCTACTATGCAATCTTGATCGAGCAAGTCCACCGCAGTGCAACTGAGGCGAGGATCAAGGCGTCGCAAGAATTGCAGAACGAGCGCGTCGAGCAGGTAAAATTCGGCAGCACGTTAGAAGAGAACTTAATCGAAAGCCGCGCGCAAACGTTGCAGTCAAAGCAGGAAATATTAACTACCGACCTCCAGCTTTCGGACCTCAAGCTGCAACTCAACGACGTGATGGGGCTGCCGCTCAAAACAGCGGTGGATCTCGATCCCGATACTACGGAAGCCCCGATATCCTGCGCGCGTGAAACGTGTGTGACTGAGGCACTGGCATCTCATCCCGAGATCGTCGAGGCCCGCGACGAGGTGGAGAAAGCGGATGCCGCCGTTCGCCTGGCAAAAACGGATCTTTATGTGCCGGACGTAGAGGCCTTTGCTCGTTACAGCTACCAGGACCAGGTTCCATTTCTGGCTCGAAACTTCGGAACTTTCGGTGTTCACTTCGGCTATGACCTCTTCGATTCAGGACACAAGCGCGCCGTCGTTCGCGAGCGTGAAGCTCAGTTGGCGCAGGCGAAAGAAAATCTTGCGCGATTGACCGATGAGGTCGAGCTGGCTGTAGAGACCGCATACAACAAGCTGGAACGGACGCAGCAGATGCGAAGTGTATCGGAGGAACTCCTTGCCTTGCGCACCGAATCCAATCGAGTGGTGCATGATCAGCTGGTGCGGGGAGAGGCTCTTAATTCCCAGGCCGATATGGGAACAGCCCAGGAACTCGACGCCCGAACGTCGCTTTTGCAGTCGCAGCTGGATTACACCCAGGCAAAGGACGAGATCATCCACGCCATGGGACTCACCGCCGAGTAGGTGATCCGAATAGGTACAGGTACCCGGCATCGCCGGCCTTTGTGTCGCGGAGTCACGCGTCTTTCTTGAGGTGCCACCCCTCCACCACCTCGACCAGGTCATCCAGGATTCTTCCGCCTGTCCCTGTCATTTGACCTCCACGGTCATGAATCAGCAGCAAAAGATACCTTCCCGCGGCGTCGATCGCGTTGACAGCGGCCAGGTCGAGGGAAACGGCGCGGCTGGTGCCGTCGGAGATCGCGGTCCGCCAGGAATCCTCCAGCTCGGAAACCCAGGCACCGCTGAGGCTGCCCTCCAATTTCAGGGTGATCTTGCCCGGCGCCTCGCTTACCGAGATCTTCAGCATCAGCCCACCCCCCGAATCGACAAACCGAAGAGCAATCGCAGCGCCAAACCCGGGCTCGCTGCCCTCGTCGCCTAAAGGCATTGAATTGGAATGCATTGCGGCGGCGTTGCAGTCAGTCAAGACTGGCGCTGCCGAAAGGGAAGCGACAGCGGACTGTCAATCTGTCTGCCGGTGACCAGCTCTCCGGCATTTTCAGAGATACTGTCGTCCGCTTCGACATTGTGCGCGGGGCACCGACTCCCTGTTGGTAGCGGCGACTCAAGGTTCGCGGCAGAGGATACACCTTCTCTGAAATGCTCTAGCGGGCATCAGGGGAAGACGCGCGCGTCATCATATCCCGGGCGCGAAGGATGCCCAGCTTCTTCATCCGGAACTGCAGCGTGGAACGATTCATCCCGAGCCGCGCTGCCGCACCATTGGGTCCGGAAATCAACCATTTGGTCTCCTTCAGGGTCGCCAGGATGTGCTCGCGTTCGGCTTCTTCCAGCGTTCTGTGCTTCCCGCCCTCAGGCGAAGGCACGGGACGGGATTGCAATCCACCGAGGGGAACCTGGAGCACCGGGCCCACCGACAGGATCACCGAGTGCTCAATCAGGTTCTGCAACTCGCGGATGTTTCCCGGCCACGGATAGCGGACCAGTGCTTCCATGGTGTCGGAAGGAATCGTATCGATCGTTCGGCTCATCCTGCGGGCGAAGTGCATCGCAAAATGCCTTACGAGCAGAGAAATGTCCTCCGGCCGCTCGCGAAGCGGCGGCACATGAATCGGGAAGACATTCAGCCGGTAAAAGAGGTCCGCGCGGAATGTCCGGTCTTCGACGCAGGCGGCCAGGTTCCGGTTGGTGGCGGCGATCAGCCGGGCATCGGTCTTGATCGTCCTCGCGCTTCCCAGGCGTTCAAATTCCCGCTCCTGGAGCACGCGCAGCAGCTTGGGCTGAAGCTCCAGCGAAATCTCGCCAACCTCATCAAGGAACGCGGTGCCGCGATTAGCCAATTCGAAGCGTCCGACCCTCTGCATGATGGCGCCGGTGAACGCTCCTTTTTCATGGCCGAACAGTTCGCTCTCGAGAAGTCCTGTGGGGATGGCGGCGCAATTCAGCTTCACGAAAGCGTTGGCATGGCGCGGGCTGCGCTCATGAATGGCCCTGGCGACGAGCTCCTTCCCGGTGCCCGTCTCCCCGTAGATGATCACCGTGGATTCGGTTGGCGCGACCGTCTCGATATTGCGAAGCACCGTACGGATTGCAGAACTCCGGCCGATGATCTCTTCAAAGCCGCGTTCGCTGCGAATTTCGTCCTCGAGGTACAGCTTTTCCCTGGCAAGCTTGTCTTTCAGTTCCTTGATTTCTCCGTATGCCAGTGCATTTTCGACGGCAACGGCCACCTGTCCTGCAAGGCGAGTCAGGAAACTCAGGTTTTCCCGGGTCATGCCCTGGTTTTCAAGAAGACCCAGTTCCATGACCCCCAGCACACGGTTCCTGCTCACGAGCGCGACAGCGCAAGTGCAGTTCTCGGTATCAAGCAGGCGGGTTTGACTCCGGAAGACCTCACAGATGTCTTCACGGCTGTTGCTCTCCTCAAGCCAGGACGCGTCGGTCTGTTCCGTCCTCGAACCGTCGGGAGAGTTCAGAGCGAAGAGACGCAGGGAACTGCTTCCGCGGTCCGGCAGGTGCACAGCGACGGCATTGCACTGCATTACCCGCCGCACTGTAGTCGAGACCGTACGGAGCAGATTGCGAAGATCGAGATTTGAAACGAGCTGGCCAGTCAGTTCCAGGAGAAGCTGAAGTCTATCTTTCTCCGCCTTCAACTCGTCCTGTGTGCGGCTCAGGGCATCGAAGTTGACGGCATCATCGACCGCCGACGCAATCATGTCCGTGACAAGAGACAAGAAACGAATCTCCTCCTGAGAATAAGCGGCCGGCTGCTTGCTCCCCACGTGAAAGCAGCCAAGGTAGCTATGGGCACAAATCAATGGGAACGCGCACAGCGATTGAATTCCTTGCCTGGCGAGTTCTTTGATCTTTCTGTGCAGACTGGTTTCCTGAGTGAGATAGGGGATGATCATCGGCTTCCGATGCTCATACACCCAGGCCGACATCGTTTCTTCCTGCGTTCCGTCAATGACATCGCGCTCTATCGCGCCATCGGGTCTGCACAGATGCCAGTCCACGCTGGCGGTTTTATGGTCGTACCTTGACAAGCCGATGAAGTCAAATTCCACCACGCGGCGGAGTTCGGTTGACAGAGTCGCGAACAGCCCTTCCATCTCACGGTGCACTCCGATCGCGACGGAGACCGCCATGAGGGCTTCATAACGCGAAGCAATGGAAGAAGCCGTGTTCCTGAAAGGCATCGATATATCTCTCATGCTGGAGGGGAGTGGGCCGTCGCTCATCCTGACCTCCAGAATTTTGCTTGCTTCGACGGGAGCATTCGAATTCTCCCGCCACGAAGACCGCCCCAGAGCCCGATGGAATGAGCCGGGCAGATGGTGCCCTTGATAGTTACTCACGCCCATTTGGTACCTCCGTTGCTTCCACGGTTGGCTCCGCCGCGTTCGGCTCGAAGCCCACAGATGGCAGTCCCGTTCAGGGGTTTGCACCATCGCCGACAGCTCTGCCATCAGGTCCGGTCGCCTTGGCTCTCTGTCAAACCACGCTCGATACACTGCAAATTTGCGGCGAAACGACCTGTTCGCCGCGGCGCCACATACGTCGGATAGCGCAAGCTGCGTGCCAAAATGCAAGCTATTGATAAGGCGTAACGTTCTCGACTCGAGCGCGATGATGTTGCTGTCAAAGTTATGACAGTGTCACGAACTGGGTCGACCGGTCCGTCTATCAGGTTAGGGCGAGTCCGCCCCTGATTCGTGATCTTGGGGTGTTCTTCTCGTAGTGAATTGGTGTCCGTCTCGTTTGCGAGATTTGCCGGCGCTATGCTTCCGTCGGCACACACCCCCGCGTCAGGGGTTTTCCGGATGGTCGTCAGTGTGGCCCATAGACCTGGACCTTGGGGTCCGCTGGAAGCAACTTCTTTGTGGATTGGCGAATGGTGAAATATGGTAGAAACGTGCAGCGGCTGAAGGCTTGTGGAGTTCGAGTAGGCCGAACGCTGTATTCAATCTGCGCTGGCGGCCCGGATCTTCAACCGTGAAAGAGTTCCCTCCATTTCGCCTGGACGAGGTGAATCAGTGTTTGTGGCGCGCCGGAGACCACGGGGCCGAAGAGCAGATCCAGCTGTCTCCGAAGGCATTTGACGTACTGCAATTCCTGGTTGACCGCGCAGGCCGGCTCGTGACTCGGGACGAGGTGTTCGATTTTCTTTGGGCCGACACCTATGTTCAACCCGATGTCCTCAAGGGTCACATCGCGGACATCCGCAGGGCACTCGGGGATGACCCCAAATCTCCGCGTTTCATTCAAACGCTTCCGCGGCGAGGCTATCGTTTCATCGCGCCTGTAAGCGATGCCCGGCTGTCAGCACTGAAGGGCGCCAGTGTGCCAGACAGCAAGCTCGTAGGCCGAGAAAAAGACCTCGCCGAATTGCGAGGCTATCTTCGAGACGCCCTGCAAGACCAGCAGCAGATCGTCTTCGTCACGGGAGAAGCCGGCATCGGCAAGACAGCGCTGGTCGAGCATTTCAGGCAGAAGCTATCCGCAGAGGCGCCGGGGATTCGAATCGCGTCCGGCCAATGCATCGAGGGTTATGGAGGTAAGGAAGCTTACTACCCCATGCTCGAGGCATTGGGTCAGTTGTGCCGCGGTCCCAGAGGCGAATCCATTATTCAGTTGCTGGGCACGCAGGCGCCCACATGGCTGGCGCAATTTCCCGCGCTCGTCAAGCACGAACGTCCGGAGGCTCTGCGCCGTGAAATCTGGGGAGCGACCCGGGAACGGATGCTGCGCGAAATCGGCGAAGCTCTCGAAGCGATTTCTTCAAGGGATCCTCTGCTCCTCATTTTTGAGGATTTGCATTGGGTCGATCACTCGACGGTCGACTTGATCTCTGCTCTGGCACGGCGCCGGAGTGCATCCAAGCTGATGCTCATCGGCACGTACCGTCCTGTCGACGTAGTGCTGTCGGGACATCCGTTGAATGTCCTGAAACAGGATCTGCTTGCCCACCATCTGTGTCACGAAATCGCGCTCGAGCCACTGACGGAGGACGAAGTAGCTACCTATCTCGACGGGGATGCTGCCAGAGCTCACCAAGAACTTGCCGAACTAGTCTTCCGCCATTCGGAAGGCAATCCACTTTTTATGGTTACAGCCCTCGAACACATGACCGGGCGGGGCTTCATCTCTCATGAAAAGAGCGGTTGGATGCTGAAGGTTCCCCTCGACGAAATCGAGGTCGAAGTTCCTGAGAGCCTGAGGCAGATGATCGAGGTGCAGATCGAGCGCCTCACCACCGACGAACAAAGAGCTCTCGAGGCAGCGAGCATTACCGCGACCGGGTTCAACGCCGCTGTCAACGCGAACGCAGCGAATCTGGATTCCGAAAGCTTCGAGGAGCTGTGCGAGGAGCTATCCCGCCGCTACCACATCGTCCGTTCCACCGGTTCGCAGCGCTTTCCCGACGGAAGCTTTTCCGCGCAGTATGAATTTGTTCACGCGCTCTATCGCGAGATTTTCTATCGCCGGCAGTCGCCGGGGCGGCGGGCAAAGCTCCACCGCAGTGTTGGAGAACGACTGGAAACCCTGTTTGCAGACGATCCAGGTGAGATTGCTGCCGAACTCGCGCATCACTTTGAGCAGGGAGCCGACTGGCAACGGGCAGTGCGGTATCTGCGCCTGGTGGCCGATGCCGCGGGCCGTCGCTTCGCGCCCACTGAAGCAGAACGGGTGCTGCATCATGCGCTCGAGGTAGCAGGCAAACTGCCCGAGATGGACCGAGCCGTCAATGAGACGGAGATTCTTGAAAAG
Organism: uncultured Acidobacteriaceae bacterium; assembly: GCA_963782175.1. Classification (GTDB taxonomy): domain Bacteria; phylum Acidobacteriota; class Terriglobia; order Terriglobales; family Acidobacteriaceae; genus Silvibacterium. Next base: position 85,963 of record CAWAIX010000002.1, read on the forward strand.
CTGGCCTCGATGTATGTCGTCGCCTTCGACATGCGTAGCGTGGAAGCCTATCAGGCCATCAGAGAAAAGGCAGCTTACTATGGCTTGGTCGACGCAGAGATACGTGCCCTTATCGACATGGCTTACCCCTTGTCCTGGACCAGTACGCGGCGATGCCTGGAAGTCGTGGAGCAGGCCCTGCAGTTAAGTGAGAAACAGGCGGATCCGCTCATGCGCGCCCGGACGCGCGCCAGCTGCCTAGTAAGGCGGGTGTGGGCGGGTGGGTGGAACGCACAGGACGCCGATTCGTGCCGCGAAGCCCTCGATCTGATTCGCCGCGCCGGAGACCCTCTGGTCTCAGCATGGCATACCCTCGACTGCAACTTCATCTTGTGGTGTTCATCTCAATATCGTGCCGCGCAGCGTGATGCCGTCGACAGTCTGGCCGTCCTGCTCCGTCGATATGAAAACAATCTTCACCTCAGCGTTGCGTATTGGCTGAGCCAGTTCACCTTGCCGTGGAGCCTCCTCATGTCGGGAGAATGGGGCGAGGCATTGCGAGTCATAACGTCCGGAATCGAGATCGGGGAAAGGAACGGTGATCGCTATCGAGGTCAGACTCTCCTGATTTATCAGGCATGGTTGTACGTTCAGGGGCTGAACTACGCCGGTACTCTCGACATCTGCGAATCCGTACTTCCTTCCCTCGACGACATCTCTCGCGGTCCATGGAACAGATTCTGCCGAGTACTTGCCGGCACTGCTGAGTCATCTCTAGGAAACCACAACCGCGCACTCTCATACTTTCAGTCTGTTGAAGAAGAAATGAAGCGGAACACGATCATCTTCGACTGGTATATGAGGATGTTGCTCGCATCGGGCCTGGCCGACCTATGGTTGGAAAAAGGGGATTTGGTGAAGGCCAGGGATGAAGCCGATCGCTTCATCCAGCTTACGCAGCAGACCGCTGAGCACACCTGGCAGGCGCAGGCCTACGAAACCGCCGCCCGCGTCGCGCTTGCCGAGGACGACGCACCTCGCGCCCGGAGTTGCATCACGCAAGCCCTTTCCGCCATGGAAGGTTTCGAGGTCCCGCTCGCCGAATGGCGCGTCCACGGTACCGCTGCGCGAGTCTTCGAAGACCTTGGCGACAGGGAAGAGGCCCAGCAGCACCGTGACAAAAGCCGCGCCACCATTCGCCGCCTTGCGGATTCTCTGCCTGCCGGCGAACCGCTCCGACAGACATTTCTCTCCGCACCGCTCATATCTGAGATACTCGAAGACCCTCGCGGGCAGCACGAATAGCCTAACGGATGTCAGAGCCTGCTGGCGTTTGTGGCTGAGCGGTCGCTCCGGCCTCCGCGATCTGCTCATCAATCAACTCGGTTATTCGCCGCCAGACCCTGGGATCGTCCTCGATCTGAATGTGAGACTTCATGAACAATTCGGCGAACCGCGAGGGACTACTCGACGCGATCGTTTGACCGCTGTAGGTCATGCGGAAATTTCCGAGGATCTTCGTCCGAGAAGGGTCGGCGGCGGTAATCTGCGAGCGCCCGTGAACGATTCCGTCAGGCTGATACAAAATTGACTGCGTTTGCCACGTTGGACGGGATCACGCCGTCCTGTTCTCTCGGCTTGGCCACGCTGTCCACCTGAATCGTGAGCAACACCGGAATTTTACGGCACTCAAGTTCGCGGGCCAGGGTCACTACCTCCGAAGCACCCCAGCTATGCCCATAGAGGATGATCCGCGCCCTGCGCTTCTCTTCGGCTGTAAGCGTCCCATCTCCGTTACTGTCGAGCCATTGCAGCACCTGCCGATGCGCCGCCTCGCGCTGATGGTTTTCGAACACCTCAACGTAAATGCTCGATGGATACCGGTGGCGAAGCTGCTCGGCAAGCTGGACTTCCGGATGCCGGGCGTCGTCGCGCTTTACAAAGCCGCCGACGAAACCGATGACGATGAGCCGTCCTGTCTGAGAATTCGCCATCGCGGGAGGCCGGTTGGATGCCGCCCCATCTCCGGCATCGCGTTGCGCGATTGCGCCGAGGATGTTGTGAAGAGTGCGTAGCGCACTCAACTCCTGAGCATCGCTGCGCATGGTGCTCGCCGCCACAATCCAGAGAGCGGACCAAACCAGCAGCATGATCGTGACCATCCACAAAGCCCGCTCCCTCATGCTGGTTCGCCCCCTCAACCCGTTGGCGTAAGCAGAACTGGTTTCCACCCTCCGGCTGCTTACGCCCCGGAGTTGTGCGGGAGAGTGGAGGCTTTCAGCCGATCTGCCGATTCGCCCCATTTCTGCCTGCCGTCCAACAAACGCCCAGCGCATGCAGGATGATCCGATCGCCGAAACTCAAGTGGCTCGGATGCAACACCGCATCATGCGCGTAACGGACAGAGGCATTGACCGATTGACACCACGGCTCGCAAAGAACCATTCCGCCACAGCGCGCACACTTCAAATCCTCGTCGGAGACACCCGTCTGTATTCGGACACTGTTCTGCGCCTTCATTGGCTCCTCCCTTAGCCGGACGAATCGAGTATGTATGGGGTTTTCTTCCGGCCACATCTTCTCTTACGAGAGCAATTTCCTAGCCAATCGGGTCAAGCACCGATGGGCCAGCTATCTAGTTGATTCATCTTTCTTGGTGAAGATTCACCTCGCAGCAAACGCAACCCGCTTCGAGAACTGAGTGTCAATCCCTTGTCAATTGGCATTGTAATCAGGTAAACGCCATCTGTGCCGCGAGGGGAAAATGATCGGAGGCCGAGATCGAAGTGTGGACACAAGCGCGGTCGCTCCGAACCGACCCGCGCAGGAAAATCCAGTCGATGGGCCGTCCCCGCTCAAAGAATGACCCTGCGGTAGTGCGGTCCGGCTGCGTTGAAAACGCGCTTTGGAACCGGTACTGCATCAGCGCGCCCGCAGGGGCCGTCCGTGGTAAGTCCATGTTGAAGTCGCCTGCAAGAATGAGGGGCATGGATGGGTTATAGCGTCGAGCAGCGTCGATATACTCCCCAAGCTGTGCGCAGGGCAAGCGGTCATCGCCGCGGCTCTCCAGATGAAGGTTGTAGCTCACAACGCTTCTGCCGCCGACATTCATCTCCACCACCAGCGCCATTCGCCCGCCAGTTCTTTCCTGCAGCGCCTCGATGTCCGGCAGAAACCATCTCGGCCGCCAGAAGCTCGACTGTCTGTTGAACCTGATGATTCGCGGATTCGATAGCGGCCATCGTGAGAGCGTTGCTGGCCGTGATATGCAGGAGATTCGTTCGACCCCTGAGTCAATTCCTGAAACTCGCGCCCGAAGACATAATTCATCCGCAGCCGCCGTGCTATTTCCTGCGCGATGTTCAGCCGGTGGGTCCCGCGCGCGTTGAGGTCGCACTCCTGCAGCAGGATCAGGTCTGCTCCGGCGCCGCTCAGAAAGTCAACGATCCCGTTCAATTTCAGGCCGCGATTGATGTTCCAGTCGACGACATAAGCCAGGTCTGCCACTCGCCGGCGGGCCAGACAGAGAAGAGCCACGACCGCCACGCCGAACAGGACCGCATACAATCGCAGGGCATTCGTAAGAGGCACGACCAGCAGTGCGGCCGCAATGCCATTAACGGTCACCATGGCACCCGCGGCCACAAACATCGCCCGATCGAGAGTAACCGACGACATGCACGCCCGGAACCAGAGGAAGCAGGCTCTCCATCCGCTCGTTGTAGTTCGGAGCATCGCGCAGCGTCTTCTCCGTGATCGTTTGCGCTGGCGCTGGAGATTGCGCCGCTGAGTCCGGAGCTGCGACCGTCACCGATGTTGTCACTACGCTCGGGTTTAGCTGGAGCGTGATCTGGAGAACCTGACCGGGCTGCAATGTCACTGTCTGTTGCGTCCCCAGCCCTGAAGCGCTGGCGTCAGCGTGTATGTCCCTGCCGGCACCCCAGCGACTGCAAACCTGCCTTCGCTGTCCGTCTCTGTCTGCACCGTGACCGGACCGCTCACCTGTACCTTCGCGCGCGTCACATAGGTTCGGCTTGCCGCGTCCTGCGTCGAAACTGTTCCTTCGAACTTTCCCATCCTGTCCCTTTCCTCGGCGGCCGCCAGTCCGGCGGCGAAGCAATGCACAAGAAGAAGCAGCGCGATCAACGGGATCGCCCGGCACGTCCTGATGGCGCGCAAGACAGCAGGCCCCCGGAAGGAATCGTGCTCCGGCGAACTTGTTCTGTAGATTTCCGACACCTAGCCATCCTTCTGCAATGTCGAGAGGCATCCCGCGTGCCAAAAAGCAGGCGCAGAAGGTCGGTCTGTAAATCATTGGGTCTAAAGCGAGGGAGGATTTCAGGTCAGGAGCAGCGCCTAGCCATGTCAGTTAGAGACTCGGCAGACGTGATTAAAGGTTGGCACTGGGCTTACGCGGCAACGATTGAATCGATCTATAAGTCCGCGTATAAATGCGCAGCGCAGAGGCGTGATGGAAAGCGCTAGCGTCTTCCTGAAGAAGTTTCTTCTGTACCGGCTCAAACGGGAAACCCGTCCAGCTTTTTACGGATTACGACCGCATCGGTATGTGATCTATCAAGGCGCCTGGTCTATGGCGGGGGCTTCGATCCGTCAGCGAGGACTACCGTAGTCGTAGAGATGCGGCCATTGCGAAGGTATGTAAGTGTGACAGTGGATCCAGGCTTCGTGAGATAGATTCGGTTGACCAAATCTGCGCCGGATGCGACAGGGACGCCGTCGATCGATTCGACGACGTCGTTGGGGCTTAGGCTGGCCTGATCTGCGGGGCCGCCTTTCGCCACCGACCCGACGATGGCGCCGTGGGACTTCTCGCTATCCTTTTTGATCGATATGCCGAGCATACCGAATGGCTTGAGGATGGCGACGGAGCGAAGATCCTTGCGGATGCCGCTGTTTTCGATTATCCAGCGGTGGCCGTCCTCGGTGTGCAGGACGATGCCGGCGTTGCCGACCGCCCAGCCGAATTTGGAGTCAAGGAAGGACGCCTCTGAAAGGTCCACGCGGGTGCCGCTTTGTTGGTGGACCCAGGTGCGGCCACCGTCGTCGGTATGGAGAATGGTTCCCAGCTCGCCGACAGCCCATCCGGAAGTCGGGGTGGGAAAAGAGATGCCATTAAGGGTGAGGACGGTGCCGCTGGACTGGGTTTTCCAGGTGCGGCCGGCGTCGTCCGTGTGAAGGATGACGCCTTCACTGCCGACTGCCCATCCGGAGGTCGGCGTGGGGAAAGAAATGTCATTCAGTTGGTTGTCGACGTGGCTGTCCTGGCGCTTCCAGCTGATGCCGCCATCGTCTGTGTGCAGGATGAGGCCGGCGTTCCCGACCGCCCATCCTGAAGCCGGGGAGACGAAGGCAAGACTAGTGATCATTTTCTCAGCGGTCTGAGCCTTCCAGGTTGCACCGCCGTCGTCGGTGCGCAAGATGATGCCACCTTCATTGTTGCCTCCCGCGACCCAGCCCAGACTTGGGGTGACAAAGGCGGCGGCGTAGAGGTCGAGTTTCGTGCCGCTATTGCGAGTGACCCAGCTAGCGCCGCCATTGTCAGTGGTCCAGAGGGCACCGCCGTCGCCGACGACACAGCCCCTCGAGGGCGTGACTGCGCGGATGGCATGGAGCCAGCCCTTGCCGTCGATCTGGGACTTCCAGCTGCGGCCGTCGTCTTCAGTGCGGAGGATGGTGGCATAGCCACCTGCGACCCAGCCGGCATGGCGCGCGGAGGGATGCAGGCGCTCGATGGCGCCGCGGATTTTGCCACCGGCGTAGACGGCGGGCTCGAAGCCTGCGGGAGCGCGCCAGGAAAATCCAACGAGCGCGAAGAAAATAGCAAGGGCGGTTCCGGCCGCAGCCAAGATGAGCGCCTGCCGCGATGGGGACTCGTTGCGCGTGAGGCGGCGGAAGCGCAGAGCGGCACGGGTTTCGACGATGCCGCCGATGAGCAGGACCAGCGCCAGAATGGATACGGAAACGAAGAAGAGCAGGAAGTTGAAGGCATCGAAGTTCCAGTCGTGCTCGTAAATGAGCTCACAGGCGCTGGAGAAGCGGTAACTCATCATCGGCCAGCTGAGCCAGTACGGCATGGTGCCGTGCAAGGACGAGCTGCACAGGCTCATCGTGGAGAAGCCGAGGATGGCAACCGCCAGGGCTACGATACCCGTGGCGGTTCGGAGGAGCGCCGCCGGTAGCGAGGCGTGCTCCGCAATCCCGGCGCCGGCCGACGCGCGATAACGAAAGCTGAAGCTCTCGGGCCAGAGCAGCCGGTCGCCGCGCCAGAAGAGCCAGTAGCCGAGGAGCGCCGTAGTGCCGTAGACGACGATCCACCAAAGCATTTCGAGGAAGGGGTGCTCGTGCATGAGCATCCATGCTTCGTGGACGCCGCCAACCATCCAGACAAAGGATTCGGCGACCTTACCGTGGCGGACGGCAACGTAGCTGTACTGGATGAGGCCAACGAGGCCGTAGAGCCCCCAGAAGAGAAGCAGACCGGGAGCCGCGAGCAGCATGGTCCAGCCGAGGAGACGTCTCCAGAGGGCGGCCGGGGGCGGCGGAGCGGCGGCGAGGCTGGAGGTGGAGCGGTAGCCATAGCGGCTGCGCCTGCGAATGCCGACGCGGAGCCAGGCCCGGCCCAAAAAGCCGAGGAATACGGCAAGCCCGAGACAGAGGGCGACCGCCGCGTAGGTAGAACTGTTGCGTTCCTTGTCGGTGTAGTAGCCGATGCATGTAAAAAGAGCGAGGAACAGAGCGGAGAGAACTGCGAGCGAGCCGGAGAAGATGGCGGCTCCATAAAGAAGGAATGACTGGGTCTGCCGGCTGGCGAGAATGGGGGCGACGAGGGCGTCGTGACCAAGCTCGTAATAGGTGCTTTCGGAGCGGCGGTCGGTGCGCAGCAGGCGGCCATCTGTGAGCAGCCGGAGAACTTCAGGAGGCAATTTAAGTTCGCGAGTAAGCTGGCGCTCCTCAATGCTGAGGCGCCGGCCCTCGGAGCTGATGAGATGACGCTCGCACATTCTTCGGGCGGCGCGGCGATAACGGCGCGGCAGGGCGGCAATCGAGCGGGAGTAGAAGCTCTTGAGGGTTTCGGCGAGGGCGCGCTCGCCGCCAATATCGGCGAAGCTAAGGGCCACTTCGCCAGGGGCAAGCTTTTGCTTGAAGTCGGCGACCGACTCGAGCTGTTGGCAGATGAGTTGGAGATGGAACGGCTCCACATACAGGCCGCGCCGGCCGGCAAGCTCTCCGGAGGAATGGGTGAGGTAGCGGAGAATTGCCTGGACGCAAGCAGGCTCGAGGCGGAATGCGCGGGTGGCCATCCCAGCGTATTCGAGTGCGGCTGGGCCCGTGATGGCCTCAGCGGCCATTTCGGGACTGAGAGGAGCAACGCGGTAGCGATGATCCAGGATCTCCGGAACCTGGTCGGATGCTTCTTCGAGCAGGCCAAGGAAGTCTTCGCGCAGAGAAAGGACAACGTGAATGACGGGTGGCGAGGGGCTGGCGTCAGTGGAGTCGAGGGAGACCGAGGGCGGCGGCACTCCGCGAAGCAGATAGCTCAATTCGGAGAGAAACCGATCGCGCTCTTCGAAGGATTGAAGAGTGAACAACTCCTCGAACTGGTCGACGATAAGCACTGGGGTGAGCAGCAAATCATCTCGCCAGAATTCGGCGGTTTTGAAGAAACTCCAGAGGGAGCGGTCATCGCCGGGCACATATTCGATCTGCTGGCGCTCGGCCTCAGCACGGATGCCATCGTAGATGGAGGCCACGGCGCCGCGCTGGATGTTGTTAACTCGGACAAACAGGGGCAGGCAGCCAGCCTCCCGCAGGCGGGGAGCGACACCCGCATTGAGCAAAGAGCTTTTGCCAAGCCCGGAGCGGCCATAGACGATGACCAGCCGGTTGGCGAGGATCTGGTCGGTGAGGGCAGCTGCGGCAGAATCGCGTCCAAAGAAACTCCGCCGGGAGAGCTCATCATCGCGGAAGGGCTGAGCACCTGGGTAGCGGCGAAGCGTCTCAGTCATAAGTTCCCCTGTATCCTGAAGCTGTATGCTGTCACCGCTGACGGCGCTGATATTCACGCCGCATTATGGTGATGATTTTGGCCATGTCGTCATCGAAAGCCGCGGGACGCAGCTCAATCTCGTCGTATTTGCGCAGGGCCTCGACGCGATCCCAGTCCGAGATCTCTCCAATCCGGATCGGGATCAGGAAGGAACCTCGCACGCGCAAGGCGCGCTCTGCCGCGAGAGCGACTTCCTTATTGACATAGCTGTCGGTTTTCCGACAGAAGGCCTGCGTATATAGAACGAGCACGAAGTCGGACGTGTCGAGGTCAGACTCGATTCGCTGGTTCCAGTCCTCTCCAGGCTCGAGGGACTGCTGGTCAAGCCAGGGCTGAAAAAAATTCTTCTGCAGAGTGTCGTAGATGCGGGAAGCAAGGTCCGTATCTTCGCGGGCGTAGCTGATGAAGACGCGGGGGCTGGCGCTGATGGAAACGGGCTGCTCGATGAAACCCCCATCCGCCTCGAGGCGCTGCGTGAGCTTGGCAAGGAAGGACTCGACAACGTCATCTTCGAGTTCGACGCGGGTGCCGCGCTGGTAGAAGAGAATCATTTCGTCCCGGTCGGATTGGATGAGGCTGCTGAGAGGCTCGGCAGCGACGGCCGGGCCGGACCGGTTCAATTCGAGCGCCCGCACCAAGACCTTGAGCAGGACGCGGAGGTCCCACCGGCGGATCCCGAACCCTAAGAAGAGAAAGCTCTGGCCAACGCGCTTCAGGGCGCGCAACAGACTGTTGGGCAAGGGCGGCCGCTCAGAGACGACGTGAATGAGAAAGTCGAGAACGTCGTTTTCGCTGAGGACCAGTGAGGTGGGCTCGTCAACGCTGCCAAAGAGGTGATAGACAACGGGCGACGATGGTCCTCCGGGCAGGATGAACTCGGGGTTGTCGCGCTTGTCGCCGCGAAGATGGTATCGCTGGGTGATGGGCGACTTACCTGCAGCCTTGAGTGCCTGCTCGAGGGCGGTGTCCTGACCGGTGGTCACGATGAGGGAAAAGGGCAGAGCAGCGAGCATCTGGTGCACGGTGGAGGGGCCGTAGCTGCGGGAACGCAAGAGTACCTCGGCCGTGGCTCTCAAGGCTCCGGGGCCGAAGCCCTCGTTATCTTCGTATTGCTGGGCGATAGCAGCCAGGCTATTCCCGCGCGGCGCTCGGTTGTCCTCCTCGAGTTCGCGCACCAGTTTGAGCCGGAGCTCTTCGGAGATGCTGGTGTCTTCGCGGGGAGGATCGGCAGCATCCTTCGAAAGGACGCGAATGGGAATCTCCGAGCCCAGCATGAGCACGCACTGGCTATGGCGCAGCGCACCGACGAGGTTGTTCCAGTGCCTATCCTTCATGCTTTCCCTTGCCGATGAGGTGTTTACTGATGCAATACACCCGCTGCGCGGTTCGCCAACCCAGGCGGGGGAAGCATGGGATACGCGAACCCGGCTGATCGCGGGGACCGATCGTCGGCTCCGACCATCGACGATAGTTCACAGGGTCAGGGCGTGCATCGGCTGGGTCTTACTGTTCGGCTAATACTATGATCCGAACGGGACTGACGCGCAACCTTTATTGCGCGGCAGATGTTGTACACCTGATAGCCTCTCGGAGGATCTGCTGCTCGCAGGCGGGAACTCGCGAACGACGATTTATCGTTCGGCTCCCGGTATACGATCCGCCTTGGGCCGAGGTCCCAATCCGCTGCTGCTGATATATATACAGATTGAGGATGGACGGCCAAGCAGATTCGCGACTCGACCAGGTTCTCCGCGGCTGTGCCCGCGTCGCGCCGAAGAATCCACGTCCTATCATCGTCATTGGAGCCGGGGGTATCGTGCATGACGCACACCTGCCGGCCTATCGCAGCGCGGGATTTCCTGTCGCAGCCATCGTCGATCTCGATGCGGGAAAGGCCGCTCATCTTGCCAGGCAGTTTGATGTTCCTTTTGCGGGGAGTTCCATCGAGGAAGCCCGAGGAAAGGCATCCAACGGCAGCATCTTCGATATCGCAGTACCCGCCGGATCTATTCTGAGGATCCTGCCCGAACTTCCGGACGGCTCAGCTGTGCTGATTCAGAAGCCTATGGGGAATAACCTTGCCGAGGCACAAAAGATCCTGGAGATCTGCCGCAGCAAGGGGCTTATTGCCGCGATCAATTTTCAGCTTCGATGGGCTCCAGTGATGCACGCCGCCAGATGCATCACGACCGCAGGGCTGCTGGGCGACCTACACGACATGGAGGTGCAGGTTCGCGTTTACATGCCCTGGGACCTGTGGAGTTTCCTTGCCACCAGCCCGCGGCTTGAGATCCTCTACCACAGCATCCACTATATCGATCTGGTTCGATCCTGGTTCGGCAATCCTCAGCGGGTTCTGGCCAGAACCGTGCGCAATCCCCAGACACCGAAGCTTGCGGCAACCAAAAGCTCCATCATCATGGACTACGGAGACTGGAAGCGCGTCTTTATAGTCGCTAATCACGGCCATACGTTTCAGGACTCGCAACGCAGCTACGTGCAGTGGGAAGGCACGGAGGGAGCTTTGCACGCCGTTATGGGCGTCAATCTCGATTACCCCGCTGGCAAGCCCGATTCGTTGCGATACGCCGCACGAGGGGGCAGTTGGCGCACCGTGCCCACTCACGGCAACTGGTTCCCCGACGCATTCGCCGGGTCGATGGGGTCGCTGCAATCCTACGTGACAGGAGAGAGCAGCGAACTCCCCACCCGCGTAGAAGACGCAATCGACACGATGCGGGTGGTCGAAGCTGCCTATATATCCAGTGAGCGCGATGGAGTCGCGCTCGACGACCTAAATTACTGAAGAAGCTCTTCCATGACCACAACCATTGAACATTCTGCAGACAAAGTATTTCGCCTCGACGGAAAGCGTGCCTTAGTTACCGGAGGCGCCAGCGGGATTGGCGAGGCAACCTGTCGCGAGCTCGCCCGCGGAGGAGCCCACGTTTTTGTCGCAGACATTGATCTCGACCGGGCCCGGTCACTGGCAGGACAGCTTGCGAGCGCAGAACCAGTTCGTCTCGACGTAACCAGCCCGGACTCGGTCCGCGCAGCTGCCGAGAGCATCGGCTCCCTGGACATTCTCGTGAATAACGCCGGAGTCGGTCATGTCGGGGCTATTACAAACACCCAACCGGACGAATTCGATCGCCTGCTCGAGGTCAATGTAAAGGGCGTTTACCTCGTCACCCGTTCGTTTCTGCCGCAATTGATCGCCAACCGGGGAAGTATTGTAAACATCGGCTCGGTTGCTGGCCTTGTTGGTATCAAACAGCGGTTCGCGTACTGTACGAGCAAGGGGGCGATCGTTGCCATGACCCGCCAGCTCGCCGTTGAGTACCCTAAAGAACTGCGCGTCAATTGCGTTTGCCCGGGCACAGTCGAGACCCCCTTCGTCGAAAGCTATCTGGAGAAATATCACGCGCATGAAAAGGACAAAGTGCGAGCGGAGCTACGCGCTCGGCAACCGGTCGGCCGCCTTGGTACCGCTCAAGAGGTCGCATCGCTTGTCCGCTACATCTGCTCCCCTGAAGCCGAATTCATGACCGGCTCTATCGTCACGATTGATGGCGGCTGGACAGCAGCGTGAGGCGCGAGACCCTGCACGCGAATGACCCATTTGCGCGCTTTTGCTGCTCGCGTTTAAGGTGATTACTACTCAACGATCATGGGCCGCCGCATCGACGCGCATCACCATCTGTGGCACTACGACGCCGAAGAATACGGCTGGATTGACGATTCCATGATCAGCCTGCAGCGCGATTACACGCCCGCGGATCTTTTGCAGGCCATGAAATCGGCACAAATTGACGGGACGGTCGCAGTTCAGGCGCGGCAGAGCCTTGCTGAGACCCATTTCCTGCTCTCGCTGGCAGAGGCGAGTACGTTTATCGAGGGTGTGGTTGGATGGGCACCCATAGCGTCTCCGGACTTCCCGTCTCACCTGGAAATGCTGGCGGCCCACCCTAAATTGAAAGGCCTGCGGCATGTCGTCCAATCTGAGCCGGACGACAACTTCATGCTTGGTCAGGAATTCAACCGTGGCATGGCTCAAATGCAATCGACAGGCCTGGTTTATGACATTCTGATCTACGCGCGGCATCTTCCGCAGACAATAAAGTTCGTCGACGCTCATCCCAACCAGGTATTCGTGCTCGATCACATCGCCAAGCCGAGAATTCGCGAGCGCATACTGTCGCCATGGCGCGAGCAGATGCGGGAACTCGCCCGCAGGGGAAACGTCTTCTGCAAGGTCTCAGGAATGGTCACCGAAGCCGACTGGCAGTCGTGGTCTTTCGTCGACCTTCTCCCCTACCTGGACACAGTGTTCGAAGCATTTGGATCCGGGCGGCTGATGATGGGTTCCGATTGGCCCGTATGCCTGCTAGCTACAGAGTACGCTCAATGGTTCGGGCTTCTCGATCGTTACTCCTGTAAGCTGACCACAGACGAGCGCGAACAGCTTTGCGGTGGAACTGCGACACGCGTGTATCGGCTGTCAGATAAAACTTCACAGAAACGGAGCCAGCAATGAAGGCGCTTGTTCTGAAAGCCCCGGGGGAAGCTGCGGTCGAAACAGTTCCCGACCCGGTCAGAAATCCTAATCAGGTGCTGCTCCAGGTGCGCACCGTGGGACTCTGTGGCACCGACCTGAATTCCTTCCGCGGATGGAATCCGTTGATCACTTTCCCTCGGGTCCTAGGGCATGAGATAGCCGCGACGGTCCTGGAGGGAGCAGTTCTGCGGCCTGATTTAGCCGACCGCGCCTCAGTGGCCGTTATGCCCTATCAGAGCTGCGGGAAATGCCCGGCCTGCAGGCAAAACCGTCCGAACACCTGTCAATTCAATCACACCATGGGAGTGCAGCGGGACGGCGCTCTCACCGAATTCATCCAGGTTGCTCCGGACAGGCTGTTCGCAGCCGACCTGGCGATTCCTGAACTCAGTCTCGTCGAACCTCTCGGTGTGGGTTTCCATGCTGTGCAGCGCGGAAGAGTAACCGCCGAAGAGATAGTCGCCGTTATAGGATCAGGAGGCGTCGGCCTCGGAGCAATCGCCGGAGCGGCATTTTGCGGAGCGCGTGTCATCGCCGTCGACGTCGATGCCCGGAAGCTTGAGATTGCGCGCAAGGCCGGCGCTGCTCACTTGGTCAATACGTCGACCGAATCGCTTGAGGATCGCTTACGCGACCTGACGGGTGGCTCCGGCCCCGATATCGTAATCGAGGCCGTCGGGCGCCCTGAAACATTTCGGGCGGCCGTCGAGCACGTCGCATTCGCCGGAAGAGTCGTATACATCGGCTACGCGAAAGAACCGGTCTCCTACGAAACGCGCCTCTTCGTTCAGAAGGAACTCGATATTCTCGGGTCGCGCAATGCACTGCCGGAGAATTTCCGCGACGTGATCCGAATGTTGGAGCAAAAGCGGTTTCCGGTCGACGAATACGTAACTACGACTGTCGCCCTTGGCGATGTTCCGGAAATGCTGCGCCGGTGGAGCGACAAACCTTCCGAGTTCAACAAGATTATGGTCCGGATCGACTGACGCCGAAATGGAAAACACTCCGCGATGCTGACCCCTGCCACGCCATCGAGAAAATCCGAGCACTCAGCCCTCGAACACTCGATGTTCCCATCCGGCCAGATGCTCCCGTTCACGCTGGTTACGATTCTCTTCTTTCTCTGGGGGGTTCCGAATAACCTGAACGACGTGCTCATCCGGCAGTTCATGACCTCGTTCGCCATTACGCGCTTTCAGGCGAGCCTGGTGCAGTCGGCGTTCTACCTTGGCTACTTCCTGCTGGCCATCCCGGCCGCCATGCTGATGCGGCGCGCGGGATACAAGGCGGGAATCGTCACTGGACTTTCGCTTTTCGGGACCGGCGCGCTCCTCTTCTGGCCTGCCGCCCTCGTCAATCGCTACGGGTTCTTCCTGGCAGCGCTGTTCATCATCGCCGCGGGCCTTTCGTTTCTCGAGACGGCAGCGAATCCCTTCATCGCCGAGCTCGGCGACCCTGACACATCAGAACGCCGCCTTAACTTCTCGCAGGCCTTCAACCCCATCGGTGCCATCAGCGGAGTCGTTATCGGCACCGTGTTCATTTTTTCGGGAAGGGAACTCACGCCCGCGCAGGTCGCGGCGCTCAAAGCCTCGGGCCAATACGCAGCCTACCTGCAGGGCGAGACGCTCCGCGTGGTAAAGCCATACCTCGTGCTCGGAGCCGTGGCTTTTGCGCTGGCCGTCATCATCGCGCGAGCCAGATTCCCGATCACGCGCAGCAGTTTAGCTACAGCGGGGCCGCCGAGCGGCGAAAGCAGCCTGGTTCATTTGCTGCGCCGCCCGTTCTTCCTCTTCTCGGTCTTCGCTCAGTTTCTCTATGTGGGCGCGCAAGTCGGCACCTGGAGCTACTTCATTCTCTACGTTCAGGAGTACGCCCACCTCCCGGTTAAAGTCGCCGGCTATTTCCTGGCAGGATCGCTAGTCGCCTTTGCGGTAGGGCGCTTTACTTCGGCGTGGCTGATGAAGTTCGTCAGCCCCGGCCTGCTCATGGGAATCTACAGCATCGCCAACGTTATCCTCGTTATCACGGGCATCGTCAATCACGGCTGGATTGGCCTTTGGGGAATCTTCCTCACCAGCTTCTTCATGTCGCTTATGTTTCCGACTATCTTTGCCATGGGCCTCCGCGGGCTGGGCGAAGACACAAAGCTCGGTGGCTCCATGCTCGTCATGGCGATCATCGGCGGAGCGGTGATCACGCAGACCATGGCCCTTGTCGCCGAATTATCGAAGAGCCTCGCGAGTGCCTATCTTGTGCCGCTCTTCTGCTACATCGTCATCGCGGTTTATTCCTTCGTGGGCGCCAGGCGTCCTCACGCCTGATCGCGCGGGGATTGGAGGAACAAACGCATGCTGAAGACCGGCATCCTTAATCCGGCAATCAATTCTATGCTCAGCCGCGTTCGCCATACCAACACACTCGTCATTGCCGATCGCGGATTTCCTTACTGGCCCGAAATCGAAACCATCGATATTTCGCTGGTCGACGATATACCGCGCGTTCTCGATGTCCTCGCTGCCATTCGTTCTAACTTCGTAATCGGCGCAGCCTTTATGGCGGATGAGTTTCGCTCTGCGAATACAGAAGAGACTCAAAAGGCCTTTGTACGAGCGCTTTCAGGCATCGAAGTTGCCTACGAGCCGCACCTCGAGTTCAAGAAGCGCGTGCCACAGGCGATCGGGCTGATCCGCACCGGAGACACAACGCAATACGCGAATATCATCATCGAATCCGCCTGACCGAATCAGCGCTGGTCACCAAATGCTGAGTATTGGTCACGTCAACTCCGCAGTTCACGACTTTGCCCACACCGGTCCTCTCGAATAACGCCAGACTTGAGCAACGGAGAGCACATCGGCGGATCCAGCCAGGTGTTTTACAAGCAGATCCCGCTCAGGAGAAGTTCATAAAGCTGCTCTCTGGATCATTTCTGGAGGCAGGATCATGTTCACCCGGCGTCAGACGTTGTGGGCAGCGCTTTCTCTTTTGGCTAGTGTTCTCAGCGCGGCCGGCCAATCCTCATTCACATCTGTACGTGGCACCGTTACAGATCCCTCCGGAGCGGTTCTTCCGGACGCGAAGATAGAGCTGAAGAATTCTGAGAACGGCCAAGCCTCCTCACAAATGACAAATGAGCAAGGGGAGTACCGCTTTTCGCAGGTCGCTCCAGGTACCTACCTGATTACAGCGTCGACCAGCGGCTTCGGTACAGAGACAAAGAAGGCAGAACTCCTGGTGAACCAGCCGGCGACTGTAAATTTCAGCCTCAACGTTCAGGCATCCACAGAGACTGTCGATGTGAGCGCGCAGACTCAGACACTGAACGATGCTGATGCGACCATCGGCAACGCGCTGAACAACGCGACCATAGCAGCGCTGCCAAGCGAAGGGCGCAATGTTCCTGATCTGCTGAGCATTCAACCAGGCGTACTGTATCTCGGGCGTGGAGCGGACAAGCAAAGCGACAGCCGAACTGGCTCTGTCGCCGGCGCGCGCTCGGACCAAACCAACGTGACGCTGGATGGCCTGGACGACAACGATCAGACGCAGGGATACGCGTTCACGGGTGTACTACGCTCGACATTGGACTCCGTCGAAGAGTTCCGGGTCACGACAACCAACTCAAATGCCGATGCCGGCCGCTCCTCAGGCGGCCAGGTGAGTATGGTCACCAAGGGAGGGACGAACCAGTTCCACGGCTCAGTCTATGAGTACAACCGGAACACCTTCACGGTAGCGAACGACTGGTTTAACAAGGAGGCGCAGGCATCCGAGGGACTGCCGAATGTTCCAGGCAAACTGATCCGGAACACCTTCGGGGGATCGTTCGGCGGTCCGTTAAAAAAGAACAGAATCTTCTTTTTTGGCAACTACGAAGGGCAGAGGACCGCGGAGAACAGGCAGGTGACGCGAACCGCTCCCACAGCTTCGTTCCAGCAAGGGCAGATCAAATACCTGAGCAACGGAAGCGTGATCACACTGGGCGGAGACCAGATCTCTGCGATGGATCCCAATTGCGGCGCAAACAGCACATGTCCGTGGGGCGCCGGAGTGGATCCCTTCATCGTGTCGGTGTTCAACCAATACCCTGCGGCGAATGGATCGTCCCTGGGCGACGGCCTGAACCTGGGTTCGTACACCTTTTCGTCCCCGTATCCCGGCTCCCTGAATACCTCAATCGCGAAATTCGATTTCACGCCAAATGACAAGCACCATCTTTTTATCCGCGGCAATCTTCAGAAGGATACGCAGGCCAATGTGTTGCAGTTTCCAGGTCAGGCGCCGAGCTACTGGTATGAGGACAACAGCAAGGGGGGCGCCGCGGGAGATACGTGGACGATTTCGCCATCGCTGATCAACGATTTCCGCTACGGCTATATCCGCCAAGGCTATTCGAATCGCGGCACCGGCCAGGGCGAGTACACCGTCCTGCGCTTCATGGATCAGCCGACGCCCGAATCGCGCAGCACGCTTATCAATGTGCCGGTGCACAACTTCGTCGACAACCTCACCATGACCAAGGGGCGCCACACCTTCTCAACCGGCGTCAACTGGCGAATCATTCACAACAATCGCAATTCAGATCAGCTCGCTTTCAGCGAGGGCAATACGAATGAGTACTGGCTGGCCAATGGCGGGGCAATTGCGAACCAGAGCGCACCAGGTGCTCCGCAGAGCCTCGATCCGGCTGGATTCGGTCTGCCAGCGGTAGATGCCGGTTTTGCCAATTCCTACAACATTGCCATCGGATTGCTGACAGGACTCGTGCCGGAGGTGACCGGAAACTACAATTACCAGGTTTCGAAAGACGGGACCACCGGGACGCTGCTCGCTCCGGGGACATACCTTGACCGCCACTTCAAAGCGAATGAGGTGGAATATTTTGTGCAGGACTCCTGGCGCGTTTTCCCTAAGCTCACGCTCACCATCGGGCTTCGGCACACGCTGTTGCAAACTCCCTATGAGACAAACGGCCAACAGCTTGCGCCGACGATCAATGTTCACGACTGGTTTGAGACGCGTGCCGCGAGGGCGACGCAGGGCGTCACCCAGCAACCCGACCTGTATTTTGCTCCTTCCGGGCAGGCCCGTGGTCTGAAGCCGTACTGGCCGGCGCAGCACACGAACTTCGCACCGCGTTTCGCCTTCGCCTTCGCGGCAGACGCGAAGACTTCGATCCGAGGTGGCTTTGGGATTTACTTCGACCACTTCGGCGAAGGTGTAGTGGACTCGTTCGATCAGCTCGGATCGTTCGGGCTGACGACGTCCGTATCCAATCCCGCGAGCACTTACTCAGTGGATAATTCGCCGCGGTTCACAGGCATTCACGATCTGCCGCCCAATGCGTGCGCTCAGCCTCAGACCATCAAGTATCCCTACCTCGCACCGAACACGATCAATTGCGGCCTGGCGATTACGTGGGGTATCGATGACCGGCTGAAGACGCCATACTCCGAAGTGATGGATTTTTCGATTCAGCGCCAGCTTCCGGGAGGGTTTCTACTGGAGGCGGACTATGTCGGCAGGTTCGGACGGCACCTCCTGCAGGAACGCGACCTCGCGGAGCCACTGGACCTGGCGGACCCACATTCTGGAATGGACTACTTCGCCGCCGGCACGCTCATGTCGAAGCTCGTGGATATCAATCACGGCGACGCAAATGCGGCTGTCCCGGCCATTCCTTATTTCGAGGACTTGTTCCCGGATGCGGCCACAGGCGGAGTAAGCGCGACCCAGAACATCTACTCCACCGTCTGGGCGCCGAACCGGGGTAACGAAACAAGTGCCCTATATGACATGGATATATTTTGCTATCCAGGTTGCGGAGGGCAGCTTAACCGCTATTTTCAGGATCAATTTTCCTCACTGTTCGCATGGTCGTCGATCGGTTTGAGCAGCTACAACGCCGGACAGCTGATTCTGCGCCATGCGATGAGCCACGGACTCCAACTCGACTTCAGCTATACCTTGTCAAACTCCATCGACTACGGCTCGGATACCGAACGGACAAACGAACTGTACAACCAGGTGGGAATTTTCCAACAGGGCTCGAGCTTCAGCACCATCATCAACAGCTTCAAGCCGCAACTGAACCGAGGGGTATCGGACTTCGATACACGCCACCTGATAACTGCCGATTGGGTATATCTGCTTCCGTTCGGAACGGGTCAACGGTTCGCCGGAGGCGCCAGCAAAACGCTCAACGCCTTTATCGGAGGATGGCAATTCTCCGGACTGAACCGCTGGAGCAGCGGTCTCCCATTCAGCGTAAGCGAACCGGCGTGGACAACAAACTGGCAGGTGGAATCAGGAATGGTCGAGACCGGTCCGGTGAAACTTGAGAAGCACATTGTCAATGGTGCACCCAATGCATTCGCAGATTCTGCGGGGATCAACAATGGAATTCAGGGCGGATCGCCGTTGAGACTGCCGTATCCGGGCGAGGCTGGACAAAGAAACAACTTTCGCGGTGACGGATTCTTCGATATGGACTCCGGTTTGACCAAGTCATGGAACATCACGGAGCGGCAGTCGCTGAAATTCGCATGGGAGGTATTCAACGTGACGAATTCGGTGCGGTTCGACACAAGCACTGCTTCGAGCAC
Organism: uncultured Acidobacteriaceae bacterium; assembly: GCA_963782175.1. Lineage (GTDB taxonomy): Bacteria > Acidobacteriota > Terriglobia > Terriglobales > Acidobacteriaceae > Silvibacterium. The sequence continues at coordinate 105,179 of CAWAIX010000002.1, forward strand.
GGGGCAGGGCCTCAACAATGTCGCCACCAGCAACACGCTCGGATCCTATGCGTCGACGCTGACACTGCCGCGCGTGCAGCAGTTCTCGTTGCGGTATACGTTCTGAAAGATTCGTTTGGTGAAGCGCTGCTCCGGCATTATGCTTCAGGGCAGGATGCCGGAGACAGCTGAAGCAACCATCCCATCGAAGCGTGGCTACCGCTGGTTTCGCCCAGGCGACCTAAACGCCTTTTTTGCGCTCATGTTCGACAACGTCGCCAACATGGTGATCTTGTCGAGCATTCTGATCGGCGCGTTTCATTTTCCCAAGGAAGTCGTCCTCTACCACATGGTCCCTGGCACCGCTATGGGCGTGCTGATAGGTGACCTGATCTACGCCTGGATGGCCGTGCGCCTGGCGCGCCGGACAGGCCACGACGACGTCACGGCGATGCCCCTGGGGCTGAACGCGCCGAGCGTCTTCGGCATGTCATTCGCCGTGATCGGCCCTGCCTATCTGGCAACGCGCGATGCCATGTTGTCCTGGGAAATCGGCATGGCCGTGACGGTGCTGGCCGGTCTCTTCAAGATTGGCTTATCGTTTTGCGGCAACGCGGTGCGCTCGATTGTGCCTCGCGCCGCGCTTCTGGGCTCCATCGGCGGAGCCGGAATCGCGCTGATCGGCGTCCTTCCTCTATTAAAGATATTTTCCGATCCGGTGCCCGGATTGCTCGCCCTGAGCCTGCTTCTGGTAACGCTGGTCGGACGCATGCGCCTGCCGGGCCGGATTCCCGGCGCGCTGGCCTCGGCATTGGTGGGAATTGCCGCGTACTACATCCTGCGCTGGGCGCATCTCGGAAGCCCGCTTCTCGCGGTTAGCCAGCCGCATCTGACCGCGCTTCATCTTTCGCTACCGTGGCCTACACTTGCCTTTCTGCGCGGTCTGTCGCATGCCTGGGGCTACCTGCCGATCGCGCTGCCATTTGCGCTGTCTACGATCGTGGGCGGCATCGATAACACGGAGAGCGCGGCCGTTGCCGGCGACGAGTACGACACCCGCCACATTCTGCTCACCGAGGGCTTTTGCACGCTGGCGGCTGGCCTCTGCGGCGGCGTGGTTGAGAGCACACCCTACATCGGCCATCCAGCCTTCAAATCCATGGGCGCGCGGGCGGGCTACACCATACTCACAGGTTTATTCATTGGCATTGGCGGAATCATAGGCGTTCTGCCGTTCTTTGTGGATTGGATTCCCGCATCGGCGATCGCTCCAGTACTGGTCTACATCGGGCTGGAGGTCGTCGCGCAAGCCTTTACTGCCACTCCACGGCAGCACGGATTAGCGGTGGCTATTTCGATGCTGCCTTCCCTTGCGTTTCTGATCACTCTTGAGACGAATGGGCTGCTGGGCGCGCTGAATGCAAGCCTGGAACAAATCTCGGGCGAAGTAGCTGTAAGCCTGCATACCCTCAACTTGCTTGGCAACGGGTTCATCATTACGGCGATCCTCTGGGGCGCGGCCGCGGCGGAACTGATCGACAGGCGCTTCCGTGCGAGCGCGGTCTACTTTGTCATAGCCGCCGTCTTTTGCCTCTTCGGCATCATTCATTCGCCCTTCGCTGAGGGAACATTTTTCGTGCCATGGCGCGCCGGGTCTCCGATACCGTGGCATATGGCGGGAGCGTATACGCTGGCAGCTCTGACGGTAGCGGGAGCACGGTTTCTGGCAGCGGAACCGGAGACGGCGAAAGACTTCTAGACTTCGTCGAAGGACCGGATTGCCGTGTGCCCGTGATCGTCCGAGACGGTGGCGTTTCCCGGGCGGAGGGAAAGTAAAGTGCTCATACCTGAGTCGCGAGCGGCATCGAGTTCGCGGACGGAGTCGGAGATGAAGAGGACGCCGGCCGGATTTGCGTTGAGCGCCGCCGCGATTTTGCTGTAGCTGGCGGCCGCTGTTTTCGCACCGATATTCGTATCGAAGTAAGCCTCGATGAAGTGTGTCAGGTCTCCGCTTCGCGTATGGCGGAAAAGATATTTCTGCGCTTCGACGCTTCCTGAAGAGTAAATGGCAGCCCGCGCGAGTCGGTGCCAGCGTTCAAGGGCTGGCGGAACATCGGTAAAAACTTCACTGAGCAGATCGCCGCGCTCGTAACCGTCCGCCCAGATTTTGCCCTGAACGGATTTGAGCGCAGTGGATTTGCGATCCTGATCCATGAGCCACAAGAGATAAGCAATGCTCGCCTTGAGGCTCTCTGCGGCATCCGCTGAGAGTGGCTGCGGATAGTAAATGACCGGTGCGCCTTTGGACCTGTCAATGGCGTTCTCGCGCGCAAGCTGTCGCAGGTCGGCATGCATATCCGGCGTGGCGGCATTCCGGGTGACGTAGTCAGCCATGCGCTCGCGCGCGTAAGGAAAGAGAACGTCGTAGACAAAGCTCACCGGCGAAGTCGTGCCTTCGATGTCGAGCAGATAGACGTCGGGCATCGTACGGCGTTGCAGCTCTTAAAATCCAGTCTGGACGCGGGGACCGAGGTAGGCCGGTCCGAAGCAGAGCGGCTCAAAGCTGGCGTCGATGCCACTACGGGTGTAATGCGGATTCCAGCCGGACTTGTCCTGGAACCAGCGAATGGCGCGGATGCGCCGGTCGGTGCACAAATCAAACCAGTGACGGGTGCCACGCGGCACGCGAATCAGATCTCCGGCCTCAACTTCAATCGAAACGACGTCGCCGTGAAGTGGATGGATGTGGAAGATGCCGCGGCCGGCAATGATGAAGCGGACTTCATCTTCATCGTGAGTGTGTTCGGTGCTGAACTTTGCCAGCATGGCGTCGAGGTTGGGCGTTTCAGGATCAACATCGATGATGTCTGCTGTTACGTACCCGCCCTTCGCCTTCATCTCCTCGACCTCAGCCGCGTAAGCCTTCAGAACCGCATCGGCATCCGCGTCCACTCCTACCCGGTCCAGGGACCAGCGCTCGTAGTCGATACCGATGTCGGCAAGTGCCGCCGCAACCTGAGGCTGGTCGGTCAACACCAGATTCGTGGCCGGGATGCGAATAGTTGCCATGACTGAATTCATTTTACCTAAGGCGTACCTGAATCCGGGAAGCCCTTTGGACATCAGGACAAATCGTGGTTATCATTCGCCCATTATGTCTTTTACTCGCCGGGAGTTCCTGCGAACCAGCGCTGCTGCGGCGGCCCTTGCCTCAAGTCGAGCCAGCCTGCTGCATGCGCAGGCGAAGGAGACCCGGCGGAGTCCGGTCGAACTGGGAATCGCCAGCTATACCTTTCGGAATTTCGACCGCGCAAAAGTGATCGAGTTCATGAAAGAGCTGAAGATCAAATACCTGAACGCGAAAGATGTGAAGGATCACCTTCCAATGTCTCCGCCGGAAGCAACGCAGCAGGCGGTTGCCGATTACGCAGCCAACGGGATCGAGCTTACGGCGGTCGGGGCTGTCTATTTCCCGAAGAACGAAGACGACGACATCCGCGCGAAATTCGATTACGCGAAGCGAGCGGGCGTGCGCGTCATAGTTGCCGGAGATCCGGCGCCTGAGGCTCTGCCGCGGATCGAGAAATTCGTAAAGGAATATGACATACGGTTTGCGATCCACAACCATGGCCCAGAGGACAAGCTATGGCACTCGCCGATGGACGTGCTGAAGGCCGTCGGCAACATGGACCCACGCATGGGCTGCTGCATTGACGTAGGTCATACGGCGCGTGCGGGAACCAACGTCGTGGACGCGATTAAAGCAGCAGGCCCCCGGCTGTTCGATGTGCACATGAAAGACCTCACCGACTTCCACAGCAAAGAAAGCCAGGTTGCTGTGGGTGACGGCATCGTGCCGGTCCGAGAGATATTCGAGGCGCTGATTGCCATTCGTTACAAGGGCTACGTGGATCTCGAATACGAGGTCCACGCCGATGATCCGATGCCGGGCGTGACCAGCAGCATCGCCTACATGCGCGGAGTCCTTGCCGGCATGGGATACCAATCTCAAGGCTGATTGGCAAGCTGCCGGCGAGCCTCAACTTCAAAGAGGAACTCCAAAATTTCGACGTGGCGGCGGGCTTCGGCGAGATCGCGTCCCCAGGTATAGAGGCCGTGCTTACGGAGCAGGACGCCGTGAGAGTCCGGATAATTTGAAAGCACATTGGACAACTCGGTCGAGAGCTCGACGTAGTCCTGCGAATTTTCCAGGATCGGTACCCACTCGCGATGTTCGTGCGTGGAAATTCCGCTGAGGCCCTTCAGCATTTCGTATCCCTCGAGCACAAATCCTCTCGCATCGGCGTGCCGGTCAGAGAGCAGGGTGCTCCAGGTTGAGTGGGTATGCAGAACAGCTCCGGCTGCGACCTGCTGAACAAGTACAAGATGCAGACTGGTCTCGGCAGAGGGGCGTCCACCGCCGCGGATTACACGGGCTTCGGAGTCGATCTCGAGAATATCGGCAGGAGTGAGCGCGCCCTTGTCGAGTCCGCTCGAGGTAATGGCGAGCCGGATCGGATCGACCGCAACCTTTGCGCTGAAATTTCCGCTCGTTCCGTAGACCCAGCCTCGACAGTAGAGTTCGCGGCCGATTTCGCACAGGCGGCGGACAGTGTCATTCCAGGTTGTACCGGATAATTGCGCGGCCTCACCGGTGGTTTGGGGGTTCATTCTACGAGGATTGTAGCGGCAGCCGTGCGACTTCGGCTTTATTTGCGGGATTGCCCCTTTTCAGCCGCGACTGCGCTTTACAGAGTAAGCGGAGAAAATAGCGATTCAGCAGTGTAACGATTGTCGGGGGACTCCAACAATCTAATAACCGCTCGAGAAAAGCTGTCGGGTTCTTTTGGAGGCAGGCGCGTGCTCGAACCTCGTCCATCCAGCGGACGGAAGACTTGCTTCAACTCTCGATGCAGGAACCGCCGGGAAGGCAGGAGCTACAACCCGCAAATCTGGTCCTTATGATGCGGGCGGCTTCGGCGCCCGCCTCCTGCTTAGCAGCGTCGGCAAATGGGGACCGCAATGGTGACTCCGGGAAAACACGCAGAACGGGCGAAGGCAGCCAGTCTGGTGGAGAGTGGGCTCCTGCTCAACAAATTGTTGGCCGGGTGCTTCGACTTGAGGCGCGGAGTCCAGAACACGTCGAATAAGGACAACCATCTTCGCACCCCGGCCGCGGATCCCGCGCTTCGATCCCGGAACGAAGCAACGGATGAATCTTCGACGCTCACGGAAGACTACGCCTCCGGAGAATCACACCCAGCCAAGGCGGCTGAGGGCCGGCTCCCGAACGGGCTGGTGCTCAATAAACGCTTTGTAATTGTCCGTTTCATCGCGAAAGGCGGAATGGGTGAGGTATACGAGGCGGAGGACAAGCTTCTGCATGGCACCCACATAGCACTGAAGACGATTCTGCCCGAGATCGCCAACGAGCCGAGCCTGCAGATGCGGTTTGAACACGAAGTCCTGGCGGCTCGCGAAGCTGTGCACCCGAATCTATGTCCCATCTACCACATCGAGCGTTGTGAGGAGCCGGTTCCGGCGTTTCTGTTCCTCACCATGAAGCTGCTACCGGGCGAGACGCTCGCTGCGCGCCTCCGGCGGTGCGGTCCTTTATCGAAGGAGGAGGGCATGGCCGTCACCAGACGGATGGCAGATGGGCTCGCAGCCATTCACGCAGCCCGAATCGTGCACCGGGACATCAAGGCGAACAACGTGATGCTTGATGGGTCGGGCAACGACCTTCGCTTGTGGATTACGGATTTCGGCCTGGCGCGGCCGCTCAAGCCCGATCCGGATTTTGCCGGGAAAACGGTCCTCGCTGGAACGCCTGGCTATATTGCTCCCGAGTTGTATCGGGGACAGCCGGCATCGCGCGCCAGCGACCTCTTCGCCTTTGGCGTGGTGCTCTATGAGGTCTTTGCCGGCGAGCGGCCGCCAGAAAAGACCGATGACACGCCAGTCACACCGAGCGCACGGCTGAAGATCGCAGGAGTGGCGCCCGTCTGTGCGGATCTGATAAGGGGGTGCCTCGATGGAGACCCCGGCCGAAGATGCGTTGCTTTCGATCAGGCATTGGAAGCTCTAGGCCTCAAGCGACAAGACAAGAAATGGACGCGCCGGCAATTTGTAACTACTGCCGCAGTGGCGGCGTGTTCCATCACCCTCGCTGGATGGTCTGAGCGGGAACCCCTGTACAACCTCATGCATCCGCTGCCCCGGAAGCGGTTTGTGGCCTTGCTGAGTTGGCCAAAGATATCCGATAACCACGCGGCTCCCATGCTCACCGGAGTGCTCACCGCGATTAAAAGCGATCTCTCCAGACTGGAGGCTTTCGATCGAAATCTTTTGGTGATTTCGCCGGAAGACGTGGACCAGGACCTGACAATGGCGACTCATCTCAAGGATATTTGTGATCCGCTGGGAGCGAATCTTGCGCTTGCAGCTTCAGGAGGGTTGAAGGCTGGAGCTTTCCATTTGAACTTGCGCCTTTTGGATGCGGCTACGGCTAATCCCGTCCGCGAGAAGCAGCTGACTTGTGCTCTGCACGAAATCACTTCACTGCCTGGCAAAGCGGTGGAGACAGCCAGAGAGCTACTGGACCTGAACACCCAGATCCCGGCGGGTCCCCCCATCGTTCCCGGAACACAATCGACCGCTGCCTATACCGCGTTCCAAACTGCGGAGGGGCTCAGAAAACAGCCCAACGACTCCGGGCTTAGTTTGGCGATTGAGAAGTACAAAGATGCAATCGACCTGGACTCAAATTTCGCACTGGCTTACGCGAGATTGGCTCAAGCCTACTATCGTCTCTACGCGATCAAGCGCGATCCCGGCATTCTGGAGCTTGCGCGGCGGAACTCGGATCGTGCGCTTCTGCTGGAGCCAAGTTTGCCCGAAGGCCATCTGGCGCGGTCATTGGTTCTCCAGGATACAGGGGATGAGAAGGGCGCTCTCGACGAGATTGCCAAAGTACTCGGTTCTGATCCTTCCAATCCGACAGCGTTGCTGTGGCAGGCACAAATCTACACGCGGCTAGAACGGTGGTCGGATGCGGAGCAAACCTTTGGGCGCGCCCTAAAGGAGCGACCCAATAACTGGGTGATCTACAACGAACTTGGTGCCGTTCTTCACAACGAGGGTAAGTTTCAGGATGCAATCCGGGCGTTCCGCAGCGCCAGCGCTTCCGCGCCGGGGAGCGCTCTGCCGCTTATCAATCTCGGGGTTGAATACCTGCTAACGGGTGAATTCGCGTCTGCAATTGAGAGCTTGAAAAAGGGTTTGTCACTGGCTCCTGATTTTTATGGAGCGGCGGTGAACTTATCCCTTGCGCTCCGCTACCAGGGCAAGTATGAGGAAGCCCTGCCCTATGCGTTGAAAGCCGTCCAGCTAGATCCCGGAGATGACACGAACTGGTTGGAATTAGGGGACTGCTATTCCTCGCTTCGCCGCCAGAGCGAAGCCAGGAACGCCTACAACAGGGCCGCGAAAGAAGCCGAAACCCATCTGCAGACCGATCGAACAAACGGACCCAGCTGGATGCTTCTTTCTCTCTACTATGCGAAGGCGGGCCGGCTCGAAGACGCACGCGCGTCAATGCGACAGGCGGAATCAAATGGAGCTTCGGATATGGATTCGCAATTGTTTAAGGCGAGAACTCTGGAGTTACTGGGGAAGCGCGACGAAGCTCTCGCAACTCTTTCGGCATGTTTTCGCAGGGGCGCAACTGCCCTTCAAGTAGCCCCCTTTCCGGATATGGATTCATTGCGCCGGGATCCACGCTACCAGAATATGATTCGGCACGACGGTGGACTAACAGGCGGCGGAACACATGCATCGGGAGTATAGGAGCAATCGCTACAATGCAATCCGCGTCTTATTTGTTGCGGCGGTGTTAGCCACTAGACCCACGATAAACGGAGATCGAATGATGAATAGCTCGTAAGTAGTTGTAAACGGGACCTTGTTTTCCCCGAACTGCGGCCGACCGGGATCTATCCCAGTCGGAAGGTTGTGAAAGCTATTCCTCCCCCGAGAGAGGAAATCGAAATGGCAACCAACAGGCCAACTTGCATCATCCACACAGCGCCAGATCCCGACCAGCTGCGAGTTTGCGACCATGGGGAAGTAGGCGGGTTCCTGGAAGTGCGATGTGAAACGCCGAAATATCCAACATTTGAGGTATATTTCGAGGATCTCAATCCTTACGATTACCAGACCGGACAGCGGTTTCGTGGAAACATTCTCCAGCCGGTTATCCTCCAGCTGAACTACGAGGGAGATTTTGAGTATGTGATCTATCATTTCCCCGCTGGGTATAAGAACGGCACCGAGGATAATGGAGGTTGTGAAGGCATCACCGTACCCCCTCCATCAGGTCCTTTCCCCTGCGGCATCATTCCGTGCAGAGGATGCCGCTGAGAGACCAGATGGCCTGAATGTCCGCTCGGGGGAGAAGAAGGCTGCAGCTCATCCCCCCGCGATGGCACCAAGGATGATCAACGGCTCGGCCCCCGATGCTACTTCAGCCGGAAGAGCAGCATCGGGCAAGTCGTGAGAAAGATCCTGCTCGCACGCGAAGAAGCGCAGGAACGGCCTGCGCTGCTGGGTGACCCGATCGCGAATGGTCCCGCGCAGCATAGGATAACGAGCCTCCAGCGCGTCCAGCACGGCACGCTGTGTAACCGAGCCTTCGACCGTCAGCTCGACTTCATTGCCGGTCTGCGCAAGCGTGCGCAGATGCTGGGGTAGGATAACGCGGATCATGCCAGCGTCTGTACCTCAACCGACAGCACGGGCGGCAGGTCGCGAACAATCGGCGACCAGTTGTCTCCGGAGTCCTTTGACGCATACACTTGGCCGCCGGTGGTTCCGAAGTAGATGCCGCAAGAGTCAAGGCGGTCGACCGCCATGGCATCGCGCAGCACGTTGACGTAACAGTCCCGTTGCGGCAGGCCGTTGTTCAGCGGCTCCCACTCATTGCCACCTGTACGGCTCCGATACACGCGCAGCTTGCCGTCTGGCGGATAGTGTTCGGAGTCGCTCTTGATCGGCACAACATAAATTGTCTCCGGCTCGTGAGCATGCACGTCGATGACGAATCCGAAATCCGTTGGCAGGCTACCGCTGATCTCTCGCCACGAATCGCCCGCGTCGTCGCTGCGCATCACGTCCCAATGCTTCTGCATGAAAAGCACGCCGGGCCGCGACGGATGCATTGCAACATGATGGACGCAGTGACCTACCTCTGCCGTGGGGTTTGGGATGGACTGGGAGTAGAGCCCGCGATTGATCGGCGTCCATGTCTCGCCGCCATCGTCGGTTCGAAAGGTGCCGGCGGCGGATATCGCAATGAATATACGCGATGGGTTGCTCGGATCGAGGATGATGGTGTGCAGGCACATCCCGCCCGCGCCGGGCTGCCAATGCGGTCCGGAGCCGTGGCGCCGCAATCCGGGGAGTTCGTTCCATGTCTGGCCGCCATCGCTCGAGCGAAAGAGTGCCGCATCCTCAATGCCGGCATACACGATGTCAGGATCGGCAAGCGAAGGCTCGATATGCCAGACGCGCTTGAATTCCCATGGGTGCGGCGTGCCGTCGTACCACTGGTGCGTGCCGGCGCAGCCTTCGTAGGCGAATTTGTTGCCAACCGGCTCCCAGGTTCTGCCGCCATCGTTTGAGCGCTGCAGAATCTGCCCGAACCAGCCGCTCGACTGCGAGGCATATAGCCGGTCAGGATCAACCGGAGAACCCTTTACGTGATAAATTTCCCACCCGCCAAAAAATGGCCCACTCACATCCCACTGCTGGCGTTTTCCGTCGGAGCTGAGAATAAACGCACCCTTGCGCGTTCCGACCAATACCCGAACACTGCTCATTCTGACCCCGCCATATTAGTTTTGGATTCGCTCGATCGCATACAGTCTATGCCAACACACCATGTGAATCGGCCACCCCGCCAGATGGCGCCCGAGGAAGCGAAGTCCTTCTCACAATTCCGTTACGGAGAATGGTCACGAACACTTCAGATGTTAGTTTCCACCGGAAATGAGCGCATCGAAGATCCGTCCGAGGATACGGCGTAGGGCCTTCTCCGACAGCATCTGTGGTTCGAAGTGGCTCTCGAGTATCAGGCCGGTCACAATCGGGCCAAGAGATGCCAGCGACAGGTCGATGTCTGCTTTCTGTTCCCGCGTTAGCCGCCCGAATACCTGCTGATGAAGCAACCCATCATTGGTTGGCTTCGACATTTCAAAAGCCTTGCGAAGCCGCTCTTTCGATTCAGGATGGCGGACCGCAAAGAGCTTGAATTCAAGCGTCAGGATCGGCCAGCTTCTGTCAGCCGCCAGCCCGATATAAAACTCGCGAAAAACTTTCAAACTCTCTTCCCGGCTCTTGCAGTTGCGAAGTTCACCGAGCAGCTTGTCGATATAAGTCCTGGTGCGTTGCTCGAAGAGAGCCAGAAACAAGTCCTCTTTGCTCGCAAAGTGGGTGTAGACCGCTCCCTTGCTCCGCTCGGCTCGAGCGGCAATCTCATCCAGTTGTGCGGTTTCGTATCCGTCGCGCACAAAGACTTCTTCGGCCGCATCGAGAAGGCGAGCCTGCGTTTCCCGGGTCCGAAGCTGTTGCTTGCTTAATGTTTCGATTGTCATCTCTCCCAGATTAACTGTAGGCATTACTTTCATCTTGACATAAAACTGACTGGTCAGTATGTTTTATTTATGCCACAAGCTGCAGTATTCGAAGTGCTACCGGCAACGAAAAAAACCGAGAAGAGGAGAGCTCGGATGGTGATCGCAAGCCTCGCCGCGGCTTTGGCATGCGGAGCCGCGATCGCATGGGCTCTCTATTCGCAACGCTATGAATCCACAGACAACGCGCAGGTGGATGGGCACCTCAATGTGGTGAGTTCGAGGATTTCCGGCACTACCGCGGCGGTGTACGTCACGGATAACCAGACGGTCGAGGCGGGGCAGCCCCTTGTCGATCTTGACCCGAGTGAGCAGAAGGTCGCCTACGCGCAGGCCAAAGCCCAATACGACCAGGCAGTCGGGCAATTGAACGCACAGCGTCCCTCCGTCGGCATTACTGAAGCGGAGAATGAAGGGGCGGCGTTGACCGGCGATGCCCAGGTCGCACAAGCCAGAGCCGCGGCCGCTGCGGCTACCCAGGATCTCGCAAGCACTTCGGCAAAGCTGGCCCAAGCGGAAGCACTTCGGGAGCGCGACGATGCCGAGCTTAGGCGTTACGAGCAACTCTTTGAGGCCGGCACTCTCTCAAGGCAGGATTACGAGCGGTCGGTCGCTGCTGCGCGAACCTCTGAAGCGGACGCCACCGCAGCCAAGGCAAATGTTGCATCCGCCGAAAAGGTTCTGGAGCAGCGTAAAGCCGACATCGACGCACAGGCGGCTCGACGCCAGCAAACCGCACGTACTTCCCCGCGTCAGTTATCTATCCAGGAAGCAAATCTGGCCACCGCCGAAGCGAACGTCGAGATCGCGGCAGCACAACTCCAGCGTGCTGCTCTCAATCTCAGCTTCTGCCACATCGTTTCACCGGTGCGGGGAATCGTCACCCAGCGCAGCGCGGAGATCGGGAATCGGGTAAGCGAGGCTCAGCCTCTCATGCTGATCGTCGCCACCGGCGACACCTGGGTAACGGCAAACTTCAAAGAAACGCAGATGGCCAGAATGCGCGTGGGCCAGCCGGTCAAGGTTCACGTAGATGGCCTCAAGAAAGACTTCGCGGGCACAGTGGAAGGCATGCCGGCCATCACTGGGGCTCGCAGCAGCGTCCTGCCACCTGAGAACGCCACCGGGAATTACATCAAGGTAGTTCAGCGCATGCCGGTCCGCATTCGTCTCAAGGCGAACCAGCCCGATTCGGAGCGACTCCGCCCCGGCATGTCCGTTGAGGCTACCGTATGGCTCAAGTAACCGCTCCCCCGCGATTCAATCCATGGATTGTCGCCATGACGGTGACGCTCGCGACCTTCATGGAGGTTCTCGACACCTCGATTGCCAACGTCGCTCTGCCTCACATTGCCGGCAGCCTTGGAGCAACTTCGGACGAGAGCACCTGGGTACAGACCAGCTATCTCGTCTCAAACGCCATCATCCTGCCGATGAGCGGATGGCTGTCGACCCGCATTGGCCGCAAGCGCTTTTACATGGGTTGCGTGGTCCTTTTTACGTTCAGCTCCATGCTTTGCGGCCTGGCAACGACTCTGCCGATGCTCATCCTTTTTCGCGTGATGCAGGGACTGGGTGGCGGTGGGCTCGGGCCCAGCGAGCAGGCGATCCTCGCAGATACCTTCGCGCCCGAACAACGAAACATGGGCTTCGCTATCTATGGAATGGCTGTCGTGGTGGCGCCAGCCGTGGGCCCGACTCTAGGCGGATGGATCACTGATAACTTCAGCTGGCACTGGATCTTCTTCATCAACGTGCCGATCGGGATCCTCTCACTATTTCTCACGCACCGCGTTGTGCAGGATCCGCAGCACGTGCTCGAAGCGCTCCACAAACGTGCACGGAACACCGATTATCTCGGGATTGCAACCATCGTCCTTGGGGTCGGACTGCTGCAGTATGTACTCGACAAGGGGGAACAGCTCGAGTGGTTCGATTCGGGACTGATCTGTTCGGCGGCCGTGATCGCTGCAGTGGCGCTCATAACGATGGTGTGGCGAGAATTGACTTACTCGAATCCCATCATCCAGCTCCGGTTGCTCAAGAGCCGCAATCTAGCAACCGCGACCATCTCCAACTTCACCCTTGGCGTCGTCCTGAACGGCTCGACCATATTAATTCCGCAATTCCTACAGCTCCAGCTTGGTTATTCTGCCGAGCGCGCCGGTTGGGCGTTGTCTCCCGGAGGCATCGCACTCGCGCTCCTCATGCCTGTGGCGGGAATCCTCGGAACCAAATTCGATCCGCGCAAGGTGATCGCCGTTGGATTCATCCTCACTTCGGCCAGCATGTTCTGGATGATGCGCATCACGCCGGATGTCGACTTCACGACAATTGTCTGGATGCGCATTTTCCAGGTCATCGGTCTGCCCCTGATCTTCATCCCCATCAGCACGCTTGCCTATGTGGGGATGCGCCAGGGAGACAATAACCAGGTCTCCGGCATCAGCAACTTCGTGCGCAACCTGGGCGGCGCCATCGGTACTTCCTTTCTGGTCTCGTACCTCACTCGTCACCGGCAGATCAGCCGCGTCGACCTCGTGTCGCACCTGCATCAGGGCGATGTTTTCTTTGATCGCTTGATGGACTCGCTAAGGCAATCGGCCATTGCGACTGGCAGTAGCGTTGCGAGCGCAGGGCAGGACTCGCTGGCTCAGCTCCAGCAGATGGTGGATGCACAGGCGAATGTTCTCGCATTCATCAGCGCATTCTTTGTTCTTGGCGTGCTCGTCGCGCTGCTCGTTCCACTCCCGTTCCTGATGAAGCGGCCTTCGCCCGAAGATATGGCCGCCTCCGAGGGAATGCACTGACATCAGTTTCAAACCAAAGCGGAAGGCGAAATCAAGCGACGACCATTGTTTTCACTTTTCGATAGCGGATTACTAGTGACAAGTCATGCTTCCCGTGTGTGATTGCCATCATGACCCACGAAGGCCTCACACAGTCATTACTTCCACGCCCTTGTGCTTCAGTTCGGCGACGATATCCGGAGATACACCGACATCGGTGATTACCATGTGCACTTCGGTGGCAGGACAGATCAGCGCCGGACTCACCATTCCCATCTTGCTCGAATCCGCCACGACAACGACCTGCCTGGCCTGTCGAGCCATCGCGCGAAAGACCACGGCCTCATCGCCCTCGATGGTGCTCGCGCCGCGCTTCGCATCCATGCCGCAGACGCCGATAAACGCGCGGTCGATATTGATCTCGCTCAGCGATTGAATTGCAGCGGGGCCGATCAGTGAGAACGATCCTGCCCACTGTACGACCCCGCCGGTGAGCGAGGTCTTGAGTCCCACCTGGTTGCATAGCTCCATCCCGATGTTGACGGCATTGGTGACGATGCGCAGGTTGCTCCGATGGCGAATGCTGCGGGCGATCTGAGTCGTAGTCGTACCGGCGGTGAAACCAATCGTCTCATGTTCCTGAATCAGCTCTGCGGCGGCGAGCGCGATGCGACGTTTCTCTTTGACGAAGCGTTCCTCGCGAGTCTGGAACTCCGCATCGAAGCGGAACGGCATGTAAATCTGAGGACCGAAGAGCTCCGCTCCGCCATGCGTGCGGCAAACCAGACCCCGCCGCTCGAGTCTAGCCAGGTCACGCCGGATATTGGGAGCTGAGGTCTCTAGTTCGCGGATCAGGTCGTCGATCGATGCCCTGCCGTGACGGAGCAGCACGTGCAGAATCTGGTTGGCTCGATCGTCGGTCTTGACTGACATAAAGAAACAACTTATATCACGCCTTTAAGAGCTCGCGGAAAAATCCCGGATCGCCAGGTCGCGACTGTGGTTGGCCCGATCGAGGGCTTCGAGCAGCGCGCGCACATCCTCCTCGCGCACCACATAGCGCATGTACTCCCGTTCGAGATCGGCTCCGAGAAAAAGCGACTGATTTTTGAATCGCACCGGGCTCGGGAGCCCGGTGTTGAGGCTGGCGTGATACTCAGCCGCGCCAGTCTCCCGGGATACCGCGGCGATATTCTCCGGATTCAGTCCGCCGCCGACCATCACAATCAGGCGTCCCCGCGTCTTTTGGATCGCCTGCGAGATGTCGCGCGTGCTATCTGCCGCGCGGCGCTTGCCGCCGGAGGTCAACACCCGCCGGGCACCGCTGGCGATAATCCTTTCCAACGAGTCGGCCAGATTCGCCGATACGTCGACGGCGCGGTGGAAAGTCACCGGCAGAGGCTGCGCCTGCTCAACCATTTTGCGCGTGCGTTCCACGTCTACATTGCCGTCCTGGTCGAGAACACCGAGTACCACTCCATTCGCACCGAGGTCCCTGGCATGAGCGATGTCGGCCTTCATGATGGCGAATTCTTCGTCCGTGTAAAAGAAATCTCCCCCGCGTGGGCGGATCATCACAAAGACGTCAATGCCAAGCCTCTTGCGGACGCGCTCCAGCAGACCCGGACTTGGCGTAATACCGCCCTCGAGCAGATCGCTGCACAGCTCGATCCGCTGCGCTCCCCCGCGCTCGGCAGCCACCGCCGACTCCACTGAATCGACACAGATTTCAAGAACCCTCATCACCGCTCACCGTTCGAAGAGATTCACAACCTGCGGAAGAGATCATAGAGCCGATCCGGACAGGAACATATCTTCAGAAAGCCGGCTGCCGAATGGTTTTCAGCAGCCGGACGAAACAAGCGTAACAACCCTCGTTGAATCTTCCGTTGCAGCCCTAGAACCTGTAATTCCCCGAGAACTGCAGGTGTCGCTCGTTCGATCGCGTTGGAGTGCCTTGATTGGAGATATTGCCGAAGTTGCTATCGGTGATTCCCGTATCGGGGTTGCCGTAGCTCGCGATGTTGAACGCATTGAAGGCGTCGAAGCGGAAGCCCAACGTGTTCTCACGCCACACATGAAAGTCCTTAAATATGGACATGTCGATGTTGTGAAATCCCGGGCCACGCAGGTTGCCGTTTCTCGCCGTTCCGAACGCATTGGGCGCAGGCACACCGAAGGCGCACACACCGTTGTCGACGCCTGGCGTAGTGCACGGAGTTGCTGAAGGATCCGTGCCGAACCAGTTATCGATGGTCCGGTGAACGATCTTTAGCGGCCGGTACTGATTCGGCCGCGAGTTGCCGAAGCTTTGGGAATTATTCCCTGGTCCGGTCGTCGTCTGCGGGAATCCCGAATACAACACGATTGCGGTCGAGAGCCTCCAGCCGCCGATGGCCCCATCCACCCAGCGGTTCGCGCCAGAAAGAAACATCCTTCCGCGCCCGACCGGCAGGTCGTACACGCCCGTCACGGTCAGATTGTGGCGGACGTCGTAGCCTGCCGGACCCCAGTCGGCAGCGCTATCGTAGTAGTTCTGGAAGGCGCCGCTGAATCCGTTCACGTTGAGGGCGTAGTTCCCCAGGCTGTTCGTTAGCGACTTGCCGTAGGTGTAGTTCACGGTGTATTCGAGCCCATGGCTCACGCGCTGGCGCAGGACCGCCTGCAGCGCCTGGTAATTCATCGCCGCGCGCGATTCCGTGATCAACAACGGGCCGGCACCGATACTCACCGAAGGATCGATCGCGTTAGTGCCCAGATACTGGTTGTTGTAATACGGAGCCGATGTCATGTCACCGTTCACCAGCCACTGATTCAGGTTGCCGTAGTCCTCGATGTGCTGGCCCTGCTCGCCGAGATATCCGACTTGCAGCGTCGTCGTGTTTGTGAGCGCGTATTCCGTGGTGAGGTTCCATTCCTGGACATACGCCGGCTGGATATTCTGCGGATACACGTTGAAGGTTCCGCCAAAGGTCACCGAACCACCGGCAAAACCCTGCTCTACCGTGCGCGGCGTGCCGGGATTGCCCGGAGTCGGCGCAACAGTTACCGCGTTTACCGCCTGAATGAACGGAGTAATCGACGTGAGCCGCTGATTAGACGAGTTGCCCTCATAGAAGCTGGTCGCACCGTAACCGCCGCGGATCACAAACCGATCCGTCGCCTGGTACGCAAAGCCCAGCCGCGGCATAATCTGTCGGTAGTTGCTCTGATAACAGGCGCCGTTGCCGCAGAGGCCTGAGCCGGCGGGCGCACCGGTCGGCACGTGCCCACCAGCATAGATCACCTGCCCCGTTGCGATGTTGATGTTGCCGGTCTTGTTGTTCTCCTCGGTCCACGGCTGGTCCCACTCGTAGCGCACGCCGATGTTCAGCGTCAGCTTCGGCATGATCTTGAAGTCGTCGGCTGCGAAGCCCGCGATGCGCCACTGCCGCTGTCCCACATTCACGCTGCTGAGTGTGGCCTGCGCGGCGCTCACGTTGTCGAGAAGGAAGTCCGCGCCGTCATATCCTCCTGCATTGCTCAGCGAAGGATTGCTCGTGAATCCACCGCTATAGACGAGCTGGCCCAGGTATCCGTAGTTATTGCTTGTGGGATAGTTGTTCTGGTAGCGAATCGCCTGGATGCCCAAACTCAAGGTGTGTCTGCCCTTCTGCCACGTCAGGTTATCGATATAGCTGAAGGTGTTGTCGATGATGCCGCCACTGAGCGCCGGCGTGCCCACGCCACTAAGGTCGTTGTTTTTGAAGCTTTGAAAGGAAAAGCCGTCATAGGCCTGATTCGGGAAAGGGATGCCGACTTTCTGATTGCCGGTGGTTCCGAACTGGCCGGTCGGGTCGGTCGGGATGCCCTGGTTCCATACCGTGCGGGTAAATCCGATTCGTGCCGAATTCACAACCGCCGGCGAGAAGATGTGTACCCAGTTCGCACCCGTAACTTTGGTGGGAAAACGATTCTGTGGGGGGAACGTGATTGCCAACAGCGCGGTGCTCCCGTCATACGCTGTGGACATCGAATAGAAGCCCGTAATCTTGTCTGCCTGGCGGAGATCGTACTCGATCTTGATGTCTCCCTGGTTGTTGGCCTTGAAGTTGCGTGAGGGGCCCTGCAGGTCATTGGATACGATCCCGTCACTAGGCGTCGCATTAGGCAGCGGATAGAACTCGGGATGCGCAAACAGGTAGGCCGCTACCGGATTCACCACCGGAACTCCCGTGTTGCCGGGGAAAGGCGCAAAGCCGTGTTGGGAATCGTATAGCTGGATCGGGTTGCTCGCGGTGAGAAGCGCGGAGAAATCTCCATTGCGCATCGCCTGCGTGAAGACGCTGGCCGATGACGTTCCACCTTTGTGGTAGCGCGATCCAAGGTAATCGACGAAGAAGAAGAGCTTGTCGCGCAGGATTGGGCCACCGAAGGTGCCTCCGAACTGCGTCTGGGAATACGGGTTCACCGGGATCACCGGAACCGCGTGATTATTGCTCCACGAATTCGCGTTGATCTTGTAGTCCTGCAGATACCCGAAAGCCGATCCGTGAAAACTGTTCGTGCCGCTCTTGAGAACCGCCACGACCCCGCCGCCGTTCACGTTGCCGTAGTCCGCCGGAGAGTTCGCCGTCAGCACCTTCAGTTCCTGCAGCGATTCCGGAGACGGGCTGTAAGAGATCAGGTTATTGAAATCTTCGTTGATATCGATGCCGTCGAGCGTGTAGTTATTCGCCTGCGCGCGGTTACCGTTCAAGTTGATCGAATCCGTGTAGTACGTGCTACGCTCGATGCTCGTCGTGCCCGCCGTGCCCGCCGTGCTTACCGCTCCTGGTACATACAGGGTCAACGCCGAAAAATCGAGGCCGTTCAGCGGAAAGTTCTGGATCGTTGTCGCGGTGAACGTCCCGCTAAGGGTGGGATTCTCTGTATTCAGAATCGGCGCCGTCGACTCACTCACCGTCACCGTCTGCGCCTGGCTGCCCACCGTCAGCTTCAGGTCTAACTTCACCGTCTGATCAATTTCCAGTGCAAACGCCGAAACCGTCTGTGTGGAAAACCCCGCTGCCTTTGCAGTCACCTCGTACTGTCCGATCGGGAGAAACCGGACGTCGTAAACTCCCGCCTGATTGGTTTTTGCCTCTGTCTCCACTCCGGTCCGCACATTCCGCGCCGTCACGGAGGCGCCAACAATGGCCGCGCCGCTCGAGTCGGTGACCGCTCCAGTTATATTTCCCGTGACCGTCTGCGCATTGATTGACCTGGGGCTCAGGGCGAAGAGAAAAAGCAGCGCGGCGGAGAAGACCACCGCGCCGCGGGAGAGCCATTTAGGGGAGATCATGTTTTTGTAATCCTCCGGATTTCGCTGAAGAAAACTGGCCTCGCAGGCGATCTCACCGGGGCCACCGAATCACAGGGGCAGGCTCACGCGAGAAATCGCTACGTTGGCCGGAGTATACGCCGATGGAGGTAGCTATGAACAGAAAAACTGTCTGCTTATCAGCAAATGAACATATTTTATGGCTTAGGGGGACAGGCTCCCATGGCCCAATCGGGATTGATTGGAAATAATCCACATTGGGGGGACGCTGGCATCTTCGGGAAAGATCAGCCTTAAATTCTGCGGAAATACGCCGATCACGACCGAGGAGGCGCGGCCGAGGGGCACTGACGTACCGATAATCCGGGGGATCGCCTCCAAAATTTCCGGACCCATAGCTGGTGAGAAAGCACAATGGTTGAGGGAGCGTTCTCCAGATCATCTTCCGGCCCGAAAAAGCGTCCTAACATGCGGCGCATGGAAAAGAGAAGATGATGGTCAGTCGATTCGGCTCGGGATAAGGAAGTGGACGGAGCAGCACGGAGTTGACGAACGTGAAGATGGCGGTGTTCGCGCCGATGCCGATGCCAAGTATAAGAACAGCGGTGACCGCGAATACAGGATTGCGCCGCAATTGACGTCCTGCGAAGCGGAGATCAGCGGCAAATGTTCTTAGTGTGCTTTCCCATCCATATGTGCGCGCCTGCTCTTTGACTGTGTTGCAGGTTCACGCACTCCTGGCGCGCCGCTCTGTGGGCATCCTCATCAGAAAGACCGCGCTCCCGATAAGCAGCGTTCATTTCCTCGAAGTAATGTGCCTCTTCGTCGATTTCCCTGTCTAGCTCGTTTCGATGCAGCCCACGAGGCCATGAGTCACTTGGCGCCACAATGACATGCTTAAGCCTCCTGCCGAAGAAGGCGTGCAACCGCTGAGGCCCCTCGATTCCAATCCGCCTCTTCGATCTCTAACTGCTTCCTTCCTGAGCCCGTGAGAATGTAGAACTTCGCTCGACGCGAGATTTCCGTGTTCCCCCACTCGGAATCGAGCCAGCCGGCGCGTTCCAGACGCTGAAGAGCCGTAAGAAGAGATCCCGGGTTAACCTTAAACACGTCTCGCGAAACCTGCTCGACGCGTCGAGCAATGCCGAAACCATGCATAGGCTCAAGACTTAGCGTTTTCAGGATCAGGAGGTCCAGTGTGCCCTGGATTACGTCGTGTTCTGCTCAGTCATGAGCAGCAGCCTAGTACCCCGTCACCTTGAGATGTGACAGTCAGGATCTAAGAATCTCAAGATCAGCCGTTCCCGTTCGACCACACGTTGGACGAGTTGGGATTCATCTGCGAGAGTGGACCAGCAGAGACTATCGCCAAGCAGTTCGCGACGGATCATGATCATGCGGTTCCGACATGCGAATATCAGACTGATCAATCGATAGGAGTTCTGGACGGCCTGTCACTCGGGAGTAAAACTCTGCATAGTCATTTGTCCGGAAAGGCGACCAATCGGCAAAGTGAAAGGGACTTACTGAATCAGTAAACAAAAACCCCGGTTAGAACGAAGTCGCTGGCGCGACGGACTTGAGAGTGGTGGTTAGCGAAGGGAGTTATGCCGGGCTAGGGTGAGAAGTCATAGGGAGGAGGTTCCTATGACTCCACTTCGCCAGCGCATGCTGCACGAGCTTCAGCGCCGAGCAACTGGGTCCTGAGCACCTGCGACGTTATCAGCGATACCTGCTGCAGGAGAAGAAGCTTGAGCCCAGTACCGTCGAGATCCGCATCTCGGCGCTGCGGTTCCTGTACAAGCGCATGCTGAAGCGGAGCGATCTGGCCTACGACGATCTCATCTTCCCCAAGGTGCCACACAAGCTGCCGACCGTGCTTAGCCAGGATGAAGTCGTGCGGTTGATCGACGCCGCACCCAACCGCTTGTACCGCATGATCCTGGTGCTGCTCTATGCCACCGGAGTACGCAGGACGGAAGCGGCAAGGATCAAGGTCGAAGACATCGACAGCCAGCGCATGGTCATCCACATCCGCCAGGGCAAGGGCGCCAGAGACCGCGATGTGCCACTCTCGCCGAAGCTGCTCGAAGAGCTGCGCAGCTGGTGGCGATGGAAGAAGCCGCGCGGATACCTCTTTCCCAGCACCGCGGGCCAGCGTGGCACCGACCAGCCTATCTCCGACAAGACTGTCTGGCACGCATGCCGCACAGCGGCCACGCGCGCCGGACTCACGAAGAAGATCCACCCGCACACGCTGCGGCACAGCTTTGCGACGCACCTGCTCGAAGCCGGCGCCGATCTGCGCACGATTCAGCTGCTGATGGGCCATGAGCGGCTCGAAGACACAACCGTCTACCTCCAGCTCTCACGACGTCACCTCCATGCCGCCATCAACCCGCTGGAGCAGATCACGCTTCGTGCCGGACAGCAGGACCGGAAGCGATGAGCCGGCCGCCCTTCGAGGTGGCCGACATCATTCGCATCAGTGGTGATAGCTTCCGGCAACGGTATAGCGCTTCGTTAACCTGGTCGCAGCACAAGGTGCTCGATGCGATCGCTCGCTGCCGTACCGCTGCGCTCGGCGGTCATCGCGATGCGTGCGTGAGCTGCGGACATCAGGCTATCTCGTATAACTCCTGCCGCAACCGGCACTGCCCGAAATGCCAGACCGGTGCACGCGATCAGTGGTTGGCCAAGCGACAGCAGGAACTGCTGGCCGTCGGCTACTACCACCTGGTCTTCAGCGTGCCGCATATGCTGGTGCCGTTGATGTGGCAGAACAAGCGGCAGCTCTTTTCCTTGCTGTTCGAAGCCAGTGCCGCCGCTCTGCTCGACGTCGCTGTTGATCCGAAGCATCTCGGCGCAGAGCCTGGCTTCCTGGCCATCCTGCACACTTGGGGACAGACACTTACTCCACATCCGCACATCCACTGCGTGGTACCTGGTGGCGGACTCACGCCGGACCACACATGTTGGATATCTGCACCCTCTAACTTCTTCCTACCGGTTAAGGTGCTCAGCCGCGTTTTCCGCGGCAAGTTCGTCGCCGGACTGCGGCGCCTCTTTGCCCGCCATCAGTTGCGCTTCTTCGGCGAGTGCATGCCGCTCCATGAGGAGAAGCCCTTCGCCCTCTTCCTGCGCACGCTTTATCGGCAAGACTGGGTCGTCTATGCCAAACCGCCCTTCGGTGGCCCTGAGCACGTGCTGCATTACCTGGCACGCTATACCCATCGCGTCGCCATCTCCAACCATCGCCTGCTCTCCGTCTCACCTTCCGAGGTCTGCTTCCGCTGGAAGGACTATGCTCACCAAAGCAAGCAGCGCACGATGTTACTTGCTTCCGAAGAGTTCCTGCGCCGCTTCGTCCAGCATGTGCTGCCACGAGGTTTTCCCCGCATCCGCTACTTCGGCTTCCTCGCCAACCGCAGACGAGCCCGCATGCTGCCGCTCTGCCGTGACCTGCTCAACCAGGCTCCTCCAGCCGATACACCCTTCCTGGCAAGACCCACGCTATGGAAGTGCCCGCGCTGCCATGGACGCATGCATCTCCTTGAGCGAATGACCTCCGCCCAACTCTTCTTCGCCGAACCAAAGGAGGCATACCTGCTTGACTCTTCCTAGCAGTCTGTTCCAAGCGGCACTCATCGCGTGCTGCACTGCACACTTACTGGAGGTGTGCCTCAGGCCCGAAAATGGCGCTTTCCGTCCCGCCGACGCTGTGTTCCGCATCCTCTTCGGCATCCCTCACGAATGGCCACATAGAGGATCTCCGCTCACTCTGCACGCCTGCTCTTGCTGCCTCGGCCCAGCCCAGAGGATGAAAACCCCATAGCCAGCGTCCTTCCCCGATCGCACCAACGCCTTCCTTCAAACCCCTCTATCCGACCTGCTCCCCTTTATCTCCATCCACCGCGCACACCTGATACCGGGAGCAGCTCCGATAGAGTCCTGACGTTTTCCGGGTAGCAATCCGAGAGGCACCCCGCCGAGTCGTTGCGTGACCTCGCAGACTCGGAGACTCCTGGTCTATTCGAAGATTGCCACTGCCTACAATGCTACGCTCCGGACGACGAAGATCGCCGTAGCTTGTGCTCTCGGTGTCGTAACGCCGGGATTTGCAGACTACGCCAATTGCACCATTGCTATACGCGCACCGAAGATGTTGCAATTGGATTCCCGAGAGTTTGCGCGATGCGAGAGTTTGCGCGATGGTTGACGTGTTCGATCAGGATTACCAAATGAGTAACCGCGGCGGGCGTCTGTTTCCCAAGATCACTTGTTGACTACCTGCGCGGGATCGGGATATGCTTCAGTTCCACGGAACCGTCAAGACGAACAGCTTGCACTGAAATGCGCTTCGACTCGAGGCGAGTGCAGAATCAAGCGTTCGAAGTTCCACGAATGGCGCAAAATATAGCAAGCGATGTACGCCTGTGGTGTTGAACGCAGTTGGTCATGATCGCCATGACACCGGAATGCAGGCGTAATCGGTTAACTGACGGGTCCAGCCTGAGCGCAATCGCAATCTGGCGCTGCAGTGAATGAAGTGAAGAACGGTAAGGCACCTCCCCCTTGGCGCGTGAACGTTAGGCTTCCCCTCGCGCGTGAAAGTTGATCGACTACCCACTTTGAATTCGGGCGTGGGACCGAAGGGGCGAAGCTATGTCTGCCAGCATAATTGCACTGGAAGAAAATTCCCGTTCAATCGAGAGCTCAAGCACAATTGAGGGCTGTTCGGGGGATCACTCTTGTGGGACCCACTGGTTCGCTGTGTGGACGAAGTCGCGACAGGAGAAGGTTGCTGCCGCGATGATTGGGTCCCTGGGAGTTACGAACTTTCTTCCGTTGAAATCTGAGTCCCGCCAGTGGAGCGACCGAAAGCAAACGGTCAATGTGCCACTTTTCAGCGGATACCTCTTCGTAAGAATGAGCCTCTCGGATGGCAGCAAGCTTCGGGTGCTCCATGTACCGGGAGTCGCCGGCTTTGTGGGCAACAGCCATGGGCCGTTACCTATTCCCGAAGACCAGATCGAGGCGGTTCGCACCGTGGTCGAGCGCAGGATTGAATGCACAGTCCATCCGCTTCTTGAAGAGGGAGACAAGGTGCGCGTTGTTCGAGGGCCCCTTGCGGGCATGGAAGGGCGACTGATTCGCACGAATTCCCTGGCGCGCCTTGTGATCTCGATCGGCATGATCCATCGTTCTCTTGCGGTACACGTGGATCGGGACGACGTGGAGCGAATTGACGATTGCGCCGCCGCGCTCGAGAGCCCTCCCTCATGCGGCGAAGCGCCGGCGCAGGTTCGGCCTGCGGCACATCGGTTGCGAGCTTTGGAAAGGAGTATTCGATGAAGATGCGGAAAATTATTTCGAGCGCGTTCGCACTCTGCGCAGCGGTGTTTGGCCTGCTAGCTATTCAAGCAGTTTGCCAGGCGCAAAGTGCGGTCGGTTCGGGTCCTGTACTCGAGCAGAGGCATCCTCGCTACGTTCTGCAGCGCGAAGATGTGTTGCTGGTCAGCTTTCCGCTTTCGACGGAGTTGAACCAGACGGTCACGATCCAGCCGGACGGCTATATCAGCCTCCAGAATGCGGGTAGCGTGTACGCGCAAGGTCTTACGGCTCCTGAACTCGTAGAGGTCGTCAAGAAGGCTTACGCGGGAATTCTACACGACCCGATCGTGAATATTGACGTGCAGGATTTTCAGAAGCCGTTTTTCACCGTGTCGGGCCAGGTCGGCAAACCTGGGCAGTATGAGTTGCGCTCCGACATCACGGTGGCAGAGGCGATCGCTGTGGCCGGAGGGATGACTATGCAAACCGCAAAGACGCAGATCTTTCTGTTTCACCGTACCTCCAAGGATTGGATGGAAGTGAAGCAAGTAAATCTCAAGGACGTGTTGAACGGCAAGAACGTGAACGAGGACGCAACGGTTATGCCCGGCGACATGATCTATGTGCCGGAGAAGTTCATTGCCAAGTTTAAGAAGTACGTCCCGTACACGTTCAACGGCGTTGCCGGGTGGTATGGGATCCCCTAGTTCGCGTGCCCCCAATCATTCTCTGACGCTCCGCATGCAATGAAAAGGAGTTTGCATATGCAAAGGATCATCGCTCGACGCCGTCCGACACCAGGAGAAGAAGGCATTTCATTGCGCGATTTGCTGGCCCCTCTTTTCCGGCAGAAGCGGATTCTCATTATCACGCTTGTGGCTGCATTTGTCGTGCTGGTCCCGCTGGGCCTGCTTTTCCTCTACAAGTACAAGTCGCAGATGGGGATCCTGGTTAATCGCGAGCGCGTTGATTCACCTGTAACCACAGGCGTGCCGAACCAGACAATTACCGAGCAGATCGCCGTCGCCGAGGAGGAGATCAATTCCGAGGCCGAACTTCTCCTCAGTCAGGACATCCTCGAGAAAGTGGTGATCGCCAATCACCTGCAGGACAGAACCTCCTGGCTGAGCAATATTCTTCCTTGGCATGACGAGTCCTACCGCGTTGCTCAGGCCGTGAAAACGCTGGCGCGGAAGATCAAGGTGAGGCCTTCGACAAAGGCGAACATTATCGATGTTTCTTACAGCTCCCACGACCCGAAACTCTCTTATTCGGTGCTGAATTCGCTCGCCGGATTCTACCTCGAGAAACACGCGGAAGTGCATCGCCCACAGGGGTCGTATGAATTTTTTGCCGCACAAACAAACAGCTATAAGAAGGCCCTCGATGACTCGGAGGCAAAACTGCGCACCTTTGTGCAAACATCGGGTGGCGCCGCTCCAGACGTGGAGCGTACAGACCTCGATCAACAACTGACCAGCGCTATTGGCCAAATGCATGCTACGCAGCAGACGATTGCCGCAGATGAAATGCGCATTCGCAGCGATCAAGGCCAGATGAAGACGACTTCGCCGCGCGTTACGACACAGTCGTCGTCCGCTCCACCGGACATGCTGTTGCAGAATCTCGGCACGGCGCTGCTGGCAGCGGAAACTAAGCGAACGCAATTGCTGCTGAAATACGATCCGAGCTACCCGATGGTGAAGGAAGCAGATGAGGAGGTTGCACAGGCCAAGGCGGCGTTTGAGAAGGCGGAGAACACCAAATACGTAACCGAGGCTACGAATATAGACCCAACCTACGAACTGTTGCGTGAAGATTTGGCCAAGGCGCAGGCCGATCTTGCTGCACAGAAGGCCAGTCTTGCCGCGAACCAGGCGAGCATCAACAACCTGCAGTCAAAGATGACCGAACTGGCCGAAAAAAATCTGGATCTGACTGATCTGACGCGCGACCAGAAAACCAATGAGGAGAATTATCTGCTCTACCTGGCCAAGCGCGAACAGGCAAGGACTTCAGACGCGCTGGACAAAACGACGATTGAAAACGTCGACATCGCCATCCCGCCGTCGATTCCGGTCCTGCCAATCATGTCACCCCTCACGGTGGTCCTGCTGGCGCTTTTGCTCGCAGCATTCCTGAGTACCATGACTGCCTACGCCTTTGACTACTTCGATTCTTCGTTCCATTCTCCGGCCGAGGTGGTCGACATGCTGGGAATCCCGGTGGTCGTTCCCATGTCAAAGAAAACCGCTTAGGGAAGACCATGGTTTTGCGCTACTTCAATCTTCGCGAGCAGCCGTTCGGCGTTACGCCGGATCCACGCTTTCTGTGCGCTACCGCGACCCATCGTGAAGCATTGGCCGCGCTGCTGTACGGAATCGAATCGGGTCTGGGATTCGTCTCGCTGATCGCGAACCCGGGGATGGGCAAGACCACGATTCTTTTCGAAGCCCTGGCGCGGCTGGGCGACACGGCGCGAACCATCTTCCTGTTCCAGTCGATTCAGAATCCCCTGGACCTGTTTCGCGCTTTGCTGATCGATCTGGGTGAGAAAAATCCACCGGGAAGCGTGGTCGACCTCGAAACCCGCCTCAACGAGATTCTGCTGGAGCAGAGCAAGACCGGGAAGAGGCTCATCGTGGTCCTGGACGAAGCGCAGAATCTCGACTTCGCGGTGCTCGAAGCCGTGCGCATGTTGTCCAACTTCGAGACGCCGAGCCGGAAACTGATCCAGATCGTTCTTTGCGGGCAGCTGCAGCTTGCAGATCGGCTCGCCGAACCGAACCTTTTGCAGCTTCGCCAGCGGATCTCGATCTTTGCCAGCCTCAGTTCGCTTTCGACGATCGAGGTTGCGAACTACGTTCAGCACCGGCTCAAGGTAGCGGGCTACGGAAACGGCAAATCGCTGTTCACCAATGACGCGATGGAGATGATTGCCCGGCATAGCGGCGGAATTCCCCGAAACATCAACAACATCTGCTTCAACGCGCTTACCATCGGCTGCGCTTTAGGCAAACGAACCCTCGATGCAGAGATCATTCGCGAGGTGATCGGCGACCTCAAGGTGCAAAAGGTGGAACGGAGCGAGCCCATCACCATCACCGAAGCGACCGACGAACGACCGTGCATGGCGCCGCCGAGACGCAAAGGGCGTCTGGGGTTGCGTGTTGCTGCAATCGCAGCTGTGTTCTTTATCGTGTCCATCACGGCGTGCGTATTGGTTCTGGCCAGTTCCGGCGACGAGGCGATGAACAAGATTCACCGCGACGCGACGATCAGTCCGCCTACGCTCTCGACCGACGCCAAACTTCGGAAGCCTGCTCCAGTCGCTGCGCCGGCCTCGACCGATGCTCGGATTCCGGAGCCGGCTCCAGTCGTAACGTCGCAGCAGACAACAGTTTCAACGCGCGCCGGCCAGGCGAAAAGCACCCTGTCGACCCAGCCCGACAATGCGAAGGGATCATCTCCGGCACCTCCGGTTCATGGGAACAAGGACACTCGCAGGAAGATAGCTGCCGTCGGTCTGGTGGATCTTCCGGCGACAGCGGGCAACAAGATCCACCTCGTAGAAGCGCGCAGGACACAATCACTGAGCGACCTGTGCACCGAACAGTTCGGCCGGTGCCAGCCGGCACTTCTGAAGCGAATCATCGAGCTCAATCCGCTAATCGCGGATCCCAATCACGTCAAGCAAGGCAACACAATCATCATGCCCGAAGCTGTCACCTCTCCGGGAGTCGGCCGTCAAGTGCCGACCGGCGGATAGCCTCATCAGCCTCAGGAAGAAAAGAGGAAATTCATGAGCAAGCACTTTGAACTGATGCAGCAGATCGAGAAGGAACAGGTTCCAGAAGAGTCCGGCTCCAGAGTTCCGCTCTCGGATTTCAAGTGGAATGGTAATCATTCTGAGAGCATTTGGGCCAGCGAAGAGGCGCAGCGTCTCGTGCAGCAAGTGTTCGTTCTGCAGGTCAAAGAGCCGCCGCGGGTGGTGACCTTCGCGGGGATTGATCACGGCAATGGCTGCAGTCACATCTGCGCAGCCGTGGCCGAGACTTTAGCCAGGAACAACCGCGGCCGCGTGTGCCTTGTCGAAGCCAACTTCCGTTCCCCGGCATTGCCGGGAATGTTCGGCGTGCCGAATCACTTCGGACTGACCGAGGCGCTGCTGCGCGACGAATCAGTAAGCAAGTTTGCCAAGCCACTGCCCCAACAGAATCTCTGGCTGCTTTCGTCCGGCACACTGGCGGTGGATTCGCCGAATCTGCTTGCATCAGAGCAGCTGCGCTCACGCATCGCCGAACTGCGGAAGGAGTTTGATTTCGTCATTGTGGATGCGCCTCCGCTGAATCGCTATTCGGATGCGGTCATGCTTGGACAGCTCTCCGACGGTCTTGTCCTCGTCATTGAAGCAAATACAACCCGACGCGAGGCAGCAGCCGCAGTGACGGAGAACCTGCAGGCGGCCAAAGTGCCTATTCTGGCCGCGGTGCTGAACAAACGGACCTTTCCCATTCCTCAAGCCATCTACAAGATGTTGTAAAGAAACGCATCACGATCTCCCCGGCCGTGCGCGCCAACTCAGCTTGAATGAAACGCTCGTTTTACGAGCCCAATCTCTTGATTCGGCCTCGTAATTCGGCGCCAATCTCGTTTCGGGTCTGCAAGCTTCGCTTTCTTTGTTGTGATCGTAACTCGGAGTCCCTTCGCTTTTCCCACCCCTCAGAAAACCGCGGAGAGCTCACATGAATGATCATCATCGGCTGATAATCGGACTTCTCAAGCTATTCGATCTCGTGCTGGTCGTGTTGGCGTTCGCATTGACCACGATAAGCCGCGCAAACGCCGACCACACCGTAACGCTTGGCCAGTTCCTCTCCATGCGGGCCAAGATATCGAATCTCGTCATCCTTCTCTTCGCGCTTATCGTTTGCCACGTGATCTTCACGCTGTGCGGCCTGTACCGGTCGCGCAGGTTGACCGGCCGCAACAGCGAGGCGCTGGATTTGTTGCGCGCTACGACAGCCTACATCACTTTTTTTCTGGCGCTGAGTTACGTGTTTTCTATCCGGATGATCACCATTGAATTCCTGGCGGAGTTCTGGCTTCTGACCACATGCTTCTTGATCGCCTCCCGATTCACTTTGCGCATTGTGGGCGATCATGTGCGGACACATGGCCGCGATCAGCGCCACATGCTAATCCTCGGTACCAACGCACGCGCCATGGAGTTTGCGCGCCGCATTCTGGTCAGCCGCGAGCGTGGATATCGCCTGCTTGGATTCGTTGACGACGACTGGCCGGGGCTCGGCGCGCTGAAAAGGGTCGGCTTTCCGGTGGTCAGCGATTATGCGGGCCTGGAAGAGTATTTACGTCGAAACGTGGTAGACGAAGTCGCGATCTATTTGCCGTTAGGATCCTATTACAAGCACTGTTCCCATGTGGCCAATCTTTGCCAGCAGCACGGAATTACGATGCGAATCCACTCCGACATCTTCGGAGTCAGGTACACCCGCTGGCGCCCTGAGGATTTTGAAGGCGACCAATACATTGCGACCTACACCTCGGCGAGCGAACTTTGGCCACGTATTTTGAAACGCGTCTTCGATATCGCGGTGGCGAGCTCCGCGCTCGTCGGCCTCTTTCCGCTCTTCGTGCTTGCAGCGGTCGCTGTGAAGCTCAGCTCGCCCGGGCCGATCTTCTTTCGCCAGGAACGCATTGGGCTGAACAAGCGCCGATTCAAGATGCTGAAGTTCCGCTCGATGGTTCACAATGCTGAGGCGCTCATGCCCGAGCTGGAGAAGTGCAATGAAGCCAGCGGTCCGGTTTTCAAGATCAGGAACGATCCCAGGATCACCCCGGTGGGCAAGCTACTGCGCCGAAGCAGCATCGATGAGCTGCCGCAGCTGCTGAATGTGCTGGCGGGCGATATGAGCCTTGTCGGGCCTCGCCCGCTTCCCGTGCGCGACTTTGACGGATTTCATGAAGACTGGCAACGCCGGCGCTTCAGCATTAAACCGGGCATTACGTGCCTGTGGCAGGTGCACGGCCGCAGCGATCTCTCCTTCGAAGAGTGGATGGAGCTTGATCTTAAATATCTGGACGAGTGGTCGCTGTGGCTCGATCTTAAAATTCTGACTCGTACGGTCCCCGCCGTTTTTCGGGGAGCCGGGGCTGCCTGATCCCGCAGCCGATTCTTCCGTGCTCCTCATCTGTACTTATATGTTCTTGCGGCAAAGCTGACGCGCAAGACGTTTGTCGTGTTCCTATCGAAAAACAGCAAAAGGAGCTCTCATGGGCGTTGCCATCATAACCGGATCATCCGGGTTAGTCGGATCAGAGGCAGTCAGCTATTTTGCATCTCTGGGAATCGAAGTTGTGGGAATTGACAACGGAATGCGAGCGCAGTTTTTCGGCAATTCGGCATCCACGCACTGGATGACGGAGCGGCTGAAGAAGGAGGTTCGCGGATTCCGGCATTACGATGCGGACGTTCGTGACGTAGAGAGCATCAACCGCATCTTCGAGGAATACGGCAGCGACATCGAACTCGTCATTCACGCGGCAGCGCAGCCCTCGCACGACTGGGCGGCCGGAGAGCCCTTCACCGACTTCAGCGTAAACGCGAACGGAACCTCGACGATGCTGGAAGCGACGCGTCAGTGCGCGCCCGACGCGGTTTTCATCTACATGTCTACCAACAAGGTCTACGGAGACCGGCCCAACGAGCTGCCCCTGATCGAACAGGAGACGCGCTGGGAGATCGATCCGAACCACGAATATGCGTGCGGGATCCCGGAGACGATGTCGATCGATGGCACGCTGCACAGCCTGTTTGGCGCGTCGAAGGTCGCGGCCGACATCCTTGTCCAGGAATACGGACGCTACTTCGGTATGAAGACAACCTGCTTCCGGGGCGGCTGTCTGACAGGTCCGAATCACTCGGGAACCATGCTCCACGGCTTCCTGGCATACCTTATGAAATGCGCTATTACCGGCGCGCCCTACACAATCTACGGCTACAAAGGGAAACAGGTCCGCGACAACATCCATGCCGCAGACCTGGTGCGGGCGTTCGACAGTGTATTCAGGAATCCGCGTTCCGGCGAGGTCTACAACATCGGCGGGGGCCGGCATAGCAACTGCTCGATGCAGGAGGCGATTTCGCTATGCGAGCAGATCTCCCAAAACCGATTCGACTGCAAATATGTCGAGGCGAACCGACGCGGAGATCACATCTGGTGGATCAGCGATTTGCGCCGGTTCCAGTCTCATTATCCAGAGTGGAAAATCACCTTTGACGTTCCGCGAATCCTGAACGAGATATATGAGCTCAACGTGGAGCGTTGGGGTGAGCTATGCGCCAGTTAGGGAAGAAAAATGTCATTGGAATCCTGATTGACGCGGTCGATTACGAAGCGAGCGTCCAGTTTATTCTGCGCGCCGCGCATGAACGGCGCCCAGCAGCGGTTTCGGCGGTCGCCGTGCACGGCGTGATGACCGGGGTGCTCGATCCCGCCCAGAAATTTCGTCTCAATCATTTCGATCTTCTCGTCCCTGACGGTCAGCCGGTACGCTGGGTGTTGAACTGGCTTCACCGGGCCAAACTCGACGATCGGGTCTACGGTCCCACTCTGACTCTCAAAGTGTGCGAGTGTGCAGCGGCTGAGGGCTTGCCAATCTATCTCTACGGCTCAACGGCGGAGGTGCTCTCCGCGCTGAGGAAATCGCTCCAGGAGCGATTTCCCGCCATTCGGATCGCCGGCAGCGAGCCATCGAAGTTCCGCCGGCTCACGGGTGAAGAGAAAACGGAGATCGCCGAGCGTATCGTGGGTTCGGGAGCCGCGATCACGTTTGTGGGACTGGGCTGCCCCCGGCAGGAGTGTTTCGCGTATGAGTTTCGCGACGTGCTGTCGATGCCGGTATTGGCAGTGGGCGCGGCCTTTCCGTTCATTGCCGGGCAGCTTGCGCAGGCGCCGGCCTGGATGCAGGACCGCGGCCTGGAATGGCTGTTCCGTCTTTGCGCCGAGCCGAAACGGTTGTGGCGCCGGTATCTCTATCTGAATCCAGCGTATCTATTTCTTGTTGCACTCCAGGCATCACGCCTGTCACGTTTTGCCACAGACGGAACACTACCCGTCGAAGAGGTTCTTGCCGGATGATGAGAGACAGGCGGACGGTCGAAAACATCCGACAGGCCGGAAGGATATGCTGAGGGCGCGGATCAAGAGCAAGCTTGCCAGAAATACTCTGTGGATGTCGCTGGGACAGGGGCTTCGTCTTCTGGTTCAGGCTGCATATTTCACGATTATCGCCAGGACGCTCGGCGCCAATCATTACGGGTCGTTCGTGGGCGTGGCGGCGCTGGTGGGTATCGTCTACCCTTTCGCCGCACTCGGCAGCGGCCATCTGCTGGTGCGGTCGGTAGCGCGCAACAAGACGGAGTTCCCAACGGCGTGGGGAGACGCCCTGGTGACGACAGCGATCTGCAGTACCTTGCTGATCGCATTTGTTCTTCTGATCTCGCGAACCTT
Organism: uncultured Acidobacteriaceae bacterium; assembly: GCA_963782175.1. Taxonomy (GTDB): domain Bacteria; phylum Acidobacteriota; class Terriglobia; order Terriglobales; family Acidobacteriaceae; genus Silvibacterium. Next base: position 137,808 of record CAWAIX010000002.1, read on the forward strand.
GCTCCCGGGCACGATTCCCGTGAATCTGGTGCTGGTGGTCGCGATCGCCGATATTCCCGGCATGAGCCTGATGGCGATCGCCGGACAGGCCTTTCAGGCCTTCGAGCAACTCCAGTGGACGGCCCTCATCACCCTCCTCATTAGCTTCATCCGGCTGTTGGGGGCGCTGGTGCTGGTTATGCTGCACAGTCATCCGACAGCGCTTCAATGGGGCTATGTTTACCTGATTTGCACGGTAGTTACCGCCACGATCTCAACCGCGATGACCTTCTTTCGACTGGGATCTCCGCAGCTGAGGCTGCGGCGATCGATGGACGCCCTGTGGCACGGATTTCATTTTTCGGTTACGCTCAGCGCGCAAACGATCTACAACGACATCGATAAGACGATGTTGGCGCGCTTCAGCACGTTGAGTGCGACAGGAATCTACGGCGCGGCGTACAGGATCATCGATGTGAGTTTTTCGCCGGTGCTGGCTCTGCTCTATTCGGCCTATCCGAATTTTTTTCGCACCGGAAGCGCGGGAATCAATTCCAGCTTTTCTTATGCGAAGCCGCTGATGGGCCGCGCGATGGGCTACGCGGCGCTCATCGCCTGCGCATTGCTTCTGTGCGCCGGGGGTGTTCCCTATGTGCTCGGACCTGAGTATGCCGAGACGACCGTCGCGCTGCGCTGGCTCTCGCCGCTGCCCTTGTTGAAAGCAACGCACTACTTTTTAGCTGATTCGCTCACCGGCGCAGGGCACCAGGGCCTGCGCAGCGGGATCCAGGCCGGCGTGGCGGTGTTTAACGTCGTCATTAATCTTTGGCTCATTCCCCGGTATTCCTGGTTGGGAGCCGCATGGTCGAGCATCGCTTCCGATGCGTTGCTGGCAATATCCGTAGGGACGGCGGTATATGTTTTGTCCCGTCACGCGCACCAACTGGTTCAGGCGGAGCCATAGGTGCGCAGCGATGAGCGTCGCTTAAATCCGGAGAAGGAGAAAAAGTTGTCTGGTAGCTGGCCTGTTCGGGCGCAAGCCAAATCCATGCACTCGCTCTTGTTCGCGCTGTCCATGGTCGGATTTGGCGTACTGAACGCCCGCAGCGCATCGCCGACATCGGATCAAACCAGCAATCAGCCCGCCGGGCCGATTCCAGCCACTTATTTCTCGATGAACATTCTCTTCCACCCGAAGAACCATGTGCCGTGGCCGTCTGTGCCTCTGGGTGGCTGGAGAACGTGGCACGTGAACTGGGCCGATATTCAAGAGCAACCGAACCATTTCGACTTCAGCCTGCTCGATAAATATGTCGATTGGAGCCAGGAGCATCACACCGAGATCCTGATGCACCTCTCGTACACGCCGCGGTGGGCTTCGAGCACGCCGGATGCGCCGACCGATGTCGAAGTGACTAACCCTCCCGGTCTTTCCGGTCCGCCTCGCAACATGGAGGACTGGAGAACTTTCGTGCGGATGGTCGCGACGCGCTACAAGGGGAGAATTCACACCTGGGAGATCTGGAACGAACCCAACCGGCCGCAAAGCTGGAATGGAAGCGTGGACACGATGGTTCAGATGGCCCGTGACGCCTACATGATCCTGAAACAAATCGATCCCACGTGTACCGTCGTTTCCCCTGCAGCCGAAGAGGCGAAGGGCGTTGCGTTTCTGGATGCCTTTCTTGGCAAGGGCGGCGGCAAGTATGCCGACGTGATCGGTTATCACTTCTACGTGGGCGCAAACGTCCCCCCGGAAGCGATGGTGACGCTGATCGATTCCGTCAAGGCGGTTATCGCCAAACACGGCCTTAGCTCCAAACCTCTGTGGGATACCGAAGCGGGCTGGCTAGGCAATACCATGCTGCCTCCTGAAACCGGCGCGGCGTGGCTGGCGCGGGCGTTCATTCTGAACTGGGCCTCGGGCGTGTCGCGTTTCTACTGGTATGCGTGGGAGATTCACCACGGTAACCGAATTGAATTGGTCGGCCCGGACAACGCCACGCTCACGCCGGCGGGGACGGCTTTCGTCACAATCCAGACGTGGATGACAGGCTCTGTGCTCACTGGATGCAGCGTCAACGAGAATGGCGTGTGGACCTGCGGGCTCGAACGCGGCAATCGAAGCTCACACATTCTCTGGAACGCAAGAGGCGAAACTGACACTCCCATCCCTGCCGCATGGCAAGCGAGCGAAGTCGATTCGCTCAACGGAAGCAAGAGTGCGATGCAAGGGAGATCAATCCAGGTAGGTGCAGAGCCGGTCCTGATCCAATGACTCATTACGCCAGGAAAGGAGGACAGGAATGACCGGAAATCCGGTTTCCGTCTGCGAACCGTGCGTTGAAATTGAAGAATCCACCGCGGCCCTGGCGAAAAGGACACCAAAGGATCGCTCCCAGTTCCTGCGCGTGTTGCAGGAATGCATCGATAAGACCGGAATCGATGTCGGCGACAGGGTTCTCGTGGTCGGTGGAACGCAAGACGATGTTAAATTCCTGCGCTCCTGTGGCTTTAGCCGCATTACGCTTTCGAATATAAGTGGCGCTCTCGCCGTTTCCGACGGGCTGAACGATTTTCCGGTTGTAGCCGTGGACGCCGAGGATATTCAACTTCCCGACAATTCCTACGACATCGTCTTTTTCCATGAAGTGATCCATCATTGTCGGAGTCCACATCGGGCCCTATGCGAAATGTTGAGGGTCTCAAGGCGCCATGTGCTGATGATGGAACCGCACGACTCGGCCTTCATGAAGTTGCTGTGCCGGATGCGCTTCTCTTTCCCTTACGAGATATTTGCCGTCGTAAATAACGATTATGTGTGTGGCGGGGTGCGCAATTCGCAGATCCCCAATTTCATTCTTCGCTGGAATGCCTGGGAAGTTCACCAGCTGACAAGTGCGTTCCTGCCGGAATACACGCTGCGCATGCACGCCGACCCTTATTGGGATTTCAACGCCAGCGAGGAGAATCTTGCCTCTCGCAAGCAAACGAGAATTGGCCTTTTCACCCGCATGATTGGTGCAACTAACTTCCTCCGCGCACTGCGTGCGTTGCAACGAGTGTTGAACTCTGTTCCCGTGCTGCGGCGCCAGGGAAACAAATTTTTCTGCTGCATTCAAAAGAGCACCGATTTGAAACCGTGGCTGATGCTCGATTCCGACGGAGCAGTCATCTTCAACCGCAATTTCCAGCGTAGCCAAGTGGACGCGGAGCCACACTCGGGCGCGAACGATTCACGCCGCGCCTGAAGCCGGACATGCCGAACCGAAGGAGATTCTGTGCAGAAGTTTGAACGAATCGTAATCTTTGTCTTTCTCGTGCTGGCAACCGGAGCCGGACAGAGCTTTATCGTGAATCCGGAGGTGTCTGCCGCCGATCGCAGCCAGCCAGTGACCCAGGCGATCTTCGGGTTGATCTACCTGGCCCTGATTCTCTTCCAAGTGAAGTTCCGCGGCTCTGCCCTCAGCCTTGTCCTCACGGAGAGATGGCTCGCGGTGTTGTGCGTCTGGGCGATTCTTTCGATAGTCTGGTCCGTCGAGCCGGCGGAGTCGTTTCGCCGCTGTCTTGCATTGGTTGGATCGACGATAGCGGGCCTCTACCTCGGGTTACTCTACGAGCCGAAGCAGCAGCTCAAAGCGATCGCCTACGCGATCGGTTTGGGAGCGCTGGGCAGCGTTGCCGTAGCGATTATGGTTCCTTCGGTCGCCTTCATGCCTACGGGCGAGTTGCAAGGCGTTTATTTCCTCAAGAACACACTGGGGCACATGATGTCTCTCGGCGCGTTCTGCTTTGCCCTGCTGGCGCTGGACGAACGCCGCCGACGGGTAGTGCACGTGGGAATGTTTTTGCTCTGCTGTGTGCTGCTGGTCTTGTCGAAGTCAGCGACGGCAGCGGTGGTCGCTTTGCTGATGCTGGCCCTGCTGCCGCTGCGCAAGCTCCTTTACCTCCGGCCTCGGCGTTTGCTGGCGGCAATCGCGATTCTCGTTCCGGTTCTGGCCTTCGCGACAATCTGGATCGTCAACTCCGCGGAAGATCTGCTGGCGGCGGTGGGCCGGTCATCTTCCCTGTCAGGCCGCATCCCACTCTGGCAGCACGTTCTGCAGCAGATTACCGAGCGGCCAATTCTCGGTTATGGCTTTTCGGCCTTCTGGAACAGCTGGCAGGGTGAGCGGGTGAGTGACGCCGTGAACTGGGACGCTGCCGTGCCTCACGCCCACAATGGCTTTCTAGAGGTGTGGCTGGGCCTCGGCATCGTCGGGCTGGCGATGATTCTCTGCAGCCTGTCACGCAACTTCTTTCTCGCTCTTCGTGTCGCGCGCAGCAATCGCGAAATGGAGTATTCCTGGCCATTGCTCCTGGTCATCTTTACGGCGCTCTATAACCTGACAGAAAACTCATTTCTCGTGGTTAACGCCACGTCATGGATTGCGTACTGCGCGGCGAGCTATTGGCTGGCCGGGACTGCCCGTGAGGCAGCTCTAGCGCGGGAAGAGCAGGCGTCGGAAGAGCAGACGACGGAAGAGCAGGTTGAGATAGAGCCGGCGTTCTCGTCCTGATTGTTCCCGGCAGTTGGCTTTTTGCAGTGCCGTCAACTTTTTGGAAAAGGCGGTCGGCGAGGGGCCCGATCAAAGAAAGTATGAGGTTGTCATGAAGTCCATACTGTTCGCGCTGATTTTCATCGCCGGCCAGGCGATGACGATGCAGAACAAGCCGGTTGTCCACTTGAAGCCGCACTCGAATACGATCGATCCGACGTTTGGTGGGTCGCTTGTCGAGTTGAGCAATGCGCCGGCGACAGTCTATCTTCCCGCATCGGCTCCGGCACCCGACGCCGATGGCAATCCATGGTCAGTCGACGTCAAGAACTTCGGGCCGGCGCCTGTAACGATCGCCGATAAGCAAAATTTCAACACGACCGTCGGTGTGGGCCAAACGATTCATATTCTTGTCAATGGACAAGGCTACATGCTGAAGCACTAAAGCTGAATAAATCAAGCCGATCGATTCGGCCGATCACGTCCCGTATCCGCGAAATGTCATCCATCGACGCGCTCGCCACAAATTCCGATGCCCTCACGCGCTCTGCCGCGCCATTGCGCGTTCTTGCGTGGCCCGTCGATCCGCAGAATCCCTACACGGTATCGCTCTACGACGAGATGGGACGGGATGTGAGGGTCGAAGAATTCTCGATGCTGCGTCTCCGCAACCGTCACGACATCTGGCACCTCCATTGGCCCGAAGCGCTCCTGAATATTCGGAATTCTGCGCTCGCCTCGGCAAAACTCACCGCGTTTCTGGCGATGATCGACTGCGTTCGATTGCGTGGCGGCAAGATCGTGTGGACGGTACACAACCTCAAGGCGCACGACGATCTGCATCCCAGGCTTGAAGCGATGTTCTATCGCCGTTTCATTCCCCGCGTGGATGGCGTGATCAGCCTGAGCGAGACCGCTCTGAAGATGGCGCTCGAGAAATTCGGTCGACTCCGGTTCCTGCCCACGGCGATCATCCGCCATGGGCACTATCGCAACCAGTATGCGCAATGCCCACCGGATGCGAGGTCCGCTCTAGGAATCGACGGCGACACGCGCGTAATCCTTTTCTTTGGCGAAGTCCGAGGCTACAAGAATGTGGATGTGCTGGTGCGCGCATTTCGGCACGTCCAGGACGAGCGGGTGCTTCTCTTGATCGCTGGCCGGCCGAAGAATGCCGCGCTGGGCATGGCTATCGCAAAGGAAGCGGCACTCGATTTACGCGTGCGTCTCGAACTTGCTTACATTGACCCTGCGCGGGTCGGCCAGTACTTCGGGGCCGCCGATCTGGTCGTGCTGCCTTACCAGCAAATTTTGAATTCTGGAGCAGCGCTTCTTGCGCTGTCGTTCAACCGTCCCGTGCTGGTGCCGGACCTCGGTTCGATGAGGGAACTGGCGGCCGACTTCGGCGAAGACTGGATCCGGAGATTCTCCGGAAGGGTCGATGCTGCCACACTCGAATCTGCTCTTGAATGGGCCGGACAGCGCAGACCATTGGAGTGCCCGATGCCCCAGGAATATTTGTGGGAAACGATTCGTTCGCAGACGCTCGGCTTCTATCGACAGGTACTGAGCACGGGCTAGCACGTAGCCGAAACCAAGTTGCCGGTTCGCAACGATTAGGATTCGGAATTGCGCGCAAGCAGATCCGCAACTCCGAGGGGAAGAATGGCCATCAAGGAAATGATTCCGGACAAGCTGCTGATGCCACTGGTTGTTTGGAAGGCGCTCATGCGCGGAGAACCCGAGCTCAAGCTCGTGCGCTGCATCTGCAGCCGCTCGGAACTGTCACTCGACGTGGGTGCGAATCGCGGGATCTATGCCTACCTGTTTGCGAAATACAGCGGAAGCGTCTTCGCGGTCGAACCGCACCCGGCAATGGCAGAGCGGCTAAGACGGTCGCTCCCGGTGAAGGTGCAGATCCTGAACATCGCTGCGTCTGACCGCGACGGTCACTGCGAATTCCATATTCCGCTTCAATCGGGAAGGGAAGTCGATACCCGATGCTCGCTTGAAGCCGACGTTAACAGGGAGTTTGCCATGCGCACGATCTCAGTGGAGCGGCGCCGCCTGGACAAGCTTGCGATCGACCACGACAAAGTAGCGGTGATGAAGGTGGATGTGGAAGGTCACGAGATGAGCGCACTGCGAGGGCTGGCAGGAATTGTCGAGGAATCCAGGCCCACCGTCATCGTCGAGTCCGAGGCACGGCATCACGCAGGCTCGCCGCACGACGTATTCGAATTCTTCCGGGCGTTCGGCTATCGAGGGTACTTCATCCACAGGAGCCGTTTGCGAAGAATTGAGGAATTTTCGTTGGAGGCGTTCCAGGCCTGCGATGAACCATTGCCGGTGGACGGAGGCAAATCGCCGGACTATATCAATAATTTTCTCTTTATTCATCCGGTGCGGGGCTCCGTACTGGAACGAGTGAAGCGTGTGTTTCCTCTGGCGCATGAATCTGGAAAACATCGGTCCGAGTCAGCGGCGGTCCAACGGGAGCGGGCGTGAACATACTCATGCTTCACAATAGCTACCAGTTTCGCGGTGGAGAAGATGAGAGCTACGAATCGGAAGTGAGGATGCTTGGTGCCAATGGGCATCTGGTCGAGACGATTCTTATGGACTATGCGCAGACGGCCGCGAAGGGAAAGATTCAGGTCGCGATCGAGTCCCTTTGGTCCACGCCGTCGTACGATCTGGTCGATCGCATGTTGCGCGAGCGCAAGTTTGACGTGCTGCACGTTCAGAATTTTTTCCCGTTGCTGTCACCATCGGTTTACTACGCTGCAAAAAAGCACGGTGTAGCAGTGGTCCAGACGCTGAGAAACTACCGCCTACTATGTCCGAACGTTTTCTTCTATCGCGATGGCCGCGTTTGCGAGGACTGTATTGACAAGGTGTTCAAGTATCCCGGCATCTTTCATGGCTGCTATCGCGGCAGCCGTGTGGCTACTGCCGCCGTGGCCGCCATGACTGCCTTTCACACGATGAAGGGGACGTGGCTGAACGCAGTTGACGTTTACATCGCGCTGACAAGGTTCGTACGCGACAAGTTCATCGAGGCGGGATTTCCGGAGCAGAAGCTGGTTGTCAAAAACAACTTTGTCTATCCTGATCCCGGCTGCGGCAAGGGGCAAGGCGATTATGCCCTGTTCGTTGGCCGGCTCAGCCCCGAGAAGGGCCTGAATACCTTGCTGCAGGCCTGGCGGCAATTGAACCGGAACTGGAAACTGAAAGTCGTCGGAGATGGTCCCATGGGGGACGACCTGCGCACATTTTGCGCCGGAAACGCAAGTGTTGAATGGGTGGGAGCGAAGTCACGCGCCGAAACCTCGGAAATGATGGGCAACGCGCGCGTACTGGTTTTTCCTTCGCAATGGTATGAGACATTCGGGAGAGTCGCGATGGAGAGCTTCGCGGCCGGCACGCCGGTGATTGCGTCGCGATTGGGCGCGATGGCCGAGATCTGCGAAGACGGCCAAGCGGGCCTGCCGTTTGAGACTGGAAATGCGACCGATCTGGCCGACAAGCTGCGCTGGGTGTTTGATCACCCGGCCGAAGCGAAGGCAATGCGGCCCATCGCGCGTCAGGTCTTCGAAGCCAGGTACACCATGCCTCAGAACTACCGCGTACTCATCGATGCCTATGAGGCTGCAAAGCGTGCCTCCAGGGGAGAACAAAACGGGATAGGAAAAGGCCCTGGCTGCACTGCCGCTTAACAAGCATCGATAGTTTCAACTTGCCAGCGGGGCATGGTCTTCTTCACCGGCCGCGTCAGGTTGCTTCGTGCCACGCGGCGCCAGAATTTTGAAGGCAGTGAGGATGCGATTGAGCAGACGACGCTCCGGCCAGGGCTTTCCGAGCAGTTCCCGCACCAATTCGGGCTGCTCCCACGGAACGTCATGGTACCCAGTAACGAGGAACCGGCTGCCCGGGTCGGTCTTCAAGGCGTGAGGAAAGAGGGCGATGACGTTGTTCTCTATCCGCGAGGATTCCGGCGAGCCGTTAGTTGGGCGGTTAGTGAGTCTTGCGGCGAGAACTTCGGCGAGGTTTCCCTCAGGATTCACGTTGAGATGACCAAGTTGTGTGGCGCGCGGATTCATTTCGATCAAGAAGGGCGCGTCCGTGCCTTCCTCGATTACGAAATCGAGGCCATGAAAGCCGCTCAGGCTGAGTTTCTGGGCCATGAGACGTGATGCGCGCTCAATTTCTTCATTGCGCACCAGACGGAGAACGGTGGCCGAGCCGGTTGGTCCCTGTGAGGCCAGAACCTCAACGGTTACGCTGGCCAGAACCTCGCTGCTCCAACATGCGAACATGGTTGTCGCCTGGCGGCCAAGCACGACTTTTTGCAGCGTGGCGACAGAGCCGTGCCGGCGGCTCCAGAGCCAACGGGCGAGAGGATGACAATTCGCCAGGAATTGCTTCCACGCGATGGCGGCGCGTCGCGCGCCGTTCAGCGACGGAAATATCTCGGCCGCTTGCTGTGGGCCGGCAACCGGGACGACGCCGTCGCCGCCCCATGTGCCGTCAATCTTCAGCATCGCCGGCCATTCGAGATCAGGAGTATGAAGTTCCGCGATCGACTCGATTGCCCGGGTAGCCGGTACGCGGATTCCAAGTTCCGAGGCAACCTGCAAGGTCAGGCTGCGGCTTTCCAGGATCGGATATGCCTCCGGTGCGCCGATGGAACGCTCGATCAAGGCGCGGAACGCCGGTTCGGCCTGATGCAGCGCATGAAGCTGCCAGACCGCTCCGTCATCGCAGGGAACGATGATCTCCGGTTTTGCGGCATGAATGGCGGTCCGAAGCGATCCGATGGAGTCCAATCCTCGATAGGGATGGATGGAATGAATGCCTGAAACAACGCGAAGAGGATGGCCGCTCGGACAGATGGCCGAAACCCTGCATCCTGCCTTGAGAAACGCCATGGCCAGTCGGGGTGACGTGGGCCACCAAAGGCTTGCGCTTAAGAGAACATCAGGCTGATGCTGATTGTCCAAACTGCTCACTCGCTCTCGGCAAAACCTACCAAACAATAACCAACAAATAAGCAGAGTGCAACGTTACAAATAGCCAGAGTGCAAACTTTAGAAACGTTCCGTGCAATAGACAGGAGGATCATACGTCGCACCGAATGTGTAGTTCAATGAAGCTCGATCTTATTTCAGGAAAGGGCAGCAACTATGTTTGTTGACGTTGTGGTCATCGGTGCTGGTCCGTATGGCTTGTCGATCGCCGCTCACCTTGCCCAAACCAGCCTGTCGTTCAGAGTCTTCGGGACACCGATGAAGAACTGGAGCCATCACATGCCGCAGGGCATGCTTCTGAAGTCAGAAGGATTTGCCTCCAGCTTGTACGATCCTGGATCGACCTTTACTCTCCGGCACTACTGCCAGGAGAACCGGCTGCCCTACGCCGACATGGGTTCTCCGGTCCCCATTGAGACGTTCGTGGCGTATGGCCTCGAATTCCGTAACCGGTTTGTGCCCAAGCTTGAAGAGACCAATGTCACCAGCGTTCGTCCCATCGACGGCGGCTTTGAACTTGCTACTGCAGACGCACAAATCGTGAAGGCCCGGCGTGTAGTCGTAGCCACCGGCATCACTTCCTTTGGATACGTGCCTCCTGAGCTGGCCGAACTGCCCCGCGAACTGGTGAGTCATAGTTCGGACCATCACGATCTGAGCAGATTCAAAGGACGCAGAGTAGCCGTGCTCGGAGCCGGAGCATCAGCGCTCGATCTCGCCGCTCTGCTTCACGAGACCGGTACTCAGGTCGAACTGATCGCTCGCAGTGCAAAGATTGGATTCCATACCTTTCTCAAGGAACCGCGCCCACTGTGGCAAAGGATACGACATCCTCGCTCCGGACTCGGTATAGGGTGGCGTTCTCGCCTGTCTACCGACGCTCCGCTCCTGTTTCACTCCATGCCAGAGGAGTTCCGCCTGCGCGTGGTTCGCAATCACCTCGGCCCCGCTCCAGGATGGTTTGTTCGTGATCGGGTCGAGGGCAAGTTCCCCATGCATCTCGGGGCGTCCATTCAGGGTTCACACGTGGATGCGGGCATGCTGCGTCTCACACTGCAGAAGAGCGGTTCGCAGATTACGCAACTCGCGGTGGACCATTTGATTTCAGCCACCGGATATCGAGTCTCAATGACAAAATTGGCATTCTTATCCGAGACGCTCCGCCGGCGCCTCAAGACAGTCGAAGACACACCGATTCTCTCCCGGCATTTTGAAACGTCGGTCCCAGGACTTTATATGGTCGGCGTTGCCTCCGCTAATTCCTTTGGTCCAACGATGCGCTTCGCCTTTGGTGCGGGATATACCGCGCGCCGGATTGTCCGGCATCTGAAAGCGGCGTCCAGCACCTCCAGGCAGGCGCAACCGGGCAGCGAGGAACTGGCGATCGATCGATTGAGCGGAGTTCCAAACTGCGATGAGGCTGATTTAACGGTCTCATGTCCTGATCAGGTGGTTCGAGGCGGATAGAGACGATCTATCAGAGCTCCGCGCCTTCAGTAATATCCCTTCCTTGCCATCCCACCTGCCTATCCACCCCTGATCGCACCGGCAGGCTTGCGCCTTCCGGTGCCCCTCATCCTTCTATCAGCCGAAAAAAGAAGGGCACCGTTTGCGTTGCTTCTGCGTGAGCTTTGCTCGCGGTTCTTAAAAGACGCTTTCGTTCTCGAGCAAAATGGGTGAGGTGGAAATTTCCACAGTACCTCCGTAGACCGGCCACACGGCTCCGGTGAGATCGTGATATTGGACGAATTGGCTTGGAGCCGTGTAGGTCGCGGGTCCCGCCGTGTTCCATACGGCCTGAGCGACATAGCCATCGGCGCGCGTGAAGCTGCAGACAAATGTCGTGGGGCTCGATGGAATCTCGGCGCATGGCTGAGTCACAGTGACGCCGGTGATCCATTGCGTCACCTGTTGATAGGCTTCGCCCGCCGTATTCAGACCGCCGGTGCTGGTCCAGAGTGTTCCCCACGCTGGATTGTCGTACGCATACCAGAAGGTCCGCTGGATGCCAATTGACTGCTCGAGAAGGAGCTGCCGCGCGAGCCAGCCTGCCTGGTCGGATGCTGTAGGAAGACTCGTGTTGTTTCGCCAGCTCGACTCGGTATCCCAGATGGGCAGGGAGCCATTTCCGTGTTTTCCTGCAACGGCCTGGAGTTGGTAGACGCTACCCTGGATCGGCTCCGGATTCCCGCCGATAGTGGCATAGCCGTGAAAGGACACGATGTCGATGGTGCTGTTGCCCCCTAACCCCAGCCAATTGTCGAGCCAAGTGGTTCCACAGTATTGAACGCTGCCTGCGCATTCGGCCTGGGTTTCGTACACTCCGGTGATCGAGGGACTAAGAAACACCGCGGCAGGATCAACGGCCCGAATGATTGATTTCGCATCGTTGGCCATGGCGACGAGGGTTTTGGGATCGCCTTGCCAATAGAGGGGGTCATTGGCCTCATTCCAGAATTCCCAGTACTGAATCGCTCCCGCTCCGAGATGCGAAATCAACTGGGTCACATACTGATCCCACTGGCTCAAGCTCGCGGGCGCCTCGGCGCACATGGACGGCGCGTAGGCGCCGCCGCATACAGCGCTGACGGTACCCGCGGATGCAGAGGAATCGGCGCCAGATTGCGCATAGGTGAAGGTGTTGGCGCTTGGAGTCCCACTCAAATAAAACGTGCCGTTAAAGCTGGCGTTGGAAACTCCGGCAACGGTGATTTGACTCTGCGCAGAAGGAGGCTGTGTAGGGTTGTAGTACATCCCGTGAGCCGACGATGTCGTCACGGTCACGAGTCCGCCAGACCTTGTGATCGATTGGATCGGCACATTTTTCGGCAACGCCCCAGGGGGAACTCCGCCAAAAGTGTAAAGCAGTTGAGAGCCGTTCGCGCGAGCCTCGCTCACCTGAGCGTCCAGATTCTTCCATGTGTACGTGGTCGAGGTGGGATTCAGGTTGCCCCATTTTGTTCCCGTGTCCCACAGTCTGATGGTGCGGATCGGCAATTCGGGCCATGGCGTTCCAGCGGTCAGATAGTCGACGTTCATTCCGAAAAACGTCGCCGAGGAGTTGGGTGTCCGGACCGGGGTCGATTGGGGAACGATCGTATAGGAGACAGTTGATACAGGGCCAGCCGGGCCGCCGGGTACTGCGGCGACAGCCTTGAGCGTCATATTGCTGCTCACAGTGATCGGACCCGTGTATCGGGTTGATGAAGTTGTGGGGGTTACGCCGGTGACGGTGTAATAGATCGCAGCCCCAGTTGTCGCATCGCTGATTGTGATCGACTGCGGGCCCTGGTACACGCCGGCAGTCTGGCTGAACGCGGGGGCAACAGCCGGAACGAACGTATACGATGCGGTTGAAACGGGACCGGCCGGACCGCCCGGGATGGCCGCGATCGCCTCAAGCGTCATGTTCCGGTTGACGGAGATCGGTCCAGTGTATTGCGTCGAATAGATGGTCGGCGTTACACCGGTGACGGTGTAGTAGATCGAGGCGCCAGCGGTGGCATCTGTAATCGTGACAGACTTGTAGGCCTGATAGGTTCCTCCAGGCGTACTGAACGTGGGAGCAACTGCCGAAACGAACGTATACGATGCGGTCGCAACGGCACTGACCGGTCCACCAGGAACAGCAGCGATCACCTTGAGCGTCATGTTCCGGTTGACGGAGATCGGTCCAGTGTATTGCGTCGAATAGATGGTCGGCGTTACGCCGGTAACGGTGTAATAGATCGAAGCGCCCGGCGTGGCATCTGTAATCGTTACAGATTTGTAGGCTTGATACGTTCCGCCCGGAACACTCAGCTGCGGCGTAGCAGGTGTTGCGGCGAGCGCCGCAAAACCAGTGGACAGAGTAAGAAGAAGGATGATGGCGATAAAACGCACTGATAGCATGAATCAGCCTCGGGGGTAGATTGATTTTTAAGGGGCAGATCGTACAGACGAGCACTTCGGGAACAAAAACCGCGAGATCCTGAATTCGCACCCGTTAAGGTCGGAAATTGATTGGGACTGTTGTCTTTGCTTTGTAGGGTACTATAACGACTCGGGTGCGACTGATTACTTTTGTAATGGAATTTTCGAGCCGCCGATCAGATAAACCTATGGCGATGACCTGCGACCGACTCGCGACAAATATACCGATCGCTGGCATCGCGAATCCCGGTGTGCGAATCCATCAGCGGATAGCCGAATTGTTTCGCCAGCGCCAGCGCCTCTGCCGCCGACGCTTCCCCATATGTCACATCCAGCAGCAGGCCGGCACGCATCAGTCTGAGAAACTTGCTGTTGTTCAAACCCCTGCTGTTCTCGTGGCCTCCCAAGCTCGTCCAGATCCGCCTATCCTCGCCTTGAATCTGCACGGTGGGCCGCCTGCTGTTGATTGCTCTCCGCCTTTCCCCTGCGCCTGCTCCTGCTGTTTCCCGCCCTAGCGGTATTGCATCCCTGGGTCAGAAACGTCCCTAAGCCGCGCCCATCTCGTCCCCCAGTTACCCAAGCTCTCAATGGACTTACTAGACATTACTGGAATCCAGTTTTCCTTAAAAATGAGTGGCTTACGGGGAGACATCGACTTCTTTGGACAGTTGACATGGATTTGGTAGGCGAGACAGGGATCGAACCTGTAACCCCCGGCTTAGAAGGCCGGTGCTCTATCCAATTGAGCTACTCGCCCGCGCAGAAGGAAGATGAGCCATGTTTATTGTAGCGTTCACGGCAGCGTGCAGGACAGACCGCCATGCTGCATATGCCGTGGGCTGGTCTGCTCCGCAGCCGGCCGCATAGAGGGTTACGCCGTAGCCAGAAGTGGTACGCACCATCGCCGACCTTACGACGAGGTCCACACGGCAGTTTGCAAGTTCGTGGGCCCGAAGGCGTTCCGTCAGGCGACGAACCATGGCTTCGTGGCATTCGAAAAAAGGGAACCGCTCGGGGTCAATAAGCAGAATGTCGATGTAGGATGCGAATCCGCAGCGAGCATCTTCCGGGCGGCTACCGAACTCGTCGGGGTCGACCTTTTCGGGATTGAGCTGCCAGACGTCGCATTTGCTCGTTAACAGGGGCGACGGGTTTGCATTTAATTGGGTGAGAGCCTCGCAAAGTGGCGGATTACTGTTTGCCTCGAAAATCTTCCGCACCAACAGGGAAGGATTGCTCCGAAGCGCGACGAAGCCATCCCAGGGAACGACAATCGATGGCAGGTCGGGTCCGACCTCAACGGCCCAGTCTGCTTCCATTTGTGTGCTCCACTAGGAACCGGTAAAGCGTTGCTTCGGCCCAGCGACCGTCATCGTCTAGTGGGGCAGCCAGGAAGGCACAGTGGCCTCCATGAGTGGTTTCGATGAAGGTGACGTTCGGGTTCTCGATAAGAGCGGCTCGAGTTGAGGGAAGCATGCGAATAAATGGATCGTCCACGGATTGCACGATAAGCGTCGGTACGGTGAATCGGGTGGCGTATTGCGAACTCGCTACTGTGTAGTAGTAGTCGTCCGCCCCGACGAAGCCTCCATAACGCGCAACTATGTGCTCGTCGAACAGGCGCATGCTGCGAATGATGCTCAGGTTATTCGTCGAATAGATTTCAGGAAACAAGGCAGCCTTGCGGCGTACTCGAGCCAGCATCGAGCGAAGGAAGTGCCATTCGTAAATGCGATTCTGTGGCTCATGCAGGGCTGCGGAAGAGACGAAGAGATCCATCAACGGCGAGATGCCAATCGCCGCCTTGAGTTGAGCGGGCGGATTTGCCGACACCTCGCCCGCGTATTTTAGTACGAGGTTGGCGCCCATCGAGTAGCCGAGCAAGGCGATGGAGCGAATGCCGAGACGCTCCACAAGCGTCTTCACCACAGCGCCAATGTCTTCCGACCGTCCGGAGTGATAGATGGTCGGCGAAAGCTCGTCCGTGCCGCCACAACTGCGCATGTTCATCCGGACGACGTTGAATCCGGCAGCGAGCGCACGCGCCGCATTGCCGCGAACGTAGTGAGAGTTCGATGAACCCTCCAGACCGTGAACGATGATGACGGTGAGTCGTTCTCTTCGGACGTCGTCAGACTGCCAATGGCAGTGACACAGAACATGGCTGGCACCATAGCCGCCTAGTGGTCCTTCAACTTCGACAAGGAGCGATTCGGCTTCCGGGAGGGACAACCTTCGAGGAAGGAAGTTCCCAGCCAGGGTTTGCAGGTGCCCGTTTCGAAGCAGACGTCGCGGTGTAAAGGTCCTTGGCCACGTGGCAGCTGCTTGATAGGGAGTTGAGGAGACTTCAGCTTTCATTTCCCGCCTAGTTCCTCGAGAATACCGGCCGCCTGCAATGCTCCCGTTGGGTCTTCTTCATGCTTGAAATAAGCGAATACATCTCCGTGCGCCGATTGCGCTCTCAGGTTGTCTCGAATGGCTGCAAGATCGGCCTCGGAATAATCGGCCTTCCGCAGACGATAGCAGCTGAAGGGAGCTGTTATCTCTGGAGGAGTGCTCAACTCATTGCTTTCCGCAATGCAAAGAGCCGCGCCATGATCTCGCAGAACAGCGTAGACCGGCTCATCGAACCAGGTGGGATTACGGAATTCAAAGGCTGCACGAAAAGCGTATCGCTGTGCCTCGGCGAGGAATGCGCTCAGCAGATCGGCGTTGGCCTTCAGGTTTGGCGGAAGCTGAAACAGGACAACTCCGAGCCGGCCAGCTGCTGCCACAGGCGCAAGGGCACGCGCGAAGCGCCCCAGCGGCTCAGCACAATTATTCAGGCGAAGAATATGCGAGATGCGCTGCGGGGCCTTGAACGAAAATCGAAATCGATCACCAGTTGCCGCAAGCCAGGAATGGACCGTCGTCTCCGATGGCAGACTGCGAAAGGTGTAATTGACTTCGACAGAGTTCAGGCGGGTCGAATAGAACTCAAGCAGCTTTTTTGCTGAGATATTGGGAGGGTAGAAAGCTGGTTTCCAACTGGGATAAGCCCACCCCGAGGAGCCCAGATAGATGTTGCCGCGATCCATTGCGTCTTTCTGTATCTTATCTCCGGAGCTTCGATCGGTGGTATGCAGCGATGCCCTGCTGGGGCGGCTAGTGGGGATCGAACTAAGATAGATATTGAAAACAAAGAAGATCGCTGTGTTATCAATGTCCTAGAAGTCCAACGAGTCCAGCAAAGCTAAGCCCTAAGCACAAATTAGCACAAAATCCACTAGCTTTGCGGTCCCGTTCCACCCTCGTTCCCTTATTGATCGAAGGATTATCTTTCGTGATTTTAGAGCGTGTTGGAGTCGCGCGCACCGGGAAATTCGGACGAAATGCGGAAGATTAAGAACCTATCTCATAAATCGACTAGCAGGGTTCCCCCGCCCCGGCATAACTTCCGGATTGCCAGTCATACGCCCGGAACACAGGTGGCGCCGTTCCTCGGTGGTGGGCAGCGCGAGATGTGCGATACTTCAGCGAATTATGGAGACGCGATTTATTCTTCCGGAACAATTGGCGGAGGGCACGTCCGTCAGAGGAAACGAATATGGCTGGCCTCCGAACCTATTCCCGGACGTGGCACGTCGCGCAGAATCCCTCGGATATGCGTGCTTAGGCGGCCAATTTCAATTCCGTTCAGCGGACGCTACGTGCGAAATGTATTGGCTGGCCGCCGATTCCTCGGATCGGAGGTCAACCGAGAGTTGGGCTACGTATTGCGAGCGATCACGCGCGGAGGTTCTGGACAAGTTCGCGGCGATAATATCGAAGACAGACTTCTTGGCCGAGACAGTGAAGTGGCCCGATCTGAAGCTGCAAATCGAGCAAGGTCTGGACGTCTTAGCGACCCTCGTTTTCGTCGCTTATTTTGTCACCGAAGCAGAGTGGCTGACGGACGCGGCGACAGGGACCGCGAGTCCCTCCTGATCCGTCCAGAGTGGTTTGTTTGAATGTGAAGTCATAGAGGAGTGGGAGGTGTTACAAGAAGCTGACTCAGCGGCAAGGTGAGTCAGAGAACGACCTCGGAGGCTCCTCAGAGACTATGTACTTCATCGGACTGGATGTGCACAAGAAGTCGATCAGCTATTGCGTGAAGGATGCAGCTAGCGGTGTGTACCAGGAAGGTAAGATCGGGTCCAGCAGACGTGAGTTGGATGTATGGATCCGGACGATGCCGCAACCCCGTATGATCGCCATGGAAGCGACGATCTTCACCGGGTGGATCTACGATCATTTGCTTCCGCACGCCGAGAATGTGAAGGTCGCTCATCCGCTGATGCTGAGGGCAATCGCCGCGGCCAAGAAGAAGAACGACAAGATCGATGCCGGCAAGATCGCCGACTGTTTGCGCTGTGATTTCCTGCCCGAATGCCACATGGCATCAAGGGAGATCCGCGACCGGCGCCGCACGTTGCGCTATCGCAGCCTGGTGGTCAAGCAGATGGTGCAGATGAAGAACCGTGTCTCCGGCCTGCTGATGGAGACCGGCGTGAACTACAACAAGCAGCGGCTTCACAAGGTCGGCTACTTCGCCAAACTGATGTCCACGAATGAAGAGGTGAACGAGAGCATACGGCCGCTGCTGAAGCTGAGCCGGGAGATGATCAGCCGCTCCCAGAAGCTCGACTACGCCCTGATCAGTTCGCTGGAGCGTGATCCGCTGTTGAAGGAGCGGCTACGGCGGTTGAGGACGGTTCCGGGGGTGGGGCCGATCACCGCAGTGACGTGGGCTCTTGAGATCGGTGACTTCACACGCTTCACATCGAACAAGCAGGCCATCAGCTACTGCGGACTTTGCGGAGATGAGAAGAGTTCGGCTGACAAGGTGCTGCGCATGCCCATCTCCAAGCAGAGGAACAAGCATATCCAGCGCGTGCTTATCGAGGCAGCGAAGCTTGCGACACGAGAGTCACCAGATCTGGCGATGATCCGTGCCAGAGAACTGGAAAAAGGCAACCCAACCGAGCAACGCTCGCCGTAGCGAGGAAGATGGTCATTTACATGCTCGCCGTCGAGCGCAGGCAGCAGGACTGGGTGCCTTCCGAACAGTTCAGCCGCACGGAAGCTGCCTAAAAGCTTTTCTAAGAATGGAAAAGCAAAACATCGGGATTCATGAACGCGCAGGCTGCCAGGTCCCGCCGATTGCCGACTGGGCGAAGGATCCGCATCCGGAGGCTCATTACGGTTTGTTTCGGGACTGTCAGAGATCACAAACTCAATCATCTGCGACGGCTTTCAGCAGCCCGAGGCAGCAAATGGATGTCTGGTCCTGCATCGGATGCAGGGACCATCCGCCGTGAGGCGCGCGTGCGCAGAAACGAATCCCGATCATCGGAACGCGCGCTCTCGTGCGCGCCCAAAGAACTCGCGCTTTCTCTTGACAGATGACTTCCATGGATGTCGGTAATACGGAAGTAATTCTGCCAAGGCTTCGCCTGCCAGAGACATTTACGAGATGGGTTCTAGTCTCCTGAATCAGAAGTAAGGCCCACAATTCGGACATCCGATGAGGATTAATTCTGGTTCAAGTTGCACGCCAGATGCTGCATCTTCTGTTCCTCAAGGATCCGCATTTATGCAAGAAATCAATGATTCAGGAGACTAGTCTCCTGAGTCATAAATAGATTTGTATATAGATGGGGAGGCGTCTTATGGTGAGGTATGGAACCTCGTCGTGGACGACCGAAGAAACATGAGCTGGTAGTGAGTCCGGCGCAGAGGGCCGAGCTGGAACGCATGGCGCGGGGATCCCGCAGCGCCCGGTCGGTAGCCTTCCGCGCCCGTATTGTTCTCGAGTGTTCGGGTGGAGCGAGCAACGCGGCTGTGGCAGCTAGGCTGCGCACCACCGGTTTCACGGTAGGTCTGTGGCGCAATCGTTTCATCGCCGAAGGAGTGGTTGGGCTGGGGGATGAGCCGCGTCCGGGAGCGCCGCGTGAGATCGGTGACGAGAAGATCGAGCAGGTGGTGCGGCTGACGCTGGAGAAGACTCCGAAGAGAGCGACGCACTGGTCCAGCCGCATGCTGGCAGCCAAAACCGGGTTGAGCCAATCCACGATCAGCCGCATCTGGCGTGCCTTTGGACTGAAGCCGCACAGAGAGCTTTCAGCTATCGAGTGATCCATTGCTGATCGACAAGGTGCGGGATATTGTGGGGCTCTATCTCGATCCACCCCATCATGCGCTGGTGTTATGCGTGGATGAGAAGTCGCAGATTCAGGCTCTGAGCCGCACACAACCTGTGCTGCCCATGCGGGCCGGACAACGAGAGCGGCGCACGCACGACTACAAGAGACATGACGTCACCAGCCTGTTTGCCGCTCTCGATATCGCTACCGGCAGCGTCCTGGGCAAGTGCTACCGACGCCATCGTTCGGTGGAGTTCCTGGATTTTCTGAAGAAAATCGATGCCGCTGTTCCTGTCGGTCTCGATGTCCATCTGGTGCTGGACAACTACGGCACCCACAAGACAGCGCTGATCCGCCAGTGGCTACAGAAACGGTCGCGATATCATCTGCACTTTACTCCCACCCATGCCTCCTGGCTCAACCAGGTCGAGCGCTGGTTCGCGCTGCTTACCCAACGGCAGATCAAGCGCGGCTCGCACAGCAGCGTTCAGGAACTGGAAACAGCGATCCGGGAATTCATCGTTGCCCATAACCAGCACGCCAAACCCTTTCGCTGGGCCAAATCTGCAGACCAGATCTTGGCTTCCATCGCGCGCTTCGCTACTTCCACTCTCGCCGCTCACGCCCGCGCTACTTATACGAGAAATCAATGACTCAGGAGACTAGGCTGGATGGTAAGTCAGAGCGCGCAGTTAAGATGGTCTCCACTAGCAACAGATGGCCTAATGTCCTTTGTTTCGATTGGAAATTCCAGAGAAGGACGACGGGGTTAACCATAGTTAACTCCCAATTAGCACAAAATTAGCACAAAAAATTATCACTCACGTGTAAGTGAATGATTCGATTTGCCTAATTTTGGGGCGGCTAGTGGGGATCGAACCCACGACATCCTGAGCCACAGTCAGGCGTTCTGCCGCTGAACTATAGCCGCCATTTCCTTTGCAATTGTAGCATTTGCAGGTGCCCCGCGCACTTGTGCGGGATGCCGGTTGACGGCATCCTATAGAGTTGAGTCAGAGCATGTGGTCGCCATCCGAACCCGAGGTTTTGCTGCCTGGGCGGCAGTTCCGCAAGGCCCGATCCAGCGTCGGCTACACCTGGTTTTCCGACGAAAACCTTGATTTGCTGGCGCATCTTCTCGACGACTGGTTTCGCCTGCCGGGCACGTCCATTCGCTTCGGATTTGACGGCATCATCGGGCTTATCCCCGGGCTCGGCGATGTTCTGGCCGGACTTCTATCCTGCATCATCATTATCGCGGCGTGGTTTCGGGGCGTTCCCTACGTGGGACTTATGCGCATGGTGGTGAACCTCGGAATCGATGTCCTGGTGGGCGCAATTCCTTTTGTTGGCGACGCGTTTGATATTGCCTGGAAGGCCAACCGACGGAATTATGCGCTTATGGTCCGGCATCTGCGCCAGCCTCGCGTTCACACATGGAAGGATTATGTCTTTCTCCTGTGCATCGCTGCGGTCCTGTTTGCGATTTTCATGGTTCCGATCGTCGTGATCGTGTGGCTCCTGGAGCGGTTATTCCGGCCGGTGTAGGCTTTCGAACGGCGCCTATTGCAAGCTTCCGGTACGATACAATTTTGAGAGTCGGGGCGTAGCGCAGTCTGGTAGCGCATCTGCTTTGGGAGCAGAGGGTCGGGGGTTCGAATCCCTCCGCCCCGACCATTGAAAATCAACTGCCTAGGCTTCACTCAGGGTGGGCGGCAGCGCCACCAAATTCGCCGCAAGACATTCGTTTGCCTCCCGGGTTCATCTGCACGCGCGATCCTTTCTTTTCCTGCGTTCAAACGGATATTCCATGTGGGCGTCGAGTTCATCGGGACGAGCTACTGAACGGCCGAACCGACACGGCGGGATTATTCACAAGTAACTTGACAAGCCTCCTTCGATAGATGTAGAAAGCCGTCCGCATAGCAAAACGAGCGCTCGTTTTGTTCTATCGTCGGGCTACTGCCATGCCGCGTCTGCTGCACAGCACGGTTGAGAGGAACAGGATTCAGATCGAGCGTGCCGCTCTGCAGCTCTTTACCCGAAAGGGCTTTCACGGCACAACCGTCCGCGAGATCGCCGAGAAGGCCGGCGTCTCCATGGGCAATCTTTACACCTACTACGACACGAAGGAAGCCATCTTCATCGGTCTGGTGAATCAGCTCGGCCGCAGGATGGAAGCTATTCGTCAAAAAGAGCTGATGCCCTTGATGGAGTCACTGGATCCTGATTCCTTACGCACGCTGGCGAGAGCGATCGGCCGAATAGTCTCTAAAAATCTTGACTATTGGAGACTTATGTACATCGATGTTGTCGAATTTCGGCACAAGCATTTCATGCACAGCTTTCGTGAGATAGCGGCCGGCCTTCGAGCGTACGCGGCCTCGGTAATACCGCGTTCGAAAGTAGTCTTTCCGAAGGGAGTCGATCCGTCGCTGGCTTACACGGCCATTTACCTTCACTTCTTCACGTACTTCCTGGCGGAAAAGCTTTTCGGGGCCAAGCGGCACCTGGGGATGAGTGACGAAAGAGCCGTCGACCAACTTGTTTTGCTGTACACAGGCGGACGGGTTGCTTCGGCAAAACGCGCCCGGACCTCCGGGCGGGGGAGAAAACAATGAGGGGAGTCAGGGCCGTCCGATTCTCAATCCTTTATGGGTTACTGTGGCTCACCGGTACCATCGGCGCGCAGACAACCACGACTGGCCAAATCACCGGAATCGTGAGGGACCCGAGCGGGGCAGTTGTCAACGGCGCGACCATTACAGTTTCGAGCTCTGCCGGAGTCGATCGCGAGACGATTACCGATTCAACGGGCCATTTCACGTTCTCTGTGCTACCGCCGGGCAGCTACCACGTCGTGTCGAGGAAAGCGGGGTTCGCAGACACAACTGCGGACGGGGTCGCGGTTCGGATCACGGAGACGACCAACCTCGAAATGAAACTCGAGGTTGCGCTCCAGAAGGCGATCGTGGAGGTTCACTCCGAACAGGCCGAGACGCCGACTCAGGGGACTGTCATCCAGCAGGAGCAGATTCGTCAGCTGCCTTTGCCAACGCGAAATTTTCAGCAACTGCTCGCATTGACGCCCGGGACATCGGGGCCCGTGCAGAATTCGTCGGAATTGGGTCGCGGCGCTGCTCCGATTTACGTGAATGGAAATCGAGCTACCTCGAATTCCGTAGTGATCAATGGCGCGGACGCGAACTCCATCGGGACGGGCTCGTTGCCGAATCTGGCAATCCCGGCGACCGACAGCCTGCAGGAGTTCATCGTTCAAACCAGCCAGTACGATGCGTCGCAAGGGCGGGACTCAGGCGGCATCGTGGCTGCTGTGACCAAATCCGGAACAAACGACTTTCATGGGAACGTCTATGAGTTTTTCCGCAATACCGTGCTCAACGCTAACAACTTCTTCCTGAATCGCGCCGGCATTTCGCGGCCACCGTACCAGCGCAACCAGTTTGGAGGCACTCTTGGCGGCCCGATCCGGAAGGACAAGCTTTGGTTTTTTATCTCCTATCAGGGCAGCCGCGAGGTCAATGGAACTTCATTATTGAACTCGGTAGGCACTGTCTTTATCCCGCAGAACCTGACGAACGACCGATCGGATGCGGGAGTGGATGCATTCGCCGCATCTTACGGTCTCGCGCCGTGCGCTGCTCCGCCGACTGGCCTGACTTTCCCGCCGTGTTTTGACCCGACAGCAAAGTTTCTGCTACAGGCAAAGCTGCCGAACGGAGCATACGTAATCCCGTCAGCTCCGCATCCCATACCTGTCGCTCCGGGATCGGTGCCACTGCCGCAAGCTACTCCAGTGGTCGGCATCTCCCGGTTCACAGAAAACCAGTACAACACAAACCTCGATTTTCAGATCACCCCGGCGAATCGCCTGTCCGGAAAGTTCTTCGAGGCGGACAACCCGACCCTTCAGGCCTTATACAACTTGTTCGGTCTTGGCAATGCTTTGCCGGTCCCGGGCTTTGGAGGCACCGCGGACCTCAATCAGAGGGTGCTTGCTGTGGACGACGTTCATGTTTTCTCCTCAAGCCTTGTGAACGACGCGCGGTTCGGACTGTCGATCATTACGACGAGCTCAGCTCCTCAGGAGCCGTTTTCCGCGGCGCAACTTGGAGTTTACAATCCGCTCGGCAACCTGTTTTCGGGGATGCCGGAGATCTCTGTAGCTAATTATTTCGACGTCGGTGCAAATCCCTTCTCAGACAACAATGCCAATGAGAAGACGTACACCGCCGTCGATACGCTGAGCTGGCAGAAGGGCAGCCACAACCTGAAGTTTGGCGCTGAGTATAAGCATCACGACATTTATCTGAAGTTCAACCTTTACACGCGCGGACAAATCTTCTTTCTTGGTCTCGCCCCGCCGCCCTCGCCCTTTGCCGGGAACGGCTTCTTTGATTTTCTCGGCGGACTATACGATCTGACCGGCCTGACGATCATGGGCTCGGGGGTAAATAACCGCGACCTGAGTACGCACGACTGGAGCGGATACGTCAATGATGAGTGGCGGTTGCAGAACCGGCTCACGCTTACGCTGGGGCTGCGCTACGACTTCTTCGGTCAGTTCACGGATTCGGAGGGACGGCTGGTTGGCATCGATCCGCAGAGGATCACGACGACGGCCATTCCAGGATTTCCCGTCGGAGACAACGTAGCGATCACGGGAGGGTTCGTTCAGGCGGCGAATGCAAAGAATCCCCTGCCGGAGATTCCGGAGATCAGGTCGTCGCTGGTTAATCCCCACTATACGAATTTCGCCCCGCGGTTTGGTTTTGCCTTTGAAGCGGTGCCGAATCGCCTGATGGTGCGTGGCGGTTATGGGATTTACTTCGACCGGGCGAACGCGCGTCTGCTTAACAATCAGGTGCTGAATTTCCCCTACTACACGCTAGCCCAGACGCTCGAGACTCCGATTTCAACGCCTTTTGTTCAGGTTCCCCAGCCCAGCGCCTTTCCGCTGACGTTTAATAATCCGGCGATCTTCCCGTTCGGCGGACCCCCAGCGCTGCTGCCACAGGCGCTGAGTCCACTTTCGCCGACAGGCGTAGCGATCGTTTCGGCAAACGGGATCTATCCGGACATCCATAATTTTCAGACCCCCTACACGCAGCAGTTCAGCCTGGGAACGCAGTACTCTTTTGCGAACAGCTGGATGTTCGATCTGAGTTATGTTGGGTCCCTGGGACGACGCCTGTATCGACTTTACGATCTGAACCAGGCATTTGCGCCCGTGGCGTTCGAGCCGGGGGCATACAGCCCCGGATTGTCGAGCCTTGCGGTTCAAGGTTTCGGGGTACACCTGATGCAGAGTTCGTCGGTTTCGAACTTCAACTCGCTCCAGGCGAGCGTGCAGAAACGCTTCTCTTATGGATTGCAGTTTCTAGCTGCATACACTTACAGCCATTGGCTCGACGAATATTCCGGCGATCCAACGGGAACGAGCGACGTGACGGTCGTTCCGGGGAATCAGCAAGTGCTGAATAACTACGCAAGCTCGGATTTCGATCGAAGGCACCGCTTTGTCTTCAGCGGAATTTATGACCTTCCGGGTTACAAAGGGAGCTCCGGCCTTCTGAAGCAGGTAGCGAATGGCTGGGAACTTGCCAGCGTGATCACGCTGCAGTCTGGCATTCCATTTTCTGTTTTGACCAACGCAACAGCATTTGTGCAAGCACGGGCAAATTATGTTCCGGGCTGCAACCCTGCAAAAAGCGGGGGCGTGCAGTCACGGCTGAACGATTATTTCAATGTTGGCTGCTTCACGCCGGCCACTGCGGTTGGAGACTTCGGGACCAGCGGGCGCAACATTTTACGTGGGCCTGATCAGAAGAACGTCGACATCTCGATTGTGAAGTTCTTCCCCATCGGCGATCGCAGAATCGAGTTCCGAAGCGAGTTCTTCAACGCGTTTAACAATGTTAGCTTTGCGAACCCGGTGAATATTCTCGCATCAGGGAACGTTGGGCAGATCGTGTCCAGCTCAACGGGACCGCGGGTGATTCAGTTCGCGCTTAAGTTCAACTTCTAGCGGGCATACCGACCCACGGCGTGATGGAGTTTGCATGACTGAAGAAAAAAACCAGGGAAGCGTGAAAACGACCAGGGAGGCTCGGGGACTTGTTTCCGGCGACGGCATACAACTGGGTTTTGGATACTGGCCGGGCCGAGGCGGAACGCTGGTGGCGCTGCATGGATTGACCGCATCGTACATGAGCTTCACCGGGGTCGCCGATCGGCTTGCCGGCCGACGAGCGGTTTTTGCCCTTGATCTTCGTGGTCGCGGAGACTCGGATAAGCCAGCGGGACCTTACGGAATGGCGCAGCATGCACGTGACGTCGCAACGGCGATGAGGGCGATGGGACTGGGGCCAAGCGTGATCCTGGGCCATTCGATGGGCGGTTTTGTGGCGGCGGCCCTGGCTGCGCAGGAGCCAGAACTCGTGCTGGGTCTAGTGCTGATCGATGGCGGTTATGCTCCCGCGATTACGGGAGCCACAAATCCGCAGCAGGGTCTGGATGCGGCGCTGGCCCTGCGCATTAATCAGCTTCGGCAAACATATCCATCCCGAGAAGCCTATCGGAAGTTCTGGCGCACCCAGCCGCATTTTCCGAATGAGGACTGGAACCCGTGGCTTGAGGCCTTTCTAGACTATGAAATAGGCGGCGAACCGCCGGAACTACGCCCAAAGGCTCTGGAAGAGGGTGTGCGCGCGGATCTGTTGGAAGGATTGCAGCGAGAGCAGATGATCGCTAGATTGCACGCGATCCGCGTGCCAGTGCTGATGGTTCACGCGCCGGCTGGTTTCGTGCCGGGTTCCCCGCCACTTTATCCCGACGCGCTGATTGAGCAAATGCGGACGTGCGTGCACACGATGGACGAGGAACTGATTCCGGGTACAACGCATTACACACTGCTTATGGGAGAGCGAGGCGCGGGAAGAATCGCGGACCTGGTGGATGAATTCGCGGAACGCTGCGGGGCTTCGCAGGACGCCGCTGGCTAGTGACCAGTGATCCTGAAAATAAAGGAGACCTCTTGCTTCGGGACCATACCGCCGTCATCACTGGCTCAACCTCGGGTATCGGCCTGGGCCTCGCAGAGGCCTATGCTGCGGCCGGATGCCGGGTCGTCATAAATGGAATAGCGGAGCCCGATGAAGCCGAAGCTCTTTCCCAGCGCTTGCGCGAGCAACATAATGTGGAGGTCTTCTATCACCCTGCGGATCTCCGCGACGCTGCGCAATGCGCTTCCCTCATCCACGACGCGGAAAGGCGATTCGGTCACGTAGATATCCTCATCAACAACGCAGGCATTCAGCATGTCGCTCCGGTCGAGCAGTTTCCCGAGGAGCGGTGGAACGCTATCCTGGCGATCAATCTGTCGGCTGCTTTTCATACCATTCGCACCGCGCTTCCCGCGATGCAGCGCCGCAGTCACGGACGCATCGTCAACCTGGCCTCTGTGCACGGCGTTGTTGCGTCGATAAACAAGGCCGCCTATGTAGCGGCTAAACACGGCGTCATTGGACTGACCAAGGTTGTAGCTCTGGAAAATGCCACGCGCGGAATTACCTGCAACGCTATCTGTCCGGGGTTTGTTCTTACGCCACTCATACAAAAGCAGATCGATGATCGAGCCGCCGAGGCACATCTCTCAAATGATGAAGCCGCCTGGGAGATTCTTCGCGAGAAAGAGCCCTCGGGCCGGTTCACTGCCGTTGAAGATATAGCCGCACTGGCGCTGTTTCTCTGTTCTCCTGCTGCCTCGAATATCACCGGAGCGTCCTTCCCCATTGACGGCGGATGGACTGCCCAGTGAAGTGCCGAGGTTCCGGCCCGCGCGATCAGAACGTCAGGCGTGCGCCCAACTGGATCAAGCGCGGACTATAGGCAGAAGTGATGTGTCCATTGAGAGTGGAGGCCAGATTTGCGGTGGGAGCGCTGAGGCTCACCATGTTAAAGGCGTTTGTGGCTTCACCTCGCACCTGCAACGTGAATCGCTCGCCGAACTTGATGTCGCGAAAGATGCCGAGGTCGATATCGCGGTAGCCGGGCGCGCGAAGATAATCGCGCGGAGTTTCGCCGTCGGCTCCGTATGGTCCAATGCCAAGTCCGGGCCCGTTGGCCACGAATGCCGCGGTGTTGAACCATTCATTCGCGGCGACAAATCGATTTCGATGAGAGTTCAGGAATGCGGTCTGGCCGGAAACAAGGTTCGGACGATTGTTATTTGCGCTGTCGAAGTTTTTGTTGGAGCCCGTCACAATGTTGACCGGGACTCCGCTGTAGAGAGTGATGACGGAAGAGAGCGTCCAGCCGTTTGATATTTCGCGAAGGAACGAGCTTCCACCCCTGTAGTAATCAAGATTCCAGATGCCGGAGATGCTGGCCATGCTCCGGCGGTCGTTATCCGTAGGGCCCCTCTCTTCCCAGAGGTTCGCGAAATCCTGAGCATAGGCGATGCCCACGGCGGACTCATTCGCGCTCTGGAAAGAATGACTCCAGACATAGAAGCCGTTAAGCATGAGGTTGTGAGTGAGCCTGCGCTGCATGGATACCTGCAGGGAATGATACGAAGCGGTCTGGTTCGACTCGAGAAAAATGTTCTGGCCGAGAACGCCCGGATCATACGGACGGCGCGAATTGATGCTCGTTTGCGACGTGCTGGCGCCCGGCGCATATGGAGCGTAGTTGTCGTCGATCATTATCGGCAGATTGTGGGACAATGTGCCGACATAAGCTAAAGTGGCGGTAAATTGTCCTGGTAACTGCTGTTGAACTGAAGAGTTGATCTGATAGACGAGCGGCCACTGCGTTTTTTGAGAGATAGTCTCGACGCTTGCCGCCGGTAAGAAGCGGGGACTCGTTGGAGAATAGGAGTACGGGAATGGATCGCCATTGGGGAAAGATGCTGGGTTTCCATAGACATTCGTCAGCGACTTGATGGAGTTAAAGGTCTGCCGAATGGCAAAGGGCTGCGCATTCGCCGGCTGATTCCATTCGTTGCCGCTCACGCTGCCGAAGAAAAGGCCGCCTGCGGCGCGGACTGAAGTTTTTCCGTTACCAAATGGATCCCAGGCCAGGCCGACTCGAGGCGATACATGATGCCAGCGAAGATCCACGATTCCGCGTGGGACGCCCTTGTCGCCCGGGTAAAGCAAGCCCAAGGGTGCGCTGGGGACGACGGTGGATTGCACGCCGGGGACGAAGGTGCCGGTGAGGTTGGAGGACTCAACTGGAGGCACATCGATGTCCCAGCGCAGTCCCAGGTTAGCAATGAGCCTCGGCGAAATGCGGTAATCGTCCTCAACAAAAAAGGCCGTGTGCCAATCGCTGAGAAGCCCATGGTAGGGAGTGTCTTGTTCCATGGTGTTCACCTGTCCGGTGACAAAATCGGCCAGAGCGTTGCCGGTGGTCGTTGGCGCGGAAGTCTGGAAGGTGAAAACGCCGAAGTTATACAGGTTCCCGACAATCATGTTCTTGTCCAGAGCAAGCTCGCCGCCGAAATTGATGGAGTGCCTGCCTCTAGTCATGCTTACCAGGTCGCGCAGCGAATAGTAGTCCGTAGTTGTTACTGGGCCGGCGAGTGCTCCGCCGACACTGAAGTATCCCGACACAGTCAGCTCCGGAAGCGCCTTCGGTCCCTGAATGGTGAAGTTCGATCCGAGATCTCCAAGGGAAATCGCCGGTAGGTTGACGCGTCCGCCCGCCACTCTTGTGAAGCCGAGCCATGTCTCGTTGACGGTTGTCGGGCTGAAGGTGTGAATGTAGTTGATATTTGCGTTCTGCTGTGTCGAGTAGGATTGATTGATATCCCAAATCAGATTCCCGTTTCCATATGCATTCTGCTTGGAATTAAGGTAGAAGTAGGTCATCGTCAGGTGATCCTGCGATCCGATGATCTGGTCATATTTGCCGAGGTACTCATCCTGGTTCGTTGGGCCAGTAAAAAAGCCCGTCCAGGCATTGTTCGCACTGTTCGGCAAGGGAATGTACTTGCTGATGATGTTAGCTGCGGTTGGGTCCAGCGAACCCGTGGGTACGCATCCAACCGTCGCCACCTGGCAGTTCGGGGAGCTATTTGTGCCTTTTACGGGTATTTTGGTGCCGGGATAATTCGGAATCACCTTCGATTGCGTGAAGTCTCCTTGCCGTTCCAGAGCCGTCGGAACGACGCCGCCATTCAGGAATTGACCCACCGTCTGCCGCAATCCCCCATAGCTGAAGAAAAAGAACGCCTTGTCGCGCTTGATCGGGCCTCCGATAGTGCCTCCGAACTGGTTGCGATGATATGGGGGATTCAGAGCGGCGTTCCATGGTGTGGCGTTGAGAGCCGTGTTACGGACAAATTCGAAGAGAGAGCCGTGGAACTGATTGGTTCCGGAGCGCGTCACGGCGGTGACAACGGCGCTGGACATGCGCCCATACTGGGCGGCGAAGTTACTGGTCTCTACGCGAAACTCTTCAAGA
Source organism: uncultured Acidobacteriaceae bacterium (assembly GCA_963782175.1). Classification (GTDB taxonomy): domain Bacteria; phylum Acidobacteriota; class Terriglobia; order Terriglobales; family Acidobacteriaceae; genus Silvibacterium. The sequence goes on from CAWAIX010000002.1 coordinate 167,922, forward strand.
GCATCAGGATTTGGCAACGGATTGCCGTAATTGCGGATGCCGGTCATGTTATTGCCGCCATCGAGGAAGTAGCTGACCATGGGTACGCCGCCGTCTATGCCTCCGTTGACGACAACTTGCGTCGATGGAACTCCGATCTGATAATTCGGGGTGCCGCTGGGATTGGAGAGCGGGCTGGCACTGTTGGACTGGACACCCGGAGTCAGGGAGAGTTCCGCATAGGCATTGCGATTGACCAGCGGCAGCCCGATGATTTCGGCCGGTTGCACGGTTCTTCCTAGGGTTGCCGAGGTGGTGTCGACAAGCGCTGGAGCTTCCGTGACCGTCACAGTCTGCGTTTGGACGCCGATAGCCAGCGTGACGTTCAGCGTTTGTGTCTGGTCGACGGTCAGTTGCAGATTCTCCTGAAGGAACCGCTTGAACCCGGTGGCTTCGACATCGACCTTGTAGCGCCCAACAGGAAGATGCTCAATCAGGTATGCGCCCTGACCGTCTGTTGCGGCCGACCGCGACAATCCGGTTTCGACGTTAAGGGCTCGAACCGTCGCCGAAGCAACTACCCCGCCCTGCTCGTCTTTGACGGTACCGCGAATGGATCCTGTGATCTGCTGAGCGCGAGAGCTTGCCGCCGAGACCAGGATGAGCATTGCCAAAATGAAGATCGCGTGCAGACCGCGGTACGACCTCGCTTCTGCGCCTCCAAAGGGGTGTGATCGCGTAATCGTTCTTTTCACTGTATGCTCCTTGGGCATTTCAGTCCCGTATTCTTCGAATCCGCACTTACGAGTGTCAAGCAGATTCTGCAACTGCGTTTCGCTATGTGGGACAGCCATTGCAGAGGTGACGAGCGACCTTGAGGGCATGGAGCCGTTGCCCTGGATTTGGACGCTTTACAGAGAGTGGCTAATGTGGGGAAGGCGAATCTTAGCGCTTGCGCCGCATCGGTTCCGAGGGAGCGTCTTGATGTCCCAGGCGCGTTGAGAGCTCGGACGCCGCTTTCATCACGGTTTTGCCGATAAGTTGATAACGGTCGGGAGTGATCCGAGATGATAGGCCGGACACGCTGATCGCCGCTACGGCGACCTCGCTCATGTCGAGAACTGGGGCGGCTACGCAGCGAATGCCTTCTTCGATTTCTTCATCATCGATGGCGAAGCCGCGATCCCGAATGCGCTCGAGTTCACGCTTCAATGCAAGGACACTGGTGATTGTGTTGCGGGTTCTCGCCTGCATAGGCGCGCCGGAAAGGACGCGATCCGCTTCCGGTTCTGGCGAAAAGGCCAGAATGGCCTTCCCCAGAGCGGTGCAGTAAACGGGGTTGCGGGCTCCCAGCTTCGAACCCATGGTCACGGAGCGCTGCGCTTCTACCCGCTCGATATACAAGACCTCGGTGCGATCCAGCAGCGCCAGATGCACCGTTTCACCAACTTCATATGCAATCCGAGTCATCAACGGGCGGGCTTCATCTCGAATGTTGACATGATCGAGCGCCTGGCAGCCCAGGTCATATAAGTGCAGGCCGAGGCGGTACCGGTTCGAATCCACACCGCGGCGGAGCAATCCACGAGATTCAAGAACATGCGCTATGCGGTGTGTGGTGGTCTTGTGCAGCTTCATTGCGGCGGAGAGTTCCGGCAGGGCCGCCTCTCCGCTACTCTGGCGTCCGATGAATTCGAGAATATTGATTGCCCGATCGAGCACCTGCACCTTGTACGCGGGCTTCTTCGGGCGCTTGACGGACCGCTTCATCATGCGAAGCTTACCATAGCAAGCTCGACTTCAGGATTTCTCGCAACCGAAGCCTGCGCGAAAAATGTCAGCTCGGAGCTACGCACGCAAGATCGTCCTTGACACGAATTATGCTGCTGGGCAAATATCCTTCGAGTTCCTTATGCGGGACTAGCGTACCGCAATGCGGTACGATTACGATCTGCACATTCATATGGAAGCAATCGAAATTAAAGCCGAAAGGATGTCGCTGGGACAGCCTGAGCCTTGGAGAAGTGATGCTGCGGCTCGATCCCGGTGAAGGCCGCATTCACACGACCAGGCATTTTCAGGCCTGGGAAGGCGGTGGCGAATACAACGTCGCGCGTGGGTTGCGGCGCTGCTTTGGGCTGCGAACCGCAATCGCAACTGCTCTCGCCGACAACCCGGTCGGCCGCCTCGTCGAGGATTTTGTGTTGCAGGGCGGTGTCGATACATCCCTGATTCGTTGGGTTTCCTATGATGGAGTGGGGCGGACGGTTCGCAACGGTCTGAATTTCACTGAGCGCGGATTCGGAACACGGGCAGCTGCCGGATGTTCGGATCGCGGCCACACGGCGATTTCCCAGACAAAGCTCGGCGATTTTGACTGGGAGGAGATCTTCGGAGCGGCGAACGGATCTCGGTGGTTCCACACCGGCGGCATCTTCGCGGCACTCTCGGAGTCCACCAGGCTGGTCGCCGCTGAAGCCATGGATGTTGCACGAAACTTTGGCATTCCCGTCTCCTACGACCTGAACTATCGCGATTCTCTCTGGAAAAGCATCGGCGGCAAGACAAAGGCGCAAGAAATAAATCAGCGGATTGGTGAGGAAAGGTAGATCTCCTTCTCGGCAACGAAGAGGACTTCTCAGCGATGCTGGGTATTGCTCTTCAGGGCGTCTCGGAGGACTTCGGGGAGCTACCGGTCGCAAGCTACGAGAAGATGCTGCGTGAGGTGGCCGAGGCCTATCCAAACCTGAAGCTTGTTGCGACGACATTGCGCACGGCGCATACCGCAAGCAGGAACGCCTGGGGGGCCATGGCACTCTATCAGGACGAGATCGTTCATGTTCCTCAGCGCGACATCGAGATACTTGACCGGGTGGGCGGCGGCGACTCCTTCGCGTCAGGGCTAATTTACGGTTTGCTGGCCGGCAAGCCAATCGAGTGGGCGGTGCGCTGCGGGGTGGCTCACGGCGCGCTGGCCATGACGACTCCGGGCGACACCAGCATGGCTACGCGCGTGGAAGTGGAACGTGTGATGAAAGGCAGTTCGGCGAGGATAGAGCGATAGGGTTTGGACATGACAACGGAAGAGACGAAGCAGTTTCTTGAGCAGGCGGCACTCATTCCTGTGTTACGCGCAAGTTCGGTTGAGATGGGGCACGCGCTCGTCGATGCCATGATGGACGGCGGGGTCACCGTCGTTGAAGTTACCATGACGGTGCCAAATGCCATCACGCTGTTGCGGGAACTGAAACAAAGACACGGCGAGAAACTACTCCTTGGCTCTGGCACGGTGACGACCGCCGCGCACGTTCAGGCAACGATTGAAGCCGGTGCCGAGTTTGTTGTGAGCCCCAGCTTGCATCTCGATGTGATTGCGAAAACGAAAGAGTTGGGCAAGGTTTCGATCCCAGGAGCGCTGACTCCGACTGAAGTCATCACCGCGTGGCGAGCGGGCGCGGATTACGTAAAGGTGTTCCCCTGTTCGGCGGTGGGCGGCCCAAGCTATTTGAAGGCGCTGCGGGCACCGTTTCCGGAACTGAAGCTGATTCCAACGGGCGGCGTCACGTTCCAGACCGCTGTGGATTTCCTGAAGGCCGGAGCGTCAGCCTTGGGTGTTGGCGCGGATTTAGTAAATCCTGCGGCGATCGCCGAGGGCAAACCGGAGCGTGTAACCGAAACAGCCCGAGCGTATATCGAAATCATCCGGGCCGCGCGCAGTGATTGAGAAACCGCCCGTCCCGCATTGCGGTACAGGTGGCGCGTCGTTTTGCCAGCCATAGTTGACAAGGCTTTCTCAAAACAAAAAGAATGGCTCTGCTCGCGAGTTCGCATTACGGTACGCCGTACCACGTCATAGCAAATGGGAATAGTGGATCGATTTCGATTGGACGGAAAGCTGGCGCTGGTGACTGGGTCGGCGAGCGGATTGGGTGCGGCCATCGCAATTGCTCTCGCAGAAGCCGGCGCATCGGTCGCGTGCCACGGCAACCGTCGTGCAGCAGATGAGACTAGCCGACGCATACAGGACCACGGCCACGAGTCACGAAGCTTCAGCGCCGACTTGTCGAGGAACGACGGGGCCGAGTCTCTTTATGAATCTGTCTCTGCAGAAATGGGCGCGCCCGACATTCTGGTGAACAACGCCGGCATGATCTATCGAGATGCAGCAGAAAATTATGACCTCCAAGCGTGGATGACATTGGTGCAAGTGAACCTGAACAGCGTTTTTCGCCTGTGCCAGCTTGCCGGCCGCACGATGCTTGAGAGAGGTGAGGGGAAGATCGTCAACATCGCGTCGCTGCTCGCTTTTCAGGGCGGAATCCGTGTTCCAGCATATGCCGCGTCGAAGGGAGGAGTTGCACAGTTAACGAAGGCTCTGGCGAACGAGTGGGCCGGTCGCAATGTGCAGGTGAATGCGATTGCGCCGGGTTATTTCCGTACGGAGAATACTTCTACTTTGCAGAAGGACGAGGTGCGCAATCGCCAGATCCTGGAGCGGATTCCGGCCGGGCGCTGGGGAGAGCCAGAAGATATCGCCGGGGCCGCTGTGTTTCTGGCTTCATCGGCGAGCAACTACGTCAGCGGAGAAGTTTTGGTTGTCGACGGTGGCTGGATGTCGCGCTGATCAACGGAGCAAATGGATTCATGTCTACAGATGTAAAACTCGTCGAGCAACAAAACGCAAAGCTCTTCTCGCCAGAAACGGGACTGAGGCGTCAAGTGCTTGCGTATAACAAAGGGCTCATGCTCGTGCGGCATGTCATGGATAAGGGATGGGTAGGGGCGAGGCACAGCCATCCGCATGAACAACTCGTTTATGTAATTCGCGGTCATCTGCGTTTCACAGGTGGCGATGAGACGTTCGAGGCGCGGGACGGGGACAGTTTTGTGGTTCCAGGAGGCCTGGAACACCAGGCGAGGGCTTTCGAGGAGTCGGGAGTGCTCGACGTGTTTACTCCGGCTCGCGAAGACTACATGGAGACGCGGTAAATGGCCCTGAAATTCTGGGCGCTCGCCGCGCTTCTGCCCTTGGCTGCACACGCGGCTACTCCTCTTCGCTCGCCCTGGGACACCAAGCAAGTCACGCTGAGCGACGCTTCCTACTCCTGCCCTGGAATCGTTCATCTATCCCCCGACCTCACAACCGATCGCTTCTACTCCGACAGCAAGTCGTCAATTATTGACCCGGAAAAATGGAAGGCTTACGTTGCCAGTTCAGGTCCGTACAAGGAACTGGGCCAGCGCATTGTCGATGCCGCAGATGCGTATCGGACCACCGGGAGCCGCGAAGCAGCCGAATGCGCAGTCCGGCACATGGGCGCCGCTGCCAACGACGGCGTCTTTACGGGGAAGATGTCATCGAATCAGGCCTATTACGTGCAGGGATGGGTAATCGGCGCCATTGCGATCGCGTATCTGAAAGTACGTGACAGCGGTCTGATTTCGGACCGGCAGTCGAAGCAGATACTCCCCTGGATCGTAAATGTGGTTCACCAGACGATGGATTATTACGATGCGCGGCGAAAGAAAGGCACAGGGGACGCGGAGAACAATCATCTTTACTGGGCCGGAGTAGAAGTCGCGGCAGCAGGGGTCGCTGCGAACGACAGGAAGCTCTTCGAATGGGGTATGGATACTTTTCGCGCCGGGGTGGATGAGATTCAACCCAACGGTTCCTTGCCGCGGGAGATGACGCGCGGGCAGCGGGCGCTTCACTACCATCTGTTTGCCGTGGCGCCTTTGGTTTATCTGGCCGAGTTTGGCGAAGCTAACGGGTTGAATCTCTATGCGGAGCGCAATAGGGCGCTAAAAAAGCTCGCTGTGCTTTCGACCCAAGGGCTGATGGATAACAGCTTCTTTACGAAGGCGGCTGGAATTGCGCAAGACACCCCAAAGGGCCTTCCAACAGCTGAAGAGATCAGCTGGGCGAAGCCTTACGTTGAACGATTTCCTGATCCGGCGATCTCGAGCCTCGTGGCCAGGGCACCGTCGCTCAGTTATATGTATCTCGGCGGTCTCCCTCCGGGATAGAACGAGGTAACGATAATGACAACATTGCCGAGCACTTCATTTGCGGCTCCGCTGCGGAACACCGTGGCAAATATTGCCGGCCCTTATCAACTCCACAGCTTAGATCGCGCAGTTTCGGTTCTCGAAATGCTTGGAGAGAGCGACACGCCACTCAGCCTTGCCGAAATTTGCCAACGCATGCATTTGCACAAGAGCACCGCGCACCGATCACTGATGGTGCTGGAACGGAGCGCACTGATTGAGCGCACACCGGACAATCGCTTTCGCCTGGGACTGAAGCTTTATGAACTGGGCAATCGCGCGGTCGAGCAAATCGATTTGCGTGCCAGGGTTCATCCTTATTTCAGACGGCTGTCGATGCAAGTGGGCGAAACTGTACATTTGAGCGTGCTGCAGAAGACCTCGGTGGTTTATCTCGATAAGGTCGAGCCGAATCGACGGGTATGCATGAGCTCAAAGGTCGGCACGTCCAATCCCGTCTATTGCACGTCGATGGGCAAGGCGATGCTGGCCTTTCAGCCTGCGGACGTAAGCGAGCAAATCATTGCGAAAATTCGTTTCGTCCGCTACACACCGAAGACAATAGGGAGCGCCGAGGCGCTGGTCAAGGCTCTCGAACGAGTGCGCCGACGCGGCTATGCCATCGATGACGAGGAGATAGAACTAGGCGTACGCTGCATCGGCGCTCCGATCTTCGATGAAAACCGGAGAGCGATTGCGGCTGTGAGCGTCTCTGGCCCGGCTTCACGGATCACAGTGCAGAATGTACCAGCGATAGCGGAGCATCTGCTGCGCTGCTGCCGTGACATATCCGGTTCGCTGGGCATGCAAACCCCGAAGAGAACCAATGTGACATCCCCTTTTCTGCAGCACTACGGAAGTTGACGTGAACAAAGATTGTTGGTTGGGAGAACTGAAGGCATGATGGACTTCATCAATCGGCGCGAGATGTTGAAGGGTGCCGGCGCTTCTCTGGCGACATTTGGACTGCGTGATTCTTTGTCCGCCCAGGCCTCATCGCAAGCGCCCGCGCAGATATTGCCTACCACTCAGGATCAAACGCGCGTGCAACGGATGCAATGGTGGCATGCTGCCAAATTCGGGATGTTCATTCACTTCGGAGTCTACAGCACGATCGAGCGACACGAGTGGGTCATGGAGAATGAGGCTATCCCGATCGGCGAATATGTATCGCACGCGGCTACGTTTCGGCCAGCCGCGGATTCTGCTCGGGCCTGGGCTCGACTGGCGAAGCAGGCGGGGATGAAGTACATGGTGATGACAACCAAGCACCATGAGGGATTCTGCAACTTCAGCACAAAGCTGACGAATTACTGCGCTCCAAAGCAGGGACCCGGCCGCGACCTGGTTCGCGAATATGTCGAAGCGGCCCGCGCAGAAGGACTCCACGTGGGTTTTTATTACTCACTGATGGACTGGCATCATCCCGACGGTGCGCGATGCGCGACGGATGAGGCAGCGCGCGGACGGTTCGTTGACTACACTCACGGGCTGATCAGGGAATTGGTGACGAACTATGGGAAGGTCGATGTGCTTTGGTATGACGTCGCGTGGCCGCTGGATGCCAAGGGCTGGGAATCGGAGCGAATGAACAATATGGTCTTTGAGCTTCAGCCCGAGATCATTGTCAACAATCGCAATAAGCTTCCCGGTGATTTTTCGACTCCGGAACAAAAGATCGTTGCGGAGACGAACGGCCGCCCATGGGAAGCATGCATGACATTGAACGACAGCTGGGGATACCAGCGCGCGGATGACAATTGGAAATCGCCACGGACCGTCATCCGTAACCTGATCGAATGCGCACGCGACGGCGGCAACTACCTTCTTAACATCGGACCAAAGCCGGATGGATCGATTCCGGAAGAGTCTGTTCGCATTTTGAGCGAGGTCGGCCGCTGGATGGAGTCCAATGGCGACACGATCTATAAGTCCGAGCCTTGCCAGGTGCGGCGATCGAACTACGCGGATTTCACACGGGTCGGTAACACGTTATACATGCACGTGTATTTTTGGCCCGGAGAACATGTGGCGATCAGCGGCTTGCAGACAAAAATAAAAGCAGCACGGCTGTTGAAGAGTGGCGCGGACGTGAAATTTACGCAGACCGAATTTCAGACGAAATTTACTGGCCTGCCGATGAAGGCGCCGGATGATCCGGTTACGACCATCGCGATTGAGTGTGAGTCCGAGCCCCAGCAGAATACAGATTTCGTCCGGATTAACAAGCCTCGCGATGGCGTGTAGCTATTCTCTAACTTTGACGACGATGGCGCTGAAAGTGTCTCCCGGAGCGATGATTAGCTGGTGTGGGGTACCCGCCGGGATATGGACGATGTCGTCTTTTGTGATTTTCTGCAACGTGCCGTCCTGAATCCGGGTGCCCGTCATCTCTCCGTCCGCGCCTGTTTGGGGATCGATCATGGTGCCCCCGGTGATGAGTGTCGCGCTCCCGCTGGTGACCACGAAGATATCATCGAAATGCGTGTGTACTTCAGCGCCTCCGCTGGCGGTGCGCACCGAAAGCCGGATCGAATGCGACTTGTAGTCGCCAAGCGTCGCTCCGCTGCTTCCGGATGGCCTGGCGGTTTCCGCTAGTTTTGAGATCTGGGCAGCAACGTCTTTTCCTGAGAAGACTTCCGAGCGGCGGTTATTTTGAGAGAGTGCCGTAATAGAGAATGCGGCAAGTCCGAGGATGAGAATGAACTTCATTCGTTATGGCTCCTGAGAAGTTATCCACGGCAATTTCAGCGGAGAGTTTGAAGAGGAGCGGGATCCATATCAGCGTAGTCCTGGTTTTCGCCGCCCATGCCCCAGCAGAAGCTATAAGCCTGGGTGCCAACGCCGGCATGAATGGACCATCCCGGAGATACGACGACTTCGCGGCTCTTCATGACAATATGGCGTGTCTCCTCGGCGGGTCCCATAAGATGGAAGACACGCGCATCTTCGCCGAGATTGAAGTACATGTATACCTCCGAGCGCCGCATGTGTGTGTGGGCCGGCATGGTATTCCACGCGCTTCCAGAATGAAGATGTGTTACGCCCATCACAAGCTGGCAGCTCTTTGCGCCCTCCAGATGGATGTACTTGCAGACGGTGCGTCGATTGCAGCTCTCAATGCTGCCCAATTCGGTCGGGTTCGCCTCGCTTTTCCTGATCAGAGCGGTGGGGTAGGTTGCGTGTGCGGGGTAGCTCAGGAGGTAGAAGATGGCAGGCGTCGATGTATGCACAGAATCAAAGCTGATATTTTGCGTGCCTCGACCGATATACAGGCAATCAAGGTTTTCCAGCTTATACTCGTCGCCGTCGACGCGGATCGAGCCCCGGCCGCCAATATTCAATGCGCCGAGTTCGCGCCGCTCGGTGAAATAGTTTGCACGCAGGGTCTGATCAGCTTCAAACGTAAGAGCGGCGTCCAAGGGCGCCGCCATGCCGACAACAGCGCGGTCAAGATCTACATACGCAAGCGTGAGAGAGCCCGGTTCGTAGAGAGCATCGATCAAGAATGCCTCGCGAATCTGGGCAGTAGTCATTGAGGGATAGCGAATTGCATCGCCGATAAAATGAATTTTCATAACTGATCCGTCTATTTGCTCGAAGGCGACTGGGCGAGGAGCCAACGTACAAATTCCTTTCCGGCAGCGTAATTGTCCTGGAGGGGCGGATTCTTGCGCGGGTCGGTGTACTCGTTGTACAGCCAGGGATCTACCACAGCGACGACGGTGCCTTTGCCGTACTTGGCAGTTGCGATCATGATGTCGCCTCGGTCCTCGAGAAGCGCCGTAGCCGGTGCTTTAATGGAGATGGTACAGGTGTCCTTCATATAGAGAGTGTGCGGCTCATGGAAAATCGGGCCTCCGCCGCTAACCCTGATCTGACCGGATGGGTAGTCGTCGCCGACCACATGATGGCTAAGCGTGCCGTTGAAGTGAATACCGAAGCGGTCGGCTATCAGGTCGAGATGTTCAATGTCGGCGTTCGCCGGGTCGTTGTCCAGGAGAAGAAGTACTCCTCCCTGTTTCACCCATTCAGCGATCTGTTCCGCATCCTCGGGCTGGACATAATGCGGATGTGGATTTTTGACCGGGATGTCAGGAGAAGCAATGATGTAAAAGTGCGCACCCTTGAGGTTCTCCAGTGTGGGCGCAGTGTAGAGAGTGTCCAGCTTCACTCCGTAGCCCTGAAAGATCTGTCCAAGCAGCGAATAACCGGTGTCTGTGGTGTCATTCCATTTGTAGTGGAAATATTCGCTCTGGCCTTCAGCGTTCTTCCTCTGCTGGCTGTTGAACCAGGCATCAAGCATTATTGTCCGACCGTGATTATCCAGACTTGTTGACGAGGCGCCTTGAGCTGGAACCGTTTGAGAACTGACAAAATTGCCGGACATCAGGCAGAGAAGGCACGCCAACACGTGACCGGCGAAGGCGCCATGAAATTTGGTTATGAAGCGATTCAATCGAGACATCTATGCCGCCTGGTGCGCAAGGAGAAAACCGCCTGCCGCAGTGTCCTATTTATCAGAATAGATTGAGCCGTGTCTCGACGTTTGTGCAATTGCGTCCCGCTATACGGGATGGGTTCTTTCGCCGGCTGACTGAGAGCGCTTACCATAGCCTCTCAGAATCGATTCTCGAGGAGAATATGCGCAAGGATTTTGCAGCGGCTGCCGCATTGGCTTGTCTCGTCTTCAATCTGTCTCCTGTACTGGTGGGCCAGCCCGCGGCAGCCAGTAAGCCGGCTCAAGAAGGAGTCGGAGATTCCCCAGATAATCCTCCCCCACTCGCCAATCTATCTCAGGCGTTTGCAGGCAAGCCGATCCAGACCGCGATGCGAAGGGTGGGAGATTGGGAACTCGAGCGGTCGCGCCCCTACTTCAGTCAGGATTGGACCTTCGCCGCGCTCTACGCAGGCTTCATGGCCGCGTCGAAGGCTCTCCCGGAACCAAGGTATGAAAAGGCGATGGTGCAGGTCGGGAACAAGTTTGATTGGAAGCTTGGACCGCGGCTCTCGCATGCCGACGATCAAGCAATCGGGCAGACGTATTTGGAACTCTATGAGGAGCATCATGACCCGAAGATGATCGCCCCGACTCGAGAGCAGTTCGACGCGTTGATGACGGCGCCGGATGATCCGCAGAAACCTGTCTGGTGGTGGTGTGATGCGCTGTTCATGGCTCCTCCAGTGTGGGCACGGTTGTATAAAGCGACGGGGAATAAGGCGTATCTCGACTACATGGATCGCGAGTGGTGGATTACCTCGAACCTGCTCTACGACCGCGACGAACACCTGTACTTTCGCGATGCGAGCTATCTTCAGAAGACTGAGAAAAATGGCAAGAAGCTCTTCTGGTCACGCGGGAATGGTTGGGTTATGGCGGGGCTGGCCCGGGTGCTCGAGGACATGCCCGAGAGTTATCCCACCCGTCAAAAGTACGTGGGGCAGTACCGGCAGATGGCCGAACGAGTCGCTTCGCTGCAGGGCACCGATGGATTGTGGCGTCCGGGTCTCCTGGATGCAGATGCATATCCGCTTCCAGAAGTCTCCGGTTCGGCGTTCTTTGTTTATTCGCTGGCGTGGGGAATCAATCATGGTCTGCTCGACCGCGGCAAGTATCTGCCGGTTGTGCAAAAAGGCTGGGCAGGGCTAGTGTCCAACATTTATGCCGATGGACGGCTGGGGTGCATTCAACCGATCGGAGCTGCGCCGGGCGACTTCAAGCCCTCGTCCAGCTACGTTTACGGTGTCGGTGCTTTTCTGCTGGCTGGCTCAGAAACAGAGCGGCTTGCACAGACCAAAAAAATCCGTTGATGCGTTTCCATTGACTCGCCAGGCGAAGCTACGGCTGGACAACGGGCAACTCGATGTGAGACCCGGCGTAGATTCGCATCTCGGCAGGCTTATAGTCGGTCGGACCGGCGGTCATGATGTTCGGCACGAAGGTTTGGGGATTCCGATCGTAGAGCGGGAACCAGCTGTTTTGGACCTGCACCATGATGCGGTGACCTTTGAGAAAGACATGATCGGCGCCGTGCAGACTGTATCGGTATTCTTCGGTCGTGTTGGCCGGGACGGCCTGCGGATGCTCATAGCTCGTGCGATAACGGCCTCGAAAGATCTCATCGACGATCATCAGCTGGTATCCGGACATCTTCCCGAGGGCAGGATCATTGGGATAGACGTCGATGAGCTTGACGACCCAATCGCAATCGGTTCCGGAAGTTGAGGCCAGAAGGTCCGCTACGACATCGCCTGTGATGGTCAGATCGTGATCCAGAACCGGCGTTGACCAGGTCGCGACATCAGATCGTTTACTGTAAGCGGTCTGGTCCTCGACCAGCCACGTGTACCAGCCTGAGCCGGTCGGCGCGTACGTGGATTCGATCGGACGCCTGCGGTACTCGACTGGATTCGAGGGATCGGAAACGTATTTTGTATAGGAGTCAGGAGCGGCGGGTTTCTCGAAGCTGAGTATCTTGTCGGAGCCGAGATAAAGGCTTCGCTCGGTAGTGTTAGCGGGAGGCCAGTGACTATAGCGCATCCAACGGTTCGTTCCCGTCTGAAAGGATGCGGTGTCCTCGAAATTGAAGCCAGGTTCATCCTTGAGATAATGCGCGAAGAACGGGGCTTCGATCTGCTGACGAAACTGGTCTCCGGTGGGCGCTCCGAAATCGAGCGTCCCGAGATGGCGTGTGGTGCGCGCCCACTCGCCATGATTCCACGGGCCCAGAACCAAGAACACTTCGTGGTTCATGTCGTGAGGCTCCAGCGCTGCGTATTCTGCCTGTGGTCCCCACATATCTTCCTGGTCCCACCAACCTCCGACCTCAAGAGTAGGAACCGTAACTTTTGTGAGGTGGGGTTGAACAGCGCGCGAGCGCCAGTATTCATCGTAGGCTGGGTGCTCGATGAAGCCCTGCCAGGTGGGCAGCATGCTTGAGCCGGACAGCTTCGCAGCGGCAGCGAACGATCCGGCTTTGAGGAAGTAGGTATAGGCGTCCTCGTCGAGTTTGGCGAAAGGAGTTTTCCTTGCTTGATTCCATTCCGAGCGCGTAGTCGTAACCGTAGGTCTGGCGGAAAGCGCCGTTGTGAAAGAAATCGTCGCCAAGCCAGACGTCTGTCATAGGAGCCTGCGGAGAGATGGCTCTAACGGCGGGATGGGGATCGATGCCTGCTTCTGCCGCCAGAAATCCAGGATATGAGATCCCGTACACGCCCACGCGACCGTTGTTGGCCGGAATATTTCTAATCAGCCAGGCCACTGTGTCATAGGTGTCAGTGCTCTCATCGATTTGGTTCGGGTCGGAGGATCGCGGGTCATGGCGTGGGGCAATAGGCCTCATCATGACGAACTTGCCTTCAGACTCATAGCGGCCGCGAATGTCTTCCATGACGAAGATGTAGCCGCTCTGGGCGAGTTCGGTGTAGCGCACGTTGACGGAGTCCGAGTCGGCCCAATCCACTCCGTAGGGAGTACGTTGCATAAGAAAGGGCAGAGGCTTGCTAGTGTCGGTCGGGCGAAGAACGATGGCATGCAACTTTATGCCGTCCCGCATCGGAATCATGATTACTTGCCGGCTGTAAGGACGGAAGTGATAATGCACGGGTCGATCAGATATGCGTTCCAGCGAGGTTTCAGACGAGCCGGCTGTACGCTTCGCGCCCGTGACCTTGCCGGTCGAGTCAAGGGTGAACTGGAGACGTTCGTCTGCCTCCCTGGAAACGAAGCTGGTGGCAGATTCAGCAGTCAACTGCACGCTCGGGATTCGGGCCGACTCGATGGTGAGATGATCGCGCTGGCGGAAGATCGAGTAGACAATGTCTGGTTCTTCGGCGGAACGATATTGGCCTGTGAATCGATCCAGGGCTTCCGTTTTCGGATCTGTTGCGGACCCTGCACGCACGGCCGAATGCTCTGCGTACCCTGGAACAGAAATGAATGATGCTAACAGAAGAATGGCGAGGACGTTATTGGCGAGGCCACGGTTCTTGCAAAACATGCGGGAAGCCCAGGCTCCTTGAGAGATCGTTAGTTTGTTTGAGCGAGTCGCGAAAAGGGTCCTATTTCTTTGCGGACACAGCAGATCCAGTCCTACAAGAAGTGCAAAGCTCACCTGTGATGCCCTTGCCTTCTTCGATGGTGAAGATGCGGTCGACGGAGGGCAGCTTCAGCTTTTCAGTTGTGCCGCTTGGCCAGTGGATCTCAATGCCGTCGACGGCTGTCGCATCTCCGATGCCGAAGTGAATGCGCTGGTCATTGGAGGAGATATAGCTTCCGCCGCTGATCACATCTCCGCGCTGCCGCATTCCGTTTGCAGTCAAGTAAACTGTTGCGCCGACGGCATCGCGAGGACTCTTCGGACCACCGACGAGCTTGAATTCGACCCAGTGGTGATGGTCGGCGCTCACGTTGCGAAGCAGCACCGGCGTTGTGTCGAGCGAATTGATTACGACATCGATTTTGCCGTCGTTAAACAAGTCGCCGAATGCGGCACCCCTGCCCGGAGTGACGACGGCAAGGCCGGTACCCTTGACCGGCGGAACGAGCTCAAACTTCTTGCCTCCGAGATTACGGTAGAGCAACGGACGTTCGGCAAAGGTAGTACCCCAGTCCTGTTTGTCGACTTCCGGATAGACATGGCCGTTGATCATCATGATGTCTTTCCAGCCATCATTGTCGTAGTCGATAAACCCGACTCCCCAGCCAAGGAAGGGAATTGTGTCCTGAGCCAGACCAAGGCGATAGGTTACGTCAGTAAAATTAGCATCGCCGTCGTTGTGATACAGGACCTTGTAGTCGTCGGAAAACGTTGTCGTGAGAAGATCAAGTCGGCCGTTGTTTTCATAATCGCCAATCCCCAGGCCCATTGAGGCTGTTTCGCGGCCGTCCTGGTTCAGGGCGAAACCGGATGCGTAGCTGTCATCTTCGAAAGTGCCGTTCCCTTTGTTGACGTAGAGGTAGTTCGGCGTCGAATCGTCGGCCACCAATAAGTCGACTTTCCCGTCGTTATTGATGTCGGCGAAGATACTGGTGAATCCGTAGTAGCGATTCGGATCGTTAACGCCTGCCTTTACGCTTACATCCGTGAAGGTACCGTCTCCGTTGTTGTGAAACAGGTGGTCGGGTTCGCCCAGAAGACCGCGAGGGCCGCACATCACGCTCACTCCGCGAAAATTGCAGAAGCTGTAAGCAACAGCTTTCGACCCAGGAATCGGCGGATTACTCATGTCGTAGTGGACGTAGCCGGCCACGAACAGATCCAGTCGTCCATCGCCATCGTAGTCTCCGAACGTCGCGCCGGTGGACCAGTTGCCCAGTGTGACGCCCGCTTTCTCAGCGACATCGGTGAAGGTGCCATCGTGATTGTTGCGGTAGAGACGGTTCTTTCCGTAGTTGGCGACAAAGATGTCCGGCCAGCCATCATTGTCAAAGTCGCCGATAGCGACGCCGAATCCCCAGCGATCGTTCGTGACGCCTGCCTTCGCTGCAACTTCGGTGAAAGTCCCGTCGTGATTGTTGTGGAAGAGCGCTGCGTGGGGTGGAGCAGCCTTGCCGGTCATAGCGTCTTCGGTCGATCCGTTGACGAGATAGATGTCGAGCCACCCGTCATTGTCGTAGTCTATGAGGCCGACTCCCGAGCCGTTCGCTTCTATGATGAACTTTTTGTTGGGAGCGCCCATGGTGTGGTGCCAGGTTGCGAGGCCGGACTTCTCCGTAATGTCTTCGAAGACGACCGGCCCGGAGTCGACGAATCCGCCCGCCGTTATCGGGCGATTTTCGGCATCGTGGACGGCGGCGTGGGCGCCTCCGGTGGCATTACCGCCTCCTGTGGCTTGTCCGGGTGGCGCGGACGATTGGGAGAAGGAGAGTGGCCGAACCAGGACGAGGAGGCTCAAAACGAAAAGAAATCTAGTGGACAGACGAAATTCTCCGAGGCGGGAACACGCGGTGAGGATATCAGAAAGCGTCATAGTGATTGCAGGTTCATCTGACTGTTTGATAGTTGGACAGGCCCGGGCGGCGTGCAGGCAAATCGGATTCATTCCTGCTCTGAACAATGGGAGGGAAGATTGACGGGTAAAACAAGTGAAATCGGTTACAATCTCACGCAGTGAATCTCGCGCCAAAAGCCGGTCTGAGCGATTTAGGGGAGGAAGGAAGTCAGTCCTATAAAATCCGCTCCGGTTTTGAGGCCGGATTCGGGTATAACAGTTTCGAGGTCCAACTCCTTCGCGCGCGGTCGATTACGGCACCGCGGGGTGGCAAATCGGTCGGGCTTTCCCCCCAAGAAGTGCGTCTATGAACATCAAAGAAGTTGCTCGTCTTGCGAAGGTTTCGACCGCGACCGTTTCTCGTACGATCAATGGCTCTGATAAGGTCACGGCTGAGACGGCAGAGCGCGTCCGCCGCGCGATCGAGGCGCTTAAGTATTATCCCAATACCAACGCCAGGGCACTTGGTTCCGGAAGAAGCAGCCTTTACGGCCTGATAATTTCCGACATTACCAACCCATTTTTCCCCGAACTGGTGAAGAGCTTTGAAGATGTCGCGGTGCAGTTTGGGCAGGAAGTCCTAGTGGCGAACACAAACTATGACCCACACCGAATGGAGGTATGCGTTAGCCGCATGCTTCAGCGCAAGGCTGACGGCGTGGCCATCATGACGTCAGAGATGGAGGAGCATCTTATCGACGAATTGAGCAGCCGCCGCATCCCTCTGGTATTTCTCGACACGGGCACTCCGCAGGATGGCATCAGCAATATCGCCATTGATTATGCGAGCGGGATCGATGCCGCCGTAGTTCACCTTACTGCATTGGGCCACACTTCAATTGGTTTCATCAGGGGCCCGATGGCTTTGACCTCGGCGCGTATCCGTTACCGTGCATTCATCGACAGTATGAAGCGGAAGGGTCTGACGATCGATGAAAGGCTTATCGAGGAGGGGAATCATCGAATGGATGGCGGCCATGAGGCGATGATGCGTTTACTTGACAAGCCGGTGTGGCCCACTGCGGTTCTCACGTCCAACGATATGACAGCGATCGGCGCACTGGGTGCGATGTTTGAGCGCGGGCTCAAAGTTCCAGACGACATGTCGATCATAGGATTCGACGATATCGAGCTGAACACATTTTCCAAGCCGGGCCTGACCACTGTTCGTGTTTCGCGGAAGGAGATTGCCAAGGTCGCCTTTCACGCTCTCTACGATGCGAGAGAGAACCCTTCTGCAAAAGGCGCTGAGTTCACCATTCAGCCGACTCTCGTCGAACGGAAAACGACCGGACCAGCGGCCGGCAAGCGGGCGGTCAAGCCTTCTGGCAAACGATTTGCGACACGGTAATGTTCCCCGCGGAAGCCGTCATTCAATCCGCTGGTGCCGGTAACCCGCATCCGCAAGCATCTGGCTGATTTCAGCGATGTGCGCGTTTCCGCGTGTCTCCAGGGTGACGTCTATGACGGTGTCACCAAGATTCACTCCGTAGTGCGCCCGGTCATGTGAGGTCTGGACGATGTTTGCGCGGGCGTCCGCGATTATGCGCGTAAGCGAGTGGAGGGCGCCCGGCCGGTCTGTGAGGTGGATGCGCAAGCGGGTGCGGCGGCCATCCTTCACCAGGCCGCGCTCGATGATTCTGGAAAGCAGGCTGACGTCGATGTTGCCTCCGCAGACCAATACGGCGGTTCGATGGCCGTTCAGCTTTGTTTTGTGCTGAAGGAGAGCCGCGAGCGCGACCGCTCCGGCGCCCTCGGCTAGCAGTTTTTCCTTCTCAAGAAGGATCAGAATGGCGTTGGCGATTTCCTCCTCGTCAACGGTGACCAACTCGTCGACGTAACGCTGGACCAAGGGAAGGGTGCGATTACCGGCCCTCCGTACCGCGATGCCGTCCGCAATGGTGGCTTCAGCAGGGACGGTGACGGGCTCTCCTGCCTCGGTTGCGCGTAGCATGGAGGGCAGGCGCTCGGTCTGCACGCCAATGACACAGACCTTCGGGTTCAATTCCTTGATGGCGCATGCGACGCCGCCGATGAGCCCGCCGCCGCCGACTGGGACGACGACCGCCTGAAGAGCGGAGATCTGCTCGATCAACTCGAGGCCAATGGTGCCCTGGCCTGCGATGACGGCGTCATCGTCGAAAGGATGCAGGAAGGTCATGCCCTCTTCATTGCTCTGGCGCATCGCTTCTGAACAGGCCTCGTCGTAATTCGCGCCGTACAGGACGACCTCCGCCCCGAAGTCCGTCGTGGATGAGACCTTCACCAAAGGTGTCATAAGGGGCATGACGATTCGGGAGCGAATGCCGCGCTGGGTTGCGTGGTAAGCGACAGCCTGGGCGTGGTTTCCCGCGCTGGCGGCGATGACGCCGCGGCGTCTCTCGCCTTCGCTTAGCGTGAGGATCCTGTTCAGGGCCCCACGTTCCTTGAAGGCTCCGGTTCGCTGCAGATTGTCGAGTTTGAGGTACACATTTTGTCCCGACAACTTTGAAAGCTCGTCGGAACGTGGCGCCGGGGAACAATAAATAAAGTCGCGGATGCGGCCGTGGGCGGCCTGGACATCGTGAAGCGTCACTGTCATCGAAATCTCTCCTGAAAACTGAAAAGCCACCAGCCGCTTGAGCGGTGGTGGCTTTGATTGCTTGATCTTACTCGTCAGCCGCCCCGCTACTATGGAGAGGGAATAATAATGATGCTTCCAATCAACCGCACGGCGATGCTGGATTGCATCGTCTGCCGGCCATCGGAGCTGATCATCACGGGCTGCATGCGAATGTCGCCATGAAAACAGAGTGGCGCCGGGAAGTCAAATGAAGCTCAGGTTAGGGTCGGATCTACTTCTTCGGCCGGGATTCTGGTGGAACCAAACCAGCTACGCGATAGTACACAACAAGCTGGCCATAGTGCTCTCCTGAATGCTCGATCAATCCCCATGCCATATCGCTGAAACGGGTTTCCTGGTTGGCAAATGGATCGACTATCAGATCGTTCAGACCCGAGTCTCCTTTTTTCGCGATCACAGCCGCACCGTCTGCGAAGGATTTTTTCACAAACGCCACGATAGCAGCCTTGTCCTTAAACTGATCGCGCTTGGGATCCTCCATGGCTGGAAGCTTCTGGCCAGTGGCTGGGTTGATGAAGAAGTAGTTCGCATTTGCCGCGTGGAGCAACTGTTCGGAGAAAGCTGCGTTCTGGCGGATTCGGCTTAAAATCGTACTTATCTTCGGGAAAGTCTTCCGCCATGGCGGCCAGCTTGCGGCCTATGTCGTTCCATGAATCCAAAAGCGCTTGGGAGGGGCTTACTGGCGGCTTGGGCGGCGTTTTTGGTTGCTGAGATTGTGCAAGGAGGGCGAGAAAGCACACTGACAATGCCGCGAAGCTTCGCAAAGCTGATTTCATTTAGCCGCGTCCTCTCGTTCCGCTGAAGCAAACAGCTTAGCCGACACGAGGAGCTACTGGGAACGACGATTCGTCACAAAGATCGTTGAATCTGCTGTTTCTCTAGCGCGTTATGGCGCGTTTCCCACCTGTGAAGACTGATACCGGCTGCTGATCTCCGAAGAAGTAGGAAAGCTCGCGATAATCTTCGGCGTCATGGATGAGAAAGTCCGCTGCCTTCCCCCCTTCGAGCGAGCCAATCTCGGTGCCGCGGTTCAGGCTATATGCGGCATTGATGGTCGCGGCGGTAAGGGCCTCAGCCGCTGTCATCTTCATCTGCACGCAGGCCAGCGACATCACCATGCGCATGGAAGTTGTGGGCGAAGATCCGGGATTGAAGTCCGTGGCGAGCACAATGGCGAGCCCCGCTTCAATCATCGCTCGAGCAGCCGGATATTTGTGCGAGCCGATCGCGTAGACGGATCCGGGAAGCAGGACGGGCTGGACTCGAGCGGCGTTCAGGGCGGAAATGGATGAGGGTTGAGTCTGTTCGAGGTGGTCACATGTCTTCGCAGCAAACTCGGCAGCGAGGTCGCTCGCACCGAATGCATTGAACTGGTCGGCGTGCATCCGCAGGTCGAGACCGTGCATTTTGGCGGCGGTAAGTATGCGCCGTGCCTGATCCAGATTGAAGACCTTGGCTTCGCAGAAGATATCGCAGAATTCGGCGAGTTTTTCGCCGGCGACACGGGGCAGGATCTCTTCGATGACCAGAGTCACGTAATCATCTGCGCGCCCTGCGTACTCCTCGGGTATTTCATGCGCGCCGAGAAATGTGGGTACGGTGCGAAGGGAAGTCGATTCGCCGATGCGGCGTATAACACGGAGGATCTTGAGCTCGTCGTCCACGGTAAGGCCGTAGCCCGACTTCGCTTCAATGGTGGTGGTGCCTCCCTGGAGAAACCACTGGGCGTGACGGGTTGCCGCTTGAAGAAGCCCATCTTCTGTGGCGGCGCGTGTTTTTCTGACGGTCGAACGGATGCCGCCGCCCTGGGCAGCGATCTCCTGATAGGTGGCTCCGGCGCATCGCATCTCGAATTCGTTAGCGCGGTTTCCGGCGAAGACCAGATGCGTATGCGCGTCAACGAATCCGGGAGTGACGAGGCGATCGGCTGCGTCGATGACCTCAGCGTCGTTTGCTTGAGTCTCCATCGCGGCACGGTCTCCGACAGCCACAATGCGGCCGTCACTGACGAGCATCGCGCCGCCGGGAATGATTCCGAGTTCGTGCAGCTCTGCTCCAACACGCGGACGAGCCGGGCCCATGAGGGTGACGAGCTGGGATGTGTTCGTGACAAGCAAACGGCTCAAGCTTGCTCCCGCATGGGTACGCGGATGCCGGCGCGATCGGCGAAGTCCACCGCATGTTCATATCCGGCGTCGACGTGGCGCAGCACGCCCGTGCCGGGATCGGTGGTCAGGACGCGCTCCAGCCTTTGAGCGGCGAGGTCCGACCCGTCCGCGACAACGACCATGCCGGCGTGATGCGAATAGCCGATGCCAACGCCGCCACCGTTGTGGATGCTGACCCATGATGCGCCCGCAGCGGTGTTCACGAGCGCGTTGAGCATTGGCCAGTCGGCTACGGCATCCGATCCGTCGAGCATGCCTTCGGTCTCGCGGTAGGGAGATGCGACGGAGCCTGCATCGAGGTGGTCGCGTCCTATGACGATCGGAGCCGAGATTTCGCCAGTGCGCACGAGCTCGTTCATCGCAACGCCAAATTTCGCGCGCTGGCCATACCCCAGCCAGCAGATGCGAGCCGGGAGGCCCTGGAAGTGAATGCGCTTCTGCGCAAGCTCGATCCAGCGGCGCAGGCTCGCGTCTTCAGGGAAAAGATCGAGCACGAGCTTGTCAGTCCGATGGATGTCCTTCGGATCGCCGGAGAGCGCTACCCAACGGAAAGGTCCTTTGCCTTCGCAGAAGAGCGGACGGATGTACTCGGGAACGAAGCCGGGAATTTCAAATGCGTTGCTGACTCCGGCGAGCTTCGCGTGAGCGCGCAGGTTGTTGCCGTAATCGAACGTGTTGGCGCCGCGGTGCTTGAGTTCGAGCATCGCCTCAACGTGCCTGCCCATCGTTTCGATCGAGCGGCGGGTGTACTCGTCGGGGTCGCTCTCGCGCAGCCGAAGCGCGGTTTCGAGGCTGATTCCGTTGGGCACATAGCCGTTGAGGGGGTCATGAGCGCTGGTCTGATCTGTCAGCACATCGGGAACGATGTTGCGCCGGATCAGCTCGGGCAGCACGTCTGCGATGTTTGCGACGAGTCCGACGGAGATTGCCTTGCCTTCGCGCCGGGCTTCATTCAGGATGGACAGCGCTTCGTCGATGCTCCATGCGATGTGGTCGCAGTAGCCACTCTGCAGCCGCTTCTGGATGCGATCGGGGTCGACGTCGACACCGAGGAAGAGAGCACCGCTCATAGTTGCGGCGAGCGGCTGAGCGCCGCCCATGCCGCCCATTCCACCGGACACAACGAATCTGCCATCGAGGCTGCCGCCAAAGTGCCGGCGGCCGGCTTCGGCGAAGGTTTCGAAGGTGCCCTGCACGATGCCCTGGCTGCCGATGTAGATCCATGAGCCTGCGGTCATCTGTCCATACATCATCAGGCCCTTGCGTTCGAGTTCGTTGAAATGTTCCCAGTTAGACCAGCGGCCGACAAGGTTGGAGTTCGCAATCAGCACGCGCGGCGCGGCTTCATGAGTGCGTAGAACGCCGACAGGCTTACCGGACTGGATAAGTAGCGTCTCATCGTCGGCAAGAGTCTTCAGCGTGCGGACGATCGCGTCGAAGGCCTCCCAGTTGCGAGCGGCTTTGCCGGTGCCCCCGTAGACCACCAAGTCTCCGGGGCGCTCGGCCACCTCGGGATCCAGGTTGTTCATCAGCATGCGAAGCGCGGCTTCCTGTTGCCATCCGCGCGTGTTCAGCTTCGTACCGCGGGGCGCGCGAATGGCTTCACGGGTGTGGGCAACCTGGGTCGGGCTTTCAAGCATGGTTCTCTCCTCTCCAGCTGTCGAATTTTCCTTCACGGATCTTTTGCGCAAGCTGGGCGATGTTGTCCGAGAGCACGCGGTCTTCCTGCAGCGGCGGAACAATCTCGCGGACAGCTTCCGCGGCGGCTTCCACCTGGCGTGCAGGTTTGAGCGGAAGACGGTATTCCAGTCCTTGCGCGGCGCAAATCAATTCGATTGCGAGCACATGCTCGGCATTCGATACCACCTGCCGCAGCTTGAGCGCGCCGGTCATGCCCATGGAGACATGATCTTCTTTTCCGCCCGAGGTGGGAACACTATCGACGCTCGACGGATGCGAGAGGACCTTGGCTTCGTTCAACAAGGCCGCTGCTGCCACATGAGCGATCATCAGTCCAGAGGAAACGCCGGGGTCCTTCGACAGAAATGCCGGTAGTCCCTCGTTGATGTCGGGGTTGATGAGCCGGTCGATTCGGCGTTCGCTGATGCTCATCAAGTCAGAGATGGCGATGGCTGCGTAATCGAGGGCCAAGGCGAGCGGGGCGCCGTGAAAGTTGCCGCCGGAGAGGATTTCTCCCTCCTTCTCGGCGAATATCAATGGATTGTCAGTTGCGGAACCTGTCTCAGTTTCGATGACCTCGCGCACATGAGAGAGCGCGCCTCGAACTGCGCCGTGTACCTGGGGGATGCAGCGTAGACAGTAGGCGTCCTGCACGCGCGGATCGTTGTGCCGGTGGGACTCGCGGATTTCGCTGTCGGCCAGCAACTCACGCAGATGCTTTGCGGCGGCGATCTGTCCGGGATGCGGGCGCGCCTGGTGAATGCGTGTATCGAAGGCGGCGGGTGTGCCGCGCAAAGCTTCAAGTGACATGGCTCCAGCAACGTCGAAGAGTTGAACGATGCGGAGGGCGCGGGCAACCGCAAGAGCTCCGACTCCCGCCATTGCCTGAGTGCCGTTGAGCAGAGCCAAGCCTTCCTTGGCGGCGAGGGTCAGGGGCTCGATGCCGGCTGTCTTCAGCGCACTTGCAGCGGGAATCCGCTCGCGTTTGAGGAAAACCTCGCCTTCACCGATCAGAGCCAACGCAAGGTGAGCCAGGGGAGCCAGATCGCCGCTCGCTCCCACTGATCCGCGCGCCGGAATGATTGGATGGATGCCATGGTTGAGCAGTGCAACCAGTGTTTCCGGAACGACAGGCCGCACCCCGCTCAGTCCCTTTGCGAGGACGTTGGCGCGGAGCAGCAGCATGGCGCGGATTTCGTCTTCGGGCAACGGTTCGCCGATGCCACAGGCATGGCTGCGAACAAGGTTTTTCTGCAGGATTTCGAGTTGGTGCGAGCCGATGCGAACGTCGCTGAGTTTGCCGAAGCCGGTGTTGATGCCATAGGCGGTCTCGCCGCGCGACAGTACGGTCTCTACGATGGCCCGCGATTGCTCGATGCGTCGGTACGCCTTTTGGGATATTGCGACCTTGCGGTCGCACGACGCGACCGCAGCGATATCTTCCAGGAGGAGTGGTTTGCCGTCCAGTTCGAGAACTTCCACGCTCATTTCGATTCATCAGGCTACGGAAATCAGGCTCGAGAGTACATGGGAAATCCACTAAAATATCACCGTATAGGTGTTGAATCAATGGCAGAACCTGCCCAATTTGCGAGAATCATGGAAAACATGGACGAGTTATCACTGAATCTGCTGGCCGCGCTAGCTCGCGATGCGAGGGCCTCCTATGCGGAGCTCGGACGCCGGATCGGACTGTCGCCGTCTGCGGTCGTAGAGCGCATGCGACGAATGGAAGAGGAAGGCGTCATCGAGGGATATTCGGCGGCGATCAATTCGGCGGCGCTGGGGCTGTCCGTCCAGGCTGTCATTCGAATGACCTGCGATGGAACACATTACCACCCATTCTTAAAGTTTGTGAGGACGTTGCCAGAGGTGCGGGTATGTCATCACGTCACTGGAGCCGACGCCTTTTTCCTGGAGGTGGCGACGCGGTCGCTCGAAGAACTCGAGCAGCTGATTGAGCGACTTCTTCCTTATGGTATTCCGACGACAAGCCTGGTTTTCTCTTCGCCGGTTTCGCGGCAATCGACTGATATTTCGCGCTTGAGAAGCGTAAAACAGAATGGGCGACCGAAAGGCCGCCCGCGCTGAGGGAAAAGCGGAAGCTATGCCGGCATGATGATCCTGGATCCGCGCAAGCCGTAGTAGGCGATGTAGAGATAACACAGCACCGGCAGGATGAATGCGTGGTGAATGCCGATGTGGTCAATCAGAATTGCCTGCAATTTCGGAATTATCGCTCCACCCACGATCGCAATGACCAACAGGCCGGAGGCCGCGCCCGTCAAGGGACCCATCTCCGCAATCCCAAGAGTGAAGATGCTTGGGAACATGATGGAATTGAACAATCCCACCGCCAGAATGCTCCACATAGGCCAGGAGTGTGGAATCAGGAGTGTCCAATGCCAGCTAAGGAAATGCAGGGGAAGCGCCGTAACGGCGCCCGAGGTAAACGTAGTATTCATGCTGATCAGCACCAGCGTCATTGCTACCACGGCACACAGCGTAAGCAGCGTCCCCGTTTTCACCTTCTGCAGCACTGCCGACCCGATAAAACGCCCAACCATGGCGCCGCCCCAATAAAAGGCAACGTAAGCCGATGCCGCCAACTCCGTTAATGCAGCGATATAAGACTGATGGAAATAGTTAATGAGAAAGCTGCCAATCGAAACTTCCGCGCCGACGTATACAAAAATAGCCAGCGCTCCCAGCACCACATGCGGGTACCGCCAGATGCTCTCCTGTTTCCCGCCTCCTTTTATTGGGCGGAAGTCCTTCGTTGTGTCGATACGCGGAAACTTGTAGAGTGCAATTGCCAATCCCAAAAGAACAAGCGCCAGCGCGAAAATGAAATATGGAAACTTGACCGAAGCAGCCTGCTGTTGCTGATACGAGCGAAGTGCCGCAGCAGACATTGCGCTCGTATTTTCGAAAGCTTTCGTGGCGCCGCGCAAAATGAGATAACCGCCTAGCGGCGGTCCGATTGTTGTCCCGAGGGAATTGAAGGCCTGCGAAAGATTGAGTCGGCTTGAAGCCGTTTGCGGCGGCCCCAGGACGGCCACGTATGGGTTTGCGGCAACCTGTAGCGCCGACATACCAGCACCCAAAATAATCAACGCGACCAGAAATAATGCGAACGATGGCAGGTTAGCAGCGGGAATGAACAACACCGCGCCTAGCGCCATCGTGAATAATCCAGCCACCATTGTCCGCTGGTAACCAATCCACTCTACGATCTTGCCCGCCGGGAATCCAAAGATCGCGTAAGCGAAGAAAAATGCCACCTGGATGTTGGCAACCTGCGAGTAGGTCAGCGCGAAGATGTCTTTGAAGTGCGGGATCAGAATGTCGTTGAGCGAGGTCAAAAATCCCCACATGAAGAAAAGGGTGGTGACCATCGCGAAGGCGCTTCTGTAACCGTTGCCGCTTCCGGTTCCAGCGGATATATTTGCGGAGTTACTGACGTTGCTGATTGCCATCGACTTGGGTTTCCCTCGTATTGGGCATCCTACTGGACACGGATGGGCATTGATTGCAGCCTGCCGCCGGGAGGGGAATATGCCTCCGGAGATGATACCTGTTCAGGGTGACCAACGTCCGGGTGAGCCTGAAAACATTCCATTGCAATGACTTTGCGAGAGGCCCCGGCCGAGAAACCGGACCGGGAGCTTTATGGCGAAGCCGGCGCAATAGGTGAAACTTTAAGGGGTTAGTTACGTCTGTCAAGGTACAACCCTGATTCGCAGCCTGCTCTTCAAAAGAAATACAAAAACACTTTGATGCGATTCGTAAAAGCGACAATCCGACTCAAACTTAATTGTCTTTCAGCGCTGGTCGCGGTCGGGCTGTTGCAGACAATTCCCCTACCGGCTCAGGCACCGAGCGCAGCCCCTCAGGCTATCGTCAAGGTTGTGGGAACAGTGACTGCCATGCAGGGAGGTACGCTGACGGTCAAGTCCGATGCTGGGGCAACGACCACCTTGAACACCTCCGACTCCACGCGTGTTCTTCGCGCTGAGCCTGGAGCAAAATCACTGTCGGAAGCCACTCCGGCTCAAATGAGCGACATTGCAATTGGTGACCGCGTGCTGATATCGGCCACAGCCGCGGATGGCGGAAGCCTAGGAAACGCGATAAGAATCATCGCGATGAAACAGGATGACATCGCCCAGAGGCAGAAAACGGAGCAGGCCGACTGGCAGAGGCGAGGCACAGGGGGCCTGGTGAAGAGTGTCGATCCTGCGGCTTCTACCATTACCATTGCGGCCGGCTCCAGGACCATCGAGATCCACACGACGCCAAAGACTGTCTTCAGACGGTATGATTCGTCTTCGATCAAGTTTTCCGATGCCAAGCCCTCGTCCCTGGATCAGATCCAAGCTGGGGATCAGCTCCGTGCAAGGGGAGATCGAAATGCCGATGGCAGCGAGTTGACCGCGGAAGAGGTGGTCGCCGGTACGTTCCGCAACATTGCCGGAACCGTGGCATCGATCGATGAAGCAGCTAATACGGTAACGGTTACCAACCTCGCGACGAAGAAACCGATTGTGATTCATGTCACTCCGGAGTCGCAAATGCACAAGCTACCGCAACAGATGGCTGAAGCTCTGGCGGCCCGGCTCAAGAATCCGAACGCGACCGCGCCCAGTGGAGGCCCAGGCTCTGCGGGTGGTCCCGGGGGGGGAGCACCTCCTGCGTCGGGTCAGCCTCAGGGAACGGGCTCGCGGCAGGGCGGCGGCGGAGCGAACTCCGGGCCCGGCGCTCCGCGTGGCGGAGATCTGTCGCAAATGCTGCAACGCACGCCTACCGTTCAGCTTTCAGAACTTCGTAAAGGTGATGCGGTCATGATCGTCGCAACTCAGGGAACCCCCGAGGCCGCTACAGCCGTAACCCTGATTGCCGGTGTCGAGCCAATTCTTACTGCTCCTTCCTCGGCAAGCCAAAGCATGTTTTCAGCCTCGTGGAACCTCGGTGGCGGGGGTGCCTCTGAGGCTGCCGGCACACCCTAACTCCTAACTGCCCGGTCATTACTTCCTGGAGCTTTGCTTGAGATTCATACTTCGCTATTTTTGTCTTTTCTCTCTCCTTGGTCTCTGGATGTCGGCTGGCATTGCTCTGGCTCAGGCCAATGGCGGGATCCTTCGCGGCACGGTCACCGATCCGAGCAACGCCGTGATCCCGGGCGCAATGGTCAGTATTACGACACCTGACGGTCACACAGTCCAGTCTGCGGTCTCTGACGCAAGCGGAGCATATAGAACCCACCCTCTTGCGCCCGGAACTTACATCATCATCGTCAGCGCGAATGGGTTTGCTCCGTCTGCTTCCAAAGCCGTCACTCTCGCCGCGGGCCAGACCAGACCGTTCGACGTCAAGCTTGAGATCGCAGTGGAGAAACAGCAGGTCGTAGTCAATGAAGATAATCCGACGGTCAGCGTGGATCCGTCGAGCAATGCCAATACTCTGGTGATCAAGGGTAAGGATCTGGATGCGCTCTCCGATGATCCCGACGAACTGCAGAATGAATTGAATGCGTTGGCAGGGCCGGCTGCGGGGCCAAATGGCGGGCAGATTTACATTGATGGGTTCACCGCCGGACAGCTTCCACCCAAATCGGCTATCCGAGAGATTCGCATCAATCAAAACCCGTTTTCAGCCCAGTACGACAAACTCGGCTACGGCCGCATTGAGATTCTCACCAAGCCCGGAACGGACAAGTTTCACGGGCAGTTCTTCGCGCAGGGAAATGCATCACAGTTCAACACAGGAAATCCTTTTACCAGCAACATTCCGGACTACCACAGCTACCAGTTCAATGGCACCCTAAATGGTCCGATCAACAGAAGCGCTTCGTTCTTTGTGAGCGCCGAGCGCCGTAACATTAACGATGCTGCCATTGTGAGCGCTTATCGTCTGGTTGGAGAGCTGAACGGCGACTTTGCCAACGGTATTTACACCAATCCGGCAGACTACAACACGGCCCCCTTCAGCGACTCGCTCCTGACTCCCAGGACACGCACTAATATCAGCCCGCGTGTCGATTGGCAGTTGACAGAACGGAACACGCTTAGTGTGCGCTACCAGTATTACGACAACTCTAATCAGAATCAAGGCGTCGGCCAATTCTCGCTCGACTCTCAGGCCTACAACTCCACTTCGAGCGAGCACACGGTTCAGATCAGCGATACGCAGGTCATCAACGACAAGGTAATCAACGAAACCCGCTTTCAATTCCTGCGCGACTTTTCAAATCAGACGCCATTTGCGTCAACGCCTCAGGTTCAAGTGTCGGGCAATCAGACCTTCGGGGGAAATAGCGAGCAGATAATTAACGACCATTCGCTTCATTACGAACTGCAGAATCTTACCGAAATGGCCCTGAAGAGCCATGCGATCAACTTTGGCGGGCGTCTTCGGGTCGCGCGAGACGCCAACACGGCGAATTCCAGCTTCAACGGTGTCTTCACCTTTGGCGGTCAACAGTGCACCGCCAGCAATCCGAACTGCGTTAGCACTGATCCGGCGACGGCGTACGCCAACACGATTCGCGGCCAGGGCACAGGACAGACCTGGGCACAGATACAGGCCAGCGGCGGCGGCCCCAGCCAGCTGAACCTGACCTATGGCGCGCCAAGTACAACCGTGAACCTTACTGACGTGGGACTCTATTATCAGGATGACTGGAAGGCGCGCCAGAATCTGACGATCAGCTACGGCGTCCGATGGGAGTCTCAGAGTGACATCGGAGACAAGAACGACTGGGCTCCGCGGTTCAGCTTCGCTTACGCGCTCGGCGCGAAAAACAAGCCCGCCAAAACGGTAATACGCGGCGGCTACGGATTCTTCTACGACCGGTTTCCTAGCGCGGAAGTGCTACAGGCGACGCGTCAGAGCGAAGCAGCCAATTCGCCTCAAAGGGAAGTCGTGATCCAGAACCCGACCTGCTATCTCCCGAATGCGATCACGCCGGCCGATCTGGTGCAGTGCTCGGGGCCCGGCAGCACGAGCAGCAAGACTGCCGTCTATCAGATTCAGCCCAACCTGCACGCGGCGATCACGGAGCAGGCGGCGATCGGGCTTGAGCGTCAGGTGACGAAGGCCTCGACGATATCTTTCACGTACCTGAACTCTCTGGGCCGCCATCAATTCATTACGCGCAATGCGAACGCGCCGTACTCGCCGGTGTACGATCCGACGGGTCCGAACATTTACCAGTATTATTCGGAAGCCGAGTTTCAACAGAATCAGATCATCACGAACTTCAACGCGCGATTCACCCCAAATCTGTCGATATTTGGCTTCTATACGCTGAGCTGGGCGAATAGCGATACCGGCGGAATTAACAGCAACCCTTCGAACTCGGAAAACCTCAAGGCGGACTACGGGCGGGCCTCGTTCGATACCCGCAGTCAGATGTTTCTCATGGCATCCTGGTCGACGCGCTGGGGACTGCGGTTTAATCCCTTTATCGTTCTGGCATCGGGCAAGCCATTCAACGTTACGGTCGGTCAGGACCTCAATGGCGATTCATTCTTCAATGATCGCCCCGCCTACGCCCAGCCGGGCGACACCGATGTTGTCGACACGAGTTATGGTGCTTTTAATGTGAATCCGGCGGTGAACGAACCGCGAGTTCCGATAAACCTGGGTCACGGCCCGAATCTGTTTACGTTTAACCTGCGCGCCACCAAGAGCATCGGTTTCGGCCCCAAGGTCGAGGGGCGTGGACCAGGAGTCTTCATGGGGGGTGGGGGCGGCCGCGGTTCTGGAGGACCGGGCGGCGGCTTAGGGCCCCGCGGGCTAAGCGGAGGAGGCGGGCCGCGGCCCGACGGCCAAAGCGGCGCGAATCATCGTTACAACCTGAATTTCAGCGTGCAGGCCCTCAACTTGTTCAACGACATCAACCTTGCGCCTCCCACCGGCACACTTGGCACTCCGAACTTTGGTAAGTCCAACGCCCTGGCTGGACAGATCTACTCGTCAGGGGCTGCGAGCCGTCGGATTTTCCTGCAGGCGATCTTCACATTTTGATGAGAACCGCCTGCGCATATTCAGGGACATCATGTCGCAACCGCTTGACCGCGGCGATAAGGATGCCTATCCTAAGTGCAGTGAGTATGGCTTCCATTCCGGCTTGTTGTCAGGCGTGTTGTTTCACGCTGAGCCGGACTTGTGAGTAGCGACAGCTAACCACTCTTCAGATTCCTGCTCAGCCCACCGTTTCCGGTGGGCTTTTTTATTTTCCACGGCAAAGAAGGGGCGATGGCAAACACTGCAACATCAGCTAAGGAAACGAAAGCGCAGCGTATCGAACGGCTGAAGCGCGAGAAGAATCCGTGGGAAGTCTTCGAGGAGGTACGTACCTTCGCGCGGCAAGGCCGATCCAGCGTCGTCCCGGAATGGGCTGGTGCGTACTTTAAATGGTGGGGTATCTACACGCAGGGAGACGGAGTTGGCGCGGTCGGAGGCAAGGGCGGAGAGGGGCTGGCAACCGACTACTTCATGATGCGGATCGGCATGCCGAACGGGATCGTGACTGCTCCTCAGTTGCGCGTGATTGCGGAGATTGCACGCACGCATGCGCGTAATGTTGCCGATATCACCACCCGCCAGAACATTCAGCTCCATTGGCTGACGATTGAAACAATACCTGAAGTCGTCGATGCTCTCGATCGGATCGGGCTTTCGCCGAAGGGCGCGTGCGGCGACGTGGTCCGCAATGTCACGGGGTGCCCCCTGGCTGGCATAGCTCGTGACGAGATCATCGACGCTTCGCCGCTCGCTCGCGAGATGGCGCAGGTCACTGGTCGCAAATCCTGAGTTCTACAATCTTCCGCGCAAATTCAAGATGTCGGCAACGGGCTGCGCGGTATGGTGCTCGTATCCGGAGATCAATGACGTTGCGTTCACGGCGGTACGACGGGGCAGTGAGGTTGGGTATACCGTCCGCGTGGGAGGAGGTCTTTCGAGCGATCCACATCTCGCCGTTTCCCTCGATGCTTTCATCCCCGTTTCTCAGGCGGTAGATGTAGCAAAGACAGTTACGGCAATCTTTCGCGATCAGCAGGGTTTGCGAGAGAGCCGCGACCGAGCACGGCTGAAACATCTCTTTACCCGAGAGAACTGGACGGCAGAGAGCTTCCTGGATGAGGTCGAGAGACGACTGGGGTTCCGATTCGATCCTGCACCTGACCAAGACCCGCCGGAGGATGTACTTCGCGACCACGTCGGCATTCATCCGCAGAAACAGCCGGGGCTGAGTTATGTGGGTGCGTCGGTGTTGCGCGGACGGATTTCCGGAGATCAGCTGGCTGCGGCGGCAGAGCTGGCCGAGCGATTTGGTGATGGTCAGCTTCGCACAACGATCATGCAGAATCTCCTCTTCGTCAATATTCCGAATCAGAAGAGCCGGAGATTTGGCCCGCGAGCTCGGACAGATAGGACTGCATGTCGAAGGTTCTCCCTTCTGGCGCGGAGCCATTGCCTGCACGGGCACCGAATTTTGCAAGCTGGCTATTGCGGAAACCAAGACTTTCACTCGGTGGCTTGTCGAAGAGCTTGAAGAGCGTCTGCCGGGCTTCGATGAACAGCTCAAGCTGCATGTGACCGGATGCCCCAACAGCTGCGGCCAGCACTGGATCGCCGATATCGGTCTTGAGGGCAAGAAAATCAAGCACGACGGCAGAATGGTGGACGCTTTTTACTTCTGCGTGGGCGGGGCGGTCGGAAAGCATGCCGCCATCGCCCGTCCCGTCGGCTATCGCCTCCCTGCAACGGAGGTGCCAGCTGCTCTTGAACGGTTGCTCCGCAGTTACCTCGACGAACGGCTACCCGGCGAAAATCTTCGTGCGTACTTTTCGCGGTATGAAGCAGAAGAGATTCGCGCCAGACTGGCTGGCGAGTCGCTGGACGCCGTGGATCGCGATGTGCCGGCGTTAGCGTACGAGGGCGATTGAGGAGCGCACATGAGTCTGTTGCCAATTTTTGTAAAGCTTGCCGGGCGCCGGTGTCTCCTAGCTGGTGCCGGGGCAGTTGCCCTGCAGAAGATTCCGTCGCTGCTTGCGGCGGGAGCTGATCTGAGGGTGATCGCACCTCGAATCAGACCTGAGATTGGGGAACTCGCGAGGGAAGGGCGCATTGAGTTGATCCAACGCGAGTTCCTTGCCTCCGATCTGGATAAGACGTTCCTTGTGATCGCGGCAACTGATGATCCCGCGGTCAACGCAGCGATCTATGAAGGGGCGGTCGCACGCAATATCCTGTGCAACTCCGTGGATGATCCGCCGCACTGCGACTTCTATTTCGGCTCTGTCGTTACCCGCGGCGATCTACAGGTTGCCATCTCGACAGCGGGCGAGAGCCCCGCACTGGCTCAGCGGCTTCGGCGGGAGATCGACGAGCAACTCCCGGCTGATCTAGGTCCGTGGCTGCGCAGCCTGGGCCAGCTTCGCCGCGAAGTGCTGGCCGCGTATCCG
Organism: uncultured Acidobacteriaceae bacterium; assembly: GCA_963782175.1. GTDB lineage: Bacteria > Acidobacteriota > Terriglobia > Terriglobales > Acidobacteriaceae > Silvibacterium. The sequence continues at coordinate 200,891 of CAWAIX010000002.1, forward strand.
GCGAGTGAGGAACGCAAGCTCCTCCTTCATCAGCTTGCAAAGCGTGAGGTCTGTGAATCGCGGGATTGTCTGGCTCGAAAATTCGCGTTTGAGTCGAAGGAGGCCTGCGCGTGAGGGTGCCGGGAAAGGTATTTCTCGTCGGGGCGGGGCCGGGAGATCCGGAGTTGCTCACGCTCAAAGCTGCGCGACTGCTTGCGGCGGCTGAACTTGTGCTGCACGACGACCTCGTTCCGGCAGCAGTGCTCGCGCTGTGCAACCCGCGCGCTTTGACGGTGAGCGTTGGCAAGCGCTACGGGGCGAAGAAGATCACGCAGGAAGAGATCAATCGCCTGATAATCGAAAAAGCACAGCAAGGCGTGTCGATTGTGAGGCTCAAGAGCGGTGATCCACTCGTCTTTGGACGGGCGGCGGAAGAGATGGACGCGTTGCGAGCGGCCGGTATCGCGTTCGAGGTGGTGCCGGGCATCACGGCGGGGTTTGCTGCAGCGGCATCGCTCCAATGCTCGCTTACGGACCGGCGGGCGTCGTCGAGCATCGTGTTCAGTTCGGCGCACCATGCGCCGGGCGGCCATCCGGAGCATTCGGAGCCGACGCGGGTCGTCTACATGCCGGGCCGGGACTTCTCGGGGCTGGCGGCGGAGTGGCGTGCCGCAGGGTTGCCGCCTGAGCTGCCATGCATAGCCATCTCGCGGGCGGCGCAGCCGGACCAGCAGATCACGGTGACAACGCTGCGCGCTCTGGCGTCGGTCGAGCCGGGTCCGGCGCCGGTGCTGTTGTTGGCGGGATGGGTCTTCCGTGATGTGCGGGTCGATGCGCCGGAGTTCCAGCCCTGGATCGATACCTTAACCGCTCAAGCGGCGTGCAGCAGGCTGTAGAGCAGCACGGCCAGCACAATCAGGCTGACGCAGACATACAGGTAATCCCGTTCGAGCAGGAAGCCTGCGGCGGCGAAGATCACGCGCGCGATCGGCGTGGCGATCAGCAGGAGCAGGCCAAGCTGGATGCTGCTTCTGGCTTTCCCGTGAAACGCATTGATCACGATCTCGGTGGGCGAGCGAAACCGTTCGGCAACACCAGTGAAGTGACTGTAGTCGGGGCGTGGGCCTGTCTCCTGGCGCAGGTAGAGGATTCCGCCGAGGAGGACGACAGCGGCGGCGAGCATGACTCCGATCTGGAGCATCCGGCCGATGGCTACTTCGAGCTTCTGGTCTGTTAGCTGCATCGCGTTACTTCTCCTAGAGCGTTCCCCTGATGCTGTTGATGACCATCTCGAGTCCCAGGGCGACGATCACGACCGCGAAGACGATGCGCAACGTTTTGACTTGTGCGTGCACCAGAATTTTCGAGCCGGCGAGCGAGCCTCCGAGGACGCCCAGCATGACCGGCATGGCCAGGCCTGGGGAGATGTATCCACGGCTCAGGTAGATTCCAGCGCTGGCTGCGGCGGTGACCCCGATCATGAAGTTGCTGGTGGTGGTGGAGACCTTGAAGGGCAGCCGCATGGCCTGGTCCATGGCAAGGACCTTGACGGCTCCCGAGCCGATGCCGAGCAGGCCGGAGAGCGAGCCGGCTAAAAACATCAGGCTGAAGCCAGCCGGGACGCGGCGGGCGGTGTAGGGTTGGGGAGCGCCGCCGGGGATCGGCATAGTTCCGGTCATGCGGAGGCGGGCGGCGAGTGCATCCGGGGGCCCGGTTACGTGTGCGTGCTCCCGGATCCGGATCGAGGCGTAGGCGGAATAGAGCAGCACCACCCCGAAGACGATACCGATGGCATGGGTGGATACCCGGGTGGTGAGCCAGGCTCCGAAGAGGGCGCCGATGGTCGTGGCGATCTCGAGGAACATTCCGATGCGGATGTTGGAGTATCCCTCACGGACGTAGGCTGCGGCGGCTCCTGAGGAGGTGGCGATCACGGAGACCAGCGAGGCACCGATGGCGTAGTGGATGTCGACGTGGAAAAGGACGGTGAGCGCCGGGACGATGACCACTCCGCCTCCCAGCCCGGTTAACGATCCGAGCAGGCCGGCGAGTATTGAGCTGAGGAAGATCCAGAGGGAGAACTCGGGAGTGCTCATGCAGGGTCAGATTACTGTATGCGGCTGTTCGGCCGCGTCGGATTCTCTGTCCGGGGTACCCCTCCCCCCAACGCATGCGCAACCGTTTGATTCTAAACGAAGTGACTTTGTAATCGTCTCATTCTAAACAGGAAGCTTGCAACCGTCTCATTCGGCGGGAGTTATGCGACCAAATCAGTAAAGTTTAGTCGTAATCCATTCATTATAAAATAGATAACTGTAATCGTTTGACTCGAATTGACTTCTGACTCTCCGTTTCAAGGGAGCCCGGATCGCGGCTCCGGGCGGGCCGGGTTTCGCTCTACTTGGCAGCAGGCGCGCCTTCGAGAATGCTCACGGCTTCTTCGACGACCGGAGCCAGCTTCTTGAAGTCAGCGATGAGGGTGACGAAGCGCTGGTAGGTCTGTGTGTCAGCCGAGAAATTGAGCCCGCTCGCGCTCACGGCGGTCGAGGACGAGGCGATCAGTGCTTCGACATCGGCGACAACGACGGAAAGGCCCTGGACGAAGGGTTTGCCAAGCGGCTTCTCGGCGGCGAGGATTTTCTGGACCTTCTGGGACAGGCTAACCGTGTCCTTGATGGCGGAGGCGATCCACTTGGCAAAATCGGCGACGCCGATCCCCAGCTTGGTGAAGATATTGCTCATGCGGTCTTCCTTTTACGGCGGATTGAGGGGAAAGCTCTGTTTATTTGGCGTCCCGAAGGATCGCGCAAAACAAAAAGGCACGGCTCAAGCCGTGCCTTTGTGCAATTTTCCCTCTTGTTCTATTTTAGCGGTTTGAACTAAATAGCCGGCCATCCTGAATTGGGCCGTATGCGTCTGAATTCAGGTTAGTTATGGATTTCGTTCGGGCTCCAGAGCTTGACAATTAGGGGTCACAACCCAGCTGGAAGGTGCTCGATTTTCGAGAGGATTGTTTTTTTACCACGAAGGACACAAAGAGCACGGAGGGTGCGGTGGCACGCCGAGGTTTTCCCTTTCACCGCGAAGATGGCAAAGAGCGCAAAGGGGTGACCGGCATGGAACAGATCTACCTGGAAAGGATTTAACTGGAAGAGATCTAAGTGATGAATAGTGAACCTGCAGGCAAGGTCCGGATCGGCGTTTCGGGATGGCAGTATCCGCCGTGGCGCGGCGTGTTCTATCCGAAGAAGCTGCCGCAGAAGAAGGAGCTGCACTACTGCGGCCAGGTGTTTGGTTCGGTCGAGATTAACGGCAGCTTCTACTCTCTGCAGCGACCGACCAGCTACCAGCGCTGGCGTGATGAGACCCCCGATGATTTCGTTTTTGCGGTGAAGGGGTCGCGTTACATCACCCACATGCTGAAGTTGCGCAACGCTGAGGTCGCGTTAGCGAACTTCTTCGCCTCGGGGCTGTTGGCTCTCGGATCGAAGCTGGGACCGATCCTATGGCAGTTTCCGCCCAATTTCACCTTCCGGCCAGAAGTATTGGAGAGCTTCTTCAAGCAGCTGCCCCGGACGATGCAACAGGCGGCGGACGTGGCGACCGGGCACGACCGGCGACTGGCGGGACGCGCGTTTCTTACTCCGGAAAAAGACGGACCGATCCGGTATGCGATGGAGATACGCCATCCGAGCTTTGTCTCAGAGGAGTTCATCGAGCTGCTGCGTCAGCATGGGATCGCGCTGGTGTGCGCGGATACAGTCGAGTGGCCACTGCTGACGGATGTGACGGCTGATTTTGTCTATTGCCGGCTGCACGGGTCCGAGGTGCTCTACGCGAGCGGCTACGATGGTCCAGCTCTAGACAAATGGGCGGAGCGGGTCGTCATCGTGGGCGAAAGGCGGCGAAGCGGAGGGGCCGCACGCGAGCAAGACGCCTGCTCCGAGCCGCATGACGAGGAATGTTTATGTGTACTTCGATAACGACGCGAAGGTACGGGCTCCGGTGGACGCGCAGGGGCTGATGGAGAGAGTTGAGAAGCTAGGGATCAGGTCACTGGGATCAGGGAATTAGCCGTTAGCGTTCATGCATTGGTGCGCTCAGCAAGGCTGCGAAAATTCCGATTGGCGAGGGCAATGCCAGAGTCGCTTCTTGCTCCTCCGCTCTCGGGACTTACGCCCTCAGCGGAAACTCCAGCAGGAGCACTGCGGGGCAGTGATTTAATCACAACGTCCAAGAATCTATTCGCCAACATCTCGCGAGGGAGGCGAGAAGAAAGACACCCGCAGCCGTGACGATAAGGTTTCGAGCCTGGTTCCTCCGCTTAATTACAACTCGTACTGAGGGTATTACCGACCTGCGTAGTTGTGCAGTTGGTATGGAGGCGGTTGGCGTTTGGATTTACCGGCATCGGCAACTGATAAGGCTGGGTCCGATTCACGCTTTGTAACATTAGCCACGTCTGGATCATTTGCTGGCGTTTGGCAGCCTGTTCTGCCGCAGCCTGCGTGCGCATTTGGATTGCTCTCTCAGTTGCAGCCAAGGTTTCAGGAGATGGCTTGTCAGACACTTGCTCTGCTGATTCGCCCTGTAGTCGCGTGTTCTCGGCAGTGAGTCGGGCGATCTCATCTTTCATGGTGGTGATTAGCTCCCCGAGTTCTGCAGCTCGCACTGGAATATAACCAGCGGCCATTGCCTGCTTCGTATTGTTCGTTTCCACGAACTCGAGTTCGTTATTCGGCTTGTGCATGAGAACCACTGAGCCGCCGCCGGGCACTGGGTTAACGAGCATGATGGCGAAATTCGCATAGCTCGTCTGCTTTGATGTTGAAGCAGTATCTGTTTGAGCCATAGCCAGCAGGGCACACCAAGCCAGGCAAGCGGATAGCAATAGAGCTTTCATTTCGACCTCCGGCTGTAGCCCGATAAGTTTCTCACCGCTCCAAGGAAGCATCAAGATGCCCAAATGATTGGCGGCTGTCTGCTTATTCGCCGCAGTGTCCTTCGGCGCGACCGGTTTAACGCATTGGTGGAGGTTTGAAATTGGCGAGTAGACTGGGAAAAGAACGGGCAGGGAAATGGTTACACCGACCCAAATATCGATTGAGGAATACCTGAACACTTCGTACCGGCCCGACCGTGAGTATGTGGACGGGGAGGTCCGGGAACGCAACGTGGGGAAATGGGAGCACGCAAGGGTACAGTGGTTGCTGGCACATTGGTTCGCCACACATGAGTCAGAGTGGGGCGTCATGGGTTCCACCGGGCAGCGGACACGGACCTCGGCGACCAGAGTACGTGTTCCAGATCTGATTGTTGTCGTGGCCGGTCCGCAACCCGACGTGATCGTCGCACCGCCGCTGTTGGTAGTCGAGATCCTCTCACCGGACGATACCTATTCTGAGACTGAGGACCGAAGCCGCGACTACATGAGCATGGGTGTTGAGACCATCTGGCTCATCGATCCCAAGACGAGAACCGGCCGGATGTGCGTGTCGAATGTGTGGACTTCGGCATCGCGTCTGGAAGTTCCCAGCACAGCCATTTACGTGGAGTTGGCGGAGCTGTTCAGCTTTCTGGACAAGCGCGTTCCTAGGCGATCCCAAGAGCCACTTTTCTGCTCTGCTAAAGTGCGGAATCAGGCCAGGGGATCGCGGCGCAATCCAGCGACCCAGAAAAAACTAGGCAGTGGTCGGCTCTAATTGCAGCGCGGGCTTGCGGCGGGAGAGCATGCGCCGGTAGAGCTGCACGGAGGCGGCCGCCACGACACTCGGCGCATGTTGCTCGAGCATGTAGCGGCGCGCGGCCTGGCCGAGACGCTCCGCGCCCTCTGGATCGTTGGCCATGGCGAGAATTTGCTGCGGCGAATGACTCCGGATCTCCCGAGCGTGCCAGCCTGCCAGTGACCTCATGGACGATGTTCTCCGGGCATCCGCCAGCGTCGGTGCAGACGACCGGGCAGCCCTGAAACATCGCTTCGAGCACTGTGTAGCCCTGGTTCTCCCAGCGCGAGCTGATGACCGTGACCATGGAACGGGTGCGCAGCTGCGTGACGTCCTGGTTCGACATGCGCCCGAGGTACTCGACCCGGTTTCGAAGCTCCGGGGGGAAGAGCTGCTCCCGGTACTGCTCGAAATGGATCTTCCCGCTCTCGCCGGGCAGGCCGGAGTCGGGCCCGACGAATACGAGCCGCAGCTGCGGACGCTGGCGCAGCGCGGACCGGAAGGCCTGCAGCACCACGTCAGCTCCCTTTCTCAAGTCGAAGCGGCCCACGAAGAGAATGCTGTCGCGATCGCAGTCGGCAAGCCGCCAGAGGGGAGTGTCTTCATCCATGCCCAGAGGATTGACGATGTGGTGCACCTCCGGGGTTGTTATGTGGTCTCGCTCGATCGTCTGCAAGAGGGTTGTCCGCGACGGCGAGACGATTGTCTCCGCCTGTCGCAGGGCCGCGGCCTCGTGCTCTATACGCCGCTTTCCGAAGTCGGTGTTGAGCTCCTCCTCGACGAGCGACAGAAAGGCGGGTCCATGCAGCCGCACAAGCACCGGGATGCCGGTGCGCTGGGCAACATCGGCGCTCCAGCCGAAGGATTCCTCCATTTCGATGACATCGATCGGGTCGCGGCGATGCACCCGGAGGATTTCCGCGGCGATAAGCCGAGAGAACCGGAAAACATTCTCTGCCGGAGATGGCCTTTTGCCCATGAGCAGCCGGACGGCGGACTCCCACCGCGGGGGCCGAGCCAGATAGACCTCGCGATCAGCGGTGCCCGGGGCCACCTCGCCGGTGATGATGCTGACGCGATGCCCGAGGGCCTCGAGGGCCTCGCGCATCCAGTGGACATAGGTGATGATGCCATTGTGATATTGGGCCAAAGGCCAGGCCGGTGACCACAGGGCGACGTGGAGGGGGCGTTCGCTATCCGTGCGGAGCATGATGATGTCCTAATCCGAGGTGCAGCCAGCCAGGGGGCACGAGCCCCAGCACGATGTGGCTGAGGCCGAGGCAGGCCAGAAAAACGACGGCGCACACCCCGAGACCTGTCAGCTCGCGCAAGGGATCGAGCATGCGGTTGCGCCACTGTTCCCAGTAGAAATAGAGGAGGGGCGGCAGGGCAGCGGCCATAGTGCACCAGAGGAAGCCTTCGAATCCGAAAAAGTGATAGCCAAAGATAACGGCGGGGATGAGGCTGACGATGCGGATGATATTGGCTCCCAGAACGACGTGGGAGCGGCCGGCCGCAACCAGCAGGTTCTCCGAGGCGTTCTGGAAAGCGGCGATGACGACGCCGAGCGCCAGCACGATGAGGATTCGTCCGGCCATGATGTAACGCGGGTCGTAGAGGATTGCGATGATCAGGGGCGCAAATCCCGCAATGACGGCAGGAGGAAGGGCGCCGACTGCGAAAAGCCGGAGGTTTTCCTTGTAGTAGCGATGCGCGGCGGTGGCGCGGTCGAAGCGGAAATAGGTGGAACATCGGGCGTACAGCACGACCCGCGCGTTGTGCATGATGACGCCGGAGATCGGGCCAACCATGTTGCCGGCAATGCTGTACACGCCAAGCAGTGTCATGTTGAACAGCCGCGCCAGCACAACCTTGTCGTACTGCGACAGCACGATGGTCAGGATGCTAGAGGGCATCACGTAGCGCGCGAACTGAAACTGGTCGCGCATGGCCGCACGGTCGAAGGCGATCCCTACGCCGACTTCCCGGTAATAGAAATGGCTGGCGATCACGAGTATCAGGCGCTGCAGCAGTGCCCCCAGGATCAGAGCGAAATGGTTCCGCAGAAGGAGCGCCATGCCGATGACGAACATCGTCATCGCCGCATTCGAGGCCAACTCGGTGTAATTGGTCAGGCGTGCTCTCTGATGTCGTATCGCCAGCCCGAAGGACATCGACTCGGCGCCGTTTATCAGAAACCAGACGCTAAGCACGCGGAAGGCGTTGGTGAGGACCGGAGTGTGATAGATCGAGGCGATCCATGGCGCTGCGATCAGCAGGAGGGCGAAGTTGAAGACCGACCGTATGAGCCGGATGGTCCACAGTGTGTGTACGAACCGCGGCTCGTCACCGCGAGGGTCGCGGATGAGAAGACCGAGGGTGCCCACATCGGACATCATCTCGACCATGAACAGAAACGAGAGGAGAATGCCGAAGATGCCGTAGGCATCCGGACTCAGCAGCCTGGTAAGGACGAGGCTGCTGCCGAGCTTGATGACCGCGGTGACACCGTAGGAAAAGGTCGAGGCGAACAGCTCGCTGCGGAAGTTCAGGAATTGTAACCAGGAGCGCGCTTTTTCGATCGCGGGCAGCGTTTCAACAGTGTCGACGGCAGCACCGCCGCCCGTGCGTTCGAGGTCGCTCGTGGAGACCCCGCACTCAGGATCGATCGATGCCGTCATACAAGTAAATACTATCCTGCACGCAGCCTTCGCTCCCCGGGTAATCATCTGGCACAAAAGGAGTATTGATCCTACGACTACCGAATTGATCCCAGGACTACTTAAAGCCAGTTACTAACGTTTGCTTGCCAATATTGCAAATCGCGATATGATTATCGCGGATTGCAATTCAGTTCTGATTGCGGTCCAGGGCGGGCGGCGATGAAGCTCGGGGAGAAAACTCCGGTATCTGCGCGAGGTCGAAGGCAATCTGCGCGGGATGGATCGCGCGATGACCCAGCAGGAGCTGGTGAGGGCGATCCGGTCAGAAATGAAGTCATCGGGTCTGAAAGCTTCGATGAGCCAGAGCTATCTCTCACAGATTGAGAGCGGTGTGCGTCCGCACCTGACCAACACCACGCGGCAATTGCTGGCGAAGTTCTTCAAAGTGCATCCGGGATACCTGGTGGACGATCCGGATGGCTACCATGCGGAGTTGCTGAGCGATGCGCGGGCGCTTGAAGACAAGCTGGACCTGTGGCTGGTGAGCGGGGCGGAGCGGTTCCGGCGCGATCCGCAGTTGAGGCAGGCGCTGCTGGCGCTCGCCAAGCGCAAGGACACGCGCGATTGCCTGGTGCTGCTCGAGGCGGTGATGGAGACTCCGGGGCTGGTGGAGAGATTGCTGGAAGTGCTGCGGCCCAGCCACGCGGAGACGAAGAGCGTGCGGCGGCGCGGATCGGGTGAAGGATCGGGCGAGCCCGCACGCGCGCGAAAGGAGAACGGCCAATGACGTGGGAGACGTTTTATCTGATCTGTTTTGCGTTGGGGTTGTCCCTGACGCTGCTGTCGTTCGCGGGTGTGTTCTCGCATTTCCACTTCGGGCATTTTCATCTCGGCGTGGGGCATGGGCATGGAGTGGCGCATGCGGGGCACGTCCACGCAGGGGGACACGCACAGGGAGGCAAAGGCGGCGTGAGCCCGGTGAACGGATTCACGCTTGCGGCCTTTCTGGGCTGGTTCGGCGGGTGCGGATACCTGCTGGAGCGGTATGGGAATCTGCTGACACCGATAGTGTTCGGCGCGGCAACGGTAGCGGGGCTGGCGGGTGCGACGGTCCTGTTCTGGTTTATGGCGAAGGTGCTGCTGCCGCACGAGCGTGAATTGACGACAGAAGACACTGCAGTCGCCGGCGTGCTTGGACGCGTGAGCGGTCCGATCCGCGAAGGAGGAACCGGCGAGATTCAGTTTTCGCAGAACGGCGCGCGCCGTTTTGCAGTGGCGCGGAGTGAGGATGGCGTAGCGATTCCGCGCGATGTGGAGGTGGTAGTGATGCGCTACGAGCAGGGGATCGCCTGGGTGCGGCGTTGGGATGAGGTAGTAGAGGTGCCGGTTACGGATGAGATCAGGTCTCTGAAGTGAAATTGCCTCCCACGTCCGAAAATCCGGACGCGGGGCACCCCGGTGAGTACGAGCAAATACGGTTTTCCTGATGGAAAGGATCAGGAGGCATTTATGACGAACACATTCATTGTTGTGGTTGGGTTGTCGTTACTGTTGCTGATTTTTCTGATGGCGGCGTTGGCCAGGATGTTTCGCAAGGCTGGCCCGAACGAGGCGCTGATCGTGTACGGCTTTCGCGGGCCGCGCGTGATCAAGGGACATGGCACGGTGATCTTTCCGATGGTGGAGAGCTGCCGGGAGCTGTCGCTGGAGTTGATGTCGTTCGATGTGGCTCCGCAGCAGGATCTGTACACGAAGCAGGGCGTTGCGGTGACGGTCGAGGCGGTGGCACAGATCAAGGTGCGCAGCGACCAGGAGTCGATTCTCACGGCGGCGGAGCAGTTTCTGACCAAGGCTCCGGTGCAGAGAGAAGGGCTGATCCGGCTGGTAATGGAAGGCCATCTGCGCGGGATTATCGGGCAATTGACGGTGGAACAGATCGTCAAGGAGCCGGAGATGGTCGCCGATCGCATGCGCGGGACGTGCGCCGATGACATGAGCAAGATGGGCCTCGAAGTAGTGTCGTTCACGATCAAGGAGGTGCGCGACAAGAACGAGTACATCACGAACATGGGGCGTCCGGATATCGTGCGCATCAAGCGCGATGCGGATGTGGCCGCTGCAGAGGCAGAACGCGATACGGCGATTCGGCGAGCGAATGCGCTACGGGAGTCGGCGGTGGCCAAGGCGGCGGCTGACCAGGAGCGGGTGCTCGCGGAGACGCAGTCGCTGGCGAAGCAGGCGGAGGCGCAGCGCGATCTCGATATCCAGAAGGCGCAGTTCACCGAGCAGAGCCGCAGGCAGGAAGCGCAGGCGGATAAGGCGTACGAGATCCAGACCAACATCATGCAACAGCAGGTGACGGCGGAGCTGGTGAAGGTGCAGCAGATCGAGAAGGAGCAGCAGATCAAGGTGCAGGAGGCCGAGATTCTGCGCCATGAGAAGGAGCTAATCGCAACGGTGCTGAAGGGAGCGGAGATCGAGCGCCAGAGGATCGAGACGCTGGCGACAGCCGAGAAGATGCGGCTGGCGACAGAGGCTGAGGGCCGCGCGGCAGGCATCCGCACGCAGGGTGAAGCGGAAGCCGCGATCATTTTCCAGAAGGGCGAGGCCGAGGCGAAGGCCATGAACGTGAAGGCCGAGGCCTATCAGGACTGGAACCAGGCCGCGGTGGTCGACCGGCTGATCACCAATATGGCCGATGTGGTTCGGGCGATGTCGGAGCCGTTGTCGAAGGTGGACAAAATCACCATCGTTTCGACGGGCAACGATGGCGCGGCAGGAGCCAACAAGCTCACGGGTGACATCACGAAGATCGCCGCGCAGGTACCGGCCTTGTTCGAGGCTCTCTCTGGCATGGATATGCGCGAGCTTATGTCGAACGTTAAGAGCATGCGCGCGCGGCCGAACGGCAGTGCCGTAGTCGAAGGCCCGAAGCAGTAATAACCGGGGCGGAGGGCGGGTGCTCTCCGCCCGCAACTTTTGCGGAGTGAGGAGGAGCTATGGCACTGCTGGAGCGAGTGGGGACGCTGTTAAGGGCGAATATCAATGATCTGGTCGAGAAGGCGGAGGATCCGGAGAAGCTGCTGAAGCAGCTGGTGCTCGATATGGAGAATCAACTGATGCAGGTGAAGACGCAGGTGGCAATTGCGATCGCGGACCAGCATGTTCTGGACAAGAAGCGCAAAGAGCATGAAGAGGCGGCGGCGGAGTGGAAGCGCAAGGCGGAGCTGGCAGTCAGGAAGGAGGCCGATGATCTGGCGCGTGCGGCGCTCGAACGGTCGCTGAGTCATGAGCAGATGGCGAAGGGATTTGTGCAGCAGCTCGACGATCAGAAAGCAGAGGCGGACACGCTCAAGGCCGCGCTGCGCAAGCTGGAGCAGAAGCTCGAGGAGACGCGTTCGCGCTGCGAGATGATGATTGCGCAGCACCGGCGGGCGCGTGTGGTGAGCAAGGCGCAGCAGGCGCGGCAGGCAGTCGAGAGGAAGGACGGCGCGGCCAGCATGGCACGGATGCGTACGCGGATCATAGGCAGGGAAGCAGAGAATGCAGCGAACGGTGAACTGCTGGGCGGCGATTCGCTTGAAGACCGCTTTGCCCTGCTGGAGCGTGAGGAGCAGATCGAGGCGCTGCTCGAGAGCCTGAAGCAGGGCGTGAAGAAAGAGGCGAAGCAGCTGGAGGCGCCAGCTTCCTAACGCAGCTTCGACTGGCCATATTCGAGCAGGGTGACGAGGGTGACTCCGCCGGTGATGTTGCCGAGTGTAGCAGGCAGGAGCCATCGGAAGTAGTCGCCGGCGGCAAGTTTGTGGCTGAGGACGGCGGCGAGGATTTCTCCGCTGGTTGCGATGCAGTGCGCGAAGTGTCCGAGGCCGACGACGAAGGTGAGGCTCCAGATGAGCGCGACGGAGCCGGTGATGGAGTGGCTGCCGCTGACGAGCCATGCGACAGTGGCGATGATCCAGCCACCGATGACGCCGCTCCAGAAGATCTGACGCGCAGGGTGATTCACGGCAGCGACGCCGAACTGCGTGAGAGCGGCGAACACCTGCGGCTCGAGCGCTTTGCTACGAGCGCAAATCATGCCGAAGACAAGCGCGCCGGCGACGTTGGCGGAGAAGACGATTCCCCAGAGGCGCAGCGTGCTGAGCACGTGGCGGCGCTCATCCAGGATGAGCGCGACCGGGTAGAGGGTGTTCTCGGTGAAGAGCTGGCTGCGGCCAAGGATGGTGGCCATAAACCCCATGGGATAAAACAGGAACGCGATGAAGCGTGCGGCGGGGCTGTCGCCGAGAGTCGCGGCGACAATCGAGACGCTGAGGCCGGTGAGGCCCATGGTCAGTCCTCCGGCGAGGCCGGATATGGCTAGAGAAATTTTTGTGCGATTGAGCTCGCGCCGGCCATTCAACGAGACCTGTTCGTAAATCTGAACCGCAGTCGGACGATCGAGGTCGCGCTGCGTGGATTGCGACTGCTCCGAAGGTGTGTCGGCTGGCAGATTGATCTTGCGCAAAGGCATGGATGCTTGGATGCCTGGAGGAACCCCTGCAGTCTGCGCCAAGCAGCAAAATACTGATAGGGTGATCTTTCGGGAAAATTGGAGGATATGAGCGCACATCCGCACATGAATGCAGCGCATTTCGACTTGCGGGCGGCCGCACGCCAATCGATGACTGAGCATGGCTTTGAGCCGAATTTTCCGGCGGAGGTAAAGAGCGAAGTGGCCAGGCTTGCGGCGCATCCTCCGGAAATGAATCCGGCGGCGGTGGACTTGCGGCATCTGTTGTGGTCATCGATCGACAACGACACCTCACGGGATCTCGACCAGATCGAGTATGCGGAAGAGCTTTCGAACGGCAGCGTGAAGGTGCTGATTGGGATCGCGGACGTCGACCTGTTTGTGCCGAAGGGTTCGGCGCTGGACCGCCATGCAGCCGTCGAGACGGCCACAATCTATTCGGGCATTGAAAACTTTCCCATGCTGCCTGATGAACTCTCGACGGGATGGACGTCATTGCTCGAAAACCAGGACCGCGCGAGCGTGGTGACCGAGTTCATCGTCGATGCGCAGAACAACGTGAACTCGGTCCGGATTTATCCGGCGATTGTGCGGAACAAGGCGCAACTCGCGTACAGCAGCACGGGGTCATGGCTGGATGGCAATGCGCCTGCACCTGGGAAAGTGGCGGCTTCGGAGGCGCTGCAGGCGCAGTTGAAGCTGCAGAACGACGTGGCGCAGAGACTGCGAGGCGAGCGTTACAAGCGCGGCGCACTGAACATCGAAACGATTGAGACGGATGCGATTGTCCGCGGCGCGAATATCCAGATCGAGACCCGCCAGGAAAATGCCGCCACTGACCTGATCGAGGATTTTATGATCGCCGCGAATGGCGCGATCGCACGTACGCTTCGCGAGAAGCGTATCTCCTCGATCAGGAGAGTTGTTCGGACCCCAAAGCGATGGGACAGGATTGTACAACTCGCAGGGGGCATGGGCACGAAGCTACCGGCGGGGCCCGATTCGAAGGCATTGAACGATTTTCTCTGCCGACGGAAAGACGAGGATCCGGATCACTTTGCGGATTTGTCACTCGCAATCGTGAAGCTGCTGGGGCCGGGTGAATATGTGCTCGAACGTCCGGGTGACACGCCGGAAGGGCACTTTGGACTGGCCGTCGAAGACTACACGCACTCGACTGCTCCGAACCGGCGGTATGCGGACCTGGTGACCCAAAGGCTGGTGAAGGCAATGATCGCGGGTGAACCATCGCCGTATTCCGAGGATGAGTTGGCTGCAATCGCAGCGAACTGTACCGCGAAAGCGACGGCCGAACGCAAGGTGGAGCGGCAGATGGAGAAGCAGATTGCTGCCGTAGCGCTGCGGGATCGGATCGGAGACGTGTTCCGCGCCATCGTAACCGGCGTGCTGGATCGCGGCACGTTCGTGCGAACGATACATCCTCATGTGGACGGCATGCTGGTGCACGGGCAACAGGGAGTCGATGTGGGCGACGAGCTAAGAGTCAAGCTGGTGCGCACCGATCCTGTCCACGGATTCATCGATTTCGCGCAGGTGCCGCCGGGCGGTGTCCAGAAAAATGGCTGAAGGAATGCGGCCTCATCTGGCCACTTTGGTAGAAGATTTTCGCAGGCACGAAAAAGAAACTGCGATTGTTACGTATCGCGGCAATCGGCGGATTGCTTCGACGTATTACGACCTCGCAGATCTCGCCGGCCGGTTTGCAAGTGAACTGATGCGCCGCGGGATCGGTCGGGGCGAACGCGTGGTTCTGTGGGGGCAGAACTCTGTCGAATGGGTAGGGGGATTCTTCGGGTGCGTAATTCGAGGGGTGATCGCGGTCCCGCTCGATGCCGCCGGTAGCGTTGATTTTGCGCGCCGCGTAGTGGAGGAGACGGCTCCGCGGCTTGTTGTGGGAGATGCGCTGCTTCTAGGACAGCTTGCGCCGGAGACGGTGCGGATTGGCTTCGATGATTTTGGGGCATTGCCGGACCCTACTTCCACGCAGGTCGAGCCGAGCCTTGGTTTGGATACGCCGCTGCAGATTCTCTTTACCTCGGGAACGACGGCGGAGCCGAAGGGAATTGTCCATACGCATCGCAATGTTCTGGCAAGCCTCGCTCCCATCGAACGGGAGATGCAGAAATATCTGAAATACGAGCGCATCTTTCATCCGCTCCGGTTTCTGCATACTCTCCCACTGAGCCATGTGTTCGGGCAGTTCATGGGATTGTGGATTCCGCCCCTGCTGGGCGCGGAGGTGCATTTCGAGGCACGGTTGCAGGCGCAGCGGCTGATTGAAATTACGCACCGGGAGAGGATATCCGTGCTGGCGGCGGTGCCTCGCGTTCTGGAACTGCTGCGCGAATCGCTTCTCGCAGAAAATCCGCAGCTGCCTGCGGCAATCGAAGCTGCGCAAGGCGAAAAGGTATGGAAACGGTGGTGGCGGTTCCGGAAGATTCATCGCACCTTCGGTTACAAATTGTGGGCGTTTGTCTGCGGGGGTGCGTCGCTGCCTTCGGAACTTGAATCGTTCTGGAACACGCTCGGCTTTGCGCTGGTGCAGGGCTACGGCATGACGGAGACGGCAGCGTTGATCACGCTGAACCATCCGTTCAAAGTAGGCAGGGGCACGATCGGCAAAGTGCTGCCGGGTCGCGACGTGGAGATCCGCGATGACGGCGAGATCGTTGTGCGGGGCGACATGGTTTCCACGGCGACCTGGCGCAACGGCGCGCTGCAGAAGTCCGATTCGCCATGGCTTGCGACGGGCGATTTGGCGAAGCGCGACGAGGAGGGACAGCTTCATTTTCTGGGGCGCAAAAACCAGGTCATCGTGACGTCGTCGGGGCTGAATATCCATCCCGAGGACGTGGAGGCCGCTCTGAATGCGCAGCCTGGCGTGGAGGGCTCTGCGATTGTCGCTCTCAAAACGCCAGGGGGCGACGAGCCAGTGGCGGTGCTGCTGTATCGTGGGCCGCGCGAAGACGCACAGAGAGCAATCGTGGCGGCAAACGAGAAGCTTGCTGAGTTCCAGCGGGTACGGCAGTGGTGGCTGTGGCCCGAACTGGACTTGCCGCGCACGTCAACGGGGAAAGTGCAGCGGCGCAAGGTAACGGAGTGGGTTAATGCTCAGCGGGCGGAGAACGGCGCGACGGCTGAGGCGTCCGATCCGCTGCTGGCGCTGGTGCTCTCAATTACTGGCGCGCGGACGGACAATCACTCCGATAGCGCGCGCCTTGCCGAAGATCTGCAACTCGACAGCCTGGGACGGGTGCAACTGCAGGCTGAGTTTGAGCAACGGATGGGTGTGACGCTGAGCGATGCGGCGCTCGAACGCGCTGCCACGCTTGGGGATTTGCGGAGGCAGCTTGGGCTGGATTCGGCGGCGTTGCCTCTGCCGGTGGGGATGGAATTGCCGGTGCAGGTGGAGAAGGAGCAGGAGGTTTATCCGCGCTGGACGTGGTGGTGGCCGGTACATGCGATCCGGGTTGCTTTCATCGAATGCGTGCAGCAGCCGCTGATCTGGTTGCTCGCCGCGCCAGAAGTTTGGCGGGAGACCAAGCTCGACAATATGGAACAGCCGCTGTTACTGATTGCGAACCACATCACGGCCTACGATCTCCCGCTCGCTTTGTATGCGCTGCCGGGGAAGTTGCGAAGGCATGTTGCGACGGCTATGTCGGCTGAAACGCTGGAAAAATTTAAAAAGGGCAGGAATCTGGGGTCGTGGTTTATCAATCTGCTTGGGCCGCTGACGTACTTTATTTTGCTCTTTTTATTTAATGTGTTTCCGCTGCCGCGGAGCGCGGGGTTCCGGAAGAGCTTTCAGCATGCTGGTGAGGCGCTCGACCGCGGGTACAACGTGATGGTTTTTCCCGAGGGAGTGCGCACCGAGGGGAAGTTGCAGAAGTTCCGGCCGGGCATTGGGCTGCTCGTGGGCGAATCGAAGGTTCCGGTGCTGCCCATCGGGCTTGTCGGCCTGGGCGAAATGAAGCAGGGCAAGCAGCGGTGGTTTCGCTCGGGCAGGCTGAAGGTGCGGGTCGGAACTCCGATCACGTTCGGGCCGGAGCAGAGTGCAGAGGAGATCACGGAGCGGCTGCAAGGAGAGATCTCGCGGCTCATCCAATAGACGTGACCAAAGTGCCTTGGCTGTAGAGCTTCCCGCACCGACAATAGGCGCATGGGCAATAGGCGCATGGGCAATGAGCGCGTGGGGTGGATCGAGTCGGCGAAGCTGAATGTGTTTGAAGCGTTGGTGAATGCCTGCGATCGGGCCGCAGCCCGGCGCCGGGAAGAGGCCGGTCATCTCGCGACCGGGCGGCGCGGCGAGCGGGCGGCATACTTCTACTTGCGGCGAAGGGGATTCATCGTAGTTGCGCGAGGATGGCGGTCGGGGATCGTGCGCGGCGATCTGGATCTGATTGCGTGGGAAGGCGACACGCTGTGTTTTGTCGAGGTGAAGACGCGGACGACGAGAGCTGTGGCCACGGCCGAAGCTTCAGTCGATGAAGACAAGCGCAGGAATCTGCGCAGGATCGCAAGGCATTATCTGCGGCAGTTGCCGTCGCCGGATGTGCCGGTACGGTTCGATATTCTGTCGATTTATTTCGAGGAAGGGAAGTCGCCGGAGTTCGATCTGTTTCCGGCGGCTTTCGGGTGGGATTAGCCGCGAATCTCAGCAGATCGCTGTGCGAGCGCCTGCGCTGCCACGTATGCCACTGTCAGAGCCACGTCGTGAACCACTTCGAGCTGGGTCTCCTGCGGGATTGAGCGCCAGAGCCTTTCGCCGAGCCTGGCGACTTCTTCCCTGCCAACCGGAGCTACACAGATTAGTAGCCGGTCAAGTAGAGCTTCGTACTCGCCAATCCTGGCATCCCTGCCGCGAAATATCACACTGTTTCTATTGGTGCGTGCCGGTTTCTTCGTCTTCGCCATCTAAAAAGGGTTACCTCGATTTTCACTCTCACCCGGCAAGCGCCGGGTCTCAATGATTGTCCCTTGGAAGCAAAGCGCGGTCACTGCCGCCTCAGTGTTAATGCTCGTGCAACTATGCGCTTGAATGTGTCGTGTTGCGTATTGGTCGACTCTAGCTATTTATTAGAAACTTACTACTGCGCGTCTTTGTATTCCTCATACCAGGCCATCTGGATGGCTTCGAGCTTGGACTCGTTGGATTTGGCGGGGTCGTCCGAGAAGTCGGGAAGCTCCGTGACGTAGCGGTGCAGGTCGGTGAAGCGGACGGCAAGCGGGTCGAGGTCCGGGTACTTCTCCTGCAGTTGAATGCCGATCTCTTCGGCGTCATTCCAGGTGATTTCGCTGGGCATGGGTTTGCTTCCTCTGTTTGGTCTCGGGCTTATTTTGCGTTCGGCGAGCGGCTATTTATTCTCTGCGAGGGCCAGTGGCTTGCCTTCGGAGACATAGTTGCGGTTCCACTTGGGGATTTCGACGACGTAGGCGCCGGGGCCGGTGATCACGGCCTGGCAGCCGAGGCGCGAGTTGAGCTGCAGGTCGGCGGCCATGTCGAGGCGGTCAAGTTCGTCGTCTTCGGCTTCACTGAGCTTGCCGGAGCCGTCCTTGATCCAGAGATGGCAGGTGGTGCAGGCGCAGGAGCCTCCGCAGGCGTGGTCGAGGAAGATGCCGAAGTTTTCGGCGACGTCGAGGAAGGACATCGGCTTGCCGTGGTGGTCGTAGGGCATGGTGCCGTACTCGAACTCGACGGTGCGGCCTTCGGGCATGAAAGTGACGCGCACCATGTTCGGGCCGGGCGGCTTGCTGAGGTCGATTTGCTGATGATTCGTTTCGGTCATAGTTCTAGCTCTATTTCGTTTGGGGCTCTTATTTGATTTCGGCGGGAGCGATCGGATGCGGCGCTGTCGGGCCTTCTCCCAGCTTTTCGTCCGCTGATTCCATGGTTTCGCCCCGGATGGCGCTGGAGACGGCCGAGTCCATCATAAGCTCGGCGAAGCGACGCGTGGCCTGGTCAAGGGCGTGGGTGGCGTCGCGCAGGGCCTTGAGGTCAGTGCCTTCGCTGAGGACGCGTAATTCTTCGGCGATCATGCCGATCTGGGTGCGCTCGTCGGCGGTTAACTGCTGCCAGGCGGGGTGGGATGGAGCCTTGTCGACGGCTGCGAGGATGGTTGCGGCCTCGTTGCGCGCCTCGATGAGCTGGCGCTCGGCGAAATCCTGCTCGGCGTAGTCGAAGGACTCGAGGATCATGTTCTCGACCTGCTCGTCGGTGAGGCCGTAGGCCGGCTTGACCTCGATCTCGGCTTCTTTGCCGCTTCTTTGCTCACGAGCTGAGACGTGCAGGATGCCGTTGGCGTCGATGAGGAACTTGACCTCGATGCGGGGCAGGCCAGCGGACATCGGCGGAATGCCTTTGAGGTCGAAGCGGGCAAGGGAGCGGCAATCCTTGGCCATCTCGCGCTCGCCCTGGACGACGTGGATGGCGACGTTGGTCTGGCCGTCGACGCCGGTGGTGAAGTGCTCGGTGGCCGAGGCAGGGATAGTCGAATTGCGCTGGATGATCTTGGCGACGACTCCGCCGAGGGCCTCGATGCCGAGCGAGAGCGGGGTGACGTCGAGGAGGAGCATGTCCTCGGTGGCTTTTGAGCCGCCTTCGAGGATGTGTGCCTGCACGGCGGCGCCGAGCGCGACGACTTCGTCGGGGTTGAGGTCGGTGTGAGGCTTTTTGCTCCGCGCGCTGAGCTGGAAGATCTGATCGGTGAGGCGACGGACGAGCGGGATGCGGGTCGATCCACCGACGAGGACGACTTCTCCGATCTGCTCGGGCTTGAGGCCGGCGTCTTTGAGGGCCTGTTTGCAGGGGCCGATGGTGCGATCGAGCACGGGCTGGATGATCTGCTCGAATTGCTCGCGGGTGATTTCACGACGATAGGGCGTACCGTCGGGCAAATCGAGACTAATGCGCGCACTTTCAGAATTAGAGAGCGCGATCTTGGCCTCGATGACAGCTTTGCGGATGGCCTGCACTGCTTCGGCGTTGTCGCGGAGGTCGAGGCCGTGGTCGCCGCGGATGTCGTCGAGGGCGATGGCCATGAGGAGATGGTCGATGTCGTCACCGCCGAGGTGGGTGTCTCCGTTGGTCGCGATGACTTCGAAGATGCCCTCGTGCAGCTTGAGGATGGATATGTCGAAGGTGCCGCCGCCGAGATCGTAGACGGCAACGATGCCCTCTTTCTGGCGGTCGAGTCCATAGGCGAGAGCAGCGGCGGTGGGCTCGTTGACGAGGCGCAGGACTTCGAGGCCAGCCATGCGGCCTGCGTCTTTCGTGGCCTGGCGCTGGGCGTCGTTGAAGTATGCCGGCACGGTGACGACGGCCTTGGTGACGGGCGCTCCGAAGTAGCGCTCCGCGTTTTTCTTGAGCTGGCGCAGGACGTAAGCCGAGATTTCAGGCGGCGTGTACTGTTGGTCGCCGATCTGAAGGCGGAGGACTTCGCCGGGCTGGATGTCGGGCGCGAGGTGGAAGGGGAAGAGCTTCAACTCTTCCTGGATGTCTTCGACGCCGCGGCCCATGAGGCGCTTGACCGAGTAGACGACGCGGTCGGGTTCCGACGCAAGGTACGGGTAAGCAGGGAAACCGACGATGATCCTTTTCGGGTCGGGAATAGCGACGACCGACGGCACCAAATTCGCGCCGTCCTCACCGGGGATGACGACGGGCTGATCACCCTGCATGTAGGCGACGAGGGAGTTGGTGGTGCCGAGATCGATTCCGACGATGCGGTCCTGTTTTGTGTCAGCCAAAGTGAATCCTCGTTATCGGGCTCCCGCAGGAGGGTTCAGCACGTACTGCGCTTCGCCGCCTCCGAACGACCAGTCATCAAGATCATTCTCGCTGAGCACGATCATGACATTGTCGGGCGCTATCTGCGCGCGTTGTTCGAACTGCCTTGCGATCTCCCGGTACAGCGCCTGCTTCTTCTCTGTCGAGCGCCCGCGCCGCAGCGTGATATGCACCAGGACGAACTCAGCCGTTCGCTGCATATCCATGAAATGCGGATCGGCAACCAGTTCGTCCTCGGCATGGGATGTGAGCACAACGAATTTGTCGCCCTCCGGGATGCCGATGGTGGCGCGCATGGCGTCGTAGACGGCATCCGCCAGAAGCCTGCGCTTCTCTCGCTTTACAGCTTCGCCAACAGAAATTCGGACCAGCGGCATTCAGTTCTCCAATGCTTCGTTCACGTCGCGCACAAGGTTGCGGATGTAGCGGCGGCGGTCGAGGAGCGCGACAATTTCGTCCTTGATCCCGCTGGTTTGCGTTTCGGTTGGTGCGCCGTCTACGGTCTCATCCCAGCGGCCCCAGAGGGTTTCGAGGTTGGTGTCGATCGCGGCGAGCTGGCCTTCAAACTGAGTCCGGGCTTTCTCGAGATCGGCGCGGAGTTGCGGGTCGTCCTCGCCCATCTTGCGGTTCATGCGCATCTCTTCGAGCTGCATGTTCAGTTCGAAGACTTCTTCGAGGAGGTCCGGCGGCACGCGCGAGTCTTTTGGCTTGCCGTCTTCGCTCTTGCCGGCTTCGATCTCCACGCCCTCCACCCGGAGCAGATATTCGGTGCGAGCGATGGGATTTTTTAGGGTGCGATAGGCATCGTTGAGCAGGGAAGTCTGATCGAGGCTCCACTGCCGCTCTTCAGGACTGGCCTGCGCGTAGAGGTCGGGATGCAGCTTGCGGCTCAAGCGGTAGAAGCTCCGTTCGAGGGTGGTCATATCGATGCGGAGCTTGCGGGGAAGCCCGAAGACGGTGAAGTAGTCGGCGCCCTCTGTGGGCGCCTGCACGTGCCCGCAGGCATCGCACCAGGGTTTTCCCGGAGGCAGGAAGGAGCCACACGACCAGCAGGCCGTGTTCACGGATTGGGATTCAGCTGTCTGCATTACGAACGGGGCCGCTCCTGCGGCCCAAGGCCCTATATCAGGCGGAAAATGACGATCCGCAGCCGCAGGACCTGGACGAATTCGGGTTGATGAAGTTGAACCCCTGACGCATGAGTGTCTCTTCGTAGTCGAGAATCATACCGTTCAGGTAGATAAACGATTTGGGATCCACGAAGACGCGCACATCGTCGAACGTGTAGATGCGGTCACGCTCGCGCGGCTGCGTATCGAAGCGAATGTTGTAGGAAAGACCTGAACAACCTCCGCCCGTGATTCCGAGACGCAGTCCGCCTTCGGTCGGCGACACGCCCTCCTTGGCCATGGCGATGCGAATGCGCTTGACGGCGCGCTCGGTCACCTGGACCCCTTTCTGGGCAGGAGCCTGACTCTCTGCATTCAATACGTTGAGCTGGTCAGTAGTCATGGATATCCCCAGTTGCCAGTTGTAGTCCCCAGCAGCACAAACATGCTTCGAACTGGGGACTGATAACTGACGACTGTTGTGATCAGTCTGCTGCGACGACGGACACGGCCGGAGCGGTCTGCTCGCTAACGCCGTTCTTCTTCTTCCAGTCGCCGATGGCGGCGCGGATCGCGTCCTCGGCGAGCACCGAACAGTGAATCTTGACCGGAGGCAGCGAGAGCTCCTTGACGATGTCGGTGTTCTTGATCTCCATCGCTTCGTCGACTGTCTTGCCCTTCACCCACTCGGTAGCGAGCGAGGAAGATGCGATGGCCGAGCCGCAGCCGAAGGTCTTGAACTTCGCCTCTTCGATGACCTGCGTCTCGGGATTGACCCTGATCTGCAGGCGCATCACGTCGCCGCACTCCGGCGCGCCGACGAGTCCGGTTCCAACCTCGGTGCTGGACTTGTCAAGCTGGCCTACGTTGCGGGGATTGTTGTAGTGGTCGATGACCTTGTCGCTGTATGCCATGTGAGTTGTCTCTCCTATATCTGTTTGAGACTCAAAACCAAGAATCTCTGCTGGAAATCTTTAAACTCAAAGCCAAAACTTTCTTCTTGAAATCTCTTAGTGAGCCTGCCACTCAATCTTCGAAATGTCGATACCTTCCTTGACCATCTCATAGAGTGGCGAGAGCTCGCGTAGTTTCTGCACCACGTCGATCACTTTGTCGGCGACGTAGTCCACCTCGGCCTCGCTGTTGAAACGGCCGAGGCCGAAGCGGATGGAGCTGTGGGCGACGTCGTCTCCGAGGCCGAGAGCCTTCAATACATAAGATGGCTCAAGCGTCGCGGAGGTGCAGGCCGAGCCGCTCGATACGGCTACGTCATTGATGCCCATCAGCAATGACTCGCCTTCCACGTAGACGAAGCTCATGTTGAGGTTGCCGGGAAGGCGGTGATCCATCGAGCCGTTCACGTGGATATAGTCGAGGTTGCTCTCGAGCTTCGCCTTGAGCTTGTCGCGCAGCGCGCCGAGGCGCGTGGCTTCCGACTGCATCTCCTCGCGGGCGATCTCGCAGGCCTTGCCGAGGCCCACGATGCCGGGCACATTGAGCGTGCCGGAACGCATGCCGCGCTCGTGGCCTCCCCCGTTGATCTGCTCGGAAATCTGCACGCGCGGGTTGCGGCGGCGGACATAGAGAGCGCCGACACCCTTAGGGCCGTAGATCTTATGTCCGGAAAGCGACATGGCGTCGATGTTCATCGCGTTCACGTCGACGGGAATCTTGCCGACCGCCTGAACGCCGTCGGTGTGGAAGAGCACACCCTTCTCATGACAAAGCTTGCCGATTTCGGCGACAGGCTGAACGACGCCAATTTCGTTGTTGGCGATCATGATGGTGACGAGGATGGTCTTGTCATCCATGGCGCGCTTCAGATCTTCGATGTCGATCAGGCCGTCGGCCTTCACTGGCAGGTAGGTGACACGGTAGCCGTATTTCTCGAGGCGCTTACAGGTGTCGAGGGTGGCCTTGTGCTCGGTGGCTTGGGTGATGATGTGATTGCCGCGCTCGCGGTACATCTCGGCGATGCCTTTGATGGCCAGATTGTTCGACTCGGTCGCGCCGGAGGTGAAAATGATCTCTTTGGCGGTAGCGCCAATCAGCCTGGCGACCTGCTCGCGAGCCTTCTCGACGGCGGCTTCCGCCTCCCAACCGAAGGAGTGGTTGCGGCTGGCGGCGTTTCCGAAGATGGTTGTGAGGAACGGCATCATCGCTTCCAGCACTCGCGGATCAAGCGGTGTGGTGGCGTGGTTGTCCATATAGATAGGCAGGCGTACCCCAGCCGGTACGCTGATTGCTCCATTGACCGTTGTGCTCATTGCTTCCTGCTCTCCCGCTTTCGCCTGGTACATATATCTGTATTACGCGCCGGTGATCTGGATATTCACCAGCTCACGTTCACTGTGGTGGGCGGCCCGATGCGCGTGGTCGGACTCCACCAAGTCGGAAATCTTAATGTTTTTCAGCAGATCGGAAATGCTCTCATTTACACGAGCCAGTGGCTCTTTGATGGTGCAGCTGTTGGTCAAGTCGCACAATCCGCTGACGGTGACGCACGAGGTGATGAACAGCGGCCCGTCGATGGCCCGAATAACCTCAAAGGCCGAAATTTCGCCGGACTTGCGCGACAGAGTGTACCCGCCGTTCATGCCGGCATGCGACCGGAGCAGCCCTTCCTTCGCCAGCCGCTGCAGAATCTTCGCGAGCAACTGCTGGGGAATGTGATAGGCCTCCGCGATGTCTTTGGCGCTGAGGGACATGGACTCGGGGTGCTCGGCCAGATACTTCAACGCCATCAATCCGTAATCGGCCTTCTTGGTCAGTCTGAGCATGCCGGAAAGCGGACCCCTCAGTCGCTTACCACAGTATAGGACCGAAATCGTCCGAATTCAACATCTAGTCCAAATTGGGTATTGACGGGGGCGCAGGGGGTGGACGACACAGAATCGAGCTGTTTTGACAGATTCAAACAGATTCAAATTGACAGGAATGGCGGCCCGGATACAATCTTGCCGATACTACCTGTTTCCTGCGGTCACTATCCATACATGAACACCCCCTGCAAACACCCCAGAGTGCGCGTCGTGGCGCGCGAAGAGGACGCAGAATACGTCGAATGCCAGGAGTGCGGAGAAGTCTTCGACTCGGGCGAGTTCCGCGACATGGCGATTGAAGAGACGCAGGAAATCGAAGAAGAAGGCTAACCGTTCGCGGTGCCGGACAGGCTGAGGCGCCGCGTGATCTGCCACGCGTAGTGAAATCCTGAAATCACCGTGAAGGCCACGGTCGCGAGCAGCGCGAGGTGGCGGACGTAGAGCACCGGTTCCGGTGCGTAGAACTGGCTGAGGAGTACGGCGGTGAGAGCGATGATCTGCGCCAGGGTATTCGCCTTTCCAAAGATACTTGGGCGGAAGTCACGCATGCCCACGCTGGCGTAGAGAATGGCGGCGACGACCATGATGCCCAGGTCGCGTCCGAATACCAGAACGGTGACGCGGCGCGAGATGAGGTTCTCGTGATGCAGCACGAGGAATAGCGTGCTGAGCAGAAGCTTGTCAGCGACGGGGTCGAGGTACTGCCCGAGCTTGGTGCGCTGCTGGAGCCATCGCGCCAGCAGGCCGTCCATGCCATCGGTGATGCCGGCGAGCACAAAGAGAGCAAAGGCTGTGCGAAAGTGGCCGTCAAGCACGGTGAGGACAATGAAAGGGATGATGCACAGGCGGAGAAGAGTGAGCTGATTCGGGGCTGCGCGAAGCTGGTTCATTGGGTCGAGTTGCTCGAGCGGGCCAGTCCGGATCGGTGTCCCCGCAGGTGTGTAAAAGCCTGATGTTACAGGAGGGCACGGCGCCGCGTCATGGTGTCGGGACTCGGCGAGCCTAGGCCGAAATACGCTCGACGAGTATGGCAGGGACAACGCATTTTGGGCTGAAACCTGCTATGATGTGGAGGTCAACCTTCCGCGCAGGCGCGTAGCTCAGTTGGTTAGAGCGCTACCTTGACACGGTAGAGGTCTGGGGTTCGAATCCCCACGTGCCTACCATATCATCCTGAAAACAAACGAATTACAGACGTGACCTCTACCGTCATGCCCCCTCCTTGGGTGCTGAAGGGTGCTGAAGCACGACATCGCCCAGGAGACCACGCACCGCAACGGCATTTGCCGCGTGCTTTTCCGCGGAGATGGACTGCTGGTACAGCTCCATTGTGGTTCGCGCGTTGGCGTGACGGAGAAGTTCCTGGGCAGTTTTCAGATCAACACCCTGTTGGCGAAGCATAGTCCCCAGGCCATGGCGGAAGGAATGCCACCCGATCCGCTTCTCGATCCCGAGAGCTTTCAGTGCAGGACGAATGTGCCGCCGAAGCACCATATCAGGCGCGATCGGATGGGCACCATTGTCCTTGACTGAAGGAAACAGGAAGTCATCGTCGCCTTGGTACTCGCTCCGCCTGCGCCACTCCACAAGCTGCTCCATCACGTACGGATGCAAAGGAACAGGCCTGCGACTGGCGCGAGTCTTGCAGTGTGAGATTTGGTTCCTGTAGACCGAGCGGGTAATGTTCACCTGCCGAAGAACGAAGTCAATGTCCATCCAGCGAAGGGCAATCAACTCGCTCCTCCTCATGCCCGTGCTTCCCGCCAGAAGAACCATGACGCGATCCCGCAGCGAAAGCACGAACATCAACGACCTGAATTCATCTCCGTCGAGGAATTCCGGGTCGCGAAGCCTCTGGCCCGACGTGCGCACCGGCGTGATCGGATTACGGGATCCAAACTCATAACGAAGCGCATGCGAGAACAGGGCATGAAAGAGGTTGCGAACTTTTGATTTCACGCCAGGGCTGGCGTTCTTGCCTTTGAATCCCTTGAGGTCACGAAGCCAGTTCTCGACTTCAATCGCCTTGATTGAAGCGAGGGAATGTTTGCCCCACCGGGACACGATGTGATTGTCGAGGTTGTAGGTGTAGACCTCCTGGGTGGAGGGAGCGAGGCGAGGCAGCTCGACGCGCTTGTAATGCGCCACGAGTTGCTCGATGTTCATGGGAGCGAATGCCGCTCCCTCGTTGATGTCAACCCTGAGCTGCGTTACTGCCTTCTCCGCATCCTTGCGCTTCGGAAATTCGATCACCGTGCCGATGATCTGCTTTTTGTAGACACGGCAGCCACCTTCCTCTGCGTAGTAACGGAACACCCATACGTCGGGCAGGCTCTTGCGCTTCTTCAGGCTCAGGGAACCTCCTTGATAACGTCGCGCTTCCATACGGATCTTCTCCTTGGGAAGCGCACTGATGGCCTGCGGCGAGTCTACTGCGGAAGCATGAGGAAATTCAGGAGAGGTCATGCGACCTCCCGCTGATTGGTCCTGGCAGCGAGCCAGGCATCCAACTCGTGGTCGTAAAAGCGCCAAAACTTGCGCTTGCCCTCGCCAAGAGGATGGGCAGGCAAGTAGCCTTCCCGCGCCCAGCGGGTCGCCGTGCGCACGTCGATGCTGAGGAATTCAGCGGCGCCTTCAGGGGTGAGGATGCGGCTGCGTGTCGGCTGTGAGCCTTCAGCAGGCATGGACAGGACGGGCTTCGTGGAGTTCAGAGTTACCTCGTGATACGCGTTGGCCGGGTTCGCCCGGCGCACGTAACCGGCGCGCACTTGCGTGCGCGGCCGGTTGGGCGAGGTCGTGGGTGTGGAACGATGCGAGAATCGTTTCACACGCAGCAAAGCCTACTTGAGCTTTTTGGAACGGCATAGGAACCCTTTCTTTGGCCGAATGGGCCTGCGATTCTGGTTCAATTTTGCTCAGGCGGCCAGATCTGCCAAAGGTCTGGCGTCAATAGCAGGCCTGAACTCGGCACAGAGCCATGTTCAGAGCATCCCGCCAAAGCCGAGAATTGGGAATAAGGCGAAACACCGAAGGTCTGCGCTGTCTTCAACAGGCGACGCCGGGTGCGGGGCGATCGCGTTCTAGCCTTTCCTCCACGTTCTCGGAGGCACAGGCAGAAGAGGCATGGGCGTGATCGGCGGCCACAGAAGTGAGGGCTGTTTGCGGAATGACTGAGCCGCGTTGCCAAGTGGCCGGCTCAGGGCGGATTCCGAAAGGTGACGAGTGGGGGTACCGTTCCGCGACCTCGCGCGACGGACCAATTCGTTCGTGGAAATTGCGTTCTGGCGAGCCAGTTCAATGTCTGAAGGCGCGGCTTCCAGCGCCTTCAACAGGTGCCGGAACAGGCCTTCCGAGATTCCTATCTCGCGGGCGAGGCGGCGGCGGCTGACTCCGAGCTGAATGATCTCGCGAACTGCGAGGGCGCGATCAACATCGTGGAGATGGTGCCAGTTCTCGCGAAGACTCGAGATGGCTGGAACGACAAGATGTTCGCTGGCGATTGGGGGGAGAGGACGTCTAGGCGGCAGGTTGAACTGCCTGAGAATGCTGGACCGCACGGGTCTCCTTGATACCGGCAGATTTGGGGAATGCAGGTTGCCCTGCGGTCCCCACCGGTAACAACGGAGCCGGATCCACCAGCAACCTGTAGAGCACAGCATTATCGAGTTTCACGTCTGGCATGTGTACCTTTCTTGCCTTTCCTATGTGACAGCACCGGGGGAGTGGCCGCTTTTTCCAAAGCCAAGCCAGATTTCGCCGGCTAATGCCAGCCCGCAGAAGCGGAAGAAGCGCCGAAGCGCGGTCGAGATCCTGGAGAGTATGCCAGCGCGCCTGAAGATCGGCGATGGCGGAAGAGGTATTCATGGAGGGAAGGGTTCCTTTCAGAAGAGCTTCATCGCCCCTCCCTCCTATCTAGTATAGGCAAACACATCCAAATCGGTGGTCGACTCGTAACCCCTCTGTTTTGAGCGCAATTTCGGGCCTTACAATACTGGTCGTTCGGCTCCGCCAGCGGGCAAAGGAGACCTTTCGATGCAGCGGGGGGGCCGGAGTAGGATGGACTGGCACAGGGGACGCTCCAGGAGCAGCAATCCTGCAATGAGCGCCCTGGGCTATGACCGTCAGTTGAGACCCCAAAGCCCCGGTCACATTCCTGAACGCTTGCCGACATGCGAGGACTAATCGCCCTCAGTGAGC
Organism: uncultured Acidobacteriaceae bacterium; assembly: GCA_963782175.1. Taxonomy (GTDB): domain Bacteria; phylum Acidobacteriota; class Terriglobia; order Terriglobales; family Acidobacteriaceae; genus Silvibacterium. The sequence continues at coordinate 229,707 of CAWAIX010000002.1, forward strand.
GCCGCAGCAACTCAATAAGAACCGGGTCTTCCTCTTACAGACAACGGTGCACAAGGAGCTGCTTTAGCTTTCGGAGTGTTCGACAATAAACCTCGCTCGTTCGTAAAGCTCGTCAAAGGTGAGTATCTCGGGTCGAATTGTGTTGCGCCTGAAAAGCTCAAATGACCTGTATTTCGCAACGTTTGGCCCGTTTTGCGTTTGGAATTCCCCCAACTGCCCAATGACGAGGTACGAGCGCGGCTGATATGCGAAGAGCTTCTCTCCCGAAGGATCGCCGGATCGCGTGACAGGTTCGTATTTCTCATCCAGCTTCCTAATGACCTTCTCGACCGTTGTTTGGGACTGGACGATGCCTCCCGTTAATTCATCGGACGGGGACCAGCAGCCGCTCCGATAGGGAAAGCCGTCTTTCAGCAACGCTGTGTCGTGCCTCTTGACTTCCACGAGGCAAAGGGCCTCTACCGCCCCGCGGGTCTTTAGAGCGCCGTCCGCGCGCTTGCCCTCTCCCCAAATGTCGGCGCCCGCAACGACCTGCTCCAAATCCCTTCCTTGCAAAGTCGAAAGAAAAATGTAGGTGAGACCATATCCAAAAATCCACTTGTTTTTCTCGAAGAACATCTGCCAGACACCTTCGGCAGTTGTGCTTCCTGTCCCGCGCTCCGATTCAAAATACTCGGGTTCGAATAGTAATTTCCTGAAATGTTCAAGCTGTCCTCGCCGGTATCCGAGCGCCACGATATCTGAGGCGGTCGCTTCGGATCTTGCCCAAGCCAAGATCCTCTCTTGATTTTCATGGATTACCTCCGCGAGACGGTCTGGGGAGAGCAACATCCTTCGAAACACCTGATCACTGACGTTGAGTTTTTCCGGGCTCGGGAGCTGCACGCGACATACGTTCAAAAGAAATTCTATAAACCGAGTGATTTCGTCCCCGACGAAGGAGAACGACTGCGGGTGGGGAACCCCTGTTCCACGCGTAAACCGCTGCAGCGTGATTCCAAAAATGGATCGATCGTCTTCGTAGAACTTGACTTTCACTTCCTGGCGCCCGCCCGGGGTCACACGGAGGACAAGTTCGCCGGCCTCGTGCGCGAACTCGTGCCGAATCGGCGAATCGATCACTTTTGATGCAATTCGGAATGAACGTGCCATACCACTTTCGCCGGCGGTAAGACTCCGGCTGATATAGGCCTTGTTCGGCAGCTTGTTGTTGTGGAACTCCTGCTCGTCTACCATGCTGGTCCCTCCGAGCTACGGTTAAGCGTAACGCCGAGCGGGCTCGTCTCCCCAGAGCGCTCGTGCTGCACGATTCGCCCGTGCCGTACCGGCGCGGTTTGCGGTCGAGAAAGAAGAGCTAACCCGAGCGGCATGGGTAGAACGGTGTACAAGCCGTTCTCCGACGATTGTTCCAACGTAGCGGCCGTCCGGACCATAGACCCTGTCTTCCCTTATCCGGCCCACGACTTTCCCTGAACGGCTGTAGACCTTGTCGCCTGAGACTTGGAGCGGGCGTCCGTTCTTCGTGTACAGGTCCATACCTCCTCGATTCTAGCGGCATAGGCCGGCTTTACCTGCGCAATAGTCCGTCTGCGTCGCAATCCGCGCCGAAAAGATCGATACCGGAAAACGCCCACGGTCCGGGAGCCTGCTCGGACTTCATGCCCAAACGGCAGGGCACAGGATTCCAGTCGCCATGCCGACTTGTCATTACCGATTCATGTGTCGGGTGGCCAAATCCAGGAGCGGCATGGACGACAGGAGCAGGCCGCCCGCCCGCGTCTATATCTGTCGTGGAACCGTGTCATAAGTCTGGAAGCAATAGGCCAGATCAGCCATCATCGGATCATCAGGGACCGGCACTCTTGGCTTCATAGAGGCGAAGAACGCTCCCATTCCAGCAGGTGAAGGACTATCGTTGTCGCCGTAGTAAAACGCAAAGTTTGTAATCACCACAGCGCTCTCTGGCGTAGGCTCAGTGGCAGCGTCCCAAATCTCAACCAGACGGTCACGAATGTCCTGCATCCAAGGCGTCGTCTCGATAGGAATATGCGGGTACGATGGAAGTTCCTTCTGTGGGCTGTCGGGAACGTTGGCGTCAATGAAAATCAGGAACGGTATGTCGCCATCGGGTGCTTTAGGTATCGCTGCATCGTAAAGGTCAAAAACATCACCCTTGAGATGTGTTTCAGGCGTGACCGTGCCGGGGAAATTTATCGATCCGGGTCGCCTGCGGCTCTTGGCTTCAACAGCGATTTTCCTGCCAGTCCTCTTGTGAGTCGCGATGAACTCCGGGTGCTTGCCGGATGCTTTCGTGTCGTCGATCCACTCAATGTCAAAGCCTGCGCGCGTAAAGACAGCAGCGACTAGAATTTCGTATCGCGCTCCTTGGAACTTATGAAAATCTTTCAACCGCTTGATAAGTGAGTCGGGAAGCCTATGGACCAATTGAAGCCAATATAGATCGTAGCCAAAACATTGGTAGGCTTTTGTCGGGCCAGTGAGAGTATGGCCAGTGCTAACATCATCGTCTGCGTCTCCCGGCCTGCGAAGTAACTCCACCATCGCCTTGCGCCATTTGACAATCTCGTTCTGATTATTAAATGGAAGTAGAAGTTGCTTTTCAAACCAATCCTTGCCGAGCGTCCCGAACACAAGCGCATCAAGGAACTGATGGAATGTTTCGTGCTGTGGGTAGTACCAGACTTTGTTCCAGACGATCCGAAACCGGGTATCGTCTTTGACATTGACCATGCTGGACTGGATTTGCGTTAGAGCACCCGGTACGGTTTTTGGAAACGTTCCCCGCAGCATCTCGTTCCCGAGAGCGTGTATGCCTTTGTCCTTGCAGCAGTCACCGTATGACTTCCCGTGGAGACCGCATGGACAAGGCTTCGCAGGGTCGAATGGCGGCATCGACTGCATTGCGAGACCCCCTCGCACGATGTGTGGCCGAAGGATAAACGCGAGGTCGCATCCGAACCTTTCTCGCACCCCTGTTCCCTGAAGAATGTTTTCAATGATAAGCTCGGTCCTCGCGTTCCAATCGTGTCCGGGCATCACGTCGCCAATTTCCCAAACCGTATCGCGCGGGCCGTTGTCATCGCCTGAAAGGATGAACTGTCCATCGTCGCTAATTACGAAGTACCGCTTCTTCACCGGCCTTTGTTCGCGGTCAACTAAGTCGGCACCGGCGAACCGGTAGCCCTCGGCCTGTGACTCTTTCAGAAACTTCAATGCTTCTGGCCGTCCTGCAAACACCAAAGGTTCCGGTGTTCTCTCTTTCGCTCGGTCAGTCAAGGCGCTTGCCGTCCACTTCTGTCCGGCGCGGCCCGCCCGAAGTCCAATGGCGTAGTCCATCTTCTTCATGAAGTCCTCCATACGCGGTCAAGTAGGGCGGGTTGCCCCGGTCTCGGCGATCTTCCAAACCAAGATGGGTTGCCCTCTGTACCTCGCATCTGAGGACCGGGGAAACACGAAATCTCAGTCGGAAAGATACTGCTCCTCACAAACGCCCCAGCCTTCCGCGATACGACACTTCGAATTACCGGAGCCTGGCCGACATTTGAGGACTAATCGCAATACTGAATGCTTTAGCTGTCTCGATATGAGCTTGGCAATCCGACAGATGCGGCAGACAGTGCGCTATCGCAGAGTCGTCAACGGCAGACGAAGACCCCACACCCGGGATCTACATGTATTTCGGCCTCCCCTTTTGTGGAAGCATATGCGCGGCCGTACGGAAGATGATCGGGGGGCCGGGACGCGGGGGAACGGGAGTGGGAATCGGCGCCAGGAAGGCAGGCATGCCGAAGGTTGGGAAGAGGTCTGTGTTGCCCCAATTGTGCTCGGTCGCCGCATTGACCAGGGCATTGTAGACCGGGGACCACGCCGGCCCCGTCGGCGTGAGGCCGTTCCAGCAAAGTACGGTGGAGATGCCGTTTTGTGTGAACATCACACCATTCTGGCTCGTGTCCAGATAGCCGCCCTTCACGCCCGAGAACTCGTGAGTGTTCGCGTCTTGTTTCACACTGTCAAACCCGTGATAACCATGCGCAGCGGGCCCGCTCAGGTTGGCCGTGGCGTTCCTCGCGTTGGTGAGCCAGTTGAGAAGGGTCGCCGAACTCATCATTTGATTGTCGAAGGCGCTCAGGGCCGCCAGCACGCGCGCGACGTCGGTGGCAGCGGCCGAGAGCCCTCCGCCTCCGCCAACATTCTCCAGGTTCCCGTCGCCGTATCCCTGGGCGCACCATGGCTGGCCCGTCACCATCACCGATTGTGCCGTCGCGAGCGGTCGCGAATGATAGCGGGCCTCGTCGCCGGGCTGCGACGTGGCTACCGAGACCGACGAACGCACGCGCGTAATCTGCAGGCTCCTCAGCAGAGTCGCCAGTCCCGAGACAAAGTCCGGCGCTCCGCGCATGCGCGCCACGATGAGTCCCAGAAGCACGTAGCCGGCATTGCTGTAGAAGGCCTGGTTGGCAAGTCCGGGTGTGTTGGCAAGGGGCTGTCGATACAGCCACTGCGCCATCTGGAACGCGGTGATCGGCAGCGTCGACGATACTTGCGCATCGTTCCCGAGGATGCTCGAGGTAATGCCGCTGGTCATCTCCAGAAGGTGGCGGATGGTGATCAGGTTCCAGTTGGTGACCGCGGGGCCGTTGGCGATGTTCGGCAGTGCATCCCGTAAAAGGGTGTCCAGCGTGAGCTCGGTGCTGGTTCCCGGCAGGGTCGCTTTTTCATCGATCAACTGGTAGATGGCCGCCGCCGTGAACATCTTCGACACGCTGGCTTGGCGAAAGAACGTGGTGGGCTGGACATCGGGGTAGCCCGGCTCGGCCCATGTGTATCCGCGCGCGTATACCAGCCGAGTCCCGCTCACGATCGCCAGCGAAGCTCCGCGCAGCATGTTGGCAGTCATCACGCCTTGCATGGCGCCATCGATGGGGATCACCTCAACCAATCCGCCCGGCCCGCTGATCCGGAAGGTCCGCCCGTCGGCATCCTCTTGCTGCGCAAAGAGCACGCTAAACCGCGCGTCATTTCCGCTTAGCTTCGCGCTGACTCGTATGGGGCGCAGGCCCTGCGGGAAGAGAGCGTCAAACTTTGCCTGGTAGTCGGCGCTGCTCATCCCGTCCCATGCCTGCCAGAAAGGCATCTGGCTGTCGTCGTACATCATCAGGTCGCCGCCGTCGGGAGTCGCGGCGAGGTTCACCGGCCGCGCGAATCCTGACACCAGCGCGTTGAATCGCGATTGCATCGTCGGAATGTCGTCATCGACGCCGTCGATGTTCCAGGCGCGATTGCCGGAGTTCGGCACCCAGATGCCGATGTAGCGCAGGTTGCCCGGATCGCCATACACATCGGCCCAGCGCAGGATGAAGCCCGTGTTCATCTGCGCCTGGTTCAGTGCAACGAAATCTGTCATGGTGAGTCCGTTGCGCGTAAGGGGGATGAAGCCCATCTGTGTGAATACCGCGGCGAACAGCGGAAGGTTCGTGGGGCCGGTGCCGGTCATGATTTCCGGTCCCCAGCCCTGTGCCGCCATCGAGTCAAATGTCGATTGCAGGCCTGCCGCATCCAGGCCGATAAACATCTGTTCCGGCGCCTGCGTTGCGCGCTTGACCATCACCGCCGCATACAAGGGAATGAAGGGGGCACCGTAGATGCACAATGAAGCCGTGCTGTACCCGGCCGCGCGTGCGTTGTTGTATTGGGTCTGGTGGTCCGCAGAGGTGCGGTCATGCCAGGCAATAATATCCAGGGCCATAGGACACCCCTTCTCGTGAAGATTTTTGAGATGGGAAGACCAAACCAGAATGATGCCGCTCCATCCTAGCGCCTGTTTAAGCGAAACTGTCAAGGAATAAGCCCAAATCAGACGACTGAATACATCGATCCGGCCTTCCAACGAGTTGGGCCTGTTTATCATCGGGCTCGCTCTCGACTCGAACACTGTCGAGATACACGGTTTACAGCCATGTGAATCGGCATACGGTTCGTCGACAGCAGAAATCCAAACGGGTCGCGGGGGCCAGCGGAGAGTCGATGTCTGTTGCCATGATTCGTAAATACTGGCCGACTCCCAAGGAACGTTTAACCGTTCTCGGCTGGCACGATATGGAATCCCAGATGTGCAGCTTGTTTGCGAAGTCGCATCTCCGCACGCCGTATGGTCTCCTCTTCTGACTTGTGAAATACTGCCTCGTTGTAGGGCTCCTTTGTGCTCAGCAGGTGGAATACGATTCGGGCGAGCTTATGTGCGGTTGCTGTGATGGCTTGGGGTTTGCCGAGCTTTCGGACAATTCTGCGGAAAAACTCGCCCAGATAGTCTTTGGCGTGATGAAGAGATTGGGCACCCATCCGCAGGGCAGTTGCAACTCGGCTTCGAACGCGCCGGCTCTTGGTAAATAGAACCTTGCCGCCGCTGATCTTTTTCTCTGGACATAGGCCCAGCCAGGATGCGAACGCCGAGGCGTTTCGAAACCCAGAGACGTCAGTGCCTACTTCACAGAGGATCGTTTGCGCGGTGATCGCGCTAATACCAGGCACGTTCGTAAGGTCCACTCCAAAGATGCGGTATAGCTCTGCCCGAAGGTCAAACATCTTTGGTTCATACCGACAACGCTGATATGGTCGAGCCTTGGTCCGTGCCGGCGGCGTCATCTCTGCGGTGGCCGCCGTCTTCAATTCGCCCAGTTGAAGTTCGATTTCTTGATCCACTTCAAGAACGAGTCTCTGGTAATAACGAAAAGCTGTGAGTGACTGACGGAGGGCGAAGAGGTGCTCGGAGCGGTAGTCTCCTTCGAGGGATTTGGCGATGGTGTCCTCGCTGCTTTTCACGCCGCCGTGGCAGAGACGAGCCAGAAAAAGAGGATCTCGTTGTCCTGCGAGGATGGCATCGAGTATCTTGAGACCGCTGACGCCTGTGATGTCATTCAAGACACGATGAATCTGAAGGTTCATCTGATCCGGGGCCTTCTGCATATGCAAAACATGTTCGGCGGCCATCTGGATCAGGCTGCTGCGATGTCGCCAGAGCGATCGTATGGCGCAGATGAATCCTGGCGGCCGGAAGCTGGCGCGCAGCAAACCCACAGAATGCAGATACTGAAGCCACTGGCAATCGGAAACGTCGGTCTTTCGGCCCGGTACGTTCTTCACGTGCTGTGCGTTGACCAAATAGACTTCGAGTCCGCGCGCTTCTAGGATTTGATAGACAGGAATCCAGTAGACACTGGTAGACTCCATCGCCACAGAGCGAATCCCGCACTGCACGAGCCAGTCGGCCAGCGCATGTAGATCGCGGGTGAACGTAGGGAAACTGCGAACGAGGCGTGGGTCGCGATCAGCACCGACGGCGACGAACAACTCACTTGCGCCAACATCGATTCCGGCTGCATCCGGATGCAGGACCGGAAGTGCATCACATCTTCTCTTGCCCTTCTTGGCCATTTGCTCCTCCGAACGATGCCGGCCGGATGCCCGGGGCGCGGAATCAGAGCAAACTCCCAATCGAGATCGTTGTCGGAAACCCGACAAGCGTCATCACACGTCTGTACGCAACCCCAGACCCACGCTTTTCGGCCGGGCTTCAGGCGAGCACCAATGTCGGCGCGGGCTGTAGCTGCCATCCGGCCAGCATCAGTAACATCTTCGCTCGACTGGCGTTCCTTTACATCCTGTCTGTCCAAAGGACAGTCTGCACGCTTTTCGGTAGTAGTCTTGGCCCTGGAGCTTGGCCGGCATGAGCAATTGAGAGCCGAGGGCGGCCGCTGAATCACCGCCACAAATTCCATGTATTCAAAACATTCGCGGCTGCGATGCTCGCTGGCCTCTTTCAGCTCGGCAAAAAACAAAAACCATCGTACACATAGACGCTTCTTTTCTGCCAAGCGTATCGGTATCGACACAAGGAGGCAGCTTGGCCCAGAATCGTCGCCCACAGTTCCGTAGAAATCATGAGAAGCGAAGAGTCTCACCTACTGACGGTGTAATTAGGCAGAAGCATAACGTCTGTCTCAGACGTAGTCAGAATGCCGCGACCGAAACCACCTCAAGTTAATAGGGATTCAGCAAGAGGGCTCGATCAAATTGCATAGCGGAAGTCATCAACTGCACTTGGTATGGAGAACCCGTTGACATCAAGTAAAAAATCGTTGCGACTCTCCGCGACGGATCAAACTGTGTGTATTTGTGAAGAAGATAAGCCCCATATGCGAAGCTCCCGGGGGACCCGTCCATGAACTTACCCCAAGCTCCGTCCCGCACTGGGTCAAAAAGCGGAAGTTCCGCAGCCGAACCGAGCAGCTCTGGAGACTCGGCGACACGGGCAACGATCGGCTTCTTGTGTGACGCTTCTACTTCCGCTGGACCCGACAGTTGGTACAAAATGATCCAAGGACCATCGAAACCAATCCGTCCGGCGGACAACGAAGTCCAGAAGTAGCATGTTTCGAATAGAGTCAATGCGTCGCTTTCCACTAGTGACCAGGACCCTTCAAACTGGCCCGTGTAGAACAGTATTTCTTCTTTTAGAGGCATCTGGCCTGCGTGAAGCGGCATGAAGGCGAGATGAACTCCGAAGGGACCGCCGCTGCTTGGTTCCACGCATCCGGCCGGTCTCGAACTCGCTGGGAGACCAGATCCGTGGCCGAACAGGAATACACCATCCTGAGCATCGGTCGGTACGCCAAACTGTCCAGGATTGTTCACCACGACTGGCGCGACTTGCAGGAATCGTCCACTGCTAGGGGACGACCCATTCGAAAATTCAAACAATAGAGTATAGGGCTTTGGCGCCTCTGGATCGGCGGAAACGGCAAGGAATGAAGCTGAATCTGGATGGACAGCGTAGAAGAAGACGAAGACCGAGCCATCGTAGCTAAACGCACCTGTAGGGGTTTGATCCCTTGGGAGATACCATGGGTGAACAGGATCAGCGATCATGAACGGAAAAAAGAATTGACCCGAAACGACCAGTCTCATCTTTACCATCTCTGGGTTGACGCGAACGGGTCCCTGCCAGATGCCGCCTCCGCGTACCCAAGAAACATTCAGCTCGCCTGCGCTGCCGCCAAACAATAGACTAGTCTGACTTCCGCTTTGTGCACCGACCGCCAAGCCCGCATTAGACGAAGTTGTCGCGGCCGGGGCGACCGTAAAGGGACCTTGCCAGTCTCCATTATCGATTGACGAAAACACATTGAGAGCGCCGTCACTTCCAATGAAGAATACGTCCGACTGGTTGGCTAGCTGATGAGTTGAAATGATCTTCCCGCCGGGTTGACCCATTGTTGCACTGAGCGCGGCTGGCCCCTGCCAGTTCCCGGTACCCACTACCGAGACCACTGTGGGCTCACCATGGACACCTAGTGCAAGCACGGCCAGCAGGTCCTCCGTTTGGCGTACTGCGGTCAGCGGAGCGCCAGCCGGCGCGACCGCCAACACCGGATCTGCCACCCGCTGGGGACCCTGCCATATTCCTCCGCCCACCACCCAAGCAACATAAAGTCCTCGGTCTTCGCCAATGAAAAAAACGTCCAATTGATCATCTGTTTGGTTCGCGACGGCGATACCACTACCTGGGCGGGGATAGGGGACATCTGGGCTCCCGATCGATTGTGGCCCCTGCCAAATCCCACCATCGACCGACCACATCACATCCAACCCCAGATCAAGACCGATAAAAAAGACACTAAGTTGATTGTCGGTTTGTTTCGCCGCAGTCAGATATCCGCTGGGTGGCGCAACGGCCACAGGGCTGATAAGCTGAGGTCCCTGCCAAATCCCGCCGTCGATGACCCATGCGACGTATAGACCACCGTCGTTACCGATGAAGAAGACGTCTAGCTGCCCGGACTTTTGCTCAATGGCCACAACTGGCGCGCCCGCTGGCGCCATGCCAGGCTGGCTTATTCGAAATGGATGTTCCCAGATACCAAAACCCACCACCCATGCAACAAAAAGGGCGCCGTCATTGCCGATGAAAAAAAGATCCAACTGGTTGCTGCCTTGGTTTGCAGTAGTCAGATTGGCACCGGCAGGGATTGGAACATCCTCAATGTACGCCATCGCGTCGGCATTATCGGGCGGGCCAACATTTCGGCCCCCCGCGGTACGTCACCAAAGAAGATATAGGTGCGGTCGCCGTGTACTGTACTTGCACCGAGGTCGACGCCCTGTACACCCCACTGCCCAGTGTAGTTATAGTGGACGAGCCCTTCGGGGTCAGCATCGCCTGTCATCTGTGCTATTCGTCTTGTACTGCCATCGATGTAGTTGGGCATGATGGCACACTAGTATAGGCTAAATAAGTTGACGCTGATCGCGGTAAGGGATTTTCTCTGGTGAACTACAGATGTTTTCAAGCTTTGCGGTTCAGCTTCTGGCCGTGAGCGGCGATCAGAAACAAACACTGGCTTTTCAGTCGAATCAAGTCCAACAGACGCATTGGCATCGAGGAATACAATCGCTCATAAACCCAGATTTCAAGAGCATTAAGGTTAGTCTCGATAAACGCCCATTGCGTCAGCCATCTCCAGAATCCATACTTCGGCAATTCGTCCGCGGCAAGGCGAATTCTCAATCAGTACATCATTGCCGAGTCGATCACGTGGCTTAAGGCTCCAAGCCAACCAGATACCGGCTTCGTTCTTGGGGTGTTGATCCGCGCAGCTGGATGGGGCCAAAGAAGACCGGGAAGCACGAGTCCGGCACAGCCGCCATCGATGCTTCTTGCACGGGGCCCGGATGCGCACGGCCATCGTGGAAGGGAGACGCGGGAGGCATCGTGGCGTTCGCCTGGTGAGCGATGCGCATCCGGACGGACCATTGCGCAGTTTCTATTGCATGATGTGCGTAACGGCGTTGAGGCTGGAATCGCTGTTGCGCACTATGGGGTTGCGGGGTTGCGCAACGAAGGAGCAGTTCGCGAGCCGCGTAGCCGCCCTTTGGGCGCGGCGGCGGCGGGCGTCAGAAGGTGGAGGGAATGAGATCGTGATCCTGATGCCACTTCGGATCAGGCAAGAGATCCAGGAGAGGAAGTTTAGCCATTACGCAGGAGAAATCACCGTTACGCAGGTGTTTTCCTATAGGGCATAATGCACTAAATCCGGTGCAGTTATGCTCGGTAAGTTGCAAGGCTACGTAGGGAAAACGCATTTCCCCGGCTATTTCGTGCAGAAACTGCGACCACGATATGACCCTCTGAAATCGACCCTGAACCTAAAAGCTAACCCCCTTACCTGCCGAACCCGGGGAGGCAGCCGGCCTCCCCAGGGCCGGTCCTCCGCGCCCGCGCGCGAGGGGTTTTACTTCCGGCAGGACGGAGAGAAGGTTGTGCCGGAAGTGGACGGCGCGCAACGATGAGAAGACCACCGCTTCGTATGCATCGGTGAGCGTGAGCCGCCGTTTGGGGCGGGCGTCAGGGGAAGAAAAGATGGTGCAGCTCCGGTGGAACATGAAGGACAGAAGCGAGAGTTCATCGTAAGGGCTTCGGTGCCGGATCAGTCGTAGGAAGGACCCTCTGAAGAGGTGGTGACGGGGCCCGGAAACGCGAGCCATTAGGCAGGAGAAATCACCGTTACGCAGGTGTTTTCCTATAGGGCATAATGCACTAAATCCGGTGCAGTTATGCTCGGTAAGTTGCAAGGCTAGGTAGGGAAAAGGCATTTCCCCGGCTATTTCGTGCAGAATCCGCGACCACGATTTGACCCTCTGAAATCGACCCTGAACCCAAAAAGTTAACCCCCTTGCCTGCTGAACCCCTGGGGAGGCAGCCAGCCTCCCCAGGACCGGTCCTCCGCGGCCGCGCGCGAGGGGGTTTTGGTTCCGGCAGGACGAAGAGACGATTTGTGCTGGCGGGCTGGAGCTGGGTGGCGCGCAACGAGGAGAAGAGTGCCGCTTCGGGGTGCGATCGGTGATGGGAGCCGCCCATTTGGGCGGCGGGCGTCAGTAAGAAGAAAGAGGGTACAGCTCAGGCGGAACATGAAGGACAGAAGCGAGATTCATCGTAAGGGCTTCGGTGCCGGATCAGTCGTAGGAAGGACCCTCTGAAGAGGTGGTGACGGGGCCCGGAAACGCGAGCCATTAGGCAGGAGAAATCACCGTTACGCAGGTGTTTTCCTATAGGGCATAATGCACTAAATCCGGTGCAGTTATGCTCGGTAAGTTGCAAGGCTAGGTAGGGAAAAGGCATTTCCCCGGCTATTTCGTGCAGAATCTGCGACCACGATTTGACCCTCTGAAATCGACCCTGAACCCAAAAAGTTAACCCCCTTGCCTGCTGAACCCCTGGGGAGGCAGCCAGCCTCCCCAGGACCGGTCCTCCGCGGCCGCGCGCGAGGGGGTTTTGGTTCCGGCAGGACGAAGAGACGATTTGTGCTGGCGGGCTGGAGCTGGGTGGCGCGCAACGAGGAGAAGAGTGCCGCTTCGGGGTGCGATCGGTGATGGGAGCCGCCCATTTGGGCGGCGGGCGTCAGTAAGAAGAAAGAGGGTACAGCTCAGGCGGAACATGAAGGACAGAAGCGAGAGTTCATCGTCTGGGCTTCGGTGCCGGACCAGTCGTAGGAAGGACCCACTGAAGAGTTGTTGCAGGCCTGGAAACCTGAGCGGTTACACAGTTCAAATCACCGTTACGCAGATGTTTTCCTATACTAGTGACCTGTCGCAGAGTAAACATTACTAGTCCTGCTTACATCTAAGCAGGTATGTCCATCGATTCGGTGGTGCTCAGCGAAGACCAGCAACTGGAACTCAGCCGTAGTGCCCAGTCCCGCTCTCTGCCCGCCGGATATGTCTTCCGCGCCAGGCTGATTCTGATGCTGGCCGAGGGAGCGTCGTTCAATACGATCAAGCAGAGGTTGCGGACCACGGCGCCGACGATCAGCCGGTGGAAGCGGCGCTTCCTTGCTTCGGGTATGGATGGCCTGGATACGAGTCATCCCGGACAGTCCGCTTCCGTGCTGACTCCTAGCCTGCGAGCCCGGATTCTCTCGACTACCCGCAAGAAGCCGAGGGACGGTTCCACTCACTGGAGTTGTCGCAAGCTTGCCGCAGCGCTGGGCGTCAGCAAGGACGCAGTGCATCGGGTGTGGAAAGAGGCCGGCCTGAAGCCGCACCGCCTGGAGCGCTACATGGCCAGCGACGATCCGGATTTCGAAGCCAAAGCCGCTGACATTATCGGGCTGTACCTGAACCCTCCGCAGCATGCTGCCGTGTTCTGTGTTGATGAGAAGACTGCCATTCAGGCACTGGATCGGCTCGATCCGGTGCTGCCGCTTTCGCCGGGCCGCGCCGAGCGCCACGGATTTGAATACTACCGGCACGGAACCCTGTCGCTGTATGCGGCGCTGGACACCGCGACCGGCCGCGTTCACGGCAAGACCGCCGCTCGCCACACCAGTCGGGACTTTGTCGGTTTCCTGAAGGAGGTTGTCTCCCTGTGCCCGCCCAATCAGCAGATCCACATCATCCTCGACAATCTCTCGGCTCACAAAACCGCGCTGGTGCGGGAGTTCCTGGAGCAACATCCCCGCGTCCGGTTCCACTTCACACCCACCTACTCCTCATGGCTCAATCAGGTCGAACTCTGGTTCGCGAAAATCGAGCGGGAGGTCATCGCCCGCGGCGTCTTTACCTCCGTGCCCGATCTGGCCCGCAAACTGCGCCGCTACATCAACGCTTACTCAGCCAATGCTAAGCCTATCAACTGGAAGTACTCCGACCCTTCTCACCGCATCCGCAGTAACGATCTCTCTGCGACAGGCCACTAGAGCGGCCCTGTGGAGCTGGAAAAGGCGTAACACTCCCTAAGTATCAAGACAACGTAGGGAAAATGCATTTCCACTTGTATTCCAGAACTGCGATCACGATGTGAACCTCCAAACCCATCCTGAAGCCGAGAGGATAACGCCTCCTCCGCCCCTGAGCCCTCCTCTGCAGGGCGGGGCCCTCCGCGGCCGCGCGCGAGGCGTTTTCGCCCCCGCAGGACGGAGAGACCTGGTCGCCGGCCAGGGCACGAGCGAGAGCACCTTCCACTTACCTGTCGAGCCAGCCGGTGGTGCGATAAACCAGCTCACCCTCCGGATCGACCTTCAGCTCATAGAGCTTGTCTAGTCTTGGCGGTCTGCTGACGTACCGCTCTAATTCGGGTAGGACTGGCTGCCGTCGTCGCGGAAGACTTCGATGTAGCCCGTCGCGCGCTGGGTGTCGTGTAGCCCATGCCGGCCTGCGAAAACTGCCCGGTGGCCAGCACGCCCGGCTTATAAACCGGGGCGATGCCGCGGTAGTCGCGACGGTCTCAAACGTCTCGAGAACTGCCAGCCTTCGCCCTGGCAATACTGACAATTCGGCTGGCTGCTGCTGCCGGTGGTCGGATTCCAGCGGCCCGAACCGGCCGTTTGCTGGGTAGCTTTGGTGGACTACTCAACTGCGTCCATACTCGTCCTGGAATTCCATCTGGGCGTGCCGGGTTTTTGCTTGACGAAGAGTGCCTGCAAGGAGTATAAGTATCTGAATATGTCTTATTTAGTGTCTCACGCCCCATCCTCTCTCCCCCGCCGCGCCTGGTGCCGCCTCTTCGGCGGCATGGTCCAGGACCTCCCGAACTATCGGCCGGTCAGTGGAAGACGCCGCGCAGTTGTCCGGTATGGAATCCTCGGAATGGCGGCGATCGAAGCCGGTCATATACCGGCCGATCCGGCCCGCCTCCGCTCCATGGCCGCCGCCCTCGAGGTCCGCTTCGATCACATGGCCCTGCTGGTTTACCTCTGCCAGGGAGCCTGGGCAGCCGCAACCGGGCTGGCCTCCATCCTCATAAATCGATAGCCTCATCTCCAGCAGAGAGGAGGTGAGCAAGATCGCGAAAACACAACAGGAGCCACAGCTAAAACGCATGAGTCGAACGTTCCCTTAGACCTGCACAACACCTTCAAATCCGCCACCGCCTCCCGGGGCGAGAGCATCACCGACGCGCTGTTCGAGTTCATCCAGCAGTACGTCGCCGACTCCTCCGCGGCCAAGCCCAAAGGATGGCGCAAGTGAAACGCGCCGCCCTCTACGGCCGGGTCTCGACCGTCGCTCAGCACCCCGAGACCCAATCCACGACCTCCATCAGATGGCCCGCACGCGGCTACCAGATCGTCGCCGAGTTACCGACGGGTTCAGCGGCGTGAAGGCACGCCGGCCCGGCCTCGATCAGCTCTACGAGAAGCGCGCCGCGGCCGCTTCGAGGTCGCGCTCGCGGGCCTCGGACCGGATCGCCCGGTCGGTGAAGCATTCCTCGAAACCCTCGACGAGCTCAACCGGCTCAACATCGAGTTCGTCAGCTTCCGCGAGCAGATCGATACCAGAGGCCCGCTCGGCCGGGCCATCGTCGTCATCATCGGAGCCATCGCCAACTCGAACGCAACCTGATCATCGAGCGGGTGCGCGCCGGCATGCGCATGCCCATCTCGAAGGCGTCCATCCGCCGCCGGCCGCCTCGAGCTCGACCACATCGCCATCCTGCGGGACCGCCAGCGCGGCCAGTGTCTTGGTCAGCTGGACAAGACTATCGCGTATCCCGCACCACCATCCACCGCGTGCTCCGCCAGCGCCAACTACCCTGGAGAAGTCTGCGTGACAGAAAGAACGGTCCAAATCCTGCTATGGATGCTGGCCTTTACCATGGTGGGCTTTATCTTCGGCTCGATCCTCAGGCTTAATGTTCAGCCGCAGTTGGTATGCAGAAGAGAAAGTCGAATATCTTAAAAACCTGGTGCAACAGGGACTCCCAACCTCAAGGAAATACGCAGCGTCCTGAACGACGCCCACAGGCACATCCTGGCTGTTTCAAAAGGCCTCGAAAAACCCGCCCGCTAACCCCCCTCAAATCGATCGCAGGATCCAGAGATCCGGCCGTTCCCGGAGGGTCTGGTGAGAAAACAAACACAGCCCAATAGATCCTTGGGTTACTTCCGATAATCTTTCTTCTCAGAAACTGTGACCACGATGATTTGGCGGCAGGCTCATGATTGCCTGTTTGGTATTTGTTAAACGGGTGTGAGAATAGAGAGCAGCCGCGGGCGGATCCGAGCTTCGAATCAGCGCTCCTCTGGTCCCTGCCGCCACAACTTTGGCTATCCACTTTTTGGGAGTCGCGAGCCCATGGATAAGGAAGCCATTCGGAATCAGCTCGACAGGATTCTTGAGAGTGCGACCTTTGCTGACAAAGGCCAGCTCAGGAGGTTGCTGCAATTTCTGTCGGTCCATATGGATTCCCAGAGGATTTTAAAACCCGACCGGGTGATCAAGGAGCTGTGGCCGGAGAAGAACGGGTCGAAAGGGTCGACGGATCTGGCCGCCGAGATTTATCGAGCGCGGCAAGCTCTTGATTCTTATTATCGTTCCGAAGGTCGAAATGATCCGATCATCATCAGCCTGCCGAAGCGTGGAGCGGGTGCGAACAGAAACGAAGACCACCAGTGGATGATGGCGGGACCTCGCGCTCTCGCGGAAAATACGCCCCTGGTTTCTGTTCCAACCCCTGTTCAGGATTCGTTCTTAAGAACGCGAACCGCGCGCTCAGCCTGGCCGCCGGAGTCGGCGTGGCGATTCTTGTGATCTGTATCTCCGTCCGGATGCTCTTCATCGACAACACCCTCACGCGGCGCGCCTGGACGGAGGAACGCTGACGGTTCTTAATGCCAAAGGAGAGGAACTTTCGGCGGAAGAGCTTTCCTGACGGATTCTGGCCTCAGTACTACCGCGGAGGGCTGGCATCGTTTGTCTGGTTCGGAGATCTGACCGGCGATGGCAACACGGAAGTCCTTTTCCTGTATCACCGTGCCATTAACCGGGTGGCGGACTGAACAACGCTCATTTGTTACAGCGATCACGGCGAGGAGAAATGGCGTTGGATGTCCGGAAGAGTTCTGCCGGAACTCGGAAACGAACCCGCGATTTTCGTGTCGGGCTGGTTCGCGATTCTTAAGCCGGCGCGCGGAATGAATTCCCGAATCGTTGTTGCGAGCAATCACTATCCACGGTACCCATCCCAAATAGCCCTAATCGATTCGCACGGCAAGACCATCTCTGAATATTGGCATTCCGGTCATCTCGATAATTTTGCACTGGCGGATCTGGATGGCAACGGTCGCCAGCAAATCATCGCGAGTGGGGTCGCCAATGGATATCACCAGGCGGATCTTGTTGTGCTCGACACCGATCGCTTATCCGGTGCTTCGAGTGGACAGCCCAGCCCAGGTTTCAGCTTCACGGGATGGGCATGGCCCACGAAAGATTCCGCCTTCTGTTCCCGCGGAGCGACGTTAACAACGAAACAGAGGACTATAACTGGGGAAGAGAAATTGCAGTTGCCAATGGCGCCATTCGTGTTTCGGTGCTGGAATGCAGTTTGAACCCATACTGCCTGGTATGGTATGGATTCGACCGGAGCTTAACCCTCCGTTCGCTCTACGTCGACGACGGGTTCAAACGCGCTCATCGGGAGTATTACCGGAACGCACGGAAAGGCCACCCTTTCACTCTGGAGGAACTAAAGGAATTCCAGAAGGTACGATGCCTCGTTGGATGCAAGACCGAGTTCGTCCCGGTCGATATCCATTGATTCCGGCAAACACAACCAACCGAAGTGTGTTGACTGCAATCAGAGGCTACGTGGGTATTGTCATCATTTGAGTTACTCTCGCATTTTTCCAGACCGCCAACCTATCAACTTCATATGAAGTGAGCATATTCGCACCGATTTTGCCCTGACTGCCTATGAATCCGTGCTAGATTTCCCTCCGACAAAAGCTGTGAGTAAGCCCCGCCCGCGCCGGATCGGGGGAATCCCTTATCCGCCATTCGGGCTGAACCGAGGAGGGTAAAATCGCCATGCAGCACCACAAATCCTGCTTCTTCGCCATCATCTTCGCGTTTTTGGTCATCTCTTCACCATCATGGGCTGAGACCGATCTTCCATTCGGTAAGGTAACGGAGGGCACGCTCTCGTCAGCGGGACAGGTCAACTCCTACACCTTCAATGGAAGCGTTGGTGACGTTTTCGTTTTCACTATGGTGACGACGAACGGCTATCTGGTTCCGGCGATTACGCTTTACAATCCCGACGGAACCATAAACAGCTCTAATTATGCAGGCTACCCTTATGCCTGCGGCGGGACCGTTGTGTACCTCGACCCGGCCCCTTTCAAGGAAACCGGTGAATATACGCTCGATGTCGCGGACTGTAATAGCACGAACACTGGCGGCTACAATCTTTACGTCCAGAACGTGAAAGACCCCGTCGGTGCTTCTAACCTCCCTCTTGGTCAGGTCACGGCGGGCAGCATCAAACTCTCGGCGCAAGACAACACATACACTTTTCATGCAAGTGCAGGCGATGTTCTGCTATTCGATATGGTCAGAACGAGCAACAATCTGATTCCGGCAATTACGCTTTACAATCCGGACGGAACATTCAACAGCTCCAATTATGCAGGCTATCCTTATGCCTGTGGGGGAACCTTAGTGAACCTCGCTCCAAAGCCCCTCAAGCAAACGGGTGAATATACTCTCTTTGTTGAAGACTGTACCAGCACGAACACTGGCAACTATAATCTGTACTTCGAGCGAGTGCAGAACCCGGTCGGAGCGGTAGATCTTCTTTGGAGCCAGGTCCAGCCCGGCTCGATAAGCGCCGCGGCTCAGTACAATACGTACACTTTCGAGGGCAGCCCTGGAGACGTCGTCAATTTCCTGAAGATAGTCACGACGAGCGGCAATCTAGTTCCGGCGATTTCGCTTTACAACCCGGACGGTTCGTTCAACAGCTCCAACTATGCCGGGTATCCCTATGCCTGCGGGGGCACCGTGGTAAACCTCGTTCCAAAGCCCCTCGAGAAATCCGGTGAATATACCGTTTTCGTTGGAGACTGTTCCGCAACGAACACGGGAACCTACAATCTGAATTCTCAATGCTCAGTCGGCCCCTGCACCGTGCCTACACCGGTTATTTCGACGATTTCGCCCAAGAGCATTGACGCAGGTGGCCCGAGCTTCACGTTCATGGTGATGGGAGCCAATTTCCTCGACACGTCTATGGTGGAATGGAATGGATCTCCTCTCAAGACGACTTTCGTGAGTTCCATGAAGTTGATGGCAACGGTGCCTGCAGCGGACATTGCCAAACCGGGGATTGCCGAAATCACTGTCAAAGACCCGGATGGTCAAACGTCGAATTCACAGCCGTTCACAGTGCAGGGCACGCCGGCGGAGCCGGTTTTCTCGCCCCCGCCTGGGACCTACAGCCCACATCAGAGCGTGACGATCAGCGATACCACTCCCGGAACGAAGATTTACTGCACGATAGGAAGCACCCCGGCTACAACCCCAACGCCGGCTCCGATCCCCGCAGATCTGTGCAAACTTCCAATCAGTGTAACCGCCACAGAAACGATCAAGGCAATCGCCGCAATAGGATCGTATGCAAGTCCACCGGTCACTGCGAGCTACATCATTGAGACTGCAGCTCCGCCTCCGATCTTCTCGCCGGCCGGGAGGACCTACGATGAGGCGCAGTCGGTCACACTGTCCGACAGCGACCCCGGAGCGGTTTTCTACTACACGACCAACGGCGCCACACCAACTCCTAAGCCAGCCGAAAAATACACCGGCCCGATCTTCGTTTACACGACCGAAACGATCAAGGCAATTGCCGTGGTTCCCGGCCACACAGACAGCCCAGTCGCGGAAGTCACCTATAAGATCATCGGCTCGCCTTTCGCTCTGGCCGCGCCCCCGGCTGCGATTGGGACTACCACAGCGACCCTGCGTGGCGTGGTGAACACTGGCGGGCTGACTGGCTCATTCTTCTTTAGATACGGGACCAGCTGTACCTCACTGAACCACGTTACGAAGACCACATCACTGCCTGCTTCGGGAGCAGATTTCGTGGGGGATGTTCCGGTGACCGGGCTGCTCAGCAAAACACAGTACTGCTACAGCGTGACAGTTACTACAGCTGCCGGGAGCGCCACCGGAGCCGACATCAGCTTTATGACGAAATGACTCTCTCACCCGTGATTGGCAGGGAATGGATTTCTCATTAGGCCTGCCAACCTCGGGTGAGCCCGTGAGCCGGCGGATGACCAGCTACGGACGCGACCCATAGCTGCACCCGCCCGCCCACGGGGACGATTGTGGGCGGCTGGCCTCCCTGTTTCACAACCCACACCTTCTGGAACGGCCGGATCTCTGGGATCCGGCCATTGATTTGAGGGGGGTTAGCGGGCGGGTTTTTCGAGGCCTTTTGAAACAGCCAGGATGTGCCTGTGGGCGTCGTTCAGGACGCTGCGTATTTCCTTGAGGTTGGGAGTCCCTGTTGCACCAGGTTTTTAAGATATTCGACTTTCTCTTCTGCATACCAACTGCGGCTGAACATTAAGCCGAGGATCGAGCCGAAGATAAAGCCCACCATGGTAAAGGCCAGCATCCATAGCAGGATTTGGACCGTTCTTTCTGTCACGCAGACTTCTCCAGGGTAGTTGTGGCGTGCTGGCGGAGCACGCGGTGGATGGTGGTACGGGATACGCGATAGCTCTTGGCCAGCTGACCAAGACACTGGCCGCGCTGGCGGTCCCGCAGGATGGCGATGTGGTCGAGCTCGAGCGGCCGGCGGCCGATGGGACGGCCTTCGAGACGGGCACGGCGCATGCCGGCGCGCACCCGCTCGATGATCAGGTTGCGTTCGAGTTCGGCGATGGCTCCGATGATGACGACGATGGCCCGGCCCAGCGGGCCTCCGGTATCGATCTGCTCGCGGAAGCTGACGAACTCGATGTTGAGCCGGTTGAGCTCGTCGAGGGTTTCAAGGAAGTGCTTCACCGACCGGGCGATCCGGTCCGAGGCCCAGACCAGCACGACCTCGAAGCGGCCGCGGCGCGCTTCTCGCATGAGCTGATCGAGGCCGGGCCGGCGTGCCTTCACGCCGCTGATGCGGTCGGTAAACTCGGCGACGATCTCGTAGCCGCGCTGCGCGGCCATCTGATGGAGGTCGTGCAGTTGGGTCTCGGGGTGCTGAGCGACGGTCGAGACCCGCATGTAGAGGGCGGCGCGTTTCACTTGCGCCGTCCTTTGGGCTTGGCCGCGGAGGAGTCGGCGACGTACTGCTGGATGAACTCCAACAGCGCGTCGGTCATGCTCTCGCCCCGGGAGGCGGTGGCGGATTTGAAGGTGTTGTGCAGGTCTAAGGGAACGTTCAGATTCATGCGTTTTAGCTGTGGCTCCTGTTGCGTTTTCGCGATCTTGCTCACCTCCTCTCTGCTGGAGATGAGGCTATCTATTTATGAGTACGGAGGCCAGCCCGGTTCAGGCTGCCCAGGCTCCCTGGCAGAGGTAAACCAGCAGGGCCATGTGATCGAAGCGGACCTCGAGGGCGGCGGCCATGGAGCGGAGGCGGGCCGGATCGGCCGGTATATGACCGGCTTCGATCGCGGCCCATTCCGAGGACTCCATACCGGACAACTGCGCGGCGTCTTCCACTGACCGGCCGATAGCTTCGCGGAGGTCCTGGACCATGCCGCCGAAGAGGCGGCACCAGGCGCGGCGGGGGACAGAGGATGGGGCGTGAGACACTAAATAAGACATACTCAAATACTCATACTCCTTGCAGGCACTCTCCGTCAAGCAAAAACCCGGCGCGCCCAGATTGAATTCCAGGATGAGTATGGACGCAGTTGAGTAGTCCACCAAAGCTACCCAGCAAACGGCCGGTTCGGGCCGCTGGGATCCGACCACCGGCAGCAGCAGCCAGCCGAATTGTCAGTATTGCCAGGGCGAAGGCTGGCAGTTCTACGAGACGTTTGAGACCGTCGCGATCTACCGCGGCGTCGCCCCGGTTTATAAGCCGGGCGTGCTGGCCACCGGGCAGTTTCCGCAGGCCGGCATGGGCTACACCGACACCCAGCGCGCGACCGGCTACATCGAAGTCTTCCGCGACGACGGCAGCCAGACCTACCCGAATTACGAGCGGTACATCATCCAGACCGCCAAGAACTACGACAAGCTCTATGAGCTGAAGGTCGATCCGGAGGGTGAGCTGGTTTATGGCACCACCGGCTGGCTCCGCACAGGTAAGTGGAAGGTGCTCTCGCTCGTGCCCTGGCACGGCGACCAGGTCTCTCCGTCCTGTGGGGACCAAAACGCCTCGCGCGCGGGCGCGGAAGGCCCCGCCCTGCAGAGGAGGGCTCAGGGGCGGAGGAGGGGTTAACTTTTCGGCTTCAGGATGGGTTTCGGAGGTTCACATCGTGGTCGCAGTTTCTGCAAGAACAAGCCGGGGAAATGCATTTTCCCTACGTTGTCTTGATACTTAGGCAGTGTTACGCACCCTTTTCCAGCTCCACAGGGCCGCTCTAGTATAGGAAAACATCTGCGTAACGGTGATTTGAACTGTGTAACCGCTCAGGTTTCCAGGCCTGCAACAACTCTTCAGTGGGTCCTTCCTACGACTGGTCCGGCACCGAAGCCCATACGATGAACTCTCGCTTCTGTCCTTCATGTTCCGCCTGAGCTGTACCCTCTTTCTTCTTACTGACGCCCGCCGCCCAAATGGGCGGCTCCCATCACCGATCGCACCCCGAAGCGGCACTCTTCTCCTCGTTGCGCGCCACCCAGCTCCAGCCCGCCAGCACAAATCGTCTCTTCGTCCTGCCGGAACCAAAACCCCCTCGCGCGCGGCCGCGGAGGACCGGTCCTGGGGAGGCTGGCTGCCTCCCCAGGGGTTCAGCAGGCAAGGGGGTTAACTTTTTGGGTTCAGGGTCGATTTCAGAGGGTCAAATCGTGGTCGCAGATTCTGCACGAAATAGCCGGGGAAATGCCTTTTCCCTACCTAGTCTTGTAACTTCATTAACAAAACTGCTGGTCTTGCCCTGTAAATTCCCCGCTCTAGTATAGGCAAACACGGCCTCAACCGGTGATTTTCGGTGCGCAACGGCTCCAGTTCCAGGTTCCCGACACCTCTTCAGAGAGTCCTTCCTACTATTTCGATCCGGCAGATTTAATCCGGCATCGATACCCCTCAGCAGGAACACTCGCTTCTCTGTCCTCTAATCCTTGATGAGCTGCACCATCTTTCTTCCTCTGACGCCCGCCGGCCAAAAGGGCGACTCACAAGGACTGATTGCCGCCTCGGTGAGTTACGACTCGTTGAGAAAGCCGTAATTAGTCAATTCGCGGCAATCACTCGTCCGACTAGGCGGTTTGAACGAAGTCGCTGGCGCGACGGACTTGAGAGTGGTGGTTAGCGAAGGGAGTTATGCCGGGCTAGGGTGAGAAGTCATAGGGAGGAGGTTCCTATGACTCCACTTCGCCAGCGCATGCTGCACGAGCTTCAGCGCCGAGCAACTGGGTCCTGAGCACCTGCGACGTTATCAGCGATACCTGCTGCAGGAGAAGAAGCTTGAGCCCAGTACCGTCGAGATCCGCATCTCGGCGCTGCGGTTCCTGTACAAGCGCATGCTGAAGCGGAGCGATCTGGCCTACGACGATCTCATCTTCCCCAAGGTGCCACACAAGCTGCCGACCGTGCTTAGCCAGGATGAAGTCGTGCGGTTGATCGACGCCGCACCCAACCGCTTGTACCGCATGATCCTGGTGCTGCTCTATGCCACCGGAGTACGCAGGACGGAAGCGGCAAGGATCAAGGTCGAAGACATCGACAGCCAGCGCATGGTCATCCACATCCGCCAGGGCAAGGGCGCCAGAGACCGCGATGTGCCACTCTCGCCGAAGCTGCTCGAAGAGCTGCGCAGCTGGTGGCGATGGAAGAAGCCGCGCGGATACCTCTTTCCCAGCACCGCGGGCCAGCGTGGCACCGACCAGCCTATCTCCGACAAGACTGTCTGGCACGCATGCCGCACAGCGGCCACGCGCGCCGGACTCACGAAGAAGATCCACCCGCACACGCTGCGGCACAGCTTTGCGACGCACCTGCTCGAAGCCGGCGCCGATCTGCGCACGATTCAGCTGCTGATGGGCCATGAGCGGCTCGAAGACACAACCGTCTACCTCCAGCTCTCACGACGTCACCTCCATGCCGCCATCAACCCGCTGGAGCAGATCACGCTTCGTGCCGGACAGCAGGACCGGAAGCGATGAGCCGGCCGCCCTTCGAGGTGGCCGACATCATTCGCATCAGTGGTGATAGCTTCCGGCAACGGTATAGCGCTTCGTTAACCTGGTCGCAGCACAAGGTGCTCGATGCGATCGCTCGCTGCCGTACCGCTGCGCTCGGCGGTCATCGCGATGCGTGCGTGAGCTGCGGACATCAGGCTATCTCGTATAACTCCTGCCGCAACCGGCACTGCCCGAAATGCCAGACCGGTGCACGCGATCAGTGGTTGGCCAAGCGACAGCAGGAACTGCTGGCCGTCGGCTACTACCACCTGGTCTTCAGCGTGCCGCATATGCTGGTGCCGTTGATGTGGCAGAACAAGCGGCAGCTCTTTTCCTTGCTGTTCGAAGCCAGTGCCGCCGCTCTGCTCGACGTCGCTGTTGATCCGAAGCATCTCGGCGCAGAGCCTGGCTTCCTGGCCATCCTGCACACTTGGGGACAGACACTTACTCCACATCCGCACATCCACTGCGTGGTACCTGGTGGCGGACTCACGCCGGACCACACATGTTGGATATCTGCACCCTCTAACTTCTTCCTACCGGTTAAGGTGCTCAGCCGCGTTTTCCGCGGCAAGTTCGTCGCCGGACTGCGGCGCCTCTTTGCCCGCCATCAGTTGCGCTTCTTCGGCGAGTGCATGCCGCTCCATGAGGAGAAGCCCTTCGCCCTCTTCCTGCGCACGCTTTATCGGCAAGACTGGGTCGTCTATGCCAAACCGCCCTTCGGTGGCCCTGAGCACGTGCTGCATTACCTGGCACGCTATACCCATCGCGTCGCCATCTCCAACCATCGCCTGCTCTCCGTCTCACCTTCCGAGGTCTGCTTCCGCTGGAAGGACTATGCTCACCAAAGCAAGCAGCGCACGATGTTACTTGCTTCCGAAGAGTTCCTGCGCCGCTTCGTCCAGCATGTGCTGCCACGAGGTTTTCCCCGCATCCGCTACTTCGGCTTCCTCGCCAACCGCAGACGAGCCCGCATGCTGCCGCTCTGCCGTGACCTGCTCAACCAGGCTCCTCCAGCCGATACACCCTTCCTGGCAAGACCCACGCTATGGAAGTGCCCGCGCTGCCATGGACGCATGCATCTCCTTGAGCGAATGACCTCCGCCCAACTCTTCTTCGCCGAACCAAAGGAGGCATACCTGCTTGACTCTTCCTAGCAGTCTGTTCCAAGCGGCACTCATCGCGTGCTGCACTGCACACTTACTGGAGGTGTGCCTCAGGCCCGAAAATGGCGCTTTCCGTCCCGCCGACGCTGTGTTCCGCATCCTCTTCGGCATCCCTCACGAATGGCCACATAGAGGATCTCCGCTCACTCTGCACGCCTGCTCTTGCTGCCTCGGCCCAGCCCAGAGGATGAAAACCCCATAGCCAGCGTCCTTCCCCGATCGCACCAACGCCTTCCTTCAAACCCCTCTATCCGACCTGCTCCCCTTTATCTCCATCCACCGCGCACACCTGATACCGGGAGCAGCTCCGATAGAGTCCTGACGTTTCTCGGCCACTTGAACTACAACGACTGGCTGCAACGGCGAGATCCTCATTCAAGGATTAAGCGTTAAAATAGCAAAGCAACCTAATTGGGTGGCCTGCAAATTACTTGCCGAGGAGGAAGTTGGGCATGATTTCGATCCCAGCGTCGACCATCTGAAAGCCGTCTGCCGTCTCACATCCTGCGGCGCGTGCAGCTTGTATGAGGGGTGTGACTCCATGCCCCGCAACGACGTCGCCGACAAACATTGAGGAGGTGAGCAGACGCGTTGGAACGGGCGGCGGATCGTCGGGAGACATGCCCATCGGAGTGGCGTTCACCACGATGTGGCATCCTGTCGGATCGCATCGCCCAGCGACTACGCGGCCGGGACCCCGGCCCAACAAAAGTTCAATGAGTCCATCACACCGCGAGCGACTCGCATCGTGGAGCACCAGCTCCCGAACACCCGCATGGAGCAGCGCGATGGCGATGGCGCTTCCGGTTCCACCAGCGCCGACCTGAAGGACCCGCGCTCGTTCCAAGCTCGCGCCATTCTTTTTTAGGGCCGCGACGAAAGCGACACCATCCAACATGTCACCGTGCCAGGAGCCATTCGCATTTCGACGCGCTACGCTCACCACCTTCAATAGCCTGGAGGTCTCAGACGACGTGGCGCAGTGGGCGAACATGGCGCTCTTGTGCGGCATGGTGATCAAGAGACCACGAACATTGGGGACGGAGTCGAGGCCTCGCACGACACTTTCAAGCGCCCCCTCCGGAACCAGCATCGGAACGCAGACGCCGTTGTGACCCAGTTCCTTGAACTTGGCCGTTAACCGTTGAGGTGACTTCACGAAGCCAATGGGATCGCCAATGATCGGATACAGGAGTGTTTCGCCGCTCAGCGTCTCAAGCGTCATGACCACTCGCTGCTCCTAAGCTTGCGGTGCAACATGGAGGTTACCTTTTCAACAGGATTTTAGAAGTGCGGGGGAAGCGGCATAATGGGGAGCACTCGCACACTGATTCTAGGATGCCGAGGCTTTTTGCAACAATCTCTGTCACACGTTGGGCTATTGAATCGTCTCCCCGACATGCTTCATCTAGACCCATCCCCCGTCAATGACGTAACTCTGATTTGTGATCGCCGAACTGTCATCCGCACCTAGGAATAACGCCAGCCGCGCCACTTCGTCCGGCAGGATCATGCGCTTTAACGCCTGGTTTGCCAGTACTTGAGCTGTGTACTCTTCCGTAAGCCATAGTCTCTGCTGCCGTTCCGTAAGGATGGCGCCTGGCATGATGCAGTTCACCCGGATATTGTCAGGGCCGAGTTCATGAGCAAGAGTGCGGGTCATCCCCACCACGGCTGCTTTTGCCGTAACGTAGACCACCTGGTTTGTGGAGGGAATGAGCCAGCCGATTGAGCTCATATTGATGATGGAGCCGCGCTGCGCCTTCTTCATCGACGCAATGACTGCCTGCGACATGAAGAATTGATGTCTGAGATTGACAGCTATGGTTTTGTCCCAGAACTTAGGCGTCACCTCAGCAACCTTATGGCGCGTATCGTTCCCAGCGTTATTCACCAACACATCGACTGTTCCGAACCGTTGCAGAATTTTCCGGATGGTTCGTTGCACATCCGCAATGTCGGTCAGATCGCAGTGGTGATAAGCAGGTATTGTGGCACCCGCTTTGGTCAACTTCGTGGTGAGCTTGAGTCCAGCGCCATCGTCAATATCGAGGAATGCGACATTGGCCTTCTGCATTGCGAAGGCTTCAACAAACGCCTGGCCGATGCCCGACGCACCGCCGGTAACGACAACTACGCAATCACGAAGGCTGGGATAACTGGCGTATTGCCCCGTTCTCTTCATCCTGGTCTTTCTAGTGCGTTTGATCTGTACCCTCTAGCGCCGACGGCGTGTAGCCCACGATCAAGCCGCGTCCAATGGACATGCGCAGTACCGCCGGTGATGTCCGCAACTATCGCCGAATGGAGTCTATTCGCTCCGTTGCCCCTTATTGCGAGGTGACGTTAACCGTCACCTCGTCGGAGTTCGCAGAAACGTAAACGCGAGAGTGCGTGAGGTCGAGCTTGTAGGTTCCACCATCCACGGTCACGACTGCCCCTTTCGGATACTGGTAGTTGGGTAGGAAGATCTCGGTGTCAGCGGAGATTGCCTTGTCCGCTTTGAACTTGTAACGAAAGGTCTTCGATTTGGCGTCAAATTCAATCAGAACAGGCGTACCGGAAGTCGCGATCGGATAGGGTCGAACCACTTCGTTCAGAGCGCGGCCGCCGGAGTTGATGTCGTTAGGATTCTTCCGCTGATCTGGGCTGTAGATCGAATAGTCTTCGTTGTTCCAGCGATCGCCCTTTTCGTTGCTGTTATCCGCCGAGTAACACCAGATCGCATAAGACGACAATGTCTTGTCGAGCGCTCCATAGTACAGGCGCGCATACTCTTCCAATGCGCTGAAGTCGCCTGTCCGATATGCCTGCTTGTCATTCACGTCGTATGGAATTCCTACCTCTCCAAACCAGGTAGGAACCTGGCCCATTCCTTGACCTTTCGCCTTCGCCTCTTCAATCTGCTTCACATAGGCATCAAGAACTGCATCACTGCCGGTAATAGGTTTGTTGGAGAAGATCGGGTATGTGGTATCCAGATCGTAGTGCTTACTGAGCATCGGAACAGCGTCGTACCAATGCGGCTCACTGACCGCGCCCGGCACACCCAATGCCAGTTCCTTTTGATTCCCATCAAAGGCGGAGGGTTCCTGGGCGATCAGGGCATTTGGCGAAATCTCATGGATCGCTGCTGCAATCCGTCGGTGAAGCGCACCCACATAGTAGTTGGTTCCCTGTTTGTTAGCTCCCACCGCCGCGAAGTATCCCTGCTTCAGCAACGTCGGTTTGCCATCCACGACATCCCAGACGCCGATGCGACGCCAGACGTCTTCCGTGCCGGGAGCCCAGAGCCGATTCGCGGCGACGGTCTGCTTTTCTGGCGTGAACCCGGAAGCAGCTTGCATGTAGTCCCAATAGCTTGGTGCTGGACTGCCAGGCGCCTCATAGTGGCCCATCACCATCATGAATGTCTCTGGCGAGCGGAGATCGCTAACCTCCAAAAAGCCGGGACCCGGCTCATTGTAGGTGTCGTAGCCCGCTACGTTATTGAGGTCACGCATCCGTAGGGCTACCTGACGCATTGCGTTCACGTAGTGACTCTGAAGCCATTCCTGGACGGGAGTACCATCGACTTTCAGGTCCGGCGCGAAGTCGTTGCCAGCCCAGAAGAGCGTATCCATTGTGTCAACCGATAAACGGGCCGCTGTCGGCGGCCAGTATCCGGGGCCGCGGTCCGGTTGCTTCTGCGGGGCTCCAGGTTCATTTGTGCGATCGGGAAGCAATCCTATTTTCGAGAGCGTCCAGTAAGGCGCTCCGTCGCCACCCGAAGCCCGCGAGTAGAAATCCTGATGCAAGTCGATGATGACGCGGATCCCGTAGGAGTTCGCACGCTTTATTAGCTCGTGCAAGTAATCGAGGTATACCTTGTCGTAGACACCCGGGCCTGCGTGTTCGATCGCTTCCCACGGCACAATCAGGCGCTCGAAAGTAAAGCCCCAGCCCTGCAGTCGACGGAAGTGTTCGTCCGACTGTGCAAGGGGAAAGGGACGCCCCACGAAGGAGACAGCTCGTGGATCGGACGACGTCTTCGCCGGGATCTTGCTGGTGCCACCAAGATTGACGCCGCGCAATATGAGGGTGCGGCCTTGATCATCCTTGAAGGCAGTTCCTTCGGTATGAATGCCACTCGAAGACTGCGCTCCAGCAGTTCCAATCATCAGAAGGAGGGCCGCCGCCGCTGACAGCATCTTGGCCGAGCGCCCAGCCTTAAAGAGACGCCGCGCGTTTATCTTGTGCATAAGAACCTCTACTCTCGAATCACTCTTGTTCAAACGATCCTTGTCATCGCGGATCTGAGTCCGTCGACCCTACTTGCTGGGTTCCTTCGACGGCGTCGCGGTGAAATCGCCCGTGATGCCGTATGGCTGCACATCGACGTTTCCGGCGAATTTCTCGGAATCGCTGAGCGTGCCCGTGTAGGTGAGGGTCAGCGGAGTGCCGTCATGCTCCGTGTCAAATTTCCACGTGACCTTGCTTCCGTCGACACTGCCGGTGATTGGAGTGTCTTTGTCCCCCTTGCAGCTCCCTGTGAGTTTCGCGTCGGTCCGGGTAAAGGTACATGTCATGTCGCTCTCGTTTCCGGAGATGCTACTGTGGATGGTCCATTTACCGGTGAGGCTGTCGGGGGGCGCTGCGAGAGCGGTATACGTTGCCAGGAGCAGTGCGGCTGAGAGGATGATCTTCATTTCAATTACCTTTCGTCTGGAGTTGGTTGGATCGAGGATTGGAAGCCGTTGAACACTCATGCCATGCATTCGCTGAAAATCGGCCATGTTTTCCGGATCTCTCGTTCTTTTTCCGGCGAACGAGTGGAGACTTTTGCCTAGCGTCCGAGGACATGATAAAAAGATACTGACCAGTCAGTTATTTTGTCAATACAGAACAGTGCGAATGCTTAAATGATGGAATGCCCGATGGAGACTTTGACGAAACAACAACTTCGAACCCAGGAAACGCAGGCTCGGCTTCTCGACGCGGCGGAGAATATTTTCGTGCGAGACGGATTTGAAGGCGCGCAACTAGATGAGATCGCCGCCATGGCTGGCAGGAGCAAAGGGTCGGTGTACACCCATTTCAAGAACAAAGAGGATCTCTTCCTGGCACTCTTCGAGCATCGAACAAGGTCATATGTCGAGAGGGTGGTCGACAGCGTTCACAAATGCGCCAATCGAAAACAGAGTCTTGAGGCGTTTCGAGATTTCTATGTGGGGCTTGTTCGTGACAAGGCGTTTTCAATTCTGACCCTTGAATTCAAGCTGTATGCGCTCCGCCATCCCGAATCGAAGGAGCGGTTTCGCAGAGTCTTCGAAATGTCTAAGACCAGAACGGACGACGGGCTCTATGAGCAAATGTTCGGCAAGCTTACCCGGAACTCGAGAACAGACAATGATCTGGCGCTGGCGGCATTGGGTCCGATGGCCTCGGGTTTGATACTCGAAAGCAATTTCGAACCTGACGTTCTCTCGGAAAAGGGACTGCGCCGAATTCTGGGACGGATTTTCGATGCTCTCTTTCCGCCTGCCAGCTAGGTGCAAGAAGACTCATACTTGTGGCACCTTCGGGCCGTGCTTCCGCGATGACACTCCCAGAGAATTCTGAATACCCAGGCCAGGCAGAGTGGTCATGTGAACCCTCGTTGGCAGCGCTTCTCAGAGAGTTTTCGGGAAACGCCCTCCTCGTCATTTGTTTGGCCGGATAGCCGATCATTCAGCAAGTGCCAGAGCCATAGCGGTTCCGAGTAGCTCGATGAGTGCATAGGCGTGTGGGTGTTGAAAAAGTCAGTACGAATTAGCTGATTTCCATGAGATCGGTATGGCCATGCGAGTTGTTTAGCAGCATAGTTTGACCATGCTGTTGCGGATGGCCATTGTCGGAGGACTAAGGCTCATGATGGGTCAGCGCGCTCGCTCTGAATCGCTGTTCTACTACTTCCGACTGGAAGATCAGGTTCCAGAGAATCATCTGTTGCGGTTGGTTGATGAGCATATCGACTTCGGCTTCGTGCGCGAGCGACTGAAGGACAGCTATAGCGAAACTGGTCGTCCGTCGATCGACCCAGAACTGTTGCTGCGGATTCTGTTGATTGGCTATCTGTACGGCATCAGCAGCGAGCGCAAGCTGGTTGAGGAACTGCGCATGCATCTTGCCTGGCGCTGGTTCACGGGTCTTGGTTTCGATGAGGAGGTTCCGCATCACTCCACGTTTTCGAAGAATCGCCACGGACGCTTTCAGGAATCGAAGCTGTTTGAGGAGCTGTTCGAGCAAATTGTGGCCCGATGCCTGGCCGTAGGACTGGTTCGCGGGGACAAGCTGTCCGTGGATGGCACTTTCGTCGAGGCAAACGCTTCGAAGGAGAGCCGCATCCCGCGAGAGCAGTTGGCGGAAGCCGCGCAGGTCAATCGGACAGTTCGGGAATACCTCGCTGAACTGGAGACGCAGAATCCAGTGGAGGAGCCGACACATAGCCAAGACAAGGTGTCCACCACCGATCCGGACTCCACCTACGCGACCAAAGGCGGCACGCCGGCACGCATGGGGTACTACAACAACTACCTGGTTGATAACCACAGCTGTATCGTTGTGGGCGTGCAAGCGACAGGTGCCCGCCTGAGCGAGGAGTCTCGAGCCGCAGAGGACATGATCGCGCGCTTCGCCCAATGGCAAGGCAAGAAACCGCAGTCCATCGCCGCCGATGCAAGCTATGGCAATGGTGAATTTTTGCAGTGGCTGATGGACCGGGAGATCACACCGTACATGCCCACCAGGGACGCGGTCGGGCGAACGAGGAGTCCCTTCTATGGCCCAGAGCGCTTCACCTACCTACCAGAGAGCGACAGCTACATCTGCCCCGCAGGCCAGAAGCTGAACTATGGCGGCCGCAACAAGGGCAACCGCACGTTCGGCTATATCGGAACGCGTAAGAAATGCGGTCCGTGTCTGCAAAGATCTCAGTGCACGACTGGACCGTTCCGGTATCTTGCCATCCATATGAACGAAGCAGCTCGGCAACGAGCCCGAGACCTCTGGACGACACCGGAGTTCAAGCAAGCACAGCGGCAGCGAAAGAAGGTCGAGGCGCTGTTCGCGCAACTGAAGTGTCATATCGGCCTCCATCGTCTGCGCTTGCGTCGGTTGAAGTTCGTCCGAGAGCAGTTCTTCCTGGCCGCCACTGCCCAGAACATCAAACGACTGGTCCGGTTCCTGAGTGGGCCGACGACTCCCCCAATACCTGCCACTGCTTAGATGCGGGAAGGATGATGCCCCGCTCTCGAGCACGCCTAAGCCGTACAAAACACCAGAAAAGGGCGCCGACTTTTTCAACACCCACGCGTGCATGCACCATTTCAACTCCCAACACTGTACCTGGAATGCTGGCCCCCGAATTCGATCAAATGCTCATACGAAGCGTTCCTCAAGAGGTTGCTGACATTTTGATGCGACGTGAAAATCACATTCGACATAGACTCATTTCGATGAGATTTATGAAACAAGCCGGATTCATCGCAATAAGCTTTATCTCGGTCGGCGCTGCTGTGCTACTAACGGCCGGTATCGCGAGCTTGCGGGCGCAGGGGCCGGGCGGGGGCCAGGCTGCTCAGGCGCTATTTGACGCCCTCGATACCGATAAGGATGGAACGCTGACACGGCCCGAGCTTGAGTCCGGCTTCCACTCCTGGTTTACAGCCTGGGACACGACTCATAGCGGGACCCTGACCCAGCCGCAGATTTTGGCTGGAATCAGTACGGTGCTTCCGCCGCCGCCCGCGGTCAAACCAGGACAAGCCAATACTTTCAACCCGGCTGGTAATTCGACGCCGATCCCTGTTTCCCAAACTGCTGTGGACGCCATGATGGAAGCCTTGCCGACTACTCCCGGCGCCAGGCCGATGCACCCGCGAAGTGTGCTGGTGATGGCGCATACGGGCGCGGGCGGGTTCGTGCATGCCTCTATCCCCCTGGCTGCGAAGGCCGTCGAAGCGCTGGGAAACCGGGGCGGATTATGGAATACCACGGTCAGCTACGACGCGGCGGATATCAATACCGATAACCTCAAGAAATACGACGCCATCTTCCTGGACAGCACGACTGCGTGTTTTCTTGACGACCCAAACCCCGCCGTGACAGCCGCGCGGCGAGCGGCATTCCTGAGTTTCGTAAGAAGTGGAAAAGGAGTTGCCGCAATACACGCAGCGACAGACTCGTACCACACCGATTGCCTGGCAAGTGAGGCGCCTGCGGCGATGGGCGGACCCGGGGTGAATCTTGGGGCGTTGATTTTAGCTTCCCGGCTTGTCACAGCAGCAGATAAGGATGATGACGGAACCGTCAGCCAGCAGGAGTGGGCGGCCGTTGCCGACGCCTGGTTCCAAAAGTTGGATACAGGGAATACGGGAAAGGTCTCCGGCGCCGATTTCGTGGAACATTTCAATTCGCTGTTACCGCCGCTGGAGATGCGTCGTTTAGGCCTGGATTCAAAGCCCGTGCTGCAATGGCCGGAGTTCAACACCCTGATTGGCGGCTACTTCAAATTTCATTGGCCCGACCCACAACTGATTTACGTCAAGATCGATGATCCGAACAGCCCTTTGACGGCTATGTTCCATGGCAAGGAGTTCGAGGTCCATGACGAGACATATACGTTCGAGCAGGAATCCTTTTCGCGCAGGAACGTGCATGTGTTGACGAGTATCGACTACGACAAGATGAGCGCTGAAGACAAGGCAAAGGAAGCGCATCCGCGAACCGATGCCGATTATGCCTTGAGCTATATTCGCCGCGAGGGCAACGGACGGGTCTTCTACGAAGGGCACGGGCACAGCGATCGTGTGTATGCTATGACGCCGATGCTGGAGCACCTTCGAGCCGGGATTCAATACGCAGTTGGCGACCTGAAAACGGACGACAGCCCCTCAGTGAAATAGGCTGTCCGCTGCAACTAAACCAGGGAAAAACCAGACTGCACCTAATCGGAGCACGGCGAGGTATGCCGGAAGAAATAAGTCGAACGCGGAACTCTGTGCGTGCCCTCACGCAAATTCCTTTCTTTTACAAGGTTGTCAATCAGCCAGTTTAAGGAGGCTTTTGAACAACTGACGGGTACGAATCACTTTGTTTGATTGGTGGTAGATAGCCAAATCACCCATCGACAATGATGATCCGGGCAAGTTGCCGAATAGTCGGCCTGTCGGACAAGTAACTGTAGCCGGAATCTATGGAAATCATATCTCCGGATAGCCGGTTATACAGCAACTTGCCGAAGACACAGATCGACCGCAATAGGTCAATGAGTGCTAAGCCCTGTTATCGCTATTCGGGGAAGGGCGGCCCCAGTTTTCCGACTTGTTCCAAGCCCTTCAGTGCTCGACCACGCTCAGAGTGATGCTGGACGGATACGTGGACGAATGGTGCACCTGGTTGTGCGCTACCACACCCTGCGCTTCGTCGAAGTTGTTCCCGCCCGTGTTCAGGTTGCGGTCGTAGAGCGGGAAGTTGCTGCTTGAGATCTCGATGCGCAGGCGATCGCCCGCAGCGAAGTAGTTGCTCGTTTGCATGGGCTGGAAGGTGACTTTGTAGACCTTGCCCTTCTCCATCCACACGGGAGGTTTGTCGTAACCCTCGCGGTAGCGCACGCGCTGGATATTGTCGTCGATGTTCCAGGCCGTGCCATCTGGCTGCACGTCGATAAGCTTGACGGTGAAATCGGTATCTTTGGCGTCGCTCGACACGTAGAGAATCACGTCCACAGGACCGCTCACCTCGATTCCCTTGGCCAGCGGCTCGGTGGTGTAGACGAGAATGTCGTCGCGCATCTCCAGGCCGCGCTGATCGAAGGCTCCAGCGCGATGGTCGGCGCCCACACTATAGGACGAGCCGCCGGGGGTGGGCACGGGATTCATAGGGTCGTAGACGAACTGGTCCGGACTGTCTTTGGCGGGCGCGGCCATGAGGAGCGCGCCATCACCGACAAGCGAGTTGGCGCGACCGTTGCTTGCAAGTAAGTAAGTGATCGGCTTCGCACCCTTGGGCGGCCAGGTATCGGAGGACTGCCATTTGTTCAGGCCCATGGTGTAGTAGCGAACCTTGGGCGTCTTGGCCAGCAGACCGTTCTCCTCGCCCTTCAGAAAGTAGTCGAACCAGCCGAAGGTGAACGCGTCGTTATCCAGTCGGGCGTCGCCCACGTCGCGCGCACCCACGATGGTGTGCTCTTCCGCGCGCTTGTAGCTGCAGTGGAGGACGGGCGCGATCACAGCGTACTGCTTGTCGGCCACTTCTGGGCCGGCCGTCCTGCGCACGTAGTTATAGGCGGCAAGATTGGGTGCGACGCTATTGTCGTACCAGGTCATGATCCAGAGGCCGGGAATATCGATCTTCATGCTGTCGTTCCACAGGCCGCCCACATACCACGATGGATCGTTGGGCGTGCGCTCCGCCATGGGCTTCTGGCCGCTGGGCGTGGGTGAGTCGTAGATGCTGTGCGGCGCGCCAGCGGCGACGAGAATATCTTTCGTTGGCAGGTGCAGGTAGGCTTTGTCCCAGTCGATGACCGGCGGTTTCTGGGCAAGGTCATAGGTTTTTGCTGCGGTGGCCAGCGCCTGCTGCGACATGCCCGGCGGAAAGTTGGGCCGGCCGTCAGAGGTCAGGATGCCGCTCACGGCGAGCCAGCGCGAGAAGCGCATCTGCATCGCGCCCCCGCGAAACCAGTTGCCCTGCTCGTAGTAAGGGCCTACGCGGCCGATGCCATCGCCGAAGCTCTCGGGGATGAATGTCGTCAGCGCCTTGTTGCCCCTCGAGGCGACGTTGATCTGCCACTCCGCTGTCGACGAACAGCCGATTAGCCCGACCTTGCCCGTTGCCCATGGCTGCGCGCTCATCCAGTTGAACTCGTCATCGGAGTCGGTGAGCGGCGTGCCGAGAATATCGTAATCGCCCTCAGAGAAGTAGCGTCCGCGTTCGTTGACCTCCACGTAGGCGTAGCCGCGTTTCACTGCTTCTAGTTCCGCCGACATGTCGCGCGGCGCCCCCAACTCCACGTCCCAGTAATTGAAGTTGTAGGGTGTCCGGACGAAGATGATGGGGTATTTCTTCGACTTGTCCTTGGGGCGGTAGATATCGGCCTGCATGCGCTTGCCGTCGCGCATCGGCACCATGACCTTACGCTCGATGATGGCAACCGACTCGAGCTCCTTCTCGGTCGCGTTGCGGCGAGCAATGAGGGCCGCGTCCTGCGGACCAGCCTGCGTGAGCGCGAAGCGCACTGGGAAAACTGCACTGCCGCAGCAAAGCGCAAAGACCGCAATCAACTTCCTGGCTTGGTTCATTCGGCCTCGAACGGAGCTATAGGCTAAGGGGGATTTTCCGCGCCTCCTATATTAGCGCCTTGGCGCGCGCGCCGAGGACGTCTTCTTGCCTCTCAGCAAAATCGACTAGCCGATTCAACTTCGTGTCCCGCGCATGAAGAAAGCCCACGCTAGTTCCGTCTCTAATGGCCGTAAACTCTCTCTGTCTCCGTTGACTCGCTCATGAGTGAGGTCCTAGCATGAGAACGAGGTCCTAATATGGACCCCATGATCGGCCAGGCGCTGGGCCATTACCGGATTGAAGCAAAACTCGGCGAGGGCGGCATGGGGGTGGTCTACCGGGCCTTCGATACTCATCTCGACCGGCCCGTAGCCATCAAAATCCTGCGCGCTGATGCTACCACCAGCCCCGAGCGCAAGCGCCGCTTCGTGCAGGAAGCCAAGGCCGCATCGGCTCTGAATCACCCCAACATCATCCACATATACGACATCAGCTCCCCTGGGGACACGGATTTCATTGCCATGGAGTTCGTGGCGGGCAAGACGCTCCACCAGTTGATCGGCACGAACGACCTACCCTTGAGAGACACACTGAAGTATTCGATCCAGATCGCCGACGCCCTGGCCCGCGCGCACTCCGCCGGAATCGTGCACCGCGATCTCAAGCCGGCCAACATTATTATCGACGAGGACGGCCGCGTGAAATTGCTGGATTTCGGCCTGGCCAAGCTGACCGAGAAGACTGTCGATTCCGAGGCCGCCACGGCGACGGGGACCGCTGAGGACGCCCTGCTGACGGAAGAAGGCTCGATCATCGGCACTGTCGCCTACATGTCACCGGAGCAGGCCGAAGGCAGGAAGGTGGATGCGCGTTCCGATATTTTTTCTTTTGGCTCGGTTCTCTACGAAATGGTCACCGGCCGCCGGCCATTTGAAGGCGCAACCAAAATGTCCACAATTTCGGCAATCCTGCAGAAGGAGCCGCCGCCACCTGGCGGCCTCGCGCCGAATCTGCCGGCTGAGCTCGAGAAGATCATCCTACGCTGCCTGCGCAAGGAGCGGGACCGCCGCACGCAGCACATAGATGACATCAAGCTGGTGCTGGAGGAACTAAGGGATGATTCTGCGTCCGGCAACCGATCGCTGACCTCGAAGGGCAGCGACCAAACTCCTGCTCGCGATTCGGACTCAGTAAAGACCGCGAAACCCGAAGAACCGCCCGCCTTGGTGTGGAAGCTTTTCGGATCGGCGGGCCGCAAACCATACCGGCTTTGGGAAATTCTGCACATCGCGATCTGTTTGCGCTGTGTAGTGCTCGTGTATCTGGCCTGGCGATTCAAAAACGTGACAAGCGGAAGGTGGAGCCTGGCGCTGTTCTTCGCGATCTTATTCTGCGGCACGATTCAAACAATCATGGCCGCGGTTTTGCTCTTTTCTGGCAATATGGACCGAGAATTCCTTCGTAGTGAGGTGCGAAAGTTCGCGCCCTGGCTTCGCGCGTTCGGGCTGGCGAATGGCGCGCTGGCAATAAGCATGGCGGTATGGATGGCCGAAGGGCACACGATCCTGGCCGCGCTGATCGCAGTCGTCGGGATTGCAATAGGAATAACCGCGCTGACCCTCATGCCCGCGATGGACCGGGCAGCGATCTACGATTCAAACCGCTGATAGCCAGTGGCTCCCGGCCCGGTCCAGGTGCTCGGGGCAGTTACAAAACGGTCTACAGTTTCAGACTTTTTGTTATGGGGCAGGTCCGGGCGGTGCCGTGTGACGCCGGCCGCACGGTGTAGGGTGCAGCAAAATCCCCTCAATGCGTAATACCCCGTCAGCGAATGGCGCCTTTGGTCCGAGCGTGCGGAGCCTGTAGCCCTGCCTCACAACTGGATAGTACAGACGATAGCTCCTGACTTGTCGGCTACCCGGAATGTATGGTCCGCCGCCGTGTTGCAAGCGAAAAGTGAAGATGCCGGTTTGGTCTGCGCAAATGTATCCGGTCTTTGTGTGAGCAGGAGCTCTTGACCTTGATGGAATGCGCTGCGCTGTCGTCCTAACTAGTTTGGAAGCCTCAGGGGGCTGTTCCGGGTGACAGGTTTCGACAGCGCCGGGTTCGACCATTTTGCCATCTCACTGTTCGCCAGCAGACCTGGCATAAAACCTCGTTAGAATTCGTCGTCGCTGGTCTGCGATTGTGGGAATCGCCGCAGCGATTTCCAAGCCTGGCCTCTGCCAGGCGTCAATTGCAGGCCAGTGCCTCGGTCGAGACGACCGACAGCGGAGGCCGATAGGCCTCGCTTTTGGCCAGCACCGCCCAGGCGAAGCGAGCCAACTTGTTGGCCAGTGCGACTGCGGCAACGTTGCTGTGCACTCGCGATGCGAGCTGGCCCAGCCACGCGCTGAGACCGAGCGGTTGCTTGTCCCTGCATTGCAGCACGGGCGCGTGCTCCGCTTACAAACAGTCTGCGCAGATAGTGGTTGCCACGCTTGCTGATGCTCAGCAGCTTTTGCTTGCCACCAGTGGACTCCTGCTTCGGTACCAGCCCCAGCCAGGCGGCGAACGAGCGCCCCTTCCGAAACTCGGCGCCGTTGCCGATGGAAGCGACGACCGCCGTCGCTGTCAGCGGTCCGACACCGGGAATGGCCATCAGCCTCTGGCACGGTTCCTGCTCTCTTGCCGCCTTCGCGATCCGCGCATCGGCTTGGTCAATCTGGCTTTGCAGCTCCTCAGTTCGCCCTGTAGTTGAGCCAGCATCATGCGTAGCAACCCGGACAAGCCGTTATCCGCATCTTCCAGAATGCCGGGCAAGGAAGCCTCGGCATGTCGGCGTCCCTTGCGGAAGGTGATGCCGCGCTCCAGCAACAATCCTCGGATCTGGTTGATCACCGACGTTCTGCGGGCAACCCAGCGATCGCGCACCCGGTGCAGCGACTGCATATCCAGCTGCTCATCGCTCTTGATGGGGACGAACCTCATGTTCGCTCGCCCCACCGCTTCGGCGATGGCTTCGGCATCGATGTAGTCGTTCTTGTTGGTCTTCACGTAGGGCTTGACGTACTGCGCTGGCATCAGACGCACTTCGTGACCCTGTTCGCGCAGAGCGCGACCGAGAAAATGAGAACCTCCGCAGGACTCCATGCCAATGAGCCTGACGCGCAGGTTAGAAGTGAAGCGCAGCAACTGCAGGCGTGAGCACTTCCTGCGCACCACCACCTCACCAGCCCGGTTCAGACCAACGAGGTGAAAGACTGTCTTGCCCAGATCGATGCCGATTGTGTCGAGTTCCATGGGACCGCCTCCTGTC
The DNA here is from genome assembly GCA_963782175.1 of uncultured Acidobacteriaceae bacterium. GTDB lineage: Bacteria > Acidobacteriota > Terriglobia > Terriglobales > Acidobacteriaceae > Silvibacterium. Next base: position 269,625 of record CAWAIX010000002.1, read on the forward strand.
GCACCTCTTATACCCCGAAGGAAAGAGGCGGCGGACCATACCAATTAGCATGGGTGTCTTGGCGTTGATATGTGTTCCTTTTGTTCCTTTGGTTATACCCTTCGCTGATTGTCAGCCAAGGGATACGTTTCGCGGGGGCAAGATCAGGATGCCAATCGCATGGGACCGATTGGTTGCCGTTCGCGGAGTCCCCACATCCGAAAATCCGGATATGGGGATCCGGCGTGTTTGCTGTGACCCGTCTCGGCTGAAAGCTTCTTTGTGTGACTCGTCCCGGCTGGAACCTTCTTTATTGGTGTTTGAGTGCCTGCAAGGCCGGATCGTTCAGGTCCGCTGCCAGCTTCTGGAGCGCCTCAAGCTTCCGAGTCTTTGCCGGAGACTGCCACACCTCGTCGGAAAAGTCGTTCACTGCATATCTGCGGGTTAGATAAGAGTAGTTGTTGTATTCGAAATAAATCCGAGTCGGCTCAAGTGCGGGCTGATGGGTCTCTCGAAATGCCTGCAGCTCTGCGCGGTGGGCAAGGCTATCCATGAACCACTCGGGAGGATAGGGCAGATTTTCGCACTGCGCCTTCAGGTCCTGGAGGCGGAATGTGCCTTCCTGTCCGTAATCGCGGAAGATCTTGCCGAAAAAGGTGAGTGGAATGGACTTCATCGACGGATCGACGATGAGACGCCGCTGGACGAACTGAACGGGAATCTCCTTGTCGGCGGAATACAGATTGCCGCTGACAAAGCAGACCATCCGGTTCTGGACATTTACGCCAGCATCAATGACCAGAGATCCGTTGACGAGACGCTCGGTGAAATTTCCGTTGAAACTGCCAGCCACCACCGGAGATGAGTAGAACGATTGTCGCGCAACATATTCGTCATCGGTGCCTTCGACCGTCAGGGTGACCTGAAGCTCAAGCGATCCCCAGTATTTCTTATCCGTTGAAGGCGCTTTCCACTGGAAAGAGCAGCTCGGCCCGTCGCAGGAGAAAGGCACGCTGCCCAGGGATGGAGAACCGAAGTAGTCGTCTCCGATCAACTCTGCCTTGATGACGTGAGCGCTAAGAGGCGTTGAGCCGTCGGATGAGGTGACCTTGAGCTGCGCGTTGACCTGGTCTTGAGTGCCGGCAAGGATGGTTTTGTTTATGTCGAACTGATACCTGGGGAGGTTTGATGGGATGGTTACTCGTTGGGATATTTCTTCATCCTCGAGGCCGGAGCTCCGCAGAGCTTCGAACTGGCGAATAGTCTGCATGGGTACGAGCGACACTGGCGCGTTCTCAGTGAGCCAGGGATGAAGCAGGTCCCAGTTCGAGGTATCGAGCGGCCTCGATTCCGGTGGATACTTTGCGTAGTTCTCGTAGACAGCGATTCCGCCTTTTGCGGACGGATCGTCGAGCGGTGCTTGTCCAGGAGTGCGCCGTGCCTGCCCCCACGCAGGGCTGCTTATACCGCAAGCGAGCGCGAATCCTGCCAAAACGAATCTCAATGTGTTTTTCATGTTCTATTCCTCCATTCCATCTGCTGGTTGGGGTGGTCGTCCTGATAGAGGCCAGAGATCGTGCCATCCCAGCTCAGGGAGCGAGGGCAAAGGGAGCAAAGGAGTATTCATTCACGACGACTTCCTTACCGTTGGAATGATCCACCCGGTAGGTCTTGAAGGGTGAGTTCCATACGCTATGCCCAAACGGTGAATAAGGACCATTCCAATTGCAGTCTTGCTGAAAATCGCCATTGCACACGTGGTCGTTGATCCACCAGCCATGGAACGCGTACGTCCCGGCGGTGTCGTTGTGAGGCGGGATTCTGCTATTGCAGTCCTGGAAAGATGCCACGCGGTTGTGAGCGCAGGTACTATGCAGGGCGACGGTGCCATCGTCGCACTCTCTCTGCAACCCAAGAAGGCAAGGAGTGCACTGCGAGTTATGCCCGAAGAACTGACGAGGAAAGAAATTACATGCAATAAGGAAGTGCAAGGGGTAACTGTTGGTGGCGCCCCCAACTCCTCTCACAACCACAGACTGCATGTTGTTATGGTTATAAGCGCCTCGGGCGTAGCTGGTTTTGAGCGAGTTATCGATTTTGCCGCCGAGCCCGCTGATTCCACCTAGCCAGCGAAGCAGGCCGTTGTTGGCTAATTCCGATCCTCCGGCAGCGCTGTCGGCGGCCATGACATGCTCGATGAGAATCGAGTTGTGGGCGTAGTCGGACTTTGCCAGATAGTCCTCGAATGCAGCGCAGCCGGCGCTATGACAGAGAATCCAGCAGGCCTGGCCTTTGTTTGCATCGCAGAGTGCGTCGATTGCGTTACGGACGACGGCTTCTCCGCCGGGCCATGAACTGTCGTCAAAGTAGTGGTTCCAGGCGTCCCACTGCACGTACCAGACAGTACCCGACGTGGTAGGCACGAGATTGCCCCAGGCGCCGGACTGATCAGTGCGGAAATGGCCATATTTCTCGTTGGTGTTGTGCAGTCTTCCGTGGATGAGAAGCACGTTGATTTCGCGCCCGAAGGCAGGCGCGGAAAACAGGAACAGTGTTAAACAACCGACGATCATGAAGACAGCTTTCGCTGCCCTGGTTGTGACAGGGAGATGATTCTCCGACTGCGTCACAGCTATGCGTAACCGCTTTGTCGTCATGGTGGCTGTCCTCCCAGTAGGCCTTGTTGATGCCGGCGCGCTTGCGTCGCGTATGGAGGCCCTTCCACCGAGACACGCGCAGGTCGTGAATCTTCCTCCTTGTGTTTTGGCAGAAGGGAAGCATAGGGCTGCGGTGTGCTCCTTCAGCGGTCGGAACGTGGGGACGAGCACCAGCCTGGCGAATCGATTCGAGGCCGGGTGCGAGCGGCGCATTCCTGGCCCTCGAAAATGGCTTTGATTATACGCTCGTTTAAAAACAACTTGTTTCGCACAGCAGGCGCTAATCTTTTCAGCGTCTATCTGTTTCTTCGTGATCGTATGCGATCCCGCGCCGTAGTAGACCGCTGGCGCATACTGGTCCTCATCGATCAGAAGCATCGACATGAAACGCTTGCCCGCATCGGGCATGGTGACAGTTACTGGTCCGGCATCGATGATGACGCCTTTAATGAATCTATGGGCTTTGCAACTCTATACCAGACTTGGCGTGGAGTGCTGCATCCTGCCGATTCCGCACGTCAGTTGGTGGTAAATCGCCAACTCACTCATCAACAAATGAGATCAAGGCAAGTTGCCGAATAGTCGCCTTGTCGGACAAGTGACTTTCTCGTTCAACTGTTGAGAACAGATGGTATGAGCAGAAATTCGCCAACGGTACAAGAATACGTACTAGCGCGAAGGAACGATCGTGTGCCCCTTCCGGCCTCCAGAAACTCGGCCACCTCGAATCCAGTGCCGCCTCATATTCGTGACTGCATCCATCCTCAGGGCACATGCCCTACCATGAATTAGTGTGAGGAAATCATCATCGTGGTTGTGGTCAGCAGCCGAGAAACCAGCCCGAGAGTCCAGTTCAGCCGGTCTGCTGTGCGTCTACCAGCAGCCTGTCATCGGATTAATTTGACCTCTATGCTTGTCTCCCAATCAGGGTGCTATTGGGGTGCTGAGGCTTGTTTTTGGGTGCTCAAGGGCGCTTAGAGGGCCATCAGTGCGCTTTAGCTTCAATGAGTTACAAGTTGAATAGCTTTTGACACGGTAGAGGTCAGGAGTTCGAGTCTCCTCGTGCCTACCATCTTTTCAACAAGATAGACACCTTCAACCATCTCCCGGGCGAGTTTCCATTCCGCTTTTCGTTCCGCTATTGGGTCGATCCACCTAGCTGCAACGACTCCAGGAACTGTCCCTGTGCAGCCAGTTTGTTGGAATCTACAGCGTGGCTGTAGATGTTCAGCGTGGTGCGGACGCTACTGTGGCGGAGCATCGAGGAAACGGTCTTCACATCGACGCCTTCGGAAACCAGCCAGGTTGCGAGGCTGTGGCGCAGGTTGTGCCACCCCCAGCGCTTGATCGGGTTCCCGCTGAGATCGACATAGCGAAGCCGAAGGACCCCTCCGGCTCCGTTCCGCTCTTCAACGGAATCGAAGACCCCGGCCTTCGCTGCCGCACGGTAGAGGTACGACTGGCTTGCAATGCTGCCGCAACGAGGCTTCACGCCCTTTAGTTTGGCTGAGGCAAACACCCAGTCACCGCGACCGGCGTAGGGTGTTGCTCCTGCCACTCCCCGAGGTGCGCTGCCAGCACCGGGTGCATAGCAACCGGCGCTTTGCGGTGCACGTTCTTGCAGTTGCCGATCTCCTCCACCCAGCTACGTCGAACAAAAATGCGATTGCGCCGGTATTCGACATCCGCCCACTGCAGGCCGAGCGCTTCGCTGATACTCAGACCGGTGGCGGCAATGAGCAGGGTGAGGATAAATTCCGGCTCTTCCAGTTCGCGGAGAATCCGGAGCGTTTGTTCAGGCGTGCAAGTAATTGCCTCGTAATCCGAAGAGGATTCGCAGTCGATGTCCTTGAAAGGATCGAAGTCGGGAGGAAGGAGCTTTTCCTTCCTCCCGTACTTGAAGACGCCTTGCATGGCTTGTTTCACCTTGTTGATGGTCCGCCATGGCAGAATCTTCTCGTGGTGCAGGTGGAGCAGCCACTCCTCCACCAACTTCGTCTCAATCTTCGAGACTGGCCTACTTCCCCAGCGTGGAACGCAGTAGGCTTCCAGATTGTGGCGAAGGACGTCGATCGTCCCGGTGGCCTTCTTCTTCGATAACGTCTTCCACTCGATCGCACCAGAATTGATATACCGCGTTACGAGATCACCGAACGTCAAGTCGGATATGGGATTGTCAATGATCGAAGTGAGTCCGAGCCTCCCCACCTCCTTCCACCTGCTCGCCGTGTCCGGGAACAGCGACACGGGTCCGAGCTTGTGGAGTTTCTCCGTGCGATCCCCGGTTGCTGGATCGACCGAATAGTGGCAGAAATATACGACCTCACCTTTGCTTTGTTGTCTGGTCCTGAACCAACCGATACCCCGATTTCTAGCCATACGCTTCTCCGTCCTGGCTATCGCGGGACTGCCGAATTCATTGTGCCCTTAACTCTCTTGCTGTGACCAGCAATTTCCGAAATCCGAAAACGCCAGACAACTCGTTTACCTTTGCCGAAAGGGTGAGCCGGGATCACATCGGCGCGTGCCCAGTCCAATATGGTCTTGCGCTTGACCATCAGGAACTCAGCGGCGGCGTCAGCATCCACAAACGGCTCACAAAGGGAGGAGCGACGTGTAGGCGCCACGACAGCGTTTTGCGGCGGGATGTTCAGCATGGGACTTCCCTTTTCTCGCATAGCACGCATATGCTCCGGCTCCGCACGCTCAGTCCAGGTTCGTTGATACAGCGATCTGGATAACGGAGCGTCGATCCTCGAACCGGCTGGAGCATCCTTGTTAGTCCGGTCCGTCTCAACTCTGCTGAATCGTTTCCAGGTCCCTTGCCGGTTCAAGTGTCTTGCCCACCCCGCCGCATACATCCGGGCAGACGCCGCCGTCGTGTTTGTACCGCGCCGCTGGTACCAGATTGCGGCGCGTCTCCTGGGCGATGCTCACCGGATGGTTGCTTCGCATATCAGTTGGGAGGTTCCTTTATTTACCAAGCCGCTTGCAGCAGGTCTCGGGTTTGCTGAAGACCCGGGAAATGGTCAAAGTTTCGGGATGCATCGCTGTGGCGTCCTAGCCAAAGCAATTTGCGGCGCCGCTGTGACTCAGGGCTCAATCTCGATCGCCGAAGTCGAACGCCGTCTCAGCGCGGAGGGCGTTTCACCGTTGTACCCTTATCTCAACACTGCATCGGTGGACATCTATGAATTCCCGGCGTGATCGCTATCTTGAAACCGCGGCACGCATTGGTGCACGGATCTGTCGTGATGCTATCTGGGCTGGACAGCGCTGCAACTGGATGGGTGACTCCATGGAGAAGCTGGATGGCGCGTGGAAGGTGGCGCATCGCGCGCTGGGCCCGGATCTCTATGGAGGAACAAGCGGCATTGCATTGTTTCTCGAACGTCTGTACTCCTTCACTGGCGAACGGCTATGTCGGGAGACCGCAGAGGGCGCAATCAGCCAAGCCTGTTCGCGTATCCCATACTTTCCTGCCTATGCCAATCTTGGTCTGTATCTCGGAGTTACCGGAATTGCATACGTTCTGGCTTGCATGGGGCGTGAGGAGCAAGCCCGTCGAGCGTTGCTTGAAGTGATGCCGGCTGCTTATCCAGATGCCGTTGCGGAACATAGAGGGTTAGACGTCATCGCCGGAATCGCCGGAGCCATTCCTGCCCTCCTTAGTTTGGGCGTAACGCTAAGTGAACCCAAGTGCTCCGAACTCGCTCTTCAATTCGGAGAAGACTTGCTGCGTCTCGCGCGGAAAAGTGAGTGCGGTTGGTCATGGAATACGCTGCACATACCTGAAGAACGTCGCAGGCAGGATCTCACAGGGTTTTCCCACGGGACCGCGGGCATTGCCTGGGCATTGTCGGAGCTCTTCCTGCATTCGCAAGATGTTCGATTTCGCGAGGCGGCCGCAGAAGCGCGCCGGTATGAGAATTTTCATTTTAATCATGCGCAGTCAAATTGGCCTGATTTCCGCTATCTTTACGATCCCGATTCACCGATTAAAGAGGGCCCGAGTTACCCGATCTCCTGGTGCAACGGGGCGCCCGGGATTGGGCTCGATCGTTGGCGGGCCTACGAGATCTTTGGTGAGCCAACACTTAAGCAGGAAGCACAGATTGCGTTACGGACAACCGAGACGCTCTTGAACTACACAAAGGGCGCCAACTTTTCATTGTGTCACGGTATAGGCGGCAATGCGGACCTGGCGATTTACACGGCAGAAAGTACTGGATGATCATGCTGTGATGGCGGTAGCCGAACGAGTGGGCGATCAAGGCATACGAGAGATTGAAGAGCAAGACCTACGCTGGCCATGTGGCGTAACCGACGGCGACCAAACGCCCAATCTTTTGCTTGGGACGGCGGGTATCGGCTATTTCTATCTCCGCCTGTATGATCCTTATGCAACGCAGCCGGTCACGATTCTTCCTGTGCGCAGGGAAATGTACCAGGACGAGCAAGGAGCGACCATCGTTCCTCGCGTCCCCAGACCTCCAGCGGGTGACAGTTTAACTGTCCAATGATTCAACTACCGTTTCCATTCGGAAGTTGTTAAGTTAAACGGTCGGGACATCTCCGCCTTTATCTGAAACGCCCGGTGTCCAAAACCTGATGGTGAGATGGGCCGACGCATTCTCGTCCGCTGGGACACGACGGTCGGTCCCGAGGATCGCGACTTGCTTGTGTTGCTGCCGCAAGGAAGGAGATTTACCGGAGGAGAACTGCGACCGCCATCTCGGAGCGGGCCGGACAGCCGCAGTGATCGATGCAGCGATGACCAGCGTAGACGCGATACGGTCATGTGTCCAGCGCTCTTCCTGTTCGCGTGCGAATGGCGCGACTCATCTGATGCAAATCTCCTGGCGATTGAGGACAGATCGTCCTTATGTGTCTAAACAGTGACTCCTTTGAAGATCCTGTCGACACGTTCTGTCGATCAGTCGACAGAGACCATGTCACTCGCAGGAGCAACAGTACGAGAACAAAGGGATTCTCCGCGGTCTAGTTGGCATCGCGCTTGCTTGACGAACAGCAGGAGGGAATACCTATGCAGCCAAAGCTTTCTATACTCGTACTCGGTGTCTCTTTGTTTAGTGGTGCCGTTTCTCTCAACGCGCAGGTCAAGACCGATTATGATCACAGCGCCAACTTCGAGTCCTACAAGACATACTCCTGGTTGAAAGTCCAGGCCGGAGATTCGTTGTGGGACACTCGGCTTCAGCAGGATGTCGATTCGCAGCTCGCCGCAAAAGGGTGGACAAAAGTCGACTCCGGTGGGGATGCGGCGGTCAGCGCTTTTCGAAGCACTCAAAACCAGGACAATCTTGAAACGTTCTACGACGGATTCGGCGGAGGAGGATGGGGATGGCGCCGATTTGGCGGAGGTGGATTCGGTGGAATGGGGATGGCAACGACCAACACTATCGTCACCAAAGTGGGGGACGTCGTCGTAGATATCTTCGATGCGAAGACGAAAAACCTTCTGTGGCGTGGCACGGATAGTAACGATCTATCTTCGAACAGTGACAAGAACATCAAGAGTCTTCAGAAAGATCTCGACAATATGTTCAAGCACTTCCCGCCGAAGTAGGCCGGACTCCCAGTCAGACAGCGGGCGCGTGGTACCTCCATGGGGGTATCGAGCACCCGCTTTCGGATTTGTTATAGGAGGCAGGATAACGTGACGATTGCAAATCTGATTTGCGGTGTTATCCGCTCTTGCAGCGTGGAGCGTTATGTATTGTCAAGATAATTTGCTGCTTGCGATGGCAGGCTCTGCCATACTCATTCCTTTCTTGGTGTCTCGCCTTTGTGCAGCCGGCTATCAAATGTCGGGGGCCGGAATACCTGCGCATCATTTATGGTCCCGAGTATCTGCCGCCTGAGAATCTCGAACGCTTGCGAGCCCGAGGAGTCGGCGCGAAAGAATCGCTCGCGAGCCGCGAATTCGTGCTCGGGATTGAGGCGTTGGAGCGTTTTGTGCGCAAAGAACCGCTGCGCCGAACGCACGAGTGCGTGTTCGGAGTTCTGGTCTGGAAAGCGAACCGGTGGACCCGCGCTTGTAGCGTGGTTTCAAAGCGATTGATGGTGGCCACTGAATTTAGAGCACGCTTCGGGAAGCGAACGCGGGTAGAGGCATCCTCTGCTGGTACAAACGTCATGTGACACTGTGGTTCGGGAGTTTTCCGGTGTCGAATGCGCCGCAGATAGCATTGATCGATAGGAGGTCGACTTTGGACAGGCTTGATTCCGGCATCCGTCAAAGGTCCAGGCCAGTGCTCAGTTCTGTGCTTGTGCTAGCAATTTGCGCAGGTCGGGTTTGGGGACAGCAGCGTGATGCGGTCTCAGCCGCAAAAGCGCCATACCAGCGACCGGATGTGCCCTTAGAAACGCGCGTCAACGACCTGCTCGGGCGAATGACTATGGAAGAGAAGGTTCGGCAACTCGATCTTTATTCCGGGGCTACGGCGCTGGCCAGCAAGCACCTGGATGAGACGCACGCAGCGCCCGATGCTGTTTTCCTGCCTGACAAGGCCAAAGACCTTTGGGGAACGCTCGGCGTCGGTGCCATTCACGACCTTTATCCCACCCCGGAACAGTCCAATGCGATTCAACAGTGGGTCATAGCTCATAATCGTCTTGGTATCCCGGCCCTGTTTATCGAAGAGGGCCTGCACGGGTTCAACAAAGGCACAGTCTTCCCCACCCCCATTGGATTGGCCGCCACATGGAATCGAGAGATCGTTGAGAAAACTGGCGCTGCGATCGCTGCTGAGATGCGAGCGACCGGCGTGGACATGGTTCTTGCTCCTGTCCTAGACCTTGCACGAGAGCCGCGATGGGGACGAGTCGAAGAGGACTACGGCGAGGACCCGTACCTGACAGGACAGATGGGTTTGGCTTATGTGCGCGGGGCACAGGGCGGAAGTCTCAATTCCAATCACACGGTAGTGGCGGAGCCCAAGCACTTCGCCGGACATGGGTCACCGGAGGGCGGGACGAACACTTCTCCGGTGGATATAGGGGAACGGGAATTACGGATGGTGATGCTGCGTGCATTTGAACCATCGTTTCGCCGGGGCCATGCGATGGCCACAATGGCTGCTTACCACGAAATCGACGGAATCCCGATTACGGCTGACCCATTTCTTCTGAAAGAAGTGTTGCGCCAGGAGTGGGGATTTCAGGGTTTCGTGTTGTCCGATCTGGGGGCGATCAGGCGGCTTTACGACGTCCATCATGTCGCGGCATCACCGAAAGATGCTGTGTGCATGGCGATTCGGTCCGGCGTTGATATGCAGTTCTACGATTTCGACCATGCGTTGTTTCAAAACGCACTGGTGGACTGCGTGCATGAAGGTAGTTTGTCCCAGGCAGACCTTGATCGCGCGGTCGGCTCGGTGCTGCGCGTAAAGTTTGCTCTTGGACTCTTCGATCGCCCGACGGTGAACCCGAAGTTGAATAACGGGGTGAGTCGTTCCCCGGAGCATCTTGCGCTTTCGCTCGAAGCTGCGCGTCAATCCATGACGCTGCTGAAGAATGAAGGCAAACTCCTGCCGCTCTCGCACTCACTTCGTCGTATTGCGGTCATTGGCCCCAATGGAAATGTTGCGCGGTACGGTGACTACGAAAACGAAACGAATGGTCAGCGCATCAGCATCCTGGACGGCATCCGCAAGTTTCTACCGCAGGCGACAGTCACGTTCAACGATAGCAAGGATATTGCTGTAGCCGTGGCTGCCGCGAAGGATGCTGATGTTGCGATTCTTGCTTTGGGCGAGTGGACGGGCGTCTCGGGCGAGGGCTTTGATCGCACCAGCCTTGATCTGTTTGGCAATCAGGAAGAGCTTCTTGAAGCCGTCGCGGCCACGCGCAAGCCTGTGGTTCTGGTGCTGGAGAATGGGCGACCGCTGACAATCGGCTGGGCCAAGAAACATACCCCCGCCATTCTCGAAGCGTGGTATCCGGGTGAGTTTGGCGGGCAAGCGGTGGCGGAGACACTTTTCGGTGAAAACAATCCAGCCGGTCGCCTGACAATCACTTTTCCGCGCAACACTGGACAATTGCCCGATTTCTACAACTTCGATCCATCGCGCACGCACAAATATGTGGACGACGATGGCACTCCGCTGTTTCCATTCGGATTCGGTCTCAGCTACACCACCTTTCGCTACGACCATCTCGCTATCCATGCTCCAAAGTGGGGAAGCAAAGACGTCATCCAGATTGGGGTCGATGTGACGAACACCGGCGACCGGGAAGGGGATGAGGTTGCTCAGCTTTATGTAAGGCAGGATGTGAGCAGTGTCGAGACTCCTGCACGGTCGCTGGCGGGCTTTTCCCGGATACATCTGAAGCCACAAGAAACGAAAAACGTCACCTTCACGGTTGCTCAAGATCAACTCGCGATTTGGAACGCGGAGGGGAAGTGGGCCGTTGAGGAAGGGAATTACACGGTCTGGGTTGGCGGCTCCTCACAGGCGTCTCTTTCGGGAAGCTTTCAACCGAACAGGTGATCCGTGAATGGCACACCCAATTCTGTGCCGTCGCTGCTCATTCTGTCGCCATAATTTCAGGTCATGCGCTCAGGTGACAGCCCGTGCGAGGGACTCAGCCACCCGGCGCGAGCCGTGACGCCAGCAACACGAAAATCCGCACTGCCGGTGGTCCAGGTACTTTACCGAACCCGATTGGTGTGTTTTGCAGTTTCCAATTGCAATCGATCAAGTTCGTTCATTTCGTGTGCGACGTGCACTGCACGACTTCCCATCTCTACCGAACGACGGCCCAGGACAAACGATAGAGAGCAAAGGCAGAGAATTCCGCTAACGAGCAAAAGTAAAGACCTTCCGGACATGCTGCTGATTCCTGTATTTGATTTGGTCGCAGGAAACCCGGGGAATGTGCTGATGAAAGTTTCAGGCTTCACTGATCCCTTATTTAGTGTGTATGTTCTACACGCTACATGTGAGTCCGCCGTTGTAGTAGCCCGCAGCGATTTCTAAATCAACGAGAGCTTGCACTTTAGTAATTGGTATGTTCTTGGGCAGCGAGCAGATTTGCCTAAGCCTATGAATCGCATCCGTATGTGGGTTGACAGGGCTCACGATCGGGAAGAAATTGATGTGCATGAAACGACGATCGTTTCTCTGGTCGTCCGCCGCCCTCGTGGGCGTGGGTGTGCTTGGCCCGGGCGATAGCCACGCTGACAATATTCATTCGCATACTGTTCCTGCGGCATCGGTCATGACCGAGTGCGCCAATCGGTTTCTGGCCGCGCTGGATGCCCAACAGCGTGCCAAAGCGAGCTTCTCCTTCGATACTGACGAGCGCTTGAATTGGCACTACATCCCAAGGGAGCGCAGGGGTGTGCCACTGCGAGAGATGACGCCCTACCAGAAGCATCTCGCGAGTGCTCTCCTTGCAGCCGGATTGAGCCAAACGGGATACATCAAGGCAGTGACGATCATGAGTTTGGAAGACGTTCTCAGGATTCTGGAAAACGATAGCGGCGAGGTCCGCAATCCGGAACTCTACTATTTCTCGGTATTCGGCACGTCCTCCGACACTGGCAGATGGGGCTACCGCGTCGAGGGCCATCATTTGAGCCAGAACTACACGGTGGTGAACGGCGACGTTGTTGACGGCCCAAGCTTCTTCGGTGCCAACCCGGCACACATTCAAGAGGGGCCGCGCAAAGGCCTACGCACCCTGGCTGGAGAGGATGATCTTGGATTCGAACTTATCCATGCTCTGAATGAATCCCAGCAGAAGGTCGCAATCGTGGACCCCGTTGCCTACAGGGAGATCCTGACAGGTGCCAGTCGTAAGGCGGCTCTTCGGGGCCAGCCATCTGGCTTATCTGCCTCCACGATGAATGTGGGGCAGTTCGATGCGCTTATGGCGCTGATGGAGGAATATGCCCGGAACGTTCCCTATGAACTGGCCGCAAAGCGGATAGCCGAGATTAATAAGGCTGGACGGAATATCTATTTCGCGTGGTCGGGCGGAATTGGCCGGAGCGATCCGCACTATTACCGCGTTCAGACGGCGTCCTTCCTAATCGAGTTGGATGACACCCAGGACGATGCCAATCACATCCACTCGGTTTGGCGCGAGGTGACCGATGACTTCGGCCAGGACCTGCTCCAACAGCACTACGAGACCAGTCATCACTCGCAGTAGAACTGCGGACTGCACCGACACCAGCACTATCCGAAAGCATTCGTTGTGCTTTCAACTACACGGGAGCTAGACTGATGCCCATCCCCCAATCAGATCAAGGAGGGAGCGATGGCAACTGCAACAACGACTCAACAAACCGCCGAAGACCCCGTGAAAGTTGACCCCAGGCACTACACGGTCGAGTTTGAGAATGATCGAGTCCGAGTGCTTCGGATCAAGTACAGCCCGGGAGAGAAATCGGTGATGCATAGCCACCCGGAATCGATTGGAGTGTTCCTGACGGACGCCCACGCCAAGTTCACCTACCCAGACGGACGGAGTGAGGACATCAATGCGAAGGCCGGGTCGGTTCAGCACATGGACGCCTTTACCCACCTGCCGGAAAGTACTAGCAAGGAGCCATTCGAAGTCATCCAAGTCGAGTTGAAACCTTAGGTTCGACGATCGAGAAGAGAGCGGGCTTGCTCCCGCTCTCTTTTTCAGGTGACGACTGCTGACCTCGAAGAAGAATCGAAGAGTTCGGGGCGCGAGTTTGGCTCAGGGAGGATGGTTCAGTTCACCGTTACCCCACTGCAGCATTTTTTGTACTTCTTCCCCGATCCGCAGGGGCAGAGTTCATTTCGCCCGACCTTGGATGTGCTGCTCCCTCGCTCAGGAAAATCGGCACCCGCGTCGGCCTGCCGCTGCTCTCTGAAATACCGATACGCTCCCACCACACCCGCCGCCATGTGCAAGATTGCCTTCTCGCGCTGTTCTGGGCTGATCATTTTGGGACGCATCTTGGGGTCTTGATCGTGTTCGTGATAGAGCATGAACATTGGAACCAAGCATCCGCCGTGCCCCTCGTCGTTCACAAGCTCGGCCCAGCTATCGTGCCGCATGTTCATGCCCCGCATGAAACCTCGTGCCCAATCGTTGCCGTGCGCCACGCCGCTCTCATCTTTCAACAGGACTGGCACGTAAACTTCACCCTTGAACAACGTCCCACCGATGGTGTTCCAGTGCCGCATCATCAGGCCCAAGATTTCTTTAGCTTCGTCGAGGCTGGCGAACTCGCAGGTGTCGGACATCTCGCCACCGAAGACCTCACGGTTGTACTCGCTCGGCATTACGGTCTCAGGGCCTGCGATCAGGGCGGCGAAGAACCCGTCCAGTTGTTCGACATTCATCGCATTCCCGCCCTTGCAGCAATCGAGGAAGTCGCCGAGGCGGTCGAGTTCGGCGTCGGTCAAGGGTTCGGGTTGGGTGAAAGGTCTCAAGAATGAAACCTGCCGAGGGTTTAGAGCGCCCGTAACACGCGAGCGAGAATGAGTTCACCTGTAAGAGTGAAAACCGGGAACCCACTCACCCGCCTCGTTGAGGTAGAACCCCACAGGTTGGTTGCAAACTCCACACTTGCCCTCTCCAGTCTTTCCATCCTCATTGGGGCGAACCAACCAGTGACTCTCATGATAGATTTCACGGCCAAAGCAGGGTGGCTTTCCGCTATTGTGAGTTGGCTTCATGGTCACAGTCTGATGCGGTCCAGGAAAGGAATCAAGTACATAAGTTTCCCTAATACCGCATATCAATTTCTTGGCTATTCAGGGGGAGAGAAAAGGCCACCATCCCTGGTTTGAAACAGTGGCCGATTCGCGAAACGAGGTTGACGCTAGTCGTTAGCGTCTGAAGCCGCTGAATGTCAGCTTTGCTGGAGGAAGCGCCACCAAGTATAGGCGGCCTTCTTGCTTAGGAGATGAAGCTGAACAAAATTCATGATCCCAATTACGCCCAGAAGAACGGACATGTCGTTCCCCTTTCCGAAGGCTTGCAGGTTCCACCAATGCTGCGCTTCCAGAGGTCGATGTAGATACTATGCGTGTTTCTAGTCCATCACGCATCACTAGATAAGAGGTTATTTACCCGCCACTCCAGAGGGGGCCAGGAGACACCACTATTGGGTTGTTCTGCTTCAAAGAACTTCCTGTGCATGCTTTTTGTGGTAATCCCACGAGTAGGTGACATGTTCCAAGACGTCGTTGTCACCCTTGGTGTAAGTCATCGCCATGCGCAACATACACAACGATAACTAATCTTCGACGATTCTGAGAGACCGACCGGGCTGAATCGATCATGATTTGCTGGCTGATCGAACTGAGCACACCGATATTCGGATGATCCGATGGGGGTCTCTCGGAACATAGGAGCACATAGGAGCAAGAAGCTGCAAATGTGGCGAATTCACAACCGCGCCTGAGGGTGAGGGTTAAGAGCCTTTCTTCCTCGGTTTCTTGGCGCCTTCGGCGTGCTTTTTGGCGTTCCCCGAAGCCTTAGCGTGAAAGAGATTCTTTACCGCCTCCTGGGTGCTCATATTCTTAGCGCTCTTAGGTTCTTTCTTGGACATGCTGAACTCCTGTTTGTCGGAGCATAGACCTCAGCGCGTAGATTGAACACCCTGGATTGAAAATAAATGCAGCGCGCCAGCGCCTTCAAGGTTCATCTTCGGATCTCTCCCACTGGTGACCGTGCTCCGACGGCCAGTCTGCATGCGGAAGCGCACCTCAAATTCCTACCAAAAAAAGCAACCGTAAGCGTTTGAGCAACACACATGTTCGAGGAGACGTGTCTGTGTTGAAGTAGCTCGATGACCGTAGAAAGGAAGTTGTTAGCGCCCAAGCAAAGCACGCAAACGGAAGTTTCAGCAGTTAGTGGCGGAGTTTGTGAGGAGCGGCATGCGACGCAACGAGTTTTCGGGGTTTGAGCTTTGGCACGCTGAGTCGTCATCTGAAGAAGCCCCGCTGGAAGAGGAAGAGGAGACCTTCTCATAGAAACCCCGTTTCTCGGGAACCTCGCGACGGGCCGCTGCGTTGGGCCAAGTTTCCGAGTCCGCAACGACATGGCAGAATCTTTCGAAAAATGGAGTATGCTGCGGGCATGCCGCAGGATATTTTGTTGGCAGGGAGCAAGCCGAGCAATCGGACCCGCAGGCGCTGGAATAGGTTTCTTCTCAACTTGCCCTGCGCCTCGCATCTTCCATCGGTGACCTGGCGTATGGAGGAACGGACAGACTTATCTTCGGCACGCTGGGTCACGAACAAATTGGAAGAACGAGGGCATATGTCATCACAAAATGGCGACAAAGCGAGATTCAACAGGTTAAGGAAACAAAAGTTCCGCCGCCGCGAACTCATGGCAAGGTTGGCGACCCAGTCGGCGGCCAGTGCAGCGCGGTTAGGTAAAAACCCGCCTGCAAAGTTGGCGCAGCGGTAGCAGCAGAACACGCCCCTTCACAAGCATGCCTTCCCTGGTCGTATGCGCCATGCCTGCTCCTCGCAGAACTGGGACCTACCACTTACCGCAAACGCCGTTTTTCATGCACTACGTCGCCGGTGCGTAGACCGTCGTTCGGCTCGGACTACTTCCGAATTGCCGACGACTCGCCCGGAGCGCGTTCGTAGCCGACTCAGCACAACAGAGCGCTTTACCGAACCCCTCCCCTTCAGATATCTGCGACAACAGTCACTAGTTAGTTGAAAGAGAGTGTGCCGTAGCAGTTCCTGAATAATTCAAAGCTCGTCGATGAGCTGAAGGAACAAAACTAGATCGCAGGCCGTATCTTGAACAGAAGACGGTATGAAACATACGATCGTCCTCCTATACTCATCGTAGTCGCTTCAACCCCTTCGCTTCCCGGTCAGCCAGCGAAGATAGCTCCTGCCAAACACTGGCGAGAGTAATCTTGCGACCAGGAAGTCCATATGCCGATCTTCTCTTCCAAGGGCTTGCTCGAAGCCCTGCTTCTCGTCATCGTTCCAGCAACGTCCGCTATCGCGCTGGCACAAAGCCCTACGACTTCGACGGAATCCGGCGCGATATCCGGGATACGCGAAAGCGGGTCGCGTATTTACAAAGGTGTTCCCTTTGCTGCCCCGCCGGTCGGCGACTTGCGTTGGCGGCCTCCGGCACCTGTCACACCCTGGACTGGCACGCGTAAGGCGGAGGCGTTTGCCCCTGCGTGTATGCAAACCGGTGTGTCCATGCCTGGCGAGACGTCGCCCTCAGTGAGTGAGGATTGTCTCTATCTCAACATCTGGACGCCAGCGAAGAGCGCGCAGGAACGCCTGCCGGTGATCGTCTGGATCTATGGCGGGGGTTACATCAACGGGTCGGCTTCGATGCCCTTGTACTGGGGCGACCAGCTCGCGCATAAAGGCGTGATTGTTGTCACCATTGCGTATCGACTTGGCCCGCTTGGCTTTCTTGCGCATCCGGAGCTCACACGCGAGTCCGCGCACCACTCGTCCGGCAACTACGGCCTGATGGACCAGATCGCCGCACTCGAATGGATCCAGAGGAACATTGCAGCCTTCGGCGGCGATCCGAAAAACGTAACCATCGCCGGTCAATCTTCAGGAGCGATATCGGTCAGCATTCTGATGGCTTCGCCGCTGGCGAAAGGCCTGTTTCAGCGCGCCATCGGAGAGAGCGGCGGCCTGTTTGAACCGCTTCAGCTCGCACCAAAGTACCTGCTGGCCAATGCAGAGGGCGACGGAGAGAAGTACGCGGTTTCGCTGGGTGCATCCTCTCTCAAGGAACTACGCCGGCTGCCAGCAGATCGTCTCACTGGCAACGCCGGCGGCATTGTTCACCCGGTGATCGAACCCTATGTGCTTCCTGTTTCGCCCTATGAAGCTTTCGCTTCAGGTCGGCAGAACGATGTCCCGCTGCTCTTAGGTTCGAACGCCGATGAGGCGCGTTCGTTGACGGATGTCACCCACGTGAAGGCCGCCACTTTCGACAGCGACATCGAGCATAGCTTTGGCCAGCTTCCGGCTCCGTTGATCGCAGCGTATCCACACTCGACCGACGAAGAGGCGAGACAGGCGCGGCTCGACCTCGAGCGTGACCTCCGCTTCGGTTGGGACATGTGGGCATGGGCGAGGTTGCAAGCCGGAACCGGGCAGAAACCTGTCTACTACTACTCCTTTCGACAGCAGCCACCGTTCCCGATCGGATCAGTGTACGGGGGGTGGGGCGCAAGCCATTTCGCCGAGCTCTGGTATGTCTTCGACCATCTGAACCAGGAGCCCTGGCGCTGGAGCAAGGCCGATCGGAAAGTGGCCCACGAGATGTCTAGCTACTGGGTCAACTTCGCGAGATCGGGCAATCCGAACGGCCCGGACCTTCCCCCGTGGCCAGCGTTCACCAACGCGGAGAGCAAGGTGCTGGATATCGGGGATCCGATCACCGTCGACGGGGTGACGAATATCAACGGCCTGAAGGTCTTCGATGCCGTCTACACGAGCGTGCGGGGCAAGCCATTTGCCGCGCGATAACGGCTGTTCGCAGGGACGCCGTGAACAGAGTCCTCCGGCGCGTCATTTGGCAATTTAGGGCGAGTGACCAGCTACTCTGAACTTGAATGCGCTTGGCGGACTTCGATGATTTTTGATCGGTGGCAAGGAGGCCATCGATCATGAAGCGGAAGTCGCACCCGCGAGCAAAACGAACTACAACTAAATCTGTCCTGCGGCTACCTGACCTGGAGCACGCAAAGGCCGCAGTTCTAAACAGCCTGACGAGCCCAGACGCACAAAGGGGTTATCGGCTGCTATCGACGAATTCGTTGACTGGTATTGTTCCGAGCCTCGCCTGGCTTTCAATCGTATCGTGGTCCTTCGTTATCGCTCACACCGCCGATAACAGGGGAGACTTCCACAACGAGAAACGGCGTGCTGAAGGTTGTCTGCGCTGGTCCATCCGCGTCTACTTATAACGTCGAGACTGAGAAGAAGGATCCTAACTCCATCTTCAACGCCTACAAGACACTCCTCGCCCTGCGCCGCAACGAACCCGCCCTGCGCGACGGAGACTACACCGCCGTCGACGAAAACAATCCTTACGTCTTCTCATTCCTGCGCCGGTCGAAGGGATCGACCGTGCTCGTCTCCCTCAACATGAGCTCAGAGCCGCGTACCGTCTCCGTCGACTTATCGAACACCGGAGTGACAGGAACGAACGGCGTACCGCTTTACAGCTCGCCCCACTCCGGAGACGAAGCCATCCCCCTCGACAAAATCCCCCTCGCCCCTTTCGGGGTGCTTGTCGCCAAGGTGCAGTAAGCTTTCAAATTCGAGGGTGGCCCACTCTTCGTCGCGCAGGCGACTAAGATGGTAATCGCGCGGATGCGCGATCCGTCTCTTTTCACCAGGGCCGGGTAATGTGTACGGGGCTGGCCTCCGGGTTTGGGAACTTCCGTGGGTATCGTTTGTGAGGAAGGGCATTCGATGCGAGCCGCAGAACTCATCTATCCCCTGACATTCCGCCTTACTGACATGCCGATTGAAGATCCCGGACCCGGCGAAGTGCAGGTCCGGATCGAGGCGGTAGGCGTCTGCGGGTCCGATCTGCATGCCTACTCCGAGGGCGCTGTCGGCAGCACTCCCAATGTCTACCCCATGGTGCTCGGGCACGAGCCTGCGGGAAGGATCGTGAAGACCGGCGTCGGTGTTACTGGACTCGCTGTGGGCGACCGCGGGGCACTTGAGCCCGCGCTTTACTGCTATCACTGTGAATTCTGTTTGAGCGGTCACCACAACGTGTGCGAGAACATTCGCTTTCTGAGTAACCCTCGCTACCCCGGTTTTTTCCGTGAACTGGTCAACTTACCGGTCGTCAACTTTCGTCCCATCCCTGCGGGGATGTCGTTCGACGAAGCCGCCTTGGCCGAGCCTCTAGCGATTGCCCTGCACTCCATCCGCCTGGCTTCGATCCACCCGGGCGAAACGGTAGCGGTCATTGGTGCAGGACCAATCGGGCTTTTGACGATCGCCGCACTGCGAGCCGCTAAGGCGACACGAATCTGGGCTGTGGAACCACTGGCGCATCGCCGCGAGTTGGCCCGTGGAATTGGCGCTGACGTCGTGATCGAGCCCGGAGAGGCTGTCGAGGAAATCCTCAGCGGGACGGGGCAGCGCGGTGTGGACTGCGTAATTGACTGTGCGGCAGGAGAGCATACTACCGGTCAGGCGATTCAAGTAACCCGCAATGGTGGTCGCTTCGCGCTCACAGGTATTCATTCATCCCTCTTCGTACCCATGGATGGTTCAGCAATGAGGCGCAAGGAACTCACCATCTTCAACGTGCGCCGATCGAACCACGAGACGCAGGAGGCTCTGGAACTGCTCCAAGCGCACGCCGAGTGGTTTGCACCGCTGCTTACACATACCAGGGAGATCGAACAGATCGATGACGCCTTCGCAATTGCCAGCCAGTATCGCGACGGTGTCGGGAAGATGATCGTCAGGCCTTAGCGTCCCGAGCGTCGGTTTGCTCATCATTTTCCTGATCTGCGGCTTTTCCATGCTTGCCAGAGCTCCGTCCTCAGAACTGTGAATGGAGGATCCACGCCTTCGTTGACCCTTTGCGCGCCTTATTGAACCGGCACTCCGAGCAAAAGGGAATCTGGGCATCGCCCAGCGCCTTTGCTAGTTCAGCCCGCCAGCGTTCCCTCCCAGCCTGCCTCCCCGCTGCAGTCGATCCTGCCGTTTGCTTCCCAAGCCGCTTCCATGGAAATGACTTGACCGAATGGCGCCGGGCGCGACTCCATGGAGGCCCACAACACCGGGTTAGAAGGAGCCTTTTTCGGGAATGCACCACATAAATCAGTGAGGAACACCAAGGTTTGAGGCGCAATTCCGCGCTCGTCCAACCAGCGGAAGCAGGACGTGAAGTTCGTTCCTCCTCCGCCAACTGGAGAGAGTGCGATGGGCTGGGAAGAGCCTGACCGAAAGCAGGCGCGAGGATAGTCATCCGAGGGGTGGTGGAAGAAGCTCCGATAGAGTGGAGAGCGGCGGGGTGTCTGTCCCCGCGAACCGGTCCATGGCTTGCCGGACGGCGCCGGCGAGACGTATCGACTTTTTGCATTGGAGATGCCTCGCGAGTAATTCGTTCGCCTCCGGAGGTGGCGCGGTCGCCTTCATCGCGAATAGCGCCACCAGCTCCTCTCGTGTCATCTCAGACCGGGGCATGGCTTTACCCTTTCGAACCGATGGCTCTGGAGACGGAGTAACGCAAGCTCGTTCCTGTGTCCTCCGCCCAGTCATCGTCGCAGTCGCAATTTCGGGGTACGAAGGCGTAAGCAGGTCGCGGACCTGGTCGATGCTCATGCGTGGATCTGGGTCGGGAATTCGTGAGCCGTTGAAGACAAATTCGCGAGGCAAGCTGCTGGTTTTGAGGGCGGTGGTGGCCATTTTCTTTTCTCCAAGAATGTTTGTGGCTGGGTGATTGCCGTGATGATGGAATGAAGCGACCTGGCACGAGCTCAATCCAGTTTTTCCCGGTTCAGGGAGACGCTTGTGGGGTGCAGTTGCTGTACTGTAGGTAGGGTCGGCATCCAAAGGAGCATTCATGGGGCGGAGATATACCAACATCCTTGAAACGGTTGGCAACACACCGGTCGTAAAGATTAATAAGCTCGCGCCGCCCAAAATAAATCTCTTCGTTAAAATCGAGGCCTTCAACCCTCTCGGTTCCGTCAAGGATCGTCTCGCGCTTGGCGTCATAGAGGATGCAGAGAGGACGGGTAAGCTCAAGCCCGGCCAAACCGTAATTGAGGCGACCAGCGGCAATACGGGTATTGGGCTCGCAATGGTGTGCGCCCAAAGGGGCTATCCGCTTGTCGTTACTATGGCAGAGAGCTTTCAGCATCGAGCGGCGCAAGCTGATGCGATTCCTAGGAGCAAAAGTTGTGCTTACTCCTGCCGCTGCCAGAGGTACAGGCATGGTTGCTAAAGCCGTAGAGCTGGCTGAAGAGCATGGCTGGTTTCTTACGCGTCAATTTGAGAATGAAGCGAACGCAGACATGCATTCTCGCACTACCGCCAAAGAGATACTGGAAGATTTTAAGGGTGAACGGCTGGACTACTGGGTGACTGGATTTGGCACTGGCGGAACGTTAAAGGGTGTAGCCCGTGTACTCGCGAAAGAGCGGCCTGAAACGAAGATCATAGTCGCAGAGCCGGACGATGCAGCCATGCTTTCCAGCGGCATCGAGCAGCAGCGTAACTCGGACGGATCTGCCGCAGCAACCCACCCCGCCTGGAAACCTCATCCGATGCAGGGCTGGAGCCCTGACTTTATCGCAAAACTCGTTGATGACGCTGTGAACACGGAAGTCGTCAGCCAAATTCTGCGCATAGAAAACGCAGAAGCAATGCGCTGGAGTATAGAGCTCGCTCGCAAAGAGGGAATCTTTGTGGGCATCACCTCGGGCGCAACTTTCGCAGCAGCCTTACGGGTCGCAGCAGAAGCCCCGAAGGGCTCAACCATCCTGTGCATGTTGCCCGATACCGGTGAACGCTATCTCAGCACCCCTCTCTTTGCCGACATCCCCATCGACATGACCGAAGAGGAACTCGAAATATCGAATTCCACCCCGAGCGGCCAGCTGCAGCCGGCGAGCTAAAGCGCTTGCAGAAACGAAAAGCAGCGACCGGTATCACACGCGCCTTCTACTCGAATGACTATAGGAAGGGTTGATTCCTGACATGTATGGCGTCCAGTCTTCCGGACCTCTCTGACGGGCTTTTCAGAAGCGGAGGACCACTTGTTGTTAGTTACCCTTCGTCAAGTGAATAATCCTGAGAATTATTCGTTCTGGGTAGACGCTTTTCGCCCGATCGCGCTTAGTGCCTGGGCTTGGCGGACCATCTCGACCAGCACCGTCCGGGTGTCCTTCGGAGTAGCTACCTCGCGGGGGAAGTTGATGCGAACGCCTTTCATTCCCTCATTCGTTTTCAATCGAAGTGTAAAGCCCAGTCGGTCGACTGAAGTCATGGTCGCTTCCGTTGCCTCAACTCCAGGACGAGAACGTGCCAGCAGGATCATCGAATCTACGTGGTCAGCGTTCATGTGGGCGAGGATGCCGGGTGCGACGCCAGCCAGCGGATCAGGAGCCGCATCCTGGTACTCCCTTGCCTCGACCCATCCCATCACGCCAAAGCCGCCCACGTAATAAAGGTCGACGGGTTGGAGCCGGAAGAAACTAAAGTCGGAGAAGTCGACCCAATAACGGCTGTTCTCGTGACGTGCAAGGTAGGTCTCTCGAACGGAAGCTAGATCGCTTGCGGGAACAGGTTCGGCAACGCCGATCAGAGTGCCCCGAGCAGCCCCAAGCGGATCGCCACCGGCATTCTCTTGACCAACGAAGAGGCTGCAACGCGAGTCCGCCTGCAGATTCTGGGTATGCATGGCCATACCGCTAATCAGAAAGAGAGGCCGGCCCCCAGAGTCGAGCGCGAAGGGCATAAGAGATCCAAAGGGAAATCCCGGATGCTTGTGGGAGAGCGTGGACAGTGTGCCAACCGAAGCGAGCGAGATGAGGGTGCGGATGCGCTCCGCGTGACTTGGTTCAGGGAGTTGCGGCGATGCTGGACCGCTGGATGCGTGCTGGCGGGACGCAGTAGTTTCGTTCGAGGACATAGGCTTCTACACCTTTTCAAACCTATGCTATCGAGAGAAGCCCGGCGGTGCATCCATCGACCGGCTCGCGGCGGCTGACAAATTATCGTGTGTACTGCTGCTTCCATGGTCATGCGGTTTAGCCGACAATTACCGGTTCCGCATCCGTTCCGCTTTTCGTGGCGATCATGACGGATCTTCAAGGATTTTGGCAGTCCCGGATAACCTGTAAGTTGTTGAATTACCGAATACTAGGATTTTGACACGGTAGAGGTCAGGAGTTCGAATCTCCTCGTGCCTACCATATCCTAAGCAAAATGAGTGACTTGGAGCATCATCCTATGGCCGGCTGATGTTCCGAGGGTGCTGAAGGGTGCTGAGGCTCTTCAGACGTTGTCATTCGTGGCAGGAGCAGTTCAACGATCCTGCCGATAGCTTCGTGCTTCTGAGCTGAGACAGCGCGGGTGTAGTTGTCCAGCGTCGTGCGGCTATTCGCGTGCCGCAACAGCTCCTGAGCCACCTTCACATCCACGCCCAGACTACGCAGGTTTGTCGCCAGCGAGTGCCGGAATGAATGCCAGCCGATCACCTTTCCAGTGATCCGCGCACGCTCCAGAGCAGGTCGAATGACCTTCCTCAGAAGCATGTCGGGACTTAGGGGCTTCTTACCGTTGAGCCGGTCGGACGCGAAAAGGAAATCCGTGTCCGCCTGGTAGAGCGACACCGCCCGCCAATCGAGCAGAGCCTTCAGCACGACAGGATGCAAGGGAACTGGCTTCCGGCTCGCCTCCGTCTTGGTGTCTCCGAATCTGCCCCGCACGCATGACTTCGTGATGGAGATTTCCAACGTGGTGGCGTCGATGTCCTCCCAACGCAGTGCGATGAACTCCGACCGTCTCAGGCCGGTGCTTCCCGCCAGCATCACCATTGCCTTGTCCCGAACGTTTAACTGATCGAGCAGGGCGGCGAACTCCGCTGGGTCCAAGATATCTTTCTCCCGGAGTCGTTTTGCAGACGAGCGCACCGCCAGAATGGGATTGTGTTGAACCCATTCATGACGGATCGCGTGAGAGAAGATCGCAGAGAAGACGGCTTTGATCTTCGTCCGGGTAGCCGGTGAGTGGGGCAGAGTATGAAGCCACTGCTCAACAGCAACAGTTCTAACAGCCGAGAGCCTAGAGCTGCCGCACTTCGGAGCGACGTACAACTTCAGAAAGCTGCGGTTCACTTCAACGGTGGAATATGCTTTTTGCGCCGGGATCAGTTCGTGTTTGAGGTAGTGGGCTATGAGCTCATTCACCGTCTCCGGGGAGCGAACTCCAGAGTTGATATTGGTGCGAAGGACAAGAACAGCCTTCTCTGCATCGCGGCAGTGCGGAATTTCCCGCACCGTACCGATACGCTGTTTGCGATACACGCGGCGCCCCTCCCGCTCCTCATAGAAGCGGAAGTACCAGGTGTCCGGAGCTGTTCTGTTTTTCACGCGAATCAGGCTTCCGTTCTGAAAACGATTGCTTCCGATCATTGAAATCTCCTTTGCTCGGAAGCATCAGTGGCTGGAAACAGCCTACCTGAATCGGCGCAGTCTGCAAGGACCGGACCTCTGCGGCGCGACTGCATCCACTGGCGCAGTTCTGCACTGCGGAAGCGCCATAACCTTCGCCTTCCCTCTCCCAGCGGGTAGGCAGGAACTTGGCCTTCTCTGGCCCAGCGAACAAGGCTACGGGGATTGATTCCGCCGAGAGATTCTGCGGCCTCCTCGGCAGTAAGGAAGCGATCCGGGGAATCGGTTTGATCGGCAAGAATGGCTTGCGAGCGTTCTTGCCGGCGCGGATTGGGGGCCATATCTGGTTTACTCCAAAGTTGCACCGGCTAAATTGAAAGCAATTTTGAACCTGAGCGGGATCAGGTCTATGGGAGTTGCGGAAACCCGACATAAGCCTTTTGGAACACGCAGTGGATAGGGCCAGCGAACTAGGCCTTACCCCTTGACCGCAGATCCAATGCCAACTGCGCGAGGATCTTTGCTTCGACTCTGGCGATCTGTGCTATTCTGAGACGGCGCATCCGAGTGTAAACGGAGGCTATCTCTGGAACTTCACCACGCTTCTGGATCTTATCCCCGTTAATCTTTTGGGGCCGAGTGGCCGCGGCACTCAGGACAGAACTGGCTGACTGGAAATCCCCATGTACGAATGCCATCAATAAGGCGGTCCGCAGCAGACCTTCGAAATTGCCGTTGATGGGATCTTGCGATGCACGAGGCCGGGAGTCGCGCTGAAGCCGGCTTCGTCCGGCACGCGTCAGAGACCAGGTCTTGCGCCGTCTGGAACCTTCTGCGCTGGATCGAATGAGCCCGTGCTCGAAGAGCCGTTGGATCGCTTGCAGGCTAGTCCCTTGAGAGATCCCGGCCAGAGACTGCATACGGTAGGGGGTGTCGATGCCTTGACTGATGAGAGCGAGGAGGAAAAGGTCGAGATCTTCCCGGGCGCGCCGGTCGACTGCTGGGGTCATGCGATGAGTTTATAGGGCTAAAAGTACGCTAACTGTTCGCTTGCTATCGGCAGCGACCATCCCGCTCGCTTTGAGTTTAGAAGGCGAATACAGCGAGAAAGGCAACTGCTTGTCGCACCTGGTCGGCAAGGACATCTTTCCGAAATTTGGCATCGTCCACCCCTGGCAGCACGCGTTCGCAAACGCGCTTAAGATCGCAAATCAGCAGCAGAAAGGTACTAACCAAACACACCACCAGCACGTGGCACTTTCGCCCATTGATAGGCAAGAGTCACTTGTCCGAGGAGGCGACTTTTCGGCCAAGTGTCTCGCGTTTCATTGTTGGCGAATGATTTGGCGATAACGCGCTCACCGAAAACCGCGCTTAGCGGGACAGGGAGGCACCTAGTTGGCGCATGGTTTGGCGGAGCCAGGTGTGGGCTGCGTCGGTGTTAACGCGTGGATGCCAGGTCATGACGTAACGGAAACTGCTGACCTCGGGAGGCGGCTTGATGAAGCGGATAGCGGGATTGGGCGTCGCTCCCTCCACGAAGCGGCGCGGCACCGTAGCGATGTAGTGTGTGCCCGGAACGCAGCGGATGGCGGCCTCGTGGTAGGGCAGTTGCATGGCGATTTTTCGCTTATAACCTTTAGCGGCGAGAGGCTTATCGGGAACCACCTGCATGCCGGACTGGATGGCGATGCTGATGTGTTCCGCCTTGACGTACTGGCCGATGGTGAGAGCGCTCTTATAGGGACTCTTTGCATCCACAGCGCAGAGAAAATCTTCGTTGTAAATCATCTGGCTCTGCAGGGGTGGCGGGACGTCGACAATGCTGGCCGCCATAGCGAGATCGATTCTACCGTGCGCGAGCTGGTCGTAGACGCCGGTGTGCCAGGGCAGGAAGTCGATGCGGACCTTCTTTGCGCCGGGCAAGACATTGCGACAAAGCAGAGGCGCAAGGACGGCGGCGGCGTTGTCGGTCGCGGCGATACGGAAGGCGGCCTGTTCGGTGGCGGGATCGAAACTGGAACCACTGAGGAGGCGATCAAGCTTGGGCAGCATGACTTCGAGTTCGCCAAGGAGACGCTGGCCTTGTGGGGTGAGTTCGTAGCCAGATGCAGCGCGTATGAGGAGGTCATCGTGGAACATGTCACGAAGACGCTGCAGGGCACGACTGACGGCCGGCTGGCTAAGGAGCAGGCGCCCGGCAGCGCGGGAAACGTTACGCTCTTCGGCGAGTACCGCGAAGACGATGAGGAGGTTGAGATCGGCCTGGCGAAGCTGCGTTATACGCATATTGAATATTAACATTATGCATTGGATTTATGTCAGATGCAGGCGCATGCTCTTGTCATAGACGGGCTTCACAAGAAGGAAAAAAAGCGAAGCCGGGAGGAAGGAATCATGGCAAAGACAGCGATTGTTACTGGTGCTTCCCGCGGAATTGGACGCGCGATTGCGAAGAGGCTGGCCGCGGATGGATTTGCGGTGGTGGTGAATTATGCAGGCAGCAACAAGGCTGCGCAGGAAGTAGTGGACGGGATTCGCCGTACGGATGGCGAGGCGCTGGCGCTGCAAGCGGACATCAGCAATCCCGAGCAGGTGAAGCAGATGTTCGAGAAGACGATTGAGGTATATGGACATATCGATGTGGTGGTAAACAATGCGGGAATCATGGAGAACTCGCTTATCAGTAAGGGCGATGTGGCGAGCTTTGACAGAGTAATTGCGACAAACCTGCGCGGCCCGTTTGTAGTGTTTGCCGAAGCTGCGAAGCAAGTGGTCGAGGGTGGACGGCTTATCGGGCTTTCCTCGAGCGTGCTGGGGCTGAATCTGCCCACGTATGGCGCCTACATCGCATCAAAGGCCGGAGTTGAGGGACTGGTGCGCGTGCTCGCCAACGAGATGCGCGGGCGTAGGGTCACGGTGAATGCGGTAGCGCCGGGACCCATCGCAACGGAGCTCTTCCTAACCGGCAAGACGCCGGAGCAGATCGATCATCTGAGCAAGCTGAATCCGTTGGAGAGGCTTGGACAGGTCGAAGACATTGCCAACGTAGTCTCCTTCTTGGCTGGACCAGATGGCGCTTGGATCAACGGGCAGATTCTGCGAGCGAATGGGGGCATGTCGTAAAGGTACTGCCTGAAATGCACGGTGCAAAGGAGACTGATGATGAAATACGTGATTGTGATTACGGGTGCCTCGAGTGGGTTTGGGGCTCTGGCGGCGCGGGCGTTGGCGAACGCTGGGCATACAGTGTATGCGAGCATGCGCGATACAACAGGGCGGAATGCTCTGCAGGTACAGGTAGCGAAGCAGTTTGCTTTGGAGAATCATGTCGATCTGCGGACGGTAGAACTGGATGTGGCTTCGCAGGAGTCGGCGAATGCAGCGATTGCGCACCTCCTCGCAGAGACCGGACGGCTGGATGTAGTGGTCCACAATGCCGGGCACATGGTGTTTGGCCCGACGGAGGCATTTACTCCAGAGCAACTAGCGGAGCTCTATGACGTCAATGTATTAAGTGCGCAGAGGGTAAATCGTGCAGCGCTGCCACAGTTGCGTAAACAGAAGCACGGTCTCGTGCTGTGGGTTGGGAGCAGCAGCACTACGGGTGGAGTGCCTCCATACCTGGCTCCCTATTTTGCGGCGAAGGCAGGGCTAGATGCCTTGGCTGTGAGCTATGCGCGGGAGCTCTCGCGATGGGGCATTGAGACGACGATCGTGATTCCCGGTGCGTTTACCAAGGGTACGAATCACTTTGCGCATGCGGGCAAGCCGGCGGACACTGCACGATCAGCGGAGTACGCGGCCGGTCCATTTGCCGGATTTGAGGAGCCGCTGCTGACGGCATTGGCGGCAACGGTACCTGAGGATGCGGATGTGCAGGCAGTGGCTGACGCGATTGTGAAGGTCGTAGACACACCGTTTGGCAAGCGGCCTTTTCGCATCACTGTCGATCCGGCGTCGGATGGGTCAGAAGTGGTGAACATGGTGATGGATCGCGTGCGGGCGGAGATGATTCGCAGGCTGGGGTTTGAGGATCTGCTGCATCCGGCGAAGCTGGTGGAACAAGAGAGAGTCTGAGTGTGGAGTGTGAGTGTGGCGGTGCTGAAGTTCATCCAGCAGCGCCAACTGGCGTAGTCGGTGCCTGGGCATTCAGGATGAGAAGGTTCAAACGGACTTAGAGGGTTTCTTTAAACGCATGATGGTCATGCATATTATGCATGAAGCGTATGGAATGGTCTCGTCATCTTTAGAAGCGTACGTAGTTAGCGGGAAGGAGAATCCAGTGCGATTTAACGTCGCGGTAAGTTCAACACAAAAGGAAGAGGACCATGGGTTCTAACAAAAGAATTACCGCGCTGGTCATGCTTGCCCTAACTTCCGGGATGACGACGGCACCCCCCACATCCGCACAGACTTCGCAGGTCGACAACCCCGATTGGCCATTACGCTCCTCTGAGATCCATTGGCCCGCAGAACACGCACCGGCAGACGCCGATTTATTCGCTCATAACGAGTTGCTGATTCAGGCATCCTGCTCGATTGTCTGGCAACATCTCGTTCAAGCGCAGGCCTGGCCGGAATGGTATCCGAACTCACACAATGTGAAGCTGCTGAACAGTTCCGATGGCAGGCTTCACCAGGACACCCAATTCTCATGGGATACGTTTGGCGTGCACATTAAGAGCCAGGTGCATGAATTTGTGCTGGACTCACGTATCGGCTGGTTCGGTGAGGGGGCAGACATGGATGCCTACCATACGTTTCTCCTGCTCAAAGCACCTGAGGGTTGTCGTGTCGTGACCGAGGAGGTCGTGAGAGGACCGGTAGTAGTGGAATTCCGCAAGAAGGACCCTAACGCGATGCAGAGGGGCCATGACCTCTGGTTATTGTCGCTAAGGCAAATATCGGAGAAGTAAGTTCCAAGTGGATTTAGACAAATCTTGCTGATTCGGATCTCAAGCAGGCGGGGGCTCTCTGCTTCCTGTACTGAAGAAGAACTTACAACTCGTCGGGCGAAGCTTGGCCGACGGCGCGAGGAGAATATTGGACCTATACGGCTTCCTGAGATCGTGTCCTCGGTGCAGAATATTTCGACACATTCATCACTTGAACCCAGAGTTCCTCGTGTCGCGATCGTGGGTGCCGGGTTTGTGGGTTCCACAACAGCGTTTGCACTGATGATGTCAGGAATGGCGGCTGAGATTGTACTCATCGATCGAGATTCGCGCCGTGCCGAGGGGCACGTAAACGATTTACGTGATGCTGAAGTGTTTTCCCATACCACTCGCATCCTTGTCGGTGATTTTTCGGACAGCTGCTCGGCGGACGTAACGATCGTCACCGCAGGGGTCAGCCAGTCGGCTCAGAAGTCGCGCATGGAACGGCTACGCGATACGGGAGCGATACTGCACGGCCTAGTCAATGACGTTTGTCTGCAGAATCCGCCCGGCATCTTGCTGATTGCATCGAATCCGGTCGATGTTCTGACATATGCGGCATGGAAATGGTCCGGACTTCCTGCCGGTCGAGTGATTGGCTCGGGAACATCTCTCGACACATCGCGCTTTCGCCGCCGATTTGCGGAACACTACGGGATTGCCTCTGCCAACGTTCACGCATACGTCATCGGAGAACATGGTGACAGCCAAATTCCCGTCCTATCGTCGGCTCGAGTGGCGGGAGTTCCTCTCACTGAATTCTCCAAAGAACTAAGGCTACCGCATGAAGAGAGTTCGTTAGCCAGGATCGCGAGCAAAACGCGAACAGCTGGAGGCGACATTATCGATGCGAAGGGCGCAACCTATTACGGAATTGGAGCCGCGCTGGTTCGTATCATTCGCGCCATTCTGAGGGATGAACGGGCAATCTTGACCGTTTCGAGCCGGGTGCCCGAATCACTGCAATTAGGTGAAGTAGCACTATCTCTCCCAAGCATTGTCGATCGGCACGGGATCACGCGCGTACTTCCAGTTGCGCTAAATCACTCCGAGCGGAGGGCGCTAGAAGCGTCTGCCGAAGTCGTCAGAAGACATATCGCGAGCTTGTCCCAAATGATACCGATCTAGCACGCGGACACAGTTCCGATTATGAAGGTGCGGCTCATGTGAGCGAAAGACAATGAGCGCCTACGAGCATTCGGTTGTGGGCACGCCCTTGTCCGGGCATTTGAATCCCACTCGCACACATACGGCAATAGGAGGAAGACTATCTTGCAGGATGCATCGATAAAGTCGGCTGCCAACACGAAGAAGGAAGTCCGAGCGCTGGGCGCCATGGAGCGCTTGTTCTGGCTCATGGATCAGAACCATCCGGCCCACTTCACGGTCACAGCCGAAGTCAAAGGCATTACAAAGGTGCAGAGCTGGAGGGACGCGCTCGATGCAGTGCAGAGACGTCATCCCGTCCTTTCCACTTCGATTAATAGAAACGAAGCGGGTCAACCGGCTCTGTATCAGGTAGAGGGAGCACCAATACCGCTTCGGGTGGTCGATGGAAGGGTGCAGGGACGCTGGGAGTTGGAGTTGGACCACGAGATGGCGGTTCCGGTTACTCCCGACCAAGCACCTCTTATCAGGAGCGTGCTAATCCACAAGCCGCAGTCTGCCGTTCTCATCATGATCGCTCATCATGCTATCGCTGACGGAATGGCGCTCGTCTTTCTGATCCGCGATCTTCTTCAGGTGCTCTCTGGTGGGCAAATTGAGCCTCTCTCATTCAGTAGCAGCGCCGAAGAGTTGCTAAGCGGGCTGCCAGAAGGGGAGAAACTTGTCCAGGCAGAGGCATCGCAAGCCGATGCTCCTCAAGCGGAACCTGCGCTGTACCGAGAAGGGAACGGTATGGCACCGAGGGTCACCGCGCGAAAGTTGGACGAACATCTAACTGCGACCCTCAAGGAGCGGGCGCGACGCGAAGGGACTACGGTTCAAGGGGCGCTCTGCGCCGCGCTAGTTCTTGCAGGTCGAAAAACTTCAAGTACATGGCGTAAACAGTCAGTCCGCGTGATGTCGCCGATCAATGTGCGGGCACTTCTAGGTGCGGGAGAGGCATGCGGCCTCTATCTGGGCGGAGGCATGATTCCTTTTCACCCTGGTGATTCAAGGGATTTTTGGGAGCTGGCGCGCTTTGCAAAGCAGGAGCTCTCTCCACCTCAGACCTTCCAATCGCTCTCGACGTCGTTGCATGGCCTGGAAGCAATCATGACCAAAGATATGGACGTTGAGACAGCGGCCCAGATTGCCGCTGGGGCGTTCGCTAGAGATCTCATGGTTTCAAATCTCGGGCAGATGCCATATGAATCCGAATTCGGCAAGCTCAAGCTGGAGGCCGTCTGGGGGCCAACCGCTCTGCAGGGACTCGACGGTGAACAGAACGTAGGAATCGCAACCACAAACGGGGCAATTCGATTGCTGCACGCAAGCTACTTCCTCATACCTTACCTTCTAGAAAACACCGAATTGATATTGAGGGCGGCCTGTGAGGACACCCGCGACTGAGGGCGTTGCCGATACCGCATTTAACTTTGAATCTCGGCGCATGGAGTCCCATCCCGAGCTCCAAATGGGGTCTCTACCTTGACGAAGACGCCTTTCGATCGCTGTCTTCACCACCACTGATTAGTTCCGAGGCGCAACTTGCTGCTTTGCTTGAATCACTCGTCGCATACCCAATGGAATAGATGATGACTACAAGACTCTACATACGAGTGGCCCAATGGTGCCGTTGTTATCCGATTGCAACCTATTTCCTGGCCAGCATTCTTTGGATCACTGTGCTCTATGCACATGCCGTTACAGCGGGTTTCTCCCCCTATGACGATGCGCCGCAGATCGTAGAGAACCGGTCTCTATGTTCTCTAGCAAGGAGCTTCACCTACTTTCACTCGCCCGTACTGTTTGCCTCAGACCTTAGCGGCAGTCAAGAGTCCTTCTATCGTCCTCTCTTCTGGCTGAGCCTGGCCATCGACGAAAAGTTTTGGGGACTGAACCCAGTTGCTTTTCATCTGACGAATGTGCTGCTGCATTGGGTGAGTGGCCTGTTTCTCTTTCTACTCTTGCGCGAACTCCATATTTCCTCTCTGTCTTCGGCACTTACGTCGCTACTTTGCGATGTGTCTTCCAATTAACTCGGAGGCGGTTGCGTGGATCTCCGGTCGCCCGTATTGCCTGACCGTCTGTTTCCTGTTGCTTGGGACATTGTTTGCGGAACGGTATTTCTCTCGTCCTGCGGTGAAATATCTTGTTGGCTATTTTCTAGCCGCCTTTTGTGGATTGTTTTCCCATGAAGAGGGCGTGCTGATTATTGCTTTCACGCTGCTCCTGATAATCGCAAAGCACAGAAGCAACAGCCGAGCAGCCGTGATGCTCTTCGGACTGTCCGTCACTGCGATACTGTTTTACTTTTGGCTGAGACATGGTGCTGGCGCAACCGGAGTCCCAGCAAAAGTGTCGATGGCTTCCTTTGGGCTGTTTTTCTGGAAGTATCTCGGCTGGATGGTTCTTCCAATCCACATGAGCATGGAACGATCGACCGACACGCCGCCACCTGGATGGTCCCGTTATGCGCTTGCAGCTTGGCTATGTCTGGCTCTAGCCTGTGCTGCACTGATGTTTATACGTCGTGAGATTCCGAGATTGCCAATTGGTTTTGCGTGGATGGGAATCGGCCTGTTGCCGTTCTGCGGCATCGTGTTCATCTACCAGGGTATGGCCGAACGTTATACCTACGTAGCGTCGGTAGGCGTGGCCTTGATGGTTGTCGCCATCGGCCGAGAATCGCATCTGCGTTGGCGGCCGTTCGTTCTCGGACTAATCGCTGTATGGGTGTTGTGGAGTGTCTATCGACTGGAGACACGAATCTCGGATTGGTCAGATGCAGCGCGTCTTTATGGGCATTCTTTGCAGGCTACTCCTCGCAGTGCGAAGCTGCATTACGATCTGGGTGCCATACTAGAAGAGCGCAAAGATTTCGCTCGCGCGAGGGGTGAATACAAGAAAGCAGTCGGTTTGGAGCCGTACTATGAGCCCGCACTTGCCGGACTTGGAAATGTGGATTTGAACCTGGGAAGAGCGGAAGAGGCTTCCCAAATGCTTCAGAAGGCGCTTCAACTCAAGCCCGATGACGTGAAAGCTGTGACGAACTATGGAACTGCACTTCTGTCGCTTGGCAAGATCGACGCTGCCAAATCGCAATATCAACGTGCTATCACTCTTGCACCTCATAGCGATGATGCGTACTGCGATCTCGGTGTTCTCTTATTGAATACAGGAGACACGAATAACGCTGTTCTGCAATTCCTCAGGGCGGCCAGAATCGATCCAGGCGATCCAACACCCCTGTTTGATCTGGCCGAGATTTATCGAAATGGCGGCAGGCCGGATCTCGCCATGAAGCTGTACGCGCGAGTGCTTCAACTCAACCCTGGAGATGCTGACGCAAGTTCTGCCCTTCAAGCTTTAATGGGTCTAAATTGAAACTGTGCAGAGTTACACACTGATGAATAACCGGCGATAGTCTCGCCGTCTGAGGATGTGTACGTCAGCAACAAAGGAAGGAGACTTCAATGCAACAAGGGGGCCGTTTGCTAGGAAGGCGAGTAATTATCCTCGGTGGATCGTCCGGGATTGGACTGGC
This sequence comes from uncultured Acidobacteriaceae bacterium, assembly GCA_963782175.1. Taxonomy (GTDB): domain Bacteria; phylum Acidobacteriota; class Terriglobia; order Terriglobales; family Acidobacteriaceae; genus Silvibacterium. The sequence goes on from CAWAIX010000002.1 coordinate 304,023, forward strand.
GGTGGTGGAGCAGGCGTTATTGCCAGGAGCCAATGTTGTAGTCGTCCTCAAGCCCCCCTGACCGATTCAGAAGACTGTTCACTCCCTGGGCGGAAGAGTGGAGGGCCAGACCGTTGATCTTTCAAACGAACGTGCCGACCTGCGCCGCGCCTGAGCAAAGGTCAGATGATTAGCTTAGAGGGCAACGGGCCGTGAGCAACAAGAACAGAAATCGCGAGGGCGGAGCAGTGAGAACCCAACGTCGAAAAGCAAATATTTCAGATCGCGGCAATCTCCTCGTCTTCGATAACAGAGTTGGCTTGGATCTGCGAAGCGGACCGCAGCGGCATGCACAAAGCCAACGGATAGAGGGAGAGAGGATGTCGATAATCGGCAAGATGGCATGCTCGATATCCCACGATATGCGCCACTCGCTAACGGCGATTTATGCGAACGCCGAGGTCATGCGCTGAATTCGCCGTGCGCATCTAACGGTGGCATGAAGTTCAACAGGGCGCGCACCCAACTTAAAACGCCGGTGACCAACTGCCACAGGGAGTCCTGAGACAATTCTAGGGAACTGCGAAAACGGAGTGGAAGGGTGGTATTTCCATGTTGAAGCAATTGCCCAAATGTCCGAAATGTCAGGGAACAATGGAGGAAGGCTTCATCATCGACAGAATGCAGGGAGGCGCTCTTCCGGAATCATGGTTTCGGGGACTTCCTGACAAGAGCTTCTGGTTCGGAACAGTATCTCGCGGAATAACAAACTATCAAATCGCAGCGTTCCGATGCACTGAGTGCGGCTTTCTGGAATCGTTTGCAATAAAGTGATAAAGCCACGAACGCTACTGAACCCGCAACAGTGCATCGCTCGAGAATCAACTTGCTACGGAAAGGACAATAACGATGGCAACCCGTGACAGGAAGGATCCATTTCGCGGATTCAATTTCAAGTTATAAATCGACGGAATCTTTCGGGCCGGATTCCATGAGTGCTCCGGGCTCGGTGCAGGCTCTGATGCCTTCGGCGAACCAAGCCAAGCCGTACGAAAGCTGCCGGGCCTGCAAAAGTACACAAATATCATTCTCAAGCGGGGCTACACCGACGATCACAGCCTCTGGGATTGGTTCGAGTCGGTGACTGAGGGCAAGCCTCAACCCAAGAGTGGGTCGATTATCGTCGCCGATGAGACTGGCGATGGAGAGAAAGCCCGGTGGAACTTCATCGACGGATGGCCGACCAAATGGGCGGGACCAACCTTTAACGCATCTGCGAATGATGTAGCAATAGAGACTCTTGAGATTGTTCACGAGGGGCTGACGAAGGCCTGATCATGTCAAAGCGGGTATCTCGTACAGATGCGGATCCGGTTCACGTGTCCGATTAGCCGACTACACGTCCACTTGGATTACTTCCGGTTCTGGCGGGCCTAACAGGATGCCGAAAAACGAGATACCTATTCCGCAACAGGATAGATATCAACGCGGCTGATTGAATTCGGCCTGATTAGCAACGCGGCTTGTCCCAGATGGACTATGGCGCTGAAAACGGAGCCGATAAGCGCTGGGAGTAACCTGCAGCTGTGAGAGAAAAGTACGTCTCATGATCTCAGAGCTGCTGAAACCACAGGAAGCAGCGATTTCCTTGACGGCCCTAACAGTTTGTTCCAGTTGTCGGCGTGCAGCCTCCACGCGTAAGCGTTCCGAGAATTTAGCGGGGGTAATGCCAGTTTCCTTTCTGAAGACACGACTGAAGTTCCGCGGGCTCATAGCAGCACGCCTGGCGAGTGCATCAACAGAGAGATCGCTGTTCAGGTTTTCTGCCATCCACACCTGAAGGTCATGTAGCGCCTTACGTCCCGAAGCTTGCGTTGATAGGGAAACGCTGAATTGCGCCTGACTGCCAGGCCTACGCAGAAACACGATAAGGCCGCGCGCCACTTCCAATGCCACCGAAGCGCCCTGGTCCTCTTCTACCATCGCCAGCGCGAGATCGATGCCGGCCGTGACTCCGGCAGAGGTATAAATATTCTCGTCTTGTATCCAGATGGGATTCGCATCGACTTTGACATCTGGGTATTTCTTCTGCAGATCGCTCGCAAAGGCCCAGTGAGTGGTTGCTCGCTTGTTGTGGAGTAAACCCGCTTCAGCCAAGACAAAGGCTCCAACGCACACGGAAGCCACTCGTCGTACGCGGCCCGCCATCTTTTGCAGCCAAAGAGAAAGGCGGCTGTCACGTGTGTTTTTTGAGGTCAGTCCGCCAACAACGACCAGCGTGATCCACGGGCCGTCGGGGGAGGGCAGGCGGCTGGTTGGGGTTGAGTACGTCGCGCTGGCCGCCCCGTGGCTGGCGAAGGACCCGCTCCGCCGGTGCTCGAAGGCCAAACCTTCCAGTTCATCGATACCCCCAACCGGTATGGTTTGCCGGCACTGTTCGAACTTCATGTCTGGGCGTGGCGGGACAACCCCAACGGTGCGTTCGTGGATTGGAACACGCACGTAACCTGCGAAAAGCAATAGTCAAGTGAAGTTCTCTGCTCACGCGCGGCACTCACGCGCCGAGCGTGAGCCTGGACCTCGATCGAAGGAATGGATGTTGACTGGGGAGCAGTTGTCCAGCCTTGATAGACCAGTGACGTACCTAAAAGCTGATCATGCATGGAATCGGGGAGGGTTAGGGACCAAAGATAAGTATCTCGGCCGGAACACTACTCCCGTTGGAGAGCACTCGGCGAGTGGTGGACTCAGGATCTCTGGTGTCTGCATTCGGCGGATTGGTGGCGCCAGCACTGGGCACGAACAGGCATCATGGACGTGGAAGTGAGCGATACCATGCTCGAAGGGATGGCGACTTTGGTTGGACTGGCACAAGGTGATAGCTCCCGACAATGGGGTGGAAATCAAGGCGCTTGAGGCTGATCGGGGCAGTTATCTGGGCTATGTCCGCCTCGTAGGTCGCCGACAAGGCAGTGCGAAGCTTGCAGATCAGATTGAGTCCTTGCCCATGCGGTACACCAAAAAGACCTTACTCAGCAGCCTGTGATGCGCGGAAATATGAAGGAAAATTTACATCCCTACAGCTGAACCAGAGCTGCATCTGACGCGGCGGGTGAGCCGGGGTCTTTATTCTTATTCTGTCCGAGAGACCGGTCCAGCATCATCTGGTCTGCCATGCCTGGATGAACTGGGAAATTCGGGGCCGCCACCGACGCGAAGTTGCTCGTTTTCAGGATGTGACACCAGTGCTGGGGAATAGTGGGGGCTGACCTGTCGCGGAAGTATCGGCACGGCCCCACACTGACCAACTCACTAAGGTAACGACCCACTCACCGGTCCGCTTTCGCAGCATCCACAGATGGCTTCCGAGGGCTTGTCTGCAGGTCGAGTCTTCGGCCGACGAAAACGTAGTCCGGTAGCTTGCGGTCAAGTAAGCAATCTCGTTTGAACCTCGAATACGTCGGTCAGTGATCTCAATGGAGTGAATTTTCGTCTTCTCACGCACCATCCGCGCCGAGACCGCCGCACGGCCAAGCAGAGGCTGCGCGTCAGGCGGCCACAATTCGATGTCATCAGCGCACAACGCCATTAAGCTGTGATTGTTTCCAGCGATTTCGTACTCGATCCAGTTTGAATGGATCCGCTCAATCTCTCTGAGAGCATCTTTGGTGAGTTCACACATCGAGCATGCATAGCAGATGCGCCGATCACCCTGCAAGACCGCGCTTTCACTCCCTGTTCTCGAAAGTCGGCTGAGCTTTCCAGCTGGCCCGTTCGGCTACGGGCAGAAGGGAGTCTTTCAGGCGATTTAGCGGCACGTTCTCACGATTGTGCCCGAGTCACCGGCCAGCCGGAAGTAGCTCCAAAACGGGTTATTTCCGCATCGCCGACCACACACCCAGAACTCGAAAAGTCGGTAGAATCCGGGCCGGATCATTGTTGGGAAGTGAGGGCTACGCTTCTATCTCGGCCTACTAGCGCATGACATAGCCGCCGTCGACCGAAATCGACTGGCCGGTAACATAGGATGCGGCCGAACTGCAGAGCCACAGGACAGCATCGGCGATTTCTTCGGGCCGCCCCATCCGTCCCATCGGCACCAGGGTCTTCAACATCGCATTCAACTCTTCTCCCTGACCCTCGGCAATCATCTTGTCGAACATGGGCGTCTGGATCATGCCCGGGCATACGTCGTTGACGCGAATGCCACGAGTTGCGTATTCGAGAGCAGCGCTCTTGGTGAATCCAATGACTCCATGCTTTGCAGCATGGTAGGTACCGCGTTGGTTGCCACCGATTAGACCGCCAAGCGAAGAGCAGTTGACGATGGCGCCGCTGCCTTGCTCGCGCATCTGCTGCAGTTCGAACTTCATGCAGCTCCAGACACCGCGCAGGTTGATCGCCATGACCCGGTCGTAATCATCGCGGGGGGAATCGGCAGTTTCCGCCAGAACACCCTGAATGCCGGCATTGTTATAGGCAGCATCGAGCCTTCCGAAGGTGGCGACAGTCTGCTTTACCATTGCCTCTACCTGCGCGTCAACTGAAACGTCACAACGGACGGCCAGTGTCTTGTGACCTTTATCGGCGAGTCCCTTGGCTGCGGCTTGCACTTCCTTCTCATCCCAGTCCGCCAGCACCACGGAGGCACCCGACTCGGCAAATGCCTTGGCTGTCGCAAGACCCAGGCCAGATGCGGCGCCAGTAACGAGTGCAACTTTGTCTTCAAACGAAATCTTCATGATCATTTTCTCCCGGTAAATCCTTGTTCATAGACTCAACCCGATGACCAACATGTTGAGGTCGCCACCTCTCCACGGTATTGGGAGGTTGAAGCCTATGCAACGCCTAGCGGATGAGCTGATGTGTGGGCATTACGGGCGAGTGACCGCCAATCCGGACATTGAGTTGAAAAACGGGGTTCTGTCCGCATAGGCGACGATAGTCCCGGAATCCGAGTTGTACTCTCGTATCAGATGCTTGATCCTTTAGCCTTCGGGATAACCCTATGACAACCGTTCGAATCTCCGGAGGAGTCGCGCATAACCCTTCCGGCTGATCTCCGAAAGGCGATCGCGTCCGACGCGAAGGCACTCGCGGCTTGGGAAGACATAACGCCGCTCGCGCGCAACGAGTGGATCTGCTGGACCATCTCCGTCAAGAAAGATGAGACAAGGCGGCAGCATGTCGAAAGGGTGTGCTCGGAGCTCAAAGAAGGGATGCGGCGGCCGTGCTGCTGGCCGGGCTGTCCGCATCGATGAGCCTGTGGTGTGATTCGCGCCCCGAGCGGGTTGTTTGATGTAACGAAGTCTGTGCTAGGAATCGGCATTTCGGGCGCGTCAACGCCTACTCTGATGTTATCTTTCCGTTACTGACGGGTGTCCGACCACACGGACACAATCGCCACATTCACTTCAAGACACAATGCCTCACACGGCCGCCTCGGGAAGAAGCGGACGACGGGCCTTGACGGATTCGACGAGTTTTTGACCTCAAGGCGAGCCGGGGAACTGCGCACAATGCAGGCGTTATGATGGTCTCTCGAAGCTATGCCCGCGACTGTGCGTCTGAAAGACATCGTCGACGCTCTGGAGATGCAATTCGACGAGTCCTCCGCCTTTTTGGATCTCGACACCGGTCAGGTGGAAACCGTCTCCCATGCTCTTCTGCGTGAGGCAGAGGACTCCGGCGACGAGGAGCCGGATCTTCCTACATGGCAGAAACACGAATGGGAGATTGCCAAGCGAATCGTTTCTACCGACCGCTTCCAGGAGCTTCCCACAAAGTTTGAGGTACACGAGTGGGCGATCATGCAGGATTTCTCACGCTTGGTTGAGTCCGGCAGTATTCGCGAAGCTCTTCTGAACGCCATCCAGGGTCCCGGAGCATTCCGAAATTTCAAAGACACCTTGCGTCGCCACGGCATCGAATCGTCCTGGTTTGCATTTCGCACAGAAGCCCTGAAGCAGATCGCGCTCGGCTGGTGTGAAGAAAATCAGATTGTTCGTGAGTAGGTGAGTTTCCATTACGCCCGTAATCGCCGCGGCCAACGGATCCGCATCGCCTAATGGCGCATCATCGGCTAAAACACGTTAATCGAAGTTACTTCCTATTTGGCGACAAACCGGGAATTACGAAACACAAGCGCGTTTCCCAATTACTAATCCGCGAAGCTGGAGTTTCACCGCAGCCACGAATAGACCCACCTGTGCCCATTCGGTTGTCTCGGGAATTGCCCTGCCAGAATCACCTCAAAAGGAGTATGAACCAACTGCTGTGAAGTGGTGGCTGAAAAACACACTAGCTCGGGATGCGGATCTCTTGCTAATACTCCATAGTGTTTAGCAGTAACTGCGAAGGCGACAGCGTACCGACCGGTAAAGTGCAGGGCTGCGCTGTGCATCTCTGCCAGCTCTGTCTCCGCCCCTGACCCCAGGGGACAACAATCAAGCACTTGAGAAACGGAGTAGGTCAGTAACCAGGTGGTACGCAGGGTGGGGCTGCAGCCGGACGCCGCCAGTAGATGAAACATTCTGGCCGACTCAAAGGCTGGGCAACCGCAAGCCCTGCCAGCGTTGGGCTGGATGAGCGGGTCCTCCTTAAGCTGGACAAAGAGATAACCTCGGGAACTTATTCGCAGATGATCGACAGCTTTGCGGTCTTCGGCTGCGGCAAGAAGGTCTTCGAGCACACCTACCCATACGTCTACGTAAAGATTTATGGCAAGGAAGCGGTCTCCATCAACGCCCTTGCGTCCCTGGACACTAGTCCTGAACGCTGATTTCGATCAATCAACGCAAAGCTACTGTGACGATTCAGGCCCACTCAGTCCCGAAACGGAAGCGCGGCCCGTCAACAGGCCTGGATTAATCTTCAGGCAAATTCAGTTGCTTCTGAAGCGTCCCAACAGCGAGTTGAAGTTGCTCCAACGAGATTTCCAGCACCCTTTTCTGCAATTGGGGAGCGACGGTTTTTGCTGCCACCTGAAGGGACAGAGCGGCCGCCCCCTCCCGTGCGAAGGGATCTACGGGACCAATCGGAGGTACCGTTCCGAACCCCGTTAGAATATAGGCCCAGGGGTTCCAGTTAACAAAGTACAGCGGTGGTCCCGGTGGGACCTCATTGTAGAAACTAAATGCAACTACCAGATCGTTATTGTTAGCAATAATGTCGTGCTTATCGGGAGGAAAGCCAACCGTTGCCGAGCCTATGACTTGTTCTTGTTGCCAGTAGACAAACTGCTTGTTGGGCTTGCTCGTCAACTTGTCCCGTGCTGCAATCGTTATCGGATTGCCAGCGGCAATGTCCGTCGCCGTATCGATATACCCGTTGTTCGCCTCTACGGTCAGCGTTCCCATTGGATCCGGCGTCACGTCCACGAAATCGTCCGGAATGAAATCCCCGAGCTGGATGTCAAAAGCATCAATCCAGACGAACGGGTCGGGGCCGACATTAACGATGCTACCGGGTCCGAAGTGGGGAATGAAATACGCATTGGCCGTGACGGTCCACTGCCCGCCCAAAAAAAAAGGACTCGCGTTTGCACCCTGATAAATTGTGGCAAACTGCGTTCCCATCGCCTCCTGCGCAGTCACTGACCAGAAGGCACAGTAGTAGCCTGAAGGGGGACCCGGTATTGGCGGGTTTGGCGCAGTCCATGAAACCGCATTGGGCTTGTCCATTCCTGATGCAAATGTAGTAGGCTGCCCAGCTTTACTACGACGCTTCACCCGCCAGACAGGCGTAGTAGCGGCGTCTAGCCGGAAGCATTGCCAATTGACTTGTATGATCACGATCACCCTCCATCTGCCCGCAGGCTTCTTGAGATCTAAAGTTGAGGGTCCGCGAGGACCATCATCCGACAGAAACCTCTGGAACAAATCGACGAGATCCAGATCGGGGCGGAATGATTATTACCTCGTACGCTTGAGCGGTTTTCAGATGGCCCTATCGGCGTTACCATTGGTATCCGTGGGTGCTCTCGTGGACCCGCGTCGCGGTACTGGTGATGGTTGAGGTGAAGGCAGACACTGTGGGTGAGCCGCTGACTGCAGATCGGATCTCATTGCCGTTGTCGCTGACTACGATCTCGAGGCGCAGTTCCGGCGAAGCGTCGGCGGGCACCGTCGGCATCGATGTCAGAATCATGTAGCCGGTGCAGTCGGAGTTGAGATGATATGTACCTGAGCCGGGCCGCCATTCCTCCTGAGGAGGTAGCCCGTTATGCAATACGTGATCGACCTGGGTAAAGGTCCCGTCACCGTAAAACTCAGTCATGGCTACACCCGACACCGGTCCCGCCGCCGGCGCAGGCGTGAGAATCTGGCCGGTAATCGTGAAGGCGTAAGGTCCGCTCAGTGTTGCGTCGGAGCATTGGGCAGGAGCACATTGTCCTGCGGCCAGCAGCGCGGCCGCCGAGAAGGAGAGCGCAAGCAACCGGGACTTCAAGGACGTCATGGTGGTTCCCCTTTTGACGAGCATTACTCGAAGGTGAGCTTAGAGCAGTTCGAGCCCCCGGCCAATGGAGCAGTTCTGAAGAAATTCTGAAGGTTGAGTTAGGCAATGAAGTTCGGCAGCTTTGAACTCGATCCCCAGGCCTACGAGCTGAGAAGCGCAGGGCAGACAGTGAGGCTGGAGCGGATTCCCATGGAGTTACTCCTGCTGCTCGCAGCCAGCCAAGGGAAGCTCATTACGCGCGAAGAGATCGTGACTCACATCTGGGGGAAGGATCATTTCCTGGACAGCGAGAGCGCCATCAACACAGCAATACGAAAGCTCCGCAACGCGCTCGGCGAAGATCCCGAGCATCCGCGGTTCATCCAGACCATCCCGCGAAAGGGATATCGATTCACGGCACACCTCGACGATTCGCGCCTTGCAGATTCCAGCGCGTCCGCCAACTCAGAGGCGTTGCAGCACTATCTTCGAGGCCGTCATTTCTGGAACAAAAAATCAGAGCAGGGCTACGAAAGGGCCATTGAGTGCTATAGAAAATCCATCGATGCTGACGCCACCTTTGCACCTGCGCATGCCGGCCTGGCCTATTGCTACGTCACGATGGCGATCCATGGGCTCCGAGCGTCTTCCGAGGTGTACCCCCGCGCCCGCGCCGCCGCGCAGTCGGCTCTTGAAATCGACACCGACATGGCCGACGCCTATGTCGTTCTCGGCGATGTGAGCAAGGGGTATGAATGGAACTGGTCTGCCGCGGAAGAGCTCTTTCGCGTGGCGCTCCGGAGCACTCCAGTTCATTCTGTTGCACACCATTGGTCCGCGAACCTGTTTTCCATCCTGGGACGCCACGATGAAGCGGTCGCCGCTGCAAGGGGAGCTCGCAAGGCCGATCCGCTCTCACCTGGCACATCGGGTTTCGTCGGCTTTACTCTCTATCGCGCCCGCAGATTTTCGGAAGCGAAGCGTGAGGCCGAGCAAGCTCTCGAGTTCGACCGGGATGCTCCGATCGTGCGCTGGTTTCTAGCCCAGGTATACACTCAGCTCGAGCAATGGGAGGAGGCAATTGCTCTGCTAAAGCCAGCGGTCGAGTCGACTCACGGATCGAGCATGTTCGCTTCCCTTCTTGCATTCGCTGAGGCGCAGGCGGGACATGCAGCTGCTGCGGAATCGATTCTTAACGAGCTGATCTGCGCAGCGGTCCGCCGCTACATCTCGCCTTTCGACCTAGCCATCGTGTATCTGGGCCTGAACAGGTTCGACGATGCTGTGAGGCAATTGCAGATCGCGATGGACACCCGCGTCATGCGCGTGACCGAGCTACCCATGCCATTTTTTGACCGGTGGCGGTCGACGGCCCAGTTGACAAGTATGGTCGAACGGCTCAAGCTGCCAGCGCAGGCCTGATGAGACGGAGGCTAGACCAGCGCCGTGCCCGCAATCCGCTCCAGCACATTGAGCGGAAAAGTCTCCCTACACGGGCGCCGGAGTCAATCGCCGTGAATGACAAGCTCAGCATTGTAAAGTTTCCTTTGCCATCGTTGAAATAGCTATTTGCGCTCGTCCTGCGAAAGACGTTCGCTGGTGTATCACCGCCAATTCGGCAATTACCATTCAATAACCGACGGTTTGGCGACTGTCGTTAGCACATAATATGTCCGGTGTTTTTAGCAAGTGAAGTGTCCGCATAGCGGGCGGCAAGGATGGATCCATGCGACAGAGCATGGAGATCTATCCGAGGACCGCGGCGGAGCGGGCGATGAAGCTGCACGAAGTGCTGTTGAGGGCCTCAGCGGGGAAGATCAAGTGGTGGCAGGCGGCGGAGCTGATCGGCATCAGTGCGCGGCAGTTGCGTCGTTGGCGGAAGCGACTGGAGGAGCAAGGCCACAAGGGCTTGCTGGACCGTCGACGAGGGATACCGAGCCGGCGGTGCGTGCCGAAGGCGAAGGCGGAAGAGGTTCTGAGCCTGTACCGGGACAAGTACTTCGATCTGAACGTGCGGCATTTTCATGAGAAGCTGCGCGAGGAACATCAGATCGGGTTGAGTTACACGTGGGTGAAGCAGGCCTTGCAGGATGCCGGTTTGGTGAAGCGCAAGGCCAAGCGTGCTGTGCATCGCAAACGGCGCGAGCGCCGTCCTCTACCGGGGATGATGTTGCACATCGACGGCAGCCATCACCAGTGGTTTCAGGATGAGCGCTGGCACGACCTGATCGTGATCCTGGATGACGCGACCAGCGAGATCCTATTATGCGCAGCTGGCGCCGGAGGAGACGAGCGGAGCGGTGATGACCGGATTGCGCGCGGTGATCGAACGAAAGGGGCTGTTCTGTGCGCTGTACTCCGATCGTGGAGCGCATTTCTGGTTGACGCCGAAGAGTGGTGGCAAGGTCGATTATGAGCGTCCCACGCAGGTCGGTCGCGCCATGAAGGAACTGGGAGTGCAGATGATTCCTTCCTACTCTCCGCAGGCGCGGGGCCGCTCGGAACGCAACTTCGCCACCTTGCAGGGACGGCTCCCCCAGGAACTGCGATTGCGCGGGATCAGAACGTTGGAAGGGGCCAACGAGTTTCTCCGTGAGCACTACATCGCCGAATTCAACCGCCGCTTTACTGTTCCGGCAGCGCAGCGGGGTACGGCGTTTCTGCCTTGCCCACGCAGGAACCTGGACCTGATTTTCACGCAACGATTCGAGCGCACGGTTGACCAGGACAACACCGTACGCTTTTACAACCTGATCATGCAGATCGAGCGTTCCGAGTGGCGCCCAACCCTGGCTGGATGCAAAGTCATCATCCATCAGCATCTGGACCAAACACTGACCCTGACGATCGCAGGACACCGTGTCGGACACTACAGCGCGGAAGGAAAGCTGTTGACGCCGTTGACGAAAAAGCAGGTCAAGGCGGTGGAAAAGACGTTGAGAGGAAAAGTCACAAAGCAGACTTTCCCTCTCAACTTGCAAATCCCGCACACTACGCGGGATTCGCACTTTCCCACCGCCTCTACTACGGCTGACTAATAACCAAATCGGACACTTCATTTGCTACGAAAAACGGACATTTTCACTTGCTAACGACAAGGAAGGGTTGCCGACCATCCACCCGGAACAGGAGCCAATGGCTCCTCGATGAGCGCATTGGCCTGTTATTTACAACTAAGCTTTTGCTCCGCTTGCGATCAGTAAGGGCTGATCGGCCAACAGCCACAGATCAGTGTTTTTTGAGCGCTTTCATTGAATCACGGCCTGTTCGTTCTTCAAACGTCATGATTTAATAATCCTCAATTTATTCGCGCCATCCCAGGGTACCCGCCTCCTCGGGACTGAGGTAAAGGAGATAATGAAAACCGTCCGGACTTTGAATATGGCTGATAACGTTTCTGAGATCTGAGCCATGAGGGAGCAGGGGATTGATGGTTTCGATGAGCTCATATTCGTCTGTGAAGACACGCTCCTGGGTGTTCGCATGAACGCTGCTGCGAGTGTTCCAGAGCTGGATGCGAGCGATGTGGCGGCAAACATTCCTGCGCTCATCGTAAGTGCAGTACAGGTGGACCAAGTAGCGCCGCTTACGAGGCGTCTGATCGCGTTTCTGTGCCTGTCGATTCATAGCCGGACGATAGTGCGATATCGAGCGTGCGCGATGCGGTTAATCACCAAACGGTTATACCGCTGCGTAAGTATGCAGGGCAGATTAACGGCAAGGGCGTAGACGGTCATCACCCAGCGCGCCCACGGCGGATTCCAGATAAAGAAAATGGGCAGGCAGCCCAGCATGGACCAGTGCGCAATTTCGGCTCGTCGGGTCTCGATGAGAAATTGCGTAAGGTAGGCCGGATTGCGCTCGCGAAGCTTACTTTTAGCGAAACCGCCTAGCCAGGGTGCAGCATCAGGGAGCAGGTGTTTCCATTTTCCAATGGCAAACCAATCCCGATATACATGGCCGTCCTGTTCCCAATAGCGCGGGGCGGTGAGCCATGTGTCGCACGCGAAGATATGGGGCGGGATGCGGAGCGCGATAAAGCCGATGGCGAAGTGAAGGACGGGCCAGCCGAGCACGTTTGCCGCCCACACCAGCGCGATCATACTTTGCGTCCCCGCCAGACAGTTTTGCGGCGAAGTACGCGGCGCGCGGCGGAACGGCCGAAGATCAGACAATAATACGCGAGTGGTAGCGGATACAGCAGACAAGTGAGCAGCCGGTAATTGCCAAGCTGACGTGTAAGCCACGCAAGTTGCAGGCTGAGCAGCAAATAAATGACCGCCAGGTCGAGACGGCCATAGTTACGTGGGACAATCAGGAACAGCGCGGTAGACCAGAGAGCCGAGATCCAAACTACAGATGACGCAAGAACGAAGCCGTCGGAGACGGCGGCTCCGTGGACGGAAGCCCTTGTCCAACTATCCGACATCTGGCTGAGGCCGTCCGGAAACATACGCATATGAAGGGTGCCGTGCCCACCCAGACAGAGAATGCGCGCACCCGAGTCGCGGATATGTTGGGCCAGATTGAGGTTCTCCAGTAAGAAACCGCGAACAGCAGCGTGACCGCCCACAGCGATGTATGTTTCTTTGGCAATGAGGAGAGACTGGCCGAACAGCCGCGGCTCAGAGAACGAACCAAACCCGCCGGCACCCGCCGCCATGAGGACATTAAAAAAGAGCGACAGCTGTTCGTATGTGGCGCTCATGGCATGGTAAGGCAGCAGTGATAGGACTAATCCTGGATCGCGTTCGCGCAGCCAGCGGGCAACGAGGCGGTCCAGACCTTTATCGACGAAGAATGTGTCCGCGTCCAAAAAAAGCAGCTGATCGCCTATCGCACGTTGAGCTCCCTGATGACACGCCCACGTCTTGCCGGTCCAACCCGCGGGTAGCGGCATAGCAGTGATAACGGTCGCGCCATAACTTTTTGCAATAGGTGCGGTATTGTCGGAAGAGGCGTCGTCGATGACAAGAATCTCTTTGGGTTGTATTGCAGATACGGCGATCGACTGCAGAAGACGAGGAAGATTGTCCTCCTCGTTCCGTGCGGGAACGACAATAGAAAGGCTGATCGCACCGCGAGACTGATCGGACGGGCATACGGAAACGCGCCGGATGAGCAGGGAGCCGGCGGGAAGTCCGATCGCGCAGAGGATGACTAGCACGATCATGGCTTTCCCCTAGCGACGTGCTCGATGATCATCCGAGCGACGTGTTGGCCGCCAAGCGTGACCATGGGCATGCCGGCTCCGGGATTGACGCTGCCGCCAACGAAGAAAAGATTGTCGAATTGAGGGCTTTGCTTCGGCGCCTTGAAAGCGAAGTTACGGCGGCGATCGCAGACGACACCGTAGATAGAGCCTCGATTGGAAGCGTAGCGAGTCTCAATGTCGTAGGGAGTCCAGAAATCCTCGACGATGATGTGTTGACGTAAATCGGTGAGGCCCATGCGCTCCAGCTTGTCGAGGCAGAGTTCTTTGAGAACAATGTAGTCTTCGCGCGTGTAGGAATTGCGGTCATCGATCGGTGGAATGTGCGGCAGTATCTTGATGTTGTCGCAGCCGGATGGCGCCTGCGATAGATCGCTTCGGGTGGAGGCGACGACATAGATAGTGGGATCGTCGGGAAGCTTCTTATCGCGAAAGACACGACGGAAGTGCTTATGCAGATCAGCCGAGTAGAAGAAGTTGTGGTGTGCGAGCTGCGGATAGATCTTATCCAGTCCTAGATGAAGAACGATGCCGGAGCAGGATGGTTCAAAGCGGCGAAGCTTCTTCATGATGGAAGCGGGCGAATGCAGCAATTGCTGCATCGCGGGGATCACCTCCATGTTGGATACGATGTAATCAGCAGGCAAGAGGTGAGCGTCGCCATTAGAGTCGCGGACTTGCACGCCAGTTACAGTGCTGCTGGAGTAATCAATCCGCTGAACCTCATGCTGGAGGCAAAGGGTAACGCCGGTTTCTTCAAGACGTCTGTGAAACGCATGACCCAGTTGATACAGGCCGCCCGCGACATACCAGAGGCCAAAATCCATCTGGATGGTGGGCATCAGATTCATGAAAGCTGGCGAGTCGAGTGCGCTGGAACCCACATATTTGATGAAGTATTCGAAAATATCGCGAAGATAACGATTGCTCAGGCGCTTGTAAATGCTGCCGGACATCGAGTGCAGATAATCGAGATCACGGGCCTCCTTCCAGCCATAAAAGCGGAAAAACTGTACAAGCGTATCGAGACCATGGCATAAATAGCCACGCTCAAGAATTTCGTATTGGCGGCGTGAATAGGTGAGGAAATCTTTGTACTCGTCGAAGACCTGCGGACCGAAGCGCTCGAGCTCCGTACGCATCCTTTCAGGTTCTTCCCAGAGATCGACGACAACTCCATCTTCAAAGAAATTGCGCCACTGTGGATCGACACGCTGCAAGTTTATGTAGTCCTCGAGTCGCTTGCCGTCACTTTCGAAAATGGGACGAAAGATATGAGGAAGTGTGAAGATCGAAGGTCCGAGATCGAAGCTGAACCCTTCGGTTTGCAATTGATTGAGTTTGCCGCCCACATGCGCATTCTTCTCAAGAAGGGTGACCTCGAAGCCACTGCGCGCCAGTGTGATGGCGGCGGACATACCACCGAGCCCGGCTCCGATGACGATGACGCGTTTATTTTCTGCAGCAGCATTCATGATGCAGCGGCATCTCTACGAGGAAACGAGCACTCTTCGAAGTGCGGAAGAACTATGGCGAGAAGAAGCAAAAGCATACGGCTAATGCGCCCCATGAAACCGGTTGCTGCATGTAGAAATCGAATCAGACTGGCTAGTTTATGCCTGGTGCTTGCCTTGAAAGGAAACCAGTTGATCTCGTGAGTGCGGCGGTCGTTCGCGAGCATGATGGTTCGCACTCGCGAAAAAGAGCGCAGGCCATCGGGGCCATGATAACGACCGTAGCCGCTATGACGATTTCCACCAAATGCGGCATGCGGATTTGCAATGCCCCGTATGACATCATTGACACTGGAGCTTCCTGCGGAGAGCTGCGCGGCGACGCGACGAGCACGCGCCTGGCTACGGGTCCAGATGCTGCTGCTGAGCGCGAAGGCCGAAGCATTCGCAAGTGCGATTGCTTCGGCCTCATCGCGAAAAGACTCTACACAGAGCACGGGGCCGAAGGACTCTTCATTGAGAATACGTGCGCCGGAGGGAATGTTAGTGAGGAGCGTAGGCTTATGCGCGAGCTCGCCTCGGTTCGGCGGCCAATGTAGCGTGGCTCCACGGGAGAGCGCATCTTCGATTTGGTCACGAAGGTCGGATTGCGCATCCTCGGACAATGGGCAAAAGTCTGCATCTCGATCTGTATCAATGCGAAGCTTCGAGACCCGTTGTTTCAGGTGAGCCAGAAAGTTGTCATAGATGGGAGCTTCAACGTATGCACGCTTCACAGAAACGCACACTCGTCCAGCGTTGGAAAAAGCGCCATAGGTAATGCCTTCCACTGCTCGCTCTAAATGGCAGTCAGCAAAGACCAAGCTGGCATCCTTACCGCCAAGCTCAAGGACCGTGGGTATAAGGCGCTTTGCGGCGCACTCTGCGACTTGCTGTCCGTGACGGCTGCTGCCGGTGAAGAAGATGAAATCCGGACCGGCGTCGATGAAGGCTACTGATTCTTCAGGGCCGTCATGCAAGACATGCACCAGGTTAGGAGGTAGGTTCACCTTCGCGCAGAGCCTTGCGATGAGAGCCGCTGTCATGGGGGTATGTTCAGAACACTTGAGCACGACGGCATTGCCGGCGGCGAGCGCAGTGATGAGCGGAATCACCGATAGCTGGAACGGATAGTTTGACGGTGCGAATATCAGAGCCACTCCGTGTGGCTCGAAGAATGTCTCGAAACGAGCACCGCGAAAGAAGACGAGAGACCTGCCGATGCGGCGTGGACGCAATATGCGACCGGCATTGGACTCGTAGTAGCCGAGATGTTCCAGAGTGACGAGTACGTCTCCTGAGAGCGCGTCCAAGAGGGGTTTTGAGGTTTCACGCGCGACGATATCAGCTATTGATTCACACTGAAGGGCAATCTCACGGCGCAAGTCGCCCAGAATGGCGCACCGGCGTGAGACTCGTAGCGCCGCCCACGCGGGTTGCGCAGCGCGGGCGCGGGCAAAAATCTGGTCTGGGCCAGGAGTGCTCATGCTAGCGCTGGCTCCAGCGGTGTTACGACGGGATATCGGACTTCGTACTGCTCGCAGATGAGGTTGGCCGAAATCCGTGCTGACTCGAAGATCGTGGGCAGGCCGCTCCCGGGATGCGTGCCACCACCTACCAGGTAACAGTTCGAGAACTCTTCAAATTTGTTGTGAGGGCGCATGTAGAGCATCTGATCCCAGCTATGTGCCATGTTGAAGGTGGCACCCAAAAAGACGGAGTGCTGCTTCTCCCAGTCCTCCGGAGTGATGATCAGCTCGCGACGAATATGTGGCCTGACATCGCCATAAGGTGTACGTTCGCGCAGGATGCGAAGCGCATAGTCGCGACATTGTTGTTTGTGTTCTTCCCAATTGATGCGACTAGTGTTGTTGGCTACGGGAGCTAAGATGTACAGCGCAGAGTGGCCGGCGGGTGCGGTGAAGGGGTCTGTCTTTACCGAGTTCCGAATGTAAAGCGACATGTCTTCCGAAGTCGCGCGACCCATCGTGATATCTTCGATATTCTTTCTATAGTGGTTTGCGAAGACGATCGTGTGGTGTTCGACGTCAAATTTGCGATCAAGGCCCAGATACATCATGAACGTGGAACAGGAGAATTTTCGCTTGCGAAGGTTCGCAGGCTTATGGCGGCGAAGATCCTTCTCATCAAAAAGCATGCTCATGGCGTGGCCGAAATCAGCATTGATTACAACATCGTCACAGAAGACCCTTTCGCCGCTCTCAAGCTCGACGCCGCAAACACGGTGGCCGTTAAGAAGCACGCGGGCAACTGGTGTGGAGGTGTGAATCTCAGCTCCTTCCTCACAGGCAACTTCGGCGAAGGCTTGGCTGATTCGGCAAAGCCCACCCATGACGTGATAGACGCCATGTGAATGTTCCGTGTATGGAATCATGGTGAACAGCCCAGGACAATCCCACGGTGACATACCGAGATATTTCGACTGGAACGTAAACGCGAGGCGGAGTTCTTCTGACCGAAAATAGTCGGCGAGCACATCGTGCATAGAACGTCCTGCGGCAATATGAGGGGCAGCTGAGAATAGTGTGGGACTGATCAGGCTAGCGAGAGTGCCGTACGGTTGCTGAAGACAGGGATAAAGCTTTTTAAACCGAAGCCGCTCACGCTTGAGGAAGCGATCGAAGCCGGTGCTTTCGCCGGGAAAATGCTTTTCAATCTCCGCCTTCATAGCGTCAGGGTCAGAGCGCGCAAGCATTGTCTTGTTCTGGAAATTGAGTGAGTACATCGGATCGAGTCGATGGAACTGCAGATAGTCGCTCGAGCGACGGCCACCTTCAGCAAAGAGCTCGTCGAGCACGAACTTCATCATCAGGAATGTTGGGCCAAGATCGAATCGATAGTCACCGAGGCGGAGTTCTGAGTTACGTCCGCCGATCACATCCTGCTTTTCGAAGACGTGAACCCGGAAGCCTCGCTGCGCAAGAAGCATCGCAGCGGCGAGTCCTCCAGGTCCAGCCCCAACGATTGCGATATGTTTTCTTCTATCGCTTGGATCACACTTCATCCCTCCACCATAGGATTTCTTGGCGAGGTTATGGCCGGAATGAAACTCTCAAAATGGAATGAGTTGCTTCACAAGCAAAGAAGTGAGATTTGCTTGCCAATCCGTAAACATACCCAATTTCATCGCTCGAATATGCTCTTTTACGTCGAGGACGCCGTGGTGATCACAACGGCGGTGCAGGCCTTTTTGACCAGACTGCGGTAGGCATGTTTCTGCAGTGAATCGAAGTAAATTGAATCCCCGGCTGAGAGTTGGAATTTTTCCACGCCGATTGTCATCTCCAACTCTCCCTCGATGAGGTACAACAGCTCTACACCCGGATGAAAATGGGGTGTGATCTTCTGTTCAGGCAATGGATGGAAGTGAGCAAGAAACCCATTCAGCTTTCGCTCGGTCGCCCGGAAGTCTAGACTTTCAAAGAACCACGAGGTAGAAGGTAATTTGGGATCGGAAGGGAAGACCTTTCGCTCATTGCGCCTGGAGATCGCCACAACATGGCGCTTCCGTGGATCAGTGAAGAAGTAATCTAGTCCAACGCCGAAGACCAGTGCAATGCGCGTAAGTGTAGGTAGTGTCGGCACAAGTCGGCCATTTTCGAGACGCGACAACATGGCGGGTGAAAATCCGGAGTGTTCGGCGAGCTGCGCAAGCCCCATGCTGCGCCGCAAACGCAAAGTGCGCAGCTTGTCGGCGATCGCATAAGGTCTAATCGACTCTTCCACAATAGCCGCATCGGTAGCTTTCCGAGTAATCCTATTCTTCTTCACTAGTCAGATCCCTTTTCATACGCCAGCGGTAAACGAAATCTGGAGTGCCATTTTATCAACACTCAATTTATTTTGCCTTATTGTCAAAGATCTCCTGGATCTACAGAAATGACCTGTAGAGGCGGACTCACACCCACGGCCCGTCCTCATTGACCTGACCCAAACCCCAAAACTGTGCCAGATGAGGCTAGAGATTTTGGCGGTCAAGGCTCTCCCGAGCTTGATTGGCGGCCCTGAAACGTACTCCAGAGAGTCAGTAACGAATCTCTGGAATGAGCGATTTTGAAAAACGCTTCGCCCCGATGGTTGGGATTTTCTGGCAAGCGAGGAAACGAGTCACTGCAACCGGCGGTGCAGAGCCTGCGGCTCCTTACTACAAGGGCCGTTTCTCGAACGGACCCATCTGGCTGGACCATGTAGCCGGTTTCCTGAGGGTGCCTCTCAAAGCGTCGTTCTTGGGCGGAACCGATTATGCTTTTGGGGGCGCGTGGGTGACGGCTCCGCAGCCGATCCCCGGCGGGTTCATTCCTAGTGTTCTCCAGCAGGTTGAGCTTTACGTCAGCCAGCATGGTGGCAAAGCCGATCCAAATGCGCTGTCCATCATCGAAGGCGGCGGCAACGACATCCTCGGCACCACGCGTCGAAGGCAAGATGCCTTGCAGCTTTGGTTACTCGCCAAAGGACTCAATGAGTCGAAACGCGAGTTCTGAGCGAGTCACCGCGGATGGGGAAACCACGCGGAGCGGAGAAGAAACGGCATAGGGAAGGATTGCCGACAAACCACCCGCAATCGCCTCTTTAAATGAATTAAGTTGTATTCTGTTGCCCAGTACCAACAGTAATGGGGAGTGCTAGGTTAATGACTCTGAATCATTATGCCTCGATACTCTTAGGTGGGCTTACGCTCGTCGGAAGCATCTTCTCAGCACAGGAACCTCGACGCGCGCCTAGCGACTCTGAGAAGTTTTACGTCTTTACCATCACTCGGCTGCCGATTCCGGGGAAGCCGCTTTCGATCAAGAGCAGCGTCGAATTTAATCAGACTTCTAGTGCGGGGAGAA
The DNA here is from genome assembly GCA_963782175.1 of uncultured Acidobacteriaceae bacterium. GTDB lineage: Bacteria > Acidobacteriota > Terriglobia > Terriglobales > Acidobacteriaceae > Silvibacterium. The sequence continues at coordinate 323,996 of CAWAIX010000002.1, forward strand.
CAATTACGGCGCATTGGGAGGATGACCTTGCGCGGAACAGCGAAGGTCGAGTTTACCGCCACATCCACGGATTCATACGTGCAGATTCTGCCCAACTCTCACCCCCAGAGGAAATTGATCTAATCGACGATGTCGCCGGAAGCCAGACCGTCTGCTGGCCCACCACTAGGAGTTGCCTTATCTCGGCATACTATCCGGGTCGGGAATCTTGCACGAGCTTGACCGCGCGAGATCAAGGACAAATCAGTTGGAGCAATCTCAGGGAGTACACCCTCGGCGGAATCACCGTAATCCGCACTCGCGAAACATGCAAGCAGAAGGGGGGCTCTTCCGCGGTTGATTTCTGGCACAACTCAGAATTGCAGCTAGACCTTCACGTTTCAAGCAATCCGCCACAAGTTGGCATCCCTACAATCGATCATCGAATCACCGATATATCCCGATCTGAACCTGATCCGAAGATATTCCAAGTTCCCAATAGTTACACCCTCGATCGCCAGCAATAATCCCTCGGTTACGATGATTCGGCGATCTTCACCGCTTGCGAGGGGCCTGACGTACCAGAGTTGCTGGTGGTTGACCGGCAATCCGGAACCTTCGAGGCCCTGCCCCGAATCTGGCGTTATTTCCGGATTGGCGACGACCCGCCCGGAACGGTAGAAACGCATGTCACTGAGCGCATTGCCATGTTTATCATCAGTTGAGATCAAAGCTACTGAAATTCCCAACTTTCCTGCCTCTCAGGTTTGGCGGTGACCTGCCCGGAGTCGAAGAGATGGGGTTGTTCGTTCGACCTTCGGTTGAACAAGTTCTACGACCTACTTATGCCCACGGTTCGCCCCCGGATTCACAGGCAGGGCCTTACCTACCAGCTGGATTACGCTTGGGACGAATTTACAACCGTGACCCGGCTCGTGCCAGGCGTGCAAGGCGCCGAGGAGTATCGCACGGCGCTACAGTCCTTAACTAAGGAAGCTAACGCGAGCTTGTTCCAGCATGTCGAGGCATGTCTGGACGGCTTTGAACGGGGCGACCGTTCGCCGCTGGCCGTGGGGCCTGCGCGGGCTTACTGTGAAGCGGGCGTCGAACGGCTTGTCGCTCTTCGCAATAACTTCATCGCACGCAATGTGCAGCTCCTGGTTGATGTGGTCAGCGCCGACTGCAAGAGCGGCCCCGTATTAATTCCGCAGATTCACTAAGCGTTGTCGCCAGAAGGCAGCGCACCCCTTATGGCGCCGTGATCCGCAATTTCTCTATTGGGCAGCGCATATGAGAGCTCTCTTAGTTCGTTTGCTCGATGAACCGGTCCCGACCAGGACCCGTGAAACTGAGTGCCATCGAGGGTGCTGGCGAAGGTGCTGGAGCTGGATTTAAAGTGCCTTGGAGCAACTTTCAGTGCCACTGATGCTTCCAAGAATCAATAAGTTACGGCATTAGGTTCTTTGACACGGTAGAGGTCAGGAGTTCGAGTCTCCTCGTGCCTACCATTTCTTTTCTGGCAGTTACGGCGTTTCCTCTGCCAATCTCCAACCCACAATCCGACCCACACTTCATTGCACCAGCCCCGTCGGCATCCGTAGCGCCCTCAGGTAAGCTTCCAGCGCTGCCCGCGCTTCCTCGCCATCCTGCTGCGTGTAAAGGTCCAGCGTGGTCTGTATGCGGGAGTGCCGCAGCATGCCCTGTACCGTCTTCGGTTCCACCTTTCCCTTGTTGACCATCCAGTTCGACAGGGAATGGCGGAGGCTATGGAGTCCGAAGCGGTGGCCATCCGGAATTTGGACTCCGTCGACCTAGCCGCCCCGCGCAGATGGTCCGCGACAAAGACATTGGCACAGAGCGGTATCTTTCCGTTCGCCTTAAATGACGGGAAAACGAAATCATTGTCCCGCGAGTAAAGCGTCCGGCGGCGCCAGCTCTCGAGGTGTCTGGCCAGCCGCGGATGGAGGGGGACATAGCCATCGCTGCCTCGTGTCTTCGTGGCACCATCCTTCCCCCGCGACCAGCACTTCGATACCCGGATGCGCCCTTCATTGAACCGGAGATCCACCCAGCGGAGCGCCAGCAGTTCGGAAGAGCGCCTGCGGCATACCGACGAACGCCGCTGCTTACTCGCTAAACGTCACCGTCGTGCCCGGCAAGACGCTGAACTACCTCACACTCTGGCCCACCGGAGAAGCCCAGCCCGACGTTTCCACCCTCAACTCGCTTACGGACGCATCAAGGCCAACGCGGCGATTGTTCCCGCTGGAACCAGCGGCGGAGTCAGCGTTTTCGTCAGCGACGCATCTCACGTCATCCTCGACATCGACGGATATTTCGTGCCCGTGGGAACCAACACATCCGCGCTCACCTCCGCTCTATGATCGCCCGAAGACGCTTCTCTTCGTCGGTGGACAGGAATCGAGTGCGCTCGTTGTGCTCCCGCAGCCGTTTCACCAGCCGGGCAGGATTGCTTTGGCAGTGTCCGTTCTCCATAGCGCGGCCAAGGCTTCCCAGGACCTCTTGGGTCTGGTATCCCAACTCCGCTCGACACCATGATGAGGTCTTCATCACGGAGAACGCCTTTTCAGGCATCCGGTTAAGCGCCGCGTGTCACGAAGGACCGGGCCGTCGCTGCTTGCTCACCCGGCGGGGACAGCTGAAAGTTGCCTCCGCTCCTGCACTCATTGACCTAACGGCAGAGTTCATTTCGGGAACCGGGGCTGGACTCAGTATTTCGAATTTCCCTCATCCGCGTCCCCGCATTCCCAGCTGCCATGTGTTCCTGTACTTCTACTACTCCGCGCCCGCCGGGTCACCCCTCAGCTCTGGACCCCCGGATACTTGCGACCTCGGTCTATAATCGGCAGCGCGGTTATTACCAATGTGGATTATCCAGGATGTATGAGATGCGTTCAAAATGGCCCAGACCGGTGAGCTACTTCGCTTACTCGTCCACTGCTGTCAGCAGAAGGTCGGCACTCATGTCCTCTGCATGGCAATCCGGGAGAGAGCCACGGTAATCCCTAGCAGCGGGTGAAATTCGAGAACGTGATCGATCCCCGCGCGGCCCCGCTCAGCCCGAGATCCGCATCCTTATATCTGTGGCCCGACGGAGGCAAGCTCGAGCCCGTCCTGCCTTTCATCCGCCTCGGACGCGGCCAGATGATGGGCGTCGACCACAACCGCGACCTCGAATGGGTCGGCGCGTCCGCGGCGTTCATGCCTCATTCCAACTGATAGCCTCCCAAACACCGCTGCTGGGCCGGTGGCACATCCGAGCATGATGTCAGCTGATCTCCAGGGTGTTTGATCAGGTCGTCCCGACCTAAGGCCGCACTCACTCCAAACTCTGAATACTTCCGAAGGCAACGGTAGAACTATAGTCCTGCTGCCACCGTCGTAACTCGCTAAACCGTTGTGCTATCGTCGCTCTCGCAAGTTACCTTGTGTCCACTTTTCGAGGAAAAATCCGCTTTGCGGAGTAGACGATTCTGACCGTCAATTTCCTGAAACCCGGTGAGGTCGTCAATGCTGAATTCAGCAACGCCTCGTGGAGTGATTCGATGAGATCGCTGTCTTTGCTTCTGATCGCACTTTCCTGCCTTTCTTCTATGGCCCACGGACAAAGAACTCCGGCGCTTCCGCCTGCCGGCCCAAATCGACCAGCCGGCGTGCCGGCGGATTATGTCATCACGCCGTTTGGCTATTTTCATCCATCCTGTGGGCTTCAACTCAACAAGCGCGAGTACGTTGACAACTACGGAGTACTCCACCACGCGGACGGCAGCAAAACACAGGTTGGCCCCTGTAAGTATCCACATTTCACTCCTTCCGGAGCGCCTCACTCTAGCGCAGGGGATGCGAACAACACCGGTGTTGAGCAATTCCAGGAACCTGCAGTCCAGCCCGCGATCGGCCACAGCTGGATTGAGAATTCGAACACGATTACAAGCTCGTCTTACCGAAAAGAAGTCAGTACCTGGACAGTCCCGCCGTTGCCGCTAACACACGACACCCAAACGATCTTTTTCTTCCCCGGATTTGAGGATCTCGGCGATGAGCAAACAAGCATCTTGCAGCCGGTGATTGGATCCTACAACGGGGGCAATGGACTATGGCCAGCTGGAACTGTTGCCTGAGCGGTATCGCAGATGAGAGCAATCCCGTAAATATCAATCCCGGCGACACGATTGTAGGCACCACGGCAATGAATTGCGCCGCGGGAACGACGAACTGCGCCACATGGAATGTCATCACGCAGGACCAGCCAACGAACCAGAGTACCGAATTGGGTGCTTCGCCCGTGGATGGCCAGACTTTTAATTGGGGGTTCGGAGGAGTGCTCGAGGTCTATAGCGTGGCTCAGTGCCTGGATTATCCGCCGAATGCCTCGCTCACAATAACTTCCCTGCTATACGACACCAACCTGAACCTCATTTCTAACCCCACCTGGAGCAATGCCATCAATCTGCCATCTAACTCGCAGCCCCAATGCAATTACGGCGTGACAACGACAGCGACAAAAACCACATTGACCTATGGCACAACTGGACCCAACTTTGGCTTGGGGGTAACGCCCCTCGAGGGCATCGCCGTAAACCAGGGCCGCAGCGCGAGCGGCACGATCACGATTACCGACTTCAATGGCTTTTCCGGATCGGTCAACATCGCAGTCTCGAATCTGCCCACCGGGATCACAGCTGAAGTGATCCAGGGGACGTCTTCCAACACCTACACGCTTACCTTGACCGCTGCCTCTACAGCCGCGCCTACTGGAGCGAATCAGCCCGCAGTCATGACGATCACCGCCTCGGGTTCCGGCGTTCCTACCCAAACCTTTCCCGTGAATGTGATTGTGAATCCGCCACTGACTGGCGGCAAAGGAACCCCCGTCGCTCTGACAAGCGCTTACGACGCATACGCATTCTTCGATGACTCCGATCTTTCGCCTGCTCTCAATCCAACCGACAGCCTGGATAATGCAGGCAATGCCTATTCGGCAAACCAGCTAAATCCACCCGGTTTAACCCCCATGGGCCTGAACTTGAATGGAGTTCAATTCACCTTTGGGATGGCGAATCAAGAGAACGGTGTTTACGGGAGGGGTACCAATCCCATTTCCCTGCCAGACGTCGAGTCTCCAGTGCTGCAAGTCCTTGGAACGGGGGTCAACGGATCGCAAAAATCGCAAACCATCACCGTGACCTATTCCGACGACACCGCACAGACATTTACGCAGACCTTCGACGATTGGTATAGCGGCGCAAGCTGCACCTCTTCCAATCCATGCGCCCCCGGCGAGTCAGTCGCCCTGACGATGCCTTACCGCGATGCGACGTATGGAAGGAACGACGGCATCTTCTATCTGTACGCGTATTCCTTTGCGCTGAACGTCGGCAAGACCGTCAAGAGCCTCACGTTGCCGGACAATCGGAATGTTGTGGTACTGGCCGCAACATTATCCCCGCCGCCGCCACCGCCGACCCCCCTTCAATTCATCCCCGTCACACCCTGCCGTGTAGCCGACACGCGCAACGCCACCGGCGCCTTTGGCGGTCCGGCCATCTCCGGAGGCAGCAGCCGCGCCTTCAACATCCCGCAGAGCGCCTGCAACATTCCGTCGAACGCCGCCGCCTACTCGCTCAACGTCACCGTCGTCCCAAGTAAGACTCTCGATTACCTCACTCTCTGGCCCGCAGGACAAAGCCAGCCCAACGTCTCCACCCTCAACTCCCTGGATGGACGCATCAAAGCCAACGCCGCCATCGTCCCCGCCGGCACCAGCGGAGGAGTCAGCGTCTACGTCAGCGATACCGCGAACGTCATCCTCGACATCGATGGCTACTTCGTGCCCGCGGGCAGCAACGCCTCGGCGCTGGCCTTCTACCCGCTCGCTCCCTGCCGCATCGCCGACACGCGCAACGCCACCGGCTCGCTCGGCGGACCCTCCATTGGCGGAGCCAGCAGCCGCGCCTTCCCCATCCTCTCCAGCAGCTGCGGCATCCCCTCGACTGCCAAGGCATACTCGCTCAACGTCACGGCCATACCGCACAAGACGCTCAACTACCTGACCACCTGGCCCACCGGACAAGCACAGCCCAACGTCTCCACCCTCAACGCCCCCACCGGAACCATCGTCGCCAACGCCGCCATCGTGCCCGCAGGCACAACCGGCCAGGTCTCGATCTTCGTCTCCGACGCCTCCGATGTGATCCTCGATGTCAACGGCTACTTCGCCCCGCCGGCCTCTGGCGGCCTCTCGCTCTACACGGTTACGCCCTGCCGCGTGATCGACACGCGCCCCAGCGCTTTCAACGGAGTGCTCCCCGTCAGTGTCGAGGGCAGCACCTGCGCGCCGCCGTCCTCAGCCGAGGCCTACGTGCTGAACGCGACGGCTGTGCCGCCGGCCGCGCTGACCTACCTCACTCTCTGGCCCGCCGGAGAAAGTCAGCCCAACGTCTCCACCCTCAACGCCCTCGACGGAGCCATCACCTCGAACATGGCCATCGTGCCCACCACCAACGGCAGCATCGACGCCTTCTCCTCCAACCCCACTAACCTGATTCTCGATATCTCCAGCTACTTCGCTCCTTAAGGCGAAGTCTAAATTCCGCCAAACCAGAGGATCTTGGGAGGAGGTCAATCGGTCAACTAGGTCCGCGAAAGAACGGCTTCAACTCCAGAGCAGGGGGAAGACTTCGCACATAGAGGAAGCAATGGCCAGATGGAAAACTCGGCTGGAGCAGGTGGAAGACGACCTTGCGGTTCCGTTCCGTGGTCACGATCTGCCCCGAACCCGGTTGAGGTCGCGGCGGTCGCGCTTCGATGGCTTGCCCTCCCGTGACGTTTCGAAATGCGGCAAGGTTTTGAGCACTTGCGCCAACTTTAGACGCGATTCCCGACTCTCCTCGGTTTCACAGTACAGCGTCTGCGCAACTGCTGCAGGGCCGCGCACCTCACTCAAAACCAGGACCTTCACCCGAAAGAGGCCGGCGTCATTCTTCACCTGCAACAAGTCGCCGACTCGGACCTCGCGTGAAGCCTTCGCCGCTTGGCCGTTGGATTGAATCCTGCCGAGTTCGCACGCTCTTGCAGCCTCCGGATTTGGGGGCCTCAACGGGAGCTTTTGCATCGGGAAGAGCTTGCGAGGGATTCTACCCCCTTAAAACAGTACGGGAACAGAGACAAGCTCAAGTTTTGAAGGATGGTGAAGCGGATTCGTGCGTCGTTGCGGATAGAGGATGAGAAATGTGGCGTGTGGAAGGCTGGTAGCTGCGTGCGCATCAGACGCATCTGGCAACGAGGCAAAGTCTCCGATAAGGAACGGGGCGAACCATCACTCTTCACTATCTACGGCGCGAAGTAGCCAGCAATGTCCAGAAGCAGGCTCGTCGGCGCGCTGGCAAAAACGTCAATCTTGCCTTGATTACCTGCCGGCACGATCGCCAGGTTGGACGTAACCTCTCCGTCATATGCGTTCAGGGTGGAAACCGTCGGCGGGTTGCTGCCGTCGTCGGGCCACAGCGTCAAGTAGCTCATCGGACCAGGAGGCACAACCGTCGCATTGAAGACGTAGGATTGCGCCTGACTCGAGGGTGCGCACGCGCTGTTCAATATGTCCACGCTAAGTGGTCCGCTGAACGGTCCACTGCCCGACGGAGGGCGTGTATCCAGCACGCGGCACGGATAGACGGAATATAGCGATAGTCCTTCCTGCCCGCTTTGGTGTGGGATTGCGAAATAGCCATTGACATCAATTATCAAATCGGTGTTGTCGGTGGCGAATACGTCGATGTCGCCGTTCTGACCCGCCGGCACGATGGCGGCGTTGGCAACCACCGTACCGGTCGGTGAATTCAGCGTCGAGACGTAGGGCTGTGTTTTACCGGTTGGCCAGATTGTCAGATAATTCAGCGTTGTGTGGGGCACAGCGGTGACGTTCAGCGAGTAGGCCTGAGCGGTCGAAGGTATATCGCAGCTGCTCGAGAGAATCGGAAACGCGCGGCTGCCGCCTGCGGCGATGGAGGGTCCGCCGAGCGAGCCGGTCGCGTTGCGAGTGTCGGCCACGCGGCACGGCGGCAAAGGGTAGAACTGCATGGTGGGGACGGTGGAGTCGCTGGGCGGAACGAAGTAGCCGTCAATATCCAGCACCACGTCAGCGGTGTTGTACACGTAGACGCTGACCGAGTCTTGATCGCCCGCTTGCACGATAGCCGCATTGGCTTTCACCCGGCCGTCATGCGAGTTCAAAGTTGAAACAGTTGGTAGGCCCTCTCCTGTGGAGAAGACAGTCAAGAACTCCAGGTAGCCGTGGGGCACAACCGTGACGTTCAAGGAATAGGCGGTTGCTTCGGCGGGAATCTGGCAGTCGCCCAGGTCCGGAACGATGAAGTCTCGGGAAGTCCCGCCCCAGATTGGTCCACCATCAAGCCTCGTATCCACGAGACGGCACGGTGTCACGGGAACATATTGTGCGGGGCGACTCACGCCCACGCTGACCAGCACCCCGACCCCATCTTCGTAATCGATAACAGGGGAAGGATTGTCCTGAGGGTCGTCGTCGTCGCACGTGTTCTCCGGAGTGCACAGGTCGATGAAAATCGCCAGACTCTGTCCCGCGACGAATGGTTGAGTGCAGCCCGCAAAAGTCCAGGTTTGACTGTAGGTTGGGGTCCCTATGCCGCTCTCATTGACGACAGCCGATTCAGCACAATCCGTCAGGGGTACATCCATACCGCTGCATTGTGGTGAAGGCGAGCCGCTAGTGCAGCTGCATGGCGCAGGTGCGCCAGGGTCGCCTGTGTCTTTATTACCGCAGGTTATGACCCCCCAGGTTGGCGACTTAGAGAATACAGAACCAGCGGTTGCGTTGACCGTCAACGTGAGGGATGTAACTGTACCCGGATCGCCATCCGGGAGCTGGAATTTATAAATGAAGGCATGAGAAGACCCGCATGAACTATTCGCGTCATTGCAGACTTCCACCGTGGACTTTGTCGTTCCATTGGGGTATTGCACGGGTAGGTGGCCGAAGGTCTGGGAAGTGTATTTGTTGTCGGCACCGTAATAGCTGGTATCTCTCTTGGCCCTTATCGCATGCAGCATAGGGTTCGTCAACAACAAGTTAGCGAGAATGAACGCAACGAAGTAACGAGTTTTCATCGCTTGATTCCTTGAGAAGAAAGTAGCCGTGGAAAACGAACGATTGACGTACAATACGAGCGCCTTGGACCTTTATCAATACAATTCATCGCGCTTGCTATTCGTGCATGCCAGGTTGCTTGAAGTGATCAGGTGGAATCGTCCTATCCTGCGGCTTGCTCCGCCTTTCCGTGGCCACTACTATCGTGCACACACCTCAATCTTGGCAAGATTGCCCGCAGGAAAAGAAGGGTCGCGCGCATGAGCGTAGTCTCGCCTGGCGCTGTCAGGGTCAAGGCGCGACCCCAAAGCGGCGTCATTTTCATAAGCTACCGTCGAAGCGATTCGTCTGGTTACGTTGGTCGCATCCGAGAAAAGATCGCGACGACGTTCAAGAAACGCGCCGTGTTCGTGGATCTGGAAATCGATCCGGGAACCGACTTCCTTGATGCGATCCGCCGGGCCCTGGGCGCCACATCCCTGCTCCTCGTCATCGTCGGACCTAAATGGCTTACCACCGAAGATGCGAACGGGCGCCTGCGACTCTCAAATCCCGAGGATTATGTAAGGTTCGAGATCCAGGCAGCGATGAATCAGGGAATCAAGATGATTCCGGTGCTAGTCGGCGGAGCACGGATGCCGTCGCCGCAGGAAATGCCCGACGGATTACAAGGCTTCGCCCAATTTCAGGCGTTCGAACTGAGCGACACCCGTTGGAATTACGATTTGGCGAGGTTAATCGCGGTAATTCGTCCCATAGCTGATCCGCGGTTTCGTCTCCGTCAGATTGGCCTGGGGTTGGTAGCGCTGGCGGCCCTGATCTTCGGCACCCTGTTGACCACCCACCTCATCGAACGCTGGCGCCTCCAACAAGCACTCGCCACCGCGAAAGCCGGAGACTTCGACCAGGCTTTGAAGATGCTGGATCGCTTGCAAAACGAACAGTCGCCAGACCCAAATATCTACCTGCAGGAAGCAGATATTTACCGGATGAAGGGAGATTCTTTTAACCAAAACGAAGCCGCAGAGAAAGCGGTACGTTGGGCGACCATCCGGGGGAACAACTTCGTCATAGGCCGGGCAAAGGGACTGGCGTGCGATGCGAAATTCAAGCTGGGTCTGGCCGAAGCGATAGAAGACTGCAAGCAAGCCCGGGAGTACGCTGCCCGTGCCCAGGACTCAGAAGGTCAAGTTCGGGCAATCAACCTCAGAGCCAACATCTTGAAGGAGACCAAGAAGCCTGATGACGCCCTCGGATTCTATCGAGAGGCACTCGGCTTGGCCCAGCAAAAGGGTCTCCTGTTGGACGAGTACGGCGCTCTCACCAACATAGGAATGATTCTTTCCGATCGGGACGACCCCGACGACCAGCGTCAGGCTTTGCTTAATTTCGACGCCGCAAGGAAGGGCTTTGAAAGCCTCGGAGAACTTGGCGAGGTCTCCAACATTTACAACATCCTGGGGGCGATCCGCCTCGATCAAGGAAATATCGATGAGGCGCGTAACAATTTTCAGAAGTCGCTGGACATGGCGATCAGAGGGAAGGACCAGAAGCGCGAGGCAACAGCACGCCTGAACCTGGGATTGATTCTGGAACAAACTGGGTCGCTGGACGGGGCTGAAACTCAACTGGTCGAAGCCCTTCGTGTCTATGAAAAGCTTGGCGGCAACAGGGAGACTAGCGACGTCGGATTTGTAAAAAATTCTCTGGGCGATGTTTATCTGCAGCAGGCGAGATATGACGACGCCAGAAAGGCTTACTCGGACGCCGAGCGCATTCTTGGGGAGTCGGGAGAACTGGGGGCCGCAGCATTGTCTGTAGCATGCCTAGTAAATCTTGATCTTCAACGGGGTGTATCGAGCGCGGCTGATCTAAGGAGCCGGATCGACACTGCTATAGAACAAGCCAAGGATGCCGGCGATTCCTACTCCGAAGCGTTCTCCCGCATTATCAAAGCGCAGGTGTTACTCCCACTCAATAAGGTCGAAGCGGAGAACGAGGCTAAGGAAGCCTTAGACTTGGCTGGCGACAACCAATATGACAACAACGTCTCTGCGCGAATGGTGCTGGCAGAGATCGAATCCGCGAACGGCAATATCAGCAAAGCTCTCGCGGATCTGGACAGTTTGGCAGATTTGACCTATCGGCAACAGAATGTCGGCCAGAATATTCAGGTGAGACTCACTTCTGCCAAGCTGATGAAGCAATCGGGTTCGGCAAAGCAGCGGAGCGAAGGCTCGGTTTTATTAGCCGCGATTCAAAAAGAAGCTCAGGAGAAGAACTATAAGTTATTGGAGTCAAAAGCCAAAGATTTCCTAGCTGGCGACACTTAGTCGGCCCAACCAAAGCGTCGACGGCGGTGTGAAGTATAGGAAAACAAGAGCCCATTTCAGACGCGGCTATGGTGCCCTACGCGACACTCACCTGGTTCGAGAGTTCATCGATGCCCGGGAGCGATTCAGCAGAGGCTAGAGGAATACCCTCGCCAACGGTGTGGATCTGAAGAGCGGGCACGAGCTGTGCACGCTCTCCGGCCCCTCAGGTTTTGTCTCTGCGGTGGCAGTCGCGCGGGACAGGCGGCAGTCTCAGCGCCCGAGGACCAGAGGCACTTTACGATGTTTTCAGAGGAATTTCTGATTGAGGATGCGAGGGAGAGAATGGCGGGCCCAAGGCTGCTGCGGCGCAATTGGTGAGCGAACTGGCGGAGGTGAACCCGTTGCTGGGGGATCGGCGGCGGTTACGAGCGCGGCGAACTTGGCAAAGGCACGGGCGGTGGCGCTGACGAAGCTGTCGCCAGCGCCGAACCGCACGTTGGACGCGGCCATTTCAAAGGCGATTTCGTGAGTCATTGAGCGATTCAGGATTTCCAATTTGGCTTCCCGGGCATAGACGAGTATACCCACGTCCACTTCTTTGCCCCTAGGCACATGCCGATCCTCTTCCTTTCGCTGTCCGCACCCTTAACGCACCCACAGAACGGCGCAGGCTCTCTCAGACTCCTAGGGCGATCGATTAACATCTCCCCAGAGGAACCTCGAGCCATGAACCAAGCGGAGATGATCGCCAAATGGGACGAGCACATCAGATATGAGTTTTCGACACGCGACGTCTCTTCGACTATTGCAACAATGGTGGAGGACGCCTACGTGAACCATATTCCGGTGATGACCGGCGGTAACGGCCATGCGGCCCTGCGCAGGTTTTATGCGGAAGACTTCATCTCGCTGATGCCGGCCGACACCTCCATCAAACTCATCTCCCGTACCCTCGGCCAGGATCAACTGGTTGACGAGATGATCTTTTCCTTCACACACACCGAAGAGATGCCCTGGATGCTCCCGGGAGTCCCGCCGACTCATCGCCACGTCGACATTCCTCTTGTCGTGGTTGTCGGTTTTCGCGAGGGCAAGCTGGCGCATGAGCGCATCTACTGGGACCAGGCGTCGGTGCTCAAACAAATCGGCCTGCTCACAGACTCATCGCTCCCGGTATTTGGAGCCGAGACCGCGCAGAAGCTCCTCGAACCAGCCATGCCCTGACGTGACCATGCGATTCAGCGGGAGTTTGCTTCCTCACTTTGTATACTAGCGGCACGCCTCCATCGCGAGGCCAGGGTCAAGTTGTCGGCGGACACCCGGCCCTGGGTCGTCGGATCACTAAGCGCCAGGAGCCATGTGGTCAAACAGCAGCTAGTCGCACCCCAAGCTGTCAACTTCCCTTGCGATCGAATCCGTTCGCTCTTTCCTGCGCTCACCGAGGAGCCAGTCTTCATCTTCTTCGATAACGGTGCTGGCGCGCAGATTCCCCAGGGCGTTTTCGACGCGATCAATGATCATCTTTTGCACCGCAACGTACAGCGCGGCGGACGCTATGCCAGGAGTATGGAAGTCGACGCAACCATCGCGCGGGCCCGCGAGAGCGTCGCCGCTCTGATCAACGCACGCGATTGCGACGAGATTGCTTTCGGCATGAACGCCACGTCGTTCCTTCGTCTGCTCAGCCTGGCGATCGGTCGCACACTCGAGACCCGCAACGAGATCGTCGTCACGGACCTTGACCACGAAGCCAATATCGCCACATGGCTGCAGCTTGAGCGCGAAGGGGCCAGGATTGTCTGGTGGAAGATGCGTGAAGATAACAACCTTCACGTTGAGGACCTGGCGCCGCTCCTCACCTCGAAGACCCGCCTTGTTGCCTGCACGGTTGCCTCCCATGCACTCGGTTCCATTGTCGATGTCGCTGTCGTTGCCAAACTGGCGCACGCCGCCGGTGCTGAGGTGGTTCTCGATTGCGTTCACTACGCTCCCCACGCGCTCACCGATGTGCAGGCATTCGAGTGCGATTACCTGGTCTGCTCCGGCTACAAGATATTCGGTCCTCACATCGGTTTCATGTGGGGTCGACTCGAGCTTCTGAAAGTTCTCCAGACCTTCCGCGAGGACTTTATCCCCGACGCTCCTCCCGGCAAGATTGAAGCCGGCACCTTTATCTACGAGAACGTTGCGGGCATGGCAGCCGCCATCACTTATCTGGAGACTCTCGGCGCGAGCTACGACAGCGAAGAGGAAAACGCTGTACCCGCATCACGGCGAGCCTCTCTCGTTCGTGCCATGACTTCAATCCGCAATTACGAAGCTATACTTTCTTTCGAGATGCTCGATGTCCTGCAGGCTGCCGGCGCCATCATCTACGGCGTTGACGACACCGCCCGCCTGGCCGAACGCGTTCCCACGTTTTGTTTCAGCCTTCCCAACATCGCGCCGTCGCTCGTCACCGAGACCATGTCGGACCGCGGCATTGGTATTCGTGACGGCCACATGTACGCTCCGCGACTAATGAAGCGCCTGGGCGCCAGCCTCGACACCGGTGTCAACCGCGCGTCGCTTGTCCACTACAACACCGTCCACGAGATTCACGAGTTCGGGAAGGTGCTCCGTGACATCGTTCGGGGTCGGTAAGCAAGCTACTCCCGTCCGCGAGCCGATGGCTTTCAAGCTCGCCGACATGCCCGAGAGTTCTCCCGAACTCAAGCGTGCGCTCACGCAACGCCAGCTCACCATGATGACGATCGGCGGTGCGATCGGAGTCGGGCTTTTTCTCGGCAGCTCCGTCACGATCCGGCTCGCCGGCCCGGGCGTCATCCTCTCTTATCTCTTCAGCGCCATCATTGCTCTCATCGTCGCTTACTCGATCGCGGAGATGGCTGTCACACATCCCGTCGCCGGCTCTTTCGGCGTCTATGCGCAGACATACTTGAATGAGTGGTCAGGCTTCACGATTCGTGTTACCTACGCTTTCGTCCAAATCCTGGCCATTGGCGCGGAGGTCACGGCCGTTGCAATTTACTTCTCCGTCTGGTTCCCGGCGGTTCCGCAATGGGTTTGGGTTGTTGGAGTCTCGGTCGGTTTGATCGCCGTCAATGGCCTGCGTGTCGGCAGCTTTGGTGAATTCGAATACTGGTTCGCCATCATCAAGGTGATCACTATCGTGACCTTCATACTCGTCGGCCTCGCACTGATCTTCGGCGTTGGACCTGCGCGTGCTATCGGCTTCTCAAATCTCACCTCCCACGGAGGGTTTCTTCCCAACGGCCTGAAGGGTGTCTGGCTTGCTTTGAGTCTCACGCTCACAAGCTACATGGGAGTGGAAATCATCGGCGTCACCGCTGGCGAGGCGTTGCAACCCGAAAAGACCATTCCTCACGCGATGCGCACCGTCACTCTTCGGCTCATCCTCTTCTATGTTCTCTCTATCACCGTGATGCTCTCGATGACCCCGTGGGACATGATGGGCAGCGGCATCACCGGCAGTCCGTTTGTGCTGGTTTTCGCGAAGGTCGGCGTTCCCTACGCCGCGAAGATCATGAATGTGGTTGTCATCACTGCCGCTCTTTCGAGCGCGAACACCAATCTCTACCTCACCAGCCGAACACTCTTTTCCCTGTCGCATGACGGCTATATCCCGAAGGGGCCCGGAAGCCTGGGCAGGAACGGCGTACCCTACATTGCCCTGATGGTGTCGACCGCTGGCATGGCCGCGGCCATCCTGCTGGCCATCTTCGCTCCCAGCCGTGCGTTCCTGCTACTTTACGGCGTCGCAGTGGCCGGAATGTTCTTCGTCTGGAGCATCATCTTGCTCGCCCACCTGTCCTTTCGCCGCTCAATAGGACAAACGGGCGTCGCACAGCTCCCGATCCGCCTACCGCTCTCGCCTTACTCGCAGATCGCGGCCCTGATCGCTCTCGCAGCCATCGCCATCAGCACCTATTACGTGGAGGGTCTGGAATACTCGGTTCCGAGTTTCATACCGTTCCTGCTGATGATTACAGCCTTCTACTGGACGCTGAAGCGAAGGAACGTAGCAAAACGGAGGGGCAGATCTGAACGCAATTTCTTCATACCCTAATGATGACTAGTTGATCGCGATACGGTTGGCCTCTCCAGATGAGGCTCTTCGGTTCACCGAATCGAACGTCAAGTGGCGAGAACAGGGCGAAGCACGTTTCCACATCTTCCCCTGTAAACGTGAGGCGTTCCTTGGCGAATTCGACCAGGACCCCTTTGCTGGTCAGGCCCAGCACGATTCGCCTCAGATCATCCAGATTGCGGGCCAGCCTGTCCATCGAATGCACCACCAGAGAGTCGCCTTCTCTTAGGTAGTCGAGAGCTGCCTGTAATTGGGCCCGCTTGGTGTCCTTCCCACTAGCCTTATCCGTGAACACCTTGTCCAGATCCTGCCCATCCAGCTGGCGTTCTGTGTTCTAGTCGAGAGTGGATACGCGGACGTAGCCAACGCGTTTGCTGTGTCGTCTTGCTGCTGCGGTCATGGCTGTCACTCCTGCGAAGTGTCAGGAATGACTCTGAGAGCGTCCGCCTCCTATGTCAAGAAAAATCAGTTATGAGCCTAATCTGACAGAAAAAGTGTCAGACTAAAATGTCAGCTTGGACTATACCCCACATTGACATGCGAGGCAGATACGAAGCAGGATTACTTTCGTTGTCATCTGTCCGACAAGGCGACTTTTCGTCCATCCATGATAAGTCTCTGTCAAGGGAAAAGAGGGAAATCCTAGAGCGCGCGTGGAGAGCGCGCATTCGACTATAGTCGGACAGAGACGTGCCCGAGCCGATGACACGGCTCGGCGGAAGGCCGGACCACTTCCAGGCGGCATAGGTTAATACATCAACCGGATTACGTGTGACCAGCAATATCCCGTGCGGGTTGTAGCGCGCAACGCAACCTATCGCAGCATTGTTTCGGACAAGTCAGGAGCGCTTACTTCATTCAGATCTTTCAGGACGACTGGGGGCCACGTGATCTCTTTCGCAAACTGTTTCTGTTGGCCGCCGAGTGCCGGGATGATTCTGCCATGCCCATGCGCGATGTCGTGATCGGCCTGAAAGATGCGCTCCACGAAAGCGACGCGGAAATCCTGGCGTTTCGCCGCAAGTTGGAAGAGCGCAAGGACCTGCGCGTGTTCCACTATGCCAACGCGAAGAACTGCGAGTTCGACTCGTCGAGGTCTGAGAGGCGTGGACGCGGAGCTTGATCGGCTCCGGGATCGAGGCAGTCACCCAGTCCCAGGGTGAGCCCGAGGCCCCACGTTAAACGCAGCACGCCCGCGTCCACCGGCGCATGGCCGTTCTTTGGAGCCTACAGCAGCGGAACGGGCCGCCATTCCATGTAGTAGTGTGTTTGATCCTCGCGAACGACGGAAAAGCCCAGGCGCAGATGGAATCGCAGCGAACCGGGATTGAACCGGAATACCCAGCAGCGGATGGGCAGTCTGGCCTTCGCGGCTTCCTGCTGCACCCTCTGAACCAGCACAGTTCCGATTCCCTTGCCCTGCAGTTTCGGATGGACGGCGATATCCACGAGTTGCAACTCGCCATCGCCGGGCGCAACCCACAGTCGGCCAACCGGCTTGCTGTCGAGCAGCACCAGGTGATAGCAGGAATTCGGGTACATTTCGGTGTACGCCGACAGCTGGGCGCGGAACTGCATCCGGATGAATAGCTCTTTTTGCGTCGCTGGGATCGGTGCGAGTTCGAACTCCGGCGCGCGCACCGCCGAGTAAAGGTCGTACAGAAATATCTCATCCTGCGGCAACGCGGGGCGAACAACAAGAGTGGACATGACTCAAGGTGCGGCGGACCGGCTTTCGAACCGGTCTCCGGCCGGTAAAGTTTGCTAACTCCGCGGCGGGTAAATACCCTGCAGGGCGATGCAGAAGTTGAGCGTGAGATACGGCATCAGGTTGTTGTGCGGCTGATTTCCGCCCGCCACGCCTACCATCCCGGAGGCCATGGTTTGATTCGGGGTGGTGACGCCGCTGGTGTAGGCACTCGTCGGGGTACCCCCTGTCTTTACAAGGATTGCGTTTCCCGGCTGCCCGGACTGCCCCCCTACTCTCGGGCCGTCGATGCAATTGATGCTGTGAGTATGAGACGGCATCTCGGTCTGGAGCAACGTGACAGTATCCGAGCCCCCGGTTTCGCCGAGATCGTGCAGGGACAGGCCCGGGCCCTGGCCCGGATGCATCGGAGCGCTTCCCTGGAGGTTAGGAAGCGCAAAGTTGCTCTTCCCGTCTCCGCCATAGGTGGTCCCCAGCAGCGAGAAAAGCGCCGTGTTCTGGGATATGTTCAAAAGCTGGCCGTTGCAAAAGGCCCACCCCACGGGAGCGAAGCTGAAGGGGAAGATCCTTATCTCTGCTACAAACGGATTCGCCATGTCACATCCTCCTGGCAGATGGGGCTAGTTTTGACTGGGGAATATTCCCTGTAGCGCGATGCAGAAGTTCAGCGTTAGGAAGGGCTGCATATTCTGATGCGGCTGGCTGCCCCCGACAGTTGATAGCGCACCCGGATACATGACCACGGGATTGCTCCCGGAAGCGTTATATTCCGCTGCCCCGCCCAGCAGATTCGAGGTCGGATTGGGCGCGTTCGTGGTCGTGTTAGTGGCGCTCCAGGTATGGGTGTGGAGTGGGAGCTCGGTGAGAGTGAGCGTGTGATTCTGTTCACCGCCCAACTCGCCAAGAGTATGTCCGTTGCCCATATGCATAGGGATGCGAGCCTGTAGATTTGGCAAGCCGAAATTCACCCGTCCGTCGCCTCCGTAAGTGGTTCCGAGCAGCGAGAACAGGGCCTGATTCTGATTAATAGGCAGCAGCTGCCCGTTGCAAAGCGCCCAGCCTTTGGGTGCAAAACCGAAACTCATAACCTTGATCTCGGATAGATATGGCGTGGCCACGTGTCGTTCTCCTTATCTCTGGCTAACTCGGACTAGGGAATACTCCGAAGAGGGAGATGATGAAACTGATGCATAGGTACGGCTGGAAATTGTTATGGGGCTGACTTCCTCCGACCGAACTGATCGCAGGAGCCATGGTATTAGTCCCGGGTTTGTTCTGATCGTAGATATCGGGTCCCGCCGCCAGAAAATTGCCGCCCGGCAGGGACGCGGTATTCGAATTCGTTGTGGCGGAGACCGTGTGGGTGTGGGCCGGTGTTGTACTTGCCGTGAGGGTGACCGTCTCAGCGCCTCCGGTCTGAGCCAGCGTAAACCCCGCCCCCTGATGGACCGGAAGCCGGCCCCTCAGGTCCGGCAGGCCGAAGGTGCTTTGGCCGTCGCCGCCGTAAGTGGTGCCGATGAGGTTGAACAGGGTCTCGTATTCGGAGATAGGAAGCAACTGTCCATTGCAGAACATCCAGCCTACGGGCGCGAAGTTGCCCCCAAACATGCGTATCTCACCGACATAGGGCTGAGACATGGCTCATTTCCTCCCAAACCGGGGTTCCGAGTTATTGGCTGGCGTTTATTTGAGTAAGCGTTTTAAGGAGTGCGGCGTGACAGCGACAAACGGTACTACGGTGATCTGCTAATTCGCAAGGAAAAAAAATGCCCGGGCAAAAGCTTGCGGGACCCTGCATTTGCAAGCAGGCCCTAAGGCTCCATTAAATGACTCTGAACCATCTCTTTCCTTGTTCCTAGCTTTCATTTGGTTGTGCTAAACTTCGCCCGTCTCAGCCCCGGCTGCACTTCTCCGGTTTCAGCCTGGATTATTTGAGCGGTTTGTCTCGGCGGTCCGATCGCAGTTCGAGCGCGGGTCGGAGTCGTTAAAGCTTGGTAGCGGCCACACTGCGGAGGATCCCTATGCAGGAGATGAGAGCCAGAGCAACCAGTCGGACTGTCGTTGTAGAGAAGGCACGCGGGTTCCGGCGCGTTGCAGGTTTGGCGGCGCTGTTGATCGCGGTGTTCGCGGTATCTGCCTCCGCGCAAACCTTCGGCCCGGCTGCCAAAATCACCGTCGTCAGCGGCTACGGCGTTTCGGCAAATTCCATGGTCACCGTCAGCGGTCTCTCGGGCACGGTGAGCGCCATTTCGGTGACCCTTAACAGTGTCAACGTCACCGGCCCGAACGGCGGCGGACTGAACAGCTTGTCGATGGCGCTCAAACCTCCCAGCGGCACGGCTTTCGATCTGTTGGGAGGGACTTGCAACTCGGGGAACGCTACATTCACGCTGTCCGATACCGGCGATACGGGTACGGACAACGTCAGCGGCATGGTTCCCTTCCTGGGTGGCACCTGCCCCGGCACGCTCTCGGGCACCTACCTGCCCGTCGACTATTACGCTAACTTTCAGACGCCGGTCTTCGACAATGGCGGTTCTGGAGGTCCTTCGACTTTCAATTCGGCGGGAATCGGCAACAGCGAATGCATAAACCTTGGCATCACTTGCGGCAGTTATAACTTCACCACCGCTTTTGGCCTTCCCGTCAATGGCAGTGCCTTCAACGGAACCTGGACTCTGTATGTAGCCAACCAGGACACGACGGGATCTTACACGCCTTCCGGGTCGGTCGGATCCTGGACCATTACGTTCACCACGGAATCTGCGGCCGCGACCACGACATCCATTTCAGCCAGCCCGAATGGCTCGACTTCGCTTGTCTACACGAGCAGTGATGTGCACGGTGATGCCACCACGCCCACCACGGTAACGCTCACTGCTACCGTGGCGTCCAGTTCAACCGTAAACGCGGGCACCGTCACTTTCTATGACAGCACCGGCACCAGTGCCGGCATGGGCACCGTGCTTGCTAGTGGCGTCGCCGTCAACAGTTCCGGCCAGGCAGCGACAACGGTGACTTTTCCAGGGACCAAAGAAGGTTCCCGCAGCATTTCGGCGGTCTATAACGGAACTTCGTCATTCGCAGCGAGCACTTCATCCACGGCGACCGTCTTAACCACAAACCATCCGTACAATCCGTCCACCGGGACCTTCTGCAACGGTCCGATCGCGCTGAGCAACACCGGCGCCGGGACACCCTATCCCTCCCTGTTGGCTCTGGGCACAGGTAATTCTCAGCTCACGGGCACCATCGAGAGCGTCACCGTCAGCCTCAATAACATCAGCCTGCAGAACGAAGCGGAGTTGGCAAACCTGGGCTTTCTTCTGCAGGCGCCTGGCTCCAACACAACGGGCACCGGGAGTTCCGGCAACGCGTTCCAGTTCCTCTCCTGGGCTGGCAACCCCTTTAGCAGCGGCTCCCTCACGATGTCGGACGCCGGCACGGCGCAAATCCCCCCGTTCTCAGCCCCGGCCTGCACGACATGCCTGGCAACCGACAATTGGATTGATGTAGGCTCGGACAATTCGGATACCTTCCCATCTCCGGCGCCATCGACATTTTCCACGGCCGCTCCCACCGGCTCGGCCACGTTCACGACGGAGTTTGGAGGGCAGGGAGCAAATAATAGCTGGAGCTTGTATCTCGATACCAGGGTCGTCGAACCTGGTGCCGCCGGAACGATCGGTTCCTGGTGCCTGAATTTCACAATGCAGGCCAACGCGCATCCCACCGCGACGGTGGTCAGCGGATCGCCGAATCCGGCTTCGTTCACTCCGCCTGCCACTAAGGCCAGCGTTACCCTCACCGCCAATGTTTCTGTTACCGACAGCTCCGGATTGACGGTGAACGCGGGCACGGTTACCTTCGTCGACGGCAGCACGAATCTCGGGTCAGGAACAGTTACAAATGGCGTGGCGACGCTGAACGCAACCCTGGCGGAAGGCACTCACCAGATTGTCGCCACCTATAGCGGGACCAATACCGGCACCGAGTTCGGCATCAGCACCGGGAAATACAACCAGCGCGTTGACACCGCCACGACGAACCCCGCATCGGGATCGGGACAGGGACCCTACACGTACTGCAATACTGGTTCAATCACCGCCCCGGGACTGGGCGCCGACGCGGGTGCAGCTTCACCCTATCCGTCGAACATCTTTGTGACCAACCTGCCGGGCACGGTCGAGGCGGTAACGGTAATGCTGAACGGGTTCAGCACCAAAGACCAGGGCGATCTGCTCTCCCTGTTGGTGGGGCCGGGCGGCAACAATCTCGACTTCTTCTCATTGACGGGTAGCAATGTCTCCAATGCTCCATCACCGTTCAACCTTGTCTTCTCCGATACGGCGTCAAGCCGTATTGCACAGGGCAGCAGCGGGAATCTCACTTCCGCCGGCACCTTCCAACCGTCGAGTTACAACACGAGCATTACGTATCCGCAATGCCCGCCCAATGCAACCAGTTGCGCAAGCCCGCCGGTAGGACCGCCGCTGGCCTCGAACCCATTCACACCGACGAACAAGGCGGCAACCGCCGGGACCGCTGTCCTGGGCAACGCGAACGAGGCGGGAGTTTTTGGCGGCACCACTTCCAGTACCTATAACGGAAACGGAACCTGGAGTCTCTACGTGGATGACGGCGGTCCCACCGGAGGCGGCGAGGCGAGCTACCTCACGGGCGGCTGGTGCGTCAGCCTCACCGCGAATCTGCCATCGGTGTCGGCGACCAAGTCGCACACCGCCACTTTCACGCAGGGCCAGCAAGGCGTGCCCTTCACAGTGAACATCACCAACAATGGTCCCGGACCCACGGGCGACCCGACGGCCGGCAAAAATCCGTTGACCGTCACCGACACGCTGAACTCTGCCTTCTCCTACGCGAGCTTCGCAGGTACTGGCTGGAGCTGCTCGGCGACCGGACAGACGGTGAGTTGCACGAACGACTCCGCGGTGGCCCAGAGCAGCAGTTACACGCCGTTGACGATCAACGTGAACGTAAGCCCGACCGCGAGCACCACCACGAGTGTCCCCAATTCCGTCTCGGTGAGCGGCGGTGGCGCCAAGAACGCAACTTCCAATACCGACACGGTGATCATTTTGCCGGCTCCGATGCTGTCGGTTGCGAAGAGCCATACCGGGACCTTCACGCAGGGCCAGATGGCCCAATGGAACATCACTGTATCCAACACAGCAACCGGGAGCATGACCGACGGCACAATCTCGGTGTCGGACACGCTGCCCACCGGCTACACGCTCGCCTCGCATACCTCAACCGGGATTACCTGGAGTTGCAGCGGCACCAGCACCGTCACTTGCACCACGACGGGGGGAATAGCCGGCGGGGCTAATTCTGTCATCACCCTCACGGTCGACGTGCCCACCGTTTCGCCGGTCTCAGTGACCAACACCGCGAAGGCGTGGGGTGGCGGCGACCTGACCCATACCAGTTTGGCTTCGGCCGTGTCCGCGACTGACACCGCAACCGTAGTCCAGGTACCCGCCAGCGTGACCATCAATAACGGGGGTGGCACTCAATCCACCACCATCGACACCGCGTTTGCCACGGCGCTTTCCGTGACGGTAAGGGATGCCAACTCAGTGCTCATCCCCTCGTACCCCGTGACCTTTACCGCCAACCCCGGAAGCAAAGGACAGAGTGGGACATTCTCCAACTCTACCGGCACCATCATGGTTTCTACAGGCACAGGTGCCGATGACGGCATTGCCAGCGCAGGCACCTTCACTGCCAATAACAAGACGGGCGCCTATACCGTTAGCGCGACGGCGGGAAGCATATCGGCGACCTTCAACCTGACCAATCTTGCCCAGTCGCAGACGACGTTTGCGTCCCTGACTACAACGGCGGCGACGATTGACGTCCTTGGTTTCGGCTTCACGGCACCCAGCGGCGCGCTGGCCTTCACCGATGTGACCACGAGCACTCCCGTTACGGGCCCGGTAACGCTCAACACTTCCACGGCCACGACGGCTCTGACCGCGCAGGTGACAACCAGCACTGGGGCAAATACGCTTCCCTGCTGGACCGAGCTGGCCGACGTCAACGGCGATGGAATCCTTGACCTGATCACCTCGCTCTACAACACGGATTCGGTGACAGTGCAGCTGGGCAATGGTGATGGAACTTTCAAGGCATCCACGACCTATCTGATTGAGTCGGGCTTCGGTCCGGCGGAAGTCCATGCGGTCAGGCTCGGCAGCGGCAGCAGCACCAGTACGGTGGATCTGATCGTCGGCAGCTTCAATCTGAATCAAATTGCGGTGTTGGTGGGCAACGGCGACGGAACATTTCAGTCTCCCGAGTTCTACACCGTCGGCTCGGCAACCAATACGCCCACCTCGCTCACCACTGGCCATTTCACCAACAGCACCAATCTGGACGTGGCTACCGCCAACACCTATAACAATACCGTCAGCATTCTCCTGGGCAATGGAAATGGCACGCTTACCGTGCAAAGTCCGGCGATCAACGTCGGACACGTTCCGGAAGCCATCCGCGCGGGTGATTTCAATGGAGACGGCTATTCCGATCTGGCTGTGGCCAACTACTCGGACGGCACGGTTACCACCCTCCTGAACAAACAGAACGGCACATTCACCGCCAGCACGATCAGCGTGGGCAGCGGCGCGCATTCCGGCCCGCAGGCGTTGGCCATCAACGGCAGCGGGACCAGCCTGCTGTTGGCGGTCGCAAACTACCTGGACAACACCGTAAGTGTGATGAAGAGCAACGGCAGCGGCGGATTCGGAGCACAAACGATCGTTCCTGTCGGCAAAGGGCCGGACGACGTGAATTTTGCCGATTTCAATGGAGATGGCATTTCCGACCTGGGCGTGTCCAACTACACGGATGGCACGGTCAACCTGGCGCTGGGAAGCTCCGGGGGAACCTACACGGTGCTGAGCCCGTTCAAGGTGGGAACTGGCCCATACTCGGCCGCAGTCGGCGACCTCAATCTCGACGGCACGCCGGATGTCGTGGTCTCTAACTGTTTCAGCAACAACACGGGAGCGCTGCTGGACGGTACCCAGATCGCTGTGCCCTTCAGCGGACTCTCTCTAACAACCGCGAATCAGTACAACGCCTCTTATACCCCGGATAGCAGCAGCAAGTACGGATCGAGCACTTCGCCCAATACGACGCCGTAACTCCCCTGCGGTATTCGGTTCAACGAAAATCTCCCCCGAGGCTGAACTAAGTGTCCCCCGAGCTTGAACTACAAAAGAAAGATGAGAATCAGCGCCATGAACGACCAAACCAAAGGGATGTCCCCAGACCCTGAGCAGCACCAGGCTACAAATTCCCCAGATGAAGCGAATGAACCGCAGATACCCGGCCGTCGCGAACTTATCGAGCGATATGCCAAATACGCGCTGATCGGCGCTCCACTGCTCGTTTTTGTGTCAAAGGCGCAGGCTATTCACAGTAAGCCTTAGCGCGGGACAAACGCGCATCCCGCCAGCGACTCCGCGGGCCACGCGGAGAGTTCGGGTTCGATCCCCGATGGCGCTACCAATCACAAACCAGGCATCTGATCGCACTTCGCCGGTACTTTAGGACGTCACATCGGTCGGGAACCCCATCCGACTTTTGTCTGATTCCGTTGGTAGTTTGGCCATGTATAGTGGCCGCTGGAAAGCCAAACGAGCTTTCAAGTGAGGTGAATCCCGTTGATTCATAAAGGAGAAAATTGACGGCGTTTTCCCGTAGAAAGTTTTTGGAATCGAGCGTATTTTCAGCCGCGGGCCTGATGTCTCGCAACTTGTTGTCTGCTCCTGTCGAAGAACAAGAGGTTCAAGCGACGCCAGGACATCGTGGATGGCCGCGCAGGCCTGAATCGCGTGTGCTGGTGAATTTTGATCAGGGCTGGCGCTTCATGAGGCCGGAAACCGTATCGAACGGTTCGCAGATCGGCGTGCCCTCGAAAGCGCAAGGAAATCGGGATATAGCCGTCTGGAACGATGCCGGTTGGGAGCAGGTCAATCTGCCCCACACTGTCCGACTGGAGCCTTTAAACGCAAGCGGTGGCCGGAATTATCAGGGTGTCTGCTGGTATCAGAAGCACTTTACCATTCTGCCCGAGTGGCGTGAAAGAACAGTTCGCATCGTCTTCCAGGGTGCCATGCAGGTTGCCGATGTTTGGCTAAACGGCAGCTATCTCACGACACATTACGGCGGCTATCTTCCTTTTACGCTGGATATCTCTCGCTACGTGCAATCCGGCAACAATCAGACTGCCATTCTGACTGTGCGCCTGGATAATTCCGATAATCCGGAGGTGCCGCCGGGAAAGCCGCAGGATCAGCTCGATTTCGTGTACTTTGGCGGTCTATATCGTAGCGTCCAGCTTCAGGTTCTTGGGGATCTGCATATCAGCGATCCGGTCGCGGCAAATCGGCGGGCGGGTGGTGGAATTTTTGTTACATATCCCTCGATCACATCGGAAGTAGCTTCTGTCCAGATCCAGACAGACCTCGTGAACGCATCCGCTTCGAAACGTCATGCGAGAGTACGGCAGGAGTTGTTCAATTCGGACGGCAGTCTTGTCGCCGCGTCCGATATTTTGGTGGAGATAGAAGCATCCTCCTCCAGGACGGTCACGCAGCGCGTTCAGGTGCCGCGGCCTGAGTTATGGCATCCTGAGCGTCCCTACCTTTACTTGCTGCACACGATGGTTTTTGATGGCGGCGGCAAAGGCCGCAAACCAATCGACGATGAATATACGCGCATTGGGATCAGGACATTTCAGATCGACAAAGAAACGGGGCTGACGATTAATGGAGAGAAATTCTTCTCTCTCGGAGCCAATCGCCACCAGGACCACCCTTATGTAGGTTATGCGCTGCCTGCGTCCGCGCATTTTCGCGATGCGAAGAAGCTGCGCGAGGCTGGCTTCACCTCTTACCGATCCCATTATCCCCAGGACCCGGCCTTCATGGATGCGTGTGATGAACTGGGCATACTGGCCGTCGTCTCCAATCCGGGATGGCAATTTGTAGGAGACGAAATATTCCGGCAGCGCGTTTATCAGAACGCTCGCGAGATGATCTGCCGCGACCGCAATCGTCCCTGTGTGCTGCTCTGGGAGGCGCAACTCAATGAGACTGACAACAGGCTCGTGGCAGCCGAACTCTACCGCATCGTCCATGATGAGTTTCCGGTTGAGAACTGCTACGCGGCGGGCGACCACGTCGGAAAGCCGGTAGAGGGCTTTCACGGCTGGGACGTCGAATATTCCCGGAATGACGGCACGAAGCCCTTATGGATCCGTGAATGGGGAGATCAGGTAGATAATTGGTCGGATCAGCAGGGAAGCGTGCGCGTAGACAGAGAATGGGGCGAGACGCCAATGCTCACACAGACGGCGAGGCATTTTGAGGATCTTGACGACATCTATACAAATTTGGCTTCTCCACTTGCACCGGGAACAGCGCGTGCCGCGGGGGCCGATTTGTGGGCGGGAATCGATTATTATCGCGGTTATCATCATCAGCCGTTTTATGGTTCTCCCCTGGATCTCTTCCGGCTGCCTAAATTCGACTACTACATGTTTCAGAGTCAGCGGCCGCCGAAAAAGACGGCGCTTGGAGTAGGCAGCGGACCGATGGTTTTCATCGCCAACTTCGCAACCTTTCAGTCTCCCGAGACAGTCACGGTCTTCAGCAACTGCGAGCAGGTGCGTCTCTTCCAGAACGGCAAGGAGGTCGCGACGCAGGAGCCGGATTCTGGCTTCCATCTGCCACATCCTCCCTTTACCTTCAGACTCACGCGGTTCAGCGAGCTGCATTCCATGCTATTCGCGACCGGTGTGGCCAAACCTGGAACACCGATCGGGAATGTCAGAGCGGAAGGACTTGTAGGGGGAGCGGTCGTAGCAACCCATGAATTACAGGCGCCGGGCGTGCCTTCGCAGGTGGCGCTGGTTCTGGACGATTGCGGGGTGGACATGACTGCCGACGGATCGGACTGGGTACGCGTTTATGCGCATATCTGTGATGCGCGAGGCACGACGTATCCTTACGGCGATGATGAGGTGACGTTCAAGATTAGCGGAGAGGGCACAGTGATCGGAGATGCGAACCTTCTTGCCAACCCAGTGCGTGCTCAGGCAGGCATTGCTACCGCCCTGATCCGCTCGACTACGAAGCCTGGCGCCATTACAGTGGAAGCTTCTGCATTTGGGCTCAAGGCTGCGAAGCTTCAGTTTTCATCGCGCCCGTCCCGCGTTTGAGTTGGTGGTCGAATGGATGCGTATTGTTATGTTGAAATCCATTAGTTTGGCTTTTGCACTCTTATCATGGCTTGCCGCTGCGCAGCCCACATCTGCACAGCGGCCTGCCATCACCGGCATCTCACATATCACGTTGTACGCGGATGATATCCCGAAATCCCAGCAGTTTTATCAGTCGTTACTCGGCTGGGATATGATTCCTGCGGACCCGGCCAAATCGGGAGCGCGTCTTTACGTCAATCACCTGCAGTACATTGAATTGATCTCACCACCCAGCCCGCATCCAATGGATCGCCTTTATAGTGTCGGCTTCTCCACCAGCGACGCGGAGGCTTTGCGCCGGTTTCTTGGAGCCCATGGGGTTTCCGTACCGAAAGGTATTAGCACGGAGCCCGACGGGAGCCGAAGCTTTATGGTTCGCGATCCCGAAGGAAACAGAGTCCAATTCACTCAGGAAGGTAGCCACCCACCTCCCATGCCACCTTCTGCGTCGAAACGCTTGAGCTCGCACATCATGCATGTCGGCTATGTGGTGCGCAATCGCGCGGAGCTGGATCACTTCTATAAAGATCTGCTCGGCTTTCATCTTTATTGGCAGGGCGGAGCCAAAGAGGGCGACATCGACTGGGTGATGATGCAGGTCCCCGATGGCACGGACTGGATTGAATACATGCTCTATCTGCCCGCCAATCCCGCACGCGCCCAGTTAGGCAGCGCAGATCACTTCGCGCCGGGCGTAGTCAGCGTGGCTGACCTGCAAAAAAACCTTGAGCAGCGAGGATGGAAGCCACCGGCCAACAAAAATCCGCAAGTCCTCGGCGTAGATGGGAAGCTGCAGCTGGACCTCACTGATCCGGATGGAACGAGGGTCGAATTCATGGAATACCTGCCCGTCAAAAAACCGTGTTGCTCACCATATACCGGAACGCAGCCGAGCCCACCCACATCATCGTGGTGATTGTTCGAAGAACATACGTGGCGATAATAACTTCCCAATAACGAATTCAGTAAAGCGAGATAAACCATGGCAGATTTGTCCCGGCGTCGATTTTTAAAACAAGGAACGGTTGCGGCAGGGGCATCCCTTGTCACCATAGCTCAGCGAGCCTGGGCACAGCCTCTGAAATGGCCAATCGGGATCCAGCTTTATACCGTTGGGCAGGAGCTGAAGAAGGACATGGCAGGCACCCTGAAGCGCATTCGCACCATCGGATATACGGAAGTCGAAACGGCGGGCTTCGCTGGTTTGACGGCCAAACAGTTCCGCGATGCTCTCGATCAGGCAGGCCTTGCCTGTCACAGCGCGCACATGCAGATGAACGTGCCGGATTTAGGTCCTGTTTTCGACGATGCGCATGCGCTTGGCGTCCACTACGTCGTAAGCTCCGCGCTCTTTCCGACCGGCGCCGGGGCCCAGCCGACTGTCGAACTCTACAAACAGATGGCGGCACGCCTCAATGACATTGCTCGAAAAGCACAACAGTCAGGCCTGCAATATGCCTACCACAATCACAATTTTGAATTTAAGGTTCTGGACGGTAAACAAATCGGCTATGACGTACTGCTCAATGAAACCGATCCTTCGCTGGTTGACTTTGAGCTCGATTGCGGCTGGATGGTCGCGGCAGGGTACAGCCCGATCGAGTACTTCCGCAAATATCCTCGCCGATACAAAATGCTTCACATCAAGGATTTTGTCGCAGGCAGCAAAGTGAGCACATCGCTGGCCGCGGGCGAAAGACCACAGGGCACCGAACTTGGACGCGGCCATATCGACTACAAGCCGATTCTGCAGGCCGCCGCCAAAACGGGAGTCGAACATATTTACGTGGAGCAGGAGCCGCCGTTTTTGAACATGACGGCGATGGAAGCAGCACAGGCGGACTATGACTATCTTCATCACCTTTAAGATTCCCTCGAGTGGCTTATCCTTCTTGATGGAGCGAGGTCGCCGGCAATCGCGAGGCTGTGATATCCCGATCGGACGGGAGTCAGTGAAGAGACCGCCGACAAATCTCCTCAGCGCATGGAGCTTGTTATGAATCGTCGCGAATTTAGCCAGCTTGCTGCCGGAGCGGTTCTTGCACAAACACTTGTGCGTGGATCCCTTGCCCAGACAGCCTCACCTCCCAGCCCCTTCAAATTTTCAGTCATGCTGTGGGCGCTGGAAAAGCAAGCTCCTTTTGAACGCTGTATCGAAATGGTTGCGGCCGCGGGCTACAACGGAGTGGAACTCGTCGGAGAATTCCAAAAATGGTCGGCCGATGAAACGCAACGGCTAATGGCCCGGATACACTCGCTTGGTCTGGTCGTCGATTCCATGAGTGGGGTCCATGCAGGATTTTCCGTTCCCGCCGATTCAGAGCTGTTCATGACGCAGCTGGCAGCGCAAATTGAAGCAGCGAAGCGCCTGCAATGCCCGCAGATCATTCTTCTATCTGGAAAACGAGTGGAGGGCCTGAGCCACGAAGCGCAGAGGCAGACTTCGATTGAGAACCTCAAACGGGCTGCGGAACTGGTCGCGAAGGAAAATATTCAGATCGTGATTGAGCCGATCGATGCTTTGGAGAATCCGACAATTTATCTGACGACAGTTACAGAAGGATTCGAAATGGTCCGTCAGATCGGAAGCCTGAATGTCAAAGTGTTGTACGACTTCTACCATGAGCAACGCGGCTACGGTAATTTGATCGAAAAGCTGGAGGGCAACATCGACTTGATCGGCTTGGTCCACATAGCCGATGTTCCCGGACGTCATGAGCCCGGAACCGGAGAGGTCGACTATCGAAATGTTTATCGAAAACTTGCTGAGCTTGGATACAACAAATTTATAGCCATGGAGTTCTATCCAACCGGCGATCCTGTCGATCTGCTCAAAAAAGCGAGACTGGAAGCAATACAGGCTGTGCGTGCCCAGGCGTCTTAATTCAAGACGGATTGCAAATGCCGGAGCGAGAAGCTAAAGCGAGCTTTTCGCATAGAATCGGGAAGCTCCAACGAATTAGCCAGCCATGAAGTTTCAGCTTATCGTTCTTCTCGCGATCGTTGGCATCTGCGAAGTCCCGTCTGGTTGGTCCGCGTGTGTGCCTCCGGGTTCAATTGCGGCCCAATTAAAGACGCGGCATGATGCGGACACTTATGCGCAGCTCGGAACCTGGTTTGGTGACCGCCATCAATATGCTTGCGCCACAGAGGCTTTCAGAAATGCCGTGGCCATCGATCCCGGCTCCGCACGCTTCAACTATCTCCTGGGTCTAAGCCTGTATTCTCAGGGGCGCGCGGAAGAAGCCGTCCAGCCATTGCGGCAGTCGATTCAGAGCAACCCGCAATCCGTTGACGCATACCTGACGCTCGGTGCGGCCTTCGACAAGATGGGAAACAGGGCAGACGCCGAGGCCCAGTGGAGACAGGCAATCGCCATCGATCCGCAATCTACGCTCGCATTCGATAACCTGAGCCGGGATCTGCTTGCCGACGCAAACTACGGAGCCGTCATTTCGTTGCTTAAGCCGATGGCTGCCTCCGGCAGGCTGACGATTCCGCTGCTGGTCAACCTATCGGTGGCCTACAGCAAATCAGGCTTGCTGGCGGACGCATCTGATCTATTGCACGGCGCACTGCGCGATAGCCCCACGTCTCTCTCACTGATCAAGGCACTCGCCGGTGTGTTGATCCTGCAAATGCGCGTGGAGGAAGCGACTGTGCTGGTAGAAAAAGCAACTGAGCAGTTTCCACATGATGTCGGCATACAAGTGTTGTATTTTCGCACGCTTGTGCTCGCGGGGGACGCTGCGAAGGCGGAAGCACTCAGTCATACCCTTTTGGCCGCCGATCCCCACAATTGGGAAGTTCTGTACTTGACCGGTTTTATGAAGATGCAGTCTGGTGACTACGTTGCTGCCAGAAGATATCTTGAGCAATCGGTGGCGTTGAAGCCGGACGATCCCGATTCCCACTTCGATCTGGGAGTAGCCCTTGCCAGGACGAAGGCGGATAATGCGGCGAAAGAACAGCTGCAGAAGGCCATCGCACTCGGCTATGGCAAGCCGGAAGTTCACTTCGAATTAGCTCGCGTGCTTCAGTCTTTGGAAGACACCAGTGGTTCGCAGCAACAGATGCGGCTTTATCAGCAGGCTCTCAAAGCACAATCCAGCCAGACCCAGGCGGCTGGACAGGCGGCGTTGGCCGATCAGGCTTTGGCCGCCGGCCGTCTGGAGCAGGCCATCGCTCTCTATCGCAACGCAGCGGAAATAGATCCCGACGAGCCCTTGCTCGCCTATAAATGGGCGATGGCGCTCAATAAAAGTGGCGACCTCGTGGGCGAGCGAGCCGCGCTGGAACATGCGGTTCAATTGAATCCAAACTTCGCTCTGGCGCAGAATCAGCTAGGTTATCTCGATTCGCAGACCGGCGACACCCCATCGGCCGAACAACATTTCCGGCGGGCGGTCGAAGCGGATCCCGGTTATGCGAATGCATGGATGAATCTTGCAGCAACTTTATATCTCGAATCGCAGTGGGAACAGGCGAAGGCAGCCGTCGGCCATGCGCTCGTGCTGGATCCCGCTAATCCTCGGGCGAAAGCTTTGAACGAGCAACTCAGTGCAATGACGAGTAAACCTTGACCCGGAGACAATCTCGTCCGTGACTCGTCTGGGATCTTCCAAATGGACTCGCCGGAGCCTTCTCTGGGTAGGTTCCACGGCATGCGCGTTGCCGTTTCTCGATCGCGCCGTGAGGGCGCTTGTCCCGGTCTCTGCCAATTTGCATCCCTTCTCCCGCTTTACCGACATTGCTCGTCCCGCGGGGCTGACGGAGACTATGTTCTACGGCGACCCCGATAGAGCCACCTACATATTTGAGGTGATGGGTGGAGGGTGTGCGTTTCTCGACTACGATAACGACGGCTGGCTCGACATTTTTGTTCTTGGCGGCAGACGGCTCGATATCATTCCTTCAGGTGCGAGTAACCGCTTATATCGTAACAACCGCGATGGCACATTTACGGACGTCACCGCAAAGGCTGGTCTGATCGACGCAGGATGGGCGACCGGGGTCTGCGTCGGCGACTACAACAACGATGGATTTGAAGATCTCTTTGTTACTTATTACGGTCACAACCGCATCTATCGAAACAACGGAGACGGAACCTTCACCGATGTAACTGGTAATGCTGGCCTGGCCGAGGCCATAAGCCGCTTCGGCACGGGCTGTACCTTTATCGATTACGACCGTGACGGCTGGCTTGACCTCTTCGTCGCAAATTACGTCCACATCGATCCGGCCAGCATTCCGAAGCCTTCGCTATCGACACCGAACTGTAACTTCGAGGGTGTTCCGGTGAATTGCGGCCCTCAGGGACTGCCTTTTCCCAGGCATTCTCTTTATCGTAACAACCGAGACGGCACCTTTACAGATGTTTCGCAGGAGTCCGGCGTCGCACGAATCACCGGATCGTATGGGCTGACCGCAGTGACCTTCGATGTGGATGAGGATGGCTGGCCAGATATCTTCGTGGCTTGCGACTCCACGCCGAGTCTTCTGCTCATGAATAATCATGACGGCACGTTTCGTGAAGAGGCCCTTATCCGTGGCATCGCACTGAGCGGAGACGGTCAGGAAGTCGCTGGGATGGGCATCGGCGTTGGCGATTACAACGTGGATGGGCGTCTCGATATCGTCAGAACACATTTCATGAACCAGGCCACAGGTCTTTATCGTGGTCTTAACCACGGCGAATTTGAGGACGTCACCAGTCAGGCAGGTCTTGCTGGCGAGCGCCGGTTCATCAGTTGGGGCACGGCCATGGTGGATCTGGACAACGACGGTCTTCCTGATCTTTTCTGGGTTGCTGGTACGGTTTATCCCGAGTTACAAGCAGCTTATCCGCAGAAATATCCGAGACGTGGACCAAGGCTGGTCTTCCGCAATCTCGGTAATGGACGCTTTGTCGCCCTAGGTCCCGAAGGTGGTGAAGGCATCACGGCCACTCATGTGAGCCGGGGCTGTGCATTCGGCGATTTTGATAACGATGGAGATCTTGATGTCCTGATCATGAATCAGAACGAGCCTCCGTCGCTACTGCGGAATGATGCCCCACCCTCTCACAACTGGCTGAAGGTGCGCCTTGAGGGCACCAGGAGCAATCGCAGTGCGATCAGCTCCCGTGTTCTTGTCCGCTACGGTGGCAAGATTCAGGCGCAGACGGTGATGAGCCAGACGAGCTATCTTTCGGCCAACGATCCGCGATTGCATTTTGGCCTGGGTGCGGAGAAGTCTGCTGAGATAGAAGTGCACTGGCCCCTGGGAGGAGTCGAGACGTTGAAGAACATCGCGGCCAATCAACTGGTGACCATCAGAGAGGGATCCGGGCGGGTGAAGGGGCTTCCCTTTGCGCCGGTTGTTTATCCACATTCCAAATAGCGATGGGTCGCCAAAAACCGTATTTCGTCACAGGACGAATACCACTCCTCCACGGCGATCTCCGAATGATTCGCGATCCGACTTTCGTCTGATTACAGTCTTCTCTTCAGGAGATTAGTATCCGTGACGAAATGGAATATGCTCCGCGGCAGGACGATGTTGAGCGTAGTAAATGGCGCTCTCTAGTCGAGAATGCAGCCCTGCCCCAGGCGGCAGAACCGAGACTCTTCTTCGGCCATCATGCAACCGTTTTCATGACGATGAAGGTTGCTGCGGCTGGAAGAGTTCTCACTTTTTTTGAGGAGACAAGAATGCGTTACCAGCTGTACAGGCGCATAGTGATCGCCGCGGTTTTGGCGGTGTTTTGCAGCATCGCGCCACAAATCTTTGCTCAGGCTGTGGGCGCGAGCCTTAATGGTCAGGTCATCGACTCTACGGGGGCAGCGATTCCCGGAGCCACCATCACTGCAAAAAACGTCGATACAGGGCTGGCCCAAACGGTCACCAGTTCCGGCCAGGGTTTGTATAGGATTGCGCCCCTGCCGCCGGGCAGATACGACATTACGGTTCACGCCAGCGGTTTTCAGACTTATCTTCAGCAGGGAATCATTATCACCGTCGACACTGCTTCTACGCAGAATGTGACTATGAACGCCGGTAGTGTGCAGCAGACGGTCACGGTCTCGGAGAATGCCGAGCTGCTAAACACCACGACTGGTTCACTTGGACAAACCATCAATGAAGTCGAGGTCTCTCAGCTCCCTCTGAATGGCCGCCAGCCATCCACGCTGGTCTACCTTGCCCCGGGAATGACCTCGGGTGGTAATACCTACAATCAGACCGGCTTTTCCTTTCCGGATGCGACGCCCGTTTCCGCAAACGGAGGAAACCAGGGCAGCGCCTACTTTCTGCTGGACGGAGTGCCGAATATGGACACATATATTGGCCTTCCCGCCCCATTTCCAAACGCGGATGCCACGCAGGAGTTCCGGGTTATAACCAACAACTTCAACGCGGCTTATGGCTTCGCTCCCGGTGCTGTAATCAGCATTGCAACGAAGTCCGGCTCCAACTCCATCCACGGCGGCGTTTTCGACTTCTATCGCGATCGAATCTTCAACGCGAAGGATTACTTCAGCCATGAAGTCAATCCCCTGCACCAGAACCAGTTTGGCGCATACGCCGGCGGACCGATATTCAAAAACAAACTCTTCATTTTTGGAAACTATCAGGGAACCCGCAACGCCACCGCATCGACAGCGCTCAACTCCTATCTCCCCACGCCGGCCATGCTTGACGGTGACTTCAGCGCGCTGTCGACGAATGGCCAGGAGAGCATGTGCACTTCGGGATCATCGGCCATTTGCCCCTTCGGAGTGGTGAACGGCAAGCCGAACCAGTTGCTTCCTGGATACAGCTATAACGCGACGGCAGTAACTGTCGCGAAAACCGCGTTGCCGACAGGGCAGCAGCCAAATGGCCTTACGTATTACGTCTCTGCTCCGTACATCGCGCAGTACGACGAGGGAACCGGCAGGCTGGACTACGACATCTCACAAAGCCAGCGGCTATATCTGCGTAGCTTTGTCAGAAGCTTCATTCAGCCATCCGGTGATGTCCCCGGCAATCTTCTGGCCATGAACAATAACTACAATTACGACTTCTCTATACAGGAGCAGTATTACAACGAAACGTTGGGCTATACGTGGACAATTAGTCCCACTATGGTCAATGTCGCCTCTGTCTTCTGGTCCCAACTGGCCGCACACAATGGATCTCAAGCGCTGACCAGCGATAATCAGCCCTTCTGCTGGTCTAAATACATCAACATCACAGAGCTTCCTGATTCATGCTATGTCGAGGGTTTCTCGGTAAGTGGCGATGGCTTCAACGTTGGCTACTATGAGCCATCCCAGGAAGAAAGAACCACTTACGGGCTTTACGATGATCTGACAAAGACCTGGGGAAACCACACGTTTTCCTTCGGAGCCAATATCCAGCACCAATTCGCTGAAGAGTACACTCAGTATCCCACTCAGCCGGAAATTACTTTCAACGGCCAGTACACCGGTGTAGGATTGGCTGATTTTCTCCTCGGGGACCTGGCTTCCATGTTTCAGGGAGCGGGCGAAGTTGCGGATGTATCTGGCTGGCAGCCCGGATTTTACGGACAGGATCAATACCGTATACGACCGAATCTGACCATCACCGCGGGGCTGCGCTGGGATCCGAACTTTCCTCCGAAGATTTCAAACGGACGGGCCGCCGCATTTGTGGCGGGACAGCAGAGCACCGTTTATCCCAACGCGCCAACCGGGCTGGTATTTCCGGGCGATAGGGGAGTCGGTGCCGGGATTATGCGTACCACCTACGGCTATTGGGAGCCTCGCCTAGGTGTGGCGTGGCAGCCCCGTGCATTTCCCCACACGGCGATCCACGCGGGCTTCGGCCTCTTTACTTCTCCCATGATTTACTCGCAGTACAACCATACTGCTGACAATGCGCCTTTCGCGCCGACCTTCAACCTGCAGGGAAGCAACGCAACTCCCCTGAACTTTAATGACCCTTGGTCAGGCTTCGCCGGGACGGGGGGTGTGAGTCCCTTCCCGCCATTCGCATCTTCTTCTTACCGGCCCCCTTCTTCGGTGACCTTCACTCCGGGACTTAGTATCCCTGCAACCTTCGATCCGGGATTTAAACTTGGAGTTACGCAGAGTTGGAATGTTACCGTTGAACAGCAGATCGGCCAGGATATGGTTTTCCGACTGGCATATGTGGGCAGTCAGACTTATCATGCGCCCTTCATCCTCGACCGTAATCCCGGGATCTTTGCAACGGGAGGAAGTCGCAGTACTTACTCCGCATTCGGAGAAATCCTCGATACATTCAGCTACGGCACCGCCAGCTATCATGCGCTGCAGGTAAGTCTCGACCGGCGGCTCAATCATAACCTACAATTTCAGACAAATTTCACCTGGTCCAGGACTCTTGATCTGGCTTCATCCGCAAATATCAGCTTCGGCACCAATCAGCTTGGGGATCCCTTCAGTCTCGCCTGGAGCCACGGCGTTTCCAGCGAAAATGTTCCCGTAAGATGGGTCGGAAACCTCATTTACACAACTCCCAGTCTCCGCGGTCATAACCAGTTCATGAGGCAGGCATTGGGAGGATGGGAAATCAGCGCCATTACCACTGCGCAATCTGGTTATCCATTCTCCGTGACCGGAGGGTTTGGCGGCAATGAATCTAACGCGCAACAGTATGAAGACAGGGCCGACGTCGTCAGTGGCCAATCAACAAATGTGCGGCGAGGCGGGAAGTCACACTGGCTGAACAGTTATTTCAATATCAACGCTTTCATGGAGAATGCTCCGGGTACATTCGGAAATACCGGCAAGAACATCATGCAGGGGGCGCCGTTGGACTACACCGACGCCGGCATTTTCAAAAACTGGACCTACGAACGCTACACGCTGCAATTTCGCTGGGAAATGTTCAATGCCTTCAACCAGCCCAGTTTCGCCGCGCCCGGTGCAACGAATCAGATATCCAGCACAGGAATCAACATCGGAGGCAGCGAAGGCCAGATTACTTCGACTGGATCTGAGCCAGCCCGTATCGGACAGATGGCTCTGAAGCTAACGTTCTGACAATTGGCACGTCCCTGAGGCCCGGGCTTTAACCCGGGCTTTTTTTTTAATTTCTTGAACTCCATTGAATCCTTCGGCGACTCGTCACGACGACCTTCATGTCGAGGGCACTGAGAATAAAGTTCAGATCTCATAAGTTCATCGTGGTCTTAATAGACATCTCTGCTAAATGGGAGCGTCGAAGGCGGGCCGAAACTGTCGTCCCCTTGTCTTTGGTGCTGGTAATCTCCAGTTTTCCGTGAAGACGCGCCATCCGTTCGCGCATTCCGGCGATGCCATAATGCTGCTTGCCCTCGCCCACAGGCTTTTCAAGATCAAATCCGATCCCGTCATCGGTGATGGTAAGAAGGATTTCAGCTCGGCTGTATGAAAGCGCGATCAGGATGCGGTGAGGATGCGCGTGCAACGCAGCATTGTAGACCGCTTCGCGGGCGACCATTAACAGCTCACGGGCGATCGATCCGGGCACAGGAACCGGCCGCCCTATTGCGCTGCACTCTACCTGAACACCGAATTCCTTGCGCGTGTGCTCGGCGATAACTGCCAGGGAGTTGCTCAGGTCCTTCATCGGCTCATCCTCGTGCCGCAGGTTCCAGACGGCCTGGCGAGCTTCATCGATTGTGGTGCGTACCTGGGTCCGCGCGTAGTCGAGCAGGCCGTTTTCGACCGAATGATTTTCGCGCTGCAGGCTCGAAACTGCCTCAAGCAAGGCAGAGATACTGGTGCAGCCCTGGATAACGGTGTCGTGCATTTCGCGCGCCAGGCGGCTACGTTCTTCAAGCACAGCCTTAAAACGCGAACGGACGATGCGCATTCGCGACCGGTAAATGCCCCAGGCTACGAGCAACAACATGAGCAGACAAAGACTGAGAAACCACCAGCTGTAGTAGAAGTATTGCTGCTTGATGATCTCCAGCGAATCCTCGGAAGTACGCTCTGGATGGTTTACTTCAAACGCAACTATACGGAAGGTGTATGTGCCGGCGGGCAGATTGGTGTAGGTAGCTTCGCGGTTCACCCCTGCGTACGTCCAGCCGCGATCGAAGTCTTCGAGGCGGTAGCGGAAGCGCACGCCTTCCTGCGGCCGAAGCATGAGCGGCGTGAAAGCAACCCGCAGCCGCGAGGTGCCCGCAGGAAGCGTGATCGACGATCCAAGCGGAAGTTCGTTGCCATCAGAGACGACGCTCGTGATGAGAATTTTCGGCGGGGGATATGTCTTTGGAGGCTCAGGCACAATGTGAACGGCGCCCTTGTTGCTGGGAAACCACACATCGCCGCGGGTGTCTAGACAACCTGAAGGCTGGCGCCCGCCGTACATCTGCGCGCCATCGGCGCCATACGGCATCTGATAGACAGTAACATTCAAAAAAGATGCTTGTTGAGAAGATGCTGAGTTCAACTTCGCAAGGTCAAACGAGGAAATCGTATCCGGTCCGTTGAGCCACAGATCGTTTTCCCGATCCTCGAGTATTTGATAAATGCTATTGCTCGCCAACCCGTTTTCGGTGGTGTATTGCGTTAACTTATCGAAGTGGTAGCGGAACAGGCCGTGATCTCGTGTACCGAACCATAGGTCGCCGTTCCGATCCTGCAAAATCGCCCACACTTTTTCGTTGCGTAAGGCTTCGGTAGCTGCGTCGTGCAGAAAAGCGCCGTTGCGCCAATGACTGAGACCATGGTCCGTGCCGATCCAGATGTCATGGTTTCGATCTTCGATCACAGCGCGGGTACTGAAGTAAGCAAGGCCATCCTGAACGCGAATATTTTGTACTCGGTCTCCGCTGATCATGCTTATGCCCTCATCGGTTGCGAGCCACATATTTCCGTCCTGAGTCTGCAGAAAGGCGCGAACGAAATTGTTGACCAGGCGCTGCGGAGCCAGATAGTGAACCGCGCCTGAAGGCTTCAGTTGAAATGCGCCGCTGCCATCGGTGCCGATCCAAAGGGTTCCCGAACGGTCGCGGAAGACGTTGCGAACGGGGAAGTCCGGCATACCGCGAAATTTCCACGGCTTGGCAACCCCGTCGCGAATCGCGTAAACACTTGAAGCGACCGCCCAGATCGTTCCGTCCGGATCACATGAGATGGTCTGGTAATCGGGATCTGAACCGCCGGGAAGGGGAGTCACGCTGACGGGTGTTTTGCTCAGGAGTACCAGACCATCCTGG
Organism: uncultured Acidobacteriaceae bacterium; assembly: GCA_963782175.1. Classification (GTDB taxonomy): domain Bacteria; phylum Acidobacteriota; class Terriglobia; order Terriglobales; family Acidobacteriaceae; genus Silvibacterium. The sequence goes on from CAWAIX010000002.1 coordinate 363,747, forward strand.
GTTCCAATCCAAACCTGCCGTGTATCGTCTTCGAAAATGCTCAACACCGTTTTGCTCGGCAACAGACCGTTGCCACTCAACTGCATAAGGGCGCCATTTTTATAGGTGAATAGACCCTCCCCGATGGTGCCGATCCAGAGCGTACCATCCGTGGTCTGTGTAAGAGTACGCACAGTAGCACTAACTCCTGGAAACGGTCGGAAGCTATTGTCGATCAGGCGATTCAAGCCTCCGACAGTACCCACCCAAATCGTCCCATCGTTAGTCTGATAGATTGACTTAACCCTAGTCTCGCTGAAAGCCCCGGGTAGTTTGTATCGTGTGATGCCCTTTGGTCCGAAGGCCAGTAGCTGAGAACCGCCCACCCAGATGCGATGTTCGCGATCTTCAAAGATCGCATGGACCGCGAGCGGGCCGTATTGGGAAGTGTCGACTGCTTCGATCTTTCCATTCAGGACTCGAAAAAGACCGTTATCGGTTCCAACCCAGATGCGCTTCTGGCTGTCCTCGATGACGCTACGCACAAAGCCGTCGGTGAGCCCGTCCGCTGTTGTGTAAGCTCGGAAAACTCCGTTCTGGAAGTGAAGAAGACCCTCGCCTTCGGTGCCAATCCATAAGCTGCCATCGCTTGCAGTAAGAATGCAGAATGTGCTGTCGTCCGTGAGCGACGTGTTGTGCCACGGCTGCAGAGAACGAGTGAAGCGATATCCGTCGAAACGCACAAGACCGCCAGCAGTGCCGATCCAGAGAAAGCCGTCGGAGGTCTGCCCTATGGCTTGCACCGGCTCTTCAGGCAGTCCGTCCTGAATGTGCCAGACACGCCGCGTGTATTGCACCTGGTCTTTTGTCTGTGCGATAGCCACGACCGGAGCAAAAGATGTGAGAAGGACGATCAGGCACAATAGAAAAGTCTTTCCTCGCGGTGGAAGGGCCATCGCATGACTGGCTTGTGCGCTGAGAAGTGAAGGATATTTCCGGGGTGAGCAAAGGCGGAAAAAGAACATTCTGGAGACTGCTGACCTTCAGTTGTGGGGATTCTACCACCCAGCCGGATCAGCTTCTCCGGCACTGCTCCAAAACACGCGCGTGTCTTGATCAACAGGCCCTGTTCATTTTCTCCGAATCTCCCCGCTCGTCCGGCCCCATTCACTTGCATGTACATTTGGGCGATATTGCAAAGCGGACATTGCAGCCAACACCGCCGCTCTTGACTCACGGGAGACGGACGCCGAGCCATTCACCACGCGCGACACTGTGGCCGTAGAAACGCCTGCTAACCTCGCGATGTCCTTGATCGTGGGAGGCGAGTGCGCGCTCTGATGACCTGAAGTTGCCATCGCAAACTGGCGGGAGCCTCGCATCACGACTCCGTCAGAAACGTTACGCCGTCGGAGCGGGGCACAGAAGGTAACGCCCGTGATATTGATCCCCCTGTATGAGAGCACACCTTGCACCGTTCAAATCCGACCTTAGTCTTATTTGTAAAAAGCCATCCTGCGGGGAAAACGGTTGGAATTCCTGGGGGCTCCGGCGAAGCAATCCTACTTTAGTCTGATTTCCGGTTGCGCCGCAGAGAATAGGATTCCAATCGCTGGAGCGCGCGAGAAATGCGTTATCGGACCGGGCATATTGAATGAAGTTTCGACTACGCAGATAGAATGGGTGAAGCAGGAACTGCGAATGCTTCTACTCTCAAGCCCGACTGAATTCTCAAAAGTGACCCGATATTTGCAGTCAGGGCCGTGATGAGCGAAGTATGGAAAATTCAGACAAAATTACGGTGCTGGTTGTCGATGATCATCCCCTGATGCGCGTAGGGATTGCGGCTATTATCGATGCGCGCCCTGACATGATTGCGCTGGCCCAGGCCGGGACCGGAGAAGAAGCAGTCGATTTGTTCGAGGAACACCACCCGAATATAACCCTGATGGACCTGAGATTGCCCGGAATGAGCGGCGTGAAAACGATCCAGGAGATTCGGAGTAGGCACGCGCAGGCACGTTTTGTGGTGCTCACTACTTATGAGGGTGACGAGGATATTTATCAGGCACTGGCAGCGGGGGCGCAGGGCTACATGATCAAGGGCATGCCGCATGAGGCGCTGATCGATGCGGTACGGCGGGTCCACGCGGGCGGAAAATTTCTACCACCCCCGGTAAAACATGCTCTTGCTTCCCGGACGCCAAATTCCGACCTCAGCTCGAGAGAGCGAGAAGTGCTGGCGCTTCTTGCCAACGGCAAGAGCAATCGCGAGATAGCTGCGGAACTCGGCATTACGGAAGCTACGGTGAAATGCCATGTGAGCGTAATCCTCATGTGTTTGAATGCCAATGACCGCACGCAGGCTGTGGTGGTGGCCCTGCAAAGGGGTTTGGTTCATCTCTAGCTTGCGGAACGGGCTAGATGCGCAACGGGATAGAGGCGATCTGATAACGGGAGAGATGTCAGCGCTTTTAATGGGGTTGAGCATCACGGACAGCGAACCCGCCCGGGAGCACTGACTGGTTTTGTCGTTACAACGATTGGGGCGTTCGCTCAGGTGTTTCCGCTCCAGACATTCTGTTCCTGAACGCCTGGAGCGGATTTCCCTCCGCGTAGTTACCTGAACTGGAAGAAGGCAACGTGGTCTGAGCCATCCGTCAGCAGCAGCGTGAACTGCTGGCAGGTGCCGGCCATTCTCCTGTCGGTATACCAGACATAGGTATAGGTGTGGGTCCAGGCGTCGTAGCTTAGGCCGCCGATCCCAAGGTCGGTCGGGACAGCAGGGCCCGTGGGTGCCATGCTCTTACAATCCACTGCGTTCACGGTGGGGAAACCGGGAACCAGCACATTGGGATCTTGAACGCCGCCCAGACTGAACCGGATGGGAATTACCTGGCCGGCATTCTCCGAATTCAGTGCGGGCGAATCTTTCACTGGAGCCTGGAAGCCGTTGAACGAATACAGCGCCCCTCCGGTGATATGAACCGGAACCAGCTTCCACAACTGGCCTTTGCTGGCCGGAACTGTGAAATCGCCGTTAGAGGGTGTGGCTGGAGGCTCCAGCACGATGCTCGCATCAGCGGAGGCACCGGTCGCAGTCAACAGCATGCCTGTAGCCTTGTTGATGATCGTGTAATAGTCTCCTTCTGCAGCCAGCGGCGGATGGACACACATGGCCGGTATGTCACCGCAGTTTCCTGCCGACTGGATATCCCACTCCTGGTTCGCATATCCGGTAATGGCTTCGGTGCTGGCGTTCTGGGGATTCTGCACGACCGCTTCCCCTGGCGCTCCACCCTGCGAATCCAGCACATTCCGGCCATTGGCCTGGTTCATATTAATGATCTGGAAATAGCCATCGCCGCGGTGGTCCATTGGAGCCGGATAGACAGCCTCATTCTGTTCGGCATCGCCATCCTGGGAGAGGATCTGCCACTGCTGGTGTAAACCGCTAATGCCCGTGTCAATGCCCGTGCTCAAAGCGGCTCCAGCCGCGGTGGACGCATCCGCCGTCTCCAGAACTCGCCCGTTGGCGGCGTTCACAAACTTGTAGCTCAGCGTGGAGTCCAGCTTGCCGCCCATGGCGAGCATCACGGGCATCGCAGCGTTGTCGCGAGGATTCCCCGGCGTCGCAAGGTTATCGAACAGGTTCACGCCTCCGGTAAACCAGTAGTTGTTCAGGGGACCGAGCGCCGCGCCGGCGACGGAGCTTGCCTCTCCGGCCCACCACTCCATTCCCATGTGGAGATGATTGGGCACATTCTTCTGTACAGTGTTCAGATCAATCATCGCTTGCCGGGCGAGCGCAGGCGAAGGTCCCGGCGGGTTGATCCCGTACCACGGATCCTGGGGGCTGGCGGTTCCGTATAACGACTGCAGCGCATAGGAGACGCCATCCTCTATGTTGAAGATCGGCAGCCCAAGTTCGGTGGCTTCCTTCGCGAAGTTTGGTTCTGCGATCTGCTGGCCGTTTGTGTGGAACCAGTTGTACTGAGCCTGCGTTGTGGGTCCGTGCCAGCCGGGGTAGTAGCTCTCGCAGACAGCGTCCAGAGGTATACCGTTTGTCGTTGTCGCTCCAAAGTAGTAGGTGTAAAGATCACGGTCGCCGGTGATATGAATGCAGCTGATCGGCGCCGGCAGCGGCGGTCCAAGAAGGGAAGGATTAGAGGCATCGGAGGCGGCATCCGCGATGGCCTGCATGGCCGCCTTCTGGATGGCGATAAAACAGCTTCCACCGCCATTGTTGTTCGTGTTGCAAGCCCCGCCGCTGAGTCCCGCGCTGCCGCCGGAGTTGAACATGCCGCTGGTGACTTCATTGCCAAATGCCACCACATCCGGCCAGCCGCCCATTGCCCGGTACAGTTCCAATTCCTGCCTGACGTAGTTGTACATCAGGCAATTGCCGGCAACGGTGCAGTCGCTTGTGGAAGGAACGCCCGAGAGCTGTGCGACGGTTTTGCCTGCCCAGTTGCCCGGTGTGTCGGACGTGTTCCAGCCGTCGTAGAACAAAGTTACATTCACCGACATGCCAAGCTGTTTCGCACGCACAGCAAGGTCGACACCCGACCAATCCGTTTCTGCGTAATCGCCTGCGCTGCCCGAAGGCCCGGTGGCTGTGGCGGGAATGATTTGTGTGGCTGGCGGAGCGGCCAGGGTGTAGTGGTTGTACGGGCCAGTTGTGACGGCAAAGCTTATCCCGCCGCGGGTGACCGTTGTAGCGATCGACGCAGGGCGGACGCGGACCATATTCATTCCGTTGTTCTTGAATATCTGCAGGACGTCCTGACCGGGAAGATAGGCGTCGTGCCACCAGGGATAGCTGGAAACATTGTTGACCAAAGCGCGGTCATATTCTGCCTTTTCCTGCAGGCTCGAATCGTTTCCCCTAAAAAACGCAGCGCGGAAGAGCCACAAGCGGCTGCCCGTTTGCGGGCCCAGGAACGGCGACTCCACCAGTTGCGCTCCCGGAGAGAGACTTGCGTTCGATGTGTTCAGGACAAGCCGCGTGCCCACATTCGTCACCACACTGTAGCCGTTCTTCGCGTAGGTAAAGAACCACTCCTGCGTCGCGACATTGATCGCGCAGGGCTTTTGCACAACATATGCGCTTCCGCGCGAGAATGAGCTGTCCAGGCATAGGCCGCTGAGCAGATTGCTGATTTGCCAGTTCCCGCCAAGGGTTTTGGTAAAGGCCCACCGCTGGCTGAGATTTGTGAAGCTTCGGGTATTCAGAACCACAGTCTCGCCGGGGGCCGTGGAGCTATTATTCAGGTCCACTTGCAATCCGGAGTGCTGATTGATGAGGTAATACACCTCTCCATCAATGGGGCTTGGATCTACCGGCTCCGGGGGTTGGACCACCTGCGCGTAAACCAGCGGCACAGCGAAGAGGCTGATCAGGCACAGGGCAGTTCGCATTCGCCGTTTGGCCGTTCCATGGGTGCTATTGGAGACAAAGAATCCCGCCGATCGGCGACCGGCGCCGCTCACACACGTTGGATCTTGCATTGGATCTCCTTCTGTTCTGGCGACACCCACTCGACGAATGTCGGTGCGATTAACGGCCGTCGCGAGAAGCAAAGGAAATCTACTCTTGCGAAATTTGCATCTGCATCCGACGAAAGTTGGATCAAACTGTTTTTTTCTGCCAGAGGATTTCTTCGACTTGGGTGCGTCGTGTCCTTTCCATAAGACAACACAGCTAAAAGCGGTCTCGACTGGCTTGAGCTTGTATGAATTCCCAGTGGTGGAGAAAGCACTCCCGGCGTGCATCCAGAAAACACTCAAAGAGAAATGGGGACTCGAAGATCATCGCCTGCTGCGCGCTCACGGCAAAGGCCCCTACCGGGCTTGGATCGATCGCCTGAGGAAGATGCTAACGACTCTCCCGCCTGTGCGATGAACAGTCGCGATAGCCCCTCGAAGACCGCTATTACGATGGTCATCCGCTGCCTTCGTTGCTCGTTGCCCTCAAGGAAAGACGCCACCTCCGCCTGCTTCGATGAGGAAGTAACGGTTCAAAAAGCTTCGTAGGAGAGGGTTATTTACGCAGCAGAGATTGGGCGGCATCATCAACCTCTGCCGACAGAGTGTGTGCGAGATCGAGCGCGGTCGCCTGCGGCCCAACCCAGAACTTGGGATCGCTTCCACGCGCTTGAACGCAAGTATGAGCGGGCTTCGAAGATTTTTGTTGCGGCGCGACTGGAGCGGCACGTTGAAGTCGCAAGTGCAGACATCGCAATCCGCTGGACTCCTGCCTCCCAGAGACGCCAAATCCGTGAACCGAAACAAAAGGTCACGCAAAGGCGACACAAGCTGGCACTTTTTTCGCGGTGCAGAGCTTGGTATGTCTGAACTGAGCATTTAAGAAAGCTGCGCCCGAACTGCGCCTCCTCCGCCACAGTCAGAGAAAGCTGTAGGGCGAAAACCGGTCGGCAGCGCGAAAGCATCGGTGCGTGCTGGACACCTTGCCGATGGCTTTGGAACTGCGCAAAGGCGTTGCAGCCTCGGGGTAATTTCGATAAGTGTGGCAAATAGACAGCACAATTCTGAGCTAGATGCTGCCAATAGGCGGGCTCTCTCGCCTGCTTACATTTGTGTCGTAGTTTGTGTCGTAACCCTGCCATCCCTATCGAAGACGCCTTTCCGAGCTCAGGCGCGCCTTAGCCGAGAAGGATCTCTTTGATTTCTGCGCGAAGCGCAAGACGAAGGTCACGTAAGCGTTCACGCCAGCACCCTGCTAATCAGCGCCTTAGCGGTATTAGGGGCGCTGCGTCACCGAGCTGCTTCACAACTGCCTCTCGGTTGCCTTTCAATACTTATTCGTCGGGGAATTCTTGTGCCCAGGCCAACTCGCGCGGCTATAGCACGCGGAACCGACATGAAGTCCCTCTCTCTAGGCGGTTTCTGACGGCTTATTCGGGATAGAGCAGAGCGATCCGTAAGCTTTGGGCTCCCGCGCTTAGACGCAAAGCTTTGTCTTCTGCGGACAGCCACACGACATCGCCCAGCCGCAGCGAATGCTTTCCTGCGGTGGTTTGCAAATCCTGGGGAGTCAGGGCCACCAACAGCGAATGCGCCGTTGCAGGTGTCGCGGTGCACACAGTGTCTGGTGGGCAGACGATGCGATCAATCTTGAGTGCAACGTCGTGGAACTCTGTATGCGTCCCCGGCAATGGCGACGAAGGAGCATCAGAACGGAATACTTGCTGGAGGTCCGATAAAGGAATGGTCTTCAGCTCCACACGAAGGAAGTCAGAGGCGGTGTCGCTCAGATTGGTGACGCTGTGTCGCTCGGCCATCGAGGGGCTGATGCGAAATGCTCCGGTATGGGTGGGTGGACGCACCACCCTAAAATCGTTCGGGGCTTCGTGGACGATCGCCACTTCTCCTGAGTCATTCAGGTAGACGTACACCGTTGGGTAGGCAGAATGGTCATGCATCGGTACGAACTCGTGTGCAGCATAGTGCACATGCATGACCAGCACATCCGGGTTCTCGAAGATGGTCTTGTAGTTGCCAGGCAGAGACTTGGAGGTAGTCTGTGCATCCGCTGCCGCAAAGCTAGATCCGAAAAGCAGCAGCGCACCCAGAAAGATCCAACGGGTCAGTTGTAACAACGTATACACCCCGATCTTCACATCCTCGTTCATTGAGAACATTAAATCATCTGCCTTACGCCTTTGACATTTCGCCCGCGTTAGAGCCCCGGAGAAGCGCAGCATTCTACCCAAGGGGGTAACCGAGAACTTGTTGCCATGTCTGGTAGCGATCAGGCCGCCCCCCAAAGGAATGTCCAGTTGTATAGATCGTGGCCTGATTCAAGTACGTCTCTTCCGGCTTCCGCTTGCGTTCCTTGAAACTTTTCACAAATTCGGGGCCAACGATCCTCACAATTTGAGTGTATTCGTCGTTAGGCCAGGGAATGAACCAACCTAGGAGGCGATGTCCAGGTTTCCGGATCACCACTTGTTTGGCCGTCTGCTTATATGCTGGCCTGCTCAAAATGAATATGATAATCCCGATGACCGGTGCCACAAGCGCGATTAGGACCGCATATTCGAATTGCAGACCCATCTCAACGGCCTCTAAATGTGCATTCGGTTGCAGACGCTGCTCTCGCAGAAGAGGATCAGCAGCGCGAGGGATAGTGTACCCAGCTCGGTTTCGTCTGAGAATCGTCGCTCTAGAAGCGGCTCGCCCTCTGCAAGGGCTCAGGTTAGGACCTGAAGATCGGGTGTTTTGCTGTAGTCAGGAAGTGCAAACGAGGTGAGTTGCAACCGCGCAGTTCGAAGACAAGGTAGTGCTCCGGTACCAATGTGCCAGACTGTCAGTGCTACATGTGCTCACGTGGGTTTGAAATCTTTAGCCATGGACCAAGCGAGTTCGGGCCTGAACAGGCAACGGGCAGATTGTCTTCGCCGCCCCGTCCAGGGCAGTGACTCCAAGGGAACAGATAGCAGGACGGACTGGTTCATTGCGGACCAGAACGGCGGAAACCTCCGTAAGCTCCTATCACTCCTGGCCTTGTCAGAGACGTGTCGGTTTCGCCGAGCGGTCGACGAATTATCCTGCCTCAGGAGCAGGAAAATAATCGCAGGCTTTTCGAAGTAACCGCGGACGGCACAAATCTCCGGGAAGTCCGACGGCTCGGCGGAGATGAGTGTTGCTTTCGCTGGGCTGAGGATCCATGGCTTCCCGATGAGCCTTGACCTAGTTGAACAACGTCTGCTCTACCGAACCCAACGTTCGCGATGCCGCCGCTATACTCTGGCCCGACTCTACAAGCCGAACCGCCTCTTGCTTGAACTCCAGCGTGTACCGCGCTCGCGTCGCCTTCGTCATCTGCATCCCCTTCGCTGATTGTCAGCTAAGGGGTACGTTTCGCGGGGGGCAAGATCAGGGTGCATACTTGGGCCGCCACAAATTGTGTGTTTTGGAGATCAACTCATAAATAATCTGCGCCATACTGCACGGGGATTTGGGTGAAGGCGATTCGTGTTGGCGCGCTTTCGCGTGCCGGGAGCATGCTTCCGAAGTGCAGTGTGGTGTGGCCGTACTTGAGGTTGAGTTTGTCCATGGTCGCGGAGAGTTGGGTGCGATTGTCGGGGTCGCCGAAGAGCTCTTGCTGGTGTTCGTTCTCCGGGACTAAATTACGGAGCGTTACGCCGACGAAGAAGGGACGTTGGAACTCTTCGCCATCGGGACGTTGTTTCCATATTTTGTGCATGACGCCGAGCAGGGTCAGGGTGTCCTGGCACTGGTGGAAGCGGGCTTCCATTCCCCAGCCTGAGTGTTGGATTCCGCTGGAGTGGCGCTTTGATTTTCGTTGCTCTGCCTGCTCGCGGGTGAGCTGATAGCGGAGCGTCACGGCCATCGAGCCGGTGTAGAACTTTTCCATGCGCAGGCGCATTGCGGCCTTGTGGAGCAGCTTATTGGCGACAGCCCATGCGCCTTCAACGCTGCGGAACTGGGGGGCCATGACATGCGAGTGGCCTAGCGACTTCTGGATGTCGCTTATGACAGTTGCGCCGTCGTCGCCAGTCTCGTAGCCGCGCAACCAGTGGTATAGGCGGTCTCCCCAGACACTGTTCCACAGGTTGTGCATGCCCTTGCGGTCGAGCGCGAGTAGCTGCGCCATGGTGGTGATGCCTTTGCCGTTGAGGCGCGCTTCGGTGCGGGCTCCGACTCCGGGAAGATCGCGGAGTTCGAGGTGTGCGATCGCTCGCGGGAGCTGCGAGGGTAGCAAGCCGATAAGGCCGTCGGGCTTCTGCATGTCGCTCGCGATCTTGGCGAGGTAGCGATTTGGCGCCATGCCAATGGAGCAACGGAGCGCTTCCCCAACGTTGTGATAGATGGCTTGCTTGATGTCGAGCGCGATGTGGCGTGCGCGTGAAGGTTCCTGTTCGCGGCCAATCAGCTGGCAGACCATCTCGTCGATCGAAGGATTGTGGGCGACGGGACAGACGGTCTCTACGGTGTCGGAGATTGCTTTGGAGCATTTGGCGTACTCGCTGTGATTGCCCTCGATGAGGATGATCTCCGGGCAGCGCTTTTTTGCTTCACCTACCTGCGTGCCAGTCTTGATGCCGAGGGCCTTCGCCTCGTAGCTGGCGGCAATGCAGCAGGTGGTATCGGCCATGGTGGGCACGACGGCGAGGGGTCGGTTGCGGTATTCGGGATGGAGTTGCTGCTCGACGGAGGCAAAGAAGCTATTGAGGTCGATGTGGAGAAAGCCGAACCAGTCGGGTTGGGAGGCGCTGGACATGCGGACGTAGGCAATTATATTCGCCATTTGTTTGCCTGCCGCGCATCTTTTCGCCGCCCGAATTGATGCGATTAACCGCGAATACTGTGATAGCGCTCTTGCTCAGTCGTGGAATCCGGGCAAGTCTATGCGTTTTGCAATGTGATCCTTAATCCAGTGGCTGTCCCACCACTCCTTCGGATCAATCTGGACACCATCAAGCAGCATGCCGAAGTGGATATGGTCGCCTCCGGCCATTCCCGTCTGGCCGCTCGTGCCCATGGCTTGGCCTCGCTTCACCATGTCACCTTCGCGCACATCAATATGGCTTAGGTGACCGTAGAGCGTCTGTAGCCCGTAGCCGTGATCAACCACGATACAGTTGCCGTAGATGCCCAAGGGAGCCGCATATACGACCCGGCCATCGTTGGACGCCTGCACACCCACATGCTGAGTAACCGCGAGGTCATATCCGAGGTGCACTTGCTGATCGATCTTTTTCCCTTCGTAGATATAATTCCGCACCTCCGCAAAGGTCGACTCCGACTGCGAATGAGGCTGCCGTATGAAAGGCTGCGACCATAAAAACTTGTCGGCGGTCTTCAACCGTAGATCCGACAGAACCTTATTGTTTGCTCGCCGCATCTCGTTATTGATCTTTACAAAACGTGCCACGGGATCTCCAGAGCCATTCGGGTCAAGCTCGTTTACCACCTTCTGCATGAACGCGTCGCTCACCTGCAGGTCATGTACGGTGTACTTCGGCTGCTCCTTCTTAGGAAACTGGAACATGATCGCGCTCGTCACCTCGTTTCCCGCACCGTCCGAGGCGTAGACCAGCGGGACCGTATTGGGTGGCATATTCCAGGCAAAGGCGAAGAGCGAAAAGAAGCCGGGTTTGCCGTTGGGCGTGGGCCAGGCGCGAAATACCTCATCTCCGACACGCACACCTGCTTCTGTCCAAGCTCCGGAGACATTGAACGTGACCAGATCAGCCATACCCAGGTATAGATAGTGTTGGTCTGAATCGACACTGAGGGTTGGCGGTCGGGTTACCACCGTGACCTCGCGCTCCCAGCGTGTTGTCTTCCGCAGCAAATCGTTGGATGTGGCTTCAAGGATCAGTTTCGCCTTGCCGTCTTTGAGCTGCGGGGTGGATTTGAATCCGACCGTAAAGCTCCATGTGCTGTCAGTAACGCGTGAAGGCTGGTCGGCTTGCCAGACGGGATAACGGACGCCATTCTGCTCGACAGTTGCTTCCAGTTTGCGAATACCGCGCGGATCGCGTACGTGAACGGTGACGGGAGTGGCCTGGCCGAGAGTCGTGACAGGAGAGGGCACGTCCACAACGGGTGTCGCTGAACGTGCCACGAGAAAGACAAGAGGCAACACAACTACGATGACGAGAGCAATAAGAAAGACTTTTCGCACAAGTCATTTTAAGCGTCTTACGTGAGCAACTGGTTGGGGAGGATTTTCGGGGGATGAATGGGACGGTCCGCTGAGGTGCGCGCCAGTCATTTTGGTCACTGTTACAGAAATCAATAGGGAAGATTCCCATCGTCTTCCCGGCGAACGGCTATATCATCGCTCAAATGTCGGGGCGCAAAACAAACCGCAAGAGGAAAGCATGGCTCGTGACGTGGAAATGGGCCGGGGATCATGCCAAGCGCGCCGATAAAGTGGCCGCGATCTTGAATCCGCGTCTCGGCGGCGATCGTATCCGGGAGCTTGTTGAATTTCTCGATATGCTCGACAACTCCTCGCTGAGTGAGAAACTGAGCTGGGCGGCGAACAGAGATCGAAATCCTTGCCCCGCGCAGTTTGGAACACTCAATCGAATCACCTGGGCGGGGGAAATTCATTTGCGGGCACAATCCGTGGCTGTTTGCGCGGCTCGTGGATAACTTGATTGTGGAGCGCGATCAGGACGGCAAAAAGCGGGCGACATGGAAAGAACGCCCGAAGCCCAATATGAGCTGGGCGCGCAAAAAGGTCTCGAGGGATAGATCCCGTGCCTGTCATCGCCGCTTTCGACTTGTTGCTGGCGAGTGACCCCTTTCGGGGCTGGACGGCCTCAATAGGTGGCAGCTCAAGTCACTGTTCAAGGGCAGATGCTGGTGCGAGTTGCGCACGGATGGTCGGCTGCTCGGAAGTTGAGCAGAACAATCGCCGATGTCGGTGAAGCATATCGCCAAGTATCAAATCGAGAAGGGCTCCGCTGGGGCGCGCATCCAGGCAGCATCTGAGCAGGTTCGCCGGGATCTTGCAGGCCGATGGCTATGTCCGGTTATCCACGTTGGCCGTCGGCACTGGTCAAGCTGTTCAGCACGGCTGTCTGAATATTCGAGATCCGGCAACCGCAGAGGGGTCTTGGGCTGCGTGCGCTTCTGGAGGAAATGTGGGTCCTGCTTCATCGCCCGATGGCCTCCTCGCAACCAGGCGATAAGCGCCATTTCCAGGCTCATTTCCGGTTTGGCGGTGACACAGTATCCATCAAGTGAGTCTACTGTGCCGCCGGGAATACAAGCATTGAGTCAGAGCGAAGGTGTAGTCAGGCCTTTATTTGCTCGCAGCGGCGTCCGCTTTCTTTTTCTGCATTTGCACGGTCCAAGGGGGCACGATGCCATTCTGCCGCGCGTAGGCAATAAGTTGGCCGAGGTGTTCGTGCGCGTCGGCGACGAGAATGTAAACAACGTCGCCCTCGTTAGCCTGCGGGCCGAGCTTTGGCAGGGGCTTTGCGAAATCCGCGTTGCTCATGCTATTGATCGTTTTGTTCGCGAAATCCCAGGACTGATTCAGGTCCTCGACGATGCGATCCTTGTCGGTTGTGGATTTTTCGAGTTCGCGCGCTTTAAACCCTGCCGGAGGGTTCGCACCCATCATGCTGAGGATTGCGTAACGCTCTCCAGCGACATGCAGAAACACTTCAGCAAAGGACCGGGTGTCGGGTGAAGGGCGCCAAGTGAGCTTGTCGCTCGGAAGTGCCTCGGCGAGATCGACGCACTTCTTATTCACGGCCTGTAGGTCAAGAAGGGCCTGGGCCTTCATGTCATAGCTGGGTGTAGTGCTGTCAGCGGACTTGTCGGGAGTTTGCGCGCACATTGCGACAGCACTAGCATTCAGGATGCATGCGAGACAAATCAAAGAGAGAATCGGCGTTTTCATCGCGGTCCCCGCTGCAATCGAAGCTCTTGTAATCGCCCTGAAGCTAGAGCAGAGGCGGGAAAGATGCAAGCAGTTCGTGACCGCCCGGATGTTTGGAGGGATGAGTCGCTGCCTTGACGAGATTGATGATTCCGGAGATTACCATAGGCCGCGCATGAAAAGTGAGCTGATCCCCTGCCCGCTCCTGCCCGTCTTGCCTAGGGCCTTTCCCGTGTCTGCCGTGATCGCCGAGGCCGGCGAGAAAGCAAGTGAACACTTCCAGGAATTTTTCGCCGCGACCATCCGTCATTCGAACACGCGCGGCTTATGCACTACGTGATAAACCGGATTATCACGTACAAAGAGCAAGGATGTTCAGGATCGTGGGATGATTAAGCGTCGGGTGATGGAGGGGGCGATCTGCGCCTCTCTTTGCAATCCTCAAGCCGCGGCGAATCCCGAATTGCGCGTTAAACAGCTGCAGCATCCCCTGCCGACCCTTTACCACCTAGTCCGCAAACATCTCCGTATGCGTGGGATCGAAGACGGCTCACCCCAATCGGCGTCCGGACAGTGCGTAAACATGAGCGAACCAATTCCAGGGTTGCGACTTATACTGACCCGGTCCGACCCGTATTCCCGAACCAAAGAACTAATAAGGTGGCGCCATCATGGGTGATTTCCGGCAAGACCTCCGCTACTCCCTCCGCATGCTCGTCGCGAGCCCCGCCTTCACCCTCACCGCCATCGCCGCCATCGCCCTCGGGATCGGGGCCAACACCGCGATCTTCACCGTCGTCAACGCCGTCCTTCTTAAGCCCCTCTCCTATCCCGAGCCCGACCGCATGGTTCAGTTCATGAACACCTTTGCCCAGGGCAACAGCCCTGTGGGCTCGCCGGTCAACTTCAACACCTGGAGAGCCCAGACCAGCGTCTTTCAGGATGTCACGGCCTACGATTTCGGTGGTCCCGGCTTCAACCTCACCGGCGCCGTTCCCGAGCAGGTCCACGGCATCCACGTTTCCCAAGCGTACTTCCGGCTCTTCGGCGCGCCCGTCATCCTCGGCCGCACCTTCACCACCCGGGAAGATTCCCCCAACGGCGGCCACGTTGTGGTCATCAGCTATGGCTTCTGGCAGCGCAAATTCGGCGGCAACCCCAACATCGTCGGTACCAGCGTTTCCCTCAGCAATGAGCCCTACACCATCATCGGTATCCTGGGAAAATCCTTCGTCACCGATCCTCAAGCAGATATCTGGGTCCCCTTCCAGATTGATCCCAACAGCACCAACCTTGGCCACTATTTCCTTGTCGCCGGCCGCCTCAAATCAGGGGTGACTCTGGCCCAGGCCAACGCCCAGCTCAAACTGGTCGCCGATCAGTATCGCCGTCTTCATCCCGAAGATATGGACACGAAAGCCAGCTTCGGCGTCCAGCCGCTGCGCGACTCCATCGTCGCCGGTGCTCGTAACTCGCTCCTCATCCTGCTCGGCGCCGTCGGCTTCGTTCTGCTCATCGCCTGCGCCAATGTCGCTAATCTTCTCCTTGTGCGCGCTACCGGCCGCAAGCGTGAATTCGCGATTCGCGCTGCCATGGGGGCGGGCCGCGCACGCATCATCCGTCAACTGTTGACCGAAAGCATCGTCCTCTCCCTCGTCGGAGGCATCCTCGGCCTCATCCTCGGGTATGCCGGCGTTCGCGCCCTGCTTGCCGTCAGCCCGGCCGGCCTGCCCCGCATCGGCGAACACGGAGCCGCCGTCGGTGTCGACTGGCGCGTCCTCGGCTTCACCCTAGGCATCGCCCTGCTCACTGGCATTCTCTTTGGACTCTTCCCCGCAATCGGCGCTTCACGCCCCGATCTCAACACCACCCTTAAGGAAAGCAGCAACCGCTCTGGTAGCGGCTTCCGGCAAAGCAAGGCCCGCTCGCTGCTGGTCATCAGCGAAGTCTCTCTCGCTCTCGTCCTGCTCGTCGGAGCCGCGCTCCTCATCCGCACCTTCATCGCTCTGCGCGAGGTTAACCCTGGCTTCGATCCCCGCAACGTCCTCACCCTCGAAATGTCTCTCACCGGAGACCAGTTCAAAAAGACCGCCGGCGTCGCACAGGTTGCCCACGACGGACGCGAGCGCCTCAATGCCATCCCCGGCGTCGAAGTCTCGGCCTTCACCTGTTGTCTTCCTCTCGAAGGCGGCTACGGCCTGCCCTTCAATATCATCGGCCGCGCCCCTGAAGCCAAATCTCCATGGAACGGCGGCGCCGGCTGGATGAGCGCTTCCCCTGGCTACTTCTCGGTCTTCCACATTCCCATCCTGCGCGGCCGTGACTTCACCGAGCAGGACACCGGTTCCGCCCCGGGCGTGGTTCTCATCAACGAGACCATGAAGAAAAAATACTGGCCCAAAGGCGATCCCGTTGGCCAGCAGCTGCTGATCGGCAAAGGCGTCGGCCCCCAGTTCGCAGAACTCGCCCGCCAGATCATCGGCGTCGTCGGGGACATCCGCGACGGTGGCCTCAATAACGATCCTCGCCCGCTCATGATCGTCCCCAGTGCCCAAGTCACTGACGGCATGACCGCCCTCAACTCCAACATTGGCCCCATGGTGTGGCTGGTTCGCACCCACGGCGATCCCCACCCGTACATCTTGGCCATCACCGATCAGCTCCGCCAGGCCAGCGGCGGATTCCCCGTCGCCCGCGTGCGTCCTATGACCGAAGTCGTCGTCCAGTCCACCGCGCGCCAGGACTTCAACATGCTCCTGCTCACCATCTTCGGAGCTTCGGCACTCATCCTCGCCGCCATCGGCATCTACGGCCTCATGGCCTACTCGGTCGAGCAGCGCACCCAGGAGATCGGCATCCGCATGGCTCTCGGAGCCGACCGCTCCCGCATCCGTTCGCTCGTCGTGTGGCATGGCATGCGCCTTGCCATTGTTGGCGTCGTCATCGGCATCGCCGCGGCCTTCGGGCTTACCCGCTTCATCTCGAGCTTCCTCTTCGGCGTCAAAACCTGGGACCCCCTGGTATTTGTAACCGTTCCCATCCTTTTAAGCCTGATCGCACTCCTCGCCGTCTGGATGCCTGCCACCCGCGCCTCACGCCTCAACCCCCAGGAGGCCCTGCGCATCGAGTGATCGCGCTCAACGCCTTGTCCTAGCCGTTCTCTTGCTCGTATTTCGCTCGCCCTTCGTCGACCATATTTTGTCTCCGCAGGTTAGGTGCGTCTCTCGCTGTTGCCCCATAGCTCGCGGGTCGAAACCGCATAATCATGATCCGTCGGGAGCTGCCTCTGACTATCAACGCGAGTCAGGTCGAGCCTGTCGCAAACGTCCGGCGAAGATTCTCCTTCGTGCTTGCTCCGGCTGCAGCTGACCCTGTCTTCGAATTGGATAACATTATTAATTTGCCTGAATCGTTCTTGTTTTTCCCTATTTGGAAAGCTCTTGCTTGTGTCTGTTCGGTTTTTGTCATGCTGCCATTTGTTGCGTGCAGGCTGCTTCAGCCATGGTGCTGGCCAACCATACCGGCGCTTTGGCTCAGACTGGCAACACGGCCCTGTGCGTTCTGGCGCTACTCTAAAAGTTGCCGCGCAACACGACAACCGAAGCGGCGGGGAGCTCGATTTCCTCTTCACTGGAGATCTGTTTGCGCACGATCGGTCCATCGGGATCAGCCTTACCTCCCTGGTAAAGCTCCTGTACGTTGTTGCGTGCCTCCGGCATGTGCGCGTTGAAGTCACGCTGCGACGGTGCCCAGTGATATTGCATACGGCCGAAGACAGATTCTTCGACAGTACCGGTAAAGTGGCCGTGCGAGCCGCTGAATTCCAGCCGGACGCGATGTTTGTTGTCTTGATCTTTATTGACGAGCATGATGGACCATCGACCATCTGGGCGATGGTCGGCATAGGCCGTGACGAGCGTGTGACCGGCGTCATCGGTGATGTCGGAACTGGCCGGGAAGATCTGGTTTGCGCCTTCAGACTGTAACCACTCGTGATTGATCAACTGCGCGACGAAGAACTGTGCGAGCGGCTGGTTGATGGAGAAGTCGGGGTGGACGGTGAACATGCCGAAAGTGCCTGCTGAGTCGTTGCAGCCGTGCTCGAGCTGCAATGGAAGGTAGTGGAAGTAATAGACGCCGCTGCCGCCGTTGCTCAGGAAGGAGCCGATATAATCAGCGAGCCAGAGGCCGCTGAAGATGTCTTCGTAAGTCTCACTGGTGGATGAGGACAGATTCGACTCGGTGATGAAGAAGGGGACGGAAGCAGGTAGGCCGTCATTATGCCATACGTCGACAATGTGATGGATGAGTTCCGGCTCATCATAGAGGCTGGCCCAGGTAATGTGGCAGGGCTCATAGGGATAGTGCTCGAAGGAGAAGAACTGGAGATCCTGCATGCGGTTGTGCTGGCGCAGGTAGAGCAGGAAGCGGCCGAGCCAGGAGGTGCGGCCGTCGGCGTCGGGCCAGACTTCGATGTCGTCGTTGACGCCCTGGAATGACGGGCCGCCAAGCTTGAGCTGGGGATCGACCTGACGCAGCGCGGTGGCGAACTGCAGGTAGAGAGCGCCATAGTCCTCAGGCAGCATGTACTGGCCGTCGGCTTCTTCGCCTATCTCGATGTAGGAGATGGGATACTTGTGATTTTCGAGGTAGCGAATTTCGGCGGCGGCATTGTCTGGTGTTTCGTAGAGCAGAGCGACCGGCATCATGGCCGGAAGACTGCGGGTGACGCCGCTTTGATAAAAGAGATCGAAGCCGACTTGAGCTTCTTTGGTGTTCACCGGGCTGTCGGCGGTGTGCCAGGGATCGATGGAGGAGGAGAAGGTTGCGGTCTGCTCCTGGTCGGGCGTGTGGCGAAGGAGATCGTGAAAGGCGCCGTCTTTGGACATGGTGCCGAGGTAGAGCTCTTTGATGGCGTAGCCGACGCAGTTTCTCGGATCGGCGGAGCCGTGAGTGTCGCAGGTGTTCGAGGATTTCGTCATCCAGATGCGGACGAAGCGGAGGCGGACGGGGAGATCGGAGAGCATGTGGGTTGCCATGCCGCCATGGGCTGCGGTGACGACCCCGTGAGGGAACGTAACCCAGGAGCCTCGGGTGGGGATGTGGATGGGATCGAGGCCGGTCCAGTATTGGAGGACGTAGTCGGTGGCGTAGGGGTCGGCCCAGGAGATCTTGAGCGAGTCGACAAGCTCTTCGCGCGAGAGGTCGAGGATGACCCATTGCGGATGGAGCGAGTCGTCTTCACCTGTGAAGCGGCTGCTGAGGTAAGGATTGCTCTTCCAGTATGTGTTCTCGTCGCCGTCGGTGATGCGCGAGAAGCCGATATTTCCGGTGCCATCGTTGCGGGTGACGCCGCGATGTGGCAATGCGTAACCGAACGAGTGGCGGATAAAACCGCTCGATGTAGTAGAGCCGGTAAAGTAACCCTGGCGACCGGAAGGATCGCTCCAGGTGCCTTCGGGGTTCCAGTGCCAGGCTTCGACAGCGAGGTCAGTGTTCTGGCGATAGGTGACGGGCTGCCAACCGGACTCGAGGACGGGCGGGAGCGCCTCTTTCGTCAAATCGTGATCGATGGCATCGACGGGGATGCGGTCGACTCCGGCGCCGACGGAATCGCGCGGGTTGATGGTGTTGACTGGACTGGCTGTGTCGATGCGTACAGTTTGTGCGATCAACGACGTGGTGAAAACCAGGAGACTAACTATGCCTGCAGACTTAAAAAGACTCCGGTAACGTTGCATTCTGATCTCGTAAGAAGAGTTGGCGACTTTCAGGAAAGTCATGACACTACGAACAAACAGCAGATCCTTTACACTTCGTTTCGGCCTGGATGACAACAGCAATTCAGGAGACAAATTTTTGAAGACTGTTGGTCGCTGAAACTCAGGGCGACCATCATCATAGCTCGATTTCTGATTTCGCCGGTGCCGAGGATCCGTCCTGTTTTTCGCGTCATCCTTTATCGTATCGATGTTGTTGCAGTAGGTGTCGCTCCATGCGTTGAAGGTTTTGAAGTTCTCCATTCGGCAGACACGCATGTTGATATCCTCTTAAAGTCCTCGGTTATGAAAAACTACTGCGTATGTGCTGGCTCAAGAGTCTTCGACGGTTTTTGGCGGTCGCAACTTTAGTTTTCACCATCCCTGTTATGTTGCATGGACAGGCAACCCCGCCCGTTCCTGATTGGGCTTTGCCTGGTTCGGCAACACATGAGCAGGTTCCACCTCCCGCAGATTTCCATCGACCGAGCAGGGTTCTTCCCAGCCCAATCGGCATCTTTGACGGACAGGCCGATGTCGGAGGCGCGCTCGTGCCGGGCAGCGCCAGCTATGATCTGGCGACGAAGCAGTATACGGTCACCTCGGCCGGATACAACATCTGGTATCAGCGCGATGAGTTTCGTTTCCTCTGGAAAAAGATGTCCGGCGACGTTTCCCTCGCCGCTGACGCCAGCTTTCCCAATCCCAAGGGCTACGACGACCGCAAGGTAGTCCTGATCATTAGACAGAGCCTGGACGATGACTCGAAAGAGGCGATGCTGGGAGAACACGGTTCGGGCATGATTCATCTGGCGCAGCGCTCGGAACAGGGAGCGCAGATGACTGATATGCAGTTCCGGTTTGGCGGGACCCTGGACGGAGTGATGGCCAAGCGCATTGGCATTCAGAAGCATGGGGATGAGATCGCGATTTTCGTCAGTCTGAAGGGTGAACCTTTGCATCAGTTCGGACCGCCGATCACGCTGCATTTCGATGCGCCGTTCTATGTCGGTATCGGTTTTTGTTCCCATCTCCCGATCACAACCGATACGGCGGTTTTCTCAAACGTGGTGCTTAAGAATGCGGCGGGCAAAACCGAATAGCAACACTTTGATTGCTTCAGCCTAGAGGAGTGTGTTCCATTTATGAAGATTTCTGCGTCATCCCCGCGATTCTGCTCCCAACTCGTGGCAGTCGCATTTTCTCTCGTCGTCTTGTCCAGTGCAGCCGGTGCCGCGGAGGCACCGCTGCGTAGTCGTATTTATGTCTATGACCTTCGCACACATTCATCGAAGCTGGTTTTTACAGCAGATACTATCTGGGAGGCTCCCAACTGGTCGCCTGACGGCAAGTATCTCATCTCAAACTCGGGCGGACTTATATATAAGCTGATCTTCAAAGCCGATGGAACGGTCCAGACGCCGGTAAAGCTGAATATTCCCCATGATTATGACTGCAACAACGACAAAGCGATCTCGCCTGATGGAGCGAAGCTCGCTTTCTCAGCTTCGCGCGGAGACGATGGATCCGAAGTGTTTCTTGCCGATCCCGACGGCAGCAACATCAGGCAGATAACGAAAGTATCTCCCAGCTATTTCCACGGCTGGTCGCCTGATAATAAAACCCTTGCCTATGTGGCTCAGCGGAGCGCTGGCGGCGACCAGTATGACATATATGGCCAGCCGGCAGCCGGTGGCGACGAGAGGAGACTGACTTCGAACCCCCATCACGATGATGGTCCGGATTATTCGCCGGATGGAAAGTGGATATACATCAACTCCGATCGTTCGGGCAAAGAAGCCGTGTGGCGTTTCCCATCGACAGGCGCTGGTGAGAACGATGCCAAGGCTGAGATGGTAGCGAGCGACAGCATGGAAGACTGGTTTCCTCACATCTCACCTGATGGCAAAAAGCTTGTCTACATCGCCTATCCCGCAGGCACCCCGACGCATGATCCGCGTGATGTTCACATCGAACTGAAGCTGGTTGCCATCGAGAACGATAAGGTTGCAAAGAGCCAAAAGGTGCTGGTACACGCCACAGGTGGCCAGGGAAGCATGAATGTTAACTCCTGGGCACCCGATTCGATGCGCTTTGCCTATGTCACCTATGAGGCATTGCCGTAAAGTCCGGTTTCTATAGCCACGTCATTCATTGAGCGTCGGATTTTGATGTGAAGAGATTCGAGGACTTTTCCACGTTGCATTAGCCGTCGATAAAATCCATTATCGCATTCAAACAACGCGCATCGCGGCCCTGCACGGCGACCTCGCCGCCGTTCCTACCGAGTTCGATGACTTGCCAACGTCGACAATCCCACGACAAGGTACGCCAACAAAAGGAAGCGTCCGGTCTTGCCATGTGGGATAGGTACTCGCCGGGGTAAGCCATCCTAGATTAGCGAGAGCAGGAGATGGTGAAGAAGAACTTCGGGATGGAACAGGAAGTATGCCAACTCAAGGTGACGCTGCGCGGTATCAGACCACCGATCTGGAGACGGCTGCTGGTTTCGGCAGATCCAAGGCTTGCTTACGCAAATGTTGGGGATTTTTCTTGAGTTTCTCAAACGCGGCGTTGCGCGCCAGCGAGCGCCGACCACTGCTTGACGCGAATCGACCTGATGAAGACCGGCGACATCACCACGGTGAGCGAAGACCAGCGCCAGGGAGACGATCTCGCCTTGCTGCTCGTTAACGTCCGGTTAGTGAATGGCGCTACCCACGGAGGGACCAGTCAGCGCCTCATACTGACTTTCAACAGCCCGTTCTTCCCCGAGGTGCTTATCGCCTCCAGCATCATTGCCGAGGGCTTTGATCTGCATCGTTTCTGTCGTTACGTCATTCACCACAACCTCGACTGGAACCCCAGCATGCTCGAACAGCACACCGGCAGCTTGGACCGAATCGGCGCGAAGGTCGAGACCTGCGGTCAACCCATCCGCATCTACCTACCCTTCTTCGCCGAGATGCAGGATGAGAAAATGTGGCGCGTCGTCATGTTCGCGAACGGTGGTTCAGTGTGGTCATGGGCGATCCAAAGCACCTGAGAGCGGACATCGAATTCCTCGGCGTGCTCCCCACCTGGGGACAGAACCTCCAGCATCATCCCCACTTGCCCTACATCGTTCCGGCCGGCGGCCTTGCTCCCGATCGTTCCAGAGGATAGATTCCTCGCACCGCTTTTTTCTGCCCGTCAGAGCACTCAGCCAAGTCTTCCGCGGTAAGTTCTGCGAGCAGCTACGTAAACTGTCCCAACAGGACAGACTGAAGTTCTACGTCTCAACTCAGCAGCTTGCCTCAATCAGCAGCTTCAGCCACTTCCTATGGCAGCTCTACCAAAAGGACTGGGTCGTCTACGCCAAGCCGCCCTTCGGCGACGCCGAACATGTTCTCAACTACCTGGCCCGCTACACCCATCGTGTCCGGAAAACCGCCTTCCTGAACTCCGTCAAATCAGCGCCTCAAGCGGGCGAATCCGGTCGTTTAAAAGGTGCGGCTTCGGAAACATATGCCGCCCTCATTTCGGATCCGGGTTTGCATTCCCTTTAGCACTTAAGTCGACTTCAACTTCCGCTCAATGTGCTCGATCGCAGTTTTATACTCCTGACCCTTCAGCCATTCCATCTCCGGCTCGCTGTACAGCTCTTTGACGATCGCCTGCACCAGCGCGCAATCGAAGCTGACCAGGTGCGCGGCTAGCCAGCAAGCCGCGTGGTGCCGGAGATTTCCCTGCGTGCCCTTCGCCCTCTTGTAGAGGTAATTGCCCGCGCCTCGTATCGACTCGATCGAACCGATAATCGGAATGGCGCCGACTGCTCTGCGCTTGAACTTGCGGTCCTTCTGATAGATGACGTACGGCAGAACCTGATTGGCAATCATGTCGTGCTGAATGTAGGCCTCCCGCGGCCTTGGCGATCCGCTTCTCCGGGCCACCTGGCAGTACGTCTCGTTATTGAACGGATGCTTGTCCCGCCGCTGGTAAATCTCGATCAGGGCATCGCGGTGCTCCGCTGATTTCCACGCCGCCGTCGCCGACAGTATCGACGTGCCGACAGTCACTGCGAGGCTTGCCGCAATCAATCCCACGCCGGTTGCCGATACCGCCACGGCAGTGCCCAGGGCCAGCCCTGTCGCAGCGGTTCCCAGGCCCTGTCCGATCGCTGTTCCCGCTGCGCTCACACCGGCGCTTGCTCCCGCCATGCCCAATTTGCCGCCCAACTTGGCGTTGTATCTCCAGCCATTGATCACTGTCTTCGGAGGAACCGCGAGGTTGAATACCTGCGGAGGCGGCACCGCATCCGGATCCACCTTGATCCCCCGCATCCGGTACTCCGTCAGCATCTCCCCCTCGAATACGGTCCGGATGTCCTCGCCCTTCCGGCCAAATTCATGGGGCTTCTGAACCTTCCACGCTACCCAGCAGAACTTCACGTCGCGGATGCGTGCCGCCGTCGGCTCGACAAGATACGTCTTCACCGCCTTAATCGTGGACGTCAGCTGCGGGCTATTGCCCTCCCGGAACGTATTCATCCTGGCTTCAAATCGATTTTCTGCTCTTCCTGTCAGGTATGGCATGTTAGTCTCCTCGTTTTCGCATCGGGCCGGTGTGGGGATTTACGACAGTTTTCCCTTGGCGCAGCTAGGGCAGAAGAACTCCATCGATAGAGCCAACGGTGGCTTGCTTGTGCTCCCAGCCTTGTACCTGTGCCTTAGCTTCCAGAAACAGCACTAAGAAGGCTGCGAATAGAAGAAGCGATTTGATGGAAAAGGCAGTCAATGAGCGAAGCGCTTTGTCAAGGGTTGTGAAGCGGCGGTTCCCGATTTGCGGGCTAACGCCGATTACAGCGCTATTGCGGGACATTGAGATTTTCTCCTTATAGCGTTTGGGCTTTCGTTTTTGGTTTCCCACCGCAACAGAAAGCACAGGCAGCAAAGTGGCAGAACCTCGACTAGTCCGTTGCGAACCGAGTCTTGCGGGTTGACCTCCGGGCTCAGACCAGTTGACATTCGCGGACATCAGCGGAATTTTCCTGTGCCGCCGTCCAATCTGCGCGCAGGCGGCCGCTCTCCGAAATCCAGCGCATCTCCAATTTGGGCCATTCTGCGGCGCCACTGAGGGAAGAATCTGCCCCGGCATCCTCGCAGGCACCGTGAATTGATTCCTCGAGGGCAACCACAGAGAAGCCCCTGGCAATCCGTGACATAGTAAGTCTCCTGTGAAGCCGCCTTACGACAGCTTGTTTTCCTTTTGGTTGTAAGTGATGGGCCCGGTGCTGATGAGAGTCCCGTCAGCCTTTTGAACGCGGTACTCGATCGTGACTTGCTCGAAGCAGAAGCTCACGTTCACCACAGGAATCTCCCAGTTGGCCTCGTTCTTAACGTTCGTGATGAAGAGGCCATTGAACGTCATCTCCAGCCAGGGCAGACCGTTCATGCCCGCTTTCTCCGCGCTCACGAGGCCTTTCGCGATGTGCATGCCTTGGCAAATGCGTTTAAAGAGTTGGGGCGAGGACTTATCGAACTGCGTGATGAAACTGAAGTCGTCGAAGCTGACTTTGCCTGCGCCCGAGCCCTCGCCGCTTGCGACGGAAGACAAGTTGTGAGCGCGCCATCCCCAGCTCAGCAGGCGGATCTGATTCTCATGGATCAGGTCAGCGACCTCACCCTTGACGCCATCGAATTTCATGAAGTAATTCACTGCCATTGTCGATTCCTTTCGATTGCCGAGCACCTGCGGAAAATGCGCCCGACACTCGAGTGAAGTGCTCGAGCAGCCTGTTCCTGCCGGCCGCCAGGCTCTTCCGTTGGGTCCTGCCGCTGGTCCACGAACCGGGAGCATTCCTTCAACGCGCTACTTCTCGAGCTTGTTTTGCTTCGTGCTGTAGCTCACCGGGCCGATGCTCTTGATGTTGCCGTTCTCGTCCTGCACGGAGTAGTCAATCTTGATGTCGTTGTAGGTGAACGAAAGGTTCACGGAGGGAATCTCGTCTTGAGCGTTGAAACTGATGGCGCTGACAAACAGTTCCTTGAAGTCGACCTTCAGGTAGGGCTTGCTGTCCGCGCCGGACTTGATCGCGTTCAGCGTGCCGCTTTTGAAGTGCGTGCCCGCGCCGATATGATTTGAAGAACTTCGGCGTCGCCTTGTCGAAGTAGGTCACAACGGTGAAATCGGCCAGATCAGCCTTGCCCGCACCCGAGCCTCCCGTAGCCTGCCACGGAGGAAACCTGGGAAGCGCCCCAGCTCCAGCTCATGATTTGGACTTCATTTTTGTGGTTTGCGTCTGCGGATTCGCCTTGATTCCGTCGAGTTTCAGAAGTAATCAACTGCCATGGCTGGCTCCTTTTCGCGTCATGCCAGAGAGTCCAGCTCTCA
Source organism: uncultured Acidobacteriaceae bacterium (assembly GCA_963782175.1). Classification (GTDB taxonomy): domain Bacteria; phylum Acidobacteriota; class Terriglobia; order Terriglobales; family Acidobacteriaceae; genus Silvibacterium. The sequence goes on from CAWAIX010000002.1 coordinate 389,253, forward strand.
GCAGCGCAACCCCACCGTAGGAAAGTCGCCCACCCAATGTCGTTTGGAATCAATAAGATTTATGTTGGTTCGAACCGCGTTAACGGTATACGCAAGGGGCGGGCGGTGAACGTTAACCGTGAACGATAGAGAGCATTCGAAGCCGAATCAGCCAGATTGCGCCTTAACGTCCGCTGAAATCCAGCGCGTAGATCTCCTCAATGCTCGCGTCGCGCAGCACCATAGGAGAGCCATCGGGTGCCAGGCCCATCCACCACCCCATCTCATTGAAGGCGCGGCGGACGCTCTTCAGGCTGGCAATTCGGTCAAGCTGCCTGTCGCTGATACGAATACGGTAGATCGCCGGGTCATTCGTCAGGAGCTTGTCGAAATAGAAGTACTGGCCGTCTGCCGACCACCACTTGTTGTCGATCGGGTCTTTCTCGAGAGGCGACCAGTTCCGTGTTTTGAAGTCGTAAATCCTCACCGCCGGGTCTGCCCATTTGCCACCCGCGAGGGCTGTCGCCACCGCAAACCGCCCGTCGGGAGACCATCGTGGGGCCGTCAGCCCGGTCGAACCCGGCAGGGTCGATAGCTGGTGGTTCTTCAAGTCGAAGATTTGTATGACCGGCTCGCCATTATTGATTTCCGTAAGGGCCGGCAGGGGAGAGAACATAATCGAATTGCCGTCCGGCGACCAGTTTGGATCGATTTGCGGTGTATCGCCCGGCATCATCAACTCCGGCGTGCCGCCGTTCGCAGAAACGATATAGATCCTTACTGGCTCTCCCGGCATCGACCCCATGAATGCGATCCGGCTGCCGTCGGGTGACCACCGTGGAAAAATCGCCGCCATCGGAGCTGAGGTCAGCTGCACACGCTCTCTGCCATCCGGCTTGCTCTTCCAGAGTGTCTGCTCAGGATATGCACAGTATGCGATCCATTGAGCGTCGCGGGAGAACTCGACATGATCGGCCGAGATGCCGCCAAGATAGCTCCGGAAACTCTGCTGGCTCGCAGTCATATCGCACCAGTTCTCCCCGGCGCTGTTGCACGACCGCAAAAATCTGACGTCCATCGCGGCTGAACACCGGAGCCCACACGCTCACCGGCCCTTCAGTCAGTCTGGTTGGGGCAGGGTGCGACCCGCCAAACAGCGGCGAGCGTTCGCGAGTTACCCACAGCCCCGCGCTGCCCTGCCGTGCCGACTGAAAAACGAAATACTTCCCGTCCGGACTCCAGCTTCCGCAGCACTCCTGCGAATGGCCGGCGTTCCAGCCCTTCAGCAGCGGATGTAAATCCCCTCCGGCGGCTGAAACTTCCCACAACGAAGTGTTGCCGTTCGCGTCCTGCATCGTGAACCGCAGCTTGCTTCCATCTGGAGACCAACGCGGCCACGAGGCTACACCGGGCAGTTGCGCCAGCAGAGTGGAATCGGCTCCGTCATTTCGGGCCAGATAGAGTGCGTTGCCGTTTGCGTAACAGATCCGGCTGCCATCTGGAGACCAAGTCCCGTCATGGCCTGTCAGACTCCCCACCGGATGCGGCTCCCCGCCCGGCAGCGGCAAGATCTGCAGTTGGCGGTCGGGAGACGGACGAAAAAAATCGGTGGCCAGAAGCTCAGACCTGTCCGGGGATATGTCCATCACCACCAGCGGCGTCTTCAGATCGCGCCCAAGCGGGACCGTTTGACCACCCGCCGTTGAAACCTGGCTGAGAACCACATCCGACCCCGAAACCTCAGTGAAGTAGATCCGCGCTCCGTCCGTGACTAATGGCGCTGGAGTGCCCACCGCAAATGCTCCCAGTTTTCCCTGCCCATCATCGGTCAGCTGAGCATATTTCGAAATTCGCGGCGGCGAACTTGGCCGAAAGAGAAAATAGGCCGCCGCGATCCACGCAGTCAGCGCAGTCACGCCTGCGGCGACCCACCATCTAACACCGACCCGCCGCCAGTTTGTTTCGGCAGTCACCTGTTGCTTTTCGCCAGCTGCAACTGCCGCCGCGCCACTTGCCTCTTCCCTTTGTGCCGCAACGCCCCTTGTGTCTATTTCCCGCTTCGGCTCAAACGACGGAACGTAGCTGCCTTTCTCAAGCGCAATGACAACCGGATCCTCTCTGCCCTCCGTCCTGTAGTACTCGGCGAGCCGCTCGCGTACCCTCCGAGCGACCACACGCACCACCGAATCGAGACGTGGATCGAAATCCTCGCCTCGACCGAATGCCTCGGCGCCAATTGCATATTCCTTGATCTTTCCCGCCGACCCATCGAGCGCCTTCTCGACCACAAAAGATAGAAACTGCTGCTGCAGTTCTGATGACTTAAACTGCCCCGACCTGAGAATCTTCTGCAGTTGCGCACGGACGGCGTGATCCGGCAGACTCATTTCTTCCTCAAAGGCATCACTAAGCCGCAGGTCCAATGCTCGTCAAGAGACGAAGCCGACCCGGGTCTCTGCATCCTACCTGAAAAGGGCCACCCTCCTCCTCGCTTGAAGCTGGTTCCAAGACGTGACATTTCTGTGAACGCCAAAAAAGCCTCTTTCGAAGTCATTCAAGCAACGGCGAAGTCAGCCGAGGCAAGGAGTGTCCCGTTCGTTTTCGGTCCGCACCGCTACTTATAGGTGCCTCCGCTGGGTGATTTGTGGGAATCGGCCCGAGAAAGTACCGATCCGAAATGAGCGCGGCATATGTTTCCGAAGCCACACCTTAATGAGCGGCCAGATCGCTGGAACCCGGCCATTGATTTTGTGTAAGTTGGCCGAGCGTTTAGAGAAACCCTTTTCGAAAGGCCTTAAGAGCACACTGAACGACCGGTTGGGAAACGCAGTAGGTCTCGGTTGGCAGCATACGGCGCTGGGTCTCCGCGGAAAGCAGGTAGCTGATAAACCGGATTATCACGGGTAGCCCTATTCTTTAGGAGCGGCTCCTTCACCTCCCATGTGGTGCACGACCAGACCTGATTTTGGGCAACTAAATTGGAAAGGACACTGCCTTCATGGTCCTGCCTCTCAAGACGAGCCCATGCAGGAGTGTCTTGAGTCGGGGGTCCTCCAAATACGGTAAAAGGTGCCATGGAGCATTCACCCAAGATGTTTATCTCCTACCGTCGAGACGACACAGGAGGAGATGCTGGCTGGTTGAACCATACGCTCAATCAGCTTCTTGGCTCTGGTTCGACGTTTTTTGATTTGAGCAGCATAGTGCCGGGCAGAGACTTCGAAGTCGAACTCAAACGTGCTCTCAGTCAGACCAAATTTCTATTTGCGTTGATCGGCCCGAACTGGGAGACGATCGAAGATTCTGTTCATAAGCCGCCTCTATGACGAAGACGATTATGTTCGCATGGAACTGCTCGCCGCAATAGAAAACTGTGTCCCTATTGTTCCAGTTTTGTTGAACAGGCGCTCCGTTCCGAATGCGACAGATCTGCCTGATGTCTTACGTCCGATCACAAAGCTGGAGGCGGTCGAAATCCGAAGAAACCGCTGGATCGACGATGTGTCGGCATTGTTGAAAAAGTTAGATATCACTTTGGATCCCGATGAGGATCGGCAGGCCCGGCAAGTTTCGACTATGGTCGAGTGGAAACGCTGGGATCATCCGGATCCGACGCCACGCCGTTGGGTTGTATATATCGACAACCATAGCGAAGCTCCAATCATTGTCAAGGAAGTCAGAGTTATTTCGAAGTCGCTTGAGCTGTCGATTGATGACTGGGACGCTGTTGCACCGAAGACGTCCTCCGACTACGAACTCGAAGAACAGGATTTCAATCCGGTAGAGGACCGACCCCACGTGTATGTGCGGTTTGTTGACGCCCGCGGACGCAAGTGGTCCCTACGTAACGATAGTCTTCGGCGACTACGGCGTTGAATCGAGGGTTTGATTGTCGCCGACGCAGCTCGCTTTGCGTAGGCAACGTCGTCTTTGCGGGGGACGCCTCCGCTGGCGCTCGGCAGCGTTCAAAGCGACGTTGGGAACTCGGGAATCGATTCGGGAGTCGATGCGCGGAGGTTGCGGGCATGAACGCTAGCATGCTCTTGCCACGCTATCTAACGCAGAATCTGGAGCGAGTGCATATTGGCTGGGTCCGGTTGCGTGTTGTTACAAACGTCCTACGGCCATTCGGCCGATTATCAGAGATCATCTGCCGCCGTGTGCTCGCTCGCGACTCTTCCCGCCCTCCTTTCGTCCACAACGTGCCGATCTGGAGAAACTGCAGACGTGCAGGTCACACTCGAATCAAAATTGGCGCCGAGTCGGGCTGAGCGATCCGCAGCCGGACCTTCTCAGTTTTGGAAGACTCTGGCCTGGCTAACCTCTGTCCGCTGAATGGCTTTATTGTCTGGAAGGACGCCGTAACTCAATTGTTATGAATGGATTACGGCTTACCTATCCCTTAAGTCAAATGGGATGAAACGGATCACAGATGTTATAGGGGGGACCCCTTTCCTCAGTCCCTAATGGGAAGCAGGTCTACGCCAACACCAAACCTGACCTACCCTTCCAGCAGCTGGCGGAGAAACTCGTTGTAGAACAGGCCGTTCGGATCGACGCCTTTCCGATAATCGTTGAAGGCTTGCAATCGTGCACCGCGGCTGGTTCGGAGATACGCCAGGAAGTTCGGGTTGAACGGCCCTGTCTTCGAATAGCTGCCCGGAGGTTCCGTCGGGTCATAGAAGCCATACATCTTTCCCTGGTGCGTGAAGCCACCAAGAGCGACCCATGCGCGCTCCACTTCTGCGAAGAATTGGAGCAAAGCGGCCGGGTACTCCGATCCCGCGACGCCTGGCACGTATCCAATCATGTCCAGATTGACAAAATTTGCATTGGGATTCGTGGTGTAGGTTCCCGCTAATGCGGTATCGCCGGCGCGCACGAATCGGAATTCCATCGGGGCAACCAGAAGGAAGTCTTGAGAAGCCTGGAGACGCGTGATAGCCGCGTTAAGCCCTTGCCAGGCCTTGCTTAGCCCCGCGTCGTCAAGAGCCGGCAGTTCGACAAAATAGGACATAAAAATCACACGCGACGCCCAGGCCAACCACAAGTCTGAGTACACACTCACTGCTTTATCGAAGAGCGATTCGATTGTCAGGTATCCCGTATCGATGATCGCGCTCGCTGCACTCGTTAAACCAGCGTACTGTGCTGCGATGAGGCCTAACTCGACGATCGGCTCTGTCGGGCCTATATATGGAGCGCCGAATACCTCGTTTCCCGTCAGAGCACAGGCCTCCGGGACGGTCTCGTTGAGGTTTTTCGTTGGTGGGGGATTTGAGTCTACATCCCACCACAAGGCGAGGTAGTTGTTAGTGTACGGATTAACGAAGGACTCAACGCGGGCATGACTTGTCAGCGTCTTGAACTGCGAGACGAACGCGTTTTCGTCCGCACACGTAAACGTGGCTTTGCCAGGCTTCAACGTCGTCGCCCATGGACGCGGCAGCACCTCTACAGTCACGGAGGTTACAATTCCCAGTGCTCCCAGCGACACACGCGCAAACTGTAACGGCAACCATCCATTCACTGGAGGTGTGTTTGCATTAATCGTCACCACATTGCCATCCGGCCCCATGATTGTGAAATCTGAAACCGTCTCCGCGAAGATTCCCGTGTCGACCGTGGCTCCATGCACGTCGACAGCTGTCATTCCTCCGAGGCTGAAGAAGCCGCCGGCGGTTACAGTCTTGAACATCAAGTTATTGGCGGTCAGAAACGCGTCGAGCTCGTCCTCACGGACTCCGGTATTCACCGTCACCTTATTTTCTGATGCGTCCAACAACATGCGCTGATCCCCGTTGGCACCCAGGTCGCTATAGCAGGACAAGTCGACCAGCCAGGAGGTAGGACTCGTTGCGGTGCGCCTGTCGGCGGCAACTAACGGCGGCTGTGAATGGCGCTGGCCGGATACTCGCACCGTCGCGCCGGCTTTTGCGGCGTTGCCGACTATTTGCTGAAGCTCAGCGCGATTGGTCGGCAGGAAGTAGCACTCGCCATCGACGGTGAGCATATGGACAACGTTCTGAGCCCAATTCCTCCATGGCAGCGGAGTGGCGGTGAAATTTAACGTCGTCCCCGTCACCAGGTATGCTGCTAGTCGCCCGTTATTCGCACTCCCCACTACAGGGGTGCCTCGATTACTCGTCCCTAAAACCGCGTTCACATAGGGTGTCACGGCAATGGCATCCGAGGGCACTCCGATCGAGGACAGCGTAGGACTCGCCCTGTATTCACCCCAATCAAAATTTCCGCTGTTCCATGCTGAGGTCTGCCAGCTTCCCTGACTGTTGAGCCACTGAATGGAAAAATTCGTGATAAAAATCCCATTGTTGACACAACCTATTCTTTCAACTTGCCTCATTAGAGTTTCTCCTGCGGCTTGAATGGTCTCGAACAGTCCTCTGCTCAGGGTTAGCGTCCGCAATCAGGTCGCGATCGCATTTCCGGAGTTGGTGTATCCCGACACCAAAGATCGAAAGTCGACTCGACCATCAGGAAGCGGCGACCTTAAGACCTTCGACGGGACACGATAACTCCGAAAATGCATTAAACCTGCGGACGCTCGGTTGATTTTCGGAGGTTTGAAGAATAATCTTCAATATTTACGAATCGAGAACGATCTCAAAACCGATCCAGGTTGTCCCCTTCGCGGTATAGTGTGCGATTCCAGAACCCGTGGCGTAGGAAACCATGGGTTTTCCTTGCCCGGATGTTCCGGCCACTGCGTGGCCATAAGGAGTCACTACTAATGCATCTGTCGGGACTCCGATCGTTCCCAGCTCAGGAGTTGTGCGGCTTACCTGGACAGGATAGTTACCGCTGTTCCAGTCCGTTGTGTGCCAATTGCCATCCGAATCCAACCATTGAACGCTGAAGTTGAAGACGTATCCGCCTTTATTCTCTACAGTGATATACGACACTTTTGGTAACGCCATCTTGCCCTTCCTCACAACGAGATTTGTTTTTTCGGCTAGAAATGTCTGGAATATTCGTTTTCGCTTCCGACAGCTCGACACGATTGTCGAGTTTCTGTCTTTGGAGCGCGCGAAGATCATCGATCATCCCAGGGGGGCGTGTCTGTTCAGTATTGTTCACTTTGGAAAACAGGTTATGTCCACTCCAACCGTAGCCAGCACTTAGGGTTACCGTTCTCAAAGCCGCCCAGCAGCACTTGTTACTTGAAAATCGTCCTCCTAAGACAGCTTTAGTCATGGAGAAGGATATTGATAAGGGAACTGTGAACCTGCACCCGGCTACGGCCGTCATAGGAGACGAAGCCCAACGCTCGGAACTTATTCATGAAAAAACTCACCCGCGACCGGGTGGTGCCCACCATCTCTGCCAGGGTCTCCTGACTGATCTCGGGGATTGCAGTTGCGGGCTTACCTTCCTCGCCGAAATTAGCCAGCAATAGCAGGATCCGGGCCAGCCTTTTCTCACTGGAATTGAACAACTGGTCTACCAGGTCTGACTCATATCGGATATTCCGGGCGAGCAGATAGGCCACAAACAAATTGGCAAACTCGGGTTCCTGGTGAAGCACCTTCGCCATAGACTTCTTTTCGATTCGCATCACTGAGCAATCGGTCATTGCCCATGCCGAACACAGGCGACGCGGCTGGCCGATAAGGCAGCTCTCACCAAAGAAATCGCCCTCGTTCAGAATTGCGATGGTTGCTTCCTTCCCGATCTTCGAAACGACGTTAAGCTTCACCTTGCCTTGCCGGACATAAAAAACAGCATTCGACCGTTCGCCCTGCCCGAAGATGGTCTGCCCGTTGCTAAAAATCACGATTTTTCTATTGCTAGTGGTCGTTGAAAAAAAGGTTTTGGAGTCGAACCTGATTCGTTTCTTGGCCGCGGCCGCCGCGTGCATAGTTGGCCTCCTCGCAAGAATTTGCGAATGCGATAAGTGGTACCCTTGGCGATGTTGGGAAGGCGAAGCCATTCAGCTTGCGGCGATCCGCAGACCGGCCCGCGAGGAGAATGTGTTTCACCCCCGAATGCTTTTCTTATGACCATAGGCCTCGGAAGCAGATCTAATTGGTAGCCCTCTGTCGCGGCCTTGCGCATCAGTTCGACGTTGCCGCCTGGCCGGAAAACAATAGAACGGGAATATCCGGAAACTCCTCGCGGATTTTGATCGCCAGTTCGCTTGGAGTCCCCGATTGAGAAATCGCGCTTTCCGTACCACAACACGACGTTGTTTCCCAGACTTGTCCTGCGTCAGCTCCGAAATACCAAGTCAGGTCTATTGAAATGATCGCAGGTGTTTGAAATTAACTCTTCGCTTCGAAGACGATTGTCCCATCTGCCAAGCCGGCCAAAACATAGGTCAAAATGTCGAGTTGCAGCTCCTGCAAGAGCGGACGGTTGGCCTGATCGGGATTGGGATCGCGCGTGGTCGCGAGAAAGTCGTCCCACCAGGGAACGAGCGCTCCCAATTTTGACTGCGGATATTTTCCATCCTGTCCCGGGGGCGGGTTAAGAACTGCCGCAACGGCTGCGCCGACATTCGGCGGTGTTGGGGCATTTCCTCCAATTGCGACAAGAATCAATCCAACCAGTACCTCGTTGTTATCCAAGTCAACAATGCGAGGGACAGGCGGGGGCAGTGTCTGATTCGGCGTGTTGTCAAGGCCGGGCGGGATACGATTGACGTAGGTAACACGATACAGAACACGCCATGCGGGATTTGTGACGCGGGCGGACCGCAGAGCTACGGCATCGGGCTCGTTGCTCCGGAGCCAGACCGGGTCGACGATTTTATTTATCAGTTCAGTGCCATTGTCAGTGTCAGGCGGCAGATAGAACGTGTTGAAGCGATATGCAGCGACCTTACCCGGAGTTGGCTTGGAGCTGTATCTGTTCTTAAGCGTATCCCAAGTCAACAGGGCTGGTTCTCCGGTGACGGCGACGTTAAGACCGAAAGCAGTCGACTGCGTGCGTATCTTGGTGACGGTGATGTCGATCTTGAAGCCGGCCAGCCAATCGATACTGAAGAACCCGCCTAGCAAGGGGGGCGAAACATTGCCGATAGCCTTGAACTCGCTCACGATTCCAAACTGATTGTTCACACTGTACCCGCCGGTAAACGTCGTCGTGTATTGATCTGTGAACTGCTCTTGTTCGGTATGCAAACCTCCGGACGCAGTCCACACATAAGTGTTGGCCATTCCCTTGCGAGCGATAGAGCCCTTGGAACTCCGTTCCACGAGCCGGTTAGGTTCCTGGTCCGAAAGAGAACTTTCCGAACCGAGCGCTCTCTTGTAAGCGTCAAATTGCTGCCAGTAGCGTTCTTCGTCGGCAGCCTTCTTGGCAATCTGGCGTTTCAGGCGGTATGCCTCGGCGGGCTTGAAATAGCTGCCGCGCACTAGGTTAGCTCTTGTGTAATCGGGATCGTCGTAGAGTCCTACCTTGCCGTCGAGCGTTCCGTTCTTGATGTAAGTGTTGTCGATGCGGAAGGTCAGGATGTTGTTGTCCGGCGGAATGTCGGGATTGGGAACGACGGCGCGTCCGACGGCCGCGCCGGTTGCGGCGTTAAAAGTCAGATAAACGTCGGCTGTCAACGAGCTGACCAGGGCATAACCGACATTGTCGGGGAGAAAGCGCCGTCCGACCTGGGGATTAACAATGCTGGTTGGATCCTCCCAGTCGCCTCGCAGGCTCAGGGTATCGGCCATTGTGACGCCCCACGATGAAGAGGAGTTTTCCAGAGAAACGTTCTGAGTAGTAAAGCCTCCCTTCTCCTTGCCGCCTAGCTTGAACTCGACGTCCGCAGTCTTATATGCCAGCGGCGGAAGAGGGCCGGGCGTGAAATCCACCTCCGTCTTGAGCAGGAAGCCGGCAGAGGTAGTGTGATCGAGGGCCGCGCCGGAGTTATAGCTGGTATTGTAGACGAGCGTAGTTGTCTCGGTACTCGTGAAGGTAATGCTGCTGGCGTTGAAATAGCCGAAATAGCCCGTACTGGATCCATAGTAGGGGCGGGTGAGATTTTCGCTTGGAACCGGCGGCGCGCCTTCGATGAAGCCAAGTAGCGTCGCGTCGGTTTGCACCTGTCCAAGATAGATGAGCCGCAGCGAGCCGGCGTAAAAGCCGGGCGTCAGGTTCACTGAGCCGGTCGTGTAGTAGTAAGAACGGTAGAGGGAACCTACAAGTTTTGGAGCCTGACCATCCTTGGGTTCAGGTTCAAGCGCACTCGTCGGTACGCGGCTGACTTCGCTGAATTCGATGACGGAGGGTGTGCCGTTGAGGTGTTGCTGGAATTCGGTGACCTGGCCGCCGTAGACATTGAGAATAGCCGGATCCTCATTGGAGACTGGTGCCGAAGAGAGGACAAAGGTTGGCTGTTTGCCCTGCCACATTGTGCCGTTATTCACGAAAGGACTCCGATCCAATAAGGATCGATCGTCGAAGTTCCAGTAACCCGCCAGGCCGGTTTCGTCGCCGACGAGACGCGTAAAGCGCATATCTGCGATTTGTCTCTGAGTCCGTATCTGTTGCCAAAGACGGAGCTCATTGAACTGGGCCTGCAGGCTATCCTCAAGGGCATTTCCGTTCTGGTAGCCGCCGACTGTAAACTGAGCAGCGCCTTTCGGGTATCCCTTAGAGGCATCGGTGAAGGGCTGGATGGAGAGAAGGCGGCGTCCGTTGCTGTAAAAAAGAAGCTCGGAAAGCCGGTTGTAGACCGCCCAAAGATCATTCGAAGTGAGTTTGCCAACGAGCCCGCCAATGCTGTCCACGGCGTCGACTCCTGCCTGTTCACGGAACCACCAGGCCGCGACCGCGCCGTCCCGCTGCATGGCGATGCGTTCCTGTATCGAGCGGGCAATTTCCTTGCCGTCGATGGCGTGGGACCACAGCACCACGCCGGTTAACACCCCTTTGAGGTACATTTGCGCCTCAGGAGCGGTGTCTGAGGCGACACCAGCCGCGGTCGGTGCCGCTGCGCCCAGCGTGAGATCAGCGGTGGTGTTCTGCACCTTGCTGGAGAGAACGCCGGACAGTGAAGTCCTGGGACTTCCTACAGCGTTGCCGTCCACATATAAAGTTACCGTGATGTCGAGCTTGGGCTTCGACTTATCATCGCCCTCGAATTGCGCCGCGGTCTGCACGGTCGCCGCGACATGATGCGGCAAGCCGTCACGCAGATCGACAACGCTATCCGGCAATGCGTTGACGAGCTGTAGCTTTTTGTCCTCTTGGCCTTTCTTGTATTCATACTGCGCTTGCAGGTTCAGTTGACCCTTTCCGTTTAAACCCAGCCAGTAACTTTGCTGGCTGGCATCCTTGCCCCATTTGGCGACGAGTGTTTGCGGTAGCGGCTGTTGAGAGGAATCCACCTGGACCCAAGCCTCGATTGAGAATGTATCGGCGGTGTTGAGGCTATTGTCATGTCCGCAATTGACGAAATCGCGGCGGTCTTTGTCTGCGTTGAGGTGAACGGCATTGCCGGCCTGATAGCTGACTGCGACGTGGTTCCAATGCTGGGAGCGCAGGAAGGCGTTGGCTTTGAGTGCAGGTGCTCCGCCCACGCCGGCGGCCATCGCCAAAAACGTGCCATCACTGGTTGATGAAACTGGTTGTTGATTGGAAACAGTGAGAGTGCCGTTGAGCTTCGGATTGGGCCCAGTCCCGGGGCTCTCAAACGTGCAGAGGTTGGAAATCACGGCGCCGTCTCCGGTGACGTCACTGAGCGGCCAGTAGCCGACCAGCCCGGGTTCGGTGCCGGCCAGTGTGTAATACAGCGAGTCGTGAATATCGTTTCGCGTCCGCCTGATCTGCCAATAGCGGACCTCTGCCAGCGCTGCGGCTGCGGTGGGATTGTTGGCATTGCCGAGTCCGCCAAGGATGAAGGAGTTGGGCGCACCAGTCCGTTGCCAGACAATTGTCACTTGCTTGTCCTTGACGCTTGTGTCCTGGCCGTTAACGTAAACAGAAACCAGCCAGTTTTTCTGGTTATCGTCGATCTGCCCGCCGGTCACCGCGATATGTGTCCAGGTGCTTGCCGGCAGGGCGGTGTTCGCGGTCTGGCTGGACGTTTGGTTCCCATCACTAAAGCTCAGGACCGGCTTGAGACTGCTATCGAGAGCGATCTCCAGCGTGCAAGGAAACGGGTTTTGTATATCCAGCAATTGAAGAAGGGAACCGGGACCGCTGGGGCTGACAGGTGAATTTGGCTTGACCCAGATCTCCCAGGTAAAGCCTCGGCTGGGAGTGAAGAGGTCACTGGGTTGAACGGAACCGTAAGAAGGCCTGGAGGCGGCATTCGTAAGGACGGCGAACTGCAGAGCGGGTTGTGCGAACACCGAGAGGAAGAAGCTCGGCGCGACCTTCCAGGTCTCCGTCGCGTTCGATCGCGTGCCGTTAAAGCTGAAGACACGCGCTGCTGTACCACCGTTAGGGCTCAGCCAAGTTTCCATCGTGAAGGTTCTGCTTGGTGCGAGGACGTCAAAATTGGGATTGCCGGCCGGGACAGTCATAGCGCTGTCGCCGCGAAGGTTTAACGCATTCAAAGGCTTCGCCGCCACCCAGGCGCCATTGGACGCGGCTGGAACTGCAGCGACAACCTGGTTAGCCAGAGCGGCGGCGATTCCATTGTTGGGAAGCCGCGTTGAAACAGCGAAGAGCGCCAGCAAATTATTCGGCAGCAGTAGTGTCGTTGGTTGCGGCGGTGTTGCGGCGTGCCCCTGCAACACGGTAGCCGAGACAATACCGGTTGTCACCGGCGAGTTATTGGTTGGCGGCAGCGTGGCGAAGAGTGATGATAGGGTACGCAGGTCCAACTTCTTATCGCTGGATTGAGACGCCACCAGACCGCTGTTATCACCGGCTGAGATCACAGGAAATACGGCTGTAACTTCCGGAATCTTGAGCAAGGCTGCGGCCAGTTTGGTGCTGTTCGCGGGCAAGTCTTTCCAGGGTTCGCCGTTATTGAAACGAGTTTCGGTGTTTCCTGTCGACTTAAGCTGCACATTGACGGTATCCGGCCCGCTTCCTGCCGTGACTATGATCGACACAGCGGGCGCTGACGACTTTGCAAAGAACAGGATGGTGGCTGTGCCGCCGGCGGCACTCAGGCCCAGCACACCGGGATCGTTCGAACTCGGCTGGTAAGAGAATGAGGCAGCATCACCACGTAGAACGGCTCTCAGATCTTTTGCCGCCGCGGGGATGTCAGTCCAGGTTTGTGTGACTGTGTTGCCACCTTGCCGGAATCGGAGCACGAGGGTCACTTTGTCCGCGGTGCTGCCGGCCGAGACTTGAGCCTCCGCAGGGGGAAGGTCTTGCCGCGTGGAAATAAGGGTCAGCCAGCCTGCTGCCTGATTTACGTTGACCAAAGGCACGCGTGCCTGTAAGCGAATTCCCGCATAGTCGAAATAACGAACGCTACCGTCCTGAACCGTGCGCGCCAGGAGTTCGCCGGAGGCCTTACCGTTCAGCACGTCGATCATTGCCGTAAGATCACGAGGCAACCCGACCCAGGACTCGGAACTGACGCCCGCAAAGCTGGTGCCGTAATCGACAGTCATGCTGCATAGGTCGGCGAAACTCGATCCGCCGGCCGCGTCTGCCAGCGTGACTTTGACCTGATTGAGACTGGTTCCGGGCCTCTGGGCGACTAGGTCGAGCGTCCCGCTTTGTTCCGCGGCCTTCCACGCGAGAGAGACGAGGGGACGATCCACTTGCGGACTGTATTGCGCTACCAGGAAGGGATGGACGTCGCCGCCAAAGGGATCGGCATCGGAGGCATTGGGTCCGGCGTAGTAACAATGCACCAAGCCGTCGCCACCGTCGAGCACGAAGGGCGCAGCCGCCGGCTGCACGCTGCCAAGCAAGTAAGCATAGATCGTGGAATTCCAGGCAATGGATACTGCGCTATTGGGTACAGGAAAGCTCTCAGGCAGCGGCGCGGTGGGTGTGAACTTGCCATTCTCCAGTACGCCGTCCAATAACCCGCTCTGGAGCGCCGACGACGGCGCAGGCAGATGGCCAGAAGGAAGGATATTGAAGTCGTAGACAGCCAGCGCCCGCGTCAAGCCGATGTCAGGCGCAGCGACGGGCACTGTTAGCATCAGGCGCATCGCGCGACGCAATTTCATTCCATCGCTGGTGCGGTCCTGCTCAGCGTAAACGCGCACACCGATTCCCGACTTCGGCGTTAACGGCTGCCCACCTACATACTGCGGCGGAAAGCTGAACGAAGACGGCGGAGCATCCTTCACGGTCGGCGGCAGAAAGTCGAACAAACCGTCAGAGCTTTGCGGCCAGCTCGTCACCCGAATCTGGTTTCCGCTGATAACGAAATGGCACCAGCGCCGCCGGTCCGGTTCGCCCGTCGGAAGAAGTGTGATCGCAAAACGACCATCCGCCGGGCGGGGCACTTCTGCAAGTTCCAGCGTCGGCTCGATGAAGGGCTTGCCCAGCATGTCGAGATAACCCAGCACGTCACGGTCATCTGCGGGCATATCTTTCTTGCCGCTGCCACGATAGCGCAGCTCCCAAATTCGCTCCAGAAGATAACGGATTGGCTTCGTTGAGCCGGCATCGCGGCGCACCTTATTCGTGTCTTCCTGCGGTGCCTCTACCTGGATAAGGATAAAGCGATCCAGATACAACGTTCCTTTGACCGACGAACGGAAGATGTAGATGTAGCGTTCATCGCTCAACGCCGCAAAGGGCGCATCACTTAATTGAGCCCACTTGGCTGATGGCATCGTGACTAAGCCCGCCCCTAAGACACGCAATCCGACCACCGACGCAGCGCCGCCCGGTATAGGGCTCGGAACTACTGCCATGTCCAGCTCGTACCAGCCGGAATATTCTAAGTTCCCATCCGGGGCATCAGGGTCGTTGTGGCGAACGTTGTAATAAATCTTATCGGTGGAAGCACCTATCTTCCGAGCGAGTACCACGACATCGCCGTTGAGAGAAACCGCTACCGGGTCTGTCAACGGGATCCCGTTGGCGTTCAAGGATGGCCAATTGCGTTGATTGGGAGAGTACATTGTCGAGGCTTTCCGACCGGAAAAGAAGTCTATTTGGATTTGCAGATTGTGCCAGCGGTAATAAGGTAAGCGCGTGATGTCCCACAAAGCAAGTCTATCGGCTACGGTTCTTCTCTTCCGGCAATTCTCTATACAGCAAAGAGTGCTTCATGATAGAGTTGCGACGCCTCGCAGTATGAGACAGCCGAAGGAGTATTCTCAATGAACGGTCCTGCCTTTCGCGCACTGGAGATCCATGGATTGTCCGCCGAGAAGTTCAACCGCTTAATAGAAGTGTTAGGCCATTACGGGCTAACTTCAACGCCCGCTGCAACGGGGTACAGCGTTACGGGACCGGATTTGGCTGGGAATCTCAGCCATGATCCCTCGAGGAATACGATCACCGTCGAACTACAACAAGTCCCGCCCCTAGTGACCCCGGGATATCTTCTCGGACGGTTTTACGACGAGATTCTTACAGTTCTTTAACTCGAGAGGGGATTTGTATATCGGGTCTCTCTAATTAATTTATGGAAAGGCTAAGCAAATGGCTATTTACTGGGATCGATGCGCAGTGACATTCACTAACAAAACCAACAGACCGATGACGCGTTCATCGGCTACTGCCAACACCGGCTTCATCGACGGTGGGGTGACTGAGAGTGTGGGGCCCAACGGCACTGGGTCATTCACAGGTTCTAGCATCTCCGCATTGCTTACCGGATGCGGTGGCACGGTAGTTTATAGTCTGCCCGATGGTACGCTGGTGAACATCAACTACTGGACGGCCTATCCTTACGGCCCGGCGGATAGCAGCTATTACAACGCCGGCTTTCAAGGGCCCAACGCCAACTACTACAAAATCGCAGACGAGAACGTCAAAACGGATTCCTCAAATGGCGGGGCCGGCAAGCGTGTCACCTGGACCTTTAGTGTCGCTAACGCTGGCTAGCCACAGTTATAGATTGATGGCCCACTTGTCCGCGCCTTCTGGCCTGCTATCCCGGATCGGTGTCTGCTGATTCATGGCTGCGAGAACATGGCAATCACGCTGAATGAGTTGGCAACGTTGTCGGAAGCATGTGTCCTGGGCGATGGAAGCTATTGTGTTCTCAATTGCGATGAGATCACAGCGGCCGGCCCGGGAGTGTTGGTTTACTTAGCCACTGTCGAACAAGCGAGTGCCTGCAGTGAAGCCGGGGCAGCTGTCATGGCGTCCAGTTCCATGGCGCTCCCCGCGGCAAAATACGCTCGGACAAATGGCCTTGCATGCAGCAAGCCTCGGGTCCAATTTCAGGCCCTGAGACGGTTGCTCATAGCCCACGATGAATTGAAAGGCGGGGCCGGTGGCGCTGTGATCGCCAAGAGCGCGTCGGTCGACAGTTCGGCCCTGCTCGCAGCCGGATGCGTGGTCCAACCGGGCTCACGCGTTGAGGCCTATGCCGTTTTATTTCCAGGAGCAGTCGTCGAGCGAGATGCCTTGGTTGGCGCAGGATGCATTGTGCGGTCCTGCGCCGTGATTGGCAGGGACGCCGTGCTCGGTCCTCTCTGTGAAATCGGCAGCGGTAGCGTTATCGGCGCGGAACCGCAGGAATTCGAAGCGGCGGAAGGAGTATGGACGCGGCAAATCAGCCGCACCAGGGTGCGTCTCGAAAAACGCGTGGTAGTCGGCGCCAACTCGGTGATCGAATGCGGTTCGCGCCGCGAAACTGTGATCGAGTCGGACGTCCTGATTGGCGGACAGGTCTATGTCTCTCACGACTGCCACATTGAGCCTGGTGGGCTCATCATCGGTCAGAGCGGCCTGGCTTCCGGAGTTCATATCGGGCCTGATGCCGCTCTCATGGGAGGAGTAAAAGTAGATGTGGATGTCCACATTGGCGCGGGTGCGCTGGTACTCGCTCTAAGCGGAGTGACGAAGGACGTTCCGCCGGGTGCGCGCGTCTGGGGCAATCCGGCGCGGCCACGGATCGACGCCTTACGCAGAGCGAGCCGAAGCGATAATCCAGGTCTGACCAGTAGCCCCGCTCCGGATATTTGTTCCAAGGACAATTAGAGATTTCGCGTTGCGCCCCTCGGCCTTTACTAACTCAATCACTCGCGAGCATCGGCCGCCACTGACCATTACTGAGCAGCATCAGTTGGAGACCCCGAGCGACCGCCTGCCGATCTTCGTCGACGGTTTGACTCTGAGAAGATGAAGGCGTGGCGTTGCGAACGAGAGGATCAACAACGTCAAGAACAATGATCCATCGTTGGGAGTGCCCGTCAGCGATGATCCTGAGGACCCGCAATTGGGTTTCGATTACCGAAAACGGGAAACATCGAGTTTGTGTCAGAGTTAGGTCAGAGTTGCGTACGACACGCCCTTCTCCGGAACATCAGAACACTAGCAGTTTTCGGTACTGCTCCTCAGTCAACTCCAGCCAGATCCCGCCGCGTCCAATCTCAAAGCCGATGTGAGAGAACAGTGCGCTGCACGTTCGGCAATTCCTACCGCGTAGTCGCCTTACCTTGCTTTGCCCATCTCTTTCTTTGAGCATCAGCAATCCGCTCCCTAGCTTCTGCACTCAGCGTGCGCTTTCATCTGCGCGAACCTTTGCGTGTCCCGGTGTTTGTTCCCGCCCAGCAGTTTCCGTGCTTGTTGCAGCCGGGAAATCTCGTTCTCTATCTTTGCGATCAGGTCAGATACTTGCATAGGCTGCTTAGTACTTAGCCTATGACACACAAAACCGACGGCGTCAGCCGCTTAAGTGTTAGGCTGTGGGACTATATCTGTGTTGAGCCGCACGCTTCCAAGTGGGACGTCTCCAGTCCGTAGTGGATCGGCTTCTTGCCCGATGCGTTCGGATCCGAATGTTTACTGCGGGTATCCATTGAGATACCACAGACCCGGCCCCGACGCACAGCCGGAGTGCCGCAGGCAGCGGCTGCTGATCCTTATCCGATTCTAAATACAGGAACGAGTCGACTCGTGAAACCGTTCAAAGGCGCAGCGCGCCTTTGGCAGGGCGCGTGCCACATATCGAGGCACAGCAGGCCAGCCCACTTCACTCGAAGGAGATGCTTATGTTCAGGAAGAAACTTAAAAGGTGACCATCTACAATACGCAGACTCCGCCTGCTGAAACGTAGCGATAGTTATGCGCACTATTTAGTAGGACGGCGACAGGTTGCGCATGTCGTCCGCCATCGCCCCCCTAGGCGGGTCCACCCTCAAAACTGCGCTGTAGGTTCTGGAACCGCAGAAATTTTCAGTTACAAGGAGCTTACAATATGCCTCGTCCGAGAGATGCCCATCCTCTACCTGGCAGTGAACGTCCCCAGATTAAGGGATCGACGCTGCTTGGACCTGTAGAAGCAAACGAACCCGTCACGGTCGCGGTGATTGTCCGCCAGAAGCCGGGCGGTCCGGAGGTGCCCGATCTGGAGTATTGGGAGAATATCCCGCCGGACCGACGGGTTTACCTTTCGCTGGAAGAGTTCTTCGAGCGGCATGGCGCCGCGAAGGAAGAGGTCGACCGGGTTGCGGACTATTTGAAAGACCGCGGGCTGCGGATCGTGGAGCACCACGCTGGACGGCGCCGCATTATGGCGGAGGGTACAGCGGAGCAGATGAATGCCGCGTTCGGCGTGACGCTGAACCGGTATCGGGCGCCAGAGCGGAAGGCGCCCGCGCATCCGCCGCGCAAGGAAGGAGAAGGGCGTCCCTTTGGCGACCACCGGGAGATGGGCGCATATGAGTACCGTGGGTTCGAGGGACGCGTGCATCTGCCGGCCAATTTGGTGGAGCTGGTGGAAGCGGTGATCGGCCTGGACAATCGCAAGTTGGGAAGGCCGGCGGGGACAGGTACCGGGGATCCTCCCGGAGCGGGTTACTTGACACCTTTGCAGATCGCGCAGAATTACAATTTTCCGACCAACAGTGCTGCGGGCCAGACGATTGGAATCTTCGAGGATGCGTCCGCCGGAGCGGCGTATCTGCCCAGCGACGTCAATTCGTTCGTGACGGCGTTAGGGTTGCCGGCACCGAAGCTCACCGACATTCTTCTTTTGGGCTACACCAACAACGGAGCGCTGGTGTTAAGTCCCCCGCCCGGCGCGATCCTTGAATGCAACATCGACGTGTGTATCGCGGCGACCTCGGGTCAGGGAGCGAACATCAACGTTTACTTCACCGACGACAGCGAACTGGGATGGGACACGTTCTTCGATCGGGCGACCTTCCCATTGCCGGGCGACAATCCGCCTTCGGTATTGACGGCGAGTTGGGTGCCCTCATTGCTCGACGACAAGGGTTCGATTGGCGACTACACCATCGCGGGGACCTTTGCGAACAATTTGCACGGGCAGCTGAAAACCGCGGCCGCTCGCGGTATCACGGTGTTCATGGCGATCGGCGACTGGGGCTCGGAGAACGACGTGGGAGACGGGAAGTGCCATATCAGCTATCCGAACGGTGATCCGTTCGTAACGGCGTGCGGCGGGACGATTCTGGGTTCGGCGAACCCAACGCCGCCTGGGGCGCTCTACGAATACACCTGGAGCGACGGCAATGTTCTGGCTTCGCCGTTCCAGGGCTGGTCAGGCAGTTTCTACTACGAGGCGACGGGCGGCGGAGTGAGCGATCAATTTCCGCGGCCTCCGTATCAGGTCCACGCGGGGGTTCTGCCGATCTCAAAAAATGACGGCGGAATCCGGCGCGGCCTGCCGGACGTGGCCGGCATGGTGGCGATGACGGGGTTTGTCATCGCCGGCGTGGGGCCTCAGGGAGGGTATGGGACCAGCGCCGTCGCGCCGCTCTACGCGGGCCTGATTGCGACCATCAATGCATTTCTGGGCCGCAACACGGGATTCCTGAATCCGACGCTGTACAAGTATGGGCCTCGGATTTGTAACGACATCCGGTTCGGCAACAACGACTCCAGCTACCCGCCGGATGCGCCATTCTACACGGCGGCGGTGGGCTGGGATGCGGTCACAGGATGGGGCAGCATCAACGGGCGGCGGTTGCTGGCCGGGATCGCTCCGGCGGCGATCGTGGTGACGATGGTGGAGGACAACGGCCAATTCGGCGATGCGTGCGTGGGCAAGAGCGCGGACCGGGTGCTGACGATCAACAATTCCGGATTCGCGGAGCTGCTGATCTGGAGCATTACATCGTCGTCGAACGCGGAATTTGTGATTCCGGGTGTCGCGTCGTTTCCGCTGGCGGTGGCGCCGGGTGAGTCGATCGAGATTCCCATCCGGTTCAAACCGACGGCGGCGGGGTTTGCGACGGCGACCATCACGATTTTCAGCAACGACTTGTTCAGCCCGGAGACGGTCACCGTCAACGGGACGGGAGTGACGCCCCGGCTGGTGGTGGGAATCGCCGATTCGGGGAATTTCGGCAACGTTTGCCGGGGGTCCTTCCGCGACGAGCCGCTGGTGGCGAACAACGCGGGGCCGTGTCCGCTTTTGATCAACAGCATCACATCATCTTCGGCGGATTTTCTGCCGCCGCAGATCTTGTCCTATCCGATCATGGTGGCGGCGGGGGCGTCAATGGATCTGCCGATCCGGTTCCAGCCGACGGCGCTGGGGGCTGCGGCGGCCACGATCACGGTGGTGAGTAACGCGGGAGCGCAAGCCATCGGGGTGTCCGGGAATACGCCGGCGGGCAAGCTGGTGGTGACGGGATCGAACTTCTTTGGGGCGGTGAAGGCGTGCTGCACCGAAGAGCGGACGCTTTCGATCTGCAACATCGGCGATTGCAAGCTGAACGTTACAAGCGTCGCGTTCCGGCGTAAGAGCAAGCACTGGAAGCTGATCAACAATCCGTTCCCGTCGACGCTCCATCCGGGGTCGTGCCTGGCGGTGGTGATCCGGTACAAAGCGACCGAGCGTTATCCGCGGCCGTGCGAGCTGATTATTACCAGCGATGATCCAACCGAGCCCGTGAAGATCATCGAGCTTCTGGCGGCCACCATTTGGAGCGATTGCGGATGCAACAAGTGCTGCGACAAATGCCGGTCGGGCAATTGCGACACGCGGCATTGCGATCCGTGCTCCTGCCAGAAGTGTGGCGGTGACGGCGAAAATGACGATGGCGACGAAGCGTGAGTGAATGACGCCCAAGCCGGGACCGCGTTTGGAGAGTCGTGGTCCCGGCTGTCTCGCTTGGGTTACAGGAGGCAACGCATACGGTTGTTCAGTCGGAGTGACCGGTCGAGCAAAGCGGCGGCGCGGTCCGTTTCACTCTGCCGGGCAACTATGGGAGTTCCGCGGGCACATCACGAAGGATACCGGCTCGATTTTCGGTCACTGGATTCAACTCGCGCGCGGGTTTCCCCACACTAGCGGTATGCGAGCCCGGTTCACCCGGCGAAAAGCACCCGGAACGTCTGGCGTGGGACGGTAACACGGAATTGTCGGCCACGAGGCTAGTCCCAAAACCCTGTACCGAAACTGCGCCTGATTTCTGAGTCAAGCCGCTCCGCTTCTCGCTCCCCAGCCACGGGCGCGGCCGGAGCTGACTCGGACGTTGATCGAATGGCGTTCGGGGAAGTATTACCCGCCGAGCCGTCTACTCGGCGAGAAGCTCCCACTCGAAAATCTGGCCCCAAACTGATCGCCGCTTGGCAACTCAAGTAGTGAATGATAAAGCTACGATGAAAACGCTTGCGTAGGCTGATCGTGGTTAGCAAGATCACCACGAGGAGGTGACAAGTGTTTTTTGTTGGTGTGGACGCACAAAAATACATCACAGATTACAGTGATGGACGAGTCTGGGAAAGTGCTGAAGCGGGAGCGAGTGCGCAGCACTCCCGACGGGTTCCGGCAGAGCTTGGGAGCATTCGGCCACCCAATACAGGCCGTGTTAGAGGCCAGTTATTGTTGGGGTCCCATGTTCGACTGGCTGGATGAAGTTGCCGATGAAGTCGTGTTGGCGCATCCGAGCAAGGTTCGAGCCATTGCGGAAGCGCGCATCAAGACCGACAAGATCGATTCGGAAACCCTGGCGCATTTGCTGCGCGCCGATCTGATTCCGAGAGCGTACGCCCCATCGAAAGAGGTTCGCGCAATCAAGCGCGTGCTGCGACAGCGGCTATTCCTGGTACAACTTCGGACCATGGTGAAGAACCGCATTCGTGCACTATTGGCTCAGCACGCGGTCGAAGTGCCGAAGCTGATCGACCTATTTGGCAAACGCGGGTTCGCCTGGCTGCGTCAGATTGAATTGCCGGGCCCAGACGGAAGTCTGCTCCCCCCGGCAGTGCGCAGTTCCGCGAAGCTGCGTGCGCAATATCAACGAATGAAAATCCGCCGTGGAGCGAAAGATGCACGCACGGCGATCGCCAGGAAACTTGCTGAACTGGCTTGGATAGTCTGGACAGAGCGTCGCTGCTATGAAGAGCGCTGAAGGTCGGTGCCTGGCAACACGCTCGCCAGCGAGGACCCCGGCTGCCCTTCATAACGTCCTGGGCAAAAGGCCCCCTTGATAAAGGTTAGGGAGCCGTGGGTCCTATCGTAGAGTGTGTGCCGGCTTCGGCTGGGCACGGATGGAAGGATGACCAAAGGTCCTCAGCTACGAGGTCGCGGTGGAAATATGCATCGATGAACTGGCCAAGGAAAAAGGCAGTAGGGAGTAGAGTGTTGACAAAGCGTTTTCATGGAAGGACGTTATCATGCGTTATCTGAGCCAAAGCAAACGCGCAACAAGAATGTCTTTGGATCTCATTTAGATGAGTGCGTTCGCGAGGAGTGGAATCCATTGGCAGTGGGACGGAGTGGAAACGGCGCACCGCAAGACGATCGAACTCGACCCGAGCTACCCGCTGGGCCATCGCATGCTAGGCGTTCTACTCTCGCACAGTGGCCAGCACAGTGAAGCACAGGCCCAGTCTCCGCACAGCTGATTTAGAGCTTTGGCAGTTGCGTTATATCCCATCCGCCCCCGATTGCCTTGACGAGGAGAACGCTCGTATCCATATGCCGTCGCTGAATGTCGATGTCATCGCGCTGATTAGCCAAAAGGACCAGTTTGCGGCGTGAGGACCTACAGATAGTTGTCGACACCACATACATACCGGTCCGTAAGAGCTGAAGTGTGTCGGCGGCAGATGTCGTGGCAGACATCGCCGACGGCCAGGAAGCAGCATGATGAATTGAACGACAATCAGGGCAGAGAACTGGTTGGCGGAAGTTGAGATGCGTTCCAGCCGCCACCAAGCGCCTTAATCAGTAACACACTGGCATCCATCTGCCTCCGAAGAATGTCGGTTTCGTTTCGCTCGTTGAAGAGAAGAGTGGTTTGGGCGGTGACAACTTGCAAGTAGGGGTCGGCGCCTCCCTCGTAGAGATCGGTGAACAGCCTCAAGTTTTGTTGCGCTTCCTCCACCGCTTGTTGCTCCTGGGTTGCTTCCTGCGCGAGGATTCGCAACGCAGCCAAATTGTCTTCTACCTGTTGAAATGCTTCGAGCGTTGTCTCGCGATAAGTCGCAACGGTTGCGTCGTAGTTAGCTTGAGCCTGCTCGACACCGGCTCGACGACGGCCGGCATCGTAGATGATCTCGGATGCCTGCGGGCCTATCGCCCAGACGCGGCTGGGCCAGGTGAATAAGTTAGAAATGTGCCGGGATTGCAGCCCGACGTCACCGCCGATGGTCAGGCTGGGGAAATACGCAGCCCGCGCGATACCAATGCCTTCGTTCGCCTCCGCAACCCGGCGCTCCGTGGCTGCTATGTCGGGGCGGCGTTCCAACAGTTGCGAGGGCACGCCAACGGGAATGGCCGGAGGCTCGAACGGTTGTGATCGAGGAGCGATGGCGAACTCTGCTGGCGGTTTGCCGATCAGGATGGCGATTGCGTGTTCATATTGAGCGCGCATCACCCCGATATCGGTGTCCTGCACGCGCGTGGTATCGAGCTGCGTTCGTGCCTGCACCACGTCCGCCTCAGGAGCCGCGCCGCCGTTGAACAGCGCGCCGGTGAGATCGACCATATCGGCATAGGCCTTCACGGTTTCGTCCAGTAGTCTCTTTTGCGAGTCGGCGCTGCGCAATTCGAAGTAATCGTACGCGAGTTCCGCCTGCATGCTGAGAGTCACGCTTGCGAGATCGCCGGCGCTGGCCTGAGCTTCCTCGCGGGCAGCTGCCACGGTGCGACGTATGCGGCCCCATAGGTCCACTTCGTAGGAGAGATCAAAAGGAAGGAAGAAGTTAGCCGTGGAACCGACGCCGGTGTCGCCGGATGGAAAGTAAGGTTGATTGGGTGAGTAGCGCAAAGCTTGAACGCCTGGTGATATCGAGATAGTGGGGAATTCCCCCGCGCGATAGTAACGAACCGTGGCGCGAGCCTGACGAAAGCGCGCCTCCGCCATCTTAAGGTTCTGGTTAGAGACCGCGACTTGTACTTCCATAGCGTTGAGCTGAGGATCGCCGAAAATCTCCCACCAGTTACTTCGCAGAGTTTGTGCATTGGGATGAGCGACCTTCCATTGGTCCGTTTCCTGCAGTTCCTTATAAGCAGGAGGCACCGCAGCGGCCGGCTGTTTGTACTTCGGACCGACCATACAACCGCCAAGGAAAATCACGCCGGCCGCCGGCAATAGGAACCGAAAGCTCATTGATCGGCACCTGACGCCCCACGCGCGATGCGGACGGGCGTGCCGCTGACTAGCGAGTCGGACGGGCTTTCGATGACTTCGTCGCTTGCACTGAGCCCGGAGGTTACTTGCACAGTTTCTCCGTAATCAACGCCGATGGTGACTGGAACAAGTTGCGCGACATTATCGCGAACTACTCCGACCTGCAGCCCTTGTGAACGGAACAGAAGCGTATCGGACGGGATAATGACAGAATCAATCTGCCCGGGCAAAGCAAGGTGGACCCGAACGTAAGCTCCGGGAAGAAGCAGGCCTTTGGAATTATCTATATCGACCTCCGTGTTGAGGGTGCGTGAAGCCATGTCGATAGAGCTTGACGTACGGGTGATTGTGCCCTGAAAAGTCTGATTAGGGTATTCGTCGAGAGTAAGGGTGGCTTTTGATCCGACGCGAGCAGCCCGCGAATACACCTCAGGAACGGCGACGAAAACACGAAGCGTGCTGATTTGCCCGATCTGAAACAGCTCCTGGCCAGGCGTGTTCTGGCCGGCGGCAATCAGCCAGCCATTGTCCGTGTTGCGCATCGTGATGACTCCATCGAAGGGCGCATAGATCTTTTCGAATCCGACCAGGTCTGCATAATGACTCTGGTTTGCCGCATACGAATTGACAGTCGAGTCGGAGGCTCTCTGATTGTCAACGGCCTGGTCAGTCGATTGTTTGGATACAGAGCGTGTTTTGACCAGTCCCTGCCAGCGGTCGGCGGTAATCTTGGCGAGGTTCGCATTTGCTTTGGAAGTGTCCAGATCGGCCTGTGCTTGTGCCAGTTGTTTGTCGAGTTCAGGCGCGTCGATCACGGCGAGCAGATCGCCCTTCTTCACGCGCGATCCGATGTCGTGGTACCACTTGACCAGATAGCCGCTGGCGCGAGCATAGACGGGAGAGTTGATGTAAGGCTGAGTGGCTCCGGGCAACACGACCTCATCGATCGGGGGATTCTGCTTGGGGTGGATGATCATTACCTCTTGAACGGCAGCCTCGTTCGTGTTTTGCCGCAATTTCGACTCGGCTCGCTCGCGGGCACGGATACCCAAAAGGATCACGACCACGAGGAGAATAAACATGGTCACGCCAGCCGCACCCAGGAACCGCATGGTGCGCCGCCGCCCGCGAACCTCGCCCGGCGGACAGCCGGGAATCTCAGCGTTTGTTATCTCCTTGTCATCCATTCTGAGCTCCGTTCTGAGCAGTGTTGCCAGACCGATTCAGGCGATGGTTGTGCAAAAGCGCGAATACAGTCGGCACGAAAACCAGAGTGGCCACTGTTGCGCAGAGCAAACCTCCGATCACAGCGCGACCGAGAGGCGCGTTTTGTTCGCCTCCGTCGCCTGCGCCTGTTGCCATTGGGACCATGCCAATGATCATGGCGAGGGCCGTCATCAGAACAGGTCGAAACCGCGTGAAGCCCGCCTCTGCCGCGGCCTCCAGGGCATCGCCCTTTTCAGCCAGCCGCTCCTTGGCGAAGGCGATCACAAGAATGCTGTTCGCCGTCGCGACACCCATGCACATGATGGCGCCCATCAAGGCGGGTACGCTCAGGCGCGTGCGAGTAAGGAACAGGAAGACGATAATGCCGGCCAGAGCCGCAGGCAGAGCGGTGATGATGATGAATGGGTCCAGCCAGGATTGAAAATTGACGACGATCAGCAGATAAACGAGAACGATGGCAGCAGCCAGGCCTGCCAGCAATCCTTCATATGAGGTTCGCATCGTTTCAAGCTGCCCGCGTATGCGAAAGAAACTGCCGCGCGGGAGGAGTTTCTGATCGTTGTGGACGATGCGAGTGATGTCTCGCCCGACAGACGCGAGATCGCGACCCTGGACAGAGCCAAAGATATCAATAACGCGGCGGATGTTGTAGTGATCAATCGCTTCCATTTCGTTGCCTCGGCGCAACGACGCAACCTCGGACAGGATTTCAGGACGCGCCATAGCTGTCGAAGTGAGGGGTATGTTTCCAACGCCCTGTAGGGACTGAATGCGATATTGCGGAGTTTGAGAGATCAGTTCGTATTGCACACCGTTGTGCCAATTCAGAAAGAAAGTTGGGATGGTCTGGAAGCTACCGCTCAGAGCGACAAGCAGGCTGTTTGTGACGTCGCGATCGGTGTAGCCGCCTATTGCTGCCTTAGTTCGATCGACATTGATGTTGAACATCGGGTAGTCGAGTGGCTGTTGAATCCGTAAGTCGGTGAGGCCGGGAACGTGACGGAGTTCGCTCAATACACGAGCAGCCAATTCATGATTCGTCGCCTGGTCCTGACCTTCTATCTGGACATCCACCGGCGCAGGCAATCCAAAGTTCAGGATTTGCGTGACCATGTCTGCCGGCAGGAAATAGAAGGTTGTGCCAGGGAATTGGCGGGGCAAGATCGTACGAAGTGTCCGGACGTAATCGGCCGTCGGGTGGTGTTTGGCGTCCAGCGTCACGAGCACATCCGCATCGGAGGCGCCGATCACGCCTGAAGTGCTATACATGAAGTTCATCTGGCTGTAGGGCAAGCCGATGTTGTCAACGATGCCCGCCACTTCCTGCTTCGGTATCTGCCGACGGATTGTGTTTTCGATCAGGTCGGCCAGCATGGCGGTATCTTCGATGCGGGTTCCGGTTTTGGCCCGGAAATGGAGCATGAACTGGCCACTGTCCGTGTCCGGGAAGAAGTCCCGACCGAGCCAAGGAAGGATAGCCGCAGCGAAGACGCACACGAGAAGAAAGGCCGGGACGAAAATGATTCGTCTGCGTATGAATGTCCTCAGCAATGCGAGGTAAGTGTTCCGGACCCGTTCGAATCCGCGGTCGAATGCTTTCTGCATCCGGGCCAACGGATTGCGCGATGGTGCAGCATTCTGATTGGGCGCCTTCAGGAGATACATCGCCATGGTAGGCACCAGCGTTCGCGACAGGATATAGGAGGCCAGCATCGCGAAGATGATCGCCTCTGCAAGAGGCGGGAACAGATAATGCGATACGCCCTGTAAGGCAAACAGGGGCATAAAAGCGATGCAGATACAGGTTGTGGAGACGAACGCCGGGATCGCGATCTGCGCGGCCCCCTGCAAAATGCCGTCATAGAGAGGTTGACCTTCTTCGAGATGGCG
This sequence comes from uncultured Acidobacteriaceae bacterium, assembly GCA_963782175.1. Lineage (GTDB taxonomy): Bacteria > Acidobacteriota > Terriglobia > Terriglobales > Acidobacteriaceae > Silvibacterium. The sequence continues at coordinate 416,969 of CAWAIX010000002.1, forward strand.
GGTGATGTTTTCGATGGTGACAGTAGCGTCATCCACCAAGATGCCTACCGCCAGCGCTAATCCTCCGAGCGTCATCATGTTGATGGTCTCCCCGATGGCGCTCAGGACAATGATTGAAGTAAGAATCGCTAGCGGAATAGAAACGGCGATGATAATCGTGCTGCGCCAGCTGCCGAGAAACAGCAGGATCATAAGCGCCGTCAAGCCTGCGGCAATGGTGGCTTCACGAACGACGCCTTCAATGGCTGCGCGAACGAACACGGATTGATCGGCGAGCGGTTGAATGCGCAGCTGCTGTGGAAGGGTCAGCTCGACGCGCGGGAGCAACCGGCGAATTCCATTGACCACACTGAGTGTAGAAGCACTTCCCGCCTTGATGATGGTGACCAGAACACCACGGCCGCCGTTGTGACGAACGATATTGGTTTGGGGGATGAAACCGTTGGCAACGTGCGAAATATCTTTCAGGTAGATGGTTGAGTTACCCACGACCTTCACGGGAACATTGTTGAGCTCGTCTATCGTTCTGGGCGCCGAGTTGGTCGGGAAGTCATATTCGAATCGGCCGATTTTGGCAGTGCCCGACGGCGCAATCACGTTCTGGGCGCTGAGCGCATTAACAACATCCTGCGGTGAAATTCCTTTCGACTGGAGAAGCGTGTCCTGAAGGTTCACCATGATCTCGCGCTGCTTCCCGCCGTAGGGGTACGGCACAACGGCCCCGGGAATCGTAACCAGCTGGGGCCGAAGAAAGTTCAAGGCCAGATCATTCAGGTCGGCTTCACTCAGTCCCTGGCCGGACAGCGCGAGCTGTAACACAGGGACATTCGAAGCCGTGTAGTTGACGATCTCGGGAGGCAGTGTCCCGGGCGGCAACTGGCGCAGGATGCTTTGTGAAGCAGCAGTAACCTGCGCGTTCGCCCGGTCCACGCTGGCGTTCGGTTGCAGAAAGATTTTTACTCTGACCAGACCGTCAATTCCGACGGTTGTGGATTCAATGTGCTCGATGTTGTCGACCAGCGCTGTCAGAACTTTTTCGTACACTGTCGTGAGCCGGCCTTCCAGCTCTTCCGCGTTCATGCCGGTGTAAATCCAGGAAACGGCGACCACGGGGAGATTGACGGTGGGGAAGATGTCTGTTGGCGTGCGCAGAATAACAAGTGGGCTGATAAGTAGTATCAGCAGAGCCAGGACGACAAACGTGTAAGGGCGATCGAGCGCGAGCTTAACAATCCACATAGCTAAAGAGTTGTTCTAGTAAGTTCTGTGGGCGGTGACAGACGCGGCAAGATCTTTAAACTACCTATGAGCCGCAGCGTCTGCTTGGTGCAACCAGCGCATCGTTCCAGTCCATACAGTGCACTTCCGGTGCCAGACGCAAATTCAGTTCGTGCAAAGGGATATGGCAGGTCTCGCCGATATGTGGGCTCTATTACGATTCCTTTCAAGAGTTTGCTGATTAATGTCCCGGTGCCGATTATGAAGGGCCACTTGTGGACGACGCGAAGTCCGGACAGCAGCGTGTCGTGCCTTCGACACCCTGTCGGTCGCTTGACATCTGCGGCAGAACCGTATCGTTAAGTCGCAAGTTGATTATTAGAATATGTAACATGTGTTGCTTGGCGCCCAGAGAACGTGGCGCGCCGATAAGAAACGTGGTCAATACTGATGAATCCGGACCTACAGAACTCTAAGTCTGTCGGGTTGCATTGTTGGGGTTGTGCTTGCTTGGCTCAAGGCCTCTGGCTCAAGGCCAATAGAATTCTCTGAAGGAAGCCAACAGCTCAGCGTGCATGAACTCCGGATTGAAATTACCGCCTGGCTTTTGTGCAACCGTATTTGCAGATGGCATTGGCCATACGTGACACATAGCCGTGTCGCCGACCGGGATGGTGCACGTTAACACTTGGTTGGGTCTCAAGACGAGGCCCGTTCCCTACGACCGTTTTGTGACGAGCCTTCGTCACGAGTGTCCGGTATGCGACAGCCACCAACACCGCGTTTCGCCTGACGCCGGCAGTGCAGATCCTCAGGTCATCAGCCTGTCAACTGTGCATGACAGGAGGGATGTGTCGAAAATCTGCGGCTCTGAGTCGAGATTTCGACTGACACTTCTGGTGCTCTTCACACGCACCAAGATATCCGCAGAATAACGTTATTTGATTCAGTTACATTGCAGAATGCTCTCCTCCACCATCCCTGACATTACGGATGCTCTCCGCCTGGCGCGGAGAAAAGCAATGTCCGGTCAAACCTGGAAAGGAGCTCTTCTATGATTCACGAACAAGTTCATTCCGCAGCTGCCGCTGGTAGGTTCACCATCGGAGGCGATCTCACCGTCAACCGCCTCGGCTACGGAGCCATGCGCATCACCGACCCCGGCATCTGGGGACCTCGCGCCGACAAGGCCGCCGCGCTCACGACTCTGCGGCGAGCGGCCGAGCTGGATGTCAACCTCATCGACACCGCCGACTCCTATGGTCCCGCCGTCTCGGAAGATCTGATCGCCGAAGCGCTGTATCCATATCCTGCCGGTCTGGTCATCGCCACCAAGGGCGGATGGGAGCGCCCCGCCCCCGGCCAGTGGACGCACAATTCCAGCCCTAAACACCACGCTCAGGCCCTCGAAGGCAGCCTCGAGCGCCTGCGTCTCGAACGGATCGACATCTATCAGCTCCACGCTCCCGACAACAATGTCTCCTGGGAGGCATCTGTGGAAGCGCTGGCCAATCTGCGCGAGCAGGGCAAGATCCGCCACGTCGCAGTCTCCAACGTCACCCGCGAACACATCGAGCGCGCCGGGAAAATCGTGCCCATCGTCTCCGTGCAGAACCGCTACAGCTTCGCCGACCGCGAGTCCGACTTCATCGTCGATTATTGCGAAGCGAACAGCATCGCCTTCATGCCCTGGGCTCCGCTGGGACAGGCAAAGGAGGAGCATGATGCCATCCAGAAAGGCGCCCGGAGTCTCAAGGCAACGCCGCTCCAGGTGGCTCTGGCATGGCTCCTCAAGAGGTCAAAGGTGATCCTGCCCATTCCCGGAACCTCGTCCGTCAAGCACTTCGAAGAAAACATCGCCGCCGCCTGACTCGAGCTGCCGCAGGCATCATACGACGAGCTTTCCGCCGTGAACATTCCGCCCGCCAGCCTGCGCGGCTAGGGCGCCGGCGAGATGGCGGGAAGGGAAGTGTCATTAGGAGGAAGGAACGATGGCAAAAACTCTTTGTGTTCTGGTATTGATTGGGGTCACAACCGTGGTTGGGTATTCGCAGGAGACGGCAAGCGAATATGTCTCGCCGTCGAAAGCCGTTCCGATTGCGTCTCCCAGAGCTGGCTCAGACGGGCGAGTTCCTTGTCAATTGAACACTTGAACGGAGACGGTTTCCGCACAGGCGTTGTTGATCGGAACATCTCATAGCGGGAGTTGTTCAGGGGGCGGATAGCCATGCTGCTCTCGCCCAACTCTGCCGTCGTATTTTTTTGTTGTCTTGAACAGCTCGAGATGGCCATCACCCGAAGAAGGTCTGCATCGCTCACGGAGCGCCTGCATCTCTTGAGGCGGCATCGGTTTGAAGCCGCGCGCAATTCCCACGTTCTGGTGCAGCACGTCCAATGAGTCGATACCACAAATTGTGGTCGCTACGGGCAGGCTCATCGCGTAGCGCAGCGCCTCTTCCGCGCTCACGGTGCCATATAGGATCGGCTGGCCGTCACCCCCGAGGCTCTTCATGCCGAGCGCCGCAATCCCCTGCCGCTGAAGCTCAGGAAGCACCTGCTGCTCGAAGCTCCGGTAGGTCGCGTCAAAACAATTGAGCGGCATTTGGACGGTGTCGAATGGGTAATTGTGCGCCAGCATTTTGAGATGTATCGCCGGGCTTTTATGTCCTGTGAAACCAACAAAACGAACCTTGCCCTGCTTTTTCGCTTCATCCAGCGCTTCGACTACACCACCCTTTGCGAAATGCAGGTCCGGGTCGTTCTCGTAGATGACCTCGTGAATCTGCCATAAGTCCAAATGGTCGGTTCCCAATCGCTTCAGGGACTCCTCCAGTTGTTGCATGGCTACCTGCTTATCTCGGCCGTGGGTGCAAACCTTGCTCATCAAGAAAACTTTATCGCGCCTTCCCTGTAAACCAAGCCCCATCCATTCTTCGCTGCGGTGGTCGTTGTACTCCCATGCGTTGTCCATAAAGGTGACTCCCGCGTCCACCGCCTCCTGAACCAGGCGCACGGCCAGCTCTTGCGATTTCAGCGTGCCCAGGTGATATCCGCCAAGTCCGATGATCGAGACTTGTGCGCCCGTTTTTCCGAGCGGCCTCAAAGGAATCTGGTCAGGGCCGTTGTTTCTCATTTGCGGCGGAACTGCAGCCGATGCGATTTGGCTATGGAAAACTGAATTTGCAAGTGCTCCCCCTGCGAACGCCAGGCCTCCTTGTATTAAGGACCGCCGCTCGATTTCGGGAGTTGCCTGGGATTGCTCGTTCTGTTGACGTTGGTCTGCCATCCTTCATCTCCTCGAAGTCTCCGGCGTTGTCTCTGGCACCAACCAGGGGCCGTCCGCCTTGTCCAGCATCTCTGTGACTTCTCTTTGAGTGTGGTCGAAAGGGAACCCATGAGGCATACGGGTCATCGGATTGTCGTACCGCAACGATACTTTGTACGGCTCGAAGCGGCCGTCAGCCGCTGTCGGCGCACAGCGAGCGCGCAACGCCTCCATCTCGCTCTGATTCATCGGCTGAAAGCCGCTCACGACGCGCAGGTTCTGATGCAGCACGTCCAGCGAGTCCATGCCGCAAATTGTAGTCGTGACGGGCAGGCTCATCGCGTAACGCAACATTTCCTCAGCCTGGACAACGCCGGCTTTTATCCCCCAGGCGGTACCGCCCATGCTCTTCATGCCCAGCGCCGCCATGCCTCGCCGATTGACCTCGGGCAAGACCTGTTTCTCAAAGCTGTGGTAGTTCGCGTCGAAGGGATTAAGCGGCATCTGAACGGAGTCGAACGGATAACCGAGTTCGAGCATCTTCAGATGAAATGCAGGATCCTTATGACCGGTGAAGCCGACGAATCTGACCTTGCCTTCTTTTTTGGCCTGATCAAATGCTTCCAGGACGCCACCTTTGGCATAGGCCAACTCCGGGTCATTGTCGTAGACGATGCCATGGATTTGCCAGAGGTCCAGATGATCGGTTTGATAACGCCGCAGCGAGTCTTCGAGCATCTGTATCGCTAATTTGCCGCTTCGCCCATGGGTGCAGACCTTTGTCATCAGGAACACTTTTTCGCGGCGCCCGTCCCGGAGCGCTCTGCCCAGGATGGTCTCTGTCTTGCCGTTGTAATACTCCCAAGCGTTGTCGAAGAAAGTAACGCCGGCGTCTACCGCCTCGTGTACGAGTTGCACCGCCTCGTCCAATGTCGGCACATCACCGAGATGATGACCACCCACCCCGATAGCGGAAATGTGCGCATCCGTGCTTCCAAATTTGCGATAGATCATGTCGCCCGCGCCCCCCGTCGGCCCTGATGTTTGTTTCCCTGATGCTGTAGAGGAGGAGACCTCTTTCGAGTTTGCCCAGACGCCGGATGTAGCGGCCACGGCACCCGCGCTGACTTTGAGAAAGTCCCGTCGAGTTGTATTCATCTTTACGCCTCTAATCCCATTTAGATTCCCAGAAATCCGATCAGGTGGCAGGCCCATCTGCCGGATGGGTTTATCGAACCTAACATGCTGCCACTTGTGCCAGGTCCTCAGCAACCCACTCGGAATGACCAGGCCGCCATGATCCGTTTCACGAATGAATGGGTTCGCTCAAATCGGCAGCCTCAACTGTCGCCAACAGTCATCATGGAGTGACCGCGCTGATCGTGGGTTAGGCTGTGCGTTTATCAGAACACGCAGTTCAGAGCCAACGACTGGTGAAATCGAAATCTATTTGCGCTCCCGACGGGCTTGAAATCAGTTGAGCTCGCCGAAACTGCCCCATATGCGGAAAGTAGTCATCGTCGGACCGTCTCCGATTAAGGTCCTCGACGTAACTGGCCCATTAGAGGTCTTTTCCCAATGCGCCTGATTACGACTGCTGAACGAGGAGTCAATGGTGGCCTGCACACGCCGGAGTGGTATTTGCATCGACAGGGGAAACATGGACTCGTGTGTATACGTCTAGAAATTGCACCCTGACTCGATGGGTGATTATCAAAGGACGAGGACTGAGTGATCACAATGGATGCTGTAAACAGACGGTTGTTTTTGAGGGCAATGGGCGGGGCAGGCATGTTGACACTATTGCCGGAAGCAGGGTTTGGGCTCCGGGCGGCTGAAAACAATAACGTCATCCATGAGGTGGCGGACCCCGGACAGGACGCGGAGGCGATGCCGAAGTATTCGATCAGGTTCTCAGTGTGTGGAATGAGCCACGATCATATATATGGCATGGTGGGAGCGATCCTGCGCGGGGGAGGCGTGCTGGTCGCAGCGTATGGAGCTGAGCCGGATAAGGCAGCTGCCTTCGCGAAGGCGTTTCCTCAGGCGAAGATGGTTCAGTCAGAGGAGGAGATTCTCACCGACTCATCGACGCAACTGGTGCTGAGCTCGACCATTCCGAACCAGCGTGCGCCGCTGGGCGTCAGGGTGATGAAGCGCGGCAAGGATTTCCTGAGTGACAAACCTGGAGCCACGACGCTCGAGCAGGTGGCCGAGATACGTAAGACGATCGCAGAGACGAATCGTATCTACGCCATCATGTACAGCGAACTGCTTGAGGTAAAGGGCGCGGTTAAGGCTGGAGAGTTGGTGCAGGCTGGTGCGATCGGGCGTGTCGTCCAGACCATCAATATCGCTCCGCATCAGATCTTCCAGCCGGTAGCGAATGGTTCCGACGCCCATGCGGGTGGCGCATCGCCGCGCCCGGACTGGTTCTGGGAGCCGGAGCTTTACGGGGGAATTCTCTGCGACATCGGATCGCACCAGGTAGACCAGTTTCTGTATTACACGGGATCGACCGAGGCGGAGGTGGTGGCTTCGCAGATCGCGAACGTCAACCATCCGGAACACCCGAGGTTCCAGGACTTTGGTGACATGATGCTGCGCGGCAATCGGGGACTCGGATATGTGAGGCTGGACTGGTTTACGCCGGATGCGCTGGGCACATGGGGCGACGGGAGGCTTTTCATCCTGGGCACCGAGGGCTACATCGAGGTGCGCAAGTACACCAATGTGGCCGTGAGCAAGAGTGGCAACAATCTTTTCCTGGTGAACAAAACCGAGCAGCGCTATATAGATTGCAACAATCTCGTGCTGCCGTTCGGCCCGCAGTTCGTCTCTGATGTTGTGAACCGCACGCATACAGCGCAGGATCAGGCGCAGTTTCTGCTGGCTGCCGAGCTGGTAATCAGAGCGCAGAGGCAGGCACAACTGGTGCATCTGGAGAGCTGAACCCGGCGGGACCACTCCCGCCACTCAAATCTCTACGCCTCCGCGTGAAGCTCCGAGCTTATAACCGCGGGCTTGAATCCTGGTGCGATCCATTGCATGAGGCCAAGCCCGACGAGATACGCCGAAGCCGAAATGAGGAACAGGATGCTGTAGTCGTGGGTCAGGTTGAGGATCCATCCTGCTCCGAGCGAGAAGAGCACGCCGCCGATGGAGCCGATGGTTGCGCCGATTCCCACGACACTGCCGACAGCGGAGCGGGGAAACATATCCGAAGCCGTAGTGAACAGATTTGCAGACCAGCCCTGGTGCGCGGCTACGGCAAGGCTGATAAGCGCAATCGCATCCCATTCCGACGAGACCTTGTTCACGAAAAAGACGGGCACAACCAGGCACGCGCAGAGGAGCATGGTGAGCGTACGTGCGCGGGTCATGAGCATGCCGAACCGATGAAAGAACGCGGGCAGCCAGCCTCCGCCGACACTGCCTACGACGGAGACGTTGTAGATAACGATTAGCGGAACGGCAAGCTGGCCCAGTCCCAGGTGGAAGCGCCGGGTAAGAAACAGAGGCAGCCAGTAGAGATAAAACCACCAGATGGGATCGGTCAGTAATTTGCCGGCGGCAAAAGCCCAGGTCTGGCGATGCGCCAGCAGTTTCCGCCACGGAACAACCGCGATCGGTTCACGGCTCTGGCTATGAATGTAAATAAATTCTTCGCGGGTGAGAGTCTTATGCCTCGCCGGAGAGCGATAGAACAGCAGCCAGATGACAATCCAGGTAAGGCTGAAGACGCCGGTCATGAGAAAAGCCGCCTGCCAGCCGAAGCGCAGCGTGACCCAGGGAACGAGTGCCGGAGCCAGGATCGCTCCCACGCTTGTGCCGGAATTGAAGATTCCCGTGGCGAGTGAGCGCTCGGTCTGCGGAAACCACTCTGAGGTGGTCTTGATCGCGGCGGGAAAATTTCCCGACTCCCCGAGGCCAAGAAAGAAGCGCGCTGCCGCGAAGCCGAGAACCGTACGCGCAAGGGCGTGGCTCATGGCCGAAAGGCTCCAGACGCCCATGATGATGGCATAGCCGATGCGTGTGCCCAGCTTGTCAACCATGCGCCCGGCGAGGATGAGTCCCAGGGCGTAGGCGAACTGGAAGCCGCCGATCATGTAGCTGTACTGCAGATCGGTCCAGCCAATCGTGTGCTGTAGCGCGGGAGCCAGAATGCCCAGCACCTGCCGGTCGATGTAATTGATCGACGTAGCGACGAAAAGCATAGCGCATATGATCCACCGGACGTTGCCGCGGGGCTTGGCGTCGCGCGATTTGGCGGGCAGAGCGCCATTTGCAACGGATTCGGTACGCTCCGGCGGAGCCGTGCTCTCGTGCACGAGCAAAAAAGCTCCCTCTGTCTTCCCGGAGTCCATATGCCGGGCTACGCCGTCTCGGCAATCGCCTGCCGGAGTTGCTGCACAAATGTGGGCACGACCTGGTAGGGGTCGTAGGGCTTTCCGGGGACTGACAGCGTTTCGATGGGGAGATAGCCGCGATATCCGGAGGAACGTACGATGCCAAGGAATTTTTTCAGGTCCAGGGGAACGTTGCTCTCGGCGCCCAACGGGCTCTGCTTAACCTGCCAGTTCACCGCGTAGGGCGCCAGTATCTGCATATCGTGGTATGGATCGCTAGAGCGGAAATATCCCGTGTCGATGATGGCTCCGCACCACTCTAAGTTGACGAGGTTGAGCAGCTTCAGCAGATTGTCGCCGGTCTGGAGAAAATCGCCATGGTTCTGCACGCCAATGATCACGCCGTGCTGCCTGCCGAATTCACCGCACTCATGCAGATCATCAGCTTCCCACGCGGCGACCTCGTCCCAGGTGGCGCCGGGCCCGGCGACGTCGTGCCAGCTCATACCGCGCATCTGCGTATCCGCGAAGACGCGCAGCACTGGAGCGCCCAGCTTGGATGCGACGATGACCCAGTTCTTGATGATCTGCACATCGGCGGCGCGTTTGGCCTTGTCGCGCTGCGTGAAGTTGTTGCGAACGCCCGATCCGCTGATTCCGACTCCTGCTTCAAAGGCCTTGCGCTTAAGACGGTAAACGTAATCGTCGTCGGGAACATCGGGAAAGCCCGGAAAGAAATAGCCGGTGGCGTCGAGGCCGTCGATGTTGTATTTCGCGCAGAAGTCCACAAGGTCGAACAGGTCGATGCCCTGACCGTGACGTTTGACCTTGGCATTGAGCAATTTCGCGAAGGAATAGGCATTGAGTGAGATCTTAAGCTCAGAACTGCCCGGGCGCTGAATCGGCTGTATGTCGGCAAAGGCGCTGGCGCCGGTCATGCTCCATCCCACGGTGGCGGCTGCCAGCGGGACCATCCCGGCATTTCTGAGAAAACCTCTGCGATTGAGGGCTCTTGTTCCCATCCCCACAAAGTTGTTAGCAGGTTGTTTCATTCGTACCTTTCTTTATGAGGTCTTGTTCTGATTCCGGGCATGCGGTCGAGTCGATGACGACCGGCCGGCCGTCGGCCGCGGACTGATAAATGGCAGTTACCAACTGCAGGGCGCGAAGACCTTCGAGCCCTGACACCTGTGGTGAACGACCTGTGCGGCAGGCTTCGCCGAAGTCGAGGAACTGACGTTCGAAAGGCAGCGTGGAGATGGCCATCGGGTCCGAGGCGCCCGATGCAGCCTCACCGACCAGCGGGGGCCGTTCGCCGGCATCATCGCGAACATCCCAGGTTGTCAGACGGTCTCCGGTGACGATGGCAGTGCCCTTTGTTCCGTGGAATTCGATCCGTTCCGGGGTACCGGGCCAGAAGGCAGTCGCTGCCTGGATGACTCCAGTAGCGCCCGAAGCGTAGCGCAGAACGGCATTGACGATATCCTCGGACTCGATGGAGTGGAGTGCCCCGACTTGCCGGTAGGCAAAGACTTCGCTGACCGGGCCGGCCAGATGCAGCAGCAGATCGACCTGATGAATTGCCTGATTGATCAGCGCGCCACCGCCTTCGATGGCCCACGTACCTTTCCCGGGCCGCGCATAATATTCCTGCGAGCGGTACCACTTTACGCATGCATCGGCCTCGAGAATCCTTCCGAGGCGGCCCTCGGCAAGCGCGCGAGCCAGAAACAAAGTGGAATCGTCGAATCGATGCTGGCTCACCACTCCGAGTTGAATACCCGCGGCACGGGCGACCTCGATCATCCGCCGGGCCGTCGCCAATGTAGCGGCCATCGGCTTTTGCACCAGGACGTGCTTTTTCGCCTCCACGCACAGCTCGATGGCCTGCAGGCGAAAATCGGGAAGTGTGCAGACGTCAACGAAATCGACGCGAGGATGACGGCATAACTCCTCGCTGGAAGGGACAAATTCAGCCCCGGTGGCTCTGGCGAATTCAATCCCGGCCGCCACGCTGCGGTTTGTGCAGGCGACGATTTTATATCCGACATTGCGGTACGCCACGGCATGCTTGCGTGCGATGGCGCCGGTGCCAATGATGCCGACTCGCATGAATTCCTCCTGCCGTGACCCCATATCAGCAGCGAAAGTAAAGGGCGCCATTCGGCGTCACAAGTGAATTCACAGTAAACGAAAAGAGGAGCCCTGTTTCCAGGAGCTTAGCCGAGGGATCCTTTACGTAAAGAGAAGTTTCTCAGGGCTGCGGCAGGCGCGCGAGGACGACTTCCGTGCCGCGGGGCAGGCTGTTCCTGCTCTCGACACGCAGCAGGATCTCAAAATAAAGAGGTCCGCCGCTTTTACGGGGCAACCGCTCCCGGAGTTGTGACAGTGAATGGGCGTCGGAGAGAAAGTTGAGAGCGGCCCCGGTGGCAGTGCCACCGGTTCCCGAGATGATGAGAACGTTGCCGCTCCCGCTGAGATTGGGGAGAAATGCCACCGTGGCGTAGCTTTCGTGTGGCCTTCCCGCGGCAGCTTCACCGTGATATTTCTCCTGGTCTGCGATGGTGGTATCCACGGGATAATAGGCCACGAGCGCGGGGTCGAATTTCCACTGCAGCGTCAGATGTTTCTCGAAGAGCTGAATCCACGGGTTGGTGACGCCGTTGCCGAGCAGGACCACGTCGCCTGCTTTGACCTCGCGAAAAGAGAAGTCGCGCGCAAAGCGCGTGCTGGCGGCGCTGTGCAGCGTGTTCGCCATCCCATTTAGCCCGTCAAGCAGTGAGACATCCTCATAATTAGACTGCCTTCGCAGGATCATGGAGTTTAGAAACTCCCGATCGAGCGCCGCCGGAACTTGCGAAACGGTGCGCATGTAGCTGCGGTCGAAATATTCCGAGAGTTCAACACGACGACCGGTAACTTCCTGATAGAGCCCGAGAGCGGCATCGTCCATCACGATGCTCGTAGATGCCCCGGGTCTGAAGATCTGTGACCAGAATTGCCGCACAGGTGAGGGCAATGCGGCGATGGCCGGAGTGCGGTTGCGCAGATACAGAAAACCCACGGTGGAGGCGAAAATGATCGCCAAGGCAATCAGCAGCCAGAAAAAGCTCTGACGGACAGAAGGTTCAGCGGCAACAGAGGTCTTCGGTTCTGGAGAAGACTCGGGTGATGGCGCATCTTCAGGCACCGGCGTCTGAACGGTACCGTTGCCGCCATTGGATACAACCGCCACACGGCTACGGAAGACAGGAGCGTAGTTCCCGCGCGGTATATCAATGACAACGGGTTCCTGGCTGCCCTCGGTGGCGAAATACTGATCGATCCGCTTGCGCAGCATCGAGGCATGCACACGAACAATGTTGTCGGCGGCCGTATCGTAGTCCACGGGACGCCCGAAGACGTTTCGGCCAACTTCCTGTTCATGAATATCGGTGGCGGACTCGTCCAGGACGCGATCGCACAGATAGCGAAACATGTCGCTCAGCCGGGCGGATTTGCTGAGATAGCTGCTGGATACCACCCGCTCAACAAGAAGATGGCGGCTGTCCTCCATCGAACTCGAATTCTTTCCAGACACTTCGTCTTCAAGGCTATCGAAGCATAAAGAGGGCCGTCAATTCGTGCCTGCCGAAGTTCGTTTTACGTAAAGACCGCAGAGCGAACCCATTAAATACAGGGGATTTGTGAGCCAAGCTGTACTTCACCGTGAATTAACTTGCCGGGCGTCCATCCGCGGAACTTTAACAAGGTGCAACAACCGGGGAGGATCAATGCACTTCGCCGCGCCTGCCGTTAACTGGGGATACCCGGACAGCGGGACGCCACCTACTTACCCCGGTCGGCGAGAGGCGGCTGGATGAGGATTTGCAATGATAAGAAGTGATCTAGTGATGAAGTGGAAAACAGTAATAGCAATTTCAGTCCTTGCGCTTAGCGCGCTGTGTGCGACCCCGCGGTTGGATGGACAGGCGGTTAGTGCCACGCTGCTGGGAACCGTCACCGACCAGTCAGGAGCGGTCATTCCCCAGGCAAAGGTGACCATCACCGAGGAAAAGACGGGGCTCAACTATACCGGCGAGACCAACGCCAGCGGGAATTACCAGTTCCCGAACCTGCCGCCGGGCGTGTACGACGTGAGAGTGGCATACAGCGGTTTCCAGACAGCTGAGAGCAAAGCCGTGGAAGTCACGGTCAACAGTTCCGTACGGGCTGACATGTCGCTCACGCCGGGTTCGACGACGCAGCAGGTGGTGGTACAGGCGCAAAGCGCCGCCCTCCAAACCGACCGGGCCGATGTGACCGCCAATCTGGACACGAAAGAGGTGCTCGATCTGCCCAATTCCGGCGAGAACCAGAATTTCCAGTCGCTGGAGTCGCTGGTGCCGGGAGTCAGCGCCGCATTTCACGACCAGGGGCCAGCATTTGACGCGCAGGAATCGGAAGGCTTCCAAGTGAATGGGCAGTCGCAGTTCGCCAACAATCTGCAGTTCGAAGGCATCGACGACAATGAGCGGACCGGGCTGCTGCAGGTGTATCTGCCTGCGGCGCAGGCAATCAGCGCGGTCAACGTCACGACCAGCAACTATGCGCCGGAATTCGGCCGTGCCGGCGGCGCAGTGACGAACGTGATCCTGAAGTCGGGCAGCAACGACTTTCACGGCTCACTCTTCGAATACAACGAACTGAGCACGCTCGAGGCGAAGGACTATTTCGACACCACCACTCCCAAGCCGACCCTGACCAACAACTACTACGGTGCCACGCTGGGCGGCCCAATCGTCAGGAACCGTACCTTCTTCTTTGCCGACGTCCTGCGTTACGACAATTACAACGGCAACTTCAATCTGGTCACCGTACCTTCGGCAGCGTTCCGCACCGGCGATCTGAGCGCAAGCCCGACAGCCATCTATGATCCCTCCACCGGAACCTCGACCGGCACGGGCCGCAAGCAATTCTCCAACAACGGCGTGGAGAACGTGATTCCCCAGAATCGGATCGACCCGATCGCGCAGAAGATTCTGGCCCTGGTGCCGGAGCCCAATGTTGCCGGAGCCGGCGCCACCAATAACTTTGCTAACGTCACCGGATTCGGCAAGGACTCGACGCAGTTCGACGTGAAGATCGATCAGAATCTCCGCTCCGCGGACCGCTTGACATACCGCTACAGCCTCCAGAAAGTCGTGACAAACCTCGAGCCCCTCTTCGGGCTGGCAGGCGGCGACACCGGCAGCGGCCTCGAAGGCACGGGGAGCCAGACTGCCTATAACACCGCGCTCGAATATGTGCGACCCTTCTCGCCAACTCTGCTAATGGAGCTGCGCGGGGGCATCGACCACTACAACAACATCAACCGGCAGTCCGACTATGGAACCGACGCCTCGGCTCAACTGGGCATTCCCGGCGTGAACGTGAGCCCTATCACCAGCGGCCTCGTAGGCATCGACGTCAGCGAGTACTCGAATCCCCTGGTCGGTTATGCTCCCACCATACCGTGGCAGAAGAGCGAATCAAACATCGACATTGTCAACAACTGGACGAAACTCGTCGGCAATCACACATTCAAATTCGGAGGAGAGATCCGGCGCATTCGCAATGACGTGACGCAGGGTTTCAGCTTCAGTCCGCGCGGCATCTTTACCTACTCGGAAGGCCAGACCGCGCTCAACCAGGGCACGAAGGAAAGCAAGACCAGCTACGCGAACGACTTCGCAAGTTTTCTGATCGATGTGCCCAGCCAGATCGGCCGGGATGTGGCTATCCAGGATTCTTCGTGGAGGCAGACCTTGTACTTCGGGTTCTTTCAGGACACCTGGCAGGCCACCCGCAAACTGACCCTGATGTATGGAACGCGCTGGGAGTTCTACCCTCCTTCCACCCCTTCGAAGACCGGCGGGTTTTCTCAATACGACCCATCCACCAACAGCCTGCAGGTTGCCGGATACGGCTCTGTACCGAAAAACCTCGGCTTGCAGACAAACTACAAAGACTTCGCTCCACGGCTGGGATTCGCCTATCGCGCGATGGACAGCACGGTGGTGCGCGGCGGATTCGGCATCAGCTACGAGCCCTTTCCCGATCTGAACTATGCCTACAACCTACCGGTGCAGCAGAACGATGAGTTCACGCCCGTGAACGCCTATAGTCCGGCGCTGCTGCCTGACGGATCTCCGGCAACCCTCGACGCCGGCTTTCTTCCTCCGTTGACCGTGACAATTCCGTCGAACGGCATCATCGCAAATGCGCCCACAAACGTGCTGTATTACGTGGTGAACCCGCATTACCGCGATCCCTATGTTACCTCCTATAACCTGACCGTCGAGCAGGAGCTCGGCGCTCACCTGGTGGCTGATATCGCCTATGTGGGAAATCAGGGCAGGGAAATACCCGCCGGGTATGACCTCAATGCCGGCCTCGTGCCCGGAGCCGGCGCTGCCGGACAGCCGGAGTACGCGGCCTTCGGACGCACGGAGGACACCGACCTGCTGGGCAAGGGCACGAGCACGAATTACAACGCCCTGCAGGCACAGCTGCGCAGGCGCTGGAGCAGCGGGCTGGTGCTGCGCGCCTCGTACACCTATCAAAAGGCGATGGGGTACATATCCTCGACCAGTGGGCTGGGATATTACAACTTCTACATCGATCCACAGAGAAACTATAGCCCGCTCTCCTGGGACCAGAGGAACACATTTGTGGAGAGCGCGTTGTACACGCTGCCCTTCGGAAGGAATGGGCAATTCCTGACTAGCGGAATTGCGAGCAAGATTTTGGGCGGATGGGAGGTGGGCGACGTGCTTGCGATTCGAAGCGGCACGCCTCTGACGTTCACCGGGAGTGACTCGGAATTTAATGCGCCTGGGACTACTATCGTGGCGAATGAAAACGGAGGATTCAGGAAACTGAAAGGCGTCGGCACAAGCAGTCCCTGGTTCGACACGTCGGTATTTTCCGACCCAACCGGCCTCGAGAACGGCAACACCGGGCAGGACATCTACAGCGGCCCCGGATCAGTGACCTTCGACGCCTCACTGCAGCGCACATTTTCAATCACCGAACGGGTCCACCTGAAACTCCTGGCGAACGGATTCAATGCGTTCAATCACCCGGTCTTCAACAATCCGACCACTTCTCTCACCAGTGCCAACTTCGGCTATATCACCAAGGGAGGTTACTCGCCTCGCCTGGTGCAGTTTGGCGGCATCATTTCTTTCTGAAACGCGGCGTGCCGGGTGCACGCTGCACAGCGGCATCATCGGCTCACTGGCGGGCAGACAACATCAGCCTGGAGTGTCGCCATACCCCGGGAGGGAACAATAGATGTCTTGGAAGACCATCAGCAGGAAAGCATGGGCGCATTGGACGACAACTGTGGCTTGTCTGGCCCTGGCTGCCACGCAGCTTTTCGCCCAACAGCAGCCGGTGCAGAGGCCGAAAATTCTTGGCATCTCACATGTTGGATTCTTCGTAAGTGATCTTCCGAAAGCCATCTGGTTCTGGGACGATTTTCTCGGATACGCCGAACCGTATGATCTGAAGCGAAAGGACGGATCGGTGCGGATCGCCTTCATCAAGATCAACGACCACCAGCACATCGAGCTCTTCAATGAAGCTTCGGCGGAGAAGGGATCCCACTTCAGCCACATCGCCTTCATCGTGGACAACGCCGAGCAGATGCGCGAATACCTTGCCTCCAAGGGGATCGAGGTGAAGCCGCATGTTGGCAAAGGCCGCACCGGCGATCTGAACTTCGAGATCAAAGACCCCGATGGGCATCTGGTGGAGTTCGTGCAGCCCGATCCCGATGGCCTAGAAGCGCAGAACCAGGGCAAGTTTCTGCCGCCTACGCGCATCTCCGATCACATCATGCATATCGGCTTTCTGGTGGGGAACAGCCAGAAGGCCATCGACTTCTACGGCAATCTTCTTGGCTTCCATGAATTCTGGCGCGGCAGTTCTTCGGGCAAGGAGTTGAGTTGGATCGATATGCGCGTTCCCGACGGCGACGACTATGTGGAATTCATGCTGTATAAGGACCTGCCGCCTGTCGACAAGTGGGGCGTAAAGAACCACGTCTCCCTGACGGTGCCGAGCGTGCAGAAAGCCATCGAGACCCTGGAGGCCCGGCCCGCTTACAAGGACTATCTCAACTATGCGAAGCCGCCGCAGATGCAGGTGGGCGTCAATCAGCAGCGCCAGGTCAATCTATTCGACCCGGACGGCACGCGCGTGGAGCTGATGGAACCGGATACCATAACCGGCAAGCCGACTCCTTCTTCAACTGCGCCGCCGCCGCAATGACGTCCTGGCACACAAGGAGCTAACCATGAATGCTGAATGGTCACGCCGCCGGTTCATGAGGGGAATAGGGCTATGCCTCGCAGGAGCAGGCGTTCCGACCCGCTCTGCGTTTTCCTCGGGTACGTCCGCACAGCTCCAGTTCGGATACACGGCAATGACCTGGGGCGAGAATGAGCGTCAGGCCATCGATGACATCTCTGCGCTTGGCTATGCGGGAATTCAGTTCCGCGACAATGCCGTGAAGGAGTTCCAGCCGGCGCGGCTGCGTGAACTTCTTAAACAGCGCCGGCTGACCATGGTTGCGCTGTCCAGCGGCACGGTCGACATCGATCCTGCAGTAGAAAAAGACCAGATCGCCCAGCATGTAGCTCACGCGCAATATGTACGCAATGTGGGAGGGTTGTATCTGCAGGTGCTCGACAAGCTCGGCGCATGGCCCAGGTCGGCGACGCCCGATGAGTGCACGCGCCTGGGACAGTTGCTTACGAAAATCGGAGAGCGCACTGCCGACCTGGGCGTGCCGCTCGGCTATCACAATCACCTCAACACGATCAGCCAGCGCCCGGAAAATCTGGAGCGCGTTCTGGACGCCGCGGACCCACGCTACGTCAGGCTGGAACTCGACACCGCGCACTATCTTGCCGGCGGCGGCGATCCGGCTCAGGCCATCCTCAAATACCGTGAGCGCATTCTCTTTCTGCACCTGAAAGATGTTATTGACGAACCGATGGGTACGGAGAAGGGCCAGAAATATCCATTCAAATTCGTGGAACTGGGTCGCGGTCGGGTTGATTTGCCTGCGGTCTTTGCCGCCCTGGACAAGATTGAGTTCAAGGGCTGGGCTGTGGTTGAACTCGACCGCGTGCCTGGCAAGTCCACCACCCCGAAGGAGTCAGCGGAGATTAGCAAGACGTACCTGGAAAATACGCTTCGCATCAGCATTTGACAGCAGGCTGTCTCAATGTCTGGCGCGAGAGGTCATAACGGAGCCTCCTGCATCGCCTCCGAAATAACCGATTTAGGCGCCTCCGTCTCTCGGACCGCCAGCAGAAAGGCCACCAGAACGAGACCAGATGCAGCAGCCGAAAATATCCATATCGGACGCCAGCGGTAGAGCAGGTGTCCACCAACCGTCTGCGAGCTCCCCTTGGTTCCTCCCGAGCTCGAATGGCTTGAGGCCGCATAAATTCACGAATGGTATCCACTTTCGCTCTGTTCCACGGCTACGCGCCTTTGCAGGCGAAACCTCGAGGCCCATTTAAATTCAGCCTTCGGCAGCCGAGGTGACTCACACCTATATAGTCAGATACAAATGTTCGCATGCAGGAGTTCGGGTGCGAGTGAAAACGACAAGACGCTTACGTGTCTTCCAGTGGATTGCGATATTGCTGTTCATTTCCACGGCGTTGCATGGGCAGGACGATCCGCACTACTCCCAGGAAGTCTTCTTTGAAAACAGCATCACACCAGATTCCTACTTCTACAGTGTTGGGAAGATCTCTGCGCCAAGCATGCTCAAGCTCATCGACGCAAAGCTGCCGGTTGAGACCACTCAGTACGTGAGCGGACCTAACGCGCTAGAACTGACCTGGCGCTCAGTCACAGATGGAGGCTGGGCCGCAGAGTTAAATCTCTACCGGTGGCGCAATCGTGACGTGAACTGGGATGGGGAAGATCTCCGCCTGTGGTTTTGGAGTGCCGAGGGGATATCTGCTACGGAACTGCCGCATATAGCGTTCATTGATCTCGAAAACGGGCATACAGCGCCCTTGCCGCTGAGCGATTTCACGGGACACTTACCGGCAGGGCGATGGATTCGCGTTCGCGTACCGCTCGAACGGTTTCGCAGCATGTCGCTCCGACCTTTCAAGCCGCATCAACTGACTGCCATCGTGCTATCGCAGGGCGTAGCCGATGGAAAGCCCCACACCCTCTATATAGATGACATTCGGATTGAAACCGATCGGGGTCTGGATCAGCCACCGAAGCAACCCGCGAACCTCGAAGCACGCGGCTATGAGCGGCATATCGATTTGCACTGGAAAGGAGCAGACGACCCGACAATCGCTCAATACGTCATCTACCGCTCACTCAATGGCGGACCCTACAAGGCAATCGGAGTCCAGCGCTACGGTGTCGATCGCTATGCTGACTACATCGGAGACCCACATGCAACTGCTAGTTACCGGGTTTCGGCGCGTACTTCAACGCTGGTCGAATCTGCAAAGACCGACGAGGTCACGGCGAAGACGCATCCGATGACCGACGACGAACTTCTGTCCATGGTGGAGGAGGCGAGCTTCCGGTACTACTGGGAAGCGTCAGAGCCGGTATCGGGCATGGCGCGCGAGTCGCAGCCCGGCCCTAACGACCTGATCGCGACGGGTGCGAGCGGCTTCGGGATCATGGCGATGGTGGTTGCGGTGGATCGCGGTTTTGTCTCCCGGCCAGCATGCGTCGAGCGCTTGCTGCGGATCACTGACTTTCTCGCACATGCGGACCGTTTCCACGGTGCATGGCCGCATTTCATGAACGGCAGGACAGGTCATGTGATTTCGCTCTTCGGCATCTACGACGACGGAGCCGACCTGGTAGAGACCTCTTTTCTGATGGAGGGTTTGCTTACGGCGGGGCAATACTTTAATTCGGACGATCCATCGGAGCGCGAATTGCGGGAAAGGATCAGTGGCCTCTGGCGCGATGTGGATTGGAACTGGTTCCGGGCTACTCCAAAGCGTGACGCACTCTACTGGCACTGGTCGCCAAACTATGCCTTCCACATCGCCAACAGGCTGCAAGGATGGAATGAGGTCATGATTACCTATCTGCTCGCGATTGCGTCGCCGACTCACCCCATTCCTCCGTCAACGTACTGGACCGGATATGACAGGGAAGGCACCGGCAGCGAATACGGAATCAAACACACATACTTTGGCATTCCGTTGACACAGGGTTATGTGCCCGGTTCACCCGGCCCGCTGTTTTTTACTCAATATTCCTATCTTGGGTATGATCCTCGCGGTGTTCGGGACACTTACTCCGACTATTTCCAGAACAACCGAAACGAAGCCTTGGTAAGTCAGGCCTATAGTGTCGCAAATCCATATCACTTTCGAGGTTATGGGAGAGACAGCTGGGGACTGACGGCTGTCGACGGACCCAATGGACGGTACCACGAGTACAAACCATTTGTGACAGACGACGGAACGATTGCCCCAACAGGAGCGATTGCCTCTTACGCCTACGCGCCGAAAGCTTCCCTGGCGGTGCTCAAACACTGGTATCGCGATCTGGGTGCGCAACTGTGGGGCATTTACGGCTTTTGCGATGCCTTTAACGAGCAGGTGAACTGGATCTCCGGAATCACGATGGGTCTGAACCAAGCGCCCCAAACGGTCATGATTGAGAACGGTCGGACCGGTCTGATCTGGCGCACTTTCATGGCCAACCCCGAGATCCGGCCCATGCAACGCGCGATCGGCCTCAAATCAGACGAGAAAGACCTGGGAACTAGATCGAAGTGATCACTCTTGAGCAGGACCGCTGGCGAGAGCACAGTCAGCGCCGAGGCAAGGGCTGGGATCAGCGATGATCGCTCTGTCATATTGCCCAGTTATTACCTCACCTGACAAACCGGATCATCACGTACTAACACATATGCCAACAGAGGTCCCGGAAGAGCCAGTGTTTGGCGTGAGGGTGACTCTATCTT
>CAWAIX010000003.1:0-458567 GCA_963782175.1 uncultured Acidobacteriaceae bacterium
CCAGAATCTGTTGCCTACTGCGCGGACGATGTCGGCCACCTCGAGGGTGGGCCGGCTCATCGCTTCATCTTCCTCCTGGAACGCTTCACTTCATCGGGAGGCGAAACTTCGATGGCTTCCAGCGGGCTTGGAACCGCTTGCAGATGGCGCCGGGAAAGATGAAGGTAGAGTGCGGTATCGCCGATCTTGGCATGGCCAAGCAGCACCTGGATGGTGCGCAGGTCGGCACCGGCTTCGAGCATATGCGTCGCGAAACAATGTCGGAGCGAATGCGGAGATACATGCTTGGTGACGCCGGCACGCTTGGCGGCCTCGTTCACCGCTTGCCAGACAATCTTCTCTGTAATGGGCACGTCTGCCCGCCAGCCCTTCACCGTACCTGGGAACAGATAGGTCTTGGGCTTCATCCAGCGCCAGTACTCGCGAAGAGTCTCGAGCAACTTCGGAGTCAGCAACACGTCGCGGTCGCGGCCACCCTTGCCCTGGCGCACATGAATCACCATGGCGCTCGCTGTCGATGTCAGAGACCTTGAGATGGCACAGCTCGGCCCTGCGCAGGCCGGTTGCGTACAGCATCATCAGCATGGTGCGATGCATCAGGTTCTCGGCGGAGTCAATCAGTCGCGCCACCTCTTGCTGGTCTAGTATGGTCGGCAGTCGACGCTGTCGCTTGGGGAAAGGAATGTGATCGGGAAGATACGGCCGGCGCAGTGTCTTGACGAATAGGAAACGCAGCGCCGCAGTGCGGCCTTCGATGATTCCGGCAGAGAGCTTGCGCTCGCGGAACAGATACGCCTGGTACTGGCGAATATGTTCCGGGCCAAGCCGTTCCGGCGAACGATGGAAGTACATCGCGAAATCCTCCACCGCGTGAATGTAGCAACGAGCAGTGCTCCGAGAATAGTTGCGCCGCTGGAGTTCATCCAGCATCCGCTGACGAAGATGGGTCACGGTAAACCTCCTGTGACCCAACCCTTACATAGCCAATAACGCTCAGGAAAAGCCCATGCCGCAGCGTCCCTCGCGACAGCGAGTTAGTTCAAACGCCCTTGTGTTGATTGAATTGCGCGTCAACTCCCAAGTTGTCGGCTACACGGAAGTTTCGCAGATCCACTCCGTTACTTCCGTGTTGCCGGTGACTCGGGCTCAATCCGAGATCGCTGGATTGCGGTCAGGCAAGACGTAGTTACTGAAAACGCCGTTTTTCAGGCGCAACGATTCCGAGCTTAGATCGTCTGTCGGGAGCAAGGTCCGAGTTGTCGACCAACTCTTACCCGAAACGATGCGACGTCTGCCGTCACTATTCCAACGAAAAGAATCGCGACTGGCGAGTCGGGCCTTTGATATAACGTCGCATTGGACGATTAGGAGCATTTTCTAAAGGCGCCCTCATCGAGAAGGAGAAGATTATGGCTACAACTCCGATTAACCCGAGCTGGACCTATCCGCAGGCCGGTTGGGCGACAGGACAAAGTCAAGGTGGTACTGATTCGTTCGATACCTTTCAGGTCGGAGATAACAACACGGCAGATAACTGGCATAGCAACACTACCAGCCCGTTCAATGTCCCCCCACCTGCTGGCAACAACGGCGGTGGTGACCACAGTATTTTGGGTGACCCAACTGTGATCAATACAGCCGTTTCCCAAAACGCTACGTTGGTTGCGGACAACATATTTACTGGCGAGGGCTCTATCGGCTTGTACGGTCGTAGTCGAGGGGCCGGATTCAGCATTGGGGTGCTGGGTCAGTCTCCGTCCGGGTGCGCAGTCTATGGCCTCGCGACTGACGACCTGAGTCCGGGACCCGATCCTCAGCCAACTAACGGCATTGGGCTTGTCGGCCGTTCCATGGGCGCAGAGACTGTGGAGTCAACGTCCGTGGAAGAAATCATGCAACAGCAGATTGGCGTTCTGGGCCACTCTGTTTTTGGACCCGGAGTTCGCGGTCACAGCGGGGCTTTGGCCCAGACACCACCCCCACCCCATACCCCGCCTTTGCCAACGGTGGCGGAGCCAGGAGGAGTCTTCAGTGCAGGACAGCTCACACGTGAGCCGATCATGGGAAGCGCTCACAACAGTCAGTTAGTGAGCACAACCTCGGAATCCCAGCTTCGACTGACGCCCAGCACTGCATCGTTGCCCCCTTCTGCAAGTGTTGGAGATTTTTTCCTGCGCATCCCTCCGTTTGCGGATAAGCGCCCCGTAGGAACCAACGAACAATCTCATTCCGCGACCCTCTGGATCTGCACGTCTATCAGCGCTGGCACGCCGAACTGGCAGCAGGTGCAGTTCGTTCCGGGTCCTCCTACTCCAGGCTAGTGGTGCCATTTGAAAAGTTCTTTCGTGGTCAAGGCGCATGACGCGCCCGTGTCTCACAAAAGGTGTCAGCGGAGATCGTGCCGAGAATCGGAGAGGTAATATCACCCCTCCGGCGATAATTGCGCGAATCGCCCGCGCAAACCAGAAGGAGAAATTCACCATGCCGAATAAAGTCCTCTCCACCGGAGTTTTGATTCGCGATCTGGCTTCTTTTAATGCCAATGTGACTGTCGTCAATACGGGTGACGCCGCCGGACAAGAGGCAAAGGTTGAGATTTTCGACTGGGGAGTGGAGCAGGTATGGAGCAAGCCTACCCCAGTGCCTGTTGGACCTTCCACGAGTGTAGTTATCGGCGCTCACACCCAACAGGACTTCGGCGCCCTCATTACCAAGTCCACCGCGCAGCCGGCCTTGAATCTGGTGCTCTACGAAATACGGATCACGCTCCCCGAGCATAGCCCGCTAATCGTCAATTGCTTTGCAATTGATGAAACAGGCAATCTCGTCGCAGCAAATACAGTGCTGCACGCTCAATTGGTAGAAATCTAGAATCTACCAGCGAGACCCAAAGCCCTGCAAAACCACTCAGGTGGCCGCAATAAGCTCAACCGATGTCCGCGACCATGCACCGATGGTTTGGATTGCGGATTGCAAGAGAGTCACAGGCAACCTGGAAGTAATCCCAAAATGCCTGTGAAGTCGGGTTTACGGAAAGTTCGAAGCGAAGTTGCTCAAAATCCCGTTTTCCGTGCACTGTCGCCCAAGCAGTGGCTTTCCTCCTCATCCTTGAAATACCCAAGTCGAGTATGGACGACAGTATGCTGCCTATGCCTCACCCTAGATTCCTCGCGGGGCGTCTTCAAGACCAAGTTCCTGACCGTCACCAGCTCAGGCGAAACGATCGTACTCAAGGAAGCAGTCTTGATACCCATCGCGACCAATGACCCGAACGCGGTACCTGTGCTCTTGGGGGAACTACTCGTCTGAGATAAAGGGCGGAACCGGCAAGTTCGCGCCCGCGACGGGAAGGATCGACTATTTCGGAATTGCCGACTTTAAGGAGACGACATTGGTACTGCGGTACAAGGGAAGGTATGTTGATGAAAGAATCGCCCTACTTTTCAGGTATGATTAAGCACCACTAGGTCCGCCTTTCGACAGGTGAATTGACCGCGCCCAGCTCATTCCCCCGCTCTCCTGTCCGCTCCTTTGCTCATTCTGGTGCCCCACAGTGGTGGGAGGATTGCGATGATCAGCAAAGCGAAAGCCGCATTGTGCGTCTTGTCAGCCGTAGTGGGAATCAGCGGATTGGCGTTTGCTCAGGGTCAGGTGCCCGAGGCTCCCCAGCCGCTCTCGCGAATCGTCGAGCCGATCAGCGATACGAAGCTGGCGCTTCTGCGCGGCAACATTCGTCCGGAAACCCGGCTGGGAACCGACCTGGGTAGCGTCGACCCCGCGGCCGCAGCGACGAAGCCGACGGCCACCACGGAGGGGGCATCCTCGATCAGCACGACGACAGCGACCATCGCCGGCTCGGTGAATCCCAACGGCGCTGACACCCACGTCGTCTTTGCCTACGAAACCAGCAGCACGCTTTCGGGCGCCACAACAACAACCAGCGTGGATCTCGGTGCCGGCACCGCGGCGGTAGGAGTAAGCGTGAGTCTCACCGGTCTGATCGCCGGCACGACGTATTACTACCAGGTGCAGGCCACCAACAGCGCGGGAACCGCGAACGGCGCCATCAACGGCTTCACCACAACATCGTCAGCTCCAACACCGCCGACTGCAACCACCGGGGCTGCCTCCTCGATTGCCACGACGACAGCCATAATCGCCGGTTCGGTGAATCCTAATAGCGCCGACACACACATGGTCTTCGCCTACGGAACCAGCAGCACGCTCTCCGCCTCCGCAACAACAACCAGCTTGGACCTCGGCTCGGGCACCACGGCAGTCGGCATCAGCGCGAATCTTACCGGCCTGACCGCCAGCACCAAGTACTATTACCAGGCGCAGGCGACCAACAGCGCCGGAACCACGAAGGGAGCCATCAGCAGCTTTACCACCTCGTCGCCGACCTCACCCGGCTACGAATTCATCCCGGCCACGCCCTGCCGCATTGCGGACACTCGCAACGCCAATGGTCCCTTTGGTGGCCCGGAGCTGCCCGCCGGATCCATCCGGGAATTTGACATCCCACATAGCGCCTGCGGAATCCCCTCAACAGCCGTCGCATACTCGCTCAATGTCACCGTCGTTCCCAGCGGCTCTCTTAACTATCTCACTCTTTGGCCCACGGGAGAGCCTGAGCCTTATGTCTCGACCCTGAATTCCTATGATGGACGCGTCAAAGCCAATGCCGCCATCACTCCGGCAGGCACCGAAGGCGGCGTAAGCGTCTACGTCTCTGATGCCACCCACATCATCCTCGACATTAACGGCTACTTCGTTCCCGAAGGCGCCGCCAGTGCTCTCGCCTTCTACCCTGTCACTCCCTGCCGCATCGCCGACACTCGCAACGCCAGCGCCCCGCTTGGCGGCCCCTCGATCGACGCCAAAACAACACGGGCTTTCCCCATCCTGTCGAGCAGCTGCGGCATTCCTTCGACGGCCAAGGCTTACTCCCTCAACGTCACCGCCGTGCCCCACAGCACGCTTAATTACCTGACCATCTGGCCAACGGGTCAGACGCAGCCCAATGTTTCCACGCTGAACGCGCCGACCGGAACGGTAGTGGCTAATGCGGCTATCGTTCCCGCAGGCACCGCTGGACAGGTCTCCGTCTTCGCTTACGACGACTCGGACGTGATCCTGGACGTCAACGGCTACTTCGCGCCGCCCGGTCCTGGAGGTCTCGCGCTCCATACCGTCGATCTCTGCCGCGTCATCGACACCCGCCCCGCGGCCTTCAATGGCACGGATGTGATCAACGTTCAGGGCAGCTCTTGCGCACCACCCTCAACCGCCAAGGCCTATGTGCTGAATGCGACCGTCGTGCCTCCGGACTCGCTGAACTACCTCTCCCTCTGGCCCGACGGCGTCGCCCAGCCCAACGTCTCCACCCTCAATGCGAATGACGGAGCTGTCACCTCGAATATGGCCATTGTGCCCACCAACAACGGCAAGATCGATGCCTTCGGATACAACCCCACCGACCTCATCCTCGACATCTCCAGTTACTTCGCGCAATGTGCAGTCTGCACAGAGACCGGGTGGGCGGGGCAGGTCGTATGCGCGAAGACAGTTACCGGGCCTAACTATCGCAATAACGAGACGCAGACGTGGACGGTTGTTCCCGGCATACCGCAGCAGCCTACGGGGCAGACGCTTTACCCAACGCAGTGGAAGTCGACAGGCTCCGGCTCAACTGCCACTCAAACCTGGACAATTAACGCCTCGGGAACCGGCCAACTCACGGTATTCGCGAATGGGTCAGGGATCAACTTCGCGCGCTACAACGCTGAGATAGTGGTCTTTAACGGTTACCAGGCCACGCCGCCGCCCAACTACACCGATTACGAATACCAATGGCTAACCTTTGGGGATTCCAGCGCGAATGCCACACACGTACAGGGCAGCAGTACCACTGTGTCACCTACTTGCGATTCGCCGGTTGAGCCTGGCGGCTCAAGCTGCACGGTTACATGCAGCTGGGATTTCAGCAAGCAATAAATATAGGGAATTCGGCCAACTTGTACCCTGTACTCGGGGATAGGGGGCTTGCGGGCTGGCTCTCTACCCGTCACGCCGTGCCACGTGATTGATACGCGTCAGTTATTACAGCCCCTTCCCAGGCGCACCTACGATAAGCGTCGAAGGCAGCGCGTGTGCTCCGCCATCGACAGCACAGGGATACGTTCTGAATACGACGGTGGTGCCTCCGGCGCCTCTGGACTACCTGACCCTGGTGGCCAGCGGGCGAAGCGGAGCCCAACGTTTCGACGCTCAATGCACTGGACGGAGTCATCTCGTCGAACATGGCCATCGTACCCATCACCAACGGCAGCACCGACGCCTTCTTCTCCGACACCTCCAACCTCATCCTCGATATCTCCAGCTACTTCGCCCCATAAGGGCGAGGTAGCCAGTCCGGAGGCTGAAAGTCGATTGCTGAGGAGCGCAGGAAAGATTGCGCCGCGCGTGGCCGCATTGACCTTGGAGATGTCGAGCTGCCTCGCGCTAACGTGGTGCCTGTGAAGTCGCAATTTCGGTAACTTGCTCCCCAGAGCGCCGAGAAGGCCCGGCAAGTTACCGCAATCCCCGTTTCTCGGGAACCTCGCGGCGGCCCGCTGCGTTGGGCCAAGTTTCCGAGTCCGCAACGACATGGCAGAATCTTTCGAAAAATGGAGTATGCTGCGGGCATACCGCAGGACATTTTGTGGGCAGCCAGGGAGCAAGCCGAGCAATCGGACCCGCAGGCGCTGCAATGGATTTCTCCTCAACGTGCCCTGCGTCTCGCATCTTCCATCGGTGACCTGGCGTATGGAGGAACGAACAGACTTATCTTCGGCACGCTGGGTCACGAACAAACTGGAAGAACGAGGGCATATGTCATCACAAAATGGCGACAAAGCGAGATTCAACAGGTTAAGGAAACAAAAGTTCCGCCGCCGCGAACTCATGGCAAGGCTGGCGACCCAGTCGGCGGCCAGTGCAGCGCGGTTAGGTAAAACCCCGCCTGCAAAGTTGGCGCAGCGGTAGCAGCAGAACACGCTCCTTCACCAACACCTTCGCTCGACCACGGTTCGTTTAGAGCAAGCCTTCCCTGGTCGTTTGCGCCATGCCTGCTCCTCGCAGAGCCGGGACCTACCACTTACCGCAAACCCGTTTTGCGGGGAATACACACGTGCGAAGCTACACCTCGAACAATACACGACGACCACAGTCAGAAAAGCGTAGACTCGTAGATGTCTGCAACAGATCATTCCTCGCCTTCAGCTTTTGCAATGCTCCAGCCGAGCGCAAGTCTAGCTATTCAATCGCACGGTGTGGAGCACCTATGAGTTTGCAAAAAGAATCTGAACTCCACGATTTCCTGTCCAGCCAGCCAAGCATTGTAGAGGGCCAGCACAGTTTGGCCATGCATTGCGCCAATCCACAATGTTCCAAAGAGCTGCTCTATCTTCGGGAGGGAACGCTCAGGCTGCTCGAATTGGAACCTGATTCTGACGGTCAGTTCCGACCAGACGATGGCGCATTTGCGACGAGGTCCTTACCCAGCAAGTATTTTTGGCTTTGTGGTGAGTGCACAAAGACACACATCGTTAAGCGATGGACAACATCCGGCGTTGTCCTGGTATCTCGCAGCCTGAAGCCGGCTGGCAGCCGCCCGAGTCTGGTTGATCGTCCAGCAACCCCAGCAACGTCGCCGCCACTTCCGGTGTCACTGACTGTCCCGCACATGGGGCATCCGCTCCATCGGGCAGCTTGAGTCGTTTGCCGTCCATTCCGCAGGAGCGACCCTTCCTCTTAACGGGACACTCTCGTTGTGCCGGTAGAGTCCCGATCTCGGTAACTTGCCGACGGAATAGACGTCGAGCAGCGAAGTTGTTCAAAACCCCGTTTTTCAGGCATTTCGTCGGATAAGGACGCCGTGTGAACGATGGATTACACATTATAAAAAGGTGCCCCTTTAGGAGTAAGTGTGGAGTGTTTGGCTCAACCTCTCCAGAAAGGAACACCCTTAATGACGATTGCTAAATATATCGGCATGGACGTGCACAAGGAAAGTATTTCGCAGTGATGAATTCTACTGGAAAATTCGTGATGAAATGCGTCATCGAGACGAAGGCGAGCATGCTTCTGCAGTTCATCGACGGGCTGCGTGGAGATGTGCGCGTCACCTTTGAAGAATGGACCTGGGCGGCTTATCCCGCAGGGTCACAGCTTGACTGAATTTTGGCTACCGCGCGCTCCGGAAATACCTGGCGATCGTTTGCAGGAACGGCCTTGAAGAAGCCGGCGGAGGTACGCTTCCATGCAGGATTTGCTCAAAGCTATGCTCTGATCCGTAGAGCTTCGTGGTATCGTCCGTGTTCTGGCTGATCGAAGCTCCAGTCAGGTCGATGCCGGCAAAAAGCCCCTGCGCCCGGGACCACGTAAGCAGTTCGGCCTTCAGGGCTATGTCAGTCGAAGCTTGGGTGTCGCGACCGACCGGGCCTGCCGCGGCCGAGGCATCTCCGCCGATCTTGAACTTGTCATGCAGCAGGGCCTGGAAGCCCCTGTCATTCACAGCGACAAGCACCAGATCCGTTGCCTGTCCGCCGGCCTGCAATCCGAAAGAGCCGCCGCCGAGGCGAATGAAGACCGGTCCACTCCAACCGTGTCCGGTGCGGCAGGTCACGACCCCCTGCCCATACTCAGCACCAACGATGAAAGCCCCCTTCTTCACTCCAGGGATCACGCCGATGCACACGGCTTTTCTCGTAATACTGTCAGGAATGGCTTTGTCAGGAGTGGACATAATCTCCTGAATTACGGTACGGGCGGCATCAATCCGGGCATCCAGCTTTTCAGTATCGCTGGCGCAAAATGCCGGCGCGCTCATGCCGGCAATGCAGACCAAAACAAGCAGCTTTCTCATAGTCCTCTTTTCTCTAAGGCGGAAAAGAAAAGGGGGCGGCGCTGAGGCGCGCGCCCCAATGTGTCCGATTTTCTCCAACTCGGAGATTCTTTACTAAGTTGCACAGATGCAAATGTGCTTACATGGGATGCCTCACAACCAGCTTGCAGGCGTCAAGTCGGGCCGGGCTTGCTATCTGTCAGTCGCAGATTGTGTTCGTTCCGGGCCCGTTGTCATTAACTTCAGGGCGTGGAGCGCGACAAACCGCAAATGTATCCGATCGAGCATCTCGTTTTCGAGTTCTTGCCTCATCCTCGGGGACAGGGATCTGTATCTCAACTGTTTCTGTATCCAGGCAATCGCCAAAGCCTGTGCGGCTATCTGTAACTGCAACTGCCCGTGATTTACCATGGCGCGGCCTTCTGCAACTGAGATGCGCCCCGGGGCGCCGAAGCGGCCCCCGTGGCCGCGGTTCTTGCACATCAGCGCGGCCGGAATGCGATCACGTTCGCAGGAGTCGCGGAGCGGGTGCTGCGCGAGCCGACGGCTCCGGATTGCCTCTCAGGTCCTGGGCCATTCGTCTCGCATCATGCATTCCGAGACACGGACAACACAGAAGTTATGTGGTTGTACCTGCAAAGTCGGGTTTTCGGTAAATTCGCCTGGACCGGCCCTTCAATGCGTGTTCTTACCGCAATCCCGTATTCGCCACCTCGCCAGAATCTCTTCAACCATGCCTGCAATCCGTTGGCGGGCGGTAACACGATCCACTCCACTAGCCAATAACTCGTCATACCCGGTGTGTTTGTGGCGAATTGCAGCGACAACCGCTAAAGTCAGGGCACTTTCCTCGAGATTCCTGCCAGCTTCTGTGCGACCCACCCGGCCGCTTCCGCTTCGGGCGGTGTGCTCGGCGATGTCCGCAACCTCGCTTGCCGGACATCCGGGGAACAACATCGCAATCTGCTTGATCATTTGAGCGGCCAATTCGACATCCTGTCTTTGTCGCCGCTCGGCTCCACGTGCCCGCGCTACGGCGCGTTCGTCGGCGTCCTCCAGGCATTCTCGCTCCGCCTTCTCGAGGCCGGACCTTTCGACGAGGATGCCCTTCCTCTCGTAACGCCCCCGTGACCGGCTGAAGCGAACGACTACGGCGACTCTTTCACTGTACTTGGAAGCGCGCCGCGTCAATGCAGCGTCGCCCGATGGAAGAAACTCGAGATCGTCGAGATGCGCACACTGAAGGCAGAGCGGCTGTTCCAGTTCCATAGAAAGAAAAGAACCCTGCTCAATCTCCGCGCCGCACTCCGAACAATGGGCCTCGCGCAGGTTCTGGAATACAACGGGCTTCGGAGACCGGTTAAGCTTCTCTTGAAGGCGCTGCTCTTTCTTTTCGGAGAGCTCCGGCGATACAAAATGCGTGCGGTAGCTCTTCTCAATCCCCGGGTCTCCACTCTTGGAAAATTGCAAGACCACGGTCCCGGTCCGAGAATGGCGCATGTATTGGGTCTCGCTGGGTTTGAGTCCCTTCTCCCTTGCCCAGCGGCGAAATATCGCCATGGACGAGGAAATCTTCTCGAGATTCCCTTGAATCACCCGTTCCAGGAAGTCGACTCGCCCTTTCCTCCAGGAGTCTACTTGCGCAGATACCAATAGGCCCATTCCACACAGCACGTCGATTGGACTGACGTATTGTTGACGAGACAAAGCCGCTTCCGCTGCGCAATGAACCCGACTTTCGAGCTTCGATTGATTCGGATGCATACCTCTGTCTCGGTAATGGGATCAAGAACCACTTTCAAGCACATGTCGCACACACTAGCCAGGTGCGACGCGCTCCAATCATGGTGAATCCTGTCTAAGCCAAGATAAACGATGCAGGGTCCGCTGGTTCACCGTCATCAGGAGCGTTGCACAGTGGCCTTCAGCAATGCGCGACCGAAACTCAAAATCGGGGTTATGTCCGGATCGCCGACCACACGTCCAGAATGTCCTTTCAATGCAAAGCGGGACGCCTAGAAGTGAGAGGATTACGTGATATGAAGATTGGCCGTGTCTCTCTCTGGGTCGCGGTTTTCACCGCTATTTCAGGTTCCGTGATTATCGGATGCCAGTATTTCCCTGAGTCGACATTTCAGTTAGCGAATGATTCGAGGTTGCCAAAATGGATCGTCCTTCCGCCCGGGCATACACGCGCCGACGTTTCAATTACGATGAGCTACTACTCAAAGCCATGGGGTCGCACTGCGACATTCATAGTGCAGGACACCAGAAAGCAATTATTGACAAAGGTAGTCGGTACGGTGAAATGCAACGAGCCGTTTCGACTGAAAAAGCCTACGCAAGATTCTGCTTCTGAATATCCCGCCTATGAGTTGATCACTACAGATGGCACCAGCGAAATTATTGAACACAGAAAAATGGAACCGATCTTTTACCTATTTGATGACCCTGAAGTAAGGGGGAGAATTTCCTCGGGGGGCTGTGATTAGTCCAACAGTACTTGGTTGAATCGCGAGCGATCTGGGTGTATTACCGGCAACCCGGCAGTAACGGAGTGGGTCCGCGAAACTTCCGTATTACCGACATCCATGGAAGTCATCTGTCAAGAGAAAGCGCGAGTTCTTTGGGCGCGCTCACGAGAGCGCGCGTTCCGATGATCGGGATTCGTTTCTGCGCACGCGCGCCTCACGGCGGATGGTCCCTGCATCCGATGCAGGACCAGACATCCATTTGCTGCCTCGGGCTGCTGAAAGCCGTCGCAGATGATTGAGTTTGTGATCTCTGACAGTCCCGAAACAAACCGTAATGAGCCTCCGGATGCGGATCCTTCGCCCAGTCGGCAATCGGCGGGACCTGGCAGCCTGCGCGTTCATGAATCCCGATGTTTTGCTTTTCCATTCTTAGAAAAGCTTTTAGGCAGCTTCCGTGCGGCTGAACTGTTCGGAAGGCACCCAGTCCTGCTGCCTGCGCTCGACGGCGAGCATGTAAATGACCATCTTCCTCGCTACGGCGAGCGTTGCTCGGTTGGGTTGCCTTTTTCCAGTTCTCTGGCACGGATCATCGCCAGATCTGGTGACTCTCGTGTCGCAAGCTTCGCTGCCTCGATAAGCACGCGCTGGATATGCTTGTTCCTCTGCTTGGAGATGGGCATGCGCAGCACCTTGTCAGCCGAACTCTTCTCATCTCCGCAAAGTCCGCAGTAGCTGATGGCCTGCTTGTTCGATGTGAAGCGTGTGAAGTCACCGATCTCAAGAGCCCACGTCACTGCGGTGATCGGCCCCACCCCCGGAACCGTCCTCAACCGCCGTAGCCGCTCCTTCAACAGCGGATCACGCTCCAGCGAACTGATCAGGGCGTAGTCGAGCTTCTGGGAGCGGCTGATCATCTCCCGGCTCAGCTTCAGCAGCGGCCGTATGCTCTCGTTCACCTCTTCATTCGTGGACATCAGTTTGGCGAAGTAGCCGACCTTGTGAAGCCGCTGCTTGTTGTAGTTCACGCCGGTCTCCATCAGCAGGCCGGAGACACGGTTCTTCATCTGCACCATCTGCTTGACCACCAGGCTGCGATAGCGCAACGTGCGGCGCCGGTCGCGGATCTCCCTTGATGCCATGTGGCATTCGGGCAGGAAATCACAGCGCAAACAGTCGGCGATCTTGCCGGCATCGATCTTGTCGTTCTTCTTCTTGGCCGCGGCGATTGCCCTCAGCATCAGCGGATGAGCGACCTTCACATTCTCGGCGTGCGGAAGCAAATGATCGTAGATCCACCCGGTGAAGATCGTCGCTTCCATGGCGATCATACGGGGTTGCGGCATCGTCCGGATCCATACATCCAACTCACGTCTGCTGGACCCGATCTTACCTTCCTGGTACACACCGCTAGCTGCATCCTTCACGCAATAGCTGATCGACTTCTTGTGCACATCCAGTCCGATGAAGTACATAGTCTCTGAGGAGCCTCCGAGGTCGTTCTCTGACTCACCTTGCCGCTGAGTCAGCTTCTTGTAACACCTCCCACTCCTCTATGACTTCACATTCAAACAAACCGCCAGCTTCAACTATGCTTGAAGAGCAACGTGAAGCTCCGAGTCCCAGTTGCGCTCGGTTTCATCGTCATGACAGGCTGTTCAGCTTGGTCTCAGCCGCCTAGTCTTTCGCTTTGTATTGTTCATACGAAGTCCCACAGCTCGGATCAATACGAACCCTCTGCCGGAACCGACGCGATTGCGATGTACCAGGAACTTACTGGGCGAAGACTGCAAAACGGTGCCACACTCCAGATCACTGTTCTACCCGCCTCCGTGCAACAGGAGATCGAGCCGGAGGTCCACCGCCTCAATTGCTCTTGGGTACTCCAGTTGTGGTACCGGCGAAATGCCGAAGAAGATGTATTCGGGCAAGTCCAACCCAGGGGTGCTCGTTTCGACAGTGTGCTCTTCACACTGTGGAGCAGCACAACACGGGAAGTCATCGAGAAAGGTGCAGGATTTGTGTCACTGGCAACCGAACCGCCGCTGACGCCATTTGCACTGTTCCGCAAACAGATTCTCAAGAAGCTCAATCGGCTGCCCTAAGGGATCGGGCGCGAATGCGTTTCTGACGAGTCAGGGCAACCCGGATGTGACCCTGCGCACCTCCCGAAAAGTCCCGTTCTCGGTGACCTGCCAGGCGGAGCGAGCGTCCCCCTTCCGAAGACTGGACGGCCAAGACAGTAGCGGACTACCTTTGACGCGCGTTCAGCTGGTCGAGTGCGCGCTTCAACGCTTCGAGCTTTTGTCCAGCCAGGCCGAGCTTGCCTTCCGCCGTCAAACGCTGGTAATCAGCAAGGTCTTTGGCGGCGTCTGCGATGAGTGCGTTGAGATCCCCTTCTGCTCCGGGCGCAACTGCAGATGCCGGGGCGGATCGCGCAGGCTCGGTGGCGCTCAGCGACGAGACCGCTCCGCCAAAAAGGGACGCCAGCGCGGCCCCGAATGATGGTCCATACGCGAGCCGGTCTTGAAGCGCAAGCACGACCAGTCGCAACTCCGGCATCGGACTCCGCTCGGCCTGAAGGTAGATGGGCTCCGCATACAGCAGCGCCCGGCCGCACGGAATCACCAGCAGTGTCCCGCGCCGCACGTGCGAGCCTTGCTGATTCCACAACGTCAATTGTCCTGACAGCTGCGCGTTTTGATCGATTCGCGCCTCGATCTGCAGCGGTCCGTCAACCAGCCTGGATTTGGGAAAGTCGTAGACCACGGATGTGCCATAGTGTGCGCCGTCGCTGCGACCGGCAATCCAGCCAATCAAGTTGTTCCGGTTGGCTGGCGTAAACGGCAGAATCTCTACGAACTCCATGCCGGTTTCGCCTGGCAGTTTCATCAACACGAAATTTGGCTCCATCGCCTGCGCCGTTTGCTCGCCCCCCTCGGTCATGCCCAGTTCGCTCGCGACGGTCCACAGATCCTCGCGGTTGTAGAACACTTCCGGGTCTGTCATGTGATATAGGCCGTACACTTCCGCCTGCAGTTTGAGCAATAACTCGGGGTAGCGCACGTGTTTGAGGAGACCGGCCGGCATCGCCGACGCATCCCTGAAGAGGCCAGGAAAGATGCGGCGGTAGGCGGCGAGAATCGGATCATCTGTGTCAAACACGTAGAAAGTCGTCGTTCCATCATAGGCGTCAATCACCACCTTGACGCTGTTCCGCATGTAGTTGATCGGAATCTCGCCGAGACGGTAATGGCGCGAATACGGATAGCTATCTGAAACTGTGAACGCGTCCATGACCCATGACAGCCGGCCATCGTCGCCAACGACGATATACGGATCCGGATCGTAAGTGAGGAAGGGCGCTAAGGCTGATACGCGATCGCGCACATTGCGCCGCATCAACAGCCGGCTCCCGGCGTTTACATCATCGCTGAAGGGTAACTTTCCGATATCGCCGCGATCGAACGCCAGGAGAATGCGGCGCAGGAAGCCGCCAAGGACGATGCCGCCATTGCCCTCGTAGGACGTGAAGCTGTTGGTCTGGCCTTGCGGGTAGTTGAACTCCTTCTGCCGTGTCTTGACGTATACGTCGGTGTTAGTCAGCTCCCCGAAATAGATCTCCGGGCGAGTCACGGTGAGACCGGGTACCGTGCTCTGGACAGGCATGTTGCTCAGCATCAGCGTCGGCAGCCCTTCCGAAGTGAACCCGTTTACGGAGTTCATCGTAATACCGTAGCCATGGGTGTAAATCAGCTTCTCGTTGATCCAGTTCCGGCTGCTCTCCGGCAGCTTGTCGACATTTAGTTCACGCGTGGCGAGCATCACCTCGCGCATGCTGCCGTCGATTTCATAGCGATCGATGTCGATGTCGGGAAAGTCATAATAGGTGCGGATCTCCTGAATCTGACGCAACGTGTCCTGCAGTGCATGCACGTCCCACAGGCGGATGTTTTGGATCGTCGGCTGATTGTTTGCCGGATCTATCGCCTCGACGGTCGTCTCCGCGGCAAACTCGCGTCGCGAGAACCGGTCCAATCCGTAGGCTCGCCTCGTCATGTCGATGTTGTGAGCAATATACGGTTGTTCGCGAACCAGCTCGTTCGGTTTGACGATAAAGCTGTTGACGTACCAGCCAACTACACCAAGCGCGACATAACAGACTGCGGCCGGAAGGATGGCCGCGGCAAGCCGCCACCCGCGTCGCGCGGATATGGCGTTGACACCTGAAATTACCGCGCCGAGGACGAGCGCCACACAGACAACCAGCAAGCCGCCGATCATGACGTGCGCGTCCGTGTAGGTCACACCCGCGAAGATCGTATGGTCATCGAGTAAACGTTCGAACCGTCCGATATAGACACGCATCGCGAGCGCCAGCAGCAGGAACGCAATCGTGATGGAGAGTCCGCGCCATGGTGATCGGCCATAGCTGCTGCGGTTCCTGGTGAGCGCGCCGGTTCCGCCCGTGATGAGCAGAAAGAAGATGGCCAATGCACACGTAATTACGGCCAGCATGAGCAGCCAGCCGGCGATGAGCTGCCATGCGGGCAGGGTGAACAGAAAGAAGTTCAGCGGCTTACCAAAGATCGGGTCCACGCCGCCAGTGGCGCGCGGTGCGTACCACAGGAGCGCCAACGCCGGCCACTCCGCCATCATCCCGGCGCCGGTCGCACCGGCAACGGCGAGCGAAAGACCGAGGGCAGCAAAGCGCATCACAGGCTCAACCGTCAACCTCACCGGTCTTCCATTAACGAAAATCGTGTGGCCGCTGGGCAAATCGCCGTGATGAGCTCGTTTCAGCGCCGAAAACGTTCCGTACAGAATGACAAATGTAGCCGCTGTAAAGGCCGTGAAGATACTCCATTGCAGGCTCAGCGTCTTCCAGTAGACCTCCGCGTATCCGAGCGACCTGAACCAGAGCAGGTCTACCCAATAAGAGAACGCCGTGCGACTGCCAAATACGATGCAGGCAACGATAGCGATGACAACAAGAATGAGGTGGCCGCGACGACGCGGCGGATTCGTCTGCGGCCAGTCAATGAAATCGGGCAATGCTCCACCTCGCTTTGCCAGCACTCCCGTTGTCAGTTACAGGAAAGCGTATTCTACAGTGCCTGAAAAAGGACGGCTACCGTACTGCGGTGGAGCCTTGGTCTAAGCATCTCAACACTGCAATTTGATCTTCTTTGGTTCTCTGTAGCCCGAACCGACCCTCATTGAGCCGCGGTAATGCGACTAAACGAACTTCTCGGCCGGAATCTGCATAGTGGCTCAGAAATCCCGATCGCTGTAACTTCGAGGCGAACGTGCTCAAACGCCGTTTTCAAGGAACAACAACTGCGATTTTTGATTGTCGGCTGCAGGATTATTTCCGGTTTAGTGACAACCCATCCGGAACAGCATCGACACACTTAGAGGCAGGCACAACACGCCTGGCTTGGCAGCATCTCCAAGTTAATGGCATGGTCCGCGTGCGCCGTGAAAAGGCGTTTAGTCCACAGTGGGTGCAAGTCCCACCCGGGAACTGGTTCGTTCCACCCGGTAGCAGTCGGAGCAGTGGTGGAGGCAACAAAACTGCTGAAGCCTCCGATGTAAAGGGGTCGTGAAGACGACTCTGCAAGCGTGCAGGCCGTAACGTGAGTGAACGCTGAGCAAGCCTCGAAAACCATGATGCAGGTGCCGACCCGCCGCGGACTTGGGGAAGGCCGATGTAGTGGAAGATTACGAGCGAACAGCTTCCGCCCAACCTGCCGGGGTAGTGGCGACGGCATGCAAGCAAAGGGGACTAAAGGCAACACGGGAAGCCCCAACGGTGATTGCAGTTGATCAACTGGCTGCTCGCGAGAGACAGGCCGGGGCGTCTGGGGTGGCGGAGAGGCCTGTAGTACCGATGAAGCCGGGTAATGCCGGTGGAGGAAAGGGGCCTCAGTTGAAGACGAACGCAATAAGCGACAAAGGACCGAGGGATTGGTGATGAGCCTAACAACCCCAACAAGTGTTCAGAAGTTGCAGACGGCGTTGCACGCAAAAGCGAAGGAATCGCCCGACTTTCGTTTCTACGCGCTGTATGACAAGGTGTACCGGAAGGATGTTCTGGCATATGCCTGTGAACGTTGCAAAGCCAACGGCGGAGCAGCGGGAGTGGACAAACAGACATTCGAGGACATCGAACAGCACGGTTTGGAACGGTGGTTGGACGAACTGGCGCAAGAACTGAAAAGCCGAACCTATCATCCGCAACCTGTGCGGCGGGTTTACATACCCAAGCCGGATGGGAAGCAGAGGCCGTTAGGGATACCAACAATCCGGGATCGGGTTGTGCAGACAGCGGCAGTGTTGGTGCTCGAACCGATTTTCGAAGCCGACTTGCAGCCGGAGCAGTATGCCTATCGGGCAGACCGCAGCGCGTTGGACGCAGTGCGGCATGTCCACAAGCTGATCAACACTGGCCATGGAAATATTGTAGCTGCGGATCTCAGCAGCTACTTCGA
Organism: uncultured Acidobacteriaceae bacterium; assembly: GCA_963782175.1. Classification (GTDB taxonomy): domain Bacteria; phylum Acidobacteriota; class Terriglobia; order Terriglobales; family Acidobacteriaceae; genus Silvibacterium. The sequence continues at coordinate 17,853 of CAWAIX010000003.1, forward strand.
TAGCATTCCACACGCCGAGCTTATGAGGTCGGTGGCTCGCAGGGTTGTCGATGGAGCGATGCTGCATCTGATCAAGATGTGGCTGGAAGCTCCGGTTGATGAAACCGATGAGCGTGGAAACAAGCGTCGGAGCACACGCAGTCGGGATGAAGGTCGGGGTACTCCACAAGGATCCCCGATCAGCCCATTGCTTAGCAATTTGTACATGCGCCGGTTTGTGCTCGGGTGGAAGAAGCTTGGGTACGAGGAGCGTTGGAAAGCGTACATCGTGAATTTCGCTGATGATCTTGTCATCTGCTGTCGAACTGGAGCCGAACAAGCTCTGGCCGCGATGCGGGAGATGATGTCGAAGCTAAAGTTGACGGTGAATGATTCGAAGACGCGGGTCTGCGCGTTGCCGGAAGAGAAGTTTGATTTTCTTGGATACACGTTTGGTCAATGCTACAGCCCCAAAACTGGACGAGCCTATCTCGGCACCGTTCCAGCGCGAAAGCGGGTGCAGCGCATCTGCGGGGAAATACGCGAAATGACCGGGCGGAGCACAACCTCGCTGGATCCAGTGGCGATAGTGGCGAAGCTCAACCGCACGATGTGCGGATGGGCGAACTACTTCTGTCTTGGACCAGTCAGTACGGCCTATCGTGCTGTGGATAGCCACGCAAAGACAAGGCTGCGCCTGTGGTTGCGAACCAAACATAAACTATCCGGACGTGCAAACGGAATGTTTCCGGATGCATATCTTTATGGAGTGTTGGGTCTTGTTCGGCTTGACCGGCGGACACGCAATTTTCCGTGGGCGAAAGCGTGAGGTCTTCTCCGAGAGCCGGATGCGGGAGATCCGCCTGTCCGGTTCGATGAGCGGGATAATGGAAACGGAGCAGGGTGAACCTAGTGAGGCACCGGCAGACGAAAGAGCCGGGAACAGATAGGGGACACCTAAACAACCGCGCCACATCTCGACTCTACCGCTTTTACCCGGCAAGAAGGCCGGGATTATAAGAAGCGTACGGAGGAGGAGTGCCATGGAACTATTTACGCTCGGTATCGATTTGGCGAAGACTACATTCCATCTGGTGGGGATGAACCAACGGGGAGAGGTTGTGGTGCGGAAGCGCTTGTCTCGCACACAGCTGTTGCGCTTCACCGCGAACCTAAAAGTGGAACTAATTGGCATGGAAGCCTGTGGTGGATCGCATTTCCTGGGTCGTGCGTTGCGCGAGCAGGGTCACGAAGTACGAATCATCCCAGCGCAGTATGTGAAGCCGTACGTGAAGACGAACAAGAACGATTACATCGACGCGGAAGCGATCGCCGAAGCCGTCGGGCGGCCAACCGTGCGCTTTGTGCCCATCAAGAGCGAGGAGCAGCTGGATCTGCAATCCGTGCATTGAGTGCGCGAGCGCTGGGTGATGCGCCGGACCGCCGTCGTGAACCAGATTCGCGGACTCCTGCTGGAGCGCGGCATCACGCTGCGCAAGGGCCGGCGATATGTAGACGCAGCGCTGCCCGGGATTCTTGCGAATGTCAGATCGAAGCTATCGAGCTCACTGCTTGTACTGCTAACGGAGCTGAAGCTGGAACTGGCGCAACTGTCGGAGAAGATCGATCGGTCTGATACTGCCATCGCGCAGATTGCTCGGCAGAACGAAGCCTGTCAGAGGCTGGTTGCAATGCCGGGAGTCGGTCCCGTGACAGCAACCGCGATCATCGCAACCATCGGCAACGGGGCTGCATTTCGCAAGGGACGGGACTTTGCTGCATGGCTGGGCGTGGTTCCGGAAGAGCACTCAACGGGAGGCAAGCAGACGCTATGAGAGCTTCCTCGGCGCGGGAACAAGTATCTGCGCAGGCTATTCGTGCAAGGGGGCCAGAGCTGTAATGCAGCACAAGGCGAAGTAGAGTGCCCGGCTTGATTTGTACCAGTGTCTAAGAGAGAACTGGACAAGGAGAGCATATGGGACGCGGGAAGAAGTATCAGCCGGAGCAGGTGGTAAATCTGCTGCGCCAGATCGAAGTGGCTGTGTCGAACGGGAAGACGACCGCTCAGGCGTGCAAGAAGCAGGGATCGTGGAGCAGACCTACTTCCGGTGGCGTAAGGAGTATGGCGGCCTGCAGATAGACCAGGCAAAGCGGCTGAAGGAGTTAGAGCAGGAGAATGCGAAGCTGAAGCGGCTGGTCGCGAATCTGAGCCTGGACAAGCTTGTTTTAGAGGACTTCGCGCGGGGAAACTTCTAAGCCCGGAACGACGGCGGTGTGCGCGCGATATCTGCTACGCCTGACCGAACTGGAACTGCTGGACCGCGATCGTCGCGCCGTCGCGCGCCGCATCCGGCAGGCGAAGTTCCCGGTCGTCAAGAGCCTGGACAGCTTCGAGTTCCTGGCCATCCCCTCGCTCAACAAAACGCTGGTCCTGGAGCTGGCCCGATGCGAGTTCCTGTCGCGCAAAGAAAATCTTTTGCTCTTGGGCAACAGCGGCACCGGAAAGACTCACATCGCCCTGGCCCTCGGCCTATCTGCCTGCCAACGCGGTCATCGGGTGCGATTCACGACTGCCGCTGCGCTGGTCAGCGAGCTGATCGAAGCCCGCGACGACAAGCACCTGCTGCGCTTCCAGAAGCAACTGGCCAGCTATGAGCTTCTCATCGTCGATGAACTGGGCTACGGGCCTCTGTCCAAGAGCGGCGCCGAACTATTGTTCGAGACCTTCAGTCAACGCTATGAGCGGGCATCCACGCTGGTGACCAGCAACCTGCCCTTCGAGGAATGGACCGAGGTCTTCGGCTCCGAACGGCTCACTGGCGCTCTGCTCGACCGCATTACCCATCACATCCATATCCTGGAGATGAACGGAGATAGTTACCGGCTCAAGCAAAGCCGCCGCAAAAGGAATCCATCCACAGACCGCTGAGACCACCCCTCCGAACGCGCTTCAGGGGAGAAAGGCCTCTTCCGCTACGCTCCAGAGCCCCTTCTCCCCCGAAAACAACTGCATCCTTATCCTTATTACTGGTCCCCTTTTACTCCGCCCCAACGGTTTCCTTTTACTCCGCCCTTGACATTGACCTTGCCCTCAGATCCGTATCCCATAAGTAGTTATAGTTCGTAGTCGTCGTGGCTGTGGGAAAGTTGGAAGCGTCTTTTGCTTTCCTGCCTTTCCATAGCCTGTTTTCATAGGCTTGGCCCCATCTTTCAGGTCATAGCACAGCGGAATCCGGCCGCCCATCCACAGTCCCTCTTGTTTCGAAGCGGCGATCTTATCCCGAATGCGCTTTCCGGTGACTTCCCTTTCAAATTGAGCGCAGGAGACCAGGACATTCAGAGCCAGCCGGCCCATTGAGGGGGCGTATTGAACTGCTGGGTGACGGAGACAAAGCTCACACCGCGGCCATCGAAGGCCTCAATGATCTTGCCAAAGTTAGCCAAGCTGCGGGTGAGCCAGTCTACCTTATATACAACGACTGCGTCGACCTTTTTGCAATCGATATCCGCCAGCAGCCGTTGGCGTCCGGGACGCTCCATCGATCCGCCGGAATAACCGCCGTCATCGTAATGAGAGTCGAGAGCTCGCCATCCTTCCTGCTTCTGGCTGAGGATGTACGCTTGGCGGGCTTCACGTTGTGCGTCGAGCGAGTTGAAGGACTGCTCCAGGCCTTCCTCGGAGGAATTGCGCGTGTAAATCGCACAGCGGATGGTGCGCCTCTGACCTGCAATCATGACCTATCCCGCCGCTTCTCTGTCCGCTTGAGCCCGAAGAACAGCGGCCCAACCAGCGCTGCCGGTGATTCTTGCCCATGGACTTCGAGGAATCCCTGCGGAACAGGTGGGCGACGGCCGCCGAATGACCTATATGGTTTTTTTGCGAAATAAACGGTCTTCGCCCCAGTTCGCGCGTATTAACCATTTGAACGTGCTGGCGGGTGTGCACTTCAAAGTTGCTCATCGATTGGGCCCGCACGGAGGAAAAAGAAAGCAGTACATTCGCCGGCTGCGCGCCGGGCCAGTACTTACCTGTAACTCGTTCTACACGAACGAAACACCTCAACTTAAGGAGGCTATGTATCTATGGATGTTACGACAAATGAGACGAAAGCTGCTTTGGCGATTCCGCCGGGGCTACACTGGAGCGAAATCGACCTGTACGTGGTCTACCTCGCCCTCACGAATCCGAAGCCGCGTGTCTTCGAGGACTTACTACTTGAACATACATTGTTCCGGACAAACCTCGACGTATACCGCAGAACCACGAAATTCGCCAACGAGCTGCGGAACAAAATCGGACTGGAACTTAGCCGGACTACATCGGCCAGGCTGGCTCGGACCTGGTACGTATGGGCTGAGGAGATGTCCGAAAATAAACGTCCGGTCGAGTTTCTCGGCCACAATATTGTCGATCTCTTAGGGCATGTCGTCCGCGCCAGACTCGCTGAACGGTGTACTGAGCTTGGCACCGGCACCGATCGTATCGGCAACCGCGTCTCCTCCTTCCCTGGTGCTTCGCTGGATCACACGTTTACCGCTTGTTGGCGAGCCACCATCGGCGCGCAGTTGAGGACCTTCTGTTGGGTCATGTGTTCCTGTCGCATGGGGTCGACGCCTACGGCGGCGGCAAGGGACGTTGGAACTCGTTCTATCGCGAGTCGTCGTACGAGCGGCTCGAACTGTATGTCGGGCGGCAGGCTGCAACGGCCTGGAAGAAGTGGTCAGCGGCAGTTGCTCAGAAGTCGCTAGCGCCGGACGAATGCCGCAATGAGGTGTTCATGATGTTGAAAAGCCTTATCGCGGTGAAGCTGGCCGAAACGCAGTTGCTCACCGATGTCCCGAACGGCGATGTGCTTAAGCAGTCAATCCTCGTAGACGGGCATGGTTTGCAGCTCGCGCTACCGATGGTGAGGTGAGCTATTGTTGGGCAGATCCCTTATCTGAGCCGCCAGTCGGAGGAGCTATCTTCCACGCGCGGCAGCGCCCTAGTCGATAAAACACAAGTCTTTTCAAAAACTCGACTATCACTCCCCCACTATAGAGGAGATTTGTGCCGGAACTTTGGTCACACTTCCCTCTCACATTCGAATTTTCTTGAGGTTACAATGCGCGATTTACCCGAAAACATCAACCCAGCTGGGGTCAGCAGCCATGCAACTCTCGCGGCAGATGTTGATCTTGGCGATTGCTTTGCACCACCGGTCCCGCAAGTGTCAGTAGCTCCTACACTTAAACCGGCGCCGAGGTCGCGGATGCCCGGCACTCTTGTTGACGAAATTCTTAGCGAGCAAGGTATCGTCCGCTCTCCGGCTGAGACTAATGCGACGGCAGGAGCTCCTACTTCTTTCATCACCGAAGACGGAAGGGACGCGGGCTCTGGCCCCTCATCGCCCAGCGCAGTGTCGTCAGGTCCGGAATCGAAACCAGCGGCTGCGCCAGTTCTGCAGCGCAAGGCGACCGCTGCCGAGATCTTCGGTTGGATAAGAAAGAGTGTCGTGGAGCAAACACACCTGCCCGAAGCCGCCGCCGAGCTTGTCAGTTGCTGGATCATCTCCACGTGGTTTCAGGATGTATTACATGTCTTGCCATGCCTCGTAATCACCGGCCCTATGCACCATGCGATGCTCGTGCTTGACTGCCTGCACGGCTACTGTTTCCGAGTGGTGCGGGTAGCGGGATTTCGGCGGAGCGACCTTAGGGCGCTGAGGAGTACCTGGGGAACTGACCTTGCCCTCAGAATCCGTATCCCATAAGCGGTCGGCGGCCTTATTGAGCAATCTTGCTGATCCGAAATGCTGGGTGGTCGAAGGGCGTTCTTTTTCAACCATCACCCGAATCAGACGGCGATCTACGTCGGCGAGCACCCCGGGGCGCATAAGGTCCTACATTCCGTCAAGGTCCATATCACTCCGACGCTTCTGAATGCAGAGCGTCGTCCTGAATGGCTGCAGAAGAATATCGAGCGCCTGCGGGAGCACCTCTACCAGTATCGCAAAGCCCATCTGGAAACGGTACGTGCCAGTCAGTTCGTCGCCCACGGTCTGCCGCTAGAAGCTGCCGCCATCGCAACGGCGCTCGGGAGCTGTGTCCTGGATGAACCGGAACTGCTCAACGGGCTAGTCCTTCTGTTGAAAGGGCAGAATAGTGAAGACCGCTATCGAACATTAGACACGACTGAAGCAATCGTCTTAGAAGCAGCACTCGCACTCAGTCGCGCCGACCGGGAAAGCGTCTACGTCTCCGAGGTGGCGGTTGAAGCGAATCGCCTCCTCGAGCTGCGGGGCGAACAGATGAGGCTGAGCCCAGAAAAGGTCGGCCATCGCCTGAGAAACTGGGTCTGCCTTCTCGCCGTCTCAGCCAAGCCGGCAACGGTCTTATTCTCGACAAGGTTACGATCGCCGCCATTCACCAGCTTGCCGCCGTGTATCTTGAGGAGGATCTTCTCGCGAACAACGAAAACCTCCCCACCTCTCAATCTACAGAAAACAAACAGCTTGAGGAGGCTATGTAGGTTATGTAGGTTTTTGGCAGGCTTCGGCCGCCGCGAGCCGCTTTTTTCCCTTTTTATGAAGAAGGCCCGCTTCCAGGTCTTCTTCTTTACTTCAGACTTATGGGGTCTCAACTTCAGGCTTATGGGGGTCAGACTTCAGCCTTATGCGTAAAACCACACGCGGTGTACGTCAGGCATGATGTGCCTGCGGAGACTGAGAACCTCCATGTGTTACAAGTGCCAGAAAACAAGTAGCTTGAGGAGATTATGGAGGTGATGGAGGTTTCTTGACTTATTTCGCTTACGGGAGGCCTCATTCGCATTGGGGGAGCGGGGGTGCGGGGCCGAGCGTTTGGAAGAGGCACGCGAAGCAATCGGACTGGCTTGGGGTATCTTTCAGAAAGCGGGGATGGAGCGGCACGCGCACGAGCCGGTTCCTGAGGCCACCGGTGCAATCCGCAGAGCCCACCGGTGCCCCGTTCGGAGGTAACAAGTGCGACTTTCTTAGAGCCACGAGTGCAACGTCCAGAGCCTCCTAGTTTCACATGCGGAGGCCAATATCGTCCTGGCAGAAGTCTCTGAAGGGGTTCCACCCACGTTTTTCTCGGTATAAGTTCGGTACTTTTGAGACCGAAAAAGAATGGTCTTCCGTCCCTTAGCGACACCAAATCAAGCATTTGGATTTGTGGTGGTAGTTTGGGATCAGGGGTTTCATCTGCGGGGCCTTCCGGGCCTGGGGGCGACAAATTCAAAGCAAGAACTGGAAGTCCCTGGTGCGAGCGACGGCAAGTATCGCCGGAGCCGCCGCTCGCTATCTCGCGTTTGGGCGTCTTACCAGGCGAACATTCGTGCGCCACTGCCGGTGTAGCGCACTCTCCCAGCCTGATCTGAGTCAGCGCCGATCGTGACTGTGCTGTTGTGCGGGATTTCAGGAAGGTCCGGCTGGCTGCCGTTGAAGTCTTCGGTCGAGGTGGCGTGGTGTCGATTCATGATTTGCGTGGCTCTTTCGACCTGCTCGATCGATCCGTTTGCGAATACGACCGCTCCGCCATTGCGCACGCCATTGATGTGGGCCTGAGTTTCGGGCTCAGGCACTCCCATGGCCCTGAGGTCCAGAGACAATTCTTCGCAGAAATCCATGCCAGGAGTACTCAATGGGCCAGAGACAGGCATATAACGCGGCTCTGCGGCAACGCGCAGATTGCCAGCGGTGAATCCGGCCGCCTTCAACTCGGCAACCACCTGTTCTGCGTCCATGGCATTTCGAAACAGGCCTAATGCAGTGTGTGTCATGGGACACCTCCTTGTGCTTTCATTGCCCCGAACTCCGATTGAAGTCCGTTTCTATCTACGAGAACTTTAGATTTTCGAGGAGGGGATCCGCAGTGATTTACATCACCGGTGAAATGACGGCCGCCGGCTCAGTCTGGCGCCAGCGGCAGATTTCGGCGAGAGCGGATTCGACGAGGTTGTCGAGGGCAGCGGCGATCTGAGGGGACAGCGTCACGCCCCAGTCGGTCGACTGCGGTTGCACTCCGAGCAGGACGACTTCTCGCGGTGCGCGTCCGAGCAGATACAGAGCATTCAGCAGGTCAGTGAGTCCGAGCAGGTGGACGCTTTTGCCTATTGGGAGGGTGGCGAGGCCGTCATTCGCGAAGCGGCATGAAGTTCCGGGAGAGCCTCCGAAATCCACCGCATCGATGGCCAGCAGATAACTCGCGCCTTCGATTCGGGGGAGCAGATCGAGGCCGAAGGTGCCGCCGTCGATCACTTCTACGGCGGGAGGGAGTTCGCGACTCTCTATCAAGCGCTGGACTGCGTGCACTCCGACGCCGTCGTCGCGGCGTATCAGGTTTCCGAGGCCGAGGATTGCAATCCTCGGGCGATTTGGGTGGCTCATCTCCTGCCCTGGACCTGGGCAGCCTGATCCTTCTCGAGAAGACTTCTGTGCACGAATTTCCAGCCGCTGAAGATGCTTTCCATCAGGCCGTTCTTTTGCTCCATGGAGACCAGGACCGCGCTATAGACGTGGTGGATCATGAAGGCCATGAAGCAGAACATGATGAAGTAGTGAATGAGGCGGATGTACTGGATATCGATGATCTGCGGGATCCAGCCGACGATGGGACGCAAAAAGTGGCTTCCGCTGACGACGCTGAAGAGCACCAGGCCAGTGAGGCATTCGATCAGAAGCAGACCCACAATCGCCAGATAACACGCGGCAGCCAGCGAGTTGTGCCCTATTTCCGGATACGGCTCGCGGCGCCGGTACGCATAATAGAGGGCCATGCTCTTCATGCTCTGCCATTGCTCCCGTTTGAGCGGAACCCAGGCGCGCCAGCGGGCCCATTCGTTTCCGGCGAAGAACCAGTAGACGCGCATCAAGAGAACTGCGATCAGCACAAATCCGAAGATCTCGTGAACGAACCGCATGGTTCCCATGGCCCATGCCCGGGGGCTGGTTTCCACCAGAAATGGCCGGTGCATGTAAAAACCGGTGATCGTCAGAACAGCAAGCGAGACCACCATGATCCAGTGGAAGAGGCGGACAGGGCGTTCCCAGACATACACGGAAACGATGTCTGGATCGCGGATCGCGACGACTTTTGCAGCAGGAGGCTTGGTGAGCGTAGCCATTGTGCCTCCTAGATGGCCGGGACCGTTCGGCTATATCTGCGTCCGGAGGCGTCGACCACATGAACGGCGCATGCCAGGCAGGGGTCGAAGGAGTGCACCGTTCGCAGTACCTCGAGGGGACGGGAAGGATCGGCGATCGGGGTTCCCTGGAGAGCTGCCTCGTAGGCGCCGCGGTTGCCATGCACGTCGCGAGGCCCGGCGTTCCAGGTTGAAGGAACGACAGCCTGATAATTAACGATCTTCTTGTTTTCGATCTCGACCCAGTGGCCGAGGGAGCCCCGCGGCGCCTCCTCGAGTCCGTGGCCCTGGCATGATTTCGGCCAGCCATCCGGGTTCCACAGGCTGTTGTCGTGGATACGAAGATTCCCGTGGGCCATGTTGTCGTTGAGCTGCTGGATCCAGGTGGACAGGTTGTCGACCATGAAGTCGGCCTCAATAGCGCGTGCGGCGATGCGGCCCATGGTAGAGAACAAGGCAGTAGGGGGCTGCTTCAAATCGGCGAGCACTCCATCGACGCGCTTCTTGATCTGTTCGTTCCCGGAAGCGTAGGCCACGAGCGTTCTGGCCAGCGGGCCGACTTCCATCGGCTTGTCGTCATAACGGGGTGATTTGAGCCAGGAGTACTTCTCCTCCACATTGAGGAATTCGTAGGGAGGCTTGGGGCCGGAGTACTTTGGCTTTGTCTCGCCCTGTGCGGGAGGCTTTCCGACCTGATCACCTTCGGAATACTCGTACCAGGAATGCGTAACATACTCAGTCACGTTTTTCGGATCGAGCGGATGCACGGTGGACAGGTCGCGATTAAGAATGATGCCGCGCGGGATCCCGTATCCGCCGGGATCCTTGACGCTGCCCTTCGGATAGTCTCCGTAGGCCATAAAGTTGCCGAGGCCTTCGCCGTACTTGAACCAGTCGGGGTAAAATCCGGCGACGGCTTTCACATCTGGCAGATAAACCTGGCGGACGAACGTCTGGGCTTTCGAGAGTAACTCGTTCATCAGCGTGATACTGACCGGGTTGATGGCGGACTCGGTCTCGTTGGGGTCCATGGCCGATGCCATGCCGCCGACCAGATACGTTTGCGGGTGGGGATTCTTCCCGCCCAGCACGGCGTGGATGCGGATGAATTCCCGCTGCAGCTCGAGCGCCTCGATATAGTGGGCGACGGCGAGCAGGTTTACTTCGGGCGGCAGGTGGTAGGCGGGATGTCCCCAGTCGCCGCTGCTGAAAAGGCTCAACTGGCCGCTGGCAACCAGTCCTTTGACGCGGTCCTGCACGCCTTTGAAGTAGACGGTGCTCGACTTCGGCCACTCGGAGATGGATTGCGCGATCTGCGACGTCTTTGCCGGATCGGCCTTGAGCGCCAGCGTAACGTCAACCCAGTCGAGCGCGTGCAGGTGGTAGAAGTGGATGACGTGATCCTGGACATTCTGCGTGCCGGCAATGATGCTGCGGATGAGTCGGGCGTTATCGGGAACTTCGATGCCCAGCGCGTCTTCGACCGCCCGTACCGAGGCCAGCGCATGCACGGTTGTGCAGACGCCGCAGATGCGCTGCGCCCAGATCCATGCCTCACGTGGGTCGCGGTCGCGGACGATCAACTCGATGCCGCGGAACATCGTGCCTGAGCTCCAGGCATCCTTGACCTGGCCTCCGTCCACTTCTGCTTCAATGCGCAGGTGGCCTTCAATACGGGTTACCGGATCAATCACTACGCGTGCCACTTACTTCTCCTCCGTAACTGTCTTTGGAGTTTTCTCAGCTTGGGTTTCCTTGATGGGGAACATGTGACTGCGGACTGCATGGCCGATTCCATGCGCGGCCGTCGCGGCTGCGACCGCGCCAACAATCGTCCAGCCGATTTCGCCTGCGGTGACGTCGACGCCGAAGCCAGCCGGTTTCGGCAGCCGATCGTAGAAGGGAGATTTCGTATCCCAGAAGCGGGGCGAGGCGCAGGCGATGCAGCCGTGTCCGCCCTTTACGGGCCAGCTTGTGCCGGAATTCCAGCGAACCGTCGGGCAGTTATAGGTTGCCTGCGGACCTTTGCAGCCCATTTTGTAGAGGCACCAGCCCTTGCGGTGGCCCTCGTCGCCCCACTCCTGCACGTAGCGGCCAGCGTCGTAGTGGGCGCGGCGCTCGCATTGGTCGTGAATGATCTGTCCATAAGCAAAGAGCGGGCGATTGAAGCCGTCGAGCGCGGGCATCTCGCCGAATGTGAGGTAGTGAACGAGCACCGCGGCTGTGTTGGCGGGGTTGTGCGGGCAGCCCGGCAGGTTGATGACATTAGTGCCGGAAACGGCCTCGTGCACGCCAAGGGCGCCGGTCGGGTTCGGGTTGGACTTGACGAGGCCGCCGTCCCACGCGCAGGCGCCGACGGCGATGGTAGCTGCGGCATTGGTGCAGACCTCCTGGGCGATGGCGAGTGCCGTGCGTCCGCCGATGGTGCAGTAGACCCCGCCGTCGGCCGTGGGGATCGAGCCCTCGACGACAGCCAGGTACTTGCCTTTCTCCTCGCGGACCACCCTCTCCAGAGCCTTCTCGGCGGCGTGACCGTATCCGGCCATGATGGTCTCGTGGTATTCCCAGGAGATGGATTCGAGAACCACGTCTTCCACCGTGGGATGGGAGGAGCGGAGCATCGATTCGGTGTTGCCGGCGCAATCCTGGAATTCCAGCCAGACCAGAACCGGCTTTCTGTGCTGCGTCAACGCCTGCGCGACGGCGCGGGTGTATCGCGAAGGCAGCGCTAGTGTGGCGGTGATGCCGGCACAATATTCAAGAAATTTGCGGCGCGATATGCCTCGCTTGCGGCATGCCTCGTAGACCGAGTCCTCGGCAGGAATGAACATGATTCCTCCCCTCCTGCGTTCCAGGGCGGATGGGGTCAAGGCTAGCTGGGCTGCGGGGAATTAGATGTGATAGGCGTCACATCCAACGCCTTAAAGAGCTGATCTTCAATCGCGGCATTTGGCGACGATCAGGGTGACGTCGTCGTGCTGTTCGTCGGGGCTGAAGTGCTGAATATCGGCGACGATGGCGGATACGATCCGGGACGCGGGCTCGTCGCGGTGATGCCGGAGAGAGTCCACGAGGCGTTCTTCGCCGAACTCCTCTCCGTCCGGGTTGAATGACTCCGTGACGCCATCGGTGTAGAGGGCGAGCACGTCGCCCGATAAGAGCGGGCATTCCATCATTTGGCTCTGCCAGTCCTTGAAGAGCCCAAGCACTGTGCCCGTCGAATGCAACCGTTCCAGGGTATTGTCGTGGCGCAGAATCAGGCCGCACAGGTGACCACAATTCGTATAGCGGAGCCGGCGGGCAGCCCCATCGTATTCGGCGAAGAAGACAGTGGCGTAGGCGCTATCGATGCTATTTTCGTAAAAAAGCCGGTTTACCGACTCGAGAAAGGTGTGGTGCTCATCGCGCGCGAGGCTGAACTGGCTGCGCAGGTTCGCCTGCAGGTTCGCCATCAGCAGCGCGCCGGCGATGCCTTTGCCGGCGATGTCGCCTACAATCAGGCCGATCCGCTCGGGCCCAAGGCAGAGGAAGTCGTAATAATCGCCCCCGACATGGCGTGCCTGTATACAGACGCCGGCGTAGTCGAGAGTCTTGACTGGAGGCGAAGTCTGAGGAAAGAGCCGGGCCTGCACCTGTTTGGCGATTTCCATTTCCTGCGCGGCGCGCCGTTCGGCCTCGAGTCTCTCGGCATTGGCACGGCGCTGGGCTTCGATGTCGCGGCTCATCTCGTCTGACGCGATCAGCTCAAAGGTGTTCCCGTCGATATCCAGGAAGCGGGCGAAGGTGCCGCCCCAAAGCTGCGCCTGGGGAGGATTTTCGAAGCGCACGCCGCGACTGCGCCAGAGCTCGTAGGTTGCGTTGATGTCTTCGGCGATGAACCCGATGTGGGTGTTGCGGCCGATCAGCTTGTAATTCTCCGAGCCGCGCTTGGGCGCGACCAGCGCGAGGATGGTATTACCCTCCGGTGGGGCAATGGCCACCCATCGGCCGAACTCGAAGCGAGCGTCGGCAAGCACATTGAACCCCAGCTGGTCGACATAGAACTGGAGGCTGCGGTCGTGATCGCGCACGTAGACATTGGATTTGAAGATGCGCAGATAGTGCGCTGAGGGCGCAGGCTCTCCCGTCAAGCCATTCGTCTGGGGTCCTGTTTCCGGACTCAAGTTGACCTCCGTGTACGGGATACGCGACTCAGGTCTGGATCGTTCTCGCGACTCCCTAGTCTAATCGGAGCATAAGATGGTGCCGATGAGCGTCCGCAAGATCATCCACATCGACATGGACGCATTCTATGCCTCTGTCGAACAGCGGGATGACCCCGGGCTCCGAGGCAAGCCGGTTGTCGTGGCATGGCGCGGCAACCGCTCGGTTGTATGTGCGGCGTCCTACGAGGCGCGAGCCTTCGGCGTGCGCTCGGCCATGCCGGCCATGCGCGCCGAACGTCTGTGTCCCGAGGCTATTTTCATCCCGCCAGACTTCACGCGTTACCGAGCCGTCTCGCGCAGCGTACGGGAAATTTTCCAACGCCACACCGACCTGATCGAGCCGGTCTCGCTCGACGAGGCCTACCTCGATGCGACGGAAAACAAGGGCAGCCTGCCCACAGCCACGCGAGTCGCTAAGGCCATTCGCGAGCAGATTCGCGAAGAACTGCATCTAACGGCCTCGGCGGGAGTGGCCCCGAACAAATTCCTGGCGAAGATTGCGTCGGACTGGCGCAAGCCGGACGGGCTTTTCGTAATCCAACCCGAAGAGGTTGAGGCATTTCTTACGCCGCTTCCCGTCGGGCGGATTCCAGGCGTCGGCAAAGTTACTGAGAAACGCCTCTCAGAGCTGGGAATCAAGACGGTAGGGGATCTGCGCGGCGTAGAGTTGCCGGTTCTGGAAGGCCATTTCGGACGGTACGGTGTGCGGCTGTGCGAGCTGGCGCGTGGCATCGACACTAACCCTGTGATTCCGGATCGGCCGACCAAGTCCATCTCCGCTGAAGATACATTTCCGGAGGACGTGCCCCTGGCAGAAACGGAGCCGATGATCCGGCATCTCGCCGAGCGGGTCTGGTCGTCGTCGCGAAAGGAGACCCGGATCGCGCGCACCGTAGTTTTGAAGCTCAAGACGAAAGAGTTCGATATTCTGACGCGCAGTCTCACGCCAACGCATCCGCCGTCTTCGTGTGAAGATCTGACCGGCATCGCGCTATCTTTGCTTGAGCGCGTGGGACTTGGCCCCGAAAAGCGCTATCGTCTCGTGGGCGTGGGACTGCACAATTTTCAGGAGCCAGACAAACCGGAAAACGGGACTCCGATCCAAGCTCAGCTCTTCGATTAGGTTTCTTGGATTAAGCTGATACCGCGATGCCTGAGCTGCCCGACATCTCGGCCTACATCAGCGCGCTCGGGCCGCGCATCATTGGCCGGAATCTGGAGCATGTGCGGATCGGGAGTGCCTTTCTGCTGCGCACCGTGCAGCCGCCGATCGAAAGCGCCGAGGGCCACGCCGTGCGCGAATTGCGACGCGTCGGCAAACGCATCGCCATTGGGCTGGATAACGACATCTGGCTTGTATTGCACCTGATGATCGCCGGACGCCTCCACTGGAAGGCTTCAGGAGCGAAGCTGGCCGGCCGGAATAGTCTGGCGGCGTTCGATTTTCCCAACGGGTCTCTGGTTCTGACGGAGGCCGGTACGAAGCGCCGGGCGTCGCTGCATGTCTTCAGAGGGGAAGAGGCGCTGCGCGCCGTCGATCCGGGCGGTATCGAGGTCTTCTCCAGCGATCTCGAAGCATTCAAAGCTGCGCTGACCGTCGAGAATCGCACGCTGAAGCGCGCTCTCACCGATCCGCGCATCGTGAGCGGCGTCGGCAATGCCTACTCCGACGAGATCCTGCATGCGGCGCAGCTTTCTCCGATTGCGCTCACTCATAAGCTCAAGCCTGAAGAATGGGAGCGGCTATACAAGGCCACACGGGAGACACTGCAGCTCTGGATCGACCGGCTCAGCGAAGAAGCGAAGGCGGGATTCCCCGAGAAGGTTACAGCGTTCCGTAAAGACATGGCTGTACATGGCCGCTACGGTCTCCCATGTCCGCGCTGCGGAGAACCGATCCAGCGCATCCGCTACGCAGACAACGAGACGAACTATTGCGCGAAATGCCAGACCGGAGGCAAGGTTCTCGCCGACCGCAGCCTCTCGCGGTTGCTGGGTGCCGATTGGCCGCGAACGCTCGATGAACTCGAAGCGCTGAAGCAGCGATGACCGTTCAATAATGGGTAGTGGGTCAGTTTCAGGTTTGCCGAACATACGAGAACTGCCCTGGACCATGCGGCGATTACAGCCAGGGGTTACTGCGCCTCCGCCGACCCAGAAAGTGGAGTCTTTGCGGTGAGCTCCGAGGCAGTGGGATTTGCAAGTTCCTGGAACAGGTCCTCCCAACCGGCGAGAATAGTTACGGGAAGCTCGATAGTCCGTACGGTTTGATTACTGCTGCTGATGGCCTGGACGGCTACGCAGTCACCATCCACAAATGGATCTGAAACCAGCTCCATGTGTTCGCCATACAGATTCATATGTTTGCCCACGATGTAGCCAAGCTTCTTGATTCGTGTACAGTTCTCGGAAGACGTACGAACAGCTATGTGCTCCGGAGAGGAAGAGGACATGTGGCACCTCGGCGGTGAGGAGATTTTGGTGCTGGGGACATAATGATCTCCGCAACCGGCTTGAATTCCTATTCTCTTCCGACAGACAAAGAAAAACCGAGCTCTTTCATACACAGTGAGTATCCTCCGGCAGTCGGTATATCGGAAGGCGTTGCGAGGCGTAGACGGGGTTCCGGGAGGATCGCCAGCAAACCGGAAACTGAACCATTACCCACGCAATTGCTTGCAACCCCACCGACCTTGTGGTATCTAATTGAGTATTCAAGTTTGCTCTTAGGAGCGAGCCTGAATTTCATGAAGAGTGGCTGAGGGACGGGCCCTGTGACGCCACGACAACCGGCTCAGGCAATCTGAGACATCGGTGTCAACTCTCTCCTGGTTCTCGAAAAGGGAAGCGGGGAACATGAGATTCGGGGTGCAGGCTGTATCGCATCTCGCTGAATCCCAGGTTGTGGCAGTACCAGAAGTTGCGACTGAGTTCGTCACGCGCGCCCGTGCATTTGTACCCATAGGGGAAAGCCCTGCTGGGTCCCGCCGCCGCTCTCGGAAACGAGGGATTTCATGGCGTCCGCCTATGAATTGCGATGTCGGGAATGTGGCAAGCGGTATGACAACGCGCCACTCTCCATCTGCGACGAATGCTTTTCTCCTCTCGAGGTTCAGTGCGACCTCGAGTCTGCCCGCAAGACCTTTACCCGTGAGTCCATCGCAAAGGGCCCGAGCAGCATGTGGCGCTACCAGACCCTGCTCCCGGTTCCCGACGACTACGCCGCGCCGACGCCCGCTGGCTGGACGCCTCTCCTGCGTGCGCCGCGACTTGCGAAGCGCATCGGCGCGACGAACCTGTACATCAAGAACGACGCTGTCTGCCTGCCGACGCTGAGCTTCAAGGATCGCGTGGTCTCCGTCGCGCTGGCCAACGCGCAGATCTTCGGCTTTGATACTGTAGGCTGCTCCTCGACCGGCAACCTGGCCAATGCTGTTGCCGCCCAGGCCGCGCGGCTCGGACTCAAGAGCTATATCCTCGTTCCTGCCGACCTTGAACCGGCGAAGATCCTCAACACCCAGGTTTATGGCGCGACGCTGGTCCGCATCGACGGCAACTATGACCACGTCAACCGCCTCTGCTCGCAGATTGCCGAACGGTTCAATTGGGGATTCGTGAATGTGAATCTGCGCCCCTATTACGCCGAAGGCTCGAAGACCGTCGGCTTTGAGATCGCCGAACAACTCGGCTGGCGTCTGCCCGACAACGTGGTCGTCCCGATGGCTGGCGGGTCGCTGATCACCAAGATCCGCAAGGCCTTCAAGGAGCTGATCGCCCTCCGCCTGGTTGAGGAGAAGGAGGTGCGTTTCTTCGGCGCTCAGGCCACTGGCTGCTCACCCATCGCGACCGCGGTCAAGACGGGCGCCGATCACATCGAGCCGCAGAAGCCCTGCACGATTGCTCGCTCGCTGGCCATAGGCAACCCTGCCGACGGGGTCTACGCGGCGCGGGCCATCCGCGAGAGCGGCGGGTGGGCTGAAGACGTTTCCGACATCGAGATCGTCTCGGCGATTCAGGAACTGGCCGAGACGGAGGGCATCTTCACCGAAACAGCCGGTGGAGTTACGACTGCCGTCACTGCGCGCTTATACGCCCACGGACGCATCCATCCGGACGAGCTGACTGTTACCTGCATAACCGGCAACGGGCTCAAGACGACAGACGCGCTGGCGGGTGCGTACGAGCTGGAGGCGCCGGTTCGCCCGCGCCTGTCGGATTTTGAAACCTATCTGGAGGAACAAAATGAAGAGCGAGAGTTTGTCCATGGAGGCGCCGGTGTCCGTTAGAGTCCTGCTGCCCAATGCATTTCAGAAGCACACCAACGGCACGCGGGAGATCCGGTCGAACGCGGGCAATCTGCCGGAGCTGATCACCGATATCGAGACCAACTTCCCGGCGCTCAAAACCCACCTCCGCGACGATCAGGGGCAGGTGCGCCGCTTCATCAACTTCTACGTAAACGAGGAAGACATCCGCTTCCTCGGCAACGAGAAATACGCCTTCAAGGATGGCGACGAGGTGCTGGTAATCCCGTCTATTGCGGGGGGCTGCTGAGCCCCCGGCGATGCGGCGCGAAGCGCAATCGCCGTGCGCGCAGCACTAGGTCACAGCCGGGCTTCCGCAACCCCCAGGATGTGACCTGTACTCCGCTCCTCGACGAAGAAGACGAGCCGCATTTTTCCTTCGGATCCGTGAGGCAGGTTGAGGCGGATCTGCTTTTCGAAGTCCTTATCAAGCGATCCCACCTTCTGGATCGACCTCATCACGGCTACGTGTTCCAGATGCCGGCCTGAGTTTTCTCCCCGGGACACACTTGACTGATCGTGATCGTCGGCCAGCACCGCATACAGATCGGCGTGCGGATGGGCAGCAACCTTCACCTGGGCGTCAACGGATTTTCCGCTCAGATCCGCTTTCGCAATCGCGATCTCCAGCTTGGGCCTCTGTGCGGCCTCTTCGATAGCGCCAAGCAGTGCCCGTTGGTCGCTACCGTTGATGCCCCTGGACCCGTCGACCACTGCTTCCGGCGTATAAGGACCTTGCTGATCAAATCGTGCTGAGTACATCATCTGTCGTTCAGTCGCACTGGATGATGAGAACGGGTCCTGCCATCCCTCGTAATTCCAGTAATCCACGTGTTCGCTCAGGACGATTACTTGTGCGCCGGGAACGGGCTGTTCGCGGTCGATGGCCTGAAGCAGGGCATCGGCGGGCGGACAACTCGAACATCCTTCAGAGGTAAAGAGTTCAACAAGAATCGGAACCTTCGCCTCCGGATCTTTGCCAGCGAGGGCACGGCCCGGCGCGACCAGACCTGTCAGAAACAACGTCGCACAGCCGAGCGCGAGAGTGGCGCACAGATAGCGAACTGCGAGCGACCTACGAATCCAGCTCATAACCGTTCGATTCAGGTGAAGAACTGCGGTTACAGGTTAACCGAAGAGTGCCTTGATGCCACCACCCCGGCGCGGAACAGCGTTTTGCGCATCCTATAAAACCGTAGGTCTTGAAAATCAGGAGCGTATATGGTGATTCTTTGGTGGGTTATCGTCGGATTGATCGCAGGTTGGATCACCGGCAAATTGATGAGCGGCGGCGGTTACGGCGCGCTCATGGACATTGTGGTCGGCATCGTTGGAGCGGTTATCGGCGGCTTCATCATGCGCTCACTCGGCTTTGCCGGGCAGGGCGGGATGCTCTACACGATCATTGTTGCCGTTCTGGGCGCGGTCGTTCTCACGTTGCTCATTCGGCTGTTCACCCGAGGGCGATCAGCTGTGTAGATCGACCAGGGACCTCTACCCCCGCCACTTCTGGCCGAGCGGGAAGACAAGCTCGGCCACCGAAGCGACTGCATTGCCGTCTACCGTCGCAGGATGGAACCTCCAGCTTCGCACGGTGTCAAGAATCGTCTGATCGACGCTGGTCCCGAGACCGTGGACCAGTTTCTCGTCAAGGACTTCGCCCAGCGCGCTGACGTCCACGTCAACCACGACGTTTTCGTCCGTTCTGGGCAGCAGCGATCTGTCGATATGGGGAGAAGGCGAATACACCGGAAACGCCGGCGTAGCGTTTTGCGAGCCGTCTCCTGCGCCGCTGTTCGGCGATTTCGAGGTCGAACTGCCTGCTGAACTGGCTGCCTCCTGCTGGGAGGGCTGTTCGGCTTCCGAAGGTGGATTCTCTTCGGCCCTCATGATTTTGGCGCGTCGAGTTTTAGCAGGCTTGGCATTTTGGAGTGCGTGGGTACGAGATGACCCGCTCCCGACGGAGTCGTCCCAATAAAGAATCGAGGACTGCTCCCCACCGTGTCCAACTGCCGGACGCACCTGCCAGGCGTGGCGTGCTGCAACAATCAGCAATGCAAGCAGAACGCTGTGCGATCCGATCGATATCCACCGCCCGATCTGACTTCCGTCGCCTGTCCGGATTTCTTCCAGCATTTGTCCCGCGACTCCCGCCTTCAGTGTGCACCAGCTTGGGCCGGCTGGGAAAGGAATCGTGACGAATGGAGACTCAGATTGCCCTCAGCAGCCGGGCGGGAAGAAAGATGATGGCCGCCACCAGCTCAAGCGCGCCTCCGACTGCAATCCCCACAAGACGGAAGGGCAGCAGAAGCAGCCATACCAGCGGATACAGTACCAGCGCGAGCAGAGCAAGAGGCCAGCAGAGGAACAGGAGCACGCACCACAGCAAAAACTTGATCATCTTGCTGATGAATTACGCAAGGCCGGGGTCGAGAGTTCCTAAAATCCCATGACGTTATAGCCCGAATCCACGTAGATCACCTCGCCGGTGACCCCGCTGGCCAGGTCGGACGCGAGGTAGGCCGCGGTGCCGCCTACTTCGAGTTGCTCCGTGTTGCGATGGAGGGGCGCGCGCTCCGCGTGAGCCTTCAGCATGTCGCTCAGTCCGCCAATGCCACGCGCGGCCAAAGTCTTGATCGGCCCGGCCGAGATGGCGTTCACGCGGATGTTCTTCTTGCCGAGATCGGCGGCGAGATAACGCACGCTTGCTTCGAGGGCGGCTTTGGCCACGCCCATCACGTTATAGTGCGGGACAACCTTCTCTGAACCGTAGTAGGTCAGGGTGATGATGCTGCCGCCTTCGGTCATCAGCGGAGCGGCACCGCGGCTGAGAGCGATCAGGGAGTAGACGCTCACGTCGTGCGCGATCCGGAATCCGTCGCGGGTGGTGTTGACGAAGTCATTCTTCAGCTCCTCGGCGGGCGCGTATCCGATCGAGTGCACCAGCACATGGAGCTTGCCGTAGCGCTCCTTGAGCTGCGTGAAGACGTGGTGGATCTCCTCGTCGCTCGACACATCACACTGGAAGGCCTCGGCGCCCGGCAGCTCCGAGATCAGCTCATGCGCTTCGGCCTTCATACGCTCATTCTGGTAGCTAATGGCAAGGTGGCATCCGGCCTCATTCAGCCGCTGGGCGATGCCCCAGGCGATGCTGCGTTTATTGGCCAGTCCGAAGACGGCGGCAACGCGACCTTCAAGGTTGAGCATGAACGTCTTTCCTCCAAACAAAGAGGATAGCAGCGTCAGCACCTCGATGGGCCCTACAACGACCGCTTGAACAGTGACGTCGCAACCAGGAGCGTCGCGATTCCGAAACCGAACAGGAACAGCAGATCAAAGTGTATGGCCGCGAGGCCACCGTCCTTGAGCAGCACTGCCTTGAAGCCGTGGACTGCATACGTGAAGGGATCGACCAAAGCAACGGCCTGCAGCCACTTCGGAAATCCGGTGATCGGCGAGATCGCGCCGCTGGGGAAGAACAGCAGCGTGTTCAGTACGCCAAACATCGCGCGCGGCACCAGCGGGTCCTCGACGCGGACCATCATCAGGAACATCATGCCGTTAAAGGCGATGGACGACGACAGGATCAGTAGCAGCAGCAGCAGCGCCGATTCCGGATTAAAAATGACTCCGAGCCCCGCCATCAGCGAGCCGATTACCGTGAGGCTTACGCCCGAGAGCATCGCCTTTGCTGTTCCGGCGAGG
Source organism: uncultured Acidobacteriaceae bacterium (assembly GCA_963782175.1). GTDB lineage: Bacteria > Acidobacteriota > Terriglobia > Terriglobales > Acidobacteriaceae > Silvibacterium. The sequence continues at coordinate 39,191 of CAWAIX010000003.1, forward strand.
TTCAGACCCATGACCATTTCGAGTCGCGTGATCGGCGTGACGAGATAGCCTTCGTGCACGCCGCGCGCCTTGTCGTCGATATACAGCATGCCTCCACCGATCATGACCGACACATAGATCGCCAGCGTGATCGACCCAGCGAGCAGATACTTCATGTACTCGATGTAGGGGTACAACTCCACGACTTCAAGGGCGATGTTCTGCACCACCTTCGGCTGGATCACGGGAGCATTCAGTGCATCGACGAGCGCCTGCATCTCGGACGTGAGGGCATTGCTCAGCGTCTGGTCAGTGTTGTCGACCACGATCCCGATTGCAGGTGAATCGCCGGCAAGGACGCGCCGCGAATACTGCTTCGGAATGATGACAGCCCCATCAATCTTGCCTGTGCGCACGTCCTCGCGCGCCTGCTGCTCGTCACTGTAAGGAACCGTCGTGAAGGTGCGGATATTCGCTGCGATCGAGTCGAAGGCCTCGTGAATCTTCAGCGACTGCGAGCCGCCGTCATAATCGACCACGGCCATGCGCGCGTTGCGAATCTTGCCGCCAAAGGCATTGCCGAGGATCAGCAGCTGGACCAGCGGCAGCGTCATCGAGACCATCATCAGTGCGGGCGAACGGAAGAACTTCCGCATTTCGCGTTCCACGATTGCCATCATTCTGTTCATGGCTGCATCCCCGGGCGCGGAGGCATCATGAACCCCAGCGCCTTTACCTGTTCGTCGCGGAGCTGACGCCCCGTGTAGTGAACGAAAACGTCGTCGAGCGTCGTTGTCTGCACGCTCAGCGACTTGATGACCTCGCCTCTCGCGACCGCCATCTCTACAAGCTGCGTGGTGGTGAGCGAGCCATCGGAGGTGAGCAGCCGGTATGCGGCGCTGCCGTGCGATTCCACGTCTGTTACGCCTGCCAGCTGCTTCAGGCGCGCTGACCACTCCTCTGACTCATGCGTGAACTGCGCTTCGACGACATTTGCAGCGGGGACGCTGGCCTTGAGCGCCATCGGCGTATCGAGCGCAACGAGCTTTCCGTGATCTACAATCGCGATGCGATCGCACAGATGGTCGGCTTCTTCCATGTAGTGCGTCGTGATCAGCATCGTCAGCTCATGCGCCGTCCTGAGTTTTTCCAGCATCTCCCATACGGCCACGCGCGATACGGGATCCAGTCCCGTCGTCGGCTCATCGAGAAAGAAAATCCGCGGATGGTGAACCAGTCCTCGCGCAATCTCCAGACGCCGCCGCATGCCGCCCGAGAGGGTCTTCGTCTGCGCGCCGCGCCACTTCGTCAGGTCCACGGCTTCGAGCAACTCGTCGATATTGCGCTTTCGCTCTGCCTTTGAGATCCCATAGAGTTTGGCGTAAATCGAGAGGTTCTCCTCGACCGTGAGATCGATATCGCTGGTCAGAGCCTGCGGGATGACGCCGATGGTTCGCCTGACTGCATCGGAATCTTTCATGACATCGTGGCCGGCGACAATGGCGCGGCCGCTCGTGACCGGAATGAGCGTTGTCATCATGCGGATGAGCGTGCTCTTGCCCGCGCCGTTCGGCCCGAGCAGGCCAAAGATCTCGCCGTCCTTCACATCGAAGGTGACGTGGCTCACGGCCTCGAAATCGCCGTAGCGCTTGACGATGTCTTCGACGGCGATCGCGGCGCCAGCGCCGTTAGCAGTCATTTGGTCACCAGCTTGTCCTTCGGGATGAAGACCGAGGCGATCATTCCCGGCACAAATTTCATGCCCGGGTTGTCGATGAGCAGCTTGAGCTTGATGGTCTTGATGTCGCGCTTGCGCCGGCTCACGTCGCGTTGCGTGGCAAAGTCCGCTTCAGCCGATTTCGCGATGACCTTGCCCCAGATCGTCGCGCCGCTGGGCATGACTACCCGCAGGCTGTCGCCGATCTGCACCGCATCGGCCTCCATCTCGGGCAACGGCGCGTAGACCCAGGTCTGCGTCAGGTCGGTGATGGTTACGATTGGAGTTCCCGCCGCGACCACCTCTCCCTGCCGCGACGCGCGCACGTTCACCTTGCCGGAAACCGGGGCAACGATGCGTGAGTAGCCCTGCGTCACCTGCGCCTGGCCCAGGAGCGCACGCGCATTCTGCACATCGCTTCGGGTGGCGGCCACTGTCTTTGCAGCAGCTTCGGCCTGGATCAGGTTGGCCTTGGCCAGCCGCACGGATGCCTCCGCCGCGGCGACGTTCTCCTGAGCCGCATCGACGGCAGCCTTGGTGGCATTGAGCGATGTGATTGCCTCGTCGCGCGCCTGCTCGCTCATTACCCCCTGCTTCGCCAGAGCCACGGTGCGGGAGGTGTCGGCCTGCTGGTGCTCGTAATTTGCCTGGGCCTGCACAAGGGATGCTTTCGAAACGCGCAGTTGTGCCTCAGCGTTGATAAGCTGACTTGACGTGCTGCCCTGAGTCTGGCGTTCGGTATCGGCCATTTCCTGCAGTTTGAACTGCTGGCTGTAGGCGGAGGCCTTGGCCGCATCGGTCGCTGCCGCGAGATCCTCACTTTCGATCGTGGCGATGAGCTGCCCCGCCTTCACATCGTCGCCTTCGTCGACCGTAAGGGTTTGTAAGCGCCCTGGGATACGCGAACTCACGATAACTTCATTGGCATCCACCGTGCCGATCAGTTGCAGGTCACCAGGCCGGTCCGTCGAAAACAAATACCACGCGAGCCCTATGAGCGCGAGGATGCCAAGCATCATGAAGACGCGATTGCGTGGGTTCATAGACCTTTTCTCCCGAAGTGATCTTTCCTGATCTGCGGCATGGGCATATCGGCCAGGACGCGCTTCGCGATCAGTGCGCCCTGCGCCCGGTCCTGCGAACAGCGCTGTTCCCAGTAACTGCACTGCCGAACTCCGGCGTGTCTCAAGTGCAGCTTTCTCCAGCGGATTGAAGGGCAATGCAATCTGCATCATGGGCGCGCTCAGGAAATAAAAGACATTCGCGCCCAGCATCGAATACACCACCTGCAGCCAGTCGAGATCGCACAGTTCGCCGGAGCGGATGCCCTCATGAATCGTCTCCTCAAACCGCGCAAGCAGTGGCTTGAAAACTTTTTTCACCAGAATCGGCACCGTCCCGACCTCACCACGCCGCAGGCGTACCATCTCCTGCTGAAGAAGGCTTTGAAATTCGAGCTTCGTCAGGATCCGGTCAAAGTGGTTCAGAGCGGCACGGAGCAGGCGCTCCCCGGGACTATGCCGTGAATCAAGGGCAGCCAATGTCTGCTCGGCAACTTCGGTAGCAATCTCCTCGAATGCTGCCTCATACAGGCCGCTCTTGCTCGTGAAGTAGTAGTAGAGCAGAGCCTTGTTCACGCCGGCCGACTCCGCAATCGTGTCGGTGCGCGCGCCAGCCAGACCATGTGCGCTGAATTCACGAATGGCCGCGCGAAGGATGTTCTTTCGTGTCTGGTCCGCGCGGTCGTGACGGACGGGAACGGCTCTGCTTGTCATTGATTAACCATTCAGTTAAAAGAGTATAGCACCGGCCCAGATTATCGAAACTGGGCGCCGCATCGTCCGGTTCTTGCTTCGGGAAGAACTTCGTTTACGAGGATTTAACTTTGCCGTATGTCGCTGATCAGGGGCACTCGATGAGGTTTACGAGCGCTAACTGTCGCCCGGCGCGATGAGAAATCGCTAAGATAGATGTATGGCCCTTCGATCAGCCCGGTCGCGGATTTTTGTTGTTCTTTTCTGTCTTACTGCCGTCCGTGTGTTTGCCGATCCAGCGCCTTTCGACCTCGCAGGTCCACGCATTGAAGTGAAGGTCAAGCGTGGCGAACAGACACTTCCAATCACGGCCGTTCCAAATCTCGCGGCGGGTGACAGGCTACTCATCTACCCCGATTTTCCGCCGGGTCAGTCCGCCCACTACCTGTTGATCGCCGCCTTCCTTCGCGGATCGACCAATCCGCCACCTGAGGACTGGTTTTTCAAGCTGGAGACCTGGAACAAGAAGGCCGTTGAAGGGCTTCATGTCACCGTTCCCGACGGGGCGCAGCAAGTGCTACTCTTTCTCGCTCCGGAGACCGGAGGTGACTTCAAAACGCTGGTAAATGCCGTGCGCGGCCGCCCCGGAGCCTTTGTTCGCGCCAGTCAGGATCTCAATCAGGCGAGCCTCGATCGTACTCGCCTCGATGCGTATCTCAACGCTGTGCGCAGTATCAATTCGACGGACTCAAACAAGCTGAAAGAAGAGACGCCTCTTCTGGCCCGGAGCCTCGGTATAAAGCTCGACAAGGACTGCCTTGACAAGGACATCGAGGAGCAGGCGTCCTGCCTCACGCAAAAAGAGGACAGCCTCATCCTGAATGATGGCCACAGCATGTCCGTCGTCGGCGCCATTACCTCGGGGCCGGCGAGCGACCTCGGCATGCAGGCCACCATGACTCCGCAAGCCAGCTTCGGGTACTACAGCCCCTATGTCGCGTCGATCATGGATATCGCGCGCATTCTCGACTCGTTTCATACCGCGGAGTATCAATACATCCCCGCGCTTGGAATTCATCATGACACCGGTCTCGACCTGAAGCTGAATACCGCACCCTCTTTCCACAATCCCAAGTCGGTGATCGTTGTCGCTCTTCCTCCCGTTCAAGCAGCGCAGCCACCGCCTTTGCATGCGGTAGACGAAAAGCAGGTTTTCTGCGCGGCGAAAGATCCTCTTGTATTGCCTGCCGACGGTGCGCCCCTTGTCTTTTCAACCGGGTATGCACGGATTCTGGTTCTTCAGGTCAAGCAGGGCGATAAGGACGTCGAGCTGCCGCTCAAAGCCGATCCGGCGCAGGGCGGCTTAGTGGTTGATGGCAAGGCCACTGCACATGGAAGCGCGGTCTCAGGCGCGCCGCTGCACGGACCTCTCGTCGGAACAGTGAGCGGGAATTGGGGGTTCACGCCGTTTCAAGGACCTGAATTCCACCTGGAGGCTCCGCGCGAACAGACCTGGAAGCTTGCCCCAGCTGATCAGGATGCACTCGTAGTGGGTCGGGAGGACACGGTTCACCTCCATGCAGAAAACGCGAGCTGCGTCGAGTCTGTCCAGTTTCGGGATTCCCGTGGGAAAGACGAAAAGGCTCAGTGGAAGCCGGCAGGTCCAGAAAGCATCGAGGTCACCTTGCCACTGAAGGACGCGCAACCGGGTCCGCTTACGCTCGAGGTCAAGCAGTTCGGGGCGGCAAAAGCGATTGAGGTTCCTGTGCGCTCTTTTGCCGCGGCCGGAAGTCTCGACGGTTTTGCGCTGCATGCCGGAGACGATACGGGCACGCTCACCGGAAGCCGTCTCGACGAAGTTGCCTCCGTGGAGGTGCGCAGTATCCTCTTTCAACCCGGCAAGCTGTCGCGGCAGGACGGAAAGGATGAGCTGGTGCTGACGGCGAAGGATCCGAAGGCCGTCAACAGCTTTTCTGAAGGAGACCACATTACTGCGTCGGTGACTCTTCGCGATGGGCGGACGGAGAAGGTGCAGGTCACTGTTGAGGCGTCGCGTCCGAAGGTGAACCTGCTTGGCAAGAGCATCGAGGGAGCGTCTCCGGCTCCCACCAACATTCAACTTGCGGGAGAGCATGATCTGCCGCAGAACAGACAGCTTGTCTTTTCGCTAAAGGCGCAAAATCCGCCGGTGTTTTCGCGCGGCGACAAGGTCGAGGTTGCAACCGAAGACGGCCTCTACTCGACGATGCTCAGCATTCCCGACGGCACGCTCACCCTTCAAGATTCGAAGACCGCTGTTGCCACACTGAATCCTACGAAAGCTCTGGGAGCCTCAGCTTTCGGGCCGCTGCGTTTTCGTATGGTAGACGGTGCCGGCGCAAAGGGCGACTGGGAGCCGTTGGCTACACTGGTGCGGCTGCCGAATCTTCAGGATCTCAAGTGCCCCCCGGCCCCTGATCAGCCCTGCTCGCTATCGGGCAGTGGGCTCTTCCTCCTGGACTCGGTCTCCAGCGACCCGGCATTCACGCATCCTGTGCAGGTGCCCGACGGTTTTCCCGGCAGTCAGCTGTCCGTGCCGCATCCGGACGCGGATGGTCTCTACATCAAGCTGCGCGATGACCCGTCGGTCGTGAACGTGGTCACGTTGCAGCCGGAACCGTTGCCGCCGCCCAAGACACAGTCGGCCTCGGCCCGGCAAGCGCGGCGCGGAAGCAACTCCGGTGCGGGAGTCCCGGCTCCACATGCTCCGGGCCCTCAGCCTGTGACGGGTCCGTCTCCGATGACGGGAGCGCAACTGCCAGCTGGGCAGCCCGCCGCAGCTGCGAGTCCGCAGCAGGTCTCGTCAACGACACCGACCCCCTGAACTGGTTGGGCGAGCCGGTATGCTACAAGCAGCTATGCCATACCGGCACACAATCCGGGGTGTGACCTATACCTTCGAGGACCTTCGGGCGCTGCTGGCCAAGGCGTCGCCGCCGCGCAGCGGAGATGACCTGGCGGGGATCGCCGCAGTCAGCGCTGCCGAGCGTGTAGCCGCGCAGATGGCCCTCGCCGACCTGCCGCTGTCGGTGTTCCTGACTGAGGCTGTGATTCCGTACGAGGAGGATGAGGTCACGCGGCTCATCCTGGATTCGCACGACCGGGCTGCCTTCGCCCCGCTTGCCAGCTTTACCGTAGGTGAGTTCCGGGATTGGCTGTTGGACGAGGAGGCGACGGGCGACCCTCTGGCGGGTCTCGCGCGGGCGTTCACGCCGGAGATGGTCGCGGCGGTGTCCAAGCTCATGCGGTTGCAGGATCTTGTGCTGGTGGCACGGAAGGTCCGGGTTGTGACCAGGTTCCGCACGACGGTCGGTCTGCCGGGGACACTGTGCTCGCGACTGCAGCCGAACCATCCTACGGATGATCCGGCGGGGATTGCGGCCTCGATCCTCGACGGGCTGCTGCTGGGGGCGGGCGATGCCGTGATCGGGATCAATCCGGTGTCGGACAATGTGGCGACCGTCACGACGCTGCTGCGGATGGTGGATCGCATCCGCGAACGGTACGAGATCCCGACGCAGAGCTGCGTACTGGCGCACATCACGACGCAGCTCAAGGCTCTGGAGCGCGGTGCGCCGGTCGACCTGCTCTTCCAGTCCATTGGGGGGACGGAGAAGACCAATGCGTCGTTCGGGGTGAACCTCGCGTTGCTGGACGAGGCCTACGAAGCGGGGCTTGAGCAGCGGCGCGGGGCTATCTTCGCGGATGGAGCGGTGGGGCAGAACGTGATGTACTTCGAGACCGGGCAGGGCAGTGCGCTGTCGGCCAATGCCCATCACGGTGTTGACCAGCAGACGTGCGAGGCGAGGGCTTATGCTGTGGCCCGGCGGTATCAGCCGATGCTGGTGAATACGGTGGTCGGGTTTATCGGGCCGGAATACCTGTACGACGGCAAGCAGATCCTGCGCGCGGGGCTCGAAGACCACTTCTGCGGCAAGCTGCTCGGTCTACCGATGGGGTGCGATGTCTGCTACACGACGCATGCCGAGGCCAACGACGACGATATGGACGCGCTCATGACGATGCTCGGTGTCGCGGGTGTGAACTACATCATGGGTGTTCCCGGCGCCGACGACGTGATGCTCAACTACCAGAGCACGTCGTTCCACGACATCGCGTATCTGCGGTCGGTGCTGGGGCTTCGCCCGGCTCCGGAGTTCGAGGCGTGGCTTGAGGGCGGGGCTCGCAGGGAACTCACGATGCAGGGACTGCTGAACGCATGAGCGAGGCTCTGGACCGCAGCGGGCTTCGCGCCTACACGAATGCGCGCGTTGCTCTGCGCAGCGCGGGAACGAGTCTCGCCACGTCGGAGCTGCTCGACATGGCGTTGTGTCTGGCCGAGGCGCGCGATGCGGTTCACGCGGAGCTGAGCACGGTCACGCTGGTTCCGGGGCTCGCGGCGCTGGGCCTCGAGGTTTTTTCGGTGCGGAGCGCGGCGGGGGGCCGGGGGGAGTATCTGCGGCGGCCGGACCTCGGGCGCCGGCTATCGGCCGGGTCACGGGATCTGCTGGAGTCATGCGAGCCCACTCAAAGCCAACACCAGGCTTTGAATGGGGCAGCCAGTCTGGTGGTCGTGGCTGCCGATGGGCTGTCGGCGCTTGCCGTTGAGCGGCACGCGGTACGGGTGCTTACGGCGCTGCTCCCGAGGTTGGCCGACTGGCGGGTCGGGCCGGTGGTCGTGGCCGAGCAGGCGAGGGTCGCGATCGGCGATGAGATCGGCGAGGTACTCGGGGCGGCGGCGACGCTTTTGCTGATCGGGGAGCGGCCGGGGCTTAGTTCTCCGGATTCGCTGGGGGCGTACATCACATGGGCTCCCCGGGTAGGGCGGAGCGATGCGGAGCGGAACTGCATCTCGAATATCCGTCCGGAGGGGCTGGGGTATGCCCTGGCTGCCGGGAAGATCGCGGGGTATCTGAATCAGGCTCGGGAACTCCAGCTCACGGGTGTCGCGCTCAAGGAGGAGTTGGGTCAGCTTGAGGGTTGAGCTCGCCCCCCCTCCCCCGTACTTGAGAGGAATTCGTGAAACCGATTGATTCCAGACTACTTATAAAATCGCGTTTCGTCCAAGTGGTTGAAATCAGGGATTTTGCGAGTTTCTCATCTGTTCTCTATTATTTGCCTGTAAATAATAGATGCTATTTGGTTTAATCCCGAACAATTCGTAATCGATTGCAACTGCACGGCTTACTGCCGCACACATTTGAAAATCTGTCCCAAACCATGAACTCCCTCAAGACACCAAAAGCCCGGCTGCAATGGCGGCCAGGCTTTTTTTATCCCTATCTTTATTGTAGCTGGTTCTGGAAAATTGTCGGCCACTTCAATATTCGCTCGATCCGTCCGTACTGAATTCATTTGTTTCTGCTGTTCCAGCGGCTCCAGCTGATGATTCCCAATTCAGGTTGGGGATCATCGGGCAGCATTGACAAGAACTCGAGCTGGTTAGCATCAGGGGCGCGAAAAAAGAGCGATGCAGCGGGCATCCATCCAAAGACTACCGGTTCGTCGGTTGGTCTTTCTTCAAAGTCGAGCGGAATGACGTTGGCGGCACGAAGGCGCCCGGCCGCGGCCATGAGATTCTCAAGATCAACCCGAAAAGCGAGATGAAGACTCAGCCTTTGAGGACCAGTCCCTACCTCCCATAAACCGAGCATCGAGTTGCCGCGCCCGCCGATCCAGTAGAACGCGACCCGCCTCTCCCAAAGCACATTGGCGAGTTCCAACCCAAGGGTCTGGCCATAGAAAGTCATGGAGCGTTCCAGGTTCATGACCGTCAGGTGGCTTTCGAAGAGATCGCGAATGGGAATCATGCGGGCCTTGTCCTGAAACCAGCGAGCCCAGAGTCGTCAGATCGCAACGATTGTGACCTGGTCAACGAGCCTGGGCGCGATTTTCGCGCCACGCGAAGCATTCGGCATATCTGCCATCTTCAGCATAACAAGCCTGCAAAGCCGATAACAGCTACTTTTTGAACCTGAATCCGGCTATGTTTGCCAAGCGACAAAACAGACTTGTGAGGAGGAGAAAAGCATGCCTGAGATAGTAGACGGTATCGTCGCACCCATTATCGCTACGCTAATGATGGACGCGCCCACGACGAATGCGCCCGCCATGGATGCGCTCTCAGAGGAGCAGAAGGCGCTCAATGTTGGGCTTGCCAGGATTAATATCGCGTATCAGCGCCTTGGAGACCGGCGGACTCCAGCCGTGCTGCTCATCATGGGAGTCGCGGCGCAATCGATTCACTGGCCTGATTCCTTCTGCCGCGCTCTCGTCAACCACGGTCTGCAGGTGATCCGCTTCGACAATCGCGATGCGGGGCTTTCGACGCACATGACGGATGCTCCCATGCCCGATCTGCAGGCGGCCCTCGCCGGTGATTTGTCCTCAGCGTCGTACACGCTGTCCGACATGGCTGCCGATGCTGCCGGACTGCTTGACGCCCTCGGCATCGAGCAGGCGCATGTGGTCGGTGCATCCATGGGCGGACAGATCGCGCAAACAATGGCGATCGAGCATCCGGACCGTGTCGTCTCGCTTACTTCGATGATGTCCACGACCGGGAACCGAGCTGTGGGACAGCCCTCGCCGGATGTGCTACGGGAACTTTTCTCCGGGCCGCCCGCTACCACCCCCGACGAATTCATTGAACTGTTCCTGCGTGCATCGCGGGTTGTCGGCTCGCCGGGATACCCCGGGAATGAAGCCGAAATCGCAGATGTGGCCAGCCGCGCGTTCGACCGTTCACACGATATGGTGGCGACGGCTCGCCAGGCGGTTGCAACCGTAGCCTCGGGCGATCGTACCGAGCACCTGCGCAAGTTGCAGCTCCCGACCCTCGTAATTCACGGACTGGCCGACAGAATGTGTGACGTAAGCGGCGGGCGAGCGACGGCCGAAGCGATTCCCGGCGCGGAACTCGTCCTGATCGAAGGCATGGGACACAACCTGCCGCCCGGTTTGCGGAAACAGTTGGCAGAGCGGATCGCCGAGTTTGGGCTGCGCGTGGAAGACGATTGGAAGCATCGCGCCCAAAGCCGACAACCCTGAAAGCGGTACTACTTAGCCGCGGGATGGTGGTCGAAGCTGATGACGCGGGTGACCAACCATTTGCCGTCTTTCTGATGCCATAGGGTGATGAATTTGGCTTCTCCTATGTTGCCGGGTTCCCCGGGGTGGTGGAAGCGGTGAGTGCCGATCTCGACGGCTCCGTAATCGGCGATGGGATAGACCTCGAGGGTTCCGGGAACGAGTTCCCTGGTGACCTTGCCGCAGATGTTGTTCTTGATGGCATCAACGAAGACCTGGCGGCCAACAGCCAGGCCGGTTTTGTCGTGATAGAACTCGAGATCCTCGGAAACAAGCGAGCCCAGCGTCGTCAGATCGCAGTGATTGTAGGCGTCAAAGAGCTGCGTATCGAGCGACTGGATGGTTTTGAAGAGCTGATCGGGCGCGGCCGCGGTCTGCGCATGGGCTCTGGTGAGAGGCAAGGCGGACAAGAGGCACAAGGCCAGAGCAAAGAAGAGCGTCTTCTTCATGGGTAGGGAACTCCGGAGTGGGGATAACGTTTCTACGCATGCGCCGAGGGCATGGTTCCGGAATTGTGACGGGATGGGCGTCAAAGCCGCCGTGCATGCTATTTGGCTCACCGCGCCATCCCCTCGCCGCTAGCCTCAATCCTCACGCGCACCTCTTTGCCGGGCTCAATTGCAACGATCAGCGGAACTGCTTCGAAGCCGGGGACAAGGTTGAAGGTGCGCTTGCCAGGAATCGGCTCGAAGCGATTGGCGGCATCGATGCTGACGATGAGTGAACCCTTGGGCTTGGAGATGCGCACGCTATGCGGGCTCACCTGCTCAACCTGCTCACTCTCGCGGGCAATCACCGGAGCGATAAATTGCAACGACGCCGACGCGGGCAGTTGGCCGGTGACACTGGCTGCGAGTTCTACTGCCGATTCGCCTATCGTCCAGCGCACCCCATACAGCAGGCCGTCGCCTTCCATCGGCTTGTGCGTGTTGCTCATCAGGCGGCCATGGGCCTCGAAGACCGCCCCTGCGCCGGAGTGTGTCGCCGAGAGCTTAGCCCTGTAGTCGTTGAGGCTGGTGTACGTGTCGCCGGCGGTGCACTCGATGCGCGGGGTGAGCGGCATGTGCGGTCCGGCGCGCTCCTGCTGCTGGTTTGAAATTTCGATCATCTCGTAGCGGGTCATGCTGGCGGTGAGAATGGGGCCAAGCGCCATGTGGTAGAGCACAGAGATGGCACCGCCGGTCACGTGGCCGCCGCCGAATCCGCCGCCGGCCTGCACATGCTCCTGGTACTCCCAGTCGTACTCGGTGACGGTGGCGCGCCAGGGACCAACGGCGGCGAGGTGCGTGCCGATCACAGGAAAGCTTTTGAGGCCGTAGGGCTCGTCGCGCGGGATCGCGGGCCGCACGGGATCCGCCGGGAAGCTGCCACGGTCGAGCGCCGCGGCGAGCGCCTTGGCGTGCGTGAAAGTGTGATGGATGCAGGGCAGGTCACCGTGCGACTTATTGTCGGGGCCGCCGTAGAGCAGGCCGTCGTCGGTGCAGGCGGCCATCAGTTCCGTGTTGCGGCGGGCGGCTTCGCGGAAGCGCGGGTCGTGCCCGGCCATGAGGAGGAAGCCGGGTTGGCAGCCGTCGCTTGTGCGGCTGCCCCACCAGCTCCACTTGTAGTTGCGCGTGCCCCAACTGTTGTCCCACGAGCCATCGGGAAGCTGGAATTCCATGTGTGTATTGAGAGCGGCGATCACCTGTTGCTCGACAGCCTTGTCGGCGGCGAGCAGGCTGTACAGGGCGAGCGCGGGCAGCGACTCCTCGACGTTGTAGCCGAGATCGACGGGGCAGCAGCCCTTGGGCGAGACTCCGTCGAGCGGGTGGCCTTCGCCGAAGAGGAAGCCGTCGGGAGTGAACTTCTCCATGACGCGCTGGGCGAGCTTGCGGCCGCGGTCGATGTAATGGGGCTCGCCGAGCACCTGGCCGCAAAGCACGAAGGCGAGAGTAGCCGTGGCGGGGTAGTTGACGTTGCCGGTTTCGATGCTGATGAAGCCATCGAGGAATTTGATGGCGGCCGCCAGACGCGCGGTCCAGGCGCTGCGCGTAGTCGGGTCGAGCACCTCGCCGTGGTGTGTAAGAGCCTCGGCCAGCGCGCTGGAATGGAAGACAGTGATGCCCTGCCATTGGCTGAGCGTGACGTCGTTGATCCAACTGCCGTCCGGCCGGCTCACCTGGGCCTGCGACCATTCATGGACGAGTTTTGCCGCGCGGACGTATTTTTCATCGCCGGTGGTGTGCGCCATTTTGAGCAGCGGGTAGACGGCGTCGCCGCAACGGCCGTGGATGAGGGCGCAGGCGGGGCAAAGCAGGCCGCCGTAGAACGCTGGATCGCGCATCGCGACGATCTGACGGGCGACGAGGCCGTCGCACCAGGTCTTGAGGAGGGTGGAGTAGAGTTGGCTTTCGGCGGTGGTGGGCGAGGATGCAGGGGCGGCGTGCGCAGCGACCGGTGCGAAAATCATTCCAACTCGCGACGTAGCCACGACAGCGGCGGAGAGGCGAAGCATTTCTCTGCGGGTGAGCTTGCCTTGCGGATGCCCTGTATTCATTAGTGCTCCCGTATCGGGGTGGTGTTTCTTTGCAAAACCCATTGTGCACTATGGGCGTCAGGGCACATGGAGATGCGCAGCGTGCTGGATGTGGCTGCTACAGAGCTTCATGGCGAGTGCACGCAAGGCAAGATCGGCGATCGTGCGCTCGCACCGTTGCCTGAATGAATTACAACGGGCTGAAACCGATATAGGCGCCCAGTGGAGCGCCATCTTATCTTCGATATGATTCGCAATATATGGAACGAAGAAGTTTTCTGAAGGGCTCTGCTGCTCTGGCGGCGGCAGCTCGGTTTCGTCGGTGCCACTCGCCAGTGCAGAAGACGTAAGAAATCCTGAACCTGAAACCTCATCCGACGCTTTGAATCCCGCCGGTATTCGCGTAGCCGGGATACGGATGGTTCCAGTCGTGGGCGGCAAATACAAGGTGTGGACCAAGAAGATGGGCTCGGGACCGGTCAAAGTTCTGCTGCTGCACGGTGGGCCCGGTTTTCCGCACGTCTACCTGGAGGCGATGGAGTCGTTTCTGCCCCAGGCCGGCATCGAGATGTACTACTACGACCAGCTCGGTGTCGGAAATTCCGATGTTCCCGATGACCCGTCATTGTGGACATTGGCGCGCTATCTGACCGAAGTCGAAGAGGTTCGGCAAGGGCTGGGGCTTGATCACTTTGTGTTGTACGGCCATTCGTGGGGCGGCATCCTGGCGATGGAGTACGCGTTGAACTACCAGGAGCATCTACGCGGCCTGGTGATCTCCAACATGACGGCCAGTACGGCGTCGTATCTGAAGCGCACGGCTGCTCTGAAAGAGCAACTGCTATCGCCAGAAACTCTCCAGCGCTTCAATGCGCTGGAGGCCGCCAAAGATTACGACAATCCGGATTACATGCGGATTGTCAACGAAGAGCTTTACCCGAAGATGCTCTGCCGGACCAGTCCCTGGCCTGAGCCGGTGAGCCGGGCATTTCGCCTGGGCAACCAGAAAATCTACAACCAGATGCAGGGCAAGAGCGAGTTCGAAGTGACCGGCAACCTGAAGGACTGGGATCGCTGGAACCGGCTGCACGAGATCAAGGTGAAGACGCTCACCATGGGTGCGACCTGGGATGAAATGGATCCGGCCGACATGCGCAAAATGGCCTCGCTGATGCCGAATGCGACGTGCGCCATCTGTCCGAATGGAAGCCACCTGGATATGTGGGACGACCAGGCGGTCTACTACGATCACCTGCTCGCCTTCCTGCGAAGTGTATAAAGCCCCCGCTCAAGCCAACGCCGGGCCTGAATGGGGCGCTCGGCGGTTGGCCGGCGCGGTCTACTTCATTGCCGAAAAATCGGTCGGATGCATGTAGATTTCGTCGACGCGAAACTCGCCGTTTAGCTTCTCGATCAGAGGCTCGGCGGCCTTCCGATACCGCTGAAACGCCGGGTCGGCGTGAAGCGCGCGCCAATTGGCTTCAGCCTCGCCCTGACTGGAGTGACCGACGAGGTAGACGAAGGTGTTTTTCCAGGCTGGGTCGTCGTAGGGTACCCAATACCCGATCACGTTGAGATTATGTTTGGACTGCAGCTTCGAAACGTCGCGAAAGACGGATTCGAGAGCTGGAACTTTGTCGGGCTCCGTGTGGTAAATCATCAGCTCGAAGACGCGACTGCTTTCGGCTCTGACCTCTTGCGCATGCATGACAAGTGCAGTGAGGAGGACGCCGGCGCTGAAAGAAAGCAGCGCGACGGCGACAGTCAAAGCGCTCCAGCGATTGCGGGCGTCGGGGATGATTTTATGGCTCGTGTCCAAGGGTTGTTCTCCGGTTTGATGCAGAGCGGGTATTGGTTATGAGAATAACTGCAAGTCCCTCCGCTTCGCGCTGAAGGAGCGGGCGGACTTCGGCCGGAATGAGAATTCTGAAGATTCGGCACCGACCTAATCGTGCAGCCCTATGGACCGGTTACCGGTTAGAGGCCGCATCGCTCGTACCAACGGAGCGCCCGCAGCGCCCGGAGGGTGTTCCACCGGCTAGGCTCACCTGCTGATTCATCGAAGGGCACGGAGAGCGCCTCGTCATATGCACGATCGAGCAGCCATCGGTCGTCGGGCTCTTGCCTCTCTTTGATGAGATGGACGGCATCGCTCATGCGCGGGTCGGGCTGTAGATTGGCGGCCCTGAAGTAGTCGAGCGCACGGAGAATGTCGTAATGGTAGCGGGGAGGGAAGGCGAGTTCCAGAAACTCTGGGTTCGCAACCTCGCCGGTCGACAACCGCCGGAACAGGTTGCGCGCGAGCAGGTACTCCTCGCCGCGTCTTCTGGCCGCTGCGATCTGGGAAGCGACATGGGGCTGGGGCCCGATGGCACGCTCGTACTCGAGGAGTCCTTCCAGCACGCAGATTGTCGTGTGGAAGGACGAGCGCGTGCTCTTCGGAGCCTCGCAGTTCCAACCGCCGTCGTCGAGCTGTTCGCTGAGGAGACGGAGTGCGAGGCTCTCCATCGGGTGCCCGAAGCAGGCGCCGACGGCAAGGGTTCCGCCGTTGATGCAGGGCTCCTCTTCGCCCTCGAAGAAGGTGTTGCCGCCAGTTTCCGGAGGCCGCAAGTCCCAGCAGCCGCCTAGGTCATTCCATCGCAAGCCGGCTTCCAGGTGCGCCATCGCCGATTCGACGGCAGGTTCGGCGGGATCGATGCCGGTTGCGCGAAGGAAGAGCAACGTAAAGAGCGTCGACAGCCAAGCGGGTGCGTCGGCGCGGCGCCACGAGCCGTCCGATTCCTGTGAGGCGAGAATCTTCGCGCCGAGCCCTTCGCGCGACACGCGGGCGCGCTCCGCGGCTATGGCTGCCGGGGGAGAATCGGTCAGATCACGCATGACCTGCCAGCGGATGGCAGGGTCGGAATCGAGAAGCCAGTCGACAGTGTTCACGTCTAGGGAGTGCACGTCTGGGTTAACCACGTCGCCATATTAGCGCGGCCGGAATAATGCGTCCCACCCGTGTTCGTCAGTGGGCCACGAAACTGCGGGACGGAGCTGTCCAGAGTTGCGCCTTCCAGGAGCTATAGTCCGAAGCGGTCGCGGTAGACGCTGGGAGCAGACTCCGGCGTGGTGCTGGAAGAGGGCGCGATCGCGAGTCGGCGATGGGTCGGGCTGTTGTTGATCGAGCACCGGCTGTCCGATACTGTCGTGTCGAGGTAAGGGCTTGAAGGTTTATCTGGTCGACGGGACGTATGAGCTGTTCCGGCACTACTACGCGGTGCCGTCGGCGCGGGATGCGGACGGGCGCGAAGTGGGCGCTGTTCGTGGTGTCGTCGCTTCTGTACTGGGCATGCTCAAGGGCGGAGTGACGCACATTGCGGTCGCGACCGATCAGGTGATCGAATCGTTTCGCAATTCGCTGTGGCCCGGTTACAAGACCGGGGAGGGAGTCGAGCCTGATCTGCTGGCGCAGTTTCCCCTGCTCGAAGAGGCGCTGGCGGCGGCGGGCGTTGTGGTGTGGCCGATGGTGGAGTTCGAAGCAGATGACGCGCTGGCGGCCGGAGCGTCGTTGGCCGCGCGGGATGAGCGGATCGAGCAGGTTGTCATCTGTACTCCGGACAAGGACCTGGGGCAATGTGTGCGCAGCAATAGCGTTGTCCAGCTGAATCGCAGGACCGGCGTGACGTACGACGAGGCGGGAGTGATCCAGAAGTTCGGGGTTCCGCCCGCGTCGATACCGGATTATCTGGCGCTGGTAGGGGACGCGGCGGATGGCTATCCGGGACTGCCGGGCTGGGGCGCGAAGTCCTCGGCCGCGGTGCTGGCCAAATTTGGGCACATCGAGACGATTCCGGCGGACTGCCGCGAGTGGGGCGTAAATGCGGCAAATGCGGGCACTCTGGCGGCTACGCTCTCACGCGAACGCGAGAGCGCACTGCTATTTCGAACGCTGGCAACTCTGCGGACGGACATCCCGCTGTTCGCGGATGTCGACGATTTGCGGTGGCACGGGCCTACCGAGGAGTTTGCGTCGATCGGGCAGCGGCTGGACGCGGCGGTTGTGGAGAAGAGAAGCCCGACGGGGCGGCCGACAGGACGTGGGTCCCGGCCCCCGGCATTGGGAGCCACAACACGCGGCTGAAGATTTTTGTAGGCTGCTCCCTCAACGGGTCATGTGTCCCTGGCAGGCGCATGATACGCACCGGTCCGGAGGGATTCCGAACCGGCGCGCGTCAATTGGGACGAGTTTAAGTGCTGCTCAAGCGTGTACCGCCATGCGCTCTTCGAGCCTGGCTTCGACGATGTGCCTGATCAGGCGGCGGGTGCGCTCAACGAAAGCCATCTTATCTGCGAGGCAGCTTTCAAGCAGCACGCCAACTCCGAAGTGTCCGCCAAGGTCGGCTGCCGCAACGAGGGCGACATATTCGCCAATGCGAAGGTGAGTGAGATGCACGAGTTTCGCCAGAATGAAGAGATGTCTGACTTCGGGAGACTGTATCTCGTTTAGTTCTTTCCGGAAGTCCTCTACAAAGACCTCCTCAAGGCGGCCTGAGAGCTGCACGGGCTTTTCGTTAATGAGATTGAAACACTGATCGAGCTTTTCCAGGGTCCTCTGAGAAATGAACGCCCGCGATTCCAAAGCTTCTTTGATCTGCGGATCTTGCGCCACTTTACCGATGTCCTGGTAGATCCTGGCCGCTCTTTCTGTGCTACGCCGCACGTCGCTAAGAAGCATCAAGAACATTTGTTTCGGGTCTTTCGGTGCCATGACTTTCCTCCTTGATGTGTGTCTTTCGAACTGGAGTGGTTTTGACCGGAGTCATGCTTGCCTCCGATCAGCAGGAACTGTCGCCTGCGAAACGATCACCGTTAAGGCACGGAGGGCTCGGGCAAATGAATAGTCCGCAAATTTCGATCAACCAGCGGAACCCAGGCGGCTCGTCGTTAACCGGAACACTACCGTCCCGGCCCAGCTGTTTCCGCGTTTCATCCCGAACAATCCGATTTTTGAAATTGGTGATCCTGTTGGGGGTTTGGGCCTGAGTTGCGTCGTGTTTGGGATTGCTCTCTGACTGCATGGCAATCACTCAGGAAAGGAAACGACGTGGCCAAGAATTCCTAAGGCTCTCCAACGTGAGCAGAACCCTTTGACAGAAAGCATAGATGCCCTGCTTCAATATGGGAACTGTCGCTTTTGACAGTGTCCGCATGAAAAGCCGAATGCAATGCAGCTAAAAAGAAAATTCGCGCTCATATTGCTGGCGGCTCCGCTGATGGCATGGGGGCAAGTGCCGGACGGGATTGGGGCGAACGCTACAGACAGCTGCTTTGTGCGCGAGGTGAAGACGCTGCCGGGCAGTCATGGATTTGCGGCGGATTTTATCGAGGTAATCGCGACCGATCAGGATGCGAAGGCAAAGAATCGTAATGCGATATGGGCGCTCAACGCGGATCTGCACAGCGGCATTCCGGCAGAGCAGCAGGCGATGTATATCTCGAAGTCGACGGATGGCGGCGCGACGTGGACCGAGGTGGCGCGGATAGACGCGAGGTACTACGACTCGGATATCGATGAGGGGTTGCGCAACGGCCTCGAGGTGCTGCCGGGCGGGAATGAGTTCGTGATCACGACGCAGAAGGGGGCGTTCCAGGTGCTGCCGCCGAACGATGGAGCGGCGGTGGTGAGGTATATCGAAGGACCGCGGGTTCCGCATGACCGGCCGTGGGTCAGCATCACGAAGAAGGAGGGCGAGCCGGTCAGGGCAGCGGCGGCGAAGGTGACGGCGGATGGCAGGCGGATGATCGTGGCGTACGGCTACTTCGATATGGAGCCGAAGCTGTTCAGCTATCACAAGGGACGCGGAGGCGAGTGGGTGGAGGATGGACCGCTGCCGCAGATTCCGACTGACCTGCAGATTTTTTCGATGCAGTGGGACAAGCCGGGGCGGCCGCGTCCGGAGTCGCTGTATGTGGGGACGGGCGACCAGGTGTATCGGCTGGACCTGCGGACGATGAAGTGGACGATGGTCAAGGGCGTGGGAGACGACTCGGCGATCCATGCGATCAACACGGTGGGTGGGCTGCATATTGCGGCGTGCTGGGGGATCTATGAGCCGGTGAGCAGGGATGTAGTGGCGAAGGTGATGGATGCGGAGTTTGTCTACCACCGGAATGACGATGCAACCGGACCGAATATTCGTGCGTATGGGATAGACGTGGACCGGGCGAATCCTGATCGGCAGGTGGTGACGGCGCTCACGGGCGTGTATCTGACGAGCGACGGCGGGCAGAACTGGCGGCGGATGATCGGGCTCCCGGATGGCGAGTATCGGACGGCGCACTTCAATGCAGATGGAAGCGTGATTGTGTCGGGGATTCCGGGGACGTTTCTGGCGAATCCGTTTTCGAGCGCATGCGGGCCGAGGTTGCAGAGGCGCGAGGAGTCGGATCACTAAGAGGAGGACACTATGCGGCGGGATCGAGTGCTGAGGGTCGTGCTTGGGCTGGTGGGATTGCTGTTTACGGCCGCTATTGTTCCGCTGATCTGGGGGTTGCTGGGTCCGGCCGGCTCCGATACGGGCGACACCATGATGATGAGCCTGTACTTCACGCTGGGAGTATTTCTGCTGATCTCGGTGCGCAACCCGGCGGCGCATCGCAGCGTGATCGCATTCGCGGCTTGGTCGAGCTTCGCCCACGCCGTGACGATGTCGATTCAGGGGCTGGAAATGCCGAGCATGCGCTCGGGATTTCTGATGGGGTCGGGTGTGCTGGTTGTCATTGGGGTGCTGTTGATCGCGCTGGCTCCGGATAAGAAGACGGGGGAAACGGTGGCGGTGGGTGCGTAGGGTTCGAGAACCCACGTCCGAAAAGCCGGACCTTCGGGGCACCCAGCACACCACAAAGGACACAAAGATTTCACCGCAAAGACGCCTAGAGCGCGAAGTTCCACGTCGAAATCCGGACCTTCGGCTTCCCTTAACGCGCTCGATAGTCTTTTTTTGGCGGGCCCTCCAGCCATTCGGTGACGGGGTTAGAAGAAACCGGGCCAGCGCGATCACGCTTGCGCTGGCCGTTGGAGGAGCGTGGAAGGGTTGTTTTTAGAGAGCCGCGATGCCGTTGAATCCCACACTCTTGGGCAAGCCTTCAATCTCACCCACATTGTTGAGAGTGCCGTCGGAATTGATGCTGTAGACGCCGACAGTTCCTATGCCGGAATTGAGTGTGTAGACGTATTTGCCATCACCGCTGACGGCGATGTCGAGGTTCGCCGCACCTTGAGGCTCAGTGGCCACAATGGTTCCGGCGATTGGGGTAAGCGCACCGTTGGGACCTACGGAGAATCCGGCAACAGTGAAGGTTCCAGCGTTGTCGACGTAGACAAACTTGCCGTTCGGCGTGATGGCATTCCAGCAGTTGCCGTCGCCGAAGGTGGGAATGCTCTGGGTGATGGCTGTGATGGTGCCGTTGGCGTTGATGGTGTAGGACGAGATGCTGGAGATATCCGTTCCGCCGGGTTGGTTCTCAGAGACGATCAGAGAGCCGTTCGGAGCGAAGACGGTAGAGAAGACTCCAGGGGTGACGCTGTGATTTACAACTACAGTCCCGAGAGTTCCGTCAGCGTGGATGGGGAATGTGTCGATGTTGTTGGGACCTTTTTCGATGACGACGAGGGTGCTGCCGTCAGGGCTGATCGAAATGGAGGAAGCGCCGTCGTTTGCGGCTGTGAGGTGAACGGTGGAGTCGGGAATCTGGTGAAGGCGGCCGAGGCTATCAGCGCGGAAGGCCACAATGGCTCCATTTCCACCTGCGTTGAGAACGTAGACTGTGCCGCCGTGTTCTGCTACCGCGACCGGGAACGCTCCCCCGGCAGGCTCCTGATCAACAAGGACAGGCAGACCGCCGAAAATGTGGAAGCTTGATATGGTGCCGCTTCCCGCGTTGATAGCAAAGAGAAGGTTGTGGTCCTGGCTAAGGGTAAGCGAACCCTGCGATTGAAGGGGGTCAGTTGTGCCACCGCTTCCACGGCCTCCGGTGGGAAAGCGTCCTGTGAGTGTGAGTTGGCCATCGATGAAACGCTGGTATGCGAGGATCTCGTTCCTGACAGTATCGTTCGTCATGACGAAGACAGTTGAGCTTGAGCCGGCCAACTTGTCAGCGGCGTGCATAGTGGGGGTGAATGCTACGGCGCCGAGAGCGACGGCCCATAGACCGCGAACTGCTTTTCGCATCTGCTACTCCTTGGTGAAGCATGTATGCGCAAACAAAGGCCGTACGCCTACCGGAGAGGCAGCGTTGGGGCTTCGGTCTTTATGTGCGCAACCATTTGAGAACCCGGAGAGGATCGGGTTACACGTTCGAAGAGAAAGAATTGGGGCGAGCGTCTTAAGCCGTTACGCCCACCTCTTCAGCTCCGGGTACCTCGCATAGATGAGGTGCTGATCATCGGGAGGTAATTGTCCCAAGCGGATTGGCTTGTCCTGGGGGCGTGTTCCCTTCTGGTTCAGGACGTTCATCAGGCTCCATTCCCGCTGCAAGCTTTGAGGCTCGCGCGCGGGCAGATCGTACCGGGTAAAGTCGATCGCCATCCACGGACTGGCGGTCACCCAGTTATGGAGCAGCGCCAGGCGAAACTCCTGGTTCATATACCAGCGGATCTCCAGATCCTTTTCTGAACCGGGCGCGCCGGTGCCTTTGGCTTCGAAGCGGTAGTTGAGCGACGCATTGTTCGGCACTTGCCTGCGCCATTCCATGCCGAACTCACCCTCGGTCACCACTCTCGTGTCCGGCCATCTCTCCTTGATGGCCTGCAACCACCAGGTGAGGTCCTTATCGTGACCAATCGATACTTCCCAGATCGCGGTGACCCAGCCGAATCCATTCAGCGAGTAGCCCTGATCGAAGTGCACCGCCGTGGTGTCGATCATTTCCTTGCGGCCCACCTCGACTCCCAGATCCTCCACCGTCTCGATCGGGCCCACGCCCATGCGGCTGTTGAAGTGTCCTTCGAAACCATTGCGCCGGGCTGGGAGAAAGTCGCATGTCCAGCCATCCAAGCAGACGCAGTCGATAGAATCCGCGGGGCCCTGGGCCGGCTTCAGATAGTGCTCCAGGCTGGGATAGTACGGATAGCAGATGCCGCCGTCCCCGTCGCCGTTGTCGATGCCGTGCTGGCTCCAGATCTGTCCCTGGCACACATGAATGCCCTCTTCAGTGGCGAGGTAGTGCTGATTCTCCGAGTCCATGAAGCCGGCCACCAAGCACTGGGGGCGATATCCATCGCCTACCATCTTCGAGATCATCTGGAGAGCTTCGTGAATGGTCTCGCGAGTCTCCTGGCGGGTGTTGTACATGGGCGCGAAGTAGCCGCCCGGAATAAAGGTAATCTCGTCGCCGTACTTATCGTGATACGACACGAGCAGTCGCCTCGCCTCCTTGTACTCCTGCCGGTTGTCGACCAGCGCCAGCCAGCTGATTGCCCACGTCATTCGGCCATCCGGACAGCCGCGGGCAAAGGCTTGGCGCCGCGAACGGATATGGTCCGGGCTGTTCAGCGGAGCCTCGTCCTCTCCGATATTGCGAGTGCGTGTCACCTCGATCTGATTCACGCGGACGACCGAGACATGGGTGACAAAGCGTCCGCGGAGAGGCGATGAAGCATCAGTGGGGCTCAGAGCGCCTGCCGCTGCAGAAGCATTGGCTAGCGGAGAAGCGAGGGTGAGAGCGCCGGCGGATGCGGCTGCGCGGCCGAGGAACTTTCGCCTCGTCCAGGGATGGCCCAAGCGATGGTCCATGGTCTTCCTTTCAACCTGTAGTCAGATCCGATGCGACTTCCTTGAGAATCCTATCTTCAGCAGAATCTTACGCAGGTATAGGCGCTCCGCCGCTGGTCCTGGCAATCGTGAGCATCACCGGCTTCTACTCGGCCACCCCCGGTAGGTGTGAGGTATGTTGATCTCAGCAGATGAACCCGAACGCCAGCGGAGGATGGGGCGGTGCGCATCGCCAGCGTGAGTCATGCGGTCTTTGCGGCGACGATGATCGGCCTCGGAATCCTGGGCCTCATCAAAGGGGATTTCTCCCCCGTATGGGAGCCGGTTCCCAAGGGTGTGCCCGCACTGGCGTATATCAGCGCCTTCATCTCCCTGGCATGTGGCATTGGCCTGCTCTGGCAACGCACAGCCGCCCTCACTGCCCGTGCGATGCTCGCCTATCTCCTGCTTTGGTTGCTGTTGTTGAGAGTGCCAGGCATCGTTCTCTCGCCGACGGTGGACTTCTGGTGGGCAGCTTGCAAGATCGCGGTGATGTCGGCGGCCGCCTGGGTACTCTACGTCTGGTTCGCCACTGGCTGGGACAGACGCAGGCTCGGTTTCGCGACCGGCGACAAGGGTCTGCGCATCGCCAGGGTGCTCTACGGCGTGGCGTTGATCCCCTTCGGCATTGCCCATTTCGTCTATCTCCAAAATACTGTCTCGCTGGTGCCTGGCTGGCTGCCATGGCATGTGTTCTGGGCGTATTTCACCGGCTGGGCCTTGATTGTGGCCGGCATAGCCGTGCTCATCGGCGTGTATGCACGGCTGGCAGCCGCGCTTTCGGCGCTCGAGATCGGCATGTTCCTGTTGCTGGTGTGGGTGCCCATCGTGGCATTAGGCTCCAAAGATGCCTTTCAATGGAGTGAGACGGGCATCTCCTGGGCGCTGATGGCTGGTGCCTGGATGGTGGCGGATTCCTACCGGGGTATGGCGTGGCTAGCCGTGAACAAGCGCTAACACTGGCGGGAAGTTGGAGACTAGCTCTCCGTATCAAGCTAAGTTGGAAGCATGAAGAAGAAGGTTTTGGTTTCATGGTCCAGCGGCAAAGATAGCGCGTGGACGCTCCATGTGCTGCGGCAGAGCGGCGAGTATGCGATTGCCGGGCTGCTGACGACGATGAATGCGGAGTTCGATCGAGTGGCAATGCATGGCACGCGGAGAGAACTGGTCGAGGCGCAGGCCGAGGCTGCCGGGCTGCCGCTGATTACGGTTCCGCTGCCGTGGCCGTGCTCGAATGAGCACTATGAGTCGGCAATGCGCGAGGCGTGCGCGCGGGCCGTCGCCGATGGCGTCGAGGTGATGGCGTTCGGCGATCTCTTTCTCGAAGATGTGCGCCGCTATAGAGAAGACAAGCTGGCGGGGTCGGGACTGACGCCGGTGTTTCCGCTGTGGGGACGGCCGACGCGGGAGCTGGTGCGGGAGATGCTCGCGGCGGGCGTGAAGGCGCGGATCGTGTGCGTCGATCCGAAGAAATTGCCGAAGGAGTTTGCGGGACGGGATCTGGATGAGGAGATGCTCAGTGTCATGCCGGAGGATGTCGATCCGTGCGCGGAGCGGGGCGAGTTTCATACCGTGGCGTATGCGGGGCCGATGTTCCGGAGAGAGATTCCGGTGGAGAACGGCGAAGTGGTGGAGCGGGATGGGTTTGTGTTCGCGGACGTGAGGGTACAGGGTGTAGGGAGCAGGTTTTAGGGCGTAGAGTCAGTGCCCGGTTGATCCACCGCCAAGACGCAAAGAACGCAAATCCCACGTCCGAAAATCCGGACGTGGGGCACCCAATTCGTGTTTGTTCAAGAAAAAGCCGGTCCTTTCTTCTGGCGCAGGCGGCGCTTCGCTCAGGATGACAACGTCTAAATATCTACTTTCCACCTTTCGGCCCAAATGCGGGCATCTCAAATGTTCACGGATGTGCCTCCCCAGCTTTCTGGCTCTACGTCCGAAATGGTTTCGGTGAAGTCCCATCGGTGTCCGTAGAAATCCTCGGCGTTGTATTGCCGCTCGCCGTAAACGTGGTCTACCGGCTCAGTAAGAATATGAGCGCCCGCCCGCCGCGCCCGTTCGCAGTGCCCCAGGGCGTCTTCAATGCGCACCTGCACGATACACGAATGGTTGGGCACCACATCGCCTTCCGCGATAGTGAAGCAGCCCTCGCCGGCACGCATCTGAATGCGGTGGTTGGCGATGCGCAGGCGGACGGTGAAGCCGAAAGCCTTCTCCAGCCACTCCGCCGCGGCGGCAGGGTCGGGATAGCGGAGGACAGGGATTACTGGGCACGGAGGAACAGAGCGGTTTGAGCGCATGGGTCACCTCAAGGACTTCGGCGCGCCCAGATTAGCAGGTGAATGCGGCCGTTCAGAATACCGATTCTGCGCTGAAATGGGGATATGGGCACCCGTTTTCATTTCAGGCTTGATACACTTTCCTCATCTTGGTTGAGCTGCTTCCATCGATCCTGTCGGCCGATTTTGCGCACCTGGCGGATGAGGTAAAGGCTGCCGAGGCGGGCGGCGGCACCGTCATACACTTCGATGTGATGGACGGGCATTTTGTGCCCAATCTGACGATTGGGACTCCGGTGCTGGAATCGCTGCGCAAGGTGACGAAGCTGCCGATCGACTGCCACATGATGATCGAGAATCCGAATGAGTTCGTGGAGTCGTTTGCGGAGGCGGGCGCGGACTGGATGAGTGTCCACTACGAGGCGTGCCGGAACCTGCACCGGACACTGCAGCTGATCCGGCACCACGGGATGGAGCCGGCGGTGGTGATCAATCCGGCGACGGCCGTCGATCTGCTGGTTCCGGTGCTCGATATCGTCCACCATGTGCTGGTGATGAGTGTGAATCCAGGTTTTGGCGGTCAGAGCTTTATTCCGTATTCGCTGGTGAAGATCCGGCGGCTGAGAGAGCTGCGCGAGGAAATGGGTCTTAACTACAGGATCGAGGTAGACGGCGGCATTGCTCACGATACGATCGGGCAGGTCGTCGAAGCTGGAGCGGACCTGCTGGTGGCAGGAAGCGCAGTGTTCAGCCATGGGCGCGCGGAGCAAAACGCGCGCGAGCTGTTAGAGGCCGCGCAACTGGCAGCAGCGGCATCGGCCTGAAAAGGCGAAGCAAGAGTGCTGGAAGAAGTTGAGGTGTTATGAATCGCGTTGTCACCCAGATAGCGGCTATCGGACTGTGCGTGGCGCTCATGCCATCGGCCCATGCGATCTTCAAGAAGAAGAAAAAGCAGGGCGACGTGACCCAGAATCCGCTTGCAAATGTCAATTCGAAGCAGCCCGACAAGGAGCTGTTCGATAAGGCCATGATTGCCATGAAGAAGGGCAAGTATGACGTGGCCCGGCTCGACTTGCAGACGCTGCTGAATACGTATCCCGAAACCGAGTACGCAATGCGCGCCAAGCTGGCGATCGGCGACACCTGGTACAAGGAGGGCGGCTCGGCGGCACTGACGCAGGCCGAGGCCGAGTATAAGGATTTCATCACCTTCTTCCCGAATACGCCCGAGGCTGCCGAAGCGCAGATGAAGGTCGGCGATATCTATTTCCAGCAGATGGAAAAACCCGACCGCGATCCGCAGAACGCGGTGCATGCCGAGCAGGAATATCGGACGATGATTCAGGATTTTCCGGATTCGCCGCTGATTCCACGCGCGAAGCAGCGGCTGAGGGATGTGCAGGAGGTTCTGGCGCAGCGGCAGTTTGAGATCGGGATGTTCTACTCGACGCGCGAGAACTATGGGGCGGCGATCGCGCGGCTGCAGACGGTATCGGATACCTATCCGCTCTTCAGCCACAGCGACCTGACGCTGATCACGCTGGGAGACGCCTACGCGCAGCAGGCCGCAATGGTCGGCAGGCTGAATATCCCTCCGGCGACGAAGGCGCAACTGGTGAAGGCGTTCCACGACCGGGCGGCTGCGGAGTGGGAAAGGGTGGTGCTGCGCTATCCCATGGCACCCCACGTCGAAGATGCGAAGGACCGGCTGATCGCGCTGGGGCAGCCGGTTCCGGAGCCGACGCAACAGGAAATGGCGGAGAGCGAAGCCGAAGAAGGCAGCCGAGTCAACGTGACCCTGAAGGGTCGCGCGATGATGCTGGTGAAGCATACGCCCTCGACGGTCGAGGCGGCGCGCGTAGGTGAACCTACGCTGACCGATCCGCCTCCGACGCTGGCGCCAGAGGTGACCAAGAAGACGACAGAGATCTACCAGGCGGCTCTGAAGGGCCAGCCGCTGCCCGGGGCCGCGCCGACTACGGCAAGCGATGCCAATTCGGCGGCGATCAGCAACGGCACGGCTCCTCCTCGGACCGAACAGCCGGCAAGCCTGAAGTTTGAGACGGTGCCGGATTCGTCGGGTTCAGCGGGCAGCACAGTGACGGTGGAGATCCCGAATGGCGGCGCACCCGGAGCATCGAATGCGGATGCCCCGGCTGGTGACGCCAACGTCAGTCCGAACGGCGCTGCTAATGGCGCGGGGAATGGCACCACAAATGGAGCCGGCGGAGGAGCGAACGCAAATACGACGACCGCTGCTTCTCCGATGACGGGCACGAGCGCGGATGCCGACCGTGCGGTGAAGGTGAAGGATACGCCGGTTGTAAATGCTGTCGCGCCGACGAACAACCAGCCGTTGCCGCCGGTGGACAAGCCGGCCGAGGCTCCGGACCAGATCAACGACGTGAAGGGCGGAGGAGCTCAGGTGAATACCGGCACGGCGAGCTCTAAGAAGAAGAACAAGAAGGCTCCGTACGATTCGAGCGACGAGTCTTCGAGCAAGCACAAGAAGAAGAAGGGGCTGTCAAAGCTCAACCCGTTCTGATTCTGGTTTCGCAGACAAGCAGAGGCCGCCTTCGGGCGGCCTTTCTGTTTTGAGACGGCAATGTTATGCGATCGCGGCCCCTCTATAATCAACGGCGGAGAAATGACGACGGATATGTCTATTCAGGTAAAGAATGCACTGGTTACAGGAGCGTCGCAGGGGATAGGGCGGGCCTGCGCTGTGGCGCTGGCACAGGCTGGAGCGCGGGTCGCGCTTGCCGCCCGCAACGAGACCCGGCTGGCCGAGGTCGCGGAAGAGATCGCTACGAACGGCGGTGTGGCGGAGGTGTTCGCCATCGACATGGCGAGCGAAGAGTCGATCAAGGCTGGAGCAAAGGCGGCGATCGAGCGGCTGGGGAGCATCGAGATTCTGGTAAACAATGCCGGCATCACGAAAGACGGCCTGATGATGCGCATGAAGCGCGCGGACTGGGACTCGGTGCTGGCTACAAATCTGACCGGCGCGTTCCTGATGACGCAGGCGGTGGTCAGTTCGATGCTACGGGCGCGGTGGGGCCGGATCATCAACATCTCGAGCGTTGTCGGGGAGACGGGGCAGGCGGGGCAGTCGAACTATGCGGCGAGCAAGGCAGGCCTGATCGGGCTGACGAAGTCGCTGGCGAGAGAGCTGGCGTCGCGCGGGATCACGGCGAATGTTGTGGCTCCGGGGTACATTCAGACCGCGATGACGGAGGTTCTCGATGACAAACAGCGGGAGGCCATGCTGTCGCATGTTCCGCTGGGGCGGCCCGGGACCGATCAGGAGGTGGCGAATGCGGTGAGGTTTCTTGCGTCGGATGAAGCGGCGTATATCACTGGGCATGTGCTGGACGTGAATGGCGGCATGTACATGTAGGGGCAGGGAACGGGTGTAGGAAATTCCCGGTCTCATATATCGGCTACGATTCACCGCGAAGACGCCAAGACGCCAAGGACGACAGGCCCCGGTTTGTGGTTAAATCTCTAGGCCTGTGGCTTGACGGCTGCCGGGGTCGCGGACATGGGTCCAGCCACCGGGGCCTCGGGATGGGGCGGCATCTCATGTACGGCGCCGGCGGCCCGCTGCTTGGCCCGTTCGGCGTTGAACTCGGCACCGATGAGGATGGCGAGGGCGGTGATGTAGAACCACAGCATGAGTCCGATGATGGCTCCCATGGAGCCGTAGGTGGCGTTGTAGTTCGTGAAGTTGCTCAGATAGAAGCTGAGGCACCAGGATCCGGTGAGCCAGATCGAGATAGCGAACGCGGCTCCGGGCAGCGTGGAAATGAAGCTGTGCCTGGCGTTGGGGCCGAGGTAATAGATGAACTCGAGTGCGGTGACAAATGTGATGAAGATCAGAACCGGGCGGAAGACAGGCCATAGATGATCGACGGCGTGGGGCACAGGGAAGACCTCGGTGAGGAAACCGCCGAAGTGCGGTCCCACGATGAGAAGCAGCACGGAAAGAGCGACCAGGCCTCCGCTGGTGAAGGCCAGCACGAGCGCGCGGATGCGGTCACGCCACCAGGGGCGTGAGACCTCGACGTCGTACGCGATGTCGAGCGATTCGATGAGCGAGGAGAAGCCGCCGGAAGCTGTCCAGAGATAGCCAACGATACCGAAGGTAAGCAGCTTGCCGCGATTGGGCGTGAGGATGTCGGAGAGGATACGCTCGACAAAGGTCATCGAGTCGGCAGGGACGATCTCCGCCATGAGATCGAGGATCTGCTGGAAGACGTCGGGGACGGGAAAGAACTGCAGGAGCGAGGAGAAGATCACCAGCACCGGAACCAGCGAAAACATGAAGTAGAAGGCCAGGGCGGCGGCGATGGTGAAGGCCCGGGTGCGCCACAGCTCGCTATAAACCGTGGCAATAAGACGCCGGGATTGACTGGCCCAGCGGTGCAGCCTGCCGGCGAGACGCCCCGCGTTGAGGTCGATCCGTTTCATGGCACGTGCAAGTTACAGCAACTGCCTTCGGCGATCTATCCTCCATCTAAAATGATGCTTCATCGGCCCCCGCGAAGCTCCGCGGCCATGAAATGTTTTTTCTCCGTGATAAGTTGCTGCTCTCTGAGTTTACGTCTGGCCGGCTGGATATGATGATCGAGGTCGAGGCTAAATCCGGGGAGGAAAGATGAACGAGCTGCAACGAAATCTGATCGGCAACGGATACGGAGCGCCGCCCAGACACATCCTCGAAGGCGTGGATGAGGTCATGGCGCAGCGGTGCTATCCGGGCGCTCCGCATTCGATTTACGAGGAGATCTGGCATCTGGCTTTCTGGCAGGGGCTGACGCTGGACTGGATGGCCGGAAAGCCGACTGCGTATCCGGGGCATGCGGCCGAAGGATTTCCGCCGTCGATGGACGAGCCCTGGGATGCAGTGCGGCAGCGATTTCTGCAAAGGGCAGACCAGCTGGCGGGCATCGCCGGGGATGAAGCGCAGCTTGGATCGACGGTGGTGTGCCAGTCGCGAGCTCCGGAGCCCCCGCGAACGAGGATAGTGCGCGAGCAGGTCGAGGGTGAGGCGACTCACAATGCGTATCATCTCGGACGGGTGGTGCTGCTGCGCCAATTACTTGGCGCGTGGCCGCCGCCTTCAGGGGGAGATACCTGGTAGGTTACGGGACGAATCAAGGAAGGGACGCGGGCGGGAATTTCCGGAAAAGTATCGTGGGAAGTGGAGCAGTTCCTTTATTCTTCAAGAAAGTTCTTGCCTGAGGAGCGAAGGGCATGTTAACTATGCAGCCAATACTCAACGCAACCCACCCGCACGAACGAGGGGGGAGCCAAGGCAAGACTATGAAAATCGGATCGACCATCCGGGGATATCGGCTGCAGAAGGGCCTGTCTCAGGGTGATATTGAGAAGCGCACAGGACTTCTGCGCTGCTATCTGTCTCGGGTTGAGAACGGCCACACCGTTCCTTCTCTCGATACCCTGTCCAAGATTGCGCACGCGCTGGATCTGCCGCTGGCCCAGTTTTTTGCGGAAGATTCCCTTGGCCGGGAACTCAACACGCAGAAGCTCACGGACGATGAGCTTCGCTTCCTCACCCAGATTCGCCGCTACTCCACCAATCTGAATGACAGCGACCGCAAGCTGCTGCTGGCCATGGTGAAGAAGTTCGCGGCAACGGCTACCCGGTAGGCTTGCACAGCCCACGGCGTCCCCCGCCGATTGCCTACTAGTTTTTCGATAAGACAGGCTCGATTGCACTGCTACCTGGCGGCGGTGAGCCAATACGACCGCATGCCGTAAAAGAGCAGGGCCAGTGCGAAGGCCATGCCCGTGATGGCGAACCGTCGACGGCGGAAGAAGGTCTCGCGCGGCGCGCCGATACGGGGGACGAGCGGGACGCCGAAGGCGAGTCCGCTCAGAAATCCTCCCAGGTGCGCCATGTTGTCGATCTGCACGGGGCTGGGGCCGAAGGCCGTGTAAAGGCCGATGGCAAAGTTGAGCAGCGCGAACTGGATGACGCTCCAGCGAAGGCGCTTGAGCTCGGCTTGCGGCATGGGCAGCAGCGGCGACTTGAGCAGAATGATGAGTACGCCGGCGAGTCCGAAGACTGCACCGGAAGCGCCCGCGCCGACGATGGATTGCGGACCGCCGGGAACGCCTGGATGGACGGCGACACTGAGAAGGTTTCCAGCAAAACCGGTAAATATGTAGGCAGCGAAGACGCCGAGCGGACCCATGAGAGGCTCGGCGAGAAGGCCCAGGTTCCAGAGGCACCACATATTCGTGGCGATGTGGATGATGCCTACGTGGACGAACATGGCAGTGACAAGACGCCACCATTCCCCGCCAATCAGCACGTAGGTCCCATTGTTGGCGCCCCAATGCAACAGCTGCCGGACAGTTGGGGATAAAAAGGAAACTCCGCTCAGGGTCATGCCGAGGAAGACGAGGCAGTTGATGCCCATGAGCAGGTAGGTCGCGGGTGCAGCGGCCCAGGTCGCGGGACTGCGGCGACGGGCGACAGTGGGCTGGGGAGATGGATACGGCGAATAGTAGGGTGGTTCACCGCTCGCGGGTTCTGGGGCCGGGGGCAGAACTTCGGGCTGCACATTGCCGGAGCGAAATCCTGAATCGCCGGCACCGTTCTGCCGGTGGAGTGCGCCGCTCTGCCAATCTCGATCGATCATTTTTATCTCTAAGCCGTCGGCACTCTTATCTCTACGCTGTCGGCACTGCTATCTCTAAGCTATCGACACTCCGGCTCGCTGACAAATGCGGTCCGCGGAAAGACACGTCTTTCAATGCCAAGATGCGCCGGCATGACAATGCGGCTCGGTGACCCATACAATTTTCCTTTCGGGTCTTCAATTTCCGGTTCCAGGATCTCCATGAATGCAAGCAGCATTGTTTCGACTGACATAAAACGGGTGCGCCGCGCGCTGCTGAGCGTGACGGATAAATCGGGTCTCACGGCTTTCGCCAAGCAGCTTGCAGACCTGGGGGTTGAGCTGGTTTCAACGGGCGGGACGGCGCGCACGTTGCGTGAGTCCGGGCTTCGTGTGCGGGACATCTCGGAGTTGACCGGGTTTCCGGAGATGCTCGACGGGCGCGTGAAGACCCTGCATCCGAAGGTGCATGGCGGCATTCTTCACGTGCGCGGAAAGTCCGAGCATCGGGCGGCGGTGGAAGAGCACGGGATACTGCCGATCGATATGGTGGTCGTGAATCTGTACGCCTTCGAGAAAACGGCGGAAAAGCCGGACGCGACGTTCGAGGAGATCGTCGAAAACATTGATATCGGCGGCCCTTCGATGGTGCGATCGGCGGCGAAGAATTTTGAAGACGTGGCGATCGTGACATCGGTGGAAGATTATGACGCGCTGGCGGAGGAACTCGCCGAAAACGATGGCGGTCTCTCGCGTGAGACGCGGTGGAAGCTGGCCAAGAAGGCCTTCGCGCTGACGGCTGCCTATGATACCGCGATCGCGAGCACGCTGGAGCGGATAACGACGCCCGAGCCGGCGGAGGCTCCGGTGCAGTTTGCCGATCCGGCGACATCGGATCTGCCGCAGACGCTGCGCATCTCGTATCCGATGACGATGCTGCTGCGGTATGGGGAGAATCCGCATCAGCGGGCGGCGCTGTATTCGGAGGGTTCAGGGCTGGGCATCGCTGGAGCGAAGCAGCTGCAGGGAAAGGAACTGAGCTTCAATAACCTGGTCGATCTCGACGCGTGCTGGAACCTGGTGCGGGAGTTTGACGGGGGTTCAGGACCGGCCGGCGTGGTGATCATCAAGCACACCAATCCGTGCGGAGCGGCGACAGGGAAGACGGTGCTCGAGGCGTATCAGAAGGCGCTCGAGGCCGATCCGGTGTCGGCGTTTGGCGGGGTGATCGGGATCAACCGCGAAGTGGATGGGGCGGCGGCGGAGGAGATTGCAAAGCTTTTTGTCGAGGCCATTGCTGCGCCGAGTTTTTCCGAGGGCGCCAAGGCGCGGTTTGCGGCGAAGAAGAATCTGCGGCTGGTAGAGGTGCGGGATACGGAGCTGGTTTATGCGCTGAAGCAGGTTTCCGGCGGGCTGCTGTTGCAGGATGCCGATAACGGGCGCGTGGCCGCCGCGGACCTCGAGGCGGTGACGGCTCGCAAGCCAACCGACGAGGAGGTTGCGGCGATGCTCTTCGCGTGGCGGGTGTGCAAGCACGTCAAGTCGAACGCGATCGTCTACGCGCGCAGCGGGCAGATGCTCAGCGCGGGTGCGGGACAGACGAGCCGGGTGGATGCGGCGAAGTTCGGAGCCATGAAGGCGGTGCTCCCTCTCGAAGGATGCGTCGCAGCGTCGGACGCGTTTTTTCCCTTTCCCGATGGCCTGGAGGTGGTCGCGGAAGCGGGAGCGACGGCGGTGATCCAGCCGGGAGGCTCGGTGAAGGACGCCGAGGTGATCGCTGCGGCCGACCACCTCGGGGTTGCCATGGTCTTTACGCGGATGCGGCATTTCCGGCACTGACAAAATATTTGATCCCACTCAGGCCGAAACCGGCTTGAGTGGAGCACCGTCAAGGTTGTGCTGCATCGAACGAAAAGGTTGCAGCCCGAATGGGGTTAGAATCGTCTTATATCGCAGGGACGCATTGAGATCATTGCTGGAGCGCTCGAGATTCGTCCTGTGGAAGTTTAATCGTGACAAATCGAGCCGGGGCATCTGCGAAGTCCGGGCGTAGAGATTCCGACTGTTTATGAGCAGCATGCCTCCGTCAAACAAAACTGTACTCACCAGAATCGCCTCCCAGGCTTGCGCGGCAGCACTGGCTCTCGGGGCTGTCAGCTTCACTTCCCTCGCGCAGACCCAGAGCGCAAAGCCGGATTCTTTCGCAGCGCAGGCCAGCCCGCAGGCGGCGAATGGCGGACAGGACGACCGCGCCAGCGCCTACTACCATTACATGCTGGCGCACCAGTACGAGGATATGGCCAACACGTATGGCCGTCCGGAATACGCCACGCGAGCGATTGAGGAGTACAAACTGGCGCTCGACGCCGATCCGACGTCGAAGTATCTGACCAGCGGCCTGGCGGAGCTTTACTTCCGCACCGGGCGGGTGCGCGATGCGGTTCTCGCCGCGCAGGAGCAGATCAAGAAGGACCCGAATAATCTTGACGCGCACAAGCTGCTCGGCAGCATTTATCTGCGGTCGCTCGGGGATGGTCAGCAGCAGGGCGGCAGCGCGCAGGATGATGTGCTGAAGCTGGCGATCGCCGAATACGAGAAGATCGTTTCGCTCGAGCCCAACAGTATTCAAAACCGCCTCATGCTCGGGCAGCTTTATTCCTTTGGGCACGATTCGGTTCACGCAGAAGAGCAGTTTTCCGCAGCTGAGAAGATCGATCCCGGGTCGGAGGAGACGGCGTTGGATCTGGCGCGGCTCTACACCGAACAAGGCGATCCGGCTCGGGCTATCAAGATCCTGAACAACCTGCCGGAAGACGACAAGACGAGCAAGACGGAGTTTGTGGTCGGCGCGAGCTACGAGCGGCTGAAGGATACGCAGCACGCGATCGATGCCTACAAGAAGGCGCTGGATCTCGAACCGGACAATCTGGACACGGAGCGCGCGCTGGCGCGGGTGCTGCTGAGCGACAACCAGCTTACGGCGGCGTTGAATGCATACCAGGACATCGCTGCGGGCGACCCGACCGATCCCGAAGCGTATCTGCGCGTTTCCGAGATTCAGCGGCGACAGGGAAATTATGAAGAAGCGCTGGCCACGCTGAAGAAGGCGAAGTCGCTGGTGTCGGATTCGCTGGAGGTCAGCTTTAACGAAGGGTTGATCGACGACGCGCTCGGGCGTTATGACGATGCCGTGGCGATCTTCCAGAAGCTGGTTGCCGACTCCGAGCACTCGTCGGGGCAATACTCGGATTCGGAGAAAAGCAATCGCGCGCTCTTCCTCGAACGGCTGGCGATCCTCTATCGCGAGCAGAACAAGGTCGACCAGGCGATCGCCACTTATCAAAAGATGGCCGAGCTGGGCGGCGAATATGCCAACCATGCGTATGAGTCCGAGATAGAGGCATATCGCGATTCGCACCAGTTCGAGAAGGCTTTGCAGGTGGCGCGCGAGGCTACGGAGAAGCTTCCGAAGGACCGCGGCATGAAGCTGACGTACGCGATGCAGCTTACCGACGGGCCGAATCCTGAAGAAGGCATCAACCTTGCGAAGGGGATGCTGACGAAGACTCCGGCGGACCTCGAAGTCTACCGGCAACTTGCAAATATCTACACGCGGCTGCGCCGGTGGCAGGATGCGTCGGACGCGATCGAGCACGCGGACCAGCTCTCGAACAAGCCGGACGACAAATTCTATATAGCGTTCCTCCGCGGCGCGCTGTACGAACGGCAGAAGCTCTACGACCAGGCGGAGGTCGAATTCAGGAAGGCGCTGGCTCTCGATCCCAACAACAGCATGACGCTGAATTATCTCGGCTACATGCTGGCCGATCACGGCATGAAGCTGCAGGAGGCGCTGGGGATGATCAAGAAGGCGGTGGAGCTCGATCCGCAGAACTACGCCTATCTTGATTCGCTGGGATGGGCCTACTTCAAGCTGGGCCAATACAATCTGGCGGAGACGGACCTGCGCAAAGCCGTGGAGCGCAACTCGACCGACGCGACCGTGCACGATCACCTGGGCGAGCTTTATGAGAAGACGGGACGGCTGAAGCTGGCAGCCTCGCAGTGGGAAGCGTCGCTGAACGAATACGCCCACACCATGGCGGCGGATATGGATCCCGGCGATGAAGGCCGAGTGCAGAAGAAGCTCGACAGCGTGCGGGTCCGGATTGCCCGCGAGGGCCCGGTAGCTCAGCCCAAACCTTGATCCACGAAGAACGGCTTCGCGAAGCATCACTGCAGGTGCCTGCCGGCTGCGCCGTGCCGGATGTGGGAGTGTTAACGCAGCGGATGCATCCGGAGCCGGACCATCATTACAGGCTGCCCTTCGAGCGCGATCGCGCTCGGATTATTCATGCGCGGGCCTTCCGGCGGCTTGCCGGCAAGACGCAGGTTTTCACTCATCGCGGCTCCGATCACTTCCGAAGCCGGCTGACGCACACGATGGAGGTGGCGCAGATCGCGCGCACGGTCGCGAGGACGCTGGGGCTGAACGAGGACCTCGCAGAGTCGCTCGCGCTGGTGCACGATATCGGGCATCCTCCGTTCGGGCATGCGGGCGAGCGCGCGCTGGACGAGGCTCTGCGCGAGTACGGGCTGCGCTTCGATCACAATCTGCATGCGCTGCGTATCGTTGAGCACTTCGAGAGCCGGTATGCGGAGTTTCGCGGGCTGAATCTGACGCTGGGTGTACGCGAAGGCATCATCAAACACTCGCGGGATTATTCGGCGGCGGAGCATCCGGAGCTGGCGGAGTATTTCCTCGAACAGCGGCCGCCGCTTGAGGCGCAACTGATCGACCTCGTCGATGAGATTGCCTATATTACGGCGGATCTGGACGACGGGTTCGAGGCAGACGTTCTATCGCTCGATGAGACGCGAGCCGGAGTACGGCTCTTCGAGGAGTTTTATGCGCCGATGCGGGCGAGGTATTCCGGCTCGGCGGAGAAGCTGGTCTTGAACGAGGCGCTCAAGCGGGTGCTGAATGCGCTGGTCGACGATCTGATCGCGGAGACGCAGCGGAGAGTGAGAGCGGCCGGTGTGGCTACGCTCGCAGATATTCGCCGCGCGCCGGATCGGCTGGCGGCGTTTTCTCCCGGGATGGAAGAGCTGCGCATGCAGGCGAAGAAGTATCTTTATGCGCGTCTCTACAATTCGCCGGAGGTGGCGCGCGATCATGACGAGGCCGAACAGGTGATTGCCGCGTTGTTCCGGGCCTGGGTGGACAACCCGGGGCTGCTTCCGGCGAGCCATGCCGCACAAATTGAGGAGCAGGGCGCGCCCCGAGTCGTGGCCGATTACATCGCTGGAATGACAGACCAGTACATTCTCAGTCAGTATGAGGTCTGGACTTCAAGGAGAGGTTGAAAGGGCGTTGGGGAAGCGCGGACCAAGCAATTAGTTGTTACGCATAACAAGTCTTCTCGTGTATCCCCGTAAACCGTTGATTTCCACGCCCAGCGGTTTGCTCTTGGAAGCGAAGCTCCGTACCATAGATCAAGACGTCCACCGCTGCGTTGGCGCTGATTCGGCGCGTTCTGACGCATGCAAAACAATCCCGGGCGGCAGATTTGGAAGGCATCCCTTGAGCTCAACAGATACTCTTGAAACGACGCAACAATCCGAAGAGCATGCGAACCAAGAACATGAAGCACAGGAACAGGGCCACGATCATGCGCACGAGCACCGGCATGGCCCGACGCTGAATCCCGACCTCACGCGCGAAGTGGAGATCGAGATTCCGGCGGATGATGTTTCGCGCAGCTTCCGCGGCGTCGTGAAGCGCTTTCAGAAGCAGGCGCGCATTCCCGGTTTTCGCGCCGGGAAAGTGCCGGAGTCGCTGATCCGGAGCCGCTATTCCGACGGGATCCGGCAGGAAGTGGTGGAGTCGATTTTGCCGCAGTACTTTCGCACGGCAATCGACCAGAAGGGGCTGAAGCCGGTTTCCCAGCCGCAGGTGACGGATCTCCATCTGGAAGATGGGCAGCCGCTGAAGTTCAAGGCAGTGTTTGAAGTAATGCCGGAGTTTTCTGTCGAGGGCTACCAAAATGTCAAGGTTCCGAAGACGGACACGGCGCTGACGGACGCGGAGTTCGACGCTGAAATCGATCGTATGCGCGATGGACACTCGACCATGGAGCCGGTAACGGAGGACCGTCCGCTTGCGCAGGGCGACTGGGCGCAGATCAGCTTCAAGGGCGAGGTGAAGACGGAAACAACCGAAGGAGCGGAGCAACCTGCTGCGCAGCCCCCAGCAGCGCAGCCCATCGATGGGCAGGACGTGATGGTCGAGATTGGCGGATCGAACACGCTGCCGGCTTTCAATGAGGCGCTGACCGGTTCGAAGCCCGGACAGGAGCTGAAGTTCGAGGTGAGCTATCCGAAGGAGTTCGGGGAGCGGAGGCTTGCGGGCAAGACGGTGGCCTATGACGTCGAGGTCAAAGGCATCAAGAAGAAGATTGAGCCCGAGCTGAATGACGAGTTCGCCAAGCAAATCGGCGACTACGAGAGCATCGAGGACCTGAAGAACAAGCTGCGCGAGCATCTGGCCCGCGACAAGCAGCGGCGCGTGCAGGCGGAGACAAAGGACAAGCTGATCGATGCGCTGGTCGCGCACTTCCAGTTTCCTGTGCCGGAGTCGCTGGTGCAGAGTCAAATCGATACGCGACTCGATCGCGGCCTGCGCGCCCTGGCAGCGCAGGGAATGCGTACCGAGGATATGCGCAAACTCGATTTCGCACGCCTGCGCGAGGGGCAGCATCCCGCCGCCGGGGCGGAGGTCAAGGCATCATTGATTCTGGACAAGATCGCGGATGCCGAGAAGGTGGAAGTGACCGATGAAGACGTAGACCGCGAACTCGAAATCCTCTCGTTGCAAACACGGGAGCCGCTCGAGACGTTGCGCGCACGTTTGACGAACGAGGGCAGCCTGTCTAGAATTCGTGAACAACTGCGCAGAGACAAGACTGGAAACCTCCTCTACGAGCGGCTCGCTTGAGCAGGAGCGTCCTGGCCGGACGGGTTTGAATTTCCGGCTGTAACTTGACCTTGGATGAAGCGTTCGGGCTTCGAGGATTGAGAGCAAGAGACGAATGGCACTCGTACCCATGGTGGTCGAGCAGACGAGTCGGGGCGAGCGCGCCTACGACATTTATTCCCGTCTGCTTCGCGATAACATCATTTTTCTTGGGACGCCGATCGACGATCAGATCGCGAACCTGGTCATCGCACAGATGCTTTTTCTCTCCGGCGAGGATCCGGAGAAGGATATTCAGCTTTATATCAACTCGCCGGGCGGATCGATTACTGCCGGCCTGGCGATCTACGACACCATGCAATTCATTAAGAATGATGTGGTGACCTACTGCATTGGGCAGGCGGCAAGCATGGGCGCGTTTCTGCTCATGTCCGGGACCAGGGGCAAGCGGTTTGCGCTGCCCAACTCGCGTATCCTGATCCACCAGCCGTCGATGGGCGGGTTATCCGGGCAGGCTACAGACATTGATATTCATGCGCGCGAAATTCTGCGCATCCGGGAGATCACCAATGGCCTGATGTCGAAGCACACCGGCCAATCGCTGGAGAGAATTGAACGCGACGTAGAGCGCGACTTCATCATGAACGCACCGCAGTCGAAGGAATATGGCATTATCGATGAAATCATTGATCGCCCCCGCACCTGATCCGCGGCTGAACCAATAAGGCACGCGAAGGGAGTTAGCTGCATGAAAACTCGAACGGGATCGGACGATACGCTACGCTGCTCGTTCTGCCATAAATCACAGGATGCTGTCGCCAAGCTTATCTCTTCCCCCAGCGACTACCCACGCGCTTACATCTGCGACGAATGCGTCGCCGTTTGTAATTCGATTCTCGAGGACGATCGCAGCGAGACGGCACCAGGGGCGGCGCCCGCGCATCTTCCCAAGCCGCTTGAAGTAAAGGCTTTCCTGGACGAGTACGTGATCGGCCAGGAACAGACGAAGAAGAAACTCGCCGTTGCTGTTTACAACCACTACAAGCGCATCCAGATGAACCGGACGCGCGGCAACGATGTGGAGCTGTCGAAGTCGAATATTCTGCTGGTGGGACCGACGGGCAGCGGCAAGACGCTGCTCGCGCACACGCTGGCCAAGATGCTCGATGTGCCGTTCGCGATTGTCGATGCGACGACTCTGACAGAAGCGGGCTATGTCGGCGAGGACGTCGAGAACATCATTCTGAAGCTGCTGCAGGCCGCGGAGGGCGATGTGGCGCGCGCCCAGACCGGCATCATCTACATCGACGAGATCGACAAGATCGGCCGCAAGGACGAGAATCCTTCGATTACGCGCGATGTTTCAGGCGAAGGCGTGCAGCAGGCGCTGCTCAAGATTCTCGAAGGCACGGTTGCGAATGTGCCGCCCCAGGGCGGACGCAAACATCCGCACCAGGAGTTCACGCCTGTCGATACGACAAACATCTTGTTCATCTGCGGGGGCGCGTTTGTAGGCCTGGAGCGCGTGATCGGCCGGCGTGTGGGCAAGAAGGCGCTGGGTTTCAAGGCGATTGCGGAGAAGGACCTCGGCGAGCCGGGCGCGCCATTCACGGCGCAGCGCGACTCGGAGCTGCTGCGCAGGGCGGAGCCGCAGGACCTGATCAAATTCGGGCTGATTCCGGAATTCGTAGGACGACTGCCTGTGATGGGCATTCTGGACGAACTGGATGAAGCCGCGCTGATCGAGATTCTCACCAAGCCGCGCAACGCGATCCTGAAGCAGTATCAGAGGCTCTTTGACTACGAGGGCGTCAAGATCGTTTTCACCGAAGAGGCCGTGAAGGCCATCGCGCTGGAAGCGCTGCAGCGCAAGGTCGGCGCGCGCGGGCTGCGCATGATCCTGGAAGAACTGATGCTCGATCTTATGTACCACTTACCGAGCAACAAAAAGATCAAGGACCTTGAAATTACGGCGGACATGATCAAGAACCGCGACCTGTCTCTCATGCTGCTCGACAAAGCAGGCTGAAAACACACATCTTAGGGGAACTAATCCGATGCCAAGGCGGGCCGCCGTGCCTGCCTTTGGTTATTTACCGCAAGTGAACGGTCATTGCACGGGATGGAATGAGTAACTGAAGTTCGTCCCGCTATGCGACGGAATAGTTTACAGTTCATCTTATAGTTACTGTCCCAAAAGGGGGGCTGTTGTGACCCAACCCAAAGAAAGCCGCGACCGGAACGATCCGCGAGACCGCGAACGCCACGAGCTGCGCAAGCTCCCCATGATGCCCATCCGGGACATGGTGATCTTTCCGCATATGATGACGCCCTTTGTCGTGGGGCGCGAGTCGAGCGTGCGGGCTCTCGAAGAGGCGCTGAACGGTGACCGCAAGATTTTCCTCGCGACGCAGCATGACGCGCGCGTGGATGAGCCGTCGGCCGAGGATATCTACCCGGTGGGCACGATCGGCAATATCGTGCAGAGCGTGAAGATGCCGGACGGCAACATCAAGGTGCTGGTAGAAGGGCTGGAGCGCGCCCGCGCGGTCGAGATGAACGACTCCGACGGCTTCTTCGTCGCCACCGTAAGCACCGTCAAGACCGAGTTCGAGGTCGCGCCTCAGACCGAGCAGCTTGTACAGCGCGTGACTTCTCTGTTCGAGCAGTATGTAAAGCTGCAGCAATCGCTGAATTACGAGACGATGATCGCGGCCGTCCGCACGGACGAGCCGGCGAAGCTCGCCGATACGATTGCGGCGAACCTGCAACTCGAAATCGCCGAGAAGCAGATGATTCTCGACGTTTTCGACCCCGCAGAGCGGCTGTCGATGATTGCCGATGTGCTGGACGTCGAGATTGAGAAGCTGAATATGGACCGCAGCGTCCAGTCGCGCGTGAAGCGGCAGATGGAGCGCGCGCAGAAAGAGTACTACCTCAACGAGAAGATCAAGGCGATCCAGAAGGAACTCGGCCGCGGCGAGAAGAGCGAATTCGACGAGCTGAAGAAAAAGATCGAGACCGCCGGCATGCCGAAGGAGGTCTTTGATAAGGCCATCCAGGAGCTGAAGAAGCTCGAGGCCATGCCGCCCATGTCGGCTGAGTCGACAGTGTCGCGGAATTATCTCGACTGGCTGCTTGCGGTGCCCTGGAAGAAGAAGTCCAAAGAAACGCGCAGCATCGATCACGCTGAGAAGGTGCTGAATGCGGACCACTACGGGCTTGAAAAAATCAAGGAGCGCATCCTCGAGTTTTTGGCGGTGCGCCAGCTGGTGAAGAATCCCAAGGGCTCGATCCTGTGCTTCGTCGGACCTCCAGGCGTAGGCAAGACCTCACTGGGCATGTCGATCGCGAAGGCTACGGGACGCAAGTTTGTCCGCATGTCGCTGGGCGGCGTGCGCGACGAAGCGGAGATCCGCGGGCATCGGCGGACATATATCGGAGCGCTGCCGGGCCAGATCATCCAGTCGATGAAGAAGGCAGGAACGCGCAATCCGGTGTTCATGCTCGACGAGGTCGATAAGATGGCGTCGGATTTCCGGGGAGATCCGGCGTCGGCGCTGCTCGAGGTGCTCGATCCTGAGCAGAACTCGAGTTTCCAGGATCACTATCTCGATGTGGAGTACGACCTCTCGCAGGTGCTCTTCGTTGCGACGGCCAATGTGCTGCATACGATACCGCCGGCGCTGCAGGACCGCATGGAGATCCTGCGGCTGCATGGCTACACGGAAGCAGAAAAGCTCGAGATTGCGAAGCAATATCTGATCCGCAAGCAGCGCGAGAACACCGGCCTGACCGAAAAGAACGTCATTTTTACGGATGAGGCGCTGACGGAAGTTATCCGCAGCTACACGCGCGAAGCGGGCGTTAGAAATCTCGAACGCGAGATCGGGAATGTCTGTCGCAAGGTTGCGCGCCGCGTCGTGAAGAGTGGACCGAAGCACAAGGAGAGCATCACGGCGGCGAATCTGGCGGATTTCCTCGGCGTACCGAAGTTCCGCGACTCGTCGGTCCACGAAAAGAACGAAGTCGGCCTGGTGAACGGGCTGGCATGGACCGAAGTGGGCGGCAGCATCCTGCAGACTGAGGTGCAGATTCTCGACGGCAAGGGCAAGCTGACTACGACCGGCCAGCTTGGTGACGTGATGCAGGAGTCCGCGCAGGCGGCTCTGTCTTACGTGCGCAGCCGGTCGCATCATCTCGGACTGCCGAAGGATTTCTACCGCAACATCGATATTCATATCCACGTGCCCGAAGGCGCCATTCCGAAGGACGGACCGTCGGCCGGTATTACGCTCGCGGTCGCGGTTGCGAGTGCGCTGGTGAAGATTCCCGTACGGCGCGACATAGCCATGACGGGCGAAATCACGCTGCGCGGCAAGGTGCTGCCGATCGGGGGACTCAAGGAGAAGCTGCTTGCGGCACATCGTGCGGGCATCTTCGAGGCGGTTCTGCCGGCCGACAATCAGAAGGACCTGGCCGATCTACCCGACAACCTCAAGAGCGCAATGAAGCTGCACTTTGTTGACTCGATGGACGAGGTGCTGAGGCTGGCGCTCGAGGCTCCGCTGCCTGAGTTGACGGAGGAGACGCCGGAGGTGCTGGCTGCGGTTGTGCCGCCTGCGATTGCTCCGGAGCAGCGACCTCACCAGTAGAAATTGCAAAGCATCAAGGCCGCGGCGCGATTGGTGTCGCGGCTTTTTTCTTTTAAGACTCAATTCGACGGGAGAGCCAGCGACCGCTTCAAATTTCGTCTTCCTAGGCCCTAGTGAAGCAGGCCGAAGACCGCTACACCCGTGGGGGTACCGACGAATACTTTACCGTTGGCGACAACGGGGGTGATGAATTTGTTGTCAGAGAAAGAATCGCGGTTCTTTGACGCCTGCGTGCTGTTGTACAGTTCGTTTGACAGACTGGAGGCTTCGTAGGCGTGCAACACACCCTCACCTCCCCGGTTCTCGACTGCCCAGACAATCGCGTCCTGAGTACCATTGGAACTGACGCTTGGCGTTGCGCCCGGATAGCCGTAAGCCTGAGAAGACTGGCTCGATGGAGACGTCAGGAATTGCGCGTCGGAAAGGGTAAATGCTTTCAGGACGTCGTTCGCGCCGCCGTAGTAGATGGTTCCGTTAAACCAGGCGGGCATGCCCCAGACGCCCGCAGTGGCGCCGGCGAGCTGCTGATAGATATTGTTGTGGCTGGAATTGAACTTGCCCATGTTGTTGCGGTCCACGACATAGATGGTGCCGTCTTTGCCGGCGCCGACGGCAAGCTGATGCGTCTGGCCCTTGGAATCCGTGACGTCGGGGAGCAGGAGAACGCCGCCCGATCCGAGATCCTGATCGCGATCGGATTCGCTCACCGTATTCTCTGGATT
Organism: uncultured Acidobacteriaceae bacterium; assembly: GCA_963782175.1. Taxonomy (GTDB): domain Bacteria; phylum Acidobacteriota; class Terriglobia; order Terriglobales; family Acidobacteriaceae; genus Silvibacterium. Next base: position 83,363 of record CAWAIX010000003.1, read on the forward strand.
GAAATAGTCGGCGACGGTCAGTCGGCCGCCTGCGGTCGACACCTTCATGAAGGCGTTGCCGTAGTCGCCACGGTTGGGGAAGCCGCTCGCATTGAGCGTCGTGTCGAATCCGCCGTTCGCATCGAGGAAGTAGATGTTTCCGGCAGAATCGCCAGCAAGCCCGGCTCCGCTCATCCAGATGGAGCCCTCGCCCTGACCGGTTCCACCGTCCGCGGCGCTGTTGGGCGTAAGATTCAGCACGGAGTTCTGCTTCAGTGTGGATTCGCTGTAGCCCATCAGCCAGCCAGTAAAGGGAGCCTGGTCGCAGTGCGACGTCCACCCCGTGTAGATGACGCCGTTCAACAGCAGCAGGCCGACGCGCTCGGCGTACTGGTAGGGATCAAATGTCTGCAGGCCCTGGTTTGAGAACACGCCGGTTCCCGGATAAGTGGCCGTAATCTCCGAAGGGCTGCCGCTCAACTCGGCTCCGCTGATGAGGTCGAGCGCATGCAGCCGCTGGTGATAGTGACCGCTGGAATCCTTGCTCATGGCCACAACGAAAATTGCTCCATGAGTGGCGTGAGCACGATCAATCACGGGCGTCGAGGTGATCCCGATCTCCGGAGCTATCTGTCCGCAGTTATGAGTGTCGCTGGTTGATTTCATTGGCGCCGAGCGTCGAGGTCTTCCATAGCTGCTTTCCGGTATCCGCATCGTAGGCGAACACGCTGTCATGTTCGGAGACCGCATAAAGCACGTTGCGCACCGCTCCGCCGATCGTGACAGCGGAGAGATAAAGCGGCGCGCCGTCGACTTTGCCGTCGGTCGCCAGCAGGCGAAGCAAGCCGAATCCTGCCGAGTTGACGTTTGCGGGCGTCAGGATGGTCTCATGCGAGTTGAGGCCGTCGCGGGCATTGTCGTAGTGGTAGGTAGTCACGTCGATGCCGGGCGCCGACTTGGAGAGGACGATCAGGCCGAGTGTTGTCTTGCTGCTCGAACGACCGGACTGCACGGTGAAGGTGATATTTAAAGTGCCCGGCGCTGTGTTTGCCGCGGCAGCGAACGACACCTGGCGCGGCAGGCCCCCTGGCTCCATAATGATTTGCGAGGGCGTTGCGGTTACTCCAGTTGGAAGGCCGCTGATGTATACGATAAGATTTCCCCTCGACCCAAGCTGCGCGGTCGCGTTCACACTTATGGTCTGCGGGGGCCCACCGACAGTCAGGGTGAGGCTCGGAGTCGAGACACTCACGGAGACGCTTGAAGCTGCCAGTGGGACTTCCGGGGGGTTGCTTTGCGAGGGAGCGACCGCTTGACCACAAGCGACGATTCCGGCTTGACTGATCGCCATCAGGGCTGCGGCACACCACAGCTTGCGTGGCGATACAGAGGGAAGCGTCATTCGAGATTCTCCTTCGAACTCGTCCGGAATTCAGCCGTGGTACGAGAGTCATCCGCTTGGCCTAACCATGATACAGAGCGGAGGCCTTCTTCCGGGCCATGGCACGACGATCAAGAATCGCAATAATTTCTTGTCAAATGCGCGCAAGAGCCTGATCCAGGTCGGCCAGCAGATCGTCGACCTCTTCAATGCCGACAGAGATGCGCACGAGGCCGTCGGTGATGCCTAGCTTCGCGCGGGCTTCCGCTCCGATGGCCGCATGCGTCATGGTTGCAGGATGGGAAATCAGAGTCTCGACTCCGCCGAGCGATTCGCCGAGGGTGCAGACCTTCACATGACGGAGCATCGCATTGGCGTTTTCGAGCGAGCCGGTCTCGAAGGAGATGAGGGCTCCGAAGCCGGACATCTGTCGCGTGGCTAGCTCGTGCTGAGGATGCGACTGCAGGCCCGGATAATAGACCCTCTGCACCTTGCGATGCGCGGCGAGATATTCGGCGATGCGGCGTCCGCTGGCGTCGTGCTGGCGCATGCGGACGGTGAGGGTCTTCACGCCGCGCAGAACCAGCCAGCATTCGAAGGGAGAGAGGATGCCGCCGGTGCACTTCTGCACGAAGGCGAAGTTCTCCTTGTGCTCGGGCTTGGTACCGATGAGGACACCGCCCAGGCCGTCGCTGTGTCCGTTGAGGAACTTGGTCGTCGAGTGCATGACAATGTCGGCACCGAGTTCAATGGGACGCTGGAAATATGGCGACATGAAGGTGTTGTCGACGGCCAGCTCGACTCCGCGCTCATGGCAGACGTTGGCAACGGCGCGGATGTCGGTCAGCGTCATGATGGGATTGGTCGGCGTCTCGATATGAACGAGCTTTGTGCCAGGACGGATGGCGCGGCGGACGTTCTCGGGATGGGAGGTATCGACGTAGCTGAATTCGATGCCATAGCGGGTGACGATCTGGTTGAAGAGGCGCGGTGTGCCGCCGTAGACGTTCTCTCCGCAGATAACGTGGTCGCCGGTGCGGAACATGGTGATCATGGCCATGATGGCCGCCATGCCGCTCGCGAAGACATGCGCGCTCGTGCCGCCTTCGAGTGAGGCCAGGTTGGTTTCGAGGGCGTCACGGGTGGGATTCGAAACCCGGGAGTATTCGTAGCCCTTGTGGCGGCCGATCTCTTCCTGAGCATACGTAGACGAGAGATAGATAGGCACGTTGACGGCTCCGGTGAGGGGGTCGGGATGCTGGCCGTCGTGAATGGCGCGGGTGGCAAAGCCAGGGCTCTGGCGGTTCGAGTCTTTCAAGCTGGACCTCGCTTCTGAGTTGGGTTCAGGGCTGCAGGATGTTCTTCGAGAGATACCGCTCGGCCGAGTCTGGGATGATGGTCGCGACGCGTTTTCCGGGTCCGAGGCGAGCGGCTACGGCGACAGCGGCATGAATGATCGCGCCGGCACTCGATCCGGCAAGTACACCCTCCTCGGCGGCGAGACGGCGGACCATGGCGAAGGCTTCATCGTCGGTGACCATGACGATTTCGTCGGCGAGGGAGGGATCGAAGGTCTTCGGGATGAAGGAAACGCCAATTCCTTCGACCTTGTGCGGGCCGGGCTCGCCGCCCTGCAGGATCGAGCCCTGAGTTTCGACGGCAACGGCGGAGATGCCCGGGTTGCGCTCCTTCAGGAATCGCGCCACACCGGAAAATGTCCCGCCTGTCCCCACGCCGGCCACGAAGGCGTCGATGCGGCCCTCCATCTGCTCCCAGATCTCGGCGGCGGTTGTGTCGTGGTGGAACTGCGGATTGGCAGAATTTTCGAACTGGAGCGCAGCCCAGGCGTCGGGATCGTTCCCGGCAAGAGCCATCGCCTCCCGGATTGCGCCCTTCATGCCCTCATCCTCAGGAGTGCGAATGACCGTCGCTCCGAAGCCGCGCATCAGGATGCACTTTTCCTCGGCGTATCCTTCGGGGACGAACAGCACGACCCGGTAGCCGCGGTTCACGCCGACAAGGGCCAGACCGACGCCGGTGTTGCCTGCGGTGGCTTCGACGATGGTCGAGCCCGGCTTCAGGAGCCCACGGCTCTCGGCATCGAGAATCATCCCCAGCGCGGCGCGGTCTTTGACGCTGCCGCCGGGGTTGAGAAATTCGAGCTTGGCGTAGAGGTGGGCCGCGTGTGGGCCGGTGACGCGGCGCAGGCGCAGCATGGGCGTCTGGCCGATCAATTCGGAGATGTCTTCGGCAACACGCAAAAGCGCGGCGCCCTGCTGAACAGCGCTTGATCCATTCATAACAAAACCCTTTAGTGTAGCAGGAGGCTACCAACTTCAGGCTGGTCGATTCCGGGAAAGGCTGCTTCATTCCGGGAACTCTGGGCCCTTTTCTCTATCCTTTTCTCTTTAGATTCCGGTTTTGCTCCTGTAATCTTTTGCTATTGTCCCCCCTTTGCTTAGTTGCTGTGACTGGAACTGTAACTTGGCGATAAGTCCTTCTCATTCCGTGCGAGGCAAGAGCCGGGCCCTGTCGATGCTGATTCTGGCAACGATCGGCTCGGTGATCTGCGTGTCCATCGCGGGATGGCTGCTTTACGGGTCGGGACGCCGGCTGAGCGAATCGCGCGAGTGGATGGAGCATTCGCAGTCGGTTCTGTTCGATCTGCAGCAGCAATCGCAGCGGCTCGACCGGATTGAAGCCAATCTTCAGCTGTATCTGCTTACGCGCGACGAGATCGATCTCCGTAACAGCCACTCCACCGTGGTCGCGTTCTATGCGGGAGCGCTGCATGTGGAGCAAGAGGTGGAGGATAACCGGTCGCAGCTTGTCCAGGCGCAAAACCTGGAGAAGCAGGCGTCGCTGCTGGTCAAGACTGTAGACAGCTTCAGCGCCAGTTCCCCGTTTCCATCCCAGCAGCTCTTTGCCTGCCGGGAAGCGCTGGGCATTATGCAGTCGGCCGAGCGGGACGTGCTTTCGAAGCGTACGCAAGCAGCAAAGTCCAATGCCGAACGAAGCATGCTGATCAGCGTCAGCTTCACAGGGCTCTCGCTGGTTGTGATTCTCGTGCTGTTCGGCTTCCTGCTTCGGGATGCGTTGCATCGGCGCCGGTACGAGGAACGGTTGTACGAGGCAAATGAAAAGCTTGGCGGTACCATCCGCGCTCTCGAGCGCCAGGCCCGCGAATCGGACCTTCTGACGGCCGCGCGCGACGAGCTTCAGCTCAGCATGAACGCCAGCCAGGCGCAGCACTCAGCGGTGCGCTACCTGGCCCAGCTGCTGCCGGGCACAAGCGGCGGAATCTGCCTGATCAACGACTCGCGACAACTGGTAGAGGTGGACGCCACCTGGAACGGAGCGACCGCCCTTCAGGATGGCTTCTCACCGGATGGCTGCTGCGGCTTGCGCTCGGGGCGGATGCGGTGGCGCAGGCCGGGCCAGTCCGAGGTGCACTGCGAGCACTTTGCCGGCAAACAACCGGAGAGCTATCTTTGTGTGCCGCTGGTTGCCCATGGAGATACGCTGGGCATGGTTTACGTGGAGTGCGGCTCGGCCGGGATCGCCGCCATGGTCGACGCAAACCTCAGGGCATTGCAGCAAATGGTGGAACTGGCGTCGATTCGGATTGCAGGACTTAATCTGAGCACGATCCTCGAGCATCAGTCGATCCGCGACAGCCTGACCAACTTATTCAACCGGCGCTTCATGGAGATCGCGCTCGACCGGGAGTTGCGGCGCGCCAGACGGCATCAAAAGCCGCTTGCGGTGCTGATGCTGGATATCGACCACTTCAAGCAGCTGAACGATACCTATGGGCACGAAGCGGGAGACGCAGTGCTGCGCGAAGTGGCCGTAGTCATGCGGCAGGCGGTGCGGAGCGAAGACACCATTTGCCGCTATGGAGGCGAAGAGTTCGTCGCGATTCTGCCGGAGCTTGCAGCGGACGACGCTCTGGCTCGCGCCGAATCGATCCGGCAGATGGTCAGCGAGCTTCGGCTCTTTCACCGTGGAGAAGCGCTGCGCAAGATCACGATTTCGATCGGGATCGCGGCGTATCCGCAAAATGGCGAATCGCTCGATCAGCTTCTCAGCCTGGCGGACCGGGCCCTCTACGAAGCCAAACATCAGGGGCGCAACCGGGTAGAGCTCGCCCGGCAGCTGACGATCAGCGAGCCAGCGTCGTCCCAGATGGCTGCTTACTGACGCTGCTGGTCTACTGAGGTTGGTCTCGGGCGGGCTGTGCCTGTGCTGTCCGGGCTTCGGGCGTTGTTGCGGTCTTCGGATAGTACCCGCTCCGGGTTCTTACGATGAGCTTTCCGTGGCCGGAAGCATGGGCGTCGACCTTGACCACGCGGTATCCGCCGAGTGAAGCAGGTTTGGTGGAGTGATAGCCGATCGTGTACTGGTTGCGGATGTCGCGCGCGACCTCGGCGGCGATCTCATCCACATCCGCCAGCGATTTCGGGAAAAACGACATCCCGCCGGTCTCGTCGGAGAGCAGCTTGAGGGCGCGCTTGGCGCGGCGCGATTCGCGGCCGCCGCCCTCGTCACCGAAGAGGAGGCCGATCGAGTAGACGACAGGCCCCTGCAGGTCCTGAACGCGGCGGATGGTTTGTTCCAGGCTGAAGGTGGAGGCGTTGTCCTCGCCGTCTGTGATGATAAGTAGCGCCTGCTTGGGGCGCTTGGCCCCCTTGGCGAGCTGGTCGGCCGAGGCCACGACGGCGTCGTAGAGAGCCGTTCCGCCCTTCGAGTCGATGTGCGACAGGCCCTCGCGGAGCTTGCCAATGTCGGAGGTGAAGTCGCAGTCGATAAAGGCTTCGTCGGAGAAGTTGACGACGAAGGCTTCGTCCTCGCGATTGGACGCCTTGACCAGATCGAGAGCCGCGGCATTGACGGCGGCGCGCTTGTCCCGCATGGAGCCGGAATTGTCGATGATGATGCCCATCGAGACGGGTATGTCCTGATGCTGGAACGAGGCGATGGTCTGGGGAACTCCGTCCTCGAAGATTTTGAAGTCGTCTTTGTTCAGGTCATTGACGAGGCGGCCATCGTTGTCGAGCACGGTGACGTTGAGAACGACTTCGTCCACGTTCCTCTTCAGCGTAAAGCCGCCGTGCGCGCCCTTCTCGAGAGTCTGGGCTCCGCGGATCTGCGGTCCCGGATGACCGGGGCTTACCGGCTCGTTGTCTTCAGCGTCAGGGGATTGGATTGGGTCGCGATCGACATTCAACGGAGGCTGGGTTTCAGGTTTCTGAGACGATGGCTGCGACTGGCCGGCGGCCGGCGGTGCGGTCTCTCCGGCAAGCGCCCGCGCGGCGGCGGACTTTGGAGTAGCGACAGTGGGAGTAGAGACGGGGGGTGTAGCGCCGGGCGCAGATGTGTTTTGCGCCGGCAGAAAAGACGCGGCAAACAATAGAACGAGGGTGGATGCAAGAGCGGAGCAATTACTGCGGAGGCGCATAATATCCGGTTCGAGCATGGACTGTGAGTTGCGGCAGTCCGGGCGGAGGCACAAGCCTCACCTTCAATTTACGCCACTTTCCGTCATGTTTTTCGTTGTCGGGCCTGTAGCCGAGCACATATTCGTTGCGCAGTTCGGCACTGATCTTGGTTGCGATATCACCCATCTCGGAGACATCGTCGACGCGGAAGAGGCGGCCGCCTGTCTCATCGCTTATGTCGTTGAGAAGCAGGGGCCCGAACCGCTCCTCGGTGGTAGCCGCGTAGGGATCGAAGATGCCGATGGAGTAAATCTGGACGCCAGATTCGCGGACGACGGCGCGCACCTCGCCCTCGGTGTAGCGGCTGCGGTTGTCCCCGCCGTCGGAGACGACAAGCAGCGCCTTACGCTCGTACTTGGCCTGCTTCATCTTGTTGAGCCCGAAATAGATGGCGTCGAGCAGTGCGGTGCGGTGCTCGGCCTTGACGATGGCCAGGCGGGCCTCGATCTGATCGACGGAGGAGGTGAAGTCCTCGATCAGCTCGGGGCGATCGTTGAAGCCGATGACGAAGAATTCATCCTGGGGATTGGAGGTCTTCATGAACTCGAGGATGGAATCGCGCGCGCGGAGCACCTTGTTGCTCATGCTGCCGCTGAGATCCATGATGACCCCGATGGAAACGGGCGCGTCCTCGGTCGAAAAAGTCTTGATGGTTTCGAGATGGCTGTTCTCGTAGAGAAAAAAGTTCTCCTTTTCGAGGCCGGTCACCAAGCGATCCATGGGATCGGTGACGGTCAGGGGCACGAGCACGAGGTTGACGTTGACGCGAATCTTTTCGCCCGCTCGGGTTGACTTCAAGGCGCCAGGGCCTTCGAGGGGTGCCGGTTCCTTGCTTGGCTCCGGCGGAGGCGGCTGCACATGGACGGTGCTCAAAGGCTCTTCCTGCGCGGCCGCGCAAGGCGCAAGCGCGTACGCCGCACAAACCAGCGCAATGAGGAAAAAGCCAAATCCGCAACTACGTCTGACTGGGCCCACACCTGCCTTCAGGACCATGCTGTGAGTAGCCATATACCAATCTTGATTCCAATTCCTGCGTCAGCTCTCACAAAAAACCACGAACAGTGCTTCCCATGTTGTGGCCGCTGGTGACTTGCATCCTAGCACGCTGAGGTCACCTATGATGAGCATCTTTCGTCCCGTCATAACGACCTCCCCGGAATGGAAATTTGTTCCCAAATCTGATTGGTCCTGCCGCATCCCGCGCCTCCCAGGTCCCCCCTTACCGCTGATTTACAATCGGGCAGGAATCCGTCGGACCACGAAACGGCCGGCTCATAGAGTCCGGCTTCTGGAACGCTCATCAGATTGCATGGCCCAAGTCTACCCATTCCGCGCTCTTCGCTATAACCCGATGATGGTCCGGCTGGAAGATGTAGTGACCCAGCCCTACGACAAAATCACCCCTGCCATGCAGCAGGCCTATTACCAACGCAGTCCCTATAATCTGGTTCGAATCATTCTTGGGCTGCCGGAACTGTTTGACTCGGCTGTTGAGGGTGACGTCTACACTCGTGCCGCGCGCGATTTTGCGACATGGCGCCGAGCCGGCATTCTCACCCAGGAAAACGAGCCCTGCGTCTTCGCGTATTCCCAGCGCTTTACGGTGCCGGGGAGTGCCGGTCCGGCGGTCGAGCGGCGCGGCTTTATCGCCCTCGGCGAGCTTTACGATTACGCGCAGAAAATTATCTTTCGCCACGAGCAGACTCTTTCGAAACCGAAGAGCGACCGGTTGAACCTGCTTCGAGCCACGCGGGCTCACTTCGGCCAGATCTTCATGCTGTACTCCGATCCCGGCCTCAGCGCGGAACGCTTGCTATTCAACTCGACGGCTGCGCCGGATATCGAGGTGACCGACGAATATGAGGTCCTGCATCGTGTGTGGCGAGTCAGCGATCCGAATACCATCAAGCTGCTCACCACCGCCCTGCGCGATAAAAAGCTGATCATCGCCGACGGCCACCATAGATATGAGACGGCGCTCGCCTACGCCCGTGAGCATGCGCCTGCCGGCGGAACGGCACATACCGAGCGCAATTCCTATTCACTGCCGCGGCCGCCCTATCCCGAGGCGGCGGTCATGATGACATTCGTGAACATGGATGCGGAGGGCCTGGTGATCCTGCCCACGCACCGGGTAGTTCATGGGCTGAGCGGATTCGTGCCCGGGGATTTCTTCGAGCGGGCAGGGAATTACTTCGAGGTCGAGGCGGTTGCTACGGAAGATCCGGCGGTTTTGATGGAGCGGCTGAAGTCCGAGCAGGGGCGGACGGCGTTCCTCGCGGTCACCCGGTATGGCGCGCGTCTGCTGCGGACGAAGCCCGGTGTGGCAGAGGAGGTTCTGGCCGATATTTCCGAGCGGCAGCGCCAACTTGATGTGGTGCAGCTTCATGCGCTGGTTCTGGAGAGGTTGCTCGGGATTACGCCGGAGGCGATCCGCGAGCAGACGCATGTGCGCTACCTGCGGGATGCAGGCGAGGCCGTGGAGCAGGTGCTTCGAGGCGAGGCGAATGCGGGCTTCCTGATGAATCCGGTCGCGCTGGATCAACTGCGGGAGGTTGCGTTTGCCGGGGAGGTGCTCCCGCAGAAATCCACGGATTTCTTCCCGAAACTTCTCAGCGGCTTGGCGATTTATGCGCTGGATTAGGCTTGGCCCGCGAGGCTGGGTGTGCTTCCCGCTGCTTCTTCTGGGGTCCGGACTGTTTCCCGAGCAGGGTATGGGACAGCAGGCTCCTCTGGCTGCCCCGGCGTTGCCAATCCCGGCTGCGCCTTCGGTGCCTGCGCCTGCTCCGCCGAGTGTCTCGCCGAGATTCCTGGTGGTCCTCGATGCCGCACACGGAGGGAATGACACGGGAGCGCGCATCACCGACCGGATTCTTGAGAAGGACATTACGCTAAGTCTGACCGCCCGGCTGCGATCCATGTTGTCAGCGCATGGCATCGGGGTGATTACCACCCGCGATTCTGACGTTAACCCCACCCCTGTGGCGCGCGCCGAAACCGCCAACCGCAATTCGGTATCGGCCTGCATTCTGATTCATGCAACGGCGACGGGAAGCGGGGTGCATCTGTATACCTCGTCGCTCGCGCCTGCTCCGCTGGGCCGGTTCATGCCGTGGGATACGGCGCAGTCTGCGTACGTGACCCAAAGCCTGAAGTTGTCATCGGAGATCGACTCGGCCTTAGCGCATGCGGAGATTCCGGTGACCCTGGGGCGGACGTTTCTGCAGCCGATGGATAGCCTTACCTGTCCCGCGGTGGCGGTGGAGGTGGCCCCGCTGATAGCCGGGGCGTCGACGAAGGCGACTCCGCTGTCGGATGCGGCTTACCAGCGGTCCATCCTCGACGCGCTGACGGCGGCTCTCGATGAATGGCGCAACGACTGGAGACAGCAGCCGTGATCTCCAAGGCGGAGCGCATCCTGTTTCTCGGCATGCTCATTGCCGCCGTGGTGATGGCGGCGGTTCTGATCCGGCTGCGCGAACGCGCGGAGGACCGCATGCACGCTGTGCAGGGGCCTGCTGAGGCAGCCGAGCCGGTCGATGCGCCGGCGAGTGCAGTGACGTTTTATATCCCGAATGACATGGATAACTCACTGGCCGAAACACAGCGGAGCCTCCGGCTTCCGCAGGATGACGGCGCCCGCGCGCAGGTGCTGCTTGAAGCGCTGCTCGAGGCCTTCCGGGATCCGCAATCGACGCACCGGATTGGCGCCCTGCCGAGCGCCGGAAGCAGCGGCGGTGCGGGGGGTGAAACAGCGCGCAGCGCGGACATCGACGAGGTGTACCTGATGCCCGTACCGCAGGCTGCGGGAACGCCGCCGATTGCGGGAAAGATGGCGGTGGTTGATTTCAGTGCGGCTTTCGCACAGTCGCATCCCTCGGGGATCGAACCGGAGACGCTGACGCTGCTGGCAGTGATCGGAACGCTGCACGCCAACCTTCCCGCCGTCACGCAGGTGCGGTTTCTGGTTGACGGCCACCAGCAGGAGACGCTGGCTGGTCATGCGGACCTGACCCGGGTTTATCTGGCCGAGAGCAGCGGGCAGGGAGGCCGCTAGGGTGAATATCGGCGTATTTGACTCGGGGTTTGGGGGACTTACGGTTCTGCGCGCGCTGCTGGAACGTCTGCCGGGCGCGGATTACACATACCTCGGGGATACGGCCCGCCTGCCTTACGGGGCGAAGTCGCAGGCGACGGTGGCGCGCTACGCTGTCTCGAGCGCGCATTTTCTGGTCGAGCATCGGCAGGCGGACTACCTAGTGATCGCGTGCAACACGGCCTCGGCGCTGGCTTTGGACGCGATCCGCGAGGCGGTACCGGTTCCCGTGCTTGGCGTCATCGATACGGGAGCCAATGCAGCGGAGGCGGCCACGAAGACCGGCGATGTGCTGGTCATGGCGACCGCTGCCACGGTCGAAAGCCATGCCTACTCGGCGGCCTGCAGCAGGCGCGGGATGCGCGTAATCGAGAAGGCCAGTCCGCTGCTGGTTCCGCTGGTGGAGGAGGGCTGGATCGATCATCGCGTGACGGAGGAAGTGCTGCGGATCTATGTGTCGGAGCTTCTGAATGAAGCCGCTCAGGCCGGCCTCGAGCCGGATACCCTGGTGCTGGGCTGCACGCATTACCCGCTGCTGCGCGCCAATTTCGAGCGGGCGTTGCCGAAGTCGATCCGGGTGATCGATTCGGCGGAGGTGACGGCAGCGCAGGTGGCTGCGGCACTCTGCCTGCCGGAAGAAGCGTGCAATCTTGACGGCAAGCCACACGCGAGGCGGTTTTATGCAACGGACTCGGTGACGAAATTCCGCAGATTAGGTTCGCGATTTCTGGGAGAGCCGATTGATGGAGTCGAACTGATCGATCTGGGTGGTTGACTCAGGAGTGGAAATCCTGGGGTTCGAAGAGCTGTGAGTGGGAGCATTCGATTGCGTTCCGGCCGACAGCCTTTGCGCGGTAGAGTGCGCAATCGGCAGAGGCGATGAGGAAGTCCAGCTTTGCGTCGTGTTCCGGGGTGCAGGTTGCGCAGCCGATGCTCACGGTGACCACGCCGTGAGAGTTGCCTTCATGCGGCATCGCGAGATCATGGATGGCAACTCGGATCCGCTCGGCGACATTTCGGGCACCGATTTCGGGGGTTTCAGGCAGGACGACAGCGAACTCCTCGCCTCCGTAACGTGCGACGAGGTCCGAGGGGCGGGAGACCATTTCCGAAGCGACTTTTGCGATGCGGCGGAGGCAGTCGTCTCCGGCCAGATGGCCGTGAATATCGTTGTAGGCCTTGAAGTGGTCGACATCGATAAGGAGGAGCGAGATATCCTTGCCGGCTCGCATGGCGACCCGCCATTCATGATCGAGGACCTGGTCGAGGCGGCGGCGGTTGGCAATTTCCGTGAGGCCGTCAAGGCTGGCCAGGCTTTCGACCAGGCGAAAGGCCTTCTCCAGATCTTCTTCGGCGGCCTTACGGCTGGAGACATCGCGCACCACGTTCACGAATCCGATGCGCTCGCCGCTGGCCGGATCGCTGTAGAGGCGCAGGTTCGATTCCATCCACAAATAGGAGCCATCTTTCTTCCGGCAGCGGTACTGAAGGGTGGTGGCCTCGGCTCCCGTGCGAGCCTTCTCCAGGAGCGCCTTCCATTCGGGCAGGTCGTCGGGGTGGACGATCTCGTGATAGGTGCCGCCGACAAGTTCTTCGGGTTTCCAGCCGAGAAGTTCGGCGACGGCGGGCGAAACATAACGCCGGTTGCCTTCGAGGTCTGTGAGCACGATGACGTCACGCGAGGTTTCGGCGAGCAGACGGAAGTACGCCTCGCTGCTTTGCAGGCTGCTCTGCAGGCGGCGGCTTTCCGCCATGACCAGCTCGAGGAGATAGAGCGAGAGCATGCAGACTGCGATGAAGAATTGCAGAGCGATGATGCGATGCTCCATGGAGCGATCGGTCATCAGGCCGGTCGGGCCCCGCCCCCCGGTGGTGAGGAACCCGCCGATCACAGAAACGGCCAGCAGCCCCAGCGATGACCCGCCAAGTCCCATGCGGATGCCCATGAGGATCAGGCAGGGGAGCACCATGAACAGCAGCGGCACATCGGTTCGCCAGAAAACGTAATAAGTGACGGCGCAAAGGAGCACGAAGGGCCCGAGCAGCCTCAGCAGCGTCTTCCAGGAGAATTTCTGCGTGCCCAGCGAAAGGCAGAGGGGTGTCACCGTCGAGATGCCCAGCGCGTCGGCCGTCATCCAGAGACGAAACGTGTGCGCCATAGCGGTGGTATGGAATTTCTGCAGCGTGAGCGATGCGAGAAATGAAGCGACGGCGGGCGCGAGGATGACTCCGTAGAACAGGAAATAGACGAGCTGCATTCTGCGGGTCAGGTCCGGGCTCGGCTGCAGCACCTTGTATAGGAGAACCGCCGCCAGCAGGACCTCGATCATGTTGCAGCCTGAGAGATAGATGGAGATTCCAACTGGATTTGCCAGGCTCAGATTGATCGAGAGGTCGACGGCAAAGGCTACCAGGGCGTACGCGGGCCAGTGCCTGCGCCGCGCAAGCAAAAGGACACCCAGCAGCAGTCCGTTGGAGGGCCAAAGAATCGTGACGCCACCGGAGCGCAGATTGAGCAGGAGGGCGCAATACGACGAAAGGCCGAGCAGGATGGCTAATCCTGCCAACCGCTTGACCGGGGGAGTGTATTTACCTACCGATTGAAGTTCCCCTGACGCCATTCGTACCTGAATAAGCTTATCGGCCATAACTCGCGGGGACAAGAAGATAGTTACTCGACCGAGTAACCATGGTGATGTTTGCCGGGGAACGGATCAAAGACAGGACAACAGGGTTATCCCGACGGCGAGGACTGCCAGGGGAATCCAGAATTGCGGGTCGCTCAGAATGGCCCTTAACAACAGAGAACTCCTGGCCAAGATCTGGCAAGACCAATTTTACCGAGGTTTCGCTATTCGATGGCATTTTTCTCCGTCCGGGGTTAGGGTAAAAATCAGGAGCCTTCAACATTCCGTGGTCTGGGAGGATCAGAGGCGATGAACACGACGCTGAGCTCGGTTGAGGTTGCAGACGCTGTCAAGATCGAAGAGCAGTGGGATGAATTTGTAACCGGACGCTACAAGGAAGGCAAGAGCGAGGCGGAGTTCCGCGTTTACGACGCGAAGGCGGTGCCCACCGTTGCCGAGTTCTACCGGCTCAACCACGAGAACCAGACGCTCGAATTCGTGCTGCGCAAGGAGAAGGAATATTACGCGCTCCAGCAGGGCGAGAAATCGATCTGGGAGGCGGCCGAGTTTCTCAACACGCTGGTCGATGACAGCGATCCTGACACCGATCTGACCCAGATCGAGCACCTTCTGCAGACATCGGAGGCGGTGCGCAGGGACGGGCATCCGCGCTGGATGGTCGCCACGGCGTTTGTGCACGACCTGGGCAAGGTGCTGTGCCTCTACGGCGAACCGCAATGGGCGGTGGTGGGCGACACGTTCCCGGTGGGGTGCGCCTATTCGGACAAAGTCGTGTTCCCGGAGTACTTCGCGGAGAATCCCGATATGCAGGTCCCCGAATACCAGACTCTTTACGGCATCTATGAGCCGAATTGCGGCCTCGACGATGTGCACATGTCGTGGGGGCACGATGCGTACATCGCGCATGTGATGAAGCCGTATCTGCCGGAAGAGGCAATCTATATGCTGCGCTATCACTCGTTCTATGCGGCGCATCAGCAGGGTGCGTACAAGCACCTGATGTCAAAGCGTGATGAGGATATGTTCGAGCAGGCGGTGCGGAAGTTCAATCCTTACGACCTGTATTCGAAGGGACTGGCGCGGCCGGATATCGCGGCGATCAAGCCGTATTACGACGATCTCTTTGCCGAATTCTTCCCGGGCAAGGTTGCGTGGTAGGGATCGTCCCGCTTTAGAAGAATCGGGTCCGCTTCCATAGGGCCCAGCCGCTGCCGAGAAGCAGGATTACAAGAGCCACGCAGAGTGCCGCCGTCCAGCGAAGGTTCATCTGGAGCGGCGGCAGAGTTGCTCCCCACGCGAACCAGACGAACAGGCCGGCCGCGACGGCGACGATCAGGTAGTCCCACCAGCGGCGCGTCTTGGCTGCGCGCTTTTCATCTTCGAGCCCCGCCATGGCCATAAGAGAGTGATGGTAATCGAGGTTGTAGCGATTGCACTCTCGGAGGAGAGCTTCGTTGGTCGAGCTGTGCTCCTCCGCGGAGGCAGCCGCGGTGCTGATGGCGAGCGCGCCGAGGATCATGATGAGGGATCCGGCGACAACGACGAGCTGGTGCGTTCGGTCGAGTCCGGCTAATTCGCCGAAGACCAGGGCGCCCCAGGCGAGTCCCCAGAGCTGGTTGGTGTTCGACAGCGGGATGCCGCGGCCAATGCCGATGTACTTGGTCGCGTATTGCTGAAAGAGATCTCCGATGACCCAGCAGAAGCCTCCCAGGAAGAGCCAGAAGAGATAGTGGCGGGCGGTAAAGATCTGTTCTCCGACGGAGTGGAGGCCGCCTGCAAGCACGGCAGCGAGCGTGAACATTGTTCCCAGCTCGCCGATGGTGAAGAT
Organism: uncultured Acidobacteriaceae bacterium; assembly: GCA_963782175.1. GTDB lineage: Bacteria > Acidobacteriota > Terriglobia > Terriglobales > Acidobacteriaceae > Silvibacterium. Next base: position 98,796 of record CAWAIX010000003.1, read on the forward strand.
GGTCACGAATGAGAGCGGATTCATGCCGCTCAGATACGCCTTGCGATAGGGGACATACATGGTGCCCCAGAGAAGGCTGGCTCCGAGGGCTGCGGCGATACCGGCGACTGCGTGGCCTGACCCGCCGGGTGAGGAGCGAATGGTGCTGACGCCGAGGATGGTCGCCCCTGCGACAATCGCCAGCGAGCCGAGGATGACCTTGATCCAGTTTCTTGCCGGCGCGCCCCGGAGTTCCCGGAACAACAGAATCCCCCACAAGATTCCGATGAGGCTATTGGCGTTCCAGAGCGGGAAGGCGATGGCGAGCCCCACGTCGCGAATGGCAAAGACGGTCAGCGTGTTAGCGACTGCCCACAGCGCTCCGGCGAGGATGGCCCAGACGATAAGATGAGGCCGGGAAAGCAGATCGTGGATGACGTAGGAAGTCCCGCGAAGCAGGGTTGGAATGGTCCACCGGGCAACGAAGACGCCGGCCACCATGCAGAGCGAGATGGTGTAAGGAGAAAGCCCCGTGGTCACGAGCTTGGTGGGCGCCTCCGCCGCGCCCAGCCAGGCCCCAGCGGCGATTCCGCAGAGCACGCCGAGCACGTGCATGGATTGCATCGATACAGGAGCTGGTGAGCGGCCCGCGATCTTGGTTGCTTCAGATTTCGACTCGGAGTTGTGGGAGACGGAGCGGGTCAGTGGGGACCTCGTTTTTGGATTGGAATCCTCTCCGTAATCCGTCAGTGGCTCGGGATGCGGCGCATCAGCATGTGACGTCGCGGAGAGGAAAGCAGCTTCATGGTGATATACATCGCAGGCACCAGAAAAACAATAGAGCCGAAGACCCACATGAGGGCTCCGGCAGCGGCCTGGTCGGAAAGCGGGCTGATGGCAAAGATGCGGGACTGCTCCGCATAGCTGGGGTACAAGATGCGTCCTGAGAAGCAGAGCAGCGCGGAGATGGCGGTGTTCACGATGTCGGCGCTGAGCAGGTAGGGCAGCAGCAGCCACTGCGAGAAAGTGTAACGGCTGGGCCACGGTTGGACGATGGGCCACCAGAACAGGATGCTCGAAAACAGAAAGCAGGCATGCTCGACGTCGTGCCATTGCCAGCGTGCGAGAGCGAGTTCATACGAGGCGGGAATATGCCAGCCGATGTAGGAGGCGTTCATGAGGATCCAGGCGACTCTAGGCGTAACGAGCAGCTTGAAGAAACGTCGCAGCCAGGTGGTTCGGATGAGCGGGCCGAGAACGGGCCGCACGAACCAGCGTGGCAATCCGCGCAGCAAGGGGACGGTGGGCGCGGAGAGCACGATGAGCGGCGGCACGACGCACATGAGAATGAAGTGCTGCAGCATGTGCAGGAAGAGCAACTGATCGCTGAAGGTATCGATGGGTGAAGCGATCGCGATGATGAGGAATCCGATAGCGGCCATGAAGCAGCCGAGGCGCCAGCTGGGAAAGAGTGACGGGCGGGTACGACGGATCAGGAGCCATCCGCGCCAGTAGACGATGGCCGTGATCTCGAGCGACAGGCAAACCCAGCGGGGGAAGCTCCAGGCTGCGAAGAAGGAATTGAGCATCTACTGCGTCACCGGGGGTGGTGGGTTCAGCTGCGCGGTTGGTGGTCCGGCCGCATTGGTTGCCGGCCGCTGGCCGGGCGGATGCAGGGTGACTAAAAATTTGACCAGCGCGGTGACCTCAGGAGGCGAGAGATTTTTGCCGTAAGCCGGCATATTGCCACCGCCCTGAAGCACCTGCCGAATCAGCTGATCTTCGGTGAGGCGTGTGGAGACATCGTCGAGCGCGGGTCCGCGCTGTCCGCCCACATGTCCAAGGGCGTGGCAGTTGCGGCACTGCTTGGCCTGGAAGACCACCGCGCCCTGGCGCTCCACCGGAGACAGATCGTGCAGGAATTTATCCGGGACAGTGTCGCTGCTCCAGGCATCCATGATCGGGCTCCACGGGGTGTAGGTGCCCAGATGAGTGAAGACTGCAAAGGCGACGGCAACGGTGGTGAGTACCAGTACGCCAACGGGCCGGCGGTGCCAGCTCTTTTCTCCTTCGCCCGCCCAGAAGGGCAGCGCGACCAGGAAAGCAATGGCGAGCACGGGTACGGTGAGGATGAAGGGCGTTTCAAGCTCCGGGGGGAGATAGGCGAGAACGGCATAGAGCCAGAGAAAATAGAAGTCTGGTTTGGGTACGGTTTGAATGATTGTGGGATCGGGGAACCCTGTTGGGCCGTAAGGACCAAAAACCGCAGCGCACACAGCGACGGCGCCAAGAATCGCGCCGGAGAAGATCAGGTCTTTCCAAAAGGCCCCGGGGAAGAAGGGAAGCCCGTCATCATGAGCGAGCTTGTGGTATTCGGCCATGTAGGTGGCACGGCGCACCGGGCGCCCCGGCATCGGCCAATCATTGATGCCGAGTTTCAACACCATCCAGACATGCGCCGCTACGAGGATGAGAAGAGTCCCGGGAATGATGAAAACGTGCAGGGCAAAGAATCGAGAAAGCGTAGCGCCAGCGATGATGGGACCGCCGATAAGGAGATGAACCAGCGGACCGCCGATCAGTGGCACTCGGCTCATAATGGAGGCTCCGATGCCCAATCCCCAGTAAGCGTCCTGGTCAAAGCGCATGACCTGGCCGGTAAATGCCATGCCGAGGGTCATGAGCAGCAGGAAAACGCCGATGATCCAGGTGAGCTCGCGAGGGAATTTATAGGCTCCGAAGAGAAATACCTGCGCCATGTGAATAAGCACCACGGCGACCATGAAATTCGAGCCCCAGAAGTGCATCCCGCGCAGGAACCAGCCGAGCGGCAGATCATGGTTCAGCATCTCCAGGTTGTTCCAGGCACTGGCGGCCGAAGGCACGTAGACCAGCGCAAGAAGGATGCCGGTAACGATCTGCAGCAGCAGCAGCGTGAAGGCCGCGCTGCCGAAGACATACCACCAGCTGGCGGTGTTGCGCGGCACCGGGTGGAGGATTGCTTCCTCAACCGGCGCCTGCAGTTGAAGTCGGAATTCAAACCAGTTATAGACCTGCTTCAACCAGCGCATGGGCCGCGTCCTTTTTCGTTATTCAGTACGCGAAAGACGTTTTTGGCTTCTGTGGAAAGTGTCGGCAACTGCCCGGCGCTGATCTGAAGCTCGTTGCCGACGATCCTGTATTTGTACTCGAACATGCCGCGCTCGGGCGGACCGGAGGCGCGAGATCCATCGGCGTAGTAAACCCCGCCGTGGCAGGGGCACATAAAGAGCCCGGACTGCGGGAACCAGCGGACCGGACATCCCAGGTGCGCGCAATTAATGGCGAAGACCTGAAAAGTGGATTGATCGATGTGCCGCACCCAGCAGGGCGTTTTCGCGGTATCGCCATCCCACGCCTCATTGACGGGATTTTCGTAGGTGGCAAGCCGGGTCTCGCCCATGGGGAACTGATCGACGGCCCCGAGCGACACCCACGAGTTATATGCTCCCTTACCCTTCACCGGGCCTAGCAGATACCTGACTACGGGCACGGCGACGGCGAGTCCTACTACCGCATTGATGAACACACCAATCTTGAGGAGCATCCATCGGCGGGACACAACGCGAGGATCGTCCTGGGTCACTTGCTGTTCTTCCTTGACGAGGTCGGTCATAAAGCTTCCTCAATGGGCATATGGCTGGCCCGGTGTCGGGACGCGCAGCGACCCGAGCCAGGCTACAAGGTCCGCTACTTCCTGATCGGTTAAGGGGCGGCCTGCGATGTCGCCCTGCCAGTTCGGATGGGACACGTCGGGACGACCGGCCACGATGATGGTGCGGAGGGTCTGGTCATTGACGAGCGCAAGGTAGGTCGGATCCGTAACTTTGCCATTCGCCTGCTCGTGGCATCGGGCGCAGGCGGCCTGGTAGGTTGCCTGCCCGTGAGAGGCATCTCCGGCGACGCTGGCCGCATAGGGCGGAGGCGCTTGACCGCCCTGGGCGCCTTGCTTCTGCCAGGCTGACCGCATCCCGTGCACCAGCGCATCGATCTGTGCATCGGTCAGAAAGCCGCCCGCGGCTTGTCCGAATGGAGGCATCTGGGTACCCGGGTTGCCGCCCGCAATGATCTTATGCAAAGTCGCATCGTCCACCCACGATTGATATACCGGGTTCGCCAGATCATAAGCAGCGCCATTCTGCCCGTCGCGCCCGTGGCATCCTGCGCAGTTCTCGTTGTAGAGCGTGGCGAAATCAGTGACGGTGTCGGGGCGCGGCACTTCAGGGCCGGGTTTCGGCGTGCCGGGCATCTGGTTGCATCCGGCGACAAGCAGCAGCAGAGCGACGGGTGCGAGCGCTTCCCATTTCATCAGTGCTTGTCCTCGTCGCGGTGTTCGTGTTTGAGCCCGGGTGTTTCAAGTCCCATGCGCATAGCAAAGGGCAGAGATTGCGTGGTTCGGATGCGCTCCTGTCGTGCGACCACGAGTCCTGCGACGATGCCGAAACAGACCTGCGAGATGAGGAACCAGCCCCAGGCGATATGCTCGTCCAGGACCGGATTGACGACCCCCATAACCGAATGCAGAAGGCCCGTCCACAGAACCGGAGCGATCACGCCTCCAAGGAGGACGGGACGCCGCGGGAGCATCGGCAGCATGGCTCCGTAGAGCAGGCCGACGAGCACACAGGTCGTCCAATGGATAGCGCTGGCAACGAACAGGCCCTCCCAGTGAAACGCGGCTATATCCGCGGTGCTTGGATTGCGCCAGTTGGCGACGCCGGCGCCTCCGAGCAGATTGATTGGGTACCAGATGCTGTGCTGGGCGATAAGGCCGTAGAGAAGGGCGGGCGGGATCATGGCCACGCCGCCTGCGAGGCCGCCTTTGATTCCGGCAACGATCGGATAGGTCTCGACCGGAAGGCGCGCACGATCGCCCTCTGGTATGACGATTTGTTCGACCTGCCGCCGTCTGGTCGTGATCGTGATCTCTTCCACAACAACGGGAATGTCCTCGTGCACCTCATGCGGAAGGACCTGCCGGAACCATCCCACTGCGCCGCTAACCATCAGGATGCCGCCCAGGACGGAGATCCACGGATTGGTCACCAGTCCCGCGAAAAGCAGAGTTGTGCCGAATGCGAGAATAATCGGCCACGCGGTGGGTGCTGGCAGATGGATCGTCTCTGTGTGGCTTCCGGATTTTTGTTGATCGCTCATATCGTTCTTCCCGGATCTCCGCCGCTCAACGGCCCACGATATATACCACGGTGAAGACGATGACCCATACAGCGTCGACGAAGTGCCAGTAAAGGGCCAGTACCTGAACGCGCTCGGAGTGCTCCGGCCGCAGGTGCCCAGTCACGGTGAACAGCAGCACGAGAGTGAGCATGATCAGGCCAATTATCACGTGGGTCGCGTGCAGGCCTACGAGTGAGTAAAACGTTGTGCCGAACAGGTTGGTGCTGATGGTGAGGCCGTCGTGATAGATCAGCTTGTACCACTCCATCCCGGTGCCGAACAGGAATATCGAGCCCAGAACGATCGTAACTGCCCACCAAAGGCTGAAGCCGCGCATATTGCCGCGTTCGATGGATCGCTCCGACAGCCAGATGGTGACGCTGCTCGAGAGCAGGCAGATCGTGTTTACGATCGGCACCTCGAGCACCTGCTGCGGCGTCGGTCCGTAGAGGCTCTTGCCGATGTAATAAATGTAAGCAATAACGAAGATGGTAAAAATGGCGGATTCGGCGATGATGAGGCCATACATGCCGATGCGGCCCTTGTAGGGCAAATACCATTCTTGCTCGGGGCTGGTGGGAACCAAAGGGATCGCGCTCATATTCGATCGGTCCAGTTAGTCATTTAGTCGTTCCAGTCGGGGTTTTCAGGATGCTTCAAATCCCATAGTGGGCGCCAGCTGCGGACAACCGGATCAGTGGCAAAGTTATAAGCAGGGGGTGGTGAGGTCGTGGCCCACTCGAGCGTCCATCCGTCCCAGGGATCGTTTCCGGCAATTTTGCCTTTGAACAATGAGTAGAACATGTTGTAGGCGAAAATAAGCACCGCGATTCCCTGGATCAGGCCCCCGATGGAGACTATGAGATTGAGAGTTTGCCATCCGCGGTCCGCGGGATATGTATAGATCCAGCGAGGCATGCCTTCAAAGCCAAGAAAGTGCATGGTGTCGAAAGTAACGTGGAATCCAATAAAGAAGAGCCAGAAGTGCCATTTGCCGAGCGTTTCGTCCATCATGCGGCCAGTCGCCTTCGGGAACCAGTAGTAGATGCCCGAGAAGACCATGAAGACGATAGCGCCCACCAGCACATAGTGAAAATGCGCAATAATAAAGTAGGAGCCATGAAGCTGCCAATTCCATGGCGCGATGGACAACATGATTCCCGTAAGCCCCGCGCACAGGAATTGAAACAGAAATGCAATGGCGAAGAGCATCGGCGTAGCGAAGCGTATCTTGCCGCCCCACATGGTTGCCAGCCAGTTGAAGATCTTGATGCCGGTTGGAATACCCACAAGTTCGGTTGAGAGAACAAAGAATGCATTACTGCTCGACGTCATTCCAATGGTGAACATGTGGTGCGCCCAGACACTGACGCTGACGAATGCAATGCCAACAATCGCCGCCACCATGGCGGGATATCCGAAGAGGGCCTTGCGTGAGAAGACCTGAATTACCTCGCTGGCGATGGCAAAGGCAGGAAAGACCAGCACATACACCTCGGGATGACCAAAGATCCAGAAGAAGTGCATCCAGACTGTAGCGGAGCCGCCGGCCTGAGTATCGAAGAAATGGCCTCCGAGATAGCGGTCGATCAGCAGCATGATCTGCGCGGCTGTGAGTGGCGTGATAACGATAAGGACAAAGATGCCGTCAACGAACATGACCCAGCTGAAGAGGGGCATGCGCATCAGCGTCATACCCTTACAGCGCATGGAAATTACAGTGGCAAGGATATTGATTCCACCGCCGATTGTTCCGAACCCTGTGACGATGAGGGCCAGCGCCCAGTAATCCGTGGCATGTCCGGGGGAGAAGGCTTTCGCGGTCAGCGGTGCGTAGGCCCACCAGGTGACGTCGGGCGCGCTTCCGGTTCCGTAAAGCCCGGGCCCGCCGATGAAGCTGTAATAGAGCAGGAGGCCGCCAAAAAGAGTCAGCCAGAAGCTGAAAGCGTTCAGGCGTGGAAACGCCATATCGCGTGCGCCAATTTGCAGAGGAATGATGTAGTTCGCCCAGGCGAAAACGAGCGGCATGCCCACCAGGAAGACCATGGTGGTTCCATGCATGGTGAAAAAGCGATTAAAGGTCTGCGGCGACAAGAAATGGTTGTTCGGCACCATGAGCTGAATGCGGATGCAGAGAGCTTCCGCGCCGCCCACCAGAAGAAAGAAGATGGACAGCATCATGTACATGAGGCCAAGCTTCTTGTGGTCTACGGTAATCACCCATGAGTGCAGAGTCCCGAGCCAGGTACTTTCATGCTCGCGGGGCGGCGTCAGGTCCAGAGAGCCGTGAATTGGAAGAGTGCTGTCCGCCATCGTTCCCTCTATTTCAAGGTTTCCAGGTAATTGGTGACCTGGTCCAGTTGATCTTCGCTCAGCTGCATGGCCGGCATCAGGCAGCCCGGCTTGATCGTGTTAGGGTCTTTGATCCACTGCTTCAGGTTGTCCCTAGTATTCGGAATCATGCCCGATGCCAGCGTGTCGCGGCTCATCAGGTGAGTGAGGTCAGGGCCGAATCGGCCGGTGGCCGCCGTGCCCTGGACAGCATGGCAGTTCATGCACGCCTGCGTTTCAAAAACATGCCGCCCTGCCGCTACAGAAGGATCCTGGACACCGGGTTTGGCCTGATTGGCTACCCAGGCTGCGAACTGCTCGGGCGTATCCACGTATACCCGCAGCAACATATTTGCATGCTGGACTCCGCAGAATTGCGCACACTGGCCCAGATAGAGGCCAGGGCTCAGCGGATCGATCCACAAGTCGTTTGGGTGATTTGGAATCAGGTCAATCTTTCCTGCCAATTCCGGAACCCAGAAGCTGTGATCGACATCGGCGGAAAGGAGCTTGAGGTAGGTTGGCGTGGGATGGTCCGTGCTGCTGAGCGGAACGTGCAACTCATTCACCGCACCAAACGCCTGGTCGACCAGGCCCTGCTTGGGATAGCGAAATTCCCACCAGAACTGGTGACCGACGGTTGTGACCTCGAGCGCTGCATCTGGCTTCGGTGCTTCCTGAATGGCAAAGATCACGCGCGCGGTTGTGAGAAAGAGCACCACAACGATCAGCACAGGGATGACTGTCCAGGCCAACTCGACCTGGTTGCTTCCGTAAACCTGTGCCGGCTCACTCTCATCATCGCCGGGGCGCGAGCGAAAGCGAATGATTACGAACGTGAGCAGGCTGGCAACAACGACAAAGATGGCCCCCGTGATCTCAAGGACGAAGAACGACAAGTGATAGATCTGGGTCGCCGGCGTCGACGAGGGCGAAAAGATACTGGTTGTGTGCTGCTGCGTGCCCTCGGCGAATGCATGACCGGAGAGAGCAAGTGCGGAAAAGACTGCCAACCGCGCAATCCCCTCTACTCGAAGCCATTTCGGAAGCATTCTTCTGGTCCTCTCCCTTTCAAGGTTCCCAGTGCGGTTGCTAATAGCCGAGCAAGTTCCGTTTAGAATCGACGACCCATCTTAACGCTTTTTCGGAAACTGTCTAGGGTTGAGACTGCCTTTGTATGGGGTTAGTGGCAAATTTTTTAGGCGGCTTTGGGTATCAGCTTTTTGACGCGCGCTGCGAGACTCGTGAGGTCTGATCCGTTGGCAAAGGCGTTCAGCGCGAACGGATGGACGATGGGCATCGAGATGAGCCGATAAGCAAGATCGAGATTCTGATAAAACCAGCGCGCGCCCGAGGTACACAGCGCGAGATCGGCGCGAATTGGCGCGGTCGCTCTGGCGAATTCTTCGTGAGCGGGTATGCCCGACGCCAGATTGCACTCGATCGCGGCCGCGGCGGCCTGCCCGCTGACAATCGCGAAGTAGATTCCCTCCCCGGTCAGCGGGTCGGCGAATCCGCCGGCATCACCGGTGAGAAAAATTCTGCCTGCGGCGGGCGAGTGCTGTCCGGCTCCGAAGCCCGCGTACTGGCCGATCATCGAATCCGCATCGGCATGAATCGAACGGCTGCGGATGTAGGCGGAGAGCCGGGCCCGATCGATCTTTTCTTCGGACGCGCATGAGTAGAGTCCAATGTTGAGATGATCGCCTTTAGGAAATATCCATCCGTATCCGTCGCGAACGGGTGCAAAGTCGAAGACCAGGTCGTGAGCGGCGGCGTCCGGCAGGGGAACCATCGCCTCGAGGGCAAAGGCCCGCCAGAACCAGCCTGAGCCCATCCCGGTGAGCTGCCGTACGCGGCTGTGGACGCCGTCCGCGCCGATAAGGAAGCGCGTCCGAAGCGTCTCTCCATCTACCGAAACATCAACGCCCGATGAATCCTGGGTGATGGCATCGATCGCTCGTATCCGTCGGAACTGCGCGCCTTCCGCGACGGTCTTGCGGAAGCAGAATTCATCCAGTTCCTGCCGCACCGTCATGAAGCAGCATGGCGTGCGCCTGCGCATTGTGGTGGCGCGAGCTCGATCGCGTTCGAGACGCATGCGTCCGATTTTCTGCCGTACCACCGGCTCGACGGAGTACCGCAGGGCCTTGACCGCTTTGAGGGTCAGGCCGCCGGCGCAGGCCTTTTGCCGGGGGAAATCGGCCTTGTCGAGCAGCAACACTTCACGGCCGGCTGCGGCCAGGTCGTAAGCGGCCGCGCAACCCGCAGGTCCCGCGCCTACAATGATCGCGTCCCAAGTCTTCATGTCCTGACATCAGTTTTATCAGGTGAGCCGCGTTTCACTCGAGGCCGCAAATTGATCCGGATCTGTGGACATAACCGGCTGAGCCGCATCGCGCGCGTGCCGCGAGTGATGTAGCTCTCTCCATCGTGCTAACTTGGCCTCAGCGTCTGCGCAAAATGCGCCCAACGTCTCGAGAACAGAGGACAAGAAATGTCTCGCACCTACGCTCACGCCATGCTTCAGGAGATTTACGAACAGCCCGAAGCGCTGGCTGCCACCATCGCCCATTACGCTCCGGAGGGACAGCTTCGCTCGGAGCAGTTTCCGGGCATTGCGGAGATCTTTCGGGGACGGCAACGGCTGGTGATCGCGGCCAGCGGGTCGAGCCGCCATGCAGGGTTGGCCGGCGAAATCATGCTCGAGGATTTGGCGGGTCTGGCGGTCGACGTGGAATACGCCAGCGAATACGTCTATCGCTCGACCTACACGCTGCACGACCCAGGCGTGCTCGTGATTTCGCAGTCCGGCGAGACTGCCGATACGCTGGCCGCGCTGCGCGAAGCCAGGTCGCGAGGGCTGAAGACGACTGCCATCACCAACAACCCGGATTCGACCATGGCGCGGGAGGCGGATTGCTCTCTGCCTACCCTTGCCGGAAGAGAACGGGCGATTCCAGCCACGAAAAGCTTCACGACACAGCTTTGCGTGCTTTATCTGCTCACGCTCTATCTGGCGAGGCTTGGCGGACGGATGACGGCCCAGACGGTTTCGACACATCTGGAGCAGCTTGCACGCCTGCCGGAACTTCTTGCGCCAAAGCTGCAAGAGTGGGAACAGCAGATCGAAGAAGTCGCTCAAAGTACGCGGGCAGCACGGGGTTTTCTTTACCTAGGGAGGGCGGTCCACTACGCCATTGCCCGCGAGGGCGCACTCAAGATGAAGGAGTCGGCGTATATCCAGGCGGAGGGATATCCTGCGGGCGAACTGAAGCATGGGCCGAACGCGCTGGTGAGCCCCGATGCTCCGCTGGTGGTGCTGGCCGCGCGCGACACGTCCGATCCCGACTCGATGCTGCGCTACCAAAAGACACTGCAACTGATGCACGACATGCATGCCCAGGGCGCGACGATCTTCTCTGTTGCCAGTGAAGGAGACGAGGAGGCGGCAAAACTCAGCCGTTACTCGATTTCCGTTCCTTCCGCGAGCGAATTTCTGCTGCCGTTGCTTGAGGTGGTTCCGCTTCAGTTGTTCGCCTACTTCACCGCGGTGCTGCATGGAGTCAACGTGGACGCTCCGCGCAACCTAGTGAAAGCTGTGGTCACTGAATAAAAGCCGTCTTTCACTGCATAAATGGCGGCTTTCAGACGGGATACATGTCGATCTTGCGGTGCTCGCGCGGTAGCATAGAGCTATGGCAGAGCTGGAATCCATTCTGAAGCTATGGCGCGAGGAAAGGCAGAGAAAGCAGGAGATTTGTCTCGCCACCGTGGCGGCCGTGGAAGGCTCCTCGTACCGGAAGCCCGGAGCGCGGATGCTGGTTACGAGAGAGGGCCGGCGTGCCGGAACGATCAGCGGCGGGTGCCTGGAGGCCGAGGTCCAGAAGAAGGCCTGGTGGCTGACTGAGACCGGTCCGGCGGTCGAGCGCTACAGCAGCTTTTACGATGATGACTCCGAAATGCCGTATGGCCTCGGCTGCGGCGGGACGATCTATGTACTGCTGGAGCGGAGCGAGGCTGCGGACCGCGTGCTGGAGGCGCTCGAGCAGAGCCTGAATGCGCGCCGAGCGATGGTGATCGTGTCGGCGGTCGATCCTGAAGCTTCGGGGGCCGAGCTTTGCGGGCAGATTGGGACGCGATTTGCGCTGAATGAGAAGGGCGAGTTCCTGTTCGGGGCCGCCGAGGGCGCGAAATCAGTGGCGCTGGCGAAGCGGGCGCTTCGCGAACAGAAGTCGTTATGGGATGGTGGCTTTTTCGCCGAGTATGTTCCCGCCCGAGTAGGGCTGCTGGTGGCAGGGGCCGGGGATGACGCCTTGCCTCTCGTGGAGTTTGCCGGCAGCTTGGGTTGGTACACCGTCGTGGTGGATGGCCGGTCGCACCTCGCAACACGGGAGCGTTTCCCGATGGCGGACCGCGTGCTGGCGGCGAAATCCCTGGACGAGCTGACCGTGACGGAACGGGACGCCGCGGTGATCCTGACACACAGCTACGAGCAGGATCGGGAGGCGCTGAGGACGTTGCTCCCGAGCGCGGTTGGCTATCTCGGCCTCCTCGGGCCCAGGCAGCGAACGGAGCGGTTGCTCGGCGAAGTTGGCCCCGAGCTGGGGATGACGATAGAACAGTGCCGGTCGAGGCTGCATTCTCCCGTGGGGTTGAACATTGGAGCGAAGGACCCGGTAAGCATCGCCTTGGCCATTATCGCGGAGGTTTATTCCGTGATGGAGCGGACGAGCGCGAAGCCTGCAGCGAAAGAGGGGAACCCAACTGCGGTTCACGCCTAGGGTTGAAACGCGGCCGGGTGATACGGCTCCAGGAGCGTTAAACAGTTCTTCTCGGAATAGCTGAAATGAGCCGGTTGCGTTCCGCAGAAGCGGTGGGTGACACGATGGCCGCGGCTCGTGAGGTAGGTGACCGTTCCTGTTTCTTCCTCGGGTTGTCGCGCATCCCTGGGAATAATCTGGGCGATAGGTGACACCGGCCCAGCGTATGTTTCGCCTACAAGAATGTAGGGCGGATTTTGGGCGAGGATTGCATCGACCCTGCCCAGAGGATCCGCTGCCACCGTCCACGGCCAATAACTGGTGTCGATATCGAAAAATAGATGCCGATGGAAATAAGGCATCACGGTGATCGCGTGGTGATTGAAGCCCGCAATTTGCTTTGTGCCGACCTCAGACTCAACAAAGTGCGCAGTCTCGACGCTGGCATCGAATGGTTCGCGCATCCCGATGCGTATCGCTGAAGCAGTCCATAGAACCTGTTCGCACACGACGAGAAATGCCAGAACTGCAAAGGTCCGGTCAACCCATTCCGTGCCGACTCGTTCACTCTTAGCATCGCAGGCCAGCCAGATGGACGCGACCAGAGCCGTCAGTGGCATGGACGAGTGATGAGCGTTGAATCCCAGGGCGCAACAGGCACCCCAGGTGAAAAGGAAGGGAAGAGCAGCCGCAAGGATGGAGTGCCGGTATAACCAAAGCAGGAAGAACAAATAGAAAGCCGCGGCCAATAGATTAGAGGAAGATATCGGATAGAACGCAAATGACGAGGCCAAAACTATCTTCCTGAGGAGCGACCATAACTTCGATGAATGTTGGCGGGAATACAAGTTACCCCACAACCAGCTCTGCCATGCCCTCAGGCCCACAGGCCGCACGAACGCAGCGGGCTGCGCTGCGGTAGATGTACTTATATTCTGCCGGTCCGGCACAGGTATCCCGGTGATTCTACTTAGCGCACGAGCAATCTGCGGGTGATTCGGAATCGCCTTACCTATGCCGTAATCCACGTCCGGCGCCGGAAGCGCGGTGTAGATGGCCGCGCTCCACAATAGGAGAACCAGCACGCCGGCCAGTACATATCGTTGTGCTGGTCCCGCAGCAGATTCCCGCTCGTCACCAGGTGAGCCTGCTTGGGGCGCGCGTACTTTTCTCCATAGATAGAACGCCACGAAGCCGGCGGACATGACTGCAGAAAACAGGGCACAGTTTGCCAACAAGCCTGCGACCAGACCGAACAAGACGGGACGATCCCTTTTGGCTGCGATCAGGACACACAGCGTGAAAGCCAGAAGCGGAACCAGGCTATAGCTACGGGCAATAATCGCAGTCTGGTAAACAAACGCAAAGCCGAAAGGTAGAGCGAGCCGGAAAATGCGCGGAAATGGAGCGCAGCGCAGAATCATCCATGTTGTGGCGACCCCGATCCCCGCTACCACCAGGTGCATTGCTGCATAGGAGACGCGAAGACGCACCAGAATCCAAAGAAAGAGGTGCCAAAGGCCAGGCGTGCCCTCGTAATGAAGTTGCCGGAGAAACATCTGGCTGAGGCTGTTGTCGCGCGCAATCAGCCATGCCTGTGCCTCATCGAGCCAAGGCTGATGGAATCGTGCCAGTACTCCAACCAGCACCGCGTAGGCGGCGAGGGCGATTTTTTCGGGCAATCCAAACTGACGGCGGCGTTCCGTTACGAAACCCACTTCAGGATCCTGATGACACCCATGGAAGCGGGCTTGCGGTGCGCCGAAACATCGGTGCGAGCTTCCAACTCGCGGCGGTTACTGGCGTAAAATTCATAGGATTTCAACAGCATTTCTTCGTTGGTCAGTGTCGGACGCCATCCCAACCGCTGCTTGATCCGACCCGTATCGAACATGAAGCTTTCGGCGATCATTTTGTAGTGATATGGCCCGAGCGGAGAGATGTTCAGCTTGTGCGCCAGCATCATCGCCGCAATGGTTGGCCCCTTGGGCAGGGAACGAACCCGAGACCGGCTCGAAGACGCTTGGATCACCGCCTCGTAGACTTCGCGCATGCTCTTTACGTTATCGGAACCGATGTGGAAGAGATCTGACCTGCCATACGCAGCTGACTGGATACAGGCCGTAGCCAGATCTTCCGCGTAGATGAACTGATATCGGTTGTCGCCTTTGCCAACTACCCAGACTGTCTTGTGATCGTCGATGAACTCGTAGAGGATTGCCAGGAGGCCAAGCCGGCCGGCATCCATGATGGTAGGACAGCGCAATATAACCACGTTCAGGTCGTTCGTGAAGTCCTGAAGAAGCTCCTCCGCAGCCAACTTGGATTTGCCGTATAGTTCGACGGGCGCGGGAGTGTCGCGCTCCTCATTGACCGGATGGCCCAGATTTGCGGCCCAGAGGCAATTTGTCGAGGTGAAGACAAAGGGCCGTACCCCGGCAGTTCTTGCGGCCTCAGCCAGGACGCGGGTGGCGTCTACATTGGAAGTCCAGAGCAGATGCTCATCGAGCTTCATGCCGTGCGCCAACTGGGCAGCAACATGAAAGATCGCATCGAAGCGATGTTCTGCGAAGATTCGTCCTACGAGCCGGCCATCGCGCAGGTCGCCCTGGATGCTGGTGAGACCCCCGAGCGTGTCTTCGTCCCGTTCGAGGTCGATGCTGACTACGGTATGGCCCTCGCGCAAAAGTCTGCGCTTGAGGATGCCGCCAAAGAAACCAGAGCCGCCCGTGACGAGAAAGTGTGACATGTCGCCTCAGCTTTTAGGAGCACTCACTTCGGACATTTCAGATAGGGGCTTGGAAAGCCGGAGATTACTTCCGGTCAAGAATCAGTAACTCTACTTCTAGCACAATCGGCATCCCGGGCGTGTTATCCCCTCCCCCCGGCATACCGGGTAGATCGGCCCAAGTGTCACATTTCAGGCTGGTTGGGGTAGGGTGGCGGGCTATCTAATAGAGGGAATGGAACTTGCTCACATCTAATAGAGGATAAAGGATTTAGACAGCGGTTTCAGGGGATTGATTCTGTATGCCATTCATAGAAAACGATGAAGTTGCAAGCCATTCCAGTGTCGGGAGTTAGTCGCTGCTGAAGCTTGAGCCTTCCCGTTTCGGGAATTGAGACGAAAAAGGCCCGGCTGCAGTGCAGCCGGGCCTTTTTTGTGTCTCTATTTTTATTCTAGCTGGTTTGCGGAAATTCTCGGCCAGCTTAAAGAGAAAGCGTTCAGGAAACAACCCCCCACAAGCCAAAGGAGGGCTTGAGCGGAACACCGTCGATTTGAAGGCAGGAGCACCCCGACTACTTCGCCCTTATGGAGCGAAGTAGCTGGAGATATCGAGGATAAGGTTGGTGGGGTTGGAGGAGAAAGCGTCGATGCTGCCGTTGGTGGTGGGCACGATGGCCATGTTTGAGGTGATGGCTCCGTCGAAGGCATTCAGCGTCGATACGTAGGGCTGGGTTTCTCCCGCCGACCATAGGGTCAGGTAGATCAGCTCGCCGGGCGGCACCACGGTCGCGTTCAGCACGTAGGCCTCGGCCGACGACGGCGGCGCGCACGCGCTGCTCTCGATATTGACGGAGAATATTCCGTTGAAGGCGTTGGGGCGCGTGTCGATCACGCGGCAGGGCGTGACTGGATAGAGCGAGAGTCCGCCGGATGCTGGAGGCGCAAAGTAGCCGTTCACGTCGAGGATCACGTCGGAGGCGTCGGAGACGAAGATCGAGACCTCGCCGCTCGTACCTGCTGGCACGATGGCGGCGTTGGCGGCATACGTTCCGGTCGGGGCGTTGAGCGTAGAGACGTAGGGCTGTGCTTGTCCTGTGGGCCAGGTGGTGAGGTAGTTGAGGGTCGTGTGTGGCACCGCAGTGACGTTGAGCGAGTAAGCCTTCGCGGTCGATGGGATGTTGCAGCTGCTGGAGAGGATGGGGAAGGCGCGGCTGGTGCCGGCGGCGATGGAGGGTCCGCCGAGCGCGCCGGTGGCGTTGCGGGTGTCGGCGATGCGGCACGGTGCGAGCGGGTAGAAGGCCAGCTCGGAGGCGTTGCTTCCCGCCGGGACGAAATAGCCATCGATATCGAGGATCACCTGCGTGGCGTCGCTGACGTATACGCTGACACCGCCATTGGTGCCGGCGGGAACGATGGCGGCGTTGGCCTTCACTCGTCCGTCGTAGGAGTTGAGGGTGGAGACGTTGGGCTGGGTCTGGCCGGTCGGCCAGAGGGTGAGGTAATTCAATGTCTTGCTCGGGACCACCGTTACGTTCAGCGCATATGCGGCTGCGTTGGATGGAATATTGCAGCTGCCCTGCGGAATATCGAAGGAGCGCGTGCTTCCGGCTCCGAGTTCCGGCCCCCCAAAGGCGCCGGAGGCGTTGCGGGTATCGGCGACCCGACAGGGAGTGACGGGGATGAATTGAAGGGGCTTCGCTTCTGTCGATGAAATGACATAGACGGCCGAGGAAACATCCGACACGGAATTGCTCGGGGAGATGGCTATCGCCTGCAGAGTCTCGGAGCTGCTGATCATGATGAGTCCGGTGTACTCAAACACGTTTTCTGATGTCATCGGCGATGTTCCGTCGATGGTGTAATAGATGATCGCGCCGGGCGTCGCATCGCTGATGGTTGCAAGTTGTGGGGTAGAGTAGGTCCCGCCTGGCGGGCTAAACACTGGCGTTGCAGGCTGAGGAGAAATGGTGTAGGTCGCCGAGGATACCGGACTAGGGTTGTAGCCTGAAGCAACTGCGATCGCGCTGATCGTTTCCGTCGATGTTACAGAAATTGGGTTCCGGTAAATCGAGGAAGAAGTGGTTGGAGTGCTTCCGTTGGTCGTGTAGTAAATCACCGTACCCGGTGTGGTGCCGCTTAGAGTGACCATAATGGCAGCAGCGTAGGTCCCGGAACTGGGCGAGAACGTCGGCATGGCTGCTGCGGGCAAAGTAGCCGCGCCAGTCACGCTAATGAACTGGCTGCCTCCGGGGGCGCTATCGGAGATTACAACTGTGGCGCTGCGAGTTCCCGCTGCTTTCGGAGAGAAGGTTACGCTCACAGCGCACCCGGAGGCCGTGGGGACCTGCGGTGGACAAGTATCGTCCGGTACAAAGTCCGCTGCTTGCGCACCGCTCACTGTAACGCCCGTGAATTGCAATGGCGCGGTGCCCGGGTTTCTAAGTGCAATTGACTCCACCTGGCTCGTGCCGAGCACCTGTTTTCCGAAAGAGAGGGCAGTTGGAAACAGTCCTATAACCGGAGTATTTAACAGTACCGAAATCGAATTCCCTGCTCCCCCCTCGAAGTTCCCGACGGCCAGATCGAGAGAGCCATCGCCTGTGAGATCGGCTGCGGTGAAGCCGTATGACGTACTAAATGTGGAAGCCGAATACTCATAGTCAAGCAGAGTTGGAAAGGTCCCATCTCCTTTGCCCAGCAGCAACGTAATCGTGTTGTCAAAGCTGTTAGCAACTGCCAAATCCAGATTACCGTCGGCGTTGAAGTCGCCTACCGCCAAGGCGGTTGTGCCCGGATGCCCGGGGTAAGAGAGTTTCTGAGCCTGGAATGTCCCATCCCCGTTCCCGAGCAGAACAGAAACGGTACTATCGGAATCATTGCTCACGGCCAGATCCAGCTTGCCATCGTGATTCAGGTCCGCGGCCACGATTGCGATTGCGCCCTGGCCTGTTGTGTAGTCTACGTGACGCTGGAAAGTCCCATCTCCTTTGCCGAGGAGAATGGATACGGTCCCGGGGAGCCCACCTTCGGCTCCGGCAACTGCCAAATCAAGCTTTCCATCACCGTTGAAGTCGCCAACCGTTACTGCCACTGGATTGGTCGCAGTGGCATAGTCCACAGGGGAACGAAGTGTGCCGTCTCCGTTGCCGAGAAAAACAGAAACGGTGCCTGGAGAGTTCCCGTTTGCAACTACAACATCGGTTTTTCCATCCCCATTGAAATCGCCCGCAGCGACGGAAAGAGGATAACCGTTTACCGCGTACGGTACGGCAGCCTTGAAGGTACCATCCACATTGGAGATGAGTATGGAGATGGATCCAGTTGCGGGGCAGGGCGGGACGATCTGCGTGCAGCTTTCATCTGCCACGATGAGGTCGTCTCCTTTATCGCCATTCAAATCCGCGGCAATGATGGCCCGCGGGGACGGACCACCGGCGTAGGACACAGCCGGTTGAAAAGCACCGCCGCCGTTGGCCAGAAATACTGAGACCGTATCGTCGCCCCGGTTGGCCACTGCGAGATCGAGTTTGCCATCTCCGTTGAAGTCACCAGCTGTCACCGACATGGGGACCGAACCGGCGATATAGTCCGCAGAGGCAGGGAAAGTCCCGTTGCCGTTACCAAGCAGCACGGCGACTGTGTTGGCCGCCGTGGCCATGACCAGGTCAGCTTTCCCATCACCGTTCACGTCTGCCGAGACGACTGAGTAGGGTTGTCCGCCTGTGTCGTAATCGATATGAGGCTGAAATGTGCCGTCACCTTTTCCGAGTAGGATGGATACGGTGGGAACGGGAACTGCGCCGCCGTAGCCATTGGATACGGCAAGATCCAATTTGCCATCTCCGTTAAAGTCGGCTGCAGCCAGCCATCCGGAGTCAGAACCACCCGTGGCGTAATCCACGTTTGGCTGAAAGGTCCCGTCACCATTGCCCAGGAGAATGGATGCGGTGCCACCTCCGCAGTTTGCCAGGTCCAGAATGCCGTCTCCGTTGAAGTCTCGTGCAATCAAAGACGAAGAGACGTAAGCCCCTGTTCCTGTCGGGTGATTGACGGGGGCTCGAAAGGTTCCATCACCATTTCCCAGGAGAATCGAAATCACCCCTAAGCCGGGATTGCCGACGGCGAGGTCCACCTTGCCATCCCGATTGAAGTCTCCCGCAGCAATCGAGGTGATTGCGCCATCCATCGGATAGTCAATGGCGGGAGCGAAAGTGCCATCGCCGCGGCCGAGGAGAATCGAGACTGAGTTGTTTGAAGTGCCAGTAACGAAAGTCGTATTTGCCGTCGCGATGTCGAGTTTGCCATCACCATTGAAGTCTCCCGTGATGACGCGCAGCGGCGGATTTTGCGTTCCCAAGATTGCGCCTGATTCGAACGTGCCATCCCCATGGCCCAGCAGAATCGAGACGGTCTGGTCCGAACTATTTGCAATTGCAAGATCGAGTTTTCCATCATGGTTAAAATCGCCGGTCACCACGGATACCGGATCCTTCCCAGTGGCGAAGTCCTTTTTGGGAGCAAACGTGCCGTCGCCCATACCCATGAGGATGGAAACCGTGTTGTCTCCCGAATTTACAACCGCAACGTCGGGCTTGCCGTCCCCGTTGAAGTCGGCCACGATAGCTGACAGGGGACCGATACCGGTCGGAAAATCTGCCCTCCCGTAGATGTACTTCTGAGCCGAAGCCTTCGAAGCGAACATCCCACTAGAAGCCGAGAACAGTAATAGATAGAAAGTAGAGACGGAACTGAGTCGCCGCCTGTTGCGGTTCATGACTGCCTCCTTCAAGTCTGCAGAGAGTCTCGAACGGGTTCGGCTGGAGAAAGTTCCGCGCCTGCTTTGGCGCCACTTCTGCTTTCTCGTTGTGCTTTTCGCCTTGCAGATCGCAGCACTGGCGGTCCGCCAAGCCAGGTGCTTGCTGAATAAGCCGTGAAGAATACCGACGAGAAAGAGCGTTTCTCATGGCGAACGACTCCGAGCCAGTTAGGCGCGTCCGGCGCGGGGGGAACGGCGGAGCTATTCGAGTTCCGGAACAGCGCCGTTTCAGAAGGGTGGCAGGGTTCGCGGCGCCCTTAAAATCCAACTGCAAAAAGCCCAAGGTTATCGCGGGACTCTATCATTGCGCCGCGACGACCTTCAAGCCAAATTTGCAGGGGCGCGCTATCAGCTACTCTTAGCAGGTTGAAAGGCCGCGGACGCGCCGACCCATTCGAGGTCGCGGTTGTGGTCGACGCCCATCATCTTGCCGCGTCCAAGGCGGATGAGCGGCAGGACGGGCTCGAGCTTGCCTCCGTCGGGCCACAGATAAAGGATGCGGATCTCGGGCTGGGTGGGGCCGTGCGGGGTCTCGATCACGTTCTCGAAATTCACCCGCTGCTGCAGAAGGTAGTTGTGGCGCTCGCGCGGCGGGATGGCGGTGAGGTCTTCATCGGTCGGCGCGAACTGGATGCCCTTGCCGGCGAAGGAGAACAGCGGCTTGAGTATCCACTGCTCGCGGTCGGCGGGGAGGCGGTCGCGGCCTTCGCCGCGGAACCAGTCGTCGAGGAAGACGGCGGGAGGGACAGAGGGGTGGTCGAGGTAGGGGATGGAGAACTTGCTGAGGTGGAAATACCAGTTGGGGTGTCCGGCCCACTCGACGTCGAAGTGCTCGCGGTAGTCGAACTGGAGCTGGATGCGCTTCTGGATCAGCTCGTCGACGATGGCGCGGTTGTAGATGCGGTGGATGGGAACGAGGCGCGATCCGTCGTGGTAGCAGAGGCGGGGGAGCTTGCCGGGGCGGTCGTGGGGGACGATCTGAGCGATGTCGATGACGCGGATGCCGAGGCGGTCAGCGGTGACCCGGAAGTCGGGCAGGGTCTTCTGGTGCTCGGGGTCGACTTCGGTGAGGACGACGTTCTCGGGGTGGTGTCCGCGAGTGATGGTGCGGTTCAGGAGCTTCCAGAAGCTGGCCTCGGTGTGTCCGTTGAGGAAGATGTCGAGCGCGGGGTCGAGGGCGAAGGCGGTGCGGTAGTTTTCGGCGAGTATGAACTGGTAGGCGTAGACGGACGGGAAGGCCTGCAGCTCGACAAGGCGCGGGGCAAGGCGGCCGCTGAGTTCGCGGACGAGTCCGAAGTCGACGGTCATGAAGTGAGGGTGGGGCGTCTCATCAGCGGCGCGCCAGGCTTCGGGGATGGCCTTGCGGGATTCTGCGAGGTATTCGGAGTCGTCGACGAGTTGGTGGGTGAGTTCGGCACCGATGGCGGCCATTTCGGCGAGCAATTGGCGAGGCAGGAAGACGGGGGTCTCGGCAACGCGGAAGCTGACGTGCGTCCGGACGCAGGCATCGAGGTTGCGCAGGAAGGCGCGGTAGGTCTCGGGGCGGAAGCGCGAATTGAAGTCCTGCCGGAGAGCCGCGATCACGCCAATAGGGTAAACCCGGAGAAGCGGATCGGGGGATTTTGGGAACAGGGGAGACGGTGCAGGGATGGTCGGGGCGATCCCGGTGTTCCATGCTTGCGGGGCAACTCCATTAAGGGAAAAGGCTTGCCGTTTTGGGACTGCGGCAGCGACGCCCACAAAAGTTGCATAGTAATTTCGGATGAAAACCGCGGTTTTTCTGTTACCTTTGTCGTCAGTGCAAACTTTGGTAATTCGATTGTCGCTTCTGATCGGATAAGCTGAGCTGAATGGGCCGGATTTCCAGGCCCTAAACGTATTGGAAGGTGCACATGGGGATCCCTTCTCTACCGTTTCGTCGTTTGAACCGTGAAGTTGTGACGGGGTCCCGGTGCGCGCCGCGGTTTCCGCTCTGTCTGCCGGTGCAGGTGGTGGCAGATGCCTGCGAGTATGAGGCGACGACCGACAACATCTCGGCGAACGGGGTGCTGCTGCGGATGAAAGAGTTGCTGCCTCCGGGCACGGCAGTGGAATTTCTGATTCAGATCCCCGAAGGAGCGATTGCCCCGAATGAATCGGCGGCGGTTCATTGTACGGGCAGGGTCGTTCGCTCCTACCGGCGACCCCGGACGAACTACGCCGCTGCAGTCATCGATGAGTACAGCTTTCAATAAAGTGCCACGGCACACGAAGAATTAATTATGGCTGAGACCACTCCCAGTGAAGAAGCAATCTCGCGCGACCTTTCCCCCAGTGCGCAGGACAAGTCGGTAATTCGTATCATTCTGGCGGATTCCCAGGCGATTTATCGTGTAGGAATGCGCAAGGTCTTCGGTCTGGAGGAGGACCTGCGCGTTGTGGCGCAAGTGGAGCGGCTGGAAAATCTGCACACCGCTCTCGAGCGTCACCCGGCGGATGTCCTGTTGCTCGAAAGTAACCTGATTTCGGGCACTGCGAACGCCATTCCGGAGATCATGCGGACCGCGCCGGACATCAAGATCATTGTGCAGACGGCGGGCGCCGATGAGGCGAACACCGTTGAGCTGTACAGGCGCGGAGTGAGGGGCATTATCCCGAGATCGATCTCGCCCGACCTGTTGGTGAAATGCGTGCGAAAGATCGGCGCCGGGGAAACGTGGATCGACAACCAGAGCGTGAACTGGGTGATCGAGGCCTATCGCACGCAGGCCACGGCGATCACGAATCCGAAATCGCAGCCGCGACTCTCTCCGAAGGAGCTGTCCATCATCGCCTGCATCACGCAGGGCAAGCGCAACAAGGAGATCGCGTTCCAGCTGGGAACAACGGAACAGGTGATCAAGAATTATCTGCGGAAGATTTACGACAAGCTCGGCGTGTCGGACCGCCTCGAACTGGCCCTCTATTGCCTGCATCATCAGATTCACAAACGTGCGAAGGAACTGGAGCAGGCAGAGGCTATCTCGGCCAACGGGGCGGGGGAAAAGTCGGGCGCGCGGTAAGAAGCGCTTTTTCTTCCGGCGAGGTCTTCCGGTAAAGTCATTCCCAAATTCATCCTCTGATAAGCTCGTCTGGTGCCGCAACCCGGAGGGACGGGGCCAATTTTCCCGTCTTCATTGTCGCTCGTCGCTCGAAGGTTCCAACATTCGTCGCTCCTCAGTCCTGGAAGCCAGAAAAATTGGCTCCTGTCGCTGCCGTCCTAATAGCGTTAACAGGCCCTATTCATGTCGAGTCCCTTCCGGAGCCTGAGCCCACACCAGCGTCACGCATTTGCCGCTTGCTTTCTGGGCTGGTCGCTGGATGCCTTCGACTTCTTCATCCTGGTCTTCTGCGTTTCGGCGATCGCGCGCGATTTCGGGGCCAAGCCTTCGGCTGTCGCAGAGGCACTGTTTCTGACGCTGGCGTTCCGCCCGGTCGGGGCTTTGCTGTTTGGAGCGCTGGCCGATCGTTACGGTCGCCGGCCGACGCTGATGCTGAACATCGCATGCTATTCATTCTTTGAACTGGCGTGCGCCTTCGCTACATCGCTGCATGCGCTCTATTGGCTGCGCGCACTCTTCGGAATCGCCATGGGAGGCGAGTGGGGCGTGGGCGCGGCGCTGGCCTTCGAGACTCTGCCGAAAGAGGGGCGTGGATTTTTCTCCGGACTATTGCAGGAGGGGTACGCGGTTGGATATCTCATGGCCGCAGCGGCGTATGCGCTGCTCTTTCCTCTGTTTGCCCATATGAGCTGGCACGGCCACGCCGTGGATTGGCGCGGCATGTTCATTGTGGGCGCAGCGCCCGCGCTGCTGGTGTTTTACATCGGGCTGAAGGTGGAGGAGTCTCCGGTGTGGCGGGAACGGGGCGGCGGTGCGAAGAGACATCACGCAAATATCCTGGCGAAGTCGACGATCGAGCATCTGCCGACGTTTCTCTTTCTTGTCGTGCTGATGACCTTCTTTACGGCGTTCTCGCACGGCACGCAGGATTTGTATCCGACTTTCCTTGAGAAAGACCACGGGTTCTCGGCGGCGCTTACGGGCACCGTCGGGATCGTCTATAACGTGGGCGCGCTGCTGGGCGGCGTCCTCTTCGGAGCCCTCTCGGAGCGATTCGGACGCAAGCGCGCGATTATTGCCGCGGTGTTGCTCTCTCTTCCGGTGATTCCGCTCTATGCGCTCGCACACTCGTTGTACGCACTTGCCGTTGGTGCTTTTCTGATGCAGTTCATGGTGCAGGGCGCGTGGGGCGTGGTGCCGGCGTATCTGAGCGAGCTTTCGCCCGGGCCGGTCAGGGCGACATTTCCGGGGCTTGCGTATCAGCTTGGCAACCTGATCACGTCGAGGAATTCGGTGATTCAGGCGCGGGCGGCGGAGCGGTTCGGCGGATTTGGCAAGGTGCTCGCGTTCACGGTGCTGGTGGTGGCTTGTTGTCTGGCACTGGTGACGTCGTTCGGGCGGGAGTCGAAGGGAACGGAGCTGACGGCGTAGGGGACAGGAGAAAGGCGTTCACGTAGTCACTCTTGCAACGTCCGTATAGTCGACAAACCGGACATTACTCAACGGAACGGCGTTTTCCGGCGCGAATCCGGCTGCAGATTGAATTCACACCCCTCGTGCCGTCCAGGATTGAAGCGAGCCATGGCCTTCAGGCGCGCGACAACTACTGGACTGTCTGCAACAGCAACGATCTGTCTCACATTCAGGAGTCAAAAAGGCAATGTCAGACCACTCTGGGAAAAATCTGTCGAAGCTGCTGTAGGTAGCGGGGTCGTTCGCGCAAAAGATGACTGACCGGTTTCGCCAGTGCTGGTAGAGGTGACCGCATGGAGATCGAGGAGAAGGATCCTGCTGTCGGAGTGATAGGTCTCTCCAGATGCCGTTTGCGCCTGAAACACTGGCTCCGGGGAACGTAAATATTCCTGGCGGCTGACCGATGAGGTGTCGGCTAAGTTGGCTCCGATGAAGTCGCGTTCTGTATCGACTGCGGGATCGATCCTGTGGTTGATCAGATGCCCTCCCTTCGCGATTTCAATGCCAACATCGTGGGTGGCCGACGCCGCCCATACGGGCGTTCCATCAATTCTGCAATCAGTTTTCCAGATCCGAAGATGGTGTCGCCGCGAGACTACCGCACCCGGACCGGGCAAGGCGTACGAGTAGTCCTGTACTCTTCCGAAGAGATAAAACCTGGACATCGGTAGCCTTACGTCCTTGGTTCCGTGCCACAACAGGTGCCAAGCGAATATCGGCTTCCATTTGTCAGTCCTGACCCAACCGGCACGCGCAAAGGTTTTCTGCAAGTCGTCCGTTTGGCCGACAAAAACGAGGTTCACCATGTCGCCCTCGCGTCCTTCACCGGTGAAAACACGTGGTGGTAGATAGTCCATCATCACGCCCAGCTCGGAAGAACTTTCTCGCGAACGCAGTAACCCCGCCGACAGAACCGAGGTAGAGCCGTCGATTTGCGCCGTGACTTCGGTACTCTTCACGACAGTGCTCTCGTGGCCCTGGATGAGCAAGAAAACCGGGGTCGCGGGCAGGAAGACTAACGCAGTGGCGATCATCCCGGCGGCCACCAGCGTGATGCGGGAGCGTCCTTTCACGTCCATTCGTGCACGCAATTTGACCCGTTCGCCGTTGACCAGCTCTACGGAATCAAGTTTCAGGGATACTTGGCCTCCAATTCCCAGCAATCGTCTGCCCTTAACTCCAGTGATGGAGCCGCTGGCCACGCTTCCGGCCGGAATCACGGTGAAACCTTCGATGTTCACATCTCGCACGACGACAAAGTGCAGGCGGTCCCCTGCGCGGCCATGGTCAGAGGAAACGCTTTCGGCAAGTCGAAGCTTGATGGGAGTTCCGTCCGGAATGGTCACGCTGGCAGGAAGCGCACTCTTCTCCTGCGCCGACGCACAGGGCATGAGCAGGGTCGTGACCAGTATGTACACGGGTATTATGCGAAGATATGCGCTGAACAATGCGTACCCTTGGCTCCCGCCGCTCATTCGCGATGCCAGGCCGCGGATGTCTAGCGCATGGACGTAGAGGTTAGAAAAACTCTAGCGCGGACTGGGATGTCTCGTATGTTCAAAATTGCACACCATCTTTGCTGCTGGCGAGTATGGCTTCGACCGCTCGCAGGTCCTCTTCGGTGTCGACGCCGATCGTGTCGTGCGGGGTATCGGCGACGTAGATGTCGATTCCGTTTTCGAGGAAGCGCAGCTGCTCGAGTTTCTCGGCGGCTTCGAGCTTGCTGGGAGGCAGCTTCGGGAAGCGCTGGAGCGCGGCCTTGCGATAGGCGTAGATGCCGAGGTGCTTTCTGTAGGTAATGCCGCCACTGTTATCGCGGTCATAAGGAATGGTCGCGCGCGAAAAGTAGAGCGCCCGGCCATCCGCCGCGGTCACGACTTTCACGGCGTTGGGATTGTCGGATCTGGTCGGGTGAGCAAGGAGTCGCGAGGGTGGCGACCTGGACTTCGCTCTGGGACATGGGATGCTGCGTCATCGGTTCGAGGAGGGCGTCGAGATGTTCGGGGCGGATGAGAGGCTCGTCTCCCTGGATGTTGACGTAGATGTCGGCGTGGATCGACTCGGCGACGGCGTGGACGCGGTCGGTGCCGCTGGGGCAATCCTCGGGAGTGAAGACGGCGGGAAGGCTGTGCTCCTGTGCGAAGGCGAGGACCTCTTCGGAATCGGTGGCGATGAGGACCTGGTCGAGAAGCGGGCAGGCTCGGGCGGCGCGATAGACCCATGCGATCATCGGCTGGCCGGCGATTTCGCGGAGAACCTTGCGCGGGAGGCGCGTGGAGCCGAGGCGGGCGGGGATGACGGCGAGCATGCGGAGCTTTGAGAGGTCGGAAGTATGAGAATCGTTCATTGATGGCCGGAAAGGTCAGTTTATCCGGGCGGCCTTCGTTTTCACCACAAAGGACACGGAGTACACATGAGGAGTGTTTTTTCACCCGAAGACGCCAAGAGCGCAAAAGGTTGTCAGTTGACAGTCCCCAGTCCTCAGCCGAGACGCTTGCACCTGCTTTATCGGGCCGTTAGTGTTGAGCGTAGCGGAATTTTCGCAGCCCAATTTTAAATTTCTCATAAAGGCAGGGACAGCGCGCGCATGGCATCTCCAATAACGACAGACCAGGATCTTGACTCCATTCTCCGGGAGGACCGGGTATTTCCGCCTCCAAAGGACTTTGCAGAACGGGCGCATATCAAGAGCCTGGAGCAATATGAGGAGCTTTATGCGCGGTCTGTCGCCGATCCGCAGGGGTTCTGGGCAGAGGCGGCGCGGGATCTGCACTGGTTTGCGCCCTGGACGAAGATTCTGGAGTGGAACCTGCCGTGGGCGAAGTGGTTTGTGGGCGGCAAGATCAATATGTCCTACAACTGCCTCGACCGGCATGTGAAGAACGGCAAGGGCGCAGAAGACCGCTATCCTCTGGGAGGGTGAGCCGGGCGAGGTGCGCCGGCTGAGCTTTGCGGAATTGCTGGCCGAGGTGCAGAGATTCGCGAATGGCCTGAAGTCGCTGGGCATTAAAAAAGGCGATCGCGTCGCGGTGTATATGGGTATGACTCCGGAGCTGGCGATAGCGGTTCTGGGGTGCGCGCGAATCGGGGCGGTTCACTCGGTGATCTTCGGCGGATTCGCGGCCAACGCTATTGTGGATCGCGTAAACGATGCGCAGTGCGTGGCGATCGTCACGCAGGATACGTCGTACCGGCGTGGCAACGAGGTGCGGCTGAAGGCGACAGTCGATGAAGCCATCAAGAGTTGCCCTTCAGTGAAAGATGTCGTCGTTTACAGGCGCTCGGGCTCGGCAGTGAACATGCAGGACGGCCGCGATGTGTGGTGGCACGACCTGATTGCGAAGGTGGATGCGGACTGTCCTGCGGAAGAGCTGGATTCCGAGGACCCGCTATACATCCTCTATACCTCCGGTACGACGGGCAAGCCGAAGGGGCTGGTGCATACGACGGGAGGGTATTCCGTCCAGACGTATCTCACCAGCAAGCTGGTCTTCGACCTGAAGGATGACGATGTCTATTGGTGCTCAGCGGACATCGGGTGGGTGACGGGGCATTCGTATGTCGTTTACGGGATTCTGCAGAATGGCGTGACGAGTGTGATGTATGAGGGTGCGCCGAATTATCCGGATTTCGACCGCTTCTGGAAGATTATCGACGAGCACAAGGTGACTGTCTTCTATACGGCGCCGACGGCGATCCGGGCGTTCATAAAGTGGGGAGATCAGTACCCGCAGAAACATAGCCTGGAGAGCCTGCGGCTGCTCGGGAACAGTGGGAGAGCCGATCAATCCCGAGGCGTGGATGTGGTATCGCGAGGTGATCGGCAAGGGACGATGCCCGATTGTGGATACATGGTGGCAAACGGAAACGGGGGCGATCCTGATTGCGCCTCTGCCGGGAGCGATTCCAACGAAGCCAGGGTCGGCGACGCGGCCTTTTCCGGGAATTGTGCCTGAGGTAGTTACAAAATCCGGAGAGCCGGTTCCGGAGGGGCACGGAGGACTGCTGGTGATTCGCAAGCCGTGGCCCTCGATGGCGCGAACGATCTTCAACGATCCGGACCGTTATGTGAAGCAGTACTGGAGCGATATTCAGGGCTCGTACTTCACGGGAGACGGCGCGCGGCGCGACAAGGATGGCTATTACTGGCTGATGGGACGCGTCGATGACGTGATCAACGTGAGCGGGCACCGGCTGGGCACGATGGAGATTGAGTCGGCGCTGGTGGCGCATGCAAAAGTTGCGGAGGCGGCGGTAGTGGGGCGTCCGGACGAGATGAAGGGGCAGGCGATTGCAGCGTTTGTGAC
Organism: uncultured Acidobacteriaceae bacterium; assembly: GCA_963782175.1. GTDB lineage: Bacteria > Acidobacteriota > Terriglobia > Terriglobales > Acidobacteriaceae > Silvibacterium. Next base: position 127,490 of record CAWAIX010000003.1, read on the forward strand.
TCTCGAAAGCGGGTATGAGGCTTCGCCGGAGCTGAAAGAAGAACTGCGCAAGTGGGTAGCGAAAGAGATCGGATCCCTGGCGCGTCCCGATGATTTGCGTTTCACGGATCAGCTGCCGAAGACGCGCTCGGGGAAGATCATGCGGCGGCTGCTGCGCGAACTGGCGACCAGCGGCGATATCAAGGGAGACACAACGACGCTCGAAGACTTCAGCGTGATCGCGAAGCTGCGCGAGCAGGACGAATAAGCTACGCCCACTCAAGCCAACACCGGGCTTGAATGGGGTCTCCTCGCTGTTCAGCGTTTCAGAAAGACGATTCACCGCAGAGGACACAAAGAGCACGAAGGGATGATGCCGCTGGCCTCTGGAGGTCAGTAGCGGTGAAGGTTTTTTCACCGCGAAGACGCCAGGAAGGCAAAGTCAGCGTTCACTCCAGGCAAGGCTAAAAATCCACGTGCGCGCGGACCATGGGCACCCAGATGGGACCGCGGTCGCGGTTATAGCCAGGATCATCGATGTGGCTGAGTCCGGCGGAGACGAACAATCCGCTGCTGATGTGGTGGGTGAAGTAGGCTTCTACGATATTTTCGCGGCCGTAGTTGAGGTGGCCGTCTCCGAGGAGGAATCCGAGGCCGCCGTAGGCGAGGTAGAGCTGGTGGTATTTCTTGATGGCGTTGCTTACGAAGGCGACGCCGAACTTGTCATTGGGTTGGTGCCAGCGCGACAGGTTATAGTCGCCCCCGAACAATATGGTCTGGTCGACTTCGGTGTAGGCGAAGGACTCGTGCTCGCCCTCGTTCCATCCGAAGCGGCTGAAGATGCGAAGGTTCGAGGTCAACTCCTGCCAGTTGTTCCATCCGAAACCGTACTTCACGGTGCCAAAGGGGGCGTTGTAGGCGATTTCAGGGGTCGGGGTCTTGCCTTCAAGGTAATTGTTGATGGCGTCTTTGTAGATGCCCATGTGGGCTTTGTTGACGAAGCTCAGGATACGGGTTTCGCCGTGACGTCCGGGGATAAATGACTTGTCGAGCTGGAACTCCATGTTTTGACCGTGGGCGCGGGAAAACGCCCAGTCCAGATCGGGTCCGTTTGCTACGGTCGGCATGGCGGCGAATGCGTAGCGGGCGCTCCAGTGGCGGTCGTCGTATTCGAGGACCGCGGCATAGGTATATCCACGGGTGTCCGCGGCGTAGTCCCAGGCACCGTTGTTGTCCACGGTCCAGTTGGTGAACTGAAGATGGCTGTCGCTGCCGACAGGGTTGATGTCAAACAGGTCGGGCATGGTCATCTTGCCGATGCGGAAGTCGAACCGGCGCACGGGCACCTTGATGGCAAGGCTAAGCGGCGTTCGATCCGCGTCTACCATCTCGTTCGTCAGGCCGATGGTTTGGTGGATCTGTCCGCGGGCGAGGTAGGGCGCATAACCGAGGTTCGGATTGCGGACGACGTCAAGATTGACGAAACCTGCCAGGCCGAGGGCCTGGCTGAGTCCGCGACCACCAGCGCTTTCGGCATCGACGATCAGATCGGTGTTGAAGCGGGGGTTCTTGATTGCCTGAAACGCCGAGTAAAAGGTGCCGACAAATGACACTTTGGGATGAACCCCGGGCAAGAAGCTGTTCGGTCCCTCGTACGGAGAGTGGAAGCTATCGTTCACCTGGCCAATGCTGTTGGCCTGTCCGCCGAAGTAGTAGCGGGTGTTGTCGGGATGAGGGAATACGGTAACGGATTCGGATGAGGAGGGGGCGGTTTCCTCAGGTTGTTCCTGTGGCTTCGCGGGGTCGGAGTCAGCGGCGGCATCGAAGAGCACCGGGCGAACTGGAGCTTGGAGGATTGGCTTCCCGGGGACTGGTGCGTTGGGTAGGGCTCCGGTCGACTGTGCGGCGGCCGCGTGGAGGCAGAGCAGCAGGCAGTTGGTCAGGGCGAAGAATCGCAGGGCGTCCTCCAGAAAGCGCCGACGGGCCGGGTCAGCCAGGTCCTTTGAAAGATTGACCTTCGACTCGCCCGGTTGTAGGTATCTTACAGCAGAGAATGTTAACCTCAGTTAACAAGGGTTGCTCAATGGTGCTTCAGGCGCAATTGAGCCGACTGCTTGACTTTTTACCATATCCCCTTAGGATATAAAACACCAAAGATGAGCCACATCGAAAAAGACAAGCAGAAGCTGGTAGCACGCATTCGCCGGATACGAGGCCAGGTGGACGCCATCGAGCGTTCTTTGAGTTCCGCAGACGATTGCGCAGATGTACTGATGCTGCTGGCAAACGTGCGGGGTGGCATCAACAGCCTGATGGCAGAGGTGCTGGAAGACCATATCCGGAATCACATGATGACGGAAAAGAGCCTGGTTCCGCCGACGGAGCTGGTCGAGGATATGATCGATCTGGTGCGGGCGTACCTGAAGTAGAGGCTCGCGGACGCAGGGGCCGCTCTTTCACCACGAAGGACACAAAGAGCACAAAGCGACCAAGCCGTCAGGCAGGTTTCTGGAGCCGTTCGAGGGCCTGAGCCAGAGCTGACGTGACCGTTTGCTGTGCCGCTTCGTCGAGCTTCCTGCCGCCCGAGGTGAGATAGAAGACGTCGATTGCCATTTCACCTTCGGTGTCGATGAGCGCCACCTCGATGTTGCAGTGGTGCTCGGCGAAGGTCTTCGAGACCTCCCGCAGCAGGCCAACGGTATCCTGCGCAACCACCTGCAGCAGCGTGCTGTGCGTCGAGGATTCGTTGTCGAACTCGATGCGCGTGTCGACCGTTACTTTGGGCTGCGAGCGCCGTCCGGCGTGGCTGCGCGCCCGCAGGAGCTTTTCGACGGGCACGTGTTGGGCGGCGACATCGCGGATGCTGTGGAGAAAGCGCTCGATCTCAGAGGGGTTCAGGGCCAGGGTCTGGAAGGGATCGGTGAACTGGAAGGTATCGACAATGATGCCGGCGGCGTTGGAGAAGGCGTCGGCCTTGACGATGTTCATGCCCCACGCAGAGAGTACGCCGGCCATGTCGGCGAAGAGCATGGGGCGGTCGGCAGTGATGAGTGTGATCTCGTTCAGATGGCGAACGGTACGGAAGGAGAGCTGTACGGGATCGTCGGCGAGTTCGAGGCTCAGCAGGAAGTGGCTGCGGATCTGCTCGGGCTGGCGGGTCTGCAGGTAGCGCTGCGGAAGTCCTTCAAGGAAGGTGCGGAGCTCGGCGGCGCGGTCAGGAACAAGGGCGACGATACGGTTGAGGAGGGTCGGGTCATCGTCGGCGTGATAGCGAACCTCGTCGACGCTGCGGTCGAGGAAGTTCGACGCGCCCATGTAGAGCTGCCAGAGGTTCTCGGCCTTCCAAGGCGACAAGGCGTCGGGCGCGACGGATTTGATGTCGCCGTAGGTCATAAGCGTAAGCATCTTCAGCTGGGATTGCGAGCCGACCTTTTCGGCGAAGGTGCGGATGGTCTCGGGCGCGAAGATGTCGCGGCGCATCACGGTGGACATTTCGAGATGATTGCGAATGAGGCGGCGAATAACTTCGCGCTCTTCGGGATCGAATTCCAGGCGGGCGAAGACGCTCTCGGCCATTTCGACGCTCTGGGAGGCGTGATCGCCGGTGCGGCGCGCCTTGCCGGTGTCGTGCATGAGAACGGCGAGAAAGAAAAGGTCGAGGCGGTCGATTTCCGGTAACAGAGTGGCGAAGCGCTTTTCCCAGTCGTGATGCGGCTGGCGCAGCAGATGGACGTTGTCGATGACCAGGAAGGTGTGCTCGTCGACGGTGTAACGGTGGTAGGAATCGCGAATGACGAGCGAGTCAATTCCGTGGAACTCGGGGATGAGCAGTTCGAGTATGCCGAGCGCGTGCATGGTACGCAGGGCGTGCGCGGCATAGGGGCCAAGCAGCACTTCGCGCAGGCAGTTCCACAGGAACGGCCCTTCGGGCATCTGGACAGCAAGCACCGGAAGAGTCTCGGCGATGCGGTCTTCGGCGTTCTGGCTCAGCTTGTAGCCGTGCAGGGCGATCTGTCCGAAGATGCGCAGGATGGCGTCGCCGTCGATGTCGGTTGCGGACTCGTCGAGATCGAGGCGTCCCTGCTCGAGGAAGAAGTCGGTGCCGGCAATGGGTGTACGTTTTCTGCGGAACTGCTTATAAAAAGAGCGGCGCGCGGGCGGCAGGTCATCCATGAGCAGCGATGCACGCCGGTAGATGGTGCGCGCATGGCGGTAGTAGGTGCGCATCCAGTAGGCGGGGTCAGCAGAGCCTAGGGTCTCGAGGCCGATGCTCCGTGCCGCGGCTTCGTCCTGCGCCTGCCAGTCCAGCGTATTGTCGTCACGGCGATTGCGATAGTGCAGAAAACATCGCGCGGCGGCGAGGAAGTCGAAGGCCGACTCGCGGTCGTTGTGGGTTCCGTAGAAGGCGTTGCCCGCCGACTTCGGCCACGCTTTTTCCGCCTGCAGCGCAGACAGCAGCGTGAGCCACTGGGCGAGGTGATAATCGCGCAGGCCGCCGGGGCATTCCTTGATGTTGGGCTCGAGATGAAAGATGGTGTTGCTGTATCTGGCGTGGCGGGTTCGGGCCATCTCGGAGAGATTCTGCACGATGGTGTCCCACTCGCGCAGCACGAGGGCGGGAAGGATGTCGGTTTCCAGTCGCTTGTAAAGGGCGGCGTCGCCGGTGATGAATCGCCTGTCGAGAAGGGAAATAGTGAATTCGAGATTGTCGGGATCGACCCGCTCGCACTCCTTCAACGTGCGCGTGGCGGGGCTCGCGCGCAGACCGACATCCCACATGGCCTGCGTAGCGGTGCGAATGACCTCGTGATAATCGCGCTCGACGCCGTCGCTGGCACACAGGTAGAGAACGTCGACGTCGGAGTAGGGAAAGAGCTCTTTGCGTCCGAAGCCGCCGGCAGCGATGAGGGCGATATTCAGGCGATCCGCATTTTCTGCAACACTGCTCCAGATCTGGCGGACGAGATTATCGACGACAAGGGCACGGCGGCGAATCGCGGCTGCGCCATCTCCGGTGCGCTCGAAGGCCTGACGCAATTCGGCGCTTTCCTGCTGATACAGGTCGCGCAGTTGCGTAAGGGATGACGCCTGGGCAGTCATTCGCAGTGCAAGTAGTCCCCTCCGGGTAGACCACCGGCGACTCGTCGACGATGGTCTGTGACGATCCGCTGGTTTGATTCCCATGTGCCGCGCGCGAGGACAACCCGGTCCCTAGGTCCTCAGTGCGCGTGAAGGCAGCTCTCAGAGAGCCGAGGGGCCGCGTTCGTCATTCCGAATGCGGATAGCCTCATCGATCCTGGAGCGAAATATCTTTCCGTCTCCGATTTTGCCGGTGCGGGCCGAAGCCAGGATGGCCTGCTCGGCTTTCTCCACCAGTTCGTCGGCCACGACGATCTCCAGCTTCACTTTTGGAAGAAGGTCGACGGTGTATTCGCGGCCACGATAGAACTCGGTATGGCCTTTCTGGCGGCCATGACCGCGGGCCTCAAGGATGGTCATGCCCTCGATGCCGATTTCGACAAGGGCATCTTTGACCGCATCCAGCTTCGAGGGCTGGATTATCGCTTCGATCTTATGCATAGCTTCGATCCCAAAGATGAGAAGTAACAGTGTTGCACGAATCAGGAGGCGAAGTCATATCCTTCTTCGCCGTGCTGCGTAAGGTCGAGTCCTTCGACCTCTTCGTCGGATGTCACACGCAGTCCGATCGTGACGTCAACAATCTTGAGCAGTATAAGTGTTCCGACAATCGAGATGATCCAGGCGATGGCGACACCGACAAGCTGGTTTCCTACCTGGCCCCAGTTGCCCTGGATCGCGCCCGAGGGAAGGGCCGCTCCAGTTTTGGGATCTTTAAAGATTGGATTGATGAGGCTCGAGGCGAAGATGCCGGTGAGGATGGCTCCTATCGTGCCGCCCGCGCCGTGAACACCAAAGGCATCGAGCGAGTCGTCATAGCCGAACCAGGCTTTCACCTTGATGACCATGAAGTAGCAGAAGATGCCGGCGATGAGCCCGATGACGATGGCCGAGAGAGGCTGCACGAATCCGGCCGCGGGCGTGATGGCGACCAGTCCGGCGACGCAGCCGGAGATGGCGCCGAGGGCGCTGGGTTTGCCGTTGCGAATCCACTCTGCGAGGGCCCAGCTCAGAGCGGCGGCTGCGGCTCCGAAATGCGTGTTGACGAAGGCGCTGGTGGCTAGCGGGCCGGAGCCGAGCGCGCTACCTGCGTTGAAGCCGAACCAGCCGACCCACAGCAGGCACGCTCCGATGAAGCTGAGAACGACCGAGTGCGGCGGGGTGGACTCCTTTGGATAGCCGAGGCGTTTGCCGAGGTAGAGAGCGCACATCAGGGCCGATACTCCTGAGGTGACGTGAACCACGGTGCCGCCGGCGAAATCAAGACAGGGAAAACGGCCGCCGAGCGAGGCGTTGAGCAGTCCGCCCTTGCCCCAGACCATGTGAGCCATGGGTGAATAGACCACAATGGACCAGAGCGTGAGAAATGTTGCCATGGCACTGAACTTCATGCGTTCGGCGAAGGCTCCGGTGACCAGTGCCGGCGTGATGATGGCGAACATGAGCTGGTAGATCATGAAGGTCTGCAGCGGAATGGTGGCGGCGTAATCGGGATCGGGCGAGAGGCCGACTCCGCGCAGGAAGACGTTGTGCAGTCCGCCGATGAAGCTTGTGCCGGACCCGAAAGCGAGACTGTAATTCAGCAACGCCCAGAGCACGCTGATGATGGCCATCATGGCGAAGCTCTGCATCATGGTGGCGAGCACGTTTTTCTTGCGCACCAGGCCGCCGTAGAAAAGCGCCAGGCCTGGCCCGGTCATCATCAGAACGAGCGCGGCACTGGTCAGCATCCATGCGTTGTCGGCCGAGGATTGAGCCTGGGCCACCGCGGCCTCAAGCTTCGTGATGCGATCTGACGGGGTCTGAACTGCCGATGTCTGGGCGAGCAGAAGGGGGCTGCAACACAGAGTCACTGCGATCAAACTGGCGACAATATAACGGCGCATAAGTCTCCGAAAGACAGGTTGCGAAAACGTTCCCGCTTACCGTTGGTGCTCCGGCATTACGAGTAGTCGAGGGCCGTAAATGAAAATACGGACCTCACGGGAATTGCTGATTCAATTCCGAGGGCACGACCCGGCATCGAGGATTCGCACAGGGGTTGAGATACTTTTACATATTTTTCGCAATTGGCAAACAGGGAATTGTGGCGCGAAACCGCTCTTTGATGTCACCCGCGCTTCCTATGCTGCATCCTGTAAAAAAGGGCTCGATGGCCGGAGGCGGCCGATTGCGAGCTCCGCCAAGTTGATTTGCGAACCGCGACAAAGCAAGACTGATAGTTTTGACAGTAACCTTCCGGACCGGTTGGGCGTACCATGCTCACGCATGATGATTGAGCAGTCGGCTCGGGGGTGTTGCATAACGTGATGACTTCTCAATTCATAGAAAACACAGGACGATGTATATTGGAACCATGAGCGATGCAATGCAGGATCGGTATCTTTTTGGCGCACTTGAGAGCAGCGCCAAGAATCGAGAGAAACTGCGGGAAGCCAGTTACGGCTACGACCAGCCAGAGGGGATCTTGCTGACCTCGCTCGACGCCGCGATCAACTGGGTACGGAAGAGCTCGATATGGCCGATGACATTTGGCCTTGCCTGCTGCGCCATCGAGATGATGTCCATGGGAGCTTCACGATTCGACATCGCCAGATTCGGAGCGGAGGTATTCCGGCCTTCGCCGAGGCAATCGGACCTGATGATCATTGCCGGCCGGGTATCACAGAAGATGGCACCGGTGATCCGGCGTCTCTATGACCAGATGCCCGAGCCGAAGTGGGTGATCTCGATGGGCGCATGCGCAACGTCGGGCGGAGTTTTCAATAACTACGCGCTGCTTCAGGGAGTCAATCAGGTTATTCCCGTCGATATTTACGTTCCGGGTTGTCCTCCCCGACCAGAACAGCTGATGTACGCCATTACGCTCCTGCAGGAGAAGATCCTGCGCGAGAAGGGCAGCCTGAAACGAGCGTTCAACCTGCAGTAATGCAAGCTTTTCAGTAGCTTACGTTGTGTTTTAGCCGGGCAGCTTCAGTACATGAAGAGTTGGATTGAATCGGTAAGGACGTGATCGAACGTCAGTCGGAATTATTCGTATCTATTCAGGCGACGTATTGAATAAAACATGCCGTAAGCGTATTAAAGTATGGTACTTTGGATACCGCTATACGATTGGGCGGTTTCGTTCGGCTTAGTTTTCGTGGCTTTCTCGTAAGCCTACAAGTTTTTTTGTGTGACTTCCAAAATGGTTGCGGAGGATAGACGCATGCTTTCTCGTGCTTTTAGTAAATTGAGCAGCATTCTGCTACTGGGGTGTGCCGGCGGTATTGGCGCGTCCAGTTTGTACGGGCAGAATGCGGCGCCGGCATCAGCTCCACCGGAGGCGCCGATTTCCCGAATCGATGTTTTTACCGGTTACTCCTACATCGCTCCCAAGGACAACGTATCGACCACGCAGCCGAACGGAACCACGTTCACCAGCAACATGGACGCGGTCGATTACGGTGCGATCCTCAGCGGAGCCTATTACTTCAACAAGTATGTGGGCGGGCAGGTCGAAGCCGGTTTTCATCCTCAGGACAAGAACGACGGCGGCTACACGTTCCAGGGCGGCATTATCTTCCGGTTCCCCGTTGCGGGTATGACTCCCTTTATTCACGGACTCGCCGGCGGAGTTAAGTGGCAAGGGCCGGACAATCCTCCTTACACGACGCTTCGTTCTACATGGGGCCCTGCGCTGACTGCCGGCGGCGGTCTCGACTACAACCTTCCGTTTCGGAATTACCTCATCGGGCTGAGGCTTTTCCAGGCTGATTATGAGTATTTCCATGTCAACTATGGTCCTCAACCCGTCTACGGTGGCCGCGTCAACGCCAATTCGGCCCGTCTGAGCGCCGGCTTGGTATTCCACTTCGGCAGCATCCTGCCTCCGCCGCCTGTTCAGTACGCCTGCTCGGCTTCTCCGAGTGCGGTCTTCCCCGGCGAGCAGATTACGATTACCGGAACCGCAACGAACCTGAACCCCAAGAAGACTGCCACCTACAGCTGGAGCGGTCAGGGTGTGACGGTTAACAGCACCAGCACGACGGCCACCGTCGACACCGGCAGCCTGGCTCCCGGCAGCTACACCGTCACGGGCCACGTGACCGAGGGCAACAAGGCTGGTCAGTCGGCAGATTGTACGGCGCAGTTTACAGTGAAGCATTTCGATCCGCCGAGCGTGAGCTGCGTAGCGAACCCGTCCACTGTTCCCAATCCGGGTGACAGCTCCACGATCACTGCGACGGCTGTCCAAGCCGCAGAACCGTCCAATGACTAACTACAGCTACAGTGCTTCCGCCGGCACGATCAGCGGTACGGGCAACACAGCGACGCTCTCCACGACGGGCGCTCCGGCAGGCACCATAACCGTCACATTAAATGTGACGGATGATAAGAATGGGTCAGGCTCCGGCAATGCACAGTGACGGTTCCGGCGAACGCACCACCACCACAGCCGTAGCGCCGCGAAGCTGTGCACCATCACCTTCGACCACGACAAGAAGCGTCCGGCGCGTGTCGACAACGACGCCAAGGGCTGCTTGGATGACGTTGCGCTCAACGCGCAGCGTCGGCCGATGCAAGCCTAGTCGTCGTGGGCAATGCTGCTCCTCCGGAACCGGTCAAGAAGGGCAGACGTCAACCGAAGGAGATCCCGAACCTGGCCGCGCAGCGCGCTGTCAACACGAAGGACTACCTGGTCAAGGAGAAGGGCATCGATGCCAGCCGCATCTCCGTGCGGACGGACTCGACAGGCACGAACGAGGTCGACAACTACCTCGTACCGGCCGGCGCCAACTTCGATCAGGCGTATCCAAACTCGACGCCGCCCTGGACGCCGATCACCACCACTCCGGTGGATGAGTCGCAGGTGCCGCCTCAGACAAGAAAGCCGCTTGCTGAGCGTCACCACGCCACCCACCACGCGAAGGCAGCACCGACAGCCGCACCGCAGTAAACCGCGGTAACAACCAAGCAGAAAAGGCTGACCGGGATCTCCGGTCAGCCTTTTTGCTTTCCCCGACAAAGATTGGGGGCGCCAAAAGGCATCACAATAGTCAAGGGGTATCCGCGGCGTTATGATATGAGCGGCCCCCTCCCCTGTATCATCCAGAGAGCGAGTGCAGTACGGGAAAGTAGTACCGATACTATGAATCGAACGGTTTTGCGATCTTTCTTCCTTTGCCTTGGTGTTTTCCTCCTCATCTATCCGAATCGTATGTGGGCTGGTGCGGTTCCATGGACCTCGGTAGGTCCCGAGGGGGGAGATGCGCGCGCGTTTGCCTACGATCCGGGCAATGCCTCTCACATCTACATGGGCACCACCACGAGCTGGGTCTACCAGTCGATCGACGGGGGAGCTACCTGGAAGCGATTGGCAAGGCTGGGCAAGGTTGACGATCTGGTAGTCGATAACATCCTCGTCGACGCTTCAGATCCGAAGACCATCTACGCCGGGGTCTGGCAACTGGATCGCACTGACGGCGGGATCTACACCAGTCACGATGGCGGCACGACGTGGACGTCGACGCCGGACATGGACGGAAAGTCGATCCGCGCGCTGTCGCAGGCTCCATCGGACCCGAAGATTCTCATCGCCGGCGCGATCAGCGGTGTATACCGCAGCTCGGATTCGGGCGCTCACTGGACGCAGATCAGCCCGGAGGGCAGCGGCGAAATTCACAAGGTGGAATCGATCGCCATCGATCCGACCGATCCCAAAACGATCTACGCCGGGACCTGGCATCTTCCCTGGAAGACGACCGATGGCGGCGTGACGTGGCGCAACATCACGAAGGGCCTGATCGACGATTCCGATGTGTTTTCGATCATCATCGATCCCGCGCGGCCCAGCGTGGTGTATCTCAGCGCGTGTTCGGGGATCTATCTGAGCTCCACCGCGGGTGAGCTGTTCCACAAGGTGCAGGGCATTCCTTCTACAGCGCGGCGCACGCGAGTGCTGATGCAGGACCCGACCAACCGCAGCGTGGTCTATGCAGGCACGACGGAAGGGCTGTACAAGACCGCGGACAGCGGCTCGACGTGGACCCGCATGACCGGGCCTGACGTGATCATCAACGACGTCTATGTCGACCCGAAGAACGACCGGCACGTGATGCTTGCGACGGATCGCAGCGGAGTGCTGAGCAGCCAGGACGCTTCGGCGAACTTCCAGCCCACAAACAGCGGTTTTTCTCAGAGGCAGGTCTCGGCGCTGCTGCCCGATGCGCAGAATCCGCAGATCATCTACGTAGGTGTTGTGAATGACAAGACTTACGGTGGCGTCTTCGTTACCGAAGACGGCGGCAAGACCTGGGCGCAGCGCAGCACGGGCCTTCAGGGACGCGATGTGTTCAACCTGTCACAGAGCGACGACGGCACAATCATTGCCGGGACGAACCACGGCATCTTCCGCCTTGAGGGTTGGGAATGGCGGCCGGACGGAAGCGTGGTGAACGTGACTACGAAAGAAGTGACGGTGGTCAGGAAGGGGAAAAAGACCACCAAGACCGTGACGGAGACCTCAAAGCCCGAGCCCATCGACGTTCAGGTGAGTGATTTGCTGGTCAGCGGCCCGGTCTGGTATGCGGCTACAGCGGACGGGGTCTACAAGAGCACCAACAAGGGTTCTACCTGGACGGGCCCGGTGATCAAGGAGCCGCATTACCACTTTGTCGACGCCCAGGGCTCCACGGTGTTTGCAGCAAGCCGCAACAACCTCAGGCTTTCCGGGGACGGAGGGGAGACCTGGACGGCGGTGAATCTTCCCGAGAAACTTAATACCGTGCACGCACTGGCTACTTCTCCCAACGGAACGTTGTGGGTTGGCGGCCGCGAAGGCGCGTTCACCAGTGACGACCACGGTCAGACGTGGAAGGCAATTCCTCTGCCGGTGGCCAACATCGACAATATCGATTACGACCCGGGGATGAAGAGAGTTGTCATCACTTCTGCGAATTCCACGCTGGTGTTTGCTGTCGACCCCGGAGACAAGAGCTGGAAATGGTGGGACACGGGTTGGCCTGTTCGCATGGTGCATTCGATAGCCGGCCGGATGGTGGCAGCATCTCTCTATGACGGCGTGGTGGTTCAACCCGCCGAATCGGACGCAGCAGGGCTTTCTCAAGCTCAGCGATAGACGGGGTGATTCAGCTCAGGGGCGTTGAGATGGCCGATCTCGACGCCCTTTTTGCCATCGATCAGGAGTGTTTCCGTCCGGGCATCGCCTACTCGCGCGTAGAACTGCGCTACTACCTCAGCCGTCCCCGGGCCGTTTCGATCCTTGCCGAGAACGATGCAGACGGGGCGATCGTCGGCTTTGCCATTGCGGAGATATATCTGCAGAAGGGCTTGCCGGTCGGCCACATCATTACGATTGACGTCCGGCCTTCAAATCGAAAGCGGGGGATCGGGCGCCTGCTGATGGATGCGATGCAGGCGCAACTTCGCGAGGCCGGCACCACCGTCATCAAGCTGGAGGTCGCCGCCGACAACGAGGGTGCTCAGGCCTTCTATCGACGGTTCGGATTCGCGCAGACCGGACGGATTCCCGGCTACTATATGGGAAAGTTCGATGCTTTTCTGATGGAGAAGCAGCTCGATCGCTAACGGGACGCGACTGCAGCTGTGAGGCCGGTGCGTTCTTCCGGAGTGAGGGCTCCCGAGGCGCGCCACAGAACGTGACCCTGTTTGTCGACGAGCAAGGCGACGATGTTTCGTTCGTTGGGGATCTGGAGGGCGTCGCGGAATTGCATCTTGTCGGTGTAGAGAGGCACGATCCAGGGCCAGGTTTCCGGATCGGTCTCTTCGCTGCGCATGGAAGAGTTTTCCCACCAGCGAAAGATAGCGTTCTCGTGCTCGGAGACGGGCAGACGGTACCAGCGGAAGTTGAAGTTGGTGTGCTGCAGAGCCTGCGCGAGCGGCATCCACGTGTCGACCTGCTTCTGTTGCTCCGGCTGAAAGGAGATAAGGAGCAGGTTCAATTGTCCTGCGAGGTCGCTGGGGAGGGTGACCTTGTTCTTGTCGAGGGCGTAAGAGGCGATAGATGGGAACATCGCCGGTTTTCGCTGATCGCCGCCCTGAGCGGCGCAGACGAGACACAGGGCGAGAATGGCGGGCGTAAAGCGGGCGAGAGATTGCAGGCGAGAGGGCAAATCGAAATCCTGATCCGCGAAATGTGATGCTTGTGCTTCCTGATAACTGCTGCCGGCTGCTGAAGATACTACTTGCAGGAACGTAAGACTCTACTGAGGAATGCTTTATCCCAGCGCGGGCGTTTCTGAACGCTTGTGGACTATCATAGACATTGATGACCACAGCGACCAGTACCTTCGAACCGAGGCCGATGGAGAGTGCGCCAGCCCGGCCATTTCAGACTGACGATGCCCGGCTTGAGCCCATCGCGGCCAGGGTTCAGGCCGGCGAGCGGCTGGATTTCAACGACGGCGTTGCCTTGTATCGCTCGCCGGACATTCTTGCTGTGGGATGGCTGGCCAACTATGTTCGCGAAAAGCTGCACGGCGATATTGCGTACTTCAATGTGAACCGGCATATCAATCCGACCAATGTGTGCGTGGCTGCCTGCCGGCTGTGCGCTTTCGGGCGCAAGAAGGGCAGCGAAGGCGCATACACGATGGCTCTGGAGCAGGCGTGGGAAACGGCCGCGTCAGGTTACACCGAGGCGGTGACGGAGTTCCACATTGTGGGGGGGCTGCATCCCGATCTGCCGCTCGAATATTTTCTCGATCTGATCGAGGGCCTGAAAGAGCGCTTTCCCCAGGTGCATATCAAAGCCTTCACGATGGTCGAGATCGCGTTTCTGGCGCGGCGCGCAAAGCTGACGATCCCGGAGACGGTGGAACGGCTGAAGCAGGCCGGCGTTGACTCGATGCCCGGCGGCGGCGCGGAAATATTTGCAGACCGCGTACGGCACATCATCTGCGATCACAAGATCGATGGCGATGAGTGGCTGGAGACGGCGCGGATGGTGCACCAGGCGGGTCTCAAGTCGAACGCGACGATGCTCTACGGCCACATCGAGAACGATGAGGATAGGGTCGATCATCTCTTGAAGCTGCGCGCGCTGCAGGATGAAACGCACGGGTTCCAGACGTTCATCCCGCTGGCGTTCCATCCCGACAATACGCCGCTGTCGCACCTGCCCCGCACCACCGGCATGACGGACATCAAGCAGATCGCCGTGAGCCGGCTGCTGCTCGATAATTTCCCGCACATCAAGGCCTACTGGCAGATGATGACAGCGAAGATCGCCCAGATCGCACTGCGTTTTGGCGCGGACGATATCGACGGCACGGTCATCGAAGAGAAGATCTACCACGATGCCGGCGCGACGACGCCGCAGGGCATGCGGCGGCAGGAACTGATGCGATTGATCACGGAGGCGGGGCGGGTGCCGGTCGAGCGCGACACGCTGTATCGCGCGGTCACGCGCAGCGAAGATGCCTTCACGATTGCGGTCTAGCAGGCTGCTGAAAAATCACTCCCTTTGCAGAGGCTGGTTGTGCTAAGAGCATGGCATGAGAGGAATCGATCATCAGCAGGGGCATGTGTTCAGTTATCTGTCGCCGGAAGAGCGTGTGCGGACGGATCATCCGTTGCGTGCAGTGCGTGCGATGACGGATGAGATTCTGCGGGAGATGTCGCCGTTGTTCGACAGCATGTATGCGCGGCGGGGTCGTCCGTCGATACCGCCGGAGAAGCTGCTGCGGGCACAGCTGCTGCAGATGCTCTACTCGGTGCGCTCGGAGCGGCTGCTGATGGAAGAGATCGATTACAGCATGCTGTTCCGCTGGTTCGTGGGTCTGAACCTGGACGAAGAGGTGTGGGATGCGACCACGTTCACGAAGAACCGGGACCGGTTGCTGGAAGCGGAGGTGGCGAAGGAGTTTCTGCAGCGAGTGGTGGAGCGGGCGCGGAGCGCGGGGCTGATGTCGGACGAGCACTTCACCGTGGATGGCACGCTGCTGGAAGCGTGGGCCAGCCTGAAGAGTTTTCAGCCGAAGGATGGGAAGAAGAACACGCCGCCGGACGATCCCGGCAATCCGACGGTGGATTTTCACGGGGAGCGGCGATCCAACGAGACGCATGAGTCGAAGACCGATCCGGATGCAAAGCTGGCGCGGAAAGGACCGGGCAAGGAGGCCAAGCTGAGTTACAGCGGCAATCTACTGGTGGAGAACCGCAACGGGCTGATAGTGAATGCCGAGTTGCTGGAAGCCAACGGTCGTGCAGAGCGCGACGCGGCGCTGCTGATGCTGGAGCAGGTTCCGGGCACCAGGCGGGTGACGGCAGGCGCGGACAAGGGCTATGACACAGCCGAGTTCGTCGCCGAGTGCCGTCATCTCGGAGTGACTCCGCATGTGGCGCGGAACACCGGCAGACGCGGCGGCAGCGCCATCGATGCCCGAACGGTGCGGCATTCCGGTTATGCCGTCAGCCAGAGGAGGAGAAAGCGAATTGAGGAATGCTTCGGATGGCTGAAGGACATCGCGCTGCTGCGCAAACTGCGGCACCGTGGACTGCCGAAAGTGGGCTGGGTGTTCACCTTCGCGGCGGCGGCTTACAACTTGGTCCGCATGCGGAATCTACGGAAGCTGTGTCCGCAGATCGCCTGAAGCGGTCTAAACAGTGCTGTCCAGACGCAGAACCCCGCCTGGACGGGCAGAATGCAGGACAGCCACCAAGCACCGAAACAACGCACAGCGCGAACAGAAAAGGAGCAAGTAATAACTCAAGCTCAGTTTTTCAGCAGCCTGCTAGGGCCTGTTAAAAGGCCCTGGTTCAGGGCCCCTGCCCGGCGCACGATAAAGTTGGGCTGTTCGCCTGCGCCACCGAAGCCTCTCTTTGTTTGAGCGCGGCTTCCTCTTGCCTGGCTTGTTCCCGATTTGCCCGCCGCTTCCGAACTTCATTTGCGGCGACCAGTACCAGCGCAATGAAGGTCACGGTGATAAGGGCGATGGCGGTGATGCCGTGCAGTTCCGAGACTTCTCCATATAGAAGAGCCAGCCCCACAAAGACAAAGAACAGGTGCGCGCAGAAGACCTCGAGCGAGGCCTTGCCCAGGGTGAGGAATGGTTCACGCTGGACGATCCTGATCACGTATTTGCGCAGCCAGTAGCCGACGATGGTGAAGGTGATCAGATTCACGACGCGCAACGGGCCTATGCGCCACTTGTCGAGCTTGATGCCGAGCGCGTCCTGGGTGAGGTGCGGGCCGAGCCAGCCGTGACGGACTCCGATGAAAAAGAGGCAAACGGCACATGAGAGCCCGACCACCCACCCGGGAATCTTCCTGAGGGGGATTTCGCCGGTCGCCGATCTGGCGCCGAGCCAGAGGCCCGCGATCCATACACCCTGCCAGGCAAAAAGATTAAAGGCGCCCGTCTCCTGCAACGGGATCGGAAGGTGAGTGAGACGCACGATGAAGTTGTGCACCACGTCGCGAAGGCCGAACTGCGCCATGAGCCATACCAGCGCGCTGGCGGCAAGAATCTTCCTCCATCCGAAGCGCACCGATGCGGACAGGAGCAACGGCGTGAAGAAGAGGAAGGTGACGTACATCGGAAGAATGTCTAGCAGGGGCGGGCAGTAGAGTAGAAGAACAGAGCCGACGACCGCGACGAACGGGTGGGCCAGGTAAAAGTCCAGAAGGTTCATCAGCGCCGCACGATGGGTGTGCACGGCGAACGCGGCGGCGATGGTAAAGGCGAAGGCCAGCATCAGCAGGTGATAGCCGTAGATCTTGAGCGAGCGCTTCCAGAGCCTGAAGTGGACGCCGGCTTCGTCGCGGAGCAGCTCGCGAATATAGATGCGGCCAACCAGCAGCGCCGAGAGAAAGACAAAACCCTCGGCGGAGGTGACAAAGCCGATAGGTTGATTGACGAATTCGCTGAAAGGGCGTGGGGAGGTGGGTGAGCGTCATCCACACCAGAAAGAGACCCCGCAGGGCGTCGAGTTCTGGCCGGCGTTCCAGTTTTGGCAGCTGCATCAAAATACGGACCTGAGGCCAAAAGGCCCCTAGTCTTTAGACGCCTCACCGGGGTACGAGTTGCGTGCCCCGGCTCAGATTCGGTTCCATCAATATGCAGGGATTCCGGTTACGCTCTGGCCAATAATCAGCGTGTGGATATCGTGCGTGCCTTCGTAGGTCTTCACCGACTCCAGGTTCATCATGTGGCGCATGATCGGGTAGTCGTCGGTGATGCCGTTGCCGCCGAGGATGTCGCGTGCCATGCGCGCGCATTCGAGCGCCATCCAGACGTTGTTGCGTTTGGCCATGGAGATGTGCTCGTGGCCGACTTTGCCTTCGTCTTTGAGGCGGCCGACGTGCAGCGACAGGAGCTGAGCCTTGCTGATCTCGGTGATCATCCAGGTGAGCTTCTCCTGCACCAGCTGGTGGCTGGCGATGGGCTCGTCGCGGAACTGCTTGCGCAGCAGCGAATACTGCAGCGCCGTGTCGTAGCAGGACATGGCCGCGCCGATGGCTCCCCAGCTGATGCCATAGCGTGCCTGGTTCAGGCACATCAGCGGCGACTTGAGGCCGCCGGTTCCCGGCATGAGGCTGCTCGCGGGGACGTGGACATCCTGCAGCGAGAGGCCCGAAGTGACCGAAGCGCGCAGCGACCACTTGCCGTGCACATCGTAGGCTGAGAAGCCGGGACGGTCCGTTTCGACGAGGAAGCCGCGCACGAGGCCATTTTCGTCGTCGACTTTAGCCCAGATGACGGCGACGTCGGAGATGGTGCCGGAGGTGATCCACATCTTTTCGCCGTTCAGGATGTATTCCTCGCCGGATTTGCGCGCGCGAGTACGCATGCCGCCCGGATTTGAGCCGAAGTCGGGTTCGGTCAGGCCGAAGCATCCCAGCTTTTCTCCAGTCGCGAGCTGCGGAAGCCAGAAGTTCTTCTGCTCGTCGGATCCGAAGGTGAAGATGGGATACATGACCAGCGCCGACTGCACGCTGACAAAGCTGCGAACGCCCGAGTCTCCGCGCTCGAACTCCTGCATGACGAGGCCGTACTCGACGTTGGACATGCCGGCGCAGCCGTAGCCGTGCAGGTTCGCTCCGAAGAAGCCGAGCTTGCCCATCTCGGGGATGAGCTCGCGCGGGAAACGGCCTTCGCGGTTGCACTCTTCAATGATGGGAATGAGGTTGTCTTCGATGAACCGGCGCGCGGTGTCGCGAGCCATGCGCTCGTCCTCGCTCAGCAGGTTGTCGAAGCCGAGGAAGTCCACGCCCTTGAATTTGAATGCCATAGATATGCTTGCTCCGGAGGGAAAGACTCAAACTATCCAGAGTTAGCAGGGAGGATCGACTGGTCGGCAAAGAGCTTCAGGGCCGATGTTTCCGGCCTAATCTCGCTCGGTCCCGTTCTTCAAATAACGAGTCGGCGTAGTCCCTAGCTGTTTGCGGAACATCGATATGAACGCGCTGGTACTTGCGTATCCAGCGTCGAGAGACACAGCCGTCACTTTTTCTCCGGAGGCCAGCAACTGCATTCCATGGAGCAGGCGCAGTTGCTGCCGCCACCTGGCAAAAGTCATTCTGGTCTCGTCAAGGAAGAGCCTTTGCACAGTCCTCTTGCTGGCGCCGCAGTCTTTGCACAGTTGCTCGAGCGTCCTCTGGTCGCCAGGATTCTCAAACAATGTCCTCATCACCCTTTTCGCGCGCGAATCCATCGGATGGGGCAGTTGCAAAGGCACGGACTCTACCTCTTTCAACTGATCGATCAGCAATTCGACAATTCGCCGCTCCGCCGCCTTTCGCCTGTTTAATTTTGAGAATCTGCACGTATGAAGGATCAACTCCTTCATAAGCGGCGACACATTCATCACAAAACACCTTGGCGGCAAGGTGCGGCAGAGCGTCGGTAAGAAATAAAGCGTCCTCATCGAAACCTGTCCTGACATGCTTACGGTGTGAGGTGTGTCGGCTGGAATCCACATCGCACGCATAGGCGGCACAACCCAGACGCCCTGCTTCGTCCGCAGCGTCATCACGCCTTTTGAGGCAAACAGCAACTGGTCTTCAGGATGAGAGTGCTCAGGAATCACATGACCGTGCGGCAGGTTCGCCGAGACGCTCGCAATTTCCGCGAGAAGACGGCCGTTTTTGTCTCGCAGTATGCTCTGACACCTGTGCGACATTCCTTGTCACAATAGCGAGAGAACTTATGAGAAGCAAGTGCTATTCCTGACATACACAAAGGTCATCACGGAGGAAAAGATGCTTGCTTCGGGAAAACTGGTCGGCTTCATTCCCACCAGGGATTACGATAAGGCGCGCGCGTTTTATGAAGGAAAACTCGGGTGTGAGTTTATCAGCCTCGACCAGTACGCACTGGTCATGAGCATCGGGGGACATCGAATCCGGATTGCTAAAGTTCCGGATTTCACGCCACTCCAGGGCACGATTCTGGGCTGGGAAGTAGAAAATATTGCAGCCGTTGCAGCTTCGCTCGCGGAAAAAGGCGTCGTCCTGGAAAAGTACCCCTTCATTCAAGATCGCGAGCATCGAATCTGGACAGCTCCCACAGGTGACAAGGTAGCGTGGTTCAAAGACCCCGATGGAAATATCCTTTCCGTCAGCCAGCACCATTAATCTGAGGTTTCACTCGCAGGCCGCAGTGCGCCACGTGGTTCAGGCAAGATACTGTTTGAGAAATTCGTCGTCGGAGTGGACGAGGTCGTGGGTCGATCCATCGAAGACGAGCCTGCCCTGGTGCAGCACGAGGAAGCTGGTGCTGGGATCGATCTGTTTCTCCGGGAGTTCCGCGATTTCTCCTGTGTCCTTGTTGAAGCGGTGGGTGGCGAGCATGAAGGCGTCCTGCAGGCGGTGGGTGACGAGCAGGGAACTGGTCTTCGAGACGTCGCGCTGCTTGATGATCAGATCGATGATAGTGGTCGATGTGATCGGGTCCAGGCCGCCGGTGGGCGAATCGTAGAGGATCAGCTCCGGCTTGGTGATGATAGCGCGCGCAATGGCGACGCGGCGGCGCATGCCTCCGGAAAGCTCTGACGGGAGCTTGGTCATGGTGTGTTCGAGCTCGACAAAGCGGAGCGCCTCCATTGCGCGGCGGTCGATTTCATCGTCGGCCACGTGCTCCTGAATGAGGCGATAGCCGACGTTGTCGCGCACCGTGAGTGAGTCGAAGAGCGCGCTTTCCTGGAAGACCATGCCGATCGATTCGCGCAGGCGGAAGAGCTCATCTTCGGGCATGGCGCTCACTTCAAAGCCGAAGACGAAGATGCGGCCCGAGTCCGGCTTGAAGAGGCCGTCGGCGAGTTTGAGCAGAACGCTCTTGCCCACGCCGGCCGGTCCGAGCAGGATGCGGGTTTCTCCGCGCTTCACCTCGAAGGAGATGTGGTCGAGGACGTCCTTGCCTTCAAATCCGATGGACACATCTTCGAAGCGGACGGCCGGCGCATCCAGATGCACCCGGCTTTCGGGGACGTCAGTCTCGAGAGCTGGTCCGGCGGCTGTCATCGCCCAAATACGCCGATCATGAAGCGGCTGATCACGAAGTCCACGAAGATGATGAGCACGGAGGATACAACCACGGCCTGGGTAGTGGAGCGGCCCACGCCCTGTGTTCCGCCGCGGGTGCTCATACCGTAATAGCAGCCGATGGTCGAGATGATAAAGCCGAAGAAAATCGGCTTCACGAGGCCCTGCAATATGTCGGGAAATTGCAGGCTCTGATAGGTGTTGTGGAAGTACTGCGACGCGTCCTGGCCCAGCATGATCACCGCAACGCATGCGCCGCCCATAATGCCAACCAGATCCGAGATGATGGTGAGGAAGAAAAGCATGATCACGGTCGCAACGATGCGGGGCATGACCAGCTTCTTGACCGGATCGGTCCCGAGCGCGCGCATAGCGTCGATCTGCTCGGTCACCATCATGGAGCCCAGCTCGCTGGCCATTCCCGAGGCGTTGCGCCCAGAGACCATGAGGCTGGTGAGCACGGGGCCCAGTTCTTTGATCATGGAGAAGCTGACGAGCTGGCCGGTGATCGAGGCCGCTCCAAACTGGGCAAGAGTGGATGCCGATTGCAGCGCGAGAACGCCGCCGGTGAAGAAGCCTGTAAGGATGACGATCGGCAGCGATCCGATGCCGATCAGGTCCATCTGCGTGATGATGTCTGCGCCGTAGAATGGCCGCCGGAAGAGATTCGCTATGGCGCGCGCGGAGAGCAGCGAGTACTGCTGCACTGAGGCGACTCCCCGCTTGGCGGCTGCATCGACTGTGGTAAGAGCCATGGGTTCTTTAAAGACCGGCCTTGCTGATCTAAAGCCGAGACTATCATGGTCCGGGCGTTCAGGGGATCGTTCGTGTTGGCCGGCGCCTTGGTGTCTATTCCTTGACGCGTTTCTTGATTTCGATGTTCAGGCGTTTGATTTTCTGGTTCAGCGTCGAGAGAGGGATGCGAAACTGCTCGGCTGCTTCGGTCTGGTTCCAGTTGCTGCGCTCGAGTTTCTCAATGATGATGCGGCGTTCGATGTCTTCGAGGATGTCGAAGAGTGAAGCACTCGGATTATGCTCGAGCGCGCTGCTCGAGAAGTTTCTTCCGGTCACATGGCCGGGCAGCAGGTCCACTCCGATCACTGAACCGGAGGAGAGTACGACGCCGCGCTCGATCACATTCTCGAGTTCGCGCACATTGCCGGGCCAGTCGTAGTCGATCAGTGCGCGCAGCGCGTCCGGAGCCAGCCTGCGCTCGGCGAGGTTGTTCTCCTCCGCGTAATGCTTGAGGAAATGCACGGTGAGCAGGGGGATGTCCTCGCGGCGGCTGCGCAGCGGCGGCAAATCGACGGCGATGACGTTGAGGCGATAGTACAGGTCCTCGCGGAACTTGCCCTCGCGGACAGCCTGCTTCAGGTCGACATTGGTGGCGGCGATGATGCGCACATCCACCTGGATTTCCTGCGTGCCGCCGAGTTGCATGAAGCGGCGGTCCTGCAACACGCGCAGGATCTTGGCCTGGGTGTCCATGCCCATGGTGCCGATCTCGTCGAGGAAAAGCGTGCCACCGTTGGCGACTTCAAACAAGCCCTTCTTGCCCGAAATAGCAGAGGTGAAGGCGCCTTTGACGTGGCCGAACAAGGTGGACTCGAGTAGGTCTGTGGGCATGGCGCCGGTGTTTACGGGGACGAATGGCTTGTCCTTCCGGCCGGAGTTCGCGTGGAGCGCCTTGGCGATGAGCTCCTTGCCGGTGCCGCTTTCGCCCTGGATCAGCACGGTGGAGCGGCTGGGGGCCACCTGAGCGACCAGGTCGAAGATGCGCAGCATGACTTCGCTCTTGCCGACGATGTTCGAGAAGCTGTAGCGCTGCTTGAGAGCGCGTTTGAGCTGCAGGTTTTCTTCTTCGGCATGGTAGCGCCCGATGGAGGAGCGAATATCGGCGAGCAGCTTCTCGTTGTCCCAGGGCTTCTGGACGAAGTTCTGGGCGCCCATGCGCATGGCTTCGACGATGTTGTCGACCTTGCCGTAGGCGGTGATCATGATCACCGGCAGGGCCGGCTCGATTCCACGGATAAGCTGCAGGACTTCGAGGCCGTTTTTGCCGGGCAACGCCAGGTCGAGCAGAACGAGGTCGTAGGAGTTGTGCCCGATACGATCGAGGCCCTCTTCGCCAGTGCCCGCCATTTCGACAGCATAGCCTTCGAGGGAAAGCAGGGTCTCCAGCGACTCGCGGATGGCCGCTTCGTCGTCGATGATCAGAATGCGCTGGCCCGTTTGAAGGTGTGGCGGGGGTGGAGCGGCGGAGATGGCTAGTGTTGCCTCAGACATGGGCAGGTTTCCTCAACATCGGAAATTCGAGATAGAAGGTGGTGCCGGCGCCCACATTGCTTTCGACGTGTATCTTTCCGGCGTGCTCCTGGATGATGCCGTAGGTCACGGCAAGTCCAAGGCCAGTGCCACGTCTCTCTCCCTGACTGGGCGCGGACTTGGTAGTGAAAAACGGATCGTAGATCCGCTGCAGATGTTCGGGCGCGATTCCCGAGCCGGTGTCGGAAATGGCAACGCTGACTTGCCCGTTGACCTCCGTAGCAATGCGAAGCGTGCCGCCGTCTTTCATGGCGTCCTTCGCGTTCAGAAACAGATTTAGAAACACCTGCTGCAGCTTGTTCTCATTGCCGAGAATTGGAGGCAGGCCGGGCATGAGGGATGTGTCGAGTTTCACCCGCGCTGTCTTGAATTGATGCTCGACCAGCGTCAGAGTTTCGCGGATGATCGCATTCAGGTCGGTTTCGCGGAACTCAATGCTGCCGGTGCGCGAGAAATTGAGCAGCCCGTTGACGATCTCCGAGGCGCGGAAGGTCTGCTGCGTGATCTTTTCGAGCAGGGGAGAAACGCGCCCGTCGCCGCGCAGCTGCTTGGTGAGCATCTGCGTGTAGGACGAAATGACGGCCAGCGGCGTGTTGACTTCGTGCGCGACGCCCGCGGCCAGCAACCCGATGGAGGACAGCTTTTCAGCCTGCGAGAGCTGGACCTCGAGCTCGGTGCGGTCGGTGATGTCGTCGACGAGGACGATGCGTCCAACGGACTTGAAGTCGCGTGAAACGAGCGGCGCAATGGCGATATTGGCGACGCGGACCTCGCCGGTGCGGGTCTGCAGGCGGAACTTGTAGAGGTTGTGAACGCCAGGGTCATCCTTGAGCCGCTGGTACTCCTGCATCAGGGCTGCGGGAAACACGGTCGAAAGCGGCTGCTTCAGCGCCTCGGCGCGGGGCAGCGCGTACATGACTTCCATCTGCGAGTTCCAGCTGTCGATGCGGTCTTCGAGGTCGACGGCGAGGATGCCGACATTGATGGACTCGACGATATTCTCGTTGAACTCCTTGAGGCGCTCGTATTCGGAGATTTTTTCTTCGAGGCTGGCGTAGAGGCGGGCGTTCTGAAGAGCGATCCCGATATAGCTGGCGAGCGATTCGAGCAGCTCCATATCCTCGCTCGAAAGGAAGTCCCCGTCAGCGGTCCGGCCGAGGCCAATGACGGCGATGGCGCGGTCCTGGACGCGACAGGGCAGGTAGTAGTTAAGGTCCAGCAAGGCGGCCGTGCGACGCTCCGACTCGGTAAGATGCAGCGCCTGCTGCGGATTCTCGAGGAAGATGTGGCTGCCGGCCTGTGGTTGATTGAAGTCGAGAAAATCGAGGTCCAGGGGTGGTTCCACGCTGTAGGTGCTCGGAGGCAGGCCATGGCCGGCAGCCAGCTTGAACCGTCCGGGTTCGTCGGAGAGAAATACCGCAACGCGGGTTAAAAGCAGCGTGCGCGGCAGCCGGTCGACAATGGAGGCGAGCAGCGTGTCGAGGTCGGTCTGCGAGTTAAGGCTACGGCCGAAGTCGATAAGCGTCTGGCGGTAGTCGTAGCGCTTGCGGTCGAAGATCCGATCCACGCGATCCTGGATCATGCGCTTGATGGGATCGAAGAGTTGGGCCGTGATGATGATGGCGGCGATGAGTCCCCAGGCGCCGGCGCTGGGCAGCCGCTTGCGCACCAGCTCGGCGGCGATGGCTACAACGGCGAAATAGAGCCCGACCAGCGTTGCCGTGGCCAGCGTGTAGGTGACACCACGCTTGAAGATCAGGTCGGTGTCCATCAGCCGGTAGCGCACGATGGCCCAGCTGAAGGTGAGCGGCAGGAAAACCATGGCGATGCCGGCCAGCTTGGTGATGACGTCCGGCATGGCGATGTCAGCCATGTACGGGATGGCAAAGAGCACCGTGTAGGGAGTGACCGCCACAAAGGTTCCGCGTGTAAGCCACTTGAGCTGTTGCCGACGCAATGGAGCGGTCGTGCGCTGGTAATTCACATACAGCACAATTGCCGCAGAGACGTAGTAGAGCGCGACGTAAGCGGTAGACAGCTGGTCGAGCCGGTGCAGCAGGGCTTCGGTCGCCGACCAGGATTCGAGCGCAACGATCCGAAGTCCCACGACGAAGGCCGCGGGCAGGTAGATCAGCGCGACCAGCCAGGGACGGCGGCGGCCGTTTTCCGCAGCGAAAGACAGGGCAAAGTGAAGGAACAGCGCCGGCTGCAGGGCTTCAGCGACAACGTTGCCCCAATAGATGATCTGGTCCAGGCTATTCAGCTTGCCCGTGTATTTGAACGAGTACAGGACGAAGGAGACCAGGCAAAAGATAAAAAAGTGCGTGGAGTGGGGCGCTGTCCAGCGTCGAAAGAGGACGTATAGGCCGATGCCAAGGTAAACCAGCGCAATGAGGCGGAATCCCTGGTTGAAACTGCGATCCGTTGCATCGAGGATGACGGGAACTTCCAGCCGGACACCGTCACGCACAATGGTGTAGGTGATGGTGTTGTAGGCCTTGGTGCGAATCATCTCGTGGGTAAGAGACGCCCACCGCGGAGTGTTGCGTCCGTTCGCCGCTACGAGGATGTCGCCCTGCTTCAGTCCCGCCTTCTGCCCCGGTCCGTCTTTGGCCACGCGCAGGGCCTCGAGACCGCCGTGAGCCTCCGACCACCACACCCCATCGGTCGGGGACTGGTAATTGCTCTCCTGAATGAAATTGAATGAGGCGAAGGTTGCTGCCGCCACTGTGAAAAGCGCGAGGAGGATAACGACAATTCGAGTTTGGTAGGCTTTCTCCATTGGTCGGGGAGTCGAGACTGTCGGTAATTCCATGCGTGCAAGTCACCTGCCAAGTCGCAAAGGCAAGTACGGTGGGCATTAAACCTGAGTATATGCCCTGTTTTGAGCTAGATACAGAGCGTGGCCGGAATCAGCCCATCGATCCGGATTCATAGAATGAAAGTTGATCCGACCAAAATCCAGATCAGCCTATGAAAAATCATATCCCGGGAAGGCGCCGATTCGAGGTCCGAGGTGCACGCTTCAAATGACGTGGCTTAACCGAAATTTGGCGACATTCCGTTCCGGATGGGCCGAGGAAATCTGGGTCGCTGGAGCGGCCCCTCAGTGCGACTTGTGGCCGTCTTCGGGACGCGTAGCCCAGAGAATGCCTACAACGAAAATCGTCACGAAGCTTGCGATTGCGAATATCGCCAAAGTAGTTCTCTCCTCAATGCAAATGTAGCAGAACGAAAGCCACGTGGGGTATTGGGCGTCGTGGTCTACGGCTTGTGGGAAAATGGCCCCATCCTCATGAGCATCCGAACCCTGAGCAGCCGCGAAATCTACCGCAATCCCTGGCTTCGCCTTCGCGAGGACCAGATCGAGCGAAGCAACGGAAATAAAGGGATCTACAGCGTAGTCGACAAGGACGAATGCGCGGTGATCATCCCCATTGACGGAGATATGATCCACCTGGTCGAGCAGTTCCGCTACACGATCCAGGAGCGGGCGCTTGAGCTTCCCCAGGGTGGGTGGGAGACCCCGGATGTCGATCCAGAGGAGCTGGCTCGGGGCGAGTTGCGGGAAGAGACGGGCCTTGTCGCTTCCTCGATGACGTACCTGGGCTCGATGTGGATCGCCTACGGCTTCGCGAGACAGAAGCAGTATGTTTATCTGGCTACCGGACTAACGCATGCGGAGAAAGATCCCGACCCTGAGGAACACGACCTTGTTATGCACACCCTGCCGGTTGCCGAGTTCGAGCGGATGCTTCTCGACGGAACCATCCAGGACGTGTGCACGCTTGGCGGCGTGGGGGTTGTACAAGGTGTGGAGGGAGAAGGAGGAACTGCCCACAGCGTAGCCAGGTAGCCCTTTTAGCCGCGACCAGGCTGGTTCTCCTATTGCACCAAGCTGAGTGCAGTCTTGCAAGCATGTCGTTGCCTCGCTGCATCCATAATAACTATCGCGTTTTGTTAACCATATGGTTACTGCAATACAGAGCTGGATTGCTAGCGCATTTCCTTATCAATTCTTTAGCGTCTTTGTCTGATACTGGTTAATCAAACGTTTTAGTAGTTTGAAAGGATGTGACCCTAATTGGCAGACGTCATTAACCCTCAAGTAAACGATTCGCTGTTAGCAACCTTCAGCAATGACACCCTCAGCCTGACCGCGAACGTTCGCAGGAAAGGAAGTGTCTTCGAGATCGTCGTCATTGATGCCGAGTCCGGAGAAGAAGTGTTGTCCACCCACAGGCCAACCGAAGAGGAGGCCGTGAAGTTTGCTTTGGGACTGATGAACCCGTCGCTCAACCCGAGCGCCGTCCTTTTACGTTCCGGAATGCAGTGGTCGTAGCTACCAAAGGTGTTGGCGACTAGAGGGTAATCCGCGGAACGGATGGAGTCGTAAGCGAATCGCGATCACCTGTCAGGATCAATTCGGCCCCGCTATTCACGGCTAGTTCGGGAAGCCTATCGTTCCAGGGATCGCCACAGAGACAGTTGCGCTGAATGATCGGCATGGGTTCGGCGGTTCCTTTTACAGCGCCGGCGCGAGCAGCCGCAGGATCAAAAAGACAACCACCCCCACGAAGAACACCAGGGCCATGCGAATCCCCGGTTCGCGATTCACTTCCGGCACGAGGTCGGTCGCCGCGACATAGATGGCCACACCGGCCGAGAGCGGCAGCCCGATTCTGACCCACGACGGGAGCAAATTAATCATCAGCACGCCCAGCATTGTGGCCCCCGCCAGAACAGACGCGGATAAGACTGCCGTGCGGCGGCTGCGGCCTGCGGCGAGCATCACCGAGGCGACTGTGAAGCCTTCGGGCACCTTGTGCAGAAAAATCGCCAGAAAGATCAGGAAGCCGAGCCAGTTCGACAGCACGAAGCCTGACCCGATGGCCACTCCATCGAAGAGCGCGTGCGCCGCGAGTCCAATGAGTACGGAGTAGCCGATGCGGGAAGAGAAGAATTCGTGGTGCGTTTCCTCGCCGAAATGGAAATGCGGCGTGATGGTGTGTTCGAGGAGATGGATCGCGCAGTAGCCGGCGAGTACCAGCACTGGCGCCAGCCGCGGCGAAGAGTGCAGGCTCTCGGGGATCATCTCCAGAAAAGCGACGGCCAGCATGAAGCCGGCGCCGAGCGCGATGAAGTAGCGCAGGTAGCGCTTCTCCCAATTGCGGCGGACGAGCACCAGGCCGCCGATGATGTCGGCGATGGAGGCGACGAATCCGAAGGCAAGCGAGAGTAACATCGTCAGTTCGCGAGCCTACCCGCTATGCCGGATGTGCAGCACGTCACCGTCCTGCACGAGATAGTCCTTGCCTTCGAGGCGCAGGGTGCCCTGCGCTTTGGCTGCGGCTTCGGAGCCGGCGGCGAGCAGCGTGTCCCAGTGGATGGTCTCGGCGCGGATGAAGTGCTTTTCGAGATCGGAGTGGATAGCTCCCGCTGCTTCCTGCGCGCGCGAATTGACGGGGACCGTCCAGGCTCGGCATTCATCCTCACCTACCGTGAAGAAGCTGATGAGGCCGAGCAGTTCATAGCTCTTGCGGATCAGGCGGCGCAGGCCGCTTTCCTTCAAGCCGTAAGAGGCGAGGAATTCCGCGGCCTCTTCGTCGTCCATTTCGGCGAGTTCGGCTTCCACTTCTCCGCAGAAGGCGGTTACGCCGGCGTTGGGCCGCGATGCCACTTCTTCGAGCTTGTATTTGGAGGGTGCCGTTTCAAGATCGGCGCCGAGAGTGAGGCTCTCCGGCAGATTCACGGTGTAGAGAATGGGCTTCTGCGACAGGAACTGGAAGCCGCGGATCAGTTTCTTCTCTTCCGGTGACATGTCGAGTTCGCGGAGCGGCTTCTCGGCTTCGAGAGCCTCCTTCGAGCGCCGCAGAAGCGCGTCTTCCTTTTCGAGTTCTGCCGAGCGCATCTTCTTTAAATCCTTTTCGAGCCGCTCGAGGCGCTTGTCGACCTGCGTCAGGTCGGAGATCATCAGATCGAACTCGACATTCTTTACATCGCGCAGGGGATCGATGGGCCCGACGTGAGGGATTGCATCGTCTTCGAAGGCGCGCAGCACGTGGATCAGGGCGTCGACATTGCGCAACGCGGCGAGAAAGGCCGTTTCCTTGAGGGCTTCCTGACCGATCGCCGCAACGTCAGCGTATTCCACGGTGGCGTAGATCGTCTTTTTGGGCTGATAGAGCGCGGCCAGCTTGTCGAGGCGGTCGTCCGGAACCTTGGCGACTCCAAGGTGCGCCTCGCGCGGGTTGGAGTACCCGCGGTCTTCGAGTTTTGCCTTGGTGAGAATCTTGAACAGGGATGTCTTGCCCACCTGCGGCAGGCCGATAATGCCGGTCTTCATTGTGTTTCCTGAAACGGGGATAGGTGAGGCGCAAGCGGTTAGCGATGCCCGCGCCAATCGTTGATGATAACAGTGATCGACGTTGCGCTTTTGTGACTCAGATGGTGCGTTTGAGCTGTGTTTCGCTCACCTGCCAGTTTGCCGCCAACAGCACGACCAGCACCAGGCCGCCCAGCAGCACGCCCTGCTCGACCCTTTCAGAAATTACGTGCAGCCTGTTGAAGGCTGCCGTGTTGGGATCGCTGCGCGCTGCGACATCAATGGCTCCGCCGGCAGCGATTCTGTATCCCTCCATCTTCGGAATGATCCAGAACTGCGAAAAGGAGGTGAGCGCAAGCATGATCACCGTGACGATCACTGGCGCTTCTACGCGCCGAAATGCGCCGACCGCCTTGGCGACGAGCAGCAGGATGATAATCAGTGCGCCGGCGACTAGGCCTTCGTAGTGCAAGGCGAGCAGGCACTTTCTTACGATCGTGCCTGCCAGGTGGGTGTCGTTGGTCGTGCTGAAAGCCGATGCCGCGACGATGGGAAAGTACATCACCGCGCCTAACCACAGCGCGACCAGGAGCAGAACGAGTGCGCGTAGCAGCGTCTTCATCTATTTGTTCTGCACGCCGTAGATGCTGGGGCGTCCGATGAGCTTCTCGATACGCTTGGGGATCGGCGGGTGCGTCGAGAATAGTGAAGCGAGGTCGCGCGCGCTGACCATCGGAGCGACGATGAAAAGATGAGCATTCGTTGCTGAAGCCTGCAGGGGAAGGCGCTTCGAGTAAGCATCCAGCTTCTCAAGCGCGCTCGCCAGCGCGTAGGGATTTCCGGTGAGGTGCGCGCCCGTTGCGTCTGCCTCGTATTCCCGCGTGCGCGAGACCCAGAGCTGAATCAGCGTGGCTGCGATCGGCGCCAGGATCAGCATGAGGAGCGCTCCGATGCCGCCTCCGCCGCGCTCGCGGTCGCGGCCCCCGCCGCCGTAGCCGCCGAAGAGCGCGGCCCAGTAGCCCATGCGCGCGAGGATGGTGATAGCGCCGGCGATGGTCGCTGCAATCGAGCTGGTGAGAATGTCGCGGTTCTTCACGTGGCCCAGCTCGTGGGCCAGCACGCCTTCGAGTTCCTCGTCATTCAGCAGGTTGAGAATGCCGTTGGTCACGGCAACCGAAGCATGCTGGGGATTGCGCCCGGTAGCGAAGGCATTGGGTGAATCGGTTGGGATGACGTAAATCTTCGGCATGGGGATGCCCATGCGCTGGGAGAGCCTCTCGACGACCTGGTAGACGCGCGGCAGTTGCTCACGCGTGACCGGCTGAGCGCGATACATGCTGAGCGCGATCTTGTCGGAGTAGAAGTAGCTGACGAAGTTCATCCCTGCGGCGAACAGGAATGCGATGATCATTCCGTTCCGCCCGCCGAAATAATCTCCAGCGAAAACCAGCAGCAAGGTCAGTCCAGTCAGCAGAAAAGCAGTTTTCAGAGTATTCATTGGCAGCCTCCGTCCTTCACGGGGCCATGCTTCCATTGTTTCATGGAACTGTTTCATGGAATTCACGGAACCGTTTCGCGGAATTCATAGAACACTGGCGTCTGCGCCGAGGACAGGCTCAGGGCACGATTTGACGAGCGTCAAATCGCGCCGCGCAGCCTTCATGATGTATCCCCACCGCGTATTTGGCGCATCTAGACGCCCTACGGATTTTGGTATATCGGTTCCGATTTGCTGGAGAGCGGGGAGTCTGGAGTGCGCTTTATCTTGCTTTTTGCGCCTTTCGTCCCCGATTTAAGATATTTGGCACCAGCAACTTATCGGCTCGTCACCGGGAACTCTTTAGAACGGTAAGGTAATTGCATTGGCCGGGGCATGAAAAATGTTCGCCCACGTCACTTTGCGATCAAAACGTTCCTCGCGTTTGCAATAGTTTTGGGTTTCGTATCCAGCGGTTTAGGCCAGGAGACAACCGGCGGCCTCCAGGGCACCGTCAAGGACCACAGCGGAGCCGTAGTGCCTGGCGCTCAGGTGACCCTTACCGCTCCTGAACTGGTCGGCAGCAAGCAAACTGTAACAGATTCAAGCGGTTACTACCACGCTACCAATCTCCCGCCGAGCACCTATACGCTGAAGGTCACGGCCAAAGGTTTTGAGACCGTAGTCCGCGAAGGACTTGTCATTCTGGTAGGCCATCAGCCCACCGTGGACGTCACCCTCGAAGTGGGCGCTGTCTCGACGGTCGTTGAGGTAAATTCGGCAACGCCGTTGATCGACGTAACCTCGAACTCGACGCAGACGACCATTCCCGAGGACGTCATTAACTACGTTCCGCGCGGGCGCAGCTTCCAGTCGGTGATCCAGTTCGCTCCCTCGGCCCGTAACGAGCCCTTGGCCGGTAACACCATGCAGAGCAACGGCACCGGCGGTTCTTCTCCGGGCAGCACCACGAACGGAAGCGACCACGGCTTCTCTGTGGCTGGCGGCGCGGACTCGGAAAACTCCTATCTGGTGGAAGGCCAGGAGACGGCGAACATCATCGGCGGCTACTCCCACACCAACGTTCCCTTCGAGTTCATCCAGGAAGTTCAGGTCAAGAGCTCCGGCATCGAGGCAGAGCACGGCGGTTCGCTCGGCGGCGTGGTCAACGTGATCATGATGAAGGGCAGCAACAGCATCCACGGATCGGTCTTCTCGCAGTACGAGAGCGACGCCCTCGACGGATCGCCGACGGCGGAGTCCCGTTACAACCCCATATCAAGCGGCACGCCCACCTCCTGGGGAGTTATCGATCCTAACTGGGAGAACTATCAGCCGATCCGGCCGCACACGAGCCAGGTCCAGCCCGGCTTTACCCTTGGTGGCCCGATCTGGAAGGACCGCATCTTCGGATTCGTCGGCTTCGATCCTTACTTCAATAACTACGAGGTCAAGGTCAATTACGGTCCCAACGGGGGAATCATACCCTTCAGCCAGAACCAGCAGACGTATTTCACGAATGCCCGTGTCGACGTGGCCGCGACCAAGAACATCCGCGTCTTCGGCTCCTGGCTGTATCAACTGCAGCGTGAGTCCGGTGAGGCTTTGCCGTTCGCGGATTCGGTGAACGGTTACTACAACATCAGCAGCGGTTGCTTCGGCTCGGCTACTTCTTCTGCGCATCCGTGTGCCAGCTCGGGCATTCCGCCATTCGCTTATTCGCATGGACTCGGTTTTGTCGCGCCCAACAGCACGACCAATACCGGCGTGGATTGGACCCTCTCCAGGAGCGTGGTAGCCACAACCCGCTTCGGCTATTACTTTGAGAACTACCACGATTTCGGGTATCCGACGACGGGCACGATTTACAACTGGCAGGCAAACGGAATCGGGGGTACGGATACAAACGGAAATGCCCTTCCGGCCGACCTTCAGCAGTCAGGCGGTTACTTCAACATCGCGCAGAATGCGAACTATACGGGCCACAATGCAAACAAGGCCATTCAGCTCGACCAGGACGTCGCTTGGTACAAGAGCGGATGGGCGGGCACCCATAACTTCAAGTTCGGATATCAGCTCAATCGTCTTTCGAACAACATCCTCCAGCATTACAACACGCCGTATGTTCAGGTATGGCCCGGCACTACAAACCCATACAGCGCCCAAGGGCCAGTGGGCGCGGCGAATTGCGCCACGGTCGAAGCGCAGACAGGTTTTTCCAATTGCGTGGGTACCTACGGAAACGTGGACGTGTATGACTACGGATCGAACGGGAAGGCAACCAGCTACAACCACGCCATCTTTGTTCAGGACTCGTGGCTGCTCAGCCATGGTTTCACGATCAACGCCGGTATTCGCTTCGAGCATGAATATCTTCCTGCGGAAAACCAGCCCACGGGCGCCAAGATCACCACGCCGATCGACTTCGGATGGGGCTCCAAGATCGCGCCGCGTATCGGCGTGGCGTGGGACGTTCTGCAGAACGGGAAAGTCAAGCTGTTCGGCGGTTACGGTCAGTTCTACGACATCATGAAGTTGAACCTGGCCATCAGCTCCTACGGCGGTCAGTACTGGCAGGAATGCTGGTATGCGCTGATGACGCCGGATCTCTCCACGGTAGCCCCGGCCTTCAACAGCAATGGACGGTACTGCGTCGGGCCCAACTCCGCGAGCGAAGCGAATTTTTCTGGCGGAACAACTCCGGCGGGCCTGGTCTTCCTCGAGAACCAGAACTTGCGCGCCTTCCCCATCACCTGCCCCACCTGCAGCACGACGGAAGAAGGCACAGCTCCGGGATTGAAGCCGTATGAGCAGCACGAGTTTGTGTACGGCGTGGATTGGCAGATCGCCCGGAACCTCGCCGTTGAGGCTCGCTGGGATCGCCGCCGGCTCGATCATGTGATCGAGGACTCGGCCATTTTCAATCCAGAGATTGGCGAAACATTTGTGATCGTCAATCCGGGCCAGGGCATCAACAAGACCTTTAACAGCTTCTACAACTTCCTGTACGGGACTCCTCCGGATTGTTCGGGATCGTCCTGCCCCCCACAGGGCATCTTCCCGGCTGCCCGCAGCTATGACGGCGTAGAGCTTCGCGTCACCAAGGCTTCCAGCAATCACTGGTACGCGATGTTCTCCTACACCTACAGTTACTTCCGCGGCAACTATACCGGCCTGACCAGCACGGACGTTGCCGACGGCGGCGGCGGCCGGAACGCGCCGAACAACAGCCGCTCGTTCGATGAGCCCTTCTTCTCGTATAACGCGAATGGCGGGTCGTCCAGCGGTCTGCTGCCGACCGATCGTCCGAATGCATTCAAAGGCTACGCCTACTATGAACTGCCGTGGTTGAGGAAATTCACTACCAACTTCGGACTGTTCCAGTACGCTTACAGCGGCACCCCGCTGACCAGCTATCAGGACGTAGGCTTCGCTTTCCCGGGCGGGTTCCCGACTGACATCGTGGATCGCGGCAAGTGGGTCAACTTTTCACAGGATCCCACCACTGGCGTCATAACGGCTGGCCAGCCGTATACCAATCGCACCCCCTGGTACACGCAGACGGATTTCAACATCCAGCAAACCTACAAGGTGACTGAGTCGAAGGTCATCAGCTTCGCGGCGACGTTCACCAACCTGTGGAACCAGCATTCGGTGGTCTCGAATGGTCAGCAGGTCGATTCGAACTATGCGCAGAACTACATCGCTCCCGGCGGTCAGACACTGTTTAACGGCCCTTCGTTCTATGCAGCAGCGGAACGGCCCTACAACTACACGGCATTGATGAACAATGCGCCTACCAACATCACCTCAACCGGTGGACCGCAGACGCTCAACAGCCAGTACGATAAGCCGTACCTGTATCAGATCAGCCGGAACATTCGTCTGATGGCGAAGTTCACCTTCTAAACCAACAACAAACAGCCTGCTGATGACTGCAGGCTGTTTCAAACCTTGCAGGCGGCTCGAATCGGGCCGCCTGATTTCCTTGCAGCTTCTTCTATAGTCAGCGCGTAAGTGGCTCTACACCAACGGGATACCGCGCATCGGTAATCCTTGACGCAGCTTCGGTGCGTGCGTATTGTTATAGCGATCGAAATCCGGGAGAATCCAGGCAACCAATTCAGGCGAGCCGGCGTCTGAACGCGGGAAGTGGAAGACAAATTAATTCGCTTAAAAAACTAACTATTCCATGGAAACTGAGATTCTTCTTGTCGACGATAATCCGGTGCAGGCGGCCACCCGCCACGCCATTCTTTCCCTCCACGGAAGAACCGTCGCGGTAGCCGACAGTGCGCGCCGCGCGCTCGAAATGCTGGAGGATCCTGAACTCTTGCACTCGATCGGCCTCGTAATTACGGACCACTACATGCCGGACATGAACGGGCCTCAGTTCGTGGATCTGCTTCGCAGGCGGCTTCCTTCCATGCCGGTGCTGGTTTTAAGCGGTCTGCCCGACGCGGAGGACGAATACAGTTCCAGGAACGTTGTCTTCCGAGCCAAGCCCATCCTCCCCGAACAGTTGCTTTCGCTGGTCGATTCCTTTCTTGACCAACCGATGAGCCGCACGGCCTGAATTCGCCGGAATCGAGAACGGCCGGAGATTCATCTCCCGAATAACGTGGATTGCTGCGTCCTCATGTCCTCTGCGACAATGAGGGAGTTCGGCCTATGCCTACATTCGGCAGCTTCGCATTACTGCTGGCTCTCGCGCTGGCTGCGTACAACCTCCTCGCAGGAGGCGTGGCTCTTCGCCAACTCGCGACGGGAACCCGAAGCCGGGTATCGCCGGAGCGCCTGGCGGAAACCGCCCGCCGGGCCGGGATCGGCAGCTTCTTTGCGACCACAGCGGCCGCGTTCGCGCTGGTGTGGGCGGCCTTCAATAACGATTTTTCCGTCGCGTACATCCTTCATCACTCGAACCGGGCTTTGCCTGGGCCGTACAAGTTCGCTGCTCTGTGGTCAGGACAGGAAGGATCGCTGCTCCTCTGGGCGTGGCTACTGTCGGTCTACGGATTCGTGCTTCGCCTGCGTCACAAAGTCGACGTAAAGCTCACCGCGTATGCCTCGACGATCCTTGCCGGCATCCAGATTTTCTTCCTGCTCCTGCTGAATTTTGCCGCGACGCCGTTCTCGCTGGTCAGCGGCGCGGTCCCGCAGGATGGATTCGGGCTGAATCCGCTGCTGCAGTATCCCGAGATGGTGATTCATCCGCCGATGCTGTACCTGGGATACGTCGGCTTCGCAGTGCCGTTTGCTTTTGCGCTGGGCGCGCTGATGATGCGGTATCCCGGCGAGAAGTGGATCCACATCACGCGCCGCTGGACCATGGTGACGTGGCTGTTTCTGACGTGCGGCATCTTTCTGGGCGCGCACTGGGCTTACTCTGTGTTGGGGTGGGGCGGCTACTGGGGCTGGGACCCGGTCGAGAACGCGTCGCTGATGCCGTGGCTGACGGGCACGGCCTTCCTGCACTCGGTGATGATGCAGGAAAAGCGCGGCATGATGAAGAGCTGGAATGTCTGGCTCATCTTCTCCACGTTCCTGCTGGCAATTTTTGGCACGCTGCTGACGCGCTCCGGGCTGGTCAGCTCGGTGCACGCGTTTGCACAGTCATCCATCGGCACCTGGTTCTGGACGTTCCTCGTCATCGTATTGGCGGTGTGCCTGTTCACGTTTATTCTGCAGCGCGATCATCTGAAGGCCGAGAACAGGATCGAGTCCCTTGTCTCGCGCGAGTCCAGCTTTCTGTTTAACAATCTCGTGCTGCTGGCCGCGTGCTTCACCGTTCTCTGGGGGACGCTGTTCCCGGTGCTCTCCGAATACATTCAGGGCAACAAGGTCACGGTGGGCGCGCCGTTTTATAACAGGGTTGCCGTGCCGATCGGGCTGTTTCTGCTGTTTCTCACCGGCATCGGTCCGCTTCTTGCCTGGCGCAGTTCGTCGTTCAAGAGCATCCGCAAGAATTTCCTGCTGCCCTGCATCGCAGGATTGGTCACTGCGATTGTCGTCATCGTTTGTGGCGTTCGCCCCTGGGAGATCTTCACCACTGGCGACCAGGGCTCGTTCTATTCGTTCTTTGCGTTTACGCTTGCCGCTACGGTTACGACGGCCATCGGAGCGGAGTTCCTGCGCGGCGCCGGTGTGATCTCGCGCCACACCGGGCAGGGGATCCTGGCATCGATGGTGCAGCTCACCCGCCGCAACACGCGCCGCTATGGCGGATATATCGTCCACTTTGGCGTGGTGGTGATCTTTATCGGGATCGCCGGCTCGGCCTTCAATCAGAGCAAAGAGGAAGAGCTCGGCTTCAAGCAAAGCCTGAACATCGGGCCATACCGCGTCGAATGCCAGAGCTACTCGCAGGATTCGAACCTCAACTACGACACCGAGTACGCTCTTCTCGACGTCTATCGCGGCAACAAGAAAATCACGCAGCTTGCGCCGGAGAAGCGCTTCTACACCGCAAGCCAGCAGCCCTCGACGATCGTGGCGAATCACTCGACTCTGGCCTGGGATCTCTATGTGATCTACGCGGGCAAGAATCCCGATACCGGACAGCCGATCATCAAGGTATTTCTGAACCCGCTGGTCGCGTGGATCTGGATCGGCGTCGGCATCGTTGTCTTCGGGACCGGCGTCGCGCTGGTGCCGAACATGACCGCGGCCCTGGCGGCCAGCCGCAACCGTGCGACGGCACTGGCAGCGGCTCCTGAAGCTCGTCGCCGCCCGGGGAGGCGACTAAATGTTCCGCGCTTCAAATCTGGGGCGGCTGCTTGCGGTCGCTCTGGTTGCCGTTCTTACCATGGGAGCGGCGAGCCCCGCGGTCCGCTACAACGACCTCGGGCATAAGATGATGTGCGTCTGCGGCTGCAACCAGATCCTCATTGAGTGCAACCACCTCGGGTGCCCGGATTCCGAGCGGATGCTCGGCGAACTGCGGACCGCCGTCGCTGGCAGCTCAGGTGATGATGCGATTCTGACGGCGTTTCAAGACAAGTATGGACCGACAGTGCTGGCCGCGCCCATGCTGACGAAGTTCAACATAATCGCGTGGGTCGTTCCCCCGGCGGTGCTGATCCTCGGAATCTTCGGCACGGTCGTGCTCGTTCGCAAATGGCGGCAGCGTGCGGCCGCGATGGCGCCCGTGGCGGCCGCAGCCGATTTTCCGGCCATGCGCGAGCGGATTCGCAGGGAGACAGAGCTGTGATCATCGTAGCCTGCGGGATTCTTCTCCTCGGAACGCTGTTCTACGTCTTCTATCCTGATCGCCACGTTGAGGAGCAGCACCAGAAGACGCGGCTCGAATATCTGCGCGAGCGGAAGGATGTTCTCTACGACAACCTGCGGGACCTCAACTTCGAGTACCGCGCCG
This sequence comes from uncultured Acidobacteriaceae bacterium, assembly GCA_963782175.1. GTDB lineage: Bacteria > Acidobacteriota > Terriglobia > Terriglobales > Acidobacteriaceae > Silvibacterium. The sequence goes on from CAWAIX010000003.1 coordinate 165,618, forward strand.
GCAAGTATGTGCAGGAAGACTACACGATGCAGCAGGCGGCACTCGAAAACGAGGCGGCCGAGGTGCTGGCCGAGATCGACCTGCTTGAGGCTCGCTCTTACTGACGCTCGCTCTCACTGATGCGCGGCCTATAATTTTTAGGGAAAGACGATGAAATCAATTGCACGCTCGCGCGGATGCCGGGCCTTAGTCCTAGCGATGCTGACTATCTTGTCTGCCGCCTCGGCCCACGCTGCGCCGATTACCGGCACGGTAACGAACAAGACAACCAACAAACCCTCCGGTGGAGACGACGTGGTGCTCATCGCGTTCGCCCAGGGAATGCAGGAAGCCGCGCGGACCAAGACCGACGCCCAGGGCCACTTTACGCTGGAGATCCCCGACCAGGGCATGCACCTGGTGCGCGTCGACCACCAGAAGGCGGCGTACTTCGAGCCGGTTCCTCCGGGCACGAAAACGGTGAATGTCAGCGTGTATGACGTTGCCCCGAGGGTCGATGGTGTGTCGACCGAAGCGGATGTGATGCGGATCGAGACGACTCCTCAGGGGCTGCACGTGGTGCAGAATTACTTCGTCAAGAACGAGTCGAATCCGCCGCGCACGCAGTTCAGCAGCCGTGCGTACGAGATCTACCTGCCGTCCGACGCGAAACTCGAGGCTTCGGCGGCGATGGGGCCGGCCGGGATGCCGGTGTCGTCGTCTCCCATGAAGGTGCCGGATGACCCGGGACATTATGCCTTCATCTTCCCGGTACGGCCGGGTGAGACGCGCTTCCAGCTGAGCTACACGCTGCCCTACAACGGAAGCTACAAATTCACGCCCCGGGTCTCCATGGCGACCGACAACGTTGCCGTCATGCTGCCGAAGAGTATGGAGTTCTCGGGCGGCGCGCCTTTTCAGCAGGCCGACGTAGATGCGACCGCTCAGACCTTTCTCGCGCGGCACGTTCAGCCCAGCCAGGATCTGGCGTTTATGGTCTCCGGGCAGGGCTCGATGCCGCGCGATTCGGAACAGGCTGGTTCGAACGCGCAGGCAGGCCAGCAGGCTCCGGCAGGCATGCCGGGGGCCGGCGATCAATCGCCTTCGGCCGCGCCGGATAACCGTCCGGGCATCGGGCTGGGCGCTCCTATCGACACGCCCGACCCGTTGCAGAAGTACAAGTGGTGGATTCTGAGCGGGCTTGCGCTGGTTCTTGTGGTTGCCGCGGCATTTTTCCTGCGCGCGAAGCCGGCGCCCGTAGCGGCAGCCGGCCCCCCGGCTCCCGTTGCCGCCCCGTTGCCGCCAGCCCCGGCGCTGACACGGACGGTCCAGCCAGTCGCCAGTGCCAACGGGCACTCGAAAGCGCTCCTGTCGGCGCTGAAAGACGAGCTTTTCGCGCTGGAGACGGAGCGGCTGGAAGGGAAGCTGTCAGAGGCGGACTACGCGGAGACCAAGTCCGCCCTTGAAATCGTGCTCAGGCGAGCCCTGGCGCGGCAGTCAGCACTGTAACCGGTCACTTCGAACGAGGGCATTGCAAACCGGAGACTGGATTACTGTCCCGCGTCGCCTTGCTGCGAGGGTATGAAGTCCTCCATCACCGCCTCCCGCATCAGATTTGGAGGAAGCAAACCCTGCGCCAGGATGAAATCATGGAACTTCTTCTGGTCGAATTTCGTTCCGAGCTGCGATTCGGTATCTTTTCGTAACTGAAGCAGTTTCGTATAGCCGTAGAAATAGGAGTTCGCCTGCCCTGGCATCCGGAAGGTATAGCGCTCCACCTCCTGATTCGCAAACGGCACGGAAAAGACGCACTGTTCGGTCAGCACCTTCATTGCGTCCGCCGGTTGAATCTTCCCCGCCTGCAGTTCCGGATCAAGGAAGGCCCGTGCTGCGCGCAGCAATCGGAACTGCAGCGAGATCAGCTGCCCTTCCGGAGGCACGTAGGGTTTGGTTATGTACTCGGCATAGAGCCCCCATCCCTCAACGTTGGTGCTGTTGAAGGCATAGAGCACGCGCGCTCGCGACACACCGTGCTCAACCATCGAATCGAACTGCAGTTCGTGTCCCGGGCGCGCTTCGTGCGCGATCAGCGTCCAGGATGCGGCATCATACGCGTAATCATCCACCTTTTCGCTCTTCGCTGAACCCGCTGCAGCCGGCATATTCAGCGGAAGGACGAACTCGCCCTGTTGCCCAGTGTTATTCAGGAACGGCGGCGGCACCATGTGCGGAGCGGGCTGCTGAGCGCTCTCCGCCGGTGTGCCCAGCCGGATCCGCGCCGGCCGGTCGGGCAGCGTGACGAGCTTTTCGGTGACGATAATGCCTTCGATATCCTTCAGCCGCTTTTGATAGAACGGCAAGATCGCTTCGCCGGTGAGTTGTTCCGGCTTGAGGCGGCGGATCACATCGCGATAATCGCCCGAAGGCCAGCCGCGCTGCTTGGCAATCTGCGCCGCGACCGTCTGCATCTCCTGCTGATACTCGGCAAAGGCCTTGTGCGCCATCTCCGCCAGTTGTGCCGGAGGAATATCAATACCGAATCCTTCGAGATTCAGCGCATATTCTTCCGGCGGAAGGCGGAAATCTGTTCTCGTCTTCGGCAGAATCTGTGCCCGAGTCCATGCGTCGTAGGCGGTCAGTTGCGTCTTCAGCTTCGCCCACGGCTCCTCCCAGCCCGTCAGGCCGTACTTCCTGAACAGGTCAGGAATGCCTTCCTGATACATGCCGTTTCGTTCCAGCCCCGTCTCCACCTCGGCCCTAGCCGGATAGATGATTCCAGGCTTCGCCATCTGCTCCTCGGTACGCTGCTTCAGGATTTCAGTGATCGGCCTGTATCCGGGCTCAAGCCCGGCGTATTTACGCAGCCTGACCAGCGCGGCCTTGCGGCGCTCCGGAGCTGTCTGATCGTCGAGCAGCCCCTGCAACCCGCCGAACACGTAGGCGCTCGCATTCAGATATGAGACCTCATGCGCTTCGCTGAAGTCGTACTGCCTGATGCCTAGTTCCGTCGAGTGGATCAGGATCTTCAGATCCTCGACGACGTACTTGTTTTTTTCCTCGGCCTCTGCCGCACGCAGCTTCTCAAGAACCGCCTTGCTTTCGGCCATCTGCGCGTCGTCATTCTGCTTTGTGGGCTGCGCAATGCCTTCATCAAATTGCGCCAATCCCTGTTGCGATGCGCCTTCCGGCGAATATTTGTTCCCGATATCGATCAGAAGCTGGGTGTACTGGTTGCTCTTCTCGATCCAGCTCTTGTCTGTGCTCGCATTCTGCGCGAAAACGGCGCAGCCGGACAGAAAAATCGCAGTCACCAATCCCTGCGCCACCAAACGGATCACGATGGTCTCCTGAAATGACGTTCAAATCTCGGAATCTCAGTTAATTGCACTTTAGACAGACCTTGCGCTCCGCGGGAAGCACTGTTGGCGGAATTTGTGAGCAACGGGGCTGTGGCATCAATGAACCGATCCATTGATCCCGGTTGTTACTCCCCGAAGGCTGTCTTATAGAACTTCAAAATTCGCTGGCGAGCGTCATAGCCGTGCCATGGTTCCTGAGATGGACTGCCGAACATTCCGGATGCGAGTGGGCCATGGTCCTCACGGGGATATTGCACCATCTCGACCTTGACGCCGACCTGCCGGAGGGCACGGTACATCTCCTGGCTCTGGCCGAGCGGGTCGGTCTTGTCGGCCTCGCCCTGCAGCAGAAGGAAAGGGGTCTTCGCCTGCGCGACTTCGGCGAGGGGGCTCTGACGCCAGGCGTCGGAGGCGTGCTCCCACGGACGCCCGTAGAACCAGCGGTCATAGTAGGAGTCGGATTCGGTTCCGTACTCGCTGTGCTGGTCGATGACAGGCGCTCCGCAGACGATTGCTTTGAAGCGGTCCGTCTTGCCTTCGACGAAGGCTGCCATTTCGCCGCCGTAGCTGTATCCCATGAGGCCCAGTTTGTTGGGATCGACGGGGTATTTCGCGATCACGGTGTCGACACCGGCCATGATGTCGCGGTAATCCGCCCCGCCCAGGTCGTTCTTGTTGGCAGCGGCGAAGGAGGGACCGTAACCTGTACTGCCGCGCGGATTCGGCCGCAATACCGCCCATCCTTGGCCGACGAGCCAGACAATGAACGGGTCGAAGCGGTCCTCGAAGGCTCCGGTGGGCCCGCCGTGGACGTCGACGATCAGCGGGACTTTACCCGAAGAAGCGTTGGGTGGCAGATAGAGCAGTCCTTCGATGGCGAGGCTTTCGTTCTTCCATTGCACTAGCTGGGAGGGAACTTTGGGCCAGGTTCCGGGCAGAATCGACGGCGTGTTGAGCGGTTTCGCCTCGTGGCCGAGTTTTTCGGCGTAGAAGAGCGTCATCGGCTCGGTGCTGCCAGACCCGAGCCAGACCCAACCGTCCTGTTTGGCATTGGTGCTGAGCTGGCCGACAACCGCGGTGGGAAACTTGAGAGTGTCTGCTTTCTGTTTGCCGGCGTCCTGCTTGCCGGGCTCGATGCGGAGATACGTGACCTGCATGCCCGTCTGGGCCTCGGCCAGTACCTTTTCGCCGTCAGCGATGGGAAGCGCGCGGCCGACGGAGGCGTCGAAGTTGCCGGTCAGGTCCTGAATGCTGCTGTCGGCGAGGGTGAGCGCGTAGAGGTCGTGGTATCCGGGCGGGGCGTCCTGCTGGGCCTGCGCGAAGAAGTAGTAGCGCTTGCCGTCGCCGGACCAGACGCCGCCCTGGATGGTCGCAGGCAGTTCTTTGATTTCGGTAGGATGGGCCGGATCGGAGACGGTGACCATCCAGGCAGTATTCGCCGGTGCGATGTCGCCTGCGCCGTTCATGGCCTCGGCGATGGCGATGAGGCGGTCACCCTGCTTGTTCCACGCAACTCCGTGTATGTCGGGAGCGATAGCGACCGGCGTGAGCTTGTTGCTTTCGGGGTCGAGGAAGTATAGGCGCGAGCCGTGCTGCTCGTGGTCGACCCAGACGGCATCGGCCTTGTCGTCGTGCTGCTTCTTTTCGCCGGCTGTCTCCGGATCGCGGGCGAGCAGGGCAATGAGCTTGCCGTCGGGCGAGGGCTCGTAGTTTTCGACGTCGATGTCGACAGGCTCGGCTTTGGCCGGTGCTGCATCTTTCCGCGGCGGGATGGCGTCGGGTGTGGTGGATTCGTCGACCGGCGGGGTGATCTTCAGGTCATAGGGGCGCGCTTCGCCGGCCTCCATGGGCAGGCGGTAAAGCTGGGTGTGCTCTCCGCGATGGGCAAGAAATAGGATGCTGTTGCCGTCGGGCATCCAGCGTCCGGCGAATTCTCCGCGCTTGTCCTGCGGAGTAGACCAGGTAAGCTGGCGCGGGGCGTTCTGTCTGACATCTACGATCCACAGGTGGCTCTTTGCGCCGTCGGCGGTGGAGTCCGTAATCTGGATCAGCACGCTGCGGCCGTCGGGCGAGAGGCGCGGCTGCGCCATGGCGCGAATGTGGCGCAGATCTTCATTGGTGGGAAAGCTGGTGTCGGCGGCGGCGTGACCGAGGCAGGGCGAAAGAGCGCACAACAGGACCAGCGTGGTTACTGGCGAGCTTTTCAGCATGGTGACCAGAATACCGTAGATTTTTCGCGCCTCAGACGCGGACACGGGGGCGGACATGAGTTCTCAGGCAGACACAACGCGGACTGGGGCGCCGACCTTCTGGGCATCGGTGTGGGAGGCGCTGCGCGGCTCGCACCAGGACTATACGGCGGGCAGCCTGAACCGCTCGATTTTTCTGCTGGCGATTCCGATGGTTCTGGAGATGGCATTGGAGTCGCTGTTTGCCGTGGTGGATGTCTTCTGGGTGGGGCGGCTCGGCGTAGACGCCGTGACGACGGTCGGTATCACCGAATCGATGCTCGCGCTGGTGTTTGCGGTCGGCATCGGGTTGTCGCTCTCAACAACGGCGATGGTTGCGCGGCGTATCGGGGAAAAAGATCCCGAGGACGCGGCGATCTCGGGAGTGCAGGCGATCATCCTTGGCCTGGCGGTTTCGGTCGCGATGGGGCTGCCGCTGGGCATCTTTGCCCCGCACCTACTGCGAGCGATGGGGGCTCCGGCGTCGGTGGTTGCGACAGGATCGGGCTACGCGCGGATTGCGCTCGGCGGTTGCGGCGCGATCATCATGCTCTTCCTGAACAACGGGATTTTTCGCGGAGCGGGCGATGCGGCGATCGCAATGCGGCTGCTGTGGGTGTCGAATATCCTCAACCTGATTCTCGATCCGTGCCTCATCTTCGGGCTGGGGCCGTTTCCGCGGCTGGGAGTGACGGGCGCAGCGCTGGCCACATTTTCGGGGCGCAGCATCGGCGTGTTGTACCAGTTCTACCGGTTGCTGCGCGGCACGGAGCGGATTCACGTGCTGACGCGGCATCTGCGGCTGAATCTCGCAGTGCTATGGCGGCTGCTACGCGTGTCGCTGACGGGAATTCTGCAGTTCACCATTGCAAATGCGAGCTGGATCGGGCTGGTGCGAATCATCTCGCTCTTCGGAGCCGCGGCGGTTGCCGGCTACACTGTGGCGATTCGCATTGTGATTTTCTACATCCTGCCATCGTGGGGACTGAGCAATGCCGCAGCTACGCTGGTGGGGCAGAACCTTGGAGCGAAGCATCCGGATCGCGCGGAGCAGGCGGTGTGGCGCACCGGCCTCCTCAACATGATTTTTCTGGGCACGATCGGGGTGTTCTTTTTTGTGTTTGCGACGCCGGTGATTCGGCTGTTCATCCATGACCCGGCAGTTGCGCCGATTGCCGCGACCGCGCTGCGGATTCTGAGCTGCGGGAATGTCGGCTACGCGTACGGGATGGTCATGCTGCAGGCCTTCAACGGCGCGGGCGACACGGTCACTCCGACGATTGTGAACTTCTTCGGCTTCTGGGTCCTGGAGCTACCGTTGGCGTATTGGCTTGCGGTGCGCCGGGGCCTACATGCGCCGGGCGCGATGATGGCTATCGTGATTGCGGAGTGCTCGATTGCAGCGGCAAGCATCGTGCTGTTCCGCCGCGGACGGTGGAAGAAGCAGCAGATCTGAGATAGCTCACTCCGAAGTAACCGAATGAGAAGGTTCATCATCACCGGCGCGCCCGGCGCAGGGAAGACGGCGATCATCCGTCAGCTGGAACTCGACGGCTTCAGCGTGGTCGAGGAGGGTGCGACCGACGTCATTGCCGCCGCGCAAGCGCAGGGAACGGCTGAACCGTGGCGGGATCCCTCGTTCATTGATGTGATCGCGAAGCTGCAGAGGGACCGCCAGGTTCGCGCCTCGCACTATCCCGACGAAGTTCAGTTTCACGACCGCTGCGTGATGTGTACGGCAGCGCTGGCGGTTTACCTCGGGTATTCCTGTTCGCCTTTTCTTACCAGCGAGCTTGAGCGCGTGAAAAGAGAGCTGATCTACCAGAACCGCGTCTTCTTCATCCGCAATCTCGGCTTTGTCACGCCTACCCAAGCACGGCGGATCAGCTTTGAGGAGACGGTGCGCTTCGAGAAAATCCACGAAGAGATTTATCGCGACTTCGGCTTCGAACTTGTCTCAGTCGAGCCGGGAAGTTTGTCGGAACGCGTCAGCATCATCAAAGCGGCGATCAGTTGACTTCTAGGCGAACAGAAACTCCTTGGTCCGCAACTCCTTGACCTTGTCGCGCAGACGCGCGGCTTTTTCGAACTCGAATTTGCGGGCGGCTTCGCGCATGTCGGATTCGACATTCGCGATGTGGGCGTCGAGTTCGTCCTGCGATTTGAAGTCGGGTAGGGAGTCGGTGTCCTCGGTCAGATCTGCGTAGTCCGCCTTAAGGATCCGGGCGAGCGACATGTCTGTCGGCCTGACGATCGACGTGGGCGTGATGCCGTGTTCTTCGTTGTAGGCGCTCTGCACTTCACGGCGGCGGCTGGTTTCGCCGATGGCCTGCTTCATGGAGTCAGTCATGCGATCGGCGTAGAGAATGGCGCGGCCGTTGATGTGGCGCGCGGCGCGTCCGATGGTTTGAATCAGCGAGCCGGCGGAGCGCAGGAAGCCTTCCTTGTCCGCGTCGAGGATGGCGACCAGCGAGACCTCGGGTAGGTCGAGGCCCTCGCGCAGCAGGTTGATGCCGATGAGGACGTCGTACTCGCCCTTGCGCAGATCGCGCAGCAGGCGCACGCGCTCGAGAGTCTCGATCTCGGAGTGCATGTAGCGGCAGCGCACGCCCACCTCGGAGTAGTATCCGGCGAGGTCTTCGGCCATGCGCTTGGTGAGCGTGGTGACGAGCACGCGCTCGTTGCGCTCGGCGCGGTCCCGAATCTCGGCGAGCAGGTCGTCGATCTGGCCGCGGATGGGGCGGATCTCTACCTGCGGATCGACGAGTCCGGTGGGCCGGATGATCTGCTCGACGACCACTCCGGCGGATTTCGTCAGCTCGTAGGGGCCAGGCGTGGCCGAGACGTACACGACCTGGTTGACGCGAGACTCGAATTCCTCGAACTTCAGCGGCCGGTTGTCGACGGCTGACGGCAGGCGGAAGCCGTAGTCGACGAGGTTCTGCTTGCGCGAGCGGTCCCCATGCCACATGCCATGCACCTGCGGGACGGTCGCATGCGACTCGTCGACGAAGAGAAGATAGTCGCGCGGGAAGTAGTCGAGCAGCGTGGGCGGCGGTTCGCCGGGCAAGCGTCCGGAGAAGTGGCGCGAGTAGTTCTCGATGCCGTGGCAGTAGCCGACGGACTTGATCATCTCGAGGTCGAAGCGAGTCCGCTGATGAATCCGCTGCGCCTCGACAAGGCGGCCCTGCGATTCCAACTCCTTCTCCCACCAAGCCAGCTCTTCGAGAATGGATTCGATGGCGGTCTTTTTACGCTCGGGCTGCACGACATAGTGGCTCTTGGGATAGATGGGCAGGCGCGAATATTTCTCACGCACAGAGCCGAAGAGTGGATCGATCTGCGCGAGCGATTCGATTTCGTCGCCGAAGAGTTCGATTCGGTAAGCGTTCTCGTCGTAGGTGGGGTAGATTTCGATGACATCGCCGCGAACGCGGAAGGTCCCGCGGCGGAAGTCGCTGTCGTTGCGCTCGTAGAGGATTTCGACGAGGCGCTTGGTGATGTCTTCGCGGCGGATGCGCTGGCCTTTTTCGAGAAGGAGAAGCATGCCGTAATAGGCTTCTGGCGAGCCGAGGCCGTAGATGCACGAGACCGAGGAGACGATAATGGCGTCGCGGCGCTCGAAAAGCGAGCGCGTGGCGGAGAGCCGTAACTTGTCGAGCTCCTCGTTGATGGTGGCTTCCTTCTCGATGTAGAGGTCGCCGGACGGGATGTAGGCCTCGGGCTGGTAGTAGTCGTAGTACGACACGAAGTACTCGACGGCGTTGCCGGGGAAGAACTGCTTGAACTCGTGGTAGAGCTGCGCTGCGAGCGTTTTGTTGTGCGCGAGGATCAGCGCGGGGCGGTTGAGCTGCTCGATGATCTTGGCGACGGTGTAGGTCTTGCCCGAGCCGGTAACGCCGAGCAGCACCTGGTGTTTTTCGCCCGCGCCGACGCCTTCGACGAGCTCTCCGATGGCGCGGCCCTGGTCGCCGCGAGGCTTGTAATCACTGACTAACTGGAAGTCCACAGTTCTATGGTAACGGACGATTGCGGACAGGTTCTGTCCGGCTCGGGCGTGTGGCGGCGAAGGCCGGCATCGCGTTATGCTGGGCCGTTATGTCGAAGCTCAGATTTGCACTTCGTCTTTGCGTTGCGCTCGTTCTTGCGCAACTGATGCTCACAGGAACATCGGATGCGCAGGAGTATGCGCCGGGCCAGCCGCAGCCCGAAGGCCGCGCGCCGGAAGCGAGCTACAGCCCGGTTGCCGATCCGAAGGCGGTGGTGGTCGTTGGGCACGCGCGATTCACGGTTCTCACGGCGCAGCTTATTCGCCTGGAGTGGGCGGCAGATGGGAAGTTCGAGGACCATGCGTCGTTTGTGTTTCTGAACAGAAAGCTGCCGGTTCCAAAGTTCACCGAGAAGCGCGATGGCAGTAAGCTGACGATCGACACCGGGAAACTGCTGCTGAATTACGACAGCAGCAGTGATGACGGGAAGTTCACCGCCGATGATCTCAGCATTAAGCTGACGGTGGATGGCAAACCGGTGACGTGGCATCCGGGCATGGAGGACACCGGCAATCTGCAGGGCACAACGCGCACGCTGGACGGCGCGCTCGGAGACAAAACGCAGGAGCCGATCGGGCCAGGCCTGCTGTCGCGCGACGGATGGACCCTTGTCGATGACTCGAAGCGGCCGCTGTTCGATTCGGATAACTTCACGTTCGCGCAGGGCGAGAAGAGTCCGTGGCCGTGGGTGATGGAGCGGCCGGCGGGTGACCGGCAGGACTGGTACTTCTTCGGCTACGGGCACGAGTACGAGCAGGCGCTGCACGACTTCGTTGACGTTGCAGGGCGCATCCCGCTGCCGCCTCGGTTTGCGTTCGGCGCGTGGTGGTCGCGCTACTGGGCATACAGCGATCAGGAACTCGAGGGACTTGTGCAGGGCTTCCGCCAGAATACGGTGCCGCTCGACGTTCTGGTCATCGATATGGACTGGCACCTGAGCAGGGAGCAACTCGAGAAGATGCAGCAGACCGACCAGTCGGGACACGACATCGGCTGGAGCGGCTACACCTGGAATCCGCTGCTTTTTCCCGATCCGAAGCAGTTTCTGGATCACATTCACGAGCAGGGACTTAAGGTAACGCTCAACCTTCATCCTGCGTCGGGGGTACAGCCATGGGAATCGGCATATCCGGCGATGGCGAGGGCGATGGGCACCGACCCGTCGACAAAGAAATATGTGCCTTTCGACATTACAAATAAGCAGTTCGCGACCAATTACATGGATCTGCTCCACCATCCGCTGGAAAAAGAGGGCATTAATTTCTGGTGGCTCGACTGGCAACAGGAAGCAAACACACAAACACCCGGAGTGAGTCCCACTTGGTGGCTGAATTATGTTCATTTCACCGACCAGGAGCGCGAAGGCAAGCGGCCGCTGCTCTTTCATCGCTGGGGCGGACTCGGCAACCATCGTTACCAGATCGGATTCTCCGGCGACACGATCTCGGTCTGGGATTCGCTGGCCTTCCAGCCGTGGTTCACCGCGACGGCGGCCAACGTGGGCTATGCCTATTGGAGCCACGACATTGGCGGCCACATGCCGGGCGCCGTTGACGGGGAATTGTACACACGATGGATACAATTTGGGATCTTCAGCCCCATTTTGCGCACGCATACAACGAAGAACCCGGATGCGGAGCGGAGGATTTGGGCGTATCCCGAGCCGTTTTCGGATGTGATGCGCGATGCCTTCCACGAGCGGTACGCGATGCAGCCCTACATCTATACCGAAGCGCGGCGGACCTATGACACCGGCGTCGCATTTCTGCATCCGCTCTACTACGACTGGCCCGAAGAAGATGCAGCGTACACGAACAAGGGCGAGTACGTCTTCGGAGAGCAGATGGTGGTCGCTCCTGTGACGAAGCCGTTGGAAAAGGAAACGCTTCTGAGCAGAGAGAGCGTGTGGATTCCGAAGGGCGAATGGATCGAGCGTGCGTCAGGCAAGCACTTTACGGGGCCGCAAACGGTGGAGCGGGCCTTCTCGATCCGGCAGGTTCCGGTGTATGTGAAGGCGGGAGCGATCGTTCCCGGTCAGCCGCAGATGCGTTACACGGGAGAAAAGCCGGTCGATCCGCTGATTGTGACGGTGTATCCGCTCGCTGACGGGCAGGCGAGCTCGTACACCGTCTACGAAGATGCAAGCCAGTCAGAGGCATACAAGCGCGGGGTGTGCGCGTGGACAAAAATTGAGGCGAAGCAGAACGGGGACGAACTGACGCTGGATGTCGATCCTGTGCGGGGCAGCTATCCGGGCATGCTGGAGCAGCGCGGTTTTGAAATCCGGCTGCCGGGCGACTGGCCTCCGCAGAAGGTGGCAGCAAATGGTGCAGCGCTGGGTCTACTGCGCAAGGATGATGTGCCAGGCTGGCAATTCAAGGGGAACACCCTGACGACGGTCATCACCGTACCGCGGACGTCGGTGCACACCAGGACTCGCGTCGTGATCACCAGGGCTGCGGGATCGCTGGCCTCGCGCCGGCAACTCGATGGATTTGCGGGATCGATTACGCGTCTCCGCGGCGCGTACGACACCATCAACGCGATTCTGGCGTTCGCGAAGCCCCCCGACACTTTAATCGATGCGCTGCAGACCGGCGACCGGATGCACTACCGTCCGGAGACGGCACGAATGGAGATGGCGCGATTCGAGGGCGTATACGCGAAGGCGATTGCCGATGTGCAGGGGCTGGTGGATCAGACCAAGGTCCCGGAGGATCAGCTTGAGGCGAAAATCTCAAAGGAGACAAACCAGTCGCTGAGTGTCGGCGAGCGAGCCGCGCGTTACAAGCTCTATCTGAGCCGCGCGCAGGCGCTGCTCGCAGACGGAGCGCCGAAGCATTAAAAGAAAAGCCCGCAGCGGAGTGACTGCGGGCTTTGACGGTTGCGTACGACTACTTTGCCGCTACCAGTTCTTCCACCTTACTGCCGGGTCCCTTCGGCGACACAAGGTCGAAGCGGTCGTTGTTCATTACCTTGGTCCAGGCGGCTACGAAGTCGTGGACGAACTTCTCTTGCGCGTCCGAACTTCCGTAGAGTTCAGCCAAAGCACGGAGCTGGGAGTTCGAACCGAAGACGAGGTCGACCCGTGTGCCGGTCCATCTGGGTTCACCCGTCCAACGATCGCGCCCTTCGAATACGTCGGCGGCATCCGAGGTCGGCTTCCACTCTGTGCCCATGTCGAGCAGGTTGACGAAGAAGTCGTTTGTCAGCGACTCCGGCCGGTGGGTGAAGACGCCATGCTTCGTCTGTCCGAAGTTGGTATTCAGGACGCGCATGCCGCCGATGAGCACGGTCATTTCAGGGGCGGTAAGTTTGAGCAATTGCGCCTTGTCGACCAGCAACGCCTCGGCCGGTATGGTGTACCTGCCTTTGAGGTAATTGCGGAAGCCGTCCGCGATCGGTTCGAGCACGGCGAAGGACTCCACATCGGTCTGCTCTTGCGAGGCGTCCGTGCGTCCCGGCGAGAAGGGAACCGTGATTTTGACGCCAGCATTCTTCGCTGCCTGCTCTACGCCTACGCAACCGGCCAGGACGATGAGATCGGCGAGCGAGACCTTCTTGCCGCCGGAGGCCTTGGAGTTGAAATCGCTCTGGATGCTTTCGAGCGTCTTCAGGACCTTCGCCAGTTGCTCCGGCTGGTTCACTGCCCAATCCTTCTGCGGAGCCAGACGGATGCGCGCGCCATTCGCACCGCCGCGCTTGTCGGAGCCGCGGAAGGTGGAAGCCGATGCCCACGCGGTCGAGACAAGCTCGGGTATCGACAGACCCGAAGCCAGGATCTTGCCCTTGAGAGCGGCAATGTCCTGCTCGTTGATCAGTTCGTGATCAACCGCGGGTATCGGATCCTGCCAGATCAACTCTTCGGCAGGAACTTCCGGTCCGAGATAACGCACGAGCGGACCCATGTCGCGGTGAGTCAGCTTGAACCACGCACGCGCGAAGGCGTCTGCGAACTTGTCCGGGTTCTCGTAGAAATGGCGTGAGATTTTTTCATAGGCAGGGTCGACTCGCAGGGCGAGGTCCGTGGTGAGCATCGACGGCGTGCGACGCTTCGACGGGTCGTGCGGATCGGGCACAGAATCTTTGCCCGCATCCCCCTTCGGCTTCCACTGATTGGCCCCGGCCGGGCTCTTGGTCAGCTCCCATTCGTAGCCGAACAGGTTTTCGAAGAAGTAGTTGCTCCATTGTGTCGGTGTTTGGCTCCAGATGACCTCAAGGCCGCTGGTGATTGCGTCGCCGCCCACGCCGCTGCCGTAGCTGCTTTTCCAGCCCAGGCCCTGCAACTCAAGGGGAGCGCCTTCGGGCTCAGGCCCAACATTCGACGCAGGCCCCGCGCCGTGGGTCTTGCCGAAGGTGTGGCCGCCCGCGATCAGCGCAACGGTTTCTTCATCATTCATTGCCATGCGCGCGAAGGTCTCGCGGATGTCGTGAGCCGCGGCGACAGGGTCGGGGTTGCCGTCCGGGCCTTCCGGGTTCACGTAAATCAGGCCCATCTGCACGGCGGCGAGCGGATTTTCCAGCTTGCGCTCGTTGGTGCCACCGCCGGTGCGATCCTGCTCCTGGCCGTGAAGCTCCTCATCGGCCACGATCACGCCCTCGCCAGCGGGCTTCGCCTTGCCGTAGCGACTATCGCCGCCCAGCCAGACGGTCTCGGAGCCCCAGTAGACGTCCGTGTCCGGCTCCCAGACGTCTTCCCGTCCGCCGCCGAAGCCGAAGGTCTTGAAGCCCATCGATTCCAGCGCAACATTGCCGGTGAGGACAATCAGGTCAGCCCAGGAGAGCTTCTTACCGTACTTCTGCTTGACCGGCCAGAGCAGCCGGCGTGCCTTGTCGAGGCTGACGTTGTCGGGCCAGCTGTTGAGGGGTGCAAAGCGCTGCTGGCCGGACCCGGCGCCGCCGCGGCCATCGCCGGTGCGGTAAGTGCCCGCACTGTGCCACGCCATGCGAATGAAGAGGCCACCGTAGTGACCGAAGTCCGCCGGCCACCAGTCCTGCGAGTCGGTCATCACCTTGCGCAAGTCCTCTTTCACGGCGGCAAGGTCGAGGCTGTTGAATTCTTCGGCGTAATTGAAGTCCTTGCCCATGGGATCGGACTTGGACGAGTGCTGGTGCAGGATGTTCAGCTTCAACTGGTTGGGCCACCAGTCACGGTTCGATGTACCCTGGCCCGAAGTGTGATGGAACGGGCACTTCGATGCATTTGAGATGGGGTTCTCGTACGACATGGTTCTCCTTCAATTTCTGTGACGCACGTCACGGTTATGACCTTGGAATCTCGGCGCGGAAATCCGCGATTGTCCCAACATCTGCAATGTAGCATTATGAAGATAGATTGCTCCAATAGATAGTTCCCATTCGGGGCATAGGTATTACCTATGGAATTTAATCAGCTGCGCTATGTCTGTGCCATCGCCGAAACCGGAAGCTTCAGCCGCGCTGCCGAGCGTTGTCGCGTCGCGCAGCCCTCGCTCTCGCAGCAGGTGCAGAAGCTTGAAGAGGATCTGGGCGCGCGATTATTCGACCGGCTTGGTCGCAGCGTGCGGCTCACCGAGGCGGGCAAGGCATTTCTGCCCCATGCGCGGTCAATCCTCCACCAGATGGAGGAGGCGCGCTCGGGCGTCGAGGACAAGCGCACGGATGTCCGCGGCAACGTGGCAGTCGGCGTGATTCCGACGATTGCGCCGTATCTCATGCCGCAGTACGTGGCGGCATTTTCGAAGAAGTATCCGGAGGCGCGGCTTCGGATCGCCGAGGAGACGACGCCGGTCCTGATTGAAGGATTGCGGAATCTCTCGATTGATGTGGCGGTGCTTTCGCTGCCGCTGCGCCACAAGGAGTTCCAGATTTTCCCGCTGCGGACGGAGCCGCTCTATGCAGTGTTGCCGAAAGAGCATGTGAAGGCGGCCGCGAAAAGCGTGGCGCTGAAAGATCTGCGCGGGGAGCAGTTCGTGATGCTGCGCGACGGACATTGCTTCCGCGACGTCAGTATTTCGGCGTGCACAAGGGCGAAGCTCAATCCGCGCATCGCGTTCGAGAGCGGGCAGTTCAGTAGCCTGCTGGGGATGGTCGCGGCAGGCGTTGGAGTATCGCTGGTGCCGGAGATGGCGATCGATCGCAGCGCCCGCTGCAGCTATGTGCGAGTATCAGACCCGCAGGCCATCCGTACTGTGGTCGCTGCCGTGCTCAAGGGGCGCTCCTTCAATCGTGTGCAGCAGGCGTTTCTGCAACTCTTGCGCATCCGTAACAGTAACGGTAGCGAATAATGCGTTCATTTCAACGTTCCGGCTGGATGTAGCGCCATCGCCCATTCCGCTGCTGAGTCAACCAGGTAGTCGGCGGCGATATTCTCCAGCGTATGCGAAGAGAGCCCGAATCTGCAGCCCAGGGCCCATGCTCCAGCGCGGCGCGCGGTGAGGATGTCGTTGTCGGAGTCGCCGATCATAAGCGTCTCATGCGGAGCGACATCCGCCTCGGAGATCAGGGTGTTCAGGCCTTCAGGATCAGGCTTCTTCGTCGCGAAGCTGTTCCCGCCGTAGATCTGAAAGAACCAGGGGCTCAGGCCGAGCGCGTCGCAGATGGCGCGCGATGGATTGATCGGCTTGTTGGTGAGCACTGCCATCTGACGCGCCGTGCCGTCCGGCGTCGTGCGCAGAGTCTCAAGAGACTCGAAGACTCCGGGATAGACGCGGGTGTGGTCGAGCTTGTGCTCGCGATAGTAAGCGAGAAAGAGGTCGAGACCGTGTTCGACCGCGTGCTCATCGACAGGGTCGCCGAGTGCGCGTCGAACCAGCATGCCGGCGCCATCTCCGACGTAAGCCGCGATGAGTTCTTCAGGCAGAGGCTGCCGGTGAAGCTGCTCCAGCATCGCATTGATGGAGTTGGCGAGGTCCTTCTGCGAATCGATAAGCGTGCCATCAAGGTCGAAGACGATAAGCCGGATGGATGCGACAGGGATGGGATTGCGGACGTGCAGCATGAATTCAGTTTAGATGGGCTGGAAGTGCGCGTTAGAGTGCTAGGGAGAGACGGTGACCCGTGACTTGTAAGGTGGTTGCATCACGGGCCTGCCGCGATTGCTCATCTTTTTCTAATTCTGGTTGTGTTCGTTATGGTTCGATTGGTCCGAGTTTCACGAAACCGTTAACTTTGGTGCCGTCAGAAAAGAATCCGACGATATCGCCCGATTCGTTGATTCCGTTGATGAGTGTACCCATGACGCCGAAGGCCGCGGTCTGAGACGAACCAGGGGCATCAAATTGAATGAATAGGCCTCGGTCGAAGATGAAACCGTGCACGTTACCATTGGCGTCTGTGAAGGAACCAACGACGTTCCCGCTGTTATTGCACCCAAAAGGCGAGGTGCTGGCGGCAGTCACGCCATCGATTTCGACATTCAAGCTGAAAAGCCAGGGGAAGGTGGCAAGCAAGGGGCCTGGGTAACCGAAAAACCCATGATTGTTGCCATCGCGATCGGTCCAAAAGCCGCAAACCTTGCCGCTGTTGGTGATATTGCTGGCCTGGGTGGCGACGGCGCCTTGAAAAATGGACGGCGGAATCTCCATGAAATTCGACTTGTTGGGCTTCTGAAAGTTGAGCTCGACAACGAAACCGTGCTCGTGGCCGTTGTTGTCGGTCCAAAAGCCTGCCGCGTCGCCAAGATCATTTATCCCGAGCAGATTCTGGGCGGGCGTTGTGACGTTTGGCAGAGAGCCGGCGGGGTCATCGACAGCGGATTGCTTGCCATTCGCGTCCAGGAAACCATGAGTAAAACCTGTGGCATTGTCGGTGTAAAAGCCGACGATATCGGGAAAGGTCTGGTTGTTGATGCCGATGGCTTGTGTCTGTGAGGCGAAATCGCCTGAGGGCAAGTTCGTGAAGTTTTCTACAGAGTAGTGATTCTTGGGCACCAGGACATAGCCATTGTTCGGAACGACAGTGCCGTCGCCGAAGTAGCCGACGATAACGCGTGCATCGTTGACGCCAAGCAACTGATTGAAGTTCGGGTCGCCGGGATTGTTGAGGACGAAGAAACGCTGCGCGAGGGCAACGGTAGGCAAAGGGAGGACTGCCGCCGTCAGCATCAACAGGCGAGCGAAGGCGGTTGGAATTTTGTGCGAAGAGCCCAGTGAAGTGCTAAACATACGAATCTCCTTTTCTGGGGCCCCAGGGTTATGGGCAGTTGCGCTTGTCCTTCTGCGACACACCGCCTTTCAACCCGGCTTGTGATCTTACCACTACTGGTTAACTGGCAGTTGAATGAGTACGTTTTCATGCAGTGGCGGCGAGGCTATCTTTTGTCCGCGGCGCGCTACTTATCGGCCACAGCGGGTTAAAGTCGAACAAGTTCATTCATTTGGAGAAAGACCCACGATGAAAGTCTCAGCAAAATTCGCAAGGACGGCGGTTACGATTTTCGCTGTTCCGATTCTTCTCACGGCGGCCGCTTTGGCGCAGGATGGAGATCCGCCTGCGCGGGTCGCACGCATTGCTTACCTGCAGGGAGCGGTGTCCTTCCAGCCTGCGGGGTATGACGGCTGGAACGATGCGCCGACGAATTATCCGATGACAAGCGGCGACCGCATCTACACGGAGCCTGGGGCTCGCGCGATTATCCAGAACGGATCGGTCGACGTGCGGCTCTGGGGCCAGACCGATGTGACGCTGACGAACCTCAACGATCAGTATGAGCAGATTGCACTGGCGACGGGGTCGATACGCGTGCGCGTCTTTGCGCTCAACCCGGGCTACACGGTTGAGGTGGATACGCCGAATTCAGCGGTCTTCATCCAGCAGCCTGGCGATTATCGCTTCAACGCCTACGATCAGCAGGCCTCGCTGGTTGCGGTGAACGCGGGGTCACTGCAGATCACGGGGCCGGGCCTGAATCAGGAAGTCGACCAGGGGCAGGCGGTGCAGGTTTATGGCCAGAATCCCATCCAGCTTGGTCTGGTAGAGATGCCTGGGTTCGACGACCTCGATCGCTGGTCGATCGACCGCGATCACCGCATCATGAATTCTGTCTCGGCACGATATGTGAGCCGCGACATTCCCGGCTACGACGACCTCGATGCCAATGGCGGCTGGGTTGTTACGCCCGATTACGGTCCGGTGTGGTATCCGAATGGGATGGCTGCCGGCTGGCAGCCTTACACCATCGGGCATTGGGCGTATGTGAATCCGTGGGGTTATACATGGATTGACGATGCGCCATGGGGTTATGCGCCGTTCCACTATGGACGCTGGGCGGTAATCAACGGCCGGTGGGGATGGGCGCCCGGGCCGCCTGCTGTGGTTCCGGTGTACTCGCCAGCGTTGGTCGCGTTTGTGGGAAGCCCCGGCGGAGTTGCGGTAGGCGTCGGGATTGGCGCAGTTGCGGCATGGTTCCCGCTCGGCATCGCGGAGCCCTATGTTCCGTGGTACCACTGCACGCCGAACTACGTGCGCACCGTCAACGTGACGAACATCAACACGACGGTGATCCACAACACGACGATCATCAACAATTACAACGTGTTCATCAACAACACACGCAACGTCACCAACGTGAACCAGATCAACGTCACGAACGTGAACTACGTCAACAGGCAGCACGTGTATGCGGTGCCCGCGCAGACCTTTTAGCAGCGGAGCGCGCGTGCAGCAAGCCTCCGTTCATCTGAACAATCAGCAGATGCAACAGCTGGCTAAGGCGCCGATTGTGGTCGCAAGGCCTCCCGCTCCTGCGCCGACGAAGCCGCTGCTTCAGGCGCGCCCCAATGTTTCGCGCCCGGTCGCGCGTCCGGTGGTCATGTCTCCGCGGGGCCCGGCGCCCGCTACTCCGACGGCAAATCGGGCCATGGCGAAGCCGGTGTCGCTGCCGAAGCCGCAGGCTTCGACGGCGATCAAGCCGGCCACGAAGGCCGTGGCTCCGAACCTGAAGCCGGCAGCTCCGGTCGCGGCGCACCCGGCGGCTCCCACGAACCCAGCAACTCCGGCGCACCCGGCAACCTCGGTGCAACCGGGACGGCCAACTCCTCGGCGAACGAGACGCATCCGGTGACACCATCGAATGCAAAGCCCGCTCCGGAGAACCGTCCGGCTCAGCCGTCGAAGCCAGCTCCGACGAACAACGCAAAACCGGTTCCGAACGAGGCGCGGCCAACGACTCCGCCTCAACATCCGCAACAGGCGAAGCCCGAGGCGCAGCCTCAGCATCCTGCGAATCAGCCCCAGGCTCATCCTGGCCAGCCACAGGCTCATCCGCAGGCGAAGACCCCTCCGAAGGAACAAAAGCCCCAGGGAAAGAAGCCAGAGGAAGAGAAGAAGCCGGAGGAAGAAAAGAAACCAGAGTAGTCGACTCCAAACAGAAAAGCCCCGCCGAGCAGCGGGGCTTTTCGTTGTTTACGAAGTGAAGCCTAGTGAATCCGAACGTCGCCCGAGCCGGTCTCGACTCTCACGGTTGGGCCGCCGCCATTCACGTCTCCGGTAATGTGGTGCTTCTCGAGGCTGCCGTGCATGGTGATAGGAGGATCGCTATGGATGGTGCCCGAGCCCGTGGTGGCATCAAGCGAGAATTTCGCGCTCCCGGTGTTCATCGTTACCGTGCCGGAGCCGGTTTGGAGCTTCCAGTTCGACCCGGGCTGGCCGCTGACTTCGATGTCGCCCGAGCCGGTTTCGGCGTAGAGGCCACCGGTCACGCCCTGCAAACGGATGCTGCCGCTGCCGGTTTGAGCCTTCACGTCCGGCGCGGAACTCATTTCGGCGCGGATGTCGCCGGAGCCGGTTTCGAGCGCCACGCGCCCGCTCAGGCCGTTGGCTTCGATCGATCCCGAGCCGGTGTTGGCCTTCAGGGATCCGCCGAGGCTCGAGATCTTCAGGTCGCCGGAGCCGGAGCTGGCGTCCAGATTTGTCCCCTTTGGCGTGGTGACTTCATAGTCGATGGAGATGTTGTGATATTCCATATGCTTGCCTACAGTGATCACGTTGCCGCTCTGCTCGATGGGCGGATCCGCGACCACTTTTTGCACGCGCTCCTCCGGCGAGCCCCAATCGCCGCCCCAGCCGTGGCTGGCATGCACATGCCCGATGATGTGGACCTCGCTGTCCGAGCCGGGCGAGACGTGCACGTAGCCCGAGCCGGTGCTTACGCAGAGAGTAGGTGTTCCGCTGACGTGCAGGGTTTTGTCGAAGGTGCCGTCTGCCGCCAGTAACCAGACTGGAGAAACCGCCAGAGCCGCGGCCAATATCCATCGCATGTTCATGTGCTGCCTCCTCGTACTGCTTTCGCTTCGCGGGCCATGTCGTCTGCCAGACGCGCGAAGCGAGGCGCGCCTGGAAGCAAGTCGCTACTGCTGCAAGACCACCGTCTCGCCCTCTTTCATGCCATCGAGTATCTCGATGCGGCTGCCGTTCGATATGCCAGCCTTGACCGCCACTTTTTTCTGGCCGTCCTTCTGCTTGGGATCGGGTACGAACACCGAGGCGTTCTTGTCGGCGTCGTACACCACGGCCTGTGCAGGCACGGAGAGCGCGTTTTTGTCTTCCTTGATGAGAATCTCGGCGTTGGCGGTCATGTTCGCCTTCAACTCGCCGCTCGGGTTGTCGATCGAGACGCGAACTTCGAAGGTCGTGACGTTATCCTTCTCGACGCCCAGCGGGGCGATCTTCGTGACCTTCCCGTTGAAGGTACGGTTCGGAAATGACTCCACGCGAATGCGCGCCGGCTGGCCGAGGTAAACATTGCCGATGTCGGCTTCGTCGACCTTGCCGTTGACGTAGACCTGCGTGGTGTCGCCGAGGGTCATGACCAGCGTGGCCGTCGAACCCAGCACGAGGATCGAGCTGACCGCATCGCCTACTTCCACATCGCGCGACAGCACGACGCCGTCCATGGGAGAAACGATAGTGGTATAGCTGAGTTGCTCGTTGAGCTGATCGAGGCTGGCCTGTGCCTGCTGCACCTGCGCCTGTGCCTGCTTGAGCTTCGCCGTGTCGACGCCGATCTGCGCTTGCGCGCCCTGCTGAGAATTCTTTTTCGCGAGATAGTCGCGCTCGGCGTTATCGAGCGTCTGCTGCGACACGATGCCCTGTTTCAGCAAGGCAAGATTGCGCTCGTAGGTGTCCTTGTACATGGGCAGGTCGGGAGCTTCGGCATTCACCCTGTCCTGCGCGATGTTCTGCTGGTAGGTCACGACGTTGGCCTGTGCGGCGGCGAGCTGAGCCTTCTGCGCGGCGACCTGCGCGAGAATCTCCTGCTGGTCGAGCTGTGCGAGCACCTGGCCTTTGTGGACGTGCTGGTTAATATCGACATAAAGCTTCTCGACAAGGCCGCTGGCTTTCGACTTCAGTTCGACCTTGGTAATGGGCTGGATCTTGCCGGTTGCGACGACGCTCTTGGCAATGTCTCCGCGCGTGACTTTGGCAAGGCGCCCCGGCTCAATCTTGGTTCCGTTTCCGCGCGCTGCAACGGTAATGACCACTGCAACGATGACTACAAGCGCGATTCCGCCGATCCACCACCATTTTTTCCTGCCCTTCCGCTGTGTAGCCAACTAACTCCCCTCCGGATTTATGCGCGGGACGACGCACACCCCTCACCCGGCAATCACGAATACGCATGACATTTGTCATTAGTTCCGTGGGCAGGGTGTAGGGAAAAGACGTGCAGGGTGGTTCGACCGCGGGCGAAATGAATTTTAGGTTTAAATTCTACCCTCAACTTTACACCGTGAAGGTTAATCCCTGATCCGCGGGTTGACCACCAGATACAGTACATCGGTCGCTAGGTTCACCAGTACATAAGTAAGCCCGACGGCGAGAATGCAGCCCTGCAGGAGCGAGTAGTCGCGGTTGGAGATAGCCGACACGGTGAGCTGGCCGATGCCGGGCCAGCTGAAGATCTTCTCCGTGACGATGGCTCCGGCGAGCAGCGCTCCGAACTGCAGTCCAACCAGCGTGATGACAGGAATCATGGCGTTGCGCAGCGCGTGTTTGTAGACCACGGTGCGCTCGGGCAAGCCCTTGGCACGGGCGGTGCGGATGTAGTCCTGGCCGAGTTCCTCAAGCATGGCGGTGCGCACCATGCGGGTGAGGATCGCCGCCAGCGCGCTGCCCATGGTCATGGCGGGCAGGATGAGATGAGTGATGTCTCCCGGTCCGCTGACCGGAAGCCATCCGAGTTTGATCGAGACAAGCAGGATGAGGATCGGTCCGAGAGCGAAGCTCGGGAAGGAGAGCCCCAGCAGGCTCACAACGCCGAGGGCCTGGTCCCGCCATCGGTTCCGATGGAGGGCCGCGGTGATGCCGGCGGGGATGGCGAGTGCGAGTCCCAGCAGCACCGCCGCCGCGGCAAGCTCGATGGTGTAGGGATAGCGCGCCAGCACGAGGTGGGTGACGGAATCGTTGAGGCGGAGCGAATGGCCGAGGTCGCCATGCAGCACGCCGCGCCAGTAATGGATGTATTGCTGGCCGAGAGGTGCATCAAGACCGTAGGTGTGGCGAAGAGCCGCGATGTCGGCGGGCCGCGCGCCTTCGCCGAGCATCTGCTCGATGGGGTCGCCCGGAACGAGATGGATAAGCAGGAAGACGATGGAGACGACCAGCCACACCACGGGTACGGTGTAGAGGAGCCGGAAGAGCAGTGCTCGCACGGCGCGGGGCAGCCGCATCAGCTGGCGTTCTCCAGGGCCGTGCGGCCGGCGGCTTCAGTTTCAGCGGGCTGATCGAGCTTCTCAATGCGCACGCGGCTGATGCGGTTTCCGCTCATCTCGAGAACCGTGAAGCGGCGTCCTTCGTATTCGACGATCTCGCCCCCGCGCGGAATTTTCCCGAGCCGGGCGAGCAGGAATCCGGCCAGCGTCTCGACGCCGGCATCGCGGGGCAGGCTCCATCGCATCTGTAGTTCGAGGTCGCGCAAGTTTACGCTGCCATCGAGGATCAGCTCGCCGCGCGCCGTGGTGAGTACGGTTTTAGAAGCGACGTCGAACTCGTCTTCTACCTCGCCGATGAGCTGCTCGATGGCGTCTTCGACGGTGACGAGGCCGACGGTCGATCCAAACTCGTCGACCACGATAGCGAGATGACGCCGGCGCGCCTGGAATTCGTGC
The DNA here is from genome assembly GCA_963782175.1 of uncultured Acidobacteriaceae bacterium. GTDB lineage: Bacteria > Acidobacteriota > Terriglobia > Terriglobales > Acidobacteriaceae > Silvibacterium. The sequence continues at coordinate 189,320 of CAWAIX010000003.1, forward strand.
AGCAGATCGAGGACTGGCTTGGTCTCCGGCACGACGAGCACTTCGCGCATGACCTGCTTCAGGCGCAGTTCCATGAAGGGGGCCTCGGCGAAACGGGTCTTGGCGGAGGCGCGAAAGTGCATCAGGCGCGAGATGTCCTTCGAATAGACGACGCCGACGATGTACTCCGGGCCGCGCGCGGGATCGTACACGGGAATGCGCGAATGCTGCTCGTCCACGATGCGGGCGCTGGCTTCTTCGATGAGCAGGTCGAAGGGCAGGGAGAAGATGCGCTGCCGCGGCGTCATGATCTCGCGCGTCGGGACCTCGTTGACCTCGACCGCTCGGTGGATCAGCTCTTCCTGATACTCGGGCAGAAGGCCGGAGCGGCGCGCCGCCGTGGCGATGAGCTTCAGCTCCTCGGGTGAGTGCACTGAGCCTTCGTGCCCGATGGGCGTGCGGAAGAGGTGCAGCACAGCGCGGGCGGAGCGGTTCATCAGCCGCACGGCGGGGCGGGTGAGCTGGATGAAGACCTCCATGGGCCCGGCGACGGCGACGGCAACCTGCTCGGTCTTGCTCAGAGCCAGGGCCTTGGGCACCAGCTCACCGAGCAGCACATGGAAATAGGTAATGAAGGCGAAGGCCGCGGGCACGGCGATTACATGGGCCCAGACATGGGCATGCGGAATCCACCACAACCAGGTTTCGAGCACCGCCGCGACCACGGGCTCGCCAATCCAGCCGAGCGCCAGGCTGCAGAGCGTGACCCCAAGCTGGACAGCGGGCAGAAAGTCGTCGAGATGCTGCTGCAGCCTGCGGACGAGCCGGGCCCCGGGGCGGCGCTGCGCAATGAGCTGTTCAATGCGAGTCTCGCGAACGCTGACCAGTGAGAGCTCGGCGGCCACGAAGAATCCGTTAGCCAGGATGAGCACCATGATGGCGACGCCGCGGAAAAGCAGGAATTCGAACATCTATTTGGGAAAGTTTACAGCGTGTGGTGTGCGAGCAGGGCCACAGTCCGAGCCCTGTCGACTCGTGCATCCCTTGTTCTATACTTCGAGCGCCCGCTTTTTGTCAGTTCGGAAACCTCTCGCCTCCCGGCGGAGAGTACAGCAATTTCACCGGCCACATCAGGAGAAGAGATATGAGTGCATTGGATATTCTTCGCAACGATCCCGAAACTGCCTGCAAGAGCTATTCCTTCACTGTGGATGGCGGATCGATGAACGCGAATCCCACCGGAGGCGCGTGTACCGTCTCCTGCGAAAAGATCAACGATCAGGTTTACAAGCTCGTCGTGAAAGCCGGCGTCATCGATTTCTTTTTTCCATATATGAATGCGACTACGGGTGGAGTTGGCGAATGCACGGTTCCGGTCGGGCAGCGGGACGGAACTCTTGCCCTGACCGGCAGCATGAATGGGTGCGCGCTTCAGGTGAATCGCAACGGCAACAGTTTCATCTTCTATCACGACTCCAACGGTAGTTCGCTCGCAGCCCGCGGGAATGTGCCGGGTGCACAGGTTTGCCGTGTCGAATACAAATCCTACGCAGGTCCGCTTCTCATTGGCGAGAAGAAGGCGGCTGATCTCACCAGCGATAAGGTCAAGACGTATTTTCAGCACTGCATCCTGAGCGTCCACAACGGCGGAAAGTGGAAGGTGTACGTAACCGGCATTCATACCCTGACGCCCGTCAATAATCCAGGCAAAGCTCAACTGGTTCCGTTTACTCCGCACCTCGTGTCCTGCATGACAAGCTTTGAGGATGCGTAAGGCGCACCACGCTTAAGAAGGCCACGCTCCCTCGATCATCGCTTTGATTGCGAGCGAATATCTTTCCGGGAGCTGCCGTTTTTGCATCGACTTATTCACGGTCACGTGCACCGTCTCGGCTTCGGCAAGAAGCTGCTCGCCATCGGGGGTGAGCCGAAGAATGCGGTAAGCAAACTTGATCACAGAGCTGCGAACCGCGGTCACCCGCGTCTCGATGGCCACTTCGTCGTCGTAGCGGGCCGGAGCGCGGTAGCGGCAGTGCGATTCGACAACGGGCAGGTGGCAGTCGTCCTCGATTTCCATCTGCTTGTAGTCGTAGCCGAGCTGGCGAAAAAACTCCACGCGGCCGATCTCACACCAGACGAAATAGTTGGCATAGTAGACCACGCCCATCTGGTCGGTTTCGGCATAGCGAACGCGGAGGGCTGTGCGGGTGGGCATGAAGAGAAGTTCTCAGTTGTTGGTTCACAGTCCCCAGTTCACGCGAGGTCGCGCTGACAACCGGGGACTGACAACTGTTCACTGCATTTACGGCTTGAGCTTCGAGAGGATATTCAGTTTCGCCACGTCGTTGAACATCACGAAGGCTGCAAACAGCACCAACACCACGAAGGCCACCTGGTAGACCCGTTCCTTGAACTCCTGGTTCAGGTCGCGCCGCAGCACCCCTTCGATCAGCAGCAGCAGGATCATCCCGCCGTCGAGAATCGGAATCGGCAGCAGGTTGAAAATGCCGAGATTCAGACTGATCAGCGCCATCGTCCCGATAAGCGGCTGCCAGCCGGGAGCCGTGACCGCTTCGCCCGTCTCTCGCGCGATGCCGATAGGTCCGCTAAGCTGCTGGACGTTGGATCCGTGGGAAAGCAGGCGCTTCAACACGTCGATAATGAGGCCGGAATACTGCAGGTTTACCTTGGCCGATTCTTTCACAGCCTTGTGCAGCGGCAACTGCTCGACATGGAACGGCTCGGGCATCGGGTAGAAGCCGAGGCGATAGCCCATGCGGCCTCTGCCGTCGTCTCCCCAGATCGGCTTGGTGGTGAAGGTCAGCGTCTGGTTGCCGCGCAAGGCGACTACGGTGACGGGTTTGCCCTGGCTCTGCTGGAGAATGGCCATGACGGCAGCGACCGAGTGAACCTGCTGGCTGTCGACCGAGACGATCTTGTCGCCGGCCTTGAGCCCGGCTTTGTCAGCTGGGTTGCCGGGCATTACGCCACGCACGCCGAGTGGGCCGTCCTGCACACGCGGAAGCAGTCCGATGGTATCCAGCTCAAAGTGCTGGCCCTTGCTCGGGTCGGCAAGGAAAAGCTCGAGATCGAGGTGCTGCGCCTGACCATTTGCGTTGCGCGCGACGGTGAGCGGGATGTAGGAATTGGCGTCGAGGGCGGAGCGCATCCCGACCTGTTCCCAGGTGGGATTGATGTCCTTGTCGAAGCGCACGATGCGGTCGCCGGGCTGGATGCCGGCTTTTGCAGCTGGCGTATCGGGCGGGACGACATCCGTGATCGCCGGGCCCGACATGTAGTTCGGGACCTCGTTGTGCATCATGTAGAGGCCCGTCATGAGCAGAAAAGCGAGCAGGAAATTTGCCGCGGGGCCCGCGAGTCCAATGAGGATGCGCTGCCAGCGCGGATGCGAGGCGAATTCCGCAGGGTCACCGGTACGGCTGTCGCCGGGGCTTTCGCCGGACATCTTCACGTAACCGCCCAGCGGAAGCAGGCTGATGCGGTAGTCCGTGTCGCCCCGCTTGATGCCGAATAGCCGCTTGCCGAAACCGATTGAAAAGACTTCAACCCGGACGCCGAAGAACTTGGCCATGGCGAAGTGGCCGAATTCGTGCACCAGCACCATGATGCCGAGCACAACCAGCATGGAAACGAGAGCGGTAAGCGCAAAACTCATAATTATTCGATGAACACCAGATGACAACGGTGCAGGGGAGCCGGTTGCCGCCCGCGTCACTTTCCTTCTTTTGCGCTCAAGAGGATATATTACCCGCCGGAGACGCGATCGACTTCACGGCATATCTCGCCATCTCCCGGGCCTGCTCATCCAGAGCCAGCACCTCCCGGATTGTCGCCGGGTGGGATTCGGGAATTGCCTCAAGTACCTCCCCAATTGTACGCGCGATGGCCGGAAAAGAAATGGCTCCTTGGAGGAATGCTTCCACTGCGATTTCATCCGACGCATTCAGGGCGATGGCATGCGCTCCGCCACGCTCCGCCGCCTCGTAGGCCAGCCGGAGGCAGGGGAAGCGCCCGAAATCAGGCTGCTCGAAGTCGAGCCGGCCCAGCGCCGTCATGTCGAAGGTCAGGTCCGAGTCGATGCGCTCGGGATAGCTCATGGCATAGAGAATGGGCAGCCGCATGTCGGTGACTGAAATCTGAGCAAGAATGCTGCCGTCGATGTATTCGACCAGCGAGTGCACGGTCGATTGCGGATGCACCGTCACTTTGACGGCAGACGGCGGCAGATCGAAGAGCCGGCATGCCTCGATGATTTCTAGCCCCTTGTTGAGCATGGTGGCGGAATCGATTGTGATGCGGCGTCCCATGACCCACGTCGGATGGCGCAACGCCTGCTCCACCGTGATGTTCTCGAACTCGCTCAGCGGCAGGTTGCGGAAAGGACCTCCGGACGCCGTTAACCAGATGCGGCGGACCTCGCGCTTGTCGCCAGCCCGCATGCACTGGTGGATCGCGTTGTGCTCTGAATCGATAGGGAGCAGCGGAACGTGCTTTGCGCGCGAAGCCGCAACGAGGATCTCTCCCGCGGCGACCATGGCTTCCTTGTTCGCGAGTCCAACCGGCTTGCCGGCCTCGACTGCGGCGTAAGTGGCTTCGAGACCGGCAACTCCGACGATGGCGGAGACAACGAAGTCCGCTTCGGGAAATGTGGCGACGCGAACCGTTCCCGCGGTGCCGTGCACGACTTCGATGCCAGTGAGGCCAGCCTGCCGCAGGCGCCGTTCGAGTGCTCCGGCCAACTCCTCGGTCGCCATAGAGACGACCCGAGGACGCCAGCGGTGGCACTGCTCGAAGGCTGTCTCAACGTTTTTGCCCGCCGCCAGAGAGGCCACGGCGAAGCGTTCTGGGTATTTCTCGATGATGCTGAGGGTGCTCTGACCGATGGAGCCGGTTGAGCCGAGGATGGCAATGCGCTTCAAAGCTAACTCATAGAGCAGGCGAGGCTAGAAGGACACCTGCAAGAGTAGAGCGTACCACAGCACCGGAGAGGCCACGAGCAGCGCGTCGATCCGGTCCAGCACGCCTCCGTGGCCAGGCAGAATGGAGCCGGAATCCTTCACGCCGGCGCCGCGCTTGATGGCCGATTCGACCAGGTCGCCGACCTGAGCAGCGATGTTCAGCATGACGGCGAGCCCCAGCCATCCGGCGATCGAGCCTGGGTAGGAAAGCAGCGACGAAAGCCTGCCGAAGTTGCCGCGCGACAGCGCTGCGGCGATCTCAAACAGGATCAGGGCGACCAGCACGCTTCCTGTAACTGAGGCGATCGATCCCTCCCAGGTCTTGCCGGGGCTGATCGCCGGCGCGAGCTTGCGGCGTCCAAAGGCCCGGCCGATGTAAAGAGCTGCGATGTCCCCGGCCCACACGACGAAGAACAGGAAGATCAGGAGCGATGGCCCGTTCTCCTGCTCGCTCAGCAGGGGAAGCGTAGTCAGCGGCACTCCGATGTAGAGCATGCCGAATACGGAGTAGGCGGCATCCGGCAGGACGCGGTTCATCGGCGAACGGAAGGCGCACAGGGCAAACAGCGCCAGCGAGAGCGCGCCGAGCAGCGGGCCAAGGAAATCCGGACGCCGGAAGATGCAGACGAAGAGCAGCGCGACGGCAACGAGGACGGCGACCCGCGGCGTTTTTGCTCCCATCGCGTCGGCCAGGGCCAGGTACTCCCAGAGGGCCAGTTCAGCCACAATCGCCGTGGCCAGCGTCAGAATCCAAAGCGGGGCCCAGAAAATCAGCAACAAAACAACGGGGATAAGAACCGCGGCCGTGACTACTCGTTTCATCTTGTTGAAAAGCATACACGTTGACAGCTGCCGCTTCGGGGCCACAGTCCACGTCTAAAACAACTAAGCCGCCAGTCAGGGGTTTGACATCTGTAGATATAGAAAAGGAACCGTTGCGCGCCTCGGCTGCTTCCGGAAGCACCGGGAGCGGGCGGTTCACGAGGGACAAAGAAATGAAGCAAAATCGAATTTTCGCTGGCACCACCTTGTTAAGCTTGCTGGCAGCCATGTCGCCTGCTTTCGCTCAGGGCGCCGACACCGCGAGTGCTCAGGCTGTAATCACTGCCGTTGGGAAAAATAACGAGAACCCGGCGCCTCTTCGCCAGCAGGACCTGCAGGTTCAGGTAGGCGGCAAATCCGCGTCGATCACCGATCTCGTGCCGCTTCGCGGCGACCGCGCGGGGCTCGAACTGGTGATTCTAATCGACGGCTCGGCGCGCTCCAGCATCGGAACCCAGATTCCCGACATCGAGCGCTTCGTGAATTCGCTGCCGCCGACCACATCGGTGGGCATCGCCTACATGGAGAATGGCCGGGCGGTGTTTTCGCAACCATTGACGGCCGATAAGGCCACGGCTCTCAAGTCCCTGCGGCTGCCGGGCGGCCCAGCGGGCATCAGCGCCAGCCCGTACTTCTGTCTCTCTGACCTGGCGAAGAAATGGCCCTCCAACAATCGGGAGAACCGCCGCGAGGTGGTGATGATCACCGACGGCGTCGATCCCTATAACCTTCGCTTCGATCCGGATAACCCCTACGTTCAGGCTGCCATCGAGGACTCGATCCGCGCCGGGCTGATCGTGAACTCCATCTACTGGCATGACGCTGGGCGCTATGACCGTGGCGCTTACGAGAACAACGCCGGAGAGAGCCTGCTCGACCAAGTAACGCAGGTGACCGGCGGCAAGGCTTACTGGCAGGGGATCGGGAATCCTGTGTCATTCAGGCCGTTTTTTGACGACCTGAACCGGCGTCTTCAGAACCAGTACGAGCTCGGATTCGAAGCTCCTGCGAAGTCGAAGCCGGAGATCGAGACCCTGAAAGTAAAGCTCAACCAGCCGGACGTGAAAGCGGACACACCTCAGAGGGTCCTGATCGCGCCGGGCGGAGTTGCGCGGCAGTAAGCGATCAACAGTTGTTATTCAGGGCCGGCCCTAAGATGCGCTGTAAGCCAGGGCCGGCCCGCTTTGCTATTTTCTTCTTTTCGGAGTTTCCGGCTTCGGCTCAGGCTTGGGACGCGACTTGATGTCGCTCAGATGAATATAGGCCGCTGCGGCCGCAATCCTGACTTCAGTTTTGGCGTCTCCGAGACCCCCCGCAGCTGCGTCGAGATACACTGGATCGCCGCGCTTGGCGAGAGCATCGAAAGCGGCGGCTCGAACCAGCCATTTATCCTGGTTCGCCGATACGTCGGCCAGCGCATTTCCGCTCTTCGGATCGGGATCCTTTGCGAGCATCAACGCCGCAGCAGCGAGCACCTTCGAGGTGTCGTCGCGGGTGAGTATCTTGTAGCCGCTTACGGCCAAGCCTCCGAATGGTATAAAGCCAACCGCAGCCTCGGCGCCGAGCGCCGCCAGTTTTCTCTTATCCTGCAGGAGCTGCTTCTGCTGGTCTGTCAGGCTGGTGCCGGTCTTGGCCGTTCCGGTGAGAAGGGCGTAGTAGACGTTGTATCCCCGGTTGTCTCCAAGCTGAATAAGCGCATGCGCGGCGGCGATGATCACCGAGGGTTCCTGGTCCTTAAAGGCGTTGTACAGGTCCGTCTTTGCGTCCTGTGCCCCCATCTCGCCGAGCGCCTGGGCTCCTGCGGCTCGAACGTTCGCCATTTTGTCGTTCTGCAGAGCGTTAAGCGCGGCTTTTTCGGCCTTCGGATTGCCGTCCAGTTCTCCCAACTCGCGTGCAGCCCTGCTGCGCAAATCCGGGTTGCTGTCCTGCAGCGCCGTATTCAGGGTGTCCCAGGCTGAATCGACCGAAGCCGGGGCGCTGCTCTGTGCTGGGGCGAATCCTGTGCCCGTGAACACCAGGGCCAGGCTGATGGCGCGAAAAACCGGTCTCATTTCCGTTTTCCTCTCTCCTCTTGCGACGAACACCCTCGAACGACTGCAACATGGTACGGGTTTTCTGCTGCCGATGGTGAAGTTTTCAGGATCAGGGAGGGAGCCGCTCAGGATTCGGCGGGTTGCGGAGGCGTGAGCCGAATCGCGTAGAGCCTATCGGGGAACGAGTGTGTTCGCGGGAAGGGAAGCGACGTCGTCGGATTCCGTTCCGTCGCCAAGGCCGCCGTAGCGCCGCTCGCGACGCTGGAAGTCTTCAATAGCCTCGAGCATATGGATGCCACGGAAGTCCGGCCAGAGGCGGTCGGTGACGAAGATTTCGGCGTAGGCGATCTGCCACAGGAGGAAATTCGAGATGCGCATTTCGCCCGAGGTGCGGATGAGCAGATCGGGGTCGGGCATGTGCGCCGTGTAGAGATGCCGCTGGATATCCTGCTCGGTAAGGTCTTCAGCTCGCAGTTCGCCCCGGCTTATCTCGGCGGAAAGCGCTCGGAAGGCATCGACCAGCTCCGAGCGCGATCCGTAATTCAGCGCGAGAGTGAGCACCGTGCCGGTATTGTGCTTCGTGGCGTCGGCGGCCCAGTCCATCCGCTCGCGAACCTCGGGCTCCAGTTCGTCGGTGCGTCCGATGTACTGGATGCGGACGTTGTTGTCGTTCATCCGCTGGACGTTGTTGGTGAGGTAGGTGCGCAGCAGCCGCATCAGGAAGCTGACTTCGGTCCGTGGCCGCTTGAGATTGTTCTCAAGCGAAAACGCGTAGAGGGTGAGCCAGGGCAGGCTGATGCGCGAGGCGGTCTCGACGACGTACTGGACCGATTCGGCGCCCTGCTGGTGGCCAAGAAAGCGCTTCAGCCGCCGCTTGCCGGCCCACCGGCCGTTGCCATCCATGATGATGGCCACGTGCTCGGGCAGACGCGACGGATCGAGGCGGCGGTAGACAGCCAGCTCGTCGGGCGGCAGTTCATGAACACGGCTGAAGTTGAGCAAGGAGTCCTCTAACTTTGACCGTAGCATGCCCCCGGGGGCAGCCGCAATGACACTTACGGGAGTTTTGCATACGCCCGACGGACGCTCTCAGAGCGCCTGACGCAGCGATGACAAACCCTTCATTTCGGCCTCTTAAGGAGCAGGCCCTATGGCCGTTCCATCTCGAAGCGATCGCGCGTTCGCACATAGGTCGGCCCGCCCATTCTGCCAATGGCATTCAGCTTGTCTGGATCGATTTTGTAGCCGTGAATGATCTTTTCGTCGACGTGGAAGCGGAGCACGTCTCCGAAGATCACCGTTCCACCGCCCGGAGCCTCGCCAATAGGCAATAGCTGGCGCAGGCGGCATTCCATATGAGCATGACTTTCGCCCACGCGAGGCGGGCGGATTAGTTCGCTTGGGACGGGGGTCAGCCCCGAGAGTTCGAACTCGTCGATCTCCGGCGCTACTTCAGCCGCCGTGAGGTTCATCCTGTCGGCGAACTCTTCGGAAACGATGTTCACGACGAATTCTTTCGTCGCAACGATGTTGCGCAGGGTGTCTTTGCAGGGGTGATCGGTTCTGCGATAGCCACTGACGAAGCACACGACCGGCGGATCGGCCGTGCAGGCCATGAAATAGCTGAAGGGCGCAAGATTGCGCACGCCCTGCTCGTCAAGACTGGAGACGAAGGCGATCGGGCGCGGAACAACCATCCCGATCATGAGCTTGTAAATATCCGACGCGGAGTGATCGGCCGGATCGAAGCGACGCATAGGCATACTGCCCGATTGTATCGAGCCGATTGCCCTCGTCGCATAACTGTCGCGGCGCGGTTACGCGGTGCGACGGCGCCCCGAAGCCATCTCCCGCACCTGGTTGAGGACCATCGAGCGCTGGAAGCCGTCGAGCTGTGTAACCAGCGATGCGATCTCCGCCAGGAACGGGTCGGACATGATGGCAATGGTCTCCGCCTGGGCGCGGCTTCGCGCATCGCGCAGCAGCGCGCAGATATCGACCTCGAGTGCGTGGGCGAGCCGATCGAGCGAGGAGAGCGTCGGCATGGCCTTTGCGTTTTCGATCTTCGAGATGTAGGTCCGCGGCACCTGCATGCGACCCGCAAGCTGGCGCTGGCTTAGCCCGCGCACGCGGCGAATGTCGCGCACCGCGCGAGCGACGTTAATCTCGTCCTCGACGGTTGCGGCACTCACGGTCGCCACCACCAATTGGGGCAGCTGCGGCTCGGGCTCTTCGATTTCGAGTGGTTTGTGGCATCGTCTGCAGAGTGAATTCGATGTTCGGAATTGCACCAGGCTGCAGTGTTCGCAGCGAAGCACTTCACGTGCTTCTACGGTAGCCAGATTAGTTGCCATATGTTGTAACGGAGTGCCAGAGCGGGCGCTCCCGTTGTTGAAGGCGGCGGATTATATCCGCTATCCCTCTCCAACTTTGAATCAGCTTGCATCCGAGGTATCTTTCTTGTCAAGTGAAAACTGTGAGTCAGCCGAAGAAAACCTAGGAAAACCCGAAGAAAACCGAAATGAGACTTTGCGAGGAGATAAACCGATGATTGCCGACAAAACATACGATCGCCAGCGCGCCTGGGAACTGCTCAATGAATGGACCCAGTCGACCAGCCTGATCAAGCATGCGCTCGCAGTCGAGACCTGCGTTCGCGCATACGGCGAGAGCCAAGCCGATACGCGCGGCTTCACGGGAGAAGATCGGGACGCCTTTGTCGAGACCTACTCTGTCACCGGTCTGCTACACGACTTCGATTACGAGCGCCATCCTTCGCTCGAGGAGCATCCGTTCGTCGGCAATCGCCTCCTTGTCGAGCAGGGCTGGCCGGAGGAGATCCGCACCGCCATCCTCGGGCACGCACAATATTCAGGAGTCCCGCGCGAGACTCATCTCGCCCAGGCGCTCTTTGCCTGCGATGAACTCGCCGGCTTTCTGACTGCCTGCTCCCTGGTCAAACCCACGAAATCGATTTTTGATGTGGATGCCGCGGGAGTAAAAAAGAAGATGAAGGACAAGGCCTTCGCGCGAGGGGTGAACCGCGACGACATCACCACCGGCGCGGCTGAACTGGGAGTGCCGCTTGACGACCACATCGCCTTCTGCATCCAAGCCATGCAGCGCAATGCCGATGCCCTCGGTTTGCGAGGAACCGCGCCTGGCCAATAATGGCGCTATGGCGCAGGTTGTTTGTACCCGATTTGATTAGTTAGACTACCCTTTTTGTGAAAACTGTCATTGTCGAAAGCGAATCGCGTGTTCCGAGCGCAGGCCGAACACGCGGGCGAGGAAAATGGCCGCGGCGGGTCCTCTGGGGCTTGCTCATTCTGGGCGGAACCTTGCTGGTTCTCGGCCTCGCGACCTACCTCTGGCTGCGCTATGTTCCGCCGCCGTCGCAGCCCCAGTCAAAACTGCTTGGGCCGGTCAGCGACGTTCGCGCCACAGCTGGCCGAGGCATCGTCTCGGTCGATTGGACCCCGATCCCCGATGCTATCTGCTACCAGGTGCAGCGCAGCGAAAACGCCGAGGGCCCGTTTTCGCTGGCCAGCTCTGTTTATGGGGTCATGCCGGTATTCGTCGAGCGTGCGATGGAGCGCTACCTGCCCGGTGAGCCGCTCGGCCGCGTGCCGCACGGTCCGTGGGTTGACTCGGACATCCGCCCCGGCCACACCTACTACTACCGCGTGCGCGGCAACGACGGCACAGCCTGGAGCCCGGTCGGGGCAACTGCCTCCGCAACCGCACTGAGGCCCTCGCAACAAGAGCCCACCGTGCAGATTCGGGTTGACGCGGCGCATCCCGCAGGGCCATTCGAGCACAAATGGGAGATCGCCCTCGGCTCCGAACACCTGAGCTACATGTTCAAGGGCGACATCAACGAGCATGTGAAAGCCGCCGGAGCCGGTCTGCGTGCGGGCAACAAGCTCGCGCACGACACGCTGGGAATTCAGTACATCCGCGCCCACGGCATTCTGATGGACGACCTCGGCGTCTACACCGAGGATGCGGCGGGAAAGCCGCATTATGACTGGACAAAGGTCGACCGGCTCTACGACATGCTCCACGAGGATAGCCTCAAGCCCTTCGTCGAGCTGAGCTTCATGCCGGCCGCGCTGGCCGCCGATCCACACCCGCCGAAGATCTTTCAGTACAAGGGCAACAGCTCGCCTCCGAAGGATTATGCGAAGTGGCGGGCGCTGGTTGCTGCATTCGCGCAGCATCTGATCGACCGCTACGGGCGCGCGGAAGTCGAGACGTGGCCCTTCGAGGTGTGGAACGAGCCCGATGTGAAGGTCGAGGTGACTTTCTGGAACGGCTCGCGCGACGAGTACTTCAAGCTTTACGACTACGCTGCCGACGGCCTCAAGTCTGTCGATCCGAACTTGAAGGTTGGAGGGCCGGTAGCTGCCTTCACTTATTTTCAGGAGCCGTTTCTGCGCCACGTGACGCGCGAGAACTTCGCGACGGGTGCGAACCGCGCGCCGCTCGACTTCCTCGACCTGCATAACTACTACCTGCCCGCGTCCGACTACCGGCCGCTGCTGCGCCGCTACGGGCTGCCAGATGTGCCGGTCTACTACACCGAGTGGGGCGTGTCTCCGGAATATGGAGACAAGGTCAGCGACACGGGCTACTCGGCAGCCGAAACCGTCGCAGGCCTTGCCGACAGCATCGACCAGGTGGCGTCGATCAGCTACTGGACGGCGAGCGACTACTTCGAAGAAAGCGGCGACCCTAAGGCGCTGTTTCACGGCGGCTTCGGGCTCATCGGTCTCGACGGCCTGCGCAAGCCTCGCTACTGGGCCTACTACCTGCTGCACCAGCTTGGGACGGAAAAGCTCTCTGTTACGGGCTCGGGAGACGGCTTCGGAGGCTTGGTCAAAACATTCGCCACGCGCGGGTCTGACAATAGCGTGGAGGTCCTGCTGAGCAACGCGACACCCGAGCACGGCAAGGCGCTAGGCAGTGCTCTCCTGGACCGGCATATTGCGCTGACGGTCTCGGGACTGACTCCGGGTGCGTCGTATCAGGTCGAACACGACCGCATCGATAAGGACCACTCCAATGTCTACGGAGCGTGGCAGGCAATGGGCTCTCCCAAATGGCCGGATGCGGCGCAGATGACAGCGCTCCATCAGCGAGACGAACTGCAGACGCTTGTTCCGACGGGCACGGTTACGGCAAATCAGCAGGGAGAGGTGACTGTGGAGTTTGAGTTGCCGATGCCAGGGGTATCGTGGGTGAGGCTTTCAATTGGCCGCTGAGTATCCTATGAGGACACTATGTCGGGTCAAAGCTTGGCAAGCCGGATAGCTCTCACGATAATTTCCAGTTTCGGTTTTGCCTTTACGCTGCTATTGCTCTTCTACGCTATCAACCCCTGGTTGGACCGATTAGAAATTCCTTTTACAAGATCACGTACGTACGACTCGGTGGTGTTTGGCTCCTTGGCGCTGCTCTGCATTACTGCGACTGTGAGCCTCTTACGGGGCAAAAAATGGGCATGGTTTGTGGCCTTTGGGGCAAGCGCAGTAATCCTTGGCTCTGGGGTTGTTCTGCTTCTCGCGGTCCTTCACCCGACCAGTGCCTTCGAACAATCAGAGTCCGGTTTTGGGTTTGGAGTTTCACTCTTATTCATGCTGGCAGGCGGAATAAACTTTGTCTTGCTGAGCCTGCCATTTGTGAGGCGACGGTATTGGCATCGAGCTGACGCACACTGAGTACGCGAAGCGGCTTTGCCTGGACGGCCAGTCCTGCTAATCTGGCCAGTCCGCTATGGCAGACTCCACCACGCTGAACACCACTCTCCCCTCAAAGCTCGATCCCAAATCCCCCCGCGCCCGCAACAACGCCGCTGGCATGCTTGCCCTGCTCTCGCAGATTCGCGCGCAGGAGGCTGCCATCCGCGAGGGTGGAGGCGCGAAAGCGATAGAATCCCAACACGCCAAGAAGCGTCTGACCGCGCGTGAGCGCATCTCGCTGCTGCTCGATCCGGGGTCGGAGCTCTTCGAACTGGCGCTCTTTGCCGCCTTCGAGATGTACGAAGAGTGGGGCGGAGCGCCCTCTGCCGGAGTCGTCACTGGCCTCGGCCGCGTCTCCGGACGCCTCTGCATGATCATCGCCAATGATGCAACGGTGAAGGCGGGGGCGTTTTTCCCCATGACGGCGAAGAAGGTGCTGCGTGCGCAGACGATCGCGATGGAGAACCGCATCCCGACGTTGTACCTGGTCGATTCAGCGGGGGTTTTCCTGCCGCTGCAGGAGGATGTCTTCCCCGACCAGGACGACTTCGGGCGCATCTTCCGTAACAACGCCGTCATGTCGGCCATGGGTATCCCGCAGATCACGGCCATCATGGGCATGTGCGTGGCCGGCGGGGCATATCTGCCGGTCATGACCGATCATGTGCTCATGACCGAGGGCAGCGGATTGTTTCTCGCCGGGCCGGCGCTCGTGCAGGCCGCCATCGGCCAGAAATACACCGCGGAGGAACTGGGCGGCGCGACGATGCATGCCGAAATATCCGGCACCGTCGATTACAAGGAGCCGAACGACCATCTCTGCATGGCGCGGTTGCGGTCGCTGGTGGCAAAGATCGGCGAGCGGCCCGGCGCGCCGTTCAGCCGTGTGGACTTCGATTCCGAGAAAGTCGCGCCGAAGTATCCAGCAGAGGATCTCTACTCTTTACTCGACGCCGATCCGGCAAAAAGCGCAGTAAACACCTACGACATGCACGAGGTGATCGCGCGGATTGTCGACCGCAGCGAGTTCGACGAGTACAAGCCCGACTACGGCCGGACTGTGTTGTGCGGATACGCCCGCATCGGCGGCTTCGCTGTCGGCATTGTCGCCAACCAGAAGCAGCACCAGCCGCAGATCAGCCACACCGGCGAGAAGCGCACCGAGTTCGGGGGCGTCATCTACGCCGAGAGCGCCGAGAAAGCCGCGCGCTTCATCATGGACTGCAACCAGAACCTCGTGCCGCTGATCTTTCTGCACGACGTCAACGGTTTCATGGTGGGGCGCGATGCCGAGTGGAGCGGCATCATCCGCGCGGGCGCGAAGATGGTCACCGCCGTGTCGAACTCCGTCGTGCCCAAGATCAGCGTCATCGTCGGCGGATCGTTCGGGGCAGGGAACTATGCCATGTGCGGCAAGGCCTACGATCCCCGCTTCATCTTCGCGTGGCCCACGGCGCGGTACGCGGTGATGAGCGGGGCGTCGGCTGCCAACACCCTTGTCGAAATCCGTATCCGCCAGCTCGAACGCGGCGGCAAGAAGCTAAGCGACGAAGAAAAGCAGGAGTTGCTCGCCTCGATCAAGGCGACCTACGACCAGCAGACCGACTGCCGCTACGCTGCCGCCCGCCTCTGGGTCGATGCCATCATCGATCCGGCAAAGACGCGCGAGGCAATCCTCACCGCGCTCGAAGCCGCTGCACTGAATCCCGACGTTCCGAAGTTCAACGTCGGCATCCTCCAGACCTGACCGCTCCATAAGGAGACTCATCCATGATCATCCTGGACAACGAACACGTAGAGCTTTTGACTCCCTACGGCTCCATGCGGACGCATATCTTCCGGCCGGTTGCGCAGGGCAGGTATCCCGGCATTGTCTTCTACAGCGAGATCTTTCAGGTCACCGGGCCGATCCATCGCACTGCCGCCATGCTCGCCGGCCACGGATACATCGTCGCCGTGCCGGAGATCTATCACGAGTTCGAGCCTGCAGGAACGGTGCTTGCTTACGACCAGGCCGGCTCGGACCGTGGCAACGTGCTTAAGACCACCAAGGAGCTGGCCAGCTACGACGCCGATGCGCGCGCTGTGCTCGACCATCTCAAGTCGCGCGACGACTGCACCGGCCAGCTCGGAGCAATGGGAATCTGCATCGGTGGTCACCTCGCCTTTCGCGCGGCGATGAATCCCGATGTGCGCGGCGCGGCGTGCTTCTACGCGACTGACATCCACAAGCACGGACTCGGCAAGGGCATGAACGACGACTCGCTTGCGCGCACGAAGGACATCCAGGGCGAGTTGCTGATGATCTGGGGGCGGCAGGACCCGCATATTCCCCTCGAAGGCCGCATGGCGGTGCACGCGCGGCTGAACGAGGTCGGCGTCAAGTACAGCTGGTACGAGGTGAACGGCGCGCACGCCTTCATGCGCGATGAGGGTCCGCGCTACGATCCGGAGCTGGCGCTGCAGCTCTACGGGATCGTCTTCGATTTCTTCCACCGTCGGCTCGGATTGGGCGATTTGCCGGTGAAACCGGCGGGTTCGGGAGAGACGCGACACTAGAGGACTGCTTTTTTCGTCAGCTCAAGCACGATGCCGGCAGCCTGCTTCATACTTCCGCAGCTCTCAGTCACGGCGTCGAAAAATTCAAATGAGGTGAGCGCCCAGAGAGCGGCGATTTTCGCCGTCCCCGTTCCCGGGTCTCTTTCTCCGGAGATCCGGTCGACAATCCGAGTCGCTGCCATTTGTCTGCGGCGGTTTCGCGCCTCGACGGCAGTGCCGAACTCCGGATCGATCGCAGCGATTCCGTGAATGCGCCGGATCAGCAGCCTGTCCTTCGCCCAGAAACCTGTGAAGACCTCGACAAAACGTGCCAGCATAGATTCAGGATCCGTTTGTTGCATTACGATCCGCATGCGCTCCATGCCGCCGTCCAGTGCAAGCTGATCAAAGATCGCTTCGAGAACTCCCGTCTTTGTGCCGAACAGGTTGTGGATGGTCTGGCGGGTCACGCCGCTATCACGCGCGAGTGCACCCATCGTCAGTTCGACCATCCCGGCGGATTCAAGGTGTTTCCGGGCAGCCGCCAGGATGGCCACGCGTTTCCGATCGGTCTGCTCAAGGCGCTTTCCCAACTCATATGGCCGCTTGCCGGGAACTTCTTTCGTCTTCGCCACGCCCCATCGTATCCCCAATAATTTAATTTGACAAAGTGTAAAATTAAATTAAGAATGAATTCGTACGGCGGGAAACACACATGCAGACAAATGCCGCCAATCCATCGTTAGGGTCGAACAGGCAGCCATCTCCGCTGTGGCTTCGCATCGGGTTCTGGATCTGCACAGCAATGGCCGTCGCGGTTGTCGTGCGGAGAGTTTTCGCGCTGGCGTTTCCCCGGCCATCAGCCGCGCCTCAGCTCGCCGCCCTCGATAACTTCTTCGCCTCACACGCCGCACTCACGCTGGCCCACATCATCCCGGCCCTGGCATTTGTTCTCGTCGCTCCGTTCGTCGTCTTCCGCGCTTCGACATGGGCTAAGCGGCTGATTTTTCCGCTCGGAGCGGTGGTCGGCATCACCGCCTACGCCATGAGCGTCCACGCCGTCGGCGGATGGGTCGAGCGCTCCGCGGTGCTCTTCTTCAATTCGTTGTTTCTTTTCTCTCTGCTGCGCGCGTTCGTTTACAGGTTGCGGCAAGATTCATCACTCGAACGCAGATGGCTCATGCGTTCGATCGCGATCCTTCTAGGCATCGCGACTACGCGGCCCGTCATGGGAGTGTTTTTCGCGACCAGCCCGGCCACTCACCTCACACCGCAGCAGTTCTTCGGCATTGCGTTCTGGATCGGATTCTCGATCAATACCCTGGCGTTCGAGTTCTGGATTCGTTCCAGGCCCGGGCAAACTCAGCCTCAAACACAGCCGCAGTTCGCGGCGGATGCGGTAGGCAAAACCTTATGAGTACACAAGCGATCCACCTGCCTGTTACGTCGCGGAAACACGCCGGGCCTCCGCTCTGGCTTCTGGCTATCCTCTACACTGTGCTTTTCAACGCAGGCCTGTATCCCGTGAGCACGACAGGTGGTCCGAACCACTGGCCCGGACCATGGGAGCCTGCGAATGTCATCGTGCCATACTTCCAGACGCACCACACTGCGGTGCTGTCCTGTATCTTTCTGCAGCTTGGTGCGACGATCTGTCTGGGCTTGTTCTGTGCGGCGACGGTAAGCCGATTGCAGTTCCTCGGCGTAAACGCGGCTGGTCCGTGGATAGCGCTTTTCGGCGGCTTCCTGACAGCATTCAACGGAATTGCCGCCGGCATGATCGTCTGGACGATGATTCATCCCGAGGTGGCCGCCACACCCTCGGTGCTGCTAGGCCTGTATTACCTTTCCTACTCCTTCGGTGGGCCCGGATTTTCGATCCCCATGGGTCTGCTGATGGCAGGCGTATCCATCCCGGCGGCGTTTCTAAAGCTGTTGCCGAAGTGGATTGTCATCCTTGGCCTGGTGCTCGCCGTGGCTGGCGAACTCAGCTGGTTTCATCTCATCAGTCCGGGGCTTCTGTTTCTGGTCCCGCTGGTTCGGTTTCCCGGCTTTGTCTGGATTATCGCTGTAGGGTTCGCTCTGCCGCGGATTCGCCCGGCAGCCTCATCTGCTGCCATCGCCTGAAGGTGTGGCCCGAGGCAGGCTGTCGCGCCTGCCCCGGATCAGACATTGCTCACTCATGAATCGCCTGAATCGCCAGCGTGGCGAGCATGGAATGTCCGAAGAGCGTCGGGTGGTCAACATCCCAGAAAAGATTCACATAAGGATTGCTGCAAAGGGACGGTGTGGGAGTCGTGAGCAGGCAGGGGTCCGTCACATCGGTGAAGCCAAAATGAGAGCTATCCGCCAATACGGCCTGAAGCCAGTCATAGGCGTCCTCCCGGTAGATGTGCGTCTGCGGCGCGAACGCCTCGAGCAGTAACCAGAAGCTCATTTGCTGGTTGACGACGAGCGTCGTCGCCGTCGCGAAGCTCGAAATTCCGGCAAGCTGTGCGGCGGGCAGCTTTCCCACGTCGAACAGGTTTGGAACAAGCAGGTATCGCGCGCCGGCACGCTCCAGCAGTTCGATGCTGGCGGCCAGGCCGAAAGCGATCTCTGCGCCGAGTTCCTGTGGGGACGTGCCTGCCGGAGCGTTCAGAATGTCATTGCCGCCGCCTTCGACGATGTAAAGCGCGTGGGGATCAGCCTTGCCGTTGTGCTGCTGCAGATACATCGCCACCTGGTCAGGCACGCTCGGGATAGTCTCGTTCGGGCCTTCGGGCACGGCGACGGTCACCTCCGCGCCGCCAAAGGCGTAGTCGGTGCCGCCCTCAAGAGACGGCTTGAGCGTCAGCCCATATGCGCCTGCTAAATGGTCCACCCAGATTGGGCCGTTTGAGAACCGGCCGTTGTAGTAGGGCGCTGCGGGTTTGGCGCCTCCGGTGGCGAAATAGATGTTGCCCACATCGGAGTAGCTGTCTCCGAAGACATAGATTGCGTCGAACGAGCTGGTGGAAGCCGCGTAAGCGGCGATAGAACAACCGACAAGGGCCGCGGCAGTCACCATGGCGCGCAAGGTCGAGAGGATTGGCATTTTCGTTCTCCTTTTCGCATGACAAGCGAGGCCCAAATTTAGCTGCACTGACACTCGGATTTGCGGGGTCCGAGCCCGCGGCGTCCACTGTAGCTGACTGCGAGCATCGTTGGAAAAGGAATTCGCGGTGTGGCGTCAGGATTTCCATGAAACCGCAACGTGCCTGTGTACTCTCGATACCTTTGCGCAGCCGGTGCGACTTTTTGCGGGCATGCACAATCGGGGCGCAAGGTATTCTCATGCCATGGCTGTTAGTACCGCACCTGCCCGCGACAAGCGCCGCAGCACGTCCGGCGGCGCCCGAAAGCGCAAAGGCAAGAAGGGTCCCGGCTGGCTTGCTCAGTGGTGGCCCCTGCTGCTTGGGATCGCCGTGACGCCCCTCGCCATTCACGCCGCGAGCATCATGGCACTCGCCGGGCCGGGAGCATTGATGGCCTTGTATCCGTGGGTGGTGCTGCTTAAAAGTCCTGCGCTGGGCCTGGCGAACCACCTTGGCGAAGATTTGTCACAGCTGCTGATGTATATTCAGTTCCCGGTGTATGGTCTGCTCATGAGTCTTAAGCTTCGGTCGAGATCGGTGTGGATCGCGCTCGGGCTGGCCGCTGCCTTGCATGTCGTCGGCATTCTCGGAGTCCTCATCACTACCGCCCGCATCTCATAACGGTCCGACTAACGGGTTTTGGCATGTCCGATGTGGTCAAACTGATCGAGTGTCCTCGCGATGCGTGGCAGGGATTGCCGAAGACCATCCCCGTCGAGGTGAAGGCCGAGTACCTGCGCTTTCTGATCGACGCAGGCTTTACCCATATCGACGCTGTGTCGTTCGTCTCGGCGGCCGCGGTTCCACAGATGGCCGACTCCGAGCAGGTGCTCAATTTTCTCGATGCGCCCGAGAACGTTGAGATCATCGGCATCGTGGTCAACAGGAAAGGCGCCGAGCGGGCCGTGGCTGCGGGACACGTGACCACTCTCGGCTTTCCTTACTCCATATCTCCGACCTTTCTCGAGCGCAACCAGCGGCAGACACCGGAAGAATCGCTCGAAACACTCGATGCCATCGGGGAAGCAGCCTACAATGCCGGCCTGCGTATTGTTGTCTATATATCGATGGCGTTCGGCAATCCGTATCACGATCCGTGGAGTGTCGACGAGGTGATCGCCGCCTGCGACCTGCTCACCGATAATGGCATCGAGCAGATCTCGCTGGCGGATACAGTCGGGCTGGCGTCGCCGGAGCAGATCGGCGCGGTCGTCGGTTCGGTCTTGCCGACATTGCCGCGCAACGTCGAGTTAGGCGTTCACCTGCATGCGCGGCCGGACAACGCCGCGGCCAGCATTGCTTCGGCGTACACCGCCGGATGCCGCCGCTTCGATACTGCGCTCGGCGGCCTCGGTGGCTGTCCCTTCGCGCAGGATGTTCTCGTCGGGAATCTGCCCACCGAGATTGCAATTGCCGAATTGGCGCGCCTCGGCGCAACGCTCCCATCGCTCGGCCCCCTCGACAAACTTCTAGCCGAGACTCGTTCCCTCCAGGAAAAATTCGGTTCCATGCCGCAATAGTTCCATGTCGCGGCCCGGGATTTTTAGAGTAAGATTCATTGTCTCTGCCACGGAGGGACAAGATCATGCGGCGCTACGGGACCCTGCACACTCATTCGGAAAGCGGTATCCTGACCATCACGATGAATCGGCCGGATAAGCGCAACGCGCTGAATCCGGAGATGATAGACGACCTTACACACGCCTTCCTCGCCGCCGGAGACGACCCTGCTTGTCGCGTCATCCTGCTCACCGGCGCAGGTGCCGCATTTTGCGCCGGCCTTGACCTCGATCATCTCGAAACGCTGCGCGCTAAGACCCCGGAGGAGCACCGGATCGATTCCGAGCGCATCGCGCGGCTGTTGCGCACGCTGTATGACGCGCCGAAGCCGACCATCGCCGCCGTGAACGGGGCGGCCATTGCGGGCGGCATGGGCCTGGCGACGATCTGCGACTTCACTCTGGCGATTCCGGAGGCAAAATTTGGCTATACCGAAGTACGGATCGGCTTCGTGCCGGCGGTCGTTTCCGCTTTTCTGCGCGGGCAGATCGGCGACAAGCGATCCCGGGACCTGCTTCTCACAGGACGGCTGATCAAGGCGCCCGAAGCATTCGATCTTGGCCTCATCACGCGTGTGGTTTCCGAGCAGGACCTGATGGTCGAGGCGCGCAAGCTGGCCTTTTCGCTGCTGCAGAACAGTCCTGCGGCCATGCAGGCCACCAAGCGCCTGCTCAGCGAGCATGCCCACCACCACCTCGATCAGGAGATGGAGTCAGCCATCGCCGCGAACGCCGAAGCGCGCACGACCGAGGACTTCAAGGAAGGCATTCGCGCATTTCTCGAGAAGCGGCAGCCTGAGTGGCCGTCGCTGCACCCCGAGAAATCTGCCTCGGGACGATAAGTCCCGAGGACAGGGCACGACCGATCAGTTTGGGGGGAACGGTTTTCGTCAACAAAATCGGGGGGAGTTTCAAGGGAGGCGCGCACGTCAGCACGGGGAACAGTATGCGCACCCCTCGAAATGAGTTCCTTCCTGTAGGAGCAGCCATCCGGAACTCGATACGGTAGAGACGAAGCAGGGAATGAGAAAGTCTCAGAGGCGCACTACTGCTCCATAATCGCCTGGTATGCCAGAACGTTGACCTCGCTGTTCAGGCTCAGTCCGCCGCTAGGATGCAGCTGCGCCATGAAAATGACGATCATCTGCTCCTTGGGATCGATGCGGAATCCCGTGTAGTAGAAGCCGCCCCACTCGTATTCGCCCGGAGTGCCCAGCTCGTCCAGCGGAGCCTTCACGCCGTCGATGCCGAAGCCCAGACCGAAGGCCTGGTCGGGCTCGATCTTGCCCAGCTGGTCGTGCGTCATCAGCTCGACGGACTTGGGGCTCAGGATGCGCACATTGCCCAGCTTGCCGCCCTCGAGCAACATCTCGCAGAAGCGCGCATAATCCGCCGCGGTCGAGTTGAGCCCGGCGCCGCCGGCGAAGAGCTTCTTGGGTCCCTTGTAGGGATAATCGGCCGAATAGCTGAATGGTCCCTCGCTGATGGGCGTGTCGGGAAAGCGCTGCAGGCCTTTGTCGGGGTAAAACATGTACACCGCGGCCAGCCGGTCGAGCTTGTTTTCCGGCGGATAGAAATAGGTGTCCTTCATACCGAGCGGTTCGAAGATCCGCGTGCGAAAGAACTCATCGAGCGGCATGCCGGAGACGACTTCGACCAGGCGCCCGAGCACATCCACGCCGAGACTGTACTCGAAGCGGTCGCCGGGATTGAACAACAGCGGCAGCGAGGCGAGACGGCGAACGTTATCGGCAATGGTGCCGTCGTACGGCATCAGCCCCGCCTCGACGTTCTTCTCCTTGTACATGGGCCCGAGCACCTCGTTCCAGTTGTAGGTCAGGCCCGAAGTGTGGCGCAGCAGGTCGCGGATCGTGATCTCGCGCGTTGCCGGAATGGTGTAAGGCTCGCCCTTGGCCGGCTTGACCAGCACACGCGGATTCTTGAACTCCGGCAGATAATTCGAGATGGGATCTTCGAGCGCGAAGTAGCCTTGTTCGTAGAGCATCATCACCGCGACGCTGGTGATCGGCTTGGTCATCGAGCAGATGCGGAAGATGGTATCGGGCTGCATCGGCTTCCCCGCTTCGCGGTCCTGCATGCCCTCCGCCTTGAGCCACGCCACCTGTCCGTGCCGCACCACCATGGTGACCGCCCCGGCAACGCGCTTGTCGTCGATATTGCGCTGGACGGTTTTGGCAATTCGATCGAGGCGTTCCGACGAGAGCCCAACGGATTCAGGCTTCGCCGCAGGCAGGCTCTGGCCAGCGGCAAGCGAGCAAAGCAGGGCAACACAGGCAAAAAACGCATACAGCGATTTCCGAGCAATCATGTGTGGGACTTTTCTTGCGGTCTTTCGAGATGAAGTGACAACGCGCCGATAGTACGACGCGTGTCTTCGGAAATCAAAGGATATTCACCGCCCGTGCCGCCAACAGGGCGACGGTCGTCAATGAGATGAGCGCCTGGACCATGGTCATCACCTTGGCCCACTGGGAAAGCACGGGCGTATCGGTGGGTGAGAACGCGGTGCTCGTGTTGAAGGCAAGAAACAGGTAATCGATAAAGCCGGGGCTCCAGCATTGCTCACCCATCTGGACCTTGGCCTGCTGGTCCAGCATCATTTGCGGAAAGAGGAAGGCTCCATCGACATGGGCGCCGCGCAATTCCCGCGCGCGTGGGCCGCCGCCGTCAAGTCTCCAGTACCACGAGGCGAAGACGAGAATGTTGGTGATCCACAATGCGCCGGCGGAGCGCAGCATTTCGATTGGCGACTGCTTATGCGACGGCAGAGCCGCGACAAGAAGGCATAGTGACAGGCCCATATCGATGGTGACGATCGAAGACATCACGTATCCCAGGATCATGCTGACTCTGTAACGTTCGCGCATCCGCGCCCATTCGGTCGGGGCAGCCAGTACGGCAACAATTACGAGAAGCATCCAGTCCGGGCCAACGGACAGGTAAGACGGCAGTGCCAGACGCAATCCGCCCACGGCAAGCAGAGCGAGCAACGCTGGCCAGCGCGGTTCCAGCCTAATCGGTTTTGTTGGACGCTGTTGAGTAGCGACGATCATGGGTGCCTTCATCATGAAGGCTCGGTGCACAGGTAGCAAGTTAAAGTGCACAAACTTGACACGCGAAGACCAGCGTCCTGAGACTGCTGATTACGCCCAATTTCAGTTCGGAGGAAGTCGCCCAAGTGATCCATCGCCTGATCGCAGCCGGGGTAGTTCTGGGTTTCACCATGGGAGTCCATTGCGCGAATGCGCAAACATCGGCCCCTGGCTTCAACAACACGCTGATGCCGCAACCTGCGCACCTCGCCGTCAACTCCGGATCGCTTGCGATCACGCCCCAGTTCACCACCAGCGTCGATAAGTTTCACGACGCGCGCCTCGACGCGGCGATCGGCCGCATACTCGTCCACCTCAAGATGCAGACCGGCGTGCAGATTGCGACGGCTCCAGCGAGCGGTGCGGCAGCGCTGACCATCACCGTCGATGGCTCCGGCGAAGCTGTACAAGGTCCGGATGAGAACGAGGCGTACTCGCTCGAAGTCACTCCGAGCGGCGCGCATCTCAAAGCCGCGACCGTCGTAGGAGCGATCCGTGGACTCGAGACCTTCCTCCAGCTTGTGCAGAACGACGGGAAGAGCTACTTCCTTCCCGCCGTCACTATCGACGACGCGCCCCGCTTTCGCTGGCGCGGTCTCATGATCGATGTCAGCCGGCATTTTCAGCCCCTCGATGTAATCAGGCGCACTCTCGACGGCATGGCCGCCGTGAAGATGAACGTCTTCCACTGGCACCTCAGCGACGATCAGGGATTCCGCATCGAGAGCAAGGTCTTCCCGAAGCTGGCCGGTTTGGGCTCCGACGGGCTCTTCTACACGCAGGACCAGGCGCGCGAAATCGTTGCCTACGCCCGTGACCGCGGCATACGCGTCGTTCCTGAATTCGACATTCCCGGCCACGCGCTTTCGTGGATGGTCGGCTATCCGGAACTGGCAAGCGGTAACGGGCCCGATTACGGCGGCCCTTACCAGATCGAGCGCGAATACGGCATCTTCGATCCCGTGATGGACCCGACCCGGGAGAGCACCTATAAGTTCCTCGACCGCTTCATCGGAGAAATGGCCGAAATCTTCCCCGATCCCTACATGCAAATCGGCGGCGACGAGAACAACGGAGTGCAGTGGAAGTCGAATCCGCGCATTCAGGAGTTCGCGAAGAAGCACAACCTGAACGACACGGCGGCGCTGCAGACTTATTTCAACCAGCAACTGTTACCTATTCTGAAGAAGCACGGCAAGCGCATGATCGGGTGGGACGAGATCTTCGCACCCGGGCTTTCGAAGGACGCTGTGATCGAGTCGTGGCGCGGATTTGACTCGCTGGCCGCCAGCGCCAAGGCGGGATACGACGGTATTCTCGCGCAGCCCTACTATCTCGACCACATCGACTCCGCCGAGCAGCATTACCTGGCTGATCCGGTGCCGGTGGGCACGACGCTCACCCCCGAAGAGCAGGCGCGCATCCTTGGCGGCGAAGCCTGCATGTGGAGCGAGCACGTTTCGCCCCGCAGCATCGACTCGCGCGTCTGGCCTCGGACCGCCGCCATCGCCGAGCGGCTGTGGTCTCCGCAGAGCGTGAACAATGTGGATGACATGTACCGCAGGCTCTGGGTCGAATCACTGCGGCTGGAGGCGGTCGGGCTCACGCATCTCTCAGCCGAGGACGTGGGATTGAGGCAACTTGCCGGAACGGCGCAGATCGAGCCTCTGCGGGTGCTCGCGAGCGTGCTGCAGCCGGTCACCTTCGATGAGCGCTCCGATACACAGCACACTTCGCAGCTCACGCCGATGGATCATCTCGTCGACACGGTGCGGCCCGATCCGCCTTCGCGCTACCGGACGCAGATTCTCGTGAAGGCATATCTGGCGAACCGCGACCCGGCTGCGCGGGCTGAGCTGAAGGCAGCATTCGAAAGCTGGATCGCGGCCGGCCCGGACGCTCTCGCGCTGATGTCGGGTGCGCCGCTGCTGCAGGATCCGGCGCCAAGAGCGCAACAACTTGCCGACCTCGGAACCGCCGGCATCGAGGCGCTGCAATTTATCGACAAGC
Source organism: uncultured Acidobacteriaceae bacterium (assembly GCA_963782175.1). GTDB lineage: Bacteria > Acidobacteriota > Terriglobia > Terriglobales > Acidobacteriaceae > Silvibacterium. The sequence continues at coordinate 215,213 of CAWAIX010000003.1, forward strand.
ACGAGACGCCGCCCGCCGGATGGGCCCAGTCGAAGCAGGCCGTCCTCGACCAGGCGGCCAAGCCCGTTGGTCTCGTGCGCTTCACCGTGCTCGACCCGATGCGTGATCTGGTGAACGCGGCAGGGAAGTAGGGTGGGGTTTCGCGGCGGGGCGACCGCCGCGAAAGATCAACTCACCTCACTACGCCGCTTTCGACCGCTCGCTCTAGTTGTTCGGTTCCCAGCGCGCGCTCGGCCTGTTTGGTCGAGATGAGCGGAGTCGTGTCACGCAGGAAGAGATAAACGATGGCCGCGAGGATCGCTCCGATGAACGGCGCCACGATAAACAGCCATAACTGCTGAAGAGCCCATCCGCCGACAAAGATTGCAGGGCCGATGCTGCGCGCCGGATTCACCGAGGTATTCGTGATCGGAATGCCGACGAGGTGGATAAGCACCAGCACGAGTCCGATGGGAATGCCGGCAAAGCCGACCGGAGCCTTGATGTCCGTCGAGCCGAGGACGGTCACCACCAGAAACGCCGTAAGCACGACCTCGGCGACGAATCCTGCAGCCATCGAGTATCCGTCAGGAGAGTGCAGGCCGTAGCCGTTAGCGCCAAGGCCGCTTATATGAGCGGCATAGCTGTAGGGCAATCCCTTCGCGACGTAAAGGACCGCACCGGCACCGACAATCGCGCCGATGGTCTGCGCGATCATGTACACGACCGCATCCACGGCGTCGATTTTCCGCGCTATCAGGATGCCAAGGGTCACCGCCGGATTGATGTGGCAGCCGGAAATCGGCCCAATCGCGTAGGCCATGGCCAGCAGCGACAGTCCGAAGGCGAAAGCCACGCCTACGAAGCCGATGTGCTTGCCCGCAAGGACAGCGCTGCCGACACCACCGAATACGAGCACAAACGTCCCGACAAATTCCGCAGCGTACTTCTTCATAAATGTTCCTGCCTTTCGTGGGGAGGTTTATAACGGCAAGCCGACTATACGCCCCCAGGCGAACGCAGAACATCAAAAAGTACTCCCAAAACCGCTGTTTTGACTGGACGCGGGATCAGCGGACAGCAACTTCAGCGTATTGTTGCCTGTACCACTCGACGGTGCGGCGCAGCCCCTCTTCGAAGCTGACAGCCACGCTATAGCCGAAGGCTGCGCCGGCTGCACTGATGTCGGCCAGCGAGTCCCGGATGTCTCCGGCGCGCGGCGGTCCATAGATGGGCTGCTCTTTAAAGTCCAGCAGTTCCGCGAGAATCTTGAAGGTCTTGTTTACGGTGTGGCGCTCGCCGCAGGCCACGTTGAAGACACGGCCAGCGACCTTCTCCGCCGGTGCCGCCATGGCCAGCAGGTTGGCCGAGACGGCGTTGTCGATATAGGTGAAATCGCGGCCCTGTTCGCCGTCTCCGAAGATGGTGGGGCGCTCGCCGCGCATCATCTGCAGCGTCAGTTTGGCCATGACGCCGCTGTAGGGAGAATCCGGCACCTGGCGCGGTCCGAAGATGTTGAAATACCGCAGGCAGACCGTCTCGATCCCATAAACCTGCCAGTAGCTCTTCATGTAATACTCGCCCGCCAGCTTCTGCACCGGATACGGCGCAATCGGCATCGGAACCATCGTCTCGACGCGAGGAAAGCCGGGCTGGTTACCGTAGGCCGAGGAGGACGCCGAATAGATGATGCGCCGTACCCCGGCGGCACGAGCCCCTTCCAGCAGGTTGAACGTGCCGTCGATATTGGCCGCGTGGCTGGTGCGCGGGTCCTTCACCGAGCGTGGAACCGACGGGAGTGCCGCGACATGGAAGATGAAGTCGACTCCGCGACAGGCTTCGGCGACAGTTGCCGCCTCCCGCAAATCGCATTCGACGAACTCGATCATGTCGCGGAACGGGGCAAGGTTCTCGCATCTTCCGGTCTCGAAGTTGTCCAGGCCGCGGATGACATCTCCGTTCGCACCCAGGGTGTTGACCAGCTTTTCTGTAAGGTGGGATCCGATAAAGCCGGCACAGCCGGTCACTAAGTAACGAGCCATTCTAGCTTTATGGTAAACCCGGCGCAGAGGCAAACCGGGGCCCCGAGGGAAGGTTATAGGGCATACTGAAAGTGCATGGGAGAAATCTTTCCGTTCCGGCTAGCGCCATACTTCCGCACCCGAATCTGGGGATTTCACGACCTCGCGCCATGGTTCGACTACAAGACCGCTGGCGAGCCAATCGGCGAAGTCTGGCTGACGGGAGAAATGTGCAAGGCCGCGACAGGGCCGTTCGCCGGACAAACGCTGCGTGCCATAACGGATAATCACGGCCCCGAACTGCTGGGTTCGGCCCTCGGTGACGGCGAGTTTCCGCTGCTGGTCAAGATTCTGTTTCCCAAAGAAAAGCTGAGCGTGCAGGTGCACCCTGATGACGCCATGGCCCGCGAGCACGGCGAGCCGCGTGGCAAAACGGAGTGCTGGTACGCCCTCGATGCTCAGCCCGGCGCGGCCGTGGCACTCGGCGTTCGGCCAGGCGTTACGGTCGAGCAGGTTCGCACGGCCATCCGGAGCGCGACTCTCGAAGAACTGCTGGAGATGATTCCCGTCCACAAGCACGACATGCTTTTTGTCGACGCGGGAACGGTGCACGCGATGGGTCCCGGCGTGGTCATTCTGGAGACGCAGCAGACCAGCGACCTGACCTATCGCATGTATGACTACGGCCGCCCCCGCGAGCTCCATCTGGAGAAGTCGCTCGAAGCCATGCGGCTCAAGACCCGCGCCGGAAAGATCCCGCCGCGCAAGGTGAACGGCCACGCGGTGCTGATAGACGAAAAGTACTTCGAGATCGAGCGATGGCCGCTCGCCCCAGGCGAAGCGCCGGGCAGTCTTGCCGCACCCACTGAAGCGGTACAGATCTTCTTTGTTGAAGAAGGCGCAGTCCGCATCTTCGCCGATGGAGGAGACCCTGTTCCTGTCGCACGGTATGAGCTTGCGGTGGTTCCGGCGGCAGCGAGCGGCGTCAGGTTCTGCGTGGACGTTCCCTCCGAGGTAATCCGCATCGTACCCAAATCAGTTTGAAGAGTTGACAGTTCTTATTTGCCGGCACCGGCAATTTAGAACTGCAACCGAGCTGACCATTCACAAGTGAAGACCAATCTGGAGACTCGATTGAAGAGCGAATTTCGTCCCATCATTCTTGCCGGAGGCAGCGGAACACGCTTCTGGCCGCGCAGCCGGAGGGCCCAGGCCAAGCAGGTGCTGGCGCTCGACGGCGAGCGCACGATGATTCAGCATACCGTCGACCGGCTGGGGCCGCTCGCCCGTCCGGAGGACTTCTGGGTCATCACGAATGAGCTGCTCTTCGGGACGATCTGCGATCAACTCGACATCGTGCCGGAGGAACAGGTTATCTGCGAGCCGATCGCACGGAACACGGCTCCCGCCGCAGGCCTTGCGGCCTTCCTCATCGAAAGGCTCGCGTCTGAAGCGGTGCTCGGCATGTTTCCCTCCGACCACGTGATCGCGGCGGAGGCGGCGTTTCTCTCCACCATCGAGCGAGCGATTGAACTGGCCGCATCCGGCGAGAACATGGTGGTCCTGGGAATCAATCCTACGCGCGCCGAAACCGGCTACGGATACATCGAGACCGGCGAGACCGTCGCGCCTGGCGTGCAGCGCGTCCGCCGCTTTACTGAAAAGCCAAACCGCGAGCGCGCCGAGGAGTTCGTCGCCGCCGGTAACTATTGCTGGAACAGCGGCATGTTCATCTGGAGCGCGCGGACGCTGGCCAACGCCGTACGCGAGCATCTGCCGGACACGGCCCCGCTGCTCGAAGAGATTGCCGCCGGCTATGGCACGCCCGAGTTCGAGCGCGTCTTTCGCGAACTGTATCCGAAGTGCGAAAACATCAGTGTGGATTACGCAATCCTGGAGCCGCGCTCAGCGAAGGGTGAGCACCGCTCCAATCTCTACTGCCTGCCGGCAGATTTCGGCTGGAACGATCTCGGCTCCTGGGCGGCGCTTTACGAGCACCAGATTGAAAACGACTCCAACGTCGACGACCACGCCAACGTGATCGACAGCAGCGGGAACGTGGTGATCGGCGCACATGGCAACTACGTCTACGCGCCGGCGAAATTCGTGGCGCTTGTGGGAGTGCGCGATCTCGTCGTCGTCGAAACTCCTGATGCCTTGCTGATCACCACCCGCGACCACTCGCAGGATGTGGGCAAAGTCGTCAAGGAACTGGACGCGCGCGGGCGCACGGATTTGATTTAAGAAACTTGCAGGAGAGGCATGGGCAAAACTGTAGTCAAATTCGGCACCGATGGATGGCGCGGCATCATCGCCGACGACTTTACCTTCGCAAACGTTCGCCTCGCGGCTGCGGCGATCGCGAATTACCTGCACGCGAGCGCCGATCCTAAGGAAGCTGTGACTAAGGGCGTCTGCATCGGCTACGACACCCGCTTTGAGTCGCCCCTGTTTGCGCGCGCTGTAGCCGAGGTCCTGGCCTCATCGGGAATTCCGGTGAAGCTTGCCAACCGCGTCACGCCCACGCCGGCGCTCTCCTACGCGGTGCGCGGCCTGGGAGCAGCCGGCGGCGTGATGATTACCTCGAGCCACAATCCCTACCAGTGGAACGGCGTGAAGTACAAAGCATGGTACGGCGGCTCGGGCAAGCCGTCGATCATGACGGCCATCGAGAGCTATCTCGAGAAACCGCTGCAGACTGCAGCTGCTCCCGCGTCCATCGAAGAGACAGACTTCGTTCCCGAGTATGTCGAGGCCCTGCGGCGTTTTGCCGACCTCGAACTGATTGCGAAAAGCGGCTTCCGCATCGCCGTCGACTGCATGTACGGCGCCGGCGCCGGCATTCTCGCCGGAATCTTCAAGGACATCGGCGTCGACTTTATCGAGATCCGCGCCGAGCACAATCCGCTCTTTCCTGGGATCAATCCAGAACCCATCGAGCCACACGTGCGTGCCCTGCAGGACACCGTGATCGAGCACAAGTGCGACGCCGGACTCGTGACCGACGGCGACGCGGACCGCATCGGAGCCGTCGATGAGCACGGCAACTTCGTCGATCCGCACAAGATTTATTCGATCCTGCTCGAATGGGTGCTCTCGCGGAAAAAGTGGCCCGGAGACGTGACTCGCGCCTTCAATACCACCTGCATGATCGACCGCATCTGCCAGCGCTACGGACGCAGGCTGCACGAGCACGGCATCGGCTTCAAGTTCGTCGTCGACCTGATGCTCGAGACCGACATCGTCATGGGCGGCGAGGAATCGGGCGGCATCGGGCTCTCGCGTCACCTACCCGAGCGCGATGGCCTGCTCAACGCGCTGTTGCTCGCCAACGTTATGGCCGAGGAGGGCAAGACACTGGGCCAGCTTGTCTCCGCGATGCAGGAAAAATACGGGCGCCACGAATACGGCCGCATCGACCTGCACATTCCTGACGACCTGAAAAACGCTGCCATCGCCCGCGCCCGGGCCGGGGTGAAGGAGTTTGCCGGCATGCCCGTTCTCAGTGTCGAAACGCTGGACGGCATCAAGTTCTACCTGGATAATCCCGAGGCGAAAGCCCGGCCCAACGCGGCGAAGACGTGGCTGCTGCTGCGCGCCTCGGGCACCGAGCCGCTGCTGCGAATTTATTCGGAGTCGACGTCGAAAGATTCAGTCACAAAGCTGCTCGAAGCCGCACGGAAGTTTGCGATGAGCAGTTAAGAGGGGAAGACAGATCTCGCCTGATTCGAGTTAACATGGGAGCCGAGTTGTTGCGAGGTTCCCCCTATGGCCAATCCTGCGCCCGCCTATCCATACGAAACGCGGCTGAACATCCTGTATCAGCCCATGCAGGTCATCGACGAGAAGGCGCTCTCCGACGCCTGTGAGTACAAGTGGTTCAACCAGACACTATGCAAGATCAACGAGTCCGTGGTGCGCCTGGGAGTCGTTGAGGGCCACTATCACTGGCACAAGCACGACAACGATGACGAGTTCTTCTATGTCGTCGAGGGGAAGCTCTTCATTGATTTCGAGGGCCACAGCGTGGAACTTGCTCCGCGGCAGGGCTTCGTGGTTCCTCGCGGAACGGTGCACCGCACGCGCGCTCCGCAGCGGACTGTGATTCTTATGGTCGAGAACGCAGGGATTATTCCGACGGGGAGTTGAGCTCCGCCATCAAATGATGGTGCGATACTTATGCCATGAAGAAGAAGTCAGTCCGTGTAAGCCTTGAAATCCCGGTGTCGCTTTATCTCCAATTGGAGAAGCACGGGGCCGCTACCGGTACATCGGTCCGTGAACTTCTTCTTAATGGTGCAGAACAACTGGTCTTCAAAGCACGAGCAAACCAGTCCAACCGGGTGAAGTTTCCTCTTTTCGGTTCCGACGGCCCGAAAATCGATCTGACGAACGAACAGATCTATGAGTTCATCGATTTTCCTTGATGCAATCGGCGTGCTGGTGCTCTAAGCCGCTTTTACTTCTCGCTGCTCGGCGGCACGAGGCCCTTCAAGCGCATATAAAGTGCGAGCGTCGCGTATTGCTCGTTGTCGTGCGAGACATTGCCCCATGCAAAGCCGATCCGTGTCCGAGTGATCGGCCCCAGGGTGAGCATCTGCATCAGGTTGTCTTCTGTGAGCCCGGCGTAGGCCTTGTCGCATTCGGCGAATGACGCCTGCAGGGTAGCCACGATTGCTGTCTTGTCGGCAGTCTCCGGCGGCACCTTGGGGAGCGTGTCCGGAGCGGTCCCGTTGAGCGTGCCGCAGATGCGCAATTGCGCTTCGCTGACGTGGTTCACTACCCGCGCGAAGGTCCGGATGTCCGGCGTGGGCCGGAAAGAGTAGTTCTCCGCCGGCATCTTGTCGGCTGCTTTCAGAATGTTGCCTTTAAGGCCGTTGTAGGCGCGCTGCACGTCGGCTGCGGCGGTCAGCGGCTTTGCCGGCGGTGCGGTCTGACTCGCCGCGGGGGCGGGGGACTGGGCCTGCGCCGCTGCGAGGGCCCCACTGAGAAGAAAAGGGATGATGGCTGAATGACGGAACACGGAGCGCTCCTTCGCGAGAATCCTACCAGAGCCGCCATGTTGAGAGCTCGGCAGTCTGTTTTGTCACCGAATTTTCGCGTAACCAGACGCACATCCGGCGAATCATGTATAAGGCTCACCAACGGATATTTCCGAGAGAAACGAGGCAGATTATGAGCACAGCTACCGCCGCGCCCGCCACGCCGCTCACCCAGCTTTCCGCATGGAAATCCCTCACCGCCCACTACGAAAAAATCCGCAACAAACATCTGCGCGATCTCTTCAAGGACGATCCCGGCCGCGGTACCCGCCTGAACGCCGAGGCAGAAGGCATCTATCTCGACTACTCGAAGCACCGCATCACCGACGAAACCCTGAAGCTTCTCCTCCAGCTTGCCGAAGAGAGCGGCGTTAAAGCGCGCCTCAATGCCATGTTCAGCGGCGAGAAGATCAACATCACCGAAAAGCGCGCTGTTCTGCACGTCGCCCTGCGCGCGCCAAAGGGCGAAAAGATTCTCGTCGATGGCAAGGATGTCGTCCCCGAAGTTCATGAAGTGCTCGACCGCATGTCGGCGTTTTCCGATCGCGTCCGCAGCGGCGAATGGAAAGGCCACACCGGCAAGCCGATCAAGAACGTCATCAACATCGGCATCGGAGGCTCCGACCTTGGCCCGGTCATGGCCTATGAGGCGCTGCGCTATTACAGCCGCCGCGACATTACCTTCCGCTTCGTCTCGAATGTCGATGGCACCGACTTCGCGGAGGCCACGCGCGATCTCGATGCCGAGGAGACGCTCTTCATCATCTCTTCGAAGACCTTCACAACACTCGAGACGATGACCAACGCGCACACCGCCCGCGCCTGGGCCCTCAAAAAACTGGGAGACGAAAAATCCATCGCCAAGCACTTCGTTGCTGTCTCCACCAACGCTGAGGAAGTCACGAAGTTCGGCATCGACACTAAAAATATGTTCGGCTTCTGGGACTGGGTGGGCGGCCGCTATTCGATGGATTCAGCCATCGGCCTCTCGACGATGCTGGCCGTCGGCCCGGAGAACTTCCAGAAGATGCTCGCCGGCTTCCACGCCATCGACGAGCACTTCCGCACCGCGCCGTTCGAAAAGAACCTGCCCGTGCTCATGGGCCTGCTTTCCGTCTGGTACAACGACTTCTTCGACGCGCAGACCGTTGCCGTGCTCCCCTATGAGCAATACCTCAAGCGCTTCCCGGCCTACCTGCAGCAGCTCACCATGGAGAGCAACGGCAAGCACGTGACCCTCAGCGGCGAAAAGGTCGAGTACCAGACCGGCCCGATCTTCTGGGGCGAGCCCGGCACCAACGGGCAGCACTCCTTCTATCAGCTCATCCACCAGGGCACCAAGCTCATCCCCTGCGACTTCATCGGCTTTGCCAAAACGCTGAATCCGCTCGGCGATCACCACGACCTGCTCATGTCTAATGTCTTCGCCCAGGCCGAGGCGCTGGCCTTCGGCAAGACTCCCGAAGAAGTCAAAGCTGAAGGCACGCCGGACTGGCTCGTTCCGCACCGCGTCTTCGAGGGCAACCGGCCCACGAACACCATTCTCCTCGACGAGCTTACGCCGGAGGCGCTCGGCAAGCTTGTCGCACTTTATGAGCACAGCGTCTTCACGCAGGGAGCCATCTGGCAAATCGACTCCTTTGACCAATGGGGAGTTGAGCTGGGCAAGGTTCTGGCGAAGAAGATCATTGGCGAGCTTGAGGGGAAGGACCCGGGCGGCAAGCACGACAGCTCGACCAACACCCTCATCGAGCGTTATAAGAAGCAGCGCGGCTAAGTTTCAAGCCGGGCTGGATTTAGCGGGGACGGGCTGAGGCTCGTCCCCGAAACTTTTGGGCCTGTTTAGGGTTCTAAAGGGTAACGCTTCCATCTCCCGCTGCGTCCATCCAATTAAGTGCTGGGAACGCAGCAAAGTTCAGGAAGCGCAGAGGTTTGATAGTCATGAGCACTTATCGTAGCAACAGCAAGCTCTTTCGGACAGCTCTCACGGGATTGCTGGCCGGTTGCCTATGGTTTTCCGCGGGGACAGCGGCGCTCGCCCAGCAGGGTGAGGACAACGCCGCGAGCTCGCAAGCTTCTCAGCCGAAGCGCACCGACTCCCAGATCCAGGCCGATGTCGGCTACGCCCTGACGCACGACGCCACATTGCAGGGCCAACAGATTGCGTGTGCGACCGCCGACGGCATTGTGAATCTCTCTGGAACTGTGCAGACCAACGCCCAGTTCCAACGCGCTGAGACGGTTGCGAGCAACGTTCCCGGCGTGGCCGGAATCGTGAACAACATCAAGGTCGCGAATCCCGGCTCGCCCGAACCGCCTCCGCCGGACCAGGCCGCGGCCAACTCAGTCGATTCCAGTGCCGCCGCCTCGCAGATTCCACCTCCGGCGCCGCCGCCGGATGAGCCGGATACGCAGGCGCAGTCGAACCAGACCGTCCCGAATCAGGCTCCTCCGAATCAGGCTCCTCCGCCGCCTACAAGCAACAACGGGCGTGTGCCCTACCAGCCCGGATACTACCCAGCTCCCCAGCAGAGCTATAACGCGCAGGCCGCTCCCGGCCCGGTAACGATACCTGCCGGAACACTCGTGCGCGTGCGCCTGAACGAGACGCTAGACACGGCCCATCTGAAGAGCGGCACTTACTTTCAGGCCACCGCGGCTAACGATGTCTACGAGGGCGGAGTGCTCGCAATCCCCCGCGGCGCGACAATTCAGGGGCAGGTCATCGAGGCGAAGAATGCAGGCGAGCTCGGCGGATCGGCGGAACTCAGGCTGGAACTGACGGGCATCAACCTTGAGGGCAGGGTTTATCCCGTCTCGACTGATGTCTGGTCGAACAAGGGCCCGAACAAGGCTGGCTACACCGCCGGAAACACGATCGGCGGAGCAGCCCTCGGCGCGATCATCGGCGGAATTGCCGGACGCGGAGCAGGTGCGGCGATCGGCGCGGGAGTCGGCGGCGCAGTCGGCCTTGGCATCTCCTCGGCGACCAATGGTCCGCGGCTGGTTCTGCCTGTCGAGTCGCAGGTGGACTTCCATCTGACGGCGCCGGAAACTGTCCAGCCGGTCTCCTGGCAAGAGGCGCAGCGCCTCGCCGCAAACGCTCCGCAGGAGCCGCGCCTGGTGCCGAGGCCTTACCGGCCGGTTCCCATGTACGCGCCCTATCCGTACCCCTACTATCCCTATCCTTATTACGCCTACCCGTATCCTTACTATTACGGGCGCTGAACGTACGAGCGAACCACCAGGCCGGACGGAAAATCGTCCGGCCGTTTTCTTTTTGCGGAGCGACTCCGGCAATGGAATTCGCGTTAATTCCAGGAACCCGCAGCCTGGGTCTTCCATGTTGTCCATTTATTATGGAAGAGTGGATGTTGCTACGCTGCAACGCAAAAAATCCCTCACTCGCCGCGACTTCCTGAAGCTTGCCGGCGTCGCTGCGGTGGGCCTGCCCCTTTATGCGGGCGAGATTTCGCGGCACGAGGTAAGCGTCCAGAGAATCACCGTCACACTGCCCCGGCTGCCTGAAGCCTTTCGCGGCCTCACCATCGCCCAGCTCTCTGATTTTCATTACGCCGAATACACCGAGGCGTACTTCATCAAGCAGGTAATCGAGCGCGTCAATCTGCTCAAGCCGGATGTGGTCGTCTTTACCGGCGACTACATTACCACCGGCTTCTGGCCCGAGAAGGACATGCTGCGCTTCACCGGAGAATGCGCGGAGATACTTAACCACGTTCACTGCCCCATCCGGTACGCGGTGCTCGGTAACCACGACTGCGTCGTGAAGCTCTACTGCGAGTCGATGAGGGATGCACTCGAGGCCCACAACATTCCGGTGGTCGAGAATCGTTCGTTCCCCCTTGAGCGCGATGGCGCGCGTTTGTGGTTCGCCGGAACCGGGGACGCCGTGCTTGGACGTATACACCTCGATCAAGCAGTTCCCGCAGCCGCCGCTGACGAGCCCGTAATCCTCCTCGTGCATGAGCCGGACGTCCTGCCCGAAGTCGTCCGTCATAATAATGTCGACCTCATGCTCTCGGGCCACACTCACGGGGGACAGGTACGCATCCCGTTCCTGCCGCCGATGTTCCTGCCCAGCCTGGGCCAACACTACATCGAGGGCCTGTATCGGCTCGGCCCCACGCAGCTCTACGTCAATCGCGGAATCGGCACCGTCAATCTGCCCTTCCGCTTCAATTGTCCGCCGGAAATCACGCTGATCACGCTGGCGTAAACGGCGCTTACCCGGCTCTACGGAATCATTCCGCAGTCGAACATCCGGTTCGCAACCGGAGCCGCGATCTTGTCGATGAAAATCCTCCGCGACTGCGGATCGCTCCTGAGGTATTGAACAATTTTCTGCTCCTGCGGCGTGGGAGGCGCCTTTTCCGCCTTCTTCATCTTCAGCTCGGCGCACGGCGTGGTCTGATACTTCTGGATGATCTTCTGGGCCAGCATGTCGATGAGCGGATGCTGGCTCGGGCCCTGGGCTCCGCTGGCGGCCTGGATTCCGCTGATTACGATGAGCAACAAGGGAGCGACGGCGAGACGGATCGCCATACCGGGGCGGCAAAGCTTCATTGAGTCTTCCTCCTGGCAGAAGAGAGAAATTTTGCACGCCCAGTGTATGGGCTTTGGGCTGACTCTGGCGCGATTTTTCGCTAAGCGGATGTGAAGCCCGGCAATCAATTGCTGCTCGCCGCTTTGCCTGGTTTCGGGACCTGCAGAGGGACCTGCAGGGTTCCCAGACGGCCGCTGGTCACGTCCCAAACGGCTAGAAAAAGGTATTGGTCGCCCTTTTTCAGATTTAGTTGCTCGTCGACAGTCACCGGCGCGTCAGAATGAAGCCGCACCGCATCCTCGTTCAGCATCAACGTCACACGCTCGCCGTGGCGATCGACAGCCCAGCCGTCGTTATTCAGAATGACAGCGGCGACCACGAAGATGACTTCCGGTTTTCCGTTGATGGTTTGCCGGGTCAGCTCATTCACCGGGAAGGAATAGCGAATCGAGTATCGGACCGAGCCCTTCTTCGGCGGCGGCGCTGGCACAACGGCTATGGGCGCGGGAGTTGAGGCCACCTCGGGGTCGGATGCCGCCAGAACTCGCGCTTGAAAGATGATCGGAACGCTGCGCATCTCGGCCAGCTCAACCTTTTCGCCGTTCGGCATCAGGCGCGTTCTCGCCTTTGACTCTTGCGACTGCCCTGCCACTTCCGGGCCCCCATCGGCGAAATATCCGCGGCGATAACTCAGCTGATATCCCTTTGCGTTCAGCGCAACGCGGACCTTGTGCCATTTGTTGTCGAAGTGGAAGTCGTGCGGTGAATAGGTCAGCGTGTAGAAACTGGTGTCCGAAGCGAGCACGTGGCTGGTAATTTCCAGCATGCCGTTGTTGTTGTGGAAAGCCTGGCCCCCCGTGGCCAGTGCTGTTTCGTTCATCTTCAGCCACTGGGCCCACAGGAGGTTCGTCACGCCGGGCCTAAGTGAGATATTCATGAGCCCGCGCGCGTCGATGGGATACACGGCGATGCGCGATTGCTCCAACAAGTCATACAGAGCGCGCCAGGCAGCTGGATCCTCAGACATGGCGAAATTGTCGCGGAGGTAGAAAGTCGATCCTCCTGAGAACCACAGGACGTTCTTTCGGCCAGGCAGCTGGTTGAGGTAGCCGCCGATCTGATTCAGCGTGTCGATGTCGCTCAGGTATTCGCGGCCCGTTGGCGGGATACGGGGAATCGCTTTGCGCAGAGCTGTGAGCAGCAACTCACGGTTATCCGTGAAGTTCTGCACGAGAAAGCAGCCGTTGCCGGCGCGGAGATAAATCGCCAGTGGCTGGACAAGTGGCTGCTCCTTGAAGAACTTGTTCAGCTCATAGTAGAGGTACATCTGGTCGGGAACCGACAGATTGGCGATGTCGATGATGATTACGCTCAGGGCCGGCGGCAGATGCTTGAGATAGTCATTGCTGTAGACGCCCTTTGCAGCCGCTACTGGTTCCATTACGACGGCCGGGGCTGCGCTGGTGTGCTCCTCAAAAGAGTCGATCGTCTGCGCTTTATTGTTATCGAAGATCTGGAAAGCGGATTCGGGAATACCGTGAACCGGGTTGCCGTTTTTGTCGGTAACCGTCACATCGGTAAGGACGACGCGCGAGGTGGTTTGAATCGTATAAGGCTGATTTGGCGGCTGGCTTTGAGACTGCGATAGCGCCCATGTGGGCACGAGGAAACCGGAAAACAGAAGGACCGGAACCGCCAGCGAACATCGCGAGAGCATCGGTCACCTCGCCCTAACTGCTTCACACTTCCTGACTGCTTCACAGTTGTTGACGCATGTGGCGCAGGGTAAGTTGCTGGCGTCTAAAGCGAAAAGTGCCCGGTTCGAGATCATACGGGCAGGTCATTTATACTGGTGGAGCTTCCTGTAGAACAGGAGGAAATCCTCTCGCGCACCCGCGCCACAACATGGCCGGAGCCTGCTGCGAGCGCTGTACAGCAAAGGTCGTCACTCACCCATGATCCGCTTCCTCCAGAAAGACAGCAAATTAACCAAAGGCATCTTTGTCGTCATCATCTCTGTTGCCTGCATCACCATGGTGATTACACTGGTGCCCGGCATCTTCAGCGACCAGGTCGCCAATGCGGACACCTACGCGACCATCGGCCGCGGCGGCTGGTTTGGACGCTTCATGCCCCCAATGGATGAAGTCTCCACGACCGATGTGCAGCAGATTGCCGCGCGCATGCTCCAGCGCCAGGGGCTGCCCGACGCTTACGCGCCCCTGATGATGCCGCGCGTGGCTCAGGGGCTTATCCAGCAGCGCATCGAGCTGATCGAGGCCAAGAGGCTGGGGCTCGAGGCGACCAACGACGATGTGAGCCGGTTCCTGCACACCGGCGCCTTCGGCCAGGTCCTCTTTCCGGGCGGCAACTTTATTGGCAAGCAGCAGTACGCGGAGTTCGTCTCGCAGCAGTTCAATATGCCGGTGGAGAAATTCGAGAGTGAAGTGCGGGACGAGATCACCGAGAATCGCCTGCGCGCGCTGATCACCGGCGGCGTAACGGTGTCCGACGCCGACGTTCGCGACGCGTATCGCAAGGAAGCCACAAAGATCAAGTTCGAATACGCCGTCCTCAGCTCCGACGACCTGCAGAAGCAGGTCAATCCCACCGACGCCGACCTCGAAGCGTTCTTCAAGAAGAACGCCGCCCGCTACGCCAACGCGGTGCCTGAGGCGCGGAAGATTCAGTACATTGCCTTTAGCAACGCCAATCTGCCGCAGGGCGCGCCGCAGGTCACCGACGCAGAGATCCAGCAGTACTACAACCAGCACCTGAAGGACTACCAGGTAGACGATCAGGTTAAGGTGAGGCACATCCTCATCAAGGTTGACGGCAACGACCCCAAGGCGGATGCCGCCGCCAAGGCCAAGGCGCAGGACGTCCTCGACCAGCTTCACAAGGGCGCGAATTTCGCCGATCTCGCCAAGAAGTACTCCGACGACCCCGGCAGCAAGGATCAGGGCGGGGAACTGGGCTTCCTGAAGCACGGTGCGACCGTCCCCGAATTCGACCAGGCCGCGTTCTCGCTCCAGCCCGGACAGACCTCCGGCTTGGTGCGATCGAAGTACGGCTATCACATTATTCAGGTCGAGGAGAAGCAGACCGCGCACACGCGTCCGCTGAGCGAAGTAAAGACCACTATCGCGGCGCAGCTCACGCGCCAGAAGGAAGCTCAGCAGGAGCAGGCCTTCGCACAGCAGGTCGCGGCCGAAGCCGCGAAGAACGGACTCGCCGCGACTGCCGCAGCGCATCATCTGCAGGTCGTCACAACCGACTTCCTGAACCAGTCTTCCGTCGTTCCGGGCCTGCCCGACGGATCGAAGATGCTGGCCGACGCGTTTGCCGCGAAGAAGGGCGGAGCCCCGCAGGTGACGACGACCGGTGAAGGTTATGCGATCTTCCAGGTCGAGGACACCCAGGCGTCGCATGCACCCACGTTTGCCGATTACAAATCGCACATCCTTGACGACTATCGCGCGCAACAGCTTCCCCAGCTTCTCGCGCAAAAGGTGAATGAGCTGGCAATCAAAGCCAAGGCCGACAACGACCTCGCCAAGGCTGCCAAGGAAGTCGGCGCAACCGACAAGACCAGCGACCTGGTCGGCCGCGATGCACAGGTGCCGGATGTCGGAGCGCTCGCATCCGCGGCGCCGCAGCTGTTCGACCTGAATGTCGGCCAGTTCAGCGCACCGATCAATACCGGCCGCACCGGCATCGTCGCGAAGATCGTCGACAAGCAGGAGCCTACTAGCGACGACATCGCCAAGCACTTCGACGCCACCCGCGAATCGATACTCGAGCAGCGCCGCGACGAAGCCTTCGCCGTCTTCATCAGCACGCTCCAGCAGAAATACGAGAAGGAAGGCCGCATCCGCATGAATGCGAAAGCGCAGTCTCCCTTCGGCGGCGGCCGCTCGCCAATTTAGTTCGCGCATCTAACAGCTTGTCAGCATTCATAACACCGGCCCGCGGCTATAGTATTAGCCTTACCGCGGGCCACTTTCGGTCCAGGAATTCTCTTTATGCCTTTTGACCGCGCCTCCGGACTCCTCCTGCACGTCACCTCTCTTCCATCGAACGGCGGCATCGGTGATCTCGGCCCTGCCGCCTTCGAGTTTGCCGACTTCCTCTCCGACGCCAAGCAGCGCCTGTGGCAGGTTCTGCCGCTCAGCCCCACGGGATACGGTAACTCCCCGTACGCGGCAACCTCGGCCTTTGCCGGCAACCCACTGCTCATTTCGCTGGACTTGCTGGCCGACTGGGGATGGATCGGCCGCGACCGCCTCGCCCATCTGCCCGGATGCAGCGGCGAAGTGTGCTGGAATGAAGTGATCGACGCGAAGATACCGCTCATTGAGGAGGCGGCCCGCAACTTCCTGCGCCATCACACCGACAAGGACTGGCAGAACTTTGAAGAGTACTGCCGCATGAACGGCACGTGGCTTGAGAACTACGCCTTCTATGCCGTGCTGCGGAAAAAGTACAAAGGTGCATCGTGGAACACCTGGCCCAAGCCGCTTGCGCATCGTGAGCAGGCCGCGCTCGACGAGGTTCGCCGCGAGCAGGCCGAGGATCTGGCAATGCAGCAGGTGATTCAGTACGCTTTCGACCGGCAGTGGAGCAGCCTTCGCGCTCACTGCGGCGAGCGCAAGATCAAGCTTATCGGCGACGTCGCCATCTTTGTCAGCTACGACAGCGCCGATGTCTGGATCAACCCGCACATCTTCGAACTCGACGAGAATCTCGAGCCCATCCGCGTCTCCGGCGTGCCGCCCGACTACTTCTCCGCCACCGGCCAGCGCTGGGGCAATCCGCTGTATCAGTGGGATGTGCTGCGCAAGCAGGGCTTTACGTGGTGGATCGACCGCATGCGCCGCGCCCATTCGCTCTACGACATTATCCGGCTCGACCACTTCCGCGGCTTCGAAGCCTTCTGGGCCATCCCGGCCGAAGAGAAAACCGCAGTCAAAGGCGAATGGATCAAGGCTCCCGGCGCCGAGTTGTTCCAGACCCTGCGCGATGAGCTGGGCGAGTTGCCCTTCATCGCGGAAGACCTGGGCGTCATCACCGCCGAGGTCGACGCCCTGCGCCGCCACTTCGATCTGCCCGGCATGCGCATCCTCCAGTTCGGATTCGCCGACCGCCATGCCCACAACTACCTGCCGCACCGGTATGTGAACAACACGGTGGTCTACACCGGCACCCACGACAACAACACCACCCTCGGCTGGTGGGCAGAGGAAGCGACCAGGGCCGAGAAGCAGGCCGCGAAGACCTACCTCGGCTGCCACAAGAAGGACTTCGTCTGGGCGATGATCCGCGCCGTCGAAAACTCGGTCGCCGACATCTGCATCGTGCCCGTGCAGGATGTCCTTGAGCTTGGCCCCGAAGCCCGCATGAACATGCCGTCCAGCTCCGGCAATAACTGGACCTGGCGCTGCAAGCCTGGCGCCCTTACGCCCGAGATCGCCGAAGAGCTGGCGGCCATCGCCGAGGTTGCCGACCGCGATGTGCCCCCGACCGAGTACTTCCAAACCATCAAGACCGTATCGGAGACCGCCGAGGCTGAAGCGGCCCCTCAGGCCGCCTCATAGTTGCCGGCGGCCTTTACTATCCCACCGCCCGTCAAGGAAAATGAGGGCGGAGCCTCAACCATGACAGCCGAAAAAAATTCAGGAGCCCGTATGCCGCTTTCCGGCGAAGCAATTCGCATGATGAATTACGTTGACGACGTTTCCGTTACCCTGCGCCGCATTCTTGCCCTGGTGCCCACGCTTACGACCGAAGAGAAGCAGCGAGTCAGCGAGTACCTCAAACAGTCCCAGCCCGGTGTCGAGGCCGTCCAGGCTGCCCTGCACGCGAAGTAAACCCACCTTTTCTCTTCTTAGCTCACATGAACGATTGGCCTGCGCCGCGGGTCTGCAATGGCCCGCCGCAGCACCTCATGAGTGAGCGGCGCGGTGTCGCCCTCACCCAGAAAAATGTAGCGGACGATGTTCGTCATCGGATTGCCCTCCGTCCAGCTGAAGTAAGCGTGCGGCACCTGCCCGGTTCGCTTCTCCAATTCGATCAGCAGCGCCGCGACGGAATTCGCTACCACCGGGCTTCTCGCATAGAGAACGCGGTGCTTGCCCTCCTTGCGTCCGTGAACCGTCAGCGTGGATTCGAAGGTAGAAGCATCGCCGCGCTCCACCTGGAAGAAATATAAGGTCTCATCGGGACTGAGGTTGTGCAGGAAGCGTACGTAGGCATCGGTTTCATCCAGGTTGTACGGCTTGCCGTTCTCGGGCTTCTTCGTCACAATCCGGATGATCTGGTCGGGGTCCTCGCGGAATAGCGCCTCGGCCTCATCGTCGAGATGTACGCCTGTGATGCGCAGCTCCGTCGACCGGAATGCCCGCGACACCAGCGAAACAAAAATGATCGACATGATGAAGAACGACGCAATCTTGATGCCCTCGGGCCGTTCGCCCATGTTCACGATGGTCGTGTAAACGAACAGCAGAAAAATAAACAGATAGGGCCATCGCAGCCAGCGGTCCCACACGCATAGGGTCACAGCGATCGCTGCGGAAGTGATGAGTACCAGCACGCCGGTCGCGTAAGCTCCGCCCTGGGCATCGACATTTGCGTCGAAGAGCCACGTAACCGTAAACGCCACGCCCGTGAACACCAGCACCAGCGGCCGCGTTGCCAGCGCCCACTCCGGAGCCATGCCAAAGCCGGGCAGATAACGCGGAATCAGGTTCAGCAAGCCTGCCATCGCCGACGCGCCGGCGAAGGCCAGAATCAGTATCGTGCTGATGTCGTAGAGTGTTCCGAAGCCGACCCCGAGGTACTGGTGCGCGAGATAAGCCATGGCGCGGCCGTTCGCCGGTCCGCCCTCCTCGAACGCCTTCGCCGGAATCAGCAGCGTCGACGTGAAGCTCGTGGCCATTAGAAACACGCTCATGATGATCGCGGCTGTCGACAGCAGCTTACGCGTGTTGCGGATGCGTTCTTTGAGATCTTCGCATTTCACCAGCGGCATCACGGCGACGCCCGTCTCGAATCCCGACAAGCCTAGCGCGAGCTTCGGAAACAGGAGCAACGACACGCCGAGAATCCCAAGCGGATTGCCGTGCATGGCAAAAAGGGCGTGCCCCCAATCGGGAATGAGCCGCGGCTGCTCGAACAGGTGCCACAAGGCAACCACGACCACCACGGCATTCAGCGCCAGGTAGAGCCCGACCAGGACCACCGCGATCCCGATCGCTTCCTTGAAGCCCAGCAGAAACACCGCTCCCAGCAACCCCAGCAGGACCAGCGTCGCGCCCATCTGGCTGTGCAGCGACGGCGGAGTTATCGGGTTGTGGACGAAGTGGGTCGCCGCGTCGGCCGCGGAGAGCGTCATCGTTATGAAGAAATCCGTCGAGGCGAAGCCCAGCAGAATCAGCACCACGCTCTTGCCCTTCCAGCGTGGAAAGAATCTTTCCAACATCGCGATGCTGCCCTGTCCGTAGGGGCTCGCCTCCGCCACGCGGCGATAAACGGGAAGCGCGCCGCATAGCGTCACCAGTACGAGGATGAAGGTGGCCACCGGCGACAAAATGCCCGCGGCGAGAAATGCAATTCCGGGCTGATAACCTAGCGTCGAGAAGTAATCCACGCCGGTCAGGCACATCACCTGCCACCAGGTGTGTTGCGAGGCGTGTCGCGACTCGGCACCGCCGTGCGCACCCTCCGGTTGCCGGATATCCGATAGCAGCCAATCGGTGAAACTCATCGCAAATGCCTCAACGCCCTGCGGATCTTGAAGGTACGGCAAGCACGAGGGTCATTCTCTCAGATGATGATTTCAGCGTGTGCGCAGATGAAAAGGAAGAGCGCACAAGAATCTCTTGTGCCCTTTCGTGATCTCCGCAGTGAATTTTCGCAATCGATGAAGCTCGAGACTACCTACTCGTAGCGCAGCGCTTCGATGGGATTCAGGTTGGCCGCCTTGAGCGCGGGAATCATCCCGCTTACCAGCCCCACGACGACCAGGATTCCCGTGGCGACCAACACCGTCAACGGTGAGATCAGCAACTGTATGTCCGCCTTCTTGGCATCCGTAGCCATTGCGCTCCAGAAGGTGATAGAACCTATGCCGATCGAAACGGCATAGGCCAGAACAATCCCGAGAGCCCCGCCGATCCCGGTGATGACCAGCGCCTCGGCGAGAAACTGGACCAGGATATGGCGCTTGCGAGCGCCGAGCGCCTTTTCGATGCCGATCTCCTTGGTGCGCTGCTGCACCGCGACCAGCATGATGTTCATCAGGCCGATGCCGGCGATGCCCAGCGTGAGCGCGCCGATAAACAACATCAGTATCTCGAGGGCGATGGTCACAATCTTGAACTGCGCCAGTTGCTGTTCGAGATCTGCCACAAAGATTGCCTGGTGGTCCGAAGGACGGAAGTTGTGCATCTCGGCCAGGGTATTGCGGATGGCCTGCTGTACCGCCGCGTGATCTCCGTTGTAGTTCAGCCAGACCCCGTCGTAGTACTTCGGATCCTTGAGGTCGCCCATCGCGCTCAGCGGGATATACACCTGCCGGTTGACGTTGTCGCCCTCCTGCTGCATCTTGGGTTGCAGAACCCCGATCACTTCGAAGCTGATGCCGTTGAGCCGGATGCGCTTGCCGATTGCGTACTCGCCCCCGAATAGCTTGGTCTTGGCCTCCGAGCCGATCACGGCCACATGCGCGCGGTTGGCATCGTCGTCGTCGGTGAAGAAGCGTCCCGTCTCGAGGTCGAGCACCAGAATCTCCTGCACGATCGGCCGGTAACCGTTCACAGTCCAGGTGTAGGTATGGAGCTCGTTGGCCACGGGCAGGTCCTTCGAGAGCATCGGCGTCACGTGCTTCACACCCGGAACGGTCAGCTCCAGCCTCTCGATGTCATCCTTGGTGATCCGTACTTGTACGCCCGCCTTTGAGCCGCCCACCTGCTCCGAGGTCCGGCCCGGAAAAATCCCTATCAGCTGCGTGCCCCACTCCGCGAAAATGGTCTCGATGGCCCGTCCGAATCCCGCGCCGTAGGCCAGCAGCAGCACCACCGTGGCGATGCCCCAGGCCATGCCGAACATCGTGATCATTGTGCGGCGGCGGTTGTAAACCATCGCGTCGAAGGCCTGTTTCCATAGATCGCGAAACATCGTCAGCTCCCTTATTTCGCGCCGCAGCGCTATTCGCGCCGCAGCGCCTCTACCGGTTCCAGCGCGGCCGCCTTGCCCGCCGGATAAAGCCCGGCAATAATCCCGCTTACGCTGAGCGACACAATGGCCAGTGCCGCCGACCATGGCACCAGCCGCGGCGGGTCGAATCCGTCGATGCCCTCCCCGATAGCCGAACTCAGCAGGTACATGAACAGCGCCGATCCCGCGACCCCGAGCAGCCCGCTCACGCCGGTCAGAATGAGCCCCTCGAGAAAGAACTGGAAAAGAATGCTTCGGCTGGTTGCGCCGATGGCCTTGCGCAGTCCAATCTCCCGCGTGCGCTCACTCACCGAGACCAGCATGATATTGATGATCCCCACCGCGCCCAGCGCCAGCGTTACCATCCCTACACCGCCGAGAAAGAAATCCATCGCGGTGAAGATCTTTCCGATGAGTTGCTCGGTGCGGATCGTGTCCCACTCGTTGAAAGCCTCGGGAGCCTCCGGATCGAATCCGTGCCGCCGCGCGATGATCTGGTGCACCTGTGCCTTGGCGATGAGGTCGTCTCCCGTGACAGTCGGTTGGTATTGAATCGACGTCACTGAATCGTGCGGGATGTTCTCGCCCTTGATCGGAAACATCTCCAGCATCAGCGAGAGCGGGATGTAGACCTTCTGATTCTCGCTGTCATTGTTTCCGTGGCCGGTCTTGGCCGCAACGCCGATCACCGTGAAGCGCGTTCCGTTCAGCGTGACGATTTCGCCCATCGCAGGCCGCCCGGGAAACAGGAGCTGCGCGCTCTTCTGCCCCAGCACAATCACCCGGTTGCGGTTCCGGATATCGTCGTCGCTGAGAAAACGCCCTTCGGCGATGGGGAGGAAGCGAACCTGGTCATAATTGGCCTCGGTGCCGATCACATCTCCGCCGGCCGTCTGGTACTGGCTCTGCTGCTTGACATCGTCGCGGCTCAGGAATGCTACAGCGGCACGCACATTCGGCGCCTCAGTCCGGATCGCTTCCGCGTCGCTCAGCGTCAGGTTGTAGGGCCGCATGCCGGTGTGCTGGTTTGGCACCGCGGGAATCGTACCGCCCCACATCATGATCAGGTCATTGCCGAAAGTCGCCAGCGCGCGATGCTGGCCCGACCGGAAGCCCTCCCCGACCGAAATGAGCAGCAGCATCGAACCTACGCCCCAGGCGATCCCGAACATGGTGAGAAACGAGCGGAGCTTGTTCGCCCAGATAGCTCGGAAAACCTGTCCGAAGGTATCGCCCAGACTTTGCATGACTTTCCTTCAAGTTTATACGTGGCAGAGGCGGCCGGGGTTCCCGCCGAGTGTGTCTCAGACCAGCCCGCGTGCCTTCACGTCCAGATATTCGTTGATCGCGTCCGCTTTGACCGTGCCCGGCGTGGTTTCGACCACCAGCACGCCCTGCGCCCGCAATCTGGCCAGCACCTCGCGCCTCCGCTCGAGGACCTCCATCGCCGCCGTCGAGACAAACATCTGCTCTACGTCCTCAGGCTGCCGCGCTGCAAGCTGCTGCAACTCCGGATGCCCCAGCACCACCAGCAGCACCAGGTGCCTGCGCGCCAGGTCTGCGACCGCATCGACTACCTCGGGACGCCGCGCACTGTCGGCCAGTTCCGTGATCCAGAGGATCAGGCTACGCCGCCGTTGCAGATGCTTCAGCCGTGCCGCCGCGGCCAGATGATTTGCCTCCGACGGCTCTGCCCGTACCTGTGACAGCGAATCGACGAACTGCCGCAGATGCCCTGCGCCCGCCGCGGGCAGAAGCTGCTGCTGGATGCCTCGCCCGTACACCAGCAGGGCCGCCTTGTCTCCAGCCTGCATCACCGCCTGCGCCAGCCCGACCGCTGCGCCCGATGCCTGATCGAGCTGCGTCAACGTGAGGACGAGATTCTCGCCCTGAACCCCATCAATCTGAGTGTCCAATGTCCCGCTTTTGGGACGTGGGCTGGGTTTCCGCCTGAACTCGAACGCCGTCCGCGAAAGCCTTCCTGCGTCGAGCACGATCCACACCTGCTGGCTGCGCTCCGTTGTGAACTCGCGCGTGATGGGCTTGCCGCGACGGGCAGTGGCCGGCCAGGCGATGTTGCGCAGCTCGTCTCCGGGTTGATATTCGCGCAGGCTCTCGAACTCCCGGCCCAGTCCGCGCAGCCGCAGCCGTCGCTTCTCGAGCGCAATCTGCCGTATTCGTAACAAATACAGTTGCGTATCCTCCGGAGACCGCTCCATCGGCGGATACACCCTGATCTTCTGCTTTAGATCCGCCACCGCCCAACGCTCTCCGAGTCGCAGCGCGCCGCGATAGCGCAGGAAGACCTCGCCCAGCATCACATCTCCCCGCGTGTTGGGCGTGCACTCGATCGTCACTCGCACCGGATCGCGCGGATACGCCAGCACGGTTTGAGTCGCCGGCATGGGATCGAGCGCGGAATGCAGCGCATCGGTCATGCGCAATTCGAGAATCTGGTTTGAATCCTGCGTTACCCCGAGCGCGATCCGCGTCAACTCGCCCAGCACCGGCGAATTCTCAAATTGCCGCTCGATCGTGATCTGCCGGGGCCGGGGCAGCAGCGCGAGCTCGATGACGGCCAGCAGCAGTACCAGCGCGTCCCAGGCCACCATCGCCCAGACCCATCCGAAATGAAATCGGGGATGAAAAAATCCCGGGATCGTCAGCAGGCATCCGGCGACAAGCAGGATGAGTGCCCGGCGCGTCAGCGCATAGCCGAAGCGCCGCGGATGCGCTTCAGCCCTGACCGGTTCGGGAACAAGCGTCTGAATCATCGCGTCTACTTGGGCAAAGGCACGGCAGCAAGAATGTCCCTGATCACGCGGTCCGGATCGAACCCCTCCAGTTCGACTTCCGGCTTCAGGATGAGCCGGTGCCGCAGGCAGGGAAGCGCCGCTTCCTTCACATCATCGGGAATCAGATAGTCGCGCCCATCCCGCGCCGCATATCCCTTGGCGACAATCAGCAGTCCTGCAGCCGCGCGCGGGCTCGCCCCCAGCGACACGGCCGGCCACTCGCGCGTGCGCCGCACCACGGCAAGCAGGTAGTCGAACATCGCCGGCTCGACTCGCACCCGCCGCACCTCCTGCCGTGCTGCCGCCAGCTCCGCGAAGCTCACGCTGTCGATCGGAGCGCTTTCGAGGTGCGCCGCTTCGCTGCTCGCATGGTGCCGCTCGAGCACCGTGCGTTCCTCGGCCGCCAACGGATACCCAACCTGAATCTTCACGAGAAAGCGGTCGAGCTGCGCCTCGGGCAGCGGATACGTCCCCTCAAATTCCAGCGGATTCTGGGTCGCAAACACGGTGAAGTACTCATCGAGTGCGTGGGTCTCGCCATCCATCGTGACCTGCCGCTCTTCCATGCTCTCGAGCAGCGCCGCTTGCGTGCGCGGAGGCATGCGATTCACTTCGTCGGCCAGCAGAAACTGCGTGAAGACCGGCCCCTTGTGAAAGCTGAACTCGTTCGTCTTGAGCGAAAACACGCTCGTGCCGAGAATGTCCGCCGGCATCATGTCCGGCGTGCCTTGCACGCGCCGGAAATCGAGCGACAGAAACCGCGCCAGCGTCTTCACCGTCAGCGTCTTCGCGACGCCGGGCACGCCTTCGACCAGCGCGTGGCCTCCGCACAGCAGCGTCAGCAGCGCCTGGTCGATCATCTCCATCTGCCCGGAGATGACCTTGCCCAGCTCCGCGCGTCCCTTCTCAAAAAGAGCGGTCGCCGCGCGGCTCTCTATAGTCTGCGTCTGTTGCTCTGCCTGGGAAGTCTCTTCAGTCACCCGTCTCTCCGCTTACAACCGCTGCCTTGGAATGTCTCACAATCGCGGCCAGGTTTGCGATGTGCCGGTCGATCCGCTTCACCAGGCCGAGCCCGCTGTGGGCTGTCAGCTTCGTGTAATCGGCCTGCCGCGCCGCCTTGAGGTCCTCGACCAACCCCCTGGGCGCATAGCGGAATCGCTGTGCGACAGCCTCTCCGATCGCTTCCGGCGTCGACCGCAGCGTCTCGCGTGAAATCCCGCCCTCATGTTCCAGAAACTGCATGAGCCGCCGCTCCGCTGCCCCGGTCGCAACGTTGACCGCGCCCGCCTTGCGATAAAGATCCCCCATGGACTCGGCAAATTCGAGCGGCGAACTCCGCGGAGTCTCGACCGGGATCCGCAGCGGCCCTGTGCGCCGGCCAAAGCTCAGCACCAGCAGCACCGCAACTACAGCCAGTTGCCATTCGAGCGCCTTCACTGGAGTTCCCGCCGTCGTCGCCCACAGGTCCGCGCGCGCGCCATGGATATATTCGTCGAACAAGACACGCCGTTGCGGCCCTCCCACGCTGGCCAGAAACAGCCTCAGGCTGGCATCGTCCTTCAGCCCGCGATTGCTCAGCGCCGCCGCCGAGCTCCACCACACCACCTCGCCTTCGCCGACCGGATAGTGCACAACCACGGCATCATCTCCGCAGCTCTGGTCGACGCGCAGGTTCACATCATCCGAGTTCCACCGGATCGGAGCGTCCATCGCGACCCGCCCGGCGCGTGCCATAGAACTGAGCCCCTGCGGGGTCGTGTAGCAGAGTTGCGTATAGACGCGGTTCGAACCCGCGATGTGCGATTCCGGCAGCATCGTTGCGCTGACTGCGCCGGTTGCCAGCACGCGCCCTCCATGCCGCAGAAAACTCTCAATCCCCGGCTTCTCCGCGATCACATCCATCGGGTATGCGCCGGCCAGAATGAGCGTGGTGTGCGCGGCGTCCGCGGCGCTCAGCTCCTTCGCGGGCCGGTCCCACCGCTCTGTCTGGTACCCGAGACGCTGGAGCAGAAGGAATGCCGCCTTGGCTCCCTGCGCGCCGCTGTTGTCGGTGCTGGGAGTGATGTCGTTGTCCTCGCGCGCCGGAGCGAAGAATGCCCCGGCGACAATCACCACCAGGGCCGCCGCGGCAGCCCAGAGCAGAATCCGCATATCGCCGGAGAGCTTTTTCACGCCGCCCTCAGTTGCTCGTGCAGTTCGAGCGCGCTGCGGTAGTCGGCCGCGTCCGCCGGATTCAGCCCGTACCAGATGCGCTCGAAGCCTCGTGTCTGCTGACGCAGCAGGCTCCAGCGCTGCGACCCCGGTTCTAGCAGGGCAACGTATTCCCGTGGAGTCCGCGAGCGGTTCGGGCTCCAGAAGCGCCGCCCTTCGAGCATCACGATGCTCGCCCAGTAAAGGCAATGGATGGCCTCTCGCCACTCCTGCCGCGCCGCCTGCTCTTCGGCAAGATTGAGCCAGTTGCGCGAAGCTTCCTCCCACGGCTCGATCTGCCGGCTTGCTTCTGTGCGCACCGCCAGCCGCTGCCGCTGCAGCGTCCGCATCGCCCACAACAACAGCCCGGCCATCGCCAGGGAGATCAATCCCCATTCGAGCAGCGGAGCGATCCACGGCGAGCGCCGTCCGAAGCTCGCGACGTGGTTGAACAGGCTGTCGAGCCACAGAAAGAATCGGGCAAGAATTTTCTCCCAGACGCTCTGATCGGCGACCGTGACAAATTCCGGATGCCTCAGGATGGCGTCGGCCTTATGCCGCGCATCGGCAAATGGGACGCCCGCAGGGTTCGCCCCAGCCTCGCGTAACTCCTCTTCGATCCGCGCGTCTGCCGCGTCAAGATTCGCATGACGGCCTGATGCCTTCCCATCGCTCGCGGCCTTGATTGCATTACGCAGCCAGTCATAGCGAGCCTCGGACGCATTCACGTTGGCGCCCGCGCCCAGTCCGTCGAGTTTTACCTGATCGTCATCTCTCACCAGCGCGGGATCGCAGGCCGCGGCGCTTGCCTGGCATCGTTCGACCAGCGCGTGCAGGTCCCGAAGATGTGCGGTGTACTCCGCCAGGCTCGACTGCTTCAGCGCCAGCGCCTGAACCGGCAGGGCCGCGAGCAGCAACGCGGCGAGATAACACTGGATCTGGTTCACGGAGGCCATTCCACGGGTGCGATTACGTTAGAGAAGCTCAGGCTCCGGCGGGACCTTCCTGCGATGGTGGCACCATTGCAGGCGGCCCATCAGGCGCTGCGGCCGGAGCAATCCGGCTCATCATCCACTCGATATCGAAGCCTTCCCTCCGCACCCGCTCGTCGATATAAAACAGGCACAGCGCGATCGCGCCGATCGGGCCGACCAGAGTTTTCGCCAGGAAGGCAGCCGCCAGACTGATGGCGTTCGTGAGGAAGGCCTCGGCGCCCCGTGCCCGAAAGGCGATCGCCGCGAGTGGGGCTTGAATCGCTAATATCACGAAATAAAGCGCAAAAAGAAGCACGATCAGCAGAAAAACACGTACCTTACGCGTGATCAGTAGATGTTTGCTGCGCCTGATGGACGCATTGACGGGGAGCGACTCCATGACTGCGGCGGGAACCGCAAGCGAAACCCGAATGTAAGCCCAGAGCGCATACGCCAGCGAAACGACGGCGGCGAAAAAGAAGGCGCCGGCAATTGCCGTGGCCGAGGGCTTTCCGCGCTTCGCGATTCCAACACCCAGTCCAGCCGCAAACAGGGCAATGGGCAGCCAGAATCCCGCCCAGATCTGCCGCAGGACGATCAGCGTGTAGCGGAACCAATGTTTCAGCGCTGTCTGATACGCAGTCCTGATCGTGGCCGGCTCTCCAAGGTAAACCGCCGAGACCGCCCATGTGGTGGCGGCCTGCGTGATCCCGTACAGCACCAGGGACAGCACCGCGGAGACAAATGCCAGAATGGCCGTGATCACCTGTACCCTCAGCAGGTTGGCCCCGGTGTGCACCTGCACGCTCTGGTGGGCCGAATACAGAAGCCGCACCGCCTGCATCAATACGCTTACCGCGGCCGGCAACACGCCCAGCCCGGCGAAAAGCGGGAATCGAGACCGGTAAAGCTGAAATGTGCGGTCCAGTACTTCGCCCGTCGAGAGCGGCCGCAGGTCGAATCCGGCAGGGCTGGAGGGCAGACGCGTATGTGTATCGATCCAACTATTGCCGCTTGCCATGAGCCTTTCGCCTGCCTTCGATGGACGGATAGTAGCATACCTTTACCCACCTCTCGGTGACGCCTTTCACATTCCCGAACGGCAGAGAAAGCGGCGAAAATCCGACCCGGCGCTGTCAAGATCAAATACAATAAGTAGGAGTGCCGTCCGCTGCGCTTCTGGTCTGTGAGATTCCGTCTTGCCGAGGCCAGCGGCTTATCGTTGGCATAACCGCGCATCGCCTTGGCGGCCACTTCTTCCGTCTAAGAAGAGGCAGGAATCATCGCCGCGGATCGGTAGAGAGCCTCGGCCATCTCGCCCCGGGGCCTGAGCGCCAAATTTTGAGCATATTTGAGGTAGTTTGATTGCACCCATTCCGGCATCTGGCGCTTGCGTCCCTGATACTTGCCGCGGCCTTTGCTGCTGTTGCTGCGCAGGCAGAGACGAAAGACTCGCACCCGGCCCCCGACAATATTGACCTCACATCCTTCGCCATGCCGCCCGTGGCGCTGGCGCCGAGTGCATCCGTTTCAGTTTCGCCTGAACCGCTGCCGGATGACCCTTCAGCCGCACCTAAGCAAGCGCCGCAGACCCAGCCGGATTCGCCGCCATCCACCGGACCCATCCCCGCTGACCAACAGCTTAAAATTCAAGAGAAACAACGTGTCCTCGGCGTGATGGCGGCCTTCAACACCACCATTAACCGCGACGCGCTGCCCCTCAGTCCGGCCCAGAAGTTCCAGCTTTTCTTCAAGAGCCAGACCGATCCATGGCCCTTCGGCCTCGCCGCCGTTGTCGCGGGCATCAACCAGGCAGACGACAGCCCTCACGAGTACGGACAGGGTATGGAGGGTTACGCCAAGCGATTCGGCGCAACGTATACCGATGCCTTCATCGGAAACCTGTTCGGCAACGCCATCCTGACCAGCTTGTGGCATGAAGACCCCCGCTATTTCCAGAAGGGAACCGGATCCACCGGCAGCCGGATTCTCTGGGCCGCAACCAGCACCGTCTGGTGCAGACGCGACAACGGAACCTGGGGACCGAACTACGCCAATCTCGCCGGCAACATGATCGGAGCCGCCATCGCCAACGTCTACTATCCTGAGTCCGAGCGCACCTGGGGCGACACCATCACCCGCGGGCTGACCGTCAGCGCCGAAGGCATCATTGGCTCAGAAGTCATCGAGTTCTGGCCGGATTGGGTTCGCCGCTATCGTAGGAAGAAAGCCGAAAAGCTCGACAGACAAGCCTCTCAGCAGAACTCCCAGCCCGCCCGGACCCCCCAGCCTTCACCGCCTCCGGCATCCGACCCGAAACCGTAGAGCCACAGTTGCCAGTCAAGCCACCAAAAAGAAACCCTGGTCATCAGACCAGGGTCAGGAGGTGGTATATGCAAGAGACGAAACCAGATTAAGCCGCATTGGCTCTTATGTCTTGGGCCCGAAGAATGGTTTTTCCCTCCACCCTTCGGTTGAGAGTCCAGGGGTGCCAACCCCCACCCCGATTTGCCGACAAACTCCCCCGGATGTCATCCTCGAAGAGATGAAGAAAGCCACCCTGTTCGCCCTCGCCGCGCCCCTCCTCTGTGCCTGCTCTCTTTCAGCTTCCGCTCAGGACAAAGGATTCTGGCGAGCCACCAGCTCGACAGCCACCGTCCATCACCGGCGACCTCGGAATCTCTGACGACAAGCTCTCCATCAACTTCACCATCTTTACTCTCGCCGAAATACGCAAGCTTCAGCCGGCGGAAGCCGTCGCTCTTTTCAGCGCAGAAAGTGGCGTTCCTGGCGGCGGATTTCTCTACCGTCTGAACGTGCCCGCTGCTAAGCGGTTCATGCACAAGAACACGCTCTGCGGCAGCGAAGAAACCCAGTGGATGGCCACCTACGCTACGGGCCGAGAGCTGCGGGTCGCCTTCTTCTCGGGAACAAAAATGCCTGAACTTACGCGCCGACGCTATCGCGAACTCCACCGATTTGTGCGGGACGTTCCTTTACGGCCGCTGAGCAGGCGCCGAGGAAACGCCCGCGCCGAACCACTCGAGCCTTCGTGGCTCGAACCCCAACAGCTTCCTGGCCTTCTGATTTGTAGCTCCGCGAAGCCTGGTGCCATAGAAGACCGCATCGTCGCCGGCTGCCGTTCGGGCTTCGTCCTCCGATATCCTCGGCGGCGGCGGAGCGCCAAGCCACACGGCAAAAGCCGGCAGCCATCGGCTGACAGGCGAGGGATCATCATCGACGACGTTGTAAATGCCCGGCTCCGCTGTCATCGCCGCTGCCGTAGTCTTGGCAGCATCGTCGACGTGAACGAAAGACCACACACCCTGTCCGTCTCCCACAACCGGAGACCTCTGCTGCCTCACATCTTCCGCCGCGGCGCCATCCGGGTAGTACCAGGTGTTTGGCCCATAAAAGAACCCGTACCGCAGCGCCGTGCCCTCCAGGTCCCCTGGGCACAGCACGCGAGTCTCGAGTGAGGCGTACATCCCGGCGCTGGCGGCGATCCCCGGGCTGGCGTGGATTGCATGCCGTACGGACTCGTCTGCCAGTCCGGGTCCCGGTTCCAGGAAGAAGCCGCTCGACTGCTGCAGATACCGTCGCACGCCGACAGCCTGCGCAGGCGCGCCGCAGATTGCCTCCGCCGGCGAGCCTGAGATGCCGATCACCGGCTGCGTAATTCGGCAGGTCGGCGGGTGACTTGGGCAACGCCGTACGCTCATCGACGACTACCTCAGGCTGCGTTTTCCGCAGCGCTGCCTCGACCGCCTCGGGATCGAGCGCGTTGGCGATCGCTGCCGGCGCGCGCGCGCCCGCGCCCTGATCCTGCAGACACTTTGAACCCGCATCCGATTGGTCATGCCCGTTACCTCATGCCCTTGGCGGACCAACTCGGCCACGACCGCCCGTCCGATTGCCCCGCTTGCGCCGGCTACAAAGACTTTCATCGAAGCTCCCCCAGCTGATTCTCAGCGAATCGAAACAACAACCTTCCCATATCCCCGCTTGTTGGGGGCTGTTCCGCTATACGCCTCCGTAGCCTGCTCGAGGGAGACAGCGGCGTTTACAAATGTCCGCAACCGCCCCTCGTCGAGAAGCTTCGAAATGGCGATCAACTGCTCGCGATTGGCTTCCACGAGAAGAAAAGCCTCTTTCGTGCGCTGATCTGTTTCACCCTCGCTGTCCGCGGCAATCGTGACCATGCGTCCGCCGGGTTTGAGAACGCTCCACGAGCGGTCTCGCGTTTCACCGCCGACGCAGTCGAAGACCATATCCACCTTGCCAGCCTGGTCTTCGAAGGGCTCTTTTCTGTAGTCGATCACTTCATCCGCGCCAAGCTCTTTTACTAGCGCCGCATTGCGTTCCGACGCCGTCGCGATCACATGCGCGCCTCGCATGCGTGCAAGCTGCACTGCAAAGATCCCGACCGATCCGGCCGCTCCGTGAATTAGGACGCGTTCGCCAACCTTCACATCCGCCCGCTGCATAAGCCCTTGCCACGCCGTCAGCGCGCCTATCGGCACCGTGGCTGCTTCCTCGTGGCTGAGCCGCGAAGGTCTGGGCGCGATCATCTCCGGCCTGGTCAGGCAGAACTCTGCCGTCGCGCCATCCGCGAACCAGTCGTTCATGCCGTAAACAGAGTCTCCAGCCGCAACAGCGGAGACACCGGCTCCGATAGCGGCCACGACGCCCGAGAATTCATGCCCCGGCACTGCGCCGTCCCGCGGACTGCCATCACGGTTATGCGTTGTGGGATACCAGAGCAGTTCCGTGACGGTGACTCCCGCAGCATGAACCTGAATCAGTACCTCGCCGTCTCTTGGCTCCGGCCGCGGTATTTCCGCAGGAACCAGCGGCAGACCCAAGGGCGCCGGACCAACCCGCATCGCCTTCATGGAATTCATTTGAGAAATACCTCTGGCTTTTTGTGCCCGTTATCGCCTTCCGGGAAACTAGGATAATCCGAACATCTCAGGACTGCTTGGCCTCAAGCTCGGCCCAGCGGGCATACAGCGAGTCCACTGTCTCTTGCGCCTGCTCCTGCTCGGCCAGCGCCGCGACCAGGCGTGCCGCGTCGGTAGCCACCGCCGGATCCTCCACCGCTGTCCGCGCCGTCGCCAGTCGTGTCTCTGCCTCGCCGATCCGATCCTCGATGGATGCCCACTCCCGGGCCTCCAGGTAGGACAACTTCTTCCTCGCCGGAGTCGAGGCCGGAGTGGCCGCCGCAGCACGTTCTGTCGGCCGCGCCGGCTTCCGCGCTTGCTCACGCTCGGCCATCCAGGCTTCCCACTGCGAATAGTCGGCAAAGCTGGCGGCGCCTGCCCTGCCCATCCAGCCCGACCACAATGTTGGAAATGCGGTCGAGCATATAACGATCATGAGTGACCAGCACCAGCGATCCCGGATACTCGAGCAGCGCCTCCTCGAGTATCTCGAGCGTCGGTATATCGAGATCGTTCGTCGGCTCGTCGAGCAGCAGCACATCCGCTGGCTGCAGCATGAGCTGCGCGATCAGTACCCGCGCCCTTTCGCCTCCCGAGAGCCGGGACACCGGCTGGTTCAGCTGCTCGCCCGTGAACAGGAACCGTGCCGCCCAGGACGCGACATGAATCACTCGATCCTGGTAGACGACCGAGTCGCTGGCTGGCGCCAGCGCCCGCCGTAGCGTCTGGTCGCCATCAAGCTGCCGGTTCTGTTCGAAGTACGTGATGCGAAGCTGGTTCGCCCGCTTGATCGCCCCGGCGGTCGGCTCGATTTCTCCCGTCAGCAGCCGTAGCAGGGTGGTTTTGCCGCTGCCGTTCGGCCCCACCAGTCCGACGCGCATCCCGGCCGTGAGGTGAAAATTCAACTGGTCAAACAGCGTTCGCCCGTCGATCGAATAGCTCAACTGCTCCAGTTCGATCAGTCGCTTTGTTTGCCGTCCAGTCGAGCTGAAGTCGATACCTGCGTTGGCCGTCCGGCTACGGTTGCTCACATCCTCGAGCTCCGCGATCAGCCGGTTGGCATTATCGATGCGGGCCTTGGCTTTGGTAGCCCGCGCCTTGGGCCCCCGGCGCAGCCATTCCTTCTCAATGCGCACCCTGTTTTCGAGCGCCTCCTGATGGCGCGCCTCAGCGTGAAGGAACTCTTCCTTTGCTTCGAGGAACTGGCTGTAGTTGCCGGTGGAGCGCAGCAGTCCGGAGGGATAGGCCCGGTTCAGCTCGGCCATCTGGGTCGCGACATTCTCAAGGAAGTACCGGTCGTGACTGATGACCACGCTGGCGAATGATTCTCTCCTCAGCAGGTCTTCAAGCCACTCGATCCCCGCCAGGTCGAGATGGTTCGTAGGCTCATCAAGCAGTAACAGATCAGGTTGCTGGACGAGCGCCTCGGCAACTGCAAGGCGCTTTCTCCACCCGCCCGAGAATGTCTCCGCGATGGCTTCAAACTCCGTGAAGCCCGCCGCGCCGAGTGTCGAGCGCAGCCGGGCCTCCCAATCGGCTTCGGGGACCACGCTCCGCCTGAGCGCGTCTTCGATGACCTGCCGCACCGTGGCCCCCGGCGCAAAACTGGAATCCTGCTCAACATAGGCCATCCGCAGGCTTCTGCGCGGAGTGACCTCGCCAGAATCAGGCTCGATCTGCCCCGCCAGCATCTTGAGCAAGGTGGATTTGCCGCTGCCGTTCGGGCCGATCAGACCGATCCGGTCCCCGTCGTTGATGGTGAACGAGACCGACCGGAACAGAGTCGTTGCGCCGAACGTCTTCGTCACCGATTGCGCATTAAGCTGGAGAGCCAACCGACCCTCCCGCTACCGCGCCGCGCTGGTGGCCGCCAGGTACTCCTCGTACGGCCCCTTGAAGTCGTCGATGGTCCCATTTTCGAAATGCCAGATGCGCGTCGCGACCTCGTCGATCAGGTCATGGTCATGGCTGACCAGCAGCACCGTTCCTTCGAATCGCTGCAGGGCTATGTTCAGAGCGTTAATCGACTCCAGATCGAGATGGTTTGTCGGCTCGTCGAAGATCAGCACGTTCGGCTTCTGCAGCATCAGTTTGCAGAAGAGCAGCCGGGCAGCCTCTCCGCCAGACAGAGCAGCCGTCGGCTTCAGTCCCTCCTCGCCGCGGAAGAGCATCTGGCCGAGAATGCCGCGGATGTCCTCCTTGGTCGCCTTCGGATCCCACTGATGCAGCCAATCGGCGACCGTCAGCCCATGCTCGATCATGCCGGTGTGATCCTGCGGGAAGTACCCGATCTGCGCCTCATGTCCCCACTTGATGGTTCCGGCATCGAGCGTAAAGCCCTTTTCCGCCAAATCGGGCTGGATAGACAGCAGCGACTTGACCAGCGTGGTCTTCCCCTGCGCGTTGCGCCCCATCAGGGCGATCTTCTCGCCGCGCATCACGTTGGCGCTGAAGCCGTCGATGACCGTCAGGTCACCGTAGCTCTTGCCGACGCCATCAAACTCCAGCGCCGTCTTCCCCGACGGCCGGAGCATGTCGAACCGGATGTAGGGGCGCTGAATGTTCGACCGCGCCAGCTCCGTCGTCTGCAGCCGCTCGACTTCCTTCTTGCGGCTGGTCACCTGGCTGGACCGGGTGCCGGCGGCAAAGCGCGCGATGAACTCATTCAACTGCGCGATCTTCTTCTCGCGCTGCTCGTTCTGCGACTCCAGGCGCGCGCGTATCTGCGTCTTGGCGACGACCATGTCGTCATAGCCGCCCGTGTAGGTGATGATCGTCTCGTAGTCGATGTCGGCCGTGTGCGTGGTGACACTGTTGAGGAAGTGCCGGTCGTGCGAGATGGTGATCAGCGTCCCCTCGAACCTGCTCAGGAAGTCCTGCAGCCAGTGGATCGAGTCCAAGTCGAGGTAGTTGGTAGGCTCGTCGAGCAGTAGGGCCTGCGGATTGCCGAACAGGGCTTGCGCAAGCAGTACTCGCACCTTCTGGCCGCCCTGCAGTTCGCCCATCTTGCGCTCGTGCAGCTCGTCCGGGATGTCCAAACCCTGCAGCAGGACCGCGGCGTCACTCTCCGCCGTGTAGCCGTCCTCTTCGCCGACGATGCCCTCGAGCTCGCCGAGGCGCATGCCGTCTTCGTCGGTGAGCTCGGCCTTCGAGTAGATGGCGTCGCGCTCCTCGAGCGCCGCCCACAGCCCTTTGTTGCCCATGATGACGGTGTCGATCACCCGGTAGGCGTCGAACGCGAACTGATCCTGCCGCAGGATGCCGACCTTCTTCGGTCGGACCACGTTGCCCTTCTGCGCATCGAGCTCACCGGAGAGGATCTTCATAAATGTCGACTTGCCGGCGCCATTAGGGCCGGTCAGACCGTACCGGCGACCCGAAGTGAACGTGATGCTCACGTCGTCGAACAGAATTTTTGCGCCGTAGCGCATGCTGACATTGCTAACTGAAATCATGATGTGCTCTTTAATTGTTTAGCGCGGGGTTAAGGCGGAGATTACTGTCTCTATTGTAGCTGCGATGCGAGGCTCTAGCGAAGCGCTTAGGCGCCGATCAATGCACGAAGTGCGTAATGATCTGGTTTACCGCGAGCGCTGCGGTGTACGCAAGCACGCTCATGTATGCGAATTGCAGCGCCGGCCACTTCCAGCTGTTGGTCTCGCGGCGAACCACAGCCAGCGTCGACGTGCACTGCATGGCGAAGGCAAAGAAGACCACCAGCGCCATCGCTCCGCCGAGCGTCAGGTCGTGGCGTAGAGCCGCCTGCAATCCGAGAGACTGGGTCGCGGGGTCCGCTCCATACAGCGTTCCCAGCGTGCCGACGATCACTTCGCGCGCAATGATCGAGCTGAGCAGGCCGATGCCGATCTTCCAGTTGAATCCGAGCGGATGGATCACTGGCCCAATCCAGCGGCCGACATGCCCGATCACGCTGTCAGGCAACGTCGCGTGAAAAGGTATATGGCTCAGAATCCAGAGCGCAATGGTGACGCAAAGAATGACCGTCCCCGCTTGCTTCAAAAACACCTTGCCGCGATCGATCACGCGCAGGCCAAGCGATCTCACAGTCGGCAGCCGGTATTGGGGAAGCTCCAGAATGAACGGAGCAGAGGCGGCCTTGAGAATCGAGGACTTGAGCAGACGCGCCGTGCCGAGCGCAGCCAGGAATCCCAAGATGTAGAGCGAAAGCATCACAGCCGCCCTGAGGCCGAAAAACTCCCCGATAAGCGGTTTGTTGGGAACAAACGCTGCAATCATCAGCAGGTATACGGGCAAACGCGCCGAGCAGGTCATGAATGGCGCAACAAGGATCGTGGCAAAGCGGTCGCGCTTGTTTTCGATGGTCCGCGTCGCCATGATCGCCGGAACGGCGCACGCATAGGCCGACAAGAGCGGGATAAAAGCTTTGCCGTTGAGCCCGATGGCCCGCATGACGCGGTCCGCGATCAGCGCCGCGCGGGCCAGATAACCGGAGTCTTCCAGCACGCCGATAAACAGGAAGAGCAGCAGGATCTGCGGCAGAAACACGAGGACGGACGCTACGCCTCTCCAGATGCCGTCGATCAGGAGCGATTCGAACCAGCCGTGACCCAGGTAGGTTCCGACCTTGGCTCCAACCGAGTTAAGAGAGTCGCCAAAAACGTTGCTGAGCGGCTGGCCGATAGAAAACACGACCTGAAACACGCCGATAACTACGGCTAAAAATAGCAGCGGCCCGGCGATGCGATGCAGCAGAAAGCGATCGAGCTTGCGCGTCCACTCTGACGAAATAGGAGCTTTGTACTTTGTTCGCGTGCTGATGCCCGTTGCCCACTGGCGGTAGGAGCGGGCGTTGCCTACGACCGGCAGCTCAAGCCTTGCTGCGAAACTGGGCTGAAAGGTGTCGCTTTTGCGACCGAAGAAATGCGCGATGGCATCCAGGCCGGTTCCGCGCGCGGCGCTGATCTTGGCTACTGGTACCCCAAGCTCCCGGGCGAGGGCCAGGGTATCGACTTCGCCGCCCCGGCTTTCCATCAGGTCGCTCATGTTAAGGAGCACGAGAGTCGGCAGCCCGAGCGACAGAATCGGCGCGGCAAGCGTCAACTGGCGGCGCAAGTGCAGCGAATCCAGAACCAGCAGCACGGCATCGGGAGCCGGAGTGCCCGGCATTTCGCCGTGCAGTACGTTGACTGCAACCCGCGCGTCTTCAGAGTACGAATCCAGGCTGTAGATGCCCGGCAGATCGATGAGCGTGAGGTCGCTGCGGCCGATGCCGCTGAGTTTGCCAAAGTGTTGTTCCACGGTCACGCCGGGATAGTTTGCTACCTTCTGGCGGAGACCTGTCAGGCGATTGAAGAGTGTCGATTTACCGGAATTGGGGGGGCCGACCAGGGCAACGGTGCGGATCTTACCCGGAACGCGAGGCTCGACTTTAATGTCGATGGTCGCGGTGCTGCAGCAGTCGCTCATCAGTGATCGTCCTCAACCGGGCGGACTCGGATGGACCGCGCCGTTTCGTGCCTCAGGGCGATTTCGAACCCGTCTATGTAGTAGACCGTGGGGTCGCCGGCCGGGGCGCGGCGAACTGCGATCACTCTTGCGTCGGGAACAAAACCCATGTGCATCAGATGATGTCCAACCTCTTCCGGAAGATCCAACGCCTCGACGATCGCCATCTTGCCGATGCCTAGTTCACTGAGCGCACTCAACTTCGTTCAGTCCTGACGTTTCCCTCCGTTCATCATATCGCAATTAGGACCAATTCGCTCGTACTTTGGACCGGTCTACAATTTCGGCATGCTTTTCGAGGAATTCCAGGGCAGCCTGAATTCGGACCATGCGCCGCAAGGCGCACCGCCGTTGCTCGTTGCGCTGTGGTGGGAGGCCAGGGGCGACTGGGCGAAGGCGCATGAGATTGCGCAGGAGATCGATTCTCCGGAAGCCGCCTGGGTCCATGCTTACCTGCATCGAAAGGAAGGCGATCAGGGGAATGCTGGATATTGGTATCGGCGCGCGGGCAAGCCTCACTCCAGGGCTCCCCTGCAGGAAGAGTGGGACGAGATAGCCCGCGCCCTCACCCGCTCCTGACCCCCAGGCTGTTCGCTTCCGAACAGCATTTCCTGTGCACGGACAGCCGAGTTTTTCCGGGCCAGGCCAACCCTCACGTATCCAATACATTGCCCGAATCCCAACTGGACGGCAGTTTGCTCTGCTTCTCCGCTGAGGATGCCTTGCGATGCTCGACGATCTGAAGTGCTCATGGCGGCAGTTACGGAAGTCGCCGGGATTCGCGCTGACAGCAGTGCTGACGCTTGCCGTGGGGATCGGCGGGGTGACGGCCGTTTTCTCGGTGGTAGAAGCCGTGCTCCTGCGGCCTCTGCCCTACAGGGATCCGGGCCGGCTCTACATCTTGCACGAACGCATCGAACAGGTGCTTGAGGGCGAAGCCAATCTCTCCGCCCCGGATGTCTTGACGTCCCAGCGTGAGAGCAGGGCATTCGGCGTGGGTGGATTCATCGGGGCATCCTACGAGGCTACGGGAGCCGGGGCTCCATTCCAGGCGCGCGCCGAGCGGCTCACCGCGCCTGTCTTTCCCGTGCTCGGCATCGAACCCGTGCTCGGCCGTACCTTCACTCAGCACGAAGACGACACGTCCGCTCCGGTTGCCGTGATCAGCTATGGACTCTGGCAGGAGCGGTATCAAAGCGACCCAAATGTCCTGGGCAGGACCATCGACCTTGATCGCCGCCCCTACACGATCATCGGAGTCATGCCGCGCGACTTCGAGACTCCGCTCGGGCTCGGCGGACTGGCCCACCGCGACCTCTGGGTGCCGATGAGCTTCACGCCCGTTGAAAAAGGCGCAGAAGCCGACAATCTTGACTACGGTGCCGTGGCGCGGCTGAAGCCGGGCGTCACGCTTGCCGAAGCCCAGCAGGATGTGGACCGGATAACGGCGATTATTCAGGCGAAGGTTCCGGATATCCGCCTGCACACTTCCATGCGTGGTTTGAAGGACGAAACAGTACGCGAGACCCGCCCCATGTTGCGTGTGCTGCTCGCGGCCGTAGGTCTGATCCTGCTGATCGCCTGCGCTAATCTTGCCAACCTGCAACTGGTTCGCGCAGCCGGCCGCCGTCGCGAGTTTGGAGTGAGGCTGGCCCTCGGTGCTGGCCGCCGAACAGTGTCACGGCAGCTTCTCACGGAAAGCCTCCTGCTGAGTGCGCTCGGCGGCGCGTTGGGCGTGGCGCTCGCGGTCGTGCTGGTTCACGCCGCCGCAGCCGGCCTTGTGCATTTCGTCCCGCGCCTCAATGAGATTGCTGTCAACTGGCCGGTGGTGCTGCTTGCTGTTGGATTGACGTGTGCGACAGGCGTGATCTGCGGGCTGGCGCCTGCCCTGGCCAGCATGAAAGCCGAAGTGCTCGATTCGCTGCGTGAGGGGACTCACGGCGCCGGCCAAAGCCGCGGACAACACCGCCTCCGCAACGCACTCGTTATAACCGAGGCCGCGTTGGTGATGGTGCTGCTCGTCGGCGCTGGCCTTTTACTGCGGAGCTTCGCGAAGATGGCCGCCACCGATCCCGGCATCGAAACAACGCATGAGATGACCGCGTCGCTGGCCCTGCCGAAGCAGGACTATCCGACCCAGGTGCGAATCGACGAGTTTTACAGCGAGTTGCAGCGCCGCATTGAAGCTATTCCCGGCGTGCGCTCCGTCGGATTCTCATCGAACATTCCGATCATCGGACGCAATTCCAGCCGCCTCTTCGCGCCCGAAGGTTACGTCAAGAAGCCGAACGAAGGCTGGTCGCTCGCCTCCAACTACCTTGTCGCCGGAAACTACTTCGACGCGCTGCGAATTCCGCTCATTTCCGGGCGCTACTTCGACGCTCGCCAGGACAGGCCAAGCGCGCCGCTGGTGGCCATCATCAGCCAGTCCTTCGCGCGTCGATACTTTGCCGGGCGCAATCCCGTAGGAATGCACCTCAAGGTAGGTCCCAGCTTCGACTCTCCGATGCCTTCGATCCTGATCGTAGGAGTTGTGGGCGATGTGAAGCCGAACCACATGGACGAGAACCAGATGGTGCAGATGTACGAGCCTGTTTCGCAGGCGGCCGCCGACCTCGGACCACTTGCGGCCATGATCGGCGTAGTTGGCGACCTTCGCGTGGTGGTGCGGAGTGCCGGAGTTCCCGCCGCTCTGGAAGCAGACTTTACGAAGATCGTCCATCAGCTTGACCCACTGCTGGCCATAACCGACCTCCAGACCATGGACGAAGTCGTCGCCTCGACCGAATCATCGCGGCGCTTCAATACCATCGTCCTCACGGCATTCGCGGCCGTCGCGCTGCTGTTATC
Organism: uncultured Acidobacteriaceae bacterium; assembly: GCA_963782175.1. GTDB lineage: Bacteria > Acidobacteriota > Terriglobia > Terriglobales > Acidobacteriaceae > Silvibacterium. The sequence goes on from CAWAIX010000003.1 coordinate 255,277, forward strand.
GCTCCTGGGAATTTACGGAGTCCTCGCTTACACCGTGACCGAGAAGACGCGAGAGATCGCGATTCGGATGGCGCTCGGTGCAACGCGAGGCGATGTACTCCGGTGGACCGTCGCATCCGCACTCGCGCTCGCATCGGTGGGAATCGCAGGCGGACTCATCGCCGCGACAGCGCTCACCCGCTTTCTCAAGAGCCTGCTCTATGGTGTCCATCCACTGGATACGGCAGCAATAGCGGGAGCGACCCTTGTGCTGCTGATATGTGCAGCGCTAGCTGGGTGGTTGCCGGCACGCAGGGCGTCCGCAATCGAACCGATGGAAGCGCTCAGGAACGAGTAACGCCCGTCGAGCGTGGAGAAAACGAACGAATAAGCAATTTTTATCTACGACACTACGAACGCTTATCAACAAAAACTGAAGTCTCGCATCAACCTGTAATCACAGGCGTTCCGCCGCATCCACTGCTGCAGCCGAAGACGGCCGCTTGCCTGCCCGCTATAAGCTTCGAGTTATGGCTGCCATAGCTACCAGTTGATTGGCAGTTAATTTTCTATTGAATGCCGTTTCCTCGTGCCCTAACTTGGGTCATGGCAGTTCAGCCCGCATCCTTCCACTCCTCTAGATTGCGTAAGAGGCCGGACGAATTCTTCAAGAGATGTTGATCTCATCCGTCTCTTGGCAGTGCATTCGACCGTCTCGAGAGCTTCAGAAACAGCACAAACAAAAACTCAAGAAACCCTTTGGAGGCCTTACCCCATGTCATTCCGAAGCAGGCGACGCATATCTTTTACGTTTCTGGCTTTTCTGGGATTGGTGTTTTCCCTGATTCCGCCTGGCCAGGCCCAGACCTTTCGCGGTGGATTGAACGGCATAGTAACCGATCAGTCCGGAGCAGTAGTTGCAGGCGCTCAGGTGACGGCAACGGATACAGCAACAGGCGTGGAACACGCAACCGTAACGTCGAGCGGCGGTGAATATTCCTTTCCTGATCTACCGCTGAGTTCTTATACCGTGACGGCAGTTGCGCCGGGCTTTCAGAAGGTTCAGGTCGATAAGGTCCAAACCAAGGCGGGCTCCATCTACAGCCTGCCGATCAAATTGAGCGTGGCCCAGCAAGCAACAACCGTCGAAGTGAGCGCAGCTGCCCTGACGCTGGATCCCACCTCTACGACACAGACCACCGTAATCGCCAACAAGGTGCTGCAGGACACGCCGCTGAACGGCCGCGATTTCACCCAGCTGATTGTCCTTTCACCGGGATTTTCGAACTCTGGCGCCGGCGGCTATGGATCGCTGAACGGTACCCGCGCGAATCAGATCAACTGGCAGATCGATGGAATCGATAACAACGACCTCTGGCATAACATTCCCGCGGTCAATCAGGGCGGCGTGTCTGGAATCGCCGGAATCGTGCTGCCCATCGATGCAGTCGATCAGTTTTCAGCCCAAACCCAGGCGGGTCCGGAATCCGGGCGCAATCCTGGCGGCAGCGTCAATCTGTCGCTCAAGTCGGGCACAAATCAAATCCACGGAACACTCTACTACTACAACCGGAACGAATTCTTCGGGGCCACGAATCCATTTACAGCTCCTGTCAAGCAGGAAGTGCGTAACTATAACTATGGATTTTCCGCCGGTGGCCCAATCATTCGCGATAAGCTCTTCTGGTTCGTAACCTACGAGAAGCAAGATTTCACGATCGGCGTTCCGGATCAAGCCACACAGCCCTCACAGCCATGGCAGGATCTGGCAAAGGCCACTTTGGCCAAATTCAATGTGCCGGTCAATCAGGTATCGCAGAATATGCTGGCTACGCTTTGGCCGGCCGCAGCTACAGGAAACCTGCCCGCAGTGGCAAACAACTACTACAGTTCGGATCCTGAATATGGATACAGCTATAACGGACTGGCGAAGATCGACTACAACATAAATTCCAGCAACAGCATTTCCGCTCACTGGTTCGTAGGGCAGGGAAACCAAGTCGCCCCTGTTGGATCGACCCTCAAATACTACTACGAAGTTGCCCCTATTCACGTGCAGAACTACGCTCTGGTCTACAACCATGTGTTTACTCCTACCATCACCAACCAGGTACTTGCCGGCGTAAACTACTTCAATCAGGTCTTTAACGACTTCAACAACAGCTTTGACATGGCCTCTTTGGGGCTGGTCACCGGTTCAACTCTAAACGGCGCGGCGAACATTGCGATCACTGGTTTCGATCCGGTTGGGTTGACGCCTCCTGAAGGCCGCAACGATATTACCGGGCACATCACCGACGACCTGAATTGGACCGTTGGCAAGCACACGTTCAAGTTCGGCGGCGAGTTTCGGCAGGCGCAGTTGGATGAATTCTACAAACGCCACGCACTCGGCAGTTTTACCTTTGACGGCTCAGTAGGGCCCGTGCCTGGGCAGAACATAGCCTGGAATTCTGGCGATGCCCGTGTTGACGCCTTGGCGGATTTCCTGGCGGGCAATGTCAAAACCTCGTCGATAGCTCTCGGCGACCCGGATCGCCAGGTCTTCGTGAATACCTTTGCTATATTCGCGCAGGATTCCTGGCAGTTCGGTCCAAAACTGAACATTAACTATGGCCTCCGTTACGATTACGAAGGGCCCCTCCATAATGAATGGAAGAATCTCTCCGTGTTCCGTCCAAACCTGGGCGGGGTGGTCTATCAAGGGAACCAGATCAGCTCGCTGTACGATCCCACCTGGACGAACTTCAGCCCTCGCGTGGGATTTTCCTACCAGGCGACTCCGAAAACGGTATTACGCGCAGGTGCCGGCCTTTATTTCGATACGCCTAACCTCAACCCGTTTCTTGATAATCGTCCCGGAAATGGAGCGCCGAATGGTGTCGAAGGCAATCCGGGAGTGGGCCCAGACTCTGTCACAACGGCGACGCGCGGTCTTTACACGATCGTGGATGGACAAAATGTGTTTCCAACATCGCTTGGTTCCAACAGTATCTTTTCAATCGCCAAGAACTTTGTTCCTTCCCACAACTTCAACTTCAACGTTCAGGTGGAACAGAGCCTGACTAATAAGATCGTCGCTCAAATTGGATATGTGGGCAGCGAAGGACGTCATCTTCTATCAATCCGCGATATTAATCAGGCCGCCCTCGGCAGTGGAAATATCGTCGATCCGGTCACCGGGACCAATATCAGCAGCGGCACTCCCGGCTGCCCGGCAGGCGACGCCTACCAGAATTGCAGCCGCCCATACTTTTCGCAGTTTCCGGATTTTACCTTCATTAACGAAATCCAGAGCATCGGAACTTCGAACTACAACTCTCTGCAAGCTACTCTTCGGGTTGCAAATTTACACGGGCTGACTGCACAGGCAGCTTATACGTGGTCGCATAACTTTGATGAGGTCACAGCTTATCGTGGGGCACTTCCTCAGGACAGCTTCAACTTCAAAGGTGACTACGGACCGAGCGATTTCGATGTCCGTAACACTGTGGTTGGGCTTATCACATACGATGTGCCCGGCGGTCAGAAATGGAAGGGCCTGACGGATGGATGGCAGCTGAACAGTCTGCTCACGTTCCACGGCGGGTTGCCCTTCTCGGTCTATAGCTCGGCCGACACATCTGGCACAGACGATGGCAACCAGCGAGCGGACATCGTTCCGGGTGTGAATCCTTACGCCGGCTATCGCCAGGGCAAGATAAATGCGAACTGGCTGAACCCATCAGCGTTCGTGGATGCCGCGGCTGGCACCTGGGGCGACTCGCGCCGCAACGCTTACTACGGGCCGGGGTTTGGGGATGTGGACTTTTCGGTGTTCAAAAACACGCCGATCGGTGAGCGGGTTACTACCCAGTTCCGAGTGGAGATGTACAACCTCTTTAACCGGACGAATTTTGCTCCGCCTCTGAACGGAAACTTCAATCCGTCTTACACTCAGGACAACGCGCTGACGCTATTTACAACCATCGGCAGCTTCAACGGGGCCCCGGGCATCGGAGTCGGCGAGCCATTTAACACGCAACTGGCTTTGAAGATAATCTTTTAGTTGTCTCAACCTGATCGCGGTGCCCGCGAGTATTGCGGGCATCGTGTCATGTCCGTTCATCAGTGATTAAGAAAGTGGAGACGAAGATGGGTTGTAGCAGACGCGAATTCTTGATGAGGGTTGGCCGCGCAGGAGGCTATAGCGCGGCCTTTCTTACTATGCAGCACTTAGGCTTGATGGAGGTTCCGGAGGCGGCGGCAGCGCCACTTGCGATGGAGCCCGCATCGGGCAGCGGCACAAAAGTTGTGATACTTGGCGGTGGCATTGCGGGTCTGGTTGCCGCTTACGAGATGGGAAAGGTCGGTTACTCCTGCACGGTTCTCGAGGCGCGCCAGCGTCCAGGAGGGCGGAACTGGACGATCCGGAAAGCCTCGAAAATTGAGTTCAAGGACGGAACCACCCAGGTTGCCGCGTGGGACGATGGCAGCTACTTCAACGCGGGTCCGGCCCGGCTACCGTCGATCCACAAGACTATGCTCGGCTATTGCAAAGAACTCGGGGTGCCGCTCGAGGTAGAGGTCAACACTTCGCGCAGTTCGCTCCTGCAAAGCGACGACGCGTTCGGCGGCAAAGCAATCGAACAGAGAGAAGCGATCAACGATACGCGCGGCCACGTCTCCGAACTGCTGGCCAAATGCATTCGCCAGAACGCTCTGGATCAGCCAATGTCGAAGGAAGATCAGGAGCGGATGCTTGCTTTTCTCCGCACGTACGGCGACTTGAAGCCCGATTATTCGTTCACAGGCTCTGAGCGAAGCGGCGTCTCGAAATTTTCCGGAGCCGGTCCGGAAGCGGAAGTGCTTCGGGCTCCATTGGACATGCATTCGCTGCTGGACGCGAATTTCTGGCAGGGCATGATGTTCGAAGAGATGCTCGACATGCAGGCCACGATGTTCCAGCCGATCGGCGGGATGGACCGAATTCCATATGCCTTTGCGAAGAAGCTGGGCGATGTAGTGCAGTATGGCTCATGCATCAAAGAGATCCGTAAAACGAACCAGGGAGTAAGGATCAGCTACACCGACACAACTTCCGGGACGCCAAAGAGTATCGAGGCGGACTACTGCATCTGCGCCCTGCCCCTCAGCATTCTGAAGGCGATCCCAAATGACTTTTCGCCGCGCGTCAAGCAGGCGATTGACGAGGTAGGATACGACTCGGCCTACAAGGTCGCCTGGGAATCGCCCCGCTTCTGGGAGGAGAAGTACAACATCTACGGAGGAATTTCGTTCGTCGTCAAGGGCCCGGTCAACCTGGTCTGGTATCCAAGCTGGGAACTTTTCTCCGATACCGGTGTTGTTGTTGCAGGCTACGGTGTCGAGAATCACAGCGACTTCGGCAAATTGCCCAGCGTGGCCGCCAAGCTGGATGCCTCGCGGGCCGCAGTGGAGAGGCTTCATCCCGGATACAGCAAGGAATTGCAGAATCCGATGTACGTAAACTGGGGAGAGATTCCGTACAACCTTGGCTCCTGGGTGGGCCGTGCACCGAACTATGTTGCCGGCCGTTCGATGGAGTACTACGAGGGTCCCTACAAGGAGTTCTGTGAGCCTGACGGCCGGATATACTTCTCTGGCGACCACTGCAGCCATATCATCGGATGGCAGGAAGGCGCCGCGCTGGCTTCGCATCGAGCGATCAGGATGATCTCAGAGCACCTGCAGACGGCGAAGGTCAGCAGTACAGCGAAACGACAGCAAGCTTAAACGAGCGGAGATATAGATGAATTGGAGGCAAGGATCAGGCGCGGCCTTTCTGGCCGTTGTTCTTTCAAGTGCGGGGACAGTCTCCGGGCATGCGCAAACCACCGTCAAACATATACAATCAGCCGCTTCGCCGATCGCAACGGCGGTTTGGGCGGGCGATACTCTTTACGTCAGCGGGCAGATCGCGTCGCCGGTTACGCCTGCTGACCCCGCCAAGGGTACACCAGCGGTCTATGGCGATACCAAGGCGCAAGCAACCAGCGAGATCCTCAAGATCCAGGCCATCCTCAAGGAACAGGGGCTCACGCTGGGCGATGTCGTCATGATGCATGTGTACCTTGCCGGCGATCCGGCGAAGGAAGGAAAGCTGGATTTTGCCGGGCTGCAGGCTGCGTACACGCAGTACTTTGGAACAGCTGACCAGCCCAACAAACCGGCACGCGCCGCCATGCAGGTCGCTGCTTTGGCTGCTCCATGGGCGTTGGTGGAGATTGAAGTGATCGCGGTCCGCTCCAAGTAAGCTCCATTGCGCGAAAAGAAAAAATCCCAGCCCTCGAGCTGGGATTTTTTCCGTGACTGGTTCCTGCTCACGACAGATGCGTAAAAGGAGTACTGCGAAGGCGCGCAGGCAATTCCGGCAATTCAAGTCCCGCAGTGTTCGAATTCATCACCTGCTTGAACGCAGCCTGAAATTTCTGCATGTCGCTCCGCGTGCCTACCGTGATGCGGACATAGGTGGGCATGATCGGCCAAACGCGGCCAATGTAGACGCCCTGCGCCGCCATTGCGGCCATTACCTCGTGGCCCGGCCGGTTGGTTTGTAGCATGAAGCAGTTGGTCTGCGAAGGGATGAAGCTGAAATTGTTTGCCGTCAGCCACTCGAACGTCTCGTTGCGGATATCGGCGTTGATCTTCTTGCGCTGCGGAACGATGTCCTTGTCCTGCAGGCTTGCCGTAGCTGCGGCTACGGCCATGATCGGCATGGAATTCATGCCGAAATACTGGATCTTCTCAAGCAGGTCGGGACGTCCGATGGCCAGTCCACAACGAACGCCTGCCATGCCATACACCTTCGAAAATGTTCGCAGCACGATTACATCTTTGTCGGCTTTGACAAGATCGAGAGACGGAGTTGCGTCCGAGAAGTGAATGTAGGCCTCATCGATCAGTACAACCGAGTCCTTCGGCTTGTTTGCCACCAGATATTCGATGTCTGCCTTCGTTGTTGTTGTGCCGGTAGGATTATTCGGATTGCAAATGTAGATCACGCCTGCATTGGGATCGGCCGCCGCCATCGCTTTGACGTCGTGCGCGTGGCTTGCCGTGAGTGGAACCTTGACCACCTTTGCGCTGTTGAGATCCGCTACGTGCATGCCGGCCTCATATCCCGGGTCGGCGGTAACGTAGGGCTTGTCCTTTGAGGTAAAGGCGAGCACCGTGTAGTGCAGCGGTTCGCTCGAACCGGCATACGGCAGAACGTAGTCCGTCTTCAGAGACTCCAACTCGCAGAAAGTACCGACGAACTTCTGGGTCAGATCGTAATCGTACCGGCCGCCTTCCGGAATGAGGCTCGAGATAGTAGCGCACGCGCCGGTGCACGGCCCGAGCGGGTTTTCATTCGCATCGATCCTTACCGCATCGTGCGGGGGCGCTTCGAAGTTGAACTTGCTGCGCTGTGCGTGCGCCAGATGAGCTTCTGTGAGGATTGGGACGGCGGCCATGGCGGAGGCGGTCGTGGCGAGGCGGAGGAATGAGCGGCGTGAAAGCCCGGAAAGATTCACAGATTCAACAGGCATGGGCTGCTCCTTGTGGCATTTGCGGATAGCGATGACTTTGCCGGCAGATATGCTCGGCGGAGGCCAGGATGATCATGGCTCAATTTAGACCCGGCCACAGTGGGAAAACAAGACTTATCGCACGCCAGCGCTTCTGTTTATCGCCCGTATAAAAGGGCATTCTGCATGCGCCGCGGGGAACGCTGGTAGCATCGGTCTATGACAAATCCCGCGAAGTCGCCGGCGATACCTGAAGCTCCGGCAACCTCCACGGGTTCTACCGGCCGGCCGACCCGATGGCTCACTTGGTCCAGCTTCATCTTTGCCCTTCTGCAAAGCGCATGCGCTGCAGTGTTGGCCGTGAGCGGAATTCGCGTTGCGATTGGCCTGGGAGCGCTGGCGGCCGCTGCAGGAATAGATGCTCCCGCCCGAGGATTCCATCAGGATGCCATTCGTATCCCGATGATGTGCCTGGCCCTCGCCGGGGCTCTCATTAACCTTTATGTGCTGTGGAGGCAATGGAGCCTGCGGCGACGTCCCGCTTCGCAATGGCGGATACAACCGTTGACTCCGAAGGAAAAGCGCTCGCAGTGGCTGCAATTTGTGCTCGCTATCGTTACGCTTGCACTGCTCGTTGCCGAATGGTGGACACACCCGATGCTCCACCATCCTCACTAGAGTTCAATCCCGAACGGTTCCGGGTCTTCGCGCTTCAGAACTTCATCAAGGCGCGCATGCAATCGCTTGCTGAAGTCCAGCGGTAGCTCAAACACCCGCTCGTCTGCCACAAGGATGATGATGTTGCGCGTGGAGTCGAGAATGGCCGAACAGATTTCGCAATGAGCCAGGTGCCGCTCAACCTCCGCCCGCACCAGCGGGTCAAGCGTGCCGTCGATATATTCGGAGATGTGATCCCACACGTGGCGGCAGCTCAGAGCCATGGCAGCCTCCCGAAGATCCGTGACGTGGACGCCTTATTGCTGACGAGCTTGAGATGCGGGACTAGCTTCTTCTGAAGCATCATGCGCGCGCGATGCAACCGCACCTTCACCAGCGAGACCGAAATCCCGAGCAGTGCGGCTGTGTCGTTTACGCTCAGCTCTTCGACGTCGCGCAACGTAACGATCTCGCGGTAAGCCTCGGGCAGTTCGCCTACGGCGCACTGAATGAGCTCGCGTATCTCCCGGCGTTCGAGCGCGGCTGCCGGAACCTCACGCCAGTCGGTAAGTGCGGCGGGTGTGTAGTCCCCGTTTTCTTCCCATTGCGCATCGAGCGAGTCGAGCACGGCGCGTCCTTGCTTGCGAAGCCGTGCGCGAGCTTCGTTCAGGGTGATCGCGATGAGCCACGTGCTGAATTTTGCGTCGCCGCGAAAGCTCGCAAGCTTGCGGTAGGCCTTCAGGACCGCGTCCTGAACTACATCTTCGGCCTCTGCCTCGTTCTTCATGAGGGCCAGCGCGGTACGGTACAACTGCTGTTCGTAAGGCCGGATCAGAAGATGAAAATTGTCGCGCTCGCCGGCCAGGATCGACGCGATGAGCTCCTGCTCGGATGCAGTCTCTCGCGGGTCGGCTGGTGAAGCACTCGTCATGAGCTGGTTATACCCTTACGGTTGAGCCATGCTCTATCAATCAGAGCATCGAGTGAGAACAGGCCTGCTCCAAAGATAAACACAATGAGCGACGCAAAAAGAAATGTGAACGGATCGGCTACGTAAAACTTTCCCGGGTCGCTGAAGATGGATTTGAAGGCCGGCAGATCCGAGCTGAGATAGGCAACCAGCATATTGCCTGCAAGCAGAAGACCGATCAGCCGGGTGCCGAGTCCGACGATGAGAAGTATGCCTCCGAAAAATTCGAGGCACGAGACGAATGGCGCCATCACTCCGGGCGCGGGAATGCCGAGACTTGAGAAGAAATCCTTTACGTGGGAAAGATTGTGCAGCTTGCCCCATCCGGTCTGCGCGAACTGCCATCCCCAGTACAATCTCACGAAGAGAAGAAACGGCGATCGGAGCAGCCGCGTCGCTGCGCAATACCGTCCGTAGAGCCAGTGCAATCCTGTCGAATTTGTCGCAGCAAGCGATGCGGACGAGGTGCTCATGAGATTTGTACCTTTCTATTGTCGCGTAAACCAGCCCAGCGCCGACCATGAAGCGAACACCTGCTGCAGCCAGCGGCCCCGATCGTCTTCCGGAATCGCGCTTTCGGCAAAAGCCGTATCAATGGCATGGCCGATGGAAGAGCCCGAGAGCAGCTCCTTCAAAAGTAGATAATCTTCCCGGTCGAGCCGCTTGTAATAGACGGAATTCTCATGCCGGTGAACTGCCAGAAAAATGTGCTCGGGTTTGAGTGCTGCTACCCGCCGCACACGCCGCGTCTTGCGAGCCGCGCTCGCATTATTGCTCGAAGAATCGCTGCTGCCGTTCTCGCTTCGCAACTCGATCAGAAGATCCTCGACTGGATATTGCAATTCCAACACTCGCAGGTGCGGTTGAAGGTGCAATTGCGAATGCTCGTCGATAGCGGCCAGGTCATCGGCGTCCAGCAACGCGCTTTCGGCGCCATCGAAGGCCTCTATGTGCGCCCACTCCAGGCGAGCCATATCCATCGCCAGCTGGCCGCGGGGCTCTAGGTACTCGGGATGCGCGGCGAGCCAGGATTCAAGTCGCGATCCAAGGTTGCGCAGACTGAATGACTCCGAGGGGCAGTCGGTGAGATAGTCCCGCATCAGCCGTTCAAATCTCTTTGTGCCCAGGATTGCCTTCAGGCCGGGAAAGTCCTCTTCGAAGCACGAGTAAAGGCGAAACCAGTATTGCCGGTTATAGATCTCGAGCCGTTCGAAGCTGCTGAGCCGGTCATTGGGCTTGATGTACTTCGCGGCCTCACTTGCGTTGGATGTGCCGTCGCTCCGGCGTCGCAGCATCGTCTCATTCCGAGTGAGCGGATGCATGATGGCTGCAGCTACGCGTCGCTGGAGTTCGAGAAGCTCGCTCATCTCGCCGCTCCCTGAAGCTCAGCGTTCGTCGCCGGCTTTGAAGACGAGTCGGCCGCCGCAGCCTGCAAAAACCGATTTGCTTTGAGCGCCTCGGCGTGAACTTCCTCAAAGCTCGGAATTTTGTCGTCCCATTCGAGCAACGTTGCCGTGGGACCGGCGAGCTCGATCGTTCGCGCGTAAAGCTGCCACACCGGATCGAGAACCGGATGGTCATGTGTGTCGAGGATATATTTCTCGAACTTGGAGTGGCCTGCAATATGAATCTGCGCGATGCGATCGGCGGGAACAGCGTCGACGTAGACAAATGGATTGAACCCGTGGTTCTGCGAAGAGACGTAGATGTTATTCACGTCGAGCAGAATTCCGCAATCGGCCCGCTCCACGACTTCGTTGAGGAACTCCCACTCCGTCATCTCCGATACGTGATACTCCGCGTAGCTGGAAACATTCTCGACAACGACGGGAACCTCCAGAAAATCCTGCACATGCCGTATGCGGGCCGCGGTAACCTTCACCGCTTCCCACGTATATGGCATGGGGAGAAGATCGTGCGTATAGCGCCCATCGACCGAACCCCAGCAAAGATGATCGCTGAGCCACGGCGTCTTTGTGCGCTTCACAAGCTGCCTCAGCCGCCTCAGGTGTTCAGGATCAGGATCGCTCGCTGATCCGAAATACATGGAGACGCCATGCTGCACGACTCGGTACTGGTCGAGAATCTTGTCGAGAACCTCGAGCGGGCGCCCGCCGTCAATCATGTAGTTTTCGGAGATGATTTCGAACCAGTCTACAACCGGCTTCTTGGTCAGAATGTGCCGATAGTGTGGAATGCGAAGGCCGATTCCGACCCCATAATCGGTGTATCCGTTGAAGCGATTCGCAGGCACGAGGGGAACTCCGGAGAAGTTGAAGTTACAGGGCCAGCAATGTGCTGGCCCCGAATTAACGAGAGCTGTGCGCCCGGACTACTGCGGGTGCTTGGAGCCGTCGGTTGCGCAACCGCCTTTGCCTTTGCAGCTGTTCTTGCCCTTGCAGCCATTGTCGCTGCTCTTGCAGCCGCCCTGTCCCTTGCAATCGTTCTTGCCCTTACACGAGTGCTTGCTGGTGTCCTGATGGAGCGAAGCGCTGCCGAACGACGCTTTGCCCGCCTTGAGTACGGGGTTCGTGGAGTGAGGAGTCGCAGCCTGCAGTGTTGCAGCCCCGCTCAGCAAACCAGAAACTGCCGCAGCAACCATCAGGGTCTTCATCGAATGCTTCATTGTCATTCCTCCGTGTCGGGTCCAGACCCGGCGATGCACCGGCGGGAGACCCGTCTACCGCATGTGAGTGCGGCAGCGCGATAAGGTTACAGCAATGACACATCATTTTTGTGGAGAATTTTCGGGCTCAAACTATTTACACAGAGCGAAATCCGGGCGGCATTTTCATCCGTTATTCCCGCGCGCAACCGCACAAGAGTCGTCGCCTCTTCGGTAAAAAGCCCTATTTCTTCCGTAAGACCTTGCCGGAAACTATGACGGCTTGCGGGATTCAGGTGCCAATCGCGGCCTTTCAGGGACGATCAGCTTTACAGTCGTCGCAAGTTCGGGTGCCTCGCTCGTAATTCTCCCCTGCGCCCGCTCAATCAGGTCATCAAAATCATTTGAATCGCGGGGAACCTGTGTTTCGCTGAGTACTGGAAATTCATATGGCAGACGATCCCGGTACCTGTTCCACTGGGTGACGATCGCATTGACTACAGGATGACCCGCTTCATATGCGGCTTCGAGAGCCGGCACGTAAGCTCCATACTTGCCGACCTTCTGCTCGGCCAGGCTTTCGGCGGCACTCACACCGGACGGCGGCTGATCGTAGTTGCTGATGGTCCGCAGGACTAATACTCGATTCACGTCGACCTTGCCTGCATTCGAAAGGAAGGTCAGCGACTGCAGAGTGCCGGAATCCTCCATCGCCGACGCTACGAAATTTCCTTTGCCAGCGGTGTAGTATCGCACCCACGCGTTTGCCCATTCGTCCATCAGCTTTCCGTGCCAGAAGGTTGAAGCCGACAGATCGTCTCCCTCGACGATAAAAGGCGGCCGCTGCGCAGCCTTCTGGGAAAAATGAGAGCGCTTCTCGCGCATCCCATCGGAATCGGCCAGCTTAGTATTTCGAGTGAGATCATACGCCCAGTCGACCAAAGAGGGGTTCAGCTCAAACACCTGCCCGTCCGGCGGCGTTGCAGGCTGCTCATAAGGCAAGGATTTGCGCAGGGGAACATAGCCGGTCGGCCAGCCGGAAGGAATCTCGCGGGCATCAATCTCATAGCCGAGGTCGCCGTCCACGACCCAGTGCACCCACACCGCCGAGCCGAGCGAGACATCTGCGGGATCACCTCCGGCTATCCCGGCTACGAGCCAGTATGCATGCGTCAGGTCGAACCGCGGATCGAGGCCAAGAGCCATCACGCTTGCCGTAGCCTTTGCAGTCCCCACACCGGTGAGCACGGCAAGGACTCCCTGGTCATTCATGCGCAGATGGTGAAAGCCGGCATCGAATGGCAAGACCTGGTCGAGATGTTCCCGCTCTACCCAGAACTGATATTCGCCGGGTGCATCGCCCGTATCCTGTCCAGCCTCATACATCGCAACGATGACAACCTTGATTGGAGTGGGCGCAGCGGAAGATGCGCGAGGCGTGGGGATCACGAGGCAAAACAACAGCCAGAGCAGACCATGGCGTATCCGCATGAGGCTTCCTTTGAGGATGGAGCTGAAGTCTCGTCCAGAGTAACGCAAGGCAAACGAAAGGCCAGTCATTCTGCTTGCAATAGCTGGCCTGATTTTCGGCTCTCGCGCGTGGCTAGAACATGACAAGAATGGCGCCGGTAATCCGGTTCTCGCTCTCCCGCAGATCGGGCGCCCACCCCGGAACAAACGATCCTGGCGCCCCCTGGTTGCCGCCCGGAGGCGTAACCCCGCCAGGACCGGAGAAGTACGGTACATTGGCGGCGCGATGGTTGTACTCGATGCGCCACGTGATGTACTGGCTGGGCATGTAGTCGATGGTGCTCGAGACGTCCCACGCCTTGTACTTGTCACCTGGATTCTCCGTGAAGTAGGGAGTGCCTGAAGTGGCGGTGGCTCCATTGATCGGTGGGAGAAGAACCAGATAGCGTCCCGGATTATTGATTTCTCCGCCACCAATGGTCAGGCCGAACAGATCACGGTGAAACCACAGCCGGTTGTAGACCATGAAGCCAAGAAAGCTCTGCTTGGGGCCCTTCTTCGAATCTCCCGCGCAACTGACGCCGCCGCCGTGCTCGCATCCCATATCGCCCGTCACTGAAAACGCCGCCTTGCTCAGGAGCCCATCCGGATTATGCAAGTACATGTATTGAAGGCTGTCATCGGTGTGATAGCGAACCCGCCCGGGAGTGTTGAGCGCGTCCTCACCCAGGGCATATTGATTCCCGAGGATAGAGAGACGGCCGTTAGGACGCCAAAGGATCTGGCCGCCAATGCCCGGGCGGTCATTGTAGCGACCGTAGGATTGCCAGCCATTCACGAACCACGGCTCAATCTTTAATTTGTCTGTGGGAAAAATCTGAGTGCGAACACCGGTAAAAAACCACGGTGTATTTGAGGATACATACGATGGCTGGTAAGCCCAGTTATCAAAGTTATAGTAGCTGAATAATCCTACATAAGACATGAAGATGCCGGCGTCTACATTGATGCCATGCAATTTGTCAAAGTGATAGCCGCCGTAGGCCTCAGAAAGGTAGCGATAAGCGTTGTCGAGCTGCCATTGGCCGCGCGAGTAGCTGGCATCATTGCGCGGTGTTGTTGTCGAGTACATGCCGAACTGCGTCATGAGGCGAGCTCGAACATTATCGTAATGAAAGTCTCCACCTACCCCGAGTTGAGTTAGTTGTATTTCATTGGCCCGGAAGACTTCGCTCGATCCGCTGATCGTGTCGTCCTGCGGATGGCGGAAGTCGTAGGTATAGTCAACGTCGGCGCGGATCTCGGGAGTGAAAAACTTGGTGTCAAACGGCACTTCTTTGATTCGGGGATTCCCATTCAGCCATGTGAAGTCGGCGAAGGCAAAGGGTTCGGACTTTCCCGTTGGAGGAGGAGCTGCAACCGGGGAAACCTGTTGCCCCGAGGTAGTCTTCTCGGCAAAACGAGATGAAGCCGAATTTAGAGCCGCGGCCTCGGCGTAGGCGTCACCCTCCGCGACCGAAGTCGTCTCATTCTCTGAAGCTGCGACTCCTCCCTGGTGTTTTAGCTGCTCCTCCAACTCCGCAATGCGCGCGCGCATGGCCTCCAGTTCCTTGAGGATAGCTGCGTTTGATGGCGATGCTGAAGGCCCGTTCCCCGAGGGTTGCTCTGTCCGAGTAAGGTCCTCCGCCTTTGTGCTGGTCTGGCCAGAACAAAAAGGTTGGAGAACCACAAGAAGACTTATAGACGCCAAAGTGTGCAGACCAAACGCGTGCCCGTAGCCCTTTGGCAGGAAATGTCCCCGTTGCATATCAGTGCCCTCCTGAATCGTGCCCGAAAGGTTGCAATTATCCGCCGCGCTCAGACAAAATGCGCACGGGTCTATCAGGCAAACCTTTTAGTTTCAGAAGGGAGTGGTAAGTCCGGGCTAAGGGATGTGTAAGGAATTCGTAAAGCCGTAGGTGCAGTTCCAACATTTCCAGACGTTGTCGAAGCGCCTAGTTACTCGGGCAGATCAGGCGTTACTTTCCCACATACGCATGGCCGGGGTTGCCTGACATCAGGGTCGCGCGCTCCAGTTCATGGACGTCCAGATCTCCGCTCTTATCCTTATCCAGTCTGTCGAACTCTGCTTCCATAAAGCTCATGTACTCGTGTTTGGAGATCCTGCCATTCTTGTTGCTGCTCATCAGGAGCAGCAATTGCCTGACATGGATCTCCCCAAGCGCCAGAGTATCCTGCGGCCTCGGAACGGATGCTTTTTGTGCAGCCGAAGTCCTTAACACAGCACTGGTCACCAGCAATGCCGTACTGAGCAAAGTGGCCCATACGACCTTCGTTAACCGCAACATAATCAGCTCCTACAGAGAATGTTGGCCGGGCTTTCAAACCTCATCCCGGTACGCGCATTATAGCCCTGGTTGGTACTGTCTTTGAGGGTATTCAAGCGAGCTATGACGGCTAGGAAATTTTCTTATTGAGCTTGCGCAATCCGGGAGGGAAGAGCCCTTCAGGGCGGTCCAAACTATGTCCCTGTGCGTGCGCCAGCTTTCAAATCATTCACTGTGCGATAAGCCCGGTTGATAGCGCGGTCGGCGTAGGCGCAGGCATCGGCGTTCGCATTTGCAATGGCCACGCAGGCTAACGGCTGGCGAGCGGCCTCGCAGGGCAACGGACCGCCTCCTTAATGCGCGGATTGCTGTTCAGCCATTTGAAATCGGCGAATTTCCGGAGAAATCCTCAATTTCTCGGTGTACTAGTGAGTCTCCTGTAGTCTTGGATGAGTATTCTCCAGATACAAGGGCAATCGAGTCCGGCGCCCCTTTCTGATTGGGGGCACTTCTGCGTTTCCCAGGAAGGTTTGCATGAAAGCATTGGGCCGCTGGAGGGCACTTTTCTGTCTTAGTGCTTTAACTCTATTCGCAACCGGCTTTGCTGTCGCTCAAGAGGCCGCGTCGGAAGGTTCGACCGGGTGGGGGAAAACGATCGACCGGGCGAGTGCCGCCCGCGTTAGCGACTCGGCTGCCGATGGCGTGGAGCCGGCTGATTCTCTTGCGGATGTTCCCGGAGAAGGTCAAGCCAGTGCCCCGGGAGGTGCAACTCCAGCTGCCAAACAGAGATTCTTTACTCGCTGGGGACGCGCATACATGGCCGACTGGACCGGGGCCTCGAATGGCCCTGCACCGCCTAGGCGAGGCACTCCGGCGCCGCTGAATTCACCTCCGTTCCCCAGCGCCGACTGGCCAATCGGAGGCACACCTGTGATCGGCGCCCCCGACTACAACTCTTACATGTTGATGCAAGCCATCAACGAGAATAAGACAAGATTCAAAATGTATGGTTGGGTGGACATCGGTTATAACGCCAGCACCTCGAACAAGGGCAAGTATGCCAACGCTCCAACCGCATACGATGTGATCCCCAACTCGATTCAACTGGATCAGGCCGTACTTTATCTCGAGCGCCTGCCGGACACGGTTCAGCACGATCACTTCGATTGGGGATTCCGCCTGGCTCAACTGTATGGTCTTGATTATCGCTATACAACCGCGAAAGGAATCTTCAGCCAGCAGTTGTTGTCCGGGCCGAGCGGCCAGCAATATGGCTACGATCCCGTGATGTATTACCTGGATTTTTACGTCCCGAAGGTCCGCGAGGGAATGGATATTCGTGTCGGCCGGTATATTTCCTTGCCCGATATCGAGGCCCAATTAGCACCGAATAACTACACCTACAGCCACTCGCTACTCTATACCTTCGACTGCTACACGCAGAACGGCATCGTCGATACCGTGAAGTACAGCGATCATTGGACTTTTCAGGCTGGAGTCTCCGGCGGCTGCGAATCGGCAGTCTGGATTTCAAATGCAAAGCTGACCGGAACGTTCTGTGCCCAGTACACGTGGTCGAACGGCGGCGATGCTGTGTACGCTTGCGCTAACTCGATCAACTCGGGTAAGTACGCGTACAACAATCTCGATGCGTACTACCTGACGTGGTACCACAAGTTCAATGCAACCTGGCACACTGACACGGAGTCCTGGTACCAGTGGGAATCCGACACTCCAAACCTCTGTTATCAGCTAAACCCATGCATCAGTTATGGCCCCAATGCGAATGTTGGCGAATTCGCGGGGTCAATAACTTCTCCTTCATTGATTACGGGGGCCAACGGCGCACAATGCAATCCGGCGCAGACGCATTGCTTCGCCCCGGAATTCGCCATCGTGAACTATGTCGAGCATGAATTCAACCATCACCACTCGTCGCTCACGATTCGCAACGAATACATGAATGACTTCGCCGGGCAACGTACGGGGACAAAGACCGCCTATTCGGAGCATCTGTTCGGGTTCAATTTCTGGATCGGGAGCACTGTTACGTTTCGTCCGGAGCTGCGCTTGGAGCATTCCTACAACAAACCGGCATACGACGCGCCATTCATCAATGGCGCCAGCGGACCGCCTACCAAGACTACTCAGCTGACATTTGCAGGTGACTTGATCTGGCACTACTGAGGCGCGCCTAAGCCTGCGATCGATTCCCCGCCTTTAGATCATTGACCGCGCGATACGCCTGGTTGATAGCGCAATCGGTGTAGGCGTAGGCGTCGGCATCGGCGTTGGCAATCGCCACGCGGCCGAACGGCTGGCGAGCGGCCTCGCACGGCTGCGGGCCGCCCTCGAGCCAGAAAGGATCCCACAATGAGTTGTACTGATAGGCGTAGCCATGTGGCCAGCGATTCACCGTAATGGCGGCGATATCGCGAGCCGGGTCGAAGCCGCCTGCGCCCACGCTGCGCACCAGCTGTTCTCGGATATTGCGCTCGAAGGTTTCGAATGAGGTTTCATAAAGGTCCTGCCGCCCGGCGCGATGCTGCTCCCGGCTAGCCAGTCCAGGCGAGCATGGATAACGGTGCATGGTGAGCACAATCGGCTGTGACGGATTTGTCGCGCACTGATACTTGCCGATGCTGACACGATGATCGAGGCTGGCTTCGCTGAAATAGCAGCCGGGCGAATAGATGCTTGACGCTTCGAGCTTCTGGAAGCCTTCCCAGTTCCTGAGCGCGACGTTCGTATAAACGATGGGAACTTTTTCGGCAGAACGGAGAGCCTGCTTCTGCTCGGGCGGCAACTCCTTGCTCAGGTAAGGAATGACGGCATGCCAGCAGGCGAGGATGCAGTGCGAAGCTTTGACTGTATAGAGCCGGCCCTGCTGCACGTAAGAAATCTCGACTTCCTTTGCGTTCGCGACGTCGGGAATGTGCCGCACGCGGACCACTGTGCTGTTAAGGCGAATACGCGTGGGATTGCCGGGCTGATCGAGCTGATCGTAGCGGACCTGCGTCGTCACGATATCGGAAGCAGAACTGCCGGGGACGGCATTGGGCATGAGGGAGCGAACGAGTAGCCGCGCAATCGATGAATTTCCGTCGGGGAAGTGGAAGAAGTAAGCCTCCGCTTCGTCGTTGTGGATGGCGTCCCGCCCCATGCCGGGTCCAGGGCCGGGGGCGAGTTTCAGCCCGGCAAAACCCGGCAGTCCCAGGCCCCAGCCGTCCTGTGCGGAGACGGCATCGATGCCAAGTCCGTAGAGCGGCTGCGGGTGCGCCTGCAGCAACGCAACAACCTGGGGGTCTACTTTGACCTCCTTGAGCAGATAATCCGCATAGCTGATCCGCGCCAGCTTGGCCTTCTTCTGATCCGAGTTCAAGCCGGGATAGAGGTCTTCGTTGAGGGAGTACAGACGTTTGACATCCGCAACGGCCTTTGCCGAGAGCGGGGCTTGCGCTGCAAATTCACTCCAGTTTTTACCCGAAGGATCAGGCTCCGTAATCCCCCAGCGCGAATAAGGACTTATCACAAGCCGGTCCGCGCCGAAGGTTTCACGGTCGAAGAAGATTTTCTGTTTGAGTCCCAATGTGCGGTAGAGCGCATCGTTGTTGTGCGAGGCGTACGAAGAGACGTCGATGCCCAGCTCGCGGATCACGCGTTTGGCTACCGGACTGTATGGCGCAGGGCTCTCAATCGCATACGTTCCCCCGTAGCCCAGGAGAAATGTTCCGTCGACCTCGAACTCATTCCGCTTGGCATGACCGCCAAAATCGTCGTGATTTTCGAGGATCAGCACGCGCGCCTGTCTGCCTGCGGCCTCATGGAAGAACCGCGCGGATGATAGCCCGCTGATGCCCCCTCCGACGACGACCAGATCATACGTTTCCCGCGAGTCGATGGGATCGCCCGCGTTCGCCCAGAAACTGCCGTCGCGAAGGCCATGTGCCACTTCGAAGGCCCCCTTGTGGCTTCCGCGCATCCCGTGGAGCGCCGGCGGGTCGTAACCGGGTTTGTTCTGCGGCTCCTGAGTTTGTGTGGATGCCTCTTCCGCAAACAGATTTGCGCTCGGTGGAACGGCGGCGGCACCGATCGCCATGGCCGCACCGTTCATGAAATCGCGGCGGGTGATCTTACGGTCCATGCCGAGTTCTCTGTCCGTAAGAGCCATCGGTCCTTCCTTACTCAATGCAGGAGACGCTGGGCTGCCACCTCACCTGTGCTTACCGCGCCTTCCATAAAGCCCTGCCAGTCGCCGAGATGCTCGCCCGCGAAGAGCACTTTGCCATGCGGCTGCTCAAGCAATGGGCGAATCCGAAACCACTGCCCCGGCCGGTATATCGCGTAGGCGCCATGTACCCAGGGATCGTCCTGCCAGGGCTGATCGAAAGTGTCGATGAGCGCATCGGCGGCATCGGGTGAGACGGCCTTGAGGTCGCGCATCAATTGTGCCTGACGGTCGGATTTGGTCTGCGAAGCCAGCACATCGGCCTTGTCTCCGACAGCGTAAGAGCAGAGGATGCCTCGCGGACCGCTTTGTCCCTGCGTGCTGTGGAAGTACTGATGGGAGGTCTCGTCGCTCATCAGCGAAAAGTCTTCTGCAGGCCAGAAGCGGCGATCGAAGAACATTTGGGTTTTGATGATGCGTCCATATTCAAGCTCATCGGCAGCAAGAGCCTTTGCGGATGTAAGGGGAGGATCGAATTGGATGGAGTTAAGCACCGAAGCTGGAGCCGCAAAGATGCAGGAGTCGGCGGTGAACCGTTCATTGGCTGTCGCGACGGTTACGTGGCCGGCGCGCTGCACGATAGAGTTGACTGCGGAGTTCAGATGCAGAGCATCAGGTGGCAGCCTAGCGACAATTGCATCAACCAGCGCGCTGTTGCCGCCGCGCACATGGAAATCCATCTCGTCGGTGCTGTTGGGATTGATGTAATCGGTATCCGCATATTCGTCCGCCGCGATAAACGCTGAAACCTCGCGAATGGATTCGCCGTAATCCGTCGAGTCCATGATTTCGCGGATGCGACGGTCGTTCCCGGTAATTCCTATTTTGCCGAGCCACGTCCACCAGTCGTAGTCGTCGAGGCGGCGCTTTTCCTGCTCAGTCGAATTTTTGTATTTCTCTGCGAAACGCCGCCATGCGGCTTGGGATTCCGGGGAGAAATTCCAGCTTCCCGGCGCATGCAACTGTTCATGCTGAAGCAGCCAGACGCGATAGGCATGAGGCTCCAGCGGGACATTCAGCTCCTTTGCGAGCGCAATGATGCGCAGATGATCCTTGCCGATCCACTCTCCGCCCATCTCGCAGACAAGTTCCGGCGCCTGCGGAAAGCGGTACGACCACGCGCGGCCGCCGGCGCGATTGCGCGCTTCGAGCACCGTGACGTGCCATCCAACGGCCGTGAGACGATACGCGGCTGTCAGTCCGGCAAAGCCGGCCCCGACAACGATGCACGAATGGGCGGGCTTTGCCGCCCTGACCTGTGCGTAAAGCGGCAGGCCGATGGCTGCCACAGCCGCGTTCGCAAGGAAGGTTCGGCGCGTGATTGCAGCGGGGCCCTTACGCTCGTTCGAGGAGCTACTCATTGCGTTGCTCCCGTGATTTCAGCTGCGGGATGGAGTTCGCTTTCGCCGCCTGTAATGAGCCACTGGGAGGCGAAGATGGCAACGACCGAAAAGATGAATATCAGCGTGGAGACGGCATTCATCTCCGGTGTCGCGCCACGTCGAAGCCGGGACCATAACTCCAGCGGCAGGGTGTTCTCGCGGCCGATCAGGAAAAACGTGACGGCGATTTCGTCCATCGAAAGCGTGAAGATCAGAAGCGCGGTACCGAGCAGCGAGGTGCGCATAAGGGGCAACACGACTCGACGCATTGTCTGGAATCCGGTTGCGCCAAGATCTGCCGAGGCCTCCTCGTAGGACCGGTCAAGCTTGGCCAGGCCAGCCAGGATTTCCGTAGTGGCTACGGCAGTGAGCGCTGTGGCGTGGCCGAGGATGACGGTGACCAGACTTAGGTGGAATCCGCCGCTCACGACAAGCAGAAGCAGGGAGATGCCGGTAATCACACCCGGCACGATGAGCGGCAGCAGAATCAATCTCCGGAATGCGGTTTTACCGGGGAAGGCATAACGATCGAGCGCGTAAGCAGCAGGAAATCCGATGAGGATAGATAGAACAACCGCCGACAATGCGACAATGACGCTGTTCTCGACGGCGCTCCACATCGAGGAATCGCCAAATAGCACGCGATACCAGTCGAATGTGAGGTGACGCGGTGGAAAGCCTCCGACGCCGTCGCGATTAAACGAGTAGACAATCAGAACGACGATCGGCAAGTAAAGAAACAAATATGCGCAGGCGGCAAATGCGGTGAGGAATGCAGGCCGTCTCGTGGAACTCATGCTGTCCTCCAGCGGCGTTCCGCCCGCTGTGTTATGGACAAGATTCCAATGACAATCACGAGAATGACCACGGCTACTGCGGCCCCGAGCGGCCAGTTGTAGTCGGCTCCGAACAGGTTCGCGACAATGTTGGCAATCATCACGCTGCTCGGGCCTCCGAGCAGGAGCGGAGCCAGGAAGTCTCCAAAGCTGAGCAGTAGGGCGAAGGTTGCGCCGGAGATCGCTCCCGGCAGCGACAGCGGAAGGGTCACACGGAGAAACGTCTGCCAGGGGCGCGCGCCCAGATCGCTGGACGACTCGAGCAACTCCCGCGGGATCTTCTCGAGCGACGCAACCACTGGCAGCACGACGAACGGAACATAAATGTGAGTCAGTGTAACGATGACCGCAAAGGGGCTGTAAAGAAGAAAGCTGAGCGGATGGCTTGCGGCGTGTGACCACATCAGCAGCGTGTTGAGCACTCCCTCGTTGCCGAAAATAACCTTCCAGGCATAGGCGCGCACAAGATAGCTGACCCACAGCGGAATGATGACCGCCTGGTAGAGCAGATGACGATGGCGTCCTGCGTGAAAGGCCAGAAAGAACGCCAGCGGGTAGCCGATCAGCATGGAAAGCACCACGACGGAAAAAGCAATGCGCAGCGAGCGAAGGATGACGGTGAGATAGAGTGGATTCGTCAACAGATGCGCGTAGTTTGAGAGCGTGGGGTGGTGCATTATCTGCTGGAATTCGCTGAGGCTCCAAAAGCTGTAACAGAACAGCAGACAGTAGGGCAGAAAAAGAAAGAGGGCAAGCCAGGCAAAGGGTGGCAGAGTGACGAACAACGCACTTGCCCGCGTCCGTCGCATGTCAGTCCTGCCCCGCGGGTTCAAGCGGAATGCAATCCTCTGCGCGGAACGCAAATTCCACCCAGTCGCTGACTCCAACTGGCGCGGAAATTCGCGCCGTTAGTTCGACATCTTCCACGCATCTGAGGGTGACAAGCACATTTGCGCCGTGGAACTGCTCCGCGATGATCTGGGCCGTGAATTTTACGATGCCTTCTCCAGAGAGCGACGATGCCGGTGCAATGGCCTCGGGACGGAGCGAGAAAACCACCGGGCCATCCGGGAGTTTGACTGGAACCGAGAAGGCACCGCAGTCGGCGACGCCGTTTCGCACTACGGCGCGTAGCAGGTTGCTCTTGCCAAGGAAGTTCGCCACGTATTCGGTGCGGGGTTTTGAATAAATCTCGCGCGGCGATCCGCACTGCTCAATGTGTCCGTGATGCAGCAGGACGATTCGGTCGGAGATGGCCAGTGCCTCGCTCTGATCGTGCGTCACGAACAGGAACGTGATGCCGAGATCCTCTTGCAGAGCCTTCAGCTCCCGCTGCATTTCGACGCGCAGATTCGCGTCCAGCGCAGAGAGTGGCTCATCGAGCAGCAGCACTTTCGGCTCGTTCACCAGTGCGCGGGCGAGCGCAACCCGCTGTTTCTGACCTCCGCTGATCTGCCGGGGATAATGTCCCATGAAGGCTTCCATGTGAACCCTCTTAAGGGCAGCCTGCACGCGTTCCTTCGTCTCCGCTGCTCCGACTCCGCGTACGCGCAAGCCATACGCGACGTTATCGAAGACATTCATGTGCGGAAACAGGGCGTAACTTTGAAAAACAGTATGAACTGGGCGGCGGTGCGAAGGAAGCGTGTCGAGTCGCTCGCCTTCGAGGGAGACTTGCCCTGACGAGGCCTGCTCGAATCCCGCGAGAATGCGCAGCAGAGTCGTCTTTCCAGACCCGCTCTCGCCGAGGAGCGTGAGAAATTCGCCGCGCTCCACTTCAAGCGAGATGGATTTGAGCACGTGCTGCGGCCCGAAGCTCTTGCCAACGTGGTCGATGCGCAGGAACACAGGCGCCGGCGCTGCAGGGCTTCGTTCAACTGGGGCTGAACTGCTCGTCAATGAGCCCCCGCATCTTGAACGGACGCGCTCATTGGGCGGCCTTCACTTCGTTCCATATCTCGGTGTATTCCTTCCGGCGGGGTACGTCCTGCCAGAAGACGATCTGCTTCTGGTAGTTGTCGATGTCGTCAAGGTGCAGGCTGCGTCGCTGGTCCGGGGTCATGAGCGTAGCCGCCAGGGGATTGGCCGGGATGTATCCCGTGACATCGCTGAGCTGTTTCTGGGTCTGGGCTGAGATCATGTAGTTCAGCAGCGAATACGCCAGCTCCTTGTTTTCACTGGAAGAAGTGATCATCAGGTGGTCGATCCAGCCAGTCGTGCCTTCGGCGGGAATCTCCTCTTCGATTGGCAGGCCAGCCTTTCGCAGCTGATTTGTCACCAGCGGCCATCCCATCGCGGCGATGACTTCGTGGTTCTGAAACAAATTCGTAAGCTCGCCGCCGGTGCTCCATAGTTTGCGGATATTCGGTTTGAGGGCAATCAACTTCGCCTTTACCTGTTCGAGTTGTGCGTCATTCAGGTTGTAGATGGCCGTAGGGTCCTGCTTGCCGAATCCGAGCACCTGCGCGGCCATATAGACCGACGACAGGTCATCCCAGAGGGAAAGCTTGCCTTTGAATTTTGGATCCCAGAGATCGGCCCACGCAGCCGGCGCAGTTGCAAACGCAGTCTTGTCGTAGAGTAACGGGTTCGGACCCCAGGTGAGTGGAACGCCGTACACTTTGCCGTCATTCTTTACCAGCGGCATGCTGGTCAGCTTCGGCGAGACCTGGCCGTAGTTCGGAATCTTCGAAAGGTCCAGTGGCGCGACCAGCCCGGTGCGGGTAAGCATCGTCGCCACGTCGCTCGACGGAGAAATGACGTCGTAGTTGGAGGCCGCGCCGCCGCGCAGCTTGGCCATGAGCTCATCGCTCGATCCCATGTAAGCGGCAACGACCTTGCAGTGACAGGTCGCTTCAAAGCCCTGGATGAACGAGGAGTCGGCGTAACCTTCCCACACGAGCAGGCTGAGGGTTGGCGTCGGTTTGCGACAGCTTGATAGGAAAAAGAGCGAAGCGAGAGCGAATAAGAGGGGAAACGTGCCGGGTTTGAATGACAAAGTGCTCCTTCGCAGACTGAACAAGCGCCATTTCCTCAAAGTCGCGGAAGCTACCTCAGGTCGCTTCGTAAGGATTTGTCGTTGAAGACAAAGCTGGACTACGTGTGGCTTGACACGAGATGCAAAATTTACTAATTTTTGCAAAATTACTACAAGGTTTTCCTTCGTGGCAACGTCTTTCCTGACAAGCTGAAATTTGGCCGCGAATCGGCGGAATTCAGGTAGCCTTAGTAAAAGCGAAATTGGCTGGAGAAAAAGGGGCGCATCCGCAATGGCTTCTCAATCGAATTCTGATGGCTGTCGAGGGGCGCGTGCTATCGCGGCGTACCTGCTTCTGCCAAGATTCCGTAGAGAACCCGGCCATCTGAAAGCTCCGGATCGCATATTTCCTCAGATTCTTTCACGCTGGTCCCGCATCGCCGGTACGTTCTGCCGCCAACGATGGTTCACGCGTTATGCCCGAAGTGCGTCGTTCCTGTGCCTGTGCGGTCTGCTTTAAGACCGGCAGGCGAAGAGCGATCCCTGTTTTT
Organism: uncultured Acidobacteriaceae bacterium; assembly: GCA_963782175.1. GTDB lineage: Bacteria > Acidobacteriota > Terriglobia > Terriglobales > Acidobacteriaceae > Silvibacterium. The sequence goes on from CAWAIX010000003.1 coordinate 280,788, forward strand.
ACGGATGCCTCGTTTCTGCTTCGATGAACCTTCACCGCCCGGCCCTCGGGCAAAGGAAAATCGTATGCATCCTCTTCTCGAAAAAGAACTATCGACGTTTGAATCCCGCACTCCGTCGTCGCGTGCGGCACTCAGGAAAGCTGAACCGCGGCTGCCGCTGGGCGTGGCCAGCAACTTCCGCAGTTATGAGCCCTGGCCGCTGTTTATAAAAGATGCGAAGGGCTCGCATTTCCACGATCTCGATGGAAATGAGTACATTGACTTCAATCTTTGCTTCGGAGCGCTGATGGCTGGCCATTGCCACCCTGCCGTCGTGAAGGCTGTGCAGCAGCGTCTCGAAGTAGGCACCATGTATGGCATGCCGCACACGCTCGAATACGAGCTGGCCGAGGAGATTTGCCAGCGCTTCCCGGTCGACCAGGTGCGCTTCGGCAGCAGCGGAACCGAGGTGACGATGCACGCCATCCGCCTCGCGCGTGGATTTACCGGCCGCGACAAGATCGTCAAGATGGAAGGCGCCTATCACGGCGTGCACGACTCCGTCATGGTGAGCATGAAGCCCAAGGCGGAGCTGTACGGCGATCCCGACCGTCCCGTTCAGGTGCCGGCCGGCGGCGGAGTGCCTGCCGATGCGGTGAAGAACACCCTGATCGCGCAGTTCAATGACCTTGCCGCCGTGAAGCGGCTTTTTGCGGAGAATCCCGGTCAGATCGCCTGCATCATCGTCGAGCCCATCATGATGAACATCGGGATTTGCATGCCGGAGCCCGGTTATCTCGAGGGTCTGCGCGAAATCTGCACGAAAGAGGGCGCTCTGTTGATCTTCGATGAAGTAAAAACCGGCGCAAAGTTAGGACGCGGCGGCGCTTGCGAGTACTTCAATATCAAGGCGGATATTGTCACGCTGGCCAAGTCGATCGGTGGAGGCTTCCCGCTCGCGGCATTCGCCACCCGCAGGGAAGTGATGGACATGATCGCCCAGCACAAGGTCTTCCACGCCGGAACCTACGCGACGAATCCGCTGGTCATGGCGGCAGGCCTCGCCGTATTCCGCGAAGTACTCACCCCCGAGGGATATGCCCATATCGGAAAGATCGGCGATGCGCTGGTCGAGGGGTATAAGCAGATCGTCAAAAAGAACAGTATTGAGGGCTATGTGGAAAGTGCGGGCGCTAACGGCGCGTTGCTTTTCTATGCGAAGAAAATCCGCAACTACCGGGAGTGGCTCACGGTAGATACTGACCTGTGGCGGCTCTACTGGTTCGGCATGCTGAATCGCGGCGTGATGGCTCAGCCGTACTGGTGGGACGAGCAGTGGACCCTCTCCGTCGCACACACATTCGGGGACGTCGACCGGCACCTTTCGGCATTCGAGGAACTGGCGCCGGCAATCGCGCAGGCGCAGCAGGAAACCTCGGCACAGGTAGTCGCTTAGGCCGTGTGAACAGGCCCTAGTCAAGAGCGGAGGCGGTAATTGGGGAAGGTCGTTCCAGGCGGCAGTCACACTCCGGGCCTCAAGCGCGTGCTGGGGCGCTGGGACCTGATTCTGCTCTTCATCGTTGCGGTCTCGAACCTCAACATGGTGCCGCCCATTTCCGCCTCCGGCGCAATCGCACTATGGCTTTGGCTTGTAGCGCTGGTCTTCTACTTCTGGCCACAGGGAGCCGCTGTCACCGAACTGTCCCAGAAGTGGCCCGGAGAAGGCGGCATCTATCTTTGGGCCAAACGCAGCTTCGGCGAAGAGCACGGCTTTTTCGCCGGATGGTGCTATTGGCTCTCCAACGTCTTCTATCTGCCCACGGTGGTGCTCTCTTGCGTCGGCGTGGGCCTTTATGTTTTCGGGCCTCGCATTCAGCACCTCGAGACGAATCCCGTCTTCACCTCGGGTATGGCGATCGCAATTCTGCTCTTCCTGCTGGCGCTGAATATCCGCGGGCTCTCGCTCGGCAAGTGGATCAATAACCTCGGCGGTGCGGGAACAATCGGCGGCGCTGCCGTGGTGATTCTGCTGGCTGCGCTCACCCTGCACCATCACGGAAGCGCACTCCATCGTGCCGACCTCCATCCGCAGCTGGACTGGCGGCTGATAGCCGTCTTCGGAACCATCTGCTACAGCCTCGTTGGCCTCGATATTGCGTCGATCATGGGCGATGAGATTCGCGAGCCGAAGCGAAACCTTCCCGTGGCAATCTTCTGGGGCGGGCTTGCCGCCGCGCTCATTTATCTTGGCACCACGGCGGCGATGCTGATCGCAGTGCCTCATCAAGAAATCGGTATCCTGTCGGGTATTCTGCAGGCGATCAATGTGATGGCGCGGCACAACGGATTGATGTTTGTGGTCGCTCCACTTGCGTTCCTCGAGTGCCTGGCAATTCTAGGCACGGCGTCGGCGTGGTTCAGCGGCGCGGCTCGCCTGCCTTTCGTCGCGGGGATCGACCGCTACCTTCCCCCTATCGTCGGCAGGATCCATCCGCGATATCAGACCCCGTATGTCAGCCTAATCGTCTACGCTGGGCTGTCCTCGTTGCTCACGCTGATGAGCTTTCTCGGCGTCTCTGTTGGCGAAGCGTACCTTACTTTGCTCGATCTGGCGGTGATTCTGCAGTTGCTTCCCACCTGCTATTTGTTTGGAGCGCTGCTGAAACACGCCCTCAACCGGGAGAGCTCTCTGAATGCTCCCAGGATTTATCTCATCGCCAACGGGGCTGCGGGATTGATCACGGCTATCGTCGGGTTGATCGTAGCGTTCATCCCGTCGCGTCAGGTGAATTCGGTGTGGTTGTATGAAATTAAGCTTGTCATCGGATGCGTACTGGTCTTCGGATCGGCGTATCTGTTCTATCGAAATGCGCTCCGGACCGCTCCCAGTGCGGAGCATGTGGGCGACGCGGCCGCAGCGCTGTCCGGATCGAGTGAGTAGCAATATCGGAAGGATGGAATCATGCCTGTAACACAAAGCAAGCCTGAAGCGATGCTGATTAACGGCGAGCTGACTGAAAGCGCTTCAGCCAACCGCATTCCTGTATATGACCCGTCGACGGAGGAGATCATAGCTGAGGTTCCCGACGCGACTCCGGCCGAAGTGGACGCAGCAATCGCGGCCGCACGCCACGCCTTCGATGAAGGCGGATGGCCGCAGACCACAGCGCAGGAGCGCGGCCGTATTCTGTTTCGCATCGCCGACAGGATTCGCGCCGAAGCAGCTTCGCTCGCTGAGGTGGAATCGCGCAACTCGGGCAAGCCGATCGTCGAGGCCGAGTTCGATATGGCCGACGCGGCCACCTGCTTCGAATACTACGGCGGCCTGGCGACGAAGGTCTCCGGCACCGTCAATCCGGTTCCCGACAATGCTTTGAGCCTGTCCCTGAAAGAGCCAGTCGGCGTTGCCGGACAGATCATCCCGTGGAATTTCCCGCTGCTCATGGCTGCGTGGAAGCTCGCCCCCGCTCTGGCTGCAGGCTGCACCTGCGTTCTGAAACCCGCCGAACAGACCCCGTTGACGGCACTGAAGCTGGCCGGATGGCTCGCCGAGTGCGGCGTCCCTCCAGGCGTTGTCAACATAATCACGGGTCTCGGCGAAACCGTCGGCGCGCACATCGTGTCGCATCCGCAGGTCGACAAGATTGCCTTTACGGGATCCGCTGCAGTCGGCAAGCTGATCATGAAGTCCGCCGCCGACACGCTGAAGCGCGTCACTCTGGAACTGGGCGGCAAGTCACCGAATATCTTCTTTGCCGACGCCGATTTCGAGGCGGCCATCGATGGAGCGCTCTTCGGAGTCTTTATCAACCAGGGAGAAGTCTGCTCCGCGGGCAGCCGCGTGTTGGTCGAGCGGTCGATCTACCCGAAGTTCGTCGATGCTATGACGGAAAAGACCCGCGCCATCAAGCTTGGCCCGCCGCTCGATCGCGCGACAAAGATGGGTCCGCTGGTGAGCCGCGAACAATTCGAACGCGTGCGCCAATATCAATCGATCGGCAAAAGCGAGGCAAAGGTGGCCATCGGCGGAGGTCAGCCCAAGTCGCCTGGGCGCGGCTATTACGTCGAGCCCACGATCTTCTATGACGTTGATAACTCGGCGAGAATTGCGCGCGAGGAGATCTTTGGCCCGGTCGCTGCCGTCATTCCCTTCGACAACGAGGCCGATGCACTGAGGATCGCCAACGATTCGCCGTTCGGACTTGCGGCCGCCGTGTGGTCTCGCGATATCTATCGCGCCCTCCGCATGGTCAAAGCAATCCGAGCAGGCATCGTCTGGGTGAACCATATGCAGCCCACCTATGTGGAAGCCCCGTGGGGCGGCTATAAGCAGTCGGGCTTTGGCCGTGAGCTCGGCGTACACGGCATCGACGAGTATCTGGAAACCAAGCAGGTCCACATCAACCTCAACGAACAGCCGATCGGATGGTATTGAAGGCCATGTCCACCATCAGACTGAATACCGAGATTCCCGGACCGGCATCGCGCACGCTCATGGAGCGCCGGTCGCACGCTGTTCCTCGCGGCCTGTATTCCGCCGCGCCCATTTTCATCCGCCATGCCGAGGGCGCTGTCCTCGAAGACGTGGACGGCAATTGCTACATCGATCTGGCCGGTGGTATCGGGACGATGAATGTTGGTCATCGCAACCCGCGAGTCCTCGCGGCCCTGCGTCACCAGCTGGACGCGTTTCTGCATCTCTGCTTTTCCGTCACCGGATACGAGAGCTACGTAGCCCTAGCGGAGAAACTGAACGCGATCACGCCCGGCCACTTCACGAAGAAGACCTTTTTCGTGAACAGCGGTGCGGAAGCCGTTGAAAACGCAGTGAAGATCGCGCGCGCCCACACCGGACGGTCTGCGGTGCTTTGTGTCGAAGATGCATTCCATGGTCGCACCATGCTGGGCATGTCGCTTACCAGCAAGACGCACCCTTACAAGCAGGGCTTCGGGCCGTTTCTGCCGGACATCTACCGCATCCCCTATGGTGAACCCGCCAGTGGGCGTCTTTCCGGCCGCGAGCCGATGAGTCACGAAGACGTGGAGCAGTTGCTCGACCACACCTTCCGTCGCGTGGTTGCCGCCGAATCCGTCGCGGCGCTGATCGTCGAGCCGGTGCTGGGCGAAGGAGGGTTCGTGCTTTCACCTGCGGGCTTTCTTCCCGCGCTGGCCACCATCTGCCGCAGGCACGGGATCGTCTTCATCGCCGATGAAGTGCAGACCGGCTTTGGCCGTACCGGAGAGCTCTTCGCGAGCACGCACTTCGGCATCGAGCCCGACCTGATCATTACGGCCAAATCGCTGGGCGGAGGCTTGCCTCTTGCCGCCATTACCGGCCGCGCCGAGATCATGGACGCGCCAGTCGCCGGTGGAATCGGCGGTACCTTCGGGGGCAATCCAGCTTCGTGTGCCGCAGCCCTGGCCGTCATCGAAGAGTTCGCCGACGGAACCCTGCTCGCGCGCGCCCGTATGCTTGGAGAACGATTTCAACACCGCGCCTACGTCTGGCAGCGGCAGCACGCATTTGTGGGAGAGGTCCGTGGACTCGGCGCAATGCAGGCGATCGAGTTCGTGGATCGTGACGGCGCGCCCTACTCTGCGCCGGCGAAGAAGCTCGCCCAGTATTGCTTACGCAATGGAGTGCTCATCCTCACGGCCGGAACGTACGACAATGTCATCCGTCTGCTGATGCCGCTGGTTATCTCAGACGAACAATTCACCGAAGCGCTCAGCGTGATAGAAAAGGGCTTGGATACCGTCACAGCCGAGCTGGGCGAGTTGGTCGACACAACGCATTAGTCGACCTGCAGCGCGCAAATTGCTGCCGAGTACCTTCGCCACGCGCCGCAAAGCAAGCCTGATCTCGTCAATCAGAACTTGCGCGAATGTTCTTTGGCCCAGCGCTCGACAACGACTTTCTTTTCGGTAAAAAACTCGACCGAATCGTGGCCCTGCGCGTGCAGGATGCCGAAAAAGCTGTCCTTCCATCCGCTGAAGGGGAAGTAGGCCATCGGCGCAGCTACGCCGATGTTTATGCCGATGTTGCCCGCAGGCGCTTCGTAGCGGAAACGCCGCGCCGCTGCGCCGCTCGAAGTAAACAGCGAAGCCTGGTTGCCGTAAGGACTGCGCTCCAGAAATGCCAGCGCCTCGTCCAGATCGTTCGCGTGAACAAGACTGAGCACCGGGCCGAAAATCTCCGTGTCCGTGAGTTCGCTCGCAGCGGGGACCGCATCGAGGATCGTCGGCTTTACGAAGCTGCCGTGATCATAGCCTGCGACCTTCGCTCCGCGGCCATCGAGCACGACCTTGGCCCCCTGGTCCTTGCCGCGGCCAATCAGTGACTCGATGCGCGACTTGCTTTGCTGCGTGATCACCGGCCCCATCTGTACGCCCTGGTCAAGGCCATAGCCCACTTTCAATCTGGAGGCAGATTCGGCGATGGCATCGCGGAAACTGCGCTGGGCCTCGCCGACCGTAATAGCCACAGAAACGGCCAGGCAACGCTGTCCGGCGCATCCAAAAGCACTGTCGCTGATGATCTGCGTAGTCATGTCCATGTCTGCATCGGGGAGCACGATCACGTGATTCTTCGCACCGCCCTGGCACTGCGCGCGCTTGCCGTTCGCTCCGGCGCGGGCGTAGACAGCGCGTGCCACCGGCGTCGAACCAACAAAGCTGACGGCGCGTACCTTGGGATGATCGATCAGCGATTCCGCCGCTACGCGTCCGCCATTTACAAGATTCAGCACGCCTTTCGGCAGGCCGGACTTTTCAAACAACTCCAGCACTCGTTGCATCGTCAGCGGCACGCGTTCGGAGGGCTTCAGAACAACCGTGTTGCCGGTGGCGATGGCATAGGGCAAAAACCAGAAGGGAATCATGCCGGGGAAATTCGATGCCGGGATGACTGCGACTACTCCGAGGGGTTGCCGGATCATCATCTCATCGATCCCGCGAGCCACATCTTCGAGGTTGTGGCCTTGCATCATCATCGGAATGCCGCAGGCAACTTCGACATTCTCGATCGCTCGCCGCATTTCGGCTTTGGCTTCTGTGAATGTCTTGCCGTTTTCCTGTGTTATGGTCCGGCTCAGGTCGTCGATGTGCTCTTCGAGCAGCGTCTTCATCTTGAAGAGCGGCTGAATGCGGTCTTCGGGCGGCGTCCTGCGCCAAGCTGGGAAAGCCGCAGCGGCAGCCTCGACTGCGCGATTTACTTCATCGGCGCCGGCGAGCGGCACACGCGCCAGCACTTCCCCCGTCGCAGGATTCGGTACATCCAGCCAATCGCTGGCTCCGGACTCGACCCACTCTCCGTTAATAAAGTGCGGCAACTGAACCGATGTGGCGACGGCGGTGCCCATGGTGAACTCCTCGCAAATGAAGTTATTCTGACAAAGAGAAAGCCTACAGAAATCATGTAACGCTAATCAACTTATTGCTCTGTACATCGCGGGCTGCTACAAAGATAGTTTTGGAATCGCTGTCGCCTGACTTGCCTGATGCCGAAAAAACCAAATCCCCAAAAATCCTCGAACGGACACCATCTGTCCTTCCGCATATCTGAAGTCTCGAAGATGCTGAGCGTTAGCTCCTCCACGCTGCGTCAGTGGGAAAACGCCGGGCTCACCCATCCGCGGCGGACGAAAAGCGGTTATCGCACGTACTCGCTCGAAGAAGTCGAGCGGCTGAAGGGAATCCAGCACCTGCGATTTGAGAAAAATCTCAATGTAGACGCCATCCGGCACCTGCTTGCCGGTGCAAAGGATCGCGGGCAGATATCGAATGGCTCACCACGGGTCAGGAATGGCGCCAGCGCGGTGCCCATTGGAAGCCGCCTCCGCAAGCTGCGGCGCGAGCGTTCGATGACCCTCTCCGAGGCTGCCCGGGGCACAGGGCTCTCCGTGAGTTTTCTGAGTTGCCTCGAGCGCGGGCAGGCGCATGCTTCCATTGCAGCACTGCAGCGGCTGGCCGTCTTCTACGACACCAATGTGCTCTCGTTTTTTGGCGGGGCGGAGCAGAACGGCAAGCTGGTGCGCCCCAACCAGCGCATCGAACTCTCAAATGAGCCCGGCGTACATCTGGAACTTCTGGCTCGGGGTTCGACGGCGATGGAGCCGCACCTCTTCCGCCTGGCTCCGGGAACATCGAGCGGCGGCTCCTATCATCACGACGGCGAGGAGTTCATCTTTGTGATCAGCGGAAGCTGCGACGTATGGCTCGACGAGGTAGAGCATTACCGTCTCCGTGCAGGCGACAGCCTCTATTTCCGCAGCTCCCAGACACACCGCTGGAGCAATCCCTACAACCAGCAGGCCGTGCTGCTGTGGATCAACACGCCTCCGACGTTTTAGGGCCAGCGCCAGACGCGCAGTCCTTACATCCTGAAACGTATTGCCAGCTGAATCTGGCGGGGATCGCGCGCGCGGCTGATTCGGCCGAAGAGTCCTCCAACCACCGGATCTCCGTTGGGGTTGACGCTGTAGTCGAAGTTGGCGTCTCCCAGCTGCCCGTCGGGATTCAGGAATTGCGTATGGTTGAATACGTTGAAGACCTGGAAGACGAATTGGAGCGTGCCCCGATCTCCAACTGGCGTCAGCTTCTGCACCGCAAGATCCGTATCGTCGATTGGCGGCCCGCAGCAGATGCTTCGGGGCGCATTGCCGGCGGATCCCAACGCAGCTACCGCGAAAATCGACGGATCGAAGTAATACCCGGAGTAGCCGTCCAACTGGTTGCGCGGGTTGAGATGAGTGAAACGCTTCACCTGATCCGGCCGCCCTGGCGACTCAAAGTCTGGGCTTCCCTGCAGTTCCTGGTCTAGATTCGAATCCATGCGGATCGGGAATCCGGTTTGCACCGTGAAGATTCCCGAAGCCTGCCAGCCGTCAAGCATCACGCCGCGAGCGCCGGAGTATTTCCGAATCGGTATATCCCACACACCGCTGAAGACGAAACGGTTACGCGCATCGAACAGCGACAAGGCGCGGTCGCTGGGGAAGTCGAGCGGATTGAGGCTTTGTTCGAAGCTTGAAGCATCATCGATCGATTTGCTCCATGTATAGGCCGCCAGAAACTGCAGCCCTTGTGAGAAGCGCTTTTCGAGCGACGCCTGGAAAGAGTTGTAGGCGGAATTCGCAACCACGTTCTGCGCAAAGATGCTCGAGAAGACCGGCACTCCATCCGGCGGACAGTTCGAGCCTGAAATCGGATCGCAGTACGGCGAGGAGTACTTGCGGAGACCGACCAGCGTGACGGGGCTTGACAGCACCGTCCCACCGGGGAGGAAGCTTGTTGAGCCGTAGGGCAGGTGCAGGCCTTGCGGAGCGATCGTCTCTCCACCGGGGATCACATATTCCGAATCTTCTCCGCCGGGACCGCAACCATAGCTCGTGTCGTTGTTGTAGGCGGAGGTTGCCGCCAGATCAAGGCAAGTCTGCGGATTGCCGTGGTTCAGATCGTAGGTCGCCAGCAGCCGGTGGCCCTGCGAGCCAACATATCCCAGTGTCATCACGAGGTTCTGAGCCAGCTGCTGCTGGACCTGAATGTTGTACTGCTCCGTATACTGCGTTCTCAGGTTCGGCTCCAGCTCGCCATACATCAGGATCGGCCGGAACCTCGACCAATCCACAGGCGTCCCGGGCTTCGGAGTGATGAAGCCTCCAAAAGCATTCGGCGCCACAGTGCCGGACTGGCTCACGAACGGCGCCTGAAACAACGGTGCGGTGAGATAATTGCTGCCGCCGAACGGAGGCTCGCCCTGGAACTGTTCCAATACAAGCTGTTCCATGGGGTTATAGAAGATGCCGAAACCGGAGCGGATGACCAGTTTGCCCTGCCATCTCTCTGGACTCCACGCGATGCCGACGCGCGGTGCAAAGGCCTTGTAGTAGGTCGCCGTCAAACCGGCTGGAACGCCCTTGTCGCCGGGAATGACAAGCCCCAGCGGAAAAACCGACTCATTCGCGCTTCCCGGACCGCAGTCGGCCGTGTCGGTGCCCAGCGACGCCTGGCTATCCGCAGTAAGCTGGCATGGAAACTGAGTGGTGGCCTGGCCTGGGCGGAATGTCTGAACGTGGTGCGAGACATCCGCGAGCGGCTGGTTCAGCTCCCAGCGCAGGCCATAATTCAGGGTCAGTGAGGGCTTGATCTTGAAGCTGTCCTGCGCAAACAGGTAAACCGCCCAGGCGCGGATGTCCTCGGATTGGGGCGAGCCCTGCGAATAGCTATCGGGCAGGCCGAGAAAATAGTTCGGAAAGAGATTCGCGCCTCCGAGATTGTTTTCCGTGTAGCCGCTGTAGGAATAGAAGCCGTTCACGTCGTAGTAGAGAGTCTGGGCGAAGCGCTGGTCGCGGACGTCCGCGCCGAACTTCATCGAATGCCGGCCGATACTCTTCGAGAAGTTGTCCATCAGGGAGTAAGTGTTGCCGGTCTGGGGCAGCTCGCCTTCGTAATCGTTGCCGATTGTGAATCCGCCGCTAATGCTGATGTAGGGAAGCCCTTCGTGCGCGGCGCTCAGGCCCGGCGTAATTCCGAGCTTTGGGCTGTTCGGGATGAGATTGCCATTCGAGTCATAGAGCGGAGTGTCGGTGTTTCCGTTGAAGCAGTATGCCGCCGCCGCTCCTGTGCAGGAGGCCGACACCAGGGTTGTGTTTTGCGGGTGCAGAAAGGTCTCCTGGCTTTCGCGGTAGTAGGTGACGCGGGCTTCGTTCAGCGTGGTCGGGCTGATGGTCCACGTATCGGCGATGTTGATCTGCTGGTTGCGGGTCGCATTGTTGCTGCCGAAGCCGGGCAGCAGGTTCGGAATCTCGGCCTGAAACCGCGTGAACGGGTTAGCTTCCCAGTCGTCGTCCACATAATAGAAGCCGTTCAGCGAGTTGCTTGTGCTGAAGGTGTGATCGATGCGCACCGTGCCCTGGTTTTCGCGCGCATGCTCATTGGGTGCGCCCTCAAAATTGTTATCGGTCGTGTTCGGGAGAGGCACGTTGTTACTGACGATATTTGCGGCAACAGGATCGAAGCAGGTGGTGGGAACCACATTCCCCGGGAAGACCTGGCTCCAGGGCAGAGCGTTCCCGGCCCCTACGGATACCGGATCGGGAACAGTGCCCGCCTCCGCAGTGATGGCCTGCGCGCATCCCGCGCGGTTCTGAATGATCGACGCTACTGTTGCATCGGTCAGGCTGCCGGAGAACGGCGAAGTGTCGTCGAAAACGCCGTTACGCTCGCCCTGGGTGGGCACGCGTACCGTGTCGGAGCTGATGCCTCTGCGCAGCTGTCGCCCTTCATACGAAACAAAGAAGAAGGTTCTGTCTTTGCGGATAGGTCCGCCAATGGTTGCGCCGAACTGCAGCTGGTTATCGTCGGGCGTGGTCAGGTCAAAGTAGCCCTTCGAGTCCATCGCCTGATTGCGGACATAGGTGTAGATGCTGCCGTGCAAGTCGTTCGTTCCGGATTTGGTCACGACATTGATCACGGCGCCGGAATTCCGTCCATACTCGGCATCGAAGGTATTGGTGATTACCTTGAATTCGTCGATGGCATCGGGAGAGGGCTGAATCCCGGGCGAATTCACAAAAAGATCGTTGGCATCGCCGCCGTTTACGCTGAAGTTGTTCGAGCGGCCGCGCCCTCCGTTGACCGAAACCGCGCCGGCCTGATCGCTGCCATAAAAGAGGTCAGACCCGCTGACGCCGGTCACCCCGGGCTGCAGCTGCAGTAGCTGATAGGTATCGCGCTGATTGAGCGGTAGGTTCTCGACTGCTCGCGAGTTGACGACAGCTCCGAGTTGCGTAGTCGTCGTGTCTACGATGGGTGGCGCCGCGGTTACCTCGACGGATTGCGCGCTGGTCCCGACGGTGAGACGAACGTCATACGTCACCGTGGCATTGAGCTGGACATTGATCCCGTCTGCGGTGAACGATTTGAATCCCGCTGCTTCGGCCTGTAATTGATATGTCCCGACTGGGACGGTGAGGAAAACATAATCGCCGCCCTTGGTCGACTCGGCCTTCTGAGTCACGCCGGATTCGGAGTTGGTCAGCGTGAGCGATGCGCCAGGTACAAGTGCGCCGCTGGGATCGAGGACCCGGCCGAGGATTCTGCCACCGGTCGATTGTGCACGGATGAGAGGGGATACGAGCAACAGCACAACAAGGGAAAGCCAGAAAGGAATGGGGCGACAGCGACCTGCGGAATGCAGCATTCTCTACACCTCATGAGCAGAAAGTGGAAACGAGTGCTACGTGCGAAAGCGAGTCCCGATGGAGTGCGATATGTCGAATCGTCGATGGATTGCGGAGAGCGAGAACCTTACATATATTCAGCAAGATTAGTGAAAATTCGTTGACTGTCAAGGAAAAGTTGGGCGCCTGTGGCGGTGCAATCCCGGAGAGGTGTACGGTGCCAATCTTCGCTGCACAATGGCTCCGCTGCACAATAGATAGAGCAGAAAAGCGCTTATCCATGATGGCAGCAAAGGGACGGCAGCAAAGGGCAGGCGATATTTATGAGCGAAAGCAATGTCAGCATTCAGGCAGCTTCTTCACGGGACATCCCCGAGCTTGCCCGGCTGTTTAACGCCTATCGCGAGTTCTATGGCGAAGCCCCGGACCAGGCCCGGGCCCTTGAATTTATTCGAGACCGCGTTGCCGTTGCAGCCTCGCAACTGCAGGGGCAGCCGCCAGTGGCCCAATATTATCTGGCGTGGACGGATTCCGCCGGTGGCCGCAGAGCTATCGGCTTCATGCACCTGATTCCCTCAGCGAACACGCTCGCGATGCGGCCCATCTGGTTCCTCGAAGACCTGTATGTGGAGCCCTCAATGCGGAGAAGCGGCATCGCGGCGGCGCTTCTTCGTCACGCCGAGGAATTCGCACGAAGCAATGGCGCTGAACGACTTACGCTGGCTACGGCGCACGACAACACAGCCGCGCAGGCCCTTTATCGAAAGCTTGGTTATATCCGCGAGGAACATTTCTGGTATTTTCATCGCGTGCTTGAATAGGAGCAGCTCTCATGGCGACCGCATCCAAAGTAGAGAATGACCTCATAACCGCAGGAGAGAAGCACATGCTGCAGCTTGATCGGCCGGACCTGATCGTTGCGCATGCCTGGATGGCAAATCGGCAGGCGCCGTCGAGCGACGGCCGCACCTTTCCGGTTGAAAATCCTGCTGATGGCTCACTCATCGCCGAGGTGTCCGACTGCGGACCCGTCGAGGCCCGCGCCGCCGCGGATGCCGCGCATCACGCCTTTCTCGGCTGGCGCAAGCTTCTTGCCAGGGAGCGCGCTGCACACCTGCAGGCCTGGCTCGCTCAGGTAAAAAAGAACCAGGAAGACCTCGCGCGCCTGATCTCGCTGGAGCAGGGAAAGCCGCTCGCCGAGAGTCGCGGCGAGGTGGCCTACGGCGCGGCGTATATCGAGTGGTTCGCGGAAGAGGCAAAGCGCGCTTACGGCGACGTCATCCCCGAAACCGCGCCCGGACGCAAGATCATCGTTACGAAGGAGCCGGTGGGGGTCGCGGCTGCGATCACTCCGTGGAACTTCCCCATCGCGATGCTTGCCCGCAAGATTGCGCCCGCATTGGCTGCCGGCTGCACCATTGTCGCCAAACCCGCTGAGGACACGCCACTCTCCGCGCTCGCGCTGGCTCTGCTCGCTGCGGAAGCTGGTATTCCCGAAGGCGTGATCAACGTCGTGCCTGCTTCGCGGAAGAATGCCGGACCTCTCGCCGACGCATGGCTCGACGACGAGCGAGTGCGCAAGCTGTCGTTCACCGGTTCGACGGCGATCGGCAAGCATCTCGCAGCGGCATCTGCCCCAACGCTGAAACGTCTGTCACTCGAACTCGGAGGAAATGCGCCGTTCATCGTGTTTGACGATGCCGACCTCGACCAGGCGATCAAAGGCATGATCGCGGCGAAGTTTCGCAACGCCGGGCAGACGTGCATCTGCGCAAACCGTATCTACGTCGCCGACTCGATCTACGACGAGTTCGCCGAGCGCGCCGTGCAGGCTGTCGCAAAGTTGTGCGTGGGCCCTGCCGGAGGCGACGCCGAAATCGGCCCGCTTATCAACGCCCGCGCTCTCGAAAAAGTCGAACGCCATGTCGCCAATGCCGTCGAACGCGGCGCGCGCGTCCTGATTGGAGGCAAACGCCACCAGCTTGGGCGGTACTTCTACGAGCCGACTGTTCTGGTCGACGTTGATTCGAGCATGATCCTTTCATGCGAAGAGACGTTCGGGCCCGTCGCGCCGCTCTTTCGCTTTCGCACGGAAGAGGAGGTCATCGCAGCTGCCAATGGGACCCCATTCGGCCTGGCTGCGTACTTCTATTCTCGCGATATCGCTCGCGTGATGCGCGTCTCAGCAGCTTTGGAATCAGGCATGGTCGGGATCAACGAAGCCGCGATCTCTACGGAAGTCGCGCCTTTCGGCGGCGTCAAGGATTCAGGTTACGGACGCGAGGGCTCGCCTTACGGCATCGACGAATACCTGCAGACCAAATATCTGTGCCTCGGCGGGCTAAGCTAGCTCACGGCAGCTTGCAGCAATCTTCTTTCTTCGGAGGCTCATTGTTGCTGGCATCGAGCGCGACCTTCCATGATCCGTCGGCTTGCTTCTTCCACACCGTCATGTAGCGGCCGCTCGTTACTCCCGCCGAGCCGTCCTTTTTCTTGAAGTGGCCCTCGTAGTGACCCCAGGTAAAGCCCATGTCGCCGCCTGGACCCATGCGGCCTCCCTCCGGCGTCCATGTCAACTGATAGTCAGCAGGTGACCACGTTGTGTCGGCAGTAATTGCGGCCTTTCCGACGACCGGGGCCTGGCCATTCGAAAGCGTCACAGCGTCGTCGGCAAACCACTTCGAGAACGCAGCGCCTCCGCCCTTCGCGGTGTCGGCGGCGAATTTTGCTTCCAGGTCGAACAGGAACGCAACTCCCGGCGAGTAGGCCGGATTCGTCAGCGCGTCACTGCTCGCCGAGGACTTTGGAGGCTGCAGCGTCTGCGCTCCCGCCGAGAGCCAGAGAAGGCATCCGGCTACAAAAAAGCAAACTGCCCGAAACATTTCGCGATCCTCCCGACTGCCAGATGGCCACGATAGAAACGCATCGGTGAAGCATTATGCTATACCGTCTTATTCCTTCTTTTCTGACATGAGCGTAAATGCCCGCAGTCCTGCGTTGATGGTGTGGATCGTGGCCGGCATCGTCCTGTACGGGGCGGGTGTCGGGTCCGCCGCCTTCCATCATCTGTATACGGCTGAGGGCCTGCGCGTAGCAGGCTTGCTGCTCTTCGCTGTTGCCGCGTTTCGGCGGCGTTCGTTGACGGGCTGGATCTTTCTCAGCATGCTTGCCGGCGTCGAGCTCGGACTCGATGCTCCACACATCGCCATTTCGATCAAAGTCCTCAGCGACATTTTTCTCCGGCTCATCAAAGTCATCGTTGCGCCGCTGATCTTCGGCACTCTTGTCACAGGGATAGCCGGCCACGGCGAACTGCGTGCTGTCGGCCGCCTGGGCTTGAAGTCGATCCTCTACTTCGAAGTGCTGACCACCATTGCGCTGGTCATTGGACTCGTCGCTATCAACGTCTCGAAAGCTGGAGTGGGGCTGGACACCACCCACGCCGTGACCGTCGTCGGTGCTCATCAGGCCCAGCTGCAGCCTGGCGAAGAGCACGAGCCCGCCCTCTCCTGGCAGCAGTTCCTCCTGCGAATCTTTCCTGAAAACATTGCGAAAGCAGTCGCCGACAACCAGATCCTGCAGGTTGCCACATTCGCCATCCTCTTCGGACTCGCCCTCGGCAGGCTGAGTGAAGCGAAACGCGCGCCAATGATGCGCCTCTGCGAATCGCTCACCGAGACCATGTTCGCCTTTACGAATGTGGTCATGTACTTTGCCCCGATCGGGGTTGCAGCGGCCCTCGCGTACACAGTCGGGCATTCCGGACTAGGCGTGATGCTGTCGCTCGGCGAGCTGCTGGCAACTCTCTACATTGCCCTTGTGGCATTTGCGATTTTTGGAATGCTTCCAGCGGCTCTGCTCGCGCGCATACCGATCGTCGACTTCCTGCGGGCCGTGGCGGAACCTGCAACCATTGCCTTTGCTACCAGCACGTCCGAGGCCGCCCTGCCGCGTGCCATTGAGTCGATGGAGGCCTTCGGCGTCCCTCGCAATATTGTTGCCTTCGTCATTCCCACAGGCTACAGCTTCAACCTCGCCGGATCGGCGCTCTATCTTGCGCTGGCATCTCTGTTTGTCGCCCAGGCCGCAGGCATCCACATGACCCTCAGCCAACAACTCGTCATGCTGGGCACGCTCATGCTGACCAGCAAAGGCGTGGCGGGTGTACCGCGTGCGGTGCTCGTTGTGTTGCTCGCCACGGCCTCAATCTTCCATC
The DNA here is from genome assembly GCA_963782175.1 of uncultured Acidobacteriaceae bacterium. Lineage (GTDB taxonomy): Bacteria > Acidobacteriota > Terriglobia > Terriglobales > Acidobacteriaceae > Silvibacterium. The sequence continues at coordinate 297,165 of CAWAIX010000003.1, forward strand.
TGCCCGAAGAGCCCATTTTTGTCCTTCTCGGGATCGACGCGATGATGGATATGGGCCGCACAACCATCAACGTCGTCGGAAACTGCCTCGCTTCGGCCGTCGTCGCCCGGTGGGAGGGAGAGTTCAGGACCGAAGGCGCTTCCGCCCAGGCCATGGAAGCGCTAACGGACTGAGAGCGCCGAAATTGCCTCGGCGGCAGTTCTCGCCGGTTGGTATAATGCAATGACGAAGATAGCCGTCGTCCAGCGGCAGACATGCCCTGTCACAGCGATCCTCGTTTGACAGCGGGCAACTCGGTCGCGTCTTCCGGGTTTAGAACCTGCGGACACCTTTGCATCGTTTTCATGGGCAAACTACTAGACACCGTCCACTCTCCGGCAGACATCAAGAAGCTCTCGATCCCTCAGCTTGAAACCCTCGCACAGGAAATTCGGGAGAGCCTGATTCTCACGCTGTCCAAAACCGGAGGACATCTCGGCCCCAACCTCGGCGTCGTTGAACTGACGCTGGCGCTTCACTACGTCTTCGATACCCCGAAGGACCGGTTCGTCTTCGACGTTAGCCACCAGGCCTATGTGCACAAGCTCCTTACCGGACGCCGCGAGCGCTTCGAGACCATTCGCCAGCCCGGCGGGTTGAACGGCTTCATGCTCCGCACCGAGAGCGAGCACGATTCCTACGGCGCCGGGCATGCCGGAACGGCACTTTCAGCGGCGCTGGGCATGGCCGTCGCCCGTGACCTGGCCGGGGGCAGGGAACACGTGGTCGCCCTTGCCGGCGACGCGGCCTTTACCAACGGCATCTCCTTTGAAGCGCTGAACAACATCGCCGATCAGACGAGGCGCCTCATCGTTGTGCTCAACGACAACGAATGGTCGATCGACCGCAACGTGGGCGCCATCGCGCGCTACCTGCACAAGATCGTCACCAACGAGCACGTCTCGCATTTACACGACAGCGCGGCGCGGTTGCTCGAGCGCATCGGCGGCAAGACTGCTATCAACGTCGTTCGTCGCGCTGAAGAGGCCGCAAAGGGTCTGCTCTGGCCATCAGTATTTTTTGAAGAGTTCGGCCTGACCTATTACGGTCCGCTTGACGGCCACAACATCGGCCTGCTGATCGAGACATTCAAGTTCCTCAAGCAGCAGGACAAGCCCGTCGTTCTGCATGCCATCACGCAGAAGGGTCGCGGCTTCCAGCCGGCTCTCGACAAGCAGAAGAAGTTCCACGGCCTCGGACCCTACGACCCGGAGACCGGCGAAACCAAACCTGCGGGCCAACGCACATATTCCGAGGTCTTTGCCGAGACGCTGGTCAAGCTGGCGAATGAGAACGATAAAGTGGTCGCGATCACCGCTGCCATGCCCAACGGCACCGCCCTCGACCTCTTCAAGCCACATCATCCCAAAAAATATTTCGATGTGGGCATTGCCGAGGAGCACGCCGTTATCTTCGCCGCCGGGATAGCGACACGAGGCTACAAACCGTTCTGCGCCATTTACTCCACGTTCCTGCAGAGGGCTTTCGATCCCGTCGTACATGACGTGTGCCTGCAGAATTTGCCTGTCGTCTTCTGCATGGATCGCGGCGGCCTGAGCGGCGACGATGGCGGCACGCATCACGGGCTCTTTGACATCAGCTACCTCCGGGGTATCCCTAACATCGTCCACATGGTTCCGAAGGATGAAGACGAGCTCGCGGACATGCTCTACACCGCGATGCTGCACGAAGGCCCCTCCGCCGTTCGATATCCGCGAGGCACCGGGCCCGGAACGAAAGTAAAGGCCCATCCAGCCGCTCTGCCCATCGGAAAGGCCGAAGTCGTTCGCGATGGAGAGCAGTTCGCACTCCTGGGTCTTGGCGCGTTGCTGCCCATGGCCATGGAACTGAGCGACAAACTTGATGAGCTGGGATACTCCGCAGCCGTCATCAACCCGCGATTCGTCAAACCGCTCGACCGCGAGATGCTCGCTTCGTACGCAAAGCATGTAACCGCCTTTGTTACCTTTGAGGACCACGTCCTGATGGGGGGATTCGGCAGCGCCCTTCTCGAGGCCTTGAGCGAGATGGGATTCAGCACGCCGGTTATCCGCATCGGCTGGCCCGACCGCTTCATCGAGCACGGCAAAGTCGAACAGCTCCGCGCACGACATGGAATCAGCGTGGAAGCCGCCCTGGAGAAACTGGCGCCGTTTCTCAAGAGCGAAAGCCTCAGGCGGCTGGTTGCCCGTTAGCGGGTTTTCAAGCCACGGTTAAAGGAAGGCTTGCTCCGCAGTCCTTCCCCGCTGTTCGCCCTCGACCGGCGTCCCTCTTCATCTGTGGTCAGATCCGTTGCGGTCCCTTACGGGAACAAAGAACTCGCCGCAATGTTGATTTCCCCGCAAGTCTCATCGAACAGGTATCCTGATAGAGAAATCCCACCGCTTGCCAAGCCGAAAAAATCTCGAGGCGGACGCGTGGAGAAATGCATCGGCAATGTCCACTTCGGCCCCCGTCAAAACCCGCGCTCATGTTTCCGCGAGCGAGCAATGGATTGTAGTCATCGGCGTCTGGAAGCTCCTCGAGGCGGCCCTGTTCTCCATCCTCGGCATCGGAGTTCTCAAGCTTCTACACCTGCACACCGATCTTGTTGACGTCGTGACCCGCTTCATCATCGACATCGGCCGCGATCCTGAAGGACATTTCGCCAACCTGATCCTCGATAAAGTGGCTCTGATCGATCCGCACCGCCTCAAGCAGATCAGCATGGCTGTCTTTGCCGGGGCGGGTCTTCACGCTATCGAAGGGATCGGCCTCGTCCTCAGGAAAGTGTGGGCGGAATACGTGACCCTGATTCTCACCGCTTCCTTCCTTCCCTGGGAAATCATCGAAATCCTCCGGCACACTACCTGGATCAAAGTGGCGCTGTTGCTGGTCAATCTTGCTGTAGTTGTTTTTCTAGTCTTCTACGTTCAGACAAAGGTTCGCCGGCAGGAAGTGCAGCAGTAGAGACATGCGGCTCGGGAAGAGCATTTATTATCGCCAAATTTTCGCTTTACCTTGAGTCCTTCAATCTGGCAAGGGCGTTATTGTTTGCCGGAACCTTCTTCGTTAACGCTATATATTGGGCTTGTCGTGTATCCATGACGCGATAGCTTGGGCTTTGTCCCGCGCCTGCTTTTAGCTCCTCTTCCTCCAATCAGTTAGCCCGAAAATGTCCCGTTTTTCCACTTGGAGGCGCTTCATTCGTGCGCTACGATTGTGGACGAAAGCGGTCAAAAAGGGTCCAAAAGGGAATGCCAAGCTTGCTTTTGGCTCAGCAACGCCTCAGAGGAACGATAAACCGGTTGGCCCGGGAAGCGGCGAGCAGATTTGACCGAAATGGGAAACGATGTTCCGTGGAAATCACCCAACCCGGGTTGACGAGAAGGGGCGGCTCAAGCTTCCCGCCGACTTCAAGCGCGTGGTTGAGGAGAAATACGGGACCGGAACGCAGTTTTACATCACCAGCCGCGACGGCAAAGATGCGGAGATTTACCCGATGCAGGAATGGGAAAAGTTCGAAGAGAAGCTGGCCGAGATTCCCAACTTTAATCCTGCCAAGAAGAAGCTGTTGAACTACGTGAACTACTACGGCCAGACGTCCGACATGGATGCACAGGGGCGGGTGCTGCTCCCGCAGATCCTGCGCGAGAAAACGAATACGGTCGGCGACGTCCTCGTTTTTGGTATGCAGACGTTTCTGAAGGTCACCAACCGCGAGGCGTTCGTTGCCAGCCTCGAACCGATGACGGAAGCGGACGAGCGGGAGCTCGAAGGTTTCAAGCTGTAACACCCCTCAGGGGGAGCACATGAGCGAGCATGAGCGGCATGTGCCGGTTCTTTTACAACAAGCGATCCGATACCTGAATGTGCGCCGGGGCGGCACCTATGCAGACGCCACCCTGGGATTTGCAGGGCATTCAAGCGTAATCGCGCGGGAGATGGGTCCGGAGGGCAAGCTGATCGCCTTCGACCGCGATCCTGAAGCGATGGAATTGGCGAGACAGCGGCTCGACGCTCTCCGCGAGGAGCTTGGGCCGGAAATGCCCGAGATCATCCTGCATGATGTCGAGTTCTCCGAAGCGGCAGAACTGCTGCAATCGGCGAGTCTCGACGGCCTGCTGGCTGACTTCGGAGCCAGCTCGATGCACTTCGACCATGCGCACAGAGGATTCAGTTTTCAGGCGGATGGCCCCTTGGACATGAGGATGAACCCTCGCCACGGGCCGACCGCCGCACAGGTGGTAAACCAGGTCGGCGAAAAAGAGCTCGCCGACCTGATTTACGAATTCGGAGAGGAAAGGAGGTCGCGGAGAATCGCCAGAGCCATTGTCAGGGCCCGGCCGATTACGACAACGGCACAACTGGCCAGAATCGTAGCGGCCGCGGCCCCGGCGATGAAATCCGACAGGATTCACCCGGCAACGCGGACCTTTCAGGCTCTCCGAATTTACGTGAATGCCGAGCTGGACGAGATCAAGGCGCTGCTGTCCGCCGCGCCCGGGCTCCTGAAGCCCGGAGGCAGGCTGGTGGTCATCAGCTTCCACTCGCTCGAAGACCGGCTGGCGAAAGATGCGCTGCGCGAAGGAGCGCAACAGGGCGTTTATGAGGTACTCACGCGGAAGCCAGTAACGGCCGAAGCGGAAGAAACGGATCGCAACCCGCGAGCGCGCAGCGCGAAGCTGCGCGCTGCGGAAAGAACAGGATCGGGCCGGGGTCGTCCCACCGAAGTACAAGGCGAAAGTAGTTCAAGACGACACTCGTAAGACCCCCTCCAAACATAGCGACCCAGGCCCGGTCGTTCGGAGGGGACAAGAAAGAAGCTTGAGGAAAGAGCAAGTTCGTAAGCGGTACCGCAGCTGAGAGCCGGATGGCTCAAGCTGCATTTTCAGGAGATATCCAATGGCGACCTACGTAATCGCAGCGCAGCCCGGTCTGGAAACAGCCCGCGGCAACCATGAACGCGCTTATGACCGCATCAGGGAGCGGAACGCGGAGCTCATGGCTGCCCAGCAGCGCGCTCGCCGCGGGCCCACGCCGGAAGTCTTCTTCCTCAAGCGCTTCGACAACTCGCGCCTGGTAAAGGCGCCCGATCCCGCGCGCGCGAAGGAGATGCGTACCTTTGCCTGCGCCATGGCTCTCCTCTTCGGACTGATCATGATCTACGGCTGGCAGCACCTGAGCTCTATCGAGTACGGCTACCGCATCGAGTCCGAGAAGCAGCAGATTCAGCAACTCGACGAGCAGAACCGGCAGCTCCGGCTGACCGAGGCCCAACTCGGAGATCCTGCCCGTATCGACCAGATGGCGCGCCAACTTGGGCTGACTTCTCCGCGTCCGGGACAGGTCGTTCGTCCCGACGCCGTTGCCGATCCGAACGCCCCGGCTCTGGCGCAGATGACCCCCGTGCTTCCGTCGATTCGCTGATTTTACCTTTCGGGACAGGAGCTGGCCGCCAACGTGAATCCCGCAATTCCGGCCCCGGTAGCCAAGACAGGCATTGTCACGCCGATGAGCCGTATGCGCGTGCTCGGCATCCTCGCCTTCTTCGCGTTCTGGTCTGTCCTGATTTGCGGCCGGCTTGTCTGGCTGCAGGTTTTTCGCCACCAGGACTGGGTTGAACGTGCAGCGATGCAGCAGGAGCGCGGCTTCGATATCTCGCCGCGCCGGGGCATTCTCTACGACCGCAACCTCCACGAACTGGCGATGACGGTCCTGGTCGATTCCGTCTACGCGGTTCCTAAGGAAATCGGGGATGGGCGTGCCCAGACCGCAGCCGCTCTTGCCAAGGTGGTCCACACCGACCCGACCGACAGCTTCACCTCCGAGCAACAGATTCTCGCCCGCTTGAATGCCTCGCGGAACTTCGCCTGGATCACCCGCAAACAAGACGCGGCGGTCATCGACAAGGTGAAGGCCCTCAATCTGAAGGGCGTCTACATTCAGAAGGAATTCAAGCGTTTCTATCCCGACAACCAGATCGCCGCTCAGGTTCTCGGCTACGTGGGCATTGACGACAACGGCCTCGGCGGCCTCGAGGAGAATTTCGACGAAGACCTGCACGGAACGCCCGGCCACATGCTCACCGCGCTCGACGCCCGCCGTCACGTGCTGGGCAGCGCCGAGCGTGAGCCGCTCCCTGGTGAAAACCTCGTTCTCACCATCGACGAAAACATTCAGTTCATGGCCGAGCAAGTCCTCGACCGGAACATGGCGCGGACCCACGCGGAATATGGCACGATTGTGGTCCAGGATCCGCACACCGGCCAGATTCTTGCGCTTGCTGTCCGGCCTACATTTAATCCAAATGACTTTCGCCATGCCACGACAAATCTGCTGAAAGACCACGCGGTGAGCGATGTCTACGAGCCCGGCTCTACTTTCAAGCCGGTGACCTATGCGGCAGCGCTGGAAGAAAAGGCCATCACTCCGGACACAATGGTGGATTGCGGCGGCGGGTCGCTCAACGTCGCCGGCCACACCGTGCACGATGCTCCCGGGGATCATTTTGGAGTGATTCCGGCGTGGAAGGCCCTTGCGGTTTCAAGCAACGTCTGCGCGATCCGTGTAGGCCAGCGCGTGGGTGCCGAGCACCTCTACAAATATATCCGTGCGTTTGGGTTTGGTGACCGCACCGGCATAGAACTCCCTGCCGAAACACGAGGATTGCTGGAGCCACTGAAGCACTGGGGGCCGGCTTCCATGGGTGCTATTCCCATGGGCCAGGAAGTTGCTGTCACGCCGATTCAGATTGCCACCATGGTTTCAACCATTGCCAATGGCGGGGTCTATCTGCCTCCGCACATCCTGCTGACGAGCACGGATCTGATGAAGGGCGATCCAAAACTGAAGCCGGTAACCTTTCATCCTGAGACCAGTTTGCCCGACCCATTACCGGAGGGCGGCAACCGCGTGATATCGGAACTGACTGCGGCCCAGATGCGAAAGATGATGCAGGATGTAGTTCTCATGGGTACTGCGCACGGGGCTGTTCATCTGAATGGGTACAGCGCGGCGGGCAAGACCGGGACGGCGCAGAAGATTGATCCCCATACCCGCACTTATTCCAAGACGAAATTTGTGGCTTCATTCGTGGGATTTGCTCCGGTAAACAATCCGGCCATCACCATGGCGATCGTAATGGATTCGCCCGACCACAGCATGCACTTTGGGGCGCAGGCCAGCGCGCCCGTTTTCCAGGATCTGGCACAGCAGATCCTCGAGTATCTGGGCGTACCCCATGATGAGCCGATGCAGACTCCCGCGGCGATGCAGAGGGCTCAGGAAATCGGTCCGGAGGAAGAGCCCCAGGAACAAGTTGAGAACCTGGACTCACTGTTTGCCGAGGTAAATAACCTTCCTGCAGACGATCCCCTCCGCGCGAGCGCTGCGGCGAAGACCGGCCTGCCCGAAGCGAAGCCCCAGACTGCGCCCCAAACGATCACCCAGACCGCTCCGCAGACCGCCTCGCAACTGGCCCAGCACTCGCTTGTCGCGTCGGCAGACTCGCCGCCAAGTCCTGCTACGGCTGGCCCTGCTTCGGACCCTCCTGCGCCCCAACCACCTGTCGCGCGCATTGAGCCCGTGCTCTCTTCGGCTGCCCAGGGCAACGGCTCGGTCGTAGTTGCCTCCGCGCAGCGTGTTGCCGTGCCATCCTTTGTCGGAGATCCGGTCCGCAAAGTCATCGAGAGGGCCGGCAATTCCGGCCTCGGTGTACAGGTCCTCGGCAACGGGATCGCTCGTGGACAGGCACCCGCCGCCGGGACTATGGTACCGGCCGGTACCGAGGTAGTTGTGCGCTTCGCGCGCTGAGCCACACGTCTCGCCCGTAAAATAAAGTAGCCAGGTATGCAGATCGATCAGATTTTGCACGGAGTCGAATGCGTCCGCCGCTCCGGCCATGACGTAAACATCACAGGTGTCGAGTACGATTCGCGCCGCGTTGGCCCGGGTTCACTCTTACTCGCCATGCAGGGCGAGACAACCGACGGCAACCGTTACGTCGCGAACGCAATCGCCCAGGGTGCGGCCGCTGTCGTCACCGACACCTACGCGACCTTCAACGACCTCGCGATGAACTACTCGAACATCGCCGTAGCCGAAGTCGCTCACGGCCGCAACGCCCTGGCTCTTGTCTCCGCCAACTTCTTTGGACACCCGGAACGGCAACTCTCCCTGAGTGGCGTAACTGGCACGAACGGAAAGACAACCACGGCATTCCTGCTCGACGCGATGCTCAATCACGCCGACCGCAAGACCGTCCTGGTCGGCACCATCGAATACCACGTTGCCGGCGCCGTCCTGCCATCGCCTCACACCACGCCTGAATCACGCGATCTGCTTGAGTTATTTCGCGAAGGCGTGGACGCAGGAGCAACAGAGGCTGTGATGGAAGTCTCTTCGCACGCCCTCGCCCAGGGCCGCGTCTACGGCCTTCCCTTCGACGTCGCCATCTTCACCAACCTCACCCGCGACCATCTCGACTTCCACGGCACAATGGAGAATTACTTCGCCGCCAAGCGCCGTCTCTTCGATGGCAGCCTGCTCCAGCCTTCACGCGTAGCCGTCGTGAACATGGACGACTCTTACGGAGCCGAACTCGCCCGCGTTGCCCGCGAAACCGGATCGGAAATTCTGTCGTATGGTCTCAGCACCGGTGAATTCCGAGCCGATAACATTCACATGGCCGCTAACGGCATGCAATTCACGATGCAAACGCCCGCGGGCGCTACACCTGTCCAGACACGCCTTACCGGGAAGGTCAACGTCTACAATCTTCTCGCCGCCTGTGGAGCCGCATATGCTCGCGGCCTGTCTTTGGAACAGATCCGCTCCGGCGTAGCTTCCCTCGGATGCGTGCCCGGCCGTTTTCAGACCGTCGACGCCGGCCAGGACTTCACCGTTGTCGTTGATTACGCCCACACTGACGACGCCCTCCGCAATCTCACGTCCCTCGCCCGCGAATTTGTAACCGATACCGGTGGGAAAGTCACTACTCTCTTCGGGTGCGGAGGCGACCGCGACAAGACCAAGCGGCCGCTCATGGGACGAGCCGCGGGCGAAGGCAGCGATTTCGTAGTCTTGACCTCGGACAATCCGCGCAGTGAAGATCCCGAGGCCATCCTTCAGGACGTGCTGCCCGGTCTGAGCGCAACCGGCACGCCATTCGTAACTGAAGCTGACCGTTCTCTTGGCATACGTCTGGCGCTGGAAGCAGCCGAGACCGGGGATATCGTCCTGCTCGCCGGAAAGGGCCACGAGAAGAGCCAGACTCTGAAAAGTGGAACCATTCCCTTCGACGATGTCGAAGTCGCCATTGCGACCCTGCGCGAATTAAAGCGTGCCGGAGTAAGCGCATGAAGCTCGATCTCCAGCAAATCGCATTCTGGGCAAGCGCGGACTTTCCTCTTGTTGAAGGCTGCTCCTCGATTCATGCAACTGGATACTCGATCGACTCCCGCACTCTCAAGCCGGGGGACCTGTTCATCGCCATCAAAGGCGAACGCTTCGATGGACACGATTTCGTCGCGCCGGCCTTCGACCGCGGAGCCGTCGCCGCCATCGTGGCTCGCGACAAAGTCTCTGCTCTTTCCGCCGAAGTACGGGAGCGCCCGTTGCTTTTGGTCGATGCGCCTCTGGCAGCACTGCAGCAGCTTGCAACGGCAGTCCGTAAACACTGGGCTCGTCGCGTGGTCGGCGTTACCGGATCCGCCGGTAAGACAACGACGAAGGAAGCGATCGGTCAAGTCTTGAGCGCCCGCTTTTTCGTGCTCAAATCGCAGGGCAATCTGAACAACGGCTACGGCCTTCCTCTTCAATTGCTTAAGCTCGAACCGGAGCACGAGATCGCAGTCATCGAGATGGGCATGTCGAGCGCCGGAGAGATTACCGCCCTTGCTGCAATTGCCGCTCCCGACTGGGGAGTAGTTACGAACGTAGGCAGCGCTCACGTTGAATTCTTTCCCGACGGCATCGCCGGTATCGCCCGCGCCAAATATGAGCTGATCGAGAGCCTGCCTCCGCACGGCGTGGCTTTTCTCAATTGCGACGATGCCTACGTCTCACAGTTTGGCCGCGATTTCCAAGGCAAGGCCGTTTACTTCGGGCGCGGCCCCTGCGCCGATCCCAGAGCCGAAAGCGTCGAACCGCTCGGAACCGAAGGCCAGCGTCTCAGTATTCGCGCCGGAGAAGAACGCAGCGTCCTGCATCTTCACCTTCTTGGCGAACACAACGTTTCGAATGCACTCGCAGCCGTCGCCGTGGGGATCGAAGCAGGCATTCCGCTCGAAATCTGCTGTGAGTCCCTCGGCGAACTGCGCCCTGAAGACAAGCGCGGTCAGATTCTGAGCGTGCGCGGCGCGACAATTATCAACGACAGTTACAATTCGAATCCAGAAGCGCTGAAGGCTATGATTGGCACTCTTGCTTCAATGCCGTTGAGTGCCGGTGGCCGCCGCATCCTCATCGCCGGCGAGATGCTTGAGCTCGGAACAGAGTCCGCCGCCCTACACGCAGCCAGTGGTAAGGCAGCAGCCGAGGCCGGAATCGACATTGTTGCCGGAGTTCGGGGATACGCCTCGCATATCGTTGAAGCCGCCAAGGAACTGGGATCAACCGAAGCACTGTTCTTCGGGTCTCCCGAAGAAGCCGGTCGATGGCTGCGCGAGATTCTCCGCCCTAGCGACATCGTTCTGCTCAAGGCTTCGCGCGGCGTAAAGCTCGAGCGAGTCCTTGATGCCCTCGCTGCCGGCTAGAGACAGAACCGGCTAGTGCAGATCGGCGGCGTCTGATATCCGAATTCCCGCTCGACGGCCTCTGCAACCGCCAACACCGCCTCATCCTCAAACGGGCGCCCCGCAATCTGCACTCCGATCGGAAGTCCGTCTGCCGACCTTCCTACAGGCACCACCGCCGCGGGAACCGCCAACAGATTGAACCACTGCGTATATCGCATAGCGTCGAGATAACGCACCGTTTGCCCATCGACGCTCCACTCTCGCTCGCCATGACGGATGGCGGGCACGGCACACACCGGGCACAGCAGGATGGGAAACTGTTGCATTTCCGCGAGCAGTTTGTGTCGAACCATGTCGCATTCCGCCCACGCCCTTAGCAAGGAATCCGCCGTGAGCGGTTGCTCCGCCCGCGCGAGATCGAGAAATCCTCGAAACACTGGGCTGAGCTCGTGTTCGCGGCCCTGAATCCCTTCCCGGTAAAACATCTCGCCACATTGCACGAAGAAGATGGACCAGAGTCGCCGCGCCTCCTCGAGCACTGCCGGACGAAAATGCTTCACGTTGAAACCTCGCCGTTCGAGCGCCCGCACTGCATCGCGCACAGCCTGTCTTGTTTCCGGCGTGACCGGCGTCAGCCCGTCATCCTCAAACCATCCGATCGGAATGCGTTTTAGTTCATCGGCCCGCCACTCTCGAAGGCCAATGGGTGCGCTCTGCGGATCGAGAGGATCCTGTGCAGACAGCGTTTGGAACAGCAGCGTGACGTCCGTAATCGTTCGCGCCATAGGGCCGACCGCACCAAGAATCGAAAAGGGCCCGACCGACGGTGGCCGATGCCCCCGCCCCGGCACACGGCCAGGGGTGGGCTTCAGCGAGGCGATCCCGCAAAAGTGAGCAGGTTCACGCACAGAACCCCCGCTGTCGCTGCCCAGGCCGCCTGCAGAGAGCCCGGCGGCGATGGCCGCTGCTTCACCGCCGCTCGATCCACCGGCAGAGTGTTCCAGGCTCCAGGGATTGTTGGTCCTGCCGTAAAGCAGATTGTCCGTCTCATACGCCAAGAGAAATTCCGGACAGTTGGTCGTTCCCAACACGATCGCTCCTGCCCTGCGCAGCCGCGCCACAGCCTCTGCGTCTTCGTGAGCGACGTGCCGGCGATTCAACTCGCTCCCTATCTCGCACCGATAGCCGCTCACCTCAAGTGACGACTTTACCGTGATCGGCAACCCAGCCAGGGTCCCATATTTCGGCGTTCGCGCTTCCGCGCGCACACGCTCCGGATCAAATTCGACCAGGGCATTCAACTGGGGATTCAGCCGCTCGATTTGGCGGATGTGCTCCTCCGCAAGCTCAACGGCGGAGATACGCCGCTCCTCGAGCAGCCTGAGTTGTTCGACTGCAGGCAGTAGCGTGACGTTCATGGCTGCCCGCTGATCGGCAGTGAAACTGTGGGCTGATAGTTGAACTGGAATCTCTGAAGGCGGTCTCCGGATTCGAAGCGATCGTTCCAGTCAAGCCGATACTTCAAAGTCGCATCCCCTTCAGGATAGTGCTCACCTGCCGGATACGGATATGTGCTCATCCCGTGAAACGGCATCTGAGCGACTGTAAAAGGCATCGCCTCATAGAAGTCCATATCCTTCACGAAGCCGTTCGCATAGAAGAAGTAATCGCGCTTCCAGTGTGCAGGAAGCGGCGGCAGTGCTGTCGCGTTGAACTCCGCGTCGATCTCTTCGCCGCTTCCAAAAATCACGTAATGGTTATCGGGCTTGCCGAGCAGCGGAGTCACATCACCATAATGCGTATAGCTTCCGCGCTGCCACTGGAACGGCCCGGTCATGCTGATCTGTTGGTAGTCATATGTCAGGTCGCCAGGTGTCGCGCCCTCAACCTGCTTCGGATAGCCGCGGAACGCCAGGTGAGCCATGCCGAGCGGCAGCTCCGTCTGACGCAATTCGTGTGGATCGTCCGGCCCATTGTCGACCAGCACCTGGTCCCAATAGATCTGCAGGTTCGTGGTCATCCGAATACGCCGCACTCCGCGAGGCAGCTTGCCTGTGAGGTCGACAACGATCGTACGTGGCAGCCCTGCCGGGAAGCCCATGTCGTCGATGATCCGATTCCAGCTGCCATCCGGCATCTGCGCTTCAACGTACGGCGGAACCGGCTCGAGCCCGGCCTGCCAGGCTGCATACATCGAGCTTGCACTGAAGTACTCGATGTATCCATGCAGGAAGAGCCGAAGCGGATTCTGTGGCGACCAATCCCCCAGATCGACCGTCAGTGTGTGCATGTTCGCATAGCCCGCATAGCTCAGATTGGCAAAATCGCGCACGTATTTGTGATCGCGGGCCGCAAGCAGCGCTGTCACGTCATGTCCCTTGTCATCCCACGCGCCCGCCAGCGGATGCGTTTCCCGGGACGCTATGACTGCCTTGCCCGACGCAAACGGCGCTTCGCTGAGGAAACGCTCATCGGGGAAAACCTCCGTACCCTGCGGATGATCCACGGCCACCAACCGAACCTGGTCGATGTAGTTGATCTCTTCCATTGGCTCGCCGAACCGCAGGCTCAGATATCCATTGCGCGCCTTCAACTGTGATCCATCGACCTTGATCCACTCGTCCGGATCAGCCTGATTCGTTGTCCTTGGAGAAACCCAGTGCCCGACAACCGCCGCTCCGATCACGTCGGAGACGAACTGATACCGCTCGCCGTCCCATGCAAACAGAACGGGACACGAGCTTCCGCGCCGGTCGAGTTCGGTGATCGCAGCCGGTTTCGCTGCGGCAAGATCGATCTCATCCTGCGGAACGCCCGTCGGCCATAGCATGCGCACCACGTCCGCATGTTCGGCCTGACCCAGCCCTGCGATCACTTCCGTCGCATTCTGGCTCATGTATCCCGAGCCGCCGGCGATCTCAAACTTTTGCCACTTGCCATTGGAGAACACTTCGACCTTTGTGCCGAGCGCGGTTTTATTGTCGGCGAGACCCGTGAACGCCAGGCGCATGGAATGGTTACGGTTCCCCCCGACATTGCGCAGCACCACCGGTGGATGGTTCAGTTGGGTGACAATCAGGTCCGCCGCGCCGTCGCCGTCCACGTCTGCGGCAATAACAGATCGAGGTTCCACCAGCTTCAACTTGTCCGCGCCGACTGCCTTGCTCACATCCTCGAAGCCCGCCTTGCCTCGATTGCGCAGAATGCGGAGTTCCGGGCCGCTCGCCGTCTGAACAATCACCGCAAGATCGATCCAGCCGTCGTTGTCGATATCGATCGGCGTCAGGCCCCAGGCCGCCTTTGCATCGTCGATCGGCAGCGACACCCGCTCGAAGCTCTTTCCGTTGACGTTGCGCCAGAGGCTGATTCCGGGTGCTCCCGCATGTGTCACGGCAACATCCATCCATCCGTCTTTGTTGAAGTCGAAGACGGAAACGCCGACAGTAGGTGCAAGGTCGCCCGCAGAGTAAAGGGGGACTACCTTGAATTTTCCCTCGCGCTGGTTCAGGAAAATCGTCGGCGAGCCACTCAAGCCGGTCACGACCAGATCGACGGCCCGATCGTTGTTAATGTCAGACAGAGTCGCTCCAACCGTCGTTCCCTGGCCGGCAAGTCCCGTTGGTCCGGTCCACTCCGTAAAAGTCGAGTTCCCGTTGTTGCGCCACAGAACGCTCGGCCCCGTGGCAGATAGCGATGAATTCAGCGCAGCCCCGGTTACATATAAGTCGAGATCGCCGTCGTGGTCGAAATCGATGAAGGTGAGCCCGGCTGGATGATTCAGCTGCGTAATGCCCACGGCTTTCGTCGTGTATGCAAACTTACCTTTGCCCAGATTATGGAAGAGGATCACCCGGTCGCTCATCGCCACCGCCAGATCCGGCAGGCCGTCGCCGTCGTAGTCTCCAACCGCGCAGGCAAGTCCGTGGCCGCTCGCGCTCAGTCCGGTCTGCGACGCAGGAATTTCCTCGAACGATCCGTTGCCCAGATTGCGATAGGCGTGAATTGCCTGATCGCCTTCCCTCATCACGACAAGGTCTTTGTGCCCCGGACCGTCGATATCGATGATGCAAGCCCCGCCGCCCTGACTTTTGTCATCGCTTTTCGTAAAACCGGAAGCCGCCCCGCCGATTGTTTGTGGCGCAAAGGTCACCGGGATCATCGGGCCGGCCGAAGTCTCTGGCGCGAGCATATCCTCCACCGTTGCGTAACGGCCCTGCTCTCCATAAGTGGCGCTGAGTGGAGATGAAATCTTGTGTTCGGTCAGTTCCTGAAAGCGCTTGAGATAATCGCGCGCCTCATCGGCATGTCCCATCCGCTGCAGGGCTCTCGCCATGCCGAAGTTCGCCGAAGCGTGAACCGGATTCAGCTTCAAGGCCTCCGCAAATTCTTCCTTCGCGTGCTCATAATCGCTGAGATTCAGGTAGAACGTCCCCATGAAGTAGTGGGCATCGGCATCGTTGGGGTCGAGCTTTACCGCGTGCTGCATATCGGCGATCGCCAGCTTTGGGTCTCCCGCGCCAAGGTGCATGATCCCAAGGCTGTACCACGTGCGCGGATTGCTCGGATCCATCGTGGCAGCCTGCTTCAAAGCCTCCTCAGCCTCCGGCAGCTTGCGAAGATAGACCAGGGCGATCCCTTTGTTCATGACCGGAATTGCGCTCGACGGATCGGCACTGTGGGCCTCTTCAAACTTGGCGATTGCCTTTTCCGTGAGCTGCTGATTCATCAGTGCCACGCCGATGTCGTTCAGACGTGCCGCTTCGACGGGGTTTGGCTGGCGATCCGAAGGTGCTTCGACCGAAGACGCGCGACTCGCTGACACGGCAAGTGCGAGAGCCAGGGAAGTCAGGGTGACCAGATATGAGAACTTGCCTGATCTGAAGAATTGGATCGGCAGCTTAGAGCCTGCCTTGGATCGACCAACGGTGAATGCCATTTCCGAGCAACATTATAGAAGACCTTCTATTGCTTATCCGGACGCTTAGAATCGACGTGATGAAACGCAAGATCGCGGTGGTTACCAGCTCCCGCGCAGACTACAGTCACCTGTACTGGCCGCTGCACGACCTCGCGGCGCATCCTGAGGTAGACCTTCAGCTCATTGTGATGGGCCCTCATCTTTCACCGGCCTTCGGATCGACGGTCGAGGAGATCGAGCGCGATGCCCTTCCCATCGCTGGCCGGGTCGAATGCCTGCTCAGTTCCGATACGGACATCGGAATGGCCAAGACCATCGGAGTTGCCGTCCTCGGCCTCGCTGACCTGCTCGGGAAACTCCGCCCCGGCCTGCTTCTTCTTATTGCGGACCGGTACGAGATGCTCGCGCCGGCCGCTGTCGCTCTCGCGCTGCGTATTCCCATTGCTCACATCGAGGGCGGCGAAATCAGCGAGGGGGCCATCGACGATGCTGTGCGTAACGCCCTCACCAAGATGAGCCACATCCACTTCACCACTACGCACGGCGCGCGCGCCCGAGTGATCGCGATGGGTGAAGAGCCGTGGCGGGTTCATCCCTCGGGAGCCCCATCGCTCGACCATTTGCTCCGCAGCCGCCTGCTCACGCGTGAGGAAGTGGAGAAAAAGCTCGGGCTTGATCTCGGCCAGCCGACCCTGCTCGTGACGTACCATCCAGTCACACTCCATCGCGAAACCACCAGGGAAGCTGACGCGCTCTTCGCTGCGCTGGATCAAATCGACGGCCAGATCGTCTTCACTTACCCGAACGCCGATGCAGGCAGCCATGATCTTGTAGAACGGGCCCAGGCCTTCGCCAAGACCCATCCCAATGCTCGCGTCTTCGTGAATCTTGGAGCAATCACCTACTGGAGTCTGCTCCGTGAGATTGATGTTCTTGTGGGGAACTCCAGCAGCGGCATCATGGAGTCGGCTTCCTTCGCCGTTCCTACTGTTGACATCGGCATGCGCCAGCAGGGAAGAGAGCGGGCGCGCAATGTGCTCAACGCCGCTCCGGACAAAACTGCAATCCTCGAGAGGATTCGCGAGGCTCGCGACCCGGATTTCCGGCGATCGCTGGCCGGAATGGAGAACCCATACGGAGATGGCCATGCCGCGGAGAAAATTGTCCAGGTGCTGGCAACCGTGCCGCTCACGCCCGAACTGCTAATCAAGCGCGCGACGGAACGAGTCCGGAAGTCAGCCGCCGCGTACCGCATAGCGGAATCGCTGCGGCAGCATGAGCTTGCCTCTAGCCGCCTTGAAATCATACGATCAAAGCTTTAGAGCGTCGAATCCGCCGATCCGATTTCTCCAACAGGCGCAAATTTAGACCGGTCGAGACGGCTGAAAGGGAATCAAGGTTGACTCTGCTTCACGACGACCGGCTTTTTCCCGCTGATCATGACACCCGGAGTGTCGCACGCCGGGTCTACAAAGAAATTCGCGACCTTCCCATCGTCAGCCCGCACGGGCATACGCAGGCCGCCTGGTTTGCACACAATCAGCACTTTCCCGATCCTGCGAAACTATTCGTCCAACCGGATCACTACGTTTTCCGGATGCTCTACAGCCAGGGCGTTTCCCTCGAAGAACTCGAGATCGGTGTCCCCGAACTCAAGGATCCACGCCGCGTCTGGCGTATATTCGCCGAGCATTATTACCTGTTCCGCGGAACTCCTACGCGCATGTGGCTCGACTATGCTTTTCAGGAGTTGTTCGGTCTTACCGAGCGCCTTGGGCCTGCGACTGCCGATTATTACTACGACACGATCGCGGAAAAGCTTCGCACCCCTGAGTTCCGGCCCCGCGCTCTCTACGAGCGCTTTCGTCTCGAGGTGCTCGCCACTACCGACTCTCCGCTCGACTCGCTGAGCGATCACCAGGCTATCCGCAACTCAGGATGGAAGGCTCGCATTATCCCCACCTTCCGGCCCGATCCCGTCGTCGATCCCGAATTCGCGTGCTTCCGGGAGAACATCGCGGCGCTTGGTGAAGTGACCGGCGAAGACACCGCCTCTTACGCCGGCTACCTGCTGGCGCTCGAAAAGACCCGGGAGCGCTTCAAGCAACTTGGCTGCACGGCGACCGATCACGGCCATCCCACTGCGCACACAGCAAATCTTTCGCGAGACGAGGCCTCAGGCCTGTTCGACCAGGTGCTTTCGGGGCGTGCCGATGCCGGCCAGGAGGAGCTCTTTCGCGCGCAGATGCTCACCGAGATGGCCGGCATGAGCGTCCGCGACGGACTCGTCATGCAGATTCACCCCGGGAGCCTGCGAAACCACAATCGGCAGCTTTATCAGCGCTACGGCCGCGACATGGGAGCCGATATCCCCATGCCAACCGACTACGTGAATGGCCTTCGTCCGCTTCTCGATCTTTACGGGAACGAGCCCGGCTTCACGCTGATCCTGTTTACGCTCGATGAGTCTACCTACAGCCGCGAACTGGCTCCTCTCGCCGGACATTATCCGTGTCTGCGGCTCGGGCCTCCATGGTGGTTTCACGATAGCCCTGAAGGCATGCAGCGATTCCGCGAGAACGTCACCGAAACGGCGGGCTTTTACAACACCGTTGGATTCAACGATGACACGCGCGCCTTCCTTTCGGTTCCAGCCCGGCATGATGTTGCGCGCCGTATGGACTGCGCTTTCCTGGCAAAGCTCGTTGTCGAACACCGGCTCGATGAGGACGAGGCATTCGAGCTTGCACAGGATCTTACTTACAAATTAGTTCGCAAGGCGTACAAGCTATGAGGGCAGCTCGCAAAGCGCAAAGCCTATGAGTCAAATCGAAGATAGCGCAGAGCAGGAAGTGGACCTTGGCGGTACGCGCATGGGCCGGGTCCGCTGGACCATTTGCGCCATGCTATTCTTCGCGACCTCGATCAATTACATGGACCGGCAGGTCATTGCGCTGCTCAAGCCCACCCTGGCTCACAGCATCGGCCTTACCGAGATCGCATACGGATACATCGTCGACGCCTTTCAGCTCGCATACGCCATAGGCCTGCTTGTTGCCGGGCGTGTGGTCGACAAAATCGGCACCCGCATCGGCTACGTGCTCATCATGGGCATCTGGAGCCTTTCCGCAATGGCTCACGCGCTCGCCAGCACTGCTTTTCAATTCGGCATTGCCCGTTTCTTTCTCGGTATCGGCGAGTCGGGAAACTTTCCTGCTGCGCTCAAAACAGTCGCCGAGTGGTTCCCGCAAAGCGAGCGTTCGCTCGCGACCGGGATTTTCAACTCCGGAGCGAACGTAGGGGCGATCCTGGCCCCTCTTATCGTCCCCTGGGTCGCCCTGCACTATGGATGGCGCGCTGCATTCCTGGCCACCGGAGTCTTCAGCCTCATCTGGATTTTGTGGTGGGCGAAGTTCTACCGCAGACCCACCGACCACCCCACGCTCACCGGGGCCGAGCTGCGGTACATCTACCAGGAAGCCGCCGGGCAAATGGGGCCAAATGTGCCTTGGGTCCGCTTGCTCGGCTATCGCCAGACGTGGGCCTTTGCGACTGCGAAGTTTCTCACCGATCCCATCTGGTGGTTTTATCTTTTCTGGCTTCCCTCGTACTTCAGCGCGAAGTTTCACCTCAATCTTATGCACCTGGGACTTCCGCTTATCCTCGTATACAACATGTCTGCGGTTGGCAGCATCGGTGGCGGCTGGTTGCCCGCGCCATTCCGCAAATTGGGACTGTCAGTGACCAGCGCACGCTTCGCGGCAATGCTTTTCTGCGCCTGTTGTGTCGTTCCGGTGTTTACGCTGGCATACATCAATTCCGAATGGGCCGCCATCGGCCTGCTCGGGCTTGCCGCCGGAGCTCATCAGGGCTGGTCGGCAAATCTTTTCACCACCCCTTCCGATATGTTTCCCCGCGCCGCCGTTGGCTCGGTGGTTGGAATTGGAGGAATGGCCGGATCTGCTGGAGGTGCACTGCTGGCTTTCTTTACTGGACACATCCTTGAGCGCACGCACAGCTACTCCATCCTGTTCATTCTGGCTTCGAGCGTGTATTTGCTGGCCCTGCTCATCGTGCGCATGTTGGCGCCGGGTCTCAGGAAGGTTGAGTTCAGCGTATGAGTCTCTACGTTGCCGAAGGCGCTCCTGACCTTAACCTGACTGACGACGAGCTGAAAAGGCTCCTGTATGAAGCGCTCGCGAAGCTTGGACCGCGCCAGCGTGTGCTGGCCGTTCCGCCTGACCAGACGCGCATCCACTCACGCGCCGGCGACCTCACCCGTTACGCCTGGGAATACTACGGCGATCATCTTAAAGCCGTGTTGCCCGCCCTTGGTACGCATGCGCCGATGTCTTCCGAACAACTCACGCGTATGTACGGAGCCATACCGCATGACCTGTTTCGCGTGCATAATTGGCGCACCGATGTGGAAACCCTTGGCGAAGTTTCGTGTGAGTTCATCGAAGAGGTCTCTGAGGGCAAGCTGCATTATCCATGGCCCGCGCAGACCAACCGCCTCATCTCCCATGGCGGACACGATCTCGTGCTCTCCATTGGTCAGGTCGTGCCTCATGAAGTGATTGGAATGGCCAACTACACCAAAAACATTCTGGTTGGTGCTGGAGGCCCGGACGGAATCAATCGCAGTCACTATCTCGGTGCGGTCTACGGTATGGAGCGCATCATGGGCCGAGCCGAAAACCCCGTCCGTGCAGTCCTCAATTATGCTGCCGACAGATTTCTGAGCGACATTCCGATCGTCTACGTTCTCACTGTGGTAGGTATCGAGAGCGATGGCGGCCTTGCCGTGCGCGGCCTCTACATAGGCGACGACGCCGAGTGTTTCCATCTCGCCTCTGACCTCAGCCTCAAGGCAAATTTCGAGATGCTCGATGCGCCGATACAGAAAGCCGTGGTCTATCTTGAGCCGCACGAGTTTCAGAGCACCTGGCTTGGCAACAAGGCCATCTATCGTACGCGCATGGCGCTCGCCGATGACGCGGAACTCATTATCCTTGCCCCGGGAGTGAAGGAATTTGGAGAAGATCCAACCATCGACCGGCTCATTCGCAAGTACGGATACCGCGGCACGCCCGCTACTCTTGCGGCTGTCGAGAATAACCTCGATCTGGCGGCTGACCTGAGCGCAGCCGCGCACCTCATCCATGGATCGTCCGAAGGTCGTTTCAAAATTGTCTGGTGTCCTGGCTTTCTCACACGCGCAGAAATTGAAGGAGTCGGCTTCTCCTACGGAGACCTCAACGCCATGCTCGCCCGCTATAGCCCCGAACAGCTTCGTTATGGCTACAACACCGTCGATGGTGAAGAGGTATTTTTCATAGCCAATCCTGGATTGGGTCTTTGGGCCTATCGCGGCAGGTTTCAATAAAGCATGCGCGCCATATCGCCGCTGTCATCCGGATTAGAACTGAGGAAACCCTGAATGAGCGCCTCGCCATTGAACCTCGAAGGAAAAGTCGCCGTGATCGTCGGAGGCACATCCGGGATCGGCCACGCCATCTCGCTCGGCTTTGCCGATGCCGGGGCCGACGTTGTGCCGACCGCTCGCCGCGCCGATCAGGTGGAAAGCACTGCCGCGGATGTCGAATCAAAAGGGCGCCGGGCCCTCCGCATCACCTCCGATGTCTCCGAGCGCGCCTCGCTCCAGAATTTGCTCGACCAGACCCTCGCCGCCTTCGGCAGGGCCGACATCCTCGTCAATTGCGCCGGGAAAATCAAGCGCGCCCCAACGCTCGACTTTCCCGAAGAAGAATGGCAGAGCATCCTCGATACCAACCTCAACGGAACCCTTCGCGCCTGCCAGATATTTGGCCGCCATATGCTCGAGCGCGGACACGGACGCATCATCAATATCGCTTCGCTCAACACCTTTGTTGCTCTCAAGGAGGTTGCCGCTTACGCCGCGAGCAAAGCTGCGGTCGCCTCACTGACCCGTTCGCTCGCCGTGGAATGGTCGAGCCATGGTGTGCTCGTAAACGCTATAGCTCCCGGTGTTTTTCGCACCCCCCTGAACTCCGACCTGCTCGACAATACCCCGAGAGGCAAGGAGCTGCTAATGCGGACTCCAATGGGTCGCTTTGGTAAGACAGAAGAGGTTGTTGGGGCGGCGATCTACCTTGCTTCCGACTCAGCCTCGTTCGTGACCGGCCAGGTCCTCGTCGTCGATGGCGGCTTCCTCGCAAGCGGAGTGAATCAGTAGTCGCTGGGCATCATTTTTGATTGCGTAACTCCCCTTAGGCTCGAGCCGATGCGATTTCCTGTTGCAATCGGATAAATTCTGCTACAAAATTAATCACTCACCGGAACCGAGAAGTCCGAATCAAATAAGTCCGACTCCGATTTGAAACTCACTCGCTGAAAAGCTGCCGCAATTCGCGACGGCAGCAAAGAGCCTTATTTGGAGGAATTTGTGACGAGACAGCGTTGTACACAGACAGTCGTAGTGTTTCTTCTGGCGGCCTTCGCGATCGCCAGCCTCTCCCAGAATGCAACCACCTCTCTCCGCGGCGTCATCAAGGACACGAGCGGCGCAGTCATCCCCGGGGCAAAAGTAACCATCACGGACAATTCCACCGGCCGAACGCTCAACGCAGCTTCGGGTTCTTCCGGTGAATATCAGTTTTCGCAGATTCCCCCGGCAACATACCAGATAACCGTTACAGCTCCTGGGTTTGCCGCCCAGACGAAATCGGCCGAACTGCTCGTTAGCCAGCCCGCAACCATCGACTTCACGGTCAGCGTCCAGGCCAGCCAGGAGATCGTCAACGTAAGCGCCGAGGCGCAGACGCTGAACACGACCGACGCCTCGCTCGGCGACTCAATGAACAATACACTGATCCAGTCGCTGCCTAGCGAAGGCCGGAATGTTCCCGATTTGCTCGCGCTTCAGCCGGGCGTGCTCTACCTCGGTTCCGACTCCGGCCGGCCCATTAATCCCACTCTAGCCAACGACCCCCGCAGTGGCGCGGTCAACGGAGGCCGCTCCGACCAGGGCAACATCACCGTCGATGGCATTGACGACAATGACCAGGTAAACGGCTATGCCTTTACCGGCGTCCTGCGTGAGACTCAGGATTCGGTCGAGGAGTTCCGTGTGACCACCGGCCTCGCCAATGCCGATCAGGGTCGCTCATCCGGTGCCCAGGTCAATATGGTCACCAAATCGGGAACTAACAAGTATCATGGCGCCGCTTACTGGTATAACCGCCCCACGCTTACCGTCGCAAACGACTGGTTCAACAAGCAAGCCGAGTTGAGCAGCGGCCTGCCGAATGTGCCTCCCAAGCTTATCCGCAACAACTTTGGTGTGGATGCCAGCGGACCCATCCTAAAGGACAAGCTGTTTTTTTTCGTGAACTACGAGGCTCTGCGCCAGGCAGAAAACCAGATTGTCAGCGAGACCTCGCCTACGGCCAGTTACCAGCAGGGAATCATCAACTATCAGGCCGCCGACGGATCGACTGCCACTCTATCTTCGAGCCAGATTGCCACTCTTGACCAGCCGTGCATCGCAAATGGTGTTTGTCCCTGGGGACCGGGCCCCGACCCCAACGTTCTTGCCTACATCCAGCAATATCCAGCTGCCAACGGCACCGCTTCCGGCGACGGCGGCTACAATTACGGCTCATTTACGTTCTCCTCTCCCGCCCCCCTCAGCCTCAACACCACCATTGCCCGGATTGACTTCATGCCCGACCAGAAGCAGCGCGTTTTTGTGCGTGGGAATTTGCAGAAAGATACCAGTGACGGAGTCGAGCAGTTCCCTGGCCAGGGACCGTCGTATGTGGTCGAGGACAATTCGAAGGGCATCGTTGCCGGTTATACCGTTACATTTACGCCGACCCTGGTTAACGATCTTCGCTATGGCTACATTCGACAGGGTTACGGCAACAGTGGTGTTGGTAGCGGCGTTTACACCGACTTTCGCTTCTTCACCCCTTTGACCGCTGAGACACGCAATACGATTTACAGCGTGCCGGTCAATAACATCGTCGACAACCTGAGCTGGACCAAGGGCCCTCATACCTTCCAGTTCGGCGGGAATTGGCGGCTTGTTCATCAGAACCGTGGAACCAACGCCAACTCCTACGACAGCGCCACCTCGAATCCTTACTGGCTCGGCGGCAGCCCTCCGCAGCCGGATCAACTCGGCCAGCCGTCGGTAAACGGTGGCTTCACCAACTCATACGTGATCGCCTATGCAAATCTGGTAGGCACCATTCCCCAGATCACTTCGCAGCAGAACTATGCAGTTTCGAACCTGACAACCGGAACCCTTTTACCGGCAGGTGCTTTCATCAACCGGAATTTCAAGGCCAATGAATTCGAGTGGTATGCGCAGGATTCCTGGCGTGCCCTTCCTAATCTGACGCTGACTTTTGGAATACGCTGGACTTACCTGCAAACGCCCTGGGAAATTCACGGCCAGCAGGTTGCTCCTACGATCGACACACACAACTGGTATCTGCAGCGCGAAGCTGCAGCTTTGCAGGGTCAGGTATATGAGCAGGATCTGGAGTTCGCGCCGAACGGGAGCTTTTACAACAAACCGAACTACTGGACGCCACAGAAAGACAACTTTGCGCCTCGCCTGTCCGTCGCCTATTCGCCCGACCCGAAGACATCGATCCGCGCCGGATTCGGCATCTTCTTCGACCACTTTGGCGAATCGCTCGTGAATCAATTCTCTCAGAATGGCTCTTTCGGGCTCAGTAGTTCGCTCTCAAACCAAGCCGGCGTGTTGACCGCCGAGACTTCACCCCGCTATATAAACCGTCGCACGCTTCCACCCATCCAGGTTCCTTCGGCGCCTTCGACGCAGACTTTCCCATATCTCTACCCCCAGGGAAACTTCGCAATCCAATGGGGTCTCGACAGCAAACTTAAGACACCCTATTCCGAGTCTCTCGATTTCTCTGTGCAGCGCCAGCTTCCCGCCGGTTTCACCATCGAGGCGAATTACGTGGGCCGCTTAGGCCGTCACCTGCTGCAAAGCCTTGACATTGCAGAACCGGTAGACTTTGTCGACTCGAATGGGGGAGGCGACTACTACAACGCGGGTTCTACCCTCTCCCACTTGGTCGATCTGAATGGCGGAAATTTCGGGTTTGTCACCGACGCGAATGGAAATCCGTCCGGGTCCACCGTCAACGTGCCTGCGATTCAATATTTTGAAGATTTGTTTCCCTGGATGGCCAACTTTGATTACCCGGGTGAGAGTGCCACCCAAGCGATCTACAACGATGAATGGGCGCCCTTCCGCTCGAATCTTGGGGCAACCACGGCCCTGGCCGACCTCGACTTTTCGTGCTTCAGCGGTGAACTCGGCGTGCCATACCCCTGCCCCAGTAATCACGTGTCACGCTACTGGCAGGACCAGTTCTCCTCCCTTTATGTGCTGTCGAGCATCGGTATGAGTTATTACAACGCCGCTCAGTTGATACTGCGGCATCCCATGAGCCACGGCCTTAGCCTCGATTTCAGCTATACCTTCTCCAACTCCATCGACATGGGTTCCGACGCTGAACGCGGAACCGAGGTTGGCAATGTTACCGGAGGGGCCAACGGGGGGAATTTCAGCAACATTATCAACAGCTGGAAGCCATACCTGAACCGTGGCCACTCGGATTTCGACGTTCGCCACCTCATCTCCACCGACTGGGTCTACCAGCTTCCATTCGGTCAGGGGCAGAAGTTCGCGAGTTCGGCTAACAAAGCCGTGAACGCGCTGATCGGGGGATGGCAATTGCCCGGGATCATCCGTTGGTCAAGCGGCCTTCCCTTCAGCGTTTCCGAGCCGGGATGGACCACCGACTGGCAGATCGAGAGCAATGGCGTGGTGACAGGAAAGGTGCAGATGAAAAAGCAGGTCCTGAACGGTTCGCCTCAGGTCTTCCTGAATCCCTCTGCTCTCAACACTGGAACCCTTACCGGCAGTCCGATCCGCCTGCCGTACCCGGGCGAGGCGGGCGAACGCAACAACTTCCGTGGTGACGGCTGGTTCGGAATCGACTCGGGACTTAACAAGGTCTGGCAATTTGGAGAATACGGAGCCCTGAAATTCGACTGGCAAGTCTTCAACGTCTCCAACAGTGTGCGGTTCAACAGCAACCCCGTCACCTCCCTGAGTACTCAACTCACAGGCGGAAGCCTGGGCTCATACAGCGCCATGCAGAATGCGCCGCGCCGTATGCAGTTCGGCCTCCGCTACGACTTCTAACCTTTCGTACCCCAACAACGAAAGAGGCCGGAGATCTACAGATCTCCGGCCTCTTTCCGTAAATCCCTCATCATGTTGGCAATGAGCAGCGTCCGCAAACCATTGCGCATCCAACCAATCAGCCATCAAGTTGCTGTGCGGGACTCCATCTGCTACCATCCGGTTTCCGGCAAGCTCCCAGCAGCCTCCGGCTACCAGAAGGAGAAGAATAACCATGGCAGACGAAACTCAGTCATCAGGCGGATTCAGCTGGTTCCTCGCGGGACTTGGAATAGGCGCGCTCATTGGTGTCCTCTACGCCCCCAAGGCTGGTCGCGAAACCCGGGAAGATTTGGCAAGCGGTGCCCGCGAAGGTACGGAGTATTTGCGTCAGCGCTCGCGCGAAGCCACCGACCAGATTAATCAAATCGTCGACCGCAGCAAGGTGCAGGTCAGCGAATATGTCGATCGCGGTAAGGAGTATGTGGAACGCACCCGCGCCCAGTGGGACGATTTCGTCGCCCAGGGACGCCAGTTCGTGGCCGAACAGACCGATAAGTTTTCGGCTGCCGTTGACGCCGGAAAGGAAGCCTATCGGCAGACAGCGGCTACGCCGGCCTCGACGAACACCACCAACGAATCGGCCCCGCTCTAATTTCCTCCAGGGCCGCCGCGAAGGCGGCCGCGGCAGTTCGGAGCAGCCATGCAATCGCAAATACCACCGGTTTACTACATCGTCTTCACAGCAATTACTTCGCTGGGCGTGCTGATGCAGGCGTTTGTGCTGTTAGGCATGTTCCTGGCCCTCAGGCGCACGATGTCCAAGCTTCACGCCCTCACCGACGAATTGCGTCCCCATGTCGTGCCGCTGGTGGCCACCACTCGCAACCTCGTCGAGGAGTCTGCGCCGAAGATCAAGAATCTGGTCGAGGATTCTACACCCAAGATCAAAGTCGCCGTGAATGACCTCGTGGAAGTGACCCACAAGCTACGCACCGAGGTGGATCACGTCAGCGCGACCTTGGACGAGGTGCTCAAGAAAGCCAATGCGCAGGCGAATCGTGTCGACGAGATGGTCACGGCCGGTATAGATTCTGCGGCTCACGCTATACAGGCTGTACAGCAAGTGGTCTCGGTGCCGGTTCGCCAGGCTTCAGCGTTGTTCGCTGGGCTAAAGGCAGGCTTTGATGTGTTGCGAGGCAGAAATCATAACCATTACCGGCCGGCCGATGAGGATTACGGCGAGTAGGCAAGTTTTCGGCGGTCAAACGATCCAGCCGCCACCCACAACTTCATCTTCGTCGTAGAAGACAGCTGCCTGCCCCGGAGTGACCGCACGCTGCGGCTCATCAAATATTGCCTCAGCCTCTCCGGCTCCGTACATGCGCAGCGTAGCCCAGGCCGGCTCGTGACGATGGCGGATCTTCACCCTCACCCGCATTTCGCCCTCGAAGCCGGCAACCGAGATCCAGTTCAGATCGCGTGCTCTTACACTCTTCGATACCGCCTCGTCTCCGCTGCCAACAGTTACGCGATGGCCCCCGTGATCGATCTGCAGCACGTAAAGCGGATTGGGAGATGAAACGCCCAATCCCTTTCGCTGGCCGACGGTAAAGTTGTGAATCCCGGCGTGCCGCCCGATCACGTCACCGGATGAGGTTAGGAGTTCGCCTGCGGTGTCCGGGATCTCCTCGCCCTGCTCCTCGAGATAGGCGTCGATGAAGCGCTTATAGTCGCCACCGGGAATAAAGCAGATCTCCTGCGAATCCGGCTTCGCTGCGAGTGCCAGCCCGTGCTGGGCGGCAATTTCGCGCACCTCAGGCTTTCGGTAGCCGCCCAGTGGAAAGAGCGTCCGCGAAAGCTGCTCCTGCGTCAGTCCGAAGAGGAAATAGGTCTGGTCCTTGGTCAGATCCGCCGGCCGCTTCAGAATCCACCGGTTACGCACCGGATCATATTCGTTGCGCGCATAATGGCCAGTGGCAATCCGGTCTGCGCCAATCTGCCTCGCCCGCACCAACAACTGATCAAACTTGAGGTGATTGTTGCAAAGTGAGCAGGGGATGGGCGTGCGTCCGGCAAGATACTCCGAGACAAACGGCCTTACAACATCGCGCTCGAACCGCTCCTCCTCTTTCACCACGTAATAGGGAATTTCGAGCTTTTCCGCTACGCGTCGCGCATCATACACGTCGTCGATAGAACAGCAGCGCCCCTGCACATGTTCCGGCATGCCCTCACGGCCCGCGAGCCGGCGCTGGTTCCAGAGCTGCAGCGTCAGGCCGACAAGCTCGTGGCCCTCGTCCTTGAGCATAGCCGCTACGGTAGACGAGTCCACGCCGCCGGACATCGCAATGGCAATCGTGTTGTTGTAGCCACAATTCACGCTACTTCAATTATAGGTGCTGCGGTCAGCGTGAATCGCTGCTTCAGGTCTACTTGAGCGGCTTCCCGATTTCCCAGTGATGACCGAAGGGATCGACAATGCGTCCCACGCGCCATCGATAGGACTGGTCTGCGACTGGCCAGACAACCTCGGCTCCGGCTGCGATTGCACGGTCAAACAACGAGTCCGGATCGTCCACAACGATCACCAGCCGTACCGTGCTTCCGCCCACTGTCTCGGGACTGAAGTTGAAGTGTTGCGGCGACTCATCCGCCAGCCAGAACACAGCTCCGCCAACTGATAGCTGAGCAACAACAGCTCCCCCATCATTCAGCAGAAACAACTCTTCGGCCCCAAAGGCCGATTTGTAAAACTCAACCGCCTTTGCGCCATTCCGAACCGAAAGCATCGGCTCGATCTTTGTCTGCTGACCTTGCGAGTTCATCCGCGGTTATGCCTCAGCCCAGAGTTCCGGCGTTCACTGGCGCGAGTTCCCGCAAGCGTGAGACGGCGGCAGGAACGAGTTCAAGAGCCGCGTCGATCTCTCGATCAGTATTGAGCTTCGTCAGGCTGAAGCGCAGGCTGGCGCGAGCCCGGTTCGTCACCAGTCCCATGGCCGTCAGCACGTGGGATGGCTCCGTCGCACCCGACATGCATGCCGACCCTCCCGACACCGCCAATCCCTTCAAATCCAACGCGATCACCAGCGCCTCACCCTCGAGATTCTCGAACTGCAGGTTCGTCGTATTCGGAACCCGTGCAGCGCCTCCGCCATTCACGGCGCAGTCTTCGACTCGTTCGACAATTCCGCGTTCCAGCCGATCGCGCATCGTGGCGACTCGCTCCATCGTTCCGTCACGGAGCGCATCGAAAGCCAGCTCCGCAGCCCGTCCCAGCCCGACAATGCCGGCGACGTTCTCGGTCCCGGCGCGACGCTGCCGTTCATGCGCCCCGCCGAAGAAAAGCGGCTCGATATGCGTACCTCGGCGGACATAAAGAACGCCAGTGCCCTGCGGCGCATGCATCTTGTGTCCGGAGATGCTCAGCAGATCGCAGCCAATCGCCTTCACATCAATCTCGATCTTTCCCGCCGCCTGCACCGCATCGGTATGAAACCAGACGTCCGCATCCTGCGCAATGCGGCCGATCTCCTCGACCGGCTGAATGACGCCCGTTTCGTTGTTGGCCATCATGACGCTGATCAGCCGCGTGTTCGGCCGGAGCGCGCGACGCACCTCCGCCGCATCGACAACCCCATCTCGCGAAACCGGCAGAAACGTCACCTCGACGCCGCGATCCCGAAGACGCTCGGCGGCGTGCAGCACCGCGTGGTGCTCGATGGATGATGTGATCAGGTGATCGCCCTGCCCCACCAATCCGCCCTGCTGGATGACACCAAAGACAGCCATGTTGTCGCTCTCGGTGCCGCCGCTCGTAAACACGATCTCAGACTCGCGGCAATTCAGCAGTCTCGCCACGCTCTCCCGGGCGCGCTCGACGGCCGCGCGGGCACGCTGCCCATGCTGGTGTATCGACGAAGCATTCCCG
The DNA here is from genome assembly GCA_963782175.1 of uncultured Acidobacteriaceae bacterium. Lineage (GTDB taxonomy): Bacteria > Acidobacteriota > Terriglobia > Terriglobales > Acidobacteriaceae > Silvibacterium. The sequence goes on from CAWAIX010000003.1 coordinate 326,990, forward strand.
AAATTCTCGAGCAGCCAGGGACGCATCGCTTCGACCACCTCCGGCACCAGAGGCGTGGTGGCATTGGCGTCCATGTAGATGCGGTCCATAAGCTTATTGTAAGCGGGCCAAGGACCGCGGCTCAGCACGTTGCTTGCATGGGATGCACGGCCAAAGTAGAGTAGTTAATATCACTACTTCAAGAAGGAGGGGTGCTGCAATGGACAAGACCGTTTCGGCAGCGGACGCCAATCGAAAATTTTCTCAGCTCCTGAAAAATGTTCGGCAGGGTCGCAGCTACGTTGTAACCAGTCACGGTCACCCCGTTGCAAGAATCTCTCCTCTTCAGGAGTCCGGACTCACGGCGATTACCGCCCGCAGAAGCTTACTTGAAAGATTGAAACTTCAGCCCGCGGTGAACGCGGGGCGGTGGAAGCGAGACGAACTCTACGAGGACAGCAAATGAAGGTGGCATTGGATACGAATGTCCTTGCCTATGCCGAAGGAGTGAACGGCGCCTCGATGAAGTCTGCTGCTCTCGATTTAATCACGAAGATTCCGCAGGAATCAGTGGTGTTACCCGTTCAGGTTCTCGGTGAACTCTTTCAGCTGCTGGTGCGCAAGGCAGGACGGCCCGCGTCAAAAGCTCGTGCCGCCATCCTGACTTGGAGCGATGCATTTGCGCTGGTCGAAACATCCGGGGATATTATGCTGGCCGCTGCAGATTTGGCGGTGCACCATCAGTTCGGCATCTGGGATGCTGTCGTTTTGTCTGCAGCAGCGGAAGCGGACTGCCGGCTGCTGCTGTCAGAAGACATGCAGGATGGCTTCATCTGGAAGGGAGTCGCGATCGCGAATCCCTTTGCCGCGGCAATCCATCCGCTGTTGAACGCGCTTCTCGGCAACCGTCCGTAAAGTTCGCCGCATCGGTGTGCTGTGTTCTTGACGAGCCTCGGAAAACGGCCAATCTCCCATCCCGAATCTCCGCCCACTGGTCACTCGTTCACAAATTCACCGTGACTCTCTGGTACGCTGGCTCCGCAGTCCTCCGGAGGAAAATCGAATGAACCTGAAGCGATGTATCGCCACCGCAGCCTGTTGCGCGGCCCTATGTGTGCCTCTGGGTGCCCTCGCGCAGGCAGACAAGCCAAAACCCAAGATGGCTACGCCCAACGTCCCGATTGCACCCAATGTGTCCCTCGGCGCCCTCCTGGGCCTTCTCGAAAAAGAGGTCGTCTCAGCAGCCGACGCCATGCCCGCTGATAAATACGACTTCGCCCCAACTGCTCCGGGCGAGTTCAAGGGCGTTCGCAATTTCGGAAGCCAGGTAAAACATCTCGCCGAATCGAATTACGACTTCTTCGACGGATGGGGTCTGCCGGGCGCGGTCGATCCGAAGACCATTGAAGCTCTGAAGACCAAGGACGACATCATGAAGGCGCTGCGCGACAGCTACAAATTTGCCCATGCGGCTGTCGACTCCATCACTCCCGAAAATGCATTTCTTTCGCTGCCCGCGCCTGAACAGTACAAGGCAACGCGCGCGTCGATGGCGTCGTTCTGCATGGCCCACATGATGGACCACTACGGACAGATGGTCGAATACCTGCGCATGAACGGAATCGTGCCGCCTGCCAGCCGCCAGGGCAGTAATATGTAGCTTCGAACCTGAAAAGACAAAGGGCGTCCGCTCGGGACGCCCTTGCTTATTCAGAAAGCTATCGCTCGCTTAAAGGCACGTACTTCGTCGGATACTCCGGCCCAATGTACTCCGCGCGGGGGCGGATAAGCCGGTTGTCATCGAGTTGCTCGATGACGTGAGCTGCCCACCCGGCGATGCGGCTTACCGCGAAAATCGGGGTGAAGAGGTCGAGATCGATCCCCAGCGTCGTGTATGTGGAAGCCGAGTAGAAGTCGACATTGGCGTTGAGCTTTTTCTCGGCCTTTAGAAACTTTTCGATCTCGCGGGACATCTCAAACCACTTTGCCTTGTTTGCCGAGCGTCCCAGGTCCTCCGACATCTTGCGCAGGTGCGTGGCGCGCGGATCTTCGGTGCGATATACCCGATGACCAAATCCGGAAACCTTCTTCTTTTCTGCCAGCATCTTGCGCACATACTCCACCGGGTCAGCCTTCTTCTGCTCGATATCGAAGAGCATGCGCATCACGGCCTCGTTTGCCCCGCCGTGCAGAGGGCCCTTCAAGGCGCCGATGGCCCCTGTAATTGCCGAATGAACATCGGCGAGCGTGGCTGCAATCACGCGGGCCGCGAAGGTCGAAGCATTCAGCTCATGGTCGGCGTGCAGGATCAGCGCCATGTCGAAGGCCTTGGTGGCCGTCTCCGAGGGCTTCTCGCCAGTCAGCATCCAGAGAAAATTCCCCGCGTGTGACAACTTGGTGTCCGGCTCTATGACCTCTTTGCCCTTGCGGATGCGGTCGAACGCCGCCACCAGCATGGCAATCTGCGCCGTCAGGTCAAACGACTTGCGCACATTCGAATCGTGATCGACTGCCTTCTCGTCCGGATCGTAACAACTCAGCGCCGAGACTGAGGTGCGAAGTACCTCCATGGGCGTGGCGTTCTTAGGAAATGACGCCATTAACCGGATGATCTCGGGCGGTAGCCGCCGGGCAGCCGCGAGTTGCTTCGAAAACGCTTCAAGCTCGGCGGGCTTGGGAAGGCTGCCGTGCCACAGCAGGCAGGTGGTCTCCTCGAAGGTTGAATGGTCGGCCAGATCGTGGATATCGATCCCGCGGTAAGCCAGCACTCCAGCGTCGCCATCGATCCAACAGATGCCGGAGTTGGCCGCAACAATCCCCTCAAGACCCTTTGCCGCTACCGCAGTCGCCATATGCCTCTTTGCCCTCCGCCTGTCAGCCGGGCCTTGGATTTACATCACCCGGTTGCGAGTGAGTCCCGGTTTTACGGTTGCCAGTTCCGCTTGCTGCGATGCGCGCTCGGAGCGGGTCTGAACTCAGTCACGGCTAACTTCTGTTTATAGCTTAGTGCGACCAGCGTTGTCATTCACCGTTGCAAGCCCAAGGACTTAGGCATCCATGCGGTGAAGAATGGGGGCGTGTTAGGTGATGATATGCTGTCGCGCATGTGGGATCGTTTGCTCGGAAAGCTCGCTCGGGCCTGGGGCTGGGCTTTTTCTATCAGCATGATTGTGAGTCTCGTCGTGTTTCTTTTCGACCGGCCATTAGGACGGGTGCTCGTGGGGTGGGTTTGTTCTGCGTGGTTTTTTCTCGGGGTTACGGTCATAGCCGTCTTCATCATCTGGTTTCTGTGCGCTTGGGGAGTCAACCTGATCCGTGCGCGGCCACGCAAATCTTAAAGATGAACGGATCGCCGGAATTCTACCGGCTCAAAAAAGCCTTTGTGGTACTCTTTCGGTCGCAAACGGAGGATACACAATGACCGAATACCGAGTTCTACAAACTAGCGATCTTGCTGCTGAACCGGAGCAGGCAACGCGCAAGTGCGCGAGATGTCCAAACCACTACACCGTTCCATGCAGCATTTTCGAACTTCAATGTCTTTGCGGATCAAGGACGTTGTACCCAATTAACGACGCTGACCCTACTGGCGGCAAAGCTTGGGCTTTGGGGTGATTTGATACTGAAGGCGCGTCCCGCGTTCCCCACGCGCCGCCGTCGTACCGCTCTCAGCCCCTGCTTCTGCTTGCCGCTCTTTGCCGCCCGTCGTTGGGAGGGGTCTCAATCAAAGCGCATCCATTCCTGACAAGGCGCATCACTATACATAGACTTCAGACAAACCTCTATTGTTTCCAGAGCGCTGCGGCGATACACTGGAGCATAGAGTCTTCAGATCCAGGGAGAGAAATACATGGCCACCACCATTGCCGCGCCGGAGACACCTCAAACCAAAACGTCGCCCGTTATCCTCACCGATACTGCTGTCGGCAAGGTACGTGAAATCATGGCGACTCAGGATCCGCTGCCAGCCGGCCTGCGCATCGGCGTCGTTGGCGGAGGCTGTTCCGGCTTTCAATACTCCATGTCGTTTGAAAACCAGTCGGGAATGATGGACAAGGTTTTCAGCTTCGATGGACTCAAGGTCTTTGTCGACGCCACTTCGCTCATGTACCTGAACGGCTGCGTCGTCGACTATGTGGAGACGCTCGAAGCCGCTGGATTCAAGTTTGAAAATCCGAACACGAAGAGCACCTGCGGATGCGGTTCCTCATTCAGCGTCTAGCGCACTGGCACGTCTAAGTTCCAGAGAACGAGATCGGTCGTACCTCGGCCCTGCCTTACCCGCAGGGCCGCTTCATTTACCGCGATGGGCGACTACCGGTGCTCAAATTGCGAAAGCTGGATCCTCTGCCGTAGCTAATTCTGGATCAGCGGCAGAGTCTGCGTGTTGTTGTAGGGAATGTCTTCGATCTGCACCGACAGGGGCGCGATCTTCACAACCTTATAGTGGTGATCTACCACATCTCCTTCACCCGCGACGAAAACGTCATCACCGTGCATCAGGAAGGCCTTTTCGCTGCCGCCCCGGTTTTTCGCGTAGCCAAAAAACTTGAGGTCGATCGGTGGTGGCGGCGGCGGTCCCGTGACCACCGGCACAATCTGCTGGGGCCGAACCGGGGCCTTCACCTGCTCGATCACCGGCTCCGAGAACATCGAGAAGATATTGCGCCCCTTGCCGGTGTATTCGATGGACTCAGCCTGCGCCATCACTTCCGGGTGTAGCGTCGGGTCGAGACTTGCCAATCCACCCGCCACCTTGGTCGCCTCGTGAGCCGGACTGGGCACTCCTCGGGGTCTGCCCCCCGAAGATGCCCTTACCGGGGCAGGAGTGGCCGCGGGTGTCACCGCCGGGCTCTGTACCACAGGCGCCGGCGTCGAACTCCCGCCGAAAGTATTGACAAGGTTGTAGATCACCAGCCCTAGCACAATTACGCCCAGCACAGCCAGGATGACCACCTTCTTCTTGTCTTCGGCGCCGATCTTTATCGCCATCAGCGTGTCGCCTCCGCCCTGGCTGTTTCCGCCTGCTCTGGTTCACCTTGATCCGGCGGAGGCTGCTCTCCCGGGTTGGTCCGCAGATATGTTGTGAGCCGCAGCCGCAGGTTCACCTGCCCGCCCTGCTGACCCGTAAACGTCAGCCCGTCAATGATGAAAAACACATGATTCTTGTCGCGCTCGAGATCGTTGATGAAGTGCATCAGGGCCGTGTAGTCGCCGCTCAGGTTCGCGTCAATGCGAAGCTCCGTCAGCGCGTCGATTGCCGGCTTTGCCGTGTACGCGGCCCGCGTAAGCCGCACCTGGTCCTTCACGTTAGCCGCACCCAGCTCCTCGGCGATGGTCGAATAATTCGGCGCAATGCGCTGCTCCAGAAACTTCTCCTGGTCGTCGCGCGCCTGCTCTACCTTCTGCGGCAGCCCCTCAAGATGCCCCATTTGCGCCTGAAGCTGCACCAATCTGATCCGCGCTCGCTGGTATTCCTCCGAGTTCACCTCTCCGGCAGCATGGAACGCCAGCACCACCTTGACGCCCAGAAAGAGAACAAGGCCGCCCAGCAGCACGGCACCCGCAATATGCAGATTCAGGACATTAAAGTAGCGGCGCAGATCCCTCATTGCGCACCTCGCCTGTTCGGCGGCGTCGCCGTCGCCGGTGCTCTGCCCGGCCTCGAATTTGGTGTGTTCGCTCCGGGAGTCCGCGTCCCGGGAAACTCCCCATGCGGCTTCTTCTCGCTGGGACGCTTCTCGTCCTTATCTTCAGCGCCCTTGTCGGGCTTTTGCTCCGAAGCTTTGTCCAACTTCTCCTCAGCTTCGCTCAGCGGCCGGTAGTCGGCCAGAATATCGAAATTCACCTGAATAGACGCATTGATCGGTTGTGCTTGCTGGTTCGGTCCGCTCGTCGAGGTCGCAAGCGCCTCACCTGCAAGCCTCGGATAGGCAAAGTGCCGCGACTTCTCCAGGTTGCGCACCAGCTCGACTGCACGGTCGCGTGCACCGCTCACGCGCAGGCGGATTGCCACTTCTCCATCCGGCGATACCTCGGGCTCGATGCTGAGCACCTGCACACCCGAAGGCAACACCGTCTCCAGATCGGTCATGGTCGCCGTCCACGAGAACGCCTTCCGCCGAAAGAGAGAATTCAGAAAATCCGACTCCGTCAGCACGGCCGCATTCTGCGGCTGCCGCATCAGCGCCTGGTAGCTCTGCTGCTGTCCTTCCAGCCGCTGAACGTTGCTTTCTACGGCCTGCACTCGCGCCGTGGACGCCTCCGCCTTCTTCCGTTCCCCGCGCAGCAGCAGCCATAACGGAAGAGCGATCAGCACAAAAATCGCCATCAGAATACGCAGCTGCTTGACGATGGAACCTACATCGACGTAGGGCCGGCTCGCGAGATTGAGGGTAATCTTCATCAGCCGGCCAGCGCCCCCGTTACGCCCGCCGCGAGGCCCTTCGGCATGGTCCCCGTCACTCCCATAGCTGGCCCGGAAACCAGTTCGCGTACTCTCAGGCCGTCTTCGGCAGCGCCGTTAAGCATTCGCTCGATCTCCTCTGATCCGCCCGGCCCGACGCAGTAGAGCACCTGTGGATTTGCCTGCAGCGTGTCTTCGAAATAGGCACGCGCCACCAGCACGCACTGCTCCAGATCTTCCCTGAGCTGCGCTTCGTTTTCGGCCAACTCTTCGGTGCGATGGAGAAGAAGCTCATCGCCTGCCGCGATCGCCGTGGTGAGCGACCGCCCATTGCGATTCACCACCAGAGCGGGCTCACCTGTCGTGAGCGCAGCAAGAGACGCGAGCGTTGAGGGAAGGACCACCCCCGGTTCGTATCCCGTCGCGCGCACCGCCCCCTCATATTCATCGCGCACCGGGCCCGCCATTGCCGTCACCAGCACGTGCGACAGATCGGCACCCTGCCGCATCACCTGATAGCTCACCGCCGCGTCTTCTACCTCAAACGGCATCACCTTTCGTAAACGGAAACGGACAATCGGCAGCGCCTCCTGAGCCTTCGCTGGTAAGGTGTCGAAATCCAGCATCAGTACCCGAACGGCCGCGTCCGGAACCACCAGCGTAAGCTGCTTTTCCCGCGCGCCCACATCCTCCAGAGCCTTCCCGAGGGCAATCTCCACCGCTGCGCGATGCACGAGATTGTCCCCGGCCAGCAGCGGCTTCAACGCTCCTGGCGGCAGTGGAGCGAAGCTCATGACTGCCTGCCCGTCCTTCTGCAGGCGCGCCGCAATCACGCCTTCGGGCGTAATTTCGCAGGCCAGCCTGGGCCGGGAATGCGTTTTGGCGGAAAGAATGCGAAAGGGAATTGCCACGGGTCGAATCTGCTCAGGTTCTTACCTGAAGCTGCTCCTTATGAATACTGTGGTTTGCGCTTCGCCTCATCGCGAGGCCTCGATAAACGTCACCTTGTTGATTTCCTTCAGGGTGGTCAACCCTCGCCGCACGCGGTCGATCGCCGACTCGCGCAGGAACTGCATCCCTTCCTGTTGCGCCAGCCGCCGCACTTCGGAGCTGGGCTTTTTCTCCAGAATAATCTCGCGGATCGGATCGGTCAGATCGAGCAGCTCGTGGATCGCCGTCCGTCCGCGGTATCCTGTCCCGCCGCATTCGATGCACCCCGCGCCCTCGCGAAACTCGAAGCCCCGCCACTCCGCCGGATCAAGCCCGCCCAGCTTCAGCGTCTCATCGTCGTAATGCACCGGCCGCACGCAGTATTCGCAGATCGTGCGCACCAGCCGCTGGGCCAGGATGCAGTTCAGCGCGGAGACAAAGTTATATGCCTCGACACCCATATTCAGAAACCGCCCCAGCACATCGACCACGTTATTGGCGTGCACCGTCGTGAACACCAGGTGCCCGGTCAGCGCCGCGTTGATGGCGATCTGCGCGGTCTCCTGGTCTCGAATCTCACCGACCAGGATCTTGTCCGGATCATGGCGCAGAATCGACCTCAGCCCGCGCGCAAACGTCAAACCCTTCTTCTCATTCACCGGAATCTGCGTAATCCCGCGAATCTGGTACTCCACCGGATCTTCAATGGTGATGATCTTGTCTTCGTCGCTCTTGATCTCGTTCAGTGCCGCGTATAGCGTCGTCGTCTTACCCGATCCCGTCGGCCCCGTCACCAGCACCATCCCATACGGCTCGCGGATATACCGCCGGAAGCGCCGCAGATCGTCCTCATGAAATCCGACAACATCGAGCGTCAGCTTGCGGAACTTCTCGCTCATCGACTCCTTGTCGAGGACGCGCAGCACGGCATTCTCGCCATGAACCGTCGGCATGATCGACACGCGGAAGTCAATCAGCCGCCCCTTGTAGCGGACGCGAAAGCGCCCGTCCTGCGGCACGCGGCGCTCGGCGATATCGAGCTCGCTCATGACCTTGATACGCGAGAGGATCGTCATGTGATGTTCGCGCGCGATAGGCGCCATGGCCAGCTGCAGTACGCCGTCGATTCGGTATTTCACCACCAGCGAATCGTCATTGGTCTCGATGTGGATGTCCGAGGCTCGCCGCTCCAGGGCAGTAAAGATCGTGGTGTCGACAAGGCGGATGATCGGGCTGATATCCTCCTCCGACGTCAGCTTCTCGATCGAGATCGTTTCGTCGGGGTCATCGTGCTCGGAGACGACGTCGAAGGTCATGCCTTCGGAGGCCTCTTCGAGCACGCGCTGCGACTGCTCGGTCTTCTTCAGCAGATCGGTGATCTGCGACAGCGTCGCAACGCGGGTTATGATCTTCTGCCCGAGGATCCCGGCAATCTCATCCAGCATCATGAGCCGGCTGGGATCGGCCACGGCAATGACCAGGCGCTCGTCAATCTGCTCCAGGGGTACGAAATTGTAGCGGAACATCATGTCCACCGGGACCCGCTTCATCAACTCGTGCTGGATCCGGAAGTGCTTCAGATCGACGAATTCGCAGCGATAACGCCGCGCAAGCGACTGCGCCCGCTCCGTCTCATTCGCCTCAATCGGTTGTGCTAGTACCGGTGCCTGTGCCATAAGAAACCCTTGTTTTGAAAACCTTTAGTGCTGAAAATTGCTCGCATTCCCCAGCGAAAATATCGGCAGATACAGCGCGATCAGGATGACCACGACCACCACGCCCATGATGATCAGAATCGCCGGCTCGATCAGCGACATAGCCGCTGTCAGCGCCGTCTGCACATCCTCTTCGAAAAACTCCGCCACCGAGTTGAGCATTCCCGGCAGCGCACCCGTCGACTCGCCCACCTCAATCATCTCAATGGAGAGTGACGGAAACACCTTCGTTCCAGCCAGGCTTTGCGCCAGCCCCTTTCCCTCACGCACGCTGGTCACCGACGAGAACACGGCCTTCGCAATCCGTCTGCTGGCAATCGACCGCGCCGCAGTCTCCAGTGATGGAACCAGCGGCAGACCGCCTTGGAGCAGCGTCGAAAGGGTTCGCGAAAACAGCGCTACCTGGTATTTCAGCCAGATCGTTCCGAAAACCGGCAGCTTGATGCGGATGCCGTCGATCCGGTCCGATCCGGCGTCCGTCTTGCTCCAGCGATAGATCAGAAATGCACTCAAGGCCAGAATCGGCAGGGCGTAAAGCAAGTAGTGTTGAGCGCCCTGGCCGAGCGCCAGCATCGCCATCGTCAAGGGGGGCAGCTTCGTCCCCAGCTGGTCGTAGAGAGTCGCAAACCGCGGCACAACAAATGTGATGAGGAAAACGAACAGCCCGAAGACCAGCGTAATCAGCAACATCGGATAGATCAGCGAAGCCTTCAGCTTTTTGCTGAAGGTCAGCGAAACCCGCTGAAACTCCAGGAAGCGTCTCAGAACCTCCTCGAGATTGCCGCTTCGCTCGCCAGCCAGCAGCGTAGTCGTATAAATAACCGGAAAGCCGCCCTGGGCCTCGAACGCCGAAGAGATAGACTCGCCCGTCCTGACCCTTGCCGCCACGTTCTGCAACTGGCCCGCGAATGCCGGGTTCTTCTGGCTCTTCGCCAGCATTTCAAGCGAACCCAGAATCGGCAGTCCCGCCCGAATCAGGGTCAGAAACTGTTGATTGAAGATGATGAAGGTTTCAAGCTTGGCTTTCTTCCGGCTCCCCGTCAGGCCCCGCGGCTTGACCGAGTAAACGTAATACCCCGCCTGGCTGAAGCGGTGGCGCAGTTCATCCGCTGTGGCTGCCGAATGCACCTGTTGTTGCACACGGCCTCGCTCATCCGCCAGTTTAATAACAAATTCAGCCATGGAATGCTACTTCAGGGTACCAGTTCTCGCAGCGGATAGACGCAGCCGGTTTCCATTCCGTTCATCTGGTTCCCGAATCGAGAAAGGATCTCCGTGGGGTCGTCCGTCCGGCGGCATATCACTCTTTCTTGAGAGCGCCACGCAGGATCGTTGACGAGTTTCAGGTATTGCGTCTCCCTAAGGGTGCGCGGGTGAGTGGACCCAGTCCTCAATGCTTCCCAGGGAGCGCATCAGCGTAAGCTCGGCCTTGACCATCTGAAAGTTAGCGTCCAGAGCATCCAGGTAGCGCTCGCGCTCCTGGATGCGGGCCTGCTGCTCGTCCCGGGGAGTTACAGGGGGCGCGTTCGCCAGGCCGCTTCCATTCTGCAACTGCGCCTGGATCGATTCCAGCTGCTCCTGCGCCAGGTCACTCCTCAGTTGCGCGATGCGTTGCTGGACCGCAAGCTCCTGCAGGCTGTGCCGGAGCGAATGTACCTGCTCACTGGTCTGGAATTTCGTCTGATCGGCCTGGGCCGAGGCGCGCAGCGCGTCGGCCGCCGATTCGCGCGCCTTGGCCCGGCGGGTCGCGTCGAAGATGGGAAATGTAATTTGCACGCCGATGTCGAAGTTGTTGTGCTGGAACCGCAGATAGTATTCCTGATAATTGTTGAACTTCGCGTAGCGGTTGTACTCGACGCCAAAGGCAAACGAAGGCCGGTAGTTTTGCTTTTCATCCCCCGAGGAGACGAGGTGCTTCGACTTCGCGTTCGCGTAAGCGGCCTGGATTCCCGAATTGTTCAGCGAGGCTTTATCCTCGGTCTCATCCTGCGGCGAAAAACTCGGGGACGCAGGAATACTCTTTGGATCGGTGATGAAGCTGGAGGCCGGCAGGCCCGTCAGATGCGCCAGTTTCTGCCGCTGTTCCGCTGCATCGTCTTCTAGACGCAGCCGCTTCTCGTCGACCTGCGCCGCAGTCAACTCTGCCCTCGTTACTTCGATTCGCCCATCGACGCCGGCCAGCAGGCGTTCGCGCTCGATCGTAGCCAGGCGCTCTGCGTAGCTTTTTTCCTCGCCGAGAGCCGCGAGTTGCCGTATATCGCTATCCAGCTGGATGTATGCCAGAGCAGTATCGAGCGCCACCTGCTCGGTGTTGTCTTTGAGGCCCAGCTGTGCCGAGTTCAGCGCTGCCCGGGCCGCGCGAATGTAATACGGCTGTGAAAAGGAGTAAAGCAGCGAGGAAGAATTGATGTTGTACACCGAAGGCTGCCCAACCGGGAAGCCGTAGGTGTAGCCGACTGAGGAGCCCAGCACAAAGCTCGGAATGTACACATCTTTGGTTTCCTGCAGTCCCGCAGTGGCTTGTTGGACCTCGGCAATAGCGGTGCGCACCTGCGTGCTGTTCCTCTCGGCGAGATCGACGACGGTAGCCAGAGATACCTGTGCCCGCGCCTGGGCCCCAGTCAGCAGCAGGCCCGCCGCTATGAATCCTCCGACCGCAACGCGAATGCGTTCCCGCAACTTCATCTCTCTCGCCGTTCTAGCACCCTACCCGAACAAACCCCGATTCTATCTTCGCCTGCCGCGCAATTCGCGCATCCGCTCAGTCAGGGCCCCAACCTTCCGGGATCCCCTGTTCCCGTGTAATCCTTCGCCAACGCTCGAGCCGCATCGAACTCCTTTTGCGCCCCCTGCGTATCGCCAAGTTGCTTCAGCAGCGTGCCGATACGAACATGGATCACAAAGGCTGGCGCCTCTTCGCTCAGCGCATTCGAAGCGAGGTAGGCTTCCATCCACTCGATCGCCAGGCGTGGATCGCGGCCTGCCTTTATCAGGACTGCCGCTCCATCAGCCAGCGCCGGCCCGTGATCATGTCCTGCCGCCATGGCTCCGCTCTTCAAAGCTGACAGCATGTCGTCCCAACGCTGCCGCCTTTCGTAAAAACTCCCCAGATCCATCCAGGCCTGGGCCGGCGAATTCCCGATTGAAATCTTCGCCCGCAGAGCCGCTTCGGCGTCGTCGTAGTCCTTCTTCCGCTCCGCGATCTCAGCCCGTAATTCGAGAGCCCGCACTGGTGATATTCCCTCAAGTTGCCGTGCTACCGCTTCCGCCTTGCTATAGCCGCCGCCGACAATCGCTGGAGCCGCCGCATAAAACTCGCCGAGGTCGGAAAGCGCCTCTCCGTTCTTCGGGTCGAGACTTGCCGCCGTCTCGAATTCCGCCCGGAGCAGCTTGGCCATCTTATACGCGGCCATCAGACTCAGCTGCTGCGCCTTCATCCCATAGGCGCGCCCCAGCCACATGTGATAGCCGCTGTCGTTCGGCGCAATTTGCACTGCCCGCTCACATGCGCCGATGGCAGCGTCCCAACGTTCCTCTGCGTAGAACATCCGGCAGCGAAAATTCAGCGCCTCCGCGTCGTTTGGGTCGGACTTCAGTTCCTCGTCCAGCTTCTCCAGAGCCTCATCGGCCTGACCGCGATTCAATGCGGCCTGAATGGCATCCTCGTTCTTCCGCGCCATGGAGGCCGAAGCCGCCGCGAGTGTAGCTGAAAGCACGCAACAAATCGCCGCTCCAATCCGGAATCCTGCTCTCACTCGTGCTTCACTTCCAATAACCCGTCTTTACCTGCCTTCAACTACCGGTACCCCATCAACCAGTGGCACGCCGTTCGTGCTGCCCAGCGCCACCTGGTCCCCTTCTTTGAGGCCACTCAGAATTTCCACCTGTGTCAGATTCAGGTTGCCTACCGTCACCTGGGTCCGGCGAAGCTTCCCGTTGACGATGCGAAATACGTACGACTTGCCGCGATCCGTATGCAGCGCTTCACGGGGAACATTCAGGACGTTGCCCTGGTTTGCGACAATAACGGTCACGCGCACATTGGTAGCCGGTAGCAGTTGGCCTTCGGAGTCATCGATGGTAATCAGGACTTCGCCGACATTGCGAGTCCCGTAGGTAATGATCGTCGAGGGCACGCGGGCGATGTGCCCTTGCCATTCCTTGCCGGGCCTCGCGTCCCACTCAATGGTGATGGGCTGGCCGACGCGCAATTTGCCGATCTCCGGTTCGTCAAAGTACCCCCGCACCTGCAACTTCGACAGGTCCGCCATCTGCAGCAGCAGCGCGCCCTGCTGCACGTATTCCGATTTCGAGACGGGGATGGAATAGACCGTACCTGCGAACGGGGCGCGGACGTGTGCCTGGTTCAGAACCGCCTGCGCCCCGACGTATGCGGCTTGAGCCTCTTCAAAAGCGGTCTTTGCCCGCTCGATGTCCCCGGCGTCGTAGCGTTGTGTCTTTCTCTCCTGGAGAATCTGCAGAGAAACGTTCGTGGCCGCCAGCCGCTGCTCCGCTGCCGTCACTTCGTTCGCCGATGCGGCGCCCGTCAACTGAAGCTTCTTCAGCGCGTCCAGATTCCGTTGTGCCTGCTCGCGATCCGCCTGGGTCCGCTCAATGTCGCCGCTCAGCGAGAGCCGCTCTTCCTGAGTGCCGCCTTTCATCATCGCACTATAGGTTGCCTGTGCGGCTCGCAGGGAGGCGAGGGTCTCGGCCAGCCGGGTACGCGCGTCGGTATCGTCCATTTCCACCAGGAGCTGGCCCTGGCTTACCCGCTCCCCCTCGTGTACGTAGCGGTTCTTCAGCACACCGGAATACGGTGCATGGGCCTCGTAATTCACTTGCGGTTCTACCTTGCCATTGGTGGAGCTTGTGCTGCTCAATTCGCTCCGTACAGCCGCCGCCACCCGAACCGGAACCCGGGTCCGCGTGGCATTTCGCACCAGGTAGAACACCACGAGGATGGCTATTCCCGTCCCCGCCCATATCCACACCGTGTTCCGTCTTTTGGTCTTGATGATCGCCATTTGGGACTTCGAGCCGATTGACAGTATATAAGACTCATCTCAATCACCTTGCGCATCATAAAGATGGAACCAAATAAGGCGGCGGCATCCCGGCTCGACGGCCGCGCATTAGGGCTTCAGGCGGCGCTCCATTGCGGATAGACTGTACAGACGTAAAGCAGCAGATCCGATCATCGTCCTGAAAGAGCTCTCGGTGCTCCGTTTTGTCGCTGTTCTAATCCGGCCCTATCGCGGCAGGCTGGCTGTGATTTTAACGGCCATGCTGGTCGAGACCCTCATGAGCCTGGCGGCTCCCTGGCCGCTCAAGATCATCCTTGACAGCGTAGTAGGGAACCACCGGCTATCCCCCTGGCTCCATCTGTTCGTCGGGCCGGCCGCTGAGAGCGGATCGAAGCTCCACTTCGCCGCAATGGCCGCGCTTGGGTTCGTCATCATCTCGGTTACAGGCGCAATTGCCTCCTATATCGATAACTACTACACGGAAAGCGTCGGGCAGTACGTCGCTCACGACCTGCGCCTGCGCATGTACCACCACCTGCAGCGGTTGTCCCTCGGTTACTACAACACCCATCAAACCGGCACCATCCTCAGCACTATCACCACCGACATCCAGACCATCCAGGGTTTCGCCTCCTCGTCTACCCTGAATATCCTCGTCGACCTGCTGACCATCGTCTGCATGCTCGGCCTGATGTTCTGGCTTAACTGGGATTTCACCCTCATAGCCGTCGCCGTCACGCCATTTCTGCTGCTCTTCGTCTCGCGCTTCAAGAAGGCCGTAAAGAGTGCCACGCACGAAGTACGCAAGGAGCAGAGCGAGATCGTCGCCGTCGTACAGCAGGGCCTCGAATCCATGCAGGTCGTGAAAGCCTTTGGGCAGGAGAAGGCCGAGGAGGAGCTCCTCGATGAAGTGAGCCAGGCCACCGTCAGCGCCGCGCTCAAGGCACGCAGCGTCAAGGCTCTGCTGTCGCCTGTCGTAACCATTACGGTTGCCGTCTGCACGGCCGTCGTGCTCTGGCGTGGAGCGGCCCTCATCCTTGCAGGATCGATGACGGTCGGTGAACTCACCGTTTACCTCGCCTATTTGACCCGCTTCTTCAAGCCCGTCAAAGATCTTGCGACCACCACCAACGCCATTGCCCAGGCCGCTGTCGGAGCCGAGCGTGTACGCGCAATCCTCGATACCGACGCCGTCGTGCCCGAAAAGGCGGATGCCGTTGCGCCGGAAAGCTTCGCCGGCGACGTCGAGTTCGAACATGTAGCCTTCGGATACGATCCGTCCGTGCCAATCCTTACCGACGTAAGCTTCAGGATCATGCCGGGTCAATTCATCGGAGTCGTTGGGCCGACCGGTGCCGGTAAATCGACCATCGTGAGTCTCATTCCCCGCTTCTACGATGTCCAGTCGGGCGCCATCAGAATCGACGGCACGAACATCGCTGATTACCAGCTGACTGCCCTGCGTCATCAGATCGGTTACGTCCTGCAGGAAACCGTGCTTTTCCGTGGCACCATCCTTGAGAACATCGCCTTCGGCCGCCCGGACGCCACCCGGGAGGAGATCATCGAAGCCGCAAAGCTCGCCAACGCCGACGAGTTCATCTCCCGCATGCCCAAGGGATACGACACCATGGTCGGCGAGCGGGGCTCGACACTTTCTGGAGGCCAGCGCCAGCGCATCGGCATCGCTCGCGTCGTGGTCCGCAGCAGCCCTATTTTGATTCTCGACGAACCCACGGCCGCCCTCGACACCGAGTCCGAAAAGCTGGTCATCGACGCGCTCGAACGGCTCATGAAGGGTCGCACCGTGATCACCATCGCTCACCGGCTTAGCACCATCCGCCACGCCAACCGCATTATTGTGATCAGCAATGGCATCGTGGCCGAGAACGGGACCCATGACGAATTGCTGGACCTCAACGGAATCTATGCCGGGCTTTACCGGACGCAATTTGAGCGGGGCACGGCCGGGGTCGAAGTATGAGGATGCTTGTCAATGTGGAGCGCAGGCGGTAAAAACGAATCACCGCGCCAGAAACCGGAAGCCTGACCTGGCGCAAAGGAAACCATGTCCCGCTCGGTAATTGTTCTGCCGGACGACTCCGCCCGGCCAATCGTTGAAGCTATCAACCAGGCCAAGAAATCCCTGCGGATCAAGATGTTTGTCTTCTCTGATCCGACCCTGGTCAAAGTCGTCATCGCTGCGCATCAGAGGGGAGTGCTCGTGCGCGTGATGCTGAATCCAGCCCGGCGTAGCGGCGAATTGGAGAATGACGAAACCCGCCGCCTTTTGACCGAAGCCGGCGTGGATGTGCTGGACAGCAACCCAGCTTTTGACGTCACCCACGAGAAATCCATGGTCGTCGACGACGGAGTCGCTTATGTCAAGTCACTTAACTGGCAAACCAAGAATTTAACTGAAACCCGCGACTACGCCGTCGTGACCGATGACAAGGATGAAGTGGCGGAGATCATTGAGTGCTTTGAGGCCGACTGGAGCCGGCGGGCATTCGTGCCCGGCGATCATTCGCGCCTGATCTGGTGCGTCGGAAATGGACGCCAGCGCCTCGGTCAGCTGCTCGATAGCGCAAAGCATTCGCTGTGGCTTCAGAACGAGCGCTACCAGGATCCCGTAATCATCGAGCACATCGTTCGGGCCCGGGAGCGCGGGGTCCACGTGCACGTGATGGCGCGGCCTCCGCACAAGCTGAAAAAGGACAAGCTTGTCGAGGGCGTGAGCGGACTGCGCATCCTTCGCGATATTGGCATCAAGATACACAAGCTCAAACACGTGAAACTCCACGCCAAGGTGCTTCTGGCCGACGGAGAGCGTGCCATTATCGGCTCAATCAATCTTGCGCCGGGCAGCTTTGACAGCCGGCGCGAACTGGCGATCGAGGTGCGGGACAAGCACGTAGTCGATCGCATTCATGACGTGCTGAAGCATGACTGGGAGCACTCGCGTCCCCTGGATTTGACGGATGAAGGCCTGCTCGCTGAGCTTGAGGGCGTCGATGAAAACGTCGTCGAAGACCTGGCACTCGAATCCGCCCAGCGGAAGAAGAATGGCTGAACAGCGATGTACTACTTAGGTTGCATGGCCAATGGTCGGGGAACGCGAGACCATAGGAACAGTTAGCGGAGTACGCACTGTAGTAGAGGGAGAAACGAGGCCGTCGCTGGGTTGCGCGCGCCCTTCAACGAGGCGATAGGATTTCCTGGTGTGACACCGGAAAACGATAATGCAGGTAACTGTATTTCTTGTTTTATTTCTGACGATTTACTGGATTAAGGCACGGTCGGTTGAAGCCGCCGTGCTTGACCTTTTCCTGCCTACCTACCTCTTCATCCCCGCCGCTTACGGATTCCGCCTTCCTCACCTTCCCGGTCTCAATTTCTCCACCGCTGTCCTGCTTCCGGTCGCCTTCTCATTAGTGAGCCGCTACGGAAGGGAATGGAAATTCACGCGAGCCGACCTCTGGATAGCGATTTTCATGGGGGGAGCGGCGCTGACCGAGGTGTTGCACTCCGATCCGGGGACCGCGGGCCTGGTCTTCTTCGATTCCTTTTTCCTGGGTGCGCTGCCCTACATGGTGGGCAAATTGCTCCTTGAACGCGACGACATGCGCGAGCGATTTATAAGAAGGTTCCTGTACCTCACCGCCATCATCTCGTTAGTCTCTGTCTGGGAATACCGGATGGGAATGAACATTTTCGCCAGAATCTACGGCATCTTGTTCGGCTGGGGTGGATTTATAGCCCAGGTCCGAGGCGGTTTCGTTCGTGTATCCGCGAGCTTTGGCGGCTGCGAGCAGGCCGGCACAATGTTTGGTGCGGCATTTGTCCTGAGCATGTGGCTCGCATCCGTTGATAAAGGTAAGGCCGATGAGCCGAAATACCTGGGATTGCGGAGATCGACCTGGATCTTGGTGCTAACCTGCGGGGGCATCTTCATGGCGAATTCCCGTGGCCCCGAGCTCGGTGCGGTTCTTGGCTTCCTGATCGCCCGGGTCGGGAACGCGAAGAAGGTTCGCAAGACCGCGATCATCACACTAATTCTGATCGTTGTTGGCGGCAGCATTGGGTACGTCAAAATGATGGCGTATGCGAGTGGCTCGATCTGGGATGCCAAGGATAAGGCGCAGGAAGACGCAATCTACCGGCGCGTGCTGCTCGATGAGTACAAGCCCTACATCCAGGCCGGCGGCCTTTTGGGCTATGGCGTTGTTGCGCGACCCGTCGTAGCCGGCATGTTTTCGATCGATAACGCCTTTCTGAACATTCAGCTGATTCAGGGTGATCTGGGCCTGTGGACTTACATCCTGATGTATGTGGAAGCGCTCCTTGCCGCTTTCCTGGCGGCGCGTCGAGCCACCCAGCGCAGCGATTTGCTCTTCGCCTTGTGCATCGGCGGAGCGATGGCCGGGCTCATGGTGACGCTGACCACGTTGTGGATGGGGCCGCCAATGTTTACTCTCTTCTTCTTGTTGCTGGGCTGGAGCCAGTCGCTCCGCCAGACTCAGGCCGCCACCGTAACAGTGCCACAAGCTGTTCCGGGGCGCTTCGCGTTCCGGCGCGTCGTTGCCTGAGCCCTCGTGCGCGGTTCACGCAGAGAGATCCCGCCCTCGGATGCTCCTCAACGACTATAACGAATATAATGTTCTGAGCAGGCTGTACCTCTAACCTGAAGGAGACTCCACGAGATGTATCCAGAAATCATGGTGATACCCATGCGGGAAGAGCTGACCCGCGTCGGGATCCAGGAAGCTCGCACCGCCGAAGAAGTCGACGCCGCCATTTCTCAACCCGGCACCACCATGGTCGTCGTGAACTCCATCTGCGGTTGTGCCGCCGGCAAAATGCGTCCCGGTGTTCGCCTCGCCCTTCAGAACTCGGTGAAGCCTGACCGTTCTATCACCGTATTTGCAGGACAGGATCGCGACGCAACCGAGCGCGCTCGCTCCCATTTCGAGGGCCAACCGCCCACCTCGCCGGCAGTCGCCATTCTTCGCGACGGCAAGCTGGTTTACCTTATGCAGCGCTTCGTGATCGAGTCCAACCCTGCCCAGGCGATCGCGCAGGAATTGGCACGCGCCTTCAACGAGCTTTGCGCCAGGACGACCGCATAGTTCCAGCCTCACCAGCCGAATCGATCCTGAGGGCCCGCCATGTGCGGGCTTTCTTGCTTTTTCGAGGTGAAGTTGATGATCGACAATCGCTCCGTGCCGACCAGGGTCATTCTCCCGCACATCGTATATCAGGATCTCTCCGCCGCTATCGAGTGGCTCGCCCGGACGTTCGGATTCGTCGAACATTACCGCTATGGCAATCCTCTTAGCGGCGCGCAGATGCGCCTCGGCGATGCAGTCATCATGGTGAAGCAGGCGAAGCCAGGCGAGTCGAGCCCGGCCGGGCTCGGTTTCGGTACACAAAGCCTTACCGTCTTCGTCGAGGATGTGGACCAGCATTTCCAGCGTGCGAAATCCTCCGGCGCGCGGATCATCGAAGACCTCCACGAGACCCAGTATGGTGAGCTGCAGTATGGAGTTGAAGATCTCGACGGCCATCACTGGCTGTTCTCGCGACACGCTCGCGACGTGAGCCCGGAAGAATGGGGCGCAATAGTCGCCACCAAAGAGAGCTGAGCATCCGGGGTCGCGCCGGCTATCGCCCGCACATGTGATCTGAATCACTGATGCACGATGGATAACGGACTAGTCTGAGCCTGCAGTCGGTTGGACTTCGACCGCAGGAGACTACCATGACAACCACCACGATTCCTGAAGTTTCCTTCAAAGAGATTCTGCTGGCATCCGACCTCACCGACGCTTCAACGAACGCTGTCGGATACGCAAAGGCAATCGCGAAACACTACGGATCGCATATCGTACTCGCACATGTGAGCGATCCCGCCGCTCCGATCGCCATTCCCGAAGGCGGATGGATCCAGGAGACTGCAAACCAGATCGAAGAGCAGGTGCAGACCGAGGGCGCTGCTCTTCGGGCTGAGGGTATTGCTGCGGACGCAGTAAACACCTATGGCTCGGTCAGGCAGGAGATCGAGGCGCTCGCCGAGGAGTACAACAGCGATCTCATCGTTCTTGGCACCCATGGCCGGCGTGGGCTGAAGCGGTTCCTCTTCGGTTCCGAAGCCGAAGGCCTGGCGCGCCGGACCGTACGCCCTGTACTTACCGTCGGTCCCGCGGTTCCGCCGGCGCCGCAGGGAGCATGGTCGCCGAGGAACATCCTCTGCGCCACGAGTCTTAATCCGGAAGCCGCGCAGGTTGTGGCGTATGGTTACCGGCTCGCTCATAGCCTCGGAGCAGCCTTCGAACTGCTCTCGGTAGACGACCCGAACCATCCAGCGGACCGGAATCTGTCCTGGAACACCTTTGAGGAGGCTTTGGCTGAAGCCCTCCCCGAAGAGTTGGGAAGGTCGCAGATTCGCAACATGCTTTCCGGCAAGAGCCCGGCGGAAAACATCGTCGATGTGGCCAAGGCGATTAAGTCTGACCTGATCGTCATGGGCGCAAGGACGGTGCATTTCGCCACCACCCACATTTCGGCGGGCATCCTGGCTCAGGTGCTGGCCGATGCTCCCTGCCCGGTTCTGACGATAGCGACCGAGTAAAGAACCGATTTTTCTGCGAAGCCTCTGCGAGCGTCCGGACCGGTAGCGTTGGTCTGGAGTCTCGCAGGGGCTTTTTTTTGTGTGAGCGGCCAAGTCGCCTTTGTTTAGCTTTGGCGAATATGAACGCGTGGGATCGTCCTCAGGCAAGGTGCGGCTGGACCGCCAGCACTGGGCATGTGGATTCTCGAATTACATGGGACAGCGTTGCCCACGGGGCGTGATCGGCGAGCGCGCCGTGTTCATGTGCGCCCATCACAATGAGATCGGCCTTGCTGCTTCTCGCGATAGTCACAATTTCATTGGCCGCATCGCCCGGGCGGACCTTGAAATGTACGTGCTTCCTGAGCTCGGCATCATCCGGCGTCAGCTGCCGCAGATCCCTTCGCGCCCGCCTTTCGGAAATTGCCTGACTTCCGGACTGCTCTGTGACAACGTGAACCACGGTCAATGTGCTGCCGAAGTGCCGGGCCAGCGACGTCGCATACTGGGCCGCGCGCAGGGAGGCAGCGGGAAGGTCGGTTGCCAGCACAATCGAAGCCGGCGGCTTGAAGTGCCCCTCGCAATGTGGGCCTGTGACCATCACCGGGCAGTGTATCTTCCTTATCACCGACTCCGCGATAGAACCCATGACGATCTTTCCAGCGGTTCCACGGCCATGTGAGCCAATGACCACCAGGTCGATGCCCGAGGTGCTCACCATCTCGGTAATCACGTCGACGGGGGCGCCGCATCTTGCAATCTCCTCGTGCATCGTCGTTCGTAGCTCGGGAATTCGGTTCGCATATTGATGGAGTTCATGCTGGGCGCGCTCAACGTCGATCTTCTGCAGTTCCGAGCTGAGCATCGTCGTGTCTGCCATGTAGAGATCCGGCATAACCGCATACACGACCTGCAGCCTGCTGTGGAACTGCTTTGCCATTCCAGCCGCCATCTTCAAAGGTGCCGCCGCCTCTTTGGACAGATCCGTGGCCGCCAGAATCGCCTTGAAGTGAATGGGAGTGGTCTCAAGGTGGGGTAGAACGCTCCGCTCCTCGTCGTATGTGCTGGCTGAAGTTTTCTTTACGCTCGAAGAAGGGCTCATCACGGACCTCCCGTATGGCGGAGTCGACCCGAACTGTGGCCCGGTGTGTCGCGCGCCGTCAAACTTCATCCTACTTGTACAATCGGCTCCTGCACCGTGATATACATCACAGGCAACGCCCTCTGAAGATCTCGTCTTGCGCTTGCATACAATAGATGGTTAACCGGCTGTAAAATCGAACGTTCCCGGTACTGCCAATGCTCGTGTCGTCATCCGGCCAGGAACTCGCCCGCGATCCTAAGGCCTTTGCCGAAAGAATGATGGAGTCGATGCCCGACGCAGTTCTTGTCGTTGGGAATGAGGGCCGGATTCTTGAAGCAAACCAACAGGTCGAACGAATGTTCGGCTACTCTCCCGCCGAACTCGCGGGTCAGCAGGTGGAACTGCTCATTCCTGAGCGCTTCCGCGGAACTCATCCCCGTCACCGGGACCGCTACCAGGCCGAATCCCGCCTGAGGCCCATGGGGGCTGGCCTTGAACTCTTCGGCCTCCGCAAGGATGGAACGGAATTTCCCGTCGACATCATGCTCAGCCCGGTCGAGACGGACGAGGGAAAGCTCGTCCTGGCCGTTATCCGCGATGTCACTCTCCGGAAGGAAATGGAGGAAGCGCTTCGCCTCAGCGAAGAGCGGCTTCGCCTCATCGTGGAGAACACCCGCGACTATGCCATCTTCATGCTCGATCCGGCCGGCAACGTGTCCACATGGAATCCCGGCGCCGAGCGCATAAAGGGGTATCGTGCGGAAGAGATTATCGGCCGCAATTTCTCAGTGTTCTACACGCAGGAGGACCTCGACCGCCATAAACCCGAACATGTGCTTGAGGTGGCGAAAGCCGAGGGACAGTACGAAGACGAAGGCTGGCGGATTCGCAAGGACGGCTCCCGGTTCTGGGCGAATGTCGCCGTGACCGCCCTCCGCCGCAAAGACGGCGAACTCATCGGCTTTTCCAAAATAACCCGTGACTTTTCCAACCGCAAGACCGCGCAGGAGTCGCTTCTGCTCGAACTCAGCAATGCGATGCTTGCCGGTCTTGACATCCGCACAATGCTGACCGCCATAGCTGCTGGCATTCAACACCTTGTCGCCCACGACTACGCAATCATCGCGCTATACGACGAGCTGAGCGGCAACCTGCTCGCCCAGGAACTGCAGCCTCAGGCGGACTCGGCCTTTGCAGGTGAGAGAGTTATTCCAATCGAGGGTACGCCCACCGGTTGGGCCTTCAGCAATCGGCAGCCGCTGTTCTTTAGGGGGCTTAGCAGGAACCATTTCATCGCTGCAAGCTTCGCGCCCTACGTTCAGGCCGGAGTCAAGTCCGGATACTGGCTTCCATTGAGCAGCCGGGACCGTGTCATAGGCACTCTCTTCATCGGAAGCCGGAGCGAATCCGCCTTCGACCGGGTTGACGTTGAGATGCTCCTCCAGATCGCCGGCCAGATCGGCGTGGCCATCGGCAATGCGCAAGCCTTCCGGCAAATCACCGAACTGACCCAGAAGCTGGCCGAGGAAAAGCGCTATCTCGAAGAAGAGTTGCGCACCGAGTACGGTTTCGAAGAGATCGTCGGCGAGAGTCCCGGTCTCAGGCGGGTCCTCAAACAAGTAGAGACCGTCGCTCCCACCGATGCCACCACGCTTGTGCTCGGTGAAACCGGAACCGGCAAAGAACTGATCGCGAGAGCCATCCACCAGCTTAGCCACCGGCGGGATCGAACCTTCGTAAAGCTGAATTGTTCTGCGATTCCGCTCGGCCTGCTTGAAAGCGAGCTCTTCGGCCATGAGAAGGGAGCCTTCACAGGCGCAATCGCCCAGAAAATCGGCCGCCTTGAGCTGGCCAACATGGGAACGCTTTTTCTTGATGAAATAGGAGATCTGCCGCTCGAACTCCAACCGAAAATTCTCCGCGCCCTCCAGGAAAGGGAGATCGAGCGCGTGGGCGGTCGACGGACTATCCCAGTGGATGTTCGCCTGATCGCCGCCACAAACCGCGACCTCAGCCAGATGATGCGTGAAGGCCATTTCCGCAGCGATCTGTTCTACCGGTTGAATGTATTTCCGATCAGCATTCCCCCTCTGCGGCAACGCCGGGGCGATATTCCGCTGCTTGTAAACTACTTCGTCACCAAGCACGCCCGCCGCATGAACAAGCCCATTACCAGCGTGTTCCCCGAGGTTATGGAAGCCCTCAAGAAGTGGCACTGGCCAGGGAACGTGAGGGAACTGGAAAACTTTATCGAGCGCGCTGTCATTCTCACTCAGGGGATCGCATTGCGCGCACCTCTTGCCGAGCTGCAGGTTGCCGACGAGGAGCCCGCCGGGCATACGGACATGAGTCTTCACGCCACCGAACGCGAGCACGTCCTTCGTGTGCTCCGCGAAACAAAGGGAATGATCGGAGGACGTGGAGGCGCAGCGGAGAGGCTCGGGCTCAAGCGAACCACGCTGAACTCAAAGTTGAAAAAACTCGGTATCGAAAGAGCGGACTACATCTGATCCGCCCCAAAGCCGAAGGCCTTTCCTTTACGAACCGTCAGCACCGGGCACGCCGCCCTGCGTATCACCTCGAATGCGATTCCGGCCTTGAGGCTGTCGAACCAATGTGAGAATTGCCTGGTCCCCAGTACGATCAGGTCCGCCTTGACCCGCTTTGCCAGTAAAAGAACGCCATCCACCGCATGACCGTCGTCCAGAACACACTCCGGGTCGCACCATTCGCCCGCCACGCTGGGTATCAGCTGCTGCAGCTGCGCCTTGAACTTTTCGTTCATCTCCTGCTCGTCGAGCGGCCGGTTGCTGTCCAGCCTCGGGAGCACGTGGCAGAGATACATGTGGGCGCTGTACTTTGGCGTGAACGAAAGAGCGAACTCCACGGCTGCCGTCGCATCCTCCGAAAAGTCGGTCGCGCAGACGATGCGCTGGAATCTGTGTTCCGCCTGGGGGGGCTTCACATGCGGACCCACCGTAAATACTGGCTCTTCCGCCTCATGGATAAGCTGTTGTGCGACGGAGCCGAGTGTCAGCCGTCCTAATGCTCCCAGTCCTCTGGTGCCGATCGCGATCAGGTCGGCTTTGCTCTCGGTTGCAAGCGCCAGGAGCACCTTTGTCGTTTGCATCGCCTGGCTCACTACCGCTTCTGACTCGATCCCCTCGCCCCTGAACTGTGCGACTGCCTCCGCGAGTCTTTGCTCCGCGTCCTTCAGGGTCATCTCGATCGCTATTCCTGCGTCCGGCATGTGTAGAACCCCTGACGGATCGAGCACGTGGACCATCAGTACTTTCGCAGAAGAGTGCTTCGCAATCCCGATCACAAATCTGCCTGCCCTCTCTGCTTCCGGGGAGAAATCGGTCGCAAAAAGAATGTTTCTCAGAGCGGCTTGTACTCCGGTACCAGTGACCTTCATAGATTTCCTCATCGGTAAGGGAGCTCTGGCAAATACGAAGACATGTTTCGCCAAATTGACCTGACTGGCTGTGATACAGCACACAGCCTCGTAATGGCGTCATTTGACGTTCGGAACTGTCAGGAGACGAAATATCGTCCGCTGACGATATCCTGTCTCGTCACTTCCCATCCTGCGCAGCGATAAAACCATAGCAACGCGAGGCGAACTGCCGTATTTTCAATGGCTTGGACGACGGTCGTCCCCTTTACTGTCTATGGTGAGTGACGTGCTCTCTTAGATAGCAAGAATCCAAACACGTGCTCAGAATTTCCATTCACGACGACGCAGATGCGGCCACGCTGAAGCTGGAGGGCAAGGTCATCGGACCTTGGGCAAGGGAGTTGAATCGTGTGTGGTCCGACTTCAAGCCCTCACTCGGCATGAAAAAGTTATCCCTCGACCTCTGCGGAGTGACCGTTGTCGATAAGAGCGGAAACAGAACCCTGCAAAAAATCTTGCGTCGCAGCGATACGGAGATTCTCGCAGATACACCGCTGGCCAGGTATTTTGCCGCCGAGATGATGCGGGGCATGAAGCGAAACGAGAAAAAGGAGAGTTGAAATGCCTTCTACGCAGATGTCCGACCTTCAACGCGACTGCCGCAGCTGCCCCTTAAGACACAACGGTTTCTTCTGCGATCTGACGCCGGAGGCGGCGCGCGACTTCGACAGCATCCGCTCTTCATCCACATATCGAAGTGGAAGCGTGCTGTTTATCGAAAAGGATCCGTTTCGCGGTGTTTATCTGCTCTGCACCGGCAAGATCAAACTCACCATTAGTTCCAGCGGAGGCAAAACCTTGATCCTGCGCCTGGCCCGGCCCGGCGAAGTTCTGGGTTTGATGGCGGCGATCTCGGGTACGCCCTACGAGGCCACCGCCGAAACGATGGAGCCCTGCCAGCTCGCCTTCATCCGCAGCGAGGACTTCTCGCGCTTCATCCACAAGTACCCCGAGGTTTACCGGTCGATGTTGCGGCAGATGAGTGCGCAATACTTTGGAACCTGCCAGCAGATCCGCAACATCGCGCTCTCGGCATCGTCGCGCCAGAAACTCGCCCGTCTGCTTCTCGATTGGTCGGCCGACGGCAAAGAGACCAGCGAAGGGACGCGCATCAGCGTGCCGCTGACCCACGAGCAGATCGCCGAATGCTTGGGTTCCACGCGAGAGACCGTCACCAGAATTCTGGGTGAATTCAAGAATCGTCATCTCGTGGCCTTGAGGGGTGCGACGATCGTCATTCCGGACCGCTCGGCCCTGGCCTTAATCGGAGGAGAGTGAGGCCGGCTATTGCTTCACTGCGCTCGCAGGTGACGAGAGAGTGATCGGTCGCGCCCGGCCTCTCTCCGGCCGGGCAACCAGCTCTTCCGTTCCTATCCGTTGGTTAAGATCCCAGGCAAGGAACGCCAGCTTTATTCCGACGAAACAGAAATAAACGCCCAACAGGGCGGTCGCGTTCCGATTCACCAACTGTCGCGCCAGGCCGGCCATGGCCGCTGAAAACACCACGGACGCCGCGCCGAACGCACATACGGTCCACGCCTCCCATCCTTGGCGTTTCGCGCGCAAGCCGATCGCAATTCCCAGCAGCCCGAAAGCCAGGGCGTGGATAGCGGCAAGCAGGAGCAGCCACTCGAGCGAGATCGGCGCATAGATGCCCAGGTAGGCGCCGGCCGTGGCGAAAGCCAGGCCGCTCAGCAGGTAGAACGCCGACCTTTGCAGATGCTTCGTTCCCTCGCCAAATGCGGCGACCCAATCGGCGAGCGCTCCCAGGATGAGCGCGGCGCTCGCCATCAGGATCGCAAGGACGACCGCAATCGCCTCGAAGATCCGGTTGGTCATCGCCGCGCTCAGGTAGAGCAGGGCCGCTCCGAGACAGAAGGACAGTGCTCCATGTGCTACCAATATGCGCAACTGGATATTGAGAGCCTTCAGCATGACAGGGCAACCTCGTCTATGACGTCCTGGGTGAGTGGATAGGGGATGCAGGGCACGCACAGCACCGGGCACTCGAGCTGCGAAATCACCTGTAGCACCGTGCTGCTATGGAAATCCTCTTCTCCAAGTTCAACACCAGGCGATCCCAGAACGACAACATCGGCATGGAACCTCTTCGCATGTTCTGCGATGACCTTGCTGGCTTCGCCCACCTTTACGATGTGCTCCACGGGCAGGGTATGCGATTCGTTCACCGGAGCCAGGAAGCGCAACTGCTCGATATAACGTTTGCAGTCACTTCCCGTGCCGTCGTTCACTGCGTGTACAACCATGAGCTGCTCAAACGCGATCCGTTGCGCATGCCCGAGTGCGGACAAAGACGCAGCCGAAAAATCCGTCGCCACCAGCACGTGGCGCCAGTGTCCGGCCCAGGGCAGATGCGCTTCTGAATCGGGCGGCACGGTGAGCACCGGACACGTCGCTTTGGCCAGCAGCCGTCTCGCGACGGCCCCCAGCGCCGCCCTTCCTATTCCAGTCTTCGCACGCGTACCCAGCACAAGCAGATCGGCATTGTGATCTTCAACCGCCTGCAGGATTCGCTCGAAAACGATTCCCGTTTCGACTACTGAGTGGATCGGAACTCCATGCTGGCGTGTCTCTTCCTCGATCTTCCGCAGCTCTTCGCGCGCAGCCTGGTCGGCTGCCGCGTATTCCGGAATCCCCTCTGGAAACGCATAGCTTACCGGATCGATGACATGCACCACAACCAGCATAGATTCGTGCCGCAGCGCTATTGCTTTGGCATAGCGGAGCGCTGAAGATGCGGTATCAGTGAAATCGGTGGCTACAACGATGGTATTGAAGTGGAGTCGATTACGGGTGCTCATTGGAATATCTCCCATATGCTTCTAATGTGACCCACACGGACCCCTCCGTTCAGTGATTTGGATCACATCAGGTGTCGGGTTGAGACCCAGGATGCCTCAAATGGGGCCTTTAGCGCGGCATTCTCGAATCAGCGGCGCTGCGCGTCGTCTCGTCATAGCCGGTCATCTCCAGGTAACCCGATCCCCGTACCGGCTCATTCCCGTGGAGCCCCTGCACATCGATGGCGCCTTCCCAATAACTGGGGCCCACGCGGCTCACAAACTCCTGGCTCTTCAGTGGCGTTGAAATTTCGATCTGCAGCTTCAGCTCCGGAACACTGACCGACCACGCAATGGGGTATGACGCTCCTGTCTGCGTGCTCTTCCACGTTGCGCCCGATTGCGTCATGCTGAAACCCCGCAGCGCAAGATGCAGCGTCCCGCCCCGGCTATCCACATACGTCCCCGACGAGTACGGATCCACGCTGCCGTCCTTGTGACGCAACCGGTAGAGCATTAACTCGCTGTTGTCATCCAGTTGCAGGCTCAGCCAGTCCCAGCCCACTTCGTCGTCATCCATCGCATCGCTGAAGAACTCGTGATCCATCCACGCGTCGCCATCGACCTCATACTTCGACCCATTGAGCTGGACGGTTCCGCTCGTCTTCATCCGCGTGAACGAAACATAATGTGACGCGTGCCCTGCGCCCTCCGCCTTTTGGCTGACGCCATCCTGTCCTTGAATCACCGGCTGCTTCTGTGGCGCAACGCTCAACTCGAACGAGAAGTTGTCTCCGATCCCGCGCAGCTTGTGCGCATTCCCGCCAAGGATCGTCTGCCAATTTCCGTTCCAGATCGTTTCCGACTCGGCATCCACGCCCGCAATCCCCGGCCCAGCACGATTGATACGTTCCGTCGCGTAATACAGGCCGCCGCTTATGTCGCTCAGCGCCAGGTGCGCCATGTAGAGATCCCGGATATACCACGGCGACGGATTCGCCTCACGCGAGACGCCCTGCCGGAAAAACGTCAACTCAAATCCAAACCGGTGCCCATCCTTTGCCCGCAGATTTCCGGTGTAATACCACCACTCCGTCTGATAATCGGGATGGTTGAAGTTGTCCCGCGGAAACTCATAGTGATAGCCCGGCAGCGCCGGCTGGTACTGCTGTGCCCACGCGGCTGCACACACGGCGGTCAGCAGGATGCAAACCCCGATCCTGCAAGCCTTACTCTTCCAGGCCTTACTCCTCATGGACAACCTCGATCGGATTCAACCTTTGCGCAACACGCGCCGGATAAAGTCCCGCCAAGACCGTTGCTGCATACACAATGCTCAGCGCTCCCAACAACACGGCCACCGGCCAATGAAACCGGATCGTCCATCCGAAGGATTGTTTATTGATGACGAAGACTAGGATCAGCGACAGCGCTACGCCGAGCGCGAGCCCGGCAATGTTTGACAGAATCCCGATCAGCCCAGCCTCCGTCAGAATCAGCCTTTGAATCTGCCCGGTTGCCGCGCCCAGGTAACGCAGCAGCCCGAACTCCCTCCTGCGATCGATTACGATCGACATCAGCGCCCCGGCAATGCCCATCACCGCGACCATCACTGAGATCGCCTCCAGCGCATAAGTGATCGCGAACGTCCGGTCGAAGATCCGGACAGCTTCATGCCGCAGCTCGCGGTTCGAAAAAACCAGAATGTCGCGATGGGCCGCCGCTTGTTCGATCTCGCCTCGCACCGTCTCCAGATTCGCACCGGCCTTCAGATAGACGGCCAGGTTCGATGCCGCGGGGTCGTGCAGGTAGCGCAGCATGTTCTCCCGTCCGAGCACCACATAGCCGCGCTCATTTCCGTAGTCGTAAAACACATCCACAACCCGCAGCCGGGCCACTTCCGCGCCGAGCGGCAGTGCCAGCACATCGCCCGCCTTCACGTGATGCTTATTCGCAAACGGCTCGCTCACCATGGCCGTGCCGAGCTCCGCCAGTTCCATCAACACCGCTTCAGGCGGCCTGCCGGAAACAAACCTCGAGCTCTGAGCGACGCGCGGGGCATTCGTTTCGATCGACGCCACTGTGATCGGCAATCCCTGATACTCGATCTCATACGCGCGAAACCGGCTCACTCCCTCCACTCCGGGCAGCGTGGCCAACTCCTGCGCAAACTCCGGCGCAATGGTCGGGTGCCGGTCCGCCGACGCACCGCCCGCCGGTCGCAGATAAAGATCCGCCGGCAGCTGCGTGTCCATCCAGCTGATCACCGTCTCGCGGAAACTGCCCACCATGATCGCCACAGACGTCATCATCGCGATTGCGGTCGCCAGTGCGCCGACCAGTACAGAGGTTCTGCGCAGCGATCCCTCCAGGCTTCGCGAGGCTAAAAGCGCCTCCACCCCCAGCGCCCGTCGCAGCAGATTCGATGTGGCCGACATCACCCCGTGTATAAGGCTCGGGATCGCCAGCGAACACGCCGCGATCAGCAGCAGAGCGGCGAGATACCCGAAGATGGGTTTGCCCGCAATCGCCGGAGCCTGCGCCGAAAGAGCCCCCGCAATCGCCAGCACGACCGCAGCCGCAAGGTCCCGCTTCCGCTCCACCCGGATGGCGTACTCTCGCGCCCCGCTCGCCATTGCTTCGGTCGGCGGAACCCGCGAAGCCTCGAGCGCCGGGGCGAGCGCCGACGCCAGCGTTACGCCTATGCCCACTGCAAACGCCAGTGCAACCGATCCCGCCGATAACGCAATCGCGCCCGGGCGACTCGAGATATACAGGGCATCCACCGTCAGTGACAGAAGCCGCACAGCTCCGCCCGCCATCAGCCGCCCCAGCGGAAGCGCGATTGCCGAACCCACAGCGCCGAAGACTGCTGCTTCGGTCAGAAACGCAAGCAACACTGCGTTTCGGCTCGCGCCCAGTGCCCGAATCGTACCGATCTGCGGCCGCCTTCGAACCACGGAAACGGAAATCGTGTTGTAGATCAGGAACGCGCCCACCAGCACCGCAACATAGCTCAGAATTCGCAGATTCCACCGGAACGCCGAAAGCATCTTCCGATTGGCCTCGGTCTGGCTTCCCTGTGGATTCAGCTGAACCCCCGCCGGCAGCGCCTCGCGCACTTTTTGCTCCCACTCCTCCAGAGTGCCGCCGTGCTCAGGCAATTTGATCAGGATGCGGTCGATACGCCCTGCTTTTCCGGTCGCCGCCTGCGCCCCTCCAATATCCATCACCACGGCGTCTGTACCCATCCGCGCAGAATCTGGAATGAGTCCGCGAACCACGTAGACTTTGCTGGTGTCGTTGATCAGCAGCGGAATGCGATCGCCGATTTTCTTTCCCAGGCCGCGCGTAACCCACACTGCATCCGCGTCGTTGATATGCTGCAAGCCGCCCTGATCCCACTTCTGCTCGATCCGGTCGTTTGCGTGGTAATTGGCCTCGGCTATCAGGTCGATGCCGATCAGCGGCACCGACTCGCCCGTTGTTGCGACACTCGCGTGGTCCTCGATCCGCGGGCTTATGCGAATTCGGTAGGAAAGGGTGGCCAGCTCGCCGACAAGATTTTCGGGGATACCGCCCGTCGCTGTCGCCTCCAGGTCGTTATCGCCGGAAAGCGTCTCCATGGACGACCGGAACGATCCCGCCGCGGCTCCGCTTGCCAGGTCGATCGCCAGCACCACGGCGACGCCCAGCGCAACAGCCGCCACAATCAGCGCCGAGCGTCCGCGCTCGCACAGCATTGGCCGGATTATCAGTCGGTAGAGCAGCGCCGCCGATGCCATATCAGCTCTGCGCGATCTGTTCGATGTGCCCGTCGCGCATGTGGACCACCGCGCCGGCAAAGGCAGCTGCCTCCGCGCTGTGTGTGGCCATCAGGATGGTGGTCCGTCTCTCGCGGCAGATGTTGCTCAACAACTCGAGGATCGAATTACCTGTAGTCGTGTCGAGATTGCCTGTCGGCTCGTCCGCCAGCACCAGACGCGGACCATGTACGAGTGCCCGCGCAATGGCCACGCGCTGCATCTGTCCCCCGGAAAGCTGATGAGGCATACGCCGCCCGTGATCGGCGAGCCCGACCGATGCCAGTTGCTCGAGTGCCCGCTGCCGCGCCTGGGCAGTTCCAGCCAGCAGTAGTGGCAGCTCCACGTTCTCAGCCACGCTCAGAGTCGGCAGCAGTTGAAACGACTGGAAAATGAACCCCACCTTCTCCCGCCGGAGTCGCGTCAGTTCCGCGTCGTTCAACCGCGCTGTCGCCACGCCGTCCAGCAGTACCTGCCCGCTGCTCGGAAAATCCATCGCTCCGGCCAGGTTCAGCAGCGTCGACTTTCCGCATCCGCTTCGCCCCACCAGCGCGACAAAGCTGCCTTGGGACACGTCCAGCGTTATGCCGTCCAGCGCGCGGACGCTAGCGCCTTCGGTCGCGTACTCCTTGACGACGTTTTCGAAGCGTAGCAAGGAAGTGCCCGCGGAACTATTCTTCTCCGGGTTTATAGCAGCCGCACGCGTGCTCAAGACAGTCACACTACAAGGATGCCACCCCGGTGCCCAGGACACACGCGACGCATCCCCGTTTTCAGCAGGGAAAACACTAGAGCCCCGCATTTGTTCTCTCATCGCAACGGATTTGCCTTTGCGCTCTCAGACCTCGTTGGGGAGCGCCATTTGTCGCCACACCGTACCAAGCCAGTACTGCAGCCCCGAGCTTTAGCGGATACTCAAGCCTTAGCGGATACTGAAGCCGTAGGAGATCCCGGTACTTTAGTGGATCCCGGTGTCTTGGCAGATATGGAAAGGCGAACTAGATGCCGATACTCCAGTCGCGATGAAACGGCGGAGTCATCTCCGCCGGGCTAACGCGAAGGAGGTGTTAAAACTATGCTTCCGGGTCGAAGTAATCTAGCCTGATCGCCGTTCTCGTGTTATCAAAGGATCATCGCAGTGTAGAAGCGGGCCCGTCCAGACCGGTGTCTGATCTTGAGAAAGTAAAGAGGTCATTGTGCCCCAACCCGCAGGGTGTAGCCCGGTCGAGGCAGTTCTGGATTCCTGGGACCGCAACAATCGAATTCTCATCAACCTGATGCGCGCCTCGCCTCCTGACCCCGCGTTGCCTCCTCGTTTGGAGCGTCTGCATCGGGAAGACCGGCGACACCTCAATCTGCGGCGCGCGCCGGCGCAGATTGTATTATGTAGTCGGCTTGTGGTAGATGGACTCTACTCAGCACCGCGCGCCGAGCGAGATCATTAGTATTTCCTAAAATGCTCTTGAGGTTTTATGAATCAGGCATTACTTTAGTTTTTGAGCAGCGGGTAGTTGATTCAAGAGAGCGTGCCTTTGGAATCCGAAAACAAGTACTATAAGCGGTGATTCCGGCAGCCGACCCTTCCTTATGTAACTCTGAACAGTTCTTCTGCTAGCTTCTCCCAGATGTAGTCGCTGAGGATAAGCAGTCTTTGCGCCCAGTATTGCGAGACTGCAACCGCCCTGGGAGGGGTGTGCCCGAATCTTTTTTTTAAAATCTGCCGATATTTACGGCAGTCCCTGTAGAGCAGAACCAGAAAGGCTGGAGCAAAGGCTGATGAGCAAGTGCAAGACCGTGCAAGATGCTGTCAGGTTTGAAAGTGATCGCGAGCGCAAGTTGAATAAGCCATTGCTGACGTTGCCGTTGATGGCTCTGGTCGTGGCAGGTGCCGGAACAGCAAGCGCGCAAACAAGTGTAACCACCTGGCACAACGACATCGGCCGTACAGGGCAGAATCTGAACGAGACGGTCCTTACCACCTCGAACGTCAACGCCACACAGTTCGGCAAATTGTTCTCGCAGACTGTGGACGCGCAGGTTTATGCCCAGCCCCTCTATCTGCCGAACGTAACCATCGCTGGCCAGCAGCACAACGTCGTCTTCGTTGCCACGGAGAACGACACCGTGTACGCGTTTGACGCGGACAACAACGGCGGCTCGAATGCCAGTCCGCTGTGGCAGGCCTCCATGCTGACCGCCGCTCACGGCGCGGCCTCGGGAGCTACCGCTGTCCCAGCCTCGGAGCTATCGTCCGACATCACTCCGCTCGTGGGAATCACCGGCACGCCCGTCATCGATCCCTCTACCAATACGCTCTACGTAGTAAGCAAGAGCCTCGAGGGTGGGAACGCAGTCCAGCGCCTCCACGCACTCGATGTGACTACCGGCAATGAAAAGTTCAGCGGCCCGGTGGTGATAACGGCGACCGTCGCAGGCACCGGAAACGGAAGCTCCGGGGGGCAACTCGCGTTCGATCCGATGTGGGAAAATCAGCGACCCGGGCTGCTTCTGCTCAACGGCATCGTGTACATCGCCTTCGGATCCCACGGCGACAACGGGCCATGGCATGGGTGGATTCTGGGATATAACGCCGCGACACTGAAGCAGACCGGCGCATACAACGCAACTCCCAACGGAGTAGGAGCCGGTTTCTGGATGTCCGGCGCGGGACTCGCCGCAGACCAGTTGAACCCTTCAACTCAACCCTATGGGCGCTTGTTTGCGGCAACGGGCAACGGCGATTACACCGGCGCCACTCCCTACACCAACAGTCTGGATTACGGCGACAGCATCCTCAACCTGAATCTCGCCAACGGTGCGCCGACCATGCAGGATGAGTTCACTCCATCCGACCAGGCGAACATGGACGGAGAAGACGGAGATCTGGGATCGGGCGGCACGATGGTTATTCCTACGCAGACTACGGGAAGCTATCCGCATCTGCTGGTCCAGGTAGGAAAGGAAGGCACTCTCTACCTTATCAACCGCGACTCCATGGGCGGCTATAACAGCGTCGATACCGTCGTGCAGGAGATCGAGTGGGGCGTCGGACAAATAGGCGCGTGGAGCAGCGCAGCCTACTGGAACGGAAACGTCTACTACTGGGGAAGGGCCGATAACCTCAAGTGTTTCCCGCTGGTGAACGGGCAGCTTTCCACCAATCCAACCGAGTCGAGCGAGACATACGGCTTTCCCGGAGCAACACCGTCCATCTCAGCCAACGGCACGACCCAGGGAATCGTCTGGTCGATCGATTCCGAGGCGTACACAAGTAGCGGATCGGCAGTGCTGCAGGCCCACAATGCCAGTAACTGCGCGACGACTCTGTACTCAAGCGCTACGAACTCCTCACGCGACAACCCGGGCGGCGCCGTCAAGTTCACCGTACCGACGATAGCCAACGGCAAGGTCTATGTCGGCGCAATGGGTCAGATCAGCGTGTACGGACTCCTCGGCGCAACCCAGCAGGCAGCCACGCCGGTCATTAACCCCGGCTCCGAAACGTTTACCGCCAGCGTTTCAGTGACCATCACCGATTCCACGCCGGGAGCAACCATCTACTACACAACCAACGGATCGACCCCGACGACATCATCGACCGTCTACTCCGGGCCAATCACGGTGAGCGCGACCGAGACCATCAACGCGATCGCAAACGCCAGCGGCTATCTTGCCAGCCAGATGGCCACAGCGACCTACACGGATATCACTCAAGCGAGCCCGCCGACCTTCAGCGTGGGCGCCGGAACCTATACTTCGACACAGTCCGTCACGCTGAGTGACACTACTCCAGGCGCGGCCATCTACTACACGACCGATGGATCGACGCCGACCACGTCTTCCAGCCTTTACACCACCGGCAGCTCTATCACCGTCGCTTCCACAGAGACGATCAATGCGATTGCCGTCGCTTCGGGTTACCTCAACAGCGCAGTCGCGAGCGCCACCTACACCATTGTCGCGCCGATCAACTTCCCCGATGGGTTCTCGAATTCCCAGGGGCAGATCATCCTGAATGGCAGCTCCCAGCTGGACGATTCCCGCCTCCAGCTCACTGACGGCGGATACAGTGAGAGCGGCTCGGCGTGGTTCGTTACGCCCGTGAACATTCAGTCTTTCACTACCAATTTCACCTTCCAGTTATCGAACCCGGTGGCGGATGGTATCACCTTCACGATTCAGGGCCAGGGAATCTCCGCGTTGGGCGCCAACAGTTCAGGGCTCGGCTATCAAAATATCCCGAACAGCGTGGTGGTCAAGTTCGACCTTTACAATGACGCGGGCGAGGGCATCAATTCGACTGGCTTCTACGTCAATGGCGCAAATCCCACCGTTCCGTCCATCGATTTAAGCTCCACGGGGATCAATCTCCACAGTGACGACACAATGGACGTGTCTCTCGTCTATGACGGGACAACGCTGGCGATGACCATCACGGACAACGTCACACTGGCGAGCTACTCAACCAGTATTCCCATAAATATTCCCGCCACCGTGGGTGGCAATACGGCGTACGTCGGATTTACGGGCAGCACCAACAGCAGCAACAGCTCTTCGCAGAAGCTCCTCACCTGGAGCTTTACGCCCGGTTCCGTCGTCTCTCTCCCTGTCTTCCAGCCGGTTGGCGGAATCTATCAAGCGGCCCAATCGGTCACGATCAGCGACAGCACGCCGAATGCGGCCATTTACTACACCACGAATGGAACCATCCCCACCACTTCCTCGACTCACTACACGGGAACGGCGATTCCGATGAGTTCAAACGAGACCATTGAAGCCATAGCGGTTGCGAGTGGGTTCGCCAATAGTGCCGTAGCGTCATCGAGCTACACCATCAGCAGCACTGTACCGGCTCCCACGTTTTCTCTACCTTCGGGAACCTACGGCACCAGTGTGATCACCATTGCCGACAGCGCGCCCGGCGCTACTGTCTACTACACAACGGATGGCACCACGCCGACGACTTCGTCAACCAAATACACGGGTGCGATTACGCTGAACACCGCCGGCACGATCACGTTGAAAGCCATCGCCGTACTCAGCGGATTCGCGAACAGCCCGGTGGCAACCGCGATTTATACGATCCAGCTTCCGTTAACCGCACCGGTGTTCAGCCCCGCCTCTGGCAGCTATACAACCGCGCAATCGGTAACCATCAGCGCTTCAGCTGGCGCTACCATCTACTACACGACCAACGGGACGGCGCCGACAACCTCATCGGCGGTTTATTCCGGACCGATCACCGTCTCCTCAAGCGAAACCCTGGAAGCGATAGCTGCCGAGACCGGCTACGCCAATAGCGCAGTGGCCACGGCCACGTACACAATAACTCCAACGTTGTCCGCACCCACCTTCAGCGTCGCGGCCGGTACATACACAAGTGCTCAAACGGTGTCGATCTCAGATGCTACGGCGGGCACAACCATCTACTACACGACGAACGGCACTACGCCTACCACGTCGTCCACCAAATACACCGGTGCCATTACGGTAAGCTCCACTGAGACCGTGGAAGCGATGGCCGTCGAGACTGGCTACACCAACAGCGCGGTAGCCATTGCGGCTTATACCATCTCCTCCGGTTCTGGCACATCAACGAGTGTCTTTAACATCTCGAATTTCGCCAGTGTTGCGACCCAGCTTGCCTTCAATGGGAATACCAAGCTGGACGGCGCAAAATTGCAGCTCACTGACGGCGGCCTCTCCGAGAACAGCTCAGCCTGGTATTCCACGCCGGTTAGCGTCAACAGCTTCACCACAAATTTCACCTTCCAGGAGACGAACGCCGTCGCGGACGGATTTACGTTCACCATCCAGGGCGTTGGGACAAATGCTCTCGGCACCGGTGGGGCCGGACTCGGCTATACAAACCTGTCGCAAAGCGTTGGGCTGAAGTTCTATCTGCGCTCGATCGGAACTATTCCGCAGTCCACCGGACTCTACACGAATGGGGCGGCCGTATACACAAGCACAGGATCGGTAAATCTGGCGCCTGTCAATCTGACAAGTGGGGACGTTATGAACGTTCAGTTGGTCTACAACGGAACCACTCTCACCATGACGCTTACCGATACCGTAACTAACCAGGTATTTACGACCAGCTTCAGCGTGAACATCCCCGCGACTGTCGGTGGCAACACTGCCTATGTGGGCTTCACGGCCGCAAGCGGCGGTTATGGAGCAGATCAGGAAATCCTCAGCTGGAGTTACTCAACCACGCCTGTTTTGCCGACACCGGCCTTCAGCGTTGCAGCGGGTACCTATACAACTGCGCAAACTGTGTCCATCTCTGACGCTACGGCAGGCACGACCATCTACTACACAACCAACGGCACGACGCCTACTACATCGTCCACCAAATACACCGGAGCCGTTACCGTAAGCTCCACCGAGACTCTCGAAGCCGTTGCCGTCGAGACCGGCTATACCAGCAGCGCGGTAGCCACTGCGACATACACCATCGCTGCTGCTCTGCCGGCGCCCACCTTCAGCGTTCCAGCCGGAATCTATACAACTGCGCAAACTGTGTCCATCTCGGACGCAACGGCAGGCACAACCATCTACTACACAACCAACGGCACGACACCTACCACTTCGTCCACCAAATACACCGGAGCCATTACCGTAAGCTCCACAGAGACTCTCGAAGCCATCGCCGTCGAGACTGGCTATACGAACAGCGCGGTAACCACTGCGACTTATACCATCTCCTCCGTACTGCCCGCGCCAACCTTCAGCGTTGCAGCCGGTACCTATACAACTGCTCAGACTGTGTCCATCTCTGATGCGACGGCAGGCACAACCATCTACTACACACACCAACGGCACCTACACCCTACCACATTTGTCCACCAAATACACCGGAGCGCATCTACCGTAAGCTCCTCTGTCGAGACCTCTGCGAAGCGCATCGCCGTCGAGACTGGCTACACCAACAAGCGCGCGTGGCTACACGGCGGCTTACACCATCTCCTCCGGCTCAAGCGGGTCGACCCCTGTGTTCAGCATCACCAATTTCGCGAACGTTTCGAGCCAGCTTTCATTCAATGGAAATACGAAGCTGGACGGTGCGAAATTGCAACTGACCGACGGAGGACTTTCCGAAGACAGTTCAGCCTGGTACTCCACGCCTGTGAACGTCAGCAGCTTCACCACAAACTTTACCTTCCAGGAGACCAAGGCCGTTGCCGACGGATTCATGTTTACCATCCAGAACTACAGCGCCAAGGCTCTGGGGACGGGCGGCGCGGGACTCGGCTTCGACAACCTTCCCTTGAGTGTCGGGATCAAGTTTTACCTGGATGGCATCGGAACCATGCCCGAATCTACCGGCCTGTACACAGACGGAGCGATGCCGTTCCTGACGACCGGCTCCATCAACCTGGCGACCTCCGGCATCAACCTGGCCAGTGGAGACGTGATGGCGGTGCAGCTCGTCTACAACGGAACCACTCTGAGCATGACGCTAACCGATACGGTCACCAGCAAGGTGTTCACCCAGTCTTTCACTGTGAACATCCCGTCTACGGTCGGCGCCAGCACCGCTTACGTGGGCTTCACCGGAGCCAGCGGTGGCGCCGGGGCCGATCAGGAGATTCTCACCTGGAGTTATTCAAACTAGCTCTATTCGTCGACTGTCGCACGGCCGGGAGGGGGCAAAGCCAGATCGCTCTCGGCCGGAGCACAAACCCGCACTAACAAGCTGCTTTTGGCCCAGCGGCCGGGATAAGCTCAAGAGCGCCAGAACGTTTATGGACCCTCACTCGGAAGGCCCAATTCTCTAAGTGACTGATTTTATGGTGGTCGCTGTAGGACTCGAACCTACGACCTCCTGCGTGTGAAGCAGGCGCTCAGCATTGTGAGCATAACTACCTTTGTTATCAATAAGAAAGCCGGAATGTCCTCCATTTTGAGTACCTGCTTGGAGGATTCAGATGGACCGCAGAGAAGCATTCATTCGCGAAAGGAAGTACCTGCAAAACGTCACCCCGGCAACGCTGGCTTGGTACTGGCAGTCATTCAAGTGGCTGCCCAACGATTCACCAACTGAGGCAGAACTGAAAGATGTCGTGGTTCGCATGCGCGAGCGCGGTCTCACCCCGGCGGGGATCAACTGTGTGCTCAGGGCGGTGAGCGCATTCCTGCATTGGTCTGAGAGTCCATTACGCGTGCCACGGCTCAAGGAACCCTCCACGGTACCGGCAACCTTCACCGACGCGCAGGTGAGGCTCCTTGTCACCTACAGGCCCATCACAGGCTACGAACGTCGGCTGCACCTCTTGGTTCTCTTCCTGCTCGATACCGGGTGTCGCATCTCGGAAGCGTTGTCTGTGACCATGGCCGACATCGACATGGACAACCTACTGGTCACACTGAACGGCAAGGGACGGAAGCAGCGGGTCATTCCGGTCTCGTTTGAACTGCGCCGGGCGATAGTGAGGCATGGGCAAACCGATGGTCTTCTCTTTGCTGCCACGAAGGGACAAAGCGACAACGCGACACGCTTGATGCGTCGGAATGTGCTCAGGGACGTAAAGGCACTGTGTAGACGTTTGGGGTTCAATGCGCCGTCGAGAACGTTGCATGCCTTCCGGCATACGTTCGCTGTCAACTATCTGCGCCGGGGTGGTTCAGTGTTCCACCTGCAGAAGGTCCTCGGTCATTCCACGCTGGAGATGACGCGCCGGTACGCGAACTTGGTGACCACCGATCTGCAGGCAGTGCATGAGAGGCTGAGTCTGCTTTCTGCCACAAACAACAAAACAGGCCCACCTCCGAGAAGGTGAGCCGTGTATTCAATTTTGTGTGCGCTGCAGATACCACGCGCTGTCATGCCAGTTCACAACCTTGCCGGTCAGCCCCATGTGCTCAAGGAGTGCCTGCTCTGGCTTGTAGGCGAAATAGAAAACTTTCTGATAGCTCGGAGCG
The DNA here is from genome assembly GCA_963782175.1 of uncultured Acidobacteriaceae bacterium. Lineage (GTDB taxonomy): Bacteria > Acidobacteriota > Terriglobia > Terriglobales > Acidobacteriaceae > Silvibacterium. The sequence goes on from CAWAIX010000003.1 coordinate 367,730, forward strand.
GTGCGGTGAGCGGGGACAACGACGTTGTATTCCGCGATCAATTCCCAGTCCGCATCAGGTGACTGCACGATACCGTGCCAGCGGCGTGCTGCCTCTTTGATCGCTTCGACTGGCGTCTTCTGTGACAGGTCGAATGGTACAGACGAGACTTGAATCGGGTGACCTTCCGGAGTCTTCTTCATTCTGGGTCCGAACATGCGGACGTAGGCTATGCCGAGAACTGTAGACATCTGACGTTGTCCTTTCGCTGCTCTCGTCTGCGTTCTGGGTTTGGTCGATTCGTTCGACTCTTCAGGTATGCACTCTGGCTGCTCACCTTGCCATATTCACTTTCCCAGTGACGAAGTATCTTGTTCAGGGCAGCGTGAAGCTTTCCTGTCTGCCCCATGCGGTTGCGGATGCAGACGTAGTTGAGCAGCGACCAAATAGCGCCGTAGCATTTCCCGCATCTGCCCTGTGGATGGTCGAAGTGTTGGCAGCGGTCGAATAGCATCTGCTTGGCTACCTCACCAGAGGACCAGCCAGCTTTCAACAGGGCTTCCACGTTGTCGACCGCGCACATCGCGCAGAGGTAGGCCGGTTGTCCTTCTACCGTCTCCGTGAGGCAGAACGGTTGCTGCATCGTCGAAAACAGGTGGGGACACATGCTGATGTTCAAAGTTGTTTCTCCTGAAATGAAAACAAAGGGGTAGCCTCGTTGAAAGCCACCCCTCTGCGTTTGTAACTATGGTTGTTGCTTGTTGGTGAAGCTTACGCAACCACGCGCATTGCAACCAGCGGGTTGTTCGCAACACCGTTGATGTATCCCATTCATGTTGCGGGTAAGTCGTTTCCACTTTACCCTCTGCATGTTGCCATACAGATCAGACTATCTCTTCACCCGTTGCCGAGTGCTTCCCATTTCGAGTCCACTTGGACCCTACGGCATCTCTGCCTAGTCGTTACACTTTCCATGTCACCATGGCTTAGCTCGGTATTGTCCCAGAGGGAGTTTCACCGACTTAGAGAAGTTTAATGTGAGCTAGATATTTAACCCACGCGAGCAAACAACGTGAAGCCGATCTCACCCTGCGCGAGGTAAAGCTCGTTCAGACGAACGATGCTCAGCGAGTCACGCACGGACCTAGCGGTATAGGCAGACTGGAAGTCACCGAAGATTACCGGGACCTGTCCAACCGCTGCAGCCGTCGAGGTCGGAACAAGCTGCTGCACGGTGTGAACTGGATAGCCAAGAATGCTATCGAATCCGCCACCCTGCACGCTGGCCTGTCCTGCACCACCGACGACAAAAATCGGACGTCCGTAATTATCCACGATGTTCATCACCTGCATGCGATAGGTGTTGTGCATCGCGAAGCGAGCATTCGGTGCCCATGCCGGATCAAGCTGGCCTATGAGTTGCCACAGGTCGACGTATGACACATTGCCAGCCGCGTACCCACCAGCAATCGACAGGTTCAGAGTGTTGCCGGTGCTTGCTCCAAACAGCGACAGAAGCGACTGAACGTTGCCGGTCGAAGACCCGTTGACCACGAACCCAGAGAATCCGCGCAGGTAACGCTTCATCAGCGAGTCACGCAGCAGAGCATCGATATCGAACGCGCTGTCCTGCAGTTCAGCGATGCTGACCTTGACCACACCGGTCGTGCAGAAATCGGTCGAACTGGTAGCGCCACCAAGAGACGGATCGGTCTCAGAGGTAGTGTTGCCCTCGCCAAGGACCACGAGACCATTACTCGTGTCATCGTAGTTCGCGAAACGCAGCGGAGCACCAGTGTCGGTAGTCTTCTGCGCTACAAGGTTCAGAATCTCGCCCCACGACTTGCGGCTCTCGTGCAGAATGTTGTCGAAAGCTGTAGGCACCAAAACGCCGCCGTTGACACTAATGTTCGCGTTGTTCGGGCTGCCAGTAAACGTCCCGATGTCACGACGCTCAGCCGGTGCGAGGTGCTGACGATGCTCAGGAGCAACGTAGCCGGTCATGATGTACGACTTCAGAGCGTTGCGCTGCTCGGTCTTCACATCGGCAGCCGGGGTGATGGTCGCGCCGGGGTTCTGACGGATCGCCTCGGAAGCAGGGACCACACGGGCAGCCCTAGTTTCCATCTCGATTTGTTTTTCGATCAGTTCAACGTCTGCAGTCATCTGGTCGAACTTCGCCCGGGTTTCCGCAGTGATGCCACCGGCGAGGACCATCCTCTGTGTTTCCGAAAGCAACTGATTACGCCTGTCGATCAGGGTATTGATAGTGCTCATGAATGTGTAACTCCATTTGATATTGAGTGGTCAGACGCACGGGTGCGTATCAGGCACTCTCATGCCGTGAGTTCTGAGCGATAGGTTGTAAGGGATGTGAGCAGCGGGAGCGTTTCAGACTCTTTCAGACGGCTGCCCAGAGACTTAGAACTGCTTTCTCTTTGCGAGAAGCAGATACAACGCGGCGTCCTTCAGGAAATCCGCATCGTTCTCAATGCCCGTGGTGAGCATCGAGCGAATCGCTTCAGGGCAGCTGCGGAGTGACACTGACGCTGCCTTGTATGCTGGTGTTGCCACCAGACTAATCTCCGGTCCCAAGCTGACGGCTCGCAGAGTACGAACGACACCATCGCTGGTGTTGTCCCATGACTCATCCTCGGCATTGAACGAAATAGACAGTCCGTTTACGTCACCGCGAGAGATGCTCTCTGCGACGTCGCTTGCGAAGCTGGTATCCGGCAACGTAGCCGAAAGCACCAGTCCTGCATTTGACGACTCGCGTAACTGCATGGTGCCTGCTACGGTGCGAGCAAGGATTTTGCTCACGGATAGATCATGGTCTGCGCTCAGTCTGACATCGGGATTGCTTCGCAGTGTGGCAGCGAACGCACCCGGTAGGATGCGCTCTCTAAAACCGCCCAAGTCTTCACTTAAGCTGTTGAACGGGGCCGCAATGCCGGTTAGTGTTCGCTTGCCATCTGCACTCTTGCGTATTTCGAGGCTGCTGGTTGGCAGACTCCTTTGTTCAATACTCATGCTCTTTGTTCCTTTGCGTCGCGATAGTTGATGGCAGCCTCAAGTGTGTCGAAGCCTTCGCTATTGCCGTGGACACCACTGGAACCGACTACGTGGAATTTATTCGTGAAAGGCAAGAACTGGATGTCACGGTATGGGTTGGCGTCGTCTGCGACCTGTCTTGATTTCGTCCACCGTTGGCTGCTGTGTCTACTCACCAAGCACCTCGGCTGCCTTCTTCTCGAACGAGGAGAAGACGAAGGTCCTCACAACCTTCCTGAGTTCGTCGGCCCCAACAGTCTCCGCACTTTCTGCGGTCCATTGGTGCGAGCGTTGCTCAAGACGCGTGACATAGTCGATCATTCTTTGGGTATCAGGTTTGGTACCCGCAGTGCTTGTCACAGCGTCATAGATCGAGTCAAGCAGCGGCGTGAACACAGTTGCGATGCTCTCACCGGCTGCCACGCGGCGAACACCGTCGACAAACAGCTTCCCATAAGCAACCGCGTAGTTGCTCAGGGCTGAGCGAAGGTTCTCGCTCGGCAGGAAGGGCTTCGCGTTGTTGTCGATTCCATCGCCTTTGTCGCTGTCCGTGTTGTCAGCTGATTGGCCGACAAGGATGGCGGAATTGCCATAATTCAATGACGTGCGGTAGAGATCGAGTCCAGCCTCTTTTGGTGCCGGATTCAAACCGATCTCTGCTCTCACTTCTGCAGGCGACATCCAGCCACCTTCAACGCCTGCCTGATACCACGCGGATTGTGCAGCAGAATCCCCACGGAGAAGTTCAGAAACATCGAACTGAACGCAGTAGTTACGGAATCGAGAGTCACGCGGTAGAAGCTTGACCTTCACTTCCTGCTCGATGCGTGTGAGGTACGGGCGCAACGTTTCAGTGCAGAAGGTGATGGCCTGCTGCTGGAGATTGCTATTGGTGATACGGGCGAGCGCAGAGATCATGAATTCGGGCATGCGCCAGATGCCGCACAACTCGGTCCTGCTGAATTCTCTGCTGCCCAGATACTGTGCTTGCTCCGGTGTGACGCTTAACTGCTTCAGGTCGAAGTCCCTGTCAAGCACGGCGATTCTATGGGTGTTGTCTGCCGACTGTAATGCTGACCAATCTTCACGGGCCTTGACCTTCGACTCGGGTGACATAGGGAGTTCGCTCTTGTTGATGAGAGCCAGAGCGGGAACCGCAGAGTTCTTCAGGAACCTTCCGCCGTACTTCTGTGCAGCGATGTTGTAGCCGATAGCATTCGCGTGCAGAGTAATCGGGTCCACACCTGTCAGCCCGTTGAAGCCGAACAGCTTAAAATGCAGGACATCCTTCTTGTCGAGTATCTTGTAATGCGCTGCTGCGCCTTCAGGGGCGACATTCACGCGGTAGACTAAGTTACCTTCCATGTCGCGCATCACGGTGACTTGCTCGTGAAGCAATGGCCAGAAGGCAATAGGTTCTCCGGCGGTGTTTCGCTGAATTTGACTGAACGAATTTCCTCGAAGTGCCAAACCGAGGACCTGAGTCTCCAGCCATGCTTGCGCCGACATCTCGTCGTTAGCCTGCACCGTGAGCAGATAGTGCAGATTCTCGTCCGTTGCTTCGCTGCGTCCATTGCTGGTAACTTGTAACAGTCGCAGTGGCAGACTAGCAATGCTCTCAGTCAGAACGCGCACAATACTGAAGACGGTGGCGTTTTGCATGGACGTTCGCACATCCACCAATTCTCCAGCCGCTGATTGACGCTGCCCATCCATGAGATAGGACCAAGCACCGCTCATGACGCTCTGGAAGACAGCCGGGTTGTCCAGTGCAGATGAACCACCGATCAAACCCATTCCGCTGCTTAGCCCTGAGCGTCCTTCTTTCGTTGTGAGTGCGCGGACGACTTGTCCAGCGCGTTTGATTAGATTGTTGGCCATTGTTTAACGGGTTTCCTCTGGAGCCGGTGAGGTCGCGGTCTCACTGGGTATGAATTTGGAAAGGTAACGACGATCAGCACTGCCCCAGAACATGGGCTGCTTGTGATGGCCGCGAGGGTCTTCACGCGGGATACTCAGCGTGCGAAGCATGTAGGAATAAGTACGTTTGAAAGTTACGAAATCATAGGTGATGATTTCAACGTCGATATCAAAGTCGAGTTCCTTGCGATATCCGGCAATGCGTTCAAGCAGGCTACCTTTGATGAGATCGCGCAATGGTTCTACGTCTTCGTTGTCGTCGAAGGTGCGGATGGTCTCAGCAAATTTCTTTTCAGTCGTGTAAATCTTGAATCTGATAGGTCGATTCTCTCGCTCTGCCACCTCTGCTAGGACTGCTTTGTCTTTGACGGTTAGTGAGCGGAAGATACTAACTAGGGCATGCCACGACCTGTCCAAAGTGTTTTCAGTCTGGAAGTAAGTGGCAGCAACCTGATGGACGATCCTTGGACCGTGGTAATGAAGTGCGTAACCATGGCGATTACACGCTATGGTCATGTAGATGTCGTGAGTCGAGGGAGTGTTCAGAGTATCCATAGGTGTTTCAGTAGTTCCTTTCAAATAAGGTTGGGGCAGACCATGTGTGCGTCGGGTACACGACCGCGCAAACATCACCTCTGCCCCGTGTTGCCGAATGCCAAAGGTTCGTTGAAGCCATTCAAGGCTCAGAGGCACTCTAGGCAAGCTTGGTGAAACCACACCCTCTCCAGCGAAGACATTAAGCGGAGAGGGTCTTCGGAGTGGTCATGACCGCGTCACCTTGCGTGACTCCTCAAAGGACCATGGGAGCGGTCTCATTTCGAACTTATTGAACCTGTGCGGTGAACAGCGAACGAGTTATGGCCACACTTTTCGACCGTCGCGGTAGACAGGACCGAAAACGCGTTCCTGTGTTGCCATGACGAACGCCATCAGCTGCTCCCCTGTCCATGCCTCACAGGGGATGTCGCTGTGAGGCAGCGGTTCCTCGGTCGCCGGTCGTAGGCTGGCCGGAAGCAGGTTCACCGGGATGGAAGCCTTCGGTGTCACAGTCTTGGCTGCCTTCCGTGGCTTCGCCAGTGCTGCCAATAAGGACGCCAGAAGCTTCTCGGAACGCGCCGGGAATTCCTTCTTGGGATTGCGCGACGCTGAAAGCAGACGAGACGCTTGCTCGACTTGCAGACGGTCTGCCTTGGTGAGGTGCGGGTAGTCGGCGCGAATCTCTTCAAAGGCGCGTTTCTGGCCAGTGTGGAACGATTTGGGAGCCTCACCGAGTGCATTCTCCGGATCAGGGATGGTCTCAGGGGCTGGCTGCCCAGTTCCTAGCTCCTCAGCGATGCGCGAGGCGTACGCGCCCGGGTGCTGCTTCAGTGTTCCCTTCAACGCGAGTTCCTGTAAACTCTTGCGGGGCCGTCCCATCGAATTTTTCTCCTAGCATGAAAGAATGTTGTTGACAAGGGCGGTCAGCAGGCGTAATCTCGTTTTGTTGACGTGATTGAAACCGTCAAATCCAGCAAGTCCAGCCAAAAAGTAGTCAACTAATTGAAAAAAATACTAGTTAGCAAGGTCGATTGGTCGACCGAAAGAGAGCATAGTTTTCTGCACCATCAAAAAGACATCTGGGCGCGGTCCGTAAACTATTGATTCCATGGATTTTCGAGCCGCCACCCTTGCTAGGACCCAGATTCTAAAGCGGTTACCACCATTGTGCCCAGACTGCATGCAATAGTGTGCGCAGGGCGTGTGTTCAGGTGTGCGCTCAGGTCCCTTGCGTCAGTGGTTCCTCTATTCGCTGCCCAATCTGCTTATTGGTCATTTAGGCAGACGGGTTCGGTAGCAGTTCATCACGGGCGATTCTTGGAACCGCACACTATGCGGTCGCTCAGTGCGTCATAGCAATGACAATGCCGCGTTGATCGCTCTGTCAGATACAGGTTCGTAGTCCTTGCGTCTTCCCAATTCCAACGCGCCGGTAAACTGCAACACAGCGTCATTCAGAACGACTGCGACAAGTTCAACTATCGTTTGTGGTGTCTGTGTGTAATCCCAGGTCGCGAGCGATTCGCCGTAGTCGCTCAGGTGTTGGTCGAGTAGCACACTGGCGAGCGCAAGGTTGGCGCGAATCGCGTAGTATTGCACTTCGGTCAGTTTCTTCTTGGCTGACACTCGGTTTATATCTTGAATCAGCGCATCGATCACACGGAGTAGACAGACTGCGTCTTCATCGTTCTGGTAATCGTCAATCGAGCGCAACCACTGAGCGGTGTCTTGAGCGGTTTTCAATTTGTCTTCAAGCTTGCGAATCAATTTGTCTGCCCTCCTTTCGGCAGTGATGCGTGTTGAGTGTTCAGCAAAGGGCTGACGGTTCGTCGATGCTCTTTTGAGGGTTGTGGACTGCAAACCAAATATTGAACTCGTATGACTTCATGATGTTTTTGAGACTCGGATAACCCCACCCGAGTTTCTTCGCTACCTCTGTGAGGTATGCCTTCTTGCTCAGCTTCTTGTTGGCCGCTAATGCGTCAGGCATGGCTTCGAGTCCGGCTGCTATGGTGGGATACCTCTGCGCGAATCGGGTGACCACACGCGCGACGGCTGCTTGTTGTAATGGTGTGAGTTTGTTTGTTGTGGTCACGGAGTGATTGTCCTGATAATCGTCGGTGCGGGGTAACTCTTCGCTTCTCCACCAACTTGCTCAGTGACAGGTCGGGGCGCAACACGTTGCATTACTGGCGCACCAAAGACTTTCTTCTCTGCGACAGGAACCGGTTGAGGTGCAGATGCGCGGTGTCTAACCGGTGCGGGAAAGCTCTTAGGCTGCCCCGGCGGGTCTATCTGAACTGGCGTCGATGGTTCTACCGGAGCTAACGGCGTTTTCTCGATGGCTCTATGGGAACTATCTACAGACTCAACGTGGAGCAGCGTGTAGACGTTCGACGTTTTGAAGCCTTTGAGGGTACGATTCTTTCGTACGATCAGCCTTGCTTGCTCCAAGTCTGCCAGTCCTTCTTTGACGAACTTGGGTGACACGCCGAGGTGTTTCGCCAGTGTTGCAATTGATGGCAGACATTCGTGCGTCTCGGCGTTCGCGAACCGTGCGAGTCCGGTGTATGTCCACCCTGCTTTGAATCCAAGGCCCATATCCGCAATGACGTTGGCCACGCGGAAGAAATTTCCGTTTTCGAGGTTGCGTACCTTGTGCTGTTGCTGCTCGTTGCTCACTCGGACACCTCGGGGTTGGCCGCGAGGAATGCTTGCCGTGCGTTGTAGGTTCGAGTGATTTCCGCGAGGCGTTGCGCCGCCCTGTACGCCAGTGCTCGGCGCGTTGCTCGGGATGTGATCGCTTTGATGTTGTACCGGTCGTCTGCATCATCGACGTTATCGAGGCAGGGAACGGCGTAGTCGGACGTATTGAACGTCTGCATATGCTCTGCTCCTGTTTTGAGAAATGAAAAATCGACTACCTTCCGCGAGCACGGAAGGCAATAAAGAATCCACCGTCCGCCGCGAACACGGAGGACGAAGGACTGCTATTCAGTTGTGGGTGTTGTGAGAGGGAGGGATCGCCCGGGGATCGAGGATAATTTGTCCTCTATCTGGATTAACCGAAAAAAGGACCCGAAAGTGTCTCAGGTGGTCAGAATAATTCGAAAAAGTTTTCCGAGGTAAGCGGGTGCCGCCGGGCGGTTCACAAATAATTTCTTCTCTATCTGGATTAACCGAAAAAAAGAACTAAATGTCTCTTCGGGGTCGAAAATAGTTGAAATTCTTCGTCGACTACATCTGTTGGCCGCACGGTATGCGGTGAAAACGTCTTCGTGCTGCATAGGTCTATGGCCACCGCCAGTGCGCCAAGGCGCAAACTTGCGAGGAAACTTGGTTTTAATTTGTCCTCTATCTGGATTAACCGAAAAAAAGGGCTAAAAGTGACATCAGGGGTCAAAATAGTCGAAAAAAGTTCCGGGTAGCCATGGAAAGCGAGCGGTTGACACTCTGGCTGCCATAGGCGTATGTTGCGCCACCTCACAATACCCGTTCCTGAGCGTGGACAGTGCCTAGAACGCGCTGGAAGGGGTTTGGGTAGGTGAGTAGGTCACCAAGAGGGCAGCGAGGGCTTAAAACACCCACGACTACACGCGGAGAAAATCCCCAACCGCATAAAGTGCGGGAAAATGGTCAACCGCATACTGTGCGGAGAACTGGCTGCCCAAGCTGTCACAGGTTTCTGCCAACAGGTTCAGGAGCACTCCTGCACAAACAGGGCTATGCTGCCCAGTACCCATCTTTCGCGGGAGTATTCAGAAGAGAAGAACAAGAAGAGAAAGAATCAGGGCAGAAGGTTCTTCGGCAGCCGGGTTTGCTACCCAGTACTGTTTACGAAGTGTTGTTCAGGTGAGTCTTTTTTCGTGAGTCTTTTTCTGTGAGTCTTGTTAGTGAGTCTTGTTTATGGCTCTATTAGAGCCAACGGATGGTCCCAATAGAGCCAACGGATGGTCCCAATAGAGCCAACGGATGGTCCCAATAGAGCCAACGGATGGTCCCAATAGAGCCAACGGATGGTCCCAATAGAGCCAACGGATGGTCCCAATAGAGCCAACGTGGTTTCCCTCGGATCGGCGTCGAGCCGTGCACCCAAGGACTGGTCGCAGGACAGCGTTCAGCCTTTGACGCCGGGAATCCTAAGCCTGCTTCCGCTTCGCAGCCCATCTCTTTTTCATGGCGGCGCTGATTCGTGCTCGTCCTGCAGCACTCATAACGTGCTTACCGCCCCGTGTCCCTGTGTTGCCGGCGAGGAGTTTGCGTGCGTGTTGCAGACGGGATATCTCGGCGTCAATAGCTGTGATCAATTCGGATGTGTTCATAGGCATCCCAGTTTACGTCAACGCTGCCCATGCATGGAGAGACCGTGTGCGACTTCCAAATTCTTCGGTTGCTTTCTTGGTAACCGCATCGACGCAAAGCGGTATCTAGTGAGAGCATTGTAAGCATGGGAGTGTGGCGGAGTATTTTTGGGTGGAGGGTTTTATTTAGCTGGGATGTGTTGGGCGTGATTGTGCCCGGAGTATTCATTGCCGTTGGTCTCGGCGTACTAGGAATCGACTGGTTCCCATATCATTTGCCGATATCTCAGGTCTGCTTCGGGATAGCAGCCCTTCTGTTTGTTGTTAAGTGCGTCGGTCATGCCATCGAGTCAACCGATACATTGAAGTCACGAATCATCTTTGCGGTATTGCTTTGCGCTCTGACTGTGACTCTTGGCATCTGGTCAATCTACGCGCGATCCAGAAACACAAAACCGAGGCGGTCGAAATAGAGAAGCCACTGCCATTACCGCCTCCGGCAGCCACTACCATAATCCAAAATGCAACGAACAGTGACTGCTCAAACATTGTGGCGCAAGATGCCAGAATCAAATGTGAAACGCAGAAGGCCAAAGAGAACGAACATGCCAAAGATAAGTTACTCTCGAATCCCTAAAATATGGCTGACGGCTATCTTCTCGGTAGCAACCATCGCGAGCAGTCAGACTGTGCCAAACGTACAGCAAAAATCTGACAAGAGTACATGCAGCAACATTCTCGCTCTGACGGGAAACATCAATATCAACTGTTCCAGCCTGACGCCAGCTCAAAAGAAAGCATTGGAGAGCATCCCGAAGGTCCTGAGGATGGCGATGACAAATCAGGATTATCTCAATGCCATTATGGTCAAACTTGACGAGATGTCGAAGAATCAAGGCACTTCGATTGTCCAAAACTGTCCGTCCGGTATATGTAATAACGGGCCTAACAGCGGCAGTCAAACCGTCATCAATAACGGGCCTGCAGAGAGACACCTGACTCCCTTACAAATTAGTCAGCTAGGGGAATTTGCAAAATCGCTCCCAACGGGAATGGGATTAACTCTGCGCTCCGGGAACGAAGCAGATGCCAACCAATATGCCAATGAAATCAAAACGGCACTCTCAGGCAGACTTACAAGCGACTACCTGATTGAGATGATATCGGCGGCGAAGGGGACCTTCGTGCTTATATCCGGGCCGGACTCCAAAGCTTTCCCCTACGCACAACAATTAGCGGGCATTCTTGGCTCAACAGGAACCAAGATTACTTTTGCGACTGCCCCCGAACGCGTAGGCCCGGGCGGAATCCTCATCTACATTGGCGCGCCATAAAAGGCCGCCTAGCTCCCAACCACACGTTTCAAAATCATCTTCGCCAATGACACGCTATCAGAGAGCGTGCTCAAGAGCCGTGGACTCGGTGTGCTGATATCCTCACGTGCCAGCCGTACGGCGGCAATGATCGATGCAGCAATAACGAGTGTCGACGAGAATCGGTCCTGAGTTCTGCGCTCTTCTTGCTCGCGCGCGATGGCTCGGCGCATCTCGCCCATGGCCAACATGGTAGGCGAAAACAAGGCGAAAGTCATCCACAAGCGAGAAACGTGTTTTATTAGGAAAGGTTCAGGAGGATTTGCTGCATGGACAAGAAGGACTATGAACGCTATGAATCTCTTGCCGAAGTGATGGAAGTAGTGAAGATCGTCGAGGTAATCCACGCGGAGACAGGGAAGGCTTACCGCTTGGAGGTTATAAAGCATCTGGTTGGCACCGCTTCTGTGCACTATGCCGTCCACTACTATGAGAACGTTCGCGGCCCCGGCGTGCCCGGAACCGGCAACCGCGTGTGGACCGAATACCTGAACTTCCCTTGGATACGTCAAGATACAGCGGACGCTGCGCTTGCTCAGGCTCTGTCGTTTGTCAATGATCGGCCTCAAAGGGGCAGTGGTGAACCGGAGCCGTAAACCACACAAGTATCAAAATGCGGCAGTAAACACTCTGTGGGATTGGTATCCGCTTCGGTGTTCCGTATGGTCTTCACAGGCTCTCCCAAAGCGCCTACTGGCCGGGGTTGCAGTTGGGGAACACAGCCCCGGTCAGCCTCAAAGATCAACTTCACTGGAGACAGAAATGGACGAAATGGATCAACTGCTAGACCTGTTCGAAGAGTGCGAAATGCACAACTCGGAATCATGCCTGCTATTCACCTCGTCAGAAGTTTTGAGCACATGCTTTGATTGCAAGGCGCGGTTCTGCCCTCAGTGTGACTGCTCTTGCCCGGTACCGGTAGAATGACGCGCGATCAGCTATAGCCACGGAGGCGACAGCGTAAATAATGTCTGAAGGGCAGAAACGAAAACTTGTAAATCGTAGCAGTGCTGAAGGTATAAATGCTCTCGTTCCGTTCGTTAATTTGCACATAGCAGCTACATTTCGCATCGTGCTTGAAGAGAAGCATCTTTACCAACGAGTGACGATCCCGTTTGACAGATTTGCGGTTGAAGTGCGGGAGACTGTGATTGAGGGATACCGCGCGGGATATGACCGGGATTTAAGAAGCCAATCGCCTAGGATCGTACTTGGTTCGACGAAAACTCGCGAAGAATTCTGTTTTGCTCCCGTTAATGTCAAACTATATTGCCGGACTTGTAAAAGGCGAGAGGCTTATAGTTGCCTCTCCGCAAGGGATATAACGTCAGAGATACTCAACCAGCAAACGATGCAACAAGGCGCCCGGTTTACGCCTCCGCTTCATATTCCCCCCGATCTACAAATATTTCTTTTTGTCTACAGATGTGAAGGATGCTCCGCTCGTGGGAAACCGGAAGCGTTCCTGCTCAGGAGAGAAGGGTGGGTCTTTTCAATTGACGGTCGGTCGCCACTGGAGCATATCGAGATTCCAGCCTTTATTCCCGAGAAAGAAAAACGACTTTATCGCGATGCGATCATTGCTAACAGTGCTGGCAAGACCTTGGCAGCAACGTTTTATCTCAGGTGTTTCGTTGAACAATTCGCGCGTCGCGTTACAGGCATGGAGGGAAGGCACACCGGAGAGGAAATTATGTCAGCATATGCGAAAACCCTTCCCGTTAGGCTGCGGGACGATTTGCCTTCACTCAAAGAATGCTATGAACAGTTAAGTGTGCCGATACATGACGCGCGAGACGATGCTGATCTTTTTAAGAAAGCCCTTGAGAGCATCGAGTCACATTTTGATATCCGCAGGGCGCTCAAGGTAGCAGAGGAATCAGCCAAAAAGATAGATACGAAGTCCTCCTCCTGAATGAGAAGGTGTTTCTTGCCTTGCTTATTTAGTGTCACTTCGAATTGCAGTGGGAAGATATCCGTGTCGTTTTAACTGGGGAATGGTGTCAATGATCGTCTGGGTGATTCTGTATCTCTTCATTTCTTCTTTGAGCGCATCGCTGATGTCGATTGGTTCCCCACATCGAAAGCAAAAATTCTGACTCATGTCGCTCTCTTGATAATCGCGCGAACATTTCTGGCAGGTGCCCAGCGCAGGCGGAACGTTCGTGAAGACGAGTCGCCTACCACAAGCGACGCAGAACCCCTCCGGTGAAGGATGCGTTTGAATAATGGTTCGACAGACCGATTGAATGCCATAATCACGTGCGGCAAATTGACCTCCGCCTCCGGGAATCGAGACTCCACTGAACCAAGTCACAAGACGGTCGTTCAGATTGCGTCCCTTGAGGTAGGAGTGAGGACAAGCGTCGGTGGAATCCGGGCACAGCCCGTAATAAATTTCGGTCCCTGTCGCGTTCATGGCTTCCTACCGCTTGTGCCATTCAACCTGAACACCTCTTGCTAGCAAGTGCGGCAAAAGACTTGCCTGCTTCACCGAATCGTCGGAGAAATACACGTGAAGAGTGCCGCTGATCTCGTCGTCGCGTCCCGCAAGATCGAGTGCAAAGATATCTCTGATCTCGTGGTCCAACTCGCCAGCAGTGTTTACGTTGCATGGTCTGTTATCGAGCATGTACTCCACTCTAATTGTATCGATTCAGTGGAAAGCACTGCGGCCTCTATCAGGCGCGCCCGACGCCCTCGGCGTGACCCTGTGAGCCGTCCGGGGTTGCCCGACACGCGTCAAAGACGTGCAGTCGAGTGCGCTTGACAGGTGAACCCCTGCCTTGTAGATTCTCAGGGCAGAGGATGTCCTGCTATCTTATTGAAAACAATGATGGTGGTCGCTGTAGGACTCGAACCTACGACCTCCTGCGTGTGAAGCAGGCGCTCTAACCAACTGAGCTAAGCGACCTCGGGCAGGCAGGGGACTGATCCCGGGAGGATGAGCCTCGAGGAACGACCCCCGAGGAACATCCCTAAGATTAACATTCCCCGGGCAGGCTGCCAAACGGATCGAACGGCCATCCATGCCTTTGCGCAAGTTTGCCCGGCACCAGCTCTTGTGTCCGCCGGATACAATCGTAGGACCAGAGAGATGCCCTATACGGAACCATTGCCGGCTCCCGATCGCCGCTCCTCGACAGGCGATTCCGGCGACCCCGGCCGGAACGGATCACACGGCACTCAGGTTCCTGCCTCCGACCCGGTGCAACCTGACGCCAATTCCCCGCAACCTCCGGTTGAGAATGGGGTTGATGAGGATATGGCGACCGTTGCCTTAGATTCCGCGCTTTTGCAGGGAGCCCAGATCGAGCCAGCCTCCGGCCGGACCAGCCGGGGCAGGGAAGCGGTCGACTGGAACTCCATGAGCGATGCGGAGATCATGCTCCGCGTCCGCGAGGGGGACGATGCGGCCTTCGACCTGCTGGTGCATAAGTACCACAAGCCGATCGTCCACTTCATGTTCCGCATGGTGCACAACCAGGCGGTAGCCGAGGAACTCGCGCAGGAGGTTTTCCTTCGCGTCTATCGCTCCCGGCAGACGTACCGGGCCGAGGCTCGATTCACCACCTGGCTCTATCGCATTGCGACGAACCTCGGGGTGAACCACGCGCGGGACACCAAGCACGAGCGCACAGCGCAGAACGTCTACCTGGACCAGCCCGACCCGGAAACGGGAACGACGCCGGACGTGGCCGACCCGACGGCGACCGTCGAGCAGGAATTGGTACGCGACGAGCGCATGAAGGCCATTCGTCAGCACGTAATGGCACTCCCCGAACGGCAGCGTACCGCGGTGCTGATGCACAAGTACCAGGGCTTGGACTATAAGCAGATAGGAGAAGTTCTGAAGCTGAGCGAGTCGGCGACCAAGTCGCTGCTCTTTCGGGCCTATCAAACCCTGCGTGAGCGGCTGAAGGATTTTGTTTAAGGGTTGCAACAAGTACGAAGAAGGTAATTTTATGATCTGCCGGATGACGAAAGCGAACCTTGAGGACCTGCTCCTCGACCCGGAGAAAGTTCCTGTCGAGGTGCGGAAGCATGTCGAGGATTGCGCGGAGTGCAGCCAGGAACTGGCCGCTCTTGAGGCCACCATGCTTGCACTTGACGCCTGGGAAGCGCCCGAGCCGTCCCCGTTCTTTGAGGCCCGCATGGCGGCGCAGCTGCGTTCTGAACGTGACGCCCCGCCGGCTGGCTTTTTCGAGCGGCTGCGCTCGCGTTTCCTCTACAGCAGCAATATGCACCTCCGTCCAATTGCCGCGGGAGCACTGGCTCTGCTGCTGCTGATTGGCGGGGGCACCTGGGTCGGCGTGATGAACACGACTCAGCCTGCGAGCCCGTCGGCCGCGGTTCGCGACCTGCAGTCGCTCGACGAGAATTCTCAGGTTTTTCAGCAGTTGAATACGCTCGACCAGCCGGACGACGATTCCGACAGCGGTCAGCCGAACAGCAACTTGTAGCTCTGAGCAGGGAGGCCGTAAACGCGGCCTTGCCGCTCCAATTTAGGATTTTGCGCCGCTCGGAAATCCGGCCGGCAGCTTTTGAAACTCTGTTTTGGCAGCCTTGATTTGGGCTTTTTGTAGAGGGATGGTAACGATGCGTGCACGGCAAAATGCGGCGAGCCGCCGAGGCTGGCTGACCAGTCCTGGTGCGTCTCTGGTTTGCCTGCTCGCGCTCTTTGTCTTTGCCCTGTGCGTTCCTGCCGAGCTTGCGCAGGCACAACATCCAGGAGGACAGCCGCACAGTGCTCCCCCGTCTCATGCGGGGCCGGCCCCTCAGGCACATCCTTCGCCGCCTCCCCAAAGTCATCCTGCGCCCTCCTATCAGCCGCCTCATCCCGCGCAGTCCTATCCGGAGCTGAGAGCGCCCTCCAATCCCGCCGGCAACGCCTCGCATTTCGTTGAGCCCGGACCGAAAACGTCCTACGCGAATATTCGCCCCGGCACGCAGCATTTGCCCGAGTGGCTCAACAACCACCAGAACCTGTCGCCGAAGCAGCAGGAGGATGCGCTTCGCCGCGAGCCCGGCTTCCACGACCTCCCCGCCGACCAGCAGCAGCGCCTCGTCAACCGCCTCCACACTCTGGACGAGAAGACGCCCGAGCAACGCCAGCGCATCCTGGCCCGCAACGAGGCCTTCGAGCACCTGCCGGCTGAGCGCCAGCAGGAGGTTCGCGGCGCGTCGCAGGCGCTTTCTCAGATGTCTCCTGATCGCCAGCAGGCCCTGCGCCATGCCTTCCACGACCTGCGCCAGGTGCCTCCGCAGCAGCGTCAGCAAATGCTCAACTCCGGAACCTACGCATCGCAGTTCACTCCGCAGGAGCGCACGGTACTCGGAAATCTGCTCTCCATCGAGCCCTACCAGCGTCCCGGAGCAGTCACCCAACCCTACTTCGGCCGCTAACTCGGCGCCTTGGTCTTTGCTTTCATTGAGGGCCCGAAGCCCTCAGACGGGCACGAATTCCCTCTGTGTCCTTCGTGTCCTTTGTGGTCGAAAAAGAAAGCGCCCCATAGCGTTCTTGGCATCTTGGCGTTGAAATCTTCGATGCCGACCCCGCCGACGTCCCTCGGATGGCAATACGGCCATCCAAAGGCGCTGAAGCTCACCCTACTGTTTCAGCATATTCTTGGCGATAAACAGTACGTTGGCCGGGCGTTCCGCCAGCCGCCGCATGAAGTACGGATACCACTCCGCCCCGAACGGCACATATACCCGCACATTGAATCCCTCGGCCACCAGCGCCCTTTGCAGGTCGCGGCGCACGCCGTATAGCATCTGAAATTCGAACGACTTCGGATCGATCTTGCGCTCACCCACGATGCGCTTCGTCGCCATGACCATGGCTTCGTCATGCGTCGCGATCCCGTGGTAAATGCCGCTGGTCAGCAACATCTCCGTCAGCTTCACAAAATTCGCATCCACCTCCGCCTTGTCCGGAAACGCGACGCTCGGTGGTTCCTTGTACGCGCCTTTGCACAGTCGGATCCGGATATCATCGGCGAGAAGACCGGCGATATCCTGCTCGCTGCGCCGCAGGTAAGCCTGAATCACGATGCCGACGCTGCCAGGATTTGCTGGAATCGCATGCAGCCCGCGGACCAGATCAATCGTCGCCTGCGTGTACTCGCTGCCCTCCATGTCCACGCGTACGAACGTTTTCGCCGCGACCGCATGGTCCACCAGTCCGGAGACGATCTCCCGCGCCAGATCATGTCCGAGGTCCATGCCCATCTGCGTCAGCTTCACGCTGATGTTGGCCTTCAGCCGCCGCGCTTCGATCGCATCCAGCAGCCGGTGATAGATCTCTGCTGACCGCTTCGCCTCCTCCGGCGTGCTCACATTCTCGCCCAGGCTGTCCAGTGTTGACGCAATCCCCTGCGCCTGCAACGACTCGGCCGCTCTCAGCACATCGTGGATCTCCATGCCTGCGACGAATCGCGAAGACATGCGCCGCCCCATGGTGGAACTTTCGGCAAAGTTGCGAAGGGTTTGGTTGCGCGAGCACGCAATGAAGGCAGAGCGTAGAATGGCCATGGAATCCCGGGCGAAGTCGAACTTTTCATTTTCGCATATTCAAGGTTTTCGCCCGGGTTGCCGAGGAGTTCCGAAGACTCGGGAATTTTCGCCAGCGAGAGACCGCAGCCCCGCATTTCGAGCGAACACTTGAAGCGTTGCCCGCGTCTTATCTAGTAGGAACAGCGCGAAAGAAATTATCGCCAGATGCGACCCAATGCACCCTCGGCGAATCATTAAGTGGTCACACTTACCGCCCGATGCGCGGCCGGGCTTAATTCGGAGAACATTTCAATGCTGGATCACTGCGCGAACCCCAAATGCGCGAAACCCCTTCGGTACCTTCGGGAGGGGCGTATCTTTGTCTTCGACTCCCTTGGGTCGGACGGCAACACAAAGCGTGCTCATCGGCTGGAACATTTCTGGCTGTGCGGCACTTGCTCCAAAACCTTGTTCCTCTCGAAAACGCAAGAGGGAGTGCGGTTGGAGCCCAAAGCCGAACATTCCCGCTCCTTCATTCACGCTCAGGCTTCGTGATTCCACGAAATACCAGGCTCCCAGTAAGCAACTTTCCTTCACTTCCGAGCTTCCCGGCCAACCTAATTAAGCCGGGGAGCCCCGAACCCCTAAACCGTGCCCGACACCGTCGTGACGCCACGGGCCTACCGGTAAATCCTCCCGCCGTTTCCTGCCTGGCGAAAATAATGTCGCATCTACTATGGTTAAAAGGGGTTAACCTAGAGACTGGAGCGCAGCCCACCATGACGAAGGCAGAATTGGTTGAGGAAGTGACGCAGCTTGGAGACCTGACCCGGCGCGACGGCGAGGTGATCGTCGACACCATTTTCGATGCGGTCATCGGAGCCCTCAAATCAGGCGACAAAATCGAGATTCGTGGATTCGGCAGCTTCCGTATCCGCCAGCGGAAACCCCGCATCGGTCGCAACCCCAAAACCGGCGCTAAAGTCGAAGTCCCCGCAAAGCGTGTTCCCTACTTCAAACCCAGCAAAGAACTGCGCGACCTGGTTAACCCTCATGAGGCGGCCGCCAAATCCGCACCTGTCGCCGGCGAGAGTGGAGCCTCCACTTAGGCGCGGCTTATCCCGATCACCGATAACATTCGTCCCGTAAATCCGCGTTCCGCCCGATACGAAAAGAAGCGGTCTGCTCTGCAGTTCGTGCATTCGCCTGCTACCGACACAGCATTCGCCGTGAGACCGGCATCCAGCAGCTGTCGCCGGTTCGCTTCCACCAGGTTGAGGTGCGGCTTGCGGCCCTCCCGGTCGTCGACCTCGCAAAACAGTTCTGCCGCGTACAGGAAATGCGAGGAGAATTCGCCGCGAACCTCCTCGCCAACGCAGTAGCAGCAATGGCCAATGCCCGGCCCGATCGCCGCGACCAGATCCTCCGGATCGCTGCCGAACTCCAGCCGCATCCGGCCAACGCCATCCTCGACGATCCTTTTTAGCGTGCCGCGCCACCCCGCATGAAAAGCCGCAACTGCCCTTCGCTTGCGGTCGGCCACGAGCACCGGAATGCAATCCGCCGTTTGAATTCCCAGCAGAGTGCCCGGTTCGATCGTCATCATCCCATCTGCCTGCAGCGTCCTGGATTCATCGTTCCCATCCGCGGATGTCACATTGATCACGATCGCCGAGTGAATTTGACGGACCGTTACCAGCGGGAAACGAGGATCGCCAGTCACTGCCTTCAAAAACAACTCTCGATTTGCAACAACATTTGCCCTTTGATCCGCCTCCGTAAACCCCAGGTTCAGGTCGCCCCATGATCGGTCATAAACTGATCGGCCATAAACGGTGCTGCGCCCACCTCCTCTCGTGCTGAATCCGTGCAGTAGCCATGGAATCGCCGACATCACGGCACACCGGATAACCTCGACTTTTTCAGCCAGTTGGGCGTTCTGAATGTCCAGCGATTCAGGTTGGGTCTGGTGCGCAGGCATGCTGCCATTCTACGGCGCATGCTTTCTACGGACGAATTGAATGAAAACGTCAGAGTTCTTTTTCTTTTCGTCTACTTCGAAGTCGTTGATGAGCAGGCCGGTATTAGCCTTGATGCAGGTTTCCCAAACCGGACCTCGCAGCCTGCCTAATGAGACTTGCATTCATCCAACGTCTTCGCGCCCGGACTCAACGCCTGCACTACCGGCTCGGTGGACGCCACTGGTTTCCGCATGTGCCGCTCGCGCTGCTCCTTGGCCTGGGCGGCCTCTGGATATTAAATGCGAGATTCGGCGGAGATTGGAGCCAATATGCGCACGCGCTGATGCAGGGCGACTTCCACCTGAACCTCATGCTGCTGCCTTCTCTCCTGATCGGCGGCGGCATGGTTACCATGGCGCTAGGCCTGCTGTGGCGCTCGCGCCTGGCCTGGCTGATGGCAGTCCTGCTAGCTGCCACCGGGGCAGTAAACACACTATTAACCGGGCATTCGCACGTACACGGGTTGCTGGCGTATTTCGCATTTCTACTGGCGGCACTGCTATTTGCCTGGCGGCACTTTAACCGTTCCAGCGTCGCTGCAAGCACTCTCTTCGCCCTGACCGCCGTGGTGATGTTGCTCCTGTACGCCACGTTCGGCAGCTATTATCTCGGCGCTGAATTCAAACCACCGATCACCGATCTTGTCACCGCGCTCTACTACGCGATGGTGACCATGAGTACGGTGGGTTACGGCGATATTATTCCTGCAGCGCCGGAGGCGAGACTGTTCACGATTTCCGTGATTGTTCTCGGCGTAGCGGTGTTCGCCACCTCGCTAAGCGCGGTGATCGCACCGTTGGTCCGGCAGAGTCTGAAAGGCATCATTGGCCGCGAAGGAACAGGCATGAAACGCGAAAATCACTTTGTCGTAATCGGTAATACCCCGTTGGCGATCAATACCTGGCGCGAGTTGGCCAAGCGAGGCCGCCCGGTCACCCGCATCTTGCGCGAAACGCCGTCGGAAGGCCAGTTCAAGGACGTCGACGTCGTCGTCGGTGACCCCAGCATGACAGAGGTGCTCCGCGAAGCCGGCGCAGATCGCGCCGAGGCGGTGCTGGCGATGATGGCCGACGATTCTGAGAACGCCTTTGTCGTGCTGGCGGTCAAGGAATTGGCCGGGAGCGCGCGAACCGTGGCTGCGGTGAATGATGCGCATCATCTGAGCCGGGTCAAGCTGGTGCAACCGGATGTGGTGATCGCGCCAGAGGTGATGGGCGGCGAACTGACTGCGATGCTGCTCTCCGGCGAGCAGGTTACCCCGGAATTCGTGATGCAGCAGGTCTTTCAACAGAGAACAACCGAATCCTCGAGTGCCACGGCCGCAAAAAAGTCCTAAGGCTACCGTCGTCAAGTGATGGGCGTTCCCTGGGCATGAGCGTCCCAGCACGTCGTGGGGTGGAAACAGTACGGTACGGTATCGAGTCGATATGCTCCGCCGATCCTCTATATCACTTGGTAGTGACGTCGTTTCGCATCCTCGGCGTCAGGAGGATTTTGGAGGCGTTGTCCGAGATGCCGGTTATACACGGCAATTTGCTGAAGACATATATCTATTCGATTAGCTCGATGAGCGCATTGGCGGTTGTCAACAGTCGAGAATGGTACCAGTCCGATTGCTCATGCGCCTACGGCAAGGAGCTCCAGAGAGCCCGAACCAGCAGCTTTCGAAGACGCTGAGAGGGCCTTCCAGGATCAATGCTGTAGCGGGCCGACCTCTCCCTGATCTGCTTGGAGCGAAATACCGCTCTTTTCCATCGTTTGCCCGAGCACCCGGTCTAGCTGGGTCGCCGCTTTCAGCCACGCTGCCTTGGCCATTACCTCGGTGGTTTGTGCCTGTGCGAGATAGGTCTGCTGTTCGATGACGGAGAGGTTGGTGGCATAGCCTGCGGTGAAGCTTTCCTGAGAGGCGGCCAGCAACTGTGCCTGCAACTCTCGTGCCTTTGTAGCGGCATCGGCCGCACTCTTGGCGGCGTTGAGCGCTGTGATCGCGTTCTGCACCTCGGCAGCTACCTGCGACTCCAGTTGCGTCACTCGCAACTCCTGCTGCCTCAGGAGTGCCTGGTCGGCTCCGAGATTGGCTTTCGCTACCCGGTTTTGCACCGGCAGGAAGAACTGTACTCCAGCCTCATACACCGTCGAGGAACGACTGCCTCCGGTTGGAATCGGGTCGGTAGTCACATTCCCCGTCAAGCTGTCTCCTCCGATCGCTGTCAATCCCGGGATCACGACCCCCCGGCTCTCATAGCTTGCGTAAAGATCGATCTCAGGTTTCGCGGCATTGGCCGCGCTCGCGACCTGGCGCTCGCCGTTGGTCACCTGCAAACGCGCCTGCTGCACGTCAGGGCGCTTCTCCCACGCGCCCTTGACCAGATCGGGAAGCAGCGCTTGCGGCCCGGCCTGCGGCGGCAGGAGCGGGTCGCTCGCCACGAGTTCGGGCGTCGTGCCCGGTGTTGACGCGAGCGACTGCGGATCAAGCAGCGTTCGCAGGATCACCTGCTGCTGGTCTCGTAAAGCGATCACCTGGGTGAGTACCAGCTGCGTGCTCGTCACGAGGGACTGCGCACGCGCCACCTCGATGGGTGGCAGTCGTCCCACATTCATCTGCTCCTGGTCGTTGTGCAACAGCAACTCAGCAGTCTTCAGCGCCTGCTCCTGCACTTTGACCGAGTCCTGCAGGCTCACCAGATCGATATACAGGTTTTCTACCCCGGCAATCGTGCTGATCATCTGCTGCTCCAGCACCGCCGCAGAGATCTTCTTGTTCGTCTTTGCAATCGCGATATAACGGGTGTTGTTCCCGCGTCCGGCGCCGCGCCAGAGCGGTTGCGCGATGAGAGCATAGGCATTGGGGTGAGAAAACGGAACCGCGCTTGAGCGTCCAGAGTAGAAGGTCTGCACGAAGTTATTGACGCCCAGCTGGATGGTGGTCCCCGGGCTGAAGCCCTTAGTCAGGAGGGTATCGCCAATAGTATTGTCGGTTATCGTCTTATCGGCCTGCGTCACCGAACCCGGGGGAAGCGTCAGGAGCGAAACGGCGGGGTTCCTCCGCAGCCACCCGTACCGGCCCAGCAGCTGCGCGTCGAAGCCGGGCACGGGAGATCCGACGGAATACGGGGCCGGACTAAGTAATAAGGAGTGCGATCCCTCAAGCACACGGCTTGTGTTGTAGGACGAGGACACCGTCGAAGTAATCGGGTCCACGCTCAACGGAGACAGGCCGGGAGAGGAAAAGCTGAGCAGGGGTACGGCGACGGGTCCTTCGCCGGCCGGTGTATCCGCCACAGTGTAGTTAATCGGACGCGGCAGTCCACCGCCCTTGGCCAACGGGACGCTCTGGTCCGCGATCGTCTGATCGATTTGTTCCAACTCGATATCGAGATTGTTCTTCAGCGCCATCTGCAAGGCTTGCCGCAGGCTCAGATCCAGGCGGCCAGGCTGTGAATTCGCCGGCGTTTGTGCGGGAGCTGGTGCGTTGTCTCGTGCCTGTGCCAGCAATCGAGACGGCTGGGGCGCCGCCGGAAGCCGGAAGGTGGGCGCGGTTGATTGCGCCGCCGCTGCACATGCTGAAGCACAGCCCACCACAATGCAGACGAAAGCTTGCCGGGCACCGGAGTATCCATTGAAGTATCGAAGAAAGAAGCTCATCGTGGGAAACTCTCCTCCGGGCAGAGCCTGAAGTGGTCGATCCTGTCTGCTCTTACACCCGCTTTGTCGTGCTAACCGATGCCGTTATTCCGGGTCTGCCTGCCCTCATCACACTATTTGTTCCCGCCCGCAGTGGGACCTGCACTGGCGCCCTGCTGGCCGGCGGGCGCGTTCCGCGTGCTGACGCGCGCCCCCTGCTTAACCGCATCAGTGGGATTCACCACGACGAGGTCGCCGTCCTTCAGGCCAGCGACGATATACACCTGCGTACCCAGGTCTCGCCCGACGTTCACGGGCCGCATCTGGATGACGTTGTTCTCTACCACGGGCACAAACTGACCGCGCGCCAGGCTCAACAGGCTATCGCCGGAGATCAGGATGCCTGGGTTCGGGGCCTTGTAATGCATCTGCGCGGAAGCGAACATGCCCGGTCGCAAACGGTGCAGGGCATCGGTTATCTGAACCTCGGCAAGAAGCGTCCGAGTCTGCTGGCTCAGAGAATCGCTGCTCCGAACTACCTTGCCCTTGAAAGTCTCCCCCGGTAACTCTGAAAAGCTGAGGTCCACAGGCTGGCCGGTCTGCACGAAAGGCGCATCCTGCTCCGGCACGGACACAAAAACCTCCAGGCTGCCGAGGTCCACGACATCGAACAATTCGCCGCCCTGCGCGCCACCCGTGGGCGGGCCGCCCGTGGGGGCGGTGGGAACAGCTGCCAAACCCTGTGCGGCTCCCGAAGCCGACACCAGACTACCCACCTCGACGTTTCGTGCCGTGATT
Source organism: uncultured Acidobacteriaceae bacterium (assembly GCA_963782175.1). Classification (GTDB taxonomy): domain Bacteria; phylum Acidobacteriota; class Terriglobia; order Terriglobales; family Acidobacteriaceae; genus Silvibacterium. The sequence continues at coordinate 391,835 of CAWAIX010000003.1, forward strand.
GTGCCGTTGATGGGCGAGCGAACCTGCTCGAAGTCGGCCAAGGCCTGCTCACGAGCTAACGCTCCTTGCGCTGCCTTCACCGCGTTCTGCATCGCCTGCAGATTCGATTGCGCCGATTCAACCGCCGCGAGCGCCGTATCGTCATCCTGCTTGGAAAGGATGCCGTGGAGCACCAGGGTGTGCACCCGGGTGTAGGTCGCCTGCTGCAGGCGCAGATTGGATTCCGCCGTCAGCACGTTGTCCCTGCTTTGCTGCACAGCCGCCGTCTGCTGCGCGACCGAGGCGTCCAGGTCCGGAGCCGAGATGATCGCCAGCAACTGACCCTTGCGTACCGTATCCCCCAGGTCCACATACCGGGCCTTCAAATACCCCGAGGCCCGCGAATAAATGTGCGCGCTCCGGAGCGGGATCACAGTGCCGGGCAAAGTCAATACCTGCTCCGAACTCGCGATGTGTACGGTCTGCACTTCCACTGTCGGCAATGCGTTCTTCTGCTGCTCAGCTCTCGCGTTCACTATCTTGTCGCGGTTGTAGTGGGGCAGCAGGCCCGCCAGCAGAGCCACTCCCAGCACGACGATCGCTATCAGGATCCATAACAGCCGCCGGCCGTGCTTTGGCTCCAGTTGCGCCCCATGCTCTGGATCGCCGCCCATGGGCGTTGATGTTGTGACGTCTGAGCTCATTGGTGCGCTCCTTCCTGCGCTCCCGTTCCCTGGACCTCGTCCTCTAACTGCTTCTCCCAGTTCACCGGCGCCTGCTTGCTCATCAGTGAATACATCACCGGCACCATAAACAACGTGCCTACCGTGGCGAACAAAAGCCCACCGATAACGGCCCGTCCGATGGGGGCGTTCTGCTCGCCGCCCTCGCCCAGTGACAGCGCCATCGGCAGCATGCCGATAATCATCGCCAGGGCCGTCATGCATACCGGTCGCAGCCGCGTCGAGCCCGCGATCATCGCCGCCTGCTTTGAATCCTTGGTACCCTCACCCCACGATTCGTTCGCAAAAGTGACGACCAGAATACTGTTGGCGGTTGCGACGCCAATGGTCATCAGCGCCCCCATCAGCGAGGGCACGTTGAAGGTTGTCTGCGTGAGGAAGAGCATCCATACAATGCCCGCGAACGCTCCTGGAAGCGCCATCAGAATGATGAACGGTATGGTCCACGACTGGAAGTTCATCGCCATCAGCAGATAGACAAACACCACCGCCGCGGCGATCCCGACCTCCAGGTTCGCAAAGGATGTGTTCATCGTCAGCACCTGGCCGCTCAGGACGATCTCCACCCCGGGCGGCAGGTGTTGTGAATTTTTCTCGACGATCTTCTGTACATCGCTGGCCACTCCGCCGAGATCGCGCTGGGCCACGTTCGCGAACACGTCCATGATGGGCAGCGCGTTGTAATGCGAGACGGTCTCCGGCGAAACCTGCCGCTCGGTCGTCGAAACATTGCGTAACAGTTGGTCACTTGCGCCGGGAACCGCCGTGACGGCCGTCCTCTCCACCGAATCGATGTCGTGCAGCCGGTACTGTGGCACCTGCACGATCACCGGGTATTCGACTCCCGTCTTCGGATCGAGCCAGAAGTTGGGCGCAACCTGCCCGCTGCCCGAAAGCGACAACAGCACGTTGTCGGAAACGTCTTTTGCTGTGAGAGCGAGTTCCTGCGCCTTGAGCCGATCCACATTGATGTTCAGTTTGGGCGCATTGACCTGCTGCTGCATGAACACATCCACTGCGCCCGGGACATCCTTGATCTGCTCCTGAAGCATTGCGGCGATTCGCGCTGTGGACGCTGCGTCTTTTCCGCGCACCTGCACGTCGATCGGCGCGGGCAGCCCGAAATTCAACGTTTGATTCGTGATATCCGCCGGTTCGAAGAAAAACGTCTCCTGAGGAAACTTCTCTGCGAAGTCCTGCCGCAGAACCTGCATCCATTCCTGCGTTGGGCGGTGCTTGGCTGCGAGCAGCACCAGCACATCCCCATCCCCGTTGCTGGTTGTGTCGCTCGCCGAATAGGCCAGGTTTACACCCCCTGGCGGCAGCCCGATGTTGTTCAGCACCATCTGAAGCTGCTCCGCCGGGATCAAGCACCGAATCTCCTCGTTGACCCGCTTGAACACCTCCTGCGCCGTTTCGATCCGCGTGCCCACCGGCGGCCGGACGTGAAACTCCATCTGCCCGGAATCTACATAGGGGAAAAAGTCCCGCCCAATCACCGGAATCAGGGCCATTGAACCCACGACCACCACCGCAAACGCACCCAGTGTCATCGCAGCGTGCCCCAGTGCCCACTCCAGTCCGGCTCGATACTTCTCCGCAAACCGGTCAAAGCCGCGCTCAAACTTCTGATGGAACCGCCAGATGAAGCTTCGGCTCAACGGCGACTCCTTCTCCCGCCCCTGATAAAGCGGCACCTCCTTCGGCAGAAGAAAGTGCATCATGGTGGGCACCAGCGTGCGGGAAAGCCCGTACGAAGCGATCAGCGCCAGCACGACATTCACTGCCAGGGGTGTGAAGATGTACTTCGCCGAACCGGACAGCAGCGTCACTGGCACGAACACGATGGAGATCGACATGGTCGAGATCAGCGCCGGCACCGCTACCTGCTCCGCGCTGTCCAGGATCGCCCTGGCCAGAGGCTTCTTCTCTCCTACACCGAGATTGCGGTGGGTGTTCTCGATCTCCACCGTCGCATCGTCGACCAGCATACCCACCGCCAGGGCCAGTCCCCCCAGCGACATGACATTGATTGTCTCGCCAAGGGCCGAAGATACCGCGATCGCGAACAGCACTGCCAGCGGAATGGATGCGCTCACAATCAGCGTGCTTCGCCAGCTCCCTAGAAACACAAGCACCATCATGGCGGTGAGAAACGCCGCCGTTACTGCCTCCTGCACCACGTCCCGGATCGAAGCCCGCACGAGCACCGATTGATCGAAGATCGGCGTCAGTGTCAGCGCGCTGGGCAGGCCGGCTTTGATGCGCGGAAGCGCCGCCTTCACCTGGTTCACGATGGTCAGTGTCGAAGAAGCGCCGCTCTTGATGACGGTCAACAGCGCCGACGCCTGCCCGTTTTCGCTCACATAGCTTGTCTGCGGCTGGTATCCGTTATGAATCCACGCAACATCCTTCATCTGAACTACTGCACCGTTCACCGTCCGGATGGGCATAGCGTTCAGTTCTGCAACCGTCGCCGCGCTGCTGTTGGTTCCCACCAGATACTCGCGGTCGCCCATCTTCGCCGTGCCCGAGGGCGTGACCAGATTCTGGTTATTCAGCGCTGCGGAAAGATCCGAGGCGGTCAGATGATTGGCCACCAGTTGCGACGGCTCCACGTCCACCATGATGGATCGCTGCTCACCGCCATACGGCAGCGGCACCGCGGCGCCCTTGATGGTCGCCAGCTGCCCGCGAATAAAGTTCTGGCCCAGGTCATAGAGCTCGATTTGCGAAAGGCCCTTTCCGCCCAGGCTCACCTGCACGATAGGAACGCTGGAAGCGTCGTATTTGAGCACGTACGGCGGCAGGATTCCCGGGGGCATCAGGCGCAGGAGCGACTGCGCCAGGGCCGTGACCTGCGCAATCGCGAGATCCACCTGCACACCCGGTTGAAAATGGATCTTGATGACTCCGACGCCGCTGTACGACTGCGATTCCGTGTATTGAATGTTGTTAACCGTGGTTGGAAGCGCCCGCTCACATACCGCAATGATTCGCTTGGACATGTCGTCCGCATCCATCCCGCTGTAGGTCCAGATGACGCTTACGATTGGAATATCAATGTCCGGCAAAATGTCGGTTGGCGTATTCAGGATGGCGGAGATCCCGAAGATCGCGATGAGCACCGCGACAATGACAAAGGTATAAGGCCTCTGCAGAGCAAAACGGACAATCCACATAAGCGCTCTCTCCTCGTTCGCCGTCCCCCAGAACAGGCTATCTCTCCCGCCTGCCCCAGAACAGTAACCTGCGCCTGCCGGCTCACGTCATTTCGTGACACCCCTCCACGCGCGTGACTATCGCATAACTACCGGCGTCGTGTTGTTCGGTATCGCATTGATTTTCCGACCTGAGAGGTTTGTGTGGTCCTCGACAATGAGTTTTGGCAAATGGAGGATTCCATCGCAAATGTCTCTCAGTTATAGACAAAGCACTTCAAGTGCCAAACACTCACCGTGAGCCCGGCACGACTATTTCTGTATGCATAGCCTCTGTACAGTCCAAATGCCGACAGTCTGTGGCGGCCATTCGACACACACTCGTCAATCTTCTCGGCTGCACTCGCGGCGACGTCACTGCCACACGAACTCCGGCGCGGTGAAGACCTCAGAAGCACGCGATTGTCATCCCTTGTGTCCTCGATGTAGTGCCGGGCGATCGGGATGAAACCCACGTCTTTAACATGGAATTCCATGGATTGCCCGCCATCGACAGGCATGAAGACGGTCAGGCGCATGCTAGCACTCTATCGCGTGCTAGCCCTCTATATAGACCCGCCATCCGCTTGCGTTCGTGGACCAGTGAAGCTCAGGCACAAATCCCGGGGCGGCAAGTGGCGTTTACCTGTTGAGCAATAGTGGGTTATTTCTGGAGTATCCGAGCGGCCGATTTCGTCGGTCCCTCCGCAAGTGAGCGCTCTTGAATCCGCGTTCTGTTCAAGAGGCGAGCGCTCCCGAACCGTAGGCGGCGCAAAATTCATGGTGCTGGGCGAGGCGGATCCTGTCTTCGTCAAATCTGAGTTTTGGGTGTTGTGTCGCCTCTCGTATCCGTGTCCCTCCTAGAGGTTTCATTCCGGAAGTGACGCATTGCCAGTGTCCCGGTAGCCTGTTAATCGGCCGTGGATTACTTCTGGGTAGCCCGTCACTCAGGAGAGAACTCAGATCACTTCCGATAAGCCGACTTTAGTTACCTATATAAGCAGTCGACGAGTCCTATAAGAGGGGATGTCAAGGAAAAAGATTCTCCACTCTCTCCTGAGAGAGGGGCCCGTGTTGTGTCTTGCATCCAGCCCTGATCTCCGTTGGAGAAGTTCTTCGTTGCGTGTACTCCAGACGGGCCATAGCCGGTCGAAGGTTTTTCTCGACGTTTTCATGACGCCACGAGCTTCGAACGCTCAAGGAGACTACACAGATCGGTAAGACGAAGCGCACGCCCCATCCTGACGAAGAACACATCACCCTTCGGCGGAGTCTGATCCAAGACAATTCACGATGGTCTGTCGGGCGAAGAATCTGACACCCGTCCGCACGCCGCAACACAAGAAGTCCCCGCGGAACTGCCAACCAATCTGTCTACCATCGGAGTTGAGACTGCTTTGGCTGGTTCACCCCGCGGTAAGCACGACGTTTACCCGTGAGCCTGCTTTCCTTAACGAATTACTTTACAGTCTCGTTGCCATCGCACTTGTGTCGATCCGATAAGCGGAGGCGGACGCATCGAGATGAAACATTCGGACCGTTTCAAGGGAGTATTCGGTCAGATCTTTGCCGATAAGGTTCAGCTTTTTCAGAATTTCCGGGGGAACGGTAATAATGTGGCAACCTGCCTCCTCTGCCTGAAAAATATTGAGAAGTTCGCGCGGACTCGCCCACAGGAGTTCCGCTAGGGGCCGCGAATCAAGGATCCTGCGTGCTTCTCTCATCACAGGGACTGGATCAAGCCCAGTATCGGCTATCCGACCCGCAAATACTGAGATGATCGCCTTTGTAGACGGATGAAGTGCCTGCACTACCTGCTCGATCTGATTAGCAGTCAGAATCGCGGTTATATTTAGAACCACGCCTGCACTGGAAAGCCGCCGTATGAGTCTGCCCATAAATTCCCCGGCTTGATTCGTAACAGGAACCTTGACATTTACATTTGTTGCCCAGCCGGCGATCGTAAGAGCCTGCATTTCCATGGCATCCTCATCGTCAGCGAAAGCCTCAAACGACACGGGGCGATCGCGTATGACCTTCAATAGCCTGCGAGCAAAAGCTTCGTAATCGACCACTCCTGCCTTCCGCATGAGTGTGGGATTGGTCGTGAAGCCCTTGATTCGAGGATCGGCATTGAAGGCCATGATGCCGTCGAAGTCAGCTCCGTCACAAAACAGCTTTATCCTGAGGTTCTCGATCCCGGCCAAGTTTCCTCCTTTAGATTAGGTCTTGAGTTCACCCTCTTAGCGACTGCGAGGACCTGCTGAAATGGGCCCAACAGGTACACCCATTGCAACCCCGTCATCCACTGTCGAAGAACAAGCAAAATAAATCTCGTATTTCCAAAGAGATATCGGCGCCACAACCGTCGAGGTTCGTGGGCAAGGCGATAGAGCCATTCCATGCCCACTTTGTGAGTCCATCGCGGGGCTCGTTTCCTGAGTCCTGCCTGTGTATCCAGGGCGGCACCGACGGCAATCGCTGCGCCTATGGGCAGCGATCGGCAATTGTCATGCATCCAGATCTCCTGCTTTGGCGCTCCAAGAGCGACGCAAAGAAGGTCTGGTGCGGCTTCGCTGACGAGTTCGCGGATTTTCGCCGACTCAGTTACATCATTTTCGAAGCCATAAGGCGGGCAATAAGTCCCTGCGATTTTCAGTCCCGGATAACGTGTCGCGAGTTTCAGAGCGGCTCCGGAAGCTCCACCTGGTAAGCCACCCAGAAAGAAAACGGAGAAACCGCATTTTGCGGATTCCGCGCAAAGCCTCTCCATGAGTTCTCCACCCGGCACCCGTTCAGGAATTGGCTTGCCCAGGACACGGGACGCCAGAACAACGGAGATGCCGTCGGGGACTGACAAATCAGCAGCCTGCAAAGCCTTGGCAAATCGTGGATTTGTTGCCGCAAGGGTTACAAGTTGTGCGTTTGGCCCTGTAATGAGAAGCGGCGACCGTGCAGGGCGGTGTTTTATTCCCTGCATTACCCATGCCGCAGCAAACTCCATTCCTACTCGGTCTATCGGCACGTGGTGCAGGGTGAACCGAGCAGGTCTTCGAGGTACAACATCATCGTGCAGGGAGCAGGAAGGGTGAACCTGGTCGCCGATCACATCGTCAGTCTCGAGACCGAGTCCTGTTGTCGAGGAGATCATGGCCACAGAGCCTCCCTCCTTGCGAAAAACAGATGTGGAGAAACTCCATTCGCGACTGTCTGCCACGGAAAGACTTCGTCATAGAGCCGCCGCAGAACATATTTGGGTGAAGCAAGAATCGAGCCGGCGAGGTCAGATAGCGCAGATCTTCTACGACCCTCCGCGAGGTGAATATTGAACGACCTCAATCGTTCCTTAGCGCGAAGAATGGAAGTGGGGAAGAGTGTTTCCAGATCCGCGTGGATCTCGCCGAGGCTTTGCGGTGGCAGCGTCCACAGATTCGATAGCAGCAGATATTGCACATAAAGTCCGGCAACAAACTGGTTGGCCAGGTTGTGGGCGCTCACACTCGCGGCATTCTGGCGGAAACCTACCAGCACCTCGGGGATGAAGCGGATGTCGTGTTTGAGGGCCATCCTCCACCACAAGTCGGCGTCTTCATTGTGTAATCCGATCCGATAGCCCCCCAGAGCGATCGTCTTGTCAACGTTGAGGGCGACCGAGGAATGGCAGATCGCGAGCAGATAGCCCGACCGGACGATGTGGCGAAGCTCTTGTGGTGAGCCGCGCGAACATCGAAAATGGCCGACAGCGCGTGCGGAGGGATGATAGTTCGCCAGTGAATAAAACATCGCAGCATCCGGATCTTCGGTAATCGCCTCTGTAAGCCGCTCGATGCGCCTCGGGTAAGATATGTCGTCGGCGTCCTGGCGAACGAGCCATGGAGTGCGGCACTCCCGGAGCATACGATTGAGCGTGCCGGTTACACCCTGATTGGGTTGAAAGATGATCCTGAGTCGCGGATCTCGGATTGACTGAAGATATTTAGAGCTCCCGTCAGTTGCCCCGTCCACTATGGCCAGAATTTCAAAGGCCGATATCGATTGCCGGAGAAGGCTCTCGATTGCCTCCGGCAGGTACGGCATAGCGTTGTAGACAGGCAGACCAACAGTAAGGAGTCTTTCCGAGCCCAAGGCAGTCTTCCGTTCTCAAAGCCGATATATCGGCTCCATTGTGTGGACTTGCCATAACGCCATCGCCCGGGATGGCGAAATAACAGGAACAATTGATGAGACATCTGCACTCAAGTGTTGTGCTCATCTAGCAGCGGCCGCCGCATGCGCGTCAACGTGAAACTGGATCCGCTCCATAACTTAGGTAACTTGTCCTATTTCGAAATGGGATGCTAAGGTTTCCGCAACTTAACCAAAACCTTTTAAAGGCTTCTGAGCCTACACCTGAGACATAACTTCATGCCTAGGGAGGGGCGCAGGGCGCGATTGCATGTGCGAATCGCCAGTCTTCCGATGCACTTTTGGGAAGGAGTGTGAGTTGACGGCAAATGAGCCCGAGGCGATAAGAAACATGCGAAGCTGTCTCATCACAGGTGGGGCCGGCTTTATCGGCAGCCATTTTACTGACAGGCTGCTCGCCTCGAGTGGGGTATGCCGGGTTACGCTTTTCGACAATTTCTCGTCCGGCCGTGAATGGCATTTTGAACACCATCTTGCACGAGGGGACAAGCGGCTTCAGGTAGTGCGTGGAGAAGTCGACGATGTTGATGCGCTGGCCGAAGCGATCCAGGGACACGAAACCGTGATCCATCTCGCCTCCAATCCAGACATCGCGCGTGCGGCGGTCGAACCTGGCATCGACTTTCATCAGGGCACGGTTCTCACCCACAGCCTTCTCGAGGCTATGCGACGCGCAGGAGTTTCGCGTCTTGTTTATGCCTCGGGGAGCGGTATCTACGGGGATGTTGGAAGCGCCGTACTTCGGGAGGACCACGGCCCTCTTATTCCTGTATCGACCTACGGCGCAAGCAAGGTGGCAGGAGAGGCGCTCATCTCAGCCTACTGCGCAATGTTCGATTTCACAGCTTATGTATTTCGCTTCGGGAATGTGGTCGGTGCGCGGCAGACCCATGGCGTTGGCTTCGACTTTGTGCGCCGCCTGCGGCACGATAGCAGTCGGCTGCGTATCCTGGGCGACGGCCGCCAGAGCAAGACCTACGTGCACGTCTCTGACGTAATCGATGCGGTCATGACCACCTGTCGTACGGTTGGCAATGGTTTTTCCGCATTTAACGTGGGCACCGGAGATGCAGTCACAGTGACCGAGATCGCCGAAATAGCTCTGGAATGTTTGGGAGTCGGCGAAAATCCGGTCTTTGAATACACGGGGGGGAGCCGTGGCTGGAAGGGCGACGTTCCCGTAGTGCGGCTGGATACCAGCAAACTCCGATCGCTGGGCTGGAAGCCCAAACTCAGCAGCAGGGAAGCAATCTATCGATCCTTGAGGGAATTACTCTCTGATGAGCGCACCTTCGTGCAGTAACGGCATTCCTCCGGTTGCGCTGCTTGCCGGTGGACTGGCGACCCGTCTCGGGCCACTGACCGCACGGGTGCCGAAGTCGCTACTCCCGGTTGCCGGCGAACCGTTTATCGCGCACCAGATGAGACTTCTCGCCTCCCAGGAGGTTCGCGAAGTTGTGATCTGTTGCGGTCATCTGGGTGAGCAGGTAGAGAACTTCGTTGGCGACGGCGAGCAATTCGCTTGCCGAGTGAGCTACTCCCATGACGGTTCCAGGCTCCTGGGTACCGGCGGAGCAATCCGAAAAGCATTGCCAATGCTGGGTCCCTGCTTCTGGGTTATGTACGGCGACAGTTACCTCACGGCTCACTTCGCCCCGGTTTTGGACGCCTTTCGAACTTCAGGTAAACCGGCACTCATGACCGTGTACGCGAACGCGAATCGCTGGGACGCCAGCAATGTCCTATTCAGGGACGGCAAAGTTTGCGCTTATGAGAAACACGGCCGCCGTTCTGACCTTCAGCACATCGACTACGGATTGAGTATCTTTTCCGCCAGCATTTTCGAACAATGGCCCGAAGCCACTACGTTTGACCTGTCCGACTTGCAAAGCCGTCTGGTTGAACAAGGGAGGATGGCCGGTTACGAGACTCAGGCGCGCTTTTACGAGATCGGTTCGCTGTCCGGACTGCGGGAGACAGAGTCATTCCTTACAGAGTCTCTGCGCGGGGTCCCGGCATGATCATGACAAGGACGCCGTTACGCATTTCGCTGGGCGGCGGCGGAACCGACTTGCCCTCGTACTATCGCGAATTCGGCGGCTTTGTCCTCTCCGTCGCAATTTCCAAGTACGTCTACATCACGATCAACAGGAGTTTCCTGCCTGGCTATTTCCTCAAGTATTCAGAAACTGAACACGCCGCGTGTCGCGCGGAAATCCGGAATCGACTCTTCCGCGAAGCAATCGACATGCACGACGTTCCCGAACCACTGGAGATCGTCAGTCTGGCCGATGTGCCTGCCGGGACTGGTCTCGGATCATCCGGAACATTCCTCGTGGGACTGATACACGCGCTGCATGCGCACAAACGTGAGCCTGTCACCCCCGAACTCCTGGCGAGTGAGGCGATCGAGATCGAGATGAATCGTCTTGGCGAGCCCGTAGGAAAGCAGGACCAATACATTGCCGCTTACGGGGGCCTGCTCTGTCAGGAATATCACCCTGACAATCGCGTCAGCGTATCGCCTTTGAAGGTCGCCGACCAGACTCTTCGCGAGCTGCGTGATTCATTGATGCTGTTCTTTGTAGGGTTCACGCGTAACGCATCCACTCTGCTGGCCGACCAGAAAAACCGTTCGGAAGGCAATGATGCCGCAATGCTGGAAGGTCTGCACTTCACGAAGCAACTCGGCATCGAGATTCGCAGCCTTCTTGAGTCCGGATGTACCTGTGAATTCGGCCGTTTGATGCATGAACACTGGCTCCGCAAGCGCCAGCGCTCGGCCGGCATCACGAACAGCCGCCTGGACGAGCTTTACGATCTGGCAAGAGCAGAGGGAGGCGCTGCGGGAGGGAAGCTGGTCGGGGCAGGCGGCGGTGGCTTTTTTCTCTTTCATACCGAGGACCGGAGGCGCCTGCGCGACGTCATGACCCGGGCCGGCCTAAGTGAATTGGATTTCACCTTTGACTTTGATGGTTCTGTTGTTCTGACTCGAAACGCGTGAAGAGATGCAAGACGTGAATACAAAATCGCGACTGCGCGTACTTGAGCTCAGCGATATTTTGCGGCCGGAGCGCAAGGAATGGACGATTCTTGATCTCCTGGCGTTATTTCGGCGCCGACGCGTCTTTCTCATCTGGCCTCTCGTTGGCCTGTTGTTACTCGTTACTGTCTACTGCGCGCTTGCGACGCCTCGGTTTCAGGCGACAGGCCAAATCGAAGTCCAGAAGGAATCGCCCCGAGTCTTTGGCCTCGAAAGTAGTGTAATGGGCGATTCTCAAGATGCTGACGCGGACTCCCTCGACTACAACATGACGCTGGAGACTGAGGCAAGTATTCTTCAGTCCGGATCGCTCGCTTTGCAAGTCATTAAGGACTTGAAACTCGAAAGGACAGCGGATTACTTCCCCGATCATGCCTCTGGCATCCGCATACCACCGTGGCTGTTCTTCTGGAAGAAGCCGGTTGAACCTCTCTCAGCCCCCATCGAAGATGCTCCCAACCGCCGATACGTGGTGCTGAGAATTTTTTCCAGCCACCTCAAAGTGGCACCTGTCGCTGGTACTCGCATTATCGAGATCAGCTACTCGGATCCCGATCCCGCCCTGGCTGCTGATGTAGTCAACCGCCTCGTGCAGGCCCTCATGGACTACAGCTTTCAGGCGCGATTCAACGCCACGGCACAAGCCTCGGCGTGGCTTGCGGATCAGCTCGTGGGGTTGAGAAAGCAAACCGAAGCTCTCCAGGAAAAGGCCATCCGGCTGCAACGGGACACTGGCATATACGGCGACGGCGAGGATCACAATGTAGTGCTTGCTCGCCTGGAGAGCCTCAACGAAGGACTGATTTCGGCCGAATCCAATCGCATCCTCAAGGAGGCCATCTATAAAGCCTCGCAAAGTGGCGATCCGGAGCTGATCTCCGGGCTGGCGGGAAATACCGCCGCCGGTGCCACACCCGCGATGACTAATTCTTTGGCCCTTATTCAGACCTTGCGGGGACAGGAAGCAGCGATTCGAGCAGAAATCGCCGAAGACGATACGAAGTACGGATCTGCCTTCCCGCGCCTGGCTGAGTTGCATGCTCAGCTCGATGGCCTTGAAAAATCAATCCAGGATGAAGTTCATCGGATCGGTGAGCGCTCGCGGACGGATTTCGAGATTGCCTCGCAGGCTGAGCAGTCGGCGCGGGAATCCTTTGAACGCCAAAAGGCGCTTGCGAACCAAACCAACAATAGAGCGATCGCTTACAGCCTGGCGCGGCAGGAGGCTGACGCAAGCCGCGGCATATATCAGGGATTGCTAGCCAAGCTCAAAGAAGCCGGTGTTCTCGAAGGGCTGAGGTCTACAAATCTCATTATCGTCAACCCAGCACGGGTTCCGCCTACGAATCACCCGCACAGTCCGAACATTCCGCTTTATTATGCAGCAGCCTTGGGTGCGGGACTCTTCATAGGATGTTCCTCGGCAGTGGTTCGCGAGCTTCAGGATCGCAGCATCCGCTCGCCGCAGGAACTGGAAGAGATGCTTGGTGCTCGTCTGCTCGGTGTAATTCCTCGCGTGAAGATCAATCGAAGACTGCTGCATCGCGCGCCTGGGGAAGCCCCCGCGAGAGCTGCCGTTCCCTATGTGATTGGCTCGCTTGCGGCGGCGGATGCCTCAACAACCAGCATCGCGGATGAGACCTCGCCGTTTCAGGAAGCCCTGCGTTCCTTGCGCACTTCGATGCTTTCCTGTGATAGTCGCGGAGCGCCAAAAGTGGTGCTGGTGACGAGCTCGGTTGCCGGAGAGGGAAAAAGCAAGCTGACCGCAAATCTGGCCGTTGTGCTCGCCCAGCTTAATGCACGGGTGCTGCTTGCAGATGCGGACCTCCGTTGCCCAACCTTGTACAAAGAGGTAGGCATGACCGGATCGCCCGGCCTTGGCGCGGTGCTCTTTGAGAAAACTCACCCTATTGTGCATCCGCATCCAGATTGTCCCACGCTTTCCGTTCTCTGCGGCCCCTCGACGCCGAATTATCCTTCGGAGCTCCTTGCCTCACAGCGCATGCACGACCTCTTGTCCATCTGGAGGTCCGAGTATGATTTCATCCTGGTCGACAGCCCGCCCGTACTGCCGGTTGCCGATGCGCGGATTCTCGCGCGCATGTGTGATGCAACGCTGCTCGTTGCCCGCCACGGCTTCACGTCACGCCAGGCCATCCATCGCAGCTATCAATTAATTCAGCAGCAGTTGCCGCAAGGTGCAGTGATCGGAGCTGTCCTTAACGGAGTGTCGACTAAATCCGCAGACTACTACGAGTACTACGGTTATCGAAGTCGCGCGGTTGAGCCTCGGGAGCGGAAGAGGTATACGGATGCGTAATGCCGTTAGCTTTGTCTACACGTTCGTGATCCTGTTGTTTATGGCCCTCGGTTGCTCTGCCCAGATCGCGGACACAACTACGCACGAAAGTCTCTTGATCGGTCCAGGAGACCTGCTGCGGATCACGGTGCTCGGAGAATCCGACCTGTCTCAAAAGGTCCGGGTGCGGGACTCAGGCAATGTGACCCTGCCGCTGATCGGCGACGTGGAACTGCGCGGCCTGAACACCGCGGAGGCATCCCGGCTGATCGCCGGTAAATATATCGACGCGCAGCTTTTGAAGCACCCCGAAGTTTCCGTCTTCGTCGAGGAATATGCCACCCAGTCGGTTTCAGTTCTAGGGCAAGTTGTAAGGCCCGGTCCCGTCTCTATCTCAACAGCGCGCAGCCTGGTCGACGTTCTATCAATGGCGGGAGGGCTGACGGAACTGGCTGACCGCCACATCACCATCGAACGCGGGGGATCCGCACATGGGGTAACGGAAGTTTTTCTCTCCAACAAAGCCGAAGACGCCCTGAATGCCGATGTAGAGATCTTTCCCGGCGACAAGATCCTCGTCCCCAAAGCGGGCATCGTTTACGTCCTCGGAGACGTTGGCAGGCCAGGAGGGTACGTGATGCAGAACAATTCGCGCATGACTGTCCTCCAGGCAATCGCCATGGCAGCTGGAGTCAATAAAACTGCCTCCGAAAGGCGCGTCCGCCTGATTCAAAACCTCAATGGGCAGTATCGTGAGCGCGATCTCCCGTTGAAAGAGATCGAACAGGGAAAAGCCCCGGACGAACTTCTACAGGCCGACGACGTCATCTACATCCCGTTCAGTTTCGGCAAGAATGTGGTCATGGCCACGAATTCGATCGTCGCCTCGACCAGTTCCGCACTCATCTACGCCGGACACTGAAAGCGAGCGCCCCTTAACGATGCCCAGGGTGAGCCTTCCCGACGTGACGCTCGAAGAGCTTGGCTGCACGGCGATACTCGCTTTTTTTGCTATGCAGGGCGCGATTCCCTTCATTGCCCCCAATCAGGCACTTGAGTCAACACACACTGCTGCGTCTCGCATCACGTTTTACGGTGGTATCGCCTCCCAGGCCGTAGTGTACGGAAGCATTGCGTTTCTTTTGCTGTCACACGCCCGCCGCATGATTCGCTGGCTTGGAGCCATGCGGTGGTCCGCACCTCTTTGTGCGCTCGCCATTGCCTCGACCGGGTGGTCGCAATTCCCGCTGCTCACCTTCCGCCGCTCGCTACCTTTTGCATTGGCCGGACTCTTCGGACTCTATATCGCCGTGCGCTTCCCGATACGCCTCCAGGTTGCCATCCTCATAACGGCGATGGCTGCCCTCGCTCTGGCCACTATCGGTCTCGCGACCTGCTTTCCCAGCATCGGCCTGGACGCTTCAGCCGGTCATCATTTCGACTGGCAGGGCGTATTCACTCAGAAGAACGCATGTGGCCGGGCGATGGTTCTGGCGACTGCGGCTCTTCTATCGAATTGGCGCCTATCCCTCGGCAAAGTAGCGACCCTGCTGCTGTTCCTGCTCGTTCTATTAATGAGCGGCTCGCGGGGCGCATGGGCCATCGAAGGCGTGCTCTTTGCTGCTTGCGGCTGGCTGGAAGTGGCGAATCGCCTGCAGAGCCGAAGCCGGCTGCTGTTTCTTGGCGCATCGGCTTGCTTGACGGCTAGTCTTGCGGCGGTTGTGCTCTACAACCTCCCAGTGCTCCTGTCTCTCATGGGCCGCGACGCCACATTGAGCGGCCGAACGGAGATATGGAAGCAGACATGGCGATTCATCCTTGAGCGCCCTGTTACCGGATGGGGCTACGCGGCGTTTTGGAGGGGACTCGAAGGGCATTCCTTCGAAGTTGCTGCCGCTCTTCGTTTCTTAGTCTTTCACGCCCACAATGGTTTTCTTGAGATCTGGCTCGAGTTGGGCCTGCCCGGCCTTGCACTATTCACCCTCAGCTACCTGCGCGCCTGGAGAAGACTCTGGCCCGTCTTACGCTCGGGCAATATCCGCCGTGTCCTTTGGATGGTTTTGTTTCTGCTTCTCATACTCCTCTGCGACCTCGACGAGAATACCCTGCTCACATTCAACGGGCTTCCTTGGGTCTTGTATGTATCTGTTCTCGCGAACATCGAATTGATGGCAGCTGAAGACCAGCTTACCTCGAGAGTCAGCCAAATTATTCAGTCCTTTCCCCCGAAGCCTATGCTCGGTGAGCCTGAATGGCAGCAGTAGACAACGCTTTGATCTTTCGCAGTGAACTGCTCCCGCTTTCGGAGACCTTCATCGCGGAGCAGGCACACATGATGCGAACTTTCCGGCCGGTTTTTGCAGGTCTCAAACGGATGCAGCGCGGGATTCCTTTGCCGCATGCTTCCACAATCGCGATGAGCGGAGAGGAAAATACTATACGCGACAAGTTCTGCCGCACACTCTTCAGCGAGTCCCGATATGCCCCTGGGTTTCTCAGAAAACTCGCAGGGGCATCCCCCGTCCTTGTCCATGCCCACTTTGCCGTGGATGCCTGCCTTGCCCTGCCGCTAAGCAAGGACCTGGGGATACCCCTTGTTGTGACCCTCCACGGCTATGATGTAACGCGCGGTGACGAGCATCAGCGGCGCACCGCAGCGGGGCGCATCTACCTGCGCCGACGCAGGGAACTCTTCGAGCACGCGAGCTTGTTCGTGTGCGTCTCCGACTACATTCGACGCAGGGCGCTGGCACATGGCTTTCCGGCTGAAAAGCTCTGGGTTCATGCAATCGGGGTCGACCTGGACAAGTTCCAGCCACGCGTCGAGCCCGTTGAAACGGATCAGCTCGTCTTATTTGTGGGGAGGCTGGTCGAGAACAAAGGGGGTACCCACCTCATCCGGGCGATGGCGGGCGTGCAGCAGTGCCTCCCGGGGGCCCGGCTGGTCATCGTCGGGGATGGGCCACTGCGGACACCCCTGGAATGCCAGGCCCGGGACCTGCTCCGGCAGTGCACCTTCACCGGGATGCTACCGCATGCGGAGGTGCGGCGATGGATGGAGCAGGCCGCCGTGCTCGTCATGCCCAGTGTCGAGGTAGCGAGCGGAGACTCCGAGGGGCTTGGCATGGTGATGTGCGAGGCGCAGGCTATCGGCCTTCCCGGCATCGCCTTCCGCGGCACGAGAGTCGAGGAGGCACTTGCCTACGGCGAGTCCGGGCTGCTCGTGCCGTCCCGCGATGAGGCAGCGCTGGCCGAGGCCATCTTGCGGGTACTCACGGACAACGACCTGAGGAGATCGCTGGCCATCGCCGGACGCCGTCATGCCGAGAGGGCCTTCAACCTTCACCGGCAGACCGCACTCCTGGAAGACAAGTACCGCGAGGTCCTCAGCGCCCAATGAGACAGGAACGGATGACGGAGCAACGGATCCTCAAGGGATCGCTCTGGATCATCTCGGGGCAGTTTCTCTCCATGGCCTTGCAGGCGGCGTACTTCATCCTGATGGGCAGAACGCTGGGCAGCCGCGAGTATGGAGCCTTCGTCGGGGTGGTCGCGCTCGTAGCACTGCTGAGCCAGTTCAGCAGCCTCGGCATGGAGATGATCCTGCTCCGCAACGTCAGCCGCGACCGCGCGACGTTCGCGGTGACGTGGGGCAACGCCCTACGCGTTTCCGCCTGTGGGTTTGTAGTCGTCATCGCCGTGGCGTTCCTGGTTGGCCGCCTCACGCTGCGGCCTGAGCTTCGCGCGCTGATTCCGTGGATCGCGGTCTCCGATGCGCTGTTCGGCAAGGTGGTGCAACTCGTCAGCCGTGCGTTCCAGGGCGCGGGCGAGATGCGGTACTGCGCCAAGCTTGGGACGTCCGTCCACGCGGGCCGTGCGGCCCTGGCTGCGGCGCTCTGCACCTACGCGCATCGCGAGCACGCAACCATTGACGCGAACGTATGGGCGCGCATCTACTGGCTCGCGCCGTTTGCTTCAGCGCTGGTTGCGGGCTGGATGGTCACGGCGAAACTCGGCTGGCCGCGCTTCGAGCGCATCCGGCTGCGCGATCTGAGCGAGGGGCTGAGCTTTTCGTTCTCGAATTCTTCCATTTCGGCTTACAACGACATCGACAAGACGTTTCTGGTGAGCCTGGGCCAGACATATGCCGCCGGGATCTACTCGGCGGCGTACCGGGTGGTCGATGCGGCGACGGCACCCCTGTACGGCATCTATACCGCGGCCACTCCGAGGCTGTTCCGCGCCGGAGGGCGCAGCGTGACGGAGGCCGATGCCCAGGCCCGGAGGCTGCTGCTGCGGACGGTGCCGTACGGCGTAGCGGTATCGGCCGGGCTCTGGTGCGGAGCGGGGTTGCTGCCGCACCTCTTCGGGCCGTCGTTCCGGGGCTCGGTGGTGGTTCTGCGCTGGCTGTGCCTGCTTCCGCTGCTGCGCGTGCTTCACTACGCGTGGGGTACGACGATTACGGCCTCGGCCTCGCAGTGGAACCGGACGGCGATCCAGCTTGGCGCTGCAGGGCTGAACCTGCTGCTGAATTTCCTGCTGATTCCGAGGTGGTCGTGGCAGGGGGCGGCCGCGGCGAGTCTCATTACTGATGGTTCGCTGGCGCTTTCTTCCTGGGTGGTTCTTCGGCAGATCCAGCGGCGGGAGAGGTACGCTGGCGAGCCGGCGCTGGCGGTTGCATCTTCGGCGGACTGAGCGGGTACCCCTCCCCCTTATCGATTGGAGAATCGTGCAATCGTTTGAAAGCAGAGGCTTTATTTTTTGCTATCCGAGGCAAGTGATTGAAAACAGAGATTTGTCGAGTTTCAGTGTGATTCTGAACGACTTACGTGGTTTTACTGTAGCGAATCTGCAATCGTTTCATAACAAAGATTGAATTTGCTATCCATTCATTCCAGAAGACTTGTGCCTGCGCTAGTTTTGGGCTGCAAAGGGCAAGGCCCGGCTCATGTCGGCCGGGCCTTTTCTGATCCCTCTATTTATATTGTAGCTGGTTCGGGGAAATTGTCGGCCACGCAGAAGCAGGGCTCAGGGCTCAGGGTCAGAGCTTAGGGAGATAATTGCAGGGTTGAATTTCAGCTTGCGCCCATTCCAGCGTAATCAATTTGTTGTCAGATAGTTGCAAGCCGGTGACCTCATCTGCATCACGACGGGGACGCAGGGTATTCTGGAACAAATGCCCGAAATGCGCGTCGTCATTGCTGGAGGAGGCACGGGCGGGCACATCATTCCCGCTGTCGCGATTGCCAATGAACTCCGGGCATGCTGCGGAGCCAATATCCTGTTCATCGGCACCCCGCGTGGGCTCGAGTCCCGGCTGGTGCCGCAGGCCGGATACGAACTCTCCCTGATCAAAGTCGGCCAGCTCAAAAACGTCTCGCTGCTCACCCGCGTACGCACGCTCGTTGACCTGCCGCTTAGTTTCCTGCGCTGCCGCGCGCTGCTGGAGCGCTTTCGGCCACACGCCGTCATCGGAGTGGGCGGATATGCATCCGGTCCCGCCATGGCTGCCGCCATCTTCGACCGCATCCCGACGCTTGCCTTCGAGCCCAATGCCTATCCCGGACTGGCGAATCGCCTCGTCGGCAAACGGGTGTCAGCGGCGGCGGTGAACTTTCCGGCGGCTGCGAAATTCTTCCGCAATGCCGAGGTCACCGGAATTCCGGTTCGGGAGGCGTTCTTTCGCCTGCCGCCGCGGCCGCGTGGCGCGCCTCCGCACCTGCTGGTTTTTGGAGGCAGCCAGGGAGCCCGCGTCCTCAACACGCTGATGCCGCAGATTGCATCGCCGCTTCTCGCGATGGTCCCCGGCCTCAGCATCCTGCACCAGGCAGGCGCGCGTCATGCGAAGGAGACGCTGACTGCCTACATGGCGAGTGGCGCTCCATCGAGCAGCTGGCAGGTCTACGACTTTGTCGACGACATGCCGCGGCGCTTCGCCGCCGCCGACCTGGTGCTGTCGCGCAGCGGAGCCAGTACCGTCGCGGAGCTGGCCGCCGCCGGCAAGCCCTCGCTGCTCATTCCGTTTCCGCGGGCCGCCGACGATCATCAGCGCAAGAACGCCGAAGCGCTGGTCGAGGCCGGAGCCGCGCGCATGCTCGTCGAAGCGGACGTGACGAAGGACGTTCTGCTCGCGTTGCTGGTGAGGCTGCTGAACGACCGTGAGGCTCTCGATGCCATGTCGGCAGGCGCCAGAACGCTTGCTCATCCGGATGCGGTTCGGACGATTGTCCAGATGGTGCTCGGGCTGAGGCGGAACGGCGGGAAGTAGCGGCAGATGTTTCCCAAAAGCAAAAAGGCCCGCTCCGAAGAGCAGGCCTTTTTTACATTTTGAGTTATGTCTTACCGGTGACCGCCGCCTCCGCCGTGGGAGCCGCCACCACCGCCGTGGAAGCCACCGCCGCCTCCACCGTGGAATCCACCACCGCCCATCGATCCACCGTGGTAGCCGCTGCCCACAGATCCGCCGTGGTATCCGCCGTAACTGCCCGGGGTCCCGTGGAATCCGCTGACAGAGCCGCCGCGGTATCCACCGTAACCGGCCGTTCCGTGGAAGCCGTTGCCGTAGCCCGTACTGTGGTAGCCGTTATAGCCACCGTATCCAGCGCGGCCGTTGTATCCGCCGCGGTAGCCGTTATAGCCACCGTATCCGTGATAGCCGTAGCCGCCACGGTATCCGTACCAGCCTGCACGACCCCAACCCCAGCCCCACGGATGTCCATACCATCCGCCATACCAGGGACCGGCGCCGATAAACAGGCCGCCGGCAAACCAGCTCGGTCCGTAGTATCCATAAGGGGCGCAAGCGTAGGGATAGTACCCGTAATAGCCCCAGTCACAGACCGGCGGCCCCGCTACATATACCGGCGCCGGATATCCGACCACCGGCCCGATTCCTATGCCGACAGCCACTTGAGCGTTTGCTTGCGAAGGCATCAGCGCTAAGGGAACCGCCAGCAGTGCAACCAACATCAATGAGCGCAGGATGCGCATTTCCTTAAGCCCTCCCCGTCGCCCTGAAGATCAGTTGACGGCGGCTTTCGCGATCCGGTTTTGAGCTGTTGCTCCCGGCATCTGAAAGCCTATCTCTATTAACACAGATGTGCGAAAAAGTTGTGGGATTCGGGTATTCCAGAAAGCAAGTGTGCCGCGTGAAATCAAAGGTTTCGACGGGTTCTTGTCGGTACAACCCTGAAAGAGCAGTAGACGAACTGTTGCACGGTCCCACTCGGCGTGAGATGCAATTCTTCTCTCGTTTCTGTCATCACAAACGAGCTGCCCAGTTCGCGGCAAAGAGAGTTGGAGTCGTAGCGCATAAGAGGCAAGCCGCTGCAGACCGGAGGTGCATCCGGCCCGAATGTTCCGATGACCGCGTGCCCGCCGGGCCGGACGCAGTGCAGCAGATTGCGAACGTATGCTGCCCGGTCGCCAGCCTCGGTGAGAAAGTGAAAAACTGCGCGGTCGTGCCAGAGGTCAATAGAGTGATTGGGGCAGTGATGGGGCAGGGAAGGCTTCGTCAAGTCGGCGGCAATCCAGCGAATGTGGTCAGCCGCGGCTCCGAGACGCTTCTTCGCTCCTTCGAGAGCAGCGGGCGAAATATCCAGTACCGTCACGTGTGCGAAACCGGCTGAGATCAGGTCATCGGCCAAGGTCGACTCACCGCCGCCGACATCGAGAATTGCGGAGCCGAGGCCGCTCGCCGCCTGGCGGATCATGTCGAGGGAAATCTCGAGATGCGGCCGGTACCAACTCACGGCATCCGGTGCGGTGGTGCGATAGACCTCGTCCCAGTAATCGCTGGTGTTCATGTTGCGGAGCCTGTTGCTCGAATCCCAGAGAGAGTCTACTCGCGTGCAGGCTTTCCGAGCGCGGAAAACACAGCACCCGGATGCGGGCACATCCGGGTGCATTCAGGGCAGCGCCGGGGAGGCGCTGCTCGCGCGGCCGATCGGAACGGCTCTCCTGTTATCGCCGTCCGTGGTCCCAGCCGCGATGATCGTAGTCGCGATGGTCGACGTGGTAGTCGCGGTTGTAGGCATAGTAGTGGTCATGATGTATCCAGCGTCCCGGCACCCATATCGTTCCCGCATAGTAGCCCGGAGTCCAGATGAAATCCGGACCGGGGCAGGGAGGAACATAAGGACCGTAATAAACCGGACCGCCGACCTGAACTGCGACTCCAACTTGTGCCTGGGCCTGTGCCTGTCCCGCGACAGCTGCCGCTGCCACAACGCCAGTAAGTGCGAGTGTGCGAAGAATGTTCCTCATCAGAGCTCCTTTCCAGCGCGGCTTCGAACCTCTATCGATGGCCGCCTCTGTCGTCCGGCTGAGCTTTGCTCTGCCGAACCGCTCTGCGTATGTGAACAGGAGCACAGATGAATTGTTGCGGAGTTGTTGAGGGGTTTATTTTCGCGCCTGCGCGCAACTTTCGCGGGGGTTGCGCATCATGCGCGGGCTATTTCTTCGCCCACGGCTACTTCTTCGCGCACGTTGGGGCCTTGCCCGATGGCGGCCATAACTCGCTGAAGACCTGCACGGTCGTGTCGGGGAAATCTCCAGGAGTGATGGTGTCGCCGAACTCCATGTAAGGCACCTCGCCGTTCGATCCGATGCGTGTCCAACCGGAACTCAACATCAGACGCGGATCGCCGGTGCGCGCGAAGTGAACCCACATGGTCATCATCTGGTCGGAGAGCTTGCGGTCCACCTCCGTGTAATCGTCCGGAGCGTTCAGGGTGCGTCCGAAGACGTAGGCGATCTCCGACGAGTGATACGCGCCCAGGCCGAGTTTTTGGGCGCGCGGACTAACGCGCGTGAACCGATAGAGATATCCGTGGGTCGAGCGGGCAACGGAAAATGTGCCGTAGAGAAAGAGCGAGTCGGTCAGCACGCGATCGGCCGCGGCGTGGATCTGGTCTGGCGTAGCGGGAGACGGCGGGGCGTATTGCGACAGCACTGCTTTTCCGCATGGAGCGTAGGCCTGTTCCACCCAGGCATTGAAACTGTCGGCATTGACCGGATGGTAGTGCGTCAGGAAGAGATTGCCTTCGTTCGTGTTGGTGCCGGCCATCACGGGAATATGCATGAAGCGGCCTTCGGCGAAGAGGCGCGCGAGCTGATCGGGAACGATGTAGCCGTCGGCGAACGGCGTCCACGCCAGGCGCACCGCGTTGGGATCTTCCAGCGGCGTGGCCGCGCGGAGCCGCGTATGACCGGTGCCGCCGGGTCCGAAGAGCTTCTTTGAGGCGGCGAAGGATTGCTCCATCAAAGCGTCTGCGGAGAGAGCCCGCAGGTCTACGATGTGCGGCCCGACGGCGAGGCCTACAGCTTCCATGCTGGTGATGCCGCGATAATCGCGGTGCAGCTCAGGTTCCGCGGACATCAACAGTCCCGGGCTCTCGAGGATCGCTTTGTCGAACAGCCCCTTAGACAATGGAGACGCCATGATGTACGCGATACTGGAAGCTCCCGCCGATTCACCGAATACCGTGATGTTGCGGGGATCCCCGCCGAATGAAGCGATGTTTTCGCGCACCCAGCGCAGCGCTGCCATCTGGTCGAGGAGAGCGTAGTTGCCCGAGGTATGGTTGGGCGACTCGGCGGTGAGCTCCGGATGGGCCATGTATCCGAAGACGCCCATGCGGTAGTTGATGGTGACAAGCACCACGTCGCGCTGTGCCAACCGGGATCCGTCATAGCCGGGCTGCGAGCCGGCGCCGGTGATGAACGAGCCGCCGTGAATCCACACCATTACCGGAGCGGATTGGGGCGGCTTGAGCGAAGGCGTCCAGACGTTGAGATACAGGCAGTCCTCGCTCATCTCTGAGTGGGATATGCCCATCAGGCGCGACTCCGGCTGCATGCAGGCCGGCCCGAACTTCGTGGCGTCGCGGAGACCGGTCCATGCTGCCGCCGGCTTCGGCTCGCGCCAGCGCAGATCGCCGACGGGAGGCGCGGCGTAGGGGATGCCCTTGAACACGAAGGAGCCCATGCCGGTGGCAGCGCCCTCGAGTTCGCCCTGCGCGATCCTCACATGCGGCGGAGCGATCTGAGCGGTTGCGGACAATGCCGCGCAGAAAAGAACAAGGAGGGCAGGGAATCGCAGTCGCATCGGCAGCTCCAGACAGGATTATGACCAGCGCTGGTAGAGTAACTTATACGGTTACCCTAGACGCGGGCGTTTCCCAAAATTCATGTTTCTCAAACCACAGCGAGTTCACTTTATCGGTATCGGCGGCATCGGAATGAGCGGCATCGCCGAGATCCTCCTGAATCTGGGCAATAATGTCAGCGGCTCCGACCTGCGAAACACATCGATCACAGAGCGGCTCGCCTCGCTTGGCGCAACCATCTTTGAGGGGCACGCCGCGGCCAACGTGATCGGCGCGGGCGTGGTCGTCACCAGCTCCGCCGTCAACGAGCGCAATCCTGAGGTCATCGAGGCGCGCCGCCGCAAGATTCCCGTGATCCAGCGCGCGGAGATGCTGGCCGAACTCATGCGCCTCAAGTATGGAATCGCCGTCGCCGGCATGCACGGAAAAACCACTACGACATCCATGATCGCCACGGTGCTTGCCGCGGGTGGGCTCGATCCTACGGTAGTGGTTGGCGGCCGCGTCGATACGATTGGCTCGAACGCGCGCCTCGGCAAGTCGCAGTACCTCGTCGCGGAGGCGGATGAGAGCGACCGTTCCTTCCTCAAGCTGTCGCCAATTCTTTCGGTCGTCACCAATCTCGACCGCGAGCACATGGACTGCTACCACGACATGGCCGACGTGGAAGCCGCCTTCATCGAGTTCATGGATCGCGTGCCCTTCTACGGAGCCTGCGTCGCCTGCCTCGACAATCCGCTGCTCGCCGCGATCCTGCCGCGCGTCCGGCGCAAGGTCTTTACCTACGGCGCTGACACCCACGCCGACTACGTGCTCCGCATGCTTTCCGCGGTTGACGGCGTCCGCTCGCGCTTTGAAGTTGCCACCTGCGATGGCTGCGTTCTCGGCCCGTTTGATCTGCACGTTCCCGGAGCCCACAACGTTCTCAACGCCACCGCCGCGGTTACCATTGCCATGCAACTCGAAGTCAGCCCCGAACATATCGCCGACGGCCTGCGCAATTTCCGCGGAGTCGACCGCCGTTTCCAACTCAAGGGCTGCGTGAACGGCATTGCCGTGGTCGACGACTACGGCCACCACCCCACGGAGATTCGCGCCACGCTCCGCGCTGCGCGCGACTGCCATTACAGCCGCATCCACGTCATCTTTCAGCCTCACCGCTACACGCGCACCCGCGATCTCTTCGATGAATTCGTCACCGCGTTTGACGACGCCGCGACCGTGGAAATCCTCGATGTCTACGCTGCAAGCGAGGACCCCATCGAGGGCGTCACGTCCGAGGCTCTCGTCGCGGCCATGCATCATCCCGGTGTTGAATACGCATCCTCCGCCGAGCGTGCCGTCAGCAGAGTCGTCGATCGCGCAGAGCCCAACGACGTCATCCTTACCCTGGGAGCGGGCAGCGTCTCGCAGATCGCTCCCCTTGTGGTCGAGCGGCTCGGCGCGCACCAGACCAATCCTGTATGAGGGCGCGATTTTTTGTGCCCTTTTTGCTGCTTGTTGTGTAGCATGACTGCTGCCATGCGCCCACGGACACTCGCCACTTTCACACTGGCCGTACTTCTCGCAGGCGTGTCTGCTCACGCCGAAAAGCTGAAGGGCTTTTACACCGGCAGCGGGGGCATCAGCGCAGACGTTCATCGCGTCGTCATGTTGCAGTTTGCGGAAGATGGTACGGTGCTGGTTCAGCAGAACTGGGTGAACCGCGAGCCGCAGGTCTGGCACGCCCACTGGACCCAGCAGGGCAAAAAGGTCACCATCACGTTCGATCCGAAGAAGGACTCGCCGGAGGTTACTCCGCTCGTCATGAATATCAAGCACGGCGCGCTCGTCCCGCAGACCTGGGACAGCGCGACCCTCGGTCCGCTTGGCCCTCCCACGCTCGCACCCTTCGGCGGCAAGAACGTTCTGAAGCATAGTGTGGCCGGCTGCGTCAGCCTCGCCAACAACGATCCAAGCCTGCGTGACTGCACGCAGTGGGAAACGCGTGCCCCGATCAACTGATCGCGGTCGCCTGAAGGGAAATGTGCGTACTTTCCCGCGGTCTGGCCGTCTCATTATCATGGCTCAAACCTGAACGGAGGCGCGTCATGCTGAATCGCGCTGTCGCAATCGCTGCCTGCCTGCTTCTCCCTGCTACGGGATTCGCCAAGGACAAGAAACCCATCCTTCCCGCCTATGTCCTTACCGCGCGAACCATCACCGTCATCATCGATCCCTCCGCCGGCATATCGGTCGACGACCCACGAGCCAACGAGATAGCCCGGAAGGATGTCGAGACCGCACTTCTGAACTGGGGACGATTTGACGTTCGTCCGGACGGCCAGGGTACAGATCTTGTCATCGTCGTTCGCAAAGGAAACGGCCGCGCCGTCGAACCAACAATCAGCAATCCCCGCCAGAACAATTCCGCCGGTTCCATCGATCCATACGACAACGGCGTCGGCGTAGGCGCCCAGCACGGTCGTGCGCCGGATTCAGCCATCCCCAACTCTTCCGGCCAGACCCCTCATCCTCAAATTGAGTCCGGGTCTACCCAGGACACCTTCGTCGTCTACCGCGGAGACGTCGACAAGCCGCTCGATGCCGCTCCCGCGTGGCGATACACCGCCTCGGATGCGCTGGAGTCGCCGTCCGTTCCCGCTGTGGATAGATTCCGCAAGGCCGTTGCCGACGCCGAGAAGGCCGCCGCAAAGGGTCCGTAGCGGGACTGGTCGACAAGGGGAAAGCTAAAAAAATCAGCAGTAATGGAATCCATTACGCTGTAATATCAGGGCATGTCTGCCGCAAAATCCAAAGCCGCCACCCGCAAACCGGCTGCGCGCAAGCCGAGCACTCGCAAATCAAAGGTTTACACCATCAGCCTGCCTCCTGATATGGCGAAACAGGCCGAAGCCATCGCCAAGCGCGACAGCCGGACGATGAGCGAACTATTCCGGGAAGCGTTTCGTGTCTATCAACAGGATCAGACCCGTAAATGGCTTCAGGAAATCGGCGAATACGCTGCCACGCGTAATCCTGAGGGCTATACCGAAGAAGATGTTCCGCGGCTTATCAAGGAAGTTCGTGCGGAAATGCGGTCAGAGCGTCAGCGCAAGCTCCCGGCTGCCGGATGATTGTTGTGTTCGACTCCAATGTCACCGTTTCAGCTCTTCAATTTGCCGCGAGGCAGGGAACTCCCACTCGCGCGCTTGAGAAAGCTGTAAATGAAGAGACGATTGCCACATCTGACGAGATCGATGCCGAACTTTTCCGTATCCTGACTGAGAAGTTCAACTGGACTCAGCAACGCGTTACGGCTGCTCTCAAGAGAATGCTCGAGCGCTCCATCCGCGTCACACTCCACGGCACAGTTCACCTCTGCCGCGATCCCGCGGACGGCATGTTCCTCGAATGCGCCGAGCGCGCTCACGCCGACCTGATCATCACCGGGGACAAAGACCTGCTCGGCGTCAAATCCCACAAGAGAACAAAGATCGTGACACCGGCCGAATATCTCCGGCTGCCCTGATTCTGCGCCGAACGGCGCGTCCGCCTGGACGGTCAGTCCTATACCGGCGGGAGTCCCTCTACCACCTTCGCCCCGGCCGGCGTATTGAAAACAAACTCCGCATCCGGAGCCGGCGCATTGACCTTCTCGTCCGAGAACACAAATGCATTCGTGATCCCGTCGGTCTCCTCGACCTTCATCGCCCGGATCACGCCGTCCTCTGTGGCTGTGAGGCTGAAGCTCGCGACACGCTTTTCGAGTCCCTTGGGAATCCCGGTCAGGACGATACGTTCCGTCGGCCTGCGGAGCGATCTGAAGGCCCGTCAGCTCCTGCTCGAGCTTCGTATGCCCCAGCAGCAGTCGCAGCGGAGACCGCATATCGTCCAGTTTTTTCACCGGGACGCGCTGCACCTCGGTGTCTCCGGGCGAGTAGAAATACCCGTATCTGCCGTCGAGCACAAACAGCTTTCCGGCGGGCTGCGAATAGGTCCAGCGCATCTTACCGGGCTTTTTGAGCAGGAGCACGCCGGCTTCCTTGCGGTTCATACCCATGCCTTCGTATGTTTGGGTAAATTGCACTTCGAGCGAGCGCAGAGAGTTGTAGCGGCGATCGATCCGCTCAGCCAGCGTGTGTACCGTCAGCGGAGACGGCTGCGCCCATGCCACGAGCGGCATGAGCGCGGCAGAGAGGAGTAATGCACGCAGCGACAGCCGCATTTATTGCAGCGACTGGGTGCAGTTCGTTCCGCCCGTCGGATCGGCCTTGATCTCACCCTGCTGGTCGATGCAGTACCCATTCTGGCCTGTCCGGCCGACGGCCTGCGGAACCGCTGTTGCTTCATAACCTGTGTACTGATCCTGGTTGTTCACCGTGACCTTGGTGGTATTCACGATCGCGAAGGTATATCCGCTCTTCTGGCCGCCGGCTAGATCCCCCTGCAGAAACTGTGCCGACTGCGGCGTAGGCGCACCCGACTTGGGATCCCCTCCGAGTTGGGCGAGCGAACTCGCAAATCCATTCGCGGGATAATTCGTCTGGTACTGGATCTGCGCACTGTAAATGGCCCGCAGCGACTGGATCGCCGAGGTCTGGTTTGCCTGAATCCTCATTTTGGCGAAGTTCGGAATCGCGATCAGCATGAGCACCAGCATGATGGAGATGACGATCAGCAGCTCCATTAGAGTGAATCCCGCTTCGCTTCTGGGCAAAGTGAATCCGGCCTGTCTGTGCCTCCGCGCCCGCTGCTCGTCAGTTACTTGAGCGACGTTCCCCAACCGCACTACTTTTTCCAATGCAATCGAATCCTTCATAGCTTGACTACCCATCCTGCGGCGGCCCCACACGACTGCCCAACGCAATCCTAAAGGAAGTAGACGCACGGCACCAGCGGAGCGCTCGAACATCAGTCCTCAGTTGCCAGTCTTCAGTCCTCAGAACTGACAACTGCGTACTGGGGACTGACAACTGCCTCTAACACACCAGCCGGTTCCGGCTCAGCTTCAGTCCGTCGAGCCGGCCGAGCAGAGTTACGGCCACCAGGTCCGGCTGGAAGAGCTCGCGCGACATCTGCATCACCTGCTCGGCTGTCACTTCTTCCACCTTGTCCAGGATCTCCTGCTGCCCGAAGAAGTAGTTGAAATACATCTGCTGACGGGCCAGGTTTGACATGCGCGACATCGAGCTTTCGAGAGACAGCAGCAGGTTCCCCTTGAGCTGGTCCTTGGCCCGGCGCAGCTCATCGGCCGGCAGCGGCTCGTTCTTCAGCCTGCCAAACTCGGCCATCACCAGATCGATGACCTGGACTGCCTTGTCGGCCGAGGTCCCGGCGTAGACGCAGAGCGAGCCGGTGTCGCTGTAGGGATTCAGATCGCTGTAGATCGCGTAAGCCAGCCCGCGCTCCTCGCGGATGGTCTGGAACAGGCGCGAGCTCATCCCGCCGCCCAAAACCGTATTCAGCACCAGGACGATGTAGCGCGAATCGTGCGCCACGGGGGGCGCCGGAACGCCGAGACAAAGCTGCACCTGTTCGAGGGACTTCTTATTCCGCAAATTGATGCGCGCCGTGGTCTTCGGAGCACCGTAGGCCGTCGAACTCTGCCCCGCGGGCAACGACTCGAACCGTCTCGCGACCTGATCCACAAAGCTGTCGTGGTCGATGTTTCCGGCAGCCGAGAAGATCATGTTTCCGCCCAGGAAGCGGCCACCGTAGAAATCCATGAGCGTCTCGCGCTCGAAGCGCCGCACCGTCTCCTTGGTTCCCAGGATGGGTTTGCCCAGCGGATGGTCCTTCCAGAAATTCTGGGTGAAGATCTCGTGTACCAGGTAGTCGGGGTTGTCCTCGTCCATCTTGATTTCTTCGAGGATCACGCCCCGCTCGCGATGAATCTCCTCGCTGGCAAAGACGGGGTTGAGGACCAGGTCTGAAAGTACGTCGAGAGCCGTTGGCACATGCTCGTCGAGCACCTTCATGTTGAAGCAGACGGTCTCCTTGCCGGTGAACGCGTCGAGATTCCCGCCGATCGCGTCCACCTCGCGGGCAATCAGCTGGGCCGTACGGCTTTTCGTGCCCTTGAAGACCATGTGCTCCACGAAGTGCGAAATCCCATTCATCTCGGCGAGCTCGTGCCGTGAGCCGGCCCTGACCCAGACACCCATCGCAACGGACCTCACATGGTTCATTTTTTCTGTCAGGATCGTGAGTCCGTTCGGCAGAATCGTGCGGCGTATGTTTCTCTCGTTGTCCATGTTGAAGTGCGCCCTTTCGTCGCTGTCTATTTCTGTCAGCTGGGCCTGTTGCCGGGGCTCTTGCTGTTGACCTGCCCGCAATCACCGTGCATCGAACAGGAGACACCGCGATTCCAGCTTGCCTTTGCGCTATGCTGACTAACAGAATCGGTGTCGCGGTGATGCCAGGCAGGGAAAATCCAATCTCTATTTTAGACGCTCCGGCCTTCCCCGGGGAGCAAGCTCTTTTTGGCCTTACAAATCAGCAACTTACGGAAATACTGCAACACTTTGAAGCGCCGGCCTATCGCGCCCGGCAACTTTCGCAGGCCCTTTACGGGCAGTGGGCAGAAGATCTCGAGGCCGTCACCACGCTTCCAAAGGACCTCCGCGAACGGCTTGCGCAGGCTGGATACAAGGTTGGATTGCCTTCGATCGCCGAGACTTATAAGTCGGTCGACGGCACCGAGCGCTACCTGATCGCGACCCATGACGGCCAGACGGTCGAGACCGTGTGGATGCCCGAAGGCGACGACGGCGAGTGGGGAGACGGCTCGGATGCGGGCTATCAGGACTCCACGATCTGCGTCTCAAGTCAGATCGGCTGTGCCGTGAACTGCCAGTTTTGCCTGACGGCGAAGCTCGGAATTATCCGCAACCTCAGCGCGGGAGAGATCGCCGGCCAGGTCGTGGCTGTCCTCAAGCGCCACGATGTGCAGATCGGGCGCGACCGCATCAACCTGGTCTTCATGGGCATGGGCGAGCCCTTCCTCAACTACGACGCTTTCATGGATGCGGTGCGGCTTCTCGTCCATGAAGTCGGCATTGCCGAGTCGCGCATGACGGTGTCCACCGCGGGCATTATGCCCGGCATCCTGCGATTCGCCGAGGAGCCGGTCCGCCCGAAGCTGGCTATTTCGCTGAACGCTCCGAATGACAAGGTGCGCGAGGCCATCATGCCCATCACGCGCAAATGGGACATTCAGCACCTGATCAATGCCGTGCGGCAGGTCAAGCTGCGTCCCAGGGAGAAGCTGACGTTCGAATACGTTCTGCTGGGCGGCGTCAACGATCAGCTCACCCATGCCGACGAAGTCTCGCGCCTCCTTCGCCGCGTCGGCCGGCCGCTCAAGGTGAACCTGATCGTCTGGAACCCTGGCCCGCTGATGCAGTACAAGATGCCGCCGCCGCACCAGGTGATGGAGTTCCAGGCGCGTCTCAAGTACAACGGCATCCCAGCGTTCATCCGCCGGCCTCGGGGACGCGATATCTACGCTGCCTGCGGGCAGTTGAAGCGCACGGCGGCGGTCAGGGTGAACCCAATGCTGCCGGTTTTTCCGTTTATCCCCGACGAGGCTTAGCTGGCCGGAAAATGTGAGCAACTCACCGGGCTGAAAGCTGACTGGACTAGACTCTGAGTCCAGGAGGCCTGCCATGTCCACCGAAGGCCTTGCAGTCCCGCAGAAGCGCAGCTTGAAAGAGAAAGCTTCCCATGAGTTCAGGCGCTTCCTCGTAATCTTCCTCTACCTCTGGGTTGTCTTCGGACTGCTCTCCCTACACAAGAGTCTCGTACTGTCGCAGCATCATCTGGATGTGGAGGAGCATACCTTTGCGGTTATCAATGCTTTCGTCTTCGCCAAGGTTCTGCTCGTGGGAGAACAACTCAATCTCGGGTCACGCTTCGCAAAAAAGCCTCTGATCTACGCGATCCTCTATAAGTGCTTCGTCTTTACCGTGGTGCTCATCGGCTTCCATGTCATCGAGTCCGTCGGTGTGGGCCTGTGGCATGGGCATACCATCGCCGAGAGCCTTCCGCCATTTCTTGGATGGAATCCCAGGGGACTGCTGGCCGTCGGCGTCATGTGTTTCGTTTTGCTGTTGCCGTTCTTCGGCTTTAGAGAAATTGCCCGCGTGATCGGTCACCGGGAATTACGCGCGCTGCTGCTTGAGGCGCGCGATCGCGACCCAAGGCTGGTTTAGCCGGGCGACCTCTATCGGCAGTCTTCCGCCCTTCTCTTGCGCATGGTTGTTAATCTCGGTTAAATTCTCTTGTAAGCGTTAATTATCAGACTCTAATCAGCAATAGTTAACCACGTCAGGAGAGCGACATCATGGCGAAGGCGGCCCTCGTTCTTGCTCTCTCTCTAGCGGCTCTTCTTCCTCCGCTGGTATCCGGGCAGGGCGAAACCACGAGCGCTATCGTTGGGGAGGTGCGAGACGCCACAGGCGCCGTTATCCCCGGCGCAACCGTGACCATCACGAGTCAGGAAACCGGGCTGAGGCGTTCCGCGCAAACCGACGATGCCGGCCGCTTCAATTTTCCCCAGTTGATCCCAGGCGCGTATTCCGTCAGGCTCGAGGGTGCCAGCTTTGAGCCGCAGCAAAACGACAACGTTATCGCCGGCCTCGGCCAGAAGCAGACGGCTAACTTTACTCTTCGACTGGCGCGCTCGAATCAGACGATTCAGGTTACTGGTGAGGCGCCGCTGATCAATCCGGAAAACGCGAATACTTCCACTACCCTCAACGCCCAGGCCCTCGAAAATCTCCCCAATCCCGGCGGAGATCTCACCTATCCACTCCAGTTCGCACCCGGAGCGCTCATCAACACGGCCGGCAGCGGCAATGATTTCGTGGGAGGCAGCCAATGGATACGGCAACGTCGAATTCAACGGCCTTCCCGCGCTCTCCAACGGATACATCGTCGATGGACTCGAGACCAACGACCCGCTGACCAATCTCAACAGCGGCCTATCCACCAATCTCGTCCTCGGCCTGAACTCAATCTCTGAAGTAACCGTCAACACGCTCTCTTATTCGGTCGATCAGGGCCGGTACGGAGCCTCCCAGGTCGATTACGTAACCAAATCAGGCACAAATAAGTTTCATGGCAACCTCTACGAGCTGTGGAACGGCGCAGTCCTCAACGCCGCCAACTACTTCACAAACGCCACGCCCGGCAACCGCAAGCCGCGCTCCACCGTAAACCATTTCGGAGGCAGTCTCGGTGGCCCCATTCTCCACGACAAGCTCTTCTTCTTTTTTGACAGCGAGTGGGTCCGCATCGCCCTGCCGATCGTGACACCGACCATCGTGCCCAGCACAGCTTTCGAGCAATACGTTCTCGCGCAGTTGCCCGCACAATCGGTTCCGTTCTACCGCCAGATGTTTTCGCTGTACGCCAGCACTGCCGGCACGCCCATCGCCATCCTAGGCTGCCCGCTCGCGGATGGCTCAGGCTGCGCCAACCGCCAGAGCGTGTCGCATTCCAGTGATGACCACGAACAGGTGCAGACCGTCCGGATCGACTACAACATCAATCCGAAAGACACCGCCTGGTTCCGCTTCCAGGCCGATACCGGACTGCAGGCCGCCTACACCGACCCCATCAACCCGCTATTCAACGCCATCTCACCGCAGCCGCTCTATTCCTTCGCGTCCGGATACACGCACGTCTTCTCGCAAAATCTCGTCAACTACTTCAATCCCGCCTTCTCCTGGTATGAAAGCCTTTTCGGGCCGGCCGATTTTCAGAAGACGCTCGCAGCATTTCCGATCGTCCTCGAAGGCACCGGAGCCAACCCCTTCACGCCCATTGGAGGACTCGACAACACCTGGGTGCAGGGCCGTCGCGCCACCCGCTTTTTCATCAATGACAATCTCGCCTGGAGCCGTGGCCCTCACGAGTTCCGCTTCGGAACCAACACCCGCATCTTCCGCCTCAATGACTACGACTTTGGCGAAGGAACCGTTCCCACCGTCACCTACGCCAACCTGCAACAGTTTATCGACGGCGTGGCATCGACCGCGTCCAGGACCTTTCCATCGAACAACAATGAACCATTTAATTTTTTGAACCTGGACTTCTACGCGCAGGATACGTGGAAGCTTACACACACCCTGACCTGGACCATCGGCCTCCGCGACACATTCAACTCCAATCCGCTCAATCCACATGACCAGGTCGCGCGTCTTGCACGGCTCGTTTGCCTCCATTTCTCACGACGCCAACCAGCCGCTAAGTGCCGCCATCCAGACCGGACTCGGTAATCTTTTCTCCTCCACGCCGCTGGCGATTCTGCAGCCCCGAACCGCACTCGCCTGGCAGTTCGCGCCCAAATCCGTACTCCGCACCGGTTTCGGAATGTTCAGCGATATCCTGCCCGGAAGCGTGGCCGACCTCATCGGAACCAACCCTCCTTACGTCAAAACCTTTCAGGGTGGAATCCTCGGCACCGCAGGCGGAACAGCCATCGCGCCCGGAAAACCCGACAGTGCCGTTGACGCCACCATTGCCGCGAACCAGCTATTCACCTCAGGATTTCCCCAAGGCGCGCTATCCTGCGCCTCGCCGCAGGCCGATCCCGCCACCTGCCTGCCGCCCGTTGCCATCACCGCCGTGCCCGACGGCAAGCTGCACGCACCATACTTCATGGAATGGAGTTTCGGGATCGAACACCAGATCGGATCCACCGTCAGCCTGAAGGCACAGTACGTCGGCACGCGTGCCGTCAACCAGCCCTACCTCACGCAGGTCAACGGATACCAGACCGTTTGCGCCGGCTGTTTCGCGCCTTTCCCGTATCTCAAGGCCACCGACCCGCGCTTCGGAGCCGCGACACAGTTCTCAACCGGAGAAAACAGCCACTACAACGGCCTGCAGCTCACCGCCGAAAAGCGCATGGGGCACGGACTCCAGGGTAAGGTCAACTACACTTTTAGCCGCTGCATGGATACCGTCTCTAACGGAGGCTTCCTGCAATTTTCCTCCGCGGGTATACTCTCACCGTTGCCTGGAGGCCTGGCCCGTGACTACGGCCCCTGCGACTATGACATCCGGCACAACCTCACCGCGCAGTACGTTTATCAATTGCCGGTGAAACTTCGCAGCCCCGTTCTCGGCTACGCCGCGAACGGATGGCAGGTCTCCGGCACCCTTTTCTGGCATAGCGGAATCCCGTTCTCCGTCCTCAGCACACCCTATTCCGCAAACGGAAACGGCATCGTGCAGGGTGCCGGACCCCAGTTCGCCAGCGCCGTTGCCGGCGTGCCCCGCTACACCCACCACGCCATCGCCGGCATCACCCAGCCCGGCACGCTGCAATGGCTGAATCCCAACGCGTTTATCTCCGCCGTCGATCCCTCCACGGGCCAGTGCACAGGCGGCGACAACGCGCAGAACTGCCAGTTTGGCAACCTCGGCCGCAACGCCCTGCGCGGACCGGACTTCACCTGGAGCGATCTCTACCTGACCAAATATTTCCCGCTAACCGAGCACGTAAAACTGCGCTTCGAGAGCCAGTTTTTCAACCTTTTCAACCATCCCAACTTCGCACTTCCCAGCAGCGTCCAGGCCGGCATTCCGGGGAAACCATCCACGCAGGCTGGATTCGGAGCCCTTACCTATACCACCGCACCACCCACAGGACTGCTTGGCGTGGGCCTCGGCGGCGACAGCAGCCCGCGAATGATCGCCTTTCAGGCTCGCGTGGAATTTTAAGCAAAGCCCATTGGCGAACCTGCGGCCCGTCTCCTCAGACTGTCCAGAATGGATTCTTTTCCTCGATGTACTCCACCGGAACCTCGGTAACGAAGCCTTTGAGCCATTCCGCGCAGTACTTCATTCCGGCCTGCTCCGAGACGACGTGGCCGAGCAGGATCAGCGCCTTCTTCTTGCCCCACGTGATCAGGTCCTGCGCGTATTCGACCACCTCCCACTCTCGCGTCTCGCCTACGATCAGCACGTCGATATCCGGCCTCGCCAGCAGCGGAATACCCGGGAACTCGCTCACGTAGCCCCAGCTCGCGATGGCCCGGCGCACCTTCAGGTCCCGGTTGCCGACCACGCGGATTGTCGTAGCGTTCAGTTTCGTTGCGAGTTCGGTCGCCAGCCGCTCCAGTGTGATTTCAGGCAGGGTGAAGAGCTTTGGGTTTTCGGCATCCTGAAACTTCCCCCACCCCAGTTCGCGAGCCATCCCGGTCGCGATCCCGTCCGGCTTGTGGCCATGCCAGTGGTCATGAAAGTGGAAGACGACCATCTTGTTCTTCTCAAGAAAATCGAGCTTGTATTTGTACAGCGGGTCATCCTTGAGTTCGCTGACGTCGTCGGGATGCGACCAGAACGTCGGCTCATGCGTGATGACCATGTTCTTGCCGGCGGCCTGAGCACGCTCGACCATTTCCAGAGTCGCCATCATGATGGTGGCAATTCCCATCACGGGAGTGTCAGGCGATCCGGCGATCATCCTGTCCACCGTCGGCTCGTGCCATGGGATGCCCACATTCGTCTTGATACGCTCTATAACCTGCCCAGCGGTGAGCGGAGCGGCCGCGAACGCGTTGGCGTTTTGTGAGATGAGCCCGCCCGTCAGTGCCATGCTGCCGTAAACGAAACTCCGCCGCGAAATGCCAGACCTGTCAACGCTCATTGCAGACTCCTTCACACTAGGTCTGTTAACAGGCCCTAGCGATTTCTTCGTTAGAAAAATTCATTTGGCCTGAGGCGCACCTGGGATTACCCCCAGCTGTTGCATCATCGCCATGCTATTCATGAGGATGCGGCTCTCAGCCATCCTTCCCGCTACCAGGCGGTCGAGCACCATGCCGGGAACATTTACCCTTTTGCCGGTGGCGGGAATGCCTAAGAACGTTCCGCGATGGGTCCCCGACCAGGTGAAGCGGCTGAAGACCAGCTCACCTTCGGCGACCATTTCCTCCATCACCCAGTGGATATCCGGAAATGCATCCCTGATAACGCCGATGATCTCTTTCAGACCCTCGCGTCCCTGTCGTTGACCGGGCAGCGGCTCCAGCTCAATAAAATCCGGGGCAACCAGATCGTCCGCCCGTTCCAGTCTTCCCTGGTTGATAACCTCGTCGGCAAATGCGCGAACGATCGCCTTGTTCTCGACTGCTGTCATATGATCTCCTGGACCACCGCACCACTATGCCAGATTAAATTCGCATCTACAACGAATACGGTCCGCGAATTTTCTGTGACAACGTTTCCGCGAACAGTTGTGCTGAACAACTATCTTCTGTTGAAAATAGCAAAAGTCTTGACAGTTGTGATCTTGGGCTTGATAGGCTTGCCCTTCCGGCTCATCTGTTCTGGCGCAGTGGGATCAGGATACGTTTGTCCATTTATGCAGTTCGTGAAAGGCACCCATCCATGAAATCGCTCAGGCAGATAATCCAGGCAACACTGATCGGCATTGCGTTTGTCGCGGCACACGCCCAGTCTGCAGATCAAGTGAAGATCGACTCCGGCGCCATTCAGGGATCGACCCAGGACGGCGTCACCTCGTTCAAGGGAATACCGTTCGCGGCTCCGCCCGTCGGCAACCTGCGCTGGCGTCCCCCGCAGCCCGTCGCGAAGTGGACAGGCGTGCGGCAGGCGACGCAGTTCAGCTCCGACTGCATGCAGCTTCCATTTCCGTCGGACGCCGCGCCGCTCGGCACCAGCACGAACGAGGACTGCCTTTACATCAACGTGTGGGTTCCGGCGCATAAGTCGGCGGAGAAACTGCCGGTGATGTTCTGGATCTACGGAGGCGGATTCGTCAACGGCGGCAGCTCTCCGGCCCCGTACGACGGAACGCAATTTGCCAAGGGCGGCGTGGTATTCGTGAGCTTTAACTATCGTGTGGGCCGCTTCGGATTCTTCGCGTTCCCGGCGCTCTCGCGCGAGCAGGCCGGCAAGCCGCTCAACAACTACGCCTATATGGATCAGATTGCCGCGCTCCAGTGGGTGAAGCGCAATATCGCCGCGTTCGGCGGAGATCCTGGTGATGTGACGATCTTCGGCGAGTCAGCGGGCGGCGGCTCAGTCTTTGCTCTGCTTACTTCCCCGGTGACGAAAGGTCTGTTCGAGAAGGCCATCGTGGAGTCGGGTGGCGGCCGCGACGCGCTGCTGGGTGTCCGCTATCTCGACAAGCCGGGTTCCAACGGACTTCCCTCGGCTGAAGACCTCGGCGTTGCCTTCGCGAAGAGCAACGGCATTGACGGTACAGATGCAGCCGCCCTTGCTGCGCTGCGCGCGTTACCTGCCGAGAAGATCGTCGCCGGGCTGAACATGGCCAGCATGGGCAAA
The DNA here is from genome assembly GCA_963782175.1 of uncultured Acidobacteriaceae bacterium. Taxonomy (GTDB): domain Bacteria; phylum Acidobacteriota; class Terriglobia; order Terriglobales; family Acidobacteriaceae; genus Silvibacterium. The sequence goes on from CAWAIX010000003.1 coordinate 429,700, forward strand.
CAGGCCTCGACCTACGGCGGGCCGATCATCGACCGCATCATTGTGACAGAAACCCCGCAGCAGGCTTTGCTCGCCGGTCACTATCCGCGCATTCCCGTGATGATCGGCGCCAATAGCAGTGATATTGGCTTCCCGCGCTGGCAGACTCTCGACGAGACCTGGGCTGCCTTCGGGGGCAACAGCCAAAAGGCAAAAGCTGCTTACGATCCTTCCAACAGCGGGAATACGCGTGTCAGCTGGACCATTGCCGCCGACATGATGATGATTGAGCCGGCAAGGTTTGTCGCCCAGACCGTCGCCGCAGCGGGACTGCCGTCGTACGAGTATCGCTTCTCCTATGTTGCCGAATCGAAGCGGAAGGAATGGCCCGGCGCGCTGCACGCCACCGAGATTCCTTATGTCTTCGACACGGTAAAGGCGGTCTATGGAGACAAGCTCACGCCCGCAGACGAGGCCATCGCGAAGCAGGCGAACGCCTACTGGGTCAACTTCGCGAAGAAGGGCGATCCGAACGGCGGCGGGCTCCCGCATTGGCCCGCGTACAGCGGCGCAAGCGATCAGCTGATGAACTTCACTGAGGACGGTCCGGTCGCGATGGCCGATCCGTGGAAGGGGCGCCTCGACCTGATTGCGGCGCTTGTCTCGAGGCCGGCGGCAGGGTCGAAAGCGAGCTCCGGAAGAGGAATGATCAGCCAATCGAAGTAAGTCGTCGCGAACGGGAACGAATGAGAAAGAAAGAATTGGTGGGACCCACTCGGAAGCGCCCAAACAATTCTGCTTCCACTGCGCTCGATACCGGACTGCTTGCCACCAGCATCGGCTTCACGCTTCGCATGGCCAGCGTTGCCGTGACGCAGCGCTTCCATGCGATTATGCGCTCGTTCCAACTCCGACCGGCGCAGTTCGCGACGCTGGTTCTTATTGAGAGCAATCCCGGCGTGCGCCAGCGAGATATCTGCGAGGCGCTCCGCATGGAGAAGGCCAATTTCGTCGGCCTGCTCGATGATCTCGAGAGTCGTAAGCTCGTCGAGCGCCGAACCGATCCGAAAGATCGCCGCCGCTATGCCATGCACCTCACCAAAGAGGGGCAGGCTCTCCTGCGCAAGGCCTGCCGCGCGCACGATCGGATGGAAGCCGGCCTCGAAAGGATGCTGCCCGCGCGCGCCAGGAAAGATTTCCTGGCCAGTCTCGCGCGACTCATAGCGGAATGATCCTGAAGGCAACCGCGGCCAGTGTCATGACCAGCGAAGCGAGATACAGGTAGGGAATCGAAAAGCGCTGGTGCTGCGCCAGACTGATCTCTGACAAGCCCACTACCAGAAAGGTCGCCGGCGTCATCGGACTTACCGGGAATCCTGTCGTATGCATGCCGAGCAGCGACGCCTGCGCCATCGTCACGGGTGCAATTCCAAAGGCTCCCGCCGCATTCGCGAGAACGGGCAATACTCCGAAGTAAAACGAATCGGGGTCGAACAGCAGGCTCAGTGGCATCGCGATCAAAGCGAGCGCCGAGCGGCATGTATTTCACGCCGTGCAGCGGAAGATGGTGCACAGCAGCCCCGGCCATTGCGTTCAACATCCCCGTGCCCTTCATGATGCCGGTGAACGACCCTGCCGCGAACAGTATGCTGGCCATCAGGATGGCCGCCGGAGCGTGGCCCGCCAGTCTCGCCTGTTGTGACTTCAGGCTGGGAAAGTTCAGTGTCAGCGCGACGACAGTCCCCAGCATGAAGATGATCGCCGGATCGACTTTGTCGCTCACCATGACGCCCAATACGATTGCCGTCAGCGCGAGGTTGAGATAGAAGAACCTCGGCAGACCGCTCTGATCGCGCTCGGCCCGTCCCTGCTCGCGCCCGTCGTGGCTGTCCTCGCGATGGATCTTCTCCAGATGCTCTCTGCCGAGCCGGCGCTCCTCGCTCATGCCCAGCAGCCACGATGTTGCAAACACGAAGACCAGCCCGACAATCTGCACGCCGATCAAGGGAGTGAAGATGCTGGTGGTGGAAATATGCAGCGCCGCCGAGGCCCGCAGCGTCGGCCCCGTCCATGGCAGGAAATTCACGCCCGCGGCCAGCGAGGCTACACAGGCCAGGATGCGGCGGTCGATGCCCACTCGCTTATAGAGCGGCAGCAGCGCCGGGATCGTGACCAGAAAGCAGACGGCGCCTGAACCATCCAGATGTACGAGCAGGGCAAGCAGGGCACTGCCCGGGACGATGCGTGACGGCCGGCTGCCGATCCATCGCAACAGCCGCTCGATGATCGGCTCGAGCATGCGCGCATCGGTCATCACTCCGAAGAACAGGATGGCGAACACGAACATCCCGATTACGCCCGAGATGCCCTGAATGCCATCGATCATGAAGCGCCCGGTGCGCAGGCCGAAGCCCGCAAACAGCGAAGCCGCCACGGGAAACGCAACGAGCGCGACCAGCGGCGAGATCTTTTTGCTCAGGATCGCAGCCAGCAGCCCCAGAATTGTGATTAAGCCCAGAAGAGCCAGCATGTTCAGACCGATGCTCTAGCCTACTATGCGATGCGATTCGCAAAATCCAGCGAGTAAAATTCCCGAAGAGCACCCCCGCAGCGTGGATACGTCACAACAGCAGCCGAGTCGAAGCTGGCAGAGCAAAATAACAACGATCGCTCTTGCCATAACCCTGCTTGTCGGCGGTGCGATCGCGCAATCGCCAGAGGGCATCTCGATCCCACAGTCCTTCACGATTCAGGGCACCGTGCTCGATGTGGCCCATAAGCCTGTTGTCGGCGCGGGTGTGAGGCTCGACCACAAAGGCGTTCCAGGCGCGGTCGAGACGCGCACGAATGCGGCGGGAGCCTTCACGTTTCCCGCTCTCCAAACCGGAACTTACACCGTCACTGCCGAGAAGTCCGGCGTGCACAGCCGGCCCACTACCGTGACTGTGACTTCGCCCGCCGGCCAGAATTCCCTCGAGCTGGTTCTTGAGCCTGAGTCCGCCACAGGCGACATGGCATTTGCCGACCAGCCCAACTTCACCGTTGCGGGCATTATCGACCGTACGGCCTCCGCCGGTCATGGTGCCGATACAAGCCTGCGCACCAGCGAGTCTCTCGCCCGTGATGCCGCCACTCTCAAGCCGGACACGCCCGCTGCAACCATCGATACCCGGGAAGAAGCATCGCTGCGAGCGGCGCTCTCATCTTCACCGGGCAGCTTCGACGCGAACCACCGGTTGGGGGAGTTCTGCCTGCGCGCCGGAAGCTATAAGGAGGCGGTCCCGCTGCTCGAAGCCGCGTTTCAGATCGATCCCGCGAATCGCGCCAACGAGTACGCCCTGGCCCTCGCGCAAAAAGGAGCCGGCGATTACGGCGCGGCCCGCGTCCACGTGCAGAACCTGCTCGCGCATGAAAACACCGCCGATCTACACAGCCTTCTCGGCGATCTTGACGAACAGACCGGCGACTCGCTCGCTGCGGTGCGAGAATATGAGCTTGCTGTGCGGCTCGACCCCAGTGAGCCCCACTACTTCCAGTGGGGTTCGGAACTGCTGCTCCACCGGGCGGTCGAGCCTTCCATTGAGGTCTTCACGAAGGGCACGGAGGCGCATCCCAAATCCGCCCGCATGCTTGCCGCGCTTGGAGCCGCACTCTTTGCCGGCGGCCGGTACGATGACGCCGCGCATCGCCTCTGCGACGCCTCCGACCTGAACCCCGCCGACACCGCACCCTATATTTTTCTGGGCAGGATCGATGCCGTAGCGCCCGCACCCCTGGCCTGCGTTGAGCCGGCGCTGCATCGTTTCCTCGAACTGCAGCCCGGCGATGCCCGCGCGAATTACTACTACGTCATGGCGCGGTGGAGACGGCAGAAAGCCTCGGACGATCCGCGTGACCTGGAGCCGGTGGAGACGCTGCTTACCAAGGCCGTATCGCTCGACCCGAAGTATGGCGAGGCGTATCTCGAGTTGGGCATCCTCTACTTTACGGAACAGAAGTACGACAAGGCTATCGGCTTTTATACCAAAGCCATTGAGGTAAATCCGCAGCTCAGCGAAGCTCATTACCGGCTCGGAGTCGCCTACGAGCGTAGCGGCGAACCTGCAAAAGCGAAGGAACAGTTCCGGTTGCACGCGGAACTTGAAAAGCAGCAGGCGGCGGCGATCGAACAGCAGCGGCGCGAACTCAAGCAGTTCATGGTCGTGCTGGGCCAGCAGCCGGGCCATCCTTCCGCAAACTGATCGTCAGGATATTCTTGGTGGGCAACGCCAAGAGACTTGATAGGAGCGCTCTCCGTGCTGAAAATGTTAGTTGCGATACTTATTCCAGCCATGACCCTGTCCGCCGCCGACCTGCCCAGCAGAAAATATCTGAATCTGGCCGCCATCAAAACGATGGTCGCCGCGTCCGAAGCCAAGGCTAAAGAGCTGAACGTCGAAGTGACGATCTGCATCGTTGATCCCAGCGGAAACCTCCTCTTCTTCGAGAAGGGAGACGGCGCTTCGCTCAACACCATCGAATTTGCCCAGAAAAAGGCTCGCCACGCTGCCTTCTATGGAAGCCCCTCGAAAGATGCCGCCGACACGGTGAAGAAGGGCAACGTGGAGGCGATGGCTTACCCGAATTTCTTTCCCAACCAGGGAGGGTTGCCGATTCGAGTCGATGGCCAGATAGTTGGCGGGATCGCCGCGAGCGGTGCGAAGTCTGAGATCGACGAGCAGATTGCCCAGGCCGGACTTGACGCGCTCCTGAAAGGACTAGGATCCGCTACTTCCCCGGCGCCTTGACAGCGGAGACGATGCCGTCGCCCTCCCGAATCGTGAGGATCTGGTTCGTTTTCACTTTGATGAATTTCTCGACCTTCAGGGTGGTCGGCCACTTCACCTCGATCAGGTCAATTGTCTCTACGCTTCCCAGGCCGAAGTGCAGCCGCAGGTCGCTCTGCGACATGACGCTGCCGCCGCTGTGTACCTCATCGATCTGGGCGTGGTCGCCGGTGACGACTCGCACACGCGCTCCAATTGCGGTGCGGTTGCACTTTGTGCCGACCAGCTTCAGCTTGATCCAGTTCTGCTTGTTTCCGCCGTCGTTCCGGAGCAGAGAGGGTGGATCATTCATATTCAGGACCAGCACGTCGATGCCGCCGTCGTTGTTGTAGTCTCCGAAGGCGGCGCCACGGCTTGAAAACTGTTCGCTGATGCCGGGACCCATCTCGGCCGAGACGTCTTTGAATTTGCCTTTGCCGAGGTTGTGGTAAACCAGCCGCGGATTCTTGTAAGTCTGCCCGAAGTTGTAGTTGTCGATCTCTGGATAGACGTGGCCGTTGATCTGGATAATGTCCGCCCAGCCGTCGTTGTCGTAGTCTACGAAGCCGCAGCCCCAGGCTACGTAGCGATTGTTCACGCCGACACCTGATGAAAACGAGACATCGGTGAAGGTGCCGTCACCATTGTTGTGATAGAGGTTGCAGGTGTCGTCGGCGAAGTTTGTTTTGAAGATATCGAACCATCCGTCGCAGTCATAATCGGCAACCGCGAGCCCCATGCCTGCCTGCTCGTGGCCGTTATCACTATAAGCGCAGCCGGCCATCACGGCGACATCGGTAAAGGTGCCGTCGTGGTTGTTCTTGAAGAGAATGCTCGGCTCCGAGTCTACGGCGACGTAGATATCCGGCCAGCCATCGTTGTCGAAATCGTAAGAGACGGCTGTAATGGAGTATCTTGGACCGGGCTTAAGTATTCCAGACTTCTCCGAAACATCGGTAAAAGTACCATCGCCATTATTCCGATAAAGGATGTTTGTATCTCCAGTAAGTCCACGTGGGCCGCACATGGTGGGAACACCCTTCCACTGGCAGTAAGTCATCTTGTCCGCAGGAGGTATGGTCTCCGGATCGAGCTTGATATAGTTGCACACAAACAAGTCGAGATGCCCGTCGCGGTCGTAGTCAAGGAAAGCGCAGCCCGCACCCCAGCGCCACTGCTTCTGCTCGAGCCCGGCCTTGTGGGTTACATCCGTGAAGGTGCCATCTCCGTTGTTATGAAAGAGAATGTTGTGTCCCCAGAAGCAACAGAAGAGGTCGTCCCATCCATCGTTGTTGTAGTCGCCCACGCAGACGCCCGTTTGCCAGCCGGTGCGGCCTAGACCGGACTTTTCGGTGACATCGGTAAACGTGCCGTCGCGATTGTTCTTGTAGAGATGGGATGTCGGCGCTTTGCCTGCCGGCCATTGTGCATCCAGCCGATTGCCGTTCGTGAGATAGATGTCGAGCCAACCATCGTTGTCGTAGTCGAACAAGGCCAGGCCGCTTCCCTTGGCTTCGATAATCACTCGCTTGTGATCCACGCCGCCCCACACATTGGGGATGGTCAGTCCTGCCTCGCGGGCCACATCCACGTACTGCACCGGAGAGGTCGCGGCCTCTATGAGTGAGCGATCCTTCCATCGCCACAGCGGAGTGGTCAGCGTCTCGAGCAATGTGCCGCTCAGAACAAAAAGAGATGAGCCCAGAAACCGGCGTCGTTGAAGATTCATTTGGCAGGAACCTTCGGGAACGGGTGCGGAACGATGCCGGCGCCTTCCTTTATGGCAATAATCTTGTCCACCGGCACATCCGTCAGCTTGTCGACGCGCCCGCTCGGCCATGTGATCATCAGTGAGTCGATTTTTGTGCGCTTGCCCAGCCCGAAATGAATCCGCGGGTCGCTTGCCGACATGTAGCTTGATCCGCCCTCTGCCTGCTCAACGTGCGACAAATCCTTCTGACGTCAGCTTCAGCACTGCGCCAATCCCATCGCGGTTCGATTGCGTGCCGATCAGCAGCACTTCGAGCCAGTGATTCGCATTGCCGCCATCGTTCCGAAGCAGTTCGGGATAGTCGCCGCGGTTGTTGGTCGCAATATCGATATCGCCGTCATTGTCGAAATCGGCTGTGGCCAGTCCTCGGCCAGCAACAGGAGTCAGGAAATCCGGACCGAGCAAGTCAGACGTCTTCTCGAACCGTCCCTGCCCGAGATTCCTGAACATCAGCAGCGGTTCTTTGTAGGAAATCTCGCCGTGGTACAGATTCACGTTATCCAGCATCGCGCCATTCAACTGCAGAATATCCATCCAACCATCGTTATCGTAGTCGATAAACTTCGCCGCCACTCCACTCAGCAGTACCGCTTTGTTGCCGATGCCGGATTTGTACGTCACATCCGTAAAGGTCTCGTCGCCGTTGTTGTGATAAAGCCGGTTTAATTCAAAGTCGAGATGCGTAACGTAGACGTCGAGCAGGCCGTCTCCATCGACGTCCGCTGCGTCGATGCCCATCCCGGCTTCGTACTTGCCGTCTTCGCTTGCAGCCAGCCCGGAGATCAGTGAGACATCTTTGAAGGTGCCATCGTGATTGTTCAGGAACAGGAAGTTTGGCCAGGTGTCGTTGGCAATTGCAATGTCGGTCCAGCCATCACCATTGAAGTCGGCAAGCACGACGCCCATGCCCTTCGATTCCGGCTTGCCAACTCCGGACTTATCGCTTACGTCTGTAAAGGTGCCGTCGTGATTGTTGTGGTAGAGCTTTGTCTTCTGTCCCTTGTAGTTGTTCGGATTGCAGTAGGAGCGATAGCCCGGCCGGCGCTCGCCGCACCAGAGATTGTTTTGCGGACTCCACTCAATGTAGTTCGTGACTACCAAGTCAAGATAGCCATCCTTGTCGTAGTCAAACCATCCGGCACTCGTCGACCAGTTACCCTCATCGGCCACTCCTGCTTTGGCTGTGACATCGGTGAAGGTACCGTTGCCATTGTTATGGTAGAGAATCGCGCGGCCATAGCCCGTCACATATAAGTCGGGATATCCGTCATTGTCGAAGTCTCCTACAGCGACCCCCTGGCCGTAGTGTCCTTCGCCGCCCACGCCCGCCTTTTCGGTGACATCTGTGAAGGTGCCATCGCCGTTGTTGTGATAGAGCGCCGACCTTAACGGCGCCGGGGGCTTGTAGATATCGGTTGCTCCGGACTGGACGAAGTAGAGGTCCATCAAACCGTCCTGATCGTAGTCGATCCAACCGACGCCGGTTCCCATCGTTTCGAGATAGTACTTCTCTTCCGTCTGCGTCGAATCCTGTTTGAACGTAATCCCGGCTGCTTTGCGAATGTCAGTGAACTTGACGGGGATGGGAGGGTCCTGTTCTTTTGCTTTCGCTGACTGCTGAGCGTATGTGCTGCAGCAGGCGACCGCGGCAGCCAGCAAGATCGCAGATTTAAATGGCAATCTCAGTTTCTCGCCTGCCATCTCAGAGCGTCTCGTCCGGCCGCTCATTGGAGCATTTCCAGCGCGTGAAGCGCCGCGGGGTGTTGCGGTTGCAAACGCAGGAGATCCTGCAAAACTTCTCTGGCTTTGTCCCGGTCTTTTTCACCCACATACAAGCGAGCGAGATTGAGGTAAGACTGATCGAAAGTGGGCGCCAGACGAATGCAAGTCTTAAACTGCTCCTCCGCCTTCGAGTAGTCTCGGTTGTGGGCAAATAGCACGCCCAGGTTGTTTAGGGCTTCCGGATAGTCAGGCCGCAGGTCGACTGCTTTCTCCAGGTAGTTGGCAGCTTTCTCTGTCTGGTCCTGCTGCGCATAGAACATACCGAGACTGTAATTCGCCTCGGGATCATTTGGTTCCAGTTCGAGCGCACGGTCGAGCAGCTTTTCTGCCTCGTCAAAGTTGCCCATTCGGCGATAAAGGTTCCCGAGATTCAGCATAGCAATGGTGAAATCGGGCCTGAGTCGCAGGCTCTGCCTGAAGTTCCGGATAGCTTCTTCGGCATGACCCTCCCGTCCGGCGATCATACCCAGGTTATTCCACGCCTCTGGATAGTCTGGCTTTAACCTCACTGTTTGTTCGAGATACTTTTGCGCGTCCGGGATCCGATTCCTTCGGAGGTTGAGAGTGCCCAGGTTATAGTAAGCCTCCGGATCGTCGGGCTTCGTGGCTATTACTTGCTCGAAGGAGGCTGCTGCCTGATCGAGATATCCGTGCTGGAACATGGCTATTCCATAGGTAAAGTCGTTGCGCTGAAATGCGCCTTGATAGAGAGCGCCGGCGAAGGGAAGCGCGGCACGGGTACGGTCAGCTGCCTTGGCGGGCGCGGAGGTGACGTCCTGGACCAGTTGTTCCGGCTTCACCGGTCCCTGGTAGACCTTCACGATCATGCCATCTTTGTCGACAAGAAACGAGGTTGGCACGCCGAGGTCTCTCCGCCGGTCGAACAGATACCTGTAAATGATGTTGTAAATTCCCGCCGTCTCCTGATTGGCAAAGAGGACTGGAAACGAAAATCGCTCCTGCTGCGCCAGGGATCGTGCGCTTTGCTGCGCATCGGGACCATCCACATTGATCGCCAGAACATTCACCCTGCCGGCCAGCGCTGCTCGCGAGCGCTGCAGCGCACCTAACTGCTCGCGCGAGTGCGGCGCGCCTTGAGCCCAGAAACTCAGCAGCACAAATCCGCCCTGAAACGATTGCAGGTTCTGCATTTTTCCCGATAGATCGGGCAGAGAAAAGTCGGGAGCACTGAGCGGCTGGATTAACCAGGTCTGCGCTGTCGAAGGCAAAGGCTCGGTTTCGGGTGGTGATACCGCTTTGCCATAGGCTGCAGGCGGCGCGTTGAATGGTTTAGCCGAAAACGCAGACGAACCTTCTTCGATTTCGATTCGATGATTGATCGGCAGGTCTTCGAACGCCTGAGTCAACCCGCTCGGCCACCGCACACTCGCCCGAATCTTGCCGGGTGTTTTTCCCACGCCGAAGGAGACCTCTTTCGAGTGTTGCGCGAGAAAGCCCGATCCCGACTGGAGATAATTCGTCTGTCGCAGGCCGCCGGCTTCGACTGTAATCGCCGCACCGATCGCATCGCGATTGCATTTGGTTCCGCGCAGCCGGAAGATCACCGAATCTCCGATCTCTTTCATCGCATTGTGCAGGATTCGCACCTGCGGCGCGTTCCGGTTCTTGAGAATGACTTCCAGACGCCCGTCATGATCGATGTCGGCAAGTGCGAACGAACGGCCGTCCTCGGGAAAATCCAGCCCTACAACGCCAGACACTTCGGAAAAAGTTCCGTCGCGGTTGTTCGCGAACATCACGTTCCGCTCGTACCCGTTCCACGTCGCGTCTGACCGGATCAACTCGTTCAGCGCATTCCATCCATGCTCGTAGGCGGGAGACGGCGCCGCATCCGCCGGAGACTTTGCTACTACCTGACGCCAGAAAAAGCTCGCCAGATCGCTGCGCTCCGGCCCGGAGATGTAGCCGTTGGCTACGTATAAGTCGGGATAGCCATCGTGATCGAAGTCCCAGAAGTCGGAGCACCACGACCAGCGCCCCATCTCCACTCCGGCCTGCTTGCTTACATTTTCAAAGGTGCCGCCGCCGCGGTTCCGATACAGCGAGTTGCCCCGTGCATGCCGGCGGTACAACGCACGCACATCTTCGGGCGCGCTCTGCTGAAATATCTTCTGCGTCGCAACCCGCTGCCCCGCGGCCGACCACATATTCGCGGCGTAGATGTCCTGCTTTCCCTCGTTATTCACATCTGACCACGCCGCGCTCATGCCCGCGCCTGCGTCCTCCACGTGAGCCTCGCCCGAAACCACCCGGAACGTTCCGTCGCCATTGTTGCGGTATAGATTGCTGCGCCCGAAATCGTTGGCCACGTAGAGATCCGGCAGCCCCTTACCGGTCGTGTCGCCCCATGCGCAGGCAAAACTGTAGCGGTTGTTGTCCGCGTTCAGTCCTGCTGATTCGGTCTTGTCCATGAAGGTCGCGTTACCTTCATTGTGCAGCAGAAAATTCGGCGGCCCGTTCCGCGCGTCGTAGTAGGGCACCGGATAGTGATACTGATCGAGCCCCAGGTAGTAGCTGTAGACGCAGAAATAGATATCCAGCCGGCCATCGTTGTCGTAGTCGGCAACTGCCGCATGCGTGAATGTGCCCTGCGGAGCCTGCGCGAACCGGAATGCATCTGGCTTGAGCTTGAAGGTGCCGTTTCCCTGGTTGAGGAACAGCAGAGGACCGCTGCCGCAGACGACCAGCAGATCCTGCAGCCCTGCATTCCGGAAATCCGCAAACAGAGCGCAGGCGGTGCTGTCGAGCACGCCGACACCGGCCTTGTCTGTCACGTCTTCGAAGGTTCCATCGCCTCGGTTGCGATAGAGGCGGTTCGGCAGCCCCGCCGCCTGGCTCACATAGAGATCGTCGAATCCGTCGTTGTCAAAGTCGCCCGCAGCGATGCCGTTATTCCCGTAGACATCGATGCCGCATGCGCCGTCGAGCACCGTCCGCCAATAGTCCGCGCCGCGCAGCAACTGGTTCCGGTAGGATTCGACTCCGCCGAGAGCCTGGGCGGTCACGTCGAGAAATACAGGCTCCGGAGCGGTCGCGACCGTCTCCTCGCCGGCCGTCCAGCGGCGGGCTTTCCATGTTCCAGCCGGATCGCGCTGCCATTCGGTATGCCACCAGCCCACCCGCTCCTCGCGCTGATTGTCCCTGCGCGCGCCAACAAGGTCGTAGCGGATCTCGAGGTTGACGGTGAGGGGAGCAGACGCGGTCTCGTCGATGGCGGTAATCTCGAACTCCGCCGTCTCCAGCCGTGAAAACGGCCCCAGCCAGGACCGAAGGTCCGCGAGAAAACGTTCCGGCCCAGTAACTATGTTGGTTCCAAATTTACGCCGCGCCACCTCGATCCCGAATCCGCTGCGCAGAGTGGTCACATTTTCGGAAGTCAGCTCCGTTGTTTCGATGGCTGGATCGAGCCACTTTCCGAGTGCCGAAAGATCGGGTGAGGGTGACTTCAAGGCCGCGGACCACTCCCTCAGAATTGCTTCAACCTCGAAGGCATGCTTCTCTGTGATGAACTCGTCGGCGCCCGCCGGCACCTTCCGAAACACATCTTCCAGAGGAGACTTCGCGGGGTAGCTTGGCCTGAGCCGGAATTCGGCCGGGGAGGTCTCCGCAGACGCGCCGGGGGTCGGAAAATCCATCCCCCGAAACGGCAACCCAAAGAAGGGCGCGGGGCGAAGAGCGAATGGCGCAAAGGCCATGCTTTTCAGAAATGTCCGGCGGGAAGGGAAGCGGGCTAAGTCCTTGAGATGCGGCATCCTCAGGGGTTCCAGGCTGGAAAGGGTGGTCGTTTTCGCATACTAGCATCGGGCGCTCGATCCCGTCACATGGGGCATGGTTTCGGCCGGTTGTTCACCACGTCCAAGCGCGGGATGATGCCACCCTCCACCTTTTGGTTGACAAAGCATGCGTCGCTGTACTAGCGTGCTTTCGATAGTCGGGTAACCGCTTACACGCATGCTGTACGTAACCGTTTACAGGCCATACCCGACAAGATGTGAATTGTTCACGCATTGCAGGACTTAGGAAAGTTGAGGCTACTGACATGGGTTCCATTCACAAAAAATACAGCTTCGTCCGCTTGATCCCCTTCATCGCGGTTTTCACCTTTGCATTGGTCATTCTGGCGCCAGGTCTCAAAGTATTCGCTCAGGTCGACCAGGGCTCAATCACCGGAGTCGTTCAGGATTCGAGCGGCGCGGTGGTTCCCAATGCGAAGGTAACGTTGCTGAATACGGACCAAGGCTTAACCTTGGAGACGACTGCCGATAGCTCAGGCGTGTACACCTTCTCGCCGGTCAGAATCGGGCATTACTCCATTACGGTCACGGCTGCCGGATTCTCGACGACGACCCAACAGAACCTGACTGTCAATGTGAGCCAGAACCTGCGCGTCAATATTGAACTCAAGCCAGGCTCCGCGACGCAGACCGTTGAGGTCACTGCCGCGCCTCCGCAGTTACAGACCGAAGACGCATCCACCGGCCAGGTAGTCAATGAGCAGAGCGTCAATAATCTGCCGTTGAATGGCCGCAACTTTACCTTCCTGGCGCAGATCTCCGCCGGGGTGAATACGCCGCAGGCGGACACGCGCGGCAATGCCGCCAACGGCGCCTTTTCCGCCAACGGGCTTCGCCCAGCGCAGAACAACTATTTGCTCGACGGCATCGACAACAACTCCGATAACGTCGATTTCCTCAACGGAACCAACTTTGTCGTTCTTCCTCCGCCGGACGCGATCTCGGAGTTCAAGGTACAGACTTCCGACTACAGCGCCGAGCTGGGTCGTGCCGCTGGCGCCGTCCTCAACGCCACAGTCAAGTCCGGCACGAATCAGATCCATGGCGCAGTCTGGGAGTTCTTCCGTAACGACGTGCTCGATGCCGCCGACTTTTTTGAAAATAACAATGGCGTCCCAAAAGGAGAGCTTCGCTGGAACCAGTTCGGCGCCTCCATCGGCGGCCCGATCATCAAGAACAAAATCTTCTACTTTGGCGATTACCAGGGTTTCCGTCACGTGCAGGGCAATACGCAGTCTGGAATCAGCGTGCCGACCGTATTGCAGCGCAACAGCGGTTATTCGAATCTCTCTGAACTGATCACCGCCAATGCCTCGAGTGCGGCGCGCATCGATGCCCTGGGACGATCGATCCCCGTCGGTACAGTGCTGGATCCCGCGACGACGCGTGAGGTTGGAACAACTGGTAATTATGTTCGCGACCCGTTCACCAGTACCTGCCCGCCTTCAACCACGGTTTATTCCCTCGCGAACTGTCCCGACCTGAATCAAATCCCTGGCAACCGGATCGACCCCAACGCGGTCGCCCTGCTGAATCTCTATCCGCTGCCGACGGCTGGCGGAGTCAGTTCAAATTTTGCAGACAGTCCCAAGCTGACCCAATTCAACAACCAGTTTGACGTCCGGGCTGACTTCGACATGACGGAGAAAGATCAGGTGTTCGCGCGCGTCAGCTATTGGGACAACCCGCAAGACATTCCTGGGCCCTTCGGGGGCATAGCGGATGGCGGAGGCTTCCAGGAGGGTATCCAGACTGCGAAATCTTTCCAGGGCGTGGCAGCCTATACGCACGTGTTCTCGCCGAGCACAGTGAACGTAGCACGCATCGGGTGGGACCACCTGCACACCTCGCGATTCGGCCCGGTGGGCACTCAGCTTGGCATCCCTGAGCAGTTCGGAATTGCAGGAATCCCGCAGGTGAATGAAAACGGCGGCCTTCCCGGCTTCACGTTCGGCGGGCTGTCCAACCTGGGTAGCAACAACTTCCTGCCTTCGGACGAAACCACGCAAACAACGCAGGTCACCGACGACTTTTCGAAGGTTTACCAGGCTCACAGCTTCAAGATGGGCATTGAATACCAGCACGTAAGGTTCAATACCCTGCAGCCGGCCTACTCGCATGGCCAGTTCGACTACAACGGCAACTTTACAGATGTTCCGGGCAACAACAGCAGCACCACGGGTATCGGGCAGTTTATTCTGCCGCCGATTGCACCTCAGAACGGCGGTACTATCCTTTCAGGAGGCTCCGATCAGGTGCAGGCCTCCAATATCAGCAAGACCTACGATGAGCGAGCCTACTTCGCGGCTTACTTCCAGGACGACTGGAAAATAAATCCCAAGCTCACGCTCAACCTTGGACTGCGCTACGACTACTTTGGTCCCATCAACGAAACAAATGGAGGCCAGGCCAACTTCGTTCCCAGCGGGCCTCCGAATGGCACCGGCACGTTCATCATCCCTGCGAGCGGGAAGGACGACAGACAGTTATCTACGAGTTTCATTAATCTCCTGGCCACGGACAAAATTATTCTTGATCCGACCAACAGGTACGGCCAGGGATTACTCAAGGCGCCAAAGAATAACTTTGCGCCCAGGGCCGGCTTTGCGTATCAAGCGACTCCAAAACTTGTCGTGCGCGGCGGTATCGGCCTCTTCTGGAATGCCTTTGAGAATCAGGGATACGGGCCCAATATTGGTGAAAATTATCCCTTTGTGTACAACTTCAACTACACTGCCCGGGTTCCTACCGGATCCACTCAAAGCACCGTCGCACCTGTGAGCTACAACACCCCCTACGCCAATTGCCCTACGGCCGGTTACGGCGGGACCGCGACCTTTGAATCCGGCTTCTCCTGCCTTTCGTTTACACCTCTTGACGTGAACGCAGCTGGCCTGGGACTTCAGGGATTACAGTTCAAGTTCGTAACGCCCAGTACCGTTGCCGCCAACCTCTCGGTGCAGTATGCGATCACTCGCTCAATGTCGGCGCAGATCGCTTATGTCCTCACCAAGGCCGACAATCTTCAGGACAATACTCAAGCCCAGTTTGTGACTAAGCTGCAGGCCTACAATGCAAGTACCACAGCAGGTGGGGTCGGTGGCGGCACCCTGGGTACACTTCCGTTTCCGGATTTCTCGACTGGTTCCCTCGGGCAAATGATCGGAGCCAGCGTCTACAACGGCCTGCAAACCAAGCTCGAACAGCAGTTCTCCAACGGGCTGAATTTCCTCCTCACCTACACATTTTCGAAGACCTTTAGCGATGCTGGCGACCTGCTCAATGGCGGTAGTGCGAGTACCAACCGCAACCCTGGCTTGCCGGGCTTTGGTCTCCGCGGAGATTGGGGACTGGCAAATTTCAACATCACCAACGTCTTCCACTTCAGCGGCGGGTACGAGCTGCCGTTCGGCAAGAATAAGCCTTACGCGAACCAGATGGGTAAGGTCGGTAACTTCGTAGTTGGAGGGTGGAGCGCAAACTGGATCCTCACCCTGCAGGGTGGCCAGCCTATGACTCTCAGTTGCCCAACCAGCACAACCGCCGGCTCGGGCTGCTACGATGTGAGTGTTCCTGGTGAGAGCCAGAAGCTCGGAATCAAACTCAGGCCGAATGCAAACGGACATTTGACACCGTATTGGTTTGGGAACCCGGCAGCCTTCCAACAGCCTTGCCAGCTGGTCACAAACGCGGCCGGCGGCCTCGTACCGCTTGCGGGTTCTCCCGCCGGATGCGTTCCACTGACGGGATTCGCAGCTTTGGGTAACCGTCCGACGACCGTGGACGAAGGCCCGGGCTATCATCGTTGGGACTTCTCCGCCTTCAAGAACATACCTATCACCGAGCGCTTCAGGATGGAGTTCCGGGCGGAGTTCTTCAACATCGTCAACCATCCGAATTTCAATGCTCCGAACTTCGGCGGCAACGGCGTTACCGCAATTCCGAACTCCGGGAATTTCAACAACTCTAACTTCGGTGCAATTGGATCTACCCGCGATGCTCCCGACGCTCCGAGGCAGATACAGTTTGCCCTGAAGTTGTATTACTAGAATTTGCCCCTCCAACCCACCCCGGAATGCCGCGGCTGTTCAGCAGCGTTCCGGGGTGTTCTTCTGCATGGAACGGCAGAGTTAGACTGTAAGACATGAAGCGCAGGGGTCTGCCGGCAATCTTGTCTGTTCTTCTCGCGTGTTCTGCGCTTGCTTCAGCCGAAGACGACCGGAACGAGAAACTGGATCGCCAGTTTCAGTCGGCCGTGGCCCAATACGATGCTGGAAAATACGCAGAAGCTTCCGCGCAACTCGAAACGCTTCTTGTTTATGCGCCCAGGAGTTTCGAGATCCACGAATTGCTCGGTCTCGCCTACGCCGCGCAGTCGCAGGACGGGAAGGCTCTGGAGCACTTTCAGATTGCCGTGCAGTTGAAGCCCGATTCGGCCGAGGCTCACACTAACCTTGCCGCCAGCCTGGTGCATGCAGGGAAGACCGAACAGGCCGGCGAGCAGTTTCGAAAGGCCCTGGCTCTCGAACCGAAGGACTACGATGCAAACCACAATCTCGGCGAGTTTTATGTGCAGTCGGGGAAGCTTAGTGAAGCCGCGCCCTATCTTGAAGAGGCGCAGCGCATCCATCCGGCTTCTTACGGCAACGGATACGATCTCGCCATGACGTATTTCCTCGCCGGGCGATACGATCAGGCACACCAGGTCGTGCAGAATCTCCTGGCGCAGAAGAACACTGCGGAACTGCACAGTCTGCTCGGCCAGATCGAAGAAAAGCAGGCAAAATATCTCGACGCGGTGAACGAGCTTCAGACCGCGGCTCATATGGAACCCAGCGAGGATAACCTCTTCCACTGGGGAAGCGAGCTGCTGCTGCACCGCACCTACGAGCCTGCCATCGAGGTGTTTCAGAAGGGCACAGAACTCTATCCGAAGTCGCCGCGCCTCTTTATCGGGCTTGGTATGGCCCTTTATTCGCGCGGCAAGTACGACGACGCCGTCAAGGCGCTGCTCTCAGCCGCCGACCTCGACCCCTCAGACCCGCGCTGCTATTACTTTCTGTCGAAGGCCTACGATAGCTCGCCGAACCAGGCCGCCGAGGTCACCGAGCGCTTCCGCCGCTTTCGCGATCTGCAGCCCGGCAACGGTCAGGCCTGGTACTACTATGCGATGAGCTTATGGAAGGGGAAGCGGGTCGAGGGTCCCGGGCTCGATCTTCAGGAGGTCAAGTCTCTGCTCGAAAAATCCGTGACCCTCGATCCGAAGCTGGCCGAAGCGCACCTGCAGCTTGGGAATCTCTACTCAGATCAGCATGATTACGTGAAAGCGGGGCCGGAATACGAGCGCGCACTCGAGTTGAACGCCAATCTTGCCGACGCTCACTATCGTCTCGGTCAGGTTTACGTCCATACCGGCCAGAAAGATCGCGCGCAGCAGGAGTTCGATGTTTACCAGCGGCTGCGAGCGCAGCACATGGCTGATCTGGACAAGGAGCGGGCTGAAGTCCAGCAGTTTGTCTACACCGCAAAGGCCGCGCCGGCAGCGGCGAAGCCCTGACCGGACAAGCACGATGAGCGAGCAATTTCCATTTCGTAATAGCTGGGCCGCGGAGAGCCCGCGCGAAGTCGCCCGCGCGCTCGCCTGCACGCGCCGCGACTTTCTGCGTTCGGCCGCCGGTCTCGTCGCCGGCTCCGCCCTGATGAGCGCCAGCCCGTTCGTCTTCGGAGCCGCAAAGAAGCGCAAAGTTATCGTCGTTACGTTTGGCGGCGGCGCCCGTGACCAGGAGACATTCGCTCCCGACGGCCAGGAGAATATTCCGCACCTGCTGCGTGAGCTGGCGCCGCAGTCCAGCTTCTTTACGCAGGTCGTCAACCGCGGAATCCTCGGCCACTACGTTGCGACTGCCAGCCTTACTACGGGAGTCTACGAGACGCTGAACAACTTCTCCGCCGTGCCGCCCGAGCATCCTACAGTGTTCGAGTACTTCCGCAAGGACCTCAAGCGCCCTGTGTCTGACGCGTGGGTCGTTGCACCGAGCAACGGCTTCAACCGCATCGGAGAAAGCGACTACCGCTCCTACGGGCCGGGCTGGGGCGCGCGCGTGATCCTGCCCAAGCATCTGCTGACTGCGGCGATGTCCGGCACGACGACCGACTACGAGCATCTTCTCCGCGACAATTACGAAACCCCTCTGTACGCCCCGCAGCTCGGAGGCAGCGAATTCGACCTGCAGCAGCTCGACATGGTGCTCAAGCTTTCTGTCGACGACTTCAAGGCGCACGCGAAAACTCTATCCAGTCCGGACGAGCTTTCTCTCTACATCGCGCGCCAGCTCATGCGCCAGCAAGCGCCGAGCCTGCTGTGGATCACCATGCACGATATCGACGTGGCCCACGCCGGTGCTTATTCGCTCTACATTGAAGGCATCCGCCGCACCGACCGCCTCTGCGGCGAGCTGTGGAAGGTGATCCAGAGCGAGCCGGAATACGCCGGCAATACCACGCTGTTCATCCTGCCCGACTTCGGCCGCGACTCCGACGAGGACGCCGGCGGCAATGGATTCCAGCACCATCGCACCGGCGATCCGGCATCGCGTACCACGTGGATGATGGCCCTTGGCGCGGGCGTGCGCGAGGGCGTCGTCTACGACCGGCCGATGCAGTCCACCGACCTTGTTCCGACACTCGGGGCCATTATGGGCTTCACCCCGACGCTTTCGCAGGGCAAGCCGGTTACGGAGTTTTTGTAGCCATGCTCCCACGCGATCTGACTGCCGCGCAGTTCGCCGGATACCCTCCGGAAGCGAAGAAGCTCGCCGTTGCCAATCTCGACACGCTACGGCAGCTTCCGCTGAGCTTCGTTCCGAGCCTGCTCCGCGAGGTCGTCGAGTACGACTACAAATTCCCAGCCGAGCGCAGCCAGATCACGGGTGAACTCACGGTCTTAAGCCGCCTTATGCCGGCCCAGATTACCGAGTGGTTCCAGCCCTTCTTGCAGATAACGCTCTCGCCGAAGCTGGAGCAGTTCGACTGGGCCGGGCGGCCGGCCGAGTTCCTCGCACAGCAGTCCGCCTACCTGTGGTCCACGCATCAGCTCGATGCCTTCCGCAAGGCCGCTACCGAATATGGCGACCGCATGCACGCCGCGATCGCGCCCCAGCCGCTGCCAGTGAACCGTCTCGGCATCGCCATCGTCGGCCAGGGCGTCGCCTCAACGGACGAAACCCTCTTTCGCAATCTGCGCAAACACGGAACCTACTTCGTGCAGGTAAAACCCGATAACGGCGTCGAGGTGCTTCTGGAAGCGGTGGGCAAGCGCGCCGCCGCCCATCCCGTTCCCTACGGCCATTGGTATATCGAAGGCGGACAGGTGCTCGACCACAGCCGTTCGCTCACCTGTGTCTCTTGGCAGGGGCTGGAGCCCGTCCGCGCCGCATTGCTGCGCAACATGCAGGCCGAGATTGTCCGTCCCGGAATGGGTCCGGAGGAATTGCGCACGCATCTCGCCCAGCTCACGCCCGCCGACATCGGCATGGACCCATCCGTCGATCCCGTGCTGAATTACTTCCAGCTCAAGGTGCTGACCGAAGGTTCCGGCACGCAGATCTTCAGCACCACCTTTGCGCAGTGGACAGCCCGCGAGGCGCTTCGCCGCGCTCAGCCTCTCACCATGCTGGTGCGCTTCGGACCCCGCCAGCGGCAGCGCTCGATGAACGAGCTGCTCGCCAACACGGCCGCGTCAGAACTGGATCCCGCGGGCTCGCTGATCGATGCCGACATGGGCGCCTGGTACAACTGGATCAACCAGCAGCGCCTGCCTGGCTCCGAGCGGTCGTCGTTTCTCGTCTGGTTCGAAGGACACAACCAGGCGCTCGCCATCTCGCCGTCGCTGGCCCGCGGCACGCAGTCCACTTCACCTGCCACGATCGCCGATCTCCTCAACTGGACGCTTGGCTGAGGATGCTTCTGGTCGTAGATGGTGCTCATGGCGCGGACTCTGATCGGGGACTTGATCGTCGTCTCCTGTCTGGTATAGTGGAAAGGTTGGCTGTTGAGGCAGATCGCTTCTGGCCAGCTCCTCATTTGGCGCCATGGTGTAATTGGTTAACACGCCGCCCTCTCAAGGCGGAGAGTTCGGGTTCGATCCCCGATGGCGCTACCAATCACAAAATAAATAACTTAGAGCAATATCTGCAATGCCAAAACGATGCGTGTCGAATAACGTGTCGAATAAGCGGCCCTTCAAAGCTGCTTTTTTGGTATGCGTGGGGCCGCGTCTTAAATATTTCCCGGTCGACCCACCCGCGCGCCCTTCATGAGACCCCCCACCCCCATGATTGGAGCTCGCGGATCGAGCGAGGGAGCCCTTCTGAATCTCCGGTCACCGTTGCAAACAGCGGTCGTGACCGTATTTCGTAGCGAAGTTTCACGTCAATGAAAAATATCGCGGATGTCGCCGGTAGGAGTCGCGAAGTTATTCCGCAATCGAGCCGATCAGGCTAATGAGATGAGGTCTCATTGTGGGGGTACTAAACATCTTCGGGCCGTGTTCGAAGTTGAATCCGACGATTTAGATTAGGCGTTCGATTGCTTCCTGGCTGCGAGTTTCCATTCTTTCGCAGCATTCGTTGGGTAATACCTAACGTTATTCTCGAAGACACCCTATCCGAGTCGAACGTCGCGTATGCTGTTGATTCTTCAAGTGCAACGCGATCATTTCGGAACGACAACAGAAGACGTGCCTAGATGCATCGCCGCCTTGTTGAATATGAAGATGATGAGTATGATGATGAATAATTTAGGAGCCGCACCATGGCAAGCGAGAAGGTCGAGGCCCTCACCAAAGAGGACATTATTCGGGCAGCTCAGAATTTTCGCTGGACTAGACAGATGCCCAAATGGACGACAATTGTTCAAGGACGAGAACTACCCGCGCGGCCTCTCATCCTCGAGGCAGCGGGTGTCGCACCAAATGATCCGACTAACTCTCATCAGGCTATCGCAAAGCTAAAAAGTTTGGGCTTTGAGACTCGTTACGGAGGGAAGTCAGTCTGATGCGCGTTGACAGGAGTCTGAACGAAGTGCATCCGGACAGGTCCTATAGATTGTCTACATTGACAGCTAGAATCCTAAATCCTTGATATGCAAGTTTTTGAGTCATACTTGAAAGAACTCGGAAGTCGATTAGTACCTGGCCTTCGTTTAGATACGAACGCAGCTCGTCTTAAGCTTGCATTGGATGGTGAGCCTGGCCGGATACTCAGGCGATCTGTCCCTATCGAATACCTACGACAGCGAGGTATCTTTCTAACCGGATCAGCCCTCTCGTACAACTTGCTGCAGCACACTCTGGTTTTAACGGGTGGGAGAACGAAATGCTATATCGACCCGGCATGCGGCGCTGGGGATCTATTAATTGCATGTGCGAGCCAATTGCCCGTGGAACAATTACTTTCGGCCACGCTTTGCAATTGGAATGATCGGCTGAGCGGCTTCGATATAGTTCCACAGCTAGTAAAGGCAACGCAGCTTCGGCTTGCACTTTTTGCTGTAAGTCGCGGAGCAACCGTTGACATATCCACGGACCATGTGCGTCCGCTTCTCTCGAATATCCGGGTTTATAGTGCATTCCAAGATTGGTCAGTTCCGCCGGGCTCCGTAATCGTCCTCAATCCCCCCTTCACCCTCACCGCAGCTTCCGATTCTTGCGAGTGGGCCAGCGGACGGATAACACGTGCTGCTGCTTTCATTGACCGATGCTTAAAAGTAACACCGAATGGGGCAATAATCGCGGCCATTCTACCCGACGTCTTGAGAACTGGACCTAGATATAGAGCCTGGCGTGAATATGTGTCAAAACATACAGATTTTCTTCAATCTAAGATTGTAGGGTTATTTGACCCATCCACTGACGTCGACGTTTTCTCGGTGATACTCAGGAAAGCAGATTGTGGTACGGCTACGAGTGGATGGCATCGGAGACCAACCTCGAAACATAAATTAGTCAGCGACCTATTCGAGGTTCGCGTTGGGACAATTGTTCCCCACCGACACGCAAATTCTGGAACATGGAAATCCTATGTTCATCCAAGAGTCTTGCCGCCATGGAAAATCGTAGACGATGCAGGCCTTAGGATTCGTGCCGCCTCAGCGTTTGAAGGGCCTTTCGTCGCAATCAGACGTACGTCTGGCCTGGTGATAAATTCCGATGCGTTGGGACGATAGTCAATTCCAAGAGAGCAATGGCCGTGGAAAACCACTTGATCGTGGTTATTCCGAAAGATGGTCGATTAGCGACTTGTCGTCGCTTGCTACGTCTATTGAAAACGGATGCGACAAATAAGTGGCTCGACAGCTCAAGTAGGTGCCGTCATTTGACCGTCGCGGCCATCAAGAATCTGCCGTTATGGGACATTACCAATGAGTAATGCGCACATTCGCTTCGCAACGCAGCTAATTCGTCGGCTCGGCGAAGAGCTGAATCCAACGCCGGACCAAAGCATTCTTGAGTTGGTAAAAAACGCCTACGACGCTAACGCTGGGAATTGCTTTGTCAAATTGGAGGGGGTCGATTCCGAAGGAGGTTCAATAACAGTAACCGACGATGGTGACGGAATGGATGAGAAAGACATTCGGGATGGATGGCTTGTTATAGGAAGCTCTTCCAAGTCTAATGTCTCGAAAACCCGCGTTGGTCGAATTCCCGCTGGAAATAAGGGGTTGGGCCGACTGGCGGCTCTTAGGATGGGAACAAAAGTTGACTTAGTCACTCGGCCTCTATCTACAAAGTCAGCTGAATTTCATATCTCGATAGATTGGAATGAATTTGATTCAGTTAAGACTGTTGATCAGATCGATCTTCCCCTGCTTGCGCGCCACCGTGCCAAGGGCGCAAGCAATGGTAGCGAAATCAGACTATCGAACTTGAAGTCGAGAGTTTCACATGCAGATGTAAAGCGCCTTGCCCGATCTCTACTCTTGTTGACTGATCCTTTTCCGAGCGACGATCCTAGCACGTTTAAGGCAACGCTTGTTTCCAAAGAATATTCTGATCTCAAAAGCTCGTTCAAGGTTCGTATTTTGCGGACG
The DNA here is from genome assembly GCA_963782175.1 of uncultured Acidobacteriaceae bacterium. Classification (GTDB taxonomy): domain Bacteria; phylum Acidobacteriota; class Terriglobia; order Terriglobales; family Acidobacteriaceae; genus Silvibacterium. Next base: position 452,940 of record CAWAIX010000003.1, read on the forward strand.
CCGACTTCCACTTAATTGCTACCACTGATATCGCCGGTTTTGCTTCGGCCGAAGTAGTTGATTGGAAGGGAGATGTTCTTTTCAAAGCCGATCACAAAGACGTAGCGGGAAGTAGAAAAGGCGCTCCTTACCATTGTCCGCCGGTAACGTTTGATCTTTGGGTTATCTTCTTTCCAAGGACAACTTTGCTTCGCGACCGAGTTCACTGACAGAGGTGCCAGATTGGCTCTGGGCCTCCGGTGGCGTCCACCTTTACCACAACGGCCTCAGGGTTAATCCATACGGCAATCCGGGCAACGACTGGTTGGACATGAATCTCCGCCGTGTGCAAAGTCCTGAAGAGCGCCCTGGTACAAATACGTCGATAGGCCGAGTGGCAGTTGAATCAAACACTGAGTTGCTGATTCAAAAGACTGATCGGTCAGGCTTCATCGAAAGCGATGCATTTCATGACATCCGAAATTTCGCAAAGGATGCGATGGAGTGGATGGCTGGCCGACGAATGGAGATTGCGAATAAGCACAGAGCCGCCGAGAAAGCAGCTGCTCCGAAGCAAGTATCCAGAGCTAAGGTTAGTGTTGAGGAAGCGATTCGCAAAGCCCCTAAGCAATCTAGAGAGGCGATTGAAAAAGCGTTTCAGGCTTACGACCGGTCTAAGGAGAGAGAAGTTGATACCTTAAAGAAAGAGGTACAGCTTTACCTAACGTTAAGTACCGCGGGCATCACCGCAGCGACCTTTGCCCATGAGTCAAGCGGTAGCCCCATGAAAGTTATTTCTGTGGCGATAAACTCGATCGAAAGTCGTTCTAAAGAAAGCTCTTTCCGACCGATATGCAGACTTGCTTCAGAAACCTGTTGAATCGATTAAGAAAGCCATCGAAACTCTAGGAGTGCTAAGTAGCGCCACTTTACGGTTGGTGGATCACGACAAAAGACCCGTTGGCCGGGTGGATGTTCATGAGGTGATCAGAGGTGCGATTGAAACCTTCCAGCCATTCTTTGAAGGACGACAAGTGGTTTGTCAACCCGAATTGAATCCAGGAACGCCATACTTGAGAGCGAGCCCTGCGGAATCGAATCTATCATCACGAATCTGATAAATAATAGCCTGATCGCCTTCGAGTCATCAGGTACGGCGACCGTCGAATCATAGTCCGAACAGACGCAAGTAACGGTTTGCTCAACTTGCGCACCCTGGATAGCGGACCCGGAATTGAAAACATTTCACTGCGTGACATCTGGTTACCTGGGGAGACTACTCGCCCTAATGGCACCGGATTGGGCCTAGCCATCGTGCATGATGCCGTGCAGGATCTCGGCGGTTCGGTGGAGGCTATCGCACATGGCGAATTAGGTGGGGAAGAATTTACAGTTAATTTTCCTGTCTTGGGGGTCTAGTCTTAAAATTGCCGGCGCTACGCTAGATCGTGTTGCGATTGTTGATGACTATAAAGCGGTACGTGATCTATACGAAGACACCGTGAGCGATCTGAATATTACGCCCGTGAAGGAGGACGGCCCGCTCACCTCCCCTGGCGGAGTATCTGACGGTCGGTTCCGAAAGAGCGGACGCTGCAATTTGTGATCATCATCTGAAGGTTAAGGCGTACGCTCAATTTAATGGGGCAGAATTGGTGGCCGGGTGGTATCAGCGCTCCTTCCCAGCAATCCTTTGTACTCGATGGGAGCGCGCAAATATAGATGAGCTGAGGACATACCGCAAGCACATCCCGGTATTACTCCGTCCCGCGGAAATGAATCCTGACTCAGTAATAGAAGGTTTAGAACAAGTGTTGCTCGAGTTTAAAGGTGAATTCAAACCCATTCGCAAGCCTTGGCGCACTCAAATTCGCATCGAAGATGTTGATACAGGAGGCTTCGCGTATATAGTTGTGCCAGCATGGAATTCAAATGATGTCATAAGATTGAAGTTAGCTGACTTACCAGCGATTGTGCAGACGACGGCAAAACTCGGGAAGCGGCTGCATGCAACGGCAATATAGGAACGGACTGGATGAGGATCTTACTTTCATTCTTGGGATGCCCTAGTTTTGGTATGGATTTAGATGAACAATAACCATTGTCGATGTCGGCCATGGTAATGCTGCGGTCGTGAACACAGGATCAAACATCATTGTTATCGATGCGGGCCTCGCAGCGATTCCTTCAATCCTTACTTCTTTCTTGATTTGTAAAATAGATGTACTTTTGATCTCGCATGCTGATTCGGATCATATCGCTGGAGTCCTGGGATTGCTATCTTCAAATGCAATAGAGATTCACAAAATTAGATTTAATTCTGATTCGCTGAAGGGATCGTCTACATGGATGATCTAGCATATGAACTCGATCACTTGGATAGATCGGGCCAGGTTGATTTTAGCCCTGCCTTGACACCATTAATACGGGCGATTTTGACTTTGAAGACATCACGTTAGAGATCTTCGCTCCTACGAACTATATTGCAACTAAGGGTCCGGGCGGGAAAGGACCTAAAGGAAGAAAAATAACTTCTAATTCTGCTAGTGCGATCATTCGCGTGTCGAGTAGGTACGGACGAGTCCTGTCTTCTGTGGAGATATCGACCAGATCGGGTTGGATGCGGTCTTAGAGTCTGGCACTCATTTCAGCCCCATTACTCGTCTTTCCGCATCACGGAGGTTCATCTGGAGGTGACGAGTTTACTCAGACGCTATGTCGGGCGGTGAGACCAGCTGCAGTTGTTTTAAAACGGACGCGGAAAATTTGACAATCCACGGGAAGAAGTTGTCGCAGCTGTGCGACGGTGCACGTCAGCGCGCATTCTTTGCACCCAACTCTCGAGTAGGTGCGCTGCGGATGTGCCAAAGCGCTTATCAGAACACATTCTTCCTGTGTTTGCCTCGGGACGCGAGGGCCGACGGTGTTGTGCAGGGTCCATTGTAATAAGCTTAGATGCTCCGTTGTAGTCATTCCATCGTTAGAGGCGCACGGTAGTTTTGTTGTGTCGCATGCTCAAACGGCGCTATGTCAGATATGACGTTAGCAAGGACTAGATAGTGCCCGCTTGTTTCCCTATGAGGCAGCTATATAGGGAACGTGCGAGCTTCGAAAAGGTCGTCCCTTACCTTGCCGAAGGAGCTTATCGATGCTGCTAGTGGACGGATGCGCAAAGTCCTTAACGGTTGGAAGCCGCGATCAGCGCTGAACTAACATGCCGCGTAGGGAGCGCCATACCGCATGAACGATGACTTACATCTAGAGAAGAACGAACGCACGTCGTTTTCAAACGAAGCTAATCCAATCAGGAAGCGCTCGCCAAGTTTCTTCAAATATTTCTTGGCGTCAAAACCACGACTCCTTACGGCACACATGCGGAGCTTCGGGGAGTCATGGATCGACTCATGTTCGGTATAAAAGGAATGCCAGCATTCAAGAGTAGGGCATATCTGAAATATTCTTGGAGTCTTGGAGCCGGGAACTGGGCAAACATACCGTGGATCGCGTTCCTGAATAGAGATGAGACCACCTCGACAGAGCAAGGTGTCTATTGCGTTCTGCTTTTCCGAGAAGACATGTCAGGCTTTTATCTGTGCCTGAGCCAAGGCGTTACGAAGATTTCTAGGGGAGCTAGGACGGACCGAGGGCTATTTGGAATTGAATTGACGTGCCGAAGCACTTCGGCCGTCCCTTACGAGATTGAAAGAGAATCGGTTCGTGGTGGGCCCCGGTCTCGATCTCCGTGAACAGGTGCCCTGGGTAAAGGAGACGAACAGGCCACAATAGCATACAAATTTTATGCAACCCAATCCCTGCCTTCGGACGACCAGTTCACAGAGGACATCACCAATCTCCTCGATTCGTATGACGAAGCAATAGCACTTGCATCGGAGAGGGGTGGTGAACAGGACGATCGCTGCATTTACGAGTGCGGATTTATGTGCCGGGTGGCCGTGCGGAGTTCTGGAATGAGTTCTACGAATCCGGAATCATGGCTATTGGCTGGGATGAACTAGGGGATCTAGCCGGCTACCAATCGTTGTCAGAGCATTTTTCTTCTCACGCCCAGAGGTATCAGGAAAGATGCAGAACCTAGGAACGATTCAAAGTCTACTTTCAACTTCTACACAAAGTGAAGCCAGGGGATCGAGTGTTCGTCCGCCGAGGAATCCGGGAAGTGGTCGGCTACGAAATCGTCGACGGTCCTTACGAGTTTCGGGATGAGAGGGCAGCTTTAAACATATCCGGAAAGTGAAATGGCTGGCACGGGGAGAGTGGCAGTCTCCAATCCGGTTCCCTCGATCACCATCTCAGAAATCACTGATAGACCGGAGGACATCGAAACACTCCTGAAGCTCGTTGGTCTTGGTGAGGAAAAGAGTATCCCGGCAGTGCAACCGAATGAGCGAGAGGTTTTTTCGATAGACGACGCTATGGATGGCCTTTTCATGCTCGACAGTTGTTCGAAAGTACGCTTTCGACTGGCTGGCAAAAAAGAATCTGATCATTCAAGGTGCGCCAGGTGTAGGAAAGACCTTTGTCGCTAAGAGACTCGCCTACGCGCTGATGGGCTTCAAGGATCCCAGCCGAGTCGGATCGGTCCAGTTCCACCAGTCCTACAGTTACGAAGACTTCGTCCAGGGCTATCGCCCCACGGGAACTGGGTTCACTCTCCGTGATGGCGTCTTCTATGCGTTTTGCCAAAAAGCTCGCAAGGATCCTAACCAGCGCTATGTGTTCATTATCGACGAGATCAACCGGGGAAATCTCTCAAAGATACTCGGCGAGCTAATGCTGCTCATTGAATCGGACAAGCGAAAGCCGGAATGGGCGGTCAAGCTTGCTTACGCGGAGAACTCTGAGGAAAAGTTCTACGTCCCCGAAAACCTGTTTGTTTTAGGGCTTATGAATACTGCGGACCGAAGCCTGTCCGTTGTTGACTATGCTCTGAGGCGCCGCTTTGCGTTCGTCGAGTTACCCCCGGGGTTCAGGGAGCGGAGCTTTCAGTCATTTTTGAACGCCAGGGGTTTGTCAGATTCCGTGATCGCGGTCATTCGATCGCGGGTGGGCGAGTTGAACGAAGAAATTGAAAAGGATCGCGCGAACCTCGGCCGAGGACTCTGCATCGGCCACAGCTTCTTTGCGAACCCCCGCCGCTCGAGGCCTCTGATCAAAATAAGAGTGCGTTGGAGCGCGAATGGTATTGCCGGGTGATTAGTTCGGAGATCAAGCCGCTGCTCGAAGAATATTGGTTCGATAGCCCAGACAAAGTTGATTTCTGGTGTGAGCGGCTGCAATGGTAAGCAAGGATCGTCCTAACATCGACATCCGAAACTTGTATTACATGTTTCTGTACGCCTGGGAGCAATTCGAAGGTGGACCGCCGACACAGATTCAGGCAACAGAGGACACGGACCTTGTCAATCTATTCACAAAGCTCCTTCTCAAAGAGACCTCATTCCTAGTTCGTCGACGCCTCGATCGAGGTTATGAAGTCGATCATCGAGGAAATTGAGTTCGCCACGTGGCCGATTTCTGATCTAAGGATCACGAAGTGCGGCTCGCTTCTGGAAGAACCGCTTATTGTGCTCAGTCGATGAACTTACACCCGATCTACTTCATAACCAGATCATCAAGTCGACCATCGCT
>CAWAIX010000004.1:0-493969 GCA_963782175.1 uncultured Acidobacteriaceae bacterium
TCCAAGAGAGCAATGGCCGTGGAAAACCACTTGATCGTGGTTATTCCGAAAGATGGTCGATTAGCGACTTGTCGTCGCTTGCTACGTCTATTGAAAACGGATGCGACAAATAAGTGGCTCGACAGCTCAAGTAGGTGCCGTCATTTGACCGTCGCGGCCATCTGGAATCTGCCGTTATGGGACATTACCAATCAGTAATGCGCACATTCGCTTCGCAACGCAGCTAATTCGTCGGCTCGGCGAAGAGCTGAATCCAACGCCGGACCAAAGCATTCTTGAGTTGGTAAAAAACGCCTACGACGCTAACGCTCGGAAATGCTTTGTCAAATTGGAGGGGTCGATTCCGGGAGGTCAATAACAGTAACCGACGATGGTGACGGAATGGATGAGAAAGACATTCGGGATGGATGGCTTGTTATAGGAAGCTCTTCCAAGTCTAATGTCTCGAAAACCCGCGTTGGTCGAATTCCCGCTGGAAATAAGGGGTTGGGCCGACTGGCGGCTCTTAGGATGGGAACGAAAGTTGGCTTAGTCACTCGGCCTCTATCTACAAAGTCAGCTGAATTTCATATCTCGATAGATTGGAATGAATTTGATTCAGTTAAGACTGTTGATCAGATCGATCTTCCCCTGCTTGCGCGCCGCCGTGCCAAGGCCGCAAGCAATGGTAGCGAAATCAGACTATCGAACTTGAAGTCGAGAGTTTCACATGCAGATGTATAAGCGCCTACCCGATCTCTACTCTTGTTGACTGATCCTTTTCCGAGCGACGATCCTAGCACGTTTAAGGCAACGCTTGTTTCCAAAGAATATTCTGATCTCGGAAAGCTCGTCAAGGTTCGTATTTTGCGGACGCCGACTTCCACTTAATTGCTACCACTGATATCGCCGGTTTTGCTTCGGCCGAGTCGTTGATTGGAAGGGAGATGTTTTTTCAAAGCCGATCACAAAGACGTAGCGGGAAGTAGAAAGGCGCTCCTTACCATTGTCCGCCGGTAACGTTTGATCTTTGGGTCTATCTTTTTTCCAAGGACAACTTTGCTTCGCGACCGAGTTCGCTGACAGAGGTGCGAGATTGGCTCTCGACCTTCGGTGGCGTCCACCTTTGCCACAACGGCCTCAGGGTTAATCCATACGGCAATCCGGGCAACGACTGGTTGGACATGAATCTCCGCCGTGTGCAAAGTCCTGAAGAGCGCCCTGGTACAAATACGTCGATAGGCCGAGTGGCAGTTGAATCAAACACTGCATTGCTGATTCAAAAGACTGATCGGTCAGGCTTCATCGAAAGCGATGCATTTCATGACATCCGAAATTTCGCAAAGGATGCGATCGGAGTGGATAGCTCGCCGACGAATGGAGATTGCGAATAAACGCAGAGCCGCCGAGAAAGCAGCTGCTCCGAAGCAAGTATCCAGAGCTAAGGTTAGTGTTGAGGAAGCGATTCGCAAAGCCCCTAAGCAATCTACGAGAGGCGATTGAAAAAGCGTTTCAGGCTTACGACCGGTCTAAGGAGAGAGAAGGTGATACGTCAAAGAAAGAGGTACAGCTTTACCGAACGTTAAGTACCGCGGGCATCACCGCAGCGACCTTTGCCCATCAGTCAAGCGGTAGCCCCATGAAAGTATTTCTGTGGCGATAAACTCGATCGAAAGTCGTTCTAAGAAAGCTCTTTCCGACCGATATGCAGACTTGCTTCAGAAACCTGTTGAATCGATTAAGAAAGCCATCGAAACTCTAGGAGTGCCATGTCGCGCCACTTTACGGTTGGTGGATCACGACAAAAGACGCGTTGGCCGGGTGGATGTTCATGAGGTGATCAGAGGTGCGATTGAAACCTTCCAGCCAGTCTTTGAAGGACGACAAGTGGTTTGTCGACCCGAATTGTTTCCAGGAACGCCATACTTGAGAGCGAGCCCTGCGGCAATTGAATCTATCATCACGAATCTGATAAATGATGGCCTGATCGCCTTCGGTCGCCGGTACATTGATTGACCGTCGAATCATAGTCCGAACAGACGCAAGTAACGGTTTGCTCAACTTGCGCACCCTGGATAGCGGACCCGGAATTGAAAACATTTCACTGCGTGACATCTGGTTACCTGGGGAGACTATCGCCCTAATGGCACCGGATTGGGCCTAGCCATCGTGCATAATGCCGTGCAGGATCTCGGCGGTTCGGTGGAGGCTATCGCACATGGCGAATTAGGTGGGGCAAAATTTACAGTCACGCTTCCTGTCTTGGGGGTCTAGTCTGAAAATTGCCGGCGCTACGCTAGATCGTGTTGCGATTGTTGACGACGATAAAGCGGTACGTGATCTATACGAAGACACCGTGAGCGATTTGAATATTACGCCCGTGAAGGAGGCCGCCCGCTACCTCCCCTGGCGGAGTATCTGACGGTCGGTTCCGAAAGAGCGGACGCTGCAATTTGTGATCATCATCTGAAGGTTAAGGCGTACGCTCAATTTAATGGGGCAGAATTGGTGGCCGGGTGGTATCAGCGCTCCTTCCCAGCAATCCTTTGTACTCGATGGGAGAACGCAAATATAGTGAGCTGAGGACATACCGCAAGCACATCCCGGTATTACTCCGTCCCGCGGAAATGAATCCTGACTCAGTAATAGAAGGTTTAGAACAAGTGTTGCTCGAGTTTAAGGGTGAATTCAAACCCATTCGCAAGCCTTGGCGCACTCAAATTCGCATCGAAGATGTTGATACAGGAGGCTTCGCGTATATAGTTGTGCCAGCATGGAATTCAAATGATGTCATAAGATTGAAGTTAGCTGACTTACCAGCGATTGTGCAGACGACGGCAAAACTCGGGAAGCGGCTGCATGCAAGAGTCAATATAGGAGCGGACTCGGACGTGGATCTCTACTTTGATTCTTGGGAGGCCGACTAGTTTTGGTATGGATTTAGATAGAACAATAACCATTGTCGATGTCGGCCATGGTAATGCTGCGGTCGTGAACACAGGATCAAACATCATTGTCATCGATGCCGGTCCTCGCAGCGGTCTCCTTGAATTCCTGACTTCTTTCTCGATTTGTAAAATAGATGTACTTTTGATCTCGCATGCTGATTCGGATCATATCGCTGGAGTCCTGGGATTGCTATCTTCAAATGCAATAGAGATTCACAAAATTAGATTTAATTCTGATTCGCTGAAGGGATCGTCTACATGGGATGATCTAGCATATGAACTCGATCACTTGGATAGATCGGGCCAGGTTGATTTTAGCCCTGCCTTGACACCATCTAATACGGGCGATTTTGACTTTGAAGACATCACGTTAGAGATCTTCGCTCCTACGAACTATATTGCAACTAAGGGTCCGGGCGGAAAGGACCGTAAAGGAAGAAAAATAACTTCTAATTCTGCTAGTGCGATCATTCGCGTGTCGAGTAGGTACGGACCAGTCGCTCTCTTCTGTGGAGATATCGACCAGATCGGGTTGGATGCGGTCTTAGAGTCTGGCTATGATATTTCAGCCCCATTACTCGTCTTTCCGCATCACGGAGGTTCATCTGGAGGTGACGAGTTTACTCAGACGCTATGTCGGGCGGTGAGACCAGCTGCAGTTGTTTTCTGAACGGACGCGGAAAATTTGACAATCCACGGGAAGAAGTTGTCGCAGCTGTGCGACGGTGCACGTCAGCGCGCATTCTTTGCACCCAACTCTCGAGTAGGTGCGCTGCGGATGTGCCAAAGCGCTTATCAGAACACATTCTTCCTGTGTTTGCCTCGGGACGCGAGGGCCGACGGTGTTGTGCAGGGTCCATTGTAATAACTTAGTGCTCCGTTGGAAGTCGTCCATCGTTAGAGGCGCACGGTAGTTTTGTTGCGTCGCATGCTCAAACGGCGCTATGTCAGATTGACGTTGCCGGGACTCGTAGTGCCCGCTTGTTTCCCTATGAGGCAGCTATATAGGGAACGTGCGAGCTTCGAAAAGGTCGTCCCTTACCTTGCCGAAGGAGCTTATCGATGCTGCTAGTGGACGGATGCGCAAAGTCCTGAACGGTTGGAAGCCGCGATCAGCGCTGAACTAACATGCCGCGTAGGGACGCCATATTGCATGGACGATGACTTACATTTAGAGAAGAACGAACGGCCGTCGTTTTCAAACGAAGCTAATCCAATCAGGCAAGCGCTCGCCAAGTTTCTTCAAATATTTCTTGGCGTCAAAACCCCGACTCCTTACGGCACACATGCGGAGCTTTGGGGAGTCATGGATAGACTCATGTTCGGTATAAAAGGAATGCCAGCATTCAAGAGTAGGGCATATCTGAAATATTCTTGGAGTCTTGGAGCCGGGAACTGGGCAAACATACCGTGGTTCGCGTTCCTGAATAGAGATGAGCCCACCTCGACAGAGCAAGGTGTCTATTGCGTTCTGCTTTTCCGAGAAGACATGTCAGGCTTTTATCTGTGCCTGAGCCAAGGCGTTCGAAGATTTCTAGGGAGCTAGGACAGAGCAGAGGGCTATTTGGAATTGAATCGACGTGCCGAAGCACTTCGGCCGTCCCTTACGAGATTGAAAGAGACTGGTTTCGTGGTGGGCTCGTTCTAGATCTCCGTGCAACAGGTGCCCTGGGTAAAGGATACGAACAGGCCACAATAGCATACAAATTTTATGCAACCCAATCCCTGCCTTCGGACGACCAGTTCACAGAGGACATCACCAATCTCCTCGATTCGTATGACGAAGCAATAGCACTTGCATCGGAGAGGGTGGTGAACAGGACGATCGCTCTGATTCACGAGTGTGGATTTATGCGCCGGGTGGCCGTGCGGAGTTCTGGAATGAGTTCTACGAATCCGGAATCATGGCTATTGGCTGGGATGAACTAGGGGATCTAGCCGGCTACCAATCGTTGTCAGAGCATTTTTCTTCTCAGCCAAGAGGTGTAGGAAAGATGCAGAACCTAGGAACGATTCAAAGTCTACTTTCAACTTCTCACACGAAGTGAAGCCAGGGGATCGAGTCTTCATCCGCCAAGGAATCCGGGAAGTGGTCGGCTACGGAATCGTCGACGGTCCTTACGAGTTCGGGATGAGAGAGACAGCTTTAAACATCTCCGGAAAGTGAAATGGCTGGCACGGGGAAAGTGGCAGTCTCCAATCCGGTTGCCTCCGATCACCATCTCAGAAATCACTGATAGACCGGAGGACATCGAAACACTCCTGAAGCTCGTTGGTCTTGGTGAGGAAAAGATTATCCCGGCAGTGCAACCGAATGAGCGAGAGGTTTTTTCGATAGACGACGCTATGGATGGCCTTTTCATGTCTCGACAGTTGTTCGAAAGTACGCTTTCGACTTTCTTGCAAAAAAAGAATTTGATCATTCAAGGTGCGCCAGGTGTAGGAAAGACCTTTGTCGCTAAGAGACTCGCCTACGCGCTGATGGGCTTCAAGGATCCCGGCCCGAGTCGGATCGGTCCAGTTCCACCAGTCCTACAGTTACGAAGCTCGCCCAGGGCTATCGCCCCACGGGAACTGGGTTCACTCTCCGTGATGGCGTCTTCTATGCGTTTTGCCAAAAAGCTCGCAAGGATCCTAACCAGCGCTATGTGTTCATTATCGACGAGATCAACCGGGGAAATCTCTCAAAGATACTCGGCGAGCTAATGCTGCCTGATTGAATCGGACAAGCGAAAGCCGGAATGGGCGGTCAAGCTTGCTTACGCGGAGAACTCTGAGGAAAAGTTCTACGTCCCCGAAAACCTGTTTGTTTTAGGGCTTATGAATATTGCGGACCGAAGCCTGTCCGTTGTTGACTATGCTCTGAGGCGCCGCTTGCGTTCGTCGAGTTACCCCCGGGGTTCAGGGAGCGGAGCTTTCAGTCATTTTTGAACGCCAGGGGTTTATCAGGTTTCGTGATCGCGGTCATTGGATCGCGGGTGGGCGAGTTGAACGAAGAAATTGAAAAGGATCGCGCGAACCTCGGCCGAGGATTCTGCATCGGCCACAGCTTCTTTTGCGAACCCCCGCCGTTCGAGGCCTCTGATCAAAATAAGTTGCGTTGGAGCGCGAATGGTATTGCCGGGTGATTAGTTCGGAGATCAAGCCGCTGCTCGAAGAATATCGTTCGATAGCCCAGACAAAGTTGATTTCTGGTGTGAGCGGCTGCAATGGTAAGCAAGGATCGTCCTAACATCGACATCCGAAACTTGTATTACATGTTTCTGTACGCCTGGGAGCAATTCGAAGGTGGACCGCCAACACAGATTCAGGCAACAGAGGACACGGACCTTGTCGAATTCTTCACAAAGCTCCTTCTCAAAGAGACCTCATTCCTAGTTCGTCGACGCCTCGATCGAGGTTATGAGTCTATATCGGGAATTGAGTTCGCCACGTGGCCGATTCTGATCTCAGAGAGCACGAAGTGCGGCTCGCTTCGGAAGAACCGCTTATTGTGCTCAGTCGATGAACTTACACCCGATCTACTTCATAACCAGATCATCAAGTCGACCATCGCTCAGCTCTCGATGTTACATCGGCTGGATCGCAGTCATAGAGGCCAGTGTGAGACGCTCTTGCAATATTTCGATACTGTCGCACCGATCCGACTATGCGACCACGTCTTTTATCGAACGAAGCTGACTCGAAACACAAAGCATTACAAGCTGGCCCTGAGAATATGCGAACTGCTTTACACGCATCTCCTTGTCGGAGAGGGCGACGAAGAGACGAGTTTTGCCAAGTTGTTGAACGACGAGGAGACGATGGATCGCATGTTCGAGGCGTTTGTCCGGAATTTCTATGCAGTCGAGCAAGCGACATTCAAGGTTTCGAGACCTCAAATAGCATGGGCAGTCGCGAATCCTGATCATCCCGACAACGTCTTCCTTCCAGCTATGCAGACGGATATCGCCCTGCAGTCGCCTCAAAAAACGATGATCATGGATACAAAGTTCTATGGACAAATCCTTAAAGGCCGACACGGTCAAAAGGTCCGGTCACCTCATCTTTACCAGCTTCTAACCTATCTGTCCCAGTGGAGCCAGAAGAAGGGCATTTCGCTTTGCCTCATGGCATACTGCTTTATGCTCAGACGCAAACGGAACAGGTCAATTTGCACTACGAAATTGGCAGGTTCCCGATAGAAATAAGATCAATCGATCTTGGTCGGCCATGGGCGGAGATTCATCGTGGGCTGCTTCAAGCTATTGGTCAGCGACAGACACCGAACAAATTCAGACAATAGTATCTTAGGTCGCAACCTCATGGGCTGTTTCCATCTCTTGTCTGCCGTACTATCTGGACATAAAATGTATTTCGTGGCTGCGGCCTGCGTGTGTCCGAGCGGTGCACAGTGACTAAGAGAGCGCTTAACGCGGTTCACGCTGCGCTATCTTATTTTGGTGATAGGGGTTCCAGAGCATCTATCATCAACTGTCGCTGCTGGGCTTGCACTTTAGCCGCCCACTCTTCATCAGTGCCATGATCTTTTACAACAAGTACCGGAGTTGCAACGTTGACGGCTAAGTTTACATGGGTACCGTGAGCCGCCTTGTCGTCATATTTGTGCCGGCTCTTAACAGGAGCGTTGCAGCGACAATATCTCCCGCGAGGGCCTTCTTCGATAGAGCGTTGTGCAGCTTCTCGCGTTCTTCGTCTTTTCCTCGTTCGAACGCTTCGGCGAGATCCAAGTCGTCCTCAATCCACCGAGTCAGAGTTTCCTTAGCGACACCGAAATACTTGGCGATGCCCACGTAGGTCGAGCCTTCTGAGGCAAGGCAGCGAATTGCCACTGCTGCCGTCTTCTTGGCGGAGTCTTCCTTGGCGCACCCATGACACGGCTCCCTTATGGAATCGATACTAAGTAGTGCCGTGGTATTGCCAGGGCACCGGACATCGGAACATTAAACCATCGTTCATTCGCAGAAGATAACACGACGACAAAGTAAATAACACAAAGTTTTTTTCTGTACCTAAAACCCAAAGGTCTCAACAATTGTAGGTCGATGTAGGTCGGTGTAGGTGGGTATAAGGCGTTGTAAGCGGTGTGTTGACGCATCAGGCATACTTACGTGTGCAGTTGCACACACAAGTGCACCTTGACACACAGAAAACTAGGGCAATTTAAAAAGCCAGGAGGGTGCAATGGCAGACGAAATCTTAATCTCAATTCCGCAGGCCGTCTCGAGAACGCATTTATCGCGTTCGTTCATTTATGCCAGGTTAGCCGATGGGGTCATCCGCAGCGTTAAGGCGGGGCGTCGTAGGTTAGTTGACGTTGCTTCGCTGGTGGAGTGGGCAACCAATCTACCTGAGTCTCAACTGGGCGCGTCACCCAAAGGAAGGGTCTAACAAACTGTGAACAATATTCTTTCATTCGCTTGTCCGGCTGTTTGGAATGCAATGGCTGCTAGTGGATAGTCCCACGAGGTCTGGTATCGCTTACCGAAAAGACAAACAATGGTTTACGGAGCACCCTAGGAGGCGGTTTCGTATACGACAGGAATGGCCGTTCGAGTTCGATGCGGCGATGGTGTCACCGGAGAAAATAACAATACCCCGTCTTCAAGTCTTGGTCGCCCGCGTCTCCGTCGGGACACACTTGATTGCACCGATCTATCGCGGGACACCAGAGTTCAACGTCGATGTAGATGCGGATGAAGAAATTAGTTCACTGCTTGCGGATATGGCACATCGGAGCTTTCTCAATTGGACCGAGCTCGAAAAGTTTCTCGAAATGCGAGAGGCACATTGTGCATTGCATGGAACGGCGACTATGAAAGCGATGGGCCGATGAGCGCAACAATCGACCTGAACTCATTCGAAGAAGTGAAAGCATTGAGAACCCAACTATGGGCTAATGGCTTCCGACCGGTCCCAGTGTATTCGTTCGATCAACCCGTAGTTCACGCTGGTAAGCGAGCAAGGGGAGAAGGATGGCAGGAACGGGCTAGGCGTAACCCACCAGATGCAGTCACCGAGGAGGAAACGAGCGCAGCACACAAATCACTAGACACCGGAATTCTCACGGACGGTCTGGTTGCCATCGATATCGATGTGGATGATTCCGCACTCGTTGCGCGAATCTGTGAATTTGTTATCACACATCTGGGGCTCGCACCGTGCAGAAGGCGCTCTACTAGTCCGCGCTGCCTTTACCTATATCAGCTAAGAAGAGAGAGCCGCCGAGCCGGAGTCTAAAAGGAACTCGCGGAGGAATCGAGGCAAGAGGGAGAAACGTACAGTTTGTTGCTTACGGAATCCATCCATCGGGCGAGAAAGATGCCGGTGGTTCCCTCCGCCACACACGTTCCGCCAACCCGACTTCCAGAGGCATCTCCGGAAGGGGTGCAGGCCTTTCTGGAGGCGGTTGCGCCACTTATCGGAGCTGAGCTACCCTGACCCATGCAACGCTGTCTATGGAGCGGATAAAGGTCCTCTTATAGCCGGGGAAATTGTAGAAGTAGCAGACAAACGAGATCGTGCTTATGGATCGAAGGCACTGGAGGAGGAGTGCGATGCTTTACGGCAACTTCGGCATGGCGACGGTAGGAATGGTCCGCCTGAACCGTTATTGGCTTTGCCATGGGAACTCTTGTTAGCAATGGCTCATTGACCGAAGAAGAGGTATTTGATGCTCTCTACGAAGCCGCGGTGATTAACGGAGACGTGCAAAAGCACGGAGGGCAACAAACGCGAAACACCATTAACTCTGGACTGCAAGCTGGATTTAGAGCACCTCGGCCCTTGCTAAAAGAGGGTGTCCTTGCAATTGACATTAGCGCAATGAGTGATAGGAAGATCGCGGACATTAGTTTACACAGTGAGGAAGTGTCTTCTGGCCGGCCGTGGCCATCCTCACTCAACGGTGATGCATATACAGGTATTGCGGGTGAGTTCATACGCCTTGTTGCTCCTCAAACCGAAGGCGATCCGTGCGCTCTGCTGATTGCGTTTCTCACAGTGATTGGTTCAATGGTTGGGCGTGGCGCGTATATGGAGATAGGTGCGACCCGACACTACGCCGATGTCTTTTTGGTCATTGTTGCGGAGACAAGCAAAGGACGAAAAGGAACTGTTATGGCTGAGGCAAAGCGTTTCGCTAAGATGATGGACCCAAACGTTCCGTATGCGAATGCTTGGTGGCCTTTCATCTGGCGAAGGATTGATTGAATCGGTGCGTGATGAGAGATATGACGACACCACTGCTGACGCTGGGAAATTGCCTATAGCCAAAGTGGTTGATACGGGCGTGGCGGATAAGCGATTGTTTGTGACGGAGAGTGAAATGGGACAAGCGTTGCAGGTCGCAGGACGCGATGGCAACACTCTTAGCGCGGTGCTTCGAATGGCATGGGATGGTGATGAACTGCGCACATTCGCGAGGCGCAACAAGAATGTTTGCCGTGAGCCGCACATTTCGATATTCGGCAATATCACGCTTGACGAATTGCAGCGGCTACTTACATCGACGAACAGAGCAAATGGCTTCGCTAATCGATTGTTGTGGGTATGCGCGCGGCGTTCGCAAGAACTACCGTGGGGCGGCAATGTAGATGAGGCCGCTTTGCAGGTTCTTGCTGCGACAGCTGCTCATGTAGTTAGTTGTGCCCAACACTACGGTAAATGCGGCTGGATGCCCGATGCCGCGTCGATTTGGGCAAAGGCTTACAGTCGTCTCAGTGCTGGCCGCGCTGGTTTATCTGGAGCTATGAGTGCTAGAGCGGAGGCGCAGACGCTCCGCATTGCCCTTGTGTACGCGATTCTGGATGGTTGCAAGAATTTGGACGCTCCCCATCTGCTCGCAGCGTTGGAGGTGTGGCGCTACTGCCAGGATAGCGTCGACTACTGTTTTGGCGGATCGATGGCGAATACCACGGCAGACCGAATTCTGACCATGTTGGCTGCAATGCCAGAAGGCGCATCTCTCACTCAGATCTCCAACTACTTCGGTAGGAACAGGAAAAGTGACGAATTGCAACAGGCTCTCGCTATGTTGAAGAGATCAGGCCAAGCTCGGTCTGAGATTCGAAAGACTGGCGGACGATCGGCTGCCGTGTGGTTCGCTTGTTAAGCTGACGTGGTCCATTGCCCAACCGAATTTGGGGTGGGCTTATGGGCGCTTGCGACTTACTTCAGAAGAGAGCCTGACTGGAGATAAGGCTGTAACGTGCGTGAGTTCCGAAGGTTCGTCAATTTTCGTTTATTCCTTTCTCGTGCTCTATTTGAACTATCTGTATCTCGTGTACACGTAGATCCATGGTTGTGTTTACCTGTATCTGCTTGCCGAGAAGACGCGGTAAACGAATAAACGAACTATACGAAGGAGGTGAAATGGCCAGGCGGCCAACTTAAGACGCCAGCCTGTCATTGTCGACAATTCTCTCCTATATAAAAAGCCCGGCTGCACTCCCTATTCCCAAAAGAGGGAAAGGCCAGGCCGTTCCACAACGATCGAAGCCGCGTCAGAGAGCTTTGCGAATAAGCCTCGGCCCCTTGCTGGCTTCAAAGCCAAATGATGGCAAGTTTGCTCGCAACGTGTCTGCGACGTATGAAGGAGACAAGTGGCCATAATGCTTTTCAGTCATACGAGTGTCAGCGTGTCCGAGTAGGGAAGCGATAACAGGCATCGGAGTTCCATTCATCGCTAGCTGCGACGCATAGGTATGACGCAAGATGTGAAAGCCGATTGCGGGTGCAATCTTCGCTGTCTCACAGGCAAGCTCCATCCAATAACGCTGCTGTGAGTGTTCCCAGGGCTCATCTGCGCGTCTACCGTCTGAGTGATAAAACATGGGCTGCCTCGGCTTGCGATCCGCAACGATGCTTTCAAAAAATGCTGCGCCTTCAACCGTCAGAGGAATGTAGCGACCTTTCCCGCTCTTGCTTCGTTCAACGTGGATCGTGTTGGCATCGGGATTGAATGCGTCAACGCGCATCGCTGTGAGTTCTCCGTACCGGCATCCTGTGTAGAGTGCTCCGCGTATCAGTGATTTGAAATCAAATGGGCAAGCCTCGATTAAACGCTTGCACTCGTCAACACTTAGATAGCGGACCTTTGGCACATCAACTTCACAAAAGGGAGCGATCTTTTCCCACGCGGCTTTGCTGGCGACAAGGTTTTCCTTATAAGCGTGATTTAGAGCGGCCTTGAGCACGGTCAAAATGCGGTTTGCCGTTGCTTGCCGCTTGCGAATCGCATCGGGATCGTTTGCGTCAATTTCACGATATGCTTGCTGCGTTTCACCTGGTTTGTTGCGCACTCTTGGAGGGGCTTCTACAACCGCGTTGCGCCAAGCTTTCATCTTCCCATGAGTGAGCTTTGCCAGTTCGATTTCACCAAGCGAAGGCAAGATGTGTGCATCAATGACAGAGCGTGTCCGGCTGAGTTCTTTGCGTCTGACGCGTTCACGATCCTTGAGGTAGTCGGCCGTCGCCTCAGCGACCGTATAACGGCCTGGAGTGACTTCCCCTGCATCGATATGGGCTAGCTCCCCGTACCAGCGTCGTGCCGCGTCCTGAGCGGCTTGGAAGCTCATCCCGACACTCTCTATCAAGTCGTTCGACTTGCCTAAAGGCTTAAAGCTGTAACCGCGCTCTCTATACGCTCTGGCAATCCACGATCCACCGCGTTTGCCGCTCCGATAGCCAAGCGATAAGCCGTCTTGAACGTGTGTGAAGTATGGCCGTGCTTGAATGGGTAGTCGTTGACGTGCTGTGCGGCTTCCTAGCTCGCGTGCTGAATGCTCTGCCGTTCTCATGAAAGCGACTATTAACCAAAATGTCGAAAATGTCGAGAAAAATGTCGAATAAGAACGGGCGGCAGGCGGTGAACGCCAGCGGACATTCATGGATGCAATAATCTAAAATAGCTAGTAACTACGCGGGTCATAGGCGAAAGTGAGGAGTCGTCAGCGGACGTTAGTGGACCCGCATTTATCGCCCTCTCAAGGCGGAGAGTTCGGGTTCGATCCCCGATGGCGCTACCAATCACAAAATAAATAACTTAAATGCCGTTTTCGACGGCGAAAATAACGCCCTACTTTTGATGTTGGGGACGCTGTGGGGACGCCAGCACATGAACTTCGACCCAACTTGTGTCTCGACACGGCACCGTAGCGTGAAATTTTCTTGTGGCGGCCTTGATCGGTTTGGGGAAGCGAGGATGGGCTTGGCTTGGAGAAGTCAACTCTGTGAACGGTCCGGACGAGCCCACGCGGGAGTGCCTGGCGCTGGAGGTGGACACAGGTTTTGCCAGTCGGCGCGTAACCCGGGTTCTGGAGGAGATTATCGCCATACGCGGTCGCCCCCTGGCGATTCGCTGCGACAACGGGCCGGAACTGACCAGTCGTCACTTTCTTGCCTGGGCGCTGGAGTGGAAGATCGAGTTGCGCCACATCCAGCCGGGCAAGCCAACGCAGAACGCGCACGTGGAGAGCTTTCACGGCCGACTGCGTGAGGAGTGCCTGCGGGTGAGCTGGTTCACCAACCTGTTCGATGCACGCAGGAAGGTAGCTAACTGGAAGATGGAGTATAACGAGCAACGTCCACACAGCAGCCTCGGCTACAGAACTCCGGCTGAGTTTGCTCGCGTGGTCATAACCCAGAGCTATGCAAAAGACGTGAGCTCCGCTCACTTGGAAAACGCCTGCGACGTTTCCCACTTTCCCACAGCTCCGGCGGCGGGCTAGATTTACAGAATTACCTATGCGGAGTTAGGGGGCAGGTCATTCGCACTAAAGATTGCCCTCTTTTGCTGCCTAAAATCACCATCTGCCCTCTGTGAAATTTCGCGAGGATTTTGAGGCAATCTCGAATATTTTGCCTTCAAGACCGTCCAACAATCGGTTTGACAGAGGCAATGCGTGCAACACGATTGGGAAAGAGTGACGGGAGTGGGGTCTGGGCGGGGTCCACGCTAAACCTCTCAAATGAAGGAACACCGATGGTGCGATCGGCAAGTCGAATGCCCTTTAAATACAGAGAGATACAGCTAGCAAACCAGTGCTCAAACGAGTGCCGAGGGTTGCCCTCCTTCGCCGCGCGGGAATCACCAATGGTGTTGAAGATCTACCGCAAACGGCCTACTTTGTTTTCCGCATACCTACTTCAACTTTTTAGTCGTCGACTCAAATCCTCAAAGTAGATCCAGATTCAAGGGACGGGAGGAACTACACAATATTGGTGGAAGTCTGTTTTCATCATAGACATAGCTGACAATCGCGCCGAGTAAGATCGGCAGATTTGCGTCGTGCATCGGCTGCGCAAGTTTACGAGGCAAGCCTCGAGTTGGTGGCGCTTTTCTGTCCCTGGAGACCAGCGTTGCTGAAGTAGCAGAGTTGCTGATAGAAGAACCGGCCATCACGAGCGCTTGGATTCTGTGAGGTCGAGATATTAACCCCGGGACGGACACTCGAGAGTTATCTTCAAGCGACACTCGTGACTTCGGGAATACCGGCTTCGTGAGTGGCTGCTCAGTCGAGCGCTTTGATAAAAGCGATTCTGCTGCCGTCATTCGAGGCCGAGGGTTGGCCGCAGTTCGTGAGCTCGCACCGCGAGACGTTGACCGGATCGAGGCCAGGATGCTTCCAGAAGACATTCGTCAGTTCAACTGTTCCGGCGTTCGTCTCGAAACTCTCACGCCTGACATACACCGTACCGGTGTCGTAAGATCGCAGCCATCCC
Source organism: uncultured Acidobacteriaceae bacterium (assembly GCA_963782175.1). GTDB lineage: Bacteria > Acidobacteriota > Terriglobia > Terriglobales > Acidobacteriaceae > Silvibacterium. The sequence continues at coordinate 14,652 of CAWAIX010000004.1, forward strand.
TGCAGATCCTCAACCATCTGCCGATCGCGGTTCGATTGCGGATCGTACGTAACCTGAGTGACCTTTCCGTCCTTCACCGAGAGCAGCCCGACATGAGCCTGGCCGGCATTGTCCTCGGCCAGCAACAAGACCTGAGACGGGTCGTCCCGGGAGAATCCGACCAACTTGGTTATGCCGCTGACCTTTGCGACTGGCTCCTGGGTCGATCCGTTTACGTTCAGCCGCACCACGTCTTCGCCGCGAATGGCCAGGATATCGTTGCCGTCGGGAAAGAAGACGGGCGAGCGATAGCCTCCATCGCTTGTGACCTTATGGCGGGTATTTGCAGGCACGTCCACCACCCACACCTGGCCGGAGACGATTTCATCACCGGATCCCTTTAAAGTGCTGGTGGTTGCAGAGACCCCAAAGAAGCGCAGGACCCCATCCCAGAAGCTTCCCGGTTTCTTCTGTGGCGACGTCGTGGCAGGCTTCTGTGTTTGCGGACTGGCGGCGACGACCGGCAGGGTCGCGCTTCCGAGAACAATGCATCGAAGGAGTTGCTTTGCAGCAATCATGCTGGACTCCTGGTTCACGGGCAGGAAGGGTGGCCCGCAAAGATGATCTGAAAAATCGGATCGTTTCCGATAATCGTAATCTGGCTGTCCTTGCGTGGAACGGTGATTAGCTTACGAACATTATTTTTGTCGCGAACGAGGTAAGTAAGTACTTCCTTGTTTTCAAAGACCAGCCACGCCGTGCCGTTTTCCGGTGAGTTATCGGCCAAATGAACGTCGGAAACTCGTGGCAGCCAGCGGCTGGCGATTAGCATGCCATAGTTAACCGGCAGGAGCAGGCATTCGATTGCGAACAGCATTACCAGCAGGGCGTTGAGCCACCTTGCGCGCGCACCTGTGAGCTGCCTGAGGCTGTAAACAAGAAGTGCGCCCGTTAACCCGATTCCGGCCAGCAGACCGGAAAAGTAAAACGTCTGTGCGGCGTCGCCTGCCATGAACAACGAACTGATCCAGCCTGGCGGCAGACAGCCGGCGAGCAGCAGATTGTTGAGGAACAGGCATTGACGCAGCAGCAACTGAATCATCAGCAGAGCGACAGAGCATCCCAGGATGGGGGCGCGGTAAGGCTTCGTCAGCCAGCCTCCCACCGACTCGCCGGTTTTCTCCCAAATCGATCGGGGCATGAGCCGGAAAGGTAGAGCAAGCAGCAAAGCGATCAATGCAAGAAAAAACAGCAAAATGGGTACAGTCGTGCACAAATACACGAGAAACCTGCATCCAGCCAGGAGATACTTCTCGTCAAAGACGTCGAGATTCGTCACAACTCCATAGGTGTTGAGCTGAAAGCGGAGCGTCAGATAGCCGAATAGGTAGAGGAGAAAGGTGCCGAATCCGGCGTAAGTAGTCCACTTACCGGCGATGTTCAGCAGCTTCTCTGTCAGATCGCTAATGGTATCTGCCATGGTCATCTACCGGTGAGGAGGAACGGCGCCCAGTAAAACGGATGCTGGTATTGCGGTTCATTCTTCACTGCCAGAAGTGCGAGTTGTGCCGCCTCGCTGGGAGGTTTCGTTTGCGCCTCACGGTAGAAGGTCTTCATCCAAAGGGATGTTGATTCGGCGTCCACACTCCAAGACGACAGAACCACGTTGCTCGCCCCAGCGTACAGCAGGCCGCGAACCATGCCGAGCACTTCGTTGGAGTGTGTCGCTTCGACGCGGCCAGTTTCGCACGCGCTCAGCACGACCATGCTGTTCTTGGGTAAGCGTAGCCTGAACATGTCCGCTGCCGTGAAATGTCCGTCATCCTCCGCCGCGGGCCTCAATTCCAGATACGAGAGCATGGGGTCGAGGCTGTCGAAATGCCCATGCACGGAAAGGTGCAGGAGGTTATAGTCCGGGCTCCAGGTCATCACATCCTGCTTGCGCACGAGCGGGCCTGGAACGATTTTGCTGCGGGTGGGCGGATAGATTGCCCCCAGCGCCGTCACCTCGGCGGCCGCGCTCGATATATGCGGATCAGCCAGAGCCAGAAGCTTCCCGTGTGAGAAGTCAGGCTGCGCGCCCAGTTCCGAGAGTACCGTAGCGCTCGGAGCATATGAAATATGGAAGCGCTCTCCAAGGTGCGTGCTATCGTCCGGATTCTCGAGTACCTGGAAAGGCAGTTTGTTCAGGTCTTCGTGGGGGATGATCACCAGGTGCTTCGTCTTGATGTAGGGTAGGACCGGGTTGATAAGCACGAGCCAGAACTCTTTGGCCGCGCTTTCGTCGAAGGTGAAATGGGGGTCGGAGATGCTCTTGTACAAACCGGCCACGTGAGGAATGAGCACCGAACGGGTGTAGTAGACCTTGACGGCATGTTGTGAGTCGCCGCCGATGTGCCAGATGAGAAGCCCGTCGTTGAGAGCCAGGTAATACAGGATGTCGTAACCGTCGCGTTTGGCCGCCGCCTGAGCCTGCGCCAGTGACACCGGACTTGCCTCGACCAGATCGTGGAGCCTGGGAGCTTTCTCCGCGATCTTTGCCTGCAGGGCTCTGTGCTGGCTTTGCAGTTCGTCCACGCTGTGCTGCATAGCCTCGACTTCGTCCTGACTGGTTGTGGTCGGCGCATTGAACAGCTTGTTTTGTGCCGCGGCCAGCTTCGCCTCCAGCTCGACCGATTGCGCAAACAGCAGCTGGTCCTGAGGATTGTTCAGCGTGACCTGTCGGCTATACATCAGATCGGCCATGGCGCGGCCGCGTGATTGTTCCAGCAGCGCGAAGGCCTTCGCATATTCCCCGCGGTCGAGGTATTGCATCGCGGGCTCGTAATAGATGGAAATCCGATCGTTTAGGAACTGCCCATTCCCCTGATCAGAGCCGAGTCTGCGCCGGTCCCCTTCCAGCAAGTCAACGGCTTTCAGGTAATTCTGAAGCGCCGCATCGTTATTGCCCTCCATCTCCTGAAGGGCCCCCTCGGTCTCGTATTTAAGCGGATCGTAGTTATTCTCAGGGCCGCCCAGCCGCTTTTCATACGCTCTTACGGTTGCAGCCATTTGAGGATCCTGCTCACGCCGGAAATGCGGTGTGTAGATCACCTGAGACGCCTTGCTGATGTAGAAGGACGAAGCGGAGAGTTGCCGGTACGTGCTCGCCAGTTCCTTCTGCTTCTGCTCGAGCAGCTTCAATTGCTGCAGGTGGTCCTGGGAAAATCCGGCCAGGTAAGTGAACCCGGCATTCTGCGCAACCTCGATCATCTGCCCGCATTCGTCCAACGCGGTCTGCAACGCCTTCGCGCAAAAATCGAAATCGCGTTCGTAATTGCACTTTATGGCGCGATCGTAGTAAAGGTCCGACCGGTCGCTGTGCAGGCTCCACAATAGGGCGGGATCGTGAACCGCATCCTTCAGCGCCACTGCGCGCGTAAGATCGTCGGCTGCAGCCGACAGATCGCCTCGATGCCGCTCCAGGTCTGCTCGCATATCATAGGCGTTTGCCAGATCCTCCTTCGTTCCGGATGTCGTCGAGAGGCTGACCAACTCGTCCGCATCCCGAGCACCGGCAGCGTAGTCTTTGCCGGTGAGGTCCGCGCGCAGCAGACCGCTCATGGCTCTGATCGTCAGTGCAGGATCATTTGCCTGCCTGGCCAGTTGCAGAGCAGTCCTGTAGTCCTGCGCGATGCGCGCCTGCTTCACCTGGTAGTCCGGAACATTTTCGAAGACCACCATGCGTTCGATATCTGTCGCCAGGATCAGGCTGCGGGCTGCATGGGCCGTATCGCCACGAGCCTTGAATTCCTCGTAGGCGGTTCGCGCATCGTTGAGGTACGGCTCCATCTTGCTGACGTTCTGCACATCTCCCGTGCGACGAAAGTAGACTCGATAGGCCTCCATTGCCTGCTGAGCCCGCTGGGTCAGAGCGGCAGGATCCTGGACCGTGGTCGAATCGCGTGCCGGCAAATTCACGGGTGCGGTGTTTGCAGTAGATCCGGATGATGGAGCGCTCGACGGGCTTGGCGAGACTGTGGCTCCTGCGTTAGCCGCCTGTTGCTGCGCGTATGCAGTGGCAGCGGCCTGGAAGGCCGTGATCACCCACTGAAAGGGAAGTGCATTCGGCGTTCCGAACTCGGACGTGGGCCCGTTGGTGACATCCTGTGGGCGCAAAAGCCAGAAGTGGTACGTCTGGTTCTGAAATTTGATTTCGGTCGCGTTTTGCGGCTGACCCAGAACTGTCCACTCGCGGACTGCCTGAATTTGCGAGAGCGAAACGCGGAATTCGTGATTTTTGAACTTGTCCGGCCTGAGGACTTCGTATCGGACTTCCTGGGGAGTGAGGTAGAGGTATCCGAGACACCATCCACCGTTGTGTTGGTGCCCGACCGGCAGCATTATCGTGTTTGGGTCGCCGCCCGCAGGCGGATTTGCATTCGCCTGGGCTGACAGCACGCGGCAGTAGCACGTAAGCAATAATCCCAGCAGAAGAGCCGCACGATTCCCGAGACAGACCATACATCCTCCGGATTTTGCGGGGGGCTCAACGGAGCTTTTGCATCAGGAAGAGCTTGCGACGGATTCTACCCGTTAAAACACTACCGGGATAGAGACAAGCTCAGACTTTAAGGGATGGTGAAGCGGATTCGTGCGCCGTTGCGGATAGAGGATAAGAAACGTGGCGTGTGGAAGGCTGGTGACCTGCCCCCCTGGATCCGCACAGGGGCAAGTATGATTTTCGGATTCAGGAGGGCGATATGGGCAGGAGCAAGCATACGGAAGCGCAGATCATCGCTGCGCTGAAGCAGGTTGAAGCCGGACGGACGGTGGATGATGTGGCGCGGGAGTGCGGCGTCAGCCAAGGGACGATCTACACCTGGAAGGCGAAGTTCGGCGGCATGGATGTCAGTGAGGCGCAGCGGCTGCGTTCACTGGAAGATGAGAACTCGCGTCTGAAGCGTCTGGTGGCGGATCTGAGCCTGGACAAGGAGATGCTGAAGGCGGTCATCGCAAAAAACGGGTTGAGCTCGTAGACCGGAGGACGGATGCGAGCTGGCTTCGCTCGCAGTATCGAGCCAGTGAGCGCCGGGTGTGCGGGCTGATGTCTGTTGCAGTGAGCAGCTATCGGTATCAGTCGCGGCGATCGGATGAGTCGCTGCGAGAGAAGCTGGTGCGGCTAGCTCGAGAGAAGCCGAGATACGGCTATCGGAGATTGCAGGTGCTGGTGGAACGTGAGGGCGAGCGAGTGAACCATAAACGGCTGTGGCGGGTGTACCGCGAGGCGGGTCTGTGCCTGAAGCGGAAGAAGCGCAAACACTGTGTGCGCATCGGATCGCCGCGCCCCGCGCTGAGCGGCGCTAACCAGGAGTGGGCCCTGGATTTCGCTCATGATGTGCTTGCCGCAGGACGCATGATTCGCGTGCTGAGTGTAGTGGATGCCTTCACGCGGGAGTGCCTGGCGCTGGAGGTGGACACAGGTTTTGCCAGTCGGCGCGTAACCCGGGTTCTGGAGGAGATTATCGCCATACGCGGTCGCCCCCTGGCGATTCGCTGCGACAACGGGCCGGAACTGACCAGTCGTCACTTTCTTGCCTGGGCGCTGGAGTGGAAGATCGAGTTGCGCCACATCCAGCCGGGCAAGCCAACGCAGAACGCGCACGTGGAGAGCTTTCACGGCCGACTGCGTGAGGAGTGCCTGCGGGTGAGCTGGTTCACCAACCTGTTCGATGCACGCAGGAAGGTAGCTAACTGGAAGATGGAGTATAACGAGCAACGTCCACACAGCAGCCTCGGCTACAGAACTCCGGCTGAGTTTGCTCGCGTGGTCATAACCCAGAGCTATGCAAAAGACGTGAGCTCCGCTCACTTGGAAAACGCCTGCGACGTTTCCCACTTTCCCACAGCTCCGGCGGCGGGCTAGATTTACAGAATTACCTATGCGGAGTTAGGGGGCAGGTCACTGGTAGCTGCACACCTGAAATCCAAGGCCCCGCTTTTAGCTCGTTCTCTGTGGAAACCGACGGCGAGATTTTGGAGGGGGGCCCAAGTCGGGCCCGGGGATTGGCGTCCGTCGCGAAGCTGACGCCGGAAGAGCGGAGCGCGAAGGCGAGGGTTGGTGCACTGGCGAGGTATAGTAAGTCTCGGAAAACGCGGGAAAATACGCGGAATACGTAAATTCCCCTCTCGAAGTACCGCGATAGCGGTTATTCCGCTTCGTACTGCTCCAATGCGGCCTGCGCTTGGAGGTTGCCCTGCTCCGCGGCTCTGCAGTACCAGTATTTGGCCGCACCAGAATCCTGTGGAATGCCCAGCCCGTCTTCATTCATTCCTGCGAAGCGCAACTGAGCGTTTGAGTGTCCCTGTTCCGCTGCCCTGCGAAACCAAAATGCGGCTTGCCGCCAGTTCTTAACCACGGGCTCAACTTCACACAACAAGTAGTACTCGCCTAGTGTGTACTGAGCTTCCGGCAGACCGCTTTCGGCGGCTTTGCGGTACCAATAGATCGCCTCCTCTGGATCATGAACTCCCTCTCCGTACTGGAGCTTTTCTGCCAACAAATACATGGCGCCCAGTAGCCCTTGCTCAGCTGCCCTCCGGCACCACTCGACAGCTTTTGAGTCGTCCTTCTCGACTCCTAGTCCAAAGCCGAATGCCTGACCCAAAGCGAACTGCAGCAAGGAATGCCGAGGGCTTAACTCGATCCCACGACAGAAAACCGCGTACGCCTCGTCAAGCTTTTCCGTTTCTAGGAGCAGAACGCCAACTCGGTAGCATTTCTCCGCTATCTCCTCAGTTCTCGCATTGTCATTTCGATGATCAGCATCCTCCACAGAGAACCCCTCAGGGCGATCGCTCTGAACGAGCAATCTCATTCAATCACTGCCAAGTTGAAGCAAATGAAGACAAGTCTACATCAATGTGACTCATCGGGTGTGTACTCATCGTCTGAGCGTCGCAATGATTGCAATCGATGTCTTGTGCGGTTGCGGCGTTTGCAACTTCGAAGCGCTCTGCGAGCGGATCAAAAGCGATGCGGATGTGTTCGCGTGAATAGTCGGCGCGGATGACCTCGGCTCCAGTAATCACCGCGTAGAGCGAGGTCAGACGTTGTTGCCCATCCACAATGGCGAGGCTCGGAACTTCATCTTTTCCATTGGTGCCGATCGCCTTCAGGCCTGCGCCAGTTTCCCATAGCAGCAGGAAGCCGCATGGGTAACCGCGATAGAGGGAATCGAACAAGTCGCGAATCTTTGAATTTGACCAGACGAATGGACGCTGTAGCTCGGGCAGGCCGATGGCACCACGGCTGATGTCATGGATCAACGTGGTGAGCGGATAAGTGGTTGAACGATAGAGCATTAATCCGGAATCTCCTTTATCAGCGCCGACTCGCCGGAATTGTATCGCTCCTGAGGGGTTTTGCAGGACCAAGATCGCAATTGCGCGCGAAAAAGGTTTCCATTCGCCGGAGAGCGATGGCGCAGCATACACTACGCACCCATCGCGCTGGGTGATTTGCGCGAATCTCCGCGTCAAATCGGCCCTGCGCTACTGAATGCGATTGATTGCAAATCAGTGGCGTCTCGGATGCGTGCCAGATGCACCGAATAATGCATTGCCATCTCCAAAATCGTGCCGAAAAGCTTGCCAGATCCCTGAGAGTTTTCGGGTCAACGACCACCACATCCGCCCACCTACCCTGCTTCAGCACGCCGCGATCCGCGAAGCGGCACCGCTTTCTCCCAGCCGAGGCATCGCATCAGGCGGCCTTGTGCTGGCAACCCACCGACGTGTCGTTCCTTTGACGTCGGCGCAAACGATCAGACGTCCTCAAGAGAATTCCTTCGCTCACCGTGCTGCGTATTGGTACAGCGTCTCCCTGCTGATGCCAAACTCTCTGGCCAATGCCGCCTTCTTTTCTCCTGCTTGAACTCTCTTGCGGAGTTCGGTAGCTCTTTCAGCGCTCAGAGACGGTTTACGGCCCTTGTACACTCCTGCTTTCTTCGCCAGAGCAATTCCTTCCCGCTGGCGTTCCCTAATTAGGGAACGCTCGAACTCCGCGAAAGCTCCCATGACCGAGAGCAGCAACTGAGACATCGCAGAGTCTTCTCCTGTGAACGTTAGACGCTCCTTGATGAATTCGACTAGGACTCCCTTGCTGGTCAGCCCGAGGACAATTCGCCTCAGATCGTCCAGGTTGCGGGCCAGCCTGTCCATCGAATGCACGACGAGGTTGTCGCCTTCCCGAAGATAATCGAGGGCAGCCTGCAATTGCGGTCGTTTCGTGTCCTTCCCGCTGGCCTTATCCGTGAATACCTTGTCCAACTCCTGCCCGTCCAGCTGGCGTTCAGTGTTTTGGTCGAGAGTAGATACGCGGATGTAGCCAACGCGCTTGCTGTGTCGTCGTGCTGCTGCAGTCATAGCCTCTTACTCCCGAAACTGTCAGGAATGACTCTAGGAGCGTTCGGGTGCGGTGTCAAGAAAAATCAATATCAATCCTAATCTGACATAAAAAGTGTCAGGTGAAACTGTCAACCTGGACTATACTCCAAACGGACACCTCTCTGATCGGCATTTGAGCGCATCACACAATCGCGGTTTTAGCGGCGGGCGATTGCGCTAAGAAATCCCGCAGCCACGCTGTCTTCAACCAAGGGTTCGCCGAATCGCGCGAAGGTCCAACCAAGCGCCACGAGGCATGAGCTGATTCCCTCATTACCGATGCTAGACCCGGAGTAATCGATCCGTGCGGGTGTCCTTTTGGGGGGATGCACTACCGCGGGCGGAAGCTGATCACGTTTGTCGGCTGAGTCGGCGGCGCAGAGCGCACACGTAGAGTTGAGCTTCCCCGCCGTTCAGGCACATCTAAAATTGGCGTCACGGGGCAAAATAGCTTGAGATATCGAGGATGAGGTTGGTGGGATTGGAGGAGAAGGCGTCGATGCTGCCGTTGGTGGTGGGCACGATGGCCATGTTCGAGGTGATAGCTCCATCGAGAGCGTTGAGGGTCGAGACGTTGGGCTGCGTCTCTCCGGCAGGCCAGAGAGTGAGGTAGGTCAGCGCGCCCCGAGGCACGACGGTTGCGTTGAGCACGTAGGCCTCCGCCGCCGAGGGCGGTGCGCACGCACTGCCCTCGACGTTGACGGGGAGCACTCCGTTGAAGGCGTTGGGACGCGTATCGATCACGCGGCAGGGCGAGACCGTGTAGAGGGAGAGCCCTCCAGTTGCCGGAGGAGCGAAGTAGCCGTTCACGTCGAGGATCACGTCCGAGGTATCGGAGACGAAAATGGACACCTGGCCGGTTGTGCCTGCGGGCACGATGGCAGCGTTGGCGACGATCGTTCCGGTGGGAGCATTGAGGGTGGAGACGTTGGGCTGTGCTTGTCCCGTGGGCCAGGTGGTGACGTAGTTGAGCGTCTTGTGCGGTATGGCCGTGACGTTCAGCGAGTAGGCCCTGGCTGAAGACGGAATGTTGCAGGTGCTCGACAGGATGGGGAAAGCGCGGCTGCTGCCGCCGGTGATGGATGGTCCGCCGAGAGGCCCGGATGCGTTGCGGGTATCGGCGATGCGGCAGGGCGTGAGCGGGTAGAAGGCCAGCGCGGACGAATTGCTGTCGGTCGGAACGAAGTAGCCGTCGATATCGAGGATCACCTGCGTCGCATCAGTGACATAGACGCTGACAGCGCCGTCGGTTCCGGCAGGCACGATGGCGGCATTCGCTTTGACGCGTCCGTCGGAATTCAATGTGGAGACGTAGGGCTGAGTTTCTCCCGCGGGCAAGATGGTCAGGTAGTTGAGCGAGGCGTTCGGGACGACGGTGACATTGAGCGAATACGCCGCGGCGGTAGATGGGATGCCGCAGGCGCTCTGCGGAACATCGAACGACCGGGTGCTGTTCGCGGCTAGCTCAGGTCCGCCGAAAGGACCGGCCGGGTTTCGCGTGTCGGCTACACGGCAGGGTGTGACGGGGATGAACTGCAGGGCGGTTGGCACGATTATGAAAGCGTTGATCGTCAGCGTTGCTGCATTCGAAGTGCCGCCGCCAGGAGCACCGTTCAGCACCGTGATCTTTGCCGTTCCTGCATTTGCCACGTTGGCCGCTGGTACATTAGCGGTCAGCTGAGTTGCGCTCACGAAGTTCGTAGCGAGTGACGTGCCGTTCCACTGGATGGTGGACTGAGAGACGAATCCTGTGCCACTTACGGTGAGCTTGAAGGGCGCTCCACCCGCACTCTCGCTCGTGGGCGAAATGGAGGTCAGTGCAGGCAGCGGGTTATCCACGTCGAATATAGCTGAACGCGATACCAGACCTGGCGTGCCGGGATTGAAGACCGTAACAAGCACCGCGGCCGCTGTGGTCAAGTCTGATGATGGGACAGTTGCGGTCAGACTTGTTCCGCTTACAAACGTTGTGGCCAGGTTGACGCCGTTCCAGCGTACGACCGAAGTCGAAATGAAGTTCTTGCCGGTTACCGTAAGAGTTAATGATGGAGCGCCCGCCATGACATTGGTCGGCGATATAGATGTTAGTCCCACAATCGGGACTACGGTTGTGATGTCCAGATCCCAGACGCCGCGACCGTGTGTAGCCGCACGCAATGTGTAAGAGGTGTTGTTCAGAGTGAGTCCGAGAACCGCCACACGCGGCAATCCCGAAACCAGCGAGTTCCACGAGCCGCCTCCATTTGTGGTGTAGAACACACCTACGTCCGTGCCCGCAAACAGATAGCCTGGCAGATCAGGATCGATGACGATCGAGTTCACGGGAGTGTTAGGAAGATCACCGCTTATGTCGGCCCATTCGGTGCTCCCGCTGGTGATCTTGAAAACATGGCCAAGAGTGTCGCCAAATCCGGTGAACCCGGAGAAGGTCACGTACGCCGTCTCTGCCGATTTTGGATCGACTGCGACCTGGGTGATAAAGCGCGGCGGCAGCCCTGTGGTGATATTCCTCCACGCCGCCGAGGCTCCGGCACCAGCGTTAGAAGTCACGAATACCTGACTATCGGATGAACCGGTATATACCGTATTTGAATCCGTTGGCGCCACTGCCATCGTAGTCAGGTTCCCTCCATTCGTCAGGTTGGGCGAAATGGCAGTCCAACTGGATGCCTCATTGGCTGTCTGATAGACGCGATACGTTCCAAAGTAAAGCCGTTCGGGCATGGATGGATCTATTACGAGCGGCGGAATGAACTGCGACCGGTCTGAGGTGCTGATTCCTGCCACGCTTGCACTCCAGGTCCCCGGCGCTCCGCTGGCCGTAGATTTCAGAATGTTGATATCCTGGCAGGTGGCGTACATCGTGGATGGAGTGACCGGGTCGATTGCGGTGTAACCACCGTCGCCGCAGGTCACTTGATTCCAAGTTGGGCTGCCGGAGTACAGCAGGGTTCCGTTGTCCTGAGTGCCACCAAGTGCAATCGCCGGGTTGGTCGGATGAATCGCGAGACCCGGGTAGAACTGCGTAATTCCGAGGGTGTTGTTCCACGCAGTGAATGCAGGATCATTGGCTGCAGGTTGCAACGTGCTGTACGCTCCGCCATCGCTCCCCACAAAAAGCTGAGTGCCGTCGGGCGTGAATGTCAGCGCATGAACGTCGGCGTGAATGAGACCGCCCTGCTCCGCCGATTGAAGCGTCGCCCAGGTAGTGCCTCCGTCGAGGCTGCGAACCAGGGTTGTGGAGAAGGCCCCACCTGCATAAACGACATTGGAATTGGTGGGCTGCACGGCGATGACATGGTCATACCAGCATTGCGGAGTGCAGTAGTCAGGCGTGCTGGTCAGCGGGGTCCAGGAATTTCCGCCATCAGTGGTCCTGAAGAAGCCTAGCAGTCCCGAAGTGCTTAAGTTGTCGACTCCGGCATAAATCGCATTCGGATTCGACGGCGCCATGGCCAGCACAATCCGGCCAGCATTCTGTAATGGGAGCGCCGTCGTCCCCGTCCCGTTGACTGCGCTCCAGGTCAAGCCGCCGTCCGTAGACTTGTAAACGCCTTCCGTACCGCCTGAGAAACTGTCTCCAAGCGCGGCAAACGCGATGTTTCCATTTGAAGGATCAAAGACCACAGCAGTGCCAGGGTTCCCACCGAGAACTTGGGTCCAGGTAGCGCCGCCGTCAGCGGAGCGATAGATGCCGTCCTTGTACAGCAACTGCACCGCAGCAAGCAGAACGCTGCTATTGGTTGGATGAATCGCCAACCCGCCGATGCGGGCTCCGCCGCCGTAGTACCCATCCTGTCCCACGGGTCCGCAGAAGGGGCCGCAGATCTGCGTCCAGCTTGCGCCTCCATTCGTGGATTTCAGAATTCCGGCACCGTAATAACTGTCGCCGCTGAAATTTTCCTCACCTGTCCCCACATAGATGTTGAGGTGGTTCGCAGGATCGATTGCAATCGACCCTACGGCGAGTGAAGACTGGGTGTCGGTTAGCTCCGTCCAGGTAGTGCCGCCGTTCGTTGTCTTCCACACGCCGCCCTGAGCAGCACCTAGATAGACGATTTTCGTATTCGTCGGATCGATGGCAATTGCCGCCACCCGTCCCGCAACCACAGGATCGGTATACGGCGTGTTGATCGGCTGCGGACCGATGAACGTCCACACCGGTGTTTGCGCCGCCAATGGGCCAATGGTCTGGTGAGAATGCTCCGCCCCCAACTTCCTGTCGAGTTCGCGCAGGGCAGAGAGTCGCGCCCCCGGGGGTATCTTCGCATGCGGATATGCGCGCTGCTGATAGAACCAATCACTGCGCTCCCGGATGATGCTTGCGCCTTCCTGGTCCTTCTCGAAATCGGAGGGTATCTGGCTCGGACTTGCTGGTTCCTGGGCATATAGTTGCGGCGAAAATACGACAATCAGAAACAGCAGGCAAATAACCAAGCCGAGGTCTCGAGATCGTTTCATGGCCGGAATTTTGCGCCCACGTCAGCCAAGTAGGCAATCAATTTCGCATATCTTTTCACAATCTTCTGCTTAAGTCAGGAACACGTCACGTGGATGGTTTGGGGATGGTATCGGCGTCGCGCTGAGATAAAGCATCTTTTTCTCCAGACTGTTCCTATGGCATTCAACTGCGCAGTGCGGCTAACCGCCTAAAAGGCGACCCGCACACCCAACTGGGCCGCAAAGGGGATGCCTACGGTGGTGCCTGGTCCAAAGAAGTCTCCTAGTGCGCCGCCGGCTAGTCGCAACTGATTTGGGCTACTAATCGGCACGGTCGCGTTGCACGCTGCGTTCGTGCATATGTTCATCACGTTGCCTGCCTGCGCCTCGGCGGACGGAACCGGTAGAGTCGCTATGTTCGTCACGTAATTAGCGCCGGGGTTATTGCGATTGAACAGATTGAAGAACTCGATGAACGGCATGATCGACCACCTCTCTCCAAACATGACTGGACGGCTCACGCGCAGGTCTGTCTGAATGTATGGAGTGCCGCGGAACTGGTCAAGCTTAGTGGGAATTCCTTTGATCGCAATACGTCCGCTATTGTCCGCGGTGGTAATCGTGAACGGACGCGCGCTCTCTGCCTGCGAGAGTCCGCTGAGTTCCACGCCTCCGGGTGCCTGCCAGGTGCCCGCGAAAACAAAGCGCTGAAGAACGTCTTCGCCCGATGGACCATAATCGCCTGGTCCAAAGGGATCGAGCGGGTTGCAGACGCCATTGACGTAATCGAAGAGTTCGCCGAGCACGCAACCCCACGTCTGCGCTTTGGACAGAGTGTAATTTGCGATCAGATTCAATCGGCGCGACACGTTGCCCTGTAGGTGCAGGAGCAGGCCGTTATAACTGGAGCGGTTGTCAGAGTGAAAGACGTTGACATCCGGAACATAAGTAGCTTGGTCGGGGTCTGTAACCGGAAGCTCTGGCGTGAACAGGTTCGTGGCGCCTGTATAGCTGTAGGCGCGATAGGCGTGATTGCCTTGCTCGTGTATGTAATCCGCACTTAGTGCCCAATTCGCGCTGAACGCATGTTGAACGCCTCCGGAGATGTGGATCGCATAGGGTGTCCTGTAGCCGGGAGCGATCAGGTTGGCTGTTCCTCCGGAGGAGCTGCCGGGCACGCAGCCCGCGTTCTCCGGGCCACTCGGATTCTGCACCGGATCGACGCAAGGACCAGGCGGCGCGTTCACAGCCTGGAATGCGGTTACCCAGCCATTCTGCGCCAGATCGTTGAAGTACAGGCCAAACCCGGCACGGATCACCGTATTCCCGCTGCCGCCGGGAGAATAAGCAATGCCGAGGCGCGGCGCAATCTGTTTGCGGTCATCGTGTGGTGTCCCGCTCACCAGCGGAATTTTCAACGCCTGGAGTGTGATGTATCCCGGGTTTTCCAACTGACTGCGGCCCGATCCAGAGAAGAGCCCGAAGGTCGTTGAATACCGCAGCCCGTAATTAATCGTCAGATTCTGAGTTATGCGCCAGGAATCCTCTGCATAGAACGCCAGGCGTTGCACGTTTTGCGAGAAGCCGCCACCTAGATTTGACGTGGAGCCTCCGGCAATCAAGTCGGCTGTGAATTGCGCTGGATTGTTGACGTAATAGGTCGGATTCTGCGGAAACTGGTAAAGAGTCTCGGTATTTCCTGGAAAAGCGCCGCTAAGTACAGGCTCATGAATGAGGTTGACACCGAACCTCACCGCATGGCGGCCGCGCGCATTGCTGACGTCGTACCGGAGCTGGTATTTCTGCTGGTTGCGCTCCGAGGGAAAGAAGGTGATCGGAGTCGCGAATTGATTGTCGCCGAAGGTCTCAAAGCCAGACACCGTCAAGGATGTGGAACTGAAGGGAAAGGCCAGCGCGAAGCCCAGATCGGAGTTGCGCGATTGCGTCAGGTGCAATCCGCTAGAGTTGAGTACGAATATTCCCAGCAGTGTCGGGCTAAAGGCATATTGATTGCCTATCACCATGCTCAGGTAGTTGTTGTGGGTGAGTAATCCCGTTGAGGGCAGTGTGCCCTGCTGCACCAGGTCGTTGTGTGTCGTGTAATCGTCGATCGAACTCCGCAAATACCATTGGGACTTCGCTGACTGAGCCCAGTCAAGGCGCAGAGAGCCGAAATAATCGCGGAACGGAATGGGGACATTCGGCGGCACAGCAATGGAAGTCACTCCGGGAATCAGCCCCTCCGACGCCAGCGTCGCCAGCGCATCAAATTGCGTGGTGTTCGCCGGACTGTAGGCGATGCTGGCGTTTTCGTGCACATTTTCAAAGGCGGCAAAGAACCAAATCTTGTCTTTCCTGATTGGGCCACCGAGAGTTCCGACGTAGTTTTGCCGGGAAAAGGGCTGCTTGGGGTTGGGAGCGGGATTCTCGATGGGGAAGCGGGCGTTGAAAGCCGCGGCGCGTTCATAAAATGCGGCGTCTCCGTGCCAATCGTTTGTGCCGCTCTTCGTCGTGATCACTACTGAGCCGGCGGTTGTGCCTCCAGTATCCGCATCTTCCTGGGCCGTCCGAATGGCAAACTCCTGGATGGCATCCGGGGAGAAGTTCTGCAGGAAGCCGCCGATGTAATCGTCGGAATTGTCGCCGCCATCGACGGAAAGCTCGTTGTTCAGGCCTGAGCTTCCGCCTGTCGAAACCGCGGTGATGCGTGCCTTGGTCGGGTCCGAGGGTTCAACCGGTTCGGTTCCGGGAGCAAGATAGGCGATGTTGGCAAAGCTGCGCGCAGGGAGCGGTAGTCCCTCGAGGTCCTGGCTGGTAACCACACTCTGGTGAACGCTACTGGCAAGATCGATGGCCTGCGCGGTGATGGAGGAACTCTGGGACGTCACACCTATTGTCTGCGGGACCGACGACGGCTTCATCGCTACCGTGATATCGCGGATCGTGCTCACGGCAATGGACACGTCCGCCGTAGCTGTTGCAAATCCGCGCGCCGAAACACTCACGTGGTATGAGCCCGGCATGAGGTCATCAACTCGAAATTCTCCGCGGTCGTCGGAGGAGACATGGCGGGCTAGCGAAGAGGCCGGCATCTCAACTTCGATCATCGCACCGACGATGCGGGCTCCTGTTGAGTCCTGAACCACTCCGCGCAATGATCCGCTGGAGTTCTGCGCATTGAGGGCGGCAGCGAAGAACGCCACAGCTAGAAAGGCAGAAAGGGTGATTCGCATAATGCGGCCCCTTGCATCGGGCCCCGAATAATTGTGAATAAGTATCGACTACATCGCTAGCCACTGCAATCAACGGTCATGAGATTGTAGTGTGGATTTCTCCTTTGTCTCCCTGCACGAGCCGGTGCCCCATAGAAATCATATGTGGATGCGGCGGCATTTCGAGATTAGACGGAAATCGGTGAAAGCGTGAAAGCGCAGGACCATCACAGGTCCAATAAGGATTCCCTACAGGTCCTTTCAATGATCTGTGTAGCCATCGCGATCGGCGCTCCGCGGAGTTAGTTGTTGCAAATGGCGCTTAAAGCAGCGCTGTTGGCACAAATGCCATGACCACCACCACCGCCCTGAATATAACTGCATAGGGCTTCAAGAGCGCTTAAATCCTCCAGGCTTATAGCGGTGATGGGGGAACTACTCTCGGTCACGTCGCTATCCCCCTGAATATGCGTAGACCACGCGCGTAGAGCCTGCTGTGGCGTCATTGCGGTCGGAAGCGGACACATTCCTCCTGTCGTTGCCGCCGGAAGGATCTGAATCACCCCGGTGGTTAGGACGGTGCCGGTGAGCGGATTGCCGGTCAGGTCTGCATTCACCGACAGTGTTAGCAGGCCATCCGGAGCGACAGTGCAACTGCAGCACTCCGACAGTTCTTGGTTGGCGTCAAAGACGAAAATGTCGGCACAGAGTTTGCGCCCCGAAATCCCCGGGTTGGTAATGCGGACGGTCTCATCTGGTGTCCCAGCGCTGTTGGCATTGGAAAAATAGTTGGTCAAGGCGGGCGCCAGTACACTCACGGTGGCCGAAGCCATGTTTCCAGTGTCGCCCTCCAATGAGGTGACGGCACCTGTCGTATTGACTTGCTTCCCGACAATTGTGCCGGTCACGTTCACTGCGAAGGTGCAGGAAGAGCTCGCAGCCAGCGTCGCGCCCGACAGGCTGATGCTATGCGATCCCGCAATCGCCGTAATGCTTCCACCGCCGCAGCTTCCGGTTAGATGATTGGGTGTTGCTACGACCAGGCCGGAGGGCAAGGTGTCGGTAAATCCGACGGCGGTCAGAGCCACCGTAGCATTGGGATTGATGATGGTGAAGCCTAGGGCCGTGGAACTACCGAGCACGATCGCCGGCGCGGCGAATGCCTTCCTGATGCTCGGTGGCGCCACCACCGTGATGCTGGCGGACGCGGTCCCCCCATTTCCGCCTTGTATGGACGTCACGATACTGGTTGCATTGTTCTGAGGCCCGGCAACCTTACCGGTAACGGTCACCGTGAAAGTACAAGTCGCAGTGGCAGCCAGTGCGGCTCCCGACAGGCTGATGCTGTTCGACCCGGCAGTAGCCGTGATGATTCCACCGCCGCAGGTTCCGGTGAGGCCGTTCGGACTCGATATCACCAGGCCGGCAGGTAGCGGGTCGGTAAATCCTATCCCGCTCAGAGCAACTGTCCCATTCGGATTGGCGATGCTGAAGGTCAGGCTCGTACTATGGTTGAGCGGGACGGTGGGCCCAGGGAATGACTTCGCGATCACAGGCGGCGCGACAATTGTGAAAGTTGTGGACGCATTGCTGGCCTGGTAATTGCCGGAGCCGGTAAAGCTGGCGTTCACCGTGTAAAGACCGGGAACCTGAGTAACCGTGATTGAGCATGAAGCCACGCCGAAGCCGTTGGTTACGCCTGCACAGTTCTGCGTTCCGACCGAAAACGGGATGGTCTGGCCGCCGATCCCCGCCGGTGTTCCGCCGAGGGTTAGCACGGCGGAGAGAGTGACGCTTTCGTGGTCGTGGCCGGAAGTGGCACCGGTATATGTAAGTGTGGTGTTCGTCGAACCCACCACGAAAGACTGGAAGAAGTCCCCGATGCTGCTCATACCCGCGCCCGAGGCGAACACCGTGTATAGACGTCCATGAACACAGGCGTTGCCGTTGTAATCGCCATACTTGACGGCTTGGCCAAAGTTTCCAAGTTGGCAGGTTTCCGTACCAGCAGGATTGAAGGGACACGTAGTCGTTACAAAATCGCAACGTTGATTCGACGAGGTATCCGGGTTCGGTATCGGGGTGAGTTTGCAAAAACCTGCAAGCTCGGGTTGAACGGAGCAATTCTCCGAGTCGAACATGGAGCGGACTCCAAGGGGCCACTGCTTACACTGTGGGTCTGAGGTCGTTGAAATCTTGAACTCGTCGTTGTTGGCAACGAGGTTGCCGCTGGAGAGTCCGGCGCTTGCCCCAAAGTAATCTGTCAAGTCATTGTGGGCCGCGGTTGCTGCCCGCCGATCGTACCAGCTGATGAAAGCATTGCCGTCCGTGGCGCAGGCCCATGCATGATAGCGGCGTGCCGTGGCACTCGTATTGACTGTGACGGGCGTCCGCCAATTCACGCCTCCGTCGGTGGAATCCGCCACTAAGATGTTTTCGTTGTTTGCACCCGTGTTGTTCGCCCATGCCACGTACACGTGGTTTGCGTTGGTGTCATCCACCGTCACGGTGGGACCTGAGAGGGTGTTGCCGTCATTGCAGCGGTCAAGCCCGCCGAATCCGTTCTTTACCTCGCAGCCAACGAAGCGGGAGTAGCTGCTCACTGTCATGGGAAAGCTGGAGGAGGCCCTGGTCAACTGGGACGCCGAGGTAGTACAGGCATTGAACTTGTCGATCCTGATGTTTCCACCGAGTTGGTAGACCACGTAGAAGGACCCGTCTCCTCCGACGCTAACCCTTGGGAAGTCAGAGCCGGCCTCAAGCGCAAGCAGCGGCGCCCAAGTAGCGTCGCTGTCTGGAGAGCAGGTAACAAAGGCACCATTCGTTCCGCAACCGCCCTGGCAGTTTCTGATGGCTGCATAGACTCGGTCTTTTCCCCCAGCACCCGCATTAATCCGGTCAGCGGCGATGTGTTCCTGGTCGAGGCTGCACGCAGACCCACCGGAGTTCGGGCATATCGCAGCGTTGACCAACGCGCCGAAGGTCTGGCCCTTGGTCGTGGAGGGTGCCACCGCCATGCAGTTGTTCGTGGACGGGGGCGTTCCCGTTGGCGACGCCCCCGGACATGGAGGGTCGCAACTGCTTGAGAAACACGAGAGTGCTGCGTGATAAAAGCTCCCGCTCTGGCCGAACGCAATCGAGCTATCACCGTCACTGACCACTAGGTTGCCAGTGAACGGGAAAGTCTGGCCCCCGTCGTTGGAGGTGATCCATCCGCTCTGCTTAACAACGACGATGTTCGAGCCATCGTTGGAGACTGCTACCTCAAGCTCTCCGTTCGTCCCGTTGTTAAGCAGCACTGGTGAGAAGACAGGAGGACCAGGATCGGGGCTAAACGCAGGAATTTTGGCGCCGGCGGAGAACTCGGCGCGATCCGGCAAGCTGGCGTCGCCCGTTGGAGCATTTGAGTGCGTCGGAGAGCTCTGGAGTTGTTTCAGCTCACGCTGAATCTGCGGCCCCCCACCTGACGAGCTAAACGTGAGGCTCTGACCAATGGCGATTACCAGATTCTGGAGCTGCTGGTCGGCATTTGAAGGCAGGCTGGCTTCTAGGCGGACAACCAGATTACCCGCAGCGACTGCAGTCGTGATATTGACCATCTGAGGGTCCGGGAACGGCGGACGTTCGCCCTCGCCCGGCTGGTGTCTTTTGACGAGTTGGATTCGCTGCAAGGCTGGCCACCCGTCGACGGTGAGGAAGGTCGATCGTGTACTAGATTCGTTTGCGTACTGTGTGAGCTGGCTTACCGCGTTTGCGTGATCAGGCCTTTGCAGGTAACCAATCGCCACTTGAACGGTCGGAACGACAGTCTCTAGCTCCTTGCTAGGCACATTCAATAGCACCCAGGAGTGCAGGGTAGGGTTACCGAGAGACCAACCATCCGGGTAACTAACAGAAATACCCTCGTCAAGGTGCGCGGTGTTAGGCAGAAGCTGCTGTGCTGCGGTCTCGATTGGTGAGAAGCCGAAAGTCACTAAAGCTGTTAGGACCGCTCCCAGGAAGAACTTGGAGTCAAATGACCATCGCGTTCTTGGCGGTATGGCAACCCGTGAGAAAAGGGACATTTTTGGGAGGTCGCACATGAATTTATCGCCTTTCCGCGACGCACGCTACCACACTATGCCGGCGGCTTGCACAATGCTCGCACCATACGCAATTGACGCCTGTGAAGCCGGAGATGACGTTGGTATGGTTGTGCTCCGCAACCCATTTGAGTAGTCGGCTCTGAACACCCATAGGCACTCCGCCTCTCTTTGGAAACCGGCTGGGTGGTCTTTGAGAAAGCCGCCTGCGTGGTGGTGCCCGTCTTTTGGGGACTGAATTCGGGGTTCGAGCCGAGCCGTATTAATGACTGAGTAAATTCGCCAGCCTAAGCGTCAGCCCTCGAGTGGCAGGGAAGAACCGTGATGGCAAGTCTAGACCGAGGGCACTGGCTGTCAATGGCCCATTTGGCCTAAACCGCGCAAGCGATTCTCTCATTTTTGAGAAAGTCCTATCTCTATCTATCGCTAAAATTGCGAAGGTGTTGTGCGATATGACACTTCAGTCCTCATCCCCGCCCTCGGGCATTGCCTGCGGCTTTTGCTCAAGCTTGAGTTCGGGCAGGTGTGCGGCGCGAAGCTTAATATTCGTTTCTGTAATTGACGAGCCTTTCCATTGCTCCCACTGCTGGAGTACTCCGGACAACTCTTCCCTGGCATGGTTGGCTGCATGCTGCTGGGCAGCAGTTGGGGCCGCATCCGCCTGGCCCACCTGCGAGTAGAGTGATCCCGCTTCTTCGGCGAGGGCATCAAGGCCTCGCTTCTCCTCGTCAGTAGCGGACTGGTCGGCACCGCTAAGTATGACGGCTAGATCCTTATCAAGGCCTTCGAGCGTGCCTTTGAGAGGAGGTTGCGCATTCCTCGACAGTTTCTCGATCTGCTCCCGTATAGAATGGGCTTCCAGAGAGGCTCTTGAGCTATTGGAGACCATTCCGGCAAGTTGGCTCTCGAGCGTAAAGAGCCTGGTCAGATCACTTTGCGTTGCGTCTACCCGAGGGTCCATTTTGATGGTCAGCGGAGCCGTCACAACTTTTCCACCTGCGGTCAGGCGAACCTTGTATGTGCCGGGAAGTGCGAGCGGTCCCTGCGGTGTCCGCGGGGTATCGTGGGGTACCGCGGAGATCGGATACTCATAGTGGGTTGCCGCAGGAGTTGTGTATCTCAGGTCCCAGACCCACCGATGCATGCCGGCATCGGCAGGCAGGCTCTTTGGCATTCGGATCCAGTAGAGCGGGATAAGTTGCTTCGATAACTCCGCCTGAGTGGCATAAGGGACGTCGGTGCTCGCGTACTTGCGAACCAGCTTATCGTTAGCATCGAGAATCTCTAGCGTCACCTGACCGGCGATTGACTCAGGCAGATAGTAATCGATCACTGCGCCGTCGGGAGGATTCTCCCCGGCAGGCTCGTCGATCGGCAGCGGCGTGTCAGTGTTGGTGCTTCGCCGGACACGATAGGCTAGACCTGGCCGGAAGAGAAATGCACCCGTGTCCGCCTTTAGATTGTCGAATTGGCGCAAGGGCGAAATGTCATCGAGGATCCAGAAAGAGCGTCCGTGCGTAGCTACGATCAAATCATTGTCCTTGATCCATAGATCCCGCATCGAGGTGTGCGGCAGGTTGAACTGCAAGGGCTGCCAGTGGTCACCGTCATCGAGCGACATCCAGATCGCAGTTTCCGTTCCCGCGAACAAGAGACCTTTTCGAATAGGATCTTCTCGGACGGTGTTCACCGGCGAGTCATCCGGCAGACCGGCGGAGATAGATTGCCAGGTAACTCCACCATCGTGGGTGCGGTACAGATAGGGGTGGAGGTCATTGATCCGAAATCGGCTGACCGAAACATAAGCGGTACCATCGTCAAAGTGCGAAGCGCTGATCTGGGTAATCTTGCTCCATGGGATTAGCTCCGCGGGTGTTATGTTCTTCCAGTTCTTCCCATGGTCTCGAGTGACCCAGAGTAATCCATCATCCGTCCCCGCCCAGAGTGTGTCGGTGTTTTGAAACGATGCGGCTACAGAGTAGATTGCGCCACGGCGCTTCGCGGCATCTTTTGGCGGTAGCGGTGACAAAGACTCAGGCTGGCCAGAGTGCTCGCGGCTGAGGTCAGGGCTGATCTTCTGCCATGACCTGCCATAGTCTTTGGTTTCGAATAGTACGTTGGCCGCGTAGTAGAGCAGGTGCGGGTCGACCGGCGAAAACAAGATCGGCTCGGTGCGGTCCGCGCGGTACTCTGGCCTCCGCACCGGAATCGGCGTGATGTTCTGCACCTGTCCGGTGACGCTGTCGAATCTCGATACCTCACTCCGGCCCGCGCCGAAGACAATATCCGGATGCAGCGGATCGGGTGCGGCGTATCCGTATTCGATAATGCCTACGGGATGCCACTCGCGGAAGGTGATCGACCCATCGTTGCCTCGGCTCGAAATGCAGACCGAGCCACTCTCCTGCTGCCCAGCACAGACTCTGTAGGGGAAGCTATTAGTGACGGCAACATGATAAAGCTGCGCGGTCGGCTGGTTATACCAAGAACTCCAACTTTCCCCGCGGTTCACGCTGACCAGCGCGCCCTGATCGCTCACCAACAAGATGATGTTGGGATTATCAGGGTTGATCCAGAGGTTTTGATAGTCGTCTCCGCCGGGCGCGCCGCGCATGCTCGCCCAGGTCTTGCCGCCATCGGTTGACCGCAGGGTGACGATGCTCGCGCTGTAAACAACGTCGGGATCTTTCGGATCGACTGCCGGCACGGGCAGATCACCTCCGCCGATCCTCATTGCCGGACGCGGATCGTCGGTCGCCTTGTACCAGCTCTCGCCGGCATCGTCGGAGCGATAGACGCCCAGCCCCGCTCCCGATCCGTATTCGCCTTGCTTGGTGGTGGCCACCGTCGCATACAGACGATTCGGAACGCTCGCAGCAAGGGCAACGTTGATCTGCACCAGCTCGTCAGGCAGCCCTTTGCTCAACCGACGCCAGGTGGCGCCCCCATCTGTAGATTTGAAGAGACCTCCATGCGTGCCTGCATAAGAATTGCCATCTTCCCAGGGTCCGAGGCGTGACTCCCACAGCGCAGCATAGACCACGTTGGGGTGCGTGGGGTCGATCACCACATCTGAGGCGCCGGTGTTCGGGTCTTTGTAAAGCACTTTCTGCCACGTCTGGCCGCCATCGGCGGAGCGGAAAATGCCACGCTCCTCGTTCGGCCCATACGGATGACCGAGCACAGCGGCGAAGAGCCGGTTTGGGTCATGAGGATCGACAGCAAGCGCGGGAATCTGTTGACCGTCTCTCAGTCCAAGATGTTGCCACGTTTTGCCTGAGTCGGTGGATTTGTAGATGCCGTCCCCGACAGAGAGATCGGGACGTCGCAGCCCTTCCCCGCTCGCCACATAAACGATACTGCTGTCCGACGGAGCAACAGCGATAGCCCCAATCGATTGCGAAGCCTGCCCGTCGAAGATTGGACTCCAGATGCGTCCGTAATCATCGCTCTTCCACACTCCGCCATTCACTTGGCCTATATAGAAGACATTTGGCTGGCGAGGAACTCCGGTCGCGGCGCGGGTCCGGCCTCCGCGGAAAGGGCCAATCATCCGCCACCGCAAGTCCGGTCTCAACTCCGCGCCCGGGGCCGATGGCTGCTCTTGGGCACGCGTGGAAGCGAGGGAATAGCAGGTGAGCAAGCCGAGAGCAAGATGGCGAATCAGCATTGTGCAGAGGCTCCAGACAAAACCGAGGGCGTACGGCAATCTTAGAGCCTCCCCTGTTAGGGAACAACTCTTCTGGCCATTGTCTTGGCCAGCAGAGCTCTAACACGCAGGAGTTGAGAAAGTGAATGCTCCGCCTTTCCCGTGGTAAGCGGCAGATGGATCCCACCCGAATCTCAGCTGACACATCCTGTTTGTTTGAACGTAAGTACGTGAGGAGCCCGAGGTGTTGCAAAGGCTGAACTCAGCGATGAGGCCGATTCAGAGAACTACCGAGGAAGCTCCTAAGACAGGATATGTACTCACTTCATCGGACTGGATGTTCATAAGAGGACGACCAGCTATTGCGTGAAGGACTCAGCTGGTCGTGTGCACCAGAAAGGCAAGATTGGATCAACTCGCCGCGAGCTGGACTGCTGGATCCGGACTCTTCCCCAACCCGGACGATCGTCATGGAAGCGACGACCTTAACCGGCTGGATATGATCCCCTGCTTCCGCATGCCGAAAAAGGTCAAGGTGCCACATCCGTTGATGTTGCGGGCCATCGCCGCCGCCAAGAAGAAGAATGATCGCATCGATGCCGGCTAGATCGCCGAGCGCGCCTAGGGACCTCGTGCTTTTCGCTTGACTCTGACTGGGGTCGCATTGGGCTGTTATCGTGACTTAGCGTGACTTCCCTAATGCTTTCGTGATGGGTGCGGCATCAGTCTTGCCGAGTGGAGTTGGCTCTCCACGCACACTGCAGAGTCGGAGAACATACCGAACTGACTAAGCTCCTATTTCAGTTCGGCGAGCGCGTCAATCCTTGTCATCTTCGACTTCACCGCAACAACTACTGTGGTGCTCGCAGCAGCAACAGCAGCTACAGGCCTTGCCACACGATTTCTTTGCGCACTCGTCGCACTTCTCTCCTTTGCAGCAATCGTCCCAGATCGTGTATGCCGTCAATTCCAGCTTGGTTACGGGATTCTGCAGGTCGTTGCTCGTTATGACCAGTTCGCAGCAGCGCGAGCACCGCTCCTCCGCCGTATACCGCACGATGACTCCGAGACAGGAGCCGGGGCGCAGCGTCGTCGGGAACGGATTGCCGACGATCTTCCAGAATCGGCTCTTGCACTTCAATTCGACCTGCGTCACGTCGAGTTTGCAGTCGCCGACGTTGCACAGCGAGAACGTCCGCTCAACGCAGCAACCTGCCCTGACTCCGCCAAAGCATGCGGACCCGCAGACAGCCAGCGAACCGGAAGGTGCCGTCCCCGTTACCTGAATCGAGTGGGACCCGCTGGGATCGTCGCTGCTCACGGTTATCGTTCCAAGCTGTGCACCCAGACTGGTCGGCTGAAAACGAATGGGTACAGCGAGATTGGTGCCTGGCGCAATCCACAATGGATAGGCCAGCACCTCTGGCGCTATGAACTCGGGTGAGGAACTAGTGATGGAGGTGACGGTAAGCGTGCAATGACCATTGTTGATCAGGTTGAGCGGTTCGTCGGAGGACGAGCCGACGCAGGTGGGCGTAAAGACTCCATCGGCAGCCATCATGAGCACAAGCGAAGGAGCCGGGCAGTCTCCGGACACGGAGAAGGTCTTCGGACCGGTTGGATCGTTGCTATCTACCGTGATCGTGGCAGCCGCGCCGCCCAACGCCGTCGGCTTGTAGCACAGCAGAAGCGGGATTGAGTCTCCGGGATCGACCACCAGCGGAAAGGAAAGGACGTCCGGCACGAGGAACTGCGGCGAAGACGAGGTAATGTTCGTCAAGACCAGCGGCCCGGACCCTTTGTTGTTGATCGTCAGCATTTGGTCGCAGAATGAACCCAAACACACCGGCGCAAAGATCCCGGCGTTTCCGAGTGCCACCGCAATCGCGCCCCAGGGTTCAATGAGGATCTCCCACGCTCCCCGGCCGCCAGTTGCCGCCACCAATACATGGCGGTCGTGGTGTGGGTGCTCATAGGTCTGCTCCTGCAGATCGCTGACGGACGTATTCGGGAGAGCGGGGCTGAACTTACTCCACGTTACTCCCAGGTCGACGGATTGATAGACCCCGCGATTCGTGCCGATGAACAGCCGCGGCAACGCCCCGCGCCAGTCCACGTAGATGGTATTCAGACTGAGAAAGGACGGCAGGTTTCCCTTGATGCTGGTCCACGCAGCACCTTCCGCCGCAAGTAGGAAGACGTCCCCGCCTGACACCGCAAAGACGTGGCCACGATCTTCGGGATCGATGCGAAGATCGCGGATGAGACCGGAAAGGCCGCTATCACATGTGTTCCATGTAGAGCCGTCATCGTACGTGACCCATAGATGCTGATCCTGCGAGGAGGCGTAGACGGTATTGCTGTCGGAGGGTGCGATAGCGAGCGCGACGACGAAGGGATTTTTGGGGTCGGAAGACAGGACGCCGCTGATCGAAGACCAAGTCGGACTGGCAGACCCGATATTCGTCGACTCATAGACCTGATCGGCTGCCACCAGAACGCGCGCAGGATTGGCGGGATCCATGGCGAACGCGGTCTGTGATGCGTAGGCAAAGCCGTATCCGGCGCTCTGGTTGTACACCGAAATAAAGTTTGCGGTGAATAGGCCGGGCGGCGCCGGAAATATGGTGGTCCAGGTGGCACCGGCATCAGCGGACTGAAGAACGAAATTATTCAGGTCCAGGGGATTGAAGCCGCAGATCTGGCTCGTGTTGTGGGGGTCTACAAGAATCTTTCCTGTCTCGCCAACCCCGCCCTCCATGACATTCCACTGCACGGGTCCTGTGGTTTTCTCGCTAAAGATATCCTGCCCAATTGCGTAGGCGACGCCGTCTTTCTTGGGATCTGGCGTAAAGGTATAAAACTCGGAGACCTGCAGGTTCGAGATCAGAGAGGTCCATTTGCCGGTCGCCGGATCGTAGCGAAGTACGCCCTGATCGGCAGAGACGAGTGCGTTGTCATTGGAATCGAAGGACAAGTTGACCCAGTCGAAATGGTTGATGCCGGAGAGGTATCCGATGCCTGCATCCGCCTCCGACCAACTGCCGCCGCTGTCGTGACTTTCGTAGACCGAGTAGGCATCATTCGCAAAGATGTGTTTGTCGTTCTTCGGGTCAACCGCCAACAGCAGGTGCCACGACCGAGCTTCCAGAGTTCCCCCCGAAGCGCTGAGCGCCTTCCAAGACGTCCCGCCGTCCTTGGTGCGGAAGCGCTGCACAGCAGTCACAGCTTGCGATGGCCCGGGAGGCCCCAGCGTGAGAAGGGATGCGTAGACCACACCCGTGGCGGTGCCGGATTCGAGGCGAACTGCTCCGCCGGCGAACTGGCTCCCCAGCGCGGCTGCTGGAGGCAGGCCGCCGCCCAGTTGGGTCCAGGTCGATCCTCCATCGCTGCTCTTGTAGATCCCATTGTTGCTCTGAGAGGCACCGCTATTGCTAACGACAGCCGCAAACAGAGTCTTCGCGTCGAAGCGAGCCATGATGAGATCGCAGACGTATCCGCCGGGAAGACTTCCCAGCTGGGTCCAGATCGATCCTCCGTCCGTTGAAGTCCATGCCCCGGCCCAGCCCGCGGCCATATACAGGAGCGAAGTGTTGGTGGGGTGGGCAACGAGGGCGAGCAGGCTGGATCCGTCGAATTGGCTGTTCGCGAGCAGCGTCCATGTGGCTCCGGCGTCCGTCGAATTCAGAATTCCCGCACCCGGGCCGGAGACGGCGCCGAAGACAAGATCGTGGTTCGCCGGGTGCACGACCAGTGGACGATATCCGTTGAAGTTGAGGCTGGGCATGAAATCGGTCAGCGGAGTCCAGTCGGGCGGATTCACGTTCTTCCAGATGCCACCGTTGTCGGCGCCAAGATAGACCACTTTCGGGTTGGTGGGATCTGCAACGACCGCCTCAATACGGCCAGAGATCGGCCCCATACCGCCCGCGGTGTCAATCGGCGCCGGGCCGATTGCGGTCCAGAAAGTTGAACTCAACCTCACGTGGCTCATTGTCGTTCCTCCACTACAGAGAAATGGACATCCTCCTCCTCCGAGGAGGCGTCGTCTTGATCGGGCGTCAGAACCATGCCGCCATCCGCAAACGATTCGGAGAGAACGGCTTTGTCCTGACAGATTGCATCCCAACCTGGAACCGATTGCTGCAGGCGATCAGACAACCTATGGTGTCCCGCTGGACTACTTTTTAGCAGGGGTCGGTTACTTGTGACACCGAAACACCGAGGTATCGCGCGAGCGACGTCGCCATACAGTTGCGCTAACGCCCGGCAGAATAACCGCGATTAGGATTACAAGTTCCAGCATGCCGCTACCATTGTCCGGAGAGATGTGAAAGATACGCTCAATGAAATCCACGCGTGACTCCTTTCGCTTTTAAATCGGCACGAGGGGGACAGGGAGATGCGGAGGTTAGCGCTGGCCAGACTGAGGAATAGCAGTGAATTATCCTCTTCCTCTGCGAGCGAGCATTCTCTGCCAACTGCTGGTCGAGAATCAAGACTTTTTTGAGATGCTGCTTGAATTCCGCCTCACGCCTTCTCGCTTTCAGCGACCCCGGACTACCATCGACTGGGGTAATAAAGTTCCGCGCCGACTTGAAACCAAGCTGGAACGGGCGCGGGGCCCAGGCGGTTCAGAGACGTGTTCTTTGATCGACAGACGGATTAGCGAGAGTTCTGGTTAACCCGAGGCCACGTCGCCGCTTTGGTGAGCGGTCGCCCAAGACGCGGGCATTCGCCAGGTCGACCGTGGCAGCACCGCAGTCACCATGCATTCACCGCAGGAAAAAGATGACTGACCATCCTCATCCGTACCGTAAAGTGCAGGGACTCCTCGGAGTCACCCTCTGTGTGACGTAGACAAGATGCGCGAAAGGCGCATCGATATTGTGACCTGCCCCCTAACTCCGCATAGGTAATTCTGTAAATCTAGCCCGCCGCCGGAGCTGTGGGAAAGTGGGAAACGTCGCAGGCGTTTTCCAAGTGAGCGGAGCTCACGTCTTTTGCATAGCTCTGGGTTATGACCACGCGAGCAAACTCAGCCGGAGTTCTGTAGCCGAGGCTGCTGTGTGGACGTTGCTCGTTATACTCCATCTTCCAGTTAGCTACCTTCCTGCGTGCATCGAACAGGTTGGTGAACCAGCTCACCCGCAGGCACTCCTCACGCAGTCGGCCGTGAAAGCTCTCCACGTGCGCGTTCTGCGTTGGCTTGCCCGGCTGGATGTGGCGCAACTCGATCTTCCACTCCAGCGCCCAGGCAAGAAAGTGACGACTGGTCAGTTCCGGCCCGTTGTCGCAGCGAATCGCCAGGGGGCGACCGCGTATGGCGATAATCTCCTCCAGAACCCGGGTTACGCGCCGACTGGCAAAACCTGTGTCCACCTCCAGCGCCAGGCACTCCCGCGTGAAGGCATCCACTACACTCAGCACGCGAATCATGCGTCCTGCGGCAAGCACATCATGAGCGAAATCCAGGGCCCACTCCTGGTTAGCGCCGCTCAGCGCGGGGCGCGGCGATCCGATGCGCACACAGTGTTTGCGCTTCTTCCGCTTCAGGCACAGACCCGCCTCGCGGTACACCCGCCACAGCCGTTTATGGTTCACTCGCTCGCCCTCACGTTCCACCAGCACCTGCAATCTCCGATAGCCGTATCTCGGCTTCTCTCGAGCTAGCCGCACCAGCTTCTCTCGCAGCGACTCATCCGATCGCCGCGACTGATACCGATAGCTGCTCACTGCAACAGACATCAGCCCGCACACCCGGCGCTCACTGGCTCGATACTGCGAGCGAAGCCAGCTCGCATCCGTCCTCCGGTCTACGAGCTCAACCCGTTTTTTGCGATGACCGCCTTCAGCATCTCCTTGTCCAGGCTCAGATCCGCCACCAGACGCTTCAGACGCGAGTTCTCATCTTCCAGTGAACGCAGCCGCTGCGCCTCACTGACATCCATGCCGCCGAACTTCGCCTTCCAGGTGTAGATCGTCCCTTGGCTGACGCCGCACTCCCGCGCCACATCATCCACCGTCCGTCCGGCTTCAACCTGCTTCAGCGCAGCGATGATCTGCGCTTCCGTATGCTTGCTCCTGCCCATATCGCCCTCCTGAATCCGAAAATCATACTTGCCCCTGTGCGGATCCAGGGGGGCAGGTCAGTGGGCAATGCGTTGATGCAATCGGCCCTTCAAGTTGGGTCGGACCAAATCAATTGCCCTTCCTGGCTTGATTTGATTAGTCCTGGTAGGGCCCAACCCGCGGGCCATCGCTGACGACGTTTGGGCCAAGCTCATCTGGGCCGGCCTTAATTTAACTATCGACGATCTGCCGAAAAAAGGCGATCCCCGGCACGTTTCATTTCCATCAACTGGCTACCCGATAGAGATGACCAGAGCACTTGCCATCACATGGCTCTTCGCCGGCCTTCGTAGCAACGAGATTGTCCGTCTGCGCCTCGGCTGCATTCGGTGGCAGAGGGATGATGTCACGGTGCCAGGCACTGGCGATACTCTGCCAGCCAACGCCGTTTGTCTGCTGGATGTTCCGATCAACAAGACCTCCACCGCCATCACCAAGCCTGTGGATCGGATTGTCGGCGAAGCTATTGCCGCCTGGGAAAAGGTGCGCCCACGGGGGCAAAACTCCCCGATCCGAAGACTGGCGAACTGGTCGACTTTCTTTTTCTAATTCGCCTGACCAGAGTGGAATGGGCTATCTCAACAAGAGGCTCATTCCGGTCCTCTGCAAAAAGGTCGGCGTTCCTTTTGCCGACGTGCGCGGCAACATTACCAGTCACCGCGCCCGCTCCACCATTGCTTCACAGCTTTATAACGCGCGGGAACCGATGACGCTCTTCGAGTAGCACGAGTGGCTTGGCCATTCCACTCCACCGGTGACACAGCATTATGCGAAGATCACTCCCTTGAAGGTTGCAAAGTCCTATGCCGATGCGGGCTATTTTGCTCGCAACCTCCGTGCCATTGAAGTCCTTGTCGATCAGGATGTGGTTCGCAGCGGGCTCGCAGCAACCGAGCCGTGGAAGTTCTACGATCTTGGCCACGGCTATTGCACCTACGACTTCTTTGACCAGTGCCAGCATCGTATGGCCTGTGCGAAGTGTGATTTCTATATGCCGAAGGATTCGACTGCCGCCCTGCTGTTAGAGGGCAGGACACATCTGCTGCGATTGCTCCAGGAGATTCCGCTCGGCGAGGCGGAGCAGGCTGCGGTCGAGGATGGCGTGGCGGCCTACGAAAACCTTCTATCGAAGCTATCGGATGTGCCGACGCCTGCAGGCCCAACGCCGCGTCAGCTCGGCGCCGGGTTGGTCCAGATCACATCTGTTCGGCCAGCATTTGCCAGCTTCGACCCTTACGGACTCGCGAAGTAACGGCGCTGGAAGTAGAGAGCCAGATTAATTCGCGCAATTCGCGTCGAATCTGAACTGCGGCTTACAGTTCGCGAATTGCGGTCACAGGGTTCCGGCGCATCGCTCGATGTGCGGGAAGGTAGCATGCTAGCAATGACATTGCTCCCAGGAGCATCACGACGGAAACGACGGTGACCGGATCGTTGGCGCCGATTCCGTACAACAGCCGGACGATCATGCGTGTCAGTCCCAACGCAAATGCCAGTCCTAGCGCCAGCCCGATGCCTGTGAGCCACAATCCCTGCAACAGCACGAGCCGCAGCACATCGACGCGCGAAGCGCCCAGAGCCATTCGTATTCCAATTTCATGGGTTCGCAATTGGGTTCGATAAGCCACGACGCCGTAGATTCCGGTTACGGCAAGCACCAGCCCAATCAGCGCGAACATTCCCGCCAAGGTGCTCTGTATGACCGCGAAACTGCTCGCCATCTGGGTGCTCTCCCGCAGGGAACGCACATCGAAAACCGGCAGCCGTGGATCGATTTGGTGGATGGCGTTTTCGACCGCCGGCGCCAGGTCGAGCGGATTTCCCTCGGTCTCCACCTGCACGATCGTCTCGTACCCGGCCTGGAAAAAGCTCATATAGACCATAGGCTCCGGTGACTCACTCACGAAAATATGTGTCGAATTCCTGGCAACGCCGACAACCGTGAAAAGTCTGCCCCACACCCTGAGCCTCTTTCCCAGCGGATCCTGCCCCGGCCAGTAGCGCCTCGCCGCGGTCTGATCCACGATGAGTACCCTCGGGGACTTTTCATCGTCATCCGGTGTAAACTCGCGTCCTTCCAGAACGGGGATATGAAGGGATTCGAAATACCGCGCGGACACCTCGGCATGTACCACCTGCAGAGATTCATGCGGGCGTGGTGCATACCCTTCTGGATACGCATCCTCGCCCTTGTGGCTCAGGGTCATCGGAATCCAATCCGTAAGAGACGCAACCTTCACGCCGGGCAATGCCGATACGCCGTCAAGTATCTTGTGACGGATCAACTGTTCCTCGTCGTGGTTGTAGCCGGCAATATTCAGCCCCACGGACGCAGTGAGAACGTGGTCCTGCTCAAATCCGGGATTCGCGCTGGCGAGATTCCGCAGTGTTCGCAGAAATAGCGCGCAGCACAACAGCAGCGGAAGTGAAAGCGCGATTTGCGCCACCACCAGCCCGCTGAGCAATTTCCGGTTGCGTGAGCCGCCGGAGATACTTGCAGACTCTGCCTTGAGTACCTCAACTGCCGGCGCGTGGGACGAACGCCAGGCGGGAAGAGCGCCGCACAGCATGCCGACCAACAGGGACGACACCGCAATCCCGATGACCACCTTATGGTCCATGCTCCCGTTGAGTATGAGTGGATTCGAGTTCGCCGGAAAGAACCATGCGAATGTCTTCGAAGTCCACGATGTCAACACAAGGGCCACGGCTCCTGCGACGATGGAAAGCACCACGCCCTCCAGCACCATCTGCCGCACCAGTTGAATACGATTCGCCCCGAGCGACTGCCGGATCGCAAGTTCACGCCGCCGGGATACAAACCGCACGAGCGTGAGCGTAGCCACGTTCGCGCAGGTCAGCAACAGCACCACAGCGGCGAAGGCCAGCAGAATGGGCAGCGTCGCCGCCATGTATCCGTTGGCGCCGAATGGCGAGCGCCACATGGGATCCAGCGTGATCCGGTTATCGCCCAGATGCTGGTCCGGATACGCCGCCACAATATGGCGCATCATGGGTATCGAGATCCTGGGCTGCCTGGCCACGGCTCACGCCGGGCCGCAATCTTCCTATTACGTTCAGCCAGACCGCACCACCACTGCGATGCGTCATCCGCCACACATCCGTCCCGAGGGGATCGAGCGTTACCCACAGATCTTCACGGATCCCGGGCATTGCTCCGACAACCCCCTCCGGCGCCACACCGATTACCGTCACAGGATGCCGGGCGATCTCGATCGACTTGCCCACTATTGCCGGGTCTTTGGCAAAGCGCGTCTTCCAGAGCGAATAGCCCAGAACCACGCTGGGAACGGCTGGACGCGTCTCTTCTTCAGCCAGAAAGAAGCGCCCCAGCATCGGCTTGATGCCGAGCACATCGAAATAATTCGCCGACACGTTAGCAATATAGACACGCTCCGGCTGTGCGCTGCCGGTCAGCGTGATCCAATCGTGATGATAGGCGAGGATTCCGGCGAAGGTGTGGTTCTGCTCGCGCAGATCGCGATAGTCGAGATACGAGAAGGGCGGAGTCGGAGAGAAGTTCCGTTCCCCCCGCTGCAGGCTGACAAGATTGCCCGTGTCCCGCGCGCCAGGAATCGGACGCAACATTGTGCCGTCGATCCAACTGAATACAGTGCTGTTGGCGCAGATAGCTACTGCCAGCATCGCCGTCGCGGTGATCGTAAAGCCGGGGCTCTTGCGCAGTTGCCGTAACGCGTAACGGACATCCCGGCCTACTTGTTCAAGCCAGGCTTGGCCCCACATGTCGCGCGTCACATCTTGCACTAGAGGAATATTTCCAAATTCCCGCGTCGCCGCTTGTCGCGCCGTCTCTGCCGTCTCGCCTCGCGCCACTCGATCTGCAATCGCCATCTGCAGGTGCGCATCAATCTCTTCCTGCAATTCGCGCTTGCGCCGCTGAAAACCGAAGCTCGGGAACCACTTCATGACTCGCTCTCCTCCGGCTTGACGTACATCACCGACCCAATCGCTTCGACAATTCGCTCCCATCGGCCCAGATCAGAGGCCAACTGCTTTTTCCCCTTGGCCGTGATTCGGTAATATCGGGCTTTTTGCTTGCTCTCCGACTGCTTCCACTCAGACTGCACCCAGCTCTGACGCTCCAATCGATGGAGAGCCGGATACAGTGATCCGGTCTCCACCTGAAGCACGTCTCCGGATCGCAAACGTAAAGCCTGGACAATTCCGTATCCGTGCTGCGGTCCCCATTGCAGGGTCTGAAGAATAAGCATGTCGAGTGTTCCCTGCAGCAGCTCGATTCGGTTCTTATACTGGTCTTTCTCGTTCATAGATGTAGACACTCTACTCGCCGTGGCAGTAGATTGTCTACTCCCGCATCATGGCGGCGCCTCAATTCAAAGCCGTGCGTATAGCAACTCCTCAGATGAGATCGGAATCCGGCCTGACATTCCGGTCGAAACAGTCCGCTGTGTGGCCTGCTGACCTACGCGGTCGGCGCGGCTGCCGGGAGCCAGCAGGAAAGACTTGCTATTTGCCCAGATTCCACATAATGGTCTCTTGTCTTCCAATGTAAGTTAGGCAGGAACTTGGCCTTCTCTGGCTCAGCTAACAAGGCTACGGGGATTGATTCCCCCGAGAGATTCTGCGGCCTCCTCGGCAGTAAGGAAGTGATCCGGGAGTCGATTTGATCGGCAACAATGGCTTGCGAGCGTTCTTGCTGGCGCGGATTGGGGACCATATCTGGTTTACTCCAAAGTTGCACCGGCTAAATTGAAAGCAATTTTGAGCCGGACTGGGATCTGGTCTATGGGAGTTGCGGAAACCCGACACAAGCCTTTTGGAACACGCGGTGGATAGGGCCAGCGAACTAGGCCTTACCCCTTGACCGCAGGTCCAATGCCAAATGCGCGAGGATCTTTGCTTCGACCCTGGCGATCTGTGCTATTCGGAGACGGCGCATCCGCGTGTAAACGGACGCTATCTCTGGAACTTCGCCACGCTTCTGGGGCTTCTCCCCGTTAATCTTTTGCGGCCGAGTGGCCGCGGCATTCAGGACAGAACTGGCTGACTGGAAATCCCCATGTACGAAGGCCATCAATAAGGCGGTCCGGAGCAGACCTTCGAAATTGCTGTTGATGGGACCTTGCGATGCGCGAGACCGGTAGGCGCGCTGAAGCCGGCTTCGTCCGGCACGCGTCAGAGACCAGGTCTTGCGCCGTCTGGAACCTTCTGCGCTGGATCGAATGAGCCCGTGCTCCAAGAGGCGTTTGATGGCTTGCACGCTAGTTCCTTGGGAAATCCCGGCCAGAGACTGCATACGGTAGGGGGTGTCGATGCCTTGACTGATGAGAGCGAGGAGGAAAAGATCGAGATCTTCCCGGGCGCGCCGGTCGACTGCTGCGGTCATGCGATGAGTTTATAGGTCTAAAAATACGCTCGCTGATTCGCTTGCTGTCGGCAGCAGCCATCCGATCGCTTTGAGTTCAGAAACCTCCAGCTGCTTTTTGTTTGGGTAGCGATCGATAATCAACGATTCACTTGGCCTTGTTCTCGTCAACTGAGAACGGATAGGCACGTGTCCGAGGAGCCGGTTTTTCGTCCGTTTGGATTGTTGGCTCATCCATGACTAGTACAGTCTCTCTTCAGACCACGTTAGTCAGTTCGGCTTTCCATGCGCGCAATATATCTCCGCGATCTCATCTAGCCTTAAGAGCGCCACTGCAAAATCGAAGTCGTTAACGGCCGTACTGAGAACATCCAGCTGTGACTTCTCCAGAGTGCCCGCTAGAATATTTTTGACGGCGAGGAACGCGTCGGCGGCATCGCCATCGCTCGACTCAAGAAGCGCTCTGAGGCGTGCGATTGCTGCTGATGCGGCGGCCGCGTCGAATTCCTTGACCCTAACCTCGTCCGCTGGCTGGTCAGGTGTGACTGCGCACAATGCATGGCGAATGGCCTGAACCTCACGGTTCAGCACGAGAGTAAATTCTTCGAGCAGCGCCGGTTCCGCCGCCCCTGCATTACGAATTGCGCCTTCGAGCTTTTCGGCGGCAGCGAACACCTGTCCGATTCCCAGGTTTCCAGCGACACCCTTCACCGTATGCGCGATACGTTCCGCCAGTTTGAGGTCTCCACTTTCAAGTGCCGCTGAGATCTGCACGGCTGCGTCGCATTGTTTCGCGGCAAACTGCGCCAGCAGATCGCGATAGAGCCGCTTGTTACCCACAACGCGCTTCAGGCCATCGGTCTGATTGATCCCTGCGATCTCCGGAAGAATCACCTCGTCAGCCGCCTTAGTGGGTGTCGCTTGGGGCTCGACTGCTTGGCCTCGCCGGGGCTTCGCCCACCGCAGCAACGTTGAAAACAGGGCATCTGGATCGATCGGCTTCGACACATGATCGTTCATGCCAGCATCGAGGCAGCGCCGGTGCTCCTCAACAAGGGCGTGCGCCGTCATCGCAAGGATCGGCAGGCCCTGGAGGCGCGGCTGAGCCCGAAGGAGCCTTGCGGCCGTATAACCATCCATCTCCGGCATTTGCAGGTCCATGAACACCACATCGAACGGGGGAGGCTGCTCACCGGCGGTCAGGATCTTCACCGCTTCGCCGCCATGGTTGGCAACAGTTACGATCGCTCCGGCGCTCTGCAGCAGTTCCGTCGCAACCTGCTGGTTCATCTCGTTGTCTTCCACCAGCAGTATTCGGATTCCCGTGGCGTCACGTACAAGGGCCTCGTCCTTCGTCGCGCGGGAACGGTGGCTTTCGAGTCCGGCAACACCAAACAAATCGACAAGGGTGTCATAGAGCAATGATGAATTGACAGGCTTCAGGAGATAGGCGTCGACTCCGATCTCCTCTGCCTTCGTCCTGATATCTTCACGTCCGAATGCGGTTACCATCACGATTTTTGGAATGTGCTGAAGACGATCGTCGCGTTTGATGATGCGGCTCGCTTCCACCCCATCCATTCCCGGCATGTGCCAATCCATCAACACCAGCCGATAGGGATCCTGTGAATCTGCGGCGGCTATTTCTCGCACGGCGTCCTCCCCGGACGAAACGGAATCGACTCTGAGGGCGAATACCCGGAGTGCGTCGGTGAGTATCTCGCGCGCATGCGTATTGTCATCGACAACCAGGGCCCTGATGCCTGCCAGATCCGGGATGAAACGCTTGTGCTCGGGCTCCGGCGACCCGATGCCAAACCACGCGGTGAAAAGGAATGTGCTCCCCGTGCCGTAATGGCTCTCGACCCAGATTTCGCCCCCCATGAGCTCGACGAGCCGTTTAGAGATGGAGAGCCCGAGCCCAGTGCCACCGTATTTTCTGGAGGTGGATGTGTCGGCCTGGCTAAATGGCTGAAACATACGCGCCGTCTGCTCCGGCGTCATGCCGATACCGCTGTCACGGACCGAAACCTTGAGCTTGACCCGATCTGAGACTTTTTCTTCAACGACCACAGACACTACCACCTCACCACGATCAGTAAATTTCACCGCGTTGTTGACGAGGTTGATAAGGATTTGACCGAGACGCAGCGGGTCGCCGATCAGATTGGTCGGTATGTCATGTTGCGCTGAAATCAGAAATTCCAGATTCTTGTCCTGGGCCTTCTGGCTGACGACCGAGGAGAGGTTGTCTAGCACCTGATCAAGACGGAATTCGATCGTTTCTACGTCCAGCTTGCCAGCCTCGATTTTCGAGAAGTCCAGGATGTCGTTGATGATGCCGAGCAGGGCTTGGGCGGCAGAGCGGGTTTTCGTCAGATAGTCTCGTTGCTTTGGCGTCAACTCCGTCTTAAGTGCCAGATGCGTCATCCCGAGGATCGCATTCATCGGCGTGCGGATCTCGTGGCTCATGTTGGCGAGGAAATCGGACTTGGCCTGCGTCGCCGCTACGGCCTCTTCTTTGGCAGCGACCAGATCCGCTTCCGCCTGCTTACGATCCGTTATGTCTTTCGTCGTGTTGAGGAGATACAGAGGGTTTCCAACAGTGTCCCTGATGACCGTAAAAGCACCGTCTGCGATGACGAGGCGGCCATCGCGTCGAATGAAGCGTTGCTCCCACTCGTCGTAGTCGCGCTTGCCCTCGAGGAGTTCCGCATATCTTCTTGCCCCCGAGGCACGTTCATCCGGGTGGACAACCCGGTCCCATTTCTCCACTGAGTTCAAGTCTTCGTGGGTGTAGTCGAGCATCTCGTGCAAGGCGCGATTGGTAAAATATTGTGCTTTAGAAACGCTATATAGGCCGATGCCGACAGGGGCGTTCTCGAAGATGGTACGGAAGAGCCGCTCATTCTCCAGCAGAGCTTCCTGAGTACGCTTGCGTTCTGTGATATCTTCCGTTAAACCGACAATGTATCGCGGCTTGCCGGCTGCGTCCCTGAGCAACTGGAATCGGCCGTTGCCGACAACGATGCGGCCGTCACGACGAATGAAGCGTTGTTCATATTCGTCTGTGTCCCGCTTTCCCTGGATTAGCTCCGCGTATCGCTGCGCGCAAGAGACACGTTCCTCCGGAGGTACAATCTCATCCCATTGCCCGAGGCGATTTAGCTCCTCTCCGGTGTAACCCAACATTTCGTGGAGTGCGCGGTTGGAGACATGTTCCTGGCTATCAATCTTAAAAAGACCGATCCCCAGTTGAGCATTCTCAAAAATGGAGCGGAAGAGCTGCTCGCTCGCCTGCAGCTTTTCCTCGGTGCGTTTGCGCTCAGTGATATCAACAACCGTGACGACGGCCCCAGTGATTGTTCCGTTCTCAAGAATTGGAAATGAGGAATATTCAACCGGGATCGGGTTACCATCCCGTCGCCAAATCACTTCGGTGTCTGTACACCAGCCCTCTCCCTTCTGGAACATGCGGAAGACGGGGCATTGATCCATCGGGTAAACGGAGCCATCCGGCTTGTGGTGATGTATCAGATCATGCATGTTCCGGCCGAGGGCCTCATCTGGACGGTAGCCGACCAATTCACAAGTAGCCCTATTGATGAACGTGCAGTTTCCTTTGAGATCGATACCGTAAATGCCCTGGCCGGTAGAATCCAGCAGCATCTCCATCTGTTTCGCAACCTGGTTTCGTTCCTCCTGGATCCGCTTCTTCTCTGTAATGTCTTCTATTAATGAAGCGACGTACTGCGGGTTTCCCGCAGCGTCCCTGAGCAACGAGAACCGCCCGTTCGCAACCAATATGCGGCCGTCTCTGCGAACGAAGCGTTGTTCCCATTCGTCGCTATCACGCTTCCCCTGGACAAGGTCGGCATATCGTTCCGCCCCGGAAGCACGGTCATCTGGGTGAACGATCTCGTCCCACGTTTCCAAGCGGCTCAGTTCTTCTCCGCTGTAACCCAGCATCTCGTGCAATGCGCGGTTAGAGAATACCGCGCGGCCATCGATATTGAAGAAGCTGATACCGATCTGGGCATTTTCGAAAATTGAGCGGAAAAACTGCTCGTTCGCCTGCGCGCTGTTCTCGACACTGTTGCGCACGGTTCCTCTTTTCAAGGAGTAGAGACTCCGGAACCATGCTAGACCTGATGGGGATCCACCGATACTGGCAGTTGTGTCAGCCTCACGGCGCCGGCACAACGCGATAGTAGACTCCATTTGCGCCGTAAGATGGCTGAAACCAGGTATTGTCGCACAAGTAGTACGTCATGCCTCCTACAGTGGGCGTTCCGCAACCGGCTGGTACCGTCGCGACGATTTCTCCCATTGAATAGGCAGTGCTCGCTGCTCCGGCTGCCACGCCAGCGTTGTATGCATTGGTAGTAGCAGCGGCGGTATTCGCCGACGCAGCTGCCGTCCCCGTCGCGACCCCGGCGGCGTAGGCATTGGCGTTGGCTGCGTTATTATTCGCCGAAGCCACTGCTGCTCCAGCCACTGCGCCAACCGCGGCGCCTGCGACTGCTGCCCCGGCGGTGGACCAGCCTCCACAGTTGTAGCAGCCCGTAGAGTAGGAGTTGACAACCACTGGCGGATGGTAAACCGCAGTTGTCCCACCGTAGTAGTGATCGCTGGCATATGCCGTGGAGCCGGAAGACGTGGTCCCGACTGTGCCTACTCCCTGGTAGTGGGTCGCGGTGCCGCCGTATGCACCCGTGGCCGTCGTCGTCCCTGATCCTTCGGCATGATATGCGCTGCCACCGTTGGCGCTTGTTGCAGATGTTCCCTGGCCGGCTGTATGCGTCGCGGAGCCCCCATAGGCGTTACTGCCGGTCGTAGTCCCTGACCCTTCAGCATGGTATGCGGAGTCGCCGTATTTGTTGTTGTACGAGGTGCCCTGTCCGGCAGTGTGGGTCGCTTCTCCGCCGTACCCGCTGGTGCGGGTGGTGGAATCGGAACCCTGGGCATGGTAGGTGGATCCGCCTCCGTAACGGTTCGCATGCTGCCCTAACAAGACCGGTTCACAGAACATGACGAAGATCATTGCACTTAGGAGGCTTAACAATAGGTTTTTCATGGCGTCCCCTAACTCCTGCATTACGGGTTTGTCGATGGCTTAGCTACAGACTGTGCAGCAACATTTGGCCCGAAGCTGCTGGGGGGCCGGGCTGGGGAGGCAAATGGAATGCGCTTTGCGCTGCCAGCCTTCGAGGAGCTAAAGTCGTCACCGGGAACCGTCAAGTCAAGCTGCCAATTCGTGAGCACGAGGTTGTGGCGCGATTGAGTTGGATCATCCACATAAATCGCGCGAACTAATCGCGGCAGTTTGTCCTCTGCACCGATCCACGCTTCGATGAAAACCCCGCCGCTTTCATAAGCCACGATATCGGTCGTCGTTCCCCCGACGATCTTGGACTGGCCCACGTAGAATGCCACGCTCATGCCTTGCGCGATGTCCTTGTAGGGGTCGGTCACGAGCATGTCGTCGAAAGCAAAGTAGATAGCGGCAGAGTGGTAGGCTGTTCCAAGCATTTCGTCAACGCTGGGCGGCGCATCGGCAACGGCGACAAGATTCTCAGCTGGTGCAAACGCCACCATCGTCTTGCCGTCGTAGTAGAACTCCGAAACAGGACCGTCACCTGAGGTGATCACGCGAAGTTTGTCAGGCCTCTGCAGAAGCACGTCCGATTTTGTGCCATAAGCCAGCGGAAAGCCCAGACGACTTGGGCTCTCGAACGTTTCCACCGAGGTGAACTCCATTGAATGGGCCGCCGCCAGCCGTGCGCAGGTGGCCTTCAGAATCTCGATAGCTTTGGGTTCAAGCGCAGGCCGCGCCGGGGCAGTTGCCGGCCCATCGGATGGAACTGCTGTCTCTGATGTGGACTGAGGTGTGGGATTCGGCGAACTCTGGGCATTGGCGGCGTACGTGACTGCTGTCAGCACACCGAGCGCGCAAAGGAGCCGCATGGAAAGACTGAACTTAATCGTGGTCATACAGCCCCCTGACATCAGTTGTGAAGGCCTGAGCAGCGCCCGCTACGGAATCATTCCGCATTCAAACATCTTGTTGGCAATGGGAGCTGCCACTTTGTTGAGGAACAGCGCGCGCATCTGCGCATCGTTCTTCAGGAACTGAATTGCCTTTTGTTCCTCCGGTGACGGCGGCTGTTTGTTCGCTCTCTCCGCCCACAACTGTTGGCAGGTGGAATTCTGATATTTCATAACGACCTTGTTGGCCACCTGGTCGAGAAGTGGGTGTTGCTCTTGGGCGTATGTTCCACCGGCAAGAGCAAGCAGCAAGGGTGACACCGCTAAACAAGCGACCTTCGTAATACGGCTAAGCGTCATCATGCGTTTCTCCTCATCCGGTTAAAAGAGTGCTCTGCAGGCAATGCGTTGACACCCTTGCTGATCCAACTCGTATAACGCATTAAGACCAATCAGCGGTCGGCGATCGTGACGAAGGGAATGCCCTCATTCATCCCATAGTCCTTGCGGCCAAAGGCCATTATGCCCTTAATCTCGCCGTGGCCTGACCCCTTGTGCCGGAAACCGTCAGTGTCAACTTCTCTGGTTTAGTCACTCCGCGTATTGTGAAGTCGCCATCAATGTCAAAGGTGTTGGGACCGGTCTGAGTAATCTTCGTCGAATGGAACGTGATCAACGGATCACTCTGGGCGTCGAAGAAGTCTTTGCTCTTCAGCTTGCCGTCCTTCATACCGCTTCCGGTATCCACACTTGCCGACTGAACCTTGAGATCCATAACGCCCGTGGTGACATCCGGAGAGGTGAACGTCAGCGTAGAGTCCCACTTGTCGAATTTACCGGCTATGGCGACCGAGGCCTTCACCTTGAATCTAACCGCTGCCTTGCTGCGGAATCGCGAAAATAGGTGCTTGTGCGCGGCTTAACGGCGTTAGCAATGCGGCGGCTGCAAGCAACGGCAGCGGTGCCAGAAATCTCATCTTCATAAACTTTCCTTTCCTCAGATGAATCCGGTTGACGGCGTGATGATGACTATGACTCTCGACTGCTATTTGCGTGCATTCGTGCTTTTCGGCTGGCCACCTCAGCAGGCCAGCGGGCGCGATTGATGCTCCCCACCGGCGTGCTATCAGGTGTCGAGTTGCCGGTGACATCGATATAGGTTGCTTCGGCGGCGGCGGGCTGAAGGTGTGACTTCGCGAGTAATGTGAGCCGCGCAATCGTATGGAAAGGCGCTTCCGATTCCTTCCACTCGACACTCGCATTCTCGATCCAGAAATTCGCGTCGTGAAGCTTGCCCCAATAGGTCATCCTGTCGACGTCAAGGAACTGTACTCCAAAGTCGAAGCTGCTCATCTTGTTATCTTCCTGAACGTGCCGGATCAGTTCGTCCTGCAGACCGTTAGGGTTCTTCTTCTGCAATGGAGCCGAGGGATTGTCCGGTGACGCCGTGGCCGAATACTTCACAACATCGACCTGTCCGTGACGAAACGGCACGTTGCTCCAGTACCGCAGTCGTTGATACGGCTTGATGGCCTGGTGCGTTTGAACCTGGACTAATGTCAGGGTCCTCAGTACTCGCAACCTATCCTTGAACGACAGGGACCACAGCCCGGCTGCGGGGCTCGATGCTGTAAGTAACTTCATGATGGCCAGAAATGCCGGCGAGTCGTTGATGGGCAGAGTCGTCGCATTTTGCAGAGAGAAATCCTGCCGGCTAACGTGCGCGTCACTGATTGCCACACCGTCACGCGCGAGATCGACCGAGAAAGACAACGATCGGACATCGGCCTTGAAGTCAGAGTTCTTGCCTGGATCCGCATTCCCAAAGCGCACGGTAGCGGGATATATGCCGGGCCTCGCAAAAATCCCCTTCGCAAGCCGTGCCGCCAGTCCAGGATCACGTCCGATGGTTACATCGAATACTTCGAACGTGGCTGCGACTGATACACCCTTCGCGTGAGTTCCACGGGCTAGCGGTCGGTGTTGTTTGGCGGCGGCATTCGCCTGCAGCAAGAGACTTCTCTCGGTGATCTGCTCGATATCAGACTGTTCCCGGGCGAGGTTTCGGTCAGCGTCGCTGCCGGTTACTCCGAACCATCTGGTTATGAAGAGCATGCAAGACTCAACCTAGATTGGAGATAAAGTTGATCGCGGTGATACTCGGCAGAAAGCAGTAGGCAGCGGCTTTCGTTTTAACGAAGCTTGAGAACCCTGTGATCTTGATCGGTGGCGCGCCATTCTTCTGCGGAATGACGAATATGCTTTCGGCCGGGTCCTGCGTGCCAATCATCGGATCCTTCGCTTTAGGGTTCAGCCTGACCGCGCCGGCGAATTCGCTGTCATTGACCCAGTGGCCCAGCACGAACTCATATTGGTTCTCGATGCTCGAGTTGATGAAATAGCCGAGGAGCCCGCGCTCGATGCCGTCGTAGGGCT
Organism: uncultured Acidobacteriaceae bacterium; assembly: GCA_963782175.1. Classification (GTDB taxonomy): domain Bacteria; phylum Acidobacteriota; class Terriglobia; order Terriglobales; family Acidobacteriaceae; genus Silvibacterium. Next base: position 58,365 of record CAWAIX010000004.1, read on the forward strand.
GCGTCGGATCATAGGTTGGCCCATATGGCAGGCCGCGGCGGATCACCCGGTGAGTATTGTTGCTGCCACCAGGGTGTCCCTGTCCCGTGACCGGCTGGCCTCGCGGATTGATCCGGCGCATGTGCGATCCAACAGGGCAGCGTAGCCCTCTTGGATCGCCTGATCCATCGGCATTCACGTATTCGAAGTTGTTCAGCTGCTCGGGTGAAATTCCGACTGGGGGGCTGTCAGTATCTGGTGAGAGCGCAAGAGGCACGCCGTTGCGCCATCGTCCGCACATCTTGGCGGCGAGCAGTTCCGGGTCTATCTTGTCCTTATTCGATTGCAGGAAATTTTCGAATCCCACAACGTCCGTCTCGATCATCTTGAAGACAGCAAAGCTGCCGTTCAATCCAAGTTCTCGAGGCTCAGGCACGAAATAGTTCTCTGCCTCGTCTTGCAAGACAAATAGCCATGGTTCGCATGGCTGCTGGTGATCCGGCGTATATCGTTCAGGACCGCCGCGAATAGTGGTCATGCTGATGCCGTCGGTGTACCCGAAGGGAACTTTGGAGGTGAAGACGGGCTTGCCGTCCACCATCTCCATCAATGCCATCCCGTCGGTGCGCCAGATCTCGTGAAACGCATCGCCTTCGGCAAACAGAGCAGACAGCCGGTCACTATAGGTTTGCATCGCGTCCGGACTGATGGCGTGCAGCGTCACCAGGACATGACCGCTTTCTGTCCGAAAGGCGTCGATCCAGTTCTGCGGTGCGCTTGCTCCTGTATCACCGACCAACGATGCTCGTGCGGCCGCTCCGGCAATGAAGACTCCGAAAGACTTGAATGACAGCGCCGGAACACGATCCTTCACTTCTAGCGCGATGAGTCCCGGCCAGGTGATTGCAACATTGAAGCAATAATCGGGCTTGTGCCGCGGGAGATCGGCAGGGTTGTCTCCCGGCCCCGGTGCGAACCCTACGTGCCAGTCTTCTGCGGTAGTGATCTGGGGCGCCTCAGATTCGTCACCGCTCACGAGTCTTCCGAGAAGCTTGCGCGCCGCCGCAGGGACACCTACAGTCAGCAGGAAATGCCGTACCATCGGCATCCTGTAACCGCGGAGAATGAACCCCTGAATATCTCCGAGGTCGAGTCTGGTCTTCGTACTTGATCCCGAGTCGGCATCATGCGCCACGGTCTCATGCCCGCCTCGCCCGAACAGACGTCCAAGCAACCCCCCGCCTTCTTTCGTCTGCGGTTCGTGCGACTTGTCGTCGTGGCTCACTTCGCATCTCCTACCGCGACCTTGCTATCCGCAATCAGGGCATGAATGTCCTGCACGCTCAGCCCGGGATAGGCCTGATAGAAGCCGATCGGAGCGCGGTTCGCGGCAGCGGCGTAGTCAATAAACTCCTGGGTGAATTTTCTGCAAGGCGAGGGCGGTGGGTTGGTGATGAACTTGAACACCAGATCAAAGGTCCCGCCAATGTTCTTTGTAAAGTCGGCAATATAGGTGTCGAAGTCTCCGTCGTAGACCGTAAAGAACCCGATCTGGTTGTCTTCGAGCGGCACGAACTGTGCGAAGTGGGGTGTGCCGACTTTCTCGAGATCCCTCTGCGTGCCGCGCGATCTCGCGCGCAGGAGCAGTTGCATCTCCATATACGCAAGACGTGATTTAGCGGGCAGGATCACCAGAAATGGATTGAGTACGCCGGCGCCTGTGACGTCTGCGGCAGCGGCCAGGGCCTTGATCTCCTTGACGGTAATGTCTGGATAAGCGGTGAATACATTCAACGGATGAAGAAGATGCTCGGCCGTCCATTCGACGAAAGCATCTACATGGTCGGCGACCGGGGTCGGCGACGGACTCTCGACATGCCGGAAGATGGCGTCGAACACCGGTCCCGCGTGCCTGGCCAGATCGGCCATGACCTGACTGAATTCGCCGTCAAAGTCACCAAGGAACAGGAAGGTCTTGTCGCTCAGCACGGTAAAGCGCGAGTAGTGAATCGTACCAATAGCATCCTCCACCTCGAAGAACCCGGGCATCAGAGGTGGAAGTTCTTCCGCGATTGCCTTCGCGTCCCCCGGCGATTTCAGGGGAAAGCTGATAGTAAAGTGGCTCTGGCTCATTCCGTAATCTCCTTCTCGAAACAGCTCAGTGTAGGACTTAAGAGAGAGCGTTCGAATACTAAGCTAGCGTTTCGCCAACAATATCTGGGCGAAAACATCGTCGTCCCCTTTTGGCCAGCACACCAGGCCCAGAAGAAGCGGAGCCAATCCAGTTCCCCGTGCTAGTTCGACATCGCCGGAAAGACCACCTCCGAAGAACGCCCAGACAATGACGTTTGGAAACGCGATCAGGGCAACTCCCGATGCGCTCTCAAACGTCGCGCATAACTTGAGCATCGTTTTTGTTGTCATTTGTCACTTAGGTGTTTGGCCATTGCTTAAACATCTTCTGGACGGCTTTTTCCACCATTTGCTGGTTTTTATTGCCGTTGTTGCTCAACGTATTCTGACCTATGCCGCGCCAGATCAATGTCTTCTGCTTCGCGTCATAGATGCTGATGATCAATGTTCCCTCGACATTCTGCTCGGGAGTAATTCCACCCATGCCGCCGCCGATGCCCCGCATGCCCCAGGCACTGTAGGAGGTCTGCTGTTTCAAGCCGCCGGTCGCGATTACGATCAGGTCTGGATTTGCGCTTATGTCGACCTTGCTTAAGCCTTTTCCTGCGAGCGCGCTGTCGGTGTCGCTGATCGCGACCTGCGCCAGGATCGAATTGGCTATTTTGTTTGGGTCGTCGATCTGCCATGCGTAAGTGTGAAACTGCGCGAAACTCTGACTGTGGTTGTAGTTGACTGATACAGTTTGCCCGAAGGCAATTGTGCTAGTGATCGATAGCAGCATTGCGGCAAGCCCTAGCTTTAGAAACTTCGCTCTAATCTCCATCGCTTTTCTCCTTGCGAGATCTTGCCATTGGCGTTCTTACTGTTCAGACCGCCGCCGGGTCGAGTTATACCGTTGGTAGGCGATTCCACCACGAGTGCCGTTTTTGGGGAACTGTCACTCGCGACAGGTGGGCAATCAAGACTCGCCTAGTCGTTGACTTTGGCGATAGCGTCTTGCACCTTCTTTTGGTCCTCCGCGGATAGCTGGCTCGGTCCAAGGTTGTAAGTCAGTTTGTCGATTCTGCCGGTGAAGCGGAAGGGCGGGTCGTAGCTGAAGTCCACCGGCGTGCGGGTATCAATCCCAAGGTCAAAGGTCTCGTCTGCAGGTATCATCAACGGAATTGTGTGCGCGATCGTCTTGCGGTCCGCCTCCTTGCCATCCACCGTCAACACGCCCGTCCCACCCTTGCCGGGGCCGGGACCGTCGTATTTGAAGTCGAAGACGATGGTGTGCTTGCCGGCGCCAAGCGAAGGGCCACGCCACCTGAAACGTTCCAGGTCCAGCATGTTGTAAACGAATATCGGCCTGCCCTTGCCTATCTGCGCTACATGGGTAATAAACCCCGCTACCAACCAGAGCGGAGCGACCAGCATTAGTGCGTAGCCCGGCCAGGTTTTCCAGCGTCTGTTGCGAGCCAGGAAGGTAAGCAGCAATCCCAGGATGAACAGCCCCCAGACTATGATCTTTAGCGGCGTGCTTCTGAGGAACCAGTTGTAGCTCCTGCTCAGGAAGAGGCCGTAGCCGCCGAAGCGTCCGCCCATAGTCGCGATCATTCCCTCCGCGCCGCCATCAGGGATTGTCACCTCGGCGGTAATGGTGTAGTCCCTGTCGATGATGTTGGGAGCATTGCCGGTGGGAATGCCGACATTCTCACCCGTGTAGGTGAAAACGGTCTTCCCGGCCACCGCGCTCGGTTTCGGCGCAAGCAAGCGCACGAAGCCTGAGTTATCCAGCGGAAGGACCTGGTATTTCGCGGCCTCGGTCAGGAACAGTGCCTGCATCTCCTTCAGCTTGTCAGGCATTTTCGCTGAGAGGTCGTTGTACTCCGAATAATCCTCGGTAATGTTGTAGAGCTCCCAGTGGTATTGGTCGAGGGGCGGCATCGCGCCCGTTCCCAGCTCCCACGATGGGGAAGGGGGTGTAGTCGCGGCAATCCACCCGTCGTGATAGATGGCGCGGTTGCCGACCATCTCGAAATACTGCGTGTCGCGCTTCGACGGCGCATTGGCGTTGGCCTGGTCGAACGTATAAACCATGCTCACGCCTTCGATCGGCTTCTGCTTGATCCCGTTGACCGTGTCCGGCGCCTGGATGCCCGCAGCCTCTAAGATCGTCGGAACAATGTCGATCACATGGTGGAACTGCGTTCGGATGCCGCCCACATCCTTAATATGGCCGGGCCACGAAATGGCCAGCCCCTGCCGGGTCCCGCCAAAATGCGACGCCACCTGCTTGGTCCACTTGAAGGGGGTATCAAACGCCCACGCCCATCGCCACCGCCATGTGCGGGTAGGTCTTGTCCGAGCCCCAGTCATCATAGTGCAATAAATTCATCGCTTGGACAGGCTTGACGTCCGGCTCGTTAAGGATGCCGTTGTATGCGGTGTACTGGTTGAAAGTGCCGTACAAGCCGCCTTCAGGGCTGGTGCCGTTGTCGCCGTCGATGTAGATAATCAGCGTGTTGTCCAGCTTGCCCTCGTCCTGGACCTCCTGAATCACGCGGCCAATCTCATAGTCGGTGTAGGCGGTGTAAGCGGCAAACACCTCCGCTTCGCGGGCATACATCTTCTTTTCCACGGCGCTAAGCGAGTCCCACTTCGGCAGCTTGGCCCCACCGTATTCTGCCTGTCCGTCCGGCCACGGTGTCAGCGTCGTATTCGGCGGAATTACACCCAGCCGCTTCTGGTTTTCAAAGATCTGCTCGCGCAGCTTTTCCCATCCCATGTCGAACTTGCCCTTGAACTTGTCGATCCACTCCTTTGTCGGCTGATGCGGCGAGTGGGAGCCACCGGGCACGTAATAGACGAAGAACGGCTTGTCGGGTGCGGCCGCGTTCAGCTCGTGCATGTACTTGATGGCGTTGTCTGCCAGGTCAGTGGTGAGGTTGTAGCCCGGGTGGCCGACCCATGGGTAGACCTGCGTATGGTCGCGAAATAAATAGGGCGTCCACTGGTCGGTTTCCCCTCCCATAAAGCCGTAGAAATAATCGAAGCCCATCCCCGACGGCCACTGCTCGTAAGGCCCGGCAAGGCTGTACTGAAAGCTCGGCGTATTGTGGTTCTTGCCAAACCACGATGTGGCGTAGCCGTTCTCTTTCAGGATCTCGCCGATGGTGGCGCTCTCCGTGCCAATGATGGAGTCATAGCCCGGATAACCGGTGCTTAATTCTCCGATGACGCCAAAGCCGACCGAATGGTGATTGCGGCCGGTAATCAGCGCCGCCCGCGTCGGCGAGCAAAGAGCAGTGGAGTGGAACTCGGTATAGCGCAACCCCGCCTTGGCGATGCGGTCCAGGTTCGGCGTCGGGATAACGCCGCCAAATGTGCCCGGCACGCCGTAGCCCTGGTCATCGGTCATGATGAGCAGTACGTTGGGCGCGCCCTTGGGTGGCACGATTCGCGGTGGCCACCATGGCGTGGAATCCTTTGCGCTCTCCTTGATCACTCCGCCGAACTTCGGCGGCGGTGTCGGGAGCTGTTTCCCGTCTATGGTGATCGTGGCACTGGGCGAACCTAACTCGCCTGTGACCTGCTGGGCGTTGGCAGACGCCGTTACCAGCAAAAACATCGGAAAAGCGACAGCTAACCGAACGCATGCTGGAATCTGCAAGTGCTTTTTCACTCTGCCGGGTGCTGGGTTTCTCATGCCAGCTGGAAAATCCATTCGATTTCTCCTTGTAAAATCGAAGCTGCGATGCAGTTCCCATGTCGCGTTACGCCTTTCCGCAAATGCGGCAAAGTGCTTCAGTACTTCGCGAACATCAACATCCAGGACCCTACAGACTTTTCCTACCCCGACTATTTGTCACTGAAGCGAACCGCTTCGGCGTACTCCAGACCGCGTGTTTCGGAAACCGAGTGAAATTCCAACGTCGGGGCTTCGAGGGCGGTCTCCATCAGCATCAGCAGGTCTGTGAAACAGCTCGAGCGTATGTGTGATTTCAGTTCCGATTCGCTGTTCCAGTCTTGCTCCAGACAGAGCGCTTCCGGATTGCCAACTTCCTGGTAGATCCGGCTGGAGATAAATCCGCGTTCCACTTGCGCCGCGAACGTGATGGATCGCAGGGCCTTGATCGCTTCTGCCGAGCGCCGAGGTTGCGCCACCATCCTCAAGTTGACTTGATACATGTAACCGATAAGAGCAATCGGGAGGCCAAAGGAAAGCTCACGGGCAGATGGGAGGGCGATGTGTTGCTATCTAAGAGGCTTACGGCAAGCGCAAAAGGCTGGGATAAGTCTGGTCAGGAATGGATCCAACTCCGATGGGTCGGAGGAGACTCCGAGAGGTCGGAGGCGGGATGAAGCTCATTCGTCTCGATGCTTGCCCTTGGTGGTGATGCCGAGCCTTACTATCATTGAATCCAGCGTGGTTGGTTTAATACCCAGGATCTCAGCGGCTCCGTCTTTTCCGCGGACACGCCACCCGGTCATTTCCAGCACACTGCGCAGATGCTCCCGCTCAGTATCACTCAGGAGTAGACTAGCAGCGGCGTCATCGGATGACGCGCTCGGGGGGCTGATGAAGAGCCTGGGGCCACTGGCGAGGATCATTGCCCGTTCCACCGTATTACGCAATTCGCGGATGTTCCCAGGCCACGTGTACCGCTGCAGCGCGTAAATGCTGTCTTTGTCGATGGACTCAATGCCCTTGCCGAACGACTTGGCGAATTCGTTCACAAACGACTGGATCAACAATGGGATGTCATCCGGACGATCGCGAAGCGGCGGCATCCTGATAGGAAACACATTCAACCGATAGTAGAGGTCATCGCGGAATCTCTTCTCGCGGATAGCCTCCTCCAGATCTCGGTTAGTGGCAGCTATAATCCGCACGTCAACGGTGATGTTCTTTGGGCTGCCCAGGCGCTGTACTTGCTTCTCCTGCAGAACCCGCAATAGTTTTGCCTGAACCTCGAGTGGTAGTTCGCTCACCTCGTCCAGAAACAGAGTTGAGCCATGTGCCACTTCAAAGCGGCCGACTTGCCGGGAAAGCGCGCCCGTGTATGCTCCCTTCTCGCGGCCGAACAACTCGCTCTCGATAAGAGTCTCGGGGATCGCGACGCAACTGACACGCACCATGGGTCGCGAGGCACGAGGACTGAGCTCATGAATGGCGGACGCAATCAATTCTTTTCCCGTGCCGGTTTCGCCGATCAGAAGCACGCTGGAGTTGGTCGCAGCCACTTGTTCAACCTGCTCCAGGACATGCCGAAGTGCACGACTCTGGCCGATCAAACCTTGATGATGGCCACGGACAACTTTTACTTCCTGCTGCAGATATACGTTTTCGCGTTGCAGCTGGTCGCGCAGGCGCCGCACCTCATCTAGAGCTTCCCGCGTTGCCCCTTCAGCACGGGTGCGGGCGATGGCACTTCCGATCATCTCCACAAAGAGCAGTAGACGACTCACGATCGCATCCGGCCAATCCCGTTCCCGATGCATCGTCCCGAAACTCATGGCTCCGATCACCTTCCCGCCGACTTTGAGGGGAAAGGTAGCGTTTGAGAGAAGTCCGAACCGACGGCCAACTTCCTTCTCCCGTACCGCTTCTTCTGGCAGGTCGTCGATACGTGCAACGCAAACCACCTCCCCGCGCGCAATGATGCTCGCCCACCACGGTAAGTTTTTGACTGCGGACGGCGGTAAGGTCTCCAGTCCGGGGCGGTACCAGGAATGCGTGATAACAAAACCCTCGTCCCCATGTAGTTGACCCAATACACTTCGATCCAGATCTAAGGCCTCAACAATTTGCCGCTGGGCTTCGACAATCTCGCCATCGACCGATTCGGACGTGACACCCACGAACCGCGCCGAGAGTTCCGCGAGCAACATCTCGAAGCGTAACCTGTCTTCGAACTCCGTGTGCGGATCGAGCGTCGGACGATTCATTTGTTAACTCGCAGGCTTTGTTTCGTGGGGTTGTGGGTTCCAACACCAGAGCTTACTCAGACAGCGTGGCTCATTAGGGGGGCCTGTATGCGGGGTCTTCATGGTAATCGACAGCAGGGACGCCCGACAAGCGCAATAAAACCAATCGGAAACTGTCCCTATCTCGCGGAGGCCCAGCTAGCCGAGACACGGGTCCAACAGCATTGAGGACGATCGCTGCTCGAAAGTCTGTTGATCCCGCCTTTATATCCCGACGCTCAGATTGACATGGTCTATTTCGATCCTCCGCTATCGAGGACAGACGGCAGGGCCACGCTCGACGTCCATTACTTCATTCGGTATCGGGGAACAGGTTCTGCCGAGGACTACGAGATTGTTGACGAACAGGGACGTGCAGTTCGATCTCCAAGGATCGAGGTGGGTAAGTTGGCGCAATCTGGCTTCGGGAATTTCAACTCCATTGACTGGCAACTCAGAACCATACTCGAGGAGCGTGGACTGATTTGAGCGTCAAAATTCCCGAATCGGACGAATTACCGGCACCCCGGAAGTTTCGGAAGGGGAAGGCAGCGTCCTACCTTAACGGTCAGCCCGGTGGGCTAGCGGAGGCGTAGTAGCCTTTCCTCGCGAATACCTTGAGCTTGTGCCCGCCTTTTTGAGCATCTATCTCAACGGTTCGATACCGACCATCACGTTGAAAGCCGGCGGGCTTGTACGAAACAAGATATCGGCTTCGAATGACCTGCTGCAGATCGGCGAGGCTCGCCTTGAGGCCACGGAGCGAACCAGGCATAAAAGCGGCGCCGCCGGTGAGTTCCGAGAGCGTTCGCAATGCGTGGTCGCCGAGCAGCGCGTCAGGGGCTTCGTGCAGGTCGTCTTCCCGCGTGCTAACCGTGTAGACCGCGACCTCGCCGCGCTGGGCGCTTGCTATGGCTTGTTTCAGAGTGATGCCGCTCGAGTTGTCTTCGCCATCGCTAATCACCACCAAAATTCGGGAGACCGCCTGGACTTCGGGATGGCTGGCCAGTTTGTCGGCGGCAAAAGAGACCGCGTCCCACAGAGCGGTTCCGCCGCCGGGCGCGAGCTGGTTCACCGCGTGAGAGATCAACGTCTGGTCTGCGGTGAAATCCTGGACAAGCAGGACAGAGTTGTTAACGCCGACAACGAACGCGAGGCTATTCTGATCGACCGCCGCCTCTCGAAGGAACTGAGCCGCAGCCCCTCGTTCAAAGGAAAGGCGGTCAGAGGTCGAGTCACTGGTATCGATAACGAGACCGAGGCGCAACGGCAGTTGGGATTCAATGCGGAATCCAAGGAAGGGGCCCGTAGGTCCGCCATCATCCCGGATTTTGACGTCGGAAGCGGTGAGATCCGTCACTGATCTCCCGTGGTCGGTTGCTGCGAAGAAGATCGAAACCTCGTCAGCCGTAAGCCGGAAAGTTGCCTCGGGAGTAGTGTCGCCGGGCTGCCCTGAGGCTGGGCTGGAACGGGGAGAAACTGTGCCTGGCGTGCCGCAATCAATGCAAGTCGGATCCGGCGCTGCCTCGGCCTCGGCGATTTGGCTCTTTTCCTTTTCCAGCTGCCGGATTATCTGGCGCTGACGCGCGGTGTCTTCCGGAGTTGGCTCCGCTTTGGTTATTGAAACAAGTGTGGGCGTCTGATCTGGATGCAGTTTAGCCTCGAGCCTGCGGGCTTGCTTTGTCTTGATCTCTGCCAGGATTTGCCGAAACTGGTCAGCAGAAGCTGAATGGGGGTCTTCCTGCAGCAAAATCTCCAGTTGGTGTTGCGCTTCGACGAGATTGTCCTGCGCCTCCCACGCGCCAGCGGCAAAGAAATGAACAACGGCAGCTCCATCGTGCTTTCCCTGGTGCACTTGGTCAGCGGTGGCAAGCACGGCAGGATAATCATGATTCTCGAACTCCCCATAGGCCAGAGCCACTTTCAGTTGCAGATCGAGCGGCACGATCGACGAAGCCTTGCGTAACGAGTCTTCCGCAGCAGCATATTGCTTGAGCGCCAGCTGGGTGCACCCAAGATTGAGATAGGAGTTGGGAAGGTGGTCGTCGAGCGCAACGGCCTGGCTGAATTCGCCGAGCGCCAAATCGTTCTCACCCTTATTTAGATAGGCGGTCCCGAGTGCGTTATGTGCTGCAACAAATTTCGAATAGATGGCGATTGCTTTTTGCAGGTGCGGGACTGCACCCTGCAGATTGTTCTGCATGAGCAGTTGATATCCCTGCTGATATTCGTGCCGCGCCTTTCCGGGCGCTGCGAGGTCCAGAGCCGAAACGGAACCGGTGGGAGATTGTACTTTCGTGCCGTTCGGATCCTTAGAGCCGTTCGGATTCTTAGAATTGATCAGGAGGAAGTTAGTATCCATCTGCGTTTGCTGAATCGCATCCACGCCGGTTGGAATGCCGAACTTGTTGCTTGGCGAGGCGAGACTTATCATCTGAGCGGTAGCCGCACAGGACAGAGGAAGAAAGAGCAGGATCCAGCGGATGGACAAACAAAACATGGATTCAGCCTGACGAAAACGATACAGGAAACGCTTGGTCTCGGCCAATCCCTCTAAAGGCCTAACACCCCACGCGCGCCTAGCTGTCGTGGGCGCAAGAAGGTCAGCAAACACTTCGCATAGGAGGTCTAAATTGGCGAGAAATCGCCAATGCACTCCGCGAGCCTTGAATGCGGTTCTCGGCGAATTACCGGCAGCCCGGAAGTTATCGGGCGAATCCGGCGAAAGGTCCGAATTGCCGACGTTACGTCCGCTATCCCAGTGCGGGAGATAATGGGAGCACTCCTCCAAATGCGCTACCGAGCTATGCGAGACAAAAACAGGCCGAACTTCCCGCCTTCATTTGCGCTGCATGTTTCGCGCTCCCAAGACGAAGTCCGTGGCAATTACGGTGGCGATGACTTCACAGCCCTGCGCGGTTACACGTTGAAGGAAGCGATCACCCATGTTTACGGGATGAATCCGATTCGGTTGCTCGTTCCACCGTCACTCGACGGTAGCACGCGCTACGATTTCTCCATTGTCCTGCCTGCACGAGAAGGTTGGGAAACAATGAAGGCGCACATTCAGCGGGGAATCCTCGATTACTTCAACCTCTGCGCGACACGCGAGAATCGCATTACGGACGTGCACGCGATCACCGCCGCGGAGGGATGCACGCCTCCACCGCTGGGTGACAAAGAGACAGAAAAGTTGCGATTCGGCTTCAGCTCCAGCGTAACTTTTGAAACGCTGCACGAGGCTGACGCTATGCTCGGGAAAATGAAGCCGCTGAGCATCCGTGCTCTGCGAGGTATTTCGGTCAACGGCACCGCAAAGCAATTCTGCGACACGCTGGAAAGCGTGCTCGACCGCCCCGTCGTCAACGAGACAGGTCTGGAAGGCTACTTTGAATGGCATGTTGAGCCCGAAGGAAGATCAGGGAACGACTTTGTCGAACGGCTTCGCGACCAAGTAGGTCTTTCCGTTGCTCCAGCAAAGCGAAGCGTCGAAATCATCGTCTTTGATTTTCGTTAATGGCCGGAGGACAGATGTTTGCTGGACGGGTAAGACGGATACGCTGATTCCGCCCGTATCACCGGCTGGCAGCTGCTCGTTTTGGATTTCCGCGGTTCGGTTCCTCTCTTGCCGCCCCGCGCGCAAGGGCGGCTTATAATGCCGGCATGCCGTCGAGTTGCGCGGGTCGTAATTTTCGCCGCAGCTTGCCTGTTGGCTGAAAAGCCGCACGTTATCGCGCGCCAGTTCTGACCATGCAGCGATCGTGTTCGGGAGGAGAGAACCGTGTGGTGGATCAGCTATCGGGGTGAATCAGGACACGGCGTCGACAACATCGGCGTCTTCGAGGACGACGGCTCCCCGCGCAAGATACATCCGCTGCTCCTCGACCCATCGCCGGCCGCGCATCCGCTGCACATTGCGCGCGGCTTTGCGTTGGTGGGCGACGACCTCTACATCGCGAACGCGTGGCGCAAGGATAGCCACATTGCGCTCTACCACCGGCACGCTGACACCTTCCGCTTCAAGCAGGTGCTCGCGAAGACCGAGCAGGTCGCGGCGATGGTGCACCCCTTCGACGTCGAGTTGGGCGACGATGGTCGCATCTACGTCTCCTGCCAGGATACCAATACCGTGGTATCGCTTGTGCCGGAGACTCGCAACCCCGCACCGGTGGCCGCGCACCTCCTCAAACATTATCCTGACGGGCAGTTTCTCCCCGGCACGCTCGTCGCGTCCAGCCAGGGGAGCCTTCCTGAGTACGGTGACCACACGCCGCTCGATGTGCCAGCGCCTCTCGGCCTCAAGGTGGTGCTCGACAAGCGCGGCAAGCCACGGCACTCGGTGCGCGGCATCGTCGTGCACCGCAAGCATCTGTACGTGGCGGACGAAGCCGCCGACGCAGTGAAAGTCTTCAATGTGCAGTCCGGGGAGTTGATGGCCCGCATCACGGGGCGGTCGCTCAAGGCGCCCGTGCACCTGATCCTGCACGGCGAGACGCTCTACATCGGTGCCTCGGGCAGCGGCAGCATCCTCGCGCTGGATCTGACGTCCAGGCCGCCGAAGGGCGATCTCGAGGCGCGCGCGGTGATCGATGGAAAGCTCGACGCCCCCTCCGGCTTCGCCGTCGGCCCCGACGGCGATTTTTACGTGGCCGAGCGGAAGAAGCAGCGGGTGCGACTCTTTTCCTCCGACGGGAAGAAAGAGGGGACGTTCATTCATAACCTTCCGGACATGCCGGAGTTCCTCGTCTATGTTCCCTGAGAAATCCCAAAGCGGTTACATTCTCTACTCCTCGTAGGACGATCCCGACGACGGTACCGGTCTTTGGAAACTCCATTCGCATTCCCAATATGACCACTCCGGCTGCGGTAGTTGTTGAAAGATCGCCGAGTCTCCAATTGGGACGGATAGGTGGGCTGGCGTAAGCGTCAGCCCGTCGCGAACTGCCTGCAATGGCTCGGATGGGCTGCGAGGGAATATCACACACCTCCTTACTTCGGAGCCTTCGGGGGATAGTGCGCGTCATAGATCGCCTGCATCCGCTTCAGCCTGAGGACTCCGTAGAACACCATAATCACCATGGCGATAACCAGGACTCCGCTGAACTGCCTTTCCAGCATGTACTTGCCCTCGCGATAAGCGACGTAACGGGCGATGATCAAGCAGAGAGTGCCGGTGTTGATGATCCAGTTCACCGCCTTCGGCACGACGAAGTGGAGCGTGCCAAAGCCAGCGAGCTGGTAAAGCATAAACGGCAGGATTGCTACCATCGGCAACAGCTCGGAAGCACCCAGCGCGACATCGACAGCGGCGGGCTCCCTGGCGTGCAGCAGTGCACTGTGTGCCAGTTCATGGAAGAGCGCCGGTAGCGCGGCTAAGAATGGCACCACGGCGAGCAGTTCAAGGACCAGCGACCCGCTCCAGGTGCTGACCTTCGACGAAGGATCGGCGCCCGCACCCGAGGATTCCGTGCCAATATACAGTCCGCCGACGATGGCGGCTGCGCTGGACAGCATCAGCAACTCGACAGTAATTCCGAAGCTGGCCGGTTCACCGGCCTTGATCAGCAGCAGGCCCATGAAACCGGGAAGGTAAAACATGACGCGCACCAGTCGCGCCCAAACGCGCGCATCTCGTTCCGGTGGCAAAATCGGGAGCGGGAGTCCGTCGATTCCGATCGTTGCCCTATCTTTAGCCATTTGAGTGTCCTAAAAGTGCTGGAAATTGGTTTGACTACAACTTGGTCGACTTTCGATGCGTTATTTCGCGGTGCGTCGGGCGTCCTTGGTCTTGTTAACGGACAGCATAGGATTAGGTTTGCCAGACAAGTAACTGTCTCTTGTGACAGGGTCCTTCAAAAGCCATGAGCCCTGCACCACTCACGGGATAAAAGTACCAATTCCGAATCAAGACCCGGGCAAACCAGAAGTTGAATCTCAGTTGTCGAGAACAGGGGCTTCGCATGTGCTGACGTGAACCTCTTGAAAAACGGGGTTATCGGTATGTACTTCTTGCCCGAGCCGGTAGCAGCCAACTCTCGGATTGAGCCCGAGTCACCGGCAATACGGAACTGATATGGAGTGACCGGTCAAGGTGCGCAGGTCGTCTTTCGATCGAGGACAGGGTCAGCAACAGCCGAAGCAGGTATAGGCGACGATTGATCAAGCTGATATTCGCGGGTCGAAGCCGCATAATCATGATCCGTCGGGAGCTGCCTCTGACTAACGTCGCGAATCCGGCCAGGCCTGTCGCATATTTCCGCCGAGGATTCTCCTTCGTGCTTGCCCCGGCTGCGGCTGACCTTGTCCTCGAGATGGATTGTCTTGTCCAACGTTTTTGGTTTTTCCCTATTTGGAAAGTTTTTGATTTTGTCTTTTCATGTCATGCAGCGATGGGTTGTAGAAGAGCTCGCTCGACCTTGATTGCGATGGCCCAGATGAAGCCCAGCAGTTCTCGTGCTACTGCAGTCGTGACCTTTCTCTGATCCTTGCCCGCGTTCATCAGCTTCAGATAGCGCTTGTGCAGACGGTTCTGTGCCTTCCATGCTATCTCGGTGATCTCTGCCGGAACCCCCTGATGTCGCTGGCGCAGCCGTTCCCCAACACGGGGCCAGTGCCGATAGCACCAGGCTGATTCCACCACGATGCGTCGGAGGTGTGCATTGCCGGACTTGGTGATCCCTCCTTGTCGCTTGCGCTTGCCACTGGAATCCTCACTCGGGAAAACTCCGCAATAGCCCATCAGCTTCCGCGCGCTCTCGAAGCGGGAGGAGATGTTGCCCAACTCGGATGCGATCGTGACTGCCGAGATGTGGGCCACGCCGCGCAGAGCCTGAAGGCCACGGATCAACGCCTGAACCGACTGTGGGGCTTGCTTCACGACTTCCAGGATGGCCTCTTCCAATCGCCTGACCCTCGCACTCATGTGCTCGAACTCGTTCAGACAATCCCGTAGCGTAATTTCCTGTGCCGGCTGCGTGTAGCGGACCTGCGCGAGCCACCTCATGTAGCGCTCGGTCCATGCCTTAAGTCCCAGCGGTGGACGTTGACCCGTACGGAGCAGGAACTTGGTTAACCGATGGCGTGCACGCAGCTGATCCTGCTTAGCTGCCTCCCGTTGCCGGACAAGATCGCGCAACGCTTCGGACCCTTCATCGGGAACCCACACTGCAGTCAGATCTCCGGAACGATGACTGCGTGCCAGCTTCAACGCGTCTCTTCGATCCGTCTTCACCCGATCTCCGGGCTTCTTCGGAACCAGGCTCGGCGCCACCACCGCACACTCGATACCCAATTGCACCAGCTGCCAGTACAGCACGAAACCGGTCGGGCCTGCCTCATAGCAGGCCCGCAGCTGCTCTGGCGGTCCCAGCTTCCTGATGAACTTACGGATCGACTCCTCGCGGTTGGCAATCGTGCCCAGGCTGCGCACTTCGCCACCTGGCTCAGCCACCGCTACTGCAATCGTTTCGGCATGGACATCCAAACCTAAAAACCTTAACTTCTCTCTCATGACCGGCTCCTCCGCTTGTGGCTCTGGACTGCGTTCTCAAACAAACTCAGCCTAACCCACGACTAGCGCAGCGGGCCGGTCACTCCATAATGATAACCGAGCGAAACTTCCGGTTAGCCGACAACACGCCCAGAATCCTGTCGATGAGCGCGTTGCCCTGTTCTCGCCAGCTGAGAATTCCTTCCACTTCCTGTGAGGGGGCGAACTGTTACTCGGAGCGCAGTGCCTCCATTACGTCGACACGGGCAGCGCGAGCTGCGGGCAGAAGCGACGCCACAACCGCAACCGTCATCAGCAGGAACGCGGAAATGACCACGGGCAAGGCGCCCGGCATCTTCATTTCAGCAAAATAGCTACCCGCTAAACGTGCCGCCACGAATCCAAACGCTGCTCCAGCGAGCACGCCCAATGCGGCCATCACGGCGCCCTCTGCTATGACGCCCTTAAGGATCCGCCGAGGCTCCGATCCAAGCGCCAGCCGGATCCCGAATTCGCGCGTGCGCGCACTCACCGAAAATGCCAGCACTCCCGCCACCCCGACCACCGCGATGGCCAACGCCACACCAGCAAACACGCCAAACACCACCGAGTTCAACCGGTCCGGCGTGAGCACTTCGGAGCGGACATCTTCAAGCGTGGCCGCGTGCTCGACGGGCTGATCGGCGGACATCGAGCGAATGAGGCGCGTGATGGGCGTGACAAGCGCATACGGATCGCGGCTGGTGTGGACAAATAGGCGCCCGCCGAAGATCAAATCTCCCGCAAGGGGGTCGTAGACAGTGACTGTGGGCTCAGGAACGATGTGATTATCATCAATATCTGCCGCGACACCGATGATGCGGTGCGGCGCCATCAGGCGTGCCTTGTCGGCATCCGTTCCGGGGGAGAATTGCAATACGGGATCCGTCCAAAAAACATGCCGATTGATGGGATCCTGATTGGGGAACATACGCTGTGCAAGAGTCTGGCTGATGATAACGACAGGGTCGCTATTATTCTGATCGTCGAGCGCGTTGAAATCGCGACCGGCGATGATGGGAACACCAAGCGCTGCAAAATATCCGGGAGAGATAGTGCGCCACCCTGCACGGGGATCCTCCACGCCAGGGGTATGAATGTGACCGTCGGCAGAAAATTGCAGACCGGGGCCGGTTGGATCGCCTTCCCGCCAGGGAACCACGGTGCCGAACGCCGTCCGATTCACACCCGGCAACGCATCAATGCGACGCATTGCTTCTTTGTAGAAATCAACAACCTGCTGCGGTGTTTTTCCGTAGTACATAGCCGGAACATCGATTGCGAGAACGCGTTGCGTGTCCAGGCCTGTCTGCGCCCTTTGCAGTGCGATGAGCGTCGAAATCAATACACTTGCGCCGACCAGCAGCACAAACGAAGCGGCGATTTGTGTCACCGCGAAGATCTGCTGGCGGCGGTTCGTGCCGCTGGTGATGCGCACGGTCCCGCTGGAAAGACCCAGCCCACTCGATGAGGCGGACGACGGCAGACGTGGGACAAACGCCAGAATCACCGCTGCGACGATGGCCAGTGCTGCTCCTACCCAAAGCAGGCTGAAATCCACTTTTAAGTCGAGGGCACGGACCGAAAACCTCGAGGCATAGCGGGCAAGGACAGAGACCATCAGCGGGGCACTTATTACACCGATCAAAGCACCTGCGCCGCAGAGCACAAGGCTTTCAGCCAAAAGCATGCGGCGCAGCGCGCCTCTGCTCGCGCCGAGCGCCATGCGGACTGCGAGTTCACCTTCGCGGCGAACCGTCCGTGCCAGAATCAGGTTGGCGACGTTGCAACATGCAATAACGAACACCAGCGCCGAGGCTGCGAGTAACACCAGCAGCACATCCCTGGCGCCAGACGTAATCTCGTCGCGAAACATCCGGGCTTCTATCTGATAGTCAGCTTGCTTCGAATAAGCCTCGGGGTGGTCTTTTTTCATCGCGGAGTAGACGGTGCGCAACTCAGCACGAGCCTGGTCGAGAGTGGCTCCGGGTGCGAGACGGCCGAAAAGCTCAGTCATGCGATGAATGCGGCCGGTGACCATGGTCGCAGAGAGATGATGCGGGCTGGTGACGATATTAGAGATGATTTCTGTGTCCTGTGGGTATGGGACGCAGGGTTCGAGGACGCCAATGATTTTCGCTGACCGTTCACCAATGCTGCCGAGGCGAACGGTCTTGCCGATGACCGAAGGATCCTTACCAAGAGCGGTAGCCCAGAAACGATAGGTGAGAACGACGACTCCGGCAGCGTTTGGGCCATCGTCCTGAGGCCCGATGAGACGCCCGAGGACTGGATGAAGGCCCATCACATCGAAAAACGTGCCGCTGACAACGCCCCCTTGAATAGAACGAGGCTCACCGAGGCCGACCATGGTGAAACCCATGGTGGAGAAGTCGCCGAGTGCGCTCAAGGTTTTGACACCTGCGTGCAAGTCCTGGATCTCGGGTACGGAGAAGGCGGAGTTGGCCTCGTGAATGCCCGGCGCGCTCTGCCGGATATAGATCAGACGGTTCTCGTCACGGTTGACCAGGGGCTTGAGAAGGACACCGCGCACCAATGTGAAGATCGCTGCGTTAGCGCCGATGCCAAGCGACAGCGTGAGAATCACCGTGATCGCCAGTCCGGGAGTACGAGCTAATGAATGGACCGCAACTCTGATATCGCGAAGGAATGCCATGTTGCTCCCCTCTTCTGTTGAGCTTGCTCTGATGGTTCATCACTTGTCCGAAAGAGCGACTCTTCGGCCGAGCGGCGAGAAGCCTGTTCTAACCAAGCCTACGCCGCCAGCCTCAGATGTATCTCGTGCATGACGATCATCAAAACTCCAACTACTTATTCCGCCTGCGCCAGCCCCGCAACAACTGCGGCAACTTTATCGAGTATCTCGTTCCAGCCCTCTAATTGCCCGCTATTCTTTGCGCTCTCCATGGGTTCATTTCCAATGTAGGTGAGTCTCGTCTGGCCGTTCCCGAGATCCTCAAAGATGGTCACGTCGTACGCACCGTCGATGGCCTCCTGTTCTATTCCTAATTCTGCAGGGTCAATCTTGTTTCCCTTCGAGTCGGAAAAGTACATGGAGGAAACGATCTTCTCGTACGGAACAATCTCGTGGTATTCAACCGCATTCCAGCCGCAGAGCTGCCCATCCGGCGCATTCATGCAGCAGAGAAGTTTTCCTCCAACGCGAAAATCCATCTCGCAAACGGGCGCAGTAAAACCCTTCGGTCCCCACCACTGCATGATGTATTTCGGGTCTGTCCACGCCTTCCAAACCAACTCGCGTGGGGCATCAAAAATTCTTGTAACGACCATCCGTTCAATTTCGCTAACCGTGTTTTCTGCCATCTTTGGCCTCCTCTTTCTTCATCTGATTTACAACTACTTCCAGTTTGTCGAAACTCTCTTCCCAGAATCGGCGATAGCTGATCGCCCAGTCGCTGACTGTCTTGATCGCTTCTGGCCTAAGCGTGCACACACTCTCTCGTCCACGCTTTGTCTTGATCACAATCCGCGCCCGCACCAGGCAGGCAATATGTTTTGAAATCATCTGCTGCGAGAGTGCAAACGGTTCCGTCAATCCATGCACAGAGGCTGGCCCATGGGAGAGTCGTTCGATCATTGCCCGGCGGGTTGGATCAGACAAAGCCGCAAATGTTGTATTCAAACTATCCACAACCATATGGTTGTGAATACTCGGTCAATTGTCAAGTGCAAATTTTGCGATCCCTGATTTCTGTTCCTTGATCTGTGAACCCTGATAGCGCTGATTTTTGCTTCCCATGAGCAGCGTCAGCGGAGCTGGGGACATGGTTTAGGATTTCTGCTTGCTCGTGCAATTACTCATTAGCCCTGACGGCTAAAGTGCCAACCGCAACTGCGCAGGAGCGCAAGCCGACAGGGCTGTGGCGCTGGCATTAGGGGCCGAAAGAATGCGGGTTGCCTCTGGAAGCTGTTCTCGATGTATCACCGTCCCGTTGGGCAAGTGATCTTTGCCAGTTGACTCGCTACCATCTCCGGAATGAGTGACAAATCGCCAATGCACTCATTGAGCCGCGCGGATTAGTACCAAAATGTCGGCATAGTGGAAGTGATGTTCTGGTTGGTTGACCGGTTAACCGGACCTTCGCCAAGAAATCTTCGTTGACCAGCAAAGCAGGTGTGGTATTCGCGCGCTCGCAGATTTGTGGGTTTCTTAGAAGGAAAAGAATGTTTGAATTCGACGCGAAGCAAACCGCGCATGTCGGCAGCACTCGAGTCGCACGAAAGCAAGTCAAAACGAATAGAACGCTGGCTTGGTTTACGGGTGCCCTGGAACCTTCTGTGCTGGATCGAATGAGCCTCGGGTCAGGCTCTCTGTACCAGGGCACCTCCGACAGGCGGGAGGAAACTCCGAAGAGTCGGAGGCGGGACTTCGCTTGAGCGTGGAGCGGAAAGCCAGCGACTCAATCGATTTCAGCGGTTTCGATCACGAGCATCTTGCTTTCGAACCGAAAAGTAGAGATTGAGTATCAGCCCCAGCTGGTTCAGTTGCTGATTCGGATTTTTGCCGGTGTTGTTCTGGTGCTCATAGTAAGGCGTAAGCTCCGAGTGTTTACCGATAGGAAAGGAACAGCCGGCATAGATTGCCGTGTCACTCCACTTACCATACTGGCTATCGTAGAAGGGCTCGACGCTGGCGTACGGTACAGGGTGATAGGAGCCGATCGTGAACGTCCTTTCGACCTGAACACGGTTACGATAGCGCCACGAAAAGCTACCGTTCTGCCAGTCAAGGTCAGCACGATTCTTGTCGGATAGCAAAAGTCTCGCCGGCAATGGAAAGTGAAAAATCACAACCGGTTCCATGCGATTGATCGCTGGTGCTTTGTTCGCCTGCGGCATATAACGGTATCCGATGGAAAATACCAGCGGCCGCGGCTTGGCGTCGTCCAGATCAAACTGGGTAACATCTTTTAATCGAATCAAAGGTTTGAGATAGAAGTCGAGACTCGGTCCTATTTCGGCTTGCGTTGGATCGCCGCCTTCTCTCGTCTCCTTCGCCTGGAAGCTGGCCCGTAGATAGGAGCTCAGCTTAACGTTGGTGTCAATTTCTGGCAGAAATTGCGCCGTTTGCGCGCCTCCGTGCAAACACCAGAGGATCACCAGAGGCGCCAGCACAACCGACTTTAAGGCAATTCCAGCCATTGCCTGGGCCTCTTGGGATGCAAGAGCTGAATTCTGCACATGCATCTGGCAAAAGAGAACCGATACGCAGCTAATTCACCTTTGCCGAGGTTGTGCTGTGAACTCGTTCCCACTGATCGCTTGTCATCACGCAGCGGAATCCAAGATGGTTGGTGCCGGTGCTGACTTCACCTTTTCCTCGCGTGCCGACCATGTAACGCGAGCAGTATTGATCGGTGCAAAGGAATGATCCGCCGCGATGAACTCTCTTCAGTTGGCCGGCCTCGATAGGATCGAACGACGAATCGGGGCCTTGCGGATTTCGGGCAACTCCACCAAGCGCCGCCAGCTGCTGATAGTAGTCCGGACGGTACCAATCGCTCGTCCACTGCCACACGTTGCCAGCCATGTCATACAAACCATAGCCATTCGGCGCGTACTGGGCCACAGGTGCAATGCCCACGTGCCCATCCTCGCCCTCGTCCTTGTCAGGAAAATGACCTTGATGGGTATTCGCCATCCACTTGCCATGAGGACGGAATTCATCACCCCACACAAAGGGTTTGCCTGTCAGGCCGCCGCGCGCAGCGAACTCCCATTCTGCTTCAGTCGACAATCGCTTGCCAGCCCACCTCGCATAGGCCTCCGCATCTTCATAAGCGACCTGAACGACCGGGTAGTTGTCCTTGTCCTTGATGTCGCTGCTGGGACCCAGAGGATGCCGCCAGTTCGCCCCGTGCACATAGCTCCACCACTGGAAATGGTCGTCGAGCGGTACGGGGTGATCAGGCGGAGTGAAGACCACCGAGCCTGCAATCAGATTCTCGGGAGGCGCGCCAGGAAAGTCTTCGGCACGCGGCTTGCGCTCCGCAACGGTGACATATCCGGTGGCTCTTACGAATTTCGCGAATTCCGCGTTGGTGACATCCGTCTTGTCCATGAAGAAGCCGTCGACATAGACACGGTGAATCGGCCGCGAATCCGTCGTGGCCTTCATTCCTACCGCATTCATGTCCGGCGGATCGGCCGCGCCCATTGAGAATTCGCCTCCAGGAATCCACACCATCCCTTCAGGCGCTTCACCAGGAGCAGATGCGTGATTGGCAATTGTGGGTCGAAATGCAGAGGCGGCAGAGGAAATGTCCGCATTAGCGTGGCCGCCCTTGTCGCGAGGATGGAACGCCCAAAGCGCGATTCCAATCCCGGTCGCAACGAAAATCAAAAGCAGTGTCCGGCTCACCCGCTTGGCTTTCGTCACAGACGCCTTCTTTTGTCGTTCAGCCTTGCGTTTGTTCACGGATTCACGCTTCACGAGATTCTCCAACTGCGTTGCTATTCGAGCCTTCCCACCCAGGAGTATTGCCAGGCAAGCTGGACGTTCTGATAATTGCCGCCATACCGAATATACGTGCCATCGCTGTAGCTGAGCTTCAGAGCCTGGTGCCAGGTAAATGGGATTGCGACGGTGCCTCCGATGCGCGAGTTTTACGGTTAGCTGCGTCTCACAGGTACGATTTTTTTCCTGTGGCCTTGCTTCCACTCCCTACGTGTGGTCGTCTGGCAGTTCCAGCCCCAGACATGATAGCGGAAACCCGATCACACCTATTTGAACTTGTAGGTTGCGCCGATAAGGATCGATCCCTTGATCGACGAGCTGAAAATGTTCCCGTTGTTGTCGTAGTGAACGGTGAGGTATTTCCAACCGCCCTGCAAGGTCCATTTTGGCTTGAGTTGATAGTTTAGGAAGCCGCCTACCTGGTAGTCCTGGGTTGCGCCGCCCTCCCCGGCGTCGTGAGCTTCCATTTGCGAGACCCAGCAGCCCGACAAAAACACCGAGCGAATATTTGACCGACAAGATGCTTCATTCCAGACCGCTCTCTACGGCTGCCGCGGCGGTCCGATGAGCGGCGTCTTGACCGGCTTCGCCATTCCGTAGAAGACCACCACCCCTTGGCCCGCGCCGAGGGTTTGTAATGCTTCATCGACCTTGCCCATGGCGTCCAAGTAGTTCTGCCAGTTATTGGTGACCCAGACATCTCCGGCAGGACCGATGCCAACGTCAACCTGCAACTGCAATCCACCGCCGACATAGCCTCCGGGAGGCGAGATGGCGTCTCCTGTCTTCACGCCGGACGGGCAGTGTTCGGTGCGGAAGCCGCACAACTCTACGATTCCGGCCGACGCGGAGCCGAAGTTGGAGATCCAGACATTGTCGTTGCCATCCACAGAGGCCGCCCAAGGCGCAGCGAGGCCATTGCCCGACACCGGGGAGAAGGACGCCTCGGTGCCGTCCGGACGCAACACCGTGATGCTGCCGCCCGACTCGTATCCCGGCGTTTGCGCGGCCAGGGCAGGAATCAGCACCTTGGTCGCTCTTTGTCCGGCGTCGGGGTCGTTGTCGAAGTTGAATTTAAATGCGGCCAGCATTTCAGCAAACTTCAGGGCGCCCCGCGGAGAACTGCCCAGTTTGTTCGTCACCCAGACGTTGCCCAGGCTGTCGACAGCGAGGCCGCTGGCAGAGTATCCCACCTTGAACGTTTCAAATTTGCTCGGATCGGAAGCGGGGAAACGAACCACGTGGTCCGAAACGGCGTTGGTGACCCAGATACGATCCTGCTGATCGATGGCGAGAGCGAATGGCCCCATAAGCTTGCAGGGGTTCTTGAGGGGATCGCCGGTCTTGTTCTGACAGAAGAACTGCACCTTGGACGGGTCGCCCTGGGGAAGCTTCACAACCTGGCCCTTGATCAAGTCGAGCGCCCAGATATCGCCGCTCGGTGTAGCGATAATGCCCTGCATCTGGCTGATCTGGCCGTTAAAGTTCCAGCCCTCCGGCGGCGAAAGCGGCTTGCCGCTCTTATCGAACTTAGTGATGTTCTGACCGGTGAAGCTTGTGGGCCACGCATTGTCCTGCGCGTCGAGCGTCAAGCCGAAACCGGGGCCTGCGATGCCTCCGCCCCTGAAGCCCAACGGGCTGGGCGAAAGGGGTTTACCGTTGGGGGCGAACTTGGAGAGACCGCCGGTCCATGAGGCGTCCAGGTTTTGCGCGCCGACCGTGAAGTTGTCGGCGACCCAGGCATTACCCTCGCTGTCGATCATCAGCTTGCCGCCTCCGCTGACTCCTCCTCCCGTGAACTTGAGCGGAAACACAAAGGCGCTGGGAGCAAACGTTAGATATGGAAGGTAAGGCGTATCCCGCAAGAGCTTGCCGGGAGTTCCCGGCTTGGGCAGCGGATAAAACTCATTGAGTAGCGCGAAAATCTTGTCTGGATTGTGCGAAGGGAAGAATGCGACTACCTCGGTCGCCAACAACGTGTCCGGCGGCGACGCTCCGCTGGGAGGTGTAGTCGCCGCGAAGAATTGGCTGCACGCATCTGGCCTCACCAGCGTGATGCACCCGGCCATCACGTTGGCGAGGGTGCCGAAGTTGGCCATGGTGGGCGTCTGGGCGCTGTTGAGCGGGTCCAGAATCGTCGTCCCCCAGCTGCCGGTTTCGAGATCGACAAAGTTGGGCACGTTGTTGGCGGCAATCCGCAGTTGAAGCGGCGAGCCCTTGATGGTGGTGTTGTCGATGAACTGCGCATGTGTCACTACCGACGCAATGGTCGTGAACTCGTTGATGACGACCCTGGCCGGGGGATTGCTGCCCACCACCGTGATCAACGCAATCGCCGGATTATTACCGGCTCCTTGATTGGCTGCGGATACCCCACCGGTTGCCACCAGGTAGAGGCTGGTATCAGGCGCACCAGTTCCATGGATCGCGAACCGGCCATCTGTATCCGTTTTTGTCTGCGCGACCTGCTTGGGTGCGCCTGCACTCGCTGCCCACAGAGTTACTGTCGATTGGGCGATGGGCGCGCCTCCGCCCAGCACCTGACCTTTCATATCGGCAGCAGAAGCGCTGCCAGCCAGAAATATCGCAAATAGGGCAAGAACCCCCCACGTCAACCTTCGAATGAAAGTTGACGAATGCACTTCTGTCTTCTTCGCTGACGCATCCTGCAGAACTGTGCACCACGACTGCAGGTCAACTCCGCTCACTTGCCGACGAGCCGGCGTCCGATGCTGAACGTTCATTTTATTGCCCCCGCGAAGTTT
Source organism: uncultured Acidobacteriaceae bacterium (assembly GCA_963782175.1). Lineage (GTDB taxonomy): Bacteria > Acidobacteriota > Terriglobia > Terriglobales > Acidobacteriaceae > Silvibacterium. The sequence goes on from CAWAIX010000004.1 coordinate 83,218, forward strand.
TCCGTTTCGGCAGGCTCGCCGCCAGCACCTATTTGAACTTATAAGTTGCGCCGATAAGGATCCCCTGAATCGACGAGTTGAAAATGTTCCCGTTGTTGCCGTAGTGAACGGTGAGGTATCTCCAACCGCCCTGCAAGGTCCATTTCGGCTTGACTTGATAATTCAGAAGACCGCCTACCTGGTAGTCCAGAGTTGCCCCGCCTTCCCCTGCATCGCCGAGCACATCGACCGATGCCTTCGAGCCTAGCGGCATGCTGAATCTGGCGCCCAGGACAAAATCCGTCCAGGTGACACTCTTGGAGAGGTTGTTCCCGTTGATCGTTGGTATTAACTGAAGTGTCGTGGACTCATGCCAGATGCGGGGCCCGGCCGTGCCGTAGATCTTGAGTTTCGGGTTATTCACCATGAGGTAGTTGACTTTGGGGGTGATAATGGTCATGCCAAGGTCGGCCCGCACTGAATAATTGGGCGCAAACGGAATCGCCTTACTGTCCCTCAGCCTCATCCATAGAATATCGGTCGGCGCCGAGAAGCGACCGTACGTGGGTATGAAATCCCCCAGGAATCCGCCCCTGAAATTCGAAAAGATCTCGCCCGCGGTTACGTGGACGCTGGTGTCAAAGCCGCGAATCCCGACCGTGCCATGGATTCCCGGGAACCAGATATACGCCATGCCGTAGTAGTGCCATTGCTTATCAGTAAGGTCGGCGTCGGAACTTCCGAATGAGGCAGGCCCGGACGGTGTCTGCGCAGAAGTTGCTTTCTGCGGAGCGCCAGGACTCCCCGTCTGGTCAGGCGAGACAAGATCCACTGATTGTTGAGCAACATCTGTGGATTGTTGGGCAATCGCGGGCACGCATAGCGCCAGGGCCAGCGAACCCGCGAACGTCAAAAGAAAAGCCTTTCCGTACGAACTCATGGTGCCTCCGCGTGTCAAGGAACTTAGTCGTTCTAGGTGCCAGCTATACCCTTGTTCTGCAGGACTCTGACCACGACGCGCCGATTCTCAGCCTGACCTTCAGCCGTATTGTCGGGCGCAACCTGCTTGCTGGTACCCATCGCGCCGGGAGCCAGGATGTTGGTCAGCGGAATCTGGCCGTCCTGCTCCAGAAACTCGGTGACGTTGGCCGCTCGCTCCTGGCTCAGCTTCTGGTTCAGGGCCGCGGAACCCACGGCGGATGCGTAGCCCTTTACCTGAATCACATAGCCGGTGACGGTGAGGGCCTTCTCGCATAGCTTCAGCAATGGAGCAGTGTATTGCGGGTCAACTGTGACCTTGCCGTTGGCGAAATAAACCGTGACCTCATCCCAGATGTTGTATTCACCCAGCTCGCCAAAGCGCTTATTGACGGCGGCGACGGCGGCCTTGTTGGCCGCGATCTTGGCCTCGTCAGCCGCCTGCTCTTGCTGCTCCGCCGTCAGTTGCGCCTGTTGCTGCTGCAGCTTCGCCTGTTGTTGAGCCAGTTCCTGTTGCTGCTGCTGCGCCTGCTGCTCTACCGGAGCCACGCCAGCTTGAATGTCGGTAGCGGCTTGCAGGTTCTTGCCATTGAACTTGACGGTGCTCGCTACCAACTGGTTCTGGGCGTTGTAATTCCCTTGCACCTGGACCTGAAGACCAGGCACCAGAACGGTCACGCTCATCTGCTTCTTACGTGCATGGAACAGGCCCGATACGTCTTCCGCCTCAGTGTCGGGAGTGAGAAGGACGACCACATTTCCCATGTCCTGAGTCTGGACGGTCATGGTGGCGCCATTCCGTCCATTGATCACCCCCTGGATCTGGTTGCTTTGAGCAACGGCCGTGCCACCAAGCAGCAGAATTGCCCCCAGCGACGCTGTCGCGAAAAATGTGACCCTTGCGATTCTTGTTTCCCTCATGATCGTGCTCCTTTCGATCGATAACTACATTCAGCCAATTGCCTGTAGCGCCCGGGTTGGACATTAGCTACAAGGTCAGGGTCGACGATCAAGGCAACTCCAGTCGCCGCCTCAAGTACAGCAGACAGCGCGGCCAGCATTCTTGTTGTCATCTGCCAGGTCCCCACCTTGCCCGCAGAGACGGCCTCCCTATTGCTTAAAGACCAGGGGAGGTCCGCTGACGCGCTTCGCTACGAGGTCGACATCCACCTGTACGCGGTCGGCGATCTTGATGAAGGGTATGCTGCCGTTGATTCCGTAGTCCTTGCGGTCAAAGGCCATCATCCCCTTAATCTCGCCAGAGCCTGACCCCCTTGTGCCGGAGACCGTCAGCGTCAGGGTCTCGGGTTTGGAGACACCCCGTATCGTAAAGGTACCCGGTATATCAAATGTGTTTGGACCGGTCTGCACAATTTTCGTTGAATGAAACGTGATCAGCGGGTTCTGCTCGACATCGAAGAAGTCTTTGCTCTTCAGCTTGTCGTTCTTCATGCCGCTACCTGTGTTCACGCTGGCCGCCTGAACCTTGAGGTCCAACACTCCCGACTCGACCTGCGGAGAGGCAAATGTCAGCGTGGCATTCCACTGGTCAAATTTGCCGGTGATAGAAACCGAGGATTTCACAAAGAAGGTAACCGAACTGCTTACGGGCTTAACTTCAAATACCGGAACTGACTGCGCGCTACTTAACTGAGTTACCGAGGCCACGGCTGCAAGCAGTGGCAGAAGCGCCAGAAATCTCATCTTCATAAACTTTTCTTTCCTTATTCCGATGACACGCGGTTGACTGCGTGGTTACGCCGGCGCTGCCCGGGGGAGGGCAGAGTAGAGTGGCTCTGGCCCATAGCGCGATATCCTTCCTAAGCGCTCCAGCATAGAGCTGACGGCGCGGTTGTCTCACCTGTCAGGTGCCGATTATGGACGTAGCGCTCTCTTAGCCCTTTGGCCACTGCTTGAACATTTTCTGGATCGCTTTTTCTACTTCCTGCTGGTTCTTGTTGCCGTTGTTGCTCAAGGTATCCTGGCCTATCCCGCGCCAGATAAGCGCCTTCTGCTTCGCGTCATAGATGCTGATTACCAATGTCCCCTCAACATTTTGTTCGGGAGTGATTCCGCCCATGCCGCCACCTATGCCCCGCATACCCCAGGCACTGTAGGAGGTCTCCTGTTTCAAACCACCGGTCGCGATTACGATCAGGTCTGGATTTGCGCTTATGTCAACCTTGCTTAAGCCTTTTCCCGCGAGTGCGCTGTCGGTGTCGCTGATCGCGACCTGCGCCAGGATAGAATTGGCTATTTTGTTTGGATCGTCGATTTGCCATGCGTAAGTATGGAACTGCGCGAAGCTCTGGCTGTGGTTGTAGTTCACTTGGACTTGTTGCCCGAAGGCAATCGTGGATGTGAAGCACACCAGCATTGCGCACAACACCAATCTAGTTTTCATACTTGCCATCCTTCTTCTGAATTAGCGCTGCCAGTTCAGGCACGGCAGCGCTCTTGCTGCCCTTCGCTGAGCGGCACTTGCGAGCCGCCCGCCGCGAATATCGTTCCCGTTAATTGCTGGGGCCTTTGGCCGCCGCCTCCGCCTCGGCCATCCGTTTAGACATCTCCGCTTTGAGCGCGTCGAGGTTGAAACTCGCGCCCCGCTGCATTGGCGGGTAATCGAGGAAGGTCTGGATTTCCTTTGCCATGATCTGCTGGACAAACACAAAGCGCCAGAACTCGTACTTAAACCAATCGAAGTATTGCTGAGCTCCATCTTTCGTCCCATTGCTGGGCCACCCCGCACGTTCGAACGGATCGAGACGCAGGTTGGTGATGTAAGGCACGTCTGGATGGGTCTTCTCACCCAGCCAGCCTTGGGGCTGGTCGATGAAGCGGAACTTGTAATCGTCAATTCGCACCGCGCCGACTGTGCTTTCGCCTAGATAGAAGATTTCATGACGCGCCGAGGGGCCTTTGCCGGTGATGGCGGCCATCTGGTCGTAGCCATCCAGATGGTTCTTGTAGGTCCGGTCACCGATCGTCTTGCCCTTGAGCAGTTCTTCGGTGATGTTCGGATTGCCAGCCGCGTCGACAAAGGTGGGTAGCCAGTCCAGGCCGGAGAAGATGCCGTTCTGAACCGAGTCCGCCGGTACGTGACCGGGCCAGCGAAGAATCGCGGGCACGCGGAAACCGCCCTCAAGGACCGTCCCCTTGGACTGGGCGAACGGCGTCTGGCCGCCATCGGGCCAGGTGAAGAGTTCGGTGCCGTTGTCGGTGGTGAACACGACGATGGTGTTGTCGTCCTCGCCCATGTCCTTCAGCTTTTGCATCACCGAACCCACGATGTCGTCGATCTGCGCCATTCCGGCCTCTTCTTCCGACCATCCATTCTCTGCGTTCCGCATTGCCTCATACTTCGGAGAGAGGTGTGTGACGATGTGCATGCGTGTCGGATTCAGCCATAGGAAGAAAGGCTTGTTGGCCTTCTTCGATTGGTCCATGAACTGGATCGACGAGGCAAGAAATTCGTCGTCCACGGTCTCCATGCGCTTGGGATAGAGCGTGCCCGCATCCTCAATCTTCTGTTTGCCGACTACGCCCCATCGGGGCATGTCTGTCGGGTCATTCGTGTCGGTGGCCCAGCAGTGAACCATGTTGCGAGGTCCGACGACATTCAACAGATTCTGCGGATAGTTGGGGTGTGCCGGGTCTTCCATCGCATCGAGGTGATACAGATAGCCGAAGAATTCGTCGAAGCCATGAACGCAGGGCAGGAACTCATTCCTGTCGCCGAGGTGGTTCTTTCCGAACTGGCCGGTGGCGTAGCCCATCGACTTCAAGATCGTGGCTATGGTCACCGCTTCGGCTGGAATCCCGATTTTGGCGCCGGCCTGCCCCACCGTGGTCATACCCGTGCGGATCGGCAGTTCGCCGGTGATGAAGTTCGCGCGACCCGCGGTGCAACTGGCCTCGGCGTAATAGTCGGTGAACAACATTCCTTCCTTCGCCATCTTGTCGAGATTGGGCGTCCTACCCGCCATCATTCCCCGGTGATAGGCGCCGACGTTCCACATGCCGATATCGTCGCCCATGATCACGACGATGTTGGGTTGTTTTGCGCCGGCTGCCTCCGTATGTGCCGCATTGGCGGTTGCCCCCGCGAGCAAAAAGCTCGAGACGGCAAGCGCTCCCATCGCCAGTTTTAGAAGCTTCGCTCTAATCCCCATCGCTCTTTTCTCCTTGCGAGGTCGCAGCCGGTGCCGGTCTCACTATTAGGGCTGCCGCTGGGTCAACTTATTACCGTTGTTCGGCAATTCCAATACCATTGCCGTTCTTGCGCAACTGTCACCTGCGACAGGTGGAGCAATCAAGACTTGAGATTGTCATGACACTTAATCTCTCCTTGGCGGCACAATCCACGTTGTGACGCGGCTCCCACATCATGTTCGTCTTTCTGCAAATGCGGAAAAGCGCTTCGGTACTTCGCGAGTATCGACACCCAGGGGGCACCACAGACTTTTCCGACTCTGACTACTTATTACCGAAGCGAACTGCTTCGACGAACTCTAAACCGCGTGTCTCAGAAACCGAGTGAACCTCCAGCGTTGGGGCCTCGAGAGAGGTCTCCATCAGCATCAGTAGATCAGTGAAACAGCATGGAACAGCCTGGAGGGGGAGATCCAGCTGTTGGCGCAGTGGGGTTTAGGGTGCAGGTTTCATAGGACCGGCGCGCGTCTCATATCGGCGATATGTCCAGAATATTCCGGAAATCCGATGTTCCAAATGGCTTAGACCTGGATCGTTGGATCTGGTAGGTTGGTTGATTAACCGCCCGGCTCGAACTGAGTTCTGGCGTGGGAGCCCCCCTCCTGGCAGCTCCCACGGTCTCATCCATACCCACGGCAGGATTGCCCCAACGCAGATAGAATCCAGGGTTAATCGGAGGAAACGATGGGTTGGCTAACGAATTTGAAAATTCGGAGGAAGCTGTTTCTCGCCATGATTCCGCTGGTGGTGATGGTAATCGTGGCGACGCTGTATTCGTCGACCGAGAGCAAGAAGATCGATGCAAGGTACAGCGAGTTGATCGACCGAGACGTCAAGACCCTCCAGAGCCTCTCGGTGGCGCGAGCCCACACGAATCGAATCAGTCTTTTCCTGTACGAGGAGAGCACCGAACCCGACCCCGACAAAAGAGTGAAGATCGATGGAGAGTTAGACAAGATCTACGCCGATTTTGAAGGGCGAATAGCGGAAGGACTCAGGCAGAGTCCTGGTCGTGCCCCGGAAATCAGGGCGTTCTCGGCGTTGTTCGACAAGGCCGTATCTGACTCGCGACCTGTTCGTGCAGCGGCCCTCGCGGGCAACTCAGAAAAGGCCATGAACCTGTTGCGTGGGGACGTGGCTGTAGATTGGGCAAAGACCCGTCAGTCGGCCATCGACGTGGTAGACGAGCTAAGAAGGTCCGTCGACCAGCAATCCGACGATCTTACTGCCAAAACCCATCGCGCCATTCTCATCACATGGTTGGTCATTGGGCTGGGCCTGGTAATATCATGGGCGATCGCCGCCTATGGCATCGAGACTGGAGTTGTGAGGGAGCTGTCGTCCCTGCGGGTCAGCATCGAAAGTCTGGCCGATGGACGATTGGATCAAGCGATCCCCTGTCTCAGCCAGACCAACGAAATCGGCGCCATGAGTCGTGCGCTGAGCACTCTTCGCGACGCTGCTCTAGAACGTGACATCCAGCACTGGGTGAAGTCCGAGGTTTCCGGCACTGTTGAGCGGGTTCAGGCGTCTGAAGATTTCGCGGCATTCTCCAATCGTTTGTTTTCGTGCCTCTCGGAGTCGATTCCCCTGCTCTACGGAGCCTTATATATCACCGATGAGGGGCGCACCCATGTGACTCGCGTGGGTGGCTTTGCGCTTGATAGTCCAAACAAGCCCCAGGAGTTTGTCCTGGGCGAAGGGCTCGTTGGACAGGCGGCGGCGGGACGCCGGCCTCTCGTGCTTCAGGCAAACGAGGGTGATCAAATCCGAGTTTTGACCGGGATGGGAGCGGTCAACCCACGTACTCTCCTGATCATGCCGGTGGTCAACCAAGACGTTGTGATCGGAGTGCTCGAACTGGCGCCGTTTTCATCACTATCGGAGCGCCAGCAGGCCTTGCTCGATGCTCTCCTGCCTGCCTTGGCCTCGAACTTGAAAATATTGTCCGGCAACATTAAGACCAGGCAGCTTCTCGAGCACACTCAGGCCCAGGCCGAGAGGCTCGTAGCTTCGGAACGGCAGATCCTTGCCCGCCAGGAGGAACTTGAGGCCGGCAACCGAGCCTTGGAGGCATCTGAGGTAGAGCTGCGACGCGCCAAGGAAGTGGCAGAAGAAGCCACCAAGATCAAATCGGACTTCCTGGCCAACATGAGTCATGAAATCCGCACGCCGATGAATGCCATCATCGGCATGTCGCATCTGGCGCTGAAGACTGAGCTCAACCCCCGTCAAAAGGGGTTTATCCGAAAGATCCAGCAATCCGGCCAGCACCTGTTGGGCATCATCAACGACATCCTTGATTTCTCCAAGATCGAGGCGGGCAAATTAACGGTCGAATCGATCGACTTCGACATTGAAAAAGTGCTTGAGAACGTCAGCAACCTGATCTCAGAGAAGGCCACGGCGAAGGGCCTGGAGCTGATCTTCGACATCGACCATAAAGTGTCTACCCACCCAAAGGGCGACCCACTGCGCCTCGGTCAAATTCTTATCAACTACTGCAACAACGCCGTTAAATTCACCGAGCATGGCGAGATTATCGTCAAGGCTCGCGTCCAGGAAGAAGATGACAACGGTCAGCTGGTTTACTTCTCGGTCAGCGACACCGGCATCGGCCTTACCGAAGAGCAAATGGGCCGTCTCTTCCAGGCATTCGAACAGGCAGATGCCTCGACCACGCGCCAGCATGGCGGCACTGGCCTGGGCCTCGCGATCTCCAAGAAGCTGGCACAGTTAATGGGCGGCGACGTCGGAGTCACCAGCGAAATGGGAAAGGGAAGCATCTTCTGGTTCACTGCCTATCTCGTCAAGGGTGAGGCCAGGGCCAGGCGTATTGCATCGACCGACCTTCGAGGTCGACGCGTTCTGATCATCGACGACAACGCGCAAGCGCGCGAAATCGAGTCGAGCATGTTGACAAGCATGACCTTCAAGGTGCATGAAGCGCCATCTGGCCCGGAAGGCATCGAGATGGTCCAACAGGCCGCTGAGCGCAACGAGCCCTACGACATCGTCTTTGTCGATTGGCAGATGCCCGGGCTGGATGGCATCGAAACCGGCAAACGGATCCGCGCACTGCCGGGAATAGTCCCGCCCCACCTTGTTATGGTGACAGCGTACGGCCGCGAAGAGGTGATGAAGCAGGCTGAGGAAGCTTGCTTCGACAACATATTGATCAAGCCCGTGACCTCTTCGATGCTCTTTGACTCGGCCATTCAGGCGCTGGGGAGCGATCGTCAGGCGGTTCACGAAGTGGAGATTAAGCCCGAACTCAACCTCGATCAATTCCGCGGCGCGCGCCTGTTGCTGGTGGAGGACAATGAGCTCAACCAGGAGGTTGCGCTGGGGCTGCTCGAAACCATGCATATGTCCATCGACGTAGCAGACAATGGCGAGATTGCAGTCCGAATGGTGGGCGAGCACGATTACGATCTAGTGCTGATGGACATGCAGATGCCGGTAATGGATGGGGTCGCGGCGACGAAAGCGATCAGGTCCAACCCGCGCTTCAGTGCGCTGCCCATCGTCGCGATGACCGCCAACGCGATGGAAGGCGACCGCGAAAGATGCCTGCAGGCGGGAATGAGCGACCATGTGAGCAAGCCCATCGATCCCGATGCGCTGTATGCGGCAGTAACACGCTGGGTCAAGCCGCGCCGAGTCCAGCATTTCGAGTCTCCCGCAAAAAAGATAGAGACTCCTTCTCCTGAAGCTCTTCCCCGAATTGAGGGCGTCGACCTCGCTGACGGCCTACGGCGAGTGGGAGGAAATGAGCGTTTGTACACGGACCTGCTTGTGAAATTTGCGGCGAAGAACGGCCATGCGGATATACAGATCTCCGCCGCGCTCGAAAGCGGAGACCGGCAGATGGCGGAGCGCATCGCTCATACCGTGAAGGGTGTCGCCGGCAATCTCGCTGTCAAGCGAGTCCAACTTGCCGCGGAAAGACTGGAGCAGGCGATTCATGACGGCGACACGGGAGTCTCTGCGAAGCTTCAGGATTTCGCTTCAGTTCTGCGCCCCCAGATCAAGGCCATTCAGCAGGCCTTGGAGACGTCAAGAGCGCCCACGCCTGAAAGCACATCGAAGGGAACCTACGATGTGGCCGCAGTCTCATGCGAGGTTCAGCGATTGCGGAGCTTGCTCCTGGCCAGCGACGGTAATTCGGAAGAGACGCTTTGGACCCTGCAAAGCGTTCTTGCCGGTTATGTCGAGAAGGCGCGACTGGACGAACTCGCCTGTGCCATCGGTGAGTTCGATTTCACCGGTGCGCTTCTGAAGCTGGATGACATAGTCAAAGAACACGGTCTGGACCGCGAAGAGGTAAGAGGATAAACGCCGAGTAGAAAGAAATCATTGATAAATACTGGCCGACATTCCGTTACTAATCCAATCGGGCAATCCCGGATCTCGCGATTAGAGTAGTAATTGAAGCGGCCGTCGCTGCATGAAATTGACTCCTACTTTGCGGCTGGTGACAGCGTTGTTGGGTTTAGGCCGAGGTGCGCCGATCGGGTTCAATCGGCTTATCGACTGCTCGTTCCGAACGCCCTCATCCAAGAGCAAATCAGCGATATGGTCGTTGACTACTTCAGGTAATTTTTTCAATTGAAGGGGCATGTTGGTATTCATTTTTGATAAGATGAGCGATAGTCATATTTCTAAGAGGGAAATCTCAGGTGCGAGTAACTCGCTCGCGTGGCCGCACATGTATCCAGCTTTTTGAACGGATGGTTTCGTGTTGAAGAAGGTCTTGCCGGAAAAGCGGGACAGAATGATTCTGTTCCCTGCAGTCGGGTCGCAGCTGATTGCCACGACAAGTGTTTTCCTCATGCCGTTGCTGATCGAAACGCTCAAGACGAAAGCTGGACTCTCGGGAAAGGTTGCCGGCCTGTTGTTGAGCATGGAGTTGGCAGTGTTGGCGCTCACCACTCTGTGCCTGTCAGCGTGGGCCCGCAGCCATTCGGCACGGCATTGGGCATTAGCCGGCGGCCTTCTCACGATTGCGGCCACAGCGCTCACACTCGTCTCGTCTGCGCCTCCCCTTCTCTTTGCCACCCGGCTTCTGGCCGGAATCGGGGCGGGCGTAGTAGCCGCGGAAGCGACAAGCGTCCTGTCGCGCGGTGTCGACCGGGAACGGCTGATTGCGATTGTGACGATCGTCTCTATTACCAATGCGGCATTCTGGCTTGCCGTGCTGCCCTATATCGTCGATAGACTCGGATACAGGGGACCCTATGCCTGCCTTCTGCTTATCTGCGTGATTGGCACTTTTCTGTTGCGGCGCCTGCCGTCGCTCTCCGCGCGACGCGACTCCGGCCAGGCATCGCACCCGCCCTTCGCTATCGCCGCGGTACTTGTCGTTCTTGCCGTCTTCCTGACACAACTGGGACAGGGGTCATTCTGGAGCATGGAGGAGGCGTATGGCATCCACGCAGGTTTCAATAGCTATGGAATCGGCGTCGTGCTTTCAGCCGCTACACTGCTGTTATTAGTCGGAGCGGTTGGAGCTGCCTGGATCGGTAATCGTTTCGGACGGTTCACGTCATTGATCGTTTTGGTTGCCGTCAATGCGGTGTCGATCGTTCTGGTAAGCCTGATTGCGGTCCATTGGATATATGTCGCGGCGAATGTCTTACAGTCGATCACAAATCTCTCCTCCGTGATCTTTCAGCTTGGCCTTGCGGCGAGTCTGGATCGTTCTGGACGAGTGGTCGCTGTCAGCACCAGCCTAGTAACGCTTGGCAATGGGCTTGGCCCCAGTCTCTCAGCGAACCTGAGCGGCGTCTTTGGCGCACCTTCTGTCGGTGTAGTTGTTCTTGTGCTGAACTGCGCGGCCCTGGCGTTTTACTGTGCGGTGAAGTTGCGTGGCGTAAGGGAAACGCAAATGTCGATTTCTCCCGCTTGAGCATCAGTTTTCCCACGCAGCAGCCGCGCCAGCCTGACGCGCAGAAGCCATCGACAACCGGCAATGTTTGCGGAGGGCAGAAAACAAGAGAAGCGATATGAAGATCGGGCAAGATGATAGGTGGAACTCCATGCAGGTTGAAGCTGCGGCGCCGACTGACGCAATTTTCCCGCACAGCCGTCTTGAGCAATTGCGGAGGATCGTCGACAACGGTATAGCGCGCCCATTCTCATGGCGTCTGGCGCAGCTTGACGGGCTGCTGCGTTTTGTCTCGGAGCATGAGCCGGCGATGCTCGCGGCACTCAAGGCAGATCTGGGTCGATGCTCCACCGAGGCCCGGGTGGCGGATATAAGTATGGTTCGCTCCGAGATACGGCTCATCAGGCGCAATCTGCGGCGATGGTTACGACCTCGCTACGTTCGCACCCCTATTGCGGCGCAGCCCGGTAGAAGCTGGATACAGCAGGAACCTTTCGGTTTAGCACTGATCTTCGGCGCATGGAATTACCCCTTCCAGCAGATTCTTATTCCGCTTGCCGGTGCGCTGGCTGCCGGCAATGCCGCGGTGGTCAAGCCATCGGAAATGGCGCCACATTCTTCGTCACTGATGGTCAGGTATCTGGAGGATTACGTCGACCCCGCAGCCGTCATAGTGTTTACGGGAGGCCCGGAAACAGCAACTCGCCTTCTCGAATACCGGTTTGACAAAATCTTTTACACCGGTTCGAGCAGGGTGGGCAGGATAGTGATGACTGCGGCAGCGGCGAATCTGACACCTGTAACGCTTGAACTGGGCGGAAAAAATCCGGTCGTCGTTGCCGAGGATTCTCCACTTGAAATATCGGCGCGGCGAATTGTATGGGGCCGCTTCATGAATGCAGGCCAGATTTGTGTAGCCCCGGATTATGTTCTGGTCCCTGAACGCTTGCGCTTGCCTCTGATCGAGGCTATGCAGCGTGCCATCACGCGCTTCTATGGGCCCGATCCGCAGCGCAGCGAATCTTACGGGCGAATTGTGAATCAACGGCATTTTGCGAGGCTGCTTTCCTTCATGCAGGAAGGCAGGATCGTGATTGGAGGCCAGTCCGACGGAGCGGACCGGTATATTGCGCCGACCGTGCTTACCGATTTACCCCCCGGTGCCGCCGCGCTGCACGAAGAGATTTTTGGTCCGATTCTGCCCGTCATCGGCTATGAGGAGATCGAGCAAGCTGTAGCTTTTGTAAGGAAGCGGCCGAAGCCGCTGGCGCTCTATCTCTTTGCCGGCGACCGCCGGTTGCAGGAGGATGTGATCCGCGACATGAGTGCGGGAAGTGTGGTCGTGAATGATGTGGTGATCAACCAGGTTGTGCCCGGCCTGCCGTTCGGAGGCGTCGGCGAAAGCGGGATGGGGGCATTCCACGGCCGATATACATTTGACGCCTTTTCCCACGCAAAGGCCATGCTGCGCAGATCGTTGTGGGGCGATCTTGACGTGCGCTATCCGCCCTTCACCGCGAGAAAGAACCGGATTTTGCAGTGGCTGCTTTCCGGCTAGATCGTGGTTTGCGGATTGGTGCGGCGCGGTTCTTTTTGTTTGCGACTGGCAGAGTGGAATGGCTGGTCAAAGTCACGGGTCCGAGAAGCACAGAAAGCGCGGTCTTCAAGGAGAGCAAGACGCGAGCTCGGTGAGGTTCAGGGAGAGCGAGCGCGAGCCGGGTGGTGGCGCTGGCCATCTCAATTGCGATCAAGGCCCGGTCGTAGACTGCGGTAGGATCGGACTCAGGATGCATCTTCTGCAGGGCATCGCCGATCAGCCGGGCATTTTGAAGAGTGTCTTCGACATTGAGAGCTCGCAGTTCGATCGATGCGGCGACGCAACTCCAAATTTCGATGAAGGCCGGATTCGAGGCCTGCAGTTCGGCCATCCGATCGATGATCATTCCAATCAGGTGATTTGCATCATTTTTGCCGTCCCGGATGGAGTCGGCGAATCCCAGTCGCTAAGGTCTCCGAAATTGCGGAAGTGTAGCGTGTCCACATTTCGCGCACGATCGCCAGCTTCATCGGGAAATATTGGTAAACCGAGGCGATCGGCATCTTTGCTTCGCGGGCGATCTCGCGCATGGACACGCTTTCATATCCGCGCGCCGCGAACAAGTGGAGAGCTACCTCCAATACAGTTTCAAAGCGAACCTGACTGCGTTCCTGACGCGGTATCCGTTTTACTTGCGTCCTCTTCTGAGCATCAAACATCGTTTCCTCACATGATTGGTACAGAATGTGCGATTCCGTACCTCTCGACTGATAGCCAGCTACGTCTGCGAAGCGCATGTTGTGCACTGCCATGCGAGCAGAGGAATTGCATTCCACGGGAATGTGGATCACCGGCTTTTGTACAGAATCAACGTATTGCTCATATAGACCACACTAGCGCAGTTCAGACCGCATAACCAAATTGTGATCGATACGAAGAGAATGATATCCAGCAGAAGAGAACTCACCGAATCACAATCCTGACGGGCCAATGAACCTGGCCTGCAAAGCCAGATGCCTGCTTGACAAACATGACTATTGCTCATATTATCGGAGAAGTTGGCCAGGGCAAAGTGCAGATGCATCCGCGTCCGGACAAAGTCGGTCGGCCATTAAGCGACTAAATTTGACGGATGAGGCAGAAGAGGCATGGCTGTCATGCGCCACAACCGATTTGTACTCGCCGTCGATCTGGGAACGTCGGGCTGCAAATGTGCCCTCGTAGGGCTCGACGGAGTTGTCCAGAAGTGGGCCTTCCGTCCGGTGCCTCTACACATCGTGGATCAGGTTGGCGCAGAACAGGCGCCGGAAGATTGGTGGGGTGCATTTATCGGCGCTGCCCGGGAGTTGATAGAAGCGCTGCCGGAGTTGGCGGGGGAAATCGCCGCGATTTGTTGTTCTTGCCAGGGAGAATGCACGATTCCGGTCGACAGGGCAGGCAAACCCCTCCATCGAGCCATGTCGTGGATTGATATGCGTGGGGCCGAGGCTATCCGCAAAAGGGCTGCGAGCGGGATGTTTTCCGTGGCGGGTTACGACCCCGTCAAATTATTCCGGTGGGTGTCTCGTACAGGGGGCGCTCCAGCGCTCTCAGGGAAGGACCCTGCGGGACATATGGCCTTTATTCAGGACGCGTGGCCTGCGATCTACGACCAGACTTACAAATTCCTGAACGCTCTCGACTACATGAACCTCCGCCTCACAGGCCGGTTCGTCGCTACGGTGGACTCCATTCTGACTTCATGGGTCACCGACAATCGTAATCCTGACAGTATCAAATATGACGAAAAGCTGGTGGCGCAAGCCGGCATTGCAATGGAAAAGCTGCCGGAGATAGTGCGCTGCACCGATGTGCTTGGTCCTCTGTCCCCTTCGGCTGCAGAAGAACTAGGGCTACCACGGGACACTGTTGTGGTGGCTGGCGCTGTTGATAATTCCGCGGCGGCGATTGGATCGGGGGCGGTGCGGAATGGCGAGGCTCATCTGTATATAGGCACATCGTCCTGGATCGGGGTGCATGTTCCTTTCAAGAAGACCGATGTGTTTTCGCAAATTGCATCTGTGCCTTGTGCCGTGAACGGGCGCTACCTGGCGGTTGCTCTCCAGTCGTCGGCCGGTTCCAACCTCTCTTTTCTATGCGACAAAATTCTTTTCCATCAGGATGAGCTTGGTACCCAGCGGCCCGCCGATGCTTATGCCATCCTGGACAGAATTGCCTCCTCCGTCCCGCCGGGAGCCCGAGGCTTGCTTTATACGCCCTGGATCTTCGGAGAACGTAGTCCGATTGATGACCCGAGTCTACGGGGTGGTCTGCTGAATATCTCCTTGCAGCATTCTCGCGAGGATATGATCCGCGCATTTCTTGAAGGGGTTGCGCTGAACACCCGTTGGATGGCTGTACCGGTTAATCGCTTTCTCGGGAGACAGCTCGATCAAATCACCATGGTGGGCGGCGGTGCGACCTCTGACGTGTGGTGCCAGATATTCGCAGATGTCCTCGGCATTCCCGTACGGCAAACGAAGGCTCCGATCCAGGCAAACGCCGTAGGAGCGGCGCTGATTGGTTTTGTGGGGATCGGTGCTCTTTCCTACGACGATGTCCCCGGCCTGACGCAGATCCGCCGAACCTATCTGCCCGATGCCGGGAGGAAGGCTATGTACGACGAAATCTTCGAAACATTCAAACTGGTCTACCGGCGTCTGGCGCCTCTATATCGACGGTTAAATCGACCAAGGAAAGTGCATCAATGAACTTCGACCAAGCGAACGTTGACCGAGCGAGGCGGGAGGTCATCGCGACCTGTCTATATCTGGCCGATAAGGGTTACCTGGCGGGAACGGGAGGGAATGTCGCTTGTCGCATCGACGACGACCATTTCGCGGTCACCCCCTCGGCAACCGACTATTACGCGATGGGCCCGGAAGATATCTGCGTACTGCGTCTGAAAGACCTTGTGCGGGTTGCGGGGGATCGTCGGCCTTCTGTTGAGCACCGTCTGCATGCCCATGTACTCCGCGGCCGCCGCGACTGTGATGCCAGCATCCACACGCACCAGCCGATTGCCAGCGCCTATACGCTGCTTGGACGCGCATTGGAGATTCTTGATCCGCGCCACCAGGCCATTCTGGGCCCGAAGGCTGCACTTGTAGGTTATGCGCCTTCGGGTACGAACTGGCTTGCCTCCAAATTGCGGAAAGCGCTTCGGCCGGAGATCAATGCTTACTTTATGCGCAACCATGGTGTGGTCTGCTGCGGTCCGACGCTCAGCGAAACCATAGCCCGGGTGGAAGCGCTGGAACTGGCCTGCACAACTTTCTTTCGCGATGCGATCAATAACCGGAAAGCCATGAACTGCGATCCATCTTTGTCCGAAGTCTTAACGCTGTTCGCCAATTCTGAAGAGATGGAGTTTGTGCGATGACCACGTCAGCGACCGATCTTTCCTCACTCGATAACAATGTTGCGGCGCCTGGATATGGCATCTCTGAATGGCCCGATACGGACGAGATATACGCGCGTCTCGCGGCACTTATCAAGCAGCCGATACGCCCTATCCGCCGCGAAAAGATGGAGACCGTCCTCAAGTATTTTGAGGAGAAATGCGTTCGATCTCAGCGTCTTTCTCGGCGGGCGGAGCAGGTCATTCCCGGAGGCATTCAACATAACCTTGCCTTCAACTATCCCTTTCCGCTGGCGGTTGCCAGCGCCAACGGCGCCCATCTTACCGATGTTGACGGCAATCGTTATATCGATTTCCTCAAGGCCGGAGGGCCGACTCTGCTCGACCCGAATAATGAAACTGTCCGGCAAAAAATCCATGCGCTCTTGGACTCTTGCGGTCCGGTAACCGGGCTCCTGCACGAGTATGAAGTCAAGCTGGCTGAGTCGGTCTGCGAAGCGATGCCTGCCGTCGAAATGTTCCGGATGCTGGGTTCGGGAACGGAAGCTGTCATGGCCGCGCTTCGGCTGGCTCGCGCTTACACGGGCAAAAAATGGGTGATAAAGATCGGAGGCGCATATCACGGCTGGAGCGACCAGATGGTGTATGGCATGCGCATTCCCGGAACCGGCCGCAGAGAGGCGATTGGCATACCCCGGCCATCTACAGCCTATATCCAGGAACGGTTCCCGAATGATCTGGACGCCTTGCGACGGACCCTGTGGCTCAATCGATTGAGAGGCGGAACCGCGGCGATTATCGTCGAGCCGCTGGGGCCGGAGAGTGGCACGCGTCCCGTCCACCGTGATTTCAACCGTCAGCTTCGGGAACTCTGCAGCGAATTTGGCGCACTGCTGATCTTCGACGAGGTCGTCACCGGATTTCGCGTCGGCATGGGCGGTGCGCAGGGCTACTTTGGCGTTAAACCCGACATCACCGTGCTGGGAAAATGCCTCACCGGCGGTTACCCGATGGCTGGCGGCATCGGCGGACGGCGCGGCGTGATGATGTTGCTGGCTGGCGGCATCGGGACCACCTCGAGGCGCGCGTTTGTTGGGGGGACATTGTCGGCCAATCCGCTTTCCTGCGCCGCAGGCTATTTTGCCATTCAGGAGATGTGGCGTACCGATGCCGCCGTGAAGGCAGGACGCGCAGGCGATCGGTTGCGGAAGGGACTCAGCGAAATCATCGAACGCCTGGGCTTGCCGTATGTCACATACAACCAGGGTTCGATTGTCCACCTGCAGACCTCGGGTGTCATGCTCATGAGCATGCGCAATCCGATCCAGGTAATGCGAGAAGCCGGACCGCGAAAACACATGATGGAAGAAATGGGGGCGGCCTTCAGCGCACATGGAGTCATCACTCTTGCAGGCAGTCGCATCTATACCGGGCTAGCCGACACTGATGAGGTGATCGATGATGCCCTGAACCGTTTCGAGGATGTGCTGAAACTTGTTTGATTCAGAACCCGTCGTACAGAAAATGCGGATTGAACAGCAGTTACTCGAGGGATGCCGGCGCCTTGCCGCCAAAGGCTTCCTCAACACGCCAGCGGACAGCTTCTCGATGCGGGTTCCGGGAAGCATGGAAATGATCCTGACCACCGGACACGAGGATTGGCAGCAAATTACAAGCGCCGCTCTGTACACTGTCTCCTTTGCCCTCAACCTGGGCCTGAGCGGTCTCCATGCATCGATCTATCAAGCACGTGCCGACGTCGGTGCTGTAGCAATTTCGAGCCCTGAGGGCGTCCGTTTGCTTGCCCGCCATGGTGGTCCGTTGCCGCCCATTTTTGACGAGCAGGTCAGGCATATTGGTTTGCCGACTGGATTGCTGGACGACAGGAAAGAGATACCTGCCGATATGGTGAGGAAAACATTCAGAAAAGGGGCGAATGCCGCACTGCTTGGCGATCGGTTGCTATGCCTGGGCATGACCTGCGACCGGGTTCTCTTCAACACCGAGCTTTATGAGAAATGTGCGCAGGCGTATGTCATCGCCAGGGCATCCGGCCACCGGATCGGAACCATACCGATGTGGGTACGACTGATCGCAAATCGGCGCCTGTTGAAAGACGAGCGTCGCGCGGCCGCAAGTTATCTAAGTGGCAATCCTCCTGAAGGCCCGACCGCATATTAAGGTGGGCCAAAAGCTCGTGTCCGGATTCATGCGGCGAATCCTCGTCGACGCCAGTACATAATCACTGCTCATGTACCTAAGACTCTGCATCCTGCGGTGAGTCCTATCCAGGTTCTCGGACCGTGCACGCCCGATCAGCCCTGATTAACACTAAAATAGGCCCAGTAACCCTCATTCGCAGCCCCCCATACTTTTCTAGGTTTTTTTTCTTGCAATACGAGCATTGCTCATATAGTGTGACAGAAGTCGAGCGTACGGCTATACCGTCGCAATTTTTTTTGAGGTGAGCCATGCGCTTCCTGTTTCGGTGTTGCTTCCTTCTGTCCATGATCGTGTTTTTGAACACGATTCCACTCACGGCACAATCCACGCAATCCACCATCCTTGGCACGGTCAAAGATCAAGGCGGTGCGGTCATTCCCACCGCGCGAGTTGTCATCAGCAATACGGAGAAGGGGAGCACAGCAACCTATCTCACGGATGCGAGCGGTAGTTTCCAGGCTGAGGACTTACCTCCAGGCATATATAACGTGCTGGTATCCAAGGCGGGCTTTCAGCGAAAGATGATCTCGGATTTGGAGCTGACCGCCCGGCAACAGTTGCGTATCGATGTAGATCTCGCCGTCGGCACAGCTCAGCAGGAAGTCAGGGTAGATGCCAGCACAGCAGGCGCCATCGAGACGGAGACGCCTTCGATCACTTCCACGCTGAATACGCAGAATGTGATGAATCTGCCAGCGAACTACCGGGCCAGCGGCAGCACCAGTCCGCTGAACCTCATTCAGGTCCTTCCCGGTGTGCAGCCCGATACCGGACCCGGAACGACCACTCCAACGGCGAATGGAACTCCGACAGTGAACTTCTCTGTCCAGGGAGGGGCACCGTTTCAAACGGAAACCTCGGTCGACGGCGTGTCGACGCAGAACGTGACGAACAACTCGCCCCTCTCCGATGCGTTTCCTTCAGCTGAATCGGTAGCGGAGATCCGTGTCGACGGCGTGAGCAACAATGCCGAGTTCGGCCAAGCCGGAGAGATCACCACGGTGACCAAGAGCGGAACCAATCAACTGCACGGCTCGCTCTTCTGGTATGCACAAAATCGCGCCTTCGACGCCGTCGCCTATGGCACGCCCGTCAATCCCTTGACAGGGAAGACGGAAAGACCAGAGAAAATCGGTAATGATTTTGGATTCAGTCTCGGCGGTCCCGTGAGCATTCCTCACTTGTACGAGGGGCGCGACAAGACCTTCTTTTTCGGGACGTATGAGGGATTTCGGTTCGCCAGGCAGTCCACGATCCAGGATCTTGTGCCCACGCAATTGATGCAGCAAGGCGACTTCAGCCAGGAAATTACGTCGGCCCCGCTCTACGACCCATACACAGGCGGGATTTACAACAATAACGTCGTTACTCCGATTAATAACTCGGCGACGCCGTTCCTGAAGTTTTTCCCTCTGCCGAATGTCGGCAACTATCAGACCGTCGCTGCCGCGGAGGCTGGTCTCGGCTATAACTATGCAGCCAATCGCGACAGCAGTTACAACTCCAATCAATTCGATGCACGCATCGACCAACGCTTCAACCAGAAACTGCAGGGCTTTGCCAGGTACACATTCAAGGACCTTACGCTTCTCTCTCCGCAGGATCTGAATGTTCCATCGGTCACGGATTTCGATGACTATCGGATTCTGGCCAGCTCTCTCACCTATACCTTTACGCCAAACCTCCTCAACGAATTCCGATTTGGCTTTACCGACGAAAGAAATGGCATTCGCAACGAACTGAATGGAGCCCCCTACACGGCGGCTGCCGGCTTTAGTCCGGTTGGTGCCAGCTATCCGGTCAACGGTATAACGGGCATCTATCTCCCCAACCTTACGCAGCTCCTTGCCGGCAACATCAACCAGACGTCGCAGAGCCATTTATTCCAGTATGCGGATAACCTGACCTGGAATAAGGGCCGGCACACGATGAAATACGGCGCGGATATCCGCACGCTTGAATCGCTGACCACGTTGGGCAACTACGGACTGGATAATGTCTCGGTATTCGCCTTTACCGGGCAGGTTACAGGAGCGCTGCTGGGCAATAATTATGCGGCCGCCCAGTTTGCCGACTATCTGGCCGGAGCACCGGTGGAGACGCAGTATTACTCGCTGGTTCCCCAGAACGACGGCAAGTCGATCTACTACGGCTTCTATGCGCAGGATGAGTGGAAAGCCAAACCCAACCTGACAATTTCCTATGGGTTGCGCTACGAGTATCATCCCGCGTATCACGACGCCAAAGGGGCGATCGGCAATTTCAACCCCAGCGCTCCCGGAACCGGCTCAGTCGTTTACCCCGCCGGCCATGAGAATCTTCTCGACACGGCTTTTCTTGCCGCCTTCGACGGCTGCGGATATGGCCCGGCAAGCACGCCTTATGCGAACTGCACGCCGGTGCTCTCGAGCAGCCAGGCGCATCTGCCGAGCAGTCTGCGCCAGTCGCAAAAGGACAGGATCCTTCCCCGTGTCGGACTCGCCTGGCGCCCATTCAATGACGATAAGACTGCAGCGCGGGCCGGCTTCGGTGTCTACAACACAACGTTGCTGGGCAGCATCTTCTTCGCTCTGACCGACTCATTGCAGGCCGCTACGCTCGTCTATCAGAACTCGGTGACTCCTACCGGCCTGGCTTACACGTGGCCGCAGACGAGCCCCGGGTCGGCATCGAGCGCTCCAATTTACGGCACCGCAAGCTTCAATACCGCTAACCAGATCGATTGGAAGGATCCTTACTCTATGCAGTGGAACCTATCCTTCGATCACGAATTCAAGGACGATATCGGCGCACGCATTTCCTACATCGGTATGAAGACAGACGACCTGGTCTGGTCTCCGAACCTGAACGACATGTCCTACTCGAGCACGACGCCGGCTCAGGAGCGTCCTCTTACGGATCGTCCATTTCCCAACTGGGGCACTGTGAACGCCCACAATCCGGGTGCGCAGGCGACCTACGAAGCGCTGCAGCTTGAGGCCAACCATCGCATGCGGAGCGGCTTCACTTTCGAGTCGGCATACACGTGGGCCAAGAACCTGGCAGATAATCAGGGGCCGGCCGCTACGTCTTTCGCAACGGAAAACGGCAGTAACAGCGGGTCTTCGTATCAGTATGACCGCGGGATTGATTTCGGAAATGTTTATGGAACGCGGCGTCAACGCTGGATCAATACCGGTGTCTACGAGCTTCCATTCGGGCACGGCAAGAGGTTCGGTGCGAGTATGAGTGGCCTGGAAAACGCTCTGGCGGGCGGCTGGCAGGTAAGCAGCATTTTTCTGTTGCAGACCGGGCCTTACCTTACGGCCTATATCCCGGGCAATGATGCCGATCCTTCCGGTACTGGATCGGGCGTATTGTACGGGCGCTCTCAGCATCCTGACGTCGTAGGTAAAATCGTTCCCGTCCACCAGAACAGGAGCCAGTGGATCAACCCGCAGGCTTTCGCATGCCCAAGCAACAGCGGATACACGGCCACTTCCTATGCGGGCAACGCGTGCGGCGTCGGCGTGACGTCTAACCCCATCGGGCGTTTCGGCAATGAGAGTGTTGGAGACATCGTCGGACCGGGCACCGTGAACTGGTCTGCCGGTCTCAGCAAACAAATTCCGATATCGGAGCGCGTCCACCTGCGTGCGGAAGGCTCGTTTACCAACGTGCTGAATCACACGAATCTGAACGATCCCCAGCTCGATATCACGAATCCGAATTTCGGGAAGATTACTTCAGCGCGAGGTTCGGATTTTGGTGGCAATCGAACGGGCCAGGTCTCAGTACGCCTTGAGTTCTAGTTGAATGCTTTGCGCTCAGCCGTTGTCCCTAAGAGCGGCTGAGCGGTTCTTTCTAGGATGAACCGACACCGGGGCCCTCATCGAAATTGCATTTGTGATCTCTCACGCGTACCGTGGCTATCGTTCTTTACAACAACGCTCGCTGCCTCAGCAAACCTAATAACAATTCCCGAAGGATCACCATGCCGATTCGGTTGCGCTCAGATAATTCGCCTCAGCTTCATCGCAAAGTAACTCGCCTGGTTTGCGCCGCGCTATTTCTAGTCGCGGTGCCAGTCGCCGGTATTGCGCAATCTGCTGCGAGGTCCATCCCCAAAATCGAAAAGACCGGCTCGTCATTTCGATTCGTGGTGGATGGCAATCCATATCTGATGCTCAGCGGACAGGTTCACAACTCCTCGAATTCGAATCCCGATGACCTTGGCAAGGCTCTGGATGTGCTTGCGAGCTGGCACGCCAACACGGCGGAAGTTCCGCTTTACTGGGAGGCGATTGAACCGCAGCCTGGACAGTTCGACTTCCGGTCGGTCGATGTCGCCATCGAGGCTGCACGCAAGCGTGAATTGCGGCTGGTGTTCCTGTGGTTCGGCACCTGGAAGAATGGCGAAAGCCACTACACGCCCGAGTGGGTGAAGCGCGACAAGCATAAGTACGTTCGCGTGGTGGGCTCGCGTGGCGAAGAGACGGAGATCATTTCTACTCTATGCCACGCTGCCATGGAAGCGGACTCGCATGCCTTCGCCGCAGTGATGCAGCACATAAAGAGCATCGATGAGACAGAGCGCACGGTTCTGATGATGCAGGTGGAAAATGAGCCGGGACTATTCGGAACGGACCGCGACTACTCGGAAGCCGCAAACCACCTATACGACGCACCGGTGCCCAAGGAGTTGCTCAGCTATCTCGAGGCCCATCGTCAGCAGCTTTCGACTCCGATGGCTGAGGTATGGAGCAAGTCGCCGAAGTCGGGAAGCTGGAAGCAGGTTTTTGGCGAGCTTGCGCCGGAATCATTCAGCGCATGGCTGGTTTCGAATTACGTGAATGCGGTCGCGACGGCCGGCAAGCATGAGTATCCGCTGCCCATGTACGTCAACGTCTGGCTGATCGAAGGCGTCGAGCGGGCGGGCAGATGGCCAAGCGGCGGCGCGACGGTAGATGCGCTCGACATATGGAAGGCGGCTGCACCGTCGATCGATATTCTGGCGCCGGACATCTACTACCCCAAGTTTTATGACGTCGCGGCGCAGTACACCCGGCCGGATAACCCGCTCTTTGTGCCGGAGACGAACTTCAACCCATACTTTGTCGGCTTTGCCTACACCACGTTCGGCTCTTTCAACGGGATTGGCTTTAGCCCCTTCGGCATTGACGATGTACAGAAGGGTGGGACGGGGGCGGCCATCGGCGCGGCGTTTCAGGATACCTATAGTGTGCTGCGGCCTCTGCTCCCGCTCATTTCGCGCTACCAATACACGGGAAAACTCCACCCCATCCTGCAGGGACTGGGAAACGGGGAAGACTGGAAAGAATCCATTCGCGTCGGCAATGGGCTGGCCGCGAACATCGACTTTACTGCTGCGTTTGATCCGGCAAAGGGCAGGGCCTGCGGCATGATCATCGAGCTTGGTCCGGATGATTTTGTGGTCATGGGCACGGGATTCGATGTGACATTCCGCGAGATAGAGGGGCCGCTGCGCGACGCGCAACTCATCTCCATCGAGGAAGGCACCTTTCAGGGTGAGCAATGGATGCCGTCCCGCCGTCTCAACGGGGACGAGCGCCATGTGTCGCTGCCTGACAAATCCACCGTGCTGCGTGTGCGGGTGTTGCGATAGCTGTCTGGGGCGCATCAGGCGCGTTTCTTATTTCGCAGTAGGCACTTTGAGCGTGTCGATGTATTGCCGCCAGAGGGCTGCGAGATAGATCCAGTCTGCGGGCGACGGACTTTCCTGTGTCGTCTCGGTGCGCGTGACGAAATACAGGGCGGGGATTCCGATCGAGGGTTGCGCCTGCATGTAGGCCCACCATTCCTTCAGATTGGTGGACGAGGCGTTGTCAGTATCGACAAGTGGCCATCCAGTGATGTTTGCGATACGGGCGCGGAGGCGCATCATTTCAGTAACGTTGCGGCTGGCATACCAGACATCGTTCAGGCGGATCACGTCCGATGATTCACGGAAGAGGGCATTGGTGGTTTGTGTCTCAACCATCGCGTCGGGCTTCCACTTGTGCGTTTCGCTGTAGAGAATCGACTGAAAGTGGCGGACGAATTCGATCCCGGTGGCCGGTCCGGTGAGCGGCAAACCGGGTGCAGCGGGTGCTTTCACCCAGTCTTCCTTGAAGCCGTCCACGCCGAGATCCTCGACAAGATGACGAATGCGCGGGCGCAGCCACGCTTCGTATTCCGGCTTTCCCACATCGGCGATAACGCACTTGCCCTGATAGGTGACGCAGAGCGCAGCCGGCAGACCATCGGGATCGGCAACAGGGACCCAGAGCAGCACGTGGCGTCCTTTAGCATGCTGCGCGGCGATGAAGCCTTTCATGTCCGGCCACTTCTGCTGGTCGACGTCGAATGCGCCGTAGCCCTGTTCCCACTTATCGTCGATGACGACCGTTCCGATCGGCAGCCCACGTTCGTCGAGCGTGGCGAGCCATCGCTCATAATTCGCCTGCGTGGACTCCTTGTTGGGCGCGCCGCCGTGAGGGACTGATTCGACCGTCTGCTCCGCCCAGCCGCAGAAGATGGGCAGGTGATGCCAGTAAACATTTTTTGTAACAGGAATAGTTGCGAATCCATTTGCCGTAAGCCACGACGTGTAGCTCTCGAGTGCGTCGAGCGGGCTGTAGGCCATGTTGATGCTGAGAACAGGCGAAGCAAACCCGCCATCAACGCTCCTGTAACCCATGTAGTCGACGTAGAAGGAGGCTCCGGCGTAGCGTGAGCCCGAGTATTCAAACGCGGGGAACTGATAATCGCCGGGTTCCGCGCCGATCCCGATGCCGGTCCATGTATTGTCGAGGTGGAAGGCGAGAAACAATGGCGGCGGCGCAAAAATCCCGGTCATACGCTCGGGGCGAAAATCTTGGGCGGAGCTTTCCTCGCGGCCGATGCTGAAGCCGAGAATCTGCGGCATCGCAATGTTGAATTCAAACTGATTGGCATGGTTGGGATTCGGAGCGAAATAGCGGTCGGCGTAAATGGCCGTGCCCCAGGCGTAACCGCTGGTGACGCCCTTGTCCCAGAGACCGGAAATTCCGTTTGAGAGAAAGTAGCAGCGCCCAATCTTGCCCGATCCGCTGGCGAATTGCTGGAACTCAATGTGATCGGGGAAGAGGCGCCACTGAAAGCGGCGATTGCTCCACAAGCTGCTTTCCGCAGTGACATTCAACTCGAATGCGTTATCGCCAGATTTACGCATCGAGTAGGTAATGTTCGAGAGATGCTCCTCGCTCGACGGCGAGGCCAATCCGGCAACGACGGGCATCTGGAAGATGGTCTGATGCCCGCGCTCAAGCCTCACCTGCGGAGGGCCGCCGGGTTGATCGCTGGGCCCGATCGTGACGGAGTATTGAGGCATCAGAACAGACTGCGATGAAGGAGTTGACGTCTGCGCATCACAGAAAGCTGAACTAACCGCGAATAGCAGGG
Organism: uncultured Acidobacteriaceae bacterium; assembly: GCA_963782175.1. Lineage (GTDB taxonomy): Bacteria > Acidobacteriota > Terriglobia > Terriglobales > Acidobacteriaceae > Silvibacterium. Next base: position 108,880 of record CAWAIX010000004.1, read on the forward strand.
CGGCAAGCAGTAGAACAGGGATCTGTCGGCAGCGAACACTTGTCTTCATTGGATAGTGAGGCTATTTCTACCGAATGTAATTTACAAGGCCAATGCGAATCTCTTATTCGATTTGCAGATATGATTGAACCGCAGTATTTTCTCCGAATACTTCGTGAAAACAGCATGACGAGCGCCGCATTGTTTCAGTCAGGCGTGCTTGTACCGCTCGTGCAGCGGAAAGAAGATTTTGTTCCGCGTTTGATGGGGGTCTGGCAGAATTCTACGTGCAGACAAAAGGACCATCTGGATGGCACGAAGGACTCCGGCGCTGGTGTGTCTTCTCGCTGCGGCGCTTTTCGCCTGGTGCACCCATACTCCCGGGCGGCCGATTGTCCCCATCGAAAAGGCTCTCGAAAACCCGAGGGCCTTTGACGGGCAGTCGATTACCCTCGCCGGCACGTTGACCGGCAGGCAATCTCGATAAAGATGATATGAAAACAACTCGCCGACAGTTCCTCAAGTCAGCATCCGTCGCATGCTGCGCAGCTACCGTCCTGGAGCTGAACCCTCTCGAATTGCGCGCGGAAAGCGAATCGGAGTTGGCGTCGCGCTTGTCTCATGACCCGCGCCGCCCTCAATTCCACTTGCTGCCGACACACAACTGGATGAACGATCCGAACGGCCCAGTCTATTTTGCGGGCCGGTACCATATGTTTTTCCAGTACAACCCTGAGGGCCCAATATGGGGCAACATGAGCTGGAATCACGCTGTCTCCCCGGACATGCTCCACTGGACCAACTACCCGGTCGCCTTCACCATGACGCCCGGCAGCGCAGATGCCGCCGGTTGCTTCTCCGGATCGATGATCGTCGATGAACATGCTGGAAACCAGCGCGCCTATGCGATCTATACAGGAGTGGTTCGAGATAAAGCCCACGAGACGATAAGGAACGAGGGCCTCCGTGAGTCCCAATGTCTCGCGTGGTCGGACGATCCGCTTTTGCGGCAATGGACCAAGTCTCCAAAGCCGATCATTCCGAATCCACCACCAGGCCTTGCGATCACCGGCTTCCGCGACCCGGCCGTGTGGAAACAGAACGGAACCTGGCTCATGACTGTTGGTTCCGGCGTCGAGAAAACCGGCGGCTGCGTCCTGCTTTACCGTTCCACAAACCTCATGGACTGGGAATATCTTCACCCGCTCACGAGCGGCAGCTGGAGTGGCACGTACAAGCCAAACCCGGTTGGGGATGGAGAAATGTGGGAGTGCCCGGACTTCTTTCCGCTGGAAGGTGGTTGGGTTCTTATTTATTCGACCATGGGCAAGGTCTTCTGGCAGTCGGGATCACTGGACCAGAACACCCTAATATTCAAGTCGAACAAGAGCGGTCTGCTTGATCTGGGCGACTTTTACGCACCAAAGACCCAACTCGACGCGCAGGGACGACGAATTCTCTGGGGATGGATTCCCGAGCGCCGGTCCCAATCCGAGATGCTTGAAGCGGGCTGGTCAGGAATGATGAGCCTGCCACGCGTACTGAACCTCGATCCTGACGGTACTTTGCGTGTTCAGGTATTGCCGCAGGCAGAAGAGCTGCGGCGAGGACCGATACCGCTGAAACCCGCAGCGACCGGTTCTGTTCTAACTATTCCAGCTGCGACCGGAGAGCTGTTGTGCATCGGGAAGAAAGACGCGGAACTGGAATTGTCGGCAAACGCTGGCTCCACGGAGTTAATGCGTATCAGCTACTCGCCCAGCCAACGGACGTTCACCGTAGACGAAAAAAAGCTGGTTCTCGAGACTTCAGATGCGCCAAGGATCCATGCATTCGTCGATGGATCTGTGATCGAGGTGATCCTCGGCGAGCGCGCTGGATACACAAAGCGGTTCTACTATCCCGGGCCGGTTGCACTCGATATCACGATTCGCGCGAGCGGTGCGGGCCTTACGCTGAGTGGCTGGGAGGTTGCGCCGATCTCGACGAATCGGCTCACGACGATTGGCCCGCTCCCGGCTGAATCTTAGGTCGAGTATTTGCGGCAGGTGAAGCTTGCCTGCGTTGCTGCGTGGTTGTCCAAGATATGAGGTGAAACGGCCCTCACGAGATCATTGAGCCGGAGAGGATGCAGTTCCGAGGAGTTTTTGGGTTGTCGTGAACTCTGCCTGAGCCTTTTCTGAAGCTCCGCTCTTTTTGTAGACCTGACCGAGTTGGAAGTGCAGAGAGGCTTTCTGAGGCTCGATGGCTACCGCGCGCTCAAGAACGGTACGGGCCGCGTCAAGGTTTCCTTTTTCGGTGTAGAGCCTTCCGAGCTGTGCAAGTATCTTCCAGTCGTTGGGTGCGATCTGCTCCGCCTTTTGTAACAGCGACAGAGCTTCATCGAGCTGGTTGCGGTCGATGAGCACCGTGGCCAGATTCAGGAAGGGCTGCTCGCTAGGATGCGCTGAGCCGGCTTGCATGGCCAGGGCCTTGCGGTATGCGGCGATCGCGTCGTCGACACGGTTCAGGCCCTCAAACGCGAGCCCGAGATTATTCTCTGCCTTTACTGAAGCCGGATCGAGTTGCAGCGACCGCTGAAAAGCGTCAAGCGAAGGATGAAAGTAGTTGAGAGTGTACTCGATCCGTCCCGCTTCATACCACGCTTCCGGATCGTTCGGGTCCATCGACACCGCATCGCGGATCCAATGCTCGGCGTCGGCATAGTCGTTGAGAAGTACGTAATCGAGAGCCACGGTCTTGAGGTCTGTCGCGCGTGGCGGATGATGCCGCGCGGCCTCGGTGTATTCGTTCAGCGAGTCGGCCGGTTTGTCTTCTCTGAAGAGGGTTAAGGCAAGCAAATATTGCGCATCCGCATCAGAGGGATGGCCCGCAATGTAATCGCGCAGCTGCTTGTCGGCTTCGGGATAGCGGCCTTGTTGGACCGAATTCCGGGCCAGAGCCAGATCGCCGGCCGGGGTCTGATCCGGAGCGATGGACTGCGCTCGCGACGAGCTGCCCGGGAGAGCGAGCAGTGCACAAAGCATCATGGCAAGACGCACGGGTGACAGGTGCGTCCATTTCCTGATCCTTCTGGCGCAATTCTCTGCCAGCCTGCTCACCTCAAACGACATGCTTGTATCAAACGCCAGTCTATAACTGCAGCAATAGCTCCATCTAGTTCAGGTGAACGTTCTGCTCTGTTCAGCGTTGCAACTATACTGCGGATTCTGCGCCGTTTCGGGTACCCATCGTCGAGGGACGGATCTCATGCTCATTACTCGCAAGAAACACCCCCGCCGCGGGCTGACGGCTGCACTGATCCTGCTGCCCGCTGTTCTCTCCGAGCCGCTTGCTTATGGACAGATTCAGGACCACACGGCCGATAAAGGGAAAAATCCGGAGCTGCACATCACCGTGCATGCCGATCGTCCGGCTGCTGCGGAGATACCCTCGACAATTTTCGGAAGCTTCCTCGAGCCCATTGGCCGCTCTACTTATGGAGGCCTTTGGGCCGAATTGATTGAGAACGGCAGCCTCGAGGACGGGCTGTGGAGTGCGTCCGAAGTAGTACGCATGGTACGTGAGCAACCGGAACTGCTGCGCGGGTCGCAGCTCGGATTGCCACTGCCCTGGGAGCCTCTGGTTTCAAGCCAGGGCAACCGGTACGAGCCACGCTGGGGAGACGCGGCGAACTCCAGCCGGTCGCTCGAGATCATGGCGCTGCCCACTGGCGAGACCGGTATCCGCCAGCGGATTTATCTACCGGTCCAGCGCACGCTTGAGTACGACGGAAGCATCTGGGTGAAACACCTCAGCGGCCCTGGGGCGGTCGCAGTCTCGATCAGGAAGCGAGCCGGCGGCGACCAGATACTCGCTGAAGCGAAGCTCGATGCGAACAGTCCCGACTGGACGCGGTATGCATTTCATCTCACCCTCAAGCCCGGCGATGTCGATCGTCTGGAGCCTGTATCGTTTGTCGTTTCGCTTTCGAATGACGCGCGAGCCCTGGTGGATGAAGTCTCGCTGACGCCGGCTGACAACATCGATGGCATGGATCCCGATGTCATTCAGATGGCGCGGGACCTGAAGCCTTCCGTGGTTCGCTTCGGCGGCAACTTCACCTCCGGATACCACTGGCGCGACGGCATTGGCCCGCGCGAGAAGCGCGTCAGCATGCTGAATCTCGCGTGGGGCATTCCGGAGTACAACACGTTTGGCACCGACGAATTTCTGCGTTTCTGCGAGCTTGTGCACGCGCAACCCCAGATCGCGCTGAACCTTGGCACGGGCACGCCCGATGAAGCGGCGGACTGGGTCGGGTATGTGGACGATCACTGGGGGAACAAGAAGGGCGGACTCCTTTGGGAACTGGGCAACGAGCTTTGGGGTAACTGGAACACCGGCTACCCGGCCCGCGATCAGATCGGGGACCGCACCCGCAGCTTCAGTGAAGCCGTGCGCAAGGTCGATCCCAGCGCCAAGCTCATCGCAACGGGCGCCGATCCTGACAACTTCCGCGAGTGGAATGCGGTCCAGCTCAAGAATCCTCCCGGCACATTCAACTATCTCTCAACGCATTTTGTCGTAGGCGTGGATAACGTCCAGCTCCGGGATGCTTCGAACGAGTTCATCGCGCAGGCGGCGTTTGCAATGCCCGTCGGACTAGCCAAGCGCCTCGGAGAGATGACGGAACAGATTCAGCAGGCCGGCCATCACGACACAAAGATCGCCTTCACGGAATGGCTCTTCATTGGCCGCCAGTTCGGCAGCCGCGCCGCGCCGGACTTCACCAATATGGGTGGAGCGGTCATCACCGGGGGATTTCTCAACATGCTCCTCGACCATTCGGACATCGTCCCCATCTCCGACATGACGGGCATCCTGGAGTTCGCCGGTATCTGGAAGCGGCGCGAGCAGGTTTACGCGGCGCCCGCATATTGGGTGTTGCGGACGTATGCTGACGCCGCTCCGCAGCGGCTGCTCGCGGTCGATAGTGACGCGCCCACCTATTCTGTCGAGAAGGGAGTCAACCGTGTGCCTGACATTCAGGACGTGCCATGGCTCGATGTCAGGGCGGCGTTGCTCTCGGATGGCGACCTGGCGCTCTTCTGTGTGAATCGCAGCCTGGAGCGCGACTATCGCGCCGTCATCTCTCTCGATGGGTTTGAGCCCGCACACGAAGCCACAGCGCAGACTATCTCGGCGTCGAGCATCTATGACCGCAACGACGAGGATGATCCCAACGTGGTGGGCGTCAGGACCGATCATCCCGCAGCCGGCCGATCCACGAGCTATATCTTTCCTCATTCGAGCGTCGTGGTGCTGCGATTCCATCGGGTGGGCGCGCGCTCTGGCGCGCCGGGCCGAGGCCGCTGATCGTCCCATCGTGCTATTCTCTTTTGGTTCGAATGGTACGTAGGCAGGAGTGGTGTGCGCGCAACCAAGCTGGAGTCTGCAGGCGCCGGCATCTGTCTTCTGGTCCTGATACTTGCAGCCGGATGCGGGCGCGGACACAACCCGATGGTAGCGGTGATTCCGCGCACCACGGCGCTGATTTTATGGGAGGCCGAGCATGCCGGAGCTGAAGCCGCAGCGCGGCGCGAGGGCCTGACCGTCTACTGGAATGCTCCCACCCGTGAAGACGACGTTGAGCGGCAGATCCTGCTGATCCAGCGCGCCGTCGATGCCGGTGCGCGGGGACTGGTCCTTGCGCCCGACCAGGCGCTCGCGCTCATGGTGCCGGTGCGCAACGTCGTCGCGCGCGGAATTCCAACCGTCGTGATCAGCTCGCCGCTTTCGATCCCTCCAGGCGGCAAGCTTTCCTACATTCTCAATGACGAGCAGGCGACAGGGCGCATGGCTGCGGACCGAATCGGCTATATCCTCGCGGGCAAGGGAACAGTTGCGGTGTTGGGAGTCGATCCAGATGTCAGCGGTATCGTCGAGCGGACACAGGCCTTCGAATCGAATCTTGCGGCGAGGTATCCGAACATTCGAATCGTGGAAGAGCGCGCCGCGGGCTTCAACATTGCCGAGGCTCAGGATATTGCCGAGAAAGTTCTGGAGCGGAATCCGGGGCTGGATGCGTTTCTCGCATTGAACTCGGCCACGACGCGGGGGGCGTATCTCGCGTTACAACACCGCGGCCTGCTGAAGAAAGTCAAATTAGTCGCGTGCGAGCAGGAGCTGGTGCCGCCGCTGGTGACAGGCGAAATCGACTCCATCGTGGTAGAGAACACATATGAGATGGGCCGGCTGGCCATCGAGAGAGTCGCCATGCAGATGCGCGGAGAGAGCGGGCCGCCGCTGGTGAAACTGAGTCCGACGCTGGTAACCCGCGACAATCTTCATTCCCCTCAGGTAGCGAAGATGCTAACCATGGACTGGAGGGAAGACGGCAGGAGCGGGCAGTGAACGGGACCTGGAAATGGTTGGCGATAGCGGCAGTGCTGGGCGCGTCCGCCGCCGGCGCATGGCTGATTTACGAGCGCTCTCCCAATCGCGGTCTGCCGTATTCGGATTCCTTTCCGACCGGAAGCTCCGAGGAGTGGACGGCTTATGGCGGCACCTGGCGAGCCGCTCAGGGGGCAATGCGGAATGAGTCCGACGAACGCGGCGCCAAGCTGATGACAGGCTCGCCCTGGTGGAAGGACTACACCGTCACCACGGATGTGGAACTGCTCGGCCAGCAAGGCGACGCGGGTGTCATTCTCCGCGGCAGCGATGAAGAGCAGGGTGTGGACTCCTACACCGGCTACTACGCGGGCCTGCGCAGCAACGACGGCGCCTTGATCATCGGTCTCGCGGAGCACGGCTGGTTGCAGCTGCGCGCAAAGCCGGTCCCCGGCGGAGTCAAGCCCTTTCACTGGTATCGTCTACGTGCCACGATTCAGGGCTGCCGCATCTCCGCAGTTGCGGTCGACAGCGTCACCGGACAAACCACCGCGATCAGCGTAGATGACCAGAGGAACTGTTTTCGGCGAGGGAGGGTCGGAATCCGATCCCACTCCTCCGGAGGCGCGTGGAAGAATTTTTCCGTCACTCGGGTCGATGCTGCCGACTTGGCTTCTCCGCCGGACAAACCAGCTGCGGACCGCATCGCAGTCATTCCTTATGCGATTGACGAACCCGTTGTTAACGGGCATGACGGCCACGCTGGCGGCGAAGGTTCATCGCGTGGCGATACAGCATCCGGATCCGTTCTCGCCGAGACCATCGCGAGTTTGAAGCTCGACCGGAGAGCAGCTCGTACGACGGTGCTGCGTGGGACGGTGGTGCTGACTTCGCCACGGCTGTACGTGCAGGACACCACGGGCGGCGCAGCCGTCGTCGGACCTGATCTTCCCAACCTGAAGCTCGGCGATGAGATCGAGGCCAGAGGCGAGGCCGATCTGCGCGGATACAGCCTGACGCTACGCGATGCGCAAGTCAGGCTCTTGTGGGCGCGAGCGCCATTGCCGCCGGTGGCGGTAACAGCGAGCCAGGCCGCCACAGGCGCTTACGACGCCATGTTCATCGAAGTAGATGGCATGCTGGCGCACCGTTCCACCGCGCCGGACGGAGCCCTTCAACTGGACCTCACCAGCCTTGGCCAGTCTTTTCGAGCCGTCGTGGATCCGGGAAGAAATCGCGCCTCCCTGCGGCACCTCGCCGCACAAAGCAGGCTGCGTATTCGAGGAGTCTGCGTCGTGGACCCTGAGGTTACGCGCAATCTGCATCCTTTCTTCCTGCTCGTGCCCTCAGGCGATGATATCGAGGTGCTCGCAGGCCCGCCGTGGTGGAGCGCGCGCAGCCTCGCACTCTTCGGGCTGGCTGCAATCATTCTTCTGCTGTTTGGTCTCCTGCTGTACATTCGCGTCGATCACTGGAGATTGCAGGCTGTGCTCGATGAGCGGGAGAGAATCGCCCATGAGATGCATGACTCGCTCGCCCAGAGCTTTGTCGGCATCGGGTTTCAGCTGCAGGCCATCGGCAACGGTCCGCTGCGCGATATGCCGGAGGTAAACCACCAGCTCGAACTTGCCTCCGAGCTTGTGCGGCACAGCCACGAGGAGGCGCGCCGCAGCCTGATGACTCTGAGACGCGAGTTCCTGGTTGCCGAGCCGCTGCACACCGCTCTCGAACGATTCGCGCGGCGGATCGTCGAGTGTGGACCGGTCGAGGTGCACCTGAATGTAACCGGCGAGGAAAATGGCCTTCCCCTGGCCCTCAAAGACGGTTTGTTCCGGATCGGTCAGGAGGCCATCGCCAACTCGTTGCGGCACGGGTCGCCTTCGCTGATCAAGATCAACATGGATTACGGCGCGACAGCGGTCTCCATGACGATAGAAGATAACGGAACAGGATTCGAAACGGCCTCACCGGCGCGCGGGTTCGGTATCGAAGGAATGCGCAAACGCGCCGGGGGAATTGCAGCCACGCTGCAGGTGACGAGTTCGCCCGGGCAGGGCACTCGCGTTCTGGTGACAGCGCCGGTACCGTCGCGTCTGCCGCTCGCGCGCGTAGCCCGCTATGTAAGGATCTTTCGGTTGCGAGGTTCTCGAGATGAGCAAAGAGACAAACGGCAAAATCAGTATTCTTATCGTTGACGACCATCCGGTCGTCCGCGCTGGCCTGGCCAGCATGCTGGGCACGCAGGAGAGCCTCAGGGTGGTCGGCGCCGCCTGGAACGGGCAGGAAGCGATTGCCCTCATCGAGCGCCATCATCCGCAGGTGGTGCTCCTCGATCTTCGCATGCCGGGCATGAACGGGATCGAGACGCTGCAGGCAATTCGCACTCTTCCCAACCCGCCAAGGGTCCTGGTGCTCACCAACTTCGAGACCGACGAGGACGTCTACCGCGCGGTCCGCGCCGGAGCGCAAGGATACCTGGTCAAGAGCACCGGCCAGCAGGAAATTATCGAGGCCATCAAGACGGTGGCTTCCGGGCGCCGTTACTTTCCCGCGCACATCGCATCGCGGCTCGCGCAGCGGATGTCGCGGTCGAATCTCACTGGCCGCGAGCGCGAAATCCTCGAGATGATGTCGAAGGGCCTGACCAATAAGCAGATCGGCTCCGCACTCGACATCAGCGCCAACACGGCGCGGAATCACGTCAACAGCATCATCGAGAAGCTGGACGTAGCCGACAGGACCGAGGCCGTCACGACTGCAATTCAGCAGGGCCTGCTCGACGTGCTGGCATAGCCGGTCCTGCCATTTACTGCCTTCGACCCCATTCCTAGTTCAGCTGAACCACGCTCCGGTGGTTGCGCTGACTCATGCGTGTGCTTATTCGCGTTCGATAGTCTCCCGTAGTCGCTCGCTGAAGGCCCCGAAGAGAGGCCAAAACTATAAGCGCGCAGACATGTAACTGTTTACAGCGACGAGACATTGCAATGAATGGATCGTATCGAACGGCATTCCTCGGGAGGCAGCAATGAAACTTTTCAGGCAGGGGACAGCGCTCGTTTCTTTCATCGTACTGACCGGCTTTTTGTTTACTCTCCGGTCTGGCGCACAGACGGTATTTGGCAGTATCGCGGGAACCATCACCGACGCGACTGGCGCTGTTGTTTCGGGAGCTAAGGTGCAGGCGGTCGAAGAAAAGTCGGGAACCACGCTGGAGACGGTTTCCAGTTCCGCTGGGTCCTTCAGGTTGCCTCAGGTTCCTATCGGAATCTTTGACATTAACGTGACCGCGCCGGGTTTCCAGCCGGAGAAGCTGACTGGAATCCAGGTGAATCTGCAGGTTACATCGGCTGTGAACGTGACCCTGAAGGTGGGTTCGGCGACCGAGAGCGTCACGGTTGAAGCGAACGCTCCGCAATTGCAGACGGAAAGCTCTGACATCACCGGAACAATCACCGCCGACCAGTACCAAAAATTGCCCCTTGCGCTTGGCGGGGTTGGCGCCTTCCGTTCGCCGGAGGCCTTTATCTTCCTGCTGCCCGGCAATACCGGCCCCGGTACCGCGAACAGCCCGAACGGTATCTTCTTCAGCAAAATCGCCGGCGGACAGAATTACGGTGCCGAGGTACTGATCGACGGCCTCAGCCAGCAGCGCAGTGAGAACGGCTCGTCGTTCGATGAGGAAGCGCCCTCGGTCGACGCGCTGCAGCAGTTAACTGTGACTGAAGCCCTGCCCCCGGCCGAATACAACCGTACAACCGGCGGTTTTGAGAACTTTGTCACCAAGAGCGGCAGCAATGCCTTTCACGGCTACGGTTACGAAATACTCCGCAACACGTCCCTCGATGCGAATCTCTGGTTCAACGGCGGTTACAAGGCTGAGTGCCTCGCGGCCGGCAACTCCAATTGTTCGACCTTCGATACGCCAGTCGACCACAAGAACGACTACGGCGTAACGTTCAGCGGTCCTGTCTGGATCCCTCACCTCCTCGATTGGCGTAATAAGGTCTTCTTCTTCTTCGCCTGGGAGCAGTTGAAGTACACCCTCGGTGCGACCAACATCACGACCGTCCCGACCCCGGCGGAGTTGTCGGGCGATTTCTCAAATCCGGCATTGTTCAACACGTCGAATAGAGTCGGCACCAATCCCTGTGACGGAAGTCCCGTTTATCAGGGCCAGATATTTGACCCTTCGACAACCAGAACCGTGAACGGCGTAGAGTGCCGCACGGCATACCCGGGTAACAAGATTCCGGGAGGATTCTCTCCGGTGGCACTGAACGTGTTGAGTTACTTCCCGGCGCCGACGAATAATGAGGTCTTCAACAACTTCTCCTACTCCAGCAACGCCCCTATCGAGAACACGACACTCACGGTGCGCATTGACGCCAACATCACACAGAAACTGAAGCTCTGGAGTTCTTACAGCTCGCGCGATAACAACCGTATTTCCGGAGCGCCTCCGGGTCAATACCTGCCGTACCCAATCGACTACCAGACCTGGAAGCAGGACTTCGAGACTCACTTCTGGCGTCTGGGACTGGATTATGCCATTTCCCCCAGTCTGCTGAACCACTTCATCATCGGATCCAACCGCTCCAACAGCATCAACTTCGCCGTCCCCGCTCTTGAGGGCAAGAACTGGTTCGGGATGCTGGGGATCGGCAACGCGGTGAGCAACAACTTCCCTGTGGTCACCAACGGAGTGACCGCGCAGGAGGGCATGCCGAACAACGGCGACAACATCGACAACGGACTACGGTTAGTGGATAGCATCTCGTGGCAAAAAGGACCGCACAGCCTCACATTTGGCACGGATATCCGCTATCAGCAGTACTCGCCTATCAATAACAACTCACCGTCGATCAACTTCTGCGCGCAGCAGACCTCTGCGTATCAAGGCTCTGGCAACAACGGTAATGGATTGGCCAGCGAACTGCTTGGCCTGGCCTGTAACGGGGGCCAGAACGTGTATTCGCATCAGTCCCGCTGGATTTCCTGGTATTACTCCGGATATGTGCAGGACGACTGGAAGATCACGCGGAACCTGACGCTGAACCTGGGACTGAATTACAGCGTCGACGTCCCGCGGCACGAGGCTCAGAACTACACCTCTAACTTCAGCCCCACGGCATTGGATCCGGAGTATGGCGTTCCTGGCGCGCTGATCTTTGGGACTACCTGTACCGGCTGCAACACGAAATGGGCCGAGACCTATTTCAAGGACATCTCTCCGCGTATCGGCTTCGCATACAGCCCGCCGTGGCTGAATGGAAAGACGGTGCTACGCGGCGGCGGTGGAATTCTGTACGGGCCCCTCCAGTATGACGACTTTGGCGGATCAATGAACGCCGGGTACAAGTCGAGCCCTGTTTTCCCTTCAAAGAACAACTTCGATCCTTCGTTTGTGATCGATGCTGGATATCCCGCCTTCCCGGCCCCGCCGAATCTTGATCCGGGACAGTACAACGGCACCTATCTTCCCGGTTCATACATCGAGAAGTCAGCCGGGCGTCCCGCCGCAATCTACAACTACACAATGCAGGTTCAGCAGGAACTGGCGACGGACCTGATCGCGAGTATCGGCTACGTCGGAGCCGTTGGCCAAAACCTGCAAGCGAACAACCAGAACATCAATAACATCCCGTACGATGACCTCGCCCTGGGCAAGGAGCTCGGGGTGGGCTTGATGAACAATCCTTACGGAGTGCCCGTTCCTTTCCCTGGGTACTTCAACCTCTGGGGCAACGGGGTCCAGATTCAGCAGGCGCTACGTCCCTTCCCGCAGTATGACTTCATCGATTCGGGCTGCTGCCTCCAGTCCACAGGTCATTCCAGTTACAATGCCATGCTCCTCTCACTGGCACGGCGTTACCGCAATGGCCTGAGCCTGCAGGTGTCGTACACCTGGTCCAAGAACCTCAACGATACCGACAGCGCCCTGCCCAATACCAATCCTGGTCAGCCGCAGGTCCAGAACTCGCAGAATCTGCACCAAGAAAAAGCGATCAGTGTTCAGGACATTACAAACACGTTCGTTGCGGCTCCCATCTACGAACTGCCTTTCGGGAAAGGCAAGCCGTGGATGAATCACGGGCCAGCCAGCTACCTTCTGGGTGGCTGGCTGGTCGGGGCCATCCTGCGCTACCAGGACGGTCAGCCCATGCCGTTCTGCTGCACAGTCGGAATACCCGGCTGGGAGAACGCCACACGCTACGATCTCGTTCCCGATGTGCCGATCAAGAGCGCGGTCTACCGAAGGGGGTGGAAGAACATCAACCCGTTCAATACGGCCAATGGAAGCGATCCAAATGTGAACAGCTTCTTCAATGGATCGGATACAAGTTCCGCGGCGGCCTACCACAACGGCGCGAAGCCAGCCTTCATCGATCAGGTCGCTGCGGTGAACGCGTCGTCTGCCAACCTGCCGTACACGCTGGGGAACACACCCAGGGTGACCAACACACGTATGCCGGCATGGGAAAACGAGGACTTCAGCGTTCTCAAGAACACGCCGATTCACGAGAACATCACGTTTCAGCTGAAGTTCGAGTTCCTCAACGCATTCAACCGTCACCTGTTCGCATCTCCCGACGATAACCCGGCGGACTTCACGTTCGGCATACCGACATCGCAAGCGAATTCTCCGCGCGCGATTCAGGTGACCGGGCGACTCAGCTTTTAGCCTTGTGGCCTCCCCGGGAGCGTAGCCATCAGTCTGCGCTCCCTGTTTTTTGTCCGCCCGAATTTGACACGACGGTTGTGCTCTTCTAGGTTTGGCCTTAGGCTTATGCGGTCTGCCCGCCATCAATTCTGCCGCCTGTTCGCCTGCACATTGATCTTCGCGGGCACGTCCTGGTCTCAGGCGGCGCCGGATCAGATGCAAGCGCTTTTTCGCCAGGGCGCTGAGCAGATGCACGCGGGCAATGCTGCCGCCGCGGAAGCATCATTCCGGAAAGCAACGGAACTGAATCCGGCCTTCGCTCCGGCACACCTCGATCTTGGCCTGGCGCAGCTCAAGCAGGGTAAGCTTCCTCAAGCGATCGCTTCAATCAAGAAGTCGCTCGCGCTCGATCCTGCTTCGCCCGGAGCGCATCTCTTTCTCGGTATCGCGGAGTATCAGGCGAACGACACGGATGGCGCCCTGCGCGACCTGCAGCTGGCGATCAAAGAGGATCCGAAAAACGTCCAGGCTCTTACCTGGCTCGGCATCGTGGAGCTGAATGCAGGGCATCCGGAGCTGGCGAGTGAACCTCTGGACCGCGCCGCTGAACTCGCCCCGCAGGACGAAAATGTGCTCGACTACCGAGTCCAGGCACACATGGCGGTGGCGAAGCAAAGCTACACGGCTCTGTATAAGGTTGATCCCGCTTCGTGGCGTTTGCATCGGCTCAACGCCGCTATCGACGCGCAGGCCGATGATCACAAAGGGGCGATTGCCGAGTATGAGCTGGCAATCAAGCTGGCGCCGAACGAGGCCGAACTGTATGAAGGCATGGGATGGGAATATCGCAAGCTGGGCCAGGCCGATCAGGCTGCAAAGGCATTTGCCGAGCAGTTGAAGCTGTCGCCGGGTAATCCCATTGCGATGTACAACCTCGGGAGTGCCCAGGTCGACAGCGGACAGGAACGCGAGGCTCTGCCCTTACTCCAGGAGGTCGTAAAAATTTACAACCACCCGACCGGAGCCGACTATTACCTCGGCCGGGCTCTGGCTGCGGAAGGAAGAGAGCAGGAAGCCGTGTTGTCCTTTCAGCGTGCTACTACGCTCGACGGAGAGATGCAGCGCCGTGCTTGGTATCAGTTGTCACAGACGTACCGGCATCTCGGGCAGACGGCGGAAGCGCGGGCCGCAGCGGTGAAGTACGAACAGCTGAAGAAGGCTGCCGACGAAGCAAGCGCAAAAGAAGTAGAGGATTGGCGCAAACTGAATGCTGCCAGCGCCGCAGCTCTACGCGACCCGGGCCAACAATAAGCCATACGGCCTCGCGACATGCCACTTCGTGCCCCCAAGCATCTTTCGCAAGAGACCCATTCAACGGCGCGAGCAGTGGCGCTCCAATGGCTCGCGATCCCGGTTTTGTCGTTCTTGCTTCTTGGCTCGGCAGTGGCGCAATCGGCTGCGGTCGCGGCCGGAAAATTCGTTGACACAACCGCCTCGAGCGGAATCCAGTTTCGGCACCAGGCTTCACACACCTCGAAGAAATACCTGCCGGAAACCATGGGCTCAGGAGTGGCTCTTTTCGATTACGACAATGACGGACGGCTGGATGTCTTTCTGGTCAATGGCGCGCCGCTCAGCGATCCCACAGCTCCCGGCACGATTCCGCAAAAGACCGGCCCTGCCTACTGGAACCGCCTTTATCACCAGAAAAAGGACGGCACCTTCGAAGACGTGACCGAGAAGGCAGGTCTGCAGGGCACGAACTACGACATGGGCGTGGCCGTCGGCGACTATGACAACGACGGCTTCGAAGATCTCTACGTCACTGGATACGGCGGCAACCACCTCTATCACAACAACGGCAACGGTACGTTTACCGATGTGACGAAAGAATCCGGCACCGCTGGTGCAGGCTGGTCGACCAGCGCTGCATGGGTCGATCTCGATAACGATGGCAAGCTGGATCTGATCGTTTTGCGCTACGTAAAGTGGGACTTTGAAGATCTCTGGTGCGGCGAAAAGCGTCCCGGATATCGCTCTTACTGCCATCCCGACGTCTTTCCGGCGATCGCGCCGCTCGTTTATCACAACGACGGCAATGGCCATTTCACCGAGGTCTCCGCGAAGCTCGGCCTCGACAAGCCCGGCAAAGGACTGGGCATCGCGCTTGCCGATTTCGATCGTGACGGCCGTATCGATATCGCGGTGGCGAACGATTCCATGGTGGAGTTCCTCTACCATCAGAAGCCGAACGGCACCTTTGAGGAACAGGGACTGATGGCGCAGATTGCCGTGGATGGTGATGGTCGCACCTACGCTGGAATGGGCATCGATGCGCAGGATTATGATGACGACGGCCTCCCCGATCTGGTCATCACCAACCTGGCCAATCAGAAATACGCCCTTTATCGGAACACCGGCGATGGCAGCTTCGATTACGCCACGCACATCTCCGGAATCGGCGGCATCACCATGCTGCATTCCGGCTGGGGGACGAAGTTTTTCGACTTCGACAATGACGGCCTGAAGGACCTGATCATTGCTCAGGGACACGATATCGACAACATCGAGCTGACCTACCCTCAGTTGCGCTATAAAGAGCCGCTCCTGCTGCTGCGAAACATTGGCCACGGCAAGTTCGCCGATGTGTCGGCTGCGTCGGGAGACGTCTTCAAGCAAGCCTGGGCAGGCCGCGGACTCGCCATCGGCGATCTGGACAACGACGGCCTCGAAGACTTCGTTGTCGCGACAAATGACGGCCCCGCGTATGTGATCCGAAACCAGACTCAAACCGCCAATCACTGGCTGACGCTCGATCTTGTCGGCCACAAGAGCAACCGCGACGCCATCGGAGCGGAAATCAATGTCACCACATCGAAGGGAGCACAATGGTGGATCGTTTCGACTGCCGGCAGCTATCTTTCGTCGAGCGACAAGCGCGCGCATTTTGGATTGGGATCGGATGACCGGGCCAGATCCGTTGAGATCCTTTGGCCCTCCGGGATCCACCAAAAATTAGGCGAAGTGAAGGCGGATCAGATCCTGCGTGTAGACGAGCCGGCGCAATGAAATTTTATTGCAACCGTAATAGTTACGAATGCGGGGCGTTACTGGCCCTCGGCCTGACCTTAGTGCTTGTTACTCTTGCTCCGTCTCTCCTCGCCCAGTCCGCGGACCCGACCCTCGAAAACGCACGGGCCCTCGCCGCCGCCAATCAGCTCGTGCAGGCAAACGAAATGCTCTCCGCAATCACTTCCCGCGATCCTCAGAATCTCGCGGCGTGGCAGGAACTCGGCAAGGTGCAACTCGCACAATCGCTGAACGACGACGCCATGAGGTCGTTTGAGACGGTTCTGAAAACAACACCTGGCTCTTCAGAGGCTCGCGATGGAGAGGTTCGCGCCGCCATCGCCTCTGCGCTTGCAGACCGTGCCGCGGGCAATCAGGATCGCGCTCTCGCCACACTCGTGCGCGCAAAAAACTACGCGCCTGATTCTGTCGAGCTGCTCACGGCCTTCGGCATACAGGCCGACAGCATGCAGATCTTTAAAGACGCCGATGCTGCCCTCTCAGAAGCGCACAGGCTGGACCCGCAGAACGCCAAAGCGCTTTACGCGCTCGCGCACGTCGAGCTCGACGAGCAGAAAGCGGCCGACGCCGAGGCCCACCTGCGCGCCTATCTCAAGATCAACCCGGATGACGCGACTGCGCACTACGGCCTTGGACATCTTCTCTACATGCTCTCGAAAGACGAGGAAGCAAAGTCTGAACTGGAGCGTTCGATCGCGCTCCAGCCTCGCCAGACGGAGTCCTATTACGAACTGGGCCAGATCGCCCTCGACTCGAACGACGACGCCGCGGCCAGAGAAGCCTACACGAAGGTACTGGGGTTCGCGCCGAATCACGGCGGAGCACTCACCGGGATGGGCGTTCTCGCCTACCGGGCCAAAGATTACGCCGCGGCGGAGTCATACCTGAAGCAGGCTGTGATTTACGCCCCCGACTATGTCCCGGCGCATCGTTACTACGCCATGACGCTCGCCCGCCTTGGCCAGCGCGATCAGTCCGAGCGGGAGATGGCGCTCGCCGAGCATCTGACCGAAGAGCAGAATAAGCTCCGTCACGGTTACACTTTGCAGCCTGGTCCCTGACTTTACTCCCCGAACATGCTCTGCTGATCGCCCCAATCCTCCTGAACTGGTTCGATGAGGGCGGGATCGTTGTTGCGAACATTGTTGATTCTCTGATCCACGCGCCAGGCCTTCATCCTGTCCGAATCGAAAGGCCGCACCAGGTCGACGGGCGGCCGGTCCGGATCGCCCGGTTCGAGCCAGCGCTGCCAATTGCTGCGTTCTATGATGAGCGGCATCCTGTCGTGGCCGGTCTTTTCGACCACGAGTTCGTTGGGTTCGGTCGTGATGATTGCGAAAGTGTCCATATCGCCCTTGCGATCCGGCGATCGCCAATGCCTCCACACACCGCCAAGGGCGAACATCTGGTCATCCTTCATTCCGAACAGCCACGGAACCTTTCGTTTACCTTCCTGTCTCCATTCAACAAAGCTGTCCGCTGGAATGAGACAGCGGCGTCTCAGGAAAGAATCGTGCCAGATTTTGTTTCCGAGCAGTGTTTCGCCTTTCGCGTTGATGGTGTCCAGCCTCAATTTCTTTGGATCAGCGACGAACCTCGGCAGGAAGCGCCAGAACATCATCTGCAGCGTGCGCATCCCTTCGTCCCCATCCCAGACGACTACTGGCTGCATGGTTTGAGGCGCAACGTTGTAATCGGGAGTGAGTTCGAGAGCCAGTCCGTCGGCATTGCCGACCGCGAAGGCTTCAGCAATGCGTTGCTTGTCTGACCGGCGTTGATAACGGCCGCACACAAGTCCAGCCTACCGGATCGCCTGTTTGTAATACTGAGACCTCAAGCCGCCACGTCTGCCCAGATGGTGATCACAAAGGTCGCCGCTCCCTCGTTCCCGGGCAGAAACTGTGTGTAGTCGAAATCCCGCGCCGCCACGTTGCCGCGAAACACCTGGTCTCCGGCTGAAATAACGATCTGGTCTCCAACCAGCGGGACGGGCTCGAGTGTTCCATCGTCAAACGTGATCTCCTGGCTCGCAAGCACATCGGGTCCGCGCGTAATCTTCAGCACCAGCATCGTCGGCACAGCAGGCATAAGTCCCCCGAAAGTCAAATCCTATCACTGCCGCATGACTGACTCGATGAACCGGTGCTACTGGCCGTGCAGCGACTGGGACAGGCTCTCCAGATTCTGCGGAGCCACATGAATCACGCCTCTCCGCGGGCTGTCGATATCCGCAATCATAAAAAACGCGATCGACACCACGAGCGGCACGACGCTGTAGAGCCGCGCGCCTCGCTTGTGAGTTCCATAGCCGATCAGCATGCCGCAGCAGATCGCCAGAGCCATCATCAACACCCAGGCGCCGACAGGAATGCGGTTCCACCACGCTGCCTGCGTGTATCCCTGCCGGTTCAGGACATCGTTCATGCCGGCCACGGCCAGCGCTACTACTGGAGTCTGCTGCGCCTTCGCCAGTCCCTGCACCGTCGACCACATCTCGTTCTGCAGCCGCGTCGTCTCGCTGTTGATCGGGTCCAGATTCTGCCACTGCTGCGCTTTATAGAACTTCAGCCTCTGGTCCAGATACTGCGTGAGCAGTTGCTTCACCTTTGCCGCCTCGGCCGGCGGCAGCAGGTCCGCGCGTACATACTCGGTCCCGATCGCATTCGCCTCTTCCTCTTCGTAGTCTTTGCGCTGGTCGTACCGGTTCACCGCCATTGAGAAGCTGAACCCGATAATCAGCGCCAGCAGGGTCAGGCTCGAGCTGATCACCAGGTCGAGATCCTGCCGCTCTTCTTCCGAGATCGGCCGCACCCGCCGTGCAATCCACGCGCCCAACTGCACCGCCAGCCACATCGACAGCAGAGAAATCGCGAAGACCGCAAATGGATATCTCAGGATCGTGCTCACGCTGTCCTCTTTCCGTCCTCGATGATTCGAATCCCCCGCGGCCCGCCACAGCAGTCCTCACAGGAGCCGGCCGCAAACGCGGCCATTCTACATGACGCCATTGCGATCCGGTTCCAATCGCACCAACCAACGCTGATACATTGCTCATAGGACCCATGGCACCCGACCCCCATCGCCCGCGCTGGAAGACGCTGCTCGCCTTCTTCATCATTTACTTCGTCTGGGGGTCCACCTTTATCTTCATCCGCATTGGCGTGCGGGAACTCCCGCCGCTGCTCTTTGCCGCGCTGCGCTTTTTCCCGGCTGGCCTGATCCTCTATGCCTGGATGATCGCCCACGGCGAGCGCTCGCCCACGGCACGCCAGTGGCTGTCCGCGACCATCCTCGCCCTGCTCATCTTCGTGGGCGACTACGGATTGCTCTTCTGGTCCGAGGAGCGCGTCCCCTCCGGAATAGCCGCCGTCATGCTGGCCACTATTCCGGCGTTCATGGCGCTGTCTGAGATCATCTTCCTGGGCACCCAGCGGCTCACTCTGCGCCTCGCCTCCGCGCTCCTCATCGGCCTTGGCGGAGTCCTCGTGCTCGTGAGCCACTCTCTCAACCTTGGAGGCGCGCCCATCGACCGCACCGGCGCCATTGCCCTCATCGCCGCCTCCATGAGCTGGTCCGTCGCGTCGATTCTCTCGCGTCGCATGCATCTGCCGCCTTCGAAGGTCATGAGTGCCGCCGCACAGATGCTCGCCGGCGGTATCCTGCTTTGCCTGATCTCCGGCACGCTCGGCGAATTCCGCACGCTCCACGCGACCCAGATATCGCCGCGCACCTGGTTCGCTCTGGTCTACCTCATCGTCTTCGGATCGCTCATCGGATTCACCGCCTATGTCTGGCTCCTGCATCATGAATCGCCCACTAAAGTTGGAACTTACGCCTACGTCAATCCTGTCGTCGCCGTCCTCGTCGGATACTTCCTCGGCGGCGAACCCCTCGGGCCGCGCACCATCCTCGGAACGCTCTTCGTGCTCGTGAGCGTACTGGTCATCACCACCACCCCGGCCAGAAAGCCGGTCCCATCGCTTGCCGTCGAAGACGCAACCTGACGAGGAGCAATCAAGACCCGTGGATTGGAGTGCTACGATGAGGGCGGGCCCGAGCAGTTGAAGGAATCAGTTGCAGGAAGGGAACGAAGGTGTCGGAGCGATCAGGAACCCGCGCTGACGATCCTTTCGGGGGTCGGCGCCCGACGAGTCACGAACGGATGTCGGGGCGGCCCTGGGATGCGTCGTATAGCGACGGCCCGGCGCCCTGGGATATTGGCCGGCCGCAGCAAGCAATCGTGCATCTGGTGTCCCAGGGCGGACTCGTCGGCCCCGTGCTCGACGCCGGCTGTGGGACGGGCGAGAACGCCCTTCTGGTCGCTTCGCTGGGATTACCGGTTCTGGGCGTTGACGTGGCCGAGACGGCATTGGCGACCGCCCGAGAGAAGGCCGACAACCGTGGGATCGACCAGGATGGTGGGAGCGTTGAGTTCGCTCTGGCTGACGCGTTCCAGTTGGAGCGTTTGGGGCGCAGGTTTGAGACGGTGCTGGACTGCGGACTGTTTCATACCTTTGACGGCGAAGAGCGGCCAGCTTACGTGGCGAGTCTGGCGTCGGTGACCGAACACGGTGGAACCCTGTATGTGTTGTGTTTCAGTGACTATGGTCCCGGTACTGGCCCTCACCCCGTCAGCCGGGAAGAGCTGAGAATAGCGTTCAGCCCCGGCAATGGATGGAACATCGTTGCCATCGAACCGGACCGCATTGAGACGAGATTTCACGACAACGGCGCACCGGCCTGGTTCGCGACCATCAAACGGATCTAGACTTCGGAACCGGTAGAGCGCCTGGGTCTCCAATGAAGGATAATCTTGATCTCTAAAGCTTAATTTCGCGTGCACGACCCGTTTGACTTCAGGAGCTCGCGATCCTCGAGAAAAACGCCAAACAACCTGGGATTTTTCCTGATCCGCCTTACTTCCCCGACGGCTTCGCCTGCCCGGCCATCGTGTAATCCGCCGGCACGCCGAATAGCGCGGCGCTCGGTTCGCCGCGGTCGATCTGCGTCACAGTCATGGTCACACTCCCGGAGCGCGGATCGTTGTGCTTCGTCGCGAGATTCAGCCGCAGCGCTTCGGAGTACCAATATTCGTTCGTCACCGTCACTTCCTGCCCAGTGCCGCTCTCCGCGCCCGTCAGGGTCTGCGTCACGCGCACTCCATGTACCTGCAGCCCCGCGATCGAGCGCTGGCCCAGGTCCTCCCGGCGCGTAAATTCGCTCGGTGGCGCGGCTGCCGCTGACGGCGAGGCAAAATCGTCCGGAGTGTCCGTTGAGGGAGGCCGGTTCAGTATCATCATCCGGTAGGTTTTGTGCTGCGGATACAGATACTCCGTCATCCGGTTCTGCGGATCGTACAGATGGATCACGGTCGCATCGGGCACGGTCTTCATCGCGGTTGGCACTAACGGCCGGAATTCGTTGTAAATGCGCCCTTCGTTGTCCCGCGCAATTTTCCGCTCGGACCACAACTGCAGGGTGTTACCATTCGGCTGGATGTCCGTCCGCTCCACCCGCACCGTGCCGGAGAACGGCGCATTCGGAATCGGAGTTACGAAAATGCCGCCGCCGGCCTGCGCGCGGACCGTCGACGCAGTGGCCCCTACGATCGCCACGACACTACAACAAATGCCCACCATCAGCTGTCGGCGCATGATGCCCTCCGCGGACCTTGGCCTCCCAGTTTAGCTGCAGTTGCCGTCCCCGGCTACAGTTTTGATAGGCGTTGTATTTGGCGCAAACGCCAAATTATGGATAAATTCGATATTCTGCGCGTCTAAAAAAACGGAAGGTAACACTATGCGGTGCCTGATTTCGCTTCTCGTCCTCAGCATCGCCGCACCCGCTTACGCGCGCGCCACGCACGAACTGGCGGCTCCTCCGCCGGGTGCGACCCTGCCCGTTGTCATCAATCAAACCCTGAAACCTCACGATCTGCGACCCGGTAAGACGATCAGCGCAGAGCTTGTGCAGACGGTGCCCGTACGCCCGAATGTAGAGCTGCCCAGAGACGCCAGGCTGGAGGGTCGCGTCGTCACCGTGAGCGACTCCTCTGTCAGCATTCTTTTCGATCATCTCAGCTGGAAGGGACGCACAATTCCAGTCCACGTCCGCCTCATAGCCGCGGCTGGGATGATGAACGTCTCCGACACGAAGCTGCCTCTGGCCCCTCCAGACCGGGGCACCGCCAACCCCGGAGACTACACGACCCGCCAGGTAGGCGGCGATGAGGTCTATCTATCGGGTTGGTCTGGTAAGGTCTACGACCAGTACAGTCAGCCTGTTGGATTCGCTGATTATTCCGGCGTGTATGCCGACCCCTCGGAGCCCGGAGCGCTGCCTCGCGCGATGGGCCCTTTCTCGACGACCGCAACCGGACTGCACGGCCTTCCCGAGCTTTCTATCGCGTCCGCAGGAAGTGCAGACACGCCGATCACGCTCGCCGCGAGCAAACCTGACTGGATCCTCCGAAACGGCAGCGCTATGCTGCTCGAGGTGGTGCCTTAAGAAGTCGCTTTGGCTCTTTCCCGGCTGCGTCGTGGGGGGAGGCCGGTTCTATGGCCGGCCTCACCACCCAGCGCCGGACAAGGCCCTGGGTCTCCTAGGTCGAGGACAAGACGGTGATGAAAAAAGGTGTCGGCATCCATGCGTTCATAAAGCCTGCAGCGAAGTGTCTTCCTTCCTCGGTGCAGCCTTTCCTTTACGGTAGAAACGCTGACCTTGAGAATGTCTGCGGCCTCGGTGTAGGAATACCCCTCGAGACAACACAGCCGAATGACTGCTCGATGGTTGGGCCTAAGCTGTTCTATCTCGGATACAAGCAGTTGATGCAGCTCTTCTCGCGCATAACACCATTCGGGATCTCGCCATGTGGTCCGTTCACCCTCAAATTGCTCGCCGGCCTGGATCTTTTCATCCAAAGATTCGTTGCACCGGCGGTGCCGCCTGCGAAGATGATCGATCGCAGTGTTCACGACAACGCTGGAAAACCAGGTGCCGAGCCGGGACTCGGCACGGAAGCGATGTAGGTTACCTAGAGCTTTCACCGCGGAGTCCTGAACGATGTCTTCCGCCTCATCCCAATCTCCCGTGATCCGTTGAGCGATCCGCAGTAGTTTTCTGCGACGGTGATCGAGAAGCTCGACGAAGTCTGCGAAAACACAATCGGAACTGGCCGGGTGATCGTCGGTGCGATTGTCACTGATTTCCAAAGCCATTTCGTTCTCCATAACCGAGTACTTTTCCGGGATTCGAGGCAGCCATTTCTGAACGGAACGGGTCGTCCTTCAGCACGTAGACGGGCGCCAGCCCTGTCTTATGAGGGCGCTTCACGATGGTCGACGGGCATAAATCGGAAGCCCCGCACAATACAGCACTTCGATTTGCAGGCAGCCAAGTAAGCACCTCTACCAGCTGCGCCGGCCTGATCGATACAGCGTGCAAGCCGGCAATTGCCGGAAGCCGACGCCCCCTATCCCCAGATCGACAATCGATGACGACAATGTCGCCAGATCGCTCCTTGAGCCTCTGAAGCTCTTCTGTCGTGACCCACTTCATTTCTCGCCCGATGTTCAGAAGGAAGAAAGCGGCGTCAGCCGAAGGAGAGGAAGTTGAAGGCAGAGGAACTACACATTCCGGAAGCTTCTGCTTTTCGTCCTTCAGAACTTGAAAGGCAGCGTACAAGAGCAATATCAGAGGCAATACAAGCAGAATCCAAATGAAATACATGACAGTTCTCCGCAGCTCGGGGTGAACTCAATGCTGGACGGCCGAACTTGCATCTCAATTGGACACGTGGACGGTCAGCGCATTACCAGCAAGGCTGTTCAGAGACTTTGCGGAGGCGAGCGAAGAACCCTGGAAAGGCAGCAGCGTCCGGGGACCCGGGGCAAATCACCGCTGAAAGACATCAAAAGGATAGGGAGAACTGCGGCGGCATCAACATATTTGCGCGCTGGGACCGGTGTAGTCGTGGTGGAAGCGGCGATCCTGGCACCGGCAGAAGCAAGAGAGGTTATCCAGCGCGGGTCGATCCAAAGCTTTGCAACTCCAGACTGCGGTGCATTAGGGCGATCAAAATGATAGAGGGATGCCTTGTACCCAAGACCCCACAAAAATATCGCTGTCATCAACGCAATGAGACTTGACGGTAGCGGCTTGATCGGACACCGAACTGATGACAATGCGCCTGAAGCGATAACGGCCTGCGTACGACAATGGTCACACGTTGTCATCGTGATTTCAGGCTCGCTTAAACGCTATCTGCCGTTGCAAGCCAATATAGCCGCTGGCCACAGAGGCGTTCGTCTTGTCACTGCGGTCCTGCGGACCAAACAGAAAAGTATAAGACAGTTCGGTTATGGTCAACCTACAATTGATTTGATGTCCGCAAAAGTAAGTCAGCGTGCCGAGCCTCCGGTAACTCTTACCGTTCATAAGCAAATCGACCGCGAACATATCTCTTGGCAATGAGTGGCCGAATAGGGCGTACTGATGATTTGGAGAACGCGGCGCGAGCTAGTCGTTCTTACTACGGAGTTTGGGGTGCTCCTGGTTCTTCCGGCGGAAAGGTTAGAATGCCTCTCATGGTCATCCACACCTTCGCTTTTCGCTGGAAACCCGGTGTCACACAGGACCAGAAGCAGCGCGCCATCACTGAGATTCGTAACCTCCAGGGCCGTATCCCCGGCCTGCTCGAGACCTGGGTTGGCGAAAACATCTCACCCCGCTCGCAGGGATACGAGCTCGGCGGCGTGATGAAATTCGAGAGCCGCGCCGCCCTTGAGGCTTACAGCCCCCACCCCATCCACCAGGAGCTTCTGGTCTGGCTCATGCCTCTCATTGAGCCGCTCGAGGTCGACTTCGAAGCCTGACCTGCTTTTGACAGTCATTTCAAATCGCGTTTGTTGATCAGCGCTTTCAGAAACGGCGCGCCCCACGCCGCGATGGCCAATAGTCCGCCGAACAAAAAAACGGCATCGAAGCTCTCTCGGCCTTCGGGCGAGCTGTAGACGTTGCGCAGATTCAGCCACAGCGCAAACTCATCCAGCGTGAGCGCTGCCCCGATGCCGTACAGGATCGACACCAGCCGGCTCGCGAAGATGGACGTAGGCGTCGCCTCATCACCCACTTCAGCCAGAAATGCGAAGCCTACGACGAGCAGAATCAGGATGCCCCAGACAAGGTGGTGAACATGTTGGCCGCCGATCACCACCCATCCGAACGGCCCTATGTTATGAAGAATCGCCAGCACCAGCAGACGCGCGCCGAGAAAGGTCAGGAAGAAGCTTACCGACGCCAGGAACATCCGCCGCCGCGGCCGGTCGCGTATGTGCTCGTGCATCAGATAGCCGAGCCGCGTAAGCTGCAGCAGCAGAAGCATCGTAGTCGTGCCGATTGTGGCACAGATCAGCAGGATCCAGGCGCCCGTCAAGTGCATCGTTCTGGCTTAGCTCCCCTTGCCTCTTCAGCCGCGCCTTAGCCGCCCAGGGAAGGCAGCCGGTCTGACGATCCCAGCAGAAAAATGACGCCGATTGCAAAGCTGTACACCGCACCGGCCACCGCGACCCAGCGATAGAATGCCGGTCGGTGCAGTCCGGCATAGAAGATACCCCCGAGCGAGGCCGTCATCAGCGTATTCATCAGAACCAGCCCCGCGGCAAAGGCGATCAGTCCCATGAATCCCCGCGCCGTTCCGCCGAGGCTAGCCGCCAACAGAAACAGCATCAGCTGGCTCGGCGTTTCCGCGCCCAGCCCGTGCAGAACACCAATGCCGAAGACCGATCCGCTGTTGTAGTTCCACGAGAACGGCTCCGGACGCGGCGTCTCCGGCTTGAGCACGCGCTTCATCCGCCACCACGCATACTGCAGGCCCGAGATCAGGATCGCCCACCGGCTCTGCATCGCTGCATGCGAGTGCGAATGCCGGATCAGGTTTGCCACGACACCGATCCCGAGGATGATCAGCGTTGCTCCGATCAGCCGCTCCGTCCAGTTGTCCAGCCGCTCCGGCAGCGGAATGTGCAGCATCACCACCAGCGCGCCGAGAACCACCACAGTAAGGGCATGGCCTAGCGCGTACGTCACCCCAAGCCGCATGCCCTGCTTCCAGTTCTTTTGCACCGCTGTTATGTCGGAGATGGCTGCCAGGTGGTCGTAGTCGAATCCGTGCCGCAGCCCAAGCACAGCGCAGGAGAAGAGCGCGAGTTCCAGCTTCCAGTTCATGCGTTTACTAAGAGCATGCCGAGCGCTCAGATCGCGCCTCTGCCGCAAACGCCAATTTTAGCGGAATTTGAGTAGTGGTACAGTTTGAATCTGCGCGGCGGCCATTTCAAGTGAGCGCCGCAGTGAACTCCGGAGGCAAGACATGAAAGCGTCTATCTTTTATCGAGTCGCTGCTGTCTTTCTGCTCCTTTTTGCCGTAGGACACACACTCGGGTTTCGCCAATCGGATCCCAAATGGGGCGTTGATGTGCTTCTTGGCTCCATGCGGTCAATTCACTTTGAGGTGCAGGGGTTCAACCGGACCTATTGGGACCTCTTTGTTGCGGCCGGACTCTCTGTCGGCGTGTTTTATCTATTCGCGGCGATACTGGCCTGGCAGCTAGGTGGCCTTCCGGCAGAGACTTTGGCGCTCATGCGCGGCATTGCGTGGGCGTTCGCCCTTTGCTTCGCCGCTATCACGGTTGTGAGCTGGAGATACCTCTTTGTCCTACCTATCGTTTTCTCGATCGTGATTACAGTGTGTTTGATTTCGGCTGCATGGCTTTCATCGAAGCAGGTTCATGGCCACTTCCGTTAACCGGTGAGCCGAACGAGCTGCTCGGCCTCAACCCGCGGCCCGAGGATGGAAATCTTCGGCACCTGACCGCGCGCCATCGCGACCTCATCGCAGCGGTACAGCCGCGGACAATTCTGGCAATCCTTGAAGATTTTGTCGGGCAGCGCCGCCCGGTCTTCCACTTCGCGAAAACCGAAGCGAAAGAAGAAGTCGGGAATGCGCGTGAAGAGGCAAACGCAGCCGATGCCGTGATCCTCGGCTTCGTCGAGCAATGCAAACAGAATCCGCCCGCCTACTCCCTGGCTCTTTGCCTCCGGCTTCACCACGATCGAGCGCACCTCGGCCAGATGCGGCCCATAGAGATGCAGCGCTCCGCAGCCCAGAAACACGCCCGCCTCGCTCTCGGCGACGGTAAAGTCGCGGACGTTCTCGCATATCTCCGAGAAGACACGGCGCAGCAGCGTCCCGTCGCGCGACAGGCTGTTCACCAGCTCGTAGATATTGGTCGCGTCCTGCAGGCGGGCCTTACGCACCAGCATGGCTTACCTCTTGGTCTCCCATGCTTACGGCCCCATAAGTGTCGGCGAGGTCCCGCACTCGCAACTCGGCATCGGCCAGCGCAGCCTTGACTCGGTTCCGCGCCGTCCCGCCGATCACATCATGACAATCCAGCGTGGCTTCAACCGTAACCGCAGCAAAAAAGTCCTGATCGAACTCGGGCCCGAATTGCTTTAACTCGTCCAATGTCAAATCGCCCAGCTCACACCCCTTCTCCAGACAATAACGCACTGCATGGCCGATCTTCTCGTGCGCCTTGCGGAAGGGAACTCCCTTATAAACAAGATAGGTTGCCGCGGCCATCGCGTTCAGATATCCGCTCTCGCACGCCGCGCGCATTCTGTCGGTACGGAACTTCAACGCGCCGGTGAATTTCGCCAGCAGATACGTCATAAGATGCGCCGTGCCCGTCGCCGCAAACACGGGCTCCTGCGTCTCCTGCATGTCTTTGTTGTATGCGAGTGGTAGCCCCTTCAGCAGCAGCGTTACGGTTTCTGCCGCGCCGTGGATACGCCCGACCTTGCCGCGCACCAACTCCGTAAAATCCGGATTCTTCTTTTGCGGCATCGCGCTCGATCCGGTCGAAAACGCCTCGGGCAGCTCGACAAATCCAAACTCCGCTGTCGCAAACAGCGTGATCTCCTCCGCGAACCGGCTCGCATGCAGTCCGACGACGGTCAGCGCTTGCAGATATTCGACCACAAAGTCGCGATCGCTCGTTGCATCCATGCTGTTCGCTGTCGGCGCAAGAAAACCCAGTTCCTGCGTGGCAATATTGCGGTCGAGCGCCAGCGTCGCGCCAGCTACGGCCCCCGATCCCAGCGGACAATAATTCAGCCGCCGCGCGCAATCCTCGAGCCGCGAGACGTCGCGCAAAATCATCTCGACATACGCCAGCATCCAGTGCGCTACGAGCACCGGCTCCGCCCGTTGCAGATGCGTGTAGGACGGCATTACCGCGTCGCCGCTCGCCTTTGCCTGGTCGACTAACGCATTAGCCCACGCGCCAAGATGGGCGATGAGTATTCCGATGCGCTCTCGTATGTAGAGCCGCAGGTCTGTCGCGATCTGCTCGTTGCGGCTGCGTCCTGTGTGGAGCTTCAGCCCCAGGTCTCCGACTTGTTCAACGAGCCGCAGCTCGACGAAGTGGTGAATATCCTCGGCCTCTGAACCCCACTCGCTCTCCGTCCCAAAACGAAGAAGGATGACCTCCAGGCCATCCGTAATCTTCGCGTGTTCCGTTTCGCTCAAGATACCGGCGGCCAACAGCGCGCGCGCATGCGCCTTGCTGGCCATGATCTCCTCATTCAGGAGAGCCCGGTCGAACTTGATGGAACGCTGCCAGTGATCGAAAAGCGGGTCCAGAGGCTCGCGAAAGCGGCCCGACCACATTTTGGCGGTATGTTCGCTCATGAATTCTCTTCGCCTTTCGCGGTTGCGCCGTCTTTCGTGCCACTGTCTTTCGTCCCCCAGTTGTTTGTTCCACCGCCCAGTTGCGGCATTTCCGAACCCCGGCTCAGCGTGATGAGGCCCGTCTGGGCGTAGGTCATCAGCTTGGCACGGGTGTCAGTGATGTCGAGATTGCGCATGGTGAGCTGACCGATGCGGTCGCGCGGCGAGAACGCCGACTCGGTCTTCTCCATGCTGAGCCTCTCGGGTGCGAACGTGAGGTTGGGCGACTCCGTATTCAGGATCGAGTAATCGTTGCCGCGGCGCAGCTCGATCGTGACCTGGCCGGAGATAGCGCTTGCGACCCAGCGCTGCGCGGATTCGCGGAGCATAATGGCCTGGGGATCGAACCAGCGTCCCTGGTAGAGGAGGCGGCCTAGCTTGCGGCCGTTCTCGCGGTACTGCTCGATGGTGTCCTCATTGTGAATGCCGGTGATCAGGCGCTCATATGCGATGAAGAGCAGAGCCATGCCGGGCGCCTCATAGATGCCGCGGCTCTTGGCCTCGATGATGCGGTTCTCGATCTGGTCGCTCATACCGAGGCCGTGGCGGCCGCCAACTTGATTAGCCTGAAGCAACAGCTCGACCGGGTCGGAAAACTCCGCGCCGTTGAGTGCTGTTGGATAACCCTGCTCGAAGCGCACCGTCACCTCTTCACGCTGCACATCGACATCGTCACGCCAGAAGGCCGTTCCCATGATCGGCTCGACGATGCGGATGCTGCTCGAAAGCTGCTCGAGGTCCTTGGCTTCGTGGGTGGCGCCGAGGAGGTTGGAGTCGGTCGAGTACGCCTTCTCGGCCGACATCTTGTAGCCGAAGCCGGACTTCTGCAGGAAGGCCGACATCTCGGCGCGACCGCCAAGTTCCTCGATGAAGGCCGGATCGAGCCAGGGCTTGTAGACCTGCAGATTTGGATTAACCAGCAGTCCGTAGCGATAGAAGCGCTCGATGTCGTTGCCCTTGAAGGTCGAGCCGTCGCCCCAGATGTTGACGCCGTCCTCCTTCATCGCTGTGACTAGAATGGTGCCAGTGACAGCGCGTCCAATGGGCGTGGTGTTGAAGTAGGTGATGCCTGCGGTCGAGATGTGAAAGGCGCCGGACTGCAGGGCGGCGATCCCTTCGCGCACCAGAGGCCCGCGGCAATCGATCAGCCGGGCATTTTCCGCGCCGTATTCGAGCGCCTTGCGAGGGATGGCGTCGTAGTCGGTTTCGTCTGGCTGCCCGAGATTGGCGGTGTAGGCATACGGGAGGGCGCCCTTCTGCTTCATCCAGTGAAGCGCGGCGCTGGTATCGAGCCCTCCGGAAAAAGCGATGCCGACTTTTTGGCCGACCGGCAGACTTTCAAGAATTACAGACATTTCGTTCAAGACCTCAAGAATCTTCAGTGTTCGTAGCCCGTTGCAGGCTTGCTTCGCTCTTTTCGGAGCAACAGAACACAGGCGAATATGATTGCTAGCGCCAAGTCGCCGGGTGCCCACGTCCCGCTTCTGGGACGTGGGAATTTGCATTTGCCAAATGCCAGCTACGCGCCTTGGGTGCCCCATCCTTCGCGCTGAAGTTGCGCGAAGGGTGGGAAACCACGAATCTAAGCGCGTCCGGCTGACCTCTGAGCACTGCGCTCTGAGCCCTGTACACCGCCCAGCAGCATCAGCAACAGCGCCTTTTGCGCGTGCATGCGATTCTCGGCCTGATCGAAGATCACCGACTGCGGACCATCCATCACCGCATCTGTGACTTCGGCATTGCGATGCGCCGGCAGGCAGTGCATGAACACCGCGTGCGGAGCAGCATGCGACATCAGCTGCTCGTTCACCTGGTACGGCTTGAAGATCGGAGCCCGCTTCGTTACTTCGTGCTCAAACCCCATGCTCGTGCACACATCGGTGTACACCGCATCTGCGCCCGTCACCGCTGCCACAGGATCGGTGGTCAACTCGATGCTGCCGCCGGTAGTGTTAGCAATCCCCCGCGCCTGCGCCACGATGTCGGCCTTCGGGAAATAGTTTTTTGGAGAACCGATCGTGCAGTGTGCGCCCAGTTGCGCGCCCATCAGCATCAGCGAGTGGCAAACATTGTTGCCGTCGCCCACATACGTGAACTTCATGCCCTTGGCGGATCCGAAGCGCTCCTCGACCGTCATAAAGTCTGCCAGCGCCTGGCACGGATGCTCCAGATCGCTCAGCGCATTGATCACTGGACAAGCCGCAATCTCGGCCATCTCCGTGATGGTTTCGTGGGCATAGGTCCGCAGCACAATCACCGAGACCCAGCGCTCGATATTCCTCGCCATATCGGCAATGGATTCGCGCTCGCCGATCGGCGACTGCGTCTGATCGACAAAGATCGCCGAGCCGCCCACCGTGTTGATCGCCGATTCGAAGGTCAGCCGCGTGCGCAGCGAGGCCTTCTCAAAAAACATCACCATCTGCTTGGCATCGAGCGCCCAGCGATAATCCTGCGGACGCGCCTTCACCGCGTGCGCCAGCTCCATCACCGCCGCAATCTCCGCAGTGGAGAAGTCTGCGACCGAGCAATAATCCCGTCCGGAAAGAGCCTCAACAGGGGAGGGAAGTACTCCCACTGCGCTGTCATTCATAAGAGCCGTTTCAGCCAATTTGATTGCCTCCCCGCATGTGTTTCCCTGAGGTAGATGCGACGCCCGCCGTCTCCGGCGCATGCGCGCTAAGAATTGAGTCAAGGGCATCGATGGCTTCGTCCACATCTGCCTTGCCCAGGATGAACGGCGGCAGGAACCGCAGCACCGTCTCGCTTGTTCTATTAATAAGGATGCGGCGATCGAGCATTTCCGCTGCAACCTGCTTGGCCAATTCGGCCGAATCAAGTTCTGCCGCCAGCATCAGCCCCATTCCGCGCACATCCACAATCGCCGGGTGCCGCTCGGCAAGCTGGTTCAGCTTGCCGTGAAAATATGTGCCTACGTCGGTTACATGACCGAGCAGATGCTCCTTCTCGATCGTGTCGATCACGGCTATTGCCACCGCGCACGCCAACGGACCGCCGCCAAACGTGGTCCCGTGCATGCCCGGATGAATCGCGCGGGCCGCCCCGGCGGTGCACAGCATCGCGCCGAGGGGGAGCCCGCCAGCCAGAGGCTTCGCAACCGTCGCGACATCTGGCCGAACGTCGTAATGTTGATACGCAAACCACTTGCCCGTGCGCCCCAGCCCCGCCTGAATCTCATCGCAGATGAGCAGCGCACCGGTCGACCGTGTCAACTCGCGCGCCACGGCGATAAATTCACGCGAGACCGGACGGATGCCGCCCTCGCCCTGGATCGCCTCGATCAGCACAGCGCACACATCGGTCGAGAACTTCGCCTTCAGGTCCTCGACATCGTTGAACTTCACAAATTCCACACCTGGCATCACCGGATCGAACGGCTCGCGATACTTCGCCTTATGCGTCGTTGCGACCGAGCCCATGGTGCGCCCATGAAAGCTGTTCTCAATCGCGAGAAACTTCGTCCCGATCGCCCTGCCTTCGCTTCGCAACAGGCCAGCATGCGCGCGCGCCAGCTTCAGGGCCGCTTCCATCGCCTCGGTTCCGCTGTTACAGAAAAAAGCGCGATCCAGTCCGCTCATCTTCGTCAGCCGCAGCGCCAGCTCCGCCTGCCCCTCATGAAAAAACAGGTTGGAGATGTGGATGAGCTTCCTGCTCTGCTCCGCGATGGCGTTTTGGATCGCCGGATGCCCATACCCCAGCGCATTCACTCCGATCCCGCTTAGCAGGTCGAGGTATCGCTCGCCCTTGGCATCGATGAGATGCACGCCCTCGCCCCCGACAAACAAAATCGGATTCCGTTCATACGTCGGCAGCAGCAGCTTTGCCTCTACCGCTTGAATTTCATCCAGCGTCATCACCACTCCTATGCCTCTACCTTTACGCCACTAATACTTCAGTCCCGTAAACGACCCGCGTGCTGCACAAGTCGGGAAGCACCGCCGCAACTTCCGCCGGCAGAATCCGCACGCGCTTCACGCCTTGCAGCAGGGCCTCGCGGCACGCGCTCAGCTTGGGAAGCATGCCGCCGCTGATTACGGAATCCTTGGTCAGCTCCGCAATTTCTCCTACATTCAGCCAAC
Source organism: uncultured Acidobacteriaceae bacterium (assembly GCA_963782175.1). GTDB lineage: Bacteria > Acidobacteriota > Terriglobia > Terriglobales > Acidobacteriaceae > Silvibacterium. Next base: position 141,875 of record CAWAIX010000004.1, read on the forward strand.
GCATCACTTCACCATCCGCGCCGCGCACGCCGGGCACATCGGTCAGAAACACCAGCGCATCGGCCTTGCACGCTGCTGCGCACGCCGCGGCCATCTCATCGGCGTTCACGTTGTAGTACTCGCCGTCGAAGCCGAGCGCGATGCTCGAAATCACCGGCACGGCGCCCAACTTCCAGATCGCCTCCAGCCATCGCGGATCGGACGCCACAATCTCCCCCACATATCCCAGGTCGGGAGCCGTCCTCTTCTTGCGCGCGCGAAACACCAGCCCGTCGCCGCCGGACATACCCATGGCGGACTGGCCATGCGAGCCCAGCGCCGCAACCAGCGCCTTGTTCACCTGGCCGCCGAGAACCATCACCGCCGCATCACGGGTCTCGGCGTCGGTCACGCGCAGTCCCGCGACAAACTCGCTCTGCTTGCCCATCAGCTTCAGGGTGCGCGTCAACTGCACGCCGCCACCATGCACCAGTGCTACCTGATGGCCATCCTTTACCAGATCGGCAATCGCCTGTGCGCACTTGTGCAGCAGCTCGGGATTCTCGAGGGTGGCTCCTCCAAGTTTCACGACAAATCTCATGCCAATCCCTCCGCTTCGCCCCATCCATACATGAGGTTTAGATTCTCAACTGCCTGTCCTGCCGCGCCCTTCAATAAATTGTCGAGACACGACACGATGACGCACCGCCGCCCATCCTTGTTCAGCGCGAACCCTACATCGCAATAATTCGTCCGCACCGAATACTGAATCTGCGGCAACTGTCCTGCGGCAAACACCCTTACCAGCGGACTCGCAGCATAAAATTCTCGATACCGCTGCTCCACCTGTACCGCCGTCTTCTTCTCGCGAAATGTCACATAAATGGTCGACAGAATTCCGCGCGGAATCGGCAGCAGATGGGGCGTGAACACTATCTGCTCATCGGTGAGTTCGAGCTGCTCAAGCAGTTCGCCCACATGCCGATGGGCGAAGACCCCATATGCAGAGAGGTTGTCCGCGGCATACATGTAGTGCGTCTTCTCCGTCGGAGCCTTGCCCGCGCCCGAAACACCCGACTTTGCATCGCACACGATTCCGCGCTCCAGATCCACCCATCCGGCTGCGACCAGGGGCTTCAGCGCAAGGATCACCGAGGTCGCATAGCAGCCAGGATTTGCCACGAGCTCTGCCTCGCTAATCTCCTCGCGATGCAGCTCCGGACTTCCATATACCGCCTTCGCCTGCACCGCCACCGCGTGGCTATGCCCCCCGTTTTTCTCGTGGTCGTCCTCGAACTTGTAGACAGCCCGGTGCACGGCCTTCTTCAGCCGCCACGCACCGCTCAGATCGATCACGCGCAGTCCCTGCTCCAACGCCTTCGGAGCCCACTCGCGCGACTGCTCATGCGGAGTGGCCAGGAACAGCAACTCCACGCCCCGCGCCTTCAGTAACTCCCACGAAAACGGCTCGACCTTCAGAGCCGCCGCGCCATTGTTATCCATCAGCTGCGGATGCAGCGCCGTCAGCGGTGTCTCCGCATCCGTCCGCCCCAGAAACACCGGCGGCACGCCCTTCAGCCGGGGATGGTGCAACAGCAACCGCGCCAGCTCCATGCCGGCATAGCCGCTCACTCCCATCACCGCGGTTTGTATTTGGTCTCCCATCGTTCTCGACGCTCTGACCCTTGCTATCTAAATCTGATTCTCAAATGCGTCCCGCGAAGCGTGATTGCCAGAAGGGCCACTCCTAGCCGATCATCTCTTCCAGCCGGTCCCGCAATTGCGAGGCCCGCTTCTGGTCCGGACAAATAATCAACACCGTGTCGTCGCCGGCAATCGTGCCGACGACCTCTTCCCAATCTTCATGATCGATCGCCAGCGCCACCGGCTGCGCGCCACCGCTGGTCGTAATCAGCACCAGCTGATTCTGCGCCTGCTTCACCTTCAGCCCAAAGCTCTCCAGCACATCTCCGACTGACGGCGAATCGTCTTCCTCCTCGCCAGTCACTCCGTTCGGCAGGGCGTATCCATTGGGACCCTTGTAGAGCCGCAGCTCGTGAATGTCCCGCGAGACCGTCGCCTGCGTTACATCGAAGCCGCGGCGCACCAGCTTACGGCGCAGCTCCTCCTGGTTGCTCACATTGCTGCTTGCCACCAGTTCCCGAATCGTGTTGTGCCGGTCGTGTTTCGTCACAATAAAAATTCGCGGCTATTTTCGTTAAAATCAGCCGCGTCCCGTATGCATAAACATGCAATTCAATGTATAAATATACGAGAGGCCGCTGTCAAGGCGTCTGGAAATAATTTTTCTTAATTCAGCTGATTGCAGTTTTTTATAGAGCGCGCAATCCCTGCGCCGCCACTGCACATTCTTAATGTCAGCGAAAACAGGAGGTCGTATAGTAGCTCATGGGCCGCATAAATCTTAATAATTCAGACAAATCCGAGCGCCCACGCAGCTCTGCGGAAAGCCTGCTCGATCCCCGTTTCGACTTCGAATCCTGCGGTGTTGGCTTTGTCGCCACGCTGACCAACATTCCGTCGCACGACATCCTCGACAAGGCACTCACCGCACTGGCACGCCTTGAGCACCGCGGAGCCGTGGCCGCTGACGGCAAGTCCAGCGATGGCATCGGGATCACCACGGCCATCCCGCGCGACTTCCTGCTCGCCTCGGCCGGCGTCACCCTCGACCCCGCCAGGCCGCTCGCCGTCGGCGTGATGTTTTTCCCCTCGGGCGACGCCGAGTCCCACACCGAGATCGAGCAGGCCCTCGCCGCGCAGAACCTCACCGTACTCGCGTGGCGCGACGTGCCCACGCGCCCGGAAATCCTCGGCGAAATCGCCCTGTCGACATTGCCGGTCATCCGCCACGTCCTTATAACCACCGACGACACGGACGGCATCCCGCGCCGGCTCTTTCTCGCCCGCAAGCAGTTCGAACGCAGCGTTGACTCGGAAAACGGAAATAAAAACGGGAATAGGGGATACGTCTGTTCGCTCTCCGTCTCCAACATGGTCTACAAGGCCATGTGCGCCGGCCGCTACCTCGCGGATTTTTACCCTGACCTCTCCAATCCCGAGTTCAAGACGCCCTTTGCGCTCTTCCACCAGCGCTACGCCACCAACGTTGCGCCCTCCTGGGACCGCGCCCAGCCGCTCCGCATGCTTGGGCACAACGGCGAGATCAACACGGTCTGGGGTAACCGCGCCCGCATGGACGCCCGCGCCGCGACATTCCCGCCCGAGTTCGAGCCGGTCATAAGCAAAGATGGCTCCGACTCGACCAGCCTTGACGAGACCGTGGAACTGCTCGCCCGCAACGGTCGCACCGTTGCCGAAGCTGTCCGCACTCTCATTCAGCCCGCCGGCAATCTCGACCGCTCCGCCTTCTTCTCCTATGTGAGAGACTCCGCCGAGCCATGGGATGGTCCTGCTGCCGTCGCCTTCGCCGACGGAGACCTCGTAGGAGCCGTCCTCGACCGCAACGGCCTGCGCCCTTGTCGTTACTTCCTGACCGAAGACCAGCTCGTCGTCCTCGGCTCCGAAGCCGGTCTTGTTGACCTCGACCCTGAAACCATCGTCCACAGCGGCCGCCTGGGCCCCGGACAGATGATCGTTGCCGACCTCGACGACCACGTCCTGCTCGAAGACAAGGAAATCCAGTCCATCTTCGACGCTGCCGCCCCCGAATACGAAAACCTGCTCGAGGAAAACACCCTCGTCGACCACGTGCCCGGGCCGCCCCTCGAGCCTGCGGAGCTGCAGCGGCTCCAGCTCGCCTTTGGATACACCCGCGAAGACGTCAATATGATTCTTAAGCCCATGGCCATGGACGGTAAAGACGCCGTCTGGTCCATGGGGGACGATACTCCGCTGGCGCCGCTGGCACGCTCGCCTCGCCCCGTCTATGCCTACTTCCGTCAGCGCTTCTCGCAGGTTACCAACCCGCCGACGGACTCCATCCGCGAGGCCCGCGTCGTTCAGCTCCACACCCGGCTCGGCCCCTGGCCGCACATGCTCGACAAGCGCGCGCCGCTGCGTGGTCTTTCGCTGAATTCGCCGTTCCTTTCGCTGGCGCAGATACAGGACCTGCACGCGCGCCGCCACGCCCTCGCTGGCAACCTGCCGCTGGCTGTCCTCGAGTGTGTCTTCAGCCCGGCCTCGACGCTGTTCGCTGCGCTCGAAGACCTCTGCGCCAAGGCCATTGACCTCGTCCGCGGAGGCGCGGCCATCCTGCTCCTCACCGACCGGCTGCCCCTCGAACAAAGCATCCCCATTCCCATGGCCCTCGCCACCGGAGCCGTCCACCACGCCCTCACCCGCGCCGGCGTTCGCACCTCTGTCGGCCTCGCCGTCGAAGCCGGAGACTGCCGCGACCTGCACCACGGTGCGGTCCTGCTCGGCATGGGCGCCGGGGCCGTCTGCCCCTGGCTCGCCCTCGAAACTGCCCGCAACCTCAATCCGGAGAAAGGCGAAGCCAATCTCCTGCATGCCTTTGATCTAGGACTTGCGAAGATCATGTCGAAGATGGGCATCTCCGTGGTCGACAGCTACCGCGGCGCGCACCTCTTCGATTGCATCGGACTCGGCCACGAGGTCGTCGACCGCTGCTTCTTCGGAACCCCCGCGCCCCTCGGCGGCATCGGCTTCGCTGAGCTCGAAGCCCAGATCCGCCAGGTCTGGTCCAACACGCAAGCTCCTACGCAAGACCCCGGTGAGCCCGGCGAACCTGGTTCGCCCGCTCCCCTTGTGACCATCTCGAAAGATCTTCCCGACTACGGATGGGTCCGCTTTCGCAAGGCTGATAAGGCCGAGCCGCACTCCTGGCAGCCCCAGACCGTAAAGGCGCTACAAACCGTTGTCGGCAGCGCTCGCGGTGCGACCGCTGTTGCCGATCCCGCCGTCGCATGGACCGCATTCACCACCCAGGCCGTCGAAAAAGAGCCAACCGTGCTGCGCGACCTGCTTGAAATCCGCCCCGCCGGCGACCCGCTCCCGCTCGAACACGTCGAAGCGCCGTCCAACATGTACAAGCGCTTCATCGCCAGCGCCATGTCCCTTGGATCGCTCAGCCCCGAGGCGCACCAGACCATCACTGCCGCGATGAACATGATCGGCGCGCGCTCCAACACTGGAGAAGGCGGCGAAGACCCGGCCGTCTACCAGCCGCATGCCCAGATCGACCTGCTCGGAACGCCTGTCCCCGCGCGTCTGCTTAACAACAAGGTCAAGCAGGTCGCCTCCGGACGCTTTGGCGTCACCACCGAATACCTCATGCACGCCGAGGAGATCGAGATCAAGATCGCCCAGGGTTCAAAGCCCGGCGAGGGCGGACAGCTCCCCGGCCACAAGGTCACCGAGCTCATCGCGCGCCTGCGCCACGCGCAGCCCGGCGTGCAGCTCATCTCCCCGCCACCGCACCACGACATCTATTCGATCGAAGACCTCGCGCAGCTCATCTACGACCTCAAGCGCGTCAATCCCTCCGCCGCCATCGGCGTCAAGCTCGTCTCCGAGTGGGGAGTCGGCACCGTCGCCGCCGGCGTCGCCAAGGCCTACGCTGACTACATCGTCATCGCCGGCCACTCGGGAGGCACAGGCGCGTCGCCGCTCTCCAGCATCAAGTACGCCGGCAATCCCTGGGAGTTCGGCCTCGCTGAAGCGCAACAGGTACTGTTACGAAATGGACTCCGCGGCCGCGTTCGCCTGCGCTGCGACGGAGGCCTCCGCACCGCACGTGACATCCTCATCGCCGCGCTCCTCGGAGCCGACGAGTACGCCTTCGGCACCGCGGTGCTGGTCGCGCTCGGCTGCGACATGGCCCGTCAGTGCCATCTCAACACCTGCCCCACCGGCATCGCGACACAACGTCCCGACCTGCGCGCGAAGTTCCGCGGCAAGCCCGAGCACATCGTTCGCTTCTTCGAGGAGCTGACCCGCGACCTCCAGGTCCTGCTCTCGAGCCTCGGCCTGCCCTCGCTCGACGCCGCTATCGGACGCACTGACCTCCTCGAGCAGGTCCGCTTCGACGGCGGTCTAAACCTCAAGCCCGTACTCGCAGCCGAGCCCCACGGAGAGACCCATTGGCAGGGCCGCCGTAACCTGCGCCCCACCGACCACCCTCCCATCGACGACGCCTGGCTTGAGCCCGCCCTCGCCGCATACAAGGCCAACCAGCCCTTTTTGCACGAAGCCCTGATCGCCAACGAAGACCGCACCTTCGGCGCGCGCCTAGCCGGAGAAGTCGCCATGCTGCAGAACAGCGGCATCACCTCCGACCATTCGCTGGTCTTCAAGATGACCGGCCCCGCCGGCCAATCCTTCGGAGCCTTCGCCGTCCCCGGCATGCAGCTCATCCTCAAGGGAGTCGCCAACGACTTCGTCGGCAAGGGCCTCTCCGGCGGCGAAATCATCCTCCGCGGACAGGGCAGAGCCGCCCTCCAGTCCGAGCTGCACGTCATCCTCGGCAACGTCGCGCTCTATGGAGCCACCAGCGGAGCCCTCTTCGCCGCCGGCCGCGCCGGCGAGCGCTTCGCCGTGCGCAACTCCGGAGCCCTCGCCATCGTCGAAGGTGTCGGCGACCACGGCTGCGAATACATGACCGGCGGCCTGGCCGTCATCCTCGGGTCAACCGGCTTTAATTTTGGAGCCGGCATGACCGGCGGGCTCGCCTGGGTTTTCGACGAGGACGGCAGCTTCATGCGCGACATCCTCTACCACGAAGACTTCCTCAAGGCTGAGCCCTACGACACCCTCGACGCCGAAGCCCGCGAGAAAATCTACGGACTCGTCCAGCTCCACGCCGAGAAGAGCTTCAGCACCCGCGCCTACTGGCTCCTCTCCAAATGGGACGAGCTCGCACCGCGCTTCATCCGCCTCACGCCGAAGCCCCAGGCGTGAGGTGCGGACAAAACAAATGCTGGATTGAGACGGCCGGCGTTGCTACTGTACAACATCGAAGAGACGCCTTCGAGCTCTATCGCCATTTCGACTCTTCCTCAGTCGTCTAACGAGCCAATGTACTGTTTCACGGTCTCGGCGGAAGCCTGCAGCGCTCGCTCTTCAGACGCATTCAGCGGAATCGACAGCACACGATCGATCCCGGATCGACTGACGATGCTGGGAAGCGACAGAGATACGGATCCCAGGTGCAGGGACTCGGGAACCAGACTTGAAACCGTGAAAATCGCATGCTCGTCGCGCAAGATGGCGCGCACAATTCGCACCAGTGCTGTGCTGATACCGTAGTAGGTTGCTCCCTTGGCGCGGATGATTTCGGCCCCCGCCATCCGCGTTTCATGGGCGATTCTTCCCAGCTCGTCTTCGTCGTACGGCAATCCCACTTCTTTACAGAACCCCTCAACAGGCACTCCGGCTATGCGCGCCGACGACAACAGCGGAAATTGACTGTCACCGTGTTCACCGATGATGTAGGCATGCACGTTGTCCGAAGCCACACCATACCTCTCTGCGATCCGTCGCCGGAAACGAGCGGTGTCCAGAGATGTACCCGAGCCAATAACCCGGCTGGCGGGAAGTCCTGACCACTTCCAGGTGGCATAGGTCATGACATCGACTGGATTCGACGCGATCAGCAGGATCCCGCGTGGATTGTGGCTGGAGACGTCCCGGACAAGACCCTTGAGAATCGCTGCTGTCTCCCTCAAGCCGTCCAGCCGCGAACTCTGTCCTGTCTGGCTGACACCGACCGTAAGAATCGTTACGTCAGCGGAGCAGCAGTCACCGAACTCCCCTGCGACTATACGAGTACGGTGAGAGAACACTGTTGCGTCCCGTAAGTCATGAACGTGGCCTTCGGCGCGTCGTTGGTCACGATCGATCAGGACAATCTCAGCCACCACTCCTGACATCAACAACGCGTACGCAGTAGTCGACCCTACGAAACCGGTGCCAACAATTGCAATCCGGGGAAGACGGATTCCTGTCCGCTCCTGATGCCTCGGAGAGGAAGCGCGAGTCAGATCACCGGCAGAGCTTTGCACTTTAACCTCCAGGCACCATTGTCTACCTTCATAGAAGAAATCTCGGACGGCGGGCTGGCTCACCCGCAACTCAGCCACCACCGAAGAGTGGGATTCATAATTTCAATCCCGCAAGGCCTCAGCCTGGCATCGTGAGGCCGGTGATGGGATGTTTGCGCGTGAGAGTAGGTTTCAGGCTGCGTGCGGCAAAGGCACGGTCAGGACCGGGCAGGGCGCCTGGGCGATGAGGTCATAGGCCATCGATCCGGGGAGGTGGGCGGCGATGCGGGCGCGGATGGGGTTGTTGGAATGCAGGCCCATCACAATGAGGTCGGCTTCCTGGTCGGTTGCGGTTTCGAGGATAAGTTCGGTGCGCGGGCCAAAGTCAACGATGATCTTCGATCGCTCGATCATCGCGTCGCCGTGGCTGAAGCGGTGCAGTTGCTCATGAACGAATTTCAGTGTTCTGGGCCGGGCATGGATCGGCGGCTCGTTGCTGCTCGAGTCGTTCACGTGAAGAAAGACGAGGGATGCATCGTACGTCTCGGCCAGCGAGAGTGCGTGGGGGATGGCATGTTCGGACGCGGGCGAAAGCTCGATTGCGCAGAGTATGCGACGGAATTCCGCCGGGCGATCGACCCTGGGTCCTGCGGTGAGGACGGGACAGCGGGCGAGGGAGACGATCTCTCCGGCGGTTGAGCCCTTGAGGAATTTTTTCATTCCGCGCGTGCCCTGAGTGCCGATCACGATCAGGTCTGTTCCGCGATCGCGTGCTGTCGTTAGCAATCTCGAACAGACATCGCCACGATCAAAAATCAATTCGTGAGGAACGCCGCGCAGGCTTTCCTGAGTGCTGGTAAGAGCTTCTTCCATTGCGATCTGCAATCTGTCGACCGCCGCTTTCGAGGCTCGAGGCAACCCTGCTTCCTCTGCGGGAGCGACGTGCTCGAGCAAAAGCACGCCTTCGTAGTGCCTGGCGATGCTTGCGGCAAACGCAAATGCCAGTAGAGAGCCAGACGAAAAGTCGATGGCGCAGAGAACCTTCTTAAGTTGGACAGAGGGCGCTCGAATCTCACCGGCTGCATTCATCGCTCGCCTGCTTCTATGTCTTTAGACGAAATCAAGCTTACTCCAAGTTTGCAGGTAGCTCCATGAGATCGTGCGGTCATCTATCATGGATGGGCGCGATTTATGCTTCACCCTTCTGATGTAGACCGCGTGGGTTGAACCCCGTCGGAAGGCGTAGGTGTTCAGAGAAGCGTAAGTGAGTGAAGGCGAGACAGTCCGGCTCCTGCGCAGAGACATCCTGCTGCTTTGCGTGCTTGGCGTGTGCGCTCTCTGTCTGTATCTGGTTACCCGAGTCGCGGCTGCACGGATCGCGTCAATAGACAGCCACGTGGCGGCGACCTGGTACGAGGAAGGCCTGCGCAGGTTCGATGGCGGCGACGTTGCGGGCGCGATCGAGTCGTACCGAAAAGCAACGGCGATCGATCGGGAGAACCGGACATACGTGCTGGCGATGGCCGATGCATTACAGGCCAGCAATCACAATGCAGAGGCGAAGCAGGCTCTGCTACACCTGCGCGAACTGGACCCGACAAACGCGGAGATCAATCTTCACCTGGCCAGACTGGCCGTGAAAACCGTCAACGTTCAGGACGCGGTGCTTTACTACCACAGCGCGTTGGATGGCATGTGGACAGTGTCTGATGTCGCCGAGAAACGTAGAAATGTCCGCAGCGAACTGATCCACTTTCTGATCGAGCACCACGATAAGAACAAAGCGCTCTCGGAACTGCTGGTCCTCGACAGCGAACTACCCGATTCGGCGGGCGCTCATATAGAGACGGCAAAGCTGTTTCTGAAGGCGGACGATGCGCGGCACGCGCTCGGCGATTTTTCCGAAGCGATTCGGATTGATCCGCACAATGCGGAGGCGCTGGCGGGGGCCGGCGCGGCGGAATTCCAGCTGGGCGATTATCAGAAGGCGCACCATCATCTTGAGGAGGCTGAAGCCCAGGGCGAGACTTCGCCGCAGACGGCAGAGCTTCTCTCGAAGGTGCGCATGGTGATCTCCTACGACCCACTTGCTCCGGGGCTCCCGGTAGAGGAGAGGCAGCGGCGGCTTTCCGTAGGTCTGAATCAGGCAACACAGAGACTTGAACAGTGCCAGAGCAAGAGCGACGGTCCGGACCTGGAGGCGCTCAAAGGCGAAGCCGAGGCGATGCAGGGTGAAATCAATTCCACAACAGGTTTCCACGCTCCGGCCATAATTTCATCGGGCCTGGGACTGATCTACCGCATCGAGAACGCAGTGAACGCGCGATGCGGAGCGGCGGAAGAGGCGGATGCGGCTCTGCTGTTGATCGGGCGCGAACACGGGGACACGCAATGAAGGCTCCCGACCTGGCATTCGCGCAACGCTTGCGTCTGCGCGAGAACCAGATCTTTCTCATCCTGTCGATTCTGATAGGGATTCTATCGGGGTTGGCCGCGGTGCTGTTCACTCTGGCGATTCAAGGCACAACCTATGCGCTGTTTGGGATTTCGCCTTCGGCGGTGCGATTCATCCTGGTGCCGACAATCGTCAGCTTTGTCGCCGGATGTCTGCTGAAATGGTATTTTCCCGAGGCGCGCGGCAGCGGTGTTCCGCAGGTCGAGGCTGCATATCACCTGCAAAACGGATACGTGCCGGGACGGGTAGCGTTCGGGAAGTTCGTAACCGGCGTGATGTGCATCGGGTGCGGACACTCGATGGGTCGCGAAGGCCCGTCGGTGCAGATTGCCGCGGGCCTGGCGTCGACGGTCGGCAGGTGGTTTCGTCTTTCGCCGGAGAGAGCGCGGAGCCTGGTGCCGGTGGCAGCGGCTGCGGCGCTGGCGGGCGCGTTCAATACTCCAGTGGCGGCGGTGCTGTTCGCGTTGGAAGAGATTATCGGCGACATGAATGCGCCGCTGATTGGCTCGGCTGTGCTGGCGTCGGTGTCGGCGGTGATCGTAGAGCGTTCTGTGCTTGGCAACAGCCCGATCTTTCACGTTCCGCAATACCGCCTGATGAGCGCGGCTGAACTGATCGCATACATGCTGCTCGGCGTTGTTGGTGGAGTAGTGTCGCTGGCGTTCTGCAAGGGACTGCTTCGCGCGCGGGAGCTCATGTTGAAACTGCCGCCGCGCACGCGGCTGTTTCAGCCGGCTGTGGGCGGCCTGATCATCGGCATAATCCTTATCTTCGTTCCACAGGTGATGGGCGTTGGCTATATGTTTGTGAACCAGGCGCTCAATGGGGGACTGTTGCTGAAGACAATGATGCTACTGTGCGCAGTAAAGCTCGTGGCGACGATCATTTCTTACGCTTCAGGCAATGCGGGCGGCATCTTTTCACCAAGTCTATATCTGGGGGCGATGGCCGGCGGCGCGGTGGGCATGCTGGTGCATAAGCTGGCGCTCTTCCCTGCAGGCAGTCCAGGTGCGTATGCGCTGGTGGGTATGGGCGCGGTATTTGCGGGAATTATCCGCGCACCCATGACGTCGGTTTTCATGATTTTTGAGCTTACTCAGGATTACCAGGTATTTGTGCCTTTGATGGTTGCAAATATGATCAGCTTCGCGATATCCAGGCAGTTCCAGCCGAAGCCGCTGTATCACGCATTGCTCGCACAGGACCACGTGCATCTGCCGGGTGCGGCTGTACGAGCGGCGACTCCGTTACGGAGGGCGCAGGAGGTGATGACCTCGGATTTCACGATTATCTCTCCAGACGCCTCCGTAGCGAGCGCAGAGGATACTTTCCTGGCGACGAACGCGAAGTGTTTCTTGGTGGGCAACAACGGAACGATTTCGGGTCTCATCACGCGCGAGCGGATCGAGCAGGAGATTGAAGCGGACAGAGCGAATGCGCCGGTCCATGATTTTGTGATTTCGGAGTATGGGCACGTACATCCCGACCACTCGCTCGAAGTAGTCATCGACCGGCTGGGGAAGAGTCCAGGGTTGCTGCCGGTGGTGAGCCGAAGCGATTCCGAGCACGTGCTCGGAGTCATCACTCCGCAGGCGCTGGCGCAGTTTGTCCAGAAGGATTGGAGAAATCCGTAAGGGACAGCAATTTCAGGGTAAACGAGACGGCACTCGATACTCCGCGCAGGCCACTGTTGCTCGCCTGATTTTGGCATACCGGGGTGGAGGGCATAGCGCAGACGCAGCCGAAGGACCAGAGACGATAATCCTCGATTGACACCCGTCACCCCAACCTCCGCTGCATGATCAACAGTCGCAGCCATTCCCCGAATTTGTATCCTGCTTCGGGCAACAAGCCGGTGGCCCACTCAAGCTTGTTTGCTTGAGTGGGGTAGTTTCGCGTCCGTCCTTTCGGACTTTAGCCTCACCTCGTGCGGCCCTCGAAGCCTGCCTGACCCCGAGCCGAATTTCATGTCTTAGTCTTGACCCCCCGCTGCCCACGAGTCTAGAATCGCGCCCATCCAATCGTGGGAGGTCCCCATGCCCCACTATGAGTTCTTCTGCAACGCCTGCAGGGAATCCTTCTCAAAGATCTTCTCCTTCCAACACGACGCGGAAAGGACCGTCTGCCCGCACTGCTGTCGTCAAGAGGCAGAGCAAAGCTGGTCTTCTTTTTCCGTCCTCACCTCGAAAAAGAGCGCCTGATCTGACTACTAAGCGAAATCCGATATGTCTGCTCCTAAGGAAAACGAGAACGGTATCTGTGCCCGATGAAAGAAAGGGTTCGATGCGAGCGGGAGCGATCTTTCTCGCATGCCTCGTTTCGGTGTTTACGACGTCGATGTCACAGGAAACTCAAACACAAAGCAAAACGGTATCTGCCTCGACAGTCTCAGCTACTTCTGGTCAACAGACGTACATGGTTTATTGCGCAGTTTGCCATGGAACGGATGGCAAAGGCGGAGGACCGGCAACCCCTGCACTGAAAGATCAGGTGCCCGACCTGACCACCCTCGCCCGCCGTTACAACGGAAAGTACCCCGCAACTTACGTATCCAGCATCCTCCGTTTTGGGGCGCAAGGTAATCCCGCACACGGAAGCCCGGATATGCCAATATGGGGACCCATCTTCAGGGATATGGGCACAACTCGGAAAGACAAATCCAGCGAGACCACGAGGATTGCCAACCTGAATCGGTACCTTGAGAGCTTGCAGGTAAAGTGATTGAAGCTTTTCTCTGGATGCCGAAGCTCACAGATTAGTCGTTCTTGTCCGAAAGAGTAGTCCAATCTGTTCTGTACTCGATTAGCCCTCGTTCTCAAAAGTTAATGATCTGTGACCGCCATCACAGCCAAATCTAACCTGCGCCGAGTTAGATACATGGCACGCTGATCGCCGGAGCCTATGTCTGAGCTCGGCCCCGCTGAACGGAATCCGGTAAGTCCGCGCGTAAGGAGAAATAGAAATGCTTTCTCTGCAAGAAATATCCAAGCGCGTCATCCTAACTGGAGCCAGCCTTCTCGCGTTGTTAGTCGCATCCGTAACCGTGACGGTGTCCCAGGAAAGCCAGACTCAAATCAAGAAAGCACCCGCTCCGGTAATCTCCCCGGCCGACCAAGAGAAGATGTATGTCACCTACTGTGGGGCCTGCCACGGAAAGGACGGCAAGGGAGACGGCCCGGCAGCGCCTGCGCTGAAAGGACCTATCCCCGACCTGACGACCCTCGCCCAACGCCACAATGGAAAGTACCCCGCAAGTTACGTAGAGACCGTCCTCCAATTTGGAGTGGAGGGTAAGGTCGCCCACGGAAACCAGGAGATGCCTGTATGGGGACCGATCTTCCAGTCGATGGGCTCAATGGCAAACCGTGGCTCATCGAGTGAAACCATGAGGATCTACGGCCTGACTCGGTACCTTGAGACCTTGCAGGTTAAGTGACTGGAGGCGGGGTGTCGGCCCTTACTCACCCAACCTCCGCTGCATGATCAGCAAGCGCAGCCACTCGCCCAATTTGTATCCTGCTTCGGGCAACAAGCCGACCTCTTTGAATCCAAGCGAAGCATGCAGACGCACAGATTTCGGATTCTCACCACAGATGCAGGCAACCATCGAGTGGCAGCCTTTCGCCTGGCACTCCGACATCAACTCAGTTAGCAGCAGCTTGCCGACGCCGTGCCCGATACAATCTGGACGCACGTAAATGGAGTCTTCAACCGTGTAGCGATAGCCTTCGCGCGGACGGAACTGAGATGCATAGCAAAAGCCGACTATATATCCCTCGAGTTCCGCGACGAGATAAGGCAGATTGCGCTCCCGCACAGCTCGCCATCTTTTGAGCATCTCTACTTCATCCGGAGGCACAATCTCGAAGGTCGCGGTGGTTGTCGCGACGAATCTGCCATAGATTGCGGTGATATCAGATATGTCGGCGGGGGTTGCGGGACGAACCAGGCACCGCGATGTTCCGGCGGGATCGTTTACCTGCTCGATGGTGCCGCTGCTACTGCCCATTTGATCGTTGTCGAAGCAGCTTTCGCGCGGGTTGGACGGTAGTGCCCACTCTTTTTAGCTGGACCAGTCCTCAGTTCCTTTTTAGTACATTCCGAAACCTGTAAAGAAGGAATAAGACTTTAGCGAGAAATTAGCTAAAGGTCCGGCGTAAGAGCCGACCAATAGCATCGGACGTCCGATTCCGTCACCTGGCTGACAATTTCCCCGAACCCGCTACAATAGAAGTAGAGGCAAAAAAGGCCCGGCTCATCGCAGTCGGGCCTTTCTCTTTGAAATGGTTTTGACTCCCGGGAGCGGTCTCAACGGTCGCTGGCAACATCCCTGATTTCTATGAGATAGCGTATCTCCCATTCTATGTATGAGTTGACCTATAGGTCGCAGTCAAACCCTGCAGAATGAGACGGTTACAGATTCGAGGGGGGAGGGGGTGGGGAGGGGATTTGCATCACTTTCCAGCGTTCGATACAGTTGACGCGCAGTGCTGAATCTCAAGACGCTCAACGACATTCTCTTCACCATCGCCGGTTCCAACCGCGAGCGCGCCATGCTCATCCAGGACGCAGCCGGAGCCTGGCATCCCATCTCCGGGGCCCAGATCTACCAGCGCGTCCGCGCCGTGGCTGAGGCCTTCACCTCCTGGGGCATCCAGAAGGGCGACCGGATCGCGATCCTTGGCGAGAATCGCTGGGAGTGGGCTGTCACCGACTTCGCAACGCTCGCCCTCGGAGCAGTCGACGTACCGATCTACCCGACACTGACCGCTGAGCAGATCGCCATCCTTCTGGCCGACTCGGGGGCGCGTATCGCCGTGGTCTCCAGCCTGGCGCAATACGAAAAAGTCGCGCAAACCCGGTCCCAGACCGCCATCGAGCACATTGTCCTGATGGACGAAGCGGGAACCGCGGACGCCGTCACCTTCTCATCCCTTATCCGGGATGCCGACGCCCGCGGCACCATCCGTGACGCCGATTTCGACCGCCGCGCCTATGATGTCCGCTCCGAAGACCTCGCCACGCTCATCTACACCTCCGGTACTACCGGCGAGCCCAAGGGTGTCGTACTCACACACGGCAACATCGCCTCCAATATCAACTACTCCACCGATGGCTTTGGCATGGGACTGGAGGAGGACTCCTGCATCTCCTTCCTGCCGCTCTCGCACATCACGGCGCGTCACCTCGACTACGCCCTGTACGCCCAGAACGTTACCATCGCTTACTGCCCGGCCTTCGACAAGCTGCCTGCGGCCATGACCTCCGTGCGGCCGACGATCTTCGTCGCCGTGCCTCGCGTCTACGAGAAGGTTCGCGAGGAGGTCGAGCGCCACGCAACCGGGTCCCCCGTCAAGAGACGCCTGTTCGGTTGGGCAATCTCCACTGGCAGCAAGCATAAGAAGGAGATCGCCCAGGGCCGCACGCCCGGCTCCCTGGGCTGGAAACTCGCCAACGCTCTGGTCTACAAGAAGATCCGGCAGGCCTTCGGAGGCCGCGTCCGCCACTTCATCTCCGGAGGAGCCCCGCTTGGCCTCGATACGGGTCATTGGTACGCCGGGATAGGCATCCGCATCCTCGAAGGCTACGGCCTCACCGAAACTTCGCCGGTCATAGCGATCAATACGCCACAGCGCAACCGGATCGGCTCAGTCGGACAGCCCCTGGCTAATGTCAACTGCCGCATCGCCGATGACGGAGAACTGCTTGTCTCCGGTCCCAGCATCTTTCAAGGCTACTGGAAGCAGCCCCTGCACGGCGAACATTTCGACGAACAGGGATTCTTCCGCACGGGAGACATCGCACGCTTGGACGCCGACGGCTTTCTCTACATCACCGACCGCAAGAAGGAACTGCTCAAGACATCCGGTGGCAAACTTATCGCGCCAGCGCCGATCGAAAATAAGCTCAAGGCAGATCCGCTTATCGCGCAGGCCGCCCTTGTCGGCGACCGCCACAAATTTGCCTCCGCACTGATTGCCCCGCAGTTCGCAATGCTTGAGGCGTGGGCAGCGCAACAGGGAATCAGCGCTCCGACGCACCGCGAGCTTGTCGCCGACCCGCGTGTCGTTGCCCAGTACCAGACCATCGTGGATCGCGTGAACGGCTCCCTGGCGAACTTCGAAACCATCAAGCGCTTCCATCTCGTCGCCGACGAGTGGTCGCTCGACTCCGGCGAACTTACTCCGAGCCTCAAGCTTAAGCGCCGCGTCATCGCGCAGAAATATGCTCCCGAGATCGTCGCGCTTTACGCTGACGAGGCTGTGGCACATCGTTGATCGACATGACCGAAATTGCCTGGCAAGCCGAACACTCTGTCGAAACAGACGCCAGCCCTGACTTCGCTTGGGGTTACATGAGCAACGTCGCCAACTGGAACGATCCGCCAGCGCAGTTTGTCCTGGAAGGACCGTTCGCCGAGGGATCGCGCGGTACAACGTGGATGCCGGACCAGCCACCGCAGCACTGGCATCTTCGCGATGTGATGACCCTGAGGTTCTACACCATCGAATTCCCGCTGGACCGCGCCGTCATGTATTTCAGGTGGAGTTTCGCCGCCATCCCGGGTGGGCGCACCAGGCTCACACAGAGCATTGTTCTTTACTGTGAAAACCCACGCGCCTATGTACCAATTGTGGAGCAAACCTTTGCGTTGTCTCTTCGACCAGGCATGGAGAGGATTGCCGCATCCATTGATGCGGCCCGCACTTCCCATCCGTGACCGGAATTCTCGAAACGTTAACCTTTTTCTGTCGAGATCGTCTGGCCGTGCCGTTATACTTTAAGTAACGCTCGTTCTTGAGTGGGTTAAACGCCGTATGTGATGCTTCAAAGCACTGCTTGCCGCCGCACCTTCCTCGAAATATTCAAGCGAATCAAATCTGCAAAAGGAAACACCGATCATGGAACAGGGTATTGTCAAGTGGTTCAATGACGCCAAGGGTTTTGGCTTCATTACTCGCGATAGCAACAACGAAGACGTTTTCGTTCATTTCTCGGCGATCAGCTCTAACGGCTTCCGCAGCCTCAAGGAAGCGCAGCGCGTTCAGTTCAACGTAGTCCGCGGCCCCAAGGGCCTGCAGGCAGAGAACGTCCAGGCCATCTAGCTTCACGCCAAATCAAAGATTCTATCGGGAGACCCCTGGGGTCTCCCGGTTCTGTCTGGCGCTGGACACACCTTAACGATTCCGAACACTCCCATCCGGCATCCCGCGCTATGGCTCTGCCTGTATCCTCTCTACTATTAAGTGCTTGGCGCGATCCGGGCTATGGCCCCGAACATGCTCGTTCAGAGCTGAGCTGCCATGCACAACATTTCTCAAGACATCCGCTTCGCCATCCGGCAGGTGCGCAAGAGCCCCGGCTTTGCCCTTACTGTCGTGCTTACCCTTGCCCTCGGAATCGGCGCCACCACAGGAATCTTCAGCCTGGTCAACGCTGTGCTGCTGCGTCCATTGCCTTTTCCCGAACCTGGCCGCCTGATGGAGATGCAGCACGAGAGCCGCCGAACCAGCATCGTAGCCCCGCAGAGCCTGAGCTATCCGGACTTTTTCGACTGGCGCGCGCAGAACCGTTCCTTTAGCGCAATCGCGTCGTACCGCGACTCGAACGACACTCTGACCAATGCCGGAACCGCACGGGTCCTCCAGACCGAGATCGTCTCCGCCGACTTCTTCCGCGTGCTTGGCATTCATCCGGAGCTGGGGCGCGACTTCCTCCCCGAAGAAGAAAAGGCCGGCCACAACGCCGCCATGCTCAGCCGCCAATTGTGGCAGACAGTCTTCGGTTCCCGCTCCGACATCATCGGTCAAACCATCACCCTCGACGGTTACGCCTACACCGTCGCCGGAGTAATGCCCGCAAGCTTCAGCTTCCCTTATCAGAATCCCGCGCCGCAGCTCTGGACTACTCCCGCTGGCGATGCGTTCGATCCTGACGGCGACACTCCGTTAACAGATCAGCGCGGCGCGCACATGCTCGACGTGATCGGACGCCTCAAGCCTGGCGTGACCCCGGAACAGGCACAGGCCGACCTCAGCCACATTGACAGCAATCTTGCCGCACAGTACCCCGAGTCCAACAAGGCCTTTACCTCCGCACAGGTCAAGCCGCAGCTCGATGCGCTGATCGGAGATTCCCGCCCCGCACTCCGTATCCTTTTTGCCGCGGTGTCGCTCGTGCTGCTCATCGCGTGCGGCAATGTCGCCGGCCTGTTGCTCGCACGCGCATCGAACCGGCGCGCGGAGATAGCCATCCGCTCAGCACTTGGAGCAAGCCGTGCTGAAATCGTCCGGCAGGTGCTCATCGAATCGCTACTGCTTTCCTGTCTCGGAGGTGCGGTCGGCCTGGGCTTCTCGACCGTCTTTCTGCAGGGCATGCTGCGCTTCGTCCCGCAAAACCTGCCTCGCCTCGAGAGCATCTCCGTCGACTCCACAGTTCTGGCCTTCACCGTGGTTGTCTCCGTCTTGACGGGGCTGCTCTTTGGAGTCGTCCCTGCACTGCGCATGTCGCGTCTCGACCCTTCGGCCGCTCTGCGCGATGGCGCTCGCAGCGTCACCGCCGGGAGAGGCCAGCACCGCCTGCATAGCTCGCTCGTCGTTGCCGAAACGGCGCTTGGGCTCCTGCTTCTCATCGGCTCCGGACTATTCACTCGCAGCTTCGTGCGCGTGCTCTCCGTCGATCCCGGCTTCGATCGCCACCACGTGCTCACCGCAGATCTCAGCTACCCTTCCGGTAAGGGATACGCCGACAAGGTCGCCCGCTTCTATGAACAGCTCCTGCCCCAGGCTGCGGCCCTTCCCGGAGTCAAATCCACTGCGGCCGGATGGCCTCTGCCGTTCTCCGGCGACAACATCGGCGTCACGTTCGACATCGAAGGCCGTCCCACTGCGAAAGGAGATGAGCCTTCCTCCGACGTCCACATCGTCACGCCGAATTTCTTCAGTACGCTACGCATTCCCATCCTGCGCGGACGCGACTTTGCCGCCACGGATTCAAGTAACTCCCAGCGTGTGGTGATCGTAAGCGAGAGCTTCGCGAAGAAGTTCTTTCCAAATGAGAATCCTATCGGCAGGCATATCGAGCCGGGCCTGAGCGATGGAATCCATCCGAAGGCAATGCACGAGATCATCGCCGTCGTAGGAGACATCAAGCAGCGCAGTCTCACTCGGGAGGCGCGGCCTGCGTTCTATCTCCCGCTGGCACAATGCGGCGTCACTTCTCCCAGTTTCGTGCTCCGCACTGGCGGTGACCCGACTGCGCTCGCCACGCCCCTTCGTGCGCTGGTTGGTGCCGCGAATCGCGACGTCCCGGTCTATCACGTTCATACGCTCGAGGACATGATCTCTTCCGCCGCGTCAGAGCCGCGATTCACTACGCTTCTGCTGTCTTGTTTCGCAGGAATGGCCTTGCTGCTCTCCGCTATCGGACTGTATGGCGTCCTATCCTACATGGTCGCGCAGCGCACCAGCGAGATGGGTCTGCGCATGGCTCTCGGGGCGCGCCGCGCCGATCTGCTGGCCCTGATCCTCAGGCGCGGTCTCATTCTCGCTGCTATCGGAATCGTCCTCGGGCTGTCAGCCTCCGCCGTCCTGACCCGTCTCGTCTCCAGCCAGCTTTACGGAGTCGGAGCGTTCGATCCGCTCACCTGGATGGCCGTCCCGGTCCTGCTCACGGCTGTGTCCGCCATGGCGAGCCTCACGCCCGCCTGGCGCGCCGCCCGCGTCGACCCGATGAAGACGCTACGCGACCAATAAAAAAGCATTTTGAGGGAGTCAAAGATTCAGGCCCGAAGCCGGCCTGAAGCTTTTTATGGCGTTCACTTGAGTGGTCCCCGCACGTGCCAGGGGCATCCCGAAAGTAGTACAACTTGTTGTTGCCCTTAAGTACGTCGAGTCCGAGGGGAGGCAATATGGGCTGGAACCTTATCGCTCTCAACGTGACGCGCCATTCAAAAGCGTCCAAATCTGCCACCTGGCATAGAGAGACGCAAATCTGGAATCTGAAAACTCAAGCGATGGACGGGCAATATCGTTGCCGCCCATAAACCCCAGCGATGTTTTTTTGGAGGCAGTATGAAAACCAAGCTCTTGAGCCTTCTCGCAAGCTGCGCGATGGTCGTAATCCTCCTGGTCCTCAGTGTTCCGGCAAGCGCCCAATTCCGCACCTCAATTCAGGGTACGGTGACAGATTCAACAGGAGCAGTAATTCCGGGAACAACACTCACACTCAAGGATCTCCAGACGGATACCGTCGTTACCCGAACCAGCAGCCCCTCGGGTGTCTACAATTTCAACGCCCTTCCACCCGATCATTTCGAACTGACGGCGGAGAAGAGTGGCTTTCAAAAGAAAGTCATCAGCGACCTGCAACTGATTCCGGAACAGGCCAACTCGGTCAACGTAATTCTTGAGCCCGGAGGGTCCACGCAGACCGTCACCGTAAACGGTTCGACTGTTCCAGCGCTCGACACCGAGACCGCGAATACTCAAACGTCCATCTCTGCCAACCAGATCGAACATATGCCGGTGTATGAACGCGACCCAACCAGCCTCATTCGCCTGGCGCCCGGAGCCCTCTCCGACGGCGCGCAGGCAGCCGGAGGCGGCGGATTTCAGGCTCCAGGCACTCAGACAGGAGCTTCATCGGGCGGGGGCGGCAACCTCGGACATTCCAGCAGTATCTTCGCCACGGAAAACGGCCCTTCGGCCAACGTGAACGGCGGCCAGTACGAGAATAATGGTTACACCATCGACGGTATCAGCACGGATAGTGCTGTCTGGGGCGGAGCTACGGTCATTACTCCAAGTCCGGAGTCGATCGGCGATCTCAAGATTGTTTCGAACGCCTACGACGCGGAGAATGGCCGCTTCGCGGGTGCCGTAGTCGAAATGATCACCAAGAGCGGAACGAACCATGTGCACGGTAGCTTCTTCTTCCAGCTCGTTCGCCCCGGTTTGGATGCGTATCAGCGTTGGAATGGTCCAGGGTCCGTACAGGCATTTAATCCAACTACCGGAGCCAAGCTGACGCCCGCCGAACGTGGCCTGCTCCGCGACGAAGACCGCTACAACCAGTGGGGCGGCAGCATTGGGGGTCCAATCTGGAAGGACAAGTTATTCGCGTTCTTCGCGTACGAGAAGCAAGCGCAGACTATCGGGGCGACCGGCACCGAGTGGTACCCAACCTCCCAATTTAATGGACTTGCGCCCGCAGGCAGCATTGCTGCCACCTTTCTCGGTTTTCCGGGATCAGCCGTGAACGGCACCGTGATCGGCTCCACAACGTGCGCGCAGTTCAGTCTTATGGAAGGCGTAAATTGCAGGACCATCCCCGGTCAGGGCCTGAATCTCGGATCGCCGCTGACCACCGGGCTAGGCAAGCAGGACCTCACCTGGGTAAGCCCCGCCAACCCTGGCGTCGGCAGCGGCCTTTCGAATGTCCCCGATATTGCCCTGTACACCGTCAGCAACCCTACCACCACAAATTTTCAGCAATGGAACGGACGCATGGATGGCCAGGTTGGCAGCAAAGACCACATCGCTTTCGTCATCTATTGGGTTCCAGCCAGCAGGACCAATTTGAACGGCGCCCTCGGTTACCAGCTCTTTCACCATGAGCAGGTAAACGACGCCTTTTCGGGCATCTGGAATCACATTTTTTCCCCGAACTTCCTCAACGAAGCCCGCGCCAATGCTGCGGGGTGGCGCTATAACGAACTGGGCAGCAACCCACAGGCTCCGTTCGGACTGCCCCAGATCCTTTGGTATAGCAGTAATGGCCAGAACAACTTTGGGAACATCGCCCTCGGACAGCTCGGCGTGCCGGTACCTGCGCATCTGAACCAATGGACTTACGGCTATAAGGACGTCGCGACCATGGTTCATGGCTCGCAGACCTGGAAGTTTGGGGGTGAAGCTACCCGGCTCTACTATCTGAACGACCCGATCGGCGCACCGAACTTCACCTTCTACAACATCTGGGATTTCCTGAATGATGCTCCGGAAGCCGAAGGCGGCCCGTTCCAGTCAACCACCGGTTTTCCCGGAGGGTTCCGCAACGATAACCGCCAGACTATCTGGGGCTTCTTCTTCCAGGATAACTGGAAGGCCCGTCCGAATCTGACCCTGACCGCTGGTCTTCGCTACTCTTACTTTGGACCGCTTAGTGATAAAGACAACAACATGGGCGTTCTGCGCTTCGGCAGCGGCTCCAGTTTTCTCACCGGCATCACAATCCGCCCCGGAATCAACGCATGGAACGCCCAAACGCTCAACTTTGGACCACAGGTTGGCTTTAACTGGGCGCCGAACTATTACAACGGAAAGGTCGTCTGGCGCGGCGGTTACGGTTTGAACTACAACCAGGAGCAAATTGCGAACGCGAACGCCAACGACTTCAACCCGCCGGGAACCTCGTCTGTTCCGGGAACCAGCACCAGTCCACGTGAAATCAATCCGAATATTCTCTACGCTACTTCCTCAAGCCCGACGAATATCAACGGGTATCCGGCGAACCCGAGCGTGATCACCACATTTAACTCTGCCGGACTGCCAATTGTGGGAGCCGCGAATCTGAATGCGCTGACGAACAATCTGCCCACACAGTATGTGCACCACTATTCTCTTGAAGTAGAAATGGATCTAACGCATGGATGGGTGGGAACCCTCACCTATCTGGGCAGCACCGGCAAGCACCTCTTGTTCAACTATGACGCAAACGGATACGGGTTCACAATCGGTGCGCCACTCAATCCTCTGGTCAATAGCGTCAATACTGCCGGCAACCAGGGCAAATCGAAAAACAACATGATGATCGCCGACATGAAGCATCAGTTCGTGCAAGGATTCTCTATCGAGGGGCAATGGACCTGGGCTCATAGCTTCGATACGAACTCGGGCCCGTACTTCCGCTCGCCCTATATTTACAACACCCAGTTCGCCTACGGACGATCGGATTACGACATCAGAAATACCTTCAAGCTGTTCGGCATCTGGCAGCCCGTTATCTTCCACGGCAACGACTGGAGGGAGAAGGTCGCCGGCGGATGGACGATCAGTGGTATCTTCACGTACCACTCTGGTTTCGGGTGGACTCCCTTCTATACCGCACCGCACCAGATCTACTGCAACCTTTGCAACTACGGGTTCCAGAATCTGCGTCCCTATTACAACGGCACCGGCGGCCGCAACTCAAGCAATAACGCGTTCAAGACGGGAAGTAACTTTACTAACCCGGGCACTGCGAATACCGGAACTAATAACGATCAGTTCTTCAACAACTACTTTGCGGTCCCAAATTACGCGAATGCAATCGCAGATGCTCCCGGGTCGTTCGCAACCGCATTCATCCCGCCGCCGGGAACTGGCCGCAACTCGATGCCGGGCCCAGACTACCGTGACGTGGATATGAACCTCTCCAAAGCATTTGGCTTGCCCAGAATTCCGGGCGTTGGCGAAGGCGCGAAGATCGAAATCCAGGCCAACTTCCTCAATATCTTCAATACGCTGAACATCAACCCCACCAGTATCTCGACCAACATTGCAAACCCCGGACTGGGCCAGGCGACAAGTGCACTTGGAGCGAGAATCATTACGTTCCAGGGGCGCTTCAGCTTCTAATCGCAATAAGGGTGCGTCGAAATCAGTCGGCGCACCCTCCTTTCCCTGCAACGCTCATCCCGCGTCGTCCACAACTTCGCCGACCCGTTTCAGGAGTAAGTCATGACCAAAGTGAATCGGCTCGTCCACTTTTTCGTGGGCCTGGCATTGTTGTTTTCAGCCTCGGCACCGCCCTCGACCGCGCAGGACCAGGTCCAGATCGACGCCAACGCGACAGCCACGCCTTTCCCGCACTTCTGGGAACAGATGTTCGGCTCTGGCCGCGCCATCCTGACTCTCCGCGAGAGCTACCGCGACGACCTCCGCGCGGTGAAGCAGATTACCGATTTCCGCTACGTCCGCTTCCACGCCATCCTTCACGATGAAGTCGGTGTCTACAACGAAGACGAGCACGGCAATCCCGTCTATAACTTCGCTTACGTTGACCAGATCTACGACGGGCTGCTCAAAAACGGCGTCCGTCCTTTCGTCGAAATCAGCTTCATGCCGAAGAAGCTCGCCTTCAACCCCGACGCGCTACATCCCTTCTGGTACAAGCAGAATGTCTCTCCGCCCAAGAGTATAGAGCGCTGGGACGCGCTGATGACGGCATTCGCGAAGCATCTTGTCGAGCGCTACGGCATTGACGAAGTCTCGCAGTGGTATTTCGAAGTCTGGAACGAGCCCAATATCGATTTCTGGAACGGTATCCCGCGCCAGAAGTCCTACTTCGACCTATATGCTCACACCGCGCGCGCCCTGAAAGACGTGAGCCCGCGCCTGCGCGTCGGCGGACCCGCCAGCTCGGCCGCCTACTGGATCCCGGCCTTTCTGAAATACTGCGCAGACAACCACGTCCCCATCGACTTCGTGTCTACCCACGGATACTCCGACGACACCGTCGAGGATCTATTCGGCCCCAACGAGGAAGTTCGTCCCGCCGATCTCCCTCCCGGCTTCCCCAAAGATATCCCCATGGACGAGCGCGTTCCCCGTGCCATCGCGAAGGTGCGCGGTCAAATTCAGGCGTCGCCCATGCCTGATCTGCCGCTCATGTGGACCGAATGGAACGTGCAGGGCATGAACGAGTCGCGCGACACCATTTTCGTTGGACCCGCACTAGCCAATACCATCCGCCAATGCCGCGGCGTCGACATGCTCTCTTTCTGGACCTTCTCCGACGTCTTCGAAGAGGGTGGCCCGATTCCCGAGCCGTTCTCCGGTCAGTTCGGCCTGCGCGCCAAGGGCGGGACCAACAAGCCCAGCTACTACGCCTACGGCCTGCTGCACCAACTCGGAAACCAACGCCTTGCCAACAGCTCCAGCGACGTTATCGTCACGAAATCCTCTGACGGTTCCCTCGCCATCGCCGCGTGGAACCTGGTCGACCCTGACAAGCAGGGAACTAACCGCACCATGACCCTGAGCTTCAGCGGAATTCCGCCCAATGCGAGCATTACGACACAGAGCGTGGACAGTGATCACGGCAACGTTCTCCCGCGCTACGCGGCCATGGGGAAGCCGCTCGATCCTACGCCCGAGCAGGTAGAGCAACTCAACCGCGAGACCGCTCTGCCTGTGCCCGATCCATCGAAGCTCAGCAACGGCAAGCTCGAGCTGCAGCTTACTCCCAATGCGCTCGTTCTCATTAAGGTGCAGCCGAGATAAGCCCATGTCGAACTCCGATATCGCTGTGATCGGGGCAGGCATCGCCGGCCTCGCCGCCGCCCGCACTCTCGCCGAGGGCGGACACAACGTAGTTCTAATCGAGGCGAGACACCGCATCGGCGGCCGCATCTTGACGGCGCGTGACGCCGCAACTGACCTGCCCATCGAACTCGGTGCGGAATTCGTGCATGGCCGCCCGCCTGAGCTGCTCGACCTCATTCATGAAGCCGGGCTCACTCTTTACAAGCGCGAAGGCGACTTTGTCTGCTACGAGGACGGCAAGCTCGGCGACTGCGGATTCTTCGATGAAGCGTTCGAGGTTCTCGACGACCTGCCTGAATCGCCTGACATTCCCTTTGCTGAATTCTTGGCGCGGAAGCACCTGCCCCGGCATGTCGCCGTCCGCGCCACCGCATACGTCGAGGGCTTCAACGCTGCCGACGCAACCCGTATCGGGACAGCCGCCCTGCGAAAACAACAGCAGGCTGAGGAAAGCATCGACGGCGATCGGTCATTCCGGATTCTTGAAGGCTACGACCATCTCGCCGTATTCCTCCGGGACCGCTTGCTCGCATCGGGTGGACAGCTTCACCTGAACACGGTCGCGACAGCCCTTGACTGGAGCCCCGGTGACGCCCGAATTTCGACATCCAACCCGGAGCTGCCAGAAATCCGCGCTCCCCGCGTGGTCATCGCGTTACCGCTCGGCGTACTTCAGTCCGGATCGCCGGGCATCACGCCTGCACCCTCAAGCTCGCTCGCCGCGCTCCACAAGCTTGCCATGGGCCCGGCGGTGCGCATCACGCTGCTCTTCCGCGAGCGATTCTGGGAGGCGTCGGCTCCCAACCTCAACTTTCTTTTCGCCCAGGGAATGCCGCTTCCGACCTGGTGGAGTGCCGCTCCGAATCCCTCGCCCACGCTAACCGCCTGGACCGCGGGACCGCGTGCGCTGCAAGGGCCAACCGGCGCTGCGCTGAAAGAAGAAGCCCTCACCACCTTGTCTGCAATCTTCAACCGGCGCGATCTTTCGGAACTCCTCGTCAGCTTTCACGCCCACGACTGGCAATCTGACCGTTATAGCTGCGGCGCCTACAGTTACGCTCCGGCTGGCGCGCTCACCGCATCCGGCGATCTTGCCGTACCGGTCGGCGACACTCTTTACTTCGCCGGAGAGCACACCGACACCACGGGCCATTGGGGTACGGTCCATGCCGCACTCCGCTCCGGCCTGCGCGCGGCGGCCCAAATTTTGGCGTGATAACGGAGCCTCTCCTGAAAAAATCACAAGGCCAAACCTGGCGTCCTTCGCGTCTTTGCGGTGAATCCATACCGCTTGCCTGCACGTTTTGCAAAGAACCGCTACTCTAATCGCTATGCCGGGCAGCCAGTTACCCTTCATCGCCGATCCCGCCCGCACCATGCGCCGAGTCTTTTGGCGAATGATCCCCTTCCTCTTCGTGCTCTACGTCTGCGCTTATCTCGACCGCGTCAACCTCAGCTTTGCCGCGCTTTCCATGCGCCGCGACCTCGGTTTTTCGGACACGGTCTACGGAGCCGGCGCGGGGCTCTTCTTCATCAGCTACGCCATTTTTGAGATACCCGCCAACCTCATCCTTTTGCGTCTCGGTCCGCGCCGCTGGATGGCGATCATCATGGTCGCATGGGGAATTATTTCCTCCGCCATGGCGGTCATCCACTCGCCTTTTGGCTTCTACCTGCTCCGCTTTCTTCTCGGAGTAGCCGAGGCCGGATTCTTCCCCGGAATCATCCTTTGCCTCACTCGCTGGTTCCCGGCCGCGCACCGCGCCCGCGCGTTTGCTTTCTTCATCACCGCCGCGCCCGCAGCCGGAATCATCGGCGCACCCATCTCCACGCTGCTTCTGCGGCTCGACGGCATCGCTCACATCGCCGGATGGAAGTGGCTCTTCATCGGCGAAGGCGCACCCTCGATAATTCTCGGCATCGCCACCCTGTTTGTTCTGACCGATAGTCCGGAAGAGGCCCACTGGCTCTTGCCATCGGAGCGCGAGTGGCTCGTCGCGGAGGTTTCCGCGCATCATCACCACGCCCACGCCACCCACCTCGGCCACGCCTTTCGCAGTCTCGCCGTCTGGATGCTGGCAGCAATTTACTTTGCCATGTCGGTGGCGTTCTATGCGCTCACGCTCTGGCTGCCCATCGTGGTCAAAAACCTCACCCACTCCGGGGACCTCAGCGTTATCGCCCTCACCACGGTGCCCTACGTTCTCGCTGCCACATGCATGCTGCTCGTCGCCCGCAGCTCCGATCTGACCGGTGAGCGCAAGTGGCATCTGATCGTTTCGCTCATCGTCGCCGCTGTGGCGTTTATTGCCAGCGCAGCGCTCGCCAACCCGATCCTCTCCCTCATTGCCATCTTCCTCGCCACAGGATTCGTCTGGGGGACAGTAGCACCCTTCTGGACGTTCCCCGCGTCCCTCCTCCGCGGAACCGCCGCTGCAGGAGGCATCGCATTTGTCAACTCGGTCGGAGCCGTCGGCGGATTCACCGGACCCTACATCATGGGCCTGGCCAGCGATCTCACCCACAGCTTCCGCGCCGCCCTGCTCGTCACCGGAGTCCTCCTGATCCTTGCAGCCCTTATCGCCGTGCGGCTGCAGGCGCCGCCGCGCTTACCCGCACCAGCCCATAGTTCTGAATAAATCTAGGCTCCTGGCCTCGCGGCCCCGCGAAATTCGCATTACTATGCAGAGAGTGACCCCTCGGGAGTCTAGTATGGCAGGCTGTGATGTCCAGACATTCTCCGGGATTACCCAGGAACACTTCACGTGTCTCCTGCAGAAGGCGCAATCCGCGGGGATCAACATTTCCGGAAACAGCGGCAGCGCCTCGGGCAGCGGCATCACCATCGAGTGGAACTATGATCCCGCTGCCCAGGTGCTGACCATCCAGTGCACAGACAAACCGATTTTCCTCGGTTGCGGAGTCATCACATCGCAAATCCGCGATCTGGTGAATAACTGCACTGGAGCCTGATCGCGGCCCGCGCGACCTAGCTCTCCACCGCTGCCTCCTCGGCAACCGCCTGTTCGAGCAGTTGCGGAAGCTCCGTGGCTGCATCGTACTCCGCGAAATCCCCAGCAAGCTCTCTCGCGCGCGTCTGGTATGTCCCGTTTGAGAGCACCTGCTCGACCGCATTGCGTACTTCTTCAGCGGAGGGGTAATCCGCACGCAGATAGACCCCGCTTCCCGTCCACTCTACGCGACTGCCGATCTCGGGTTTGTCCTCACCTGTTCCTGCCACCACCATCGGCACGCCAAAACTGAGCGCCTGGGTCACGGTGCCATAGCTGGCGAAGGCAACCAGAACATCCACATCAGGCAAAATCTCACTAAAGCCGAGGAACCGCGAAGCAATCGTGTTTGTTGGTATCGGGCAGGGAATCATCTCGATCGGTTTTCCACCTGTCGTGACCAGAATCAGGAAATCCTCGCGATCTCCGAAGGCCTGGATAGCCGGCGCCAGCAACTTGCCCAGATCGTCATTGGACACCGTTCCCTGGCTGACGAGCATCACTTTCTTTCCGGCACGCTTGGCCTCTTTCACCTGCGGCGGCACGTCGCCGGTCCCCTGTGGCATCAGTGGTCCAATAAAGCGCACCCTGTCATCCCGGTCGCGCGTCGGAAACTCGAAAGTGGGGGTGCATGGTTGGAGAATCAGATCGGCGAGTGTCGCCATCGACTCAAACAGAGGCGCCGGCAATCCCTTAACTCCCAATTCGTGCAGGATGTGGTCAGCGTGCTCTCGCACCGGGTTGGTCAGTGCCTCGTTGACTTTCAGCGCAATCGCCGCGTATTCCTCGCGTTGTGCCGCATTTGTAGCAGGCGGTAGTCCGGCACCCCACGGCGCTCCATCCTGCCGCGCCAATTGCAGCGTGCTGATGCCGAGGTAGACGCTCGGCGGCCGCAGAAATCGCGGACCAAGAAGCAGTGGGAGCATCCCGCAAAAGCTCGTCTCGTACATGATCAGGTCGGGTGCAAACTCCCGCAGCACCGCCCTCAATCCTCTGAACTGCGATCGAATAGTGTCGACGAAGACCGCCTTTATTCCATAGAGCAACTGCGGAATGCCCGGTGCGTGGTGTTTTCTTTCCGGAAAGGCGGCATCGATATCCCGCATATCGTAATCCACGTCCGCGGGAAGGGGAAAGAAACGCATCCCGGCCGCCTCGATCTTTTCGTGAAATAGACCGCCAGTGTAAAAGGCAACAGTGTGTCCCGCATCCTTAAGTACGCGGGCAGCGACGAGCATCGGATTCAGATGCCCGGCTAACGGGGAAGACGCCAACAGAACCTTCATGAATTTCCTTTCGGTTAGTCGCCGTGCGGCGATCTCTGCATATAAAAAACCTCCAGGCTGTCATTTATTCCATCCTGCGAAAAATTGTTCGCAGGCTCCGCTTCCGCTAATCGTCTTCGCTCGTTCGCCATACGGGAGAGCCCCATCAGTCGCATTTCAGAGGCTTTCGCGCTCCTCCCGGTTGTTAAACTGGATATGTGAAGATCGCGCTCGCCCAGATCAATCCAACCGTTGGCGACTTTTGCGGAAACGCACAGAAGATACTCGAATTCGCCCGCCGTGCCGAACAGGGGAATGCCGATCTGGTTCTCTTTCCCGAGCTTTGCGTCTGCGGATATCCGCCGGCCGATCTGCTCGAGAAGCCTGCCTTTGTCGCTCGCGCCGGCCAGGTGGTGGAGCAACTGGCCGCCAACACCGCGCACAGCCGCACAGCCATCATCTGCGGCTATGTCACGCCCGCCCACCACGGTACCGGCAAGCACGTCATGAACTCCGCCGCCCTGCTGCGCAACGGCCACATCGAATTCGTCCAGTCGAAGATGCTCCTGCCGTACTACGACGTCTTCGACGAGCAGCGCTACTTCGCGCCCGCTCACAAGCAGCGGCTCTTCTCGTTGGACCGCGAGCACGTCGCCCTCACCATCTGCGAAGACGCCTGGAACGACAAGAGCTTCTGGGAAAACCGGCTCTACAGCGTCGACCCGGTCGAGGAACTGATCCGCGGCGGCGGCTCCGTCATTCTCAACATTTCCGCTTCGCCCTACTGGCGCGACAAGCGCCGCACGCGCCGCGATATGCTGGCCAACATCGCCCGCCACCACGCCAAGCCTGTGCTGATGGTCAACCAGGTCGGAGGCAACGACAGCCTCGTCTTCGACGGCTCCAGCATAGCAATCGGCCGCGACGGTAATGTCATCGCGCAGGCGAAATCTTTTGAGGAAGATCTCATCTTCGTCGACACCGAGTCGCTCACCGGCGACATGCATGCGAATGCCGAGGAAGAGGACGAGGCAATCTTCCGCGCCCTGGTGCTCGGCACGCGCGACTACGTCCAGAAGTGCGGATTCTCCCGCGTCATCGTCGCGCTCAGCGGTGGCATCGATTCCGCGCTCGTAGCGGCCATCGCCGTCGAAGCTCTCGGCAGCGAGAATGTCCTCGGCATCGGTATGCCGAGCCCCTATTCGTCGCAGGGCTCCATCGACGATAGCCGCCATCTCGCCGAAAATCTCGGCATCCGCTTCGAGATCATCCCCATCAGCTCGCTCTTCGCTGAATACAACAACGCTCTTGCACCCATTTTCGCCGGGCTACAGCCCGACATCACTGAGGAAAATATCCAGTCGCGGACCCGCGGCAATCTCGTCATGGCGCTGTCGAACAAGTTCAACTCGCTTGTCCTCACCACCGGCAATAAGAGCGAGATGGCCACCGGCTACTGCACGCTCTACGGAGACATGGTCGGTGCGCTCGCCGTCATCGGCGACGTCGTCAAAACGGAGGTCTACGCGCTCTGCCGCTATCTCAACCGCGAGCGCGAGATCATTCCCGCGTCGATCATCGAGAAGCCGCCGTCGGCCGAGCTTCGCCCCGGCCAGAAAGATACCGATTCGCTGCCGCCGTACGAAGTTCTCGACCCGATCCTCGAGGCCTACGTCGAGCGCTACGAGACACCTGAGCATATCTCCTCTACTCTGGCCGTCGATATCGAACTGGTGCGCCGCGTCGTCAAACTCGTGGAGCGCAGCGAGTACAAGCGGCAGCAGGCCGCTCCAGTCCTCAAAGTCACCACAAAAGCCTTCGGCATGGGACGACGCTTCCCGATCGCCGTCAAGGTTCAGGTATAAATCGCAAGCTCGAAAGGGAATTGATGCAGCTTCGTCCAGCTATTCAGGGAACTCTTGCCGTCATCGCGCTCACCGCACTCACCCTCTGCATTCCAGCCTCCGCGCAGGAGCCGGGGACCAAGCCGGAAATTCCCTCAGCTCCCGCTGCGTCGCCCGGACCCAAGTTCCCGCCCATCGATCAGAGGAACTTCACCGCCCCCGCGCCTTCCCGCGAAACCGTCGAGGCCTTCCTGCGCGTCTCCTGGGGATACGACACGGATCGCGTCTGGCAGGTTCAGGCAATCCAGCAGACGCCGGCTCCAGGGGTCAGCAAGGTGACCGCTCTTGTCGCGCAGAAGAACGATCCGCAGCAGCAGCTCGCTACGCTGGTCTTCTACGTCACTCCCGATGGCAAGCACCTCATCGCGAACGACGTGCTGCCCTTCGGCGCCAATCCCTACGCTGATACGCGCCGCACTCTGAGCGAGCGCGCCGATGGGCCGAGTCGTGGAGCCGCCGACAAGAAATTCGAGCTGGTCGAGTTCGCCGATCTGCAGTGCCCGCACTGCAAAGCTGTGCAGCCCACCATCGAGAGGCTCATCAGCGACTTTCCGCAGGCGCACTTCGTCTTCGAGAATTTTCCCCTGACTGCCATCCACACCGAAGCCTACAAGGCGGCCACCTATGGCATGTGCGTCGCCCAGCAGGCCGGCAACGACGCCTTCTTCAAATTCATCGATGCAGTATTCGCCGCGCAGGACGGCCTTACGCCGCAGACCTCCGACGCAACACTTGCCGATGCCGTGACAAAAATCGGCTTGGACCCAGCCAAAATCGGCTCCTGCTCCTACACTTCCGCAGGGAAGGCCCCCGTCGACGCATCCATCAAGCTCGCGCAGGACCTCGAGGTGATCGAGACGCCGATGCTCTTCATCAACGGCCGGCAGATTCCCGTCGGCGAGGTCGCGAATGGACAGCTCCCCTACGACTCCCTTAAGAAAATCGTCGCCTGGCAGTTCTCTCTCGACCAATAGCTGCGTGGCTAGCTCTTCAGCACAGGAAACGCCGTGATCCGCAGCTTTGCCGCCGCATACGGCACGAGCGTGATCCTCTCCAGCGGCTCGTCGCTACTCACAGGGCTCTGCGGAACAGGATCTGCGACTCCATCGACTGCGCGCCACGTCGGAAGCTTGCGCGTCTGCACTTCCAGCGACACCGGGGTGTCCTGGCGCGCGAAGGGACGCTTTCCTACGCCCCCCTCTTTTAGAGCGGCCGAAGCCACGTTCGAATCGCCGGCCGCGAGCGCGTAGTTCCACTGCGACGACGGGAACACCTGCCAGTCGGCGGTCATGCCTCGATCGCGCAGCTTCACCCAGTCTTCGCCAACAGGGAAGGACAAGACCAGCGGTCCACGCTCGATCGAGACCGACTCGTTATATCCGCGCGCCAGCTGCGGCTGCATCGGGAGTTCGACTTCAACCACGTCCCCGGTCCGCCATGTGCGGTCGATCTTCGCGAACGTGCCTGCCACTGGCGGCTGTACTGGCTGTCCATTCACACGGATCGACGTCCCCGACGCCCACGCGGGAATTCTGAATCGCAGTGGGAAAGTGATCGGCGATCCAACATCAAGTTTGAGCCGCGCCATGCCGCGAAACGGATATTCCGTCTCCTCCTGGATGCGCACGTCGGCGCCGCGCACCTGCGTTCGCACTTCACACGGAGAATAAGCAACCGCAACAAGCCCGTCATCGGCAGACGCCATCCACAGGCTTGCCGCAAACTTCGGCCATCCCTGGTGAAAGTTCGCCGTGCAGCAACCAAAATTTGGCTCCAGCCCGTAGAGATTCGACTCCGGACCATCCGTCGTCCATGGTTTGCGATGCAGGCTCACCTCTACCTGGTTCGGCTCCTGGTTGTACTGGTGGGCCCACATGTCGTCGGTGAAAGTTCCGGGGAGAGCATTGAACGCGAGCTTCTCCAGCCTGTCGCCTAGCTCAGGGTCTCCGACAATGGCGAGCGACTGCTCGAGCGAGAACATCGTCTCCACCACCGTGCACAGCTCGCTGCCCTGCGACGGATTCCTTCCCGCAAAATGCTCATCGCAGGAGAACATCCCGTTCGGCAATCCGTGATACTTGTCCAGAGCGGCGAGCATTTCAGAAATACCGCTCCGGTCTTGCTCATTCCCCGTGACCAGGTACCACACCGGAGCGGCTTTGATCGCCTGTCCGTTATTCACCCCGTGCGTCGACAGCGCCAGATCACCTAGCCCTCCAGCTTCTTTGAGCTTGATTGCCTCGGCAGTTACAGGCGCCGTGAACCTGAAGTCTGCATACTGCTTCTGCCAGTCATGTCCCTGGCTGTGCAGCAGCCTCACCAGCTCGATCAGCTTCGGATCGCTGGTGCGGTTGTAGAGCCAGATCGCGATCAGGGCGTTGTCCTGCCAGCGAAACTTCCCCCAATCCCGCAGCGGTCTGCCCGGAAGCTCTTTAAGCTGATAGGCGAAATACCGCGACAGCGTTGGGATAACGCGCGGATCTCCGGTTGCCTCCTCGTGTTGCGCCAGGGCCTTGAGCATGACCATCCGCGGCCACCAGTCGTCATTGCTGCTCGGGCCGATCATCCCGCTGGGGGCCTGGTGCTCCAGCGTCCAGTCGATGAACTTCTGCGCCTTTGCTTTCAGCTTCGGGTCATTCAGCAGATACGCGAGAGGAAGCAGCCCGTCCACGAAATACGGTCCTCGTTCCCAGGATTCCCCCGTGCCGCCCAGCCATCCGCTGTTGGGCCCAACGTCAGCCCAGGTTTCGTCGAGATGCCCGCCCAGCCCATCTGCCTGGATCTGTAATTGATCGCGCAGCCATCCGGCTGGCGTAACAGATCCTAGCGGCAGAAGGTAGAAGGCATTCTGTGCAAGGGGCGCTCGGTTCTTCACTACTCCGCGGGGCGATGGTGAGGCTGCACCCGCAAGGCCAAGTCCCCTGTAACCGGGAAGGGAAGCAAGGGCAGCGGCTCCCGCCTGCTTCAGAAAGCGGCGGCGGCTGCCCACGAATCGACCGCGTATTTCCATAGACATATGCAGTATCGCAGCCGACCAGCTTTTGTGGGGATGTCCAGAAGAACTACGGGACGGCCAGATTTCTGCCGTCCCGTGTCATGCAATCATTTTGAGGGGAAAACGCTCAGTGGCCGCTCGAGTCGGGACGCCGGGTCGACTCCAAGAGGAACCACGTGCGCCGCTCGGTCTCGTCGATCCACACTTCGATCAGGCTGGCGGTAGCAACGTCATTGTGTTCGTCGCAGACGCCGTGAGCCTCGCGCAGGCGCGCCGTCAGCGTCTGATTATCCTCCCGCAGCTCGGCCAGCATGTCGGAAGGCTCGACGAACTGTGCATCGTTATCCAGAACGCGCTGCAGGCTATGGATCTGCCCGATGGACTTGATGGTCTCGCCGCCAATCTTGCGGACGCGCTCGGCAATCGGGTCGGTCATGGCGAAAATCTGGTCGCCCTGCTCGTCGAGCAGCAGATGATAGTCGCGGAAGTGGGGTCCGCTCATGTGCCAGTGGAAGTTCTTGGTCTTGATATAAAGCGCGAACACGTCTGCCAGGATCGCGTTCATCGTTGCCACTATATCTTTGGTTCCCTTCAGATTCGTCGGGGTTGCCAGGGGCGCTGCCTGCCGATGTTCCAGTTCTTCAGTCGCTGTCTTCTTCATGAGTTCGCTCCTTGCTGTTCAGAATTCTAAGACGTTGATTTCCGCTCTGGCGTATGCCGTACGTCGCCAGCGGGTGTTGGCCGCACAACATCATAGCGCTGCCACACCGCTCGTCGGGCCTGGATTCGGCCTAACCCTGTTAGAAGCGTGAGAGCACTCTTCGTCGCATTATTCTCTTGTTACATTTGTGGAAAGCGGCTCAGCCATTCCGGCGATGCGAAACTACGAGGCCAGACGCCGCGCCGCGAGACGCATCTCGAACCGGGGCACCGGAACTCTGGCCACAGGGGCTGACTCTCCGTTTCGCGGCCGCAATTGCTGCCCCGCCGGGCGCCACGTCTCAACTTCGAATTGTCTCGTGCACTTTCCGCAAAGCCAGACGATCTTCCGCCTGATTCCCCTGTCGTCGGGCGCTTGCTCGTCAGCGGTGACGAAGTCGAGTGCGTGAAGGCTGCCGCTCCGGAGATACAGCCCCTCGGCATTGCAATCTGGGTTGGCGCATTTCATGGCACATTCACCTTTCAAGGGGCGCGTTGATGGAGTTGTCGTTACCGTCAGAGTAGGTCGGCACTCTGCAGATCTTCTGTGACGGCGGTCACCCTTGCCGGGGTGTTGTGGCTGTGACCCGTATCACTGGCGAACAATGACCACACAGCGTACAGTGATCTGTTTCGAAGTCGCAGGCAGGCTGCCACGCTCGCGCCTCCAGCGGAAAGGAATCAGGTATGAAGCAATATCGCGAGTTCACAATGAAGCGCATCCTGGTTGCGACGGATTTCTCCGATGCATCCTACGGCGCCATCAATTATGCCCGGCAACTGGGCAGGTGCCTTTCGGCAAAGGTCCTGGTCGTGCACGTCATCGATGTGGCTCGTTCGCTGCAGATCGAGGGGATGCCTTCCGAGCCTCTGCCCGACCGCATCGATGCGGCCGAAGACGAGCTGCAGCGCATCGCGTCGAGCCTTTCCTTCGATGGAATCCGCTGCGCAACAATCGTGCGTGTCGGGGACATACGCGAGATAATTTCCGGTCTCATTGAGCAGCGGAACGCCGACCTGCTGGTCATCGGGACGCACGGCAAAGGCTATAAAGACGGCGAGGGCCTGGGCTCCGTCGCCGAAATGCTGCTGCGGTCGGTGGCCTGCCCCGTTCTGACCGTCGGGAAACATGTCCGGCTGGACGCGTACGAGGGTACCCATGAGCGAATTGTCTTGTTCCCGACCGACTTCTCCCCGACCTCGCGCGCCGCGCTCGCGTACACTGCGTGCCTGGCGCGTCACCTTCACGGACGTTTGCTCCTGCTCCATGTCGATCAGACTGGTGTGCTGGCACAGGCCTCCGCGCACGAGAAAGAATTCGAGCAATTTACACGCGATATCGACAGTTCAGTCAT
The DNA here is from genome assembly GCA_963782175.1 of uncultured Acidobacteriaceae bacterium. Lineage (GTDB taxonomy): Bacteria > Acidobacteriota > Terriglobia > Terriglobales > Acidobacteriaceae > Silvibacterium. The sequence goes on from CAWAIX010000004.1 coordinate 178,831, forward strand.
TTCTGAATGGATTACGCGTTCCGGTGACGCGGCCGAAACAATCGTGAAGGTCTCGGCGGAGAAGAGCGCCGACTTCATCGTGATGGGTGTTCACGGAAGCGGCACTGCCGGAATTTCCCGCCGCGAGAGATTCGCCTTCGACGTGATCCGCCTGGCAAGGTGCCCTGTCTTTACGCTTTCGGAGGGGCCTGAGGTGCAAGCGCCCGACCACCACATGACTGCAGCATCGCGGGCTTGAGCTACACCGAATAAAAAACGGGAACCCGCCAACCAGCGGGTTCCCATTCATGATTAAAGCTACGTTTCAAGTGCTGACGATGTGGTGCCTTACGGCGTAACGCACAAGTTCCGCGTTGCTCCTCGCCCCCAGCGCTTCCATCATGCGGTATTTATGGAACGCAACCGTCCTGGGCGTCATATTGAGGATCCCGCCGATCTCCTTCATCACCTTGCCCTCGGCCAGCAGTTGCAGGACTTCGCGCTGTCTTTCGGTGAGGCGCTCGTCTTCCTCGATCAGCTTCTTTTCCGTTCTGCGCAGATAATTGACTTCGTCTTTGCAGATCGTCCGGGACATATAGGACCGGCCCTGCAGCACCTCGCGCATCGCAGTGAGCATCTCCTTGGCCGCGCAGGTCTTGAGCAGATAGCCGGATGCGCCTCGCCGGAACGCCTCGGCAGCCAGCTCGATATCGGTGTTCATCGTCAGGAATACGAGCTTTACGTGAGGCATCAGCTCTTTGACCTGCTGGCCCGCATCGAGACCGTTGAGCACCGGCATCGCTATATCGACCACGATCACGTCAGGCTTCAGTTGGGCGGCCGAGCGCACCATTGCCCGTCCGTCGCTGACTGTCCCTACGATTTCGAATTCGCCCTCGAGCAGGTTACGACACAGATCCGCTACGAGCGTATGGTCATCGGCTATCAGAATACGAGAACGAACCGTGGGCATCGTCGCTCCCTCCTCCGTGATTACCGCTCAATTGTCAATGGCGCAAACGGCGCAAGCTGTGTTGTACGTCACAGGGAAGCTAAGGGTCAATAGAATATTGTCACTAAGCGTACATAATTACGTTAAAAGTGACTAACGCAGAAAGAAAACCTTTACCGTCGGCTCTGCTGATACATCAGATTCGGCGAAACAAAGAGTTTCTCTGCAATTGCCGCCTCTACCCCCGAAACCAAGTCAGCGCTTAGTCGGGATTTGATGACATATGCCTGTGCTCCTGAGCCTATTGCTGCCTTCACGAAGTCATAGTCTTCATGCACCGTTAGAAACACAACTTTCGACCTGCAGCCCGAATTAGCAAGCTCCCTGGCCAGATCAATCCCGCTTATATCTCCCATCGAAATATCGAGTATCACCACATCCGGTTTCAGCCGCAAACATTCTTTCACTACTTTTTGTCCCTCCTTTAGCGCAGCGACAATCTCATAGTCCTTCGACAGTACTCTGGATATCTGATCGAGTACGGCGGAGTTATCGTCGGCGAGAAGAATACGTACCATGGACACGCACGCTCCTTCCTGCATGTCGTAACCGGAACGCAAAGATTGGCTATACCGCGGCATACCTCGGCAAGGAAGAACCGTCAGCCTGAAATCGAGGTTAAGTGATTTCCGGCTGCTCGCCTACTGTCAAAAATGACGGGGGCACAAAAATACCTTAATCAGCTGTAGCGTAAGCACTTCGGTGCGGCTTCAGACGCGCTGGCACAGTACCCTCGACCCGTGTGCCGCTACCGGGTTGTGACCAGATGCTGAATTCGCCGCCTACCGATCGCAGGCGCTCGCCCATGCTAACCAGCCCTAGTCCCAGCGCATTTTGCGGATGATTCGTATCGAAACCGACCCCATCATCCGTCACCCTGAGTTTCACCGTGCCGGACTCGTGAGTCAGGTCCACATTTACATGGCTAGCGTGGCTATGCTTGCCTACGTTGCGTAGGGCTTCCTGGACGGTCCGAAAGACGCTGAGAGATACATCTTCATCCAGGTCCGCGGGCAGTCCCTGGACGTTGCATTCCGCCTCGATGCGATGCTGGCGTGAGAATTCATGGCACGCATCGCGCACCGCCGTGGCCAGGCCGAGATAATGAAGCTTCGAAGGATGCAACTGGTGTGAAAGGTGCTGGATGTCTGTCGCAATTTCGTTCGCCAGTTTCCACAAATCGGCCAGTTCGTTCGCCTGTTCTGCCTTTGGGTAATCTCCATTCGCATGAATCGAGCGCTCGATTCCATTGGCCAGCAGCGCCATTCTCTGGTTGATATCGTCGTGCAGCTCCCTGGCGATTCGCGTTCGCTCCTTCTCCTGGGCCTGGATCAACCTGCCGCCGAACTCGGCACGCGCGGCCTTCGCTTCCTTCTCATTGGTTACATCGATGCAGCAACCGATATATCCGGCCAATTCTCCGTTCTCGAGGGACCGAGGCACCGCATGCGTCCTCATCCAGCGGTACTCGCCGTCCGCGCGGCGCAGCCTGTGCTCCAGCGCAAAGCTTAGCCTTGAGGCAAGTGCGCCCGTGAATGCCCGCACGAAGGAATCGAGGTCTCCCGGGTGAATGCTCTGCATCCATATTTTCCCCAATTCGTCTTGTTTGCTTTTGCCAGTGAACTTCACCCAGCCCGCGTTGACGTCTGTGCAATTATTTTCAGCGTCCGTGAGCCACATCAGGACCGGGGCCGAATCCGCGATCAGGCGAAATCTCCTCTCGCTCTCGGCAAGAGCGCGCTCGGCTTCCTTACGCTCGGTGGTATCGGTGGCAACCCCAAGCACGCACGCCTCTCCCGCCACTTCGATCAGTTCTGCAGATGCCTCTGCGGTCCGGACCGCGCCGTCTTTGCGGCGAAATTGAAACTCGATGTCCCTCAAACGTCGGTCCACGAGAAGCTTTTGAGTAAATCTCTTTCTCTCGCTCGGGTCCACCCAAAGCCCAATTTCCTGCACTGTGCGCCCCAGAACCTCCTCGCGGCTGAATCCGGTCATCCGTTCGTAAGTCTCGTTCACATCGATATACCGCTGGGTAGCGGCGGAGGTGAGCGTAACCGTCATCGGACCTTGCCGGAAGGCCTTCGAAAACATCTCTTCCGATTTCTTCAGCTCTTCTTCTTTTCGCTGGAGCGCAGCCTGCGCGGACCGGCTCTCCGACCGGCTGCGAAGCAACGTCAGGACCAGAAGCAGCTCGGCCCCCGCAATTGCACCAAGAATGATCACTTTGACGCGATAGCCCTGCGGGGCAGCGTCGCCGCCGCTGTCCGCCGCAGCTATACCCGCGGAGGACAGGAGCCCAAGCGTGACGAGAATCGCGAATGCGAAGCGGCGCGCCATAATTGGTCCCGCATGCTGGCTTCTCTCTTTCGGCCAGGTGCGATCCTTTCGTGGATGGAGACCGCTAACCTTGCGGGCTAAGGGCCGCAAGAACTTTTTTAGCCTGCAATCACTCTCACTGCTCTAAGTTGTGCCTTGCCGAGCCTATGCCCGTGTGTCTGCCATCATACGGCACGCCGGAGAATAGCGCAGCATTGCATGCCGACTTATTGGAAATATCAGATTGCCATCTGGCTGATTACCACTAGCTCGCCGGACTTGCCGCGGCTCCCGCGCCGCGCCGCCGTGCAATCCGGTTCGTCAACGCCCGCGAGCAAGCATAGGGCAACGCGATGAGCACAGGGCCCAGAATCAGTGCTGCGCCGGGGCGCACCATGTGGAAGATCATGTATTGCGAAATCAGATCCAGCAGAATCGCGATCGACACGATATTCCGTACGGACGTAAGCATGTGCTTCAACAACTGCGGCCTGAGTTCCTTGTGAAAGATCAACGCCCATAGAAACGGAGGCGCTCCTCGGCGCGCATCCTTCCTCCCATCTCGAATCCCCAGCAGAATCGCTACCGTGGGCTGCAGGATGAAGCGAAATCGCCCGGGACCATGCAGGCGCGCCAGCATATCTCCGAAAAATGCATTGGTGAACAGATACGGATCGCCCGTCTTGATTACGCGATACAGCGCAGTCGGCGTGAAGGCCAGTAGAATCGCCAGCACAATGATCGGCAGAATCCATTCGCGAAGCTTGGATTTCATAATACGTATCCGATACGCTCCACTTGGAGGCGCACTTCAATAGGCGTCAGGAACGAAATGCCGGCCCTTCAATGGAGCCTGGTCGTCATATCGTTTGCGTGTATCCCGCGCCGGCAGCTTTACCTTCTCTGCGGGAACCTTCTTGTATGGAATCATGCTCAGCAAATGCGTGATGCAATTCAGCCGCGCTCTCTTCTTGTTGTCGGACCGTACGATATGCCATGGGGTCAGCTTGCTGTCAGTCTTTTCCAGCATGATGTCCCGCGCCCGCGAATATTCATACCAGCGGCAGAATGACTCCGTGTCCATCGGGCTCAACTTCCATTGCCGCAACGGATCGTTGATACGCGCCTTGAACCTTCGCTCCTGTTCCTCCTGGCCGACTTCCAGCCAGTACTTGATCAAGATGATCCCGTTGTTAATCAGGTACTGTTCGGCCTGCGGGCACCGGTCCAGAAAGATATCGTGCTGCTCCTTCGTGCAGAAGCCCATCACGTACTCAACGCCTGCGCGGTTGTACCAACTGCGATCGAAGATCACGATCTCCCCGGCTGCGGGGAAATGCTGAATGTAGCGCTGCATGTACATTTGCGTCTTCTCGCGGTCGGACGGGGCCGGCAGCGCCACCACGCGAAAAACCCGCGGGCTTACCCGCTCGGTAATCGCCCGGATCGTCCCGCCTTTACCCGCTGCGTCGCGTCCTTCGAAGATCACGATCACACGGAGACCTTTATGCTTCACCCAAACCTGCAGCTTGCACAACTCGGCCTGTAGACGGCGCAGCTCCTTCGTGTACTCCTTGTTGCTCAGCTTGTCTTCGTTCTTCCCGCTTTCCCTGTCGCCCATGATTGGTCTTCCTTGTGTCCAGGAAGTTAAAACTAGTGAACAGAAAGCCCTTTGGATACTGTCAGAAGCAACAGTGCAGACGCTATTTCGCGGCCTCACGGGCAGGCTGCTTTGCTGGGGTGTGCCCTTCGTTCATGGCCTCGTTCAGGTCCAGACGGAAACCCGCAGGCTCGTAGTCAGGTCCCAGATATTGGGGCGGCACCGAGATCGCATTTCCATCCCTCAGAGACGAGTAGTGCGGAGAGCAGATCTCCACACCCGCCTCGTTGAACTTGTCCTGAATGTTCCTGTGCAGGTCAGAGTAGATATTCAGAACTTCGCGGGGGTTATCCGTGTATGCATTCAGTTCGTAAACCGGATAGAAGTCGTTCAAAGCCCTCTGCAACACAAACGGTGCTGGATCGTGCAGCACATGCGGCGTCGCCAGAGCCGCACTGATCAAAAGCTCATGAACCGTCCTCCACGGCGCGCCGTAGCCGATCGACACTGTGGTGTAAAAAATGACTCCGGACTTTTTCGCCTGCGTGCTGTAATTCTTCACCGATCCGCTCATGACCGTGGCGTTTGGTATGGTGATAATTTCCGCTTTCGGCGTAAGCAGCCGCGTGACCAGCATATTTTTCTCGATCACCTCGCCCATGGTGTCGCCGATCTGCACCCAGTCTCCCACCAGAAACGACCGCATATAAGTCAGAATGATTCCTGCGATTGCATTCGCCACCGCTGAGGACGATCCCAGTGACAGCAGCACGCCCAAGAAGATCGAAATCCCTCGGAACGCCGGGCTCGTGCCTCCGGGCAGATAGGGAAAGGCCACGATCAGCGCCAGAGCCAGTACCAGTATCCGGATCAGCTTGTCCGTCGGTTCCGCCCAGTCCGGATAGAACCCGTGAATTCTGAGGTCGCCCTTGCCAATCTGTGTGAAGATCAGTTTGATCAGGCGCATCAGGTAGTACGTAATAAGAGCGACGACTGCAATGACCACCAGGTTCGGCAGATAATCCAGCGCAGACTTGCCCAGCAGCTCAAGCTGCGAAAGCACCCATCGCGTGGTCGTCAGCGATATCTCGCGAGTCGACGAGTAAAAGCCCAGAGTTACCGTGAGATATATTTCGAGGAACGCGAGGATAATCGTCCATCGCAGGAATGTCCCGATGCCTAGTAAAACGGGCGCGACGTATGACAGCGAAGCGCCCCACGCGGACTTATCCTTGCGGGCGGCGTTCATTCGGATTCGCTCCCCAATCCTGTGCCGGATAAAGAGCCGTACTCGCCGGATCAGCCGCAAGACGATGACGAGAAACAAGGTTGCGAGCGCAGTCTTGAGAGTCCCACGCAGGATCATCCGCCAGCTGTGATCCTGCCTGTAACCTTCCACAGCCGTTCGGATACTCCGCAAATACTCCTCTGCAAGCTTGTCTCGCGGCTCGCCGGCGGCGCGGGCGTCCGCGTCGGTCACAGCCATGAGCATCAGATTCTCGGCGAGTATCTCCGTCCACGCCTCGCGCGGTTGCAGGTGAATCGAACTCGTCGGAATGCTCGAATCGCGAGCCAGCGTGATGATCCGCGACTTGATGGCGTCCGCCCGCCCTTGCGGCGTAAGTGCGCCGAGTGGCTCATACACCGTAACGACAGGGTTGCCATCGATCGTAACTTCGCCGGAGGGTATTTCCTCGTCGGGGGCCTCCTGAGCGCTGCCGGCAGAATCTTTCGCGGCCTGTCTAGCAGGCCGCTGCTGGCCGGCTGCAGCGATGGACACCTTTGATAGCGCCAGGCAAAGAATTGCCACAACGAAAACCGTGCCCGCAGTCTTCTTCATGATCTGACTCAACCCTCGCAGACTCAGAGGTAAGCAGATGAATTTACACCGCGCGAAGCACGCTTATCCAGTGCGCGAGACCGGACCCTACGGCTGCCAGCCTCCGCCGAGCGCCTGATAGAGCTGAACATAGTTCTGAAGTTCGGTAAGCCATGCCTGGTCGAGGTTGATCTGAGAAGTAAAGTATTGCTGCTGAGTTACCAGAACCTCAAGAAACGCCGTGTATCCGCCGAGAAAACGCACATTGGCGAGGTCGGCCGTCTGCTTGTAGGTATCGGTCTGCTCCTGTATCTTCATTCGATACTGCCGCGACTGGGAGTAGCCAACCAGGCTGTTGGACACATCGCCGAACGCCTGAAGCACGGTCTGTTTGTACTGCAGCTCGGCCTGATCGCGCTGGGCCCATGCAAGGCGATAGTTGGCCCTGATTCTTCCGCCCTGGAAGATTGGCTGGACTACCTGACCGCCCAGCAACCAGACCGTTGCCGGCCCTTGGAGAAAACTCGTCAGCGCCGTGCTCGATGCGCCGAAGATGCCGGTCAGCGAAATCTGCGGGAAGAAGGCCGCCTTTGCGACGCCCACGTTCGCGTTGAAGGCGACCAGGTTTTGTTCCGCCTCGCGAACATCCGGCCGGCGCTCTAGAATCGCCGAAGGCAATCCGGCGGGTATCTCGGGCATGTGCGGCTGCTCCCTGAGCGAAAGCCCCCGCAGGATCGGCCCCGGATTTCTCCCAAGCAAAATGCTGATCTGGTTCTCTGTCTGCTCTATGCCCTGATTCAGAGAGATGATCTCAGCCTCAGCCTGTTGCTGCAACAGCTCGGCCTGCAGCACATCTGTAATGGCGCTCTCGCCGCCTTTGAACTTGATGGTGTTGATTCTGACGATCTCGTTGTCGCCCTCGAGTGTCTGCTTTGAGGCCTCAAGCTGGGAATCGAAGGTCCGCAATTGAAAGTAGGCGTTTGCAACGCCGGCTACCAGCGTCGTTCGCACTACGTCCTGCGCATATTGGGTGCCGAGCAACTGGGCTCGCGCAGCTTCTGTCGCGCGGCGGTACTGGCCCCAAAAATCCACGACATAGTCCAGCTGCAATAATGCCGAATCAAACGTGGGTTCAGTACCCGTATTCGCATGAGAGAAGAGCGGCTCGCTTCGTACGTTGTTGATCGCGAAGCTTCCATTCAGGGTAGGGAACTGGTTTGCGCGGACAACGCCGACGTTTGCTCCAGCCTCCAGGATTCGTGCCGCAGCGATCCGTATGTCGTAGTTGTTCGTCAGCGCTTCCCTGATCAGGCTCTGCAACGTTTCATCCTGGAATACGGCGAACCATTTCATATCTCCGAAAGATTCCTGGGGCGGCTGCGCTGGCTGAGCCGACGCCGGCGAGGCTTGTTGATTCGTCAGCGGCGGTGCGGCGCCACGATACTGATCCGGAACGGAAAGCGCCGGCCGCTTGTAATTGGGACCGAGCTTGCACGCGGTAGGCAAGAGAAGCAGCAGGGCGGCTATCAGCGTTCTTGCTCGCATCAATCGTGCCCTCCTTCCGATCTGGCAACGACCACCGGTTGCGGCCCGGGCTCCGCCTTTTCTTTGCTGAAGAGATTGCCGAAGCGCTCCACAACATCGAAGGAAACCGGAACGAAGAAGACAGCGATGATCGTGGATGCGAGCATGCCGCCAATGACCGTCGTCCCAAGTACCTGGCGAGAAATAGCGCCCGCTCCGAATGCCCGCCACAACGGCACGCAGCCAAGGATGAAGGCAAATGCAGTCATCAGGATTGGCCGCAGTCTCGTCCTGGCGCCAGCCAGTGTGGCGTCGATGAGCGACTTGCCGCTGTCGTACTCAAGCTTGGCGAATTCCACGATGAGGATGGCATTCTTGGACGACAGTCCGATGAGCATAACCAGCCCGATCTGGGCATACACATCGTTGTCGAACCGGCGAAGGTAGAGCGTTAAGAACGCGCCGAAGACGGCTATCGGAAGTCCCAACAATACGCTGAACGGAAGCGTCCAGCTCTCGTATTGGGCGGCCATGATGAGGAACACCACAAACAAGGCCATGCCAAAAATAACAGCGGGTGAAACGCCTTGTGCTGCCTTTTGCTCCTGGTACGACATACCGGAGTAATCGAAGCCCATCTGGCCGGGCATGGTCTTATGGAAGACGTCTTCCAGGGCAGCCATGACCTGGGCCGAACTATAGCCGGGCGCGGCCGCCGCATTAATCTGCACGCAGTTGAAGAGGTTGTAGCGCATGACGAATTCGGCCCCGCTGCGCGCATCGGTTGTAGTCAGCGTACTGAGCGGGACCATATCGCCGGTTGCATTCCGGACATAGAACTTGCCGAGATTCTCTGCCTTAGTTCGGAAGTCGCCGTCGGCCATAACATATACCTGCCACTGCAGGCCGAAGCGGTTGAAGAAGTTAATCAGAGAGCCGCCCATAAACGTCTGCACGGTCTGATACAGATCAGCCAGCGGGATCTGCTGGGTCATCGCCTTGGCGTTGTCGACCTTTACCCCGACCTGGGGAACGCCGAAGAGGGCGGTTGTGAAGAGCCCCGCCAGCTCCGGATGCTCCTTTTGCTTTCGTGCCTCGGCCATAAATATCTGGGTTTGCTTCGCGAGAAAGTCAATGCTGCCGCCCGACCTGTCTTCAAGAATGAAAGTAGCGCCTCCTGAGGTGCCCACGCCCGGTATGGCAGGAGGCGGGAACGAGAATGCAAGTCCCCCGGGGACTCTTGAAAGGGCCTGCTGAAGGTGGGCTTTGATCCCGTCGTAGCTCTCCTCCGGAGTCTTGCGTTCATCCCAGGGCTTCAGCGAGATAAAGAAGAATGAACTGTAGGTGGCGGCGACGCCGCTCAACAAGCTGTATCCGTTGACAGTGCTGACGTATTGGACACCAGGGGTGTCCATCATAATCTTCTCGACTTCGCGCGCAGCTTCCGAGGTGAGTTGCAAAGACGAGGCATTAGGCAGTTGCAACCCGGCATAGAGGTATCCCTGATCTTCATCAGGGAGAAAGCTTCCCGGGAGCTGTTTACCGAAATATCCTGCACCCACGGCCAGCCCGGCCAGCAGGAGAAACGCCAGAGCAGCCTTGTGGATCAGGTGTCTGCATATGTTCACGTACCCGTCAGTGGCGCGGCCGAAAACTTTGTTGAAGCCGCGGAAAAATGCGCCCAGGGGTCCTCGAGACTCCTTTTTAGGGCGCAGCAGCATGGCAGAAAGCGCGGGGCTGAGGGTGAGCGCGTTGAATGCCGAGAAGAGCACCGAAATCGCGATGGTGATTGCGAACTGCTTGTAAAGCTGGCCGGTAATGCCGGGGATGAAAGCCGTGGGAACGAACACCGCAGCCAGGATGAGCGCGATCGCAATGACCGGTGACGAGACTTCCTCCATCGCTTTGATGGTGGCGTCGTGAGGACTCAGTCCCTTCTCGATATTGTGTTCTACGGCCTCCACGACGACGATGGCGTCGTCGACGACCAGTCCAATGGCCAGGACCATACCCAAAAGCGACAGGGTATTGATCGAGAATCCAAGCAAGGGGAAGACCATGAAGGTCGCGACAAGAGAGACAGGAACGGCGAGCAATGGAATCAGGGTCGCCCTGAAGCCCTGGAGGAAGATGTAGACGACGATAATGACCAGGAGGAGAGCCTCTCCCAGTGTCTTGTAGATTTCGTGAATGCCGGCACTGACAGCGAGTGTCGTGTCGAGCGCGGTAATGTAGTCCAGCCCCTGGGGAAACCTGGTTTTCGCCTCGTCCATCATTTTGAGGACAGCGGCTCGAGTTTGCAGCGCGTTGCTGCCAGGCGTGAGGTAGAGTGCGACGAGGGCAGCGGGCTGAGAGGGTTTATTCTGTCCCGCCGTTCCCAACCGCGCAACGTAGGAATAGTATTGCGATCCCAGTTGTATACGCGCGACGTCTTTCAGCCGCAGGATTGAGCCGTCGGACTGGGCGCGCACAACGATCTCACCAAACTCCTCGGCCGTAGGCAGACGCCCTGGAGCTCGCACGTTGTAGGTGAATTGTTGACCTTGTGGGACGGGTTCGCCGCCAATCTGGCCCGCGGGATTGACCTTGTTTTGAGCCTTGACCGCGTTGGTGATGTCGGAGACGGTGACGCCGAGGCTCGCCAGCTTGTCGGGATTCACCCAAATGCGCATGGCATAGGGACCGGCGCCGAATATCTGAACCTGGCCGACGCCTGAGATACGGGTGAGCGCGTACTGCAGATTGATGGTGGCGTAGTTGGCCAGGAAAATGCTGTCGTATGCGCCGTTGGGAGAGTAGAGATCAAGGAGCATGAAGGGCGCGGTCGTCCCCGGCTGCACGATTACACCTTGCTGGGTTACCTCGGAGGGCAGTTGCGAGGCGGCCTGGCCCTGCCGCATCTGCGCCAGAATCTGGTCGGTGTTGATGTCGGTTCCAAGCGCAAAATCGACGTACAGCGTCATCTTTCCGCCGGAACTCGCGCTCAACGAGTACATGTAGTTCATGCCACTGACGCCCGACATCTGCTGTTCGATCGGCGTTGCAACGGACTCTGCAATCGTCTGGGCGTCGGCGCCGGGGTAAGTGGCCTGCACCTGGATCATCGGGTCGGCAATATTGGGGAACTGTGCCGTCGGTAGCTCGAGCACCGCGACCCCGCCGGCCAGCACCATCAGAATTGCGATGACTATCGCGACGATGGGGCGATTGATGAAGAACTTCGACATGATTAGTTCCCCCCGCCCGTCGGTGGGGTTGCTGCGGCCGGCTCGTAAGGCTTCACGACGACCGGAATGCCTTCCTTCACCATCTGAGGCGGCGCAGCCGCCGCAAACATCTGTACTCTCTGGATGCCTTCGACCACGACCTTTTCGCCAGGTTTAAGTCCCTCGGTGATGATCCAGTTCGTCCCGACCCGATCTCCCACCTTGATCGGTCGAATCACTGCCCTATTTTCGGGGTTGAGCACAATGACCTGGTATTGCGATTGCACTTCGATAACTGCGGGCTGAGGAATCAGCAACGCATCCTCGTTGTTGCCGGTCTGGATCCGCACTCGTCCAAAGCCGCCCGGTCGAAGCACGGCCTGGGGATTGGCGAATTCGGCCGCGATCTGGATGGTGCCGGTCGAAGTCCCGACCGCGCGATTGACGTAAATAAATTTGCCTTTTAGCGGATAAGGCACATCATTTGCCTGGATGAATTCGACCGGCTTCCGTGTGAGTTCATTACCCTTTCCGGTGATGATTCCATTTATACGGGTCGCAACGCCGAGAAACTGGCTCTCGCTGACATTCCAGTAGGCCCAGATGGGATTGACCTGCGATACGGTCGCCATTTTCGTCGTTGTGCCGACCAGGTCGCCGATTTGGGAATTCGACACGCCGGCGATGCCATCGATCGGTGAGTAGACCTTGGTCCAGGCCAGATTCAGCTGGGCGTTATCCAGGTCTGCCTGCTTGGCCTTAACGTCGGCCGCCGCAGCATCTCGGTTAGACGTGTCGGTATCCAGTTGCTTCTGCGGAATTGCGTTTTGTGCCGCCAAAGGAGTGTCGCGGGTAACATCATTCTGGTACTTCCCAAGCTCCGCTTGCGCCGCCGCCAGCGACGCTTTGGCTGCTTCAACTGACGCCTCATACTGTCGCGGGTCGAGTTCGAACAGCAGCTGCCCTTTCTTCACGAAAAAACCGTTTTGGTAATTCTGCTTTAGCAGGTAGCCCTGAACCTTGGGGGTGATATCGGCATTCACCGGCCCGTTCAGCTGCGCTACCCACTCGTTGAAAATGGGCACATTCTGCTGCATGACCTCCGCTACCCTCACCTCCGGAGGAGCCGGCGGCGCGGGAGCTTCTTTCTTCTCGCAGCCGCTGAGCGCCGTACCCACGCAGAATGCGGCAATGACCGCGCTCCAGCACGCTTTATGAGGCACTAAACCCTTTGGCTTTCGCTGCGTCCCACGCTGCCTGCACATTCCATCTACCTGGAACTCAGGTGTGATTCCCATTGACACGCTCCTCGCTCAGCACACCGCTCGAATCTGCCTAATCAAGACAAAGGACTTCCAATGACAACAAGTCTCAGGTGCGGATTACCTTACGCTGCCACCGCTTTCGATTAGAACTGGCAGAAGTGACAGTCTGCGTCCAGCGCTAGGGCGCGGGCAAGTGATTACTTGTACAACAGGGAGCGATGTCCGCCAGCCGGGCTGCCGGTCATTCGTCAGGCCGATGAACGGGGATCGGCGTTTCCTCCGCGAGCGGTGTCCAGAGAACCGCAACGGATCGAGGCCCGGCGTGGTATACCTGCTGAGCAATCTCGGGCGATTCCTGCCATGGCACGATGTCCTGCGGTGCGGGTAAAAAAGTATCGATCCATCGCCTCCACCGCTCGCCGTTCCCGGTAATGGGAAGTTCGAACGTCAACGGCTCCCAGAAGGCATTGAAAACGAAATAGAAGACCACGTTCTGGCGCTTCACTTCACCGCTGATTGCGATGCTGTGCGACCGGTCGCTCCAGTCCGGCTGATGCAGCTTGATTCCGTGCCATTCCTTGGTGGCGCTCGAAAGCAGCTGATTCAACGTGAGCCGCTCGCGCTCCGGTCCCTCATCGCGCATGAGCCGTCTCGCAATCGCGAGTTTCACGAACCGATGGATATCCTTGTGCCTTTCGACCAGCGACCAGTCGAACCAGCTGAGTTCCGAATCCTGGCAGTAGGCATTATTGTTCCCGAGCTGCGTTCGCCGCGCTTCATCGCCCATTAAAACCATGGGCAGGCCGAGCGAAAGCAGCGTAATGGTGAAAAAATTCTTCACCTGCCGGTTCCGCAGCGCCTCGATAGCAGAATCGTTCGTCGGGCCCTCGATACCGCAGTTCCAGCTGCGGTTGTCGTCTCCGCCGTCGCGATTGTTCTCGCCGTTCGCCTCGTTGTGCTTGTGGTCATAAGAAACCAGATCGTTCAGCGTGAAACCGTCGTGGCAGGTCACGAAGTTCACGCTCTGCTCCGCTTCACGTTCCTTGTGGCGATAGATCTCCCAGCTTCCGAGCAGCCGGTCGGCAAAATTCCGCACCGAGTAATCCTCGCCGCGAAAGAACCTGCGTACGTCGTCCCGGAACCGTCCGTTCCACTCCCTCCAGCTGTCGCCAATAAAGCTGCCCACTTGGTAAAGGCCTGCGGCATCCCATGCCTCTGCGATCATCTTCGTCCCCGCGAGGGAGGGGTCCGACTCGATATCCCACAGCACTGGCGGATTCGGCAACACGTGCCCATTCGAGTCACGGGCAAGAATCGAGGCGAGATCGAAGCGGAACCCGTCCACGTGCATCTCTTCCACCCAGTACCGGAGGCTGTCCACGATCATGCGCCTCACCATCGGGTGGTTCGCGTTCAGCGTGTTTCCCGTGCCGCTATAGTTCGAGTAGTAAGTGCGGTCCGCCTCAAGCACGTAATAAGCGAGGTTATCGAAGCCGCGATAACAAAAGGTGGGCCCGTTCTGATCGCCTTCCGCTGTATGGTTGAAGACCACATCGAGAATCACTTCAATCCCGGCCCGATGCAGCGCCTTGACCATGTCGCGAAATTCGTTCACCGGCGCCAGGAAATCCCGCCTCGAACTATATGCCTGGTGGGGCGCAAAGAACGAAACCGGCGCATAGCCCCAGTAATTCACGCGCCCCGGAGGAGAATCCAGCGCGTCGAATTGAAATATTGGAAGAAGCTCGACGGCTGTCACACCCAGATCCTTGAGGTAGGGGATCTTTTCGATCAATCCCAGGAAAGTGCCCCGCGCCTGCTCCGAAACCCCGGAGTTCGGATTTTGCGTGAACCCTCTGACGTGCATCTCGTAGATGATCGTGCGCGAAGCCGGCGTGTGAAGCGGTGCATCGCCTTCCCAGTCATAAGCGGCCGCATCGATCACCACGCTCTTCATGGCGGTCGCGGCGTTATCCACGCCACGGGACGTCGCGCGTGAATAGTTGCCCGGAACAACAACACCGCGCCCATACGGATCGATGAGAACCTTTGATTCATCGAATCGCAGTCCGCGTGTCGGATCGAACGGTCCGCGCAGGCGATATCCGTAGACCTGCCCGGGCTCCACGCCGGGAACGTGCACATGCCAGTAGTGATAGGTCCGGTTCGAGTATGGATCGAGCGAAATGACGCGCGATGGCTGCGCATCATCTTCATGTTCGAAGAACAGCAGGTCTACACCCGCAGCATCGCGGGCGTAGATGCTGAAGTTCACGCCGTTCTGCGTTGGCGTCGCGCCAAGGGGATAACTTTTGCCGAGAGTCGAGGGCTTGCCTTTAGCGTGACTCGCTCCGTCAACCTGCTGTGCCGGAACTATCTCCGCTGTCCTCATCGCGCCTCTTTCCCATTCTTCTGACGCCAGGCCCGTGCTACCAGATCATCCGCAATAGATCGGGCAGGGCTTTGCGTCCCAGATCTCCGACGCATACTGCGCAATCGTGCGGTCGCTGGAAAACTTTCCTGAATTGGCGATATTCAGAATTGTCTTTCTCGCCCACGCATCGCGGTCCGAGTAAAGATCTCGCAATTGCTGGTCCGCGTTCAGATAGGAAGTGAGATCGGCAAGATGCATGTAGTAATCGCCTTTCGTCAACAGCATCTCGCGCAGCGGGTCGAACACGCCCGGCTCATTGCGGCTGAAGTAATCGGAGAAGATCATATCCAGGGCTGCGCGGGTCTCTGGCTCATTGTGATAATGCCACCATGGGTTGTACCAGCCGCGATTGTTCGCGACCTGCTCGGCAGTCAACCCGAACAGGAAGAAATTTTCCTCGCCGGCTTCTTCCGCCATCTCGATCGTCGCACCGTCTCTTGTGCCGATCGTCAGGGCGCCGTTCATCATGAACTTCATGTTGCTTGTGCCGCTGGCTTCGTAACCCGCTGTCGAGATCTGGTTTGACACATCCGACGCCGGAATCAGCCGCTCCGCCTGCGTCACGCAATACTCCGGCAGGAACAGCACTTTGATTCGCCCCTTGACCGCCGGGTCGCCATCCACCGTTCCCGCCAGATTGTTGATGAATTTGATGATCAGCTTAGCCAGCCGATAGGCTGGCGCTGCTTTGCCCGCGAAGATGAAAGTGCGCGGCGCCACCTCCAGGTTGGGGTTCTCCCGCAGACGGTTGTACAGTACAACTATCCGCAGAGCATTGAGAAACTGCCGCTTATACTCGTGGATTCTCTTCACCTGGCAGTCGATGATGGTGTCCGGGTCCACATCCTGACCGGTCGTCGCTTTGAGCCATTCCGAGAACTTCACCTTGGCTTCGCGCTTGGCCTTGTGGAACGATTTATGGAAGCCCTTGTCCTCGGCGAAAGGAACGAGCTTCCGTAACTCGCTGAGGTCCGTTACCCAGTCGTCTCCGATTGCCTCCGTGATGGCGCTCGAAAGTGCCGGATTGCACAACAGAACCCACCGACGCGGCGTAACTCCGTTCGTCTTGTTGTTGAAGCGCTCCGGAAATAGCTCGGCCAGGTCTTTGACCGTCATCTTCCGCAGCAGTTCGCTATGAATAGCCGCTACGCCGTTCGTGCTGTGCGTTCCGACGATAGCCAGGTTGGCCATCCGGACCTTGCGATCCGGCTTTTCTTCGATCAGGCTCACCCGTTGCACGCGCCCCTCGTCCCCTGGGAAACGATCCCGGACCGTCCGCAGCAAGCGCCGATTGATCTCATAGATGATTTCCAGTTGCCGCGGCATGATTGCCTCGAACCACTCCACCGGCCATTTCTCCAGCGCTTCCGGCAGCAGCGTGTGGTTCGTGTAAGCCAGCGTGCGCTGGGTGATATCCCAGGCTTCGTCCCACCCCAGATGCGCCTCGTCCAGCAGAATCCGCATCAGTTCGGGAACCGACAACGTCGGATGCGTATCGTTCAACTGGATCGCCACTTTGTCCGGCAGGGTGTGCCAGTCTGCGTTCGCCCGCCGGAATCGCCGCACCAAATCCTTCAGCGAGCACGCCACGAGGAAATACTGCTGCACCAGCCGCAACGCCTTGCCCATGCTCGTGCTGTCATCGGGGTACAGCACTCGCGTCAGCGACTCAGCCGCCAGGCTCTCGGCCAGCGCTCCCACGAAATCCCCGCTGCTGAACTTCTGAAAATCGAAATAGTCCGGAGTCGCCGCCGCCCACAGCCGCAACGTATTCACCGTCTGCCCGTTGTAGCCCACCACTGGACGGTCGAAGGGTACGCCATACAACGTCGATGGCACGCCCTGTACCGGCACCAGCACACCATTGTGGATCTCGAAAGAGCAGTTCAGGTTGATTTCCACCTGCTCATAGGGGCGGATTACTTCCCACGGATCCGGCCGGCGCAACCAGTTATCGGGTTGCTCTTTCTGCCACCCGTCTTCGATCACCTGTCTGAAGATGCCGTACTCATACCGCAGCCCATAACCCATTGCGGGGAGGTGCATCGTCGCCATCGAATCCAGAAAGCAGGCTGCCAGCCGTCCAAGCCCGCCATTGCCGAGCCCGGCATCCGGTTCCTGCTCCAGCACCTGAAACAGATCGAGGCTCTTTTCCCTGGCCAACCTCGAAACTTCAGGACTGACCAGCATGTTCGTGAAGTTATTCGCGAGCGAGCGGCCGAGCAGGAACTCCATCGACAGGTAGTAAACGCGCTTGGCGTTTTCCCGCTCGTAGGTCTTCTCGGTCGCCACCCAGCGCTGCGAAAGCAGGTCGCGGATTGCATGCGCCGCGGCCTCGAAGCGCTCGCGCGAGTTAACGTCATTGAGGTCAATCACATTATCGAATTGGAGATGGCGCTCATAGAGCCCATCCTTGTCCGTAAACTTGATTGGCCCGCAGCCATACTGTTTGAGCAGTTCTTCTGTGTTTAACGGAGTTGCCTTCGCCGCGGGTGCAACTATTTCGGTACTCATGCCTCATTCCTTTCGGTGCGGTGGGCGGAGCTTAATATGGCCAACGCCAGTCCCTGATGTCTGGTCTATCGATTCCGTGTTGGAAGGCATAGTTGCGACATTCTATCTGCTCGTTGAGGAATTTCTCCCTGGCATGAGCCCCGATCGCCTGCAGCTTCGGCACGCGCTTGATCACATCCATCGCCAGGCTGAACCGGTCAATCTCGTTCTCGATCGCCAGCTCGAACGGCGTGTTGATGTTGCCTTTCTCCTTGTATCCGCGCACGTGCATGTTCTCGTGATTGTGGCGGGCATAAGTCAGGCGGTGCACCAGCCAGGGATACCCGTGGAAGTTGAAGATGATCGGCTTGTCGACCGTGAACAGTGAATCGAAGTCCCGGTCCGTAAGGCCGTGGGGGTGCTCTGTGCTCGGTTGCAGCTTGAACAGGTCCACAACGTTGATGTAGCGGATCTTCAGGTCAGGAAACGCCTCGCGCAGCAGGCAGATGGCTGCGAGAGATTCCTGCGTCGGGATATCTCCTGCTGACGCCATGACCACATCGGGCTCGACGCCCTGATCGTTGCAGGCAGGATCCCAGATGCCGATTCCCTTGGTGCAGTGCACGATCGCTGCGTCCATATCCATGTATTGCAGATGGAGCTGTTTGTCGCACACGATCACGTTCACGTATTGCTCGCTGCGCAGGCAATGATCGGCAACCGAGAGCAGGGAATTCACGTCCGGCGGCATGTAGATGCGGGTGACCGCGGCGCTCTTATTGACCACCAGATCGATAAAGCCTGGATCCTGGTGGGTAAAGCCGTTGTGATCCTGGCGCCAGACAGTCGAGGTAACGAATATGTTTAGCGACGCGATCTTTTTCCGCCAGGAAAGGTGGTTGCATATCTCCAGCCACTTCGCATGCTGGTTGAACATCGAGTCGATCACATGGATGAACGCCTCATACGACGAGAAGAACCCGTGCCGCCCTGTGAGCAGATACCCCTCGAGCATGCCTTCCATGGTGTGCTCGCTCAGCATCTCGACGACTCGCCCGTTCGGAGCCAGCTCGCCGCCATCGAGATCTTCCTCGAAATACTCCTCGAGCCAGAGCTTCTTGCTGACCTGGTAAATATCACCAAGTTTGTTCGAAGTATTCTCATCCGGCCCGAACACGCGGAAATTCTTCATGTTCAGTTTCATCACGTCGCGCAGAAACGTCCCGAGAGGCGTCGCGTTTTCGACCTCGATGGTCCCCGGCTTCTCGAAGTGGCAGGCATAATCACGGAAATCCGGCAGCCGCAGTGCCCGCTTCAGCCCGCCCCCATTCGCATGCGGATTGGAGCCCATGCGCCGAGTGCCCGTAGGAGTGAGTTCCCTCAGCTCGGCAAGCAACGTGCCTCTTCTGGTCGAACAGCTCTTCCGGCTTGTAGGACCGCATCCAATCCTCAAGCTCCTGTAGACGATGTGGATTCGTCTTCACATCCGCCATCGGTACCTGGTGGGCGCGCCAGAATCCCTCGACGTAGTGACCGTCCAGTTTGCGCGGTGCGGTCCACCCTTTGGGACTCCGCAGTACGATCATCGGCCAGTGCACCCGCGTCGCAACGCCCGTTTCGCGCGCCGCCCGCTGTGCCTTCCGAATCTCATTGACGCAATGCTCGGTCGTTGCCGCCATCGCCTGATGCATGCTCTTGTGATCGGAGCCCTCGACAAAATAGGGCGTCCATCCATAACCGCGGAGCAAGTCTTCCAGCTCCTCGTGCGGAATGCGCGCCAGCACCGTCGGATTATTAATTTTGTAACCGTTAAGGTGAAAAATTGGCAGCACCGCGCCGTCGCGAATCGGGTTGAGAAATTTGTTGATGTGCCAGGACGTTGCGAGGGGCCCGGTCTCCGACTCGCCGTCGCCAACGACGGCAGCCACGATCAGGTCTGGATTATCGAACGCGGCTCCGCACGCATGCGACAACACGTAGCCCAGCTCTCCGCCCTCGTGTATCGACCCCGGGGTCTCCGGCGTGCAGTGGCTCCCGATGCCGCCCGGGAACGAAAACTGCTTGAAGAACTCGCGCAAGCCCTCTTCGTCTTCGCACTTGTCCGTGTAGATCTCCGAATACGTGCCCTCGAGATACACCGGCGCGAGCACGCCGGGCGCGCCGTGACCAGGACCGGCGAGAAAGATCATGTCCAGGTCGTATTTCTTGATCAGCCGGTTCAGGTGGATGTACGAAAATGCGAGACCGGGGCTCGATCCCCAGTGCCCGAGCAGGCGGTTCTTGATGTGCTCCGCCTTGAGCGGCTCTTTCAGGAGAGGATTCTCCTGGAGGTAAATCATTCCCAGCATCATGTACGTGCAGGCCCGCCAAAAGGCATCGGTTTTGCGAAGTTCCTCATCACTCAGAGGCGCGCCCTGCACCGTCGACCTGGCCATGCCGTAGGCGGTTATCTCATCGTGAATCTTGTCTGGAGCTACTGTGGTCGCCATAATCACACTCCTTCTTCGGGTTCAGGGGAAGTCTAGGACTCGGCTGCGCGATTGTCGTCTGTCAGAAGTGACAGCGGACAACGCTCAACCTGAAATTTAGTCACGCCAAAGGCTACTGTAAGTGACCGGAATCACCGGGTTGTGAAAGGAATATGAACGAAAAGCGGCTTGCCGGTGTCACTACCCGATTTAGACGGAAAGGCCCTGTTTTGAATACGACCAGAGGCCTATTGTAGCCCCAGGTCTGCGAGCTGTTTGGGATTTGCTTCATCGGTGGCAAGCAAATTGTGACACACCGAGCAGTCGTTGGTGATGCTGTTGCCATTCTTCGCGTTGTGGCTTCCGTCGTGGCACCGGAAGCATCCCGGATAATCGTTATGCCCAAGGTTGTTCGGATGCGTGCCCCAGGTCACCTTCATGAACGGAAAGACGTTTTGGTCGTAGATCGCGCTCAGAGCTTTTGCCGACTGCTCGATCTGTGATTGCTTCTGGTTCCAGACGTCCGGATGTTGCGTGCGATAGAAGTCCTGGAAGCCCGAATTGATTTTCGAGTCTGCCTCTGCCTGTGACGCGTATTCAGCCTTGATCAGCGCCAGGCCTTCCTTGTGAGCGAAAGGCAGCGAGGGATCGACCAGGCCCCGCAGCATCGCCTTATTCAGCGTTTTCTCCGGAGTGTCGAACGAGTGCGCGGCGCGGTTGTGGCAGTCGATGCAATCCATCACGTGTTTCTGGCCAGTCACAGGTTGCTTTGCATCAGTCGAGACAAACTCAGTCGTCGAACCGTCGTCGTTCACCTTTGCTACCCATGGGATCGTCTGGTTGGTGGTGTCCGTGGCGATGTATTCGATATGCCCCATATGGGCTCCGTGGATTCCGCTCAGATGACCTGCCATGTCCTTACCACCGAGATGCAGCAGCACCAGCGACTTCGTTGCGGGATTGTTCTCGTCGTCTCCGTAGGCGGTGGTCACGACGAGCTTGTCGCCGACGAATCTGCCCGGGTTGTGGCAATGAAGGCATGTCTTGCTCGCGGGAGGAATCTTGCCCTCCGCAAAGATTGGCTGCGGATAATTGTTGAAGACCACCTGAATAAGCTGCTTTGTGCCATTGATCTTGGCATGTACGAAACCGCCTACGCCGGACGCAATGTGACAGTCGGTACATGCCACGTGTGAGTGCGGCGCAAAGTGGTAGCCGCCATACTCCGGAGCCATGACGTGACAGGCCTGGCCGCAGAAGTTCGGCGTGTCCATGTAGGCCACGCTGCGATAGCTTGCTGTGCCCACGATGACAAAGTTGATAAATGTGGCCACAACCACAAAATCCACGCCGTGGCGAAATACAGGATCGCGGAGGTTAATCTCTGGATAGGTGGCCGGCAGTTGACCCGCGGCCCTGAGGCGTCTCCGTCGCAGCCAGATTCCAACGGGAATTAGGAGAAGTCCAAGAACAAAAAGGGCGGGCAGGCACAGATCGACTATGATGCCGATGTATGGGCTTGCCGGGCCGCTTCGTCCGAGAACGTCCACGACCCAGAAGCCAATCAGGGTCATGGCCGACGCCGTGGTAAGCGCGCCGCCGATCAAACTGATCGGGTTATTTCCAAGAAATAGAAGCGGACGTAGCCAGTTTTCTCTGAATGTTCCTGGCGCGGCCAAGGCTCACCCCTTGCGGATTCGTTAATTATTTCTGCAGTGTCTTGATGTAGGCGACGAGGTCTTTGATCTGGGCGTCTGTCAATTTGCCCTTGTAAGCCGGCATTTTGGCATGGCCGTTGGTTATTACGTTGATCAGATCGTCGTCGGACATCTTCATCACATCTGGCGAGTTGAACGGTCGGGCTTTAGTGGACTTTCCAGCCGGAGTATCGGCCATGCCGGTTGCCCCATGGCACATCTGGCATTTGGATTTGTAAATGCCCGCTGCGTCCTGGGCAAAGCTCACGGTTCCGGCTGCAAGCAGGCTTACAAAACAGGCTCGAACGATTTGTTTCAGCATTGTGGGGTGCTCCTCCTCATGAGCGCGCCAATCATAACGCGGGCAAATGTAAGTTCAAAAGGCGTAATTTACCGCGAGCGTGTACACATTCCCGCGGAAGCTTCTGGGCAGTGTGGGTCCAATCGGCGTACCTTCACCGTAGCTGTAGTAGTTCCAGTCGCCCTTCCAGGTCCATTTCGGGGCGATCTTGAAATAAAGGCCGCCATAAGGAGATTGCCACTGCGACTGAAGTGAGCCCGGCACCTGGCGGACATTGATCTGCTGGAAGCTGCCGTCTACAGCACTCATTCGATACCCGGCTTTGGCCTGGAGGCGGGGGATCGGGCTGATCGTAAATCCGATGAACCCAAAGTTCGTCGGCGCGTTGTAATAGCCGTTGCTCGAGTACGGCGTCCCGGCTTCCACGCAGACCGGGGGAGCCACTCCCGCCGTTGGCGGGGGCGGCGTTGAGGGATAGCACAGGAGCGTAGTCGAATAAGCGTCGTTATACGAATAGTTCATATCGATCGACCACTTCTCGTTCGGGATGATCGACACTCCGAAGGAATAATTCCTGCTGTGCTCTTTATGATTGACCGTCTCCACATTGTCCTGGGAGTTGAAGACATTGATCGTTCCCGAAGCCGAAATCCACGTACGAGGCCTGTAAGAAGCGCGCACGATGTACTGATACAGCTGGCGAGGGTCGATGCGGGTGAAGGCGTTGTCCGCAGACATGCCGGCAAAGTCAAAGTTGATGCGTAGGTCGGGCAGCGGTCGAAGCGCCGCGCCGAACAGTCCCCAGTTCTCATGGATCGGGATGGAGTCGCCTCCTGCGTCGGTAATGCGGCGAGCGCGATAGCGATAGCCGACCGACAGAGTGGCCTTGGGCGATACGTCCCAGGCCAGGATGGCCGTATTCGTGCTGGTTTTCTGGTTGAGATACTGTTGGTCGGGCGTGGTAGTTGTGCTTGCCGAAGTGGGCGGAAGCAGCAGCGAAGTGCCGGTATAGCTCGTCGTGGTGAACGTATTGATGCCGGGCTCGCGGAAAGACCAGAAGTCATAAACATCCGAAGCCCTGATTTTCGGCGTGATCTCCCACTCCAGCGCGAAATCGCCGTTCACATTAACGTGCTGCACCCTTGCCGAACCGGTCTCGAGGTAACCCCGCTGGGACGTTCTTGTAATCAGTCCATTGAAGTATTCGTTGTACCCGTTAAGGCTGCTGTTCGCGCCCGTGTAAGCTAGGCGCCCGTTCAGCCTGAGATGGGGTACATCCGTACTCTGGAGCCGCACCTGCTCGGTCGGAAAGATAGTCCGCGTAGGCTGAACGCGTGAGTAGTCCAGGGCCGCGTTGCACTTTGGGTTCACGGTGCCGTCTGGGTTGAACGGAGCTGAGCATGGAGCGGCCCACACCGATGACAGGTCCACTCCCAGGGCCACAGGCTGGCCATTAGGCAGCACGTTGTTCAGGCCTGCCAAAGTCCAGATCGTATTGCCCTTGTAATGGGTCACAAATTGGTCGTAGCTGATCGTCGTCTTTGGATCTGGCTTCCAATCAAGGTTTCCGTTCCACGTATCGGTGGAATTCCTCCAGTTCTGATACAGCCACGGGTCGTTGCCGAGATGGGTCGAACTGTAGGACGGCCCCTGGTTGATGTTGTGGTTATAGCCAAACCGCACGCTCACGTGCGACAGCGGAAACAGCGTCAGCTGATAATCCGTCATCTGCCGCAGCGTGTTATAGAGGTGCGGAGTATCCAGCCACGGCACATAGGGGTTCGACTGCGGCGGGATCAGGGGATTTGCCAGCAGGTCGTAGTCGAAGTATTGACGATACCTGCGGTAGCTCGCGCGGAAGTCATACAACCGCCCCTTCGACATGTTCAGGTAGGTGACATTGATGGGATCGCCGCCGTAGCCATAGCTGTACGACGAGAGCCGGTCGAAGACAATCGCGTGCCCGGGATCCACGGCGCGCATCGTGAGTGACTGATCGAGAACGCGTGCGCCGGACTGAATATTGACCAGCGTCGCGTACATGGGATCGCTGCCCGACTTTTCGGTAATGTGGCCACCGATATCGATCGACTGGTGTATCACGTACCCGCCGACGATCTTGTCCGGCGAACTCTTGTCCGGAGTGCTTCCGCCCCACTGCGCGTTATCCTGGGCCTGGGCCGCCGCAAACCCCGCCAGCACAAAAGCGCAAAGACCAAGCCGCCGGGTGCCACGCCGATAGCTCATTGCTCGCGATCCGAATGAGTATTTGCTCGTCATACGTGGCCGTCCTTACTTGAAGAACACCGGGTCGCTGTTCGACCCGTGTATTGCCGAGTGGCAGACCGTGCAGGCCTGGTACTGGTTCGCCTGATTGTGGAATGACGGAACCCCCGGAGCAGTGAAGTTCATGGAAGCCGTATGGCACTGCAGGCACAGAGTATTGACATTGTTGCGTGTCAGCAGCCGCGGGTTCGGCGAGCCGTGCGGATAATGGCAGCTCGTACATCCCTCGGTCGGAATAACGGGATGCGGATAGACGAACGGGCCGGCGGTCTCGGTGTGGCACTTCGTGCATATTATGTTGCCGCCGGGGCCGGAGTGCAGCATGGTGCCGGGTTTCTGCAAGGTGCCTATGAACGTTCCGTGAGGATCGTGGCAGTCGCTGCAGTTCATCAGGCCCTCATCCACCTTGTGATGAAACGGCTGCGCAAAAGCCGCCTTGATGTCCGTGTGGCAGGTGTAGCAGAGCTTCGGCTGAGATTGGATTAAGAGATTTTCCTCGGTAACCGACTTGTGGACGCTGTGGCAGCTCAGGCAGTCGATGTTGCCTTCGCCGTGCGCCGTGTGCTCGAAGTTCGGATGCGTCCCGGCGTGGCAGGTGAGGCACTTCTCCGTTATCACCTTTGGCGAGGCTTTGCTGAACTGGAAGATCTTGGTCGCGTCGCCGCCTGCATCCACGTGCGCTTTGCCGGGGCCGTGACAGCTCTCGCAGGTTACGCCTTTCCCGGCGTGCTCGAGCGCCAGCCGCGTGTGGGGATTGTCTGCGAATTTTTTGGCGATGTCCGCGTGGCAGGTTTCGCATGTATCCGCGCCGACGAACTGGTCAGCATCGGCGGTGTTCGGATGGGAAACGACGGCCTGCTGCGGTTGCGGGTCAGCAGCCCTCGCCCATCGCGCCGGACAGACCAACCACACCGATACGAGACACGTAGCTACGAACAGCCTCTGTCTCATCTGCCTCTCCCAAAGAAGTGTCCGATGCCCCAGCTGGCCTGTTTCTAGCTGTCGGCTCTCGCGCAACCCAAGAACACTGCGAACTGTTCGAAAGAATAGGGTTTACTTAGCCAAAAGCTCTGTGATGGCTGTCACAGACCCCCCGAAGATAGATCAAATCCCGTTTGCATACTACTGTCAGTTTTCTCAGGGGGCAGATGCGTGCCCTTTGCATTAAGGCCATCTTGGTGCGGCTCATCCGTGATATCGACCGGCAGTTCCCATCGGTCCGCTATCGCCTTCTGGCTAGCCGCACAGTGCATTTAGAGTTCAAAGGGGACGGCATGTCCACGTTCGAAACCGCCGTCATTGCACGCTTGGAGGTCAAACCGTTTGCGCGTCGCCATCGACACCGGAGGCACCTTCACCGACTGCGTCTACCTCTTCGGAGGCGAACTCCGCGTCCTCAAGATTTTCTCCACCCCTGCCGACCCCTCACTCGCCGTGGCCCAGGCCCTGGCCCGCATCGACGTCGTCACAGATCCGCAGGTCCGCCACGGCACCACCGTCGGCACCAACACCATGCTCGAGCGCAAAGGCGCGCGCGTCGCCTTTATCACCACCGCCGGCTTTGAAGACACCATCGCCATCGGCCGCCAGTCCCGCGCCCGGCTCTATGACTGGTTCGCGCCCGCGCCGGTGTGCCTCTTTCCTGCCGAACTGCGCTTCGGCGTCCCCGAGCGGGTCAGTGCCGAAGGTAGGGTTCTCCGCTCTCCTACGGAAGAAGAGCTCGCCGCGCTGGCCCAGCAGATTCGAGCCGCCAGGGCCGAAGCCGTCGCCATCTCACTTCTGTTTTCCTTTGCCAATCCCGAAACCGAGCGTCGCGTCGAAGCCGCCGTGCGTCCTCTTGGCTTGCCCATCTCCACCTCGCATCGCATTCTGCCCGAATTCCGTGAGTACGAGCGCGCATCGACCACCGTGGTCAACGCCTATCTCGCGCCCCGCATGGGCACCTACCTGTCGCACCTCGAAGAGCGTGTCTCGCAGCAGCACAATGGTGGGCGCGTCGACGTGATGCAATCCTCGGGCGGCATCATCCCTGCCCTCCTCGCCGCGCGGGAGCCCGTTCGCACCATCCTCTCTGGTCCTGCGGGCGGCGTTATCGGAGCCTGCCAGATCGCACGCTGGGCCGGCTTCGAGCGGATTATCGGCATCGACATGGGAGGCACCTCCACGGATGTCTTCCTCGCCGACTCCGCGGCGGGCGGCCCGCAGCGGACTCGTGAATCCATTGTGGCCGGCGTTCCTGTCAGTGTCCTCATGCTCGACATTCACACCATCGGAGCCGGCGGCGGTTCCATTGCCCGCTTCGACGCCGGCGACATGCTGTGCGTCGGTCCCGAATCGGCCGGAGCCGACCCCGGTCCCATCTGTTTCGGCCGCGGAACCCGCCCCACCGTCACCGACGCGAATCTGCTCCTCGGACGCCTCGATGCCGACACCTTTCTTGGAGGCGGCGTCCACCTCGACCATCATCTCGCCCAACACATCCTGCGCGAACAGAAGGGCCCGATCGCCACCGCAGAAGATTTCGCCGCCGGCATCCTCCGTGTCGTTGAAACAAACATGGAGAAGGCCATTCGTGTTATCTCCGTCGAGCGCGGCCACGATCCTCGCGACTTCACGCTGGTCGCCTTCGGCGGAGGCGGACCGCTTCACGCCTTCTCACTCGCGCGCGCCCTGCGCATTCCCACCGTGCTCGTTCCCGCCATGCCCGGGGCGTTGTCAGCACTGGGAATTCTGCTCGCCGACGCCGTTCGCGACTATTCGCGCACCGTGATGCTCTCTGTTGACGCGATCGATCAGCTCGAAAGCCTTTTCTTCGATCTCGAATTGCACGCCGCAGAGGAATTCAGCGCCGAAGGGCTCGACGGCGTCGCTCACCGCTCGCTCGACCTGAGATATCGGCGCCAGGGATACGAGCTGAACGTCCCCTACGACCCGCGGCATCCGCAGCACAGCATCGAAAGCTTCCATCAGCTTCATCATCAGCGCTATGGATTCTCCGACCCGAGCCGGCCCGTCGAGATCGTCAACCTGCGCCTGCGCATGTCTGCCCCCGCCGAGCCATATTCACCGCCGTTCAGCGATCCCGTAGCTGGCGACGCCGCATCCGCCTGCTGTGGCCAGCGTGATATCTACTTCGACGGAGAGTTCGTGCCCTCTCGCCTTTACCGCCGCGACAAACTTGTTCCCGGCTACATCATCCAAGGCCCAGCAATGATTACGGAGTACACCTCGGCCACAGTCCTGCCGCCTGGTTGCACTGCGCGCGTGGACGGCTATGGCAATCTGATCCTCACGATTCGCGAGGAAACAGCATGACCACCCCGAAGATAACCAACCCCCACGTCGACCCAATAGACCTCGCCGTCTTCCAGAGCGCCGTCCACTCCATCACTGAGGAGATGGGAGCAGCGCTCCGCCGTACCGCGCTCTCGCCCAACATCAAGGAGCGCCGCGACTACTCCTGCGCCATCTTCGACTCCGCCGCGCGCGTGATCGCCATGGGGGACCACATGCCGGTGCACCTCGGGTCCATGCCCATGTCCGTACAGGCAGCCGTCGACGCCATCGCTTTCGCGCCGGGCGACATTGCCATCCTCAATGACCCCTACGCCGGTGGAACCCATCTCCCCGACATCACCATGGTCCTGCCCGTATTCCTCGCCAGCGCCGAGAAGCCAGCCTTCTACGTCTCGAACCGCGCCCATCACGCCGACGTCGGCGGCACATTCCCCGGATCGATGGGCCCGGCCCGTGAAATCTTTCAGGAAGGCATTCGCATTCCTCCCGTGCGTATCGTGATCGCCGGACAGATCGACCGCGACATGCTCGACCTGATCCTCCTTAACGTCCGCACCCCGCACGAGCGGAAAGGGGATCTCGAATCGCAGATCGGCGCCTGCCGCGTCGGCGAGCAGCGCATGCTTGAGCTGGCAGACAAGTATGGCGAGAAGATGCACGCGCTCGTCGACGAACTCCTCGACTACTCCGAGCGCCTCGTGCGCGCCGAGCTGCGCAGGATGCCCGCCGGCGCGTTCACAGCCGAAGACTGGATGGACGACGACGGAGTGACCGATACGCCCCACAAACTCGCCGTCGAGCTGCGCTTCAACCCCGAACACGCATCGCTCCACATTGATTTCGCTGGCTCGTCTCCACAGGTCGCCGGCAGCATCAACGCGGTTCGCGCCATTACGCTCTCGGCCTGTTTCTACATGCTCCGTTGCCTGCTTGCCGAAGACGCGCCCGCGACCGCCGGAATTCTTCGGCCGCTCACTCTTCACACTGCTCCCGGCACCATCATCGACGCGCTCCCGCCCGCGCCGGTGGCGGGAGGCAATGTCGAAACCTCGCAGCGTATCGTCGACGTACTGCTGCGCGCGCTCGCACAGGCCGTTCCCGAGCGCGTCCCCGCCGCCAGCGCCGGAACGATGACCAACCTGACCATCGGCGGCATCGATCCGCGTACCGGCGAGCCCTTCACCTATTACGAGACCACCGCCGGAGGTATGGGCGCGCGCCCCGGCCTTGACGGTATCTCCGGCGTCCAGACCCACATGACCAACTCGCTCAACACGCCTGTCGAAGCCCTCGAATATGCCTATCCGTTCCGCGTGCGTCGATACGCGTACCGGCGCGGCTCCGGAGGAGCGGGACAATTCCGCGGCGGCGACGGACTCGTCCGCGAGATTGAGCTTCTGGCTGACGCCCAGGTCACGCTGCTCGCCGACCGCAGAAAGTTCCGGCCCTACGGATTGCAGGGCGGGGAAGAAGGCGCACCAGGACGCGCCTGGGTGAGGAGGTCCGGCATTTCCGGCGAAGCCGAACTGCCCGGCAAGTCTACGCGCATGCTCTCGAAGGGAGATATCCTGCATCTCGAAACCCCGGGCGGCGGCGGCTGGGGCAATGCACAGACCTGAAGCATCCTAACGCTTCCACAATTTGCTCATCATTCGCGCAACAGCCGCTCGTAATCCTCGCGATTGTCGATGTCGAGCAGCACCCCCGGGTCGTCTACCTCCACGTAGACGATCTCCTTCGGGTGTTTCGCGAAGATTGCCCGGCAGCCTATGTCGCCCACGAGCGCCATCGCCTCACCGAACAGAGAGCGATCGAGAAGAACGGGGTTCCCGCGCGTTCCTTCATGTGTCGGAATGACAATCTGCGCCCCCGTCCGACGATACTCCTCGACCATCCGATCCAGCGTCGCGGGGCACACGAATGGCTGGTCGCCGAGCACGATAAGCGCGGCATCCACATCTGATCCGAGCGCTCCCAGACCCGCCCGCAGCGAACTCGCCATGCCCGTCTCGTATTCCGGATTCACCACCAGCCTAGCCCCACCCATGACGACAGCCGGAAGCTGCTCCCGGATCGCATCCGCCGAGGCTCCGAGCACAATGACGACCTCATCCACACTGGCCCGACGTACATTCTCCACCGTCCGCTCCAGAATCGTGCCCTCGCCGAGCCGCAGTAGTTGCTTCGCCTCGCCCATACGCGACGATTTGCCCGCCGCAAGAATCACAGCTCCCACTCGCAAACTGCCTGCAGTTCTCATATCGAACACACAACTCTGAGTTACCGGGCATGTGGCGGCCGCGGCCTGGCCCGGTTGGCGATTCCGATCAACATGGCCGCCTTAGCCATGTATACTCACCGCGTCGAAGCAATCTCCATCCGCGGGGCAATCGACATTCATGTTAGGTCAACTCTTCGCTGGATGCGGTCTCGGCCTCCTGGTCGGAGTCTTGGTTGGCCTCTCCTCGTCTCCCGTCGTCTCCGCGCTCATCGGAGCGCTCGCTGCCGGCATGGTCACCCTCCTCGGCTTCAACCGCCCCACGAAAGAAGGCGACCCGCCATACGCTGAGGGCTCCGTTCTACGCCTGGGCACATTTGGCATCAGCTGCGCCGTCGCTGTGCTTTTGGGTCTCTATATCCGGACCCACAACTGGCTCTCGCCTACCATCTCCGACCAGATCGCTGAGATCCAGAAAGCGGGCTACAGCGTCGAAGACGCTCGCAAATGGGTTGCCATCCGCAACATTGGTGCTGCACTCGGACCTGCGGCGGCTTCCGCGGCAGCAGGAGAAAAACCCGGCGCAGGCACCGGAGCCCCTGCGGTTGCGGGCAGCGTATTATTCAGCGGAGCCAACCAGGGACAGTGCCAGTACTTCGACACCAATCGATACAAAGACACCCAGGAGCATCTCTACAGTCTTCGTCAGATGGGCGGTATCTATGCCGAATATGCCGACAAAATCTCCTCCATGGACCCCACTCAGCAGAAAACCGTTCTCAATTCGCTCCGGCTTCTCTTCTGTCCTCTCTAGCGCGCTGAGATGCCTGCTCTACGCGGCTCTGCCCGCCGTGCTGCTCGTCCCTGTCTCCACCTCGCGGGCGGAATTTCAGTTCGATGCGGGGATCTACGACGAGGTAAAGCCGTCTGTTGTCCGCATTACCTGCAGCAATCGCGCTGCCACCGGATTTCTCTGGTCCAGCGCTGACACCGCTGTCACCGCGTGGCACGTCGTCGACGGCTGCGGAAATATCTCCGTCTACTACGAAGCTCAGAAGGTCACCCGCTCCGCCAGCATTTCCAGGGTTCTGCACCGCGCCGATCTCGCTCTCCTGAAAATCGCCGACGCTCCTCCGGCACAGGTCCTCGTCATCGAACCCAGCCAGCCTTCGCTCACCGAGCCGCTCTCCACGCTTGGCTTTCCGCTGCAGGTTCCAAGCATGACCAACACTCCCTTGCAGCTTCGCTACGGCGGAAAAACTCTGCGCGCCATCGTGCCCGACTCTGTTGCTCAAGCGCTCTCCGGCGGGTCACCCTCGCTCGATCTCGAGATTGACAGCATTGACGGTCATCTTCTTCCCGGCCACTCCGGAGCCCCCATCTTCAACCGGCAGCGCCGAATCGTGGCCGTGGCGGACGGCGGACTCGAGAATGGCGCTGCCTCCATCAGCTGGGGGATCCCCGCTAGGTTCATCACCCAGCTCGCCGCCTCCACGGAAAGCACCGCGCCCATCGCCGGCACAGCCCACCAGTCTCCCTCGCACGCTCTTTTCGCAGCTGAGTCCGAAGTCAAAAAGCTGGGCGAGGTTACCTGCTCAGGCCAAACCCTCACCAAACTCCGCTCCGCATCCTTCGCGCAACTTATCAAGTCTCTCGACGACCCACTCGGCATGCTTCAGCTCGTAAAGTTCTTTGGTGTTGACCCCAGCAACTTCATGTTCGACGTTTATCAGCACCTTCCCTCAGGCGCGACCTTTGTCCTTCCCTCCGGAACAGAGCTCTCCCCCACACCCAACGGCGATTGCCTGGCCCAGCTGCCGGGGCAGCTCGTTCAGATGTATCTGCAGGTCGCAATCCTCGGTTCACCCACCGAGGTGTTTCCCAGGGCCAATCTATTCGAGCAAGCCTGGTCACACAACAACCCGGGATGGGTTGAGGATCCTCAATGGAGCAACCTCACCAACCACACGCGCTTTGATGGCCTCGTCGTCCGCCGCCGAGCATTGGCGCACTTCTCAAACGGCGCGCCCGACTGGTATGTCTTCGAAGCCCTCGCCGGCCGCAACAACGTCTTCCTGGGACTCGCCACCGAGAAGCTCAGCACCCCATCGATCGCGCAGTTCTCCATACGCTGCCAGGCCGCGCCCTACATGAATGGCTGCGATCTGTTGCGCACCATGGCTGACAGTTGGGTGCGCGCCGTGCTCGCAGTCCAGCTGACCACCTTCCCCGTTGGCTAGCTTTTTGATTCGCAGCTGCTAAACTCTGCATTTGTCAACCTATGAAAGCCATTCTGATTACGCAGACCGGCGGCCCTGAAGTCCTGAACTACAGCGACGTCCCCGTCCCCACCCCGAAAGCCGGCGAAGTCCTGGTCAAAGTTGCCGCCTCGGGAGTCAACTTCATCGACATCTACTATCGCGAAGGCCGCTACAAGGCCGACCTGCCTTTCATCGTCGGACAGGAAGGCGCCGGCACCGTCGAATCTGTCGGCCCCGGCGTTACCGGCTTCGATCACGGAGATCGCGTCGCCTGGTGCATGGTCCTCGGCAGCTACGCCGAATACGCCATCGTTCCCGCCGACCGCCTCGTGCCTGTCCCCGCGCACCTTGACCTCAAGCTGGCCGCGGCTGTCCTGTTGCAGGGCATGACCGCCCACTACCTCGTCCACTCCACCTTCCCGCTCAAGTCCGGAGACACTGCCCTAATCCATGCCGCTGCGGGAGGCACCGGCCTGCTTCTTACGCAAATGGCCTCGCAGATCGGCGCGCGCGTGATTGCTACCGTCTCCACCGATGAGAAAGCCGCCCTGGCCCGGGCAGCCGGAGCCGCCGACATCATCCTCTACAGCCAGACAGACTTCGAATCAGAGACCAAACGCCTCACCGATGGCCGCGGCGTCGACGTCGTCTACGATTCCGTCGGCAAGACCACCTTTGAAAAATCGCTGAACACGCTGCGCCCGCGCGGCGTGATGGTCCTCTTCGGAGGCGCCAGCGGAGCTGTCCCGCCCTTCGACCCCATTGAGTTGTCGACAAAAGGTTCGCTCTACCTCACGCGCCCCACGCTGAAGCACTACACGCTCAGCCGCAACGAACTGCTCGCCCGCGCCAAAGATGTTCTTGCGGCTGTTGACGCAGGCAAGCTCAAAGTCCGCATGGAGCACACCTACCCTCTTAGCCAGGCCCGCCAAGCCCACCTCGACCTCACGGGGCGCCATACGACCGGAAAACTCCTGCTGATTCCGTAGCTTCTGAAGCGATATTCGAAAGGAGTAGTAGATGACCTCTGTCTTCTTGCTCTGCCTTCTTCTCGGAGTCGCATGCGGACTGCGCTCTCTCACCCCTCCAGCGGTAGTTTGCTGGGCGGCGCACCTGGGCTGGCTGAACCTCGCCGGCTCGCCCCTCGCGTTTCTGGCCAATCCGATCACGGTAGGCATTTTTACCGTGCTCGCCATCGGAGAACTCATCGCCGACAAGACCACGAAGATCGGCCCACGCAACGCGCCCGGCCCATTCGGCGCGCGCATTGTCATGGGAATTCTCTGTGCCCTGGCGCTTGCGATTGCCGCGCACGCCTCACTCGCCTTTGCCCTGATCGCCGGAGTTGTCGGAGCCATCGCCGGCACGCTTGCCGGATTTCGCATCCGGCGCGCTCTCACCGCGCCTGGCAAGCTGCCCGATTTGCCTGTCGCCCTCGTCGAAGATCTGATTACCATCGGCGGTAGCTTGTTCCTAGTGTCTCGTTTCTAAGCTTCACAGGCCTTATTCCTGTTTTGAGGCAGGTCAGCATGACCGAACGATTCGACGCCATCATCGTGGGCACCGGACAGGCTGCCAAGCCTCTCGCAGGCACCCTCGCAAAAGCAGGCAAGAAAACCGCGGCCATCGAAGTGAAGCACGTCGGTGGAAGCTGTGTGAACGAGGGCTGCACGCCTACCAAGACAATGGTCGCCAGCGGCCGCGTCGCTTACCTCGCCCGCCGCGGCCCCGACTATGGAGTCCGCACCGGCCCCATCTCCGTCGATCTCGCTAAGGTCCGCCAACGCAAACGCGACATCGTGGAGAGCTTTCGCTCCGGCAACGTCAAACGCCTGTCAGGCGAAAACATGGAACTCATTTACGGACTCGCCGAGTTCACCGGCCCCAAAACGCTCCATGTCGAGCTCAGCGGCGGCGGCTCCCGCACGCTCGAAGCCGAATGGATCTTCCTGAACACCGGCCTCCGCGCAGCCGTTCCTGCGATCCCTGGTCTCCGTGACGTCCCATTCCTCAACAACGAATCCATCATGGAACTCGATACCGTCCCCGAACATCTGCTCATCCTCGGAGGTGGTTACATCGGGCTCGAGTTCGGTCAGATGTTTCGCCGCTTCGGCAGCAACGTAACCATCATCCACAGAGGCCATCAGCTTCTCGACCACGAAGACCCCGACGTCGCCGAAGAAGTCCGAAAGATCCTCACCGAAGACGGCATCGAAGTCCTGCTCGAGGCGGAAACTTTTGCCGTGGACGCATCCGGCGGCTCGGTGCAGCTCAGCCTCAAAGAAGGCGCCGAGACGCGCACCCTCACCGGCTCACATCTGCTCGTCGCCGTCGGCCGCGTTCCCAACACCGACGCACTGAACCCCTCCGCCGCCGGAGTCGCCACCGACGAGCACGGCTATATCAAGGTCAATGACTACCTCGAGACCAGCGCCCCCGGCATCTACGCCCTCGGAGACGTCAAGGGTGGCCCCGCCTTCACCCACATCTCCTACGACGACTCCCGCATCATCGACGCGAATCTTCTGCGCGGCGAGCGCCGAAGCATAAAGGACCGCATCCTGCCCTACACCGTCTTCATCGACCCTCAGCTCGGCCGCATCGGCCTCACCGAAACCGAGGCCCGCGACAAAGGCCTCAACATCCGCGTCGCCAAAATGCCCATGGCCCACGTTGCGCGCGCCATCGAAACCGCCGAGACCCGCGGTTTCATGAAGATCCTCGTCGACCGCGACACCGGGCAGATTCTTGGCGCAGCCGTCCTCGGCATCGAGGGCGGAGAAGTCGCTACTATCGTTCAGATCGCCATGCAGGGCAAGCTCCCATACACAGCCCTCCGCGACGGAATCTTCTCCCACCCCACGCTTGCCGAATCACTCAACAACATATTCTTCAACTGGACAGACGAGACCACATAGACATCTCATGCCACGCCC
Source organism: uncultured Acidobacteriaceae bacterium (assembly GCA_963782175.1). Classification (GTDB taxonomy): domain Bacteria; phylum Acidobacteriota; class Terriglobia; order Terriglobales; family Acidobacteriaceae; genus Silvibacterium. The sequence continues at coordinate 213,946 of CAWAIX010000004.1, forward strand.
TCCGGCGCAGAAATCCGCCGGGCCCGGCAAAAGAGTTTTTTCCCGGCCAACGACATCCACGGAATGCCCATCCCTTTACGGAGTGCGGTTTTCAGTGATGAAAGGAAAACCCTATGGCATTCATGAATCAAGCGACAAAATTGCTTCAGACACAGCTGCCGAAAGTTATCGGGCCAACCACGCACGGCGTCATCGACTATGCCCAGTCTGCTATCTTCTTCACTGTAGGACTGCTCTGCAGCCGCTCAAACAAGCGCGCTGCTGCCGCTGCCTTCGCAACCAGCGGGTTCATTCTCGCCCAGTCGCTGCTCACCGATTACCCCTTAGGGGCCAAACCGGTCATCTCCTTCGAGACGCACGGCAAGATGGACTCTGCTTTTACCTCGGCCTCGTGGTTGGTGCCGTTACTCTTCGGCTTTCGCGGGACAAAGGCCGCCAGGGTCTTCGAATTGAACTCGCTCGCCGAAGCCTCTGTCGTTGGCATGACCGATTGGGACAGTGAGCGCGCCCACGCGGAACGCGAACGGAATTGCATCCGTCCCGTCGCCTGATCAAATCGGGGTAAACCCTGGCGCCTCGCGTTCCGTTGCCGGACACGGGGCAGCGCTTCTCATCGCTTCGCCTTGAAAGCCACCCGATGTTCCGGTACACCATGAACGGGGACGCGCGTGGCGAATGAGGGGCACAGATCACTTACTGAGCACGGCCCGGACCGGCCGTTACGACTGGGCCCGAGCCCGTTTCGGGCGGCTCTGCTGACGTTTACGGCTGCACTGGCTCTGTCGTTACCGGCTCCCGCAGAAGACAAAGCCCATCCGGTAGTCATCCCGCTCGAGCAATTCGGTATCCCCAAGGGGATGTTTCCAAACAACCGTCCTTTCGCCTGCTTTCACGTTCATCTTGCGGGAACCCGCCTCTTCTGGCTGGACGCCAACCACATCTTCGTCGCCTTCACAACCAATCCTCCCTGTACCGTGAAAACCGACCAGGAGTCTCCAACCATCCGTGGCATCATCTTCGACAGGAGCGGAACCAAAATTGCCTCCCGCGACTGGCCCACGCTGGACGCCCTCACCCTCTTCGCAGGCCCGGGCGGCTCGATCGTTGTCTGGAAAGGGAACAGGCTCGAATTCTTCGACGGCCATTTGCATCCCATCGATTCCGGCGAGCTATCCGAGAAGCCGAAAGGTATCTGGGTCACGCCCACGCGCCGCACCATTCCTCTGCTTTCCGCCGATGGCCGCAATTTCGAGTTTTACGGAGCCAATCCCCTCAAGTTGCTCACGACCATCGCACTCGACCAATCGAGCGAGATTAACGCCGTCACCGACTGGGTGCCCGGAGACGAACGCGTCGCGGGAAGCCTCTGCAAGGACAAATCCGCTTACACCTGCACCAAGGTCCTCGTCGTAACTCCCGACGCAAACTTCATCTCGCCCGAGGGCGCGCCCTGGTCCTACGAGGAGGCCGATAAGCCCGTCTCCCTCCAGCCCATCGGATTCCTCGACGCCACGCACCTGCTCATCTCACGGCAGGACAAGAATTTCTTTCACACCCCGCAGCTTTTCATCGTCCGGCCGACAGGCGCCAAAATTCTCGTGCCCAGCGTTGGCTACACCTACACCGTCCACGGCCTCATCGGCGTCGCCGACAATCGCTTTGCATTGGAGTTCTACGCCCAGGGCATGTGCGAGGACTGCATCGCCGGACGCCGCTTCGTTGTGGGCGACATGGATGCCCACAAATATCTCTTCGAGAAGAATGGATCGCCTTACTTCAGCCGTGCCGAGCTCAGCCCCGACGGCAAATCCATCGCCATCCTCGATAACGGCGCCATAAGTATTTACGCATTACCCGCGAACTGATTGCGGGGCACGCGGCCGCTAGGGCTGCGACGCCTGATACCTCCACAATGCCACGCCGCCGAAGAGCCCGTCTTCGTTCGATATCGTCGAAACATAGGGCGGTAGCTTGAAGTTGATCTCCTTCGCATTCCCGCCCCCCAGATAGAGCTTGTCCCAGTTGAATGTCTTCGATGTCTGATCGATCGCCAGCGCCAGAAGCCGGTTCCAGCGCTTCTTTCCGTACTTCTTAAGACCGCGGCGTCCCAGGTAATCCTCGTATGTCTTGCCCTTTTGCCATGGATGGTGCCCCAGCTCCAGTCCCGGACACAGATGGCCGTCGGTAAACAGCGCCGAGCCGAGCCCCGTGCCCAGCGTCAGTACCAGTTCGACTCCGCGCCCGCTGATGGCGCCATAGCCCTGCACCGCTGCGTCGTTGGCAAGATGAACGGGTAGCTTCCATTTCTTTTCGAGCGTGGTCTTCAGCGGAAACCCCACCCACTCCGGATCGAGGTTTGCTGCCGTCATCGTCTTGCCTTGCTTGATCACGCCCGGAAATCCAACCGATACACGGTCGCAATTCGGTATCTCTTTGCGCATTTTGTCGAGCTGCGCCAGCATGCTCGTCGGTGTTGCCGGTCTCGGAGTGGGCACGCGCAGCCGCTCCGTGAGAGGATTTCCCCTCGCGTCGAGCGCCATCACTTTCATACCGGTGCCGCCAATGTCGACAGCCAGCGTTATAGGGTGCGGAAAACTCAATGATTTATTCGGCATAGGACGCGAACAAGTTTAGACGATAGAAAGGGAATCGCGCGAGGATTCGGAGATTTTGGGCCTTAATTTGAGCCCTTCATCAACTCGCCCAGCCGATTAATCTTGGCTAATAGTCCTTTCGCTTCTTCAACGCTGCATCCCATACGGGTATCGAACTCGCCCTCGAGATGAATTCCATTACACACTTGGTTCAGAGCGTTATTCATGGTTGCTACATCGTCACAGGTCAACTCGACCAGTGCGCGTCCGCCTTCCAAGCTCACCGTCTTCATAAGTTTTTTCGAGGAAAATCTACTGCCCCGACATCACGATCGGCAGCGTCGGAGTCGATGACCCCTGCGCATCCTCGATCGTCACGCCGAACGCCTTTGCGTCCACGCCTTCGGGCAGCATCGGCATCACCACAGCCGCGCTCCCGCTCGCATCCGGCTTGAACAGGCCCGCCGGCATGGGAGCCTTCCCGTTCGCGGGAATCAGCCATAATTCATAGGTCTTGTTCTGCGGAACCGGCTTTAGATTGCTCGCTACGAAAATCAGCGCGCCGCGCTTCGGCAGATACGTCGCGTGTCCCACCGGTTTCGCCGGCCCTTTCGTCTCCGTCAGCGTAACCTGCTTCGCATCCGGAGAGGTCAGCGCCTCAGTCAGCACCTCCGCGCGGTCAGCTCCGGCTGCGAGCTTCGCAATCTGCCCCCGGTCCTCGCTCAGTTGCTGCTGAAGCCTGTGGTTGCTATAGCCGAGATACGCAGCCACCGCCAGCATCGCGGCCGCGGCTGCCCAGCCCAGCCATCCCCATCCGAACCCGGTACGCGGCTCCTCTCGCGGCGGCATCACTGCCATCGGCCTCGGCGCAGGAGCGTTTTCCTGCGGAGTATTCGCGATCCGTGCCATCAGCCTCTGCCGCGCTCCCTCCGGAGGAGCCTGCTGCTCCGCGCTGAGCCCGACAAGTGATACGTCAGCCATCGCCTCGTCCAGTGCCGCACGGCAGTACGCGCACACATCGAGGTGCGCCTGCGCGCTGCGCTCCTCTTCCGGAGCCAGCGCCTGCATCGCATACAGCGCCAGGTCTTCCTCGGAGATGTGTGGTCTCGTGCTCAAGCCGTCAGTGCCTTTCTGATCGTTGTTAACGCCGCGCGGATGCGGGTCTTCACGGTTCCCAGCGGATCGCCGGTCCGCTCCGCAATCTCCGAGTGGCTCAATCCCTCAAAGAAGGCCAGCTCCAAGGGCCTTCGCTGCTCATCCGGCAGCCCGCCCATCACGCCGCGAATCTTCCCCAGCAGAGAATCACGCTCCGCTTCGCGCGCCAGGTTCGTCGCGGCTGGCAGGGCGAACAACTCCACCGGGTCGGCCGGACGCCGCCTCCGAAGCACGTCAATCGAACGATTGCGCGCGACTACCGCAAGCCATCCCGCCAGCGATCCTTTACCCGACACGAAGGAGCGTGGATTCTTCCAAATCTGGATGAAAATTTCCTGCATCACGTCTTCCGCTTCACTCGCATCCTTCAGTACGCGGAAGGCCACCGAATAAATCAGCGTCCCGTAGCGGTCGAACAGCGCAGACAGCGCCACCTGATCGCCGGACTGAATGCGTGCAATCAGGCCCATATCGTCGGCGTCATTCATCCGTCCTGCCGTTCCATCCGATGAACGAATTTCGCCGCTCTTTGGATTGTTCGCATCCAGGGCCATGCTGTCGGGTCCACAGGTATTCTATGATGCTCCAAAGCTTTTGGTCGCAATCTGTGCGACGAATGCTCAAACTGCGGGCCCTACCCCCGATGAAAGTGCGGCTTGACAAACTGGTCGTGGAGCGCGGACTGGCTCCAACACGCGAACGCGCCCAGGCTCTCATCCTCGCCGGCCGCGTCCTCGTCGACGAGCAGAAGCTCGACAAGCCCGGCCACACCGTTCCCGCCAGCGCCGTGCTTCGTATGCTCGGCGACGATCTCCGCTACGTGAGCCGCGGCGGGCTCAAACTCGAAGCCGCGCTGCTTCACTGGAAGATCGACCTCAACGGCCGCTTCTGCCTCGACGTCGGAGCCTCCACCGGCGGCTTCACCGACTGCATGCTGCAGAATGGAGCCGATCGCGTCCTGGCGATCGACACCGGCTACGGCCAGATCGCCGAAAAGCTTCGCCGCGATGGCCGCGTGACGCTCATGGAGCGCACCAACGCCCGCAATCTCATTCCCGGCGATCTGCCCTCGGGCATCAGCTTTCTTGCCATGGATGTTTCCTTCATCTCCGCGACGCTCCTTCTGCCTCCCGTGGTGCGCGCCATCAGAGCTGGTTGCGATAACCCCCCGCCTCTCGAAGCCGTCATTCTTGTCAAGCCCCAGTTCGAAGCCGGCCGCGAGCATATTGGCAAAGGCGGAATCGTCCGGGATCCCGCAGCCCACCGCCTCGCCATCGAACGCGTAACCATCTGCATCGACTCCCTCGGAGCGACCGCCATGGAAGTCATTGACTCGCCTATCCTTGGTACCGAAGGTAATCGTGAATTTCTGATGCATTCGCGTTTGAGTCTTCAAAGCGCCGGTCTACACTGTTGATTCATGCGCCCGGTCGCGATCATTTCGAAGCCGCAAAAGGAAGAGCTTTACCAGCTTCTGCCGGGTCTTGTGCAGTGGATGAAGGCCCACGGCCTCGAAGCCATTCTTGACCCCGTCAGCGGAGGCTACACGCAGCAGGCCCGCGTCATTCCTCGCCACGACATGCCGGCCGCGGCGCCGGACCTCGTGATTGTGCTCGGAGGCGACGGCACGCTACTCTCCGCCGCGCGCATTTTTGCCAAAACTGAAACCCCCATCCTGAGCGTGAACCTCGGCTCCCTGGGCTTTCTCACCGAAACGCGCCTCGCCGATCTCTACACCACGCTTGAGGGCTGGTGCAAAGACTGCCACACGACAGATTCGCGATCGATGCTCCATAGCGAGCTATGGCGTGACGGGGAGCTTTTCGCCGAGCACGAAGCCCTCAACGATGTCGTCGTAGCCAAGGGCGCCATTGCGCGGATGGGCGACTTTCGCATTCAGTTTGACGGGCAGCTCGCCGCCACATTTCGCGCCGACGGAGTCATCGTCTCCACCCCGACAGGTTCGACTGCCTATTCGCTGGCCGCCAACGGCCCGATCCTTCTACCGAACGTCGACGCCCTGATTATCACTCCCGTCTGCCCTCACCTGCTGACATTGCGTCCCATGGTCGTTCGCGGCGAAACCAACATCGCAGTCAATCTCGTCGGAGTGCCGGACCAGACCTTTCTCACCATCGACGGCCAGGAGGCCATCCTCATGAAGGTTGGCGACGAGCTGCACTGCCGCCGCTCCGTCCATACCGTCAAACTCGTCCGCCTCGGAGCAACCGGCTTCTTCGACGTGCTGCGCTCCAAACTCAAGTGGGGCGAGCGCTGAGAGCAGGGAACCGGGATCAGGGGATTGTACTTCGGTTGAGCCCTGAGCCGCTCACCCCTTCGTCAGCTCATCCAGAAGCACCTTGGCCTTCGTAACGAGCGTGTTCGCGCCGTCCAGATCGTCCTGGTCCAGGGCTTTCTTCGCTTTCGCTAGGAAGGTCCGGATCTCCGTCTCCGTTTGCTTTTCGTCCGAGGTCAGCGGGCGCTTGAGTCCGTTCAGGCCGTTCTCGGTGTTCGCGATCTGGGTCTGAATTTGCTGCCGCGTCAGTGCGCTGCCGCTGTCGACCGAAGGCGAAAGCTGCCCAATGGGAGACCCGTCCGCTGGTTGCCCCGCCGCGGCCACCTGGGCAGGCGCAGCTGCAGCCGGAGTTCCCTCCTTGCCTGCCTGTGCCGTTGACGAATCCGCTGGCTTCGCTTTGTGGTGTTTAGGTTTCGGCTTCGATGGCGGCGGTTGCTGCGCCACGTCCGATCCCGGCGGCTTCACCTCCACCGGTTTGGGAGGCGGCGGTTGCGGCAACGACTGGTCCTTGGCAACGTCGCTCGGGAAGTAAACCTGTGACGGGGCCGGCGGCGGAGCCGCGCTCTGTACCTTATGCTTGCAACCCGCGATCCCAGCCAACAGCAAGAGAACCGCGACCTTGCCTGCGGAGTTCATCCCCGTCTTTCCCCTAAGACCAGTGAATTTACTTCCAATGCGCCACGCAGCCTCGGATCGATCAGGCCGGAAGTCGGCACCGACAGCGTGAAGGTAGACCCCTCTCCGACCTTCGATTCTACGTCAAGCTGTCCGTGGTGAAGCTGAAGTATTCTATAGGTCATTGCCAGCCCGATACCACTGCCGTCCCGTTTTGTAGTGAAGTAAAGGTCGAAAATTCTCGGCCGAATCTCCTCCGGGATTCCCTCGCCGTGGTCCTGCACCTTGATAACGGCGTTGCGCCCGTCCTCCAGAAGGCGCACGGACAACTCGCCGCCATCGGCCATCGCCTGCGCCCCGTTCAGGACCACATTCAGCAGCGCCTGCTTCAGCAGGTCGGCATCCACCTTGACCATCACCGGATGGTCGGGCAACTCGCTCACCATCGTCACGCTATATGATTCCAGACCCGCAGATGCCAACATGAGCACGCTTGACACAATCTGGCGCATGTCGTGGTCTATCAGCTTCAGCTCGACCGGCCTGGAGAAATCGACCAGCGTCTGCACAACCCGGTCCAGCCGCTGAATCTCGCTCTGAATAATCTCGAGATGCCTGCCTGCCGCCGGCTCCGCGCCCAGCTTATTCCGCAGCAGTTCCAGATGCACCACGATCGCATTGATCGGGTTCTTCACCTCATGCCCTACGCCCGAAGTCAGTCGCCCGATCGCAGCCATGCGCCGCGAAAGCTCGAGCTCGCTTTCAATCTCGCTCACCGACTCCACGTCATGCAGCGTCAACAGCGCGCCCAGGGAACGCCCGCTGTCGACCTGATCGTCATGGATGAAATCCAGTGAAAGCTCCAGCCTGCGTCCGGCCTCAGTTGTGATCTCCTCCTGCACGATCGACATGCCCGCATCAAAGGCCTGCCGCACCGTGCGCCCAAGCAGGCTGTTGCGGTCGAAGATGTCGTGCACTTCCGCCCCCAGAAGCTGGTCGCGGCTCACATCCAGGAAGCGCTCCATGGAGCGCGATACCAGCACCGCGCGCGAATCGCGCGTAAAAAGCATGATGCCGTCCTGCAGGTTCGACAGGATCTGGTCGAGGTTTTCCTTGAGTGCGGAAAACACCTCTTCCACATTTTTCATCCGGCGGCCCAGACGTTCGATCTTGTGCGACACCTGAACGACTGTGTCCGACGATCCTCCCGCCTCCAACTCGGCTGCCGTTCCCGTCCCCCCTTGTTCGAACGCATCCAGCCGGGAACTGATCAGCGCCAGCGGCCTCAACGCCAGGTTCGAAACGAAGGCTGCTGCAATCAGGGAAATCAGTATTGCCACACCGATATAGGTCGCCGCGCCACTCAGAAGCGGCATAAACTCGAAGTGACTGAGTAGCGTTGACCGGATGCCCACCTGAACCGTGAGAAACGGCTGCGCTTCGCGTTCCAGCTTGATGTTTACGTCGTAAACCTGCGGTTTCCCGAGTACCACCCTTAGCGTGCCGATCAGGGAATTCTCCCGCAGAGACGCGTACTCGGGCCGGCTGGGCACGGCCTTGTCCTCAAGCGCGGGATCGGGAGCGGTGACCAGCCCTATCCCGTTCTTGTCGACGATCGCAATGTCCGACACCGTGGTTGCATAGTTAATCGTCGAATTGATTAGCGAATTGAGGGCTTCATCTTTGCGTAAGGCCTGCAAAACCGCTGCCCGCACGGCAACTGGATCCTTCGCGTCCACCGTCTTGGGTATACCCGTCTGGATCGCGGTGCGTGTGGCAAACAGAAGCTGTTGCGCAATAAGGTGGGCTGAGTCGTAGGTCAGCTCGATGCGTTGCTTCAGCAGCTGCGTTAGATAGACCCACGAGAGGGCAGTTGCAACCAAAAAGACAAGCGCGCCAATAGCAAGGGCGAGTTTGGTCTTTAATCGCATGCTCGAAAGAATCCCGTGGGCCCGATGAGATTAGCTGACTTACTCTATCTGGGCGGAGTCATCCTTCAGCTTCTCATAGTCCTTCAGCTTGTTGTGTAAAGTCTTAAGACTTATGCCCAGGATCTCCGCTGCCCGCGTCTTGTTATTGTTCGTCGACTCCAGCGTCTTCAGGATCAGCCGGCGTTCGCCCTCGTCCACCGTGGCGCCAACCTCTACCTGAATCGCGTTCGAAGCCACAGCCGTCTCGGGCTGCTGCGCCCGCACCATCTTGGTTCCAAACCCCGGCGGCAGATGCCGCACCTCGATGGAGCTCTCCCCGCAGAGCACCACGGCCCGCTCGATCGTGTTGCGCAGCTCGCGCACATTCCCCGGCCAGTCGTAAGCCATCAGCCGCGACATCATCTCCGGCTCGACACCCGTCACTTCGCGGCTGTGCTTGCGGTTCATATCGGTCAGCATCGCTTCGACAATTTCGGGAATGTCCTCCTTGTGCTCCCGCAGGGGGGGCATGTGGATGTTGAAGACATTCAGCCGGTAGTAGAGGTCGCTCCGCAGTTGTCCGTTTGCGACCGCCGTCTCCGGATCCTGGTTGGTCGCCGAAAGCACCCGCACGTCGACCGGCGCTTCCACCTTGCTGCCCAGCCGCCGCAGCTTACGCTCCTCGAGCACACGCAGCAGCTTGGCTTGCGTCCCGACCGGCATTTCCCCAATCTCATCCAGCAGCAGCGTGCCTTCCTCGGCCAGCTCGAAGCAGCCCGCGCGACGCTCCAGCGCGCCGGTAAACGCGCCTTTCTCGTGACCGAAAATCTCGCTCTCAATCAGCGTTTCCGGAATAGCCGCGCAGTTCACCGCCACAAACGGCTTTGCTTTCCGTGGACTCAGGTCGTGCAGCGTCCGCGCCACCATCTCCTTGCCCGTCCCGCTCTCACCCGTGATGAGCACCGACACATTCGACGGCGCCACCCGCTCGATGAGCGCGAACAGCTCCTGCATCTTCTTTGACGACCCGACCAGCGATCCCAGCACGCCCGCATCCCGCAGCTTGCGCCGCGTTACCTCGAGCTCGAGATCCGTCTCCCGCTTCCGCGTCGCGTTCATCAGGATCGTGCGCAGCCGCGTCGCATCCACCGGCTTCTGGATGAAGTCGTAAGCGCCCATCTTCATCGCTTCGACGGCGAGTTCGATCGATCCCTGCGCTGTCAGCACCACCACGGCCTGGCTCTGCTTCAGCTCGATCAGCCGCTCCAGCAACTCCAGTCCATCCATGCGCGGCATTTTCAGGTCCGTCACCACAATCCCCGGCTGCCATGCCTGCACGCGTTCAAGCGCCTCTAGACCGTCCCGGGCCGTATCCGTCCGGTATCCCCACCCTGAAACCAGCTCGGCGAGCCCGGTCAGAGCATGCACTTCATCTTCAACGATTAAAACCTTTTCCTGCATTGCCATTCGATTCTTTAGGAGCAACTACCTTGTATCATGCGCCCCGCCGTTCATGCGCTGAAAAAGCCGGACAAAAGAAGCCGTCCGGCCGGCAGGATATTCTCATTCTTATGCTGGACTATGAGATAACGACGCAGCAACTCAGCGAACTGCTCGCCGCTGGCAGCTCGGCCCCGAGTTCCGAGGAATTTGTCCTGCTCGACGTCCGCGAGCCCTGGGAATACCAGACCGCACACATCCAGGGCAGCGCCCTCATGCCCATGGGAGACGTCCCCTCGCGCGCCTTTCACGAACTCGATCCCGAAGCTCGCATCGTTACCGTCTGCCACCATGGAGTCCGCTCCATGAACGTCGCCGTCTGGCTTCGAAACCAGGGCTTCGAAAACGCCCAGTCTCTCCGCGGAGGCATCGACGCCTGGTCGGCTGAAGTGGACCCAACGATTCCGAGGTATTGACGCACCGGCATTTACCTGACGATAGTCATCCTGAGCGGAGTTCGGCGCGCTTTCCGCGCCGAACAAAGTCGAAGGACCTGCTGGTGAATCTCTCGACTTGTTGAGACCCCACACACAGATACCCGCGCCACCGCTGCCTTATACTTCTCTGTCATCTCTCAGGAGCCAGCATGTCCTCCGCCGCCATCGACTACGCTCGCAACAACTATCCCCGCTTCCTCGACGAGCTTAAGACCCTCATCCGGATTCCCTCCGTGTCGACTCTGCCGGAGCACAAAGGAGACGTCCTCGCCGCGGCTCAATGGTTGGCAAAAGAGCTTACCCGCATCGGCATGGAGCACGTCGAGGTCATCACCACCCCCGGACACCCTCTCGTCTACGCCGACTGGCTCCATGCCGAAGACAAACCCACTTGCCTCTGCTACGGACACTACGACGTCCAGCCTCCCGACCCGCTTGACGAATGGCAGTCCCCGCCATTCGAGCCGACTGAACGCAACGGTAACCTCTACGCCCGCGGAGCTGTCGACGACAAAGGCCAGATGTACATGCAGGTGAAAGCTCTCGAAGCCTTATTCGCGTCTGATAAAGGCAAGCTTCCCATCAACATACGGATCATTCTTGAAGGAGAGGAAGAAGTCGGCGGCGAGCAGATTGCCCGTTTCATCCGCGAGCATCCCGACCGCCTCAGGGCTGACTTCGCCCTTGTCTGCGATACGGAAATGTTCGCACCCGAGCTGCCCACCCTCTGCGTCGGTCTGCGCGGCATGATCTACACCGAAATCGAGGCACGCGGCGCAAAATCCGACCTGCACTCCGGGATGTATGGTGGCGCAGCCCCGAACCCCTTCGTCGCCCTCGCCCAGATCATCGCCCAGCTTAAGGACTCGTCCGGCCGTATCCTCATCCCCGGTTTTTACGACGCCGTCCGACGCCCCAGCGATGACGAGCTCCGCGCCTGGCAGAAGCTACCGTTCGACGAAGAGCACTACCGCCTCACCGAAGTCGGCTCATCCCGCCTCACCGGCGAGCCCGGCTACTCCGTCATCGAGCGCACCTGGGCGCGCCCCACGCTCGAAGTCCACGGCATGCCCGGCGGCTTCACTGGAGCTGGAGCCAAGACCGTCATCCCCGCAAAGGCCGTCGCCAAGATCTCCATGCGCCTCGTGCCCGACCAGACGCCCCAGCAGGCCTTCACCCAATACAAGAGCTACGTCGAATCCATCAAACCTGACGGCATCGAGCTCGACGTCCGCCTCATCCATTCCGGCGACCCAATCGTCGTCGGTACCGACAATCCCTGGATCCAGGCCGCCACACGTGCGCTCAAAAAGGTCTGGGGCAAGGACACAGTCTTCATTCGCTCCGGTGGATCCATCCCCATAGTCGGAGACTTCGAGCGCCACCTGAAGATCCCCACCGTGATGATGGGCTTCGGACTGCCCGACGACCAGATCCACGCACCAAACGAGAAATTCCATCTCGCCAACTTCTACCGCGGCATCGAGTCGATCATCGAATTCATGCAAGAAGTATCTGCGTGAACGCCTTCATCCTCGCCGGCGGCCAGAGCACCCGCATGGGCCGCGACAAGGCTCTTCTCAAATTCCGCGGCCGTCTGCTCATCGAGCATGCCGTCGAGAAGCTCCGTGCCCTCGGCTTCTCGCCTCGCATCGCCGGAACCCGCCCCGATCTCGCCGCCTGGGCTCCCGTCATTCCCGACAACCACCCCGGCTCCGGCCCGCTGGCCGGCATCGAAGCCGCTCTCTCAGTCAGCGAGGCCGACCTGAACCTGTTCCTGCCCATCGACCTGCCCCTGCTCCCGCTCGAATTCCTTCGCTGGATGACCGCCCGCGCCGGCGAAACCTCCGCGCTCGCGACAATCCCTCGACTGCAGGACCACCCCCAGCCCCTCTGCGCTATCTACCACCGCGACCTGCTGCTTTACGCCCGTTCCGCGCTCGCCGCCGGGGACCGCAAGGTCATGCGTGTCGTCCATCACGCTGGCGCTGCGGCCAACTTGAAGCTCGACTGCTTCCATATCGAGACCATTGCCGCTTGCGTCGACTTCCCAGCCGCGCCTCCCGTCCACCTCTGGTTTCAGAATCTCAACACTCCCGTCGACCTTCAAATTGCAGCATTGGAGGAATCGTCGTTCATCCAATAATCTAGATTTCAGGGAGCAGACTCTTTGGCCAGCACGCCCGATACTCCGGAAATTTCCGTCCCCGAAGTTGAAATCATCGAGCAGGCGCCCCATAACGAAGGGGTCGCGCCGTACATTTCCTTCGATAAAGTCTCCAAGTCCTTCGGAGACCTGGTCGTGCTCGATGAAGTAAGCTTCTACGTCAATCCCGGGGAAACCCTCTGCATCCTCGGCCGCAGCGGCGTCGGCAAATCCGTATCCCTCCAGAACATCATGGGCTTCCTCAAGCCCGACTCCGGCAAGATCTATGTCGCCGGCCAGGAGATCAGCCACTACACCGAAGAGCAGATGCAGCACATCCGCCGCAAAGTCACCATGGTCTTCCAGAACGGAGCCCTCTTCGACTCGCTCACCGTCGGTGAAAACGTCGCCTTTCCCCTTCGCGAGCGCGACCAGCTTGCCGAAGACCAGATCCAGCAGATCGTCAATGGACTTCTCGAAATGGTCGGCGTCTCCGGCATGACCGATCTGCTGCCCTCTGACCTCTCCACCGGCATGAAGCGCTCCGTCGCCATCGCCCGCTCACTGGCTGCACAACCGGAGGCCATCCTCTACGACGAGCCCACCACCATGGTCGACCCGCTCATCGCCCACCTCCTCGGAGACCTCATCCAGAAGCTCAAGTACCAGCTCCGCCTCACCAGCATCGTCGTCACCCACGACATGCGCTTCGCCGAGCGCCTCGCCGACCGCGTTCTCTTTCTGCACCAGGGCAAGGCGCACTTCTTCGGCACCATGGAAGAGATGAAGGCATCCGACGACGACATCCTGCGTCAATTCCTCGAACTCGACGCGTTGGTCCTCCCCGCATAAGCTGAATGAGGCCCGATCGCCAGCGCGCATGACTCAGCAAGCCACCGCCGCCGACTTCATTGGAACCTGGCGACTCCTCGACTACTCCCTCATCCACGACGACGGGGTCGTCGAGAAGCCCTGGGGCACCGATGTGCGCGGCTACCTGCTCTACTCCGCCGAGGGATACATGAGCGGCAACCTCGGCCCGGCGCGGCGCCGCCGCGGAGTCATCGAGCGCATCACCCCCGCCTCGCGCCCGCGCCGCAATCGCTGGTACATTGCCTACACTGGCCGCTTCACGGTCCAGGGAGACACCGTCACCCACCACGTCGAAGCCAGCCTCTTCCCGCTCTGGGTTGGACGCGACGAAATTCGCTACTACACCTTCGAAGAAGATAGGCTCACCCTCCGCACCGGCCCCCTCAAATCAGGACACCACACCCTCGTCGCCCAGTTGACCTGGCAGCGCGTGCCCTGAGAGTCTCCGTTCGCGGTGATGCCCATCACTGAGCGCCAGCGGGGTTCTTCGATACCGTAGCCCTGTTGGACCCTTAAAGGGGTGTGCACGTTATGGCCGACGGGTCAGATGCTAAAGCGCATGGTTATCTCGCAATCTCAAGCAAAACAACCTGGTGCACCCTTCTGGGCCTGCTCTTCGGAGGTGGCGCCACAAGGGAATTCGCAGCCACCCAAGTTCACATCGACGCTGCTCCGGAGTCCATCTGGCACGAAGTCCTCTTCTACGAGGATGTCCCCGGCAAACCCCCGCTTCTCCTTGCCCTCATGCTTTCCCCCATCGGAACGAGGGGTGACAAGTCTCACGTGGGCGCCTGCATCGAATGCCGATACAAGCGGGGAAGCCTGCTCAAACAAATCACGGCTGTCGACATGCCGCATTGGATTCGCTTTGAGGTGACCGATCAGTGTCTCGGCATCGAAACCTGCGCTATAGCGATGAGCGGCTCCTATTCGATCCGTCGCGCCGCCGCTGGGTCAGAAATCGTACTAACCACGAGCTACACGGCATTTCTGCATCCACGCTGGCTATGGCGTCGCGTCGAGAAGCTGGCCCTCCACCAGCTCCACAGCCACGTCCTCGAGGGTATACGTAAGATGATCTCTGCAGAGGACCGGTCGGCCCGAATCGCCACAACCGGCTTCACGTGCCGAAAAGAAGAGACATGACGGACATCGCGATCGCATTTCCGCCGCTCCTGCTCATCCGGCTCGCAATTTCCGCCGTGTGGCTCTATGAAGGGCTCTGGTGCAAGGTCCTTGGCCGCATGCCATCCCAGGCCGAAGTCGTTGCCGCGGTGCCGCGGCTCGGCCCGCGATTTGGGGCCGCCTTCCTGAAACTTCTCGGCGTATTCGAAATAGCCTTGGCCGTCTGGGTGCTCTCGGGAGTCGCCCCGGCCGCGTGTGCCATCGTCCAGGCTGCGCTGCTGGTGACGCTGAATGCCAACGGCCTCGTGTGGGCGCGGCGCAAAATTCACGACCCCGCCGGCATGGTCCTCAAGAACGCCGCCTTCCTCGTGCTCGTCTGGGTTGCCGGAGTATTGCCCCAATCAAAGCCGTGATTCTCGAAACCGCATGGCGCGCCGGCCGCCTGGACCGATCCCGCGGTCCGCAGCGCCTGCTCTTCGGCCAGATGTACGAGGATGCCGAGATCGAGCGCGAGGCCTTCGATGGGAGAAGTCGGATCTTCTGCATCGCGAGTGCGGGAGATACCGCGATGCTCCTCTCCCAGGAGCACAAGGTCCTCGCCTGCGACATCAACCCTGTGCAACTTGCCTATGCCGAGAGGCACGCACGCGGAGGTCCCAGAGAAACAGGAGACGCCGACAGGGGAATGCGCTTCCTCCGATCCTTCGCACCGCTGGCGGGCTGGCAAAGAAAAAAGCTCGATGCATTTCTCTCCCTCGACAACACAACCGAGCAGCTAAACTTCTGGCGCATCCATCTCGATACGCTCCGCTTCCGCGTCGGATTCGACGCAATCACATCGCCCCTCATTCTGCGCACGATGTACTCGCCGCAGTTTCTCTCAGTTTTGCCTCCGAAATTCGGTGCAATCATGCGCAAGCGGCTGGAGAAGGGAATCGCGCGCCATTCCAACGCATCCAACCCCTACATCCATGCGCACCTTCTCGGCGCGGAGATCGGCAGTCCTGAAGCAATCGCGTCCAACATCGAGTTCGTCGTGGGAGACGCCGCGTCGGTCCTCGAAGCATATCCTCCCCAGTCATTTTCAGGCTTCACTCTCTCGAACATCCTCGACGGTGCAGCCCAGACCTATCGCGAGCGGCTGGTCCGGGCAGTGCGCCGCGCCGCGTCTCCAGATGCGGTGGTCATCCTCCGCAGCTTTGCGGAACCATCCGGGCTCACCGATACCAACCACGCTGAGCGCGATCGCTCCATGCTCTGGGGAGTCGTGGACATCCGCCGGGTCAACTCGCTTTGACGAGCATCGGCTGCTTTACCGCGGCCCGGCTCGATTGCGGCCCTTCCTGAACGAGCGATTCGAAGTGCCGAGCTTGTTGCTCAGCTCGCCAGTTGGAATGTGACAGGCTCTTCAGGCAACGGCTTGTAGGATTCGAAGCGCTTCTTCAGCCGCAGGAAAGGTTGCTCGATCAGGTTATAGCTCAGCATCGCTGTCAGAGTGACCGCGCCGAGCATGGCAAGGAAGCCAACGATGCTTGCCAACCACAATTGGGGAATGTAGTTGTGGAGCCAATCCTGGAATTGCCAGTATTGCCGGTTCGGCGCGAGGTGAATCAGATATATGCCATAGCTGTATTTGCCGAAAAATTGCAGCACGCGCGTCGAACAAAGCCGGTTCGTCCACGTGCCTTCCGTCATCGCGAGCAGTACCGCCGCGGCTGCGCCGACAGCGGTGCACGAAAAACCCCAGGTCTTTACTGGTACCCGGTCAAAGGAGAACCCGATGCGATGGCCCATCCACCAGAATGCAATTGCGGCAATGATTCCGGCGGTGCGTATATATCCGATGCTCCGCCGCAGGTCGAACCGCGGATCGCGCACGAGCATGGCGATTGCCGCACCCATCAACAGAGCGTCGGCCCGTGTGGGAAGCTCCGCGTAAAGTGTCCTGGGAGGAAGAGGCGCGTTCGCAAGCAGGAGCCTCAGGCAGAGAGAACCACAGATCCCTGCAAGACACGTCGTGAGTATCTTCCTGCGAGTCGCCAGCAACGCAACGAGCCACGGCCAGAGGAGATAAAACTGCTCCTCAAGAGCGAGCGACCATAGATGTCCCACTGTGGTGGGCCCCATGTAGCGAAGATCCGGCGCAAAGATATATACGATGTTCGCGCCAAAGAGCAGATAGGGCGCGGTGATCCGCCACGGATACTCGCCGGGCCCGTGCGCCAGCAGCAGGACAAGGCCCACAAAAACGAAATAGGCAGGAAATAGCCGGAGAAGCCGGCGGGCGTAGAAATTCCGCAGATAGCCCTCTTTGTGCTGTGCTTCGAAGAGGATGCCGGTAATCAGAAATCCCGATAGCACGAAGAAGAGGTCTACGCCTACCCATCCTGTTCGGCAAAGTCTCCCGAAGACGCCCAGAGCCGATGAGTTGATGTAATGGAACAGTATCACCAGAAGAATGGCGATACCCCTGAGCCCGTCCAGACCGCGGATTCGATTTCCAGCCAAGGTTTGAACTCCAGTAAGCAAATAAGGCAAATAATCTGTTTAGAATCAGGATCATTTTTGGTGCTTCGAGCCAATTGCGGCTAGTGTGTCGGAAAACAAGCAATGCATGTATCACCTAGAAGGGGGTTACGGCTAGCCCGAAAGACGTAGCCATTACCTGCTTCGTATCGAAGCGAGGACGCTCCATCTTGAGCCGGACAGGCGCGGCGTAAACTACAATCCGTGACTGAATGGAATGCATCCGGGTACGAGCGCATCTCCGCGCTGCAGGCGGCGATGGCCGACGAGGCGTTCTCTCTGCTTGACCTTCGCGGAGCCGAGAGCGTTCTCGACATCGGCTGCGGCCAGGGCAGGATCACGCGGGAAATCGCCGCCCGCGTCCCCGAGGCCCGCGTCGTCGGAGTAGATGCCTCTGAAAAGATGATTGCTTTCGCCCGCGAGCACGGTGCCGCTCCGCCATCATCCAACCTCGAGTTTGCCGTCGCTGAAGCACGCCACCTCGGCTTCGATCACGAATTCGATCGGATCGTCTCTTTCAACGCGCTGCACTGGATTCCCGAACAAGGACTAGCGCTTGACTCCATCCGCACCGCCGTCAAGCCATCCGGATTTGCACAATTGCGCCTCGTTCCGAAAGGCGAGCGCAAGAGCCTCGAGAATGTGATCGAGGAAACCCGTCTCTCGCCGCGATGGGCTGATTACTTCAACGGCTTCCACGATCCCTATCTGCATCTCACGCCGGAGCAATATGCAGCCCTGGCCGAACAACACGGCTTCAGGGTTCTTCGCAACCATACCGCTGACAAGAGCTGGGATTTTGAGTCTCACGCCGCCTTCGAGGCGTTCGGCTCCGTCACGTTTGTCGAGTGGACGCAGCATCTGCCCGAGTCCATCCGCCTCGATTTCATCAACGACGTGCTCGACCACTACCGAAAGGTCGCCTGTACCCAAACCGGTGAGGAGAATTTCTTCCGCTTTTACCAGATGGACATCACTCTGGCGCCCATCTAGACCGGGCACCTTCTCACGCTCGGTCGAACACTTTCACCCGCAATTCATAGCCTGCGTCTACACTCACCTCGCGTGCATCTTCACCAATACGGAAACGACATAAGGAGAAAAACAATGCCAGATAGTACCGCCGTGGTCGCCATCTACGACAGCCACACTGCCGCCGAAGAAGCCATCTCTGAACTCAAGAAAGCGGGCTTCGACATGACGAAGCTCTCCGTTGTCGGCAAGGATTACCACACCGAAGAGCATGTCGTGGGCTACTACAACACCGGAGACAGACTGAAGTACTGGGGCTCCATGGGCGCCTTCTGGGGCGGGCTCTGGGGATTTCTGGTGGGCGCGGCCTTCTTCTGGGTGCCAGGCGTCGGCCCGCTGCTTGTCGCCGGACCCATCGCCGCTTGGATCATCGGTGCGCTCGAGGGAGCCGTGGTCGTAGGCGGCCTCAGCGTCCTCGGTGCGGCCCTCTACAGCGCGGGCATTCCCAAGGACAGCATTCTGAAATACGAGACTGCCATCAAGGCCGACAAATATCTGGTGGTCGTCCACGGAACCGCGGACGAAGCTGCAAAGGCCAAGGAGATTCTGGCCCAAACGAATCCCGCTGAAGTCTCCGAGCACACACTGGAAGCCGCTCCGCAGCCTTCGTAGGCGATTTCCAGCAAACAAGCCTCGAACCAGGCCGTCGCCCGATTGCGCCTCACCCCGAGGCGGGCGCATACTTCCGTGTTGCTCGAGAGGCGTTTATGACGAGCGGACAGACGGGAGTCCTGCGGAATCCGGACAGAGGCGTGAACTGGGGAACGACGCTCGCGTCTCTGACGGTGGGCGCTGCGTTTCTTGCACTGTGGTTCTGGCTTCTGCCGCAGTGGCTGGGCTTTCAGGTAGAGATGGCAGGCTCAGCGCGATTGCGCTGGATCGCGGCGGTGCCCTCAATTCTGGGCTTCGCCGTGGCGCTCAGGTGCATTTGGGACTTCGGGAAGACAGGACGTGGCACGCCGGCGCCGGTGGCTCCGCCGCAAAGACTCGTGGTGGTGGGGCCATACCGGTATGTGCGGAATCCGATGTATTTGGGATTCTTTGTTGGATGGGCTGGGCTATGGTTGATCTTCGGGCGCGCGAATGCGGCGGCGATTGCGTGGGCGTGCGCCGCAGTGGCCGGCGTGATGCTGTTTGTGCTGCTTTATGAGCAGCCGACCCTCCGGCGGAAGTTCGGCGCCGACTACGAGGAGTATTGCAGGAATGTGCATGCATGGATTCCCCGGCGGCATCCGTGGAGCAGATGAAAGACTTGAGGCGGTAAGGAAATCAGCAGGAAGCCAAGGAAATCAGTAGAAAGCGAGGAGTTGCGCGATGAAGAAGCTCCTGGGGGCGGCCGTCGTACTGAGCGGGTTGTTGGCGGCTGGTTGTATCTGGGCGATTACGCAGGAAAACAGCGGTTCGCAGAAGAGCGCGCACGTTGCCGCGCCTCAAAATGCGCAGACCTCGCAGAGCGACGACAAGGACATCGCCATCCTTCGAAAGGATATCCGCGGCCAGAAGAGGCACATCATCGAGACGAAGGTGCCTTTAACCGATGCTGAGGCGCAGAAGTTCTGGCCGGTTTACGACCAGTACACGGCGGACCTGGTCCAGATCAACAACGTGAAATACGCGTTGATCAAGTCCTACACGGAGAGCTACGACACGATGACCGACGCCCAGGCCGATGAGTGGTCGACGCGCATGCTCAAGCTTGACGCCGACGTCTCCGCGCTGCGGCAGAAGTACTGGACAAACTTTCGCAAAGTGCTCCCGGCGAGGAAAACGGCTCTCTATGAGCAGGTGGAACGCCGAACCCAGATGGTGATCGATGTACAGCTGGCGTCTGAGTTTCCCCTGACTCCGCCCCAGAAGTGATTGATGCCTGCTTTTGCGGACTTCCCGATTGACTCTACGCAGCGGCTTCGCGGATGAGCCCGTTGTAGGGCAGGAAAAGGGTGAAAATGGTGCCGTTGCGGCCCTGGCGCTGCGAACTGCGGGCGCGCAGGATTCCGTGGTGGCGCTCGACGATCTGCCGGCTCAGCCATAGTCCGAGGCCTGTACCGCCAGCTCCCTTGGTGCTGAAGTAGGGCTCGAAGATGCGGGGCAGGTTTTCGGAGCTGATCCCTCTGCCGGTATCCGCAATGGTGAGCAGGATGCCCCGCCGCCCGGCCCGCCAGGACGTTGCCGCGCGACTGCGGATGAGCAGACGTCCTCCGCTTTCATGCATAGCGTCGATGGCGTTGCCGATAAGGTTATTCAGCACCTGCCGGGTCTCGCCATCCACACAGTTCAGCGCTTCACCCACGCGCATCCGCTGCTCGACGCGCACGCGCGAATTCAGGATGCGCCCCTGATGGATGGTAAGCACGCTATCGACCAGCTCTCCGATCGATACCGGGCTGGATTCAGACGATTGCCGGTAGAAGCGAAGCGTCTGACTGGTAATAGCGGAGACGCGGCGCAGCTCCCGCTGCGCCAGATCGAGGTATTCGCGGACCTGGCCGGGTTCGGAGGTCTGAAGAGCGAGGTAGAGGAGATTCGTTACCGCCTCCAGAGGGTTGTTGATCTCGTGAGCGATGGAGGCAGCCAGCCGGCCCACCGAGGCCAGCTTTTCGCTTTCCCTGAGGGCCGCTTCGGTGTGCTTCATGCCCTCGAGCCGGACCATAGCGTCGCGCGTCGTTGCCAGCGACTGGTTCAGCTGCTCGATAAGCGCATCGCGTTCGCGAGTGGCGCGGATCTCTTCTGTTACGTCATGGCATACGGTCAGAACGCCTTCGATTGTCCCGGAAACGCTGTAGACCGGGCTGCAGGAGTAGGTCCAGTAGACATCCCGCAGCGCGCCTTCGCGGATGACGGGAACCAGCACGTTTTTGCGATATACAGATTCGCCGCCGAGTGCCGCCTCGATCTCGGTGCCGATGATGTGCCAGGATTCACTCCAGCACTCAGGCCCGGGCTGCCCGAGAGCGCGCGGGTGTTTTGCATCGATCACGGATACGAAGCTGTCGTTGTAGACCTGGATAAGCTCCCGCCCCCAGAAAATCGCGGAGGGGAACTGGTTGCAAAGCACCAGATTGGCGGAGTGCACCAGGAGGTCCGGCCATTCGGATATGGAACCCAGAGGCGTTTCACTCCAGTTGTGGCTGCGTATAAGGTCGCCCATTACTCCGCGACAACTGATTTTCTGGGTCCTGGTGGCGGAAAAATTGCCGTCGGCTGACGTGCGAGGTTCATAGTCCGGGTTCATGTGCTCCTATCTAAAGGTTGGCTCGAGTTGCTGAACTCTCAGTTATTCTGTGAGCCCGGACACGACAGCATCAGGCGCTTTCCCTTCTTGAAGATAGGATGGGTCGCGATGGTATGAGGTTGTCGCTGGATTGGTTGCACAGGGAATAGGAGATGTTCGCAGTACAAACATCATTTGACGAAGCGCGCAATCATGGGCCCCGCGATCGCAAGGAAAAGAACGTAAGCAGCGGCGAGCGGGCCGAGCCGGGGCTCAATACCGGCGCCCAACCCGGCGATGACGATCGAGAATTCGCCGCGGGCGATCAGGGCAGCGCCCGCGCGGATGCATCCGCGGTGGTCGACCCCGGCGCGCTTTGCCGACCAGAATCCGGTGAGCACCTTGGTGAGTGCCGTGAGACTGCCCAGCAGGATAGCCAGAGGCAGCGCGGGCGGCAGCGTCCTCGGATCGATCTGGAGCCCGAAGAAGAAGAAAAAGGTTGCCGCAAAAAGATCGCGAAGGGGAGCGAGCAGACGATGAGACTGTTCGGCGATCTGGCCTGAGAGCGCGATACCGACGAGAAATGCGCCGATCTCGGCGGATACCTTGAAGCGCGCGGCTAGGCCGCCGACGAAAAGGACAAGCCCGAAGGTGGTAAGCAGAGTGATCTCGTCGGATTCGTGAGCGGCAAAGGTGCTGAAGCGGCCGCCGAAGCGAATGGCGAGAATCAGCACCACAATGACTACGGTGACTGCGACCGCGACCGAGGCGACGACTTTGAGCGGCGTCCCTCCGGCGAGCGAGACACCGACGAGGGGAAGATAGACGGCCATCGCAAGGTCTTCGAGGACAAGGACTGCGAGGACGGTGGGCGTTTCGGGATTGTTGACGCGATTCAGCTCCGCGAGCACTTTGGCGACGATACCGGACGAAGAGATATAGGTGACGCCGCCCAGCAGAACCGCCGCCAGATGGCTCCATTTCATCAGCAGGCCGGCCGCCAGGCCGGGAGTGAAATTGAGCAGGAAATCCGCTCCTCCGGCAGGAAGGCCGGAGCGGAGGTCACGGACCAGCTCTTCTCCGTTGTATTCGAGGCCCAGCATGAATAACAGGAGCAGCACGCCGATTTCGGCCCCGGTTCCGATGAAGGCTTGACTGAGTTGAAGTGGAAGAAGGCCGCCATTCCCAAAGGCCAGACCGAGCAGAAGGTACAGCGGAATGGCCGAGAATCCCCAGCGGCTCGCGAATCGGGCCAGGACCGACAGAACGATAACCGACGCGCCTATTTCGACAAAAAGACGGGCCTCATTGTTTGCTTCTGCGAGGAGCATAGAAAGGGATGGTGCGACGGGGACGGAGAGAATTCTACCGCAGGGCCCATCGCCGCGGCGGAGGCTGAAATTTGTTGACGCCGGTATACAGGCAGGAAAGACTATGGTGGCCGTCGATCCTGAATCCGCAAGCTGAGGTCGTCGAAAAATGAGTGGTCTGAAACATTGCCTTGTTGCCGCATTGGTTTTTCTGGTCGTGTTCACTACCTGCGGTCTGGCCGGTTCGCATTCGAAGCCAGCCGCGCAGTCGAAGCCAGCGGCGAAGTCCAAAGCAGATTACGTACGCTTTTCGAAGCCGGACGCGCTGACTTTCGACGAGCTGGTTCAGTTGGAGAAGAACGCGACTCCGCCGGCTCCCCTTGCCAACAAGCTGCAGAAGCTGCTGACAACTCCGTTTGTCAGCAATGAGGCGTTCTACCAGGGCGCGAAACCAAAGCGGCCGACGTCTGCTGAGCTGGGTCCGTACCTTCGCGCGGTGATGTGGAATATCGAGCGCGGCATCCAGTTCGACCAGATTCAAATCGCGCTTACACAGCCCGCAAAATTCAACAGCCTGCTGCCGGATGGGAAAGATCCAAAGGAGAAACCGCTCACTCCCGACGAATTGAAAACTGTGAAACAGCAGCTCGACATTTTGCAGCCGGCGGATCTGTTTATTCTCGACGAGGTCGACAACGGCGTGACGCGCACCGGGTACCGGAACGTGGCGCGCGATCTTGCCAGTGCGCTCAACATGAATTACGCCTACGGGGTCGAGTTTCTGGAGATCGATCCGCTGAATCTCGGGCTCGAAAAGGTGGAAATGGACAATAAGGATGCTCAGGCGGACATCCAGAAATCGTTCGATGTGGACAAGTCGCGCTACCTCGGCATGCATGGGACGGCGGTGCTCAGCCGTTATCCGATACGCAAGGCCGCGCTGAGGCCGCTTCCAGTCTGTTATGACTGGTATGCCGGTGAGAAGAAGGAGATTTCCAAGCTCGAGGAGGGGCGGCGCAAGGGCGCGAATCTGGCGTTCATGGAGAGAATCACGCGCGAGGTGCGCCGCGGCGGGCGTACGGTGCTGATCGTGGAGCTCGCCGTACCCGAGTCTCCGACGGGAGCTGTGACGGTCGTAGCTCCTCACCTTGAGACCAAGTGCAAGCCGGATTGCCGCGCCAAGCAGGCTTTGCAGATTCTGGATTGGATAAAAAGCGATCCCAATCCGGTTATCATTGGCGGCGACCTAAATACGACGGGATCGGATAGCGCGCCGGTGTCAGTAAGCAAGGTTGTGAAGGACCGGTTGAAGGACCCCGACAAGTGGGCGGTCAGCGCGATCAAGTGGTCGACCGGCGCTCCCACCATCTTGCTCATGCCGGTGAACATGATGCGGAACAAGAACGATCCCACCGGCTTCGATGTTCCACTTGTCTCGCGAAAGAAGGAATCGAAGCTGTTCAAAGAGCATGACGACTTTTATTTCGACGACGGTTACAGGTTCGACTTCCGCGGGGAGGATGCGCGAAGCGCCGAAGGCCGAGGGGGTACGCTGAGCGATTCCAACCAGAGGGCTAGTAAGGGTTTTGAGCCCACATTCGCCCTGGCGAAGACCTACGGCGGCCTGGTGGGCGAATACAAGCTCGACTGGTTCTTCGTGAAGGGATTCGCGAAGGACTCCGACAAGCCCGGCGGGAAATATCAGTTCGCGCCGCATTTTGCGTGGACCCTGATGGAGCTCAATTCGGCCCCTGTCGGATCTCTGTCGGATCACGCGCCGATTACGGTGGACCTTCCTCTCACCGAGCCGCCTCCGATGAAAGCGCCGCAGTAACCGTCGTCAGCACTGAGGCGGACAGAGGTCAGGAACTCAGCCCAGAGTCCTTCACGCGGAGGGTTAGATCACAAAAGGCCGCAGATTTCGCATCCGGCCATTCAACCGGATTGAAAAGAACCGCATCCCACTATCGTGACAATGCCGGTTACGAATAGAAACCTGGGCTTTTTGTTGTTGCTTGCGCCGCTGATCCTGGCAGGCTGCAAGAGCAAGCACGTGCAGGCTGCCGCGCCGGCTCCCCAGACGAGCCCGGCACCCCCGATGAAGACTGCGCCGCCGACTCCGATCGCGGAAAAGAAAGAAGAGCTTGGCGCTCAGAGTTGGGATCCGCAATGGGATGTCTATATCGAGAAGGCGCTGCCGCCAGAGATGCTGGGCCCGAAGGCCGCGCACGATGTGAGAGGTTTCTGCCCGCGCTTCTCCACGATGAGGGAAGAGGACAAGCGTGCCTTCTGGGCATACTTCTTCCAGGCCCTCGCGGGCGCGGAGGCGGGACTCAAGCCGACCACGACGGTGCGCCACACCGAGCCCGAGGTGGCGAAGGTCGATCCTGTGACGAAGAAGACGGTGCGCCAACAGGGGTTGCTGCAACTGGCCTATATGGACGCCGACCGCTACGGCTGCGACTTCGACTGGGATAAGGACAAGGGATTGCCGCTGAAGGATCCGGCGCGAACGATTCTGCAGCCGAAGAACAATCTCGAGTGCGGAGTGAAGATTCTCGACAACCAGCTCTTCATGCTAAACAAGCCGCTGCTTACCTCGACCAGCTACTGGTCGACGCTTCAGCCGGGCACGGTGAGCCATCGCGTCTTCGCAAAGCAGATGACGAATGTGCCCACCGCGTGCCATGCGGTGAGGAAAACCGATCCTGACATGCGCGTAGCTCAGGTGGCGAAGCACTGACGACTTGTTTTCAGTCGCCGTGAATGTAGTCGTCCATAGCAGTGCTCTTGAAGGGAGGCTTCTGGCGGTCTGCAGGCCTCAGGGTCTGGTGTCTCAGGCACGGATCAAGAATAGCGGATTTGCGCTAGCGGATTTGCTCGCCAGCGAATCGATGCCGTCCGCAGCTTTCGTGTGGCATAGAATTGAGCCGCATCGGAATCGACTCTTGGATTCAGGAGGAAACCACCATGAGTATTACGCTGAACGGAACCATTCCATCTTCGGCGACCCCCCTGGTGATTATCCAGGCGAATGGGGAAGGTGGTCCGGGCGGGATTCTCAAATTCAAGTTCTCCGCGCCGCAGGCGGGAGCATACACCATGAACTTCTGCATCGGGCCGGCGAGCAATCCATGCGGCACAGCAAGCGATTATGTTGTAAGCGTGCCCGGCGGCCAGGAGCGGCTGGCAGTGATCGAGGCGAGCGTTTTCAAAAAGAACGTTCTCGTGGTGAGCCAGGGAACGGCCGACACTCTGCCATTTTCGGTGACGATTGAGTAGGTTTACCGCTCAGTGGACGTGAGGAATATCGTCGTCCATGGAGAAGACATCTTTCATGTTGGCTTCGTACGGAAAGACGTGGATCATCCAGCTGAAGATGACGGGTAAAAAGGTGCCGCCCTCGGCTTTACAGGCCTCGGCAGTGTGGATAGAACCGAACATGCCGAATTTGGGATTTTCGCCATGGTATTCGCTGACCTTGTTGGCCGGGGCGGCACAGAAGTTGGTGTGTTCGTGCCATCGCGCGATGCTGAGCGGGATGCGCTCATTCAGCTCATCAAGCGTGGCGCTGGTGCTGTCGGTGTACATGACGCCTTCGAGCCGGAAGCGCTGCGTGGCAGTGTGCCAGTAGAGCAGCGATGACGGCTTCGTCGGGTCGAACTGCGTATCTGCTAACCGGACGTAGGCATCGTTGGTGAAGTGATACTGCGGCTGCTCGACCTTGGGGTTCGCGATCACGTAACCGTCGGCGAGAGCCTTCTTGTAGTCCTTGTACTTATCGATGGCGGCTCTGATCTGGACGATGAGATCTTTGACTTTCTCTTCGTCGCCGGGCTGCATGGGACGCATCGGAGTAATACACATGTGATTGGTCATCGCGCCCATGCTCTGGCCCATCACGCTCATGCTGTTCACGCTGTTGCCCATGTCGTCGCACTTGCGATTGGGATCGCCCGGTTTCATATCCGGCATGGCCGTCATTTGCGGTTCAGGCAGGGCGGCCACATGCGGTCCTGCATGACCGAGAGGCACGATAAGCAGCAGGGCTCCAAGAATAAACAGAAGAATGATGGTGCAGATCGAGAGCGCTGAGGGGATCCGGGACCCGGGAACAGTTCGCAGCATAGCCCATATATAACGCTGCAGAGGGCGCGCGGACGCTGTGGTTCTATGCGTTCAGCCACAAGTGGTCCTATTGTGGACAGAATGGGGCTGCGCCCACCGGCCTCGGGATCCGCTGACGCCTTGCGGACCGTTTTAGGTGGTCTACAGAATCGGCGAAAACACAGCCTCCCGCCGAACCACTATCATGGGAGAAATGGCCAAGGGTTCCAGCGCACTTACTCCTGTGATCACCGTGGATCGCGGCAATTCACAGCCTCTTCATCTGCAGGTGTACAGGTCGCTCAGAAATGCAATTGCCACCGGAGTTCTCCGCCCTGGACAGAGAGTGCCGTCTTCGCGCGCCATGGGCACTGAGCTGGACGTGTCCCGCATCACCATCCTCGAGGCCTACGCCCAATTGCTCGCGGAGGGATATTTCAAATCGCGCCGGGGCGCGGGAACGTTTGTGAGCAGCTCGCTTCCCGAGTATCTGACGCAGGTCGGGCGGCCGGTCAACGGCCGGGCACCTCGGGCTTCCGGACCGCGTCACATCGCACGCCGAGCGTCGCAGTTTCCCGTGGAGCCGGTAACTCCCTGGCGCAACGGGCTGGGCGCATTCGCTCTGCATCAACCGGCCTTCGAGGAGTTTCCCTTTGCGATATGGTCGCGGCTGGTGACGCACCACTCGAAGGATCCGACTGCGCGGGCGATTCATTGCCTCGATCCGCTGGGTTCCAGGCGCTTTCGCGAGGCGATCTGCCAGTATCTGCGCACGGCTCGGGCGGTGCAGTGCGAGCCGGAGCAGGTGATGGTCGTGTCGGGCTCGCAACAGGCCCTGCAGATCGCAGCTAACGTGTTGCTCGATCCGGGCGACGCGGTGTGGATGGAGGAGCCGGGCTACCGGCTGGCGCGGAACGTGTTTATCGCAGCGGGATGCCGGTTGATTCCGGTGCCGGTGGATGACGAGGGGCTGAGGGTCGAGGAAGGAATAGCGCGATGCGCGCAGGCGAGAGCTGCGTGTGTGACTCCGTCGCACCAGTATCCGCTGGGCAGCGCAATGAGCGCGGGCCGCCGTCTGCAGCTGCTGAACTGGGCGCAGCGATACGGCGCGTGGGTTATCGAAGACGACTACGACAGCGAATACCGCTTCGAAAGTGCGCCCATCTCGTCGTTGCAGGGCCTGGACAATAACAGCCGCGTCATCTACATCGGAACGTTCAGCAAGGTGCTGTTCGCATCGCTGCGGCTGGGTTACATTGTGATTCCTCCGGACCTGGTGGAACGCTTTGTCACGGTACGGCACGCGATGGATATCTTTCCGCCGTACCTGTTCCAGGAAGTCATTACCGACTTCATGCGCGAGGGCCACTTTGCGCGGCATATCAGGCGCATGCGCCAGCTTTACAGCGAGCGGCGGAAGGTGCTGGTGGAGCAGCTGAAGAGCACCTTCGGCAGCATGCTCGAGATACGCGGCGCTGAAGCAGGGATGCACCTGACCGTGACTTTGCCCTTAGATTTCGACGATGTAGCGACTGCCCGGAAGGCGGCCGAGCAGGGCTTATGGCTTTGGCCGCTATCAGGAAGCTATGTGACAAAAAATGTCCGCAAGGGGTTCGTGCTCGGCTACGGCAACGTTCCTGCGCAGCAGATTCCGGGCGCGGTCGAGAAGCTGCGGGCTGCGATCTCACGCATGTGAAGCTCGGGCTGCGGCCTGCATGACGGCTACCGGTGAAGGCTGTCTCTTCGGCAGCGCTGAGGCGAGCAGCAGGATGGCTCCGCAAAAGAGCAGAGTATCCCAGATGTAGTTGATGGCCTCGATGAGTTGCTTGCCATCATTTGCGGGGATGAGCATCGGCACGTAAACAACCAGCGTGAGCAGCAGCATCCACAGGCCGAGCCACGCAGCGGCGGTGCGGGCATACTTGTCTACCAGGATTAAGACTCCCGTGGTGAGCAGCATAAGCGCCGTTACTGTAGCCCACACGTGGGGCCAGAAGAGCCACGGAGGGGAGAGCCTTTCGAGCGGCACGCCCGGCGCATTTTGCGGGTGCAGGACGTGCATGATGCTGAAGAACACGAAGGCCACGGCGCTGGCAAAGCGTCCGGCGAGGATGAGCGCCTTCGAGCGGGGGACGTGCGCTCCGGCGAAGGCGAGGAAGCAGGCGGCGAAAGACGTTTCGCGGAGAACGACCGTCCAGCCGAAGCGGTCGCCCGGGTTCGCAACAGCGCCCGGGATGTGCAGCGTGAAGACGAAGATCATGAACATGACCGCGGTCAGGATGGAGGAGAGCCTGACGCACCTGTTCAGCACAAGGCTGAGGGCGCTGGCGAGGAGGGCGAGGCCGAAGAAGACGACCCAGAAGGGATGGAAGGGAAGCCAGGGAGGAACCATCGGAGAAAACGGTCCGATGTTGACCATATGCTCGGCTCCAAAGCAGGCAAGTCCCGATGCAGCGAAAGCGCGGCCGAGAACGATGATCTTGTCCAGTCCGGCGGCTGCGACGAATTCGCCGCGCGCGGAGATGAGGCCCACGAGGAGAAAGACGAATCCAGTGAACCACGGCCAGAAGATGTAGTGCGAGAACAAGTCGCCCTCTTTTCCCGCAGAAGCACACGCCTGCGCAATTTCGCCTGGAATGGCGAATGGTCCGATGCTAGATGCGGGATTGCGACTGTGCCATAGCCACTTGGGCGACCATTCTTAGCATTTCAGCGGACACTTTGGGAATCCCTAGTGGTCTTCACCCGACGAGTCTTAGGCTGAAGGGGGTGGGAGCAGCGTCGTAACGTCGCTATCGAGTATTCGGGACTTTTGCGGCTTGTTGGGTGAGATTCGAACAGGGACGGACTGATTCTCTAATCCTCTCAAGCATTCTTCCGCGCCTTCCTGAGTGGCGAATTCTCGCGTGGAGTAAACACCGTCATACAACCTGCCACTCGCGTACTCGTAGTCGATACAGACCACATATCCAGCAATTTCTTTAGATCGCCCTTTTAACATGGGGATGATTTCGCCTTCGTTGAATTTCCCAGAGGCGACTGGCCAACCTCGCGCCGTCCATTGTTGATATTTTCGACGCCAAATGTTGTCCCAAGCGGTGTAAATGACGATAAGAAGAATGCCCGTGACGCCCCAGATGAGTTCGAAACCCGGCGAGTCATGACGTCGCGTGAATAAGAGCGATGGAGGCATTCTCTTCCGTTTATATCAATCCGGCGTACGGGTATGGCTGTACACTTTGGAGCGCAGCGATTTTTTAGTCGCGGGAGAGGGATGTCCTTGAAAAGAGATGCGATTCGTGGAGTTGGTTCGCTTGCCCTAGCGGCGATTTTCGCCGCGTTGAGCTGCGCGGCGCAGCAGCCGGCGAAGCCGCCCGTTCAGCAATCGGCTGCTCCCACAGCGCTCGTGCCTGCGCCGCCAAAGAGTCCGCAGGTGGATGCGGAAGGCAACGCGACGTTTACCCTGGCGATGCCGAATGCTGCGAAGGTGGAGCTGCGCCTGGAGGGAGTCCGAGATCCGATTCCGATGACGAAAGGCCCGGACGGCGCGTGGACTGTGACGGTTCCGAAGCTGGCTCCCGAGTATTACGGGTACGAGTATCAGGTGGACGGGACGAGTGTCATCGATCCGCACAATATTACGGTGAAGACCAGCTTCTTCCATAACCAGAGCGTGTTTCTGGTTCCGGGACAGCCGCCCATGCCGTGGGAGACCGCGGATGTTCCCCACGGCGTGGTTTACCACCACTTCTATCGCTCGAAGATCGTGGACATTAACAGCGAGTACTTCGTCTACACGCCGCCCGGGTTCGATGCGAAGAGCGGGAAGAAGTATCCGGTGCTGTATCTGCTGCATGGCTACAGCGACGACGCGAGCGCGTGGACCGCGATGGGCAAGGCGAACGTGATTCTCGACAACCTGATCGCGCAAGGCAAGGCCAGGCCGATGATCGTGGTCATGCCGCTCGGCTACGGCACCATGGACATGATCACCAAAGGCTGGGCGGTGTGGCGCGACCCGGAGACAACGGCTCGCAACTTCCGCGACTACGCGCGCGTGCTCTATGAGGAGGTGATGCCGCGAGTAAAAGCCGAATATCCCCTTTCCGACAAGCGCGAGGAGCACGCAATCGCCGGGCTTTCGATGGGCGGCGCGGAAACGCTGTTGGTGGGGCTGAACCACACCGACGACTTCGCCTATATCGGTGCCTTCAGCGCCGGCGGAATCAATGCGGATAACCCGGCGCCGCTGTTTCCGGCGATTACTCCGCAGACGGGCGCGCAGATTCAGTCGAAGCTGAAGGTGTTCTGGGTGGCGTGCGGCACGGAGGACGGGCTCTATCCGTCAAATCAGAAATTCATCGCGTGGTTCAAGGAGCAGGGGCTGCAGCCTACGCCGATTTCCACGCCGGGCATGCACGTCTGGATGGTGTGGCGGGACAACCTGAGCAACTTTGCCCCATTGCTCTTTAAGTAGGCATGACCACGTGGGTACTTCTGGCGGGACTTCCCGGCACGGGCAAGAGCACGCTGGCGCGGGCAGTTGCGGCGCGGCTCGGCGGCGTAGTTCTCGATAAAGACAAGGTGCGGGAGGCTCTCTTTCCCGGCGCCCTGACCGATTACACGCGCGAGCAGGACGACCTGTGTGTGCGGTCCATGCTTGAGGCTGCGCGATATCTGACGAAGCGCAGCCGGGTGGAGTTCATCTTCATCGATGGGCGGACGTTTTCGCATCACGACCAGATCGATGAGGTCGTCGCGGCGGCGAAACAGGCCGGAGCACCGTGGCGCATTCTGCAGGTGACGTGTTCGGATGCGGTGGCCGAGGAGCGGTTGAGGCGCCTCGATCCGGTGAATCCGGCCAGGAATCGGGATGTCGCTTTGTACCGGCGGGTCAAGAAAAGCTTCGAACCGATTGCCTATCCGAAGCTCGATGTGGATACGACCGACGGCGTGGATAAGGTAGCCGAGGATGTATGCCGATGGCTTCAGGACCCTGCCTTCGACGAATAGTAATGAATCGCCCGGCAGCTAAGTTCATCCGATAACGCGTGGTCCACAGGAGGCGTGTGTATGGCAGAGACGAAGACGGGCAGATATGTGCAGGTCGTGAAGGCGGGTGGTCCGCTGGAAGTGGTTACTCGTCCAGTCCCGGAGCCGGGACCTGGGCAGGTGAGGGTGCGGGTGCAGGCGTGCGGTGTGTGTCACAGCGATACGGTAACCATGTATGGATTGTTTCCGGGGATTCAATATCCGCGCGTGCCGGGGCATGAGGTTGTCGGCGTGGTGGATGCGGTCGGCGAGGGCGTTACCCAATGGTCGACCGGCCAGCGCGTTGGGATCGGCTGGTATGGCGGCCATTGCGGCAAGTGCGAACCGTGCCGGCGGGGCGACCATATTTGTTGCGTGATCCTGCAGATTCCGGGTGTCAGCTATGACGGCGGATACGCCGATTACGTGGTCGCTCCAGCGATGGCGCTGGCGGCGGTGCCGGATTCGCTATCGGGCGCGGAGGCAGGTCCGCTGCTCTGCGCGGGCATCACGACCTTCAACGCGATCCGCAACAGCGGCGCGCGGCCTCCGGATGTGGTGGCGATTCTCGGCATGGGCGGCCTGGGACATCTGGGCGTGCAGTATGCGGCGAAGATGGGATTCACGACGGTGGCGGTTGCGCGTGGCGCGGACAAGGCAAAGTTCGCGCATGAGCTGGGCGCCCACCATTACATCGACAACGCTGTACAGGATGTGTCGGCGGAGCTGCAGAAACTGGGTGGTGCGCGGGCTATTATCGCCACGGTAACCGACGCCGACGCGATGTCGGCGACAATTGGCGGCCTCGGCCACCAGGGTAAGCTGGTGATTCTGGGCATTCCGGGCACGCCGCTGCAGGTTCCGGCGCTGCCGCTGGTCATGCAGAAGCGGGCGGTGGCAGGATGGCCGAGCGGCACGTCGATCGATTCCGAAGACACGCTGAAATTCAGCGCGCTGGCGGGAGTGAGAGCGCTGATTGAGAAGTATCCGCTGGACAAGGCGCCCGAGGCCTTCGAGCGCATGATGAGCGGGAAGGCGCGGTTCCGGGTGGTGCTGGAGACTTAAAGGCGGCGATCAGCGTTCGGCTCCCGCAACTTCACTCTACGTTCGAGACTTTCCCGTTGTTAAAGGTGATCTTCATGTCCTTGTACTTGTAGATCTGCTTGGGGCCAAGATCGACCACCGTGAGCGGAGCGCCAATACTCGACGTCACCTGATCGATGGTTTGCCCCAAAGCAATCCTTACCGGAGGAGCGTTCGACTGATCGAAAATCGCGCCGATGGGGCTGGTGCCTTCCTGCTGCGCCTGGCCGATCACCTCGTTTTCGGCCTGCGCGGAATCATTCAGCTGTTGGTTGATCGCCGCCGCGCCATTCTGTTCGGCTGGCGGCGCGTCCTTGACCATGGCAACCTCGACCGGCGCCCCCGACGCGGAGGGGGGCAGAGGCGGCAATCCATTCTGCCCCTGCTTCGATTGCAGTTCCTGCAGACCCTGGTCGATGGTTTCGCGCATGTGGTTCTGCATTTCCTGGAGATCATCGAGTGCAACCGCGACCGTATCCGACTTGCGGCACTCCTTGCCTCCCTTGCTCGACAACACCACAACGCCCACTGCGGTTGCATCCGGAGGAGGCGGAGACGTCAACTCCAATGTGTCCCCTTCGCTGATCGAGCATTCCGCTCCCGCGGTGTCCACCAGATCCAGCGGACGGCCGGCGACGAAAACATGGGGTTGGCCATCTGACAATAGTCTTGCTATGCCGCTGGATGCAGGGTCCGGCTCCTGGCTCTGGGCATTCTGTTGAGACTCGGCATTCTCCAGGGCGATCTGGTTTTTCACCTCGTCAGCAATCATCTGCTTCACTTCGGGAGTCAGGGACGAGGCTCCGGCCGTGCCCTGCGCGTCCGCATCCTGCGGTGGTGCTTCCTGTTGACCCTGATAAGCGACGGCCAGGTCGGAAGAGAGCATATAGTCGGTTAGCCAGAGTGACGGAGCCGCATAGGCCGCATAAGGCGTGAAGTAATAGCCATAGTACCCATACCAGGGACTACCCGCCCAACCCCACGGATAATAAACCGGCGCAGCCCAGGCTCCATATGCCCATCCATAGAATGCGGGGTGGTAATAGTAACCCGGGCTATATACATGGACATAAGCGCCTCGGTAATAGTAGGGGCGATAGTAGCGATAGTATCCCCGCCCGTGGTAGTAGTAGGCGCGCCGCGTGTAATCGTGTCCGTTGTGGCTAAACCCCCGCTCGATATATCCGGGCCGTCCGCGTTCGGCAACGATGCGGGAGTGGTCAGGGCGCTCGACCGTGACCCGCTTGCTTCCGGAGAGCCCATGGTGAATATCCATCCCGGTTCGGCTGTTGTGCACATCGCTCACCCTGCCATTGGGACGCTTCTGCAGCGTGCTGCCATTTTGCAACGTCGCCTGCTGGCTGCCTTTTGGCAAGGGCGTGCCCTTTGATCGATCCAATGTGGATCTCGTTCCGTTGGCAGAGGGAGTGTGTACGGATGTCGTGGTCGCGATATGCCCGGTGTTGGTGCCGTTTGCCGTCGGACTAGTATGGCTGCCGACGTTGGCCGTGGTAGAGCCGGCGTGCGTGCCGTTTGCGGTTGGCCCAGTATGAGCGCTGCCTGCCGTTGAGTAACTGTGGCCGGCGGTGGAGCCGGAACTGGACGCAGGTTTCGAGGAAGAGGATGGAGCCGAAGCCGGTTTGGCCGCTGGCGCGGCGGCCTTGGGCGGCGGACTCGAGGTTTTTGTTTTGGTTTGGCCGGGAAGACTAACCGAGCCGATCAGCGCCAGCCAGATGAAGATGAAACAAATGCGTGGACCTTTGGAGTTATAAGGCAAGTGCACGGGATCTCCTTCCCTGGGCAGCTAACTGCGATCGAGTCGCCGGCTTGTTATTGAACATCTGTGACCTTGCTGTTGACGAAAGTCACCTTCATATCTGGGTAGTAATCGATCTCCTTTGAGCCCAGATCGACTATTTTCTGCGGTTGTCCAAAGGCAGCTACAACCTGATCCCTGGTCTGGCCCAGAGAAATCTTCTTAGGCACCGTCGGAGGACTATCTACAGGAGGAGACGGCGGAGGGATAGGTTTTAGCGCAGATTGACCTGTGTCAGATTGGCCTGAGTTGGACGGGTTCTGCTGCGGCGCTGCCGCCGCATTGTTGCCTCCATCAACCGTCACGACTTCCGAGATTGTTTTCATGAAATCGTCGGCAGGAGGAACAGCCTTTTTGTTAAAGGGAAACTTCAGTTGGGCGTAGTAGCGGATGTCCTGATACGGATCGCTGTAAATCTCAAGCACCACACCATCGTCCTTCACCATGGAAGACAAGACCCAGAACTTTTCGCCGGCAACAAAGATCCGCTGCTTCACATCGTTCGTGTTTTGTCCTGCAAATCCTTCGGCAACACTCCAGGCCAGCTTGGCCGTAACGACGCTGCCGTTTTTGTAGACATCGATCATCGGGGCCCTAGCGTCAATACTGCACATGACAAGGCCGTCTTTGTGGAGAACAAGAACAGAGCCGGGAGTGACAATGTCGCTTTTATCAGCCGTGACTTTGGTGAGAACGTAGAGCGACTCCATTTTTCTCTGGATGTCGGCCTTTGCATCTTGTCCGTGCACAGACGCACTTAGACTCACCAATGCTGTTACTGCCAGCAAATGGGCGATGCTTCGCATAGCAGCCTCCTACTGAAATGCGGCTTACTGCTTGCAAAAAATCCCTTGGGCTGAGGAGCGGTCGATTTAGGCGATACCACGAACTGCAGCTACTGCTGATTCGTCTTTCTTTCACACTGGTATCGGCTTGCCGGGGGGCAGGCAGGCGGCTTCGATGCACTCTGAACGAGAGATTTGACGAACTTTCCCCGGGGACCTAGCGACGACGAGCTTACATGACACCGTAATTCGCGTCAACGGATTTCTGGCTTTCGAATGTTCTATTGAAATCGCCGAACGTCAGTACTTACAGGTCGGGTCTATGCTGCCGGTAGGCGCAGTTAGAACGCGTTGGCGCTGCCGCCCTGTTTGGATTCGCCTCGCTTTCCTTCTATGCTGCGATTCATGGACACTCGGGCGAGTACTCCGGCAGTTTCCACCCGCAGGCTGACGCGGCGCTTCGGGGATTTCACCGCTGTCGATGACCTGACCTTCAGCGTGGCGCAGGGCCAATTCTTCGGATTCCTCGGGCCGAACGGGGCGGGGAAGTCGACCACTATCAAAATGCTCACGGGATTGCTCGAGCCCACCTCGGGCGAGATCGAGATACTTGGGCAAAGATTCACCGCGTCATCGCTCGACCTCAAGCGGCAGATCGGCGTCGTCCCTGAAGGCATGGCGCTGCTGAACCGCCTGACTGGCTCGGAGTACCTGCGATTTGTGGGGCGCATGTACGGGCTCGACCGCGAGACCACCAACCGACGTTCTGGCGAGCTGCTGGAGTTCATGAATCTCGCCAATGAGCCGAAGAAGCTGATCGCCGACTACTCGCACGGAATGCAGAAGAAGCTGGCGCTGGCGGCGGCTGTGATTCATGGGCCGAAGGTGCTCTTTCTCGATGAGCCCTTTGAAGGGGTGGATGCCATCGCGGCGGGCACGCTCAAGTCGATGCTGCAGGGTATGATCCATCGCGGCGCGACCATCTTTCTTACGTCGCACGTGCTGGAGATTGTCGAGCGGCTCTGCAGCCACGTGGCGATTATTCATAAAGGGCGCCTGGTCGCGAATGGATCGCTTGAGGAGCTACGCGCCGGGGTCGCGACTCCGCTGGGCGAAACGGGAGCAGCGGAGGAGAAGCTGACGCTCGAGGAGATCTTACTCAATGTCGTCGGCGCCGGAGCGGGTGAGCCCGTGCAGGAGTTGTCGTGGTTATAAAAGGCGCGCCTTTTCTGATATCGCCTCTGGCGCGCGCCCAGTACGCAGCTCTTGCGCGGATGCGCCTGCAGATGCTCTTCAACTCACTGCGGCTGAGTGGCGGAAAGTTCAATCTTGCGGCGCGAATCGTTCGGACGGTGTTTTTTTCGCTAGTCGGCCTGTTGATTGCCTTCGGCCTCGGCGCTGGCGCGTTTTCAATTACGCGGGATAACCAGCTGCGCATCCTACCGGTGCTCTTCTGGTCGGTGCTGATGCTGTGGCAGATGACGCCGATAATCCTGGCGTCGTTTCAGGAGCCGGTGGATCTGAGTCTGCTCTTGCGCTTTCCCGTCAGCTTCGGGTCGTATGTGCTCGAATACCTCGTCTTCGGATTGTTCGATGCTTCGTCGATACTTGGAGGGCTCTGCCTCGCGGGCATCTGGATCGGGATAGCCGTGGCCCGGCCCCAATTGGCGGGATGGGCGGCGGGCGCGGCGCTTCTGTTCGCTGCATTCAACGTGCTGCTCACGCGGATGATCTTCGCCTGGGTCGACCGCTGGCTGGCGCAGCGCCGGACACGCGAAGTGCTGGGGCTCGTCTTTCTCTTTCTGCTTCTGGGGGCCCAGCTGCTGAATCCCGCGTTGTATGCACCGCATGGGCAGCCATCCCGGAAAACGATGATTGCCGTTCTTCATGCGGCTCGCACGGCCGAGAGCGTGCAGGCGGCGCTGCCTCCGGGCCTGGCCGCAAGCGTGGTCAAGGCTGCAGATAAAGGACACGCTGCACCAGCCCTGGCCTCTATCGCTGGCCTTGCGTTGTACGCGCTGGTTGCCGGATCAGTGCTGGGCATCAGGCTGCATGCCGAATACCGTGGAGAAAGCCTTGGAGAAGCGCCGCGCGCGGCCGCGAAGCAGCAGGAGCAAAAGCAGGTATTCGACCTGGGTGGCCCGATCGGGGCGGTAGTCGAGAAGGAGTTTCGCTATCTCGGACGCAGCGGGATTATGCTGTACAGCCTGCTGGCGCCGCTGATCATGCTGTTCGTCCTGGGCCGCGGAGGCCAGACCGGCGGTGTCGAACGCTTTGCGCTGCCGATAGGCGCGGCTTACGGATTTCTCGGGTTGACGCGGCTGGTCTACAACAGCCTGGGCGGCGAAGGCGCGGGAATTCAGCTTTACTTCATCTCTCCCACACCATTCAGAACCATCATGTTGGCGAAGAATCTGGTGCAGTTCCTGCTGTTTCTCTTCGAACTGGCAGTCGTTGCCGCAATTGTCGTGTCGAGATTCGGCGTTCCTGACCGCCGGATGCTGGCGGCCACCGCGTGCTGGCTTCTGTTTGCTGTCCCGCTCCAGTTGGCGGCGGGAAATCTGCTCTCCATCCAGATGGGCTATCGCATGACATTGACGCGGCTGAGCCGGGAGCAGGGAGCCGCGGGAAACGGACTGCTCAGCCTACTCATCCAGCTCGTTATCGTTGCGCTTGGCGCGGGAGTTTATTTCTGGCTGCAGCACGCAGGCGAACCTCAATTAACGGCCTGGGTGTTTCTTGTGCTCGCGGCGGGAGCCATCGTGGCGTGGCTTCGCGTGCTGGCGAGCGCAGATCGGATGGCGATGCAGCGCAGAGACGCGCTCATCGAGAGCGTGGCCAAAGCGGCCTGAACGGGCACGGTAACCATGGCCCCGGTACCAAAGCGTCAGATTACTCGCGACAAAAGAGGCAGAGCCAGTTTCGTCCGTCAGTGACAGAATTGTTACTGATTTATCGCCGGGGTGGAGATGCAAAAGGTTCGCCCGGAGACAACGGCAATGGGCGCCTCGTTTGCGCCTTCAATTTCATTCAACGTTCGGGCTTAGGCGCGGACTGGAGATGACTGAATGGCATTCCGTAGTGTTACTTCTCTTCTGCTTGGCTTCTCAATGACGACAGCCGCTGGAGCCGCGACTCAACAACCGGCCGCGGCTGCCGAGCAGCCTGCTACGCCGCCACCTGCGGCATCTACTCCAGCTCCGGGCCCCGTCTTTGTGGTTCCGGCCGGTACAAAGATTCCGCTTACGTTGCGCACTGCTCTCAGCACCAAGACAGCCCGGCCCGGCGATGCGGTGTACCTCCAGACCAGCTTTCCCGTGATTGTCGGCGGCAGAGTAGTGATTCCCGCAGGCGTATTTGTGCAGGGCTACGTGGACGGCCTGCAGAGCGCCGGAAAAGTAAAGGGCCGCGCGCAGCTCATGATGCACTTCGTATCGATGGCGTTTCCAAACGGCGTTGTGATCGCCCTGCCCGGCGCTGTGGACAAGATTCCGGGAACGAACGGCGCTAAGGTTACGGACAAGGAAGGCCTGATTGAAGCGGACAGCACGAAGGGCAAGGATGCCAAAACCATTGGCACCACAACGCTGACGGGCGCGACCGTGGGCGCCTTGGCTGGCTACGCCGCCGATTCTCCCGGCCTGGCCACGGGAGTAGGTGCGGGCGTCGGAGCCGCAGTCGGACTCGCTTACGTCATGATGAAGCACGGAGAGGACATCGTCTTCCCTGAAGGGTCATCGGTAACCATGGTCATGCAGCGTCCGCTGGAAGTACAGGAACAGCAGCTCGCCGGGATGACCAATCTGACGGGTTACGACGTGCCCCAGATGGCTCCGGTAAATGCCCAGCAGATGCCGCTGCCGAAACCGAAGCCACAGCCGGCAGCCCAGACAAATTAAGTTCAGACAAACTAAGTTCAGGCAAACCAGTCTGCCTAGGTTAATCTCCGCTGTCTCGGGAGGAGCAAACCAGCTCTTCCCGACCCGTTTTGGATGCCCGCTTCGGCGGGCATTTCTTATTTGGGCACAGGCAAAGAAATTGCATTGACAGGGTTTGCACCGGAACCTATGCTGGCCCCTCAACAGGGGGCTCGATGTTCGGATCATTCATTCTGGATGTGGCGATCGGCATGGTATTCATCTACCTGCTGCTCAGCCTTGTGGCATCGGGCGTCAATGAAATTCTGGCGACCATCGTACAGTCTCGCGCGGCGAATCTCGAGCGCGGGTTGCGCAGCTTGCTCTCGGGCGATTCGATTTCGGCTGGGCCGCTCACTTTGGTAGACAAGATTTATGATCACGGGCTGATACGTGGCCTTTATCCGGACCCCGCGAAGGATCTGGGCGATACCAGTGGACTCGGCCGGTTGAGCAAATTCCGCCTGTGGCTGCAGAAACTTGTCGGTATCGAACCGAGCATGGCCGTTACCGTCGTCAAGAACCCTCTCCTGCTGCCCTCGTATATTCCTGCGCGGACATTCGCTATTGCGATGATCGACATCCTGAACAAGGACAAGTTCAACGGCAAGACCGCGATTCAGAATATCGAGGATTTCCTCTCCAGCCACCAGCAGGAATTCGCGGAAAACAAAGCGGTGCAGGCGTTGCTGTCGCTGCTGGTCGACGCGAAGAACGATGCGAGGCGGGAAGAGGAGAAGCTTCAGAAGTTCCAGACGAATCTCGAGAATTGGTACAACGACGCGATGGACCGCGTGTCTGGCTGGTACAAGCGATACACGCAGAATATATTGCTGATCGTTGGATTGGTGCTGGCGATCGTCTTCAATGTGAATTCGATCAGTATCGCCCATCTGCTCTGGGTCGACCGCGACATTCGCGACGGCATGGTGAGCGCGGCGACGGACTATCTGAAGGATCACCCGAACGGGCCGGCCTCAGCTGCACCGGCAGATCAGAACGCTCCATCCCAACCACCCCAATCGCTGTCTGAGCACGAGCTGGTGAAGCGGATGGAGTCTTCTGTCAATGCGGTGGATGAAGTAACGACCAAATACATGCTGCCCGTTGGCTGGCGCTATACCCGGGCGGACTATGTGTGGGGATGGACGAACCACCCTCGCCATATGTTTAAAGTCGGCGCCATCACCTTGGTGGGCTGGCTGATCACCGCCGGGGCGTTGTCGCTCGGCGCGTCGTTCTGGTTCGACATGCTGAACAAGATCATGGTGGTCCGCAACACGGTGAAGCCACAGGAGAAGAGCCAGACCGAAGGATCGAAGGATTAAACCCTCCGTGGAGTGTACTCTACCGATATGAAAAAGCTGACCCTCGTGACCGTCGCTGTGTTGTGCTGTACTTTTTTCGCTTCCACCAACACCCGCGCGCAGGACTGGGCCAAGCAGCGGCTGGAGCAATCGCCGCGTCACCACGAATGGGTCGACATCAAGTACGGCAACCGCACCGTGCACGCGTTCGTCGTGTATCCGGAAGTGAAGTCGAAGGCGCCCGCAGTGCTCGTGATCCACGAGATCTTCGGCCTCACCGACTGGGCCCGAGAAGTGACGGACGAAGTCGCCGCGGCGGGATACGTTGCGATCGCGCCCGACCTGCTTTCAGGCTTCGGACCGAAGGGCGGCGGCTCGAGCGAGTTTTCCGGTGATGACGACCGGGTGAAGGCAGTTTCAGCACTGAATCCAGATGTGATCACAGCCGACCTGAATGCGACAGCCGACTATGTGAAGAAGCTGCCGGCGGTAAATGGCAAGCTGGCCGTGACTGGATTCTGCTGGGGCGGCGGGCAATCATTCCGCTTCGCGACCAGTCGGCACGATCTGAGCACGGCATTCGTGTTTTATGGACCGCCTCCTAAGGACGTGAGCACAATCACCGCTCCCGTGTATGGTTTCTACGGCGGCAACGACGCGCGCATCGACGCCACCATTCCCGATGCCATCGAAGCGATGAAGAAAGCCGGAAAGAAGTACGATCCGGTGACCTACGAGGGCGCGGGACACGGCTTCATGCGAGCGGGCGAAGATCCCACGCGCACGACCGGCAACGAAGCAAACGTAAAGGCTCGCGAAGAAGCGTGGACGCGGTGGAAGACGCTGCTGAAAAATATGTAACAGTGTTCGTGCGATGCATTTTCGGAATTAACTATTTCGAAACCAGAAGTCGTGAGTCGACGCGACCATCAGGGAGCGGCGACCTGGAACGTTTTCTACGGGGCGCATTCATTCCGAAAATGCCTTAATCGTTCGGATTAGTGCTTGTACAGTACGCCTCTCTAAGTAAATCCTCTTGTGAATTGCCAATTTGCGAAGCAGTGCTAGAGTCTGCTTGTGCCGATGCGAGTTTAGGTCTTGTGGTCTAATCCACTACCTGAATGGGCGAGGCACAGAAAGTGCTGTGCATTGCAAGGAGGAGTTATGCCTGACCCGGTCAATCAGGTGGATCAGGCGGTCATCCCCAGGCCTCCGCAACAACTGTCAACTTATGCCATGGTTCTCTGCTGCGTATGTTTTCTGGCGACATTCTTTGGAGCATCCGCAGTCACCCTTTCCCTGTCCCTTGTTCTTAAGGCCCATGCGGGTTCGGTGACGTACTGGATGATTACGTTGATGCTTCTTATCATCTGGTTCGCGACTCTGATCAATATGCATCGAATTGCACTTGCCGCGGTGCTTGCCGAAAGGTGACTCCCCGGCCGGCGGCAGCTTACCGCGATCCTGAAGCGGTGTGTCTCGGGGTGATCTCCCTCGACACAAGAGGGACGCCGACGGAAACGGAGGCGGCGGCCGGCTGGGGAGACTTTTTGTGGGCAACGTGCCCTCCCAGGTTTCGACGGTCGCTCCGCGTTTGCATCTGAGAAACTTCATGGATGGACCCAGTGTGCAAACCGGCGCGGTTGCTCCTCGCCGTTATTTCTCTGCTCATCGTCTTGGATTGTGCCCGCGCGCAGGAGACGATTGTCGCGATCCGGCACGCGGAGAAGCCCCCGGCGAGCCTGGGGCAGCTTACTTGCAAGGGCCTGAACCGTGCTTTGGCGCTGCCAAATGTGTTGATTCCGCGCTACGGCAAGCCTGACCGGATTTATGCGCCCGATCCCGGCACACACGTCGGCCAACTGGGCAACCTAAGCTACTCCTATGTGCGGCCTCTGATGACGATTGAGCCGACGGCTATCCAGTTGGAGATGCCGGTGAATGCACTAATCGGCTTCAAGAATGTTGGCCAGTTGAGAAAAGAACTGCTGGCGCCTGAAAACGCGAATTCGGTGATCTATCTGGCCTGGGAGCATAACTATCTGAATCAATTTGCGAAGCGGATGCTCAAGGCCTATGGGAAGGATCCGTCGGTTGTTCCTGACTGGCCGAACGAGGAATACGACCGGATTTATGTCTTCCGGATCAAGGAGGTGGAGGGAAAGAAGAACCTGGCCTTCAGCGTGGAGCAACAGAGGCTGAACGACTCGCTGAGCGATAAGTGTCCGGGACAGTAAAGGGTGCGGTCCTGAATATCCTCCACTTCCGATTCTTCAATAAACTAGCGTCAGTTTCCTGGTGTGAATTCAATTGGTTGCCGATAGGCCGGGCGAAAGGGATCTCCCGCGACGGGAGGTAATTTGCCTGGAGCCGCTAATTGACTCTTCCCCGAAACTCCCGTATTCTAGACTGGTTGCGCAGTCTGCGTCTGCTTGGCTGTGGTTAGTCTGACTGGCCGGGATGTGAACGTGGAAGGTCGATAGATTTGAGTCTGCGCCAGCCTCACGCGAACAGCATTCTGTAAGCTGCGGGGATTTCGGTTCCACGGCTGCTATTTGCGCGTGGGCTAATTATGTTTCAGCGAGGACAATGCCTCGCGAGCAGGGCTGAGGAGAAGCAGGAAAGATGTCTACATACATTCCGAGCGCGCTCGAGATTAATCGCAAGTGGTTCGTGGTGGATGCCAGCGGTAAGACTCTGGGCCGCCTGGCCACCGAAGTCGCCAGCGTGCTGGCCGGCAAGAGAAATCCCAAGTACGTGCCTTTTATGGATATGGGCGACCACGTTGTCATTGTGAACGCCGAGAAGGTGCGCCTCACCGGGCTGAAGAGCCAGCAGAAGGTGTATCGCCGCTACACGGGCTTCCCCGGCGGACTGCGCGAAGAGTCGTTTGTGCGGCTGATCGAGCGGCGTCCGGAGAAGGTTGTGGAAGAGGCGGTCAAGGGCATGCTGCCCAAGACCAAGCTGGGCCGGAAGATGGCCAGCAAGCTGAATGTTTATCGCGGCGACAAGCATCCGCACCAGGCACAGCAGCCGCAGCCGCTCGAAATCAACTAACGCGAGAAGAGAGACCAGGACAGAATGGCAGATTTGGTTCAGTATTACGGAACGGGACGGCGCAAGTCGGCGATTGCTCGCGTGTTTCTGCGCCCCGGCAGCGGCAATTTCAAGGTCAACGAGAAGGGTCTGGAAGAATACTTCGTCACCGAGCAGCAGCGCGTTTCGGCAATTCGCCCGCTGGTGCTGACGGAGCTTCGCTCGACCTTCGACGTGGTCACGTCCGTCAAGGGCGGTGGCGTAAGCGCCCAGGCCGATGCGGTGAAGATGGGCATCGCCCGCGCGCTGATCGAGTTCAATGCCGAGCTGCGTAAGGCGCTGAAGGGTGAAGGACTGCTCTCGCGCGATGCGCGCGCCAAGGAGCGCAAGAAGTACGGCCAGAAGGGTGCCCGTAAGAGATTTCAATTCAGCAAGCGCTAGTAGTTGTCAGTTTTCAGTCCCCAGTTTCAGTTTGCCTTACTGGGGACTAACGACTGGCAACTGTTAACTGAGTTAAGGTAGTCAATTTTCCCAAGAGGGAATCAATCCCGGCACCAGTAGCCGCCGGGATGCAATCCACAAAGGAGGCCGTTTGGCCACGATCACCATGAAGGAGCTGCTCGAAGCGGGAGTCCACTTCGGGCATCAGACGAAGCGCTGGGATCCGCGGATGAAGGAGTACATCTTCGGCGAGCGCAACGGCATTTACATCATCGACCTGCAGAAGACCCTGAAAATGTTCAAGGAAGCCAGCAAGTATGTGACGGATCTGGCAGCCCAGAGCAAGGTGATTCTGTTCGTCGGCACCAAGCGCCAGGCGCAGGATGCCATCGCCGAG
Organism: uncultured Acidobacteriaceae bacterium; assembly: GCA_963782175.1. Taxonomy (GTDB): domain Bacteria; phylum Acidobacteriota; class Terriglobia; order Terriglobales; family Acidobacteriaceae; genus Silvibacterium. Next base: position 258,596 of record CAWAIX010000004.1, read on the forward strand.
GAGGCGAACCGCTGCGGCATGTTCTATGTGAACAACCGTTGGCTTGGGGGCCTGCTCACCAACTGGGTCACGGTGCAGAAGTCGGTGAAGCGCCTTCAGGAACTCGATGAGATGGCTACAGACGGCCGCTACGAGCTGCTGACCAAGAAGGAAGTCATCAAGCTGGAGCGCGAGCGCAAGCATCTGCAGGCGAACCTCGCCGGCATCAAAAACATGCGCCGGCTGCCCGATGCGCTGTTTGTGGTCGACTCGAACAATGAAGCCATTGCCGTCAAGGAAGCCCGCAAACTGGGCATCCCGGTGGTTGCCGTGGTCGACACCAATTGTGATCCGACCGTTGTCGACATGGTCATCCCCGGCAATGATGACGCGCTGCGCGCGATCCGGCTCTTCACTTCGAAGATCTCCGACTCGGTGATCGAAGGCGTGCAGATGGCAAGTGACAAGCAGCATATCGAAGTGGCTGGTGTTTCGGCTGAAGGTCATGTGGAACTGCAGGCCGGCGCTGAAGGTGAAGAAGGCATTGCAGTAGTCGCAGCGGATTCCGCAGCGGAAGGCGACGACGTCGATCTGGAAGCGGTGCTGGGCGGCGGAATCCGAAAGGCTCCCGCGGTGGTTGCGGCGCTGGAAGAGGCGGAAGCGGCCGAAAGCAGCTATTAAGACTCTACGCGGTGGCTGGTCCACCGCCGGACGTTTCGAAAGCGTGGCTGCGTATCACAAACGGCCACGCTTTCTTTGTCTGCAGAGAGGCTTGCAATCTTAGATCGGCGGCCGGATGTATTCGGCGCGAAGCGCGGGTGCCTGGACAGTCAGTCCGCATTCACGGGCTGTTCACAGGTCGTGGCGGCGTTTATGGGATTCTAAAATGGGAAGGAATGGTTGAAGGGAAATGTCAACGGTGACTGAGAAGATCGATGCAAAGCAGGTAAAGGAGTTGCGCGACAAGTCCGGCGCGCCCATGGGCGATTGCCTCAAGGCGCTGCAGGAGGCGAAGGGCGACATCGAAGAGGCATTCGTCGTCCTGCGCAAGCGCGGCATGGCGTCGGCGGCCAAGAAGGCATCACGTACCACGAATGAGGGCGCGGTCGGCACCTACATCCATGCCGGAGGCAAGATCGGCGTGCTGGTCGAGGTCAACTGCGAGAGCGATTTCGTGGCGCGCACGCCGGATTTCCAGGAGCTGCTGAAGGACATCGCCATGCACATCGCGGCAACCGATCCGCGCTACATCCGCAAGGAAGACGTGACGTCCGAGGACCTGGAGCGCGAGAAGGAAATCTATCGCGCGCAGGCCGCGCAGACAGGCAAGCCGGCTCCCGTAGTCGAGAAGATCGTTGAGGGTAAGATGAGCAAGTTCTACGAGGAAGTCTGCCTGCTCGAGCAGCCTTTCATCAAGGAGCAGACGCTGGCCATCAAGGACCTGATCGCCGCCAAGGTGGCGAAGCTCGGCGAGAACATCACCGTTCGCCGCTTCGCGCGCTTCAAGGTAGGCGATCCTACGTGGACCGTCGCCCAGACGAAGCCGGCCGAAGAGGCGCAGGCTTAAGTCTTCAGCGCTGAAATGAACGAAGCCCGGGATTCGCTCCCGGGCTTTTTCTTTGATGTCGGGCCTGCGACCTCAGCTCTGGGCTGGGGGCTTCGCGCTGGAGATCCACTCCTCGCGTTTGCGGCCCGGCTCGACCTTTGGTTTTGGCTTGGGCTTCTTCTTGACTTCTTTCTTTCCTTTGTCTTTGCTTCCCATGCGGAATAGTTTATAGCAGGGCAGCGTTTTGTGAACGCGGAGGGGTCGATGAACATTTCAGAGCGGAGGGCGGCCTTTCGCAAACTGCACGAGGGCGGCTGCTTTGTGATTCCGAACCCATGGGATATGGGCTCGGCGCGCTATCTGCAAGGGCTGGGCTTTAAGGCGCTGGCGACGACAAGTTCCGGTTTCGCGTTCTCGCGCGGGCTTCCTGATGCCGAGTGGGCGGTGCCCCGCGACCTGATGCTCGAGCACATAACAGAGCTGGTGACTGCGACGGATCTGCCAGTAAACGCGGATTTTCAGGCTGGCTACGGCAATACGCCCGAGGACGTCGCCGAAAGTGTTCGGCTCTGCGTCCAGACCGGTGTGGCGGGGCTCTCGATCGAAGATCGTTCAGGAGATCGCGGGAAGCCCCTGCTCGAACTTCCCGTCGCGATAGAAAGACTCAAAGCCGCCCGCCAGGCCGTCAATGCTTCGGAAGCCGATGTACTGCTCACGGCGCGCGCGGAGTGCTTTCTGACGGGGCATCCCGATCCGCTAAATGAGGCGATGAAGCGGCTGCAGGCCTACGCCGAGGCTGGCGCTGATGTTCTATATGCTCCCGGATTGAGACACCGGTGGGAGATTGAAGCGGTGGTGGGGGCTGTGAGTCCCAGGCCTGTCAACGTGCTGATCGGCGCCGACATCGGGCTGCGCGTTGCCGATCTTGCCACGATGGGCGTGCGGCGTATCAGCCTGGGATCGTCGCTGGCGCGCGCGGCGTGGGCGGGATTCATCCACGCGGCGAAGCTGATCGTCGAAGCAGGAAGCTTTGCCGGGTTTGAAGGATTGGTTTCCGGGACGCAGTTGAATGATTTCTTTGTCAAGAATGTGGAAAGCGGTGAGTGAGATGGTTATTGCAAATGACTCGACAGCCGTTCATTGAGTCTTTCCGCGGAACAATTTCACTGCGCCACACGGCTCACGAGGAGAAGCCAGGTAGCTGATCGATGTCTAGCTCAGTCCGACTCGTCCGCGCCGGATCGGCAAGGCCGCGCGGGCGATCTATCAGGACTCTGGGCGGCGCGGAGTTGAAACTGCAGGCGGGCGTTATCCGAGCGGATGCCCACCGGACCTTTGAAGCCGAGGGCAATAGCGGGAACAGTACCTTGCCACACGAGAGAATCGTCGACAAAGACCGTAAGGTTGGCGCCGTCCATCCGGGCGCGGAACCAATGTGAGTCGCCGGGATGCAGCGCGGGAAGTGGCTTGCTATGGGCGGCCTTGATATTGCTGTATCCATGATTCGTACATTGAGCGCTGGTATGCTGGCCGGGATTGCTCTTAACCGAGACCACGAGCTCTGACTCAGGCTCGATGCGCCACATGGCGTAGACGAGGTTGCAGGCGTCTTCGGCGTGCAGCTTGAGTCCGAACTGGACGCGGGAGGCACCGCAGCCAAGTTTAGACTTGTCCGCAGTCGGCCCGAGATAGTTGAAGTGGGTCTGGATGATCTGCGGCGTCGATTCGTTCAGATAGGCGCGCATCTTGGGGACATCGACCGAGAGGCGGTCTTTGGGCAATTCCTCGATCGCGCCTTCGGTGACGCATAGCTTCGCGAGCGGCACCGATGTGAGGCTTTCGGCGCATTCAAGGGATGCCGCAGAGTGAAAGGCGATGAGAGTGAGGAGGAGGCCCGCTCGCGGAGTGGGTTGCATACAGTTCTCCCGTACCCCCAAGCTACTTCAAAAGAGGAAAAACGCGCCCGGTAAAGGCGCGCTTTCTCTTTTGCGCGTTAAAGCCCGTCAAGGTTCGAACGACAACGGGGATCGCGCTCAACGTCGACTGCTGGGGGAGGGTTGCTCTTAGTTCAGGATGCTGCCCTCAACTGTTGTCTGTTATCGGCAATTGTCTCGATAATCTTACGGCTGAAGGCAGGAATATCGTCGGGCTTGCGGCTGGTGATGATATTTCCGTCTTTCGCAACCTGTTCGTCGACCCAGTTCGCGCCCGCATTTTTCAGATCTGTCTTAACCGAGGGCCACGAGGTCATTGTTTTGCCCCGGACCACGCCGGCCTCGATCAGTGTCCAAGGGCCATGACATATAGCGGCCACCAACTTGCCAGATTGCACAAATTCCTTCACGAAGTTGACGGCCTTCGGCTCCATTCGCAGATGATCGGGATTGATCACACCGCCCGGAAGCACCAGCGCATCATAATCAGCCGGATTCGCCTGCTCGAGCGTCTTGTCGACCTTGACCTTTTCGCCCCAGTCCGTGAATTTCCAGCCCTTGATCTCGCCGCTTTTCGGAGAAACAACCTCGGTCGTGGCTCCTGCCTCCTCGAGAGCCTTCTTCGGCTCGGTCAGCTCCACCTGTTCGAAACCGTCTGTGGCCAGGATGGCGATCTTCTTTCCAGTCAGCTGTTTAGCCATAAATCACACTCCACAGGTTTTATTGCGTGCTCTATGGAGTAAGAGGCTGAGGCCGTCGGGGATGTTGCTAGCTTTTATCCACAGACCCCGAATTCAAGAGTCCTCGGATTCAACGGACCACAGATTCATTGGACGGGCTTAGCCTTGCCATCCTTGAAGGCCTGGTCGATCATGCCTCTCATCTGACGGGAGGCCTCACGCGCCAGCCGTCCCTGTTCACGGCCCAGTTCGCCCTGCTTGCGCCCCAGCTCCCCTTGCTGGCGACCCAGTTCCCCTTGCTGACGTCCGAATTCGCCTTGTTGCGCGCCCATCTGACCCTGCATTGCGCCCAAACGGCCCTCGATGCCTCCGATGCGGCCCTGAAGGTCCGCCAGCTCTGACTGGGTGACGGTCTTGCTATTTTCGAGATCCTGAAGCTTCTTGACGGCGTCCTGCAACTCGGTGATTTCCTTGGACATGTCGGGCGTTTCGATATGCACCTTCTCCTGCTGCTCGCCGAGCTTCTCCTGTTGCTCGCCCAGCTTCTCCTGCTGTGCTCCAAGGGCTTCCTGCTGGCGGCCTAGCTCCTCCATGGGTGAAAAGAGCTTGCGGGTCTGCTGCATAAGTGACGGATCGTCGATGACGTAATACTTGCCGTCGCGCTCCGCGAGGATGTAATTGCCGTGGACTTTCTTGGAGAGCGACTCCATCTCCGAATAACCGCCGTGAACGTTGAACATGTGGCTCTGGCCGCCGTCGACCACCATGAAGGAATCCTCATCGGAATCGAAGTAGTGAGTGTCGGCGTCCTGAGGGATCGAAGCCGTCGCTGCCTGGGCGATCGCAGCCAGGGACGCCGCATTCAGCTTCACAGCCTCAAGGTTCACTTTGACGGATGGCTTGACCACCAATCGAATCGCCGAGGGATATTCGCTGGGAAGCGCCACGGGCGTCGGAGCCGGAGCTGGCGATGCAGGTGCCTCAAGTGACATGGGTGCCTTGGGTGCCGCAGGCGCTGGCGTCGCCGGCGCCTCCTGCGCCGCGACGTGCATCGCCGGAAGCACGATGGGCTTGACCTCTGCGGCGCGTACAGCCAGCAGCGACGACGAAGCCGCAAGGATCACTGGCAGGATAGCCGCGACCACAAGAGCGCGCCCCTTGTGCTCGATGAACGAGCGACGGAAGAGGCCTTCCATCAGAATCCGGTCGATGCGGCGCTCGATTCGGCTCGAGCGCGCCATGGGGACCGCAAAGACCGGCTGGCGCGGGATCGCAGCTACTTCAAGCAGTAGCTCCGCATACGACGGTGCGTCGGTGGCTTCGGTTACGGCGGCGTAATCGCTGATCGCTTCGCCCAGATCCGAGAGATTCTTCTGAATCCACCACGCGGCCGGGCTAAACCAGAAGGCCGCCGTGTGCAGCCGTGCCAGAAGCTGGAGGTAAAAGTCGGCCTGCCGGACATGAGCGCGCTCGTGCGCGAGTACGACATGGAGGCGCCGGCGATTCCAGGTCTCGAAGGCCTTCGGCAGAACCACACCGAGCCCGATGGTGACAGGCGTGCTTATATCCTCGCTGAAGCGCACGTCCGCGCGAGGATCGACCAGCACCGAAGCTGGTTCGGCGCGGTGCCAGACGCGGAACGCCAGCGCGAGTCCGAAGAGAAGCCGCAGCAGGAGAATCCCCGAGACAACGAGATAGCCGGGAACGATCAGGGTGCGAAGCTCGGGAAGCCTCCAACGGCGCGGCGCCAGTGCGGGCACGGCCAGTGTTGAAGCTGGTGCAGCAGGGATCGCCACATCGATCACGGGCGACATCGGAGCCGATGCGCGGTCTTCCGGCTGCTCCGCCTTGAGTTGCGCTGCCTTGACCGGAACCACCGGCTCCGCGGCATGCCCATGCGTTGTCCACAATCCCGGAATCGACGCCGGAACCGGGATGACCGGCAGTTTCATCCAGTGCTGGCGCACCAGGAAGGGCATGGCCAATGCGGCCGCCAGCACGATGGTCCAGGCGATCTTCTGTGCCACCACGTTGGTCACGCGCAGCAGGCGCAGCGCGGCCCAGGCCGCCGCCGCAAGCACAAACGTCCGTGCAGCCGACTCGAGGACTAAATTCATCGTGGAGGGCATCATGCCTTTCTTCCTTTCTTCGCTGCGGCGATCCTCTCGGCCAGCCGCTGCAGTTCAGTGCGATCCAGTACATCCGAATCGACCATCCCTACGAGCAGCGCCTCGACGGAGCCATCGCAGAAGCGGTCGATGATACGTTTCACGGCGCGTCCGGCGACAAGCTGCTGGCTCTCGGCGGGGCGGTAGCGGAAGGTCCGGCTCTCGACCGTGTGAGTGACGTAGCCCTTCTCCTCGAGCCGCCGCAGCACGGTGCGGACAGTCGAGTCCTTGAGCGGGCGGTCCTGCTCTGATAATTGCTCGCGCACCTGCTCGGCTGTGGTCTCGCCGTGGTGCCAGACGAGGCGCATGACCTCGCGCTCAAGTTCGCCGAGATCAGCGGGATCGTGATCGTAATTTGTGTTACTTTTCATAACGCTACAGAGCGTAACATTTAGCTGGTAGGTTTTGCAAGCGCCTTTGCAGTTTTGCCGAAATCTCCAGGGGAATACGCAGCGGAAGCAGGCAAAGTTCTTGATGCACGATAGAGGCAATCAGGCGGATTTGAGGGAACGTAAAGAGATTTGAGAAATAACAAGAATCGGCCGGAACCGATACTATCATTTGCCCTACTGCCAAATCCCAAGCAAGGAGCGCACGAAATGTCAGAAAACTCTCCTTTGAGCGCCATTGAAGCCATTCTGCCAACTGGTATGACACTGCCACAATTAGCCGTCCTACTCGCCAGCGGGGTCGCTGAGGCTTACGCGGCTTACGACAACGGAGCCAACAACACTCCAAGCCTGTCTGGTTACAGCTCTATCAACGAGATCAAGGTTTTCGAAGCCGATCCCAGCATCAATCCTTTCGCGGGAGCTGAGCTGACAATCGATGCACGATCTGCAACCCCGGTTGAGACGGTCAAGCGCGTCCCGATCGCTTATGCCGGTCCCACGGGCTCGGCTGAGGGTCCGCTGGGTACGCCTTCGCCGGGTTCGCAACTGTTCGGCTTCACGGCCGCTGCCAACGATAACTCACACAACATTTTGATATTGCGTGGAACCGTGACGCTGGAAGAAGCCGGCTACGATCTGTTGGGTTGGGGAAATAACACGAGCTGCATGCTGCCCAGTTCTTCGCCAACGACCAGTTACGGCAACGTGAACAAGGATCTCTACGACTTTTACATCAAGGAAGACCTCGGGTTTGTCACCTCCCTTGCCAAGTCGTGTCTAAATGCGATCCAGGCGACCGCCAAGGCAAATTCGAACCAGAATGCACCCTGGTTTATCGGCGCGCATAGCCTGGGGGGAGCGATGGCTTCACTCGCCGCGCTCGATGCCGTTGTCAGCGGCCTATTGAAGCAGAACAACACAGGTGTGATCACCTACGGCAGCCTTCACGTGGGCGATGAGTCGTGGTCTACTGCCTACGGCCAGTCCGGGCCTCCGAGTCTTCGCGTCGCAAACCTGTGCGACTTTGTACCTAGCATGGTTTCTCTCGAGCCGGTCACGCCTACCGATCCTTACATCCATGTCGGATACCCGGGCACCTTTACCTGGCAAACCTGGGACGACTGGGGCAACCACTCGCTGGCCAATATTTATCAGCCGATCGTGACGTCATACTGGAACCTAATCCAGTGGGGCGATCAGACTTATCCGCAGTAGGTTTCTTCACTGTTCGCGGACGGCATCCCGCGTGCGATACTCAAAGTGAATGTACAAGCGCGTCGTTTTGAAGCTTTCAGGCGAAGCCCTTGCCGCCGGCAAGGGCTTCGGCGTGGATGTCGACCGGGTTCATGAAATTGCTGGCGAAATCGTTGAGGTTCATGAGCTGGGAGTGGAGACGGCAATTGTGGTCGGCGGCGGCAATTTCTTTCGCGGCGTCGCCGAACAGGCCAAGGCGATGGACCGGGTTTCAGCCGACAATATGGGCATGCTTGCCACGGTGATCAACGCCCTGGCGTTGCAGGATGCCATCGAGAAGCGCGGCCAGCACTGCCGGGTGATGACGGCCATCGAGATGAACCAGGTTGCGGAGCCCTACATCCGCCGGCGGGCAATCCGGCACCTTGAAAAGGGACGCGTGGTAATCTTTGCCGCCGGCATCGGCAACCCCTATTTCTCGACCGATACCGCCGCCTCGCTGCGCGCCATGGAAATAAAGGCGGATGTCCTGCTAAAGGCGACCAAGGTGGAGGGCATCTACGATGCCGATCCGGTCATCTCAAAAGACGCCGTAAAGTTTGAGCAGATCACTTACATGGACATCCTGCGGCTGGGTTTAAAGGTGATGGATACGACCGCAGTGAGCCTGTGCAAAGACAATAATCTCCCCATGATTATCTTCAACATGAACGAGCCGGGGAATATCCGGCGTGTGGTTAGCGGCGAGAAAGTTGGTTCGCTGGTTACGGCTTGACTTCTGCGTCCGGTCGCCGGAATCTGCGTCCAATCTTAGAAGGTTCTGCCTGAGCGCGTCAGTTCAACCCGTAGCGGCATCCCCCGTTCCCATTTCCCCGGAGAGGCAGGATCGCCGCACCGGAAGCCGCGCGGCAACCGCGTTACGCGCGAAAAAGCCTAATCTGCCGGCGCTCACCGGTCTGCGCTGCTTCGCGGCGCTGAACATCGTCTTCTTCCACTTCTCCAACCCTAAGTGGTTCGGCCCGTTCGCGCCCATCGTGGATAACGGCTACACCTCGGTCAGTTTTTTTCTACTGATGTCGGGCTATATCCTCGCTTACAACTACGCCGATCGCGCCGCCACGGGGCAGTTGAGCACGCGCAATTTCTGGATCGCGCGGCTGTCGCGGCTTTATCCCGTCTACCTGTTTGCGCTCGTGCTGTCGCTCGGCATGCTGATGGACGAATGGTATACGCGCACGCATGCGCAGTTTGCGCTGGGGGTTACGCTGACCCCGCTGCTCCTGCAGGCATGGGTGCCGCCGCTGGCTACGTTCTGGAACACTCCCGCCTGGACGATGTGCACCGAGGCCTTCTTTTACCTGATCTTCCCGGTCGTAATTCTCTGGAAGCGGCCGAAAAGCCTCTGGCCGTTGCTTGGGATTATGGGCGGGCTGTGGGTGCTGGGGATGGTCCTGCCCAGTCTGTATATGTTGGTGCATCCGGATGGAGATCTGCACCCTGGCCGCTACACCGACGGTTTCTGGATGCGGGCGCTGAAATTCTCGCCCCCGCCGCATGTCCCGTCCTTCCTGTTTGGGATTGCGCTGGCTGACCTTGACGGCATGATTGCGCGCGACACCTGGAAGCGCCTTGTGCTGGGCGTGCTGGGCATGAGCGGCCTCTACCTGATCCTCTATTACGGCGATCACATGCCCTATCCGCTGATGCACGATGGGCTGCTGATGCCGCTCTTCGGGCTGGCGATCCTCGGCCTTGCCGGGCAAAACCTGATCGCGCGCTTCTTCGGATTTCTCCCCTTCGTTTCGATTGGGCGCGCGAGCTACTGTCTCTACCTGCTCCATTTCAATCTGTGGCTGCTGATCCATAACTCGCATCTGCTCGAAAGGCTGCACCTGGCCAGATTCGATCCTTGGCTCAGCTATGCGTTGCTGATAGGCGGAGCCCTGCTGGTCATGCGCTTCGTCGAGAAGCCCTGCCAGCGCTGGATTCGCCGCTTCATGCACGCCGAGGGAGCGGGCGCGGTCTGAATTCCACCTAAAGGCGCCTCGTCTCCTGCCGATCAATCAAGGAAGCACCCCCTTCGAGGGTGAAATCCCGCAGGATACGGAGCCTCGAATCCGCATGAATAATGTCACCAGGACAGAGAACCCTGCCGCAACCTGCATGATGCAGGGCGAGGAATTACCAGCGGCCGAGCTTCCGGCCGAGGACAAAAGACGGCATCCCCGCTACGAATGCGACGGCTATGCCGAGGTCTTTCTGCCCCATGGAGGGCTGTTGTTTCGCGGCCGGATACTAAACCTGAGCGTCTCCGGCTGCTACGTCGAGACGGCCATGGCCAACCTCGAGCGCGGGACACTGGTGGAAGTGTATTTCGTGACCAACCAGCTTCAATTCCGCGTGCACGGCAACATCGCTGAAGTACGGCAGAAGCGCGGCGCGGGCATCTCGTTCCTCAATCTGAGCCGCCGCCGGGTCATGCAGATAGCCGCCCTCATCGGCGAGCTCGCAGAGAAGCGGGAAAATCAAAGCGCCCATTAGGGCCTGTTAACAGGCCCTAATGCAAAGAGCCCGCTCGAAAGCGGGCTCTTTGCCTAACCAATTTGGGTGCCCCCACGTCCGGATTCGCGGACGTGGGGAATATTGATTACGGCGCTCCGTTGCCCGAAGTTGGCTGTACGTGCTGCGTAGCATGGTTGCCGTGCGTGATTGCGGCCACGCAGGTCGGCTGCCCGGCCGTTGGATAAGGATTATTCTCCGTCCCGGTCAGGACTCCGGTGTTTGGATTCATCTGGTATCCCGTGAGCGAATTGTCGAGGAAGTTTGACGTATACAGATAGCGGCCCAGCGCGGGCTCGATGAGCACGCATGTGGGGCCGGTCTTGGTTGCGAAGACGTTGGTCGCCAGGCTCGACGGAGCGCCCGTGCCCGGATCAATCTGGTAGCCGCTGATGTCGTTCGAGTTGTAATTGGCGACATAGACATAGGTGCCGCTCGGATCAATCGTTACCGCATCGGGGAAGACATCGGTCTTGAACGGGCCGTTCTGCAGCGGCACCAGGACGCCATTCTGGGTGATCGCATACGCGATCAACTGGTTCGTTGCGCCATCGGTGACGTAATAGAAGCGTCCGGTGGGATCGCTCGCGCTCGCGTTGGGAGCGACTCCGGCCTGGAACGGGCTGCCGCTGATCGGCGTCAGTGCCCCGCCCCCGCTGGCGGTCGAGTAAGAGAAAGCAGAGACAGTTCCCGCCTGGGTCTTGGTGTTGGTGTTGACAACGTAGACGTAGTCCAAAGTCGAACTCGTCAGAGGCACCGTAACGTTGACGTTGGCGGGGTTGTCCTCGACCGGCCAGTAGGGCACATTTGGCGAGACGCTGGTATTGGTGACGGCCGATCCAAGGCTGCCGTCGGAGTTGATGGGATAGACCACCAGAGCGCCGGGGCCCGGATTGGCATCCGAGAAGCCAGGCTGGTAAAAGTCGACCACGAACAGGAGCGTGCCGGTCGAGTTGATGGCGAGTGCCGTGGGCTCGGTGCCGGGCGTGTTGTAGGTGTGCTGCGGATAAATCTTGGCGTCGGTGCCGATTGCGAAGTCGACGATCGTGTTGTCATCATGGTTGACCACGTAGAGATACTTGCCGTTGGGCGAAGTCACTTCTGCCACAGGATTGCGTCCGCCGGAGCTGTAGGGCGAACTGGGAATCTGCGTCAGCGCGCCGGATTCCTGGTCAACGTAGTAGACGGCGATCTGTCCGGGGTTGTTTTTTGAGGCCGTGACAAACAGGAAGTCCACGGTATTGCTTTGGCCACAGGAAGTAATTCCAACTGCAATGCCTAGAGAGACTGCGGCGGCCAGCAGTCTCTGGCCCGATTTGCTGAACTTCATGCGCTTCCTTCGTCCTGGCCAAAAGCACAGGATGCGGTATTGGGATGGCTCCCGCTTGAATTGTAAAAGCCTGCGCGGCTTTCGGCTAGTTGCGGCGGGCACTTTGTATTGCGCTCAGCCACACGGCCCACACCCGCGCGGGCCGCCTGTCTGGCGATGCTTGTTGTACTAATCAGTGTGCCCGCTCGCGACGCACCAGGAGGGGGTTCCGACCGTCGCATAGCTGGTCGCGTTTCGAAGATCGGTGAGCAGGCCCGAGTTGGGATCGAGCACGTGTCCAGTCACCGTGTTGCTGATCGAGTCAGCGGTGTAGATGTACTGGTTCGAAGGATCCTCAAGGATGCACTGCGGGCCCGATCCGGTGGTGATGGGGTTGGGGCTGGCGATTGGCGCCAGCACTCCGTTGGGCGCGATGGTAAATGCGGTGATCTGGCTGTTGGGATTTGTGGTGCCGGAGGCCGGCCCCGCATTGGCGATGTAGAGGAACTTGCCCTTGCTGTCCGACGTGAGCGCCACCGGATTGACGGCCGATGCAGGAGTATTCGCAGTCGGGCTGCCGGTCACCGCCTGCAGCACTCCGTTTGAGCCGACCGTGTAGTAGAAGATCTGGTTGTCGCCGGTATCCAGAATGTAGATGTAGCGGTTGGCCTGATCGCTGTTGATGGCGCTGATCTGCTTGGCGCCAGTGGGCAGCTCGGAGTTCTGCGTGAGGGTCAGCTGTCCGTTCGTCGCGTTCACCGCATAGACAAAGACGCTCTGATAGAGCGAGCTGTTGTTCGGCGCGGGACCGTTGTCGGCAACGAAGATGTATCCCGTCGACACTTTGATATCGATCGGCAGGCAGCCGACCGGGAAAGTACTAAGCTGTGTGCCGTTCGAATCCGTCTGCTGGTTGTTCGTAATTAGCGAGAGGCGGCCCGTGTTCGTGTCTACAGTGAATGCCGTAATCGATCCGACCGGACGCCAAAGTCCCGGAGCGCTGGGGTCTGGGCAGGGAAATGCGGCACTCTGAGCGCTTGAAACGTTGGTTACCTGACCGTTCACTTTCTGGGGCATGTACTCATCGAGCACATACAAGTATGACCCTGTAGAGTCGAATCCCATGCGGATCGTGCCGCTTCCCTGGCTGGTGTAGGACTGCTGGAAGGCAAGATTGCCGCCGCCGCCGATTGAGAAGACCGAGATATTCTCCCCGCTATACGTAATGTTGCCGGACGAGTCGCTGGAGGAGCTTCCGTGATTGAGCACGTAAATATAACGGCCGGTGCTTGAAACAAGGGCCCGAAGGGGGTCGGTGCCTCCAGAGCCGTACGGCGAGCCGTTCACGCCCACCAGGTTACCGGTATTGTTCTTGACCTGGAAAACGCCAATCTGGTTGTACTGGCTGCCGGTTACATACAGAAACGCGGCGGTGAAATCAGTGCTGCACGAGGTAATTCCAAATCCGAGACCGAGGGACACTACCAGAGCCATTGCGACCCGGCCAAATTTCTTGAACTTCATGCGCTTCCTTCATCCTGGCGTGACGATGTACGGCCAGGCAACTGGATCGGGATCGCTCCCGTTTTTGAATTGTAAAAGCTAGCTGCCTTTCATGCTATATCGAGGCAGGCTACAGCGTTCAGGAAAAGCATGTCGAAAAAGCTGGCATTTTGACGCAGATACGGGCATTTCGTCACAACGCCTGATCACCACCCACAGCATCTTTCCCAACTCGTCAGCTAATTGGCTTTTCGTCCGCCTGCTCGCTGGATTCCCGAAGCCATTTCTTTTACGCGACCATCAGCATTCAGGCGAAACGGCGTCGCCTGAACGCTGAACGCTATACGCTATTTGTCGACTACCAGACCACGCACGGCTTCTCCGGCATCATCGGCTGGCCCTTGTGGCAGCCGAACGACTTGCCGAACTCGTCGAAGTTCTGCACCACGCCATTGACGCGGAACTCGCCAGGAGAGTGCGGGTCGGTCCGCGCCGCGACGCGCGAGTACTGATCGGTACGGTTCTCGCACCAGACCTGCGCGAACGAGATGAAGTACCGCTGTGCCGGCGTGTAGCCGTCGATCTTCTGCGTTTCGGCGTTGCCGCCCTCCTTCGCGAGCACATTCATCAGTGCCTGGTATGCGATGCGGAGTCCGCCGTTGTCCGCCGTGTTCTCGCCGAGCGTAAGCTTCCCGTTGAGCTTCTGCCCCGGAACCGGCTCGAAGCTGCCGTATTCATTCACTTCGCACCCGGTGCGTTCGTCGAAGGCGGCGCGATCGGAGGGAGTCCACCAGTTCCTCACGTTGCCTTGGGCGTCAAACTTGCTGCCCTGGTCGTCGAAGCCGTGTGTCATCTCGTGGCCGATCACAACGCCGATCGCTCCAAAGTTGACCGCCGGGTCTTTCGAGTTGTCGAAGAAGGGCGGCTGCAGGATGCCGGCCGGGAAGTTGATGTCATTGTTGCTGGGGTCGTAGTAGGCATTCACCGTCGGAGGCGTCATGCCCCATTCCTTCTCGTCAACGGGCTTGCCGATCTTCTTGAGGTCGTAGTCCAGCTCGAAGGCGTTCGAACGATCGATATTGCCGAGCAGGTCGTCGCGCTTTACCTCGAGCTTCGAGTAGTCGCGCCACTTCTCGGGATAACCGATCTTCTGCCGGAAGGCGGCCAGCTTGGCTTCGGCCTGCTTCTTGGTGTCCGGTGTCATCCAGGGTAGCGACTGGATATCTTCGTTGAGCGCCTTCTCGAGGGCATCGACCAGCTTTTCCATGTTGGCCTTGGCTTCCGGCGGGAAATTCTCCTTCACCCAGTCCTGACCCACGGCTTCACCCATGGCGTTATCGGTAAGGCTGGTGCAGCGCTTCCAGCGGGCTTCCTGCTCCTGCTGTCCCTGGAGAGTCTTCCGGAAGAAGTCAAAGTTCAGGTCGACGTAAGGCTGCGACAGCCAGGGCGCGGCCGAGTTGAGCGCGTGGAAGCGCAGATAGCTCTTGATGCTGTCGAGGCTCTGGTTCTGGATCACCTCATTCATCGTCTTGAAGAAGTCCGGCGTAGCAATGTTCACTTCATGAAGGGACGGCGCGGGAGTGCCCGCGAGATAACTGTTCCAGTCGAACTGCGGCGCCAGCGTGTTCAGGTTCGATACAGGCAGCAGATGGTAGACCTTCGCCGGGTCGCGCAAATCGACGCGCGGCATAGAGCCCTTGGCCAATGCGGTCTCGATGGCGAGAACGTTGTCCGCCTCGGCTGCGGCCTTATCGTCTTTGTCTCCCGCCAGCTTGAACAGCGCAACAACATAATCCTTGTACTGCTTGCGGATCTTCGTCATGCGCTCATCGTCGAGAATGTAGTAATCGCGGTCGGGCAGGCTGAGCCCTCCCTGATAAACCGCTCCGATCTGTTTCTGCGAGTCCTTTTCGTCCTGCTCGCTGCCAAAATGGAAGAACGCCCCCGTCGCATCATCCACCTGAAGGCGGGCGATCAGCGAGGCAAGCCCCTTCTTGTCCGACAGCCCATCGATGCTGGCCAGCACCGGCTGCACTGGCTTTTCCCCAAGCTGGTCGGCCTGGTCCGTATTCATGCAGGCCGCGTAAAAGTCGCCATACTTGCGCTGCAGAGGCGTCGTGGGATCGGTGGCGGCGCGATTCAGGTCCACCCAGAGCAGGTAGCGGTCGCGCTCCCGCAGCTCGTTGAAGCGGCCCCAGCGCGCCTGGTCGCCGGGAATGGGGTTGTTCTTGCGCCAGTTGCCGCAGGCGTATTCATAAAAGTTGGTGCAGGGGTCAACCGACTTGTCGATCGCGCTCAGATCAAAGCTATGAATCGGCTTGGGCGGAACAGGAGTGGCGTTGGACGGCTTATCTGCCGGCGCAGAGGAGCTCTGAGCAACGGCGAGACCTCCACAGACGAAAAGCACACTGGCAAAGCGAATGAATTGCATGGATTTCCTCGGAACAGAATGTCCTGCGAGCGGGGAACGTTGTCATGGGCCGCACGGGATAGATGGGATACGGAATACTGTATGCAGCAAAAATATCACGCCGCTGCAGCCGTTGGCACGGCGGCAGCATGCCGGCTCTGCCCGGACCTGTTCGTCATTAGAAAATCTTCAGTTGAATGGTCAGGTATTTCTTGGGATTCTGCCGGAAGGCATCGATCAGCTTGTTGCTGTTCTGGATCAGGTCATCCGTGTGGTGGTAGAGCGACGGATTCTTCGCAAGCTGGCCGAGCGTACCCTCGCCCTTATTGATGTCATCGAGCAGCGTATCGAGATTGGTGACCGTATCGTTCAGCTTCGCCGCGAACTTGGGGTCTTTCGCCAGCAGCCCGAGGGCGCCTTTACCGGCATTCACATCGGCCAGGATCTTGTTCAGGCTGTCGGTGGATTGCTTCAGGTTGTTGTAAAGCGTATCGTCCTTGAGCACTTTTCCGATGGTGCCGTGTCCGGCGTCCAGCTCTTTAGTGATGTTGTCAACATGGCCGACGGTGTCGTTGACGCGGTTATAGAGCGTGTCATCGGCGATCAGCTTGCCGATGGTGCCTTTTCCGCTGCTTATCTGATCGGCCATTGTCTTGATCTCGTTCACTGCCGCGACGGCCTTGTTATAAAGCGTAGGATCGTTGATGAGCTGGCCGATGGTGCCCCTGCCACCATTCAGCGAATCGACAAGGTTATCCACCTTCGCCAGAATCGTGTTGAGCTGCTCGATCGTCCCCTGGCTCGACTTGATGACGTCACTCAGGTTGGGAGTCTCGTTCGTCTTGAGCTCGGTTCCGTTCTGCGCCGGAGGACCTGTCGCGAACTTGCTGTCGATGTTCACCACGGTATCGCCCAAGACGCCAATGGTCTCCAGGCTGCTCTTCGAATCGGAGTGCAGGGCGGGGGAATACTGCTTTCCAACCCTCATGATGACCTCAACCGGCGTGAGCTTCCGTTCCGGCACTATGCGAATCGCCTTGACGGTGCCGATGGTCACGCCCTCAAGGTTGACCGGAGCGCCCACCTTGAGTCCGGCGGAGTTCTCAAAATAGGAGATAAGCGTCAGCTTGCCGGTCAGAAAGCCACCCGTGTTTCCGGACATTAGGAAAATCAGCGCGACAAGTGTCGCCACCGCAACGAGGACAAGCACGCCGACCTTGAGTTGTGACCAATGGACCTGCTCCTGGCTAGGCAATGACTCCCTCGTGGGTAAAAGATTGTTTTCAGAACGGTTCACACCGCTCTCGGTGTGAGCATATCAAACCGGCAGGTTCAAAGGCTCTGCAACTGCGGATTCGATGCTTGACCGGGCTAACCTGTTGCAGAACTTGCCTGTGCTGCAGCGGGCTTCCCGATCTGAAACTCCGGCCTAATTTTCAAGATGCACCGCGGCCATCGCCGTTGTGACGCTGTGGGTGAGCGACAGCGAGATATGCCGAACCCCGAGCCGGTCGGCAATCTCTTTGGCGCGCCCGCTGAAGTGCAGGTGCGGGCGGCGGCCCCGCTCGCGGCGCACCTCCAGCTCCTTCCAGGTGACCCCGTGCTGGATCCCGGTGCCCAGCGCCTTGGCTCCGGCCTCCTTTGCGGCAAAACGGGCCGCGAAGCTCTCGGCGCTGTTCTTCTTGGCCTGGCAGTAGGCGATTTCTCCCGGGGTAAAGATCCGCGACAGAAAGCGCTCGCCAAAGCGCTCGATGGATTGCGCGATGCGGTCGATTTCGATCATGTCGATGCCGGTTCCGACAAGCATGAGGGCAAATTACATCATTCTCATGCGTGCGCCCAATCAATAAGTTGCCGCATCACCAAGTCTCAGGCCGGGACAAGCTAACGAAAGCGCCTGCGATTCCGATCAACCATGTGTGCGCCACGGTTACGAATCCGAGGAGGTCCCGGGCTGGATGCTGCGCTTGAGCGCGCTCTGCGCAGGTGATCCGGCGAGGACCGTCCGCACTCTTACAGGTGCGCTGCTGGCCTGCGGAGGCTGGGTGCTGACCCGTTCGCACGAAAAGGGCGCCTTCGCCATCGACTTCGAATTCGCGCGCGCCGCGTGTGTTGAAGTCTATGCCGTTTTGATCGGCTGCGGGCTTGAGCTGAGCCGCGAGTCGCACCTGCGCATGGCCGAGCTGTGCCACTGCACCAAAAACCTGATCGAGACCCGCGCTTTCGAGATCGCACGCATCGACCTCGTGGTCTACAACAACCGCTCGCAAAGCGCCGGCGACGACCCTTCTATGAGTCTCCCCGGCTGAGGGCCTCACCCAGCTTCGACCAGCCCATAGCGCCGCTGCCAGGCTTCCTTGAGACGCGCCCAGACACGCTTCTGTTCCTGCTCAGTGGCTTCGATCCCAGGTTCTTTGACAAACCGCGCCGCTTCCTCCTTGGCCAACTCGAGCAGAGCCCGGTCACGCAGCAGGTTCGCAATCCGAAAATCCGGCAGCCCGGCTTGTCGCGTCCCGAAAAACTCTCCCGGACCACGCAACTGCAGGTCGAGCTCCGCCAGCTCGAAGCCATCCTGCGTGCGCACCATTGCCGCCAGCCGCTCCTCGGCCGCGGGCGAAACCTTTCCGCCGGTCATAAGAATGCAGTACGACTTCGCAGCCCCGCGGCCTACGCGCCCGCGAAGCTGATGAAGCTGGGCAAGCCCGAAGCGCTCGGCATGCTCAATCACCATCACGCTGGCGTTCGGCACGTCGACGCCGACTTCAATCACCGTCGTCGATATCAGCACATCGATCTCGCCGCGCTGGAAACGCCGCACGATGATTTCCTTCTCGTCGGCGTCGAGTCTGCCGTGCAGCAGTCCGAGCCGCAGCCCGCTCAGATGTGTGGACTGCAGGTTCTCGTACATCTCCGTCGCCGACTTCAGCGAAGGCTTCTCGAAGAGCGAGGCAGCCTTCTTCGCAGCCACGGCTCTGGGTGCCCCATTCTTCGCGCGTGCCTTTCGCGCGAAGGGTGGGTTCGTTCCGGATTTCGTGCTTGCCGATTTCGTCTCTTCTTCAACATCCGGCGGAGCGAAGTCCAGCTCCGGCTGATCATCCTTCGATCCCTCGATCACGGGATACACGACATACGCCTGGTGCCCGCGCCGCACCTGCTCGCGAACCACTTTCCACACATCCTCGGCGCGCTCATCGGAGACCTGCTTAGTGATGATTGGCGTCCTTCCCGGCGGAAGCTCGTCGAGCACGCTCAGGTCGAGGTCTCCGTAGAGCGACAGCGCCAGCGTGCGTGGGATCGGAGTCGCCGTCATTACCAGCACATCCGGCTCGGCGGCGTTCGGCTTCTTCATCAGCCTGAAGCGCTGCAGCACGCCGAAGCGGTGCTGCTCGTCCACAACCACGATGCCGATGTTGGCGAACTCGACCTTCTCCTCGATCAGCGCATGCGTTCCGATCACCAGGTCGGCTTCGCCGTGAAAGATGCGTCGCCGCGCCAGCTTTTTCTTGTCATCATCGAGCGACCCGGTAAGCAGCACCACGCGGTACTTGCGCGACGACTTCTCCAGCAGCTTGCGCGCCGCGAGATAGTGCTGTGTTGCAAGAATCTCCGTCGGAGCCATCAGCGCCGCCTGGCAGCCATTCTCGATGGCCACAATCATTGCCTGCAGCGCGACGATCGTTTTGCCGGAGCCCACATCTCCCTGCAGCAGCCGGCGCATCGGTGCGGGTTTTCGCATATCGGCGACAATTTCACCCAGCACACGCTTCTGCGCCGTCGTTGGATGAAATGGCAGGATCTGCCGGATCGCCTCGCGTACCTTTTCGCTTGTCTCAAACGCAAACCCGGCGCGTTGTTGCAGTCTCCGGCGCTTCAGCTCAAGCCCGCACTCGAGATAGAACAGTTCCTCGAAGATCAGCCGCTTGTGCGACGGAGTGCCGGACGCCTGCAACTGCGACATCGGAGTTCCCGCCGGCGGAAAATGCACCCGCCGCAGCGCATCCTCGCGGCCCGGCATCTCGAGCCGCGCCAGCAGTGACGCGGGCAGCGTCTCCGGTACCTGTCCCTCGATCTGCTGCAGCAGGTTGTAGACGATACGCCGAATCCACCGCGACGCCAGCCGGCTCCCGCCCAGCGATTCATACACCGGCGTGATGCGTCCCACCTCGAGCAGCCGCGTCTCGTCTTCCGCTTCGTCCTCGGGCAGAATCTCGAACTGCGGCTGGATCATCTTGAACCCGCGCGACGACCGCGATGGCTCGACTTTGCCATACAGAGCGACCATCTGCCCCGGCTTGAACTTGCCCTCGAGGTACGTCCCGTGGAACCACATGCATTTCAAGCTGGAGGTGCCCTGCCCCACCGTCATCTCGAAGATGGGCATCGATCGCGTGCGCAGAAGCACCGTGCCGCGCACCTCGGCGATCACGCTGGCCATCTCGCCGGGCGTAAGCTCGCTCAGCGCCCGCGGATGCAGGCGGTCTTCATACCGGAACGGCAGATGATAGAGGAGATCTTCGACGGTGGCGATCCGCTTTTCGGCGAGCATCGTTGCGATTTGCGGGCCAATGCCTTTGACAAACTGAACAGGGGTATCGAGCTGAACCACATTGCGATGCTACCAGTGCTCCGCGCACGGCGACACCGCTTCGCGTGGCCACTCCCGATGGTCGTGGATTCTAGATTGCCGCTGTCGTTTCGGAATGCCTATGCTCTGCGCTTCAAGTTCTGCCTGTTATCCTTTGGATAAATCGGAGAAAACGCCGCATGTCCACGGTGGTGAACCTGGATAGAATTTCCAAATCCTACGAACAAAAAGTTGCAGTCAAAGATTTAAGCCTCCAGATCGAAGAAGGAACGATGTTCGGCCTGCTCGGCCCCAACGGCTCGGGCAAGACCTCGAGCATCCGCATGATGATCGGCATTACCATGCCCGACTCGGGCTCGGTGAGCCTCTTCGGCAAGCCCTTCTCGCGCGACAGTCTCAGGCGTGTCGGCTATCTGCCCGAAGAGCGCGGCCTCTACAAGAAGATGAAAGTCATGGATCAGCTCGTTTTCATGGGCGAGCTGCGCGGTCTCGATCCCGCCGTCGCCGGCAAGCGCGCCCACGACTGGTGCGAGCGCATGCAGATCCTCGACGCGGCCGGCAAGAAGACCGAAGAGCTGTCAAAGGGTATGCAGCAGAAGATCCAGTTCATCGCCACATTGCTGCACGACCCTGAGCTGGTCATCATGGACGAGCCGTTTTCCGGCCTCGATCCGGTCAATGCCACGCTCCTGCAGGACACCCTCGTCGACCTGAAGAAGACCGGCAAGGCAATCCTCTTTTCGACCCATCGCATGGACCAGGTCGAGAAGCTCTGCGACGCTATCTGCCTCATCGACAAGGGACACGCCGTGCTGCGGGGCGGCATGCGCGAGGTAAAGTCGCGCTACGAGCGCAACCATGTCGTCATGAACTTCGAAGGAGACAACTCGTTTCTGCAGCATCCCGCGATCAAAAGCTATAAGGACTACTCGGGGCAGGCGGAGATCGAACTGAAGTCAGGAGCCAACGCGCAGGACCTGCTGCGCGAGGCCATCACCAAGGCCGTGATCACCAGGTTCGAATTGATGGAGCCGTCGCTGGAAGAAATCTTCATCCGCACCGTAGGAGAAAACGTGAATGCGTGATATCTGGCTCATCGCCAAGCGCGAATACCTTGAGCAGGTTCGGGGCAAGGCCTTCAAAGTGACCACCATCCTGATCCCGCTCCTCTTCATCGGCATCTTTGCCCTGATTGCGGTTGCCGGAAAGAACTCCGGCGTGGGCAAGCACATCGTGATCGCGACGGCCGATCCTGCGCTGGCTGCGCGCATCCGCGAGCCGCTCGTCGCCGACAAGGATGCGAAGATGACCGTCGATGTGGTTGCCGCCGCCACGGAGTCCGATCATCAACAGCTGCTCGACGAAGTGGACCAGAAGCAGATCGACGGCTTTCTCTGGCTTGAGACTCCGGTAAATGGACCTGTGAATGCCACCTTCGAGTCTCGCTCCTCTGGAGACTTCGCCACCGAAGGCCGCCTGCAGAACGCAGTAAATCATGCCCTTGTCGAACAGCGGCTCGCCGCGCGCGGCATCTCTACGACAGATGTAGAATCGCTGACCAAACCCATCGACCTGGCCACCGTGCAGGTCAAGAACGGCAAGGAGACCGTCAGCAATGCGCTGAGCACCTTCTGGGCAGCCTATGCCATGGCCTTCCTGCTGTCCTTCACCGTCGTCATGTACGGCATGAACGTCGGCCGGTCGGTGATCCAGGAAAAGACCTCGCGCATCTTCGAAGTCATGCTCGCGACCGTGAAGCCGGGCGATCTGCTGGCTGGCAAGCTGATCGGCATCGGCGCCGTCGGCCTCACGCAGATCGCCATCTGGGTGACCGCAGCGGCGCTGTTCGCCGGGTCGGCGCTCGGCGTCCGGCTCATGTCCGGCGACTTTAAGATTCACGTCTCGGCCGCCCAGGTAGTGCTCTTCATCCTGTACTTCGTGCTCGGCTATGCGCTCTACAGCACGCTCTTCGCGGGTCTGGCCGCCACCTGCGACACCGAGCAGGAATTGCAGCAGTACTCGCCCCTGGCCGCGGTGCCTATCTGGCTCAGCTTCGGCATGATCGCCTTCATCGTGAGCAATCCCAACTCCATCTGGTCGGTTGCCATCTCCATGTTCCCGCCCTGCGCGCCCATCACCATGTTCCTGCGCCTGGCCTCGCAGTTCCCACCCTACTGGCAGATCGGTGTGTCGCTCGGGCTGATGGTCGTCTCGGTCTATATCCTGCTGTGGCTGTCCTCGCGAATCTACCGCGTTGGCATCCTCATGTACGGCAAGCGAGCCACCCTGCCGGAGATGCTGCGCTGGCTGCGCTACAGCTGAGGCACATGCCCTGGGCCTGCAATCGCTTGCTTTGCGGTCTTGGCGTCTTCGCGGTGATCTTTTTCCGAACGCTGAACGATGCTACTTTTGTGCTCTTTGTGTCCTTTGTGGTGAAGATCGGCAATCCCTTCAAGCTGGAGTGCCTTGAAAGGTCTCTCGGTCACCTTAAAATCGCTAAGTGAACTCGAACCAGGAGTTTTCCTTCGGACAGCGCATCGCCCTCGCCATCATCCCGCGCCTCACCGCGCTGCTGCTGGCCATCATCGGCTCTACCCTGCGCTTCGAGGTCATCGCCGAGGAAGGCGCTGTTCCGGAAACTCCACCCACCACCGGCATCTTCTGCTTCTGGCATCGTTGCACGCTCCTAGCCGGCTGGTACTTCCGTAAATTCCGTTGCTCGATTCTCATCAGCCGCAGCTTCGACGGTGAACTGATCACGCGAACCCTCCGCCTCCTCGGATACGACGCCGTCCGCGGCTCAAGCTCACGCGGCGGAGCCGCAGGCTTGCTGGCGCTCCAGGACGTGATCGAGCGTGGCCTGCCCGTCGTCTTCACCGCGGACGGGCCCCGCGGCCCGATCTACCAGACCAAGACTGGCCCAGTGAAGCTGGCGCAGATGACCGGCCATGCAATCGGGAGCTTCTACCTGCTTCCCGAGCGCGCCTGGGTGCTGAAATCATGGGATCGCTTCCTGATCCCCAAACCGTTTTCACGCGTCGCCGTAAGCTGGTCGCGGAAAGTGGCCGCGCCGTCACCCGATGCCGACGCAGATACACTCGAGCGAATCCGCCAGGAACTCAACGACGCCCTGGAGCGCGCGCGCCTGCACGCGGAAGCGCATTTCGCCAAGTAAAATCAGCTTGAAGTGCTCGTCTCCGATTTCGACTACGATCTCCCAGAAGAATTAATCGCGCAGGAGCCTCTCGCAGAGCGGGCCAGTGCGCGCATGCTCACCGTCGACCGTCGCGCCGGAGCCTTCGAAGACCGCCTCTTCCGCGACCTTCCCGATTTTCTCCGCGAAGGCGATCTTCTCGTACTCAACGACAGCCGTGTCATCCCTGCGCGCCTCTTCGCTCATCGCGCCGGCCTCCACACCCAGCCCGGACACCACACTACCGGACGCGTCCAGATACTGCTCACCGAACAACTCTCCGAGTGGGAGTGGCGAGTCCTGGCCCGCCCCGGCCGCAAGGCGCTTACCGGAGAAATCCTGACCTTCGGAGACGGTGCACTGCGCGCCGAAATCATCGCCCACGGCGAATTCGGCGAGCGTACGCTGCGCTTCCAGCCTGTCCCCGACTTTTTTGCCGAGGTAGACAAGCTCGGGCACATGCCCCTCCCGCCCTATATCCACCGCCCGGACGTCGACCGCGACCGAGAGCGCTACCAGACCGTTTATGCTCGCGAACGCGGATCCGTCGCCGCGCCCACCGCCGGCCTCCACTTCACGCCGGAAATTCTCGACCGCATCCGTGGCCGCGGCGTTCGCATCGCCTGGATCACTCTGCATGTTGGCCTCGGGACCTTCCAGCCCGTCCGCGTCGACCGCGTCGAAGACATCCATCTCCACGCCGAGCGCTACACGCTGCCCGAGGCCACAGCAGCCGAACTGAATGCTGCCCGCCGCGAAGGCCGCCGCATCGTTGCGGCAGGAACAACGACCGTTCGCACCCTCGAGCACTGCGCACTATCCAGTCCTGAATTCACGCCGCACTCCGGCACAACCAGCATCTTCATCTCGCCGGGATTTGAATTTCGCGCAGTGAACGCCCTGCTGACCAACTTCCACCTGCCGCAGTCGACGCTGCTGATGCTGGTCTGCGCCTTCGAAGGCCGCGAGCACGTCCTGAACGCTTACCGCCACGCCGTCGCTGAGCGATACCGCTTCTTCTCTTATGGAGACTGCATGTTCATCACCTGATCCGCTACCAAACCTTGCAGACGTTTTCCTTCACCATTGGCTGCCCGCCCTTGCATCCAAACGCGGCGGCGAACTCCGGCATGTTCGTCACGATGCCGTTCACTCGCGCCCATCCGGGGGAATGCGGGTCGGTCAGCGCATGGACGCGCAGGTTTTCGGGTCGATTGTTCTCGCACGCCCACTGCGCATAGCCGATAAAGAAGCGTTGCTCAGCAGTGAAGCCATCCTTTGGCTGGAGATTCTCTCCGGCAGTCTGCTTCTTCCAGGCGATGTACGCCAGCAGTGTGCCGCCGAGATCGGCGACATCTTCTCCGCTGGTCAGCTTCGAATTGATGTGAATATCGTCGACGATGATGTACTTCGCATACTGCTCGCGCTGGCAGTTGATGCGGTCTTCAAACGCTTTGGCGTCTTCAGGAGTCCACCAGTCCTTGAGATTTCCCTCCGCATCGAATTGCCGTCCCTGGTCGTCAAAGCCATGCGTCAGCTCGTGGCCGATCGTGCCGCCCGTATTGCCGTAGTTCGGCGCATCGTCTTCCTTCGGATCGTACAGCGGCGGCTGCAGCACGCCGGCCGGAAAGTTGATGTCGTTCATCTGCGGGTCGTAATATGCATCGACCGTCGGCGGCGTCATGTCCCACTCGTTGCGGTCGACGGGTTTGCCAACCTTCGCCCACTCGCGGTTGTACTCAAACACACGCGCCCGCTCCACGTTGCCGAAGTAATCGTCCGGGCTGACCGTCAGTGCGGAGTAGTCGCGCCACTTGTCCGGATAGCCGATCTTGTTGCGCACGGCATGCAGCTTGATCAGCGCCTGCTTCTTCGTCGGCTCGCTCATCCAGTCCCGGTGCCCGATCTCCTCCTGCATCGCCTGCTCAATCTGCTCCGTCATCTCCACAACCTTCTGCTTCGTCTCTGGAGCGAACGTCCGCGCCACGAACTCCTGACCCAGCGCTTCGCCAAGATAGTTGTCTACCTGATGCTCGCAACGCTGCCAGCGCGGCTGCATCTGCGGAACGCCGCGCAGGAACTTGCCGTAAAAATTGAACTGCGCGTCTTCAAAATTGCTCGAGAGGCTTGTCGACGCCGCATTCAGCGCATGTGCGCGCAGATAAGCCTTTAGATTGTCCAGGGGCTCGCTTGCCAACTGGTCCTGCAAGGCTTGTAAAAACTTGGGCTGCGACACGTCGATGTTATCAAGCAGCGAAGGCGAAACCTTCTGCGCCTGCAAATATGCGTTGAGTCCGAGTGCGGGCGCGAGCGCGTCGATTTCGCCGATCTTCATCCGATGGTAGACGTTGTAAGGATTCCGTCTCTCCACCCTTGTCAACGATGCATTCGCGAGCGCGGTTTCAATCTTCATCGTCGCCGCTGCCTGCTCATCGGCCTGCGCCTGTGGAATTCCCGCCAGAACGAGCAGCTGCGACAAATACGCCACGTAGCGCTTGCGGATCTCTTCGCTCCTTGCGTCGGTCTTGGTGTAGTAGTCGCGGTCGGGCAGGCCGAGGCCTCCAACCCCGACGCCGACGATCATCATCTCGGCGTTCTTCGGATCCTGCTCGGCGCGGACGTTGAGGAAGTAAAGCCCGCGGCGGTTTGCGCCCTCGCGCAGAAATGCGGTCAGCTGCTCGCGGCCGCCGATGGCATTGATGCGGTCGAGTTCCGGCTTGAGTGGCTCGAGGCCCCGCGCGTTGATCGCGTCGGTGTTCATGCAGGCCGCAAAGTAGTCTCCGATCTTCTGCTGCGCCGGAGTTCGGTCCTTGAGCTTCGCGTCCTGTTCGAGGATTCCCCAGAGAAACTGGCTGTTTTCATCGGCCAGCTTCGCATAAACGCTCCAGGCGGCCTGATCCGGCGGGATCGGATTGTGGGTCATCCATCCGCCGCAGGTGAACCGGTAGAAGTCCACGCAGGGATCGGCGCTGCGGTCGAGATTGGTCAGGTCCAGGCTGGGCGAATAGGGAATCGACGAGAGCGGCCGTTTGGGCGGCGCAGCGGGCTGCGAACCCTGCGCATAGGCTGATACAACACACGAAACAACCATGGCCATCAACAGAACACGAGCAATCATCGGCGAGACTCCGTGTGCCGCATTGTACTGGCAGATTCACCCAGCCCGTGCTCGCAGTAGACTCGAACTTGATGTCTGAAGCAATGAAACCTCCCGTTTTTCTTCTCGACTCGATGTCGTTCATCTTCCGCGCCTATCACGCCATGCAGCGGTCGCGGCCGATGTCTACACGCACCGGCGTGCCTACCGCCGCAACCTACGTTTTCGTGAACATGATCAACAAGCTGCGCAAGGATTTCGCTCCGGAGTACTTCGCCGCTGTCTTCGATATCAGTGGGCCGGTATTTCGCGATGAGCGTGCGCGCGACATGAAACTGCGCAAGTTCAACGCAGAAACCCAGACCTTCGACGAGGTCGACTACGGCGGATACAAGGCGAACAGAACCGCAATGCCTCCGGATCTGGCGCAGCAGCTTCCCTACATTCGCCGTGCGCTTGACGCCTTTCGCATCCCCATCCTGCAGGCCGAGGGATTCGAGGCCGACGACGTGATTGGCACCCTCGCCGATAAGGCAGCGAAAGCCGGCCATCCCGTCTATATCGTCTCGAGCGACAAAGACATGTTGCAGCTGGTCACTGACCAGGTGAAGGTGCTCAACCCTACGAAAGACAATCTCATTCTCGACAGCGCCAAAGTTGAAGAGACACTCGGCGTGCCGCCCGAAAGAGTGATCGACGTGATGGCACTGCGCGGCGACTCCATCGACAACATTCCGGGTGCGCCTGGCATCGGCGACAAGGGTTCAGTCGAGTTGATCCAGCAGTTCGGCAGCGTTGAAGCCGCTCTCGACCACGCGTCGGAGGTGAAGCGCAAGACTTATCGCGAGTCGCTCCAGAACAACCGCGATGCGGTGCTTTTGAGCAAGGAACTGGTGACGATCCACTGCTCCGTTCCGGTCGAGCTGAACCTCGACGAAATGCGCACGCAGCCGCCCGACGTGAGCGCCTGCCGGGCGCTCTTCACCGAGCTGGAGTTCACGACTCTTCTGAAGGAACTCGCTCCGGCCGAACTCTCGCGCCCCGTGGATTACATCACGGAACCGACCGAAGCCGACATCGCCGCGTTCCTCAGCGCTGCGCGTGAAAAAGGATTCTCCCTCGCTGTTTCATCGTCAACGCTCGAAGAGGCAGCCGAGCAGGTAAGTGAGCAGGAGTCCGAAGCGATCGAAGAAAAAGAGCCTGAGCTGAAGACCATGTCGCTGCTCGACCTCGTCGACAAAGCCGAGGCCGAGGCATGCCCGCCACAAGCGCCGGAAGCCTGCAGAGTCGCAGTGGCTGCAGGCCCCGACAGGGCCTTGCTCGTCTCTCTCGAATCCGTGCGTGCGCTTCTCGAAGATGAAAAAGTCCCAAAGCGTGTGCACGACCTGAAGGGAGCGATGCGCGTTCTGGAGCAGCACAGTGTCACATTGCGCGGAGCCGGTGACGACCTGATGCTCTACTCGTACCTGATCAATCCCACGCACGCATCGCACCGGTTGAGCGACGTTGCGGCGCGCTTCAGCGAGTACCCGCTGAAAGAGACCGGGGACCGCGAGTTGCTCGAAACGGCCCGCGCCGTCGAGGCGCTTACTCCGGTGCTGCGCGACGACGTGAAGGCTCTTGATGCGACCGAAGTATACGAGACCATCGATCTTCCGCTCGTGCCTGTCCTCTTTCGCATGGAGAAAGCGGGTGTGCGCATCGACTCCGCGGTGCTGAACAAAATGTCCGCAACGCTGGGCTCGGAAATCGAGCGCGTGGGCGAAGAGATTTACGAGCGCTCGGGGCATCGCTTCAACATCCAGTCTCCCAAGCAGCTCGGCGATGTGCTCTTCAACAAAATGGGTCTGCCCAAGCCGCTCAAGTACGGCAAGGGCAAAGTCGTTTCAACCGCGCAGGATGTGCTTGAAGAGCTCGCTGTCCACAACGACGTCCCGCGCATGGTGCTCGAATACCGGCAGCTCGCGAAGCTCAAGTCGAACTACGTAGACTCATTGCCGCTGCTGGCCGACAGCGAAGGCCGCGTTCACACCACCTTCAATCAGGTCGGCACCGCGACCGGCCGGCTCTCATCGACGAATCCGAACCTGCAAAACATCCCTATCCGCACCGAGCTTGGCCGCGAGATTCGCGCCGCGTTCATCGCCGCGCCTGGCAATACGCTGCTCTCCGCCGACTACTCGCAGATTGAGCTGCGCCTGATGGCTCACTTCTCCGACGACCCGCTGCTCACGCACGCCTATCGCACCGGTCAGGACATCCACACCCTGACCGCGTCGGAGGTCTTCGGCGTCCCGCCCGACAAGATGAGCAAAGAGACCCGCAACCGCGCCAAGGCCGTGAACTTCGGCATCGTGTACGGCATCTCCCCGTTCGGTCTCGCCGCGCAGCTCGGCATCGATCAGCACGAAGCGCGCCTCTACATCGAGACCTATTTCGAGCGCTACAAGGGCGTGCGCGCGTTCATCGATCGCCTGCTCGAAGACACGCGCCGCGAACAAAAAGTCCGCACCATGTTCGGGCGCGTGCGGCCCATCCCGGACATCCAGAGCCGTAACGCCAACCTGCGCGGCTTCGCCGAGCGCACCGCGGTCAACACCCCGCTGCAGGGGACCGCGGCCGACATCATCAAAGTGGCAATGATCCGCATCGACCGGGAGCTCGCCGGGCGCAATCTTGGAACCCGTATGACCCTGCAAGTGCACGATGAGCTGCTCTTCGACGTCCCCGACTCCGAAGTCGATGAAGTCCGCGAACTGGTCAAACATGAGCTCGAGCACGTGATCGAATTGAAGGTGCCGCTCGTGGCCGACGTCGGCGCCGGTCCGAACTGGCGCGACCTCGAGGACTCACCGTCCAGCTGATCGCGCCTTGGGCGTATGAAGACCTGGCTTGGCTTACACCCCGAGCGACTCGCGAATCGCCCCCGCAATTGCATCCGCGTGACGCCGCATCACGTCTTCCGATTCGGCTTCGATCATCACCCGCGCGAGCGGCTCAGTTCCGGAATAACGCACTACGACGCGTCCGTTTCCGTTGAGCGATTCTTCTGCCTCGCGGATCCGCGCCGCGACAATGTCAATCTCCTCGAGCGGTCTCTTTTCCTTCACCCTTATATTCACGATTGTCTGCGGGAAGACCTTCAGATCAGCGATAAGCTCGTGAAGATCCCTGCCGGAGCGTTCGAGGATATCCAGCACAACCAGCGCCGTCAGCAGGCCGTCGCCTGTCGTTGCGAGGTGAGGAAACAGGATATGCCCCGACTGTTCACCCCCGAGGGAAGCGTTGTTCGCCTGCATCATCTCCAGCACGTATTTATCGCCAACCGGCGCACGCAGCATCTTGATGCGGTCGCGCCGCAGCGCCGTTTCCAGACCCATGTTCGACATGGTGGTGGCGACAACAACATCGCCCTTGAGCAGATTCTCCGCTTTAAGGTGGCGTGCGGCGAGCAGCAGAACCGCGTCTCCGTTAACGACGTTGCCGTGGCGATCCGCGAAGAGCGCGCGGTCGGCATCTCCGTCAAAAGTGATGCCGATTTGGGCGCCCGCCGCCTTGGTTTCGGCGGCAACGACCGCGGGATGCAGGGCTCCGCAGCCGGCATTGATGTTGCGCCCATCCGGCGACGCGTGCGTGAGCTGAACCGAAGCGCAGAGGCACCCGAACAACTCGGGCGCGATCGCCGAGGCGGCCCCGTTCGCGCAGTCCACCACGATTTTCCAGCTCTCCAGACAAAGGCCCGGCACGGCGGACTCCAGAAACCGCGCATAGTCCTGCCGGAAGGATGCATTCTCGGTTGGCGCGGCAAACTGTTCCGGATCTCGCGCCGCAATCGATTCAAGCTGCCGGAAGATCTCATCTTCGATGCGCAGTTCCGTCTCGTCGGGAAGCTTGTACCCATCGCCTCCGAACACCTTGATCCCATTGTCTTGCCACGGATTGTGCGAGGCCGAAATCACGACGCCAGCAGAGAATCTATGGCTGCGAGCAAGATACGCCACTCCCGGAGTCGTGATCACGCCGGCGCTTTCCACCGTCGCTCCGCCATCGGTCAGGCCGCCGGTGAGCACGGCGGCGATCCACTCGCTCGACTCGCGCGTGTCCATGCCAAGGATGATTGAAGGTTCGTGCGAATTTGCCTTGAGCTGATGCGCGAGGGCGAGGCCCACGGCGTAGATCGTCTTGGGATCGAGCGGCGCCTCGCCGGCTACCGCGCGGATTCCATCCGTTCCGAACAGTTTTCTCATACTTCGTCAGTCTTCTACGTTGATTCCGCTTCCGTTGTGACCTTCATCACCGTGCTTTCGA
Source organism: uncultured Acidobacteriaceae bacterium (assembly GCA_963782175.1). GTDB lineage: Bacteria > Acidobacteriota > Terriglobia > Terriglobales > Acidobacteriaceae > Silvibacterium. The sequence continues at coordinate 289,453 of CAWAIX010000004.1, forward strand.
TACTTCCTTTAGCAACCCGTGTGAAGAGTTTTTGTTTTGGCTGCACGGCCGCCGCATCCTTGACCAGCAACCTCGATTCGTCATACACCAGTGCGTACCCGCGGCTCAAAATGCCCAGCGGCGACAGGGAATTGAGCCGCTTTTCCAGCGCGTCAAGCTGCGCATGCCGCAGCATTCCGAAGCTTTTCTGCGCCCGCTCGAGCCGCGCGTTGAGGCCTTCGAGCCGCTGACTCGCCAGCGCAAGCCGGCTCGTCACATCCTGGCGCAGAACCGCCGTCGTAAGCTGCTGTAAGCGTTGTGTTACGGCTAAATGTTGCCGCCGCCACGCCGACTCCATCCGAAACGCCATCTCATCGACGCGCTGCTGCCGCCGGTCGAGGCTGTCGCGCATCCGCCCAAAAGCCGCGTCCGAAGAAAGCCGTGAGAAGCGCTCGCGTGCCTGCATCAGCGCATAGCGCGTGGCGCGAACTAGCCGCTGGCTCAGCTCTTCCAGCCGTTCCTCAACTCTATGCTGCGCCGCCGTAATCAACTCCGCCGCCGCCGAAGGTGTGGGAGCGCGCAGGTCCGCCACAAAATCGGCGATGGTAAAGTCCGTCTCGTGCCCGATCGCAGACACAACAGGAATCTCCGACCGCGCAATCGCGCGTGCAAGAAACTCGCTGTTGAAGGGCGCAAGGTCCTCGAGCGATCCGCCGCCGCGCGCGATCACAATCACGTCGGCCTCACGCGTGCGATTGAACCACGCGATGCCGGCTTCGACCTCCGCGGCAGCCGCTTCGCCCTGTACGAGCGCCGGATAGAGCAGCACCTGCAGCGCTGCGTGACGGCGTCGCACAACGTGGATGAAATCTCGAATCACCGCGCCCGAAGGCGAAGTCACGATGCCCACGCAGCGCGGAAACGCCGGCAGCGGCCGCTTGCGTTCGGCATCGAACAGGCCTTCGCGCTGCAACTGCCGCTTTACCTGCTCGAAGGCCAGCTGCAGCGATCCCGCGCCCACCGGCTCGATGTGCTCGGCGACAATCTGCATCTGCCCGCGCTGCTCGTAGACGGACAGCCGTCCTCTCAGCAGGACGTGCAGGCCGTCCTCGGGACGAAAGCGCAGCAGACGCGCCTGGCTGCGGAAGAGCACCACCGAAAGCTGTGCCGAGTCGTCCTTCAGCGTGAAGTAGACATGCCCGGAAGCTGCCGGCCGCAAGTCGCAGATTTCGCCCTCGACCCACAGATCGGAGAATGCCCGTTCCACCTGGCCTCGCAGCTCGGCGGAAAGTTCGCTCACCCGCCAGATGCGGCGTTGCGGCTTTGGCGCTTCAAAGGTGAATCCGAGTTGGGGGGATTGATTAGCGGCGGCATCCACAAACTGACAGTCTACATCTAACATTAGCGGCGAAAGCGCGAGAAGAGCCAGAAGAGAAGCGTCAGCAGAAGGCTCACGAGAATTGACGTACCGAGCGGGAAGAAGACCGTCACATTCCTTCGCCGCCAGGTGAGGTCTCCGGGCATGCTGCCTAAGGAGATTCCGAGCCTGCCCAGCAGGAAAATTACCCCGCCGGCCACGATCAGAATCAGGCCAATCTGAACAAGCAGGCGCGCCAGAGAGCTCATACAAATAGCTTACGCAAACTCACGCCAACCCGCTGTTGACGCGCGCGCACAATCCTGTTCTGCTTGCCTGAACGGGGAAACGTACCTTGCAGATACTTTGGTTTTGCGCCGGTGTCGCGTTCATCTTTATCGCACTGCTGGATGCGTTCCAGACGGTAATCTCGCCCCGCCGCGCAACCGGACGCTTCCGCATCACGCGCCTTTTCTACATCGCTACGTGGTGGCCCTGGTCGCATCTGGCGAGTATGATCTCCCATCCGCGCAAGCGCGAAACGGCATTGAGCGTTTACGGGCCGCTTTCGCTGCTGCTGCTGATTGTCGTCTGGGCGGCAGGGCTGCTGATGGGCTTCGGATTTCTGTTCCACGCGTTGCGAGCGCCGCTTGCCGACAATATGTTTTCCGGCAACGACCTCCGTTCGGACTTGTATATCAGCGGCACAACCATCTTTACTCTGGGAATCGGCGATCTGACGCCGCATTCGTCATGGGCGCGGCTGATCATCGTGCTCGAATCGGGCATTGGCCTGGGATTTCTGGCCATGGTGATCGGCTATTTTCCCGTGCTCTACGGTGCATTCTCCCGGCGTGAAGTCAGTATTTCGCTGCTCGACGCGCGTGCCGGCACCCCGCCCACCGCAGCCGAACTGATGCGCCGTCATGCCTTCAAAGGCGGCGGGGACGCTTTGAATGTCTTGCTGATTGAGTGGGAGCGATGGTCAGCCGAGCTGCTCGAGAGCCACATCTCTTATCCGCTCCTTTGCTACTTCCGTTCGCAGCACACCAACCAGAGCTGGCTTTCCGCGGTGACATCTGTGCTCGACGTCTGTGCGCTGATGATCGCCGGCGTACAGGATCATGCGGCGAGGCAGGCGCAGCTCACTTTTGCCATTGCGCGGCACGCGCTGGTCGATATCTCGCAGATCTTCTCGCTCCAGCCCATTAGCGACGGCGAAGACCGTCTTCCTCCGGAGCGGTTCGAAGTGCTTTACGGCAGTCTCTGCCAGGCAGGCGTCCGCGTATGTCGCGATGCCGATTCGATGGAGCGCCTGAAGAAGATGCGCGCGCTTTATGAAGGGCATGCCAGCGTGCTGAGCGAGTATCTGCGCATGCCCCTGCCGCCGTGGATCGTCGAGCAGCCGCACAGGGATAACTGGCTCTCAGTCGCGAAAGTCAGGGAACAGACCGAGTCGGTCAGCCCGGAGAATGTCAATCTTGAAACGGCTTTGCCCATCGCCTTTCAGGACGATGAGCACCACATGTTCTAAACGCGTCCACTCAGGGATGCGACGCAATCACGGCGTCCAGTTTCTCTATCGACGAACTTAGCTCAGTCGCACGCTCTGCGCTGATGGAAGGACCGCCAGCCAGTAGAACCTCGATCCGCGAAGCAAGCACGCTGCCTTGAGGCAAGCCAAAGGTCCCGAGAATTCCGGCAAGCTTGTGTGCAGCCTCTTCACCATCCTTGCGGGTCTGCTCGTTCAGACAACCGGCATTCAGCTTTTCTTTGGCGGCATGAAGTAGTTTCATCCGCTCCACCAGCAGAGGATAGTTTTTCACCCACAACGCCTGGAGAAGGTCGGCCATCTCCTTCGCGTCGTCGGGCGGCTCGCTCATGGGGATTATTCTTTCCAGCCAAGCGCATCGGACATCTGCTGCGCCAGCGTCATGGGATCGAACGGCTTGAACAGCACTCCCGAAACGCCAAGGTTCGCGAATCGCTTTTGATCCGCGCCCTGTACCTTAGCCGTCAGCAGAATCACAGGAATCTTCGCGGTCTCCGCGCCCTTTCGCAACTCGAGAAAGGTGCTGGGACCATCCATGCCGGGCATCATTACGTCTAGCAAAATAGCGTCCGGCTGTTCAGCCTGCGCGCGGCGAATACCCTGGGCTCCGGAGCTTGCAGTAACTACGTCCCATCCGGCGACCGTTTCCAGGCTCATGGCAGCCACCTGGCGGATGTCGTCTTCGTCATCAATGATCAGGATGCGGCGTTGCATGGGGGAATCCCTCATTGGCGAAATTAACAGTTAGGATGGCACAAAATTGCACTTATAGTGCAGTTCCTGAATGGATACGCAGCCGGAGCCAACTCATGATAGTTCAAGCCTATCGGCCAGCTCGGGGAAATATGTTTATGGCCGGGAGCGAATTAGTCGGAACCAACGTGGGCTTCGGCTCCGCGGTAGCGGCGAAGCATGGTAAACACCACCGCCTCCACGTCCTGCGGTTGTACCTTTGTTTTGGTGAGAAACTCGGTCGGTCCCAGCTGGAATAGACCGCGTTCCGAGTTCGAGATCTCCCGCGCGGAATAGACGACCAGCGGCAGGTGGCGTAGTTCCTTGCGGGTGCGCAGCCAGTCGATCAGCTCCAGACCGTGGCCGTCCGGCAGCGCGAGGTCCAGAATGATCAGGTCAGGCCGCACCGACTCGCAAAGTTCAATGGAGTTCCGCAGCCGCGAAGCGTGGTGAACCACGATGCCGGCGTGTTCGAAGGTCGTCAGGATCACGCGCGCCAGATCCATGTCATCCTCAACCAGCAGCACCGTCGGATGCTCGCGGTGTCCCTTCACCAGGCGCGCCAGTTCGGCCAGCAGCTGCGTCTCGTCCACAGGCTTCGGCAGCCATGAGTCGGCAACCTGCGCATCGCCATTGCGCTCTTCCGGTGACAGCAGGCTCAGCACCACGATTGGCACTTGCGCTATTGCTGGATCTTCCCGCAGCGCCCGCAGGGTCTGCAATCCTTCGCGCCTCTGCTGCGATATCCCGAGCAGGATCGCCCCCAGCGAGAACTGCTGCGCCAGGTGGATCGCCTGCTCGCGGTTCTCGGCTTCGAGAATGCGGTAGTTCCGCTTGCGCAGTGCGTCGACGATCTGACCCCGTGCAGCTGGATCGCCCTCGCAGATAAGCACTGTGTCTTCCTTGGCAAAGGCCTCCGGGATAAAACCGCCGCTTTCCGGCAGCGTCTCGAGCCTTGTCCTCTCCGGAATAAAGAGCCGGAAGATCGAGCCGCGATCGCGGTTGTGCTCGGCCCAGATCCGTCCGCCATGCTGCGTCACGATCGTGCGGCAGATCGCCAGACCGAGACCGGTCCCGCCCTTCTGGCGGGAATCCGAAGCATCCACCTGCTGGAAGCGGTCGAAAATGCTTTCGAGCTTGTCTGTGGGAATGCCGCGCCCTTCATCTAGCACGCTGAGCAGCGCGCCGCCTTCCACCAGGCCTACCTCTACCGTGACTTTCGAGTCCGGCTGCGAGAATTTGATCGCGTTGCTGAGCAGGTTCGTGACCACCTGCACCAGGCGGTCGGGGTCCACCTCGATCGGCGTCGACTCGGCCTTGAGCAGCAGCCGGAGACTCGCGGCGTCCGCCATCGGCTGCATGGCCTCGACCACCTGCTGCGCCAGCTCATTCAGGAACGATGGCCGGAAGTTCAGCGGGGCGCGGCCGGACTCCATGCGCTCCAGATCGAGGATGTCGTTGATGAGGCGGACCAGCCGGTCTGAGTTCGAGACCGCGATGCGAAGCAGGTTCGAGGCCTTCTCGCTCATCTGGCCCAGCAGGCCGGATGACAGCAGTCCCAGCGCGCCGCGAATCGACGTAAGTGGCGTGCGCAATTCATGGCTAACCGTGGATACGAACTCATCCTTCATGCGGTCGAGCGCGTAGCGCTGGCCGATGTCGCGGAAGCTGAGCACACTGCCGAGAATCACTCCGTGTTCGGTCATCGGGTTGACGGAGAACTCGACCGGGAACGACGTCCCATCCAGCCGATAGAAGACGTCCTGCCCGCTCGTGCTTTCATGCAGCATGAATGCGCGTCGAGCGCGGCACTGGTCGTCGCAGACCTCGCCCGCCGCGGCAGAGTGAACGATGGAGTGAACCGACCTGCCGATGAGGCTCGTCCCCGGCACTCGCAGCATCTCCGCCGCTGCAGGGTTGACGAAGTCCACCCTGCCTTCGGGATCCACGCCGAAGATGCCGTCGGCCACCGACCTGAGTATCAGCTCATTCTGCTGGTTCAGCTCGCGCACGCGGCTTTCCTGCGCGGAGCGGGCCATGAACTGCCCGATCGAGGCGCAAACCGTCTCCACGGTCGCCATCGTCTCAGCGTCTTCCTCGCGCCGGTGGCGGCTGAACAGCTCGACCGCGGCAATAATTCTGTTGCCGACGCGCACCGGCACCGCCCATCCCGAGACCAGTCCGTCGCGCCGCGCCGACTGCCCACGCAGAAAGCCGGGATCTTCGCGCACATCGAGGATCCATCGGACCGATCCGAGCGTCCACACCAGGCCAGGCAGGCCCTGGCCGCGGCTGTACGACCGCGCAACGCTGTCCTGCAGAAACTCCTCATACGACCGCCCCGGAGCCGACCAGCTGCTTTCGAAGCGAATGCGCTGCTGGATCTCGTCGACCACCCACAGGTTGGCGATGTCGTATCCCAGGTCCGTGCACAGCACGGCGAGCACGCTGGGCAGAGCTTCCTCCTGCGAAATCGACTGGCCGACGATCTGGCTGACCTGCAGTTGCATGGCGAGGCGTCGCTCGCGGCGGTTCCGCTGCGTCACATCGCGGAAGATGCAGCGGATCGACACCGGACGTCCTTCGTCCCGACGGCAACTCAGGTTGGCCTCGACCTCCACGCGTGTGCCATCGGTGGTGCGCAGATTCAGCGGCTCGCGCTCAACCCGCTCACCGTTCAGCGCCCTCCGGAAGAGTGCCGCGGCCTCGGCCTGTATCTCAGGAGGAAACGGCGATTCGAAGCTCATCAGCCCTTCGAAGCCCTCGCTGTTGATCCCGAAGAGCGCCTGCCAGGCGGGATTCACATAAAGATAGCGGCCATGCGGGCTCAGCGTGGCGATCATCTCGATGGCATTCTCGAAGATGTCCCGGTAACGCTCCTCGCTCTCGCGCAGCGCCTGCTCGGCGCGCCGCGTGGCCGTCAGGTCCATGCTGATGGCCAGCAGCCCTGTGACCGCACCCTCCTGGGACCGCACCGCCGACAGATACACCATGGCCGGGAAGGTACTGCCGTCCTTGCGCCGGTACTGCATCTCCACGCCGCGCACGCGGCTGGCCGGAAAGCTGGTGATGTATTGCACGAAGTTATGCAGGATCGAGCCCCGGGCCGATCCGTTGGCCTGTGCTGGGGACGTATGCAGCCGGCTCAGCGAAGCGACAAGCTGTCGTCCCACCCGGTCCATCTCGCCTTCGGGGAAGAGTTGTCGCGCCTTGAGCGTGCCGGTGGCCTCCTGTGCCGTATACCCCAGCATGCGCTCGGCTGCCGGATTGAACAGCAGCAGGTCGCCCTCGAGGTTTGCGGCAATGATCATCGGCCCCGCCGAGTCGAGGATGCTCTGCTGCAATTGCGCAAGATGCTGGAGTTGGTGCTCGGCCTGGCTCTGGCGATAGAAGGTCCGGAAGCTTGAGATGCTGGCCGCGATCAGCAGCACCTGGGCGGCCAGCCAGCAGGCGATGAACCAGAACAGCCGCTGCACGTCAGGCGCCCCGGGCGGACGCATGGCCCGCGTCAACACAAAGACGCCGCTCAGCGACAACACCAGGGCGGCGACAAATATGATTGTTTGCGCTCGGGCGTTTCGGGGAAAGATCACGTCATTAGCTCAAGGGGAGAGCCGGCTGTCGGCCGTTCCGGAATCCGGACCGGGATCGCCGGTCCTGAGTGGGCCTGCTCTGAATCCGCTCCAGGGAGCGCAAACCATATTCGGAGTCCTGATGCGCACGACAACCTTAGCCAGAAAAACGCAAGCCAGAAAACACAGATTCAAAAGGGAACAGCTTGTCTTGATCGAAGTAAGGAAAGTATAGGGTATTTATGCCCAATCGGCACAAATAATTACAGGCGCGGCGGCCAATGGCGCCCGAGCGAAGGATGAATTCGGACCTGAATAGCCTTATGCGAATCTGCCGGCCAGGAGATAGCTTGCCCGAATCCGCCGGCCAAAAAACCTACGACCGCTTACGAAGCCGCTGGAGTCCTCGCTCAAACGGAATCAGATTGGACGGAGGCTGCTTGCTCAGCGAAGCCATCTCACGGCGTGCCGATGAGCGGCAAAGCTGCCAGAACCAGACAAACGAAAGAATGTACATCGCACCAAAAACTTCAACCGCAAGCCACACGACCAGACTCCAGGGAAGAAATCCGACACAACCTTCGATAATCGAAAATCGATCTACACATGATAGATTCATTCGCCGTTCCAACGCCACCATAAAAATCGCTTTATTCGCCTCTTTTCGCTGCAAAAGTCAGTGGCGCCCTCTGGCGTTGTGCGCCTTCCCCGTCGGCCCTCGATGACTGTTCCTTCTTCGTCGTCCCGGTATACTCCCGCCATGCAACGGATTACGCCCTGTCTTCGCCTCGTCGCCCTGGTTCTGCTGCCGTTCCTGGCCGCACCGCCCTCCTTCGGATGGGGTGACGTGGGCCACCGCATGATCAACCGCCTCGCGATGCAGGGCCTGCCCGCCGACGTCCCCGCATTCCTGAAGACCCCCGACGCCATTGCCGAGGTCGAATATCTCGGCCCTGAGCCCGACCGCTGGCGTTCTCCCTCCGAGCCGGAACTGAACGCCGCCCAGGCCCCCGACCACTTCATTGACTTTGAATACGCCGACATCATCGGACCCCTGCCACGCCGCCGTTACGACTACATCGCCGCGCTCACCGCCGCCGAAATCACCCACCCCGACAAGGCGGCGGAGCTACAGCCGGCCCGCGTGGGCTTCCAGCCCTACATCACCAGCGAAGTCTGGGAGCGCCTTAAGGCCGCCATGCGCCAATACCGCGATCTGAGCGCGAAGCACGAGGACACTAAGCCCGTCGAAGCCGCCATCCTCTTTTACGCTGGATGGCTCGGCCATTACGTCGGCGATGGCTCGCAGCCCATGCATGTCTCCATCAACTACAATGGCTGGGTGCTCAAGGACAACCCCAATGGCTACACCACCGAGCGCGGCCTCCACGAGAAGTTCGAAACCACCTTTGTCGGCGCAAACATCAAGCTCTCAGACGTCCAGGCGCTCGTGCCTCCAGTTAAGCCGGGCGTCAATTCGAATTTTGACGAGTGGGACGCCTATATGGCTTACCTGCGGCACTCGCAGTCCCTCGTCGAGCGCGTCTACCAGATCGACAAGCAGAAGGGCTTCGACGGCGCCGGAACTCCGGAAGGGAAGCAGTTCACCGAGGAGCGCCTCGCCGCCGGAGCCGGCATGCTCCGCGACCTGATCTACGCCGCTTGGACCGAGAGCGCAAAACCCGTTTCGCAGCGGCATCCGGCCGCGCCTGCCCCTGCCGCGAAGCCAAGCGTGGGATTCTAAGCCCCTCTCGTCTCACGTCACTTTTCCTGTCGCGCTCACCCAGTCGATCAGATAATGTCCAAAGATCGGGAACGGGTGGAAGCTATGCAAACCCTTTGGCAGGATGTTCGCTTCGCAGTCCGCATGCTTGTGAAGAACCCGGGGTTTAGCGCGACAGCGATCCTGTCGCTGGCCTTGGGAATTGGCGCGAACACGACGATCTTCACGGTTGTAAACGCAGTACTTCTCCATCCGTTGCCTGTGAAGAACATCTCTCGACTCGCCCAGGTGGACACCGTTGACACCAAGACCCAGGTCACTGCCGCAAATGCGACCCGGCTCGGAATGTCTTATCCGAATTTCCAGGACTACGCCCGGGAGAACCGGGTTTTCGATGGGCTCAGCTCCTATGTTGGACCCTTCCCATTGACGTGGAGCGGTGGCGCCGAGGCCCAGCAGGTTCTGGGACAGATGGTCAGCGCCAACTATTTCGATGTTCTCGGACTGAGTCCCGCCTCAGGCCGTTTCTTCCAGGCGGACGAAGACGGCAAGCCGGGCGGCAACAATGTGGCAGTCGTGAGCTACAGCCTGTGGATGAACAAATTTGGCTCCGATCCCAGCCTCGTTGGGAAGGTCATAACGCTCAACGCAACACCTTACACAGTCATTGGCATAGGCCCCCGCGGCTTCAAAGGCGTATTTACTTTCGGAAACGCGGAGCAGGTCTGGATTCCCATCAGCATGTATCCCAAGGCGCTTGCGGGCTTCTTCAAAGACAATTTCAACGACCGCAGGTTCCTGGCAACAACCATGTTCGGCCGGCTCAAAGATGGTGTGAGCCTGCCCGAGGCGGAGGCCTCGCTGAAGACGATCGCGTCGCATCTGGAATCGGCCTTCCCGAAGGACAATGCCAGCCGCAGTCTAGCCCTTACACCTCTTTCTGACGCGGCCGTGGGCGTCAACAATCGCGCCCAGATCGTGCTCACGGGTGGACTGATGATGGGCACCGTGGGTCTGGTCCTGATGATTGCCTGCGTCAACGTGGCGAACCTGCTGCTCGCCCAGGCTGCACGGCGGGAAAAGGAAATCGGCTTGCGGGCCGCGCTCGGAGCGAGCCGAGGCCGTGTGACGCGCCAGTTACTTACAGAAAGCCTCGTGCTCGCCCTGCTGTCGGGAATCGTAGGCCTTGCCATCGCCTTTGCTGGTCGCGCAGTGTTGTGGTCCTTCCGGCCGCCATTCATCCGTGATGGCGACGTAGACATTGGCTTCGACTCGCATGTCCTTCTCTTCACGTTGAGCGTGTCGCTGCTTACCGCCGTGCTGATTGGCTTGGCTCCGGCCTTCAAAATAGCCAACCCGAATCTGATCGAAGTGCTCAAAGTCGGTGGCCGCGGCGGCAGCGTGAGTTGGGCGCGCAACCGCTTCCGCAGTTTTCTGGTAGTAACCGAGATCGCACTGGCATTCGTCACGCTCGTTGGCGCGGGATTATTCGTTCGCAGCATGCAAAACGCACAGCGCGTGGATCCAGGCTTCGAGTCGAAAAACGTCTTCGTCTTCGCCTTCGATCTCGGAGCCTTGCACTACGACGAAAGTCGCGCCCAGCAGTATTTTCGTACCGCCATCGAACGCGCTGAGGCTGCTCCTGGTGTTGCGTCGGCTACAATCGCCTCCAATTTCCCGCTCGGTGGGGGATTGTCCCGGACTGTGTTTCCAGAAGGGCAGAACGAGGCTTCCGGCTATCGCGGCACTTTGACGCTGGTCGATGACATCGCGCCCAATTTCTTTAAGACCCTGCGCATTCCCGTAGTAACGGGGCGTGAATTTTCCGACGCCGACCGTAGAGATGCGACCCAGGTCGCGATCGTGAACGAGGCCATGGCCAAACACTTCTGGCCAGGTGAGAATGCCCTTGGGAAACGATTTCACTTTTTTGGAGACTCCACCCTCCGCGAAATCGTCGGTATTGTGCGTAATACCGTTGTGAATACCATAGGGGAAGAGCCGCAGCCGTTGGCCTATCTGCCACTGACGCAGGACGTCTCATTCGCGTCCACAATGCAGGTGCGAACCACCGGCCAACCCCAACCGGTCATTGCCACAGTGCGGAAGCAAGTCCAGTCGCTCGACTCAAATCTGCCACTTACCGACATCAATACGATCGGCGAATTGCTCGATCAGGGACTGTGGGCACCTCGCATGGGCGCTGGCCTGCTGACCGTCTTCGGTGGACTCGCTTTGACGCTTGCGATCATCGGAGTCTACGGCGTCCTCTCCTATTCGGTAAATCAGCAAACGCGGGAAATCGGAATTCGCATGGCAATGGGCGCTCAGACCGGAAGTGTCTTACGCCTTGTGGTGAAGCAGGGAATGCGGCTCGCGGCTGCTGGTCTTCTGGCAGGCCTGCTGGTTGCTTTCGCGGCTATGAACATTCTTTCCAGCCTGCTGTTTGGAGTCAGCGCTCACGATCCCTTGATTTTTGGGGGTGTCTTTCTCATTCTGACGACGGCAGCGATCCTGGCTTGCTATTTTCCTGCGCGTCGCGCAGCACGCCTCGATCCTCTGGTGGCACTTCGCTATGAGTGACCGCGCCTGACGCCCCTGACTGGCGTCGCCAGCTCGGAAATGGCCGGCGCAAACTGTCTAAAACGAACTTCGACTGTTGCTGCGCCGTGACAGTCATGTTACAAAAAGGTACTTTCCTGCTGTTCAGGATGAAGCGTCCCGATGAGCGCCACGCTGTCACGCGGTCCATTCGACAACCGCCTGTTGCGCGACTACTTTCTCGACGACACCTTCGACGAGATGTTCGCGGACGACGGCAGCGTGCGCCCGCATTACGTCGCGTTGCTCGACCTGCTCTCCAGCCTCCCTAAAGAAGAGCTTCAGCGGCGCAAGCAGTCTGCCGATGTCTCGTTTCTGATGCAGGGCATTACCTTTACCGTCTACGGACGCGAAGAGGGAACCGAGCGCATCTTTCCCTACGACCTCATCCCGCGGCTCGTCACCAGCGACGAGTGGGACCAGATCGAGCGCGGACTCACGCAGCGCATCACCGCCCTCAATCTGTTCCTGCACGACGTCTACCACGAAGGCAAAATCCTCGCCCAGGGCGTCATCCCGCGCGAGATCGTCTACACCTGCCAGCATTTCCGCCGCCAGATGCGCGGCCTCCAGGTGCCGCGCAACGTCTACGTGGCCATCGCCGGAACCGACCTGCTCCGCCTCAAATCCGGCGAGTATGTCGTCCTCGAGGACAACCTCCGCGTCCCTAGCGGAGTCTCCTACATGCTCACCAACCGCCGCGTCATGAAGCGAACGCTCCCGTATCTCTTCCGCAATTACGGCGTACGCCCCATCGAGCATTATCCGCAGGCGCTGCTCAGCACGCTCCGCTCCATCGCTCCCGAAGGCCGTCCCGAGCCCACCATCGTGCTGCTCACGCCCGGTGTCTACAACTCGGCTTACTTTGAGCACACTTATCTCGCGCGCCAGATGGGCATCGAGCTCGTCGAGGGCCGCGACCTTGTCATCCACGACAACATCGTCTACATGCGTACCACCGGCGGGCTCAGGCGCGTTGACGTGATCTACCGCCGCGTCGACGACGACTTCATCGACCCGCTCGCCTTTCGCTCTGACTCGATCCTTGGCGCCTCCGGCCTCTTCAACGCCTACCGTGCCGGAAACGTCACCCTGGCCAATGCGTTCGGCACCGGAGTCGCCGACGACAAGGCCCTCTACGCCTACGTTCCCGCCATCATCCGCTACTACCTGAACGAGGAGCCCATCCTCAACAACGTCGAGACCTACCTCATGTCCGAGCCGGCACAGCGCCAGCACGCGCTCCAGAATCTCGACAAGCTGGTCGTAAAGGCCGTCGGCGAGTCCGGAGGCTACGGCATGCTGATCGGCCCGCATAGCACGGCTGCCGAGCGCGAGGAGTTTCGCGACCGCATCGAGGCCAATCCCCGCAACTACATCGCGCAGCCCACCCTCGACTTCTCGCGCTCACCCTGCCTCTTCGACGACGGCAGCATGGAGCCGCGCCACGTCGACCTGCGCCCCTACATTCTCTTCGGAGACAAGGTCACCATCGTCCCCGGAGGCCTCACACGCGTCGCGTTGCGCAAAGGCTCGCTCGTCGTGAATTCGTCGCAAGGCGGTGGCAGCAAAGATACCTGGGTGCTGAGTTAGGGTTGGCGCGCTTTGGAGTTCGCTCCGGTTAAAAGAAAAGAGACGAAGGCTTTTATGTTGTAACCGGCAGGAGACACAGTTGCTTTCACGCGTTGCAGACAGCCTCTATTGGACCGCCCGCTACCTCGAGCGTGCCGAGCACACCGCGCGCCTGGTCGACATCAACATCGGCCTCATGCTCGACCTTTCGCGCGTGAGTGCCGAGCAGCGATGGAAGCGCGTGCTCGCGGCCCTTGGCCACCCCCGCGACATCGAGTGGAACAATGACGTTTACTCGCTGGTGCAGACTCTGGTTTTCGATACCAACCACCCCGCCTCCGTCACCGCCTGCGTCATCGCCGCACGCGAAAACGCCCGCCAGATACGCGAGGAGATCAGCACCGAACAGTGGCAGCGCCTCAACCGCCTCTTTCACGACATCTCGCGCCTGCACCCGCCCTTGCCCTCCGACCGCCAGCTCGCCGAATTCCTGCCCGCGCTCATCGACGGCGTGTATCTCTTTCAGGGCGTCAGCGACACCACGCTGAGCCACGGCGAGGGCTGGCGCTTCCTTCAGGTCGGCCGCTTCCTCGAGCGCGCCACCGCCACCGCCAAGCTGCTGGCCGTATACCAGGACGACGTATTCGCCAACATGGAAGAGGTCGAGACCGTCGATGCCTACGCCTATCTTGAGTGGATCGGCCTGCTCCGCGCCTGCACCGCCTTCGAAGCCTACTGCAAGGTCTACACCGCCGATCTCACCTATGAGTGGATCCTCGAATTTCTGCTGCTCGACGCCGAGTTCCCGCACTCGATCCGCTTCTCCATCGACCGCCTTCACGAATCGCTCGAAGCCATTCAGGACGCATCGCTCGGCCAGAATTCCGGTGAACTGATGCGCGTCTCCGGAAAACTGAAGTCGTCGCTGGGCTACGCCCAGGTTTCGGAGATACAGGCCCAGGATCCGGCGCGCTACCTGCGCCGCATCCTCGACCAGTGCACGCTCATCCACGACCTCATCTATGAGGTCTACATCCAGTACTCCGTGCAGACGGCGCTGGCCATGTAAGTAAGGGGCACACGATGATCTTCTACTCCATCCGGCACCTGACCAAGTTCGTCTACGAGAAGCCCGTAAGCGAGAGCGTGATGGAAGTCCGCATGCACCCGCGCAGCGACAGCAACCAGCGCTGCCTCACGTTTTCGCTTTCCGTCAGCCCCCGCTGCCGCGTCTTTTCCTACCGCGATCATCTCGGCAATAACGTCCATCACTTCGACATCCCGGGACAGCACCGGCAGCTCGTCATCATTGGCGAGTCCCTCGTCGAGTATCAGCCGCTCTCCGATATTCCGCGCTTCCTCAGCCACGACGCCTGGCAGGAACTCGATGCACTCGTCCGCGAAGGCGATTACTGGGAGATGCTGCTTCCGAGTGAGTTCGCCCAGCCGACGCCTGCCCTCGAAGAGCTGGCCGGCGAGCTCGGCATCGTCCGCCGCGACGATCCGCTCATGCTGCTCATCGAAATCAACCATCGACTCTCTGAGTTGCTCAGCTACGCCCCGCGCACCACGCGGGTTGATTCGCCGATCGATGAGGCGCTCAACTCCCGCCAGGGCGTCTGCCAGGATTTCGCCCACATCATGATCGCGCTCGTGCGCAAACTCGGCATCCCCTGCCGCTACGTCAGCGGATACCTCCACCATCGCAAGGAAGACCAGGACCGCTCCGTCTCCGACGCCTCGCACGCCTGGGTTGAGGCGCTGCTCCCGCACCTTGGCTGGGTCGGCTTCGACCCCACTAACGCCCTCGTCGCGGGCAACCGCCACATCCGCACCGCGCTCGGCCGCGATTACGCCGATGTCCCGCCCACCAAGGGTGTCTTTCTCGGACGCACCGGCAGCCACCTCTACGTCGCCGTCCAGGTCACCGATTCCGAAGAGCCTCCTGCGCTCGACCAGGAGATGCCCATCCCCGAGGACTGGTCGACGCTGGTCGAGAAAGCCCAGGCCCCGCCGCCAGCTCCCGCCGAGCCGCTGCTCCAATTCCAGCAGGCCCAACAGCAGCAGTGAGCAGTCTTGCCTTCATCAGCGAGTGAGATAATTTAACCGAGGCGAGGCATTGATGTCGCGAGAGTACGTCGAAAAGAGAAATGGCGGCTTCGGGATTGTGGGCTCACGTGTGTCTTTGGAGTCGATTGTCGTTCCTTTCCTCGATGGCGCTTCGCCCGAGACGCTGGTGGAAGAATTTCCAACCCTGTCCCTTGAACAAGTCTACGGAGCCATCACCTTTTATCTGGCGCATCGTCTCGAAGTGAGCGAATACCTGAAGGAAACTGAAGCTCTCTGGAAGGAGGCTCGCAAGAGTCAGCCACCACTTCCGGTAGCTTTAAGGGAACGACTGGAACGCGCCCGCCGCGAGCTCGCCTCGGCTTGAAAATTAAATACCTCGCAGACGAGAATCTTCGTCGCGCCATTGTGCTTGGTGTGCGACGCGCGAACCCGAAATCAGCTTCGTTCAGGCCTTCGAAGTTGGAGCCGCCGGAAAAGACGATGCCGCAGTTCTCAATATCGCCGGTCACGAAAACCGCATTCTCGTCTCGCACGACGTCAGGACCATGCCTGGCCATTTCCGCGAATTCACTGAACGAAATGACAGCCCGGGCCTCATTCTCATCCCGCAACGGCTGGCTTTGAGCACAGCAATCGACGAACTCGTTTTGTTATGGATGGCATCCGAAGATACTGAATGGATCAATCGGATTTGCTATCTGCCGATTTGAAACATTGCGGGGTCAAAACTCTGCAGGTCAGCAATAGCCCAGCGACCATCGGTCGCGACACCAAGGCGCGGTATCCGAGCCTCGAATGGCGCGAAGGACGATTGCCTGGACGGCCAGTCCCGAAGCGCGTCCGCCCGTGACGGCTAGTCACCCGCCGATGTGGACCATGGTGCGTGACGGCTTCAGAAACTCCGGCTCGCCGATATGGTGACGCGCTTCCTTGAGCGCCACGGTGCGCTCGATGTACGCGGCCAGATCGGCATCGCTGCCGCCGCGCTTCATCACTCCGTAGAGGTCGTGGTCGAATTGCGAAAACAGGCAGGTGCGAATCTTCCCGTCGGAGGTCAGCCTGAGCCGGCTGCACTGTCCGCAGAAGGCCTGCGATACCGGCGCGATGATCCCGATTTCGCCCACTCCGTCGTCAAAGGTGTAGCGAACGGCCGTCTCGCTAACGTTGTTCGGAGAGAGCCGAACCACCGGACGATAGCTCTTCAGCTGCTCGACCACTTCGCGGATCGGCACCACCGACTCCGGCGTCCACACCCTGTCTTCCTCGAGCGGCATGAACTCGATAAAGCGCACGATCACGCCTTCTCCGCGAGCAAACTTCGCGAACTCCACGATCTGGTTGTCGTTGAAGCCGCGCAGCAGCACGCAATTCACTTTCACGGGATTCAGCCCCTCCCGCTGCGCTGCCCGGATGCCGGCCAGCACCCGCTCAAAACTGCCCGGCACTCGCGTAATCCGCGCAAATGTCCCCGGATCGACCGCGTCCATGCTGACCGTGATGCGGCTGAGGCCGGCATCCTTCAGCGGCTCCGCCAGGTTCTCCAGCAGATGCCCGTTGGTCGTCAGCGCCAGGTCCAGCGGTTCCCCGGTCCTCACCGTCCTCAGTTTCGACAATTCGCGGACCAGATCCACCAGTCCCTTGCGTAGCAGAGGCTCGCCGCCCGTGAGCCGCACCTTGTCGATGCCGAGTCCGACGAACACCCGCACCATCCGCAGGTAATCCGCCATTGGCAACTCGGAATACTGCGCGCCTTCGTTGCCCGTGCGACAGTAAACGCACCGGTAATTGCAGCGGTCGGTGATTGAGACGCGCAGGTCCGTGATAGCGCGCTCATATCGATCGATCAGGACGGGAGGTGCGGCAACACTCTGCTCCTCAACCGCGCCGTAGCTGGCGGGACTGTGCGGCATAGATCTGTTAACTAATGTATTGGATGTAAACCCGCTTCGCCAGTTTCACAAAGAGCGCCGGCGCTACTGTCGGTCAGCGGGCGCCTGCGACCGGCTCGCCGGATGAGTCGCTCGCTGAAGGTGGCTGTAAAAGCGACGGTTGCAGACCATGCACCGGAATGGCCGCCTCCCGAAGAGCATGGCGGGAAGATCAATCGTTCGCAGGTGTGACCGGCGAAGTTGCTTGCGTTCCTGACAAGTAGGGCAGACAAGATGAAGGTCGGACATGGAAGAGCTACATCCTTACTGATCTAACGCTTGGCCTGTAAAGCTCTCTGAGACGCTACTCTCTCACGGAACGTTGCCTCGGGCAAGCGTCAAAACGTCCTGACCTGTTGATTTACCCGAACTCTCACATTCCGTCGTAGTTCGGGCCGCCGCCACCCTCCGGAGGCACCCAGTCGATAATTTGATAAGGATCCATGATGTCGCAGGTCTTGCAGTGCACGCAGTTCGCAAAGTTGATGTGCAGCTGCCTACCCTCCGCACCCTCCTCAACCACCTCGTACACTGCCGCCGGACAGAAGTACTGGCACGGATTCCCGAACTCCTTCGTGCACCGGGTCGCGCAGATATCCAGGTCCTTCACCACCAGGTGCACCGGCTGGTCGTCGTCATGCCGCGTGCCTGAATAGTAGACATCCGTCAGCCGGTCGAACGTCAGCTTGCCGTCGCCCTTCGCGTTGAAAAGAAAATGCTCGCGCCCCTCGGCGTGGACGCTCAGCGCATCCTGGTGCCGCATGCGCAAATAACCGGCATGATTCTTGGAATCCGGTCCCAGATTCCCCCCGCGCATCACCTGCTGAATCCCGGCCCGCACCACTCCCTCAAACAGCCCGTGCTCGAACCCCTGGTGAAAATTCCGCACCCGATACAGCTCGTCGAAGATCCAGCTCTTGTCCACTGACGCCTTGTATTCGCTCAGCGTATCGGCCGAACTATCGCCTGAGAGCAGCGCGTCAAACGCCGTCTCCGCCGCCAGCATCCCGCTCTTGATCGCGAGGTGAATCCCCTTCAGCCGCTGCGAATTCAGAAAGCTCGCCGAGTCGCCCAGAATCATCCACCCGTTCCCGTAAATGCGCGGCATCGTCAGCCATCCGCCATATGGCAGCGACTTCGCCCCGTAGCGGATCATCTTCCCGCCCTCCAGAATCCGCCGCGCAAACGGATGCAGCTTGAAATCCTGGAACACATGATGGGGATCGGTCCGCGGATCCTCGTAATCCAGTCCCGTCACATAGCCAACGGAGATCAGTGTGTCGGAAATTCCATAAATCCACGACCCGCCGTACTCATTCGTCGTTAGCGGATACCCGAGCGTGTAGATCACCTCGCCTTTGTCGACGCGCCCCGACGGGATCTCCCACAGCTCCTTGATGCCCACGCCGTACGTCTGCGCATGTTCCGGATCTTCGAGATTCAGGTGATTGATGAGCTGCTTCGCACAGTTGCCCCTCGTCCCCTCGGCCAGAATCGTGATCTTCGCCCGCAGATCGTACCCCGGCTCGAAATTCGCCTTCGGCTCGCCCTGCTTGTCGACGCCCTTGTCGTCCGTCTGAACGCCCGCGACACGCGCCGTCTCCACGTCGCTGCTCGCGTCCTCAAACAACAATTCCGACCCCGCGAACCCCGTGAAGACCGTAATCCCGGCCTCTTCCACCTTCTGCCCCAGCCACTTGGTGAAATTATTCAGCGAGATCACGTAGTTGCCGTGATCCCTCAGCGGAGGCGGCACAATCGGAAACTTCCGCGCTTTGTCTTTGCTCAGAAACCAGACCGACTCCTTCGTCACCTCGGCGTCGATCGGAGCCTCATTCTCAAAGCCCGGCAGCAACTCGCGCATCGACCGCGGATCGAGCAGCGCCCCCGACAGACAGTGCTGCCCGACCTCACGCGCCTTCTCGAGCACGTAGATGTTTTCCTTCGACATCTGTTCTTCTGGGTTGGGGTGCTCCGCGTTGTGCTCATCAATAAGCTGCGCCAGACGCAGCGCGCAGGCCATTCCCGCCGGCCCTCCGCCGACGATGACAACATCGGCCTCCATCTGCGGCCGCTCGATTCCTTCAATGGGTTTGCGAAAAGTGATCATAGGCGACTGGCTATGATACAGGGTTCAGCGATCAGCATTCAGCGTTCGGGTTGCTGCGACACTCCGGCTAATCGACGCGCCGGGTGCCCCAGGTCCGGATTTTCGGACCTGGGATTCCTGCTTCTTCCGGCATGTCTACCGAAACAGCGACAGATCAATCGCATCGCCCATCGCCTTGTATCCCGCATCTCCCGGATGCAGATGATCCCCGGAATCGTCAGCAGGCAAAAATGTCTCCGGATGCGCCGGATCCTGCGTGGCCTTGTCGAAATCAATCAGGCCATCGAAGACGCCGCTTGTCCTGATCCACTGGTTGTAGGACTGCCGAACCTGCTCGCCCTGCGGTGACGAATAGCCAGTGGGCAGGTACGGCGTCAGCGTTGCCCCGAAGACCTTGATGCCGTGCTGGTGTGCGCGCGTGACGAGTTGCGTGAGCCCGAAGATCAGATCGTCGGCGGTGATTTTGTCGCCCGGGTCGTGAGGATCCTTCAGGCGTCCAATGTCATTGATGCCTTCGAGGATAATCAGGTACTTCACCCCGCTCTGTGCGATCACATCGCGGTCGAAACGTGCCAAGGCACTCGGACCGTATCCATCGTGCAGGACACGGTTACCACCGATGCCCTCGTTCAAAACGCCGAGGTTTGCGGTCTTCTTGTCCGCCTGCAGGCGCGCGGCCAGCACGTCGGGCCAACGGTGGTTGGCATCTTGCGTGGCGTGAGCGCCATCCGTGATCGAGTCGCCGAAGGTAACGATGGCTGCGGCCCTCCCATCGGTCTTCACATCAATGCCTTTCACAAAGCACCAGGCGTAGACCGGGCTGGAGTTGTCTGCAGTAGCGGCGGCGGTGGCATCACCCATGAGCACGTAATTGGTTGCGTCGCCAAAGGTGTGGCAGGTCATGTTTCGAATACGCTGCTCAGGCACGTAGACGCTCACCGCCAGATCCGACAGCGGAGCCGCCTGCATCGCCACCGGGTCACTGAGCACGAAAGCTCCCGCCGGAATCTCGACCGTCGGCCTTCCGTTGAATGTCAACGCATGGTCGGAGCCGGCCTGAATCGACCCGCCGCCTGCGCTGATCGCAACGTGCGCCGCGCCTACCGTCAGCGGCTCAGTCCCGAATTCATTGGTGAGCTGCACCCGCACCGCCGATCCGCCGAGACTGGTGTGCACGATGTTGCGATAGGTCGTGTTGCTTGGCCCGGGCTGAACCGCATTCACCACTGAACCCACGGGCGAAGCCGCCCACGTTCCCACCCAGTTCGAAGCCGGCCCCTGGGCGAGAGCCGCAAAGCCGCCGAACGTAAACAAAGTCACGAAGCAAACTAAGACAAGAAATCCCCGTCGCATCTATTCCTCAGGCAGAAAGATATTTTGTGGTTCGGGATGAGTGTATGACGATCGCGGCGCCCGTGCACACTCGCCCATCCTCTTGCGCTTCGTGTGAAAGTCTGAGGAAGCAACCCGTTTCAAGTTGAATAACCATGGAGAACGACGATCGCCAATTAAGCGGGTTTCCTCTGTGCCATCTGTGGTGAAAGCCACTCTTCGCGGCGAACGGTACAATTACGCCACGGCGGAGGCAGCCATGAAAGCCGCCATCTACACAAAACGCGGCTCCGAAAAAGTCCTCGAGGTGGTCGATTTCGACCCGCCCGTTCCGAAGCCGGACGAAGTTCTGATCAAGGTGCGGGCTGCATCCATCAACCCATTGGACTGGCGGCTCAAGTCGCACCGCCCCGGCGTAGACCTCGCCGGCGAGGTAGCATCCGTCGGCAGCCGCGTGACTCGTTTCAAGCCCGGCGACTCGGCTTTCGGTCTCGGCAAAGGCGCATTCGCCGAGTACGCTCGTGCCCGTGAGTCACAACTTACCGCAAAGCCGGTGGGTGTCACCTTCGAACAGGCGGCCAGCCTGCCCATCGCCGGCCTCACTGCACTGCAAGGGCTGCGCGACAAAGGCAAACTTGCACCCGGCCAAAAAGTGCTTATCAACGGAGCAGCCGGCGGGGTGGGCACATTCGCCGTGCAAATCGCAAAGATATCGGGAGCAGAAGTCACCGGCGTTTGCAGCACCAGAAATGTGGAGATGGTCCAATCTTTAGGCGCTGACTATGTGGTGGACTACACGCAACAGGACTTCGCTCAGCAGACAAAGCGATACGATCTTGTGCTCGATAACGTCGGGAACCGTACGCTCTCCGATCTCCACCGTGTCCTCAGCTCCATCCGGCCGGTGTGTCCTGGTCGGTGCGCCCAAGCAGTGGGGCCCGATCCTCCGGGGATTGCTCGACGCGATTGTCCGTTCACTCATTCTCCGGCAGCCATTCGTATTCTTCATCGCACGGGCGAGACCAAAAGACCTCGAGTCGCTCTGCGCATGGATGCAAACCGGAAGAATGCATCCGGTGATTGATCGCCGATATCCGCTAAGCAATACAGCCCAGGCTATCGCTTATGCCGAGGAAGGGCACGCCCGCGGCAAGGTGATCATCACGCCGGGTTCGGAATAAAAATTGTATTTTCGGGGCGGTAGAAGCTTGACTCAAGGGTTCGGGTACATCGGGGGAGCCAGATTGACATCAATGACTCATGATTTCTCTGATCGAATCACGCTACGATTTCATGGCGTTGAGCACCTAAATGAGTAATGCCGCACTCCAGGATATCGCCATTTGCGAGGAATTTATTTTTGCCCATGCCGACTCCTGGCGGAGTTCCGGTAGCCAGGATATCGCCGGGAACCATGCGCATGTGGTGAGAAAAATAAGCGAGCATTTCGTAGACGGGAAATAACATGTCGCTCGTGTTCCCCTGCTGCTCATAGTGGCCGTTGACCTTGGTCCAAACGTCCAGGTTCATTGGATCGATGCCTGTCGTGAGATAAGGCCCGATGGGAGTATAGGTGGGACGCGACTTTGCGCGAACAAGGTGCTGTTGTTTCTCTGCGTCGAGTTGCGTTGCCCGATCCGAGACGTCATTGAGGCAAAGATAGCCGAAGATGTAATCAGCTGCCTCATTTGGTTCAATGTCCTCGACCTCTCGGCCGATGACAATCGCAAGCTCAGTTTCCCAGTCCAGTTTGACGCCGTTATTGGGACCACGCCGGATGGGGTCGAAAGGCCCGGTGACGGAAAACATCGATTTGAGAAATACTTCGGGCTCGGTTGGAGAAGGAACCTTCATCTCCTCAATGTGTTTCTTATAGTTGAAGCCGGTTGCCGGAACCTGGCGTATGCCGTGAATCGGCGCCAGGTAACGCACATCTCCTGTAAGGGGTTTAAGAGCAGTGGCGTTTACTTCACCTAAGACCCCGCTCGCAATGGTCTCCGGCGTGATGTCGGAGATGAGTGGGCGAAGATCCAGAAGCCCCGTAGCGCTGACAAGTGCCGGAATGATAGCATCGCCCTGCTGAACGCGTGCAAATTGTTCCATTAACTTACCTTTCTCTGCATTTGGGCTCGCCCGATAACTGATAGACCACTGCGGAACAGCCGTCGGATTCACTTAACTCTGCTACTTAGCAAGCCGATTCTGGATTTCTCGCGCAATCCTGAAGCAAAGGTTGGAATGGAATGTCTGGAGCAGGCCAGGTGCCCCATTCAAGCCCGATTTTGGCTTGAGTGGGCGGTCGTTAGCGGCCCGCTTTTGGGTTTTAGAGGGATAGTTTTTCTGGTGAAATTTCAGCCCCTCTTCGTCCCGAAGTAGTAATAATTCTCCCCAGCGTCCATGCGACCCGGCTCGATGTCGAATCCCTGCTCACGCAGCAGCGATTCATATTCCTCCGCGCCCAGCGAGCGCGATTCCTGACGCGTGATCGAATCCACCCACTCTACCGCGTGGCGCTGAGCCGTGAATAACAGCCGTCCGCCAGGCTTGAGCGCCCGCGCCATCTTGTTCAGCACCGTTCGCTGCGTCTCCTCGGGCAGAAGAAACATCAGACCCCACGCAATCACGCCATCGAATGTCGCGGTCGAAGTAACTCGAATCCTCGGCAGCCGCGCACTCTGCCTGAACGCCGGGGAAGCGCTCCCGAAACGCGCTAAGGAGCGTTGGCGAGGCGTCCATAGCATAAAGCGTCAGCCCCTGATCCACCAGTACCTGCGAAACTACTCCATGTCCACAGCCCAGCTCCAGCAGCGTTGCTCCTGGCGGAAACTCCCGCGCCCAGTCGCGAACGACATCGGTACCGATGTGCACCCTGCGCGCGCGCATGAAATCCAGCGCGTTCTGTTCGTAACCGTTGGACTTGTCCACTAAGGTTTATTTGACCATGGCCGCGTGATCCGGAAACATCTCAAACGGGCCAGCCGTGTGCAGCAGTTCCACCGTCCAGCCGAGCGAGCGCAGCTCCTGCGGCAGAGAAATCACCGGAGGCCAGTGGCTATTCAATATCAGATATCTTGACCCCGACCGTACGGCCATCGCGGCCACAGCACGTGCCCTGTCCCTGCCGGCGCTTGGCCAGGTGTATTGCCGATTTAGGGGGATTGCCGACGGCGTCTTTAGCCCGACGAAGTCGATCGTGCGAAAAGACGTGGAATACGCGAGATATCCCGCATCGTGAACCAGCACAGTCGTGCCCGGCGCAAGGTTCTCTTCGCACCACGTGGTCACCTCGCGCGGGCCAGCCTCGAAAAACTTGCGCTCACCTCGATAGAAATGGAGGCTGACGGGTAGCATCAGTGCGGCATACGCTGCGCAGAAATACATGAGCCGTTCCACCCTGCGGCTCTGAAGCCCATCAGCATGTTTCAGCATCATCCCCAGTCCCCAGATCAGCATCGGAATCAGAACAACTGGATAACGAAGCTCATTGACCACAAACTCGCCTGGAAACTGTACGAAGAGGGCCACTCCAAAAAACAGCATTATCAGAAGGAGCACTTTGCCTAGCCTGAATCTCGCCATCCCAGGAATTGTCAGCACCAAAGGACCCAGAGCAGCTCCGAAAAGGATGATTCCATTCACCTCTGCTCCGACCCGGCGCAGTAACGGCCAATGATCCTCAGCGAAGAAGTACCTTTTTGCCACGCCGGTCAGCGGAATCGGTGAGCCCGTCTGGTGCCAGTACCAAAATCCGCACAGCAGAATGGGCGCAGCTGCAGCGAGCGCGAGGGACATAACCCCCATCCATCTGTTTTTTGTCGTCGGCGATAGTTGCAGGACGTTCCAGGCGAGCGTGCCCGCAATCAGCAGGGCGAATGGCAACAGGTCCGGCCGGAAACTCGCGCTGACGCCGGCCAGGAATGCTGCCCCTATCCAGCTGCGCTGGCCGCCAGATGCCAAGCCGATTGTCCACGTAACTACAGCCAGAGCGCAGGACGTCTCCAAACCGTTCAGCCAGTGGACCGGAACAGGAGCCGAAACGAGCCCGATGAAGACAAGCAGCCATCGTTGATGGCTCCTCAGCTCCAGAACATCCGCGAGATAGACAAGCCCGAACGCATAAAAGAGGACGCCGATCCAGCACGCCGATTCGAGCGCTTGCAACGAAGGCAGAACGAAGAGCAGAAGGTAAACCAGTCCCGCGAACGGTGCACTGGTCACTCCAAAGAGCGCCGGAACTCCGGGATAATTCGGATCGGATCCCCAATGCAGCACCTGCGCCGAGTGCAGCGTGATGTAGGGATCGTCGTACGGAAACGCCGGAACCGGCCTCAAGGCATGTTCCATGCAGAACCCGGCCAAAACGGCGGCAAGCACGACGGTATAGGGACCCACCCAGTGAGCAAGGCGGCTGGGCTGCGTGGCACCTTCGAGAGTCTCGGTAAGTACGCTGGTCATCGTATCGAGGTTACGGTTGTTTCATTCTCCCGGTTACCATCCCACGTGACCATCCACCTTTCGTGGAATGACGAAGCCTGCATACCTGAGTGCCGGCGCATATTCCACGATGTCAAGTCTTCTCAGTGAACAATCGCTAGTAAGCGAATAATTACGAGAGACTTAGCCACCTGGCGCTATTGGCCGAACTACCTTCTGACGCTAGAATAGAAATAGAGGCAAATAAAAATAGAGGCCGGTCCAAAGTGATCGGATACGCTCCCTGAGAGCAAGGCGGGACAAATTCTGCAAAGTCCTTTTAAATCAATTATTAACGGATCGGAGAAAATATATACTTTCCTGGAATGAGTGATTTGCCAAAAAAAGTGCGCTGCCATGCGACCCGCTTGTGGCAACGAGATGCCACAAGCCTTTTGAAATGAATGAGGAACGACCTCCAAAGCTCGCAAGATCCAAGAAATCAATTACTTGGGTGCGAACTCAAATTGCAGGCCGAATGGAATCAATCAGATGGATGAAACGGCATTGGATGGGGGAGGGGGTAGGGTAGAGCAGAATCCCGAAACGGGAACAAGAAAAGCCTACGCTCCAGCCTTCGCCTTCCTGATCTCTTCCGTCACTGCGGGAACCACGTCGAAGAGATTCCCCACCACGCCGACATCGGCGATCTCGAAGATCGGTGCTTCTGAGTCCTTGTTGATCGCCACGATCGTTCTTGACCCCTTCATGCCGACGATGTGCTGGATCGCTCCGCTGATGCCGAGCGCGAAGTAGAGCTTGGGCGCGACCGTCTGCCCCGACGACCCGATCTGCCGCTCAAGGGGCAGCCACCCGTTGTCGCAGATAGGCCGCGAAGCCGCAACCTCTCCGCCCAGCACCTTGGCCAGCTCCTCGGCCAGCACGAGGTTCTTCTGCTCCTTGATCCCGCGGCCCACGGCGACGATCACCTCCGCCTGCGATAGGTCGACGGCCTGCTTCGCCTCCTGGAACACCTCATGCGGAGTCACCCGGGGCGGGACATCCGCTACCGCCGCTGTTACATTTTCAACCGGAGCCGATCCAGCCTCTGCCTGATCGCCCCTGAACGCCCCGATCTGGATCGTTGCCAGCCACGGCGCATCTCCGCCGAACGAAACATCCGCGGCGAACTTGCCCTGGAACATCTGCCGCGTGAAGAGCAGCTTCCCACCTTCATGCTTGTAGCCGATAGAGTCGGAGATGAGCGTCCGGTCGAGCGCCAGCGCCAGCCGAGGCGCGAAGTCCCGCACTTGGTACGTGTGCGGGAAGAGCACCAGCTTCGGCTGCTGGGCGGCAATGAACGCCTTGAGCACGTACACATAGGCATCCGACGTATACGCCGCCAGCGCCGGACTCTCCAGCGCATACACCTTGGCCGCAGCCCTTTGAGCCAGCTCCTGCGCCAGCGCACCGATGCCGCTGCCCGGCAGCACAACCTCTACCGGCCAGCCGGTACTCTTCGAAATAGCCTGCGCCGCTGCGATGGTCTCGAACGAAACGCGGTTCAGCTTGCCTTCACGCTGCTCCGCTACTACAAGGATGCTGTCTGCCATTTAGCTATCTACTCTTAAGGGTTTTGCGCCGAAGGCGCGATTACCTGGACGGTCAGTCCCGGTCAGTCCTAGAACTCCCGCGCGCCGCGCTTCAGCCAGGTTCCATAGAGGCCGAAGATGACCGCGAGTGCGCCCGTGAGGACGTTGTAGTAGAACATGGGACGAATCCACGCCGGCGAGTAGGTGAGATCCTGCCCGCTCCAGAGCGTGAGCAGCACGGCGAAGAAGGCGAACTGCCCGGCTATGACCTGAAACGTCAACCCCCACTGGCGTCGCTTGTCCAGCCGCTCGACTTCATTCGGGGTCAGGCCGCGCTCGGCGGCGGGGATGGTCAGATTTGCCACGTGCCTCTCTCTCCTTGTCAGGTGCTTACAGCCATTAAATCACGCGCGCTTCGTTCTTGAGATATTCGACCAGCTTCTTCGACGCTTCGGCCGCCGGAGCCTCGATCATCCGTGTCTTCTTCTGCTTCTCTGGGATGTAAAGCCGCTCGATCTTCTGCTGATGGGCGCTTAGCTTTGGCTCGACTTCCGCCCAGGCTACTTTGCGCACCGGCTTGTTCTTCGCCTGCTTGATGCCCATCAGCGACGCATAGCGCAGCTTGTTGATGCCGCTCTGAATGGTCAGGACCGCAGGCAACGGCATATCGATGAACTGGTAGTGTCCGGCCTCGAGCTCGCGCTTGAGGTGCAGTCCATCGCCGGTCTTTTCGATGCCGATAATGATGGTTGCGTGCGGACGCCCCAGGATCTCGGCGAGCAGCACGCCGGTTTGCGCAGCGCCGTAGTCATCCGACTGCAGCCCGGTCACAATCAGGTCAAAGTTCTCCTCCGCGACTGCTGCGGCGATCGCCCGGGCCGTGTTGGCCGAGTCGAGGCGGACGAATCTGTCGTCCTCCAGATGAATCGCCCTATCAGCTCCCTTGGCCAGCGCCTCGCGCAACACCTGCGAAGCCCGTGCCGGCCCGGCGGTGATGACGGCAACTTCTCCGCCGTGCTTTTCCTTCTGCCGCAGAGCCTCCTCCAGCGCATAGGCGTCGGGCTCATTCACCTCATAGGAGACGTCTTCGCGAATCCACGTGCCGTCTTCGTTCAGCTTGAGCGGCGCATCCTTCTGTGGGACCTGCTTGATGCAGACGAGAATCTTCATAGCAAACGCGTCAGTATAGCAAAGCGTGGGAACTCAAACTTTTTCGCCGTGAGCGCAGGTCAAACCTGCAGTTCGTTAAGAAGAAATGCATAATCCATAGCGATTTCCTTGAGATAGTCATAACGTCCGGATGCCCCGCCGTGGCCCGCGGTCATGTTGGTGTGCAGCAGAAGCGAGTTGCCGTCAATCTTGAGGGTCCGTAGCTTCGCGACGTACTTCGCCGGTTCCCAGTACATTACCTGGCTGTCGTAGAGCGAGGTCTTCACCAGCATCGCAGGATATCTTTTCGCTTCAACATTGTCGTACGGCGAATAGCTCAACATGTACTTGAAGAAATCCGGCTTGTTGGGGTCACCCCATTCCTCATACTCAGGCACGGTGAGCGGCAGCGACGCATCAAGCATGGTGTTCATCACGTCGACAAAGGGCACGTGCGACAAAATGGCTCGGAATAAGTCAGGACGTAGGTTCGCAACGGCGCCCATCAGCAGGCCCCCGGCGCTGCCGCCTTCGATAGCGACGCGCGCGGGGTCCCCATAGCCCTGCGCCAGCAGGTGCTCGGTGACCGCTATGAAATCGGTGAAGGTGTTGCGCTTGTGCAGGAGCCGGCCGGCGTCATGCCAGGGCTTGCCGAGGTCGCCACCTCCGCGAACATGGGCATACGCCATCACAAAGCCCCGGTCGAGCAAGCTTAGTCGGCTGCTGCTGAAGCCGACGGGCAAGGGATATCCATAGGCGCCGTATCCGTAGACGTAAAGGGGATTCCTGCCCGACTGAAAGCGGTCCTTGCGGTAGACCAGGGAGACAGGAACCTCGACTCCGTCCGGGGCCTTGGCGAAGAGGCGCTCGGAGCCGTAGAGAGTTCGGTCGAAGCCGCCAGGAATCTCAAGCTGCTTGAGTAGCGTCGACTCCCCTGTCACCACGTCGTACTCGTAGACGGATGCGGGCGTAACTAATGACTGGTAGCTGTAGCGGAACTTCGTTGTATCGAAGACCCGGTTGATGTGCGGATGCGCAGTGTAGACCGGTTCGGGGAAGGACATCTCGCGGGTCGCAGCGGTTTCCGGGCCCGAACCAGTGAACGAGAAGACGCGAAGGTGTTGCAATCCGATTCGGCGCTCGCACGCCACAAGGAATGTGTCGAATAGATCGACTTCTTCAAGCATTACTTCGGGTCTGTGGGGCAGGATTTCCGTCCAGTTCGCGCTGCTCGGGAGCATCGACCGGCGCCGATGACCAGGCGAAAATTTCTTCCCGTGTCGTTGGTGCGGATGTAGAAGAGGCCACCCCGGTGGTCGGCGTAGTACTCCACGTTGTCCTGGCGGGGTTGGATCAGGCGCCAACTGCCGGTCGGGTTATCGGCAGGGAGGAACTGCTCCTCGCTGGTGGTGTGGCTGGAGCTTTCAAGGATGATGTAGCGGTCGTCGCGGGTGCGTCCGGCCCCTATGTTGAACCTCTCGTCGGTCTCCTCGTAGATGAGGGCGTCCTCGGAGTGGGGCGTTCCGAGCACATGCCGGTAGAGCTGGAACTGGCGCTTCTGCTCCTCGTCCTCGACGGTGTAGAAGATGGTGCGGTTGTCGGCGGCCCAGACAATCGAGCCGACGCGCTCCACCCGCTCGGCGAGCAGTTCGCCGGTGCGGAGATCCTTCACATGCAGCGTGTACTGGCGGAATCCCTTGTTGTCGGTCGAGTAGGCGAGCAGGTTGCCATCGTCGGAGACGGTGCTCATTCCCACTGCCATGAAGTCTTCGCCCTTGGCCAGCTCGTTGACGTCGAGGATGACCTGCTCGGGAGCGTCCGGCACCTGGAGCGTCGGCAGATCCCGGTTTGCGGCAGTAGATCGGATACTGCGCGCCCTCTTCGGTGCGGGAGTAATACCAGTATTCTCCGTCGCGGAAGGGAACCGAGACGTCGGTCTCTTTGATGTGGCTGAGCATCTCGTCGTAGAGCGTCTTTTGCAGCTCGGTCGTAGGCTCAAGGACGGCGGCGGTATAGGCATTCTCGGCTTCGAGGTAGGCAGTGACTTCAGGATTGTCGCGCTCTCGGAGCCAGGCGTAATCGTCGGTCAGGATCTGGCCTTGAATGACGGTTTCGGTGTGGTGGCGGGCGGCGACGGGAGGGGCGATCTCGGTGCGGGTGGACATCACTCTTCAGGATATAGGAGGGTACCCGCTCCCGGGTCTTCCGCCAGAATCGAGCTAATTCATTGATCTAAATAACTTTCACCCGAGGCATCTGGTTGTAAGTCATAGAAAGCAGGAACCTTGCGAGTTTCTCCCATGGATTCAATGACGTGCGGCTATGTCATATAAAAGACGCAGCTTACGGGGCGATGTTCCGTAACCAATTGATTGCAAATATCTTGCTCGTGCCTATCCCAAAATAGAAAGGCCCGGCTGCGGGTGCGGCCGGGCTCTTTCTTTAGCCTCTATTTCTATTCTAGTTGGTTTGGAGAAATTCTCGGCCATTTCGAGGAAGGGCGCGCTGGGGTCTACGGGTTGACGAAGCCGCGCGCGCGGGCGGTGATTAAGGCTGACCCCGCCTTAGCTGCGCGAAGGCGGGGCACCCGGAGCAGCTACTTCGCCTTTATGGGGCGAAGTAGCTGGAGATGTCGAGGATGAGGTTGGTGGAGTCGGAAGCGAAGGCGTCGATGCTGCCGTTGTTGGTCGGGACGATGGCCATGTTCGAGGTGATGACCCCGTCGAGGGCGTTGAGTGTGGAGACGTAGGGCTGGTTCTCTCCGGCGGGCCAGAGAGTGAGGTAGTCGAGTGCGCCGGGAGGCACGACTGTCGCGTTGAAGACATAGGCCTCGGCACCGGACGGTGGCGCGCAGGCGCTGCCCTCGACATTGACGGGGAGCACTCCGTTGAAGGCGGTGGGCCGGGTATCGATGACGCGGCAGGGAGCAACGGTGTAGAGGGACAGGCCTCCGCTGCCCGGGGGCGCGAAGTAGCCGTTGATGTCGAGGATCACGTCGGATGTGTCGGAGACGAAGACCGAGACGTCGCCGCTGGTACCGGCAGGCACGATGGCGGCGTTCGCGGTGACGGCTCCGGTCCCGGCGTTGAGTGTCGAGACGTTGGGTTGGGCCTCGCCCGTCGGCCAGGTGGTCAGGTAGTTGAGCGTGCTGTGGGGAACGGCGGTGAAGTTGAGCGAGTATGCCTTGGCCGTCGTGGGGACGTTGCAGTTGCTGGAAAGGATGGGGAACGCCCGGCTGGCGCCTCCGTTGATCGAGGGTCCGCCGAGGGAGCCGGCGGCGTTGCGGGTGTCGGCGATGCGGCAGGGCGTGAGCGGATAGAATGCCAAGCCTCCGGAGCTGCCTGCAGGCAGGAAGTAGCCATCGATGTCGAGGATGACCTGTGTGGCGTCGGTGACGTAGACGCTGACTCCGCCGTTGGTTCCTGCGGGGACGATGGCAGCGTTGGCTTTGATACGTCCGTCAGGAGAGTTGAGGGTGGAGACGTTGGGCTGGTTTTGTCCCGTGGGCCAGATGGTGAGATAGCCGAGGGTCTTGCTGGGAAGGACGGTGACGTTGAGCGAATAGGCGGCGGCGTTGGAAGGTATCCCGCAGGCGCTTTGTGGGATATTGAAGGCGCGGGTTTGTCCGGCAGACATCTCGGGGCCGCCGAAGGAACCGTTGGCGTTGCGCGTGTCGACCACCCGGCAGGGAGTGACATTCACGAAGCTAAGCGGCGCTGTAACGTTGTAGGTCGCCGAGGATACGCTGCTGGCCTGACCGTCGGACACCGCGATTGCCTGAATCGTCTCTTTCGAAGCGACGGGAATGGGCGCGGTGTACAGAATGGCAGAAGTCGTGGGAGTGCTTCCGTCGGTGGTGTAGTAGATGGATGCGCCCTGAATCGCATCGCTGATGGTCACCGATTGTGAGACGTTGTAGTTGCCGGGCGAAGGATTGAACGTGGGCGGAGGGAGCGTCGTTGTGATGACGTAGGCGCCAGTGGCCACGAGACTGTTGCTATAGTTATTAGCCACCGCGATGGCTTTGATGGTCTCCGACAAGGAGACATAGATCGGATCGTAGTATCGCTGGGATGACGTGGTTGGAGTTGTTCCATTCGTGGTGTAGTAGATTGTCGCTTGGGGCGTTGAATCGGTGATGGTTACTTCCTGCGCGCTGAGGAATGTGCCTTGCGGCGGGCTGAACACCGGCGTGGCTGCCGTGGGCAGATTGATGGTGTATTGTGCCGTAGCTACGGCGCTATTGGCATAATTAGAGGCTACGGCTATGGCCTTGATGGTCTCGGTTTTAGAAACTGTAATGGGGTTGCCCACGTACAAAGTGGACGAAGTTGTTGGCGTGGTGCCGTCGGTTGTGTAATGAATCGTCGCTCCGGGTGTCGTATCCGCAAGAGAAACCTGCTGCACGGTAGTGTAAGTTCCCGGCAGCACTGAGAATGTCGGAGTGGCTGCAATCGGAGATAGTGCGTTCACCGTGAAGAAGGCGGGTGTATTAACGCCACTCACCTTTGCGGTTCCTACAAGATTGCCGGTTGATGCGGGATAGACCGTGAATGATACTGTTCCATCGAAGCCGGTTGTAGCATCAGTGCTGAAGGTTCCGGCATCGACGTATCCAGTGTAGATATAGTAAAGAGCAAATCCGCTGAGATACACGGGGACGTTTGGAACCGGCGTTCCATTCGCATCTTTAACAACAAGCACTATCAGATTTGCGAGTGGCGTATATAGATAGGTGGATTGTCCGGAGCCGCTTACAACTGCGATACTGGCCGGTGCCCCTACTACTGCTTGAGTAAGCACAGCACTACTGGCAGCGTAATTCTTATCACCGGAATAGCTTGCTACGATGGTGTGATCCCCGTCGGATAGCGAAGGGGGCGTATAGGTTGCGTAGCCTGCCTGGTTTAACGTAACTGGAGAACTTGCTGCGCCGTCAACGCTGAATGTAATTGTGCCGGTGGGGATTCCGGTTCCTGATGTGGATGCTACATAAGACGTAAAAGTGACGCTGGTGCCGGTATTTTGCGGATTAGCATTCGACTTGATGGTGGTAAGAGTCTTGTTCGAAGCGGAGCCGAACGTGAACTTGGCGACAAAGGCATCGTATTCGGTAAATTTTGTTGTCTGGTATGCACCCGCGGTCGTCGGAAAGTCGTTGGAGCCGGCGGTTCCCGCTACATAGGCGTTTCCAGACGAATCCAACGCAAGGCTTGCGCCGGTATCATAAGCGGACCCGAAGCCGCTTCCTCCCAGATACGTGGCGTACAGCAGCTGTTGCCCGTCAGAGCTCAATTCGGTGAGAAAGGCGTTATCATATGCCCGGTACGCCGTCCCGTTGCTGTAGTACTGAGTCGTGCGGTTCAGGGACTGAAATGCGGTTGATGTGACCGGGTAATCGTAGCCGGCAGTCGTACCGGTGAAGTAGATATTGTCTTTGCTATCGAGTGCCATGTTGCCCTGACCAGAGGCGGCAAATTCGCCGCCACTGCTCCCAAGGTAGGTTGAGAAGACGAGGGCTGCTCCGGTGGGATCGAATTTGGTCACGAATCCGGTGGAGTTAACACTGGCCAGACGATTCGTATAGGTTTTGTTCGTACTCTGGTAGGGATTCTTCAGCGGAAAATCCTGTGAGTATGTGACCCCTGTTACATAGGCATCGCCCGCAGAATCCACAACGATGGCCGTGGGGTTGTCGGATGCGACAGGATTGACCTGGAAGCCAAGATTGGCTCCCGTTCCGCCCAGATAAGTGGAATAGACGAGGGCAGTCCCGGAAGAGTTCAGCTTGGTGACGAACCCTGTCGGTTCCCCTTGGGAAGCTTCAGAGTAATTAATGCTCTGGAAAGGGTTGAGTGTGGGGAAATCTGTTGAGCCTGCTCTTCCAGTAACATAGGCGTTTCCTTCGCTATCAATAGCGATTGCTTGTCCGTAATCCCTGGCGCTGCCGCCAAGAAAAGTGGAATAGATCAACGAGGAACCGTCAGCGCTCAATTTAGTTACAAATGCGTTATAGGCATTGATTGCGTAATTGCTGTTGTTCTGTGGCTGGAAGGCGTTGGTGGTATGGGGGAAGTCGGGAGAAGACGCCGCGCCGACAATGTAGGCATTGCCGGAAGCGTCGACGACTATCTGCGAGCAGTAGTCCGCAAAGCTTCCTCCCAGATATGTGGAGTAGATCAATGCGGACCCGGTTGCATTGAGCTTGGTGATGAACCCGTTGGGATAGCCGTCATTTGCGAAACCCGAGTTATTGACTGTCTGA
The DNA here is from genome assembly GCA_963782175.1 of uncultured Acidobacteriaceae bacterium. Classification (GTDB taxonomy): domain Bacteria; phylum Acidobacteriota; class Terriglobia; order Terriglobales; family Acidobacteriaceae; genus Silvibacterium. The sequence goes on from CAWAIX010000004.1 coordinate 323,400, forward strand.
TAGGCGCCGGTGGTCACCGGGAAATCATAAGAATTCGTGGCGCCTGCCAGATAGGCATCCCCGGATGAATCGACGAAGATGCTGTAAATCGAATCTCCGGGTGAAGTGACGTTGCTATCGCCATTCGATGCAAGACCCGAGTGAATACCTGTCAAATAGGTGGAGTAGATTACCTTGGATCCGGTGGGATCGAGCTTGGTCACAAACGAATAGAGGAGATTATTGTCGATTTCAAGGCCGTTCAGCTTGGCTTGGTATGCACTGCTTGTAGTTGGGAAGTCGGCAACAGAAGTGGTTCCGACTACATAGACATTTCCAGCGCTGTCAACGGCGATTGCCGAACTTTCGCCTCCGGTTGCCTGGGGCGGTCCGCCGCCGCCCAGCAGCGTGGAATAGGCCAGGGTTGGGTCGATGACGAGCGGCTTGTTCCGGTCGTAGCTGCCAAGCGAGAACCCGATAGAGTTTTTCGCCATTAGCTTGAAGCGGCTGGCGACGGGCTCGCGGCCTGAGGCTGTTTCCTGATAGACCACGGGTTTATCGAAGACGACCCGGTGGTGGCCGGCGGTAAGGATAAGGTCGCCGTCACCGTCGAGTTTCATCTTTCTGGTTCCGGAGAACTGGAAGCGGATGACGCCGGGATCGGATCCTGGCGCGACCACGAAGTCATACTCGAGGCGACGCTGGTTGCCATAGTAGATAAGATCCACGCCGGGATACACGCCGGTGTACTTTACCTTGCCGTAGGTAGCGACGCTGGTGTGCCAGTTTGCCGGATCATTTCCGACGAAGTAATTGGTTGTGCCGTCGAGCAGATCTGAGCCGGAGATTTTCGGGGCCTGCGGCGCCGGGTTCTGGGGTGTCCGAGCCAGTTCCATACGGATGACGTCGGTTTTGCCTGCTTTTGCGTCCTGCGCTCGCGCCGCGCGAGAGCCCTTGGATCCGGAGGCCTGTTTCGTCGAATCACTTCCGGTGAGAGCCAACACCGCTGATGAGTCGGTGAGAAACAGCGAATAACCCATGCCGCGCGAAACGAAGCGGACTTGCGGGTCTGCCTGACCGCGATTGATTTCGAAACTCAGGGGCAGCTTGTCGTAACTGTCGACCACCGCGGCTTTCTTCTGGGCCGAAGGCTTACTAAGGGAATTTCCGGTGAGAGCTGGGTTCGAGTCTTGTGCTGTGGCCTGAAGGGTCAAGGCTGCGAGGAAAAGGCCAATCGAGAAGACAAGACGAGATTGCAAGCGCATGCGCCACTCCGTGAGATAGGGATTGCCCGAGGGTCCTGCGCGATATCCAAAAAGCGCCGCGGCAGCAAAATGAAGAACAGATACTTTGGGGGGTTTCGCGCCAGACAAATGCGCAGACGAAGATTAGCTTAAGTGTCAACAACTCCGCAATGGGAATCTAAAAATTCCCGAAACGACAGGTGCTTGCAGGGCTGACATTTCTCGCGCGTGATGAAATTCTGTGAAGCCGCCGCGCAGGTGATTCCTACGGGTGCTGCGAGAGCGACAGCACGTTGCCGTCCGGGTCCTGGAACCATGCGACTTTTGCGCCGCCAGGAGCCGTCCACACGCCGGATTCGCTTTGCTCGAGCCACGCGTAGCGCTTGAATGCGACGCCTCGTGCGGCGAGGGAGGTGACCTCGTTCTCGATGTTGCACACCTCCCATCCCAGGATGGTGAAGGCAAAGGGTGTGAATTCCTTCACGTGCACGATGCGGATCATGTTGCCCTTGGCTTCCATGACGAGCGCGAAGACGTCGTCACTCAGGAATCGCAGGCCGAGGGTCTGCTCGTAGAAGGTGCGTGCCTGTGCGGGGTTCCTGGTCGGGATAAAGCCTATGAGATCGCTTCTTGAGAGCATGATCTTTCTCCCCGCACCATTGTCGCCTGCGTGTCAAGTGGGTGAGGCAGCCCACTCAAGCCAAAACAAGGCTTGAATGGGGCACCGTCGCACCCAGATCTTCAATCCCGCCTTAGCTCCGCGAAGGCGGGGCACCCACCAGCTCCTTTCTCGGCCGCGGAGCGGGCGGTGCCGTAGTATTCGGGCTCTGGCTGCTCGGAAGTCCGCTTGCGGTAGCCCTCTGCGGCAAGGTGCTTCGCCCATCTGCGCGTACATGGCTTCGTCGTGGGGCTGCCAGGTGCCGAGTCCGTCGACGTAGCGATTGTACATGCTGAAGGCGGCGGCGATGAGGACGGTGTCGTGGATCTCGAGGTCGGTTGCGCCGAGGCGGCGGGCGCGTTCGATGTCACTCGAGGTGACGTTCTTGCCGCTCTGCTGCACTTTGCCGGCGATGGCGAGCAGGGCCTTGAGCTTGGGCGTGACGGGAGCCGTCTCGAAGTCGGTCTTGACCTGCTTGACGATATCGCCGCTGCCTAGATGGCATGCGGCGGCTGCTCCGTGGCTCGTCTGGCAGAAGTAGCAGTCGTTCTGCGAGGAGACATAGGTGGCGATCAGCTCGCGCTCTCCGGGCGTGAGGGAATTGGGCTCGTGCAGCAGGATATGGGCAAGCTCGCGCATGGGCTTTGCAGTCTCGGGGCGGAAAGCGAAGCCGGCGGTGATGCCCGGCCAATCCTTCGGGCAGGGCGATGTGAGGCATAGTGCGTCTCCTGTTTTTGGGGTTATTTAGCCGCAGCAACTTCTGCGGGCAGGTATTCCTGGCTGATGACGACGTAGCCATCGCGGGCGATGCGCTGGCCGCGCTCGCGGTACATGGCTTCGTCGCGGGGCTGCCAGGTGCCGAGTCCGTCGACGTAGCGGTTGAACATGCAGAAGGCAGCGGCTATCAGGACGGTGTCGTGAATCTCGAGGTCGGTCGCGCCGAGCGAGCGGGCCTGGGCGACGTCTTCCGCGGTGACATGCTTGCCGCCCTTCTGAACTTTGCTGGCGATTACGAGAAGCGCCTTGAGCTTGTCGGAGATGTCCGCATGCTGGAAGTCAGCTTTGACGCGCTTGACCAATTCTTCGTCGCCGTCGAGGCATGCGGCTGCGATGTATCCGTGGCATGTCTGGCAGTAATAGCAGTCGTTGAGGTAGGAGACGTAGGTGGCGATCAGCTCGCGTTCGCCGGGCGTGAGCGAGTGCGGCGCGTGGAGCAGGGTTTCAACGAGGTCGTTCATGGCGCGCGCCGTCTCGGGGCGAAAGGCCATCAGGCCGCGAATGCCTGGGAGTGCTTCGGGAAGATTGATGTAAGCCATGATTCCTTTCAGGGTATTGAAGTTTCTGTTGCGGTTTCGACTGCAACGGGTCTAGATGCTGAAAAGCGGCGATGCAGCAGGCCTCCGGCGAGCACGACGGCGACGCCGATGAGTGCGGGCACGGGGCTGTGCATGAGGATGAGCAGCGCTACGACGGCGCTGCCGGCGAGATAGACGACAGGCGCGGCCGGATACCACCAGCGGCGTACGGGATCCCTCAAACGGAAGAGCGTGGTGACGGAGAGCGCGAGGAAGCAGACAGCGGAAAAGATGATGTAGGCGAGGATCTTGTCGAAGGCTCCGAAGAGCAGGATGAGCAGCGCTCCGCAGGTCTGCAGCAGGATGGCGTTGGCCGGTGTTCCAAAGCGCGGGTGCAGTCGTCCGAAGATAGAGAAGAATGCGCCGTCTTTCGCCATGGCGTAGTAGACGCGGGGCGCGGCCATGGTCATAGCCATGAGTCCTCCGGCGACTGAAAGCAACACACAGGTGGAGAGAATGCGTCCGCCGGAGGCGCCGAAGAGAGCCTGGCCGAACTGCGCGACGAACGCGGTGTTTGAAGCGATCTTTTCGAGCGGGACGACAGCGAGGAAGGCGAAGCTCACGAGCAGGTAGACCGCGGTAACGAGCAGGACTCCGCAGGTGAAGGCCAGCGGCAGGGTGCGCCGCGGGTTGCGTACTTCGCCGGCGAGCTTACCGGCTTCCCACCAGCCTCCGAAGCTGAAGAAGGCGTTGACCACCGAACCGGCGATAGCGGCGAAGAGCATGTCGGAGCCGGGACGGCGCGTGGTCAGTGGCAGCAGGTTGGAGGTCGAGGCATGTCCGGAGACCAAAGCCCAGGCGACGAGTGCGAAGAGCACTGCCAGCTTGAGCAGGTTAGCCGTGGCCATGACGCGGCCGCTCAGACGCGTGCCAAGATAGTTGATTGCGCCGAGGACAAGGAGGATTGCGAAAGGCAGGAGGGTCGCGACCCGCGGCGAGACGCTGACGATCGACTGCACATAGGGGATGCCTCCAAAGGCGAGCGCGGCGGCGATGCCGGGATCGATGACGGCGGCGGACATCCAACCATAAAGAAAAGCCACGCGCGGCCCGTAGCCTTCACGCAGATAAACGTACTCGCCGCCGGCGACGGGGTATCGCACGGCGAGTTCGGAATAACACAAAGCTCCTGCCAGGGCCATGAGCGCCATGCCGCACCAGATGGCGGCGAGCAGCGTGGGAGAGCCGAGCGATTTGGCCATCGCCGCCGGGGTGAGAAAGATGCCTAGGGCGATTGATTCACCACTTACGACGGCGATGGTCGCCGCCAGTCCCATCTGTCTCTTCGGTTCCATGTCTGAAAATGTCCCCGCCATCCTAACCGGAAGGATTCAGAACTCGCATCCATCGAAGGGTTGAGTCCGGGGTGGACGCTACAATGGCGCGGAGATGAATCTCAGGGAGATCGCAAAGCCCACCTCAGACCGGCTGCTGCTGTTTTTTGACTTTGCCGGCACGCTGGTCTTTGCCGTTGAAGGAGCAATGGCGGCCGAGAATGGCGATCTCGATCTGCTCGGCGCTATGGTGCTTGCCTTTGCGACGGCGCTGGGAGGCGGCATTATCCGCGACCTGCTGATCGGCGCGATTCCACCGAACTCGATTCGCGACTGGAGATACGGAGCGATCGCGTTTGCAGCGGCAGGGGCAGAGATTCTGTTTCCGAATCCGGTGCACGGGATTCCAAGTTCGGCGCTCATGGTGCTGGACGCGGCCGGGCTGAGCCTGTTTGCGGTTGCCGGTGCGGAAAAGGCGCTTGCTTACGGGATCAATCCTTTCATTGCCGTTCTGATGGGCGGCATCACGGGCGTGGGCGGAGGCACGATTCGCGATGTGCTGCTTGCTCAAATCCCAAATGTTTTAAAGGCGGATGTTTATGCCTCGGCGGCGCTGGCGGGAGCGGCAGCGGTGGTCATCGGCCTGAGGCTGAAACTGCCGCGAACTCCGGTGGCGATCGCAGGCGGCGTGATCTGCTTCCTGCTGCGGGTGGTCAGCGTGTGGCTGCACTGGAATTTGCCCAAAGCGTCGGGGCATTGAGGTACAACCTTTGGTAACTTTCGTTTCTACGAAGATTTGCCTAGAATCGAACTGAGACTGTGACGAATATCCAGTTCTATTTCGCGATTGGTGTACCGTTCTTCACGATACTGGTGGTGTGGATCGGCGGCACGATTGCGAACCGCAGCGCGATTGGGGATCTGAGGGCGGAGATGCGCAGTGCCCTCGGTGATTTGCGCTCCGAAATTCGCGGTGTGATTAATGATTTGCGCTCCGACAATCAGAGTGCCTTCAGCGCATTGAATCAGCGCATTGACGATCTGCGTGCAGAGAACCAAAGTGCGATCAGCGGCTTGAATCAGCGCATTGACGATCTGCGTGCAGAGAACCAAAGTGCGATCGGCGGCTTGAGCCAGCGCTTTGATAATCTGCGCTCGGAGACGCGCAGTGCAACCGACGATCTGCGTTCGGAGATGAAAGCTGGCTTCGATGCCGTCAATCGCCGACTCGATGGCATGGACTCCAGGTTCGATCGCCTGGAAGCGCGCTTCGACCGCATGGACAATGAGATCCGCAAGGATCATGAGCATCGGATTACGATGCTCGAAGAGCGCGTGCTGGCGCGGCCCGCTTAGTCGGCCCCGCCGGCAATCCTGGGACAACCGAGATCTATGCCCGCAGCAATAACTGTGCGTGCACCGAGAAGACTCGCCTTGTCACCAGATGGCTGGCGACGAAGCAGGCCAATGCCGATGAAGAGAAGATGGTCGTGAGCACCACAAACTGGTAGAGGGCGGCATAGAGCGGCGATGCTCCGGAGAGCACCATGCCGGCCATGATGCCGGGGATCCAGACGATGCCGAGCGAGCGGATGTTGTCGACGGCCGGGATGAGGCTGGCGCGGAAGGCGGCCTGCAGGTAACGGCCGACGGCCGTGTCCGGGGTGGCTCCGAGGGCCAGAGCCGATTCGATTTCGCCGACGTGAGCGACGACTTCTCCGCGAAAGCGATCCAGAAAAATAGACTGCGTGTTCATAGTATTGGCGATGACCATGCTGCCGACCGGGATCAGCGTAAGGATCTTCAGCGGAATGACGCCCGTGACGGTCATCACGATCAGGATCGAGCCTGCGCCGGCAGTGATTGCGGTGAGGGCCAGCATGAAGGCCCCGGGAATCTTCCTGGCCCGCTTCCGTACGATGCTCGCTGCGGCGAGGATCATTCCCGCGAGGACAAAAATCGATGTCCATGCGGGTCCGCGGAGAAGCGCGGCAAGAATCGCTCCCACGGCAACGATCTGCAGGATTCCGCGAAGCTCGGCGAGAGGGACTTCTTTGAGCAGGTCGGGCGCGCGCCGTCGAGCGAGAAGGATGACGACCACCGTGGCTGACGCGGTGATAAGGCAATAGACCAGTCCCCGGGTAAACTGGCCCCGGATAAGCCCTCCCGAGAAGGCGTGCTCAAACATCAGCCGCCTCCGCCTGCCTGGAGAGCACCTCGTCCGGTGTGCCGAGAGCCTTCATCCGCCCTGCATCGAGCACAAGGACACGGTCGGCCATGGTGCGCGCCTGCTCGGGGTTGTGGGTCACCCACAGGCAAGTGAGGTGGCGCTCGTGGATGAGCCGCTCGATCAGGTGCTCGACACTGTCGCGGGATGCCTCATCGAGTGCCGAGGTCGGCTCGTCGAGCAGCAGCACCTCGGGATTGTTGGCGAGGGCGCGGGTGATCGCAACGCGTTGCGCCTCTCCGCCAGAGAGGGTAAGGGCGTCGCGCGACGCGTAGCCGTCGAGGCCGACCTCGGCGAGGAGCGCATCGATCTGAGCCGGGGCAATCTTCTCCCCATGCTGGTGTGGGCCGAAGGCGATGTTTTCGGCGATCGTTCCGGGGAAGAGATAAGCGCGCTGCATGACCATGCCGATGGATCGGCGCAGCGCTTCCGGCGACAGTTCGCGGTAATCGCAACCGTGGAAGAAGACGGTGCCTTCGGTCGGCTCGTCAAGGCGGTTGACCATGCGCAAAAGTGTGCTTTTGCCTGCGCCGCTAGGTCCAACAATGCCGAGGACTTCTCCTACGCTGAGCGCGAAGGTGATTTCACGGAGAAGAAATTGGCCGGAAGGGGACAACTCGCGGCCAAGATTGCGGCACTCAACTAATATGTCGGGCATTTTCAGGCCGGCGGCAGAGCCAGGGTCTGCTCGCCGCAATAGTGCTAACAGACCCTAGATTACATGCCCGAAGCCGAGCCCCGCAGGAGGAACTCCCCCAATGACCCCCAGACGAATTTACAGACTTTCCGGTATTGTGACTGTCTTCGCGGCGACCCTGTTTGTCGGCGCGAGCGCGATGGCGCAGATGCGTCCCGGTGACTCCGGCTCTCAGACCACCGCAAACCCGAGCGCGAATCCCAACACAAATCCCAACATGAACACCCCCGATGCGATGCAGCAGCAGGCGCCCAGATAGCCAGATGCAGGAGAAGGCCTTCGTCCGCGAGGCGATGGAAGGCGGCATGGCCGAGGTTCAGCTGGGCCAATTGGCAGCCCAGAAGGCGTCCAGTGACGACGTGAAGCAGTTTGGTCAGAAGATGGTGGACGATCACACCAGGCTCAACGAGGAGATGCAGCCGGTGGCACAGCAGCTCGGAGTGGCGCCGCCAACGAAATTGTCGAAGAAGGACGAGAAGACCATGGCCACGCTTCAGAATCTGTCAGGCGCGCAGTTCGACAACGAGTACATCAAGTGCATGCTGAAGGACCACAAGAAGGACGCATCGGAATTCAAGACAGAGGCGCAGCAGGCGCAGAATCCGGCTGTGAAACAGGCGGCGCAGCAGGGCTCGCAGGTTATCGATCAGCACCTGCAGATGATCGAACAGATCGCGCAGAGCCACAATGTCACCACTGGCAAAGGCAAGAACAGCAGCGCTGGGCAATAACGAGCCGGTGCAGCGATGGAGCATTCGGGGCGTCCCGCGCGACGCCCTTTTCTTTCCGATAGAATCGAGTCCGGTAGAATCGTGCCAATGCCTCGTAAGATCTCACTGGGCTGCCGGGTGGCTCTGGCGGCCATAATCCTTTGCGCAACGGCTGTCTGCCAGCCGGTCAAGAGCCTGCCGAAACCCACCGATTACGTCAGCGACTTCGCACACGTGATGTCGCCGCCAGTCATTCAGAAGCTGGACCGCGTGTGCGGCCAGGTCGATCACGAAGCCAACGCCCAGATCGCGGTGGTCACGGTGACGACTACCGCGGACGAGCCCATCGAGCAATATGCCGTCGATCTGTACCAGGCCTGGGGACTCGGCAAGAAGGGAATCAAGGAGGGCAGCGACCGCGGGGTGCTGATCCTGGTCGCGGTGCAGGATCGCAAGCGCTTCATCTCGACGGGGTATGGCCTCGAGAGCATTCTGCCCGACGCGACGGTGAGCGTGATTGGGCGGCAGATGGTTCCTTACCTCCGCAATAATGACTTCGACGGGGCGATGTCGCTGGCCGTCGGCCAGGTTGCGCAGATCATTGCCAAGGATGCCGGCGTAACGCTGGCGCCGCTGACACAGCAACAACGGCAACCGGCCGGCAAGACAGTGCACTTGAGCCTGGGGCAGCTTCTGCTGCTGGGCATCTTCCTGCTGTTTGTTCTTTTTCTTCTCGCGCGCCTGGGTGGTTCGGGGCTGATCGGATTTCTGCTCGGCATGTTCATGGGAGGCGGGTTCGGCGGCGGCGGTGGAGGTGGTAGAGGCGGAGGAGACGACGACGGCGGCAGCGGCTTCGGTGGATTCGGCGGCGGCAGCACCGGCGGCGGTGGCGCCGGGGGCGATTGGTAAGATAACGAAGGCTCGTTTCAAGAGCGGGGGAGAAACAGCACGATGATGCGTCGCGGGTTATGGATCGCAATTGGCGTGGTTGTGGTGATTTTTCTGGTCATACTGATGGTCTTTGGCAGCTATGTGAGCGCCAAGAATCAGATGGTCGCCAAGCAGGAGGCCGTCAAGGCCCAGTGGTCGCAGGTGGATGTGGTGCTGCAGCGCCGCGCGGACCTGATTCCGAACCTGGTGAGCACGGTGAAGGGATATGCCACGCACGAAGAGAAAGTGTTCGACGACATAGCGAATGCGCGTGCCGCACTCCTGAATGCGAAGGATCCTTCGGGGAAGATTCAGGCCAACGGGCAGCTCGATGGGGCGCTGGGCAGATTGCTTGCGATCTCAGAGAATTACCCCAATCTGAAGGCCGACCAGAACTTTCTGGCGCTGCAGGCGCAGCTCGAGGGGTCGGAGAACCGCATCGCCGTCGAGCGGCGCCGCTACAACGAGACGCTGAGGGACTACAACACTTTCATCCGGCAGTTTCCGAACAGTATCTGGGCGGGCATAGCGGGCTTCCAGCCGAATAATGCGTACTTCGAGGCGAGCGAGGGCTCGCGGACGGCGCCCGTGGTGAAGTTCTAGGCGTAGCTGAGAACAGAAAAGAGGCTGCCTTCGGGCAGCCTCTTTGTGCCAGGACGGAGGAGGTCCTGCGGATTTACGCGCGGGTGAAAGAAGCGATCGCGGTGGCTTCGTCGTCCTTGACGTCGAACACCGTGTAGAGCTTGGTGATCTGGAGCAGGTCGTGAACCTTCTTGGTGAGGTTCAGAAGCTTCAGCTCGCCGCCCTGGTTGCGAACGGTGGTGTATGCGCTGACGAGTTCGCCGATGCCCGAGCTGTCGATGTAATTCACGTCGGCCAGATTCAGCAGGATAAGCTTCTGTCCTTTCGACAGCAGGTCGCGAATAGCATCACGCAACTGGACACTGCCCTCACCCAGAGTAATGCGTCCGCTCAGATCAAGAATCGTCACGCCATCCACCTGACGGGTGGTTAATTTCATGCTCACGAAAGAGTCCCTCCTTAAGTGCCTGTTTGAGCCGTCCCAAGATGCTTGATTAGTGTCAACTCAGTTCCGGGATGCAATAGCTTGAAGTGTACCTCATCCATGAATGAGCGAATGAGGAAGATGCCGCGTCCCGAGCCGCGTAGCAGGTTTTCCGGAGCCAGTGGATCGGGCAGGGTATCGGGGTCGAGCCCCTTGCCCTGATCGGCGATCCGGATCACCAGGGCCTCCCCAGTATTTTCGAACGAAGCGGTGATGCGCTTGTCGGGATCGTAGGAGTTGCCGTGGAGCACGGCGTTGACAGCAGCCTCCCTGACGGCCATGGCGACGCGAAAGACTTCGTCTTCATCGATCCCCGCCTTCTTGGCCATCTGTTCGGCGGTTTCCTCAACTTTGTTTACACTTTCCAGCGAGGATTCGAGCGTGTAGGTGATGCGGCTTGCCTGTTGTCCGGTCAAATGCTCTTCCTCGCTCTTTCCCATTCTTTTCTCAGCTAACCTCACCGATCTCGTTGCAGGCAGTTTGCTTGCTGGCGCAGGCAATGTCAAGCAGTCTCAACCGCTTCCTGTCGAGATAGTTGTGGTTCGGCCCAAATCAGGCGGGTGCTGAGCCAAAGCCAGGCGTCGCCTCCATTTTGGATCGCCCCAGCATGAGGAGGGTTGCCCTTTCTGCTGTTAGACTGCATCGGAGATAACCAGGAAATCGTGGCTGACAAAGAGAACAATCCGACGCTGACCTCGATTCTGGGAACGCCCGTCACCGATGCAAAAGGGCGCCTGCGGGGACGCGTGCGGGACCTGGCTGTGAGCACCGGAGCCGAGGCCGGCAAGGTAGCCGGCCTGGTGCTGAAGAGCCGGCGCGGACTCGAGCTTGTCGCCGCAACCGGAGTTCGGCAGACGCCCAGCGGCGCGCTCGAGCTGCGCAGCGAGGCCGACCCGAAGCCGCTGCGGGCCGACGAAAACTTCCTCCTGCTGCGCCAGGACCTGCTGGACCGCCAGATCATCGATGTGCACGGGCGCAAGGTCGTCCGCGTAAACGACGTGGACCTGCAGTGGTTCACGAACGGCGATGAGGAGAAGCAAGACCTGCGTGTCCGCGAGGTGGAAGTCGGGGTGCGCGGCGCAGTTCGCAGGCTGTTCAAGGGCGCGCTGCCGACCCAGGCGCTGGATAGACTCGCGAGGCAGTTTCCCGCGCGGGTGATCCCCTGGGAATTTGTGGACGTGATCGAGATCGATCCGGCGCGGCGCGTGAAGCTGAACATCGCGCACGAGCGCCTCGCGCAACTGCATCCGTCCGACATTGCCGACATTCTGGAAGACCTGCCGGCGGCGGAACGCGAGGCGATCCTTACGACGCTCGACGAAGAGGTAGCGGCCGAGGCGCTGGAGGAAGTCGAGCCCAAGCTGCAGAAGGCGATGGTCGAGGGCCTGGACTCGGAGGTAGCGGCAGGCATCGTCGAAGAGATGGATCCCTCGGCCGCGGCCGACCTGCTGGCGGAGCTGCCGGACGCGCGCAGCGAGGCGATTCTCGAGGAGATGGATCCGGAAGAGCGGCACGAAGTCGAAGAGCTGCTGGAATTCCGGGAAGATTCTGCCGCCGGCCGCATGACGACGGATTACGTCGCGGTGCCGCAAACGGCTATGGTCGCGGAGGGCGTGCAGGCGCTCCGTGACTTTGAAGGCGACGTCGAAACTGTGACAGAGATTTATCTCGTGGATGAAGGCGATGTGCTCCAGGGCGTCGTTCCGCTGGCGCGCATGGTGCTGGCGAAGCCGGAAACACGCCTCGATGTGCTCGCCGAGTCGAGATTCATCTCAACGAATGCCAACACGCATCAACAGCAGGTGGCGGAACTGTTCGACAAGTACAACCTGCGAGCGCTGCCGGTTCTGAACGATGCGGGGAAACTGGTGGGCGTGATCGAGGCGGACCACGTGATTGCGTTCCTGCGCGCGAGATAAGGCTCTCACCGGCCTGACGCGACACGGCCCGCGCGTCACAATTATTCGTAGACTTCGCTGCGGTGGGCGACTCGGGTGACACTTACGACCTTTGTATGGTCGTTGATCACGTAGACGATACGCCAATCGCCGATGCGAATGCGCCAAAGGTCTTTGTAGCCTTGCAGCTTCTTGGAACCGGGTGGCCGGGGATCCTCGGCCAGAGCGAGGATTTTCCCGTCGACGCGGTTAAATACCGCATCATCGAGCCCGTCTAGTTCTTTTTGAGCCGACCGTTTGATTTCAATCGAATATTCAGGCACGGCGGCGGGCACGCTTCAGACGCGTGGCGCGGTATTGTTCGTAAGGGACGCTCTTTTCCTTCCGGCGGGACTCTGACACGAGCCCATCCCAGAAGTCTTCCCACACCGCCCTATGCTTTTTCAGGTCTATCAGTACGCCGACCTTGCGGCCCTTTGCGTCTGTGACGAACTGGATTCCTGTCATGGCCTCATTGTCCCATACCTGGTCTCTTCGGCTACCGACCAGTTAAGCCGGCTTTCTCAGCGCACCCAGGAACTCCGGCGCCGGCAATGTATTGAGCACGTCAGCCTTCTCCAGCCACGCACGCCGGAGCTGGTCGACGCCATAGCGCATCTTTTCGAGATGGCTGGTGTGATGCGAGTCGGTGTTGATGACCACCTTGCAGCCCATCTCCTTTGCAAGACGAAGGTCGCGATCGCACAGGTCGAGTCGGTCGGGATAGGCATTGTGCTCGACGGCGACGCCCAGTTCACCCGCGCGGCGCAGGATGGCGGGCAGGTTGAGCCGGTAACCTTCGCGGCGTAACAGCAGCCGCCCGGTGGGATGGCCGAGAATCTTCACGTAGGGATTCTCGATGGCGCGCAGCATCCGCGCCGTCATTTCTTCGTCGCTCATGTTGAAGAGGCTGTGGACGCTGGCGATCACGATATCCAGCTGCGCCAGCGTCTCGTCGGCGAGATCGAGCGCGCCGTCGCTCAGGATGTCCACCTCGATGCCGGCGAAGATGCGGATACGGCCACCCAGTTCGGCCTCCGCCTGGCGGATGCGCTGCATGTGCGCCAGGGCATCCTCGTCGTTCAGGCCGAAGGTCATGGCTAGGTTCTTCGAGTGGTCGGTGATGGCCATGTATTCGTAGCCGCGGGCGATGACGGCTTCAGCCATCTCCTGGATCGTGTTGCGGCCATCGGTCGTGGTCGTGTGCATGTGCACGTCGCCGCGGATGTCCTTGAGCTCGACCAGCCTTGGCAGAGTATGCGCCTCGGCGGCTTCGATTTCTCCGTTGTTCTCGCGCAGCTCCGGCGGTATCCAATCCATGCCCAGCGCGCCGTAGATTTCCTGCTCGGTGCGGCTCGCAACCACCGAGCCGTCATCGATGCGCGAGAGCGAATATTCGCTCAGCGTATAACCGCGTTTGAGCGCGCGCTGGCGCAGCGTGACGTTGTGCATCTTTGAGCCGGTGAAGTACTGGAGAGCCGCGCCATACGAGGCTTCGGGCAGCAATCGCACATCGACCTGCAATCCGCTGCGCAGGCGGAAGCTGACTTTGTTCTGGCCTTTCGCGAGCAGGTCGACGGCGGGAGGATATTTCGCCGTGTACTCGACAGCGGCGTCGACGCACTCCGCTGCACACGCGGGACCCGTGACCAGGATATCCAGGTCGCCCACGGTCTCGCGTCCACGGCGGAGCGATCCCGCTGGCTCGATCACCTCGAGCCCGGGAAAGGCGCGCAGATAGGCCATCAGCTTTTCCGCTGCCTCTTCCGCGTCATCGATCAGAAAGCGGCCGCTGTTCTTCTTGTATTCCTCGATGCCTTTGCGCAGCTTTTCAATCTGCTTCTTGCCGAAGCGGGGCAGGTCGTCGAGCTTGTCTGCTGCGATGGCCGCCTCGAGGTCATCGATTGAGGCGACCTGGATCGCGTCCCACAGGAAGGCGACCGTCTTTGGTCCCATGCCCGGCAGCCTCATGAGATGGAGCATGCTCGGCCTGTACTTCTTCAGCAGCTCTTCGCGCAGCGGCAGGGTTCCGGTCTGCTCCATGTCGCGGATATTCGCTGCCATGCCCTTGCCGATGCCGGGGATTTCCTGAAGTTTTTTCGGGTCGTTGGCGATTTCGCTCAGCTGGATGGTGCAGGATTCGACTGCCTCAGCCGCGCGCCGGTAAGAGCGGATACGAAAGGCGTCCCCGTTGTCGATCTCCAGCAGATCGGCGGTTTCGGCAAGCAACTGGGCATACGTGCGATTGTCCATTTTCTGAATTGATTATTGTCCCTTTCCGAGCCACCAGGATTATTCTTCCCTCTGAATAACTGAGATTATTTTTCCTGTTATGCACGAAGCCAGATACAGGGCAGCCGGCGACCACACGCCGTCCGTCACGTCATCCGTACAATCCAGCGGCTCATGCTGGCCTGAACTACAATCACGGGTTGGCCCGAGCCTGTATACAAACCTATAATTCTGATTTTTCGTCGCTGTTCTTACCATGTGTCACAGGGTGTCGCGCGAGGTCGGATACGATTCAGATCAGATGCGTGTATATCGGCTCAGCCGTACGAAAACGCACTCGAATAGAAAAAAAGTAACGGCCGAGGCTTCAGGAGAATCCGAAGCATGCATGCATACAGCCTTAAACATGTCGGGCGTCGGGCTCAAAGGAATACTGTAGCAAGCAACGGTTTAGTCGGCTTCCGTAGTGGGAATATCCCATGCTCTCACTCGAGAGTGCGGAGCTGAAGAAGTGCACTTACAGCTTGTTTTTGGTGCGTTATTATCCGAGAACCGCAGGTAAAGAGGGCGAGGTCTGAATGGTCGAGTCATCCGCATCACCAGGAACTTTCAAGCTTGGGCCGCTGCTGTTTATTGCCGCAGTAGTCGGTGTAGCCGCGGTTGCTTTCGCGTACACGGCAGGGTGGCTTTCACCACACCGGTTAACGCCGGAGAAGATGGTTGCGGCGCTCGCGCCTCCGGGCGGACCGGCGCTGGGCCATCGACGCAATCACGCCAAAGGCATCTGCTTCACCGGAACATTCGAGGCAAACGGCGCTGGCTCCGCGCTTTCCAAGGCGACTGTTTTCGCACCCGGCCAGTATCCGGTGGTGGGACGCTTTAATCTCGCCACCGCAGACCCCAATGCCGCAGATGCAATGGTGCGCGTACGCGGAATAGGCATAAGCATCAAGACGCCGGACGGGCAGGAATGGCGCAGCGCCATGATCGACGCGCCCATTTTCCCTGTAGCGACGCCGCAGGGCTTCTACGAACTACTGACCGCCTCCGGAAGCAAGGACCCCGATGCGATGAAGAAGTTCATTGCCGCGCATCCGGAATTCCTCACGTTCGTCGGTTGGGCCAAGAGTGCTCCCTGGACCGGGAGCTATGCGGAGGAGCGCTATAACAGTCTCAACTCTTTTCTGTTTGTCGATAGCACCGGCGCCACGCATCCCATCCGCTGGTCAATAGTTCCGGCGGCCCAACCTGTGCCCGTTTCACCGGAAGAACTGGCCAAACGTGGTCCCGATGTTCTGGAGCAGGAGATTACCCAGCGTGTGGGTGCGGGACCTCAACATTGGACGATGGTGGTGACGGTCGCCAATCCGGGTGATACGACAGCGGACCCTAACAAGGCATGGCCATCGGACCGGCGTACGGTTGAGGTTGGCACGCTCACTGTGCAGCAAATTGAGCCGGAGCCTACCGGCCCGTGCCTCAACATCAATTTCGATCCGACCGTGTTACCTGCCGGGATCACGACGTCCGATGATCCATTCCCCGCAGCCCGCTCGGCCGCCTACTCCCGTTCGTACAACAGCCGCACCGCCGAAGCTTCCTACTATCCAGGTACTGCGACAGGAGCCAAGCAATGACAACAAGCCGGAAACGCTTCACCGCGCCGCAGCGACTGCTTCACTGGCTCATGGCCATTTGCATTCTCACGATGCTGTTCATTGGCGTAGGCATGGTCTCGACCGTTACTCCGAAGTACCTGACATTGGTCCAGATTCATAAGCCGCTGGGGATCGCCATCCTAGTGCTGGCGCTCATCCGCCTCACGCTGCGCCTCATCTACAAGGCGCCTGCGCTGCCGCCCGACCTGCCGGAGCCAATCAAGCTGGGCGCAGAACTGTCGCAATATGTCCTCTACGCGCTGATGATCGGCATGCCGCTCATCGGCTGGGGAATGTTGTCAGCAGCGTCCTATCCTGTAGTGCTGTTCGGCAGTGTGCATCTGCCGTCCATCCTGCCCTTGAGTCCCACCCTGCATACCTGGTTGTGGCGTGCACATCACTACCTGGCCTTTGCCTTCTTCGCGACCATTCTGATGCATGTCGGAGCCATTCTTTTTCACAAGCTGATCAGGAATGACGGCATCTTCGAGACAATGGCCCCCGTGCTCACACGCAACCAGCCCAAGTAACCGGCTGCTTTGCTCAGGCGGCACTTGGGCTCTGTGTGCTTTTTCTCCAAGGGTTATTTTTCCCCGGGGAAATAGAAAACCCAGCCGCGTAAGTGGCTGGGAGTTATGGATAAGCCCACGATAATGTGCATCCGCTTCCGAGCGCACACGCTGGTGCGGCTTCGGACTGAAGCGGCACCAGCAATCTTTTTTAACTAGGCTATCTCTCGCAGGCGGATCACCTGGTCAGCCTGGGGTCCTTTCTGGCCCTCCACGATGTCGAATTCAACCTCGTCGCCTTCCTTCAGGCTTTTGTAGCCGTCAATCTGAATCGCACTGTAGTGCACAAACACGTCCGGGCCATCGTCTCGCCCTATGAATCCGTATCCTTTAGCGTTGTTGAACCACTTGACCTTGCCTTTGTACTGAGCCACGTGCGCCAACCTTCCTCGTGCAGATTGCGGTTGGGAAAAAACCAACCTGCTCGAAATAGAGACGCGTCAGCGATGGCTTTGGTTTTCCGGGGCCGATTACGCCATTCGGCGTCGTTCGAGGAATTCGACCCCGTCGGGCTTACTTTTTCTTTCTGAGGCGGGCGTAAAGCATTACAGACACGAGCGTTTTGCCGTCACGAATCTCTCCGGCCTCGATGAGGCGCAGAAGTTCGGAGAGCCGGACCTGAAAAATTTCGATTCTCTCGTCCGGCTCGGGCTTCGCCTCGCCCTGCGTGAGCCCCTCGGCCAGATACACCTGCATCCACTCACCGAGAAAGCCGGGACTGGCAAAATATCGCGTCAACTCCTTCCACTTCTTCGCACTCAGGCCGGTTTCTTCTATCAGCTCGCGCTTGGCTGCCGCGAGACGGTCTTCCCCGGCGTCCACTTTGCCGGCCGGCACTTCGTAGAGGAACTGCTCTGCCGCGTGCCGGTACTGCCGCTCGATCACAATCAGCGGATCTTTCTTCTTCGAGTCATCCACGGCGAGGATTACGACCGATCCATTGTGCCGGATGATGTCCCGGCGCACAGGCTTCTCCGCGCCCTTCTCGACCACCTGTTCGGTGAACACCTTGAACAGCGGAACCTCAAACGCCAGCTTCGACGAGACGACCTCGGCCTGCTTTCCGGGCTTGATTTTGAACTTGCCCTTGACGACTTCCGGGCCTTCCGCTGCTTTCTTCTCTTTCTTCTTTGCCATGCCATTCCTCAGTGCAAGTCTTTTCTTTACGGTACCATCCACTGAGAGTCGGGCCACTGAGAGTCGGGCCGGTGAGAAGCGCCATGGCGAGCCAGCGCAAAACGGATGTGTGCCTGATCGGCCCCGGCAACTGGGGGACCTCGCTGGCGGCGGCTTTCGTCCTGGCCGGGATGCCTCCGCGCGAGATCGTGGTGCGGCGGCGAAAGCGCGGGCAGGGTTCGACGGTAACCTGGAGCGAGGCGAGGCTGGACGCGGGGATCCTGTGGCTCTGCGTGCCGGATTCGGCAATTTCCGAGGTCGCTGCGGAGATCGTCCGGCGCCGGCCAGATCTGCGCGGGCAGATCGTCGTGCATTCGAGCGGAGCACTGACGGTTGAGGCACTCGAACCCGCGCGCCGCGCCGGAGCCGCAGTGGCCTCGGTTCATCCCGCGATGACCTTTCCGACGCGCCATCCCGTGCCGCTCGATGGCGTGTTGTTCGGAATCGAGGCTGCCGACGCAGCAGCTCGCCGGCTGCTGCATACGCTGGTCCGCAAGGTTGGCGGCAAGCCTTTCAACATCACCGCGAAAAACAAGGCTCTCTATCACGCGGCCGGAACGCTTGCCTCTCCGCTGCTGGTCGCAGAACTGACCGCGGCAATCGAGACTGCCCGGCTCGCCGGACTTGAACCTCGCGACGCGCTTCGGTGGGTCGAGAGCCTAGCCATGGCCACGTCGCGCAATGTCTTCAGCCGGGGACCTGGGCGCAGTTTCAGCGGCCCCTTTGCCCGGGGAGACGCGGCAACAATACAACTGCATCTTCAGGCCCTTCAGAAGCATCCGATTCTCGCGGAGCTGTACCGTTCGCTGGCTGCCTGGGCCGTTGAGTCGCTGCCGGTACAGAACCGCCTTACGCTCGAAAAGATTCTGAGAACGCCCATAAAGCAGGAATCAAAACTGACGAGGCGGAAAGCGGTCGAATCGCCGCATAAGCGGCCGAGCCGCATGAGAGACTGAAGCGACGAGTGTCGAGATCGATCAAAGAGAGCCAAGGCATTGCATACTGAGTGTTATCCCATCTCGATTCTCCCCCGGCTCAGCCGCCTCTTTCAGGATTTCGCTCAGAGCCGCGAGCCGCTCCTTCCGTTTTATCCCGCAAGCCCTTACGGCCAGAACTGGACACCGCCTGCGCAGGATTCCACGCTCCGGGCACGCGTGGCGGATCTGCTCGAAGAGCAGAACCGCGCGTTCGGCGCGAGCCCGGCGACGCTGGCCAATATCGGCCGGCTGCGAGAGGGAAGTCCTGCCATTGTGACCGGACAGCAGGTCACGCTCTTCGGTGGCCCCCTCTTCACGCTTTACAAGGCCGCAACCGCGATTCGCAAGGCAAACGATACCGGCGCCGTTCCGATTTTCTGGCTGGCGACTGAAGATCACGACCTCGACGAGGCCGACCACGTTGTGCTGCCTTCACGGCACGAGCTCCACACGCTGCGGCTGGCGCATGAGGCCAACAATCGCCCCGTGGGGAACATCCCTCTCGGTCCCGGCATCCGACCGCTGCTCGACCAGGCAGCGGAGTTGCTTGGTCCCGGGCCCATTCTCGAAGCGCTCGAGTCTGCCTATACTCCGGAGGCCACCTTTGCCCAAGCCTTCGCGCGTCTGCTTGCGACTATATTTGCCGAGCAGGGCCTGATCCTCATCGATGCCGCGGATCGACGCTACCACGCGCTGGGAGCGCCGGTCCTTCGCCACGCCATCGAGCATGCAGCGGAGCTGGAATCGGCTCTGCTCGACCGCAGCAGGCTTCTCGAAGGGCGCGGCTATGAAGCGCAGGTACTGGTTACGCCGTCTTCCAGCCTGCTCTTTCTGATCGACGAAGAAACCGGCGCGCGCCTCGCCCTGAAGCGCAAAAACGCCGAGGGCCCCTCAACAACAACATGGGTTGCCGGCAAGAAGGCCTATTCCACCGCGGAGCTTCTCGCGATTCTCGACTCGACGCCTGAACGGCTGAGCCCAAACGCGCTCTTGCGCCCGGTCTTTCAGGACTATCCTGCTGCCCACTTCCGCCTACATCGGTGGGCCCGCCGAGATTTCCTACTTCGCGCAGTCGCAGGTGATTTACGAAGCCATCCTGGGTAGAACGACGCCTGTGATCCCGCGCCTCAGCGCCACGCTGGTCGAACCTGCGATCGCGACCGTGCTCGCCCGGCACGAAGTCCAGCTCGACGACGTTCTCAGGATCCATCCGGATGAGCTCGCACAGCGGCTTGGCGCACGCGCCATTCCCATCGAAGGCAAGCGCAGGCTCGCATCTGCAGGCAACGCTCTTGATGAAGAGCTGACCAGCCTTACGCAGTGGATGCATCAGGTCGATGCGAGCCTCGGCCGCGCTGCCGACGTGTCTGCGTCAAAAATGCGCTACCAGATGAACCGCCTGCGCCGCCTCGCCGCGAATTATCAGCTCCAGACCGAGGCCAGCATCCGCCAGCACGTCGACGCGATCTATCTCAACCTCTTTCCTGACCGGCACCCGCAGGAGCGCATCATCGGCGCTGCGGCTTTTCTCGCGCGCAACGGAGACGGGCTCGTTTCGGAGGTTGTCGATCAGGCTGCGCAGGAGTGTCCGGGGCACAAAGCGATCTTTCTGTAGCTGCCACCGATTGCGGCCACTACTCCCACGAGATGTCATCCTGAGCGAAGGTCGCGTCTGCGACCGGAGTCGAAGGACCTGCTTTCGCGCTCTCAATCACCGCGCCAATCTCGGATTAGAATGTCTACTTGCCTGTGATCCGTAGGCAAATGGTTGGCATTATGAGTCCAAAAGCACCTGCAACTCTCGACGTCGCCTGCCCCGAATGCGGCTCAACCCTGAAAATCGATGTCGCCACAGGGGCAGTCATCTCCCACACACCAGCTCCACGCAAACGCACCTTTGAGGACCTCGAAACCGCCGCGCAACACATGCGCGATCAGGACGAGCGCAAGGAGAGCCTCTTCCGGCAGGCGGTGGATGCGGAGAAAAACAAGGAAGACCTGCTCGCGAAGAAATTCGCCGAGGCGCTGCGCAAGGCCAAGGAGACTCCCGATACGGGCAAGCCGCTGCGCGACTTCGATCTCGACTGACTCCGCATCACATATACTGCATCACGGAGATACGGATGACACTTATGAAACTTCCCCGGCAAATCGAAGCTCGCATTCCCGACTCGTTGAACGAGGTTCACTGGACGCAGGCGGTCGCTGCCACATCGCTTATTGCGAGCGCTTATCTGCTCGTTACCGGACGCCGCAAGTCCGCGCTGGCCGTCGCTGCTGGCGCGACAGCGGTCGCGCTGCTCGAAAAGCCTGAGGTGCTGCAGGAATTCTGGAAGGGAGTACCCGGCTATCTTCGCTCCGCGAAAGATATGCTGGTGCGCGTCGAGGAGTTCGTCGAAGACGTCGCCGCAAAGGGCGACAAGCTGCGCAAGACGCTGACGGAATCCTGATAATCCCTACTCCCCACGTCTGATGAATTTCGGACGTGGGAAGCTGGTTCTCAGTTCCGATACCTAATTCGTCCTCTCGACGAGGTAACGCGCGACTGCCTTAAGCCCTTCCGCCGCGTCTCCATAGGGAGCGAGCACCGCAAAGGCCTCTGCGATCAGCTTCTCGGCGTGCCCGCGTGACGCCTCAATGCCGAAGACGGCCGGCCACGTCGCCTTGTCGCTGGTCAGGTCTTTGCCGGCGGTTTTGCCCAGGTGCTCGGAATCCTGGGTGACGTCGAGAATATCGTCGACGATCTGGAATGCCAGTCCCGCTTTGCGCCCGAAGTCGGTCAGCCTGCGGACATCCTCCGCGTCGCCGCCCGCATAGATGCCGCCCGTAACGAGGCTCACCCGGATCAGAGCTCCGGTCTTCGCGCGGTGGATGGCATCCACGCTCTCGGCGGTCGGCTTGGTGTGCTCGCCTTCGAGGTCGAGTACCTGCCCGCCGATCATGCCTTCGATTGTGCCGGTAGCTTCCGCGATCAGGCGCACAATTTCGACGGTCGCTTCCGCTGGACAGCGCAGGCCGGCGAGCGTCTGATAAGCCAGCGTCTGCAGCGCGTCTCCAGCCAAAATTGCAATCGCCTCGCCGAAGACGACGTGGCAGGTAGGCTTGCCGCGCCGCAGGTCGTCGTTATCGAGCGCCGGCAGATCGTCGTGGATGAGCGAGTAGGTGTGGAGCATCTCGATGGCTGCGCCGAGTTCTTCCACGCCCGGAGGCAACTCGCCTCTCCCAGCCCTTTGGATGTAGATCATGCGCGCAGCTTCCATCGCCAGAATGGGACGCAACCGCTTGCCTCCGGCAAATGTGCTGTGGCGCATCGCGCGATGGATCGACGATGGAACCTCATCTTCACCGGGCAGCAATCGTTCCAGGGCGCGATCTGTCAGTTCGACGCCCGAGTGCAGTATTTCTTTCACATGTACTTCAGCTTGCATTCGTCTCATGATATCCGCTGGCGGCCAGCCCTATCCATAAGACCACTGCCAGCAGCGAAAGGATGCGCCCGGCCCATGCATCTGGCGTCGCCCGGTAGCGGATTTCGATCTGCGACACGCCGGCCGCCAGGGGAACGGCCATCAGTCCATCGTCCCGCCTCGGCCTCGAGTCCATCCGCGCTCCATTCACCGTTACTCGCCACGCCGGATAATCCATCAGCCGGAAAACCGCGAAGCCCGCGGCCGAGTGAATTGTCGCGCTGATGTGCTCGGAGTTCCAGTGTTGAATCTGTACTTCCGACGGTTGCAGACCGGCGTTCTGCGGCTGCCACTCGGGATTTTGCGCCGCGGCGCCGTTCGCTTCATCTCCCTCCGAAGTCCTCGAAACCCGAATCCGCGGCAGGTCCTGCTGAATTGCGTCGTTGTCGGCCGGAGCGGAAGTGTATTCGTCGGTGCCCTGAAATCCCCCGTCGCGGAAGGTCGCCAGCTGTGCCCGGACGTTGTCCTCCTCGTCGCAAGACTGCCAGAAGTAGACCCAGGCCACGCCGGACACGCACGCCGCCACAACAACTACCGCGCAGACCCGCAGCAGATTTACCCGCCGCGAAACCACGCCCTCACGCAGGGCCAGCCCCGCCAGCGCCGCCAGGACGAGGCTCAGCAACAAAAGCCACCGCCATGGAAACTGCAGAAACTTCAGCTTCGGCACATGCTGCCAGACCGCATCGGAGAAGGGAAGCAGCAGGCACACGATGATCGCGCCGAGGGCGACCAGCGGCAGCCACAAGCCTCGCTTGCGCGTGCGAAACGACAGCGGTGCGGCGGCAAGCGTGGCCACCAGCAGCACTACGGCAATCCACGAGGCTGTCCTCAGCACCTGGTCGTGAAAGGCCTCACCGGTGTGCCCGAAGAGGAAGCTGTCCTCGACGCGCATCCCTTCGCCGATAGCCCGCTGGATCTCCACCCATCGCTGTTCGTAGATCGCGGGTACAAGATAGAAACCGGCCAGCCCCAGTCCCAGCACGGTTCCGGCGGCGGCGCGGCCGATGAGACTCCAGCGCCGCTCCCTCGATTGCAGCTCAAGGAGCGCTGTCACGGCGACCATCACGGCCAGCGCATAGCATCCCATTACGCCGGCGGGAGCATTCGTGAGCCATAATCCTGCGATCACCAGCGCCAGCCCGGGCATCGCCGGCTTGGCTCTCAGCGCGAAGAGCACCAGCAGGGGCATCCACGCGGCGGCGAGCAACTCACCGTAAGCCGCGCGCTCATAGGTCACGAAAAGCACATAAGGATTGGCCACGTACAGGCACGCCGCGAGACTGGCGCTGTCTTCGGGCATCCACTCGCGCGCCATGCGGAAGAAGCTTGCGCCCATAGCTGTGAGCGCGACCATGCGTGACGGCCAGCGGGAGTCCAGGTCCACGGCGTGACAAGCCCCAGCAACGCGCCCAGCATCCAAGACAGCGGCGGATAAAAGACGAATCGCGGCTCGCCTGCTCCGTAATTCGCCGATGCCGCCCAGTGCGGATAGAGCACTCCCTCACGCCAGTGCCGCAGGACTTCCATCCACGACTCAAGGTGAAAGTCGAAGTCGTGCCCGCAGGAGGTGCCGCGCCAGGCCAGCGGGAGCGCGGCGATTCCCGCTGTTGCGAAGACCAGCGACAGGCGCCGCCGTCTCGCCGTCATCGGCCAAAGGCAGCGTGTGATGTTCACGGCACAAGCTGCAGCATATGCGTGGTCTGCGATGCTATGGCCTGCGCGCTGAAAGGCCACGCGAAGGTGGTGCCTCCGTACCAGTACGGCCACTGGTCGCGGTAATAATCGCTCAGCGGATCGCCCGACTCACCCATCACGATGTTCTCGCGCGCGGCATCCAGGCTGCTCCAGTCCATAGTGAAGCGCTGCGACGGGCCAAAGTCGCGCCGAACCTGCTTTACGGTGGTCGTATCGCCGGACTGCGGCTGCGCGCCGGTACCTGTCCAGTCCTTGAACCACGGCAGCATGCCATAGAGCGGATGCTCCAGCTCCACCGTATGCGTGAGCCCGTAGCGCCACTTCGCCAGATCCAGGGGGGCATGGGCGTCATCCAGACCCTGCCGCACCACATCGGCGAGAAAGTCGTCCCACGTCATATATTTCGCGGGCAGCCAGCCGGGCTTCGGACGCGTAATCAACTCCTCGCGGGCGAATCCGCTCTCCGGCCAGCGATAGAGCTTCCAGTCGTCGCCGATCTTCGGCTGCAGAAGCATCTGCCAGAAGGCTCCCTTCGCCGCGTTGATCACCGCTGCCGGCGCCGACTCCACGCTGACCACGCCGTCCCAGGAGCGCATCAGGTCGGCGGCCTGCTGCAGCCGCTTGCCGGGATTCTTCGCATGATCGATGGCGTACGCAAACCGCTGCGCCAGCTCCTGGTCGATCGGCGAATAGACATCCGTTTGCAGCTTCAGCATGTCTTCGGGAGTGAGCTTGTTCTTGCCCGCGAACCACTTCCAGATACGCTCGTTGCGGTAGGGGTCCGACCACGCCAGTGTGAGCTGGATGGGATACCCATCCGGGGTGATGCGTGAATTTGCGGTGGCAATGATTCCGTTCACAGGATCGAGCGTCGACGGCAATTGATCGAAGGGCACAAAACCCTGCCACTCGTGGTTCTGGTCCGTAATCGGCACCGGAGAAATGCCCGTCGGCCGGTAGGGAACATAGCCCACAGCCTGGTATCCGATGTGGCCCTGGTCGTCAGCGTAGACCACGTTCTGCCCCGGGCCCCACCACTTGCCCATCGCCGCGCGAAACTCCTGCCAGTTCGAAGCGGCATCTAAATCGAAGAGCGGGTTGCCGCCGGACTTGGGGTCGTAGGCGCTCCAGCGTAGCGCCAGCACCCGCTTTTCGCCGGGAACCAGCGCCGAGATCACCGGCCCGTGCACGGTGCGCTCGGTGTCGACGAAGACGTCCTTGCCGAAGCGCACATGGATCGTCTCCCGCGCGTGCTCGACAGGATGCCAGCCGTCGGCTGCCTTGTACTCATCCTGCGCGTTGATCTGCTCGACGTAGAGATCCTGCATGTCGCCGTAGAGGGCAGTGAATCCCCATGCGATGTGCTCGTTGTGGCCTTCGACGATATACGGTATCCCGGGCACCGTCACGCCGGCGACATGGAAGCTGCCGCTTTTGAGGTCGGCTTCGTACCAGAGGTTGGGAATCCCGTGCGGCAGGTGCATATCATTCGACAGCAGCGGCTTGCCCGAGGCGGTATGCGCGCCCGAAATCGCCCACTCGTTCGAGCCTGCCGCGCAGGCCTCGCAATCGGCCAGCGGCCCGTGCAGAACCTCGCGCAGGTGTAAAAGGTCCTGGACGCTGGTCTGTGTTTCGTCGAGCGGGATATCGGGAATATTCTCCTGCGGAGCTGTCAGGTCCGGAGGACTCTGCGTCGGCGGATGGTCCCGCCACGAGCCGGTCGGATACAGATCTTCGGCCAGAGTCGCACCCAGCCGTGCCGTCACCCGCTCGCGCATGACCTTCAGGTCCCAGTCTTCATCGAGAAGCTGGTTCATGCTCATAACCACGAGCATCGAGTCCGCCGGCTGCCACGGCCTGGGCTTGTAGTCGAGCAGCCGGAACTCCGGGGAGAGATTGTCCTGATGTTCGGCGATAAAGGCGTTCACGCCGCGCGCATAGGCGTCGGAAAGTTTGCGCTCCTGTTCGCTCAGCGTTGTGACGAGCCGCTCGGCATTGGCACGAATGCCCAGCACACGCTGCGTCCGGTCGTGGTCGACCAGCTTTGACCCCAGCAACTCGGCGACTTCTCCGGCAGCCATGCGCCGCGCCATGTCCATCTGCCAGAGACGGTCCTGCGCTGTGACGTAGCCCTGCGCTTCGAGGAGATCCTCCATTGTTGCCGCTTCGATGTGTGGGATACCGTGCCGGTCGCGGCGGACGGTGACGGGAGCCGTGAGCCCCGGCAGATGCACCTGCCCGTCAAGCTGCGGGAGAGCTGCGCGCATGGCATGCTTCAGCCACCACGCGCCTGATAGTGCTGCGAGTCCGGCCAGGAGCAGAAGAACGATGACAATGCCCAGAATAATGCGCAGAACAGGCCGCCTGCGCCGCTCCTCAACTTCGACACTCCGTCCGAGAGCCATCTCGGAAACATTGTCTCATCGTGAAAGAGTTGCCAGTTGTCAGTCCCCAGTTGTTAGTCGACAGTTCCACGGCCGAAGAAACTGGGGACTGCGGACTGTCAACTGACAACTTCTCTCACGCCGCTGCCACCCTCTTAATCAGGTCCTGCTGCTCGTTCCGGTTCTCCGCGCCGATGGTAAACGCATCGAGGACGCCGGTGCCCAGCGCAAACCGGATCGCCTCGTCCTGACGCGAGCGCATCGCCCCCTGGCCGAGAATCTTCATCCCGATGATGCCCTTGCCCTGCGCGCGCATCTCCTTGATGACGGAGATGACGGTGTCGGGATCGGCATCCATGTGCGCACCCACGGGATTGAGCCGCACCAGGTCCACCTCAACCCACGGAGACTTGGCCGCCGCCCGCAGCGCCTCGATCGAGTGGCATGAGACACCGTGCGCGCGAATCTTGCCCTGCTCCTTGGCCTGCTCGAACACGTCCATTACGCCGCGATAGCGCGTCGTCCAGTCGGCTTCGGTGACGCAATGAATGAGGCAGACGTCGATGTAGTCGGTTCCGAGTTCGCGCAGGTAGCGGTCGATGTCCGCCTTTGCCTCTTTCGGATCGCGGTCGTCGCACTTGGTCATGATCACGGCCTTGCTGCGTCCCACCTGCTTCAGGGCCGCTGCAACTTCGGGATGGCTGCCGTAGGAATCCGCTGTATCGAAGAAGATCAGGCCGCTGTCGTACCCGCTGACCAGGAGCTGCACCAGCCGCCCCGACCGCGTCTGGTTCGATCCGCCACCGAAGCCGACGGTGCCGGTGCCCATCGCCATGCGGCTGGTCTTGATGCCGGTTTTACCCAGCACGACGGTATCGGTGGCCTGGACCTTATGCTGTCCACCGGGAGTATCGAGTCCCGAAAGACTTGTGACGGCTCCGAAAGCCGACGGCTTCAGATAGGCTGTGCTCAGACCGGCGGCTGCTGCGGTGAGGAATTTCCGGCGATTCATGCGTTCTTCCCTCCTGCTTCGGTTGTCGAGAAAAGTTTATTCCTCTTAGACGCCGCTTAGCGCGCCGCGCCCATTCTTGTTACAAGAATTTACATTTCTCCGTCATGCGGCGCCCGCGCTCCGACATCCGCACTCTAGGGGTTAGCTCATTGCATTCATTGCATCGCCGGGCTGCAATTCAACAACTGCCGGCTTTCTGCTCCACGCCGGTCTCCAGCCGCTGCCCGCAAACGGAGAGACCACGCGCCGTCCCCACCAGAGCCACATCAGCAGAGCCACGATCACGACCACGGGCACGATCAGCAGGCTGCCCTCCGGACCCGTTGCGCCGCCGCTCCACAGCAGCTTGCCAACGGGATGGACGGCGAAGAGATGCCCCTGCGCCACCATGCCGCTGTCCGCCGTGCCGTAGAAATAGGACTCGCCCCAGTCCCATGCCGCGTGAAAGCCGACCGCCCAGTACAAAGATCCCGTGTACCAGAGGCTCAGGCAGAAGACCAGCCCGATCGCGCCTGCCGCGAACAGTCCAACGGGAGATTCGCCGGCATTGCTCCCATGCCCGAATCCGAAGATGAAGGACAGAAGAAGCGCGCTCCACCAGAAACCGATGCCGCGGGTGAGGGTGAACTGTAGAAATCCGCGCAGGAGCGATTCCTCGAACAGCCCCACAAGGAGAAAGACCAGTCCCCACTCCGCGGCGTAGCTCCAGATTGCAGGGCCATGCAGCAGCTTGCCGTCAAACGCCAGCAGCCCCGCCTTCCACAGCGTGAGCACCAGAGCCGAAATGGCCACGAACCCCCAGATCAGTCCGAAGAAGAACCGCGCCGCGCGCGCCGCGCCCTGGTATCCGTAGTAAAGTATCGGACGCCTTTCGATCAGCGCCATCGCCGCCGTCGCTATAAAGACGAGAAGCACCTGCGTGCCCTCCGCCAGCAGCCCCGTCTTCGGCGTCATCCCCGCTTCGTGCGGGAACGGCTTTGGATGAAGATAGTGCACCACGGTCCGCAGCAAAAAGCCCACAGCCACAAGCACCAGCACAAACAGCAGCACGCTCCATCCGGCGCGAATGCCGTTCGGTCCGAGAAAGACCCACTTGAGGCCGCGTTCTGGTGGCTCAGGAGCCGGTATCGGGCCTGGCGACAGAAGCTCAGGCGAGGCGGTTGTGGGGTGAATCTCTGGTTGCGGTGTCAGGTCGTTCAAATTTAAGTCTCCGTCGAGAGTTGCCTCCCATTTGGATACGCCGGCAAGGCCTCGATAGTTCAGAGGGTTGAAATCGGGAATTCCCCGGCTTGCAGGTCTCCGGCGGTAACTCTTATCAAACGAGGCTCGAACGTAATGCGCCGAAACCGTCGACCTCTACGACAGCGCCTACTCCCATTACGATGCCGACGTGTATCGCCAGGTGCGGATCGCCACTTACGGCGAAGACCTCGGCCAGACCAGCTGGGTGACGGGCAAGGAGTCCGCGGAGATACCCCGACTGCTGCAGCTCACGCCCGCTTCGCGCGTACTGGAGATCGGATGCGGCTCGGGCCGGTACGCCCTGCAGCTCGCCGAAACCGTGGGCTGTTCGGTGGTCGGAGTCGACGTCAACGAGGCCGGCATTCGCAACGCAAGTGCGCTTGCTGGCGCGGGGAATCTGGCGGATCGGGTCACCTTCGAGCTGTGCGACGTCTCGCAGAAGCTGCCGTTCAGCGATGCAAGCTTCGATGCGGCCTTCGCGAATGACGTGATGTGCCACATTCCCGGGCGCCTGGCGAGTTTTTCAGGAGATATATCGCGTTCTGAAGCCTGGCGGCCGTTTCCTCTTCAGCGACGCGCTCGTCATCGGCGGGATCGTCTCGCACGAGGAGATCGCCGCCCGCAGCTCCATCGGATACTACCTTTTCAGTCCGCCCGGACTGAACGAAGAGTTGTTGCGGCAAGCAGGTTTCCGCCTGATCGAAACTCGCGATACCACCGATCAAGCCGCCCTGATCGCCGAACGCTGGCGCGACGCCCGCGAGGCACATCGCGAGGCGCTCATCGTGGCAGAAGGCGAGGCCAATTTCAGTGGACTGCAGCGGTTTCTTGCCTGCGTATACACGCTGACGAGCGAGCGAAGGCTGCTGCGGTATTTGTATACGGCAGAGAAGGTAAGCTGACAAAGCGCCGTCAGGCGCGTGTGCCTGGAGGGCCAGCAGCTTGACTTCTTACGCGGCTCCGGCAATGCTAGTCATTTCCCGATACGAATTTGATTTCTCCGGAGCCCCGACTTTTTGAACGTTCGAGTCTTTTATCACGACAAGTGTTTCGACGGAGCCTGCTCAGCGTCGCTTTTCACGCGGTTTCACCGCGAATGCATCACCGCGGGCGCTGACTACAGCTACCATGGCCTGGTCCACCGCGCGGGAGCCCTCTTCAACGAGGCCGACTTCACGGGCGACGAGAATGCCATCGTCGATTTTAAGTACTGTGCCTCGCCCCGCATCACCTGGTGGTTCGACCACCACCTCAGCGCCTTTCTCACGCCCGAAGATCAGGAAGACTACCGCCGCGGCATGGCCGACGGGCGCTACGTGAATCGGCGCTTCTATGACCCGGCATACATCTCCTGCACGAGCTTTCTTGCGCACATCGCCTCGACGAAATTTGGCTTCAACGCGGAGCCGGTCGCCGAGCTTGTCCGCTGGGCCGATATCGTCGATGGGGCTCTCTACTCGAGTCCGCAGGCCGCCGTTGAAATGGCTGACCCGGCCATGAAGCTGACTCTGGTGATCGAGTCTACCCAGGACCCGGCCTTCATTCCGCGGCTGATTCCGCTGCTCACCACTATGCCCCTCCAGCGGATCATCAAGGAGCCGTTCGTCGCCGAGCTGCTACCGCCGCTGCTCGAACGCCACGAGCACTCACTCTGCCTCATCCGCGACCGCTCCGAGTCGAAAGAGGGAACCATTTACTTCGACATCAGCGACCAGCCGATGGAAGGCTACAACAAGTTCATCCCTTATTATTTGCATCCGGACGCGACGTATTCCGTCGGCCTGTCGAAGTCCAGCTTCCGCACCAAGGTTTCGGTCGGGTCGAATCCGTGGACGAAGGCGGAGCCGGAAAAGATGCTCAACCTGGCCACGATATGCGAGCGTTATGGCGGAGGAGGCCATGCCCGGGTCGGTGCGATCTCGTTCCCGCCCGACCGCTCGGACGATGCCCGCAAAGCCGCCGCCGAGATCGTGGCTGAGCTTCGCGCACATGACCCGCTTGCCGGCGAGGCTCCGGAAAGCGCCGCCGAGCACGCCTGACGGCAATCTCACCTGACGCGCCGCTTTGCATCAGATATATTCTGAGGCGGCGCCGTCCTCCGGATCATCTCAAACCCGGTCAACAATTCCACTGGAGAAACCCATGTCAGACATCCTGCCTGCCGGAACTCAAGCGCCCGACTTCACCCTGCCCGTCACACCTGATCAGAAGCTGTCGCTGAGCGAGCTGCGCGGAAAGCCCGTCATCCTCGCCTTCTATCCCGCCGACTGGAGTCCCGTATGCGGCGACCAGATGGCCCTTTACAACGAAATTCTCCCTGAGTTCCACAAATATGGAGCCGAGCTGCTCGGCATCTCTGTCGACGGGGCGTGGTGTCACGAGGCCTTCGCGCAAAACCGTGGCCTCCACTTCCCGCTCCTCGCCGACTTTGAGCCGAAAGGCCAGGTCGCCCGCGCTTACCAGGCCTACCGCGAAGGCGACGGCATCAGCGAACGTGCCCTCTTCGTCATCGATAAGGACGGAAAGATCGCCTGGAGCTACTGTTCGCCCATTGCCGTCAATCCCGGAGCCGACGGAATTCTTGACGCTCTCGAAAAACTGGCTAAATAAGACAAACAAAAACCCGCAACATAGATCGGGAAAGCGCCATGACTAAACTTCGTACCCCCATCGGCCCCGCAGACCATACGCAAGGCGACCCAAGCGCGCCGTGTACTCTCGTCGAGTACGGTGACTATGAGTGCCCGCACTGCGGCCGCGCTTACCCGATCGTCAAGCGCGTGCAGAAGCACTTCGGCGACCGCCTGCTGTTCGTTTTTCGAAACTTTCCGTTAACTCAGAGTCATCCCAACGCAGAGTCTGCGGCCGAGACGGCCGAGTTTGCGGCTACGGAGGGAAAGTTCTGGGAGATGCACGACCTACTCTTCGAGCACCAGGACCGTCTCGGGTTGCGGCTTTACGAGGAGCTGGGCAATCAGCTTGGGCTTGATCCCGTCGCCCTTGCAGATGCTCTTGACACCGGCCGGTTCACCGAGCACGTGCGGGCGGATTTCACGAGCGGGGTTCGCAGCGGAGTAAACGGCACTCCAACGTTCTTCATCAACGGACAGCGTCACGACGGTCCGTTCGATTATCAAGCGCTTGTAGGCGCGATCACCGCGGCTCTCGCTGAAAGCTAGCGGGTTGCGGTCACGCTCAGCACCGCTCCCATGGTGTGCTCTTCGCCCGTGGCCAGGTCCACCGCGTAGGCCATGATGTTGCTGGCCTCGGCACAGGCGAACGAGCGCCACTCGTCGTCGCCGAGATCGGCCAGCGCCTTCGCGCCATCGCTCCACGGATTCCAGACAACGGTGGTGCGCGAGTTCTTCTTCGTGGTCCTGATGCTGCGTCCGAGCACCGGGTCTACCACTTCGACCGCCTGAGCCGTATCGAGATAGGCGTTGTCTGTCTGCGCCCGGAAGACCACGTCGCCAGACTGCCCCTTCTCGTGATTTCCATCCATGTTGTCGAGATACGCCGTGCCATCGAGGCCGGCCACGCGCACCTGCTCCGCATCGCCCACGCGGTGGTAGGTATGGAGCGCCTCCTCGATTCGCATCGCCTCCGAGCCCGTATTCACCACGTGCAGCTCAAGGCTCAGCTCTGCTCCTATGCGCACGCTGATATTCGGCCCGAAACTCATGCGGGTACCACTTCCGGCTGGTCTCATCGCTCTCCGTCTCGAACGTGACCACTGCGCCATCTCCGTCGCGAGCGATGCCGGTGAGTGCCCATTCCTTTGTTCGCACTACTCCGTGCGCAGGAGCCTTCGGGTTGTCGGCCTTTCCCCGGAACCACGGAAAGCAGATCGGGATCCCGCCGCGAATAGCCTTGCCGTCCTCGAAGTGCGACTGTGCGCTCAGGAACAGCACCTCGTCCGCGCCTGCCGGCCGCCACGACGTCACCTGCGCGCCGTGCAGGTAGATTTCCGCGCTCCCCGCTTCCGCCGTTACTCG
This sequence comes from uncultured Acidobacteriaceae bacterium, assembly GCA_963782175.1. GTDB lineage: Bacteria > Acidobacteriota > Terriglobia > Terriglobales > Acidobacteriaceae > Silvibacterium. The sequence continues at coordinate 355,887 of CAWAIX010000004.1, forward strand.
CACCAGCGCCAGACCGCCCTGACCGGCGACAACTTCGGCCACGCCGGGAATTCCGAAACGCTCGTTCAAATCGGCTAAATTCATGAAAAATCTCCCGGGTCAGTCTAGCGCTTGTTCTTCAAAGGCAAAAAAAGAGCCCGGATTTTCGCCCGGGCTCCCTTATTGGCTGCTGTATCAGTTTACTGCAATGCTCCGAGCAGGCCGGCGTTTGGACTGCCCCAGCCCGTTACCAGGTCATAGCCGGTGACGGCTGAATAACTGCCCGACTTGCCGCTGGTAATGTCGTGGAAGTCGCTCTTGTAGCTGCCTCCCACGCCGATCGGGTAGATCGTTGGATTGATGAAGCCGATCGTTCCCAGGCCGCTCGCGACCCGCTGCTGATTCACGAGTGAAATGTAGGCCGCCCACATCGGAGTTGCGAAGCTCGTGCCGCCGTACTCGTTCGCCGTGCAGGCCTCCTGGTCGGCGCAGACATAGAAGGTGAAGTTTGCATTGGCCGCGACGTCCGGCCCGTTACGATAAGTGGTCGAGCCCTTGTTGCTCGAGTTGATCACGCCCGTCAGCTGCTGCCATGACGGAATCGCGATCTTGTCCGGGGAGATGCCGCCGCCACTATCGACCCACGCAGTTTCCGAGGCCCACGCGCCGCCGGCGCTAGCCGTCGTCAGATCCGTCCCGCCGACTGAAACGACGTAGTCGTCGTCCGCCGGCCACGCTTCATTCCGCGACGACCAGGTCGAACTGTCGCCCGAGGCGGCGAAGAAGTTCTGGCCCTGCGCTGACATCTTTTCGAAATAGGGATCGAGCGTGCTCGGATCGGCCGGAGTCCAGCCCCACGAGCAGCCGATGGTCGTCGGCAGCGGGCTGTGGGTGGTCATCGCGCTGATAATCGCCGTGTCCGTCGAGCCCACATACATGGTCAGGCTCGCCAACCCCGGAGCCATGCCCAGAGCTTGTGTCATATCGAGGGTCTGCTCGGTGTCGTCGCAGGCACTCCTGCCTCGGCCCCGGTTGTAGACGCAGGATGTGCTCGTCCCGTCCGTCGAAAGTAGCGTGATCGGCACCTTATTGGTCTGGTGCACGTTCGTGTAATAGGTGTTCAGGTCCGCGAGATCCGTCCCGTAATACTCGAGCAAGCCCAGGTTCTGCCCGGCGCCCGTGAGCGATCCCGAGCCGTAATACGCCGCCCGCATATCGCTGCCCAGAAACGAAGCTGATGGGCCTGAGCCTGTTGTTGCATGCGTCACCAGCGTCTTCGCATCGATACCCCGCGTCCGCTGCCACTTCGCTCCGCTTCACATACAGTGGATGCGGGATCGAGTAGTTATCCAGCCCCGAGATATGCCATAGCTGGAAGGGAAGTGTCGTTGTCGGCTCCCGGTCCGGGGAATAGAAGATCCGGTTTTCGGTGGGATGCTGATAGGTCCGCATCGTCACGTGAAACGCGTGCTCGATGGACGCCACCGTGCCCTTGACCTGCACCTCCATGCCGTCGCGCGAGCCGCCGACCACGGCCAGGCCGTTCTCCTTCGCGAACATAAGCACAGCGTTGTAGTCTTCCTGGCTCGGGCCGAAGCGCTCGGTAAACTCGTGCGGCGTCAGGAACTGGTGATAGATTCCGCTGTTCGGATCGTAAAGTTCTTCCAGAAAGGCCTTCAGCCCTGCCGGATCGCGCAGCGGCAGGACGATATCGAGCTGCATAACCTGGTTTTCGGGCAAACGGCGGACGGCAGCCGCCTGATAAGTGCGAACGGCATCACGCACGTGATGCGTTGAAACATACTGCGCCTGGCAATCTATGATCGCAATCGACAGCAGTGCGATCGCAGCAGATAACAATCCTGCTCTCCGGATCATCGATGAATCTCCTTCGTGTGCGGTTGGTTGGGGGTGTCCGCTAGAGACTTCCAACACGGGCAGCCTTTTGGTCCACGTAGACTAGCATCGGCGTCTGCTGCTGACGAGAAAAAAGCGAAGACCAGATCCCGTTCGTGTCCCATTTTGGCGTGTTCGTCACCGTTTCCTGCGCTTTTGTCACCTGACGCCATTCGTCCCTGATCCCTGACTCCTGGTCCCGGTTTTGAACCTTCTTGACCGTGTTTGCGTATCCCTTCTGTATCGTTTAAGCCAAATGCGCGCTGCACGATTTCTCGCGATTGCGTTGCTGCCAGTTCTGCTCGGCGGCCTTATTTCCTGCAAAAAGTCGCCCGCTCCAGCCGAAAACTTCTCCGCCGCGCCCCGTGCCGACGAGATCCGCCTGGTTTTCTCCTACGGCTCGGAGAAGCAAAAGTGGATCGAGGACGTCACCGCGGCCTTCAACCAGAGCGGAGCCAAAACCGCCGGCGGCAAGCGCATCACCGTCCAGGCCATCCCCAAGGGCTCCGGCGAATGCATTGACGACCTGGTCAGCGGACGCGAGCACGATGACCTGATCAGCCCCGCCTCGAACATCTTTATCAAGCTCGGCAACGCCCAGTCGCGCGCCGCCACCGGGAAGGACATCGTCGGCAATACGCAAAATCTCGTGCTCTCGCCGGTCGTTATCGCCATGTGGAAGCCCATGGCCGAGGCGATCGGCTGGGGTAAGAAGCCGGTGGGCTGGGCGGAAATCCTGGCTCTCGCCCGCGACAAGAAGGGCTGGGCCGCTTACGGCTACCCGCAATGGGGCAGCTTCAAGTTCGGACACACCCATCCCGCCTACAGCAACAGCGGCATACTCTCGCTAATCGCCGAAAATTACGCCGCCACCGGCAAGGTCCGGGGCCTCACCGTTTCCGACGTCCAGAACCCCAAGACGCTTGCCTTCGTGAACGGCATCGAGGCATCCGTTGTTCATTACGGCAGCTCCACTGGCTTCTTCGGACGCAAGCTCTTCGACAGCGGACCTGAATATCTCTCCGCCGCGGTGCTCTACGAGAGCATGGTGGTCGAGTCCTACAGCAACCCCAAGCCGATGCCGTTCCCCGTGGTCGCGATCTATCCGCGCGAAGGCACTTTCTGGGGCGACCACCCCATCGGCATCGTCGACCGTGACTGGGTCACTCCGGAGCGCCGCGAAGCCGCGCAAATCTACATCAATTACCTGCTCGCCACTCCGCAGCAGCAGAAGGCGCTCACCTACGGATTCCGTCCCGGCTCGCCTGAGGTGCCTGTCGGCGCTCCCATCGACGCTGAGCATGGAGTCGACCCGAAGCAGCCCGTGACGACGCTCGAAGTGCCGTCCTCGGACGTGGTCAACGCGATCGAGCAGCAGTGGAACGCCGAAGAGAAGAAGCCTGCCGACATTGCGCTCGTGCTCGATACCTCGGGCAGCATGAGCGAAGAGTCGAAGATGCCCAACGCCAAGGCTGGCGCAAAGCAGCTTGTCTCCATGCTCAGCGACAAGGATGACTTCTCGCTCATCTCGTTCAACAACGAAGCAAGCTGGGCCACGACGGATCAGCCTCTGGCCACGTCACGCAAGCCGTCTTTAGATGCGATTGACTCGCTCTTTCCCGGCGGAGGCACCGCGCTCTACGACGCCATCGACACCGCCTATCAGCATCTCGAACAGCGGCCCGCCGACCACATTCGCGCCATCGTCGTGTTGACCGACGGCGAGGACAACAAAAGCGCGCTGCACCTGAACGAATTGCTTCCGCGCATCCGCGCCGACGCCGAGACGCACACGATCCGCATCTACACCATCGCTTACGGCACCGATGCGCGGCGCGATGTGCTCGAACAGATCGCCAACGCTACGCAGGGCAAGTCCTACACCGGCGACCCTAAAAACATCGTCGAAGTCTTCCGCGACATTTCTACTTTCTTCTGACCTATGGCACAGACACCAGGTTCGACATATCCAGGCTCGACGGGTCCATCCCGCCCTTCGCTGACGCCCATCGGCAAGATCGCCATCGTGCTCTTTATCGTGGCCTGCATTGCCGGCGCATACTACTGGGCTCGCCAGCGCCACGTCCTTCCGCAAAAGCTCGCCATGGTCGCTGCTCCCGGTAAGGACGTCGAGCTGGGCATCGCCTACGGCACGGAGAAGCAGCGCTGGCTGCAATGGGCGGTTGAGCAGTTTAAGTCCACCTCCGAGGGCCGCAACATCCACATCAACCTCATCCCCATGGGCTCGCTCGAAGGCGCGCACGCGGCGCTCAATGGAGATCAGCGCATCCAGGTCTGGTCGCCCGCCTCTGCCGTCTATAAAGACACCTTCGTCGAGGACTGGCAGGCGAAGTACGGGTCGAATCCGATTCTCAAGGAAGACGCGCTCGCGCTGACGCCCATGGTTTTCGTGATGTGGGAGGAGCGCTACCAGGCCTTCAAGGCCCATTACGGCAAGGTCGACTTCGACACCATCAACCGTGCCCTGCACGAGCCGGGTGGCTGGACTGCCATCGGCAACAAGCCTGAGTGGGGCCTCTTCAAGTTCGGACACACGAATCCCGGCGAATCCAACTCCGGCATACTCGCGCTGCTGCTCGCCGGCCACAGCTATTTCAAAAAGACCGAAGACCTTACCCTCGGCGACGTGACCAACGTGCAGTTCCAGACCTGGCTTAACCAGCTCGAATCCGCTGCAGACAGCGAGTCGAACAGCACCGGCAACCTCATGCGCGAGATGGTCCTGAAAGGCCCGTCATCGTACGACGCACTGCTCGTCTACGAGAGCGTCGCCATCGACTACCTCAAGAACGCCGAAGGCCGCTGGGGGCCGATCCACATCATCTATCCCGAGTACAACGCCTGGAACGACAACCCCTACTACATCCTTAACGCGACCTGGAGCAGCGACGACCAGCGCAAGGCGGCGCAGGCGTTTCTCGACTTTTTGCTGAGCGAGCCCATCCAGCGCGAGTCGATCAACCACGGCTTCCGGCCCGCGAATACCAACGTGCCCACGCGCACCCCCGACAGTCCGTGGACGCGCTACCAGTCTGACGGCATCACACTAGACCTGGGCAAGATGTGCGCTGCCCCGAGAGCGGAGATCGTCACCAATCTGCTTGCGAGCTGGCAGCGGCGGGAGACATCACACTAGTAGGGCAAGAGGTAAGATTAGTACCGACACGAGGAGACTCAATGTTCCGCCGCATTTCTAACTTGTTTCATGGCTTCATCGGCCTGTTCATCTCCGGCCTCGAGCGTGAGAACCCCGAGGCCCTGCTCGAAGTCGAGCAGGAAAACCTGCGCAAGCAGATCGGCAAGTTCAACAGCGGGCTGGCTGCTCACGCCGCCATGGTTGAGCGCCTTATCTCGCAGGTGCGCAAGCTGGAGACCGACGAGAACGAGCTGCGCGCCAAGACCGCCGCGAACCTGAAGCTCGGCAACCGCCAGGCCGCCGGACAGTACGCGCTCCGTCTCGAGACCGTCCAGCGCGAGCTGACCGAAAACCGCAAGCAGATGGAGCAGGCCGAGACCACCTATAAGGAACTCGTCCGCGCCCGCGACGTCGCTATCACCATCGCGCGCCAGAAAATCGAGTCTCTCAAGGCCGGCATCAGCGACCTGAAGATGAAGCGCGCCATGGCCGAGATCACCGAGATGGCCTCCGGCATGGTCACCGACATCGGCGGCAGCGGCGAGACTCTGAATCGCCTCGAAGAGATGATCGGCGAGGAGCGTCACCGCGCCGCCGGACGCGTACGCGTCGCCGTCGACAGCCTCGACCTGCGCGACGTCCACATTCGCGAAGCCGAGCAGAACCAGCTTGCCGAGCAGGCGCTCGCCGCCTTCGAAGCCAGCCAGTCTCCGGCCGAAATCCCGTCCGAGGTACCCGCAACGGTGCCGGCGGTGATCATCCGCGACGACCAGAAGAGCCGGTTATAACCGGGTTTCAGACCCACTCTGATGTGGCGTTACCTCAAAGCTGCTTTCCTCGTCGGCGTTGATGTTCCCGGCCTCGGTCGCCTACCCGTCAACGCCCTGGGAGCAGCCGCCGTTGGCATCCTTGGATTCGTCGAGCCCAGCCTCTGGCTTGCCGGTCTCGGCGTCGAGGTCGCCCTCGTCACTTCGCTCGCCTTCCACCCGCGCTTCCAGAAAGTCGTCGACGCTCGGGCTGACAGCCGGCTCCTGGAAGACAGCCACGCCAAGCGCGACGCCCTCGTCGCCGCTCTGCCCGACGACCTACGCACGCGCCTGCGCGCTCTTGAAGCGACATCCGCGCGCATTCTCTCCATCTACCAGACGCTGGGTGTCGAGCCTGCTCTGCTCGCGGGAACTGAATCGAGCCTCGACAAGCTGCAGTGGATCTATCTCAAGCTCCTCATCGCACGCACCCATCTCACGCGCGAGCTTGGAACTGAACCCGAGGGTCGCCTTCAGGCGCGGATTCGAAACATCCGTTTCACAATGCAGCAATCCCCACCTGCGCAGTCAGAGCCTCCAGGCGCGCTGCAGCGCTCGCAGGAGGCGACCCTCACCATCCTCGAGCGCCGCCTGGAAAACCTGCGCAACCGCGACCGCATCCTGAGCGAAAACGCGAGCGACCTGAGCCGAATCGAGGCCCAGGTCGACCTCATGCGCGAGAACGCTGCCATCGAGGGCAAGCCGGCGTCAGTGGAAACCGAGATCGATCTGGCCAGCGACCTCGCTTCACCGGATCTCTACGGCAGCCAGAGCAGTCTCGTCCGCGACCTCGACGCCGTTCGGCGCTAACTCACGCCTGCCCATTAGTTGCATCCCCATACTGGCAGTTTTGCCAGTAACCATTCGCCTTTGCCCGGTGTACTTTGGCAAAGCTCGGGAATTGCGGGCCGGGTCAATCGCGAAAGGAGCGAGCAAGCATGCAAATACCCTCGAGAATTCCGAAGGCCAGCCTGAAGCTCATCACGATGAGCGCGCTGATGGTAGGCCTCACACTGGCAGCAGGAAACAAAGTTTCGGCAAGAGACAAATATGAAACAATCGATGCCCAGGCGTTCGGCACCGGCACCCAATTGGGCCAGAACATCGGAGTCACCCTCAACATCTACGAGTTCTCCACGCCCGCCGACCGGACTACGCTCGTGCAAGCCTACGACAAGGGACAGAATCAGGGACTGGTCACCGCGCTCTCGAAAATGAGAGCCGTGGGCCATATCGAGATCACCGGCACCCTCGGCTTCGATTGCGCTTACATCGCTATGACTCCCACTCCGACCGGGCGCAAAATCGTCTTCGTCACCAATCGGCAAATCCGCTTCGGAGAGGCCTGGACCGACAGCCAGAGTATGTCGTTCGATTTGACTGCCGGCATTCTCGATCTTAACGATCAGGACAAGAGCAAGAGTACAGGGCAGCTTTATCCAGCGGCGCAGCTGGTTCTAAACAAAGAAGGCAAGCTCCAGTGGGATCTCACTCAGAATCCCTGGAGGCTCTCCGACGTTATCGACTGGAGAGGCACAGCCGGGGTCAACTAGCACTGCGCTTCTGATCTAGTTCATCGACCCCCGGTTCATCGAGCCGGGACACGACCACGCTTTATCAACTCCGCTTCCTTTCGCACCCTGGCACATCTAATTCGTAGAGGTTAATAGAGAAATGATATCCAGGGTGAAACAACTTCTTATCTTCTCCCTGGCGACTCTGTGCGCGCCTGCCTTTGGCGCAAACCCAGCCCGTCCAGGGACTATCAACTACATTGAGGGCTCCGCTCTCGTGGCCGGGCAACCGGTCGACCAGAAATCGGTGGGTACACTGGCGCTCGATCCCGGCCAGGTTCTCTCGACGGAGCAGGGCCATGCCGAGGTTCTTCTCACGCCGGGAATCTACCTCCGTCTCGACGACGACAGCAGTGTCCGGATGATCTCTCCCGACCTGACCTCCACCCAACTCGCGCTCGACAAAGGCCGGGCGACTGTGGAAGTGGATGAGATCCATCCCCAGAACAATGTCCAGATCCTTGAGAACGGTGTGCCGACTCAGCTGCTGAAGAACGGCCTCTACGAATTCAACGCCGATAACGATACAGCCCGCGTCTTCACCGGAAAAGCTGCATCCCACGAAGGCAGCAAATGGGTCGACATCAAGGGGGACCACCAGCTCGCCTTGAGCGAAAACGCCCCGGAAAAGTCGCAGCACTTCGACAAGAACCAGGCCGAAGACGAGCTCTATAACTGGAGCAGCCTTCGTTCCGAATACCTGTCCGAAGCGAATGGAGATCTCGCAGGTATCTACGGCTCCGGCTATGCGGCCGGCTGGTATTGGGATCCGTGGTTCTACGGATACACCTTCATAGGTCCGTATCCCTTCTATAGCCCGTTCGGTTGGGGCTTCTATCCCTTCGGCTACGATGGCGGCTTCGGCGGCTACTACGGCCATGGCGTCTATGGACGCGGCTACTATCGCGGCGGACAGCACTTCGAAGGCGCTCGCGCCGAAGGTGGCTTCCACGGCGGCGGATTCGCTGGCGGCGGAGGCTTCCACGGTGGCGGCGGATTCGCTGGCGGCGGCCACCGCTAATCAAGAGGCTTGACCAATGCTCTGGGTGCCCAGGTCTGAATATTCGGACTTGGGCACCCTGTCATCTCCGCCGCTGACGCCTGTCCCCCTCCGGCCGTCATATCTGTGGAATCATATTGTTAGCATGAACGGATTAGTCGTCCATCGAGAGCAGAGACAGCGCATTCGCTTTCCCCGTCAGACAGTTCTCGCTGTACTCATGTCCATCTGCCTTATCCGTTGCGCGAGGTCGCAGAACGTTCAGATCCAGGTTTCCGATTACCACGAGCGCCCCATACTGGGCGTGATACTCAGCGGGAAGGCGTCCGGGACCTCCACCTCAAAGCCCACCGACCTCGCCGGAAGAACCCAGATCATCCCCCCACCAGGAGCACAGCCGGGCGAACCTCTCCCGCTGACGCTGGTAAAAGCGCCAAGCCCGAAGATGATCATCATGTCGCCCTTCGAAGGACACGCGACAATACCCAAGTCGCCCTGGTTTGTCGAAGTCATCCTCGGCGAGCCCGGAGATACCTGGGCGCTCAAGGACGAACGCGTCGTCTCCACCTGGGCCTACGCATTGCTTGAGGGTTACAAAGAAGAGCAGGAGCCGCCGTCGCAAGTGAACGGCTGGTCTCCTCAGGCTAACCTGAGCCGTGTTGCATCCGCCGCTGGCTTCACTCCCGACCAGATAGACCACGCGATTCACACCATGTACGACGACACGCAGAATGTAAACCGCCGGGCGCTGGCGCGCGAATATCTGCGCGTCTATCACCCTCGCTAAGTCACTTAGGAAGCACTTATCCTCGAAGGCAATCCAGTGTCACCTGACCCGCTCGACGAATTAGTGAAGGCCATCGCCAGCGTCAGCGATATCTGGCGAATCGCTGCCTTTGCCATAGCCGGGATTCTTGTAGCCTTGCGGCTGGTTCTGGGCCAGGGTGGAGACAAAAAGACCGCGCCGGGCAAACTTCTGTTCCTCGTCGCATCCTGCATCTGTATCCTCGGCCTCGCACCTATCCTTGCCGACGCCTGGCTCAAGGCAAAGCCCTCCGGACCGCCTGACGTCTACCGGCTTCGCGTCATCGTCCTTGATCCTCAGCACACGCCCGTCACCGGAGCGACCCTGCGCACCGCCGCCCTCAACGACACCGCAACCAACGGCCAGGGCATCGCCGAGCTGACCATCCCCCGTGCCACTCTCTCCGCCGACGGCAAAATCACCATCTACGCCGGACTCGACTCCGCCGGCCTCCACGCCAGCAAGGACATCCAGCTCGCCGCCGATCCCAATCCCACCGCAACCATCGAGTTGACCGCCGCCCGCGACGCTGTTGTCTCCGGGCTCGTCGAAGACGACCAGTCCCACGCTATCGGCGGAGCCACCGTTAGCATCCTCGGCGGCGAATCAGGCCTCACCAAAGCCGATGGAACCTTCACCCTCAAGGCCAACACCGCCGTCGGACAGCAAGTGCGCCTCCACGCCGAGAAAACCGGATACCAACCCGTCGATCAGGACCACCCCGCCGGACGCGGCGACGCCACCATCGTCCTGACGCCCCTCCGACCGACAAAGCGCCATTAAGGACTGCACGAATGCTAACGGCTATCGACTAGGGGCCTTTCTGATCCTTGAACGCTGCCTCTTCGGAGGTATGTAGTGGAACCGCACCAGGTAGATATTCTCGCCCTTGCCATGCTTGGCGACCTTCAGCAGATCCAGCACCCCCAGAAAGCCCGACGCTCGCGCCAGTTCGGGAGTGATATCCGGAAATCCTATCCGCTCGATCGAGTCCACCTCGATCTCGCCTTCCTCCATGCAATACCGCTTGCCCACCGTCACACGAGGACTCATCCAGATCCGCACACTGCAGGTAATCTCGCCACGCCGGACGCCGTCGCGGAGGCGCTTGGTGAAGGTCATGTGGAGAGTCTACCCGGATGCTTCCCCGCGCCGGTACCTATCGCACTCACGCTAAGTTCCTATAAGCTTCGGTTTACTTTGGCGAATCCGCATGGGCTCCCAAACTGCTCGGGGCGGATTTTGCCCCACCTGGGCCCCGGGTAAATTGGGGGATGAGGATCATGGCGAGTGAGCGAGAGCTGGTGAAGACTCTCTTCGGTGCCGCGTTGGACCTGAGCCCGGAGGAGCGCGCATCCTTTCTCGACACAGCCTGCGGCAATGATTCGGTCCTGAGACAGGAGCTGGAGGCGCTGCTCGCAGCTCACGCGGATGTGGGCAGTTTTCTTGAGCATCCCATCATGCCGCGTGGAGATGATTTTTTCGCCGACGGCAAAAGCTCTGAATCGGTCCCCCCCGACACCTTGATCGGCCCATATCAGTTGCTGGAGCTGATCGGCGAGGGAGGCATGGGTCAGGTGTGGCTGGCCGAGCAGAAGCAGCCAGTGCGCCGCCGCGTGGCCATCAAGCTGATCAAGGCCGGCATGGACACCCGCGAGGTGGTAGCGCGCTTCGCGTCCGAGCGCCAGGCCCTCGCGCTCATGGACCACCCCGCCATCGCCAAAGTCTTCGACGCCGGCTCGACCGCCGACGGCCGCCCCTACTTCGTCATGGAGTACGTGGCCGGCATCCCCATCACCACTTACTGCGACCGCCACCGGCTCACCGTCCGCCAGCGCATGGAGCTCTTCGTTCAGGTCTGCGAAGGCGTGCATCACGCCCACCAGAAGGCCATCATCCACCGCGACCTCAAGCCCTCGAACATCCTCGTCGCCGAGGTGGACGGCAAGCCGCGTCCGCGCATCATCGACTTCGGCGTGGCCAAGGCCACCACGCAGAAGCTAACCACCGCGACCCTCTATACGCACGTGGGCGTTCTCATCGGCACGCTTGGCTACATGAGCCCCGAGCAGGCCGACCCGGCGGGCGAGGACATCGACTGCCGCACCGACGTCTACTCGCTCGGCGTCGTTCTCTTCGAGCTGCTCACCGGCACGCTGCCCTTCGATCTGCGCAAGCTGCCCTACGATCAGGCGCTGCGCCGTCTTCGCGAAGAAGACGCGCCGCGCCCCAGCACGCGGCTGGGCACTCTGGGATCGGGCTCGGGAGTAGCGGCGGGCAATCGCGGCTCCGAGCCGCCCACGCTGGTGCGCCAACTGCGCGGAGACCCGGACGCGATCGCCCTCAAGGCCCTGGAGAAGAACCGCAACCGCCGCTACGCCTCAGCCGCCGACTTGGCCGCCGACATCCTCCGCTACCTCAACAACCAACCCGTCTCCGCCCACCCCCCGAAAATCTCATACCGGGCCCGCAAGTTTCTTCGCCGGCATCCTCTGCCCATCGCGATCAGCATCATCGTGGTCCTGGTGCTTGTGCTGGCGGTGACATGGTGGCGCGCGCCCGAGTCCGTGCCAACCGTCGACGCCGTAACCCAGCTCACCGATGATGGCAACCCGAAGTTGCTCCATAGTTCAGTCGTCTCCGATGGATCTCATGTGTACTTCGGCGAGTTGCAGGGAAGCAGCGAAATAGTCGCGCGTGTCGTCCCCAGCGGCGGTGGGCAGACGGAGGTCGTTCCTACCGGCATCGAGGGCGCATTCCTGTTCGACCTGGCTCCGGACGCATCGAGTCTGCTGCTTGGCAGCGCGTATAAGCCGGGCCTCTACGTTTTGCCGCTGCCTTCCGGAAAGCCCCGCAAGCTGACCGGATTGGAAGACTTCTGGATGGGCCGTTTTTCTTCGCTGGGAGGCTTCTATCTTTCGCAGGGACGATCGTTGTACGCGGCCGACGCGAATGGGGAGACCATCCGGAAGCTGGTCGACTTGCCCCATGTGGCCAATGCTCCCGCCTCATCTCCGAATGGGAAAACTCTGCGTGCTGCCATCGAGAGCGGCGCGCCCAGAAGATCCCTTTGGGAAATGAACTCGGATGGCAGCCGCGCGCATCCGCTACTGCCCGAATGGCAAAGTAACGCCGATACGTGCTGCGGCCGATGGACGGCGGATGGAAAGTATTTCGTTTTTCAGAGCAGAACGCAGGGACGCACGGACCTGTGGGTGCTTCCTGAGCGTACGACATGGTTCGCAGGCTCTTCCGTGCCTCTGCGCCTCACCCACGGGCCGCTTTCCTATGAGAATCCGTTTCCGAGCGCGGATGGAAAGCACCTGTACGCAGTGGGCATCAAGAATCACGGAGAACTGGTCCGCTACGACCGCAAATCCGGACTATTTGTGCCTTACCTTTCGGGGATCTCGGCTACCGACGTCACGCTGTCGAGCGACGGCAAATGGGCCGCGTATATGTCCTATCCCGATCACAACCTGTGGCGTGTTCGCGCCGATGGAACCGGTCGTCTGCAGCTAACCTTTCCGCCGGTGGCGGTGAGATATCCTCGCATCTCTCCCGATGGAACGAAGGTGGCTTACGGAGACGCGAATGGCAGAGCTGTCTATGTCATCTCGATCGACGGCGGCCCGCCGAGGAAAGTGGCGGATCTTGGTATGACGGCCTCGTGGTCTCCGGACAGCAAATCTCTGCTGGTTTTAATTCGAGACGTCACGAACCGCGGAGACGCTCTGCTCGAAACGCTCGATCTTCGTACCGGGACGTTAAGCCCCGTTCCCGGCTACGGCGACAAGAGAGGTGGCTTCTGGGCCGCGCCCGACCTGCTGATGTCCGAGGGGCCCTGGAATGGCGTGCCTTCGTTCTACACCTTCAATCTGAAAACGAAGCGATGGTCGCACTTTGCGAGTACTCCGAATGTCTCCCACTGGATGAAGTCGATCGATGACAAATATCTCTACTACATGACCGGTGGAGACGACCCGGAAGTGCTGCGCGTTCGCTTCTCCGATGGTGCGGTCGAGAAGATCGCCAGCCTGAAGGATTTTCGCACCGTAGAGGACGAGGAACTCGGCTCCTGGATCGGCGTAACCGCGGACGGCGATCCCGTGCTCACCCGCGACATCGGAACCCAGGAAATCTACGATCTGACCGTGCGCTGGCCATAATCGGCTGCACGCTTTCTCTGCCCTCCACGCGATACGCTCTCATCCCTTCTAAGGCCGCACGCCCCGTTGAGTCGAAAGGATGTCCAATTCGGTCCTTGACAAAGTGCATAGCGCAGGTCAGACTTCGCTCCGCAATTGCGGACGCCCCTGAGGAGGAGCGGAATATGACAGCACGTTGGAAATGGTCCCTAGCATTTTCGTTGTTTCTGTCAGCAGCAACGATTGCACCAGCGCAAAACACACCAGCACCTGCGGCCGGCAAGGTCACGCAAGGCAACTTGATAAACCTGGGGAAGACATCTCTCCAGTCACCAATGACAGGAAGAACGGCGACCCCCGCGGCGCGTGCGACTCCGACCCAGATGATCAACGAGCGGGCGCTCATGAAGCTGATGTACAAGCAGAACGCGGCCGCGCTGACGCCGAACATCGCTGAAAGAGCGAAAGCGTCGAAGAATGCCTCCGTCGGCTTCGGCGGATCGGCCTTTACCATCAACGGACTCGACAACGCAGACAACCGCAGTGTGAACGAAGGCGCAGATCTCGAGCCGCCCGATCAGGGTCTCTGCGCAGGGGCCAACCAGATCTTCGAGACCATCAACCTCGTGTTCGCCGTTTACGACCAAGCCGGCAACAAGATTTCTGCTGACGTCTCGGCCAATGCCTTCTTTGGCGTTGGGGCGGATCTCGTCGTTGGCGACGAACTCTCCGACCCGCGCTGCTACTACGATCAAAGCACGCAGCACTGGTTCGTCACCATTACCGACATCGCAGACTTCGGGTACATTCCCGGTGGAGATGGCCGCAGCTTCGTGCTCATCGCCGTTAGCGATGGCCCGAGCCTGTTCGGCTCCTTCAACCTCTACGCAATCGACACCACCGACGACGGCTCCGACGGAACTCCGGCAAATCCCGGCTGCCTGCCCTACGCATTCGAGGGCTGCTTTGCCGATCAGCCCCTGCTCGGAGCCGACAACAACGGGTTCTATGTATCCACAAACGAGTTCGGACTCTACACTCCGTACGCCAACGGCGCGCAAATCTACGCAATATCAAAGGCCGACCTCGAAAGCGGCATCTATCCGACCTATGTGCACTATGGAAATCTGACCATCGGCGGCGGCACCGCATTCAGTGTGCATCCCGCGCAATCGCCTGAGGTCAACCCCACCGAGCCGAACTCCGGGACCGAGCTCTTCATGAATACGCTGAACTACAACGGAACCTCGGACAACCGCATCGGCGTCTGGTCGCTCACAAACACCTCCACGCTTAACTCCAGCCCGAACCTTTTCCTGCAGAATGTAGTTTTGAAGGTAAAGCCTTATGAGGAGCCCGGCTATGCCCAGCAGAAAGTCGGACCCTACCCGTATGGCATGTCACTCGGTGATCCGGAAGAGGCGCTCGACCCTGACGACAACCGCATGCAGCAGGTCTACCACTCCGGCAACCAGCTCTACTCTGCAATCACTTCGACAATCTATGACGGAGCCGAGTACGTCGATGGAGTTGAATGGTTTGCCGTCAAGCCGAGCTTCAATAAATCGGGTGTGCTGAGCGCCTCTCTCAGTGGCAACGATTACCTGACAGTCAAAGGTCAGAACCTCATTTATCCCGCGGTCTCAGTCGACGCAGACACCGATGGCGGCGCCATGATCTTCACGCTCGTCGGGCCGAACTACTATCCATCCTCCGCGTTCGTCAAATTCAAGCCGAACGGCCCCCAGGGAACCGTCAACATCCTCGCCCAGGGTTTCGCTCCGGACGACGGCTTCAGCGGCTATTATGGCGTTCCATCGAACGAGCAGCTCGCAGGACGATGGGGTGACTACTCCGCCGCGGTGGCCGATGGCTCAAACATTTTTATCGCCACCGAGTACATCTCGGGACTCGACCGCGATACCTACGTCAACTGGGCCACTTCAATCAGCGAGATCACAACGCCGAAATAATCGCGTCGCGCTTCTCAACAAGGTCGTGTCCCCATCCTTCGCGAAGCGTAGAGGGGGATACGAGGACATCCATCGAGCAGGCTTTGGGTACCCCACGTCCGGATTTTCGGACGTGGGATTCTCCTGCGAACGGCATTTCTGAACGCCGAACGCTCAACTACTGCTTGTCGTACACTCCGGTGCTGGCGATCTTCTTGCCGGCCGAATCCGTTGTTGACAGGTGGAGGGTGCGGGTCTTGCCGTCCGGCGACACGACAACGCGGCCCGTGGCAACAACTTTGCCGCCCATCTTGTTGGCTAGGTCCAGCGTGTGGTCGTTGATCTTCTTGTACGACCGCGAGTCTGCGCTCGAATCGCCGGTGAGCGGATAATCCTTACCGTCGAACTTTCCCGTCCACTCGGTGTGCGCGGGTTGGCCATCTCGACCCGTCCCATCCGTGGTCACCTTCACGTTGTCGCCCGCGGCCTCGTACACGACCGTCGTGTTCTTCGGAGCCCCGGCCGGAATCTTCGACTTGGCTTCGTTGAGCTTCCAGGTGCCCATGTTCGGGCTTTGGGCAAATGACAGGGCTGCTCCGGCAAGACACAGCGCCACGGATAACATCAGGTTCCTTGCTTTCATGCTTTTCTCTTTTCTGGGGGACCGCCACGAACTATACACCCCGAAAGGGACCTCTGGCGCAAGGCGGGCTCTTTGCTGGGTGTCCACCGTCCGTATTTTCGGACGCGGGATTCTTCCTACCCCGCGCCTATCGTGTCATCCTGAGCGGGTGAGAGACATTCTTCAGATTACTGATTCGATGGCCAATACAATCGGTAATTTTAGCTGTGTAGGAACTGTGCAGAATTGCTCTTAGAACTTTCGCAGTAGGGTCGGGACAACTCGCAGGGTTCTCCCGCGGCGCTGAAAATGACAGACGGGAGCATTCGCTTCCCGTCTGTCCGGTTTCCTGTGGCGAGCGATTGTTACATGATCGTGGATACGGTCTTCATTCCGACCTAGGCGTGATGTACCTCGGGCGCTCCGACTTGCCTGCCCGAAAACAGAGGAAGCGGTTGGACATCAAGCGGCGCAATCTCCCGACGATCCTCAAAGCCAGCGAAGAAGCGGCGCTTGAGCGCTGAGGCCCGAGCAAAGATCTCCGAGGCTCAACGGAAACGCTGGGCAGCGAGCAGCGCAAAAAAAAGCGAAATAACTTAACAGCTCAGGTAACCGTGCGCGTCATTAAAAGTCCCATGGCCTAAAGTTACGTCTGCGAATTACCAAAGAGACGCGCGGATTTTCAGACACATTCGGACCGATTTGAATTACTATCGTGCGCAACACAATAGTCTCAGGACGAAGAACGATCGCAAGAACGCCCTGCATGCAGCCATGAGGTGTTTTATGCAAGGTCTCTCCTCTCGCGCGATCTGTGTTCAATTCGCATTGATCACGCTCTTCGCAATCTTCTGCTCAAGATCTGCACAAGGACAGACACCCGTAAGCGTAGCGCCAACCCAATTATGGACCGATACAGGAGTGTCAGTGTCTGCAGGCGAGACAATCGCCATAACCGCTGGTGGCGAGTTGGATTGGCAAACTACGGGATGCACCTCGGCAAATAACTGTACGTCTGGACCCGATGGCCCAGGTCCTTCTGTTTGCAACCCAAATAATCCAAATCCTTCTCCGTATCCCTCACTTCCATGCAACTCACTGATAGGCGTTATCAGTTCAACCGGAACGCCCTTTGAAGTAGGAACTTCACTGAATACAACTGCATCTGTCAGCGGAGAACTCTACCTTGGAGTGAATGACGGTTACTTGCCTGACAATTCCTTAGGTTGGCAAGCGGTCATCACGCTAACGGCGAATTGCTCCCAGCATGCAACCTTCGATCCCAATAAACTCAGCGTAACAAGTTATGACCCATACTTCTGGACACATGTTCAAGAAGACGACGGCATTCCGGACCTCTATGTATACGCGGGTAACTTTATCTCAGATCCTTGGGTCGGCCATCCTAGATATGATGCTCCATATGCAATAAATATTGATGCAGACGATGCACTAGCGTACGACCAAGACACAGACCCAAATGATAAGCCAAGGACCGTGATCGTCCAAAATTTGTTTGATTGGGCGGGATATGCGAACTATCAGGATTTTGGCGAAGAAGATTCACATTATGAATGGAGAGCTGTCGTTTCTCCAACGCAACCGTTGCCTCTAGCACTTCTGGATGCGCCAAACAATGATTCTCCTTACTACAGAAGCGATATGCGCGATACTCCCAACATCCATGTACCACTTAGAGACCTCGACAATCGTCCAGTGAGGGCAATCCACTACATTAAAAGCTTTAAGGCGTATATCGGATGTATAGCTAAGGCGGACAATTACAAGTTTCATCCCGTTGTCGTTGTTCCTTGGGAAGTACACTTCTATGGACATGTCTTCTATCCGCCATTTGGAGAACCGATTGTTACGGGGTTCCGCCCAGTGACACATGGTCCTCCTGCATCCGCAGTTGGCGTCCAAGTACAAACTAAGTTTCCGAATGCTATTTGCTACACCCGTTACATCAACTTCGACGGACAACCAACTCCAAGTCAATGTAAAGGAACACCATAGACGGTGCCCCACTCAAGCCTTCGGTTGGCTTGAGTGGGATAGTTGAAACGCTCACATCGCGACGCCCCGCAGAAGAACCGCACTCCTGCCTCTCCACTGGCCGAGAATTTCGCTCAAACCGATATAATGAAAATAGAGATCAAAAAGGCCCGGGCGAAGGTGCCGGGCCTTCCCATTTTGGGCCGGAAGTTGATCCGAAACGGGACCAGCGCCTGCCCATAAGTCCTTTGTTTCTGCAAATGTACCTGTAACTATTCTGGAATCTGTTATCTGCGCCGCAGGTATGGGTTAACTCACATGAAATGAAACGGTAGCGAAATCTAAGGGGAGGGGGTACCCTACCGCGAGCGTCCCAAAATGGGAACACTCGGCAGCACCCTGTCATCGCCGACCTCTATCCTCATTCCTCTGGATTACCGACGAATCATGCATTCAGATTCCAGATATCCACGTGCCACTTCCACTGGCCGTCTTCCTGCTGCCAGTAGACAACGTACTTCACGTCGAACTGCGCCTCCGGTTCTCCTGCGGGCTGTACCGTGAGCCTGGCCCTCCCGATTTCGACCGCGCCATCGCCCGTGAAGATCACATCGACCGTCTGGAGCACCGCCGCACTCGCATTGAACGAACGGATCATATCGAACCAGAACCCTTTGATATCCTGCCGGCCGGAGACCATCGGCGCGCCCGGCGGCAGGATGCGCGCATCCTTCGTGTAGATCTGGTCGAGAGCATTGAAGTTCCGCTTGCCGAAGACCTCGCTGTTGAAAAGCTCGTTCGTCTTCGCCATGCTCCGTTTGACTGCGCTGAGATCCGGCGTGGGAGTGTCCATGGCCCGGAATGCTATCGCAACCTGATGGCAACTCGCCATCCGTTCGCAATAAATCCCGACTGGCTCCCGATGTTCTATCCTTGAGCGCACCGGGCCTGAGCACACAGGAGGCACACCATGAACGTCGTCCTCTTCGGAGCCAGCGGAATGATCGGCACCCGCATCGTCAACGAACTCCTCTCCCGCGGACACCGCGTCATCGCCATTGTTCGCGACCCATCCAAGGTCCCGGTCAAGCCCAACCTTGCCGCCGTCAAGGGAGACATCCTCGATCCCGAGGACGTTGCCGCCAAAACCAAGGGCGCCGACGCCGTCATCAGCGCCTACGGCCCGGGCGCCGGAGACGTAAACGACCTCCTCACCGCGACGCGCTCGCTCATCGCCGGACTCCACAAGGCCGACGCTCGCCGCCTCATCGTGGTTGGCGGAGCCGGCAGCCTGCTGGTCAGCGCCCGGCGTCGACGTGATCGACTCCGGCCATCTGCCCGAGCAGTGGAAGGCCATCGCCATTGCCCATCGCGACGCCCTCAACCTGCTGCGCGAATCCGACCTTGCCTGGACCTACTTCTCGCCGGCCGCCTTCATCGAGCCCGGGGAGCGTACCGGCAAGTTCCGCCTGGGGGGCGACGCGCTCCTCACCGATGAGCAGGGAAACAGCCGCATCTCCGCCGAAGACTACGCCGCCGCCCTTGTCGACGAACTCGAAAATCCGAAGCACCACCGCCAGCGCTTTACGATTGCATATTGAACAACGAGACTTGCGGTGGTCTGTAGATAGAATGCGGGAGGAGGAAAGTCCATGACGTCCAATGGAGTAAAGCACGCAAGCTTTGCCGAGATGCCGGTCGAAAAGCTGAATCCGCTGCTCGACCGCCAGTTTGTCCACGGAGAGCAGGGAATGCTCGCCCGGCTCCTCCTCCGCAAAGGCTGCGTGGTGCCCGAGCACAGCCACGCGAACGAGCAGATCACCTATGTTCTTGAGGGCGCACTCCGGTTTCATCTCGGCGACGGACGAGTGATCGACGTCCGCTCGGGAGAAGTGCTGGTGATACCGCCTCACCTGTCGCACAAGGTGGACGCGCTGGAGGACACGATCGACCTGGATGTCTTCACGCCGCCCCGCGCCGACTGGATCTCCGGCACGGATGCCTACCTGCGCAAGTAGTGACTAACCATCTAGCGCCCGGTAGACCCGAAGCCTTTGCCGCCGCGTTCGGTCGCCGAGAGTTCCTCGACGACTTCGATCGGTAGAGCCGTTCGGGCTTCGACCGGAGTCATCTGGGCGATCTTGTCCCCCTTGCGGATATGGACGCTCGCGTCGGTGGACTCGAGCGCCACGTCCGTAATGGTGCCGTCTGCGTTCCTGGAGAGGCGGATCGAGTACGACGGCTGGTTGACGTTCAGCAGGCAGACGAGAATCTCCCCGCGATAACCGGCGTCGATGCGGCCTCCGGCGTATGTAACGCCGCGGGCGGCCATGGACGACCGATCACCCAGGATGAACCCCCAGCCGGGCGGTCCTTCAACGGCTATTCCGGTTCTTACTTTTACGGGAACACCGGGGGGCAGGACCACGTCTTCAATGGCGTACAGGTCGTATCCGAGGTCGCTGCCCGCATGGGCGACAGTAGGGGGGTGGGCCGCTGCATGGAGCAGCTTAACCTTGACCATGCCTCTTATTTCTTGGCTGCCGCCTTCTGTGCTGCCCAGCGGCGCTTCTGCGCCGCGGCAATGCGCTGGCGCGCGTCTGCGCTCAGCACGCGCTTCCTGGCGGGCTTGGCTGCGGTCCTGGTTCGAAGCAGCTGGTTGCTGTTGGCGTGTTGCAACAGCTTGCGCACCTGCTCCAGTCTGGCGATTTCGTCATCGATGGCGGCGATTATTTGCTCGCGATTCATTTTTGGTTTATATCCTTCTAGTTATTTTGTCTTCTTGTCGCAACAATGTCGGGGAACGACAAACATCTTATCAATTTATCCCAGATGCCTGTTTTATCCGCGGGGGGTGTAACATAGTAAGCAACCGGTTACGGCGGGCAAAGCAGGGGGAACCCCGTTGACAAACCCCGATTCATCAAGAATTAGCACGGATTTCGCAGAACGTTAAGGTTTGTTCAAATCATCTGGTGGATGATAAGCCTATGTTCACCCCTTATGGCCGTTTAACCCCCCGCAAGTTATCCCTTGCTGCGGGCGGCGGGTCATACGAGATACAGACTGCGGGCCGTCCTCACTCCCAGCCTTCGGCAGCCCCGCCACCGGCCGCACTCCAGCCCTGGATTTCGATAGAAGTCGGCAAGTATCAGATCAGGCTAGCCCAGTCGCGCGAGGAGCGGGAAGCGGCATGCCGGCTGAGATTCAGAGTCTTCAATATCGAGTTAGGCGAGGGACTTATCTCGTCCTACTCGACTGGGATGGACCAGGATCAGTTCGACCTGTTCTGCGATCATCTGATTGTCGAGGACCGCTCGCGGGGCGAGATTGTAGGTACCTACCGGATGCAGTCCGGAATTACGGCCGCGCGCCATTTGGGATACTACAGCGCGCAGGAGTTTGACTTCCGTCCTTACGAGCCGCTTCGCGACCAGGTGCTCGAGCTGGGCAGGGCGTCCATCGACCGGGACCATCGCTCGAGCGAAGTGCTTACGCTGTTATGGAGAGGCATCGCGCAGTACTCGAAGTTCTACGGACTGCATTACCTGATCGGCTGCTCGTCGCTGACATCGCAGGATCCGCAGGCTGGCTGGCAGATGTATTCGGAACTGTCACGGTTCCTTGTTGATCCCGAGTTCCGTACTGCGCCGCTTCCCAGGTACGAACTGCCGCCGGTAGATGCCGGGGCACTCCCTGAGGTCAAGATTCCCAAGCTGATCAAGACCTACATCGCAGTGGGAGCGAAGATCTGCGGAGCCCCCGCGTGGGATCGCGAATTTGGCACGATTGATTTTCTTACGCTGCTGGACCTCGCCCATTTGAGTCCGGCGGCGCGGAACCGCTTTCTCCTGGATCCGGACTCGAAGCCATCGCACTCCGACCTGTAATCTGAGTTGAGCCGCCATTTAGCAGTGGCTGGTTCGTGAGCCCCTGTTGGCCTGTGACTCGCCTCAGATGAACGTGCATCCTGTCCGGAAAAAAACCAAAGCTATCGCCCGGGGCTTGCTCCTGGTATGGAGCCTGCTCGAAGTGTTGGCTCGCTTCTGGCTAATGCGGCTGAGGCGGGGCCGGAACCTGACCCTGCGCGACCGGGCGGAGTGGCTGCATCAGGCTTGCACACTCATCGTGCGAAGGCTGTCCATGACGGTCTTAGCATCGGGACCAGTCCCGGATCGCGGGCTGATCGTCTCCAACCATCTCAGCCACCTGGATATCCTGCTGTACGCTGCCGTGATGCCGTGCGTCTTTGTGTCCAAGTCGGAGGTGCTGAGCTGGCCCATGTTCGGGATTCTCGCCCAGTGCGGCGGCACCATCTTTGTCGAGCGCAGCCGCAAGCACAGCGTCGGTGATCCCGCCGCCGCGATAGCTTCAGCATTAGCGGCGGGAATCCCCGTCATGCTCTTTCCCGAAGGCACCAGCAGCGACGGCAGCACCGTGCTGCCGTTTCGCAGCGCATTCCTTCAGCCGGCAGTCAGTACGGGCACACCGATCATCTCCGCGGCGATCGCCTATTCTGTTGCCGACGGGGCAGAAGTTGACCTTTGCTACTACGGCGACATCACCTTTTTCCCTCACTTGCTAAGCGTGCTAGGGCGTGATGGCGCGGAGGGCAGGATCAGGTTCGGCGACCAGCCGCAAATCTACCCGGACAGGAAGATAGCCGCCAAAGCAGCCTGGGCTGAGGTGGTCGAGCTGCGCGAAAGACTGGTACCCGGCAGGGTTCCGGTATCGAAGTAAAAGCCGGCAGCGCAGGTTACTGCTTGATTCCCGGCTTCATTGGCGAGGAAGAAGATCCCGGCTCTGCGTAGACGCGAATGTAGTCGACCAGCATTTCCTGCGGAAAGACAGTCGTGGAATCCGGCGAACCCGGCCAGGATCCGCCGACCGCGACGTTCAGGATCAGGAAGAACTTTCCCGCATCAAACGGCCACACGGCCCCCTTGGGCAGACTCGCAGGTGTGTAGGTCACATACACGTTGCTCGGACTATCTACATAAAACTTCATCTGGCCGGGTGACCAAAGAATTCCAAAAGTATGAAAGGCTTCGCTGAACCTGGCGCCGTTGGGGAGTTTGTATTCGGTACCGATCATCGAGCCGACAAATCCCGGCCCGTGGATAGACCCGTAGTTTGTCGAGGGCGTCGACCCGATGCTCTCCATGATGTCTACCTCGCCGCAGGCGGGCCATTCCACTGTTTTGACGTTATCGCCGAGCATCCAGAACGCAGGCCAGAAGCCCTGCCCTGCGGGCATCTTGATGCGCGCCTCGATTCGCCCGTACTGAAAGCTTTGCAGGCCCTGCGTCTTCAGGCGAGCGGAGGTGTAAACGCCCGGGGTAGACTGCCGCGCTGCCATGTGCAGGTAGCCGTCGCTGCCGACATAAGCGTTGGGATCCTTCGGATCACACGGCGCTGTGTTCGATCCGTAGCTGCAATAGGTCTCCAACTCGCTGTTGCCCCAGCCGCCGCTGCCGGTATCGTATGTCCAGTCCGCCGGGTTGGGTGCGCTCTGAGCTGCCGTACTGGTGAACTCGTTGCTCCAGACCAGCGTTTCGTGAGTGATGACGGCGCTGTTGCCTTGGCCAGATGCCATCGATCCGGTACCGCATGCCGCAATCAGGCACCAGCTCGATGCGCAACAGAACTGTCTTATCCATTTTCCCACGCCATGGCCATCCAGATGCACTCGCCCCTCGCTTTCGCTCCATCTGTGTCTCTAACGCGAGGATTCATGCCGTGTCAATTGCTCCTATGATGCAGGCTCTCAGGCCGGAAACAGATGCAATCGAGGTGGGGCGCATGTTAGATATGAATTAATGCGAAGCACACTGGAAAAGCTGCGTTTGAGCGAGATTTCTCCGAGCGTTGTGCAATCGGAGATCAGGGCGATGACTGTGGAGTGCGACCGCGTCGGCGGGGTCAACCTGGCGCAGGGCGTCTGCGATACGGAAGTGCCGCATCCCGTGGTCGCAAAGGCTATCGAGGCCATCCATCAGGGCTACAACATCTACACTCGACTGGACGGTGTGGCTCCGCTGCGCGAGGCGATCGCCCGCAAGCTAGAGCGCGATAACCGGCTGAGTGTAGATCCCGACTCGGAGGTGCTGGTAACCTCGGGCGCGACGGGAGGCCTTTACGCTGCTGCACTGGCGCTGCTCGATCCGGGCGACGAAGTGATCCTGTTCGAGCCGTTCTATGGCTACCACCTCAACACGCTGCTTGCGCTGAGGATCAAGCCTGTAGCGGTTCGGCTCGAGATGGGAGACTGGGCTCTCGATATCGACCGGCTGAGGGCGGCTATCACGCCGAAGACGCGCGCCGTGGTGATCAATACGCCGTCGAATCCGTGCGGAAAGGTGTTTTCGCGCTCGGAACTCGAGGCAATCGCGGAAATCGCCGAGGAGCACGATCTCTTCATCTTCACGGACGAGATCTACGAGTATTTTGTTTTTGATGGGACCGAGCATGTGAGCCCTGCGACCCTACCGGGGATGGCGGAGCGGACAATTTCGATTTCCGGGCTGTCGAAGACGTTCAGCATCACCGGTTGGAGGATCGGGTACCTGACCGCCAACGCGCGATGGCTCGGGGCGATCGCATACTTCCACGACCTGACCTACGTCTGCGCGCCGTCGCCGTTCCAGTATGGGGCCGCGGCCGGGCTGATGGAGCTGCCGGTGTCCTTCTACACTGAGCTCGCCATCGAGTATCAGGCCAAGCGGGACATGATGTGCGCAGCGCTGGCAGATGCCGGCCTGACCCCATCGGTTCCGGCGGGAGCCTACTACGTGCTGGCCGATGCCTCGTCGCTGCCGGGTGGGACGGCCAAAGAGAAGGCGCGGGTGCTGCTGAGCGAGCGCGGAGTGGCCGCGGTAGCCGGCACGGCGTTCTTCACCGAAGGGCGCGGCGAGAATATCCTGCGATTCTGCTTCGCGAAACGGGATGAGGATTTGCGGCGAGCGTGCGATCTGCTGAGGGGTTAGAGAACAGAGTTCGGGAGCGAGGCCTGTCCCACATTGGGAAGTCGAATCCTGACTTTCTGCCCGAGCCGGGCGTGAGAAATAAATTGTTGCGATCTGGATAACTTCTGTATCGTGACTACGTGACTATAGGTTGACGGCACCCGTCACTCGTCCGCCCTCTGGGTGCCTTGGGGCCGAATCCTATGTCCTGGTAAAGCGATTGAGCACCGCATCTCTACCTACAGGCGTTAAACAGCGGTCGCTCCTGTTCCAGGCAGAAAAGCTCTGGCTTGGGGCCGTCGCGCTGGCGTATTTGGTTGTCGCGGTAAGGACGGCATGGCTGCGCCCCTTCGTCTTTCATGAACTCAGCACGCTGTTTGTGGCGTCGACGCCGACGGTGGCGGCGATGTTCCGTGCCGTACCCACGGACGGGAACCCGCCGCTGTATTTCGTTCTCGCGCGGCTCTGCCTCATGCTGCCGATTAAGGCGGAACTGGCGCTGCGGCTGCCTGCGATCCTCGCCTATTTTGGTGCGGCGGTCACCGTCTATTGGTTCGCGAGGCGCGACGCAGGCCGTAGCTCTGCATGGCTGGCCATGAGCGCCTTTCTCGGCTGCTCGATCAGTTTCTATGCCTTGGACGCCCGGCCGTATCCGCTGCTGCTGTTCTTCACCGGACTGGCGCTTTGCTGTTGGCAGGCATATTGCCGGTCGGGCAGCCGAGCGGCTCTGTGCGGGATCGCGCTGAGCGTGGCGGGCGCAGTGTTTACGCATCAATACGGCGTGATTTACACGCTGCTTCCTGTGTTTGCGGGTGAAGCTGTGCGGGTCTTCAGGCGCAAAAGAATCGATCCGCTGGTGCTGGTCGCGGGCGCAGCCGGAGCCATGACGGTTTTCCTCACCTTCCCCCCGATGCTTCGCGGGCAGAAGCCGCTGCTCGATGCAATTCGCAGCTGTCCGGCATTTTCCGCGCGGCCGCACTTCACCGACCTGAAGTATTACGCTGGAATCCTTCCCAGATTTATCCCGGCGCTCGTGATCCTTGGTGTGGTGCTCCTCCTTTTGTGGATAGCTTCGGCTCCGAAGAAGGAGGTCTCGGCTACTATTACGAGAATTCCGGGGGAGGACTGGGCGGCTGCGACAGCCGCAGCTCTACTTCTTCCGGTGATCCTGCTTGCCACTCGTTTCGGAACGAATTATTACCAACCTCGCTACGCGATCGGATCCGGGCTGGGCATCGCCATGCTCTGCGGGATGCTGTTCTCGCGGTTTCGCTGGCGGCATGCTGTTTCCCTGGCCTGGACTGCGGCAGGCTATTGTCTCGCCACCGGCTTGATCGGGCTCTGGGTCGCGGCAGAGCTACCGGGAGTTCCTTCGTGGACTGATCCTCTGCTGCGGCAAGGCAGTCCCGACGAGCCGATTGTGGTTGCGAATGCGACGGAGTTCTCTCCGCTCTGGTGGTACTCCGACGAAAAGATGCGAGCACGAGTCCACTACCTGGCCGATCCCGGGTTTACGGCGCGGCAGGGCGGCCTGGTTCCGGAATACTCTCTAACGCTCGAGCGCGCATATCTGCCGATGCCTCTGGATGACTACCAGACATGGCTGGCGGGCCGGGAACACTTCCTGCTTTATTGCTCAGGTGACTCGGGATTCGAGTGGATCCGGCAGAGGCTCGTCGACGATGCATGGCGCCTCACGCTGCTGCGATCGGTTCCGGCGGTGAAAGCTCCGGGAGCGAAGGCCCAGCGGAATCGCGAGTTATTTGAAGTAAGCCGATAACGGGAACCGCTCGAAGTCACGGATTCCCCCGTGCCGACGCGTTCTCTAGACCGGCTTTCTCCATTGCGCGGTCAGAGGCGAGTTCTGTAGGCGGTGGAAGTCGTAGCTCTCGTTATCCTGCTGGTCGAAGCTGAAGAGTCCGCAGGGATTTGGTATCGGCTGCGAAATGTTGGGCAAAGTGGGCACGGTGTAATCGGGCCGGGAGAAGTCCAGCGCAAGGGCAAGATTCGCTATTTCGTCCGAGGCGTCTCTCTGGGTAAGCGGAGGCAGGTTGTAGCGCCACTCGATGAGCTTGAGCACCGAGGTGTGGTCATAGAGAAGGGAATTGATACGCGGCGTGGCGGGGTTGCCCTTCGAGAACGGTGAGACGACGAAGACAGGCACGCGGCATCCCAGCAGCGCCTGTCCGTTGACCAGGTCGGTATCGACGTCGTTGGGAGCGACGACACGCGTCGGCGCGACGGTGTCGTAGAAGCCTCCCCACTCATCGCGGTTCACCACGAGCACGGTGTTGTTCCATCCCGGCCCCGAGGTCAGGGCGCGGTAGACCTGTCCGAGGAAGTGCTCGCCGGCGCGCAGGTCCGCGTGCGGATGGTCGTCGTTGCCGAGGCCGTCATCGAGGATGGTGAAGCGGGGATCGAGAAAGGATACGGCAGGCAGTGTGCCTGCGGCGGCGTCGGCGAGGAAGTCGTCAAAGATGGCTGAGATGCCGAGGTACTTCACTCCCCAGAGCCCCAGGAAGGGCACATTCGAGTAGTAGTACTTATTGCTGATGCCTGCAGCCGCGAGGTTATCCCAGATGGTGGGCAGAGTGCAGAGGTCAATAGTGTTGGAGAGCCGGTCGGTCTGCGCTGCGTGCTGGAAGACGCGGTTGGGAAACGTGGAGGAGAGGATCGACGCGAAGTAGTTGTCGAGAGTGGTGAAGTTGCGCGCCAGCGCGGCATAGAAGGGAAGGTCGGCCTCTTCGTAATAGCCGATGCTGAAGGTGTCGTTCGAGGTGGTGCGCAGCCATCCATCCATCCATCTTGCCGTCGTCGTATTCGCTTCTGCCGCCCGCGTATGAATGATCGGGATCGGGATGGTTGCATCCGACATAGGTGGTGAGATGTTGTGTCGGATGGGCTTCGCCGCTGCTATCGACGTAGCTCAGACCGGCCTGCTGACCGTTCGCGCCGGGGAGCCATCCGAGCAGGTGATCGAAACTGCGGTTCTCCATCATGACGACGACGATGTGTTCGATATTCGAGGCCTCTGGCTCCGGCAGCATCTCCTTTAGGTGCCCCACACGACGGGGAAGCGGTTGCTGAGCGCCTGCGAGCGCGGCGGCCGAAGCGGCTCCTGCCGCTCCGCGGATGAAATCTCTGCGATTGATGGTCATGGGGGATCCTCCGGAGGTTGCTGCACGGACTTCGCCGCGGCGGGCAGGGCGATTAGTTCCGCGAGAGTAAACATATGCCGGAGGCGTTAAACAGAGAGTAAACGGGTAGTAAAAAGCGGTGAGTTCTGTAGAGGGGGCTCGGAACAAAAGGGAAGGGCCGCGCTGGCGAGCAGCCCCTTTCCACGCCTGTCAAGTGGGATACAGGCGCTTAAGCCGCATTCAGCAGTCTGCCGAAGAAGCCGCGATAGCGCTGCAGAGCTATGCGCAGATCCTCGGTGGAGACGTTGTCGCCGCTGTCCCATTGCTTTTCGAGCGACGCGCGCTCTTTGGCGAAGCCATCGGCGAGACGCTGCATCACGGAGGTGACAAGCTGGTCGGCCTCCTGCACGGCTCGGCGCGGATCGTCGACAAACTCTGTCTGTACACCGCCCCAGCGGGACCGGAAATCGTTGACCTCACCCTCGTTGAAGAGAGGGCCGGTTGTTTCTGTCAGATTTGAGTTTGTTGCGTCCAGCGTGGGCCGCGATGAATCCCACTCGCGACGCGTTTCGGCCGTATTGTTGGCGGCCTCGTTGCGGAGATCTTGAAGTGCGAAGTCATTCTCCACGAGCTGGGGCCGGCGAAGGTTCTCATTCTGCATTTCAGCCGCGCGGATGGGATTGCCGATGTAATCTGCGCGCGTGCCGGCAATATCGCTGGTGGTCAATGGTTCATCGTTTCGGATTGGCTCAGCCATTTACGCTACCTCTCTCCTGGAACCTGCGGGAACGGGCTCGAGCAGGTCGTCGAATAACGAACGGTAATAGATCATCGCCTGGCGAAGATCTTCGGTTGTCGCCTGCCCCTGCTGATGGCGCAGGGCAATCTGGTGCGCGGCGCGATAGTTGCTTACGACGTTGGGATGGGTAACGGAGATATCCGCGGCGCGCTGCTCAAACTCGGCCACGGGATATCCACGTGCCCCCATGACGCGATCCACGAGCTGGTCGGCCAGGCCGACGGCACCCTTGGGATCGTCGACGAAGCGCGCTTGCACGTTTCTCCACTCAGTGATGAAGAGTTCGCGCTGGTCTGACGGCAGCGGGCGGATGTTGAATTTCTCTACGCGCTTTTCGCGTTCCAGCAGAGTGGCCTCAGCCTTGCGAGGTCCGCTCTCCATGGCGATGCGGTCGTACTCGGGCCCGAACCGCTCGCGCAACTTTGCCGTACGCTGTCGACGCACAACGGCCCAGATGATCAACAGGACGGCGATGATGCCTATAACAATCAGAGCCAATATTTTTGGATCTATGTTTGTGCTCATCGCGACTACACCCCTTTCCTCAATTGAAGGATGCGAGCCGGAGTGCGGAGTGTTGCACTGAGTGGTTAAATTGGCGTGCGAATCAGGTCAGAAGCTGGACGTCAGCCGAAAGGAGAAGCTCTGCGCGGGCCGATCGCGATACCGGAAAAGTGCCCCCGAAGCCGATGACGTTGAGGTGGTTAGGGGTTGGCGCGAAAGCGGCGGAGGCGCAAAAGAAAGGCTGAACAGACTGGCGGCTCGCGGAATTTAGTATGAGAGTGATGACGGTTCCCAATCAGGACTCCACCATAAGCCTGCCGCTGCCGGCCATAGCCGACATCGCGCCTGTGTCTCCTTCGGAAATTGAGGCCGAGGTTATTGCGCTTTTCGACCACTTTCAGGAGAGGCTGTTCGGATATGTGCTGTCGTTTGGGCTCAACATTCACGATGCGGAAGACATTGTGCAGGAGACGTTCCTCTCGCTCTTCCGGCATCTGCAACTCGACCGCCCCCGGCATAACTTGCGCGGCTGGATCTTTCGCGTGGGACACAATCTCGCCTTGAAACGCCGAATGGCGGTGCAGACTTCGCCGGGCAGTTTCGCATACGAAGAAATAGCGGCGGCGCACCATGATCCGAGTCCCAGCGTGGAAGAGCAGATAGCGTTCAATCAGAGACAGCGGCGGCTGCTTGCCGTGCTTGAGGCGCTTCCGGAGCAGGATCGGCGCTGCCTGGTGCTGCGCGCCGAGGGTCTGAAGTATCGCGAGATTGCTGAGGTGCTGGGTATTTCCCTGGGGAGTGTTTCGATCTCGCTGGCGCGTTCCCTTGCGCGGCTGGCGCGATCGGAAGGGAGATAGAAGACGATGCGCGACAACAACGATCACCTGCCGGATCAGGAATTGCTTCAGTATGCCGACGGCGAGATGTCGCCCCAGGACATTGTGCGCGTGCGTGAGCACGTCGCCGCATGTCCGATATGCGAAGCGCGGAGCGCGGAGTTGGCGAGCACATTCGCCGGCTTTGTCGACTTTCATCGCAGCAGAGTCGACACGATTCTCCCGCGCGGCAATGCTATCCGTTCCTCTCTCAAGGTCGATTGTCCAAGGCTGCAGCGGCCGGAAGGGCCTCGCGCATTCGTTCTTTCCCCACAGCCTTTTGGCGGCAGGTGGCCTGTGCCGCAATCGCCCTCGCGATCGTTGGCGGCGCGATGTGGCGGATGCACGTTGGGCCTTCACGCTCGGGGCGCAGCGTTCACGCAGTCATGGCCGCCGCGCTCCCCAACCGGTCGCTGACGCCGGGCTACACGCGGCCTGTCAAGCTGAGCGAACTATGCAGAATGCGGCAGCCGAACGGGCCTCCCGATGAGGATGTGTCAGTGGCGCAAAAGGTATTTCGGGAATACGGGTTGCCTGCTTCGACGAGCGCGTCTTACGAGCTCGATTATCTGATCGCGCCTGACCTTGGCGGAGCCGACGATGCGCGCAACCTATGGCCCGAGCCTTATGGCTCAACGGACTGGAATGCCCACGTGAAGGATGAGCTTGAGGATCGTCTCCACTCGATGGTCTGCGACGGGCAGATCGATCTGGCCACAGCGCAGAAAGAGATCGCCACCAACTGGATCGCGGCCTACAAGCGATACTTCCACACGGAAACGCCGCTTCCGAATCCGGAAAACGGGACCATGTCCCGCTCCGGGGGCGATGTGGCGGCCGACAGTAGACTCCCCGACGTCGTCCTGTCTGCGAGCCGATTCGGATTTGTGCCAATTTCGTAGGCCCAACATCAGTTGAGTCGCGTGGCGCCCGCCGAAAAGCTACCGCGATACAGGTATTTTTGGCAGCAGGATAAAGTAGGGAACCTGCGTCGCAGAAAATTCCGCGCGTTCGAAGTCCTGTGCGAAGGGCGGCGCGTGGTCTCCGACGACTATAAAGATGGTGGGGCGTCCGAGCGGCGAGAGCGCCAGGTCGTGCACGGATTCGAGGACGACAGAGATGAGCTGGTACCATCCGCACACCGCGAAATCGTCGCGGGTAATGGCGCTGATGTCGCACGAACGGGGCGACTTGAGCACGGGCGGCGCGAGGATCGGCATGTGCGAGTTCAGCGTAACCCAGTGCACGAACAGAGGCGCGTTGCCGGGCTGGCGCAGGCGTTGGCCGAGCCATGCTGCAACGGCGTCGTCGCAGCTTCCCGGAAACGGTCCAGCGCAATCGGGCAGGCCTGCCGCCTGCAGGCGATCGTGGAACCAGATGTCCTCGAAGCCGAGCTTCGGATAGAAGTCCTTGCGGTCGAAGAAGTCCCCGCTGAAGCCGTGAACGGCGAGCGTGCGATATCCGGCGCGATGCATCTGGGCGGGAACGCAGCGCTCAAGCTGCGCCGCAGTTCCCTGCGTGATGAATGAGCCGAGATGCGTGCCGCACAGCTCGCGTCCCTCGCCTGAAGTGGTGTGGCCCTCGAAGGGCATCGATCCGCGAAGCTCATCGTAGCGCGCAAGCAGGGCAGGGTCCGAGAAAGGCTGGTCGAGGGCGCGGCGTACGGCCATATCGTGCGGAAGTCCCCAGGCTTCGACCAGCACGAGCACAACGTTCGGCTGAGCGGCCCCGGGGCGGTAGTCAGCCAGGCGATTGAGCGCGAGAGCGGTGGCCGAGGGCATGGCGAACTGTCCGCCCAGCCGCAGTCCGCGCGTGTAGCGTTCATAGATGTACTGGCTATAGATGAGCCCGAAAGTGGGCGTGCGTGTGATGCGTGCCGGAACGCGTTGCTCGGAGAGTGCGGAAGAGAATGTGGCGGACGTTCGGGAGGTCGGCCAGGGCGAGCGCAACAATTGCAATCGATACAGTTACCGATGCGATGCGCCGCTCCCGGGCCGGTGCGCGCCGTGTACTGCTGGCTGCGGCTGCGGCACACAGGAGAAGCGTTCCGCCGAGCGCCGCGACGATCAGGCCGATGCGGGTGGTGGAGAGAAATCCGCCGAAACGGATCGCCTGGAAGAACTCCGCGGGCGCGAAGAAATAGGTGACGCAGGCCGCGTGTATGAAATCGAGCGCAACGGCCGCAACGAGAAGAAGGAAGGTGAGGATTCTGGGAACAAACAGGGACAGCAGGGCGATGAGCAGGTAGTCGAGGTCGATGTATCCGCGCACCAGCAGGCTGACGGGACGGGCCGCCAGCAGCAGCGGGAGGTTGGGGAGCACAAGAAACGCCGCAAGAAAGATGTACCAGCGAAATCGTAATGCTCCGGACCCGGCCGGCATCAGGCTGGCAGTTCCGGCGCCGCGGCTTTCTTTGAACGCAGGAAGAGCCAAACGAGCGAGCAGAGCGTAATCAGGGCGATGATGCCTTGGGAGATCACGCAATAGAGGCAATAGACCTCGAGTTTGTGAACCTCAATATCGGTGAGGTGAAGAGAAAAGCCGAGTCCGATGAGCGCCGCGACAAGAGTAAAGGCACGGCGGCGGGCGAGCGCGGCAATGCCGATGACGAGATACCCGGCGATACCGATCGCGGCCACAGGGATGTGATGGATCTCGGCATAGCGGCTGTGGTTCACGATGCCGCAGTCCCAGTGGGCGTTGATATCGCAGGGCTGCACATCATTCGAATAGTGAACGCGCAGGGCCAGGGTGGACACGACGATGCCGGCCACGGCAAGAAAAGCAATCAGGTAGCGCATGAAGCGGGCCTTCTTCTCCTTTTTACTTGCGCCGGCTCCGCTGGGGTAACGCCTGAGGTCGGCTTACGTCGATTGTATTGAATCGCGATAAAATCGGATCAGTCACTATGCTACGCAACGCTCTGCTTTTTCTTGGTGGAATTTTTATGGTGCTGGGTGCCCCTGTGAGTCAGGCCCAGCGGGATATGTCTGCGCTCAAGCCGCCGCCCGGAACGCATGTGGCGCTGATCGAGTTTGCGGACCTCGAGTGTCCAATGTGCGCGCGGCAGAACCCGACGCTGAGGGATGCGGCGGCGAAGTATCACGTTCCCCTGGTGCGGCATGATTTTCCGCTGCAGATGCACGTGTGGAGCTTCCAGGCCGCGGTGAACGCGCGCTGGTTCGATACGCAGAAGAAGGGCCTCGGCAACGATTATCGGGACGCGGTCTTTGCCAACCAGGCGAACATCGAGACCAAGGACGATCTGCAGGCATTTACGCAGAAATTTGGCCAGCAGCACGGAGTTCAGCTGCCGTTTGTGATGGATCCGCAGGGCAAGCTCGCCGATGAGGTGAAGGCCGACTTCGCGCTGGGCGAGCGGCTAGGCGTGCACCAGACGCCGACCACCTGGATCGTCACCGACAGGAGCGGCGGTGCGCCTCCGTATGTCGAAGTCACCGACTACAACAAGCTGTACACGATGCTCGATCAGGCGACCGCGGAGACATCCCAGGCACACGCGAGGAAGTAGCGGAGTTCCCTGACATTGCGCGCAATTTGACGCGCATGGGATAGACTTGGCTCGTTCGGGAGCTTCGCACATGAAGATCGAAGCGATTCAGGAGGCCCTCCGCGAGCAGGGGCTTGACGCCTGGCTTTTCTACGACCATCACCATCGCGACCCTATCGCCTATTCCATTCTGGGGTTGCCGCCGAACGCGCATGTGACGCGGCGCTGGTATTACGCTATCCCTGCGGTTGGTGAGCCGCGCAAGCTGGTGCATCGCATCGAGTCGGGACGGCTGGACTCGCTGCCCGGGTCGAGGGGCGTCTACTCGTCGTGGCAGGAGCTCGAGACGGGGCTCGATGCCATGCTGGCTCCCTACGAAAAGATCGCGATGCAGTATTCCCCCCGGAACGCGATCATGTATGTCTCGCTGGTCGATGCGGGGACAATGGATGTTTTGCGGGAGATGGGCAAAACCATCTTGAGCTCGGCGGACCTGGTAAGCCGCTTCGAAGCCACACTGACCACAGAGCAGATCGCGAGCCACTACGAAGCTCAGAAAGCTATTGACGAGATTCTCGCTGAGGGTTTCCGCGAGATTGGCATGCGTCTGCGCCCGGCCACGGGCATCCCGATTCCCGTGAGCGAATACGACATGGTGCGCTGGCTGCAGGAGGCGCTTCGCACGCGCGGACCTGGTGTGGGAAAACGGTCCCAACGTCTCCGTCAACGAGAACAGCGCTGATTCTCACTACGAGCCGACGGAGTCTGGTGCGAAGGAGATCAGAAACGGTGACTTTGTGCTGATCGACATCTGGGGGCGCAAGAACCGTCCGGGCACCTGTTACTACGACATCACCTGGACAGGTGTGGCTGGGCGCGAGCCTTCGAGGAAGGAACAACAGGTTTTCGAAACAGTGAGAAACGGGCGCGACGCTGCGGTGAAGGCCGTAAAAGATGCGTTTTATCGCAGAGAGCCGATTCCGGGCTGGCAGGCCGACGATGCCGCCCGCGCGGTAATCCGGGATGCCGGATTCGGCAGCTTTTTCACGCATCGCACCGGACACAACATCAGCAACACGCTGCATGGAAACGGAGCGAACCTCGACAACCTGGAAACGCACGACGAGCGGCTGATCCTGCCCGACACCTGCTTTTCGGTCGAGCCCGGAATCTATCTCGACACGTTTCGGCATCCGCAGCGAGGTGAACATGATTACGTCACCGGAACGAGCCGTGGTGTCGGGGCGTGTGCAGCAGGAGCTGGTGCGGATTTAGCTTCTAGCTTGGCTTTGTTTATCCAGCAGAGCGTCGCCTCAAAGAAGGCGCAAATTTCGAACCAACGGTAACGGCTATAAGCTAGCAGCTAAAGGCTAATAGCTGCCTTTAGCTGCTACACTCAAAAGAGAATGGCTTCGAAGGTCCAGGTACCCGCGAAAGCGCAAACAACTTCGCAGGGCTTTCTTTATTCGGCTTTGATTCTTGGCTGGCTGGTGCCGGGCGCGGGTCATCTGCTGACCGGGCGCTGGGTGCGCGCGCTGTTGCTCTTCGTTTCGATCACATCGATGTTCTGGCTGGGGCTGGCCATGCAAGGCAAGCTCTATGTGCCGAACACCGGAGACGTGCTCGACATGCTGGGCTTTGTCGGCGATGTGGGCAACGGCCTGTTTTACGCAATCGGCCGCATCTTCGACCTGGGACATGGCGCGGTGCAGATCGCGACGGCCGACTACGGGACCAAGTTTGTCGTGGTTGCCGGACTGCTAAACTTCATCTCGGCCGTAGATGCACACAACTTGCGCATCGGCAGGAAGGTTTAGCGGTCATGGTTCTGATGTTCGCCCCCTCCCATTTCACCGCGGTCCTGTTGTTCGCGACATTCGCCTCGGTTGTCTTCGGAATCACGCAGCGGTCGACTACGAAGGCGATGGTTCGCTATGGCCTGTATTGCTGGTCGATGTTTGTCGGCGTGGTGATTGTCGCCAGCTGGATCATGTGGGCGATCAGAAGATAGCCCTGATCCCTATCTCCCGTTTTTCCGCCTCTCCCAGAGCATCGCGTCGAAGGTGTGCCGCACCTCGAATCCGGCATGCCGGTAGAGCGCCACGGCGTTTTCATTGGCTTCGGTCACGGTGAGGGTGAGGGCGCGGAATCCACGGGCCCGCAGGTGAGCGGCACAGCTTTCAATGAGGACGCGTCCCAGGCCGCGGCCCCGCTCGTCTTTTGCCACGCAAAGCTGCGTGATGTGGGCGACGTCTTCGCGCACGCGCGAGCAGAGCAGGATACCGACAATCTCATTGGTTCCGGTGCGGACGAGCACGCGGGAGGCCGGATTGTCGAAGAGTCCGCAGCCGGGAAAGCGCACGATGTTGTGCAGAAAGCGGAGCGAGCCGGCCACAGTTCGATACTGATCGTTGATATGGCTGTCGAGATGTCCCTGATAGGCGGCTGAGATCAGATGGGCAGCGGCGCTGTAGTCGTCCTCATGCCACTGCCGCATGGAGAGGCCTGGGGGCAAATGAATTTCGGCCGCCAGGGGCGACTTGATCAGGTCGAGGCGCATGAACAGGCGGCGATAAATGTCGAAGCCGGCAGCGCGGAAGACATGGGAGTGCTGGCCGTGTTCGTGGAGCAGAAGCTGCGATTCGATGCGGTCGACTCCAGGCGAGTTCTGTAGAAGCTCGATCAGGCTTTCGAGCAGGCGCAGCTCGATGTCGGTTGCGGTGGCTTCGGAGTGCTGCGGGGCGACAGCGAACACGTCGCCTATGACGGCCTTGTGTTCCTCGTAGACGCAGAAGAGGTAGCCCGCAACCCGGCCGTTCTCGATGGCGACATAGCCAGGCAGGACACGCGAATCGAGATATTGCAGGAGAAGGTCGGCGGAGGCGCGATAGTCCCACTCAAGGCGCTCGCTCCATTGCCGCGACTCGGCGTCCAGCAACGGGCGAAGGCTGGCTGCCGAGAAGTGCCGCAAATCGAGAATTTCGAGCTGGAGCGCCGGGGTCATTACTTGTTTCCAGAAGGATACACGCAGAGTTGTGAACCGCAGCCGGTCATCGTTTCGCCCGATCTGCGTGCTCTCTTCGGCTATTTCGTTGTCTAAAGATTACTGGCGCGGACCTACTAAGTACACGACCAGGTTCTGAGCAGGATACGTGAAAAGAGGTTCGTATGTCCTGCCTGCCAATAATGGACGCAGCTGGTCGATGAATGAGTCGCGGACGACGAGAATATGCTGCTGCGGCGGTATGCCGTCCTGGTCGTAGTTGAGTACGCGCCGGTTGCCGTAGAAGGAGAGACCGTATTCGATGTCCCGCCGGACGCGGAAAACCGCGACTGTGCCGCCGGGAGCGCTGATCCGGTCGATGATTCTGGCCAGCGGGCGCGCCGAATAGGTGAGGTCGATGAGGGTGATGTTCCGCTTCGTATTGGCCAGGGCGTGGATGCCGAAGAAGGGGCCGATTCCGAAAAGGAAGAGCAGCATGATGACCATGGGGGCCATGGTGGCGATGCGGAGCCGCCTGAGTCCGAAGCGGTAGACCGTGACCAGGATGAAGACGGCGGCGGCGAATCCCGTCATGCCTCCGGCGATCAGCGCGTTTGTCGGCGGCATGGCCTCAGGACGGGTCAGGTGCAGCGGCAGAAGGACGACAAAGGCGATGAGGAGTCCCGTGAGCACGGCGTGGGTGACGAGCAGCCAGGGCTTGAGCCCACGTTCGCGCATGCGGTTGAGGTAGTCGCCGGTGAGGATGGTGAGCGGCGGGATTGCGGGAAGGACGTAGCCCGCGAGTTTCGACTCCGAGAACGAGAAAAATATGATCGGGATCAGCGCCCAGATAACGAGAAATTCGGGAAAGGCATCTCCGGCGCGGAACGTTCCCATGTAGTGATATTTCGCGCGCCGGGCGCGCCATTCAGCAACCGAGCCGCGCACGGCATCGACGAATGCGGCGATCGCCAGCACCGCCCAGGGCGTCAGCGCCAGCAGGACAACCGGAATGTAGAACCAGAAGGCCTGCTCGTGGTGGAAGCGGCCGGTGGCAAAGCGCTCGAGGTTGTGCTCGAGGAAGAAAATCTTCAGGAAGTTGGGATTGCGCTTCTGCACCGCGATGTACCACGGCAGTACCATCGCGAGGTAGAGAATGACTCCCGGCCACCAGATGGTGCGTCGCAGGATGGACCACTCTTTGCGGAGCGCGGCGAAGGTCACGATGATCAGGAGGGCCATAAACGGCGCGACAGGGCCCTTGGCCAGAGTCGCGGCCCCGACGAAAAAGTAAAGGTCGAAGAGCCAGAACTTACTGTCGGTCTCATACCAGGCATACCAGCCGAGCATGCCGATGCAGAACGGCGCGGCCATCTGCATGTCGGTCGAAGCGCCGCGTGCAAAGCTGAGGATACCGGCGCACGACGCGGTGATGAGGGCGGCATCGAGCTGGCCTCCGCGGCGGAAGCGCCGGATGTGGAGGTAAATCAGCGTGACGAGAATGAAGGCGAAGCTGGCGGAGGGCAGGCGAGCCGACCAGTCGTGGACGCCGAACTCGCGGAAGGAGAACATTGCTCGCCAGTAGTAGAGCGCAGGCTTCTCAAGCCAGGGCGTGCCCCACAGGATCGGGGTGATGAAGTCGTGGCGCTGCAGCATCTCGCGTGCGACTTGCGCGTAACGGGGCTCATCGGCTCCCACCAGGCCGATGCCGGCTCCTCCGAAGATTGGAACGAGCCCGTAAAAGAGAAAGAATGCCGTCAGAATGAACAGCGTGCCTGCTTCGAGAACCGTTTCCACGGCAGGAAAACGAGCGAGCAGGTTCGCAGGAGTAGAGGACAGCGCTTTCAATCTGGAAGGAATAACCACAGTCTATCAGGGAGTTCCGGGTAAAAGGCTAACAGATTGGTTCGAACCGGTGCGGCTGGAAGGGAATTGCACTGCATTGAGGGACCCGCTCCGGAATCATCACACCAGCTCATGCACCGGGCTTTGCAGGCATTCCCGAAGCTGTACGAGGATGTAGTCGGCTGCCTTGGACAGTGGGCCGTCGATGGTGCAGCCGCTGGCGTGAGCATGTCCGCCGCCGCCGAGGCGTTCGGCCACACGCGCCACGTTCAGTTCCCCTTTGCTGCGGAGCGACAGGCGCACGCGCCGGCTGGGCAGTTCGCGAAGGAAAACCGCAACGTCGACGCCGGCGATCGCTATCGCGTAGTTCACCAGGCCCTCGCAGTCTTCCTCGGCGGCGTGAGTGCGCAGCATGTCTTCGTGGGTGACCCACATCCAGGCGAGGCGGCCGTCGCGCTTCAGGTTGGAGAGCGCCGCGCCCAGCAGAAGCATCTTCGATGTGGGGTTCGAAAAATAGGTGTGTTGCGCGATGATGGTCGGGTCAGCGCCGTGGCGGACGAGATCGGCTGCAAGCTCGAATGTGTGAGCGTCTGTGCCTGCGTAGCAGAACGAGCCCGTGTCGGTGAGCACAGCGGTATAAAGGCATGTGGCCATGTCGGGTGTGATCTGCACCCCTGTCAGCCGCGCGAGGTTATAGATCATCTCCGCGACGGCGCAGGAGTCGGTGTCGATCCAGTTCAGGTTGCCGAAAGCGCGGCCGCTGACATGGTGGTCGATGTTTATGAGGAAGCGGTCCTCGAGGCCGCCCAGGCGCGAGCGCTCGATTCCATCGCATTCGAGCAGGATTACGGCGTCATAGCTGCCTTCGACATGGGGGACGTGGCGGATACTGCGCGCGCAGGGAAGTCCCTGGTAGATGAGCGGGACAGGGTCGGCGGATACCAGATCCACCTGCTTGCCGAGCTGATCGAGGATCATGCCGCAGGCAAGGACGGATCCGACAGCATCCCCATCGGGCCGGGCGTGAGCGGAAACCATGAAACGCTGACCGCGCTTAATGGCATGGAGCACGGCCTGAATGTCGTCGAATTGGTGCATAGAGATGGGCGGGCCGTGTCTACGTCTTATCCTGACAGCGGGGGGGATTACCCTGACTGCCTGAATCCTCCTTGTGCCGGTTGCGCCTGCGGCCTAGCAATTCCTCGATACGCGCCTTCATTTTTTCCGAGCGGTCGATGTGAAACGTCAGGTCGGGGACGTGACGCGTGCCCATCCGCTCATGCAGCTCGTGGCGGATGTATCCGCGAGCTGCCATCAGACCCTCAATGGTGTTCTTTTCCTCTTCGGGACCGCCGTCAACGGCTATATAGATAAGCCCGGACTTGCCTCCCGGATTCAGAACGACCTGAGTGACGTAAGCGAAACTGATGCGGGGATCGGAGAGTTCACCCTCGATCATTGCGCCGATTTCTTCACGAAGGGTTTCGGCGACCCTGTCCCGGTGGTATTGACGCGCCCTTGGTTCCGGCATCTTTCTTCCTGCGAGTAAACGTTTGAGGATATCAGAAAGCGGCCGAAAAGCGAGGCTCTATCCATCCAGAAATTCCCACCAGATATCGACGGTGTTAGCGCCCAGGTCGTTAGCAATACGATTGACTGCGTCTTCGACCTGCCGCATGAGACCCGAGAGATAGTCGCGCGAGGCCGAGATGGCGGCAACGCCGAGGGTTGCGGACTGCCAGGTGACCGCTTCGTCCATTTCGGCGACCGATATATTGAAACCGTGGCTGAGCTTTTCCTTGAGGCTGCGGACGACCTGGCGGCGATCCTTGAGCGACTGCGCGTGCTCGATGCGCAGCTCGATGGTCATGGCGGCAACGGGCATGCTCCCATCGTAAGGCTTGGCGACGGCTTATCGGCGAATCTGAACGCCGGGTCCAAGGACCAGGACGAAGATCAGGGCGAGCACACTGGAAACAATGATCCATGGGTAACTGCGCGTGATAGGCTGCGAGTTCGCGCCGGGTGCTGTCGATTTCGGGACGTGGCGAACGAGGAAGAGCAGGGCGCAGTTGGCTCCGGCAGTAGCTGGGAGCGCGGACTCGAAGATCAGCGGCAGGCCGAGCGGGTTGCGCAGTCCGGCGATCAGCTCGATCGCGATTGCTGCGAAGTACGGCGTCCATGTGAGCCTGCGAAAACGCGCCTGGTCACTTAGGGAAACCCCTAGAAATCGCACCAGGCTAGCGCCGACGACACGCATGGCCGAGTAATAGGCTGCCACTCCGACGGCGATGAGCAATACGCGCCACAGCCAGTAGGGACGAAGGCCGGCGATAACCAGCGTCCAGTCTCCGAAATTGGTTATGCCCGAAAAGAAGAAGTATCCGGTGCCTGTGAACAGGTTGAAGGCCGAGGCGCTCCACAGAAAGAATCGTGTCTGGAGCGAGGCGTTGTGCGCTGCGCGCAGAGCGAGCCAGAAGAGAAAACCAGCAATCAGGTTGACGAGAGTTCCGCCGGCCGCGACGAGCTTGCTGTCAGAGGCGCTCGACCAGGCGACGGTTGAAAGGGTTCCGGAGGTAGTTCCAGTGAGCATGGCAACGGCTCCGTGGCCGAGGCCTTCGTGCAGCATGGTCGAGAGCATCAGTGCAACGATGCTGATGGCGATGATGATGAGAGTGTCGTCTTTCGGTGCGCTTGTAGTCTGGGCCATGGCGCCTCGGGTTGAGAGTCCATGCTCGGCGAAGATGGCCACAGGGGCAAGTGAGGAATGTCATGCCGGGCGATGGAGCGGCTGACAGTAAGGCATGTTACCTGGGGGTCGGTCCTACCTGGGGTCGGTCTTTTGATTCGAGAGATGGGAAGAGAATTCTCGGGAAATTGGATTTTTCGTCCGGAATTGGTAGTAACCTCAGCCTTGCTGAAAGAGAGCTCTCCAATCTGATCTTCGGCCAAAAACGCGTAGGAAAGGACACTGGATTATGAGTTGGATAGAGGATCACTTCCGTGGTTCAGACTGCCTGAAGTTCAGAACCAGCCCCGAGTTTTGGCAAGCCGTACGAACGGTCCAGGCGGCCAAATCAAGTGGTGAAATAACGACCGTCGATCAATGCAATCAGCGCGCAGGCAACGGCGACCCGATCTTTGGAGGCGGGTTCCTCGCTCGGCTACACGGGCAGTGCGTATGTGAATACGTCTTTGGAAGCGATGCTCCTCCGATACCATTTCAAACACGCATTTTCGAATCGGCAACGACCTTCGCCGACGAGACGGACGGAATATGGTTCATGGCGGATTATGACAGGGATGGCATTCCAGACCTCATTTTTATAAAGATCGGCAATACGCCGAATGCGGCCGTTGAAGTCCACGTCGCTTCGGGCGCGTCGAACTACCAGACCCGCATTTTTGAATCCGCCACGACATTTGCCACCGAGTCGGACGGGACGTGGTTCATGGCGGATTATGACAAGGATGGTATTCCGGACCTGGTCTTCATCAAGACCGCCAACACACCGAGCGGCAACGTTGAGGTGCATATCGCCTCGGGTGCTTCGAAGTATCAGACGCGCATCTTTGAGTCGGCAACGACCTTCGCCAACGAGACGGACGGGACGTGGTTCATGGCGGATTACGACAGGGATGGCATTCCAGACCTGATCTTTATCAAAGCCGCCAACACGCCGAGCGGAAACGTTGAGGTGCATATCGCTTCGGGTGCTTCGAAGTATCAGACACGCATTTTTGAATCGGCAACGACCTTCGCCAACGAGACGGACGGAACATGGTTCATGGCCGATTACGACAAGGATGGTATTCCGGATCTGATCTTTATAAAGACTGCTAACACGCCAAGCGGAGACGTTGAGGTCCACGTCGCCTCGGGTGCGTCAAACTATCAGACGCGTATCTTCGAGTCGGCGACGACTTTCAGCAATGAGACGGATGGGACGTGGTTCATGGCCGACTACGACCGGGACGGTATTCCAGACCTGATTTTCATCAAGACAAGCAACACCCCGAGCGGCCACGTGGAAGTCCACGTGGCCGCAGGGGCCTGAAAGGTCGGCAGTTTCACTGAACGGCGGGATCGCGGAAGCGATCCCGCCTTCGGGCGAACGGTCTAGCTGGCGGTCAGCTCCGCGGCGACGCGTTCGGTGACGAACGCCTCCACCTGGTCGCCGATCTGGACATCGTTGAAATTCGACAGGCCTACGCCGCACTCCATACCGCTGGTCACTTCGCGTGCATCGTCCTTGAAGCGCTTTAGAGAGGACAGCTTGCCCTTGTAGACCTGCTCGCCATCGCGCGAGAGCCGTACTTCGGCATCGCGGCGCAGCACGCCATCGGTGACGCGGCAACCGGCAATCGTGCCCACCTTCGGAATGCGGAAGACGTTGAGCACTTCCGCGCGGCCGAGGTAGACCTCCTTGAAGACCGGCTCGAGGAGTCCGAGCATCGCCTTGCGGATCTCGTCCTGCAGCTCGTAGATGATGGAGTGCAGCCGAATCTCGACGCCTTCCTGCTCCGCAAGCTCAGCTGTTTTGCGCTCCGGCCGTACGTTGAAGCCGATGATGATGGCGTTCGACGCCGAAGCCAGCAGCACGTCGCTCTCGGTGATCGCGCCAGCTCCGGAGTGAATGACCTTGATGCGCACCTTCTCGGTCGACATCTTCTGGAGCGAATCGGCCAGCACCTGCACCGAGCCCTGCACGTCGCCCTTGAGGATGAGAGGCAGGTCCTTGACGCCGGCCTGCTTGATCTGCTCGGCGAGACCTTCGAGCGAAACACGCGAGCTCTTGGCGAGCTGCGCTTCGCGCTCCTTCATCTTGCGGTACTGCGCAATGCCCTTTGCCTTGTCGCGGTCGGCGACGACGAGGAATGTATCGCCGGCATCGGGAATGCTCTCAAGGCCGAGGATTTCGACCGGAGTCGACGGGCCGGCTTCCTCGATAGAGCGTCCGCGATCGTCGAACATGGCGCGGATCTTGCCGAAGGTATTGCCGACGATGAAGCTGTCCTGGTTGCGCAGCGTTCCATTTTGAACGAGTACCGAAGCAACGGCGCCGCGTCCGCGGTCGAGCTTGGCTTCGATGACGGTTCCGACTGCGGAACGTCCCGGAGTGGCCTTCAGGTCCTGAATGTCGGCGACGAGGCAGATCATCTCAAGGAGAAGATCGAGGTTCTGTTTCTTCTTCGCCGAAACATCGACAAAGACTGTGGATCCGCCCCACGCTTCGGGAACTAGGCCCCGATCGCCGAGCTGCTGCTTCACCCGATCCGGCTGGGCGTCGGGCTTATCGATCTTGTTCACGGCCACGATGATCGGCACGTTGGCCGCCTTGGCGTGATCGATAGCCTCAAGAGTCTGCGGCATAACGCCATCGTCCGCTGCGACTACTACTACGACGATATCGGTGACCTTGGCTCCGCGCGCGCGCATGCGGGTGAACGCTTCGTGGCCCGGAGTATCGAGGAAGACGATCTCGCGTCCAAAGGCGGGCGACTCGGGCTTGGCGATGCGGACCTTGTAGGCGCCGATGTGCTGCGTGATACCTCCGGCTTCGCCGCCGGCGACGTCGGTCTCGCGGATAGCATCGAGCAGCGAAGTCTTACCGTGATCGACGTGGCC
Source organism: uncultured Acidobacteriaceae bacterium (assembly GCA_963782175.1). GTDB lineage: Bacteria > Acidobacteriota > Terriglobia > Terriglobales > Acidobacteriaceae > Silvibacterium. The sequence goes on from CAWAIX010000004.1 coordinate 400,069, forward strand.
CATAACGGTGACGACCGGCGGACGAGGAACTTCGAGCTCGTCGGGATTCTCCTGCGAGAGCATGTTCTCGATGGCCTCGTTCGCCATCTGGTCTTCGAAGGTGATCACCGAGGTATCGGCGCCAAACTGGCGGGCGACATCTTTGACCAGCTCGCCGTCGAGTGACTGGTTCACGGTGACGAAGACGCCACGCAGCAGCAGCGTAGCGATAAGGTCCTTGCCGCGAACGCCGAGCTTCTCGGCGAGATCCTTGACGCTGATGCCCTCAGTCACGGTGATCGTTCGCGTGATGGGCAACGGTTCTGCGGGAATCTGGGCTCCGCCAAAACGCGACGGCGGAGCAAAGCCCTTCATCGGGCCTTCCTTGGTCTTTTGGTAAGTCTGGCGGCCACGCCGCGCACCATGACCCGGACGCGGTGGCCGTGGTGCTTCACCCGGAGGCGGAACAAGGCCGGGAGCTCCGGGACCACCGGGACGCTGTCCAAAGCCGGGCCTCGGACCCATGCCGGGGCGCTGCCCGAACCCGGGACGTGCTCCCTGAGGAGCGCCGGTCGGCGAGGTGCGCGTCGGGTGCATGGGGCGACGGGCTCCGGGGCCGCCTGGAGCTCCGGGACCACCGGGACGCTGTCCTGGACCTCCGGCAGGCCGCCGGTCGAAGATCGGGCGCCCACGCTGGATTCCGCCGGTGTTCTGCGGCGCGGAACTTGCGGCCGGAGGCGGAGGAGGCGGTGGCGCAGTATAAACGGGCCTCGGGCCGGTCTGCGGCATGATGACACGGCGCGGAGCGGGCGCGGGCTCGCCTGATGCTGTGGACGCGGGCGCTGCAGACGCAGGCTCTGCGGCTGCATGGGTCGCGGAGGCAGGAGCCGCGGAAAAGGGAGCGGCCGAGACAGGCGCTGTGACCGGGGGTGCGGCCTGCGCCTGAACCGGCTGAGATACCGGAGGACGCGATACCGCTGCGCCTCCCGCCTGCGGGGGCACTCCTACGACCGTGGGTCGAGGCGCGGCCTGCGCGGGCGGCGGAACGGCAACAATTCCTTCGCGCGGCGCTGTCGCAACCGGCGCGCCGGCGGCCATCACCGGGGGCTTCGCCACAACAGGACCTGCGGGTGGCCTTGACGCAATCGCTGGAGCCGCGGGCGGAGGCGCCACGATAGGCGCTGCGGCCCGGGGCTGCGGCACAATCCGGCGCGGGGCGGGGCGTTGCGCTTCAGCCGGAGGAGGCGGTGCCGGGCGCTCGATGGGGCGTTCAACAACAGGCGAAGAGGCAGCTTGCGCCGGGGCGGGCACAGGAGCAGCCGCTACGGGTGTTGCGGGCCGGGATGCAGTCACAGGAGTGGCGGCAACAGCCGCAGCGGCAGCGGGCGCGGTGGGACGAGCGGCGGCAGGCAACGCAGCTGTTACCGGAGCAGCCGGTACGGGGCGCGGCGCAGGCGCCGACGCCTGTTCTCTTCGCTGCTGAAGCGCTTTCAGCACGTCTCCGGGCTTGGAGACATGGGACAAGTCAATCTTGGGTCTTTGAGACGCATCGCCGCGCGCACCAGCCCCTCCGCCGGACCTGATTCGCTGGAAGTGAGCCCGAACACGTTCGGCCTCGTCAAGCTCCAGAGAACTGGAGTGGGTTTTCTTCTCCGTAACGCCGACGTCGTCGAGAACATCCAAAATTGCCTTGCTCTTAACTTCCAGTTCGCGCGCTAAATCGTTGATTCGAACTTTACTCATCCGCCCCTTTATATCTGCTCCCACCGGCCTTAGCTATACATACAAACCTCGTGGCAGTGGATTCATAAGACTGTTTCTATTATGGCTCGAAATGGTGTAGTTTGCGCTAGTCATCCTAAGCCGAACTATGTGCGGATGGCGCATAACTATGCGCCACCCTCCTGGTCTTCCTCTTCGCGGAACTCGCCTGGCTCGGCCACATCCGTGTCAGGGACGGCGTTCTCGCGAAGCTTCCTGCTGGTGTCTTCGTGGCCCGGTGCTACAGCCTTGGCGCCTTCCGTGTCGAGGTCGGGACCCACTTCCGTTATCTCGGCCAGTTCCTCTTCGGCTACATCATCGCTGATGAGGCCCGAGCCATCGCGAGCTACCGGTTCTTCGCCTTCCTGGGTCAGGTCGAGGCGCAGAGCGTCCTCTTCCTCGGCCAGGCTGGCTTCTTCCGCCTCGCGGGCCCTGCGGACTTCGGCCTCGTCATCTTCGTTTCCGGCAGGCTGGCTTTCCGCCGATGCCGCCTCAACCGAAACGGGCCGCTCCTCGCCAGGCTCGTACTGTCCGAAATAGTGTCGTACGGCAACGGTGATCTTTTCCAATGTTTTCTCTCCAATTCCCGGAATTTCTTCCAGTTGCTCGGGAGTCATGTCGGCGAGCGCTTCTACTGTTGTGATGCCCGCGGCGACAAGTTTCTGGATGATCGATTCGCCCAGTTCGTTCACCTGCTCGATCGGCGTGGCCGGGCCGCCGCCCATGCCCTGCATCTGTTGCTCGACTTCCTGACGCTTCTCCTCTTCGCTCTTGATGTCGATCTTCCAGCCGAGGAGCTTGGCCGCCAGGCGCACGTTCTGGCCCTTCTTTCCGATAGCCAGCGAGAGCTGCGTATCGTCCACGATGACCTCGAGCTGCTTGTCGCTGAGATCCGTAATGCTCACGCGGCTGACCTTCGCCGGCTGCAGTGCCTTTTCTGCGAAGGTTGTGATCTCCTCGCTGAACTCGATGATGTCGATCTTCTCGCCGCGCAGCTCGCGGATGATCGACTGCACACGCATGCCTTTCATGCCCACGCACGCGCCGACCGGGTCGACGTCCTTGTCGCGCGACATCACGGCAATCTTGGTGCGCTCTCCGGCCTCGCGCGCGATGGCGCGGATCATGACGGTGCCGTCGTAAATCTCCGGTACTTCGCTCTGGAACAGGTTCTGCACCAGCTCCGGAGCGGCGCGGGAGACGATCACCTGCGGCCCCTTGGCGGCGCGGTCGACGCGCAGCAGCACGACTCGAACGCGCTCGCCGACGGCAAACTGCTCCAGGCGCGACTGCTCGCGGCGCGGCATCCGAGCTTCGGCCTTGCCCAGGTCGAAGATCACGTCCTGCGGCTCGATGCGCTTGACGGTCGCGTTCAGGATCTCGCCGGCGCGGTGGTTGTACTCGTTGAAGACGGTGTCGCGCTCCGCCTCGCGCACCTTCTGGAAGATGACCTGCTTGGCCATCTGAGCGGCGATGCGGCCGAGCACGTCCGTCGGCTTGTAGTAGCGGATCTCGCCGCCGACCTCGACCTCGGGCGCAAGCTCTCGCGCCTCTTCTAGCCCGATCTGGTTCACCGGGTCTTCGATCAGCTCGGGAGTCTCGACGACCGTCTTGTAGACGTAGGCGCGAATTTCGCCGCTGTCCTTGTCCAGCTCGGCGCGCATGTTTTCCTGCGTCTTGTAGTACTTGCGCGTGGCGAGGGCGATCGCGTCCTCGACGGCGGAGACCACGATGCCGGGATCGATGCCCTTGTCGCGGCTTAATGCTTCGATGCTCTGGTAAAGCGCACTTGCCATAGTTCTCTCTCAGTTACCCTTTCGGCGCGCAAAAGCTCAGCCGGTGGTGCAGATGGTGACGGATTTCAGATTTCGGGAACCAGGTTGGCTTTTTCGATGTTCGAGAATTCGATCTCTGAAGTCTCCTGGTTCGCTTTCTTGCCTTTGCCCTTCTGCTTGAGGGCGCTCAGGTCGATGGTGATGGCGTGATCGCTCACCTGGGTGAGCCTGCCCTGCCATTGACGGTTGCCCGCCACCGGCTCGATCGTCCGGACTTTCACCAGGCTGCCGGTAAAGCGGCGGTAATCTTCAAGTCCATGCAGTCTGCGGTCGAGCCCCGGCGAGGAAACTTCGAGCGTGTACTCGCTGCCGGGCACCAGTTCCTCCACATCGAGCAGCGTGCCGAAGTCGCGGCTGAAGCTCTGGCAATCCTCGTGGGTTATGCCGGAGAGACGGACGACGGGGATCTGCTCCTCGTCTTGCCCGCCGGCCGCCGTAGCCTCGGAAGCCAGCCGCGCCCGTTCTTCGGCATTCTTCTCAATAAAAACACGCAGAAGCCGGTTTTTTCCCGCGCCCTGATACTCGATATCGACCACATAGAGGCCGTGCGACGAGGCGACGCGCTGCGCAGTGCTGCGGATTTGGTCGAGACTCAAAGCCATAGCCGGTTTGCCGACGGGTTTGCGGTTATCTTTCAGCGCAAATAAAAAGTGGGCCGAAAGCCCACTCATCTCTCCGAGCCTGCTGGAAGTTCACAGTCCAGGCGCGGACAAACTCGTCTGCTTTTTTAGAATACCGCTTTTGGAGCAATCGGGCAAATAGCGATAACGCGGCCCCGTGCGCGCTTTTGGAGTCATCAGTTGGCTATGATCCGGAGGCCCATCAGAGGAGACATGATCGGCTGGGTTCCGGACGACCCCAGGAAATTTGTTACGTTGTTTCTCGGTTGACACCCTGACGGAGCCGCCATAGCATTGGCGCGCCTGTCACTATGTTTCACGCCACGGGACAACCTCACGCATGACATGGTCGCAAACGTATCTCCTGTTCGGCAGAGGACTGGGCTTCTCTGCGCTCCTTGCCGCGACTCCGATTTTCACCCTGTTGATCCTGCTCGGCATTCTGCGCAAGCCGGCATGGTTCGCCGGGCTCTGCGGACTGGCCGTCACCTTTGCCCTTGCCATCGGGGCATACCACATGCCCGCAGTCACCGCTGTAAGCGCGGCGCTTCATGGAGCGGCCTTCGGGCTCTTTCCCATTTGCTGGATTGTCTTCTGGGCGATCGCACTTTTTCGCGTGACCGAGGTGACGGGCAAGTTCGAAATCATCAAGCAGTCAGTCGGCCGATTGACGCCTGATCGCCGTCTGCAAGCCCTCCTGATTGCGTTTGTGTTCGGAGCATTCCTTGAAGGCGCAGCGGGCTTTGGCACTCCGGTCGCGATCGCTGCGACCATGCTCACGGGTCTCGGCTTTGAGGCCTTTACGGCATCGGCCCTCTGCCTCCTGGCAAACACCTCGCCCGTGGCCTTCGGCTCGATTGCCATTCCGCTTGTGACCCTCGCCGGAACCACGGGGCTGCCGCTGAATAAGTTGAGTTCCGCCGTGGGCAGCCTGTGCGCTCCAGTTTCCTTCATCCTGCCTGCTTATCTGCTTGTCTCGACCTGGGGATTCCGAGGCCTGGCGGGTGTCTGGATTCCTGCCGTCGTCGCAGGATTCGCCTTCGCCTCGGTTCAATTTCTGGTTTCGCATTCTATTGGGCCACAGCTTACAGACATCCTGGCTTCCATGAGCGCCATGATCGCCTTGGTTCTGGTACTGCGCTTCTGGCATCCGGCAAACGATGAGGCAAGCGAATACGTGCAGGAGAAAAACGCTGCCGAGTGGCAGCGTCCCGGGGTACAGCGTCAGCGAAGTAATATACGCATGGCTGCCCTACGGATTGCTGGTCGTGTGCGTCCTGCTCTGGGGGTATAAGCCAGTGCAGGCATTGCTGAATTCCGCAAGCGTCGCCATTCCATGGCCGTTTCTGCATAACGTAGTGCGCCGCATGCCTCCGATCGTTGCCCGGGCGGCTCTTTATCCCGCAATTTTCAACCTGAACTGGTTTGCCGCCTCCGGCACCTCATGCATGACCGCCACGCTTCTGTCGGCGATTTGCCTCAGGATGAGCATCCAGCAATTTGCCCGCACTCTGCTTTCCGTATTACGCACGCTCCTGCTGCCGATCGCAACTGTCGCCTCCGTCCTCGCCATTGCTTTTCTCATGAATTATTGCGGAGCGACCGCGACGCTGGGACTGGCATTTTCGGCGAGCGGCACGCTGTTCCCATTTTTCAGCGCCGGCCTCGGCTGGCTGGGTGTGTTTCTGACCGGCTCGGATACGGCGGCGAACGCGCTCTTCGGCAGCCTGCAGGTGATTACAGCCAACCGGCTCGGCCTGGACCCGGTGCTTATGGCTGCGACAAACTCCGCCGGTGGCGTAATGGGCAAGATGATCAGTCTGCAAACAATTGCGGTGGCCGCAGCCGCGACAGGCATGTCGGTCGAGGATCAATCAAGGCTCTTCCGCTTCACGCTAAAGCACAGTCTTCTGCTGGCGAGCGTTGTGGGCGGACTGGCATTGCTCTATTCGTACGTATTTCGCTTCCATTGGGTCTGAGACGAGTTGGGCTCAAGTGTCAATTCACCTTTTCTTCGCCTTATAATGATCGCTGTGCCCGGGCTTTCCAGCAACGCGCTGCGGCGGGACCTGAGCCACAGAAACGGTGAGCGTGCGCGAGCGTATGAGCACGAGCTGTCGTTTGGCACGGTCCCGAGCGTCATCTATCAGGGACAGGAAGGTAGCCACGGAAACTTTATTCCGGCATCGTATCGGGCGATATGCCGCCATCCGGAATGGCGCAGAAGGCTCGCGAAGGTCTACACCGGCGCCAGGTGGGTGCCGCGATCATGGGAAAGAACGCGGAGGGAACTGGATTGCGCGAACAGCTCTGACGCGCTGCTGATGAATATCTTCTGTTATCCCGGAGCGCTGCGCAGGCCGCAGCCTTGTGCTCTGCTCGGTGTAGAGCCGGGCGTCACGCCTGAGTTCGGGTGGCGGGCTCGGGTTCCGCTCCTGAACGCCCGAGGTGACCGGACCGAGGTTGACATGCGCCTCGGTGCCCTCCTGGTCGAAGCCAAGCTGACGGAGGCGGCGTTCCAGCCCGGCCCGGCGCGTCTCCTGCAGCGCTACCGGGACTTGGAGGAAGTCTTCGACTGCGTGGAGCTTCAGACAAGCAGCGGCGCATTCCGCGGTTATCAGCTGATCCGCGGAGTGCTCGCGGCGTACGCGACAGATTCCTCGTTCCTGCTGCTCTGCGATGCGCGGCGCATGGACCTGATCGACGGCTGGTTTGATGTGGTCAAGGCGGTCCGTAGCTACACGTTCCGCAACCGGCTCAAGCTTCTAACATGGCAGGAAGTCGCCGGAGCACTTCCCGGCCGGGTGCAGAAATTTCTGGCAGAGAAATATGGCATCACGAGAGCCGGCGTGTCGCGCGCGGCCGAGGAGGATTCGTAACTCTGACCGATCTCTATGGGCAAAGAGAGCGCCACGCATACCCTTTCGATCGACGGGCACGAGGTTCGGATCACCCACCCGGACAAGCTGTACTTTTCGAAGCAGGTTCAGCTGACCAAACTGGATATCGTCAACTACTATCTGGCGATTGCGCCGGGGGCGCTCGCCGGCATCCGCGACCGGCCGATCGTGCTGAAGCGCTTCGTGAACGGCGCCGAGCAGGAGGCCTTTTACCAGAAGCGGGCGCCGGAAGATCGTCCTGAGTGGCTGAGGACGGTGACGCTGTCGTTTCCGTCGGGCCGCACGGCAGACGAGATTGTTGTTGACGACACCGCCGGGCTGATCTGGATTGTCAACCTCGGATGCATCGAGCTTCATCCGCATCCGGTGCGGTCGAGCAACCTCGACCATCCTGACGAGCTCCGCATCGACCTCGACCCCGGCCCGGGCGTGAGCTGGGGCGACGTGCGCCGCGTTGCGCTCGAAGCAAAATCGGTGCTCGAAGAGATGAACCTGCAGGGCTGGCCCAAGACCAGCGGATCGCGTGGCATGCATGTGAATGTCCGCATCGAGCCGCGCTGGACGTTTACTGAGGTGCGGCGCGCTGCGCTGGCTCTGGCCCGTGAAGTGGAGCGGCGCGTGCCCGAACTTGCCAGCTCGAAATGGTGGAAAGAGGAGCGGCACGGAGTCTTTCTCGACTACAACCAGAACGCGAAGGATCGAACCACCGCCTCGGCATATTCGGTGCGCCCTTTGCCGGATGCGCGCGTCTCGGCGCCGCTGTTTTGGAATGAAGTGCCGGACTGCGATCCTGCCGACTTCACTCTGTTCACGATGCCGAAGCGGTTCGCGGAAATCGGCGATCCCTTTGCGAAGGCCGATGCGTTGCCGGGCTCGCTTGACCAACTACTCGAGCTTGCTGAGAGGGATGAAGCCGCCGGGCTGGGCGATGCTCCCTGGCCTCCACATTTCCGCAAGATGGAAGGCGAAGCGAAGCGAGTCGCGCCTTCACGGGCACGGGAAGCGGCCGCGAAAATTGCAGCCGGGAAACAAGCCGCGAAGAAATCAGCTCCCCGGGCGCCGCGAACCAAGGCCCCGCTCATCACAGTTGCAAACTCACCCAATGAAGAAGCTGCGCTGGCGGGGCTGGAGCGGTGGAAGGCGAGGCATCCCGAGGTAGCGACGCTGCTGCAGATCGACGATCTTCTGGTCGATCGCATGCGCGGGCGGTCTTCGACCTGGACGCGCATCCGCGTGAACCTGCGCCATGTTCCCGAGGAGTCACGTCCGCCGCAGGAGACGCCGGATCCCGACGACGACCCGACGCGGGAATGGCGCGAGTCGCACTCGGGTAGCGCCAGATCATCCGAAAAGTAAATCAGCGGCAAGGTAGATCAGCGGCCGCTCGCGAAAATCTCCGTCAGTTCCTGCGCGGGGATCACCTCGAGCTGCGCATAGGTGCAGTCCTGTGGGTGCTTGTCCGGACGCCAGCGCTTGAAGTGCGACATGTGCCGGAAGCGATTTCCCTGCAGGTGCTCGTAGTTCACCTCGACGACTAACTCGGGACGCAGCGGCTCCCATGAAAGATCCTTGCCCTGGCTCCAGCGGCTCTGGCCGCCGGGCATCCGTTGTGGCGTCCAGTCTTCGCCGACATCAGGATTGGCCCATGACTTCCAGGGATGGTCGGCGAGAGCGTTTTCGCGGTATGGCGCGAGGAATTCCACCAGCTCGCGGCGCTTTTCCTTCGAAAAGCTGGCGCAGACGCCCACATGCTGCAGCGCCCCCGAGTCGTTGTAAAGGCCGAGCAGCAGTGACCCGATTGCAGTCCCGGAGCTTTCTTTGTACCAGCGAAACCCGGCGACGACGCAGTCGCATTCGCGCTCGTGCTTCACTTTGAACATGACGCGTTTGTCCGGCTCATAAGTGCCGGATAGCGGCTTGGCCAGCACGCCATCGAGGCCTGCTCCTTCAAATCGCGAGAACCAGTCGCGGGCAACGCTTCTCTCTATCGTTGCCGGTGTGACGTGAATCGGCGGAGCGGACACGGCGAGCATTGCTTCGAGCCGCTGGCGCCGCAGTTGGAATGGCTGCGGCATCAGGTTCTCGTCGCCGTCGTAGAGCAGGTCGAAGAAGACCACCGACGCAGGAATTTCGCGTGCCAGCAGCTTGACCCGCGAAGCGGCCGGGTGAATGCGGAGCTGCAACGCATCGAAGTCGAGTGCGCCATTCCTCGCGATGACCACTTCTCCGTCAAGCACGCAATGTGGGGGAAGCTGCGCCTGCAGTGAATTGATCAACTCCGGGAAATATCGATTGAGCGATTTCTGGTCGCGGCTCTGGATGAGGATTTCGTCGCCGTCGCGGAAGACGAGGGCGCGAAACCCGTCCCACTTCGGTTCGAAGACCCAGTCATCGCCTTCCGGGAGATCGGAGACGCGCTTCGCCAGCATCGGCAGCACTGGAGGATTGACGGGCAGATTCACAGCTCTCGATCTTACATCGCATACAGATGCGGACGGCCGAGCCACACCTTGCTGCCCTGAAAGCGATTACAGCGCACAGGAGCAATTTTCGGCGCAAAGTGGCGCTCGATAAGAGAGCGGGTAATCCGCGAGCATAAGAAATGCGCCTTTTGTGATAGAAGCGCTCAGATTTGTCCCTGATCGAGATGGGAAGCATGCGGCAGTTCGCAAAGCGCCGAAACCCGGACGGGACCACGGACAGCATTTGTCTTAGCTGCTTCAGAACTGTCGCCACGTCCACGGATCAGATGGAGCTGATTGAGTTCGAAAAGAACCATCAATGCCAGCCGGTCAGCGCCGCAACAGCGGGTTCAAATTCCCGCGGGGCAATCATCGCATTCCCGCCAGACAGGATGATCGAGAATCATCACCGCTTGCCGTGGCAGGCGTTCCCGGACGATTCCGTGGCAATGATTCACGGGATTAGAGAAAGGATCCATTTCCGCAAGTAGCGAAAAACGCGTCTCTTCCGCTATTTCTCTCCGGTCTACTCCCAAACTTGGCGCCCGAATTCAATTCGGGCGCATTTTGTTTTTAGCCGAATGTTTCCGCGTGCCGGCTTTCTTCGCCGGTGTCGATCCGTCAGGAGCCGGCTCGGCTGCAAATGGGCTTTTATCCACCACGGTTAGCACCACGCCGTCGATGCGGTTATCCAGGGTGCGATAAGGCGTAATGCGCAGGCTGCACCAGTTTCCTTCCTGGTCCTGCACCTGGTAATGCTTGGGCTGCACTTCCTGGATCACGCTAAGCATCATCTGCTCGAGGTTGGTTGCATCGATCTTCAGCTTCAGGCGCGGGAGGGGCCTGCCCACGTCATTGGCCATCAGTCCCAGCACGCTGGTGGCGAGTGGTGTAAAACGGCGCACGCTCAGGTCCGCACCGACCATCACCATGGGCAAGCTCACGCTGTTCAGAAGGTTGGTCAGGTCGTTGTTCAACTGTGTCAGCAGTTCGTTGCGGTGCTGCATCTCTTCGTTCACAGTGTGCAGCTCTTCATTGGCGGACTCGAGCTCTTCCTTGGAAGTCTGCAGCTCTTCGTTGGTACTCTGCAACTCTTCGTTGCCGGACTGGATCTCCTCGTTCGCCGATTGCAACTCCTCGTTGGTCGCTTCCTGCGCCTCGATGATCGACTGCAGGTACTCCTTCGTCGCTGCCAGCTCCTGCTTGATCTGCGCGATCTGCTTGTCCCGTTCGGACTGCTCGGACTCGGTGAGCGGCTTGGAGAGGTCAACCGCAGGCAAAGGGGCTTGATCTTTCGCCTGCGAAAGCTCAAACACTACCAGGAAGCTGTTTTGTTGCTGCACGGGAGTCTTGAAGGGAATCACTCGCACAGTCACTCTCTTTGAACTGCCGTTTGTCTCAAGCTGGATGTCTTCGCGTTTCGACTCCCCTCCGTTTTTGCGGGCTTCCTCGATGGCGCTTTGCAGCTCGAACGGCAGACCCGGACGGGCCATCTTCAGCAGGTTCAGGCTGGCTTTGCCGGGAGGCAGTTCGAGGAACGGCCCGGTGTGCCCGCGGCTCTGCAGAATCTCGAGCTGATCGTTGACGACCACCGCTGGCGGCGTGTATAGCGCCAGTAGCAGGCGGTCGGCTTCGCGCTGTAGTTCGATAGGAGCCTTGGTGCTATCCGGAGGCTTGGCGGGCGGGACCGGCGTTTCCGAGCCGTCAGACCCGGAGTCGGCATGGCCGAGGGAAAAGCCGAACGACATGGGGGTGGAAACCAGCTTCTTTCTGTAGATTTTTTGCTTCTTGTCAGCTATTTCGAACAGCTCCGAGCCTGCGCCGAGCAGTCCCTCGGTGCTTCCGATCATCAGGAATCCGTTTGGATTGAGGGCGTAGTGGAAGATGGGAATGACTCTCTTCTGCAGCGCCTGGCTCAAATAGATCATGACGTTGCGGCAGCTCACCAGGTCCATCCGCGAGAACGGTGGATCGCTGAAGACATTCTGAGTCGAGAAGACGCACAGGTCGCGGATGGTCTTGCTGATCTGGTATCCGCCATCGGATTTGTGGAAGAAGCGGCGCAGACGCGACGGGCTTACATCCGTTTCAATGCTCTCCTTGTAGACTCCGGCGCGGGCGCGCTGGATGGCTGTTTCGCTCAGGTCTGTGCCGAAGATTTGTATGGATACCTCGGTCCGCTCCTCTCCCAGATACTCGACCAGAGAGATGGCATGGGAGTAGGTCTCCTCGCCCGTGGAGCAGCCGGGCACCCAGATACGAATCGGCGAACCGGAGCTGCGGTTCTGCAGGATGGCTGGATAGACGATCTGCTTCAGGGTCTCGAATGCTTCGGGATTGCGGAAGAAGCTCGTTACGTTGATCAGCAAGTCCTGGTAGAGGGCGTTCGCCTCCGCGCGGTCGCGGTGGAGCAAGTTAACGTAATCGCCGAGCTTCTCGATTTTGTGCAGCGCCATTCGGCGCTGAATGCGACGGCCGATAGTTGGTGGCTTGTATTCGGAAAAGTCAACCTTGGTGGTCCGCCGCAGAAGTCGGAAAACCTGCGCCATATGATTGTCCGACGCGCGATCCGCCCCATCACCAGCATCGAAGGGGGACCCTGTCACATAAGGATGCTGACCGATGCGGGCCAGTTCCGCCGCGATGCCGTGCGGCGGCAGCACAAAATCCACGCATTCGGCGGCAATGGCGCTGGCCGGCATGCCATCGTACTTTGCGGAAGTGAGATCCTGGGCAAAGGTGATGCCGCCCTCGCCCTTGATTGCAGTCAGACCCTGTGTTCCGTCCGACGCTGTTCCGGAGAGGACGACTCCAATGGCGTTGCTGCCCTGATCGGCCGCCAGGGAGCGGAAGAAAATATCGATGGCGGTGTTGGGTGAGCGGGGCTCTTCGCGCTTGGAGAGGTGCAGCTTGCCCGCCGAGATAGCCAGGTCGCGGTTTGGCGGAAGCACGTAGACGTTGTTTCGCTCGATCGGCATGTCGTCGTCGACGGTATGCACCGGCATTGAGGTCTCGCGCGCCAGAATCTGGCCAAAGGCGCTTTCGCGCGAGGGATCGAGATGGGGCACGAATATGAAGGCCATGCCGAGGTCCGGAGAGAGTGCCCGGAGGAAGGCCGTGAAGGCCTCCAGGCCCCCGGCCGAAGCGCCAATGCCGACAATCGGGAAGTCAGCTCGAAGTTCTGCGCTCCGGATGGGTATCGGTTCTTCTTCGGCGCCGGATCCTCCCGCTCCCGCGGTGTCGCCCTGCCTCTGACTTGTTTTCATATCGGCCGCCAGTGCTTTGTGGGGAGCATGTCGATAGGGGAAGTTAACTGAATCCTGGGTCGAGCAATCCCCTTGGGAATGGAGACCAATTATGGCCCTGCCGGAAAATACCCCAGGGGGCCGGGCGGTAGTGTTGGAGACGCTTAGCGGTTTGCAGTTGGTGATGAGTTTTTCCAGCGCCCGGGTAGTCTCGTCCACCAGTGAGACGTGAGCATGCCACAGCTGCTTCGAACGCTGAATCACTTCCTTCATGGATCCGGTTACGATCGTCGCATCACCGTTCTGATGGGGAGCCCTTTTCGTGCCTTTCCTGGCCGACCAGCGCTTTTGTAACCACGCGTCCAGATCGCCGGGATGCGCAGCGACCGGACTCTTATGATCGATCCCGTTGGGCCGCCGTACTGGAAGGCCGAACTCCTGTTCCCACCGCTGAACGGTGCGAACGCCTTTCCCCAGGTATTGAGCGATATCTTTCCAACAGGTGAGTATGGGGGGAACGTCCGGATGAGTGTTCGCCATTTTTTTTCCCCAATTATCCAGGTTCTGCGTTGAAGTTCACCCAGACAGCTGAGATTTGTTGATGAGCGTTTTATCTGTGCCACCGGGCCGAACATCTGAGTCCGTTGAGCACAGGAAAGGAGTCGTGGCCCGTCGTGATCTGGTACTGGTCGGTGCAACGGCTGGGGAAATCGAAACGCTGCAACAGCTTCTCGCTGCGCTGCCCCACGCCTAAGATGCGGCCGTTCCAATTGTGTTGCATACCTCACGGCATCCCGGCAGCCTTTTGCCGCAAATCCTGCAGCGTACCAGCGGGCTCGAGGCTTAGTTATCACGGACTATACGCCCATTGAGAAAAGAAGAATATACATAGCTTCTCGTCCAGAACCGTCAACAGGACCGCTTCCTCGTACGCAGACGTACCCTGAGCATTTACACTTGCCACATCCCCTCGCTCAGGCATGCAGATATCAACCAGATTCGGGCCTTACGAGATCGTTGAGGAGATCGGTCACGGCGGCATGGGGATCGTGTATCGGGCCCATGACACGCGTCTCAATCGCGACGTTGCCCTGAAGGTTGTCGCCGACAGCTATCTGGCCGCAGGTACGCCTACCGCAGCCTCCTACGATCGCTTCTTTCGGGAGGCGCGGGCTTCGTCCGCGCTCAACCATCCCAATATCTGCACCATTTATGACGTGGGCGAGCAGGACGGACGGCCCTATCTCGTCATGGAACTGCTCGAGGGCCAGACCCTCAAGCGGATGATCAATGGCCATTCGCTGCCGGTCGAGCAGGTGGTCGATTTCTCGATCCAACTGGTCTCCGCGCTCGTCGAAGCACACGGCCGGGGCATCCTGCACCGCGACATCAAGCCGGCGAATCTCTTCATCGTTCGCAGAGGACAGGGAAGCGGCGTGCTGAAGGTTCTGGACTTCGGACTGGCCAAGCGCGCAGCCATTGTCGGAGATGCTTCAGCCACGAATTCTCTTGGGGACTTTACCGCAGTCGGCCACAGTCTCACGAATCCAGGCTCAACCATCGGCACCGTGGCCTACATGGCTCCCGAGCAGGCTCGCGGCGAAGAGCTGGATGGCCGCGCCGACGTCTTTGCCGCCGGGGTCGTCATGTATGAGATGGCCACAGGCAGCACGCCGTTCTTCGGCCAGTCGATCGCGGAGATCTTCGCCGCGCTGCTGGCGCATGATCCCGAGCCGATTCGCAAGCGTGTACCTCAGTTTCCTCGCGAACTCGAGCGAATCATCCTTAAGGCGCTTACCAAAGACAAGAACAAGCGCTACGGCTCGGCCGCCGAGCTGCTTGCCGAACTCGAGCAGGCGCGCTTCGAGCTCTTAGGCCATACCAGTCCGACCATGGCTTCTTCGGCAACTTTTGCGGTTGCGCGCCGCCGGAGGAGCGTGCGCCGCTGGTTGCTGGCTTCTGCGGCGATCGTCGTGCTCGCAGCCGCCGCCTGGATTGCCGTTCATCGCTGGCCGCAAACTCCGCCGGCCCATACCGGACCGTTGGACTCCATCATCGTTTCGGAGTTCACCAATCACACCGGAGATCCGGTATTCGACGCAACCCTCAAGCAGGCCCTTACCGGATGGCTTCAGCAGTCACCGTCTCTGACCGTGGTGAGCGAGTCGCATCTCCGCGGTAGCCTTTCTTTCCTTGGCCAGCCGCAAGACCAGCCGATCACTCCGGCGATTGCGCGCGAGATTGCCCAGCGCGAGGGCGACAAGGCCGTCATCAATGGAACGATTGCGAGCATCGGCAACCAGTACCTCATCACCCTGGAAGCTCAGAACGCGGCCACCGGTGATGTCATCACGCGCGCGCAGGCGCAGGCCGACGGGAAGAACCGGGTCCTCGACGCGTTGCACCAGGCGTCCGACACACTGCGCAAGAGTCTCGGCGAATCGCTGGCTTCGATTCAGAAGCTCGACGTTCCGCGCAGCGAGGCGACTACGCCTTCGCTTGAGGCCTTCCAGGCGTACGCCATGGCGCAAAACCAGGCCAACCAGGCGAATTTTTCCCAGAGCATCAGCTTCTACAAACGCGCCATCGAACGGGATCCAAACTTTGCCATGGCCTATGCCGGTCTTGGGGTGGCCTACCTGGCACTCGGAAACGAGACTCTCGGGAATGATGCGACGACCCGCGCTTTCCAGCTATCCGACAAGGTCTCCGAGCGCGAGCGTCTCTACATCCGGGCACATTATTACCTGAACGTCACCGGAGACCTGCCGCAGACCATCGATCTGTTGCGGCTCTATCGCGACACTTATCCCAACGATGCCGCTGTTCCCACACAACTTTCTGTCGCTTACCTGACTCTCGGCCGATTCGAGCAGGCGTATGAAGAGGCCAGCCAGACCCTCGCCATGAATCCGCGGAATGGGCCGGCTCGCGTCGACGCCATCCTTGCGCTCACGGCACTCGGGCGGCTTCAGGAAGCCAAAAGCATCTACGATCAGGCGCAAACCCTGCATCTCGCCGACGACGCCTCCATGCGCGGAGCCTACATCTACACCGCTTATCTCATGGGCGACGACACGGCCGTTCACCAGCAGGTGGAGTGGTCGCGCGGACAGCCGGACGGCTTCATTCTCAACTCGCAGCAGGCGCTCATTCACGAGAACGAAGGCCAGTTTGCCGCCGCCGCTACGGACTGGCAACAGGCCATTGCGCGCATGACGGACCAGAAGCTGGTCAACTCCACCGCGACCCTCATCACGCAGGAGACACTCGACCGCGCCCTCGTCGGCAACTGCGATGACGCGGTGCCGTCGCTCGACCGCAGCCTCAAGCTCGATCAGGAGCGCACGATGCAGGGAACCGCGGCCATCGCCTTCGCGCTCTGTGGACAGCCCGCGCGCGCCGTTGCCATTCGCCAGTCGCTCGCAAAAACTTATCCGGAAGACACCATCATCAACCATGTCTTCCTGCCGGATATCGAGGCGGCCATCTCCCTGCGCGAAGGTCACGCTGAGGATGCGCTCACTGCGCTCGGTCCCGCTGTCGACTATGACATCCTCGGCATCGGCGGCTATCTGCGCGGACTCGCTCACCTTGCGCTGAAGGACGGCGCGGCGGCCGCCTCTGACTTCAGCTTTCCGGCTTCCCACCGCAGTGCGTTCGTCCTTTGCCAGGTGCAGGGAATGAACGTTGCCTATCCATTGAGCCTGCTTGGCCTTGCGCGCGCGACGGTCCTGCAGGGAGACATGAACAAGGCGCGCCAGCAGTACCAGGCCTTCTTCGATTACTGGAAGAATGCCGACCGCGATTTGATGCCGCTCAAAGAAGCTCATTCCGAGGCTGCTCCACTCGGACTTTAGGCGTAAACTGTGCGTATGCGACGCGTGCTGGTGGCTCTCGTTCTCGCGGGCGCAATTGCCTTTGCGGTCCCGTGCGCTACCTATGCCCAGCGCGGAGGGGGACACGCCGGCGGCTTCAGTGGCGGTGGTCATGCCGGCGGATTTTCCGGCGGCCACGTTGGAGGCTTCTCCAATGGCGGATTAGCCGGCCATAGCTTCGGGGGTGGCTTTGACGCTCCTTCCCGCGGATTCGGGGCAGGAGGATTCCAGGGCCGCAGCTTCTCCGCACCACGCATGAACTTCATGCCCGGGCCGGGCGCGCCGGGTTCCGCGCGCTTCGCTTCAACGCCTCGTCCGTACGGAAGTACGGGAACGCGTTCTCCTTTTGGCCAACTGTCCATGCCGACGGTGCGCCGCGCTCCGTATCCGGGTGCCGGCAACGGCTTGAGCAACCAGCCATACCACAGCGGCAATTATCAATGGCATGGCGGAGACCACGACGGACACGATCATTACCGGCGTCCCTACTACGGAGGCGTAAATATCTACTCCTCGGCGTACGGGTGGCCTTATTATGGCGGCTTGCCGTACTGGCCCTACTTCGGCGACTGGGATTCCGGCTACGACTCTTTCTCAGATACGACCGCAGCCTCGGCGCAAATCCAGGATCAGTATCCGCAACAGTATCCTGATCAGTATTCCGCTCCTGAACCAGCGCCGCAGGACATGAGCCGTCCGGTGTACCCGCCTGCCATCATGGGATCGCCGGGTGTGGCAATTTCGGAGCCGACCGTGACGATCATCTACAAGGATGGTCACGCGGAGCAGGTCCACAACTACGCACTGACGCCCACAAAGCTGTTGATGATGGATAACGCAGCTGCCGGCTACTCTCTGCAGGTTCCGCTCTCGCTGATCGACCTTCCCGCAACCGTCCAGGCCAATCGCGCCGCGGGCGTAGACTTCCAACTTCCGGTGAGTGATTAGTCCTCACCAGTTTTCGATCACCTGCCTTCAATCAGACTCCGGCGGCTGCATGTTTGCCCATCCCGTATGCAACCGTGTACATTTGCCCGAGAAACCGGCGAACCCTGCGCAATTGCCTTGAGTTCCATCGATTCGTCCACGTACAGTGGCCAACGGCTAAGAATGAATTTTCGCGGAAGGACTAAACGAGCACAGTGAACCTGACCTATATCGACTGGCTCATCATGCTTCTCTATTTCGTTTTCGTGCTGGGCATTGGCTTTGCACTGAAGCGGTACATGAAAACCAGCAAGGACTTCTTTCAGGCCGGGCGCGCTCTGCCCGCGTGGATCTGCGGCCTGGCTTTTATCTCCGCCAACCTCGGCGCGCAGGAAGTGATCGGGATGGGCGCTTCCGGCGCGAAGTATGGCATTGCCACCAGCCACTTCTACTGGATCGGTGCGATCCCGGCGATGATTTTCGTCGGCGTCTTCATGATGCCGTTTTATTACGGCTCGAAGGCACGCTCCGTGCCTGAATTCCTGCGCCTGCGCTTCGACGAAAAAACCCGCGCTTACAACGCCTGTTCCTTCGCGGTGATGACTGTCTTCTCGTCCGGCATTTCGATGTACGCCATGGCGCGGCTGATCCAGACTCTGCACATCTTCGACTCCATGTTCATAAAGATGAACCTGGCGCTCGAGTGGGAGTTTCACTTCGCCATCTTCCTCTCCGCCATTATCGTGCTCGGCTACATTTTCCTGGGAGGCCTCACCAGCGCCATTTACAACGAAGTGCTGCAGTTCTTCCTCATCGTCGCCGGATTCCTGCCCCTTGTCTGGGTTGGTCTGAAGAATGTTGGCGGATGGAGCGGCCTCAAGGCGGCGCTACCCGTTGCCTACACGCATTCGTGGAAGGGCATGACCAATCCCCACGACAACCCGCTGGGCGTCGAGTGGTTCGGCCTGGCGATGGGACTCGGCTTCGTGCTCTCGTTCGGCTACTGGTGCACGGACTTCCTCGTCATCCAGACAGCTATGGCTTCGGACTCCGAAGAATCCGCTCGGCGCGTCCCGTTGATTGCTGCGATCCCGAAGATGTTCTTTCCCTTCCTGGTGATTTTGCCCGGTCTCATAGCCATCGCGACGCCGGCCGTGGTGCAGCATGCAGCCCTGCAGTCTCCCTCGGGCATCGCCGCCACTGCTCCCGCATCCACAAACGTCAGCGCGGCCAGCGTCGACAAGGGACTCATCCCGGTCAAGGTGAATCCCACTACGGGCGAGGTGATCACCGATGAGAAGGGCAATCCCATCTACGATTACGACCTCGCCATCCCGAACATGCTGTTGCGGTATTTCCCGACCGGCATCCTCGGCCTTGGACTCACGGCCCTGCTGGCCAGCTTCATGTCCGGCATGGCTGGAAACGTAACCGCCTTCAATACTGTCTGGACCTACGACCTCTACCAGTCCTACATCCACAAGAACGCCAGCGATGCGCACTATCTGAGCGTTGGCCGCTGGACCACCGTGGTCGGCATCCTTCTATCCATTGGCGCAGCGTATCTCGCCACGTCCTTCAACAACATCATGGACACGCTGCAACTCGTCTTCTCCTTTGTGAACGCGCCACTCTTCGCGACATTCCTGCTCGGCATGTTCTGGAAGCGCACGACCGGCCATGGAGCCTTCACCGGGCTCGTCAGCGGAACCGTTGCTGCCATCCTGCACCACGGCCTCACGCTGCCCACCGATGCGCATCCTGGTATCCACGGGGGCTGGATCGCCGTTGTTCATCGCTATCCCAGCGACATGGCGCAGAATTTCTGGACCGCCATCTGGGCCTTCTCCACCAACTTCATCATCACGGTCGTCATCAGCCTGATGACCAGGCCGCGGCCCGAGCCCGAACTTGTGGGACTCGTCTATTCGCTGACGCCCAAGCCTGTCGAGCACCACATGGAATGGTACGAGCGCCCCAAGGTCATTGCCGTGGGCCTCATCGTCATGCTCGTCGCCCTCAACCTCATCTTCCGGTAGGCGCCAGGAGTAAAGCAGATGAACCTCGACCTTCGCATACCCATGGGACTGCTCTTCACCATCGTCGGCTGCATCATGACTGTGTTCGGCCTCTTCACGCGCGGCAGCCACATCTACGAACGCTCCTCCGGGATGAACATCAACCTCATCTGGGGACTGGTCATGCTCATCTTCGGAATTGCGATGTATACGCTCGGCCGCCGCGCCGACAAGCGCCCGCGCGCGCCGCAGGTCGAAGGAACCGCGCGCCCGCTGGGACATGGCCACGGACACTGATCGGGCACAATGGTTGCATGAAACTGCTCAGGCGAACTGCTGTCGTCCTGCTTCTGATCTTCCTGGCGTCGCACGCCTTTGCGGCTGACCACAGTGTTCTCGCCTGCATTGGCGCAAAGGTCTATCCGTCGCCAACCGCGCCTCCGATCGACGACGCAGTTCTTATCGTCAGCGACGGCAGGATCGTCACGGTCGCGCCGAAGAGCACCGCCAAATATCACCTGCCCGATTCCGCTCTTAAGCTCGACTGCACCGGCAAGATTGTCGTAGCCGGCTTCTGGAACAGCCACGTGCATTTCTCAACTGGCTGGGACGACGCCGCAACCGCTCCCGCCGCGAATCTCGAAGGCCACATGCAGGAGATGCTGACGCGCTGGGGCTTCACGACCGTCTGGGACCTGGGATCAGTCCCTCAAAATACTTTGGCGCTGCGCCACCGTGTTGAAGGCGGAGAAGTTCCAGGGCCCAAAATTCTGATGGCGGGAGACATCTTTCCGAAGAACGGCCATCCGGTTTACCTTGCGCCGGAGATGAAACTGCCCGAAGCCGCCACTCCGCAGGAAGCCGAGCAGATGGCAAAGCAATACATGGCGATGGGCCTGGACGGGATGAAGCTTTTCACCGGCGCTTACATGGGTGACAAGCCGGTCATCAATATGGACACGGCGATTGTTAAGGCCGCCGTGGAGGTAGCGCACGCGCAGGGCAAGCCGGTCTTCGCGCATCCTCAGAATCACATCGGCGCGGACAACGCTCTGAACGGCGGCGTGGACATTCTGGCGCACACCATTCCCACGCAAGACGGCTTCACCGCCGCCGAGCTCGCGCAGATGAAGCGCCAGCACAGCGCGCTTATTCCTACTCTGACGCTGTGGACAACCGTAGTGCCGGATCCCAGGATCCAGGACCAACTCGTGCAGACCGGCGTAAGCGAGCTCAAGGCCTATTTTTCGGAAGGCGGAACAATCCTGTTCGGCACCGACGTGGGGTTTATCACGAAGTACGACACCTCGCAGGAATGCGAATTCATGGGACGCGCCATGGGATGGCAGGATGTTCTCGCATCTCTGACCACCAATCCCAGCGCATATTTCAAGGCAACGAAAAAGGGCCGTGTTGAGAAGGGAATGGACGCCGATCTGGTAATCCTCGATGCCGATCCGGCAGCCGACGTGAAGAACTTCGCCAAGGTGGCGTACACGATCAGAGACGGAAAGGTCATCTACCAGAAGTGAGTGCCATTCGGTCCGGGCGTTCTCAACAGCCGCTCGATCGAAGCAAGCCAGAGCTGGTTTGAACCATGGGAGAGGCAGCCACCGCGGGTGACCGCCTCTGCTGCGGTTTACCTTGCTATGGCCGCGCCGCTGCAGCCGGCGTGCCCGCATTGGCAGGCGAGTTGGGTAACGTCTTTTGCCGCTTCGCACGCGGCGCTGCAATACTTTTCGCCATCTGGAGCGATACAACTGCATGCCGAGTGCGCGCACTTCTTTGCATCTTTAGCCATTTCGTTCCTCCTGACCCCTCTCGGGACTCTCATGACTGAGATGCACAGTCGAGCCGTTTTCGAAAAGATGCGGCAGCTCCTCATCACTCGTGGTACATTGCCAATCGAAATGTTGGTCACAGGGCCTTCAGTAGACAGCGATTCCGCTCTTTCACAAAAGCCCCGGCCCAAACCCTGGCGGCTGCTCCTCTACTGCACGCCGGTCATCTGCCTGGCGGTGTATTACACTCCCTGGCTGGTCTCACTGGGCTGGCATGCCACGCATGGAATGAGCCTCAATTATCGTGGCTTGCGCGTTCGCGTCCCTCTGGGCTGGACGGCGGTATCAACGGCAGCCGAAGACGACTTTGCGGAAAATCCGCAGGGCGTCACCCTCGAGAAGCAGCCGAAGACACTCGCCTTCAACTCCGATGGGCCCGAGATGATGTATTTCAACCTGCTCCTTCCCGACCCGAAGGTCAGCATGTCTCAGCAGATCGCAGAGTGGCAGGATCTCTTCCTGCAGGCTCACCCTTCGTCGGGCTTTGATGTCGCCGCTCCCGCTGGCGTCCCTTCGGGCATCGATTGCGTGCAGGCAACGCCCAGGAACGACCGATCTGCGGCGGCGCTGGCCTGCGTCTCACCGGCCGGGGGCTGGCTGGCGCAGTTCGC
This sequence comes from uncultured Acidobacteriaceae bacterium, assembly GCA_963782175.1. Classification (GTDB taxonomy): domain Bacteria; phylum Acidobacteriota; class Terriglobia; order Terriglobales; family Acidobacteriaceae; genus Silvibacterium. Next base: position 422,146 of record CAWAIX010000004.1, read on the forward strand.
GGGCTCGCAGGCGCATGTGCCCCTCTTTTTTGAAATTGCCGCGGCGCTTAATCCGAAACGGTGATCTTTCTCTACAACATTGCTCTCATCTTGCACGGATGCCGAACCAGTAAACTGAAAACCGGATGAAGCTTCGCACGATCAAGCACTACGAAATTGTCCGCCGCCTCGGCGCCGGCGGCAGCGGCATCGTTTATCTGGCAACCGACACGCTCTTGATGAGGCCTGTGGTCCTCAAGGTGCTCAAGCGCGGACTGCTGTCGGCCGAGCAGATGCGCAGTACCGTCCTGCGGGAAGCCCGCATGGCCTCGGCCATCGAGCATCCCAACGTCTGCGCCATTTACGAAGTCGGCGAGGAGAACGAAGAAGCTTTCATCGTCATGCAGTACGTGCCGGGGCAGTCCCTCGACAAGCTCATTGCCAAGGGCCCTTCCAGCCTGCAGCTGCTGCTTTCCGTCGGCATCCAGATCGCCGATGGTCTCAGCGCGGCGCACTCACTCGGCATCTTCCATCGCGACCTCAAGCCGGCGAATGTCGTGCTCACCGACGGCGGACTCGCCAAGATCCTCGACTTTGGCCTGGCCCGCCGCATAAATCTCGAAGAAGCCGAGTTCGACCCCGCGAAGTCTTCGCGCCGTGCCACGGATCCTGCCACGGCCACCTACACGGCCCGTGGCGGCACCATCGCCTACATGGCGCCGGAACAGTTCGTCACCGGCCAGAGCAGCGTCCAGAGCGACCTGTGGGCTCTCGGCGTGATCCTGTACGAACTGGCCAGCGGACGCCATCCCTTCGCTCGCCCGGACGGCGAAGAATTCCAGAGCATCCGCGCCATTCAGTACCTCGATCCGCAGCCGCTCGATGTGCTTCCCGAACTGAACTCGCTTATCTTCACCCTGCTGCAGAAGAATCCCGCCGAACGGTACTCGAGCGCTGCCGATGTGCGCGAGGCGCTGAAGACCATCATGAAGACCTCGCAGATCGAGACGGGCATCATTCCCGGCGACGCTGCAGCCAACCTCCCGCCCTCTAACACCGAGACCGCGAAGCGCACCACCGGCATTCTCTCCATGCTGGCCGAGCGATTTCGTGAATCCGCCGATCCGAAGGAGAAGCAGAACACCATCCTTGTCCTGCCGTTCCAGAACTTCGGACCGTCGGAGGTCGCGCCGCTTTACGGCTTCGCGCTTGGCGACGCCATCGGTGCGCGGCTGGCGCGCATGTCCTCCCTGGTGGTGCGTCCTTCGAGCGCGCTCCTGCACCTTCCCATAACGCAGATGGATCCTCTCGAGGTCGGCCACAAGCTGCTTGTCGAGTGGGTGCTCACCGGCAACTTCATCCGTTCGGAGACCGGCTTCGACCTCAACTGGCAGCTGCTCAATGTTCCATCGGAAAGCGTCCGCACCGGGGGAGGCATCAGCGTGCCTTCGTTCGATCTGATCGCCGTGCAGACCGAAATTTGCAACGAGGTCTTCGCCTCGCTGCAGGCATTGGGGCAGCTCACGCAGCAGCCCGCCTCCGGCGCGCCGAGGACGGAAGCCCTCGCCGACAATCTCTCCGAGCAGTACCTTCAGGCACGAGCCATGCTTTCGTCGTTCATGCAGCGCACCGGCAGCCGGCTTGATCTGGACCGCGCCCGGGAGCTTTTCGACATCGTGGTCGAGCGTGACCCGAAATATGCACCCGCCTGGAGCGGTCTCGGCATCACGCATCTGCAATACGTCCGGCATGGGTTCGGCGGACACATGCACGTCATGTCAGCACGCCGGGCCTTCGACAAGGCTCTCGAGATCGATCCCGGCTCCGTCGAGGCCAACCTCTATCGCGTCTACATGCTGCTCTCGCGCGGCGAAAAGGAGAGCGCGCGCCATGGCATCGAGCACCTTCTGCAGGAGGCTGCGAACGACTGGAATGTACACATGGTGGCCGGAATCACGCTTCGTCTGGACGGCATGTATGAGCAGGCCATCGAGCAATTCAACCGCTCGCTCAACCTGAACCCCTCCAGCGCTCCGGTCATCTACAACCATCGCGCGCGCGTCTACCAATATCAGAATCAGCTCGAGCTTGCCGCGGACGAAATCGAAAAGGGACTCACGCTAGAGCCGAGGCATCCACTGCTGCGTACCTCGCTCGCCTACCAGCGCATGCGCGAGGGCGATCTGCCGAAAGCCATCGAACTGCTCGAAGGCGTTATCCGCGACGATGACAGCATGCGTATCGCCTATCCCACGCTGGCCATGTGCTATGCCATGCAGGGAGACCGGGACCGCGCCGCGTCGCTCATCGAAGAGGGATCGATGGCTGCAGCCGAAGCCGACAGCGAAATGGCGTATCGTCTGGCAACCTATTTCGCTGTGGACGGGGACGAAAGCGAAGCCTTGCACTGGCTTCGGCGAGCCATTTATCTCGGCAATGAAAATTTCCCCTGGTTTTCGAAGAATCCGGCATGGAGCCGCCTTAAAGGGCACGGGGACTTCGAGCGCATTCTCGAAGACCTGAAGAAGACGTACCGCCGCAATCAGAAAAATTGGAAGCGCCTGCTGGAACAGCTTCCGCACGCCGCTTCCTGAGTCCAGAGGAAACCTTCATATCTCAAATCAGGGCGCAGATCCGACCGCAACAGGCTGTGCGACTGCGGAAAGATCCAAGTCTCTGTGCGCCCTATTCGCGGGCGATCGGTAGAATCATCGCTCAGACTCACGCTTTTCTTTTCCGAGTCGCATATAGACCCCCACGGTGGGGCCGTAGACATTGATTCCGAAATCCTCGTATCTTGGCTCGGACAAGTAGAAGTTTGATACGTGCATGTAAGTCACTCCGGCCGAAACGCTATATCGAGGATTGAAGTTGTAACGCGCTCCACTGCCCATCATCAAGGTGAAGGTCATGTCCTGTCCTTGCGCATATAGCACCCCTTGCGGCCCCTTGGCGTTGATATCCCCCACGCCGCCCCTCGCCTCAAAATAGGGAACAACCCTCCAGTTACGCGGAATGAAATTCCGCCGAATGCCGTAATCAAATGCAAAGTACCGTGTCTCTGGCCCTCTGACTACGGCGGTGTAGGAGCCGCTGAAGCTGAACTCGGTATTTCCTCGGAGGAATTTCCAGCCCCATATATTATCGACGTGCCATCGGAGCGAGGCGATATTGGGCACAAGCGTGTAGTGAAGCGGCCATTGTGTATACGGGCTGTTTACAAGAAAGTCGAAAACGAAGGGAATATTGTTAGGAAGCCACCCCGTTTCCAGGGAGAATTCGAGCTTATTCCGGTAATATATGGCGTTGTTGAAGTCGGCCTTGAAGTGTCGTGGAACATTATCAGGGGACGGAGTTTCCGATTCCGAATCTGCTCCATATGCCGGGTGAACCAGCGATAGGATTAGGAGTCCAACCGCTACCGGCCGTCCGACAATCATCCGCAACGCCTCGTTTCGTGCCCGAATAACTTGGATGATCAAAACTTCGATTTGCGAAGCCCTCAATTTAGATCTTTTGCAGGCACAGTTGGCGAGATGCTCGTGCCTGATCTTCGCGGTGGCCACCCACGGATCCTGCTGCCCAAAGTGCCCTGTCGAAGCGGGAGGCATGGCGTGTTTGCGGTTCCACAGCCGGTTATGCCGGAGGCCATCACGACCATGCGTCCAGCGTCGTAGATACCGTAGATGATGTTGGCACGCCAGATGTCGGCTCTGAACGTGGACGAGGCGCCCGCCTTGCCCTCTCACGCTACAGGTTTCACCCACAGAGTCCTACCTTTTAATTTCGGAGCGAGAACGAAGTCAGCCACGCTGCATCGATAAGAAGGCCTGGAGGCGGTGCGAGCTATTCCGGCGGCCGAGTCACGCCGCAGTTGGAGTATCTCGCCCTCAAAATAGAATCCGATTACTGTCCGATTGCGGACAAATTCTGCCCGTTGCGGACAGACCGGAAACAACGCGGGCGTCTAAGTGCTTTATCCACAATAAAAATGCGGCTGCGGAACGGCGCGCGGCTTGCTATAAAAACCGGAGGAATAGTGCGATCTATTGGTTCAGGGGGAACGAATGCTGGCCGATTTGCGTGACGCGTTCAGGCAACTGCGCAAGGCTCCGGGATTTGCGGCGACGGCCGTCATCACGCTGGCGCTGGGCATTGGAGCGACCACGGCAATCTTCACGCTGGTGCACCAGGTGATGCTCAAATCGCTGCCTGTGGCAAAGCCGGAAGAGCTGTGGCGGATCGGCGATAAGGTGCGCTGCTGCAACTGGGGCGGCTACACGCAGGACACCGACGGCGATTTCGCGTTGTTCTCCTGGGAGACGTACAAGAACTTCCGCGCGCATACCCCCGAGTTCGTCGACCTTGCTGCCTTGCAGGCCGGGAATGCGCCGCTCGGCGTGCGGAGGCAGGGTTCCCAAGCTGCCGCGGATACGCGAAACGGCGAGTACGTCTCCGGTAATTTCTTCAGGACCTTTGGGATCCAGCCATGGATCGGACGCCTGATGACCGACGATGACGATCGCGAGGGTGCTCCTCCGGTAGCGGTGATGAGCTACCGCATCTGGCAAACAAAGTATGGGTCGGATCCGTCGGTCGTTGGTGCCAACTACCAGATCAACGGGCATCCGTTCACGGTGATCGGCGTGGCTCCGCCAGGATTTTTCGGCGCGAAGCTGGCCGGCTGGGGAATGCCGGATTTCTGGCTGCCGCTGACAACGGAACTGCTGATTGATGGCCAGACGGCGCGGCTGAAAAGGCCGCAAGGTAATTGGCTGGACCTGATCGGGAGGGTGCGTCCGGGCACGAATCCGAAGACCCTCGAAGCGAAGCTACGGGTCGAGTTCCATGACTGGCTGGCCAGCCATGTCCCCGATATGCAGCCCGGCGAGAAGCAGCTTTGGCAGCAGCAGACTCTGCACCTCACTCCCGGCGGAGCGGGCGTTGCAGTGATGCAGGATCAGTACGGAGATGGCCTGAAGCTGCTGCTGGTTGCCGCTGCATGCGTGCTGCTGGTGGCCTGCGGGAACATGGCCAATCTGATGCTCGCGCGCGGCCTGAAGGACCGCGAGCAGACCTCGGTGCGAGTTGCGCTCGGAGCTTCGCGTGGTCGCCTGGTGCGAAAGGCGCTGGTGGAGTGCGTGCTGCTCGCCGTCATCGGCGGAGCAATGGGCATTGGCGTTGCGTATGCCGGCACGAGGCTGATTCTGCATCTGGCCTTCGAGATTGGAGGGCCTAATAATTGGGTGCCGATCAATGCCAGCCCCTCGCTCCCCGTGTTGCTTTTTGCGCTGGGCGTGTCGGTGCTGACGGGCGTTTTGTTCGGGATTGCGCCAGCCTGGATGACGTCGCACGCAAATCCGGTCGACGCGCTCCGTGGCGCTAACCGCTCGGTAGGCGGCGGGCGCTCCTGGACGCAGAAATCGCTGGTAATCGCACAGGTGGCGGTGTCGCTGGTGCTGCTGTCGGCGGCGGCACTGCTCGGCCGAAGCCTGCAGAATCTCCAGCATCAGGAACTCGGATTTGAAACCCAGAGCCGCTACATCGCGTGGATCAATCCGATGCTGAGTAACTACAAGCCGGAAGAAATGGAACCGATATTCCGCCAGATCGATGACCGCCTGCGGCAGATTCCGGGCGTGCGGATGGTGGCGCCCGCGCTTTATGCGCCAATGACCGGAGACAGCTGGAATGACGGTATTCGCATTCAGGGCCGGCCGGAACCGGGCGCCAAGGAAGACACGGGTGCGGGCTGGGCGCGAGTGATGCCGGGATTTTTTGAGGCAGTCGGCGCAAACATGGTGCTGGGCCGGCCCATCGAAGAAAGCGACACGGATGCGGGCCGCAAGATTGCTGTGATCAATGAAGCTTTCGCGAAGCGATTCTTCAAGGGGCAGAACCCAATCGGTCAGCATTTCGGACCCGACAAGATCAAGTATTCGTCAACGTATGAGATCGTGGGCGTCGTGAGAGATATGCGGTACATGACTTACGATTACAAAAAGCCGATCAGGCCCATGTTTTGGGTGCCCGAGGCGCAGACCGTTCACTGGGACGATCAGGCATACGAGGCAGGCGATATCTGGTCGCATTTCCTGTATCAGATCGTGATCTGGGCGCCGGGCAACCCGCCGCATATGGAAGAGAAGGTGCGGAAGGCCCTGGCAAGCTTCGATCCGAATTTCGTGCTCTACGGAGTCGATCCGTACTCCGAGGTGGTAAGCGCGGACTTTCAGCAGGAGAAGATGATCGCCACATTGACGACGCTCTTCGGGGTGCTCGGGTTGGTGCTTGCAGCGGTCGGCCTCTACGGCGTGATGGCGTACACGGTCGAACAGCGCACGAGCGAGATCGGCGTGCGCATGGCGCTCGGCGCCGACCGCGGGCGCGTCGTGAAGATGGTGCTGCGCGGCGCCTTCTGGCAGGTGGGCATCGGACTGGCGATCGGGATACCAGCCGCAATTGCAGCCGGCAAGCTGATGACTGAACAGCTTTTCGGCGTCAAGCCGTGGGACCCTGTGATGCTGGCTGTAGCGGCAGTGCTGCTGGGTCTGGCCGGGCTGCTGGCGACGGTGGTCCCGGCCTGGCGCGCGGCGGGCGTGGAGCCCATCCAGGCGCTGCGCAACGAGTGAGCCGCTCGCGCCTCCCCGGCCCTCAAGCGAAAATTGAGGAATGAAGAGCTACACGGAGTATCTCGTCTTCGAAACGAGAAAGCGCAAAGAGATGGTGCACATCACCGATGAGGTGGAACAGATTGTGCGCCGCAGCGGGGTGAAGGACGGCCTCTGCTTTGTCTCGCCGATGCACATCACCGCGGCAATCTATGTCAACGACCACGAGAGCGGACTGATCGAAGACATCGGCAAGTGGCTGGAAGCGCTGGCGCCGGAACGTTCAGACTACAAGCACCACCAGACCGGCGAAGACAACGCCGACGCCCACCTCAAGGCGCTGCTCCTTCATCATGAGACCACCCTGCCTGTCACCGCAGGAAAGCTCGACCTCGGCACCTGGCAGCGGGTCTTCTACGCCGAGTTCGACGGCCAGCGCCGCAAGCGCGTCATCGTGAAAGTGCTCGGCGTGGAGTGAGCATAGAACCTCATTCATAAAGCGTCACTTTAGGGGGAAACAGTCCAGATCGTTGGCAAAAGCGATAGGTCCCGAGTAGTGGCGGCGGATTTCAGATTCGGTCTGAGCTTCCCGGCCCAGAGTCCGCAGCATGCGGTGAGAAAGGACCAGATGCTTGACGTGTGCGTTTGCGGCGATGGTTCCAATGACCGAAGGCGGCATGTGGAGCCTCCGTTCGACGCCGGTCGCACCTTCTGGAACGGCGTTGTGAGCCACAAAGATATCCGCGTCTGCTGCCAGTTGGGTGAGACCATCGCCTTCGCCATTGGTGTCTCCACTGAAGACGATGCGCTTACCGCCGATCTCAACACGCCAGGCAAGTGCGGGGAAAGCTCCATGGATGACGCGCACGGCGGAGACTGTCATGTCTGCATTGTGGAAGACGGCGGCAGGCGTAGAAACGGCGTCGACGTTGTGGGGCTGCAATTTGTAACTGCTATCGTTACCTGAATCGACAAGCTCGCTGAGGTACCGCCAGGCTCCGTGCGGATCGCTGAACAGGTCGTTCACGAACTCAGTGGTCGAGGGCATGTATTCGTTTCCGGCAGGGCCGTACACGGGCAGCGGACGGCTGCGGTCTTCGAACCAGGACGAGAAAATCAGGGCGGGGAAGTCGCTCGAGTGATCGATGTGAAAGTGGCTGAAGAGAAAAACGTCCGGCTGAGACATCTCCGCGCCGCTTTCTCCAAAGCGGAGCGCACTGCCGCCGCCGGCGTCCAGAATCACGCGCGCTTTGCCATCCTTCCAGACCAGATAGCTCGTTGAGGCGCGCTTGTCCTGCATTTCCGGTCCGCCGGACCCGAGGACCTGCACAACGACTCCCTTAGAGCCGCAGGATTGTGCCGCGGATATAGAGGGTCCGAGTAGAAACGAGAGGCATAGGAGGATCAGCAGAGTTCTAACCGGGAGTCTTGACGAGTTCATATCGGAGATCCCCAAATCTCGTCGAGCTAGGGCCTAAGTTGAATCCGGCTTGGCGGAGTTTCCATTACTTCGTTCCTTCGCGTAGATGCTATAGGTAACGCGAAGCGGTCCGCCACCCTGGTGGAACCCGAAAACGCTCTCGCGGACAGCAAGATCGGCGGCAGTGAAGCGCTCGCGCTGGCGAAGGTAATCGATCCACGACTCCATGACGAAGGTTTCTGTGATCCGGTTGGGATCATTGATGTCCTGGAAGACGCCCCACCGCATCGCCCCGTCGCGCAGGCGGATATCTCTGAGCTTGTGGATCGCGTGCACGAACGCGTTGTAGTTTTCCGGCGCGACGGAGTAGTCGATGAGGATTTGTATCGGGCCCTCGTGCATCTCGGGCTCGAGCGCGGTCTGCGGCAGTCGGATGGGGACGCCCTTCGGTGTGAGATCGGGCAAATCGCCGCGCAATACGTGCAGCCGGTTGCTCAGCGGAAGGGTAATAAGCAGTCCGCCCGCTGCGATGGCCAGTGAAGTTGGCGTTGAGATGTGCTCGGCGATGAGCCCCCACAGGACGCTGCCCAGGGCCATCCCGCCGGAGAACACCATCTGATAGAGGCCAAGCGCGCGCGCCTGCACCCAACTCGGGGACGAGAGTTGAATGGCCAGATTGAGCGTGGACATGGTGCTAGTCCAGCAGAAGCCGGCGCAGAGCAGCATGGCGATGACGGCCAGGGCGTAGTGAACGTAGGCCATGACCACAAGAGTGGCAACGAAAACCCCACTCGATATGGCGATGATTGCGTCGGCGGACAATCTGCGACGGACGTGGGGTAGCATGGTGGCGCCGACGACTGCGCCAACTCCCATGCTGCCGTTGAGGATGCCATAACCGAGCGCGCCCTGGCGCAGGTCGGTGGCTGCGACCACGGCAAGCAGCGACCAGACCGCGCTGACGAAGATGGTAAAGATGAACGCCCGGGCGAGAGCCGACTTGAGCAGCGGAGCGTACTGGATGTAACGCAGGCCGGCGCGCATCGAACCGCGGATACGTTCGGCCGGCAGCGCGCTCTTGAAGATCGGACGGCGCTTCCACTGATAGAGGACGTAGATGACGCCGACGAACGAGAGCGAGTTGAGCAGGAAGGTCCAGGCGGCGCCGGTGGCGGCGTGGGCAAACGCCGCGACGGTGATGCCGCCGAGCGCTGGACCAAGGGCGCGGGCCAGGTTGAATCCGGCACTGTTGAGCGCGACGGCCTCGGGCAACTCATCGCGTGGAACGAGCTCGGGGACAATTGACTGCCAGGCTGGACTGTTCATCGCCGTTCCGATGGCGAGCAGGAAGGTTAGGCTGAGCAGCACCCAGGGCGAGATGATATTCGCAAAGGTCAGCAGGCTGAGAAGCGCGACGGCCGCAAGCATCCATGCCTGCCAGAAGAGGAGCAGGCGGCGGCGATCGAAAATGTCGGCGGTCGCGCCCGCGAGCAGTCCCAGAAGCACGACCGGCAGGCTGGCGGCCGTCTGCATCAGCGCAATGAGCAACGGCGACGGCGTCACCGTCAGCACGGTCATCAGCCAGGTGCCGGCTGTGTCCTGCATCCATCCGCCTAGGTTGGAGACGGTGGAGGCGATCCAGAGATTGCGAAAGAGGGGCGATCTCAGCGGCTGAAAGCCCGAGAGCGGGCTTTCCATAACCGGGGTTCCTGCGGAACCCGGCGGCGGATTGGGCGTCTGGGAAAAAGGCATGAACGACGGCAGAAATGTGGGCTTAAGCCATGATATCGGGCGGCGAAACCTTCGCGGGGCATCGCCAGCCAGATCAATCCGGTAGGCTTGAAAGCTGCTCGATCAGCCCAAGGCCAGTGACGCCGGGGTAGGTCAGTTCCGGCGCTTCGGCGATGCTCCGCAGAACGTGGCGGAGGGCGGCCGCGATGCCGCGGCGCTCGATCCAGATCTGACAAGCGCGATAGCTGCCGTGGAAGAGTGCCTGACTTTCGTCAGTGACACCTTCGTTTCTGCAGACATAGCCATTCGCACCCTGGGTAAAAATGATCAGATAGCGCTCGCGCTCGTCGATGCATTCGCCGGCGGCCCGAGTCATTAATGCGTCCACAGTCATAGCAGCTCCATGAAGGAGAAATTCTCAACTAGAGATCACGGCAGAAGGAACTTCTGGCGGGGGAGTCTCAGTATAAGCGAAATAAGATGCGTCTCACCGAACGACGGCAATCTGCCCCTTCAAGGCGCTGGTTTGGCAGATACTGGCGTGAATGCTCTCCAATACGGAGTTCATCGCTGCATCGAGCACAGAAAACCGGAGGAGGGCGGCGCTCATTGATCCGAGATGAGCCCAGACTCGTTGAGATCCAGCTCACGTTCGATTCGCCGCAAGACAGTATCGTTGATGCGTCCTTCATTTCGCAGTTGGATCGCTGTATCGCGTTCAACGCGCACCGCCTCCAGCGACAGTGCGAGATGACGGGCCGAGTCCACCGCTGTTGTCTGAGTCACGGCCGCGGCAAGGCTTGCCAGCCTCTGACGATAATGGTGGGTCAGATCTTCATACGCCTCCGCGGCATCTTCGCTATCCCGGGTTTTCGCGCCTTCAAGATGGGAGATGGCGGCCTCTGTGACAATGCGGCGAGCTTCGAGTTCCTCGCAGTCCGGACCCGCTTTCCCGGCCAGACCCAGAAGACGGATGAGATATGGCAAAGTCAGGCCTTGTAACACCAGGGTCACGAGGATTACGCAGAACGTTAAGCAGAGAATCATGTCTCGCTGGGGAAACGGCGAGCCGTCTTTCAGCACTTTCGGCAGGGCAAGAGCAGCCGCGAGAGAAACGACGCCTCGCATACCGGTCCATCCGATTACAAAGGTCTGACGGGCCGTAGGCGGAGCTTCCCAGTGATGCAAGAACCGCACCCGGATCCAGTGAGCAAGATGCGCACCGGGAAATACCCACGCGAGCCGCAAGAGAATGAGCAGACAACTGAAAATCGCGCCATACATAACTACGGTCGGGAGACCGTAGCTGCTGATGGAGCCGCGAATTGCGGGGAATTGCAGGCCGATGAGAACAAATACAAGTCCGTTCAGGACGAAGGTCAGGGAGTCCCACACCGACCAGGCTCCAATGCGAACCGTTGGTGAGAAGAAGCGATCACTCAGCCGGGAGAGAAGCAGTCCACAGGCGACCACCGCCAACACACCTGACGCATGCAGGGCTTGCGCAGCCAAATAGGCTGCGTAGGGAACGAGAATGCTCATCGTGATTTCGATCGGAGCATCGTCGATCCGCTTTTCGATGAGGTAGACAACCCACGCGATGATCAATCCGACCGCAATTCCGCCGACCGTGAGCCATACGAACGTTAACAAGCCTCTGGAAACCGTAGGCATGTGCTTTTGAACGACAATTTCCAGGGCAAATTCCAGGGCGAGCAGTCCCGTAGCGTCATTTACGAGGCTTTCTCCCTCGAGAATGTCCACAATGCGGGTAGGAAGCGCTATCTGTCGTGCGATCGAAGTTGCGGCGATGGCGTCGGTAGGCGCGACAATTGCGCCGAGGACCAGGCCAAGGCGCCAATCAAAGCCGGGAAAGACGTGCGGCGTCGCAAGAGCGACACCGATAACCGTAAATGCGACCAATCCAAAGGCAAGAAGTGAAACACTAGCGATGTTGTATCGGAAATCACGCCATGGGGTGGCCCAGGCCGCAGAGTAAAGCAGCGGCGGGAGAACAACGAGAAAGATCAGGTCCGGATCGAGCGTGATGTCGGGAATTCTGGGGATGAAGCTCAAAACCAATCCCCCGATCACCATGATGATGGGGTAGGGGATCCGGAGCTGCCGGGCGAGCAGCCCAAAAACCACGACGAAAAAGAGGAGTAGCAGAAAAACGAATTCGACTGCGCCGATTCCGCTCATCTAAGCGATTCGAACATGGCCGGCGCATGGCGGCAATGCCTGGTTTCAAATCGCTCTCCGGTTTAGTGCGCCACTGCCAGCTCCTCTTCAAGGCGTTGCTTTTCATAGAGGCTGGCGTAATAGCCGTCCAGCGCGAGCAGCTCGTCGTGGGTGCCCAGCTCGACAATACGACCGCCGACGAGAACGGCGATGCGGTCGGCGTTTTGAACCGTCGATACCCGGTGGGAGATGAGGATCGTCGTGCGGCCTTCCATGCGGCGGCGCAGCTCTTCGAGAATTCGCTCTTCGGTATAGGTGTCGACGCTGGCCAGCGCGTCGTCAAGGATCAGGATCCGCGGGTCGCGAGCCAGTGCGCGAGCAAGAGCGGAGCGCTGCTTCTGGCCTCCGGAGAGCGTAAGGCCGCGCTCGCCGACGACAGTCTCGAAGCCGCGTGGAAATTCTTCGAATTCCGTGCGGATGTGCGCCGCTTCGGCAGCGTCAAGCATCCGGCCGGGGCTGGCATCCGGCGCTCCCAGCAGGATGTTCTCGCGAATCGTCTCGCTGAAGAGAAATGTCTCCTGGGGAACGAAGCCGATGTTAGCGCGCAGATGGTCGAGCGGGTATTCCCGGACGGAGCGGCCGTCGACCCAGACGGTTCCAGGTGGCGCGTCATACAGACGCGGAATCAGGCTGACCAGCGTGGTTTTTCCGGAGCCGGTCGGGCCGACCAGCGCCAGGCTCGTCCCAGCCGGAATCGTGATCGAAATGTTGTGCAGCACTTCCGGCCCCGGAGTTCCATCCGATCCGGCATAAGCGAACGAAAGATTGCGGAACTCGACATCTCCGCGGATGGGAGAGCTCGCCAGCGCCGGCACGGCATCGCGGTTGTCGATGGAGGGCTTCTCGTCGAGCAGCTCTTGGATGCGGGTCACCGACGCGGTTCCGCGCTCGAAGAGATTGACCACCCAGCCGACGGCGATGATCGGCCAGGTCAGCATCAGCAGGTAGGTCATGAAGGCGGTGAAGTTTCCGACGGAGATGCGGTGCGAGAGCACCTGATGCCCTCCGACGAAGAGCACGATGACCATGGCGAGCCCGAGAATGAACTCCAGGGTCGGCCAGAGCATGCCCATCAACTGCACTAGGCGCAGTCCGCGGCGGATGTACTCGCGATTGGAGTGCTCGAAGGCATTGATCTGCGCCTCTTCCTGCGCGAAGGCGCGGATAAGGCGCGCGGCCGAAAAGTTCTCCTGCGCCTGCGCGGAGATATCCGAGAACATCGCCTGGATGCGCTCGAAGCGCTCATGGATCTTGCGCCCCATGAACTGCACCAGGATGCTCGCGATCGGCAGCGGCGCGAGGGCGCATACCGTCAGCAGCGGGCTGATGCGCAGCAGGAAGTAAAGCGCAAATACAGAGAAAAGCAACGTGTTCGCGCTGTACATGATGCCGGGGCCGAGCAGCATGCGTACAGCATTCAGGTCGTTGGTCATGCGCGCCATGATGTCGCCGGTGCGGCGCTGCTGATAATACTCGGCGGGCTGGAGTTCCAGCTGACGGAACAAGTCGTTCCGCAGGTCGAACTCGATGTCGCGCGAGATGCCGATGAGGATCCATCGCGTGTAGAAGAGAAAGATGCCTTTCGCCAGCGAGATAGCTACGAGCAGGCCGGCGTAAAAGAGAATCTTTTGTCGGGTAACGCCGTGATTGAGGTCGTCGATCGCGTCTCCGATCACGCGCGGGAAGAAGACCCACACAGCGCTGCTCAGGACGGTCACAAGGCCTCCCCAGAAATAGGCGCGGCGGTATCGGCGCATGTAGGGAAGCAGAGGCTTGAGGCGTTTGAACATGAACTTTCGATTCCTGCTCTGACTATGTGGATGCGCGAAGGAGCAAATAGCCTCCGGCAAGTCCGAAGATCACGTCGGGCGCCCACGCAGCGAGAAGCGCCGGGAGCAGGTTGACGTTGCCCATGGCCTCCGATGTGCCCGCCACGATGAAGTAGGCTATAGCGACACCGATTCCGGCTGCGATTCCAAGCAGCGATCCGCGCTTGCCCATCGAGAGCGCAAAGGGAACAGCCAGAATCGCCATGACCAGCGTGATGAACGGATAGGACAGCTTGCGATTGAGCTGGACGCGCAGGCGTATCGTGTCGAATCCGCTCTGGCTCAGGTCATGGATATACGCATTCAGCTCGTCAAAGCTCATTTCGGACGAGAGCAGGTTTTCTTTCTTGAAGTATTGCGGCTGCTCGCGGACTTCCCCGAAAGTAGTCACGTCGAAACGCTGATAGTTGCTGATTTCGGCGCCCTGGAACGAGCGTACCCAGCCGTGCTCGAAGACCCACTCATGGAGACGCGGCTCCCAGTGGGCGTTCGAGGCGAAGATGCGGCGCGAGATGGAAAATGTGCCCGGGTTGAATTCGAAAATCGTGAGATTGCCGAAGCTGTTCTGCGACGGGTCGAAAAGCTCGTAGTAGAAGATCCGTTCCGATTGTCCTTGCTGCTGCTGGCCGAAGATCCAGTTCTGGCCGGGATGCATGAAGGTCTGCGGCGGTCTGCCTTTGATGACGTTACGGAGCGCCTCCTGCCGGCGGTTGGCCTTGGGAATGTAGAGCTGGTCGAAGGCAAAGAGCGAGACCGACAGCACCGAGGCGATCGCGAGAATTGGCAGCACGATGCGGTAGAGACTGATGCCGCTCGCCTTCATGGCTGTAAGTTCACTCGATTTGCTCATCAGGCCGAAAACGACCAGCACCGCGATCAGCACGCTGAGCGGCGTAATCGGGTAGTAGAGCATGCTTGGGATCAGGTTCAGAAGATAAGCTGCGACCGTCACGGCCGGGGTCCTGTTACGCATCATGTCATTGAAGAGCTCGAAGCACGTGAAGATCAGCATCAGCAGCACGAAGCTCACCATGACCATGGCGAAGGTGGAGAGGAACTGGGTCAGAACGTACTCATCGAGAATGAGCGGGAAGCGGCCGCGAGTGTGGCGCGGCTTGACAGGGCGGGGCGCGGTCACCGTTCCCGGGGCCCCCTCTTCTTCCTTCACGGCAGACTTGAACAGCCCTCCCACAGAAGTGATGGCGGCAAGCACAGCCCCTCCGGTGGACATCTGACTCAGGAGCACGACGCCGACACTGGCGAAGAGCACGTTCGCCAACCAGATGCCGGCAGCGGCAGACAGCTTGTTCTGGCGTGCCAGTGCCGTGCCGGTGGATGAAAGGAAGTAGTAGAGGAAGACGAGGACGATGGTGAGGACGAAGCCCGCGCCCTTGCCTCCGCGCTTCGACGAGATTCCGAGCGGCACTCCGACCAGCATTAGCACCAGGCACGCGGCCGGGTAAGCGAAGCGCTTGTGCAACTCGATGAGATACCAGCGGCCGCCTTTGCCGTGTGCGCGCTCGAGCAATTCGCGATTTGACATGGCCAGGATGGGCGATTCGCTGCGGCTCGACCTCGTCTCCTCCTGCGTGGTGAGGGTCAGCGGCAGGTCGGTCTGCGCAAACGTGGAGACGTCGTACTGATCGGGCTGATTGGCGACCGTCTGATGCTCGGTACCATCGCGCAGCCGCATGATGGCTTCCTGATCCTTGCCATTCACGACGGTGGCCGAGGCGCCGGTCGTGATCTTGGGAGCAGCGGGATCGGTCAGGTCGGCGAGAAAGATCTCCCGCCAGTTGGCCGCGCCCGACGCCGCGCGCACGTCCTGCACGTAGAGCACGTAATTCTTGAAATCTTCGTAGAAGACGCGCGGCTGGACTTCATACGATGCCTGCGCGTTGAGCAGCTCGGATTCGAGGCGAAGCATCGCCTCCGTGGCCTTCGGCGCGAAATAGAGCGTGTTGGCCAGACCGATCAGCCATCCGCCGACCGATATCACAGCGACGACGCCTACGAATCGCCACACGCCGATGCCCGATGCGCGCATCGCGGTAATCTCACTGTCTGCTGCCAGCCGGCTCAGTCCAAGGAGGATGCCTACAAGCACCGCCATCGGGATCGTGACGGTGAACATGTTCGGCAGCGTGAGCAGGATAATCTCGACGACGACCCGGAGCGATGCGCTGTTGCGGACGACCAGCTCCAACAGGTGCGGCAGGTCGCGCATGAAAAGCACGAAGGTGAAGAGCGCGCCTCCGAGGAAGGCGTGCGACAGAACCTCCTTCAGAATGTATCTGGTAAGGATGCGCACGAATCGAGCCTGTGTTGATTTTACGGTATTGGAGCGGGAGTGGAGCTCAGTCGCCGTCCGTAAGGAATCGGTACCCGACTCCCCGGACCGTCTTGAGATATTTCGGCGTGGAGGGCTCGTCCTCTATATATCGCCGCAGCCGGACGATAAAGTTGTCGATGGCGCGCGTGTCGGTGTCTTCGTGAACCCGCCAGACCTGCTCCAGCAGTTCCTTGCGCGAGACGATGCGCCCCTGGTTACGCACGAGATAACGGAGCAGATCGGCTTCCATTAGCGTAAGACGGACGGTGCGGCCCAGGGCCGTCAGTTCGAGCGCTTCAAAGTCGATCTGGCGTCCTGCGAATTCAAAGGGAGAGAGCGCTTCGCGCGCCGCCGGGGTCTCGTCCGCCGGCTGGTGCCAGGCGAGCCGGCGCAACAGGCTTCTCAGGCGGGCGAGCAGGATCGAAAGCTCGAACGGCTTGGCCAGATAATCGTCCGCGCCGGCGGCGAAGCCTGCAAGCACATCTTCCGACCGGCCGCGCGCCGTCAGCATCAGCACCGGAACATAGTTCTGCTTCGCGCGCAGGTCGGAGGCTACCTCGAATCCGCTCTTGCCCGGGAGCATCACGTCGAGAACCACGGCGTCAAAGGGTTCCTTCTCCAGTCTTGCAAGGGCCGCCTCACCGTCCTTCTCGATCACGGCCTCGTAGCCTTCGGCCTGGAGATTGAACAGCAGTCCCTGCGCCAGGTGCGCCTCGTCTTCCACGATGAGAATGCGGGTGGCCGCGCTCATTTTGCTGCCAGCTCCCGCTCGTTTGCCGCCTGCCTCAGGACGCGCGGCAACTGTACGCTGACGACCGTGCCGCGTCCTTCGCCGGGGCTTTCGGCGAAGGCATCTCCGCCGTGCTGGCGGGCGATGGTTCGCACAATAAAGAGCCCCAGCCCGGCGCCCTTGGTCTTGAGCACAGACCGCATCGGCGCGCGATAGAAGCGCCCGAAAATGCGCTTGAGATGCGCGGCCGGAATGCCGATGCCGCGATCGGCGACGCTGAGCACGATCCAGGCTTCGTTGCGAATCGACAGGCTGACCCTGATCTCCATCGTTTCGGGCGAGTACTTGACAGAATTGTCGAGCAGATTCATCACTACGCTCTGCAACTCCTCGCGATTGCCACGTACGACCAGCGGGACCTCGGTTCCTGGGTCATCGAAAATGATCGCGGTGTCGTCGAGATGGTGCCGGATGCGGGCTCGATCGATGCACTCGGAGACAAGAGTGCGCATATCGACGGGCAGCCGAACTTGGTTCTGCGTCCGCTGGCCCAATTCGCCCGCCTTCAGCACCTGTTCCACGTTGGCGAGGAGCCAGTCGGTGTCCTCAAGCATCACGGAGTAAAACTCGCGGCGCTTTTCTTCCGGCAGTTCGCGGCGCTGAAGCGTCTCGAGGTAGAGCCGGATCGACGTTATAGGTGTCTTCAACTCGTGCGTCACCGCGTTGAGAAAAGCATCGTGTCGTTCATTGCGCCGCACTTCGCGGACCAGAAAGATTGTGTTGAGAACGACGCCGACCATAAGCAGCGCGAAGAAGGGGATGCCAACGACCATCGGAACAATGCGCCGCCAGTTGAGGATGATCCAGCCGACGTTGAGGACGACGGCAACCCCGAGCATGCAGGCTCCCAGGACGATGAAGAGCACCATATTCCGTCTTCGTCCGCTGATGCGCATGGGAGGCTGATGGAAGTTTACAGGGACCGGGCCGCGAGCCGATGAGCGCCCATCAGGCTCTAGAAAAGGAATTGACAAAAGCAAGCGCTCGCGAAATCGTGGGAGCGTTCTCAAGTCCTTCATGATTGCATGTCAAAGCAGGGCCAAGAGGGAAGCAGCGGGCGCGTTGCGGTGATCCGACCCGTCCTGAGCATCGGCCGAAAGCTGGCACTCGTCGGCCTGTTTTGCTTTTTTTGTATTGCATCGCGCGCGCAGGACCTGGCTCCTCGCGCCTATCTGATCACGCCTGCCCACGCGAATGTGGTGACGCTGACCTGGGGGTTTTATACCGGGGGTTTGGACTTCAACGGGGTCATCCCGATTACCAATGCGACAGGGACGTATAACGTCCCCGTCTTCACCTATTACCATTCGCTGGACTTCTTCGGCCGTTCGGCAAACTTTGTGGTCTCCCTGCCGTATGCGGTGGGGACCTTCAGCGGCACTGCGCTCGGGAAGACCGGAAGCCTCTATCGTTCCGGGCTGAGCGATATGAACGCCCGTTTTTCCGTGAACCTCCTCGGAGGTCCCGCCATGGAAGCTCCGAAGTTCGCGAAATGGAAGCAGAAGACCATCGTCGGTGCCAGCCTGAAAATGATCGCTCCCACCGGCCAGTACGACCCGAGCCATCTGATCAACTGGGGCCTGAACCGCTGGGCTTTCAAGCCTGAGCTTGGCCTTTCCCGGCGATGGGGAAGCCTGGTGCTTGATACCTACGGCGGCGTATGGTTTTACACGGCCAATCCCGACTTCTACAGCGTTCCTGTTGCCCACCGCCAGACTCAGGAACCGGTCGGCAGCTTCGAAGGACACCTGAGCCGGGATTTGAGAAAGCTTTACGGAAAGCGACTCGGCGCGTGGGCTTCCATTGACGGAAACTTCTGGTGGGGAGGTATCACCTCGCTGAACGGAATACGCAACCTGGAGACAAAACAGACGGCCTCCAGAATAGGAGCAACCATAGCCTTCCCGCTGACCCAGCACCAGTCGATCAAGATTTCGTACAGCGACGGCACCTATGTGCGTTACGGTGGCGACTACCAGAACGTGCAGGTAGCCTGGCAGTACTCATGGGTCGGAAGGAAGTGGTGAGCGGTTCAGGGTCGACGAATACAGGCTACTTCCGCTTGATCACCAGAGCAGTCAGATCGTCATCCTGCGGAGTGCCTCCGGAAAACTGGATCACCGACTTGTAGAGCGCTGAGATGATCTCCGCCGGACTCTCGTTTCTCGACGCGCGGATGCTCGTTTCCATGCGCTCGGTGCCGAAGAGTTCTTCGTGGGCGTCCGCCCACTCGAAGAAGCCATCCGTGGTGATCACAAGCAGGTCGCCCGAGCTTAGCTCCATGACCCTCGGCGGATCGGAACCCAGATCGGGCATAAGTCCCAGCGGCAGCCCCTGGGCCTGCATTTCCTCGAAGCGGTCTTCGGCAAAGCGGTAGAGCAGTATCGGCCCATGCCCGGCGGAAAGCAGTTCGATCCGCGCACTCCCCGGGCCGCAGCGCAAGGCCGCGAACGTAACGAATCGCCTCGGCCCCACATCTCGCGCGAGCGCGCCGTTGACGCGCTGCATCGCGGTCAGCATGTCACCTTCAGGCGTGAAGGTCGCCCGCACATACGCGCGGCATACCGCCGCGAGTAGCGCAGGGCCGATCCCGTGGCCCGTAACGTCGCCCAGTACTGCCAGCAGCTTGCCGTCGGGAAATACCTGCCAGTCGTAATAGTCTCCACCGGTCTGATCTGCAGGCTGGTTCCAGGCTGCTATTTCGAATCCCTCGATCTCCGGCGTGGCGACCGGCAGGAGCGACTGCTGGATGGACCGCGCCACATCCAGGTCGTGCCGCAGCCGTTCCACCTGGCGCTTTGTTTCTGCTTCGCGCAGGGCCGCTTCCACTTGCTTGCGGATCTCTCCTGCAACCGCCCCTGCGACGAATCCGCCGATGACAAAGGCAGCTGCAAAACCCACCACGGCACGGTCCGGAGATAGCACGGAAGCCGTGCCGCCCAGCGCCGGCCGCCATCCAACATATGCCGCAGCCAGAAGATAGCCGCCCGCGGCGGATGCTCCGGAGATTCTGCATGTAGTGGGGTCCAGGCGCAGCGTCGAAAGGATAATGAAGATGAAGTAAAGAAGCACGATGGGATTCGCCAGCGGCCTGTAGGCCACATCCGGCACTGCCGTGGAAAGGAAGGCAAGCGCCAGCGACGGTATGCAGGTTTCGATGACGATACCGGCTGTCCACGCCGTGTTCGGGAGGTCGCGCCCTGCGTCGATCGCCCGGTTCACCGCGCGCAGAACGAGCGCTTCGCAGATGACGAACACCGCGATAAACGAGCATGTAATGACCCAGAGGTTCAGGTTTTCACGGTTGAACAGGATAGCCGTTCTTACTGTTCTGACCGCGAAAGCTGCGAGCATCGCAGCGATCACGATCCGGACGCGGAGCCGCTCACTTCGGAGGAGTGCTCCAAGGAACGCTGGCGATGTGCTCCGTAATTGTTGGGTCGAATCCGTCATCCGCAGTCGAAGTTCGACCTGATACTCCGTCAAAAACCGAAAAACTTCAACCTTAATGCGTCCTCGTACTCCTTTTTGGCGGCTTTGGCGCCGTTTCGCATCTTTTCCTCGTGAAAATGCGCTTTCTCCCACTGGTCAATGTCGTCCACAGAGTGTTCCCCGGATGCCAAAGCCTCTTCCTGGCGAATCGCGCCGATCCACTCCTCTACGGCTGCCCTGTACGCTGCCTGCCTCTGATCGAGTTCAGAATCATTCACTTCCACGCTTACCCCCGCAATCGTTGCACTGTAAACGCTAATTGCGAATATAAGATGAACGCGGCAAGACTGAAATCATCCATGCGCCGGAGTTCACAGTCCGCGAGCTGGCTTATTCCGCCGTGGTGGGGTCGATGACCATGCTAACCTCGGAGACACGATTGGCAGGGAACCCGCCCATCTGCGCATGGCGAAGCACTGTCTCCTTGTCGGGAGCAATGTACACGCAATAAATTTTGTCGTCCGTTACGTAGCTCTGCACCCACTGGATCTGGGGCCAAGCTCTCGCAGCACTCCGCACGACGTCTGCGATATGGCCTGCACTTGCTCTGGCGAAAGCTTGCCCGCCTCAGGAATTTCCCGCTCAATCACAAATTTCGGCATGCCTTTTCTGACTCCTCCAATCCCATCTCAATTCTGTTGCACTCACCACCGGTCTCAAACTCCCGGCTCGACCTTTCCATCCAGTCGATTAAGCATCTGCGCCAGTTGCGTATCGTTGTCGTATCCGGATGCAATCGCCCGCTCCCTGGCCCGGCGTCCGATGGCCTCCCGCAGGTCTGGCCGATTCAAATAGAAGAGGGCTTTATCGGCGCACTCTTCGACCGAGGAGAAAAATACCGCCTCGCGGTCTTCTTCAAAGCATTCCTCGTGTCCTTTCGTGCGCACTGCCAGCAGAAACTGCCCGCATGCAGCAATTTCAATGGACTTATGACCGATGTCCTCCTCGTTGAGATGGCTCACAAAGGCAAGGTTGATCTTCGATCGCCAGATATTCTCGCGGTACTCATCGTCTGCCAGGTAGCCATGCGAAACATACCGCGCATAGCGCTCTTGGGAGAGAAATTTCGGCCACCGCGGCCCCGCGATAATGACAGGAACCTGTTTGGTCTCCGCCAGCTCCATCAGAAATTGCGGGCGGTCTTCCAGCGGGCTTCCGATGTAGGAAACCTCGCGCGTCCGGTCCTTGTCGCCCCACCCTTCGGGCGCGGGAAAATGCACCGTGGGCTCGAAGCTAAGTGTCATCTTGATGTAGTTCAGTCCCCACGCGCCATAACGCGCTACATCCGCCTTACGAAACAGACAATGAAGATCGAAGAGGCGAAAGACTCTATAGTACTGGTACCAGCACCCGTCATTGCGAGGGCCGAACGGATTGTCCTGGTTGTAACTGACCGTCAGCGCACCGGTGCGTTTGATTGCTTCGATCGTCTCCCGGGTGAAATAGATGGGTTTGTCGAAAAACACCACATCGGGCTTCGTTGCGCGTATGGCAACAAGCAGTTCGCGGTTGATCTTCGAAACAAGCGGACCTGCCGGGAATCGCAACCGCAGTTTCTGCACCAGCGCCGGTGCCTCCAGATGAACCGGTAGATCAAATACGGATAGATCCTGCCCTAAACGGCGAAGAGCCGAGATCCGGTAAGAGGACGTTTCACCGGGACGCGGGTTTCCGACGTACAGGATTCGCCGCTTTGCGGGAGGTTTGAATGCAAATCGTTCTCCGGGAGCAGCGTTGGCCATCAGAGGAGCAGACAGTGACTGTGTTATCCGCTTAGATTGAGTTAGCAGGGAATGTATGCATCATATCATTCAAAGATTTTGGTGTTTCTGCCGGTTCACCGGGGAATAGTTGCGCATTGACAAACAAATCATGAGCGTTGATTCTGGAATCAGCGACGCCGCACAGCACTTGCCGTAACAGAATGCATTCCGAACGCAGATAGTTAGCGCTTCCCAGTACAGAACGAGCGCGCTGGGTCGGATTAATAGGCTCGCTCGGCGGCGCTACCTCAGTTCTGATTCTTACCGAAGCTCAAACCTTGCAATCTATCGGGTGAACATGAAGCAACCTGTTTCTATCGCAGTTGTCGGTTCGGGATACGTGGGGCTTGTTGCCGCCGCATGCTTTGCCGAAATGGGGCACAGCGTCATCTGCGTCGATAATGACGACGCGAAGATCAAATTGCTGCGCGAGGGCGGAGTTCCCATTCACGAGGACTATCTCCCCGAGTTGCTCAATCGCAACCGCGCAAACAGGGTTCAATTCACCACCGACCTGCGCGATGCTACGCAGCGGTCGCAGGTCATCTTCATCGCTGTCGGCACGCCGCAGAGCAAAACCGGAAGCGCCGATCTTTCCTACGTCGATGCGGTTGCGAGCGAGATAGCCCGCTCGATCGACGATTACAAGGTGATCGTCGAGAAAAGCACCGTTCCCGTTTACACCAACGAGTGGATTCGTCGTGTCGTCGAGCGCAACGGGGTTCCGAAGGAACTCTTCGATGTCGCCTCGAACCCCGAGTTCCTGCGCGAAGGCACCGCGGTCGTGGATTTCCTCCACCCGGATCGCATCGTGATCGGCGCGGAGAGCGAACGGGCCGGAAATCTCCTCACCTCCATTTATGAGCCGCTCACTTCGGGCGCGTACTATCGCTCTGAGCAATCTGTTCCGGGATGCTGTGGCGAGACGAAACCGCCGCCGATACTTCTTACTTCAACCAAGGCTGCAGAACTCATCAAGCATGCCTCGAATGCCTTCCTGGCGATGAAGATTTCATTCATCAACGTCGTGGCGGGCATTTGCGAGGCCGTGGGTGCCGACGTAGAGGAAGTCTCGCGCGGGATGGGCATGGACTCGCGCATCGGCCCAAAATTTCTCCGCGCCGGAATCGGTTATGGAGGCTCGTGCTTCCCGAAGGATGTGGCTGCCTTCCGTCATGTGGCCGAGCAGCTCAACATGGATTTCAACCTGCTCAAGGAAGTGGAGAGCATCAACGAGGAGCAGAAGCAGCGATTCTTCCAGAAGGTTCGTTCAACCCTGTGGACCTTCCGCGGCAAGCGCATCGGCGTGCTTGGCCTGTCCTTCAAAGGAGGAACCGACGATATCCGCGAATCTCCCGCCCTTGATATCGTGGAGCAGCTATTGAAGGAAGGATGCTCGGTAAGTGCATTCGACCCCGCCGCCATGGACCGCGCGAAGGAAGTCATCCCGCCGTCGGACCGGATGCGATACGTCGACGATCCCTACGCGGCAGCGCAGGATGCCGACGCGCTGCTCATCCTGAGCGACTGGCAGGAGTTCGGCGAGCTTGACCTGGACCGCCTGCACTACACGCTGCGCTATCCCATCGTCATCGACGGCCGCAATCTTTATGATCCGGCCCAGATGAGGGAGCGCAATTTCACCTACCTCAGCGTGGGACGCCCGGCACCTCCTCACACACGAGACATGCCCGTGGGATATCGTCTCCCATAGAGCAGTCGGGTAGCGCATGTCTTCGGGCCGTCCTCGCATTCCGGCCCGTGGATTGTTCCGCTCGCATCCAGCTTCGACCCGATGAGAGTTCTTCTCGTTTCCAACTACCAGCCGGACGAGCAGCGGAGCATGCTCAGTTATGCGGAATTCCTCCGTCGCGGGCTGGAGCCACTCGGCCACAGTGTCGAAGTAGTTCATCCTCCTGCGGTGCTCGGGCGACTGGTATCGAGAAACCACAGGCTCTTCAAGTGGCTGGGCTACGTCGATAAATACCTTCTCTTTCCCTATGCGCTTCGCAGCAAGTCCAGGACCGTGGACCTCGTCCACATTTGCGATCACTCCAATTCTGGCTATCTGCGCTGGACCGGCGCAACGCCCAATGTAATCACCGTGCACGACATGCTGGCGATCCGGTCGGCATTGGGACATTTCCCGCAGAATCCAACTGGACGAACCGGTCAACGCCTGCAGCGGTGGATTCTGAACGGTCTCAGGCGAGCGCCTCATATCATCAGTGTCTCCTCGAAGACGAAGCAGGATGTGGACGCTTTGACAGGCGGGAAGGCCAAAGTTGCGGTCGTCCATCATGGCCTGAATTGGAGCTACTCTCAGTCACCGCCCGCGGAAATCAAGGAAGTGCGAAACCACTGCGGTCTGGCTCCCGGCGCTGACTACCTGCTGCACCTGGGAGGGAATCAGTGGTACAAAAACCGGCTGGGAGTAATGAAAATCGCACTTGAATTGCGGAAGCATGAGAGGTTCCGCAAGGTGAAGCTGGTCATGGCCGGCAAGCCGTGGACGCCGGAGATGCGGGTCCTGCGCGATGAGAATTCCTTCAGCGATGCGATCGAGTTTGTTAACCCCGACAATCGGCTGATGCGAGCTCTTTATTCCGGCGCACTTGCGTTCCTCTTTCCGTCACTGGAAGAGGGTTTTGGTTGGCCCATTCTGGAAGCCCAGGCCTGCGGCTGTCCGGTCATCACCAGCAACCGGCCCCCCATGACGGAGATCGCCGGTGCCGGTGCCATCTTTGTGGATCCTGAGAATCCGGCCGCCGCGGCGCAGACCATTGCGTCAAACTTTGACCGTATCGACACCGTGAAGCAGGCCGGCTGGGACAATCTGAAGCGATTCGCCATCGAGGACGTGATGAAACGCTACGAGGATGTCTACGCGTCTGTCATTGCCGGCGAGCGGGCCACGAAACCGCAGCTTTACTGAACCGCCAGCTGCTGTCCCACTCCGTCCTTCTGGAGCATCTGCCGGATGCAGCGGAGAGCCTGCCGCGTGCGCTCTTCATTTTCGATCAGAGAGAAGCGCACGTGCCCGTCGCCGTACTCGCCGAACCCGATCCCCGGACTCACGGCGACCTTTGCCTCCCGAAGCAGCATCTTCGAAAAGTCCAGCGAACCGAGGTGCCGGTAAGGCTCCGGTATCGGAGCCCACACGAACATCGTGGCCTTCGGGAGCGCAACGCGCCATCCAAGCTTGTTCAGCCCCTGAACCAGAACATCCCGCCGTCTGCGGTAGTTCTCGCAGATTTCGGCCACGCAGTCCTGCGGCCCTTCCATAGCCAGAATCGAGGCCACCTGAATCGGCGTGAAGGT
Source organism: uncultured Acidobacteriaceae bacterium (assembly GCA_963782175.1). Lineage (GTDB taxonomy): Bacteria > Acidobacteriota > Terriglobia > Terriglobales > Acidobacteriaceae > Silvibacterium. Next base: position 447,655 of record CAWAIX010000004.1, read on the forward strand.
TCCGTAATCAAAGTAGCTTTTGAGCCGCGCCAGCGCCGAAACCAGCGTCTTGTTTCCCACCATGAATCCCACGCGCCATCCCGGCATGTTGTAGCTCTTCGAGAGCGTGAAGAACTCAACGGCAATTTCCCGCGCTCCCGGCACTTCCAGGATCGACGGTGCGCGATACCCATCGAAGACGATATCCGCATAGGCGAGATCGTGTACCAGGTAGATGTCATGTTGCCGGCAAAGTGCCACCAGGCGCTCAAAGAACGTGAGATCCACGCATTGCGTCGTCGGGTTGGCCGGGAAGTTCAGGATCAGCATCTTGGGCTTCGGATACATCAGAGGAATGGTCTCCTCCAACTCCGCAAGGAAGATGTCGGTATTGTGAATAGCCACGCTGCGGATATTCGCCCCCGCAATGACCGGGCCATAGATATGAATGGGATAACTTGGATTAGGCACCAGCACCATATCTCCCTGGTCGAGTGTGGCAAGACAAAGATGCGCGATGCCTTCCTTCGAGCCGATGGTCACGATCGCCTCGCTCTCCGGATCGAGCGAAATGTTGTAGCGTCGCTCATACCAGTTGGTAATCGCCCTGCGCAGCCTCGGGATGCCGCGGGAAAGAGAATATCGGTGAGTGTCGGGCTTTCGCGCCGCCTCGATCATCTTTTCGACGATATGCGGCGGCGTCGCTCCATCGGGATTTCCCATCCCGAAATCGACAATGTCTTCGCCGCGCCGGCGTGCTGCTGCCTTCAACTCGCCAGTAATGTTGAATACGTAGGCCGGCAGCCGCTTGATCCTCGAAAACTCGTCCACTTCTTTCTTCTCCTGTTCTTCGTACTATAGCGCCAGGATGCCCGCTCAAGGCGCCGGGATGGCGTTGCCTAAAAGAGTGCGTCCCCCGCCTCTTGATCGACTGCCTCGATAAACTCAGCGAGTAATCGCACCCGTGGAGCAGCCAATTCTCTCGCTCGAGCCGTGCGCAGCTTTCCGGGCAGATCGGCCAGGGTGTTTTTCAGCACCGGCAGGATCTCACTGAAGCGGGCATACCGTGTGTCGCGTCCCACTTTGGAAATTGTTCGCAGAAGCCCGATGGCTCCAAGCTGTTCGAGAATGTCCGCGTCCCTCAAGATGACCGCCTCGATGCTCTGCGGATCATCTTTCGGCTGATGGGTTCGGATCGCATCCAGAACCGCGGCAATCTTTTCTTCCGGGAATCCGGCATCGCGCAGGATCGCGGGCACCCGTCCACAGGCATACCCGACATGATCCCACTGGGGCAGATGCTCGGGATCCTCCGGACGGTTGCCCACAAAAACTCCCAGATCGTGAAGCCATGCGGCTGCAAAGACAACATCGTCATCGTAGGCTAGCCCATCACCAATGCTGCGCGTCAGTGCATATAGGCGCGGCTGGTGTCCGTATTTATCAACCGGACGGGCCTCGCGCACAATCACGCCAGCGATGAAACTGCGAAATTCGTTGGGCATAGCGCCAGTCTAGTCCATGCAGCAGGAGATCCATCGCTTGAGTGGCACGGCCTTACACGTAAGTTGCCATTTTGGAACGCGCCCCGCTCAATCGTACGGTCCTGCGGCAGTGGTTTATATCAGCGATAGGAAAGATTTATGGAAATACTTGGGACTGAGCGGTTAAGATATTTGATACAGCGACGGTCACATTTGTTCATTTGGCGCTGTCCGGTGCTGAAACCCAGGCATTTCAATGGTTTTACGTGAGAGTAAAGTCAGGGGTACGGGCAATGTTGAGAACGCGATTCAAATTCATCTCACTGTTAACGATTCGTCACTGTCATCGGTCTCAAACATGCTATATTGAGTTTGAAACCGGGTCGTAATGCATTCGCAAGGGCCCACAGAATCCTCCGAACGAAATTAACCGTAAGTGTTTGCTTTGCCGGAAACTAAGGCTTACATTTCGGGTTACATCCCGTAAAAGTCGCAGAGCTCGAACAAAAATAAATATGGCGGTACATATAACTCCTGACCTGCGCAACGCGTCTCTGTTGCTGATGTAGTAAGAGTGTTCCAGGCAGTTGATCAGTATCTAAGCTGCAGTTTTTTTTGGGACGGTGATGGCTACTTCGGAATTCATCCGGAAAACAAGTGCCGCAGATCAGCCGACTACCGGCTTTCCGGTCCGCAGGCGGCCCCGCACCGGGTTGGTTGGTCCGCAGATGGTCACGTCGCTCCTCATGATGTTGAACGACGGCTTTGCCATTCTGCTCGCTCTGGGGATCGCGTTGGTTATCCGATCGGCGGTCGTTGACAGGGGATCGCAATTCGCAGAAGTCTTTCAGAGACTCACAAGAGCACCCGTAAATCTTATCTATCTGGTGTGGTTCATCCTGGCGTATGTGCTGGTTGCCAGGCGATACGGGCTCTATTCGCCTACCCCTCTTTCAACGGGTACCCATGAGCTTCGCCTGACCGTGCAGGCTTGTCTCAACGCCGGTCTCCTCCTCTGCGGCGGGCTTTACATGACCAACAACTTCATGATCGCGCGCGGTCTGGTCGTAGCACTCATTCTGAGCGCCCTGATTACGCTTTCTATCCGCCGCATGGTCTGGAGACTGGCACGCTACCGCCAGTTCGAGCGCGGTCTTGAAACCCGGAACGTAGTCATTGTGGGAACCAACCACCTCAGCTACGCCCTCGGTCAGCACATTGCAAAGGATTACCGTCTCGGTTACAAGTTGCGCGGATTCCTGCATTCGCCCGGATCCACCTCCAGCCGCGAAGTGCCGGAGAACCAGGTCCTCGGCGGAATCGAGCGCATCCGGCAGCTCACGCGCCTGCATTTCATCGACGAGATTGTCATCGCCGAGCCATGCGCAGTAGAGCAGGCCATCCGGCTGGTGGAAGAGGCCCGGGACCTTGAAATCGACATACGGTCCATCTCCGGCTATTACGGCGAACTGACCGCCAACTCCCCCGTCGAATATCTTGGCGTCTTCCCGGTCGTGACGCTTCACCGCCGCGATTCGCGGACGATTGCGCTGTTCCTCAAGAGAGTCGTAGACATCGCCCTTTCGCTTCTCGCGCTCACAGCACTGTTTCCGCTGATGCTGTTCATTGCCATGCTCATCCGGCTCGACAGCCAGGGCCCGATCTTCTTCGTCTCCGAGCGCATCGGCAAGCGCGGCCGCGTCTTTCCATGCTTCAAGTTCCGCACCATGGTCAAGAACGCCGAGCAGCTCAAAAAGAATCTCGCAGCAATGAACGAGCGCGACGGCATTCTCTTCAAGGTGAGCAACGACCCCCGTGTCACGCGGTTAGGGCGCTTTCTGCGCAAATACAGCCTCGATGAGCTGCCTCAGTTCTTCAATGTGCTCCGCGGTGAGATGAGCATCGTCGGCCCGCGCCCGCCCATCGCGAGCGAAGTGGAGAAGTACGAGCTCGAGCACTTCCGGCGCCTGGAGGTTCTGCCCGGCCTCACCGGACTCTGGCAGATACAGGCCCGCCAGGATGCCTCTTTCGCGAAATACATCGCGCTCGACACTGCCTACGTCGAAAACTGGAGCTTCTGGCTTGACCTGAAGATCCTGTTCCGCACAGCGGAAGTCGTGGTGCGCGGCACCGGAACCTAGCCGGCCCCGGCGCCTCAGGGCCCGGCGCAATTCAGAGCCCGGCCAACTCAGCCGACGAAATCCACCTTCACCGGGTGTGGAATGATCCCGCGCTCGTGCCCCATGGTCAGCAATTTCCGGATCGCTTCGCGCCCGTCCTCGCCGTAGTTCAGCGTCCGCTCGTTCACATACATGCCGACAAACTTGTTCGCCATGTCGTGATCGAGATCGCGCGCAAACTGCATCGCGTAGGCCAGCGCTTCATCGCGGTGCTCCAGCCCATGCTGGATGCTGTCCCGCAGCGCCTGCGTCACTGTGCGCATCGTCTGGTCGCCCAGTGATCGCCGGATCGCATTCCCGCCCAGCGGCAGGGGCAATCCCGTCTGTTCGCGCCACCACTGTCCCAGGTCGATCACCTTGCGCAATCCGCTCTGCGCGTAGGTGAGCTGGCCCTCGTGAATGATGAGTCCGGCCTCGAAGTTGCCGGCCTGGATCTCCGGGATGATCCGATCGAACGGAACCACCGCGGTCTCAATCTCCGGCGCAAACAGCTTGAGCGTCAGATACGCCGTGGTGAGCGTGCCTGGCACGGCGACGCGAATGCCCTTGATGCTGTTCAGCGTGAACGAGCGGTTGGCGACGATCATCGGCCCGTATCCCTCGCCGACCGACCCTCCGCAGGCCATCAGGGCGTAATTGTCCTGCATGTAGGGATAAGCATGGAACGAGATCGCCGTCACGTCATAGAAGGCCTCGCGAATAGCCTTCTGATTCAGCGTCTCGATATCCGTAAGGGTATGGTTGAACTTGAATCCTGGCACCCGGACTTTGTTGGTGGCGAGGCCGTAAAACATAAACGCATCGTCGGAGTCGGGACTGTGCGCGATCGTGATCTCGCGAGCCTGCGACGCGGCGGATGGAGCATCAGCGGGGATGGAAGGTGTTGCACTCACAGCAGTTTTCAATCCTTTCAGAAGAAAAGGCGAGCCACCAATGGCTCAAAAGCACCACTAAAGAACGTCGAGGGACTGGAACCGGCCTCGCGCCCAGCGGCAACCGAGGGCAACGCCGGCAGCAGCGCATACCTTGAGAGCATCTCCGGGCAGGAATGGCCAAACCGCCAGCGTGAGTGTTGTCGCCGCTGTCTGGTGCGCCGCCATAGCCAGCCATGACGCGCCCAGCGCGAGGATCACCACGCTTCCCAGCGCAGCCGACACGGCATACGCTGCAAAAGTGGCCCGGAAGCGCCTCGCTACAAAGCCAGTCAAAGCCGCCGCGAAAGGATACGAGAGCAGGTATCCGCCCGTGGGGCCCATGATCTGCAAAAGGCCGCCCGGCCCATGCGGGCTGAAGACCGGCAGACCGGCAGCGCCCTCAGCCAGATACAGCGCAAGAGCACCGAACGCGGTGACTGGGCTCAGTGTCAGGCCCAGCAGCAGCACAGCGAAGGTCTGCAGGGTAAGCGGCACCGGCGTAAACAGCAACGGGATCGAAACATGAGCGCACACCGCAACCAGCACGCTCGCCAGAACTGCCAGCATCAGTTGGAGAAGAACCGGAGACACGGCCTTCGACCGCGCAATCGGAACTGTAATCTGTGCCTGATTCATCCCTGCCCTCCCGAAACTCTGCTACTCAAGATGCCTGAGCGGATCGTCCTTACTTTTATCCAGCCGCAGTGGCTCGCTGTCCCGTTTCTCGTGATCTCGTATGTGGCGGCGGACAGCCAGAATCGTCCAGACGAGCGCCGCCAGGCTCAGGACGAAGACAGCAAACAAAACACGCATGGAAACCTGCTCAAGAATAACAAACGCGATTGTGGACTGCCACGAAACCTCTCCGCGCGCTCGAGTCTTGCGATCACTCCTTTTGTACAGACGAAAAAAGCCACTCCAGATATCCAGGACTGCCCGCCGCAACCGGCAGCACCAGAAACTCCGGAACCTCGTACGAGTGTAGTTCCCGCAGCGCCTCCTCGAGCTGCACCAGCCGTTCCTGCGATGTCTTGATCAGCAGCAGCACTTCGCCGGCTTCCTCGATGGCACCCTGCCAGCGGTAGACAGACACCAGCCCAGGCAGTCGGCTCACGCACGCCGCCACGCGTCTCTCGACCAGTTCGCGTGCGATGCGCGCCGCCTCTTCCGGCGACCCAGCCGTGGAGATCACGATGCACGCGCTTGTTGTTTCATCGAGCATAGTCATTTCACAGCATCCTACCGCCGCGTCGAAACGGGAACAAATCCCGATCCCGCCAGGCCGCCATTTCCCGACCTCATTGCCAGAGTAGATTCCTCTCCACGGATTTTTGCAGTCTCTCTATTCGAATACGTCCGAGACCGCGCCGATGATGAATCTCTAGGGCTGTTTCTCGTCCAAGCCTCTGATCGAAAGACGCAACCGTGAGCACTGTCGAGCAGAAACCGAAACTGAGGGTCAAGGCCCGGGTGGGAGGCTTTCTCTTCCGCATCCGCCGCCGCATCGCTACTGCTCTGGCGGTTGTTCTCGCTGTCTTTTTCGGATACCACGTGATCGTCGGTCGCAACGGCGTCAGCGCTTATGAGCAGAAGCGCGTCGAAGACCGGGAGCTGCAGCGCCAGATCGAACTCCTCCAGCAGGAAAACGACCGCGTCAAGGACCACGTCGACCACCTGAAGAACGATCCCGATGAAATCGAGCGCGAAGCCCGGGAAAAGCTGCACTATGCGCGGCAAGGCGAGGTCATCTACACGCTGAATTCACCTCAGAACTCCAGTCCACCCCCCGCGCCTCCGGTGGCCGATACGCAGAAGTAACCTTCGCCTCCCAATTTCTCTCAGCGATTCAGCTTGGTCCGTGATACGTTACCTTCGCTGGAGGCAGTGAATGAAGCGCTTGTTTTATTTGAGTCTGGTGTGTGCTTTGGCAATTGCGCAAGCGGCAGCCCAGTTCGTCGTTGATGCAAAGGCGATACGCCGGCGCGCGCAGCTCTATGCAGACAAACCGGAGATGGTTCGGACACGTATGGCTCCGGCATTCGAAATTACCACCATGGATGGGCAACATATCTCACTCGACGACCTGCAGGGAAAAGTCGTCCTGATGGACTTCTGGGCCACGTGGTGCGGTCCATGCCGCGAAGCATTGCCTCACATCCAGAAGATCGCGCAGAAATTTCAGGGCCAGCCGCTGGTCATTCTCAGCGTGAGCCTGGACAGCGATGACGCAAAGTGGAGAGACTTCGTCGCGAAAAACAATATGACGTGGCTCCAGTACCGCGACGGAGGCTTCGAAGGACATCTATCCCATCTCTTCGGTGTCAGTGCCATTCCGCACACCTTCACCATCGACGCAGACGGCGTCCTCCAGGACGAGCACATCGGAGATGCTGACATCGAAGGCAAGCTGAAGAAGCTCTGTGCGCGCGCCCGCGAACTCGAAGAAGCTCCGAAGATGGCGGCCAAAGGCGGCCAATAAAGGCATCTGCCGGTGCTCTTATACTCGTCACTGAGGTGCACGGCCTTTGTTTGCCGCAATTCGATTCCTCTGGAACGCCACCCGCGGCCATCGCCTGCGTCCCTGGCGCAGCGAATATCTCAAGTGGAGGATCGAGACCTACTCGGGCATGAAGGCTGACGAGATCAAGCCTTCCGACATGGCGCACTTCATCTGGCGCGAGCGCTGGAAGCTGCTCCACTTCCTCAGATGGACAGGCCAGGTCGAAAAGCACGCGTCCGCGAGCCGCGAACAGGAATGAATACTCGGCGGAAGTTCCTGAAGATGGCAGCGGTTGGCGCTGCGGCAGCTACAGTACAACGGATTTGGGCGAAGCAAGCCAGTCAATCGGCCGCCTCGGACGTGACCGGGCCGCACTCCCTGCGCTCACACGCCGAAGCACATGGCCTCCTCGTCGGGTGCGCGGTGGTCCCCGAAAAGCTGACCGGCGAGCCGGAATATGCGAGCCTGGTCGCCGCGCAGGCGAACATTCTCGTTCCCGAGAATGCGATGAAGTGGAAGGCCCTGCGGCCCGCCACCGGCAAATTCGATTTCCACGCGGCCGACACCATCCTGGCCTTCGCCTCTGCGCATGCGCAGAAGGTACGCGGCCACAATCTCTGCTGGCATGAAGCCCTGCCGGACTGGTTCGCCGCCACCGTCAAAAAGGACAACGCTCGCGAGATTCTCACCGAACACATCGGAACCGTCGCCGGCCATTACGCCGGCAAACTGCATTCATGGGACGTGGTCAACGAGGCCATCGACCCGAAAGATGGCTTGCCCGGGGGTCTGCGCAAGTCTCCCTGGCTAGAACTGATCGGCCCGGACTACATCGATCTCGCCTTCCGCACCGCTCGCGAAGCGGACTCAAAGGCGCTGCTCACCTACAACGACTACGGCATTGAGACCGATGCTCCCGACGAGACCGGGAAACGTGCGGCAGTGCTGGCGCTCGTTCGCGGCATGAAAAAACGCGGCGTGCCCATCGACGCCGTCGGAGTCCAGAGCCACCTTAAGACGCAAAACCCGCTGCCGGCCAACGGCCTGCGTGATTTCGTGCGCGAGCTTCGCCGTATGGATCTGCGTGTCTTCATCACCGAACTCGACGTCGACGAGAAAAGGCTCGAAGGTTCTGACGCGGAACGCGACGACGCCATCGCCCGCGTCTATCGCGATTACGTAACCATGATGGTTGCAGAGCCCAATGTGGACGCCGTGCTCACCTGGGGCATCACGGACCGTTATACCTGGCTGAACGGGCCGAAGTGGGCGCGTCCCGACGGCAAGCCGCAACGCAGCCTGCCCTTCTATGCGGATTACCAGCCCGCTCCGGCATTTTTCGCCCTTCGCGATGCGCTCGACACCCGTTCCGTCGCGCATGGATGACCTGCTCTTGGCAGAGTCCGCCGCATCTGATGTGATGAGAGGTGGGAGTGTTCTGTTGAGCGTCGCCGGAAAGATATCCCGCCTGCTTCTTCTGAGTGCAGGGCTTACCGCTGTCTGCGCCGGGCAGGAGCCCTTTCCCGGAGAGCCGCCGCCGGCGCAGCAACCCGCTCCCGCGCAGCAGCCTGTGCCCGCGGTGAACCTGCCGCCTCCGGTCTCCGCCGATCAGCTCGCGGTGCCGACGATTCGCGTCAACACCAGTGTGGTGCTCGTTCCCACGCTCGTCGAAAAATCCTCCGGAGCCGTCGTCTACGGTCTCCAGCCGAAAGACTTCACGCTTCTCGATAACGGCGTCCGGCAGAGCGTGCACGTCGACGAGGAACTCGATTCATCTCCCGTCTCGCTGGTCATCTGCATGGAGCGGGGCCGCGATGCGGCCCTCGAGTTCGACAAGTTCGCCCGCCTCGGCCCTCTGCTCGAGCTCTTCACCGGAGAGGACCGCGGCGACGTCGCGCTCGTCGTCTTCGACTCGAGACCTGTCTACCTCCAGGGATTCCAGAAGGACACATCCAATATCCAGCAGGATCTCCAGCAACTCCCGCCAGGCGACGGCGGAGCGGCCATTCTCGACGCGGCCGGGTACTCCATCGGGCTGCTCGATAGCCGCCCGCCCGATCATCGCCGCGTTCTGCTCCTCATCAGCGAGACGCGCGACCACGGCAGCCGCGTCGTGACCATTCCTCAGCTTGTCGAGCGTATCGGCATCACCAACACGCTCGTGCTCAGCCTGACGTTTTCGCCCGCCACAGCGGAACTTATCGACTGGGGCAAAGGCAATACCAACGGAGGCACCGAGCTGAACGTGATGGCTCCACTCGTCATGGCCATCAATGCCATGCGCCGGAACACGCCCAAGACGCTGGCCTCGATGAGCGGCGGCGAATACGGAAGTTTCAACACGGACAAAGCCTTCGAGTCTCGTGTGGCCGAGGTGGCCAATCATGTCCGCAATCGCTACATGCTTAGCTTCCGCCCCACAGACCTGACCCCGGGGCTGCATACCATCAAGGTTTCTCTCACCGAAGACTACAAAGCTCACGTCGTTGCGCGCGCGAGCTACTGGGCGGTAAATGACGCGTCGGCATCGCCGTCCGCTTCGCCGGCTTCGGACGTTGCGAAGCCTGTGCCTCAATGAGCACGTCTATTTGCAAAAGATCTCAAAATTACCGGAGTCGATATGAGCGAACGAGTACGTTTGACCGCCGCCGATGGACACGAACTGGATGCTTACGTCGCAAAGCCAACTGAAGAGCCCATCGCAGGTCTCGTGGTGTTGCAGGAAATCTTCGGAGTCAACCAGCATATCCGGTCTGTTGCGGATAGTTACGCCAAAGACGGCTTTCTTGCCATAGCGCCGGCTCTCTTCGACCGCTATGAGCGCGGCGTCGATATCGGCTACGAAGGCGCCGACATGCAGAAGGCCATGTCATTCCTCCCGAAACTCGACATCGATGCCGCTGTTCGCGACACTGCGGCGGCTCTCGCGTACGCCCGCGAGGCAACGGGAGAGAAATCCGGCGTAGTCGGCTACTGTTTTGGCGGGTCCGTCGCATGGCTGGCCGCGACGCGCCTCGATGCGGATGCCGCCGTGGGATATTACGGCGGCCACATCAGCCGGTTCGCGAGCGAACAGCCAAAATGCCCCGTCATGCTGCACTTCGGCAAGAAGGACCAGCACATTCCTAAAGAAGAAGTAGACAAGATCGCAGCCGCGCATCCGGACGTCGAAATCTACTGGTACGACGCCGGCCACGGTTTCAACTGCGACGCCCGGGCGAGCTTCGATCCCGACTCCGCCAAGCTGGCGCGTGCACGTTCGCTTGAGTTTCTCGCCAGAAATCTAACTTAGTCCGCCTTTCACGTGCCAGATTTTTGGTTCCCGCAGCACCCGTTCCGCATCTAGTTTCTTGTTACCAGACAGTCTTTAGTAGATCCTGCACGCCAGTAGATCCTGCACGCCCGCCGCTGGCGGAAGACCGGAAGGGAATTCGATCCGCGAATGGCAGCAGCCACAGCTACCGCCGAGCCAAAGTTAGTCGCGCAGGAGGATTGGAGGCCCAGGGCCAATCCCTGGGTCATCGCCGCCACGGTTGCCATGGCGGCGTTCATGGAAGTGCTCGATACCTCCATCGCCAACGTGGCGCTGCCGCACATCGCCGGCAGCCTTGGAGCCAGCCAGGACGAAAGCACCTGGGTCCTCACCGCTTATCTGGTCTCGAACGCCGTCGTGCTGCCGATGGGCGGATGGGCCGCCAGCGTCCTCGGCCGCAAGCGATTCTTCATGAGCTGCATCGTGATCTTCACGATCGCCTCACTCCTTTGCGGAATCGCGCCCTCCCTTGGGCTGCTTCTGCTGTTCCGCGTCATTCAGGGTGCAGGCGGCGGCGGGTTGCAGCCCATGGCCCAGGCCATCATGGCCGATTCGTTCGAGCCGGCCAAGCGTGGCCTCGCCTTCGCGCTCTACGGTATCGTCGCCGTACTCGCGCCATCCATCGGCCCCACGCTCGGCGGCTGGATCACCGACAATTACAGCTGGAACTGGATTTTCTACATCAATATCCCGGTCGGAATCCTCGCTCTCTTCCTGACCAACAGACTTGTCGAAGATCCACCCTGGCTCGTGGCCGACCGCAAGAACCTCTTCCGGTTGGATTACGTGGGGGTGTCTCTCTTGGTGATTTCCATGGGCTCTCTTCAGATCATGCTTGATAAAGGCGAGGAGAACGACTGGTTTGGTTCTCATTTCATCGTCACCTGCGGCGTTACCTTCGTTGCGTCCTTCGTGACGCTTATTCTGTGGGAATGGTTCGCGAAGAACCCCGTGATGGATCTGAAGCTTCTCAAGAACCGCAGCTTCGCGACCTGCTGTTTCCTCATGCTGCTAACGGGTGGTTTCCTCAATGCAACCACGGTCCTGCAGCCGCAGTTCATGCAGAATTCGCTGGGCTATACCGCAACTCTTGCCGGGCTTGCCCTTTCCGGCGGCGGACTCGTGCTGCTCCTCGTCGTTCCCATCGCCGGACAGCTCGTCACGCACTTTCCCGCGCGCAACGTCATTGCGGCCGGCTTCGTCGGCTTTGCCTTCGCCTACTTCATTACAGCCCGAAGGTTGAACCTTGGCCTAAGCTTCGGTGAGTCGTCATGGCTGCGTATTCTCCAGGTGTACTCAATCCCGCTGGTCTTCATATCTGTGACAACGGCCGCGTACTTCGGCATGCCGCGTGAGAAGAACAATCAGGTGGCCGGACTCATCAACTTCGTCCGTAACATCGGCGGGAGCATCCTCATCTCCCTCACGAACGCTGCCGTGGTGGAGCGGGCCCAATTTCACCAGGACCAGCTCTTGAAATACATCACGCCGACCAATCCGAACTTTCAGCAGCAGGTGCATTCGCTGACAGGATATTTCGACGGACGTAGTGGTCCTGGGAATGCGGGCGGGTTTGCGCAGGGCAGGATTTATAACCAGCTTATCCAGCAGTCGACGGTGCTGGCTTACGTAGATGTGTTTTACATCCTGTGCGCCGCGGCGATCCTGATGATTCCGCTGTCGTTCCTGCTGAGGAAAAATGACCCGCATACCGGCGGAAAGCCAGCCGAGATTGCAGCGCATTAAAATGGAAATCGTGAGGCTGCGCTCCGCATTTGCGATCACGCTCGCGGCTATTCTGCTCGCCGCCTCCTGGTCGTCTGCGCTCTGCGAGACCGCCTGCGTCCTGCCCCACGATTCGCATGCCTGCTGTGCCGGATCTGCTGATCACGGCCAGCATGCTCTCTCGCAGACTCAGGATTGCGCGCATTCTCAGCGACTACCAGCAGCCCAGCCGGTTCTCCTCGTTGCGCTGGCTCCGCTCCTCTATCAGAGCTTCACGATGACGCCTGAGCCAGCCGCTGCCTCCCGGCAATCCGCGCCAGCGCCTCAGGCCGTCTCGCCGCCTCTGTTCCACCTGCGAATCTGAGTTGTCTCCCGTCACTCATGCTGCGGACCAGCCTCCGCAGCGAGTCCCTTGTCTTGATCGGGAGAAAATTTCGTGTACGCACGCCTTCTCGTTTTGTTGCTGGGAATGACTGCCACCGCAGCGGCCCAGCAGCCCGAAATGTCCATGCCGATGAATATGAGCGACAAAGCCTCGAGCTTTGCCGAGTTCATCGAGATGCACGCCACATCTGGCACCAGTGCCGAGCCGGACTCTACTCCAATGCCCATGATGATGACCATGCACGACAACTGGATGCTCATGTTCCACGCGACTGCTTTTGTGTCTGATATCCAGCAGAGCAGCCCGCGCGGCGGCGACAAGTTCTTCTCGACTAACTGGTTCATGCCCATGGCTCAGCGCCGGGTCGGACCCGGCCAGTTCACGCTCCGCACCATGCTCAGCCTCGAACCCGCAACGGTGACCGACCGCCAGTATCCGCTGCTCTTCCAGCAGGGCGAAACCGCATACGGCAACCCCATCGTCGATGGGCAGCACCCGCACGACTTCGTCATGGAACTCGCCGCGCTGTATGACTGGAGCGTTGGCGAGCGAACCCTGTTGACGTTTTATGCCGCGCCCGTCGGAGATCCCGCGATCGGCCCCACCGCGTATCCTCACCGCGCCTCAGCCGCCGAAAACCCCGTCGCCACGCTGGGTCATCACCAGGAAGACTCGACGCACATCGCCGCCGACGTGGTCACCGTCGGCTTCACGCATCGCATCGTTCGCATCGAAGCCAGCGGCTTTCACGGACGCGAGCCCAACGAGCACCGCTGGCAGGTGCAGCAGGGCGCAATCGATTCATGGTCGACACGCCTGACCGTCCAACCCGGCCAGAACTGGAGCGGCCAGTACTCTTATGCCCGCATCCACAGCCCTGAACAACTCAATCCCACCGAAGACCAGGAGCGCATGACCGCGTCGCTCATGTACAACCGCCCCCTCGGCGACGGCACAAAAGGGAACTGGGCTTCGACCGTCGCCTGGGGCCGCACTCGCGCTCTCCCGACGAATCTCATTCAGAACAGCTATCTGCTCGAATCCGCTCTGCGCTTTGCCACCAGAAATTACGTCTGGACTCGCATCGAGAACGTCGATCGCACCACCGAGCTGCTCCTCGGAGAGCGACCCGAACCGCCTGGCTTCGTTGAAGAGCCTGCCGGCCGCGTTCAGGCCTACACCTTCGGATATGACCGCGACTTCGACCTGCTGCCTCATCTTCGGACCGCACTCGGCGCACAGGTCACGGCCTACACGCCCGGATCGCGCCTCAAGCCTGTGTACGGTTCCGATCCCGTGGGAGTCGTCGTCTTTTTGCGCATCCGCGCCGTCGGTAAAGGACAAAGATAGAATCTGAGAGCCGCTGCATCCAATCTGCTGGAGTCCAAAAGGACTCTGCTGAGCCCGAATGAGCACGAATCGCCCCGAAGCACTCGCGGAAGAATCGACAAACACCGCAAACCGCCGCGACTTTTCCCATGCATGGCGCGCGCTGCGGCACCAGAACTTCCGGCTCTTCTTCGCAGGCCAGAGCATCTCGCTGATCGGCACGTGGATGACGCGCATCGCCACGGCGTGGCTCGTCTACCGGCTGACCAAATCGTCGCTCCTGCTCGGAACCGTCAGCTTTGTGGGCCAGATCCCCACGTTCCTGCTTGCACCCTTCGCAGGCGTCTGGGTCGATCGCCTCAATCGCCGCCAGGTACTCATCTGGACGCAGACGCTCGCCATGGTACAGTCGCTGGCCCTGGCCCTCCTCACGCTGACTCACCGCATCACCATCCACGACATCCTTGCGCTGAGCGCCTTCCAGGGCGTCATCAATGCCTTCGACATGCCTGGCCGCCAGGCCTTCATGGTGCAGATGGTCGAAGACCGCGCCGACCTCTCGAATGCAATTGCCATCAACTCCTCGATGGTGAACCTCGCCCGCCTCATTGGCCCGTCGCTCGCCGGCATCGTAATCGCCGCCACGAACGAAGGCTGGTGCTTCTTCATCGACGGCGTCAGCTACATTGCCGTCATCATCTCGCTGCTGCTCATGCGCGTGCACGTGGCGCAGGTTAAGCGTGCTGCCGACTCCATGCTGGAGCAGATGCGCGAGGGCTGGCAGTACGTCTCGACGTTTGTTCCCGTGCGCAGCATTCTGATGCTCTTTGCGCTCGTCAGCCTCATGGGCATGCCCTACGTCGTCCTCATGCCCGTCTTCGCCGCCCAGGTGCTGCATGGAGGCGCGCACACTCTCGGCTTCCTTATGGGCGCAGCGGGCATCGGAGCCCTCATCTCGGCCCTTTCCCTCGTCATTCGCAAATCCGTCCGCGGCCTGCTCAAGATGATTCCGATCGCCGCCGTCATGTTCGGTGCCGGGCTCATCTGTTTCGGACTATCGCGCGCGCTTTGGCTCTCCATCCTGCTGATGGTCATCGTCGGCTTCGGCATGATGCAGGGAATGACGGCGAGCAACACCATCATCCAGACGCTCGTCCCCGAGGACAAGCGTGGCCGCGTCATGAGCTACTACACCGCGGCCTTCGTCGGCATGGCGCCCTTTGGTAGCCTGCTCGCCGGCACGCTCGCCCATTGGATCGGCGCTCCGCACACCGTCATGCTCACCGGAACCTGCTGCATCCTCGGCGGGGCGTGGTTCTGGTCGCGGCGTCGCGATATCGGCAAAGAGATGCGCCCGATCTACATTCAGCTCGGCCTCGTGAAGGCTCCGCCTGAGCTGGTCGAGGAGCAGGCAGGGAACTGAAGCGGCAGGAAACAGGGAATAGGGATCGGGCAACAGCGAGTAGCGACACCTCGATTGTGCAAGAATGGACTGTTACGCTCATGTCCAATTCAGAAGTCCCCGAACTGCAATCTACCGCTGAACATTCCGCCTCTACAGAAGCCCCCGCAACCGAATCTGCCTACGCCGAATCTCCCTCCGCGGAATCCCCCTCCGTCGAATCCTTTGGGGCGCTCTTCGCCGAATACGAGAAGACTCACGCCCGCGAGCCCGAATCCGCCGGTCGTCAGATTGAAGGCGTCGTCGTCGCCGTCACACCCGAGCAGGTCTTCGTCGACATCGGCTTCAAGATCGAAGGCGTGCTGCCCGCGGCAGAAACAGACCCGCTCAAGCCGGGAGACAGTGTGCTCGTCTCCGTCAAAGGCCGCAACGAGGAAGGTTACTACTCGCTCTCGCGTTTCAAAGTTGCCCAGCCCAAAGACTGGACCTCTCTCGAGAAAGCCTTCGAGGACAAAACCCCCATCCCGGGCCGCGTCACCGCGGCTGTGAAAGGCGGTCTCAGCGTCGACATCGGCGTACGAGCTTTCATGCCCGCCTCGCGCAGCGGCGCGCGCGACGCTGCCGAGATGGAAAAGCTGGTGGATCAGGAGATCGTCTGCCGCATTATCAAGCTCGACACCGCCGACGAAGATGTGGTGGTCGATCGCCGCTCCGTCCTCGAGGAAGAAGCGCGCTCAACCCGCGACCGCCGCTACTCCGAAGTGAAGGAAGGCGACATCGTCACCGGAACTGTCCGTTCCCTCGCCGACTACGGAGCCTTCATCGATCTTGGCGGTGTCGATGGCCTCCTCCACATCGGCGAAATCTCCTGGACCCGAATCTCCAATCCCTCTGACGTGCTCGAAGTGGGCCAGCAGGTTGAAGCCAGGGTCCTCCGCGTCGACACCGAGAAGCAGCGCATCTCGCTCGGCATGAAGCAGCTCCAGCCGCATCCCTGGGACGCCGTGCCCGGCAAGTACTCCCTCGGCCAGCGCGTCACCGGCGTCATCACCCGCACCACCGACTTCGGAGCCTTCGTCGAACTGGAGCCGGGCATCGAGGGCCTGATTCATATCTCGGAAATGGCCTGGGGTAAAAAAGTTCGCAAGCCTACCGACGTCGTCAAGCCCGGCGAGACCGTCGAGGCCGTCATCCTCGGCATCGCAGCGCCCGAGCGCCGCATCTCCCTCGGTCTCAAACAGGCCTTTGGAGACCCCTGGGCCGAAACCGCGCGAAACCTGGTGCCCGGCTCGCAGGTCGAAGGTCCGATCGTCAGCTTCATGAAATTCGGAGCCTTCCTTCAGGTCGTCGAGGGCGTCGAAGGCATGATCCATATAAGTGAAATAAGCGCCGAGCGCCGTCTCAACCACCCCTCCGATGCGCTCCACCTTGGAGAGCGCGTCAAGGCGCAGGTCCTCTCCATAGACTCCGAAAAGCGCCAGCTTCGCCTGAGCATCAAGAAACTCGTCCCCACCGGCCTCGATGAATTCCTCGCCGAGCACAAACCCGGAGACATCGTAACCGGCCGCGTCCTCGACGCCACCGGAGATCACCTTCGCGTCGAGCTGGGGGAGGGAATCGTCGCCACCGCCCGCGTCGCCGCCGCTGCCACCGAGCAACCAGCTACGCCCGCCAAATCCGACCTGTCGTCCCTGACTTCCATGCTCCAGGCCCGCTGGAAAGGTGCGACGGCATCTGGTTCTTCCGCGGCCGCCCCGAAATCCGAGGCCATCAAAGCCGGCCAGATTCGCAGCTTCCGCATTGCAAAGCTGGATCCCGGAACGAAGAGGATCGAACTGGAGCTGTCCTAGGCCCGGTCCCCGGACCTCACGAGCCCCACTTAGCCCATTTCATTTGAGCCTCGACGAAACCCTTCTTCTGGGGTGAAATGGAGGTGCATTCTCCTCCGTAATTCTTTCCCGAGAGGGTTGCCTTGATTTTAGCCTTGTTTCGACCTTTGATTTTTTGCAGTTTTTCGCTCGCCTTGACAAGCCTGGCCGCCGCGCAGTCGACCCGGCCTGCGCAGTCGCCCGTGCCTGTGGCGCCCGCGCCCCACCTGAATGGTCCGCTGCCCTACGTCCCCAGCATGCCGGGCGACGGCGACGGCGCCTTCCGCACTGGCAATTATCGCGATCTCTTCGGAGAACTTGGCCATACCCAGGCCGAAAGCAAGGCCAAGATCGCCCAGGCCTTCCAGCAGCTCTTCCATGGTGACGGACAGGAGGAGCGCGTCTACTTTGAGACCGGCGCCAACGCCAACGGCCCGCTCGCTTATATTACCGACTGGGCCAACAACGACGTCCGCACCGAGGGCATGAGTTACGGCATGATGATCGCCGTCCAGCTCGACAAGAAGCGCGAGTTCGACGCGATCTGGAACTGGGCCAACACCTACATGCTCATCACCGACCCGAAGAACCCGTCGGTCGGCTACTTCGCCTGGTCCATGAACACCGACGGTACCCCGCGCGCCACCGGAGCCGCTCCCGACGGGGAAGAGTATTTCGTCATGGCCCTCTATTTCGCCGCCAACCGCTGGGGAAACGGCAAGGGCATCTACAACTACCAGGCCGAAGCCGACAAGATTCTAAGATGTATGCGGCATCATGCCGTTCTCACCGGAACCAGCCCCTTCCGCATCCATCCCGACGATCCACCGTTCATCCCTCCAGACCATCTTTGGCCCAGTCCCAACAACCGCACCCTCGCGCGCGAGATGACCAACCAAGGGAAGCCTCTGAACACAGTCTACCGTCCGCCGCCCCATGCGGAGACGATCGGCCCGATGGTCGAGGAGAATTACTTCATGATCCGGTTTGTGCCGGATGAGGGTGACGGCTTCACCGATGCGTCCTACCACCTGCCCGCCTTCTACGAGCTGTGGGCGCGCTGGGGACCCGCCGAGGACCGCGCCTTCTGGGCCAGGGCTGCCGACGTGAGCCGGGAAATGTTCACCCGCGTCACCGGCCCGAAGACCGGGCTCACTCCCGACCGCAACAACTTCGACATGACGCAGATCGTCGGCCGCGACGGGACCCCGTGGCCCTTCGGTTACGATTCTTGGAGAAGCGTGAGCAACTGGTCGGTCGATTATTCATGGTGGAAGAAAGACCCGCGCCAAACCGAGCTGAGCGACCGCATTCAGAGCTTCCTCAGCGGACAGGGAATCAAAACCTTCGCCGACCGCTACACCCTCGACGGCAAGCCGCTCTCCAACCGGCACTCGCCCGGCATGGTCGCCACGACCGCCGTGGGCAGCCTCGCGGCCACCGCGGGCCCAATCACAAAAGCCTTCCTCGAAGAACTGTGGAGCTTGCCCATCCCCTCCGGAGAGCAACGCTACTACGACGGCATGCTCTACCTGATGAGCCTGATGCACTGCAGCGGAAACTTCCGGATCATCATGCCGCAATAAACGCTTTCGCGCAGCGATTCAGCCGCTGCCGACACCCCGGCCTCCCAACGCCGGCAAAGATTCCGTCCCGGATGGAAGCCGGCGGTAGCACCTGGACGTAAAGCGTAGAACCCGTCACGGGCGCTCGCAAATCACTGGAAATGGGTTAGCTGGCTACAGCCCCTTTTCGTTGCCCCTCGACCCCCGGCATGTTATTCTTGATGCAGACACTTAGGAAGTGTAACGAACAAGATACAGGAGTAACGCACGCACCGTGCTGGCCCCAACGAAAAAAACCGAAATCATCTCGCGCTTTCGCACGCATGACTCCGATACCGGCAGTCCTGAAGTGCAGATCGCGATCCTCAGCGAGCGCATCGGCGAGCTGACTGCGCACTTTAAAATCCATGCGAAGGATCACGGCTCGCGCCGCGGCCTTCTGAAGCTGGTGAGCAAGCGCCGCCGCCTGCTGGATTACCTCAAGACGAACGACTCCGACCGGTATCGCGAAGTCATCGGCAAGCTCGGCCTACGCAAGTAGCCGCAACGGTTCCCTTGTCCCTCAACCTGACGCGACGAAAATCGAACTCAGGATGGAATACGCGGGCCCAGATTAGGGCCTCGGTGTATTCGGCGGCCCTGTATTTGCCGGCGCTGTATCTGCTCGCAAAGTCCGGCCCGTACGGCTTGCCGCGCCTGCTCGGGAGAGCCTCGCTGTGACGAGGATTCTCCTTCAGCGTTCCAGGCCCTCACCCAACGGCGCTGGCGCCTCAACGCTGACCGTGAGAGATTCCGCACGTCATTCCCACCCACTTATCCCACCCGCGATGCGTCATCCAGGCTTCCTGCCGGCCCTTTCCGCTCCGGCTTTCCGCTTCGACGAAGCGCCGCACTGTGCGGCGTCCGGAAGCCCTGCCGCCATCGCCTTTTCAGAAATGAGGATTGTATGAAGCACGAAGTTACGGTTGACCTTGCCGGTGGCAGGCAGCTGAGTTTTGAAACCGGCCGCATGGCCAAGCAGGCCTCTGGCGCCGCCGTCGTCACTGAGGGAGAAACCGTGGTGCTCGGCACCGCCGTCGCTTCTCCCGACCCCAAAGAAGGCATCGATTTCTTCCCCCTAACCGTCGATTACCGCGAGTACGCCTATGCAGGTGGCCGCATTCCCGGCGGATTCATCAAGCGCGAAGGCCGTCCCAGCGAGCGCGAGGTTCTGACCTCGCGTCAGATCGACCGCCCCATTCGCCCGCTCTTTCCCGAGGGATTCCGCAACGAAACCCAGGTCATCGTCCTGGTCTTCTCGGCCGACCGTGAGAACGATCCCGACGTCATCGGCATCAACGCCGCCAGCGCTGCGCTCGCTCTCTCCGACATCCCCTTCAACGGCCCCGTGGGGGCGGTGCGCGTTGGATACGTGAACGGCCAGTTCGTCGTCAACCCGACCTACACCGAGCGCCGCGACAGCTCGATCAACATCGTCGTGGTCGGCACGAAAACCGGCATTGTGATGATCGAGAGCGGCTCGATCGAAGTCCCTGAGGAGACCGTTGTCGGTGCGATCGATTTCGCTCATGAGGAGATCAAGAAGATCGTCGCCGGCATCGAGCAACTAGCCTCCCTGGCCGGCAAGGCCAAGCGCGCCGTCTCCGCGCCGGAGCTGGACACGCCCTACTATTCGGCCCTGAAGGCGAAGATCGGTGAGCGCCTTGCCGATGCCTTGGACACGCAGAAGCACGCCAAGACCGAAAGCTACGCGCTCGTCAAGCAGATCAAGGATGAGCTCGCCGCAGGGATTCCCGAGGGCGAGAAGGCTGGCGAGGAAAAGAAGAAGCTGGCGAAATATTACGAGTTGCTCCGCGAGAACATCTTCCGCGAGCAGGTCACCAAGGAGCGCATCCGCCCCGATCGCCGTGCCTTCGACGAGATTCGCCCCATCACCATTGAAGTCGGCGTCCTGCCGCGCACGCACGGCTCGGCGCTCTTCACCCGTGGTGAGACGCAGGCCCTCGTCACCGTGACCCTGGGCACCGCCGACGACTCGCAACGGCTCGAAACCTTCGAAGGCGAGCAGCGCAAGACCTTCATGCTGCACTACAACTTCCCGCCCTTCTCGGTCGGCGAAGTTGGCCGCATGACGGGTGTCGGCCGCCGCGAAATCGGGCACGGAGCGCTCGCCGAGCGCGCCATCAGCGCCGTCCTGCCCAGCGAAGAAGATTCCCCCTACTCACTGCGCGTCGTCTCCGACATCCTTGAGTCGAACGGCTCGTCATCGATGGCATCGGTGTGCGGAGCCAGCCTCGCCCTGATGGACGCGGGCATCCCGCTCAAGTCTGCCGTGGCCGGCATCGCCATGGGCCTCGTGAAGGAAGGCGAGGAATACGCCATCCTCACCGACATCGCGGGCGCCGAAGATCACTACGGCGACATGGACTTCAAGGTCGCGGGCACCCGGAAGGGAATTACCGCCCTGCAGATGGACATCAAGATCGGGGGCATCACCGGCCAGATCATGCGCGAGGCCCTCGAACAGGCTCGCCGCGGCCGCCTCTTCCTGCTCGACACGATGGACGCGGCGCTCATCGGCCCGCGCGACATCAAGTCGAAGTACGCGCCGCAGATTCGCACGCTGCAAATTCCGACCGACAAGATTCGCGACCTCATCGGGCCGGGCGGCAAGACCATCCGCGGCATCATCGAGGCCACGCAGGTCAAGATCGACGTCGACGACACCGGCCGCGTGAACGTGGCGTCGAGCGACGAAGAGGGCCTCAAGAAGGCGCTCGCCATGATCAACGACCTCACCGCTGTTCCCGAGATCGGCAAGACCTATCTCGGCAAAGTGGTCCGCCTGGCTGATTTCGGAGCCTTCGTCGAGATCTTCCCCGGTACCGACGGCCTGTTGCACGTCAGCGAGATCGCTGAGCATCGCGTCAAGGACGTCAAGGACGAACTTCGCGAAGGCGATCAGGTTATGGTCAAGGTCCTCGGCGTCGAGGGCAACCGCATCAAGCTGTCCCGCAAGGCCCTGCTCCGCGAGCAGCGCCAGAAGATGGGCCTGCCCGAGCCCGGTGCTCAGGGCGCTCCTGTGGGAGACATCTCTGCCGCGAGCGCGCCAGCCCCGGCGGCAGAACAATCCCCATCCCCGTCCGAAGATCGTCCCCGCCGCCAGCCGCGGGCAGAGCCGGTCGAGCGCCAGCCTTCGTCGAACGCCAGCACCATCACCATTGAAGGCGGCGACGACTTCGAGGAGTCCGACGAAGAAGGCCCGGAGATGAACTTCAACCGCGCCGACGGTATCCCCGTTCCCGTGGGCGGAGCCGCGGGTGCCGGTGAGCGCCGCCACCAGGGCGGCGGAGGCGGCGGCCGTCGCCGTCGTCGCCGCGGTCGTGGACCAGGGGGCAGTAGCGGTAGCAGCGGCGGCGGTCGCGGACCGCAGTAAGCAACTTCAAAAGGGCTGCGCATCGCGCGGCCCTTTCTCATCTCCCCTTAACATCTAATTCGATGAACCGGCGTACAGCTCTGGCTTTTGTCTTCATCGGACTCCTCTGGGGCAGCGCCTGGATCCCAACCACCGAAATCCTGAAGGAAATTCCACCACTGCGTGCCGGCGCGCTCCGCTTCGCCATCGCCGCGGCATTTACGGGGCTGCTCACGATACCCAGCCGGCTTCGGCCCGGCAAAACACCCGCCCGGATCACCTTGGCGCTCTTCCGGAATGCCTTCGTACTAAGCGTGGCCGCACTTGCCCTGCCTTACGCGCTCATCGCCTGGGCGGCTTTGCATCTCTCCCCGGCCGGCATTCCGGTTCTGTACGCATTTATGCCGCTCGTCGCGTTCCTGATGAGCAGGGAATCAGGAACGGGCGCCATTACCGCTCTCGTAATCGGCATATCCGGAGTCGTCATGCTCGTCGCTCAAGGCATTTCTTACTCGCTGGCACAACTCGGTGGGGCTCTTGTCGTCCTCGGCGCTGTTGTTCTCGGAGCCTTCTCCTTGAAATACGCGAAGACGCATCTCCGAAACCCCGATCTGCTGCTCTCCTCCGCGATCCAATTCGCCTTTGCCGCCGTGGTTCTGGGTATGGCAAGCTTCATCACGGAGCGGACACAGCCACCGGCTCCCAACGCTCAGGCCATCCTCTGGCTCCCTGTCTTCTGGCTTCTCATGCTCGGCATCGTGATCAGCGGCATGACCCTGCCTCTCCTCTACTGGCTGCTCACACAGCTAGAGGCTTCGCAGGCCGCTCTTCTCCAGTGGATCTCCACCCTTGTCGCCGTCTCCGAAGCAGCTCTGCTCCTGCACGCCCGGCCCACACCAGAACAGGCCATCGGCGCGGCCTGCATCGTCGGAGCCGCCCTTTGGCTGCTCACACACGGCGAGGCCGTTACTCCGCCGGAAGAATCCCCGTTCGCCGAACGTGTTAGATTGCGATGAGAACCACTGCGGAGCCTCGAAATGAGTCAGGACACTACGATTTTGACCGAGAAAATCCGGGCTCTTAGCCCGGAGCAGATCGCCGAGGTTGAAGACTTTGTAGATTTTCTTCGTCTCCGAGGGGACGATCGCCGATTGACGCGGGCCGCGGCAATGGCAAGCGGTCCCGCTTTTGAAAATGTGTGGGCTAACCCCGAAGACGACGTTTACGATGGGCTATGAATTCGGCGATATAGTGCTGGTGCGATTTCCCTTTACCAGCCAGACCGCATTCAAGCAGCGTCCGGCGGTTGTGGTCAGTAAGCGCGCTTATAACATGCGAGACCGGATGTAATCATCATGGCGATCACGAGCCAGCTTCGTTCACACTCCAGTCCTGGCGAAGTCTTCATCAGCCAATGGCAGCCCGCCAACCTGCTGAAGCCGTCTGCCATCAAGCCGGTTTTCGCCACGATCGAGCAGAATCTTATTCTCAAGAGCCTGGGTACTCTGCAGCCTTCGGACCAGATCGCGTTACGACAGGCCATTGCTGCTGTTCTTGGCTAAACCGTCTTCCGAAACAGCAAGTCTGAAAGCGCCCGTTACTTCTCCGGCAACAATCCATACCATTCCGCGTTCCGCCGCATCCGACTCTGAAGTACGATCAAAGTAGTCATGAGCGCGTCCATGTACATCGTCGTGGAAGGTGAAGACCCCGGCTACGACATCTTCGTCAACGGGCACGCCCTGGCCCGCAACGAAGACGCCCTCGAAAAGCTTGCCATCCGCCTCGGCGTGAAGCCGCTGCTCGAATTCTTCTCCGCCGACCAGAACTCCATGGCGCTACTCCTCGAAGAAGGCGCGGGCGACCCGGAGTGGGCCAAGACCCTGCCTCCTCCGCAGTGGTTCTCTCCGCACGACGGCCTGACCACCATCGTCACGCTTCTCGATTACCTGAAGAATATGCCCACCGCGCTCGGCACTGAAACAGGCGAGGTCGTCAACGAGCTTGAAGAGTACGAGCGCGTCCTGCGCAAGACTGCGACCCGCAATCTGCGCTGGCAGCTTGCCGTCAGCTGGAAGTAATTCCCTCTACTTCTTCCACGCGCCGAGTTCGCGCCGCATCAGCACCATCTCGCCCAGGTGATAGCTCGTGTGGTCGCTTGCCAGCAGCACCTCGCGCAGCAGCGTCTGCCCTTCACCCCACGGAATCTTCGCAAATAGGTTGGATTTCGAATCACCGACGATGCCTTCAAATGCCGCCAGGTCGGCCTTCAGAGCCTTCACCGAAGCATCCCACTCGCCCCGCTTCGGAGCAGCTTCCTTCGCCGGCCAGTAATCGTCCGGCCAGTTCGGAGCAATATACTTGGGATCCGTCGAGAACAGCAGCAGATCAGTCACCGTGAAGCGTATGTGCTCCAGCAGCTGCCACGCGGAGTATGGTACGTTCTTTGGCTTCGTGCCCACCAACTCAAGGGGAAAGTCGTCGACCACGGTAGCCAGATCAGCATGTGCGCTGCCGCCGCGAAGCAACTCCAGCAGATGGTCCCGTAATGCTCTGTCTTCTGTAGGCATTGTCGCTCCTGAAACTTGGGATGCTCCTATGACAGGAGATGACGCTTGCCGGACCTGAAGGAAATCTCGCGCGATGAAAAATCTAGCTTTCGACCGCAGCCAGCTCCCGCTTGTCCGCGAAGACATTCCCCATGCGCCGGATCTGCGCGCCTACGCCGCGAAGCTTCTCCTCGATGTGCTCGTAGCCGCGATCGATGTGATACACGCGATCGAGAATCGACTCGCCATCCGCGACCAGCGCGGCCAGCACCAGCGACGCCGAGGCGCGCAGGTCCGAGCACATCACTGCCGCCGCCGACAGCGGAGTTTTCCCCCGCACCGTCGCCGAGCGCCCATCCACCTTGATGTTCGCGCCCATGCGCACCAGCTCCTGCACGTGCATGAAGCGGTTCTCGAAGATATTCTCCGTCACCACCGAGGACCCCTCAGCCTGCGTCGCGAGCGCCATGTACTGCGCCTGCATATCCGTCGCGAAACCCGGGTACTCCTCCGTCGACACATCGGCTGCCTTCAGGTTCCCCTCGCTGCGCACCCGGATCGAATCCCTGCCGATCACATCGATCCGCACGCCGGCTTCCTCCAGTTTCGATGTCACCGCGCCCAGGTGCGACGGATTGCAGTTCGCCACCACCAGATCGCCGCCCGTGATCGCGCCAGCCACAAGAAACGTCCCCGCCTCGATCCGGTCCGGATTGATCTTGTGCCGCACGCCATGCAGCTTCTCGACGCCGTGCACGCGAATCACCGACGTGCCTGCGCCCTCAATCCGCGCTCCCATCGCTGTGAGCATCGCGGCCAGGTCCGTTACTTCCGGCTCGCGTGCGCAATTCTCGAGCACCGTTTCGCCCTCGGCAAGCACTGCCGCCATGAGTATGTCCTCGGTCCCCGTCACCGTAATCTTGTCGAAGTTGATATGCGCGCCCTTGAGTCGCTCCGTCCGCGCCTCGATATAGCCATGTTCGTAGCTGATCGTCGCGCCCATCGTCTCGAGGCCCTTGATATGCAGATCGATCGGCCGTCCTCCGATCGCGCATCCGCCCGGCATGGCCACACGCGCCAGCCCGGTGCGCGCCACCAGCGGTCCCAGCACCAGCGCCGAAGCCCGCATCGTCTTGACGATCTCGTACTTTGCCACAGGATCCGAAAGCACCCGGCAGCTGATCGTTGTGCGGTGCTGCGCGCGGCCATAGCCCAGCTCCACCTCGGCGCCCATCGAAACCAGCAGCTTGCGCTCCGTCTCGATGTCGCACACCTGCGGAATGTTCTCGAGAATCACCTCGTCTTCGGTGAGGATCGCCGCGGCCATACACGGCAGCGCCGAATTCTTTGCCCCGCTTACGCGAATCGTGCCCAGCAGCGGATTCCCGCCGCGAATTACGAACTTTTCCATGGTGCTGTGTCTATGCTCCTGCTCTGGCTAGTGTAAACGCGAAAGCTATGCGGAAAACTTCGCGCCATTGGCTACTTTGAGACAGGCCCCGCTCCCAACAGGGCGAATAGAAATAGAATTGCCCGGAAACGCTCCAGAAATGCCAAAAGGATCCACTATGTCCACCACCAGACTCTGGACAGACGAGGAAGTCGCGGCTGACCCTCGTGTCAAAGCCGTCTTCGACGACATCCGCGCCACCCGCAACTCCGATTTCGTGAACAATTTCTGGCGGGCGCTGGCCAATCAACCTGCGCTTCTCCAGCGCACCTGGGCCAACGTCAAAAAGGTCATGGTCGAGCCCGGCACCGTCGATCCGCTCACCAAAGAGCTCATCTACATCGCCGTCTCCACCGTAAACAGCTGCAGCTACTGCGTGCACTCGCACACCGCGTCGGCCCGAGCCAAGGGACTCACCGAAGAGCAACACGGCGAACTCCTCGCCATCATCGCTTTGGCATCCCAGACCAATGCCCTGGCCAACGCGCTCCAGATCCCCATCGATCCCGAGTTCACCATCAAATAGCCAATACAAGAAGGGATTTACCTCGAATGGACTGTGGCCCGCGACTCCTCATAGTGTGTGGACTGCCGGGTTCAGGCAAAACCACGCATGCCCGGCGACTCGAAGAGCAGTTTCGCTCCGTACGGCTTTCGGCAGACGACTGGATGAATGCGCTCTCAATCGATCTGTACGACGAAGCGATGCGTGCAAAGGTCGAGGCTCTGCAATGGAAACTCGCCCGTGAACTCCTCTCTCACGGTCTCACCGTCATCGTCGAATGGGGCACCTGGGGCAGGTCCGAACGGGACGCACTGCGCCTCGGCGCTCGTGCGCTTGGAGCCGCCGTCGAACTGCACTACCTGGCCGCGCCGGTCGATGTCCTTTTCGACAGGATTCAGCGCCGCGGGATCGAATATCCACCTATCCAACGAGAGGAACTGATGAAATGGGTCGAACTCTTTGAGGCGCCAACCCCAGAGGAGATGGCCCTGTTCGACAGCGCGATCTGCGTAGAGCCGTGACCGCGAAATACTGCCATTCGCCATCTATTGACAACACCTTCCGGCCTGCGCGTCTATCATGATCCTCTCGGAGGACAGCATCGATGACGCCGGACAATGCAATCCAACTCGCAGCCACGAACGACAAACGGAAGCATCAATGGACCGGCTCAGTTCGTCCCATGTACGCCCGTCACTGGCTGCTCGGCCCAACGCCGCGCCACGCCGTTCCTGAGGATGGCATGCCGCCCGCCACTGCCTACCACCTCATTCACGACGAGCTCATCATGGACGGCAGTTCGCGCTTCAACCTCGCCACCTTCTGCAGCACGTGGATGGAGCCCGAGGCCCACCGGCTCATGGCCGAGAGCTTCGACAAAAACATGATCGACAAGGACGAGTATCCGCAGACCGCCGAACTCGAAATGCGCTGCGTCCACATGCTCGCCGATCTCTGGCACGCCCCGCAGCCCGAAGACGCCATCGGCTGCTCGACCATCGGCTCCAGCGAGGCCTGCATGCTCGGCGGCCTTGCTCTCAAATGGCGTTGGCGCGAGCGCATGCGCAAGCAGGGCAAGCCGGCCGACCGTCCCAACCTCGTCATGGGCACCAATACGCAGGTCTGCTGGCACAAATTCTGCCGCTATTGGGACGTAGAACAGCGCGATGTGCCGCTCGAAGGCAGCGAGGTTGTCACTAATCCCGAGCGCGCTGCCGCAGCCTGCGACGAGAACACTATCGGCGTCGTCGGCGTCCTCGGTAGCACCTACACCGGCCACTATGAGGACATCGTCGCCCTCAGCGCCGTGCTCGACCGCCTTCAGGAGCGCACCGGGCTCGACATTCCCATCCACGTCGACGGCGCCAGCGGCGCTTTCGTTGCTCCGTTCCTCCAGCCCGATCTGCTATGGGATTTCCGTCTCCCTCGGGTGAAGTCCATTAACACTTCGGGGCACAAGTACGGCCTCGTCTACCCCGGAGTCGGCTGGGTTGTCTGGCGCGAGCAGTCCGACCTGCATCCCGATCTCATCTTCAGTGTCGACTACCTCGGCGGCAGCATGCCGACGATGGCCATCAACTTCTCGCGCCCCGCCAGCCAGATCGTGGCGCAATATTACAACCTCATCCGGCTCGGCAAGTCCGGATACCGCGCCGTCCACGAAGCCTGCCAGGATGTCGCGATCGATCTGGCGCGCAAGATCGAAAGCATCGGGCCCTTCGAGATCCTCAGCAACGGCACCGACCTGCCGGTGCTCTCATGGACCCTCAAAGAGCAGCCGAACTGGTCGCTTTACGATCTCTCCGACCGCCTGCGGGACCGCGGCTGGCAGGTGCCGACCTATCGAATGCCCGCTAACCGCGAGGACCTGATAGTCCAGCGTGTCGTCGTTCGCAACGGATTCACCCACGACCTCGCTGGCATGCTGGTGCGCGACATCCGCCGGCATCTCGACTGGTTCGTAACCCAGCCCGGGTTAAAGCCGTCCTTAAACGGTGCGGCGTTCCATCACTAAAGGCTCGCTTGTGCCCGCAACCGGGCCTTTGTGCGATGGGGCGCTCGTCGCCCCTATCTTGCCCGAAAATTCCAATTTCTCGGAATCATCCCGTGAATCCATACCGCCGAGGCGATCGTTGAGAAAGGCGATGCCGACCTGGTCGCATTCGGCCGTCACTTCGTCGCCAATCCCGACCTACCGAAGCGCATTCAGCTCGCGCTGCCGCTCAACCGCAATGACCGCGATACCTTTTATACGTTCGACTCGCGGGGCTACACCGACTATCCGGTTTATAGCGTGGCCGTTCCAGCGTGACCTGGTAGGTGTCTGGTGCGATCCGGGCGACTGCTTTCCCCACGATCCTCGCAGGCATGCTGGTGCGCGACATCCGCCGCCATCTCGACTGGTTCGCCACGCAGCCTGGTCGGTGATATTGCATCAACGATGCGTTTGTCGGCTCGCCTTATGATGAGGTTGGGAATGATAGAAACTGGAGCCTGCGGCCCCTGCTTACGAGACGTCTCGTCTAAAACCGCCGATCAGGGCATATTCGACGGAGCCGCCGTGCCGTCCGACCACTTATCCGCAAGGACAAACAGAATCGTCACCCGTTCCTCCGGGTCAACCGCCAGCATGACAGGTGAGTTCGGGGCATCGGCCGCCCAGCTCTTCGTCATATCGCCGGGGGAATAAAACATCACGTGCGGGTGCCAGCTCTTGCCCCGGTCGTTCAGGTATTGCTGCTTCGACATCATGTAAGCCATCGCGCCAGGCTCCAGACCGGGCAGCTCTTTCTTATCGAGTGCGCTCGCGATTGCCTGCGCGATTTCAGCCCTCGATTTTCCTTCGAGCACAAGCCGGGTCTTCATCAGGTAGATGGGGGCAAAGCTGCTGGCGGCTTGCGCGTTGAAGCAATGGGGTGCACGCATCTTCGGATTCCAGAACTCCGCGTCATCTTCGCCCTGCGCCCACGACCTCTCCACGATGCAGAGAAAGCCATTCGTTCCCTTCACCGCAACCTTGTATCCGTC
The DNA here is from genome assembly GCA_963782175.1 of uncultured Acidobacteriaceae bacterium. Classification (GTDB taxonomy): domain Bacteria; phylum Acidobacteriota; class Terriglobia; order Terriglobales; family Acidobacteriaceae; genus Silvibacterium. The sequence continues at coordinate 477,245 of CAWAIX010000004.1, forward strand.
GCGTCCCAGTGCCATCACCTCGGCTCCATCGGAAATGGAGGCGGGTGCAGCACTGCGAGCCAGCGCGATCTCGGAGTTCTCGTCAGATATCAGGTACTGATCCAGGGGAGCCATCGCCGGATAGGCAGCCTTTCCGGACTGCGCAACTGCCTGCCGGCCTGCGTCAGCGAAAACAATCTGCAGAGCAAATGCCAAAGCTATGACCCGGATTTGATTTTTCTGCATCCGATTTCTCCCAATCTGCAAGTTTCGCACCAGTGAGCATCGACCCCGAGATCGATTCGCAGATTGTAAATTGGACGAAATGGGCGGCGTCAAGCCGACATGGCGCAATTCACGATTCAACCACCCCGACCCTTCAGAACCAGACTGCGTAGAACCTCTCGCTGTTGGCAAGAGGCAACACACTCGTCGAGCCAGTCGGTCACCGCTAAGGTCCTGGTAAACGCGCTTTTGTTCACTTGGCCGTACAGTCGACGTCCCGAAAACCTAGCTGTTACGCCTGAAGCGCAGTTCCCGAAGAACGGGGATTTGAGCAACTTCAACTCTCTGGGCGCGGCCACACGGCAAGTTACCTGAAAGGGGACTTTTCAGGCAAACGGAATGACGCGGCGTATCGCTCGGTGAGTGACGTCGCGGATCCATAGCTGCTTCTCCGCTCGGCGTGAGACTATCATCGATGCCTCGAAGTTTGCCGGTTCTTCGAACCCATCGCGCTGAGGTTCTCCCATGAAACGTTGGACAAAAATACTTTTGGCATTAGTCGGTCTCGTCATCCTGGGACTTGCGTCGATTCCTCTTTTCGTGAACGCAAACACGTTCCGGCCCACCATCGAAACGCAACTCACAAGTGCGCTTGGCCGCAGCGTGAAATTAGGAGACCTGAGCCTGTCCATTTTCTCTACCAGCCTGATCGCCAAAGACCTCAGTGTCGCCGACGATCCCGATTTTAGTGCCGCTCCGTTTCTCACGGCCAAGGAGGTCCGCATCGGTGTCTTCCTGCGGCCACTGATTTTCTCGCGCAAGGCGGTTCTAAAAAGTTTTCAGATCACATCTCCGCAAATCACGTTAAATCGCGCGACGAATGGCACGTGGAATTTTTCAAGCATTGGCCGCCTCCCCGCTGGCGGCACTGTTGCGGACGGACCTTCGGGAATTTCGAAAGCTTATGCGACGGAGTTCCCAATCCTCGACGTTCGACGCATCGTCATCGAAGACGGCCGCGTCGTGATCGCAAGCATTCCCGTGCACGGCCAGCCCAGCGTGTACGAAAACCTGAATCTTAGCGTACGCAATTTTTCATTCGACTCTCAGTTTCCATTCGAAATGAGCGCGAACTTGCCCGGCGGGGGCACTGCTCATATCAGTGGCCACGTCGGTCCGTTGAATCGTGTCGATACGGCAACCAGCCCCGCCGACGCGCAAATATCCATCAAGCGGCTGGACCCGGTCGCCGCCGGATTTCTCTCTCGCGATGCAGGTCTGTCGTTCCTTGCGGACATCGAAGTGCGCTCCGCCTCCGACGGGCACATCCTGACCACTAACGGCACCATGCATATCCAGAATCTGAAGCTTCGCAAAGACGGCGCCGCTGTGCCGGAGCCGCTGGATTTCGGTTACAGTGGCACCCATCGACTGAAGGAGTACACCGGGCAGATCGAGGACGCCATGACAAGAATCGGCGCCTCCGCGATCCACGTGAGCGGAACGTATCAGCCTGTCGCCACCGGCACGGATGAGCTGGAGCTGAATTTGAAACTCGCTGGGCAAGGCCTGGCTATCGATGAAGTGCAACATTTGATGACTGCGGCCGGCGTTCGTCTGCCAAACGGTGCGGTACTGAAGGGCGGAACGCTGGCTTTGAACGTTGCCATCATTGGGCCGGAAAAATCGCTCGTCATTAGCGGGCCGATCGCGCTCGACAACACACGCCTCGTGGGCTTTGACATCGGTCCAAAAATTCACGGCATCGCTGCACTGAGCCGTCTGAAAACCGGAGACACGACGACTATTGAAAAATTGCGGGTAAATGTCCGCATTACTAACGCAGGCGTTGTTGTTGACAACATCGACGCCGTGATTCCGGCGGTGGGCGAGATCAATGGGAGGGGGACTGTATCTTCTCGCGATGAACTGGACTTCAACCTCGTCGCAAGAATCGAATCGGCAAAAGGCATCGGCAAAGTCGGCGCAGGATTGCTCACGAAGTTAAATGGTTCAGACGCGACTTCAAAAAACACGACTGGAGTGCCCCTGCGCGTCATTGGGACGCCTGAGAATCCCTATATCACCGCCGATGTCGGAGGCATCCTCCAGAAGAAAAAGAAATCCATTGCCGCCGTGTTCGGCAAAAAGAAATAGCTCAGGAAGCGAAGTTCCTGAAAAACGGCGTTTTGAGTAACTTGCCCGGAGCTACGAGGTGTTTCGTTCTCCAGTTGGAGCCGGGTGCCCCACTCAAGCCTGCCGTCTGTACAGTTGGCTTGGGTCGGATAGGGGCTCAGTGGAAAGCGTTGGGCTTAAGCAAACTAACCCTCACAACATCCCCCTCTCCTTTAACACCGTCCGGACATCCTGATGCGTGAGGTAGAGCACGATCTTCAGCTCATCCTTCGTATCCAGAATGAAAGTCGATCCCACCTCGACCTCGCGGCCCTTGAAATCCATCTTCCACGTTGTTTCCGCCATCGCGTAGCGGTCGTCAAGTCTGGTTACGGTGGCCAACCCGAGCTTCGTCGACCGGCAGCCCATCTCGTCGAACATCTTCTCCCGCCGCGGCAGGGCCAGCGCGAAGTCATCTCGTCTTACGGCTCTGGTTCCATCCGGCGCGGCGACGAGAAACGTGTCGGCATAGGACGCAGCCAAGGCTGCAACGTCACCCCGGGTGTCGGTTCGCTCGAAGGCGCGCAGGAAAGTGATGATGGACTCTGTCAAGTGCGTATCCATATAACTAGCTCCTTACTGTTAAGAAATTTGTGAGCAGATCTTTAGTATTATATCACAGTAACTGCCCTATTTTCAAGTAAATAATGCCTCCTAGGGCCGCTAAACCGAATTGCAACCCTTACCGAGGAGACCTTGGCCGAGAATTACGGCTCCGCACGGTAAAATCGAAATAGGTCTCAGGAGGCCCGCTCCGGCGGGCCTTCGTGTTTTTGGGTATTCAGAGGGGACGCTTGCGGTTCTCGTTAAACTCAATCAGATGTAACGGTTGCAGATTTGCCCAATAAAATGAAACGGTTGCAGCGATCGCAGCAAAATCCTGGGCCTAAACCTTAAGGAATGAGACGCTTGCGGCCACGTTCAATGGAATGAAACGGTTGCAGCCGAAGCGCCGTAAGCCCAACAGAATGTAACGGTTGCAAATACAAGGCAAAACCGGGGGAGGGGGGACCGCTCTATGCGGCCTCACCGTTTTCGCCCTCCCGGTTCCGCTGGCGCGCCATCAGCGGAATCACGAAGAGGATCGCCAGCAGGGTAGTGACCATTCCTCCAACAACCACCCGGGCGAGCGGCTTTTGTGTCTGCGACCCAATCTCAGTGGCAACCGACGCCGGCAGCAGTCCGAACGCTGCCGCCATGCAGGCCATCACCACCGGCCGCATCTCATCGAGACACCCCCGGATCAGCCCCCGCTCCGGCCCCTCCTCGCGTTGCGCTCGCCTGATTCCTGAAAGAAAAACCACCGCTCCGAGCGTCGCAACACCCGTCAGCGATGTAAATCCAACTGCAGCCGAGATGCTGAACGAAGTGCCCGTGAGGAATAGAGTGACGACACCGCCGATCCACGCGAACGGCAACATGCCCACGATGATGAACGCGTCCTTCCACGTCCGGAACTGGATGTAAAGCACCAGGAGGATGATGGCCACGCTGACCGGGATGATCAGCGCCAGCCGCTGCTGCTCCTTACGCAGGCTGTCGAACTCACCCGCCCATGTGTAGTTGTAGCCCGACGGCAGCTTCACCTTCTGCGCCAGCTGCCCCTGCAGGTCCTGGATGGCGCTGGCGAGGTCGCGCCCGCGTACGCTGAACTTGATGGGGATATAGCGCCGCGCTCCCTCGTGGTAGATCATGAACGCCCCGTTGCGGAGGGAGACGTCGGCCACGGCACTCAGCGGCACCTGGGTCCCGTCCGGCGTTGGCACCAGGATCTTACCGATCGCCTCCGGAGTGTCCCGGAACTCCGGCGTGTACCGAACGGCGAAGTCGAACCGCCGGTCGCCGTCGATGATGGTCGTCACCGGCGCCCCGCCCACCGCCGCCTGGACGATGTTGTTCACGTCCTGCGGCTGCAGCCCATACCGGGCGGCCCTCGTCCGGTCGATGGACACCATCAGGCTGGGCTGGCCGGTCACGTCGAACACTCCAACGTCCGTGATGCCCGGCACCCCATGCATGATGCCCTCAATCTGATTCGCAATGCGTGTCAGTTCTTCGAAGTCGTTGCCGAAAAGTTTCAGAGAGTTCTCGCCCTTGACGCCCGACATCGCTTCTTCCACGTTGTCCTGTATGTTCTGCGAGAAGTTGAAGTCAATGCCGGGAAAGCGCTTGAAGTCGTTCTGGATCGCCGCGATCAACTCTTCCTTGTTGCCGTGGAACTGCGGCCGCCACTGTCCCGAAGGCTTCAGGTCGGCCAGGAACTCCGCATTGTTGAAGGTGCTCACGTCGGTGCCGTCATCAGGGCGGCCCATCTGAGAGACCACCTGCGTGATCTCTGGATACTGTCGCAGGATTTCCCGGATGTCGTCGGTCAGCTTCTCGGATTGCTGGAAGGAAATGTCCTGTTGCATGGTGGCGCGAATCCACAGGTTGCCCTCTTCAAGCGCGGGCATGAACTCGCCGCCGACCAGGCGGAAGAGCAGCACCGCTCCTACTAGCGAAGCCAGCGCGATCAGCCAGGTGAGTTTACTGAAGCGCAAAGCGCCATGCAGTGCCCTGTCGTAATGCCGTCGCAAGAAGCGGCTCAGCCATGTGTCTGTAGCTTCGTGCTTTATTTGCTTCGGAACAGTAAAGGAGCCAAGAACCGGTGCGAAGATCAGCGCGAAGATGAGGGCGCCCGTGAGTGCAAAGCCATACGTAACCGACATGGGAGCAAATATCTTCCCCGGCACGCCCTGCATCGTGAACAACGGAATGAAAGCCACCATAATGATCAGCGTTGCGAACAGGACAGGCTTCGCCGCGTCGCTGACGCCTTCCATGATCAGCTCGCCCACGTCTTCACCTTCGACCCGGCGCGAAATCTTTCGGTACACGCTTTCGAGCACGACGATGGACGCATCGACAAGGATGCCGAAGTCGATGGCGCCGATCGAAATCAGGTTGGCCGAGTGGTTTGTCAGCACCATCATCGCGAAGGCGAACAGTACAGCGAAAGGAATGGTGATGGCCGCGATGAAGGTCAGGCGCAGGTCGCCCAGCATAACGAGCAGCACCAGCGTTACGAGGATCAGGCCGGTGATAATGATGTGCCGCACCGTGGTCGTAGTCGTATTGATCAGCTTCGTTCGGTCGTAGATGGTGCTGATCTTCATCCCCGGCGGCAGCAGGTTGCCGGTGTTGAGGTCGTGGATCTTCTGGCGGATGCCGGCCAGTGCCGGAAGTGAATTCCCGCCCTTCTGCAGCAGCACAATGCCTTCGACGATGTCAGGGTTCTCGTCTCGCCCGACTTTACCAAGGCGCGGCTGACGCCCCTCTCGCACGGTCGCCACGTCACTCAGCAGCACTGGAGTTCCGTTGCGCTCGGCAACCACAATGTTGCTCATATCCGTGAGCGAGTGCAGCAGGCCGATGCCTCGCACATTTACGCTTTGGCTGCCGAGCGTAAGGTAATTGCCGCCCGCGTTGGCGTTGCTGTTCTGGACGGCGTTAACCACTTGGGTCATGGTCACGCCCATGGCCAGCAGCTTGTGAGGATCGACCTCGGCCTGGTACTGGCGCGTGGTGCCACCGAAGGTTGCAACGTCGATGATGCCGGGCACCTGTTTCATCTCACGCACAACAAACCAGTCCTGCGTTGCCTTTAATTCGTTGAGCGAATAACCGGGCCCGGTGAGTTGATAGCGGTAAATCTCGCCGATCGGCGACTCCGGCGATAGTTGAGGCTGAAGATTATTTGGCAGGTTGACCTGCTGGAGGCGGTTGAGAGCTTCCTGGCGATCGATGAAGTAATCACTGTCGAACGAGAAGTACATCTTCACGTCGCTCAACCCGAAGATGCTGATGGAGCGAATCTGCTCGAGTTTCGGCGTGCCGTTCAGTCCCGCTTCAAGGGGAACCGTAACCTGCTGTTCCATCTCCTCGGCTGACCAGGACGGATTCTGGGTGATGAATTCAACCATTGGCGGCGACGGGTCAGGGTAAGCTTCGATGTCCAGTTGCAGAAACGCAACGGCGCCCACCGCTAGCGAGGCGATGAAGATGATCAATACTACGTTGCGGAAACGCAGCAGGACCCGGATCAGTGCTTGCATTATTGATCCTCTGATTCGCGCAGAAGCTCGGCTCCGCTCGAGACAACCTTGTCACCATCTCCAAGTCCCTCGAGAATCTCATCGGTCTTTTCGTGCGTCGCACCGAGGGTTACGGTTCGGCGCGCATATTTGCCTGGCGAGGTCTCGACAAAGACAAATGCCTGCTTACCGTTCTGGATTACCGCGGTTGAAGGCACTACGATCGCGGTTCCTTTGTGATTTGTGACCGCGATGGTGGCGTACATCTGTGGCTTAAGCCTGTGCTGTGGATTGGGCAGCACCACGCGGACCTTCAGAGTCATCGAAGTAGGATCGACTGCATCGGATATGTTGTTGATCGTGCCGTGAAAGATTTCGCCTGGATAGCCGGTCACGGAGATATCCACGGGCTCACCGACCTTGATCGATCCGACATCCCGCGGATAGAGATCGCCCATCACCCAGATGGGATTGATATCAGCAATAGTTGCAATCGCGGTGGCGTTGTCGAGCGAACGTTGCAACTCGCCGGCCGCCGTGCCAACATCGAGCACCACGCCACTGATCGGCGACCGCAGCGGAATCGTGTCGCTGGTGGCGTTTTCGGAAAACCCTAGGATGTGCAGCGCCTGCCGCGCCCTCTCCAGTTCTGCGTGGTCGGCGTCGTCCATGGCCTTCAGGTCGTCGTAATCGCGCTGTGCCATCACTTCGTGCTGCAGCAACTCCTTCGCGCGCTGCAGTTGCAGATCGGCGCGGGCAGCCTCAATCTTGGCCTTCTCGAAGTCAGATCGCGTCTGGGCGGCGTCGCTGCTCTGGAGAGTTCCGATTTCCTGGCCCTTCGCAACTTCCTGTCCGGGAAGCACCTTGAGTGCCACTACTCGACCGCTGATCGGTGGATATATATGAACGACCGAGGTCGGATTCGGCATCACTTTAGCCGCGAGCACGAGTTGATTTATGACCGGCTGGTTGTGAACCGTCGTGGTTTCAATCACGCTTTGCGCCTGAACTGTGCCTGCGCCGCTTGATGTGGTTGCGGTCTGCTCATGTTTGCATGCCGTCGAGAATAGAGCGGCGAGTGAAATCATTGGAACGAGGCGTTGCCATTTCATGGCAGAATCTCCGTTGCAGCCGCGTAGCTGAGTTGATGAATGCTGAGCCATACCTGAAGGTTGGCATTGAGAGCGTCGAGATTGGTCTGGCGATAGTCGCGCAGCGCGTCAAGATAATCGAGGAGCGTGCTGCCGCCGTGACGGTAGCTGAATTCCAGGTTGTCGCGGACGTGCGCTGCTTCTGTCAGGTAATGGCCGTTGTAACGGGCGGCTAGCTGAATGGCCCTCTGGTATCCGGCCCAGGCCTGCTCGACGTCGTTCACGACCTGGTTGCGCGCCGCCTCCTCGGCAAAGCGGCTGGACTGCGCCTCATAACGGGTTCGCTCCTTCTCGCCCTGATTGCGGTCGAAAATGCGCAGCGGAATCGAAACCTGAAAGCCGGCGCTGTTATAAGTTCCAACGCGTTCATACTCGCCGCCAATCGTTGGGTCGGTCGTACCGTTCGCATCGGCAAGCTTGACGTTGGCATCTGCCACACGCACGGATTGCATCGCGGCCTGATAGTCGGGACGGGCGGCAAGTGCCTGTTGCTCGATCTGCGGCAGGGTTTCCGGCAGGCTCGGCGGGGCGAGGGTGCCAGTAATGTCGAATGTTTCGTTGGGCTTCTCGATACCGAGCAGTAACTGAAGTTGATCGCTCGCTTGCGTCAGGGTCAGCTTTGCGTTGTCGTAGTCGGACTCGAACTCGGCGAGTTGAAGGTCGATGCGCTCGAAATCCGTCTCGCTGATGTCACCGGCATTGCGGCGCGCCCTGCTCAGGTCGACGGTCCTGCGATAGCTGCTCAGGTTGTCGTCGGCAATTTTTAGAGCGTTTTTCGCCGCGAGCATGTTGGTGAACGCCTGCTTCACTTGCAGAACGGTCTGGCGTTCGGAATCCTTGTACTGGCTTTGCGTGAAATCGGTGGTCCCTCGTGCGATATCCAGCCGCCAACGGCGCTTTTCTCCTCTTTCAAACAGACGATTGACATTGCCAACGTACGTGTAGGGGCTGCTCGGATTATTTGCCGGCAAACTTACATCCGCGCCTGAAATCGTGAAATTGGGATTCTGCCGCAATCCGGCCGTGATCTCATTCGCCTTGGTTGCTATCACATGCTGCTGGCCCGAGAGCAGCGTCGGATTCTTTGCGCGGGCCATATCGAGTGCCTGCTGCAGGGTCAGCGGAGCCGTCGGCTGGCCAGCGGCGATTCCCGCGCACAGCCACGCGAGCAGAAAGCCCAAGCTTCCAATCCGGAGAACTTTCATAGCACCACTTTCAACGTAGCGGCTTAAAATGAAAAAAATTGTGAATGGTTTGAGAAAGTCGCCTGAACTATGCGGAGGGAGGCGGCCTGTTCCCCAGTACCTTTAGAGACTCCTCGCGCGGGGTTCCGATCCTCATCGCGGGTGACATGTGGGAGGGGATCCCCGAGCCAGGTATGTTAGGGAAACAAAACAATGCGTCGATGATAGCGGCCGCCGCGTCGACGTGTCCGGCGGGCTGATCTTGTAGATCGCGCCTTACCAGATGTTCGACCTCAGCCGGCGCGGTATAGGCCAGCAGATCATCTGTTAGCGAGACGACCGGAAACAGGATGACGACCAGAACCGCCAGCGCTGTAATTTGCATACGGATGCTCGCGCCCGGCGAATCTACGGTTTCTCCGGCGCGGCCCACAACCCAGAGCCCAACCAGAGCCGCCGAGAGAGCAACCCATAACAAATTAAAGAGGATTTCCAAGACAATCAAGACAATGGAGATTGTACTAGATCGCTTCCTCGGACGATCGGATTTCGTTCAGCGTTCGCGCCTTGACAGGAGTGGGTTCAGAACATTGACCGCACCGTTGAACCGCTTTACTATGAACAGAGTGGCGCAAAGCCACCCCATTCCGTACTGCCCCCTCGTTCAATGGTAGGACAGCTGACTCTGGATCAGCATATCGGGGTTCGAATCCCTGGGGGGCAGCCAATAAAATCACAGCTTTGGCAGCCTGATCTACTGAGTCACACTCTCACTGTGCCGTAGACTGTGCCGTAAATTCTGCTTTGCATTGTCCGAGTTGCGTTGATTCACATACTCTGCAATGTCTTTCAACTGTGGATGCAGGTATCGTTGCGTCGTCGTGACGCTTTGATGGCCAAGCATCCTGCCAACCAGGACGATGTTGCCGGTCTTGTCCAGCATGTCAGTCGCAAAGCTGTGCCTTGCACTGTAGAGAACAAGATCGTCAGGGAGCCCTGCCTTCTTTCTCGTCGCCACGAAATCGCGAGCGATAGGGAAGTAGCTGATATGACCTTTGCGACGCTTTGACGGGAAGACCCATTCGCTTGTGGCCCCTTGTGCCCGAACTCGCAAGAGGCTGCGAACCCGGTCGCTCAGTGGCACGTGACGCTTGGCATTGTCCGTCTTTTCCCTCAGGAACAAAGATGAGGTTCTTGCCCCAGAGAACATTAGTCCCAACGCATCCAAATCACCTCATCCGGTCGCATTCCCGAATCCTGAACGATAAGGAACACGTCCTTCAGCGGTTGAGGTACCGCGTCCAGAAAGCCTTTTCCCGCTCAGCCGTGAACACAGCGGTGCGTTCCTTTTCCTTCCTGAGCTTGATGCGTGGGGAACTCTGCAACACGTCCCATTCGCGTGCCAGGGACAGAATCCGGCGTAGAGTCCTCAGAGCACAATTTGCCGTCGAGCCGGTGCCGGGGAATTGGAGCAGTTCAGCTTCGGTTGTCGTTATTCGATCCAGACGCCAGCCCGCGATGCGTGTCTCTAAGAGCAGACGCCATCCGGTTTCGTAATAGCGTTTGGTGTCGGAATCGAGTTGTGCGGCTTGGATGTACGGCAGGAATCGTTCCGCAACAAACGAAGAAAGGACCGGCACCGGTCCCTTACGAGCCGGTGCCGCGCCTGTCTGTGCCTGCCTGAGAAGTTCTGCCGCAACTTCCATCGCCTTTGCCTTTGTTGTGGCTCCCGTACTCTTCCTGAATCGTCGTCCGTTAACAGTGAAGTCTGCGAGCCAGTGTTTCGTGCCTTTGCGCTTGTAAACGTCCATCGTTATCCCTCGAATGCAGCCCGCACTGAAGGAACACGGCGACTCTGAGCGATGAATTGCTCAAGATCAGCCTCACTATATCGCACGGGAGCCTTGGCACCGCTGCCCATTTTTATGAATGCAGGACCGACGCCACGGCACCGCCAAGAACGTAGCGTTGCCGCACTCACACCGAGTCGCTCGGCTGCTTCACTGTCAGTAAGCAGTGCTGCACCATATCCATTAGAGTTGCGCAGATCTGCACTGCGGAAGCGCCATAGCCTTCGCTTTCCCTCTTCCGCGGGTAGGCAGGAACCTGGCCTTCTCTGGCTCAGCGAACAAGGCTACGGGGATTGATTCCCCCGAGAGATTCTGCGGCCTCCTCGGCAGTAAGGAAGTGATCCGGGAGTCGATCTGATCGGCAAGAACGGCTTGCGAGCTTGGTTGCCGGCGCGGATTGGGGACGATATCTGGTTTACTCCGAAGGTGAAATGACCAGGCGGACCTGTCCGCCCCAAACCTCCTTTCTGGCCAGTTCTTAATGAAATTCGCCAACGCGGCCTCCGTGGAGACGGCCGCTTATGTTCCATCGAACCACAGGCAATTCCCTGGTCCAAAACGACCTCGGAAAAAAGTCGTGCACCGGCTAAATTGAAAGCAATTTTGAACCTGACTGGGATCTGGTCTATGGGAGTTGCCGGAAACCCGGCACAAGCCTTTTGGAACACGCGGTGGATAGGGCCGGCGGACTAGGCCTTACCCCTTGACCGCAGGTCCAATGCCAAATGCGCGAGGATCTTTGCTTCGACTCTGGCTATCTGGGCCATTCGGAGACGGCGCATCCGCGTGTAAACGGACGCGATCTCTGGAACTTCACCACGCTTTTGGGTCTTATCCCCGTCAATCTTTTGCGGCCGAGTGGCCGCGGTACTCAGGACAGAACTGGCTGACTGGAAATCCCCATGTACGAAGGCCATCAATAAGGCGGTCCGGAGCAGACCTTCGAAATTGCTGTTGCTGAGACCTTGTGATGTACGAGGCCGGGAGTCGCGCTGAAGCCGGCTTCGTCCGGCACGCGTCAGAGACCAGGTCTTGCGCCGTCTGGAACCTTCTGCGCTGGATCGAATGAGCCCGTGCTCGAAGAGCCGTTGGATCGCTTGCAGGCTAGTCCCTTGAGAGATCCCGGCCAGAGACTGCATACGGTAGAGGGTGTCGATGCCTTGACTGATGAGAGCAAGGAGGAAAAGATCGAGATCTTCCCGGGCGCGCCGGTCGACTGCAGGGGTCATGCGATGAGTTTATAGGGCTCACAGCACGCTGGCTGTTCGCAGGCTGTCGGCAGCGCCATCCTTTGAGTTCAGAAGGCGAATACAGCGAGAGAGGCAACGGCTTGTTGCACCTGATCGGCAAGGGCATCTTTCCGAAATTTGGCATCGTCCAACCTTGGCAGCACGCGTTCGCAACCGCGGTTTAGATCGCAAATCAGCAGCAGAAAGGTACCGAGTCAGCACCCTACCATCTCCTTGGCGCTTTCGCCCATTGATAGGCAAGAGTCACTTGTCCGAGGAGGCGACTTTTCGGCCATGTGGAAGCCCACCTTCCAATAATTCTGTCGACGGGAGTTGGTAAGAGGCGTACCTTTCCTACACATCAAGGACAGGGTAGGCGGCCCACCTTTTTCCGGAGGTGTTATGGAACGTTTCAAGGTGGCTGGTCCTTCTCGGTACAGACTAGTCTTTCTGTTAGGCGCGGCATGTCTTCTAGCGATTCTGACAGCGGAGCTGCTGCTGTCATTGCGGCAGATGTCGCTCACGCTGGATGAGAGCGCGCACCTTTATGCGGGTTACCAGCACTGGCGTGCGCGGGATTTCGGGGTCAATCCAGAGCATCCGCCGCTTGTAAAGCTGGTGGCTGCCATTCCGTTGTTGGGAATGGAACTGAAGCAGCCGCACCCACCGAATCCGTTCTTCATCGTCGAGGAGTATGCGGGCGGCGGAGAGCTGATGCAGGCCAACAACATGGACCTGTTGGTGATCCGCAGCCGAACAGCCGTGTGCGTATTCACCCTGCTGCTCGGGGTGCTGGTTTTTGCCATGGGGTACGAGATGTTTGGGCCGGAGACGGCGCTGCTCGCCTTGGCGCTGTTTACGTTTGAGCCGACGGTGCTGGCACATGGAGCGCTGGTGACAACGGACATGGGTCTGGCTACGTGTTTGTGCGCCGCAGTGTATGCATTCTACCGGTATGTGAAGCAGGCGAGCGTTGCACGTCTGCTGGTGTTTGGCGTTACGGTGGGGCTCACTCTGGTAACGAAAATGAGCGGCGTGTTGATCCTGCCCATCGTTTTGGTGTGCGCGGCGGCCGAGGTGATTCCCATTTGGAACACGAGGCGCGCCTTACGGCTCGCAGGCGCGATCTGCGCGGGTGCGGCGATCGGTTATGTGATTCTGTGGAGCTTCTACGGATTTCGTTATGCGGCGCGTCCAGCCGGGCTGGTAATGATGCCCGCACTCGCTCAGTTTGTACACATGATGCCTGGTAAGACGCAAACCTGGGTGGTGGTACACCTGGCACAATGGCACCTCTTGCCGGAGGCGTACCTGTATGGCTGGACCAAGCTGCCTGCAGGCGTGACGCATGTCTCGGGATTCTTGTTTGGGAGACTCTACCCTCGAGGCTCGTGGATGTATTTTCCCGCGGCGTTGTTGATCAAGAGCAGCCTTACGCTGCTATTGCTGACGCTGCTGGCGCCGGTCTTGTTTGTGCGCGGTTTGCTGCCGTACCGGCGTGAGCTGGTCTTTCTTGGGGCAGGGATTCTGGTGTTTTTGGGAGCGAGCATGACATCGGACCTGAACATCGGCGTTCGTCACGTGCTGCCCGTCTACCCGTTCGCGGCGGTGCTGGCAGGTGCGTGCGCATGGACGATTGCAAAATCATCGAAGGTCGCAATGTATGCCGTTGCAGCGGTGCTCGTGTTCCAGATGGTTTCGTCGCTGCGTACCTATCCCAACTACATTCCATACGCCAACGAGGCGTTCGGCGGGCCAGACAAATCGCATCTGTATCTTGCGGACTCGAACGTTGACTGGGCGCAGACACTGAAGCAGTTGAGTGCTTATCTTGCCGTTCACCAGATTACGGACTGCTGGATTGCGCACGCAGGTCTGAACGACGATCTGGCCGCGGCGGGAATTCCTTGCCGGCCTCTTCCCACAGGGTTGGCCCTGATGGCGAGAGAGCCGCAGGCGGTAATCCCAACGCACATCTCAGGAGTGGTGTTGGTGGGCGCGCAGGATGCCTCCGGCATGCTGTGGGGTGAGGGCGACCTGAATCCATATAGGCAGTTTCAGGAGGACATACCAGAGGCGATAGTTGCGAGCGCGGTTCTGGTTTATCGCGGGAATTATGACGTAACGCTTGCGGCGGCGCAGAGCCACGTAAGCCAGATACCGATGCTGCTGCAGCAGGGCATGGCCGAGCGTGCGGTAGGGGAGGCACGGACAGCGGTAGCGCTTGTTCCTCAGAGCGCGAGCTTGAAAGCACAACTCGGCGGCACTTTGATGAAGGTGCATCGAGACCAGGAGGCGAGGCAGGCGTTCGCGGAAGCGATGCAGCTAGCGAAGATACATCGGCCAAATGATCAGACGAAGCAGATTACGGATTTGATTGCGGAACTTCAGCAACCGGCATTCTGATGCGAAATCCTTTGCTGGAGAACACTATGGCGGTCACGAAGAAGTTCGGCTGAGCGCCACTCCAGCGCGATGTTGTTGCGACTCTCGCAGTGCGGATAAAAGGGAAACAGACGATGATGCGAACACCTCACGAGTGATCGATACCCGGGAGTCGGCCGTCGTTTGCGAATGTTTACCTTGCTGTATAACGTCAGGACTCTATCGGAGCTGCTCCCGGTATCAGGTGTGCGCGGTGGATGGAGATAAAGGGGAGCAGGTCGGATAGAGGGGTTTGAAGGAAGGCGTTGGTGCGATCGGGGAAGGACGCTGGCTATGGGGTTTTCATCCTCTGGGCTGGGCCGAGGCAGCAAGAGCAGGCGTGCAGAGTGAGCGGAGATCCTCTATGTGGCCATTCGTGAGGGATGCCGAAGAGGATGCGGAACACAGCGTCGGCGGGACGGAAAGCGCCATTTTCGGGCCTGCGGCACACCTCCAGTAAGTGTGCAGTGCAGCACGCGATGAGTGCCGCTTGGAACAGACTGCTAGGAGGAGTCAAGCAGGTATGCCGCCTTTGGTTCGGCGAAGAAGAGTTGGGCGGAGGTCATTCGCTCAAGGAGATGCATGCGTCCATGGCAGTGTGGGCACTTCCATAGCGTGGGTCTTGCCAGGAACGATGTCTCAGCGGGAGGAGCCTGGTGGAGCAGGTCACGGCAGAGTGGCAGCATGCGGGCTCGTCTGCGGTTAGCGAGGAAGCCGAAGTAACGGATACGGGGAAAGCCTCGCGGCAGGACATGCTGGACGAAGCGGCGCAGGAACTCTTCGGAAGCAAGTAACATCGTGCGCTGCTTGCTTTGGTGAGCATAGTCCTTCCAGCGGAAGCGGACCTCAGCAGCTGAGACCGAGAGCAGGCGATGGTTGGAGATGGCGACGCGATGCGTATAGCGTGCCAGGTAATGCAGCACGTGCTCAGGGCCACCGAAAGGCGGTTTGGCATAGACGACCCAGTCTTGCCGATAAAGCGTGCGCAGGAAGACGGCGAAGGGCTTCTCCTCATGGAGCGGCATGCACTCGCCGAAGAAGCGCAACTGATGGCGGGCAAAGAGGCGCCGCAGTCCGGCGACGAACTTGCCGCGGAAGACGCGGCTGAGCACCTTAACCGGTAGGAAGAAGTTAGAGGGTGCAGATATCCAACATGTGTGATCCGGCGCGAGTCCGCCACCAGGTACCACGCAGTGGATGTGCGGATGTGGAGTAAGTGTCTGTCCCCAAGTGTGCAGGATGGCCAGGAAGCCAGGCTCTGCGCCGAGATGCTTCGGATCAACAGCGACGTCGAGCAGAGCGGCGGCACTGGCTTCGAACAGCAAGGAAAAGAGCTGCCGCTTGTTCTGCCACATCAACGGCACCAGCATATGCGGCACGCTGAAGACCAGGTGGTAGTAGCCGACGGCCAGCAGTTCCTGCTGTCGCTTGGCCAACCACTGATCGCGTGCACCGGTCTGGCATTTCGGGCAGTGCCGGTTGCGGCAGGAGTTATACGAGATAGCCTGATGTCCGCAGCTCACGCACGCATCGCGATGACCGCCGAGCGCAGCGGTACGGCAGCGAGCGATCGCATCGAGCACCTTGTGCTGCGACCAGGTTAACGAAGCGCTATACCGTTGCCGGAAGCTATCACCACTGATGCGAATGATGTCGGCCACCTCGAAGGGCGGCCGGCTCATCGCTTCCGGTCCTGCTGTCCGGCACGAAGCGTGATCTGCTCCAGCGGGTTGATGGCGGCATGGAGGTGACGTCGTGAGAGCTGGAGGTAGACGGTTGTGTCTTCGAGCCGCTCATGGCCCATCAGCAGCTGAATCGTGCGCAGATCGGCGCCGGCTTCGAGCAGGTGCGTCGCAAAGCTGTGCCGCAGCGTGTGCGGGTGGATCTTCTTCGTGAGTCCGGCGCGCGTGGCCGCTGTGCGGCATGCGTGCCAGACAGTCTTGTCGGAGATAGGCTGGTCGGTGCCACGCTGGCCCGCGGTGCTGGGAAAGAGGTATCCGCGCGGCTTCTTCCATCGCCACCAGCTGCGCAGCTCTTCGAGCAGCTTCGGCGAGAGTGGCACATCGCGGTCTCTGGCGCCCTTGCCCTGGCGGATGTGGATGACCATGCGCTGGCTGTCGATGTCTTCGACCTTGATCCTTGCCGCTTCCGTCCTGCGTACTCCGGTGGCATAGAGCAGCACCAGGATCATGCGGTACAAGCGGTTGGGTGCGGCGTCGATCAACCGCACGACTTCATCCTGGCTAAGCACGGTCGGCAGCTTGTGTGGCACCTTGGGGAAGATGAGATCGTCGTAGGCCAGATCGCTCCGCTTCAGCATGCGCTTGTACAGGAACCGCAGCGCCGAGATGCGGATCTCGACGGTACTGGGCTCAAGCTTCTTCTCCTGCAGCAGGTATCGCTGATAACGTCGCAGGTGCTCAGGACCCAGTTGC
>CAWAIX010000005.1:0-206949 GCA_963782175.1 uncultured Acidobacteriaceae bacterium
GAAGGCATCCACTACACTCAGCACGCGAATCATGCGTCCTGCGGCAAGCACATCATGAGCGAAATCCAGGGCCCACTCCTGGTTAGCGCCGCTCAGCGCGGGGCGCGGCGATCCGATGCGCACACAGTGTTTGCGCTTCTTCCGCTTCAGGCACAGACCCGCCTCGCGGTACACCCGCCACAGCCGTTTATGGTTCACTCGCTCGCCCTCACGTTCCACCAGCACCTGCAATCTCCGATAGCCGTATCTCGGCTTCTCTCGAGCTAGCCGCACCAGCTTCTCTCGCAGCGACTCATCCGATCGCCGCGACTGATACCGATAGCTGCTCACTGCAACAGACATCAGCCCGCACACCCGGCGCTCACTGGCTCGATACTGCGAGCGAAGCCAGCTCGCATCCGTCCTCCGGTCTACGAGCTCAACCCGTTTTTTGCGATGACCGCCTTCAGCATCTCCTTGTCCAGGCTCAGATCCGCCACCAGACGCTTCAGACGCGAGTTCTCATCTTCCAGTGAACGCAGCCGCTGCGCCTCACTGACATCCATGCCGCCGAACTTCGCCTTCCAGGTGTAGATCGTCCCTTGGCTGACGCCGCACTCCCGCGCCACATCATCCACCGTCCGTCCGGCTTCAACCTGCTTCAGCGCAGCGATGATCTGCGCTTCCGTATGCTTGCTCCTGCCCATATCGCCCTCCTGAATCCGAAAATCATACTTGCCCCTGTGCGGATCCAGGGGGGCAGGTCAAGGCTAGTTCAACAGTAAGAACCTTCAATCCGACAGCGGCTAACAGACCCTGCGTAGTACTTTCATTGAACACATGATGGTGCATGCACCTGGTAATTTCATTATTACGTGCGCGCTTCAAGAAATCGGCTTTGGCGGCATCTGTTCCATGCAGATTTGCAATTTCTCGAATGTGTGTCAAATCCGATTCCGGAGTGTTATTTTGGTAATCGGACATCATATGCTCCACCGTTGTCAGCGATCTTTGATATTCAGCCGTCCGCTTATAATAAGGCAACACTAGAACAAGCGTTCCGCCTCTCACCGTAATTCTCTGCCATTCCTTCAAGGCTTTTACTGGATTGGCAAAATGTTCAAGGTTGTGGGATGAGAGGACGAAGTCGTAGGCCTGATCTTCAATTCCAACGAGATCCGATCCCTCCGAGAAAATATTTTTACCAGGCGGCTTTTGAGGATCAAAAACGAAATCAACCGCGTGCCTTGACCATGTATTGTTGGCAGAGAAGTCGCAATTATCAAGGTAGCCAATGTGCTGATATATAGGGAGCCATAAATGTCTTCTTCTAAAGACCTCACTGGGGGCCCCTTATTTCGATTCCGCACTTTCCTCGCACTAATTTGGATGCAATCTCATAGGACTTGATTCGGCCTTGCTTCAGCGTTAGCGCCTTCGTGACAACTCGATGTAATAATCGCATAGAGACTTCCCGCACTGCACCAGGTTCATCGGCGCACTTCATTCTCTTAAACGGCGTCAAGATTTTGTCAGGTGTCTTTTGCTGCTCCCTTACTCGATTCCGCAAGCACGCCTAGACCAACATAGCAAATGATGAAGGGATACAATCCGATAGGATTGTTGAGAAATGGGTTCGTCGCCGATTCCATGCAAATAAAAACGACTGCCAGCAACAATGGATAAGCGAGCTGCCCTTTTCCACCCCTTACTGCTCTTTTCCAGCGAATTACCGCAATTCCAATCAGGGTGGCCCACCACAGCAAGCCAACTATACCCTGTTTATGGAATATCTCAAGATACATGATCTCCATGTGAATTGGCCTGATGGGCACTCCCATACCAAAGCCGTGCCCCATCAGGACAGTGCTCGGTGCGATCCTGTCATAGACCTCGGAGATCTGAGTGAGGCGATCGTAATTCGAAGCCGATTTGTCGCCGAACATCGCAAAGACCCACGGAACAAGAACTACGGCCAGAGTAATAGCGGCAAAACCTGCGATCAGTTTCTTGGTTGCAGACATCGGCCCGATAAATACGTAAATAACACCGCATAACGCAAGCGCGAGAACGAAACCACGGGCGCCAACCATGAACAGGCTCAGGAACAGGACGAACGCGCCGGCTTTGGCCCAGCGTCCCTTCTGGAAAACGAGGAAGAAGAGTGCTATTCCAATGAAGAGACACCCTTTGTAGAAAACCTGGCCGCTGTCGCCTTCAAAGATAAAATCTTCGCCCCCTACGCGACTGACCCACCCGTATAGAGTCTCGAACGAAATTCTTCCCGAAAATAGGCTCAAAAGAATGGCGGCATAGCCCGCCGCCATGGTTAAAGCGGCCGCCACGACAATGCTGAACGCCTTCCTGACATCCCGCTCATTACGAATCGTCAATTCATAAAATGGAAGGACCAGAAAAGATATCAGAGGGCTCAGGTCCTGGCCGAGATATTGCATCTCAGCGCTGTGCTCAAGACCGTTAATAATACCGAAGGTGAGCAGAAATGCAAAGGATATGAGAAGCAGGATGGTCGAATATCTCAGACTCTCGAGGGAGATCAGACTCCAGCCCGTGTAGAGAAGTGCAAGCGCATACAAGACCATTTTTGCGGTGAAGGGACCGATTTCCAGCAGTCGCCCGCTGCCCAGCAACGCGGCCTCAAATGTGATGATAAAGAATAAAAGGCTGCCCACTCTTGTCCTGAGGCACCCGAAGCCACCCCTGGCACGCTCATGGTTGGCTATCAATGGCAGGTTGGCTGTTGTTGACATGGAAAACTCTGAATCATCGTTGCATTACCAGATTACAACTGCAATATGTCCTTCAGTATGGTGCGCCAGCCATTTGAGTATCCATTGTAAGCAGGATAGTGCGACAAAGCCGGAAGGATTTCGAATGAATTTCACAACGGAGGCAACAATCGGGCGCTTTGACCTACCGATACAATCAAAACATTGCACCCACTCAAAAGGGAGATTTCTCATGAAGACAGTAGCCATTGCCCTCCTGGCAATTGCCGTCTGCATTCCTGGAAACTGCCAGACCGGTCCGATCGTCTCAACGAGCGTTAACCAGCAACTCTATGCAAATGCATTCCCTGGAAACGATCTCGGCGCTCAGATCAACGCCGCGATAGCATCATGGAAAACCAACGGAGGCGCATGCGACATTCGCGCGACTCCCGGCACCATCGCCACACAGTTCCAGCTTCCCTCGGGATGCAGCATTACGTTTACCCCGGGAAGCTACCCGACAAGCGTGGAGCTCTGGGCAGCACATCGAAACTCTATTTGGAATATGAATCATGCGCAAATCCTCAGCTCTCTGGACAACGGGACATCCGCCTTTTTCGTCGGCAAGAAATCGGCCGGAGTTGTGAGCACGAACGGTACCACCGTCACATGGGTAAGTGGGACCAACTTTGCGCAGATCGACGCGGGTGACATCCTGAATATCAATGGCGCCTCACACAACGTCGCGAGCGTTAATTCCAATACTGTGCTTACGCTGTTAGGTAGCGCTGGAACGCAAACTGACGTGCTGTATGAAGCCTATCTTTCAGGTGTCAATGGTATTGGTCAATCGAACACGGTGACCATCAAGGACCTATGGTTGCTGAAAACCAGTGGGACTGCAACACCAATGGACGGATTACATATTGAGGGCGCAGCCGAGGTTTTGGTTGACAACGCCACTGTAGAGGGATTTAGCAACACTGGATCCTATGCCTATCATTTAATAGGGTCTATATCCGGAGAGTTTATCGGGCTAAAAACAAATTCAAACGCGGCTTGTCTGAATTTATCGGGCAGACAGTTCGGCGGAGCCAGATTCGACTCAAATGAGAATGCCTTTATAAAACTCGATTGCTCAGCCAGCACCGGATCGAAAACTAACGCCACAATTCTCTTCGCGTCATACGGTGCATATGGGAATAACTTTTATGGATTGCGCAATGAAGGAAATACAAATTCTTATCAGCTACTATTCCTTTCCGGCGCTTGCCGCAATCGCGTTTTTGGTTTATGGGATGAACGGGACGGAGCGAATGATGGGGCTGATTGGCAAAATAATTCAGGCTGTCAAAATTCACTGTATGGTGGACTCTTTAATGCGCCATTGGGTACGAACGAATCGGCTATTGCTACAGGACTTGCGGATTCCTATTCGGCTGTAGAGGATGTCGACATAGTTGGAGCATATCAACATGGATGGATCTTTCCTGTTGGCACCGGTAGACTTATTAACGTAAGCACCGGATCACTAGCTAATTTGGGAACACCGACGATTATTAGTTCCGCTGGAACTGTGCCCCATGTGGGTAACTCCTCAGTAGGAAATGCAACCTGCATTAAATCGAACGGCCCACCAATCGTGATTGGCTACTGTTCAACCGCGGTAAACTCCTCGGGAAGCTGCACTTGCAATTAGCCTGAGGCATACATCCCCTCTCCAACTCTAGTCGCATGGTGCGCATCCTCAGTGTGGTCGACGCATACACGCGGGAGTGCCTGGCACTGGAAGCCGTGTGAGTCTGGCCAGCGGACGCGCGTAGCCGCGTGCGGGAGCAGCTAGTCGCGGAGCATGGCCCCCCTGAGAGTCTGCGAGCGGACACTCAAACGTTTACGGAATGGCGTACCCTAGGAGTTGACCCGGCCCCTGGCCTTCACATTTTGGGTCATGGCTCACAAAATGATCGTGTCCCGTGGAGCAACTGTAAAGGGGCACAAGGGTGAGACCAGCTAGAGGCTCAGAATAGCCGTAGCCATCCAGGCCGAAGAAATGATTCCCTCCACACGTACTGTCCGTTGAGACGAAGTAATCAGTATTGCCGGCTTTACACCCGTAAAAAGCCAGGCTGGCCCCTTTCTGGGGGCTCTCATAAAGATGACCGAGCGTAGACTCCAACACAAAGCCACCATTAGGATCAATCCAGCCGGTCGTGACTTCATGAGTGGACTTGTTTGCGTATCGATTCAATGCCATTAATGGATTGCCCGGAACCCATTCAACTCTTCCAATGTTCCAATATGGAGGCTGAGACGATTCATAGTCATCCTCAATAGACGCGTTCCAACTTGGCGCAGGGTCTGATATGGAGGGAAACAACTGAATAGTAGGATAAGAGCCAACATTGACATTGCCATACTGGTCTCGCATAAGTCCCGCTAGAAAATTTGACTCAAAACCGGTGAGATTCGTATCGAAAGACTTGAGCATCTCCCATGGCGTGGCTCCTGTCAGAAGAGACGTGTCCTTAATCCGATATAGCGTCACGCCTAGTTGCCCAGACTCCGTTGCTGAAGAATTTGTACCATAAGTCGTATACTCATCCCATGAATGCGGATAGTACGCCCGAAGAGCGTCGTTAAACACCGCATACCAATATCCTGAGCTGGAATCGTAGGCCATATCGCCCCAACTTGTTTCTTGGGGTATTCCATTCGTAGTTAATGTTCCAACGACTGTAAAATGAACCCCATCGGTTGAGATAGTCTTAACGTGCGGGGCAAAGGTCTGTGGTTCATTTGCGTCCTCATAGAAGAGCCAAATTTCGGCCTTGCCGTCACTGTTATAAACAGCAGGCTGAGCAACACCAAAATAGGTCTCGGTATTTGCAGAAATGACGGGGTGAGGATATTTCTTCCAGTGAATTCCGTCATTGGAAAACGCCACGCCGATGCTGTTAACTAGACCTGCCTTGGAAGCCGTTCCAACGTAATACATCGCATATGAGTAATTCTGACCATCGCCCAGGGGATTGGCGAAGCTTCCCCGAATAACCTTTGGATTACATGTATATACTGAATCCCAGCCGCCCGGAGTTTCTCCCAGCACCGTAATGGGTGCAGTTGCTTCATGGGTCGACATATTTATTTGTACATATTGAATTGTGTCGCTGGTCTGAGACGGCAGATTTGGATTTTGCGCAGCCCCACACCACCAGAATTGCTCTAGATCCCCTACCTGTATCGCCGATGGTGAATAATTGTATCTCCCAACCCTTCCGAGGAAAGCTCCGGGAGGAGGACCGTTAAAATACGCGCCGCATCCGACACCGATGCCAGTCGCACAAAGTAGGGCCAATATCAGAAGAACCTTTAGCTTTTGCATTGCATGCGAGGATTTTCAAGATTGGGGGCGCAATCCAGTGATTGAGTATATCACCTGTACGTATTCAAAGCAGCACATCTTCTTGACCGCGGCGACTGTAAAACCCTCCAGCTTCCACCCGGCTTCGATTCATCCCCACCTCGTTCAATCGCATGGACGAATCTCGAAGGGACGACGTCATGTCACATGTTAGCCGTATCCGCAAACCGGAATCATAATAAGGTACGGCAGCCGAAGTCACTCATGAGAGCAGAACTTGCTGCCCCATTCTTCCGCGAAGACAGTCAACGACTCCCTTAAGCATCAAACGAAGTTTAGCTAGTTTTTGCCTCTCAAAAAGAATAATCTTAATAACATCTTGAAATGTGGCCACTCTATTATGACGTATCCACGATTTTTCGCTGGGATATCTTAAAGCAACGTAAAGGTTATTGCGGGTCATATAATAGCGCCTCCCCGGACTATGATTTGTAACGGGCAGGTTTTTGCCAAGCAGTTTATGAACGGTTGTCCTTCCAAGCGAATGAATGAGAATGGCGCCTTCAGACTCCGCGATACATAATTGCATTGATCGGAGCCGCAGGCAATACTCTATGTCCACGGAATCAATAAAAAGACCTTCGTCGAAGGGACCGGCATTCAGATAGACTTTGGTCTGAAATAAGCTGCCCGAAGTTAATGTAGTTATGAGCCTACCGGAAGGTGTCTTGGGAAGTGGTATGACTCTCCCGGAATGCCGGTCAACATAACGCGGAGAAATCATCCCCAGATCTTTCACGCGTGCGGCATCAAGAAGAAGTTCTTGAATGAAATTCTCAGTCACAGTGCTGTCCTGGTCAAATGTGACGATCCAGGTAAAGCCATTTTCAACTGCATGCTGGCACCCGCGGTTGAGCGCTGCTGCAATTCCGAGATTGATTCCGTTTCTAAGTATGGTGCAGCCAAGCCGTTCCTTTAGGGATTCAAGCAGAGAAAGGGCTTCCACACCAGATCCATTATCGACGATGACAATATGTTCCACTTGCCGGCTGAGTAGGTTCAAGTTGGCATCTAAATTTTGGCCTGGATGAAAGGTGACTACGATCGCACAGACGGAAGTCGCGCTCAGCATGTTAGCACCCGCCTAGCTGCTGAAGATTGGCACAAAACAAGTTTCTCGTGGGAGCTACTTGCGTCTGACTCAATCGCATTTACCGGAACACCGCCTGCATTTTAGAAGTTTTAATCTGTAGTGAGATGTACAAGCTTACGCTCTCCATTCTCTGCTTTTCGCTCTTCTTGCCTCGTTTTTGGTTTGCACTAGACATCGAGATCGGGACGAGACAGTCGCGAGGTTCCTTCTCCGTCCGAAAGCAAGTAAAAGAAAATCGCAATCTTCGATAGATAGCCTCTGAAATAGAAGCGATGGCCTAAGAAGGTCATGATACGAGCGATACGGCTGTCGCTTATGTCACAACGACGAAAGGCAGTAAACACTTTCCGCTGCTTTAGAGGTAGTTCAGGCTCGTACGCTCCCAAGAAGGCAGCAGCCTCCTTTTGGCAACTCTGCCATCTCTCAATATACGAATCGACGCTGAAACGAATTCGGCGAAAACCTTTAGGCCGTGATGTCAATCGCCCCTCTTTTCCAATTCCAACCGCATTGGAACCATGCAAGCGATATAGGACCGTTTGTTCTCTTAGGAAAGCAGCCTTGCCCATCCCAGAAGCAAGGAATCCGATCCAGCGATCGTGAAGAGCCGCTTCGAGTGGCATCCTGGAGGCAAGTTCCACCATCGGGCGATTTATCAGCGTAGTACATCCCGTCACCGTTGGGTGTGGTAGCAATCTTTCGAGATTATTGACCCATTCAGGGTCGATACCCATATATCCCCAAAAAGACCTATGAACGGTCTCCAGGTTTTGGTCGACTACGCGCAGGTCGGTAAAAACCAGAAGGGGGAGATGCGGTTCCCATTTTCGTTCCATCTCATCCATCATCTGTTTGGTTCTGCTCACTTTATTGGGAAACCACACGTCGTCCTGGTCGGAGAAACAGACGTAATCCGCTGTAGAGGCCTTCATCAGTGACAAAAAGTTGTTAAGGATACCACCATTGGTCGGGGCTAGTTCCAGCACTCTGAACCGGTCAGGGAAGCGTAGCGCATATTCTTTCAACACGTCTTGGGTGCCGTCGGTCGATCCGTCATCCCTTGCCAGGACGGTAAGATTTGCATAATCCTGACCCAGGAGCGAGTCGATTTGTTCGCGTACAAACTGTTGCCCGTTGTAGGTAGCGAGCAAGACTTCAACTCTCGACTGACTTCCCATTCTGAAAAATTATACTGTTCAAGGGCCGCATGACCTTACCAACGCGAGCACGATCTCGCTGCGGCTTCTCACCCTCTTTGGACTTTCCTCATGTTTCCGGTCGCACACGGGATAGGCAAAGGGCTCCTATTTAGGTAGCAAACTGCTGAAGCTCCATGCTAAGTCCGCGATACGATACTTTTACCAAATCGGGCTGGATCAGCGGCTCGGACGCGAAAGAGTTGAATCGACGAGTTAAGATGTTGAGCCCTTTGTCGCCTTCCCGCAAGCTTCTCCGGTTGGACATCATTCGACGGCAGTCAGGCTCGACGAGTTGGTCGCACCGGATTTCTGATAAGCCGAGAATCCGCGTCCCTGCGTGGCTCCTGCTGTATTCCTCAGACAGCAGTTCGTCTCCGACGAAACCTCGGAACCAGTAGCCTGCGCAGCCGTTCGAGTTTTAGGGCATTCTCCGGGTCCTGTTTGGCACGCTCAAGCCCGGCCTGCAGCAACACCCAGAATGCACTGAACAGGAACCCGAAGAACGTAGCCGCGATTACGATGAGAGTGCGGTGTGGAGACGAGTGCTTCTCGGGAGGGACGGCGACATCAACGACCTGGATCGGTGCTCCCTCCTTCGCTTCGTCGAGCTTCGCAAGTTCAAACTGGCGGGCAAGGATATCGAAGATCGTTTCGTAATATTTTACGTCCCGGAATTTGCGCACGTACTCCAAGCCAGCCTGTGGAACCTGTCCCCTGGGCACAATCAATCCCGCAGTGTCCGTGCCGGCATTCGCGCCGCCCAGCTTAGCCAATTGCGCTTTGAGACCCTCGAGTTCCTGCTGCGCCTGTATGAGCTGCGCATTTTCGCCGGTTGCATAGGTTTGCAGCGATTGGATTTGGACCTCCTTCGCCGCGATCTGGGCACGCAGGGATACAGCCGATTCGATGAGGGCGCGCGCCTGGCTATCGGGCTGGATCAGGCCAGTCTTCTGCTCCGTCGCTTTCAACGCTTCTTCAGCCTGGGCGAGGTTGTCCTTGGCCTGTACCAACTGACGTTCGAAGAACAGTCTGCGTTGGGAAGCCTCGGTAACGGCAAGACCTTCCGAAAAATGGCGGAACCGATCCACATATCCATTTGCTAACTGAGCTGCCCGGACCGGCGTTAGGGCCATCACGGAAAGGCGGATCAGTCCATCCTTGCCACTGCCATCAATGGTGGTCTGGCTCTCCAGGGCTTTACGGGCATCGGTGAGGTAACGCGCATGGTACTCCTGCATCAAGCCGAAGTGCTGCACCACGGCATCCTCAACCGTGCGGCTCTTGAGCATCGCAACATAAAGGTCATTGGAGTTCTTGATTCCCAAACCTCCTGCCAGACCTGCCATTCCCCCGAGATTGCCAAGCTGGGCGGCAAGCATGGAACTCATTGACGAGCCCTGCTGCGGAGGCAACAACGTCGCGGTGGCAGTGTATTTGTTGGGCACAAGCAAGCAGACCAAAATGGCTAATGCCCCAAACGCTACTGTGCCTAAGACGATCGTTCGTTTCTTTTGAGCCAGGATGAGCAGAAGATCCAGTACTGAGATTTCATCCTCGATCTTGCCGACGCTGTCTCGCGGAATAGTGGCGGAGTCCTCGAGCTCTGTTAGTGGGGCATCCGTGAGCATTTGGTCCTGCTGGGCTGACATCGATCGTTGTCCGTTTATTCTACTAGGTCTTAAGCCTCAATAAGATCGCATGGTGGCCAGGTGCTCACCTCCAAATTAACTCGTTAGCCGATTGCGGCGCCTGACGGACGCAGTGAGACCACACTTGCACCAGGGTTACGCGCGTGTTTGAGACCTCCGAGCGGCTCGCTTTACCTGTGACTTTGGCGCTCTCGCCTGCCGGCCATTGATAGCACCTTGGCCACCGCGTCCGCAATGTCGTGCATGTCTGACTCACTCAGCGTTGGATGCGCGGGAAACATCATCGAGGTTTCGCCCTGCTCGGCGAGCGACGGGGAGCCGCTGGTGCGTCGCATTTCCTGCGGGAATGTATGCTCAAGATCGTTCGTGGTCAGCGTTCCGCCCTCGCCACCGGTGGCAATAATCTTGTCCTGGCTGCAGGGAATGGCGTTTGCATCGCCCATGGAACCGACGGGCAGCCCTTTTTAGGAGACTCCGCGTACCTACGCACAGTCTTCGATGACCGGCACAATGTATTCCCAGCCGAGTCCAAGGATCGGGTCCATGTCGCAGAGCCATGCGGCCACTTCAGGATAAGGACGTGGCGTACTGGCACGCGCGGGCCCAGACTTCCACAACGTAAGACCGGCTACAACTGTGGACACAGCTGCCAGTTCCTCGGGAGATGGGGCGCCCCAAAAAATCTGAAAACTGTACCACGAAACGGCATTTGGGGCTTTATGGCCGCTCGTAAGCAATTGACAACATGTAGGTTATTGAATCAAAACTGCGGGAAAATCGTTCGACTCCCGCCTGATAGCCTGACTCCCGAAGAAACTCAGTCTCTATCTCGCAGCTGCTTCGCTCCCTTACGGAGCAAAGTAGCCCGAGATATCGAGGATCAGGTTCACCGGATCGGACGCGAACGCGTCTATGTTGCCGTTGGTTGTGGGCACGATTGCCATATTCGATGTGATGGCCGCGTCAAGCGCGTTCAGGGTTGAGACATACGGCTGCGCAGCGCCATCCGGCCAGAGCGTGAGGTGATTCAGTGATCCCGGAGGCACCGCGGTCGCATTGAGCACGTATCCTTCAGCGCTCGACGGCGGGGCACAATTGCTGCCCTCCACAC
This sequence comes from uncultured Acidobacteriaceae bacterium, assembly GCA_963782175.1. Taxonomy (GTDB): domain Bacteria; phylum Acidobacteriota; class Terriglobia; order Terriglobales; family Acidobacteriaceae; genus Silvibacterium. The sequence goes on from CAWAIX010000005.1 coordinate 11,185, forward strand.
TCGCGACCTTTACGCCGCTGAACGCGGCAGGACGCGTGTCGATGACCCGGCATGGCGTCACCGCGTAGAGCGACAGCCCCCCACTCGCCGGAGGAGCGAAGTAGCCGTTGACATCAAGAATCACATCCGCATCGTCAGACACGAAGATCGACACCTCGCCGCTCGTCCCCGCCGGTACCAGGGCTGCATTGGCTACTACGGTTCCTGTCAAGGAGTTCAGCGTTGAGACGTAGGGCTGAGTAGTGCCCGTCGGCCACGTGGTCAGGTAGTTCAGCGTGTGGTGTGGCACGGCGGTCACGTTGAGCGAATACGCCTGAGCCGTCGAGGGTATGTTGCAGCTGCTGGATAGAATGGGGAAGGCCCGGCTGCTGCCTCCCGTGAGGGAGGGGCCGCCCAGAGGGCCGGATGGGCCCCGGGTGTCCGCGATCCGGCATGGCGTGAGGGGATAGAACTGCAGCGCGGAAGAGCTGCTTGCTGCCGGAACGAAGTAGCCATCGATATCGAGGATTACCTGGGTCGGATCGGTGACATAAACGCTGACTCCGCCGTTGGCGCCTGCGGGCACAATGGCCGCGTTGGCCTTGACGCGGCCATCGGAGTTGAGCGTCGACACATAGGGTTGGGCGGTCCCTTCGGGCCACAGTGTGAGGTAACTCAGGGGGCCATTGGGAACCACGGTGACATTCAGCGAATATGCAACGGCACTCGCCGGAATGTTGCAGGCGCTCTGCGGGATATTAAATGCGCGGCTGCTCCCTGCGCTCATCTCGGGGCCGCCGAAGGGTCCGTTCGAGTTGCGCGTATCGGCTACACGACAAGGCGTGACCGGGACGAACCGATAACCAGTCGGGCCGGTGGCTGTAGCAATCACTCTGATTCCCACCGTGTGAATGTAGTGGCCGCTGGAGTCTACGCCCTGGACCCGGACGTTGTAGTTGCTTCCAGAAGGGACGCCAGAGGTATTCACCGTGAGCGTGACCGGCGTAGAGCTGCCGCCGCTGAGCGAAGCGCTGGTAGTACTGAGCGAACACCCGACGCCGCCGGTTGCCGAGCAGCTGAGCGAGACGTTTCCGGAGAACCCATCCACTGAACTGATATTCAATATTTCCGAGGTGCTCCCTGATGCCGGCGCCTCGATAATGGCCGCGTCCGGAACAATGGTGAAGTCGGAAAGCGGATTGGCTACGGCCATGCTTAGCTGGTAGGCGGAGGGGTTGTAGGTGTTGTCGCCGGTGTATTGCAACGTAACGAAATTGGTGCCCGGGGAGAGAGTCTGGCTATTGAGTTTGAGAGAGAAGGTCGAAGCGGATCCTGAACCTGGAGTTATCGGGACTTCGGTGATGCCGTAGCCGGAGGAGTAGAGGATGATGCCGCCGGTCGGCGCGCCCTGTCCACTCTGCCCGATGACTGTGCCGGTGATGTTTATGGTGGACGCCGGCGAGATGCTTCCGGTAACGGTCGCGGTTGTGGTCGAAGCCAATCCACCGCTGGACACAATAAAAATCTGGCCGCTGGCTGAAGTGCTGTTGTAGTTCGAATCTCCCGAATAGTTGACCGCGACCGTCGGGCTACCGGCGGGGGTGCCTGCCGGAAGCGTGACAATCGCAATACCCGCCGCACCCCGGTATACCGGATCTGTTGCCGGACTCAGCGTGGCGGTCAGTGTACCTCCCGGTAGTCCAGTGACGGTAACAGTCCCGGTGGGTGCAGCGATGGGTACGGGATAGAGAATCCCGCTGGCGGGATCGGAGTAATTGTATGCAGCGCCGTTCAGCACCTGAATATTCAGGACAGTCGGCTGGCCGGTGATGAAATCCCCGTATTGGTCCTGGTTCGCTGCGCCGATGGAAATGCTGGGGGTGTCCTTCGCAACGGTGAAATTGACGGCAGAGGCAGTGGATTTGGTGTAGCTGTTATCTCCGGAATAGCTCGCGCTGACGGAGTGCGGCCCGACGCTGAAGGGTGCGTTGTATTCGGCATCTCCTGTCGCGTTGACAAGCGCTGTCTTGAGAGTCGAACTGCCATCATTAAATGTGACGGTGCCAGTAGGAATTCCGTAGGTGGGGCATTGGCTCGCGCTGGTGAAGCAATTCTCCAGCGCAGACAACTGGGAACTGGGAGCGACTTGCGCGCTGAGTAGTAGCTGGGTGCCGTAGTCGATGCTCGCGCCTGGAGAAATCGAGCCGGAAGCAGTCGTTCCGGCAGGCGAGAAGAGATTGAAGTAGATAGCGCTCGCCTCTGGGTTCACGGTGATGAGGGTCTTCCCCGATTGCGCTTCGGCATTTTTGCTGTCGCCGCCGTAGCTTGCCCACACGTTGTATGTACCGCCCGGAAGAGTATTGACGGTACCGGTTGCGGTGCCGCTGTTCAGAGCAAACACGCCCTTGCTTTGCTGTCCAGCTTCGGGATTATCCGTTAAAAGCGCAACGTTGCCCGTAGGCGAAGAGCCGGTCACCGTGGCTGTAAAGGTGATGTTGCTGCCATGCGTGTAGGTTCCCGCGGTAGGCGAGGTGAGCGTTACTGAGGAGGACGCAAAGCTGACCTTGCTCCAGTCTGCAACGAGGATGTTCGCGTCGACGCTGCCCAGTCCCGAGGCGAGATCGTAGCCGGAGGTCGCGTTGTACTCCGCTGTGGTCCCCGATCCGATCTGCCCTTCCTCGGCCGTGCCGTAGTTCGGGTCGGCAATAGTGATGGGATTGCTGACCGCAATGCAATCCAGCGGAGAAAAGCCGAAGTCGGTGTCGCTGACGTTGCAGGGAACCGAGTTGGTTCCGACTTTCACGTCACGGAAAGCCGCGGGAAACTGCGCCGCCAGCGGATAAAGCACGAAATTCGCCTGTCCCTGTCGCCCGTACCTCTGATTCACGAGGGCCATGATGCCCGCAAATGACGGCGCCGCGGCGGAAGTGCCTCCCACGCCTAAGATTTGAACAGTTCCGTTGCTCGATACCGGTTGGCAGTCGCCGTCGGTCGCACAGATGACGTAGAAGCTGTCATTGGCTCCATCAGACGCGAAGAGCGAAAGGTCGGGAAGGTCACGCACGCCGTCGTTGGGTACGCCCGTCCCCGTCTGCCACGCAGGCTTCGGATAACCCCCGCTACAAGATGTCGTATTGCCGTTCGAATCATAATTCCCGAGAGCGCAGTTGCTGGCTCCCCCGCCAGTGCCGGCGATTGTCGTAGCGACCTCGCCGCTGTTCTCGTAATAGCTCTGAATGTCGAGACCGTATTGACTGTCGTTCCAGGGCTGCTCTGGAATGACGCCCTTGATAGACACCGTAGGCTGGTTGTTGCTCTGAGTGGTGTTCCAGTAGGTCGCGAGCTGAGCCTGGATAGCTCCCGCTCCCTGGTTCCATGAGCTGTAATAGAAGTCCGTTCCGCCTACGGCTACGTTATATGGCGTGCTCGCAAGCCCGTTCACGGCTTGCCCGTTGACTGCGTAATACTGCGACTTTGCGTTATCGCAACCGGCCGAACCGGAATCGCCGCTGGATACGAGGACAGTCTGACCTTGCGCGGCAGCCTGTGCGAAAAGGCTATTTATAAATTGATTGGTCGCGCCTTGAGCCGCCTCACAGCCCCCAAAGCTGATGCTGACGACTGGAGCGATGTTGCCATCGATAGCGTGCTGGAGAGCCAGGAGGAGACCGGAGTCGAGATTTGTATCCGCTGCAATCACCAGGTCCACGGTGGCATTTGGAGCCACGGCGCCGGCCCACTCCACGTCCAGGTAGGCCTCTGCCGAGGCGTAGTTCTGACCGTCCGGATTGTTGATGCCGTCGAGACCGGGATCGTTCCCATCAATGACGATCTGAGGCGGATTCGCCGGAAGACCGAACAGGGAGCGGAACTGGTTCACCAGATAAATGTTGATGTTCGACTCATTCACGATGGCGATGGTCTGCCCGCTACCATTTGTTCCCGCCGTGTACAGCGGATTGAGATCGTACTGAACGCTGTAATCACCGGGAGAAAGAGCGAAGGGCTGACTGCTTCCAATTGTCCATTGCGGAACCACCTTCCCGGTCTTGAGATCGTAACTGGCTTCGCCCAGCTTCCTGACGTAGCTTCGAAGGTGAAAGTTGTTCAGCGTGGCGAATCCGGCCACGACCGGTGCGAGAGCCGCGGGAATCTGGGGATCGCTGGCATTTGCGTAATGGGTCTCGCCGTTGACCACGTACTTGTGGATTTGCGCGTTGAAGGTATCCCGGAATTGCGCCGCGTTTCCGGCGATCTCGATCGTCTGCCGTCCAGGATTAACTTTGGTGACGTTGAATCCGTGGGACTCAAGCCAGGCCTCTACGGTGGCGAGGTCCTGATCCGAGGGACCGAACTTCCGCCCAAACTCATCCGGAGTGAGCCAGTTGTGATAACTGGCCGAACCCGGGGTATGGAGGTCGCTGATCAGCTTCCGGAGGGTAGACTCCTGAGCGTCACTGCGCTTCAGGACGAGTTGAAGGCGGTCGAGCGCCATACTGTCCGGCGCAGGGCCGCGATCGTTGGCGCGATTGGCCAGAGGGTGCACGAATCCCTTCAGGGTGATGCGTGCGTTCTCGTCGATCGGCTGCGTGAGCCGCGTAGGGACAAGCGCTGACGTACGCTGGGCGGCGATCTGCACGGGCACGAGCGCTATCGCGACCGCGATAACGGCGATGGGGCTCAGAAGGCGAGAACTTTTCCGAAGCATGGCTGTCTATCCAGTCTTGAAGTGAGGGGACCACCACAGGCCGCGTGGCTTGCATTGCGGCAGTAACTGGCATCCGGCTGAAGCGTTCGATCGACGCCCGTCCGCAAATGCGATGCGCGAGGTACTTCAGGAGCGACTGGCGCGGTTCTCGTCCAAAGCGGGGGAATTGGAAGAAAGCGAGTCCGCGAATGGCTTGGTTTTAAGCGTTCGGTGAGCCCGTGTCAAGGGCTACTCGAGGTTACGATTTCGTTCGTTCAATTGTATAGACAGCGCGCATGTTGCTCGATCTTGCGGATGTCCTCTTTCGGTTTTCTGATCACAGTGAGTCTTGGGTTTGCCACGCGGGGGCATACTATAATGACATCGAGGTCGTGTGAGACTACGGGTGAGTCAGCGAGATCTGAAGTGAGCGTAATAACAGCCTCGATCGTTCTTTACAACACTCCAGTCCAACAACTGCAGCGACTCTTACGATGCATAGAGCAGTCCTCGCTGGCGATACAGGTCTACATTGTAGATAATTCGCCCCGCTCTATGGAAAATGAGGTACCAGCCTTTAGCTGGATTACCTATCTGAGAGCTGATTCGAATAAAGGTTACGGCGCCGGACACAACATCGCACTTCGACGGATCATCGATCTGTCGGCCTTTCATTTTGTGCTGAATCCGGATATCTCGTTTGGCCCTGATGAGCTGGAAAAAATGATCGGGTTCATTCAATCTGACCCCTCTATAGGCCAAATGATGCCCAAAGTGATCTATCCGGATGGAGAGATTCAATGGCTCTGTAAACTAATCCCTACGCCAGCCGATCTGTTCATCAGAAGATTTTCTATCGGGCCAATGACCAGCCTGATTCGTAAGAGAATGGAACGCTTCGAGCTACGGTTTACCAGTTATACGCGCACAATGGACATCCCGTATCTTTCAGGGTGTTTTATGCTCTTTCGAACAGCGGCTCTTAGAAAAATTGGCTTGTTTGACGAGCGTTTTTTCATGTACCCGGAAGACATCGATATCACCCGACGCATGCATGCGGAGTTTCGAACTGTCTTTTTCCCTGGCGCGACCGTCGTACATGACCACGCAAAAGAGTCGTATACAAGTCCGCGGGCTCTCCTGATCCACATTTCAAACATCGTGAAGTACTTCAACAAGTGGGGATGGTTTCGCGATGTTCAGCGATCGGAGTTCAACAGACAGACACTCTGCAGAGCGACGGCTCACTCAAACGAGGAATCGTTTGCGGGTGAGAAAGCCCACATCTGACAACACAGAGTGCGGGCGCTCCTCAATCACTCGTTTTTTTTGATCCGTTTCCAGAGAATTCGAAGGCGATCGTTCGGGCCAGTGCTTCTTTCAGGGAGTATCGGGGCTCGAAACCCGACCGGCAAAGTCGATCGACGCTGAACTGAGTGCTTTCGCAGAATTTGCGGATTCGAATTGCGCTGACGGGAAAGGTTCGGCCAGAAAGGCGCGCCACGCTATCGACCAAATGGCCGCCCGCAAGAGCCAGGGATTTAGGGATCTTCAGATTGGGAGAACTCGGTTTTCCGAGACAATGCGAAACGTGCTCCACGAGAGCATTCGTGTCGAGGTCCGGGCCGTCGACATAGTTGAAGATATGAATCCCCTGTTTCAGAGACAAAGTATGAATCAAAAAATCGACGAGGTTCCCGACATACGCCATCGATTTCACATTTTTTCCCGAACCGACCATCATGAATTTGCCGCTGGCGATTTGGCGGAGCAGGTTGTAAACATTCCCGCGGTTCCCTTCACCAAAGACTACAGTAGGCCGAACAATCACCAACGTCCTTGTGGGATCCTCACGTGCCCACGCCTGGTAAATCGCTTCTGCCTCAAGTTTGGTTTTTCCGTATTGATTGAACGGTCGAAAGGGCCCATCCTCGCCTACCGGATTAGCATGAAACCCATATACCGCAACGCTGCTGGTAAACACGATCTTTGAAATCCCTTCGCCCCGCGCAGCCTGGCAGACCTCCGACGCTCCCTCGACGTTAGTTTCCTGATAGCGGGAAATCGGGCGCACGTCGTCTCGATGTTCCGCCGCCAGGTTCACGATGGCCTTCATACCATCCAGCGACGTCCGCATAGAATTGCGATCACGCACATCGCAAGAAGACCATAAATCGGGAAAGGCAGCGCTCCGCCTCGGATCCCCTATGCGGAAAGAGATTTTCTTTTCATTTAACCCCGTTGCGAGACGGGAACCTATGAAGCCAGACCCGCCTATAAGCAAAAGAGGCTCACTCACCAGCGAACCAGAGGCCCCGTTCTTGTCCTGCATAACAGAATTTTACCAAGACCGCCGGCGGACTCCGCCAATTCCTCCTGACCCAATTCTTCCCCAGGGACCATCGAGACTAACGGGACATCCATGTTAGCCTATAACCGATGCGGCCCTCCGTAAGTGTATGTATGGCTACCTGGAATGGGGCCAAGTTTCTCCCCGAGCAGCTCGAGACCCTGCTTCCGCAGTTGACCTTCGGCGACGAAGTCGTGGTCGTAGATGACGGCTCGTCTGACGAGACGATGGAGATCCTCAAGCGCGCGGCAAACGAGTCAAAAACGGCCGCAATCCGGATTCATCAGAATGAGCGCCGGCTCGGGCCGATCTGGACTTTTGAACGAGCGCTCTCGCTGGCGCGCGGAGAAATCCTGTTGCTATGCGACCAGGATGATCGCTGGCTTCCCGGGAGAGTCGAGCGCATCTGCGGAGTCTTCGCAGAAGATGCGGCGACAACTCTGGTGGTGAGCGATGCGGAGGTCATCGACGGAACGGGTCGCGTCATCGCCCCTTCCTGGCGAGCGTCATTGCCATTCCGGCACACGTTGCTTTCCAACGTGGTGAAAAACACGTTTCAGGGCTGCACGATGGCATTTCGGCAGACCTCGATGGAATATTGCCTGCCGATCCCTGCGGGAGCTCCGCACCACGATCAGTGGATTGGTGTTTTACACACCATCTTTGGCAAGATCGTCTACATCCGGGAGCCTCTCATCCAGTATCGAAGGCATGGTGCGAACAACCAAACAGGCAGGCACGCCCCATGGCTCCAGATGCTGCGCTGGCGATATGATTTGACCATAAATCTGGCAGCGCGTTGCTGGCGTGTATCGAGAGCAATGCGAGACCAGCGGAGGACTGTTGGCCGGCCAGCCGCATCTTAAGCCAGGTGCTCCGAACTTCATTAAGCATTGGATGAGGATTTGGTAGGGATACTGACCCGAAAAGTTCGCTCTGCTTATCGACTGCTCAGAGATCAGGGAGTCACAGGGTTCGGCTCAGCCCTCTACCGCAAGGTGAGTCTCGATCTAGGACTATACCTGCGCGGCCACAATAAAGTTGTGATCCTGGACGGCTGTAGTTTCGATATGCGCGGCATTCCCGACACCCGGATGAAACTTGAGCTTCTAACCGGCAGATATGAACAACCGGAAAGGAGCGCCGTGCGTAACTATCTGCGCCCTGATTTGCCGGTGGTCGAGTTGGGGGGATGCGTCGGCGTTGTCGCGTGCATTGCCAACAAGCTTCTTCGGGATCCCGGGAGGCATGTGGTTCTGGAAGCAAATCCCCTTGCCATTCCCCATCTCAGAATGAATCGCGAAACTAATGGGGCCGGCTTCAGAATCGTGAATCAAGCGCTGGCATATGGCGGCGATAGCGTCACGTTTCGCCCCTCGATCGATTTCTGGGGAAATTCAGTCGACCACAATTTGAGCAACGAAGCTCCAGTCACTGTGCCGGCGACTCAGCTATCTCGAATCCTTGAGGAGTCGCAATTCCAGGACTATGCGCTCATCTGTGACATAGAGGGCCAGGAGTTCGAACTGGTTCTGCGCGAACCGCAAGCGCTCCAAAGAGCGCAGCTGATCATTATGGAGGTCCACCCTCATACGCTGGGGGAAGAGAAGGTTGGGGCGACGCTATCGAGGTTGAATGACCTTGGATTCAGGATTCTGGAACGCTCCGCCCTCGTCGTTGTGTTGGGCAAGAACTAGCCGGATGAATTTATCCACAAAATGAATGTCATGACTGCGGAACATCCATCTTCAAATGCAACCGTCTCTTCGGGTGCAACCAACAACGCAGACCCACCGCGCTTTATCGCTTTTTATCTTCCTCAGTTCTATCCCACTCCGTACAACGATGAGTGGTGGGGCAAAGGTTTCACCGAATGGACTAACGTCACCAAGGCGAGACCACGATTCCGCGGACATTACCAGCCTCACCTGCCGGCTGATCTGGGCTTCTACGACCTGCGTGTGCCGGAGGTTCGCGAAGCGCAGGCGAATCTCGCGCGGGAGTACGGCATATACGGATTCTGCTACTACCACTATTGGTTCAACGGCAGAAGGATCCTGGAGCGGCCTCTTGACGAAGTACTTGCATCGGGGAAACCGAATTTTCCATTCTGCATCTGCTGGGCAAATGAGAACTGGACGAAGCGATGGGACGGACACGAACAGCACATCCTCCTTGAACAACGCTACTCGGACGAGGACGACGCGGCACATATCCGCCATCTGATTCCCACCCTGGAAGATCCACGCTACATTCGCATTGAAGGCAAGCCGCTGGTTCTTATCTATCGTGTCGAACTCTTGCCGGATCCTCACCAGACATCGGAAAGGTGGAGAGACGAGGTCAGAAGAGCTGGACTCGGGGAATTGTTTCTCGTAAATGTGGAGAGCAACTTTGTGCAGACCCCTCAGGATCCCGAACCGTGGGGCTTCGACGCCAGCGTCTCATTCCAGCCAAGTTACTACACCTTTCGCTACTCAAAGCTCGCCCGCAAATGGCGGTATTGGTCGAATCTAAGAAAAGTCGACACTATATATCCGTACGGTGATCTCTACGAATTCTGGAGAAGCGCTTCTGCCCCCTCATATCGGCGCTTCGATTGTGTTACCCCCATGTGGGACAACTCGGCGCGCCGCGAGCAAGGTGCTTTCGTCTTGACCGGATCGACGCCGGGCGTATACGAAACCTGGCTTCGAGAGGCAGTCGCAAGATCGCATCCGGACGCAAATGGCCATCGTTGGGTCTTCATCAATGCGTGGAACGAATGGGGAGAAGGTTGTCATCTTGAACCGTGTCGCAAATGGGGTCTTCAATATCTCGAAGGCACAAGGCGGGTGTACGATGGCGCTTGAGCCAGCCGCTCCGCTGTGCCGTCTTACGCCGATTGCCGATTTCACCCAGTTCGGGGAATCAGCGTCTTGAACACCGTACAAAGTCCTCGAATCTCAGTTGCCATGTGCACATGGAATGGCGAGGCTTACGTAGCTGCTCAATTGGAGAGCATCGCGGCACAGAAGTTATTGCCGTGGGAAATTGTGATTTGCGATGACGCCTCGAGTGACCGGACGGTCGCGATCGTCAACGAATTTTCCAGGTCAGCGCCCTTCCGTGTCCGGTTTATAAAAAATGAGATTAATCTGGGCTGCCGAAAGAATTTTGAGAAGTGTATCGACTTGTGCGAGGGAGACCTGATCGCCACGTGCGACCAGGACGATGTGTGGTATCCGCAAAAGCTTGCCCGCCTGTCACAGCCGTTTTTGGCGGATGCCACAGTCGGCGGCGTGTTTTCCGACGCAGACTTAATCGATGAGAATGGTCAGCTCACTGGAGAAAGGCTGTGGACCACACAAAATTTTTCCTGCAAGAAAGCCGATCGACAGGTGGAACGCCGAATTGCCAGGCTGCTCTTGAAACAACACCTGGTGACCGGCGCGACCATGATGTTTCGATCGAGTCTGCGGAGTATCTTTCTTCCGATCGAATCATCATGGATCCATGACGGCTGGATAACATGGATGATTGTTTTGTATTCGCGTCTGGTCCCGGTGTGCGAGCCGCTTATCCAATATCGTATCCACGGGAGGCAGGAAGTGGGCGTAGTGCCGGCTACGCGCAGCGCCCGTCTCAAACGTGCAAGGCAAATAGGCCGCAAACAATATTTGAAGGTGGCGAGGCAGTATGAAGCTGTACGTGAGCGGTGGAGAGCAAACCCCGGCACGAATCGATACCTCAGCCTGGAAGACTTCGACGGCGCACTCGCACTTCGTTATTTGCGAGCCGAATTGCCTGACAGCAAACTTCTGCGCGCAGGTCGCGTCCTGTGCGGGTCACCGGCTTACTTCAAATATGCACGCGGCTTGAAGAGCATCCTGAAAGACATCCTCTTGAAGACATGAAGGGTGGCATTCCAAAAGGCGAGGCCCACGAGTCCCTGCTGATCGAGGCGAGATCGGCGCCGGAGAGCCGTCCCAGCATGCAACCGAAGGCCAATCAACAGAGCAAAGGCTGCGTCACTTTCAACCGTAGGCCTGTATCGAATTCTGCCGGAATGACCACCGTCGTCAACTCATTCCACTAGCTCTTCACCACCCGGAAACCACTCTGGCCCTTGCGCCTCTTGGTGCCAAAAGCACGCTAGTTACCAGCCGCCGACAAGACCTTTTCCACAGCGTCGGCAATGTCCTGCATGTCGGACTCGCACAGAGTTGGGTGCACGAGAAACATTAGAGACGTTTCGCCGAGTTCGCGCGCGACGGGGAGCCTTTCTGCCGGCCGCATCGCTTCCGGAAAAGCGCGCTCCAGATAAATCTCGCTGCAGCTTCCCACAAAGCATGGCACCCCTTCCGCGTTGATGGCTTCGACGATCCGCTGCTGCCCCCAATCGCCGCGCAGCCGCTCGGGCCGCAGGAACACGTAGTATTTGTAATACGAATGGAACACATCGGCGGGCGGGATGGTCACTCGCAACGCTGAAATCTCCCTGAATCGCCTGGTCAGGGTCGCAGCAAGCGACCTGCGCGCGGCCACTGATTCGTTCAATATTGCCAATTGCAGCCTGCCGATCGCGCTCTGCATTTCCGTCAGACGCCAGTTGGTACCAAAGCTCTCATGCAGCCAGCGGTAGCCCGGTGGATGCGGCCGGTTGTAAACGGCATCGTAGCTCTTTCCGTGATCCTTGAATGCCCAGGCGCGCAACCATAGTTCCTCGTCGTTCGTGGTGAGCATCCCTCCCTCGCCGCCGGTCGTCATGATCTTGTCCTGGCAGAAAGAAAAGGCATTTGCGTCGCCGATCGAGCCGACCGGGCGTGCTTTGTATGATGCGCCGTGTGCCTGCGCGCAGTCCTCGATGACCTTCAGTCCGTGCTCCTGTGCCAGATCGAGGATCGGATCCATGTCGCAGGGCCATCCTGCGAGATGGACGGCGATGATGGCCCTGGTGCGAGGCGAAAGAACGCGCTCGACGGTCTCGGCCGTCATAGTCTGCGAATCCCGATCGACGTCCGCGAGGACCGGGCTTGCCCCGCGCATCACCGCGCAGCTCGCTGAAGCAATGAAAGTACGGCTCGGCACGATGACTTCGTCTCCGGGGCCGATGCCGAGCGCTTCGAGCGCAAGCTCCAGTGCGACGGTACCGTTCGCAACAGCGATAGCGTGCTTGCATCCGGTAAAGGCTGCGAATTCGGCCTCAAAGTGCCGCCCTTCCTGCCCGGTCCAGTAATTCACCTTGCCGGACTTTAGAACGCGGGCGGCGGCTTCAATTTCCTCTTGTGAATACGAGGGCCATGGAGCGAACGGCCGGGTGCGAACGGGCGTGCCGCCATCGGCAGCGAGTCGGCTCACTTGCACAGCCGGAGCTTCAGCGTAGGAGGGTCTCGTCATGGTCTTTCACAGGGACGCCGGACAAGTCACATTGTACCCATCGCAAACCAGGCGGGTCGGTCCCGATCGAAACACGATAAAGGTTACGCGGCGGTAACCGTCTGCCCGCTGGGCTGGACAGTCCCGCCAGCCTGACTCTGGACCTTTGTCCGCTCCTTAAGCCGGGATTGCTTTTCCAACTCGCGCAGCGTTTCCTTGCTGAGCGGCTTCTCGTGCAGAAGAAGCTCGGCAGCGCGCACCCGGGGGGTGCCATGGAACCAGCGCTGAATCACATTCTCACTGAGAAGGTTGGTGACCGCGAGCAGACACATTCCCTGGTGATGCGCCATCCACGAGCGCACCAGTGCGGGCTCTTTGCCCTGCGTGTAGTCGGCTGCCTCATAGAAGCCGTAAGCGCCGGTCCACTTCATTCCGGCCATGCGGCGAAGGTTCGCGATCGCCTCCCTACGGGAGATCGGCAGGGCGAGGAATGTGGAGTACGGCGAGATCACGGGACCATCCTCGGCGCCGTACTTCAGGGCCAGCTGAGGAATGCCCCACGCCTGATAGCTGTAGCGGCCGAGTGGGTCCATCTTTGCGAACCCCGACTCGGAAATACCCCACGGAATGTTCCGCACGTGACGGCGCTGGATGTAGACCGCCGATTCGAGAGACTGAGCGATTAACGTGTCGGGAAATGCTCGCATCCATAGCGCAGGCATCAGGTACTCGAACATGGTGCCCGTCCAGGAGAGAAGCGCCGGATGGCCGTCGACGAGAACATGCGAGCGATCGAGGCGAAACCACGATTGCTGAGGGATATCTCCCTTGGCGACGGCAAGGAAGGACGCGATCCGGGCCTCCGAAGCCAGCAGGTCGTAGCACGCAGAGTGAAGTTCGCCGGTCGATCCGTCGTAGCCAATGGAAAGAAGCTTGCGCGACTCCACGTACATGAAGCCGTACTCCATGGAGTCCGCGGCTTTTTCGGCTTTGGCGGCGATTTCGGAGAGGTCCTCGCTTAACTTCGCAAGCCGCGCAATGGCCGGACCGAGCAACGAACGCAGTTCCGTGGCAAGTTCCCCAAGTTTGGCTCCGATTGTTATCTCCGACTCCGAAAGCCGCCGATCGAGCACCCTTGCATAATCGGCAGCTGCCTGCAACTGTGGGATATGCCTGTCTGCCTCCGTATTCAATTGAGCCACCGCAAACAAAGGTGCAAACTGCGGGAGAAGCCACGGCGTGTAATGCTCTACGTACTCCCGAAGCGCCGCTTGACGCCGATCGGCCTCCGCTGCCAGCCAGCCATCTTCAGACACGGCTCGGTTTGGCCGCTGAGTGTCTTCCGTGCCGTAGAGGTAAACACCGACGATTCTGCGAACAAAGAGAACGTCGTCGGGTACGTTCCCCGATAGAGTTCCGCTCCAGTCCGGCTGCTTGTCCACTATATGTCCCAGCAACTCGATACCCGCGAAGCTGTCGGGACTCAGCACCAGACGCTTCAGTAGATCGAGCGCGCCGGTATGCAGGGTATAGAAGGAGGCCGCCAGATTGCCGCTGTCGACCGCCGAAATTGTGAGCGGGGGGATCGCCTTCAGAGTTTCGATGTCATACCAGTTATAGATGTGACCCCGTCGCTTCTCCAGCTGTTCATAGGTCGCGAATGTCCCCAGCGTCGCCTGCGCAAACTCGGGCAACGTAAGAAAGCCCAACTCACAGGCCGCCTGTCTCGCATTGAAGAGCATGCCGAGATTCGTAGGCGAAAGTTTTCGAACCTGGAAAGTGTTTTTTTCCTCAACGTTGTCAGGGATGAGCCAGTGGTTCCGCTCATCGCCGAATTCAAGAAAATATCGCCAGGTATGGAGCGCCTGCCTCAGCAGAAACAGCCTGTCACCGGAGGAAAGCGGACCCTCCGCCTGCTCTGGCGGAGAGTTCAGCCATCCCGCAACCAGCGGCGCCACGGCCCACAGGAAAAGTACCGGCGCGGCAGCATACAATGATCGCGGGTTGGTAGAGCCCAGGATTACCACAAGCGCAACGGCGATGAGTGGCGACAACTGCAGGTAACGATCGACCGTCCTGTGCGATCTGCTTGCTTCGGCTTGCGCGGCTGTTTCCCATTCCAGCAGGCGCCGCCCCGAAAGCAACTGCCGACCGAGAGAGCGCGCGATCGCATCCAGCGACATGAGCATGTGATGAGGCAGAAATGTCAGATTGAGAATGGCGAAGCCAAACGATGAGGTGAACGTGGCCAGGCCTTCCTTCACTCCGATGAAACTCAGCTTGGCTAACGCGCGGGCGAGATTGAATCCCAGCTGCACCAGCACCGGCAGCAGCAGCAGCAAAATAGTCGCAATCGTCCAGTAGAGCGCTCCTCCGGGCAGCACAAACCAGCCCAGGACCAGCATGATGAAGGTGAAGGGCTCCAGGAGGCTGCGACGCAGATTATCCAGGATCTTCCATCGCGAAACGGTATTGATCGGATTCGGAACCAGCTTGCCCGACTCGTCGGGAACGCGGCCGAAGAGCCACTGCACGACCTGCCAGTCTCCGCGGACCCAACGGTGTTGCCGGCGCGTATGCGCCGAGTAATGCGATGGATAATCGTCGATGACTTCGATATCCGACACCAGCCCGGCGCGTGCATATGAGCCCTCGATGAGGTCGTGCGAAAGCAAGGCGTCACGCGGGAATCGCCGGTCGAGGACCTCATGCAGAATAGCTGCCTCGTAGATTCCCTTGCCGGTGAAAATACCTTCACCGAAGAGATCCTGATAGACATCGGAAACGGCGCGCGTGTAGATATCAAAACCCGTTTCGCCGGAGTATAGCGAGGCAAATCGCGAGCGGGAGGCCGACGCCACGCTGACCCCGACGCGGGGCTGCAGGATTCCGTACCCAGCCGTAACAATCCGCAGCTTGGGATCGACAATCGCGCAATTCAGCGGATGCGCCATTGTTCCGGCCATGCGCGCTGCTGTTCCGCGCGGAAGCTGCGTGTCCGAATCGAGCGTGATCACGTACTTCACCGGGCCGAGGACCTCAACGGGGCCCGCCTTTATGGGGAAGCTGTCGAACTTGTGGAGCAGATATTTGTTGAGGTCGAGAAGCTTGCCGCGTTTCCGCTCCCAGCCCATCCACACGCCCTGGCGTGCATTGAACACGCGATGCCGATGCAGCAGGATGAATGAGCCGCCTCGCTGGCCGGCATATTTCGCATTCAGCTCATCGGTTCGCCGCACCGCAAGTTTCACCAGCGGGTTTTCATTTTCGTTCTGCGGGCGGGCTTCCGCGTCCGGCAGATCCGTCAGGAGTCCGAAGTGGATGTTGGGGTCCTGATTCGACAGATACCGCGCTTCAAGCTCTTCAAACAACTCCTCGACCTGCTTTTCGTTCAGAAGCAGCGTGGGAACAACAATGAATGTCGTTGCCTCTCTGAGAACGCCCTTCGAGAAGTCGAGCTTAGGAAGCGACCGGGTCTTGATCAACGCCGTAACGGTGTTGTTCATCAGGTCGACACCGCCCTGGCTTGCCGGCAGAAGGGCGAGCAGCAGTGCGCCCATTACCGGCCAGAAGTTATGGTGCGGCACCAGAGGTGCGATCACAGCGACAATCAGCACCAGGGTCAGAATGAGGATGCCGTCAATGTAGAAATCTTCGTTATTCCTGCAGATGAAAGCCGTGATGCGTTCGCCAGCGGTGGGCTGATACCGGATCCGCTGCGTCAACAAAGGCAATCCCTGAGAGAAGAGGTAATAGCCGATATGCGAGATTCGGAAAGCTCGTCTTGGGTCCGGGTCGCCTTTCGCTTTTGCCTCCTGTGCAAGCTGCAAGGCCACCCGAGCCGTTTCGACTTCATTGGTGTCGGCACGCTTCGCCAGTGCGGCAACGCGGAGGTGGTAGATATTCCGGCTCTCGTCTTCCATGCGGGCGAAGACACCGGCAGGATCCTGGCGCAGGATCGGATCGAAGGCGACCAGCGGCTCGAGAATGTTGCGCCACTCCACCTGGTTCAGGCGACGCAGACTGTGAAGAATCGCCGAAAACGGAGACTGCTCGATCGGCGGCATCTCTCCTGAAGCAAACGTCTCATCGGCTCGGTCGAGAATGTACTCGAGCTGCGCCAGCTTCAGGGCCTGCGGAAGCGCCATCACTTCGTCCAGTAGTAGCGCATCGTGTTTCTGAATCTGCTGCACATACACGGTGAGCGAATCCGGCGACCAGATACCGCCCGCGGCCGACAGATATCCTTCCGCGAGGTTCATCACACGCGGCAGCTTATTTTCGGTCTCCACGCGAACATGCGGCAGCTCGACCAAAGTATCGGCCGTATTAGTTCCGGCGGTAATGGCCGACTCCATCATGCGCGAGCTTTCGAGCAGCTCGAGCGGCGGAGTCAGTTCACCTTGCGTCACGATGGCGCGACACTTCGCCAATAGATCGGCGAGTCTAGTCTGAAGCCTTTCGAGGCGCTCCGAAAATCCACGTTGCTTGGCATCGCCCCGAGCCATCTCCCAACCGTGCGCCAGCTTGTCGGCGTGCTCGCGCAGTGCCGCGTCGCTTACAGCAGGCTTCTCCGGCAGGCCGGTAGTCGGCGTCTCCTGCACAGGAGCGGAGGGCGGCAGATACTCGGTGATGTTTGGATCGGCTGACTGCGCCATATTGAAGTCCCTTCTGCCCGCTTTCGCTGTTACCTGTAACTGGCTGCCTGCATCTCGAACATCTCTGCGTAAAGACCACCGCTGGCCATGAGTTGCTGATGGTTCCCTTCTTCGATCAGACGACCGCCGGAGAGCACGACGATCCGATCGGCCATGCGCACCGTTGAAAACCGGTGAGAGATCAGCAGCGCCATCTTTCCTTCCGTCAGCTCGGCAAAGCGCTCGAACACCTCGAGTTCGCTCCGCGCGTCGAGGGCCGCCGTGGGCTCGTCGAGTATCAACATCTGGGCGTCGCGCAGATACGCTCGCGCGAGGGCCATCTTCTGCCACTCGCCGCCGGAAAGCTCCACGCCTCCCTCGAACCGGCGTCCCAGTATCTGGTCATAGCCGTTCGCAAGCTTCGTCACGACCGTATCGGCGAGGCTCTTGTGAGCTGCGAGCTCAATCTCTTGCTGCGAGCTCTGTCCTTCGATCCGGCCCACCGCGATATTTTCACGCGCGGTCATTTCGTAGCGCATGAAGTCCTGAAAGATGACTCCTATGTGCCGGTGCAAATCCTCGAGCGAATACTCGCGCAAATCCACGCCATCGAGCAGAATCTGGCCTTCTGTCGGATCGTACAGGCGCGTGATCAGCTTGACTACCGTGGTCTTGCCCTGACCGTTCTCGCCGATCAGTGCGATGCGCTCTCCCGGAGCCAGCGTGAAGTTGAAGTCCTTGAGAATCCTCCTCGTCGTGCCCGGATACGCAAACGAGACATTTTGAAACTCGAATCCCTGCCGGACCAGTTCCGGGAACGGCAAGCCATTCGGCCTCGATTCCACTGTCGGCTTCATATCGAAGAAGGCGATCAGGTCGGTGAGGAAGAGAGCCTGGTCCGCGATGCCGGACACCGTGGAAAATACCTGCTGCAGATTCGAGCTGGCCTGCTGAATCGCCGCGGCAAGAAATGTGAACTGGCCGATATTGTAGGCGCCGTGGATCGTCCGCCAGATCACGTAGACGTACGCTCCGTAATAACCGAGGGTTCCGATGACACCGAGCAGGCCGCCGACAAGCAGCTTTGCGCGGGCGAGATCGACATCCTCGACATAGATTTGGCGGGCCAGTGTTTGAAACCTCTGCGTGAAGAATCTGCTCAGGCCAAAGAGCTTCACTTCCTTGGCGCCCTCACGGCTGCCGGCAACCTGCCGGAGATAATCCATCTGCCGCTTCGCGGGCGTCTGGCGGAAATTCTTCGCGTAGCCAAGAAACGCGTAGTGCGTCTCCCCGACAAACGAGGGCAGCACACCGACCATGAGCAGCAGCACTAACCACGGAGATTCCCACGCCAGCGCGACCGAGAACGTCAACGTCGTGATGACCTGCTGTACGAGGCGTCCCATTTGCTGGATCATGGCCAGCCGGTCCGTGGCCTGTACACGAGCGCGCTCGAGCCGGTCATAGAAGACCGGATTCTCGTAAGTTGTCAGATCGAGCTTCGCTGCCTGCTCCATGACTTTCACGCTTGCGTACTGCGTGTAGCGGTTGGAGAGCAGCGAATCCGAGTAGTCGATCGCGCGCATGATCAGCCCGACGAGAACATTGAGGGCCACCTCGGTGCCAACGAGTATCCAAAACCTCGAGGGCAGCGCCTGTCCGCGCAAAACCGTCGCGATGTCATTGATGATGTACTGCGCCACCTTGGCGATGCCGAAGGGGAGCACAGCGACTACCACACGCAGCCCGATCCCCCAGGAGACAACGCCGGGGCCGGATTCCCAGAGAATGCGGAGAACGTGAGGCAGGTTACGAAGAGCCCTCAGCCTATCCAGCCATGGGCTCCCGTCTTTCGCAGGGGAGTTCGATTCGTTCATACGTTCGGTTCAGCTAGGCTCGGTGCAAAAGGCTATACAGGCAGTGTTGCATCTATGGATGCCTCACGCACACAAGGTGTTGGATTCAACGCTATGCGGCTCCGGAAACCGGGTTTACTGGATCCGATTCAGCCACTGCCGAAGAAATTCGATCAGTTCCACCGGAGGCTGGAGCCAGACCTGCGCCGCCGTCGACCTGTATTCGGGACGAACAAGAACCGTGAGTCCGCGGCCGTTCAGGACTTGAAACGAATCCTCGTCCGTCAGATCGTCACCGAGGTACGCGATCTCCGAGGATGGCCCGGATTCCTGAATGATTGACGCCACCGCATCACCCTTATTCGGACGCACCACGCGAAGCTCGATCCCCGACTCGAATCTGAGCAGCCTCACCTCAGGACTGCTGGCAATGGCCTCCCAACCCTCCATCAGGCGCGACTCGATGCCCTCTACTTCGGACTGGGCCATTCCTCGCCAGTGAATCGCAATCCCGCCGGGCTTAATTTCCGCCAGCCCCATCAAATTGGAATTCGCCACCCACTCTCGAGCCTGCGACAGCAGTTCCGATAGGTCGCGAGGGATCGGGGCCTGGCGATAATTTCCATCCGGCGTAATGCGTTCGAGCCCATGAGCCCCCCACATCTCAACGCCAGGGAGCGAATGCAGGAGATTCTTCACTTCGACCACAGGACGACCCGAGATGATGACCACCCGGGACTTGCCGATATGGACGATTTGCCCAAGGATCGGAACGACTTCCGGGTACGGATACGCCTGATCTCGTTCCATTCGAAATGGAGCGAGCGTGCCATCGTAATCCAGCAGAAGAGCGGACTCCGGTGCCGATCCGAGCCGATCCAGGAAGTCCGAGAGCGCCGGAGAATCCGGTAGTGGTGTCTCAACCTGTCTGCTCTGCAATATCAGAACCCCACTGCTACACGGTCGTTCGTGGAGGCAACCGCAGGTTCGGCCTGATCCAACCGCACCTCGCAAAGTGTCCCGATCAGACTGGCCGCCCACCAATAGATGTTGTGCTCTCGAATAATGTTGCGCATGCGCCTCATGCGTTCGGCCATCTCGTTTACATCCATTCTGAGCGCCTGCGCTATCGCCTCTCCGGTGGCTTCGATGTCGTACGGATTCACGATGATGGCATCCCGCAGTTCCCGCGCAGCGCCGGTAAATTGGCTCAGGATCAACACGCCTCGCTCATCCCGCTTGGCGGCGACAAATTCCTTGGCCACGAGGTTCATCCCGTCATGCAGCGAGGTCACCATGCACAGGTGAGCGATTCTGTAGTAGCGCTGCACCTCCTGCTTGCCGTGCTGACGCACCTGCAGGACAATGGGAGACCATCTGCCGCGCTTGAAGCGCGCGTTGATCCGGTTCGCCTCGGCTTCAACTTCCGCCTGGAAGTCCGCGTATCGCTTGATGTGCGTGCGGGTGGGCGCACCAAGTTGGAAAAACGTGAACTTTCCCTGGTAGCTCGGATATCTCTCGAGGAAAGACTCGACAGCCTGGAATCGCTCGACGATTCCCTTGGTGTAATCAATGCGATCGACGCCGACCCCGATATAGGTAGCCTCGACGCCGGCCTCTTTAAGAACCGCCCGGCGCTCGTCGGCAACATCGGGTTCAGATCGACCGGTGTCATCACAACACTCGACGCTGATCGGAAACGGCAGCACCAGCGAGGTGTGATCGTTGCGTTTGACCGAGAAGTGCTCCCAGTCGATTCGCGCCTCAAGGACATGATCGATGGTGTTCAGGAAATTATTGCAATGCGCCCGCACATGGAAGCCGATCAGGTCCGCGCCGAGCAGCCCATCGAGCAGTTCGCGCTCCCACGGGCAGATCTCGAAGTTTTCAGGATTCGGCCACGGGATGTGCCAGAAAATCGCAATCCGCGCATGCGGCAGCCGGTCCTTCACCATGCGTGGCAGCAGAGCAAAGTGATAGTCCTGGATCAGAACCACCGGATGCTCCTCATTTCCGATCTCATCGACGAGCGCGTCGGCGAATTTCTGATTGACGTTGTAATAGTGCTCCCAGTCCTTCGGGCGGAATATCGGCCGGGTGTGCGCATTGTGGCAAAGCGGCCAGAGGCCTTCGTTGGAGAAGCCGTAGTAATAGCCGTTTTCCTCTTCGGCGCTCAGCCAGATACGGCGCAGCGTGTAAAGCGGCTCGTCCGGAGGCACCTGAAGCCGGTCGTGCTCGTCCGTCACCTCCATATCGGCGCTGCCGCTGCCGTGGGCCACCCACGTGCCATTGCACGCGCAGAGAATCGGCTCGATCGCCGCCACAAGCCCGCTTGCCGGAACCGACACTTGAATCTGGCCGTCGCGCCAGTTGTGAATATAGGGCTCCCGGTTGGCCACTACGAATAAGCTGTTTCCTTCGAGCCTGCTGCGGACATGCGCCGCAAGCCTCTGTGCAGTCCACTCTGACTCATTCGCGTTCCGTAATCTGGCCTCTGTCGCAGCCGCTCCGCGCGCCGTCTGGATGCTCTTCGCCAGCGGCGCCATTTCGCGCGTGAGCGGAAGCAGGAAATCCATATCGCCCGGCGCGGGCGGAGGCGCATGCTGGCCGGTCCGCAGCGCCTTGATCCACTCCGCCACCCGCGCAATCGGCTTCGTAAGGCTCCAGCGCACGATGAGGATCGTAATGGCGACAATCACCAGTACCTGCAGCGCGACACGGACAAAGACCCTGCCCCAGACCAGGAATATCTCATTCCGGATATACCCGGTGTCATGCGCCATCAGAATGCCGCCGATGACGGCGCCCTTTGGCCCATGCAGCGGTATCGCCAGCACGTACACACGCCTGAAGCGCAGCCGCATGTAGTTGTTTTCGGGGCGATTTGCCTGAACCGCATCTGTCAGAATGCGAGGCGAACCCGGCATCAAGGAATCGAGCGCCGGTGTGATCGCCAGGACCGAATTATCCGCGCCATACACTCCGATACCAATTAGGTGTTCCTTGCTGCCGAAGCGCTCGACCATATCTTCCAGGCCGTCGCGATCTCCCGCCAGGAGATACAATTGGGCGGTTGCGGCAAGGCTTTCTCCAAGTGTGGCGGCCTTACGTTCGAGTTCGCTGCGCAGCGCATCTTTCTGGCTCCTGACTTCGTACCAGGAGGAGGCGACGGACACCAATGTGACTCCGACTACCAGTGCGACGATTAATCGCCAGCTCAGAATTCGCATGGTGAAAGTACCTGCCAGATTAAATTGCTCAAGGCGTGTAAATTTGATGCTCCCGGAGATAGATGAGTGGCCTGCAACTTCTATCTGAGTGCTGGACCAGAAGCCTGGCGCGTCGCGCGTAATTCCTGCGCAACTTTGGGGCGTCCGACTGACTCTAGTAGAAACTATACGCCGGTTGGCTGGTCGGCCCGCCTGCTGAATTTTCAACACGACCCGCAACTCTCAACAAGATGACGCAGACTCCATCCTCAACCGGCCTTCAGAACGACCGTATCCAATCCGCGCAATCCTCCGCGCAATCTGAGGATCGACGCGTAATTGTGAGAAAACAAGGGAGCGCCTCCGATCCTCTCTGGTACAAGGACGCCGTTATCTATGAGCTGCACGTAAAAGCCTTCGCCGACGGCAACAACGACGGCATCGGAGACTTCCGCGGGCTCATCGGCAAGCTCGATTATCTTCAGGATCTCGGCGTCACCTGTATCTGGCTTCTGCCATTCTTCCCTTCTCCGTTGCGCGACGACGGATACGACATCTCCGATTACACCAACGTCAATCCCACTTACGGTACGCTCGCCGACTTTCAGGAATTTCTGGACGCTGCGCACAAGCGCGGCATGCAGGTGCTGATCGAGCTGGTAATTAACCACACTTCCGACCAGCACCGCTGGTTCCAGCGAGCGCGACTGGCTCCGCCGGGATCAGCCGAGCGCGACTTCTACGTCTGGAGTGACACCGATCACAAGTTCAATGGCGTCCGCATCATCTTCTCCGATACCGAGAAATCCAATTGGACATGGGACCCCGTCGCGAAGGCCTACTACTGGCACCGCTTCTTTTCGCATCAGCCGGACCTGAATTTCGACAACCCGCTGGTTCTCGAAGAAACGCTCTCAGCCATGCGCTTCTGGCTCGACATGGGCGCCGACGGCCTGCGTATGGATGCAATTCCCTACCTTGTTGAGCGTGACGGCACCAACTGCGAGAACCTGCCCGAAACCCACGCCATAATCAAGCAATTCCGCGCCGCGATTGACGCCGAATACGCAAACCGCTTCGTATTAGCCGAGGCGAATCAATGGCCCACCGATGTGCGCCCATACTTCGGCGACGGCGACGAATGCCAGATGGCCTTCCATTTCCCGCTGATGCCGCGTATCTATGTCGCTCTCCGCCAGGAAGACTGCCTGCCTATCAGCGAAATCATGGCGCAGACGCCTGATATTCCCTCGAATTGCCAGTGGGGACTCTTCCTGCGCAACCACGACGAGCTGACCCTCGAAATGGTCACGGACGACGAGCGCGATTACATGTATCTGGCCTACAGCGCCAACCCGCGCATGCGTCTCAATCTCGGCATTCGCCGGCGTCTCGCGCCTCTACTCGACAACAACCGCCAGCGCATCGAGCTGCTGAACAGCATCCTGTTTTCGTTTCCCGGCACGCCCATTCTCTACTACGGCGACGAAATTGGTATGGGAGACAACATCGAGCTCGGCGACCGCAACGGCGTCCGCACACCGATGCAGTGGAACGCTGAGAAGAACGGGGGATTCTCTCAGGCCGACCCCGAACAGCTATATAGCCCGGTCATTTCCGATCCTGTGTACGGCTATCTCGCCGTGAATGTGGAGGAACAGCGCGAGAACCCGTCGTCGCTGCTGCAGTGGACCCGAAATATGATCGGGCTGCGGAAGCTCTTTCCCGTATTCGGCCGAGGCACGTTCCGCATTCTGACGACAACAAACCGGAAGGTCCTTGCGTATCTGCGTCAATACAACGGCCAGACGGTGCTCTGCGTCGCGAATATCTCAAGAGCGGCGCAGCCTGTCCTCCTCGACCTGAACGAGTTCGAAGGCCGAACCCCCGTAGAGATGCTGGGGTACGTAAACTTCCCGAAGATCACCGCACAACCCTATGTTCTTACGCTGTCGCCCTATGCCTTTCTCTGGTTTGAATTGCAGGTGGCCACGGCCGACACTGACCTGGCCACACATCCGCAGGCTGTATTGCCAGTCGTCGATGCCGACACGTGGGATGCGCCGCCTGTTTTGGTGCGCGACACGCAGTTGGTATCGACGCCAGCGTTCGCCGACACCGGAGCCTCCGAAAAGGGCGCTGCGATCGCCGTCCTCGATGCGGGGCAACAGGCGCACCCCGACCTGCTGATTGTCGTCGAGCCAGCCAACCGGGAGGATCTGGATAAAACCATCGCATCCGTCCTTCGCCACTTCGGCGATTCCTTCCGACCGACGCGAGCCGTGCTGGCCTATCCCGCGAGAGAAGGAGATCCGGGCGCAGCGCTGGGAACCCAGGCCATCGGCGGAGCGCCTTGGCTGACGCTGCTCCCGTTCGCCTCCGATTCCGGCGGGCATCCGTCTCCCTGGCACACGGCCCAGACTTTCTACGAGGCTTCCCGGTTGGCATCGGAGCAAAACGCCCGAGCGGTGATGCTCCTTAGCCGCGACTCTGCTTCGCTGAGCCACAACGCCCTTGCCCTGCTCGCGAAGTGTGCGCTCAATCAATCCATTGACCTGGCCGTGCCCTGGTATCTTCTCAGTCCATACGAAGGACTTCTGAGCAGCGCAATCCTGTACCCGCTCGCCCGCGCCCTGTATGGGAGTGCGATACGTTATCCGCTGGCCGGCGACCTCGTTCTCTCCGCCAGATTTGCCGGTGCGATTGCCGGAAAGATCGACCACCCAACGGCGTGGCTCGAGGAGGCAATTGTCTGGCCGGCTACCGAAGCGGTCCTTGGCGGCTATTCGGCCGCCCAGGCGCAGGTCAGGAGAGGCCACGTCACTCAACCTGAGGGTTACGACGTCACGGCACTGCTCACTCGGGTTGTCGGCGCGTTATTTTCAGATATCGAAGCGCGAGCGCTCGAATGGCAACAGTCGCGCCCGGTGGCCCGCATGCTGGAAATTTCCGAACGAGCCGACCCGCAGGAGCCTCCAGCCGAACCAAACCCACCCGCGGATGCCCGCCCCATGATCGAGTCATTCCGGCTGGCCGGCAGCAACCTGCAGGACATCTGGGGCCAGGTCATGACTCCGCGCACCCTGCTGGCGGTCAAGCGGCTGGCGCAGGCCAGGGGCAGCGAGCACAATATGCCGGACGCCCTCTGGGTCCGGATCGTCTATGACTTTCTGACCGCCTTTCGGGCCCGAACCGTAAACCGCAACCATTTGCTTGGAGCCCTGATGCCTCTCTACCTGGGCTGGGCAGCGTCTCACGTCCTCGCCGTCAGCACCCACGGCGAGGAAACCGCCGAGCAACGCATCGATTCGCTGGCCAACGCATTCGAGGCCGACAAGCCATATCTGGTCGCGCGCTGGCGCTGGCCGGATCGCTTCAATCCATGAAGGCGGCATCACCTAGAAGGAAGGAGAAATACCATGTGGGAACAAGTCGAGTTTGCGCTGCACGCCTCACTGGCCCGGGTCCTGACGAAGGTGGCGGTGCTGCTTCCTGCCGTGCTGTCGCTGATCGTCGCCGTCCTCATCTGTGGCCTGATCGGCTTCCTGCTGGCGAGCCTGGTTCGCCGCATTCTCGTTGCCCTGCGGTTCGATGAGCGCGTCAGCCTCAACTCCTCCGGTGGGCTGCTCCAGTGGTCTCCTCTTCAGGTCCCTTCGCTCATAATCTCCCGCGTGGTTTTCTGGTGCTTCATCTTCCTGGGAATGGTGCTGGGAGTGGCAGCGTTTGGAGCGGCCTACAGCCCGTCAGAGCAGATTGCCGATCAGCTCTATCCGTACCTGACACGGCTGGTCAGCGCCATACTATTGTTCCTTGCCGGCACCATAGCCGCGCGTTTCCTTGCGCGCGGTGTCCTCATCGGCGCCGTCAACATGAACCTGCAATACGCCCGGTTGCTGAGCCAGGGAATCAAGTGGCTGGTCTTCGTGCTCACCGTCGCGATGGTGCTCGACCACCTGGGCATCGGCGGTGCGATCGTAGAACTGGCTTTCGGGATCCTCTTCGGAGGGATCGTGCTCGCGCTGTCGCTCGCCATCGGCCTCGGCTCCAAGGAAATCGTTAGCCGGTCGCTCGAGCACGAGGGCACCCGCCACACTGAGGAGACGCCGAGCCGTCCGGTTGGCCACTTCTAAGCGGGCACAAAGTTTCCGGCGCGGGACGGGCAACCGCGGTACGCGTCCAGGAACCTAATTTAACTGGGGATTAAACCCCAGGAGGTTTTACCAATGACCAATCAAGAGCACGGCTCTCAGCACGGACAGGGCTCGCAAAATCCTGGCAGTGGGCAGCACAGTACCGACAAGCCCCAGCACCAGCAGCAACAGCAGCAGGATCCGGCAAAGTCCGGCCAGCACGGCAGCACCTCCGGGCAACAGGGCGGCGGCAATCAGCCGCGGCAAGGCGAAAGCGGCAACAGATAAAGCCTTACTGAACGAGAGCAATGCGGCAGCGCGGATGAATTTCCGCGCTGTTTTTTTGCGGGCCGGACTCGTCCAGCTTTTTATTGCGCCGAGGCGGTCAGCGTAAATTTGTCCTTCACTTCCAGCCCCAGCTTCGAAGGATGATACGGATTTGTCACTCTGTACATCGTCGCCTCCGCCGTCTTCCCTCGGATCATGAATACCAGGTAGTGGTAGTTGGGATAAGTTCCGGCCGTGTACAAATCCTCCGGCCCGGGAACCAGCACACGATACGGAATCGCGCCGCCCCCGCCGGAGACGATATAGCTGATTTCGTGGTTCTCGAAGCGCTCGTAGTTGTGCAGGTGGCCGTTGACTACGATCAGCTTGGCGTGGATCCCGGGCGCCTTCGACAAGATGAACTTCCGCAGCGAAAGTTCCGCTGGATTCGGCACGCTCGCCACGATCTGACTCTGCGTGTCGGCGTATAGCGGCATGTGGGACACAAAGAAGACGAAATCCGCGGAGGCGGGCAAATGATCCAACTGCGCCGCCAGCCACTCCCGCTGGGGCGACCCATCCGCGTACGATTCCGTGCAGTCGAGCGTGATCACATACACGTTACCGATCTCGACTGAGTAATAGAGATATCCCTTCAGTTCGGGGAAGGTCGCGTCGAAGTTGCCTACGCCCGCTTCCCAGCCACCCAGCACGTCGTGGTTCCCCAGCGCGGGATACACCCGCAGATGCTCCGTGGTCCACGCTGCCGTTTCATCTCGATAGACCTGCCAGTCGGCCGCATCGGCGCCATGGAACGGCAGGTCGCCGGTCATGAGGATGGCATCCGGCTTCTCGCGCGCGATCTGTTTCACCAGATATTGGCGGACCTTGGGCGATGTGTCTCTGTCATTCTCAGTATCCGTGAACCGGGTGTCTCCATATGCCACAATCTTCAGCGGCTGACCCGGCGCAATCCCGGACACCGTAATCGTCGGGCCCTCAACCGGCGGCTGCGGAGAGTGAGGTTGCTCCGCCGATGCGGCCATTCCGGCCAGAAGAACGAGCAGCGCTGACCTTGCCCAAGGCGTCACCCGCACACTCCGCCCCCGACGAAATGAACAATTTCAAACCTGTCGCCCTCGCGAACTGGCGATCCGGGCCACTCGCCGCGTGTAACAATCGCGCCATTCTGCTCGATGGCTACGCGGTCTCCTTTAAGACCGAGCGCCGACACAAGATCCGCGACCGTCGCCGGGCCGGGTAGCGCTGCGAGATCACGGTCCTGGCCGTTTATCACGATATGCATGAGTTGAATTTATCAGCAGAAGCAGGCGTCCACTGGCCAGCGGACAGGCTGACGCTCAGAGGCAGCGGAAGCCAGCGAAGGGATCAGCGCCTAGCTGAATACCCGCCAGAGCTCCCATCCTGCGACGCCCAGCAGCGCCAGCGCGACATAGAACACCAGCGCGAACGCCAACCCGCGGAATACACCCACCGGGTTTTCTTCATAGATTTCTTCAGCAAACCGCTCCTCCCGGCTGAGAGCGAGAGCAAGAGCAGGATCGATCGAGGCCCCAGCGGCTGTGATAACCATGAGAGCAGTCCTCCGTTACCACGTTCATCGACCGGACGGGGGAGGGCCTTGAAGATCTTCCTCGAGATTCGCATTTGTGATTCAGATTGGAACAGCCCGGCCGCCGTTCCCATTTCGAACCGGCGACACCGCGGAATTAGGGCCTGTTTACAGGCCCTAGCTGAAATCGAGCTGCACCTCGTCGACGTAGCACCACCCCCACGTCTCCCCGGGCTCAACCGAGCGCATGATCGGGTGTTTCAGCGCGTGAAAGTGCTTCGTCGCGTGCCGGTTCTTGGATGAGTCGCAGCAGCCGACGTGACCACACTCCAGGCACATCCGCAGGTGGACCCAGTGGTCGCCCATCTTCAGGCACTCCTCGCAGCCGCGTGTTTTCGGCCGCACATCGTGGACGTGATCGAGATGCGTACAGGTTGGCATGACGCCCTATTTTGCTCCCTTCACTGCGAGCAGATCAATTTTCTGGATCGAGGGAGCCTCCGCCAGAAGCTCCGGCGCCTTTGCCATGAGCGCGGCAGCGACCTTGCCGGAGAGATGCGCGTCGCGGCCCGGCTCGGCCGCAAATGTATCGAAGATGCCGAAGGTCGAGGGGCCGATCTGCAGGGCATACCATGAAAGGGTTTCCGGTTCCGCTTCGACCAGCGGCACAGCGCTCTTCAGAAATGCGGCCACCTCTGCCTCTTTGCCCGCCTTCGCTTTCAGCATCACCCATAGTCCGAGCTTCTCCATCGCCTCATCCTCCGATATGGAAATATCACTTTCTCAACTAGGACGCCGAAAAAGCGTATTCCGTTACAAGCAACCCCGTCCAGAACTTGACTCTTGACAGTCGAAAAACTAGAGTCGGAGGGTAGGCGTTCGGACGCAATCGCCTGGGGGCGGCAAGCGCAATGCAAACTCACCCTTACACCTGGGATTACATCCCGCTTTTCCTGCAAATCATCGTTGCAGTTGGGATGGGCGCGGGCATGGTTGGCGCCTCATGGTTTATCGGCCGCCACCGCAATCTGAAGGAGAAACTCGAAGTCTACGAGTGCGGCATTCCTGCAGAAGGCGATGCACGCAGGCGTTTCTCTGTCCGCTTCTACATGGTTGCGATGCTCTTCATCCTGTTCGATGTCGAAATGGTCTTCATGATGCCGTGGGCGATCATCTATCGTCAGCTGCCGAAAATCACCGGCTCCGCCATGTTCGGCTTCTGGGAGATGCTGGTCTATATCGGGTTCATCGCTGTGGGCTTGTTCTACATCCTGAAAAAGGGCATTCTTGACTGGGCCATGGACAAGGGCGATCTCTAGACAAAATGAGCGCGACTCCCGGAAAAGACGCGATCCTTCAAGCCCACGCAAGCAATCGGGCTATAGCTTCTCTCATATCCGCATCCCCGGACCTCATCCTCGACGCCAGGTTCGACCGCAACGAACTCACGGTGACGGTACCCCGCGACCGGATCCGCGAGGTGTGCCAGATTGTCCAGGCCGCCGGCTACAACTTCCTCGAGGATGTGACCTGCGTCGACTGGTATCCGGGCGAACCCCGCTTTCAGGTCACATACCACATCGTTTCGCACAGCCTTAAAGAGCGTCTCCGGCTTTGCGCCATGGTGGATTCGATCGATCCATCCATCGATAGCATCACGCCCATCTGGCCTTCGGCAAATTTCTACGAGCGCGAGGTGTGGGACCTCTTCGGTGTACGTTTCCACGGTCACCCTGGCCTCCGCCGCATCATGATGCCGGAGGAATGGGAGGGCCATCCGCTGCGCAAGGACTATCCCGTGGAGGGTTATCGCTGATGACTGAATTCGTCGCAACTTCCACACTGATTCCGCCGCGTCCGGAAGAGGGCTCCAAAGACACCACCATGGTCCTGAATATGGGACCGCAGCATCCCTCTACCCACGGTGTTCTCCGCCTGGTCATCGAGATCGACGGCGAAACCGTACTGAAGGTCGTCCCCGACATTGGATACCTTCACACTGGCATTGAGAAAACCTGCGAGGCCAAGTTCTATCAGCAGGTCGTCCCGCTCACGGACCGCATCGACTACCTGAGTCCCCTGAGCAACAACCTATGCTATTGCCTCGCTGTCGAGAAGCTGCTCGATCTCGAGATTCCGCCAAAAGCCCAGTGGATCCGGGTGCTACTGAACGAGCTGACCCGTCTCAATTCGCACCTCGTCTGGCTGGGCACGCACGCGATGGACGTGGGAGCGCTAACGGTCTTCCTCTACTGCTTCCGTGAACGCGAGGAACTCCTTCGTCTCCTCGAATACGTCTCCGGCCAGCGCATGATGACCTCGTACTTCCGCGTGGGAGGCATAGCCCTGGAGCCGCAAATCGATTTCTTCGATCGCGTCCAGCGGTTCATCAAACTCATGCCGGAAAAGATTGACGAGTACCAGAATCTGCTGATGGGCAATCCAATCTGGATCAACCGTCTTAAAGGCATCGGCCACCTCAGCCCCGAGGATGCCATCGCTCTCGGCGTGACCGGCCCTCCGGCGCGAGCATCGGGCATTGATTGGGACCTGCGCCGGGATATGCCGTACTCGAGCTACGAGAAGTTCCAGTTCAAGGTGCCCATCTCGCATGACGGCGATGTCTGGGCGCGTTACATGGTCCGCATCGAAGAGATGCGCGAAACCATAAAGATCTGCCAGCAGGCTCTGGACGGCATGCCGGAGGGCGAAATCAAGGCAGATGCTCCCAAAGTCGTTTTGCCCGACCGGGAAAAAATGAAAACCGAGATGGAGTCGCTCATCTACCACTTCAAGATTGTCACCGAAGGGTTCGCCGTGCCGGCCGGACAGGTGTACCAGGCAATCGAGTCCCCGCGCGGCGAGATGGGCTATTTCGTGGTCAGCGACGGCACATCGAAGCCTTACCGGGTCCACATGCGGAATCCCACATTTGCAACACTGCAGGCGCTGCAGACCATGTGCGCCGGAAGGCTGATCGCCGACGTGGTTGCGGTCATAGGGTCCATCGATATAGTGCTCGGAGAGATAGACCGGTGAGCGGTTACGCTCGCCATATGTAACTCGTTACGTGACGAATTGATGAGGCAGCCATCGCCGCTGCCGGAACAACAGGAAGAAGCCGCAAAAGAAAGAGGCGAATATGGCGGCAGAAACGCTGGAGAGCAGGGTTTACGCCGAACTTTGGATCTCGTTCGCTGCACTCATCCGCTCCTATGTCGCGGCCCACGACCTGAGCAAGTCCGTAAACGAACATGCTCTGGTCGATACGGGTGAAGAGGGCTGCCTCACGCTCCGCGGTGAGGGTAAAATTCTGGCGCTGGAGTATGATTCGGCCACCGGCGGCGGAATCTGGAATCTATACGAAGATGACCCCGGGCCCGAGCGTCTGCTTGAGCGGGGGGAGTTCCGAATTGGCGATGACAGTCTGGTTATGCTGAGCGATCGCCGCGGCAAACTGGATCTGGAAGTAGCAGCCGAAGCATTTACCGCGAAGGTTTTTGACGAGGAGTAAGCGTTTGGCTACGGAAACCACAACAATCTTTTCGCCCGAGCTCGCCGCGCGGTTCGACAAGCTGGTGACTCTCTACCCGGTGCGCCGTTCCGCTCTCGTCCCCATGCTGCTCTACGCGCAGGACGAGGTGGGCTATATCTCCGACGCAGTAATCTCCGAGGTAGCCCGTCGCATCGGCATTCAGGAACATGACGTCGTCAGCGTGCTCAGTTATTACTCCATGCTGCGGACCAAGCCGGTGGGCAAATTCAACCTGCAGGTCTGCACCAATATCTGCTGTATGCTGCGCGGGGGCAACGAGCTGTTCGAGCACTGCAAGAAGCGCCTCGGGATCGGCCACAAGCAAACCACCCCCGACGGCGTCTTCTCCCTCGAAGAAGTCGAGTGCATTGGCGCCTGCTCCTGGGCCCCGGCCGTACAGATCAACTACGACTTTTACGACGAGTTGACGCCGGAAAAGCTGGACCAGATTCTCGAGGACTACAGGGCTGGACGCGGAAAGGAAACGGTGTAGCGATGCCCCGGCTGGTTTCCCATCCCGATGAAGTAAGGATCATCTCGCGCCGCTTCGGGCAAGGTGCGACGGATATTGACAAGTATCTCGAGCTCGACGGCTACAAAGCCGCGCGGCTGGCTATCGAGAAGGGCCCGGAGTGGATCATCAACGAGATGAAAGCTTCCGGACTCCGCGGCCGTGGCGGCGCGGGTTTTCCCACTGGACTCAAATGGTCCTTCGTGCCCAAGCAGTCAGAAAAGGCCAAATATGTGCTCGTGAACGGAGACGAAAGCGAGCCGGCCACCTGCAAGGACCACCTCATCTTCCTGCATGATCCGCACGCCGTTATCGAAGGCACCATCATCGCCTCCCTTGCCATCGGCGCCAAGATGGGCTTCATCTACCTGCGCGGCGAGTACCGCTATCTCCTCAAGATCATGGAGAAGGCCGTCGCCGATGCCTATGCCAGGGGCTTCATCGGCAAGAATATATTCGGTTCGGGAATCGATCTTGAGATCGTGACCCAGACCGGCGCCGGGGCCTACGAAGTAGGCGAAGAGTCGGCGCTGATGGAGTCGCTCGAAGGCAAGCGCGGCATCCCCCGCATCAAGCCTCCCTTCCCTGCCGTCGTCGGCCTCTACGGCGGCCCCACGGTCATCAACAATGCCGAGACCATCGCCTCTGCCCCTCACATCCTGCTGATGGGCGCCGAGGCCTACGCCAAGGTGGGTTCGGAGCGCAACGGCGGCACGCGCCTGTTTTGCCTCAGCGGACACTTCGAAAGGCCCGGAGTCTACGAACTCCCCATGGGCTACAACCTCAAAAAGATGATCTACGACGTGGGCGGCGGCATTCCCCGGGGCAAAAAGCTCAAGGCCATCGTGCCTGGCGGATCTTCGACGCCTGTCCTCACCGCAGATGAGATCGATATCGGCATGGACTTCGACCAGGTTGGCAAGACCGGATCTATGCTCGGCTCCGGCGGTGTGGTCGCTCTCGACGAAACCGTCTGCATGGTCGAGTTCGCGCTGCGCACGATGAAGTTCTACCAGCACGAGAGCTGCGGCTGGTGCATTCCCTGCCGCGAAGGCACCGACTGGCTTAATAAATCGCTCATTCGCCTTCACGCCGGGGGTGCAGTCGACAAGGACATCGACAACATCCGCTATCTCGCCGAAAACATGCTGGGCCGCACCTTCTGCCCCCTCGGCGACGCAGCGGCAATGCCGACGATCGCTTTTGTTAAAAAGTTCCGCAAGGAATTCGAGGACCACCTGGACGGCAAAGGCTGCCCCTACAAGCACTCGTTCGAGCACGAAGCGGTGCTGGCTTAGGCGCGAGGAAAAGAGACACGAATGGCTGATGTAACTTTTACCGTCGACGGCAAGAAGCTCACCGCACCCGCGGGCACCCTGCTCATCGAGGCCTGCAAGGCAGCCGGCATCGAAGTTCCGGCCTTCTGCTATTACCCCAGGCTTTCCGTTCAGGCCGCGTGCCGTATGTGCGTGGTACGCATCGAGAAGATGCCCAAGCTGCAGACCGCCTGCACCACTGTGGTCACCGAAGGCATGATCGTCCATACCGAAATCGACGAGGTCAAGCAGGCGCGCAAGGCCACCGTCGAACTGCTGCTGGGCAATCATCCCCTCGACTGCCCGGTCTGCGACGCCGGCGGCGAGTGCGAGCTGCAGGACATGACCTTCACCTACGGCGCGCATGAGTCGCGCTATGTCGAAATCAAGCAGCACCGCGACGAACAGCAATGGTCGCCTGTCGTCTACTACGACCGACCGCGATGCATCCTCTGCTATCGTTGTGTCTCCGTCTGCGGCCTCGGTATGGACGTGTGGGCGCTCGCTGTGGACAACCGCGGCGCCGGCAGTGTCATCGCGCCTAATAAGCAGGATCATCTTGACTGCGAAGAGTGCGGCATGTGCATCGACATCTGCCCCGTCGGCGCGCTCACCTCCGGCACCTATCGCTACAAGACCCGTCCCTGGGAGATGAACCACGTCGGCACGGTCTGCACGCACTGTGGCGATGGCTGCAAGACGACCCTTGGCGTCCGGCCCTTCAACGACGGCGTGGAAATCATCCGCGGCGACAACCGCGACAAGAGCGGCATCAACGGCGACTTTTTATGTATCAAGGGCCGTTACGCATTCGACTTCGCTCACCACGAAGGCCGTATCACCAAGCCTCTCGTTCGCCAAGCCGACGGCAACCTTGCCCCTGTGAGCTGGGAGCAGGCCATCGACTTCACCGCGAAGAAACTGCGCGAGATTCGTGACAGCCGCGGCGGCAAAGCGGTGGGAGTCATCGGCTCCAACCGCACCACCAACGAAGAAGCCTACCTGCTGCAGAAGTTCGCCCGGGGTGTCCTCGGCACCAACAATATCGACCACCATCGCACCGCCGATTACCCCGCCTTCGCCGTCGCCCTGAAGGGCCACGCTGGCCGCGAAGCTTCCTTACGCGATTTCGAAACCGCACCCGCAATTCTGGTCCTCGGCAACGATCCGACGAACCAGCACCCCGGGCTCGCCTGGCAGATTCGCACCAATGTCCGCCTGAATCGCGCGCGGATTTATGTCGCAAACCACGAGGAAATCAAGCTACGCCGCCAGGCCCGCGCCAGCGTAACGCTGCCCTCTGACGGCTACGCCGCATTCATTTCTTATCTCGCCGGCAACGACAGCGCCTTCCAAGCAGACGACTCGACCGCGGCCTTCCGCGATGCGATCCGCAAGGAAGAATCGCTTGTCATCGCATTCGGCTCCGAGTTTCGAGGCCAGGCTATTCAGGCGCTCGTCGAGTTCGGACTCTCGCTGCCCAACACGAAATTCGCCTGCCTCGGCGACTACGTCAACTCCCGCGGCGCAGCCGACATGGGACTGCTGCCCGATCTGCTCCCCGGCTATGTTCCCGTCGGAGCTTCAGCTCAGTTCGCCGAAGAGTACGGCACACTCCCGGCCGAGCCCGGCCTCGACCTCATCCAGATGTTCGACGCCGCTGGACGTGGCGACCTCGCCGCTCTTTACGTCGTTGGCTCAAACCCGGTGTCTCGCTACGGTATCGATCCCTCGGCGCTGAAGAATGTCTTTCTCGTGGTTCAGGACATGTTCCTCACCGAGACCGCGGCCCTTGCCGACGTGGTCTTCCCTGCCGCGAACCTCTATGAAAAATCCGGCACCGTCACCAATACCTATGGAGACCTCCAGCTCGCCAAGAAGGCTGCCGACAAGGCCGGCGTCCGGACCGACTTTGAAATCATCGTCCGCGTAGCCGACAAGATGGGGGCGGACCCCAAAAAGCTTGTTCCCTTTGGGAAGGGCGTCCACGCCGACTTCGGCCAGGCCCGCGGAGCCGAGTCCGGCGAGGCCGACCGCCACGCCGTGTGGCTCGTCGCCAATCACCTCGAGCCAAAGCTCAGCCCGTTCGATCCGTTCGCAATCTTCGACGAAATCCAGCGGCTCGTGCCGGCATACAATGTACCCCGTCTCAACCTGCTTCTGGGCAACGATGAACACCTGAGATCCGAGTTGGTCCAGATCGAATCCATTGCCGGTCGCCGCGATCTCGTCCTGCCGGCAAACGATGCTCTGTATACGTCCGGCACTCTGGGCAGATACAGCGCCAAGCTTGAAGAAGTAGTCGCATCGCAAACTATACTCATGAAGCCCGCGGAAACAGCGGCGGACTAATCACGCAACTCTGCGGGAACGTAATTCCGGGAAGGCCTTGTGGAAGTAAACATCTGGATATTCATCTTGCTGAGCTTGCTGAAGGTCATCGTGATCACGGTGCTCCTTCTGATGTGCGTCGCCTATACGGTCCTTCTTGAGCGCAAGCTCATCGGCCGCATCCAGAATCGCTGGGGACCCACTCGCGTCGGTCCCTTCGGCCTTCTCCAGCCGCTGATGGACGGCGCCAAGCTTTTCCTCAAGGAAGACCTGCTCCCCGAGGCCGTAGACCGCCCGCTGTACATTGTCGCGCCCATCATCTCCCTGGGCTGCGCGCTCCTGTCCATTTCGATGATTCCCTTCGGGCCTGAAATTACCTGGCACGGGGTGCAGCTCTTTCAGATATCCGACGTCAATATCGGATTGCTCATCCTGCTTGCCATTACAGGCGTCGGCGTTTACGGAATAGCGCTGTCGGGCTGGTCCTCGAATAACAAGTTCTCGCTCCTTGGCGCGCTGCGCGCCAGCGCCCAGGTCGTCAGCTATGAGCTCGCGCTTGGGCTGTCGCTCGTCGGCGTTGTTATTCGGTCGCAGTCCTTGCGTCTTCGCGATATCGTCGATATCCAGGCTACCCACGGTATCCTCTCCTGGAACCTCCTCGGCGGCGGCCAGTTCATCGCCTTTTTTATTTACCTGATGGCCGCGTTTGCCGAGACCAATCGCGCGCCCTTTGATCTGCCTGAGGCCGAAAGCGAGCTGACCGCGGGTTATCACACCGAATACAGCTCGATGAAATTCGCCATGTTCTTCATGGCCGAGTACGCCAACATGATCACGGTGGGCTGTGTGGCCACACTGCTTTTTCTTGGCGGTTGGTCCAGCCCGTTCGGCAATCTGATCCCGCCGGTTGGCGGAGTCATCCTGCAATCGCTACTCTCGATTTTCTGGTTCGTCGCGAAAGTATTCTGCTTCCTGTTCCTGTACATCTGGGTGCGCGCCACTCTCCCGCGCTTCCGTTACGACCAGCTGATGGGATTCGGCTGGAGATATCTGATGCCGATAGCGATTCTAAATATCATCGGGACAAGCCTTTGGCTTGCCCTTCGCCCCCATTGACTTGATTTACAATCGTGCTTCCGGTTTTGTAGCACCTCGCTGTTCCCTGTAGTCGAGTGAGCAACTGAAGACATGCATCTCATTCTGTTCTTCATCTTCGGCGGATTGTGCGTAGCGGGAGCTCTCAATCTCCTCTTCCAACGCCATCCCATTAATGCAGCGCTGTCGCTCATTGTCGTTATGAGTTCCCTCGCGGTGCTTTACCTTCTCCTCGGAGCCGAATTTCTGGCTGCCGCCCAGGTCATCGTTTATTCCGGCGCCATCATGGTGCTCTTCACCTTCGTCATCATGCTGCTGAACGCCGGGCGCGAGGACCGCACTCACGGCAGCAAGGCGGCTTATCTTGTCGGAATCCCTGGCGCAGCGGCGCTCTTCGCCACGCTGGTCTACATCTTTCTGTCGTACCGTACGCACCTTGGCGGCGCCACCATCGGCAATTACCTCGTGACCACCACCGACCTCAGCAAAGTCCTCTTTCGCGACCTCCTGCTCCCTTTCGAAGTCACCTCCGTCCTGATTCTCGTGGCCGTTCTCGGAGCCGTCGTGCTCGCACGAAAGGAGCACTGAGCATGGTGCCGATCTACTACTACCTGATCCTCTCCGCCATCCTCTTCTGCATCGGAGTCGGCGCGTTTCTCATCAAGCGCAACGTCATCAGCGTCTTCATGTCCATTGAGCTCATGCTCAACGCCATCAACCTGACCTTCGTTGCCTTTGCGTATCACTGGCACCAGATCAGCGGACAAATTTTCGTCTTTTTCGTCATGGTCGTCGCCGCAGCCGAGGCTGCCGTGGGACTCGCCATCATCATCGCCATCTTCCGCACACGCGCCACGCTCGACATCGACCGCATCGACCTGATGAAACTATGACCGGCTCACTCAATCTCTGGCTGATTCCGCTCGTTCCCTTCGCCGGATTCCTGGTGAACGGCCTGATCGGCCGCAAACTACCCAAAGCGTTTGTCTCGACGATCGCGCTCATCGCCACGCTGATTCCTTTCGCCCAGGTTGCAAAGATCTGGTTTCAGCTATCGTCTCTGACCCTTCCGTATCTCGAGAACCACGGTACCTGGATCTGGACTGGAAGTTTCCACGCCGACTTCACCCTGCAGCTCGACCAGCTCACGATGGTCATGCTGCTCATCGTCACCGGCGTCGGCTTTCTCATCCATGTCTACTCGGTCGGCTACATGGCGCATGAAGAGGGGTACTGGCGATTCTTTGCCTACCTGAACCTCTTCATGTTCTTCATGCTCACGCTGGTGCTCTCCGAGAACTTCCTGCTCATGTTCGTCGGCTGGGAAGGCGTGGGTCTCGCGTCATATCTGCTGATCGGCTTTTACTTTCTCAAGGATTCCGCCGTCAAGGCCGGCATGAAGGCCTTCGTCGTCAACCGCATCGGTGATTTCGGCTTCCTCATCGCGCTGTTCCTGCTCATCGCGCACTTCGGCACCCTCAGCTTCGGAACCATCTTCTCCGCCATCGCGCAGCACCCCGAGTGGCAGGGCGGAGTGCTGACGGCGATTGCGCTTTTCCTGGTGCTCGGCGCGACCGGAAAATCCGCGCAGATTCCGCTCTATGTCTGGCTCCCCGATGCCATGGAAGGCCCGACTCCGGTCTCGGCCCTCATCCACGCGGCCACCATGGTCACTGCCGGCGTCTACATGGTTGCGCGCACCCACCCCATCTTCGATCGGTCTCCGCTCGCGCTGAGTACTGTCGCCTTCATCGGCGCAATCACATGCTTCTTCGCCGCGACCATGGGGCTCGTGCAGACCGACATCAAGCGCGTGCTGGCCTACTCCACGGTCTCGCAGCTTGGATACATGTTCCTCGCCTGCGGAGTCGCCTCCTACTCAGCTGGAATCTTTCATCTCGTCACGCACGCCTTCTTCAAGGCGCTGCTCTTCCTGGCTGCCGGGTCTGTCATTCACTCCCTTGGCGGTGAACAGGACATGCGCGTCATGGGCGGCCTGCGCAAAAAAATTCCCATCACCTTCTGGACGATGACCGCAGCGGTCTTCGCCATCTGCGGTTTCCCGCCTTTTGCCGGTTTCTTCAGCAAGGACGAAATCCTCTACCAGGCCTTCATCTGGCCGCATGGCGGCAAGTTACTCTGGTTCATCGGTTGGGTGACCGCGGGCCTGACCTCGTTCTATATGTTCCGGCTCTGGTATCTCACTTTCCTCGGCGAGAGCCGCGCGGAGTCACACGAGATGGATGAACACGGCGCAACGGTCCACGCCCGTTCAGATTCGAAGCTCGTGGTCGAAGCTGAGCATGGGCATTCTGTCCACGAAAGCCCCTGGATCATGCTCGGGCCGCTCGTGATTCTCGCAATTCTTGCCACTATCGGTGGATTCCTCGGCGTGCCCGAGGCCATGGGCGGACACAACGCGTTCGGCAGTTTCCTCGAGCCCGTTCTCGGGTCATTACCTCATGTTGCTGGTGAAAGCTCAGGACTCGAACTGAGCCTGTCTGTTGCGGCTGTTGCGATTGGCCTGCTCGGCCTGCTCGTCGTCCATTTCATGTACAAGGTGAAGCCCGAACTACCCGGCAAGCTGGCGACCCAGTTCCGCGGCCTCTACTCGCTTCTGTTCAACAAGTACTGGGTCGACGAGATTTACGGAGCCGTCGTCGTTACCCCACTGCTGCTCTTCTCGCGCTATATCCTCAAAGCCCTCTTCGACCGCGGAGTGATCGACGGCGCTGGCTTTGCCGCCGGCATGACCGCCCAGGGATTCGGCGCCATCGTCCAGCGCGTCCAGTCGGGAAACATCCGCTCTTACGCAGGCTGGCTCGCCGCCGGTGCCGCTGTCCTGCTCATCGCCGTCTACTTTGGATTCACGTCGCACTTCGCGCCCCAATAAGAAGGACACAAGGAACGTATTCGTGCTGACCAATTCCATTCTGACGATCACGACCTTCGTACCTACGGCAGGAGCGGTCGTCGTAGCTCTGCTACCGCGCAAAGGCCGCATTATCCAGTGGTGGACGCTGCTCGTCGCGCTCGCCACCTTTGTCCTCACGCTGCATCTGCCCTCGCACTTCGTCTACGGCCAGCAGGGCTTCCAGTTTGAAGAGAACAACCTCTGGATCAGCCACCCGGCTATCCGCTACCACCTCGGCGTCGATGGCCTCTCGATGTGGCTCGTCGTGCTGACCGGATTCCTCTCCGTCATCGGCGTGCTCGCCTCCTGGAATGCCATCGAAAAACGCACCAAGGAGTTCTACTTTCTCTTCCTGATCCAGCAAACCTCGATCATCGGCGTCTTCGTGGCGCTCGACATGTTCCTCTACTACGGCTTCTGGGAGCTGTCGCTCGTCCCCATGGCTATCCTGATCGCCATGTTCGGCTCCGAGCGCGGCCCGAAGACCGCCCTCAAATTCTTCAGCTACACCTTCATCCCGTCGGCCCTGTTCCTCGTCGCAATTCTCTGGCTTTATGCGAAGACCGGCACCTTCGACTTCGTCGAGATGCAGCACGCCCTCACCGCCAACGCCGCGCTCTTCTCGCCCCAGGCTCTCTGGTGGGTCACGCTCGCGTTTCTCGTTGCCTTCGCCGTCAAGGTTCCTGTGTTTCCGCTCCACGGATGGCTCAGCGATACCATTTATGAGGCGCCCGTCGCTATGGCCATGGTCGTCGCCGGCAAGCTGGGGCTCTATTCGCTCATCCGCTACGTTCTCGGCCTCTTCCCTGTCCAGGCGCGCATCTTCGCCCCGCTCATGATCGCGCTCGCCGTCATCGGCATTCTTTACGGAGCCTGTGTCGCCCTCGCGCAGACCGACGTCCGGAGGCTCGTCTCCTACGCCATGCTGAGCGCGCTCAGCTTTGCTACCCTCGGGATCTTCTGCTTATCGCTTTCCAGCCTCGATGGCGCGGTCTACCAGACACTCAACGAAGGAATCTCCGGCAGCGCGATCCTGATCCTCGTGGCCTTCCTTCACGAGCGGTACGGCACCTATGAGATGAAGCAGTACGGCGGCCTTGCCGCACGCCTGCCCAACATGGCAACTTTCTTCGTAATCACATCGCTGTCGCTCGCCGGGCTGCCCATCCTCAACGGATTCGTCGGCGAATTCCTCGTCCTTAGCGGCAGCTTCGCAGCTCATTCGCGGTGGACCTTCTTCGCCACTCTCGGGGTCATCCTCGGCGCGGCCTATCTGCTCTGGATGATCCAGCGCATCTTCTACGGCCCTCAGTCTTCCATGGTGATTAACAGCCCCGCGCCGGACATCCTCGCCCGCGAATACTTCGCGCTCGTCCCGATCGTCATTCTTATGCTTGCGATGGGCGTCTTTTCTCCCTACTGGATGAACGCCATTAATGATGGCGTGGCGGCCCTCTCCGATCAAGCCCCGCATGCAACTATCACTGTGACAAATCCCGTGCTGGCGGAGAAGCGATGAACACGACACCGGACATCCTTCGCATTCTCCCCGAGGTCTTCCTCACCCTAACCGGCGTGCTCATCATGCTGGTGGAGGCGGTCCTGCCCGCCGGCACAAGCCGCAAATCGATGGGGTGGCTTGCTGCTCTCGGCGTCCTTGTCGCTCTTGGAGCCAGCCTTTACCAGTACCAGATTCCGCCCGGTACGGCCTTTTTCGGATTTGTTCAGACCGACGCTTTCAGCACCTTCTTTCACGTCGTCCTCTGCGGCATTGTTCTCGCCTCGATTCTCATCGCCATCGACTCGATCGGCGGGCACACCGGCGAGCTCGGCGAATACTTCGCCCTCCTCTGTTTCGGCGCGGTCGGCATGCTGCTCATGACCACCGCCGTCGAGCTGCTGCTCGTCTTTATCGGCCTCGAAATCTCCTCCATCTCCACCTACATCCTCGCGGGGTTCCGCAACAAGAGCGCTAAAGGCCCTGAAGCCGCCATCAAGTATTTTTTGCTCGGCTCCTTCGCAACTGCATTTTTCCTCTACGGCATCGCCCTTGTCTTCGGCGCTACCGGAACCACCGCGATCTACTCCATCGCCACGCAACTCGGCTCGAGCCAGACGCCACTGCTTGCCATCGCTGGCCTCGGCATGATCCTTATCGGCCTTGGATTCAAGGTCTCCGCCGTACCCTTCCAGGTCTGGACGCCGGACGTCTACGAAGGCTCTCCGTCGCCGGTTGTAGCTCTCATGTCAACCGGCCCCAAGGTCGCCGCGTTCGCGGTTCTGCTGCGCGTGCTCTATGGAGCGCTACCTTCGCTGCATACCCACTGGGTGCCTATCGTGTGGTGGCTCTCGGTGCTGTCGATGACCTTCGGCAATCTGGGCGCGCTGCGGCAACAAAGTGTCAAGCGAATGCTGGCTTACTCGTCCATCGCGCATGCGGGATACATCTTCGCCGCTTTTACCGCGCTCTCGCCCGACGGGGTCTCTGCTGCCAGCTTCTATACCCTCAGCTACGCCGCCATGAACGTCGGCATCTTCGCCGTTGTGAGCCACGCCGGAGGTTTCGACGACCACCTCACACTGATCGAGGACTATCGCGGCCTCGCTTACCGCTCGCCGCTGCTCGGTGCTACGATGGCATTCTTCCTCATCTCGCTCATCGGAATCCCCTTTACCGGCGGCTTCTTCGGCAAGTTCTACGTTTTCTCCTCCACGCTCCATTCTGGATTCGTCTGGCTCACGGTCATCGGCCTTATCAACAGCGGCATTGCTGCTTTCTATTACCTGCGCCTCGCAACGGCCATCTACTCGAAAGCTCCCGAAACATCTCCCGTCGCGTCGATTCCCCGACCCGCAATGTCGTTGCTGTTGGCCCTGCTA
Organism: uncultured Acidobacteriaceae bacterium; assembly: GCA_963782175.1. GTDB lineage: Bacteria > Acidobacteriota > Terriglobia > Terriglobales > Acidobacteriaceae > Silvibacterium. The sequence continues at coordinate 53,813 of CAWAIX010000005.1, forward strand.
CTCACGGTCGCCACCACGCTGATCCTGGGCATCGTGCCCGGCAGAATCCTCGACATGGCGCGAGCCGGAGCCGGCACTTACCCTGCGATCAATCCCACTCCTGAGGCAACCACAGCGAACCGGTAGCTTCTGAGTCTCTGAGAACTCCACTAGGTGAAAGGACGAGCGCCATGCCCGCCTCGAATGACCAATCTGCCTGCAAAGACCTGCCGTCTCACAGCCGGCTGCGGGCTGCGCTGATTGCGGCTGTAAACGTCCCCGACGGCAACGGAGGCTTCGGCCTCAACATGTGGGCCACCGTCGTCAACCGTGACGGCATAGTCTGTGCTGTCGTCTTTACTGGCGACCACCGCGGAGACCAATGGCCAGGAAGCCGGGTTATCTCCGCCCAGAAGGCAAACACCGCCAACGCGCTCAGCCTGCCGAAACTCGCTCTCTCTACCGCCCAGCTCTACAGCGCGGTCCAGCCCGGCGGCTCACTCTACGGCCTGCAGCATAGCAACCCCGTCAACACCGAAATCGCCTACCGGGGTGACGCCAAACAGTATGGCCAGGAGAATGACCCGATGGTCGGCGGAAAGATCGGCGGCATGAACGTATTCGGTGGAGGCCTCGCGCTCTATAATTCGCAGGGCGTCCTCCTTGGAGCCATCGGGGTCAGCGGAGACTCCTCGTGCGCCGACCATAACGTCGCGTGGCGCGTCCGCCACAGCCTCAATCTGGACTTCGTCTCTGGCGGCGTCGGCCCCGACTCAAGCCGTCCCGACAACATCATCTATGACATCACCCCTGCCGCCGGACTCGCCCTGGGAATCAGCGCAAGCGGCTGGGGACATCCAGCCTGCAGCGAGGCCGCCGTAGCCATCTCGAAGCAGCTTCCCGCCGTGCAAAAGTCGTAAAAACACGAAGGCCCCCGGTTCGCCGGAGGCCTCTATGCGTTCTGAGAAAAACTGCTTACTTCACCTTCAGGAAGATGATGACCAGCGTGAAGAGCGTCAGCGATTCGATCAGCGCCAGGCCCAGAATGAGCAGAACCTGAATGCCGGCGCGTGCTCCGGGGTTGCGTGCCAGCGCCTCGACGGCCGACGCCGTCGCCTTGCCCTGTCCGAGGCCGCAGAGTCCGGCCGCAATCGCCATGCCGATTCCGGCGCCAATTGGCACCAGATCGATAGTGCTGCCTCCACCTGTCTGAGCGAATGCAGGCATCGCCATGCACAACACAGACAACGTCATGAATAGATACTGAAGTTTGCGCATACTGTCTCCTGCTTCCTGATGAATGTGCCGTCAGTGGGTGGTTGAGGCTCACCGTGCTGGCCCCCTCACGCTCACGGCGCTGCCTTCGGCGGCGGAAGCGTTCCGCCGAATCAGATGTTACGAATCTTAGTGTTCGTGCGCGACCGCCAGCGAAATATAAATCAGCGTCAGCAGCATGAAGACGTACGCCTGAATCAGCGACACGAAGAGGTGCAATCCCAGGAAGACCACCGGAAGCACCGCGGGAATCATCGAGAAGAAGACCAGCGTTAGCAGGTCGCTCGCAAACATGTTTGCATAGAGACGGATGGTGAGCGACATCACGCGCGCGAGGTTCGAAATAATCTCGATCGGCGCAATCAGCCACGAAATCCACCAGATCGGACCGAGGAAGGTCTTCACGAAACCGACTATGCCGTTCGCTTTTATGCCCTGCCAGTTGTAGTAGAGAAACGTGGGAATAGCAATCCCCAGCGGAACGGCCGGTGCAGACGTCGGCGTTTCGATCCCGGGAAGCAGGCCCATCAGATTGCAGCTCAGGACAAAGGTCAGGATGATCGTCGCGTAGGGCACAAACTTCTCGTAACCGTGCCCGATAGTCGAATCCGCCTGGTTGCTCACGAACTCATGCACGACTTCGGCCAGGTTTTGAGCCGTGCCCGGCCTCTCTACATTCAGACTGAGCCGCGTCAGGATGAAGAAAAGCAGCATCGCCACGGCGATCACCAACTCCAGCGTCAACGTCGTGTTGATGGGCGCATTGGGATGCACCAGGTGGATGCCCAGCGCTTGCAGAAGTGCCCCCAGCGGCGCTCCGAACAGGTGGTTGAGCAGTCGCGTCAGCGAAACGAGTAAATCGTGCATGATTCCTTGCGATTCGTTGATTTGCTACTCAGGAGCGCGACAAACGCGCAACCTCAATCAGGAGGGAAACAGCCACCAGCCCCAACCCTGCAATAAGCGCGTAATACGGTCCCGGTAAACACTTCAGGGTAACATAGATAACTGCCGCAGCCACTCCCAGCCGCAGGAAAAACATGGTCACAACCCATCCCGTCGAGCGCGGAGCTTTCTGATGATCCAGCTTCGCATTCATCAGCTCGATCAGCTGCTGCCACTCATACAACCCTGTCGCCGACACAAATGCTCCGGCTATAAGCTGCACCCCCATCTTCCAGCCCAGAAGCAGACTCAGCAGGCCGAACCCGAAGACCGCCATTGCGACTGTCATCTGCAGTGCCCGCCGCAAAGCAGCCTTCAGGTCTGCATCAGAAAAATCCAGCAGTTGGTTCGCTTCGTTCATTTGCGCTTCTCATTGCCGGCTCGCAGCGCCTGCCGCACCACCTCAACCAGTCCGGCCGCCGAACCGAAGAGCAGCCCGACGATATAGAGCCAGTGAGTGTGCAGCCACTTGTCCAGGAGCGCTCCTGCTCCCCATCCGATCAGCACAGCGGCGGGAAGCACAAAGGCGAGCTGCAGAAGGCTCTCCGCCTGCACGAATGTGTTCATTCCGCTGCCAGACGCATTGCCGCGTTGTGACTTGCCGCGATCGGGGTTCGGGTCCGGACTACTCATTCCCTTGCCTGTTATACATCAGCGGAGCAGCGTCAGGTCGGGCCCGACTCGACGGCGCCGCATCAAGCCCGGTGTTGGCTTCGGTGGGCTGGCCGCATATCAAAGCTATACTGGCAAAAGCCATTTTCATTGAAGGAAGCACAGTGTTCGAGTCAGACTTCGAGCGAAACCTCTTCGCTCTGCGCCAGGAAAAACTCAGGCAGATTGAGGCCCTCGGCCAGCCCGCCTATCCCAATACCTTTTCCGTTTCGGAGGGCTACAGGCTTGTCGAGATTCGCGAGCTCCGGGAAAAGTACGACGACGTGACTACTGAACAGCTCGAAGCTGATCGCGTCAACGTCGCCGTCGCCGGGCGCATCATGGCCATTCGACTTCAGGGCAAAGCCGGATTCGCGCAGCTTCAGCAGAATGGGGCGCGACTGCAGATTTATGTTCGGAAGGACGCTGTTGGCGATCAGGCCTTTGAGCTTTACAGGCTGCTCGACCTCGGCGACCACATCGGAGTCACCGGCTATCTCTTCCGCACCCGCACCGGCGAACTCACCATCCACGTCGAGACCATCACCTTTCTCGCCAAGGCTATGCTCGCCCTGCCCGAGAAATATCACGGCCTCGCCGATGTCGAGCTGCGCTACCGCCAGCGCTACGTCGACCTCTTCATGAACACGCTGCTCAATGAAGGCACGCCCGCGGAAACGCACGTGCGCGATGTCTTCATCAAGCGCGCAAAAGTGCTGGCAGCATTGCGAAAGTTCTTCGACTCGCGCGGCTACATCGAAGTCGAAACGCCGATGATGCAGCCCATCGCCGGAGGCGCAGCCGCGAAGCCCTTCACCACGCACCACAACGCGCTCGATCTCGATCTTTTCCTGCGCATCGCGCCCGAGCTTTATCTCAAGCGCCTCGTCGTCGGCGGCATCGACCGCGTCTACGAGATCAACCGCAACTTCCGCAACGAAGGCATCTCGACGCAGCACAATCCCGAGTTCACCATGCTCGAGTTCTACCAGGCCTACGCGAACTATTGGGACCTGATGGACCTGACCGAAGAGTGCATCAAGTTCGTCGCGCAGGAAGTGAACGGGACGACGCATCGCGCACTTCAACGGCAATGAGATCGATCTGTCGAAATGGCGGCGCTATTCGATGCGAGAGGCGATCATCGAGTTCTGGCCGAAAGAATTTCGGGCCCAAGCCTTCTATGAATGACTTCGATCGTACCGAGTCATCTGCTTGCTGCAAGTCGCCAGAGTTGTAGAAGCGCTCGAAGCCAGACCACCCGGTCGCGGCCTGGAGCGCGATTCAATTCCAGACCGAGGAGGGTGCAAGTCCTGAACGATCGATGGGGAATTTGGAATCTCATGCATGGGGCGCTTGAAACGGCATGGCAATGTGAGGGGAAACGATCGCATCTCATGTTTGAGGATATCGCCGAGGCACATCTCATCCAGCCGACCATCATCTACGATTTCCCGCTCGCCGTCTCGCCGCTCTCCAAGCAAAAACCCGACGAGCCCGAATGGGTTGAGCGCTTCGAGTTCTACATCGGAGGATTCGAGGTCGGCAACGCCTTCAGTGAGCTGAACGATCCCGAAGAGCAGACGAAGGAGATTCGAGCAGCAGATCGCGCAGCGCCTGCGCGGCGACGACGAAGCCCACCAGATGGACGAGGACTACGTCCGCGCCCTCGCCTACGGCCTTCCGCCTACCGGAGGCGAAGGCATCGGCGTCGACCGCCTCACCATGATCCTCACCGGCGCCAGTTCCATCCGCGATGTTATCCTCTTCCCGCTCCTACGCCCGAGGAAGGCTGCAGTGGAGAAAGAGACAGATCAACCGGAAATAGAGTAGACACGACGTAAACTATTCTCCCATCCACAATCTCTGCGTCGAAATCGCGCGCCCCGTCTTTCCGTCGCACTCGATCAGTGTCGCCGCCATCCGCGGATCACCCTTCGCCGCCTCGAACTTCCCCGGCATACTCGTCAGGAACCGCTGCAGCACCAGTTCCTTCTCGACACCGATCACACTGTCGTACGGCCCGCTCATTCCCACATCGGTCTGATACGCCGTCCCGCCCGGCAGCACGCGATCATCCGCCGTCGGAATATGCGTATGCGTTCCCAGCACCGCTGTCACTCGGCCGTCGAGATACCACCCCATGGCAACCTTCTCCGAAGTTGCCTCGGCATGAATATCTACCAGAATCACCTTTGCGTTGATCTTCTCGAGCAGTGCGTCGGCCGTGCGAAACGGATCTTCACTCGCGCCCATGAACACGCGGCCCTGCAGATTGATGACCGCGTACGCCTGCCCGCCGGGCAGCTCGCCTTCATAGAACCCATGTCCCGGAGTTCCCGCCACAAAGTTCGCGGGTCTTATCAGACGCCGCGGACGTTCGTCGCTGTCCTCAGGCACCGACTGCATGTACTCGATGATCTCGCGTTTGTCCCACACATGATTCCCCGTGGTCAACACATGCGCGCCCAGATCAAACAGATCCTCGGCGATCGCAGGAGTAATTCCGAATCCTCCCGCTGCGTTTTCCCCGTTGATGATTACCAGGTCCACGCCCCGTTCGCTTATCACGTGCGGCAGATGCTCGCGCACGATGCGCCGTCCGGCGCTGCCGAATATATCGCCTACAAAAAGGATCCGCAAATTTCGTTCATCTCCTGTTACTTGAATAAGAGAACTCGATGCTACACGTTTTCTTCGGGTAACTTAAGTCGTGTGAACGACAGATTATGAAGGACCGAGTAACTTCAGCATAGGGAATCGGCAAAACCTGTGTTAGCGTGGCAACATGGCCATCAATACCCGATTCGCCACCGGCGTCCACGCCCTCGTCTTGCTCGCTGCCGAACCGGATGTACTGCAGACCTCAGAGGATGTGGCTCGCAAACTAAACACAAACCCCGTTGTGATTCGCCGCGTCTTTTCGCTGCTGCAGCAGGCCAGCCTTGTTGAGAGCCAGAAAGGCCCGAACGGCGGCTCAAAACTCGCGCGCCCTGCCAAGGAGATCACGCTCAGCGACGTCCATCGCGCTCTGAACACCGGAGATCTGCTTCACGGAGTCAACTTCGCTGGCGCCCAGTCGAAGGTAAGCTCTGCACTGGACCAGGTCTTCTCAAACGTCTCACGCGCAGTTGAAAAGGAGCTCGACCAGACCACGCTGAGCCAGTTGGTAAAAAAGGCCGCTAAGAAGCCGAAACACTGAGCTCATACCGGATTCATGCATTCCGCGGATTGTAAATTTCTGCGGATCGTACTGAACAGTATCAACCTCCAGATCTCAGACCGTCACATCATGTTCTATCGTGCCTTCCGGTTTCCCCGGAGATCGCAGACTCGCGCCCTGCCATCGACGCAGCAACACTGACGCGATCACAATCAGCGCGACGGTGAGACCGAGCCAGAGGCCCGGCAATCCCCACTTGAGGTGGAAACAGAGAATCGCGCCCAGCGGTAGTCCAAACAGCCAGTAACCGGCAAAATTCGTCAGCATCGGAAATCGTGTCTCGCCAAGCCCACGCAACGCGCCTGTCGCAACTGTCTGGCAGCCGTCGAAGATCTGGAACGCAGCCACGAGCGTCAGAATTCGCACGCCCATCGCCAGAATCTGCGGGTCACGCGTGTAAATCTCGATGATCGGCCGAGGAACCAGCAGAAACGCTATCGCGGTCAAACTCATGAATCCAACTCCAAGTCCTACCGCCATCCACCCGGCTCTTCTGGCTCGCGCTGGATTCGCCGCGCCGATCGCGTGCCCCACTGCAACCGCGGCTGCGGCAGAAATCCCCAGCGGGACCATGAAAGTGTAGGCCGCGCAGCTCAGGGCGATTTCGTGCGTCGCCAGTGCGACGGGGTTCAAATGCGAAGCCATAATGGTTACAGCGCCGAAAGCGGCCATCTCAAGAATGATTTGGGATGCCGCCGGAACTCCCAGATGCAACAGCACGCGAATGCGCTCCCAGTCCGGGCCCGGCCAGTGAGCGAATAGCGGATGGCCGCGTCCGCGTTCGTGACGCCACGCAACATACACAAGCACAGCCGCCATGTATACGCGGGAGACCACAGTCGAAAGCGCGGATCCATTCACACCCATCGCCGGCATCCCCAGCTTTCCATAAATGAATATCCAGTTGCCGGCAAGGTTCACCAGATTTGCAGAGACCAGCGCAAACGTCACTGGCCGCACCAGTCCCACGCCCTGCAGATATCGCCGGAATCCGCCATACACCAGCAGCGGAAACGTGCCCCAGTTCAGAATGCCGACATATGACCGCGTGTACATGCCGACCTGCGGATCGACTCCCTGAGCCGTGAACAGCGGCCGCGCAACCACAATGAACAGCATCAGGAGCGGTGTAAATGCCAGCGCAATGTAGATCGCCTGCGCCAGCCAGCGATGGCACTGATCGAGGTCTCGCGCGCCCCACGCACGCGACACCATCGTATCGAGCCCGAGCAGCAATCCAATGCCGAAGATCGCCGGCGCGTAGTAGATCGCATTGCCAAGGCCCACAGCTCCGATCGCAACGGCTCCCAGCTTGCCGACCATGATCACGTCCACGATGCTCATGGTCATCCAGCCAATCTCAGACAGAGCGACGGGAATCGCGAGTCCCAGCAAGGCGCGCAGCTCTGCGCGAAGATCTACGCGCGCATCGTGCCGGTCCCCGTCTTGCCGATCGAAGACACTCGTTTCAGATTGAGTCTCGTTGGAATGCATGCTCCAGGCACCGGATGATGATGCGAGTCCTCCGATTGTACCCGCCTGATCGACGGCAGAAGCGTATGTTACATTCGAAATAGAGCCCGCTGGAGAGATGGCCGAGTGGTTGAAGGCGCACGCTTGGAAAGCGTGTTTAGGGGAAACTCTAACGTGGGTTCGAATCCCACTCTCTCCGCCATTCCCCCTTCCTAGATTGTCCAAAGAAGTCCTCATCTCACTCATAACAAGCTGAAAACAAGCTATCTCGTGTCCATCGCGATCCAGTGTGATACGGTGGAAGCCACGACAAATTGGGGGTATTTTCCGGGGTACGCTCGCGCTAAAGTGGGGGTATTTCTGGAAAATAGGGACTGAGGACCATGGCGTTAACGGATACGGAAGTGAGAAAGACCAAGACGAAAGATAAGCCATACATGGTGAGCGATGGTAGTGGCCTATATCTGTGGGTTACGCCAGCGGGGGGTAAACTTTGGCGCTGGTCATATCGGTACGGCGGCAAGGAAAAGCTCATGGCTCTCGGCAAATATCCTGCCGTCTCATTGGCATTGGCTCGAGAGCGACACGGTGAAGGCCGCCGAGTCCTCGCGACCGGAGTTGATCCGATGGCGCAGCGAAAAGCGGAGAAGCATGCAAGAAACATCTCGAGCAAAAATTCCTTCGCATCCGTTGCAGCTCGGTGGCTTGAATTTTGGCGAGAGGGTAAGAGTCCGCGCCATGCGGAGTCGGTTGGGCGTCGCATGGCGGCCGACATCCTGCCACGCTTGGGTGCGCGGGCTATCGGGGAAATTGAGGCACCGGAACTGGTGGCGATGGCCAAAGCGATTGAGCAACGCGGCGCACGAGACATCGCGAAGCGAGCCCTCGAAACAGTCGGGCAGATCTTTCGCTATGCAATAGCCCATGGTCACGCGAAACGGAATCCCGCCAGCGAGATCCGGCCTGGCGACGTCCTGAAGGCGAACCGCAAGAGTAATTATGCGCGGATCGACGCGAAGGACCTTCCGCACCTGTTGCGACAGATCGAGATCTACCAAGGAACCCAGGTCACTCGGCTGGCACTGAAGCTTATGGCGCTGACATTCGTTCGGACCAGTGAACTCATAGGGGCACGCTGGTCTGAGATCAACATAGAGGGCGCGCGCTGGGACATTCCCGCCGAACGGATGAAGATGCGCAGCCCACACATTGTGCCGCTAGCGACACAAGCCATCGAGATTCTCGAAATGTTGCGTGAGCTAAGCGGAAAGAGCGAGTTGCTTTTTCCCGGCGATCGGGACCCCTCCCGACCCATGAGTAACAACACAATTCTGAAAGCTCTCGAGCGCATGGGTTACAAAGGAACAATGACTGGCCATGGCTTCCGCGGGTTAGCCTCGACAGTTTTGCATGAGCGAGGCTATGCCCACGAACACATTGAATTGCAACTCGCCCACGCTCCGAGAAATGCCGTAAGCGCGGCCTATAACCATGCGCTGTACTTGGAGCCTCGTGCGCGGATGATGCAGGATTGGGCCGATTTCCTGGAGCTGGCACTGCGCCAAAGAAAGGTTCTTCCCATGCAATCGAGCAAGGCATCACGGTCGATAAGTCGCTCACGACGACCGAAGTTTTCGGGGGTAACCATTGGCAAGAATGTAACCGATCGTTTAGTGGCTGGACCTTTTCTTCCGAGTTAGTTTGGCCTTGGCTCTCTCTGTGGCTCGCCTTGTAAGCGTTATGTTGAGCCTGCGTGCTTCGCGTTCTACTTCCTTCTTGCTGGCACCTCTCATCGACGCGGAAATGAAGAAGTCGACGGCTTCATTTTCCGCGATACGCTTGCGCTCCGCTCGGTGGGCCAAATTACACTTTTGGCAACAATGAGTCTTGGTTTCACCTTTTTTCAAAAAGAGCCTCTTACAAGCTGGGCACCTCCGGTACTCAGTTCCGTTCCAGCGATCAACGCATACAGTGGCACCGATGGCTGCCAAGGCGTGTTTAGCCTCGATTCGCAGAACTGGAATCAGGTCTTTGCGCGATATCGATGTCCAGTCAAGCCTCTTCGATTCGGTCGTGTGGGGACCAGATGCATGATCAATTCTGATCTTCGGATGCAGAAACAGCGTGGGGAGCTCGTGGAAGAGTTGCTCTGACTTTGTGCGAACCTGCCACTCCATATCTTCTTGTCGTAAATGCTGTTCGAGGTCGCGCGGTCCTGTGGGCTTTCGGAGACCGGCCTCAGGCCTGTTGCGAATTGAAAAGAACTGGTTTGGACGGCCCAGCATCGCATTCAATACTTCTCTGGCTTCGTTATCGGAACGCGTCAGTTCGAAAAAATTGTCTTCGCGAATCTTTCTGGTGCAGGAAAAGACCTAGCCTATCACCCATTGGGACACAACGTCCAAGGGGGTACATCAGTTGGCAGATCGCTTCATTCGCCTTTCTGAAGTGAAGGTACAAACAGGGCGCTCTCGTAGCGCGATTTACGCGGAAATGGCGGACGGCTCCTTCCCGCGCTGCATTAAAATTTCTTCCCACTCGGTCGCCTGGTTGCAGTCGGAAATCACGGCGTGGATGGAACCGCGCATCGCGCAAAGTCGTCGCGAGCGGGGCGCTTAGAGATGCGTCGTAAGGAACCGTGGTTCAAATTTTATTCAACCGACTACCTTTGTGACGATCGGGTCGACGCTCTGCCTCTCGAGGCGCAAGGCCTGCTGGTTCGGATGTGGCGCGTTTGTAACCAGCGAGGCGCCATCCCCACGATACGGGAGAGATCGCGAGACTGACGCAATGCAAATTGCAAGACGTCTTGCGCTGCTACTCGCTGTGCAGAGGCTTCTTTCAATCAAGGGATGGAATACTTCGCTCGATCAGGATGGAAGCCGAAAAGGCAAGATCCGAGATCGCACGCACGAATGCGGCAAAGCGCTATGTAAAAGACGCTCGCCAACCGCGGACTGCAAATGGCATTGCCAATAGCACTGCTCAGAAAGTCAGAGATTCAGAAAGTCCAGAGTCAGAGTCAGAAAAAACTCTTGCGCTCACCGCTTGCGCGGTTCACGCCCCAGTCTTCATTACTTTGCCGCTGAACGATAAATCTGCTTTTCCCATAGACGAACCGCAGGTTTCCGCTGGCAGCTTCTGTATCCAGGCATTGACGTACGACAGCAGCTTCGCAACTACGCGGCCTGGGCAGATGCGAATCCAGTGAAACGCAAGACACGGCAAGGGATTTTGCGCAGCGTGAACAGCTGGCTTGCAAAAGAACAAGACAAGTACAAACCGAACGGAGAAACGAATGCCAGCCGACCACCGCAACGGTCACAAAGCATCGAAGATGCCAAGAAACGAGCACTTGAAAGTCTTAATTGCTTTGTTGGGAGATCTGGCGACCAGGCGACAGGCGGCGGGGGTGGATGAAAACACCCTCAAAATCTACGCAAACGACCTATTGGCCTACGAGTTGGACGATGTCCGGGCAGTATTGACGCGGCTCGGTCGGGAGCCGAGAGAACCGTTCAAGCCTTCCTTCCCTGAGATCGGCATCATATTAGAGCATCTCGACAAGCTTGCATTAGCACGGCGACGCACAAGTTTACCGGAGCGATGCGAAAAATGTATTGATACGAGTGGTTGGATACCCGCCACCGCCAAGGGCATACCTTGCGAGTACCGCTCAAGCGAGTACAAGGGCATGATCAGGTGCCCATGCAGGAAAAAATGACTTCAAAGCGGTGAGGCGTCGGCTGGTACAAGCTAACTTTCGATCTGCCGGGAAGCACGCCACGCAGATTATTGTCTGTGGAACCTTCGAACGCTTGGACGGGGTTAATCCGAGGAAGCCGCCAGCCGGCAGCAGCCGGGGGGGTAGGGTCAAATCCCTAGGCCGTTTCAGACCTAGACCGTTATGGCGTGAAATTTTTGCTTCCCCAAAATCGGGGAACCTTGGAGCAGACATCAAGGAATCGCTGGGTCCGAACGGACGCGTACGGACGGTGCTGCGCGCCCGCAACTGCCTCTAAGGCCGGCCAACAGTAGGGGCAGATCCAAAATGGTTGTTGGTTAACGCAAGTCGGCTTAGCGGAAGTAAACGTCCGGATAGCCGGTTTGCATTACTTCCGGATTGCCCGTGATCCGGGAGGAACTATGGTGGCAACGTATTTGCAGTCTCATTCGTAACGCAGCGCGATCATTGGGTCTACCTTCATTGCTTTTCGGGCAGGCACATAGCATGCCAGCATAGCAATCGCCAGGAGGAGGAAGCAAACCGCGACAAATGTTACTGGATCAGTGGACTGGACGCCATAGAGGAAGCGGGTCATCAAGCGCGTTGCGGCGAGAGCCCCGACGACACCGATGGCGATTCCGGCGCATGCAAGACGACAGCCCTGCCTGAGGACCATGACAAAGACCTGCGAACGCTGGGCGCCGAGGGCGATACGAACGCCGATCTCCGGGGTGCGCTGCATCACCGAGTAGGAGATGACGCCGTACATGCCTATGGCAGCCAGGATGAGTGCCAGAATGCCGAAGGCGCCCAGCAGCAGCATGGCGAAACGGTCGGCGGTCGTCGAAGTATCGACCAGCGTGGTGAGCGTTGTATAGTTCGCTATCGGCAAGTCCGGATCGACCGCATGCACCGCCTCCCGCACACCGGTCGTGATCGTAGCCGGGTCGCCCTTGGCACGGACCGCGTACTGCAGCGCTTGCATGTTAGGGAACGTCTTCATCTCATTCTGGGTATAGGGCACGAACATTGTCGGAGCCGGCTCCTCGCGGAGCGAGACTTGCTTGATGTCCGCCACCACTGCGACGATCGTTCTTACAGGAATCCTGGTCCACCCCACCCCTAGCTGTTTGCCGACCGGATCTTCACCGGGCCAGTATTTCTTTGCCATGGCGCTGTTAATAATGGTGACCGGCGTGGTGCTGAGGGTGTCTCCATCCGCGATATCCCGCCCGCGTTGCAAAGGCGTGCCGATGGTGGCAAAGTAGTGCGGCGAAACAAAGAGGTAATTCGCAAACGGAGCCGGAGAGCCAGGCTGAGGGGGAGGGATGCCCGGGATGCGAATATCGGTGCTGTCCGTCGGCCCTCCCATCGCAACGATCGAGGCAAAGCCGGCGGACTCCACCCCTGGGGTAGCTTCCAGCCGCTGCTGCACCTGGTAGTAGAGCTGCGCCATGCGATCTGTGTCGCTATATTTCGAACTCGGGAGGGGCAGCTCGAAGGTGACGACATGCGTGGCATCGAATCCTGCATTGGCGCGAACCATATGATAAAACGTGCGCACCAGCAAACCGGCTGAAACAACCAGCACCAGTGCCAGTGCGACCTGGGAGATGAGCAGCGCATTGCGAAGCCTTGGAGCCGATGCGCTCCCACCCGACCGTTGGCCTCCTTCTTTCAACGCCTCGACCAGATTCATGCGCGTGGCTCCAATGGCCGGAGCCAATCCAAACAGAATCCCGGTGACGATCGTGACACCGAGGGCAAAGGCAAGCACGCGGAGGTCGAGGCCTGCTTCATGGAGACGAGGGATGCTGTCTGGTCCGAAACGCTTTACCAGAAAGAGGCTCGCTTGGCCGAACAGAGTTCCCAGAATGCCGCCCGTCAAGGCCAGCAAAAGGCTCTCCGTCATTAGTTGACCGACCAGCCGGCCACGCCGCGCCCCCAGGGCTCCGCGCAAGGTAAATTCCCTGCGTCGTCCAAGCGAGCGATTGAGCATAAGCCCGGCAACATTCGAACAGGCAATCAGCAGAACCACGCACACGGCGCCGAGCAAGAGCAGCAAAGGCCGATGCGTATCCGACACCGTCTGTCGCGTCAAAGGCACGACCTGCGTGAACGTGCCGTTCCACCTCGGAAATTTCGCTGCCCAACGTCGATCGAAGGTTGCCAAGTCTTGTTTGACCTGCGTCAGGCCCATGTTGGGCTTCGCCTCCCCGATTACGCAAAGATCGCTTGGTCCGTTGACGGGAGCAGCGGGAAGCGCGAGAGGCACCCAGATCTGCGGATACTTTGGCATGTCGATACTCTTCGGCATACCATCGCCATTGGGAAAGTTGAAGTCGGCAGGCATGACTCCGATTACGGTGTATTGAAAACCGTTCAGATTGACGACCCTGCCCACCACCCCGGGGTCGCTTCCAAAGCGGGACGTCCACAACCGGTGGCTCAGGACGACAACAAGCGCGCTGCCGGGTTTGTCTTCTCCCGCGGTGAACGTGCGCCCCAGCAGCGGCGCCGTCCCCAGCGTGGCAAAGAATCCGGCGGATGCCCGAACTCCGTCGAGATGTTCAGGGCTGCCCGATCCAGTCAAATTGAAGTCATCTTCCTTGAACGCGCCCAGATTTTGAAACACCGTCGCAATCTCCTTCAGTTGCGTAAACTCCAATTGATTCCACGGCAAACTGTCCGATCCAAACAGGGAGCCGATGGGTCCGTGACGCCAGGGGATAACCACCCGGCCGGCGTTCGGATACGGCAGCGGCTTCAGCAGAATGGTGTTCACCAGGCTGAACACCGCAGTGCTGGCACCAATGCCAAGCGCCAGCGTGAGCGCGGCAATGAGAAAGAAGCCGGAATTCTTGCGATGGACGCGCAAGGCGTAGCGCATATCCTGAAGCGAGGTTTCCAGCAGACTGGTGCCGCGGGCTTCGCGGCAATTTTCCCTGACCTGCTCGTTGCCACCAGAGGAGAGGCGCACCTGCCGCGTGGCTTCCGCCTGGGTCATGCCCGCATTCCTGCGCTTCTCCACCTCGTGTTCGAAATGGAAGCGCAGTTCCTGATCCAACTCCGTTTCCATGGCCTTGCGGCGGAACAGAGCACGAAGACGAAAGCGTAAATCAGTCAGCACGGTGTGACCTCAGGCACCCAAAACACGTGCCGCCTCCCATAAGGGATTCGAATTCTCTCTCTCCGAAGGAAGAGCGACGACTTTGGATTTATGCGGAATGACCGGGCGTGTCATTACGGGACACAATGGAACTACTAGGCGTTCTCGCAAAGCCTGGTCGCATCCGATTGGGTTGGAGCGACTGAAACGAACAAGTATGTCATTGGTTGTGTCCTGCATACGGATTCCGGATCTATGGAGCTTGCGGGCTGCCTTAGCGGCAAGTTGGGACAGGAGATAGCGGTTGGGAACGTTTGTCATCGCACCAAAAACCTGATCAGATCGCATAAGAACCTCTGGATAAACTACTCGCAATTCCCGATTTACTGAAAGTCCAGGAGCCATCTGCTCGACTCCATTTACTGGCCACTTCACCACCCGCTGTGTTTGTTATTAATCTTCAGAAATTTCGGTGCCAGGCAGATCGCCGGGCGTGTGAACACTGCACGCTATGCTTCCTGACGTCCGCGTGGATGGATTAGACCTGGAGACAGGTGCGGGATTGCTCCTCGGGGAATGGCAAAGGGAATCGTAATCCTCAATAAAGTCCCGGTCTCACTTCTCCCATCAAGGTAGATCTCCCCACCATGATCCTCGACAATCTTCTTCGCTATCGCGAGGCCCAGTCCGCTGCCTTCGGCCTTTCCGTAGCTCACAAATGGTTGAAAAACGGAATCCTGAATCGTTGGGGGGATGCCAGGGCCGTTATCCCAGACGCCGATTTGCAGGCAGGATCGATTTCCGGTCGTGGTTATCACGACACTCCCCGAGTCGGGGGAAACCGCCTCACAAGCATTCAACAGGAGGTTGGCGACCACCCGCTCGAGAAGGTTGGAATCGAACCAGCCCACGGCCAGGCCTTTATGATGATGCTCGATAGTGATTCGACGGAACTCCTGTTTCACACTTGTCATCCGGATTGCGCGCTCGACTGTGTCAACGATGTTTCGGACGGCGGGCCGAAAAGTGTCACAATCCCTGGAGTACTCAAACAACGAAGTGACGAGTTCATTCATCCGCTCGACGGACCAACGGACTTCCTGGTAAAACTCGTTCCTTTCTGTCTCGCTGATATCTGACTGGGTGAGAAATTCTGCATTGGCCAGGATGGCGGCCAAAGGAAGGCGAAGATCGTGGCAAACGAGGGCGACCATCCCACTTACGTCGAATTGCGGCTCCGGAATTGGAATATTTCTTTGAGCGCACCGCAAAGACCCAGCCGGCAACAACCGCTCCCTACACACAGCCTGCTTAAGCATTGAAAACTCCCTACCGTCTGCGATGGGCCGAAGTTCAGAGAGGGAGGGTCCCTTCCGGCTTCGGCATGCACTCCTTTGCGGCCCTAGAATTCGAGAGATGATGTCCCATCTTTGAGCTGTTCGGCCAAAAACGGGGTAGTGCACATAAAACCGACACCGCGGTTCCGCAGTTCTCTGAGGAGAGCGATCCCCGCGGCGTCGGCGAAGGAGATGTCCGCCAGTTCGAGTGATAACTGAACATCATCGGGGAAAGTATGCACATAGCATGCTGTGCGAAGCTCCTCGACCCAGGCACCCGTTAGCCGGCCTTCTACCCGAAGAGTTACCGCAATCTTTGATGATTCGACAACCGTGATCCTCAGCATCGCGGTTTCCCTGATCTCCTCTGGACTTGACAAAGCAATTTGACGGCCCTTCACAAATCGGGCCAAGTCTGAAGCGATCTTCCGAGATCCACTGAGACCGCCCGAGCCAATATCTATTTACGAATCAATGGGCTGGAAAGGATTGCAGTCATCTATCAGCCCTCCGGTTCCCAGGATGCGCAGACGGCTGTTTCCTCCGGGGTCCTGGACTGAGAGCGGGAGCCACCGCATTTGGTGATCACGCTCGAGTGGGTGTAGGAGGAACTACGACGGGCGGTGGCGGGATACCTTGATGGCGAGCTTATCCATCCGGTGGCGAAGCGTGTTTGGATGAAGATTCAGGATCCTCGCCGCGCCCTTTGGACCATCAACCACTCCACCAGCATGTTGAAGGGCGGCGAGGATGTGGTTTCGTTCCACCTCTTCCAGCGTGAGGAGTGGCTCGGGAGACTTGAGGTCTACTCGCCGAACTTCCGGAGCATCCGGCTCACGAGCCTCCATGCCTTTCGCAGCGGCAACCGGCATCAGATCGCGATCAAGCCGGAGGGTCGGGTCCGCCGATACGATGATCGCGCGCTCAATTACGTTCTGCAACTCGCGAACATTTCCGGGCCACGGATAATTCACAAGGTTTTCCATCGATTCCCGTGAGACCCCGTCGATCTTTTTTCCCAACCGCTTGGAGAACTGGGACAGGCAGAAAGCCACGAGTTGGGGAATGTCGGAGCGGCGTTCTCGCAACGGAGGAAGCTCGAGGGGAAAAACGTTGAGGCGGTAGAAGAGGTCTGAGCGGAACCGGCCAGCCTGGACGGCTTCACGGAGATTGCGGTTTGTGGCGGCAATAACACGCACGTCCACACGCAAAGGATGGCTGCTCCCTACCGGCTCAAACTCGTGTTCTTGAAGGACGCGGAGCAGCTTCACTTGCGTCTCCAGCGAAAGCTCTCCGATTTCATCCAGGAAGATTGTGCCGCCGTTGGCGAGCTCGAAGCGGCCAATGCGCCGCTCGAGCGCCCCCGTAAAGGCCCCTTTCATATGCCCAAACAGTTCACTCTCTACCAAACCAGCCGAGATGGCGCTGCAGTTCACACTCACCAGGGCACGGCCATTGCGGGAGCTTCGGCTGTGGATCGCGCGCGCCACGAGTTCCTTCCCCGTCCCCGTTTCTCCGTAAATGAGCACCGTCGAATCCGTGGGAGCGACCTGCTCCACGGCGTGGAGCGCCTTTAACAGTGGTGGACTATTACCCACGATCTCCTCGAAGTTGTGCTCCGCGCGCAGTTCCTCCCGGAGATAAACATTTTCCTTCTCCAACCTTGCCTTCAGGCTGTCAATCTCCTGGTAGGCCTGCATATTTTGAACCGCCAGTGCAACCTGGTTCGCCACTTCCTGCAAGAAAACGGCATCCTCATCCGAATAGCGATCCCTCTGCAGGCTCACAACGCTGAGCAGTCCGATACACCGCCCTTGTAGGGCAAGGGGCACGACGCACATTGACTGGATACCCTCTGCGGCAAGGCGGATCTCATTGGGATACTGCTGCTCTTTTTCAAGATCGCGGCGCACGAGAGGTCGCAAATGTTCGAATACCCAACTGCCGCAGGTTTCGTTGCGGCTAAACTCCAGTCCCGTCTTAAAGTAGTCCGAGAGCAGCTCTCCCTCCACGGCAAGGAAACGGAAAGAATCTCTTTCCGGCTGATAAAGAGTAATCGCGCATCGGTCGAATGGGAAGACAGGCTGCAAGGCCTCGGAAATGGAATGCAGGAGTGCCTGCTGGGTCAAATTCGTGATGATGGCGTTGTTTATCTGAAGCAGGATGCGGTTCTGCTCTTCACTTTTACGGAGCGCCCATTCCGCCTGTTTCCGGTCCTCGATGTCGTGGAGCGTCCCATACCACTTAACGATGTTTCCCTTATCGTCGCGCAGCGGCACTTGGCGTCCCAGGTACCAGCGATATTTCCCGTCCGCCCGCCGATAGCGTACTTCTACCTCGAGAGGTTCTCCACACGCCAACGCCACCCGCCACTTGTTCACCACCCTGTCGGCATCCTCGGGATGGGCTATGTCCCTCCAGCCCCAGCCCAGCCACTGCTCCTTGGAAACGCCCGTGTAATCCAGCAAACCTTGACTTAGGAAGTCCACGGAGCCATCAGGTAGAGCGCTCACGACGAAAGCCGGAATTGTTTCGATGATGGTGCGAAGTTCCCTTTCGCTTTTACGGAGCGCCGCCTCCGCCTGTTTCCGCTCCGTGATATCGATAAAGGTGACCACCGCGCCCAAGGTTTTACCTTCGCGAACGACAATATGGGACCAATATTCGACGGGAAAGCTCGTGCCATCTTTTCTCCAATAAACCTCGTCATCCCTGTGGACGTCCTCGTTCTTTTGGAAGCCAATATAGATGGGACATTCTTCAATTGGATATGGGGTGCCGTCTTTTCGGGTATGGTGTTCCAGCGCATGCATGTTTTTCCCGAGTAATTCGGCGGGATCGTCGTATCCGAGAATGCGCGCCGCCGAAGGATTTGAGAAAAGACAAGTACCTTCTGAGTCGCAGCCACAGATCGCTTCCGAGGCGGAATCGAGTATCAGACGGATTCGCTCCTCGCTATTGAGAAGAATGTCTTCCGCTTGTATCCGCATGGAGTTGCCTTCAGAAAGCGACATAGTGAATGTGGCTCCTCGGGCCCGGGAAAAGAAGAAACGCCGTTACCTGCCGGCATCAGAGTCTTCACCCGTGGCAGTTCATTCCGATGTACAACTTTGTCAGTTGCTTAATCTCAATACTCATATCAAACCTTCTCCACCAATCTGTACAGTCTGATGGCTAGACGGCCGTCGTCTCTGGAAAGTCTTAGACTGACAAGGCAAATTTCGGCAATGATGCTCGCTGCGCCCTCCTTGCCCGGATACATCCGGGATTTCACAGCAGCTACAGAAATAACCAGGTCCCGGGTTATTTCATCTGTTGTGCATTGGTTTGCGTGATACATCTCAGCAACAGTCTGGTAGCACCACAGCAACCGAAAGCATTGCGTCTTGCAACAATACCTCTGTTCTCGGCCGGCGCAGAGACGTTCGGGACTCGGCGTGAGATGAGGGAACTCCCATGATTCCACGGTCCCAAATGAGTCGGCAGTTCTGTCGTATGACATCTCTATGCGCGCTCGCCTCTTCCGCAACACCGTGAGCGCCGAATTGATTGCTATTCTTGTGAGCCACGTTGAGAAGCTGCAGGTGCCCCGAAACTGACCCAGGCGCTTAGAAGCTCTGAGGAGCGAGTCCTCTAGCACATCTTCTGCATCTTCCCAATTGCCCAGAATTCGATATACACGCAGTCGAATCCGCCTGGAATTACGCCGGCTCAGGTCAACGAAGGCTGAGCTCGACTTCCGTGCCACCTGTGCCATTGGAGTCTTCGCCTACAGCCAGATAATCATCATTGGATAGAATCGCCATCGCTTCAGGGCCGAGGATCGTCGCAGTCACCAGCGAAACCCCCCGCCGTGCGAAGGTCGTTTCGAGCGTTCCGTTAGAGTTGAACCGCGCGAAGAAAGCATCCCCTTCTGCTCCTTTTCATCGGCGTGATCGCCGCACTCGGAATGGGAAGGATTCTCACCGGTTTCCTGTATGAGGTAAGCGCCGCAGACCCGCTAACCATTTATCCGTGTCTGCGTTCCTCATTGCAATTGCGCTGGGAGCCAGTTGCTTCCCCGCCCGCCGTGCCGCGGCCGTCAATCCCCTGGAAGCTCTTCGCAGGGATTGAAATTTCATCCTTAATTGCTGGCGCATCGTCGGTGGTGCACCGTTGGCCGCATAGGCGCTGGTCGGAATGGAGGTGGTTCAGTCTTTTGCCGTGCGAGCTCACTAGCGGGGTTCGAGAATTGCTTTCATTCCGTAGCGCGGTCTAAGCATGACGAGGCCCTGAGGTTCGACAGGATGGCTGGGCAGGGCATGGAGCCGAAAGCGCTGCGCGATGGTCGCGAGGATCAGTGTCATCTCCATCATGGCGAAGGATGCGCCAATGCATACGCGGGGGCCAGTGCCGAAGGGGAGATAGGCGTAGCGGGAGCGGCTCTGGTTGTTGGCGGGCGAGAACCGCTCGGGAACGAAGCACTCGGGATTTTCCCACAGCTTTGCGTGGCGGTGGAGCACCCAGGGGGCGATGGTGACCGTCGCTCCGCGCGGAATTCTTACGCCACAGACTTCATCGTCGGCGAGGGCTCCGCGCCAGGCCATGACAGGCACAGGTGGGTACAGGCGGAGTGACTCCTCGATGAGCATGCGCGTGTATGCCAGGCGGGGAATGTCCGGGATATCGGGGGTCCGCCCGGCCAGCACCCTTTGCAACTCGGCGTGGAGGCGAGCTTCTTCGACGGGGTGAAGCGAGAGCAGGTACCAGATCCAGGTAAGGGCGAGGGCAGCGGTGTGGTGGCCGGCTCCAACGACGGTGATGATTTGAGCGTGAATCTTTTTGGCGCTGAGGGGTCGTCCGGTTGTGGAGTCTCGTTCGCGCATGAGGAGGCCGAGGAGATCATCTCTTTCCGGCGTCTTTTCACGGGTGCGCCTTGCGATGAGGCGATCAATGGCGGCGGTCAGTAAGCGGAATCTGCGCCACATGCGGAAGCGTTTGTAGGCCGCCCAAGGCTGGTTGACGAGCGGGACAAAATCGAGCAGGTGGATAGGCGGATCTGACTGGTTGCGCGAAAAAGTGCTCTCCATGGCGCTGGCCATCTCGCCGCTATCAAAAGGAAAGGCGAGACGCGAGATGATTTCGAGGGTCAGCTGCGACATCTCGGCGTCAACTTCGATTACAGCCTCTCGAGGCAAGCGGCTCCATCGATCGAGCAGGGATTGGGTGGCTTCGAGAATGATCGAACAATTGCCGGGAATCGAGCGGTAATCGACGATGGAGGACATGGTGCGTCGCCGATCGCGCCATTTTTCTGTCGCGGTGAAGACTTCGCCCGAGGCCGAGGCGATGCGTTGCTCGATGTCGCCCTTGATATAGTTGCTGGCATTGTCGATGAGGATGTGGCGAATGGCAGCAGGGTCATTGACGATGAATGTGTGCAGCTTCCAGAGCTTTATCTCGGCAATCGATTCGTTGTAGACATCGGCGTGGAAGGCGGCGATCGCGTTGTTTCGTGCTGCACGGAGGTATTGGAGAAAAGGCAGTGGCGCCGACGGCGGAACGGGTGCCATAAGCGCGGGGTTGGGAGGGAGAGTCATCTGTCTGATTCATTTCTCGTCTCCGTGTTAAACCAGGTTTGCCTGGATTTTATTCCCCGGAAATCTCAGCGCCGTTGATCACCGCGTCGCATAGCCAGGAAACGAGCGGTTCGTGAGTTATGGCGCAACGATCGGATTTATCGGTGTTCTCGCCAGCCTCGAACGCACGGTGGACCCGCTTCCGATTCTCCTCAAGAGCCCGCGGCTTGCCGGCGTGTCGGTGGGACCGCGCGATGTTCTCGAGGAGATGAACGCTGCGATCGCGCATGCTCATTGCGGCCAGTGATCGATAGCGTCTTCGATTTCAAGCAGGCGCGCAATGCCATGAAGCATATGGAGAGGGGGACGCACTTCGGCAAGATCGTTATCCGGATCTGAGAAGCGCAGCTGTTACGGCATTTATGCGTCTACGGCTTCTTCTCCTGCATGTTGTGCGCTGCGACGAGCCAGACACCCTGCGCCTTGGTCACCACATAGGTATCGACCTCTGAAAATGGAGGGACGCGATCTCCATCGACAAGCAGGATTCCATCTGAAAATTGCCAGGACACCTGCACCAGGGCTACCTCCGGTCGAAGAAATTCAATATGGTCGACCGTGACCGTCGGTGGCGCGCTTTTCCTGGAGATCACTTCAAAGGTATCGGACCAGAGCTTCTCGTTCTCCGTCGCGGATTGCAGGCGCAGCTGGCCGAAGCGGTCTACAATTTCTACGGCCGGTGTTTCATGCGCGGCCAGCCGTTTCGCATCCAAATTCTGATATGCCTCGACCCACTCTGAGATGAGCGCCCGGATCGCGCGTTCTTCGGTGAGCCTCGATGACCGCCGCCAAGCGCCGTCCAAAACCGCAGATTCCAAGAGCAGCGCACACGCAGCGGCTGCCACCGCCACCATGATGAAGAACTTACCCATCCGTTTACCCACCTATTCTTCAAACCTCGTTGATGCAAAACAGCCTTCGAGTTATAAGAGTTGATTCCGAATGCGGGAAGCCTGCGAATTCCAAGGTCAGTTAGCAATTCGCAGGCGCTTAATTTGTCGGTTGGCTGTTGTTAGTTGGCTGCGATTCCGTTAAATCCAGAATTTGGACTGAAGCCGTTGGCTGGGCCCAAGTTCTTGAGAGTCCCATCCTTCTGAATTGCAAACGTGCCGATCGTTCCATCCGCCGAGTTCAAGGTAAATAGAAACTTGCCATCCGCGCTGACAGCTATGTCGAGATTTGTAGCTCCAGCAGGATTCTCACCAACTACCGTCCCTGGAAGTGCGGAAAGTGGTCCAGTTGAAGAAATCGCAAACCCCGAGATGGTCGAGGATCCGGCATTCGAGACATAGACAAACCGGCCGTCCGGCGTAGCTACATTCCAGCAATTCGCTCCACCGAGAGTTGGAATACTCGTACTTATCGCTGAGAGCGTGCCGTTAGCAAGAATCACATACGAAGAAATGGCTGATCCATTCGAGACGTTCGCCGGTCCGGTCTCGGAAACGAGGGCAACCCCGTCAGGTGCAAAGCTGAGTGAGAAGGCGCCCGGGCCGGCACTCGAATTGATCACGATCGGCGATAGAGTGCCGTCAGTCTGCACTTTAAACACGTCGATGTCGTTAGTCAGGCGCTCGGTTACTGCAAGGAAATTGCCGTCAGGGCTGAAAGCAATTGACGCTGCGCCGGAAGTGTTGGTGCTCAGAAAAGAGAGCGAGTTCTTGATGTGATGCAGATGATCTCCCTCCAGCACAAATCCTGCCACGTTACTGCTCCCGCCGGTATTGAGCACGTAAACCAGATTTCCGTGTTGTGCGATTGCATTTGGTTCACTGCCTTCGGATCGAACCTTGTCCGAGAGAACGAGATTAGAGCCGTGCACATCAAAGACTGAGATTTCGCCACTTCCTGCATTTACAGCAAAGAGTAAAGAATGGTCCTGGCTGAGAGTGAGGGAGCCTTGCGATTCCAGTGGATCGTTGTTTCCTCCACTTCCCCTGCCACCAGTCGGGAATCTTCCGGACTCGGTCAGCGTTCCGTCTGCTGCCCGCGCAAACGCAGTGACTTCATTCTGGTCTGCTGAGTTCGACACGATGAAGACTGCATGCGCACTGTGGTTGGGATCGTCATCTGCCTTGGCATGGATCGGCAAAAAAAGGGTGGCCATCACAAAAAGCATGGATATGCTTTCAATCGCTCTACGCATATTGAACTCCTGGTCTGTTAAATTGCGTGACCCCGGGACTGGGGTCACGTCGCCGTGAGACTTTCGTTGCTGTTTGCCGGTTACAGAAAAAACCGGAACACCGGATGAACGCTGTTCGTGCAATGAACAATCATGCAACGCTGACCCCTGCCTGGCCGCCCTTGTTGTCACAAGGAATTCAGGAAGGTGATCAGTGCCGCACGCTCCTCCGGGCTCAACTCTCTAAAACGATGGGAGGCTTCACGCGCTTCACCTTCATGGCGCTCAATGGCATTCTCCAAGGACAAAGATTTCAGGTCATGCATGAAACGAGCCTTCTCACGCAAACCCCACAGAGGTGCCGTTCTCAATTTGTTGGCTGTGTCCTGCGGTCCAACCTGAACGATTCCATCGCCGGTGCCGATGTCATGCAACAGATAGTCTCCGAAAGGATGGATGATCTTATTCCCAAGGGCCTCTGGAACTGTAAACTGACCACCATCGATAACCGTTCCAACGGGCGCTGTGATGATGGTTTCTATATGGCAAGTGCTGCAACCTAGCCGCTGGAAAACTTGTTGACCCTTGAGAGCAGCCGGAGTTGCTGCGACCGTTAGGTCCCGCGGTGGAACCATGGTGCCGCGAACGAACTGAGCAAAGTGGTCGATGTCAGCCAGGCCAAGGTCATCTGGCTGATCGTTAATGCCCGTCGTGGTGTTAAGAACTTGAGTAACCTCCGTGGGGCGCAGCCGGTTCGTGATTCCCATTTCATTGAGGTAGGCATCGGCAATAAAAGAGAGCAAGCTACTGTGCTGGTCCTTCCACCCGAAGCGCCCGACGCGGGTCTGTCCTGGCGCCTCGAAAATGGGGGCCTGCACAACCTCCCCGTGAACTCTGCCCTCGCTCAGTTCCGGTTGCCGTTCAGCAATCGCAATAAGAGTGCTGTCGTCAATGGCTTCCACAAATCCATCGCCCAGAGTGTTGAGGGCAGCTCGTAATGTGCGGATGTTTTCTGTATCAGGTATGTGCTCCTGGGCCTGCGGACCGGTAGCACGATCATTGACAATGGATCTACCGGTAATCGTGTCTTTCCCGTCGTTAATAAAGATTGTCGGGTTTACGAAATTTCCATTTGCATCATTGTGCCCAACCCGGAGCTCTGTGATTTGGCTGGCTGCCCCACTATTCGGATTCTGATGGCAAGTGACGCAGGAAGTGGCGTTGTACACAGGTCCAAGTCCATCCTTGACCGCCTCGTTTTCCTCATAGACATTCTGATCCCGAGCAAACGTGTCCCCGGGAGGCTCGACGATTCCATTGCTGATGCTTGCCGCGCTGTTGAAGCTGGGAGTGTTGAACCCAGCCGGAGCTTCTGTTGCGGACTGCTGCGCGATACCAACAAATCCGATGGTCATTGCCATAAGCGCTCCAAATAGGCACACGCTCACAAGAACCTTCCTGCGAAGGGGGATAGCCATGAATGTTCCTCCAGTCACACAAGCAGATACCTAGATCGCTGAACTCCTGCACTGACGTAAACGAGCTGGAGTGTTGCCCTCGAGTCCTTTGCACGATGGCAAATCAGCAGAAACTGTCTATACAGGGGCCCCGTATATTCTGATAACTGCATCGCGAGGAAATTATTCCCACAAATCGGACGGGCGAACTGGAACACGGAAACAAGTGGGAATAAACAGCTCACTCGTCAGTTATCAACTCTGACGGGCAACTGAGGTCTGTCTGGGGACCAGCCTGCGATCCGTCGCTGCCTCATGGAACTCTCAGCACGTGCGACGATCACAGACGCTTCGGAGAAAAGTAATGGAGAGCATAAGCACCATCCACGATTGTTCACTGGTTCGCGAGGCGCAAGGCGGAGACCACGCTGCGTTTGCGGAATTGGTGCATGCTCACGACGAAGCCGTTCTGAGGCTTGCGCTTCGAATTACTGGATCACAGAGCGATGCCCAGGACATCTCTCAAGAGGCTTTTCTGAAAATTTACAAGAAGCTGCATTGCTTCCGGTTCGAGTGCTCCTTCTCCACCTGGATTTACCGCATCGTCACCAACGTCTGCTTGGATCACCTGCGGAAGAATCGAAATCTAAGAGAGGGTAGTACGGTAAAAGTGAACATCGATGGCGAGGAGTTCGATTTACTGAACCAAATTTCGGACGACAGACTCGCCCACAACCCAGTGACCTGCCCCCCTGGATCCGCACAGGGGCAAGTATGATTTTCGGATTCAGGAGGGCGATATGGGCAGGAGCAAGCATACGGAAGCGCAGATCATCGCTGCGCTGAAGCAGGTTGAAGCCGGACGGACGGTGGATGATGTGGCGCGGGAGTGCGGCGTCAGCCAAGGGACGATCTACACCTGGAAGGCGAAGTTCGGCGGCATGGATGTCAGTGAGGCGCAGCGGCTGCGTTCACTGGAAGATGAGAACTCGCGTCTGAAGCGTCTGGTGGCGGATCTGAGCCTGGACAAGGAGATGCTGAAGGCGGTCATCGCAAAAAACGGGTTGAGCTCGTAGACCGGAGGACGGATGCGAGCTGGCTTCGCTCGCAGTATCGAGCCAGTGAGCGCCGGGTGTGCGGGCTGATGTCTGTTGCAGTGAGCAGCTATCGGTATCAGTCGCGGCGATCGGATGAGTCGCTGCGAGAGAAGCTGGTGCGGCTAGCTCGAGAGAAGCCGAGATACGGCTATCGGAGATTGCAGGTGCTGGTGGAACGTGAGGGCGAGCGAGTGAACCATAAACGGCTGTGGCGGGTGTACCGCGAGGCGGGTCTGTGCCTGAAGCGGAAGAAGCGCAAACACTGTGTGCGCATCGGATCGCCGCGCCCCGCGCTGAGCGGCGCTAACCAGGAGTGGGCCCTGGATTTCGCTCATGATGTGCTTGCCGCAGGACGCATGATTCGCGTGCTGAGTGTAGTGGATGCCTTCACGCGGGAGTGCCTGGCGCTGGAGGTGGACACAGGTTTTGCCAGTCGGCGCGTAACCCGGGTTCTGGAGGAGATTATCGCCATACGCGGTCGCCCCCTGGCGATTCGCTGCGACAACGGGCCGGAACTGACCAGTCGTCACTTTCTTGCCTGGGCGCTGGAGTGGAAGATCGAGTTGCGCCACATCCAGCCGGGCAAGCCAACGCAGAACGCGCACGTGGAGAGCTTTCACGGCCGACTGCGTGAGGAGTGCCTGCGGGTGAGCTGGTTCACCAACCTGTTCGATGCACGCAGGAAGGTAGCTAACTGGAAGATGGAGTATAACGAGCAACGTCCACACAGCAGCCTCGGCTACAGAACTCCGGCTGAGTTTGCTCGCGTGGTCATAACCCAGAGCTATGCAAAAGACGTGAGCTCCGCTCACTTGGAAAACGCCTGCGACGTTTCCCACTTTCCCACAGCTCCGGCGGCGGGCTAGATTTACAGAATTACCTATGCGGAGTTAGGGGGCAGGTCACCAGAGCAACAACTCTTGCGTTGCGAGCTCAGCGCACACATTTTATGTGCTCTGGACAGACTGACGCCACGCGAGCGCATGGTGTTTGACTTGAAGCACTTTCAGGGAATGAAGCTGCGAACCGTAAGCGAAATACTCAATACCTCGGAAAGCGCAGTCAAGACCAGCTTGATGCGAGCTACGCGAAAGCTGCGTTTTCAGTTGGCAAGGTGCACGAAACTGCAGAACTCTTCGATGAAGCAGCGCGGTAATGACCCGAGTGTGAATCAGACTGTGATCCCGAAGGAAGAAAAGGAACTCATGGCAACAACCGCGTGGCTGCAATCTTGAACGATCCAACATCAGGACTACGAATGGCCATTATGGTTGGAACGATTTCTGGTCTCTGAAATTTACGACGGAAGCCCAATGCGACGTACAAGTTCCTGGAAACGCGGGTCGGAGCGTAGCGGATCAAAGCCTGGCCGTAGGAGAACGCCTGGATTAAATCGTTCTTCATAGCTCTTTTCAAGCCAGACCATAGCTTGATCCTTATCGCCCAGGGCTGCGTAAATCATGGCAATTTCCGCGGCATACGCATTGCCGGGAGTCGAGCGTTTTTTCAGATCGTTCAGTAGCCCTACCGCCTCTACCTTTCTATTGGTTGCCGCGTAGGCGCGAGCCAGATTGGCGGTGAATGTCGGGCTTCCTCCGGAGATCTGGATCGCTCTCTCCAGTTCCGCGATTGCTTCCGCAAACATGTGTTTTTCGAGATAAGCCTGGGCCAATTGATTATGGGCAAACGCAAACTCAGGGTCCATCTCGATGGTTTTGCGGCTCTGTTCTGTCGATTCGTCAGGAAAGTGCGCAATAAGAAGAAGCTCCGCTAAATCGGCATTGATGATAAGAGAAAGCGGGTCCAGGTTTTCCGCCTTTGTCATTTCCGCGATGGCCTCACTGTTCCGTCCTAGTAAGGACAGGTGCCAGGAATACCAATGATGACCGGTTGCATAGCCGGGGCTCAGCTCTATCGCCCGCCGGAATTCCCTGTCAGCAGCCTCGAAATTCCAGTCGAAACCATCCAGGCAGAATGCAAGCGAAGCGTGCGCTTCGCCAAGGCTGTCATCCAGTTCCAGGGCTTTCATGGCAGCGGCCTTTGCCCTGGGCATTGCTTCTTTCGGGGTCATTACGGCATATTGCCAGTCGCCCAGTAGGGCATATGTGTCGGCCAGCCCGCTGTAAGCCGCTGCGTAGTTTCGGTCCTTTGTAATGGCTTGGTTGAAGTAGTCGACCGCCTTCCTTAATCCGTCCGCAGTCCGTTTGTTCCAGAAGTATCGCCCCTTGAGATACGCCTCATAAGCTTCGGGGTCAATTGCCTTCACACTTTTCAGTGCCGCCTGCTCTCGCGGAGTCACCTCGATACGTATCTGTTCAGCGATATTCCTGGCAACTTTCTTCTGGAGGGCTAACGTGTCGCGCAGATTTCCCTCATAGCTCTCCGCCCACAAGTGCTTATCGGCTGGTGCCTGGATCAGCTGAGCGGTGATTCGAACCTGGTCGCCTGACCGCATCACGGAACCTTCAACCACCGCATCTACATTCAACTCCCGTGCGATCTCAGGAAGAGGCTTGCGCACCCCTTTGTACCCCATCACAGAGGTGCGGGAAATCACTCGTAAAGCACGGATCTGCGCCAGATCCGTAATCAACTCGTCGGTCATGCCATCAGCAAAATAATCCTGTGTTGGATCGCCAGAGAGGTTGTCCAGCGGAAGCACCGCCAAAGATCGGATCTCGGTGGGCGGACGGCCGTGCGAATGAGATAACCAGACTGCGAGGATTAGCAAGCTCAGAACCAGCGCCAGGACGACGATGACCCGATGCGTCGGCCAGAGCCGGGGTTTGAACGTGACGGTCAACTCCGCGTTTTGAAGTTGATGCTCAGGCTCTGTTCCACGCCGATCTCCATCCGTAGGTTCCGGGCTCTTTGTCGGGAGGTCTGTATCGACAAGCGCCACGTCCGCAATGAAGCGATAGCCGCGTTTCGGAAGAGTCTCGATATATCGCGGATTCTCAGCCGAGTCCCCTAAAGCACTGCGGAGCTTCGCTATGGCGATGTTCACAGCCTGGTCGAAGTCGCCAAAACTCTCGTTGGCCCAGATTCGACCGCGCAATTCCTCCCTGGTGACGATTTCTCCCGGACGCTCCAGCAAGATCTCCAGCAGTTTCATTGGCTGCTGCTGGACTCTAATTTTCACACCCGCTTTGCGTAATTCGCCCGAATGCAGAGCAACCTCATAAGTTCCGAATCGCACGATGGGCGGGTGCCGCAACGGTTCCATAGAGCATTTGGGCTTCGCACGGAAGTCTAGCATTTGCCCGAGCCAAAGTCTCAAAGAGTGCCGGACGAGATTTCATCCCGCACGCACGCCAGAGAATTCACAGACGCAAGCCGGGAATATTCACGGAGCTAACTGGTGAGCCATTAGTCACTTGGCAGGCAATGAACCGGTTATGGAGAGAAAAGCCTTAGTGAATTGATGGCTGACGCCTGACGTGTCAGATTGTGACGCGACGTGCGGATCCGGCGGCTCGAAGCCGGTCCGCATGATTCGGGAGAGGTCAAAAATGGGGTGCCTTGGACTTGGCCCACAGGAGATGGTCCTATTCGGAACTTTCTCCTCGCAGGACGATTCATCGTTGGCAGGGTTCGAAGAGTTAGCCTTGCCGCTGCTCGATTCGCTCTACAGCTTCGCGCGCAGGCTTGCGCACAATCAGCATGACACAGAGGATCTCGTACAAGACGCTTGTCTAAAGGCTTTACGCAATTTCAGATCCTTTCAGCCCGGCACCAATTTTCGGGCGTGGATATTTCAAATCCTGAGGAATACCTTCCTAAGTTCGCGCTCGAAACTTGAGTGGCGCATGACCGTTGCGATGGATTCGGAAGAAGGTTCCCCTGTGTCGCCGGCAACCTCCGGCACTCCCGAATCCGCGCTGATCGAGCGTTCCGGCATCGATGCCATTCGGTTCGCGATCGAGCAACTGCCAATCATCTTTCGCGAAGTCATTTTGCTTCGTGACGTGGAAGATGCGTCTTATCAGGAAATTGCGGAAACATTGTCGATCCCGATCGGAACCGTCATGTCACGCCTGGCTAGAGCTCGGAAGGTAGTTCGCGAGTCACTACGGAGTACTTCCGGTGCACCAGTGCCGAGAGACTCGTCTCATAACACCGGTGCGGGCGAAAAGCGGTACCGTAGCGCACCTCGTGAACGACCAACTAGGGCTGGCCGGTTCATGGAATTCTACCGATTCCCGGCAGGCTTCGGAGAGCTTTAAGTTAGTGAAACGGTAAGCAGAGGCGATCCATATTAGGGTTGCCGATGGCAGCAAAGACACCCTCGGAGTTTCGTATGAAGACCGGCTGCGGGTCTTCAAAAAGTAATTTGGAGTTGAATTATCTTTCGAATTCCAAGGCCCAAAGGAGCACATCGAACCGGAAAGGGCCTTCCTCTCTGAACTTCGGCCGCTTTTTAGACGGAGGAGGTTGTCAATGCTGGAACAAGCTATGTGCGTGGATCGGATATTGCCGGCTGGAACCTTGCGGAGCGTACAAAGTAATTTTCCAAATCAGGAGCCGTTCCCCGCCGTAAGCAAGATAGTCGCCCTCATTTGCCACGATCTTCGCCTTCCTTTGACCGGCATCCTGGCAAATGCGGAATTTCTCACTCAGTCACATATCAGCGAGATGGAAAGGGCCGGATTCTACCAGGAAATTCGTTGGTCCATCGACCGAATGAACGAGTTGGTCTCTTCACTCTTGGAGTGCTCCAAGGATCGTGACACCTGTCGGGCCGCCGCCCGCAACATCGTTGATATGGTCGAGCGGGCGATCCGGATGACAGGCGTGAGACAGAGGTTCCGACGCATCAGCATCAAGCATCAACACAAAGGCCTGGCCGTGGGGTGGTTCGACTCCCACCGCCTCGAACGAGTGGTTGCCAACCTCGTCTTGAATGCTTGCGAGGCAATTTCTCCCGATTCGGGGAGGGTCGTGATAACCACGAGCGGAAATCGATCCTGCTTACAAATCGGTGTATGGGACAACGGCCCTGGTATTCCGCCGACGATTCAAAGCTCCGTTTTTCAGCCATTTGTGAACTACGGAAAAGCCGACGGGAGCGGACTGGGCCTGGCGATAGCGAGGAAGATTGTCGAGGACCATGGCGGCGAGATCCACCTCGATAGGAGAAGAGCAGCCGGAACTTTATTCCAGATCACGATTCCTTTTGGTATTCCCCGGCGACCACCCCCCTCACGTCTGTAGGTCCAAGTCGTTCGACCCCCATCTCAAGAGGCATGGCGCGTGGTGTGAACACGGAAACGAGTGCCCCGAGTTTGCCGAAGGGGCCAAATCAGCATGCGGGTGATGCTGCTTAACAAGTTTTGGACAAACTCGGGACCATGGTTGCGCGGACAACTTGCCAATTATCGCTCGCGGCGCGCGGAGTCTGCTTCTTCCGCCATCTGCTGAAGCAGTTGCAGGAATTTCTTTGATTGACCAAAGAAAAGACCATCCTGAGTAAAGGACGCGATGGTCGCAACTGCGCCTCCAAATCTATCGTCGGATGGCCGAATTACGGCGCAGTGAGGCAGGTTCGGACTGATAAATTCACAGGGAACGGGGAAGATCAGGCTGGGCTGAACCAGGCTGGGCGGTTGCAGCGGTGGGTTGGCGAAAAAGTCAGGAAACGTCAGGCCTCCATCCGTCACCGGCGCCACAGGGGCTTGCACTCCATTGCCCGCAAAATCTACCCATTCGAGGAAGTGCGCGACCTCGTCTCCTCCAATGCCGAATGTGATTTTCAATACTTCCAGGCTGCTCACTTTCTGACTAAGCGCCTGGTACAGGCTCGATCCACCCTGTTCGATGTAGCCGAAGTGAAACGCCGCAGTGTTGGCAATCACCTGAATGTGGTTGGGATTGTTGAAGTCGGCATTCGTAATCGGGATCGCAGTGCGGTTAGTGATGTTGATTGCCTGCGGAAACGTGGCGCCAAAATCGGGATTCGTCGCGCTACGATACCGGACAAACCAGCTGGTGTCCACATTCAGGTGCTGGAGATTTGTTAGACGGCCGATATTTTCAGCTCCAGTCGCAGTGCTCCCTTGTAAAGTTTCAAATTCGCTGAAATCCACCGGATCGGCGCCCTTGGATTCCAGGTAACCGTTCAAGAAAGTCGCGTGGCTGATTTCGTCGATTGTGTTGCTGGTTATGTATTGCGGGCCATCGCCATCGAGATTCGAGAGGGCAGCCTGATAGCTGTTCAACTGTTGGTTCGAGTCTATCTCAATGGGTGGATTATCGCCGATACCGCCCAGTTCCGCATATTGTGTCCAGAGGTCGCTTTCGATAAGCTCTGCCCCAGCCAGGAATCGAAGGATGGCGACATCGCCCTTGGTCAGTCCGCCGCTGCTGCTGTCTTGACCGAAGGCTGACTTCCCTCCACTGAACAACCCAGTGCCAGCACCCACTACCGCGGCGCCTCCTGCCAGCATTCCGCTTTTCAAGAGAGAGCGGCGGTTTACCGGACGCTTTATCACACTTTCAAATTTCTCCATGACTTTCCTCCACTACCCGAGGTAAACGGGAATTTCCATTTTTTATTCCCAACGACGGAGCCGTACGCACATCCAGGTGTCTGAAGAAGCAATCTCTCGCTGATACCGGTTCCGTCTTCCTATGCGGTGTGCAAAAATTCGCTCTTCTTTTTTGAAAGCGCGCTTATTCCTGGAATAAAAGTCGCAGACGCCAATTCTCATAGGTGTGCAGGCTGCACTGCACCTTGTCGATACCGGCCGGTCAAGAAGTTATGCGGCAGGTTGAGTCGCTAACGGAGCTGCGGTTTGCAACTGGTAAGGCAATCTCCCTCCAGTGCCATAGCGGAGGCATGCGGGGTGGCTTTTTCTCGAGGAAAAAGCCACCCTGAGTTCATCAACTCCGCACTACAGCAACCCTGAAATTGGTTTAAGCAATTCGGTGGTTGGACATCGCAAGAGCTAACCGCCCGGCAAACGCGGCTGCATGAAAACTTCTGGTTTGAAGCGCATTCACCGATCCCGATTGCGCATTGTAATCGCCATGAAAATGATTCGGGCAAAGCGATCCGTGGTTCAGGTACGACGCTGGCTCATGCGCGCCAAACAGGACCTCGAACTTGTGCCCGCGATTTATTTGCTGATTCGTCTTTCCATCAAGTTCTATGCGGCAAAGGCTCTCAGGAGCATACGGCGCAGAAATGTTTGCCCGGGCTCGGTCCGTCTCACAGACAGCAATCACCGTGAGATATCGATTACTAAAGGCGACGATTGTGGAAACTGTTGATACGGATTTGTTTCAGGGATCGCCAGCTCTTGCCGGGCCAATTCCACCGACAGCTCCCTTGCCATTCTTCCAATACATGCGTGCGGTGCGGGATAACGGCATCGCGAATTTTCACGAAGACGTCTTTCAACAACCGATCGTCGAGACCAGGTATTGGAGGTTTCAGAACTTCCTCGTCAACGATCCGGCGGGCATCAAGCATGCGCTGATCGATAATGCGGACAATTACATCAAGGGCGTGGTCGATCCGCGCAGTGTGAACACGTGGCCGGAGAAGGGTTTCGTAGCGAGCGACGGGAAAGAGTGGCGCAGCGACGCCGAACGCTTTCGTCGCTTTCGACCACCTTTCGATTTGATCAAACAACTCTCTGAATGGCGCTCCACTAGTCTGCTGCGGTACCCGCGAGAGGAATACCAGCCTTTAGCACTGTGCGCCAACTGAAATCACAATCCCGGGAATAAAACTCGGCCTATGCCGGTTTCTATAGATGTAAGTGAGCTAGAGCGGCAGAGTTAAGGTTCTGTAGAGCGTCACCTCTTCCAACTTTGGCAAATCCACGTTGAGCATTAGCAACGCACGGTCGACGGCGGTTACGGGTGGCCGTTTGCAATTCAAAGCAGAACAACCCAAGGAGCTTCCATGAGCAAATCTTCAAGCAACGGTATTCATTCTGTCGAACTAACCCTTGACACCAATCAAGAAAGAGTAAGTCCAGACGGCATAGACCGCCGCGGCTTTCTCAAATGTATGGCCTGGGCCGGTACTGGGCTGATCTGGAGTTTTGCTGGAGGCGTCCCCGTATCGCGCGTCTTCGGTCAGACTCATCCTCAGCTCAAGCAGTCAGAATTTAGCTTTGTACAGATCAGCGATAGCCATATCGGCTTCAATAAGCCGGCGAATACTGACGTGACCGCAACTTTGCAGGTCGCCTTGGACAAGATCGGCGCTTATTCCAGTGTCCCGGATTTTCTGATTCATACCGGAGACTTGACCCACTCTTCCAAACCTGCGGAGTTCGACACACTGGATCAGGTGCTGGTCGGCGCCAAACGACAGGTGTTCTACGTTCCCGGGGAGCATGACACCTCAGTCGATGACGGCAAGATGTATCTGGATAGGTATGGCAAAGGCTCCAAGGGAAATGGCTGGTACAGCTTCGATCACCAGGGCGTCCACTTTATCGGCTTGGTCAATGTGGTCCAGCTTGAAGGTATGGGCAAGCTGGGTCAGGCGCAGCTCGATTGGCTGAAGGAGGATCTCGGCGGTCTGAAGGGCAGCACTCCCATCGTAATTTTCGCGCACATTCCACTCTGGGCTGTCTATCCAACCTGGGGATGGGGGACATCGGACAGCGAGCAGGCCTTCGCAATGTTGAAGCGATTTGGCTCGGTCACAGTGCTCAATGGCCATATCCATCAGGTCATGCAGAAGGTGGAGGGTAATGTTGCATTTCACACCGCAATGTCCACCGCGTTTCCTCAACCTGCGCCAGGCACCGCACCGTCCCCTGGGCCAATGAAGGTGTCAGCCGACAAGCTTCGTGATGTGCTGGGAATTACCCACGTCAATTTCGTTGCGCAGAAGCATCAACTCGCCATTGTCGACTCGTCACTGTCCGGCGCCCCGATCGAGTTACATGAGATGCCGTTGGCATGACTCCGGCAAGGGTAGCTTTTGCTGCAGGCGCGCTGTTCGCGGCGAGCATCGCTCTCTCATTCGTTCATCCCTGGGGCAACCTGCGCTCCAGCGTAAAGGCGGATGCGCCTCTCCTAGATGGAAGCGCTGTCCCTGACAAAGTGCGTCACGTACTGGAGACAAAGTGCGCGGACTGTCATTCGAGCAATACCGAGTGGCCGCTATATAGCAGGGTGGCGCCAGGCTCCTGGTTGGTAGAGCACGACGTGCACGAGGGTCGAAACCATCTGAACATGTCGCAATGGCAGCGCTACAACCTTGAGACTCAAATCGACTTGCTGACCAGCATCGCTTCTGAAGTGCGCAGCGGGCAGATGCCAGTAAAGCAATATTTGATTCTTCACCCCAAGGCGCGCCTTTCTCCGGAGGAGCAACAACTGATTTATGGCTGGGCGAAGGCAGAACGCAAACACATTAGGCAGCAGATTGAAGGGCTACAAGACAAGCCAGCGGCAAACTAAAGGCATAAGAACATGATCAATCACATCGCGAGGCCTACCAAGGTTCAGAAAGAGAGGGCGGCGTTAACTCTCTCAATGCTGTTTTTCATCGGCTTGGTGATCTTGTTACTCGTATCTCCACTGACAGGCCGTGCAGCCGGGAACGGAGCTATGGTCGGATATCAAGCTGGCGACGCCGATCGCGGTAAACAACTCTTTGAAAAACGCTGTACCGGCTGCCACTCCCTGGATCAGGACAAGGAAGGTCCGCGGCTACGGAATGTCTATGGCCGGACGGCGGGCAGCATTCCTACTTTCAAGTATTCGGACGCTTTGAAATCCACTCATGTGACGTGGGATGATGTTTTGCTGGATCAGTGGCTTACCGATACGGAATCCCTGATTCCCGACAACGATATGAGTTTCCATGTGCCAAAGGCTGATGAACGTGCAGACATCATCCGGTTTCTCAAAGTATCCTCGGGCAAATAAGCACCTAACCGGACAAATGGGCCCCTAGCCGATCTCAGGCCAACCAGGAAGTGAGAACCGTTTCCCAGCGCTTCACGACCGATGCGGTAGGTTTCATCTCCTCGCATCGAGTGTAAAAGCTTTGGTTCGCGACTAGGGAAAGATGCTCGGGAATATCTGCCGCAGAACAGGAATTAAGCCGCTACGAGAACCGTTCTCTTGACCCGGCTGACACAAGGCAGCCCATATCAAGCATTGTTCTGTTCTCGATAGCGATCCACTGATGGCCATGGTGCCGGCGCACGAGAGGAATACCAGCGCTTAAACACTGGACCCCAACTCGAACCAAGATCGCGGGAATAAAAATCGCCCGCGTCAGGTTCTATAGGTGTGCATGACAGTGGGAAGACAATACTACACGGATTTGGAGCCGCTGATGATCATTCCTCCCCTGGTGACTCAGATATTGCCAACGCCAAGTAGAGGCGCGGTGAGACGCGCCTCTACGTCGACCACGAGAAAGAAGATCGTACTGTTTTATCCCGCGTACGATGGCCCGGCGCTCGGGCCGCCACTGTGCATTCTGGCTTTGGCCGCGCCGCTGCTGAACCACGGCTTCGAGGTTGTCATTATCGATGCAGCGATCAACGCAGACGCGCCGCAGCGCATCCTGCGGGAGTGCAGCAATGCGCTCTGTCTTGGGATTTCAGTGCTGACCGGTCCGATGATTACGGCCGCACTGAACATCGCTCGGATAGTGAAAGCTGCGCTTCCCGATCTTCCGGTAGTCTTCGGAGGATGGCACCCGACGCTGACCCCAGAGCAGACTCTGGAAAACGATCTGGTCGATGTAGTGGTGCGCGGGCCCGGGGAGTTTACTTTACTTGAGATTGTTCAGCGTTACCAGATGGGAGAAGGTCTGGATGGGGTGGCCGGTCTTTCCTACAAGCGGAATGGGACGATCATCCACAACCTGGAGCGCTCCGTCGCGCGCCTGATGGATCTTCCGGCTCCGGCCTTCCACCTGGCGGACTTCGACGCATACGAGCGCGTGCCGGGCATCCGGAAGCTGACCTATGCGACCAGCGTGGGGTGTCCGTATGCCTGCAACTACTGCACGGATACGGTCTTCTATCACCGGCGTTTCAATGCTTACTCTGCCGAGCATGTTGTGGAAGAGTTGATCGACCTTGTTACGAAGTACCGAATCGAAGAAGTTGCGCTGCTCGATTCAAACTTCCCGGTAGATGTGAAGCGCGCGGTGGCGATCGCGCGAGGTATCTACGAGTCGGGAGTTCGCTTTACCTGGACTTTCCAGGCTTCCACCGATTTCCTGTCCAGGATGTCCGACGACGAGGTCCGGATGATGGGAGCGAGCGGCGTCCGGTTCATGGGGTTCGGAACCGAGTCTACGTCTGAATCGGTGCTGAAGCTTATGAACAAACGTCATCAGCGTCTCGGAGAGATGTATGAAACGGCGCGCAAGGCCGAGCTGGGAGGGATTCGCGTGAGTTTCAACCTGATCTTCGGTTATCCGGGCGAGAAGGAGAAGGACCGTGTCCAGACGCTCCAGACGATGAATGACATTGCGCGGAAACACAGAAACGTCAGCTTTTCACCCAACATCTTCACGCCCTATCCGGGTATTCCCATCTGGCCGCAATTGAAGGAGATGGGCGTGAGAGAGCCGGCATCGCTGGAGGGTTGGGCGGGACTTCCGCTGGGAAAAAACGTCCTCCCGTGGCTTCGCGGGGCTGAATTGCGGCGCCTCGAACGCATGCTGGATTACTTCATGGTGAACAACAACATCCGCAATACTATGCAGCGGACAAATGTCGCTGGACGATTCCTGAATGCGCTGCTGAGCGCACCGATGAAGTGGCGGATGCGGTCGAAGGTCTTCTTCTTTCCGTGGGAGGTGTGGTTGGCCCGTGCGACCGATCGCGTCATCTCTCGGCGGTCATTGATTACGGGAGCTCCTCTTCCCGCAAAGTCGCAAGAGGTTTGCTGAATGGCAACAGACATGACGCCGGGATTGGGAAAGATACACCTCAATTATTGAAAGCAGCGGTGGCTGTCAAGAAGCTCGACGCTTGCAAGAACGGCATGATTTTGGCGGATGGTAAAGAATCAGTTTTTCCTACGAACCGTTTATAGGGCATCATGACGCGGCGTTATGTTGGACATCCCCCCAAACTGAGTTTTTAACGGCAACAGGTCTTCCACGAATCGGCATCTTTGCAATTCAGAAGGATGGGACCCTGAAGAATTTAGGCCCAGCCAACGGCTTCAGTTCGAATTCTGGCTTCAACGGAATTGCAGCCAACTAACAACAGCCAACTGACAAATCAAGCGCCTGCGAATTCCCAACCAAGTTGGAGTTCGAAGGCTTCCGTCACTCGGATCAAATCTCAAGCTCGAAGGGCTACTTTGTGTCAACGAAGTCTGAAGAACATATCGGTAAGCGGACGGGCAGGTTCCTGATTATGGCGGCGGCTGCAGGTGCGCTGTTTTTAGCGTCGCTGGTTGTTGCCGGCTATCTATGGCGGTCATCGAGGGCCACGGAAGAACGCGCGATCCGGACTCTCATCTCAGAATGGGTCGAGGCATATCGGAATCGGGACGCGAAACGGCTGGCCGCGCACGAAACACATGCCGTAGAAGTTGTAGACCGCTTTGGCCGGTTGCGTCTGCAATCCGCGACCGAGAACGAGAAGCTCTGGTCCGATACTTTTGAAGCGATCTCCAGGAAGAACTCGGCCCCGACGGTAACGGTTGAACACATTGAGTTTCTTCGACCGGAGGTCGCCCTGGTGCAGGTGTCCTGGCAATTTTCAAAAGGAATCCTGCTTGTCGATGGAGATCGCATTCCTCCATTTTCGGAGATCGACACCTATGTCGTGGTCAAGACGCAGGGCGTCTGGCTCGCCGCTGCGCACAACATGCAGGAAACGATGCCATAGTGCGTTCTACCGAGCGACATGATGTAACCCCTGATCCATGATTGCGCGACAATGCGCATAACGCGATCGCCTGATTTGACGCGGTCGACCGCCGGTCCAGTTTCGGCAACCTCGCCTGCGCCATCAGAGACCGGGATCAGCGGACGCGACGGGTCGCGCGGAGGAATGGCTCGTGCAACGAAGAGGTCTTTGTAGTTGAGCGAGGCCGCATAATTCCTGATCAGAACCTGCCCAGCAGCAGGAACGGGTACGGGAAGATCGGCAAACGTCAGGCGGTCGATTCCGCCGGCGCCTTCGTAGCGAAATGCCTTGATTGGGTTCTCTTCTTCACGGGCCCCCGTATCGTCTTGGCCTGTGCCCGGTCGGCCGTCCGAGCTCTCCGCAAGCGGCATCCAATCTTCTCCCGTTGAGGCATTCCTCGTATGCCGCTTGCCAACATTCGGATGCCAGGCATTTCTGGTATTGAACTACAAGCGAAGCTTAAGGCCGAGGGATGCCGAATACCGATCATATTCATCACCGGTCGCGGCGACATTCCATTGACAGTGAGTGCGATGAAGGGAGGTGCGATTGCACACCGCGGGGGCCGCTGTCGTCGCTCCGACGATGATCACTTACGATACTGGCTAACACCGTCAGTTGTATCGGTCAGGGTCGGGCGAATCCGAAGGCTCAGTCCTGAACCGGCTTACCAAGAGCGCCACTGTAATCGCAATGTAGAGAACTCCGGTCACGCCCTCCAGCGCGGCCAGTATGCGAGCTTCTCCGCTGAGCGGCACTATATCGCCGTACCCGATTGTCGAGAGCGTTATCAGGCTGAAATAGAGCAGGTTGGTCTCCCGCTCGGCTGGGTTGCTTCCGATCTGGATTGAACCCGGATGGAAGGCGTCTATCGCCAGATAGAGCGTCGTCCATAGCAGCCCCAGCAACAGGTAAATGTTGACGGCCGTATAGAGGTGAGCCTGTGTGACGAGACGAGAGCTCCTGAGATAAGAGAAAAGAGCCACAGCCGTAAGCGCGAAGAATGCGGCTAGAAATCCCCATCGAATCCCGGTTAGTGTTCGGCTGCGGAAAGTGTTGCCGGTTACAACAAAGATGATGTTGATCAACATCAGCGAGACCGAGGGCCACACCCACAATTTGATCTGCGACAACCTGATGGTGGATACGATGACCGGGATGAATGTCACACCCGCGAGCACCAGCCGCGGCCAACCATCGCGGTCCAACACGGGAGTCAACACAATGGCCAGCAGCAAGGAGAGGAGTAGAAGCAAATCGGGTCGCGATTGAAGTTTCGTCTGCATCAAGAAACTTTAACAATGCAGCAGTCGATCGAGTACTTCTCAAGTCGCACCGATCTGGTTGAAATCGAAATAAGCCAGATTCATGTTGCCTCCCGTCAATATATGCACGGTGAGAACATTGCTCCCCTTGCTGAGACTGAGCTTGAAGAGTTGCGGAGCCAGATTCCAGTGGTGCCACTGACGCCAGGCCAACGGGTCTGCGGGATCGTTCGTAGTCGTGATCTGCAGAGGTCCGGTGGCGTCCTTTCCATTCACATCGATCGATATCGTTCCGCCGCGATTCGATGTGTAAAGAAAATCAGCAGCGTAGGTTCCCGTGTTCGCGACGTCGACGTTATGTTGAACCACTCTCCGGGTTCAGTCCAGCCAACATAGAGCAGGTCCGCCGGAGGAACAATCTTGTCAAAGGGGTTATCGTCAAACGGATCTGGCTTCCGGTTGAACTTCGTGTATGAAGTATCCACTCCTTCATGAATTCGAAATTCATTGAGGTAGGTCCCGTCAGCCGGATTCAACTCTCCGCTTCCGTGATTCTGCGGATCGGTGTCGTGATACGCGACTCCTTCGCCGCCCAGGTCATAGTAGGCGCACAATACCCGTCCCGGTATCTTCTGTGGACCGCCTTGATAGTGCTCATCGTGACAGGGCAAGCCCTTGTACTGGCTTAAAAATGACTGAGAAAAGGCAGGTGCCGCGATCAATGCAGCTATGAAGCACAAGGAAAGGAGTTTCTGTCTCATTCTCCGACTCCGCTCAGCAATGATCAACTGACCTGAAACAGTTCGATGCCGCGTTCTTTTCCGAGATTGCGCGAGTACTTTTTGTCTGTGCCGTTGTTCCAATGTTCGTGCACGCCAAGGCTACGGCATCGGACGCCGTCGCGTTCAGGATCATAGAATGTCTTCGAGGGTGGATCGTTGGCCAGCGCGGATTCGCGCAGATAATTGTCGGCATTCGCAATGTCCGGAAGGTCGGGCCACTCCGAAGTCAGAAAATCGAAGCCGACTGAATCGATTGCCACTCCGTCAAGCGACATGAAGATGCTGTTCGGCCAGGCATCGTTGAAGGGCGTCATCTTCCATTTACGATGAGGCGGACCATCCACATTATCGTTTCCGTACAATCCATCGATGATAAAGAGGATTGTCTTCTCGCCGAGGTCTTTATGGCCCAGAAAATCTGTGAATGCTGAGTAGCTCGCCGAGCCGTCGCTGTTGTGGTGGAAGCCGTCGTACGCGTTCTTGTGCCAGTCGGTATAGATACTCGTGCAACCGAAGGGATTCTTTGCGCAAAGTGTTACCCCTGAGCTGACATGCGCTCTCAGCACCGCGGCATTGATGAGATATGCGGCATCTACCACCACGGTATCGAGCCCTTGGCATTGCGGCTTGTAACCGAGAAAGGAATCGCGTCTGGTTTGAACTCGGCCTTCAGTCGCCCGTCGCCGCCGACGTGGTCGACAAAAACGACGCCGGGAAATTCGTGGTGAATCTTGTCGTAGAGATTGCCCGGGATCCACCTGCTGGAATCGAATATGGTGATCGACGATTGTGGAACTTTCCCTGGCCCGCTTAATTGCCGGACGAGCGAAAGGATCAAATGAGGCGACGAATTCAGGCGGTCGATCGTGCCGTGATCCGTTGTGTTGTTCAGGTTCGCCTTGATGGCGACCTTCTCGCCGGCCTTATATCCGACGTTGCCGCGGCCATGCGTGCGATTGAAATAGTGAAAGATGGCGCTCCACGCCTGGGCATCGCTCTTTTGATTTGTAAGGCCGCGGATGGAGGCCGATACCATGCGGTCTATCACAGCCTGGTTGTTGTTGGCGTCTGTCCACCAGGAACCTGCCCCATCCCACGTCACGGCAGCCGGATCGTGCGCCCAAGTGACTCGGCCGGGAACGATGCCGCGGGGAACACCTATCGGAGAAAGCTGGCTTTCCAACAAGGGGGAATGGAGGCTGGCCGCAGCTGCAACAGATAAGGCGAATTGACGGCGCGTCATTTCCATCTTGCCCTACTCCTCTCGGCAAAAATCCTGTGCTTACCCGGTCATTTTCCTTAAAAGGCAGTAGGTGGTTCAGTCGACTAGAGACAGCGCAGTCCTCGGCCTCTGACATCATGAAGTGCAAGGCGCGGCGACCTCGACCTGCGTGGCAAATTCTACCAGCGGGCCCCAGGTATCGCACTGGGGCGACCGCTGGTTTTCGGGCCCGTTTGTTTGAATGTGAAGTCATAGAGGAGTGGGAGGTGTTACAAGAAGCTGACTCAGCGGCAAGGTGAGTCAGAGAACGACCTCGGAGGCTCCTCAGAGACTATGTACTTCATCGGACTGGATGTGCACAAGAAGTCGATCAGCTATTGCGTGAAGGATGCAGCTAGCGGTGTGTACCAGGAAGGTAAGATCGGGTCCAGCAGACGTGAGTTGGATGTATGGATCCGGACGATGCCGCAACCCCGTATGATCGCCATGGAAGCGACGATCTTCACCGGGTGGATCTACGATCATTTGCTTCCGCACGCCGAGAATGTGAAGGTCGCTCATCCGCTGATGCTGAGGGCAATCGCCGCGGCCAAGAAGAAGAACGACAAGATCGATGCCGGCAAGATCGCCGACTGTTTGCGCTGTGATTTCCTGCCCGAATGCCACATGGCATCAAGGGAGATCCGCGACCGGCGCCGCACGTTGCGCTATCGCAGCCTGGTGGTCAAGCAGATGGTGCAGATGAAGAACCGTGTCTCCGGCCTGCTGATGGAGACCGGCGTGAACTACAACAAGCAGCGGCTTCACAAGGTCGGCTACTTCGCCAAACTGATGTCCACGAATGAAGAGGTGAACGAGAGCATACGGCCGCTGCTGAAGCTGAGCCGGGAGATGATCAGCCGCTCCCAGAAGCTCGACTACGCCCTGATCAGTTCGCTGGAGCGTGATCCGCTGTTGAAGGAGCGGCTACGGCGGTTGAGGACGGTTCCGGGGGTGGGGCCGATCACCGCAGTGACGTGGGCTCTTGAGATCGGTGACTTCACACGCTTCACATCGAACAAGCAGGCCATCAGCTACTGCGGACTTTGCGGAGATGAGAAGAGTTCGGCTGACAAGGTGCTGCGCATGCCCATCTCCAAGCAGAGGAACAAGCATATCCAGCGCGTGCTTATCGAGGCAGCGAAGCTTGCGACACGAGAGTCACCAGATCTGGCGATGATCCGTGCCAGAGAACTGGAAAAAGGCAACCCAACCGAGCAACGCTCGCCGTAGCGAGGAAGATGGTCATTTACATGCTCGCCGTCGAGCGCAGGCAGCAGGACTGGGTGCCTTCCGAACAGTTCAGCCGCACGGAAGCTGCCTAAAAGCTTTTCTAAGAATGGAAAAGCAAAACATCGGGATTCATGAACGCGCAGGCTGCCAGGTCCCGCCGATTGCCGACTGGGCGAAGGATCCGCATCCGGAGGCTCATTACGGTTTGTTTCGGGACTGTCAGAGATCACAAACTCAATCATCTGCGACGGCTTTCAGCAGCCCGAGGCAGCAAATGGATGTCTGGTCCTGCATCGGATGCAGGGACCATCCGCCGTGAGGCGCGCGTGCGCAGAAACGAATCCCGATCATCGGAACGCGCGCTCTCGTGAGCGCGCCCAAAGAACTCGCGCTTTCTCTTGACAGATGACTTCCATGGATGTCGGTAATACGGAAGTTTCGCGGACTCGCTCGTTGTTTCCGTATTGCCGGTTAGAACGAAGTCGCTGGCGCGACGGACTTGAGAGTGGTGGTTAGCGAAGGGAGTTATGCCGGGCTAGGGTGAGAAGTCATAGGGAGGAGGTTCCTATGACTCCACTTCGCCAGCGCATGCTGCACGAGCTTCAGCGCCGCAACTACGCGCCGTCCACGATCCGCAGCTATCTCGGTGCTGTCCGGCAGTTTGCCGAACACTTCCATTGCTCGCCCGAGCAACTGGGTCCTGAGCACCTGCGACGTTATCAGCGATACCTGCTGCAGGAGAAGAAGCTTGAGCCCAGTACCGTCGAGATCCGCATCTCGGCGCTGCGGTTCCTGTACAAGCGCATGCTGAAGCGGAGCGATCTGGCCTACGACGATCTCATCTTCCCCAAGGTGCCACACAAGCTGCCGACCGTGCTTAGCCAGGATGAAGTCGTGCGGTTGATCGACGCCGCACCCAACCGCTTGTACCGCATGATCCTGGTGCTGCTCTATGCCACCGGAGTACGCAGGACGGAAGCGGCAAGGATCACGGTCGAAGACATCGACAGCCAGCGCATGGTCATCCACATCCGCCAGGGCAAGGGCGCCAGAGACCGCGATGTGCCACTCTCGCCGAAGCTGCTCGAAGAGCTGCGCAGCTGGTGGCGATGGAAGAAGCCGCGCGGATACCTCTTTCCCAGCACCGCGGGCCAGCGTGGCACCGACCAGCCCATCTCCGACAAGACCGTCTGGCACGCATGCCGCACAGCGGCTACGCGCGCCGGACTCACGAAGAAGATCCACCCGCACACGCTGCGGCACAGCTTTGCGACGCACCTGCTCGAAGCCGGCGCCGATCTGCGCACGATTCAGCTGCTGATGGGCCATGAGCGGCTCGAAGACACAACCGTCTACCTCCAGCTCTCACGACGTCACCTCCATGCCGCCATCAACCCGCTGGAGCAGATCACGCTTCGTGCCGGACAGCA
This sequence comes from uncultured Acidobacteriaceae bacterium, assembly GCA_963782175.1. GTDB lineage: Bacteria > Acidobacteriota > Terriglobia > Terriglobales > Acidobacteriaceae > Silvibacterium. Next base: position 98,663 of record CAWAIX010000005.1, read on the forward strand.
GGACCGGAAGCGATGAGCCGGCCGCCCTTCGAGGTGGCCGACATCATTCGCATCAGTGGTGATAGCTTCCGGCAACGGTACAGCGCTTCGCTGACTTGGCCGCAACGCAAGGTGCTGGATGCGATCGCTGCGCTGCCGTACCGCTGCGCTCGGCGGTCATCGCGATGCGTGCGTGAGCTGCGGACACCAGGCCATCTCGTATAACTCCTGCCGCAACCGGCACTGCCCCAAGTGCCAGACTGGTGCGCGCGATCAGTGGCTGCGGAAGCGACAGCAGGAACTGCTGGCCGTCGGCTACTACCACCTGGTCTTCAGCGTGCCGCATATGCTGGTGCCGTTGATGTGGCAGAACAAGCGGCAGCTCTTTTCCTTGCTGTTCGAAGCCAGTGCCGCCGCTCTGCTCGACGTCGCTGTTGATCCGAAGCATCTCGGCGCAGAGCTTGGCTTCCTGGCCATCCTGCACACTTGGGGACAGACACTTACTCCACATCCGCACATCCACTGCGTGGTACCTGGTGGCGGACTCACGCCGGACCACACATGTTGGATATCTGCACCGCTCTAACTTCTTCCTACCGGTTAAGGTGCTCAGCCGCGTTTTCCGCGGCAAGTTCGTCGCCGGACTGCGGCGCCTCTTTGCCCGCCATCAGTTGCGCTTCTTCGGCGAGTGCATGCCGCTCCATGAGGAGAAGCACTTCGCCCTCTTCCTGCGCACGCTTTATCGGCAAGACTGGGTCGTCTATGCCAAACCGCCTTTCGGTGGCCCTGAGCACGTGCTGCATTACCTCGCGCGCTATACCCATCGCGTCGCCATCTCCAACCATCGCCTGCTCTCGGTCTCAGCTGCCGCGGGTCTGCTTCCGCTGGAAGGACTATGCTCACCAAAGCAAGCAGCGCACGATGTTACTTGCTTCCGAAGAGTTCCTGCGCCGCTTCGTCCAGCATGTGCTGCCACGAGGTTTTCCCCGCATCCGCTACTTCGGCTTCCTCGCCAACCGCAGACGAGCCCGCATGCTGCCGCTCTGCCGTGACCTGCTCAACCAGGCTCCTCCAGCCGATACACCCTTCCTGGCAAGACCCACGCTATGGAAGTGCCCGCGCTGCCATGGACGCATGCATCTCCTTGAGCGAATGACCTCCGCCCAACTCTTCTTCGCCGAACCAAAGGAGGCATACCTGCTTGACTCCTCCTAGCAGTCTGTTCCAAGCGGCACTCATCGCGTGCTGCACTGCACACTTACTGGAAGTGTGCCGCAGGCCCGAAAATGGCGCTTTCCGTCCCGCCGACGCTGTGTTCCGCATCCTCTTCGGCATCCCTCACGAATGGCCACATAGAGGATCTCCGCTCACTCTGCACGCCTGCTCTTGCTGCCTCGGCCCAGCCCAGAGGATGAAAACCCCATAGCCAGCGTCCTTCCCCGATCGCACCAACGCCTTCCTTCAAACCCCTCTATCCGACCTGCTCCCCTTTATCTCCATCCACCGCGCACACCTGATACCGGGAGCAGCTCCGATAGAGTCCTGACGTTTTCCGTCAACCAGAGTCACTTTCGCGATGACGACTTGCTGGTACTAATTTTGTCGTCTGGACGAAAGGGCCCGCAGAGTGTGTTTATCAAGTAGCAATTGACGGGTCTCTACGGCACCGCGACGCATGAGCTGATCGACTGGACGGGCGCGGAGCGCCTCGACGCGAGACGCTTACCAAATCGAAGAGCTATAGCGCTCAAGGACGAGCAAGTATGCGCACGAGCAGCGTTATGCACCTTGGCGCTCTGCTACTCAACAAAATACCCAATTTCCGTCAGCACCTGCTCGCTCAATTCCACGCCCATAAGCTTTGCGCTTGGAAAGGCGAATAGACTTTCCTCAAAACGCCTGAGGACAGAATCAGGCAAATCGGTTTGTCTATGCAGCATCCGAAGTAGCTGGGCGCTGTCGGTGGGAAACTCGTAATCACCTGGGAGTCCGCATGTCGGGCGGATCGTCAGGGAGAGCGGGACAGTTCCGGGTGCTGACCGGGGCTGTCTCGAAGACTTAGTGATCAGATTCACTCGCATGCATGGATGTTCGGCCCTTATCCGGACCTCTCAATACCCCAATCCGGTCAGAAGGCTGATACCGGTTGTGCAGCTATCCCGGCATCCTGGGTCGAACAGTCTGCCCATTTTGCCAGTGAAGGAGATCCGACTTCACACTTGCGATAGTTCCGTCCGTGTATCAACAGGGCGGCCAGAGCTTCCTCCACGCGCCACGCCAGATCGTCCGATTCTTCGCATTGGGCTGAATCACCGCATCGCGCGATGCCGCCAGAAATCGGATCGCGAAGGAAGGAGAAGCGACAGCGGCCGAGGCAACCACCCAAATTGCCGGTATGCCGACACTATGGCCAGAATCAGAGCGCTAGACCTATTCGCGATGACCAAAGCCCTTAAACATTTGTTCGCTTTGCTGCTGTGCTCCTAACTGCACTCGGCCGAGCAGTTCGCTCGACGCATGAGGGTATGTTTGAGGGTATATCCAGCAAACTGGCCTAGCTATACGTCTATTATTCTTATACTTAAGTAGCGATATGAATCCCACTCCCGCGCTGAAGGACGTCTGCCGCGCTATCGAATTGGCAGCTCTGTTCGCTTCGACCCGGTGAGCATCGCTAGATGGCTGCGCGCCAGAAGAGTTGAGGTGCGTAACGTGTTGTGAAGCAATATTGGAACGAACAAAGGCGCGGCAGCGGCTCGAACGTCGGCACCGAATTCAATCGCAACGTATCGGCTAAATTAAAAGCAATTTTGAACCTGACTTGGTGTATAGGAGTTGCGAAAGCCAGGTACACGTATCGTCCGGCCGCCGCTCCACATCGTATTGCAATCGTGTTAGTATCGATTCAATTTCATGTTTGTCAAGTCCGCAAACCCGCACTATTGTTGTTCCTATCAATGTCGGCTCGCATGAGCCTCTGGCGCCAGTTCTTTCGGCGGCCGATTTTACTCTCAAATGTTTCGCATCTCACTTGACCATCGATGAAAAAGTAAAAAAATGTAGTAAAGCAGTGCTCGTAAGCGCTGTGTTCGGTTAACTTCCGGGCTATGTATCTGCAAACTACAACATCCGACGGCTGCTGCAGCTAAATGCACGCAGGCGCCGGGCGCTTATTTTATTCGTGACGAGGCTTCAAATGAAATTGAATAGACGACTGCTGCCGGTATTGCCGGCTATGCTCGCCCTCCTGTTTTTGATGTCCATTCCGACGCTGGCGCAGACCTTCCGCGGCAGTATCAACGGCACAATCACCGACCCCTCGGGTGCAGTCGTTGCCGACGCAAAAGTGACGGCTATCGACGTGGCGACCGCGGTCACTCGCGAGACCGTTTCGTCCGGCGCCGGCGAATTCTCGTTTAGCGACCTTCCGCTTGATACCTACACGGTCAAGTTTCAAGCCCGTGGATTCCAGAGCACCGAGGTCACTGGCGTGCAGGTGCTCGCAGGCAAGATTTATACACTGCCGGTCAAGCTGACGGTTGCGCAACAAGCCTCAACGGTGGAGGTTTCTGCAGAAGCCGTTTCGCTCGACACCACCACCGTCACACAGACCACTACCCTCGATTCGAAGGCTTTGCAGGATGTGCCGCTCAACGGCCGCGACTTCACACAGCTTCTCGGCACCTCGGCGTCCTTCGCCGGCTACAACAACTCTGGTTCGGTAAACGGTACACGTGGCAACCAGCTTAACTACACCATCGACGGCACGGACAACAACGATCTTTACCTGAACACGGACGCCGTCAATCAGGGCGGCATCAGCGGCATCGCCGGCGTCATCTATCCCATTGACGCGCTCGACGAGTATTCGCTGCAGACGACGGGCAACAGCGAAACCGGCCGCAGCCCGGGCGGCAACCTCAACATCACCACCAAGTCCGGCACCAATCACTTCCACGGCTCCGCTTATTACTTCAATCGCAATCAGGCGCTGGCTGTAACTTCGCCCTTTGTGGCTCCCGGGAGTCAGGAGCAGCCGCTGAGCAACCAGAACTGGGGCGGTTCGCTCGGCGGTCCCATCTGGCGTGACCATACCTTCTTCTTTCTCACCTACGAGGAGCAGAAGTTCGTCATAGGAGAGCCTAATACCGTCACCGAGCCATCGCCGGCTTATCAGACTCTGGCGCTGGCGGAACTGAGCAAATACAACGTCCAGCCCAGTCAGGTCTCGCAGAATATCCTGAGCACGCTGTGGGATCCCAGCCAGATCGCCAACCTTCCCGCTCAACCCGGCAACTACTCCAGCACCGCACCACAAAGCGGCTACAGCCATAACATCGTCGCGAAGATAGACCACAACTTCAGCGATAAGAGCCACCTGTCGGGGCGCTGGTATTTCGGCCAGGGCTATGCCGTGGCTCCTTCATGCATCTTTGTCTGCTCCTACCTCCCGGAGTATTTCCAGACCGTTCCCTCGCATATCCAGAACTACGATGCGGTCTGGAATTACAGCCTGCGCTCCAATATGGTGAACCAGGTTGCCGCCGGCGTCAGCTACTTCACCCAGTCCTTCGCCGATGCGAACCACGGCCAGAATCCTCTGACACTGGCTGGTCTCAACACGGGTGCCAGCCTGTCCGGTTCTCCGCAGATGGCCATCAACGGCTTCGACTCGATCGGCGTCACGCCGACTTCGGGCCGCAACGACATCACCGGCCATATCTCGGATACAGTCTCCTGGACCGTCGGCAAGCATCAGATGCGCTTCGGTCTTGAGTATCGCCGCGCCTATATCGACCTCTATTACAACTGGGGCGCGCGCGGTGCCTTCAACTTCGGCACCGGCGGAGTGCTCGGGCCCTGGGCAAACGATCCCTCGGTCACAGACTCCAACATCCTGAATCTTGCCGACTTCATGGCTGGTTACTCGTTCCAGTCAACCATTACCCTCGGCACCCAGGAGCGCTTCATCTACGCTCACACCGGAGCCGCTTTCGGTGAGGACTCCTGGCAGATTACGCCCAAACTGAACATCAACCTGGGCCTGCGTTATGACTACCAGCAGCCCTTCTACACCAACCCTCACAAACCTCTCCATCTTTGACCCCAACAACGGCGGTCTGGTGGTAGCTGACTCAGGCTCAGGAACACCGAAGTACATCTACAATGGCAACGGCCTCAACTTCTCGCCCCGCGTCGGACTTGCTTACGAAGCTGCACCCCGGCACCGTCATCCGCGCCAACTATGGCATCTACTTCGACCAGCCCGCCGGACAGGCCTTCTTTGGCAATATCGGCATCCCCAACGGCGGCGCCGGCGGTGTCAACAATAACCCGGTCGGCAGCGAACCGAACGAATCGATTGTCCTCAATGCGGCCAACCCTCCGCAACCAATCTGGACGTACAACCAGCCAACACCGATCTTCACCCCCAGCGAGGGTCTGCCCGTTGGCACCAATGTGACCTCCATCTATTCGGTCAGCCGAAACTTCAAGACGCCCTATGCCCAGCTCTTCGGCCTGAACGTCGAGCAGAGCCTGGGCAAAGCGTGGCAGTTAAATGTTGGCTACGTAGGCACCGTCAGCCGCCACAACCTCGTCCTGCAGGACATCAATCAGGCAGCCCTGGGCAGCCAGTATGCAGCTGTGCCCTACACCTCAACGACCTGCGCGCCGGCCTTCAGCGGAGCAACAGAAAGTAATCCCGGAAACAACCTGCAGTGCTCGCGCCCCTACTTCAGCAAGTTCCCCAACTTCGGCATCATCAACCAGATCAACTCCGCCGCATCGTCAAGCTACAACGCACTGCAGATAACGCTGCGCAGCAGCTCGTGGCATGGGTTTACCAGCCAATTTGCCTATGCCTACAGCCACAATCTGGACGACTCCAGCGTTTTTAACACTATTCCGCAGAACTCGATGAATCTGGCCGGGGACTGGGGCAACGCGAACGCTGACATCCGAAACCACTTCGCCGCATATCTCAACTACGAGATTCCTGCCCTTGCGCACGGACCGCAGGCTCTGACGCATGGTTGGGAGGTTAACGGTATCCTCAAGTTCCAGAACGGCGAGCCGGTCAACGTCCTCACCGGGCAGAATAACAGCGGAACGGGCGAGAACGAGGACCGTGCCAGCATCACCGGCCCGGCGCTCAACAGCAACCGCTCCGTACAGCAGCACTCCTTTGCGCAATACCTCAACCAAAACAGCTTCACCGTGCCGGCGAATGGCAACTACGGCAATCTGGGCCGGAATCAGGTCATCGGACCCGGCTTCGGAGACGTCGATTTATCGCTGGTTAAGAACTTGCCCCTCTACAAGGAACTCGTTCGCGCGCAATTCCGCGTGGAGATGTTCAACGTCTTCAACCGCACCAACCTTGCGCAGCCGCTGAATAACCTTGGCTACGGTTCCTCATTTGGCTGGAGCACGTCGACAATCGGCGTCTCTTACGGCGCGCCCGGCATCGGCTCCGGCGAACCGTACAACACCCAACTCGCCCTGAAGATTCTTTTCTAAGCAAGCCTTCAGGCAAACCCAGCGAGCCGGTCAACTGCGACTGGCTCGCTTTTTACTGGAATAAGTGTCCGAGGTGCGGACTACACGGCCATATGGAGTCTCCCATAACCGAGATTAGTAAACACTGGCGTGTATCTTGCGGAATATGATTTCAGCTCTATCCATCGGTTCACCTGTAAAATGTTGTTTCTTGAACGCACCGGTACTATTCGTCTGGGAATCCCTCGCAGCGACGTCGAATCTGTCTGTCCGAGTCAGAAGTGACAGTTCCCCGGGTCTGCGACGTCAATCCGACGCGCGGCATCTGCAGGAATGAACTGGACGGCGATGGTTTGCGCCTCGACGGCGCCTTCGTTCCGGACGATGTGTATGTGATCGCCACCAGGATCGACAAAGGCCATCCCTGTTTTGTACACATGTGGTTTACAGTCGGGATCGTGCCCTTCATAATCCGTCACCGTTCCTGCTGTGACGACGATCAGGCTATGTCCGGGGTGCGTGTGCCAGCCGGTGCTGCCGCCCGGCGCCCAGACATTGCTCTGCACATATACGTCTGACAATCCCTTCGTCTGCTGCAGCGACCGCCAGAGTTGCTCATTACCCTCCGCCTTCAGGCCCTGCGGTAAGGAGTAAAAGACGTCAATTTCGCCAATCCGTCCCCGAGCAAGCGGGGTGCTTTTATATGCTTCGCTGTTTGTCGCCAGAGCACTTCCGGGATGATAAAGAGCCGTGCCTGTCATTGTGGCGGTGAACAACGCCAGGCACGTGAGTCTCTTTCGCATGTCGACCTCCCTTTCACGTTCGTCGACGCCTGAGTGGAAATGTGGCTTACGTTGCCGCAGGTTCAGTCGGAAACCAGTACCCGGAGTGGCAGCAATCATCCCGACTGATCAATCATCGATATTTCTCGATGAAGTCAGCTGACGCGTCACGCACGACGCCATGGAGTGCCTGCGTCCCAAAATGTGTCGTCGCAGGCCCCCCGAAAACCAGCGTAATGTTCGCATTCGGGAGCGAATACTTAACATCATCCCCTCCGGTGACGCAGACCTGCAGCGTCGATGAAGGAGGAGTCGTCTCGAAGGGGGCGTTGTTTCCATTCCCCGTCATCAGGCTGACCGTCTTGTTGAACTGAAAGCCCATTTTTGGGGGGGAGGTGGCATATGTGGGGCAGCCGGTCATGTCCCAGGTGATCTTAGCGTTCGTCAATGCGATGTGGTGCGTGTGAGCGCCTGCACCGCCCTTCGTCGCGTCGAGGACACCTGCTGTGGTCCCGTAACCGGACATCGTCATATCCGCTGAAAAGTCGGCGGTGCCCCGTTCCGGGTCGACGTCCATTGACCATTGCCCATGCATTTCGTACGGGCTGCCTTTGATATTCGGATCCAAGGGCGAATAATCGTTAATCAGGCCGCTGAAGTGCACTGACCTGCGCTCCTGGGCCAAAGCACAGGTGGCGGAAACCAGCAAAAGTAGTGAGAGAGAGCGTACCGCCGAAGTCAGGATTGTGCTTTTCATGAAAGAGCTCCAATTTTGAGATTTACTCGTGACCCACGCACACAATCGGGCACATCAGCAGGTGAGCTCAAGGGACAAGGCGCGGAATTGTAGCCGTTTCCCCGGTTTGCCCTCGAATGCCCTCCTTTGCCGTGCCTTTGCGCGACAGAGGTACAATCTGGTACCCAGGTTCGCCATAACTCCGAACCAGCCAGGAGAGCGCAATGGGAGAATCGTCCCTTGGTTCATCGCCGTCCGAGAGACTGATTGAAGACCGGCTGGATTCGTGGAAGGAGGTCGCGGCATACCTCAAACGGGATGTGAAAACTGTCCAGCGCTGGGAGAAACGAGAGGGTATGCCCGTTCACCGGCACGTGCACGACAAGATAGGGTCGGTCTACGCTTCTCGGGCAGAGTTGGACGCATGGGCGCGCGGCCGGAATCTTCGAGCAGCGGAGGATAACGGGATCAACAATGCCTCCTCGGCAGATCCTGTTCTAGAGCCGGTTTCGCCAATTTCGACATCGACCTCTGGAGCCAGATGGAAACTTGTCTTGCTGTTGGCAGGAGTGGCAGCAGTGCTGGCGATTGGTGCAATCCTGTGGCTTCAGCGGACGGAACACTTCTGGCGAAATCCGATCATTGACGCACGATTTCAGACGGTCACAGATTTCGGGGGACAGCAGGAAGCCGCTGCGGTGTCACGCGACGGTCATTTCGTGGCGTTTCTCTCGGACCGGGACGGACGGATGGACGTCTGGGTGACACAAGTCGGTTCGGGTGAGTTTCACAACCTGACTCATGGGAGAGCTCCGGCACTCGCGAATCCGTCGATCCGAACCCTGGGGTTTTCGCCGGATGGATCTCTGGTCACCTTTTGGGTGCGCGAGCCAGGTGGTTCGAGTGGCAGTGGGATTAGCGTCTGGGCGGTTCCTACACTGGGCGGCGAACCGAGACCATATCTGGAAGGGGTGGCCGAGTACGACTGGTCGCGCGACGGCACCCGGCTCGCCTACCACACGCCCGGCCCTGGAGACCCACTTTTCGTGTCAGACGGTGGCCTGGTATCGGCGGAGCGACCCATCTTCACAGCGCCTGCCGGACTCCACGCTCACTTTCCGTTATGGGCGCCCGATAAAGGGTTTATCTACTTCGTTCAGGGCGAGCCTCCAGATAAATTGGACATCTGGCGCATCCGCCCTTATGGAGGGGCTCCTGAGCGGATTACGTCGCACAATGCGCGTGTGACTTACCCGGTCCTATTGAATCGGCGCACGCTTATCTACCTCGCCAGCGATCCAGATGGTTCGGGACCCTGGCTTTATAGCATGGACGTCGATCGCCGCATTCCTCACCGGCTGACCTCCGACCTTGAGCAATACACGTCGCTGGCAGCCAGTGCTGATGGTCGACGTCTGGTTGCTACGCGTACCGCTCCTGACAGAACACTCTGGCGCATGCGCATCGCTGATTCATCGGCAGGGGTATCGGAGGCTGAGCGGATCCCACTAACGACCAGTCCTGGATTTTCTCCACGACTGGGCCCGAATTATCTTCTGTATGTTTCTGCGACCGGCACGGGCGAGGGCATCTGGAAGCTTGCCAATGGGATAAGCACAGAGTTGTGGCGCGGCGAGGGAGCGAGAGTCTTTGGCGGACCGGCCATCTCCGCCGATGGGCGGTATGTCGCATTCTCGGTCCGGCAACCCGGGCAAACGCTCTTGTACGCAATGCAGGCGGACGGTACGAATGCACGAGTGGTGGCTGATTCGCTCGATCTGCAAGGCAATCCAGCATGGTCGCCCGACGGTCAGTCGATCACCTCGGCGGTCACCGATCACGGCGCCCCACACCTCTTTCGCATACCGATTGACCGTGGTTCCCCTGTTGCTTTTGTCCAGGAGTATTCGGTCGATCCCGCGTGGTCACCCGACGGCCGCTTTGTTGTCTACTCGGGACCCGACATTGGCACCACATTTTCGGTAAAAGCGGTTACTGCCGAGGCTGCACCGCATCCACTGCCAGAGATGACCCTGACTCGAGGAGCTCGACGTGTGGTCTTTCTGCCGGGAGGGCGGGCACTCGTGATGCTCCGAGGTGAGATTCAACATAAGAATCTCTGGCTCATCGACCTGGAGACGGGTGCGGAACGGCAGTTGACCAACCTCCCTCCCGAATTCGACATTCAGGATTTCGACGTCTCGCCGGACGGTCGTGAAGTTGTCATTGAACGAGTGCAGGAGCGCTCGGATGTGGTGCTGCTGGATCTACACAGACCATAATCCAGTACAACCCGGCGGTCCCGTTCTCCGAATATCGGGCTGCCCGAGTCTTCTAATCAGGGTGGCCCTCACGATACTTGGGTCGTTCCGTGAGTCTTTGACGTGGACGCCGACGCGCGACTCGGCGCGTCCGGGGAAATTCCCCTTTTAACTCGCTAATCCGACTAATGCGAGACGCTGTTCATTTGACTGGGCGTGAGCCTGTGACGAGGATGTCCACCAGCCTCCGGGCGCTTTGCTGCCAGCCGGGTCCGGACGCTACATAGGAGACACCTATCAGTGCTCGAAGCAAGTCGTAGGCGTCGAGATCTCTACGGATATCGCCGCTCTTGATCGCGCGTTTCACCAGCGCATCGATCGCTCCCTGGATCAGGCCGCGAGAACCCTCGTAAAGCTTCGAGGGACCTCCGACGATCGAATTAAGAGCCGGGGCAATGATCTGCTTTGCCGCGATGTGGTCGACGAACAACAGCATCCAGGCGCGCAACGCCTCCGCCGGGGCCATCGTTTCGGCGAACGTGCGCTCAGCCCCGGCCAGTCTTTCGACCTCATTTCGATAGACCGCTTCGATCAAGGCGTCGCGCGTGGGAAAGTGACGATACAGAGTTCCGGCTCCAACTCCGGCCTGTTTGGCAATATCGTCGAGGCTGGCGTCCGCGCCAGAACGGGTAAACGCCTCCTTGGCCGCTTCCAAAATACGCTCGCGGTTTCGCTGCGCATCCGAGCGCGGCTTTCGCTGGGCGGGCTGTGATCGCTTCTTCACCATCTGCAAAATACTTTCAACCGGAGACACTCTCCGATTATAAATTTTAAGCCTTAGCCGCCGGCGGGGCAACGGAGTCACGGATCTTCAGTTGGGTCTCGAGCACCAGGTGCTTTGCTGGTTCGTTATCGCCCTTGAGGCGGTCCATGAGAATACCCGCCGCCATGGCACCGAGTTGGTATCCCGACTGGGATACCGACGAAAGTGACGGGCTGATAAGTTCCGCAAAGTCCAGATCGTCAAATCCCATTACCGAAATGTCTCCTGGGCAGTGCAGTCCGAGCTCGCGGATGGCCTGGATCACACCCAGCGCGATCAAATCATTCCCGGCAAATATCGCAGTCGGCCGTGGCAACAACTTGAGAATCATACGAGCTTTCGTGTAGCCGCCGGCGCGATCGAACGTCGTCTCCTGAATGTACTCAGGCGCAATCGCCAGTTTCGATTGAGCAAGCGCGCGTCGAAAGCCGTCGATTCTCTGCTTGGCATTGGTCAGGTGCAGCGGTCCCGTAATGGCGGCCAGCCGCCTGTGGCCGATTTTTATCAGATGCCGCGTGGCCGTGTAAGCACCTTCTTCATTGGCCACCGTAACGCTGTCCCCGTTCCAGCGTTTGGGAAGACGATCGATACAGACGACTGCCGTGCCGGCGCGGCGATATCGCTCTGCCTGCACCGTCAGATCGCTGAAGCTCGAGGGAATCACGATGAGGCCTGACGGAAGATAGGTCCGCAGCTCGTTGAGGTGCACAAGCTCTTTCTCGTGGTCGTTATCGGTATTGCACAGCACAAGGCGGTAACCATTCGAGAACGCAATGTCTTCTGCCCCGCGCACCACCGCCGGAAAGAACGGGTTGGTCACATCCGGAATGACCATGCCGAACATGTTTGTCTTATCGCGGCGAAGGCCGCGCGCGAGCTCACTTGGCTGGTAACCGAGAGCTTCGACCGCTTCGAGCACCCGCTGGCGCAGCGGTTCGCGGACACGCGCCGAGTCGTTCAATACATGGGAGACGGTGCCTAACGAAACGCCGGCCATGTCCGCGATCTGCTTCATATTTGGCATGCAGGTAGGTCGCTCACCCCTCAAGGCAAATTTAACCGGACTTAGAGAAATCTGAAAGCATTCAAGTCACGCCCCGGTCGATTCGCCGAGTTTTTTGGGTGTTTCGAAGGGCCGTCACAGTTCGTACGGGCATGTGAATCGCGCCCGCAACACGACAAGTCCCCTTTTGAGTTGACAGGTGTACATTCTCCCGAGTAATGTCAACAACTGAAAATTTTGAAAGCTTTCAAACACCTGCTTCAATTTGAGGAGGCCGATCGTGAAACGCAACCTACAGACACTTTCTGTTGTGCTGGTCTTACTGCTGGCATGCGGCTCGGTAGCCTGGACCCAGTTCGCGCAGCGCGGCGGGGTGGAAGGATTTGTATTCGATCAATCCGGAGCCGCGATTCCCGGCGCCAGTGTCACCCTGACCAACCAGGGTCAGCAACAGGCTCGCCAGGAAACGACCGACGGCACAGGCCATTATGCCTTCAACGATCTGGCTGCCGGACAATACGCGCTGTCGGTCAAGGCCCAGGGATTTGAAACCGCGAACTCGGAAGCTGTTGACGTCAATATCGGACGCAACACTCGTTACGATTTCAAGCTGAAACCAGGTTCTGTAACGCAATCTGTTACAGTAAGCAGCGCCAGTGTCGTTCTCGAAACCGGTCAGGCCGACGTCACAACGAATGTCTCGCAGCGGCAGATCGAACAGCTTCCTCTGAACGGGCGCAACTTCACATCCATTGCCGCCTTGACGCCCGGAGTCGCAACCACTCCCCAACTGAACGTCAACCCGGGTGGGACCTATTCAGTCGGCGCGCAGTTCGCCTCCGGAGGTGTGTTCTTTACGACAGGAGGCCTCGTCGAGGGCTCGCGCGACAACGGCTTCTACGTTAACGGCGTAAACATCACGGACAACTACGAAAGCAGCATCAGTTACGAGCCTTCCGTCGAAGCTTTGGCAGAGGGATCGATCTCCGTCGCGGACTTCTCGGCGGCAAACGGTCACGATATCTCAACTCTGTCCATGCAGACCAAGGGCGGCACGAGCGCGTTTCACGGCCATGTATTCGAGTATCTCGAGAACGATGCGATGAACGCGATCAATCCCTTTGACAAGGCAGAATCTGAGCTCGTGCTCGGCAGTCCGGCAACCAAGCCAACTCTGCGCCGCAACCAGTTCGGCGGCGGCATTGGAGGACCGGTTTACATCCCGAAGATACTCACCTTTCTCAAGGACCGGGTCTTCTTCTTCGCCAACTATGAGAACTTCATCGAGAGTGATGGCGCAGAACCTGTCTTCGCGTCGGTGCCGTCCGCGGCCGAGCGCACCGGCGACTTCAGCGAACTGCTGACCGGGCCCAGCCCGCTGCAGCTTTACAACCCCTTCTACACGACTTACGACCAGAACGGATACAGCTCTCGGCCTCCAATCCCCAACAACCGGCTCGATCTCGCCACCCGCCCCGATGGAACTCCGCTCTTCGATCCCAACTCGGCGACACTGATGAATCTCTATCCTGTGCCGAACGTCTCCAACACGCCGAGCTATCTTCCAAACTATGCAACCACGCAGAACCTCGGCTTTTCTGTCTACCACTGGGACAGCCGTTTCGACGCACGTATAACTTCGAAGGACAACATATTCGTGACGTGGTCGAAATCGCACGGTACGAATGACAACTCGGGAGGGATTCCGCCCTCGCAGTTGTACCTCTCGAATGTGGATGACAAGTCTTACCTGGTCACCGTCAATTACGCGCATGTCTTCTCGTCGAATCTGACCAACGAATTCATCTTCGGCATCGGGAACGGTGCGCTCCAAACCCTGGCGCCGAATCAGATTTCTTACCTGAACAGCGACAGCAATCCTTTCAACAAGCTCTTTGCGAACACCGGTTCCGGGCTGACGGCTGGCGTTCTTGCCCTGGACGTATACAACTATGCCAGTCCCGGATTCAACGAGGTATTTCGCGCTGAAAACCAGACCTTTCAGATCTCGGACAACGTGAACTGGACGCACGGGCGCCACGCGATCACGGCAGGCATGAACTACTTCCGGAAAGGCGAGTATGACTGGGATTTCATCCGCTTCGTGACATTCGGAGAAGGTTCATACAATAACGGTTTCCCGCGGCAGCAGTTCAGCTCCGGCGGATACAACCAGAACTACGACGGTGGCGACGGAATGGCCGATCTGGCCATGGGTCTGCCGCAGGTCATCCATCAGCGATACAACTTTGTTGGGGGGGATGCGACGGCGCCAGAACTAGATGTCGTCTTTCCCTACTGGGGCTTCTATATCAACGACAAGTTTCAGGTCAGCCCCAAACTGACCATCTCCGCCGGCCTCCGCTACGACCTGAACATCCCTCTCTTCGCACGAAACAACCTGTGCTGCGCCATCTACGATCCCACGCCCGACGGCGGAATCCTCAAGCTGCCCGGCATCGCGCCGGGAGTGCCGCAACATTTTCTCTCAGCAACGAAACTCGACTTCGCGCCCCGCGTAAGCGTCTCATATAGCCCCGATCCCAGGACGGTGATCCGCGGCGGCTACGGCATCTTCTACGACGTAGGCGCCTCGCAAATCTCCGGCGCGATCGGCAACGCGCTCAACGGCGTGCCGGGATATTTCATCGGCAGTGAGATATCGAACGTGACCGAGGGAGTGCCGAGCGACACTCCTGCGCTCGGGCTGAACAACATCTTCCAGACATCGCCCAATCTTCTGCCGGGAGAGTATCCGGTCAGCACCGGTCCCGGGGAAGGATATTTCGGCGACGACCTCTTTCAGACGATTTACTACTACGACCAGAAGTCGACGAGCCTTCCCTACTACCAGCGATTTATCTTCGATATCCAGCGGCAGATCGGATCCCACGACTCCTTTACGCTTTCGTATGTTGGCGCGCAGGGTCGAAAGGGGTCAAACTACGTCAATATCAACTTGCCCCAGTACGCCACCGGATGGCCCACGATCAACGCGTTCGATGCCGCACGGCCGAACAGTGCAGGCCGATTCAGCGACATTTACGTTCAGCGGCCCAATCTGAACTCGTATTACAACGCCGCCATCGTGCAGTACCAGCATGTCTTCAGCAATGGCTTCGAGTTCATGAGCAACTACACATGGGGCAAGACAGTATCCGACTATCCGTGGATTAACAACCTCGAGGCAAACGGCCAGCCGGGCTTTTCCGGATTTCAGTATCCAAATATCTGGAATCGCGGCGAATCCTCGCTCTCTCATCGCCACCGCTTCGTTTACAGCGGCATCTGGGCGCCGGTATACGGAAAGGCATGGTCTCCGTGGGCGAGAATTCCGCTGACCGGCTGGCGAATTTCGGCCATCGGAACCCTTGAGTCGGGAGATGCTCTGTCGGTCACGAACAACGAGACGTCGCCCAACGATTACGCCGGACCAAGTGAGCTGTTCGTCCAGGGCAACCCAAACCTCAGCCACTCGGCCAAGAGCTTCTTCCAGGAATTCGATGTGTCGAAGTTCTCGCTTCCTCCGAACGGCGTGCGCGGAAACTCCGGTCTGGGGACGGTGCGTGGCCCGGGGCAGAACAACCTGGACCTCTCGCTCGCGAAGACCTTCCAGATCTACGACCGGTTCAACGCGCAGTTCCGTGCCGACGCATTCAATTTCTTCAACCACACGCAATGGAATGGTGCTCAGACCACCTTTCCTTACGCGCCTGTTGGCAACTACGGCAATGTTCCCTTTGGTCAAGCCAGCGGCGCACGCGAGGCTCGAATCCTCCAGGTAGGACTGAAGCTGGCCTTCTGATCCGGCAGCAAGTATCGTTTCGGGCAGAACAAACGCAGCTCAACTCGAGGGTTCCAGTCTTGTACCAGCCGGAAAGTTACGCCATCGCGCTCTCGTTCATGATCCTCAGCATGCTCTGCTGGGGATCATGGGCCAATACCGTAAAGCTTTGTCCCGGATATCGTTTCCAGTTGTTCTATTGGGATTACGTAATCGGCCTGCTCATCGGAGCGCTCGTCTGGGGCCTTGCGTTAGGCACCGCCGGCTCTACGGGGCGCTCCTTTATCGCGGACCTGCTTGCGATCCCGAAGTCCAGCCTCGTATTCGCTCTCATCGGGGGCATTATCTTCAACGTCGCCAACCTGCTTCTGGTCGCAGCGATTGAAATTGCCGGGCTCGCCGTCGCCTTTCCAGTCGGCATTGGATTGGCTTTGGTCGTCGGCGCTGTGAGCAGCTACGTGCTGTCTCCGAATGGCAACCCGTTGATGCTCTTCGGAGGCATCCTGCTCGTCGTAGCCGCAATCATCTGCGATGCCGTGGCGTATCGCCTGCGCGAACAGCAGCGTTCGGCGATGAGCCGTCGCGGAGTATTGATCAGCCTGCTCTCCGGCCTGTTGATGGGTAGCTTTTATCCCTTCGTCTCCCGCTCCATGAGCGGTCCTGACGCTCCCGGCCCTTATGCCGTCTCGTTCGTCTTTGTGGTCGGGGTCGCGCTCTGCGCGATACCCGTCAACTACCTGCTGATGCGCAAGCCGCTCGACGCGCAGCCGCCGGTCGCCATGAACGGATTCGCAGCCGCCCCGTTCCGCTGGCACATCTGGGGCGCAATTGGAGGAATCATCTGGTGCACCGGCGCAGTCTTCAACTTTGTGGCGTCGCGCGCGCATATCGTGGGACCAGCCGTGTCCTATTCCATCGGGCAGGGTGCGACGATGATCTCCGCATGCTGGGGAGTCTTCGTCTGGCGTGAGTTCTCAGCCGCTTCTTCCCGCGCCAAAACATATCTGTTCTGGATGTTCGTGCTCTTCCTTCTTGGACTGACCCTTGTTGCGCTGGCGCCTATTTTTTAGCTGAGGATAATGTGCTCATGTCGAACCGCAAACCTATCGTCGTGGTGGGGAGCATCAATATCGACCTCGTCGCGAAGGCGCAGCGCATTCCGGTCGCAGGCGAAACCGTCGCCGGACTCGATTTCCAGACGCACCCCGGAGGCAAAGGCGCGAATCAGGCGGTCGCCATTGCGCGCCTTGGCTATCCGGTGAGCTTGATCGGCCGAACCGGGGACGATGCATTCGGGGCGCAACTACGCGAGGGTCTAAGTGACGCTGGTGTCGATATCTCCGCCGTGGGCATCTCTCCGGGCAGTTCCGGAGTCGCCGTTATCCTTGTTGCTCCATCGGGAGAGAACATCATTGTGGTCACTCCGGGCGCAAACGGCCTGGTAACGCCGTCTGATATCGACGCCAACACTTATTTGATTCGCAGCGCCGGCCTCGTGCTCACTCAGCTTGAAATCCCGCTCGCGACCGTGGAGCATCTGAGCTCGGTCTGCGCGCGCGAGGGTGTGCCGCTGATGCTCGATCCCGCGCCGGCATGTGAGCTGCCTGCGGCCGTACTGAAACATATCCGCTGGTTCACACCCAACGAGACCGAAGCCGGCTTCTATTTATCGAACAGCGCCCGCTCCGATTCGCCTGAAACCATCGCCGAATCACTGCTCGCACTCGGACCCGAAGCCGTCGTTCTGAAACTGGGCGCGCGCGGCGTCTATCTCGAAGACCACAACGGTCTGGCGAAGCAGATCGACGGCTTCCGTGTCCACGCCGTCGACACAACCGCAGCCGGAGATGCATTCAACGGAACCTTCGCTACGGCTCTGATGCTCGGCAATTCTCCGGCCGAGAGCGCTCGCTTTGCTGCTGCCGCTGCGGCTATCTCCGTCACGCGCCCGGGCGCCCAGCCATCCATGCCTACGCTGTCCGAAGTCCAGCGCTTCTTGACCGGGGCCGATTCATGATCCGGAATATCCGGTCAGTGCCAGTTACAGATATCAGTCGAGCCTCACGCCGCGCTGCCTTGGTCACAACAGGTTTGCTTGTTTTCGTTGCCTCGGGTGCGGGCTTAGACACCCATACCTCATCGAGGCTGCCTTGGTACGTCACTACCCCTGCGATCCATCGCGTAACGCTCAAGCCGAACACGAAATACTGGCGCTTCGAGCACCTGCCGGTAGATGCAAAACTCGCCCGGACACAATTGCAGGAGCTGGCCGCTGACGGAGTCACCGCTATCGAAGTCTTTGCTCCCGAAGAAGGCGGCAACAGCTACGACGGCCTCGACGCGAAGAACCGCTATCGCCTCGACCCCGGTGTGGGCAGCATCGACGACTTCCGACGTCTCCTAGAACTCGCGCATTCATTGGGCATGCACGTCATCACCTTCCAGAACCTCGGATACAGCAGCCCCGAGGCCGACCAGTTCCTCAAAGCTGCTGACGACGAACGCGCCGGAAAGAGCAGCCGCGAGACAGCCTTCTATTACTGGAGCGACCGTCCTGACGCCCCCGCTCCCGCGTCGAGCAACAGTTATTTCTTCGTTCGCCCCTCGCGTGCCGGCTACGACCCCACGAAAAACGAGTTCTGGCAATGGAGCGACCGGGCTCAAAAATACTATTGGACGCGCTGGCCGGGACGCGATGCCCAGGGCAATCAGATCCACTTGCCGCAATACAACTGGACCTCCAACGAATGGCCCGGCGAAGCGGCAAAGGTGATTCGCTTCTGGCTCAACACAGGAATCGACGGCATGGTGCTCGACGCCGTCAACTGGTATGCGGGCATCGACTGGCAGAAGAATACAACAGTTCCTGATTGAACCGCTGCAGGGCGGCTTCTCTCAGCCCGAGGGCGGAGGCGCTTTCCACACCGACGATCCCGTGGGATGGATCACGGATGGCGGCTATACGAACCTCTTCGACTATGGCCTCGGCATCTGGTGGGAGAAAGGCAACAACCCGCTGGAGCAATCTATTCGTGACGAAAATCCCGAGCTTCTCGAGCAATCGCTACGCCGCTACCACGATCGCGTCGTCGCCGCAGGCGGAACCCTCTACTTCCCTGTTCCAGACATGAAGAACTCCGAGTTCCAGACCCTCGCCGAATCCCTGCTGGTCGCATCAGGAGACATGCTCTGCTACTGTGCTCCAACCGACGGCATCACCACGCCCGCCAGCGGCATCCCAGCGCTGCTCAAACTCAAGGGCAGTCATCCCGCTCTCTTTCAGAACAGCAGCCGCCGCATGATCCACACAAGCGACGAACATGCGTACGCGATCCTGCGCGATTCCGCCGACCACTCGGAACGCCTGCTGCTGGTCTTCAACTTCCGCGCGTCATCAGCCGACATTCGAGTCGACACCGCAGCCGTTCATGCCAGTCGATTCGTCGAGATCACGACGGGCACAGCATCGCAGCCCGGTTCTGACGGGCTGACCGTCAAATTGCCGGCGCACGGCTACCGAATTTTCGCAGTCTCATGAACCTTTCGACTTTGCAATCGGAGAGATACCACGAATGATCGGCCTTCACCACAAGTCCACGTCTGCCACCCTGCTCTTAGTCGCCACCATGGCTCTTACCTGCACAGCGCAGGACACAAAATATCGGCCGCAGAACCAGCAGATTCCCTCGCCCGAATGCCTCACTCTGCGCGGTGCGTGGGAAGGCGGCTACACGCCCTGCACTGACGTCACGCATCAGCAATGGCTCAACGACATTACGCATTGGCGCATGGAGCGCCGCATCCGCGTCGGCTATGACGACGCGCGCTATCGCATGCCCGCGCTGCTCTGGACGCAGTCCAGCTTCATCCAGCCGCAGATGATGGTGCAGGACCGCTATTTCTACGACCCCGTGGCACACAAGTACACCGTCGATCGCTATCTCGACGACCTCGAAAAGCGCTACGGCGGCATCGACGCCGTGCTCATCTGGCCGACTTATCCCAACATGGGCATCGACGACCGCAACCAGCACGACATGATCCGCTCCATGCCCGGCGGTCTCGCCGGAGTCCATCAGATGGTCGAGGACTTCCACCGCCGCGGCGTGCGCGTCCTCTTTCCCATGATGATGTGGGATCAGGGAACACGCGATCCCGGCAAACCATGGCCCGACGCGATCGCCGAAACCATGAAGGAGATCGACGCGGACGGCATCAATGGAGACACGCAGGACGGAGTTCCGCTCGCCTTCTCCCTGGCTTCCGACAAAGTCGGCCACACCCTCGCCTTCCAGCCCGAAGGCAGCCCCTCCGACGAAGCTCTCGCATGGAACGTGATGAACTGGGGCCAATACCAGTTCCCGTTCGTGCCTGAGGTGGATAAGTACAAGTGGCTCGAGACCCGTCACATGGTCAACATCTCTCACCGCTGGGCGCGCAACAAGACCGACGATCTGCAATTCGCCTTCTTCAACGGAGTCGGATGGGAAAGCTGGGAAAACGTCTGGGGCATCTGGAACGGCATCACTCCGCGTGACGGTGAAGCCACCCGCCGCGTGGCCACCATCGAGCGCGGCATCGCGCCTTTTCTCATCAGCCCCGCATGGGAGCCGTTTTATCCAACGCACCTCTATGGCGTGTTCGCCAGCCGCTGGCCGCTCAACGGCCAGACCGTCTGGACCATCGTGAACCGCAATGAATACGACGTGGCCGGCCGGCAGATTTCAATCCCCTCACAAGACGGCATGCGCTACTTCGATCTCTATCACGGCGAGGAACTCAAGCCCGAACGGGACGGCGACCACGACGTGCTCTCCTTCCCGATCGAAGCACACGGCTTCGGCGCGATCCTCGCTTCAAAGGACGCGCCCGACGCGAAAACACAGGATCTGATGGCGCGGATGAAGAAGCTGACCGCGCAGCCGCTCTCGTCTTACTCCGACCAGTGGAAGACGCTGCCGCAGCAACTGGTCGACATCCCGGCAACAAAGCGGGCAAGCTCAACCCCGGAAGGCATGGTGAAGATCCCCGCCGGTGACTACGTCTTCAAAGTGCAGGGCATCGAAATCGAGGGCTCCAACGACATCGGAGTTGACGTGCAGTATCCATGGGAAGACATGCCACGGCGTTTCCACGAGCATCGAATGCAGATCCATGCTTTTCTCATGGACAAGTATCCCGTCACCAACGCCGACTTCAAGAAGTTTCTCGATGCGACACACTACCACCCCGCAGATGACCTGAACTTTCTGCGCGACTGGAAGAACGGCACCTATCCGGAGGGCTGGGACAAGAAGCCCGTGACCTGGGTTTCACTCGAAGATGCGCGCGCCTACGCCGCTTGGGCTGGCAAGCGGCTGCCGCATGAGTGGGAGTGGCAATATGCCGCGCAGGGTGGCGACGAGAGCCGCATCTATCCCTGGGGCAACACATGGGAGGCGGCCAATGTCCCCACCCCGGTCAAAGGCCGCTCCATCACCTCGCCCGATGATGTCGACGCACACTCAGCCGGGGCGAGCCCCTTCGGTATTCTCGACATGGTCGGCAACGTCTGGCAATGGACCGACGAGTACACTGACGACCATACGCGCGGCGGTATTCTCCGCGGAGGAAGCTACTACCAGCCGCAAGGCTCTATCTGGTACTTCCCCCAGGCTTACCGCAACGATCAGCACGGAAAGCTGCTGCTCATGGCTCCGAGCTACGACCGTTCCGGGACCCTGGGCTTTCGTTGCGTTCAGGACATTGACCAGTAGTCCTATGCGCAGGGACAACCGAAAGGATCGGAAATATTCACACGAATTGCACGGATTCACGTCATCTCATCCAGATGGCGCAAGACCGTGAGGGTGATCGTCAGTGAAAGCTGGAACCATGTCACTGAAAATCAGATCAGTCCGCCGTTCGCACGGATGTTCTGTCCCGAAATCCAGGCAGCCTCGTCGGATACGAGCCAGGTCACCACGTTCGCGATGTCTTGCGGAGTCCCGAGGCGATTGAATGCCGCAAGGCTCGCCATGCGCTTGCGGTCCTCTTCTGTCTTCCCCTGGTTGAAGAGGTCCGTATCGACGGGTCCGGGCGAAACAACATTCACGCGGATCTTGCGCGGCCCCAGTTCCTTCGCCAAAACGTGGCTGAATTGCTCGACGGCGCCCTTCGTCGCCACATAGATCGCGTACTTAGGCAGCATCAAGGCAGTGGTTGAGGAGGAGAAATTCACGATGGATCCGCCATCGTTCAATCGCGTTGCCGCCAACTGGCTGGTGAGGAACGTTCCCTTCACATTGACGGCAAACAGTCTGTCGAACTCCTCTTCTGCTACCGCCACTACAGGCTTGTAGAGAATCAATCCGGCATTATTGATGAGGATGTCAGCCTTGCCGAACGACCCTTCGGCTGCGTCGAAGGTCGCCTGTGCGCCCTCCCGCATGCTCACATCGCCTTTCACCGATACCGCCTTCCCGCCCGCGCCTGTGATCCGGCTGACGACAGCTTCCGCTTCCGACTGGCTGCGTGAGTAGTTCACAACAACGCTCGCGCCTTCAGCCGCAAACCGTTCGGCAATGGCGGCCCCGATCCCGCGTCCCGCACCGGTCACAATCGCAACCTTGTTCTCAAGTAGTCTTCCCATTTGCAGCTCCTTCCATCTCGTTAGAAGGCTCAGCCGCAAATAAGAACCATGCATAGTTAGAATGCTAGGTATGCGTGCGGTGAATTTGAGAAGTATTGACCTGAACCTATTGATGCCGCTGTACGCCCTGCTGAAAGAACGCAGCGTCACGCGCGCAGGGCAGGAAATCCACCTTAGCCAACCTGCCACGAGCCGCGCACTCGAGAGGCTTCGTGATCTTCTGGCTGACGATCTGCTGATCCGCTCACGCGGAAAGTACCAGCTGACTACGCGAGGAGAATCGCTGCTTCAGGAACTCGAGCTGGTGTTGCCGCGACTCGAGCGGCTCTGGCGTGGCGAGCCGTTCGTGCCCTCGCATAGCACCGAGCGTCTTCGTCTCTGCATGACCGACTTTGCCTGCTCGCTGCTCCTGCCCAGGCTCATGCGCATTCTCGGCAAGGCCGCACCCGCTATCCGTATTGAGGTTATTCCATGGCAGGAACATCGCTTTGAAAGCGCGGCTGCCGGAAGTCTCGATCTCGTATTCAGTCCCATCGCCGCCCCAGCGTCCCTGCATGTGGAGCGGCTGTTTGAGGAAAGCTTCGTTTGCCTCGTCGCTGAGGACCATCCGTTTCGCAGAAAGCAATTCGGTCTCAAGAATTATCTTGAGCACTCGCACATCGCCATAGAAACGCAGGCAGGACAACAGACTTTCGTAGACCGCCCACTCGCCGAAGCTGGCTACCGTCGCAGGATCACGCTGCAGGTGCCGTTTTTTAGCTCCGGAGTTCTCGCACTGCCCGGTACGCAGCTTGTTCTCACCGCTCCTCGCAGGCTCGCGCGGGACTTGGCCGGCAAGTCAGGCGTACGCACAATCCAGGCGCCATCAGAGATCCATGGTTTTCCTTACTCGATGATGTGGCATCCACGCCTCGACAACGAACCCCTTCACCTCTGGTTCAGGCAGATCGTTCAGCAGGTTTGCGCGGAACTCGGGTGAGGAGCCGCGGTCCATTCCCTCACGCGGCGGACTCATCGATCGCTGCAGGTACGAGCGAAGCAGCGATCGTGCTTACGGTAATTTCTCTAATCGCGGGGATCGCGTTCTTGCAATCCTCGATACGTTGCTCAAAGGTTTCCAGCCATTCTTCGGCCACAGAGAAGGCAGTTTTCTCGCCGTAACACTCGCGCACGGAATGGTAGAGAGCGGCAAGCGCACACTCTGCTTCGTGCGCAAACGCCGCGACAGAATCGGGGATTTGCCGATACGTCTCGGCGACAGCACTGATAGTCGACATTGCATCCTCCGAAGTACGGTTTCTGGCTGGGGGGGCGCGTCATTCGGCTCGTCGCATCGAAAGTCGGCGAGTCAATCGAAGCCAAACAGAGGGGAAGGGCCGGACCTCACTCCTGCAGGAATTTCAAAAGGTCAGCATTGATTTGCTCGTGATGGACGATCGGCATCCCATGCGGGAACCCCGGGTAGACCTTGAGCGGCGCTCCCTTCACCAGCTTCGCGGTCAGCAAAGCCGAATCCGGGACAGGCATGATCTGATCGTCATCGCCATGCATGAGCAGTGTCGGCACATCGATCTTCTTGAGGTCGTTCGTCTTGATGGTACTCATTCGTCTTTCTCCTTTTGTTAGTGAATAAAATTTCGTTACGGTCGAAAATACGGGTGCAGGTGGCCAGTTTGGGTTTACGTAAAAGAGGACCCGTGTGCCTAAGAGACCGAGTTAGAGACCGAGTTCGCTCAAGCCCGGGTGATCGTCCGGCCGACGTCCTTGCGGCCAGCGATATTTTCTGTCGGCCTCTGCGATCGGGAGATCGTTGATGCAGGCATACCGCAACCGGTTTAGACCTGACTCGTCGTACTCCCAGTTCTCATTGCCGTATGAGCGGAACCAGTTACCGGAGTCGTCCCGCCACTCGTAAGCGAACCGCACCGCGATGCGATTACCGGTGAACGCCCAGAGCTCCTTGATGAGGCGATAGTCAATCTCTTTCGCCCACTTCCGCCGCAGGAATTGAATGATCTCTGGTCGTCCGGTCATGAATTCTGAGCGATTCCGCCATCGCGAGCCCGGTGAGTAGCCGAGCGCGACCTTCTGCGGATCCCGCGTATTCCAGCTGTCTTCAGCGAGCCGTACCTTCAGCAGCGCTGCCTCAAGCGTGAACGGAGGAAGAGGGAGGCGAATTTCGGCGGACGCAGCTGACATAGAGAAGTCCTTTCGAGGTTGGGGGGAGGCGTGTAACGCCGACCGGCTGGCACGCTCAACTACGTTCCTTTCGCTCCCGGTTGATCCATTCCCGGATGTAAGGCGGACAACTAAGCAGGATTACTCCCTTCAATTCGCATTCCGCGAGGAATCGGACTGCTTCGAGGTCCACCAGTGAAATCTCGCCTAGATCGAACGAAGTTTTGGAATCGACCGGATCAATCTCGGCACGAACGTAGTCCAGTTCGTCCGCATTTAAATGACCGCTGAACCTCAGCAGTCTGCGACCGCCGTGCGCAACCCGCTCAATTTTCAAGACCATGGGCAATGGCTCTAGCTCACTGTGATTTGCAGGCGAAATGCCAAACGTAAGCTACAGAAAAAACACAATTTGCCAGCTTCTATTCCATGCCGAATTTAGGCAATTGCTGATTTTCAGCAACGTCTGATCGTGTAACTTGTCGCAGGGTACGGAACTTCACCCGCGCTTTTTACATACCTCGAGAATGCGGAGTTCGCCGCATGGATTTCGCCAGCCAGAGAAGCCGCGACGGTTCAGGTTCAGATGGGCTGGGTCGGTGCAAGACGAAAGCACTGCTTTTGGGGGCGGGTCAGGCACTGCGATAGCGGTGCTTCTGAATACCCAGGCGGGCAATCTTGGACTCCAGGGTTTGCCGGGGGATCCCAAGCCGCGCCGCAGCGCCGCCCGGTCCGGAGATCCTGCCCCGGGCAGCCCGAAGGGCGGCCTCGATAATCTCCCTTTCGTGTTCCGGCTCCAACTTTGCAATGGTGCTGATGGTGGCAGGCGAGCGTACCTCGTTACGGCTCATTTCCCGCCTCAACCATTGCTCCTCGATCTTGAATGTGTCGGATTCGCAAAGGATGACGCCACGCTCCACCACATTCTGGAGCTCCCGGATGTTCCCAGGCCACTGGTAGCTTTGGAACAGGTCCATCGTCCGTTTGTCAATGTTCGTGATTCGCTTCCCCGTCAGCTTGGAATAGCGGTCGATCATGTATTCCAGAAGCAGCGGGATATCGTCCGCTCTCTCGCGCAACGCGGGTACATGGATTGGAAATACATTGAGCCGATAGAAGAGATCCTGCCGGAAGGCGCCAGACGCGACCGCTGCTTCGAGGTCGCGGTTCGTCGCCGCCAGTATCCTCACATCCACCGAAATGGACTGTGTGCCGCCGACACGCTCGAATTCCCGCTCCTGCAGAACGCGCAGCAGAGCGACTTGAGTCTCCGGTGGCAGCTCTCCAATTTCATCGAGGAAAATGGTGCCGCCGTCGGCCAGTTCGAAACGTCCGAGACGGCGCTGGATGGCTCCGGTAAAGGCGCCTTTCTCGTGTCCGAACAACTCCGAAGCGATCAGAGTTTGAGGAATTGCGGCGCAATTTACCCGGATGAAGGCCCGCGGTGCGCGTTCGGAGCGCCTGTGGATGGCGCGCGCTACCAGTTCTTTTCCCGTTCCGGTTTCACCCCGTACCAGTACCGTCGAGTCCGTCCGGGCCACCTTGGCGACATTTGAAAGGACCCTGCGAAGCACCTCCGAGGACCCAACAATCTCCTCGAACATCGAGATATTGTCGATCTCCTCGCGCAAAGCAATGTTCTCCTTGAAAAGCTGATCCTTCAGCGTTCCGATCTCTTCGAGCGCCAGCTTGCTGGCCGTCACATTCATCGCTGCCCCGACAAACTGCTCACCGGATGGCCGCATTACTCGATGCGCCAACACATGCACATAGCGGATCGATCCGTCATTCAGGAGCAGTCGGAATTCAGCATTGAGCTCCCTCTCTTCCCGGGACGCTTTCTCGATTCGCGATTGAAGCTGCGCGCGATCTTCCGGATGAACTCGCAACAGCATTTTTTCGAGCGTAGGCGGATCCTCTGCGGGATCGCATTCAAAAATTCGGAGCGTCTCATCGGACCAGAAGAACTGGCCTCCCGAAACACTCCATCCAAAGCTCCCCGTTCGGCTCAGTTGCTGCACTTCCGCGAGATAGGCTTCTCTGCTCTGCAGGTCCTGATAAAGATCGCGAAGCTTGACGATGGTTTCGTTGAAGACTCCGCCCAGATGAGCGAGCTGATCCTTGCCGGCGACCGGCACACGATGATTGAAGTCGCCGCGCGCCAGGGCAGAAGCTCCCGCCATCAGCGAACGCAGCGGACGAGTGATACTTTGCGTAATGCGAGCCCCGAGAAAGCCTGCGATAACGACCGTAGCGGCCGCCACGATGGGAAGAGCATAGAACGCCTCCATCTGCGCGGCGTGGATCCTGCGCGCGGCGGCGGCACGCTGCGTGAAAACGTCCTGGTGCACCCGATCCACCAATTCAGTGCTCAGGTTTTCGAGAGAGCCGAGCTGTTGCGCCACCCGCCCCTGGACCGCATTCCAGTCACCTGCGGTTGCGAGCGCTTCAAACGCCTCCAGTTGCGAGGGGAGGGGCCCTTGTATAGCGTGCAGTGTCGGCAGAATTGTCGGGTCCAGCAGGTTCTCCGGATGGATTCTGCGGAAAAGAGCGTCTGTTTCGGTGAGGCTCCTGGTCAGTTGGCGTTGTATCTCAGGCGCGTCCCTCTTCAAAGTCGCAACGTCCCGGCTTCTGGCCAACCGATCTGATTGGATACGAAACGACAGCAGGACATTGTGAACGCGCTGCACCTCGATGAACTGGTCGTCCATCTCCATGAGGCGATTTGCCTCCGTGCGCATGACGAAGGACTGCCAGACCAGAATTCCCGTTCCGGCCAACATCAGGAGAACGACGATGGCAAAGCCCGCCCTCAATCGGGCGCCAATGTCTGCCCGCGAGAAGAGCGAGTGCTTCGCCCACCAGCTATCTCGTGGCAAATTTATGGTCGCCTTTGAATGCTCGTCCATTCGTGAAGTCGGAAATGCGTTCGGATCGCGGAAGACGGCAAATCCAACTAGGAAAGTTTATTTCATGAGCGGACCGCCCGTTGATTCCGGCGGTCCTTTAGGGAGACCTGTGATCTGCTCGAGTTCGGTTTCCAGTCGTGCTGCAGCATCGCGCCCGGTACTCTGTCCGGTCAGAACAGAGTGCAGCGCGCCCGCGTAAGCGAGAGAAACTTTCTGGTAGTTCTGTCCGATGATGGCACTCGGCCGGCTCACCACCTCCGCGCCTTGTGGCTCGCCCGGCGGCATCGAGCGCGAATACGCCTTTAAAATTACCGGCAGCCGATAGACTTGAACCTCCAGCGGAAGCTTGGCATTGGACCTCGCGGTCTCCAATTCAGCCTCTTTTCGCAGGAGGAATCGCACCAGGGTGACAGCCTCAGTTTGATGCTTTGAGACGCGCGAAATCCCGAGGCCGAAACCGCCCAGCGTCGCGACGCCGGGCATGCTTCCGCCCGGGACAGAAGTTACCCCGTTTTTGCCGTATATCGGCGTCGGTACCTGATAGGTAAGAAAGTAGTCGGAGGTCCAGCCGAGCCTGAATGCAGCTTCGCCCGAATTTTCGAAGCGATTGACGGCGTCCCATTCCTGATAGAACGTCACACTCGCCGGCGATATCCAGCCAACCCAGTGTGCCGCGCGCTCCCACGAACGGATCGCCTGCTCGTTATTAACGCTAATCGATCCGTTTGGCTCGATGATTCTTCCTCCCCCTTCTGACATCTGCCATTCCAGACCCAGACATGTGAGGCCTTCGGCCGCGGCGCCGGGCCAGACAAATCCCGAGAAGTCTTTGTCTCCCCGGGCACGCTCTCCCTGCTGAATCCGGAAGGCCATTTTCTCGAGTTCGTCCCAGGTCCTCGGCGGAGCGGAATAACCGTATTTCTTCAGCAGATCGGTGCGGTACATCAGAATACCGACGTCAGTGTGATAAGGGGCAGCTACCAGCCTCCCGTTCACCGTATATCCGGCAACCACCTCGGCGTTGCTGGACGCCAATTCGGAACCCAGGAGCGGTTTTAAATCCAGAAGATACTCACTAAGGAACGCGGACCAGATCGGATCAACGCCCAGAACGTCGACGCTTGACCCTTCATCCTGAAGCATTTGCTGCGTCTGTGCCAGTTGCTGCCGCGATGTCTCGGGACCCGGAAGATGCTTGACTCGGATGCCGGTTTCCTTCTCGAATTCCCTGAGGTTCTCTTCCGACAGCAAGCCCCTTGGAGAGCGGTCGTGAGACCACTCCGGATCCATGAACATAATGGTTGCTTCAGGTTTCTGGTGGCGGCACGCGTTCAGCGCCAGAAGAAGCAGAAAAGTGAGCACCGGACAAAGCAATCTCCGGGGCAGACGATCGAATCCAACTGGCCTGCAAGTTCGCATTCTCGTGAAGCCGATTGGACAATTAGGATCGATTGAGCTCATAGCGGGTCGGAGAATCGACGATGCAGCAGTATAAGATCACAAATAGCTAAAAGCTTGGCCTGAATCCGTCAGGATGCGACCTGTGCATCTCCCGAAGCCGTTCCGGGGAGCGATCCATCTTTGCCTCCCGCCTTCGGATCGTGCTATCTTCACCGTGTGATCGTTCGGACCAGCCCGGCTCATCTGCGCGCCTCCCTCGCGCCCGCGGCTTGTTGTTGCTGCTAGACCCCCGATGACCTGCAGCCGGAAACCCCCCCGGCAAAGCCACAATCAGCAACTCAGAGTTTCCGAATGATCGTCCTCGCACCCACGCATTCTCTTCTTTTCAAGGCTCGCCGCAGCCTCCGTGGTTGTTGTCGCTGACTGCTCCCGCATCGTCCCTGGTTTCACCCTTCACAAAACACAGCGATTCCACAGGAGTACAGCCATGCATCGCTTGCATATCCTCCGAGGCCACTCTCTCTCAGCTCTGCTCGTTTTAATGATCGCTCTCAATGTGTCATCCTTCGCACAAATGGTCGGCGGCACCATCTCCGGCACAGTGGTCGATCCCTCCGGCGCGCCACTGGATCAGGCGAAGGTCGTCATCCGCAATGAGGAGACCGCCACCGAGCGCAACCTCACCACCGCCGCTGACGGCACTTTCTCTGCTCCCTCTGTCTCCGTCGGGGTCTACTCCGTCTCCGTCGAGAAGGACGGCTTCGCCCCGCTCAAACGGACGGGAATCACCGTTGCCGTCGCGCAGCATGTGCAATTGCGGCTCCCGGTCACCGTCGGAGCAGTCCAGCAGGTCGTTACTGTAGTGGACACGCCGGCAGCCGTTGACATTTCCACGCTGCAAACCTCAGGGCTCGTAAACGAGCGCCAGGTAAAAGACCTGCCGCTCAACGGACGCAGCTTCGACCAGCTTCTTGAGCTCAATCCGGCCTCGGTGAGCTACACAAACCAGAGACAGGGCGGAGTCGGAACATCGAATTCCTCTGTGGGCAACATGTTCTCCGTCTCCGGACGCAGACCACAGGACAATCTCTTCCTTCTCAACGGAATCGAATACACAGGCGCTTCCCTGATCAACGTCACTCCCGGTGGGACCAGCGGTCAGCTACTCGGCGTAGAAGCCGTGCGCGAGTTCAACGCCGTAAGCGACACCTACGGAGCCAACTACGGCAAGCGCACCGGCGCTCAGGTTTCCATCGTCACAGCTTCCGGCAACAACCAGCTTCATGGCTCGCTCTATGAATTCCTGCGCAACAGCGCCCTCGATGCCCGCAACTACTTCGACCAGGCACACATCCCTCCATTCCAGCGAAACAACTTCGGCATTGCCCTCGGCGGTCCCGTGCGGCGTGACAAAGTCTTCGCCTTCGGCAACTACGAGGGCTACCGCCAGCACCTCGGCCTGAGCGACGTCACATTTGTTCCCGACGCAGCATCGCGCGCCGCCACCGTGCCCAGCGTGCAACCATTGCTCGCCCTCTGGCCTGAGGGAACCGTGGACCTTGGCCAGGGCATAGCCATCGCTTATTCCAATCCGAACCAGTATGTCCGCGAAGACTTTGGCACCACCCGCCTCGATGCGAATCTATCCCCGAACGACCTGCTCTTCGGCGTCTTTACCATCGACGACAGCGATGCCACGACACCGAGCGCTAACCCATACTCAGCCATTTACGAGCGGCTTCGCGAGCAGGTGACCAGTGTTCAAGAGCAGCATGTCTTCTCCCCGCAACTGCTCAACACCTTCCGCTTCGGATACTCGCGTGCCAGCTTCTTTTTCAACGGCATCGTGCCGAGTTCCGTACCCGGCTGGGTCTCCGGAGCGCCCGTCGGAGCCATCGTCATCTCAGGCAGTACCGCCTCGAACGGCGCATCGCAGATCACGCTGGCCGGAGCCAACACCGGCAGCAATAACGATACGACCCGCAACCTCTTCACCGTCGACGATCACGTCTACTGGACCCGCGGCCGTCACCAGGTCGAAGCCGGTATCTGGCTGCAACGACTGCAGTCCAACGACTTCCTCGCACAGAACCAATATGGACAGGCCTCATTCTCCACCCTCGCCACATTCGAGCAGGGCAGCGTGTCGAAGTACACCATCGTTCCCGGACCCACCGAGCTTGGCTGGCGCTCGCTCTTCGCTGCTGCCTTCATCGAAGATGCGTGGAAAGTTACGCCCCGCCTCGAGTTGCGCGCCGGCCTTCGCACCGAGTCTTCCACCGGCTGGAACGAAGCGGAGGGCCGCGCCTCCAATTACGGATTCACCGACCGCGTGATCAACACAACGCCGACCGTCGGCTCGTCGGCCCTGTTCGACAATCGCGCCAAATTCATGCCCGAACCGCGCGTCTCCATCGCATGGGACGTGCGTGGCAATGGCACGACAGCCGTAAAAGCCAGCTTCGGCCTGCACCGCGCCCTGCTCGACACGCTCGACTATCGACTCGACCAGACCGCTCCCTTCAACACCACGCTCTCCTATAGCAACACCACCGTCAGCAAGCTGCCCGAGCTTTCAACCAGTTCTGCCACGGGCGGCCAGGTCTCGCCCAGCAACGTCCAGCCCGACATCAACACCCCCACCGTTCTCGCATGGACCGTCCGCGTCGAGCAGCAGATCGCTCCCCGCACCTCGCTGACCGTCGGCTACGTGGGATCCCACGGCTATCACCAGATCCTTTCTGAAGACCAGAACACCCCGCCCTGGGTCGTCTGCCCGGCGACCTCATGCCCCGCGTCCCTTCCTGCCGGGACCGTCTACTACCCCACGACCAAGCTTGCGAATCCCCAACTGGCCAACTCGACTTCCTGGGCCTCGCAGGGCGTCAGCAACTACAACGGACTCGAAGTAGACGTGCGCCGCCAGTACGGCAACGGCTTTCAGCTCCGCGGGGTCTACACCTGGTCGAAGAATCTCGACGACGGCTCGGCCTGGAACACCAGCGTCTCGGCAAACACGCCCGCTTTCGTGTCTTTCCCGGGAAATCCCAAGGTGGACTACGCACTCGCCGCTACCAACATCAGCCAGGCTGCCGCCATCAACGGCACATGGGAGCTGCCCTTCGGACACGGGCACGCGCTCTTTAATAATGTCTCGTCCCTCGGCCAGCAATTCGCCGCCGGATGGACGCTGAGCGGAATCGCAACCATCCAGAGCGGATTCCCCTTCTCTCCGCAACTCGGCTACAACCCCACCGGCAATGGAGACACCCGCAACCCCGTCCGCCCATCGCTCGTTCCCAACTTTCGCGGATCCCTCTACGCGAGAACTGCCTCCCAGTGGTTCAACCCCGCCGCATTCACCGCGCCGTATCCCGGAACCTTCGGCAACGCCGGCCGTGACTCGCTCAGCGGGCCCGGGCTCGGCGATCTCGACCTTTCCATCGGAAAGACAACCACCATCCACGAACGTCTGAAGGCACAATTCCGCGCCGAATACTTCAACATCCTCAATCACACCAACTTCACCACGCCCAACCCTGTCGTTCTCAGCAACGGCCCCACGCCGTCGAAACCCACAACGGCCCCGGCGATCTCCCCCACCGCCGGCGTCATCACAGCAACCTCAACCACATCGAGGCAGCTCCAGTTCGGCGTCAAACTTCTCTTCTGACGAGCCGGCGCGCATAGGTGCCGTCGCTTTGCTATCATGTGGGGAGAGATGGTCTGGGTTTCGCCAACCCGCTTCTGTTGTTGCCTGTCGCGCAATTTCGACGGGTGTACGCAGTAGTCTCTGATCCTTCCTTCTAACCGATCCAGAAGACACACCCGTAGCTGATTCGCCGGGTCTGTCTCAACCGTTTCCGGCTTTCAGCACCTGGTCACCAACGAGGTTTGCATGCCGGTTGCCGAATTCGAGTCTCATCCCGTAGCAACGCCGAGGACTAATGCTCAGCCATCGCGCCTGAGTCACCTTCGCCTCCTCGAGGCCGAGAGCATCCACATCATTCGCGAGGTGGCCTCCGAGTTCGAGCGGCCCGTGATGCTCTATTCCATCGGAAAAGACTCGTCCGTCATGCTGCGTCTGGCGCAGAAGGCCTTCTATCCCGGTCCGATTCCCTTCCCTCTGCTTCACATCGACACTGGCTTCAAGTTTCGCGAGATGCTCGCCTTCCGCGACAACATGGCGCGGCAAGTCGGCGCCGAACTCCTCGTCTGGCGCAATGAGCCCGCCATCGCCGCCGGAACCAATCCCATCGCTCTCGACACCAAACGCTGCTGCGGACTGCTCAAGACGCAGGCCCTCCTCGACGGCCTTCGTCACTACAAATTCGACGCGGCCTTCGGAGGCGCGCGCCGCGATGAGGAGAAATCCCGTTCCAAGGAGCGCATCTACTCCTTCCGGGACGAAGCCGGCCAGTGGGATCCGAAGAACCAGCGCCCCGAGCTGTGGAATCTCTACAACGCGCGCATTCATCCCGGCGAGAGCATACGCGTATTCCCGCTCTCCAACTGGACCGAGATCGACGTCTGGCAGTACATCCACGAGGAGAAGATTCCCGTCGTCGACCTCTACTTCGCCAAAGAGCGCCCCATGTACGTGCGCGGCGACGCGCTCCTCCCGATCGAGCAGGACTTCGTCGCGCTCCCCGGCGAGAAGCCGCAGCTCGTCAAATCGCGCTTGCGCTCTCTCGGATGCAGCCCCTGTACCGGCGCCATTCGCTCCGATGCCGAGACCATCCCCGACATCATCGCCGAGTTGCTGTCGTTCCGTTCCTCTGAGCGCGCCAATCGCGTCATCGATCACGATCAGGAAGGCTCGATGGAGATCAAAAAGCGGGAGGGCTACTTCTAGATGTCAGCCGCAACCCTGCCTGGCTTTTCCATCCACGAATTCCTTCGCCAGGAGCGCGGCAAGGACCTGCTCCGCTTCTCGACCGCCGGCAGTGTGGACGACGGAAAATCCACGCTCATCGGCCGCCTTCTCTACGACACGCAATCCGTCTACGACGATCAGGTGCGCTCCATCGAAGGCAAAGGAACGACAGCGCCCGGCCAGCTCGATTTCGCTCTCCTCACCGACGGCCTGCGCGCCGAGCGCGAGCAGGGCATCACCATCGATGTCGCGTATCGCTACTTCTCGACCGCGCGGCGCAAGTTCATCATCGCCGACACGCCCGGTCACGAGCAGTACACGCGCAACATGGCCACCGGCGCTTCCACCGCCGATGCCGCCGTCGTCCTCATTGATGCAACCAAGGGTGTACTCGTGCAGTCGCGGCGTCACGCCTACATCGCGTCGCTGCTTCGCGTGCGTCATCTTCTCGTCGCAGTGAACAAGATGGACCTCGTTCGCTACGACGAAGCGGTCTTCCGCGCTATCGAGCAGGACTTCGCTACCGTTCTCGACCGCATCGCAGAAAACACCAGCTCGCCTGTCGAGGCTACCTTCGTTCCCGTGAGCGCTCTCGTGGGAGACAACATCGTTCACCCCTCCGATGCAATGCCCTGGTACAACGGCCCAACGCTGCTTGAGCTTCTCGAATCCCTTCCCGCCTCCGACGAAACCCGCACCGCGCCATTCCGCTTTCCCGTGCAGCGCGTCCTGCGCCCCGACCACAATTTCCGCGGCTTCGCCGGCCGGATCGCGTCCGGAACCATCCGCCCCGGCGCCACCATCACGGTTCCATCATCCGGTCGCAGCGCCACGGTCGAGCGCATCGTTACGTGGGATGGAGACCTTCCCGAAGCGCACGCGCCGCTCTCCGTCACGCTGGTGCTCGATCGCGAACTCGACATCAGCCGCGGCGATCTCATCGCCTCCCACGACGCCCCTCCGGCAGTTTCCAGATCCATCAAATCCGCGCTGGTATGGATGGATCAGCGCCCACTCGACCTCAACCGTCGCTACCTGCTTAAGCACACCACGCGTGCGGTGCCGGCATTCGTCACCTCCATCGATCACCGCACCAACGTCAGCACGCTGACTCACGAAGCCGCTCACACGCTGGAGATGAACAGCATCGGCGTTGTGAATCTCTCATTGCTGCAGCCCGTCGCGTTTGATTTGTATCGCGACAATCGCTCCACCGGATCCTTCATACTCATCGATCCAATCACCAACGGCACCGTAGCGGCCGGAATGATCGTCGCCGTCTCAGACGACGCAGCGGCTTCGCTCGGTCCGGTCACAGCCGAAGAACGCCTCGCCCGCTTCGGCCATCGCGGCGGAGTCCTCGAACTCACCGGCCCGCAGACACTCATCGATCAGGTCGAGCGCTGGCTCTTCAACCTTGGAGCGATCACCGTCCGCATCGACAATGACGCGGCAGCCGGTGTCCAGACCATCGTCGACGCCGGTCTCATCGTGCTCATCGCGAATCCGAACGACGGCAGTAGCCTCATCGCACGCTCCGGAGCGCACACAATCACGGCAGACTCCGGCGTACTCAACGACGCAGTCCGTCGCCTGCTCACCCATTCCGGCATTTTTGTTTCAGGAAAGGCGGATCATCCATGACGATCGTCACTATTCAGAACGAAGTCAGCACGAAAGTCGACCGCCTCCGCCAAACGCTGGCCGAAGTTCTCCCCCGCGAGAAAGACGTTTGCCTCACCTGCAGCTTCCAGGCAGAAGATGTGCTGCTCACAAAGCTCGCGATCGAACTTGAACCCGGCCTACCGGTCCTCTTCCTCGACACCGGCTACCACTTCGCCGAAACCTACGCTTATCGCGACCGGATCGCCCAGGACTGGCAGCTCAACCTGATCAATCTCCTGCCTGAAAAGACCGTCGCCGAACAGGAAGCCGAGCACGGCCTGCTCTACCGATCCTCGCCCGATCTCTGTTGCAAGCTGCGCAAGGTCGAGCCGCTCTTCAAGGCTGTCGCAAACTATCGCGTCTGGCTCACCGGACTGCGCCGCGAGCAGGCAAAGAGCCGCGCCGCACTCGAAGAGTCCGCGCTCTTCTCTCTGCCCGGCGGCCAGCAGGTGCTCAAGCTCGCGCCCCTCGCCGCGTGGAGCACGCGCGATGTGTGGTACGCGTGCGAGCAACTAAGCATTCCGCTACTGCCGCTCTACGCTCGCGGATACACATCGATCGGCTGCGAGCCGTGCACTTCTCTTCCGCTCGACCCCGCCGATCCCCGCTCAGGCCGGTGGTCGGGGCGCAAGGTCGAGTGCGGAATTCATATCGAAGCACCAGCCAGGTAGCGCAACGGCTTAGGACGCGTGATGCCGTACATCATCGGATTCTTCATCGCACTCTTCATCGCGCTGACCGGCGTCGGAGCCGGAACCGTGACCGTCCCGGTGCTTGTCCTGTTTCTTGGCGTGCCCGCGCCCATCGCGGTCGGCATCGGACTCACCTTTTCCGCCGCCGTAAAACTGATCCTCGTTCCCGCACAGGTCATACGCGGCAACATCGCCTGGCGGACGCTCGCCTATATGCTGGCCGGTGGAGTGCCCGGAGTCCTCATCGGCTCTTTCTTCCTCAAGCATCTTGTAACTGTAGGATCGCAGAATCTGCTCAACGCGCTTCTCGGCGCCATTCTCGTCAGCACAGCTGCCTGGCAGCTTGTCTATTCGTTCCGTCCTATGAAGCAGAACCCCGAGGCGCGCGACCGCAGCCGCTTATTGCCGTGGCTCATGCTTCCCGTAGGAGCCGAAGTGGGTTTCTCCTCCGCTGGCGCGGGCGCGCTGGGCAGCGCCGCCCTGCTCAGCCTTACTCCGCTTCTTCCCGCTCAGGTTGTCGGAACCGACATCGCCTTCGGCTTTATCGTTTCGCTCATAGGCAGCGGAGCGCACTGGTTCTCGCATAATCCGGACCCGACGCTCCTGCTGCATTTGATCGCAGGCGGAGCCGTCGGCGCTCTCGCCGGCACAATGCTCAGTACGCGCATCCCGCGCCGGCCGCTGCGCCTCGCGCTTTGGATATGGCTGCTCATCCTGGGAGGACAATTCCTGGTGAACAGCTATCAAAGCGCCGCACTCCCTGCCCGCGCGATCGCCGGTCAGATGAGCAAGGCGCACGTGAATTGAACCGGCGCTACTCTACGCTTCTACAATCTCCAGCTGATCGCCGCACTCAATCTTGCATGCCTCGATTTGCCCCGCCGGCAGCTCGAGCACATTTTGAATTTTGAGGCTGATACTGGTCATGCGGAACGGCCGCAGTTTCCGCCACACCTTCACCACGCGCATCGCCTTGTCCAGCCCTACTACGTCGATCGAAAACAACATCCCCATAGTGTGAACGCCCGACGACGGACGGATCAGCAGTCCGCATCCGGGCTCAAGACTTGTTTCTCCGAGAAGGCCGAACAATCGTGTCAGAAACGTGTCAGCAGGCACGATTTTCGTGCCGATCGTTACAGCCTTCCCGGTATTTCTCATTGTTATATGTTTCATTCTGTCGCCACCGGATTCAGTTCGACGGATGGACCAGCACCTGGTGGACAAGTGCTGCCACCGCGCCAGCAACAATAACCATGACTATGATCGATTCCGTCACTGCATCCTCCTTCACAACTCAGATCAACACCCGTCAAACCCGGACTTCAGGCAGTCTTCTTGCGGCGATAAATGATGATGCCTGCAGCCACCACAGCTAAAGCAGCAGCTGCAATGCGAACGATAATTGTTGCGTCCATGGATCAGTTCTCCTTTCCCGGCAACGCCGAAATTCCAAGATCTCGCTTGAAGCGGCCTTTTAGGTCGTCTTCTTGTTTCTGCGGAAGATAATCACGGCTACTGCAAGCACAGCCAGCGCGCCCGCGACGATACGAACAATCATTGTCGGTTCCATCTCCGTTCTCCTTTCCGGCACGCGCCTGGGCTGCGCGCCATCTTTCCTTACTTCGCTGGTCTGCCCTTCACTGTCCGAGCGTCTGCATCAGCGACAGAATCGCCGGCCCGATCAGCACAATGAAAATGCAGGGAAAAATAAACAGCACCAGCGGAAACAAAATCTTGATCTTCGTCTTGGCCGCCGCCTCTTCCGCGCGCTGCCGCCGCTTCGTACGGATCTCCTCCGCAAACCGGCTCAAAGCGCGCACAATCGGAGTGCCGAAGCGGTCCGTTTGCGTCAGCATCGTCACGAGCGACGAGAACTCCTGAAGCTTGGTTCGGTCCGCGAGACTTTGCCATGCGTCAAGGCGCGGCTTGCCGGCCCGCTGCTCAAGATTGATCTGCATGAACTCCTCGTGCAGCTCGGGATGGCTAACCTTGATCTCCTGCCCGATGCGCAGCAATGCCTGGTCCAGCCCCAGTCCTGCCTCCACGCAAATCACCAGCAGATCGACT
Source organism: uncultured Acidobacteriaceae bacterium (assembly GCA_963782175.1). Lineage (GTDB taxonomy): Bacteria > Acidobacteriota > Terriglobia > Terriglobales > Acidobacteriaceae > Silvibacterium. The sequence goes on from CAWAIX010000005.1 coordinate 136,954, forward strand.
GCGTCCGGAATGCTTTTCTGAATGCGCTTCTGGCGCCGTTTGACCATGCGCGTCAGGCAAACATCCGGGAGCAGGTAGCCGACGCCGCCAAATACCAGGCACCACATCAAGGTGCTGCCCGGAATAAAACTGCCACCCGCGATGCCCGCGAGAGGCGCCACCACTCGGGTCGTCAGATAGATGTCCATTTTGTTCGCGCCGCGCACGCCCGCGCTGAGCATCTTTGCCTTGAGCTTGTCGTCTCCCATGAAGCCGATTCGGGAATGAAAGCCCCGCGCCAGCGCAAGAATCTTTTCCCGCACCAGTTCTTTGTCGCTGATCGTTCTCTGGTCCGGCCTGTCGCTCTTGACCACCTCGTGCAGCCGCCGTTCGTGACGCGCGGGCCGCAGAAGAAGCGGCGCGAACAATAGCACGACCATCGAGGCCACCATCACACCGATCGCAATGTAGAAGATCAGGTCCATAACTTTCTGCCCCGGGGCCCTAAACATCCACTCCGTTGACTATCTGCCGGATAATCAGCCCACCCAACACAATCAGCCCGAGCCCCACGTAGACGAGCTTGCGGCCAAATGGATCCGTGAGCAGAATCTTCGAGTACCCGGGATCCATAATGTTCAGGATCCCCATCAGCCCAATCGGCATCAGGCTCAGAATCCATCCCGTGAGTCGTCCCTGTGCCGTCTGAGTCCTGATCTCGCCCTGAATGCGTTGCCGTTCGCGGATGAGGAAGACGGTCCGGTCCATGACCTCGACCAGGTTGCCGCCGGTCTCGCGCTGCACGATGATGGCCGTGATCAAGACGCGCAGATCCGGCGACGGCACGCGCTCCAACATCTGCAACAGCGCCTCGCGCAGCGGCAGGCCAAAATTCTGCTGCCGGAAGACCTCGGCAAATTCCTTCCCCGTTGTCGGGGGCGCCGAATCCCCCACCATTTCGATCGCGCCCGCCATTGCGTGTCCCGCCCGCAGCGCGCGCGCCATCATGTCAATCGCCTCGGGCAGGTTGGCATTGAATGCGTGCAGCTTCCGTGAGCGCGCCCACGCAATCCTGATCAACGGCAGGCTGCCCAGCAGGCACGCGGCGCCAATCTCCGCCCAAAGCTCCGGATAGCCGATCAGCGCAAGCAGGAGCCCGATTACCGCGATCGCCGCCGACTGCACCGCTACGCCGGATGCCGTGCTGCTCACACCGGACTGCATTACGAATTTCTGCAGGTTCTTCCAGATCGAATACCTCTCGAACGACGTGTCGATCCATCCGAAGCGGCTCGTGGACGTCGGCCGCAACAGGCTCGATACATCTCCTCCATCGAGGGCATCGAGCCGCGCGGTTCCGGCCTGGATCACAGCCAGCCTCTGCTCCACGCGCTTGTCGAGACGAGTCGGACCGGCCGCAAGCATCATCACGCCGAACGTGACGGCCAGAATCGCGACAAATCCAGAAATCAGCATCATCATCGTTACACTTCCATCGAGTGTTCCATCAGGCCCGCTGGAATCGGTACGCCCGCCGCCTTCAGGTGTTCGGTGAACTTCGGCATGATGCCCGTTGCGCGAAATCTTCCCTTCACCTTGCCGTTTGCACCCAGCCCTTCCTTCTCGAACACGAACAGGTCCTGCATGCTGATCACATCGCTGTAGCTGCCCGTCAACTCTGTGATGTGCGTAATACGGCGGCTGCCATCGCTCATACGCGCCGCCTGTACGATGAGGTGAATCGCCGACGAAATCTGCAACCGTATAGCCTTCTCCGGCAGGCGAATGTCGCCCATCATGCACATCGTCTCCAGGCGCGCCAGGCCATCGCGGGGCGTGTTCGCGTGGATCGTCGTAACCGAACCGTCATGGCCGGTGTTCATGGCCTGCAGCATGTCGAGCGCCTCTTCGCCGCGCACCTCGCCCAGCACAATCCTGTCCGGCCGCATACGCAGAGCGTTGATCACCAGCTCGCGCTGCCGGATCGCGCCCTTCCCTTCGACGTTCGGAGGCCGCGTCTCCAGCCGCACGACGTGCTCCTGCCGGAGCTGCAATTCCGCCGAGTCTTCGATAGTGACGATGCGTTCTTTCTCGGAGATGAAGCTCGACAGCATGTTCAGCAGCGTCGTCTTGCCCGCGCCGGTGCCGCCGGCGATCACGATATTCAGCCGCGCCTGTACAGCCGCACGCAGCGTCTCCAGCATCGGCGGGCTCAGCGCCTTGTAGTGCAGCAGATTATCCGCCGTGAGCGGCGAGGACCCGAATCGCCGGATGGACAGGATCGGTCCGTCGATCGCCAGCGGAGGAATAATCGCGTTCACGCGCGATCCGTCCTTCAGGCGGGCATCCACCATCGGCGTCGACTCATCCACGCGGCGGCCCACTGCCGAAACAATCTTGTCGATAATCTGCAGCAGGTGCCGATTGTCCTTGAACGTGACGTTCGTGCGGTGCAGCACGCCTTTGCGCTCCACATATACATGGCTGTACGTGTTCACCAGGATGTCGCTGATGCTGTCATCCTTGAGCAGAGGCTCCAGCGGACCCAGCCCGAAAAGCTCATCCATCACCTCCGTAGCTACCCGGTCGCGCTCGCCTGCGCTCAGCGGCACATTCTGTTCGTTGATGATCTGCTGAATAAGCGTAAGCAGCTGCTGCTGGCCGATGCGCGTCTCCTGCGCTTCGCCGAGTTTCTCGAGATCGAGCCGGCGGATCAGCTCCTGGTGGACCGCCGACCTGAGTTCCTGCTGTTGCTTTTCCTCGAGCGGCCGCGCTGCGCGATTGCCGTTGCGCAGACCGGAGCCGTTCTGTCGAAGAGCTGCAGTCTCCGGTCGCGCCGACGCGATATTGACGCTGGCATCAGCCATGGATGTATCCCTTCAATCCCTTCTCTACCGCCATAACGAAAACTTCTTGCGCCCGTTCTGGATCGCGCGGTGCCCGTTGGTCCCAGTCAGGTTCTCCGCCCACTTCGAAAGCTGCGCGACGAATTCCGTCTTCTTCTCCGCGGAAACCGGCTCCCCGAGGTTGATCGCCTTCTGGCATTCGGCATAGTTGTTGGAGATTCTGGTCTGCACCGGTACGCGAATCGCCTTTTCGATCTGCTCGATCCCAATAGCTCCGGTCGAAGAGTGCCGATTGATGACGATGTGCAGCTTGGTCGTCGCCTGCTCGTTGCGGCTCAAGTTATCGATGTACCGCGAAAGATCGCGCACCGCTCCAATCTCCGGCGTCGCCACTAGGCAGATCTCGTCGGAGCTGTCCATCACCGCCAGGTTCACCTCTGTGAGGTTCGTTTCGCAATCCAGGATCAGGTAATCGTATTCGCCGCGAAGAAACTCGATCGTCCGCTCCAGAGCGTCGGGATCGATGCTGCGGTTCGGATCGTGCAACTCCGGCGACGACAGCACCTCGAGACCACTGGGATGCTTGGCGATAAACCCGCGCAGGAGTTCGGAATCAAGCCGGTTTACATTTCGGATCAGCTCGTGAAAGTGATAGCGATTCCCGTCCAGGCCCAGGTACAGGCACACATGCCCGAACTCCGCGTGATTATCGATCAGCAGGACTTTTTTCTCCCGTCGTGCCAGCGTGTGCGCGAAGTTCACCGCGAGGGTAGTGGTCCCCACGCCACCCTTGCAGCCGAAGAACGACATTACCTTGCCCGCACTGCGGCTGTGCCCCATCGTAGCCAGCCAGTGCTTGTTTTGCCGGTCGAGCATCTCCGCCAGTTGTGCCCCGTCGATCGGCTTCCGGAGTACCTCATTGCATCCTGACCGCATTGCCTTCAGCAGCAGATCGCTGTCGTGTCGCGATGAAAGAGCCGCGACGAAGGCTTTTCCGAAGTAGAGCTGTTGCAGGTACGACGCTGTCTCCTGCGCCGCCTGCGGATCGCGGTCGAAATCGACAATCGCCAGCACCGCGTTCGCATTTTTCGATTCGAGCGAGACCGCCGGACGCCGCTGCGCGGACACATATTCGCCCATACTCTCGTACGTCACATTCCAGTGCTGGAGCTCAGTGCCCTGTTCCAGCAATTCCGCCGAATCAGCGTCGACGCATACCGTCAACACCGATACCGTTAGCGAAGATTTACTGCCCTGCGCGCGCCTCATTTCTGCACCGTCCCTTGTGGCGCCGCCGCGGGCGCGGGAGCAGGCGCCGTCGTCTTCGGCAACATCCCTTTATCGAAGGAGGAATCGGAAACCATCGGAATCGGCAGATTCGGTTCGCTCGGCTTTCCGAGGTTCTCTGTCAGCGGATCGACCAGTGTCGGCGTGATGATCACGGCCAACTCCGTAACCGACCTCTGCACACCCTTTGACTTGAAGAAATTCCCAAGGATCGGAATATCGCCGATGCCCGGAACCTTCGAAAGCTGGTCCGTCGTGCGGTTGTCCAGCAGACCCGAAATCATGAAGCTCTGATCGCTCCTCAGCTCCACTTCCGTCTCCGCCCGCCGCGTGGAAATCGCTGGAACCGTATAACCGGAAATCATGACCGAGTTGGTGTAGTCGAGCGCGCTTACCTCAGGCGCCACCTTCAGTTGAATCGTTCCATCCGGAAAAACCTGGGGCGTGAAGTCCAGCTTCACACCGTAGGGACGGAACTGAATCGTCACCGACGTGAAGCCGCCGTTGCTGCCCTGTATCACCGGATAGGGAAACTCGCCGCCGGCCAGGAACGAAGCCTTCTCGCCACTCATCGCAGTGATAGTCGGCTCGGCCAGAATCTGCAGGATCTGCTTGTCCTGCAGTGCCTGAATTGCTGCCCCAAGCCCCACGCTCGTGTTGTAGTAGAACAGGTTCAACAGGCTGCTGAGCCCCAGCAGAGAAGCGGCCGTCGATGTCGTGCTCGTGCCGCCAGTGCCCGTCGAACTGCTCGACGAGCCGCCCGGCGAAGTACTCGGAGCAACAGAGATCGCCGGAAACTGCCCGGTCGTCGAGTTGAACGTGTTCTTGCCTACGCCGAAGAAGTTGAAGCCCAGTTGCTGCGCGCGCGACCGGTCGATCTCCACAATGCGAACCTTCAGCTTCACTTGGCGCGCATGCTGCGGAGCAATCAGGAGAGAATTCGCCACGCTTTTCGAGAACATGGCCGCCAGCTTCACCGCGGCGTCGGCAGCTTCGGGACTCGAAACCCTTCCGGCCAGCGCCACCTCTTGTTCATGTCCCTCCGCCACCACGTTTTCGTAAGGCAACGCATCTCTGAGCGCATGCCGCAGCTCCGAGACATCCACATCGGAACTGATCAGATAAACCTGCGATTCCCCGTTCTCGTCCCACAGGATCAGGCTGCTCACACCGGGCTCCTTCGCAGTCACAACGATCTGGTGCGGGCTTGCCGTGAACGAATCCAGAACCGCGGGATTGCTGACATACACGCGGCGCAGGCGGTTCGTCGTGTTAATGAACATCGACCGGCCCACGACCAGATGCGTCTGATTCTCGATGCGCTGCGTCGTGCTCGGCACGTCCGCTGCCGCAGGCGCGTCTGCCCTCTCAGCCCCGGCGCGCATCGTTGCCGCTGGATCCAGAATCGCTGCAGCCAGCAAAACCGTTGGCCAGTTCCGAATTGTTCTCCGTTGAAACGTCATTCTGGCCTCAGTTGAAAGTCTCAGTCGACGACTTCGTGCCCATCATGGTTTCGACAACCCAGGTCTTGCCATCGGCAGCCTTTGGCTTTTTCGCCGTCGGCGCGACCGACTTTGCATTCGGAAGGTCGGCCAGCTGCGCCAGGGCGACCGGCTTGGCGCCCGCCTGCTCGTGATCGCCGCCGTTGCGCAGCACAAAGTGAATGCTTCCCTGCGCGGTCGCCATAACTGCCTTCTCCGCATCCTCGGGAGAAAGCAGCAGCGTCACCACATCAACGCTCGATGGCTTGCCCGCCGGATCGGGCTGCACCTGGTGACCGGCCGCCAATATCTCCGCATCCTGCAGCACCGTCGCCGTCACCGGATCGGGATGTGCCGTGTCACGATAGGTCACCAGCACATCCACATGCGTCCCCGGCATCAGGAAGCCGGCCACTCCAACCACTTCATCAGAGCGCAGCGCGATCGCCCGCATCCCGCTCGGGATCTTCCCCGTGAGCCCTATGCCTGATCCCGGAGCCGCCAGGTGCCTCTCGAGAATCGGCTCACCCGCGCCCAGCGGATACAGCACCGCGCGCCCCACGACATCGTCAATTTTGTTAAAGGCGCCAATGACTGGCATCGATTTCGGCCATTCCACCAGCGCAACATCCTCGCGCTTGAGCGTGGCTCCCGGATCGATCGGTCGAACCGCCGCCACATAAGTGTTGGGCGCCTGCGCAGCGTTACGATTGCGCGCCATTTTCCGGCTGAGCCAGAAGGTGAATAACCCCGAGATGATGAGGGCCACAAGAAGAGCGAGGGTGAGACGGCGTGCCATTGCGCGGATTACCTCTGCATCGCTGCCAGACACAGCGCCATTGCACAACCCGTCGCAATCGGCACGGCGTATGGCAGGCGCAGAGTCCGCGAATTTGAAATGTTCAGGGAGGGATGCGGCGTCAGGCCCTCAAGGCGATGGTGGACGACCAGCGCTCCGACATTCAGCAGGGTTTCTCTCGCCCTGCCCCGCCAGAGCGCCATCGCGATGGCCATCATTCCGCCGGCCAGCGCCGTTGAAACCAACAGATTGCCTACGTGCGGCAGTCCTGCCAGGCAGCCGGCTGCGGCCATAAGCTTGACATCGCCGGCCCCCATGCCGCCGGCGAGCCAGAAGATAAGAAAGATACCAAAGCAGATCAGCCCCGCCAAAGCTGCTGAACCAAGCTGAGCCCATCCGCCAATCAACAGATGCAGCAGCAGTCCGCAGCAGATCCCCGGAAGAGTCAGGAAATTGGGTACCCGGCGGCTTCGTATGTCGAAGGCTGCTCCTGCGAAAGCGCAGACACACGAAGCAGCCGGGTATATCAGATCGTTAACTGGACTCACCATTTCGAGATCCCCAAGCAGTCGCTCCACGTGGAGCGAAAATACAGCAATCTGGCATTGCCTGTAGCCTGTAACTGCCAGGTTTGTCGGTTACGTCGTGAAGAGCTTTACCCTGCTACATGGTTTGCCCTTCATCGCCGCGGGTTTGCTCAGCACAATGCTTCGCGCTGAACGCGGATGAATTCACTTGCTACACATTGCTGGTGAATTGGTTGCCGACGTTGTTGAACCCGGTTCCGATAGCGTTGGCAAGGTTACCCATGGCCGCGATGGCGCCCAATGCGATAATCGCCGCCACGAGAGCGTACTCGATCAGATCCTGGCCCGACTCGTCACTGAAGAAGTGCTTCATCATTTCGATCATTTGCGACTCCCTGATGCGCTATGAACGGCTTTCCTTTTACAGCCGGGTAAAACCCGCTCATCGCCGCCTTACTCACCGCGATTCCCTGCGATGAGTGGTGTTAAGTTCCGTTCCGATCCCATTGCGCTTCGCGAAATCCGAACGGAAGCTCACGGGGTATCTCAGGTCACCTACAGTTGCGAGGCGTCCCGCGTCTCCCGCACTCGACAACGCCGCGACTAGACGTTGTTCGTGAACTGGTTGCCGACGTTGTTGAACCCGGTGCCGATTGCGTTGGCAAGGCCCTTCATTGCCGCCAGCGCACCCAGGGCGATCACTGCCGCTACCAGCGCGTACTCGATCAGATCCTGCCCCGACTCGTCGTTCAGAAGGTTCTTCATCATTTGCTTCGCCACGTTTGTTCTCCTTTTTTCGTTTTCATCGTGCATTCACAGCCTCACCGAAGTAATGCGTGACTGCCGCTCATGAGTACCCACTATCGGCACGTAATCAAAAACCGACAATCACACAATTGTGTTACTCACGATTACACTTTTCTAATCTATAGTTCGGTCGGTAACCAGTATTCCGCTACGAATTGCCCTGAATTGCTACAGTTCGCAGTACTTTTGAAAGTGACGAGAGTTACTCCCCCTAGTAGCTCCGGACCATGATGCCGATAACTGCTGGTAACCACGAGTGCCGGCAGCCAACTCTTGGGGGAAGCCGCCAGAATGCAGCCGACGAATTCTTCAAAGCCAGCGAATCAAATCGCCCGAGCACTGCTTGTCGCGATGTTGTGCTCCGTTCCAGCCCTCATATGCTTCCGCACCGGAGCCGCGGCCTGTGTCGCCGATCCCGATCTGGGCTGGCATCTCCGCACCGGGGAGTGGATCCTGCAGCACCACGCCGCGCCTCATGTGGATCTTTTTTCCCGTTTCGGATCCGGCAAGCCCTGGCAGGCTTACAGCTGGCTCTTCGAGGTAGCGCTGGTGAAGCTCTACCAGTGGTTTCGTCTCGATGGAGTGATGGTCTACATGGGCATCATGCTCACCGCGATTGCGGCTGCCCTGTACCGCCTGCTCAACCGCCTCCGGCCGGATTTCACCACGAGCACCATGCTTACCATGGCGGTGTTGACCGCGATTTCGCGGCTTTATACGCCGCGCCCGTGGCTCTTCACAATTCTCTTTTTCATCCTCGAGATCGATATCCTCATGCAGGCCCGCCGCACCGGATCGGCCCGCAAGCTCCTATGGCTGCCGCCGCTCTTCGCTCTCTGGGCCAATATCCACATCCAGTTCATCGATGGCCTCATGCTGCTTGCCGTAGCTGCATGCGAGCCGCTGCTTGCGCTCTTCTGGAAGCCCAGCATCAGCCGCCTCTCCGCGCGAAAGCTCTGGCTCGTACTTCTCACATGCATCGCCGCACCCTGCGTTAATCCCTACGGCATCGGCATTTACAAAATCGCGCACGCCCTCGCATCGCAACCCGGCGTTTTGAATACCGTCAGCGAAATGCACGCCCTGCCGTTCCGTTCCATGATGGATTTTCTTCTGCTCTTTCTCGCCCTGGCGGCTGTAGGGTTGATGTTCAAATTCCATCGCTTCTTCCCCTTCGAGACGCTTGTGCTCGCCTTGGCCTTCATTCTGTCCTTCCGTTCGCAGCGCGATATCTGGTTCCTGGCCGTAGTTGCCGCAGTCATCATTGCTGACAGCCTCCCAGCCCGAGCGAGCTCAGAGGAACCACAGCGCGACGCGCTCTGGTCCGTGCCGCTTGGCCTCGCCGCGACCGCGCTGATGGTCGTCGCGAGCGCCTTTGCGACGCAGATCAGGAATGACCGGCTCGAGGGGAAGCTGGCCGAGCAGATGCCGCTCAAGGCCATCGAGGTCGTCCGCGAGCGCCAGTATTCCGGCGCACTCTATAACACCTACGGCTGGGGGGGATTTCTCATCTGGAACCTGCGCCAGCCGGTCAGCATCGACGGACGCGCAGCCTTTTACGGCGATGAAAAAATCGATCGCTCGATCAAGACCTGGAACGGCGCCCCCGACTGGTCTTCCGATCCCGACCTCAAGTCCGCCGGCCTGGTTATCGCTCCGGTCGATGCCGCGCTGGCGCAATTGTTGCGCATGGATCCGCGCTTTGAGCTTGCTTACCAGGACAAGATAGCCGCCGTATTTGTCGCGCGCGGCACAGCGCAAAAGAACCCCTCCAGCGTGGCTGCGCTCAATCCCGCTGACAAGCCGCGCGATCCGGAGAAGAAGCTGTGAGGAACATCGCAAATCTGCGTAGTCTGCGATCTGGCACGTCCGGTCAGAGCCTGCTTGAAACCGCGCTCGTATTGCCCGTCATCGCGCTTCTCATGGTTCTTGCCGTCGACTATGGCTACTACTTCATCGCCGCGGCCACGCTGTGCTCATCGGCGCGCAACGCCGTCGAGTACGCCGTTCAGGGCTTCGCGACACCGGCGGGCACTTCTGTACCTGCCGCGGGCCCAATCAGCACATCCACATCGGTCGCGGCGCTCGCTGAAGGCGACATCAGTGGATTCATCAATGCATCGACGAAAACGACCGTGCAGGTCTGCTCGAATTCCGTGAATACCAGCGCCAGCGGCGCTACATGTCAGACCTGGGGAGCCACCACCACCTCGTGGACGCGCGATACCGATCCCGAATCGGCGAAGTTCACGCTCTACAGAGTTGACGTCCAGTACACGATCTATCCTCCGGTTCCAGGAACCTTCATGGGCGTCACCCTCGTCCCGGTGCTCAATTTCCATCGCATGGCTGAGATGAGGGCAATCCAATGAGACGAAAACTCTGGTTCCGCCAACTCCTTTGTTTGGTCCGGCGGCTCAGGAACGATGAGGGGCAGTACATGGTTGAATCCAGCCTTGGAATGCTCATCCTTCTGACTGCCATCTTCTCGCTCTTTGAATTGAGCATGCTCATTTACACCTCCAGCGTGATTTCTGAGGCCGCCCACGAGGGCCTGCGTTACGCGATCGTGAACGGGTCCGATGCGGGCTTGAGCGCCTCGGGCTGCTCAACATCGTCCCCGTCATCTGTTATCAGCACGGTGACAAACGTCGCCAGCGGTTACAGCCTGCACGACGTCTCATCGATGACCGTGACGGTCTGCTATCCCGGAGGAAACGCGTCCCCGGGCTCATTAGTAACTATCTCTGTTTCGTATACCTACGTGCCATACACCCACATACCCGGTTTCACGCACACTCTTACGGCTTCTACGCAGGGCCGCATTCTCTATTGAGGTAGAAAGATGAGACGAGGCAGATTCACGCATCTTTCCCGGCGCTTCGCAGCCAGCGAATCCGGACAGGCTTCCATGGCCTTCGTCCTCATGGCCTCGACATTTCTCCTCGCGGTTCTCGGCTTCGGGGTGGACCTCACCAATCTCTGGTTTACCCGTCAGGCCGCACAGACCGCGGCCGACTCGGCCTGCGTTGCGGGCGCTATGGACATGCTTTACCAGGTCGGCGTCTGCTCGTCCGGCGTCGACCAATGCCTCACAGTGAAAAACAGCTCCAACACCACGCTGTTCACCATCGGAACCTCCAGCAACTGCGTATCCACGCCAAACGCGCCCATGTGCAGCTATGCCAATTTCGCTGGATTCAGCGGCGGCGGATTCACCTCCAGTACTGCTGGCACCAGTGTCGCCTGGACATTTCCATCCTCGGTAAGCGGAGTGACCACACCCAGCTCAACGAAATACACCGCCTACCCCTTCATGACCACCACCGTCGCTCAGAACGTGAAGACCTGGTTCATGGGTATGCTCGGCAAACAATACATGGAGGTCGGCGCTTCCTGTACTTGCGGTATGACCGCCGTTCTGTCAGCCCCTCCGCTTGTCGTTTTGCACCCGACGATGTCCGGCGCTCTCACGGTTTCCGGCGGCGGTGATCTCGTCATCGCGGGCGGCCCGCAGCGCAGCATCACTGCCAACTCTTCCAGCAGCACTGGTATCCTCTGCAATCCATCAGGAATCATCGACACCAGTCTCGGAGGCCCGAACGGTACGGGAGGCAATGTCGGCGCGGTCGGCGGCCCCTCCGCGTCGACCGCCACTGCCAACAGCTGGTGCTGGGGCGGAGGATTCAAAGGCGGTACCACCGGCATCTGGCAAAACCCCGTCGCGCCCGTGCCTGATCCCTACGCTTCCGTTCCAATCCCGAGCGGCATGGCCTCCGCAACACCAATCACCGGAACCAGCGGCACCTGGGTCAGCTATCACCAGGATGGCTGCCCCGACAGCCGCACCTCACACTGGCCCACGACAAACCAGTGCATCGAGTTCGGCCCTGGATACTACCCCAACGGCATCACCGGCCTCGACGGCTACTCCACCGCCATCTTTCTGCCCGGCGTCTATTACCTCAACGGAAATCTCTCCTCCGGCGGCAGTGAATACCTGCGCAACGCTACGCCCTGCACGCCAAGCTGCGGCTCCGTCACCTCAGGCATGACGTGGCATCAGACCGATGGAGTCATGTTCTACTTCCTGTCGGGCTCGCTGCAACTCTCCGGATGCACCGGCTGCGGCTCATCCATCGATAACGTCTCTTCCTCCATGCTCACCTGCAACGGCGGCGCACCGCCATCCTCCCTGGGTATGGCGACGTCGCTCTCCGGCAACGTCCTCTGGAGCCAGTGCACTGCTCTCGGCACCTACTGGGACTCCGCCAGCGACACTTCTGATACCGCGAGCAGCAGCGGCAGCCGTGGTCTCCTCGTCTTTATGGGCCACAGCAACTCCGCCGGGCTCTCCTACAGTGGCTCCGGATCTCTCGCCTTCTCCGGCTCGCTCTATCTGCATTCCACCACTTACGGAAATCAGGTCAACATCAGCGGAGGCGCGAGCAGCGGCACCTACATCCTCGGAAACGTCATTTCCGATCAGGTCAACCTCAGCGGCAGCGGCGTCCTCAAGATGGCTCTGAACCCAACCGCTTCCACCGATCTTCTGAAAGTCTCTATTTTCCGCTGAGACTAAAAACCCTTCCCTATCTGCCTCCTCGATGCGACGATAAAGCATCCATTCACATCGCTCAGAGGACATGAATGCGCTGCCGCTCCCTCCTTGTCTTTCTTATCGCCCTTCGATTCGTAACCGCTGCCGCCCAGATTCCCACCCCCGCCTCGGTCTTGGGCCACAATCCCGGAGATGACTTCTACCTCGCCGACTACGACGACGCGATCAAATATTTTCACGCCCTCGCCGCCAGTTCCGACCGCATAAAGATGTTCAAAGTCGGCAAGAGCACCCGCGGCGAAGACTTCGAGATCGCCGTCATCTCCTCGCCTGAAAACCTCGCGCGTCTCGAAGAATACAAGTCCATCGCCCGCAAACTCGCCGACTCCCGCTCGTTGACCGACGAGCAGGCCCGTGAACTCGCCCGCACATCCAAGGTCATCGTTCACATCGATGGCGGACTCCACTCCAGCGAAGTTGCCGGCGGCCAGCATTCCATCCAGCTTGCGTACAAGCTCGTCTCGTCGCAGGGCGACCCCCAGATCGATGCCATCCTGAACAACGTCATCCTCATGCTCTGGCCCACCATCAACCCCGACGGCCAGAACATGGTCGTCTCCTGGTATCGCCGCAACCTCGGAACTCCTTTCGAAGTCTCGCCAATGCCGTGGCTCTACCAGGAGTACGTCGGCCACGACAACAACCGCGACGGCTACATGCTCAACATGATCGAGTCGCAGGTCGTCACCCGCACAGAAATCGAATACAGCCCCGTCATCTTCTACTGCCAGCACCAGACCGCGCCCTTCCCTGCCCGCATCTGGATCCCGCCCTTTGCCGATCCCATCTCCTCAAACATCAGCCCCTACATGCGCAGCTGGCTTGAACGTCGTCGGCACGCAGATGTCTGCGGCCCTGCAGGAGCAGCACCTTCCCGGCGCGATCTCTCAGGACGAATTCGACAACTGGTATCCCGGCTTCCTCGATTTCACCCACGTCTTTCGCAACGAGATCTCCTTCTTTACCGAGACCGCCCTTTACCGCTACGCCACGCCGCGCTTCTACACCGTGGACGAATTTCCCAAGCCCTCGCAGGACCTCAAGGCCCTCACCATGTATACCGACCCGTGGCAGGGAGGCTGGTGGCATCTGAGCGACGCCGTCAAATACATGGTTGCCGCCTCCATGTCCGTGCTCGACACCGCGTCGAAATACCGCGAGCAGCTTCTCTATAACCGCTGGCAGGCCGCGCACGACAACATCGAGCACTTCAAGCACGCCGCACCGTACGCCTACGTGCTGCCCAATCCGCAGGCCGACACCCCCGAGGCAGCCCTGCTCGCTCAAAAGCTCCTCGACAACGGACTCGAAGTGCACCGTGCCGACCGCACCTTTCACGCGAACGGCATCGACTACCCTGCCGGCTCGTGGGTCGTTCTCATGGACCAGCCCTTTTCCGGCCTCGCCAAGGAGCTCTTCGAAGCGCAGCATTACCCGCTGGCTATCCTCGATGGCAGCGCCAAACCCGTGACTCTTCCCTATGACGTCACGGGCTGGACCCTCCCCATGCAGATGGGCGTGCGCGTCGACCCCGTCACCGATCCCGTCGGCGAAGACCAGCGCTCGGCTCTTGAACTCGTCGCCCCCATCAATTCAAAGATCGATCCGCTGTCTGTCTCAGTCGATGGCTCTGGCCCGACCTTCATCCTCAGCCACAAGCCCAACGCCAGTTTCATGGCCGTCAACGAAATCCTCGCCTCGGGCGGCTCTGTCTCTTTCTCCCGCGACGAAGTCCAGACCTCCGAAGGCCCCGAAACCGGAGCCTTCATCGTCACCGGCATCGGCCGCGAGAAGCTGCTCTCCATCGCGCAGAAATATGGCGTCAGCGCAGTCTCCGGATCGCATTCAGCCGAGACTCTGCCCATCCACAAAGCCCGCGTCGGCCTTTACCGTCCGTGGCAGCCCTCCATCGATGAAGGCTGGACCCGCTGGATCCTCGAGAAATACGGCTTCTCACCCGAGTCTCTCTATAACGCGGGAGTCAAAGCCGGCAATCTCCACGCCCGCTTCGACACCATCATCCTGCCGGACCTCACCAAGAGCCAGCTCACCGACGGATTTAAGCCCGGCATCGTCCCCAGCGAATACGCCGGAGGCATCGACTCCGACGGCGTCGCCGCGCTCCGCGAATTCGTCCGCGCCGGCGGCACTCTCGTCGCCTTCAACCAGACATCGTCCGCTCTCATCGACCTGTTCGGCCTGCCCGTCACCAACATCCTTGCCGGAGTCAAGAGCGACCAGTTCTTCTGCTCCGGAGCCTTGCTGCGCATCGAATTAAATGATCCCGCGCGGCCCGCGCTCTACGGACTCCCCGCCGATCCCATCGTGATGTTCGAACGCGGGCCTGCCTTCGCCCTCAAGCCCGGATTCACGGGCACCATCCTCGCCACCTACTCCGCCGGAACCAACCCGCTCGAGAGCGGCGTCCTCCTGCATCCCGAAAAGATCGAAGGCCAGGCCGCTGCCGTCGAAGTCTCCTACGGCAAGGGACGTATCTACTTATATGGATTCAAGCCGCAGTGGCGCGCCCAGTCCCACGGAGCCTACAAGTTCTTCATGAACACGCTCTACCGTTACGACGAACCAGACTTCGCGGAGGCCCACATTCCGAAACCCTCCGACTCCGACAAGAAGAACACTCCCGCCAGCGCCGGCCAGACCGACGATGACGATTTTCCCGAATAGGGCTGTTCGGAGTTGCGCTGGGTGCCCTACAGCCTGCCCTGAGCGAAGCCGAAGGGTTCGGATTTTCGGACGTGGGTCGAGTCAACTGCTCTGCGTTTAATTCATTCTTTCCCGCGCGTCAGCGTAACAGGTCGATAACCCGCGTCGCCGTTAACCATCGAAACGGGACCCGAATCTGTAGCCTTCCGATCACTCGCAATGCCCGGCACCGTATCCTTCGTCGCGTCAAACACCGTCGCGTGCGGATCGGGATGGAACAGGCCGCCTCCGCCGAGATAAACCACCGCCAGCCCCGCCGTGGCAAAGGGCTGCAGCAGCGTAATCGGCAGCACATACTTCTTCGACTTCAACAGCGCCTCGGAGACCCCATCCACCGGTGTGCTGCGCGGAATCGTTCCCGGCACCTGCTCGATCACAAAGCTCGCCGTCTCAATCTCAGGATGTTTCTTCTCATACTTCACCAGCGACTTCGCCGCGTGCTTCGGCGTCATCAGCCCGGTGTCCGCAACAAAATTTCGCCGGATCGAATGCGGATAGTAGTAGTTCATAACGTTCTCCGCAAAGTTCGCGCAGTTGTTGAAGAAGAAATTGAAATGGCTTTTGTTCGTTCGGTCATTGAAGTCCGCGATCAGCGCGTCGTCCTGCTCTTTGCTCGTCTCAATTGCATATCCATAAATCCTGCGGTCGTATGCCGCCCCGATCAGTTGGATCCACTCGCCGCCTGGTATTTCCTTCTTCGGATCGTCCGGCACCAACTCCATCAGGTGTTCCCGCCGATACCGGTCCCGTAACCGGGTCTCCAGCCCCCGATCCGCCTGCGCTGGAATCTGCGAAGCATCATCGACTGCGTACAGATAAGGGATAAGCGGAATCGCCAGCCAATCGTAACCGTCAATGTGGTGATACCGGCTCAACACCACGCCGTTCTCGCCCGGCATGCACGGCCTCAACTCCGTCGGGCTCTGCGCGCACACATCGCTGAGATAGATCGCCGCGTGACCGGTTGGCGTCATCGCGCCGAATCTTCCAAACGGCTCTTCCAGCAGCAGCGCAGCCTCGCGCGCCTCCGCGCATTTGCCGGCAAAAAGGAACGCCAGCACCAACACCGATATTTCACGCCAACTTCGCATCACCCTCCTGAACCATCCGTCAACTTAGATTCCGGATCCAGGCAAGCCGCCGTATCCTCGCGCGTGGAACAGAGGTGTAAACCCTGAGTTCTCAACAAACTCGCGCTGAGTCCATAGAATTCCTGAGGAAATCTGAGCCCGCTCCGACTGCGGTTCGTGGCAAAAAATTCGAAAAAGTGCCGGCTTTTGTTACGCTCAAACTATGCTCAATGGTTCGACCAGATTCGCGCCCGGCCAGACGCTGCTCATCGACGCCGACGACACGCTCTGGGAAAACAATATCTATTTCGAGCGCGCCATCGCAGCGTTTATCTCCTGGCTCGACCACCACGAGTACACACACGACGAGGTTCGCCAGATCCTCAACCAGGTCGAGCGCGAGAACACCCGCCTGCACGGCTACGGAGTCTCCAGCTTCCGCCGCGCCCTCGTCAGCTGCTTCGAGCGTCTCTCAGCCGAGCCCATCACGCCTGCGCGCCACGAGCGCATCGTCAGCTTCGCAAACTGCATTACCGAGCAGGAAATCGAACTGCTGCCCGGCGTGCTGGAAACCCTGCCAGTACTCGCCGAACGCCATCGCCTCATCCTGATGACGAAAGGCAATCGGGAGGAACAGTCGCACAAGCTAGCCCGATCCGGACTCTCCGACTACTTCACCGCCGTCGAAATCCCTCACGAAAAGAATCCCGAGGCTTATTACAGCGTCTGCTCGCGCTACTCGCTCACGTGCAGCACCACCTGGATGATCGGCAACAGCCCCCGTTCCGACATCAACCCGGCCCTCGCCGCGGGACTCCATGCCGTCTACATCCACCACCCCAACACCTGGGTGCTTGAGCACGAGACGATCGATCATGCACCCGCCGGCCGCCACTTGCTCGAAATCGAAAGCTTCGCCCACCTCGATCTGCATTTCTAGCTGA
This sequence comes from uncultured Acidobacteriaceae bacterium, assembly GCA_963782175.1. Classification (GTDB taxonomy): domain Bacteria; phylum Acidobacteriota; class Terriglobia; order Terriglobales; family Acidobacteriaceae; genus Silvibacterium. The sequence continues at coordinate 154,039 of CAWAIX010000005.1, forward strand.
TAACCAGGACGACATCGTTCTGCAGCTCTGATAAATTTGCCCCAGCCCATGAACGCCGTGGCTGTTAGCAACCCTTCGCCGCTCCTCAGCCGTCCCGCGCTCTCTATCGGCCTCACCTTTCTGCTGATGGGTCTCGGCTACGCCATTCCGCTAACTCTGGTTCCCCATGCTCCTGCAAAGATGTGGGCTGGCCAGATGGCTCCCGAAATTCTTAATCTCTACGCCCTCACTGCCTGGATGGGGCAGGCTCACTTTTTCTATGCATTTCGCGGACAGGCCAACGCTCTTAAAAAGCAGCCCCAGCTTGCCGCCATTTTTTTCGCGCTCGTCGCTCTCACCCTTCTGGTGCTCATCGGCCTGCGGTCGCTCTTGGGCGCCGCGCTCTTCAGCGCTTTAGTCTGGATTTATTTCATCGGCCACTTCGCCAAAGCCGAGCGCGTCTTCCAGTCCGGCCCGCGTGACGGCCAGATTGCGGTCCGGCGAGCTTACTACCAGACCGTACTGGCCTTCGCCTGGCTTAGCCTGGTGCTTTTCAATGTCGGACACTTGGATTCCCGGCCATGGCTCTTGCTCACCGTCACGCTCTCCCTGGCAGCATTGGTGTTATGCCTCGGCGGTTGGCGGGCACTCTCGTCCGGCAATGCGCGTTTCACCGTGCTCGCGCTCTTCTTTCTCGGAGAATGCCTCGTGTGGGGAACTTACGGGCGCTATATGTCGCCAGCTTTTCGCGTTGGCGTGTATGTCTTTCACGTCGCCGCGGCAAGCTACTATCACTACCTCGGCAGTTATTTCTTCGGTCGTGCCCGCAGCTCCGATCCGCTTCTGCATTCTGCGTGGATCATCGGCGTGAACCTCGCTGTCATCGCCTTGGGCTGGGCCTCAGGATTTCTCGTGGCACTGCGCTGGCTTACCCCTCTCTTGGGAATCGAGTGGTTCACACTCTGGGTTGCGCTGCATCTCGTCGGCAGCGATCTATTCCCTCGTATACGACAGGCTTAGCTGCCTCTATGCCGAATTCCCGGCGTAACCGCTCGAATCAAAGCCCAGTAAATTCGCCGCCGCCTCCAGGATGTACGCCGGATGAACAGGCTTGGCAAGCACCTCGAACACGTTGCCGTTTCTCGCCTCGTGAGCTATCAGCTCCGCGGTCGCCTCTTCGCCCGAGAACAGCATCAGCCTGCAGTTCGGATAGTTGTCCTTCAGCACGAGCGCCAGTTCCAGGCCGTTCATCTGCGGCAGCACCACATCCACGATCGCGAGATCCGGAATCCAAAGGGCGATAATTTCGATGGCCTTCTCCGCTGAGTAGGCAACCCGCGCCTCGTATCCTTCCTTCGAAAAGATCAACGCCAACGTATCTGCGACGTTTTGAGCGTCATCTACGATCAGTACTTTATGGCTTCGGCGCAGTCCTGGCATATGCGCCCTCCTTCGGAGCCGGAATCTTTGCGGTGCCGCTCAATCTTTGAACGCCAGGACATGAACCCTGGAAGGTGTCCAGTAAGTATAGGTTTGGGTTCATCTGCTTTGAATTCTTGACCAACCCGGTCGGGATTTGAGGTGCGCGTTCTCACAAACCGTCATGCCTCGCAGACTTAGATGCTTGAAAAATACTGTTAGGATAGCTCTGACGAAGCTAAGTTATTGATTTCATTGGTGAAATTTCTACCATGAAATGATGCAAGCGACCGGGAGCCGCCGTGGGCCATCAAAATTCGCCGCCTGAATGGTCTGGACGGATCCGTCGGCTACTGGCGGAATTGACCCTCACCCAGGCCAGTCTTGCCGAACGGCTCGGAGTCTCCCCCGCTACCGTTTCCCGCTGGATACAGGGCAAAATCGAGCCAACCGCGGAAACCTATGTCGCCCTCGGCAATCTGGCACCCCGCCCCGGGGGTGTGTACTTCTGGGAGCGGGCCGGCATCAATACTTCCGGTCTGCCAGACGCTACCTTTGGGAGAGCTTTATCGTCGCTTCGCGTTGATCTCGAAGATCTTACCCTCGTCTCCGGCAAAAAAGCCTCTGCCCATCTCGCGGGTAAGAACGCCGTGGCTATTCCTCTGCTCAATGTAACCGCTTACGGAGATGAGATCGCCCCGCCGGAAAATATCAGCCTCTCCGATGCCCGCGTCGAGGACGTCCTGCTCGCGCCTTTATCCTGGTGCCCTCACCCGGAAGACATGGTCAGCATGCATCTGGCGGGCGACTCCATGGTTCCCGTCGTTCTCCCCGGCTCCATCATCTTCATCGATACTGCAGCTACCGACCGGGACCACCTCAGCCAGAAGATCACTGTCGTTTCTCACCGCGATCTGGGCTTCAAGGTCGCCCGCTTCCAGCGGCTCTCCGGTTCCGACCTGCTCGTTTCCGCCAATTACAAATACCGTCCGCTCGATATCAGCAACGCTTCAAAGTGGAAGATCTTCGGCGAAGTCTTGTGGTGGGTATCGCGCGATGAACTGCCGGACATGAAGAGACATCGACCATAAACAGCCGGCCCAGTACATTCAGGAGCTCTCTTTCCGCGAAGAAAAAGCAGCGTAAAGAGACTGCCAGCCGCCGTTCTCCGTACCCGGCCCATGGGGATTTTCCCTCATTCTTTTTGCTATACTCGGGAAGGACAACCACGTGCCGAGTGCGGAAGTGGTGAAATGGCAGACACACCATCTTGAGGGGGTGGCGCCGAGAGGCATGGGGGTTCAAGTCCCCCCTTCCGCACCAAACATTCTGCAATCCAGTTAGGACCCGCTCAGAAGCGACCACATGATTTATCTGCTCATTGTCATCCACGTAATCGTTTGCCTCTTCATGATCGCCGTGATCCTGCTGCAGCAGGGCAAAAGCGCCGACCTCGCCGGAGCCTTTGGCGGCCAGGGCTCGCAGACGGCCTTCGGACCCCGTTCGGCAGCCAACCTGCTGACCCGCACCACTACCTGGTGCGCCATCATCTTCATGATCACCTCCATCAGCCTTACCGTCATGATGGCAAGGCAGCATCACGAGTCGCGCTCGGTTCTGTCCGGAGCCACCTCGAGCCAGCCAAAACCCGCCAAGAAGTAATCAGCCTCCAAAAGGATCAAGGGCAGGCCCTAGCGCCTGCCTTTTTCGTTTTAATCGCCGAACGCTGTCTCGCCTCACCAGAGCACTCCATCCACCGGCTTGATCGGCTCCGGCAACTCCGTTTCCCCAAGCAGTTGCCGCAGATTGATCTCGATGGTCGTCGCGATCGCCGTCATCGAGACGTCGTGAATCGTGTTCTCGAAAGGATCCTCGAGGTCGCGTCCGATTCTCTCCAGTGCCAGGAACATGAATCCCACCAGAGTCGACCCCAGCGGCGTGTAAACCAGCCCAGACTCTCCACCATGCCTAACGGCAACATAAGGCAATAAGTCTGTACGAAGAGTCTCGGAAAGAAGTCGAACTGCTTCGGCATCGGCGTGTTTTTGATTCGCTCTGCTCCCCCTTGCGCGTCCATCAGGGCAGAAAGGCTGTTATCGAGAGCCTGCCACTGCAACTCATCGAGCCAGCCGCGCCGCCGCGCATCGACCAAAATCTCGCTCATCCGCCTCTGAATCCTGAGCGCGACGTTCCTGTCACGAGCCATCTCTGCCGGGTCTTCTTTGGGAACCAGCGCCGCCACGACCGGCACGGGATCAAGCCCGCGTAGCTGCTGGCGCAGCGCGTGCACGTAGGCCACCTGGTGGAGCACCAGTTCCCGCTGTGCGGCTGCAATTGGCGTCCGATCGGCGGCCGTTGCATCCGGCGTAGGCGACATCGCCGTCAGCACCTGGCGCGCAAACGTCCGGCTTCTGTTCACGATCGCGCCCCAGAGAGTTCGAGCTTCCCACCAGCGTCCATAGGCGGAGCCGTTGCGAAAGCCCACGATGATGCCGATCACCGTGCCGAAAGCGGCCAGCGGCACAGCCGAAACCCCTACCCACTTCCAGTGCAGCACCTGGTAGCAAACGACAACCGCAAAGTCCCATGCCACCAGGGAGACGATTGGTCCTTTCAGGCCCTGGATCATCTCCACCAGGCGCTGAGTTTGGGAAACGATCATCCCTGGACCCCGGCGGCGGTCGTCACCGGAACAAAACTTCTTTGCCCATCCTCTGCGATGCGCACCACGCCTTCGCCAATATCGTAGACCCAGCCCGAGATCGTCAGCTCACCGCGCGCCATCGCGCCCGCCACGCTCGGATGGGTCTTCAGGTGCGCCAGCTGCATCAGCACGTTCTCTTCCGTCAGGCGCTTCAGCCGCGCCAACGGATCCTCGCCCTTCTTCGCCATGCTTTCAGACACCATCAGCGCCGCCTGCCCGTGGTGAAGCCAAAACCTCACCGTCGGCAGATTCTCCGTCGATTCTGGAATCAGCAGACCCTTCATCGCCCCGCAGTCGGAGTGCCCGCAAACGACTGCGTGCTTTACCTTGAGCGCCGATACCGCATATTCGATCACTGCTGTAATACCGCCCGGCGTCCCGCTATACGGCGGCACCATGTTGCCGACATTGCGCGCCACGAAAACCTCTCCCGGACCCGAACTGGTAATCGCCTCCACATCCACTCTCGAATCCGCGCACGCGATGATCAGCGTGTGCGGCTGCTGCGGAGTAGATGCCGCCCGCTGGTACTGCTCCTTCTTTTCCGCGTGCACTTCTTCGTAAAACTTGCGTGCTCCTTCTTTCAGCTTCTCCAGAACGTTATCGTTCATCGTCGTCCCTCCGTTGAAGAATCACCCGGTTATCTCTTGCCTTCCGCGGTGAACCACAAGTTATCATTCTTCCTTGAAACTCGCATCACCGGGCTGCCACGGCCCGTTTAACGGCAGAAGCTTTTTCAGACCTCTATCGCATGGGTCACAAATGCATGTTCAGAGGGTCAGCATCCAGATCCATAGCACTGGCTCTCGCTGTCTTTTCCAGCTGCGTGCTGGTCGTTTCCGCGCGCGCCCAGCAACAAAAGCCTGAGGACCCGGAGGACGATAAGCAGATTGGGCTCTGGCTCGACCAGGGCGTCTCCTTCACTCTCCCGCAAAGCAGGTCTTTGGATATCGAATTCCATGAACGCTTCGACAAAGGAGGCTCCAACCTGTATGAGTACTTCGTCCAGGGCGGCTTGGCCTTTCGCCCCCGGCCCTGGCTCACGGTAATTCCGATTTACCGTTACCAGCGCTACCCCGGAGTTCCCAAAATTACTTATGAAAACCGGCTGCAGCTCAATCTCACGCTTAGCAAACCACGAGGACCGTTGCGTTTTAACCTGCGTACGCTCGTCGAAGGGCGGTTTCCCGACGATCGCCAAGCCTCTGCGCGTCTCCGATTTCGTCCCGGCGTGGACTACACCTTACCACTGCGAACGAGTTGGCGTCCGGTCGTCGTGGTGAATAACGAGTTCTTTATCGTCCCCTGGAATAATCCGTTTGCCAATGGAGGCACGAGCTATACCCAGAACCGCTTCCAGGTGGGCGTCCGGCTGCCAATAACCAGCCTGATTTCTATTCGGCCTTACTACCTCTTGCAATCTGTTAACCTCCCGGCCGGATGGGATACCAATGAAATCGTCGGCATCTCGCTTGCCGTGAAGGTTCCGCGCAAAACACGTTGAAGCCTCGCCTCGAAGTCATTCGCGAAAGGCAGCCTGTCTTTCGCGAACCGCCGCCGACTTCCAAAAGGACCAGGGTTTCTCACGTTATGATTGGCACGCACTAAGAACTTGAGGAGGATCTCAGTTGAATATTTCCTCGAAGTCGCATCTGGTCGAACTTTCGCGTCGCAGGTTCCTTGGTACCGCCCTCGCCGGAACCACTGCAACCCTCCTCGGAGGCGCTTCCACTGGATTTCTGACCGGCACGCCAGCACTCGCCCAGAGCGTCCTGACTCCAGACGAGGCGCTCAAAACCCTTCTCGACGGCAACACCCGCTTCATGGCGGAACAAATCCTGCACAATGCACTGGATCTCCAGATCCTCCGCGATCACACCGTCGAAAAGCAGGAGCCCTTTGCCGCCGTTCTCGCCTGCGCCGACTCACGTGTCCCGGTCGAGCTCATCTTTGACCAGAGCATCGGGCACGTTTTCCTCACTCGTGTTGCCGGAAACATAGCCACCTCGGAGATAATCGCGAGTCTTGAATACGGGGCCGCTGTTCTGGGAACTAAAGTGATTATCGTACTCGGCCACGCCAACTGCGGAGCCGTCAAAGCTGCCATTCAGGGCAAATCCGTCCCCGGGCAAATCAGCGCGCTTTTTCCCCACATACAACGCGCGGTTGACCAGGCTGGCTCCGACCTCGTCGCAGCAACCAAGGCCAACGCCGCAAATCAGGCAGAGCTATTGAGCAAGGCTTCAACTGTTCTCGCCCCGATGGTGAAAGAAGGCAAACTGAAGATCGTCGCTGCCTACTACGATCTGGCGTCAGGCAAAGTTACACTCGTGTGAAAGGCACGGTTTTAGCCGTTGTCGGGAGGCTGTACGTACTTGAGGACGCCTCCTGTTTGCAGAGCCTTATCAATGGTGGTGGCATTCGGACAATAAATGAATGGACGGCGAGGATAGAGTCTGTCGTTCACCCAGTATTTGTTCCACCCGGTCGAGCTCTTGATGAATTCCTGGACAAAGCCAGTAGCTGTGCGATACAGTCCCTCGATTTCAAGACATCCGTTGACACAGATGTCGACATAAGATTGGACCATAGGGACATCCGCGGTAGGCTCTTTGGTCTTGGAAATGTCCTCGGGATCGCTCAGAAAGATGTAGACATCCCCGTGATTCCACAGGCCGCCGCCATCCAGCATCGTGATCCCGCCCGTCACTAGCGTGGCGGTATAACCGGTTTCTCGCTCTTTCGTTGCCTCGATGTCGTTTACCTTGTAGACAACGCCATTAATGGTGGCCCCGGCCTTTTCTATCGCCCCCAAATAGGTGCAGGTGCTGCCGACATAGTTGGCGAACTGGTGGAACCGGCCGCGCTGTAGCCAGTCACTCGCGCTGGCCATGCATTGATAGCCTCAGGATTAGTCCGCGTCCGCGATGCTCTTTCTATCAGCGATCCATAGCCGAACACATATGCGCTTTGAGCCATGTCTATCTCCCTGTTGATCCGATTATGAGTAATTGCGGCGCAGAGAGGATAAGTGGGTCAAACGCTGCCAAATTCAGCAGGAGCCGGAATGAAGTCTCCATTTGCCGCTCCGCGAAAACCGTCTGCGGAGAGCATTTAGGAGCTCCTTTGCCTGATTTCTTATGCGATTAAGATACCGTTGCAGTTTAGTGACAGATATCCATGCTTCAAGAGTAGTTAGGAGATGTTTTAGAGAAATAACCAGTCAGAAGGCTCGGCCCGATAACCGTGACATAGTCTTCCTTCCAAGCCACGGATGTCAAGAAACGTATCTAATCGTCATCATCCTTTTTTTGCCCCGCGTGGGGATGAAGAATCATCCAAGGCACAGGCTTGTTGCCCATCGCATCCTTCCACAAAATCACATTGAGTTCCTTCGCGTCAGCCCTGTCTTCATGCGTGAAATCCATCCGGCTTGACTTCTTCGCTCCCGGAGCATTCGGCGAGTTCGCGGTGTAGACGAGATTGTTCGCCTGGTTCGAATAGTCCGCCGAAAACGACGGCTGATCGCCCGGTCCCGTGAACAGCGGACTCATCAGCGGGGCCAGCGCATCGTTGATATTCATCGCAGGAATCCCCAGCAAGTCCTCCATCGTGTGCAGCACGCTCACCGTCGTGTAGAAGGTGTGATCCACAAACGGCTTGTCCTGCCGCGGAGAATACTTGCTGATCACCAGCGCCACCGACCGGTGAGCATCTACGTGGTCTGCTCCGTCCTGTGCATCATCCTCCAGGATGAAGAACACCGTATCGTCCCAGTATGGGCTGTTTGACACCGCATCGACCGCACGCCCAACGGCCAGATCGTTGTCCGCTACTGACGCCTTCGGAGTCGGCATGCCCGGCCTGGTACCGGCGGTATGATCGTTCGGCAGGCGCAGCATCACAAAGGCCGGCATCGTATCGCGCCCCTGCATCCGGTCCGCGACCCACACATTAAAGTGTGTGAGAAACTCATTCACCCTCAACTGGTCCGGAAAACTCAGGTTGAAGTCCGGAAACGCCGGATCGAACTTCCCCTCCAACTCCGGCTTCGTCGCCACATTCTTGTAAATCAGCGGAATCTTCCACGGATACCGGCTGTTCCCTCCGCCATAATTCGCCGGAATCTCTTCTCCCGGCCCGATGTACCCGTGCTCGCATATTTGCACCGGCTCCGGCGTGCCCTCCACCGGAGACTTCTGCTTCGGCGCGGTTCCTGAATCGTCGCAGAACTTCGTCGATACAAATTCGCCGAAGTGATACAGCGTCTTCCTCTGCTTGGTCAGATCGGTCCACAAGTAACCGCTGTCCGGCTCATTGATATCCGAAATTTTCTCTTGTATCGGATACCCATTTGCCACCACTCCTTCGAAGTCGTAGGTCCGCTCCGCTCCGCGATACGATTGCTGCCAGTCACGCTCCGTGTAGTCGCTCGTGATCCCCGCCGTGGACCACACATGCCCGTCGCCCGAGACCTCGCCCGAGTCATAAAAGTTGTCCAGTACACCAAACTGCAGCGCGAGTTTGTGCACGTTCGGCGTAATGTCCTTCCCATACATCGTCAGCGACGGATCGCCATCCCCCGCTCCTAAGTCGCCGAGTATCTGGTCATACGTCCGGTTCTCGCGAATGATGTAGATCACGTGATGAATTGGATTCGAACCCGTCGAGAACGCCACGTGAGGCTCCTCGGCGCCCAGCAGCCCGGTTTTCAGCAGGTTGCTCTTGATCGCCTGCTCCGTCAGTTCGCGAAGATCTTGCTCCGCCTTGGATCGGTCGATGCTGGCCAGCGACCCATGCAACAGCGTCGCAATGTAGGTGTGCGGTCTCCGCCCCCTCGGCTTCAATGTCGGCGGAGGGTTCGCCGCCTGCGGCTCCGGAGCCACGTTGGGTCCCGTACCCTGGCCCTTTGCCGTGGCCACGTAGAGCCGGTCCCCCTTCACCGTCACCGTCGTCGGATACCACTCCGTCGGTATAAACCCTAACGGCTTCTCGGGAGCGCCAATCAGGTCCGATGGCTTGGTATGAAACACCGCGATCGAGTCCGTCCCCGAATTCGCCACGTAGAGCCGGGCCCCATCGGGAGACAGTGCCAGCCCGTCAGGCATCGCTCCGAACTTCGTCTGCCCCGGCAAACGCGGATCGTAAAGCCGCGACAGCTGCAGCCCCTTCTGCCCGATCTTCACTCCGGCCACCAGGTCGCGGTTCGCCAGCGCAACGTACAGCGTCTTCTCATCCGCACTCAACGCCATCGCTACCGGATGCGAACTCGGCCGGATCGCATCCGACGGCGGAAACAGCGCCACCTTGTCCACCACTCGGTTCGCGTGCAGATCAAGCTCCGCCACCGACGAATCGTTCCACAACGACACAAACGCGCGGCTCCCATCCTTCGTCGCGACCACTGCAATCGGATACGCCGACGGCACCACCAGATGGTCCGCCAGGTCGAACCGCGTCAGGAGCTTCCCCGACGCTGAATCCACCACCAGCACATCATCGGAAAACTCATCGGCGACGACGATCTGCTCCTTGCCGTCCGCGCCCTTCACCACTGCCAGCCCCGTCGGTGCCGGGATCGCCATTCCCTCCGGCAGCGGCTTGCCGATCTGATTTTGCGTCCGCCCCGCGGCCAGATGCTGCAGCGGAATCGGAATCAGCCGCTCCGGCTTCAACTCGCCGTTCGCAAAGCTGTAGACCGCGATGGCATTGCCGGTGTGGGTCGCATCGCCCCCCTCGGGCGCCGACAGCGAATCCAGGCTCACATACAGATGCGTTCCATCCAGCGAGAACGCGATTCCCGAATACATCGTCTGCGCCGCGCCGATCCCTGTGCGCGCATCAGAAAAATCGCTGGGCTTGGCCGCCTCCTTGTTCGTCGCATCGCCCTGCGTATCGACAATCGCCACCGACTGCGAGTAATTCGACTCGACCGTTCCATATCCCGCATTCACCAGCGCGAGATATCGCATGTCCGGCGACCATGCCATCCCCATCGGCAGGCTGTTCAAGCGCGCCGGCGATCCGGGCACGGGCTCAGGAATCTGCTTGCTTGTCGGCAGATTGATCGACTGTGCACTTGCTACCAACGGCGCGGCAGCCACACTCAGCATCACGAACGATTTGGCGGCAGAAAACATGGATTTGATCGTCGATGGTCGAGATTAACAAACAATAAAGCTCTTCTGTGCAGTCAGGTTCGCTTCAGAAAACGCCCGGTTGCAACCGCTTTTCATCCGGCCCACCATTACAAAAGTCTTACACATAAGCACGCCTTCTCACTGATAGCTTCAACTTAGTAATCCTTCCCCTCGGAGACCGTCCCTTCAATGCCCGTTGACTTGCTCGAACAAACTGCCGCACTTCCAGCTGCCGCCCGGACCGCAGCAAATCCTGCGTCTGAAAGCAGGGGTCCTGTCCTCGGCCGCGCCGCGCAGGGTGGAACCCTGAGCACCATCACCATCATTTTCATGGTGCTCTTCCACATCGGAGCCGTCGCTGCGCTCTTCATGTTCACATGGAAGGCGCTCATCTGCTCCATCATCCTCTGGGTCTGGGCATCGAACATCGGTATCGGGATGTGCTACCACCGTCTCCTTACCCATCGCGGATATAAGACCCCCAAGTGGGTCGAGTACTTTATGACGATCGGCGCGACCCTGTCCCTCGAAGGCGGACCCATCTTCTGGGTCGCAACCCACCGCGTCCATCATCAGCTCTCCGACCACGAAGGCGACCCGCACACCCCCACCGAGGGCGGCTGGTGGGCTCACATGGGATGGATCATGTGCGGCGTCTCGCTGCACGACGAAACCGCGATGATGTCGCGCTACGCTCCCGACCTCGCCCGCGACAAGTTCCATGTCTGGATCAGCAAATATCACTGGGTCCCGATGGTCGTCGTCGGCCTCATCCTGCTCGCCATCGGCGGATGGTCCTGCGTCATGTGGGGAATCTTCCTCCGCGTCACCCTCGGCCTGCACGCCACCTGGCTGGTCAACTCGGCCACGCACATGTGGGGTTCGCGCCGCTTCGAGACCCGTGACCACTCCCGCAACAGCTGGTGGGTCGCGCTGCTCACCGGAGGCGAAGGCTGGCACAACAACCACCACGCGCATCCGGTCTCCGCGCGCCACGGCCTCGCCTGGTACGAATTCGACCAGAACTACCTCGGCATCCTGCTGCTCAAAAAGCTCGGCCTCGCCTGGGATGTCAAGGTCGCCCAGTTCGACCCCGCGAATCCCAAACCCGCCGGCGTCGCCTGACAAATTCTAATAACATGGGTGCCCCACGTCCGGATTTTCGGACGTGGGATCTCGCTCTCTAAAAAAGAAGAAGCATTGGTGCCCCACTCAAGCGCGGTCTTGGTTTTTGGCTTGAGTGGGCTCGCAACTCACCCGATCTCCACCGCCGGATACGCCTCCACGTATTCCTCTCCGTTACACCCGTAATAAGCAACCGTACGCGCCGCGAAATCGACGTCGTACCGGACCACTCCGGCGCGCCACGAAGCCGCAAGAAACTCCGGGAACGTACTCTCACCGGCTTGATCGATTCGCAGTGCTCTGATCAGCGCCTCGCGGTCAAACGCCGGAACGTCCATCATGCCGGACTCGAGCGGCGTACCCTGCAACATCACCGGACCGTCTTCAGTAAGAAACAGGCACTGGCATGACGGCAGGCACCAGACATTGCGCGTCGCTCCCGCGCGCCGCAGCGTCTCAGCCAAATAAGGAAATCCGCCCACCCTGGGCCGGATCGCTGCGGCCCGCTCCATCGCCCGCTGCAGGTTCTCGATTGCTTTGCTCATCAATGTTCTCCTCGCCGGGTATCCCGCGTCAGAATAGACGACTGCTGTGACGGCTCACCCGTCCGCGCAATAATTATCCAGGCAATCTTCCGGATGTCATGGTGATTCGAACCGTTCTGCTTGGCTGTCTCCTCGGGACTTCCCTCTGGGCCCAAAACACAACCCAGACCCGCCAACTCGACCTCCAGCCATCCGACGGATGGGTCGACACCAGCATCGCACTCAGCCCCGGAGACACCTTCGACATCACCGCCACCGGCCAGCTTCAGTACACCGGAGCGAAGACTCCTCCGAGCGGACCCGACGGCCTCGCCCGCGGCTACGCCGACCTCATCAAGAACTTCCCCGTCAACTCCGCCGGCCGCGGAGCCCTCGTCGGACGCATCGGCGACAATGCCGCCGCTCGTCCCTTCCTCATCGGATCCAAATACTCCGGCCAGTCCCCCATCGGCGGACATCTCTTCGTCGCCATCAACCAGAGTTCTCTCGATCAGGCCTCCGGCTCTTACCACCTCACCATTAGCCGCACCGCGGCAACAGCCCAAGCCCCTGCCGCAAGCATCACCGTTCCGCCCTTTCCGCAGACGCTTCTCAACTCCGTCCCGCGCCGCGTCACCGATCCCGCCGGAGCTCCTGGCGACCGTGTCAACTTCATCATCGTTGGATCGGAAGCCCAGATGAAGGCTGCTCTCAAAGCTGCGGGATGGGTCGTCGTCGACCGCACCCAACAGGAAGCCATCGTTAGCGGTCTTCTCGCCTCCTTATCGAAAGAGGCTTATACGACGCTGCCCATGAGCGAACTCCGGCTCTACGGACGACCGCAGGACTTCGGCTATGCACAGGCCGATCCGCTGCGCGTCGTCGCAGCGCGGCATCACTTCCGCATCTGGAAAGCGCCCTTCCAGCTCGACGGCCGGACCGTCTGGATCGGAGCTGGAACCCACGACATCGGCTTCGACCGCGACCAGCGCAACAACGGAATCACCCACCGCATCGATCCCGACACCGATGCAGAACGCGACTACATCCGCGACAGCCTCGTCCAGACCGGCATGACTGCGAAGGCGACCTACATGACGCCGGCAAATCCCGTCACCCGGGCGCGCACTGCCACCGGCGGACAGTTCACCTCCGACGGCCGCACCCTCATCGTCTATCTCAAACCCGCCGCAACCACTGCGCGCTGAATTTTCGCTGGGTTGTGCGAGAATTGCCTTCTCTGCGTTCTTTGTGCGCTTTGTGGTGAAATTTCCTTTGCGCTCTTTGCGACTTTGCGGTGAACTCAAACACATGCCCGACACAAAGCCAAAAGCACTCACGCTCGCGATTGAAATCAAGGGAACCGCTGCCGTCGTGAAATGCCACGGCAAGCTGGTCACGGGAGTCCACGAGGTCCTCTACAACCAGGCCAGGGAGCTTATGCCCAAGCACCGGCGCGTCATCCTTGACCTGACCGAGCTTGTCCATGTCGACAGCACCGGCCTCGGTACACTGGTGCGTCTGTACGTACATTCCCGCTCCGAAGATTGCAGCTTCGAGCTCATCAACCTTGGCCCTAAGGTCCGCCAGCTTCTCGGCATGACCAATCTTTTATCGGTCTTCAGCACCATCGGCGAAAACAACATCAAGCTCTGCTGATCCTACTGCTTCGCAGCCTTCTCCACGCCCGCCAGTAGCGCCTCCAGATGCGCCCGGTCGTAATACCGCCCATCGGCAACAACTGCAAAGACCGCCCGCGTATTCCGAATATCCGCCAGCGGATTCTTGTCCAGCAACACCAGATCCGCCACATTGCCCGGAGCCACCGCGCCCATATCGTCGCGTCCTAGAAACTTCGCCGGATTGCTCGTCGCCGTCGCCAGAGCATCCATCGGAGAAAACCCCGCCTCCACAAAATTCGCCAGCTCATCATGCAGGCTGAACCCCGGCATCACATAAATTCCCGGAGCCGTATCCGTCCCCGCCATGAACTCGACGGCGCCCTTATGCAGCACGCCGATCATGCGAATCATCTCGGCAATCTCCTGCTGTCGCACGCTCAGCGCATCGGCTTTCACCCCCGGCATCATCTGGTCGTAGAACCGCTTCCACGTCACCTCGCGCCAGTACGCGGGAACATACTTATCCAGCGGCTGATGCGCTAGGTCCACCTGGTCGAGCAGCGTGCCCTGCCGGTTCCACACCATTGTCGGAACGAGCCATGTGTGCGTCTGCGCCAGGAGCGCGATTAGCTTCTGGCACTTCGCATCGTCATGCGTGCTCAGCAGCAGCTTCGTGTCTTCTGTTTGAGCGGCGAGCAGTTTGTCTTCCTGGCTCGAGCATCCCTCCAGAACCCCCATGAAGTGCTCGATGCTCTTCTGCCCCAGCGCGACCGACTCCGTAATCTTGATGTGATCGGGCACGTGCCCTACGAACGGCAGCCCGTCTTTATGGGCTTCTTCCGCCGCAGCTACATAGGCGTCGTGAGGGATCACTGACTGCACCTTGATGAAATCCGCGCCCTGCGTCTTGAGCGAATCGACCGCCTTCACCGCATCCGCCCGCGTCGTCACCGGAACCGAGCTTGGAAAGCGCAGCTTTCCATCCGGCAGATATCCATCGAGCATCGGCCCCGACACCACCATCCGCGGCCCGACAATCTCGCCTGCCGCGATCTGCTTCCGCCACGGCAGCAGAACCGGCAAATCCCCGCCCATGTCGCGAACGCCCGTCACGCCATTCGCGATAAAGAGCGGCAAAATCACATCGTGCCCGCGCGGAAACCAGTCGCCGAAGGCAGTGTGAACATGCATGTCCCATAGCCCCGGAATCACATACTTTCCGGTTCCGTCGACCACCTGTGCAAAATCCGGCGGAGCCAGCCCCGCCGCGCTCGTCACCGCCGTGATCCGCCCGCCCCGAATGACCACAGCGCGATCCGTCTCAACCGATCCCGTCCCCCCATTCGAAGGTGGATTGATGACCGTCACATGCAAAAGCACCAGCATCGTCGGACGCGCCGGTGCCTGGGCTATCGACGCGACGGTCGATGCGACTGACGCAAACGCAATGAAAAGAACACGCCACGCCTGACGAAACATTGGGCGCAATTGTATAACGCGGGAAAATAAGGAAATCGCTTGCATGCGTTGGCACTCGGCCGTTTGAAAGCTCCAGCCTTGAGCGCGTCCGGCTCGAGAAAATCAACGTGCGGGAAGTCGGCGCGAGAACAAGCCTCAGATTCCGCGTGAAGCGGTAGTTGACCTTCAGTGCCGCAATTCTGGGCCTTGGGAATACTGCATTCATTTGTTTCGAGGTCTCGCTAGCTCAACGCCTTCGCGAGTCGAACGAGTCCTTGCCGGATCGCACTCTCGTCGAATCCCGCAAAGCCGAGCAGGAGTGCCTTCGGGTCGGGACGTTTCAGGGTGTATCGATCAACCGCCAGAACTTCAACGCCCTGGGCCGCCGCCAGCTTCTCCGCTTGACGTGAAGACATCCCGTTCTTGAGGTAGCCGATCGTGTAGAGGCCGGCCCTGACGTTGGAAAGTTCAAGCAACCCGGTCAGATGCTGTTTGCCGCCGTCGATCAATGCTGCGAGGCGCTCCGCGTAGAGGTTGCGCATCCGTCGCAGATGACGTGCCAAATGCCCATCCACGATGAAGTCGCAGAGCACCGCCTGATCAAACGATGAATTCCGGAAATCAGTTTCATAGCGAAAGCCCAGAAAGAAATTGACTAACGACGGAGGTAGCACCACGTATCCCACGCGTAAAGCCGGGAACAATGTCTTACTGAACGATCCGATGAAGATCACATTTGAATGATTGTCGAGGCTTTGCAGGGCAGGCACAGGCTGCCCCTCGAACCTGTACTCGCTGTCATAGTCATCTTCGATCACAAATGCGCCCGCACGTGCGGCCCAGTTGAGAACGGCCATCCGCCGCTCCAGCGACATCGTCACCCCCAGCGGGAACTGGTGAGCCGGCGTCAGATAAACTCCCTTCGCATCCGGGCAAAGTTTTATTCCAGCGATAACAGACAGGCCTTCGTCATCCACTGGCACAGCGATCATCCTGGCCCCGACATTGCCAAATGCGATGGTGGCTCCGAAGTATCCCGGATCCTCCATCCAGATCGGATCGCGGTTTTTCAGGAGAAGTCGTGCCAGCAGGTCGAGCGCCTGCTGTATTCCCGAAACGAGGATGATCTGTTCCGCACTGCATCGCACCCCGCGTGAAGTGCGCAGATACTCGGCGATCGCTTCCCGCAATGGCCGATACCCACGCCCATCAGTCTCACTTTTTAACCATGACCTGAAATTTCGTGCTCGGTCTGCGGAAACACGTCCCCAAACCTCAGACGGGAAATCGTCGATCGCAGGATCCCCTACTCGAAAGGGTCGAATCTCCTTGGTATAAACCAGGTCAACCCACGGTTTCGGCCGTTTGTAGGCCGAAATGACGCGACGAATGTAAGCCGGAGTCGTCGTCAGCTGACGGGTCGGCCGTGGTGCCTCCACGCGATTGACCCATGTACCGAAGCCGACCCGCGAGGACACATACCCCTCAGCTTGCAATCGTTCCAGAACGCTGACTACTGTGCCGCGCGACAGTCGGTACTGGCTGGCGAAATCCCGGGACGCCGGCAGCCTCGTGCCGGCCCCGAGTCGGCCTTCAAGAATGGCACGGCGCAGTTCGCCGTACAGCCAGTTGGTTAGGCTCTGATGCCGCGGACGGCTATTGAGCGTGAGTTCGAACGAACTGATGGCTTTTGGCATCGGATTCTTAATTGGTCCAATGATTTTATCGAAAATGGCTCTATTCGTTGTACCAATACCGCCATACTATCAATTCTGAACTAAAGGAACGCATATTTATTCATCCAGGCCCAGGCTTCTGGCTGAGCTACTCATAGGAGATCAACAAGTGAGAGTTGGAGTTTGGTTCTACGCCTTGGCTACCGCGCTCACCGGAATCCTCGATATTGTCTGGGGTGAGTTCGAGGCCTCCCATCAACCCATAAAATCCCTCGGGCAGAATGTTCCTGGTCAGCAGATACTGGCGTACATCGCGGGCATCTGTCTGGCCGCGGCCGGCCTGGCAATCTTGTGGCGGCGCACCGCAAGGATCGGGGCCGCTGGATCAGCCATGATCTACGTCATCTTTGCCCTGCTCTGGCTGCCTCGGTTTTATACCGTGCCTCATGCGCTCGGTTTTCGAATCGATATCTTGATTTTCGTTTTAGGCGGAGTCGCTCAACAACTACTTCTGGCCGCTCCAGCAGCCATCATTTACGTTGCGAATGCACCACCCGATCCGGTTCGGAAAGAAAGAGCGGCTGTCGCCGCACGTTGGACGCTGGGACTGTCTCCAATTGTCTTTGGCTTAGGTCACCTCATCAACGTGCACGCCGTCGCACGCTTTGTTCCTCATTGGGTGCCGTTCCCAAATTTTTGGACTGTACTCACCGGACTCGCGTTTTTGTTTGCGGGAATTGCAATCGTGACGGGAGTGCGCGATCTCCTCGCCGCGAGGCTCCTCGTGTTGATGCTATTGCTGTTTGACGGAATCGTAGAGATACCTCCTGTCTTCATTCACCCTCACAGCCAGGTGGCGTGGGGTGGGGCGGTGTACAACCTGACTGCCATCGGAGGGTACTGGATATTCGCCGAGTTTGTCGCAAGCCGCTGCGCAGATCGAGAACAAATCGGTACTACCGGATATGTCGTTACATCCCGCCCCGGTTCGGCTGTCGCCTGATTGTAGGCGCACCTCGATCCGAGCCCATTTCTGACCCTCATTGCAAAGGGATGCGGTACAGGTTCCGGCGGGTACTTTCCCGAACATACGCGTAGAGCGAACGGTTAACCACCGATGGGACTTGCCCGGGGATCGCAGGGCCGGTCTTCAGCCTGTTTAGCTCATCGAGACTCCTGATTCCCTGCAGCGGGATCTTCGGAAGCCCTCCTCTGCCAGTCACAGGGAGCACGTACGTCTGCGGAGAAAGCACCGGATCATAAAAATAAGCAGAGTCTCCGGTCACGTCCCAGGCGAGCGAGCAATAGTCGCTGCACATGGGCACGACCGCACTTTCATCGATAGCTATCGCCATGAGAGACGCCGGGTGCACTTCGTCCGATGTGGGCACAGCAGCTAGAACCCAGCGGCCGTCGGGCGATACCCCAAACATGTCCAGAATTCGCTGTGGCCCAATTTTGCGCCGGCCGGTGCCGTCGTCCTTCATCCGATAAAGAAAGTTGGAGACGCCTTCAACCACTCGGAAAACGATGTCCCCGTTGGGCAGAAAGTAAGGGGAATCTTCGATGGCCGCGGAAGAGATGTGCAGCGGCGAAGAGCGTCGGTTAGTGGGGGCGACCCACAGGCTGGAGTGGCCGCTGCTGTCGTTCAACACAAATGCGACTTTCTTCCCGTCCTGGGAGATGTCGTAACCCTGCATGGAATAGTCGGGAAGAACCTTATCCAGTTTGCCGCTGGCCAGGTCTCTCACCCATAACTCCTGCTTGTGGGTCTCACCGCTGATCACGAGAAAGTAGAGACTTTGGCCATCGGGGGAGAATTTTGGCGAATTAGCTCTTCCCTCTGAAGTGACCTGGTGATCTCCGTCTTTCTCATGCACCCACACGGTCTGGTCCCGGGTGCCGACCGAGGTAATCAGCGATTTGCCGTCGGCGGCCATCGCGATACCCACCTGCGAAGTGGGGCCAAATGTCAGCTGCTCCGGCTGTCCATCAGGAAAGCGCTGCCTCCAGAGATGAAAGTCGTCGGTCTTGGCAGTGACATAAATCCAGCGGCCATCGGGCGACCAGGCTCCCGCAAGGCACGGGCCCTGCTGAGGACCGACCGCCTGAATTTGAGTCGGGCCCTGAAACGGAACAACCCGGCAGGGCAGAATTTCTCCCCGGCTGTCCATCTCGACGATAAGGACCCACTTGCCATCGGGCGAAAGCCAGGAATGGTGCACCATGCCGCGTTTGCTCGCAGGCACGTAGACGTCGCGGCTATTGCCTCGGCTTTGGTCAGTAGTGACCAGGGCCATGTGAAGGCCCTCTTTTATCTCTGAAAAGAGCAGCCGCCTGCCCCCATCGATCCATGTGAGTGACGAAGCATTTGGCAGCAAAAGGTGAGGCTCTCCCCCGAGCACAGGCACCTCCCATGTGTTCCACGGGGCAAAACCTCCATAAGCGATGAATGAGTCGTCCGGCGAAAAAACAGGGCTGAGCTTCACCGTGCCGTCATGTGTCAGTTGTACCGGCTCTCCGCTGGGCAGCAGCTTGATGTATAAATCTCCGACTGGAAGGAACGATTCGAAATCCTCGGTTGAAACGGGCGAATCGCTCCCGCGAATGAAGGCCAGCATGCGGCCATCGGACGACAACGCCGGATAGACCACGGAGTCGGTAAAGAAGGTCAACTGTTCCCACTGGCTGCCGGCCGGCGGAGGCCCTGGACCGCGGAGCCGCAGCAGAAATACGCCCACCACCGCTGCGACAAGCAGGATCATCGCGATCGCTGCCAAAGAGCCCTTTCCAACTCTGAACCCTCGAGGCCGCTTGTCCGCCTCGGCCGGCGTACCGGCGACCTCGTGAATTTCTTGCCTCAACGTCCCGACATTCAGCAGATTTCGATCGCTGTCGCGCGCCAGCCGTTTGAGATCAGCCCGCAGATCGGCCGCGTGCTGATACCGCAGATTGCGGTCCTTTTCCAGCGCCTTGCCGATAATGCGTTGCAGCTCAAGAGAAACGCCCTGATTCAAACGCTGGGGATCTACCGGTTCGCGATTGAGAATCGCCTCGCAAACAACTGCGGCACTCTCGCCTCGAAACGGCTGCCTGCCCGTGGCCATCTCATACAGCACCGCTCCAAACGAAAACAGATCGGCACGAGCGTCCGGCTCTCTGCCGCGAACCTGTTCCGGAGCCATGTAGCCCACGGTTCCCATCAGAGCCCCCGGTGATGTGAGGCCATCCTGGTCGAGGGTGGGTGCTTCGTCGCCGGCGCAACCGTCTGCGCCCGTGCGAGGCATGACTTTGGCCAAGCCGAAGTCGAGGATTTTTGCGCCTCGCCCGGTGACGAAGATGTTTGCAGGCTTGATGTCCCGATGGACGACACCGGCTGTATGGGCCGCGTCGAGCGCATCGGCGATCTCGATGGCGAGAGGAAACAGAACCTCCGATTCGAGCGGCTTTCCTGCAATGCGATGGCCCAGGGTCTCGCCGTCCAGAAATTCCATAGCGATGAACGGGCGACCCTCTTCCTCGCCGATTTCATAGATGGTGCAGATATTGGGGTGATTGAGCGCAGAGGCCGCTCTGGCCTCCCGCTGGAAACGTGCCAGCGCCTCAGAATCCTGGACTACACCGTCGGGCAGGAATTTGAGGGCGACAAAACGGTGAAGGGTCAGATCCTCGGCCTTGTATACGACGCCCATACCGCCGCCGCCAAGCTTTTCCACGACGCGGTAGCGGGAGATGGTCTGGCCAATCATGAACAAGCGCCCCGTGGCCACATCTTAGGGACGCACCATATCGCCGTCAACGAACGGTGTTGTTTGAACTGAGCTCCCCGTGACGCGACGGAACGTGGCCTCAAAGAGGGATGGTGAGTCGGGAGAATCCTGAAGGCCGGTTGTCGCCAATTCGGAAGGGGGTTCGTCAGCGGAATGATCTCGGGCGCCAGTGGCTTCGCTCAAACGGCTTCGCTTCACCCGCTGTTACTTGTCGATGAGCGCTAAAATCGCCAATGCACTCACCGATTTTCGGGATTGATATCAGAAAGCCGGCTTCTCGCAAGTGATTCACCTACTGCCCCCCTCACACCGGCTGTCCCAGCTCCACCCGGTGCCCTTCCGGATCGGTGAATCAGCCGAAGCTGCCGAGACAGCTTTGCTACACATTTGTCCGATTGCGCCGAACTGGACTGCGAGCGGCTAGGCCAGTCGACTGTCAAGACGTGTCGGGACAGGCGCTCCCTGCAGGGTCACGAAACGCTGTGGCTCGCAACAGGCCTTCCCCAGCCTGGTCAGATCTGACTCCATCTCGCGATCGGCTTTGAACGACATCAATGTTGCATCCAGAATGGCGCGCGCCTTGGGATCGCCGGGCCGCTCGATTCTGTAGTGCATCCACTTTCCATCGCGGCGCGCAGCTACTATGCCTGCATTGCGCAGATAGGCCAGGTGCCTCGATATCTTCGGCTGGCCCTGTTCCAGGACCTCCACGAAATAGCACACGCATACTTCACGGTCCTGCATGAGGTTGAGCAGCCGCAGGCGCGTGCGGTCGGCCAGAGCTGCAAAAAGACGAACGAGATCAACTGACTTGGCGCGGTGAGCCATGACACTATTATATGTGCCTTGACAGATATGTTCTATCCCGAATATATTCGCGTAAACGAATACGAAAGCAGGCTGTGATGAAAACTCAATCAGCAGTTCGGGAAAAATACGGCACCGTTGCCCGAAGAGTCGCCGAGGCAGGCACATCAGCTTGTTGTAATGCAGCCCTTAGCTGCTGTGATCCGATCACGAAAGATCTCTACAGCGGTGTGGAGAAAGGCATGCTGCCGGATAAAGCGGTCCTGGCATCGCTCGGTTGCGGCAATCCGACTGCTCTGATTGATCTGAAGCCAGGTGAGACTGTTCTCGACCTCGGCTCCGGCGGCGGGATCGACGTGCTGCTTTCCGCCAGACGTGTCGGCCCGGCCGGGAAGGCGTATGGCCTGGACATGACCGATGAGATGCTCGCGCTCGCCCGGGAAAATCAGCGCGATGCAGGCGTCACGAATGTCGAGTTCCTGAAGGGTGAGATCGAGAATATTCCGCTGCCCGATAACTCAGTTGATGTGGTGATTTCGAACTGCGTCATTAACCTCTCCGCTGATAAGGACCGGGTTTTGCAGGAAGCTTTCCGGGTGCTTCGTCCCGGTGGCCGCTTCGCTGTTTCCGACGTGATTGTACGTGGCGAGGTGCCGGAGGCGGTTCGCCGCAGCATGCTGCTCTGGGTGGGCTGCATCGCAGGGGCCCTCGAGGAGAGCGACTATCGGACAAAGCTTTCGCGCGCCTGTTTTACCCATGTCGATATCGAGCCCACGCGGGTCTACAACATCGAGGACGCGAGGCAGTTCCTCACCGAAAGCGGCGTGAATGTGGACGAGATTGCGCCGCTGGTCGATGGCAAATTTGCCAGCGCCTTCATTCGCGCGACGAAGCCCCAGGAGAATTGCTGCGATCCGGCGTGCTGCCCCGCACTCAGGGAAGGCGCGAAGGAGTAACGACAATGCCGGACCATTACAACGTACTTTTCCTGTGCACCGGCAATTCGGCCCGCTCGATTATGGCGGAGGCCCTCTTGAACCATAAGGCCAAGGGCGTGTTCACCGCCTATAGCGCCGGCAGCCATCCTTCCGGACAGGTCCGGCCCGAGGCTCTAAGGCAACTGGAACTCGCGGGCATATCGACCGCGGGACTGCGCAGCAAGTCATGGGACGAGTTCGCCGAACCGGGCACGCCGGTGATGAATTTCGTCTTCACGGTTTGCGACAATGCGGCGAATGAGGCATGTCCCTACTGGCCGGGCCAGCCGATGACGGCTCACTGGGGGGTTGCGGACCCGGCTGCCGTAAAGGGCGGCACGGAAGAGATTGAGCGCGCCTATCGTGACGCCTTTACCGTGCTCGACCGCAGAATCGGCCTTTTTCTATCTCTGCCGCTGCCGACTCTGGGGCAGATGGCGATCCAGAAAGAACTCGACAAGATCGGCCACCAATGAAAGCTACCCTGTCGCGGCGATTCGTCGCCGAGTTTGCCGGAACGCTCTTTCTTTTGGCCGCCGTGGTCGGCTCCGGCATCATGGCAGAACGGCTGGCAGGCGGTAATGTCGCCCTCGCGCTTCTGGCCAACGCGGTTGCGACCGGTGTTGTGCTGGTTGCAGTCATCCTCGCCTTTGGCTCTGTCTCAGGAGCTCACCTGAATCCGGCGGTCACGCTGGCTGACGCGTGGCAGGGCGGCATCCCATGGCGCGAAGCCCCCATTTACATTGCCGCCCAACTCGCGGGAGCCGTTGCGGGAGTAGCGGTCGCTCACCTGATGTTCGGTCTGCCCCTGTTTTCCGCGTCAACGCACGTTCGAAGCGGCGCTGCTCAGTGCTTCAGCGAATTTGTCGCAACGTTCGGATTGCTGGCCGTGATCTGGGGCTGCATGCGGCATCGACCCGCGGCCATTCCGTTCGCGGTCGGCGCCTACATTACCGGCGCCTACTGGTTCACTGCGTCGACGTCTTTTGCCAATCCCGCGGTAACCCTGGCTCGCGCCCTCACGAACACATTCGCGGGAATAAGGCCTGCCGATGCTCCGGCATTTCTGGTGGCCCAACTGGCAGGAGCCTTCGCCGCGACACTTCTGTTCGAGTGGCTGCTGCCAGGGCTGACGAAGACTCCGCCTGCGGTTCTCGTTGAACCCGACCTCGAGTCCAGATGACACCCGTCCGGTGGCCATCAGGCCGAGGGCTTGAGTCGGGTAGTTCCTTCGAGCGTTCGGGCGTATGTAACTCCACCCGGTTCCCTGCGGATGGGTCAGCCAAGATTCAGTTATGCCGCGAAATTTGGGTCAGCGGAAGAGCGTTTCCCGATACCTATCCTGCCTTTGTCGCGGAAACCATTCTCGATGAGCGCATTTGCCTATAGTCGCCATTTGACTGCGAGCCTTCCGGGGTTGCGGTGACGCACTCAGAACGCCGAGGTTCGCTGATACTTCAGGAGTCCGGACGCGAGCTCCATTGCGACAGTGAACGTGCTGCCTACAGCACATTCACTGTCGCGGCAACGACCCCATCATGACAGCCTTTCGGCAACGCATGACCGAGAGACATGCAAATGCGGAATCTCGCACTGAACACGCTGACCTCCGTCGGAGGCGCGACCGCGGAGCTCTGCTCAAACGTTACAGTTGCGGCTCCGAAGGTTGACAAGTCGTGATGGGCCGGTCTAGAAGGGGGGCGCATGATTTTACCGCCACGATACCCCCAGGAGGTCCCCCCGATGCACAGCACAAGCCTTCAATGGCGCCTCTTGCACAGATTTGCCCCAGCAGCAGCACTGTTGCTGATTTCATTCGCAGCGGCGCACGGACAGTCGAAGACGCTGCCGGCCAACACTCGTTTCTTTATCCCCGAGCCGCCCAGCGGAGCCGTGCAGCAGGTGGAGAGCCTGTTGAAGCAGGGCCAGTTGAAGAACGCTTTGCTGATTACCGTCATGGAGACGGTCCCGCAGGCAGTGTGGCTCACCAGCGGCACGCCTTCCGAGGTAACCGCGACCGTAACATCGACTCTCCGGGAAGCAGCTTTTGAGCGAGCAGTACCGGTGCTGGTGCTCTACAACATTCCTGGCCGCGATTGCGGCAGCTACTCGGCGGGCGGAGCGGAAAACACCGCGGATTATGAGACGTGGATTGATGCCATTGCAGCGGCGATCGGCAGTCAGAAAGTGGTCATCATACTGGAGCCGGACGCTCTGGCGGACCTGCCCAGCGATTGCGGATACGATCCCACGCAGGTGAACATCCCGCAGGCTACGGCCGACCGATATACGCAGATCAACTATGCGGTGACGAAGCTGGAAACCGGATCGCAGACGCTGGTCTACATGGATGCTGGAAATAGTCACTGGCAGGCGGTGCCGATTATGGCGCAACGGCTCGTCCAGGCCGGCATTCAGCTGGCGCAGGGATTTTTCACGAACGTATCGAACTTCAATCTGAACAACTACGAAACGACCTATGACACGTGGGTTTCCGACTGCATCGCGTTCGGGATGGACCCGGAGCAGGGCGGCTGGCGGTTGGGGAACTATTCGTATTGCGCCAGCCAGTACTACTCGCCGCTCGGAACGGTCGATCCGGACAACATTGCGACCTGGGTCTACACCGACGAGTGGTATCAGCAGAACATGGGAACGGCGGTTCCCACGACGCATTTCGTGATCGACACCAGCCGCAACGGTCAGGGACCGCTCGACGCCAGCATCTACGCGAATGCGCCGTATAACCAGCCAGCCTCGGTCGTCCAGACGCTCACCGATGGCAACTGGTGCAACCCTCCGGCACGCGGGTTGGGAACTCATCCCACGGCAAACACGGGCGTTTCACTGCTCGACGCATATCTTTGGGTGAAGACACCAGGCGAATCGGATGGCACATGTGACGCCGCCGGAGGAGTGCGGGCGTGGGACTACGCGGACTACACGCAGCCGGGATGGCCAACAGACACCGCCGGCCAGGCGGTCTTCGATCCGCTGTGGGGCCTCGACGATCCGATCGCCGGAGCCTGGTTTCCACAGCAGGCTCTGGATCTGGCGAAGAGGGCCAACCCCGCGTTGCTGCCCTGAGGGGTAAAGTACTGCCGCGTAGATTGGATAGTTCTCGTCCGCGTGTCGGAACCGGGTCCACATCTGGCGGGTAGTCGCCAGATGTGGGCTTACCTGGTGGAGCTACAGCTTCAGCGTGACCGCGGCGTTATCGACCACGTTTGCCCACTTGGCATCCTCGTGGCCGTAGGCGTCGTGCCAGCGCCACCACTTGTAGCGCGGCGTTTGCGGATAGCCCTCCGGCGAGTCCTCCCATTCCTCCTGCCGTCCCAGTGGCGTGACGTCCAGATAGTTCCACACGGTGCCCATGGCTTCATCGCCGCGGTTGTTAATGAAGTACGTGCGGAAGATCTTGTCATCCTCGTCGCGGAAGAAGACGTTGTGACCGTGCCACTCGTCGACGCCAAAGTCCTTATCGAAGTCGTCGGTGAGGGTATACCAGGGAATCTTTTCCCAGCCCATGCGCTGTTTCAAGCGGGCAATGTTTTCCTGCGATCCGCGTGAGGCGTAGGCCAGCGTAGTATCTCGCGCGTGCAGGTGCGAGAGGTGCGAGACCTGGTCCGCCCCCAGCGAGCAACCGACGCATGCGTGGTCGGGCCAGCCGTAGACGTCCGGATCGTAGAAGGCGCGATAGACCACGAGCTGCCGCCGGCCTTCGAAGACATCGAGCAGCGAGACCCTCCCCTGCGGACCGTCGAAGACGTACTCTTTCTCGACCGCGAGCCACGGCATCCGCCGCCGCGCCGCCGCTAGCGCGTCGCGCGAGCGGGTAAAGGCCTTCTCTTTGACCAGCATCTCCTGCCACGCCTTCTGCCATTCCTCCGCCGACACTACCGGAGGCTTCTTCATCTTCGCGATCTGCTCATTGCTCGTCATTGCTTCCTCCCTGTTCGCGCTCGCGCGCTTTCCTGTTCCAGAACTTCGCGACGGCGAGTGCGGAAACCCCGCCTGTCGAGACAGCACCCGCCGCAATCCATACCGCGGTCGCCATGCAGAAGGGACACATGGCTACCTCCCTGCCCGCTCCGCGGCTGCGGCGCGGATACGTCCGATCAACTGGCTCCAGCCTTCGTCCACGCCTCGCTCCGCCTCGCCCACCCAGCCCATCGCGCGGTGCACGAAGCGCATGCGCGTTACGCCATCTTCTTCCGTGAGGCGATATTGGAGGTTCGAAACGGCGGGGTTCGACATAAAGAGCGGCCCCGAAATTTCGAGCAGCGATGGTGGCTTGATGGCCTGCACCGTACCCCAGAAATGGCCGGTGTTGTTGCCCAGGTCGCGAAACCAGCGTCCGCCCGGCCGCGCTTCAAGCACCATCGGCATCGGCTTTTCTGGAGTGGAGTTCAACGGTCCCATCTGTTCGAGAATTGTCTCGAAGACGATCTCGATGGGGGCCGCGATCTCCTCTTCCTTGATGATCTCGAAGGCCTGCACTACGCCTTCCTTCACAGTGACTGCCATTACTCCTCCTTCTTCGGTTTTGAGCCATCGTCCAGGCGAATCATTCGTTCCAGCGCCTTGCGTTCAGCGCGCTTCTTGATTTGGTCGACCTGATGCATCCAGTAACGTTCAAACACCTTCACCCAGTCGTGCACCGGCTTCAGGCCCTCAGCGTTCAGGCGGTACATGCGATGCTTTCCGCGCTTGACCATCGTCACCACGCCAGCCTTGCGCAGTGCACCCAGGTGCTTGGAGACCGCAGGCTGGGCCATCTTCATGCGAAGGACGATCTCGTTGACGGCATACTCCTGGCCGTCAGACAACACGGTGATGACCTCGCGTCGCCGTGGTTCGGCAATGGCGCTGAAGACGTCTGTCGGATGTGCCCTTCGCATCATGGACTCCAATATATATTCCTAATTAGGCATATGTCAACGCGCGATGAGAAGAATCGAGTGCCGAAATCCGTTCAGGCGGGTATTGGCACGTGTTGTGCAACGGGCGAGTCTACAACGACCTCGGCACCATACCGGCCAGTTAGAGACGCGATCCTAACGTTGGCCCTGTTGTTCGACCAATTCTTCGGCGCATCTTGCGATTCTCTCGAGCCCTTTTTCCATCTGGAGCTGCTCCTCGGGCGAGACATCCTGAAATGCACGTTTGATGAGAGCGGCGTGTTGGCGGAAGATCGGAACAAATACTCGGTGTCCCTTTTCCGTAAGCGAAACAGTGCGAACAGGGCGATCGCTCGCGCTCTCCACACGACTGACCAATCCCTTTTTGTGCATCTATAAGTTAATGCCCGGAAGAGCGCAAAACGATGGCGACGTTACTTCGTATCAAATTCAGAAGCGGCAGGTGGCCGCAAACAAGGAGCAGAAAATGGCTACGATATCCAAAATGGTAGCGATTCCGGCCGACGACCCACGACGGAATCTGGTGGTTGCAAATCCGGATAACAGCAATGCCCAGCATCTCGGAGTCGTCGGCGACACCTACACGATCCTGCTGTCCGGAATGGATACTGCAGGTCGATTCACCCTGATCGATATGCACGTTCCTCCTGGAGGCGGCCCTCCCCCGCATCGTCATGATTTCGAGGAGACCTTTATTCTTCTCGACGGTGAACTGCAAGCTACTTTCCGAGGAGAGAAGCGTATTGTGCGCGCCGGAGAAACGATCCACATTCCTGCGAACGCTCCTCACCAATTCCACAACGCCTCGTCGAAGCCGGTGAGGATGCTTTGCATCTGCTCGCCGGCAGGTCAAGATGAGTTCTTCAAAGAGGTGGGAACACCGGTTGCGACGCGTACCACCCCGCCTCCCAAGATCGATGCAGCGCAGGAAGCAGCGTTCATCAAGAAAGTAATTGAACTGGCTCCGAAGTACCGAACCGAACTGCTCAAAGAGGCGAAGTAAGGCTGATTCAAAGGTGAAGCACCGGCCTGGTAGTTGACCGGTGTTCGCCCATGTGCGCAAAAGGGAAGCAAATCATGTCCAATTGGTCAGCGGAATGGCGTCATCAGACTAATCTGCAGATGTTCCTAACGGCTTCAATGCGTGCTTTCCCCGAAGTAGTCCTTCGACAACCATGTGTGCGCTCGACAACCGAAAGCGCATCGACCATTGCATCTCAAAGCCATCCTTTATTGCGAGCAATCCGGGCCGCTTCAAACCGGTTGGAAGCTTGCAACTTGGAGATGGCCTCGGAGAGATAGTTGCGTACGGTCCCCTCCGTCAGTCGCAGCGAATGCGCCAGTTCAGCGGTAGTTTCACCGTCGCCAGCACGGCGCAGGATCAAACGTTCTCTATCGGTGAGCGGATCCTTTTCCGTGGCTCCATATCTGCGACGCCAGTTGAGGATCAACGACGCGAGCTCCGCGACTGACTCTCCGGACCGCGTCGGCGAGTTCCTCAGAGGGCCGGTCCTTGAGAAGATAGCGAGATGCCCCAGCTTCCAGTGCTCGCCGCAAATATCTCTTACGGTCGTGGGGAGGACGGTTATGAATCTCGAATTCTTTTTTAAGGCACTGATAGATGTATGGGTCGTGGGGGAAATCCTCATCGCCCTGTTCACAACAACGCGCCAGGGCCGGGGCAAGATACAGGATCGTGGATCGCAGATCATTCTGTGGGTGGTTATCGTTGCATCGTTCAGGATCGACGAGTGGATGCACAGATTTTTCCCGGTCGACATGCCGGGGAGTTATAGCTGGCTGCGGCCAGCGGCCTTTGGGATCTTGATTCTCGGTTTGGGAGTTCGTGCCGTCGCAATTGTCACACTGGGCAGAGCCTTCAGCGCGAACGTAGCGACGCACGCCGGACAGAGACTGCAGCGGAGCGGACTCTATAGCCTCGTCCGTCATCCTTCCTATCTCGGCCTGGAACTGATTTTCCTGGCTTTTGCCCTTCACTCACGCACATGGGCCTGTTTTGCCGTTGTCCTCGTTCCACCGACTCTGGCTGTGTTGTATCGAATTCATGTGGAAGAGACTGCGCTCCGCCTGGCTTTTGGAGCCGATTACGAGGACTATAGCCGTAGCACAAAGCGGCTGATTCCGGGCGTCTATTGAGCGTTTTTGAATGCAGGTTGTGACCTTCGTCAAGTAGCGGCAGGCGAGTTGGCTTCCGGAGTTTCACGAGTACTCGTCCAACTGAGGTTCACCTTTCCAACTGGCGAGATTGGTACGCGAGTACATGGCGCGCGAGCAGTCCGGCGAAGCCTTGCCGCAATGACGCCTTGCTCCATCGGCCCGGTAATGTGGTCTAATCCATAGGCGATAGGGATCTCCTATCATTCTATGGAACTCAGGCACCTTCGCTATTTCACAGCGGTTGTCCGATGGAAGGGATATCGCGAGGCTTCGCGGCACTTATATATTGCCCAGCCTTCGATCAGCGAGGCTGTCTCCGATCTTGAGAGCGAGTTAGGCATCAAGCTCTTTTCACGAGAGGGCCGCGTGGCACGGCTTACTCCGGAAGGACAGGTCTTTTACGAGGAAGCTCTCAAGACGCTTGCGCAGGCGGAGCGGTCCATTGCGACGGCCCAACGTGCGGCCAGGGGGGAGATTGGCAGGCTGGGAATCGGCTTCATTGGATTTGCCACCTGCTCATTTCTCCCCGACCTGCTGCGCAAATATAAGAGCCGGCATCCAGGGGTCGCGCTGCGCCTTGAGGAAAATGTGCCTAGCGGGCAGGACCTTGCCTTTGACCGGGGAGAGATCGATATTGGATTTACGCGTCCTCCTTCAGCCGATCGCAGTTCGTCCTATGAGTCGCGGCTGCTCTTCCGCGAGCCGCTAGTGGTGGCGCTGCCCAAAAGCCGCAAGGTAAAGGCGAAGCGCATCCGCATCACGGACCTTGCAGGCGAGCGCATCGTCACCTTCCAACGCGCAAGCTCCCCAGAGGTGTTCGACACCATCATCCGCGTCTGCAACGACAACGGCTTTTCGCCGCGACTGCACAACGAGCTGAACAATATGCACTCGGTACTGTCTACCGTAGAAGCCGGGGAAGGAGTGGCCATTGTTTCCGCGTTAGCTCGCAATCTGCGTGCGGACAACATCTCCTTCTACCGGCTGCAGCCTGACGACGTTCGCATCGACTTTGTCGCCACATGGCGGAAGGAAGAACCTTCGATCGCCCTCAAGCTATTTCTAGAACTGCTCAACAAAGAGCTGCCGGCGATTCAGCAGAAGATGCGTTATTTGCATTGATAGGCCCTACCAATCATTTGATTGGAACATACGACGAATCACGATCATCGGGCAGCGAATCTTTCGTAGTGCACGGCAATAAAAAGCCGTCAGCCGAAGGAGGCTGAACATGGGAAGCAAACAGAAAACAGTCATCGTAACGGGAGCATCGCAAGGCATCGGAGCCGGTGTGGTACAAGCGTTCCTCGACCGTGGCTACAACGTTGTAGCCAACTCACGCAGCATCACAAAGTCGGGTGCGTTTACCGAGTCTGAGCGGCTTGCGCTGGTGAACGGCAATATCGGCGATAGCGCCGTGGCCGCGAAGGTGGTGGAAACAGCAGTCAACAGGTTCGGATCGGTCGCCGCATTGGTGAACAATGCAGGTATCTTCTTCACCAAAGCATTTACCGACTACACAGCCGAAGACTTCAAAGCGCTTTCTAACACCAACCTCGAAGGTTTCCTATACGTGACGCAGGGTGCGGTGAAGCAGATCCTTGCGCAGAAGTCGGGCGGGAGCGTAGTCAACATCACGACTTCGCTTGTGGTGAATCCGATTGCCGGAGTGACGGCTTCGGTGCCCATGATCACCAAGGGTGGTCTTGAGGCAGTCGTTCGCAGCCTGGCAAGTGAATACGCCAAGGAGCATATCCGTTTCAATGCCGTCGCTCCCGGCGTCGTGGATACTCCGCTGCATAGGAACAATCCGAAAGAGTTTTTGAAGACACTCTCGCCGATGGGCACGATATCAAACGTAAGCGATATTGTGGACGCAGTGGTTTATCTGACGGAAGCCCGCCAGACGACCGGGGAGGTGCTGCACGTGGACGGTGGTGCGCACTCAAGCAGATGGTGAGCCCGAAGGGCCCGCAGCCGGTGAGTGCGGAGCGCCGGCTTGCGGAGTTCGGTATCACGTTACCGCCCGCGCCCGCTCCACTTGGCGCCTATGTTGAAAGTGTCCAGGCTGGCAACCTGCTCTACCTCAGCGGCGTGCTTCCCGTCGTTGCCCACGAGCCGCGGTTTGTAGGCCGGCTCGGCAAGGAGCTCGATGTGGAGCAAGGCCGCGAAGCGGCACGCATCGCGACGCTGAACGCACTCTCCGCTGCGAGACACCACCTCGGCTCGCTCGATAAGGTCACCAGGGTTGTCAAGCTAACAGCGTATCTGGCTACCGAGGAGAACTTCTTTGCGCACGCGAAAGTGGCAGACGCTGCCTCGGAGCTATTGCGCGATGTCTTCGGAGAAGACAAGCTGCCCGTCAGGATGGTCCTTGGCGTTGCGAGCCTTCCACTCGGCGTACCAGTCGTTGTGGAAATTCTTTTCGAAGTAGAAGCCTGAGGGGGATCGCTCAGGCCCGCTCTTTACGAGATCGCATGATGGCAAAAGCGTGGAATCAAACTCGCGTTTCAGCAGCCCTCGGGATTGAGTACCCAATCATCCAGGGACCGCTCGGTGGTCTTTCATCGCAACGGCTTGCTGCCGCTGTATCGAACTTTGGAGGCCTTGGGTCCTTCGGTGCGCATGGTCTTGAACCAAATGCGATCGAAGGTGTTATTGCTGAGATTCGGTCTTTGACGACTAAGCCTTTCGCGATGAATTTGTGGGTTTCAATGGAAGATGCGGGAACCCACACTTCGAATGCCGCGGCGTTCAGCCGTGCACTATCGCACCTCGCGCCACACATTGAAGCTGTAGGAGGCACTCATCCGGTATTTGCTCCATACAAGCCAATCCGGTTTGAGCACCAGGCGCGCGTGCTTCTCGACGCAAATGTTCCCGCATTCTCGTTTGTCTTCGGCATTCCGCCAAAAGAGATCATGGATGAGGCAACGAGAAGAGGGATTGTCACGCTCGGAACAGCAACCACGCCTGATGAAGCCATCGCGCTCGAAGAAGCCGGCGTCGATATTGTGGTTGCATCTGGTTTTGAGTCGGGCGGACATCGCGGCTCTTTCTTGAGACCGGCGGAAGAATCGTTGACCGGCACCTTCTCGCTTGTGCCGCAGACGGTAGACGCGGTGAAAGTCCCTGTGGTGGCGGCTGGCGGCATCGCCGATGCTCGCGGCATTGTCGCGGCTTTCGCCTTGGGAGCCGAAGGCGTACAGATGGGAACTGCGTTTCTCGCCTGCGAGGAGTCGGGCGCGCACCCGCTGCACCGCGAGGCCATTCTCAGCGGCAACGCCGGCCACACGGCATTGACTAAAGGTTTCACAGGCAGACTCGCGCGAGGGATCGACAACGAGTTGCTTCGCACGCTGAATCAACCCGGAACCGAGATATTGCCATATCCATTGCAGAGATCTCTCATGCGGAACCTTGCTCTTCCCGCACAAAAGGCCGGCCGAGCTGATCTGCTCGCACTCTGGGCCGGACAGAGCGCCAGCCTGGCACGGTGCCCGGGTATCTCAGAGTTATTGCAATCCCTTGTAGATGGCGCGTCCACGCGACTCGATCGCGCTTAACAGACTTTCTCACAAACGATCAGTTATTTCTGAAATCAGGAAGCACGCGCTAGTCAACATTGAACGAACCAAAGAGTGGCCGATCGGCAATGAAAAGTCGGCTTGCCGGAAGTGACCTCCTGGCTGGTACCATGCCAGCCATGAACAAACTTGCGCCATTCCTCTGGTTCAATGACAACGCCGAAGAAGCCGCCGAGTTTTACCTGAGCGTCTTCCCGCACGCGCGCAGGATCGATGAGCTGCGTTCCAAAGGCATCGGTCCCTGGCCCGTGGGCAAGATTGCCACAATCACGATCGAGCTTGAGGGTCAGGAGATGGTCTTTCTCAACGGCGGCCCCGCGCATCAGCTCAATCCCGCCTTCTCGTTCTTCATCCGCTGCGACTCCCAGAAAGAGATCGACGGCTACTGGGACAAGTTGATCGAAGGCGGCAAACCCATGGCCTGCGGCTGGCTCACAGATCGCTTTGGCCTATGCTGGCAGATTGTGCCACGCAATATCGGCGAGTTGATCAGTCACCCCAAAGCCATGGAGGCCATGATGGGGATGATCAAGATGGACCTGCCCGCTTTGGAAGCCGCCGCACGCGAGAACTGAGAGCCTTTCTAGCCTTTTCCAGTCAGAACATTTGTCTGGAGAA
The DNA here is from genome assembly GCA_963782175.1 of uncultured Acidobacteriaceae bacterium. GTDB lineage: Bacteria > Acidobacteriota > Terriglobia > Terriglobales > Acidobacteriaceae > Silvibacterium. The sequence goes on from CAWAIX010000005.1 coordinate 187,545, forward strand.
GTCGTCTTCCGTTGACCAGCCGAGTCGCTACCCAGATGCGCGTTTGTCGATACCAATTTTCTCGACAGCCAGCTAAGGTTCGAAATAGATCATCAGGGAGAAGAGCCTTGGGATGCTCCTGGTAACGATCAAAGATCAAACGGTTATAGCTTCCTCGTCTTCTGTTCGCGAGGTGGACTCCACGGAGAAGAACACCGGTCCGGCCGCAACGATGATCCCGGCGAGTGCAATGACCGCCATGGCTGGACGTAATCCAACCACAACGGAGAGCGAGCCAATGACCGGAGGGCCTGTGAGGAAACCGCAATAGCCGACGGTCGTGACAGTCGAGATCGCCGGACCAGCTCCCATTCGTGTATCACGGCCCGCCGCTCCCCAGATGACAGGAACGATGTTCGCGATCCCGATACCGGTAAGCATCAGACCGCCGACAGCCGGCCACCAGGAGGGAATGAGAAGAGCACAGGTCATACCGACGGCGATGAGAAGACCGCTTACATGCAGGATGTTCTTACCGCTGACACGCTGTGCCAGCCAGTCGCCGGAAAACCTTCCCGCGGCCATGGCAATGGCATAGGCGGCATAACCAGCAGCCGCGAGCGAAAGCGTAGCGCCCACGTTCGAATGCAGATACACGGAGGCCCAGTCTCCAATCGCCCCTTCGGCCATCAATCCAAAGAAAGCAAGAGCCGCGAGACGCAGCAGGGCAGCATCGGGCCAGATGAACTTCGCCCTGCCGCGCCGCCTTGCTGTTTTCCGTTCCATTTCACCGATAAGCAATGGCATTGCCCAGAGGCAGCACAGGATGAGCAAGCCTGCGGTGAGCGAGAGATCGCTTCGAGCAGTGCCGCCGTGCTGGAGCATGATGCTTGCGGCACCCGCGCCGAGCAGCCCTCCGGCGCTCCAACAGCCTTGAAAAAAGCTCATGATGGGCAGGCCGTACTGCTTTTCTACCGTGATGGCTTGAGCATTGACTGCGACATCAAATGCCCCTTTCGCGGCTCCATATAAACCCGCAAAAAGCATCAGGAATAAGAGACTGGAGGCCTGCGCGAGAAGCGCGACCATCAGGACATAGACAACTGCTGCCGTTCGCACCACGCGGCGGCTGCCGAAATGTTCAATGAGTTGTCCCGTTACCGGCATAGTGATGATTGCGCCGATGATGAGGCTGACCAGTACAAAGGTGAGAGAGCCATTTTCAAGATGAAGGAACTGCTTGAATACCGGCACGTGGGCCGCCCAGGTTCCGAAACCAACTCCATCCACCAGAAAGAGCATGGCAAGCGCCCACTTCGACCGTTTTACCGTGGTGCCATTGGGTGTTGTCCCTGGATGCCCCATGCAGATTGCTCCTATAACTAGGCTGCAAGATCATTACGATTCTGTCCAATAGATTAAAGGTGCAATTCTGATAACCTATAGGAATGGCACTTGAGCTCGCCGAACTGCGCTCCTTCCTGGTGCTGGCGCAGCATCTACACTTCGGCGAGGCGGCGGAAGCACTGCATCTCAGCCAACCGGCGCTCACCAAGCAGATACAAAAACTTGAAGCCAAAGTAGAGGGCCCGCTTCTGGTGCGCGGATATCGGCGAGTATCGCTTACACCTGCGGGTGAGATTCTGCGAGATCGGGCGCAGAGTTTGTTGCGAGAAGCCGAGATGGCGCAAGAGATAGCCCGTCTGGCGGTGCAGGGCAAGGCAGGATTGATGCGCATCGGTTTTGGCATCGCTTCCTTGGCTGCGGGGTTGCCAGATATTTTGACGCGCTTTCGCCAGCACTTTCCTGCGGTACAAGTGTCGATGCGCGATATGTCCACGCCCGATCAGATCGAGGCACTGGAGCACGGTGACATCGATGTCGGCTTTGTGCGGCTGCCTGTCGAACGCGCCGACCTGGTGACCGTGCCGGTGCTCGAAGAAAGACTTGTCGCAGCCATTCCGCAAGGCATGCCTTACCGCAGGGGACTCGCCTCCCTTCGCAACGAGCCCTTTGTTGTGATTGCCCGCAGCGTCTCTGCCAGCTTTGTCGATCATCTCGTGCGAACCTGTCGGGCTGCCGGATTCAGCCCTCGCATCGTTCAGGAAGCTAACGAATTATTCACTGTCCTCAATCTCGTGCGAGGCGGTGTGGGCGTAAGTTTGGTGCCGCGCTCGGCGAATCTGATGCATGTGCCAAATGTCCGCTTATTGGATACGGGACTGGATGAAGCCAAATGGAAGATTGGCCTGGCGTGGCGCAAAGCCGATCCATTGGACCCGCTCGTTCACAACTTTATTCGCCTGGTACGCCAGACTCGCAGTGTTGCACCAACTGGAACTCATCGCTGATCCCCTTGCAGGTTGGCCGAGAATTTCCCCAAACCAGCTACAATAAAAATAGAGATAAAGAAGGCCCGGACTGCCGTTGCAGCCGGGCCTTCTTCTTTTAGTGAGACGCGTAGCGAATGTTTTCTATCGGTTACGGAAGGCGTGGCTCCCAAATCCAATAACGTCTATGAGTTAGGGAGAAGTCATAGAAAACAAATGAGAAACTCGCAAAGTATCTTAAATCAATAAGTTACAAAGGATGACTAAATGAAAGTCCTTTAGATTCTATGAATTAGAGCTACTAACGCGGTATGAGGGGGAGGGGGGTACCCGGTCAGCGCACCTCGACCAGTTGCTCCGCCCGCGACCCAGCTCCGGAAACCGATCCGTATCGCGACCGAACATACTCGTCGAGGATCCTCGTGAAGTCCTGAACGATGGTATCGCCGCGGAGTGTCGTCATCAGCCGCCCGTCCACATACACCGGAGCTTTCGGCTCCTCGAACGTCCCCGGAAGAGAAATACCGATATTGGCGTGCTTCGACTCACCCGGCCCGTTGACCACGCAGCCCATCACCGCCAGCTTCAGCTCCTCAACGCCCGGATACTGCTCCCGCCACACCGGCATCGACTCACGGAGATAGTCCTGGATCTGAGCCGCCAGTTCCTGGAAGAATGTGCTGGTCGTCCGCCCGCACCCTGGGCACGCCGTCACCTGCGGCGTAAAGCTCCGAATCCCGAGCGACTGCAGGATCTGCTGCGCCGTCAGCACTTCCTCGGTGCGGTCGCCGCCCGGCTTCGGCGTGAGCGACACCCGGATGGTATCCCCGATACCCTTCAGCAGCAGCGGGGCCAGACCTGCCGTCGAGGCCACGATGCCCTTCATGCCCATCCCCGCCTCCGTCAGCCCCAGGTGGAGGGGGTACTCGCTCCGTGCCGCCAGCATCTCGTAGACGTCAATCAAATCGCGAACGCCGCTGACCTTGCCGCTGATGATGATCTGGTCCTTGCGCAGCCCATACCGCTCGGCTGCCGCCGCAGAATCGAGCGCCGACCGGCACATCGCCTCCATCATCACATCGCGCGCGTCGCGCGGCTCGGCGAGCTTTGAGTTCTCGTCCATCATGCGCGTCAACAACGCCTGATCGAGCGACCCCCAGTTGACGCCGATCCGCACCGGCTTCTGGTTCTCGACTGCGCACTCGATCATGGTCCGGAAGTTGTCATCGTCCTTGCGGCCGATCGACACATTCCCCGGATTGATCCGGTACTTCGCCAGCGCCCGCGCGCATTCCGGATACTTCTTCAGGAGGAGATGTCCGTTGTAGTGGAAGTCCCCGATGATCGGCACATCGATGCCGAGCTTGGCCAGCCCGTCAACGATGTAGGGCACAGCCTTGGCCGCATCATCGTTGTTCACCGTCACCCGGACCAGCTCCGAACCCGCCGTGGCCAGCGCCGCCACCTGCTGAATGGTTCCCGCCACATCGGCGGTGTCGGTATTGGTCATCGACTGCACGACAACCGGTGCCTCGGAGCCCACTCGTACCCGGCCCACCCTGACCGTAACGGTCTTCCTGCGCACAATTTCCGGCATAAATTCCTCATCTTCAGTTTACTAGAACGCACATGAATGAGGTCAGAAGGAGAAAAGAGGATCTTCGCGAGGGCGCCACAGTAAAATCACTGCCTTCTTTGACGGCAATCGTTACGTAGCGAGCCAAATCGACACAGAGTAGCTCCCTTCCACCGGTTGAGTCGCACGATTCGGCCAGCGGAAGTGAGCTATGGGTGCACGGGGAGCAGGAGCATTTTTCCCGCCTCCTGCTTGTGAGCCTCTCTTACGATGTGGGGAGTAATGACAATCACGAGCTCCGATACGTCGTTCTCGGTCTGATTATTGGTAGTGGATTGAAATCCCGGGAGATCGCTGAGCCCAGGAACCCCCGTCACAGCCTTGGACTGTTGTTTTGAAAGGTCGCTCACCAACAAGGCGCTTTCCCCAGCTTTCAGTGTGGTAATCGCCGTGTACTGCTGGTTGTCGAGCACTGGAATGTTATTCAAAGAGCTGCCAGCGAGTGAGGTGATCTTCAGATCCAGATTGAGCGAGACATCACTGCTCTTCTGGACCATTGGCTTTACCTTGAGGGTAAGTCCGAGGTCCTGATATTGGACTTGTGGGATGATTGAACTGCTGCTGGCAAGTTCCGAGCCGCCGACTCCGAGGCCGGTGAGCGCGCTCGAAATCCCGGCTGACGAAAGACCCGGAATTGCGAGGGAGCTCCCGGCTAACGATGAGTAGCTGGAAGTGATGATGGGGTAGCGGGTACCGCTGCGGATGGTCGATTCTTCCTGGTCCAACACCCGCATCGTGACAGAGTCAAGGATGCGAGTCTCCGATGAATTGAGCGCGAGATTTGCCGTGGCCGGGCCGGCAGTGATGCCGGTGAGTGTCAAGCCTCCTCCGAAAACGGCAAAACCCTGACTTAGAATTGAGCCGCTCACGGCGCCGGAACTAATGAGGATGGCGGCGATCGCGGCATAGTCGCCCGCAGAGGCGAGACCACTCGAAATGATCTGCTGAACCAGACTCGAATTGGACGAGATGACACCGTTCAGCTCCGACTGCACATTGAACAAAGTGACTTGCTGAGGAAGCTGCACACCAACGTTCAGCGTGCGTGTTTTCGCGATGCTGTAAAGACGCAAATCAAGCTGGATTTCGCTGCGCCCGTCGAGCATCTCAGCCAGTGTGGAATTCAGAGCTGCCAATTTGTCCGTCGGAGCTCGCACCGTCATTGTGCCGGCTCCCGCTGATACAGTAACCTGCTGAGCCTCAAATACATTTCTGGCAACATTGCTCATCTCTGTGACTTCGTTCGGAGTGAGACCAGGAAAATAGACGGTCTCCATGCCCAGGCGCTGGAACTTGGTTCGATTCTCCTTTGTATCCTCGGCGACCAAGACGCGCTTGGGATCGAGGGGAACGAAGAACGTCTTTGTGATTAGTTTCGCCGCCTGCGCCGCCTGATCGAAATCAACATCCTCAAGGTCCAGTCGAACTGTTTGGTTCTTGACCGGACTGTCGAAGGTGGGTGAGATGCCGTATGCCGTCAGAACCTGACGCAACATATCATTAGCGGTTGTGTGTAAATGAAAACTGTGGCGCGCCTGGATCGGCGCAAGCTCAACCGGGGGGCCGGCCTTTACGTCTTCGGCGCGCACTATATCCGCGTCCGGACTCGAACCAGAAATCTCGTCCATGTGCTGGGCAACCATGGCGTTCTTAGGATCAAGCAAAAAAGCCTGGCGGAGGTCAGCCTCGGCCTCATCCGTATGACCCAAAAGTTTCGCTTTGTCAGCCGCCTCAATCAGTTCCGTAACCTGGTGCTGCTTTGCAATTTCGTGTGCGGCCAAATACTGCTCATTACCGGGGAACAGCGAAACCGCAGTGTCAAAGTCTTGCTCGGCAGCCTTGTAGTCCTGGTGCTCGAGAGCCTTGGCACCGGCCAGGTAGGCCCTTTCTGCCTCGCGGCGATTTCGCGTGGTCGGCGCCTTATCGGCTGGAGCCTTCTTTGATTCAGGCGCTGCCTGTTGCTGGTTATCAGGCGGGGGCTGCGATGTCTGTCCAAACGACAGATCAGCCGCGGCCATCGTGACCGCCAAGAAAAGTGCGTGGCTTTTGCGGCGACTCATGCGATGCTGCTGGTCTTCACGGTCTGGAGCAGAGCATCTAAGGTAGTGGTGCAAACCTCCGGCTCATACTCGAGCAGTTCATCGAACCCAAAGTGACCTGTGGCCACCGCGATGGTGGGAAGGCCATTTGCGCGAGCGGCTGAGATATCGAAAGGAGTATCGCCCACGACACACACCGTGGCTCCAGCGCCGGCATGGCTGTGAGCCTCACGGATTGCGTGAGCGATCATATCCGAGCGCATATCATAGTTGTCGCTGAATCCGCCGAATTCAAACCAATGTCGCAAGCCCGCCAGCTCGATTTTTAGCCAGCCGATCAACTCGAGATTGCCGGTGCCAACACCCAGAGCAGCACCCTTGCCCTTGAGATAGGCGAGCATCTCGTCCACCCCCGGCATTTTTACAAGCTTCATCTCCGACCGGCGAGAGGTCACTTCTCGACGCATCGCTTCGAGCACGTTTGGGAGGTGCTGCTGCCAGTGCGTCTCCTCGAGCTGCGCGAGGCGGAATGCGTCGCGCAGAATGCCGGGATCCGTGTTGCCGCTGAACGTAACGCCGTCAAAGACAATCTCGTGTGCCATGACCGAACGAACGCTCGAGTAGAACGAGTCGAAGTGAATGCGGTCGCAGCTGCGGAGGAGTGTGCCGTCAATATCGAACAGGTAAGCTCCCTGTTCATCCCAGCGAAAACCTGGCCGGATGAAGACACATCCTTTTTGCGCGGCCACCTCCTCCGCCGTGCGCTTCCGGTGCGCAGAATTCACCTGTTCGCTTGGCCTCACTCCTAAAGATTAAAGCAGAGAGAGTGTCTGAGCTATCCGATCCCTAGCGCGCCACCCTGTTCACTTCCAATACAGGACGTTCGCTGCGCGGCGGACGCTTGAGAATACCGCGGATTTGGGAAGGATCGAGGTCGAGTTCAGCCATAGTGCGGCTGAGGGTGTTGCGGTGCATACCGAGTTCCCTTGCCGCCTTACACTGGTTGCCCTTGTGATGCGAAAGCACCTCCAGGAGAAAGCGCCTTTTGAATTCGCGCACTGCTTCGGTGTAGGTAATACCGCCGGCGTGCATCTGACTCACGAGGTTATCCAGTTCACGCTTCACAAAAGTCCTCTTTTCGGTACGCCCGGGTTTACCCGAGTCGCTTTTGGTTTGCAACAACAGAAGTTCGCGGGGATATAGATTTTGGGAATGCAACAGCTGAAGGCTTCAGCCATTGCGGCTGAGCATTTCGCATTGTGACCACGCCCTGGCGGATCCGTTCTCCAAGCTCTGATGGCGTGACGATTGACGCCTGGTGAGCCGCACCGAGGAAGTACGGCGCCAGTCGCGACTGCTGAAACCATGTAGCCCTGGGCTGAAAGGCAGCGACGGTCAGAACCGCCAAGGTGACCAGGGCGCAACCCTTGAGAAGCCCGAAGATTGCGCCGACAAACCTGTCCGCCCATCCCAGGCCAATCGAGTGTACCGACCAACGTATTCCGCGTCCCAAGATTCCTGCCGCGATCATTACGCCAATAGCAACAACCAGAAACGACACGGCTTCTGCGGCTGGCCATGAGCGGATCCATGGCGAAATCCAGGGGAGCAACCGCTGATAGTTCCAGCTCGCAATCCATAAGCCTGCGACGACGCCCGCCAGAGAGAATATTTCTAGGAAAAACCCGTTTTTCGCTGCCGACAACACTGAGACCACCAAAATGACCAGGATGATCCAGTCCACGAGCGCCATTCGGAAACCTACAGAGCGAGAGACTTCCCTGTAAGCAAGCGGAAAGCCTCGAGATATTTCTGTTGGGTGCGAACCACGACTTCGTCGGGCAATTCCGGCGCTGGGGCCTGTTTGTTCCAGCGGATACTTTCAAGGTAATCGCGCACATATTGCTTATCGAATGAGGGTTGTGCATGCCCCGGCTCGTACCCACTCATTGGCCAGAATCGAGATGAATCGGGTGTGAGCACTTCATCTGCCAGTATGATTCCCTCCGCGTGTATTCCGAATTCGAATTTGGTGTCGGCCAGGATCAGGCCTTTCTGTGCAGCATAATCAGCGGCCTTTCCATAGATTGACAGACTGAAACTCCGCAGACGCTCGGCATTTTCTGCCCCTACGCGCGAAGCCATTTCTTCGAAAGAGATATTCACATCATGTTCGCCGTCCTGACTCTTGCTGGCTGGCGTGAAGATCGGCGCAGGCAGTTTGTCAGCCTCACGCAAGCCCGGCGGAAGGAGAACTCCGCAGATTGCTCCAGTGGCGAGATAATCCTTCCATCCTGAGCCTGACATATAGCCGCGCACAACGCACTCCACGGGGAACATCTGCGCGCGTTTGACCAGCATCGAACGGCCCTCAAGTTCTGCGGCATGTTCGCGAAGCTCGCGGGGATATCGAAGAATGTCGGCAGTGATGAGGTGATTAGGGACGATGTCCTTAAGGAAATCGAACCAAAACAACGAAAGCTGAGTGAGAATTATTCCCTTTCCCGGAATACCCGTGGCCAAGACATGGTCAAAGGCCGAGATGCGATCCGTGGCGACGATGAGCAGGTACTCGCCAACCGAGTAAACGTCTCGAACTTTACCCCGCGCGTGCAGAGCAAGACCCAGCTCGGTTTCGGTGATTGTCGACACGGAAGCCTTCATGAACGGTCTGATTTCCGATTCTGATGTTCGCCGGGCGCTTTGTCAATGCAGCGTAAATACAGCATCCATACGCGAATCATTTGCCGTTGACATGGTGATTTATTGCTGTCAAGTGGAAACTATCCACGGAATCTTCCCAGATGACAGCGGTTACCAAGGTGACGCTTGACTTTCAGGACTACGCGCGCGCAGCAGCGTTACGCCACAGCGGGGCGCGGTTCCGATCCTTTTTCCTGGCCGCCGACGCGGACGCTCACCATCTTCGAGACTCCTGGCTCTTGCATGGTCACCCCGTAGATCAAATCTGCGTTGGTCATCATTCGCTTGGAGTGGGTGACCATCACGAACTGCGTGTCAACCGACATGCTTTGCAGCAGTTCCGCGAGCCGCCCTACATTGGTCTCATCCAGTGGAGCGTCTACCTCATCCAGGACGCAGAACGGACTCGGCTGGTATTGAAAGATTCCAACCAGAAGCGAGAGCGCGGTAAGGGCCTTTTCGCCGCCGGAAAGCAGCAGGACGTTTTGCAACTTCTTGCCCGGGGGCTGGGAGACAATGTCGACGCCACTGTCAGCAGAATTCTCCTCGTCCGTGAGACGCATGAAGGCCTGGCCACCGCTAAACAGCCGGGAGAACGTAATGCCGAAGTTCTCGTTGATGCGAACGAAGGCCTCATCAAATTTAGCGCGGGAGATCTGGTCGATTTCTTTAATCGTTGCCTGCGTATTCTCGATGGAATCGAGCAGGTCTTTGCGCTGCGTCTCGAGGAATTCGTAACGCTGCTCGGTTTCCTTGTACTCTTCAAGAGCCATCATGTTGACGGGCCCCATCGATTCCATTTTCTGCTTGAGGGTGCGGCACCCGTCCTCCTCGACGGTGAGCGATTCACCATCCATAAGCTGCATTTCCGATTCGGCGCGAAGAGCAGTTGCCTCAGTGCCCAGCTCATTCAAGCATGACTGCTCGATATGGGCGAGGTCTGCGGCGAGGGTTGCAGCCCGTGCCGTACGTTCGCTGCGCGCGTCGCGCAAGGTGTCGACTTCAGCTCGCAATACCTTCAGCTTCCGATCGATCCCAGCGAGGACCGCACGTAGATCTGTCGCCTCGTTTGTCAGGCGTGTAATTTCAATCTTGGTTTCCTCATGCAGCCGAGAGAGTTCCTGCGATCTGGCGACAAGCTGTTCGTTTTCGGTAAGACGTTGATTCCGTTCGGCGACCGCTCCGGCCAGTTGTTGATCGAGCTGGTTCACCCGTTGAATCAGCTCAGTGTACATTCGATCGATGCGCGCGAACGCAGATTCGGCACCGCGCCGGCGCTCTTCAAGACCAGCCAACTCCGCCGAAGCCAGTGCGACCTGCTGCTGTGCCTCTTCACGGGCAGCGCGGAGCTCTTCGATCGAGCCCTGCAATTGAGAGAGGCTGGCCTCTGTTGTCTGGTGTTGCGCCTCCAGACTTTTGCCTTCCCCGCGCATTTTCTCGATGAATTGCTGTTTCGAGGCTCGGGCGTCTTTATTCCGTTCGATTTGCAGCGTCCATTCCTGGATGCGTCGATCCAGACGCTGGACTTCGGATTCCATCTGGCGCAGCGCGGCAGATTGATTGGCGCTTTCGCGCTCCGCGGCGCGACGCTCCTCACTCTTCCCTTCCATCTGACGCGTAAGGTCGTTGAGCTCCTTCGCCAGCGTCGCGACTTTCACTTCGCACGCGCCAAGCTCGCGCTGCACAGCATCAAGTTTTTGTTGCGTTTCCCGCAGTTCGCGTTTCAGGGCAAGAGGGCCTTCCGCCCGCGGCTTGCCACCGGTAACGGTCACGTTGTGAAAGCACTCGCCGGACGCAGCCAGAAAGAACGCGTGAGGGTTCTCAAGAGCGAGAGCCCGGGCCGTTTCAGAGTCTGGAGCCACATACCCTTCGCGTAATTTCGGCAGGATCACTTCCAAGGAGCTGCCGAACCCGTCCAGGACGCGGATGAATTCCTTCAGCCTGATGATTCCCTGCTGATGTTGGTAGCTTGGCCGGGCACTGTCGGCGCCAAAAGAGAACTTGGCTTGCGCATCTTCGGGATGGACAAGAAATGTCGCGCGACCATCAACGTCGGTTTTCAGGAGACGCATGCCCTCATTCGCTGCGTCCCAGCTCTTCACGACAATGTAGTTCAGCTCATCGCGAAGGAATTCGTCGACCACGCTCTCGTATTGGCCATCGACTTCGAGGAAGTCTGCTAGAGTGCCGACGGGGGCGAGGCCGCCGCCCAACGAGTTGGAGCGAAACAGCTTGCGCACGGTATCGGTTGAATAACTGTGTTCACGGATAAGGGCGTTGAGCGAATTGTACCGGCCAGACAGAGTTGCGTGCTCCGCGCGGAGTTGGTCGCCCCGACGCTTTGCCTCAACTTCTTCGGAGCGCTTGGCATTGATGTTGTCGCGGAGAGAGGTGATCTCAAGCTCGAGGCGATTCAGCGTCTCGGTAATCGATTCGAATTTGATTGAGAGCTGTCCGCGTTCGGCGCCCAGAGCTTCAAGATCCCGCTTTGCAGCAGCAGTCTCGGAAGCAAGACGGTCGGCTTCGCGCTCCAGCGAAGCCAGCGATTCTTCTGCCTGCCCCGTTTGATTGCGGATCTGCCCGAGCTGAGAGAGCAACTGTATTGCTTGCCGTCGTACGGCCTCAACGCGCTGTTCGGCTGAACTAACCGCTGCAACAGCATCGCGCGCCTGACGCTGCCTTGCTTCGACTTGCTGGCGAAATGCAGCGGATTCAGTCGCAGCGGTCTCGAGAAAGGTCCGCTGCGACTCACGCTCGGCATTCAGACTGCCCACGTGCTGTTTCGCATGCTCCAACTCCGCGGCACCAGCGGCAGCACGAGCATCGAGTTCCTCAATCCGCTCTGCGTTGGCGTTCTGGCGCGCAGTTACTCGCTCGAGTTCAACGGCACACTGGCCGGCTCGTGCCTGCGCATCTTTCGCTTTTGATTCGAATTCATAGCCTTGAGCCGTGCTGGTCGAGTGCTCTGCGGCGAGGCTCTCTATCTGAGTGTCGTGCTCAGCGACCTGGCTCGAAAGGGAGTCGATTTCAGAAAGCACGGCGCTTTGCTCAGAATCCATCAGTGCGATTCTGCTGGCCAGAACAACCCTCAACCTCGCTCGCATCTCGTCGCGAATAGCGGCATAACGCTCGGCCTTCGCTGCCTGGCGCTTGAGAGAGCTTAACTGGCGCGTGACTTCTTCGAAGATGTCGTTCACCCGAGCGAGGTTCTGTTTGGATTGTTCAAGGCGCAGCTCCGCAAGCCGCTTTTTGGTCTTAAAACGCGTGATTCCGGCCGCCTCCTCAATGATGGCCCTGCGGTCGTGCGGCTTGGAGCTGAGCAACTGGCCGATTCGTTCCTGACCGATGATCGCGTAGGACTCAGGTCCGAGACCGGTGCCCATGAAAATATCCTGGATGTCGCGAAGACGGCAGAGCTTACCGTTAAGGAGATATTCACTTTCCCCGGTGCGAAAAAGGCGGCGAGTGACAACAATTTCGCCTTGCCGGGGTGTCTTCTGAAATTTCCGACGGCGAATCTTCAGTACTACCGCGTTCGCTCCATCGACTTGCTCTGCCTCCGGGCTGTGGGCCGCTAGATCTGGCCTTGTGGCTTCCTCGCCTTCCAATACTTGGCCCGGCTGGGATTCAGCGATTACTTCCTCGACTTCCGCGGCCCGTTCAGCTCTCAGCTTACCCTCATCCCAGTCGGGGTCATTTTCGATCACCACATCAGGTTTGCCTAGCAATGGTTCATCAGCGTAGGTCTCCGGATCGATGAGAGCAATCGAAACTTCCGCCATGCCAAGCTGCTTCCGGTCACGGGTTCCGGCGAAGATGACGTCTTCCATTCGGCCGCCGCGAAGTGTCTTGGCACTCTGCTCGCCGAGCACCCAGCTGACTGCATCCAGAATGTTGGATTTACCGCAACCGTTGGGTCCGACGATCACGGCAATTCCCTGACCAGGCAGGGAAATCTCGGTGCGATCACAAAAGGACTTAAAGCCCAGAATCTGGATTTTCTTCAGCTTCAGCATGCGCGGTCACTCCTCAGCTTGGCGGCGAGGACAAGAAGGGTCGGACTGACGTCGAGTAGCATTAAGCAAACTCTAGAGATCAGGTCCAGCCGGGTCAACATCGGCACCCCAACATATTGTGGATAAGGCGGCCACAATTCAATTCTTTGGAGCCGTAATACGGAACTCCGGGCGTTTGCCCGCGTTAAAACACCAGACCTGCAGCCGCAAAGCGCTCCTAAACTTCCTCGATTGTCGATGGGAATCGCCAGAGTCTGAGGTTAATCGGCTCACGATCGGAAAACAACGTAAAAACGCTCCAGAACGAGGCGGGGGAACCAGTCGTGATACTCGGTTCAGGACCTTACTATTAGCATTTCGAAGACATGAAAACACTTGCCGCCAGCGAAGATGCTCAGTCCGTGATCGATAGGCTGAAAGCCATCCGATGTGACGATCAGGCCCGGTGGGGAAAGATGAATGCTCATCAGATGCTCCGCCACTTGGCCGATTCGATGCGGGTGCCACTGGGAGAAATCCGGGTGAGCGAGGCCGAAGTGCCTCATTTCCAGAGGATTGTATTGAGATGGGCCGCACTGTACGTTCCCGTGAGGTGGCGCAGAAGTTTCCCAACCCGCCCGGAGATCGACCAATGTCGTTTGAATCCGACGTTGACTGACTTTGAGGCTGATCGGGAGACGAGCATCTTGCTTGTCTACAGGCTATGCATAGCCAATCTCGAGGGAAAAGCGCACCCCTATTTTGGACCACTGACATGCGTTGAATGGCTTCGATGGGGTTGGCTTCATGCCGATCATCATTTGCGCCAATTTCGACGCTAAGTTCTCTTCAAGGCTCTCGCCGGGCGAACAAGGACCTCGCTGACAAAGGAGCTCGATGGCTGGGTCACTAGCAGGGCTATGATGTTTGCGATATCACCAGCCTGAATCTTCCAACTCCCATCTCCCACGCTCCTGCCGAAACCTGTATTAACGGATCCCGGCGCTATTACCGAGACCCGGACACCGTGGTCTCGCAGTTCCTCGGCAACTGAATAGGTCAATCCGTTCAATCCCCATTTCGATGCGGCGTACGCAGCGCCATTTTTCAGCGGGTTATGGCCCGCGAGCGATGAGATGTTGATGATGTGTCCGCGGCTTGTGGATATCATCAGAGGGGCTAAAGCGCGGATCATCAAATAGGGAGCGCGTAGATTTGTTCCGATCACCCGATCCCAATCCTCTGGGGTCGTTTCATGTAGAGGTTTTCCGAGAATCCCAATTCCGGCATTATTCACCAGAATTTCGCACCGGCCGTAGCGTTCCTTGACCGCGTCTCCAAAGCTCGTTATCGCGGACTCGTCCAGCAAATCGACCTGGTGGATGTCCGCACTACCCCCAACCGCCTCGATCTCTTCCTTGACCTTGTGCAGGCGCTTGGCGTCTCGGGCGAGAAGCAAAACCTGAGCGCCCATACCCGCCAGCCTCTTGCTGGTCGACTCGCCGATGCCTTGGCCTGCTCCCGTTACAACAGCTATCTGCCCATCCAACTCTGCCATATTTGCCTCCCTTCTGGAGGACCTTGACGGTAAGTGCCTACTTCCACCGCGGTTGGCCTCTGATTGCCATGTTTCAATGAGATTCTTGTGCTTGAGAGTGTGGCTCGCGGAATGTCGTCGCACGGCACTTGTCATTGCAAGCCGCTGGTTTCTATAATCCAGCAAATTGCATGGGCGCGCGCACAATTGTGGTTTTTGCGGGTTGGTGTGGTCCGATGCAAAGCGTGGGCATCCTCCGCCGGCTCGCACCTGCTGAGTGCTTCAAAATTCTCAAGAGATTCTAGGAGCGTTGAATGAAGAAGGTCCTTTTTGCTTCCCTGCTGGCCGCGACCAGTGCCCTTGCTCTCCCGTCCTATGCCGTAGCGCAGGAGCAAGGTTCGCAATCAAGTCAGATCACCATCAAAGATCCCGCTGAATACAACGCCTATACGAGCGCGATCGGTCAGTCGACACCGGCCGCGAAGGCGGCGGCGATTGAAAGCTTCCTTCAGCAGTATCCGAACAGCATGGTCAAGGCGGAAATGCTGGAACAGCTGGTGGGGGCTTATCAGGCAACCGGCGACACTGCAAAGACTTACGACGCGGCCAAGCGCTTACTCCAGGTTGACCCCAACAATCTTCGCGCCCTCATCTTCGTCGTTTACGTCGAAAAGCAGCAGGCCAACGGAGACCAGGCCAAGCTCGATGAAGCAGCCGCTCTCGCCCAGCGCGGCCAAAATTCCACCAAACCGGCAAACATGAGTGACGCTGATTTCCAGAAGCTCAAGGATGTGTCCGGGCCGATCTTCGGGGATGTAATTGGCGCCGACGATATCGCTAAGAAGGACTACAAAGACGCGATCACCAATTATCTGGCGGAACTCCATGCTGTCAAGGATCCGTCGCAAACGACAAAAGGTCTGCTCCTGGCCGACACCTATGCGCTCGGCAACGCCTATGTTCAACAAGATCCAAAGGACCTGGTAAACGGAATCTGGTATCTCACGCGAGCGGCTCAATATCTGCAGGAGCCGTACAAGACGAACGTTGAACAGGCCGCCGAGTACTGGTACAAAAAGTACCACGGCAGCATGGACGGCTTCGACCAGATCAAACAGCTTGCGCACGACAACCTTTTCCCGCCGGACTCCTATAAGCCGGTCCCAGCTCCTCCTCCGCCGTCCCCCCAACAATTGGCGCATAACGCGGTCGCAAGCACTCAGGATCTTGACAAGGGCCTGTCCCTGTCGGACAAGGAATTCGTTCTGGGGAACGGTACGCCCGAGGACGCTCAGAAGGTATGGGCGGTGCTGCAAGGCAAGACGACTGAGGTTCCGGGGACCGTTATCCAGGCCACAGCGGATTCTGTACAGTTGGCAGTGTCAGACGATGCCAAGCAATCTCAGAAGGCGGATTTTACGATCAATATGAAGACTCCGCTCAAGGAGGTTCCAGCTCCGGGCACGCAGGTAACCTACGTAGGGACGTTCGATTCCTATACTCAGCAACCACCGATGATCGTGATGAAGGATGGCGAACCCAAGGCAGCTCCGAAGGCCCCAGTTCATCACACCACTCGTAGACCTTCTGGCAAATCCCAATAGCCAGTCGGGATCGATCAAGAGGGGGCAGCCAAACGGCTGTCCCCTTTGGCTTGCGTCGCAATGGTAAAGTGAGAAGGAATGAAATTCCGTTCCGAGAGTAGCGCCGCTGGGTCGATTCTGCTGGCCATTATCCTGTGCGTACAATCGCAAATGGGCGCAAGAACGGTGATCGCCCAATCGCAGGATCTCGACCGGAATCAGCAGATCAAATACTTCTCTCTTCGGCACCTCACGCCAGACCAGATAGATAGTGCCGACCGTGAGCTACTTCGCAGTCGACAGCAAGAGCTTCGGTCGGAAGCGCAGTTCTACGGATACGACGTGACAACCAGCGATTGGAGTTACGATCAGACTGTTTGTCCGGCGCTTCCAGCCACATTGCTGCTGCATTACATAGAGAAATTTCCGGATGGCTCAGAGTCGCTGTTCACGGCACTCATACCGCGAGGCAAAGGTCGAGTTCGCATTGTGCCTGTACTTTACCGTAATGTATCTACCTACATCCCTGCGGTGAAGAATCCGCGAAATTTCGAACTATTCAATTCGCTGGTACCACAGGAGATAGCCAAGAGAGACTCGGATCCCGAGGGACAATGGCTTTCGTTTGGGGTGTGCTACGCGGAAGTTGTGGGGGCTCGCCCGAATGTTCCCGATCAGCCCAGCCTGGATATTGCGACCATCAAGGCGCCGTTGGCGACTTATCGGTTCGACTCGACAACCAAGCAGCGGCAGATCCAGTTTTCAGATCGCGGTGCGGCCAGGGTTTACACGATCTGGACCATCTCCCTCAGTGACAACGGCCGAGTAACCGGGGCTGTTAACGAAGATTACGCCACCTATGTGGCCCATATTGTCCAACCTTCACCACCGCCTTCGGGAACAATCAGGCCCGCAACTCCGACTCCAGTGGTAACTCAGCCCCTCACGAATCCCCCGTCAAGGTGACCTCAGTTTCTCCGGTTCCAGAGCAGTAGCTGCCCAACCTGACAACTTGGACCCCAAGGCTCGGCTCTTATGAATAGCGCTGGGGTCCAGAATTATTTCGTGCACTAGCTCCGGCCGATTTCCTTTTTCGGAGCTCTTGCCCACAGGTTCCCGTTTTAGTTCGCGCGCCTCTTCTGATTGGCATTCCGCTGTTGTGTTCCATTCTCAGACGCGAGAAGGTGTTTGCGAGCGGCCGGATTCCGGAGATCGATAGGCCGGCTGAGACCCAGGAGAGCCAAATGCGGTTTCTCGTAGCCGATGATGATCCAGCGCTTGCCATGTTCCTAGCACGTGGTCTTGAAACTGATGGCCATATCGTCAAGCTGGCCAGCGACGGACAGGGCGCTATGGAAAATTTCCTACGCGAGATGCCGGACGATACGTTCTCGACGACTGCGAGCTCGTCTGAGAGCCTGTTGCAGGTGGCTGACTCGGCGCTCGGTAATGTCGTGACGCAGCTAACGTCGGCGATTTCTCTGGCGACGCAGGCCAACAACGGTGTGTTGAACTCGAGCAATCTGCAGTCGGTGTCAACCGAGCTGACAGGGATACGCGACGAGGTGCTGTCGCTGGCAAACTCGTCGTACCTGGGGAGATATATTTTTTCGGGGAGCCAGGGGGGCACGCAGCCCTTTACCCTCGACTCTTCCATCACGCCCAATACCGTCACCTACAACGGGGACGGCGACGTCAGCTACGTCGAGACGCCGGCCGGGCAGAATATCCAGCTCAACGTGCCGGGCGACCAGATCTTCACCGCGGCCGGCGCAAGCGTGCTGGGCTCGCTTAATGCGCTCATTGCGGACTTCTCGAGCGGGAGCGGCCCGTCGGCGACGTCGGTTGCCGACCTTGCTTCGCTCAGCTCGGCGCTCGGCTATGTGGACCAGCAGCGGGCGGTGATCGACAATTCCCTGAATCGGCTGACGACTTCAGCCAACTATGCCTCGAGTGAGTCGGTGCAGCTGCTGTCGGCGCAGAACAGCCTGATCCAGACCGATACGGCCAGTGTTGCGACCCAACTGAGCACGGCCGAAACGCAGCAGGCAGCGCTCACGCAGGTTATTGCGGCTCTCGATCAGCAGGGGAACCTGTTCCAGAGCCTCTAGCCGGTTCCCATTTTGGATCCAGTTGGGGGGTGGGTACCCCCCTCCCCCTTAGAATCGGTACTCATTCATTCGGTGGGACTTAAGGGATACGTCGGCGGCATCTCATATAGGTGAAATGAGTTACAGTTCTCATAGAAAACAAACGACTTACAAGCTCATTTCGAGATTGAAACTTCCCACTTTGGGAAAGTAAAAAGCCCAGCTGCCAGCGCGGCCGGGCTTTTTTACTATCCTCTATTTCTATTGTAGCTGGAAAGGCGGAAATTCTCGGCCAACTAAGCTCTGGCAGGCAGGCCCCAGCGGGCATTCCAGGGAACGAACCATTCTCCGGAGCCTAATGGGCTGTGACTGGCAAAATCCGGAATCGCTGGCAGAGCGCTCCGATCTTTGCTGTTCGAAGCTTCCCTGAACCACGGTTCATCGCGCCGGAGAGGCGGCCCCGCCTCCAACCAGCGACATTCGAGACGACCGGTTTCCGTTTGCCAGGACGTCTTCATGAGGCCCTTCCCCGATAGGCGATGAGCGGGCAGCAGCCATGATAGCGGAAAAATGGTAGTGGGTCAGTGTGAAAACTGACCCACTGCCGGAAAAATTGATGTGCATGGCTCGTGGGCGTAATTCGTGCATAATGACGAGTGCGGAGGGGTAAAGATGGCGAGAGCGACGGGGATTGGCGGGTTCTTTCTGCGGACGAATGATCCAGAGGCGCTGTATGCATGGTACGAGAAGCATTTGGGGCTGGCGCGGCAGAGTGGCTGCTGGATGTTTGAGGCCGCGGAGCAGCGGGGCCCGGCGGTGGTGTCGTTCTTTCCGCGCGGGTCGGACTACTTCCCTGCCAGCCAGCCGGCGATGCTGAATTTCCAGGTGGACGATCTGGATGCGCTGCTCGATGGGCTGATTGCCGCTGGTGCCGAGGTCGATCCCAAACGTGAAAGACACGACTACGGCAGCTTCGGGTGGTTCACCGATCCGGAGGGGAACCGTGTGGAGTTGTGGCAGCCTCCGGCGTGAAGGGGCAGAGTTCGGCGTTCAACGATCAGATGACTTCAAGATGATGGCTTCGAGGGTAGCTGCACCCCGAATGTCGCTTAATTCAAGTACGGGGATTCCGCACAAGCGCAGATAATCGAAAGTACTGTCGTAGAAAGACGGAGGGCGGGTACGATCTGATGAATTCCCAGGCGGAACGAAGAGAATCATGCCCTGCCTAGCACGCGTTAGCAACACTCGATACGAGTTACGGAGATAGAGACGCTTCGATTCATCGTTGACGGATTGCCACCTCGTGCCCTTGAAACTTAAACAGATCCAATCTCGGCCGTCATGATGAAAATCTGCGTCCCAACATACGCCGGCCCAGTCTAGCTCGAGGCCTTGAATATCAAACTCGGTAGCTACCTCTTCTAAATAGTAAGAAGACCGCACATCTGTTCGATCGTTCAGAAACCAGTTTGCTGGGTCGATTTCTGCTTTGACATGTATTCCTTCGGGT
>CAWAIX010000006.1:0-39635 GCA_963782175.1 uncultured Acidobacteriaceae bacterium
AGCGCGCGAGGTCCGGCGTGAGTCCGCCACCAGGTACCACGCAGTGGATGTGCGGATGTGGAGTAAGTGTCTGTCCCCAAGTGTGCAGGATGGCCAGGAAGCCAGGCTCTGCGCCGAGATGCTTCGGATCAACAGCGACGTCGAGCAGAGCGGCGGCACTGGCTTCGAACAGCAAGGAAAAGAGCTGCCGCTTGTTCTGCCACATCAACGGCACCAGCATATGCGGCACGCTGAAGACCAGGTGGTAGTCCGACGGCCAGCAGTTCCTGCTGTCGCTTGGCCAACCACTGATCGCGTGCACCGGTCTGGCATTTCGGGCAGTGCCGGTTTGGGCAGGAGTTATACGAGATAGCCTGATGTCCGCAGCTCACGCACGCATCGCGATGACCGCCGAGCGCAGCGGTACGGCAGCGAGCGATCGCATCGAGCACCTTGTGCTGCGACCAGGTTAACGAAGCGCTATACCGTTGCCGGAAGCTATCACCACTGATGCGAATGATGTCGGCCACCTCGAAGGGCGGCCGGCTTATCGCTTCCGTCCTGCTGTCCGGCACGAAGCGTGATCTGCTCCAGCGGGTTGATGGCGGCATGGAGGTGACGTCGTGAGAGCTGGAGGTAGACGGTTGTGTCTTCGAGCCGCTCATGGCCCATCAGCAGCTGAATCGTGCGCAGATCGGCGCCGGCTTCGAGCAGGTGCGTCGCAAAGCTGTGCCGCAGCGTGTGCGGGTGGATCTTCTTCGTGAGTCCGGCGCGCGTGGCCGCTGTGCGGCATGCGTGCCAGACAGTCTTGTCGGAGATAGGCTGGTCGGTGCCACGCTGGCCCGCGGTGCTGGGAAAGAGGTATCCGCGCGGCTTCTTCCATCGCCACCAGCTGCGCAGCTCTTCGAGCAGCTTCGGCAGAGTGGCACATCGCGGTCTCTGGCGCCCTTGCCCTGGCGGATGTGGATGACCATGCGCTGGCTGTCGATGTCTTCGACCTTGATCCT
Source organism: uncultured Acidobacteriaceae bacterium (assembly GCA_963782175.1). Classification (GTDB taxonomy): domain Bacteria; phylum Acidobacteriota; class Terriglobia; order Terriglobales; family Acidobacteriaceae; genus Silvibacterium. The sequence goes on from CAWAIX010000006.1 coordinate 987, forward strand.
TGCCGCTTCCGTCCTGCGTACTCCGGTGGCATAGAGCAGCACCAGGATCATGCGGTACAAGCGGTTGGGTGCGGCGTCGATCAACCGCACGACTTCATCCTGGCTAAGCACGGTCGGCAGCTTGTGTGGCACCTTGGGGAAGATGAGATCGTCGTAGGCCAGATCGCTCCGCTTCAGCATGCGCTTGTACAGGAACCGCAGTGCCGAGATGCGCATCTCGACGGTACTGGGCTCAAGCTTCTTCTCCTGCAGCAGGTATCGCTGATAACGTCGCAGGTGCTCAGGACCCAGTTGCTCGGGCGAGCAATGGAAGTGTTCGGCAAACTGCCGGACAGCACCGAGATAGCTGCGGATCGTGGCCGGCGCGTAGTTGCGGCACTGAAGCTCGTGCAGCATGCGCTGGCGAAGTGGAGTCATAGGAACCTCCTCCCTATGACTTCTCACCCTAGCCCGGCATAACTCCCTTCGCTAACCACCACTCTCAAGTCCGTCGCGCCAGCGACTTCGTTCTAACCGGCTATGCGGACACTTGAATCAGGGCCACCTCCGCGAGGACGAAATAAACTTTTCCCGGGATTTCCTTCCTTTCTCATTCGTTCCCACGAATTCCGCGGATTCCTGAAAATGCCCGATTGATGCCTTGGAGCTATCAAATGTTTTGATCTAAGTCTTGGACAATTGCGGAAAATGAGGACATTGTGAGCAAAAAGGAGGCCAATATGGCGCACCCATTTCACCCTGATTCCTCTCACGCTCAAGCAATCGGCAGATTCGGTGTTCCGGAGTTCGAACCTCTTCTGAACAGCGAGCAGGCAGCGGAGCTACTCCAAATCCATCACAAAACGCTGCAAAAGCTAGCACGACGAGGCGAGATTCGCGGGACACACATTGGTAAGCTGTGGCGCTTTCGTGTATCCGATCTGAACGCATGGTTTGAACGGAACCAGCGTGCAAATTAAACGGTGCTGTCATCGAAAACTCGGCTCGCAAACTAACTCAGGATATCGACCTCTGCCTGGCGTCGCGGTACGCTTTAATACAGCCATCCGTTGCGCCTTAACAAGGAGTATTCATGTCAAGGCGAACACGGTATCAGCAAGGAAGCGTGCAACGCGAGAGGCGGCAGAGTGGCTCAGATGTCTGGATATTTCGATGGCGGGAGACCGGACCTGATGGAAGTGGCAAGCAACGAAAAGCCATCGTCGGCTCGGTCGAGAGTCTCACCACTGAGGCAGCAGCTCTCAAAGCAGCTCATGCGTTGCGCATCGACGCAAACCAACAAACCCCGCTCGCGGAAGGCAGACCGAAGACAATCGCTGAGTTAATCGCTCACTACCGACTCAAAGAACTGGCTGGTGAGAAACAAGGACGAAAGGCGTTTTCGACGCGGGCAGGATACGAATCCTATCTGAAGGGTTGGATCATTCCTCGCTGGGGAGATCACAACATCGATCAGGTCAGGTCAGTCGCAGTAGAAGAGTGGCTGGATAGCGTCAAGCGGGCAAAAGGAACGAAAGCGAAAATTCGAAATATCATGAGTGCCATCTTCCATCACGCGATGCGTTATGAGTGGGTTGACCGTAACCCAATCAAGCTCGTCCGCCAAAGCGCCAAACGGGAGAGAACACCTGATGTACTCGAATTGGCCGAACTCCAACTTCTTCTCAGCAAGCTGTCGGTCCGGGAGCGAACCTTGGCTCTTCTCGACGCGGCGACTGGGCTTCGGGTCAGCGAACTGCTAGCACTTCGCTGGAGCGATGTCGATTTTGAGAACCTGGAGCTTCGTGTCACGCGATCGATCTGGCACCAGGTCGTAGGCAACTGCAAAACAGAGGCCTCCGCCAAACCCGTTCCGATGGACAGCTACATGGCAGAAGATCTTCTGCACTGGCGCCGTCAGAGTACCTACACCTCTGACGACCACTACGTTTTCGCCAGCGAGACGATGAGGGGGAAGCAGCCCTATTGGCCGGACAATCTCATGAAGCGTCACATCAGGCCAGTTGCGAGAGCAATTGGCATAAACAAGAACATCGGCTGGCACACTTTCCGCCACTCGTTCGGCACTTTGCTAAAGGCAAACGGAGAGGATGTCAAAACCGTTCAGGAGCTCTTACGACACGCGAACAGCAGAATTACGCTGGACGTCTACACGCAAGCTGTGAGCTCGAACAAGCGGGCCGCACAAAGCAAAGTTGTAAGGATGATGGTTTCAAGTGCGGGAACAGAAGTAGCGAACGTGGACACAACTGATTTAACAAAACGGGCTCAAAATGCGGGATAAGAAGCTTATTGTGCCCGTATTGTGCCCAGATTTCGTGGTCACTTTAGGTCCATACATCCCGTAAGTCTTTTGGAATGAATGGCGGGGACGACGGGGCTCGAACCCGCGACCTCTGCCGTGACAGGGCAGCATTCTAACCAACTGAACTACGTCCCCGGAAGGAAGCGTTGCGCTGCAGCGAAGCACAAAATGTCAGCGCAACAACAAGTCCAAGTCTATCAGAAATTCTCGCGATCATGTTCTTACCCGAGGACCAAAATCTGCGAGACAAGACTGATCAATAGTCCCGCACCATCCTGCACGGGTCTCGCCCGCTACTTTAGTATTCAGGAGCTGCGAGCCTCGAAACTCCGCATGCGTTGATGTCAGTAACTGCTCGGCTCTATGCGCGAAATATTGTTGTGCCGGTTCGCCTTTTATTCGCTATAATTCGCGCATGGCAATTACCCGGCGGCAAAAAGAGGTGCTCGACTTCATATCGAACTTTGTGCAGCGCAATGGATACTCGCCTTCGTTCGAGGAGATTGCCCACGGACTCAACCTCAGGTCCCTTGCCACCGTGCACAAGCACATCACGAACCTGCATCAGAAGGGAATGCTGCAACGGGCGCAGAATCGCAGTCGCTCGATCGATGTTCTGCCGCCGCGCGCCAAGAGCCGGCCCGGGGAGCGCCTACCGCTTGTCGGCCGCATCGCCGCGGGCCTGCCGCTCGAGGCCGTCGAAACGCAGGAAACCATTTCGCTCAGCGACATCGTCGGCAACCGTGAGGTCTTTGCGCTAAAAGTCCGCGGCGATTCGATGCGCGACGAGCATATCGTCGACGGCGACTATGTATTCGTTGAGCGGGTGTCCACGGCGCGCGAAGGGGAGATCGTCGTCGCTCTCGTCCGCGGGGCGGAAACCACTTTGAAGCGCTATTACATCGAGGGAGCGACTGTCCGCCTGCAGCCCTCAAATGCCGAAATGGACCCCATCTTTGTGCCTGCTTCACAGGTTCAGATTCAAGGACGGGTGCTCGGCGTCATGCGCAAATATTAGCTCGCGACCAAAAAAATGCGGGAGCCATGCGCAGCTCCCGCCCGGTTAAGTCTTGCAACTTAAGAATTCGGTGTCGAGTGCTTGCCCGGCTTGATTTCGATCTCATTCACAACTTGCTGCACATTGGGAACAGCTTTGGCCAGCTTCTCGGCTTCCTTCTTCTGGGACGGCGTCTTCACAGAGCCAGAGAGCACGAGCGTGCCATTTTTGGCTTTGTAGTCGATGCTCTGGTCGTCCAGGTTCTTGTGGCCTTTGATCTCAGCCTTGTAGTTGTCCTCAATGGCGCTGTCGAGATTCGAGGCTACCGACTTCGCCTGACTTTCCGCATTCTGCGGCACTACGCCGATCTCATCTGCGATGGTGTAGTCGGGGGCGGCCTGCTTGGCTGTCGTGGCCGCCATTGCCTTCTGGTCCTCCGAGGACACATCACCGGTGAGAGTGATCACGCCCTTATCCCTATTCTGAGATACGTTGACGCTGCCCAGATTGTTGCTTTTTAACGCGCTTGTAACCGCGTCTTTTTCATCCGGGTGCGCCGGCTTGTTCTGGCAACCTGCCATCGCCAGAATTCCCGCAAGTACTGCCGCGGATCCAATCAAGAATTTCCTGCTGCGTGTGGGTATCATGCTTACCGCTCCTGTTGAGCCAGCCTTGCCGCTTGCTCCATTAACATGAGATGCGGGCACACGACCATACATTCTTCGCAAGTCTCAAGGAAAAATATTTTTTGCATCAGGCAACCTTCGCGACCGCCTTTCAGTCGTGGTTGCGTCCGGCAGGCTCCGGGATGAAGTAGATTAGGAATTTACGAATTCAATTTACCAAGGTGTCGATGCCCCTCATGCCTTTCGTGCGTATCTCGGGATTTCTTTCTCGCCTCAAGCTTCTTTCTCTGCTCGCGCTCGCAGCGGGGTTATCTCTCCATGCGCAAAAGACAATCCTGAACCTCGATCGCGGGTGGGAGTTCCGCCAGCGCGTTGCGGTTGAAAGCAATCCCGCAGCCGAGTGGCGTCCGGCAACGGTGCCCGGCGATGTTCATCTCGACCTCCTTGCGAACAAGCTCATCCCCGAGCCCTTCTACCGTGACGACGAGGCGAAGCTCCAGTGGATCCAGGACGCCGACTGGGAGTACCGCACCCGCATTGACGGGACTTCGGCGCTGCTCACGCGCAGACATCTCGACCTCGTCTTCGAAGGCCTCGACGCCTATGCCGAGGTCTACCTCAACGGACAGAAGATTCTCGTCGCCGACAACATGTTTCGCGAGTGGCGCGTCGACGTGAAGTCCTATCTCAAGGCCGGAGCAAATGACCTCCTGATCGTCTTCCCCTCCCCGATCAAGACTGCCCAGAAGATCGCGCTCACCGACGTCTGGCACGGCCAGACCCCGGCGTTCGACAAGACCTATATCCGCAAGGCTGCCTACGAATATGGATGGGACTGGGGACCGACCTTCGTTACCAGCGGCATCTGGCGTCCGGCGCGGCTCGAGGCGTGGGACGAGGCGAGGATCGCCGACTTCTACCCGCATGTGCGCGACGTGACAAAAGCTCTGGCGCACGTTGACGTCGAACTGAACATCGTCGCATCCGAACCGGCGCGCGCCACTGTTGCCATCACCTGTCAGGAAGGCAGCCAGTCCGTGCAGGCGAAACAAGCCATCAGCCTCGTTCCCGGCGCGAACCACATCGTGGTTCCGGTTGAAATCGACAATCCGCACCTGTGGTATCCCGCCGGTTACGGAGCCCAGCCCATCTACCACTTCAATGCGAAGCTCAGCGTGAACGGCAAGGCTGCCGACGAAGCCGCTCGCAAAACCGGCCTGCGATCGATTGTGCTGCGTCGCGATCTCGATCAGTGGGGACGCTCCTTTGAGCTCGTTGTCAACGGCATCCCCGTTTTCGCCAAGGGCGCGGACGTGATCCCCTTCGACAGCTTCCCTTCCCGCGTGACGACGGCACAATACCGCCGCATCCTCGAATCGGCGCGCGACGCCAACATGAATATGATCCGCCACTGGGGAGGCGGCTATTACGAAACCGGCGAGTTCTACGACATCTGCGATGAACTCGGCATCATGGTCTGGCAGGACTTCATGTTCGGCAACGATTGGCAGCCCGGCCCTTACTGGTTTCGCGAGAACGTCGAGAAGGAAGCCGAAGACCAGGTCACGCGGCTGCGCAATCATCCCAGTATCGTCGTGTGGAGCGGCAACAATGAGACGGAGGAATCGCTCGCCTGGGATAGAAACGCCAGCATCGTGCGCGGCCTCTCCAGCGAAGCCCGCGTAAAGATCTGGCAGGATTATCTGCTCCTCTTCAGCGGCACACTGCCGCGCGTCATCGAGCGCCTCGCGCCCGAGACTCCTTACTGGCCCAGCTCACCCAGCGCCGACTACGAAGACCTCGCGCCGGGCATGGCTTCCGGCGACATGCACGACTGGACCGTCTGGCACGGGCGCGTCCCCTTTTCCGAGTATGAAAAGCACAACCCCCGCTTCATGACCGAGTACGGCTTCCAGTCCTTCCCGGAGATGAAGACCATCGAAGCCTTCACCGCTCCCGAGGACCGCACCAGCATCTTCACGCCGGTGATGCTCGCCCACCAGAAGAATAACGAGGGCAACTCCATCATCCACGACTACCTGCTCAAGGATTACTCCGAGCCGAAGGACTTCGCCTCGTTCCTCTACGTCAGCCAGGTACTGCAGGCCGAGGGCATTAAGATCGGCGCCGAGCATCTGCGCCGGAACCGTCCGCGCACCATGGGCTCCATCTACTGGCAACTCAACGACTGCTGGCCGGTCGCATCATGGTCGAGCATCGATTATTACGGACGCTGGAAGGCGCTCCAATACTACGCGCGCCGCTTCTACGCTCCGCTGCTTGTTTCCCCGCACATCGAAAACGGATCGCTCGCCGTTTATATCGTCTCCGACAAAACAGCTCCGGTCGATGGAGAACTCCGTCTGCGCATTCTAAAATTCGACGGAACCGTAGTCCGCGAGCAGAAGCAATCCGTGCACGTCACGGAACTTTCGAGCGCCATTTACCTGCAGATTCCGCTCACCGAATTCGGCAACACGGCTGATTCCACCCAGGTCTTCGTTGCCGCCGACTTTACCGCGAACGGCGCGCCGGTCTCGAAGAACCTCATCTACCTTGCCCCGACCAAGCTCATCCAACTGCCGCCGGCGCACATCCAGACCGACATAACTCCGGCAGACGGCGGATATCGCATTCGCCTCACGTCTCCCGTCCTGGCCCGGAGCGTGTATCTATCTTTCGGAGATCTGGACGCCAGCCCCTCAGACAACTACTTCGACCTGCTCCCCGGCGAACCCGTGGACATCACTGTGAAGACACAGGCTCAACTCGACGCCCTGCGCCAGAAGCTTGCCGTAGTCTCGCTCGTCGATGCTTTTGCGCCCGCGCCCGCAGTACCAACTGCGCCTCAGTAGCCACCGTCTGGCGGCGCGATGCAACGAGTCTCAGCGCCTTCTGCGCCGCCAGCCCAGGAAGATGCCCACGATCGTCCCAATCGCAATCGCGCCGGCCAACTTCTTGCGGCTGGTGATGGGAATGAAGCGCGTCTCTTTCTCGCTCACCTCGATCACTCCGACCGGGATCGCCCGTACACCCGCGCCGCCTCCACCGCCTTCACCCTGCGCACTCGAGTTCCCTACCCCGCCGGTGCCTGCTCCCGCCCCGTAGCCGTACATCAGCTTTGCTACCGGGATAACCGTCTTTCCTTGTGCGGTGATCGGCTCGCCGTAAATGGCTTTTACACCCGCGCCGCTGAGAATGCTTTCCCTGAGCGACTGCAAAAGAGCAACACTACCCATGCCAAGGCTCCTTCGAAGAGGATTTTCTTCCCCGGATTTTCTTCCCTGATCAGCCATCCTACTACCCGGCGGGTTATCGCGCTCAGGGTTTCACGCCGTGTAATCGCAAACCAGAAGCGTAAGGTCGTCGCCCTGTCTGGCTGACCATCGCTGCACCGAAGAGATGATGTGGTCGGCGGCTTCGGCAAGACCTAGCCCGGCCGACTCCCGCACCAGCGCGTGCAGGCGGTCGCGTCCAAACTCCTCCTCATCGCCATTCGTGGCTTCGAGCATGCCATCGGTATAAAGAACGAAGCGGTCGCCGGGCCGGATCGGATGCGTAATCGTTGTGTAGCTCGCGAAATCAAAGCATGCCAGCATCAACCCGTTCTCCGTCACCTCCATCACCTCGCCGCCGCGCAGCACAAGCATCGGTGGATGGGCCGCAGCGGAGTAGCGAAGCTCATCCTCCGCTGCATTCAGGTACACATACGCTGCCGTCACGAACTGGTTCTGCGTATTGCCGAGCAGGATCGCGTTCATTCCGACCAGCAGCCGCGAGGGATCGTCCGCGTCGGCCCGTTGCGTGTTCGCCGCCAGCTTCACCATCGATGCGATCAGCGCCTCCGGAATGCCGTGCCCGGATACATCGGCGATAAACAGTCCGGCTTCGGTGTCGTCGGCGGCAAGAAAGTCGTAAAAATCCCCCGCGACGGAATTCATCGGCAGATACCTCGCCGCAACACGAAAGCTTCGCGACGGAGGAAACGACGACGGCAGAATTGACAACTGGATACGCCGCGCAATATCGAGTTCCTTCTGGAGAACCGAGAGTTGCTGCTCATTAGCCAGCGCCTGCCGCCCGGCAACGACGCCCAGCGAGGCCAGTAGCACCACGAAGGTAAAAGGCTCGATGTTGTAAAAGTGGCTGAACAGCCCCGTAACATTGTCGAAGAGCGCGCCGACGATGAAGATCATCAGCCCTCGGCGAATGATTCTGGCGTCATCCGAATCCGCTCCGACGCGGACCAGTTGAATCACCACAACCACCAGTGCCGTGATGACCACCGTGTTGTTGATCTCGCGGAAGATCTCGTGAGGACCCGCGATCAGCGTCGCGACGGCAAGAGCAAACACCACCGGACACACAATGAGCATCAGCAGGTTGCCCACCTTCGCGAGCAGATTCAGTCCCCGGAAGAAGAAGAACGCGGGTATCGGAACCAGGTATCCGATGGCGAGCAGTGTGCGCCGGAACAACGGTGGATGCAGGCCCAGCGCCCACAGAATCTGATAGCTCATGCACAACCGCACGCCATACAGAATGGCGAACAGCGAGAACCAGAAGAGCAGCTTGTCAAACCGGCGTCGCAAAATCAAAAAGGCAGCCGCCAGCACGCCGATCGTCGTGATCGCGGCTCCCAGAAACAGATAGATCTGGGCGTGAAAGAAAACCCGCAGTACATCACTTCTTGCGAACTGTGGCTCGATCGGCATGGAGGATCATCCTAGCCGATCTGTGGCCAGCCACGAAAGAACCGCCCGGCCAGCCGGGCCTCAGTCCTCGTAGCGTTTCCAAACGCGACCCAGGTCGAGAACGAAACCCTCTACCGGACCTGGGTGAGGCTTGAATTGCCAGTCTTCCTGACCTGTAAGGCATTGTCATCAGATTTTTTTGGAATCAGCCTGCTCACCGTCACAGTCATTCCAGTATGAAGAATTTCAATGAGCTGTCGGAACGTGAGATTCTCGCCTTGGCCATCTCTCTCGAGGAAGAAGACGAGCGCGTCTATGCGGACTTCGCCGAAGGCCTGCGCCAGAACTACCCCGCATCCGCTTCCCTCTTCGAATCCATGCAACTGGAAGAGTCAGGGCACCGCAAGCGCCTTATCGATCTCTACCGGCAGAAATTCGGCGAACACATTCCCCTCATCCGCCGCCAGGATGTCCGCGGATTCGTCCAGCGCAAGCCCGTGTGGCTGGTGCGCCCGCTCGGTCTCGACACAGTCCGCAAGCAAGCGAGCGCTATCGAAGTCGAGACCCGCAGATTCTACGAGCGCGCTGCGGCCCGCGCCCAGGATGCCGGCGTTCGCCAGCTTCTCGACGACCTCGCCCAGGAGGAGCGCCATCACGAAGACCGTGCCCAGGAACTGACCGAGGAGAAGCTTCAACCGGATGTGAAGCAAGACGAGGAAAAAGCGCGCCATCGTCTGTTTGTGCTGCAGATCATCCAACCCGGCCTGGCCGGCCTCATGGATGGATCCGTCTCAACCCTCGCCCCCGTGTTCGCCGCGGCACTCGCCACCAAAAACAGCTGGGATGCTTTCCTCGTCGGCCTCGCCGCATCGCTCGGCGCTGGCATCAGCATGGGTTTCGCCGAAGCCCTGTCCGACGACGGAAGCCTCACCGGACGCGGGCTCCCCTGGGTGCGCGGCGTGATCTGCGGCGGTATGACGACGCTGGGAGGCATCGGCCATACCCTCCCGTTTCTCATACCCGAGTTTCGCGTAGCGCTGACGGCGGCCATGCTCGTCGTTCTGGTCGAGCTTGGAGTCATCACCTGGGTACGGCACCGCTTTATGGACACTCCCGTCTTCTCCGCGGCGCTGCAGGTGGGCCTCGGCGGAGCGTTGGTCTTCATCACCGGTATCCTTATAGGACAGTCGTAGCGGTTTCCGGCAGGTTCGCGCGACTTTCCCCCTCCCTGGGCGTTTACTGCTGACAGGAGTGATTTATGCCTCTCAGCCGCCGGGCGTTTATGAGAGCCGTAATGAAGGATGGAGCGCTGGCCGTCGTTGGCGCCTCGGCCCTTCCATCTTTTCTCACCCGAAGCGTGCTCGCGCAGGCCACTACGGCCCAGGCGCAGCGCAAAAAGCTGGTTATCATCTTCCAGCGCGGCGCAGCCGACGGACTGAACGTCGTTGTCCCCCACCGCGAGAAGACCTACTACGACCTCCGCCCGACCATCGCCATCCCCCAGAACCAGGTCATCGACCTCGACGGATTCTTCGGCCTGCACCCGGCACTGCAGCCTCTCAAGCCGCTCTGGGATCAGGGACATCTCGCCGCCGTCCACGCCTGCGGCTCGCCCGACCCTACCCGCTCCCACTTCGACGCGCAGGACTTCATGGAATCCGGCACGCCTGGCCTCAAGGCGACCCCCGACGGCTGGCTCAACCGGGCTCTCGCAGCCGAAGATCTTGGCCGCCGCAATCACCAGGCGTCGCCTTTCCGCGCCGTGGCGCTCGGCACGCAGCTTCCCCGCATCCTCGAGGGCAAAGTTCCTGCCGTGGCCATCGGCAACGTGAAAGACTTCAACGTCGGAGGCCAGAACCCCGCAACGCAACCCATCTCCAACGGCTTCGAGTCCATGTACGAACAGTCGGTGAACACTGTCCTGCATGGGACCGCAACCGAGACCTTCGAAGCAGTCAAGATGCTCAAGGCCGCCAATCCGGACAAATATATTCCGGCAAACAATGCACGCTATCCGAATGGACAATTCGGCAATAACATAAAGCAGATAGCACAGCTTCTTAAAGCGAACCTTGGAGTTGAGGCGGCCTTCGCCGACATTGGCGGATGGGACACCCACCAGAATCAGGGCAGCGTCAACGGACAGCTCGCCAACCGGCTAAAAGAATTCAGCGAATCCATTGCCGCCTTCTGGACCGACATGGGCGACGACGCCGAAAACATCACCCTTGTCTCCATGTCCGAATTCGGCCGCACCGTCCACCAGAACGGCACCGCCGGCACCGATCACGGTCACGCTAATGTCATGTTCGTCCTCGGAGGCCGGGTCGCCGGCGGCAGGATCTACGGCAAATGGCCCGGCATGGACAAGAGTCAGCTCTACGAAGAGCGCGATCTCGCCATCACCACCGACTTTCGGCAGGTTCTGGGCGAAGCCGCCTTCAAAACGCTGGGCTCAAAGAATCTGGAAATTGTCTTTCCAGGAGCTGGCTTAGGAAACAATCACTTCCTGAATATTGTTAAAGCTTAGGTTTATCCGGCTTGTCCGATTTTGCACAGTATTTCCACAGGGCTAATCCCGCCTTGTACACAAAAGATCAAACCCCGGAGACTTGTGTCTCCGGGGCTCGGTCAAGCCAGGTGCGGCTCTTCTCACTTGATCTCAGCAAGGGCAACAAAGATTTCGTCCTTCTTCTGCTGCTCTAAGCTGGCTTGCTGCTTCTGCGCCCACTTCTCCGACTTCGAAGCCGGAAGGTCGACGTTCATCGTACTCGCTGTAGTGCAGCGAATCTCATGCAGGAAGTACCGGTCGCCATACTTGTCGAAGATCAGCTTGTTTCCGTCGGCCTGCTTGCCGCTCGAATAAGCCGATCCGAAGATGTGGACCTTACCTGAGTCGCTCCGCAGCTCCACCATCGAGGTGCTGCCGGTGGACGAGATCGTATAAGTGCCAGCCGGAACGTGGGCGTTCCCTACCGTGAAGTCGAACGGCACGTTAGCTTTCACTGCGTGTTCCTGCGCCATAGCGGAACCGGTAACAAGGGCGGCCAGGGCGAAGAGGGCGATTGCTGTAATCCGTTTCATGACTATTCTCCTGTCAGACGCCTCTTTTCGAAGTGTCTTTTGGACCCCTTGCAGTGGAGCCCGAACTGAATTTGCCGGCCTGCTTCCTAAGCTCTTTCCCTTTTGGTAGCTGCCTGCTATGCCCATTGATATGGCACGCATCATGCCAAAGCCGCAGCGGCCGCGCGAAAGATTTCCCGTAATGCCGTCTTTCCTGTATTTACAATGGGATACCGGTCAGCCATCGGGTCCCGCCCCCAGCCCGCTATGCGTTCGGCGCCCCCGTTTGCAGTATCTGAATGGATACCGCGAGGAACCGTTCGGGTCCGCAAACGCAGGCAGGCCCACCGTACGATACCTTCACCAGCGTCCGGCGAGAGACGCACAGGAGGCTCCCGTGAAGCCGAGGCTCATGGCCGTATCGGGTTCATTACGAGGGACGGTACGCACGTTCATCGATGGCCAGATATCCATCGGCCGCTCGGAAACAAATCAACTCCGTCTCATCGATCCCCTGGTTTCGCGGCACCACTGCACCATCCGGCAGAACGATGCAGGCTTCGAGCTGACCGATCTCGACAGCCACAACGGGACATTCGTCAACGGCATTCCCGTCCGCCGCAAGGCCCTGGAGCATGGCGACGCCGTTCGCGTGGGCAGCTCCGAGCTCATCTTCCTCGTGGAGGAAGGTGACGACACCGTCAAAGCGCTGCTCAGTGACGGGCCATCAATCTCCGAAATGGAGACCATCTACCCGGGCAAGCCGATACCGCCCGGCACCGGCGGAATCGACGTGGGACGCATGGCGCGCGACCTGGAAGCGTTGCTCAGGATCAGCGACATCGTCAACTCCATCCGCGACCTCACTGAGTTGCAGCACGAGATTCTCCGGCTCATCTTCGAGGTGGTGCCCGCGGAAAACGGCGCCATCGTGCTGCTCGCGAATGTGGACGAAGAGCCCGCATCCATCTGCAGCTGGAGCAGAGGCGAACAGGATCCTGCCCCGATCAGGATTCAGCGTGACGTGGTGCATCGCGCGCTCTGGGAGCGCGCAGCCGTCCTGGCTAATACGCCTTCCGGCCCCCCCGACGCTGGAAACGTGCTCTGCATGCCGCTGATCGCCACCGAAAAAACCGTCGGCGTCATCTACCTCGTTTCCTTCGCCTCTGCCCCGCCGTTCAGGGAAGAACACATCCACTTCCTGAACTCGGTATCGCGATTCGCAGCGGTGACGATCGAGAATCGTCTCGTCCTCGACGCGCTGAGCAGCGAAAACGAGCAGCTCAAAGAGCAGATCTACACCAGCAACATCGTCGGCGAAAGCCGGCAGGTCCGGCAGCTCGAGGACTTCATCTCCCGCGTCGCGCAAGGCGATTCCTCGGTACTCATCCGCGGAGAAAGCGGTACCGGCAAGGAACTCGTCGCGCGCGCCATCCATCACCGCAGCCCTCGCGCCGGACGGCCCTTCATCGCGCTCAACTGCGCTGCTATCCCTGAAACGCTGCTCGAAAGCGAGCTCTTCGGGCACGAAAAGGGCGCTTTCACCGGCGCTGTCTCGGTGAAGAAAGGAAAGCTCGAGGCCGCCGAAGACGGCACCCTGTTCTTTGACGAAATCGGTGAGCTCGCTCCTCTTCTGCAGGCCAAGCTCCTGCGCGTCCTGCAGCAGCGGGAATTCGAGCGCCTCGGCGGAACTCGCACGCTCAAATTCCAGGCCCGTGTCCTCGCCGCAACCAACAAAAACCTCGAGCAGGCGATCAAGACCGTGGAATTCCGCCAGGACCTCTACTATCGCCTCAACGTCGTCTCCGTCACCGTGCCACCGCTGCGCGAGCGCCGCGACGACATCCCGCTTCTCGCCCTTTACTTTGCCGCGAAGTATGCCGCCACCAGCAAACGCGCCTTCAAGGGAATCTCCCGCGAGGCCCGCCAGCTTCTGTTGAGCTACAGTTGGCCCGGCAATGTCCGCGAGCTGGAAAATGCGATCGAGCATGCTATCGTGCTCGGACTCACCGAGGAAATCCTCCCCGAGGATCTCCCTGTCGCCATCCTCGAAGAGCAATCGGCCGAGCTCCAGGGCGCGCTCTATCACGACATCCTGAACAACACCAAGAAGGAGATGGTCCTCAAAGCGCTTCGCGATGCCAGCGGAAGCTACCCGGACGCTGCGCGATCGCTCGGCATCCATCCGAAATATCTCCACCGTCTGGTGCGCAACCTCAACCTCAAGTCCGAACTGCAGCGGCCAGATTAAAGGTTTGAAGGTTAGGTTAAACAGGACGCATCTGCTCTCGTTTTGCCGTAGACTCATTCCTGCCGTCCCCACCCGCACCAAAAACCTCAAACAAAGGAAGACCATGAGCGCTACCAATCCCACGCAAGTAACGCCGGAACGCATCATGCAGTTCGCCTGGGCCTTTGCTGCCCCTCTGGTGATCGAAACCGCCCTTCGCAGCCGTCTCTTCGACGAGCTGGACGCGGGTCCGAAGACCGTCGATGAGCTTCATGCCGCTACCGGAGCCTCTACCCGCGGCATCACCGCCGTCGCCAACGCGCTGCTCGGTATGAATCTGCTGCACAAGGACGCCGAAGGCCGCTACTCCCTCACTGCGGAGAGCGCAGCTTTCCTCGTGCCCAGCAAGCCCAGCTTCATGGGCGGCCTCATCATGCACACCAGCGGACATCTCATCCCCAACTGGCTTCATCTCACCGAAGTCGTTCGCACGGGCAAGCCCTTCAGGTCTGTCAATCAGCAGGACACCGGCAGCGCCTTCTTCGAACAATTTGTCGTCGACATCTTCCCGCTCAGCTACCCCGCAGCCAGGGCGCTCGCCGCGCACCTCGATCTTGCTGCCGCAACCGAGCCGGTCAGCGTGCTCGATCTCGCCGCCGGCTCCGGAGTCTGGGGAATCGGCGTGGCGCAAAGCTCGCCTCAGGTTCACGTCACCGCCGTCGACTGGCCGGGAGTCCTGCCCACCACGCAGAAGACCGTCGCTCGATTTGGCCTGGCCGATCAATACAGCTACTTGCCCGGCGATCTCCTCGAGGCCGACTTCGGCTCCGGACACAACATCGCCACCCTCGGCCACATTCTGCACAGCGAAGGCGAGAAGCGCAGCCGCACCCTGCTCTCCCGGACCTTTGACGCGCTCGCCCCGGGCGGCACAATCGCCATCGGCGAAATCCTCGTCAACAGCGACCGTACTGGCCCCGTGAATAGCCTCTTCTTCGCCATCAACATGCTCGTCAACACTGACGAAGGCGACACCTTCAGCTTCGAAGAAATCAACGATTGGCTGCGCGACGCCGGATTCGTCAATCGGCGGACGCTCGACTGGTCAGGCCCATCTCCGCTGATTCTCGCGACGAAGCCGTAACGAACTTATCCCGTCCCCCGCCCGCAAGCGGCATCCAACCAACCATGCCGCTTCCCCGTTTCACATGGAAGAGCGCCCTGCTATACCTCGTCGGAGTGGCCGCCGTGCTCGTCATCGCCTGGCTGCTGGTGTACAAGCTGACGCAAACCACGCCGCATCAGAGCATCACCCCGCGCACGAAGACGACTATGCTCGTGCATTCCGCGAATTCAACCTGCCGCCGGATAACCCGCCTCACACCAGCAGGTGCGTCGTCAGATCCAGCGTGCATCCATCCACCCACGTAAGCGCGCCCGGGTTCAACTCCTTGCCGGTGTTGTCGCACGGAGTCGTCCAGAACTGGCACGCCAGCGTCGCATGCGCGTTGCCCACGGCGGGATTCAGCGTCACCGTGAGAAACCCATAGGGCTGACTCGCCTGATTGGTACCGTCGGCGTAAATCTCAATCGTCACGGTGCCCGTAAGACTACCGACCGTCGGCTGCAACAGCGTCTCCGGCGGCGTACCCTTCGCGAACAGATCGAACGGAACATCCGGGAAGTTCTGGCTCGTCCCGCCCGCGCACTCGCTCGCCATCAGTTCCAGCTGCGTATGGCCGCCGCAGCCCACGATAAAGCACGGCACCTGCTGGGTCACCGTGCCCGAATCCTCATAGGTAATCGTGAGCCGCTCATACAGGTGGGCATGCGCCGTAAATATCGCGTCCGGAATCTGACCGGCGGCCGCGAAAGCACTCTGCAGCACGTTGCCGACCGGCTGGGCATGCGACGCGCCGGGGCTCTGCCCCAGCGTGGGATCGCCCCTCTGCTGAAAATCAATCGTGCCGTTGTACGGCGGATAATGCAGTGCCAGCAGAATCGCCTTCGGAGTCGGCTGGCCCAGATTCTGCTGCTTGCAATACTTCAGCTGATTCACGAACCAGGTGTACTGCGGCCCCGTCGTCGGGTCCGTGTATGCATTCGGATCGTCCAGCATCCCGCCGTTCGCCACATTCGTATACAGCCCGATGATCCACGCCGCCGGCAAATCCAGCCGCCAGTACGGATACGGCAGCGTCGACTCCGTGCGGGCCGTATCGGTCTTATCATCCGGCGAAACCGTGCCCGCCGTGCCGCACATGTTCTGCATGAAGTGGCCGATCTCCGTGTTCGGAGCCGTCCCGCTGTTCCCATCGTGATTGCCCGCAATCGAAAAGATCGGCACCGGCCCATCGCTGTCCGCATACGCTGCATATTGCGCATAGAACTGCGTGTTCCATAGATCGCCCGTCATCGTGCTCCCGCTCGTCGGATACGCGATGTCCCCGAGGTGATACAGAAACGACGGAGCGACCGCGCCCATAAGCGGCTTCTCTATTTGCGAAGCCATGCCGCCCGCGACCGCCAGTCCCGGCCCCGTCAGCGTCGGATCGCCCGAGCAGCCCACCATGTGAAACGTCATCGCTCCGCTGCCCTGTGGCGTGAAGACCAGGTTTGTCGTTGCCGGCTCAGACGTGGGAAGCGCCGTCCAGATACCCTTCTCCACGCACGCGTCTGACTTGCTCTTGCTGCTCTTCTTGCTCTTGCCCTTCGAAAGCTGGTCTTCTTGCTTCGCCATTGCGTGCCCTCCGGCTACCGCGGCAATCTAACAGCCGGCGAGAAGCCTGTCACGAATTTTTCGAAAGTCTCCCCTGGCTGCGCCATTCCCGCTTCGGCCCCCTCGTATGGGCCGTTCCACACACCTGTCCGCGATAGCCCTCCCAAATGGGAAATGAGTAGCGGAGAGACGATCCAGAATCAGATGTTTCTGATGCACTCACCGATAAACTTCAGTGGACGGCAGGCATGAGTCGGATCGACAATTTAGTCTCCCCTAACAAAGTCGATTGGACGGTGACCGTTTTCATGGCCTCGAACACTGAGCGGATCGAAAAGCTGGAGCAAGACGTTCGAGCAATCAAGAAAGGCGCACCAACGTTCCGGCGGATCACGCGCCCTCAAAAGGCAATTGGTGGAAAGCAAACTGGATTGCCTTGGCTGGATTAATAGTGGGCTTGGCTGGATTACTGGTTGCCATCATCGTCGGCATTTTTACATATCTCGCTTGGCGGCAGCCCAGCGCAGATCGTCTTTTGACACTTCAAATTGACAGCCAGATTGACACCAAGCTAAGTCAGGCGGGGCTTTCCGACCTGCATTCCGACGTAACCGCGATGAAGAGCCGCTTGGATGAAGTCGACTCATATCTAAAGATCCTTATCGGGAAGCAATTAAACCAGACATCAAAGCTAAGTCCGACCAAAATCCGGGACGACCTGCCGGAGGTGGCCGCGCTCCTGACAGCCGCCAAGGCGACCGCGACTCAAGCGCCATCGGAAACGGTTCACGAGCTATCCTCGAAGCTCGCGCAGGTTAACCGGAACGAGCCGCATTTTTGGTCGGCAGCGACCGCCATGATTAATTTCCGCTCGCGAACGCCCTCTTCGAGCAATCTTCCCAAATGCTTCGACGCACCTCCAGCCGGCGGTATGGCCGCTCGTGGGCAATGGATCGTAGATCTTGTGTATCGGCACTGTATGGTCGATTTGGGCTCAGAACCGCCAGAAAAACTCAAGTACTTCCTCGCTCACACCCGGTCGCCCCTGACCTTCCAAGATTGTGTGGTCTCCTATAGTGGGCAGCCGATACCTGTTGTTATCTTGAAGCACGGATTGAAATTCATCGACTGCGTCTTCCAGGTCAGTGGGACTGCAGCGCCGCCAGAAGGTAAGGAGCTGCTTACGACCATGTTGGCCGCCCGGGACCTGAGCGATATCACCTTCTCGGCACCCCAAGGCGAGTAACACCCCGAGCGCCTTTGCACTGCGCCGGCGAGGGCTCGCTACGCTGCCGCGGCTCAGTCCAGATCAATTCGCGAAGCTCTTCGGGTCTTCTCGATTGCAGCGCATGCGAACAAGGCTAGCGCGGGCGAGTGTGGAGCGGTCGTTATAATCTGCGACGAGGGGAGACTATGCCGCAAGTCGACAAGGACATCTTTCTTGGGCTAACAGAGACTGGATGGATCGCGATCGGCTCCATCGTAAGCGCTGCCTCAATTGTCGTGCTTTCCATTCTGAATAGACTCGCCTTGAAAGCTGCGCAACGTGCAGCCGATGCGGCCGTTGATCAGGCCAAGGCGGCGAATGCAACTCTTGAGGAGTTGAAAAAACAAGCTATGGAGCAGAAGGACGCCCAGAAGGCGAATGCGATTGAACTGCTCAGCGAGGTTGCTCGAAATGCCCAGAATTGGCGTAGCAAACTCAGCGTTGACCATCAAGGCGAGGTGAAGCTATTCCCGGGCGGTTGGGTTGGTCTGGTGATTTTTGCATCACAGCAACTGGGTCCATTCAGCAAAGAACTGTACGAGATCGAGAGGCAAATAGCCGAAACCGAGAAAGAGCTCGTTACATATATGCACAAGTCGCCGATTGGTCGAAAGGAAATTACAACCGAATCTCGAACCCTCCAGGGGAAGCTCGAAACCGTGCATGGTGAAGCAAGTCGCCTCGCTGAGCAATTGCGTGCTCGGGGAAACTAAGTTCGAGGGGTGCGACACCTCAAAGCACTTGTTTCCGGAACGGCCTCTCCTGATAACTTATCAGTAAATACGGCCGCGGATTTTGAAGAGCGTGTGAACCGGCCCACGGCTAAGGTTTTTGGCACAACCGCGCACTCGGGATGAGAAGATAATCGCGACGGAGGCTGCCGTGTCCTGGGCGGGGGCATTGCGTCCGATTGAGAAGGTCTGGGAATAAAATTCTCGGCCCGAAGGACCGAACCTTGCCGCCGGGCCCCGGCTCGCCACGAACAGGTCTTCGTTCGTGGGGGTAGGAGGCCGGAGACGATGCCGCACTAATCCTCCATAAGACTTAGGAGCAGCTCTTCCATTGCCTCCTCGTACTCCCGGGAGAAAAAGTCAGCGTACTCAAAGGTATCGAGCCGGTACGGCATTTCGCATTCCTTGTAGAGCACCGGTATTACTGTCTTCCTGCGTTTAAGAAAACTTGTGTACTCCGATGTCACCTCATCCGATTCCACCGATGCTGGAGAAACAATCACGACCATACGGTCGCAGCTTCGAAGAGCTTCGTCGATCTTTTTGCGATAAGGTTGCCCGGCGCGAATATCAAGCTTGTCCATCCACACGCGGGCGCCTTTGTTTCTCAGGTCCTGGGCAAGCTTTCGCGCGGAAGCCACGTCCTCATGGCTGTAGCAGATAAAGGTTACAGATTGCCGTACTACATCCGAAGTCGGACCATTTACTAGTGCGTCCCATCCGGCCGCTTTCGCGTCGACTCGCTGCTGTGCCTCTTGGATCTTTAGCTGCAGCGCTTCAAATTGGTGCTCAGGCTCAGGCAGCCTTACCTGCCTTAAGTCAGGTTTCGCCAACCCGAGCCCCGGCTCGGCTGTCGGCCCGGGTTCAACCGCAAGAGCCTCCAACAAGCTCGCCAGTCCTCGTGGGTAATCCTTTCTGAAATCGATAGATTGCAAGGACCGAAGCCGGAAGGGTATGGTGCAATCTCGGCAAAGGATCGGGATCACGCGCTTGCCTTCCTGCAGTGCAAAACTAACCTCGTCCTGTATGTGTGGGGATGTTAGAGAATCGGGCGACAAAACGGCCAGCACGGTGGACGAAGATTGCATAGCCCGTTCTTCAATGGAGATATCCCACAAGTCGCCGGGCTTGATATCGAGGTGATCAATCCAGACTTGTGCGCCCGCAGCCTTCAGGTCTCTGGCGAGCCTGAGTGCAAATTCGGAGTCTTGACGGGCGCAACTGAGAAACGCGGGTTGAGCTTGTGCGGGCATGGCCTTCCGTCCGACGCCGGCGTTTCGGACTGGTCGGTGCCATTGTATGCCGAAACAGAATGAACCAAGGCACTCATGCGCAAGCCCCGCAGGGCCGCCCATCGCGAAAATCACAGCGGCTCACGTTTTTGCCGCATTCCAAGCCGAATCGGGTGCCGGCAATCACTTACTTTTCAGACACTCCGCAATCGCCTTCTCCCACTCCGCACCCATCTTCGGATCCTTCTGCGCCATGTCCGCCACATCGGGATTGACGGAAGCATCGAGCGCCGTCCGCTCGTACATCACCCGCACCCGCGTCGTCCCCGCGTCAACCGGAGTCAGCTGCACATCGATCCGCGTGGCCAGTTTGCCGTCAATCACGTACGCATACGCCGCATGCCCCGCCTGCGCGTCGAAGGCCGTGTTCACCCAGGTCGCCGAATGGTGCCCGTGCCCAAAGTGTCCATGATTGACATGAAATACCGCACCCTCCACGTCCTTCGCCGGCATGGGCCACACAAATTGTGGGTCCCAGTGCGGACCCGCCCACACCCGCTCACCCTCCGGCCCGAACAGCGGAAACGCGTCCACCATCGGAGCCTGCACCGTGAACGTGAACTCGCTGCGCGCATGCGCGAGCGTACCTTCAGCCATACCCGACCTCCCCAGCCCGAACCTGTGGTGCAACACGCCGGCGATTACGGCCAACCCAGCGACAATCACGAGACCCACCCACACTCGCCTCATGCGCTCTCTCCGTTCTTCTCCGTCAGCCGGTGGCTGGCCGTCGCATCCAGATCGAGTCCGTAGATCTTCTTGATCGCCGCGATCTGCGCGAGCGTCTCCGGCCCGAAGGCGCACTTGCCCTCCAGCGCATGCAGCACGATTCCCTCGAGCAGGTCGCCCAGCGTCAGATCGCAGTACTCGGCGAGCGCCTTCAGCACCTTCAGCAGTCGCTTCTCGATCCGCACACCCGTCTGCACCCGTTCGACTACGATCTCATCCATACGTACCAATATACATTGGTACGGTAACTGGCGCAATGCACTTTTCCCTGTCAAGTCAGGACTTACCGATGCTAGTCCGATGTAACAGCAGGCAAAAGACTTAACCAGCAAAATGGAAATGGCAGAAAATTAGGCTGAAACGCCTAAAATGGATCTAGGAAGCTCGGGCTTCAGGGGCTAACCCAAATCCATGCAATTCTTCCTCGGAAACCAGCTAAATCGCGTATTTTGTATCAGATCCGGCAGAAGTTTCAGACTAAGTGCATTGGAATCTATTAGATGGGACACATTTTTCGGTCTCGGCCGGTAACTCCATGCCTGCCAATTACATACTCGCAAGTCCCCTGATTTCAAACAGATCCGATCGAAGGCCAAAATCAACCCGCTTGGAATCAATTAGATAGCCGAAAGCAGAGTAGATAAGGGGGGAGGGGGTACCTATCCTCTTCGCCCTGACCGCACGATCATCGCCGCCACATACGCCGCACCGAACCCGTTATCGATATTTACCACCGACACATTCGGAGAGCACGAGTTGAGCATGCCCAGCAGCGCCGCAATGCCTCCGAACGCGGCTCCGTAGCCCACGCTGGTCGGAACGGCAATGACCGGAGCGGCAACCAGCCCGCCGACCACGCTCGGCAGCGCTCCTTCCATGCCGGCGCAGACGATCACCGCCCGAGCCCGCGCGAGCCGGTCGCCCTGGGCGAGCAGCCGGTGCAGTCCTGCCACCCCGACGTCGACGATCCGCTCGGTCTCCAGCCCGAGATACTCAGCCGTAACCGCGGCTTCCTCGGCCACCGGCAGGTCGCTCGTCCCCGCACACACCACCGCTACCGGCCCCAGCCCCGGCGAGGTGCCGGTCTGCCGCAGGCCGATGATCCTCGCCTCGAAGTGGTATTGGGCGTCCGGCATCAGTTCGCGCACTGCGTCGAAGGCCTCCAGACTGGCCCGCGTAGCGATCACGTCACCTCCGGCCGCCGCCATGCGCGAGAAAATCTCCGCCACCTGTCCAGGCGTCTTGCCTGCCGAATAGATCACTTCCGGCAGCCCGAGCCGCAGGCTGCGGTGATGATCGATCTTGGCGAATCCCGTGTCTTCGTACGGCAGGCGCGCCAGATGGCCGAGCGCCTCCTGCGGCGAGTTGTTTCGCCGCGCTGGATACGTTCGAGCAGTTCAAGGATGGTTTCGCGGGTCATGCCTCTACTGGATGCTCCGCGAAGGCAACGAGTGCAGCCTCCATCACCAGCTTCAGTGGAACGCCGTGCTCGCGCGCCGCTCTCCGGCAATCCTCGTACTCGGGCATCGCGTTGCGCCGCTCGCCGCCGCTGCTCGCGACCTTCACCCGGATTCGGCCATAAGCCGTCTCGACGGTGACGAAGCTGCGATCGAGGATCACCCGCTCCTCGGTCCTGCGCCGGATACCGAGCGTCGTCGTCTCCCGGAAGAGCAGTTCCTCGATCGTCGCAGCATCCTCAGGCTTGGTAAGCACCGTCAGCAGCGTCCCAAGCCGCCCCTTCTTCATGGTCACCGGAGCCGCCATCACATCGAGAGCCCCGTTCTCCAGAGCCAGCTCCATGGCATGCGCCACAACCTGCGGATTGGCGTCATCCACGGCGCACTCCAGCACCGTCACCCGGTCCGACTTCCCTGCTCCGGCCTTCCCTTCTCGGGCATCGGCGCTCTCGCCGACGGTCAACCGCAGCACGTTCGGGAACCCCGCCGGATTCGCCGTACCCGCGCCATATCCGATGGTGTCTGCCCCCATCACCGGAGCCTTGCCGAAACTGCAGCCCAGCGCCCGCAGCAGTGCCGCCCCCGTCGGAGTCGTCAGCTCCCGCCTCGGACCCGCCGCGTACGTCGGAACGCCCCTCAGCAGCTCCGCCGTCGCCGGCGCTGGCACCGGAAACTGCCCATGCGCGCAATGCACATGCCCGGCCCCCACATTCACCGCCGACGCATACCACGCCGCCACGTCGAGCGAGCTTAGCCCCACTGCGCAGCACACGATGTCTGTAATGGTGTCGACATTCCCGACTTCGTGGAAGTGGACGTCCTCGACCGGCATCCCGTGAATCTTTCCTTCGGCCTCTGCGAGCAGTTCGAAGGCGCGCAGCGCGAGGGCCTTTGCATTCTCCGGTAACGCAATGTGAGAGATCAGTTCACGAATCTGTTTCCAGCTCCGGCCGTGCGTGTGCTCGTGATCGTCCGAATGTTCATCATGGTGGTGATCATGGGAGTATTCATGCCCATGAGAACGCTCGTGAGAATCCCCTGTCTCACCATGATGATGATGGTGATGCCCCGTAGATTCCGCCAGCTTCCCATCCACTTCTACGTGAACCTTCGTCGACTGGATTCCGCTGCGATCGACCTTCTCCAGCCGCAGTTCCGAACCAACGTTCAGCGAGCGCGCTGCCTGCCCCAGAAGTTCGGGAGATACGCCAGCATCGAGGAGCGCTCCGAGGAGCATATCTCCGCTGATACCGGCAAAGCATTCCAGGTATCCGATACGCATAGTCTTAGTCCCGGGCACCCCGGGTGAGGATTTCAACAGGCAGAATTTCATTCATCGATCCGGAGCGGTATCCGTCGCAGTCCAGTGCAACGTAATGAAAGCCTGCGGCCTTGACCGTCGCCGACATCTCGCGCAAGCGCGCAGCGTCGAGCGCCAAAGACATTTCATCCTCTGCAATCTCAATCCGCGCTACTGCTCCATGGTGGCGCACGCGAAAATTCCTCAGTCCCAACGCTCGCAACGCGTCTTCGGCCTCTTCCACCATGCGGAGATTCTCCGGTGTCACGCGCCGTCCATATTCAATGCGTGACGAAAGGCAGGCCGACGCCGGCTTATCCCAAACATTCAACCCGGCCGCTTTGGCGAGTGCGCGAACATCCGCCTTCGTCATGCCTGCTTCCGCCAGTGGAGCCGCTACATGATGCGCGGCCGCCGCGCGCTGGCCCGGCCGGAAATCCTTGCGGTCATCGGCGTTCAGGCCATAGGCAACAGCATCGAAGCCGAGCTGCGCTCTCTCCTGCTCAAGCACAGTAAAAAGCTCGTCTTTGCAGTGGAAGCATCGATTCGAATCGTTCACCGCGTACGCTTCGTGTTCCAACTCTAACGTCTGCACAGTCCGCAGCGGAATCCCCTGCTGCTCCGCGAACGCCACTGCATCGTGGTAGTGGCTGCGCGCAAGCGAGGCAGAATCGGCAATCACCGCGAGCATCTTACCCTGCAAGGCCCCATGCGCCGCAAATGCCAGGTACGCCGAGTCGATGCCGCCCGAATAGGCGACAATAACGCTGCCCAGGCGGCGCAGAGAAGCCTCCAGCCGTTGTCGCTTCTCTTCAAGCTCCGTAATTTGCGGTTCAGCCATCCGATTCCTGCCTGTTTGATGATCGTACCGCGTCGGGAGTCGCCGCGGCGAATCGCGTCATGGCATTGGCCGTCCATAGGCTTAAGCAGCTAAGGTAATAGAGATGGTTGTGTTCGAGTTGCGATCGTCGTTGACTGCGGAAGAGCGTCAGTACAAACGAAAGCTGATCATCCGAGACGTCATCGCCCTTGTTGGCTTGTTTGCCATTACGGCAGCCCTGGCCGTCCTGACGTACTTCCTGTTCAATTCGTTCCTGAGGCGCAGACAGCTGCTGGCACAGACCTGGCTTCAGGAGGGTGAAAAAGCAATCGCCACCGGCCATCCCGAGGAGGCCGTGGACGACTTTCGATCCGCCCTGGAATACGGGCCCGTGCAGCGTGAGACAGAAGCCAAGCTCGCCATGGCTCTTTCCGCAGCCGGCCGCCAGCAGGAGGCGGTCTCGTACTTCAACACCCTGCTTGAATCAGAGCCCGGCAACGGACAAATCAACCTCGAGCTGGCCCGCATTGCTGCACAACAGGGTAACGAATCGCGAGCCATCGAATACTACCAGCGCGCACTCGATGGTACCTGGGACGGGGACGGCTACTCCCGGCGTCGCGTCGTCAGGCTGGAGCTTGCCCGCTACCTGATCGGAGTGGGCGATTTCTCGCGAGCACGGACCCAATTGTTGATCGCCGCTGGAAACGCACCCGACGATCCCGACATCAAGATGGAAATTGCCGGCTTGATGGAAAAGTCTCAAGCCCTATCGGAAGCCCTCGATATCTATCGCAGCATCGCGGAACAAAAGCCGGACAGGATCGACGCGCTCGAGGGCGCCGGACGCGTAGCGCTGGCAATGGGCCGCTTCAACGTGGCGCGCGCCTACCTCGAAGAAGCGGTGAGGCATACCAGCCTTCGCCTCCCAGCCGGAATCGGTCCAGTCAGAATATCGAAACATGCTCGCTGACACGGTCCACCTGCTGAGTCTTTATCCCGCAACCGACCTCAGCCTGGCAGAACGCCACGAACGTATCCTGCATGCGGCGGATGTTGCGCAGGCGCGTTTGAACTCCTGCATGGCGAATGGAAAAGTGAGCGATCCGCAGCTTGCTGGCCTGTCCTCCAGATGGCAGCAGATTCCTGCGAAATTGAAAGCGGCGGACCTGGTGCGGGAGCCGCAGCTTGAGCAATCCATCATGACACTTGGTCTATGCAACTGAACTCGGCACTGAAAGGAGTTGCGGCCCTCCTGATGGCGAGGATCTGCTCTACCTCAGGATCGCGAAATCACCTCTGGCTGGAGGGCAACAGTGAAGCTTGAGGTGGAAGAAAAACCCAGGGCAGAGGTGATCCCCGCGGCAGCTTCTCGACCTGAACAAGATCGCGCCGCGGCGCGACGAACGGCTCTTCCTCATCCTCTCCATCTTTATAGGAGTAATCTCGGGACTGCTCGTCGTTTCCTTCCGCATCGCAATCGAGTGGATCCGGCTGCTTACTCTCGGACCAGCGCCGCACCCGGGACAATACCGTTTGCTATTCGCTCCGGCGGGAGCAGGACTGGTCGTAGCGCTCCTGATGTGGTGGCTTTTTCCCGAAGCCAGCGGCAGCGGAGTCAACCAGACCAAAGCTGCGCTCTACATCTATAACGGCTACATCTCGTTCAGAACGGTGATCGGCAAGTTCGTTACCTCCGCCATCTCCATTGGCGCTGGGTATTCACTCGGGCCGGAAGATCCCTCACTGCAGATAGGCGCCGGTGTGGCCTCAATGATCGCGCGCAGGCTGAAGCTCTCCCGGCAGAGTCTCCGGCTCTTTGCTCCGATCGGTGCTGCGGCCGGTCTCGCTGCCGCATTCAATGCCCCTATCTCAGCCATCCTTTTCGTCATTGAAGAGGTCATCGGACGCTGGAGTGCCGCCGTGTTGGGTTCGGTGGTGCTCTCTGCAATTTCGAGCGTCGTTGTGGCTCGCTGGTTCTGGGGTTCGGAGCCGCTGTTTCGCGTTCCACCGGTAACGCTGCGCGATCCGCGCGAACTTGCCGCCTATGCTGCGCTCGGAGTTTGCGGCGGTTTGTTTGCCCTCATATTTGCGAAGGCCGTGGGCTATTTACGTCCGCGTCTGCGCGCCCAGGCGCGGTGGAACCGCTTCTTCCAGCCTTCAGTCGCGGGATTAATGGTAGGAGCTATCGGTTACTTCGGCTTTCCGCAGGTCATGGGCCCCGGCTATGGCGTGATGGACCAGGCCATGCACGGGCAGTTCACGTGGAAATTACTCCTGGCTCTGGCCATACTCAAGCTGCTTGCGACCACGCTATCGTTTTCGAGCGGAACGCCCGGCGGGATGTTCGCGCCGACACTTTTCATCGGAGCCATGCTTGGCGCCGGCGTCGCCATCTTCGAGAAGCATTACTTCCCGGTGCTCACTGGCACTATCGGCTCGTATGCGCTCGCCGGCATGGGCGTGCTGTTTGCCGCTTTTTTGCGGGCGCCATTGACTTCAGTATTCATGGTCCTCGAAATGAGCGGCAATTACTCGATCGTCCTGCCTGTAATTCTTGCCAACACGCTGGCTTATCTGGTGGCGCGAAGCCTGCAACCGGTGCCGATCTTTGAGGTCTTCACCGAGCAGGACGGGCTGGAGCTGCCTTCGATGGAGGAGCAGCGCGAAGAGCGAGGTCTCCACATCGAGGATGCCCTCAAGTTTCCCGTCGTTCCCATCGTCAGCGGCGAGGATCCGATCGGATCTGTCTCGGCCTTGATGTCAAAGTCAAACTCGCCCGCTTTTCTTGTGCGGCTCCGCGGAGGATCGTGGTATACGATGCCGCGGGAAGAGCTGACCAGCGTCGCGGCAACCCTGACCAGCGACACCCCGATAGAGCGCGCCCTCAAGCCCGATCGCACTCCAGTGCTCTTCCCCGACTTGCCTCTGGACACCACTCTCTCCTACTTTGCGCGATGGCCACTGTTGCCTATTCTGAATCGCGCCAACAGGAACAACCTGGAGGGTGTAATAACCTTGGAAGACGTACTCCACCGTTATCAGGAGTTCTGACCGGCATAACCTTGGAAGTCATCGTTCATCGCAACGTCTATCGAAACGAGCCCGATGCTCGCCCAACGCCCTGTCTGGCGGGATCATGCTGACCCTCTACCAGAGACTCCTTCTCGGCTGCTGCCTGCTGATCGCGCTGATCACCGGTGTGAGTCTGCTGGTGCGGACCTCATTCGTGCAGCTTGCGGCCCTCGAGTCGTCACACCACCATGCCGACGAAGCGCTCGCCGCGCTGGCCGCCGCAAGAGCGTCGATGGCGGCAGAGGAGATGACCGCCGCGCGGCTTGCGGCTGGAACAACGGAATACCGGCAGTTCGAAGCGCAGGCTGCGCAGACGCAAGATCTGCTTGCAGCCGCCGGATCGCTGGTCGCCGCCTTCGATCCCGGGATCTCGATCGACGACCTGGAGGCCGGCCATGAGAAGATTCTGAAGCGACTCGTGCCGCCCGAGAAGCTCATCAATGAGCTCGAAAAGATCAGCGGCGATCTGAATTCGCGATTCGAATCCCTCAAGCTCCGTCACGATATGGTGGTGGCAGACGTCGAGCGCCGTCAGGCGCGGCTCCGCGCGCGGCTCATCAGCGCATGCGGAGCCAGCATCATCACCGGCATTCTCATCTGCGGCCTCATGACGTACTTCGTGGCGACTCCCGTTCGCCACACTGCCCGCGCGGCCAAACGCATCGGACAGGGAGACCTGCAACAGCGCATCGAATGGCGACCGAAGGATGACCTCGGCACCATCGGCACCGAGATCAACAGAATGGTCGTTCGGCTGCGCGATCTGCGCGAGACAGAGTCCGGCCGTCTGCAGATGGAGCATCAGCTCAGCGATGCCGTGGTGCAATCGCTCTTCGAGCCCGTCATCGTGACCGATGCGAAGGGGCACGTGCTGAAGCTCAACCAGGCCGCCATGGAAGTGCTGGGCGACAAATCGAGCGACCGCATGGTGCTGGCCAACACTCCGGGCGGCGAAAAAATTCTGAACGCCATACGCACGGCGGTTTCGATGCAGCGCGCCTCGGCCGGCGAGGGCGAAGCCGCATTGCTGCCGATGCGGATCGGCAGCGCCCAACGCAGCTACCGCCTCCGCACCACTCCCATGCGCGACGCCGACGGCAAGCTCCTGGGAGCCGTCACCGTGCTCGAGGACGTGACCGAACTTCAGGAGGTCGACCGCTTCAAAACGCGCTTCCTGTCCGTAGCCTCACAGAAGCTGCGCGACCCGCTGCAGCGGCTCCGGCTCTCTATTTACGCGCTCATCAAAGGTCATGCCGGCGAGTTGAGCCAACTGCAGCGGGAGCTGCTCAGCGGCGCCGAGCAGGAATCTGAGCAGCTCGACGACCTCATGGCCGACCTCATCGAAGTTGGCGAGCTGGAAACCGGCCGGCGCGAGCTGAAGTTTGAGCGCCTTCGTCCCGCCGATATCCTTCGCGACGCCATCTCGCGTCATGAAGAGCAGGCGCGCTCCAAAAAGATCGAGATGCAGTTCAAAGCCTTCGCCGATATGGCCTATGTCAAGGCTGACCGGCGTGCATTGCGCAGCATCCTCGACAACCTGCTCGAGAACGCCCTGCGCTATACGCCGGAAAACGGCGTCATTTCTCTTGAAGCAACGGAAATGAAGGATGGCGTCCAGTTTTTTGTGCGCGACAACGGCCGCGGCATTGAAGCCGAGCGTCTGCCCGGCATCTTCGGGCGTTTTTCGACTGGATCGGACCAGGGCACAGGCCTCGGACTGGCGCTCGTGCGGCGCCTGGTCGAATCTCTCGGCGGACAGATCGCCGTCGAGAGCAAGCTCGGAAGCGGCACCACCTTCAGCTTCACCTTGCCCTTCGCAACAGTTACCCCGACGCGTCATCCGGTAGAGGTGGGCTGAGATGAGTCCCCAGATCGAGATCGAACGCCCGGCAGAGCCGGCAAAGCTGCGGGTTTATATTGGCGCAGCGCCTGGCGTTGGCAAGACCTACCGCATGCTGGAGCAGGCGCACCAGCTCAAGAAGCAGGGTGTGGATGTGGTCATCGGCCTGGTCGAGCCGCACGGACGCGCCGAAACCGCCGCCTTGATCAAGGGCCTCGAAGTCGTTCCCGAGAGGGAAATCCAATACCGCAATGTCACCCTGCGCGAAATGGATCTCGACGCAATCCTCGCTCGCAAGCCCGATACCTGTATCGTCGACGAGCTCGCCCACACCAACGTTCCCGGCTCACGCAATCGCAAGCGCTACCAGGATGTCCTCGAACTGCTCGACGCCGGCATCAACGTGATGACCGCGGTCAACATCCAGCATCTCGAGACGCTGAACGATGCCGTCTCCCGCTCAGCGAGCACCCAGATCCGCGAGACCGTTCCGGACAGCTTCCTGAAGCGCGCCGACGAAGTCGTCAACGTCGACGTGACTGTCGATGAGCTGCGCACGCGCCTTCGCGAAGGAAAAATCTACGCTCCCGAAAAAGTCGAACAGGCGCTCGCCAACTTTTTCCGCAAGGGAAATCTCAATATGCTCCGCGAGCTGTCGCTGCGCACGACAGCCGAGCAGGTAGGCACCGCGGCCGCGGAATACCGCCGCAACCAGGGACTGGAGCAGGCTCCCATCCCCGAAAAAGTAATGGTCTGCCTCTCGTCTCGACCCGGCACCGAACGGCTTCTCCGCGCCGGCGCCCGTATCGCCGGCAGGCTCGCGACAAACTGGTATGCGGTCTACGTCCAGACTCCGGACGAAGACCACCGCCATGGCGACCCTGAAGCCTACGCTCGACTGGAAGAATACGAGCACATGGCCCGCGAGCTCGGAGCCAAGGTTATAAATCTTACCGGCAAGAATGTCTCGGACACCTTGATCGATTTCGCGCGGCAGGAAAACATCTCGCACGTAGTCTTCGGGCAATCGGCCCGTTCCCGCTTCGACATTCTTCTGCGCGGATCGGTGATCAACCGCTTTCTCGCGGCCATGCGCGAAACCACTGTGCAGGTGGTTCCTTTGAGCAAAGAGAAGAAGTAACTAAGGCCTGTTAACAGGCCCTGGTTACTGCTTTTTCAGGACGGCGCTTCGATTCTCGTCAGTATTAACCGTCGCCTCGAAGTTCTTCAGTTCCGCATATTGCGCAGCAGCGAGTTCGAGCTTCCTCAACACAAATTCCCTGGAATAGTGCAGCGTATCGCCATCTACCTTGACATTGCTACGGTAAGTGGCAAACCCTACATCCAGATTTACCGCGTCCGGCACCTCGTCGACCGAGTATCCGGCAGGTATGCGAAGATCGAAGTCGTCCTTCCACTCGCCCAGCACCTTGAACTCAATCGGATACTTGCGCGGATCATCGTTCAGAGGCTCGACATTCGAGCCAATCACCCGCGGCCGCACCAGCAGCAGCGAGCCGGCAACCTTCGCATACGAAGGTGCGGTCACCTGGTATTGCAGGGAAAGCTGCTGGTCGAGGTCCCGCACATGCTGGACGGAATCCGAGTCCACAGTGAAGGACGAAAAATCGCCTTGCAATGACTTTTCAAGGTGCGCCCGCCGCTCCTTGTCGCCGTTGCTCGCATAGAACTCTCGCAGCTTGTACGCGGACGCGCCGTTGTGTGTAACCGTCACTGTTCCTTTTAGCGTCCCGTCGGCGGCAAGCTCGAATTTAGCGGCTCGCGTTGTGGTGTCACTGTCCGGCTGAAGCACCGGCAGTTGGATCACCTCGCTGTCGTTCCCGGCAACCAGGATTCCGTAGCCGCCCTGCAGGTAAGACGGAAGCAGCCCGATCGAGACGTAGGGATTGGTCGGGTCGAAGATGAGATAGCGCTTGCCTGTGCGCGCCGTGACAACCGCTTTCAGCAGCGGATTGTCATAGCCTTTGGGAATTTCGATCGCGGCGATGGCGTGGTTGCCATCTACAGAAGGTACGCGCGGATCGATGAACCCGCGATGTGTATCGACGAGGATCCAGGTCGCGCGGATCCCGACGGCATCGAGCATGGTAATCAGCAGCGTTGCCTTGTCCTTGCAGTCGCCATATCGATTGCGGAAGACATCGGTCGCAGGGTGCGGCTTGAAGCCGCCAATGCCGATCTCGATGCCCACGTAGCGAATCTCCTCCTGAAGAAACGTCGCGACTTTTTGAATGCGCAGCGTGAAATCGGCGTCCGGCGCAGCCAGTGAGCGGGACTTCCCCGCAATCTCAGACGTGCCTTCCGAACTGGGAGCCGCCAGGTTCTGATACCAGTTCCCGATCTTCACCCAAAGCGCATCTCCCTGTGGCAGGGGTTGCGCCGAAAAATGCACCACCATGCGCCCGGCAAGCGCCCGCTCCGAAGGAGCCAGCGGCACGTCGGAGAGGTCGATTTCCGGAATGTTGGCCATCTCCCAGCGGAAGTGCTCGGCGGCGACTTCTGCAGGCTGGACAGGATCGTGCTTGAACCAGAGGGCAAGCTGGCTCCATCCCGGAGGCACGTCGATCTCGAAGACAGAACGGGCCGTCGGGATCGGATTCTGAAAGCCCCAGGTCGCCTCGCTCATGTAGGGACGTAGCTGGCGAACGAACTCATACGCCATCACACCGCCCGGATCGACGCCCGGAGGCGAGGCTATCCTGAAGCGGTCGTCCTCGTACAGAATGCCCCCGCCTCCAGCCCCCTCGTCGCGGTATTCCTGGTCCTTCATCGTGTACTGGTGCCCATCGGGGCCGATGCTCCACACATGAAATGAGAGCAGCTTCGCATCGCCCGCAAACCACGCGACCGGCTCGGCATATTCGCGGCCGCGCGGCCGGAGAATTTTTACGACCATCCGATATCGTTCAATGGCACGTCCGTCCGCCTGCACTGTGATCAGCTTGTCTTCAAGCAGCACCATCGCCCTGGCGTCACGGGAGTGCTCGGGCAGCGGACCACCGGCCGCTTGCGTCACCCAGTCGGGAAAAGGAGGCGTCGAAGCCTCGGCGGCAGTGCCCGTGAGCAGAAGGGCTGCAACCCAGATCAGGGACCGGAGCGCTCTCATTTGCTGTTTCCGGCAGGAGCCGCGGCAACGACAGGCGTCGCACCGGCCTGCAGCACCAACTGCGCTTGGTCCTCGGCGTTCGCCTTCTGATAAAACCCGCGCAACTGCGGATATTCCGTCACCGTATAGAACGCATTGCCGAGCCGCATCAGCCTGCCGTAGGCATACGTGTTGCCATTCACGGCAAATTTCGCGATGTAATCCGCATTTGGCGCAAACTTCACATTGGAATCCTTGGGCACGCTTTCTGCGGCCAGATTCGGCGGCAGCGTCAGCGTGAACTGGTCATGCACCATGTAGGGATAATGCAGATCCACCGCATTTTCCCGCTTTTCCTGTGCGAAGAGCGGCTTGGCTCCGCCTTCAAAGAAAACTGCCGGTAGAAACACCCGCTTGCCGGTCGAAGTCCCCAGGCTACCGCTCACGTCCACCTGAGCCATGAGTGGATTCTTGTATTCAGTTAGTCCGATAAAATGGTTCGTCTTCACCTCGACGCCTGGCGGCATCCTGGGTTGCAGATAATCGTCGAATGCCTTCTTTGCCTCCTCTTTATCGTCCCTCAGGGCCACCTGACGCCACCGAAGAGCGTCCGTCCCGGTCATGTTAATGCGAATGATCCCATGTACCTTGCCATCCGGATCGAGGGTGAGCTCCGCATAACGATCTACCCGATTGTCCTCAAGGCTCAGCCCGGGCGTGGACGCTATCTGCGTCCCGCCATCGACCTGCCGCACACCGTTTACCCAGGTGTGCTTCCAGTGCAGCTTGCCGAATTCGCAATAGCGCTCTCCCGGATCGAGAAAGACCTCTTTCCCTCCGATCGAGACGATCGCCAGCTCATCATCCAGCTGGTTCCAATCGAGAAAATCCTTCAGCAGGACATTGTTATCGCGGTTCACCACGATCATCGCGTAGGACTTCAGGCCGGCAGCCCGAACCATGGCAATGAACAGCCTTGTAATCTCCTCTGAACTTCCCCGCTTCTGCTCCCAGATGTCTTCCGCGCTCTTCACCTTCACTCCTTCGGCTTTGTTCTCTTCGGCCGAATGGGTGCGCGTAAAGCTTGTATTCTCGATCTTCATCGTTTCGTCATAAATCTTCTCCACCTTCTTCTGGTCGGTGTCTCCCGGAGCCACAATCTGGTCTACCGCAGCGTGTATCTTCCCCGATGGATTTGCAAACTTGTCCACATCCTTCGACCAGTACTTGCCCTGGTTCTTCCAGTACTCTTCCGGCGTTCGCCACGGCGTGTAATAGAAAATCACCCGATAGGAGAAGCTGCGGAAGGGAGGCATGTAATCCTCATTCGGGAGCGCCGCAATGTTCTCCACCGTCAGGTCGTAGCCGTCACGGCCTTCGGCCACCTTTACGCCTGCCGGAAGGCTCCAGCTGTACATCAGCACATTGGCGACATCCTCGTGGCCGCGCTCCTTGTGCACGATCGTCCGCGAAGTGTTCGTTGGTATGAAGTGATAGTGCGCCCGGTGAACAAAAACGGGCTGTGCAATGTACCACTCCGGCGATGACAGGTATTCAACGTCATAGCGGAGGATCCACCGGTATTCCAGAATGCTCCCGATCTGCACGTCCGGCATGCTGAAGACCTTCTCCATCACCTTGTAACTGGCGGATTTGACCACCAGCTTGTCGATGGGCTTGGCCGTGAGCGGTATCACCGTACCATCGGGATGAATGGTTCGTCCCGCTATGTTCGTAACACCAAAATTCGTCGCCTCATAGGGGATCTCGATGTCGCTGAACATCTCCTTTCCCTTTTCGGTCAGGATTTTGATTCGCGCGTACATGGTGTGATCGTGCAGATTGTCGTCAACCTTCTCTTCCCGGAACAGATAGACGGCCGGAGCATCCGGCGCGGCGAGATCGGAGGTCATCTTCAGCTCTTCCGGAGTCGGCTGTGTCCAGTCAGAAAAACCGAAAGCCGGGAGCGGAGCAAGTGCAAGGCAGAGAAGGAGCAGACGGCGGCATTGTGAACCCACGACGGACCTCTATCGAAGCAGAATCCTGCCGAGGCCATCCTCAAGAACGGAGACGGGGGGCTCGTCCGGGTGAAGAGTTCCTGGGAGGTGTGTCCACTTTTTTACGCTGGAAACACCAAAACTGGCAATACCCCTTGCTGCCATTGCCGAAGATTACGAATCTTAGTAACTGATATTTTCCGTTTTCGGCTTCGGTTGATCCAAACCGGGGCGGTAAGCTGAAGATACACACTCAATCTTTAGAAAGATCAGCTCACGGGTACTATACTGCCAATGGTTCAGTCAGAGTCTGCCACGAACCCGTCGCCCATGACCGAGATTACGATTCAAATGGAAAACGTCTACAAGGACTACACCTGTGGGCAGGTCCTTCGTCCTCTCCGGGATATCAACCTCAGCGCCGCACAAGGCGAACGCGTGGGAATCATAGGCTCGTCCGGCTCCCGCAAGTCCTCACCGACGTTTATTGCCCTCAACCGAACCGGGAAACGACGTTGAGTTCCATGGTAATGCCCGTCTCGAAGACCGGCCGTGGGGCCGCTCGCCGCCGATTCTGGTTGGCGATGTTGGGGTTTGCCATGGCGCTTGCGCTGCTGCCCTTCTCCTTCAGGATCGAACGTCGCCTGGAGACGGCTGTTCACATCCAGGGCGGAGAAGCCGAAAAAGTTGACCAGGAACTGGCGCAGCGTTTCCAGGCTCCCTACGCCCAGCGCATTGTTCTGGTGATCAGCGGTATTCCCGACCCGGATTCGGCAAAAGGCGCTGATGCATTGAGTTTCCTGACCAGTTCATTGCGCAGTGTTCCCGGAGTGTCGGGCGCCATCTCTAGTCTGGACTGGCCGGATCCCCTGTTCACTGGGAACAATGGCGGCGCCTTGATCATCGTCGGTTTGGACCCGCACGATGCATCCGTCGAGTCGCTGGTCCCCCAGCTGAGGGAAAAAGCACAGTGGATGGAAGGTCAGCTGAGGTCGCAATACCCCGGTATAAAGCTGCAGATCACGGGCGAAACGCCGATCAACTTCGATCTTCGCAAGGTCAGTGCAGACGACGTCAGGCATGCCGAGGAACGAGCGATGCCGGTGACCCTCTTGCTGCTCTTGCTGGCTTTCGGCAGTCTTGTGGGCGCGCTATTGCCGCTGGGAGTTGGAGTTCTCTCCATCTCGATGGCGATGGGTGCGTGTGCGCTTCTCTCCCATTACCTCCATCTGTCGATTCTGGTGCAGAATCTGGCGACGATGCTCGGCCTTGGCCTGGGCATCGACTATGCATTGCTGATGGTGAGCCGGTTTCGCGAAGCATTAGTCGAGGGATGTGATCCCGGTTGTGCGGCCGATCTTGCTGCCGAGCAAGCCGGCAAGACGCTGCTCGTCTCGGCCACAACAGTTGCCATCGGATTTTCTGCGCTGCTGACTGTGCCCATCAGCGAACTGCGCTCCATCGGGATAGCTGGCCTGCTGGTAACCGTTTTGAGTGTCATGCTTTGTACATTCATTCTGCCCTGGGTTCTTGGTTTGTTGGGGCATCGCATTAATGCTGCCCGGGTGCCGCTTCCGTTCAAACGATTCAAAACGGAGGAGAGTCTGTGCGCGGCAAGTGAGCGGTGGGGACGGTGGGCAGGCATCGTAACCCGCCGGCCCTGGATAGCTTTGCTTGTTGCCGGGATTCCGCTACTGGTCCTTGCATTCCAGGCATCCAAAATCTCTGTCGGGCTTCCTGACCATGACTCGCTCCCGGCCCAGGCTGATTCGGTGAAAGCCCTGCACACCCTTAAGGGTATGGGGCGATCGGGTATTGTGCAGTCCCTCCGAGTGGTCTTGGAGTTGCCGCCGCAGTCTCCGGCGCTCTCACCGGGTGGCTGGCTTGCCGTCACCCGCCTGACCCAGCACTTCCAGAGCGATCCCAGAGCGGAAGAGGTCTTATCTCTTCCCACCCTCACTGGAATGTCTGACACCGCGGATGCTGTCGGCGACGTGCCCGAGCCAATCCGCAAGAGTTTGCTGAGCACCGATGGACATGCTGCCTTGATCGAGTTGCTGCCGACCGCCAAGCTTACGCCCGGCGAACTGATGCAATGGGTGCGAGAAGTGCGTTCCTCCGATGTCGCGGCAATAACCGGCGTTCCCGGAGCCGTGCTGAGCGTTGGCGGTATTCCCGCGCTCAATGCAGATTATGACTCTGTAGTGAGGGAACGCTTGCCGAAGGTGGTCGTCGGAGTCATATTGGGGAGCTTGCTGGCGCTCCTGATCGGACTGCGTTCTTTATTTGCGGCCTTCAAAGCAGTTCTGCTCAATCTGCTCTCGGTTGGCGCCTCATTCGGTGCTTTAGTTCTCGTTTTTCAGCAAGGGCATGGTAGCAGATTGCTTGGTCTCGACGGACCGACCCGCGCCGTATTCCCGATCGTGCCGATTCTCGCGTTTGCCATCGTCTTCGGATTGAGCATGGACTATGAGGTCTTTCTGGTCGCCCGAGTCCTCGAAGAACGGCGGCGTGGCCTACCCGAGAGATCAGCTGTGATCGAGGGCCTGGCGCGGACGGCTCGGCTCATCACGAGCGCCGCGGCAATCATGATTGCTGTCTTCATCGCCTTCACAATCGGGAGCTTTTTGGTCGTCCAGATGCTGGGCTTCACGCTCGCGGTAGCGGTATTCATCGATGCCACAGTGGTAAGGATGGTTGTCGGGCCCGCACTACTGCAGCTTGCCGGCGACTGGAATTGGTGGCCTTTTGGCTTGTATGGAGCCCCGGTAACGTCTGAAAAGGAAGTTATCCCGTAACGGCGGACACTGTGGATACTCCGGTGACATCGCAGCTGGGCTCGCGATAGCCTTTTCCCGATTTACTTCATTTCTTTCCTTGAGCGTCTGTCGGGCCGAGATCAAAATCCTTGAGCTTGAGATTTGCCCTTCCCGAGCCCCCTTCGATGACCAGCATCGAGGAGCCGGGCTTGCCCTGCAGCTTTGCCTCAACTTGCGACGCGGACCAGGCGCCGTCGACCTGCCGCAGGCTGTAGTAGACGAACTCCTTCTCCACTCCCGTCTCGTGCAGCGTCTTCACCACATGCACGGGGAACAAAATGCTGCGGTCAATCCACGATTTCACCGAATCATAATGAGTCCGGTCCTGGGGGCCGGGCGTGCTCTTGAGGACAAAGCAATCGCGTGCGCCGTATTTTTCCGGCGCCAGGAGTTCCTGATTCTTCCAGAAGAATTGATTCTCTACCATGTCCTCATAGGAGAAGTCCGTTCCCAGCAGCGAGTCATTCCAATGTTCGAATGGCAACGCGCTGGCCGCCTTCTCGCCGGGAAGCATCGCCTCGATGGTCAGGTGCCCGTTCACACCCATATGCACCAGAATGCTTGTCTTATCTGAGCCCGGACCCGAGAACACCGATAGCAGACGCAGACCGTCGGGAAACCAATGGGCCTTGCCGATAAACTTGTAGCTCGTGCGCTTGCCATCGGCTTCCACCCGTGTGATTCGCCCGGTCACGCGGTAGTCCAGATTCTGAATACGCTGGCGAGAGCCAGTCAGCACAGCCTGGAGGTCAGGGCTCGCCGCGAAGGCTCGCGATGGGTGCACCGATGACACCAGCACCAGCAAGGCGATGGACGCTTGAATCGCTCCGAAGGCGGAATGCGCCCATCCGGCCTTTGGATACCGGCCAAGCTTGCGGCTGCGAAAACGCATCACGACGCGGCGCAGGAAGGTCATAACTATGTTTACGGTCGAAGTCTCCATAGGGCCCATGCCATCCACCCTATCACTTGGATGAGGCGCTCCGGATTTGTGTTAACTTTGACATTGGAGAGAGCTCGTAGCTCAGTTGGTAGAGCATCGCCCTTTTAAGGCGTGGGTCCTGGGTTCGAGCCCCAGCGAGCTCACCATTCCCTTTAGGATCAATCAGTTACGCGATAGAGAAAAATTGGGGAGTGGTTTGGGGAGCGGTTTTCAAATTATGCATACTCAGCGCCCCTGGCGTCCCCGGCGTCAAGCTCCGCGATCCGCTCCCCGCCCTTCCTTTCTAATCGCCTGGTTTGATCTCGGTAGGGTTTTCGAGATTGAAATAACCTACCTCGAACACCTCCCCCAGGGTGCCGTCTTTACGGATTGTGCGTCCGGAGAGCCTCAATGAATCCGGAGAGAGACTCACGAGCGTTCGCCATGTTTACCGACACACCTTCCCCAAGCAGAGACCGAGCGGGCTTCTTGGAGAACGACCCATCAAGACCCTCGACTTGCCACAGGACGCTCGGCTTGTTCCGGAGCTTGCAAAGAAGATTGAAGCAGCTATGCAGACGACGGAGGTTCGGGTTGCGGGGGTCTTAGCACTATCATTGCGATGTGGCCGCAAGTTGTTCGTGACGGTGGAGCGGGTAT
>CAWAIX010000007.1:0-205597 GCA_963782175.1 uncultured Acidobacteriaceae bacterium
CCGAAGAAAACGGCGAATTGACGCTCAAGCGCGTTGCCGTTGGCGATCACATCCTCTTGGGCGGCGACAACATGGACCTGGCGCTCGCACAAGTCCTTCGGCAGCGCCTTGAAGCCTCGGGCTACCGCATCGATACCTGGCAGTTGCACGGCCTGTGGCATCAGTGCCGTCTCGCGAAGGAAAAACTGTTCGAATCCCCAAAGACGCAGAGCCGGCCGATCACCTTGCTGGGCAAGGGGACGAAGCTCGTCGGTGGAACGATCAAGACGGAACTATTGCGAGAAGACCTCGACCAGGTGCTGGTCGAAGGATTCTTCCCCAAAGTCGCGAGCAGCGAAATGCCTGCGCGGCAACGACGGGTTGGCTTTCAGGAGTTGGGTCTGCCGTACGCGGCCGATCCTGCCATCACCAAGCATCTCGCGCGGTTTCTGTCGGAACAGCTTCGCAACAGCCCCGAGGCGGCGGCGATCCGGCGCGGCCGCAGCGGACTGGCATGTCCCACGCACATCCTATTCAACGGCGGAGTGATGAAAGCGGCGGTGCTGCGCGATCGCGTCGTCGAGGTACTGAACAGCTGGTTAATAGAAGAAGGATTCGACGCACTCGGGGCAGAGCAAATCCTGGAAGCTACTGATTTGGAGCACGCCGTTGCGCGCGGCGCGGCTTATTACGGCAAGGCGCGTCACGGTCGCGGCGTGCGTATCCGCAGCGGTGCCTCGCGTACCTACTACATCGGAATTGAGAGCGCTATGCCTGCGGTGCCCGGCATGGAGGCTCCGCTCAAGGCGCTCTGTGTGGTCCCGTTTGGCATGGAGGAAGGCACCGAGGCAAAGATTCCCGGCAGAGAATTTGGTCTCGTCGTCGGCGAACCAGCGGAGTTTCGCTTCCTGAGCTCCAGCGTCCGTAAGCAGGACCACGCCGGCAGCCTGCTGGAAGATTGGGGCGCCGATATCGAGGAACTCAGCCCCCTGGAGGTCACGCTCAAAATGGATGGCCAGCAGGGAACGGTTGTACCTGTGCGGCTCGAAACCCGTGTTACTGAGCTCGGCACCCTCGAGGTCTGGTGCGTGTCCCGCGACGGCACGAACCGCTGGAAGCTTGAGCTGAATATTCGCGAAAAGACCGGGAGCTGAGGTCGTCGGTGCCTTCTCGCTATCTGATCGGCATCGATCTGGGCACGACAAACTCTGTCGTGGCTTACATCGATACTCAGAATGTCGATGATGCAGGCTCCGCGATTCATGTATTCCCTGTTCCGCAGTTAGTGGGACACGGGGAAGTCCGCACGCTGCCGACACTTCCTTCCTTCCTTTACTTTCCAACCGAAGATGAGCTGTCCGCGGGAGCCGTGAGTGCTACGTGGGATGAAGATCCTCCCATGGTTACAGGTGTGCTCGCGCGCGAACAGGGAGCTCTTGTACCGAACCGTCAGGTGTCATCGGCGAAATCGTGGCTTTCCTATCCCGGCGTGGATCGCCGCGCCAGAATCCTGCCAGCCCAGGCTGAACCGCCGCAGCCGATGATCTCCCCTGTTGAGGCGTCTTCGCGTTACCTCATGCATTTGCGCGACGCCTGGAACGGCGCAATTGGAACTGACGTCGAAACGCGTTTTGAGCAGCAGGAAATTGTCCTCACCGTGCCGGCTTCATTCGATGAGGATGCACGCGAGCTGACGGTGGAAGCCGCCCGCAGCGCGAAACTCGACAAGCTCACTCTGCTCGAAGAACCGTTGGCCGCGTTTTATGCATGGATCGCCCCGAATCGGCACGAACAGAAAGGCGGTTCATCGTCGCACCCTTATCTGTCACGAGACGAAAACAGTGAAGACCTCCATGATGGCGATCTGATCCTGATCTGCGACATCGGGGGCGGCACAAGCGACTTCAGCCTAGTGAGGTCTCGGCTGGTGAATGGGGAGCTGGAATTTGAACGAACAGCCATCGGCGAGCATCTTCTGCTCGGCGGAGACAATCTCGATTTCGCTCTGGCCCGGTACGCGGAAGCACAGCTCAACGTTGAACTCACGCTACGCCAGCGCTACGCGTTGCGTCGTGACTGCTGTGCCGCGAAAGAGCGCCTGTTGGGCGACTCCTCTTTGGAGCGCGTGCCGGTCACCATCCTGGGCAGTGGCCGCGCCGTCGTCGGACAGGCGCTCAGTGTCGACCTCACGCGCAAGGATGTGCTGCAGACTCTTACAGACGGATTCCTGCCCATGACTGCGCCGGATGACATGCCCGCGCGCGGCCGGCCAACAGCGTTACGCGAACTCGGCCTGGCCTACGCCAGCGATCCCGCCATCACCAAACACCTCGCAGCATTTCTCACGCAAGCGGCTGTCACCATGGAGACCTCGTCTGCAAACCACCGAATCGCTCAACCCGATGCCGTACTGTTCAACGGCGGCTTCTGCGCGCCGGCGGTGACCCGGGAGAGAATTGTCGAGGCAATTTCGGCCTGGTTCGGCGGAGCCCAAAGCGGCTGGCGCCCTAAGGTTCTTGATAACGAAGCGGTCGATAGTGCAGTCGCTCGCGGCGCTGCTCATTACGGTCGCGTACGGCGCGGCGCCGGCTTGCGAGTAAGGGCCGGCAACGCGCGGACTCGTACTATATCGGGTTGCCCTCGGACAACGGCTTGCAAGGTATCTGTGTCTTGCCTGCAGGCGTCGAAGAGGGCACAACACTTCCGCTGCTGAACCGCGAATT
The DNA here is from genome assembly GCA_963782175.1 of uncultured Acidobacteriaceae bacterium. Taxonomy (GTDB): domain Bacteria; phylum Acidobacteriota; class Terriglobia; order Terriglobales; family Acidobacteriaceae; genus Silvibacterium. The sequence continues at coordinate 2,703 of CAWAIX010000007.1, forward strand.
CTCGGTACTTGCCAACCGCCCGGTGTCGTTCACGCTGTACAGTTCGCGCACGCGGCACGATGCGCATGGCGAAGTTGCTTCGCTGGACGAAGCGGACGTGCATCGTCATGCTCCGCTGGGAACCATGTTGCGCTACGGAAAGAAGCTGCGCGAGCTGTACCTCGTAGTGCATATCAGGGCCAGTTTCACCGAGGTCGGCACCCTCGAACTCTGGTGCGAGTCGCGAGACACGCAGCATCGCTGGCGGCTGCAATTCGCGCTGCGTGGCGAAGAGACTCAGGCAGAGCAACTCGACACTGCGAAACAACAACCCGTGCCAACACGTTCATCGACCGGTACAACTTCCGACGCAACCATCGAGACCGCTGCGCAACTGATCCGCAATGTTTTCGGCAGCTCTGCTGAGGGTGAAGGTCTGGCGCCCGAAACTCTGGCCAATCAGCTGGAAGCAACGCTCGGCACGAAGAGAGACTCATGGACCCTCTCAGCCATTCGCCGGTTCGGTGAAGTACTCATCGAGGTTGCTGCCGGACGCAAGAAATCTCCGCGCCACGAGGTGCGTTGGTTCAATCTATCCGGCTTCTGCTTGCGGCCTGGCTTTGGCGTACCAGGAGATGATCTGCTCGTTAAGCATCTGAGGACCATCGCGTTGAACGAGCCTATCTACGCGGACGATCTGCAATGCCAGGTCGAGCGATTGGTGCTTTTGCGTCGGATTGCCGCCGGCATCAATGCAAGCGAACAGCAGGCGCTTTATCGCAAGCTGACACGCCGCGCCGGTCCCAGGAAAAAAGGCCGCGTAAATCGGCAACTCGAGTACGAAGAGTGGCGCCTGGCTGCGAGCCTTGAGCATGTGCTAGGGAGTGCCCGGGTTTCGCTTGGCAATGAACTGGTGGCGAAAATCAAAAGCGAACCTGAAAATGCAATCTGCCTTTGGTCGCTCGGCCGGCTCGGAGCCCGTATTCCGCTGTACGGGCCGCTGCACTCGGTAGTGGCGCCTGAAATTGTCGGCGAGTGGCTGAAAGCATTGCTTGACTTACCGGCATTCACCGCGGCCACCGCTTCAGCCATTGCACTGATCGCGCGCCGCACCGAGGATCGCTCGCGCGACGTTGATGATGCAATTCGTGAGCAGGCAATCTCCCGCTTGACGGTGCATGGGGTCGACGAAGAAATCATCCAGCTTTTGTCAAAGTACGTCCCGCCCGAATGGGCAGATGCTGTTCGTAGCTTCGGCGAATCGCTCCCGCACGGCTTGCAGATTGTCAGCTCTTCGAACTGCTTGTTGTCAGTACCCGCGTTGCTCAGCTCTGGCTCGTCTTCTTCGACACCGGCGATACCTCAGGTAGTCGTCGACTAGACTTGTCATCTGGCCGAATAGCCGACATACCGTACACTTGGCGGTCCGATAACGGCCAGGTATCTCGCTTCAGGTTAGCCGGTCTATCAGATTGCTCGTTCCAGCTTCCTGCACTTGCATCATTTCTCCTTCGTGCTCATTTCTTGTCTAAGAAGCTGTTGAAATTGGCGTCGATGGTGCATGTTTGCTGGGGAGTTGGTGCGGGCGCCCCGTCAGATCGGTTCGAAATCGTGTTTTGGTGAGTGTTCACGCGGGGTGCCGGCTCCCGGGAGGGGCGATCCCGGGCCCACGTGCCTGGTTCAGGCACACTGCTCCCTAAGCGTTGATCGCTGTTGTTGCGCGAGCAGCCTGGGCAAGCGCAGCAGATTGTGCGCGGCGCAACTGAAGACGAACAGCCAATCGACCTTGCTCAGTCCGCGCAGTTTGGCCTGGCGCAGTGGTCCGGTCTGCTTGAGCCAGCCGAAGCTTTTCTCGATTAACCAGCGGCGGCTGAGACTGACGGCGTAGCTGGGCTGGCGCGTGGTTCTCCGATCCAGGTTGCTGGCGCGGTTGTTGTCGTTCTTAGTCACATGCGGAGTTACATTCAACTCTCGCGCCGTGCGCACGAAATCTTTCGTGTCGTAGGCCTTGTCTGCGCCCACGGTGATGCGCCGGGAGCGGCCCACCTGCTTACGCTGAAGCATCAACAGCGCGGCATCGCGTTCGGCAAATCCGTCGGCATGAGTGGCCATGGCTGCGGCGATCAGTCCGTTGCGGTTTTCCACCAGAGCATGACCCAGATAGCTCAGCTTGGACTCCTTGCCGTAGCTCTTCTTGTACAGCCGGGCATCGGGATCCGTGGTGGACTGGTGCGTCTTGTTGCCGCGCTTCTGGCCACGGAAGCTGGTGCCATCGCCGTCCCCGGAGTCGTCCTTCGAACGAAAGCTCTTCTGCGAGGCCCAGGCTTGGATCAGCGTGCCGTCCACGGTGAAGTGCTCGTCGGACATGAACTTCTTCGCCTGCCGGTTCACTTCGGCAAAGAACCGTTGCGCCACCTCGGAGGTCAACAGACGGTCGCGGTTTTTCGAGAACACTGCGTGATTCCACACCGCATCATCCATGCCCAGGCCTACGAACCAGCGAAACAGCAGGTTGTAATCGATCTGCTCGACCAGCAGCCGCTCGGAACGGATGGAGAAGAACACCTGCAACAGCAGCGCTCGCAGTATGTACTCCGGCGCAATCGACGGCCGCCCGGAGTCCGCGTACAGCTCATCGAACTCCGGACTCAGCCTGCGCAGCACGGCGTCGGTCACCTTGCGCACTTCGCGCAACGGATGATCCGAAGGCACTCGCTGCTCCAACGACACATAGCTGAACATCCCGTCCTGAACCCGCTCGTCTCCTCGCATATCGATAAGACGAATAGCCCCTGCGGCAATGCCGCAGAGACGTACCTATTTCAACAAGTTCCTAAAACTTCCTTGACAACGTCGATGGCATTTACGGCGTTCGGCCAGCCCCCAAGCTTCGCAATATGGTTCTCTGACTCAGAATGCGTTCGTTTAGCCTGGCCCTCACCGGAAATCCTCTACGAAGGTCAGGTGGCTTGACGCGCTGATCAATCCGGAATAGACCATTTGTTTCCCGTCCGGAGATATCGAAAGTCCCACGGTTGGCGAGTACTTCAGAGTGTCCAGCACTCGTACCTGTCCTGTCACCGGATCGATGTGGTTGAGCGCAAACTGCTGCCCTGCAATGGAAAGGGCGTAGATGTCATCCCCGGATATTGTCCAGTAGTCTGGATAGCCCGCCGGGGGTCCTTCGAAGAGCTTGCGCTCTCGCCCTCCCGTTACAGGCTGCTGCCATAAACCTGAGGTCGAATATTTTGTGTAGTAAATTCGCTGTCCATCGCCGCTCACCATCGCCACCATTCCTCCGTTTGACGTGATCTGCTGCGGCGTATGAGAGCCGTCGACCCGCACCCTCCAGATCTGCCATGAACCGGAGCGATTAGAGCCAAAATAGACGAACTGCCCATCGGGCGACCAGTTGGGAGCGAGATCGTTATAGTTGCCGCTGGTAATGGCTCGGGGCGTCCCTCCGCCGGCATCGACGACATAAATGTGGGCGAAGGAATCAGGACGGGCGTCAAAGGCGACAAGTTTCCCGTCAGGCGACCAGCTGGGATCTCCCGCGGACTGCCCCGGGTTGTCAGTGAGCTGAACCGGATTGCTGCCATCGATCCGTGCGGTCCATATCTCTCGCGAGCCGGACCGCCAGGATTGAAAGAGGATGCGGTCGCCGGCGGGGGAGATGTGCGGCCCTGCGTCCTGTTCACTGGAGGTCAGAATCACTGCGGGCGGCGCTGATTTATCCGCTAGCGTGATAGCGAAGATTCCCCACATAGCGCTTCCATGGGAGTAGATCAGCCGGTGTCCATGGTGTGCGATAGCCGGCGAGTAGGCATCATCGCCGACTGCGGCCAGGCGCTGCGGATCACCACCGGTAGCCCGCACGCGCCAGAGGGAGAGCGCGCCGTTTCGGCTGGACGAAAAAACGATCGATGAGCTGTCCTCGGTCCACGCAAGGCTCATGGCGAGACAGCTGTGGGTAATCCTCTGCACCGGGCCGTTGGGAAGAGCTCATGACATAGATGTCTCGCGCCAGTTGCTCCGACCCTCGAACGAATGCGAGCGTGCGGCCGTCCGGAGAGACAGCCGGGAAAAAATCTCCGTCCCACAGCATTGGGGGAGTGGTAATTGAGTGGACTGTTCTGTCCCGGAGAGACAACTCGATCAGATAGCTTGGACTCTCCAGCGTGTTCTGCTGCGGAAAAATCAGGCCGCCGCCATCCGCAGACCATGCCAGCCCGCCGTATTCCCTGGCTGAATTGACGGGCAGCGTGTAAATTTCACTGCCAGGACCACCGGAGGATGGAACTACGACAATGCTGCTGTGGGAATCGTCCTTGCGCACGAATGCGATCTGACTCCCATCCGGAGACCAGACAGGATTGAGCTGGTTTGCGGGCTGATCCGGCATCAGTTGTATAGGCTGCTCGGAGTTCAACGACCTTATATATATCTGGCCATTGCTCTTCCCATCCTTGCGCCATACGTAGGCGACAGATTTGCCGTCGGGGGAAAAGCTTGCCTGGATCTGAGAACCGGGATCGGTGGTAAAAGGGCGGGTGACGTAGGTGCCCGCTTGCGTGGGACGGCTGCGATACAGGCGCGAGATGGCAAATGCCGCAACAACTATAAGCAGAATTGCGGCAAAAGCGACAAGCCAGACAGCTGGGTGCCTCCAGGCCGGTATTTTGGTTGAGATTGCAACCGAATCCGCAGGCAGGGAAGGAACAGCCGGCGTGCTTTCGATATCGGCTGGCTCCTCGATCGCCGGTACCGGAGCAAAAGACTCAGGCGGCTCGCTGACCTGCGCTATCATCCCATTCGATTCTCTGATGACAGGAGCAACCAGCCGATATCCCACCTTCGGGACGGTCTCAATCACCGACTCATTATGGAAGGCCCGCCTGATTTTGCTGATCGCGCGAATGAGAACATCCTCGCCCACGACGACATCGGGCCAGACCTGGCGCTGCACGGTCTCGCGGGAAAAGACCTCGCTGGGTTCCGAAGCCAGGGTCAGCAGCACCTGCATGACTTTCGGCTCAAGATGAACCGTTTTTCCATCCCGTTCCAGTGCATTGAGGCTGGGATGGACAATCCAGTCGCCGACCCGGAAATCCCCGCGCAAAACTTCGCTCCCTCTCGCAGGGATTATATCCCGCGCACTCGGCGTCCTGCCTTGCGGAGGTCCGCGCGTTTTTGCTGAAAACAAGGGGTTTAGAGTACATCGGAAAATCTTCGGGAAAAGGTCTTCGATTTTCCCTCGCCAGGGAAAACATTCCATCGCTACCTTGATCCCGGAAAATTCTGGAGCCGGCTGAAGCATGCTGTGTGTTCCGAATTCCATTCAGCCTGGAGGGGCTGTCCCATGTTCGTAACATCAGATTCCAGTGACAGTAAACAAAAAGAGTGGTTCCCAAGCTCCAACTCCTCATTCCGATTTGCCTTAAGCGCGGCGGCGCTTCTACTGGTCGTCCTCGTGGCGTTCGCGCCACTGGCCAACGCTCAGCTTGCCGTCACAACCGCCGCCATCGGCGGCACGGTGGAAGATTCGAGTGGCGCGGTGATACCCCACGCCGCCGTAAAGCTGACCAGCGTCGAACGCGGCGTGGTCCGGTCAACCATGACAAATGAAGCCGGGCGCTACACCTTCTCTCAGCTCCCACCGTCCACCTACACGCTTACAGTCGAGGTACGGAACTTCTCGAGATACGAACAGAATGGGATTGTCCTGAATGCGGCGCAGGCGGCCACCCAGGATGTGACCCTCAATCCGGGATCGGTCAATCAGCAGGTGGTGGTCAGCTCTGGGGCCTCGATGCTGAATACGGACAATGCCAACGTCTCGACGGACATCAACGACAAGCAGATTGTCGAGCTGCCGCTCAACCTTCGCAATGTCTATGGCCTGGTCACGCTCAACTCGTCGGTCAATAACAACTCTGAGAGCCAGAATCTGCTGGGCGGCGGCGGCAACAGCACCGACAATGCGGATCAGGACATCTCATTTCTGAATTTCTCCGGCGGCTTCTTCTCGACGACCGGATATCTGCTGGACGGCGTGTGGAACACGGACCCATCCTGGGGCGCGGTAGTCTACGTTCCTTCGGTCGATGCCGTTCAGGAGCTGAAGGTCCAGAACAACTCCTTCACTGCGCAATATGGCTGGAGCACCGGGAACGTCGTCAACGTGACCACCAAGTCGGGCACCAACAGCTTTCACGGCGACATCTGGGAGTTCTACCGGAACTCGGCACTCGACGCCAACCTCTGGTTCAACAACTACAACAATGCGCCGAAGGAATCCGTCGATCGCAACCAGGCGGGCGTTGCCGTGGGCGGCCCACTTTACATCCCGCACCTCTACAAGCAGCGTGACAAGACATTCTTCTTCGGCGTCTATGAGCACCTTGGTCTATCTACGCCGTTGCTCGGCACCTTCACCGTTCCGGACTCGAAATTCCGCGCTGGAGATTTTTCCGAGTTGCTCGGTCCGCAGGTAGGAACCGACGCGCTCGGACGGCCGGTTTACTCTGGCCAGATTTACGACCCGCGCAGCACGCGGCCTATCACGGCGGGCATGGTCGATCCGAAGACCGGGTTAATCGCCACGCAGACGGGCTACATCCGCGATCCTATTGCGAACAACAATGTCGCGGCGCTTGGACCGTTCGACGCACTGGGGAGCCAGCTGCTCACCTACTATCCGCAGCCGAGCAAGGGTGGGCTCTCGAACAACTTCTCGGCGGCGGCTTCGGCGCCGGCCGAATCGAACGAGTACTCGATCCGCATCGATCACAACATCAACGACAGCAACCGGCTGTATGGCCGCTACTCTTACAAGAGCGAATACAAGACCAACACTCCCAACTTCTTTGGCGACAACAATCCAGCCGGGCCGGGGAATATTAAGTCTAACAACCGTTACAGCATTGCCTTCGGATATACGCACATCTTCTCGCCCACGCTGACGATGAATCTGATCGCCGGCTATGAGTACTGGAACCAGCAGTCGAGCGGGCAATCGCCGAACTTCAAGTCCACGACGCTCGGCCTGCCCAGCTATCTTGACCAGAACACGCCCGAGTTTCCGGTCTTTAACATCGGCAGCCAGAGCCAGCTCGGCACCAACAACTTCAACGGAACCATTCCTCCGCTGACGAGCGTCGCGGCGGACTTCATGAAGAACCTTGGCAAGCACACGCTTTCCTTCGGCTACATGTTTGTGAACACAGAGACGAACTTCACCGGCTTCCCAGGCACCACGCTCGACTTCCAAGGCAAGTTCACGACCGGCCCGAACCCCGAGGTTCCGACCTCCAATACCGGCAACGGCCTCGCGCAGGCGCTGCTCGGAGTTCTCGACGGCGGCCAGACAGGCGAGTATCTGAATCCGGCTCTCACCAAGCGATACAACGGCTGGTACGTGCAGGACGACTATCGGCCGATCCGGAATCTGACCCTGAACCTCGGACTCCGGTATGAGTTCCAGGGCGCGCCGACGTATCGGCACAATGCGGCTTCGTACTTCGACCCGGGCATCACGAACCAGGTCAGCTCAGCGGTCGGCATGACGCTGCCGGGGTCGTTGGTCTTCCTCTCCTCGGACAACCGCGGCGTTTACGCGACGCGATATAACAATGTGGCCCCGCGAATAGGGTTTACCTACCAGGCGACTCCGAAGCTGGTGATGCGCGGCGGCTACGGCTTCTTCTATACGCCGGCCGTCTTCTTCAGCACCTCGGCCCCCGGCAACGTGGACGGCTTCTCCTCGACGACCGCGGTAGTTGCCACGCTCGACGGGATTACGCCGAACTCCGCCGTCACGACCAGCAATCCCTGGCCAGAGGGATACGTGCCTATCACCGGCAACTCGCTCGGCGGCCTGCAGGATATCGGCCAAAACGTGACCAGCGTCTTCCGGCACCGCGAGTCTCCCTACACGCAGCAGTACATGTTGGGCTTCCAGTATCTGATTACGCACAACGATTCGCTTGACGTAGCGTATGTCGGCAACCACGGAACCCACATGCCGTTCGGCTCGCTCAATCGTGCCCAGCTGAACCCCAGCTATCTTCCTCTTGGTCCGGGAGCGCTGGATACGCTGGTGCCCAATCCGTTCTACGAAAAAATCAACGCGCCGCAGAGCGGTTGTGGACTCAACCTGCCGACCGTGCAGTACGCGCATCTGCTGCAGCCTTATCCCCAGTACTGCAACGTCACGGAGAACTATCCGGCAGCGGGTTTCGATATCTACAACTCTCTGCAGGCGGCTTATAACCACCGCTTCAACAAGGGCCTGAACATCATGGTTTCCTATACCTACTCGAAGTTCCTCGACAACACCGAAGGAACTCAGAGCTGGGCTTACGTCGGCAACAGCTCTCCGGCCAACAACTACAACCTGGCGGCCGAGAAGAGCGTTGACGCCGGTGATACCCCGCATAGTTTGGTAGCCAGCTACATCTACGATCTTCCGATCGGCCGCGGCAAGAGCATCGGTTCCGGCATGAATCGCAAGACCGATGCTGTTCTCGGCGGCTGGGAGTGGTCAGGCATCGTGACCGCGAAATCCGGCATCCCGCTCGGTTTCAACGGCAACGACATTCCGTCCTATGGCGGAAACCCGAGGCCGGACATCATCGGCGACCCCAACGCCGTCGCGCATCGCTCGGTGCACGAGTGGTTCAACACCGGAGCCTTCGCTTACGCGGCTTACGGAACCTTCGGCTCGGCGCCGCGCTACTCCTCGACAGTGCGCGCTCCCGATTACACCGATTTCGACACCGCCATCATGAAGAACTGGAGTCTTGGAGAGCTGCGGCGCATCCAGTTCCGCGCCGAGTTCTTCAACGCCTTCAACCATCCCCAGTTCTACTCGCCGAACACTGGCTTCAATGGATGCGATCCCAACAGCAGCCCCTGCGCTTCGAGCTTCGGGCAGATATCCAACACTTTCCCCAGCCGCGAGGTACAGTTCGCCGGCAAGTTTTATTGGTAGGGTTCCGACGCGAACTGGCCTGGGCCGCATCGCCGTTGCGTGCTTACGACAAGGTGCATCACCAAACAGATGAGCCATGGCTCAATTCCTTGAATGCCGACGATGACCTTTCGCTGTTGCATTGCACTGACTGTGTTCTCTTTCATCTTCTGCGGCTCCGCACGCGGGCAGCAGACTGTGAAAGGAGCAAGCATAGCCGACGTATATACCGACAAGGCGCGATACGTGCCGCATGAGAGCGTAACGATCCTTGTTCAGTTGAAAAGCGATGCCTCGTATACCGGCAAAGCAACAGTGAAGGTCACCGTCTGGCATCTGGGAGAACGCGTCGGCGAAGAGATTTCGGATGCCATCGATCTTTCCGACGACAAGAACCCGGTATCCATCGAGTGGACGCCGCCCGACAGCGACTTTCGCGGATACCTGGTTGACGTCCGCCTCGTTTCACCGAACGGAGAGACGCTGGGCACGGGCTACACGGCCATTGACGTATCTTCCGAATGGAACCGTTTTCCTCGTTACGGCTATCTCGCACACTACTCGAAGACCGAGGGCGCGATGCCCGACGAGTGGATCGCCGAGCTAAACAAATTTCATATTAACGGGCTTGAATACTATGACTTTGAAAACCGGCATGAGCAGCCGTTAGCCGGAACCGTTGAGCATCCCGCGCGAGAGTGGACCGACATTGCCGGTCGAAAAGTCGAGCGAAGCATCGTAGATGACTTTCTCACCGAAGCGCATCGCTACAACATGATGAGCATGGCCTATAACACCAGCTATTGCGCATATGCAGACGCGTTCACGAATGGTTCCGGAGTCAAGCTCCAATGGGCTACCTGGCCCAAACCCGATGGCCCGCGAACCCTCGAGTCCGCCATGGCGCTGAACCTGGATGGTGGAAACGAATGGAAGACCCACAGGCTGGTCTATATGAATCAGAATGCTCCCGAATGGGAAAGCTACTTGTTCGGGAAGATGGCGGAACTGTTTCAGGTCTATCCTTTCGACGGGTGGCAGGTCGATACCTTCGGAACCATGGGCGGATACAGCTATCAGGGCTCATACGTAAACTTCATCCAGGGTTTTCGTCCATTCGTAGACAGTGCGCACGTCTTCCTGAAGAAAGGCATTGTTCTGAACACCGTTAATACCTGGGGACAGGATGAGTTGGCCAATTCCGAAGCGGAGTTTGTTCATTCCGAGCTCTGGGAGGATCACGAAACCTACAGCAGCATCGTCGACGCCGCCGAGCAGGTTCACACCGCGAATCCCGCAAAGGGCGTGGTATTTGCCGCTTATTTACAACGGCAGCAGAAGGGAAATCCGGAGCCGAAGACGAACTACTTCAATCCCGCCAGCGTGTTGCTCGCCGATGCTACGATCTTTGCCTCCGGAGCCTCGCACATTGAGCTGGGAGATGGTTCGCGGATGCTATCGAGCGAGTATTTTCCCGCCGACACACGGTTCGCGGTTTCTCCGGATCTTTCCAGCCAACTCCGTCGCTACTACGATTTTTTGACAGCCTATGAGAATGTTCTGAGCTACAAGGTCGCAATTGCTCCCGCCAGGGTTACAGTGGCTGGCCAACAATCGAGTCCCAATGGCATCCCGAACACCATCTGGACCCTCGCCCGCCAGAAGGATGGGCGGACAATCGTTCACCTGATTAACCTGGTCGGGTTCGGCGACGCCCACTGGCGCGACATTCACGCTGAGCGGCCCGAAGCTCCGCTTCTCCAGCAGCTCAGAATTCGGATTGCCGCCGACGAGGACATTACCAGGGCAGGTTGGGCATCGCCGGATATCGAGGGCGGTATGTTTCACCCGCTCGCCATCATCCGCGGAAATGACAAAGGCGAGCGCTACGTGGAGCTGGTTCTTCCCTCTCTCAAGTACTGGGACATGATCGTCCTCGACAATCCGACCGTGCAGCCGCATGATTGACGGCTTTACTTGCGCCCGGCGCCTCAGATCATCTGACCCTATCCGCGTGTGTCATTCTCAGGTAAGTTTCTTGTAGCTGTTCCCATGCGGATTCTGCATTCCATCACGCTCCTGCTGCTATCGCTCATGGCAGCAGGAGCATTCGCTCAACCGGACAATAAACCCAACTCGTTCGATGATTTTCTTCTTGCCGCTCGACAGGCACAAAGTAAAAACGATTACGCCGCCGCCGCTGATTACTACCGGCGTGCTGTGCTGCTCCGCGGCGACATCCCTGAACTCTGGGCAAATCTTGGATTAATGCAGGATGCCAACGGCAGCTATTCCGACGCGGTAGCAAGCTTCCTGAATGCCGAGAGGCTTAGGCCCTCTCTGTATGTACCCAATCTGTTTCTAGGCATCGACTACCTGCACTTGAACCGGGCGCGCGATGCAATTCCCTTTCTTCTGAAGGCCGAGAGGCTGAACTCTTCCGACCCGCAGGCGCCGATCACGCTTGGACGAGCGTATCTTTCTCTCGGCAACTTTGATGCGGCGCGCGTCGCGTATCAACGCGCAGTGGCGCTCGATCCCCGGAACAGTTCGGCGTGGTATTGGTTGGGCATTGCAGCCCTCAAGGTAATCGAGGCGGATGGAAGAAAACTCTCCGCCGAGGACGCGAATTCAAGCTATGCGCATGCGCTTTTCGCTGAATCTCTGGAAGAACAGGGACGATTAAAGCAAGCAATGAATGAAGCGCTAGCTGTGCTTACTGCAGATCCTCATTTTCCGTGCGCCCATGCGCAGCTCGGCTTTCTGTATCTTGCTCAGGGGCAAAATGACGACGCTGCACGCGAGTTTGACGCCGAAGGTCAAAGTTGCTCTCTCGCCGATCTCGGCCGCGTACGGCTGCGTCTCGATGGGGATGACAACGCCCATGCAATCGCGCTGCTCAGCGATCTCTGGAAGCGGGATCCCGGGTTCGTCCAAACAAATCTTCCTGTGCTTGTTAACGGGCTGGATGCTAAACACAAAGACAACCTTGTCGATTTTGTTAGCCGGCAGGATGCCGCAGGCACGATCTCGCCAGATTTTGCCGCACTTCTCTCTGCTGTGTTGCGGGGTTTGCCGCAGCCAGAGAAGGAATCTCCGGCCATATCCTCGGAAGACAGAAAGACCGGACCGGCTCCGACTGTTGGTGCTGCGGAGAGAGACATGCTCGCCGGCCGATACGCTCGCTGCGCTGCAGACCTGGCGAGCGAGGCCCATGACCTCGGCACGCTGCATGGAAATGCAAATGCATTGTTGCTGCTTGCCAACTGCGCTTATATGTCCGGCGGCTACACTCTTTCGGCTGGAGCCAGCGACATCTTAATCGCACAGCCGGCGCACGAAATGGCCGCCCTATATTGGTCTATCAAGGCGAATGAGAAACTTGCCTCCCAGGCCTTCAGCCGCTTTGAGCAACTGGAGCCCGACTCTCCGAAAACGCACCTGCTGCTGGGCGACATATACCGGCAGCGTCAGCATCTGGAAGAGGCGGAAAACGAGTACAAAGCGGCAGCGGCGCTCGCTCCGCAGGACCCGGCTCCACTTTATGGCTTGGCTTCAGCTTATTCGCAGGACTCAAAGCCGGATCACGCCCTGAGCACGGTAAAGGTGGCGCTTGGCATGAGTCCCGATGATCCGGACCTCAATCTGCTGGCTGGTGAAATTCTAGTTGGGCAACACGAATGGGCTCAGGCCGAGAGCTACTTGAAACATAGCCTGAACGCGGCACATCCTCTGAAGCCCCAGATGCTGCCTCACGCGCACGCCCTGCTCGGTCAGGTCTATGCGCAGACCGATCGACCAGAGGAGGCCATAAGCGAGTTGCGGATAGGGGTGGCCAGCGACGAGGACGGGAGTGTCTATTATCAACTTGCCCGCCTCTACTCCAGGCTAGGCAACAAGGCCGCGGCTCAGGATGCCATTGTCCATGTAAAGGAACTGGAGCAGAAGAGACGCGAGCGCGCTGTTATTGCGGTACAGGATTCCGGTGCCGCTGTAAGCGACATCCCTTAAGAGCCTCGCTCTAAAGAGACACCAGGCGCTGATTGTGACGCCACTGAACCCTCATCCGTGTTGGATCGTCGGGCGGAAACCGTCCACTACATTTCAGAGGGCGGGGCCGAACCCAATGCGCAGTATGCCTTCTCCGAAGGCAGCGCTTTCAAACTATCGAAGCTCGATCTCTATATTCCAAATGACCGCGGAAAGCGCGCGAGAGCTTCGGGACTCGAGTGATCAGGGACCGAGCAGCCAGGCGCTGCAATGTACTTGCTTCCGGCTTCCCTCCATGCCTCTGTCCACTGGTGACGGATCTGATCCGCTGTCAAGTTCTCGTAGTCGATTTCGTCGACTCCGCCGGCAATTGGTTGCGAATACTGCTTGCGAATTTCGGAGATGGGGATTCCGCTGGTCTTTACGGAATAGTGAATCACAGGCGCATTGAAATTCTTGAACTGATCGAGATACGGCCGCTCGAGATAGTGCAGGTGAAGAAAGGAAAGTTTTGTGTCGGCGAGCACATCGAATACGCGCTTGTCGTAGGGCCGACTGTATTGTTCGTAATCTGCAACGGAGCCAAACTTGCTCTCCGCATTGAAAATACTGACCAGCGCCCCTGACGCGCCGATGTCTTTGGTATGACGGATATGGTTAATAGTAGACTGCGTAATAGCCTCTAACGCGCCGTGCCAGGCTTCAGGGTTCTGTTGCTGAAATTCATGCAGGCTCTTGATCTGCTCGTCCCGCACTTCGTCTGATTTCGGGAGATTTGCAAACTGCGTTTGCGATTGGAACAGAATCATCGCAGTCATGTATGGCCCGTAAATCGTGTCGATAAAGTAGGCGTCGCCATTTAATCCGTCGCGGACCAAACGCAGTGTAGACAGTTGGTCCGGGAACGGGGTGTCCAACGGCTTGAGCTCGTACCACTTGGCGGTCGTGGAGTGAGGGTAATCAAAATCATTCATCACCTTAACGATGTCGGTCTTGTAGGCGCGGTGAAAATCGAGATGGTCTTGCGCCTCAAGCTGCGCAGTCGGAGCCTTGTAGTGGTGGTAGAAGGTAAACGGCGGCCGATCGACCTCCTGGCCATGCAGAGCCCGGTCAACGCGTTCCTTATGCGTCAGGGCTTGCTTCCCGCCTTTCGTTCCGAAGACAGGCCATGCAGAGGCAAGACCGGCTGTAGCGGCTGCGCCATAAAGAAACCTGCGTCGATCCATGATCAAAGTCCTCCCGGGAGGTATCTCCTAAATCCCGCTCCGAACTCGCCGTTGAAGTTAACGATAATTGTGGAGAACGTTATTTTACGAGTCATAAAGTTGGATTTCACGCATTTCTGTTGTTGCCGCAACAGCCCCATGCTGGTTGAGCGGCGTCCGAGCACGTGATCCAACTGTTCTAGTCAGCTGTCCCAAAGACTCCGCCGACCAGCAAATTACTTTGCTGGTTTTTTGTTTGACCGCAGGTTTCATACAGAAAGCGAAAGGACAACCTGAATGACGCTTTGGCGATCAGATCCTACGTTTCATCCTTCGCCAAAGCTCGCGATTCAGGCGCCGCTGGAAAAGCTCACCTTTGTGGCGCTCCTCAATCCGAAGTCGCATTGATTGCAACAGGCGGATTAACCCTGGTGCTTGAATGATGAGCGTGACGGCGGTACTTGGCTATGTAATTAGTGTGGCAGCGGAATTGACAGCACGACGGCTGCTGTTTACGGTAAGGACAAGAGCTTGAAATGAATTATTTCCTCCATTTCGCTCCGTGTGGCACCTGGCCCGCTTATCCTAGCGAGCCAGGTTGTTGACTCCAGCCCGTATTTCTCCATCTCATTTTTGAAGCGTAAGAACGCGGTAATTGGCCTTGCGAGGAGTTCACGATTCAGTCGTCGAATTACAGCGCGGACTACGGCGGCGCAGGAGCGCTGGTACAGCTTTCTACCCGCTCCGGGACCAATCAGATCCACGGCGAAGCTTACGAATTTCCGCGAAACACTGAAGATCTGCAGCAGCGATCATCCCCGAACCCAATCTCGATCACCGTTCCGACGGCGGCAGAACTTGCAGGTGATTTTTCGGCTCTTCTGGCAAAAGGAATCGCCATCTTTAATCCGGCCACCGGGCAACCGTATCCGGGCAATATCATCCCAACGCCGATTGACGCTCTGTCCGGGAAGCTGGCCGACAAATATCTGCTGCCCCTGAATTCGGATCCCACCACGGGCATATTCAACTCAACTTCCAACTCGAACATCGACAGTACACAATACCTGGCCAAGATCGATCAGGTCGTAACTTCGAGCAATCATCTGATCGGCCGCTATTTTTACAATCAGGACAATTTCCAGAGACCCTTCAATGCGCCGCTCGGATTCTTTGCCGAGAATAAGTTTCGCAACCAGTCAGTGATTATCACCGATACGCAGGTCTTCAGCCCGACGCTCACTGCAACATTTGCGGCCAGCGCGGGGCGGTTCGCTCGCACGCAGACCCCTCAGGCTCCCGGACTCCAGTCTCTGCAGGACCTGGGACAAAACGTGCCGCTGGGAAGTCCCGGCGAATCGATCTTTCCCGGTATCCGCGCCAATATCTCGGGGTTCGTAGACATCTTCTCAGGGGGAGCGCTCACGCAGGATTCGACCTCATTCGACTACAAGGCCTCAGCCGTAAAAGTTCTGAACGCGCATACCATCAGCTTTGGAGTCGAGTATGAGCGCGATCGCATCGACATGGACGATTACTCTTACACTCCTGGCGATAACACCTTCAATGGCGAACGAACCGCCGCTCCGGCTGGCGCTGCATTGCCTGCGGGAGCCACCAAGAGTGGCTCGGCTCTGGCGGACTTTTATCTCGGGCTCGATTCCCAGTTCTTCCAGGACAACGGGCGCAAAGCGTACCTGCGTGTAAACCGGCCGTCATTGTATGTCCAGGACGACTGGAAAGTTACTCGGCAGCTCACTCTGAATCTCGGCCTACGCTGGGATCCATGGCTCCCTCCGACCGATCTTAACGACACTCTCGTCGGCTTTGAGCCGGGCTTTCAATCGACGATTGCTCCCGACGCTCCCCCAGGTCTCGTCTTTCAGGGTGATGCCGGGCTGCAGGCTTCTGTCTTCAAGAAAAACTGGAAGGACTTTGCACCCCGCGTTGGCTTCGCATGGAACGTCAATGGATCCGGGCAAACAGTGGTCCGTGCCGGCTACGGAATTTTCTATGGATTTCCCGAAGGCTTGCTCTATCAGCGCCCCGACGCTATGCAGCCAATCGATCTTTATCTGAGCTATCCCGCTCCTCCGCCAGCCTGGGACAATATCTATGAAGGATATCCCGGTGGAAATCCTTTCCCTCGCGGCCATGTGAGCCCGGATCAGTTTGCAACTTACAAGTTTGAGCTTCCGGTCTCCGGGGGGGTGCTGGACCCCGGCTCGAAGGTGAACTATACACAAAACTGGAATCTGGCTGTTGAGCAACAACTGCCCCACGATTTTGCGTTCTCGATTGCCTATGTGGGAAATCACGGAGCGCACATCATGGGTTCGCGCCAGTTCAATCCAGCGGTTTATATCCCCGGAACTCTGCCCAATGGCCAACCTGCATCGACCGTTGGAAACGAAAACTCACGCCGAATCTATACCGGCCTGGGTGCGGTGGAACTAGCGTAGTCCTATGAGTATTCCATCTATAACGGGCTGCAAGCCAACCTCGCTAAGCGGGTGAACAATGGACTCACACTCCTGACCAACATAACCTGGGCAAAAGTCATCGATAATACTTCGAGCGCAACCGAGGGCAACACCGGGCCGCCGAATCCATTCAATCTGCAAAGTGGTCGTGGGCCAGCTGACTTCGACCAGGCCATTCGCTTCAACCTCTCGGCCGTTTACGTAACTCCGCACATAAACGTCACTGGCTTCAGAAGCGCACTGCTGAATAACTGGCAACTGAACGGAATCGCCAGCATTCAAAGCGGCCTGCCATTCACTGTGCTCAGTGGAACAGATCGCTCACTTTCCGGCATCGGCAATGACTATGCTGACATCGCTGGAAACCCCGCGCGCCCTGCGGGCGTAAACAAGATCAAGGAGTACTTCAACACGGCTGCATTCGTGCCGGCTGCGACGGGGACATTCGGAGATATCAGCCGTAATAGCCTGCGCGGACCGGGGTACGCGGACGTCGATCTGGGGTCTTCAAGGGCATTTACCAGGAAGAGCGATTCCACGCTCAGTTCATCGCCCAGGCATTCAATGCCTTCAACCGCGTCAACTTCGCAAACCCGGTGTCCACTATTTCTTCAGGGACGTACGGGCAGATCACCGGTACGGCAAACAGTACCGGCTCTGCGGGAGTAGGCTCACCACGGTCTTTCAATTTGGAGTGAAGCTTTTGTTTTGAGGGGGATAATTGACGGGAGTGTCCCACCGATACGTTAGCCGTTGTTCTGAACAGGAAGGAAAGATGATCTCCTTGCGCCAAAAGTTAGCTACACGATTGCCACTCGCCGGGTTTGTTTTATTAGTTGTGTTCTTCTCGCTTTGCGGGGTGACACTTGCGCAAAGCGGCAATGCCAGCCCCGGCACGCCAGACGGAACCTGGTCGGGCACAGCGACATACAGTGGCCAGCAAGTTCCATTGCGTCTTGAAATAAGCGGCAATGGCGACCAAGTCAGAGGTGCATTGATCAATGGCAAGGAAAAATCCCCGTCATCGAGCGGACGCTATTCCGACGGTCACCTGATTCTGCATTTCGACTACTATGCCAACACTATCGATGCTACGGTGAAAGAAGGCGTGTTGACCGGCACCTTCAGCAGCCACACGCGCAGCATCCCGATTACTGCAAGTCTGGACGCGAAGCCAGCCGATCCCTCTCCGAATCCCCCGAACATTGCGGGTACCTGGGAAATTGCCGTGAAGGGTCCCAAGGGAGAATCTGCGTGGGAGCTTCACGTGAGCCAGTCGGGCGCTGACATAGACGCGGTAATCCAGCGGATCGATGGCGATACGGGCAACCTTTACGGCGCATGGCGTGATGGGCAGTTTGCGGTGAGCCACTTCACCGCGGCTGGTCCGTCTTATGCGGTGCTGCGTCCGCAGGCGGACGGCACTCTCAAGGTGATCACGTTTTCACGTAATGGGTCGCAGGAACTGGCTGCCCGACGTCCCGATGCTGCTCGCGCCGAAGGCCTGAACAAGCCGGAGGATCCGCTGCTGCACACCAAGCTGAAGGATCCGGCCCAACCACTCGCGTTTAGCGGCAAAGACCTGAACGGGAGGCTCATCACGAGCACCGACCCGGCGTTCAAAGGCAAGGTAGTCATTGTCTCCATCGGGGGAAGTTGGTGTCCCAACTGCCATGATGAAGCGCCGTTTCTCGAGGAACTCTACCGCCATTACCACGACCGGGGGTTGGAAGTTGTTGAGCTAAGCTTCGAGGAAGAGGATCAGCTGGCAAATCCAGATCGGCTGCGGGCATTCATCCAGCGATACGGGATCACATACCCGGTTCTGCTTGCAGGAACTCCCGATCAATTGAATGAAAAGCTGCCGCAGGTTGAAGGGCTCAACTGCTGGCCGACTACTTTCTTCATCGGCCGCGATGGCCTGGTGAAAACCATTCACGCCGGTTATTCCGGACCGGCAACCGGCAGCGGTAACAGTGACCTTCGTAGAGAAGTGAACGCTTTGGTGGTCAAGCTTCTTTCAGCAAACGAGCGTGCGAATGTTAGTGAACGAGGTGCGATCCACTAGCGGCCCGTATCTCGATGCGCGGCGTCAAGCCAATCATTCAATGGAGTTGTGGCGCGGCTTGTGCTTCCAGAGCGTCAAAGGTTAGGACAAACCGGGGCCCAGCAGTCAGCCGTCAGAGGGAACCTGCCAAAGGTGACGATGGATCCGTTCTGATGCGGACCGACCGCGTTTAACTGCGAGCGGATAGCCCGCCGGCACATTCCGCGTTCGAGACAGGACCAGACCCTCATCTTGAACGCTGTAGCTTGTGAATTTGAGAAAGCCGGGCCTTTAGCTGCCGCCAATACGTTTTTCCATGCCTGCCGGGGACCGTCGTGTGTTGTACTTGCTCAGGTTCGAGCGCGGTCACAAAGACAGGCATGGGATCGTCGCGTTGATAGTCCGTTTTCTCTGCTTGCCGAGCCGATAGATGGTTCCAGACTGGGTCACGGCCACGTCATCGCGCAGCTCGATCACCGAAGAAGTCATTACCATGCGGCCATCTGGGAGGCGAGGATGACCATACACCTCGCCATGGAGATATCGCTTCATCTTCCAGGAATTGTCGAATACTTCCCAGTTCTCAAGACGAACAGTCTGCTCTGACATACTGCATTCCTTTCGGACTGGCCTGCCAGCTCACCTTGCCTCGTGCCGTTCATCCAATCCCTGAAATTCATGCAAGTACTATGCAGTCCTCATGGCCCGCCGCACATCACGAGATAAGAGGATTTATTGCTACCTCCGACGGCCCGTGTATGCGGTAACGTCGTCGGGAGGTGTCTCGCATACCACTAACAAGGTGAAATAGCTCGGACGCCAGTTATTCGGGTGGGATGCTGAAGAGTGGGTGTCGGCTCGACAAATGCTTACCGAAACGTGAATATCGCAGATCAGGCCACAGCGGGCTTGATTTCAGCCACGAAGAAACAATACGAACAATGGCTGCGACTCCGTGTATGACGATGTCACCCGGGGAATCGGTCCTCGCCGCGTTCGCGGACGATGCCACAAGCAGAAGTGTGAGCATCAGCAGGCCCTGCAGGGCGGCATACCAGCGAACAAAACCGGTGGAAGTAATTCGTATCTCCAAGTTTTCTTTGCACGATGAATCTCTCGTTCAATAATTTTCCTCTGCCAATCCGTTCGTTTTATCTACTTACCGCGAGATAGCGACCTGTTCGGGGCTGCCCAGGATGACCTATGCACAAAACGGCACGATTGCCATCACCAACTTGATCTATCCCTTGTCCACTGACAGCACGATCGGACTCTTCCCACAGGATGCAAAGCCTATGGAATTCTCCGGGCACGTCTGGGAACTCAAGTCGATCTGGGAGCAACAACCTCGCGGCAAGTGACGCAACGCTCTACAGCGTTGAGCCTCGACAGTCGCCAACCAGGACCCCGTTACTAGCGGGTCCCGAAGCGGCCGAGCTTCTTAAGGGCTAGAGCGAAGATGTCTCTGGAGCGGTAGACTAGGAGCGACATGCAATACTCGCAAATTCTTGCCTTGATCGATGCCGAAGTGGAGCGACTGCAAAAAGTCCGCCAGCTTCTGGCCTCCCCTTTCTGCCCCATCGAAAAGATTCGAAAGAGAAAATCATTGCCTTCTGTTCATTCTGCCGCTTCTGAAATTGCAAAAGTTCAGGATTCTCCCGCTGTTTTCCAAGGATCTACAATTGCGCCGGCTGTCATGCGGGAAAAACGAGTAGGGAGATCCCCGCAGCGGAAAATGCCTTCAGTAAGCAAGTCGACGGTTGCTGCGTTGAAGACTCCATTGGGCGCAGTTGTTCCTGCCGCACCGGTTTTCGTCTCAGCGGAGCAGATTCGTAAGACGCGCGCCCAACGACAACCGATGATCGAGACCGGACAGAGCGCTTTTCATTCAGCTTCCGACGATTCGCTCACGGCCGAGTCGCTTGCGAAGCGATGGTTGCATATTTCCACCTCATGACCACAAGCTGAACCTGGGTAATTCATCGCGGGAGGCCATGATGGGCAGGATACCCCATTTCAACGCATGATAATGGACGCTATCGCCAACAACGCGCGATCACAATCTCTAAGCCACAAACCACGTCTCCAAAATAACTGGGTCGCAGAAGCCGTGCGCGGATATACCGCCTCGGCACCGAACTCCATCCTTCTTAAGAACGCGACTTGGGTTGTTGATGTGAACGTCCTCGATCGTTCACCTACTTGAGTTGGCAAGCCCGCAAGCGGTTTGGTGTTATTTGTCCGCAATGGCGTCTCTTCGCTCAAGTGGTTGCTGCCTGCCAAATGCACCCCATTGCATTCGTGAACCCTGGCGTGTTTTCGAGCACTGGTCTCACAAAAACCGGGCTTCGAAGGATGCGATCAGAGAAAAAGGCCAGTTCGCAGCCGTTCGGCCGTTCGATGCTTCCATCGAGCACCGCGGATGCTCGCCGGCGCGCGGGGAGGCCAGCGACAACGAGGTTCAACGCCGAGAGGGGACCGGATCAGCAGAACTGTGGTGGGCTTGCACCTGCTGCTCGCTACTGTGGGGGTAAATCCCTTGGGCTCGACCCTTTAGTTCCTCGCAGGATGCGATCTCGGAGGGCAGCTGGGGCGGAATAAAGGGGTCGCGATCGACGCAGGATACGGGATAGTTCCTCCTCTGCTTCGAGCACTTCCTTACAGGCTTCACATATTTCCAGATGAGCGCGAAATTCGATGATCTGCGAAACAGCCAGCGACTCGTCGAGATAAGGCAGAATGTTCTCGCGATAATCACCGCAGTCCTTCATCTCGTACTTTCCCCACAGATGATTCGGACTTCGTAGAAGTAAGGAGTGTGCGAAGCCTCGAACGCGCTCTTGCCAGCCGCGACATCACTGTCCCGACCGGGCAGTGCAGGAGACCAGCGATTTCATCATACGATAATTCCTCAAATTCCCGCAGCAAAATGATCTCGCGAAATTTCGGGGACAGCGCCTGTATCGCCGCCTGTACTCGCTCTCTCTCAATTTTGCTTACAAAGGCATGGTAGGAGTCTTTCGAGGGCTCCGCTATGTCTCCTACCGAACCATCTTCCACGTCGCCCCACGCGATCTCGGGGGCGGTTCGCCGCTTTCTGAGATGGTTGAGCCACGCATTACGCAAGATCTTAAAGAGCCAGCCCTTTACATTGCTTTCCGATCTGAGCCGGTTCATCGCTGGCATCGCGCGGACGTAAGTCTCCTGTACCAAATCCTCGGCTTCCGCATGGTTGCGAGTCAGAACCATCGCGTAACCATACAAACTGTCTAGATACTCTAGGCAAGTCGCATCTGAGCCATGGTAGTCGTTCGGCATAAGTCTTCGCTTCCTATGCAAATGCAACTTCACGTTGCAGCCTGCTGATGAATCGTAGGTACGGCAGTTGCTGCAGCTCACAGTTATGGCGTTTTACAGGTAAATTATTCTTCTCGAGAATTGCTTAAGATGTCGAGTTGCCCACCCGTTCGATCGGAGAATCGGCGGATTCGGCGGCAACTTGGAACGAGACTGCAGCCGTTTTAGATCATTGCCAGCGGCTTACAATAATTGCCCGAAGTGGTAGATACGGAGTTCTTAGCCCTCCTACAAGCAAATCGCGATTATTCGGATGAGCACGCCCAGAAAGCCAAATCTATTCATCCCTGCTAAGAGAGCCCTTTGCAGAAATTGCATATTCATTGCGTTTTCTCCTTGTACTTGAGACTGCGCAGAAAGACCCGGAGATCGATCATCGATGTTGCTACAGATTCCTATCAGAAGTTCGCCGAGTGCGGCTGAGAGATGATTCGATGTAATCTTCGCGGGGCGTTTCCAACGGCATACCGGAGCTCTGCCATTCTTGAACATCGCCGGTTAGAATACCGATATCGCCGACGTGGTACCGCAACAACATACTCGCCGCGATCATCGCGCGATACTCCTCTTGGCAGTAGACAAGAATTGGCTTAGAGCGATCGATCGACACCGTGTGTCCGCTTAGGTCTAGCAATGGCATGGAGATTGCGCCAGGTAAGTGTCCTTGCAACCATTCAGCCCAGCTGCGAACATCGATCAGTTGCGACGAAGGATTTGCTTGCAGGGCGCGGCGGACATCCTCACACCGATATTTGTACAGGCTGATAAGCTCTAACCCCTGCTGTTGCCATTGTTGTTTGTCGGCAAGGGTATAACCCACCACATTTTCGAGACCAACTCTTGCCAAACGGCTGTGCGCTTCCTGTGCACAATTGGCATTTGTGGCGACGAGCAGAATTCTTTGAAACGGTCCGATCAGGATTGCTGCCCAGCTCCCAAATGAGCCCTTGAGGCCAATTTGTATGGAGCCGGAAATATGGAACGAGGCAAACTCTTCTGGCGGCCGCGTATCTAAAATAAGGACGCCTCGGCGCTGTTCCTGCCCCAGTTGCGCTGCCGTGAGCTGCTGAAGTTGTGACGATTCCGACAAGTGAGCGACTCCTCTTCCTAGATATGCGCAGCAGATCGCATATTTCGATCATCGTCATCGTCAGTTTTTATTTGTTTGTCACCGCCTGCTGCGGGATGATTCGTGACCCCTTGAGAAAATTCGTTGCCTTGTGCCGTTCGCGCTCGCTTTCCGGCGTGGCTGCGTCCCGTTCGTTCCACGTAGACCACACTTCGGCGCTTTTCAAATACCATCTGCGCGACTCGGTTTCGGCCGTAAGTCGTTCTGTTGAGGGGAGCTTACGGTTCATTGCGATACGATGCTGCACCGCTCCCTCGCTTTCATAGCAAAAGCCCAGATCACGCAAAACCAGCAAACTGGGCGACGTCACATTGAACCTATCGAACAAAGGCAAGGCCGCATTCGCATATTGCCGGGCCTTTGGGAGATCGTTCATTGCGAGTTCCGCATCACTCAGCTTGCAATACGACCTCATAAGGTGAAGGAGTCCATGTGGACTTGTTCCCGCCAATTCCTGCCTTGCCAGATTTGCCTCCTGAAGGAGGCGTAAACGCTCCGCGGCGTCATCTTTCTTGACAAGTACCTCGGCCAGCGACTCATTCCGTATCGCAAGCCAGTGGCGTGCCCCAGACCCATAGAGCGGAGATAATTGCTTCGTGAGCCCAATCGATTTCCTATACCAGATGCTCGCGGTATTCGGATTGCTTTGGCGGAAAGCATCGCCCATTGACGTGTACGCAAGGGCCAGGTCGTATTGTGCCTGGGCATTTTTGCTGTCAACTCCAACGAGCATCTGCGCGATCGAGAGAGCTTTGCGGGCGTAGACCTGTGCCTGCGCCGAATCACTTACATTCAGCGCGTCTCTCCCTGCCAGGGGCAGAATGAGTTCCTCGTACGAAAGAAAGAGCGCTCGCTGGGCCCGCGGCGAGGATGGAAATCTCTGAACCAGGGCTTCTGCGAGAGCAATTGCCTTTCGATCGCTCTCGATGGCTTCCGATTGATTGCCGAGCTCATTGAGTGCCTTTCCCCTATTAATGTAGAACCCAATTAGCAGTCGATCGTGATCCTCGACGCCATTTGGACTGTCCCCAAAGACCTGGAATGCGGCAGAGTAGTTCTCAAGTGCCTTATCCGGGTCAAGCCCGCTTAGATTGACATCGCCGATTCCGGCATAACTCGTCGCCAGAAGGCGCTTACGATTCGGATCGTCAGGCCTCTGTCGCCAGAATTTGCGTGCCCAGGAAAGCGCCTGCTGATAATTGTCATTTGCTTCACGCAGGTTCCCAAGAAATGATTCGATACCGCCCAATCGTTGATAGGTTTCAATCACCGCTTGAGTACTCTCGTCTCCGGGCATACGGGCGTACGCTTCAAGCGCTGTCCGCGAAGCTTTACGATAACTGGTGACGGCCGTCCCCGAGTTACCTAGATTAGCGACCAGAGGGGAACCCTCCAGGTCGCCGACGCGCACGTAGGCTTTGGACAATTCAAGCAACAGTCGAGGATCGTTTCCGGTGGTCTTCCGCAATTCGTCAAGGTAGCTGAGAGCGCTCTGAAAAAGCACTGCCTGCGTCTCGGTAGAGGCCGACGAATGCTGAAGCTTGTCTGTCATGTCTGAAATCGCTGAGTCGGCAAGCGTTCGAACTTCTTTCACCCGGCGATCGACCGCGCGAGATTGTCTTAAGTAGAGAAGAACAAGGCAACTAAGAACTATAGCGATTGTGCATGCCGCGAGTACAGCTACCCGATGTCGCTGTACAAATTTGGTCAACACGTAGGTTGGAGTTGTTTTTCTGGCTGAAATTGGCTTTCCCGCCAGATACCGAAGGAGGTCGTCTTCAAAGTGCTGGACCGAAAGATAGCGTCGGGACGGATCGAGATCCATCGCCTTGAGAACGATCCTGTCCAAGTCTCCTGACAGCTCTTTTCTCGTCGCACTAGATAGGCCCGAAGTCGAGCTTGGCTTCTTGCCACTCTGTTCAGATACGACTCGATCGGCCGCGACAGCCGAGAGATTACTAAGCGTGTAAGGACGTGAACCGGTCAGCAGTTCAAATAGCAATATTCCGAGAGAATAAATATCGGTTGCTGTTGTGAGATGCTTCCCTTGGATCTGTTCGGGGCTTGCATAGTCGGGAGTCATCCTTCTTAAGTTGGTTGCCGTTGGGGAGCTATCACTCAGAACTAACTCTGGGGCCAGGGGTTTTGAAATTCCAAAGTCAATGAGCTTGACCATCCCGTCTGGCGTTACCATCACATTGCTAGGCTTTATATCGCGATGGATGATCAGCTTTTGATGCGCGTAATGAACTGCAGAGCATACTGACCGAAACAGCTCAATGCGTTGCCGGATGGACAAACCTCGGCTCTGGCTCGCGAGCGTAATCGGCTGACCTTCGACATACTCCATCACAATGAATGGACGGCCATCCTGGGTCTCGCCCCCGTCCAAAATGGTACCGATGCATGGATGGTTCAGTGTCGCTAGAATCTGACGCTCCATGCGAAACCGGTGAACCAGCTCCGGCGTGTCATTCCCCTTGCGAATCGTCTTGATGGCTACGACCTGGAAATAGTGATCGTCCGATCGGACGGCCAAGTAGACAACTCCCATCCCTCCGCTGTCTAACTCTCGCACTAGATGATAGGGACCCAGCTGTGAACCAGTTTCCGAAATATCTGACGTCTGCGCGGCGTGTTTGAGATCGTCTGCTATAAGAGAGCGGAGTATTCTCTCGGCGTCATCGTCGTTTTCAAGAAGCGACTCTATCTCGGAAAGGAGCTCCTTATCGTTCTCGCAGGCCGTCTCCACGTATTGTTTCCGCTCGGCCGGAGGCCGCTCCAGCGCCCCCTGAAAGATCTCTTCGATCAGACTCCAACGATCACTTGTCATCTTGGCTCTTGCTGCGTGACATTTCACGGCGCATCCACGCTTGTCCGAGTCGGAGGTCGCGACCGACAGTTGCTACTGAAATCCCCAAAACCAGACCAATCTCTTCCGTACTCATGCCACCAAAGAACTTGAGCTCAATCACTCGGCTCTTCCTTTCATCGATCTCTGCCAATTTTCGGAGTGCGTCATCGAGCACAATGACGTCTGGTGCGGGCTGATCGGCGATATCCATTCCGGTGTGTAAGGTAACCCTCACACCGCCTCCTCGCTTCTCTGCCATGCGTCTTCTGGCATGCTCGATCAGCACACGCCTCATGGTGTTAGCGGCGATTCCATAGAAGTGGGCGCGGTTTTCAGCATGCAATTGTGTCTGATCGGCCAGCCGGAGATAGGCTTCGTGAACCAAGGCGGCCGGTTCAAGAGTGTGCTCTCTATATTCGCGTCTCAGCTGTGCTCTGGCCAGGCGAAGTAAATCGTCATAAATAATCGGGGTGAGTTGTTCTAAGGCCGAATGATCCCCCTGACTCCAGCGAACGAGGAGGCTCGTTACACCATTAGGACCTTCAAGCAACGGATTGACGGAACCGCCATTTGGCATCCGAAAATATCGCTTTCTCCCGTGACATCATTTTACCGAAGGGAAATTGATGACCCCCCAAATACGCGATCGCCGGCCACGACGAAGAATCGCGCAACAGAAGGGTAGGGCAACCTTTATTTATAGATATAGAAATGCCTGAAGGGATGAATTATTCCTCCGCGGTACTGCAGAATCCGCTGGAAGCAAAGTCGACAATAATTCGACATTTCTTTGACAATTGACCTGACAGCGCGCTGCTAAATTAGCCATATCGTCGAGTGGAGACTTAGCAGCTGTCACCGATCATCTTGATCTTTTCTTCCAGTTCGGCACCTGACATAACGCCTTAGCGCACACTTCAAGTTTGGAGACATCGAGGTCAGGGAGCGTGAGTTCCTGCTAGTCAAGGGCGGAAAAGCCCTGCCGGTGGAACCGAAGCCGTTTCGCGTGCTCTTGTTTCTATTGCGAAATCCCAAGAGACTGGTGACGAAAGACGAGATCCTAAACGCGGTCTGGAATGACTGTGCAGTTTCTGACAACTCCCTCACTCGCAGCATCCCCACATTGCGCAGGTTGCTCGGAGATGACAGCCGCGAGCCACGATTTATCGCAACTGTGCCCACGGTAGGCTACCGATTTCTGTGCGATGTAGAGGCTGCGGAGGAAGGCGTCAACGGGTTCGCTACGCAAGCAACTCATCTTCCGCCGGAGATCGATACCAACGATCGCCTCAGGGAACAGGAGCAGATCAAGCCACAATTCGACCCTGGCCGCAAGGGACTATCTGGTTTGTCCCTCGCCGAACTGTGCATTTTGGCGGTCGGAATCGTCGCATCGGGGTTGTTGATACGCCAGGCCGCCAGCACACGCGACGTGCACGGGCCTTCGTCCCACATCTGGCTACCGAAGAGCGAATCACCTCAAATCCGCCAGAAGCGCCCGTTAAAAATGCCGTTCTATCGCGCGATTGCAGCTCCTTGCGAATTCGGCTCGACGGCAAACGTGAGTTTCCTCCTAGTCTCCTGAATCATGATTTCTTGCATAAATGCGGATCCTTGAGGAACAGAAGATGCAGCATCTGGCGTGCAACTTGAACCAGAATTAATCCTCATCGGATGTCCGAATTGTGGGCCTTACTTCTGATTCAGGAGACTAGGTGGTTCCACCTTCGGGCGACCTGCTCACATTGCCCGCTTCAGGCTCTTAGTGAGTACGGCTTTGCCGGACTGACAGTAGACAGTCGTTCGGACTTCTGCACCGTCTGCATATCTTCCTTTGTGGCGCCACTCCTTGGCCGCTTGCGCACCGACCGCAAAAGTGATTGCATCCAGATCGTAGAGAATCATCGTACGGGCTCTCTCGAAATCATCGGCTGCCTTCACGAGAGACTCGACACGATCGCGTCCCCGTAAGGGAGTTCACGGCACTCGCGAACTCGAGGGCGGCGGCATTGGTGATATCGGGGGTCCTGCGAAAAACTAGGAATTGAGCGGTTCCATGTCAACGGCGACTTTGAGCGTGTGGTCTCCGCCGCCTAGAATTAAGCCACGCAGAGGACTTACATCGCCATAGTCCCGGCCCCAGGCGAGTGTCACGTGGCCGTTCGAGGGGACAACGTTGTTTGTGGGATCAATATCGAGCCAGCCGATTCCCGGACAATAAGCGGACACCCAGGCGTGGGACGCATCGGCGCCCACCAGCCTCGGCTGCCCCGGGGGTGGATAGGTTCGAAGGTATCCACTCACATAGCGGGCCGCGATATTTACCGAGCGTAGGCAGGCGATTTGCAGGTGCGCGAAATCCTGGCATACGCCCCGCCGTTTCCGAAAAACCTCTTCGGTCGGCGTCCGGACGTTGGTCACTTTTGAATCGAACCGAAAGTCCTTGTGGATACGTGCGGTCAGATCCAGAAGCGCTTCCGGCATCGGCCGCCCGGGCATAAACGACTGCAGAGCGTATGCGGCAAACTCCGGCCGTACCCGGATGCGAGGCGACTCAAATCCAAACTGATAGGCTTCGAGCCCTGCGGGGCTTTGATCGTTGGGCAGCGATCTGGCCGCCTCTTCCCAGGGGAGGGACTGTTGCGGCCAGGGCGTCGCATTCCCGTTCATGTTCACTTCGCTACGCGCCTCCACCACTAATTCCTTGTGCGGCTCCCGCACGGTAAAAAAGGAGAGAAGGTTCCCGAAGTAGTCCACCCGCTCGGTGCGCGTTGCAGGGTGCGGCCGGATGTGCAGCTCACTCCGCGCCAACTGATGGTTCGGCAAAGAGCGCGGCGTCAGGCACGCCACGTGGTTTCCGACCGAGACAGGGTATTTGTATTTGTACGTAGTTCTGTGAACGATTCTATAAATCATTGGCCTATGGTGATCGGCAAAGTGCGAGCATGGCTAAAGTACCTGCTCGATAAGTTATTCGACCACGAAGGTAGCAATCGCTCCAGCTCTCTTAGGAAACGCTCAAGGCGGGACAGCCCCGCGGATCCATTCGCCAGCGTCTCTGCGCCCGGCAATGGGTACTTCAACTCTCGCAGATCAAAACTACGTAACGTTGCCAGCGCGTCCCGCATTGCCTGCAAGTCATCCGGCAGGTACCGGGGAAGCTTCTCATAGAGATCCGCAAGGTAGCTCAGTTGGAAGTCCAGGGACCGGGGATTGGTTTCATCTGCCATGAGCACATCCAATACCGCTAAGGGCTGTAGAGTCGTGTAGTACCGTGTGCGGTAGGTCATGGAGCTGTCCGCGACCTCGAGCAGGCACTCCAACAGCGACCAGTCCTGCTCCGCAAGCGGTGTGGTGATCTCGCGTAGTTGCCTGGTCAGATAGATCGCGCGCTCCAGACGGCGACCGATGCTCAGGAACAACCAGCCCATTCCGCGGTTTATGTTTTCGCGCTCCATCCCGGAAAATGCGGAAAGTAGTTCCAGGCAAGCGGTCAGCATTGTCGGATACTCAAGAAACCGTGTGCCACGTTCGACCTGAATTGAGTCTCGCAACTGGCCAATGAGGAACATCATATCGGCCGACAATCGCTCTCGCACATGGCCGCCAACGCGAGACACCTCGGCCAGCGTGCAGACCAGGCTGTCCGGCCGCCTGGCATCAGTTAGCATGGAGATCATTTCCTGCTCGAGTTCAAGGGCAGTCGGCCGCCTGTCTTTGAGCTTCGGGAATTTGCTGTGCCGCGACTCAAGGCAACCGTGCAGACGAAGCAGGCACGCCAGTTCCGCCTTTTCCGCGCGCCGTACACGAGGAATCATTGTGCGCAGGATTCGGGCAATATTCTCCGCTCGCTCGGCATATCGGCCCAACCAGAAAACATTGTCGGCCACGCTGCTGGGCACAACCCGCGGCACACGGCGCAACTCCACCGGTTCATTGCGCGGATGCAGCATGCTGAATGTATCCACAGGGCCATCCCAAAGGACCCATGCGTCCTTGCTGTGGCCGCCTCGCTGCATCGAGACGACGGATCCGTCAGCCTCGGCGACACGCACCAAACCTCCTGGAATGGCGATCCACCCGCTGCCGGTGTTCAGCACATAGGTGCGGAGCACCACGCTGCGCGAGTTCAGGCATCCGTTGTCCCACACCGGTGCGGTAGACAATGCGATCTGTTCCTGCGCCACATACTCATGGGGCCGGGCTCGCAATTGCTCGGCAAACTTACCCTTTTCCGTTTGCTGCAGTTCGGCGCCGAAGATCGGCTCCATGCCGCGGGAGGGAAACGCCGGTTTCACCACTACGGAGTCGAGATGCTCGAGTACCCAATCGAGCGCGTACGTCTGCCCACACCACCAGGTTGCAACGGAAGGGAGTTTGAGCTTCTCGCCAAGAAGGTGCGTGGAGAGGCCGGGGAGAAAGGGCATGATCGCGGCCGTCTCAATCAGACCACTTCCCAATGCGTTTGCAACCCTCACGTTTCCGGCAACGATGGCGTCCACAAGACCGGCTACGCCCAGAAGCGATTCACCCCGCAGTTCGAGAGGATCGCAGAAGCTGTCGTCCACGCGGCGCAGAATGACATCGACCTGCTCCAGCCCGTCGACGGTCTTCAGATACACGTGGCGATCACGCACCGTCAGGTCTGCCCCCTCGACCAGGGTGAACCCGAGATATTTCGCCAGATATGAGTGTTCGAAGTAGGTCTCGTTGTATGGTCCCGGGGTCAGAAGTACGATGCGCGGATTGTCGCGCTCTGTCAGGCTGGTAAGGGCCTCGCGTTGCGCGCGGAAGAATGGCGCGAGGCGCAGTACGTTCGAGGTACGGAAGAGATCCGGGAGAACGTCGGAGACGATCGTTCGGTTTTCTAATGCATAGCCGCTCCCGGAAGGGGCTTGCGTGCGATCCGCCAACACCCACCACTGGCCGTCCCGCGAACGCGCAAGATCGACGGCGAGCATGTGCAGATAACTTTGCGCGGGAACTGGCACGCCCACCAGCGGCCGAAGAAATGCGGGGTTTGCATAAAGGAGCGCCGCAGGAAAGCGGCTTTGCGCCAGCAACTCCTGCGACCCATAGAGATCCTCCAGGATCAGGCTCAGCAACTGGGCACGCTGAATGATGCCGGCTTCAATGTAGCGCCACTCGTCCGCCGGAATCAGCAGCGGAACAATATCGATCCTCCACGGCCGATTGGCCCCAAGCGGGTCGCTGTAGATGTTGTACGTTATCCCGTTCTCGCGAATGCGGCGCTCGGCGCGGCCCCAGCGCCGCCCCAGTTCTTCCGGACCGATTGCGCGAAGCGACTCCATCAGGTGATTCCAGTGCGGCCGGGGAGTCACGCCATCGGCCGACAATTCGTCATAGGCGGCTCCGAAGCGGAGCGGATTTTGATAAAGATCCACTGTCATGGGAAAAGCCCCGGCTTTTCGGTGTGGGTCTTTTGTCCGGGTGTCGGCAACCGCAGGTCCAGCGTCATGGGGAAGATCGGATTAGACTCTTCCTCCGGCAGCGTCATCCTGGCGGGAGAATGGCTCGACTTCTCAAAGCGTTTCTGACGGCGGTCTTCGGCTTCCGATGCGTTGACGGGCCGCGCCGTATACACCTGACCGTCCGGTGGCCGTGCATGGTAAGTACATCGGCCAATGGAACGCTCTTTCCAGCGGTCGATAATGTCGAAGACAAGGGGCGTGTGGACGGGAATTGTAGGATGTAATGCCGCCGACAGCCTTCGAGCGCGATACCGTATAGCGGCTACAGTCTCTCCGGTTCCGCTGGACTCACCCGTGGCATGAAGCGGCACCAAACGCCCATTGCATGCAACGACGTAGCGGGATTCCGTCGTGAACCCGGACAACTTCACCTGCATCCGCTCCAGCGACGAGTCGACGGTGCGAACTGTTCGGCCGGAAGTCGTCTCTTCCGCCAGCACATTCCAAGGCTCGAGTGCCTGACGCAGCTCGAGTTCGACTCCCTCTGCTGTCAATCGATCCGATCTTCGGGAAAGCGAAACTCCAGGTGCGAAGCAAACCACTTCTCCTCGAAGTTGTAGCCGGACCGACGAAGTTGGTCGAGCACATCGGAAAAATCATGCCGGACAAAATGTGGCAGCATAAAGCGATCGTGGAGCGCGGTGCCCCAACGGACCAGGCTGCCTTCGAATGGCCGCTTCCAGAACATGCAGACGAGAGCTCGAATGAGCAACATCTCAACCAGCCCCATTCTGACATGCGGAGCCATTTCGAAGGCGCGCAATTCGAGCAGGCCCAGACGCAATCCCACACCCTCCGGCGGATAAAGCTTGTCGATGCAGAACTCGGCGCGATGCGAGTTTCCCGTCATATCGACGAGTAAATTGCGGAACAATCCATCCACAATGAACGGCGGACAATCGGTTGCAGGCAGCTGACGGAATGCGATCTCCAATTCGTACAAGGCGTCCATGCGCGCCTCGTCCACGCGCGGATACTGGCTCGTCGGGCCGACATACATGCCGGAAAACAGATACGACAGCGATGGATGGTTCTGCCAGAACGTCACCATGCTGCGCAGGAGGTCCGGGCGGCGCAGGAAGGGACTGTCCAGGACGCTCGCTCCGCCGAGGACTATGTGGCTGCCGCCGCCGGTGGCGATATGGCTGCCGTCGTAGGCGAATTTTTCGGCGGTCAAGCGGTTACGGCGCGCTTCTTCGAAGAGGACTGTGTTGATCTGTTCGAGTTCGTTCCAATTGCTCGCGGGCGGAAGGTTCACTTCGAGAACGCCCGGATCGGGAGTGACGCTGAACGATCGCAGGCGCGGATCGGAAGGCGGAGCGTAGCCCTCCAGCCAGACGGGCTTTTGCAGATGCCGGCACGTGTCCTCGACGGCGGCGAGCAAGTCGAGGTAGTCCGCGAGTTGGGACGCATACGGCAGAAACACATGCAGGCGGCCCTCTCGCGCCTGCACGCACAGCGATGGCCGGATCAGCTCCGTCGCCGTTTCAGCCGTGCTTGAAAGCGCGGGCAATGGATCGGCCGCGGGCTTCTTCTCAAAGAGATCCATGCGTCGCGCCGGGCGCGGAGGGAGCTTGACCCGGTCTGCGAAGGGCGCGGCCTCGTGCTCGTACTCAATCTCATCTGGCGCCACCCAGGGCATCGACTCAGTCGCTATGCGATAGCCGATGGGCGAATCGCCCGGCGTGAGCAGCAGAGGCTCCGGCCGAGGAAACCACAGCTGGCTCGACCAGCATAACCGGCCCGCCGGCTGCCGGCGGCGAATGGGCAGAATATAGCCGGCCGGTTCGGAGTCGGTTTCGGCGTTGTAAGCAGGCAACACGTTTTCGACGCTCACCTGGAGGCGGCGCGTGAGCGCTTCCATGAACTCGAGAGCGTCGGCCGTGCCGAAGCCGTAATCCTGATCTTCGCGGGCGATGAGATCGATGTTCTCCCAGACCGGGATGCCGTCGCCGCGCCAGAAGCAACTCAAGGCCCAGCGCGGCAAGGGCTCGCCCGGATACCATTTGCCTTGTCCGTAATGAAGCATCGCCCCGGGCGCCGTCTTTTCGCGGAGGCACTGGATGAGAGCCAGCCCGCGGGTTCGCTTCATGGGGCCGAGAGCATCGATATTCCATTGCGGACTCTCGGGCTCGTCGATGCCGACGAAGGTAGGCTCGCCGCCCATGGTCAGGCGCACATCCTGCGCCTCCAGGTCTGCATCCACGAAGTGCGCAACTTGTTCAACCTCTGCCCAGTCTTCCTCACTGAAGGGCCGGGACGAACGAGGCGCGTCATTCAGACGGCTAATGGACATGGAGTAATCGAAGTCCACGTTGGCCGGCTCGGTAGTGCCTTCGATTGGCGCGGCTTTCGAAACGTTCGGGGTGCAAACGAGTGGGATGTGGCCCTCGCCAGCGAACAGGCCAGAGGTCGGATCCATCCCGATCCAACCAGCGCCCGGCAAAAACGCCTCTGCCCAGGCATGGAAATCCGCGGAGTCGGTTCTCAGGCCGCTCCGGTCTTCCGGTGCTCTCTCGTCCGCTGCCATCTGGATCAGGTATCCCGAGACGAACCGTGCCGCAATGCCCAGATGCCGGAGAATCTGCACCAGCAACCATGCGGAGTCGCGGCAGGACCCCATGCGCCGTTCAAGAGTCTGCTCGCACGTTTGGACGCCGGGATCCAGACGCGTCTCGTAGCCGATCTGGTCTCGCACCTTTCGATTCAAGTCGACTAAGAAACCGATCGTTCCACGCTTTTCGCCCGGAAGATTCTCGAGAAATGCCTGAAGCTGAGGCCCAGCGGCTTCGGACGAGCGATAGGGTACGAGATCCTTGGCCAGCTCAGGCGCATACTCGAACGGATACTCTTCGACCCCTGGCTCCAGAAAGAAATCGAACGGATTGAGGGGAGACAGCTCCGCGACGAGGTCGACCTCAACCACAAACTCAGTCGTCTTGTCCTGAAAAAAGACACGCGCCAGATAATTGTGGTGGATGTCAAGCTGCCACTTGAGGAGATGCCCGACGGGAGTGATATTCAACGAGTAGCTGAGGATCGGCGTCCGACAATGCGGAGCAGGTCGCAACCTTATCACCTGCGGACCGAGCGAGACCGCCTTGTCGTACCGGTACTGGGTCCGGTGATTCAGAGCTACCCGTATGCTCATCCACCCTCGTGCGGCCCACGCCTGATGTTCCTGGCTCCTTCTCATTCGGCGCAACAAACCCGTGAAGGCGCCAAGGGTCCCGCGGAAGCTGTGCTTGTAAAGCTACATTAACGAAGGGGAGAATGCCGCAATTTTCTGGCAGTGCTGCGAGGCTTGCTGCACGAGAGCGGGATGCAGTTGAGCTTCTTCATCTTGAACATTCTGGAGGGCGAACTCATTCCGCCTGAATGCCAAAAACTACCAGGGGGTGGCACTTTTCTGCACCTACTCATTCCGCGAAGAACTGATCGCCACCCAAGCGAGATGTCGAACTCTTAGTCCGGTACTCGTCCAGAAACCGATCCCGGTTTGAACGAAGTCGCTGGCGCGACGGACGCTGCGCGTGCGATACCTCCGATATCATGGGCGGTCAGAGCGTCCTGAATTGCTTTTCGCCTCTTTTTCCAAGTCTTTATTATTCTGCCTATTGCAGGCAGGAGCCAATTCAATCCCCATAGCATAACCGCAAACGCCAGCGTCTTCCTTCAAACCGCTCTATCTGACCTGTTCCACGTGCTCTTCGTCTACTGAGCACAGCTGATCCTGCGGAGCAGCTCCGATAGAGTCCCGACGTTATTCACTCATTGTGGTTCTGGCCAACAAGCTGTCGCTGTTTCGAAGTCCTCAAGCGAAACGCGGCGCCGACGGAATCGCGGTGCCAACGTTTGAGGCATTTGCCGAAATCTCAGCGTGACAGCAATCAGCACCCACCCCTGATCCGAATCCTCCCTTGCTTTAGACCCAAGAACATACCTCAAACGTCGTTCATGCCCTTCTTGGCATCCGAGGTGCAAATACGGATTGCAGGAAGGGTCCGTGCTGGAAAGCTGCACAATAGGCGAACTGGTGAGCGGTCCAAACCGGGCTGTGGCTCGGGCCGGCACGATGTGCCGGAAGGGTCCGATGCTGGTGCTGATTCTCGCTATTCAGCGTTTTGCCGCCGAAGTATCGACCAATAGCGACGGCGGCAAGATTGGAAAGCTCGAAGGGACAGTTCTCTTTTTTACTCACTACAGGCGGCAACATTCTTCGCTTGCGCTCGCCAGACGCGGCGTGTGCGAACGTGTATCGGCAGCGCAGATCACGGTTTTTGGTCGATGG
This sequence comes from uncultured Acidobacteriaceae bacterium, assembly GCA_963782175.1. Classification (GTDB taxonomy): domain Bacteria; phylum Acidobacteriota; class Terriglobia; order Terriglobales; family Acidobacteriaceae; genus Silvibacterium. The sequence continues at coordinate 38,504 of CAWAIX010000007.1, forward strand.
CCGGGCAATCGGATCGTGGCACGTTCACGATGGTGCTTTCTGTGGAGTGCCAGGTTGGGTTGGGGGCAACTTTAGGCGAATACTTTGGTTGCGGCCCATCTTTCATTTAGCTTCTTTCATTTAATTGACGCCGTACGGTTGAGGCTGAAATATGGATATTTTTCGAAAGAATACGGCGGGGCAGGCTTCTGGCATACGACCGCTGACGTTCATTCTCTTTGGCGCCCTAACTGCCAGTGCGGCACTCGGGCAGCAACAGCAGTTGGGGACGTCACCTGACATACCTACATGGCAAGGCGATACGATGCATACGGGGCTGAACTCCGTAGAGACGATCCTGACTCCAGGAAACGTCGCTGCTACGGGTAACTTTGGTGTTTTGTTTACTCAACAGCTGGATGGGCAGACCTTTGGTCAGCCGTTATATGTCAGCTCGGCCACGTTGTCGACGTTGTCTGGCAGCTTCCCCGACGGGCAGCAGCACAACGCAATCTATGTCACGACACAGCACGGCAGTATCTATTGTTTTGACGCAGACAAGGATCTGCAAGGCGCAAATCCCAACGGGACGAATTCCGATCCTCTATGGCATGTTTTTCTGCCACCGCCCGGAACAGAGGCTCTTCCGCAGACGGATGTTTCGTCGAACGATATCCAGCCTGAGCTCGGTATCACCGAGACTCCGGTAATTGATACAGGCTTCCGGCACGATCTATGTGGTCGTGACGGTGAAAAACCCTTCGCTCACCTTTCCAACGAGCAACTTTTCGTATGCTGCCGATCCGTATCAGCAGTATCTCTATGCTCTTGATCTGAAGACCGGCGCAAACAAGTTTGGCAGCCCGGTTTTGATTCAGGCATCGTTCAACGGAACTGCCGTCAACAACTACGGCCCCGGTGAGTTGGATCCGATCCCCGCTCCCGGCGCCGGTCAGATTCCGTTCTCTCCTCTCCACGAGCATGAGCGCGGGGCATTGGTTCTCGACAGCACCAACAACATCGTCTATCTCACCTATGCATCGCACAGCGACGAGCAGCCGTACTATGGCGAGATCCTGGGTTACAACTCCAAAACCCTGGAGCTCGAGAAGACCTTTATAACGACACCAAATGTGAACGGCGGTGAGGCCGGCATCTGGCAGTCTGGCGCTGGTCCGGCAATGGACTCCTCGAACAATCTGTTTTTCATGACCGGTAACGGGACGTGGGATACCAACGGAGACTGGGGCGAAAGCGCTCTCAAGATCTCTCCAAGCACCAGTTCCGGGACGCAGGTCTCGATCCCGAGTTCCGAAACGCAAAACTGGTGGACTTCGATCGACTGGCAACTGTTCAACGAAAATCCAGCGACAAGCACGAATGATCTTGACCTCGGGGCGGGCGGCCTTCTGCTGCTCCCGGATCAATCCGGGTCCCATCCGCACATTATGGTTGGCGGCGGCAAAGCGGGAACGCTGTATGTCCTGGACAGAGATGTTCTCGGCGGTCAGATCGAGGGTGATACAAACGTTATCCAGCAGATTGTTGGCGGAAACGGGCTTGCGATCTTTACCACTCCTGCATACTTTAACAACAACATCTACTTCGCTCCCAATGGCGGACATCTGGAGCAGTTTCAGGTTCAATTTGATCCCGCGACCGGCAACTACCTCTCTCCAAGCCCGGTCGCTATCTCAACGCTCAACGCGCCCTTCAAGGGGCAAGGCGCCTTCATCTCGTCTAACGGGAACACGAATGGCATCGTGTGGGCGGTTGGCAATGCTCTAACGGCATACAACGCCACCAACATCACAAACCCTATTTTCAACGCCACAACGCAGGTTCCTGTACCAGGGAATAACGACCAGTGCACGACGGCGAAATTCAGCATCCCGATTGAGAAGAACGGGAAGGTTTATCTCACTTGCTACGATTTCGTGCAATCGGACAATCAAGTCGTTCGAAACAACGGTTACCTCGTCGTCTATGGCTTGCTGCCGACGCCTGCCGGATCTCCATCGCCATCGAGCAATCTGACCGCGGTCGCGAACTCTTCCAGCCAGATCACACTGAATTGGACCAATCCTTCGGGCAACAACCAGTCCAGCTTCAATGTCTATCGATCCACGAGTCCCACCGGCTTTGCCGAGGCTGGAAACGGCAACCCTGCGACGGGCCTGATTGCCGAAAATGTTACCGATCCCGACTTTACGGACACGGGTTTGAATCCGAATACGACCTACTTCTACCAGGTCACTGCGGTGAACTCCGCAGGTGAGTCCAACTTCAGCAATCAGGCCTCCGCAACGACCTTCGCATCGTTCACAGCCCCTGGTCTGGTGGCCTATTGGGAGATGAACGAGCCAACCAGCTTCCCGAATGTCCCCGACGTCACCGGCAATGGCAATACCGGCACATCGCAGGGTGAGGCGGACTATACCTCTGCTGGCTATGTCGGCGGCGGGTGGGACTTCCATGGCACGAAGGTTACCGACTGGATCATCGTTCCGAATGCTCCCAGCCTTCAATTCGGGGCAGGGCAGTCCTTCACGCTTTCGGCGTGGGTGTTCCCAACAAAACTTGACAGCACCGAACAGGCAGTCATCGTCAAATCTCACGATCAGGGAAATCAATACGGCATTCTGATCAACGCTGCGAACCAATGGGTTCTCCGCGGTCCCGGTGGCGCCTCTGCTGACATCGTAGGCCCCGTAGCAACTCAGGATGTCTGGACGAATGTTGCTCTCGTTCAGAACGGAACCCAACGCACCCTCTACATCAACGGAGTTGCGCAGGCAAGTGGGCATGCGGCCGCTGCCGACGGAGCCGGAGATCTCTGGATGGGTGCGCAGAACGACGCGAATGATGGCACCAACAACCCCGAAGGGTTCCAAGGCACCATCGACGAAGTCCGTGTCTACAATCAGGCCCTCAATTCGACTCAGGTAGCCGGCACACTGAGCCCGGCGTTGCTTGAGGCGGTTTCCAACCAGACTCAGGGTGCGCAGGGAACGTTCGGCATCACGCTCTTCCCGGCTCCTGGTCTTCAAACAGTCGTCACCGAGCCTCGCATGGGCTCCAGTCAGGGTACGTACAACCTGGTCCTTCACTTCCCGGCGGCTGTTAGCGGCATCACGCCGAGTCTGACTCTGCAGGGAGGCGGCACTGCGGTCGGCACTGTCTCATCGGTTGCTACGGATCCCAATGATCCTACCGGTGCGACCATCGACGTCGTACTTACCGGTGCGCAGAACGACCAGGCCCTGGATCTGCATCTCTCGGGCGTCGTGCCTGGAGCCACGCCCGCAGCCGGTGCTATCCCCGGAACCGTGGACATTCCCTTCGATGTTCTGTGGGGCGATGTCACGGAAGACCACGTCGTGGATGCCGCCGATATCGCTGGCGTGACCGCGAACATGGGTTTGCAGGCCAACAGCACCAACAACGTCTTTACATATGACATCAACTGCGATGGATTGGTGAACCAAACCGACCTGGATCTCGTAAGCGAGAGCCCGATCGCCGGCATGACTCTCATGGATCCAACCATTGCACCATTGGCTCGCTTCAAGACAGCTGTGGATTCCGTTCCACCTCTCAGCAACGGCCAGCTCGGCAACCCTAATGGCTATGATCCGGCACTGGCCTTCGACAACTCGCTCTCAACGCGTTGGGACACGCCGGAAGGATCCCAGGCTGTCGATCCGTCATGGCTGATTGTGGATCTCGGTTATCCCGCAACGATCAACGATGTAGTAATTAACTGGAACGCCGCAGCCGCGAACTACGACATCTGGACGAGCAATAACCCGGCAAGTCTGACTCAGGTGCCCGCTAATCCGGCGACAGCGGGTTGGACGGAGATGCAGGCGGTAACGGGAAATACGCAGAACGCGTATATCGCCACATTCCCGAACCTGAACTTCAGCGGACGCTATGTTCTGATGTATGGCCACAATCGAGTAGCAGACTACGGATACTCGATTAATGACTTCCAGGTCTATGGCAACTTTGCATCTACCAGCGGCGCGACTGCAGCTCCGAAGGTAACCGGCGGAACTGCTGCGGGAACAGTTGGTGCTGCGTTCAGCTACCAGATCTCGGCAACCCAGAACCCAACAGGCTTCAATGCAACTGGATTGCCTGATGGATTGACGATCAATACCGCAGCGGGCGCGATTACCGGCACTCCAACGACTGCCGGTACGAGCACCGTGACGATCAGCGCAACCAATTCAATCGGTACTGGATCAGCCACGCTGACCATCACCATTAACCCGGCGGCCGTCGCACCTTCCATTACGAGTCCGTTGACTGCTTCCGCGACTGTGGGCTCGGCGTTCACCTACCAGATCACCGCTAGCCAGAACCCGACCAGCTTCAACGCCACCGGGCTTCCGGCTGGCTTGACGGTGAACACAACCACAGGTGTGATCAGCGGTGCTCCTACGGCTGCCGGAACAAGCGCTGTAACCATCACTGCTACCAATTCGACAGGCAGTGGCTCCGCCACGTTGACTCTTACGGTCAGCAACCCTGCCGGAGTTGCTCCAACGATCACCAGCGTTCTGATGGCGACGACGACTGTGGGCTCGGCGTTCACCTACCAGATCACCGGCAGCCAGAACCCGACCAGCTTTAACGCCACCGGGCTTCCGGCTGGCCTGACGGTGAACACAACCACAGGTTTGATCAGCGGTACTCCGACGGCTGCCGGAACTACCAACGTCACGATCACGGCTACCAACGCGTTCGGCACTGGAACTGCAACGCTGTCGGTGACCGTCAATGCCGCCGCAACCGCGCCCTCGGCTCCGACAAATCTGGTCGCAACGGCAGGTAACGCACAAGTGACGCTGAGCTGGACTACGAGCACTGGCGCCTCCTCTTACAATATCTTCCGCGGCACCACTTCTGGCGGAGAGGGTACGGTTCCTCTTGCCACCAATGTATCCGCACCACCGTTCATCGACACCACCGCCACTAACGGGACGACGTACTTCTACACGGTTGAGGCTGTCAATACTGCTGGCGCGTCTCAGCCTTCCAACGAAGTGTCGGCAACTCCGGCTGCGCAGTCTTCGAGTGGAATTCCGATTTATCAGATCGCCGCGGGACGCACTTCTGGCGTAGCTCCGTTCGTCGCCGATGAGTTCTTCAGCGGTGGAGGAACCTCGACCAGCGGCGCGACGATTTCGACGGCCAACGTCGTAAATCCTGCTCCGATGCAGGTCTACCAGAGCGCGCGTTTTGGAACGTTCACTTACACCATCCCTTCGCTCACCGCTCAAAGTACCTACACCGTGCGCTTGCACTTCGCTGAAACCTACTGGTCAGCGGCCGGTCAGCGTGTCTTCAACGTGGCTATCAACGGAACCACCGTCCTGCAAAACTTCGACATCGTAACGACGGCGGGTGGTCCGGACATTGCAGTCGTCGAGCAGTTCAGCGCGACAGCTAACGCCAGTGGACAGATCATCCTTTCCTTCACCAACGGGACAGCAGACAACCCAGAGGTGAGCGGAATCGAGGTCCTGACCAAGAACGGCGGCGCGATTCCGCCGCCTGCCGCTCCTGTCGGGTTGATGCCGACCCCGGGCAACAACGAGGTCTCGTTGACGTGGGCTGCGGGGAACGGGCCAAACGGCACATACAGCGTGTTGCGCGGAACCACTTCGGGTGGCGAATCTGCTACTCCGATTGCAACGGGCCTGACAGCGCCGAGTTTCATTGACACTACTGTTACCAACCTGACGCAGTACTTCTACACGGTAACGGCTACCGACAGTGGCGGGACGTTAGCTCCTTCTGCCGAAGTCAGCGCTACTCCAGGTGTGCCGGTCACCGGAACTCCCATCTATCAGGTAGACGCGGGCGGCGCGGCCGTTGCACCGTTTGCTGCCGATGAGTTCTTCACGGGCGGAGGAGAATCGGGTACCGGCAATACGATCAACACGACTGGGGTTGTCAGCCCTGCGCCTATGGTGGTCTATCAAACAGAACGCTCTGGCGGTACCTTCAGCTACGCCTTCCCGAACCTGACACCGGGAGCAACCTATCTCGTACGGCTGCACTTTGCCGAGTTCTACTGGACTCAGGCCGGTCAGCGTGTCTTCAACGTCTCAATCAACAATCAACCTGTTCTTCAGAACTTCGATATCATCGCCACCTCGGGTGCCCAGAACACGGCAGTCGTGGAGCAGTTCCAGGCAACGGCAGACTCCAACGGTAACATCACTGTGACATATACCCCTGGTACAGCCGATCAGCCAAAGGCGAGTGCTCTCGAGGTCTATCAACAGTAACTGAGATAGCGTGCGAGGGTGGTACTAAGCTGGCGCCCTCGCAGGCTCCTCGATACGAACCACCTGTGAGCTCAACGCGTCCAGCATGTGCCCCGATCGATCTGTGATCTCGCGAGTGCTGGACTGGCATTTTCTACAAGGCCCCTGATCCATTGATGAAGGACGTTCGCAATGACCCGTCTCTCAGCGAAACAAATTTCTCGTACAAGCTACAGGTGGAATCTGAGTCTGTGTGCATTGACGCTCTTTGGAGCCCTCATTGCAGGAAGATTGGCCAATGCCCAGGCGGCGCCACCGTCGAACGCCTTTTCGCACGCAATTGCCTCTGCGGATCCATCAACCCAGAGCTACATCGATTTCTTGCGGGCAATGCAGCTTGCATCCGATGGGAGCAAGCTTGAAGCCCTGAGGAGATTAGCTCAAAGCCTCCGGCTGCAGCCTCAGGGCAACGGAGCGGCTGGTTTGACATTTGAATTGCTCGCAGAGCAGCGCACCAACAGTGCCCTCGTCCTTCGGGGGCACACCGGTGCTGTGATCTCCGCGGTCTACAGCCCTGATGGTAAAAGGATCGCTACTACATCCACAGACCATACGGCGAGGCTTTGGGATGCTCAGACCGGGAAGCAGGTCGGCAACCCGCTTTTGCACAAGGACCAGGTTCTTACCGCGAACTTCAGTCCCGACGGAAAATATCTAGTCACCGGTTCTGCAGACGAAACTGCGCGTATCTGGAATGTTGCGACCGGAAAAGCCGTCGGAGTTCCCATGCGCCTTACCGGTTCCGTCGAAACCGTTGCCTTCAGTCCTGATGGAAAGATCGTGGCGACGGGCACCGACGGCGCGATGGCTCGCTTCTGGGACGCAGCCACAGGCCAACCTTTATCGCCGCCGATTGTCTATCACGAGCCTGTTTATTCCATAACCTTCAGTCCCGACGGCGCTCGCGCAGCAGTTGCTACCGGCGACGATCTTGCGGACCTTCTCGATCCAAAGAGTGGACGGCGGCTGGCGAAACCATTGCGGCAGAGCAACACGGTCTTTGATGCGGTCTTCAGCCCAGATGGCCGCGTGGTGCTTACGGGATCGGCCGATCATACCGCCAAAACGTGGGATACGGTCACAGGCCAGGCCCTGAACCAGGTTTTTCATCAGGGCGCGCCCATTGACTTCGTGGCCTATAGCCCGGATGGCTCCCGCATTGTCACTACATCCTGGGATCACACGGCTCGAGTCTGGGATGCGATCAGCAGCCAGCCGATCACGCCGCCGCTACAGCACGCCGAGGTGGTATACAAAGCAATCTTCAATCCGGACGCAAGCGTCATTGTGACGCTCTCTCGCGATTTAACGGCAAAGATCTGGGATGCGAGCACTGGCGAGTTGGTCCGCCTTGCTGTGCGTCAGCAAAGCGGCGTAACCACGATCGCTTTGAGCCCGAGCGGCTCGTCCCTTCTCGCAGGATTCCGAGATGGAACCGCACAGGTCTTCGATATTCCTCCCCACGTGCCTGCCCCGGCATGGTTAGCTGATTTGGCAGAGTTCGCGGCAACGCAAAACAAATACGATCAGTCCAGACTGCCGGATCTCGTCAAGATCAGGGCATTGCGCACACGGCTTTTGGCATCAACATCCGACGACCCGTGGTCGGTCTTCGGCCGGTGGTACTTCGCTGAGAGCGAGGTGCGTCCCATATCGCCCTGGAGCAAGATCTCTCTGGAGCAATACGTGGATACGCTGATCGCAGCAGGAGACAAGGACTCGCTCGACTACGCCGCCACATTGTCCTATGGGCATCCGGCCTGGATGCAGAAAATCATCCCGCTTCGAGCCACATTCACGACTGAGGCATCCGATAAGCCGCACGGATCGGAGTGAGCTGATAACGGTTGCCAGCTTAGATGTGGTCTCCCCTTTTCTGATTTGTTTCCGGGCCTCGCAACCGGCGTTCGATCGACGCGGATAGGCTAAGGAGTTGGATTGCTTGAACCCTAAATAGAGATGCTGTGACTCATCCCAACTCAGCAAACCGCTGGTCGTAGGCAGTCGCCTTGGTGAAGGTCATGCGGATTCCGTGCTTCGGCTGCAGGATGACCCTCGGGCGCGCTTCGATCGTCTGGCCCGCAGCCAGCTGAAAGTCGTATCTTCGGAGCAGATGGCTCAGAATCATGAGCATCTGCAGCATCGCATAGTTACCACCGATGCACCCTCGAGGTCCACCTCCGAAAGGTAGATAAGTGAAGGGCTTGTGCAACTTTTCGTTCGCTTTGGTGAAACGCTCAGGGTCGAAACTTTCTGGACTCTCCCAGTAGCGCGGCGCATGATGCGCCCCATACACATAGACAATGACCGTCGATCCCCGGGGTATGTCGGTCTCCCCAGCGCGGTCGTCCGCGATGGCCATGCGGTCGATCATCCAAAACGGCGGGTAGAGGCGGAGTCCCTCCTGAATGACTTGAGTTGCAAATTCGAGCTTGGGAACATCCGCGTAACTCAGAGGCGCTTCGCCCAGCACGGAATCGAACTCCAGCCGGACCTTTTCGAGACAATCCGGACGCGAACTCAATAGATAGAGAAGCCACGATAGGCCATTTGACGACGTTTCATGGCCTGCAACCAGAAGTTGCATGCTCTCGCTCAGTACCAGCTCATCGCACATGCCTTCGCCATCGCTGTAACGGGCATCCATCAAAGTCTGCAGCAGATCGTGGCCGGGCTCCTGGTTGCGGCGCTGTTTGATGTAAGCCATCAGAATGCTGTCGGCGCGGACCCGCATGTCTTCGTGCCTGCGCAGTTCTCCCGAAACTGCAAAATAGGGATTCAGGTAAGGCTGAAGGGTTTGCCGAACGATAAATCCCTGGACGGTGCAGATGGTATGGCTGACGAGGTCTATGTCTTCGTCCTTCAGCCGCGCGCCGAACAGCGAGCGGGCGACCATCGCGAAGGTCATTTTCATCAGATGGGGGTAGATATCGACAGGGCCGTTACCGATTTTCCTATCGAAATCCCGCAGTGAGTCGGCAAGGGAGTCCTGCATGATCGAGGACAGAGCGTCGAGTTGTCTGCGGTCGAAACCCTTCTGGATAAGACGCCGCTGCGTGCGCCACGCTTCCCCGTGGGTAGTGAGAAGGCCTTTGCCCAGGAAGTGGCCCATCCGTTTTACCTGGATTTCGGATTTCTGATAATTTTCCGCATTGGTCTTCAATACATGCTGAATAACGGCGGGATCGGTAGTAACGATGGCCTCTTTAACACCGCCTATATAGAACCGGAATGTGTCGCCGAAGCCTTCGCTGTACTTTCGACAAAATACTGCACCGGATTGCGGGCCATCGCGCGCGAATCCGCAAAGGAGCGAAATCGGGAAACAACGGGCATAGAGGAGGGCAACGTCACACCTCGCCGCCCAGGCTTTCGCATAGAAATCCTTGGAGTTTCATGTGGTTTGCCTAAAGGGGCAAGGTAGCCATAGGAAAGGACCAAACGCTCGAATCAATTTTCGTTGCCCAGTTGCCTCAAAAGTATCAGATGATGCCAGATTGCGCGCGTCATGGTGGGGTGTTGACGATAGGGGACACCAAACTCTTCAGCGGTCTTCTTCACAATCCGGGTCAGCTGGCCGTAGTGGGTGTGACACACAAACGGGCACAGATGATGCACGACGTGATGGTTGAGGCCGCCCGCAAGCCAGCCCACGATCGGATTCGCCGTCGCATAGTCGGCTGTGGTCGCAAAGATGTGATACACGCCGTCGTCAAACTCGCCGCGGTCTGAGGGAAAGTACGTGCTGTCGACAGTGTGTGTCGTTTGGAATACCAGCGCTACGGTCAAACCGATGATCAAATGGACCAGCAAGAACGCCGCAGCAACCACCAGCAGCGATTTCCCCAGTACCGCCACCGGCAAAACGAGCATGTAGGTTAAATAGAACCCCTTCCCGGTAAGGAGGATGGCGTATTCTCGCGCTCGATGCTTACGTTTCAGATAATCATGGGACGGCAAGAAAAAACACTCAAAGTCTCTAACGAAAACGTAGTCGAGCGAGAACAGCGCGTACAAGAAGAACGCATAGATGTGTTGGAATCGCTGGACACGCGTGCGCGGTTCGTGGGGCGTAAATCGAAGGAGGCCGCGTCCCGTCAGCGCGTCGTCTTCAGGGTGGACATTAATGCAGGAATGGTGGCCTCGATGGTGGAGGATACGCCACATGTACGAGCTGATTCCGCAAAGATCGAACACATAGTTCAGAGTCTTGTTTACGAACGGCACAGACGAGATGGCGTTGTGGTTGCTGTCATGAGCGATGTTCAGTAAAAGGAACGTCTGGGCGAGGCCGCCCAAAACGTAGAGGGCGATAAACCTCCATGAATCCGGCTTGAACGCGTAGATGGCAATCCAGCTGCCCACAAGCACTGCCAGTCCTGTGGCAATCTTGACCCACATCGCGCGGTCGGCTTTGGGGGAAATGTTCTGATCGGCAAAGAACCTGTCGAGGCGGCGACGTAAGACTTTCGGGAAGGAAGACGCGCCTGCCGCTTCGCCCACGGGCCGCCCTAGCGAGGCTTCGGATGGTACAAGATCATCCATCTCTTGCTCTAGAGCGATCGTCGCTTGGGCCTCGGACGTCACGGCGCCTCCAAAATCATTCTAGCCGGTTTAGCGCATTCCACCGATAGCGCCAGTCGCCCAAGGTGGCAGCCAATCGGTTGACCCGCCGCCGTCGAGAGCTGATGCTATCGCCAGAATTTATGGAGAATCAAGGAAATTCGGCTCCTTCTGGTCAGACGGAGCCGAGGTGGGGTTTCGCTTCTGGAAGCGAAAATGCTTGGCATTGTTTTTGGCTCTGCTAACATAAAGTCGATTGATCCCGTACACCGACGACACTTTGAAAGGGGCGATTGACGCCGCCCAACAGGCCCCTCCAGGAATTTCTCGCTTCATGTGCTCCACGGTCATGAGATTGGCCCGGACCGGGCAACGGGCACGTGGAGAGGAGTCATGCCCTGGTTCTCAAAATCGGCCTGCGAGACTCAGGCGTTTCTCACTGGCAATGTCACGGGGAGCAACAGGACGTTTCGTGTTTGTTATGTACTGAGTTTTCCTATTTCACCTTCGAGGGCCTGCCCAAGCAATTATGGCGTGGATTTTAGACCAACTGGATAGGCTGGGAGATAAACACCCGCACAAACTCCTTTATTCGTACCTTGACCTGAACGGCAATCCAGTCGAATGCTACTCCTACTCGTCGTTCATCGAGCGTACGAAGGCGATCGCCGGTCACTTGCGGAAAGAAGGTCGTTTCGCGGCGGAGGACCGGCTTCTGCTCGCCTATCCGCCAGGGCTCGAGATGATCTCCGCGTTTTTTGGTTGCGTGCGCGCCGGATTGATCCCCGTGCCCGTCTATCCTCCCGGATCGCGCGACTTCCAGAGCGCCCTCTACAAGATGGTCCACATCGCCAAGGATTGCCAAGCGTCCGGCATCTTAACCTGCGCAGACTACCACGCATCTCTGAAGACAAATCTGGCCCGAAGTGGGGTCTCGGCATCCGGCGTCGACGTTGACTACATCTCCGGTCTGCCGTGGATTGTCACGGAAGAGTTCGTGGATAAGATTTCGGACGAGCCGTTCCTCAGCACTTCGAAGATTCTGTTTCTCCAATACACGTCGGGGTCGACGATGGAGCCCAAGGGTGTGATGGTCACGCACGAAAACGTCCTGTCGACCTGTCCGCTCGTGATCGACCATCCCGATCCGGTCGTCGTATCCTGGCTCCCGCAGTATCACGATATGGGACTGATTGGGTGTTACCTGTATCCCGCGCTGCGAGGCGGCACGACGTATGGCTTCGCTTCCATGGATTTCATTCAGCGGCCGGCCCTGTGGTTCGACACGATAACAACCTATCGGGCTACCGCGACGGCGGCCCCGAACTTCGCTTACGACTATTGTCTGCGCGCCGGGAGGCTTTCCACGGAGACTCTGGAAGCTTGCGATCTCAGTTCGCTCCAGGTGTTGATGGTCGCAGCGGAACCAGTAAAACCGAATACTTACACACGGTTTCTCGAGGCGTTTCAGCCCTACGGACTCAAGTCAGAGAGCTTTTATGCCGCCTTCGGGCTGGCTGAGAATACGCTTGCCGTTTCACTCGGCGGCCGCAATATCGTTTCCGTCAACAAGCGTGCCCTCGCGCTGGGCAAGGCGCGCATGACGACCGAGGTTTCCGAAATCGACGGCGCCACGCAGATTGTCAGTTGCGGTACTCCGCTCCCGGGTCTCGACGTTAAGATCGTGGATCCGGAACGGCACGTTGCTCTCAAGGCAGGCCTTATCGGCGAAATTTGGGTCGCCGGAAGCGGCAAGTGTCTGGGTTACTGGAACAATTCGGAGCTGACGCTGAAGCAGTTTCGCGCGCGGCTCGTGGATGATAGCCCGTATGACGACGGCTACCTTCGGACCGGCGACATGGGATTCTTCCACGACGGCGAACTCTTCGTTTGCGGCCGCATCAAGGACATGATTATCCTCCGCGGGCAAAACTATTACCCGCAGGATATCGAAAACGTTGTGGAGAGAGCATCCGGCCTTATCCGGAGCAACTGCGTCGCCGCATTCCAGATTCACGAAGACAACGAGCCTGCGCTGGCGATCGTTGCCGAAGTGAAAAACCCAAATGCGCTTCCGGAAGGGCGAAAGATTGCCGCCGCGGTCCGGAGTTTTCTCAACGTGGAAGTGGCTTTGATCTCCTTCATCGCGCCTCGTGCGATACCCAGAACCAGTTCTGGCAAGATCATGCGCCATAAAACCAAGCACTTGTGGCTGGAAGGTCAGTTTACGGTTCTCTCCGAGTTTTCGCGGGAGAAGGACGCGGGCGCCTTCGCCTCCGGGTCTGACGTCCAGTCGCCCTTCGACGAATTGAAAGCCAGATACAACCTGACAGGCCTGGAATCCTACAACCTCGTCGAAGCCGGGCTGGATTCCCTGGATCTTGTCGTCTTTATGCATGAGCTCAAGGAGCTTCTAAAGGATAAAGGCGCCGAGATGCTGGCAAGGCAAGTAGATATCGGCGTCATTCAGCGGGTGAGCGTAGCCGAGCTGTTTAAACTTGCCGAACAGTTGGAGCGTGCTCCCGAAGAAGCCCTGGTTTTGCTGCGTAATTCGCTGGCGGCGTTCCGTGAAGAGCAGCGCGAAGCGGAAAAGCAGATGATGAGCGACGATAGCAAGCTCATCTTCGCACCTTCGATACCTGCGTCTTTGCCGGAGATACCGGTGATGAATCACGTCCTGCTCACGGGTGGCACCGGCTTCATCGGACCGTTCCTCATGAAGAGCCTGCTGGAACAGACGCAGGCGAAGATCTATGTTCTCGTCAGGTCCTCCGACGAAGTCCAGGGCATGCAACGACTACGGACGGCGATGGAATCGATGGGGCCTTGCCCGGCCCGGCTGATGCAGATGTTTGACGCTCGCGTCATGCCCATCTGCGGCGATCTCGGGCAGCCAATGCTGGGCCTGTCGCAGGACGTTTGGAATTTCCTCGCCAGTGAAATGGACACAGTGTTCCACAACGGCGCGACCGTGAACTACCTGCTCAACTACGACCGCATGCGTGATGCGAACGTGCTGGGAACGAACGAGGTCTTACGACTTGCGTTCGAAGGAAGGGCCAAGGAATTCAATTACGTCTCGACTACCTTCGTCTTTGGCTGGGCTGTCAAATCGGTCCTGTATGAGACCGACTTCAACAAGAATATGGAGCTTCTTGATTTCGGATACAGCCAGTCCAAATGGGTCGCGGAACAAGTGGTTGCAGACGCGCGCAGTCGGGGGCTTTCAACGCGGATCTTCCGGCCTGCTCTCGTCAGTCCCTCGATTACGGGCGGGGGCAACAACTTTGATATCGCCGTTCGCTTGGTAGCGTTCATGGTGAATCACGGCATTGGAGTCGATGCTCTGAACCAGGTTAGCTTCGTTCCCGCGGATATTGTGGCGAACAATATCGTTGCGATCTCTACCACTCCTGGCACGGCGAATAAGACTTACCACGTGGTGCGGGACGATTATGCGAACATGATGGATATTACCGGGCTCATTACCAAGTCGACCGGGCGGCAGTTCGACATATTCAGCATTTCAGAGTTCGTTCCCGAACTGATCAGGAGATGCCGGAAGGAAGATCTCCTCTTTCCGCTGCTGGATTTTCTGGTGGGCTCCGTGGAAAACATTTCCGCAATGGAGTTCAAACGCTATGACAGTTCTTCTTATCAAGCGGCTCGGGATGCCTCTGCGTGGGGCAAAGCGGATCCGTCTCTTGAAGATACGGTCAACGGCATTTTGAAATTCATGCATCGCAAGGGGATCATTTCGGTTGCGGCCCGTGAGCCCAACGCTGTTTTATCGCCCAACGGTCTGGCCTTTACGAATGCATAATCCGTTACTGATTTTGAAATACCCGCTTTTCCGTCAGGTGCTGGCCGGTTTCCAACGTGCCTGTGGTGGTTAGCGTCTTCTGCCGCCCGTCTGCAGAAACTACCCACCTGCGGAAGGGGAAGAATTTGGGCAGATTCAGATAGGCCGGGTTGGTGCGCGCTGCGAAGGTGCATCGTACCTCTATACGAACCGATTCGCACCGGGCACCTATGTGTGAAGCCCGTCGGTACCGGCGGAGTATAGGAATGTCCCTTAGCTGGCGACGATCTTGTATGCCATCATGAGTCTCGTGAACGTGCGCCGTTTCTGGGTTGCCGGAATAGTCCTTGCTGCTGCCGTTGCGCTTCTTCCGTTCTCTTTTCACGCCGAGCGCCATTTGGAGACGGCAACCCGCGTCGAAGGAAGCGAAGCGGAGACTGTTCGGCAGGAGCTGGTCAGTCGTTTTCATTCGCCATTCGTGGATCGCGTGATGCTGGTGATTCAGGGGCTCCCTCCCGTGGATTCGCCGGAGGGCGAGCAACCGTTAGAAATCATAGTTGCGCGACTGAGACAGGAACCCGGTGTGTCCGGCGTCGTTTCTTATCTCGAGCTGCACGATCCGATCTTCCTGGGCGAGGGCGGTGGAACGTTTGTCCTGATAGGCCTCTCGTCGACCGAGCGCCCAGTGGAGTCGCTCGTTCCTAAGCTTCACGAGTGGGCAAACTCTCTCGCCAATGAATTGCGGGGCCGTTACCCGGCCCTGAAACTCGAACTGACGGGTGAGCTCCCATTGAATTTCGACATTCGGAAAGCCAGCGCCGATGATGTGCGACGCGCCGAAACCCTGGTGATTCCCGCGACCCTCGCGCTTTTGCTGTTGGCTTTCGGAAGTCTAGTCGCCGCCATAATTCCCCTGGCCGTTGGTCAACTGGCCATCGCGACCACTATGGCGATTGCAGGGTTCCTGGCCACGCGTTGGCACTTATCCATTCTGGTTCAGAATCTGGCCACCATGCTTGGATTAGGCTTGGGAATCGATTATGCGCTCCTCATGGTCAGCCGCTTCCGGGAAGCCATCTCTACCGGGCTCGACGGACCGGCAGCTTCGGTCATGGCGGCGCGTCAGGCCGGTCATACGCTCCTGATTTCATCTTCGACGGTAGCGATCGGATTTCTAGCGCTCTTGACGGTTCCCATCAGCGAAATTCGTTCCATTGGCGTCGCGGGATTCCTGGTGGCGGCAATCAGTGTGTTGCTTACAAATACCCTCGTTCCGGCAGTGCTGGCATTGCTCGGCCCGCGGATTGATGCTGGCCGGATGCCGTTTACTCCGAAGCTGGATGCGCAGCGCGCCGCACGTACGGGAAACCGCTGGAGGAAATGGGGAAAGGTCATTGTTGCCCATCCCTGGCTTGCCCTGTTTCTGGCTGGCGCCCCCTTGCTTCTGCTCGCCTGGCAAGCCGCGCGGCTGAATACCAGCGTCCCCAAGGGGGATTGGCTTCCGGAGTCGGCAGAATCAGTCCATGCGCTGCACACCCTGGAAAAGATGGATCGGGCCGGCGTTGTTTATTCGATGCGGGTCATTCTCGAACTGCCAGCGGAGTCCATCACGCAAACCGACGCGGGATGGAACGCGCTCGATCGCCTCAGCAAGCGCCTCGCGAGCGACCCTCGTTGCGCACGCGTAATTTCTATCACAACGATTGCGGACGGCGACCGTGCCTCCCTCACTGACCTCTCGCCAGAGACGCGGCGCACGTTTCTGAGTAGTGACGGACGGGCGGCGCTGCTTGAGGTTCTACCCGCGACTTCAGTTTCCCTGCGCGATCAAGTCGACTGGGTGCGGGAGCTCCGGAAGACCGGCGCGGCAACTCTCACCGGAGTGCCCGGGGCCACGCTACAAATTGGGGGCATCCCGGCACTCAATGCCGATTATCAAACGATCGTCACGGACCGCTTTGTGCCGGTGATGGCGATGGTGGTGGTGGCGACACTCCTGGCGCTTCTGGCCGGGTTCCGATCGCTCTTCGCCGCCGTGAAGGCTATCGCACTGAACCTGTTCTCGGTTGCGGCCTCCTTCGGAGCTTTAGTCTTAGTCTTCCAGGATGGACACGGGAGCAGACTGCTGGGAGTTCCCGAGGCAACCGGTAGCGTATTCCCGCTTGTTCCTATCGTCGCCTTTGCCATCGTCTTCGGACTAAGCATGGATTACGAAGTGTTCCTGGTCGCGCGGGTTCTCGAAGCCAGGAGGAGCGGACTGAGTGAAATGGAAGCAATCCCGGAGGGATTGGCAAGAACCGCAGGCCTGATTACGAGCGCCGCCGCGATTATGATCGTGGTCTTCGCGGCATTTACCTTCGGAAACTTTATGGTAGTCAAGATGATCGGATTTACGCTGGCGGTCGCTGTTCTGATTGACGCGACACTGGTTCGTATTGTGATCGGCCCCGCGCTCCTTCGTATTGCAGGCGATTGGAACTGGTGGCCTGGGGGGCTCGCCACGGCACGCAAGGCACCCGCGCTGGCAAGCCACGAATGACGCATGCGTTACACGTGATTCAACAAATTCCGCCGTCGCCATCTCTATTCTTGCGAGTTGGAAGAAGTACCTTCGATGAAGGTCAGGACACTCGTCTATTTCAACGCACGCGCGTGTGATCCACAAGGTCAAAACGTGTCTTGACGAAGAGGGACAAGAGCGGCTACAGCCTGAATCCGCAAGGGGCGTCGCACACGGATACAGGCGTCGGACACTTTCTGTGCAAGCTGAAAAAGCCTGAGCGGTCAACTCAACCCGAATTCGAATTAGACGCCACTCGCCTTGTTTCTCGCCCCGAACTCAGGGAGAAAGACTCGCTGGCTGGGAGAGTCATTCAAACCCTCGATAGAACTTTATTGTGCCGGATTCGAAGAGGACTCATCGCTGACTAAGCGAGACCTCGAACTCTCAGTTTAGTTTGCATACGAACCGGACTTCGACGTGCGGCTTCAGAGAAAGAGCGCGATTCGGAGCCTTGATCCTCTCTTACGCGATTCTCTGACAGACGCATAATTCGTAATTTTGCCCGGAAATGCCAGGAAAAATCGCGATCCAAGTTGTTGATTATGAAGGAGAAAGACTTGCTGGCGGAGAGAAGGGGATTCGAACCCCTGATAGAGCTTTTGACCCTATAACGGTTTAGCAAACCGCCGCCTTCAGCCTCTCGGCCATCTCTCCGGCTGGTCTCAAGCCAGTATATAGGATTCAACCCATCTGCCAATCTCAATCGCACGCGAATACCCCAGGGCTGACCTCGCACTCTCGCGAAATTTTGCCCTCGACGCTGCTTCCGCCATTTACCGCCGCATCGTAGTTAAACGATGGCCATAATGGCGCCTGCTTCGCGGTTCCCGGCGTTCCCCTGGCCGCGCACGCAAATTCCAGATAACGAAGGTCCTCCAATGACAAGCAACAGCGATTGGAACTACACGACAAGCGTCACTGTCGTCGCTTACTTTTCGAGTGGCGAAGACGCACAGAACGCCATAAACGAGCTCATCGACGAGCGCTTCCCCGCGGACGAGATCGGCGCAGCCTTTCACAGCGGTGGGGCTGCTGCCGTCGAGCCCGATGCCGAAGCAGCGTCCTCGCCCAGTCGTCCCCGTCATGACGAAATGACCCAGTTCGGATCGACCGCCTCCGCGGCCGGCACGTCAGGAGCCGAGTCAGACACGAGCGGCGTTACGCCCGCCGGACTGTCGACCGGTGCGGGCACCGGATTTACCGGCGCGCCCCGCCCTGGACCGATTCCCGGCTCTGAGATCCCCAGCAGCATTCCTTCACAGTTGCCCAGCAGCCTCGAATCGTCAGTCGCGTCACGCGCTACTGAACCGGCCTCCAGAAAAGACCTCGACGTCTCTTACGGTGAACTTAGCGTGTCGCCGTCTTCGTCCACCGTGTACGACCGCACGGGTGACTCCCCGGCCGAACACCGCTCCGACGAATCCTGGTGGGATAAGCTGAAGCATCTTTTCTCCGGCGAAACCGGCAGGAAGCCCGAGCCTCAGTCCGACAAGGGAGCGACGAAATTTGGTACCGGCGAAGGTCAGCTCGGGATCGTCGAGCACGAATATGTCGAGTATGACTATCCCTACTCGGGCTCGGCCTTCGAAAGCTCGTTCCGCAGCATGGGAGTTTCTGAGTCCCGCTCCCGAAGTCTCTCGAATTTCATCCGTCGCGGTGGCGCCGTCGTCACCGTCAATGCGGGGTCGCGGCAGGCCGAAGCCGAGAACATTCTCGAACGGCATCACGGCCAGCTCAGAGAAGAATCCGGTTCGCTCGCGGCGGACGAGGCCCTGGCGACCGGCGCCGCTTCTTCCCGTATTCAGGTCTTCGGACACGTGCAGCGTGTCTATCCCAGCTACATCTCGTCCGGGCCTGGCTCTATTTCTCCCGATCAGCCAACCCGGAAAGCCTCCTAGAAACCAGCACTGGGACCCGCGCTGCAAGCGGGTCCCGATGCGTTGGAGCGCGTCGAATTTTTCATGGAGTCTCCTGAGTTTGGCTGTAATCTAAACAACTGGAGATCACTGAGGTCACACGGCTACTAAATCCCGTTCTGCGAAACTCAAAGCCGTCCCGGACTTTGCGCCTGCTGCCACTTGCCGCCGCCACCTACTTCATGGTCTCCGGTGGACCCTACGGAATCGAAGACATTCTCGGCGGAGCGGGCTACATCAAGACTCTCGCCATTCTGGTTTTTCTCCCCTTCATCTGGAGCTTCCCTACAGCTCTCATGATCGGCGAGCTGGCCAGCGCCATTCCCGATGAAGGCGGTTTCTACGTTTGGGTGCGACGGGCTCTCGGCCCATTCTGGGGATACCAGGAGGCGTGGCTCTCGCTTACGGCCAGCATCTTCGACATGGCCATCTATCCCACAATCTTCGTGCTCTACCTCAGCAAGCTGTTCCCTGCGTGGACCGCAGGCCCGCGCGGCACGTTGTGGGAACTCGCCCTGATCGCCCTCTGCTGCGTGTGGAACCTGCGCGGGGCTCCCGCTGTGGGTGAGGGCTCGATCGCCCTTTTCGTTGCGCTGCTCGCGCCGTTCGCGGTTCTCGTTGGAGCCGCAGTCTGGCACGGCTGGCATCTGAATGCAAACCCGGCATGGACCGCGGCCCCCACGGGCGGCGAAGGTCTGTCGACTGCCATCCTCGTTGCGCTCTGGAACTACATGGGCTGGGACAACGCCTCGACGGTCGCGAAGGAAGTGGATAACCCGCAGCGGAACTACCCGCGTGCCATGCTGCTCAGCGCAGCCGTCGTGGCCCTGAGCTACGTGATTCCTATCGCCGCAGTCGGTTTCGCCGGTATGGAAATCGCGCAGTTCACTACCGGCTCGTGGACAGATGCCGCTTCCCGCCTAGCCGGTCCCTGGCTGGGAATCGCCATCGTACTGGGAGGGACCATTACCGGCCTGGGCATGTTCAATGCCCTCATGATGTCCTACGCCCGCGTGCCTATGGTCATGGCCGAGGACGGTCTGCTCCCCTCCGCGCTAGCTCGCCGCAACAGCAAGGGAGTGCCCTGGGTCGCGCTGCTTATCTGCGCAACTGCCTGGGCGCTGGCTCTGCAATTCAGCTTCGAGCGGCTTATCTCTATCGATCTCATGCTATACGGGGCGAGCCTCATCCTTGAGTTCGTCGCGCTGGTCGTTCTGCGCTTTCGCGAGCCGAACCTCGCACGCCCCTTCCGTGCTGGAAATCTCGCCATGGCCATCGCCATCGGTGTCATGCCCACGGTCCTGATCGTCTACGCCGCGTTCTGCGCGCGCGACGAGCGCATGGCGCACATGCCAGCTCTGGTCTTCGGATTCCTTATTGCTCTGGCCGGGCCCATCTTCTACCGCATCTCCCGGAGTGTCTGGTCCGGCCGCCCGCTGTCCAAGGCGCTCCAGCCTGCCTCATCCGGCGACTGAAGCCTTGGCCGCCTTGCTCTCCTTGAAGTTTGCCGCTGACCACGTGATGCGATCGCGCGCGTAAGCCGCGTCGTGCCACCCGTGAACTTCCACGCGCTTGCCTTCGAGGTCTTTATAAATCGAGAAGAAGTGCGTGATCTCCTTGAGCATGTGCGGATAGATCTCCGAATAATTCCACACATCGGTATACCGGGGATTATTCTTTCCGACCGCCAATACCTTCTCGTCAAGTTTGCCCTGGTCCAGCATTTCGAGCAGGCCGATCGGCCTCACCTGCATCACGCACCCCGGAAAGCTCGGAGCATCCACCAGCACCAGCACGTCGAGAGGGTCGCCATCGTCGCTCAGCGTGGACGGAACGAAGCCATAATCCCCCGGATAATGCACCGGCGAGTAGAGGTTCCGGTCCAGCCGGAAGACGTGGAGCTGCTTGTCATACTCGTACTTGTTGATTCCTTCCGCAGGAATCTCGATCACCGCGTTGACGACTTCGGGCATCCTGTCGCCAATCGGCAGTTCCAGATAATTCGTCATGCTTCCCCCCTCCAGAAGGGGCAGTTGCGAAGCGCTTCAGGCGCGAAACGCGAATTCGTCAGAGTTTATAATCGGGCACGATGAAGGCTCATGTCTATGTAACCCTAAAGCAGACCGTTCTCGATCCTCAGGGTCAGGCGATTCACAATGCTCTTGTAAAGATGCAGTACAGGGGAATTGAAGACGTTCGTCAGGGCAAATACTTTGTCTTGAGACTTGGAAGCGGACTCGATGCTGCCGAGGCGCGTGCCGAAGTCGACCGGATCGCCCGCGAGGTGCTCACCAATCCCGTAATTGAAGAGTACACCTTCCATCTCGAAGAGTAACAGCTTCGACCTGCTGCGTAAGAACATTTCCACCCCGTTCGCGTTCTTATAATCAGGATCATGTGTGGAATCGTCGGCTACGTCGGGAGCAAGCAGGTAGTTCCTCTCATCATCGAAGGCCTGCGCAGGCTTGAATATCGCGGTTATGACTCGGCCGGCATCGCTGTGGCGGGAAGTGGCGCGGGTCTCCAGTTACGCCGCGCTCCCGGCAAGCTGCGCAATCTCGAAGAGGTCATCCGCGAGCAACCGCTCGATGGAACCTACGGCATCGGTCACACCCGCTGGGCGACGCACGGCCGCCCGACTGAAGAGAACGCCCATCCGCATCGCGACTGCAGCGGCCGCATCGTCGTCGTGCACAACGGCATTGTCGAGAATTACCTCGCCCTGAAGCATGAGCTCATCGCCGAAGGCCACAAATTCGTAACCGAAACCGATACAGAGGTCATCGCTCACCTCATCGAGCAGGAACTCGCCTCTGCCGCTGACACCGGCAAGAACATGACTCTTGAGGACGCTGTCCGCCGCGCAGCGCGCCGCCTCACCGGAGCCTACGCCATCAGCGTCATCTCTGCCGACGAGCCCAACAAGATCGTCTCCGCCCGCAACGGGCCGCCTGTCGTCATCGGCATCGGAGAAGGGGAGTACTTCGTCGCATCCGACGTCCCAGGCATCCTCCATCACACCCGCGACCTCTACTTCCTCGCCGACGGCGATGTGGCCGTGCTTACGCCCTCGAGCGTCGAACTCACCGACCTCGAAGGAAACCGCATCGAGCGCCCAGTGCAGCGCATCCTCTGGGATCCCATCCAGGCGGAAAAGGGCGGCTACAAGCACTTCATGCTCAAGGAAATCTTCGAGCAGCCGCGCGCCATCCGCGACACCACCCTCGGCCGCATCTCGCTCGACTCCGGCAAGGTCTTCCTCAGCGAAATGCAGATCTCCGACGAGGACTTTCGCGGCGCCACGCGCATCAACATCGCCGCCTGCGGAACGAGCTGGCATGCCGCTACCGCTGGCAAGTTCATGATCGAGCGCCTCGCCCGCATACCCGTCGAGGTCGACTACGCCAGCGAATACCGCTACCGCGATCCCATCGCCGATCCCGCCGCGCTCGGTCTGCTTATCACGCAATCCGGCGAGACCGCCGACACCATCGCCGCGCAGCGCGAGATGATCGCCAAGGGCTCGAAGACCATCGCCATCTGCAACGTCGTCGGCGCCATGATCGCGCGCGAGGCCCACGGAACCATCTACACCCACGCCGGCCCCGAGATCGGTGTCGCCTCCACCAAAGCCTTCACCGCGCAACTCGTCGCGCTTTTTCTTTTTGCTCTGCACCTGGCGCAAAAGCGCGGCACCGTCACAGCCGAACAAAGCCGCGCGCTGGTCGAGGCGCTGAGCCTGCTGCCCGGGAAGGTCGAGCAAGCCCTGCACGCGGCCAGTTCATCCTGCGAGGAGATCGCAAAAATCTACTCGAATGCCCGTGACTTCCTCTACCTCGGCCGCGGCATCCACTACCCCATCGCTCTCGAAGGCGCGCTCAAGCTCAAGGAGATTTCCTATATCCACGCGGAGGGCTATCCGGCGGGAGAGATGAAGCACGGCCCCAACGCCCTGATCGATGAGACACTGCCGGTCGTTGTTCTCGCGACAAAAGACAACACCAACCGTGACTCCGTGCTGCGCTACGAGAAGACGCTCTCGAACATCCAGGAAGTTACAGCCCGCTCGGGCAAGGTCATCGCGGTGGCCATCGAAGGTGACGAGCACATCCAACAGCTTGTCGACCATGTTCTCTACGTGCCACCCGCATCAGAACTGCTGCTGCCCGTCCTCGCTGTAATCCCGCTGCAGCTGCTCGCCTACCACATCGCCGTCCGCCGCGGATGCGATGTTGACCAGCCGCGCAATCTGGCGAAGTCCGTCACGGTCGAGTAGCCCGGGTACCTCACATGAAACCTTAATTGACTAATGTTGTAGATAATTGTCTAGAAGCTTCCCCTTGGGAGTGTTTTCAGTCGCACCCAAACTTCAGCTGACATGCCAGAAATTAGAGCGTCGCTCATTTGCTGAAATTCGCGACAATCAATCCTCCGGGTAGTGAGTCCAGCAGCCTGACAAGATGTCGCTGCGCATAAGCAGCGCCCCCGCCATGGCTTGAATTGTAAGCACAGCCCAACGCTAACGCTGCTCGAAGTCCGGCCTTTTTGTGTTCGCCCGTAACACCACTGTGCGGAAAAGGGGGGCAGATCAGTTCCATATACAGTGAACAACTCATTGTCGGTCGGAATTCGATGTTAGTGGACGACCGCACGGAGACTAAGAAGGCACAGGAAGCCCTTACTACGTGCTGCCGAATCTAGCAAAATGGTACTCCGACATTTACAGTGACGCGGCAACGCCGCCGTTCGAATACTGTTGGACTTACAATAAACTGTGAACCGCAGCGCAAAAGTGGGGACGCGAATGAACGTTGCCGAGCAGATTGAGCGGGGTATCCTGATTTGCCCGAGGACAAGACACAAGCTGACAACCACCGAAGATGGGAACTGGCTGGAGAACAACGACAAGACACAGCGATACCGCTTGTCTAACACGGGGGCTCCGATTTTGCTCGTGGACGAAAAGTGGGCTGAAGAGTATGCGGGGGGAGGGGGGACGATGATCGAGGAATACTCACCCAAAAAGCTACGCTCGCTCTCCCGCACACTTCGAGACGTTCTTATTCGTGATTACAGAACCAAGGCGAGCCAGAAAGCCTTTCACTCCCTATTCGACGATCTGGCGGATGACGCCGTTTGTATATCAATCGGGGGAGGGCCGATGCGCATCCACGAAAAACTGCTCAACGTAAATATTGGGCCATTTCCGAACGTTGATATCGTTGCGGACGCGCACCGCTTGCCATTCGCTGACAATAGCGTTGATGTAGTTCACTGCGAAGCGGTATTCGAACACCTGCATGCACCAGCCGAGGCTGCCCGGGAGATATTTAGAGTATTAAAGCACGGCGGGAAGGCCTTCCTCTGCACGCCGTTTCTGCAGCCGTATCACGGATATCCACATCATTATCAGAACTACACCTTGACGGGGCACCAGCTCCTGTTCGAAACAGCCGGCTTAATCACCCTTGAGTCTGGGTGCTGCGTCGGCCCTGCATATACACTGATGCAAACGGGAGCGACGTTTATCCGTTACTATATTCCCAAACCGATAAGTCCTTTATTGAGGGTATGTTGGAGCGTCCTAGGCCTGATCGTCAGACCATTTGACAGGATATTAGGCGAAAGAACGGATGCCTACATAATGGCCTCCAGTACCTACTCCCTCTTCCGAAAATCGTGAGCGTTCCCCTCGCCGCAACGAATGGCCCGGTGCCCCGATTCAATCAGCGGCAGTAATTCTTCGTTTGTTCCAGATGAATCTCCATCCAAGCTTAAGTTTTTTCCATGTAGTCATCTTGTAGGCCGGATGGATGCGTGTCGAAGACAGCATACCCAGAATCGATATTGGGCTGATGAGTGCCTGGATTAAAGCGCGCCGACTAAGCATTTTCGCCCCTCCTCGGGCGGGCGCTGGCATAGGAATCCTGTAAAGCAAGGCTGCCAGACAGAGGGCTAGAGGTTAACCTGCCAATCTTTGAGAATAGGTAGTAGTAAGTCCTCTGCCCATCAAACATGAGATGTAGAGAGTAATAGGCCTTGTCCTACTGGCTTTGGAATAATTATGCTTCTCGCCATCGAGGGAATATATCGAGGAAGTTGAAAACAATGGTACAGGCAATACACCCTTGAATGCTTGTTCGATGCTCATGAAATCACTTATGAGGGAAATGGAAAACTGTTCAAAATTACCACACCCCCACTGGCGAAAGTCCCGTGTGGCCGGTTTCGCTTGTCCCCTCAGCCCCGTGCTGAGCGGAGCCAAAGAATCCGGATTTTCGGACCTTCGGAACTGAGCTCGAAGATTAGAGCGTCCTAAGAGCCCACGCGCGCGAAGACAGGCCATTAACCTAACCCCTCTCCCCCGCCGATACACTCACCAGTCGACGCATTCGCGTCTTCGCATCCGGAACACAATCGCGAGAGGCTCTCAGATGTTTGCCATTATCGGAATTCTGCTGGTCTTCGGCGCGGTCATCGGCGGCTTTCTCATGGAGAAGGGCCATCTCGCCGTGCTGCTCCAGCCTGCCGAGTTCCTCATCATTGCCGGCGCGGCACTCGGCACGCTGCTGATCGCCAATCCCCTGCATACGCTGAAGAGCATTCTCGGTGGAGTCCTCGGCGTCTTCGGCAAATCCCGCTACGGCAAACAGCGTTACGTCTCCACGCTGAAGATGATGTTCGAGCTGCTGAATAAAATCCGCCGCGCCGGCATGCTTTCCATCGAAATGGACATCGAGAAGCCGGCGGAGAGCGAGATATTCAAACAGTATCCGGACTTTATCGCCGACCATCACGTGCGCGACTTTGTCTGCGACACCATGCGCATGGCAGTGACCGGCGGCGTTGATCCCTTCGACCTCGACCAGATGATGGACCTCGACATGGAGGTCCGGCATCGCTGTGCCCATCAGCCCATTTCGGCACTGACCACGGTGGCCGACTCGCTGCCCGGCCTCGGCATCGTGGCGGCCGTGCTCGGCGTGGTCATCACCATGGGCGCGCTCGGCGGCCCTCCGGAGGCCATCGGTCACAAGGTAGCCGCCGCCCTCGTGGGAACCTTTCTCGGCATTCTTCTCTGCTACGGCCTGGTCGGTCCTATCGGCTCCTACATGAGCAAGGAAGCCGAAGAAGAGCACGCCTTCCTCTACGTGATGCGCGTGCTGATGGTCTCCTTCATCAAGGGCAATGCGCCCGTGCAGGCCATCGAGATCGGCCGCCGCGCTATCCCTCTGCACGTGAGACCGGCCTTCGAGGAAGTGGAAACCGCCTGCCGCGGAGACCAGCCGCGAGAAGCCGCCGCCGAGCCGCAGGTCGCCTGAGACCGGCTATGTCGAAGAAACCGACCATCATTTTCAAGAAGGCCCGCGCTCATGCCGGCCACCACGGCGGCGCATGGAAGGTCGCCTACGCCGACTTCGTCACCGCCATGATGGCGCTCTTTATTGTCCTCTGGCTGATGAACACCAGCGATCATGTTCGCAAGGTTATCGCCGGATACTTCAATGACCCCCGCGGCAGCTCGGCCCTCACCGGCTCCGACCGCGCAGGCTCGGCCGACAACATGCCGCTCACCCGGGAAAACATGCAGCAGTTCAAGGAGCGTCTCGAAAAAGCCATCCTGCAGACTAAGCAGTTCAAGCACCTCTCCAACCAGATCGAGATCACCGTCACCCCTGAGGGCCTTCGCATCGAGCTGCTCGAATCGAAGAACGGCACCTTCTTCGACACTGGCAGTGCCACCCTCAACGATATCGGCCGCCGGTTCCTCACCATGCTCGCCGGCCAGCTCAAGGACGTGCCCAACAACATCTCCATCGAGGGCCACACCGACTCCCAGCCCTACGCCAATGACGCCGCCTACAGCAACTGGGAACTCTCCGCGGACCGCGCCAACGCCGCCCGTCGCCTCATGCAGGACAACGGTCTCCGCCACAACCAGGTCTCCCAGGTGCGGGGATACGCCGATCAGCACCTGCGCCTGCCCAATAACCCCTACGATCCCTCCAACCGCCGCATTTCGCTCATCGTGCAGTATCTCGAACGATCGCCCTCTGCCGCCGAGCCCGCGAAGAATACCGCCCCGCAGCCTCGACAACCTCCCCCAACCGCTCCCACAGCTGCCAAAGCGAAGCCCGCGCCTTGATCCCTTCCCAAACGATCCATCCCTGCTTGATCCGTCCCCTAAACGAACCGCGCGAACTTCGACCGCCGCTTCTCCCATTCTTCTGTCGAAAACAGCCGCGGACCCACCTCGATCAGCCGCGGCATCATGTTGAATACCGTCACCCTGCTCCACGGCTTGCCATTGCGCATGCGAAAGCCTTTCTCGTTCAGGTCGCTGACTACATTCGACAGAGGAAAATCCTGCACCAGCAGCTCCATCATCAGCGTCAGCGCGGCGTTCTCATGAGGATCCGCTTCCAGCCGCTGGCAGTCATCCGAGATCCGCAGCCCATAAGGAATCTCCTCATTGAACGCGCCCTCCGTCGGAGCCTCATGGTCCGGCAATTCCCGCCGCCACTCGATGGAAACCAGCTGCCAGCCCGCTGCCATCCTCTGCTGCATGATGTCCGGACTGAACGGCCCCGAAACCACATCACGAATCCGCTCAAAATGCGCCATCCCAAGCCTCCGGTGAGTCAGCTTACACTTCAGCGCCGAATACCAGAGCAGCTTTGTGACCAACAAACGGCACACGCTGACGCAGCCGCTAAACTATAGCCCTGCAAGCCGTTCGGGGCGGCCCACTCCTCCGTGCTTCCGAACGCGGAGGTGTCCACAACCAGCACAGGATGTTCGCGTTTGGACACGTGAGCTACGTAAGGATGCTCCAACCAGCGGCGGATACCGCCGCTGGCATCCCAGAGAGTAGACTAGGCCTTCGAGGTAAACTGCGTGGCAGATGCACTCGCCCAATATGTCGAACGGGTGGTCGACCTGACCGGCCCCGAAGCCAACCAGATCTACAACATGACCCTCGAAGACGCCCGCCGCCTCCTGCTCGAGCAGCCGGCTGACGCCGTCCGCAACATCGAAGGCTCCTTCGCCCTGCTCGCCCGATCTGGCAAGATCGGGAAGATGGCGCGCTCCCTGGATCGCCCCATGCGCTACTTCCTCGCCAAGCGCTCGGAAGGCCCTGCCCTCGTCGTCGCTCCGCGCATCGACGCCATCTACGACTGGTTGAAGTCCGAGGGACTCGACTCGCAGTTCCATCCCAGCTACACCCGCATGGTCCCCGCCCACCACGTCGTGGAGCTGCAGCTCATCGGCTGCCCCGACCCTGACCCCGTCTACACCCGCTTCTTCACTCCGCCCATGGGAACGCTAACCGCCGATCTCGACATCATCGGCCGCACCTACATCTCCGCTCTCGCCGACGAAATCTCCCGCTGGCTCCAGAGCATTCCCGAAAAAGAGCCCATCGGTGTCTGCTTCTCCGGAGGCATCGACAGCGGCAGCGTTTTCCTGGTCACGTATCACGTGTTGCGCAAGCTCGCCATGAGCCCCGCGCGCCTCAAGGCCTTCACGCTCGACCTCGGAGGCGGTCCCGACCTCGACCAGGCCGCTGCTTTCCTCGATCGCCTCGGCCTTTCGCTCTTCCTCGAACCGATCGCCGCCACTCCCGCTTCACTCGACGTCACCGAAACCATCCGCGTCACCGAGGATTACAAGCCTCTCGATATCCAGTCGGCCACCATGGCCATGGCGCTCTGCCGCGGCATCCGCGAGCGCTACCCCGAATGGCGCTGGCTCATCGACGGCGACGGCGGCGACGAGAACCTCAAGGACTACCCCATCGAAGAGAACCCCGAGCTCACCATCCGAAGCGTCGTCAACAACCCCATGCTCTACCAGGAAGGCTGGGGTGTCGGCAAAATCAAGCATTCGCTCACCTACAGCGGAGGCCTCAGCCGCTCCTACACGCGCACCTACGCGCCCGCGCACCACTTCGGATTCCGTGGATTCAGCCCCTACACTCGACCGAGCGTGATTGCCGTTGCCGAGGCCATCCCCTTCATCGAGCTCACGAATTATGACGTTGGGCGCCTCTACGAGCTGAAAGGCGAGATCGTCTCCCGCGGAGTCGCCGCCGTGACCGGCCTCCAGATGCCGGTCTTCCCCAAGCGCCGCTTCCAGCACGGAGCGCTGCCCGCCGAGGCGATGCAGTCCCGGCTGCCCTACCGCGAAGCCGAGTACCGCAAGCAATTTCTGTCGTTGTACCAGTGAGAGCCGCGTTGCCTCTGTCCTATCCCGAAGCACCCGCTGCACGCGATGAGTGGATCCGCTCCCGCCGGGCCGGTATCGACAGTGGGCGCAACGCGCTCGATCCGTTTCGACCCTATGCCTTCTTCGTTGAAGAAGAGCATTCGGCGAGGGGTGTAATCGTTCCCGTCGCCACCGTCTTCCTCACCAACCGTGAGTGCCCATGGCGTTGCCTCATGTGCGATCTATGGAAGAACACCTTGACCGAATCCGTGCCTCAGGGCGCCATCACGGCTCAGATCGATTACGCTCTCGCCCGCCTCGAACCGGCTCGCCACATCAAGCTCTACAACAGCGGCAGTTTCTTCGATCCTCGTGCCATCCCCGTTGAGGACTATCCGGCAATCGCCGAACGCGTCGCCGATTTCGAGCGCGTCATCGTCGAGTGCCACCCGGCCCTGATCGGGGAAAAGATCGGCGAAAACTGCTTCCAGTTCAAGGAAATCCTGTCCGGCCAGCTCGAAGTAGCCATGGGCCTCGAGACGGCCCACCCGGCAATCCTCGAAAAACTGAATAAGCGCATGACAACCGATCAGTTCGCGGCTGCCGCAGCCAGGCTCCGCGAGCACGACATTGACCTCCGCGTCTTCATTCTCGTCAGGCCGCCCTTCATGCAGCGAAAGCGAAGCGCTCTGCACTGGGCCCAGCGCTCCCTCGACTTCGCCTTCGACTGCGGAGCCACCGCCGCGACTCTCATCCCCACCCGCGGAGGCAACGGAGCCATGGAAGAACTTGCCTCACTCGGCGAGTTCGCCCCGCCAAGCGTCGGCTACCTCGAAGCCGCGCTCGCCTACGGGATCCATCTGCGTCGGGGCCGCGTTTTTGCCGATCTCTGGGACCTGAAGCCCGGCGCCGATTGTCCACGCTGCTTCCCGGCCCGTGTCGTGTGCCTGCGCGAGATGAACCTGCGGCAGCAGATCCTCAAGAGTGTCGTGTGTGCCACTTGCGGAGAGAAGAATTGACCTCCCACTACGACTTGGCCATTGTCGGCTCCGGATTCTCCGGCTCCCTCCTCGCCATGATCGCGCGCCGCCTCGGCCTCTCCGTCGTCATGGTCGAGAAGGGAACACACCCCCGCATCGTCATCGGAGAATCCTCCACGCCACTCACCAACCTGCTTCTCGAAGAGCTCAGTGATCGTTACGATTTGCCTTCCGTGCGGCCGCTCTCAAAATGGGGAACCTGGCAGAGGACTTATCCCGGGATCGCCTGCGGCCTGAAGCGCGGCTTCACCTTCTACCATCACGACCTCAACAATCCCCGAAACGCACCGCCCACCCGGGACGAACAGCTTCTCGTCGCCGCCAGCCCCCACGACGATATCTCCGATACGCACTGGTACCGCGCCGACTTCGATCATTTTCTGGTCAGGGAAGCGCAGAAGCTCGGAGCGGACTACCTCGACGAAACCATCCTGACCGGCTTCATCGAATCAGATGACGGAGTAACTCTCGACGGCACACGCCATGACCAGCCCGTGAGCGTCTCCGCAAAATTCCTTGTCGACGCCTCCGGTCCGCGCGGATTCCTACATCGTATCCTCGGCCTGAGTGAACTCGATCTGCCCGGCCTTCCGCCGACGCAGGCCCTCTACAGTCACTTCGAGGGCGTCCGACGGATGGAGAACCTATATCCAATGCTCGACGGCGAGTCGCCCCCGTATCCGGTCGATGATGCCGCCGTCCACCACGTCTTCGATGGCGGTTGGATCTGGGTGCTTCAGTTCAACAACGGAGTCACTAGCGCCGGCGTTGCCGCCACCGATGCCTTCGCCGAAAAGTATGGCTTCACGGGCGGAGCTGAAGCTTGGCAGCGGATCCTGGACCGGATCCCCGCACTCGAATCACAGTTCGCCTCAGCCCAGCCCATTCGCCCATTCACATGCATCCCCCGGCTCGCCTTCCGTAGCGGCCAGATCGCTGGTCGACGCTGGGCTCTCCTGCCCTCAGCCGCGGGATTCGTCGACCCGCTGCTCTCCACTGGCTTCCCGCTGACGCTCCTCGGCGTCGGCCGCTTGGCCGAAATCCTCGCCAACGACTGGGACTCGCCCCGCCTCGCATCCAGCCTCGCCGAATACGCCGCCCAGACCGACGCCGACCTGCTCGCGACAGCCCGCCTCATCGGGGCCCTCTACGCGAACATGAGCAATTTTCCCGTCTTCGTCTCGCTTTCCCTGCTCTACTTCGCCGCCGTCAGCTACTCCGAAGCCGCGCGCCGCCTCGGCAAGCCGCACCTCGCCCCGTCATTTCTCCTGCGCGACCACCCCGAGTTCGGGCCGGCCTGTCGTCGTCTTCTCGAACGGGCTCAACAGCCGCTCACTGGCGAAGAATCCCACGCCCTCTCGGCAGAAATCATTCCGCGCGATCGAGCCGTTCAATGTAGCCGGACTCGGCAATCCTGCTCGGACGGAACTGGTACCCCGTGGACCCGGACGATCTGCTCAAAACGGCTGCGAAACTCGAGGCCAGTCAGGACGAAGTGATGGAACTCTTTGAGCGCTGTGGCTTCCAGTTACGGTAAGGGACTTCCGCCTTCGGTCGTGGCGGGCTCCAGGATCGGCTTGGGCTTCGGAATGAGATGTCCTTCCGGGCAGCGCAAGTCGTCCCAACGCCAAGTTTGCATGTCGGCCAGGCGCTCCGCGTGGCTGGCAGCGGAACTCCAATTTGCGAACAGCGGCAGGAGAGAATGACAGTCTTCCGCTTCGCAGCTGAGAGTATTTATAAAAACTGTGTCCTCATTCTGTTCTTCCGCTTCCGGCGCCCCGTCCCACGCGTCATCTTCAGGATGTTTTAGCTGCAGAAAGTATCTTCTTACGCTCTTGCAATTTGAACACGCTATGGCAACGGCGAAACTTTCATTGGGCTGCTCCTCTGGTATCGTGAACGGCCGCTCAAGCGTTTGCGTCGGCAGCAGTATGGGCGAGCTGCAACTTGTGCACCGAACGAGGATGTGAGGAGCCATCGCGCCGAGAATTATACGCCGCGATCTGCCGATCGTACTCAGGGAAGTATCGTATCGCCCTTCGAGGGCTCAGCCCGGGCTATTGCGGAGTTACTGCTCTCGCGTCACGCGGGGTAAACGCAATCGGCTGGGCCGAGATCACGCCCTTACCCTCTTGAACGGTAATGAACTGGTTCGGCTTCAAATCCGGAATTACATCTTTCTTGCCACTGGGCCAAACGATCTCGAGACTGACCGTCTTGCCCTCCTCCGGCTTACCCAGTCCAAATGTCACGGGCAATTCGCTCTGTGAGAGATAGCTCGATCCTGAGTGAACCATCGCAAACTGCCGCATTCCTTTGTTGGTTCTCAGCGTGACCTTCGCGCCGATGCCATCGCGGTTCGACCTGGTCCCGACCGTCTTCACCCGCAGCATATCGTTCTGGTTGCCGTTATCGTTCCGAAACAGCCTCGCCGGCCCATTATTCGTCGTCATCAGCAGGTCGAGATCGCCATCCAGGTCGAAGTCGGCATACGCAACTCCCCGCGCTACCACCGGCTTCCGCAGCGCCGCCCCCAGCTTCGCCGTCACGTCTTCAAATTTGCCACTGCCTCTGTTACGAAACACAAACGGAGGCTCCTCATAATGCAGCGTTGGCTGCAGCACGCTGATGTCATCGGCCACATGTCCATTCGCGGCGAAGATATCCAGCCAGCCATCCAGGTCGTAATCGAAAAACATCGCCCCGAAGGTCAGCGACCGCATCGATGGCTCGCTGATTCCCGATGAAGCCGACTCATCTGTGAATAGTCCCGAGCCATCATTCCGATACAGCGCCAGCCCCTCATTGGTGAAGTTCCCAATCACGAGCCCTTGCCGCCCGGAGTGGTCGAAGTCCCCCGCATCGGAGCCCATGCCGGCACGCGTCGTCCCCGACTCACCGTATGCGACGCCCGCGATCACCGCCTGATCGGTGAAGGTCCCGTCGTGATTGTTGTGATAGAGCTTGTTCGGCTGGGTGTCGTTGGCGACAAGCAAGTCCATCCACCCGTCGTTGTCGTAGTCGAGCATCGCGATCCCGAGCGATTTGCTCGAGGGATCGTAGAGGCCCGCCCGCTTCGTCACATTCTCAAACACTCCGTTGCCCTTGTTGTGGAAGAGCGTCGCGCTCTGGCCCTTGTAGAGCTGCGGAGTACAGTACGACTTGTTCTTGTTATCCAGCGAGCAGTACTGATCCGCCGCCTCCGACCAGTCGACATAGTGCGAAACGAAGAGATCCAGCTTCCCGTCATTGTCGTAGTCGAACCAGATAGCGCTCGTCGAGAATCCCGGATCGCTCACCCCCGCCTTCGCCGTCACATCCGCAAACTTTCCGTTGCCAAGATTGCGGAACAGGTGATTGTTGCCAACCGCGGTGATGTAAATATCGTCGTAGCCGTCGTTATCGAAATCCCCGACAGCGCAACCCATCCCGTACATCTCTACCGCCAGCCCCGCCTGCCGCGTCACATCCGTGAACGTCCCGTCGTGGTTGTTGTGATACAGCGCCGGATACGAATTGTGCGTCTTGTGGTCCGGCCAGTCCATCGAGTTTACGAACAGGATGTCCTGCCATCCGTCATTATCGTAGTCAATGAAGCATGCGCCGCTGCCCATCGTCTCCGGCAGCAGCTTCTTCCCGAATGCTCCGCTGTTGTGCCGGAAGTTGATGCCGGCTTTCGCGGTCACATCCGTGAATACGACCGGCCCCGAAGGCCGGGCAGCCGCAGAACTGGTTGGGGCGGAAGAAGGCCCGGGAGCGGCAGCAGGTGCCGCCTGCGCCGGCGCCGGACGGCCGACCGGCGCCTGCTGCGACGGTTTCTGCTTACATCCATTCAATGCTGCGCAAACAAGAAGGCAGCTGGCAAGCGTGATCGTTCGCTTCATGCTGTATCAATTGCTTTCGAATTTCTTTTTGCGGCGGTTCGGCAGGCCTTCATGAAGTCGCGGCAACCGCCTTCTGCCTGCGCGTCTGAAGCCACATCTCAACCAGCAGCGCCGTCGGTCCTACTATGAAGAGCGCGTAGAAGGGCGCATAGATCACCTGGTCCAGCCGCAGAATCATCTCCACCAGCGCGACCAGGAACGCCACCCCGCACTGTCC
This sequence comes from uncultured Acidobacteriaceae bacterium, assembly GCA_963782175.1. GTDB lineage: Bacteria > Acidobacteriota > Terriglobia > Terriglobales > Acidobacteriaceae > Silvibacterium. Next base: position 73,021 of record CAWAIX010000007.1, read on the forward strand.
CATCCTGCTGCGCACCGTTGTTCTCGGATCGGTGATCATGAAGAAGATGAAGAGCTGATACTCCGGTCCCGTGATCGGCGCTATCTCCGACTTCCACGGAACCCCGATCATCCAGGCCCTGAGAAGCGCGAAGACGAGGAACGAAACCACGTAGGTTGCGGTGATGTGGAACCTTCGCAGTCGGTAAATAATGGCCGCTCCCAGCGCCCAGATCACCAGCATCGGCGCAAGGAAGTTCCCCCACTGAATACTCAGGCTCGCCACGTAGTCGCCCGCAAGAAACAACAGGGCCGAGATTCCGAAGTTTGACGGATTCCAGATGTGGCGGTCCTTCACACGCAGCACGTATTTCGACGTAATCGAGAGCAGAGCGGCCAGCGCGAACGGCCAATAAGCGGGCGAGCGGACGAGAATGCCCACACTGATGCCGGTGATATAGGCGCTTGCCAGGTGCGGCCACTTGCCGAAGAAGATACGCCCGAGCACAAGCTCCGCCGCGATGCTGGTGGCGATCGCGAGCAGCGTCTTCGGATAGCTCTCGAGAATCCCGTACGACAGATGCCCCACGAGCAGGATCAGCGTGATGAACACCGGTGGGACAAACCGATTTTCAAGGCTCAGCCAGCTCTTCCACCCGGTTTGCGTGCCGATAGCCGGCGCGGCGATTACCTGCGGGCTCATTGCGGCTCCTTCACGTGGTGGATCTGATCCAGCGCCGGCTGATCGATCGTCTGAATCGTTCCAGACGGCCAGCGAATGACGGCTTTCTCCAGCTGCGGGTCCTTCCCGAGCCCGAAATGCAGCCGGCGATCGTTTTGCGCGGCGAACCCGCTGCCGCCTGAGACCTCCTGCACTTGCTTCTGTCCGTTCCAGTACACCGTCACCTCGGCGCCGATGGCGCTGCGGTTGCTCTTTGTCCCTTCGAGTTCAAACTCCACCCATTTGTTCTCTGGACTCACGGTGTTCTTATACAGAAGCACCGGCCCGCGCTGGTTTGCAACCACCACGTCGAGCACCCCGCGATTCCACAGGTCGGCAAACGCAACGGCACGGCCATCGTAGTTGTCGGAGACTCCGACCGCCTGTGCCACATCGACAAATTTGCCGGCTCCGTCGTTGAGCCACACATGCTTTTGCTGATACCCGGAGAGGCTTCTGCCGGTCATCGCGGGCCAGTTTGCGGCGTCTCCGATGATAGTGCTGTTGCCGCCCGCAACTTTCGAAAAGTCGTACCAATAGCTGCGGTTACGATCGAGCGAAACATAGCCGTTCGTCAGGTATAGATCGAGAGTGCCGTCGTTGTTCAAGTCGCCAAACTGCGCGCCGAAGCTCCAGCCGCCCAGCTCTACCCCAAGATCACGGGCCAGATTCTCAAACTGCAGATTCTCTCCTGTCGTCCCATCCTTCGGAACCCACAGATTGTTGCCCTGAATTAGCACACCTTCTTCGGAGATGTTCGACACGTACACCGAATACCTGCCCTGGTTGAGAATATCGCCGAAGGCTACGTTCATTCCGCTCTTTGGAGCAAAACCCACACCAGTCTGCTGCCCGGCCTCATGGAATCGCTTGCCATCGTTCAGGTAGAGTTCCGAAACGCCATAGTCGTTCGCGACAAACAGATCCGGATGCCCCGTACCCCGCAGGTCCGCCGCCGATGCGGCCAGCGCCCATCTGCGGCTATCGATACCCAGTTTTTCACTTACCTCTTCGAAGCGGCCATTGCCCAGGTTGTGGAACAGATATTTGCGGCCGCCATTTTGGGCGTACTCAAAACTGTCCGGCATCATGCGCGTATTTGCCAGGTGCCATAGGTCCACATTTTCGGGATAGTAGCCGCCGACAAACAGATCGAGCAGCCCGTCGCCGTCGTAGTCGAACCACACTGCCGTATTCGCGTTGATCCACCTCGGCAGCCCTGCCTGCTCGCTTACGCGCGTAAAACCATGGCCGTGATCGTTGTGGAAAAGCTCCGGTCTGCCCCACTTGATCAGGAAAAGGTCTTCGTACCCGTCATTGTCGTAGTCGCCCCACACCGCGCCCATCGAGACGCCCGTTCCGGGCTGATTGACATCGGCAATCCCGAGTTCTGGAGCAACATCCTTGAAAGTGCCATCGTGCATGTTGCGGTACAGCGCGTTCTTCCCACCCTCCTTGCTTGTAGTGACATAAATATCCGGCCAGCCGTCATGGTCGAAGTCCACGATCGACACCGAAGCACCCATCGACGCGACTTCCGGCATGATGCCGTTCAGCCTGGGATCGAGCGTCGGAGCCTGGTGAACGAAATCGATGCCGGCTGCGCGCGACACTTCCGTCAGATAGAAGCCGTGGCGGGCGAGAGCGGCGTCGGCATTCAGCTTTATCCGCGCCGACGCGCGCGCGGCTTCCACCCGCCGAATCGCCATCGGAGTTGCCAGCAGGCCGATAAAGAAAATCGCCAGCAGGATGCGTGCTACAGGACCGCGTTTCATCTCTCCGCCTTACTGCGCAATGCGTGTTCGAAGCCCGTCGCGGTCACATACCGCGTCTGGTAGTTTTCCCAATCCTCGGGATGACGGCGGTAAACCCACTCATCTTCCAGTTTCCCGGGAGGCGAATCATAGGTTGTCCTGTCGTGATGCGGCAACGGTTGTACTGTCCTTGAGTAAGTCGAGTTATAGTCTCCATCCTTGATCCAGCCGTCGCCGGCGATCACGTAATCGCGGACCCATCCCGCGGGCGGAGGCGCCGGAGCTGCAAAACGCAGTGAAATCTCGTCGCCGGCATTCATGATCACGTAGCGATCATCGATGCCGCCGAGCAGTTCGCGCACATCGCCATATCTCGTGTAATAGCCCTCAAGGTCGCGCCAGATTTGCGTTGTGCTCATCAGCTCGGTGTAGTCCGGAATTTCCGGCGACGAGCTGTTTGCCTGATGAATCACCGAGTAGCCGCGATAGTGCAGGTCCGCCGTTGAGGGAGTGAGACGCGCGATCTTCACGGGCGCATCCGGAACGCCCTGCGCCCACTCAATCGAGTCCCAGTAGACCTCAAGATTCGTCCTCAACCGCACTTTATGCGGCGCGCCGGGGCGGAACACGCCGCCCCGAAATACGCCACTTAGGTCGATCATGCAGATCTTTTTCCTGCCCGCCGGAAAGCCCAGGTTCGGACGCGCCACAACCCAGCCGTCGTGCCCATTGGGAACTTCAAGGCTGAGCGCGCGCGCCTGCTCGTGCGAGCCCTGGCTGATGGCAACATTGACCGACGAGTCCGACGGATGCACCCATCCCCTTGCAATCAGGTACAGCGGCCCGCCCGCCGGAACATCCTCGCCAAGATCCACCTCGACGTAATGATCGCGGGTCACGCCCTGGTACTGCCCGCGTCCGAAGGTGTCGAGATACCTGCCATCCAGATCGCGAACTACGTCCGTCACGTCCCGGCCGTTGTCGTCAACCGCGCGCAAGATTTTATGCGGCGTGCTCGTCACAATGATCCGGGGCTTCACCGCAGGAACGACAAACCGCTCGTCGGTGAACACCTGGGTGCCGGCTGGATGATCTACCGTCATCAGCGCGAGAGAGTCGTAGTAGTAGGTTTCCCACAACTCGCCCGTGATGCGCAGATCGTAGTAGCCGTCGCGCGGCGCCAGATCTCCGCGCGGGATCTTGTACCACTCCTCCGTCGCTGCGATGCTCGCCGTGCCCAGATTGTTGATGCGCAGCCCAATCGCCGATCCCCATGGCACAGCATCCTTCACAAACGTCATCTGTTTGCCGTTGTATGCAAAGAGGAATGGGCACGAGCCCTTCAGGCGCTGCTCGGTCACGACCTCCTGGTCGGCCTTCAGCGCGAACTCAGCCCGCACCGATCCGTTAGGCCAGAGAATGCGCGCCACATCAACACCCGTCTGCTCGCCCAGCCCGAAATGAACCTGCGGCCCTGTAATCGGCTGCATCTGCACCAGTAAACCAGAGCGAACCTCGATCTCCCCGCCCACCCCGAACGAATTGATGCGCTGGTCTCCCGTAGCCTGCTTCGCGCGCGGACGAATGATCTGCCAGTGATAATTCTTCGTCCCTCGGTTTGCCGCCCGCAGCGGTTGGCCATCGCTCGACAACCCGAGCAAGTCGAGCCGCCCGGCAGACTTGAGATCCGCCGCATCGAAAACCATCGCCGGTCCCGAAACTGCCATCGCGTCACCGAAACCGCCCTGGGCATCCCCGAGCCAGACCAACGCACCCGGAACCCCTGCGTCATTCGACGCCGTCACGCGGCCAAGCAGAAGATCGACGGCTCCATTGTTGTCAAGATCGGCAGCATGCAGGCGCGCGTCACCCGAGAGAAACTTCGCCGCATCCGGAATGCGCGCCAGCTCCACGCGCCCCCATGCCGAGCCGTCCTCCTTATCCGAAAGCCGGATCACCGCACCGTCAGCCTGCACAGCCACCAGATCGAGAATTCCGCGATGGCTCACGTCCGCAGCCGTCACCGCTTTGAACTCTCCCGCTACCGGCAGTCCTGTCCATTCGGTAAATCGGCCAGAGCGATCGTTCCTGAAGACGCGCAGCTTGCCTGAGCCGTCGATAAATGCCGCGTCGGGATTGCCATCTCCATTCAGGTCCGCCCACACAAAGCCACGCACGCCGGAGATCCCGGCAAAAGTATGAATCTGGGTGAAAGTGTTATCGCCGTTGTTACGTAATACCACCGGCTCGCCCGCAACCGTTCCGAGCACCACATCAAGGTCCCCATCGGCCTCAATATCTACGGCCCATCCACCCGTGTAGTGTCCGTTGACGATCGCTCCGGGCAGCTTCGTCTGCGCCGTCACATCCGTGAATGCGCCCGGGTCGTCCTGACGGAAGAAACGCACGCCACCCGCACCTGCCAGCACCAGATCGGTCTTGAAATCGTAGTTGAAGTCGATCGGAATTACGCCCTCGGGCTGCGGCGCTGTTTTCGCGCTTCCTCCCGGAAACGCCAAAGTCGCGCCCAAAGCCAGACGCACGGTGTTCCCATTCGCCTCGACGACCGTCGGCGCACCGGTTCCGCTCAGCGACACCGCACCAATCCAGTTCCATGCTGTTTTGTCCGCATCCGGGAACGGCTCAGGCGCGAACGTCATTGCCGTATCCGCAGGAGCGGGCGTGAACTTCGGCGTCTGCAGCCGCAGAAAATGCGTGAATGGCTGCGCCTCATCCCCCGGAGCGGGCTTGATCGCCGCCACGCTCTGCCGGAAATCCGGCAGCCGCATCAGCGCATTGCGTAGAAATGTGGTGCGAGTCGCCGCTGCGCGCGCGTGCGGCCCAGCCGCTGCTGCATCGAGCGCTGCAACCTGCTGTTGTATTTCCGGAGGCCAGCCATGGGCACGAGAGTCGACCTGCGCGACAACCTGCTTCAGCGTGGCCGAGTCCCCGCGTTTCGCAGCCACCCGTCCGAGTTCGAGCAGGGCAGCCATGTTGTTCGGCTGCGCCGCCGAGATGCGCTGCATCAGTTGCTGAAATTCAGCCTCGCTGTTGGCATCGCCCTGGCGCTCGATCTCCTCGGCGAGCCTGTAGGTCGCAACCAGGTTGTTCGGATTGATCTCGACAGCCTTGCGCAAATCCGCAATGGCCTCGCTTGATCTGCCCCGTCCCGCCTCGACCAGTCCCAACAGGTAATAAACCTCATCGTTATTGCCGGCCAGCTTTTGCGCACGCCCAAGCCTCTCTCCGGCCACATCGAAATTCCTCTGCCGCAGCGCCAGGACCCCCCAGTCTGCCCACCCTGCAGGCTCGCCGGAAACAATCTGCGTCGCGCGCCCCAGTTCACGATCGGCGCGAACGTCATCCCCAACCTGCAGAGCCGCGAGCCCCACATAGAAGGCCGACACATATTCGGCATACGCTTTTGAGCCGGGCTCCGGTAGGCGCGAGCGGCACCCAGTTACGATCAGCGCCGACCAAGCCAGTACCCACACGAGCAGGCGCGATGGCAGGCGCGGCGGCAACGCTCGCGCGCACCCATCCTTTGTGACGAATCCGGTTTCGTCCTGCCTTCTCATTGGTACCCTAAGCGGGGATTCTCCTGAACATATCGAAACTCAACGTGAATATGCGCTCGCCCTCACACCGCTGTCTTTTGCGCCTTTCTTCGCTGCGCCTTCTTGCGATTCTCCATCTTTGTCGTCATCGCCTTGAACCACAGCACTCCAACCCCGAGGAACGGCAACGCAAACAGCAGCAGATCCCAGCGCCCCAGACCCGGCGGAGTTACCTGCACCTTCGTGTCTGCTTCGCCGCTGCCCTCAGCGCTCGCAAGCAGGACCCGAATTCGCCATTCCTCCTCCTTGTCAAACGGCACATCCGCTTTGAACTCCACGCGGTCGCGCAGTTTCTCCCGCCATGCGCCGTATGCCTTCTCCGGCAGACGCCCGCTCACCGGCTGCACCGCAACCTGCACCTTCATGTCGCTCGGAACGGTGCCGCCCTTCGGCGGGTCGACCGTCACGAAGAAGCTGCCGATGCCCGTGTCGGGATTCGCCCACACCGAAACCGTAAATGGTCCGACCTTGCGGTCCTGCATGATCGGATACGGCGGCCCCAGATGTGCCCGCGCCGGCATCGCCGCGCACAGCACCAGCAGGGTAATCAGGCAAATTCGCGACGCCGTCCTCACCATCTGCTCCCAGTTCCCCGCGCCCTGTTTCCTTGTCGTTTTCATCCCGCCATCATCGTCGCGCGCATGTCCATCGGCTGCGTCATCAGCCAGATCGAAGCCAGAAACAGCAGAACACAGACGGCCGCCCACGGCGCAAAGGCACGCACACGTCGCTCGTCTGCGTCTTCTTCCGCCAGTCGCCATGCAATCAGCAGCGAGCCGGCCAGGCCAAGCAGCAGAAAACCGAACTCGAGCGGCTCGACCACATACTTTGGCAGCCCTACCAGCATCCACTGCGGCTCGCCCAGCAAGGGCCATCCCAAACTTGCCAGTGCGTTCTGAGTGACTGGAACGATCGTGTACAGCCCAGTAAAGAAATGAAACCCATAGTGCGCGAGCCACATGCCGAAGCCCAGCGGGACCAGCGCATAGCTGTAACGCAGCACCAGCGGCAGCCATGCGCGCTTTACCCCCGCCCATGCGCGCGTCAGCCACGCCGCGCCTCCCAGCAGAATCGCCGGTTCGACCACCAGGAAAACAGCGAAGAGTAAACCCAGTATCGACGCCTGGTTCTGAATATGCAGCACGCGGCCCATCCAGCTCTCGACCGTATATGCAGGACTCACCATGCCGAAGGCATTCATCAGCGCACCGAAGCAGAAGACGAGTGCAAGTGCTGCGATGTCCTTGCGCCGCGAGAAATAACCCACGCCCGATCGCCGCGGATCGGTCATCAGTTCGCTCGCCGGCAATCGGCTCAGAATCCCAATATTGTCGTGCGGGCATGCATGCACGCAGTCGAGACAGAAGGTGCAATCCATGTTGCCCGCCTTGGCTGGAAGAAACAGGGCAAGCTCGCAGCCTCGCTGCAGCACCACAAGATCGGAGGCCCGAGCGTCGGAAACGGTAGCCTGCCGCCCGCGAATGCAGTCCTTCGTGTGGCAGCCCGAGCAGACCTCCTGATCGCGCACCGCGATCTCAAGCGGCGAGACCGTCGACGCGATGAAGTTGAACTGCCCGAGGGGACACACATACTTGCAGAACGTCGCGTGCTTGAAGAGGCCGTCAATCGCGAGCACAGCAAGGAAGTATCCGGCGATTATCCACGCCGTCAGCCATGGCGACGACCACAGCCCGAATAACTCGTACGTGAACAGAATCAGCGCGAACAGCGCGACCGCAACCCATTTATTCCGCAGCCGGCGCGGCCAGTTGAACCGCGGATGAATAAAGCGCCGCATCGCATTCCGCGCCACCATAAACGGGCACGCCATGCAGAAGAAGTTGCCCGCCACCAGAATTACCAGCACCAGAGCGCCGCGGAAGTGCACCCACGTCAGGACCGTCGCCAGATTCTTGGGCGAGATCGTCGGCCCCAGCAGCCCGTGCAGAATCATCGCCGCGCTCACCAACAGCAGCGGAATTCCCAGAATCGTCCGCGAGTGCTTCCACTGAAGAAAGCGCCCCAGAACCGGGACAGTGAGCAGATCGAACGGCGCCGACTCGAAGTCCTCCCCGCTCAAGTCGTCTTCGAGATCGTCTTGCGGAGTGGGCGAATTGGACAACGTAGCAGGCAATCTCTTAATTCGGCTGGACGCCCCTCACGTCCATCTGGCGCTCGATCCGGCGTCCATCGGCGAGCTTAATATGGAGCAGCACCACCCAGTCGCCGGCCATGTTGAATCCAACCGGCGCACCATAGCGGCCCGGCGCTGTTTCCTTTGCTTCGGCAAACACAGGGCTCATCCCCGGGTGCGACATATCGGCTTCCACCATGATAGCCGCGCGTGAAACGGGCTGGTGTGACGCATCCGACAACTCGATAGACACGACCGCGGGTCCGACCCGCGCAGGCTGCGGTGTGATGCCTTCCTTCACCGCAATTCCCGGAACCCCATTTTCCGGATGACGACAGCCCGGGATCACCGCCGCGCAGACAACGGCGAGCATCGCTCCACAAAACTGAGGGGCCGCCAACTGGCGACCCCCGTGCATGAGCCCTCGAATCAAAATCCACTCCTCAGCGACTACCGGCAAGCGGGGCGAGACTCATGCGGCGCAGGCTGCGCCGTCTTCCACTTCGTCCTTGATCCACGAGCAGCTGCAGGTTGCCTTTTCCGCTTCGCCCCTGGGCGGGAACATGTGATAGTACATCCCGATCACCATGGGGATAAACACGATCGAGTTGTAGAACAGATGCAGCTCAACCCGCGGAAACACCAGCTGCAGCACGCTGCACGGAACCGGCTTGCCCCAGAAATTGTGGTGTAGCGTCGCTTGAGTGATCAACAACAGGTGCTCGATGTGGTGCCAGAACTGGATCACTAGCGCCACCGTCCACCACTTCCGGCTCAAACCCGTGAACCCCTTGCGCAGCACCCAGATGCCGATCAGCATGACCAGGGCATATCCATAATGCAGCGTCTCCGATTTGATCAGCCACGGATACCACAGCCCCAGAATCCCATTTGCCTGCGGACGGGGCCATCCCATTACCCAGATCTGGTAAGCCTGCACCAGATGCTCACCCCAATGAGCGAGGACGATCGCCATAAAGACAAAGAGCGCGCGCTCGTGCCACTGCGAATTCAACTTGTCATACAGGCTCTGATGGGCAGCGGGATTCGACGCGATATTGGGGATGCTTGGATTGGCAGCAGCAGCCATCTTGGAAATCACCTCGAATGGGCCTCAAAAGTCGAACCACCTAAAGCTACTGAGTCGGACGTATCTCCGTCTTCCCTCAAAGGATCGACCCGTATCTCCACCTTTTGGTTGACCCCGGTTGTAGGCCCGCCAGTTGGAGATAAAGATCAACCTTTAGTTGGTTGACCCTCGCCTCCGGCAACCATCATCTTTGCACAAGCCCGCAACAGCGGGCCAGCCAATTTACGACGCCCCGGGCACCGATCCCGGCGCGCTGAAGTCTGTGATTTTTGGAGGCAATTTGCGCAGTTTTCTTCGCTCGATCCTCGTACTCTCAACGGCAAGCTCTTTCTGGGCGCTGGCCCAATCTCCACAGCCCACCTCCCCGCCGCCCTCGGTGTCCAGCCATTCCGTAACCGCCTTTGTGTATGAACGCGCGCGCGGCATCGGGTGGGAGTGGTTCGAAGCGCCGCCTTACGACAACTCCTATGGCTACGGCGAATCAATGCTGCGCTTCGGCCTCACACAGAACCTAGGCCGCTGGGACTGGAAGCTCGAAGTCACGCAGCCCTCGATCCTCGACGCCCCTGATCACTCCGTCAGCAGCAACACCGCGCAGGGACAACTCGGCCTCGGTGCCACTTACTACGCTTCGAACGGAAATAATTCCTGGCCGGCCGCCGCATTTCTCAAGCAGGCCTTTGCGCGATACAACTTCGCCGAAGACGGAAATATCCGCCTCGGCCGTATCGAGTGGGTCGAGGGCGTTGAGACCAAGCCGAAGAACCCCACCCTCGCATGGCTCCAGCCCAACCGAGTCGCCCAGACGGCTCGTAGGTAACTTCGGATTCACCAACGCCCAGCGCAGCTTTGACGGCATCGATGCCCACTTTGGCCGAGGTAGCTGGGACATCACCACCATGTTCGGACGCGCCGACCAGGGCGTCTTCAACATGAACGGCAATCCGGAGCTGAACGTCGACATCCAGTACCTCGCCTTCACCAAATCCGACTGGCATGACCGCTTTCTGTGGCGAGCCTTCGCGATCGGCTACCACGACGGACGCACCGGCATCACCAAGACCGACAACCGCCCGCTCGCCGTCCGCCAGGCGGACCACCAGAACATCCGCATCGGAACGTACGGTGGCGACTTCCTCACCGTCATCCCAGCAGGCTCAGGACAATTCGACTTCGTCGGGTGGGGAGCGCTACAGAACGGAAGCTGGGGGCCGCAGGAGCAACGCGGCGGTGGTGTCGCTGTCGAGGGTGGGTACCAATTTCTCCACATACCCAGCACGCCCTGGATTCGCGGCGGCTGGTGGCGCGGCAGCGGAGACAACAATCCCAGCGACAACAAACACGGAACGTTTTTCGAACTTCTGCCCACGCCTCGCGTCTACGCCCGCACGCCGCTCTACAACCTGATGAACCTGACCGACAATTTCGTCCAGGTCGTCGACCGGCCCACCAAAAAATGGGAGCTGCGCAGCGATCTCCACTGGCTCCAGCTCACCTCCGGACACGACCTCTGGTACCAGGGCGGCGGAGCCTTCGACAACAGGGTCTTCGGATTCACCGGACGCCCCGCCAACGGCTTCACCTCGTTCACCAACCTCGCCGACATTAGCTCCGACTGGCACGCCACGACGCATCTTGACGTCAACCTCTACTACGGACACGGCTGGGGTAAGTCCGTCGTTCAGAAGATCTACCCCGCCGGCCAGACCGCCCAGCTTGCCTACCTCGAACTCATCTATCACTGGGATATCCCGTTCGCCTCCCATCACTAAAATCTCCGAGTTCAGTTGAGATATCCGAAGTTCCCGCAAATTACTTCCGGATTGCCGACCATGCGGGAATAAGTGGCACGAAGCGCGTTGCCGGTACCGATCGGCTTCGACATGCAGAGAGTTCCGGGGCGGTTGTTGCTGAGGGCGAGAGGGTCTTGATCTCAGGCTTTATCGTAGTGACTGACGTCCAGACTGTGCGAGCTGAGGGGATGCATATACCCGCGTTCGCTTCGTAATGCGATCCTGCTGGCCAAAAGGCATCCAACCCGTCGTATCCGGAAGGAGAAAAATGATTGACCATATCATCTTGACTGTAAGCGATGTCGAACGCTCGCTGGCGTTTTATGAAGCATGCCTGGCGCCTCTCAACATCAAGTTTTTCCTTCCGTACAAGGGGGAGAATGGCCATCCCGATCTGTGGGGATTCGGTGATGGCAAGAGAGCATTCTTCTGGCTCAAGCAAGGTGAGCCCGATCCAAAGGCATTTCATTGGGGGTTCAAGGCCAAGAGCAACGTTCAGGTGGATGACTTTTATCAAGCCGCGATAGCAGCCGGAGGGAGGGACAATATTTCGCCACGGGCCCGAGTCGAGTACTATCCAGGATATTACGCAGCCGACGTACTCGATCCAGATGGATACTCGTTCGAAGTCGTCCACAAAAATTGACCGATTCCGCCAATCTTTGCAGATCGCGGGATTGCTAACGATAAGTCCGCATAGCGGAAGTGATGCGTGCGTTTTGACTTTTGCGTTTTCTCCCGAGTCACGGGCAATCTGGAAGTAGTTCCCACAACGTCAGAACCAACCCATCCACTGCCGGTAGCCCGGTACGACTGTCCTCAGACCCTCCCAGGTGCTAAACTCAACGGTTTTCCTGCCGATTTGAGGAGCCCCTGTATGCCCCCTGAAACCGTTGCCCTTTCCGCTGCCGCGCCGCTCACCCATCTCAGCGAAGACGAGCAGTTGTTTCGCTCATCGGTTCGCGATTTTTCCCGCGAGACCATCGCTCCTCTTGTGCGCCAGATGGACGAAGAGCAGCACTTCTCCTCCGATTTGTTACAGCTGCTGTCTCAATTAGGGCTGATGGGCATCGAGATTCCCATCGAGTATGGCGGCGCCGGTGGATCCTTCTTCGAAGCCATCATCGCTGTCGAGGAAATCTCCGCGGTTGACCCTTCGGTCGGCGTCCTCGTCGACGTGCAGAACACACTCTGCATCAACGCGCTGCTGCGCTGTGGGACCAACGACCAGAAGCAGCGCTTTCTTCCGCGCATGGCCACTGGCACCGTGGGCGCGTATGCGCTCAGCGAAGCTGCCTCAGGCTCCGACGCGTTTGCCCTGCAAGCACGGGCCGAAAGGCGCGGCGGCGAATACATCCTGAACGGCCAGAAGCTTTGGATTACCAACGCACGCGAGGCCGGCATCTTTATCATTTTCGCTACGCTCGATCCCGCCGCCGGATACAAAGGCATCACCGCCTTCCTCGTCGAGAAAGACTTCCCCGGCTTCACCGTCGGCAAGAAGGAAGACAAGCTCGGCATCCGCGCCTCGTCCACCTGCGAGCTCATCCTCGAGGACTGCTGCGTGCCCGAATCGAACGTACTCGGCGAACCCGGCAAGGGATACAAGATCGCCATCGAGACCCTCAACGAAGGCCGCATCGGCATCGGAGCCCAGATGCTCGGCCTAGCCCAGGGTGCGTGGAACCACGCCGCCAGATACGCGCAGGAGCGAAAGCAGTTCGGCAAGGCCATCGCCGAGTTCCAGGCTGTCCAGTTCGCCCTCGCCGAGATGGCCACCGACATCGAAGCTACGCGCCTGCTCGTTTACAACGCCGCACGCCTCAAAGACGCGAAGCTCGATTATGTGCGCGAAGCCGCCATGGCCAAGTATTTCGCCTCGCAGGTGGCCGAGCGAGTCGCCAGCCAGGCCGTCGAAATCTACGGCGGCTACGGTTTCGTCAAGGATTACCCCGTCGAGAAGTACTACCGGGACGCCAAGATCGGAAAGATCTACGAAGGCACCTCGAACATGCAGCTTGCCACCATCGGCAAGCTCGTTCTAGGCGGCGGCAAGCGCTAATCATGCCCGCCCGGAGTAACCTAGCTCTGAGGATTCTTCATCGATGAAAGCACTCCTGCTCTCCGAACCCAGCAAGCTCGACATCACCGACGATATGCCCCGGCCGGTGCCCGGACCCGGCGAACTGCTCATCCGCATAGCTGCCTGCGGCATCTGCGGCAGCGACGTCCACGGGTACGACGGCTCCTCTGGCCGCCGCATCCCTCCGCTGGTGATGGGCCATGAGGCGGCCGGCACCGTCGCTGAAGTCGGCGAAGGTGTACGCCAGTTTGCTCCCGGCGACCGCGTCACCTTCGACTCGACTGTCTACTGCGGCGAGTGCGAATACTGCCGCGCCGGCGATATGAACCTCTGTGACAACCGTCAGGTTGTCGGCGTCTCCTGCGGAGACTATCGCCGCCACGGAGCCTTCGCCGAATACGTTGTTGTTCCAGAGCGCATCGTCTACCGCCTGCCGGACTCCCTGCGCTTCTCCGAGGCCGCCATGCTCGAGGCCGTCTCGGTTGCGCTCCATGCCGTGCACGAAGCCCACCTGAAGGGCGGCGAGACGGCGCTCGTCATCGGCTCCGGCATGATCGGCCTGCTAACCCTGCAGGCTGCGCACGCAAGCGGATGCTCCCGCGTCTTCATCGCCGACATCGATCCCTCCCGCCTCGCGCTCGCCCGCGACATGGGAGCCGACGAGGCTCTGCACGCCTCGGGCGCCGACCTGATCGCCGAAGTTCAGCGCCTCACCGGCGGCAAGGGAGTCGACGTAGTCTTCGAAGCCGTGGGCCGCAACGAGACCGTCGCTGGCGCCATCGACAGCGTTCGCAAGGGCGGGACCGTCGTCCTCATCGGAAACATCAGGCCCGAAGTCACGCTTCCGCTGCAAAAAGTCGTCTCGCGCCAGATCCGCCTTCAGGGCACCGCGGCGTCCTCCGGCGAATATCCCGAGGCCATCGAGCTCATGCGCTCGGGCGCCATTCGCGTCGGCCCGCTCATCACCGCCGTCGCGCCTCTCGAAGACGGCCCCCGCTGGTTCGAGCGCCTGCATCGTGGCGAGCCCAACCTGATGAAGGTCGTCCTCACGCCGTCTACAACGGGAGAGCTTGCATCGTGAGCGAAAACTTCTTCGACCTCACCGGCCAGGTTGCCCTCATCACCGGAACCAGCCGCGGGCTCGGCCAGTACTTTGGGCGCGCTCTCGCCAGAGCGGGAGCCGATCTCATCGTCACCAGCCGCAACCGTGAAACTCTGGCCCAGTTCGAAGCTGAGATCAACGCGCTCGGACGCCGCACCATTCCGCTGGAACTCGACGTCCGTGATTACGACAGCATCCAGCGCATGGCCGAAGAAGCGCGACGCGCCGTCCCGCAAATCCACATCCTCGTCAACAATGCCGGCTGCAACGTCCGCAAGCCCGCACTCGAGGTCAACTGGGACGACTGGAACCTCGTCCTCGACACCAACCTGCGCGGCAGCTTTTTTGTGGCGCAGGCCATCGCCCGCCACATGCTCCCGCACAGCTACGGCCGCATCATCAACATCGGGTCAGTGACCAGCGTCGCCGGCTACGCCGGTCTCGGCCCCTATACCGCCAGCCGCGGCGGTATCCGCCAGCTCACCATGAGCCTGGCCGACGACTGGGGCAGGCACGGCATCACGGTCAACTGCCTCGCACCGGGATGGTTCAAGACCGCCCAGAACCGCGTGATGTATGAGGATGCCGAATGGGTCGAGTACCTCACGGAGCGGATCCCGCTCAAGCGACCCGGCGCGCCCGACGACCTCGACGGCGCCATCGTCTTTCTCGCATCCGAGGCGAGCCGCTACGTCACCGGCCAGACCCTGCTCGTCGACGGAGGCATCTCGACCGGTGCCATGCGGGCGACAGTTGCCAAACGGGAGGGATAGACACGCCGCGCCTTTCGCTTAGTGGACCTGAACCGCATCCGTCGCCGCTGAAGCGATAGAGTCTAGCTCGTCCAGTACTTCCTGCGACAGCACCAGCCTTGCCGCCGCAAGATTCTCCCGCAGATGTGCCGGTGAAGACGTGCCCGGAATCAGCAGGATGTTCGGCGAGCGATGCAGCAGCCATGCCAGCGCAACCTGCATCGGCGTGGTCCCCAGCCGCGCCGCAACATCGGACAGCGTGGACGACTGCAGCGGAGTAAACCCGCCCAGCGGGAAGTAAGGCACATACGCGATGCCCTGCTCCGCCAGATGGTCGATCAATTCATCGTCCTCGCGATGTGCCACGTTGTATTGGTTTTGCACGCACACTACAGGCGCAATCGCACGCGCCTCCTTGACCTGTGCTGCCGTCGCGTTGCTGATGCCCAGATGCCGGATCAGCCCTTGCTTCTGCAGTTCGACGAGCGCAGTGAACTGCTCCGCGACCGATCCCTCACTCCGGGTCACGCCGCCTCCCCATACGCGCAGGTTGACCACGTCGAGCGCATCGACACCCAAATTGCGCAGGTTGTCATGCACACCCTGCTTCAACTCCTCCGGACTATGCGTGGGAATCCACTCCCCCTGTGGCCCGCGCCTGCCGCCCACCTTGGTCACGATAGTCAGATCCTTCGGATAGGGGTGGAGCGCCTCTCGAATAATCTGGTTGGTCACATACGGTCCGTAGTAGTCGCTCGTATCGATGTGATTAACTCCGGACTCGACCGCCTCCCGCAGCACCGCCACCGCTGCAACGCGATCCTTCGGCGGACCAAACACATGCGGCCCGGCAAGCTGCATGGCGCCATAACCCATGCGGTTCAGCGTGACATTCGTGCCGGGCAGCGGGAACGTGCCCGCGAGATTTTCTGCTTTCGACATCCATCCTCCAGGCAGCTTGGTTTGAGCTGCCTTCTTTGGATGAAGTAAGCTTCAGTTTTGGAGTTCGCATTTGCCCACCGCTGCCAAACCAGCGCTGCAGCCGCGAAAGACGCCGGTTCAGACGCGCTCCGCCGCCACTGTCGACGCGATTCTCCAGGCGACCATTCAGGTTTTGCTCGCAATTGGTAAGGAGCGTCTGACCACGACGCAGGTTGCCCTGCGCGCCGGAGTCTCCGTAGGAACGCTGTACCAGTATTTCCCCAACAAGAGCGCGCTGCTCCAGGCGTGCCTCAAGCGCCACATGGATGAAATCAGCGGCGCCATCGATCGCGTCTGCGACCAGTACCGATCGGCAGGCCCGTTCGAGATGGGAACAGCCCTCGTTCACGCCTACCTGAACGCCAAGATGCGCGATGTAAAAGCCAGTGCCACTCTTTACGCGGTCAGCTCCGACATTGAAGGCGCCGCCATCAGCAAGGCCGTGAGCCGGCGCTTGCTCCGGCGCGTCGCCGCTCTCTTCGCGACTGCAAAAGGAGGTCTCACCAAGGATCCGGAACTCGTCGCTTCAGTGGTCCTTGCCGCTCTCAATGGCGTCGGTCGAAGAGTGCTTGAGGCTGAATCTCCCGAGCGCGTCGTGGGACCGCTGTGCGAGGAACTCATCGTTCTCGTACACACCTACCTTCGCACCTGCGCGGCATCCCCGCTGAACTCATAACGCAATCTGTCGTGAGGGGATAGATCGGTCGGCGCAAAAAGGCCCCGCGCACCGTCAAACAACAGCATTCAATCAAGCCCAGCTCTTACGAGACGGCCGGCACGGCCTGCGCAACCTCACCTTCGTTCCTCAGCTCCCGCAGTCGTTCGCCGATCGCATACCGCAGCTTGTCGATTCCCAATCCCGTAACCGCGGAGATTTCGTAGAAAGGCAGTTTTTTGCGCTTTGCCATCGCCCGCAGCTTCTTCAGCTTTTCCGGATTTGCCACGTCCGCCTTGGACGCTACGACGATCATTGGCTTCTCGTCGAGCCCATGGCCAAAGCTGCGCAGCTCGCCCATGATGACCTTGAAGTCCTCCACCGGATCAGGCCGGCCGCTCGCATCGGAAACATCCACGAGGTGCACCAGCAACCGCGTTCGCTCGATGTGCCGCAGGAACTGCGTCCCCAGCCCCGCGCCCAGATGCGCGCCTTCGATCAGCCCGGGAATGTCTGCCACTACAAAGCCCTCCTCATGCGGAGCCTCGCCGATCGAAACCACGCCCAGGTTCGGCTCGAGCGTGGTGAAGGGGTAATCCGCGATCTTCGGTTTCGCAGCCGAGATGCGCGAGATCAACGTCGATTTGCCGACATTGGGATAGCCGACCAGCCCTACATCGGCGAGCACCTTCAGCTCCAGACGGTAAATTCGCTCCTCACCGGGCCTGCCCAGTTCGTGCTCGCGCGGAGCCTGATGCGTCGGCGTCGCGAAATGCTGATTCCCCCGCCCTCCGCGGCCACCCTTGGCGATCACGATGCGCTCGTCGGGACGCGAGAAGTCGTGGATCAGCTCGCCCGTCTCCCCGTCATAGAGCTGCGTGCCCACGGGCACCTTCAGCACTATATCTTTACCTTCGCGGCCCGTGCAGTTCGAGCCCATGCCGTGCTCGCCGCGTTCCGATTTGTGTTCCGGGTTATAGCGGAAGTAGAGCAGCGTGTTATGACGCTGGCTTGACTCCATCACCACGTCCCCGCCATGCCCGCCATCTCCGCCCGACGGTCCCCCGCGAGGGACGAACTTTTCTCTGCGGAAGGCCATGCAACCATTACCTCCGTCACCGGCCTTGACTCGAATTTTCGCTTCATCGATAAACATTTGTCTTCTTTATTTTAGCGAATCGAGTACTCTTCTCTCACTATTCCTGAGGACTGATACGAACAAGGCTTGTTCCGGTACGGGCCCCACGTGCCGGAGCGTGTTGCGTTCGATCGACTTGAGGAAGCGCGCCTGCGCCACGTAGCGTACGCGCACTTCCCGGGGCGCGGCGCTTCGGCACTCATCCGCGCCATCGGGACACTTGTGTCACCGCTGCTGCGGTTCATCTCGGCGGTCTCGCTGGAAGTTTGACGGCGAGGCCGCTATTATCCCGGACCCGCCTTCGCTTCGGGATCGAGGTCAAGTCACAGAGAGCGTTCCCATGGACAATCGGCAACGCGCGTTTCGCCCTTCGTGGATTCCGCTGCTTCTCCTGGTTTTGGCTGTCGCCTTCCACCTGGCATCTCCGCAGTCAGGCACCGGCGGCTCCATCGCCGGCCAGGTCGCCGACACCGGCGGACGCCTCTTTCCCGCGCTGGTGACGATCCGCAACACCGGCACCGGGGCTGTCAGTCAGATGTTCTGCGACCGCAACGGAAATTTTCGCTTCGCCGAGGTCGCGCCCGGAGCCTACTCGATCCGCGTGAGCGCGCCCGGGCTCGCCGCCTGGAAGATGGAACGGGTTATCGTCGAAGTCGGCCGGGTTACTCTGCTCACGCCGAAGCTCAACCTCTCTTACGACGACAACACCGCCGCAGCGAAAGAGAGTCCCTCGCAGGCCGGTCCTTCGTCGGCAATCAGCAGCAATACAGATCAGCATGCCATCGAGACGCTTCCCAGTCGCAATGGCAGTTGGTCCGATCTCGCCGCGCTCTCTGCGGGCTCTGCTCCGGGTCCGGCCGTAGATGACCCGGCAAGCTTTCGCGGCCTCAGCCCGCTGCTGAACAGCATCACCATGGATGGCGCCGACCACAACCTCGCCTTCTCCGGCCGGCAGCGCGGAAGCGGCTCGGGCGGATATTCGACCGCACAGTCGACCATTCACGAATTTCAGGTAAACACTTCGAACTTCTCCGCAGAATACGGCCACGCCGCTGGCCATTATCAATACAGTGACCAAATCCGGCGGCAACCGCCTGCACGGCGAGGCGTCCTTTTATGATCGCGACGCAGCCTGGGGCGCCGCGAACGCCTTCACGACGCTGACTGAACTGAACTCGCAGGGTCAGTACGTCAGCACTCCGTATAAACCGCCCGACGTTCGCCGGCAATGGGGAGCCTCGGCCGGAGGCCCAATCCGCCGCGACAAACTCTTCTGGTATTTCGCATACGACCAGCACCAGCGCGACTTCCCCGGTGTCGCGCGCGCCAATCAGCCTGCCGCATTCTTCGCTTCACCTTCCGCGCAGACCATCCGCACGCTCGCCGCCCGAACAGGGCAGAATACCGATCAGGCCCTCGGCGCCTGGAACAACGCCATGGCTGATCTCAGCGGACTCCTTGGCAACGTGCCGCGCACCGCCCATCAGCTGATTCTCTTTCCCAAAATCAACTGGCATCCCAACAATCGCAACCAATTCGTTGTTCAGTACAACTACATGCGCCGCACCGCGCTGAACGGCGCGGCAACCCAGGCATCGGACACCTATGGCATTGGCAGCTTCGGCACACATCGCTCAAACTCCGACTCCGCAATTGCCGGCTGGCAATACCTGTACACTCCGAATCTGCTCAACAGCGCCCGCTACCAGTACAGCCATGAGCTGATTTCACAACTGACAAGCAGCGCGACGCCCTTTGAACAACAGCTCGCGAACAATGCCTTTGGCCTGCCGCCTCAGATCGCCGTAGACCATACCTCCGGCTTCACCTTCGGCACTCGCTCCTCGCTCGACAAGCCGCAATATCCCGACGAGAAGCGCCAGCAGTTGATCGACGCTGTCACGTGGATCCACCACCGCCATGCCATCAAGTTCGGATATGACTACAACTACGTCACCGACTCGGTCAGCGGTCTCAATAACCAGGCAGGTGACTATTCCTATTCGAGCGCGCTCAACTTCATCTCCGACCTGCTCGCTCCCAACCATTGCGACGGCTCGACTACCGGCGCTGGCCTCGACCCCTGCTATTCCTATTACCAGCAATCCATCGGCGAACCATCCTGGACCTTCAATACCGCCGACTACGCCGCCTTCATCGCCGACGACTGGAAGATCACCAGGCGGCTCACGATTTCCGCTGGCGTCCGCTACGAGTACGAGGCACTTCCCCGGCCGAATAAGCTGCTGGTGAATCCGGACATCCCGCAAACTGCCACAATGCCGCAGGACCGCAACAACTTCGGGCCGCGCATCGGCATTGCCTGGGACATCTTTGGCTCCGGCCGCACCGTGCTCCACGGCGGATACGGCATCTACTATGGCCGGATCTCGAACGCGACAATTTACAGTGCACTGACCACAACCGGCACCGCCGCTGCCCAGCGCAGCTACTACTTCCGTCCGCTCGATACCGGCGCGCCGCCGTTTCCCTACGTGTTTTCGACCGGTGCCTATCTGCTCATCGCACCGGACGCCATTTACTTCGACAAGCGCTTCCAGAATCCTCAAATCCACCAGACCCAGCTCTCGATCGAGCACCAATTCGGCCGCCGCACCACGCTCAGCGCAACCTACATGGGCTCCTATGCCCGCGAGTTGCCTAACTTCATCGACACGAACGTGGATCTCACCGCGCTGGGCGTCCTCAACTACAGCATCGAAGACCCGAATCATCTCGGCCCTCTGAAGTCGGGTTTTGTCAGCAGATTCTATTACCAGCGCCCTAACCAGAAATACCGCGCCATTACCGACATCGTGAGCGAAACCAATGCCAGCTATCAGGGCGGTATCGTCCGGCTCACGCGGCGTCTGGGCGGCGCATTCAGTATCAATGCCGGTTACACATATTCTCACGCGATTGACGACAACCAGAACGAGTCGACCTTCGCCGACAACAACGACGTCTACGATCCGGCTGACCTCAGTCTCGAACACGGCACGTCGAACTTCGATGTGCGCCAGCGCGCGTCGGGAAGCGTCGTCGCCCAGAGTCCCTGGCACTTCAGCGGCTTTGCCGGAAGCTTGTTCAACGGTTACTCGCTGGGAACTTCGGGCGACTGGCGCACCGGCCTACCTTACTCGATGCGCACCACGGGATCGATCCCGGCACCGTCCTGCTCTTATCAGGAATACCTCGAGTACGGTCCCGGATGCGTCAGCATCAGCACATCCGGCGTGATCCTCGGCGGAGCCAACTCCGGCGCTCGCATCAGCGGCCTCGGGGCCAGCCTCAACGGATACGGCGGCAACGACATCCTCCCCCAGATCGGTCGCAACACCTTTCGCTACCCGGGAGCCGTGAACCTCGACGTGCGCTTTTCCAAGCGCACCCGCATCAGCGAGCGAATGAGTTTCGAGCTGATGGGCGAAGCCTTCAACGTTCTCAATCACACAAACGTAACTGCGATTGAGACCATTGGCTATCTCATTGACAACGACAGCTCCTACGCGCGCACCGCTCATCTCACCTATCTCGACGGAAGCTCCGGCAAATCCGCCTTCGGCGCGGTGACCAACGCCAATAGTACGTCCCTCTATCGCCAGCGCCAGATCCAGGCCGGCTGCAGGTTCATTTTTTAGCTCCCTCAGCCCGCGTCTGAATGCCGCCTGTTCTCCCTGGCAACCAGCTAAAATAAAAGCTGGATTCTCATGCCCTACACCGAACAATACGACGTGGTCGTCGTCGGCGCCGGCCATGCCGGCTGTGAGGCCTCGATGGCCTCCGCGCGCATGGGCCTGCGCACCGCGCTCTTCACGCTGAACCTCGATCTCATCGCCCAGATGTCCTGCAACCCGGCCATCGGAGGCATCGCCAAGGGCCATCTCGTCCGCGAAGTCGACGCCCTTGGCGGCATCATGGGCGAAGTAGCCGACGCCGTCGGGATCCAGTTCCGGCTGCTCAACACATCGCGCGGCCCCGCTGTCTGGTCTCCGCGTGCCCAGTGCGACAAGCAGCAGTACAGGGTCAAGATGCGCGAAGTCCTCGAGTCGCAGGCGAACCTCTACATCAAGCAGGCCGAAGTGGTGGACGTGATCGTCGAGGCCAGTGACTGCGGGTGCCCCACCTTCGCGGAGCGCAGCGAAGCTAAGCTGGGTTCTCGTATCACCGGCATCAAGCTCCGCGACGGACGCACCATTCTCGCCCGCGCCACCGTCATCACTACCGGAACCTTCCTGAACGGGCTCATTCACTGCGGAGAAGAGCGCTACCCAGCAGGACGCAGCGGCGAACCACCCTCTGTTCTGCTTGGCGAAGCACTCAAGCGCCTCGGTCTGCGCGGCTGCCGCCTCAAGACTGGCACGCCGCCGCGCCTCGACGGCCGCACCATCGACTGGAGCCGCTTCGAAGAACAGACCGGAGACGCCGACCCCACGCCCTTCAGCTTCCGCACACGCGAAATCCCGCAACGCCAGGTCTCGTGCCACATCGCTTACACCACGCCCGAGACGCTGCGCATCATCCGCGAGAATGTCTCGCGCTCGCCGATGTACTCCGGCCAGATTCAGGCCATCGGCCCGCGCTACTGCCCGTCGATCGAAGACAAGGTCGTCAAGTTTCCCGACAAGTCGCAGCACCAGTTCTTCCTCGAACCCGAGGGCCTCAACACGCATGAGGTCTATGTCAACGGCATGTCTACCTCGCTGCCCATGGAGGTGCAGGCCGAGATCGTACGCTCCATTCCCGGTCTCGAGAACGCCGAGATGCTGCGTCCCGGATACGCCATCGAATACGACGCCATCGATCCCACCGAACTCGATCGCTCGCTGCGTGTAAAGAAGTTCGAGGGCCTCTATCTCGCCGGTCAGATCAACGGCACTTCAGGATACGAAGAGGCTGCCTGCCAGGGCATCATGGCCGGCATCAACGCCGCACTCTACGCACGCGAATCCACAGGTGCAGACATCGGCGACGGTGCGGAAGGCTACGCCCATGCGGCCAGCACTTTCACGCTCGACCGCACCGAAGCCTACACCGGCATCCTCATCGACGACCTCATCAGCAAGGGAACCAACGAGCCGTATCGCATGTTCACTTCGCGCGCCGAGTTCCGCCTGCACCTGCGCATCGACAACGCCGATCGCCGCCTCACTCCGCACGGACGCCGCCTCGGCCTTATCCGCGACGAAGCCTGGGCTGACTACGAAGCCAAGCAGGCGCGCGCGGTAGCGCTCGAAAAGCTACTGGCAACGCGCAAGCCGAATCCGCAGCGACTTGCCGATCTCTTTCCGGACGCCACTGCTCTCGGCAACACCGCCGGCCAGACCTACGCGCAGATTCTCAAGCGCCCCGAGGTCACCATCGAAGCTCTCTGGCCGCTGCTGCGCGAGGATCTTGCCACTCTTGAAGACAAGTCTCTATTTGGAGACTGGCTCGGCTCGGAACCGTCGCTGAACGCGGAACGCCGAACGGCGAACGCTCAACTTCGCTCCGCAGTTCGCAACGAACTCAAGTCCGTCGAAACTGAAATCAAGTACTCCGGCTATCTCGACCAGCAGAAGAAGGCCATCGAGAAGCTGAAGCGAGCCGAAGAGCGCGCCATCCCCCAGTGGTTCGACTACACCGCCGTCAGCGGCCTCTCCCGCGAGATGCAGGAGAAGCTCACGCGCGTGCGCCCCTCGACCATCGGCCAGGCCAGCCGCATCCCCGGCGTAACCCCCGCTGCGCTCTCGCTCATCAACGTCTACATTGAAATTCAGGGCCGCCGCGCCGCATCTTCACTCGCCGAAACGCACTGATCGACAGATCAGCTCTGCGTATATCAATTGATACTTACTGCGCCTCGGCGGCGATGCTAACTTGGCCTCATTATGAAGAAATACTTTGCGTCTTTTGCCCTTATAGCCGGGCTGGCGCTGGCTGTTTCAGCTTCTGCCCAAACTACTGTTTCTACTTACAAGAAAATCAGGCTGTGCATATCTGCCGATAAGTCGAAGCAAGGAAAAACCGGAAAAATCGAAGGTACCCTCAATCTAGATCCCGATTCAAAGAACGTTCTCTTCGTCGTAAATGAGAAAATCAACAAGACCATTCCTTACCGGAACATCTCTTCGCTCGAGTTCTACATGGCCCATCACATGCTCCGCATCCTTTACCGCAACGGAAGCGGAGAGGAGCAGTGTGTCGACATGGACCTGCCCACCGGCGAGCAGCCCGATCTGCTCAAGCAGCTTCAGGCGCAAACCGGAATTGCCATCCGCCTGAGTTGACAAATTAGGACGCCGCCGGCTGATAGTTGGAATACTTGATATCGAACAGCGTCCGCCGCGTCGTTACCTTCTGAAAAGACTCACCGCTCGGAACCACCGTGGTTAGCACAATGCTTTGTACAGGTACCACGTACTGCTTGCCGCCGATATCTGACGGCGCATAGTCGATACGTGTATCTTCCTCGCGTACAAAATCAGTCGGCTTGAGCTCGGCCTGAAGTATCAGGCGAACAACGGCGCCTGACTGCGGATCTATGAACAGCTCTCCATGGTAGCCGGGCGTCGCCTTGAACGGCTCAAACGACGTTGAGACTCCATAGTTGGCGGCGTTAGGCTGCCCCCCGCCCGGGCCGGTGCCGATGCCACCTGGCGTAGCGCCGATGTGGCTGCCTACATCTTCGCTCTTTGGAAAGCAGCAGTAGTTCACCTGGTAGTGAGACTGTTTTTTGCTCACCGCAAAGCTGAACACAGCCGTCTGCTTCCCGCCGACGGTTTCCCAACGCAGCCATCCCAGCTGCCCCCTTGCCGCGTCGAGTAGAACCAACCCCAGCACGGGCCCCGAACCGCCCTGCGAGATCTGGCCGTTCTGGCTGGCCGGATCCTGCGCTTTGCCCTTCCCGCGCAGAAGTTCTACACCGCTTTCGAAGTTAACCGGCGTCGAGTGCTCGCCCAGGTAACGCATGTACTGGCTCGCGGGATTCAGGCCGAGATCGGTGTGCGCCATCTGGCTCCCCGCACCTGTGCTGGTGCGAACGAAGTCTTCGCCATTCTGATATCGTGCCGTCGTCTTGTCTGCGGTGAAGCGCGGCAAATGCGAGAAGTCCTGCGCAACATAATCGATGGCGCGCGACATGATGGCCTTCTGCGTCGTCGGGTCGGGCGCGGGCGTGTCGGGCAGGTCGGTTACGGGTGGAGGAAGCAGCGCGCTCTCGAGCGCGAGAACCCGAATTTGCACAATCGTCTCCGGACCCGGCTCATACTTCGTCAGGCTGTTTAACGCCGGCTCCGTCAACTGCTCGGTGAGTTCTAGGTCCTTCAGCTTGTTGGCGGTCGCTTCGTCGCTTTTTTTCCGCGTGTGCATCTCGGCCAGCAGCGAATCCAGTTGACTGACCGAGACCTTCGTGGCCGCCCATACGGGCAGTGCGATAAAAAGAACAGCAGCAAACACTAGCAATCCGCGCATAGCGAACACCCTTGACGGACCCGAGGCTAGAGAACGGCCAAGGCTCTGTCAAGAGAGAATCGATTTAGTAGACGCGCACAAACGCGAGGCTTCGGCGCGCGGGCGAGAGCCTAGTGCGGCGGCCCGTTTGTCGAGTCGGTCAGATGCTCCTCGGCCAGCAGCAGCCGGAACTCCGGCCTCTCACGCAATGCCGCGAATTCCTTGGCCGCCATCAGCTTCTTCATGTCGCCGAAGCCGTCGATGAAGGCGAGCCGCAGATACTTGAGCGCGGCCTCCATATTCCCGGCGTTCGCATAAAGCTTTGCCAGCTCAAAATTCAGCTGCGCCTGCTCTTCAAGAGGCCCGCTCTCCGCAATCCGCTCCACCGATTCGTTAATGAACACGTTGGGATCGATCGCAAACGCGCGCTGGTAGGCATCCAGACCCTTCTTCGACTTGTGCTCGGCAAAGTAGGCGGTGCCCAAGTTGCTGTAGAACGACGCGCAGTTAGCCTTCAGACGGATCGCCTTCTTATAGAAGTTCTCCGCCTTGCGGTAGTCTTTCTCGCCGTAATACACCGTTCCCAGGTTATTGAGCGCCTCGGGGTACTTCGGATTCAGAAAAAGCGCCCTCTCGTACTGCGCTTTGGCAAAATCCAGCGCGTACATGTGCTGGTAGGCGATACCAAGCTTGTTCCATAACACCGGAGAATCTCTCGGTCCCCTCTGATAAGCCGAAATCGCCGCCAGATATCTCTGGCGAATCATCAGCAGGTCGCCCTGGGTTTCCGGTGGAAGGGCGATGAGTCCCAGTTCTGGTGATGGAGGCGCCGGCTCCTGGGCCGGTGCGCTCAACTGGGTTGTGTCTGACTGGCTCTCCTGCGCCAAGCCGAAATCACCGGCCGCCGGCTTCGGAGCAACTCCATAGGAAGCATTGTGAGAGGGATTTGCATTCGGACCCTGTCCGCTGACTCCCGGACTGCACGCGCAGATTGCCAGGAGAGCAACACACCAGCAGCGGGGATTGGTCGCCGACATACGATATTTCGTTCGCATACGCGCCTCCTTGACGGAACCGTGCGAACGGCTGTGCACAACATCATTCCACCGCGAAACGGGAAATGCTAGTACCACTTTGATTTGTTTGACGAAACCAAAGTCGACCAATTGCCCGGCGGAGTAGGCCAGTCGGCTCGTTAGATGCGTGTGACGGGTCCAATGATATTCCAGTGGACGGCGAACCAGCTTAGGACAAGGCAGGCCAGCCCAACCAGTGAAAACTTCACCTTGGTGATCCTTCTCAGGTCGCCACGGCGCCAGACGCGTATGCCGGAAATGATTGCAAACACAGAAAATACAATCGCAAGCGCAGTTACAAAATTGACCAAGTAGGACCATTTGTCCCAGGCTGGAGTCGGCGGGTTCAGGTCGTCACCCGCGGCCGCGAAAAAGATGGAAATCCCTCCCAGCAACGCCACCCAGATCCAAGCCGCGAATTTTGTGACGAACGGCAGCCAGACTGTGCCGGGTTGTGCAGCAGGACGCGGGCGCCGGCGCAGGAAAATCCTCCTACCGATGCGCAGAATCGTCGCCAGAACCACCAGCGCGAGTATTCCCAGACTGGCTCCGACTGCGCTCAGCACGTATTCGCTGTTCTCGTACCACTTCACGCGCTGCGCCTGCACACCGGGAAAATCGAACGCCACACGAACCACCTTTCCGCGCTCGTCTCGAATGGCGAACACCCGCGCCTGTCCATCGATCTCCTGCCACAGATCTTTCGCGATAGGCTTCCACTTGATTGTGTGCCCGCGCAGGTTCTTGAAATCCGGAACCCGCAGAACGCCGTCTTTATCTACCGCCGCCGTGCGCTGCTCGAAAAGATTGCCCGGAGCCAACTTCGTGCTGTCCGACCGCCGCGTTGTCTCGTACCTGCCCTCAATCGCGGTCAGATCGGCGCGAGACAGGCTTACGAACACCTGCTTTGTGTCCTCCGGATAGTAGCGATCGGAGAACATATTGATGATTTCGGGGCGTGGCTTGTCCCCGCCTCCGGCCGAGTTGTAGGAGACGAACAGCAGCAGCTTCTCCTTCGGTTCGACAAAGAACAGGCTGTGAAACGCGATCAGGTCTCCCTCATGCCCGATCCAGTGCAGGCCGTTCCGCCAGGTCTGATAGAAACCCATGCACTGCGGCGGCAGCTTCGGATTCGCCTGGAACTGCGGCGTCCACATCTCCGCCAGAGTCTCCGGCTTGAGGATCCGCTTGCCATCCAGTTCTCCGCCATTGAGCAACGCCTGCGCGAAGCGCCCCATATCGGCCGCAGTCGAGGACAAGCCACCTGCGCCTACAGGGTTAAATATCTCGAATCCCACCGCAGGCTTCTCCGTATCGCCGCGATACCCCTCCGAAGGGGTCGCCGGAAATCCCTTGGGCGGTGGCTGATAGAACGTGGAGTGTGTCATGCCCAGCGGGGCGAAGATATGCTCCTCGACGTAGTGCTCAAACGGTTCGCCGCTCACGCGTTGCACAACATAACTCGCCAGCCCCACTCCATAGTTCGAGTACGCGGGAATCTTGCCGGGTGGAAACAGCCTTCGCGGCTGGTTTTGAATCAGGAAGTCGCGCAGCGATACCTTCCATTTAGGGTCCGTGATGATAATGTCTCGCGTCTCTTCTTCAAAACCGCCGGTATGGGTCATCAGGTTGCGCAGCGTGACTGGCTGCCCGAACGCAGGCTTGATCTGAAAGTCAAGGTAGCGGTTCACATCCGCATCAAGGTCCACCTTGCCCTGCTCTTCGAGCTGCATGATCGAGACCCAGGTGAACAGCTTCGAGATCGACGCCAGCCGGAAGATCGTCGTCACCGGATCAACCGGCCTCTTCTTCTTCCAGTCCGCATAGCCATACCCTTTCTGGAGCAGCACGTTGCCGTCTTTCATCACCAGCACCGAGGCTCCGGCAATGTCTGACCGCTCCAGTTGGAGGGGGATGATGCCATCGAAGAAAGCCTGCAGATCGGCCTGGTCCAGGGTGTGTCCGGCTGCGGGAACCGACGGAGCCGTCTTCTCCTGAGGATGAGGCTGCGGCGCGGGGGGAGTCGCAGGAAGCGCAGTCTGCGGCCCCTCTGCCCAGGCGAGAAAACAAAAGACCAGCACGGCGGAAAGTCCCGCGGCGCGAAAGAGATGCATACCACGCTCCGGCGATCGAAAGTCGGATCATTCTAACAAGCTGAAGAAACCAGGCAGCCTTGGTTGATAGGGGTCAAGATCAAACTCCGGCTCGTTGACCGGAGTGCCGAATCAGTCCGAAATGACCTGTTTGGACCATCCGAGGTAACCCCTTCGTGCGTCTCGTTGCCTTGCCGGTCGTCAAATTTGAGGCCTATACTCGATGAGTTTGGGCAGAAGTGCCCTTTCAACGAACGGGTGGCACTGGCAGGATGCGTTTCGAGTCAGTCCAACAGAAGGTAAGTAGATACACATCCGATAGATGTAGATAGACCGTCGGAAGCGTATCTGAACGGTAATGACCGTACGAGGCCGGGATCGAAGAAGGATTCATCCCGGACGGGCAAGATCGGTCCCAAGGAGTAAAGGAACTTTATGGCAACCATCTCACTCGAGCAGGAAATCAACCCCTGGGAAGCACAGGCTGCTCGATTCGACTATGCAGCACAAAAACTTAATCTCGATGAAGGACTGTGGAGGGTGCTCCGTTACCCCTCGCGGGAAATTATTGTTCACTTTCCGGTCTCGATGGACGACGGCCGCATCGAGATGTTCACCGGCTTCCGCGTCCAGCACTCGGTGGCGCGCGGGCCGGGCAAGGGCGGCATCCGCTACACGCCGGATGTCTCTCTCGATGAAGTGAGGGCCTTGGCCAGTTGGATGACCTGGAAGTGCGCCGTGGTGAATATTCCCTTCGGCGGTGCGAAGGGCGGGGTCATCTGCGATCCGAAGAAGATGTCGATGGGCGAGTTGGAGCGCATGACGCGCCGGTACACCGCCGAGATTATCGAATTCATCGGGCCGGAGAAAGACGTTCCCGCGCCCGACGTAAACACCAACGAGCAGGTGATGGCCTGGATCATGGACACCTACTCGATGCACATGCGCCAGACGGTCACCAGCGTCGTGACGGGTAAGCCGATTAATATCGGGGGCTCGCGCGGGCGGCGCGAGGCCACAGGGCGCGGCGTAAGCGTGGTGTGCGATGAGGCGCTCAGGCACCTGAATATGCGCCGCGACGGCTGCCGGGTGATCGTGCAGGGCTTCGGAAATGTTGGATCGAATGCCGCTAAGTTAATGATGGAGAAGGGATACAAGATTATCGGCGTTGCCGAGTATGAGGGCGGCCTGTTCAATCCCAACGGCATCGACGTGTGCGCGCTGATCGACTACCGGCAGCGGAACGGCTCGATCCTCGGCTTCAAGGGAGCAGAGGTCTACGACCCGATCGAGTTGCTCACGGCCGATTGCGAGATTCTGATTCCCGCGGCGACGGAAAACGTGATTACCAGCCGGAATGCGGAGCGGATCCGGGCGCGGATCGTCTGCGAAGGCGCGAACGGCCCGACCACCGCTGTTGCGGACGAGATTCTGGCAGACAAGCGCGTGTTCGTCATTCCGGACATCCTGGCGAACGCGGGGGGCGTTACGGCGTCGTACTTCGAGTGGGTGCAGGATCGGCAGGGCTACTTCTGGAAAGAGTCGGTTATCAACGATCAGCTGGAGAGCATCCTGATCGACAGCTTTGACGACGTGGTCCGGTACTCAGAGGCGCACAACGTGAATAACCGGATCGCAGCCTACATGCTGGCGATCGACCGGGTGGCGTTCACCATCAAGCAGCGCGGCATATACGCATAGCAGAAGTGGCAAGGGCCACGATCGCCGGCCCTTTCTGCCTTCTACCCTCTGCGCTATCGAGCCTCGGCAATATTAGGTGCATAATGGGCTAAGGGGCCTTGTGCGCCTGCGCGCATCGCGCGTTCGAGCCCGCCGAGCAAAGTCGTGAACCTGCCAAACACCATCACGATGACGCGCATCCTGGCCCTGCCTGTGCTCATCTGGATGCTCTCGCCCCATTTTCCTCATGGCGGCTGGCACGGCGAGCAGGAGATAGTCGCCTCGCTGTTCTTCATCCTGGTTTCAATCACTGACGGAGTGGACGGCTACCTGGCACGCAAGCGGGGGCAGATCACCACCATGGGAACGCTCCTCGACCCGCTGGCCGACAAACTACTGATTACAGCGGCTTACATCACCCTGGTGCAGTACAACCCGCACGTGGTGAAGCCGTGGATGGCGGTGCTGGTGATCGGGCGGGAGTTCCTGGTCAGTGGTCTGCGCTCGATCGCGTCGGCCGAGGGATTCACCATCGAGGCCAGCGATCTTGGCAAGCTGAAGACCGTGATCCAGATTGTGTCGGTGGTCGCGGCGATCCTTGACCACGGCTGGTACGAGTGGCACTTCGGATGGTTCATCATGCCGGTCGATCTGATCGCCGTCGTCGGGATCTACTGGATGGCGGCAGTGTCGACTATCTCGGCCGTCGATTACTTCGTCGCCTTCTGGCGCAAGATCGAACACGCCTCAGTAGGACGGCGCGCCCGGGAGAACAGCTTTGTGCTGAGCCGCCGCAAGAAAGACGTGCCGGCGACGAACAAAGTCTGAGCGTCTCTATTACCTCTCTGACAACTGAATGGTTCCGGCTTCGAGGGTCTGCCCAGCTGCGATCGGAGCGAAATGCATATCGGAGGGGATCTCGGCAGCAAGCGGCTTTTCGAGCAGGATGAGGCTTGGAGATGCTCCTACAAAGTTGCGGAGCGGCTCGGGATCGGCATAGCGGCGCGCCTGGCTGAGGGTATCGGGATATCGCACGAGATAAACCTGCTGCAGCGGACGATAGAGGGCAAAAAGCAGACTGGGAAGTTGCGCGACGGTGTCCTCCTGCCAAAGGAGAACTGGGCCCGAGATTCCAGAGGCCTGCGGCGAGCGGAGCGCCGACCGCAGCAACGTTTCAGCCTCACTGTCTGCATGCAGGACACTCCCAGCCGCACTGCGGGTCATAGTGAGGCTCTGGCGCAGTGACCTTGTGAGGGTGGAAGATGCCGCCAGCGCGGCGAGAGCGGCAACGGCTGCCGTCCATTGAAATTTGCGGCTGCGCTGCTGCAGACTTGCAGCGAGCCAGTCGCCGGTTAACAGCGCGAGCGCCGGATAGGCCGGAAAGATGTATTTCGGACTGCGCGTCGCCATGGCCGAGAAGAAAACCAGTACGACGACAGCGAAGACAAGCCATTCGCGCAATTCTTTTCGCCGCGCCTGCCACCACAGCGCGAAGGGAAAAAGGAATACCCAGGGCGATGCATATGCCAGGAGCACTTTTCCGTAATACCACCAGGGAGTGGTGTGGCCCTCCATCTGCGTTGTGGCGCGGGTGATCACATGAAGGCCGAGGTATTCATCCGCAAATACGTGCCCAAACCTGTGCAGCACGTAGAGATGCCAGGGCAGGACGATCAAGGCGAAGACGGCGAGCCCACCCCAGAATGCTTGTCCGAGCTGGCGCCAGCTCCAATGATTCCAAATCCAGAGGACAATAAGCGTGAGCGGCAGCATGACCGCGGCTGCCCCCTTGGTCATGACGGCGATCGCGAAGCCGATCCAGAACCAGTACCAGCCTCGGGGGTCGCCGGCGCGAACCTTGGCGAGGCCCAGGAGCGCGATCAGGCAGCCCAGCGTGAGCAGTGCGTCCAGTTCGCCCATGCGCGCGACCCGCAGAAATCCGAAGGTCGTGAGCAGCATCAGGGTCGCGATCCAGGCCGAGAGGAGCCCGCGCAGGCGAAGCGCGACGAAGTGGACGACAGCCACGATTCCGATGCTGGCCAGCGCGGAGCCAAGCCGCGCCCAGAACTCGTTCACACCGAAGAGCCGGAAGAAGATTGCCGTGATCCACAGCGCGAGAGGCGGCTTTTCAAACCAGGGCTGAAAATGCCACTGCGGGACCAGCCAGCTGCGCCCCAGAAATTCGCGGGACACTTCGGCGTAGATGCCTTCGTCCCAGTCGGCCAGAAGCTTATGGCCGAGCAGAGGAAGCACTACAAGGGCAGAGAGCAGGGTCGCCAAACACAGGGAGGCACGTGTCTCAAACTGGGACACCGGCCTCATGAGAGAAGATGTATTGCTTTGGGGCGATGGTCTATGTGCCAAGGTGATTCGAAGTGAAAGAAAAGAGAGTCTGCGTCATTTCGCGTCAACGGACGAAAGGCTCCACCTCCGAAAATACCTGCGTCTTTTTATACCCCTTATCGCGTCTGTTTCAATGAGAGGTTCGCGCGGGCGGCTCTTTGCTGAGAATTCCCCGGTACGATCCTCCACTAGAAAGCCCCGGTGGTTCGTGGGTCCGCCGGGGCTCTCTGTCTTTCTCTTTGCAGCCGTGTTAACGGTGCCTCAAGCTGAAGCAACGTGATTGTGCGGGTGGGCCGCACGGGTTAACTGGTGCACGAAATGGTAGGGAGGCCAGGGCCCGGAAAGCTGCATATGGCAGTCCTTCATGAGTTGGCTGGCGCTTGAGTATTTGTTCTGGTAGCGCTCGACGCACCTATGGTCTATCAAGTGGGCGATGTCGAGCAGCATCTTGCCGGCATCAGTCCGTTTGCAGGAGATTTCTTCGGCAAGAGGGGCGAACATACGGTGCATCTGAACGGAAACGGCCCTGGCTTTCGTCTGCCGTTCGCGCTGCAGAGCGGCGTTCTCGCGCAGGTTCGATAGATACTCGCGGCCGGTTCTGCTTTCTTCAGCAGGAACGAAGCGGCGCATCTGGTCGCGGCAACAATCATCGAGCGTTACTTTGAGGTGCATCTCCGCCTTGCCGCGCAGGCGTTCGATGTTGGTGATGAATTGCCGCTGGTTAGAACGGATGGAACGGCGGAGAGTATCGTCATCGGAGAAAACGGTGCCGAAACGGAAGGGCAGGACGGTTGCGGTCTTGAAGCAGTCGGCGATCACGCGGGCGTGATCCATGGCTGCTCTTTGATTGAAGTTGTCGGAAGGAGAATGTTCGCTGACGATAACGGCGAGTTCACTGGCGGGGTAAAGGAACACCTGGTTGCCCTGAATTCCGGAGACTGCTTCCATTGGGATCGGTTTGCGGTGGCGGATTAGTTCAGGGAAGGCTTGTTTTTCTGTAATGCAGTAGGCATACCATGCCATAAAGAGTCGCTCCACGCGGGCTTTATGTGAGTTGGAACATCTGCACTTCGAGGATTGACTACTGAGGTTCCTGCTGTTCGCCGCATCCTGGCGCGGCCAACATTCGTCCAAAACTGCGGGTATCCTATTCCTGCCAAATAACGACTGGCAACAGGCGTTTCGTTTTCCACAGCGAAGTTAGCGGCCAAAATAAGAATTGATTTCGTAATACGGAAAACGTATTCCGCAACATCAAAACCAGGCATAAAATGGCGCGCGAGATTTTGCACACCTTTATTGTGGCCCGTTTGGTGCTCGGCTCAACGGGGTAGGCGGGCGAGCATGAAAGCTGTCATGACGACGAGCGCCAGGAGCAGGACCGCAAGGCCGGCGGCGGACAGGCTGGCGAGTTTGTTGAGCCGGCCGAGGTCCCGAGCCACATCCGCCTGGGCGGCGGCGGACTTCTCGGACGCCAGCCGGACCCGGGTGATTTCGTCTTCAAGGCGTTTTAACTGAGCCGACTGCCGCTCCAGCGCCGAGGTCACCGCCTCGAGGTCGCGCTGGCCTGATTGCAGCTCCGCCTGCAACTCCGCCTGCAACGTCGACTGGAGCTTTACAGTAGAGTCGGCCATCGACTCGGCGACCGCTTTGCGGATATCGCTTGAGACACCAGCGCTCTGAAGCGGCCCAGCGACCACGTCGAGAATCGGTACCATGCGGGCGAGATAAGGTAGAAACGGACGAAGCTGGAGCAGAAGCTTCCACATCGACTTAACACGGGGCTCCGGCTCCCCCGAGCCTCTTGGGGAGCCTTTTTTGTCTGGGTCCGAAGCGAGTTCGATGAGCCGGTCTACATTCGGAAAGCGCTCGGACGCTTCGGGGGGTGCGGATGATTTTTCCTGGGACATGCGGCTGGGTCAATCATAGAGCACGCCGCCAGTCCCCCGTTGTTCGTTCTCGGTCCACCGTTTTCCCACGGCGGACGCAGAGGGCACGAGCGCCGCGATTATTTCCCGGAGATCCTGAAATGCTCGAAGAAAGGTGAGCAGGGCAGCCCGCGTCCGAAGAACCGGACGCAGGCCACCCGTGCTGGTTGTCCTGGGGCTCGATCAGTGCAGCAGGTTGAGCGTATTCGTACCGTCGTCGACGAAATAAACGCCTGCATCCGGAACGAAAATCAGTCCAAAGAGGTCACCGGCTCCCGGAGGTGGGCCGCCGCCGCTATCAATCAGCTCTTTCGCGAGCTGCTTTCCGCCTGGGCTGAACTCGATGATGTTGCCGTCGCCGCCGTTAACGGTGAGGACGTGGCCATTCGTGGCGACGGTGAGGCCGAGGGGCTGGTTAAGGGCGCCGCCGGTGGCAAAGAGCTTTCCTGTCCCGTCGGAGTCGGTACGGAAGAGCGGGTCTGAGATGGCGTGGATGCGGCTGTTGAGAGTGTCGGCGACATAGAGGACTCGGTCGTGATCGTCGTCGCGCCAGTAATCGTCATCATCGCCGTGGTGGCCGCGGCTGAGACCGACTCCAGTTATGCCGAGGACAAGGGCGGCGGGATCGGTGCGCTGATCGAATCCTGAACCGATGACGGTCATCGATTCGATCCAGGGCATTTTGCCCGGTGACGTTCCTAGGTTGATGCGCAGCACTGTGCCGTTGTGGACGACCTTGCCCGCGGCGGCAGCGGTTCCATCGAGAACGTTGGTGACGAAGAGGTAGGCGTTGTCGCCGTGCTCGGTCCAGGTCATGTCCCAGGGGCCGTTGATGAGCGAGCCGTAGAAGGTCTCAACGGGGCTGCCGTCGCTGTCGATGACAATGAGACAGCCATTGCTGCCCGGAACAAGGGCTGCATTTGTGGTGGGCACACTGCCGACGATCACCCATCCGGAGCGCAGGACTGCGAGCGCAGTGGTAAGACCGATGCCCCCGGGGCACAACCCGGGCAGCTTTGTGGGATCAAGCTGGGCAAAGAGGGTCACCACACCGCCCGGTGAGATTTGGACGATGGTAGTGCCGGTTCCCTGCGCATTGCCGGAATCGTTGAAATTGCTGACGAGGATGTTACCGGCCTCGAGTTTGCCGACGCTGTGTTCGACGCGGACGATTCCGTAGGGATTGACGTCGCCGTTTGCCGGAACTGTGGAGGCGACGGTGCTGACCGTGGTGAGCTGTTTCAGGATTGGTGTGTCGTCGTCGGCATTCGCCAGCGGGGCTGCGAGCGAAAGTGCGGCGAGCAGGAATCCAGAGGAAAGAGCTTTTGGTGACGTTCTCATAAGTCGCTCCTTTGTTCGTGCGGGTTGCCGTGGGGTATCTTGCCGGGCCGGGAGAGCGCCTCCAAGGTAGAGGCCCGAAGGAGCGGGTGATGTCACAGAAATGTCACTGTGAGGCTTTTTTTGGGTGAAACAGAGATGACGGAAGATTCATTTCAGCGCCATGCGCGGAACGATCCGCAAATTTGTGTCTGGGTGAACTCGACGCAAGCTGCGGATTGGGAGCCATCTAAGATGTGGAATCAGAATCCTGATGAGTGCTGACGAAAAAGCTGTTCCGCGCTTTCTCAAAGATCTGGCCGACAATCCCCGGGTGACGGCGCGGCGCGGAGGCGCGCCTCTGAAGGATGCGAAGTGTGTCGTCTACTGGATGCAGCGGGCCCAGCGTGGCATGGATAATCCTGCGCTGGACCTGGCGATCAGGATTGGGAACGAGCTCGATCTGCCAGTGATAGCGTTCTTCTCCGTCATTTCGAACTATCCGCATGCCAACCTGCGGCACTATGCCTTTCTGAACCAGGGGCTCAAGGACATCGAGGACGATCTGGCAGATCGAAACGTGAGCTTCGTCGTGCGGCGTCCTCCGAACAATTCACTCGAAAAGATGCTGGCCGAGGTTGGCGCGGCGTTCCTGATCGGAGACGAGAATCCCTGCCGCGAGCCGGAGCGCTGGCGGAGGGTGCTGGCCAGGCGGCTGGAGTTGCCCTTCTGGACCGTAGATGCGGACGTGGTGGTGCCGTCTGCGCTTTTCCCCAAGCATCAGTACATGCTGCACATCATGCGTCCGAAGCTGCTGTCGGAAATGCCAAAGTACCTCGCGCCGATGCCGAATATCAAAGTAAAGAACGAGTGGCAGCGGCCGCTCGGCTTCGAGAGCTTCCATGTAACTGAAGATGTTACATATGGCTGGAGGAACTTCGACCGCTCCGTTAAGCCCGTGGACTCGTTCACAGGCGGCACGCACGCGGCCCTCAAGCGCCTGAAGCATTTTGTGGAGCACGGACTCAAGGATTACGCGAAGCAGCGGAACCATCCTGAGACAGACGGGACGAGCAGGATGTCTCCATACCTTCACTTCGGGCACATCAGTCCGGTGACGATTGCGCTGGCGTGCGAGGAAGCCGTGCGCGAGGGTGAGGCGACCGCGGCCGCGCGCGATGCGTACTTCAACGAGTTGATCGGTTGGCGGGAGCTCTCAGTGAACTTTGTGAAGTACGTGCCGAATTATGACTCGATTGAGTGCGCACCCGAGTGGGCGCAGAAGACACTTCGCGAGCATGCCGGGGACGAGCGGAATCCCGAGTACACGCTGGAACAACTCGAGCGGGCTGAGACCTATGACGATCTGTGGAACGCCGGGCAGACGCAGATGCTGAAGATGGGCTGGATGCACAACTACCTGCGCATGTACTGGGCGAAAAAGATTCTGGAATGGGCTCCGAACCCGGCGCTGGCGTGGGAATGGGCCGTCATCCTCAACGATAAATACGAGCTCGACGGGCGCGATCCAAATGGCTACAGCGGCATCGCGTGGGCATTGGGAGGCGTACACGACCGTCCTTGGTTCGAGCGGCCGATCTTCGGCACGGTGCGGTATATGTCGGGCGCGTCGACCGGGAAGAAGTTCGATTCGAGGCGCTATATCGAACAGGTGGTGGGCAATGCTCAGGACGCGCAAGGATCGTTGTTATAAACAACTATCCATATCTTTGTTATCTGAATAGCTTGTTCTTCTCGAGGTCCAGTAAATGCGCTTTGGTCTCAA
Organism: uncultured Acidobacteriaceae bacterium; assembly: GCA_963782175.1. GTDB lineage: Bacteria > Acidobacteriota > Terriglobia > Terriglobales > Acidobacteriaceae > Silvibacterium. Next base: position 110,473 of record CAWAIX010000007.1, read on the forward strand.
GTCCGCCGCCAAAGCCGGTGAGACTTCCGGATGATCCAATGACGCGATGGCAGGGCACGATGATTGATAGCGGATTTCTTCCGTTTGCGGCACCCACCGCTCGTGTGGCGTTCGGATTTCCCAGTTGCTTCGCGAGCTGTCCGTAGCTTCTGGTTTCGCCGAATGGAATAGCAAGCAAGGCCTCCCAGACGTTCTTCTGGAAATCGGTGCCGCGCATATCGAGAGGAACAGAGAACTCTTTTCGCTCCCCCGCAAAATATTCGCGCAGCTGACGCTCCGCTTTCAGGAGAACGGGGTGCTGATCGTCCTCGACCAGTTCGGCGAGGCGCACGCGGTTGGGACGGTCGTTCTGCCAGAGGACAGCCACGAGGCCTGTGTCGCTTGCAACCAACTTCAGCTTTCCAACGGGTGATTCCATCGTTTTGCAGGCAAGACTCATAGCCTTCTCCTCACTGAATTGCGATCATCGTGCGATCTGTTGTTTCGCGCCGTTGCCTTGTGCAGCCCAGAGATGCTGTGCCGCGTAAGCACGCCAGGGCCGCCAGGATTCGGCGCGGGTCAAAAGCTTCGCGGGCGTTGTATCGCCGCCATTCACGGAAGCCGCGCCGCGGAGCAGGCCGATGTCCGTCACTGGGAAGGCATCCATCTCTCGAATGGCGCGCAGAGCAATATACTGCGCCGTCCACTCGCCGATTCCACGAATCGTGCGCAGACGCGCCACGGTCTCCTCGATGCTGCCGAAGGGACGGAAGAGATTCGAATCGGCAACCGCGGCCTCAGCCACTGCTTTGAGAGCCGCGAGACGCGCAGCAGGCATTGGGAGCCCAATCGCAGAAGCCGCCGCGAGTCGTTTTGCCGTAGGAAAGACAACGGAAAGATCGGGGTGAATGCGAAAGGATTCCGGCACGCAGCGGCCGTGACGCGCGGCGAGTTGTCCTGCCAAACGGCGAGCAGCCGCCACGCTGATCTGCTGGCCCAACACCGCGCGGACGGCGACTTCGAACCCATCCCATCCGCCGGGAGCCCGCAGACCCGGCCGCTGTGCTACCAGCGGCGCGAGCACGGGATCGCCGGAAAGGTGATCGTCGATAGTCTCGATGTCGGCTCCGAGATCGAACAGCCGCCGGACGCGCGCGACGATTGCGGGCAGTGACTTCACCTCGGGAAAGCGGATCCTGACGCCCAGGCTGCTCCGATCGGGAAGGTGAGTGATTTCGATGCTGCCGAGCGCGCCGTCGACGTCAACCGTGCGAAGATAGCGGTCACCCTCTACGATCTCTACGCCCGGAACAGCGCGAGCGCGAAAGAACGCGAGCAGCGACTCCCAGTCGTAAGGCGGCCGATAGCGCAGACGAAGAACCACATCCTTCTCTTCACTGCGAGCGCTATTCTTCCTGCGCAGCGCGCTTGGAGGACGGTGGAAGAGCTCCCGAAATGTTTCGTTGAAGCGCCGCAGGCTGCCGAAACCGGCGGCCATCGCCACTTCGGTCATGGGCATGCGAGTGTCGTGGATAAGCTGCTTGGCGAAGAGCACACGGCGTGTCTGCGCGACAGAGATTGGCGGTGCTCCCAGATGCTGCAGAAACAGCCGTCGCAGTTGACGCTCGCCCAGGCCGAGGCGCGAGGCGAGCTTTTCGACACTGTTCCCATCGCCGTCGAGAGCGCCTTCGGCGATAAGCGCCAGTGAGCGTGACACTGTATTCGAAGTACCGCGCCACGACGCCAGATCCGGCGCAATTTCCGGCCGACAACGAAGGCAAGGACGAAAGCCAGCGTCCTGCGCAGCCGCGGCTGAGCCGAAAAAAGTACAATTCTGAAACTTGGGTATGCGTGCTGGACAAATGGGCCGGCAGTAAATGCCCGTCGACGAGACACCGACAAAGATCAGCCCGTCAAAACGGGCGTCCCGGCTTTCGAGGGCGCGATAGCAGACTTCACGGCCGGGCAATTCCATACCTTGATTTTCGCACCTATTACGGGAGCGAACTCGCGGTTTTCGGACATGATCAATCGACGGGTCACCGGACCTCGAGCCCGGTTCACTGCAGTGCCAAGGTCTGTTCTCCCGGCTTCAGCGGATAACTCCTGCCCTTCCAGACCAGCTCTCCGCTGAGCCCCGCCGGGAGCGTGACAGTGGCTTTCCATTGAGTGCCGTCGAGTTTGTAAGCCGCGTGGATCAGACCGCCATCGTGAGGCATCGACGCGTCGAGCTGGTGCAGGTCGCCGAGATGGGGTTCGATCCGCACCGTCTTGAATCCAGCTGATCCGGGGCGGATGCCGGCAACCACAGTCAGCAGGTCGTAGTTGGGGCTCGCGCTCCACGCGTGGCAGTCGGAGCGCGTAGGCTCGGGCTGCTCAGCCCAGGTGGTCAGGCCGAGACGCAGCATGTTGCGCCAGGGTTCGAGCCGGCCGAGGTAGAGATCAGCCAGCCCGGCGTGCTCAAGCGCGCGGGTGAGATAGAAGCGAAAGTAATAGCTGGGCGCCGACATCGGCGGGACCGCCGCTCCATCAACCGTCGTGGCTTCGCTTTCCTTCGATGCGATCAGCTTCCGCAAGATCGCCTGTTGTTGCGGGCGCGGAGCAACATCGAGCCAGACAGCAAGGATGTTCGCCTGCTGGCTGTAGGTCTTCTTCGCGGGCGTGTCGGCGTAGAGCGAATATTTCGCGTCCCAGTTTTCCCGGTTGAGTGCCTGCCCCGCTTTGCGGATCATCTCCTGATACTGCGCAGCCCGCTCCTTACTGCCGTACTTTGCCTCAAGCTCCGCCGCGTCGTGCAAAGACTCAATAAACTGCAGGGTAAGAAATGTCGATCCTCCATCCGGATCCTGCGGAGGCACGCCGTCGCGGTAGCCTTGGGTCCAGTCGGCAAATTCCCACCATTTCACGTTGCCGAGCAGGCCGTCGGGCCGCAGATGCCCCGCGAACCAGTCGATCACGGTGCGGGTGTGCGGCAATGTCTGCTCGACGAACGGCAGGTCGTCGACGTACATCCAGTAGTCGTGCAGCATGTTGACCCAGAGCAGGGAGAACGGCGGGATGAACTGCGGCAGCGATGAGGGGTAGCGGCTCTGCGTGAGGCCTTCGGGTATGCGCGAGTCATCAATGTTAGAGATAGCCTGTCGCGCCAGGCGGCTGTCGCCGGTCATGGCGTAGGAGATGAGCGCCTGGATGCGTGTGTCGCCGACGTACTGTAGCTGCTCCCAGTAAGGCGCATCCATGTAGGTTTCGTGCGCGCAGAGGCGCGCGGTCTGCCAACCGGTCTGCCAGAGAGCGCTGAGATCGGGAATATCTCCCTCGATCGCCGCGCGCGCGTCAAACGGATAGGCCGAGAACCATGCAGTCAGGGCATCAAGTCTGAGCGGCGTGTCCCTGGTCGTGATGTCGAGCTGTAGGTAACGCCATGTCCGCCACCAGAGCGGCTGGAAGCTGCGCCCGTCACCTCCACCGGAGATGAATTCATCGGTGATGCCTTCGATGTGGCGGCCCTCGATCTCGTTGCGATTGCCCTTCTGGCCCTTCGCGTCGTACAGGGCCTCGGAGTAGGTGAGCTTGATGGCGGCATCTTTGCCGCCCGAAAGGATCAGCTCGGGATAGGCCGTCTCGAGCCTGCGGTTGTCGAGCAGCAGAATGACATGCGAGTTGCCGGGGATCTCGAGCGGCGACTCAGGAAACTTCGGAAGCGACGGAAGTCCCTCGGTTCGCACCACGGTTCCGGCGGGGATCTGGCGGTGTTCCATCGGCGGGAACTGGTCCTGGACGAGTTCCCAGTTGTTGTCGGCATCCTGAGCTTCGCGGGTGGCGGCCCGTCCCACGATGCGCGGAGCTTCCCATCCCGATGCGTCGGGGCCTGACCCGTCCCAGGTCCAGTCGAGCACGCGCCCGTCGATGTTTTCGGCCGGCCCGGCAGCATAATAACCCTGTGCGCCGCTGTGGCTGAGCGGTGCGCGTCCGGGCTCCTCGCGAACCCGCCATTCGGGACCGGTATTCACCGCTGCTTCAGCGGCGGTATCGCCCTGCATCAGGAAGCCGGTGCGGTTGCTCATCTGCGCAACGGGAGCCAGTTCGCCGAAGTTCCACACCATGGCCGCGAGCACGTTCTCGCCAGGATGAAGGTACGGAGCAAGATCGATGGTCTCGAAGCGCCAGTGGAAGAGATCGCCCCGCGCCGGTCCTTCGGCCGCGTATTTGCCATTCACATGCAGCAGAAAGCGATTATCGGCGCTGACGTGTACCCAGTAGCGAGCAGGGACGGCATCGAGCGTGATTGTCCGGCGAAAGTAGAAGACGCCCGCCGCTTTCGCCGGAGCGTTGCCGCTGGCAATCCAGACCGCCGGCCATTTCGCGGCGATTAACTGGGGATTGAGCGGACGTGAAGTCTGTTGCCCGATAGCAGAAAGGATAGAGCAACCTAGCAAGGCAATCAGCGCGGTGCGCGACATGACGGAGAGGGTAGCAGAACCTGAGACGGAGTGGCTGACGACGGCTGAGATCTGCGAACCGTGGTTCCTGGCATTCAGGTTCCTGGCATTCAACACCGATGCATGGTGATCTCCGGTGATGGTGCTTCCGGATTTGGCGAAAGCGGTCCCGCCATTGCCGAAACAGTGAGGAACTTGAGTTAGCCGGAGCCGTCAGGCCTTCCGAGACACGCCGGCGATCAGCGCGTCCAGTCTTGACAGCAGCAGTTTCAGCGCCGGGGATGGGTTGGCTTTTCTGTAGCCGAGCACCAGGTCGATGGACGGAGCATTTCCCTCGAGCGGTCGGCTGGTCAAACCTGAGACCAGGAAATTCTGCGCATAGGCCGGCAAAATCCCGACGCCGCATGCCGAGGCTATCAGCGACATCCCCATCGCGAGATGGTCTGCCTCGTGCCGTGGCGTGATCTCCACTCCGGATCGCTTCAGATAATTATCGATGACTATCCGAAGCACCGGAGCGGTGTTCGACACGCTCACGAATACTTCACCGGCAAGATCGCGCGGGGCGATCGCTTTGCGCGCGGCTAGACGATGATCGGCAGGCATCACCACGACCAGTGGCTCTTTCGTGAGCAGACGAAACGCCAGCCCCGGCAAGCCTTTTTCGCGGCGAAGAAATGCGGCATCGATCTCGCCTCGCGAAAGTGCGGTCGCAAGCTGCGGCGAATACTGACTAGAGATTTTTATGTCGATCTCCGGCATTTCGTCGTGCAATAGCCGCAAGGCCTGTGGCATCCAGGTAAGCTCGTGGCCGGTAAGAAATCCCATGGAAAAGCACGGCCTGACCGGATGAGCGATCTGCCGGGCTGCTTCGGCAGCCGCGTCCACCTGTAATAAAACGGAGCGGGCGTGTTCGAGAAAGGCGCGGCCGGCGGGCGTCAGCTCGATGCCGCGAGCGCTGCGGGTCAGCAGTTGCGCGCCGATCTCTTCTTCAAGGTCGCGAATCTGGCGGCTCAGGGAAGGCTGCGTGGTGTGCAGGGTTGTTTTCGCGGCAACGGTAAGACTTCGTGTCTCGGCAACAGCAACGAAGTAGCGAAGGTGTCTTAATTCCACGGCTTGGGCTCCACAGTTCGCTCCCATGCCTTCCGGGCATCGCCGTCCAGCTTACAAAGTATTGGGCGGAAATGCGACCAAAGGCCTCCCGACACATCTGATGAGTTGATTTGAGGCCAAAAGTCGGGCCGTTTATTCAGTCATGCTCCGTTTGCATGGCCGATTGCGAGGAATGCAGGGAAACAGAGGGGGAGCAACATGGCGAAGCAGCTCGAAGGCAAGAGCGCTCTGGTTACGGGCGGATCGCGAGGCATTGGCGCCGCAATTGCAAAACGGCTGGCCGAAGATGGAGCAAGCGTGGCCATTACCTACACAAAAGGCGCCGACGCCGCATCGGCCGTAGTGAAGGCCATTGAGAAGGCAGGCGGGAAGGCCATCGCGATCCAGGCGGATGCAGCCGATGCCAACGCCGTAAAGAGCGCCGTCGACAAGACTGCCGCGGCATTCGGCGGAATCGACGTGCTGGTGAACAACGCCGGTACGGCCATTCCGAAGAAGTTCGAGGATACGACGCTGGAGGAGCTGGACCGCGTGCTCGACATCAACGTACGCGGCGTCTTTGTAGCCGCACAGGAAGCGCTGAAGCACATGAAAGACGGCGGCCGGATCATCAACATCGGTTCGTGCGTCGGCGAGCGCATGATGACGCCCGGCCTGGTCCCCTACTCGGCGACCAAGGGAGCGGTGAAGATGTTCACCCAGGGTTTGTCGAGAGAGGTGGGCAGCCGCGGTATCACCGTCAACAACGTTCAGCCGGGACCGATCGACACGGATTTGAATCCCGCTGCCGGCGATTGGGCAGAACCGCAGCTGGCCGTTACCGCACTCCGCCGTTATGGAAAAGTCGAGGAAGTCGCCGCGCTGGTTGCGTTCGTCGCTGGTCCGGAGGCGGCCTACATTACCGGCGCCAACCTGACCATCGACGGCGGAACGAATGCGTGATCCAGGCAGGAAGGAGACCGAATCATGACTAATGCAGTCGACAAGATCACGGGTAATTTAGCAGGCAAAACCGCGCTGGTCACGGGCGCATCGCGAGGATTGGCCGGGCCGCGGCACGATCCCTCGCGATGCAGGGAGCGAGGGTTCTCGTGCACTACGGGCGGAACCGCGATGAGGCCGAGTCTCTCGTGAGTGAGATTCGTGCCGCGGGCGGGCACGCCGAGGCTGTCGGCGCCGATCTCGAGGCTGCGGACGGCGCGCATGTGCTCGCGGAGAAGGTCCGCGGGCTCATCGATGGCAAGCTCGATGTGCTCGTGGCGAACGCCGGCGTCTCGAAGTCGGTTCCCATCGACGAACTCACGGTCGAAGAGTTTGACCGGCTCTTCGCGGTGAATGTGCGGGCTCCATATTTTCTGGTTGCGCAGTTGCTGCCGGTGCTGGGCGAAGGATCGAACGTCATCTTCGTCTCGTCAGGGGCGGCGCGCTTCGCGGTTGGTTCGATTGCGGCGTACGCGGCGACCAAAGGGGCCATCGACACGCTGGTGAAGCACTTCGCCGCGACACTGGGGCCGCGTGGAATTCGAGTGAACGCGATTGCTCCGGGTATCGTGGCCACCGACATGTCGAACTTCGCCCACAGCGAGTCCGGCCAGCAATTCACGCTTTCGATACAGGCGCTGAAGCGTATTGCAATCCCGGATGACATCGGCGGCGTGTTTGCGTTCCTCGCCTCCGATGAGGCGCGCTGGATCACCGGCCAGATCATCAGCGCGGACGGCGGATCGAAACTGTGAGGCATGGATGAACATTGCAGAGCACAACAAGGCGCTCGTGCTTGAGGCTTTCGAAACGCTGTTCAACAAACGCGACTATGCGATTGCGGAACGCTTCTGGTCGCCCGATTACATCCAGCACAGCGCCCACATCGAGCCCGGACGCGACGGGCTCTTCAACTTGGTCAAGAGCCTTCCGCCGACGTTGAGATATGAGAACAGGCTCATCGTTGCGGAAGGCGATTACGTGCTGCTCCACGGCCGCTTTTCGGACTTCGGTTTGCCGGTGAACTGGATCGTGGTGGACATTGTGCGGGTCGAAGATGGAAAGCTCAAGGAACACTGGGACGTGATTCAGGACGAAGCGACGAAGACGTCGTCGAAGAGCGGCCTGCCGATGTTCGGTTCGACTTTTCCGGACTAAGCAAACGCTCCGAATCACAGCCGAAAATTTTCCAAACAAAAGTAATCTGGCTGGGTTGGCGCGCCGATTCCATAATGGGCCAACTTTCCCACTCCGGAACTGACTCGCGATTTTTGCACCCTATCGCGCTCAAGTAGGCCCGCGCGCCATGTGCAATGGACACGGGCCCGTTCATCGGCGGGCGAGGGGACGGCGCGTGACCAACCGCAATCGACTGACACCAGGACTTTGTGTGTGGCTGGGGCTCTGGACGGCTGCCGCGATCCATGCGCAGAGCCTGGCCACAAAACCGGGCGTTGGCAATAGCGACACGCCGGCCCAGAAGCAAAGATCCGGCCGGTTCCTTGCGCGGCGCGGCATAGGGTCCCAGAGCGCCTATCCGCGGAGCGCCGCCGAAATGCTCGCCGCGGCGCGGGCGCAGCATCATGCGATGCAGATCCAGAGAGACGCGAGCGGCGGCAGCATATCGCTCACAGCGCCCTGGCAGCCGCTAGGTCCGGCGCAGGTGATGACCTCGGCGTTTGGCGCCGTCACCGGCAGGGTGAGCAGCATTGCTGCTGATCCATCGGACCCCTCGGGCAATGTCGTGTATGTCGGAACCACGGGTGGGGGCGTTTGGAAGTCCGTCAACGCGGCGGGTGATCCCTCGCAAGTCAGTTTCACTCCTCTGACCGACACGCTCAGCTCGTATTCCGGAGCCAACATCGTCTCGTTGAGTATCGGCTCCGTGACCGTGCAGCCGGGCGGCAGGGGCGTGGTGCTGGCCGGCACCGGCGATCCCAACGATGCGACCGACTCGTATTATGGCGCCGGCATTCTGCGCTCCGCCGATAACGGACTGACCTGGAGTCTTATCTCGAGTTCGTCGGATCGGACCATCGGTGGCGAGTCGAACTACCAGTTCGTGGGCAATGGCTTCGCGGGGTTTGCCTGGAGCACCATGAACCCGAATCTGGTAGTCGCGGCGGTTTCGCAGGCAGCCGAAGGCACAGAGGTCAACGCGGCGGTCAATGCGTCGCTCGCGGGGACCAGCGTGATGGGGCTTTATTACTCTTCGGATGCCGGCCAGACCTGGTACCTGGCGACCATCTCCGATTCGACCAACAGCATTGTGCAGTCGAACCAGACCAACTTCACCACGACCGGCAACGCGGCGACCGCCGTGGTTTGGAATCCGATACGGCAGATGTTTTACGCCGCGGTGCGTTATCACGGGTACTACCAGTCGCCCGACGGCATCAACTGGACGCGGCTCGCCAATCAGCCGGGAACAGGGCTGACGACCCTCTACTGCCCGACCAATGCCGGATCGACCGGTTCGCCCGCATGTCCGATCTTTCGCGGAGCGCTCGCAGTGCAGCCAGTGACCGGTGATCTCTTCGCGCTTACCACGGATGTCAACAACCTGGACCAGGGCCTGTGGCAGGATGTCTGTGCCCTGAACGCCGGCGCGTGTTCTTCGGCAACAGTTACGTTTGCGAACCAGATTGCCGATACCCCGCTCGAAACAGGAAACGGCGACACGACGATCACGCAAGCGGACTACAACCTTTACCTGGCGGCGGTTCCGTCGCAGCAGGACACCCTGCTCTTTGCCGGCACCGAGGATATCTACCGGTGCAGCCTGGCAAACGCCTGCGCCTGGCGCAATACGACCAATTCGGGTGGATGCCAATCGTCCGGCGTCGCCTGGTCACAACACGCCATCGATGCGACGCAAGGCGGGCAGGGTCTGATGTATTTCGGCAACGATGGGGGCTTGTGGCGGACCACTGATGCGGTGAATCAGCAGCAGCCAACCTGCTCGGCAGACGACGCGACGCATTATCAAAACCTGAACGGTGGGCTGGGCTCGCTGGCCGAAGTGGAGGATCTCGCAAACGATGCGAATAATCCGCTCAACATGATGGCATCGCTGGGTGCACTGGGCACAGCGGCGGCAACCTCGAGCGTAACGACCGGCGCGTGGCCGCAAGTGCTCGACGGCGAGGGGAACTATGCTGCGATCGACCCCGCCACCGAGGCAAATTGGTATGCCACATCGATGTTCGGGGTGGCGATCGACCGCTGCACTGAGGGAGCGGGCTGTGACGAGGCCGGCTTCACGCCGGCCATCGGGAGCACGCAGGTGGGAGGCGACGGCGACCAGCAGACGATCCCCGCGCCCTGGATCCTCGATCCGCAGGATACGGCGAACGTGATCGTCGGCACATGCCGCGTCTGGAGAGGTCCGGCGACTGGCGGCTCCTCATGGACCACCGGCAACCTGCTTAGCCCGATGCTGGACCAGGTCACGGGACCCTACTGCGACGGCAACGCGGAGATCCGGTCGCTGGCCGCCTCGGGCAGCGCGGCCGATGCTCCGAGAACGCCGGAGCAGATCTACGTGGGCATGGCCGGTCTGCTGGACGGCGGGGAAACGGTCCCGGGGCACATTTTTACCGCGTCCGTGACGAACTCATCGGGTGCAACGACCCCGTGGGTCGATCTGTTCCATCGTCCGGTGACAAACGGGGGTTCCTCCAACGGCCAGTTCAATCCGGGTGGATTCGACATCTCCTCCATCTATGTCGATCCGCACGACCCAACCGGGCAGACGGTTTACGCTACCGTCCAGGGCTTCTCGGGAAACGGGGTGGTCGAAGCCACAGTTTATGGTTCGACGAATGGGGGCGCGGTGTGGTCAAACCTCACGTCAAACCTGCCGAACGCGCCGGCCAACAGCATCGTGATCGATCCGAATGACGCGAATACGGCGTACCTTGCTCAGGACACCGGCGTCTACGTCACGCGCAACATCTGGTCGTGCGCGAACCCCTTCATCAATTGCTGGAGCGTACTCGGGACCTCTCTGCCGAATGCGCCCGTGATTCAGCTCACAACTGTGAATGAGGCATCGACATCGGTTCTGCGAGCCGCTACCTACGGCCGTGGCGTATGGGAGATAGGCCTCGTGACGGCGGGAACGGCAATGACAACGGCGGTCGCAAATCCGTCGTCTCTGACCTTCCCCAATGAGCAATTGCAGACATTAAGCGCGGCGCAAACGGTGGCAGTGATCAACTCCGGAAAGATCACGCTGAACGTCACCCAGGTGAGCATCACCGGAGATTTTGCCGAGACAGATGATTGTGCGAACAGCGCCGTCCTTCCGGGAGACGCCTGCACGCTGAACGTGACCTTTACGCCATCGCAAACCGGCCAGCGTACCGGCGTGGTGACGGTTTACGGCAATATTGCCGGAGGCGCCGGCTCGGGTCAGGTCACGGTGCAGTTGACCGGGACGGGCATCTCGGGACCGGCATTCGTGCTGACCCCATCGTCACTGAGCTTTCCGCAAACACTCCTGGGCAAGACGGCGCAGGCGCAGAACGTCACGGTTTCGAACACCGGCGGGGTAGCCGCGACGCTGACCAGCGAGAAGGCCACGGGCGACTTCTCGATCACGGCAAACACCTGCGGAGCAACGCTTGTCGCAAACACAGGATGCACGCTCAGTATCGCCTACACACCGATGGTCTCCGGTCCCGAGACGGCCACACTGACGGTGATCGATAGCACGGGAACCCAGACCGTACAGCTTTCGGGCACCGGCGAGTCGCCCGCGACCGACAGCCTCGCGCCTCTGAATCTTGCCTTTCCGCCCCAGGCGATTGGATGGACAGGCATCGCGCAACAAGTGAAGCTGACCAATAACGGCGATCAGGCACTCAGTCTCATCTCCATTCAGGTCAGCGGAGACTTCAGCGCCGTGAACCAGTGCGGCCCGTCGCTGGCCGGCCACTCGAGCTGCGCCATCGTTGTCACTTTCGTGCCGACACAACTGGGCGCGGAGACGGGCACGATCATCGTGACCGACATGCTTCGCAGCCAGACCGTGACGCTCACCGGAACGGGCGTGGCTCCGCCCAGCATCTCCGCGTCGCTTCCGTCCGTCGTCTTCGGGACCTACACCGTGGGGCACTCGAGTCCGGCACAGTTCTTAACCCTGACGAACAGCGGCGGCATCCCGCTCACCAATCTGGCCTATACCCTCACGGGCGATTTCGCCATTCCCGCTGGAGACAGGACCTGTGGCCCGACGCTGGCCGTGGGGGCAAGCTGCCAAGTCGGGCTGGTCTTCACACCCAACCAGGCCGGACAACTCACCGGCCGGCTTACTGAAACTGGGGCAGAACTCAGCAAACCGCTCCTGGTCGCGCTTTCAGGCACCGGGGTGCCCCAGTCGGGCATTTTCGCGACGCCTCAGTCCATCAACTTCGGAAGCGATGCCGTCGGTCAGGCCAGCGCCACCCAGTTTGTGACTCTGACCAACAACGGCGGCGTAACGCTGACTCACCTGGGCTCAGCCGTCACGGGGGATTTCATCATGCTGTCGGCCGGCAGCACCTGCGGAGCAACGCTGGCCGTTGGGGCACAGTGCCAGATCGGCGTAGCCTTTCAGCCCAGTCAGGGAGGATTGCGCTCCGGCACAATCAGCGTGACGGCTGCGGAGCTGAGCCAGGCCCTCGTCGTTTCGCTATCGGGCACGGGCCTGGTTGCGCCTGCGATTGCGGCTTCAGCGGGATCGATCAACTTCGGGAATTCTCTCGTATCCGAGACCAGCACAGCGCAGGTGGTCACCCTTACCAATACCGGCGGCGTTGCGTTGACCAACCTGACGCCGACGGTGACAGGAGATTTCGCCCTTCAAACAGGCGCCGGACTTTGCGGAGCGACCCTGCCTGTCGGTTCAAGCTGTCCGGTGAGCCTGACGTTCACTCCGACCCAGGCGGGGGTCCGCACCGGCATATTGACGATCGGGGCCAACGAGTTAGCCTCTCCCATAACGGTAGCGCTCACCGGCGATGGCGAGAACTTCACGTTGAGCGTGAGCGGACAGGCGTCTCAGACGATCACCAGCGGGCAGACAGCAACCTACATGGTGGAGATCACGCCTCTTGGTCTTACCGGCTCGTCACAACTCATGATCGATCTGGCCTGCGCGCCCCAGCCTCAACTGCAGAACGCGACCTGTACGCTCAATCCTTCCTCGCTCAAGCTGTCGGGCCAGAATCAGGCCACGGTGACGGTAACCGTCGCTACGGGAGTGGCCCCGGCCACTGCGGCTAGAAGCGGGAGTGAGCGCGAATGGCCGAGTCTCAGGGAACTCGGCCTGTCGCTGGCGGCGGTGGTCCCGATTGGGTTCCTTGCCCGACGCCGCCGCAAATGGACGCCCTTGATCCTGCTTGCGGTTCTGGCGCTTGTCCTGCCGGGATGCAATTTGAAGGTGTCGCCTGGAGGTTCGTCCTCAACGACCACGTCGACGGGAACAACGCCGCCCGCGAATCAAACGCCTTCAGGGGCCTACACGCTTACGGTCACTGGAACGGTAACGGGACCGGCGGGGACGCCTGCGCTGGTCAACTCCGTCAGCCCATCCCTGACGCTGACGGTGGAATAAACCGACAGCTGCGAGCATTTATCACCACAACGGGGTATCTGGGGGTACGATGCCCTTCCGATAGGATGCTTGTAGAGGGCTGGTTTCTTGCCGGCCGCTCCGGAATGATTTGCGTTGGAGAATAGGGAAGCAGCATGAACGATACGGTGCTGGTGACGGGCGGGGCCGGGTTTATCGGCGCGAATTTCGTCCTGAACTGGATTGCAAAGACTCGATCGGCGGTCGTGAACCTTGACCTGCTGACCTACGCGGGAAACCGCGGCAACCTGCGGTCGATTGAGGAGGACCCGCGGCACGCCTTTGTGCGCGGCGATATCGGCGATGCGGCCCTGTTAGGCTCGCTGCTGCGCGAACACCAGCCGCGGGCGATCCTGCACTTCGCCGCCGAAAGCCACGTCGACCGCTCGATCGAAGGTCCGGGGGCGTTTATCCAGACCAATGTTGTGGGAACCTTCACTCTGCTCGAGCAGGCGCGTTTGTACTGGAACGAACTTCCGGCAGCGGATAAGGCGCAGTTCCGCTTTCTTCACGTCTCGACGGACGAGGTTTATGGCACCCTGGGACCGGACGATCCTGCCTTTACCGAAGAAACGCCCTATGCGCCGAACAGCCCGTATGCGGCCTCGAAGGCGTCATCAGACCACCTGGTGCGGGCCTACTTTCACACCTATGGCCTGCCCGTGCTGACAACGAACTGCTCGAACAATTACGGGCCTTACCAGTTTCCCGAAAAGCTGATCCCGCTGATGATTCTGAATGCGCTCGAAGGCAAGCCACTGCCGGTGTACGGCGATGGCCTGAACGTGCGCGACTGGCTGTTCGTGGGCGACCACTGCGCGGCGATCCGCGAGGTATTGGAGAAAGGCCGCGTGGGCGAAACCTATAACGTCGGAGGGTCGAGCGAGCGTAAAAACATCGATGTGGTGACGACGATTTGCGACATCCTCGATGAGTTGAGGCCCGATGCAACGATCGGCAGCCGCCGCAAGCTGATTACCTACGTGAAGGACCGTCCAGGCCACGACCGCCGCTACGCAATTCATGCCGAAAAAATCACCCGCGAGCTGGCCTGGAGGCCGGAGAAGCAGTTCGAGAGCGGCATCCGCGAGACGGTAGAGTGGTTCCTGGCGAATATGGATTGGGTGGATGATGTGCGATCGGGCCACTACAAGGAGTGGATTGAGTTGAACTATTCCGAGCGTCTGGGGTCGGACCGGCTTTCGAGCGAGCGGCCGGTGCTGGAGCGGGCCGCACGATGAAGGGGATCATTCTCGCGGGGGGCTCGGGGACACGGCTGTATCCGGTAACGCACGTGCTGTCAAAGCAACTGCTGCCTGTCTACGACAAGCCGATGATCTATTACCCGCTCAGCACGCTGATGCTGGCCGGGATTCGCGACATCCTGATCATTTCAACGCCGCAGGATACGCAGCGTTTCGCCGATCTGCTGGGCGACGGCGCTCGCTGGGGCATCTCGCTGAGCTATGCCGTGCAGCCGAGTCCGGATGGCCTGGCGCAGGCGTTCGTCATCGGCAGAGACTTTGTCGGCGGCGATCCGAGTGCGCTGGTGCTGGGCGACAACATCTTCTACGGGCAGTCACTGTCGGGGCAGCTGAAGCGCGCCGCCGCAAAGACGAAAGGCGCCACGGTCTTCGCGTATCCGGTCCACGATCCGGAGAGATACGGTGTCGTCGAGTTCGACGCGCAGGGCAGGGCAATCAGTCTAGAAGAGAAGCCGTCGGCTCCAAAGTCGCGCTATGCAGTGACGGGGCTTTATTTCTACGACAGCGATGTGGCCGGGATTGCAGCTTCGCTCAAACCATCGGCGCGCGGCGAACTGGAGATTACCGACGTGAACAAGGTATATCTCGACCGGGGACTGCTCGACGTTGAGATCATGAGCCGGGGTATGGCGTGGCTGGACACCGGCACGCACGAATCTCTGTTTGAGGCAGGCATGTTCATCCACACTATCGAGCGGCGGCAGGGATTGAAAATCGCCTGTCCTGAGGAAA
Source organism: uncultured Acidobacteriaceae bacterium (assembly GCA_963782175.1). GTDB lineage: Bacteria > Acidobacteriota > Terriglobia > Terriglobales > Acidobacteriaceae > Silvibacterium. The sequence goes on from CAWAIX010000007.1 coordinate 125,601, forward strand.
TAGCGTACCGCTACGGTTACATTTCCGGCGAGCAGCTTGCGGCTCTCGCGGCGCCGGTGCACAAAAGCGGATACGGGCAGTACCTGATGTCGCTGCTGAACGATCCGTATTTTCCGGGCGGGGCGGTCTAGAGCATGCAGATCACAGAAACCGCTCTTCCCGGAGTCCTGCTGTTTACGCCGAAGATTTTCTCTGATTCCCGTGGAGCTTTCTTCGAGACCTATAACGAGCGCGAGATGCGCGAGGCCGGGCTGCCGACCGAGTGGCGCCAGGACAACTTCTCCATCTCGGCGAAGAACGTCATTCGCGGCATTCACTACCAGATCACGCAGCCGCAGGGAAAGCTGGTGCGCGTGGTCTACGGCAGCGTGGTCGACGTGGCCGTCGATCTGCGGCGCAGTTCGCCACACTTTGGCAAGCACGTCGCTTTCGAGCTTTCAGGCGAAAACGGACTCGCTCTGTGGATTCCCGAAGGATTCGGCCACGGATTTGCCGTGCTGACCGATAAGGCAGGCTTCTCCTACAAGGTGACGGACTATTATTCTCCTGCCGGCGAGCGGACGGTGCTGTGGAATGATCCGGCGTTGGGGATCGCGTGGCCGGTCACCGCTGAAGATGCGATCGTCTCGGCGAAGGACCAGCAAGGCAAGCTGCTCAAAGATGCCGAGGTCTTTCCGTGAAGCGCGTTCTGATCCTCGGCGCGCATGGGCAACTCGGGATCGAACTGCAAAAAGCCTTCCACAGTGCGGGAGAAATCGTCGCGCTCGGCCGCGATCAGTGCGACCTCGCGAATCCAGAGACGATACGGAAGGTGATGGCGGAGGTCGAGCCTACGCTCGTGCTGAATGCCGCTGCTTATACCGCAGTCGACCGCGCGGAGTCCGAACCACAACTGGCGACGTGGGTAAACGGAGTGGCTCCGGGTGTTCTGGCAGAAGAAGCACGCAAGCTCGGCGCGATGTTGGTGCATTATTCGACGGATTACGTCTTCGACGGATCGAAGAAGCGACCGTGGGTCGAGGAGGACCCGGTGAATCCTTTGAACACGTACGGTCGGACGAAGCTCGCCGGCGAGCAGGAGATTGCCGAAGCGGGCGGCCGGCACCTGATCTTCCGGACAAGCTGGGTCTACAGTTCGCACGGGACGAATTTTCTGCGCACCATGCTGCGCCTGGGCGCGGAGCGCGAGCAACTCCGCATTGTCAACGACCAGATCGGGGCACCGACAAGTGCCGCGGCGCTGGCGCGGGCAACGCGAACGGTAATTGACGCGGGCGTTGACGATGTGTACTGCGGCATCTATCACATGACTTGCGCCGGCAAGACGAGCTGGTGCGGCTTTGCGCAGGAGATCTTTCGGTGCGCAGCTGCTCCGGAAGGCAAAAAGTGGCCCGAAGTGATAGGGATTCGCACCACGGAGTATCCCACCCCGACGAAGCGCCCGAAGAACTCCGTCATGTCGAATGCGAAGCTGCAGGCTCGCTTTGGAGTGGTCCTGCCGCACTGGCAGCATGCGCTTGCTGAAACGCTGTCCGAGATGAGCGCGGGCTGACGCTAGTCAGTTCGCGGCTTCGCTGACGCGCGGCCCACCCCCGCCATTCCGCCGTCCGATGAGAGATATCACCCGGCCGGGACGGGGCTCCGGAAGGGATACGGGCACATTCTGTCTGTGAGCGGGGTACTGACCGTTGATCATGTGAAATGCGCTGTCGTCGGAGACGATCTCTTCGCCTGCGATGCGCGCAAGAAAGTAAGTGTGGGTGCCGAGCGGGAGCACGTCCTCGACGTTCAGCTCGAGGATGCGAAGCGCGAATTCCGGGACGGGGATCCTCAGGAGCTTCGATCTTCTGGTGGCGAATGGAAGGTCCTCCCAGCGGATAGACTCCTGACGGTGATTGCCGCGCAGGCTGCGCGCGAGCGCGATCTGGCGGTAGGGGATGCTGCTCAGGGCTAGCCGGCGGATACGGCTCGACAGCCGGGCGGCTGTCCGCGTGCTGTTGAGAGCAAATCCGAAATAGTTGCCGCCGAGTCCCCCCATGAGGTTCATCGGGAACATGTTGCCGCGGTCTTCGTCGAGTACGCTGACCAGCACGACGGGACGCGGGCAGATGAAGGCAGCGGCGTTGCAGCGCATTTCGAGAGCGGAGAGATCCTGACCGGTAAACTTGCGGGTTTTCCGGTTTCCGTGAATGTTGAAGAGATCGTGCGCCCGGAGGCGAAGCGCGGAAAGACAGAAGTTTGCGCAGCTCACGGCCCGGAAGAGACCGAGGAAGCGGCTTGGCTCGGCGACTTGCGTACTGAATTCAAGCCCGATCTCAGCCAGCAACTCCCGTTCGGGTGTGTTCCTGCAGAACTTCAGTGAGAATCGCGTGCCGAACAGGCGGGCAGCGTCGGCGAATTCGCTCCGCTCGAATCCGATGCAGACCAGGAACGGCGAGATGCAGGCCACGGAATGGCGAGAAGTGACATCGCGCGGCTCGCCCATGCCATGAAGCCACACCCTGGTTTCTTCTTGAGGAATTTGCAGTGGAGCGTCGATGGTAAGGGGCAGGTCGGTGGGGCCGAGCAGGGCTTTGCGTATCTGGCGCTGAATCTTATCGACGAGCGACATGGCAACTGGTTCCCGAACACTGTTTTTCAGCACGAGGCCCGCCGGTGCGCTGGAATTCGAGGAGAACGCAATCTCCCATTCCCCGGAAGAGCGGCAGGTTCCCGATGGTGTTGTCGATGGTGGCGAGCCGGCGGATCAGTCTCGGAAAACGGGCGGCAAAATTTTCTGCATAGGAGATTGGGACGGTGACTCCGATGCCCTTCCATCGCAGCAGGCGGAAGGATGGCCGCATCTGGCGGGCTATTTCGCTCACCGTGGGGCGGTGGATGGTCAGACTATCCTCTTCGCGGAAGGAGGAATGGCGTTCGCGCAAGCGCTGAAAGGCTCTCCGCGGCTCGCGATGCGCGAGGTACCAGGCAATTTCAAAGGGCACGAAGCGGCCTATCATGCAAGCGATAAAGCGCGCGCCAGGCTTCAGATGCTGGGCGAGACTTGCCGCGACGGGAGAGAGATCGGCGACACAGTTCAATCCGGCAAAATTGGAGAATGCGCCATCGAATGGTCCCTCTGTCAGAGTGGGGAGGTTTTCGGTGGCGAGGACGCGAAATTCGGGCTGAGCTTCGGTCGGAGTTTCATCGGCGAGGCTGCGCGCAATTTCGATCATGCGCGGAGAAATGTCGCACGCCAGAACATGGATTCCTCTTCCGCCCAGAAAAAGGGCGTCGATGCCTGTGCCGCAATTCAACTCCAGGATGTGCTGGCCGGGATGAAATGCGCGTTCGAGCTCCTTCCATACGGCGCGGCGCCGGATCTGGCCGACAGTAGTGCCGGTGAATCTCTGCTCGTATGTCTCCGCAGCGGCATCCCAATAGATCGCCTGCGTTTGAAGCGGATCAGCCGTAACTGCCACCAGAGCTCCTTTCAGGACGGGGTCGTCAGCTGAATCCAGCATCTGCAAGATCAATCCCGCATCTGCAATCGTAGAGAACGGGAAAAGCCCTACGTGTCACCGAGATGTCATTTCATTGTTCGGTCTCTTCGCCAAAAGAGAGCGCAAAACGCGGGGTGTTACGGCAGAAGATTCAACCGTTCAATCGTTGCAGAAGAAGATCGATCACCGGCGCCTGGCTTTTCAGGATTCTCTCCCGCGCCTCACCCAGGCTGAACCATCCCGCCTGGTCTACCTCCGGAATCTCGATCTTCCGTCCCGATCGCGGCGGCCATTCAATCATGCAGACATTGCTCTTGACTTGAGCCGGATCGCAGTCGCCTTCAACAGCCCAGACAGATACCAGCTTCCCGCCGCTTTGCCGGACCGTCCCGAGCGGGATGAACTCGCCGCTAGGCGCAAAGCCAGTCTCCTCGGCAAACTCGCGGCGGGCAGCGTCGAGCGGGTCTTCTCCGATGGCATATTCGCCCTTCGGAATCGACCATGCTCCGAGATCCTTCTTCGCCCAGAAAGGACCGCCGGGATGCACCAGAAAGACCTCGACCCCGGAGTCCCGTAACCGGTACATGAGCAGTCCAGCGCTTTGTTTCGGCATAGTTAGGCGCGCTCCAAGTAATATCTCAAGAATGCCCGATCTCGCTGCCAAACCGGCTGAAACTGCTTCAGAGGTCACGCTGCACGGATCGGTGCTGGTGCTCCTTCAGTTCGATGTATGCGAGGCTATCCGACTGGACCGGCTGCGTGAGGTGCTGGGAGCCGGTACGGTCGAGCCGCCCCCGCTGAAGCATCCGGGAGCCGTGCGCTACCAACGCCCGCCCGTCTTCGAGTCGGCGGGCATGCTGACGCTCGAGAGCGGCGAACAGTTGAAGGGTGAGATCAAGTATTACGACTACGGCGTCCTCAGCGTGGAGTTCGAGCTGGCGTTTTCCGGCGCCTGGAACCGGCTGATCGCGCTGGCCAGCCGCTGGGTGTGGGACGTGGACTTCGCGGCGCAGGGCAGGGAGATCGTGCGCGCCCGCCTGGAGCGGGCGGCACCGGCGCTGGTTAAGCCCTACAACCGCGAGTGGCTGAGCGAGGACTACCTCATCTTTCACGTGCGGGAGATTATCGAGCCGGGGACCGGACCGTCGCGGGATGGCAGGGCACTCGGTGTGGGGGATCTGGTATCGAGGCACGGGGCGCGCATCGCGCAGGTGGTGCGCGGAGATATCGGCCAACTGGCCGAGAGCGAAATGAACGAGGTGCTCCAGTCGCGAATTTCCTATTACGCCAACGACCTGGCGGTGATCGGCTGGAATGCCGCGTTCATCTACGACTCGACGGCCGGGGCCGAGACGGCGATCCAACTGCTCGAGTACGCCAACTCCCAGTTGCTCGAGTTCCGGCACTACGACGAGCTGCTGACCGAAGAGCTGGAAAGCGTCTACACGCTGCTCGATGAGGGCACGGGCATCTTTGCGCGCTGGCGGCTGGCGCGATCGGCGACGCGGCTGCACACCGTCCTGCTCGACGTAGCCGAGCTGACCGAGCACGCCGACAACGCGATCAAGTTCCTCAGCGATATGTTTTCTGCGCGGCTCTATAAGCTGGCCGCGCAGAAGGTAGGAGTTCCGGACTACAAGGACCTGGTGACCCAAAAAGTCCGCAACGCCGAGGAGCTGTACCGCTTCATGGTCGACCAGTTCAATCAGAGCCGGGCGTTTTTTCTGGAACTGACGGTGGTGATCATCCTGGTGATCGAGCTGGTGTACCTGTTCCGGGGAAGGCCATTTTAAGACGGTTATCAAACGCTTCGGGACGAGAGTAGGCCACCAGCTAGCCTTATTGAAGCCTTCCAACGACTGCAGTAGGCTGCATGCTTAGGATATTTTCTACTCGAGCTAACTCTGAACTTATGCGGATCTTACAGTCGGAGGATATGTTCTCTCTTTTCATTCGACCAAGAAATTCGCGATATTGCGCGGAACATGTCCCGATCCTGTAGTTGATCTCCATTGCTTCCAAAAGGGCATCGCTGGCCGGTTGAAGTTCTCCGACATCCACCAACACGGCTGCAACTTTGCCGAGCGCCCAAGCCTGCCCCCGTACATCAGCACATGATCGGAAATCATCGAGGGCCTGACGGAGATGGCGTAATCCCTGATCACTGTCACCCCGGCGAGCCTCACTGATCCCGATAATCATGTAAGCAACTGCCGCACCACGTCTGCGCCGTCCCGCCTTCAAAAGCAATTCTTTTCCAATTGCAAGTGCCTCCTCATACTTTCCTAACTCAATCAGGATGGACGCTTCCGCATTTCTCGCCTGCGCAGCTGCGGTCTCATGAACTGCGGGAGCCGACACGACCCTCCAGGCTTCGCGAAGTTTGTGTAGCGCAACATCATGGCGCCCTACCGCCGCAAGAAGTTCCGCATAGAGCCTAACGATGGATATTCGCTTACTCGGATCTGAGCGCTCATCATTAAAGACCAGCAGTTCCACGATTTCAAACGAACGCTGGAGGCGCCCAGTGATCATATAGCAATGGGCCGCATGGTAGTCTAACCATGAATTACGATGTCTGTTCTCTCTCAGCTCCACTTCTGCGGCGGTAATATACAGATCGTAGAGTCCATGAATTTTGACAGAGGGCGCTATCTTCTTTAGCAAGTTTTCGGACTGCTTATAGTGTCTCGCCCTTTGAAAGAATCGGATCGCCCTGGCCGCCGATCCAAGTTCAACTTCGGAGAGCACTTGAGTGCGTTCACGCGAGATACCCTTCAAAGAGTGCCTTGCGAACGACACTAATAGATCCCGTCGCGTCTGAGGAGAGAGATTCTCGTTGGAGAAATGAGTAATTAGTTGGTGGACCCTCCATCGAAACGGGCCGTGACGCTGAATTAGATATTTCCTCTGCAATCCTTCAAAGGCGCCATTAAAGTTTTCGATGGCCAGTTGATGACACGCATGACGAACCAGGTCAAAATCAAATGGCAGTTCATGAACGCCCAGCGCCGCCAGGAGTTCTCGTTGTGCCGCGGTAATGTTGTTGCTGACTTCATCAAACCAGCCTCTCAGGCGATCAGTCGTCTCGATTTCTGATTGGAGTAAGTCCATTGGTTGCCGATTAAAATCAGTTACCAGTGTGGCAAAGAGCGAAATAGCCAGCGGTAATCCGTCTGTACGGCGACACAGAAGGTCCAGGACCTTCTTGTCTAGCGGAACTCCTCTACCGCGCAAGAAGATATCAAGCTGTGTTGTTGAAAATCCGCCAACCTCGATTCGGCCGATAAATGTCCACCCGCGCCGCGCGTCAACGTAGGTTTGGCTGGTCAATAATAGTGCTGCTGGAGTGCCGAATTTAGCAGCAGACTCGATGAGTTGAGCATAAGACGCCTGGTCTACAAGATGAAAATCGTCGATTACTAAGAGCGATTTCCGGCGTCGTAGCTGGCCGATGAGATCAGTAGCTTTTGCGGCTGCACTCAATCCGGAGGACGGGAATTCGCTCCCAAGCTGCAGCAGAGTTTCGTCCAGTGTTTCGCCCTTGCTAGGTGAGTACCAATAGATCGAATCGTAAAGGCTATTGGCAACGCCATATTGTGCAAACTGGGAAGCAAGGAACGACTTGCCACTTCCCGGTAAACCCTCAATCGCCACTATAGGGTGCAACCGAGATAAGCGTTCTATCTCAGTGACGGAATCCTCTCTGGGAGTTTGAAGAGAAAAGATGGGCGGGGCAAATTGAGCGCTCCTGGCGGTAGGATGCGCGTGGGAAGGCTCCTTAAATCGATGCTGAAGAAAAATACCTAGGTGATTTAGTAGCAGGCTTTCGAATTCTTGAGTGGCGTCAAATGTCCAGTAAAGCCCTTGTTCATTAGCAATTGATTCCCGAAATGTAATGACCGCCTTCCACTGATCCAGCTCAGCAGCCGTCTCTGGGGTATACGCCCGTTTGCAGAAGTAAATCATGATTTCAGGCTTGCCGTTTTTCCTCCTCGCCGCAATTGCACGCCGAAGCTCATGTTCTGTTCCGCTTCCAGCATCCGGGACTGGAGTTCCAAACCGTTTCCAAAATAAGCCGATGACAACGGAGCTGCTCTCGATGGTCATCAGATCGTCGATGAGCCCCTGGGGTCCCTCTGGATGGAATGCGGGATAGGAGTCGGTCTCCCATTTCCACGGTTCGAGCCTTAGCCCGAGTGGTCTGGCAATTAGCCGATTTATTTCCTCCAAGACCTTGGAGACGCATTCTCTCTCTGGTTTAACGTCCGAGGGCGAGACGACGACTACACGCAACACCTTCACGGTCTCGTTTGCTGTCATCGCTGGCACCAGTAGACAAGATAATACCGGGTGGTGAGGCGGGGCTGCGTCTAACAGCCAATCGCTGTAACCAAGGATCGGGTGTGCTGATGACAGAATTGTCTTTCCCGCGCGCGGGCAAGCATTTACACTTTGCCCACCCCCAGTATTTTCAGTCAGAACGGTTAATCGTGATCACTCCTGTCTCTGGTGCGCGTTTCGGTCCATACGAAATTGTCGAAAAGATTGGCTCAGGCGGTATGGGAGAGGTGTACCGGGCGGTGGACACGCGGCTTGATCGCGAAGTTGCGCTGAAGCTGGTGTCCGAGGGCTACCTAAGCAGTGATACTCCCGTGCCCGTTTCGGGAGGAACTCCCACGCCGGCCTCGAATGCGCGCTTCCAGCGAGAGGCCCGGGCAGCCTCGGCGCTCAATCATCCCAACATCTGCACGATTCACGATATCGGCGAGCAGGACGGGCGGCCTTACCTCGTCATGGAACTGCTCCATGGGCAGACGCTGAAGCAGTACCTTGCCGGGCGGCGGGTTCTCACAAATGCGGAGCTCCTCGCCTTCGCACGGCAGGCTGCGAGCGCCTTGGCTGCCGCGCACGCCCGCGGAATCATTCATCGCGACATCAAGCCGGCGAACATTTTCGTAGTGCAGCCCCCCGGCGGCCAGCCGCACATCAAGATTCTCGACTTCGGGCTGGCCAAGCGCCATGCCGATCCGGCCGTCCCGGCTGCAAACGGGAGAGCGCAGGGCGCGAACGGAGATCTTACCGCGACCAATCCACGTGGATCGAGCGACGTGACGCTCACCAACGCGGGATCGACCCTGGGCACCATTGCCTACATGTCTCCGGAGCAGGCCAAGGGACAGCCGCTCGATGCGCGGTCAGATCTGTTTTCGCTCGGCTGCGTGCTGTATGAGGCGGCTACAGGACGCTCCCCCTTCGCGGGCGATTCGCCGGCCGAAACATTTGCCGCGCTGCTGATGAAGGATCCACCGCCGGCGAGCACCCGGAATCCGGCGCTGTCGCCGGGTTTCGACCCGATCCTGGCGAAGCTCCTGGCCAAGGAAAAGGAGGCACGGTACCAGTCGGCCTCCTCGCTTCTCGCTGATCTGGATGCAGTGGCGGACGCGAAACCAGCAACGGAATCGGGGTCAATCAAGGCGGCTGCGCCGGCCGAACCAGCTGCTCCTGTAGCTCCGAAAACTGCGGGAGCCGGGAAAAAAGTCTTGGTTACCGCAATTGCGGTGCTTGTCCTTATTGCGATCGGCGCGGGGCTTTGGTTCTGGCGGAGCCGCAGTGCAGGATCGCACAATCTCGTGGAATCGAAGCCGGGAGCAGTAACGATGACCGAGAAGGATTCGATCATCCTCGCCGACTTCGTCAATAACACCGGCAATCCTGTTTTCGACACTACGCTCAAGCAGGCGCTGGCGATTCAACTCGAGCAGTCGCCGACGCTGAACATCGTCAGCCAGCAGCATCTGCGCCAGAGCATGAAGTATCTGGGCAAGTCGTCCGACGATCCACTGACCCCGGCGATTGCCCGCGAGATCGGCGAGCGTGAGGGCGTGAAGGCGATCCTGACGGGCACAATTGCCTCGCTGGGCAAGGAATACGTGATCACCCTCACAGCCCAGGCCACCGCAACCGGCGACGACATCGGCAGCACCCAGGCGCAGGCTCCGGATGCGGAACATGTCCTCACAGCGCTGGACAAGGCGGCGACGGACATGCGCGCCAAACTGGGCGAGTCGCTCAGTTCGATTCAGAAACTGGACACGCCACTCGGCCAGGCGACCACGCCTTCGCTCGATGCCTTTCGCGCCTACGCACTGGGAGACGTGGAGCACGACAAAGGTCTCGATCTTCCGCAGGCCGCCGGCCACTATCAGCAGGCCGTCGAACTCGATCCCAACTTTGCCATGGCATGGGCCCGGCTCGGTGTGGTCTACAGCAACGCCGGCCAGACTGGAAAGGCTCTGGAGTACTTCACGAAGGCATATAACCTCTCGAAGACCGTCAGCGAGAGGGAGCGGCTCTACATCACCGGCCACTACTACCAGAATGTGACCGGAGATGTTCCGAAGGTGATCGATACGCTCGAGCTCTCCATCCGTACTTATCCCAACGACTTCAACAGCCTGGTAAATATCTCGGTGGCGTACACCATCATCGGGAATTACGAAAAGGCGCTCGAATACAGCCGGAAGGCCGTAGAGACGCAGCCCGACGACGTCATCGCTCAAGAGAACATGATTCAGGACCTTATCGTGCTGAATCGCCTGTCGGAGGCGCGGGAGCAACAGGACAAGGTCATGAAGGCGGGGTTGGGCGATTCGACCGAGTTCCTTCAGTGGGAGTACGTCATCGATTTCCTGAGCGGCGATACTGCCGGTATGGAAAAAGTCTTCGCGCAAACGGTCGGGCGACCGGATTCCTTCATCATGCTCACGTCCAAGGCGACGATCCAGGAGTATCAAGGGAAATACAAGGCGGCCGAAACCACATGGATGAATGCAGCCGATCAGGCCGCTACGCAAAAAGCAAACGATGCCCAGGCATCCGCACTGCTCTTTCTGGTCTCAGGCAGAGGATTTGCCGGCATGTGTCAGGACTCCGAGAGCCGTGTGAAGCGTGCACTGGCTCTCGACAAAACCAAACCTACGCTGCGACAGGCCGTATTTACGGCCGCAATCTGCGGCGACCGGAAGACGGCTGAGCCGATCCTCAAGGACCTGGATAGGAAATATCCTGAGGACACGACGATTCAGGGCATCACACTCCCTGAATCGCGGGCCTTGCTGGACATGGCCGACCACAAGCCGACAGAAGCGTTGAGCGAACTGGAGAAGGCCAAAGCTTACGATCTCGCCTCACCCGGAGCTTATCTACGGGGCATGGCGTTCCTGCAGACGAACGACGCTGCTGACGCCATTACCGCATTTCAGCGGATGCTGCAGTACCCCGGGGCAGCAATATCGCTGACCTACCAGACTTATCCACAGGCTCAACTTGGGTTGGCGCGCGCCTACGCCATGCAAGGCGACAAGGCGCACGCGCGAGAGGCGTATCAGAAATTCTTCGATCTTTGGAAGAACGCGGATCAAGATCTGCCGCAATTGGTTGCCGCGAAGAAGGAATTCGCGGCTCTCTAGATCGAGTCCGCCGGAACATGATCGGCGGAGTCCTGTTCAAATGCATCTATCTGTTGTGGGGTCGAAACGGAATCTCTTTTCCGAGTGCTGATGTACGCAACACTGTGGATAAATTCCGATCACTCCGAGACTCCAGACTGCTGTAGGATTGGGAGTCATGGACTCGATGTTCGACGACGGAATCGAACTCAAGGCGAACGAAAACGAGCAGGATGGTCAGCGTCCGGAGCACAAAGTGGATGCGTATTTTTCGGCCGACGTCGAGACCGACGGGCCGATACCCGGCCCTTTCTCAATACTGTCGTTCGGAATAGTTTATGCAGGCTGCTTCGACGGAACGTACTTCAAAAGACCAAAGAGATACGATCAAGCGTTCTATAGAGAGCTGAGACCAATTTCTGAAGAATTCCAGCCCGAAGCGTTAAGCGTCAATGGGCTGGACAGAGGGCGCCTCTGTATAGAAGGAGAGCACCCCAGGAACGCCATGACTGAGGCTTGCCGCTGGATAAGAAATGTGGCGGGCGATGCTCGTCCCGTTCTCGTTGCCTACCCTTTAAGTTTTGATTGGACGTGGCTTTATTGGTATTTCATCAAGTTCTCGGCTGACGGTTCGCCATTCGATTATTCGCGCTGCTTTGATGTTAAGACTGCATTGGCTGTAAAGGCCGGAATCCCCATATCTGAAGCTGGCCGATCAAAGATCGACCCGTTGCTCCGTTCGCAAAGGCCACATAGCCATCACGCTCTCGAAGATGCGATTGAACAGGCGGAGATTTTTGCGAATATTTTTGAATGGAGAGGTGTAAGTGGGGGAGCTCGCTGATAGAAAGCTGGACACTGTAGCCCGCATTTTAAAACTTAGGGAACAATTAGAAGAGGCCGAATCCATCGCTAAAACGAAGGCATGCGTCTACGCTACTGGGTCCTTTGGGCGTCTTGAAGCCAGCCCGCACAGCGATTTGGACCTCTTTATAGTCGGAAAGAGTGACGACAACGGAGTGAACCTTCTCAAGCGTCTTGATGAAATCTGCATCAAGGCAGATCTCATCGAAGTTACCAGAAAGCTCGGCATCCCAGAGTTTTCTGGGGACGGTCGATATCTCGTAAATTATTCGGTGTCTGAGCTGACGAAGACGCTGGGCACTCCTAAGGATGATGTTGAAAACACCTTTACGGCTAGGTTGCTTCTGCTGCTCGAAAGCCAGCCCTTGCTGGAGAAGGTGGTTTACGCTGACGTAACTCGGGATGTCATCGCGGCTTACTGGAGGGATTACGAGGATCACAGAGCTAACTTCATGCCCGCGTTCCTTGCAAATGACATACTTCGCCTTTGGAGGACCTTTTGCGTTAACTACGAGGCTCGGACGGAGAGAGTTCCCGATGAGGAGAAGGCGAAGGGAAAACTAAAGAATTACAAACTAAAACACAGTCGGCTTTTGACTTGTTATTCAGCTCTCCTCTATCTGCTGGCTGTTTATCGTCTTCAAGGAACTGTCTCCCCACCAGACGCGATAGCCATGATTAATATGACCCCAACTGGACGCTTGCAATGGCTCCTTAACCAGTCGGAGTTGAACAGTGCCCATGGCGCACTCTGTACGCTTCTGGAGCGGTACGAGGTTTTCCTTCAAGCGACAAATGCGGAAGAGAGCCAGCTAATTCGTCGTTTTATGGATAAGAGCATCAGCCGAGAATATATGGATGCCGCTTATAAATTCGGCGACACGGTCTACCAAGCTCTTACCGCGATAGGAAATGGTAGCGGATTTCAGAGACTTCTAATCGTATAGCCCGCCGGTATTCTCCTCCGGGGACTTCAGGCATTAATTTGCTTCGGTGCCTCACTTAGGCGGGATTTTGGCTTGAGTGCGAGCCCTATCTCGTGGCCGACAATTTCCCGGAACCCGCTATGATCGCGGCTAAGAACGAATTCGCGGCTCTGTAAGTCAATCGTTGTTCTTTCGGCACTACTGTGCATCGTCTGAAGTTGCTGCTTCGTAGTGCTCAGCGAGCAAATGCAACAGCAACTGAGGATCATAACTCGATAGCGTATGATCTACACCTTTCACGTGCTGGTCCAGCATTGGGGACAAGGCGACAATAGGAAGATCCGGGCGGATCTTCTTGATTTCGCGCACAAGCCGGGTGAATTGGGAGTCTTCGAGTTGGGTGTGAATCACGGCGACGTCGACATTGGGAAAGCGGCGCAGCAGTTTGATGGCGCCATCTCCGCTATACGCGGTGATGACATTGTGGCGGGCGGTTTCCAGGATTAGTTTGCGGGCAGAGATCCCCTCCGGCTGCTCCACTTCGACCATCAACACAACCAATCGCATTCTCATCCTTTACCCCATTTGAGCTCGTCTCTTCGAATTGTAGGCTGACGAAAAATGGCGCGACGGAAGGATCGCCGCGCAGCAGGCTGCTAAAAATTAGACAGCCAGTTCAGAACCGCAGCGGCCAGCGCGATGCGCTGGCCGGAGTATGCGTGATCAGTGGCAAAGTGGGTTTCAGTGACATGGGTGTTCCCGGCTTTTTGTAAAGCCACTGCGAACGCGTGGTCGTTTGGGCCCAGACCGTCGTCTGAGGTGATGACAAGAACCGGTCGCGCGCCTAGAGCGGGCGCGAAATCGTTAAAGTTCCACCTGGCGCGGTTCTTATAGGCCTCCTCGACAAGCGACTGGGCTGTGCAGCCAGCGAGCGGGGCGACGTCGTTTTCGGCGGTGAAGCTTGTAGCCATCGACTTCTTTGCCTTTTCGACCGTAGCTGCGTCTGCCTCGTCCGGAGGAAAGCTGGCGCCGATGTTCCAGGCCGAGATCATGACCACGCCGGCGACCCTCGGGTCATGGGCGGCTGCCGAAGCCACCATGAATCCGCCCATGCTGTGGCCGAGAAGGACGATCTTACCCGGGTCGATGTGGTACTTCGCGACATTGGCGGGATCACGGACGAAAGCAACCTCAGCATCCGCGTCTTCGATAGCGTGCGCGTAGGAGAACGTGCCTTTCACCCCCCATGACCCGCGATAGTGGACTGCCAGGACGTTCCATCCGGCACGGCGAATGGCCTGGGCGAGGTCGAGATTCTGTTCGTAACCGGGAAAGCCATGCATGAGAACAACGGTCGGGTGGGGGCCTGCGCCGGCCGCGAGATAAAAAACGCCGAGAAGCTGCTCACCGTAGCTGGGTACGCCGGCCAATGGAAGCCATTGATGGGCGGATTCGCGGGTCAGCGGCCGGGATCAGTGGTGAGCGCGGCGGGGGTCTGGGCGAAGACTGAAACCGAAGATAGAAGCGCGGTTGAAAGAAACAAGGACGCTGCGTGAAATCTGGAGCGTGTCATCGTTCGATTGTGCCAGAGCAACGAGATTTGTAAACGTAGCTATGATCGTCAGAGCGGAAGTTGTCTGTCTTGGGCCATGAGTGAGCGGGGAGCATGAGACTGAGCCGCAGAGATTTTCTGACCACGACAGTCGCGGCAACGGGAGGTGCACTGCTTGCGCCTTCCCCAGCCTCTGGCTGGGCTACAGGTAGATACCTTTCTGACGCTGCGGGCGCGCCTGACGAACCTGCCGATTACACGCTAACCATCGCCGTCAAGCCCATTGAACTGGCGCCCGACCGGATCATCTCCGTCACAACCTACAACGGGCAGTTCCCCGGGCCGCTGCTTCGCTTCAAAGAAGGGCAGCCAGTGACGGTTGATGTCCGCAACGAAACCGACACCCCGGAACAGCTGCACTGGCACGGCCAGAAGGTTCCCGTCGAAGTAGACGGCGCGGCGGAGGAGGGCACGCCGTTCATCCCTGCGCATGGATCGCGCCGGATCACCTTCATACCGGGGCCGGCGGGTCTTCGCTTCTACCACACTCATGTGCGCGCGGGAGCTGATCTGTATGCCGGGCAGTACAGCGGGCAGGTCGGTCCCGTGTATATCGAGCCGAAAAACAATCCCGGCAATTACGACCGCGAATTCTTTCTCACCATGAAGGAATTCGAGCCGGAATTCTCGCGCGGCGGCGATATGGCGATGGATTTTCTGTCTCCAGCGGCCGAGGTCCCCAGCCTGAAGGACGAGGGCGAGTCAGCGATGAAGGCGTCGCTGGCCAAAGGGAATCCTCACGGCTTCGAGGTGGGATACCGCTCCTTCACCATCAACGGCAGGATGCTGCACCACGGCGAGCCGGTGCGCGTGAAGCAGGGCGAGCGCGTGCTCTTCCACGTGCTGAATGGCAGCGCAACGGAGATCCGCAGCCTCGCGCTGCCGGGACACACATTCCTGATCGTCGCAACCGACGGCAATCCGCTGCCGAAGCCCGTTCGCGTCCCGGGGCTTTGGCTTGGTACGGCGGAGCGCATCTCGGCAATCGTGGAGATGAACCACCCCGGCGTGTGGGTGATGGGCGACCTCGCCGACGACGACCGGCACAACGGAATGGGAATCGTCGTCGAATATGCCGGCTACAAGGGCAAGGCGCAGTGGATTCTGCCGAAGCCATTCAAGTGGAACTATGCGCACCTGGGTTCGGCGAGCGGCCCGGCTTCGCAGCCGGACGAAACCTTCGACATGCTCTTCGAGAAGAAAAATGCCGCGAGCGACGGATTCAATCAGTGGACCATCAACGGCGTGGCGTATCCCGATACGCAGATGATGGCCGCGCCGTCATTCCATCTCCATGAGGGCAAGCGCTACAGGCTGCGCATGAGAAACGCCAGCGACGACATTCATCCCATCCACCTGCACCGGCACACCTTCGAACTGACGCGCATTGCCGGGCAGCCGACCTCAGGCGTAATGAAGGACGTGGTCATGGTCGGCGGTTATCAGGAGGTCGAGGTCGACTTCGTTGCCGACAATCCAGGGATGACGCTCTTCCACTGCCATCAGCAGCTGCAC
The DNA here is from genome assembly GCA_963782175.1 of uncultured Acidobacteriaceae bacterium. Lineage (GTDB taxonomy): Bacteria > Acidobacteriota > Terriglobia > Terriglobales > Acidobacteriaceae > Silvibacterium. The sequence continues at coordinate 141,451 of CAWAIX010000007.1, forward strand.
ATGGACTTCGGGTTTATGAGTTTGTTCGATTATGTGTGAAGCGGGCGGACCGACTAGCCTTTCGGCTGCCCATCCGCCCGCTCCGTCGCTTAGAAGGTGAACTTCAATGAGAACTGGCCGAAGCGGCGCTCGTCGTGATTGCCGCCTGTAGCCAGCGAACCGAGACCGCCCTTCAGTTCGGTGACGCTCACTGGAGTGGTTGTCGGGCCGTCGTAGTACAGGGTCGTCGTGTTCACGTAGTAGTTGTGATGATTGAAAACGTCGAACCCTTCGGCGCGAAATTCCAGGTTATAGCGCTCGCCTATCGGGAATTTCTTGCCGACAGCCGCATCCCAATTCCATGCGCCGGGCCCCCGGAACGAGTTACGTCGGGTCATATTGCCTGGCCACGGGCCAAAATCTGAAATGCCGAGAGTGGGATTCAGAGGCGCAAAGCTGGCCGGAAGGGGAACGGTCAGGGCGTTGAACGTGTTCGGGGTCCCTGGGACCCGTTGCGGCGATCCAACCTTGAAGCTCGTGATGGGAGTAGCCGGCGTCAGACGCGGAACAGTGTAGTCATTGAAGTCGTTCGAATAGTCGTAGACCGAGAACGGGATTCCATTGCGCGCGGTAATGATGCTGGAGATCAACCAGCCCCCAAGTGCCTGCCGCTCCAGCCCGCTGCCGTGGTTGTTAAACCACGGGGTCTGCCAGATAGGCGCGATGGCCACCCGGTTCCTGATGTCATAGTCGGAACTGCCCCAGTCGAGTCCTGGATTTCTGAAGTCCGTGTAGCCGAGAGAGCCGATGTATCCGGAACCGCCCTGGAGGCTGTCGCTGAAGGTGGAGCTGATGTCGTCGAGCGAGTGCGACCAGGTGTAGTTGGCCACGATGCCGAGTCCGGTGTTGTGCAGGTTTTGCGTTTCCAGCTTGATGTTGAGGGCGTGATAGCTGCTGCCACCCAGGCTGCCGCGCATGTTGATGTTGGAATATTGATCGTTCGGGCGGTTGAGGCAGGGCGAGGGGCAATCGGGAGACTGCGGGAAAGTAAGCGGGTCTCCAAGATAGACCTGACCTCCACCGAGGAGATTGATGTTCTCGATGTCATAGAGATGGGCGCCGTGTGCGCCGCTGTAGGAAAGCTCGAGGACTGTGTTCGTCATCAGGCTCCGCTGCACTGCGAGGCTCCAGAACTGGGTCTGGGCGGTGTGGATGTTTGGGTCGGGCATGCGCAGTTCGGAGGGTCCGAGATAGCTTGGAGGACCCGGCAATCCAAGCGGCCCGAGGTTGTTATTCGTAACCAGGGCGGTGCAGGTGGTGACCGAGGGCCCGCAAACCGAGCTTAGAACCGCGCTGGCCGGAGGGTTAAAGCTGGCGTTATAAGTCACATTGCCGAAGTTACGCTCGTAGCTGATGCCATAGCCGCCGCGGAGACTGGTGGTGCCGTTTCCGAAAATATCGAAGGCGAAGCCAATGCGTGGAGCAACGGTTCCCCATGACGGGGCCCAGAAGCCGCCAACGGGACTCTGGTCTGCGATCTGGACACCGCCGCTCCGCACCCCCTCGGGAATGTTGGTGAGGCCCGTGCCGGGGCCAAAGTAAAAGTTCGAGTCGAGGTTGGCCTTGTTGTTGTGCTGCACGCCGTAATGCTCGTAGCGCACGCCATAGTTGAACGTGAACTTCGGCGTTACGCGGAAGCTGTCCATCGCGTAGAGGGCCCAGTCGTTGTAGCGGTAGCTGCGTCCGTAGCTTGCTGATGTCAGAGGGGGTGTGACGGCACAATTCGGGGTTTGAATCAGGTCGCTGGTGGCGCCGGTGAGCCAATAGCCGGGGTTGGCCACGCAGGGCAGTTTGCCTTGAGGGTTCACGCGTGCATCGAACGCGATGAGCTGGCTGCCGCCCGCGTTTCCTGCGACATTGGTCAGGTCGTTCATGCTGTCCGACAACGTGCCTCCGAGCTGCTCTACCGCCTGCGCATAGGCGCCATACGCCACATTGAGCTGGATGTACGTGTACGTGCCGCCAAATCGCAAGGCATGTTTGCCCTTGGTCCACGCCAGATCGTCTTCGAACTGGAGCGTGTTTTGGGGACCGCCGTACGGCAGGCCGCCTTCGCCGGGAGCCCCATAGTTTTCCAGGCCGGGCAGCTGAATCAGGGTGCTTGTCACGGGGTCCGTGGGCGGAACGATCATCAGGTTGGGCGTGCCGGTCAGTGCAGTATTGAACGAGTTGAGATCGTTAAAGCGGCTGAAGCTGATCTTTCCGCTGTCCAGCAGGGTTGGGCTGAAGGTGTGGGTTATCGAGTACAGATAGCTCTGGTTCGCCGCGACATAGCCCACGTCGTATTGCGGGTAGGCGCTGTAAAAAGCGGCGCCGTTGAATTGATCGATGCTCTGCTTGGCGGCGCGGAAGAACATCGTGGTGTTGGCGTTCATCGTGTAATCGAGCCGGCCAGCCAGAGTGTAGGTGTTTTGGGGAAAATCCCCGCCCGCATCGAATGGCGCGTGGAAATTTACGACATCGAAGACGGGCTGCGAGGCCGGAACCGGGGTGGTTCCGTTAACGGGCCCGACCGGAATACCTGCTGCAGCCAATTGCCCTGCCGTGGTTACTGCGCCGGAAGCGGGCGAGGCGCCGGTTCCGAAAGCGCTGAAATAAGCCTGGGCGTTGGCGGGAAGCAACGAGATGAAACTGGGATCGAGAATTTCCTGGGTCTCAGACGCGGAACTTCGTACGCGCGTCCACTCGGTGCTCTCAAAGAAGAACAGCTTGTCCTTGAAGATCGGCCCGCCGATCGCGAACCCGAATTGATTGCGGGTATAGATTCCCTTCGGCGCCACGGTTGAGCCAGCCAACGCATTGGCCGAGTCGTTGGCATAGGTGTTGGCTGTGTAGGCAGAAAGCCGGTTGAATTCCCACGCCGAACCGTGGAATTTGTTGGTGCCGCTCCTTGTTGTGACGTTGACTACGCCTCCGGCAGCCCGTCCGAATTCCGCCGAGAAGTTGTTGGTGAGGATACTGTATTCCTGGGTCGAATCGATCGGAATCAACATGCCGATGGAGGCATTAAAGACACCCACGTTCTCGACCCCATCGAGCAGGATCTCGGTGCCTGATTCGCGCTGGCCATTGATGGAATAGCCGACGCCGCGACTGGTGAGATTCTGACCGCTGTTGCCGCTGTTGGTGCTGTTGTCGCCGCTGCTGACGTTGCCGGAGATAGCGATGAAGTCATAAGGATTTCGCGTCAGGCTGGGCAGCATCGCAAGCTGTTCGGTACTCACGACCTGGGAGAGTTCCTGGGACTGGGTGTTGACCGCGACCCCGCCGGCGCCTACCACTTCGACTTCCGTAATGTTCGTGCTGACGGAAAGCTTGACGTCGAGCGTCACCTGCGTCCCCACCGTGATCTCGAGGTTGGCCGAAAAGGGCTTGAAGCTTGGGGATGCCACTTCGAGCCGGTAAGTCCCGGGCTCGAGAGCGGTGAGCCGATAAGTGCCGTTCGATGAAGCCTGGGCAGTCCGCGTGGCATTGGTCGCCGTGTTGGTGAGAGTGATCGTCGCGTTCGTCACGACCGCTCCGGACTGGTCCGTCACCAGCCCGGCCACCTCGCCGGTTTCAACCTGGGCGACCGCAGATGGACTGAATAAGAAAAATATGGCGACGAGGATGGGGACAAAGGAGCTGAGAATACTGGGCTTCCGCACAGAACACCTCCGTTGAAACTCTGCTTAATAAGAAAGAAACAGATCCCGGACGCGGTATATCACTTGCACGCGCAATGCTCGGCGCGATTAGTGTGGGCCCTTGGAACCACGGAACGCTGGGGCTGTTGTGGGTGCGTTCCTACGAAGTTGGGTGCATCTGAAATGCCATTCAGGAGAGTTACCGGCTGCCTTGCCCCTGACGTCTAAAGTCGGATGGCACTTCACTCTTTAGAATCAATCGCCAGTCGAATCATCCCCGAACAAAGTCGCGGATTTTCATCGCACCATTTATGGTGCGTCGCGCGGTTCAACAATTTGTGACAAATCGTAGCGCGGAGGCGATCAAGCTACCAAAAACAGTAGACGAGCCGTCATTGGGCGGCGACTTCCGCCGGCTGCCTCAACCACCCGTAGAGCGGGAACTGCTCGGCAAGCTCGAGGACCTGGCCGCGAATTTTTGCTAGCGCCTGAGGATTGCTGCGCTGCTCCAGAGCCTGCGCGATCCACTTTGCGATGGTGCGCATCTCGGGCTCCTTCATGCCGCGCGTCGTGAGTGCTGGCGTTCCGATGCGGATGCCGCTGGGCTTGAGCGGCGGATTGGTGTCGTAAGGGATGGCATTCTTGTTCACAGTAATGCCCGCCTCGCCGAGCGCCGCCTCGGCTTCACTGCCCAGAATGCCCTTCGCGAAGACATCGATGAGCATGAGGTGGGTGTCGGTTCCTCCCGAGACCACTCGGAAGCCTTCGGCTGCCAGTGCCTCGGCCAGGACCCTGGCATTCGCGACAGTCTGCCGCGCGTAAAGCTTGAAGTCAGGATCGAGCGCTTCTTTGAAAGCCGCGGCCTTGGCAGCGATGACGTGCACCAACGGGCCGCCCTGCTGGCCGGGGAAAAGGCTCTTGTCAACCGCGGCGGCATACTGCTGCTGGCACAGAATGAGCCCGGCGCGGGGTCCGCGCAGCGTCTTGTGCGTGGTTGAGGTCACGATCTGCGCGTGCGGCACAGGCGAGGGGTGCACGCCTCCGGCAACAAGTCCGGCGAAGTGGGCCATATCGACGAGCAGCAGCGCGCCGGCCTTGTCGGCGATCTCCCGCATGCGCGCGAAGTCGAAAATGCGCGGATAGGCGCTGCCTCCACCAATGATCATCTTGGGCTTTTCGCGCAGCGCGATCGCTTCGAGCTCGTCGTAGTCGATAACTTCGGTGTCTTTGCGCACGGTGTAGGACACAACCCGGTAGAGCTTGCCCGAGAAATTGAGCTTGTGCCCGTGAGTCAGGTGGCCGCCGTGCGCGAGGTCGAGGCCGAGGATGGTGTCTCCCGGCTGGAGAACGGCCATGTAGGCGGCCGCGTTGGCCTGCGAGCCGGAGTGCGGCTGCACGTTGGCGTGCTCAGCTCCGAAGATCTGCTTGGCGCGGTCGCGGGCGAGGTTCTCGACCACATCGGCGAACTCGCATCCGCCGTAATAGCGGCGGCCGGGATAGCCCTCGGCGTACTTGTTGGTGAAGACCGAACCGGCGGCCTCAAGCACAGCCCGGCTGACGAAGTTCTCCGAGGCGATCATCTCGAGTCCTTCGTGCTGGCGGAGGACTTCGTGTTCGATGGCGGCGGCGATCTCAGGGTCGGCCTGCGCGAGGGGCAGAGACATGCGGTCGGTCATAAGTAGATTGTAGCTTGTCAAAAGAGAGAACGAGGCAGTATCGAGGCGTCGCGCAGCTCAACGATCAGGCATGACAGTTGTGCAATATAACGCGAGTGGTAGCCCATGCCCGGATAGCGAAGCGCAGCATTCATGCGGTCCACCATCCCTGCCTTTTCCGCAGACTGCCTGACGCTGCTTTCAATGCTTCGCAGCATCGGAACGATCAGCCGGGGCGAAGCCTCTCTCAGCCTGTCCGCCATGTGCTCGACCGCTCTCTTCCAGGCAGCCCGGCGATCAGACGCGTTCATCCGGTTGACGGGCTCAGGACAAAGATCGTCAAGATAGCAGCCGCCTGCCTTGAACCCGTTCAGAAAATCGGGCATCGCAAGATCAGGAAGCTCATATGCCTGCTGGAATGCCTGCTTGGTGTATCTCGCGAGCCCTGAGTCGCCCTTGTAGAAAAATGTACCGCCCGCGGGAGGAGATTCACCCGCAAACAGGACGCTGATCCGCTCAGGACGATATTGCTGTCGAAGCTGTTCGAGATTCACTTCAGCTCTGTAACGTATCGGCTTCAGCGCTGTGCCAGTTCAAGGCTGGTCTTTTCCAGCGAAGCCGGAGGGTTCGCAGCCAGGTCCCGAAATGCGCTATGCACAAACGAGCCCAGATACCAGCCGTCGATGAACTTGTAGGGCGTTTCGCCGGTCGTGTAGTGGCCGCAGGGCAGTACCTTCGCAACGAAATCGATGCCCAGCTCGGCGAATCCGCGCACCACTTCGAGCGAATATTCGGGCAGGAAGGTCAGGTCGTATTTTGCGTAGACGACCAGTACCTTCTTTGGCAGGGCCGCGAAGCGCTGCGCGTAATGCACAGGGCTGATCGAGCTCCACAATTCGCTCAGGCGAGCCTGGGTCATGCCTGCCTCCTCGAACGCCTGGCGGATGTGGCGCGTGCTCTGGCCAGTCCACACCACCTCGCCGTAGTCCTTTGAGGCGTGATTAAAGGCATTCACGCGCAACCGCTCGTCGTGCGCGCTGGCTATAAAGGCGTAGCACGAGCCGAGGCTCGTGCCGAGTATCCCAAACTGCTCGTAGCCCTGCTCTTCGAGCCAGTCGATGCAGCAGCGGATATCGATGACGGCCTGGCGGCAGGCGGCGATCGTGCGCCCGATGTTGGAGCTGACAGCGTAGTCGGAGCGCTCCAGCTCCGCGGGGCGCCGGATATCGTGATAAGGCTTGCTCAGGCGCAGCGCGGAGATGCCGAACCGATTGAAGAGCGCGCAGAGTGCATTGTGGCTGAAGGCGTCGGCATTCCACTGCGGCATGACGATCATGGCCTGCTTTGGTTTGCCCTGCATTTTCTCCGCCGGAGCGGGATACCAGCGCGCATTCACCAGGTCGTTCTCGGGATAGGGCGTGCGGACCGGCGAGGTGAAGCGCAGGAATTTGGCCGGTTTCAGCCTGCCTTCGGCGGCGCGGCGCTTCAATTCGGCATCGCGGCGGAGCGTCTCCGGGCGGACGTTCGTAGGGAAGAGTTGCGGAGGCCGGATCTCAAGCTGGAAGTCTGTGGGCCTCCGGTAGCTGAAGAACTCCTCGCTGCGCTCGACGATGGCCCGGTTCAGCTCGGCCATGGCAGACTCGGCGGCGTCAGCGTCGAGCGAAGCAGGATCGCTCGACCCGAAAATCGGCCGTCGCAGACCGGAGGAGTCGATGAAGTCCTGTAGCCACTCGAAGCCCCACTCGACGGGGCGGACGATGCGGTTCTCGTCGCGCGTCGTGAGCGCGGTCTCCCAGCGGTACATCCAGCGTGCGTAGAGGTTTCCCAGCATGTCAGTCTTTCACCATACGAGAAATCATCACTCGAGGAACACGCGCCGCGACGTTGCAGAGAATCTCATAGGGAATCGTGTCGGCGAGATCGGCGTGGTCGTAAGCCGTAATGCGCTCGCGACCTTGCTCGCCGATGAGCGTGACTTCATCTCCGATCTCGACGCCGGGAATGTCGGTGACGTCGATAGTGGTCAGGTCCATCGAGATGCGTCCGGCGATGGGCGCGCTGCGGCTGCGGACAAGCACGCTGCCGCGATTTGAGAGCAGCCGGCTGAGGCCATCGGCGTATCCAACGGGCAGCAATGCAATGCGTGTGGGGCGCACAGCGCGGAAGGTCGCGTTGTATCCGGCGGTTTCCCCTGGCTGGATGGTACGAAGCGAGACCACCCGCGTCTTCCACGAGAGGACTGGATGCAGCAGATGCGAGGTGGCCAGCGGCTCGGCACCTCGGAAACCTGCACTGGAAAAACCCGCCAGCGACAGGCCGGCGCTCGAAAAGCGGGGCGCGTAGCCGTAGAGTGCGAGGCCGGGCCGGAGCATGGCTTTGGCTTTGTATCTTGTCGCGATGTACACCAGGCTTGCTGCTCCGCCGTCGCTGAGGACGGTGGCGGAGTTTCCGGCGTGAATCCAATCGAACCGTACGCCGCTAGCCATAATTGTATCCAATGAAGTTACAAATGCTTCGAGCTGGCCGCTGTTCGCGCAGCTGTCGAGCGCCTCGGGAGAATGCAGGTGCGTCATTGCGCCCTCGAGGCGCAACGCAGGCGCAGATGAGAGATGCTCGATCAAAGCCGCCAGGCATTCGAGACGAACTCCCTGCCGCGACATCCCGGTGTCGATCTCAATGTGGACCGGGACCGAGCCGGGACCGAGACCGCGAGCTTTTGCGGCCGATTGCACTGCATCAATCTGCCACGGCTCCCACACGACAGGCGTGAGGTGGTGCTCGATTGCCGCTTCGGCCTCGCTTTGCCACACGCTACTCATGATCAGGATCTGTGCATCCGGTGCTACCGCCCGGACGGCGGTGCCCTCTTCCACTCCGGTGACCCCGAGCCATGCGCGCGGATTCTCCGTGGCGATGGCTTCGGCGCAGGCGAGGACGCCATGTCCGTAGGCATTGGCCTTGATAATCGCGAGCAGCTCAGCCTCGCCGGCGAGGCGGCGAAGCAGGCGATAATTTTCAAGCAGGCGCGGCCGGGAAATCTCCGCCCAGACGGGTCGTGTGGTCATCAGGCGTGCTTACGGAGATGGGGGATCGGCGCCCGGCGCAGGTGGGGGCTGAGTGGATTGCGCGCCCTGGTGAATCAGTGGAATGTGAAACGGCAGCTCCGCGGTGCTCTTTTTGGTCGCAGCCTTCTGCTTCTGGTCTGTCTTCTCCACAACGGCCGTACGCTGAGCGTGCACGCAGACCCACTTACCGCGCGCATGCTGGAAAACATGCGTGAAGATGCCGCGCTCCTCGCGTGTCTGGCTGTCGATCTTCCACTTGAGGATGTAGGTGCCGTCGACAACAGCCGTGTCTTCAAAAGTGCGGACGTTCACCACCCGCTGCTCCATGCTAACCAGCTGCGGGCCGCTCTTCTCATAGAGCTGCGCGATCTGCTGGTTGCGGGTGGTCACGTCTCCGGTGGCGGAAATATTCACCAGGGTGGGTGACATCAGCAACTCGAGCGAGTACTGGTCGCGCTTGGCGACCGCATCGCTCCACTGATCTTCAAGCTTCTGGAACTGGACGATCTCGGGAGGCTGCTGCGGCTGCGCGCTCTGCTGCTGTGCCAGCGCGAGGCCGCTAAAGAGTACCGCCGAAGCGGCGAGCGAGAGAAATACAGATTTCATAGCAAACCAGGGGTTCTATCCATGATAAAGGTTTGGGCGCCAGCGATAAAGGTTTGGCTGCCAGTGGGGCTAACCGGTTGCTTCTTTATGCACATTCCATTGCCGAACATCCACAGGTCAGGCCAACCTAAAATCTGAGTCTCTTCGCAATGGCCACTACTCCCGACATAGCCTTCGAGCGCGGACTCCCCGCCTCCGTTGATGCCGAGCGATCGATCCTCGGCGCGATCCTGCTCGACAATCACGCCTACAACGAAGCAGCCGAAAAGCTTGTCGCCGCCGACTTCGCGCTCGAGTCGCACCAGCGCATCTTTGCCCGCATCGCCGAGCTGATGGACGCGAGCCGCGCCGTCGACATTGTTACCCTGGCCGAGGAACTGGCCAGGCGCAAGGAAGTCGAGTCGATCGGTGGCGTCGCGTATCTCGCGTCGCTGACCGAGGGGCTGCCGCGGCGGCTGTCGATCGAGGAATACGTCCGCATCGTCAAGGACAAATCGCTGCTGCGGCAGCTGATCAACATCTGCTCCATGTCGATCACGCGCGCGGCCGACCAGAGCGAAGACGCCCTCGAGATTCTGAACGCCGCCGAGAGCGACCTGCTCGAGGTGACCGAAAAGGGGATTTCCCGCGGATTCACCGGCATTCCGGAGATCGTAAGAGATTCATTCGGCACTATCGACAACCTGTACAAGGAAGGCCGCGAAGTCACCGGCCTTGCGACGCATTTCGATGAATTCGACCGCATGACAAGCGGCCTGCAGAAGTCGGAGCTGACCATCATTGCCGCGCGTCCGTCAATGGGCAAAACGGCGCTGGCCATCAACATCGCGCAGAATGCAGCGGTGCGCGGCGGCAGGACGGTCGCGATTTTCTCACTCGAAATGAGCAAGGAATCGCTGCTGCGACGCATGCTCGCCTCGGAGGCGCTGGTCGATTCGCAGAAAATTCAGAAGGGTTTTCTGGGCCGCGACGATCACGCCAAGCTGTCGAGCGCGCTCGAAAGGCTTGTCGAGTCGCACATCTATATCGACGACACGCCGGGCATCTCCCTCACCGAAATGCGCGCCAAGGCGCGGCGTTTGCGGCAGATGCAAGGCGGCCTCGACCTCATCGTCATCGATTATCTGCAGCTCATGTCCGCGAGCGTCCCCGGACCGCAGCAGAAGAGATACGAAAACCGCACCCAGGAAGTATCGGCAATTTCACGTGGGCTGAAGGCCCTGGCCAAGGAGATGAGCCTGCCGGTCATCGCTCTGTCACAGCTGTCGCGTGCCTCTGAACAGCGCGGCGGCGATAAGAAGCCTATGCTTTCCGACCTGCGCGAGTCGGGCTCCATCGAGCAGGACGCCGACGTGGTGGCGTTCATCCATCGCGAGAGCTACTACAACCGCGACGATCCCGACCCGGAGAACGAGAACAAGGCCGAGATCATCATCGCCAAGCAGCGCAACGGCCCGACCGGCTCGGTGCATCTCGCGTATCTGTCGAAGTGCACGCGCTTCGAAAATCTTGCGTATGGTGGTGAGGGCGCAGACTACTAGCGTCTTCACAAGATGGAAAAGCGGCCTGCGATGACGATCGATGAATATCTGGCCCTCGTGCCGGAGCCCGCACGCTCCACGCTTGAAAAGATGCGAGCCATCGTCCGATCGACGGCGCCGCGGGCGAACGAAGCCATCAGCTACGGACTGCCCATGTTCAAATACCGAGGACGCGGACTTGTCGCAATCGCCGCGTTCAAAAAGCATTGCAGCCTATTTCGCATGAGCGGCGCTGTCATAGACAAATTCAAGCACGAGCTTGAGGGCTTTCATACATCGAAGGGAACTCTGCAGTTTCCGCTCGACAAGCCGCTCTCAGCCACTCTGGTGAAAAAGATCATCAAGGCGCGTATGGCGGAGATCGAGGCCAGGATCGAGGCGAGCGACAAAGGCTGACTCATCCCGGCATCGGCCCGCCTGGGCAAGACGTCGCGGCAGGCACAAGGCGTGAAGATTAGCTGGCGAGCCAGGCCCATTTAACATAAATCTGCATGGCCCAACCGGCTCCCAACGCACTTCCTACCCGCTCGGAATTCCTGCGCCTCGCACGCACCCATACACTGGTGCCGCTCTACCGCACCCTCACGGCCGATCTCGAGACTCCCGTCACAGCTTTCCTGCGCCTTGCCGCAGACGAGCCTGAATGCTTCATCCTCGAATCCGTTGAAGGAGGCGAAAACCTCGGCCGCTACACCTTTATCGGCATCCAGCCCTATCGCAAGCTGGTCTCGCGCGGCCGCTCCATTGAGATAACCGAAGGCGCGCGCACCCGTCAGATCGACGGCGACATCTTCGCCCTCTGGAATGAAGCTCTCGAAGGCCACAATCCCGCTCGCATTGCCGGCCTGCCACCCTTCACCGCTGGAGCCGTCGGCTTCTTCGCCTACGACGTCGTCCGCCAGATCGAGCGCCTGCCCGAGGACACCACCGACGACCTCAACATGCCGGACGCCTGCCTCATGTTCTTCGATGAGGTGCTCGCCTTTGACCACGTCAAGAAGGAGATCCTCCTCATCGTCACCGCCGACGTGCGCCGCCAGAAGCCACAGGCTGCCTACGAGGACGCACTCCGACGCCTCAATCGCCTTGAAAAGCGCCTCGCCCGGCCGCTACCCGCAATGAAGCGTCGAAAAGCCGCCGGCAAGCTCAAAATCGAGTCCAAAACCAGGAAGAAGGACTTCCTCGCCGCCGTCGAGCGCTCCAAGGAATACATCGCCGCCGGAGACGTCTTTCAGGTCGTCATATCGCAGCGCTTCGACGTCCGCCCCGGCGTCGATCCTTTCTCCGTCTACCGAGCCCTGCGCATCGTCAACCCCTCGCCCTACATGTACTTCCTGCGCCTCGGCCTCGGCGCCCGCGGCCGCAAGGCCGAAGCCACGCACATCGTCGGCTCGTCGCCGGAATTGCTGGTCCGCGTCCAGGGCCATCGCGTCGAATACCGGCCGATCGCCGGCACCCGCCAGCGCGCCGCAAGCGAGGAAGAGGACCTCCGTCTCGAAACCGAGCTCCGCACGGACGAAAAGGAACGCGCCGAGCACGTCATGCTTGTCGACCTTGGGCGCAACGACGTCGGCCGAGTCAGCGAATACGGCTCCGTGCGCGTCAAGGACCTGATGTTTGTCGAGCGCTACTCGCACGTCATGCATCTCGTCAGCTCGATCGAAGGTACCCTGCGCTCGGGTCTCACCGCAGTCGACGCCTTCCGTGCCTGTTTCCCCGCAGGAACCCTCAGCGGCGCTCCCAAGATCCGCGCCATGGAGATCATCGAGGAACTCGAGCCCACCCGCCGCGGCATCTACGGAGGCAGCGTCCTCTACGCCGACTTCTCCGGCAACCTCACCTCCTGCATCGCCATCCGCACCCTGCTCATGCAGGGCGCCGAAGGACACATCCAGGCCGGCGCCGGTATCGTCGCTGACTCCGTCCCCGAAAGCGAATATCAGGAAAGCGTCAACAAGGCCCGCGCTGTCGTCCGCGCCATCGAACGCGCGCGGGGAACAGCCTGAAACCTTGCGGCCTTCGCCTCTTTGCGCGGAATAGCTTTTCTCTGCGTACTTTGTGTTCTTCGCGGTGAAATCCGCCTACCAGTCGAACAGCGTCCCGTCGAGCTTGCGGTTGATCGGCAGATACGCCTGCTGGTATGGATATTTCGCCGCGAGCTTCTCATCCAGATCGACACCGAGCCCCGGCCCATCTCCGGGATACATATAGCCCGCCTCCAACCTGTATCCATGCGGAAAGACCGCGTCGGTCTCGGTGTTGTGCGGCATGTGTTCCTGAATGCCGAAGTTGTGCACCGCCAGTCCAAAGTGCAGCGCGGCAGCCATGCTCACAGGTGACAGGTCGGTCGCCCCATGGCAACCCGTTCGCACCTGATACAACGCGGCGAAGTCAGCTACCTTTTTGAGGTGGGTCAGCCCGCCGCCATGCACAACCGTCATGCGAATGTAATCGATCCACTGCTTCTCGATCAGCGTCTTCGCATCCCACACCGTGTTAAACACCTCGCCGACCGCGATCGGAGTTGTCGTATGCTGCCGGATGATCCCGAATCCCTCCTGCAGCTCAGCCGGTGTTGGATCCTCCATCCAGAAGAGATGAAACGGCTCGAGTTCCTTCCCCAGCCGCGCCGCTTCAATCGGCGTGAGCCGGTGGTGGCAGTCGTGCAGCAGGTGCACATCCTCGCCAAAGCGCTCCCGCAGCCGCTCGAACAGCTTCGGAGCATGCCGCAGATACTTCTCCGTCGACCACAGGCTCTCCGACGGCAGCCCGCGCTCGGCCGGCTCGTACGGCTTGTTCCCCATCGCTACACCGTACGTCGAGTCGAGCCCCGGAATGCCGCTCTGTGCACGGACGGCGAGATATCCGCGGTCGATCTCGCGGGCAACCGCGTCGATGGTCTGCTCGACATCCGCACCGTTGGCATGCGCATAGACCATGCAGCCGTTACGGCTTTTGCCGCCGAGCAGGTTATAAACCGGAGTCTCCAGCGCCTTGCCCTTGATATCCCACAGCGCCATGTCGACCGCGCCGATCGCCGACATCGTCACCGGCCCGCGCCGCCAGTAGGCCCCGCGATAGAGATACTGCCAGATATCCTCGGTCTGAAACGGATCGCGCCCGATCAGGCACGGCACAACGTGCTCGCTCAAATAGCTGACCACCGCAAGCTCGCGGCCGTTCAGCGTTCCATCGCCGAGGCCGTAGATGCCTTCGTCTGTCTCTATCTTGAGCGTGACGAAGTTGCGCCCCGGCGAGCAGATATTCACAGTCGCGTTGGTAATTTTCATCGGCAGTCCTTCAGTGGATCGGTGTTATCTCGAGATAGTCCAGCGGCGCAGGCTCGCCATCCTCGGGATGCCCCTCGATCTTCAACGTATCTCCCGGCTTCAACGCAACCCCGTTTACTGTAATCCGGGTCGAAGTATCGCCGTTCGTCGCATCTCCAGGCAGCGTGTTGTCGGCGCGCCACTCCTTCAGCAGCTTGCCATCGAGATACAGATCGTACGTCGACACCCCATGCCGGTAATCAAAGTATTGGACGGCGATATCGTACGTCCCCGCACTGCGCTGGAACGCTATCGAAGCCGAACAGGCATTTTGGCCCTTGCATACAATTGCCTTGCCGCCCGACGCCGTCTCCCACGGAGTTGCCTCGACCGGCGTATAGCCCTCAAGCTGCATGCTCTCAGCCTCAATGCGATCCGGATCGTGCCCCACCCGGCCCTTCGCATCGGCAATGCCGGACATCCTGTCGAACCATTGATTCACCGCGTCCCGCCACTCAACGGCATGCCCTGCCTGATATTGCAACAGTGTCAGTACTTTTTCGTAGCGCTCCTGATCCACAAGCCCATTTAGATTCTTCCATTCCGCCACGAACTTCGCCGCATCTGACGCACCTTCGTAATGCGCATCGTAAATATGTTGGATCACCGTCTTGCCCGAGTGCAGCTTGTACGCGTACGCCACGTGATGCATGAAAAGCAGCAGCTCATCCGGACATGTCGCCAGCGACTCATACATTGCCGCCACCCCCGGCGGATATTGCCCGATATAGCCCGTCCCCGTCGCCACCGTGCGGTCCATGCCCACGCCTTCATGATCGGCCCGGATCCACTGGCCCCAACCGTTGCGCTCAGCGGACTCGATACCCGGCCCGTAATGTGGCCCAACAATATTCGTGAGCGTGCCCAGCCCGAGCGGCCCGGTGTAGTCTTCGTAGGTACTCCACGAAGCCAGCAGCATCGCGTCAATTGTGCTTACAACGGTTACATTATTGCCAAAGGTCAAACGCGTCCATTCGTCCGCGATGGTCTTGGCCGAAGTATCCGGGTTCCAGGCCAGCCGCCCGAAGCCGTAGAGATTCGCCATCGCCATCGGATGCGCAAGCCAGTTCGCGTCCAGCCCGACGTTGGCCACACCCGCGTATCCGCCCAACGGCCGCTCAAATGACTTCCCCTCCACGATCTCCTTTACCGGTGTGTGCCGATTGTCAGCACGCAGATCGAAATCGAGCGCCGTCTTCCACATGGGCACAAGAAACACCATGTGCCGCTGCTGTCCGGTGTATTCCTGCGTGATCTGCAACTCGATCGCCTCGTTCGTTTTGCGCAGCCCCGCAAACAACGGCGATACCGGCTCTCTCACCTGAAAATCAATCGGCCCATGCTTGATCTGGACGATAACGTTATCGTCGAACTTCCCATCCAGCGGATGAAAAATGTCATACGCCGCGCGCGCACGGTCCGCCTTGGGGTCGTTCCAGTCGAGATGATGGTTGTATACGAACGCGCGATACAGCAGCACTCCACCGTGAGGCTTGAGCGCGCGCGCCAGCAGGTTTGCCGCATCAGCCGGCGTCCGCCCATACTGCGACGGCCCGGCGCGACCCTCCGAATCGGCCTTCACCACAAAGCCGGCGAAATCCGGAATCTGCGCGTAGAGATCGTCGACCGCCTTCTGCCACCATGCGATCACCTTGGGATCGAGCGGGTCGAACGTATCCAGCCCTCCGATCACTTTAGGACTGCTCAGGTCTACCGACATCGCTAGCCGCACGCCCCATGGCCGGAACGCCTCCGCGATCCTCGCCACTCCCTGGATCATCTCCGGCGTAAGCATCTTCAGATCGGCATTGACGTTGTTGATCGCGCAGCCGTTGATGCCGACCGAGGCCAGCAGCCGCGCATAGTCGCCGGCACGCGTCAGATCCTCGCGCACATGCCCGTTGTCAAAGAAGATCGAACGCCCCGCATACCCGCGCTCGATCGAGCCGTTCAGGTTGTCCCACTGATCTACCCAACGCACCGGCGCTGACGGCGATTCCGTTATCTCTAGCGAATTCAGCTCTTGCTGCTCGGCAATCCCCTCCAGCAGCCGAAACGTCCCGTAGAGCACGCCACGCGCATCCGCGCCCGCGATCAGCCAGTAGACACCGCCATGCTCATGAACCGTCGCGATGGCATAGCCCTCCGGTCTGAGAGCCGCTGTCTTCCAGTCCGGGAAGCGCGCCTTCAATTCTGTAATTGTCCCCAGTACAAATGCGCTGTCTGCCGGAATCGCGCTGTCCACGCGCAGCTTTCTTCCCAAAACGCCATCTATTCCACGGGCAAGCTCTGACTCTGCACTTTTCGCCAGCGCGGAATCATCGAGTGACGACAACACTACCCGGCAGCTTGTCGTACTGCGCCTTTATCCGCGTGTCACTCACAGGCGCATAGCGCAGCCATCCCTCCGCGCCTGTTTCTGCGCGGCACCACGTGCAACCGATCAGGATCGTTGCGAGCAGCGCTAATCCGGAGCGTTGCAGCAGCATCGGTTCCTCAGCGCGGAAGGGGCGCGCTGCCCTCAATCGAAAACTCAGCGTTCTGGCCTGCTCCCGGTGCCGGCTGCGAGCCTCCAACGAAGATGCCGTAAGTTCCCGACTGAACGCTGCGCTTGCCGGCCGCATCTACTTCGCTCAGTTGCCTCGCATCCAGTTCGAAGCGAACCGTGCGCGCGGCACCCGGCTCGAGGTGCACCCGCTGAAACGCCCGCAACTGGCGCAGCGGCGCCACGTCGCTCGCAGGCGGCGTCAGATACAGCTCGACCACCTCATCGCCGGCGCGCTTGCCCGTGTTGCGAACCTCGGCTTCGACAGTAAGCGCATCTCCGGCCTTCACCGTCTTCGAGGAAAGCTGCAGCTTCGAGTACTCGAACGTCGTATAGCTCAGCCCGTAGCCAAAGCCATACAGCGGATTTCCCCGAAAATACCGGTAGGTCCTCTCCTTCATCGAGTAGTCTTCGAACTTCGGCAGCTGATCGGTCGAACTATAGAACGTCACCGGCAGTCTGCCGCCGGGATTGTTCTTTCCATCCAGCGTTTCCGCGATCGCCGTGCCCCCCGCCTCGCCCGGATACCACGCCTCGAGCACTGCCTGCGCATGCTGCTGCGCCCAGTTGACCGCCAGCGCGCTGCCATTCATCAGCACCACCACCAGCGGCTTGCCGGTTGCGCCGAGCGCCTCAAGTAGATCCTCCTGCGCCTTAGGAAGCTCGATCTCCGTTCGGTCACCGCCCGAGAATCCCTTCACGTGCACCGGCATCTCTTCGCCCTCGAGCTCGGGCGACAAACCAACAAAGGCCAGAATCACATCCGCCTTCTGCGCGACCGCTACCGCCTCGGCGCGCAGCGGATCCACAGGAGGCGTCCAGTTCAGCGCCAGCCCCGCTCCGAACAGCGCGGCATGATGCGTGTACTCCAGTCGCAGCTCGTGTGGCTGCGTATCGGCGAACTGCAGATGAAACTCCGGCGTCGTGCTGTGCCGCGACTCCGCTACCTCGCTGCTGCCGAAGCTTGCGATCTGTTTGCCATCGAAAAACACCTTGTAGGTCTCGCTGTCGTGGCACGGGTAGCAGTGCGCCAGCGTAATGCTGAAGGAATAATCTCCTGGCGCAGGCGCCGTGATGGTCCCGCTCCAGCGCACGCCGAAGCCGCCGGCCGACAGGCCTCGCGCGGGACTCGCCGAGTTCCAGTCGAAATCAATCTGCGGATCCACGCGTGTCATCGCCGGCGTCCCGCTCAGATCGGACGACGCAAAGTACTCACCCTTCAGACCCTCTTCGCGCGAACTCGCCGACGGGTGCAGAACCGTCTGTGGCACCGGAACGGCCGCGCCTTCAACATAAGGGGATCCCTGTGCATACAGCACCTTCGCGCCCTGGAACTCCTCGCGCACTCCATCGAGCGGCAGCACCGGATGGGACGGCACCGCGTTGTAGTTCCCTTCGAGTGCCGCCAGCGCAGCCGCGTTCGGACCGACCACTGCAATCGTCTTCACGCCGGCCCTGAGCGGCAGGAAACCATCTTCGTTCTTCAGCAGAACCATCGATTCGCGCGCCGCCTTGAGCGCCAGCTCGCGGTGCGCCGGCGAGTCGTCTTCGCTGAATGGGATCTGTGCATACGGGACCTTGCTCTCGGGATCGAACATGCCCAGCCGGAAGCGCGCCGCGAAGAGCCGCTTCACCGCCGTATCGATCGCGCTCTCGGGCAGCAGTCCATCTTTTACCGCCTTCACCAGCGCCTTGTAGGTGTTGCCGCAATTTGTATCCGTCCCGGCCAGAACGCCCGCGGCTGAAGCGTGCTCGGCGTCGGGCGAATAATGATGCCCGTTCGGCGAGTAAAAGTCGTCGATTGCGCCGCAATCCGACGTAACGTATCCGTTGAAGCCCCAGTTATGCCGCAGCGTCTCTTCGAGCAGCATCTTGCTGGCGCACGCTGGAGCGCCATCCACCGCGTTGTAGGCGCACATCACCGAATCGGCGTGGCCCTCCGTTACCGTCGCCCGAAAAGCAGGGAGGTAGGTGTCCTCAAGATCGTGCGGCGTGGGATCCACATTGAAACGATGCCGCTCCGACTCCGGCCCACTGTGAACGGCAAAATGCTTCGGCGTTGCGACTGTCTTGAGGTAATTCGGATCGTCCCCCTGCAGGCCCTTCACGAACGCCACGCCCAGGCGGCTAGTCAGGAATGGATCTTCGCCGTAAGTCTCCTGCCCGCGCCCCCAGCGCGGATCGCGGAAGATGTTGATGTTCGGCGACCAGATCGTCAACCCGAAGTAGATGCTGTGAACATTGTCGCGAATCGCCTGGTTATACTTGGCGCGCGCTTCGGTCGATACCGTCGTTGCAATCTGCCCCACGAGATCCGTATCCCACGTGGCCGCCATGCCGATGGCCTGCGGAAAAACCGTCGCGTATCCCGAGCGTGCGATGCCGTGCAACCCCTCGCTCCACCAGTCGTATTTGGGAATGCCGAGCCGCGGAATCGCGTCGGAGGCGTTCATCATCTGCGAGACCTTCTCCTCCAGGGTCATCTTGGAGACAAGGTCATCGACCCGCTTCTCCAGCGGAAGCGATGAATCCATGTACGGAGCCGCAGCCTGCGCCACCGCGACGCGGCCGCCTAGACCACAAAAAATGAGGACCCCGAGAACCGCAGCCTTGCGCAGCGGCATCCGATTTGCCTTCAACCGCACGAACTCTCCTCCGTCGACCCGGTTTTGTACGGGACTCAAACTATAGCGGCCGCTCTTCACAGATGTCAATTTCACCCATTCGCCTCGTCTGATGATCACGCACGTTGCTTTACAACCTTGCGCGCCGACGGCCTCGATTTCGCTGCCCTCGGTCGGCGCGGACGGCGTCCCGCACTTCCACGCGCGGCATCGTTGCTGGCTTCATGACTCGAGCGCCTCTGCAGCACCAGTGCGGCGGCTCCGCGAAGCCGTGCTACCTCGCCTTCATGCGTTGGCACAAGCCGCGGAGGCCCTCCGGCCAGCGTCAGCTTCGAGATCTGCTCCTCGATCAGCGGCCCGAAGCGGTGCCAGGCTGTCGTCACATCGCCGGCAACCAGGATCACCTCTGGCGAGAGCCCCACAATAATCAGCCGCATACCGCGCCCGATCGCTTCCGCCTGCATTCGCAGCGCCTCCGACGCATGCTTGTCCCCGCCCTCAGCCAGGGTCAGCAATTGATGGAAGGTCAGCGCCCTCGCCGGATGCGCCAGGTCGGCATAGTAATGGAGCGCCGCGCGGCATGACGCGAAAGTCTCCCAGCAGCCTTTCGTTCCGCAGCCGCACACCGGACCATCCGGATCGAGGACAGCATGTCCGAACTCGCCCGCCATGCCGTGCTGACCCGTCACAAGATGCCCGTTGGAAAAAATCCCTGTGCCCACGCCTTCGGAAATCGTCACCAGCACAGCGTTACGCACGCCCTCCATGCGGCCAAACCAAAGCTCCGCGACAAGACAGGCGTTTGCTGCATTCTCAAGCGCCACAGGCAGACCCGTTTTTCCCTCGATGGCTCTCTTGATGTCGAAGTCGGGCCAGTGCAGGTTCGGCGCGAAGAGCAGCCGCTCGTTCGCCGGATCGACCCGCCCCGGGAGGCTGATGCCGATGCCTTCGACTGATTTCTTGGGAAAATTCGCCTTCAGACGAAGGATGCAGTCGCTCAGCAGCTCCGCCGCAGCCGCCGGATCCGCTCCCAGCGGCACCAGCGACCGCGACAGCAGCCGCCCATTCAGATCCACCACCGCCACTGAAGACTGCGCCGGATGCACATCCGCGGCAATCACCACCAGATCTTCATTCAGGCCGAGCAGCGTGGGCCGCCGTCCACGCGGACGACGCGCGATCGCGCCTTCGCGCACCCACTTTTCTTCGATAAGCTGCTCGATGATCAGTGAAATCGTGCTGCGTTGCAGCCCGGAGAGCCGTGCTAGTTCCGCCCGCGATATCGGCTGATGTGACCGGATCATTTCCAGCACGATGTCGCGGTTGATATTTCGGGCGGTTTCGCTCGAGGCCAGTTCGATCGAGCTGAGATCGACGCGCCGCATACCCCGCGCGGAGCGTCCGGACTGAGTTTTTGTTGTACCCATCAGCAAACAAGAATAATCGCATGAACGCGGGGAGCGCTCAGGATTTTCAGGGCCGCCGCAGCGCTGGCTGCTGTTCTCCTCAGTTCCGTCTGAGCGGATTTGGAGAAAGTACCGTCCGTGGTTTCTGAATTTCCGCCGCTTGCTCTACGGATCGCAAAGCGCTCGCCTGCGGGCCGGCCGGAACGCGCGCGCCCAGTGCGCTGCCCAGGGGGCGCAGGTTCATCGCCGGTTGCGGCAAATGCTGCTGATGCATCGTCACAATGAGCGCTACCGCGGACGTCTTGCCCGCACAGCGGTAGGAGTGCGGCGTGCTCGCGTCGAAGTAAACGCTGTCGCCGGGCTGCACGAGGTGCGTCTTGTCTCCGTGCCGCAGATCCAGCTCTCCCTCGAGCATGTAAAGGAACTCGTAGCCCGGATGCACATGTGGCCGCACATTGGAGGTCGATTTCAGCGGGATGAACTCCGCGTAGTAGGGATCGAGATGCCGGTCCGGAACCATGTAGGCCAGGCTCTCGAAGAAGTAGGTGGGGTCGTCAACTCCGGTCTGCGGCAGGCGCACGCGCTCGTGCTTCTTGTGAATACGGAAGAGCGTGTGAGGCTCGGGCTCGAAGAAGTAGGAGAGGTCCTTGCTGAAGACCATGGAGATGCGCGCAAGATTGCGCAGCGTCGGCACGACGCGCCCGGTCTCGAGCTGTGACAGAAAGCTCGCTGACAATCCGGTGTGCTTTCCCAACTCGACCAGCCCCATCGACTTCTTGAGGCGCAGCGTCTTGATCCGCTCGCCGATCTTCCGCTCAGCAATGAAGGCCTCTGCTGTCGCTGGATCGATCTGGGAATGCAGCCCATCAAGCCGCGGCGTCTTCGCCTCGGCATTCAACAGTTCTGCTTCTGTCTCTGAAGCAGCCCCCACGCCTGCTGCTTCCTGTCTTGTTCTCTGTTTTGTCGCCATGCCCCACCGCCTCTACATCCCGCTGCCCGTTTAGATGCAGCAGTTATCCAAATGTTACCGAGTCACAATAGATTTCTATGATGTAAAACCAAATTTGTAACATCTTTTTACAAATCCCTTACATCGCATCCCGTTAAGCGTGCCAAACATTCACAAAATCCTGCTCAGCGGCGCCTCCGGAATGATCGGTACAGCATTAGTACGAGCCGCAGAGGCCCAACGGATTTCCGTCCTCAGGCTGGTCCGGCGCACACCTGCTAGTCAGTCGGAAATTCAGTGGAATCCGAGTTCCGCCGCAGTCCTGTCCGAATCCGCATCCCTCGAAGATCTCGATGTGGCCGTTCATCTCTCCGGAGCGAACCTGTCCGCCCACCGTTGGACGCCCCAGTACAAGCGCGCAATCGTCGACAGCCGCCTTGGAAGCACCCGTGCCCTGGTCAAGGTACTGGGGTCCTTGAAACAACCGCCCAAAGCGCTCCTCTGCGCCTCCGCGACCGGTATTTACGGCGACCGCGGGGATGAGGTCCTCACGGAAGATTCACTGCCAGGCAACGGCTTTCTCGCCGAAACCTGCCTCGCCTGGGAAGCGGAAGCCGCCAAGGCGCGCGACGCAGGTATCCGCGTCGTGAACCTGCGTTTCGGGGTCGTTCTCGGTCCTGGCGAGGGTGCGCTCGGTAGGATGTTGCCCCTCTTCCGGTTGGGATTGGGCGGAAATCTCGGCAGTGGCCGCCAGTGGATGAGTTGGATCGCGCTCAGCGACCAGGTACGAGCCGTTTTCTATCTTGCCGAATCTCCCGAAGCCTCAGGCCCGTTCAACATCGTGGCGCCGAATCCGGCCACAAATGCAAACTTCACCCGCGCTCTGGCTCATGTCCTTCACCGGCCCGCTGTGCTCCCCGCTCCGGCCTTCGCCCTGCGCGTTGCTTTTGGCGAGATGGCCGACGAAGCGCTGCTCGCCTCGACCCGGGCCGTCCCAGTCCGCCTGGTGCAAAGCGGGTTCATCTTCGAGCAGCCCGGAATCGACGCTGCCCTGAAAGCCATCGTCTGAAAGCCATTCTCTGACGCGACGGAAAACTCCTCAAATGCCGTAACCTATCTCTGGCATGAACGTTACCCTGCGCGTGGCCGCGACTATACTGACGCTGCCGCCAATTCTGATCGCCGCCGGTTGTGCCGCACCCTCAGCCCCCTTACCCCCCAGCCTCAAGTTGCCAGCACCCGTCACCGACCTTACCGCCGACCGCCATGGCGACGAAGTCCGCCTCCACTGGACCATGCCCCGCCGCACCACCGACCGCGTTCTGCTTAAGGGACCCCAGCAGGCCAGAATCTGCCGCCGGATCGAAACCGGTCCCTGCGAAGTCGCTGTGAATCAGGTGTTTCCACCGAATGCGCCGGCGGACTTTACCGACCGCCTGCCTCCCGCCGCTGCTTCCGGACAACCGCGCCCCATGACTTACACCGTCGAACTCCTCAACCAGAAAGGGAACACTGCCGGCCCGTCCAATCCCGCCGTTACCGCCGCCGGAGCGGCACCGCCCCAAGTCGGCGGCCTGACCGCGTCCACAATCGCAGACGGCGTCCTGCTCAAGTGGACGCCCGCGCCCGAACCCGCATCCGGAACCCGCATCATCCGCATCCACCGCACGCTCGTACCAGCGCCAGGTGCGCCGAAATCTTCTCAGGCCGAGGGGGTGGCCGCGCCTGCCGAGCAGACCCTCGAAGTCACCGGTCCGGATCAGGGTCAGGCCATCGACCGCGACGCCGTACTCGACCACACCTACCGCTATTCCGCCGAACGAGTCGACCAGCTTACTCTCGAAGCCAAAACCGTGGAGGTCCTCAGCGCCCCGAGCCAGCTCATCATCGTCAACGCCCATGACATCTTCCCGCCGGCGGTCCCGCGCGATCTCCAGGCTGTCGCTGACGCCGAGGCCCACGCCATCGATCTTTCCTGGGCGCCCAACACCGAACGCGATCTTGCCGGATACATCGTCTACCGCCGCGACACGGCATCAAATGCGCCCGCGGTTCGGGTTTCCCCGCCCAGCCTGGTTGCGCCGTCATTTCACGATGCCGGCCCGCTTCCCGGACACCGCTATGCCTACTCCGTCAGCGCCGTCGATCGCGACGGCAACGAGAGCCCGCGCTCGCCCGAGACCGAAGAGAGCCTCCCCCAGCCTTAGGAGCCCCGATGAAGTACTGCCGCTTTGAAACCGAAGCCGGACCTCAATACGGCGAGGTCGTCGACCTTGCCGGCAATCTCTGGATCGAGCGCCTGCTGCCGCCCTTCGAAGAAGATTCATGGAATCCGACGAAGCCCTCCACCGGCGCCTTCGAACCCATCCCCCTGCTTAGCGCCCGGCTGCTTGCGCCCGTCTTCCCAAGCAAAATCGTTTGCATTGGACGCAACTACCGCGAGCACGCCGCCGAGCTCGGCAATGAGCCGCCGAAAGAGCCTCTCGTCTTCCTCAAAGCTCCATCCTCCGTGATTGCGCCCGAGGAACCCATCCGCCTCCCGCCGCAATCGCAGCGGGTGGACTTCGAAGGTGAGCTGGCCGTCGTCATCGGCCGCCGCGCCTCAAAAATCAGCCCCGACGAACCCGTCGCTCCTTACATCCGCGGATACACCATCGTCAACGACGTCACCGCGCGCGATCTGCAGAAGCCCGACGGCCAGTGGTGGCGTGCTAAAGGATTCGACACCTTCTGTCCCGTCGGCCCGATCGTCACCGACGAGATCGATCCCGAGGCGGGCATCACCGTCGAAACCCGCCTCAACGGCGAGCTGCGCCAGCAGGGCAACACGCGCGACTTCATCTTCCCCATCGATCTCCTGCTCCGCCACATCACCGCCGCAATGACACTCTATCCAGGCGATCTCATCCCCACCGGAACGCCCGCCGGAGTCGCGCCCATGCAGCCCGGCGACAACGTCGAGGTCTCAATCGAGGGCATCGGAGTTCTCCGCAACCCCATCGTCTAGCTCTGTTCTCTGTCTGCGTTATCTGGCGACTGGATACCCGGCGCGGGCATCTAATAGAGTGAACAAATTCCAGATTACCGTTTCCTGCCGGCGTTTTTCGCAAATTTCTAACGAAACCCGGCGTCAGGTCCGGTTCCATTCCGCCGGGCATTGGCGGATAATGAGAGCGAACAGTCGAAGGAGGAAAGATGTCGAAGACTTTGCTGCAGCAGTTGCGCACCATGACCACGGTGGTCGCCGATACCGGCGACATCGAAGCGATCGAACAGGTAAAGCCGCAGGATGCGACCACCAATCCATCCCTCATCACCGCCGCCGCGCAGATGCCGCAGTATCAATCCATCGTCGACGGCGTATTGCAGGACGCCAAAAAGAAGCTGGGCGAAGACGCCAGCGACAAGGCCGTTGCCAAGGAAGCCTTCAAGCATCTGGCCATCGCCTTCGGCAAGCAGATCCTTGCCATCGTTCCCGGCCGCGTTTCCACTGAGGTCGACGCACGCCTTTCCTACGACACCGAAGGCACCATGAAGATGGCGCGCGACATCATCGGCCTTTATGCCAGCCAGGGCATCTCAAAGGAGCGCATCCTTATCAAGATCGCCTCCACCTGGGAAGGCATCAAGGCAGCTGAACAGCTGGAGAAGGAAGGCATCCACTGCAACCTGACGCTGCTCTTCGGAGTCCACCAGGCCATCGCCTGCGCCGAAGCTGGCGTGACGCTGATCTCGCCCTTCGTCGGACGCATCCTCGACTGGTACAAGAAGAACACTGGCAAGGACTACCAGGGCGCGGACGATCCCGGCGTGCAATCCGTCACCAAGATCTACAACTACTTCAAGCACTTTGGATATAAGACCGTGGTCATGGGCGCGAGCTTCCGCAACATCGGCGAAATCCGCGAACTGGCGGGATGCGACCTGCTGACCATCTCCCCGCACCTGCTCCACGAACTCGACTCCGTACAGGAAGACCTGCCGCGCAAGCTCGATCCCGCGAAGGCCAAGTCGCTGCAGATCGAAAAGATCACCATCGACAAGGCGACCTTCGACAAGATGCATGCCGCCGACCAGATGGCGCACGACAAGCTGAAGGAAGGCATCGAAGGCTTCACCAAGGCCCTCGAAACCCTTGAGCTGCTGCTGGCCAAGCGCGTCGCCGAGCTCAGCGAGAAGGAACCCAAGCCGGTCGGCGCGGATTGATCCGCGCTTCAGCCGCAAACCAAAGGGCGAGCGCTTAGCTCGCCCTTTTTGTTTCAGAAGCACGTACTTCCATGAAGCAGCCAATCACCGCCTTCCACGAGGACGAAGACTCCCACTGGGTTGCCGACCTCGCCTGCGGACACACCCAGCATGTCCGCCACGAGCCACCCTGGCAAAGCCGCCCCTGGACGCAAACCGCCGAAGGCCGCGCCTCCATGCTCAGCCAGATGCTCGACTGCAAAAAGTGCGACGAGGAAATCAGCACCGCCAAAGCGTGATACAGTTTCCAGTCAGATTTTGCCGAGTCGTTTCGCCGGGAAACGTGTTGTTGCCAACAGCGGCTTGGTTGCATTTGGAAGAGCAGTGGCTGATTTAGTATCAGGTTCGATCTGGAGCGTACCGAGACTTTCCGAGCGGCGACGCGACCTTATAGAGGTCATCGTGGCATACACCGCGATCCTGATCGTTCTCTGGACGCCCAACCCCCTGCAGCGCATTCTCTACTGGGTCGCTTGCGCCCTCATCGTTACCATCGTCGCGCTGCGCAGGCAGAACATTGAATCGTTGGGTCTCATCGGAAGAAATCTGCGCTCTTCCCTCTGGATCGTCGGCCTAGCTCTTGTTCTGGCAGCCATCAGCATCTTCGTTGCCGGCCGACTCGGTACCCTGCACCCTCTACATGGTCAGGCGCGTATCTTCTCGCATGTGTGGGGATACCTGGTCTGGTCGCTCATGCAGCAATTTCTGCTGCAGATCTTCTTTCTGAGCCGGCTGCTACGCATCACCTCACCCGCAAAGGCTGTGGCCATAACCGCGGCCATTTTCGCCGTCGCCCACATCCCCAACCCGATACTCGCTGCCGCAACCCTTGTCTGGGGCGCCTGCTCCTGCCTGCTCTATCTCAAATACCGGAACCTCTACGTCCTCGGTCTCGCGCACGGCATCCTCGGCATCTGCTTCGCCGTCACCGTGCCGGACCACTTCCATCACCACATGCGCGTCGGTATCGGCTATATCAATTACCATCCCTACGCCGGACACCGCGGGCAGGGCTAAAGCTCCCGATCCGGAAGAAACAGCTTCGCCACCTGGTGCCAGTTGTCCACGCGACGAAAGCCCGACACTCCCAGATTGTGCGGCGCCGTGAACAGAATGCCTTCGCCCGGGAACCGCCGCAGCTGTCGCGGCTGGTCATCGATCAGGTAGTCCGCATTCAAAATCCCCTTGTCTCCGCAGAAAACGAAGTGCGTCGGATGAAGAAACGGAAAGTGCCGGCGCAGCCAGCGATACTTTGGCCCGAACGAATTGGGAAACTCCATCGCCGCCGTCGCAATGTAAACTTCATACTCCTTGACCAGTTCGCGCAGCACGCGCTGGCTGTCCTCGATCACCGGCAGATCCTCGAAAAAATCTTCCGATCGCAGATAGCCGTCAAGGCGCTCATGGCGATCCGTCGAAACGATCTCCCAGAGCCACTTGCCCTCGAGATCCGCCTTGCTGACCGCCTCGCTGTGATCGCGGTTGTATCGGAAGATATGCTCGGTGAGCATGTCGGCGATCACCTCATCCATGTCGACGCAGATGCGCTTCATCGCTAGTAGAGTCTAGGCTCCAGCGCCTTCGTCAGCCTGATCGGTTTCTGCTCGCCTCTTCTTCGTCTTCGGAGCCGTAACCTCGGCCGCAGGCTCCAGCTCCGCGTCATAGTAGAGCAGCCGCCCGCAACTCTCGCACGGCAGGATTTCTCCCGCGCGCACCTGATTCCACATCTGCGGACGCAGCGCCATCTGGCACCCGAGGCAGCGTTGCCCCTGCACGCGGGCGATCCCCGTGCCCCGCGCCGACGCCACCCGGTCGTACTGGCCCAGCAGCTTCTCATCGACATTGGCCCGCAACCGTGTGCGCTCGTCCATGAGCGAGGCCAGCTTCGTTTGTTGCTCGGCCGAAGTCGCGCGCGCTGCTTCCTTCTCCAACTGCACGACTCTGGCTTGATCCGCCAGTTCCTGCTTCGCCTTCGCGCGCTGCGCTTCGAGTTGTTCTGAACGCTCCATGCCCTCCAGTTCGCGGTCCTCGATGCGCCGGATCTCGGCTTCCGCAAACGCGATCTCATGCTGGAGGGCAGCATATTGCTCATTGGTCTTCACGCTGCTCGTCTGCTCGCGAAATTTGAGGATCTTTTGCTGCTGGTCTTTAATGTCGCTCTCCAGCCGCCGCCGTCTGGCCTCTTCTTCTTTTATGGCCTTCTCGGCCTGCTCCAGCGCCAGCTTTTCAGAGGCGAGCTTCTTCTCGAGCTCAGCAAGCCGTTTTGGAAGCGCGTCGATCTCGCGGCGCAAGCGCGCGATATCCTGATCGGCCTCTTGTACGAACATCAAGGTTTCCAGTTGCGAATTGATCATCTGAGGTTTTGGACCGGCAAAAATTGCAGTCTAAGCTATTCTCGGAATTTGTGCTCTCTTTGTCACTTAAGGGGCCGCTGCATGCGATGCGCGAAAGTGACTTTGCGGCGCCTCTCGGTCTGCTGAGCTTGTCCGGCAACAGATCTAAAACGTCTTGCCGACGCCAAAGTAGAAGCGCGCATGACCGCTGTCTCCCACTGACCCTCCGACCGCAACCGGTCCGAAAATCGTGCTTACAACGAACCCGGCCGCGACGTCGCCCGGGAGGCGCGTCCCGTTCGTCAGCTTGTCGAAGCTGCCGAAATCGAATCTGCTCTGGAAGTACAGCTTATTTCCGAGGAGCGGCGGCAATTCCTTGAGCTGCCGCAGATAGCCCAGCGTCAGTATTGAGTACTGGTTGGTCAGGATCTCGTTCGTGCCATATGCCGGGAAGCTCAGCGTCCCACCGAGCGAAAACGCCGGAACGCCAACATGATTGTTGCCGTAAGTTGTCCCTCCGCCGGTCGAGAAATAGACAGTATTCAGTTCGTTGACCTTGAAGAAATCGGTGAAGCGCCCTTCAGTCAGCGTGAAGTTGGAGGATCCGCCCGGGTTGGCGTCGAAATACTGCGTCCTGAAATAAAGAAGCTGTCCCGTGGTTGGAATGACCGGATCGTCGACGTTCAGGAGCTGGTACTTGAGCCTGGAAAAGCCCTGCCGTCCTTCGACCTGGGGCTCGAGGCTCGGATCGCCCACCTGCAGCTTGTATCTGTAGTACCCGGTCTGGTATCCGATGCGCAATTCACTGGTTCGGCCGAATTCGTATCCGAAGTCGAAGCCGCCGCCGGCCTGCCTTTCGCGGTACGTGGCGGCCAGATCGCCTCCGCTGGTGTACGCGTTGAACAGGGTGCTCGTCGCAGAAAGGCGCGGCGCGATGAAGAATCTGCCGCCCGGATGGACGGGCCGGTAGTACTCCGATGTGACGCCGTACTGTGTTCCGAAGATGAGGTCGTTCCTCCATTCGGCGCCGTAGCTGCCCACATCGAGAAACGTGATGCGCGCGCCAATACTGAAGAGCACGTTGTTGTATTCCGACCCATCGATCACGATCAGCGGACGCACTGTCGGCGGCGCATACGGCTTGTCGAGAGTCGTAATCTCCAGGCCCTGCTGATCGCCCTTGCGCACCATCCCGTAAGTCAACGTGGAATACCGTCCATCGCCCTGAATGTCCAGCAGCTTGCCCTGCACGTCCGCTGAATTCACCGGCTTGCCGATCACGCTGGCAAAAGCCTTTTCTATTCCGGCCGCGCTGCGCTCGTCCGTGCCCTCGACCGCCACGAACTGCGGGATCGGTGCGGTCCTGCGCCGGGAATTCCGTTCGGCGAGATATTCCTCCCAGGTCGCCTCGTCCACCGACAGCGTTGAGAGCATCGTCGCCTTGCCCTGCGCGGCATCGTACCCGGCCTTGATGATCGCCGCAGCCTGCTTGTAGTCCGTGCCTGTGAACTTCTGCAGCGGAACCGAAACCACCAGGTCGGCCTGCTCGATGCCCTTCATCTCTGTAATCGCAACGACGGTCGAGATCGACTGCCCGAGTACACCGAAGGCCGAGAGCGGCTCTTTCACATTCAGAGGCTTGGTTTCGAGGTGCACGGCCAGCGTGATCTTCGCGCCCATGTCTTTCGCCACGTCGACCGGCAGATTATCGACCAGGCCCCCATCGGCATAAAGATGGTCGCCGTCCCGCACCGGCGAAAAGATTCCCGGCAGAGACATCGTCGACCGCAGCGCCAGCGAGAGCGACCCGCTGCGGAATACATGTTTTTTGTCGAAGCCCAGATCGGTCCCGACGCACGCAAACGGGATGGGCAGGTCGTCAAACGTCTCGATTTCCGAGTATGGCAGCGAAACGTTATCGAGGATGAATGAGACCTCCTGCCCCGAATTGAACCCTTCGGGAAACTGCAGGCCCTTGCGCAATCCGAACTCGAGCTGATTCGGATACTGGTACGCGTCTTCCTTGCGCCGATAGGAAAGCTTATCGAACGGGGTCACGCCGCGCAGCACCTCGTCCCAGTCGATACCTTCTACAAGGCCAAGAACCTCGTTCGGAGACCGGCCGGTCGCGTACAGGCCTCCTACGAGACCGCCCATGCTCGTTCCGGCAACATAGTCAACCGGGATGCGGTGCTCCTCGAGCCACTGGATCACTCCGATGTGCGCCAGGCCGAGGGCGCCGCCGCCTTCGAGCACCAGGCCAAGGCTGGGGCGATTGGCCGCATGAGCATTTGCGGCGTTTCCATCCGGGGGATCGGCCAACCCGCGCGTACCGACAGCCAGAATTCCCAGACACACTCCCACGAATAAAGGA
This sequence comes from uncultured Acidobacteriaceae bacterium, assembly GCA_963782175.1. Classification (GTDB taxonomy): domain Bacteria; phylum Acidobacteriota; class Terriglobia; order Terriglobales; family Acidobacteriaceae; genus Silvibacterium. Next base: position 171,788 of record CAWAIX010000007.1, read on the forward strand.
CTTCTGCCGCCTCCATGCATTCCCATTCCTGACCCCCGACCCCTCGATTGAGCGAAATATGAGTTGGCGGCAAGAATATCCGACCTGCCCGGGCCGGCTCACCTGTGAACTTATACAGTCCTGGCTTCGTAGAAGCCGGCAGTGCCAGACTGTACGTGGGGAACGCAATGACGTTCAGGAGATGGGCAGGGTGGTTTGCGGCCGGCGTCCTCCTCCTCGCGGTGATCGGGGGTATTTCGGCGGTCGTCATCCGGTCACGTTGGCGGAAGGAGCGCCCCGATATCGCGGGCGGACAAGTCTTTGCCTCGATTCCGGTTCGCAGTTCCAGTTTCACTGACGGCGACCCCATCCCCTCGAAATTCACGTGTAATGGGGCCAGCCTTTCTCCGGATATCGAGTTGCCGCCGTCCCCACCCGGCACAAAGAGCTTCTTTCTCGTGATGGACGACACCGACGCCTGGGGCTTCGTCCATTGGCTGGTGTACAACATCCCGCCCGATACCCGCGACATCCCCGAGGGCGCTTCATCAAGCAAGGCTTTGCCTGCGGGCGCCGCCGAAGGCGAGAACAGCATGGATAGCTCAGGATATGTTCCTCCGTGCCCGCCGGGATCCAATCCTCATCGTTATGTTTTTCGGTTATATGCGCTGGACACAAACCTGAACCTCCCCGCCGGACAGACCAAAAAGGAACTCGCCGCCGCCGTCAAGGGTCACATCCTCGCCGAAGGCGCTTTAACCGGCCTCTACACGCACGGAGCAAGCTAGCCGCGGTTTCCGCCTCGAAAATCTGCCCGGAACACCTGGCCACAAGACACCCGCCTGCCCCCGAACGCCTCCAAGGTACAATTCTGTTTCGACCTGCTCCGAAACCAACCCGCCGGGCAGTTAGGCGGAAAATTCCCTACGCCTGGAGTCTCCTTGCTCTCCGCACGCGCTGTCTCTGTTCTGCTTCTGGTCTCTTCGGTCTCCTTCACCTTTTCCCAATCACCGAGCGGAGGCCAGCCCTGGACCATCCGGGACATCTTCGGAGGCCAGGACCTCACTGGCAATCCGCCGGAGGGCATGAGTTGGTCGCCCGACGGGTCTCGCGCTACGTGGATCGCCGACAGCGGGGACCTGATGCAGGTCTCCGCCGCGGATGGCAAGGTAAGCAAACTTATCGACCACTCGAAAATCGGCAGCCTCCTCGGCGCCAATATCACCGAAAAAGACCGGGACCACCGCGGCCGCTACGCCGAACCCGACTACATCTGGTCGCCCGACTCAAAGCAGCTCCTCTTCGACACCAACGGCGAGCTGTGGCTTTACAGGACCGACAATGGCGTCGGCGTGCAGATCGGCAACACCGGCATGCAGAGCGGCGACGATCCGAAATTCTCGCCCAACGGCGAGTTCGTCTCCTTTGTCCGCAACCACAACCTCTTCGTTCAGAAGGTTGCCGGCAACCACTCCGCCCAGCCGCTCACAGACACCGATGACCCCGCCCTCCTGAACGGCGAAATCGATTGGGTCTACCTCGAAGAACTCGACGTCCGCAGCAATTATTTCTGGTCGCCCGACTCAAAGCAGATCGCCTATCTGCAGATGAATGAATCCAAGGTGCCGCTTTATCCCCTCGTCGATTGGATCCCGCTCCACGCCACCATCGACCCGCAGCGTTATCCCCAACCGGGCGATGCCAATCCGGCCGTGCGCGTCGGCGTCGTCAGCCCCGGCAATGGCGGCACGCACTGGCTCAAGATCCCGCTGGATCCCGGCAATGACTACACACCCCGCTTCGGCTGGGTCGATCCCCAAACCGTCTGGGTCGAGGTGCTCACCCGCGACCAGAAGCACGAAAACCTCTACTTCGCAGACTGGAAGACTGGCGATGTGCGCCTCGTCCTCGCGCAGACCGAGCCCAAATACTTCAATACGACCTACGATGTGAAGTTCATCGGCGATCACCAGTTCCTCATTCAAAGCTGGCGCGACGGATTCACCCACATCTACCGCTATAGCTTCGACCCGAAGAACCCGGTCGCCTCCGAAGCGAAATTCGAAAACCAGCTCGAGAGCGGCGACTACGAAGCCGAGGCCATCAAAGCCGTCGACGAAGCCTCCAGCACCGTCTACTATCTCTCCGACGAAAGCGACCCCCGAGAGGAGCAGGTCTGGGCCGTACAGCTCGACGGGTCAGGGAAGCACCAGGTAACGAAGGCGCGGGGCGTTCACGATCCCGTCTTCCCCGACAAGGGAGCCGCGTTCATCGATACTTCGTCGACCCTGATGTCTCCTCCTGAGGTCAGCTACTGCACCGCCCAGGGAGACTGCAAGCCCTTCTGGCAATCCCACCCTGTCGCGGGTCACACTCTCGTCCCGCCGGAACTGCTCACACTCAAGGCAGCCGATGGATCGACCACCCTCTACGGCACGCTGCAATTACCCGTGAACATGACCGCCCCAGGCAGCGTCCCCCTCATCGTGAACCCTTACGGCGGCCCAGGCGCCGATGAGCAGAAAGACGCCTGGCACCGCAGGACACTCCTCTTCGATCAGCTGCTGGCCGAGCACGGATTCGCGGTCCTTCACGTGGACAACCGCGGCATGGGTGGTCGCGGCCGCGACTTCGAGCAGGCGGCCTATCACAACTTTGGACCTCCGGAATTTGCCGATCAGATGACCGCGGTCGACCAGGTGCTCGCGAAGTATCCGCAGCTCGACGCCCACCGCATGGGCTGGTGGGGATGGAGCTGGGGCGGCACCTTCACCCTCTACGCCCTCACACACAGCGATCGGTTTCTCGCCGGAACATCGGTCGCGCCCGTCACCGACTGGCACAACTACGATTCCATCTACACCGAGCGGTACATGGGGCTGCCGGCGGACGACCCGAAGAATTACAACAACGATTCAGTGCAGATCAGCGCGCCGAACCTCAAGGGCCACATCCTCATCATGCACGGCACCGGCGATGACAACGTGCACTTTGCCAACACCATTCAGTTCATACAGAAACTGCTGGATAGCGCCATACCTTACGACTACAACGTCTTTCCGCGCAAGACGCACTCCATAGCAGGCCCGGTAGCGCAGACCTCTCTCTTTACCAGGCTGCTCTGGCACTTTGAGACCTACGTTAAAAACAAGCCCGAGTAGAGGCTATGAACCGGGCGGGTGAGTGCTGGCGCCCGAGCCAGGCATGATGCGGATCGCCGGCTTGGCAACTCCGCCCGCGTGCGGCGTCTCGTTGGCCGCGTTTATCTCTGTCGCTTCCGGAGCCGGTGCGGCAGGCTCGGGCACATGATTCTGGGGCTCTGACGAAATCGGGCTGTGCTTCGGGTGATCAGCCACGGGAATTCTCCTTGTTTTCTTCTTTTCGGTGTTTCTGCTTTTTGGCGTTCCCAAACCCGCCGGGAACTTTCGCATAATCTTCGTGTTACGCAAAATATGCGAGTGAACGCGAGTATCCTATCGTGGGCGTTGCAGCGTTGCAATCACAAACCCGTGCTAATCGACGAATTTTGCATCCGTTCGAGTTACAAAAGAGAGTTTTGAAAGATTCACAACAGAGTTTTCGAAAGGGAGCGGGATGCACCCTGCAGAACGATCAGATACCCCCCATCCGGTGCGCGGCCGCACCGTGCTCGGCGACTTCGAACTCACCATCCTGAGCGACGGAACCTACTTCCTCGACGGGGGAGCCATGTTTGGCGTCGTCCCCAAGCCGCTTTGGGAAAAGCGTGCCCCGGCCGACGAGCAGAACCGCATTCTCCTCGGCCTTAATACCGTCGTCGTCCGCACCGGAAAACACAACGTCGTCATCGAGACTGGAATCGGTAACAAACTCAGTGACAAATTGCGCGACATTCACGGCGCGAAACAGCAGTTGCTGCGCGCTTTTGAGGTCGCGGCCATTCGCCCCGAAGATATCGACGTCGTCATCAACTCCCATCTCCACTTCGATCACTGCGGATGGAACACCACCCGCACCCCCGGCGGCCGCATCGTTCCTACCTTCCCCAACGCCCGCTACTTCGCACATAGCGGCGAAGTCGACCACGGACATCTGCAGCTCGAGCGTGACGCCATCAGCTACGTCAGCGACAACTACGACCCCCTCGTCGCGAGCGGCCAGATGACGCTGCTTGACACTTACCCCGGCCAGACCGAAGAAATCGTCCCCGGCATCTCCGTCGAATGCTACCCCGGACACACGGCCCAGCTGCTCGCCGTGCACATCCACTCAGGCGGCAGGCGCGCCTGCTATGTCTCCGACCTGATCCCCACCAGCGCGCATCTCGACATCACCTGGGTCATGGGATACGACCTCGACCCCGTCGCCTGCATCGAGCAGCGCAAGCGCTTCTACGCGCGCGCCATCCCCGAAGAGTGGCTCGTGCTTTTCACTCACGACCATCACACCCCCATGGGTCGCATCACACTGAACAACAAAGGCAAGCCGGTGCTGAAGGCTGGCTAAAGCCGAAAAGAGCGGCCCCTCTAATACTCCTTGGGCTTCTTGGGATGATGCGTCCCTCCCTTGCCCGACCCGCCGCCGGACTTCGTTCCCCCAGATCCGGTCCCCGAACCGCTGCCAGAGCCGCTCCCAGACCCACTACTCGATTCCGCAGTCGCAACCGCCTGCGCTACTGCCGTTCCGTTCGGCGATCCCAATCCCGTGCAGGCATCCCAACCCGGCCCGGCCGAGAACGAACCATTATTTCCCTGCGTAATGTCGTGGAACGCGCTCGGCGCCCCGTAGAGGATCGGATTGATGAGCCCTGCGTTCTTGCCCGTCTGCTGATTAATCAGCGCGATCAGCCCTGCCCACAGCGGCGCCACCGCGCTCGTTCCTCCCACCACTTCCTGGCTGCCATCGACAAGAACGTTGTAGCCCGAAGTTGGCGAGGCATCGCCGGCCACATCCGGCACGCCGCGCCCGCCCTTGCTGCCCGAAGGCGCAGGAACTCCGATCCCCTGCTGGTATGTCGGCAGTGGGAAAACCGCGCTCACGCCCCCGCCGGTCGCCCCGCCCTGAGCGCCGTCGTTCCACACCACTTCGCTCTCCAGCTTCGTCCCGCTGGTCGTAATCTTTGTTCCGCCGCAGCACAGCACATGGGGGCTCGATCCGGGAAAGTCGACGTTGTTCCCGCCGCCCGTCACGCCGTCGCTCGATCCGTCATCGCCCGCCGCCACAGTGATCGAAATCCCCATCGCTGAGGCCGATGCGCACGCGTTATCTATCGCGGTCATCTGCGAACTCGTCCATCCCGACTCGGGTCCGCCCCAGCTGATCGAGATCACGGTCGGAGCATTGCCCATATCGTGCGACGCCGATGTGATCGCATCGAGAAATCCCTGCGCCGTGTTCGGAGTGAAATACACCGCAATATTCGCGCCTGGAGCGACCGCCCCCGCGACTTCGATATCCAGAGCAACCTCGCCGTCGGCGCTGTTCGGATTCGTGGGGGAATTTGCCCCGCCATCTACCGAAACCGACACGACATCCGGAGGCGTGATCCCCAGACCCGAGAAATACGTCTCGAGATCGCTCGCGTTATACCCGCCGCCCAGCTCGATGATGCCGATCGTCTGCCCGCTCCCGTCCACGCCTTTGGGAAAGTTGTAAAAGCCCGCGATCTGCACCGGCGTATAGCTCGGGTCCGGCGCCGGTTTCTTCTTCTTGTCTCTCATGCGGTGGTGCGACTTCGCAATCGGACGGCAATCGAGTCCCAGCACCGTCTCCACCGCCGCGGCATGCGTTTCCGCCATGGAAACGCCGCCCGTGAAGGAGTGAAACTTGCGGCCATCCTGCTCGTAATCGTGCAACTCGACTCCGAAGGCCGCCTCCATCGCCTGGGTCGTGCCCCGCAGCATCATCGTCCGGCGAGGAAGGCTCGAAGCGTTCTCATCCACCGAGAGGCCGTGCTCGTGTGCGAACTTTCGGAGCGTGTCGAAGTCCGCCGGGTCACCGGCATATTTCTCGTTGAACTCCTCGCGCGAGATGTGTCTTCCGCCGAGCGCCTTTAGATCGAGGTGATTCTTGCGCCTGACGATCACTGAGACCATCACCATCTGAGTTGGCGATGTTCGCCCGAGGTCTGTTGCGTTAGGGGGAGCGTCCCGCTCAGTCCCTGGGAGCGGAACGTGCTTGACGGATGGATTGGACATCGCATTCACCTCGTATCAGGGTCAGATGCAAATTGCCTTCGCCATTCTATGCGAGCCCACGGTTCGGTGTCGTCGCGGCAGATTCGCTCCGGAATTGCGTCAAAGTCTGGAGCTATGCCTGGGTGCGATCGCCATGGCTCGGAGGCTGCGAAATTACCAGAAATCTCACGTCGGCCTCCGATCTGTTCATGGCCTGGTGAGCTTGTCCCGGAGCGATCTCCAGTCCTTGCCGCGCCCCAAGGACCACCGAGCGGCCTTCGACTTCCATCGTCAGCTCGCCTTCCAGCACATAGAAGAACTGCCGTGCATGCGCGTGAAAATGCCTTTGCTCCATCGTGCCCGGCGGCATGCGCTCTTCGATCACGCTGAGGTTTTCATTCCGGACAAGATGCCAGCCGTCGCAGTTTCTATCCCAGGCGTAATGGTTATCAGCAGCGGCTTGCACCGGCTCGCTCATGAGTTGCCCCTCACCCGAAGGTCGTAAGTAGTTCTTCTGCGCCGAAGGTCCCGTTGCCTGGACGGCCAGTCCTCATAGCGGAATATTCCCGTGCTTTTTGGGCGGATTCTTGTCGCGCTTTCCGTCCAGCATTTCGAGTGCGGTAATCAGCCTCCGCCGCGTCTCATGCGGCGGGATGACCGCGTCAACATATCCCCGCTCTGCAGCCACAAACGGATTCGCAAACTGCTCCCGGAATTCGTGCACCTTCTCCGAGCGCGCCGCCGCGAGCAATTCTGTCCGCCGCTCCTCGCTCAGCGGACCCTCCTTCACCTCGGCATCCCGCACCGCCTGCTCCATCTCGCGCCCATAGACAATATTCACGGCGCCCTCCGGCCCCATCACCGCAATCTCCGCAGTAGGCCAGGCTAGATTCAGATCGGTGCGGATGTGCTTCGAGCTCATGACGCAATACGCCCCGCCATATGCCTTGCGCGTGATCACCGTCAGCTTGGGAACCGTCGCCTCAGCGAATGCATAGAGCAGCTTCGCACCATGGCGAATGATGCCGCCGTACTCCTGTTGCACCCCGGGTAAAAACCCGGGAACGTCTTCCAGCGTAATCAGGGGAATGTTGAACGCGTCGCAGAAGCGAACAAACCGGGCCGCCTTTACGCTGGCATCGATATCGAGAACCCCCGCAAGGTGCGCCGGCTGATTCGCCACAATCCCCACCGGACGCCCATTCATGCGCGCGAATCCGATGACTATGTTGCGGGCGAAGTGCTCGTGCACCTCGAAGAAGTATCCGTCATCGACCAGCCGCTCAATCACCAGCTTGATGTCATACGGCTGGTTTGACTCCGCTGGAACAAGGGTGTCCAGCTCGCGGTCCGAGCGGTCCATCGGGTCCGTGCAAACGCGCCGGGGTGGATCCTCGAGATTGTTGGAAGGCAGAAAGCTCAGCAATTCCCGCACCATTGCCACGCATTCGCGGTCGTCATGCGCCATGAAGTGCGCAACGCCGGAAACCTCATTGTGGGTCGTCGCTCCGCCCAGTTCCTCTTTCGTCACCTCTTCGTGCGTCACTGTCTTGATCACGTCCGGGCCGGTGACGAACATGTAGGAGGTCTTGTCGACCATCAGCGTGAAATCCGTAATCGCCGGCGAATACACCGCTCCCCCGGCGCATGGCCCTAGAATCGCCGAGATCTGCGGAATCACGCCGCTGGCTAGCGTGTTGCGCAGGAAAATATCCGCGTAGCCGGCCAGCGACACCACACCCTCCTGAATGCGCGCCCCGCCGGAATCATTCAGCCCAACCATGGGAGCGCCCACGCGCATTGCCATGTCCATCAGCTTGACGATCTTCGCCGCATTCGATTCCGACAGCGACCCGCCGAAGACCGTAAAGTCCTGGGCGAAGACAAAGACCGTCCGGCCCTCCACCTTGCCGTATCCGGTAACAAAGCCATCGCCCGGAATCCGCTTCTCCGCCATACCGAAATCGGAGCACCGGTGAGTTACAAATTTGTCGGTTTCCTCGAAGGTCCCTTCGTCCAGCAGCAGGTCGATGCGCTCCCGCGCCGACAGCTTGCCCTGCTCATGCTGGCGCTTGCGCCGCTCTTCGCCGCCGCCCTCTTCTGCCAGCCGGTCGCGCCGCGCCAACTCATCCAGTCCGCGATTTTCCATCGTGTCGGATTATATTGGAGCGGAAAATAACACCGCCGCCGGGTCCGGCGTCAGCGCGAAAAGGTCCCGATGGAGCTTTAGAAACAAGCAACGAAGTGGCTAATGGATTGAGAAGCAAGAAATGGCTAGTGGATTGGGAGAAAGGACAGCAGGGAACCAGAGGGGCTGAAGGAAAAACAGCGCTCCCTCTCGTTCGCGCGGAAGATGTCAGAAACTTCATCCGCGCGCAGTAACTTCTTGGCGGCAGCGTTAGTAGACTTCCTTGTGAAACAAGTTGTCCTTCTCTTCACAAGGCGAGCAAACACAGCTGACCGCACACCCAATGAGAATGCCGACACCAATGGTCACCAGCAGCGCGGGCAAATAATCGCTCAGCTGGGACAAGTGGTATAGCACGTCGTGCATCTTCGTGAACCACATAGCTCACTCCATTCCCTTAGAATGCGAAAACCGATTTTCGGTTTTCCGCATCGGGGGGTTCCCAGGTGACAACATCATCTCACTTTCATCGGCGCCGCAAAAGATTCTTTTACTCACACGAAAGTGGATTGTCCTAATCCGGCACTTTCCTGCTTGGACGTCCTCTTTCGGGAGAGAGACGCAGCCCAATGAGCAAAAAAAAGGCGAAACCGGCTCCCATCCGCAACTTACGCATCTCAGGCTCTGAAAGGAGAGCCAAAATAGATGCGTCAACCCAATCTACTCAGCCTGGCTGTATGCGGCGCCCTGCTCATAGCGGCCGGATGCAAAACAAACACCGTCGACAAGGGAGCATTCAAGTCGGCCATCGACGGCTACTACAGCACCAAGCAGGCATGCCTCTGGTCCAGTTCCGTCAAATTCCCGGCCCAGGCCGACACTTCCAACGACGAGCAAACCAAGGGCTTCGACGCCCTCACCGACGCCGGCATGCTCGCCCGCACCTCCGCCGAAAAGAAGCGCTTCCTGATCGGATCCAAGCAGGTCAACGACTACGACCTCTCCGACAAGGGCCGCTCCACGTGGACACCCGATTCTGCCCAGCCCGGCTACGGCAACTTCTGCTTCGGCCATCGAGAAGTCACAACCATCGACAGCTTCAATCCACCCGACACCAGTGCCACCCAGTACACCGTCGCATACCACTACACCGTGGCCGGCGTTCCCGACTGGGCCAGCTCCGCCGAGATGAAGACCGCCTTCCCCCGGCTCGCCGCCGACACCTCGGGGCAGCAGGCCGGCACGGCCACGCTGGTCAAGAGCGACAACGGATGGCAGGTCAGCAGCGTCCAGCCCGCCCCAGCGTCAGCTCCCTCCGGCAATTAACCCCATCGCGCCGACTCGCCGGGAAAAGCGTCAAAAAGCGGGTCGGCCAAATTAGGCGTTTATTGGACGGGAGTTTAACGACTCTTCCTTCATGAGCAGGCTAATCTCCTTTTCCAAGGAGACATCCACATGAAACGGTTCCGAGTCATCACACTTTTGATCCTTGCGGGATTCTGCACGGCGGGTATTGCGAAGGCGCAGAACCATGAAATCCGTGCCAATGTTCCCTTCGACTTTACCGTCGCCAACAAGCATCTTCCGGCTGGACACTATCAACTATTCACCCAGCCTGGCGGTACTCTCGTCATCCGCAACGCCGATCAGCAGATCGCTGTCCTGACCATGACCGGTGAAGCCAGCACGGTCCCCGGTTATTCCAGCCGCTTGGTCTTCAACAAATATGGAGACAGCTATTTCCTGCGTGAAATCCACTGCCCCGTTATCGCAGTGAACGCCGACCTCCCGCAGTCGAAGCAGGAGAAGCAGCTTCGCCAGAACATGGCCTGGCTCGGTCCCGACACGGTCCTGCTGGCGCTGAATGGCAACTGAGGGCGGGGCTGCCCACCCGCTCGGACCCTCTCAGGAATTTGCTCCTGAAACAGTTACGAATCCTGATATCCCGGCCAGAGCAGGCGTAACCGTCGCTGTGCAATCGTGATGGTCGCCCGCTCGGTTCCGATCACTTCCCCATCCGCCTCCACCAGCAACGGCGTGCGGTACCCCCAATCCGGCGTAGGACGGCACACCACCGCACTGGCATCGTCAAACTGCGCGTACGGCAGCCGTGAATTGCCGGCCGTCGCTTCCCCGTTGACAGTCTTGCGCGTCACAATCGCATGATAGGTCGCGTGAGCCAGCCCTACGCGGCTGGTCTCGCGCAGACTCGCCAGACGCAGCTCCGGCTTCAGCAGATTGCCCCCCGGCCGCCACAGATTGATCCCCGGCACCCGCACCGCGATCGCTTCCGTCGCGCGCCACCGCCGCACATCGCCCGCCGTGGTCGTCACCTCAAGGTCGAACGGTTCGATTGGGTGCTGCACCAGCAGCCGGATCCCGCCCGCATAGTAAGCCAGCTGACCGCCCACACGTTTTCCGGTTCCCGTGGGGGCCAGGTTCATCAAGGCCGCGTGCACACCCATGCCCGCCGCAATCGTGAAATACCAGCTCTTGTCCTTGATATGCCCCGGTGTCTTGCACACCACCTTGCCCAGCGGAATCGAAACCGCCGGCCCTTTAACCTGTGCAAGCAGCGCCGCCATCGGATCCCGCGGCAGCCGCAGATTCTGCGCCAGCACATTTCCCGTCCCGAACGGAATCACCCCCAGGGCAACCTCCGACCCCGCCACACCCTGGATTACCTGGAAGATCGTCCCGTCGCCGCCGCAAACGAAGATCGTGTCGAAGCGGCTCGCCACCGCCTCCTGCGCCTGCTCGCCGGCCGAGTGCGCCGAAAGCGTGTCCCGCGCCTCGACCTCACATCCTTCACTTCTAAGATAGCCCGCTGCGCGTTCGACAGTCGCACGCCGCCCACGGCGGTTCATCAGCAGCGGATTGACGAAGAACAAAACACGGCGCATGCCCAAAGATAGAGACTATGCGCCGCGACGATCAACCCTCGATGAATACAGGATGAGAAGCGCGCCGGAAGAATCAGGGTTACAACATGAAGCCTACAGCGCCGCCGGATGTCCCCAATTCGACAGCACGATCTCGGCCAGCGGCTTGCGGTCGCGCGTCCCCACCTCGCGTTCCAGCAGCCCCTCGGGCAGATTATCCACGTCGCCCAGATACCCCAGCGCCGTGACCGCGCCAATATGAAAGCTGTCCGGAATATGGAACGCAGCGCGCGCCTTGTCCTGATCGAAGCCGGCCATCGAATGCGTGTGCAACCCCAGGGCGGTCGCCTGCAGAGAGATGTACGCCGTTGCCGCGCCCGTGTCGTGAATCGCGTAAATGTTCGGCGCGCCATTGTGCGCGAAGGTCTTGCTCGCAGCCGACAGTATCAGCACCGGTGCGCTGCCCGCCCACGACTGGTTGAACTCCACCAGGCTGTCGAAAATCTTCTGATAGGTAGGGTCGCCCTTGTGCCCAACGATGAACCGCCACGGCTGCTCGTTGTAGGACGAAGCCGCCCAGCGCGCCGCCTCGAAAATCTTCCGCAGGTCATGTTTTGAAACCGGCTTGTTGGCAAATGCCCGCGGGCTCCAGCGCTTCAGAATCACTTCGACCACGCCCGGCACGGCGGGCGCATGTTTCAGCTTCTCAATCTCTTGCGGTGTGTGAGGCATGGACTTCGCTCCTCGGGAAAATTCCCTCGTCAGAATGGATTGCTGAGTTTGCAGCCCCGCTTCATTTAGATGCTGCCCTTGCTAAACTTAACCTTGATGAGCACCGCCACCAGCGTCCCCGCCGAAGCCCTGGCCAGGTACGAACCTGTCATCGGACTCGAAGTCCACGTCCAGCTCCTCACCGCCACCAAGGCCTTCTGCGGCTGCCCGAACCGCTTTGGCTCCGAACCCAATACCAACATCTGTCCTGTCTGCCTCGGACTTCCCGGAGCCCTGCCCGTCCTCAACGAACGTGCCGTTGAGTTTGCCACTTTGGCCGCGCTGGCTCTCAACTGCCGCGTCAACGAGCGCTCCATCTTCGCCCGCAAAAACTACTTCTACCCGGACCTGCCCAAGGGCTATCAGATCTCGCAGTTCGATAAGCCGCTGGCCGAGCACGGCTGGATTGAGGTTCCGAGCGCAAATGGCATTAAGCGCATCGGGATTACGCGCCTCCACATGGAAGAGGATGCCGGCAAGAGCCTTCACGACGGCTTTCCCGATTCGGCCACGCGCACTTATGTCGACCTGAACCGCTGCGGGACACCGCTGATAGAGATCGTCTCCGAGCCCGACATCCGCACGCCCGACGAGGCCTACGAATACCTCACCCGCCTCAAGGAGATCCTGCTCTACACCGCCGTCTCCGATTGCAACATGGAGGAAGGGTCGTTACGCTGTGACGCGAATGTCTCCGTCCGTCCGCGCGGCCAGGAAAAATTCGGCACCAAGGCCGAGGTCAAGAACGTCAACTCCTTCCGCTTCATACGCGCGGCTCTCGAATATGAAATCGAGCGCCAGGTCGAAGTCATTGAGTCCGGCGGCCGCGTTGCCCAGGAAACCCGCCTCTGGAACGCTAACGAGGGCCGCACCTACTCCATGCGTTCCAAGGAGCAGGCCCACGACTACCGCTATTTCCCCGAGCCCGACCTGCCGCCGCTCATCGTGAATCAGGCTTTTCGCGACATGGTCGCAGCGCAGCTCCCCGAGTTGCCCGAAGCGCGCCGCGCCCGCATGATCTCCGAGTACGGCATCACCGAGCAGGACGCCGCTACGCTCACGGCAACTCGCGCCTTCGCCGACCAGTTCGAGTCCGCCGCCCGCGCTGCAAAGAATCCGCGCCGCGTCGCCAATCTCGTCCAGAGCGAGCTCACCAGTCGCCTCAAACTCAAGAGACTCGAACTAGAGCAGTCGCCGATCTCCATGTCCGGCATCACACTTGCCGCCGACCTCGCCGAAGAAGGCAAGCTGTCGAGCAAGCAGCTCAAGCAGCTCTTCGACACCGCATTCGAAACCGGAGAGGACTTCCCCGCCGTCTACGAGCGCGAGAAGCCGCAGCAGATCAGCGACGCCTCCGCCATCGAAGCCATGATCGACCAGGTCATCGCCGCCAATCCAAAACAGGTCGAGCAGTACCGCGGAGGCAAGAAGACCGTCGCCGCCTTCTTCGTCGGCCAGGTCATGAAGCTCTCGAAGGGACAGGCCAACCCGGCCCTGCTCAACGAACTCGTCGTCCGCAAGCTCGACGCCTAGCGTTCAGCTGGAGATGCCGTCACTGCTTATTGTTTGTTGAATGCGTTCTTTGCAGCGTCGTCGATCACCGCTGCGACCTTCGTTGGCTCTTCGAGAATGGACATGTGGCAGTTGAGAGAATCGTGGTTTTCGCGCCCATTTTCTTTGCCGCCGACTCTTCCGATTCGCTTGACCTTGACAAGATACGCTACGAGTCTTGATGGCGCTTGAATGGCTTCCGCGCGACGTATTGACGGCCCGGAACCCTTGCTGTTAAACCCTCGTCCCTTATGCCGACAACGCAACCCGATGAAATTTTTCTCCGTCAACCTCCATACACATCAGTGTGTTTTAATTGGTGGCGTTTGGCTATTCGACTTCAAAGGAGTACAAGATGCCCACCATCACAACCAAGGACGGCGTTGAGATCTTTTACAAGGACTGGGGCTCGGGCCAGCCTATTGTGTTCAGCCACGGCTGGCCGCTGTCGGCCGACGATTGGGATGCGCAGATGCTGTTCTTCCTGCAGCATGGCTATCGCGTGATCGCCCATGACCGCCGCGGTCACGGACGCTCCACCCAGACCGGCGATGGCCACGATATGGACCATTACGCCGACGACCTGGCCGCTGTTATGGCCCATCTCGCCCTGAAAGACGTCATCCATGTTGGCCATTCGACTGGCGGCGGTGAGGTGACGCATTATTTGGCTAGGCATGGCGAAGGCAACGTAGCAAAGGCAGCGCTGATCAGCGCGGTGCCGCCCCTGATGGTGAAGACGCCGGCCAACCCGCTCGGCCTGCCCAAGTCAGTCTTTGATGATCTCCAGGCGCAACTCGCAGCCAATCGTTCGCAGTTCTATCGCGACGTGCCGGCCGGGCCGTTCTACGGATACAACCGACCGGGCGCGAAATCCTCGGAGGCGGTCATCGAAAACTGGTGGCGCCAGGGGATGATGGGAGGAGCCAAAGCGCACTATGACGGCATCGTTGCCTTCTCCCAGACTGACTTCACGGAAGACCTCAAGAAGATCACCGTTCCGGTCTTGGTAATGCACAGCGAAGACGATCAGATCGTTCCCTATGTCGCCGCGGGGCCGCTGTCCGCGAAGCTACTGAAGAACGGAACCCTGAAAACTTACAAGGACTTCCCGCACGGTATGCCCACGACGCACGCGGAGACGATCAATGCTGACTTGCTGGCGTTCCTGAAGGGCTAAGGATATCGGCTTTCCGGGATACTCTGCCGCACCGGGCAGACGCCTGCAGTAAGAGGCACGGAAGCCATGACGTGGTTGAGCTGACGATATTGGATTGGCGGTAGCCTACTTCCGTTTGGGTCAGGTCAACCGGAAGTTACCGCCTTTCGTCTCGGTTCTCTGCCGCACTCATCGAGGACCTGAGTGGTCCTGCGGCGTCAACCTCTACCCGTTGAGTCCCGCCAGTGGTATGTACACCCGACGCGCTCGGGAGGCAGTCCATTCCTTTCATTTCCTGTTTGTGATTGGCACGATATAGTGGTTCGCATCGCCCAGGGCCAAAAATCCACGCAGAACGTTGAAACCGCATGAACGTGCTCGATCTACTGTTTGGAAAGCCCCTCGCTAACAGTGAAGAACGCGGCGAGCAAGTCGGCCCTCTGGCCGGCATCCCAATTTTTGGCCTCGACGCGCTGAGTTCAGCCGCGTACGGCCCTGAAGCTGCCCTAACCCTGCTCATCCCGCTGGGACTCTTCGGCGTCCACCTCATTGTTCCCATCACGACCGCGATCATCATCTTGCTGGTCATCGTTTACTTCTCCTACCGCCAGACCATCGGGGCCTACCCGGAGGGCGGCGGCTCCTACACCGTCGCCACCGAAAATCTCGGTCGCGGTCCCGGACTCCTCGCCGCCGCCGCGCTGATGATCGACTACACCCTCACCGCCGCAGTCGGCATCTCGGCCGGAGTCGGAGCGCTCATCTCCGCCGTGCCCAGCCTGCAGAAGCACACACTCGGCCTGTGCCTGCTTATCCTCATCCTCCTCACCATCATCAACCTGCGCGGCGTGCACGACACCGGCGTCGCCTTCATGATCCCCACCTACCTCTTCCTGGCCACGCTGCTCATCGTCATCGCAGCCGGCATCCTCAAGACGCTCGCCAGCGGCGGACACCCCACTCCCGTCGTCGCTCCGCCGCATCTTCCGCCGGCGACGGCTGCAATCTCCCTCTGGCTGATCCTCAAGGTCTTCTCCAGCGGCTGCACCGCCATGACCGGAGTCGAAGCCGTTTCGAACGGGGTGAAGGCCTTCCGCGACCCCACGACGAAGAACGCCCGCCTCACACTGACCATCATCATCGCGCTGCTCATCATCCTGCTCGCTGGCATCGCCTTCCTGTGCCGCTGGTACGGCATCGGAGCCACCGACCCCGGAGCCGCCGGGTATCAGAGTGTGCTCTCGCAGCTCACCGACGCGGTCATGGGCCACGGCGTTTTCTACTACGTCACCATCGCCTCCATCCTGCTCGTGCTCTCGCTCTCGGCCAACACCGCCTTCGCCGACTTCCCTCGGCTCACCCGCTCCATCGCCCTGTACGACTACCTGCCCCATGTCTTCTTCGTGCGCGGACGCCGCCTTCTCTACTCCTGGGGAATCGCGGCCCTCGTCTTCCTGACCGGCTTGCTGCTCATCCTCTTCGGAGGCGTCACCGACCGCCTCATTCCCCTCTACGCCATCGGAGCCTTTCTCGCTTTCACCCTCTCGCAGGCCGGCATGGTCGTCCACTGGTTCCGCAACCGCGAGCTGGGCTGGCGCATACGCGCCGCCGTCAACGCCATCGGAGCCACCGCCACCGGCGTCACCACCCTCGTCGTCCTCGTCGCCAAATTCGTCGACGGGGCCTGGATCACCGCCCTACTCATTCCCTCGATGATCTTCCTCATGGTGCAGGTCAAGCGGCACTACCGCGGAGTCAAGGTCGCCACCACCAGCCCCGAACCCATCGCCCTCGCTAACATCGAGTCGCCCCTGGTCATCATCCCTGTCGACCGTTGGAGCCGCCTTTCCGAAAAAGCCCTCCGTTTCGCTCTCGCCATCTCCCGCGACATCATCGCCGTGCACGTCGAAAGCGGCCTCGGCGACGCAAGCATCTGCGACGAGTGGGAGCACAAAGTCTCCGAGCCCCTCCGCACCGCCGGACTCGCCGTCCCTCGGCTCGTCGACCTGCACTCACCCTACCGCTACATCCTCGGTCCGGTTCTTGAGTTCATCCTCGATCAGGAAAAGTCCAACCCCAACCGCCAGATCGCCGTCCTTGTCCCCGAGCTCGTCGTCACCCACTGGTGGGAGAACCTGCTCCACAACCAGCGCGCCAACCTCCTCAAGGTGCTCCTGCTCGTCAAGGGAAACCAGCGCATCCTCGTCATCAATATTCCCTGGTACCTCAAGGGCCACTGACTCCGACTGGTCCGACGCCACTTCGTGTCCTTTGCACCTTTGCGTTTTGCGTTGAAATTTCGGCCCAGGATAGACCAATAGAGAAGGGCTCAGCACGATCCCTCTGCGTTCTCTGTGCTTTGTGGTGAAAATACTCTCTGATCACCCAGAGCATCGGATCCGACAGAACCCTCTTCTTGATTCCCGCCTCATCCGGTATGCTGCGCTCTAAATGTCCGCGACCTCGGCCGCATCACCCTGCCCGAAAACCCCCTCCAGCCCCACCCTCAAGCGCGCCCTTACCTTCCGCGACCTCGCCCTCTTCTACATCGTCAGCGGACTCTCCGTCCGCTGGGTCGCCACCGCTGCCGCCGCCGGAGCCAGCACCCTCACCGTCTGGCTCTTCGCCCTCGTAGGATTCTTCATCCCGCTTGCCGCCTCCGTCCTCGAGCTATCCTCGCGATATCCCGCCGAAGGCGGCCTCTACGTGTGGACCCGCGAAGCCTATGGAGACTTCTCCGGCTTTATCGCCGCCTGGACCTACATGATGTCCAATCTCCCCTACTTTCCCGCCGTCCTCTACTTCGGAGCAGGCTCGGTACTCTTCGCCTTCGGCGCGCGCGGCCAGCATCTCTCCGCCAGCAGCTCTTACTACCTTGCCTTCGCCCTCGCCTGGCTCGCCTTCATCACCCTCATGAACATCATCGGAGTCGACGCCGGCAAGTGGCTCAACAACGTCTGCACCCTCGGTGCCGTCCTGCCCATCTCCGTCCTCATCGTCCTCGCCGTCATCTCGGCGCACCGTTTCGGATCCGCCACTTCCTTCGCGCCCCACCAGCTCATCCCGCGCCCCTCGCTCGCCAACGCCATCTTCTGGTCCACCATCTTCTTCGCGTTCGGAGGCTGCGAGGCCGGCTCCTTCATGGGCGAGGAGATCGACCGCCCGCGCCGCACCATCCCCCGCGCCCTCCTCGCCGGCGGATCCATCCTCGCCCTCGCCTACATCGCCGGCACCGCCGCCCTCCTCGTGGCTCTCCCTTCCACCGCCGTCCACGGCGTCGACGGATTCATGCGCGGCATGATGACCCTCTGCACCCGCCTCAACCTCATCTGGCTCGCTGCGCCCATCGCCCTCCTGCTCGGCCTCAACGCCGTCGGAGGAGCCGCCGCCTATCTATCCTCAACCTCGCGCCTGCCATTTGTAGCTGGCATTGATTGTTATTTCCCGCCCGTCTTCGGACGCATCCATCCCCGCTTCAAAACCCCGTGGATCGCCATCGCCGCCTACGGAGCCGCCGGCATCGCCGTCGCCCTTCTCAGCCAGGCCGGCACCACCGTCCGCGGAGCCTACGACGTCCTCGTCAGCCATGTCGATCATCGCCTACTTCATCCCGTATCTTTTCTTGTTCGCCTCGATGATCCGTTTGCAGAACCGCGCTGCTCCGCCCGACATCATCCGCGTCCCCGGAGGCCGTCCCGTCGCCACCGCCCTCGCCACCATCGGATTGCTGAGTACGGCGCTCACCATCGTCCTCTCCGTCATCCCCGGAGAAGACGAGCCGCACAAACTCCTCGCGGTCGCCAAGGTCCTGATCTCGACTGCCGTCTTGATCGGAATCGGAGTCGCCATCTTCGTGCGGGCGGAAAGAATGAGGAGAAAGCAGCGGCAGCGAAGCCCTATAGCCTGAAGGGGAATAAACATGCTGGACGAGCCATTGGGTTGTGGCGAGTCATACCTAGTATTCTGATCGAGCGGCCATGGCCTATCCCACAAACAACCTCAGGATCAAATCCAGCAGGATCGTCCTTCCTCCAATTTTCCTCGAGGAGGAAATGCCTGTCACCGAGAGCGCTTCTCGCACCGTCTTCGAGGCGCGACGTCAGATCGTAGATATTCTCAACGGGTCAGACGATCGCCTGGTCGTCGTTGTAGGCCCCTGCTCTATCCATGATCCGATTGCGGCCAGGGAATATGCGGGATTTCTAAAGGAGGCCATCGCCGAGCTGTCCAGCGATCTTCTGATTGTCATGCGTGTGTATTTCGAGAAGCCGCGTACCACGCTGGGCTGGAAGGGATTGATCAACGACCCTTACTTCGACGAATCCTTCCGCATCAGTGACGGACTGCGCATTGCACGCCGTCTTCTGCTCGATCTGGCCGAGATGGCCGTGCCCGCCGGCACGGAATTCCTCGACATGATTTCGCCCCAATACGTCTCCGACCTCGTAAGCTGGGGAGCCATCGGCGCGCGAACAACCGAGAGTCAGGTCCACCGCCAGCTCGCCTCTGGCCTCTCCTGCCCGGTCGGCTTCAAGAACGGCACCTCCGGCAATGTACAAATTGCGATTGAAGCCATCCTCTCTGCAAGCCATCCGCATACCTTCCTGGGCACTTCAGAAACAGGACAATCCGCCATCCTTCTTACTTCCGGTAATTCGGACTGCCACATCATCCTGCGCGGTGGCCGGCAGAGCACCAACTACGATGCGGCCTCGGTTGTTTCGACCGTTGAGCAGATGGAAAAGACAGGCGTAAAACCCCGCATCATGATTGACTGCAGCCATGCAAACAGCGGCAAGGATCATCGCAAACAAGGCTCAGTATGCCGCGCCGTGGCAGAACAGATCACGAACGGAGAACGCCGCATCATGGGTGTCATGCTTGAAAGCAATCTTGTTGCTGGATGTCAGACTCTGGTAAACGGCAAGGCGCTTGTCTATGGGCAAAGCATCACCGACGCCTGCATCGACTGGCCTGAGACCCACACACTCCTGCATGAACTCGCTACCGCCGTCCAAAAGCGGCGCAGCCACCTTCGTACCGGGCAAGTTCATTCCGGAGGAACCTATATCTCGCGATAAGGTTCTTCAGCAAAACCGAGCCGCGCCCGATACCATCCGCATCCCCGGAGGCCGCCCCGTCGCCATCACCCTCGCCGTGATCGGATTCCTCTCGACCGGCCTGACCATCGTCTTATCTGTAATTCCCGGAGAAGACGAGCCGCACAAACTCCTCGCCATCGCCAAGGTCCTGATCTCAACCGCAGTCTTGATCGGGATAGGAGTCGCCATCTACGTGCGGGCAAAACGCAAACACAGAAGGGCTGCACCCCAAGCCTAATAACCTCGCGTCACAACTTGGGTGGGTAACTTGAGCCGCCTTGATCTCACTTTGTTGTTCGCTTGCTAAGCTGTGATACACTTTCGCGCACCTGCCATGTCAGCCCGTCCTTGTGCCACCAGTTGCCACGTCATACTCACTACCGCATTCGTGTCTAAGCTTCACGCGATGATTGCTTGGGCCAAAGACAATCCAGCTGTAGTGGGCCTCTTTGGTGTTATCGTAGGCGGTTTTCTCACGACCATGGTGTGGCCATTTCTGAAAACAGTAATAGCTCGGATTTTCGAATCACTTCAATCCAAGTTGGGCGGTAAAAGGCTTCAAAACGCATACCTCGATTCACTAATCAATCAGCACCGCTTCCTGCCTTCTCTTCCGAGCACGCTCGTGCCGGTAACCGCCGGCGCCCAACTGCAAGAGTTGGATGACATTTATGTCTCATTAACGATAAGCGAGCCCGGAACAAACCCCACAGGAATTGATCTAGGCGAAGCAATTGGCAACCACTCACGCCTCGTCGTTTTAGGCGATCCCGGTTCCGGAAAAACCACGATGCTCCGCTTCTTAACGCTTACATTTGCGAGAGCACTGCGAGGGAAATCGGCGTTCAAGGAGCCCGCTAAAGCCCAAGAGGAACTGACGAAGATTCGGGAAGCCCAAGACCGAGTCAGAAATTCGTATAGGATCGTGGATCAGCCCCTTCCAGTCTTCATTTTTCTCAATAGACTGAGAAACGTCGGCGAATGGCCAAAAGAACGTAGCATTTTAGAGGCAATATTCGAGGACTGGCATCCAGTCAACACAACGCGCGGCTTACAGCGCCAATTCATAGAGGACAAAATTGCAGCAGGGAAGTGCATATTTTTCTTCGACGCCTTCGACGAATTGGGCAGCCAAGATGCAAGAGAGCAGATAGCCATCAAGCTCGGCGAGTTCTGTGCTCAAGCGCCTGAAGGAAATCGATTCGTAGTTAGCAGTCGACTTGTAGGCTATCAAAGACAGCTGGATCGCTATGGGTTTCACACGCTCACGGTTCAAAGGCTGTCTCCGAATCTCACTAGGCGGTTGGTGGAAAATTGGTATAAATCACTCGGTCAACCTGAACTAAGTCCGCGCCTGCTTGAGGCTCTCAAAAGTAATCCTCGCCTCAACGACTTAGCGACCAATCCGATGCTACTGTCTTTAATCGTCTTAGTTCAATATTTATTGCCCCTGATACCAGATAAGCGCCACGTTCTGTATGAGGAATGCCTAAAAATTCTGGTAGAACGAAGATATGCTCCCCCTCGCATTCAAAAGGAATTCAATGACATCCTTCCTGCGGATGACGCTACTGCTATCGTTAGATCAATCGCGCTAAGAATGCACGAAGGCAAACTTCGGGAGATATCGCGACCCAAACTTGAAGACGCAATCATCCCTGAAATCCTGCAGGCTATGCCACTGAGCAAGGCGGCCAAGGCCGACCCGAAAGACATCCTTGCCAACATAGAACAACGAAGTCAGCTCCTCACCGAAAGAGGCATAAACGACAATGGCGAAGCAGTAATGGCGTTTTCCCATTTGACATTCCAAGAATATCTTGTGTCGAAAGAATTCTGGTCGGATATGGCTACACGCGGAAAGAAAATAGTAATGACTGACCTCGTGAACCGTCACTCTGACGATCCAGATTGGTGGGAAGAGGTTGTTCTTCTCTTTGCAGCCCAACTAGAAGGCAAGGACCAGCAACCTTTCTTTGACTTACTAAAACCGCAGAGTTGAGGCCATAGGACTATGGAAGCAGGAGAGTTAAGCACGCTTAGGCTCTCTGCGAGAACGCTTGCAGAATGGCGCACACCCGCCTCAACGCTCAGCTACGAACGTGTCTTTAGCGATCTCTTGAACGTCCATCCGTTCGCGCGAGAGTTAGGCATTGACACCACGAGCAAGGTCGTCTCACTTGACGACGACGGCACGATTTTGTGGTTCCTATCCGAAACACTGTCATCGGGCCGCTCTCACATGAGCACCGATGACGACTTACAGTGGTGGGTGGCCAACAGTTGCATCACGGCGCTGATTAACTTCGCGGGAATCGGACAGAACGATACGGAAGTATGGGCGAAAGGCCCGTTGACATCCCAAGTGGCGGATGAAATCGACCTTATTTTAGAGAATGGCCTCCGAGCCTACCGCGACTTTCGTAAAGCTAGTGAATACATAATTACAGACTCGCAGTGCTCCAAGGCCGCCGCCGCCCTAGTCTCCATAGCTGCACCATTGGGGGACAAAACGTCGCTGGCAATGATAATGGATCTGGGAGTAGAATTGCCCCGTCGCGGATATCTTCAAAAACTTTCATCAGTGATGAGGAAGCTGATAAAGGCGATGAAAGCGACCCAAATCATTAGCGTTATTACGACTGGCGGTGCGCTAACCGCGGGTCTTATCACGGTAACACTTGGGCTCGAAGCCACCAGTGCAGTCGGTGTAATAGCCGTGGTATCCGCGGCCTTTAGCCTTGCCTCGAAGATTGCGGGTGACCGTTTAAAAGACGGTACAGTGGTCACTTCGGGCGCAATGGAAGTAGCATTACGCGTTGTACGCGAGATCACAGGTTCGAACCAATTGGCGTTTCCTAGGCTCCATAAGCTGGAAGCAAGCAAGAGAGAGGCACTAGGAGACGCATCACTTCTCACATTAGGAAAGATATGCGGAGATCGCAAACATGCGATGACTTCCCTACTTAGAGAAGCATCCGACGATATGTGGCGTCGTGCTGCATTGCGCGGAACGACATCCGTTAGGCCGTCTATTGTTAGGGAGCTTCTGCCGATCGTTCGAAGTTCGCAGCTGAGTTTCGAAATGAGAAATGAACTCGTGAAGTGGCTATTCAGCGTTGCGATCGAGGAAGACCAACTGGTGTGATTGACGGTGCCCCACTCAAGCCGGTGTTGGCTTGAGTGGGGTAGTTGAGAGGCTTTAAGCAGGCACTGCCGAAGTAACGAGTTTCAACAGCGCCTGAGCCGTCACAGTCGATGATGCTGGATTCTGACCGGTGACCAAGTGGCCATCCGTGATGGAAAAGGGCTGCCAGTTCGCCTTCTTCTCAAAGATGGCGCCGAGACGGAGCAATTCATCCTCAACCAGGAAGGGCACAACCTTGGTGAGTCCTACCGCTTCTTCCTCGCCATTGGTAAAGCCGGTTACGTGCTTTCCTTTCACCAGCGGCTCGCCCTTGTACTTGACATGGCGGAGCACCCCAGGTGCATGGCATACCAAAGCGATTGGCTTGCCGGTGTTGTAGAACGATTCGAGAAGGGCAATCGACACAGGGTCTTCCGCCAGGTCCCACATGGGGCCGTGGCCGCCCGGATAAAACACAGTATCAAAATCTGCCGCCTTAACGTCCGCAAGCTTTACTGTGTTGGCAAAGGCTTTTATCGCCGCCTCATCCTTCTTAAAGCGCACCTGCGCCGGGGTCTGGTTCTCCGGCAGGTCGCTCTTTGGATCGATGGGCGGCTGCCCGCCCTTCGGAGACGCAAGCGTGACATCGACACCGGCATCTCTGAAAACGAAATAGGGAGCCGCACCTTCTTCAAGCCAAAAACCGGTTTTGCGGCCCGTATTGCCAAGTTGATCGTGTGAGGTCAGCACCTGCAGGATCTTCATGCTCTGTCTCCTTGTTCGTTATGCAGATTCCGGCTGAATGGGGCCGAAATTACCCCAAGCACCAACACGGGCATTCTACTCGGCGCCCGGTCTCCTGCGCCCTGATCCCCGCCTCGCCGTGGCCGAGAATTTCCTTGAAACCGCTACAATAGAAATAGAGGACAAATAAGCCCGGACTGCACCCGCAGCCGGGCTTTTCCCATTTTGGTCCAAATCCCCTACCAAAACGGGAATGGGGCGTACCAAAACGGGATAAGGGCGGCGGATAAGTCCTTTGTTTTAGATGACATGTCGTAACTCATTTGTTCTGTATGAAGTACACCCCACGTACCCCGTAAGTTGAACGGGCTGAATCGATTACAGATTCAGACGGGGAGGGGGTACCCGGGCCTGTCCATCCCAAAATGGAACTCCCCCAAAGGTGAGAGATCGACCCGCACACTGATCCGGTAGACTCGAACCAATGTCCTCACCGGTGCGGCTGATCGCCATCGATATAGACGGGACCCTCCTGCCCACCGTTGGCGGCAGCATCACCGACCGCACCTGTCGCGTCCTGCGCGACGCCGAGGCCGCCGGCATCGAGATCGTCATCGCCACCGGCCGCCGCCAGGCCTACGCCGCCCCCATCATCCACCCGGTCGGCCTCCACCCGGGCACCGTCCTCATCACCTCGAACGGGGCCGTCACCCGCACCCTGGCCGGGCACCCCATCGACCGCTTTTTTCTACCCGTCGAAACCGCACGGCTGTTGTGCGCCGAACTCCGTCGCTTCGGCGGAATGACTGTCTTCACCTTCGACCGTGAAGGTCCCGGCGAACTCGCCGTCGAGTCCATCGAGCAGCTCGGCACCCGCATCATGCCCTGGGTGAACGCCAATCGTGCGTCGATCAGGGAATACACGCCGCTCGAGCTTGCCTTCGAGCCAGGCGAACCGCCGGTACAAGGCATGATCTGCGGATCGGTCGAGGCCATGCGCGAGGCCGAGACTCAGATCCTCGCGGGCGCGTTCGGCGGACGCATCGAGATGCATCGCACCGAGTATCCCGCCAAGGACCTCTGCATCCTGGACATTCTCCCGCCTGGCTGCTCGAAGGGCATCGCCCTCGAGAGGCTCGCCGCCGTACGCGGCATCGGCCCCACCGAGATCATGGCCATCGGGGACAACCTGAACGACCTGGAGATGCTGAGCTTCGCCGGCCATCCGGTCGCGATGGCTAACAGCGCCCCCGCCCTCCTCGAAATAGCCCGCCAACGCGGGTGGCAGATCGCCCCCGGCAACGACCAGGACGGCGTAGCCCATGTGGTCGAGAGCGTCCTCGCCTCCCTCGACGTCCAGTTCCCGGAGGGGGCACCCCTTGAAACATCGGCATGATACCCTGACCGCAATGTCCTCCTTGGGCCATCAAACCAGCCGGCGTGTACCCCGGAAGCTGGTTCCGGTAGTGCTGGGGCTGGTTATGACATCGGGGGCGGCTAACGCCGCCGAGCACGTGACCCTGACGAACGGCTTCGACCTCGTCTGCGATCACTACTCCGCCCAAGGCGAACGAGTGCGTCTCTATATGGACCCGAGCAGTACTAACTTTGTCGAACTGAACGCTGCGGAGATCGCCTCGAGCGAGCATGTGGATCTGCCGAAATCGGCGCCGAGCAGCGGGATGCGTTTGCCGGCCGATGGCAAGCTGACCGAGGCCGAGTTGCGCCAGTTACTGGCCAGTGCCGGGAGCGATCACGATATCGATGTGGACCTGCTGGCCAGCGTGGTCCGGCAGGAGAGCAGCGGAAATGCACACGCGGTAAGTCGCGCCGGCGCGCAAGGGCTGATGCAGCTTATGCCGGGTACTGCCGCTCAACTCGGGGTAGCGAACGCCTTTGCTCCGGGTGAAAATATCAATGGTGGCACCGCCTACCTCGACGGGCTTCTCAAGCGTTACGGAGACAATCTAGCGTTGGCGCTGGCTGCTTACAACGCCGGACCGGCCGCGGTAGATCGCTGGCGTGGCATTCCCCCCTACCGTGAAACCCGGGCGTACGTGGCACGAGTGATCCACGAATTCAATCGACGCGTGGCGGCGCGCCAGATTGCTTCTGCGTCGCGCTGATTTCTTGCGTAATGGAGGATCGACCTTGAGGAACAATCGCTGGATTGTCTGGCTGGTGGCCGCCATTGCCGTCGCTGCGCTGGTAGTGTGGGTTCGCGGGAAGATCCACTTCGACTGGGGGGTCTTTCTTCAGCAACTCAAGCTGGCCGATTGGGCGGATATCGGGATTGGGGTGGGCTGCATCTACCTTGGCTATGTCTTCCGCTCCATGCGATGGGCTCTGCTGCTGCGGCACAAGAACGCAAGATTTCCTCTTTTTTCCCTAATCGGGACGCAGGTCATCGGTTTTACGGCAGTCGCGCTCATCGGGCGTGTGGCGGACCTGGTTAGGCCCTACCTGGTATCCAAAAAGACCGGTCTGACCCATCGGCTCGCAGATCGCAGTGTATATCGTTGAACGGCTCTTCGATGCGGGAGCCATGGCATTGATCTTCTCCGTCGGCGTGCTTTCGATTCCGCCATCCGAGATCGTCAGGGCCACGAGCCACTCCGGGCATCTGTCCAATATGGCCTTGCATTCGCCGCTATTATCTGCCTTTATCGCACGATACGGCGGACTTGTGCTGACGGTGCTGGGTGCGGTGTTTCTGATAGCTGTACGAGTCAGCGGTAGCGTCGTCGCATCTTTCTGCGAACGCAGCTTCGGCCTTATCTCCAGGAATCTGGGGCACGCCATTGCAGAAAAGATCCGCACTTTTCACGCGGGTCTGGACACAATGCGGTCCTTCTCCGATTTTGTGGCTGCTCGCTTCATTCTCCCTTGCCATGTGGGGGCTGATTGCATTTGCTTACTTTGAGGGATGCCGAGCCTTCGTGGCGAGTCCTCAACTATCGGCCATTAGCTTCTCAAAGTGCGTACTTCTCATGATCGCCAGCGGCGGGGCCAGCGCCTTCAGCTCCCTGTGCTCGGCTGGTTCACCCAGATAGGGATTGTCGCTGCAGCGATAGCGGGTGTTTCTGGAGCGAACGCTGAGGCTGCTACCGCCTGCGCCGCGATCTGCTGTTGATCACGTTTCTGGCCATCGTGCCGGTGGGGCTGATCTGGTCGCGAATCGAGCACGTTTCCCTCAGGAAGGTGTCCGAGGAGAGCGAGCATGTGAGTGCGGAAGCATTGGGTGCTCCTGAGGCAGCCACAGAGCAGGTCATCTAGCCGAAATCAGAGAGAACGGCGAACGACGCGCCTCACCGACTCTGTGAAGAGTCCATAGACTGCGTGCGTGACCCATTCGCTAATTCGTTCTTGCGACGGCTGGTCCTCTTTTGGCGAGGCGAGCCCCATTCGAGGCAGGACGGTCTCGTGGGTAATTTTGTTGAGAGTGAGCCCGAAGGCGGCGCCACGCCATGCGCCGAGGGTCGGCTCAAACTCGACCAATGTGCCATAGGCGGCTCCGGCGACTGCGCCGAAGCCCCAATGAATGCTCTGCATGGCAGCCTGTTTCCGCGCCGGCGGCAGCGGATGACCCGCGACCTGCTCGGCAAGGACAATGGGCGCAGGCACCTGGCCGTGCGTCCGAGGAGGGAAGAGTTGTTCGGCTAAAGCCTTTGACCGGCACCGGCTAATCCGCCGACGAAGCCGGCAAGTGCGCCTTTAAGAACCGAGCGTTCACGAGTAGCCACAACGTAATCAGATGCACTAACGGGGCAACGCGGCTCACTGAGGTAGCTGTGGCAATTGTGGCCCTGCGATGCATGAGGCACGGGTTAACCATTGCCCGCTGATAGAATCAATTTGAAGAAATGAAGTGTCCTTACTGCGGGTTTACGCAAGACCGTGTTGTTGACTCGCGCGAGAGCAAAGATGCCGATTCGATACGCAGGCGCCGCGAATGCGAGCGCTGCAACAAGCGCTTTACCACCTACGAGCGAATCGATGAAATCCCATACATGGTTGTGAAGAAGGACGGGCGCCGGGAGAAGTTTGAGCGGCAGAAGGTTTTAAGCGGGCTTCTGCACGCGTGCGAGAAGAGACCCATCTCTGCGAGCAAGCTTGAGGCGCTGGTCGATGAGACCGAGTCCTTCCTGACTGACTCGCCCGAGCGTGAGCGGACCACCAGCGAAATCGGCGAGTTGCTAATGACCCGACTGAAGACCCTTGATACAGTCGCCTACATCCGGTTTGCCAGCGTTTATCGCGATTTCAAGGATGTGCGCGAGTTCAAGGAGGAGCTGGAACACTTGCTGACTGCCCGTGAGCCGGGCAAGAAGAGCAAACCGACGGGATGAAGGATGCAATGAACGAAACGAAGACACATGCAGTGACATTGATTCCCGGGGACGGAATCGGGCCCGAAGTAACCGACGCCGTGGTGCGCATTCTTGATGCCAGCGGCGTTAAATTTGCATGGGAAAGATATGCAGCAGGAGCCGAGGCCTTCGAGAAGTACGAGGAATACATACCGAAGGATGTCTATGAGTCGATCGAGCGGACGAAGCTTGCCCTCAAAGGGCCGGTCACGACTCCGATCGGAGGAGGTTTCACATCGATCAATGTGACCCTAAGGAAGAAATTCGAACTGTATGTGAATTTCCGGCCCATCAAAAATCTCCCTGGCCTTGAGACCCGTTACCCGAATGTCGATCTGATTATCGTTCGTGAGAACACGGAAGGCGAGTATGTCGGGCTTGAGCACGAGGTCGTGCCAGGTGTTATGACATCACTCAAGGTGATCACGGAAAAGGGCTCGACGCGCATTGCGAAGTGGGCCTTTGAATACGCGCGTAAGCACGGCCGTCGGAAGATCCACGCCATTCACAAGGCGAACATCATGAAGCTTTCTGACGGCATGTTCCTTAAGTGCGCACGCGAAATAGCCAAATCTTTTCCAGAGATCACCTACGGTGAACACATTATCGACAATGCCTGCATGCAACTGGTAATGAATCCATACCAGTACGATACTCTGCTGCTGCCCAACCTTTATGGTGACATTGTAAGTGACCTGTGCGCTGCCTTCGTAGGTGGTTTGGGGCTCGTCCCCGGAGCCAATATCGGGACCGATGCGGCTATTTTTGAGGCCGTGCATGGGTCTGCTCCCGACATTGCGGGTAAGGATATTGCAAATCCCACGGCTTTGCTTCAATCAGCAATTCTCATGTTGCGGCACATCGGCGAAGTTGAAGCCGCCGACAGAGTCCAAGGAGCCGTGGAACAGGTCTATCGAGAAAGGAAGACCTTAACCCGCGACGTTGGCGGTTCGGCCGGGACGAAGGCCTTCGCCGACTCGGTCATTGCGGCGCTCGGGATTCAACAACCCATCGCATAATTTTCCCCGGGAGCGAGTCAGATGCTGATACGAAAGATCACAATGACGGGGGCGCTTTGCGCGCTGCTGTTTTCAGGCGTCGGCTGCAAGAAAACCGATTCCGGCCTTGCTGCGGGTGTTTACACGACAATCGATGCCAACACGGCGGGAACTATTACCGGAACGATTCATTTCTCGGGCAAGCTTCCACAGAGAATCGCGATTGACATGGCTCAGGATCCGGTGTGCGGTGCGGCAGACACTAATCTGACTGAACAGTACGCTGTGCATGACGGCAACCTTCAGAACGTCTTTGTTTACGTGAAGGATGGTCTCGGCAATAGGCTCTACGCGCCCTCGCAGGATCCCGCAGTTATCGACCAAAAAGGCTGCAGGTTCGTTCCGCACGTAGTGGGTGTGCAGGCGGGTCAGCCGGTGAAATTCATCAACAGCGATCCCACTATGCACAATGTGCACTTTATACCGCAGATCAGCACAAACCAAGCGGTCGATATCTCGCAGCCGCCCAATGGATCGGGCGAGATGCGGACACTACCGACGCCGGAATTGATGATTCCCGTGCGCTGCAACAACCATCCGTGGATGGAAGCTTTCATCAATGTCGCGCCCAATCCCTTCCTTTCCGTCTCCGGTGCCGATGGACACTTCACGATCAAAGGATTGCCGCCGGGAACCTACACGATCGTGGCCGTCCACGAGAAACTGGGGCAGAAGACCGCGACGGTGACGGTGAATTCAAAGCAGACGGCGATCCAGGACTTCACCTATACCGCGCCAGCGGCAGATGCGAGCCGTTAGCGCTGCTGCTCAGCTGATCTTTCTCTCGTCGCTCAGCACCGAATCGAGAAATCCTGCAAGGGTATGTGCGCGGTTACGAATCGCTACATGGTTCTCCCGTGACCCGGCGAGAGCGTCAAACCGGCGCTCGAGTGTGACGAGCTCATCAGCAATGTTGAGTGCGGCCAGAACGGCAACCCGCAGCGAGTCAACGGTCTTGCCATGCGAAGCTACGGCACGCATTTTGGCATCGACAATGTCAGCGAGCCGGCGGATGTATTCGGGATCATCGCCGCGAAGATGGTAGGTCTGGTCGTAGATGTCGACAGAAATGTAATCGACGTTTGATTCCGATGGCGCGGGCTGGATCCCATTGAGGTCGGTCATCCGCGATGGACCTCCTGCATTCATCCGGTGATGTCGTCGAGTTGTTTGAGGAGGCGCTCGACGCGAGTTCGGACCGCCTCCCGGTCCTTCTCAAGGCCCTCGATCTGGGCCACAGAGTTCTCGTTTTGTTCAGTGAGCTGGTGAACTTTCAACTCGAGTGCTTCGATACGTTTTTCTGCGGCAGCCCGGGTGGCGCGCTCCGTCTTCAGCAGTTCGACCGTACGCAACACCCGCTGCTCCAGGGCGCTGAAGTCATCGGCGGCGAGTGAAAATTCCGGGTCCTGAATGGCGGCGGCAGTGGACATGCGCGAGTACTCCTGCGAGATAGCTTCTTGGCGAAGTATATCGCCCGGCGGAGGGAGGAAATCGCGGAAAATAATCACCGACACGAAGGGGTGCCAGGTTGGGTACGTGACGGCGGTGCAGGAATACAGAAATTCGCCCCAGCTGACAGAAGCGGGACTCGGGGCACCTACGCTTTGTTATGGAAGTCAGGTGCGGAGTCTGGCGCCTATCGATTCCATTGCTGCGACGATTGCCTGCGAGAACTGTTGGAGTTCTTCCTCGCGGAGGGTTCGCTCCTGCGCTTGAAAGACGACGCGGAGCAAGAGTGAGAAGTGTGCAGTGGGGATGGATTTCGACTCGCGCAGGATTTCCTTCGGTTCGAAGCTGCGCAGCTCAGAAATGTCGAGCGCGCGGAGCTTTTCCGCAACAGTGGCCCAGGTGACGGAGTCGGGGAAGACCAGCGAAAAGTCGCGGCGCACCGGTTGGAAGCGGGACAGCTCGCGGACCAGGGGCTGTCGAAGGCTATGTTTGTAGAGGCGGTCGAGGTAGATCTCTCCGATGAAGACGGTCTGCCGGAGCTTTCGGCGCTCGGCTTGGGCGGGATGAAGCTGGCCGAACCAGGCAACGGTGGCTCCGTCAAGCGCGGCGCGCCCAGAGCGGCCGGGGTGCAGCCATGAGGGCAGTAGGAGGTTATCGAAATAGACGGATCGCGACGAGAACTTGTTGAGCAGTTCTTCGATGGTGCCCTTGAGGTCGTAGAAGGTGACTTCAGTGGTGCTGAACGGCCGGCCGGTGCCGCCGATAGTGAGTGCCGGTTTCTCATCGACCCGCTCCGAGCTTCCACTGAAAACGGTTCCCATCTCGAAGAGGGCGCCGTCTTCGAGGTCGCGGTTCAGATTGAGCGCGAGCATCGAGAGCATGCCGGGCACGAGCGACGGCCGCAGCATGCCGGCCTCTTCGCTGAGCGGATTGCCCATGGCGACCGCCGAGTTGGGCTGCGGCGCAAACAGTGCCGCGTCCGCAGCGGAGCAGAAGGTAGATGAGATGGCCTCGGTCCAGCCAAGGGCGAGCAGCGTACGGCGGAGGGTCGCTTCCTTCTCGGCGTGAGGAAGTTCGACAACCGATCCGGCGAACGCGGGCAGCGTGTTGCGGAAGCGGTTGTATCCGTAGACACGCGCGATCTCTTCGACGAGGTCGATCTCGCGTTCCAGGTCGAGGCGCCAGCTGGGCAGGGTGACTCGGTATGACTGCATGTCGGAGTTCTCGGCCGCAGCGGACTCGATCGAAACTGCACGGGATGGATCGAGTGATTGCACAGGAGCTTGTGTGTGCGACGCTGAGTGGCCGTCTTTGGCGAGCGTGCAACCGAGTCCGTTGAGAATGGTTTCGGCGACGGAGGCGGTGATGCCTTCGGGGTCTTCGGTCGGACCGAGAATGCGGCGAACTTCGCCGAGGCTGAAAACGACGGGGGCGCGTTTTGCTGTGCGGGCCTCGGCGTCGGGGATGATGACGTCGGTGAGCGGGCTAACCTGGT
Source organism: uncultured Acidobacteriaceae bacterium (assembly GCA_963782175.1). GTDB lineage: Bacteria > Acidobacteriota > Terriglobia > Terriglobales > Acidobacteriaceae > Silvibacterium. The sequence goes on from CAWAIX010000007.1 coordinate 203,758, forward strand.
GGCCTCCTGCTTCGAGCACGATGCGGCTGACGAGAGCTGAGGCGACGGGCGGAGCGTTAAAGTCGGCTCCGCGCTCGAAGCGGTGCGAGGCGTCGGTGTGAAGCAGATGGCGTTTCGAGGATCGGCGCACGGTGGTGGGATCGAACCAGGCGGCTTCGACGAGGACGTTCTTCGTCTCCGCGGTGATCATCGAATCCCATCCACCCATGACACCGGCCAGGCCAAGGGGACGCTTCTCGTCGGCAACGACGAGGTCTTCGGGGTCGAGTGTGCGCTCGATCCCGTCGAGCGTCCGAAGTTTTTCGCCTTTCCGCGCCCGGCGCACGATAATCCTCCCTTCAAGCTTGTCGAGATCGAAGACGTGCGTGGGTTGTCCGATAGCGAGCGTGCAGTAATTGGTGGCGTCGACGGCGTTCGAAATGAGTTTTTGTTCAAGCAGGCGGAAGCGCTCGGCGACGATGCCAGTTGAAGGTTGAATCTTCATGCCGCGGAGAACGCGGGCGGTAAAGCGTCCGCAGAGTGCGGGCTCTTCGATGGAGACGGGAAATGCAGGGCCGGGTTGCGGGTTGGGTAATGTGACATCGATGGGCTTCAGCTGCGATCCGTAGATGATGGCCGCCTCGCGAGCGATGCCGTAGTGGTTCATGGCGTCGACGCGGTTGGTGGTGATGTCCATCTCGAAGACGGAGCCGTTCGCGCCGAGGTCGAACACGCCTTCGACCGCGATACCGCGGAGAGTCAGGTCATCGGCGAGTTCGCGGTCGATTGGCTGGATACCGGGCGCATATTCTCGCAACCATGAGGTGAGAACTTTCATGCAAACTGCTCCAGAAACCGCAGATCTCCCGAGTACATGAGGCTGATGTCGGTGATGCCGTACTTCATCATGGCGATGCGGTCGATGCCCATGCCGAAGGCGAAGCCGCTGATCTTCTTCGGGTCGTAGGCGGGCTGCTTGAGGCGGGCGAATTCGAAGACGGAGGGGTCGACCATGCCGCAGCCGAGCAGCTCGATCCAGCCGGAGTATTTGCACTTGCGGCAGCCCGAGCCTCCGCAAAAAGGGCAGCTGATCTGCACGTCGGCGGAGGGCTCGGTGAAGGGAAAGAACGATGGGAAGAAGCGTGTGCGGACGGAGGATCCGTAGAGCTCCTTCATGGCGTGGTCGAGGGTGCCTTTGAGGTCGGCGAAGGTGATGTTGGTGTCGACGCAGAGACCTTCGAGCTGGTGGAAGATCGGCGAGTGGGTGGCGTCGGCGGCGTCATTGCGATGCACCTTGCCAGGAATGACAATGCGCAGGGGCGGCGGCTGCTGCTCCATGGTGCGGATCTGCACCGGCGAGGTGTGGGTGCGCATGAGCAAGCGGTCGCGGAGTGGCTTGCGCTCTTGATTGGCGATGATGAGTGTGTCCTGGGTGTCGCGCGCGGGGTGGCCGGGGGGGAAGTTGAGGGACTCGAAGTTGTAGTAGTCGGTTTCTACTTCGGGACCGATGCCGACGGAGTATCCCATGCGCGCGAAGATGGCGAGGAGGTCGTTCTGAGTCTTGATGAGCGGGTGCTCGGCCCCGAGCTTGCGGTGCGTGCCGGGAAGGGTGATGTCGATTGCTTCGGAATCGAGGGCGGTCGTGCCAGTCGATGCTCCGGCCTGTTCGAGGCGCTGTTCGATTTCGGCTTTCAGCGTGTTGAAACGCTGCCCAATCAGCTTTTTTGCCTCGGCCGACGCGGACTTCAACCAGACATCGCTGATGGCCTTGAGACGTCCTTGTTTGCGCCCAAGCCATTTAAGCCGGAAGGTCTCGACGGCCTCGGGAGTGGCGAGCCCGGCCGATGAGGCTTCGACTTCG
>CAWAIX010000008.1:0-397026 GCA_963782175.1 uncultured Acidobacteriaceae bacterium
GTGCCCACCGCTTCAACGGCAACAATCTTTCCGTCTGCCTGCACCAGCAAGCCGTTAACCGCATTGTCCGTCGTCAGGGTGCCCCCGTTGCCAAAGGTGGTATCCAGCACACCGTTGGCATTGAGCCGTGCTAGACCACCGGAGATCGGCGAGGCGCCGCTGACGGAACCGCCGACAAGAATCTGCCCATTGGATTGAAGAGCGATCCCGTTCGGAGCTGACCGCCGCTCGCCGCCAAAGGTGAAAAGCGTGGAACTGAAGGTTGTATCCATGACCGCCGTTTCACTGAAACGCTGCCCCATAATCGAAAGTGCCCTATTGGGATTGCCCGTCGCCTGGATGATGATGAAGTCGCCGTTTGGCTGGAAGAGGGTGGCGCTATCCGACTCGCCGAAGGCAGTAGGAGTGGTATTAACAATCGCTCCTCCGGTCACTGAGGATTGCAGCACGCCGGTAGAACTGAGTTGAGCCGTTGCAGGCGCTCCAAACTCCGAGACGATCAGATAGTCGCCACTGGTTAGCAGCGCGATTTGTTCAATTCCCTGAAAGACGGATGCGATGTTCAGCAGGACAACCCCATCATTGCCAAACGTCGTATCGAGACTGCCATTGGCGTTGTATCGTGCAAGAGCGACCATATTTGGGATGTCGTTGGGATTGGTCGACTTCTCGCCGTTGCCACCCTCAAGGCCAGCCAACACGATCTGCCCGTTCGGTTGCAGCAAAAACGAGCCTGGATTGGCTGTACGCGGACCCACCTGAGCGTCCACCAGGCCGTTGGTTCCGAAAGTTGTATCCAGTACGCCGTTGGCCGTGAACCGTACCAGTCCAAATCCCTGGTTTGCCCCGGGCAGTGTGCTGTTGCTTGGAGCCGTTCCGCCGCCAACGACAATGGCTCCGTTGGGCTGTATGGCAAACCACAGCGCTTGAAAAATGATGTTGGGGAATGTGGTGAACGTGCTTCCCTCGGTTCCAAAGGAGGTGTCCAGCTTGCCCGCCGCGGTGTATCGCGTCACACCAACTCCGGTGCCCGCGTCACTCTGAAAGTCAAACTGAGAGACCACTACGATATCTCCGTTGGACTGTTGTACGGCTCCGATCGGTACTACGGTCTGGTCGCTGAAGGTGGTGATTACCGTGCCACCGGTTCCGAAGGTGGTATCTAGGCTGCCGGCAGCCTGAGCTTGAGCAAACTGCGTGTCAAACGCCAGACCAAGTGCCAATAGTCCCGCGATCATGATTGCTTTACCGCTTTGCATTCTTATTTTTCCTCTCCATTTGTTTTCGCTCCCGCGAGACAATCGCACTTGCAACCTCTTTGCGCGTTTCCCAGGAGGCCAGTGGATCGCCGTGGAGTTCTCTTCCATCGGCCCGTTGCGTTTTCAGCAGACTTCTCACTTAGCGAAAAGAGCTCCGCCGTATAAGTAATTCGGCATCCCTGAGCTTCCTGCTGTCACCAGTCAGCCCAGTGCGAATATTCTCTGTATCGCGCCGTGCGAGCTTAAGTGACTCCTAGGCCTCCTTTGGAGGTCGCTGTACTCGTTAACTGAGTTTGCGCAGATTTATTCCGGGCATTCCTGCTGATTTTTTGGGAGTAGCGCAACAATTCGTAGGCTGACACGATATCTGCGCGAGTTGCAGAGGGCCAGCCTAATCGTCGCCGTCGATCGTAGCGACAGAATGTCACAAGCCAGGTATTCCTTATCAGATCCACTCGGCATTGCTGCAGTGCACCTCATCAACGCTTTGGCGGAATCGACCGAGGAGGCATCAGAGCCAGAGCCTAAGCATCGAGCACGGCTGATTACTTGAGGTGAGTTTAGCCCTCACCCATAAACCGAAGGCGGAGGCTCAATCGATTCGGCAGACGGTACCAGACCCGAGTTCGAGGAGATCGAAGCGATTGGCAAAGGGGACAGGTATTTCTACCGTTTGCGTTTGCGAATCCAGTATCGAGGGCCAGGACCCCAGCGAGCAACACGATCTCCGGGATTGGCGAGCCGGCACTGCTCCAGTGACAGACACCCACATCCTATGCACTGAGTCAATCCTGCCCGAAGGCGCTCGAGTTCGGCAATTCGTTCGTCGATGCGCGTGGTCCAGGTGCCGGACAACTTCGCCCAATCCGCGTGCTCCGGAACGTGGTTTTTCGGCAGCTTGGACAACTCCACGGCGATTTCATCCAGAGTCAGGCCGACTTTTTGCGCAAATACGATGAAGGCGATTCGGCGAAGCACCGCCCGGTGATAGCGACGATGACCGGTGGATCCGGTTCGCTCCGATTCGATTAATCCTTTGTCCTCGTAAAACCGCAGGGCAGAGGACGCCACCCCGCTGCGCCGCGATATCTCTGAAATTGTGAGCACGTCAGTCATGGAATTCCATCCAAAAAGATTTTGAATCTCAAGCTGACTTTAACTTTCATCTTTTGCAGTGTCAATGAATCACAAATATCGATCGGAGACACCGATGGCAAAGTACAAAGCTGAAGGATCCGGAACAACAGCGGCAAAACCGAGAAGCGTTTGGAAGGGCATGCGAGTGGCAATTACAGGCGGAACCTCCGGCCTGGGGAAGGCATTGGCCGTTGCACTGCACGATTCGGGAGCCAAGGTCGCCTTTGTCGCCCGCAGTCAAGCCCGCGTCCAGGACCTGGTCCGCAACGTGCCTGCGCTGCATGGCATCGTTGGAGACGTTTCGTCAAAGGACGATATCTATTCCATAGCGATCCAGTTGGTTGGCGCACTCGGTGGAGTGGACATTCTCATCAATAATGCTTCTGCGTTGGGTCCAATTCCGCTCGTGCCTCTTGCTGATACAACCTGTGAGGATCTTGAAATTGCGCTGCAAACAAATCTGCTCGGTCCATTTCGCCTTACTAAAGCGATGCTTGGATCTTTGGCTGCTTCGGCACGGGAGGGGCGCCACGCGGCGGTTCTGAACATCTCCAGCGACGCCGCGCTCAATGCTTATCCCAATTGGGGCGCTTATGGTGCAAGCAAGGCTGCGCTGCATCACCTGAGCCAAATCTGGGATCAGGAACTCTTGCTACAAGGCGTTCGCGTTCTTTCTCTGGATCCCGGAGATATGGACACGCCGCTCCACGAGCTCGCAGTGCCGGACGGAGATCGCTCGACACTTAAGAGTCCCGAAAGCGCGGCCCGAGAAGTGCTCGCAACCCTCCAGAACTTGCTTTTAGAAAAAACGGGCGAACCTCGTCCCGAGAAGCAAGAGGCGGTGTAATGATCGTTGCCATTGTTCCTGCTCAGCGCCCTCCGGATGCAAGGCTTCTAGCAATCGATGCCGCCGGGCAGATCACGCACATCCCGAGATCAAACTTTCCCGACCTGCTACGTGCAGGAGACGTTGTGATCGCGAACGACGCAGCAACTTTGCCTGCGAGCCTCCCCGGCATCCACGGCCCTACCGGAGCTACCATCGAAGTCCGCCTCGTCGGCAGGCCGTCGCTCGAGCCCCAAGCAGTGAGATGTTTTTCCGCGATTGTGTTTGGCGAGGGGAACTACCTCACGCCAACCGAACATCGTCCGAGTCCACCCGAGCTGCGCCCCGGCGATGACCTTCGTCTCGGACCTCTTCACGCGACTGTGGCCGGCTTGCTGGATCATCCTCGCCTCGTACTTCTTCGCTTCGAAGGTTCCCCGGAGGAGATTTGGCGTGGGCTGGTTCGTCAGGGCAAGCCGATCCAGTATGCCCATGTTCACATGCCGCTCGCGCTGTGGGACACATGGACTCCGATCGCCGCACTACCAGCCGCGTATGAGCCGCCATCAGCGGGCTTCATCCTGAATTGGAGCACTCTCGATGTCATAATTCGTCGAGGAGTTTACTTCGCCACGGTGACTCACGCGGCGGGAATCTCATCGACCGGAGATCCGGTGCTCGACGCACGTCTTCCCTTTGACGAACCTTATCGGATTCCGGAATCTACGGCAAGATTAGTCCGGGAGACTCGGGAGCGTGGCGGACGCGTGATCGCAATTGGCACAACAGTAGTACGGGCTCTCGAACACGCTGCAGAAATCGACGGGGTACTACGAGCAGGCAAGGGACTGGCAACTCGGAAAATCGGCAGGGAAACGGCGCTGCAAATCGTCGATGCGATCATCTCTGGAACGCACGAACCCGGCACCAGCCATCATGAGCTCCTGCGTGCGTTCGTCGCTAATAAGGTACTTGAAGACATGAATGCGGAACTGGAAGAACAGAGGTACCGCACTCACGAATTTGGTGATTCGATTTTTGTGGAACGGATGAATTTAAAGGGAGCGAGTGTCGGTCCAGAAATCAGAAGGGCGAGCCGCCCACTCGGCTCTTCCCGCCACTTGTCCCTAAGCCGTGAGGGGCAGGCATCTTTTGGGCAGCAAACGATCTCGCCTCCTCTTCGTTGCCCGCACACAGTTTGTGTGCTCGAAGTAATGCTCGATGACGAAGGGAATCGCACGGCATTATTCCCGAAAGTCGACTCCAACGGGAAATTAAACTTGGGTCCAATGGGTAGAAAAGCAGAGGTCATCTAGGCAGAGGTCGTGGGTTCCTTAAGGGTGCAATAAGAGTTCCCACTGGCTCCTCAGGGCGCTAAAGGTGTCGTCCGTTGCTCCCTGTTTTCTGTTAGTTACGCCTTTCCTTTTTGCTGTCACGACAACGGTCAACGGGGTTGTCAATATTGGCATCGAAAAGCGCCATCGGACATGTTTTTCCGAGGTGCCGGTTTCCTCTTCGGGTTTCACAAAGCGAACTTTAGTACCGATCCCGGACGATCCGATCTTCTGAGAAGGCCCCGTTCTATCCACTAAAAATGTCAGGTTTTTGTCAGGTAAGACCTGGAACGTCGAGTAACAACATGGGCAATTGCGGCGCTTTCATTGCTGAGAATCCTTCCGTGCGGGCGCACTGTTTAACTCATTGACAAAAGGACTCTAAGCTGGAGTCTGGGCCAAGAAACTCAGAACCAACCTGCTGACTCTGGATCAGCATATCGGGGTTCGAATCCCTGGGGGGCAGCCAAAAAACCGAATCTAAAGCAGTTCAGAGCGGTTCAATAGAGTCCAAAGAAGTCCACTCCGCAAACACGACAACCCAATCATTTAAAATGAGTTGTTGGTGCTAACCCGTCCAGCGTGGTACGATCAGAGCCGAACAAGAACGAGGATATCTCTCGGTCGGCATATCCTCATATTGCAATTCAAAATGAGGATACGGCGTGTCTCGAGGACAGCGGTATCCTCACCGGATGCTTTCATGGCTCTCACGAATTTAAAGATCAGAGCGGCTAAGCCAGCAGCCAAACCGTTCCGAATTGTTGGCGAGAAGATCCATTTTGATTCGCATTCCCATTTCTCAAACTCAGGCTGCTGCAGCTACTGGAGTCCGATAGATTTCTACGGTGTCGAAGCGCTGATCGGAATGGCTGTAGTCATTGACGGCAATAAGCTCACGTACCCTGCGTCGACCCATTGGATCGCGTTCGCAATACAAAACGAAGTCAATCGCCTCCGCAGTCTCGGAACGCATGAATGCATGGTTGAGATTTGGTCTTGCACTCAACGCCAAATTCGATAAGCGATTCAGTGCGTCCAATGCCGATTTGGCATGGATAGTGGATAACGTTCCGCCATGTCCTGTATTCATCGCTTGAAGCAAGTCATAGCCACACTCATTGCGGATTTCACCCATGATGATCCGGTCGGGACGATGGCGTAGCGCTGCTGCCAGAAGCTCGCTCGGTGTAATCGCAACCTGACCGGGTATCGCATCGACGGCCTCCCAGCGAACGGCGTTTGGATGCATGACCTTTAGCTCGGCGGGTTGTTCGATAATCACGAGCCGTTCCTCCTGAGGAATATGGTCGAGGAACGCCTTCATGAGTGTTGTCTTGCCCGATGCGGTCCCACCACTGATGATGCCGTTCTTACGCTCACCAATGAACCCGACGACAGCATCCCGAACCTGAGTTGGCATGCTGCCCGAAGTAATCAGCTCATCGGAGCTATACCAGCGGTTGAATTTCCGGATGGTGAGAGTAGGTCCATTGATGGAAGTGGGAGGGCCGACCACCGCCACGCGTGAGCCATCGGGCAAGCGGGTATTTAGAATCGGATTCTGTGTCGTGAGGTCTTGGCCTAATATGCGGGCCACGCGCTCAATTGCTGCCCGGAGCCGCTCGTTTGTATAGGGCGTTTTGAGTGGAATCGGCTGCACGACGCCATCTCGATCTGCATAGACGCCCGTCGTACCGTTGATCATCAAATCCGAGATGGACGGATCCGACAACAATTCGCGCAACTCCTCCGGGAAAAACGGGAGAATTAACTCGTAGCTCACCGTGTTGCTCCCCCGGCTGGTTGTGCAATTGGTATCTGATTCTGTGCGGCCGCTCCGGGCACAACCGGATCGACGGAGACCCTGTTTTCGTGAAACTCCGTAATCGTCAATCCGAGTGGGTTGATGGTCTCGAACTGTGGGAAAATCTTCGCCTGGTCGCTCACTTGTCTAGGGTTCAGATAGTAGGTCGCACTCAAGAGCCAGTGTTCTGTTCTAGGCTCGCGGGAGTTGCGCGGAGAATACAGCTTGTCGACGGACGGTTACTAGCGCCGTTCCCCGCGCCATTCGCGTACCCTGAACGGTCTCGTCCGACATAGACGTGATCGTCACGTTTCTTACCTCAACATCGCTCTGTTCAATTTGCCCCGCCATGACTTGCGAAACCAGGTGATTCTGGTTGTCTTCGGTCATCAATTGGGTGGCGAGAGCCTGCGATAGAAAGTAGTAGTTGAGCGGATACTTTTTGGCGATCGTGTCCCGGCTGATGGTGTAGCGATAATTTGCCCAATCCGTGAGATATGTCCGGATCTCACCCTCACGCGGGCTGTAATTGAGATCACTGTACTGAATTGCCTGGGCGCGGCCCATTTCGTCGATGCGGATGTAGCGATTCGCAATCGGACGCCGGGCCAGAGAGAAATTGAGCCACATCGACCCACAGAGCAAGACGGTCCCACAGGCGATGATGAGACGGTAGGCTTTCCGCTCAGCATAGTGGGAAGCGTAGACTTCATTCCCAATCACGTCGGTGAGCAACGCCTGCTCCGGCGTGAGCGATGCGTCAGCGGGTAGAATGTGGCGGGACATGATGATCTGGACTCCCTTGGTTGGTGACGGCGTTGAATATCGCGGCGGCGTAGACAAGCCCCGCGATTAAGACAATGACAAAGGCAATCAAAAACAGGTATCGAAGCGGTCGTGCTAATCCGAGGCGCTCCAATGCTTTGACACGGAGTAAAAACTGAAACATATCGTTACGCTCCTCCCCTCATCACGGCAGTCGATGCGGCAGTCCCGGCGATCTTTATGATGTTCTCAGCCATTCCGGCCGCCCCTCCAAAGATCGCCTGGGTCATGCTCGGTATAAAGAGCATGTTGATGATGAACGCGACAAAGACCATCGTGCACGGTATTAAATTTGCTAGCCACATATCCATTGAATAGTTGCCATTGAAAGTCTGCTGAATAAAAGCGTTCATAAAACCCGCCCACACAAAAATGAATGCAGCAGCTACAGCGCGAATCATGGCGAAACCGATGAGCACATCCAGAAAGTGAAAGAACTTCGCGCGAAACGTTCTCGTCATCAGTAACGGGACGAAAACTGGACCGAACAAGGCAGTCACACCGTAGAGGATGAATGCGCTGCAATTGATAACGAATAGGATGGCAGAGGCGAGCCCTAGCAGAATCTGCACAAGGAAATAGCACAAGATCTGAACTGGCGCCATCAGGGATGGCATGGCAGTGTTATCACCGGCAGTCTTGAGCAGTTGAAGCAATTGATCCAGAGAGTTTTGGTCAAAAGCGGCGACCATCGCCTGTGCAATGTACGAGAAAAAATGGTTGATGCCGAAGCTCGCACCAGGAAAAGGATTCACCCAATAGCTCTCCAGCAGGCAGCACACGATCAGCCTCCCCAGAAACGTGACGAGATCGCCTGCGTGAACGGGCTGGGCATGGAAACGCAGTGTCATGCTGGTCGTATTCCAATTGACGACCATGCTGATAAGAGCGAAAAGAGAGATGCAACTTAGCTCCGTGAGACCAAGCTGCGTGAGCGCTCCGCCGTCTTGTGTGGTGAGATTGGTCAGATTATTGGCGAACTGATAAAGCCAATCAACGCCGGAACTCGCGCTCGGTAGTGTTTGTGCCAGCAATGCCACGGGAACCATATTGCAACTCTCTCTCAGTAACGCTTATGGAACATAGGATTTCCAGGTATTTCCTTCTTTCGCTGCGGCCCCGTTCCGTGAGCGTCCCACGGTACTGCCGGATTTCGTCCGCCGGTTGCGGCAGGAGTTATACGAGATAGCCTGATGTCCGCAGCTCACGCACGCATCGCGATGACCGCCGAGCGCAGCGGTACGGCAGCGAGCGATCGCATCGAGCACCTTGTGCTGCGACCAGGTTAACGAAGCGCTATACCGTTGCCGGAAGCTATCACCACTGATGCGAATGATGTCGGCCACCTCGAAGGGCGGCCGGCTCATCGCTTCCGGTCCTGCTGTCCGGCACGAAGCGTGATCTGCTCCAGCGGGTTGATGGCGGCATGGAGGTGACGTCGTGAGAGCTGGAGGTAGACGGTTGTGTCTTCGAGCCGCTCATGGCCCATCAGCAGCTGAATCGTGCGCAGATCGGCGCCGGCTTCGAGCAGGTGCGTCGCAAAGCTGTGCCGCAGCGTGTGCGGGTGGATCTTCTTCGTGAGTCCGGCGCGCGTGGCCGCTGTGCGGCATGCGTGCCAGACAGTCTTGTCGGAGATAGGCTGGTCGGTGCCACGCTGGCCCGCGGTGCTGGGAAAGAGGTATCCGCGCGGCTTCTTCCATCGCCACCAGCTGCGCAGCTCTTCGAGCAGCTTCGGCGAGAGTGGCACATCGCGGTCTCTGGCGCCCTTGCCCTGGCGGATGTGGATGACCATGCGCTGGCTGTCGATGTCTTCGACCTTGATCCTTGCCGCTTCCGTCCTGCGTACTCCGGTGGCATAGAGCAGCACCAGGATCATGCGGTACAAGCGGTTGGGTGCGGCGTCGATCAACCGCACGACTTCATCCTGGCTAAGCACGGTCGGCAGCTTGTGTGGCACCTTGGGGAAGATGAGATCGTCGTAGGCCAGATCGCTCCGCTTCAGCATGCGCTTGTACAGGAACCGCAGCGCCGAGATGCGGATCTCGACGGTACTGGGCTCAAGCTTCTTCTCCTGCAGCAGGTATCGCTGATAACGTCGCAGGTGCTCAGGACCCAGTTGCTCGGCGCTGAAGCTCGTGCAGCATGCGCTGGCGAAGTGGAGTCATAGGAACCTCCTCCCTATGACTTCTCACCCTAGCCCGGCATAACTCCCTTCGCTAACCACCACTCTCAAGTCCGTCGCGCCAGCGACTTCGTTCTAACCGGCTTCTGGCACCCAAGAGACGCCGGGCTTCAACATTCGTTAACCTCATGAACCGCCACTATGGAGGTGGGAACCATGAGGAAGCCGGCTACGAATGGAACCAAAGGACAGAAGAACCGACCGAAGACTAAGCTCGCCATTCCAGATTTGGAACACTCAAAACTCGCGGTCTTACGAAGCCTCGACTCGCCGGATTCAAGGCGCGGGTATCAGCATGCCATTGATGAGTTCGTCGCCTGGTATTGTTCTGAGCCACGGCTGGCATTCAACAAAACTGTCGTCTTGCGTTATCGCATTTACTTGGAGGAGCGCGGCCTTGCTCCGGGAACCATCAACGTCCGTCTTGCAGCCGTGCGCCGGTTGGCTTACGAAGCAGCCGACGCCGGTCTGCTGAGCCCTGAACTGGCAGCCGGAATTCATCGAGTCAAAGGTGTTCGCAAACTGGGCTCTCGTTTGGGTAACTGGCTTACGGCAGGAGAGGCCTTGGCGCTCTGGCAATCGCCCGACAGCCGAACTCTTACTGGAAAACGGAATCGAGCGATTCTTGCGATCCTGCTCGGTTGCTCCGTCGCCGCGAGCTTGCGGAACTCACCTTAGAGAGTTTGCAGCGTCGTGAGGAGCGCTGGGCCATTGTGGACCTGGTCGGCAAAGGAAGGCACATACGGACGATCCCCGTACCGAATTGGGTGAAGGAAACACTCGATACATGGTTAGCCGCAGCCGGCATTGACAGCGGCCCGCTATTCCGATGTGTCTGTCGGGCAGGTAAACTCTGGGGGGACCGCATCTCAGAAAAGACGGTCTGGCACGTTGTCAAGAAGACCGCCGCAACTATGAACATTCCGCGTCTTGCACCGCATGACCTCCGCCGCTCTTGTGCGCGATTCTGCCATGCTGCCGGTGGCGAGCTTGAGCAGATCCAATTCCTTCTTGGGCACGTGTCAGTACAAACAACGGAGCGCTACATCGGCTGTAAGCAGCGCTTGAGAGTCGCTGTGAACGACAGACTGGGCATCGAACACGGATGAACCATCCCAGTGGCAGCTGGACGCGCAGCCGACTATCCGGCCAGGGCGTTCTTGGGGACTAATCCTCTGGAAATCGCTGTGGCGTGAACTCGTCAGCATCCCGAAGGAGGTCATTGGGTTGGCAACAACTTGTGAAGACAAATCCCGGGCAGCGCCAAAAGTCATTCAGCATGGAGAGTCGTGATCGGGTCGAGGCGCATGGCACGCAGCGCAGGGAGGTAACTGGCGGCGATGGCCACGGCGGTGAGCACGGCGGTGACGCCGGCGAAGGTGGAGAGGTCGTAGGGCGAGACGCCGTACAGCAGGCCGGCCATGAGGTGAGAAACAAGAAGCGCGCCAACCAGGCCTGTGCCGGCGCCGGTGCCGGCCAGGGTGAGGCCCTGGCGTAAAACCATCTTGAGGATATCGCGCCTTTGCGCGCCCAGCGCGAGGCGCAGGATGAGAGAGCCCCACAATATGAAGGGGACGACATAAAGAAGGAGATGCCTGCGCGAACGTAAAGACCACCGAACTTCGTTCCGGCAGGAGCGGCACCAGTTTCTGGACGATGAAATACGGTCCCTTCGCGTTCAGGTTGAGCATCTCGTCGTAAACTTCCTCAGTCACCGCCTCAAATGGGATAAATCGACCATATCCCGCGTTGGCGAACAACACATCGAGCTTGCCGAACGTCTCCTTGACCTTCTCCGCTAAGGCATCCATATCGGGAAGCGAGGTCGCGTCGCTGTGGATTACGACAGCGTTATCGCCAAGCTCAGCCTGAGCCGACTGGATTGTTGCAGAGGTGCGCCCAGTCACGATCACACGGGCACCTCAGGACACAATGAACGTGAAGCGTTCGATTGCCTATGGCATCGTGGGTCAATGCAAAACCGAGGCTTCTCAGAAGCCGGTTCCAGTCCATTCGATTCTGGCTGCGGCGCTCATCCTTTGGAGAGATCATTGCAAATACCGCGAACAGGATGATTGGGTCTTTGCCAATGAACATCTTCGCGGTCGCCATCCGTATTGGGGTCAAGCAATCCTTCGAAGAATTGTCCGGCCTATCGCAGAGAGAATTGGAATTCGGAAACGAATTGGCTGGCACACGTTTCGCCACACCTACTCGACGCTGCTCAGGAGCGTGGGAACGGAATTCAAAGTCATGGAGGAACTCTTGCGGCATTCCTCGCTACGGCTAAGCACGCGGCACAGGCCGCGGTCTTGACTCTCATTTTTCCCGCCTAAGCGGATTTCAAGATCAATCAGCGGAGCAAGACGAGAGTGAGTCAGGAGTGTCGCATAGGTGCCTCAAATCAAGCGATTTGAGGGTGCAAAAAGGGCACCAAATCGTGTCCTTTTTGCACCCAAGAATACAAGGCGAAACCCTACGCAAGTTGTTGGTTCTATATTGGCGTCCCCGACGGGATTCGAACCCGTGTTACCGCCGTTAAAGCCGCAAACCTACTCCATCGAAATGCGATTCGGCTGGGATGACTGCCCGTTGAGTCTGCTGGTAATTGTGTCTGGGTCACGAGAGTCTCCCTACAGCATCTCTCGAAACGGAGAGGGTCACCACCAATAGTCGCCGAGAGCCGGGCCATTACGGCTGCCTATGCTGTTTCGCAACTTGGGCTCCGAGCGTAGCTATTTCATTTCCTTCGTGATCGCGTCCGCGGCGTTGCCGGCCACGACCCAGCTTGCCGACCCGGCGACGACGGCTTCATCCTCGAACCAGAGGAATCCGAAGTCGTCGATTAACTCTGGAAAATCGGGCTTGATGATGATGTATCCCGGAATCACTGCGCCCGGGATGTAGGCGTTGTCGGCGCGGTTGTTGCTGTAGGTCTTCGTCTTCGAGACGGTACCGACGCCAGCTACATACGATGTGCTCGATACCGGGTGTGTGCCGAGGATGTAATTGACGGCGCGCAGGGTATATTCGGGGCCTACGAGATCTGGGAATGCCTTATGCAGAAAGTACATCCGGATGGCCATATCAACGACTGCGCCCGATCCGCCCCAGGTGCCGAGGCTTGGGGGCACACCGAAAGGGGTGGCGGCCAACTGCTTGTCCTGCTCGACCATGTAGGCCTTTACCGCTTCCCGCATTTGATCTTTTGCGCCAGCGTCGAGGTAAGGCAGGGCCCGGACTGCTGTCCAACCACGGATACCCATTTGCTGCGGAGTGATCATCTGCGGGAACAGCTCCTGCAGACGGGACTTGTAGGGCTCGGCGCCATTTGTGGCAATCGTCAATTCCAGAGCCGCAGCCCACTCCTGTGCGGCCATGAAGGCTGCACGGCCGGGGTTGGGCGGCGGAACTGGGGGTGCGCTGGTCGTGCCTGAAGGTGCATTGCCCGGGCCATTATGCGCGCCGGCCACCACGCCTTGCGACGCGGCCAGCACGCCACCAGAAGCTCCAGCCGGAGCGCCACCAAAGCCGCTACCAGGCATCGGCGTTGGATGGGCCTTCTCGTCGTTCCACGCTTTGATCGCGGTCTCGAGGCAGTCTTTCGCTAATGCGGGGTCATAGTCTTTCAGCACATCGGACGCTGCCGCCAGCGCTGCGATCGCGTTCCATTGGAAGAACGGATTGGTCGTGGTGAAGATCCAGCGGTCGTCCGGCTTGCCGGAGTCGTCGCCCTTCACTTCGTTCGGTCCTAGCTTCGGGTCATAGATGCGGCCGTCGGTCTTCGATGCTCCATCGCCGAGGTGGGTATATTGGCGCAGGTCTGGTTCGTGGGTGCCGCGGATCGAGTGACCTATGTTGTGAAACTGCGCCAGGATGAGCACTGCGCCGTGCTTGACCTGCTCGACCGTGTCTGGCACGCCATCGGGTCGATGCATCTCGACCTCGCGTGCGTCTTCATCGACTGAGAGCTCGTCGTATTTGAGATTGAATTCGCGATAGGCCAAGGCGAGGCTCTGAATCACGCTCAGCTGCGCAGGCTCCTCGAGGTCAAAGTCGCCGGCGTCGTACCAGCCGCCTACGTTCATTCCAGGAATGTGATCGCCGCCTTTGTACTTGCCGTCTGTTGCCGTGGCCTGATTCCAGCCGTCGAATTGCTCGCCAACCACGGGCGCGAGAATGCCGTCATCCAAGTGCGAGGCTCCGTGCCAGACGCGGTAGGCTTCGCGAACGGAGACGTGGTCCATCTGTACCGCGAGGTGATGGTCGAGGCTGTCCTGCCAGATGTTGGCGTAAGCATCGGTGGAGATGGGGAAGGTCGCCGTGCGCTGGTCTGCGTACTCGATGACATAAAGGCCCGGGTCCTTGACCGGGGTGAAGTCGAATTTCGAATATACATACCGCAGCCAGGGTGTTGAAGGCGTGACCGGGCCCTCGAACGCCTGCTTGTAAGATCCGTCCTCCATCAGGCGCAGCACTTTGGCCGTCTTCGGGCCGTTGTACTTCGGGTCGAGTTCGAGAACTGCAACCTTGGAGAAGGCTGGTGCATAGCCGACCTGGCTGTGCGCGATCATTGGCGGCCGCGTCCAGTTCGGGATCAGGTCTGGCCTGATGTGCCATACGATGGCGCCGGTTGTCTTGCCCGTGGGGATCAGCGAGCGCAGGACGAACCAGCCGTTCTGTGCGCGATTGCGTCCGTCGAAGAGCATGAGGTCGGCGGTATCCGACTTCACAGTGATGCGGGCAAGTGGATCGTCAACTCCCAGGGTGATGCTCTTGCCGTCGGCGAAGGGGAGCGGCTGAGTGTATCCCTTGGCCTTATCCCAGTCCTCGAGGTAGTAAGCCTTCTTTGGCTCATCCGCCAGAGGCAACACCTTGACCATCGGATCGTTAGGCGTTCGCGGAAAGATGCCGGCCTTGGTTCCGTCCACCAGGTAAGCCTTGCCCATGTAGATCGAGGGCAGAAACTCCAGGTTGAAGCCGGCTCGCCCGGCGAGTTTCTCCGGTAGCGGCTTATCGAGATCGATGCTGACCTTCACTCCGCCTGATTCCGCTGCGACTTCGAGGGTGTAGCTCAAATCGAAGGCGGGGAAAGCCAAGTCCGCGGTGAGCCGATTGTTTGCCTTATCGGCCTTGCGCCCTTTGAGTGTCGCGACGAGGTCCCACTGCTCGGGCGTTGGCATCAGGCGCACGTCGCCATTCGTGGCGATGCGCTGGCCGTGGAGAATCATCTCCATCGCCGTATTCTTCTGGTCGACAAAAACGGGATGGTAGGTGCTGTCGTAGAGAAATACGCTGAAACCCTGAGTGTCGAGATAGTTCTTGTCGTTCACCTTCACAGCAAAATCGTCGGCGAAGAGGCTTGGGCCACAGGTTAGGGCCAGGAGGAGACATACTCTGATTTTGGCGACCATAGATTGGGTCAAACTGCTCCTTTGCCTCGAACTAGTATGACTTTGCGTTGTTCTACCTAGAGAAATTATGTGGTTAGGCATTTGCGCTCCTGTCTCATTTCAGGCTTAGCGAAAGCGAAGTTGATACGTGACCCCGTTTTGTAGGTGGAACGGCTCTCCTTGCTTCAAGGTCAGCACGTGACCACTTGGGGCGCGGATTGCGGCGATCGATTGCCCAGCGGGCGCGATGATCTGGACTGCGCCGTCCGCTTTCGAGGTCAGCGCGAGGGTCTGGAGCTTTCCGTTTTTCCAAGACATGTCAACTACTGCGCCTCCGCGGACGTGAACTCCAGTGACAAAGCCTTCGTTCCATTGCTCCGGAAGTGCCGGAAGCAGTTCGATCTCCGTAACATCAGGCATCCAGCGAGACTGGATCAGCGCTTCGAGCATTCCATTCGCGGCGCCGAGATTACCGTCGATCTGAAAGAGACCGGGCGGGTGAGTATCCATCAGGTTAGGAAAGGTGGATTGACGAATCATGACCTGGAGGCTGTCGTAGGCTTGCTTGCTGTCATGCAAATGGTCCCAGTAATTGACGACCCAGGCCCGCGACCATCCTGTTTGACCGCCGCCGAAAGAAAGCCGTCGCTCAAGCGAGACGCGTGCGGCCCTGGCGAGATCAGGCGTGTGATCGAGGGATATCTGAGTGCCCGGGAAGAGCGCCCATAGATGCGAAATGTGGCGATGGCCTGGTTCAGCTTCGGCATAGTCTACTTGCCATTCCTGGAGCTGGCCCAGTTTACCGATCTTGAAAGGAGGCAACTTAGCCCGGGCTGCTTCGACCTGCTTGAGGAAGTCCGGGTCTTCTTCGAGAATGCGTCCGGCGTCGATTGTTCGAGTAAAGAGCTCACGGACAATCTCGATATCCATTGTCGGTGCCATGGTGAGCGAATGATCGCTCCCGTCAGGGAGTTTGTACCTATTTTCCGGAGAGATCGATGGGCCGGTGACCAGGTATCCCGAGCCATCATCTACGAGGTAATCGAGAAAGAATAGAGAAGCATCATGCAGGATCGGCCACGCGCGAGTACGCAGGAAGGACTTATCGAGGGTGTACGCGTAGTGGTCCCAGGCATGGAGCGAGAGCCAGGCTCCTCCCATGGGCCAGATTCCCCACTGGTAGCCATCGATGGGATCGGCATCGCCCCAGATATCGGTATTGTGGTGGATCACAAATCCTCGAGCTCCGTAGTAATCCTTAGCGACCAGGGCACCGGTCCCACTCGCGGGTGTTCTGACAATGTCGATCAAGTTGATTAGCGGAAGGGTTGAGTCGCCGAGACCGGCGGGCTCGGCGAGCCAATAGTTCATCTCGGTATTGATGTTGATGGTGTACTTCGATCCCCAGGGGTTGCTGACACCCGCGGCCCAGATTCCCTGCAGGTTTGCAGGAAGGCCCGTCGGGACGTGAGGAACTAATGAGCAGATAGCGGGCGAACTGGAAGTAAAGCTCCTGCAGGCCAAGGTCGTCGCCCCCGGCGCTGACCCTCTTGATCCGCTCATCGGTGGGAAGCTCGTTATGTTCTGACGATGGATCCGCAAGATGAAATGTCATTCGCCGGAAAACCGGTTGGTAGACAAGTTCCTGGCGCGAAAGCAAGTCGAGCGCGCTACGAGTCTTCGCGGCTACGAGGTCGTTCCCGCAGCGAGCCTCAGGATCTCCGCCGGCAAAAGGGCCACCCTTGAAGTCGGTGGCCGCCGCAATCAAAATCGTGACGGAGTCGGCCCGTGTAACTACGATCTCAGAATTCTCGGCATGTACGGCGCCACCGGTCGGCAGTACGAGCACCTCCCCGGCGAAGCGGGTCTGGTCTTTATGTTCCGGTCCTTCTCGCAATAAGAGTGTGTCCTGGGCGAAGGCCCGGACAGTGAAGTCGGAAGGGCGGTCCATGGTGGCGCGGAAGCCGATTGCACCTTTGCGGTCTGCGGTGAGGCGCACGACAATGACCTGGTCGGGCACGGAGGCGAAGACCTCCCGCGTGAAGTGTGCCCCGGCCATCGTATAAGTGGTGCGTACAACGCCGGTATCGAGGTCAAGTTGCCGGCGGTAATCGGTGATCACGCTTTTGTCGAGTGAGCGCAGATAGAGATCGCCCAAGGTGCTGTAACCCGGCATACCGGCAGGGACGCCGATCATGTCCTGCTGGGCGAGCTTTTCTGCGGCGGAGATTTTTGCGCCATCGAGCCCGTGGGACTCAAGAAGGAGGCTTCGGATTTGCGGAACCGCTTCGCGCGCCCCTGGATTCAGCCGGTTCACGCGCCCGCCTTGCCATAACGAAGACTCGTTGAGTTGTAAGTGTTCATCAGCTCCGGAGGTCTCGGAGCCATCCATCAAATTAGCATTCTTTGCCGACGCCTGAAGGTCACCGTTGTTCGGCCCGGTGTTGGCTCCGCCAAAGACCATCGCTCCGAGTCTGCCATTTCCCACCGGGAGCGCCTGGTCCCAAATAGGCGCTGGCGTCTTGTACCACAGGATCTCGACCGGCTTAGGTGCCCCCGCTTGCACATCACTTGACGATCCCGATTTGAAATCGCTTGAGCGTTGGGCCAAGCAAAAGCTCAGACTCAACAGCATCACGATTCCGGCCGTACGAGCGATGCACCTGGATGCGGGGAAAAGCGATCGCGTTTTCCATTGCGAAAACATGGGCAGCCCGAATGGTATGCCAGTGAACGTCTAATAATAAAGCGATTTATTAGGTTGTCATAAGAAGCTTGTCGTTTATATATTCATATGGTTTCGCAAAGGACCATCGCCAGGCGCTCGAAAGATTGCAACTGTTCGGGCGAATGAGGAAAACGTTTGCTGGAGTCTGAAAATGTGGATTTGATTTGGTTGGCTCCTGTCACCATCGGTGTCCCTTCAAAGTGAACATTTATTCCGATCCGGTGCGGTAGCACTAGCAGCATCAAGAGAGCCCAAATGAGAACAACGAGACTAATCCTTGCTTGTGCGATCGCGACGACGACTGTATTCATCGGTCAACTTGACGCTCAGGTGCAGACAATCGTTCCCGCTCCCGTTCCTGACGCAAAACCCGTCACGGTTCAACACATCAAAATCCATGGCGCAGCGTTAGAGGCCAATCTTGAGGGCGACGCTGTGGATCGCGAGGTGATCGTCTTTCTTCCTCCCAGCTACGAGAAAGAAAAAAAGCGGCGTTATCCGGTCGTTTATGCGCTGCATGGTTATTCCATCGGAGCAGAGCAGTGGACGCACGAGATTCACGTTCCACTGACCATCGAAGGAGCTTTCGCGCAAGGGGCGAACGAGATTATCGTCGTGCTGCCCGATTCCAAGACGATCTATAACGGCTCGATGTATTCCAGCTCTGCCACGACTGGCGATTTTGAAAACTTCATTGCGCACGATGTTGTTGCATATATCGACGCACACTACCGCACAATCCAGGATCGGCAAAGCAGAGGATTAGCCGGTCACTCGATGGGCGGCTATGTGCGTCGCGCATCGGCATGAAGCATCCTGATGTATTCGGTGCTCTCTACATCATGAGCCCCTGCTGCCTCTCTTCCATGGCTGGCGGCGGACCAGGAACCGCGGATCAAATCAAAGAGCGGGCGATTGCGAGCGAGAAGAAGGTTGCGGCGGCCAAGTCTCCAGGCGACCTCGCCGCGCAATCGCCCGGTTTTCAATCGGCGCAATACGCGACGGCAGCGGCTTGGGCTCCCGATCCTAAGAACCCGCCGCTCTACTTCGATCTGCCGACTAAGGATGGAATACCCGTGCCGGAGATCGTGGCGAAATATGCAGCCAACTCACCACTGGCCTTTGTCGACCAGTACATCGGGAATCTCAAACAGTACCGCGCCATCGCAATGGACGTAGGCGATCAGGATGGCCTTCGGTTCGATGCCACGAAGCTGCACGAAATCCTCGATAATTACGGAATCGCCAACAGCTTCGAGATCTATGCGGGTACGCATGTCAGTGCCGTAGCCGATCGCTTCCAGAACCACGTGATGCCGTTCTTCAGCAAGAATCTCTGCTTTACCGAGGGCTGCCGTTAGCACGCGGCCGAGAGTCAAGGCTGCGAAATCCGGCTGGCTCACACAGGAGATAGAAAAATGAGGATGCGAAAGCGAATTGCCGGCACGTTTGGAGTCTTCGCCGGACTATGTCTCTCTCTCTTGGCGTTCGGTCAAGCGGCACAGCAGGCGCCGAACCGGCCGGCAATGCAGATGCCCGCGCCCACGCCCAATGACACTCTCAAATCCGTCGAAGTCATGCCCGATCGTCATGTTCAATTCCGTCTCTGGGCGCCTAATGCCTCGGAGGTGAAGCTGCATGCCGAGGGGCCTGAGGCCACGCCCGGCATCACTCCTCAGGAGGCGAACAAATACCAGGGTGGAGTGGCGATGGTGAAGGGTGATCAGGGCGTCTGGGAAGCCACCATCGGTCCCATTGAACCCGGGACCTATCGCTATACCTTTACGGTGGATGGAGTAAGCACAACAGATCCACGCAATCCGCTCACGTCGCAATCGCTGACTCACTCCTCAAGCATGTACGAAGTTCCGGGCGCGGAGTTCATGGAGTACAAGGCTGGAGTACCGCACGGCGCGATTTCGGAAGTCTATTATGACTCCTCGGCGACCGGCGGCCAGCGCCGAATGCACGTCTACACGCCGCCCGGGTATGAAAGCGGAACCGCGCGACTGCCGGTGCTTTATCTGCTTCACGGCGGCGGCGACTCCGATGATTCCTGGGGTACCGTGGGACGGGCGGGAGCCATTCTTGACAATCTGATCGCCGCGGGCAAGGCTGCTCCGATGATGATCGTGATGCCGGCAGGGCACATCTCAACCGACTTCAGGCTAACGCCAGGCGTGCGCATGGGGCATGACGCCTTCAACGACGATCTCACAAAGGTGGTTTTGCCCTTCATCGACGCGCACTACCGCACCATCGCCGACCGTGATCACCGGGCGATTGCCGGCCTTTCCATGGGCGGCCTGCAAGCCTTGGACATCGCACTCGACGATTCGGCAGACTTTGCCTATGTGGGCATCTTCAGCTCAGGCTGGTTTCCGAATTCACAAAAGGAAGAGGAGGAGACGGATGTGGCGCAATATCATGCCTCCGGCAAACCATTCCGGCTCTTTTGGGTGAACGCCGGCCAATACGATATTGCGCTTCAGAATAGCGATGCCACGGTTGCGATTCTGAAAAAAGCCGGAATCGACGTGGAGCAACATCAGAGCGCCGGCTTCCACGCATGGAATAACTGGCGAGACTACCTGAATGAGTTTGCGCCGCTGCTGTTTAAACAGAGGACTTCACAATAACATCCAGGATCAAAGCTGTTCCTGGAGAGTAAACGTTTGTTCGAGCTTGAAACGATCTGGAGAAACTTTATGAATCGCCCCATGAGACGAATATTCGAATGCATAGCTGCTTGTCTGGGAACGTTGCTCTTCGTCGTCGCCGCGAAGGACGGAAATCGCGCAGGACTCAGCGAATCTCCCCTACATGAATCCCCAGCTCACGCCCGAGCAGCGCGCCACGGATTTGGTGCAGGCGAATGACGCTTGCCGAAAAAGCCACCGAGATGCAGAACAACTCCGCCGCAGTGACGCGGCTTAATGTCCCTGCATACCAATGGTGGAGCGAAGCTCTCCACGGAGTCATCAATGAAGGTGTGACCGAGTACCCTGAGCCGATTGGGCTTGCCGCGACCTTCGACGCGCCAGGCATTCATACTATGGCCGCACAGATAGGCGTCGAGGGCCGCATTAAGCACGTGCAAAATTTGCGCGAAGGACATACGGGCATCATGGGAGGTCTCGACTTCTGGTCTCCGAACCTGAACATCTTCCGCGATCCTCGCTGGGGCCGGGGACAGGAGACCTATGGCGAGGATCCATTTCTCACCGGCCGCATGGGCGTGGCGTATGTAACCGGATTGCAGGGCGATGATCCCAAATATTACCTCGCCATTGCGACGCCGAAGCATTTCGCGGTGCACAGTGGGCCTGAACCGACGCGTCACTTTGCGGATGTGGACGTGAGCAAGCACGACGAGGTGGATACATACGAGCCCGCATTCCGTGCTGCCGTTGTCGAAGGCAAAGCGGGATCAGTCATGTGCGCCTACAACGCGATCAATGGCGAACCCGCGTGCGCAAATCAATATCTGCTGCAGGATCAACTGCGTGGCAAGTGGGGATTCCAGGGATATGTGGTGTCCGACTGCGACGCGGTCCGCGATGTTGCCGCCAATCACCGTTACCGTCCCACGCAGGCACAGGGCGCGGCCATTTCCGTCATTCGCGGCATGGACAACGAATGCGTCACCTTCACCTCTCGCTTCGGTGATCCGGTCGAGAAAGCTTATATCGATGCCGTGCAGCAGGGATACCTGCCCGAAAGCACACTCGATACGGCGTTGATTCGGCTTTTCACCGCTCGAATCAAGTTGGGGATGTTCGACCCGCCTGAGATGGTTCCGTACGCAAAGATCGATGAGAAGGAATTGGACAGCGCGGAACACCGCGCGCAAGCGCGCAAGCTGGCGAATGAGTCGATGGTACTGCTGAAGAATGACGGCATTCTTCCGCTGAAACCGGAAATCAAGAAAATCGCCGTCGTGGGCCCGCTCGCCGATCAAACTCGGCCGCTGATCGGAAACTATGCTGGGCAGCCCACGCATATCGTCTCGATTGTGGATGGCCTTAAGGGCGAATTCCCCAATGCATCCATAAGCTTCGTGCCGGGAACTCAGTTTCTTCGCACCGAAGGCACCCCCATACCCAATGCTCTTCTGACGACGCCTGAGGGCAAGCCAGGACTGAAGGCCGACTATAACGACGGGATGCGCGGAGGGCCGGGCTCGGAGAGGAAGAGCACTCCGATCATGAGCCGCACCGAGGCCAATGTCGAGCTCACCAAAGAGAGCCTGCCGGCGAAGGTGGCAGAGAACAAATCGTTCGGCGTGCAGTGGTCCGGCTTCCTCACGCCGAATGAAACGGGCGACTATATTCTCGGCATCCGCACTCTGGGCTTCGGAGTATTGACGGTCGACGATAAGCCGGTTGCATTGACCTACGGTGGAGGAAATGAGCCCGTGTCGGTCGTAGGACGCGTTCATCTCGAAAAGGGTCGTAAGGCCGCACTGCGGATGAATTACGGCAGCAATAATGGCAAAGCGCATGCCGAGCTGTTCTGGGCACGAGTCAACAATGCGGTATCGCCCGAGGCCGTTGCCGCTGCGAAGAACGCGGATGTCGTCATCGCCGTGGTTGGAATCACGAGCCAGCTCGAGGGTGAAGAGATGCCCGTCAGCGAGCCCGGCTTCCTCGGAGGAGATCGCACCAGCATCGATCTGCCTAGACCCGAAGAAGACTTGGTGGAAGCCTTAGCAGCTACCGGCAAACCCGTTGCCGTCGTTCTCATAAACGGAAGCGCTTTATCCATTAACTGGATTCATGAGCATGCCAACGCCGTGCTTGAGGCATGGTACCCGGGCGAAGAAGGGGGCGCCGCGATTGCCGAGACCCTGAGCGGTAAGAACAACCCCTCAGGCAGATTGCCGGTCACCTTCTACAAAGGTGTAGATCAGTTACCGAACTTCGAAGACTATGGGATGGCGAACAGAACGTATCGATATTTTGAGGGCAAGCCGCTTTATCCCTTCGGGTACGGTCTTAGCTACACAAAATTTAGCTACAGCGATCTGAGCGTTCCCACTTCCGCAGTCGCCGCCGGACAGCCCCTCAGCGCTGATGCCACAGTGACCAATACCGGGAACGTAGCGGGAGACGAGGTCGTGCAACTCTATCTCAAATTTCCGTCTGAAAAAGGCGCGCCGCGCATCGCTCTCCGCGGATTTCAACGCGTTCACCTCGAACCCGGCGCCACACAGAAGGTGCACTTTGATCTGACGCCACGTGATTTGGGCATGGTAACTGAGAATGGCAACCCGATCATTGCGCAAGGGGATTACGCGATCAGCATCGGCGGAGGTCAGCCCGATACCGGAGCGCCGGGCCTCACCGGCAAATTTCATGTAGACGGACAGTATGCGTTGCCCGAGTAGCTTCAGCTGATTCGAGCGGAGCAGGAAGATGGCTCATTCGCGTGACGCGGGCATGATTGACACACTTAAGCAAAGGAGATTCAAACTCTTGTCTCAACCAAAAAATGGCACTCCCATTACCCGGCGTGAGGCGTTATTCCTGTCGACGACCGCAGGTCTGGGTACGGCGCTGACTATACCGGCGTTCGGTTCCGACAGTATCAAGACTGCGGCGCACCAGGAGCCCGGCAACTGCTCAACGCCACGTTCGGCAATTGCAAAGACGCAGTACGGCAAGGTGCGAGGGTTTTTGGATGGTGGAGTCTTCACATTCAAAGGTGTTCCGTACGGTGCGACGACGGCCGGGGAGAACCGCTGGCTCCCGGCCAAGCCGCCAGCGCCCTGGACGGACGAATACCCAGCACTCGTATACGGAGCGAATTGCCCGCAGACTCTGCATCCCTGGACGAGCATCGAGCAGACCTTTCTTTTCGATTGGGACGATGGTTGGCAAAGCGAGGACATGCTGAAGCTGAACATCTGGACGCCCAGCCTGACCGGCAAGCTTCCAGTTATGGTTTACTTTCACGGCGGAGGGTACAGCTTTGGGTCTTCGTATGAACTGCCCTCGCATGAGGGCGCGCAGATGGCGCGACACCACAACGTCGTGCAGATCTCTGTTAATCATAGGCTGAACATCCTTGGCTTCTTCGATCTGGCCGAGATTGGTGGGTCAGCCTATGAGGACTCCGCCAACGTTGGCATGACGGATCTGGTGGCAGCGCTGCGCTGGGTTCACGAGAACATTGAGAACTTCGGCGGCGATCCAGATCGAGTGATGATCTATGGCCAATCCGGCGGCGGATCGAAGGTGACAACGCTAATGGGTATGCCTTCGGCCGTGGGTTTGATCCATCGGGCAGCAGCTCAGTCTGGTGGCGGAGGCAACATACCAAGCAGGGAGCAGCAAACAGAAGTTGCCCGGGTGGTGATGAAAGACCTCGGACTCCCATCGAATGACATCGCATCACTGCAGAAGATGGAATGGAGCACGCTAATCGCAGCCGGCAATGCTGCCGTGACCAAAATCAATCCCGCCGGACCGCCCGTGATGGGGCCTGGGGCTCCAGGCAAGCCGCGGGTCGGATGGTCACCATGCGTCGACGGTAAAATAATCGACACGCGTTCCTTCTTCGACGCTGCTCCGGAGATTTCTAAGAACGTACCCATCCTGATCGGCTCGGTCAGCGAAGAAGGCAATCAGATGTCTTCAAGACCAACCGAAGAGGAGTGGCATGACAGCTTGTCTAAGATGTACGGCAATGAAAAAGCGACCGCAATCGTAACTACGCTAAAGAAAGCCTATCCGCATAAGCAGATTCAGACCTTGTCGTACATGTGCAGCGGTCGACCAGGATTAAACGGGCTTTCCATGCGCAACAACGTAGTGAAGATGGCGCGGTTAAAGCATGAGCTGAAGGCCGCTCCGGCCTATGCCTACTATTTAACCTGGCAGACGACGATTCTCGACGGCGTACCTGGCGCCTGGCACACAGCGGATCTTCAGTTTTGCTTCGACAATACCAAGCGGTGCGAACAAGGAACGGGAAATACCCCTGAGGCGCAGGCTCTGGCGAAGAAGATGGCAGCGTCTTGGGCCGCGTTTGCCGCGACCGGAAATCCCAGCATACCGGGCTTGAAGTGGACACCGACCGATCCCGAAACCAACGCGACCATGATCTGGGATAACGAATGCCACATGGTAAATGACCCGGACGGAGCGGCTCGCAAGATCATCTTGACTTGATCTCCACCCTCTCCGCCTTGATCGACTCAGCCGGCAATCTTCCCCCTGAACCGCATGTTCTGGAATCGGAAAATGGGGTGACGCTATGTGTCATTTTGACGGCTGCCGACCTGAATGAGCGCTTGCTGCGTGTAGATAATTTGCGCTCCGTTAGATAAGAACGCCTTTCACAGATGACGCCAAAGCTCGCAATTTGAGGTGGAACCGAAGTGAAAATGATTCAAGTAGTAGATGTGCTGTTGTTTTCTATCGCAGGTTCTCTCCCTGCATTCACCGCGCAGACGCCCTCGGCAAAACCGGTGATCGTTTCGAGCCCTGATGGGAAAGTGAGAACTGAACTCAGCGCATCGGACGGCACTCTCAAGTATCGCGTGCTTGTCGATGGGAAGCAGGTGCTTGCCCCATCCCGGCTGGGGATCGAAGCCGACGATGCGGATCTCGGCACGGATGTAACTCTCGGTTCTGGGAAGGTTCGCAAGATCGACGAGCACTACAAATTCTTCGGTGCACAAGCCGAAGGAATCAACCTGGCAAATGAGTTGACGATCCCGGCAAAATCCCACGGCGTCTGTTATTTCGTCGACATCCACGTGGCCAATGATGGTCTAGGCGTGCGTCTGCGCCTTCCTGCAAAAGCGGCAAGAAGAGTGCAAGCCGACCGTTCTGGCTGGATGCTCGAAGGAGATCCCGAACTATGGGCTGCCAAGCTTGATAACTCCTATGAGAGCCCGTACCACACCACCACTCTCAAGCAACTTGGCACAGGCATGTTTGGCATGCCGATCACTGCCCGCGTCGGAGACGTTTATCTCACGCTCACGGAAGCGCTCATCAAGGACTACGGCGACCTGGCATTGACTCTTGGGTCCGATGGCGCATTAGAAGGGCAGCTTTACGCCGATCCTCAGGGCTGGACGACCGATGATGAGGTCGTTCAGCCTTGGCGGGTCACCGTGATTGCGCGCAATTTGAACGACCTGGTGAACACGACGCTCGTGCAGAATCTCAACCCGCCCGTAACTCCTCAATTGGCCAACGCGGATTGGATCAAGCCTGGAAGATCGACATGGCAGTGGTTAGCGATCGGCGATCCGCAGGAGCAGGATCAGCACCAGTGGGTCGACTGGACCAGTCAAATCGGATTCGAATATTACCTCATCGACGAAGGCTGGGAGAAGTGGCGGGACTCATGGACAGCGGTCGCCTCTACCGTTGCCTATGCAAAGACGAAAAACGTCAAAGTATGGATATGGGTGCACAGCCGGTTTGTGAGTGACCCCGTGGCACGCAAGGAGTTCTTCCGCAAAACGGTCGAGGCCGGCGTGGTCGGCGTAAAGATCGACTTTCCTCCGCCAGCAAGCCGGAAGGTTGCCAACTGGTACTTTGAGATTGCGAAAGACGCTGCCGACGCCCATCTTCTCGTCGACTTCCATGGCGCCAACAAGCCCAGCGGCATGGACCGCACCTGGCCCAATGTGCTCACTCGCGAGGGCGTGCGCGGCCACGAATATCAGATCACTCGATACAAGAGACTCCTGCAGCCAGACCACGATGTCATCTTGCCCTTTACTCGTTATGTCGCTGGCCCAGCCGACTACACACCCACTGTGTTCACTTCAAGCGAATTACAGGGCAACACCTGGGGTCATGAGCTTGCGCAGGCGATCATCTTCACTTCGCCCTTCCTCTGCTTCGGCGGACATCCCGAGAGCTATCTCAGCAATCCCGGACTTGACGTGATCCGCGCAATTCCATCCGTATGGGATGAAACCCGCGTCCTAAAGGGAAGTGAGCCCGGCAAGATCGTCGCAGAGGCACGCCGTTCCGGTAAGCAATGGTTCGTCGCAGTGATGAGCGGAAGCGATGCCACTAGTCTGGACATTCCGCTGGAATTTCTTGGCCAAGGAAGATGGGAGGGAGTCCAGCTGCGAGAAGACAAAGACCGTCCTGATGCGTGGAAGCGGGATGACGGCAACGCGACGCAGAAAGACACTCTCAACGTTCAACTCGCGCCGCGCGGCGGCTTTGTCGGCTGGTTTCGTCGATCGGAGTGAATGCTCCCGATTCGACCGATCGGTATTGAGTGCTGCGCCATTTGTAGAAAGACGTATAGCCCCTACAACTGTGATTCTCGTTCAACGTGACAAGTAAAGAGTTCGACCAGGGCCTTCACTCGCTCTTTCTGGCGACTGCGCGGAAGTCGTTTAGTTCTGGTGAACTCGGCAAGCCCATGGAGGCCGGCCCAGAAGAGTTCGGAGAGAACCTCTGACTTCGAGCCCTGGCTTTTGAATAGCTCCATGAGTTGCGCAAAGGCGAATTGCAACTCGGCAGGAGTCGCAGGGTCTGCGAAGGGTACGTCGAGTCTGAGGGAAAACATCACTTCATACAGAGCGGGCGATGTCGACGCGAACGCCAGGTATGCGGACGCGAATCCTTCTACCGCACCGGCACCCTTCGCACGTTTCTTTGCCTTTTCCAAAGCAAGGCCCAGTTCGTGAAATCCTTCGATAGCAACCGCGGAGAGGATCCCTTCGCGGCTCCCGAAGTGAGCGTACAAGACGGGCTGGCTGTAAGAGATCTCGTCGGACAGACGCCGAACGGTCACACTCGGCCAACCTTCGGTCTCCGCAATTCGGCGCGCGGCGCTGACGATCTGTGCCCGCCGGGCCTGCCGGTCGCGCAGTTTTCTTTCCGCAATGCGGTTGGGGGCTGACGTTGCTTCCATTCACCGATTATAGCATTGCTAGAAATATTAGCGCGTAATGAATCGGTTGCGTAGCAACAAACATATATTATAGCGTTGCTAGATTTGTTAAAAGGAGCTACACATGCATACCACAATTCCGCTTTCCGCGGCCGCTCTCCTCGCGGTCGGAATCATCATCATTGGCAGTCTCTACATCGCATCTCCCGAAAAGGTGACAGGATCCTTCGGCCTCAAACTACCCTCACCTGATCCTGACACTCGAGCCTGGCTACGCCTCAAAGGCATCCGGGACATCGTATCCGGTTTGGTTGTCCTGGCCCTAATGGTTACGACGAACCCGCGGACGGTGGGCATAGCGTTTCTCGTTCAGTCGCTTACCGCGTTCGGCGATATGTCGAACGTATTGGGTTCAGGCGGTTCGAAACAGGCAGCCTTCTCGATCCATGGTGTGACCTTCGCGGTCATGGTCGTCACCGGCCTTTTCCTGATCAACATCTTCTGAGCTAATGCCTTCGACCCGTCGTTGTCCAGCATGCGTTGGCTCATAACCAGTAATCCTCAACCCAATTCTTTGAACAAGGACCCAGCCATGAGAACGTTTGAACTTCGCCAATACACCTTGCGCGGCAAAGAGGCGCTCGACATCTACATGAACCAGGTTTATCCGCGCCATCTCGATAGCTTTCCGCTATTTGGGATTGAGCCCCATGGCGTCTGGACCGCAAAGGACAGCGTCGAGCCAACGGCCTTCGTTCTAGTTTCTTATCCGGAGGGCGAAGATCCCGGCGAGGTCGTTCGGCGGTACACGGGGAGTTCTGAGTTTGCCGAGGAAACCAAGGACTGGGATCGATCCAACATCGTTGCGGTTCAATCCACAATTCTTACGCCTTCGGCGAGTTCTCCTCTGAAGTGAGGGATAACGACACGCAGACGGGACGCTGCCACACTCGCCCGTAGACCTCAGGGGGCGATCGAGATCGCATTAGTCCTGATAAGCGTGCAACTGGCCTTGGCCAGACAGGAGATGAAGGAACGCGAGCCGCGCGATCATTGGGAGTGCCGGTGGATGACAGCTACAGCCCGCGCCGACATTGGTACCCGGTTTGAAGCCCGATCGATAAGCGTGGGTCTGGGGTTGCGTACAGACGTGTGATGACGGTTGCCGGTTTCCGGCGACGATCTCGATTGGGAGTTTGCTCTGTGTCCGCACCCCGGGCACCCGACCGGCATGATCGGAGGAGCAAATGGCCAAGAAGGGCAAGAGAAGATGTGACGCACTGCCGGTCCTGCATCCGGATGCTGCGGGAATCGACGTAGGTGCAAGTGAGTTGTTCGTCGCCGTCAGTGCTGATCGAGATCCGCATCCCGTCCGCAGCTTTCCCACTTTCACTCGCGATCTGCATGCGCTGGCCGACTGGTTGGAGCAGTGCGGGATTCGTTCGGTCGCGATGGAGTCCACCAGTGTGTACTGGATTCCGATCTATCAGATCCTGGAAGCCCGCGGCCTCGAGGTCTACCTGGTCAACGCACAGCACGTGAAAAACGTTCCAGGCCGGAAGACCGATGTCTCAGATTGCCAGTGGCTGCAGTACCGGCACTCGGTTGGGCTGCTCCGTGCCAGCTTTCGACCACCTGGATTCATCTGCGCCATTCGATCTCTCTGGCGACATCGCTACAGCCTGATTCAAATGGCAGCCGAGCACGTCTTGCATATGCAGAAGGCTCTGGACCAAATCAACCTCCAGATTCATCGCGTTCTTAACGACATCACGGGAGTTAGTGGCCTCAGGATTCTGGATGCGATCCTTGCGGGCGAACGAGATCCTCTAACCCTGGCGCGGCTCTGCCATGGTGGTGTGAAGAACAGCGAGGACACGATCGCAAAATCGCTCGAAGGCGATTACCGTCCAGAGCATCTATTCGCACTTCGTCAGTCGTTGGCGGCCTATCACTACTATCGAAGCTCGTTCTTGAAGTTGACCAGGAGATTAAGCTCCAACTGGGCGAGCTTGAAACAGCCGCAACCGCAGAGAGAACAACGCCCGCACGAACGAAGGCTTCTGCATATCAAAGGCGCCGATATGAGCCAAAGACATTCGATCTTCGAGGGGAGCTGTATCGCATCATCGGAGTAGATCTGACGAACGTGCCAGGCATCAGCGCAATCACGGCTCAAACGATCCTATGCGAGATCGGTACGGATGTTTCCAGGTTTCGAAATGCCTCAGCTTTCGCATCCTGGCTAGGGCTCTGCGTGCGAAGTCGGGTAGCGACCGCCCTGCGCATGGGCGCTCAATCACTGCATCACGCCAAAGACTATCTGGGCGAATTCTTCCGCCGCATCACCCGCAAACTCGGCAGGCCTCAGGCGATCACAGCCACGGCCCACAAGCTTGCTCGCATTCTCTTCCACCTGTTGGGAACAAAGGAGGCCTACAACGAGAGCGTCTTCCACAAGTCTGAAGCTGACACCATCCGGCGTGCGGAGTATCGGCTGCGCAGACAAGCTGCCCAACTTGGATTTAAGGTCATCCCCTCAGAGAACGGTTGATGTTCCTTGGGAGTCGGCCAGGCTCCGGTAATTCGGAAGTGCTGTATCGCGGAAGGCTGCGGCGTTTATGAGGACCTATGTTCACTCTCGGCAAAGCTCGATGAGCGCATTGGTCTGTTCTCGTCAGCTGAGAACGCATCGGCGATACTGACGCGGAAAAGCCGCACGGCGCCGCGATTTTTCTTAGGGATGGAAACCAAACCATTCTATACTTAGGCGCTTTCCACGCTACGCAGATCTCCGGGCTGTAGAAATGGAATCTCGCCGCGCGGTTGATTCATGCCCCTTTGAAGCGAAGGAGATTGCCAGTGAAGCGTCGTGATTTGCTCAAGAGCGCAGCATTCGTGCTTCCAGCAGCAGGCTTTTCCAGCGGCAGGGTTCGAGGCTTTTGCTCTCGGCCAGAGTGCTGCGCTTCCGCCAACTGGCGGGATCCATCCGGTGGAAGCCTGACAAGACCGGTTTGGAGAGACGCACTCGCTGGGATACAGCACGATTCTGTTTAAGGCGGTGCCACGCGAGACCAATGGCGGCTTACTCATGATTGAACACAAGAACCTGATGAAGGGTGGTCCGCGGCACTTCCATCTCCATCAGGATGAGTGGTTCTACGTCATGGAGGGCGAGGTGCTGTTTCAGGTTGGCGACAGCCGGACGACATTGCGTGCGGGGGAATCGATCCTGGGGCCGCGCGGGATTCCGCATGCCTTTTCAGGGATGGGCGAGAAACCGGCGCACATGTTGATTGCGTTTACTCCCGCGGGGAAGATGGAGGAGTTCTTCCGGTATGTGGCGGTGCCGAACGGGCCGAAGATGGATGCAGAAGTATTTGCGCGGTACGAGATGCAATATGTTGGGCCGCCGCTCGTGGCATAGTTGCCTGCTATGCCGGATGCCGCGTGTGCATGCTGTTTCGCGCTCATATGCGCCAGCGCCAATGTCGTGGATTCCGCGAATGGAGCGCCGGCGATCTGAAGTGCGATCGGCAATCACTCGATAGGTCCGGCATGGAAAAACGCATCGGGCTGTGCGCAACAGTTGAGTTCCAACCGAGCCTAACTAGCCAGCCCTGGCTGCCTTCTCCTTACCGAATCGACTTTCCTCTCGCATCGAGAAGGACAGTGAGATTAGCATTGCAGCTATAGCAAAAGCAGATAGCATATTAGCGAGGACGCAGGCCGCGGAAATGGATCACTAGGCCCATATGCTCTACGCGGGTCCTATTCGTCGAATGAACGACAGCCCATGGGCCGCCTGAGCAGAGCAAGGTGACGAAAAGCGGTTCGGTGCCATGACATCTATCCCCCGGTTCTCGATGAGCGCGTTATCGCCAATGCGCTCATTCATGCCGATTTCTCCTCAAAAATTGCATCATGAGAAGTGATGCGGACCGGGTAGACCCCCAAGCGGGTGTCGGACGATCCGAAAGGTGTGTATGAGTGCCTGTGTATGAGTGCCATTGCTCGAAAGAGGATCGCCATTGTCGGCGGGGGGCCAGGCGGCCTCACGCTGGCCCGGCTACTGCAGCAAAGCGGTGCGCAGGTTTCCGTGTATGAGCGTGATCAGAGCAGCAGCGCGCGGGTCCAGGGCAGCGCATTAGACCTCCATGAGGACTCCGGACTAGCGGCACTCGGAGCTGCCGACCTGACGGACGCGTTCTGGGCCAACCACCGGCCGGATCTTGATCGTCTTCGCCTTACCGATGCCAGGGGAACGGTTCTTCACGATCATCTCCGCCGGATGTCCGGTGCCGGGAAGCGTCCTGAGATCGAGCGTGGTCCATTGCGCGATCTTCTGCTCAATTCTCTTCAACCCGGCACAGTGCAGTGGGACTGTAAGCTCGAGTCTGCAGAGTTGCAGGGCGAGCAGGTCTTGTTACGTTTTGCGAGTGGACAGATTGCACTGGCCGATATCGCGATCGGCTGCGACGGGGCGAACTCTCGCTTGCGTGAGCTGGTCACTCCCATACGGCCAGAGTATGTCGGGGTGTCTCTCGTAGAGGGCCTCGTTCCTGCGGCAAAGCAGACGATCCCTGAGTTATGGGATCTCCTCGGCGGGTCAGCACTGATCGCTCTGGGAGGCGAAAGAACCATCGGCATGGGGACCAAGCCTGACGGCAGCGTGCTGCTCTACGCGGGAGTGAAGACCCGTGGCGACTCCGCTAGGCCTAGCTTTGAAGAGGCAAGCGGCCCAGACCAGCGAGTGGCATGGTTCCACGCCAATTTCCAGGGGTGGAGCGAGATCTGGGATCCTCTTTTCAGGGAAGCCGCGTCTATGGTCTGGCGCCCGCTGCTCGTTTGCCCGATAGATCAGCCTTGGGAGCCGAAGCCCAACGTCACGTTGATCGGCGATGCAGCGCATGTGATGCCGCCGTACGCAGGCGAGGGTGTGAACATGGCGATGCTCGACGCCCTGGTGCTGTCACGGCTCCTTCTCAGGCAAAACACAGCGTCTGACGCGATCGCGGCATACGAAGCCGAGATGTTTAGCCGCATGCGGCACATGACGGCGGACACGATGGTGAACACAGAGATGTTCTACGCGCCAGATGCCTCTGCCCACGTTGTGGCTTTATTTCGCAGCTTTGGCGCAGCGGAGGCAGTACCCCCAGCCGAAGAAGCTTGACGCAAGCCGTTCATCTCAGAAAGCGGAGCAGCACATCAACAGTGCTTGAGCAAGGCCAACCGCAATACTCGCGTTTACAGCGGAGTTTTGACCGCCGCGCTTATCGGATTGGTACCGCAAAGTCGGCCAGACTCCGGTAATTCGGAAGTGCCGTATCGCGGAAGGCTGGTGCGTTTGTAAGGACTAATCCGATGTCTATGCTTGTGCTGATGCTTTAGGCACGGTGACCCGGCCGGAGGCAATTAAGGCCTTAACCGATTTCTGTATGGCCTCAAGGCTTGTGAATCGCGGGTTATATCCGAGGCGTTGACGGCTCTTCTCGATGGAAACGCAGGAACTACGCATGATGTGTCCCCATGAGGAATGAGCATCACTCTCAGTCAGGCCAAGCTTCCATTGATCGAAAGGCGCAAAGGAAAGCCTGGGCTCCTGCTCGAACCAGCGGTACATCGCCTCGGCGTAGCCGCGCAGCGTTAGCGCGTGGGACGAAACCGTGTTGAACACTTCGCCGATTGATACCGCTCTTTGCTCGATGGCGCAGATGATCCAGTGCGCGACATCATCGGCGTGGACGTGATGCAGCATCTCCAGTCCGAGGTTTGGCAACACGAGTTCTTCACCTCGCGCAATCTGGGAGAAAACATCGGGGTTCGCATTGGCTTGTGGATTGATAGGCACCCAGCCTTCGCCGACGATGTGACCTGGCCGGAAGCTCGTCGCCGGAAAGCCGTCTCTGCGGGCCTGCTGTAGAAGCCAACGTTCAATCTTTGCCTTATTCACGCCATAGGCGTCGATAGCGTTCGTTGGATCGGTTTCTACCGATGGAATCGTGGTCCCATGGCCGTACACCCAAATTGTGCTGCAGAAGAGATAGTGCTCGATTTTGCCGCGCAGTGCTTCGACCAGCTGCTGTGTTCCTTCAAGCTGGAACGAGATCATGTCCACGACAATGTCAGCGTTCAGGTCGGCGATTCGCGAGCCGAAGCTGCCCTTCGCTTCTTCTGCTTTACGGTCCACAGCAACTTGCTCAACGCACTTCCAGGCCATATGCTCCCGATACGGTGATGCGGTGCCACGGCTGACGTTTACAACCTCATGTCCGCGTGCAACGAGAGCCGGTAGAAGATATGTTCCTACATGTCCACTCCCGCCAATGACAACGATACGAGCCATGATCTGCGTGTGCCCTCTCCAAAACTGATCTCAAGTCATTCCAATCGGCTGGAGGGCGAGTGTCAATGTCTGCGGTCACGATGACGCGCCGGCTACAGATCGGTACCGGAAAGTCGGCTTATCGGAAGTAATCCAACTGATGTATATGTCGTCTTCAGTTGTTGTTTCTAAATCCACACCTTTTGAGACAGGCCGGAGGGGGAGATCCGGCTGTTGATGCAGTGGGGTTTAGGAGGCTGGCTTTTCGAGGCCTTTTGAAACACCCCGATTCGGGATGTCTAGTGGGGATCGATGTACTTCCAAAGTTCCAGGATGCGCTTGTGCGCGTCTTTCAGGACACTGTGCATTTCGTTGAGCTGGAGCTCGAGTTTTTCTTCAGCAAACTTGCGGCGGCAAACCTGTTGGCAACAGAGCCAGCCGAGGATAAGGCCGGAGCTGGCGGCAAGCGGCACGGAGGCCCGTTTCCAGACGCTGTTCTCATTCATGTGGACTTCTCCAGAGTAGTGGTTTTGGCGTGCTCACGGAGCACGCGATGAATAGTGGTGCGGGAGACGCGGGGTAGCTCTTGGCCAACTGGCCGAGGCTCTGGCCGCGCTGCCGGTCCCGCCGGATGGCGGCTGGATCGAGCTCGAGGGAAGGCCGGCCGATGTGTCTGCCTTCGAGCCGTGCGCGGCGCATGCCGGCGCGTACCCGCTCGATGATGAGGTTGCGTTCCAGTTCCGCGATGGCTCCGATGATGACCACCACCGCGCGGCCCAGCGGGCCGCCGGTGTCGATCTGCTCGCGGAAGCTGATGAACTCGATGTTGAGCCGGTTGACTCATCGAGCAAGCCGCCGTCCCCGTATGGAAGCAAGAGCAGGGCCTCAGGACTGTCGGATAGGTGGGCAAAGGGCCGGCGGCAAACCGGTTCAAGTGCCCGGAGAGTGAGATTTGGATCGCTGAGGAAAAAACCGGCTCCGAAGGGCCGGTTCCCTCGGGCTCCCACCATGTTTATGGAGGTTACGAGACGCTTTTATCCTTTTCCGCTCTTTTTCTTCCGACGGATAGTATAGGCGGCGTGCGGGGTTGCTCCGGAAACGGCCTGATTTGACCCCTTTTTCGATATGGAAGTTCACCGCTTTTGGTTCGGCGCCGGGCAATTGAGACCACCCTTTCTCTCTCACCTGCCCTGGCCATACACGATGCGGCCATTTCGAAGCTCATCAGGTTGCCCCGGCACCAACTTCCGTAATCCTCGACCAACCGGCAATTTTGGCGGTGATCGCAAGCGGTGGGTGATTCGCCGATGATGCATCAACTGAGAATGGCCGGCTAATGGAAATAGTGGTCTGCAATCCACGTCGCAACGCCTTGTTGAAAGAGGGCAGCAAGAGCGACAAGATCGATGCGCGAAAACCGGCCGAGTTGCTGCGAAGTGGAATGCTGCGCGCGGTCTACTACGGAGAGAACGGACTGGGGACGTTGCGGGAGTTGGCGCGTGCTCAGGATGTTAGGTGGTGGCGGGCTCGACTGGAATATGCCTAAGTTTGACGACCGTGATGTCGTCTTCCTGGCCGAATTGCTGTGCTGCTGCGGCGATGTCGTGGGCAGAATGACTGATGATTGCTTGTGTCCGCTCAGATCCAAAGAGTTCGTATTTCGGACCTGTGGCCTCGACGACTCCATCCGATAACAAGGTAAGAGTGTCGCCGCAATTGACCTCAAAACGAGATTCTAAATAAACCAAATCACGGAACAAGCCCAGCGGAGGTCCTCCTTCGCATATGAGTTCTTCGGCATTCTTGTAGGGTGACAAATGACCCGCATTTGATATCGTCATTTGTCCGCTGGGACTGAGCTTGATGCAAAGGCAAGTGATGAATCCGCTGTCTTGTCCGCGGAGGATCTGGCGGTTCAATCGGCTAAGAAGTTGTGGCGGATCCGAGATCTCGGCTGCAAGCGCGTGGAGCGCCCCGATCGCGAAGGCGCCGGTCATTGCAGCTCCCAGCCCCTTGCCACTGACGTCTCCGATCACCACCAGGATGGATCCGTCTGTTTGAGGAAGGACCTGGTAAAAATCGCCGCCCACCTCGCGGGCTGGAAAATAGGCCGCCTCAATCGCGTAATTCGGCAGAGACGGAAGCACAGCCGGAACGAGGTGCCGCTGGATTTCGCGCGCAGCAGCCAATTCCGCTGCGGCGCGCGCCTGCTCGCGGGTTACGCGGCTGAACCGGAAAAACATCACGACAGCTATCGAGAGCAAAAACAGTAGGGTCCCGATGTCGACCAGTTGAAGAGCGATCGGACCCATCTGAATCGGTTCGACGAGAAAATTGAATGGCCGCCAGCCCAAGGAGATTGACGCCGTTCCAAGATCGAAGAGAGCAGTCGAAACGGCAGGAGCGAGGCTCGGAAGAATGAGCCATCCGGCCTCGCGATTTCCCTGGCGATACCACACGAAGAGCAGGGCTGATAAGAGTAGTCCAACCGGGGCTGTCGCAGCCGCCTCAATCAACACATAGGTGTCACTTGCAAACAAGCCGACCCAGGTGAGAGCTGAAAGGATGAGGGGTGCGAGAAGAGATACCTCATAGATTCGCCAAATCCCGCCCACGCGCGGGCCAGCAAAGCTGTATGTGAACTCGATCTGGGCGATAACCCAGGCATAAATCAGCGGATCGGCGATCAGGAAATTCGTAGAAAGCGGCACGAGTCCGCAGGATTGGAGCATTGAAAGGGCATTGGAGATCCCCACGAGCAACAGGTATAGCCCGAGAAAGATGTATTCCCGCTGGGTTTGTTGGAGAGCGTAAAGAGCCAGGGCACTTAGGCCCGCAAGGCAAAGCAACAGGTTGATGCAAATCGATGGCGCAAGGCCGTAAAGGCGTTGACTCTCGAGCGCCTGCCTCTCATATTCGATGGCGGTGGGAAGACCCATGGTCACATTCGTGAATTGGGGTAGATGCCAGGCAGCATAGCCCGGTGGAACGCGCGTCCTCAGAGCGATTTCAAAAATGCCGTTGGCGTTACTTACAGGGAAAACGGCCTCGACGGGTCGGCCGACCAGGAGGGATGAACGGAGAGTCGGTCCCGACACGCGGGTTCCGTTGACGAACAACTCGTAGGTTCCATCACCTCCTGCAATTAATAGGCGCACCTCACGTTGATCTGGTCCAAAGTTGACTCGGCGCCGATACCAGTGCCAACCCTGTCGGGCAGGGCCCAGATCGTCCAGGTCCGCCGTATTCCATGCGCTGTCATCGAACTCCGGGCGGGACCATTCCGCCTCGTCTCCGTCATGTTCGCGCCAACCCTGATTCAGTTCAATCAGGCCGGAGCGCCATTGCGTCACCTCGATAGGGGCGGCCAAGGCTGGTGCGCACAATCCCAGAAACACAAGCGCAGACGCCAGCACCGGTCGCTTGGGCCAACTCGTGGACGATAAGGCCGGAAGCAATTTACTTAATCGGGGTAAGCCAAACATCTCGAAGTACCCTTGATCTTTTGAACCGTATACTCACCTATACTCTGCATCCTTCAAGACCGCACTGATTCATTTTGGTCGTGACCTCGGGCGAAATGCCAGGAGTATTCGCGCTATGGTGACAAGGCCGCTAGATCGCACCGAATCACGCGGAACCGGACACCGGCATCGACTTCTCCGGCGAAGATACCCCACGTCCCACTCCCTGGAGGTTCTGCAGAATGTCCTTGCTCATCCGGTGCTCCTGTCGAACATCGATAAACTGGCACAGATCTTTCGAAAACAGAACATCAAGTGTCCAGTCGAGCGTGACGGGAGTTTCTTCTCTAACCGTGGCAACTTGCTCAGATAAATGGTGCGCCACATCCACCAAGCAAAAAATCCGGAGACATTCACGCCGCATAGGCTGGCCACGCCCGCGCGATGTCCGATGCTGGCCAGTTGCCCGATGGTTTTGAAGTGGAACTGTTGACATATTCCGCCTTCAGCGTGAGCGATGATGTTCTTCGCAACCACTCTGCCCTGCCGAACAGCGTGCTGCGCAGTCGGGGGGCAGAACGATCCGGAGCTCAGATCGGGGACCAGCGCGCAGTCTCCAAGGGCCCATACGCCGGGCCAGTCTGGAACCGCCAGTTCTGCGGAAACCTTCAGCCGGCCGCGCTCCGTGGCGCACGGCAACTGGGAGACCAGCGGATGGGGCATGGTGCCCGCGGTCCAGACAAGGGTCTTCGCCGCGAGCTGCCGTCCATCCACAAGGTCGAGGGTGGACCCGTCGTAGCCCGCAACACGCGACCGCGATAAGATTTCGATTCCGCGATGTTGCAGTTTGCGCTGCGCGTAGGTACCGAGCCGGAGGCTGAGTTCCGGCAGAATCACGTCGCCGGGATGGATGAGCGTGAGCTTTAGGTCTTCGCGCGAGAGATTCGGATAATAGCGGAGGGAATTCCGGAGGAAATCGTTGATGGACGCTACGGTCTCCACTCCTGCGAAACCGGCTCCGGCTACGGCGACGGAGAGCAACTCCCGTCTCTCCTCAACACAGCATTCGTTATCTGCCGCCTCCAGAATCGCAATGAGCCGACTACGTAGCCTGATCGCATCGGAAAGAG
The DNA here is from genome assembly GCA_963782175.1 of uncultured Acidobacteriaceae bacterium. Taxonomy (GTDB): domain Bacteria; phylum Acidobacteriota; class Terriglobia; order Terriglobales; family Acidobacteriaceae; genus Silvibacterium. Next base: position 38,293 of record CAWAIX010000008.1, read on the forward strand.
ACTTCATCGTCAGCGCGTTGTCTTCCACTCCTGGCAGGCTGAAAAACTGTGTCGTGGACCCGAGGGCAAAGACAACTTGCGTGAAGCCGATCTCGTGGCAATGACCGTCAAAGCCGTGCTCTACCAGGACGCGGCTGCTCTGAAGATCGATCTGTTTCACGTGTCCTTCGAAGAAGCTCACATTCTTTAGCAGCTTCCGCACAGGATTGACGATGTTGGTTAGATCCAAATCTCCGGCCGCGACCTCATGCAGCATCGGTGTAAACAGGAAGAAGTTCTCGTGGTTGACCAGCGTGATCTCCACATTAGGCTTACGTGCGAAGTTTTTCTCCAACTCCAGAGCGGCGTACACGCCGCCGAAGCCTCCGCCGAGAATGAGAATCTTGTGCTTTTCCAGCATTGCGATCTTTCACGATGCATCCGCGACAGGCGAGCCCCCGCGGCGATGCGTAGGACACCGATTCGCGGCATACGGTTCACGCGTCACGGTCAGCGAGCCATATATATGTGAGAGTCGAGCCAGGCGTTTTTGTTACAGGCAGGCCGGTTCATCCAGACTGGACGCGCAAGTAAACTCAACGGATCAGGGGATTTTCCTGAATTGGCATAGAATGATGGTATTAAGGGAATCAGCGCTGGATTCTCGTTGCAGAATAGGCTCTCCCATGCTGACCAGACCGGTTCATGCTGTCCCGTCGCGCGACGTTATCTCCAAACCGATTCAAACCCGCACAATGGAAGCTTCGGGATTGCTAGGCTGGTCCAGTTTCTTCTTTGCACTTCTTCAAAGTGTCTGCACGTTTTTCATCGCGGTAAGCGGTCTCCGTCTGTTGATTGGCATAACGTCCCTAACTGTGAGCGCAGGTTTTACCGCGGCCCTGGATCGATTCCACGTGAACTGGATTCGAATTCCCATGATCGCGCTCGCGCTCGCGGGCTCTCTGCTGAATCTGGTCGTTCTTGCACAAGTCCGATATCTTCGCAGCCGTCCAGCTTCGCAATGGCGTATAAAGCCACCCAGTCTCCACACGCTGAGGATGGAACGCATACAGCTTGCTCTCTCCGTCGCCACTCTGATGCTTATCGGACTCGAAGAATATTTCCATTTCCTCCACGCTCACACGCTGTGACTGCTAAGAGCATTGCTCTGAGAGTGGCGCACTCGATTGAGCGTGCAGAGCGCCCCCATGCAGCGGCCCGCACTCGAGCAAGGTGTTTAGAACGCGGCGAGTCCCTCCTCTTTTCGGTTAACCTGGCACTTATAGCGTGAGTCACCTGGATTCAGAAGGGCTGCAGCGTTGCACTTCCGAAAACGGCGTGGAATCGCTCACAGTAAATAGCCACTGTGCTGTAGCGTGCGAGGTCTGTGTTTGCCGGAAGCTTATAATCCTGATCGCCTTCGTTGCCCTTCAGCCCGCCGACCTCAACCGAGGCTAAAGCCTTCCCTGGCGTTGCGTTCTGTAAGGCCGGGTCGTCGGCTGTGGCAAGGACAACGTGCACATCAGGGCCATTCGACGTATGGAAATCGGTTAGCCGCAGAGTCAACGTTCCATCGGGCTGGCGGTAGACCGTCACACGACCGCTCGTCTCATGCAGTTTTCCGTTCAGCTTGCCGGTGTAGATAGGCTGGGCGTCACGATCCGTGGCAAAAGGAGCGGCCTCGTTTACGCGCTGGTTGATAAACAACTTTTCAGGCCGGAAGAGATACCAGAGCGCACCGACCACGACGAGGGAAGTCACTGCGGAGAGCAGTTTGTGTTTGCGAAGAAAGGAAATCATGGAATTTACCTGGACTTACACGCAGCTCGAAAATTTGCGGCCAGCCATCACTACATCGGATGACCGGCCCTGACGACTGTGGGGCCGAGCACTTCCTCAGAATTTCTCCAGAGGAGCCGTGCCGAAATTTGCATTGAATCGCTCGCAGTAGATGGCTACTGTATGAAATTTAGTGAGGTCAGTATCTGCCGGGATGTCGTAATTCTGATCTCCTTCATTGCCCTTTAGCTTGCCGAGTTCGATACGCTCGACGTTGTTCTTGAGGAAGTTGTCGTTGTCCTGCGCATCATTTGCAGCAATGAGCAGCACATGCACGTCAGGACCGTTCGATGTTTTGAAGTTGGTAAGGCGAAGGGTCAATTTTCCGTCAGATCCCTTATAGACTGATGCGCGTCCGCTGGTGGAATGCACCTGGCCATGGAAGACACCCGTTTGGAAGGGCGTGGAGCTTTGAGCAAATGCGGCGATCGCGGTCGCCGCTAGTGCTAGGAAAGCGATGCTGGTGAGTTTCTGAAGACGATTCATAGTGGTTCTTCCTTTCAAGTTTGGCGTGAGCCTTCGGTTGACGTAGATGGGTTTAACGTTTCGGTGCGACTACGTCGTTATAAAAGCGATGGATGTGGTCCGAGATATATGCGAGGCAATCCTCCACTGCAAAATGCCCGGCTTCGAGCCGATGCATCTCGGCCTGCGGAAGATCAGCCAGGTATGCCTCTCCGCCCTCGCGAGTGAAAAAGATGTCGTCCTGTCCCCAGAAAATGATCGTCAGAGGCTGATGTCTCCTGAGAAGCTCTTGCCACTTCGGATACAGCAAGACGTTATTGCGGTAGTCGTTAAAGAGATCAAGCTGGATCTGCCGCCCATTCGGCTTCTGCAGCGTGGTGTAGTAATCGGAGTTCCAGTTGTCTGGACTGATCAGCTCGGGCAGTTTCGCTCCGTGCAGATATACAGTCTTCACGGTGTCATATTCCAGCAGGCCCGCGACTCCTGCTTCGTTTTCAGGAGTGCGGTTGTGCCAGAGAGCGTTACGTAGACCGCCCCAGGCCTCGGTGAATCCGATCTCGTAAGCATTAGTGTTCTGGACAATCAGCCACTCAAGCGCCTCCGGCTTGCGCGTCACGATGCGAAAGCCAACTGGCCCTCCGTAGTCCTGCGCGTAGAGACCGAAGCTGTCAAAGCCCTTCTCCTCGAGGAAGTGCTCGATGACTTCGGCCAGGTTGTCGAAGGTATAGGCGAACCTCGCAGGGTCGGGAGCATCGCTGCCGCCAAAGCCCGGATAGTCCGGGGAGATGACGTGAAAGCTATCGGCAAGCGCCGGAATGAGATTGCGGTACTGATGCGACGAGGAAGGAAAGCCATGCAGCAGAACAAGCTTCGGGCTGCCGGCCCTCCCAGCCTCACGATAGGCAATGTTGAGGCCATCGACGGCCAGAGTCTTATACGTGACCGTGGTTGTTCCGATCGCGGGTGCGTAGTTCTTCTTCATAAGCTTCTCCATCGTTAAGGAGCGGGTGGTCTGGAGCGATTGCTGATCGCTCCGCGTCGCGAACTGCTTTCCACGCCACATTGGAGACACGACATCAGTAAGAAGTGACAACGTTTGTTCTGCTCGCTACTATCAGGAAAAGCGATAGGTTAGGCATTTCATGGAACTGCGTCATTTGCGATATTTCTGTGCGGTTGCCGAGGAGCAGAGCTTTACCTCTGCAGCGCGGCGCCTGCATGTTTCTCAGTCGGGAGTGAGCGGACAGGTGAGAGACCTGGAAAGAGAACTAGGCGTAACTCTGCTCCGACGAGGTCAACGTGAAGTCTTGCTGACCGCGGAGGGCGCGGTGTTTCTGCGCGAGGTGCAGGAGATCCTGGCGCACGCGCAGCGGGCAGTGCAGATAGTCACGCGCACTTCCCACGGTCAGTACGGGAAACTCACGATTGGTCTTTGTGGGCCGGCGACGTCGCCCTTTTTGCCCCGCCTCATCCGCGAATTCAGAAGGCGGCAGCCGGGAGTGATGCTCTCTCTCAAGGACATCGAGCCCGCGCAGCAGCCGTCCGCGCTCGTAAACCGGGATATCGACATCGGGTTTACCCGCAGTGTTCCCGCAGAGTTTCGCAAGGCACTGCGCAGCGAGATATATTTCAGCGAGCCCATCGTAGCAGTGCTGCCACGCGGTCACGCGCTGGAAAATACCGAAGCGATTCAGCTTGCGCAACTATCCGCGGAAAGAATCATTCTTTATGCGCGCGAGGGCGCTCCCGATCTATTCGACGCAATCATTGGCATGTGCAGGAGAGCAAGATTCTCGGCGAACATCGTGGATACCCCGCGCCTTTGGCAATCCGTCCTGACCATGGTAGAAGCAGCCGAAGGTATCGCGCTTGTGCCCGCGTGTGTTCAGCACCTTCGCTCGAACGATGTATCGTTTAGAGCATTGCGTGATAAGAAATGCCAGGTGGATGTGGTGCTGGTGTGGCGTCAGAGTGATCCCAGCGCGATCCGCGATGGCTTCCTGAACCTGCTTCGCAAGAGCCGGCCAGACATCGAGCGGGCTATGCGGGAATCCATCGGATAGATATCGGAGAATGTGCTTCGTTTTACCGGATTTCGTTCTCGACGAGTGAGAAATCGCCTTAGCACTCACCCGTTGACCTCGCAGCGACGTATTAAGCAGACCCCGAACTGATCGCCTTTCGCGCCGGTGGTCCTCATAAGCGCGCATCTGCCATTCTTCGATCGTCGACTAGGGATTAGCGGAAGAAGGCTGTGAATCGAACCTGTGCTTTTGTGTGTCGTGCACACGAGAACTGGGCGTCCGGGGTGTTTTTGATTGGGCTGTGAGTCGTGACAAGATAGAAGCGATGCGCACAATGCCTACTTTTTTCACTGCTCTGATCCTTGCCTTCGCTGCCCAGGGGCTGGTGGCTGCGTCCTTTGCCCAGTCGGCGGGAGTGACGCCTGACATGGTGCAGACCCGCAGCGACATACCCGCCAAATGGGAAGAGCCGCACCCGGGCTACGAATACGAAAAGCGCGAAGTGATGATTCCTATGCGCGATGGCGTGAAGCTGCATACCGTCATCCTGGTACCAAACGGAGCGAAGGGATTGCCGATTCTGCTTGAGCGCACGCCGTACAATGCCGACGGCTTTACTTCGGACAAGCCGAAGATGCGCGATGCGGTGTGGTCGGCACAGCGCGAATGGGCTGACGACGGATACATCGTGGTGGACCAGGATATTCGCGGCAAGTACGGTTCGGAGGGGGACTACGTAATGACGCGGCCCCCGATTGGGCCGCTGAATCCGACGAAAACCGACGACACAACCGATGCCTGGGACACGATCGATTGGCTGGTGAAGAACGTGGCCGAGTCGAACGGACGAGTAGGCATGATCGGTTCCTCATATGACGGGTGGACTGTAACGATGGCGTTGCTTGGACCACATCCGGCGCTGAAGGTGGCTGCGCCGGAGAGCCCGATGATCGACGGCTGGATGGGGGACGATTGGTTCCATTACGGCGCGTTCCGGCAGGTGAACCTGGACTATTTCACCGAACAGTCGAGCCGCCGAGGCTCGGGCAGCGAGGTACCACGGCCGGGCGCGGACGACTATCAGAATTTTCTGGATGCGGGAACGGCGGGCTATTGGGCCGAGGTGAACGGCTTTAAGCAGTTGCCCTGGTGGAATCGTCTATCGGCGCATCCGGCATACGACGCTTTCTGGCAGTTGCAGGCGCTGGACAAACTGGTGGTGGAGAAGCCTGCGAGTATTCCGACCCTGTGGCTGCAGGGATTGTGGGACCAGGAAGATATGTACGGCGCAGTGCACACGTGGGAGGCGCTGAAGGCAGCAGGGCACGCGGCCAACAATCATCTGGTGATGGGGCCGTGGTGCCACAGCCAGGTGAACCGTTCGGCAGAGACCCTGGGACCCCTAAAATGGAAGGGCGATACGGCAGCGGACTTTCGGCGGGAGGTGCTGATTCCATTTTTCGACACCTATCTGAAGGATCGCAAGCCAGCAGAGGCGCTGGCTCCGGTGCTGATCTACAACCCGGCAGAGAACCACTGGGACAAGTTTGCGGACTGGCCAGGAGCGGACGAGAAGGATCTGACGCCGCTGTATCTCGAGGAGAAGTTTGGCTTGGGGCTGGAGAAGCCGAAGGGCGGCGAAGACAGCTATGTCTCCGATCCCGCAAAGCCGGTGCCGTTTATGGCACCGCCGGTAGAACCCGACGGGGGCAAGCGCTGGACGACTTGGCTGGTCGAAGATCAGCGGGCCGTAGGAACGCGAACAGACGTACTGAGCTACGAAACGCCTGTGCTGGAAAAGGCGGTGCGCTTAGAAGGGGCGCCGTTTGCCGACCTCTTCGTGAAAACGACGGGTACGGATGCGGACTTCGTGGTCAAGATTATCGATGTCTACCCACCCACCTACGCGGAGCAGCCGGAGATGGCAGGCTACGAGTTGGCGATCAGCCTGGACATTTTCCGCGGCCGGTACAGGAAGAGCTTTACAACGCCGGAGGCAATTCCGGCGGGCGCGGTAGAGGAGTACCGCTTCAGGCTGCCGACGGTGAACTACGTGTTCAAGCCGGGACACCGCATTATGGTGCAGATCCAGTCCTCGCTTTTTCCTCTCTACGACCGCAATCCGCAGACCTTTGTGCCCAACATTTTCTTTGCCAGGGCGGAGGATTTTCGCGCGGCAACGATGACAGTAGAGCACGGTCCGCAGGGCGCGAGCGCAGTGCTGCTGCCGATTGTGGCGGAAAAATAGAGTCGGGTTCCTTGCGGAGATGGGGTATCTGCAAGCTGAAGCGAATAGTGCGATGGCCGTTCCGAACTACCCAGGAGCGGCCATCCTGACAGCACCTCGCTCCCTGTGCCAAGGAAAACGCTCTGAGAAACGCGCTTGTGTTTCGCAATTTCCTGTTGGTCGGCAATACTTCCCCATCAGAACGAGTGAAGAGCGAACGACCCGGCGGCCGTGAAAGGAGAGAGAAGCCACTTATACGACCCCACGCAAAGATTCCAAGGTCACGCTATTGGAACTGCGCAGCGAGTTTTTTCATTGCTGCATTTTCCCGGGTAACTTCACCAGACTCTCGACTGTGCAGAGCTATCTCTGCAGCGATTGAGCGACCGAGAATTCGCTGATCAATACTGCCAAACGGCCCAGGAACGAATCTTCCCAACCAACCGATCCAGACCGGGGTATGAGCGTTGCCGACAATGATGCCGGGGCGAAAGATGGCGAGGCGGGTAAAACCGATGTTGCGTACGGTGTCTTCCTTCATGCCCATTACGCGGACATAACGAAACCGGCTGCGGGCTGTGCTCCCTACCGCAGAAAGCAGGCAAAACTGGGTGATCCCGGCGTCATGGCAGCCACGCGCAAAGGCACCGACGACGCCGAGTTCAAGTCGCTGCAATTCTTCTTCGCTCCAGCGCATCGACCCAGAACCCACACCCACACAGCTCACCGCGCTGACGGGACCTTGGCTTAAGACTTCGCGGGCAAGGGCAGCAATGCGCTCGGCGAAGTCAGCAGCGCCGGTATCAAGAATGACGTTGCGCACCCGCGCTCGCGCCGCAATGGGCTTTCTGGTGACCATCACCACTTCCCGGCATTCCGGAATTGCTAGCAGCCCCACCACGGCTGCACCACCGACTTGCCCGGTCCCACCGAGGATAATTGCGGCGAAATTCTGCTTCATCATTAAGACCTTTGCTTGGGTAAGGATGCGACAGCCCCGTTCACCCAGGAGAGAAGGATAGCTGCTCTCAATTCTAAATTTGAGCCAATGAGGCGCTTCCCGCGTCAACGTACACTCGGCGAGTGCCGAGCCGAAGATCAGATGGCTACCAGACAAACGGCATGAGGCGGTATTTTACCCTCGCGGCGTATTCCGCATACCCTGAGAGGCTACCGAGGAGCAGCTTCTCTTCGTCGAGAAGGCGAGCCACGATGACGGCGACCATGAGCACGAAGGGAACCAGCCCCCACCAGGAGGACAGGGCAAGCGGAGTGCCGAGCAGCATGACCAGGGCACCGCAGTACATAGGGTGGCGAACGAGCGCGTACGGACCTGTCGAGATGACGGTTTGCTGCTCGGTAACTTCGACGGTGGCGGCTGTGAAGGTATTGACACAAAATACCCTGAAGACGATGTAGAAGCCGAGGACGACGAGTAGATCCCCCACGAGGACAAGCCAGAGGGGAACATGGGACCACGAAAAGCGGTGATCGAGCGACGGCGCGACGATGATCGCCAGAAACCCAAGAGAGGCAAAAAGCTGGATGACCTGCTGCTCTCGCGCCTTTTCTGCGGCGGGGCCCGCCTTGGCGCGGCGCGAGAGCAGAGCCTGGTCGTGCTTCCACAAGTAGATGGTGATGGCCGCTGAGGATGCGGCAAAGAGGAAGAGATATAGCCAAGCTTGCCAGAAACGGAGCGTCCATGCAGGGACGAAGAGCGCGATGCCGAGTAGGAGAATGAGATTGGCTAAGCCGAGGGTGGTCTTTGCGCCAAGTGTGCCCACGAAATCAATCTAATTCATCAGAACCTTCCTCTCGTGAGGCGGAAGCAACCGCATTGTTCCTCGTTGAATGGCTAACGCAGCGTGACAAAGGATGCTGTTCGGCGCTTACTGTCGCGAGAAAGTGACCACTCGGAGATCCGAGCCGACACGGAGATTTGAGTACAGCGATCAAAGAAGCACCACAACGGTTGATGCGTCGTAGTTCGGGACGTGTGGTCCGCCAACCGGACTTTCCGGCCCGTCGGTCAGGGCGTGCGGTGTAACTACCGGGTTGCCGGTGACCCGGGAACTAGTGCCGTCGCAACGTCAAGCTTTCCGCTCCCGGGCTTCACGGATTGTTGCTCGCGCTTCGTCCATCCGGGATGGCAGACCCAAGTTCGTGCCTTCGTCCGATCTAGCTGTCCATGGGGACGGGCTTTGCCGAGGCTTCCGTCTTGCAGTTGCCGACAACCTGATGCCAGATCGATCGCGTGACGTTGAGCTCCAGATTCTCAAAATCGACGTCGCTCCAGCGAAGAGCAAGCAGCTCGCTGACCCGAAGTCCAGTTGCGGCATCGAGAAGAGCCAAAGTGCGCTCCCGGACGAACAACTTGCTGAGGAGGAGTTGGAGTTCGGAAAGTTCGAGTACCTCAGGCACCTTCTCCCGCTTCGCACTTTGACGGACAAGTTTGATTGGGTTGCGGTCAACCCACTCGTACCGCATCGCGTGATGGAAGATTGCGCTCATGATATTTCGAATCTTTGCTCTTGTCCCCTTGCCCGCTTAATGCTGTCCAGCCACTCTTCCACGGCGACTGACTTGACCTGGTCGATTCTGAGGTCTCCCCAGCGGGGGAGAATCCAGAGATTCAGGTAGAATTCGTACGCGGCTCGCGTCGAAAATGCCCCATCGCCGCTTTGATCTCCCCTGAGCCCGTCCCGTCGCCAGAAACAGTCAGGGTCAAAGTCTCAGGCCTGGAAACGCCGCGAATCGTGAAGGTGCCTGGGATACTGAATGTATCCGGCCCCGTCGGTACTACTTTGTTCGAGTGAAACGTAATGTACGGATCACGGTCAGCATCGAAGAAATCTCCACGCTTTCAGCGTGCCGTCCTTCATACCGCTTCCCGTGTCTACGCTCGCTGACTGAAGCTTGATGTCCATGCATCGAAAAACAGGGCCCGGGTACGGTTGTACCCAAGGCCCGGGTTTTACTGCATTGAAGTTTGCCCACTCCTGATCACTCAGGCTATTGCGGAGCCGTTTGCGCCGCGTTGCTCTTCGCCTTCTTCGCGGGTCTGGCGTTTCTCGACTGCCCCTTCACCTGTGACTCGTCAACCGTCTCTGTGCCTTGAACGGTAAAGCTCGCGCCTTCAGGAACGAAGTAGAGCGTGGCGCTTCTGCTCCCGTGCGGGCCCTTGCGCGCTTCAATCCGCGATGGATCGATCTGCGCCTGACCCTCACCGGAGGTGAGATAGTACTTGATGTTTTCCGACCGCTGGCCGTCAATGTCGCTTACCTTGACGGATTCTTCTTCATCCGCGAAGCCGACCACGACTACGCGTCCGTTCGGTTCGCGCTGCAGCCGGAGAGCAACCTCATCCAGCGTAGCTTTGCAGATGTTGTCCACTCGTGCCGTCCGCCGCGGATCGCTGAAGTTACAGGTTCCAACCTCCTGCTGCTCGACCACTGTTGCCTGTGGCGGAGCCTGCACGTTCACTGCTGCCGTGCAGGTCGTGCTCAGGTTGCGATCGTCGGAAACAGTCGCCGTTACGGTGATTGGTGCGCCCGCAGCCGCACCCGCGGTGCTGAGGTTCGCCGAGGTGCCGGTGCCGGTTACAGTTCCGGAGGTCGCGCTGTAGGAATACGTCAGTGGACGCCCGTCGGGACTGCTGGCGGTAACGCTGATCGTCGATGACCCGCCCGGCTGTACGCTCGACGGATCCGCAGAGCAACTCGCAACTGGCGGCCGCGGCTGCTTCACCGTGAAGCTCGCATTGCACGAAGCTGTATTGTTCTTCTTTTCCTTTTCGTCAGTCGCCACTCCGGTCACCGAATAGCTGCCCGGTGCCAGGCCTCCGGTGTTCACCCGTGCCGATTCCGTCGTGCCCGACACGGTGCCGCCGGTGCTTGTCCACGAATAACTGATGGTGTGCTTGGGGTTGAAGTTTTGTGTCGTGATGCCGGCTGTGACAGGATCTCCGGCCATGATCTCCGTGGGCGTCACCGAGCAGCTGGCCGACGGCGGAATCGGAGGCTTGCCGCCCCACGTGAAGTCAATACCGGCAAAGTACCGGAAGCTATTTTGGTTGGAGGAATAGCCAGACACGTGGTTGGCGTTGAAGTGAGTGAGGAGGTAATCCACTTCGACCGGACGCGCAGAAATATGCTGCGTGAGCCGAAGATCGATGCCTCCGCCGGCGTTCATGGCGAAGCCGTTATTATTCCCTGAACCGGTTGCGGTGCCTCCGGTTTCGGCATTCACGATCGTCGCATATGCATTGGTGTGCCAGGCGCCAACCAGCACCTCGCCAAAGGGCTGCACCATTCCCGTATGCTTCTTGATCTGGGGTCCGAACGTGTAAATGAACGCGTTTCCGCCCGCGGAACCCGTGTAGTTGTAATCGTTCCTAAGCTGGTTCCTCAGCCCAGTGCCCTGGGTGTATCCCATAAAGTCGGCCTTGATGCCGAAATAATTTCCGAAGTTGACGTCAAACTGGCCGCCTCCGCCGAATATATTGAAACTGGTGATCTGCCCCAGGCGGGGATGCACATTGACGAAAGAAAAGCCTACCGGAACTTCAAACTTCGGAACATACTCATCCGGCGGCGGATCGGGTTTTGAGCTACTCTGACCCATCGCTCCGATCGGCCAGAGCGTCACGATACTTAAGAGAAGTTTCATCTTCATGATCGGCCTCCTGACTCGACATATCCGTTTCGCGCCCCAAAGCGCGATGCTTGTTGATCCTCGAACGGCTTGCGATCCGCAGCCAATTACTGGAATTGCTTTGCGTGCGTTTGAGGGGCATCCTTACTGTAGAGATAAGCTTGCGCGAAGAAGGCATGTGCTGCCTACTGTCACATGCGCCAGTGATCGGTAAAAATTTATGACGCACTCATTAACATTGGATGGTCTTACTTAGCTTACTTAGCACGCTTCTTTAACCAACGTCGTACCTCCGCCTTCTCACATGGCTTGAGACCCTCTCGATCACGGCGAACAGAAATGCGGTACTAAGGCCAAACAGTAGCCATCCGTTGAGCGCTTCCATCGCTCCCAGAAGGTGCCAGTGGTCATCCAGGCGGAGATTGGTATGTCCGTAGCTCGTCATCGCATTCAGCGAGTAGAGCATCGCCGACCTGTTATCGGGCAATGCGCCGAGAAACCTGTAGGCGACAGCCCAGATGGCCGCCTCTAGGAACTTGTTGAAAAACGATTCCCGCTATCCGATGCAGCCAGCCAAGACAAATCAGCGTCGCGCAGAAATGGCCTACAACGCGCCGATCCGCCCTCTGTATACATTTCTAGTCACTTTTTGGAGTCTAAAGTAAGTGCCCAAATGAGTTTTTCAACAAGTTCCTAGGCCGTGCAGGGTGGTAGCTAATAACGTCGTGAGGCCTATAACTACAACAAAGACAACGATAGGGTGTTGACGGATCCTACGGCTGGAAGCATTCAAGGTTCTTCGGCTTATCAAGCCGAAGCCCACGACGTGGAGCATCACGGTGAGTACGATCAGTGGCAATCCCCAGGCCCAGTCGCCGCTCCAGGTCAGCTGCACCTTCGCGGCCAGAGCGCAGCCGGCTTCGTTCACTATCATCGTGCAACAGATCACTCCACCACTGTCCATGTCTTATCGGGATTGAACTCCGTCATTGCCGACGCGACTTGATCGGTGTTATTCCCGAGATCCTTCTGAAGCAGCGGCCCATTCTGATTGATGAGGAACGTCATCACTCCGGATTGCCGATAGGCAGCGGGATAAGCCAACACCCCGAAGCCGCCCGTCATCTTTCCATTGGAAACGTAATCCTTAGCACCGCCCTTCGCGTCTGGTCCCTGCTTGTTCAGGATCGCGAAGTAATAGCCATAAAAGGGTTGATGCTGATTGGGCTGGACCTTAAGTCCTTCAGCCGTCGCAAAAGCGATGAGCGGCCCCAGCGGGCTCTTCGCTTGGCCATTCGACTCGGGCCAGTACAAGCCATTCTGCTTGCCTTCATCGCTGATGAACTTCTGCGTATATTGCTTGGTCCCGTCATGCGGCACGGAAAAGTATTGCTGCTGCGCATCGGCAATCACTTCGCAGATATCCATCGCGGCTAGTTCGTCTCTGCCGATCTGCCGCGCCAGAATCTCCTGTTTCCCCGCCTGCACGTCGAAAGACCATTGGCCGGACGCATTCTTCTTAAGCGGCAATGGGAACGTCTTGTTGTCCGTGCCGGTAATTAACACTTCGCTCCCATCGGGAAGCTTTCTCCAGCGATGCATCGCGTCGTAGTCCGACACAAATCCCGCCATATCTGCCTTATCTTGCGCAGGATCTCCTGTGCTCATCACATCCTTGGATCCAGGCCCAAGGACCGCAAGCACAGCCTCGCCGTTGCCCGCCTTCGCTGCGGATGCCAGGGCGTTTCCGGCATCATCGGGCGAGGCAAATACATTCTGCGCAGCTTGCGGCTTCTCCCGTTGTTTGTTGCAGGAAACTAACAGAACCGTGAGAGAGAGGCAAACCGTAAGCATCTTTAGCGGGGAAGTTATCGTTTGAGCCAGAGACATGGCATCCCTCCGTTTCTTCTGTCTCGGATTCTTTGTTCAGGACCTCATTGCGACGCTGCGATTCATCGCTTCACCTCCGAAAACCGCCGCCGCCGCGGAAGCCTCCGCCACCAAACCCGCCGCCGCCAAATCGGCCACCGCCCCAGCCTCCGCCGCCACCCATGCTGCCCCAGCCCCGGGAACTGGAGGACCGGTCTCCCCAGCCTCCGCCACCAAAGCCGCTGGAGTGGTCTCCATAACTACTGAACGCACTCGAGTGGCTGCTGCCGCTCTGCGATCCCCAGCCGTGCGCGGCGTCAGAGTTCGACCATCCCGATTTGTCCCATGAGTTGGAGCTCGACCCGGCACCGCGATTCACATTCACCGTGTTGCCGCTGATGTTGGTATTGTGCTGGTAGTTGTTATTGCCGTAGTGCTGATTGCCGGTGTTGTAGTTCGGATGGTAACCGTACCGGTTGTTATAGCCGCCATAGTATCCGCCATGCCATGCGGCATTTCCGTAGTAAGCGCCGCCGTGGTAATACACCCCGCCGCCGTACCAGTTACAGTTCCAGCTGCTCCAACCCCATCCGCAGCAGCCGCCGCTCATCATAGCTCCGACGGCAATCCCGGCTCCGAACGAAAGCAGGCCCGTCGCCACCAGATCGCCGGTGCTGTACCCCGGCGCAGTGTAGGGAGTTCCGTAAATGACCGTTGGGTTATAGCTCGGGATGTATACCACTTGCGGATTTGAAGGCTGAATCACGATGACCTGCGTGCCGTTCTGCGTTTCGGTCTTCACTGTCTGCTGCTGCGTCGTCTTCAGATTTCCCGCGGCCTGTGCCTGCTTGCGCAACGCCTGCACGGCCGCCATCACTTCCGACGCCTGATTGTGATAAGCATCCCCAAGCTGCGACATCCACGATATGTTGTGCCCCATGTTGTTCAGCACCGCCGGAAACTGCGTGAGCGCCTTAACACTGGGATCCCAGGACTGTTTGTCGACCGCCTGCATCAACGCATTGCCCGTCAGATTCTTGTTCTGCTGCAGCCAGTAATTCGCCGCTGCAACCTGATCTGGAAACGTTGCCGCGCTGAGAATCTGCGCCACCAGCGCATCAGGATACAGAGCAATCGGAGAGACAAGAGAATCCAGTTCCTCTGTCGTTAGCGGAGTGCCTTGTCCGGTGTAGGACGAGGAGTGCTGGTCCGGCGAAGTGCTGGCGTTTGCTGGAATCTCGGGCTGCGCAGTTTGCGACCACGCAGCGCCCTCGGGCATCGTGGCGAAGACAAGAGCGCAACTTAACACACACACAAGAACCTTCTTCAGCGCAGTTGATACCGGTTCCATACTCTCCTCCACTTCCGCCCGCTCGGAATCGTTAGCACGAGAATCACGATTGCGCCCAGAATGTGCAGCATGATCAGGCGACACTCCTCAATTCAGCCGCATGAACCGGCTCCATGAAAACCGGCTCACCGGTGCGCCCTAAATTTATGAGCGAAGACTGACTGATGCTACTGGCACAAGTGACAGTGCCCGCAAAAAGCTGCCCCAGCTCGTCCTGTTGTAGGAGCCGATCCCGGTCGGATTCAGCCTATGGCCAGGTGCGGCGAAACCCATGCCAATTGGGCTGACTCGGGCCGCGATGATTGGCCACGACGGGAGGCGGGCAACACCGCTATCAATGTGACGCGAAGCCATCTTGAGATGCGGTGACATTCTGCTGGACCACTGCTTGCCGGTCTAACATCCGGTGCTTCAGAGTCTCGTAAATCGGACGGCCGTTCAGCAGCATGGTAGTGACAATAGCTACTAGCGAAGCACTAAGGAGGGCCAGGGTGAGATCACCTCGCCCCGTCATCTCCACAGTCAGCACGATTCCAGTAAGAGGAGCGCGAACGCATGCCGAGAATAACGTTCCCATTCCCACCACCGCGCAAGCAATCGCGCTGACACCCAGGCTCGGACTGATAAGGTTTACCAGATCCCCAAAGAGAGCGCCGAATGAAGCTCCCAGCACAAGCATGGGCCCGAAGAGGCCTCCAGGAGTGCCCGCGGCATACGACCATGGGCCAAGAAAGAAGCGCAGCAAAAAGATGATTGTTAACCCCTCGATCGGATGATGTCCCGACAGCACTCCTTGCGTCAGGTTGTCGCCTCCGCCGACCAATGTGGGGGCGAACCACGCCAATAATCCGATGGTCGCGCCCACGCATGCGGCCCGCTGTATGGAGGTGAGCCTGGAAGATCTATCCATGAAGCGAAGCAGAACTATGATGACGCGGTTGTAGAGGGCTCCGATCACTCCCAGAAGGGCGCCCAGCAGAAGAAACGGAAGAAGCCTCCAGGTGACCGTGAACATGACCCGCTGAACAACAAAGTCGAACTGATTTCCCAGCATCGCCCGCACGACCCAGACGGCCACCGAGGCAGCTGCGAGCGTGGCAACAAGGAGCGCGGGCGTAAAGCTCAAAGCCAGTTCCTCGAAGACGAAGATCGAACCGCCAATGGGAGCGTTAAATGCGACAGCGAGTCCGGCTCCGGCACCGGCTGCATCAAGGATGCGGGTATCCTCTTCATTCTTATGAAGCAAGCGCGACACCAGTACAGCCAAAGACGAACCCATTTGCACGGTGGGACCTTCGCGGCCCAGCGCCAGACCGGAGCCAATTGCAAGAAGACCGCCTATGAATTTGACGGGCAGGATCACCGCACCGGCCGGTTGAATCTCGCCGCTGAAAACGGCTTCTACACGCTGTACACCGCTTCCCTCAGCCTCCGGCGAAAGCCGAACAACCAGCAGTCGCACCAAAGCCGCACATGCTAGTCCCATCGTGACCGGACCCAACCAGCCCATGTGTGGCCACGCATGTGTCCACGTCACGAACGTGCCGCGCAGGTGGTCTGCGGCGGCGAGCAACAGGCGAAAGAGTCCCCCGACAATTCCGGTTAGCAGACCGGTCACCAGGCTCGCGGCGGAAAGTCGAACGACCCGTGAATTCCAGAGGATCTTACGGCCGCGGTTCCGAAACATGTGTCTCACTAGAATGACGCCTGCAGTCCTACGATTGCGCCGCTCTGAGTGAGACGAAGACCGATTCGGTTATTGCTGGGGCTGTTGTTCACAGAAAGCCTTTGTCGGGCTCTCTTGATACCGAGGGAGCCAATGTTCCTTGCTACTTCACTGCAGACGGTCCTTGGATGGAACTGTCATTTGCGACAGTTAAGTAAAAATCGCTTGCTGATCGTGGGCATCAGGGCAGTCCCATAGAGCTGTCGCAAGTGACAGTTGTTTCCCCTGGTGGGCAGATGTCACCTTAACGGGAGCCACTTATCGGGAGTAACTACGGCACATCTCACGTTTGAGCACTTTTCAACGGACACCTGGCCTGCGCGGAGGCCATTGTGAATTTTGTCAAAGGCCCAGGAAAATCTTCGGCGTGGATTTTGCTCCTGTGTTACTTGGTCGCCGGAGGAGGACTCGTTTGCCACGCGCAAGCGGGTGCTGATGGCAGTCCCACGCAAGCCGGTCCAGGGCTGGCAGCCACGGCGCAGGACTCGAAAGACACGGCTCAGACTTCCTCGTCCAGTCCATCGACCGATAGAGCATCGGGAGAAGCTTCGGACAAGAAGGATGACAAGAAGCACCGATGGGACCTCGGGGATCCGAACGGATCCATCGTCGCCGCGCCTCTACCCATCGTAAGTCCCGCTCTGGGAGCCGGCATCGTACCTGTTTTGGGATACATTACGCCGATTCCAGCGAAGGACCGTGCACTGACTCCTTCAGTTATTGGCGCGGGGGGCTTGATTACGAACGATGGCAGCCGCGGATTTGGCCTGGGGACAGACCTCTACCTCGATAAAGCTCGATATGAGATCGAATCCGTGTATGCCCACGGAAATATCGACTACAACCTCTACGGAGTTGGCTTCGAGAATGGAAATGCCGGGCTCAAGTTGCCTCTGGAGCAGGCCGGCCACTTCTTCTTTTTCAAAACGCTGCGCCGCGTTGGTTGGGACTTCTATGCGGGGTTACGCTTCATTGACGGAAGCTCGTTCATCACGCTCAAGCCCACCTCAGGCAAGACTCCCCCGATCCCCCCTGACGTGGGCCTGAATACAGATCTACGCGCGCTTGGCATGGAAATATGGCGCGACTCCCGCCCCAATCGCTTCTATCCTCTCAAAGGCAGCGTAATCGACTTCACAGGCGATTTCTTCGCGCACAACCTCGGCAGCAAGTATTCTTTTCAGTCCTACAAGTTCACCTTTGACAAGTATTGGAGCCTCAACGATAAGCAGGTGCTGGCCTACAACTTCTACTGGTGTGGCACCGGCGGATCGCCACCCTTCTACGGCAACTGTATCTATGGCGCCAATAACGAGTTGCGCGGCTACACTGCGGGCCGGTATCTGGATCGCTATATGTTTGCCACACAACTCGAGTATCGGCTGGTTCTGCCGTGGCGCTTCGGACTCGTTGGGTTCGGCGGGGTTGGCTCAGTCACTCCAGGCGGGAACCAGCTGCGGGTTAACCAGTTCCTCCCCGCGGGAGGAACCGGCATCCGCTACATGCTGAGCAAGAAGTACCACGTCAATCTGCGCACTGATTTTGCCTGGGGGAAGGATAACTTCACCTGGGGTGTTGGGGTAGGAGAAGCCTTCTAGCAGTTAACAGGAGAACGAGCAGTGTATCCTGAGCAGCAGTCTGGGCGCTTTTTGTTGCCAGACAAGTCCATGCCAAGGCTCCACGCCTGCTATAGAAACATCACCGGCGCCCAGGCGGTAGATTCCACGTGAGAAAGCTACCGATCGCTTGTTGTGCGCCGGATTTTGCAAGGACCTTGCGCGCAGCATGAGGCATCGGACGAACGAGTGAATATCAAGGTCCTGAACGGAAAGCTATTGGACCGCTTTGGCCGTGGCCTTACCCGCGTCCTTGATCCCGACAGCAGTCTTCTCTCCGGCCTTCTCGGTGTACTTTACCGATACTTTGCTGCCCTCGGCTATATCTTTGCCGATCTCTTTGCCGCCCTCCACGGTCGTCTTATCCGTCCACTTGATCGTGTGCTCTGTCCCGTCGGCGGCTTTGACCACTATGGTCTTGGTGTCCTTATCCACCGACTTGACCACGCCTTTCACGATGTGAACGACGTCCTGGGCCCACGTTACTGCCTGTCCCGCCCCAAAAGTTAAGACCGCGATGATCGCGGCCACCAGTGCTATCCGAAACCTTGATCGAAGCGACATGGCATTCTCCCTTTGCATTTAGCAGGAAGGGCCGGCCTTGGAAGCCGGCCTTTCCTTGAGGAATTCTCTCTCCGACAAGAGAGCATTACATGCTAGCACCCTCTGCGATGCCCTTGTTGATAATCACCTTAACGTCCACCCGCTGATTAATGTCGCGCCCCTCAGTCGTCTGGTTGCTCACTGCCGGATGGCTCGCCCCATATCCCGCAGGAACGAGAATCCGCCTCATCGGCACGTTGGACGAATCGCGCAGATAATTCGCCACTGCGCTTGCGCGCGAGTCGCTCAGACTCAGATTCTCCGCGCGTGTCCCTGTGCTCGACGCGTAGCCCGCAATCTCGATCATGTAATTCTGGATTGCCTGAGCATCGCTCGCCAGTTTGCTCAGCGCTGCCTTGTCATCGGGCGACAAGGTGGCCTGGCCGGTGGGGAAGAACAGATCCGCTTCCTCAACTGTCTTGTAGTCGGCCAGATCGGAAACGCGCTGATTCACCAGCGCGACTGCTTGCGCATCCGTGATGGCCACTGCGCCGGCCGTCAATGCCGCCTGACCCGCCTGGTTTGCCGATACCTGGGCAACGTCAGCCGACACTTGTGCCACGTTGGCCGATGTCTGTGCCTGTCCAGCCGCCGTTACACCCTGATTTGCGGTCGACTGGGCATGCGCAGCCGCGGCCTGGTTAGCCTGAATTTGTTGCTCCTCTGCCACTTCGATCGCAAAAACATTGGGATCGAACGTGATCTTATTAGCATCCAGTTGCCCTTTGGCATTGCCAACGCCGTCGACATCGATTGTCAACCCGGGCACCATCGCGGTAACGTCCATATCTGCGTGACGCAGCCGGAAGTCCCGTTTCCGCTCAATCTTGGTGTTGTCGGTAAGATCGATGATTGTAATGTCACCGGTCTTTTTCACTCGTATCTTGACCAGGTCTCCATTACGCGACAGTATGACCCCGGTGACCTTCGCCTTCTTGCCTGCCTCGAACTGCTGAGCGCCGGCATTCAACAGGCCGGTCAGCAGAACCAGGCAAACCGCACATTGCAACATTCCCAAGCGTGAATACCTGACGCCAAACTGCATTGCGTTCCTCCTCTCGGCCATCGCCGACAAAGCTTTTGGATTTAGCGGGCACATACAAGCCCAATGACCGGACGCAGAGCCTGTTTGCCCGATTGTTACTTCACTACAAATGAGGACAGGTGGACACTGTCACCTGCGACAGGGAGAACGGATTTCCGCTCGACTCCGGTTCGGAGCAATAACTCCTGGATGGGCGGCCGTGGCGAAAACAAATGTAGGAAAGTCCTGCTCGAACTGCGGCCTTGCACTAAGTCGTTATCGAACTGGAGACGAAGATCCGTCCCGCGAGAGCCTCATGAATGGCCGGAACCAGATCCGTGGCGACGTCGGCCTTGGTGATGTATGCGGAGGCGCCTGCGGAGAGAGCAGCGTTGACGAAGTCCTGGCCTGTATGAACCGTCAGAAACACGATTTTGGTTTCTTGTTTCGCGCTTCGTAGCTGCAGGGCAGCCTGCAACCCGTTGAGGATCGGCATCGACATGTCGATAACAAGTACATCGGGATGGAGGCGACATGCCGCGACGACCGCGTCCCGCCCATTGTTCACCGTGCCGACGATTTCGAAGTCCTCCCCAAGCAATCCGCAAACCCGTTCCAGAATCGCCTGGTGATCGTCAGCGAGCAGTACTCGAATCTTACTCATAAGCTTTCCCGCATCTCTCTGACGTGCGAGACTCATGAGCATTCTTTCCTGCGCGGAGAGACCTGCCTACTGTCCGATGTGACAGTAGGCAAACTGTTTTCTGAACCAGCTATGCCCACAACCGCTACTTAGGGAGACGGAATGATGGAATGCTTGATCGCATAGTGCACCAGCTCGGCATTACTCTTGAGGCCCAGATCTTCCATGATGCGGTACTTGTGATACCGTACCGTGCGATGAGAAATACCCAGGATATAAGCAATCTCCTTCATCGAGCGGCCTTCCGCGAGCATTTGGAGGACCTCTCGCTGGCGCTCTGCCAGCTCCTTGTGCTGGTCTAGAGATCTGGGATCGCGGATGAACATCTCCTCCATCGCATGGCGGATCTGCGGCGTAACATAGGTGATCCCCCGCAGGGCATTTTGGACCGCCTGCAGGAGTTCCTCTCCCTCCGAGTTTTTTAGCAGATAGCCCGATGCGCCAATGCGCAGCGCCTCGTTGGCCAGCACAGGGTCAGGATTCATGGTGAGGAAGATGATTTTTATCTTGGGGACTAGCTTTTTCAGCTCTCGCCCGGCGTCCAGCCCATTCAACAGCGGCATTCCTACGTCAACGAGCACCAGGTCCGGTTTGAGATCGAGAGCTGCTTTCACCAACGCACGGCCATCTTCAACACGGCCAATTACCTCGTATTCGGGCTCCAGAAGCTTCTGGAGGGCCGTAGAGAACATTGTGTGGTCGTCAGCCAGCAATAATGTCGTTCGTTTCATGGAATGAAGTGGGCGCCTGCTACCGAATTTCAGACCGCGGCAAATCGCACACCAGTGTAGTTCGGATGCACCTCGTTCTCAACCTGACGATACTTGCTGTCCCAAGTGACAGTAGAACCTTTCACTGCAAAGGAGAACCATAAAACTCAGAAGTCACACAAAAAAGGCTTGTTCGGCCGGAGATCACCATCTCCGGCCCTTTTTTGGCAGGCGCTCAGTGCTTTCCCTCCAAAACTTTCCTTACGCTGCCCCCGCAACGCCCTCCGGTTCTTCATCCGGAGATCCCTGCCTCTCACTTACCAGCGGCACAACCGCAAGTATTTTCGTTCCTTCGCCCGGCTCTGATTCCACATGGAGACTTCCATGCACCAGATGCACCCGCTCCTGCATGCTCACCAGCCCCAGTCCGCGATTTCCCTTGGCCGCCTCCACATCGAAACCCCTGCCCGAATCGCTCACCAGCAGCTGAATCTCCTCCGCCGTCGCCGTCAGCTCAACCGCATACTGGCTCACTCCGCTGTACTTTACGGCGTTATGCAGTGCTTCCTGCGTGACGCGAAACAGGCACAGCGAAATCTCTCTCGGCAGATCCGCTGGCACATCTCCATCCGTGAATTCAATGCTGACTTCGTGCTGTTTCGAAAACTCATGGCAGAACCCACCAATCGCGGCCACAATGCCCAGGTAGTCGAGCCTTGATGAGTGCAGTTCGTGCGAAAGCGACTGCACATCGCCCGCGATCTCCGAACAATGCTGCCGGATCTCCTTGAGCCGCCCCTTCATCACCTCGGCCGACTCGTTCACGCCGCGGTTCGCCTGGTCCAGCTCCATCGACAGCAGCGCCAGCCTCTGGCAGATATCGTCATGCAGGTCTCTCGCAATCCGCCTCCGCTCGTTCTCCTGCGCCTCGATGAGTTGGCCGCTCACCTTTTCCAGAGCCTGCTGCGCCAGCTTCTGGTCCGTCACATCGATCGCCGAACCGATAAATCCGGCAAACGATCCATCCCCATTCAACCGTGGAGACGCCACATCGAACATCCATCGGTAGACGCCATCGCTGCGCCGCAGCCGGTACTCATGCGAAAACGCCTGACGATCATTCAACGCCTGCGAAACAATGTCCTGAACGTTCCTGCGATCGTCCGGATGGACATACTCCATCCACGAATCGCTGTATCCCGCCTTCGGATCAGGCCCGGTAAACGCAAGCCGCTGCTCGTTCAGATACGTGATCTTGCCCCGCGGATCGCACATCCACACCAGTGTGGGCGTACTCTCCGCCATCACCCGGAAGCGCTTTTCGCTCTCACGCAGGACGGCTTCAGCCCTCCGCTTTCTCGCCCGTTGCCATAAGAGCCCGATGACCAGCAGCACAACGGCGAAGCTCACCACGATAGCAGTGATAATGTCCTTTCGATAGTTATCCCAGAACGACGGCGGCCGGTACAGGATCACGCTGCCCGCCGGCAAAGCCGACTCCGGGATATGCCACCTCTGAAGCGCACGCCAGTCGACCTGAACCGTAATGTTGTTTGTGTCCACAATCGGAATACTTTCGAGCTGCTCCCCGGCCAGCACGCGTCCGGCCATGTCCCCTGCCAGCAAATCGTCCTTTGGCCAATCGTAGTAGGCTCCACCAATGCACCCGTGATTCAAACAGAGGTCTGCCCACGCAGAATAGGTCGGCAGGTGCTGCGCAGCTGCGTTGAGGACATCGAAGGCAGTCACCGCCGGCTCAGCTAAACTCGCTGGCGCGAGTTGGAAGAGAATCACCGTGTGCGGAGGGAGTGCAGCAACTTTCTCGAGCATCTGCGGGCTTGGCGGCCCGAGTACGTCGATCTCTCGTACCTTGTCCTGATGACGAAGAACCTCAGCATGTGCAACTCGCCACCAAAAGTTAGGAGCTGCATCAATAACCGCCACTGCAGTCGTATCGGGATGAACACGAAGCGCCAGATCGATCGTCTCCCGTAAATCAGGAGAGGTTGTCACGCCGGTCATTCCCGGCATTGGTTTTGCTCTTTTCAGTTCGCTCGCGCTGAGCCCGAAAAAGACAATCGGCACGCCGGGAAATACCTTCTCATGGTATTGCGTTGCCAATTGAAGCGCTTCAATGCCGGCTGCAATCACAACGTCCAGCTTCGTCTGCTTGTATTCCCTGCGGATTGTTTCAGCCAGATTGTCGCGGTAGGATTTATCTCCATCGAAACGCTGATGATCCATGAATACGGTATAGAAGTTAACCTCCCCTCGAACACGAACCCGTACCGCGGATTCAATCAAATCCATGGGTCTGTGATCGCGCTCAAAAGTGCTGAACACGACCAGTACATTCCTGGAATTAGCTCTAGGACTCTCCTGTGAGGCGCCTGAGGGAAGGATCAAAAACAAAAGAATTGCGGGAAACAGGGTACTGAAAAATGCGAAAATCTCCCGGACGCCAAAACAAATCGCCCGTTTCAGATCCACCTGGTCTTGCGCTTTCCTCACGCCGCCCCCGCCACGCCCTCCGGCTCCTCAATGCCCCCGTCCACTGGAGATCCCTGCCTCTCACTCACCAGCGGCACAACAGCAAGTATTTTCGTTCCTTCGCCCGGCTCCGATTCCACATGGAGGCTGCCATGCACTAGATGCACCCGCTCCTGCATGCTCACCAGCCCCAGTCCGCGATTCCCCTTCGCCGCCTCCACGTCGAAGCCCCTGCCCGAATCGCTCACTACCAGTTGAATTTCCTCTGCCGTCGCCGTCAGCTCAACCGCATACTGGCTCACTCCGCTGTACTTCACGGCGTTATGCAGTGCTTCCTGCGTGACGCGAAACAGGCACAGCGAAATCTCTCTCGGCAGATCCGCTGGCACATCTCCATCCGTGAATTCAATGCTGACTTCGTGCTGTTTCGAAAACTCGTGGCAGAACCCACCAATCGCGGCCACAATGCCCAGGTAGTCGAGCCTTGATGAGTGCAGTTCGTGCGAAAGCGACTGCACATCGCCCGCGATCTCCGAACAATGCTGCCGGATCTCCTTGAGCCGCCCCTTCATCACCTCGGCCGACTCGTTCACACCGCGATTCGCCTGGTCCAGCTCCATCGACAGCAGCGCCAGCCTCTGGCAGATATCGTCATGCAGGTCTCTTGCAATACGGCTGCGCTCTTTCTCCTGTGCCTCGATCAGCTGTCCACTCACCTTTTCCAGAGCCTGCTGTGCCAGTCTTTGGTCCGTCACATCAATGGCAGAACCGATGAAGCCCGCGAACGACCCATCCCCATTCAATCGCGGAGACCCCACATCGAACATCCAGCGGTAAACGCCATCGTTGCGCCGCAACCGGTATTCATGCGAAAACGCCTGACGATCATTCAACGCCTGCGAAAGAATGTCCTGAACATTCCTGCGATCGTCCGGATGGACATACTCCATCCACGAGTCGCCGTATCCGGCCTTAGGGTCAGGCCCTGTAAACGCAAGCCGCCGCTCGTTCAGGTAGGTAATCTTGCCCCGCGGATCGCACATCCACACCAGTGTGGGCGTAGTCTCAGCCATCACCCGGAAGCGTTTTTCGCTCTCGCGCAGGCCGGCTTCAGCCTTCCGTTTTCTCGCTCGCTCCCACAGCAGTCCAGTGACCAGCAGAAGCAGAACGGCAATCACTACGGTGGCTGCCACCACATACCTTCTATATTGTTCCCAAATCGACGGCGGTCGGTACAGGATCAAGCTGCCCGCCGGCAAAGCCGACTCTGGAATATGCCATCTCCGGAGCGCCTGCCAGTTCACGCGGACTTGTAAATCGGAGTCATGCACAATGGGAATGTTTTCCGGACGCTCGCCTGACAATACCCGAGCCACTATTTCCCCATTCAGCGCAGCGTCCTTCACAAAGTTACGATATGCTCCACCGACGCCCCCATGTTCCAACGAAAGGCCAGGCCACGCGGAATAGGTCGGCACACGCTGCACAGCGGCAGCGAGAAGATCGAAAGGTCCGAGCGACGGTAGAGCTAAATCGTCCGGCCTCATCTGAAACAGGGCCACAGTCTGAGGAGGCAGTGACGCAATTCTTTCCAGCATCTCGGCACTGGGAGGTCCGATGATGTCGATCTCTCTTATCTTGTCCTGATGGCGACCCAGTTCGGAGTGTGCGGCCGCCAGCCAGTATTTGTCCCACCCCGATAAGCCCGAGATGACAGCAACCCTATTTGTATCGGGGTTCAGGTGAAGCGCAAGATCAATCGTCTCCCGCATTCCCAGAGGACTGATCACCCCGGTCACGTCCGGCCACATCTTCCGGTTCTCAAGATTGGTGATGTCGGTAAAGACGATCGGCACACCTGGGAATATCCTGTCACGGTATCGCACCGCAAACTCAAGCACCGGATAGCCGGCCGCAACCACAACGTCCAGCTTTACGCCGCCGTACCCACGGCGGAGAGTCTCTGCCAGGCTGTTCCGATAAGCTTCCTCGTCGAATCGCTGGTTTGCTACCGATACGGTATAGAAGTTGATCTGCCCCGGCACATGGGCCCGCACGGTTGATTCCATGACGGTCCAACTCTGGGGGAGACTAATCCAGTTGTGCAGGATAAGTACGTTCTTGGCATTCGCCTGGGCATGCGTAGCCGAACCGCTGAACATGCACAGAAGAATGCCCGCAGCCATGGCCTTTAAGAATGCGGGAATCCCCGAGACGGCAAAACAACGGGCGCGGTTCCGATCCGCCTGGACTTGCACGTTCCTCACCAGCCCCTTTTAGCGATCACTACCCAGAGCTTGTGCTGAGTTGCCGCATGCTTGCGCGGGAAAATCCTGGGTCTCGTCAGCGATTATTTTTCGAGCGGCCAGTCGTCACGC
Organism: uncultured Acidobacteriaceae bacterium; assembly: GCA_963782175.1. Taxonomy (GTDB): domain Bacteria; phylum Acidobacteriota; class Terriglobia; order Terriglobales; family Acidobacteriaceae; genus Silvibacterium. Next base: position 63,950 of record CAWAIX010000008.1, read on the forward strand.
CAGAACAGCACCGAAGACAGGGAAGAATTACCACGCGATTGCCGCCCGTCAAGTTGCCACAAATTGCGTAAATTGTAGCGCGGGGCAGCCAGGATTGGTATCGAATTGCTAACTTTGACCAGTCAACGTTTTCTTTCGATGGAAAAGCCTTCCATGTACCCGGGCGGCCGCCATACCCCGGCCGACGGATCGCGGCTGACGTCAGAACCGCGCTCAGTTAGTAGTTGCGACCAGCTGCGCTCACTTCAGGACCACAACTTCAGCGGTCCCGGTTCCGCACATGCCGTAAATTGCCCCGGACAGGCACGCACCCGCGGAATACCGGTAGCAGCCCGGCGTTTTGGCCGTCGTAGTCACTGATTTATCAGAACCGCCTATGATGTCGGGGGTATCAAAGGGCGAGTTCGGTCCCATATCTACGATGAAGCCTTGATGCTTCGTGTCGCTCTTCCACGTCACAGGCGTTCCCACCTTGACACAGAAAGTAGAATTTCCCTTCGCTCCGGGAAAACTTGGAGTCGCGGACGCGGCCTGCGAGGTGCGTTTCACATCAACTGAGCAATTCTCTGAACAGGTGTTGGCGGCAGTGCAAAGAGCCGTTGGATCAGGCTCCTTGCAGGCATATGCATTTTTCTTTTGAGCATTCGCTGTCTGATCCTGCGCCAGTAGAACCAGCGACAGCACGAGTAGCGCGCATCTAAAAACAACTCGATAAATCGTCATAACTTACCTCGCGATCGAGAGAACAGCGCCTTTTGCCACCTCAATGCAACAGATCCGGAAAGCATCAGTGCTAGTTAACTCCGGCCGTGCCCCTCCAATCGATAACGTCCGACAGCCTCCAGGGATTTTGATTCAGGTCCAGCTGCAGCTTACCTTCTTTGTCGATAATCAATTGTGCAGCTGGAAAGAGTTGGCCGGTGCTCTTGCTCTTGTCCTGATCGTTGAGCTCCAATACCCCGGCAGTCAGATTGAAGGACATCGTCGGACTATCGGTCCACGCCTCACCAAATCTGATCTGTCGATTAGTAGCGAAGACAATCTTTCTTCCGGTCGGTGTCGGGGTCATCATGATATAGGAGCAGTCGTTGCCCAGGGTGCCCGTGATCTCTATGTGGCCTACCGCTTTCATCTTCGAGAGCGCAATCGTCAGTCCCTGGTTCTGCCCCTTTTCGAAGGCCTGCACGAGCATCGTCCTGTCGGCCGGGGTCGAAAACTCGTAAATGTTCAGCGTTACGCCAATATTGGCGCCCAGCTGAGTGCCTGTTCCAAACGCCTGCGCGTCAATGGTTTCGTACTTGTCCCTGGCAAAGACGGTGTCGCCGGCGGTTACAGCAATGCCGAGCACGGCTGCGCCGAGGATAATGTACTTAATGGTGCCCGTCGAAATTAACCTTCGAACCTGCATACTGTTCGCTCCTTTCACGGGCCTTAACCGTATTTCGCTCGTGCAGAGTCTACAACTGTCACTTGTGACAGCCCTCCAGGTGCGGCCGCCTTGGCGGGTAATTCTTGAGAGGCTTCTGCATTGCCTTATCGAGATTCTTTTGGTCCTTCTGCTGGTTTGAGCTGGGGTTCGAAGATTTGGTCGCACGTCCAGTCCAAACCAGTCTCTTGGTGGACGGATCGTACATGTAGAATTCTTTTACTATCCCAGCCGCCAACCAGCCTGCTGCATTGTCCGCATTGATCAATGCGCTAGGCCTCGCGTGAGGCGAGATCTCCGTGGAATTTAGAGACAACAAACTTGCGGAATTCGACCGCACAAGGTGGCAAGTATCGATCTTCGACCCACCCAATGCCTAACGGCCGAATAGGACGCGTCTGCGATAGTTTGATTTCTACGATTCCGGCGATGCGAGCAGGTGCGTGAGGAAGGAGTCCTATCCCGAGTCCAGCGGCGATCATTCCGCGTAGCGTTCCAATATTCATTGCCTCGAATGCGACGTTTGGGACAAGTGATGAATCCGCACACACTTTGTCGAAGATGGCACGCAGGGTGTCGCCAGAACTGACAGCAAGAAATGGTTCGGACGATAGTTCGCTCATGCGAAGCGTACGCCTTGCCGCTAACCGATGTGTCCGGGGCATGGCGATGATTAGCTCTTCATCCAGAAGATGGCTCCAGCGAACTCCCCTTTGCTCGAATTCCGCATGGATGGATAAGCATAGATCGATACCGCCTTCGATAAGCTTCTCCATCAGCATCGTTCCTGAGCTCTGAATCAGCGTGAATTGAACTTTGGGATGTCTCTGTCGATACTCCTTGATCAATCGCGGAACCATTTCAACTCCAAGGGAGTTCAGAAAGCCCAGTGATATGGTTCCGGTTTCTGCCCCTGACTGTTCACTAAGTGACCGCCCGGCGCTTTCAAGAACATTGAAAGCCCGGATGACATGCTCCAGGAACAGCCGACCGTAAGGCGATAGGACAACAGCGCGCCCTTGACGATAGAAGAGCGGGACTCCCAGTTCTTCCTCTAATTGAGTAACGGCTCGACTGACCGCCGACTGGGAGACAAACAGTTTCTCCGCCGCTCGCGTGACGTGTTCCTGTTGCGCTACTGCCCGAAAATACTTCAGCTGCTGCAGCTCCATGATGATCCCTCCCTGCCCTTGACTGTCGTTGCGCCCAACGCATCATTTCGTTGCTTTCATTCTATTATACGCAGCTATAGATCGGACCTACTGTGAAAACAGTAAGGAAAGTCTGGAGGAGCAGAGATGACACTTCCGAAACCACAGAGATCAATCCGTTCCCTAAAGAGTTGGCTTTTTACCCCAGGAACCAAATCCGACCACTTTGATCGAGCGGCCGAAGTTCGTGCCGACGCGCTCATCATCGATCTTGAAGATGCAGTGGCCCCGGAGTCAAAGCAAGAGGCTAGAGAAGCAGCCCTCCGGTATCTCGGAGATACTTCTGCGGGCCGTCTGCCATGCGCATTACGTGTCAATACGCCTAGCACCAGGGTGGGCCTTGATGACCTGCAGGCACTCTTAAGCTCCGCTGCTAACCCTGACTATTTGATCCTGCCCAAATGCGGATCTGGTGCGCTGATCGGGTTGGTACAGACCCTGCTGCGAGAGGCCGGCAAGTCGACAGAGGTCATTGCCCTTATTGAGACGGCCAAGGGAGTGGCAGCTCTAGATGAGATAGTCGGCGGCGACATTAAGCCGGCGGCCTTACTCTTCGGCGCCGCGGACATGGCCGCGGACTTGGGAGCCGAGACGGCATGGGAGCCGTTGCTCTTGATCAGGTCGCGCATTGTTCTGACCTGCCCCCTAACTCCGCATAGGTAATTCTGTAAATCTAGCCCGCCGCCGGAGCTGTGGGAAAGTGGGAAACGTCGCAGGCGTTTTCCAAGTGAGCGAAGCTCACGTCTTTTGCATAGCTCTGGGTTATGACCACGCGAGCAAACTCAGCTGGAGTTCTGTAGCCGAGGCTGCTGTGTGGACGTTGCTCGTTATACTCCATCTTCCAGTTAGCTACCTTCCTGCGTGCATCGAACAGGTTGGTGAACCAGCTCACCCGCAGGCACTCCTCACGCAGTCGGCCGTGAAAGCTCTCCACGTGCGCGTTCTGCGTTGGCTTGCCCGGCTGGATGTGGCGCAACTCGATCTTCCACTCCAGCGCCCAGGCAAGAAAGTGACGACTGGTCAGTTCCGGCCCGTTGTCGCAGCGAATCGCCAGGGGGCGACCGCGTATGGCGATAATCTCCTCCAGAACCCGGGTTACGCGCCGACTGGCAAAACCTGTGTCCACCTCCAGCGCCAGGCACTCCCGCGTGAAGGCATCCACTACACTCAGCACGCGAATCATGCGTCCTGCGGCAAGCACATCATGAGCGAAATCCAGGGCCCACTCCTGGTTAGCGCCGCTCAGCGCGGGGCGCGGCGATCCGATGCGCACACAGTGTTTGCGCTTCTTCCGCTTCAGGCACAGACCCGCCTCGCGGTACACCCGCCACAGCCGTTTATGGTTCACTCGCTCGCCCTCACGTTCCACCAGCACCTGCAATCTCCGATAGCCGTATCTCGGCTTCTCTCGAGCTAGCCGCACCAGCTTCTCTCGCAGCGACTCATCCGATCGCCGCGACTGATACCGATAACTGCTCACTGCAATCGACATCAGCCCGCACACCCGGCGCTCACTGGCTCGATACTGCGAGCCAAGCCAGCTCGCATCCGTCCTCCGGTCTACGAGCTCAACCCGTTTTTTGCGATGACCGCCTTCAGCATCTCCTTGTCCAGACTCAGATCCGCCACCAGACGCTTCAGACGCGAGTTCTCATCTTCCAGTGAACGCAGCCGCTGCGCCTCACTGACATCCATGCCGCCGAACTTCGCCTTCCAGGTATATATCGTTGCCGGGCTCACGCCGCACTCCCGCGCCACATCATCCACCGTCCGTCCGGCTTCAACCTGCTTCAGCGCAGCGATGATCTGCGCTTCCGTATGCTTGCTCCTGCCCATATCGCCCTCCTGAATCCGAAAATCATACTTGCCCCTGTGCGCATCCAGGGGGGCAGGTCAAGGCGAGACCGGGATCGTGCAACTCGACTGAGAAGACCTGCGCCAGGCGTCAGCCGGCGGGCTCAGTACAATCTCGTGACGTCGATGGGGAAAGTGAAACACCCCACAAGAACCAATGTGAAGGAGAACTATCATGCATCCGGAAATGGAAGTGTTACGTTGCGCCATTGTGCGAGGCGGCACCAGCAAGGGCGTATTCATTATGAAGAACCAGTTGCCCAAAGACCCAGCGAAGAGAGACGCAGCCGTACTGGCCATCTATGGCAGCCCTGACGTGCGCCAGATCGATGGTCTGGGAGGTGCCGATGTCTTGACGAGCAAGGTTGCGATCATTTCGCCATCCAGCCGGCCGGACGCCGATGTCGATTACACATTCGGCCAAGTGAGCTTCGATGCCGCGTTCATCGACTACACCGGCAATTGCGGCAACATCTCGTCGGGGGTCGGTCCGTTCGCTATCGACGAAGGCCTGGTTGAACCAGCGGAGCCAATCACCACAGTGCGCATCAACATGACCAACAGCAACAAGCTCCTTATCGCCAAAGTGCCGGTGAAGGACGGCAAGGCAATGGTCGACGGCGACTACCTCATCTCCGGCGTCCCGGGTACTGGGGCAAAGATCGCCATGGATTGGTCCGATGTCGTAGGCGGTGCCACGGGCAAGCTCCTGCCTACCGGCAACGCCAAAGACATCATCGAAGTGGACGGGGTCAAATATACGGTGTCCATCCTCGACGCCGGCAATCCGGTAGTGTTCATTAACGCCGCCAGCTTGAACATGAAGGGCACTGAGTTGCCGAGCGAGATTGAGTCGAACAAGCTGCTCATGGAAACCATCGAGAAAATCCGCGGCCAGGCTACCGTGATGTGCGGCATGGTGGACAAGGCGGAGAACGCCAGGACCAAGAGTCCATACGTCCCGTTCTTTTTCATCGTCAGCCCTCCCGCAGACTATAAGACCATCAGCGGCACGGCGGTGAAAGCCGAGGATATCGACCTCGTTGCCCGCGCCCTGTTGATGCAAAAGGTGCACAAGGCGATCCAGGTCAGCGGCAGTCTCTGTACCGGCGCCGCAGCGCGGGTACCCGGCAGCGTCGTGAACGAGGTGTTACGCGGGATTTTCACGACCTACCAGGCATTAGCTGCGTGGTCGGGTGGCAAACAAGAGACCGATACCGCAGATGAGCGCTAATCCACCGAGAATTGGGAGCACTGAATTCGTCTGATGCTGTTCGGCGGCCTGAACCAGGAGCCGTAGTGGTGATACACAGTATACAAGCGAAGCGATCCCCAGGACCACCAGGATGAACCCGACAATGGATGCCGCTTTCATAAAATCTCGTCGTTGCATTGCTCTTTTCAAAACGACAGCGACAAGGCGGAGTTCACACCATTTCACTCCCGTCCTCGATGTTCGGCAGAAGATTCAGTCATTCCTCTAGTTAGCAGTTGGCCTGCTTCTGTGACGTTCCAATTTGCTAAAAACCGCAATTACCTTCATGGCCGTTGCTGATCACCCGGCGCGGCTTTTTTGTACCGAAAGGAAGCTGTATGAGTTCCGGCCGGGTCAACGACATTCTATAGAGTTTTTCTCAGCTGTTGCCAGCAGGCCAATGCGCTCATCGACCTATTCAGCTTGATCTGTGGGTTGGGCACGTGGCCGATAAACGTCAGGACTCTATCGGAGCTGCTCCGTGGGATCAGGCGCGTGCAGTCAATGAGTGCATCGGCCTTCTCATGGAAGGCCAACGGCTCATCCATCCGAACAGGCCAATCTCAAAGAGTGCCCGGATCGGGAAGTCGCATAGGCTAAGTCCCGCCTCTCAACCAATTTTCCGTTTCGCGCGACGATCTAAATGGTCATGATCCTATGCGTCCCAGACCGGACGATTATCCGCCGCGCATTCGTAAGGAAAATGCCGCAGTGGTGGGTGGAAACAAGTTTCTGTCCTGTCAATAGAATCGTTTGATCCTAGACCTGCTACTCTTGACGGTTCTGCGCGCGCAGATTTTCCATTGGAATACAGACAGGCCACGATGTTGGGCTCCAAACGGAGACCTCGATGGCAAACATTTGGCCACTAACCCGATCCGAAACTGGCCACCGGTCGCCTTCTATCGTGCAGGGAGCTTCCGACGGTATCAAGGCGAATAGCGCCGAATTTCTAGAGTTGCGCACCGAAGCAGGAGCCGTTTACCTTCGCCCGTCGCGATGGCAGCGCCTTCGTCTCCGATGGGCATTTCGGCATTTTCGTGTTCTTTCCCCACAGCTTTTGAGCCGGCGTGATCGGTCCCTGATCGAGAAACTTTCCCGCTCCGCGCAGATAACACCAGTCATGCCGCTTCCCGAACACGCTGTTTTTGGAGTGGTCGAGGAGCCGTATTCCGCGTCCGTTGCTGCCGTACGTCGATCGGTCGCGATCAGACTTGAGGATTTATCTGACTTCGAAGAAAGAATTGAATTACCCGATATTTCCGGTCGTCGGGAACTTCGGAGCGGCCGCGCCATGGCTCTGCGTCCTGTGGCTGGGCTGGTCGCACTTTCTGCTGTCTGTGCCGCGTTGATCCTGGCTCGCGTGCTTGGCATCTCTTTACTTCCTGGTAACGCGTCGCCAACCCATCCGCAAACGATGACATCGGGCCAGGCTTCAGATAGCGCGAAGGCGCAGGTTGTTGAGCCCCCTGCAAGCCATTCGCTCCAAGCTTCGTCGGCGAACGATGACATCGGGCCAGGCTTCAGATAGCGCGAAGGCGCAGGTTGTTGAGCCCCCTGCAAGCCATTCGCTCCAAGCTTCGTCGGCGATTGCATCCTCCGTTTCTTTGGAAAAAAAGCAGGCTGCTGCTCCTGTTCCGGCTGAGGCCGCGCTTGTTCCAGCTCCGCCGTCTCCGCTTCCGAGGAAATCTTCCATTCTCAGCAATGAAACTGGACAACCGGGGATAGCTAACGGCGCAGGTGCGCCTACGCTGCCGGCGCCTGTAACAGCCGCAACGCCGGAACCGCTCATCGCGTCTCCCCTTCCTTTAGCTCCGCCAGCTCAAAACCAGCGCTTGAAGGACATTGCAGCCAGCAGCCCGGATACTGCGACTGCGTCCGGTACTCCGGCGCGCCTCCATGTTTCTGAACTTCCCCAGAGCCACGTTATTTACCCTGTTGTCTCTAACCCGAGTTTGGTCGGAAATGTGGACTTAAGGGCAGTGATTGGATCGGACGGCACTGTTAAGGGAGTGACTGTGCTGAGTGGAAACCCCAAGCTAGCAGAAGCGGGCATCCAAGCCGTCCGGCAGTGGCGCTTTATTCCATATGAAGTTCTTGGCCACCCTGTGGAAGTAGAGACGAACATCAAGATAAGCTTCTTTGGCGAGGACGCAATCTCGATCAGTTCTCCGAGCGCCACGAAAAGGCAGTAACTTCCTGTTTGAAGACAAACCGGGAGTGAGCCAGTTGGCGACAGATCGAACTAACGGCTCCTTCATGTAAATGTTTTTGTATGCGCCAAATTGAGCAAATCCTCCGGACGCTGGCAATTGACCCATTACAACGCCGTGGTTGACTACCGCAACTTTGCGTACTCCGCCTGGGCTTGTTTGTAGATAGAAATCTCAGGGGTCGGCGTCTTTCGATAGTGTGAGGAAGTCCTTGTACGCGGCCAGCGCCCGGACGCGAGGAGGAACTGAGGTTGGAAAGCTCTCGCGAGGTCTTTCATGAGGGGTGATCGTCCTCAGCCTCATCGACTGTTGGGGGCTCCCGATACTACGTCGGGTTGGGCCGATCTGGTAGTCCCACTCGTGCGATAGATATCCTGGTTCGTACCAAGATTTGACCAGCCTGGTTGCGCGACGGGAAAGAACTTCTTGAAGATGGCTGACCTGGAGAAATGAGCATCGATGAAAACACGAAGAGAGTTTCTCGCGACTACGATAGCTGCTGCGGCTTTACTCACCAACAGTTCCGGCCAAACCCCGGCTCTGTCCGGACTCTCCACTATATGGATGAAGCTGGACGGAAAGATGCGGTATCCAATGACTCAACTCCGGGAGGCCAATCGATGACAGATAAAGCGGAAGATCCAAGAATTACGAGGGCGCGCCTCTCCGGGCCTGAACAAGTGACCAAAGACGCGACGGTTGCCGAAATGGCTGCCGATGGCACCTTGACCGTTCTAGTCAAAGGAACGAACGAGTGGGTTTGCACACCGGGAAACGAAAACAAAATCGGCGATCCACCGATGTGCATGAACCCCATGGGTATGCGATGGATGATGGATGCCATGCAGGGAAAGCCGAAGCCGACGAACACCGCACCCGGAATGATTTACATGCTGTGCGGCGCCACACAGAGAAGCAACACCGATCCTGCGGATAAGACCAGTCCCGCTATTCCCATAGGACCGCACTGGATGATCACGTGGCCGTTCGATGCCGCGGCAAATGGCCTTCCTACCACAGTTCGCGACAAAGGCGCCTGGGTAATGTTTGCGGGAACCCCCTACGCGTATCTGCATGTCTGCGGCGATCCATGGGAAGGCAATGAATACCACGACGGTGATAAGGCCAGTCTGGACCATGTCTTACCCTCGTCACTAGACGTCGCATCGGTCCTGAAATGCCAGCGTCCATCAAGATCGAACTTGAGAATGGAGTTGAGTCAAAGCCGTCAAATCGATTCCGTTCCGCTGAGGCCAGGGCGAAGACCGGTCCAGAACAAATCTATTTCTTCCAGAAGGTAAATTTTAGCCCTCCGTAAATATTGAACGGAGTGCCTGGTGCCTGGAAGGAAGAGGAGCGGATAGGGACGTTGTCGGGGCCGTAAGGTGTGCCAAAGGGCTGCGCGACGAAACGGTCGTTGTTATCGAAGGGCGTTGTACCTAGTTGTGCAGCGGTCGAGTAGTGCTTATCGAGAATATTGTTGATCTGCATGAAGAGTTGAATGTGGTCAGTTATCTGGTACCGCGTGCCAAGGTTACCGATACCGTACCCCGCAGACTTTCCGGGCCCCAAATAGTAAATACCGTCCGGCTGATCCAGATTGTTTTCGTTGCCGCGCGCGAAGGAGGATCCGACAGCGAGAATGTCCATCTCTACGATCAGCTTGGAAGAAGGATGGTATTGGCCGTAGAACTTGAATATGTTACGTGGAATCTGCGGTATGAAATCGCCGGGTACGATATGGATATTGTCATCGATACCAGGTTGACCGGCAAGCGCGCTGTCATTCGTGCTGTTGCTACCGCCATCGATGGTCTGCGGACTTTGATAGGTGGCATTCATGAAGGTGTAGTTACTTCCAACGCTCCAATGCCTCCAGTCCTCGGAAATCTCCAATTCGATGCCATTCCGGCGTGTCTTGCCGAAATTGAGGAAGTAGCCGAACCCGGTCTGCTCGGAGGCGACAAAAAGCAGGTCGTTATAGTTCTGGCCAAAGAAATAATCGGCACTCCAGTGAAGCGAGAGATTCTCGTGACTGCGGATGCCCACCTCCACGGTCCGAGAGACCACCTGTTTGAGAGGCGGATCGCTGACTAGCGCGTTTGGCAGGTTGCACGGCTCGTCTGGATCGGAGCAACCAAGCTCAATGGAAGTCGGAGAGCGGCTTGCCTCGCTGTAATTAAAATAGGTGTTGAAGAAACGGGATGGCTTATAAGTAAAGCCAGCTGCCGGGTTGAAGCGCTGGAACACATTGTTGCTGGTGAGATTGCCACGCGCGGCGGAGGGGGGAAGGTAATCCAGATTGTCGAGCGATGTGTGATTGTAACGCCCCGAGAGTGTAATTGCCCAGGGGCCATAGGTGAGTGTATCGGTTGCGTAAATGCTCGGTGTGTTGACCGTCCCGTGCAGGAGCACCTGGGTATCTACAGGATCCCCGTCGTCGAACGTTGTGCCATCTAGAAAGATGGGGACAAGTGTAAACGAGACATTGTCGGTATTTAAATAGCCGAGTTGAGTGAGTTGATGGTAAGTTGATGTGCCACGATCCCAGCTGGCACCTACGGAAAGCCTATTATGTTTTGTCTGCCACGTTACTAAAGCGGAGAGGCCATAGGCGTTTTCTTTATCAGTAGTTCGCGTGATGACGCCATTGCAAGTCGAGGAGGGGTCGCCGCCGGTTTCGTTTTGAAGCACCTGGGCGAGGCAAAGCCAATAAGGGAACGGCTCCGTGGTGGGGTCGCCTGTGATTGGAAAGCCGGAGTATCCCGCAGCGGTGAGTGCAGCCACATCGTCGGGGCTCAGATCGTAAAGATCCTCGCCGAACGAATCATCGTTCAAGTCGCCATTGGAGCTGTCGGTGCGGACATAACGATAGTTTGCATTTGCGGAGAAGGTCAGGTTGTCTGTTAATGCACGGGTAACGTTAAAGGTCAATGAGGGGGAATGGTCCCACGTAACATCGGGGATCGAATTGACGGCGGTATAGTCAGTCGCTAGAAATCGGAAGTCCGAGGTGCCGTTACCGGTCAGCCAATTATTTGCATAGGCCCCGCTCAGATACACACTCGTCTTGGCATCGGTCCATCCGACCTTGGCGAAAGACTGCCGGACCTCAGAAGGAGAAAAATGCCGCCATCCATCTTCACGATAGAGATTGCCTGCCAGGTAATAGTTGAAGCCTCTGGGCAGCACGCCGCCTAACTCTCCTTCGCCAGCGCGTACACCAAACTTGCCTCCGGTGAGTTGCAGCGAACCGCCAGGAGCGGTGACGCCATCCTTGGTATGTACCGCGATTGCACCGCCCAATGTGTTCAGGCCGTACACCGGATCAGAACCGGGGATTAGCGCCATGTCTCTAATAGCCACTTTGGGAATCAGGTCCCACGCGACGATGTCGCCAAAGGGCTGGTTCTGGCGCACACCGTCGAGATAAACAGATAGCCCTTCCGGCGTTCCCAACAAGGGAGAAGCCGTATACCCACGGTAGTTGACGTCCGGCTGATAAGGGTTTTCCGCGTTTTCGTTGATGTACACGCTGGTCAGGCGCCTATTCATTAGCTCGGTAAGGTCGCGCGCATTGCTGTTCTCCAGATCTTTTGCGGTGAGCCCCTGCACCGGCACCGGAATTTCATCGAGAGATTGGTTAGCCACGCCGATTGGCGTGGGCGAAAGGACCGTAACGCTGGTCGATTCACCTTGTATGAGAAGGGTGATTTGTTGTGAAACTGGCGTCGGCGAATTTACCTCGATTGTGAGTATCCTGGTGGCGAATCCAGATCTTGAAATTTCTACGCGGTAACGTCCAAACTTTAGACCGCTCAAAGAAAAGGTTCCGTGAGCATCCGTTTGGAATGTGCGGTCGACTCCGGGGCCGGCTATACGACCCCGCGCCTGTAAGGCAGCACCGGCAGGGTCGTTCACCTGGAGCCGGATTTCGCCCGTGCTCTGAGCATAGGCGGGGATCACCGTCATCTGCGCCACAACCAGCAGAAAACCTATCAGGGCAAAACGGACAAACTCCAATCGGGTACTGGAAAGCAAAAGGCCGCCCTTCGTTAATGAATTCGGTGTTGTTAACTTATCGATCTTTGGACATACGCTCCGATTACCGCGGAGACGTGCCACCCGTCAAAAGCTTTGCAACACTTGTCCTCTGTTTGAGCGTGGGCACGACCGCTAGAGGAATATTCCCGGCTGGGCAATTTTGTTCAGCTTTTTTAATGGCAGCCCGGTCGAAGAGGGAAAGCAGAACCACGTCGCATTTCGTTTAGGGGGCCGCATAAATCTTGAAAAAAGATGGCGAGCGGAATAATGAGAATCTCATGCTGGCCGCGCCACCAGACTTAATGGGTGTTGGTCCTTTTTCCGCTCGCTTACTTTTGAGTCCCCAAAGAAATCTTCCGAAATCGAATGAGAGATCCTAAGATCGCGCGGAAAAGGGAACTAGCGATATCAAGAGAACATTCTCATCCGACGGAGCAAGAACCTCTTCTCCTACGGACGGCGAACTGTCACCCCTCGCACATGCAAAATCCGTACGCATCTCTCCGCTAGCTGGGGCTGCCGTGCCCGGATGGCTGAAATAGAACAAGCCACAGCCTGCCCCCAGATTTAGGACGGTGGACCGACGAGGCGTTGCGGCTGCCGTGCGGGTGCCCCGTCGTGAGCGAAGCGAGGGGTGGAGGCAATATCCGGATTGGGGAGTAAAGACCAGGAGACGCATTAAATCCTTGACAAACTCCCGCTCAGACTTAACCCTCATCATCTGGGGCTTCAAATCGCCCCGGTCCAGCGGTCTAAATCCATCTTTCGCAGTGGTTACTGTGCAGCGATTTTCAGGAGGAACCATGAGCATCCGCGTCCCGAGCCAATCCCCCTCTCTTCTTTCCAAAGCCGCTGCCATCCTCACCCTCGCAGCCTTTATTCAGCCCACGGGCGCGCAAAACCCACAGGTTCAGCAAAAGGTGCAGGAAATCAAGGCCTCACAAGCCGCCAACAAACAAATGCTCGCCCGCTACACATGGCAGGAGACGCAGACCATCAGCATCAAAGGCGAGGTCAAAAAGACCAATATGTATCTGGTGCGCATTGGTCCCGACGGCCAGCAGCAAAAAACTCCGATCGACGCCCAGCCCGCAGCACAACCCAGCGGGGGGCGCCTGAAGCGGCACATCGTCGAAAAAAAGAAAGAGGAGTTCGAGGATTACGCACAGCAGATCGCAGCGCTGGCCAAGCAATACGCACAATTTGATCCCGACACCTTCCAGGCCGCTTTCCAGAAGGGCAATGTCTCCTTTACACCAGGTGGCGAAGGCCTCATCACCCTCACCATCACCAGCTTCCTCAAGCCCAACGACCAGGTGATGCTCACCTTCAACCGTCAGCAGAAAGGCTTGCAGAGTTTTAACGTCTCGAGCTATCTCAACGACCCCAGTGATGCAGTGAAGATCTCAGTCCAGTTCGCAAAGATCCCCAACGGCCCCAACCACGTTGCTTCCATGCTGGTCAATGGAGTCAGCAAGCAACTTACGGTCAACACCCAGAATTCCAATTACCAACTCGCCTCATAAACCGGTGGCGGAGTAGAGGACCGTTTCCCGTTTTGGGACTCGATGGAGGGATGGGACCCCCTCTCCTATAAAATCTGCAATCCATTCATTGCGTGCGACTTAGGTCATACGTCGACCGAACTTCATACATGAGAAATGACTTACGGGTACGTCATAAGCAACAAAGGACTTATGCGCCGGCTCATTCCCATTTTGAATCGACGTTTTGGCCCAAAATGGGAAAGCCCGGCGCTATTTGGCCGGGCCTTTTTTGTTTCCTAATTTGATTATAGCGGTTTGGGGGAAAATTGTCGGCCACAAGGCGGAGAGATAGAAAGTCACAGATTCGCGGGTGTTCGTCCCACAGTGATTGACGCTGGGGTAAAGGTGCGTCGAGAATAGGGCACTCCGCATTTGTGACTGTCATGACTACTGCTGCCTCATCCTTGCCGGCTGTCAGAAGAACCCTGCTGCGTCCGATTCTGGTGGGCGGCGGGCTTGCGGGTACGTTCGACCTGATTGCCGCGTTCATCACCTTCGGGCCTGGTGTTCCCCGCGCGATTGCGGGAGGACTGCTCGGCAGAGCGGCTTTGCTGGCCGGGGCGGGCACGTGGATCCTCGGGGTCGTGCTGCATTACTTCATCGCGTTCTCGGCGGCGGCCATTTATTGCCTGTCCCGCCGCAGACTGGGATTCCTGAAAGACCACTGGCTGGTTTGCGGGCTCTTCTACGGAATTGCGGTCTTTCTGGTGATGAATCTTGTCGTGCTGCCGCTTTGCGCGTATCACTCCATGGGGCCGTATCAATACCGCGGCCTGGTTCAGGGGCTGCTGGTCCATATGCTCATCATCGGTCTGCCGATTTCTTTGAGCCTGAATAGGCTGGCGGGCCGGTAAATTGCGCTTGAAGAACCTCGACTCCGGAAACACGGCTGTATTGAGGTGATCGGCAATACTCTCAATCATGCTGAAGACATCAAAGCCATGCGCTGGAGCCTCGTCGAAGGCTACGTAGGCAACTACGTTAGCCTTCACCTTCACCTGAACCCCAAAGAACTCGAACGGCCCAAATTCGGCTACCTTCGTCACCGGCAGATTTGACGAAACGAAGCTGAGTGCCGATAAAGTGCAAGTCGGGCATAGGCGCGACCGTTTTCAGGCACGTGAGCAGAAGTCTTCGGTGCTTGTTGATGTTCGTAAACTTATTGAGGACGGCCAAGCGAGAGCGCTCGGCATCGATACCAAGGTGGTAAGGCTGCAACTCATTGAAAACTGCAATCGTATGGGGATCTACGGCCGAAGTCTCCCTCTGTCGAGTTTCTCCCTGTACGCGTCGGACGTAAGAGACAATTGGGAACGCGTTACCTTTTCGCGGGCTTTCCCATAGGCAGTACGAAGTCGCTCTACCAGGTAATCGACGGTGGACCGCTGCTTCCTGGCAATCTCCGACGATCAGTGGCAATCGTTCTGGAATCGATATCACGGCCTCGAATGTTCCCATAACCCAAGAACGCCCATTTTCGTCCGTGGAAACATTCGGCTTGGGCACGAATTTGCAAGGATTGACCTGCAAGTACCCAGTAAGTTCAGCATAGAGAAGCTGAAAGTGATGGCGCGCCCAATTGAACTTTGAGTCCACCGCTTGCATGGAAGCCATGCCGCATGATAGCGGTTTCATTGCTCGATTGGCGATATTGGTACCGCGTTCTGTTGCAAGAGGTGCTGGCGCACATGCTCATCATCGGCCTGCCGATTTCGTTGAGCCTGAACAGGCTTTCGGTAACTCGCTCGGGGTAAGGTGCCCCATGCTGAGCGAGCGGAGGGTGGGAGCCAACCATTCTGCTGTGGTTTTAGCCGGTTCACGCGTCCATCCTGGATCAACTTGATGCTGCAGGAGGGGTTGTTCTTGACGTTTATTACTCCGCGGTGATAGCTTGCGGACGGACTCGAATCGAGAGGTAGAAGCATTGACTCCCAAGCCGATGCGGCAAGTCCGACAGGTCACCACGACGCTCAGCCCGGCATTGATACTGCAGTGTTGTCTGGCATCTTCAGGGCCTTCTGACACGACGTTCTTGAGCCCGGTTCCACTGGGCACCACGATGCGAAAGCGGGCGTCGATATTGTCAAGATCTGAATCTCCCTAGCGGCCTTCCACTGCCCGAGCAAGGCACGGTGTAAAGAGTAGGACGACATCGCGCTCTAGTAAGGAGGAAGACGACATGGCACTGCACTTTCACAACAACTATCGTAAAGCGACGGTTTTGCTCGCTGTTGGGCTGAGCGACAATAGCTGCGTTTCCCCGGGAGTTCGCAAGCGCGGATGTTGCGAAGAGGCTTATGGTAAAAGAGTGAAGTGACTCGGAGGATCTGGCCTCAATCACTCGTTTCGTTTGCATATTTTCATGCCCAGGGAACTGATGGGACGGTTTGGGCCGGCCCATTTGACACGATCGTAACCGCACCCGAATCGACTCCAGAACTATCCTTTGACGCGTGCTGGAATGCCGCTATTTCCGGGGGCGTGAATCACGGTTTTCGACAACTTCCTCCTGGCTACTTACTCAGCTTTACTAAATATAATCGGATAAAGCCGAGCTTGATTAGATCTGTGATGAGGGTCACAGCTGGCACCAAGTGCGCTCTTTAATCTGCAGTTTGCTTCCGAGCGTTCGGAAAATCAGAGTGTTGCAGGCCATCCATGGGTTTTTCTACGGGGACTGCGGTCTTCTGGTGACGCTTGTCGTGCTGCCGCTGTGCGCGTACCACTCCTTGGGGCCATACGAGTACCGCGGCCTGGTTCGGGCTCTGGTGTGGTGCTTGAAGAGAAACCTGTGCTGGTTAAATGAAATGGAAAGTCAGAGCTTGCCTTCCGCGGCGAGGCGCATGCTGTCGCTCGGTTCGGCGACGTATGTTACCACTTGCGGACAGCGAAAGCAGGCCGCTTTGCCTTCCTGCTGGTACCAGCAGCAAGTGGCGCGGATGAGACAGGCGGGCAGGCCGTCGGTTACGGCGGGGAGTATCTGCACGATGCGCGTGACGAGACGGCAGTCCTTGCCGTCGAAGTGGCAGCATTTTTTCTCCTGGCAGGGAGCGGCGAAGCGAAGCACCTGCGTTGGATTGACAGGTGCCGCCATGGCCAGCACTTCGTCGCTTACAGGCAGAAACTCGTTTAGGTAAGCGACGTCGGGTGCCTCCGCCGTTCCGCCGATGACTCCGAGGACGCGGCTGCCGGGCATGTCCGGTTGTGCGCTCGGGCAGTAGAGATGCTCCTCGTCCGCGGCAATTTGCGCGGACGCAGCCTGATTATGAGGCATGATCAGTCTCCGGCGTCGAGGCGATCCATTACTCTCGATGCGTACTCTCGACGCGATTGCTTCCGCTGATGGGGCGTCCGTTCAAACGAGTTCTCTAATAGAGAACGTGCGTGTCGGGCGGGAGTTTGAAACCGCAGATGAGATATTTCGGCTGCAGATGCCCGCTTGCGGCTGCGCCTATTGCCGCGCTTGTCTGAATTGTTCCGGCGACCTGGCCAATATGCTCGGACGCCGATGCCGCAATCGCATTGGCGACGGTGTTCGCTCCGTCAAACTCGACGCCTGGGCCGTAATAGATTATGCCGCAGATGATGCCGGGATTAATGTAGGCGTAAGGGCCGGTGGTACCGGCGGGAACCTTCACACTTGCTACTGCTTTATGCACCGCACCGGAAAGTTGCTGCACAGTGATGGATTTCGGATGTGCCATGGATTGTCCCTCCTTGCAGGGAGATGGGACAGGAAGCGTCCCAAGAGGGCCGATGACTCGGGAGGCACTTTACGCCTGGAAAAAGACGACGGTCAAGAAAATAAAACCCCGGACTTGTCTGCAGACCCTTCTGCGGGATTGCGGTGTTTCTGGTGATGAATCTTGCCGTGCTGCCTCTGTGCGCGTACCACTCTATGGGACCATATCAGTAATGCACACTGGTTCAAAGAATGCACACTGGTTCAAAGGCTAGTGGTGCATACGCTCATCATCGGGTTGCCTACTTTCGTTCAGTGCGAACGATCGCGAACCTCGGATCGTCTTATGCAGGGTGATGTCTGCAATTGGGAGAGCAGCCGTTGATACGCAGTCGACAGGGAAAGAACGCCACAAACTCCCGAAAAATCCGTGACAAGCGGTCGAATCGCGACGATGCGTCGAGGGGGAACACAAAAGGGCTCGTTCGAGGTGCAATCAGCGTCTTCATATTGTTCCATCTGATTGCGATTACGTGTTGGGCCTTGCCGGTCAACTGGCTGCCGGTGGTTGGGGTCCGGCAGATAACACGTCCTTACATGCTGTGGACCGGCCTGTTTCAGACGTGGGATATGTTCGCGCCTGATCCGGCGTCCAGGAATACCTACATCAAGGCAGTTGTGATTACAGAGCATCACATTCATGTCTGGACATTTCCCCGGATGGACCAGTTGAGCTTTTGGCAGCGATATCAGAAAGAGCGTTATCGGAAATTTGTCGAGAATATGCTGCCGGAGCAAAATGCAGCTGTGCTGCCGGATGTCGTCAGGCACATTGCACGCTTTTATAACGATCCCTCCGATCCTCCTCGGAAAGTGATGCTGATCAAGTTTCAATCGGATATCATGCCCGGATCGGGCGATCAGCCTGAACCAAAGCCGAAGCCATCCGATCTTTACGATGAATATCTTGGGCCCGAGGACCTGAGATGATCCTCAAAAAGATTCGACAGGCTTGGGAATCATTCTTCTTTACTCCCCAGTCGCCGTTGCCGATTGCGCTGTTCCGTATCCTCTACGGCATTTGCGTTTCGGCGACGCTGCTTCTGCTCTATCCAGACTGGCGAGAGTGGCTTGGGATTCATGCCTGGTTCTCCGAAGAGACCATGAAGGTGATCGAGCCCGGGCCCCGGATTAATCTATTTACAGTTTTTCCGCAAAACGATCATTGGGTCACTGGCTTCTTCTGGTTCTCGCTGACCTTCGCCATCCTTCTTACCGTTGGATTGTGGACGCGTGTCAGCAGCGTTGTCGTGTTTCTTTGTTTCGTGTCCATCCAGCAACGTGCCCTGCTGATCGCTCACGGAGGAGACAAATTTCTACGCGTGGCCGGATTCTTTCTTATGTTTGCGCCAGCCGGGGCGGCTCTTTCTCTGGATCGGGTGATACGAGTGCGGAGAAGGCTGGAAGGCCCCGTGCCGGAACCGAAAGCACCGTGGGCGCAACGAATGATTCAGTTCGAACTCGCTTTGCTCTATTTCACTTCGTTCTGGTGGAAGCTGAAGGGGCATGCGTGGCTGGACGGAACCGCGCTTTATTACGTGATCCATACGCACGACATTGCGCGCTTTCCGTCGCCGTCATGGATACAGAATGCCGCGATATTGAAACTGGGGAGCTGGTTTACTCTTGCCCTGGAATTTTCGCTCGGAGTTCTCATCTGGTTCAGACGCTTTCGATACTGGCTACTATTTCTGGGACTGCTCTTTCACCTTTCTCTTGAGTACGCCATTAATGTCCCTATGTTCCAGTGGGACATTTTGACGGCTTATGTGCTGTTTATTGAGCCAGAGGATTTGAGACGTGCAGCAGGTCTTGCACGCCGATGGATAACGCTCGGCAGGATTCGCGCTCCAGTGAAAATGACACTTTGATCCGCATAGGGCGTCGGCGTTAGTCTTTCCTAAGGGAGCGAAAGGGATGATTCGCGTGATGAGCGGTGCGGGGCTGCGGGCTGCCTTCGCTGGACTCTTAATTACCGCTGTTGCTCCTGCCTGCGCTCGAGCTGCGGGTGGCGCCCCCGAGGATGATAAGGAATCTTCGTGGCTCACGGTGGTAGCGGACTTTAACCACGACGGTATCGCGGATATTGCTGAGGCGCTGCCCGAGGATGGGTCGGGCAGGGGCGTTCTGAAGGTGTCACTCGGTGGGGCAGCTGGCGGGTTTACGCAGGAATCGGCGAGTCCAGTGCTGGGCCGCACGCCCCGAGCGATTGTCGCAGGTGACTTCAACGGTGATGGGAATCCAGACGTGATTGTTGGCGACGACGACGGAACGCTCACGCTGTTTCCGGGCGACGGGACAGGGAAGCTTGTTCGCGCCGGAGACTTCGCCCACCTCGATTCAGTGACGTCGATCGCAGTGGCGGACTTTGACCGCGATGGCATAGCCGATATTGCGGTGTCGGACTGGAAAGCCGGAGCGGTGACGGTATTCCTGGGAACCCGCAATGGCGCGTTCCGGCAAGGATGGTCATTTCGCTTGCGGATGTCGCGTATTGTGGCCCGGGTGAGTGCGGCGGACTTCAACGGAGACGGCAATCCCGATCTCGCGGTGGTTTATGGGGACGACGATCAGTACGAATTCGACGTAATGCTGGGCGACGGAAAGGGCTCCTTTGTGCATTCGCCGGAACTGAGTTTCGCTCGAGACCCGAATTCACACTGCCCGGCGTGAATGGCAGGCCGCGATGAGGCGTTTCCCGAATTGGGACTTATCTGGAGGGTACCCCTCCCCCTCCCTATAGAATCCGTCACCGATTCATTCCAAGCGGATTAAGGCATACGTCGTCCGAAGTTAACTAGTGAATCAATCATTTGGGGAAGTTACTTAATTTACCAATTAGATAGCCGGGGGTGCCGGCAAAAGTGGCGAAATCGATTCCCGAATCGGGACAGGAAACAGGAAGGCCCGGCCGCCAGCAGCGTCCGGGCCTTTTTGCCTCTATTTCTATTGTAGCTGGTTCGCGGAAATTCTCGGCCAATCGCGAACGAGCAGCTCAGATTGTACGTTTGTGAAAACGGCCCTCCTGCATGATTATCGAAAGGCGTTCGCCACCCGCTGCGAGGACCGAGATGTGCTCAAGGGGATTGCCGTCTACTACCAGTATGTCCGCCACGGCGCCCTGGCGAATGCATCCGAGTTTTCCAGTTTGTCCCAGCAACTCCGCATTTATGGCGCAAGCCGAGCGGAGCACATCGATAGCTGGCAACACCTTTGCACGCAACGTGAACTCGGTGCACTGCCGCACGTGAAGACTGCCGAGGAGATCCGTACCAAATCCCATTTTTACGCCGGCCCGCTTCATGATCTCGAGACCAGACAGTCCTGAATCGCTGACGCGCTTCAGCTTTTCCATGCTGACCGGGGGAAGTCCAAGCTTGTCGCCCTCTTCAAGCAGGCCAAAGAGGACGGCCATGGTGGGCACGGTGAATGAACCCTTCTCCGCGACATATTCGGCGGTTGCAGGATCGATCACGGTGGCATGCTCGATCGATCTCACTCCGAGAGCTGCCGCGCGGCGGACCGCCTCCGTAGGATGGCAATGAGCGGCAACGTAGGAACCGGCGCGAACGGCTTCATCGACAGCGGCACGGATCTCGTCGTCGGAGTACTGGCAGCGGTCGATCGGATCGGTGGGTGATGCGACTCCTCCTGACCCCATGATCTTGATGTGGGAAGCTCCGCGACGTAGCTCTTCGCGCACGGCTTTGCGCACCGCGTCAGCCCCGTCTGCAACCACGGCCAACGGGTCGGTGTGATATGAGCAGCCGCAGTAGTGTCCCGCGTCGAGTGAATGATCTCCGGGGCGGAAGTCGCCGTGGCCGCCGGTCTGCGAGATAACGCGGCCGCCGTAAAACAGCCTCGGCACCCGATCGAGAAGGCCGTCCTTGATGGCTAACGCCAGGCCGATGTCGGCGCCGCCGACGTCGCGAAGGGTAGTGAATCCGCGATCGAGGCTGGCATGGAGAAACCGGGCAGCGAAGTGGGCCAGATAGGACACAGGGGACTGAACGACGCGGCCGATGTTCAAGCCAGCCGCATAAACATGGATATGGGCATCGATCAGGCCTGGCATCAGGACACGGCCGCCGCAGTCGATGACTTCGTCATCTCCAGTGGTGGGGTAGTCAGAGATCTCGCTGATAAGGCCGTCTTCGACAACGACGTTTGCGTTCTCTCGCACCGCTTCGGAGTCACCGTCGAAGATGCGGGCGGATTGAAAGACAATCCTCTTCTTCATTTCTGTTTACCTCGTGCGAGTTCCGGAACAGCGGCAAGAGGCTCGCTCACCGACGAAATCCTAGCACGGAGTCTTCCTAGCTATGGCGCCTTGGGCGATAGGCGCGAACGAATATTTGGAGTGCTTTGCAGTTCTGGTAGCGAACGAGTCCCGTCGGCATTGGAGGGGATTCTAAAAGTGGATTGAGCTCCCGAAACTTCCATGGAGGAATGCGGCTGTCGCTCGTAATGTGGGGATCGTGCTTCCCACCCTTCGCTACGCTCAGATGGGGCACCCTCGGTTGTGGCAGTCCGGGAAGGGTCACCGGAAAGGGTGGGCCACCCGCCTAATCGACGCTCGTCTCTGCTTTGCAGGCAGCATGCCGAACGGTTCACGGCATCACAAGCTCATGGCCAGCCAACTAACCGATTTCCGAAAAATCGAAGCCAGAATGAAAAGCCTGATCGACTGGTTGAACGAGAATGCTCCCGAGTGTGCGGTCGAGCAAAAGCACCTCGAAGAGGGCAGTCGCGAGCGCGTGTATTGGCACTACGGCTACGCTACCGCCCTTCGAGATGTTGTTGAGCTAATGACCAGCCGATCTCCGACTAGCCAAAAATCCGGCAAACCGGACAGCTCCAATTCGCATTCTCTGGTCTAGCTGGATGGACTTCATTGTCTTGCGGAGTGAAGTCGTGGTAGAGGTGGCATTCTTTATCGAAAGCAGCCCTGGAGCTTGAATAATACCCGAACTTGAAGTGCGGATACCATTTGGGAACATGCTGCTCAAGGCGTCCTGCCACATCTGCATCGGAGCGCCCGACATACTGCACGTAGAATGTACCGTTTTCTGTTTTGCCTAACGCGTAGGCTCCAGCTGACTTTCGCGTCACGTTTTGGTTTATTCCGATAGAAGTGAGATCGTAGGGGCCCAATAAACCAGTGCTTGCCATATCAGATTCCTTCTGGGGCTTTTTCGTCCCTGTTGCACTACAATGGCGAGGGGAGGGTTCGGGAATTGTAACGCTGCTTGGGTTGCAGTTCCGCGTAGCACCCTCTCGGTTGTTAGCGAGATCACCTCGGCTCACTTCAGTGGCTTCCGGCAAGAATCTCCTGGAGTGGGCCTTCATGTTTTCGCGGTCAAACGCGGTGGTCGCGGCGCATGATCGCTAATTCCTTCACCATTCTTGCTGAGCCTCCTGATTCGGATGGGACCCAAGATTCCGAGTCGCCTTAATGTGGTTCCACGCGCTTCGACCAACGTCAGTCAGTTCCCAAGTGCTGTCGTCGAGTTGGCGGACTTCCCCCTTATTCTTCGCCACGCTAAGAACTGCAGAGACGTTTGAGTTGAATTTCGACGCCGTGCTGGTAATGCCCCCAATGCGCAGTTCATCCGCAATTTGAGGGGTGGTTAAGGGCTTATCAGTAATGTCGCCGAGCAGCCACAGAATCGCCCATCGAACGCTAATGCCGAGGTATGCATTTGGCTTGGAGAGAGTTCCCGCTTGAACATCAGTTGGGGCTGTGATGCCTAGAGGAATCTGGGACTCACCCGGCATCGCCTGCTTAACGACTGCAATCGCTCGATCAAGATCTTCAATCTCGATCTTTAGCCTTTGTTTCCTGAGGTCTAGGTCTCGTAAGACTGCTAGGTAGTGATCCCTTGGCTCGGGCATCCGATTCTCTATTCTCTAGTGAGCCGGGCCAGTCACTGTAGGGTCCGGCGTATATTAATTTGATCTAAGTTTAGGCGAAACCTTTAGACCTGTCAAACGGCTGGCCTATATGTTTTCCACAGGGCGTGGCTTTAAGCCTATGGCCGTAGGGTCCCGTTACTACGATGTGATCTGGAAGCGCACAGCCCGGGCCGCCTCTTCGAGATCGGACAGGGAGTAGGGCTGCTACATTGTCCTGACCTGGTTCGCAGTTCGACCGGTACCCTAGGTGATTTCCGAAGAATTGGTCAATCCTCGGTGCCTCGAATGTCTCCGTCTGGCCATTTGGCCAGAGGACGTCGATGGAGTTGATCTTTGTCTCCGATCCAAGGCCAAAGTGGAGGCGGGTGTCGCGGCTTCGAGTTATGGCTCGCTGCGTACTCTGTCGACGCGGATGCGCTTATCTCCGTGAGGAGCTACGCAGCCGCTGGTAAGAAGGCTTGCACCTCGTCACTTGAGCGATCCTGTCAGAGCGCCCAGGGCCGCTGAAAGGAAAACCAATCCTGCGAGCGACAAGAGCTTGGCATAGAAGACGCGAAGGCGCCGGTCAGGCTTGGGACGCCAGCGGCTGGCCACTCCAAGACTCAACACGGGCACAAAGAGATCAACGCTGTACCACAGGCTCGAGAATGGAGAAGCCGGCTTGTCGTCGTCTTGCTCCATGAGGCCGACGTTGCGGAACACGAAAAAGCCGGCAACAACGAATGCCACACACCACACGATGGGATAAACCCACGAGCGTCCGTAGCCGAACAGCCATTTGTGCCCGAAGCCGATTACATAATTGATTCCAGCGATGGTTCTTCCAGAAGCTGTCAAGGCTTCCTTCCACTCCGTGTATCGGCGCCGGTCACGCATGGCAAAGTACACATGGTCCGCTGCGTCGGCACGCCCCTGGGTTTTCAGCACCGCTTCGTAGGCCGAATACGCTGACTCGTAATAGGTGGCCTTCTCCAGAAAGGCCAGCCCGTAGTCGGTATGCTTCGCCACCCAGCGATTCTCGCGCTCCTTGTCGGACCTGGCATCGCGGGAAAATGAGGGAGCCACATGAAGCGTGCTGAAAGTTGCGCCCTCGATGTTCACGTTTTCAGGCAGCCGGAATGGATCGTCACCGGGAAACTGCCAGTCGAAGTTGGCGAGACTGGAGAACGAAAGGTCCAGCCGCTTCTCGATAAGCGTCTGCGGCAAAAACTGCATTCGTTTGGCGACGGTGAGGTTGGCGGCGAGGACGGTTTGAAAGGTCAGATTTTGAATTGCCAGTGTTTCATGAATAACGCTCCCGCTGAGTAGTAACTCACCCACTTTCGTACCCGCAGCTCCCGCAATGCTCAACCTTCCTGTGTCAAGCTTGGCAAAGTCGAGCTCGGATATGCCGCTCTTCGCCAGCCAGACAATCACATTGCCCGCGGCAAGGTTTTCCGCCTCCAGCATGTCCGCCTGCGGGTTTCTGATGCGCACGTCGCCATCAACCCGTGCCTGGTTCAGCAGGATTCTGGCCGGCTTTGACTTGCCGGGCTGTGACGGGTCTTGCGTATGAAGGATCTGGAAGTCGTACAGTTGGAGGTCGCCCTTGACGTGAACATTTTCGAACTGGAACGACTTATCGAAGATGACGTTGTTGAAGACAACACTTTCATTGAAGACGACGCTCTGGATCGCTACTTTGTCTTGAAACTCGCAGTCGCGAAACTCTACCCGGAATGGCACCGGTACCTGCTCCACGCCAAGCTCGAGATCGCCGGTGATGGTCTTATGCTGGAACACCAGAATGTGAGTTTTTACCGCGGCCTCAGGCTGATTCAGCTGGCTGACCAGCTCTGCTGAGGTCATGGGGGTGCGGGTGGGTGCTGCGTCGCCTTGCGGCTGCGAAGCTGTTACCTGCTGGCCGGGCACGGAGCCCGACGCGGGCTTGCGCACCGATTGCCGCACTTCAGGCGTGGCGTGAGAAGACGGAGTGAGACTGGTGAGGATTCCAAGCAGGCAAACGTAAAGGGGGAAGGATCTGGCGTGCATGTCTTGTCGTGCTCCAATGGGTCGGATGATTGCCCTTTTCGGTCTCGGGAGCAAGGAAAAAATAGGCGCGCGCGGTTCGTGCTTCCCCCAGATCTCGCAGGCTTACCGAAAGGTCGCAGTCTCGGCTTCAGGGTAAGACGCCGGAGGGCTTGCCTTTGCCTTCGATTATTTCGAGGTAGCGATCGACGCCGGGAGCGTCGAAGGATTCGGTCTGGCCGGAGGGCCAGCGGACTTCAATGGAGTTTATCTTGGTTTCCGATCCGAGGCCGAAGTGGAGGCGAAGGTCGCTGCTGGAGTTATAGCTTGATCCGCTGCGGACTTCGTCGACCCAGATACGGTGTGGGCCGTGCAGAGTAACTCGCGCTCCGATGGCGTCGCGGTTGGAGCGGGTGCCGGTTAGTTTGAGCCCTAACCAGTGGTTACTGTTCTTAGCAACGTTGACTAACAACAAAGGTAAATCGCTCAGGTTATTTACTACTTCTTCCAGCCGGCCGTCGTTCCAGAGGTCGGCGATGGCAAGTCCGCGGCCGGACATGGGTGTTTGCAGGCCGGGGCCGGAATCTTTGGAGATGTCGCGGAATTTTCCGTTGCCCAGGTTGTAGTAGAGGAAGCGGCGCTCGCGGAAGGCGGCGCCGAGATGGGCGCTGTCGACTTCGGGATAGACGTGTCCGTTGACGAGGAGGAGGTCGGGCCAGCCGTCGTTGTCGACGTCGGCGAACATGGCTCCCCAGCCGAGGGCGTCGGTGTTGATGCCGAGTCCAGCGGGGAAGGTGACGTCGGTAAAGGTGCCGTCGGAGTTGGCGTGGTAGAGGGTGGAGGTGTCGTCGGAGAAGTTGGTCTTGAAGAGGTCGAGGCGGCCGTCTCCGTCGTAGTCGGCGGCGGTTGAGCCCATGCCGGCCTGCTCGCGTCCGTCTTCGTTGAAGGCGACACCGACGTCGACGGCGGTGTCGGTGAAGGTTCCGTTGCGGTTGTTGTGGTAGAGGATGGAGGGCGTAGAGTCGCAGGCGACGTAGATGTCGGGCCAGCCGTCGTTGTCGTAGTCGAGGGTGGTGACGGAGAAGCAGTAGTGTCCGGTGGTTTTTTCGAAGCCGCTGGGCTTGCCGACATCTTCAAATTTTCCGTTGCCGAGGTTGTGGTAGAGGATGTTGGTGGTGTATTCGAGGCCGCGCGGGCCGCACATGACGGGCACGCCTTTCCACATGCAGCTTGCGGCTTCGCCGGGCGGCGGGACCTTGGCGAGATCGAAGTGGACGTAGTTGGCGACGGCGATGTCGAGTTTGCCGTCGCGGTCGTAGTCAACGAAGGCGCATCCGGTGCCCCACTCCTTGCCGGTGCCGGCGACTCCTGCTTGCTGGGCTACTTCCTTAAAGGTCCCGTTGCCTTCGTTATGGTAGAGGCGGCTGAAGCCGTATCCGGTGACGTAGAGGTCGTCGTATCCGTCGTTGTCGTAATCGCCGACGCAGGCGCCCTGTCCCCAGGCGGTAGCGGTGAGCCCGGCCTTGGCGGTGACGTCAGTAAATGTGCCATCATGATTGTTACGAAAGAGGTGGCTGGTGGGCGGGTTCTTCTCTCCGGGCTGGGGGTTCATTTCCTGGCCGTTGACGAGGAAGATGTCTGGCCAGCCGTCGCGGTCGTAGTCGATGATGGCGACTCCGCTGCCGGTGGCCTCGATGATGTAGCGCTTGTGGTCGACGCTGCCGTTGACGTTGCGGATCTGAATGCCGGCCTGCGAGGCGACGTCGATGAACCAGGCGGGCGGGGCGTGTTCGGTGGTAGCGGGATAAGGCGGGTGCGGATTCTGCGCCGATGTGGTCAGGGTCAGGAGCAGGGCGACGATGAGAGCGAAGGTGCGCACGGGCTGGGTCTTTGTCCTCGGGCTAAAGCCCGGGACATCCAGCAGATCTCGCATTGCGAGGCTGGAGGTTCGGCTGATAAAGGATATCGATTCCCACGTCCGACAATCCGGACGTGGGGCACCCGACAGCCGGTGTAATCATGCTTCGTCGGCCTTCTTATCGGGAGCGTTGGGGTAGTTGAAATAGAGCTCGTTGCCGTCGGGATCGCGAATGACCATGAGCTTGTAGCCCCACCATCCGTCTTTCACGTCTGCTCCCTTTTGCTCAAGCTCGCAGCGGAGAGCGTGGAGCACCTCGACATCGAGCGAGATGAACATGAGCCCGCGGCCCACTTTGTCAGGCCACTGCGACGACAGGATGAGCGCGCAGCTCTGGCGCTCGACCTGGGCGACATACGCCTTTCCTTCTTCCTCGTAGCCCCAGCTCTGCACAAACCCCAATTGATGGACGTAGAAATCGATGGAACGGGCGACGTCGGTAACGAATAAGACCGGGCGGGCAAACCAATCACTCATAGGTAAGTCAAGGCTCCCTTGTTTCTGGCATTTCAGATTTTGAGTAATGCAAAGCTAACCAAATAGTACTTTGCTTCTCGTCTGTCCATTCAACCCTATGCCGTGTGTGAGCGGGTATGTTCACAAAATCTCCGGGAGATAATACTCGTAGATCTTCTTCTCCCTCGAAACGCAAGCCTGCTGCACCGGATAACAATACAACCCATTCATGCTGCTCCTGGTCGTACCATTGCCCAGTTGGCGTCGCCTGACCGAAAGAGATGATTCGCTCCAATCTAAATTCTTTCCCGTGGACTATTTCCTGAAAGACCTCTTCCGATAGTGATTGGGGCAGTTTGGCAAAAATATTGCCGGCAGCGTTAGCTATCATGTGGTCCACCCTTGGATTGCCGCTCTGGAAAATAACATCAGCGCCCTACTTCTTCCCCGCTGCTTTTCCGCCGACGGTGTGGAAGGCGTCGGACTTGAGGATTTTGCCGCCTTCCTGGATGACGTAGAGGCGGTTGGAGTCGAGGTTTTTGAGGGAGTCGGTCTGGCCGGAGGGCCAGCGGATTTCGACGTCGGCGGTTTTGGCCTGGTCGAGGCCGAAGTGGATGCGGAGGTCGTTCTGCGAGAAGTAGCTGCCTCCAGAGCGTACTTCGTCGATCTGGACGAGGGGCTTGTCGGGTGTCATAGACGTGCCGGTGAGTGCGGTGACTTTGATGCGCGCGCCGATACCAGTGCGGTTTGACTTGGTCCCGACGGTGCGGATCTTGATCCAGTTGCGGTTGAGGGTGGAGTCGCAGCGGAGGAGCTGCGGCATGGCGTTGATGCAGTTCACCACTACATCGATTGTGCCGTTGTTGTCGTAGTCTCCGAAGGCGCAGCCGCGGCCGGGGACGGGGGTGGTCATGCCGGGACCGGCCTGGTCGGTGACTTCTTCGAATTGTCCGTTGCGCAGGTTGCGGTAGAGGTATTTGCGTTCGGCGTATGGCGCGTCGGTGTGCGAGCCGTCGACTTCGGGATAGACGTGACCGTTGCAGATAAGGATGTCGAGCCAGCCGTCGTTGTCCATGTCGAAGAAGCCGACACCCCAGCCGAGGTAGCGGGTGTTGATGCCGATGCCCGATAAGTAGGTCCGGTCATCGAAGTTGAGGCCGCCGAGGTTCTGGTAGAGCGAGGCGGTGTCTCCGGCGAAGTTGGTCTTGACGATGTCGAGGAGGCCGTCACGGTTGAAGTCTCCGATGGAGACCCCCATGCCGGCCTGGGGCTTGCCGTCGGGCGAGTAGGCGACGCCGGATTCGATGGCGACGTCTTTGAAGGTGCCGTTCTTCTGGTTCTGGTAAAGGGTCGCGGCGGTGGAGTCGTTGGCGACGTAGATGTCGGGCCAGCCGTCGTCGTCGAAGTCGGCGACACCGACGCTGAGTCCATAGGTGCCGATGGTGTCGAGGATGCCGGCTTTGGCGCTGACGTCGGTGAAGGTGCCGTCTCCGTTGTTGCGGTAGAGGATGTTCTTGCCGCCCTGGAGGCCGGGCGGTCCGCAGGCGACCTGGATGCCCTTGTAGGCGCAGCCGGCGGCGGCGGGGTCGGGCGCGGTCTTGGGGTCGAAGTCGATGTAGTTGGAGACAAAGAGATCAAGGTGGCCGTCCCGATCGTAGTCCAAGAAGGCGCAGCCGGAGTTCCAGCGGGTGATGGGCTGAAGGAGGCCGGCTTTGGCGGTGACGTCGGTGAAGGTGCCGTCTCCGTTATTGCGGTAGAGGGCGTTCTGTCCGTAGTAGGCGATGAAAAGGTCGTCCCATCCGTCGTTGTTGTAGTCGCCGACGCAGACGCCTTGTCCCCAGCCGCTGCGCGCGAGGCCAGATTTTATCGTCACGTCGGTGAAGGTGCCGTCACGGTTGTTCTTGAAGAGATGGCACGTGGGGGTCTGATCTTTAGAAAAGCCTTCGAGGCGGGTGCCGTTGACGAGGAAAATGTCGATCCAGTCGTCGTGGTCGTAGTCGTAGAAGGCAACGCCGCAGCCGGTGGTTTCGAGCAGGTACTTGTTCTTGTGCTCGCCTCCGTAGATGGTGCGGGCGTTGAGGCCGGATTGTTTTGCGACGTCAATGAAGCTGACGCCGAGGGGCGTTCCGGCGACGGGCGAGGGCAGGGCCTTGGGAGCGGGGCGAGCGGGGGCGTTGTATTCGGGGCGGGAGTTCTGGCCCATGGTGCCGGGCTGCGCTTGCTGTTGCGGAGGGATGGCGAGAGCGAGGACGTCCTCGAGGGGAAGGACCAAGGCTGTTGCTGAGAGGGATCGAAGAAAGCCGCGGCGGGTGTGAAACAAAACGAATCAGGCTCCGTGGGTGCAGGTTGAGTATAGCGTCGGGGGAAGACCGCGAGCTACTAGCTGGAAGCTTCTAAGATCAGAAAGCGAAAATGATTCACCACAGAGAGCCCAAATGACACAGAGAAAACTTCAACGCGAAGACGCAAAGGGCGCGAGGGGGATGGACAGTATTGCGTTAGAATTTCGCAGCGATGAGGAAAGTCAGGGCAGGATTCTTAGTGATCAGTGGCGATTACTCGGCATTACGAGGCTCAGATTGTCAACGTGATAGTAGGCAAGCGATCGGCGAGTGCCTCAGCCGTAGGATTGGAAGTTCTTCCAGAAGGCAGGCCAGCCACCGCGCACGTCACGACAGACCCAGACATCGGCGTGGTCGATGGCGTCGTTCACAATGCCATAGGGACGAGGCAGGTTAGCTGCCCAGGTGCAGGACGCGAACATGCGGCTGAGATCATCGCGTGCGAAGCCGACGGCAATGATGGTCTGGGGCGGCGGGTTGCCGTAGCCCCGGAGCCAATTGGAGTTTACGCCGCTGATGGCCTCCGGCAGGCCGTAGGCGCGGCCGTAAAGATTGACGGCGCCTGCCTCTCCTTCATCGAAAGCGAGGACGCCCAAGGCGGCTCGCTTGGATGCGGGCAGGGAGTCGCGCACGCGGGCGACGGTGGCGGCAAGCTCCGGCCAGCCTATCTCTATATTGAAGCTGTTGTTGGCGCCGTCGGCGATGCGCCACCATGTTGAGTTGATCGGCGCGATTGGAACAAGCAGGGCATAAGAGACAAGTCCCCCGATGCCGAGAAATATCCATGCCGTTCGGATTGCGGCGGACCGCCATCGCGGACTGAGCGAGGTAAGTTGTAGTTCGGCCCAGACGGCACCGGCTGCCATGAGCATCGGGTAAGCGGGGCTGAGATAGTAGTCACGGCCTCGGGCCGCAAGGAAGAGGACCAGTGGGATGACATACATCCAGCCGACCATGCGGAAGTGCTTTCCGGCGGGCGTTGCGAAGAGAAACCAGAGGCCTGCCAGCCACAGAGGGACGGTAACAGGATTCGTAGTTCGCCAAAGCTGGCCCGGGAGGAAGTAGTCGGTACTTCCCAAATGGAGGTCGCGGGTATGAATGCTCCGCATCCAGGCCAGGCCCACGAAATGGTGTTGGAACTGCCAGATGATTACAGGCAGAGCGATGACAGCGGCGACGCCGACGCCGCACCAGAACCATGGGCAGCGCAGGTAGCGGCGGTTCGGGGTGAGGAGCATCCCGCCCAGCAGGCCGGCGACAAAGAAGGCCATGGTGTATTTGGTGAGCATGCCGAGCCCGATAGCGGCGCCGATGCCAAGCCACCAGCGAGGATTTTTCGAGCGAAGCAGGCAGACAGTGCACCATGCCACGGCAACCCACCAGAGCAGGTCAAAAGTCATGTAGGAGAGAAAGGAGCCAGAGAATATGACTGGCCCCTCAATGGCGGCTGCGACCGCAGCGACCAGCATCGCTCGGAGGCTCCCTCCGAAGGCGCGAGCGGTAAGGCCGGTGAGCACGATCAGGAGACCAATAGCAATTGCGGCACAGAATCGGAACCCTGTGAGATTGGCACCGAAGATGACCAACTCCGCTCGAGCGAGCCAGGCAGTGAGGGGAGGATAGACGACGTAACACCAGTCCAGGTGGCGTGCGTTGGAATAGGTGAGCAGTTCGTCACGGTGGAAACCGTATCGGCTGCTGGTGGCGATGTGCTCGAGGGTAAATGCGAGCCCAGTGAGCCATATGAGGGTGCCGTCGCTTGGGCGAAGCCGTGAAGTGACTGACGATTCTCGCATGCGTCCTCGGAAAATTGGATGGAACAGCTAGTTTCCCGGTTTCCCGTCCTTTAGTCCACCGTTCTCCCGGCATAAAGAGTGATGCACTACGCGATGATGGCCCAGATGCCCGGCGGTGCAGTCAGGATCATTGAGAAGATCAGTCCGACTTATAGAGAGAGTTTTGCTACGGCACCATCGTTCCGGGCGCTTGCTGCGGAGGGATGGCGAGAGCGAGGACGTCTTCTAGGGGAAGGATCAGGGCAGTGGCTGATAGGGATCGAAGAAAGCCGCGGCGGGTGTGAAAACAAAACGAATCAGGCTCCGTTGGTAATGACTGAGTATAGCGTTGGGGGTTAGCGGCGAGCTACCGGGTGCTCGATGCACCGGCTTGCTTGTCCTTCATTTCCGGTTTGCCGGGCGATACGGCCAGAACCGTCGCCCGGTATACTTTCGGCTTGAAGAACCATATGGAATTGGCATGACCCTTCTCGATACGGACAAAGACGCGAAGGCAATCGGAGAGGACACTTGGGAACTATTCGAGGTGATCGAAGATTCGTTTGGGGTCGAACTTGGCGACTATTACGAACTTGCAGGAATCACTGTTGGACAGCTCGCCAGTCGTATCAGTGAGCAGGCCTCGTACGCTGCATCGGATAGATGTCTCAGTTCAGCAGCGTTTTATCGGCTCAGAAAAGCATTGAATAGCATTAACGGTGTTTCTCGTATAGCCGTTCGTCCTGCCACATCATTGAAGAAGATTCTGCCGTGGAGAAATCGGCGGGCTGACTGGAATGCGCTCGAAATCCAGCTCGGGCTTGTGTTGCCGAAGCTAACGTTTCCTAGCTGGCTGGCACTGCTCTGTCTCATTTCACCAGCTGTGGGTCTTGTCTCTGCAAGAGTGTTCTTGGGTGTTCGTCTTAGCTGGTTCGAGATCATGGGCGGCTCATTTGCGCTGATCATTTCGGCGATGGTTGCATGCATACCGTTCGCACGAGGTTTTCCACCCAATTGTGAGACGGTTGGGGCATTAGCTAAGAGTGTCTTGTCTCGAAATTATGCTGCTTTTGCCGCAAAGCTTGGCAGTTCTTCCGAAATCGGTGTTCTCTCCGCGCTCCGTCTGCTTGTGGCCATTGGGACTGGTCGTGGGCTGGACGAAGTTTCCGCAGAAACGCGCATTCCCACAGATCTCAACATCTACTAGGAAGCTCGTTCATTCCCTCGCAATTCAGCGCAGCCCGTTCCAGACCATGCGGTGGTACATCTCGTCCATCTTTGCGGCCGGCTCTTTCTCGATGCGGTCCATCCACCAGCGCAGCAGTGAGAGCAGGCTTCCGGCGAGGGCGTTGGCGCGGGCCGCGAGTTCCAGTTTTGAAAGCTTCGTGAGGCGTCCGGTGTCGATGAGGCGCTGTTCGATGCCGCGCGCGAAGTAGTCCTGCGCGAGGTCGAAGAAGTCGTTGAGGCGGTCGGCGTCGCGAAGGATGCGGTAGAGCTTCTTCTGCTCCTCGATATGGGCGAACATCTCCGCCACAGGCGCAACTCGAAGGGATTTTTCCTTCTGAACGCTGAGGAACGTGCTCATGTGTTCCCCGAACCTTTCCAACTGGCTAAGGAGCAGGTCGTTCTTGTCGCGGAAATGAAGATAGAAGGTGGATCGGCCCACGGAGGCGCGATCGAGTACGTCCTGCACGGTCACTTCTTCGATGGGCCTCTCGTGGATCAGCTCCAGGAAAGCCATGCCGAGGCGGTTGCGCGTGCGGCTGGCGCGGGCGTCAGGCTTGCGGTGTTTTGGCCTTGCGGGAGCTTGTTCCTGCGGGTTGTGAAACGAGTCTCCGGATCCTAGTTTTCCGGAGGGTCCCAGTTTTCCGGACATGGACGGCCTCTTTGTTCAGCAACGCGGAACTGGCTCTCGACGACGCTGTGCATGCGAGCTACAGTGCGAATCATAAGACGAGCGGCCGCTCCTAGGAGAAAAGAACTTCGGGCAGAACAGAATTTCATTTCAGCACGTCGGAGAATAACCATGGATCGCATTCGTTTGTTTGCAATCGGGACGCTGATGATGTTCGCGCTGACAGCGGGCGCGCAACAGGCTGCCACGGCGACGGCAGGCGTTGAAAAACAAAACCACAGCGCTACCACTGATCCCGTTGAGCACCATCTTCAGGTGCTGAGCGAAAAGCTGAATCTAACACCCGATCAGGAGGAACGGGTCAGGCCTATCCTGCAGGAGATGCATGACGCGATGGGAAAGGTAGAGCAGAACCAAAGCCTGTCGGATGATGAGCGCAAGGCGCAGAAACACGCCGCGTTTATGAAGGCCGACGGCCAGGTGCGCGAAGTGTTGAACGATGACCAGAAGAAGACGCTGGATCAGATGGAGCAGGAGATGCATTCCGGCCACGGGAACTGATCAGCTTCTAGCTTCCAGCTCCTGGCCATTGGGGATTGGCGGTGCAATCACGTCTGGCGAGATGCTTGCTTCCTCGCCCTTCGCTACTCCACCTCATCACGCCAACAACGGGTGTGCCGCGGGTGTCGGGTGCGCGAAGGATGGGGCAGCCAGCAATTCACCACGAAGGACATAAAGGACACAGAGAAAACTTCACCGCCAAGACGCGAAGAGCGCAAAGGTCGAGATCCTCATTTCGGCTGCGTCGGCGGAGTAGCCGAGGCATGGCGCTGAGCTTCTAAAGCCGCGGCTTTCTGGCGTTCGAGGGCTGCTCCGGCGGCGTCTCCCTGCTGCGCGAGAGCGTCGGCGAGGGCGCGATGGGCGTCGCCGTAGTTGGGGTCGGCGGCGACAGCCTGCTTTAGCTGCATGACGGCTTCGGCGACCTTGCCCTGCTTGAGTAATTGAGTTCCGCTGTCGAGGTTAAATTTTGCGCGTTGGCGGCTGACAGCCACACGGCTGAGGTCAGCCGCTTTCTTGCGCTCGGCGGCGGCTCCAGCGGTGTCTCCCTGGGCGGCGAGGATGGCGCCGAGGTTGATGTGCGGGCTGGGCTGGTCGGGCTGGAGTTCGATGGCGCGGCGCAGCGCGGGGACCGCCTTGTCGGGCTGGTCCATTTGTTTATAGACACTGCCCAGGATGCCCCAGGCATCTCCGTTGTCGGGGCGCATGGCGAGGTTTTTCTCGAGTTCACGGGCAGCGTCGGCGAAGCGGCCCATCTGCATATAGATGATGCCGAGAGTGAAGGGCGGATCGGCGAGAGTGGGGTCGAGCTGAGCGGCCTTTTCGAGAGCGGGGATGGCTTCGGCGGCCTTGTCCTGCAGCTTGAGGGCGAGTCCAAGGTCGTAGTTGAGCTGCGGGTTGTTGGGGTCGAGCGCGAGTCCGGCGCGGAATTCGGAGATGGCGTGGTCGAGGTCGGCCTGCTGCAGGTAGGCGACGCCGGTGTCCTCGTGAAGGACGGCGTTTTTGGGGTCGAGAGCGAGGGCGCGCTGGTAGTAGGTGAGGCCGGCCTTGGCTTCTCCGGTCTGGACGAGGGCAAGTCCGAGGTTGGTGAGCGCGGCGGAGTCATTGGGGCGCGCGGCGATGACGTCCTGAAAGAGCGGGATCGCATCTTTCGTCTGTCCAGCGCTTTGAAGGGTTAGCGCGAGGGCGTATTTGGCGTCGATGGATTTGGGGTCGAGTGCGGTTGCGTGGCGGAGGGCGGCGATGGCTGCGTCATCCTGACCTGCGGCGGCGAGGGCGCGGCCGAGTTGCAGGTTGGATTGGAGGTCATTCGGAGCCAGTGCGACGGCCTTCTGCAATTCGGCGATGGCTTCGGGGTAGTTCTGCTGGACGAGGGACAGGGATCCGAGGTGGAGGTGGGCGTAGGCAAGATTGGGGTCGAGTTGGAGGGCGCGGTCGAACTCGGGGCGGGCATCGGCAAGCTTGTTCTGCTCGGCGAGGACAGTGCCCATGGCGTCGTGGAGAGCGGCGTTGTTGGAATCCTGGGCAAGGGCGGCGGTGAGTTTGACGCGGGCGGACTCCGGATCTCCGGCGGCGTCGAGGGCGCGGGCGTAGGCGGCGAGATCACTTGGCGAGAGGTGGACGCTGGCAGTGTCGAGTTCGCGAAAGAGCGGAAGCGCTTTGTCGTAGGAACCAAGCGCGGAATAGCTGAGGGCAAGGTTGAGAGTTGCGGTGGTGTCGTTCGGATCGAGGGAGTGGGCCTGTTCGAGTTCAGGAACGGCGGCCGAGGGGTTTCCTTCGGCGAAGAGGACGGCTCCGAGCGCGCTGTGTCCCGCGGCGACATTTGGGGCGAGTTGGACGACCTTCGCGAATTCGGTGTGGGCCAGGGCGAGGTTGTTCTGTTCCATGGCAGCGCGACCGGCACGGAAGGCTTCGGTTGCGGCTGCCTGGTCGGTAACGGATGTTGGGGTCTGGGAGATCGCTGCCGCCGGAAAGGTCAGCAGAGCGAACCAGAGGAGGAGCTTCATCACAGGCGATTGTAGTACGGGAGGGTTCAGGGATCTGGGAAGGGAATTAGCGGTCCCGGATTAGTTCTCATTGCAAAACTGCGTGTCCGCCGGGGGAGGATTTATGTGGCGGACACGCAGGGTATGAAAACTGCGGTCAGTGCGCGGCGCGCGGTGATCCGCAACGAAGATGAGCCGCGGCATTCGGCACTTGAAAACGTACGATCAGATGAGACCAGTAGACTCACTTAAGCATCTACTGCAATCCGAAAACTGGAGCCGAAATAGGCAGACACAAAGGGAAGGAAGCTTGAGTGGATTCAGGAGGGTCGAAGCTATGGATGGCGGCGTCACGCACCTTGCGAATGTGCGACCGCTCGTGTCTTCGATCCCTCCCGCGACCAATCCTCGAGGCGGGACTTAACCGGGCAAACTTGATGGAATTTCTAGACGCATCCTACACGCTTTCCGCGTGGAGACAAGTATTTTTTTAGGAAATTTTGGCAGCTTTTTTGTTACCCGGGGCAGCAACGGCCGAACCGTGAAATTAGTTCACACAAGCGTTCAAAATTCGTCGCCGTAGCCGCAACAATTACACGAAAACTCGCTGCGCAGCGCGGTAAGCAGAAGCTGGTCTCAGACCTGCCGCCATGGAACACACCCTGGAGAAATTTGGAGTTCGGGCTTTTCCGGGGTCATAAAATTCTCGCCGAGAAAGAACGGAGCTTCCAAGAATCTTTCCCGTCTTCGTTAATCTGCGGTACTCTTGCATACCAGCGATCCCCACTGGCCTGTCCGCAGGCACAACCGCTATGTTCAATGTCACCGAGCAAACCGAGCAAACCCCCACCGTCAAGGCCGCGCGCACTGTCGGCGTCGTAATTGGCGCCATCGTCATTGTCCTTGTGGCCATCGCAGTTTATGTAATGATGAACCGCGTCGCGCCAACCGCCCAGGGGGACATCACCGCCATCTGGCTCTATCAGCCATTGCCCGCGCAGATGCCCAACAGCACAATCCCACCGCCCAGCAACGGCCTCATCGCGCTCGTGCCGGTCAAAGTCCGGAACGTCTCCACCAAACCCTTGGCCGTGCAGGAACTCACCGCTGTCGTCCGTCTCGGAGACACCGATTACAAGAGCTCCGCCGCCGTATCTTCGGACTTTGACAAGGTCTTCCTCTACTATCCGGACCTCGATGCCTACCGGAAGCCCCTCTTCCTCGTTCACTCCGAGATTCCGCCTGGCGGCGAGCTGCAGGGCCTGGCTATCTTTAACTTCGCCCTCGCCGAAAGCCAGTGGAACCAGGCCTCGACCTTTTTCGTCGACGTGAGCTTCGACACGACTCCCTACGTCCTGCACCTCACGTGGCCCAGCTTCCCGGCGCACCAGAGCATCGCTGCTGTTCAGCCTCCGGTGATTCCGCAGGCCCCGCCTGAGAAACCACCCGTGCCTCAGTCCCGGTAGTCAATCCGCTGTCCCTTGGCGCTCGACTCGCGGCACAGCTCGATCAGCCTGGTCGTGCGCCACACCTGCTCCGGCTTGACCTCCAGCTGCCCGACTCCGAGGATCGCGTCGCGCACGTTGGCATAAAGCCCGCGATAATCGCCGGCGGAGGTCCGCACGCGTCGCGGAGGCTTACCAGCCACTCTCAGCTCGCCCCACTGGCTCGCCGGCTCTTCGCCGAAACCCGGATCACTGTATGATCCGCCAGCCTTCAGCGCATCCTCCTGCGGATCGAGGCCCCATTTGACGAAGCTTCCCTCCGTGCCGTGCACTACGAACCGGGGACCAGGAGTATAAGCCGTGAGCGTCGACCTCAACAGCGCCGTTACACCGGAGGGAAACTTAAGCATCAGATCCCACGCATCGTCCACCTGGGCACCGGCCCGGTTGATCCGAACATCCGCGTACAGATTCTCGGGATCGCCAAAGAGCACTGTCGCCTGGTCGATCAGATGAGGGCCGAGATCGAACAGAGTACCACCGCCGGGGCCGCCACTCTCTCGCCACACGTCCAGCTTCGGATCGGCGCGGTAGCGGTCGAAATGCGATTCATAGCTGACGATGCGGCCCAGTTCACCTGAAGCGATAATGTCCTTCAATGTGACGAAATCGCCGTCCCATCGCCGATTCTGATACGCGGTAACAAGCACACTCTGCTCGCGCGCGAGCTTGATTAGTCGGGCCGCCTCATCCGACGTCAACGTGAATGGCTTATCTACTACAACATTGCGCCCTGCCCGAAGGCACTGTTCCGCATTCTCGTAGTGCGCCGGGCTCGGTGTGGCAACAACGATCAGGTTGATCGATTCATCCTCGAGCATCTCTTCAATGGAGCGCGCAATCTTTACGCCGGGATAAGTGTCGGCTGCCTCGGTACCTTTGCGCTGCACGATGGCCGCGAGCTCCAGACCCGGAGTCGCCGACACGACGGCCGCATGAAAAATCCTGCCCGCTAGTCCAAATCCGATCACGCCCACACGAATTCTGTCAGCCATAAGTGCAGTATTTCCTCAAATATTGCGAATTTAACGTTTTTAAGAGAAGCCACGCGGAAGAAAGTAATCGAAGCGACGAGATGAAAATTTAGCCAGACATGCCTGGCTCAGAAGGGATCTTGCCCAAGTATGAATCAGGCTAGTCTCAGTGCATTGAGGATTGCGAAAGTATGCCCGAGACCACGATCGGGGTCGATAACGAGTTCGATCTTCGTTACCGATTCGAGTTCCACAGTGTAATCCTCAATTTCCTGCGATGAACTCGTTGGGCTGAAGTTCCACTGCTGGCGCACGATTTCGCGTCCTTTTTCCTGCGGGGAAGAGTAGCGCAGAAGAAACTCCTGTGATCGCTCCGCCTGATGATCAATAAAAAGCAGGTGTATGCGCCGAAGCTGCTGAGGAGGGTCGAAGCTCAGCGTAATAGTCTGCGGCCCGGGCGCGGCCGCGCGCCAGCCGATCTCGTTCCGTTCGGGGTTCGTGCTCAGCGCATTTTCAATCGGGAAGCCGGGATCCTCCGAAGTAAGCTGCACGCTGGCGATCAAATCCAGGTCGAGCCAGTCTACGTCATCAAGCTTTTTCGCGGCGCCGGTTTCATGCCCAACAATTTCCTTCTTCATCTGCTGCCTCCATGTCGAAGATACGCCTTGCCTCGGCAGGCAGCAAAGTGTCGCGCGTTTCAGCATTGGTCTGCTTGCATTGTCGATTTCACCTGGCGCCAAAGTCGCAGTGACGACGTGCGGAGTGGCTCTCATCGAGGGCGCTCGAGGAAAGAAAGTTGCGGAACAAGCTACTTGTCTATAGGATTTCTAACCTGCTAGTTGGCAATTTATTACTATTCGGGTTAGTCTGTTTGCGCAGTAGCTTTTAACGAATGCGACCGCAGTTCTCTGTCTTAGTTTCTTATCGTTGGTCGCCGAGACAATGGAGGGAAAGTGCAGGTTAACCAGATTCTGGTTGAAATCGATAACGAAATCGCGCGTCTGCAACAAGCACGTAATCTGCTGGCAGGCGAAAGTGTCAGAGGCGCGAAGCGCGGGAAACCTGCTGTAAAACGGGCCCCGTCGAAACGCAAAATGTCGCCAGAAGGCAGACGTAAGATAGCCGAGGCAATGAAGCGACGCTGGGCGGAACGCCGCAAAGAGACCTCAGCGAAATCGGCAAAGAACGCCAAGGCATAGCCCAAGTAGCAAACTGACAGGGCAGGCCCCACGGTAAGAAAGCGCCTGCCCTCTAGTTCAAGTAAACCATAGCCGGTGAAGGCTCAGCCCAATGCTTCCCCGGGCTTTGGTTTCAGCATCTCGATACCAGATCCACTTAAGTGCTTCTCCAGTTCCTCCGGAGTTCCGGTCAGGACCGGGAAGGTGCCGTAGTGTATCGGAATGACGGTTTTCGCTCCGAGATATCTGGCTGCTACGGCTGCTCCCCTGGGACCCATCGTGTAATAGTCGCCGATGGGGAGAAATGCTATGTCCGGCGCATACAACTCGCGGATGAGTTGCATGTCGAGAAAGGGCGCAGTATCTCCGGCATGGTAAAGCACCGGGCCGTCGTCGATCGTGAGCACATATCCGACCGGCTCACCGCCGTAGATTATCTTGCCTCCATCTTCGATTCCAGAGCTATGACGCGCTTCGACCATGCTTACCGTCACGTCCTTGACCTTGTAGCTTCCGCCCAGATTCATTCCGCTTGCCTTCTCCACTCCTTTTGAGTTGAGCCAATCGGCCAACTCCACCATAGCCACAACTTCAGGACCGTGCTGTTTGGCGACTGCAGCCGCATCGGCAATGTGGTCGGAATGCCCATGAGTAAGCAGCAGAAGGTCGAGCTTCGGTGGCAGCCGGTGTCCCTTCGGGTACTTGGGATTGTGCTCGATGAATGGGTCGATGAGAATTTCGGTGCCCTTTGCCGTTCTAATCTGCACGACAGCATGCCCTAGCCACGTGACCGTTGAGCCTTTGAAGTCTGCCATTGCGCGTTTATCTCCTCTGAGAAATTGCGAATCCACGAATCCGGGATTACCACGATGAGAATAGTGCTTTGAGCATCGCAATGCATGATTGGCGGGTCAACACTTTCGGCCTGTGAGAGCGAATCCGGTGAATAATTCCAGAGAAAAATCACCCCTTGACGCTGCCA
Source organism: uncultured Acidobacteriaceae bacterium (assembly GCA_963782175.1). Classification (GTDB taxonomy): domain Bacteria; phylum Acidobacteriota; class Terriglobia; order Terriglobales; family Acidobacteriaceae; genus Silvibacterium. The sequence goes on from CAWAIX010000008.1 coordinate 104,693, forward strand.
TGCGGCAGGGATACGCTGATTGTCATGAGCGAAGAAAAGGCGAAAACATCCGTGCTCTTTCACATCCTGCCATCGGAGGGCACAAATCCGAAGGGAATTGCCCGCCTGGCCGAGAGAGGAGATCGCGCCGGCGAAGGCCACCTGGTCGAGTTTCGTACCCTTCCGGTTCGATCGCTGATGAACAAAGTGGTGTCGCGCCGCTCGCTGCCGTTCACGTGGAGCATTAATCCGTACCGCGGATGCGAGTTCGGATGCCGGTACTGCTACGCCCGCTACACGCACGAATTCATGGAGCTGCGCGACCCGGCAGACTTCGAACGAAAAATCTACCTCAAGCAGTCCGCGGCGTGGCTCCTCCGGCAGGAACTCCGCTCAATGAAGCGCAACGACCCGATCGCTATTGGGACGGCGACTGATCCGTATCAACCGATAGAGCGTCGCGCAAGGATTACACGAAGCATCCTTGAGGTCTTCGCCGGCGAACGCGAACTAAGTCTCGGCATCGTAACCAAATCGACTCTCATCGAGCGCGACGTCGATCTTCTTCAGCAAATCGCCGCCAGAAATGACCTGACTGTTTACATCACCATCACCACACACGACGCTCGCCTGGCGCGCGTCCTCGAGCCGCGTGCGCCGCGCCCCGACCTCCGCTTCCGGACAGTCCGTCAGCTGCGCGAGGCCGGCCTGCGCACCGGTGTGATGTGTTCGCCGCTGATGCCTGGCATCACCGACAGCGCAGCCGCGCTGGACACCATGGCACGCAAATCCTGCGAAGCGGGTGCGAGCTTCTTCTTCTCGAATCCGCTGTTCCTTAAACCCTGTTCGAAAGCTACTTTCCTGGGCTTCGTTCACGAGAATTTCCCGCAGCTGGATGCGCTCTATGCAAAACGCTTTCAGGAAGCCTTCGTCTCGCGCGCTTATCAGAAGCGTGTTGCGGACCTGGTCGCCGCAGTAAGGAAAAAGTACCGGCTTGGCGTTAGAGTCCCCGAGAACCGAATCACAACGGCTTCAGACTTAGAAACGGAGGAAAGGGAAGTGGTGGATCGGAGCCCTCAGCAACAGAGTCTTTGGCCGGAGCAGCGTGCGCCACGCAAGCCTGTGCTGGCGCAGCCGGCGCGTCAGCGTGTAATGATGACTTCGTAAATGTTGTCTTTGGCGAGGAAGAAGCGGTAGTTGCCGAAGCGCGAAAACAGCTTCTCAATCATGCGGTTGGTGTAGACCTGCAGCACCGGGTGCGGCTCCGACTCCTGCATCTCGATCGAATCCCCATCGGTCAGGTGATACCGGCAATACGCGGTATTTGGCCCCGCAGCCTTGGTGTGAAAAATGGCGAGCACGCGTCCGCCAGTGTGCATCGCCGCATACAGATGATCGATCAGAGGCTGCACGAGCGGCTGGGGGATGTAATCGAGGGTTGTCCACAGCAGCACCACATCGAACCTGCGTCCTCCGAAATCGAGGGTCTGGTCCATAAACCGGCGCACATCGAATCCCGGCGCTCCGCCTTCTTCCTCAGGAGCGGTAGCCCAATCTCCGGTCAGCGCTTCGTGCACAACGTCGGCCATGTAGCAGCTATGGCCAAGCGCCGTAAGAAAGTTGATGTTGCTGGGGGACGTCGGCCCGATGTCGAGAACGCGAAGGCTTTCCTCTTCCTTCATGTGCTTGAGCATGGCGACCCAGCCGCTCGAATGCCGCGGGATCCGGGGTCCGGAGAGCACAGTTCGGCCGGTGCGCTCAGGCCGCGATGGCTCTCGGTTGAACAGGCTTCGCAGCACAGTCCCAGGTCGTCCTCGTGCAGGGAGTCTTCGGTGAAATTCTCATGAACCCAAAGCAGGCGCCGGGCCGCTCCCGCACGGCTACGGTTAGCAGATGCTTAGTGTCAGGCGTTGAACATCGGTGTCGATTTGCCCGGCGCACTCGACGAGGTCTGCGTGCTGACCGTGCCGCGCTCGGGAGCACTCTGCGCACCGGGTTGCGCAAGATCGACTTTTCCCGAAAATATTGCATTCTCTTCGATCGAAAGCCGCGCCGCCCGAATATCTCCAACCAGGTTCGCACCGGAGCGAAGCTCTACCCGCCCAGTGGCCTGAACGTCGCCGTCGAGGCTGCCCACGACCACAACGTCGCGTGCCGCAACATTGGCCTTGACCTTTGCATTTGGGCCGATCGTAAGCCGGCTTTCAGTCAGCGTAATCGTTCCCTCCACCACGCCATCGACCAGAAGGTCTTCACTACCTTTCACTTCACCGCGAATCTGCACTGACTTGCCGATGGTTGCCGGTCCGCCGACTGTTTCTGCTGGAGGCATCTGCCGCTCCTCTGGGATTTTTGTGGGGCTTTCCCGCACTATACGCAAGTCTCGCGCAGCACCGCAAGCCTCGGCCGGTTAAACGGGTATCGGCACCGCCGTGTTTCGGGCCGAATCGACCTTGTTGCGTGTCTCCTGAACCCTTCACTCGTGCCGATGCATCCATACCGCTGTATGGAATACAGACAGCTTGGCCATTCAGGTCTGAAGGTTTCAGCGCTCAGCTTTGGCGCAGGCACCTTCGGCGGCGGCAACGAGTTCTTTCGCGCCTGGGGCGCCTCCACGGGAGACGAGGCCGCCCGCCTTGTCGACATCTGTCTCGACGCTGGTGTCAACCTCTTCGACGTGGCCGACATTTACTCCGATGGACTTGCCGAGGAGGTTCTGGGCAAGGCGATTGCGGGTAAGCGTAACCAGCTGCTCATCTCTACCAAGGCGACTTTCCGCGTCGGGAAGGGACCCAACGATCTTGGTTCATCGCGCTATCACCTGATCGAATCGGTACACGGCAGCCTCAAACGCCTCGGCATCGATCACATCGACATCTACCACATGCACGGCTTCGACGCGACGACGCCAATCGACGAGACGATCGAGACTCTCGACACTCTCGTCCGCGCTGGAAAGATCCGCTACATCGCCTGCTCCAACTTTTCCGGATGGCACCTGATGAAGTCGCTGGCCATCTCCGAGCGCTACGGTTGGGCGCGGTATGTTGCGCACCAGGCGTATTACTCGCTGGTGAGCCGCGAATTTGAGTGGGAGCTCATGCCGCTGGGCATCGACCAGAAGGTAGGCACGCTGGTCTGGAGCCCGCTCGGATGGGGCCGCCTCACCGGCAAGATCCGCCGCGGCCAGCCGCTGCCGGAAACCAGCCGGTTGCCCAAGACCGCTCAGTACGGGCCGCCCGTCGATGACGAGTTCCTATACGAGATCGTCGACGCCATCGACGAAGTCGCGAAGGAAACAGGCAAGACTGTTCCACAGATCGCACTCAACTGGCTGCTGCAGCGGCCCACCGTTGCCAGCATCGTTATGGGCGCGCGCAACGAGGAACAGCTCAAACAGAACCTGGCTTCGGAGGGGTGGAATCTTACTCCGGAACAGGTGGCAAAGCTGGATGCTGCCAGCGCCGTCACGCCGATCTATCCGTACTGGCACCAGCGCCAGTTTGCAGAGAGAAACCCTCTCCCGGTGTAGCCTGCAACCGTGCCGCGCTGGCTTGAACCAGCGCGAACGATTGCAATAGTCTCCAATGATGAGCGCCGTGCGTGAGTTTCAAGACGCCTCTGGGGATGTTCCGGTCCGCGGCTTTCTGCACCTTCCCGATATCGCGCCTTCTGGAGCCCTGGTTCTAACCCACGGCGCCGGAGCCAACAGCAACGCGCCGCTTCTCGTCGCCCTGGCGGAAGCCTTCTGTGCCTCGGGATTCATCGTGCTGCGCTGCGATTTGCCATTTCGGCAGTCGCGCCCACACGGGCCGCCTCCTCGCGGCAGCGCCGAGCGCGACCAGCAGGGTCTGCGGGCCGCAGTCGAGGCGATCGGACGCGAGATCCCAGGCCGCGAAGCTCCAGGGCGCATCTTCCTTGGAGGCCATTCTTATGGAGGCAGGCAGGCCTCGATGCTCGCTGCCGCGGAGCCTGGGATAGTGGAGGCGTTGCTGCTGCTTTCCTACCCGCTACATCCCCCGCAGCGTCCGACGGATCTGCGCACCGCTCATTTTCCCCGCCTCACTACGCCCGCGCTCTTCATCCACGGCATCCGTGACGGTTTCGGATCTGTGATTGAAATGGAAGAGGCGCTAAAGCTTATTCCCGCCCCTACCCGGTTCCTGCCAATACCGGGTGCAGGGCACGAACTGATGTCCAGGCGCAGTCGCGACGAGCTACCCCGCATGGTCGTGGAAGCTTTTCGTCAGTTCGTTGAGCCTTAGTTTCCCCCGATCGTAGTGGGCGCCTCGCCTTTTCCAGGGTGAGCTGTTAGTTTCTGTAGCGAACTAATCATGAGATTTAGAGTACAATCCGCTTGCATTGCCGATTGTCCAAGCCTTTCTCCTGAAGGAGGCACACAATGTTTGTGCCACGTACAAATGTTTACGGAAGAGCTGGCCACTGCATCTCTTTGGTGGCTTTCGCTGCATTGTTACTGGCCATTTCACCCCTGGTGCAGGCTGAAAAGGGAACTCCACCAGTTACCATCGACGGCTCCATAACTATTGTGGAGAGCCCGCAAGTCTCCGGCCCGATACGTCTCGCCACAAACGATCTCGTCAACGATTTCGCCAAGGTTTTCGGAGCCACGCCGCGGGTGGTGAGCAGTCTTGCAGAGGCCGGGCCAGTCTCCATCCTGATTGCACAGGGTCCCGACCAGGCCTTCGGCGTCCGGTGCGCCATGGCGCAGGACACCGAGGCCTTTTCTTTTTCGGTGGTCGCGGCGCCGGGCAAGGGAAGTCCGAAGCGGATCGTCTGCCTGACCGGCGCGGACATGCGGGGCACTATCTATGCCATCTACCAGTTCTCGCAGGGGTATCTGGGCGTCGACCCGATGTATCTCTGGACGGACAAGCAGCCGGAGAAGCGCAGCTCCATCACGTTGCCGGCGGACTTCGCGCATGTATTTCCCAAGCCGGTATTCCGCTACCGGGGATTCTTCCCCAACGACGAGGATCTGCTCACCGGGTGGGTTCCCGCGGGCAAAGGCGAGCAGACCGGCATCTCGCCGAAGACCTGGGACATGGTCTATGAGACGATCCTGCGCCTGAAGGGGAACATGGTCGTGCCCGGCACCTGGATCTTTCCCGACGACGCGCAGGTGCATCTCGCCACTGAGCGGGGACTGATCGTCAACCAGCATCACGCTATCCCGCTCGGCGTAAACGTAGCCCGCTGGCCGAAGGATGTTCCCTACAATTTCTCCACGCATCCGGAGATCCTCGAGCGCGCGTGGACGAACGCTGTTGCGGTCTACAAGCCGGACGCGGAGATCCTCTGGAGTGTCGGCCTGCGCGGGCTCTCCGACTCGAGCTACGCCACGCTCGACCCGAGCGTGCGCGACAACGATCCGCTGCTCGGCGAGCGCGTCAGCCAGGCGATCGCCGACCAGATAAAGATTGTGCGGGCGAAGTATCCCAACGCGCAGTTCGTGACCGATCTGTGGCAGGAAGGGGCTCGCCTGATGGACAAGGGCTATCTGAAAATTCCGCCCGAAGTGGCGCTGGTGTGGGCCGACACTGGGTACGGGGATATGCAGGACGGCGGCAAGGTGGCGGCCGGGCAGGGGGCCTACTTCCACGTCGCCATGATGAACGGGGAGGCGAACCAGCTCTCCGAGATGGTGCCGGTGGCGCGCATCCAGTCGGAGTTGGGCCGGTACATCAAGGCCGGAGCGACTTCGTATCTGCTGGTCAATACCAGCGATATCCGGCCCGTCGCGATGACCACACGCGCGCTGATGGAGGTTGCGTGGGGCGGCGTTCCTGAGGGCGGCGCGGACGACTTCTACCAGCGCTGGACGACCGAGGAGTTCGGCGCGAAGTCGGCCCAGGCGCTGACCGGCGTCTACAAGGAGTACTTCGCGGCTCCGGCGCTGCGGCCGCGCGGCAACTCTATTGGAGTGACTCCGACGCAGAACGACGTAAGGCGCGAGTACGGCGACCAACACTATCACTCCGAGATGCGCCGGCTGATTTTAGACAAGCTGAGCGAGCATCAGCTCGCGGCGATGCCGAGCCAGTCTCCCAAGTGGACCCCGCCCCGGGTGCTGCCGTCCGGCGATGCCGAGTCGCGGCGAGCGACTCTGGAGCGCGACATCCGCGAATGCGAGGAGGCCCAGCCGCGCTGGGACGCCGTGTGGGAGCACGCTGTCGCGGCTGAGGCGATGATCGATCCCGACCGGCGCGACTACTACCAGGCCGGAGTGCTCACCATGATCGCCATCAACCGGGAGAGCAATCGCAGCCTTATGCTGGTCGCCCGGGCGATCGAGCACGCCGAGGCCGGGCAGACCGATCAGGCCCGGTCGGAGATCGCCGACGCGCTGCACTCGCTCGACGCGGTCCAGGAGTCGATGGCCAAGGCCGAGTACGGCAAGTGGAAAAACTGGTATCGCGGCGACTGGCTGACGGGCGTGTATCGCACGCGGGAGCTGGTCCAGGACTACGCGAACCATCTTCAGGATCCGATGGCGAAGCTGCCCGCTCCGATGCTGTGGAGCGGATGGGAGGCTTACTTCCACATCATGGAGTACGAGGACGACCGGTCGGTCGATGTTCACTGAGGGGTGTATACCCCCTCCCCGCGCAAACCGCAACCGTTTCATTCTAAAAGGTGGAAGTGCAATCGTTTCATTTCAAAGGACCAGATTGCAATCGTTTCATTCGAAGCAGCATAGAGTTCGCGTTGGTGGCAACGAAAAAGCCCGCCATGAGCGGCGGGCTTCTTTATTCTCTATCTCTATTCTACCGGATTGGCAGAAATTCTCGGCCAAGGGAAGCTCCGAGCAGGTCTGCATTGCAACGTCTTTAGTCGAAGCCCAATGAACGGCTTGCCAGTGGCAACAGTTGAGAAATGCTCTGATAGCCAATGCTTATGGAGCATGTGATTCTTGAAGACTGTCCTCCCCTGCCGAAAGTTGGATACGAAGTTCCTCATTCCTCAACAGTAATTCACACACTAGGAGCCGCAGCCTGGTATTGGCCTCCTGAAGTTCTTCGAGGGGCTCGAGAGAAATGCTGTCTTCTGCCATGTTGTACCTGCCATTCCTCCTTGCTCTACGATGAGAGAGCTTCAAGTTCTCATTCCGACTGTCTCGCCATGCTCGCTGGCCATATCGCCGGCATTCCTCACATACAGTGGTCCGCCTGGCATCTGGCGAACCACTGTGCTTGAAGGACTTACTGCACGGTTGAGGAGCGGAGAAACCAATATTCACACAGGATTGACGAGCTTTTGCCAATTGCAATCTAAACAGGTTGGGCAAGCCACTCGTCGAATCGCATCTTTCCGAGCCTTGCGTCGTTTTCGGGGACGAGTGCGCGGTCGGTCACCTTTATGCCGTAGTAAGTCGCCTGCGGGTCAGCGACAACTTCTCGCTGATCCTTGCGTGCGGCCAGACCTCGGCGGATAAGTTCATCGAGGCGGAACTGTTCCGGCCCCCCTATTTCTACGGTGCCATTCACCGGTGACCCCGTCGCGATGCGGCCCACCTCACTGGCGACATCGTCAGCGGCGATAGGTTGGATAAGTGCGGGTGGCAGGTGCACCTCGTTGCCCCTGGTGGAGAAATCGGAGATGCCCTTAACGAATTCATAGAACTGCGTTGCGCGGACGATCGAGTAGGGAATGGATGAGGCTTTGATCAGGGTTTCCTGAGCGATCTTTGCTCGGAAGTAGCCGCTTTCGAGTAGACGTTCTGTTCCTACGACCGACAACGCAACGTGATGTCCCACGCCCGTGGCTGCTTCATGGGTCAGGAGATTACGGGTTGACGTCTCAAAGAAATTCATCACAGCCGCGTCTTCCCATGACGGAGCATTGGTTACATCCACGACCACCGAAGCACCCTTCAGCGCTTCCGATAACCCCTCGCCGGTGAGTGTGTTGACGCCGGAGTTGGGTGATGCCGCTATCGCTTCGTGCCCCTGCTCACGAAGCTTGTTGACGAGCTTTGATCCTATGAGTCCACTACCGCCGATGACTACGATTTTCATAATCGCCCCTTCATATCATTCGCCCGCAAAATGGGACGAGTTGGATCGGGAACATGCCCGAAGTTTTGTCATGATCTTTGGTTTTACGCAGTGGTTTTTAGATGAGGTTGTGCGTTCAATTCACCGGCAGCAGCACGGGAGCGCCCTTGTCCTTGACCAGGAACACGAGAAACTTTGCCGGTTTGGTATTGCTCGCATTGCGGCCCACGACGTGAACGTCGTCGGGGCCTTCGTAGAAGGTCTGGCCGGGCGTAAGGGTGACAGCTTCTCCACCCTTCACTTGCATCACGATGGAACCCTCAAGCACATAAACAAATCCGTAAGCATTGTGCCGATGGATGGGGTCTGAACCGCCGGGCGGGTACTCGACTGTGATCATCAGGCCTTCTTTGCCGCTCACGTCCGTCAAATCCCTCGACATTAGCGGAGTGACCTTCGCCTGCTGGGCCATGAGCGTGCCGGACGTAAGGCACAGCAATATCAACATCGTTTTCAATATTATTTTCAATGTGCGACTCCTTTCTCCATCGCCCAAAGCAGCTGCTGATGCAGAGCGGGCCATGTACCAGCAAGGACCTGGCGGAGGAGTGTTTTGTGACAGGAATTCTCTGAATTCCGAAAATCAGCGCGCAAACTTCTGCGCGAGGCGATTTCTGTGACTATGGATGTTGGCTGGAAGCCGGCATCGACCGTGCCATCGCGGCAAGCTTTGCCGGATTCATGACCCAGAGGATCTGGCTGATGCCCTGCGGCGAGGCATCTACAGTGAAGAGCACAATCATCACGTCACCGCGCGACACGAGCACGGAGGCTTTGCCGTTTACCTGGATCCATGAAAGCGTCACATTCGTCCAGAAGTGTGACGCGAAGCCAGCGATGAACTTTGCAACGCGCTCGCGGCCCAGTACAGGAGCGCGTGCCGCTCCTGTTATTCCACCTCCGTCGGTGATGGAAACGACGTCCTCGACAAAGATCTCTTTGAGGGTGGTGAAGTCTCCCTGTTGTGCCGCGGCGAGGAAGGCCTCAAGAAAGCGGCGATGCTCGGAGGGGTTTACTTGTGCCCGCCGTTCGTCGTCAACGTGTTTGCGTGCGCGAGTGACCAACTGACGGGCATTCGTCTCGGTGAGTTGAAGAATGTCTCCGATATCGCGATAGGAATAGTCGAAAGCCTCGCGAAGAACGTAGGCGGCACGCTCATTCGGCGAGAGCTTTTCGAGCAAGATAAGGACCGCCAACTCCAGCGCTTCACCACGTTCTGCTCCAAGGGTTGGGTCGGCAGTGGTGTCGATGGGTTCCGGGAGCCAGGGGCCGATGTAGGTCTCGTGGCGGGAACGGGCGGACTGCGCGAGACTGATCGCCAGCCGCACCGTGGTCGTTACAAGAAATGCCGTCTCATCCCGCACGACGCTGCGATCCGTCGATTGCCAGCGCAGCCATACCTCCTGCACAATGTCCTCCGCTTCGGCGGCAGTGGCGAGCATGCGGTAGGCGATGCCGAAGAGCCGTGGGCGCACGCTGAGAAACGCGGAAGTAGCGCGCTCGAGCGCGTCGGTATCATCTGGGAGCCCGGGCCGCATCGGCCTTATTCTACCGGCCAATTCATTGGTCCCGCGGAAATATCGTCTTGTCTTAGCCGCGCTCCGATTCCAAGTGACCAGACACGATGAGTGACAAATCGGCGAGCAATCATCGACGGCGGACAGAGCCCGAAGTCGATGGTTCCCAAAACTTCTCTCCCCACCGGAACAGCAGTAATTCTCGGCCAATTGCCGGCGACTGCTTCAAATCTCGACTACGACCTTTCCCAGCGACCCTGATTCGACCAGAGCGTGCGCAGGGGCGATGTCGGCAGTTGAAAAGCGTTGTTGATTGAGGAGCGGTCTGAGCTTGCCGGCTTCGGCGAGCGCTGTGGCCTTGGCCAGAATCTCGCCATGATGCGTGCGGCCCTCGCCGGTGAGCAGGGGAAGCAGAGTGAACACGCCCGAGTAGGTTGCTCCGCGAAAGGAAAGCGGTGCAAGCGAATGGGATCCCCATCCCAGGCAGCTCACGGCGTGGCCGGTGTAGCGTTTCACGGCTGCAAAGGAGGCATCCAGCGTTGCGCCTCCAACGGTGTCATACACGATGTCGAAGCCTTCGCCGCCTGTGTGAGCGGCGACGTAATCTTCGACAGAAACGGATCGGTAGTCGATCGGTGTGGCGCCGTAGTCTTCAACGATCTGGGTCTTGTCGGGCGAGACGGTCGCGAAGACCTCGGCTCCGAGGGCACGGGCTAGTTGCACCGCGATGTGTCCTACGCCGCCGGCTCCTGCATGGACCAGCACTTTCTCACCTGCATGCACCCTTGCGCGGTCTACGAGACCTTCCCACGCCGTCATGACGCTCAGAGGCATGGCAGCGGCTTCGCGCATGGAAAGATTTTTTGGCTTGCGGGCCAGCAGGTCGGCATCGGCGAGGACAAACTCGGCAAGCGTGCCCTGGCGGCCGCCGACTCCTCCGACCATGCCGTAGACTTCGTCGCCGCGGCTGACGACCGTAACGCCGGGGCCGACTTCTTCCACGGTGCCTGCCATGTCGAGGCCGAGGACTGCGGGTAATGGCTGGCGTGCGTGCGCGGCTTTAGCGGCGCGAATCTTCGTGTCGAGGGGATTTACTCCACTGGCGGCGATCCTGACCAGAACCTGATTCGCTCCGGGCGATGGACGGTCGATCTCTATTTCGCGGAATTCTCCGCCGGGCGTCTGGACGATCCAGGCCTTGTAGCGCATTTGCATCTCCTGCACCACGAAACATCACCACTCACTCGAGATGCGGGCAATATCCGAGTAAGGTCTGGCCCAGAGAGCTGCCTGCAACTGCAGTGACTTACACCATGCCTGATGCATCTTGTCGACGTCTTCGGCGGAGTGGCCTTTTGCAGCAAGGTAGGGCCGGATCGTCTCGTTTATCACGGCAATAAACGCGATGACATCGCGCAGGGGCACGTAAGGCGTGGACCGGACGCCGTCGACCTGGTTCTTCTTCAGGCTGGTGTGGCGCAACGCGATCTCGTGCTGGTAGTTGAGCCAGTCCTGATCATAGGGGCGCAGGCATGTATCCAGGATCCATTGCTCGAAGCGGAGATTGCTATTCGCAAGATAACCGGGCAACGGGTCTCCTTCAGGCGTGCGGGAGTGCCGGGCGAGGTTGGGGATGCCGGCGATGATCCCACTGCGCCAGTGATGCACGATTTGCTCGGTCTGGCCGTCAAGAACTTCGCCTGCCAATCTCAGCCAACGCTGGTCTTCATCCGTGAAGCCAACGCTGACCTTCAGGTCCTCAAGTTCCCGCAGCGACACGGGCGATTTCGCGACCTCGAGCCTTCCGTAGCTGTATCCGTGAATCTCTTCCGCAGATTTTTTCAAAAAGGCGGCTCCTGGGTTGGGCCGACTGCCAAAAACTATTTGGTGCAGCTCGTTTTTGCAATGAGGGAATCGACCGCCTCTGTCCAAAGTGACAGTTTCCTAGTACCAAAGACGGGTCTAACATCTTCACCGATGGGCAATCATAACTGAACGGAGGTTTACCCGGATGAAAAGCCGTCTTGCTCTGGTTGCGGTCACGGTGCTCCTTGTGACCAGTATCCCGCTATTTGCAGAAGGTCCTTCAGGAACATCCGCTGATGCTGCCGATTGGGTTGCTTACTGGTCAAAGCCAAGAGTGGTTCTCTTTGGTCCCGAGGAGCAAGCCTTCAACGAAAACATGCACGAAGTCACGTTTGCCCATGATCGCTTTGACCATGCTTTGGACGAGGCTACGCTAAATGCCGATGTCCAATGGTTGAAGGATCATCCAGGTGATCGCTTTTTCATCGAAGGTTACGCCTCCGTGACGGGCACCGAGGCCTACAATTTGAGGCTCTCGGGACAACGGGCGTGGTGGGTCAGAGAACTTTTGATACGCAAAGGCATTGCGGCGGATCGGATTCTGCTGGCGGTGCCATGGGGGATGTTGTATCCAGCCTGTCTCGAAAACACCGAAGCGTGCCATGCCAAGAACCGGGTGGTCCGGTTTGCTTACTATCCAAATTCGAGCGACACATACTATCCAATTTTGAGTAACACCGGCGAATGACCGCAATCGACACAGGAGTGGGGACTGGATTCGGCCCCACTCCCTGTTTGACAACAAAACGAACAGGGTTGTTCCCATCTAGTGGGCGCTAGATCGCCGGGTCACTCATCGACTACAAAGTCGTGCTCTGCTGCTTGTGGATGAGTTGGGATCATGGGTACTCCTTTTTTCGGTGGGGAATCTAACTGAGGGGCCGAACCACGGATGGTTGGCAGTAAGTAGAGGCAGAGAGGGTCAGCGAAGGTTCACTCTTTTTCACGAAAAAAGGCAGGCAGCGGTCAGCCTGCCTGCCTCGCCGGACGGATACCGGGTTACTGCTTCAGAGCGGTCTCGACTGCCGCGGTCACCTCGGGAGAGTCTGGCGTCACCTTTGGCTCGAAGCGGGCGACAGGGTTGCCGTTGCGGTCGAAAAGAAACTTGGTGAAGTTCCACTGGATCTCCCCGCCGAGCTTGGGATCGGTCGATTTGTCGGTGAGATACACATAGAGCGGGGTGATGTCGTCACCCTTCACCGAGACCTTGGACATCATGGGGAAGCTGACGTTGTACTTGTTGGTGCAGAACTTCTTGATCTCTTCGTCGGTGCCCGGCTCCTGCTGGGCGAAGTTATTGGCGGGAATGCCGACTATGACGAATCCCTGGTCCTTGTACTTCTCGTAGAGCTTTTCGAGGCCGGCATACTGCGGCGTAAATCCGCACTTGCTGGCGACGTTGACCAGCATGACGACTTTCCCGTGGTATTCCTTGAGGCTCACGGGTTTTCCATCGATGGATTTGAGCGTGAAGTCGTAGATGGTTTTGACAGCGGCAGACATGGTCCCTCCAGCTAGGCAAAGGGCGAGTATAAAAGCGAACTTGCGCAAGGCGTCCTCCGTTCCCGGGTCTTGAGGGCCATCATAGCGGATGTTTGTCAGGGATTTGTCAACGAAGGGCGGTTGGAATTGCGGGCAGTTAACGCATCTTCTTCGACTATCTGCCAAGGGGCGGGCCAGAAACCCGGTAGAAGAGCAGGGCTTTATTCCGCGTCAAAGGCTGGAATACTACGGGCCTTTAGTCCGCAGCGGTTCTCAAGATTACGTAAGGAATGCAGCCCAACTCCGCGTCTTACGCTAGACTCCCACGATGCAACTTGCCCCACAGGAAATCAGAACATTCTTCGTTACAACCGTAACGGCTAACCGTCGACAACTCTTCCGGGTCGCATCGAACGCTGAACTCCTCATGGGTGTTCTGCGCCGGGATCGCGCCCAGGGCCGCTATCGTCTTCATGCGTTCGTCGTCATGCCAGATCACATCCACCTTCTCCTTACACCTGCGGAAACTGTATCGCTCGAAAAAGCCATGCAATACATCAAGGGCGGTTTCTCGTTCGGGCTGAAATCGAAATTGAGCGTGTGGCAACCAAGTTTTGTCCTCCGTCGCATAGAAGATGCTCAGGACTACGAGGCGCATCTCCGATACATCCGTGAAAACCCCATAAGAGCGGGCTTGTGTCCCCGACCGGAAGAGTATCCGTATTCATCGGCTTGCGGGACGATTGAGATCGACCCGGCACCGCGCCATCTTTCTGTAGGGTCCGGGCCTAAAGGCCCAGGTAGGTACGGCTCGTGACGCGGGGCTAAAGCCCCGCTCTTCTACCTTCGCGACAACGCTCTTCTACCTGTCCGATGCATGCGCGACAAGAGCAAGAGGGGTTGAGTCCAGCGCCCCGCTGTGCCTAAGTTGGCGATTGGACCATCGCGCTTCAGAACTGCAGCGCCCTTTATCGCAATGGCGCCTCCCACCTAGTCCCCGGGTTGAGGCTCAACGGCACCACTGATTTCCTTCGCGGCCAGGTTGCTCCTGCTTCTGGCGTAGATGAAATACACGCACAGGCCGATGAGCATCCAGGTTCCGGCAGCGATCTTTGAGGTCGCGTCGACGGAAATAATCATCGCGAGGCAGAAAAGGGTGCCGACGATCGGCACCAGGGGCACCAGAGGCACGCGGAACGGCCGCGGATGCTCAGGGTCCTTGTTGCGCATTACCCAGACTCCGATACATACCAGCACAAAGGCGAACAAAGTGCCGAGATTGGTCATGTTTCCGGTGATGTCGCCGGGCAGGAGGGCTCCAATCAGGCCGACAAACACATACAGAACCAGGTTGCACTTGTACGGCGTGTGAAACGAGGGATGCAACTGTGCGAACAGCTTTGGCAGCAGGCCATCCTTGGACATGGAGTAGAACACGCGACTTTGCCCCAGCAGCATGACCAGCATGACCGAAGTAAAACCCGCGAGGATGGCAACGGTCACCAGCGTCGAAAGCCAGCCATAGCCCGGCATGTAAGTCCGGATCGCATAGGAGACTGAGGCCTCCTTGCCCTTGGCGGGATCGAGGAAGTCCAGCGCCGGAGCGATTCCGGTCAGCACCCAGCTGAAGAGGATGTAGAGCACAGTGCAGACTGCCAGCGATCCGAGGATGCCGATGGGCATGTTCTTTCCCGGGTCTATCGTTTCCTGCGCGGCCGTGGATACTGCGTCGAAGCCGATGAAAGCGAAGAAGACAACGCCAGCGCCACCAAGAACACCGCCCCATCCATGTTTGAACACGCCCGCGTGATTCGCGTCCGCGGCCAGCACGAAAGGCGTGTGGTTGGCGGGATGGATGAACTGCCATCCGAGGGCAATGATCATCACAACGATCGTCAGCTTGATGGCGACGATGATCGCGTTTACGATGGCCGATTCCGAGATGCCCTTGATCAGCAGCAGCGTCATGACGAGCAGGATTGCCAGGGCCGGCGCATTTACGATGCCATGGATGCCTCCCGGCCCGGTCTGCAGCGGAGAGTGCCGCCATGCCCAGGGGATGAGATCGGGGAAAAGATTGTTGAAGTACTCGGTCCAGTAAATGGAAAGCGTGGCCGCGCCCAGTCCGTACTCCAGGATCAACGCCCAGCCGATCACCCAGGCGACCAGCTCCCCCATGGTCACGTAGGCATAAGTGTAGGCGCTGCCGGCCACCGGGATCATCGCCGCGAATTCGGCGTAACAGAGGCCGGCAAAGGCGCATCCGGTGGCTGCGATGAGGAAGGAGAGTATCACCGCCGGTCCGGCATTTTGCGCGGCCGCTGCAGGGGTACGGGCGAAGAGTCCCGCGCCGATGATTCCGCCGATGCCGAGAGCGATGAGACCCGGCCAGCGCAGCGTCCGCTTCAGTCCTCCCCTGGCATGGATCTGCGCGTGGAGGACGGATAGCTGCTTGGTACGAAAAAGGCTCATGACGGTGCCAATACTTTATCAAACGAGTGCGTGCGAGGAGGGAATCCTTTAGGGACGGCCAGTCAAGCTTCCAAAAACAGCAAGCCCGCCGCGGGAGCGACGGGCTCGTCTAGCTAAAATTTACGAATTTAGGTCACAGGTCCATCGTTGTGTCTTCGATCGCGAGCCGGACGTTGCCGTCCGAGCGGGCGAGCCGGCGCACTGCCTCGGGCTTGTCGACGCCTGCCTTCAGCATGACCAGCGCGACGGGCACGCTGCGTCCCGCAGACTTGATGACATCGACGGCCTTCTCGCGGTTGATGTGGCAGGCGCGCATCAGAATGCCGATGCCACGCTCGACCAGCTTCGAGTTCTGCATGTGTACGTTGACCATCAGGTTCTCGTACACGTAGCCGAGCCGCGTCATGGCGCCTGTCGTGATCATGTTGGTGATCATCTTTTGCGCTGTCGCGGCCTTCAGGCGCGTCGAGCCGGAGATCACCTCAGGGCCCACGTCGGCCACGACGGCGATGTCGGCCGCAGCGGCAAGAGGCGTGTTGTAGTTGCAGGTAATGCAGGCCGTCTTCGCTCCTCGCGCGCGCGCGTAAGCAACGGCAGCCACGACATAGGGGGTACGTCCGCTAGCCGAAAGCCCGATGATCATGTCCTTGCGGGTGGGGCGGCGGCGGGCGATGTCGCGCTGGCCCAGCTCTTCGGAATCCTCATTAACCTCAACGGGCGAGGCCAGAGCTTTCGGGCCACCGGCCATGATGTATTGCACGGTCTGCGGTGAGGTCGAAAAGTAAGGCGGGCATTCGCAGGCGTCGAGGGAGGCGATGCGCCCGCTCGAACCGGCTCCGATATAAATAAGTCGGCCTCCTTCACGGAGGCTCCTTGCGACCGAATCGATGACCTGTGCAATTTCCGGGAGGGCTTTTTTTACTGCGCCGGCGACCTTGGCGTCTTCGTGATTGATGATCCGGGCTATTTCAAGTGCTGATTTTGTGTCGAAGCCCTGAGATGCGTCATTGGGGCTTTCCGTCATGAGCTCGTGTAGATTCGTTGTGGAAATGCTTGTATGATTTGGACTTTTGAGCTCAGCCTGCGGTTGCGTCATTGTGGCCATAAAGGTTTATGTTTTCCCGAACGTGTGCTGCCTAATTATAGCTCCAGGATGTGTCACTGGCCCGTGAATTCGGAAGCACACTTTTGTGTCAGTAGGTGATTCCTTCGCCAACAGCGTCATGGAAGGCCGGCCGCACCTCCTGGATGGAGTTGTTTGACCTGTCCGGCCAGGTGCGGTTGGTGAGCAGGACCACCGCCAGACTGCGCTCCGGGTCGATCCAGAGCGAGGTTCCCGCATATCCGAGATGTCCGATTGAAGTAGAGGAGAAATGGCGGCCGGAAGACGATGGCTCGCTCGGGGTGTCCCAGCCGAGAGCGCGCGTTGTGCCGGGGGGCTCGGGCTGCCGGGTTGCGAAGAGGCGCACCGTCTCCGGCTGGAAAATCTGACGCCCCAGCGCGTTGCGGCCTTCGTCGAGAATGCACGCGGCGAAGCGCAGCACATCGGGCGCGTGGGAGAAGAGTCCGGCGGGGCCGGCAACTCCGCCGAGCGCGTGGCAGTTCTCGTCCTGCACCTCGCCCTGGATCACGCGCCGCCGGTAAACGCGGTCCTCTTCTGTCGGCGGAATGTGCGGCCTCCAGTCATCCGGCGGACAGAAGCGCGCCGTCTCAAAGCCCAGCGGAGATGCGATCTCCCGCGAGAAGAATCGCACCATCAGGTCGCCCGATATCACCTCGAGCGCTTTGCCGAGGAGGATGAATCCAATGTCGGAGTACTCGGCGCGAGTCCCCGGTGGCGCTTCGAGAGGCATATGCAGGGCGGCGCGCAGCATGCCCTCGGGCGTGTGATGCTTCTCGAAGAGCCGTCCATAACCAGGCAGGCCCGACGAGTGAGCGAGCAGCATGCGGAGCGTCACGGACTCGCGGTGCGTTCCCGGCTGGCCGCCGATAACAAAGCCGGGCAGGATATCGCCGAGCCGGGCGTCGAGATCGAGCACGCCGCGGGGCTCCTGCTGGGAGCGGGCGCGATTGGTCCGCCCCTTGTCGTAGAGCAGCATGGCCATCGCCGTTGTAACCATCAGCTTGGTCAGGCTGGCCAGATCGAAGATGGTGGAGGGGGTGACCTCGGGGGAATCGCGATCGTAGGTGAAGCGGCCCGCCGCATCGAGCGCCACTACCTGGCCGTTGAGCAGAATGCCCCACGCGGCTCCTGGAAATGTGCGGGCCTCGATTGCCCGCTCCACCACCTCGCGCGCCGCGCGAAAGCGTTCGCGGCCCTTCGATGCGCTTGCCGGGATGGATGCCTGTGGCGGAGGCATAGGGGGTATATGGGTTTGCTTATAGTATCTGAAAATGATCCGGACGCCCCAACGACTTTTCCTGTCGGCCGTTCTCGTGCCGCTTGCTTTCTGCGCTCTAACGCTGCAAGGGGAAAAGGACGCCCCGCTGGAATCGCGGCTGCAGGCTATCGCCGCGTCGCATGCGGGTAAAGTTGCCCTCTACGCCGAGGACCTCAGCACCGGCAAGACTGTTGGACTCAATGCCGATACGCCTGTACAGACGGCTTCGGTGATCAAGCTGACGGTTCTCTACGAAGCGCTCGAGCAGGTGCGCGAAGGCAAGGCGCATTTCGATGACCGGATCACGCTCACTCATGATGACCAGGTCTCCGGATCGGGCATTCTGCCGCTTTTCGACACGCCGCAGACGCTGACCTTCAAGGACGTGCTGACGCTGATGATTGTGCTCAGCGATAACACGGCAACCAATCTCGCCATCGATCATCTCGGCCTCAAGAACATCGACGACCGGATCGTCTCGCTGGGCCTTAAGAATACCTGGCTGTACAAGAAGGTCTACAAGCCGGCCACGGGACCCATGCCCGCCGACCAGAAGATCTTCGGGCTCGGCAAAACGACGCCCCGGGAGATGGCCAGCGTGATGAAGCGCTTCGTCACCTGCGACCTGAACCCGCCGGGCAACGCTACGCCGCCCACCTCAGCCGACCGGGCGCTCTGCGATGCCGCCATGCACATGCTGAAGAATCAGTTCTACCGCAACAGCATCCCGCGGTACCTGGAAACGCAGGATACGACCGAAGGCGAATCGATCATAGCGAACAAAACCGGCGCGCTTGATGCTGTTCGTAACGACGTCGGCGTGGTTTTCACTAAAAGAGGACCGGTCGTGGTCTCCGAGTTTACTTACGCCAACCAGGACCAGAGCTGGACGCCCGATAACCAGGGCGAAGTGGTCATGGCTCGTCTTGCGAAGCAAATAATTGACGCGTGGGCGCCCCGCTAACTCGTACTAACACTAAAGCGTCTATAAATTTGACGTCGGACAGGGCCGAACTGGGAGAAAATGACGGCAGGCGGAGCTCTATATGAGAAAAGCAGCAATTCTTCTGGCGTGGGCAGTTCCGATGTTTTCCCTCGCAGCGGTAGCCCAAACCACCAGCCAGACTGCAACCCAGACGGTGAGTTCTCCGGCGCCGCAGACGGCACCTGAACCGGCTGCGCAGGCCGCTCCTGCAGCAGCGGCGGCAAACGGTGCCGCGGTGGCTGCCGCTCCAGTTCCGGTTGCTGGCTCTTCAGTTCCGGCTGCTGGGGCTCCGGCTGCGGGTGCTTCAGCTCCGGCTGCTGCTCCGGGGGCTGCTTCGGCAGCGAACACTCCAGAGAAGACCGTCGAAGTTCCCGCGGGAACCAAGGTCCTGCTCGCGTTGCGCAGCGGAGTAAATACCAAGACGGCCCAGCCCGGCGACGGAGTGTATCTCTCCTCCCAGTTTCCCGTCATCTCCGGAAATCGCGTCGTCATCCCCGCGGGCGTCTACGTTCAGGGAGTCATCGATAACGTGGTGCGTCCGGGGCGCGTGAAGGGGCGCGCGCAGGTCACGATGCATTTCACCACCCTCATCTTCCCCAACGGCTCGGTCGTGAGCATTCCCGGGGCCGTGGACAGTCTGCCCGGATCGGACGGCCCGGCCGTAAAGAAGAAGGATGGTGAGGGCACGATCGAGCAGGCGGGCAGCAAGGGGCACGACGCAGCTACCATCGCCAAAACCACGGCCGCCGGCGCCGGAATAGGCGGCCTGGCAGGAATCGACTCCGACCATACAGGAGAGGCTGTCGGTTACGGAGCCGCCGCCGGCGCAGTTGGCGGTCTGATCTATACCCTGTTCACCCGGGGCAACGAGGTGGTGCTTCCCGAGGGACAGACGATCGAAATGGTCTTCCAGCGGCCTTTGCAATTGAAGGAATCTGACGTCGAGACGGCCGACGGCACAACCACTACTGCCTTCGTTCCCACCGGCAGGCAGCCGCAGCCTCTACCGAAGCCGGGAAGGACTCAGAAGGTGCTTTGCCCTGTCGGAACGCTCGGATGCCAGTAAAATATAAGTAGACGCTCTCGTCTGCAGGCAGCATGAACGAAATCAACCAACCAGCACCCGTCGAATCCGAATCTTCGAAACCGAACTCTGCCGTCCTTCACCTGCGCCTGTGGGTTCGCGATGTGCTGATCTCGGTTGCCGCGTCGTTTATGATCATTACCTTCCTCTACCAGCCGGTGCGGGTGGAAGGTACTTCGATGCAGCCCCAATTGCGCGACCAGGACCGGCTCTTCATCAACAAGTTCGTCTACCGGTTTGAGGGGATTTCCCGCGGGGATGTCGTCGTCTTCCACTACCCGCGCGACCCTGAAAAGAGCTACATCAAGCGCGTGATCGCCCTTCCGGGCGACTCTCTACGCATCGACGCGGGACGGGTCTACGTGAACGGCGAGCGCATCGACGAGGGCTACGTCCCGCGGGCCTATCGCGATTCCCGCTCCATGCCTGAAATCGTTGTTCCGGCGGATCACTACTTCGTGATGGGCGACCACCGCTCGATCTCAAGCGACAGCCGTGACTTCGGGCCTGTCGAGCGCGACCTTATCTACGGCAAGGCCGCATTTGTCTACTGGCCGGCGGATGATTTGGGCGTGGTTCACTAAAGGCTGACTTTGCCGGCACTGGCAAGAGCGGTGGCAAACCTGGGCCGTGCCGTCGCTCGTGCGGGCCGAACACTCCGTCGTGATGGAGTTTCAGGCTTGTTTGGCAAGCTGGCTGACTGGCGTCGATACCGTGTGCTGCAGCGCGAAATCGATTATCAGTACGGCATTGACACACTGGCAAAGGTTGGGATCGGGGATTTGTCGGCCTCCGGGCCGAATGTTGCCTATGCGTACGACTATCTTCCTTCTCCCGCGCTCTGGTTTGATCGAATCATCGGGCAACTGCCGATTAAGCTGTCGGATTACGTCTTTATCGATCTGGGATCGGGCAAAGGGTTGGTGCTGATTCGGGCTGCGCGTTTCGGCTTCAAGCGAGTCATCGGCGTCGAGTTCGGTGAAAATCTCTACCAAGTCGCTCGAAGCAACATCACCAAATTGCAGCAGCGGGAAAAGGCAATGGACTCGATTGAAATGATCCTGGGTGATGCCGCCGAGTTTCAGTTTCCCGCCGATTCGCTGGTCTTGTATCTTTACAATCCCTTTGGTCCGGAGGTGGTACGCAAGGTTCTCTCGAATCTTGAATCTTCGCTCTCCGAACATCCGCGCAGCTGCTGGATTGTGTATGTAAACCCGCTGCATCACGAGATCTTCGCCGACAGCGGATTTCTTCGCACCCACACTGCAAACATAGGCAGAGACTCCGGTGAGCCGTTTGCAATCTACACGGCGGTGCAATCCCACGAGTGATTTTCCCGGGCGCTGGACTACCTCAGATACGCTGAGACGTGCATCGCAGTCGCAGCTACTCGCACCTCAGCGCGGTCATCGGGTCAACCGACGACGCCTTTCGGGAAGGAACCACGCACGCCAGCGCAGCCACGGCAAGAATTACGGCAGAGACTCCGAGAATCAGCAGCGGGTCGTGCGCGGCGTTCTCGACCCAGCGGGAGATCAGCCGGTTGAGCCCGAAACTTAGCACCAGGCCAGCTATAAGTCCCGATCCAACGCTCACGGACGCAGATGCCAGCACAATTCCCAGCACATCTCTTTTCTGTGCACCCAGCGCCATGCGGATGCCGAATTCGTTGGTCCTCTGCACGACCGAATAGGAAACGACGCTGTACAGTCCCACGGCCGCGAGGACCAGTGCGAGAGTGGAAAACGCTGCAAAGAGGATCGAGACCAGCCGTCCCTTCGCGACTTCCGTCTGGCGGCTGATCCATGTTTCCAGGTTGTCCACGTGACCAAATGCCTGCTGATCGGGATTGACCGCGGCGATCTGCTGCCGGACGCTGTGCAGAATGGACAACGGGTCTGCACGGCCTCGCACCAGAATCTGCGTGTGCATCCACATATAGAGCGAATAGGGCAGGAAAATCGCGGGCGTCACGGGTTTATTGAGGCCGTCGTTTAACGAATCGCCTACGACTCCGATGATCTGGAGCGGGCCATCGCTCCCCGGAGCAGCCAGCGTGTAGGGCGGCTCATTCTTAAGCGTCGGGATCTTCAGCGAATGTCCCACAATGTCGCCATTGGGAAAATAGCGCTTCACAAATGTTTCATTGACTATCGCCAGCGGTGCGCTGTGGGCCATTTCCGTCGCATCCCAAACGCGTCCGCGCAGCAGCGGAATCTGCAAAGTGGTGAAGTAGCCTGGATCGATAAATTCGAGCGCCGCCTTTTGTTCTTCTCCAGCAGCCTTGCCAAGCAATTCGAACGGCTGTTTCCAACCGCTGTCCGGGGGCGTTGCATTGGTCGAAAGTCCGGTAGAGAGCACGTCCGGCAATGTCGAAACTCTCTGCCGCAATTGCTCGAAGTAGTTCACACGCTCGGTCAGTGTCTTATAGGTGTTGTCGTGTACCGGAATGCCGACGGACATAACGTGATGGGGGTCATAGCCAAGCGGAACGCGCATCAAGCGCACAAATCCCTCAATGGCCGTGCCCGCGGCCGACATCAGCAAAAGCGTCAGCGCAATCTGCCCGGCAATCAGGACGGTGTGCCACTGTTTGCCGCGTACGGTTCCAGCCACCTTGCGCGAACTCGACTGCATGACATGGCTGTTTTCCGGGCGCGCGAGCTGAAGCGCAGGGAACAAGCCGAAGACGATTCCGGTGAGCAGAGCAATTCCGACACTGAAAAACAGAACGGGAAGGTTCACGTGAAAATCAGCTTCATGCGGAAATGAGTATTCCGGCAGGCGGGCTACGATCCAGTCGGTGATGCGATAGGCCAGAAAAACACCCAACGCGGCGCCGCTCAGAGCGAGCATCAGCGATTCGGTCAGAAGCTGTCGAACGATGCGAAATCCGCTTGCTCCCACCGCCGAGCGCACTGCGAACTCATGTTGCCGCGCCGTTCCGCGTGCCAGCAGCAGAATCGACACGTTCCCGCACCCGATCGCCAGCAGCAACCCTACAGCTCCAAACAGCAGGACCAGAGTTCCGCCAAGCTGCTCGTGATAGCGATAGCTGATATTCCGAAGTTCAAGCTTGTACTGTTTTGGAAAATGATTCGGCGTCTCTTTGGTGAACTGCTGGACGAGCGGCTCCAGTTCCGCCGCTGCGGCCGCCGGTGAAACGCCGCGCCTGATCTTGACCATCACCCCATAGGTAACGGTCGGTGCAGTCGAGAGTTTCAGCGGACGATAAACGTCGCCATCCTCCCAGGTAAAACGTGGAGGGAGGACGCCGAGGATCGTATATGTCTTATGAACGAGCTGAATGGTCTTTCCCACGACTGTAGGATCGCCGTTGTAGTGCCGCAGCCAGAACTTGTTACTCAGGACGATGACCGGCTGTGGCTCCTGTCCATCGGGAGCGCTGGAAGGCGCGAAATTTCGTCCCAGCATGGCTGGCAGGCCGAGGAATTGAAGGCCGTTGCCCGTCAGGTCGATGCTCAGCACATCTTCCGGAACGTCGCCGCCGGTAACCGTCAGGCTCCAGTCGTTTATGCCCATTACGCCTTCAACTGAGCGAGCCTGGCTTAGCTGCCGTATCTGCGGACCGGTTAGGCCGCTCCAGCTATCGCCGTCTCCAGCCCTGTCCAAAAACCAAAGCTGGCAGATCCGATCGGCCCCGTCGTATGGCCATGGATTCATCAGCACCGCATAGATAATGCTGAAGACAGAAACCGTTGCGCCGATGCCGAGCGCGAGCGACAAAATGGCCGTAAGGGCAAAGCCCGGATGACTGCGCAGCTGGCGAAACGCGTAGCGAATGTCCTGCAGGAAGCTCGACACGGGCGCCTCTCAGGCGCGAAATTTGGATCATTGCGTCCAGCAGCAACTAGGGAACCAAGTACCCGCCAGCGAGCTAACGTTCTAGATGTAAAAGGATCAAACCGCTCAATCTCCCCAGCCAGAACGATGCGGAAGACTTGTCCATTTCCGCACAGGCGCTTTCGACGATGGACAGAAGCCGGGGCCGGCATTCACACGGAAATCGTGTACACTGGATTAGTGAAGAATATTACCCTCAGCGCAAACGAGCACCTCATCGAGTTGGCCCGAACCAAGGCCAGATCGCAGCACACTACACTGAATGCGGCATTTCGGGAGTGGCTCGTCCAGTACACCGCCCAACAGGACCGCGTGAAACGATATAAGGACCTCATGCAGCAGCTTCGCTATGTGAGAGCTGGTCGGCGCTTCACGCGAGACGAAATGAATGAGCGATAGATTCTTTCTCGACACCAATATCTTCGTCTATTCCTTCGAGCCTGCGGACCAAAGGAAGCACCAGATCTCCATTGACCTTGTCACCAGCGGCGTACAGTCTGGTCGCGGAGTCATCAGCTACCAAATAATTCAGGAGTTCTTCAATTTGGCGCTGCGACGGTTCGCCTCGCCGATGGCTACAACACAGGCTGAGCGATATTTAAATGAAGTCCTTCAACCATTGCTGGCTGTTCACTCCTCACAAGCGCTCTATGCCGAGGCTCTGCACTTGCACGGCCGCTACCAACTCGCCTGGTACGACTCCCTGACCGTTGCAGCGGCCATACAAGCCAATTGCGACGTCCTTTATAGCGAAGACCTGCAGCATGGACAGCGATTTGGGAACACGCAAGTAAAGAATCCCTTCGTGTAATTGACTCTTACCGCTCCGCCACTCGATCCAGCATCTCGAAGAACTCCGGAAAGGAAATCGCCGCTGACTCGGCTCCGCGGATCACTGTTTCTCCACGGGCGCGGAGGGCCGCCACCGAGAACGCCATGGCGATGCGGTGGTCGCCGCCTGAGTCGATCTCGGCAGCATAAAGCTGCTGTCCGCCGGGAACATCGAGGCCGTCGTCGAACTCCTCGACCTCGGCGCCCATCGCCCGCAGATTGCGAGCCACCAGCGCAATGCGGTCCGACTCCTTGACCCGCAGCTCTTTCGCGTCGCGAATGCGGATGCCCTGGCGCGTGTAGGGCCCGATTGCGGCCAGCACCGGCAACTCGTCGATGAGCTGCGCCGCCAGCGGGCCTGAGATGGTGGTGCCTTTCATGCCGTCGCGCGGAGCGTTCACTTGCACCGTGCCGACCAGCTCACCGTGCTTCTCCTCGAGATCCAGTACGCCGATTTGCGCGCCCAATGCGGTGAGCACGTCGAGCAGCGTGGCGCGGGTGGGATTCATCCCCAGGCCGTCGAAGATCAGGTTCGACTCGGGAAACAGCATTGCCGCGCATAAGAAGAACGCCGCTGAAGACAGGTCGCCCGGCACCGACGCCTCGATCCCTTGCAGTTGCTGTCCGCCTGCAATCGAGATTGAATCGACGGTGCGCTCCACCGTCGCGCCGAAGGCTCTGAGAGCCAGTTCGCTGTGATCGCGCGTGCGCACGGCTTCGCGCACCGTCGTTGTTCCCGATGCCTGCAGGCCCGCGAACAGCACCGCGCTCTTTACCTGCGCGCTCGGTACCGGAGTCGTATAGTCGATGCCGTGCAGCTGGCTTCCGCGAATCGTCACAGGCGCGTGGCCTTCAGTCAGGTGGATATCCGCTCCCATCTGCAGCAGCGGCTTGCGGACGCGCTCCATGGGACGGCGGGTCAGCGACTCATCGCCGACCAGCGTGTAGGCCGAACGCTGCGGCGCGAGAAGGCCAGCCAGCATGCGCATGGTCGAGCCGGAATTGCCGCAGTCGAGGGGTGCCTCGGCGTGACGGAAATGTCCGTCAGTGCCGATGATCTCGATGACGCCGTCGGCGGTGCGCGTGACCCTGGCGCCAAGGGCGGCGACACACGCGAGGCTGCTCGCGCAGTCGGCTCCCGAAGAGAAGTTCGTCAGCAGCGTCTTTCCGTGGGCCAGTCCGCCAAGCAGGGCATAACGATGCGAGATGCTTTTGTCGCCGGGCAGGCGCAGACTTCCGAGAATATTGCGCGCCGGCTGAATGATGCGTTCGGTTGTAGCCTCAGTCAAACAGGAAACTCCATTTAAAAAAATTCAGCAGGAACAAGCAAAAGGATGGTTCTCTTATCCTAAAGCACCTTCAGCACCACGACTGTTTCGTCGTCGAAGTGTTCGCGCTCACCCTGAAATTTTCCAACATCGGCCAGGATGGCATCGGCAATCTTCGAGGCCGGCTTCTGAAAATTCTTCTTCACCACGGCCTTGAGCCTGTCATCGCCGAACATGTCGCCTTCCATGTTCAGCGCATCGGTGATGCCGTCGCTGAAGAAGATCAGCGAATCTCCGGGCTGTGTCGAGAGGGTGAACTCCTCGTACTTTACCTTCGGAAACAGGCCCAGGGGAAAGCCTTCCGCGTGCACGAAATCCACCTCGCCTTCGCGGCAGAAGAGCGGCTGGCTCGCGCCGGCATTGGCGATTTGGACCGTGCGGTTCTCTTCGTTCCACAAGGCATAGAGCATGACTACATACTGCGCGTCGAGCTTTCGCTCCTGCAGCGCATCGTTGAGCAGTTCCAGCATCATCGATGGAGAGGGTTGCTGGCTGGCCTGCGAGCGCATGATGCCGCTGACCAGCGCCGCATAGAGAGCTGCCGCAGTCGCCTTGCCGCTCACATCTCCCAGAACAATCGCGCTGCGGTTGGCGTCATATGGCACGAAATCGTAGAGGTCGCCACCGATGCTGCGCGCTGGAATGAAGCGCGTAGCAAACTCGGCGTTCTTGAATTTAGGCTTCGCCGGCGGTAGCAGCCTGAGCTGCACCTCTCGCGCCATCGCGAGGTCTCTTTCGAGGCGCTGCTCCTGCTGCGCAACGCGCTGATAGAGCCGCGCATTCTCGATCGAGATGGCAATCTGCGCCGAGAGCGTCGTCATGGCGCGCTCATGATCTTCGTTGAAGTAGTTGGTGCGGGTGTGCTCGATGTCGAGCACGCCGATTACCTTGCCCTTGTAAATCAGCGGCACGGCCATCTCCGACCGCGCCTCGGGATTGAACATGTGGTATCGCTGATCCTTGCGCACGTCGGCGACATGCACGAGCCGCCGCTCATCGATGGCCTGGCCCACAATTCCGCGGTGCAGCGGGATCTTCTCGTCGGGTTCGAACCTCTGCCCGAAGCGCACGGCATAGCTGTTTTCCAGCACCTGCTCGCTTTCGTTGAGCAGCCAGACGGAGAACATCTGAAAGTCGATGATCCTTCGCAGCAGTTGCCCGACCCGCTCGAGCAGCGCGTCTACATCGAGGATTGAGGTCAACTCCCGGCTGATCTCGTTCAGCACCTCGAGCGTCTGCGCCTGCCGCGAAACGCGGGTATACAGCCGCGCATTTTCGATCGCCTGTCCGATACGCGAGGCGGTCAGCTGCAGCAGTCGCATGTATTCCGGAGAGAAGTAGCCGACCTGTTCGGATTGAATATCGATCACGCCGATCACGCGGTTCTTCACGATCAGCGGAACGGCGAGTTCAGAGCGTACCGCTGGATTCGCGCTGATGTAGTTCTCGACCTCGCGCACATCGTTGACGAGCATCGCCTGGCGTTCCTGTGCGACCTGCCCGACGATGCCCTGGCCCATCTTGATGCGCATGCGCTCGGCTTCGGTCGTGTGGCCGATCTGGAAGCGCATTCTCAGGTCACGGGTGCGGTCGTTCACCAGAAGGATGGCGAAGATGCGGTAATCGATCACCGCCCGCACCAGGTCGGCCGTCCGCTTGAGCAGCGTCTGCAGGTCGAGTGTGGTGTTCAGGGCGTCGGCGAGCCGCAGCAGGAACTGCGACGACAGCGGCTCGACGTGAATCTGGGCAGGCGCGGGCGCAGCAGTGCTGGGGCGGTAGTCGCCCTCGAATCCGTGCTGCACTGCGCCTGTCTTCGTGGTTTCCTCGCTCACATCCCTCCCACAGGCCCCATGTCATCGCGCGCGTGCCGTTCTCTTCGCCCAGCCTCGCGGCGAAAATGGGGTACTTCGCGGACGAGCCATGATAGCGCGTTCAAGGCGCCTCGCGGACCCTCGCGACTGCTCTGTTTCGATCAAGGCGCGCCCCCGGGTAAAACGTGGGCGCGCGGACGCCTACGCGGCCGCCAGCGCCTGCACAATGGCCACACTGGCGCTCGCGCCGATGCGGTTTGCGCCGGCTTCCAGCATGGCGCGCGCATCGTCGAGGGTTCGTATCCCTCCGGATGCCTTCACGCCACAGCGGCCTCCGGCAACGCCGCGCAGCAGAGCCACATCGGCGGCCGTCGCGCCCGACGACGAAAAGCCCGTGCTGGTCTTCAGGAAATCCGCCCCGGCCTGGCAGGCGAGCTCCGACGCGCGGAGTTTCTCCTCCAGGTTGAGCAGGGAAGTCTCCAGAATTACCTTGAGAATCGCTCCGGCCTCGTGGACGATCTCCGCGACTCCGCGAATATCGTTCATGACGCGCGCGTTCTCTCCTGACTTCAAAAGCCCAACGTTCAGCACCATATCCAGTTCTCGCGCACCGAGGCGTACCAGCGCCGCAGCTTCCTCGCGCTTGGTCGTCGCAAGGTTTGCGCCCAGCGGAAAGCCCACGACCACGCCTACCGGCACGCCGGTACCGGCAAGAGCGGCGTAAGCCGTCGCCACCCAGGTGGGATTCACCATCGCGCACGCAAAACGGTGCTCGGCTGCTTCTGCGCAAATCTTCAGGACCTGCTCGCGGCTGGCCTCGGGCTTGAGCAGCGTGTGGTCGATGACTGCAGCCAGAGCTGCGCTGCTCGACAGCGCCTGTTGCGCGAACGCGACCGTATCGAAGGTGCTTTCACTTTCGTCGATCTCCTGCAAGGCGGCAATTTGGGGGGCGGTAGTTGTCATGGCAGTAGACTCCTTTCGCCGAGAGCATATTAATGCAATTCGGGGTAGTCGGGTGGCATGAGCCGGATGTCCGGCACATTGCGGAAGCGCTCAGCATAATCCATGCCGTAGCCGACCACAAAGTGATTGGGGATTCTGAACCCTACATAGTCCGCCTCGATTTTTTCGAGACGGCGCGAGGGCTTGTCGAGCAGCGCGGCAATCCGCATGCTGCGCGGCCGATGCTGCTCGAACAGGCTGCGCAGAAAGCACAACGTGAGGCCGGTATCGAGGATGTCCTCGACGATGATGATGTTCTTGTCTTCGATGGGCTGGTCGAGGTCCTTGATCATCTTCACCGCGCCGCTGGTCCGCTGTCCTTTGCCATAGCTCGAAACGGCCACAAAATCGAACGTGCAGTCGATGGTGATGTGGCGCGACAGGTCGGCGAGAAAGATCGCGGCGCCCTTGAGCACCCCAACCAGAACGACGCTTTGTCCATAGTAGTCATGGTCGATCTGCCGCCCGATCTCGGCGGTGCGACGAGTGATTTCCTGCTCCGTGAATAAGACGGGGAAGTCCTTGTGAATGTTTGCGTGACTCACAGTGCCTAGGATATCTCCAAACCTTCGTGTGGAACGTATACTTGAGGAAGTAGCGCTAATGTATCCCTATATCCACTTTGGTCATTTTTCGGTCGGTACTTTCGGCATCATGCTCTGGCTGGCAGCCGTCTGCGCCGGATGGGTCCTGCACCTCAATTTCCGCCGCTGGAAGATTGACGCCGATGCGATTGGAATTGTCGCCATTTCCACCGTTGCCGGAGTCATTGGCGCAAAATTGTGGCACGTCCTCGAAGATCCGCAGGCGCTGATCCAGCATCCGGCGGCGATACTCTTCGATCGCGCCGGCTTCGCCTGGTTTGGCGGACTCGTTGCCGGCATCCTGGCCCTGATGTGGCAGGGCAGGACTTACGGTATCACCCGCCTCGCCATGCTTGACCTTGCTACTCCCGCCGCTGCCATCGGCTATGGTCTCGGCCGCCTCGGCTGCCTGACTTCGGGAGACGGCGATTACGGTATCCCGACAAAGCTGCCCTGGGGCATGGCTTTTCCGGATGGCCTTGTGCCCACGCCGCCTGGGGTCCGCGTGCATCCCACGCCCATCTACGAACTGATCGTTGCACTGCTGATCGCGTGGATTCTCTGGCGTCGCGGCTCTCCTGAGCGTCCCCGTCCCATGGGCCAACTTACCGGCGAATACCTGATCCTGAGCGGCCTGGCCCGGTTTCTGGTTGAGTTCATCCGCATCAACCCGAAGATTTACTGGGGAATGAGCAACGCGCAGATGGCGAGCATCGGATCGGTTATTGCCGGCCTCGCCCTGATCGCCTGGGCGAGACGGCGTGCTGCGTCCAGGCAAAGCGGCGTTCCGGCCACTGCGGTTCCGGTAGATTCTCGATAGAGACAGATTGGGCGCCCCACGTCGGGGCTGCCGGACGTGGCAATCTTCACAGCGTCTTCAGATACGCCTTCGCGCGCTCCAACTCCGGGAATAGCTTTTCCTCGGCCTGAAACTCGCGTGAGTGCACGCAGCGCCGTCCGTTCTTCGCCCTCACCGGATGCTTCAGGTGCAGCATCTCGTGATACATCAGATACTCGATCGCGTAGCGCGGCGTATTCTTCCGGTCGAAGACCCGGCTCACCATGATGGTGTTATGCGCCGCATCGTAGTGGCCCAGCAGGCGCTTGGCGTTGTGCTCGCTCCACGTCAGTAGAGGACGCCCCATCAGTCCGTGAAAGAAGCGCAGATTAAGCGCCTCGAATACTTCATCCAGGTCATAGTTGTCGCCCTTGGCCGTCGAGATGCGCTTGCGTCCTCTCGCCTGCCGGATGCGCTCGCTCTGCCGCACCACCGCCTCGCTCGACGTGAACCGCCGGTAGCGATTCGCCCGCGCCGCATCGATCGGCTTGCGATAGAGCTTCGCGATGAGGATATGAGCGATTGCCCGCAGCACCGCCTCCGGTGCGCCTTCAAGCAGGTCCGACAGATTCGCCTTGATGCGCCCCTCGCGCAGGCGGATGGTCGTGTTCAGGCTCGTGAAATGGTAGAACCGTACTTCAAAGGGAGGCATCGGAGCCCGCGGACGCAGCACGCGATATTCCTCCTCAAACCAGCGAATAATTTCAGAATTTCCAAGGTTCACTGGTTTGAGCGTAACGCATTTTCCGCAGCGGTGTACGGACCCACTGGCCCACGATCATGGCGGCCGCGCCACCGCCGTGGCAGTCAATGATTGGCCAGGCTCACCGTCTGGAGCAGTGTCCTGGTTACGCTGCCTCCGGTTGCCGTAACCGTGATCTGCATCGTCGCGGCAGTCAGAGTTGAGGGGGCGGTAAGCGTCACCACCGCGCTGCCTGTCCCGGGTGCTGCAATGTTGCCGGAGGATACCGTTGCGGTTACGCCCTGGGGAAGGCCGCTGACCGCGATGTTCAGAGCAGCATTGAAGCCTCCCGCTGCGGCGGATCGCACCGTGAACGATGCGCTCGATCCCGGACGGACCGCCACGACCGGAGTGCTCGAGGTCAGCGTAATTCCCGCGACGGTAACTTTGAGGGTTGTGGTCCTGGTGAGGCCGCCGCCAGACGCGGTGATGGATAGAGTATAAGTACCCGGCGCAACCGTCGAGGCAGCGGCGACGTTCAGACTGGCCGATCCCGAGGCCGAAGACCCAGAGCCCGAAGACCCAGAGCCCGAAGACCCAGAGCTAGGAGCCGCAATCGTCGCCGGCGAGAATGTCGCCGTCAGCCCCAGAGGCATGCCCGCGGCCTTCAGCGAGACTGGTGCGTTGAACCCGTTGACCAGCGTCGTCGTCACCTGTGCCGAACCGCTGCCGCCCTCCGTTATGGTGATCGGGGCCGGAACGCCGACCGAAAAGCTCGGGCCGGGCTGGACCGTGACCTTTATTGTTGTTGACTTCGTCACGCCTCCGCCGGTACCTGTGATTGTCAGGGTAAAAGTACCGACCGCAGTGGCAACGGTAGTAGAAACATTCAGCGTGCTCGATCCGGATCCGGGAGCGGTGAGCGTCGCAGGCGAAAACGCCGCGGTCATTCCCGCCGGCATGCCCGAAGCGTGGAGCGTCACCCCGGCACTGAAGGCCCCGACGAGATTCACCGATACTTGACCCGATCCGCCGCTACCGGCAGCCATCGTCATCGTGGAAGGAACCGCCAGCGTAAAGCTGGGAGCCGGTTGCACGACCAGCGTGAGAGGAACTGTCTTTGTCATCCCGCCGCTGCTGGCATTGATGTTGACCGTGTAGGTCGACGCCGCAACGGCAGCCGTCGTGGTCAGCGTCAGCGTGCTCTTACCGGCGCCGGGTGATGCAATCGTCGCCGGCGAAAAGCCTGCTGTCGCGCCGCTGGGCATTCCCGTCGCACTGAGGCTTACTGCCTTGGCGTAACCTCCGCTCACCGTTGTCGTAACCGATACAGTTACTTTTTGTCCTGCTGTGACTGTCGCCGTGCTCGAACCGAGACTGACCGCCAGCATAGGCGCCGTGCCGCCGTCATTCCAGTGCGTCACGAGAAGATTCGCGTCGACGGAGCCGAGGCCGGTGACCTGGTCATAGCCCGGGCTGGCGTTGAATCCGGTCACTCCCGGCACGCTGTTGTTGCCGGTCGTGACGTCATGAAATACTGCCGCGCCGCCTGCAAGCTGCTGGCGCACGGCCAGCGAGTACAGAATTGGATTGACGTTGCCCTGGGGAGCGCCCGTGCTCTGCGCAACCAGGGCCATCATGCCTGCGAAGCTCGGAGCCGCAGCCGACGTGCCGCTGATGACCATCACCGATCCGTGAATGCAGATAAGGTAGGCATCGTGTCCGGCGGCGGTAAGCGCCACATCCGGAACGTCGCGCATGCCGTCCGCGGGTACGCCCGGGGCCGTCTGCCATGTGGGTTTCGCATAGACGCCGCTTGCGCCACCGCCGGTCGCCCACAGGCCGCCGCTCGCGCTCTCATTCCAGGCCGCCTCGGGAATGTAGCTGAGCACAGAGGCGTAGGTCGAAGAGTTCGAGCCCGACCAGTACTGGCTCGGATTCGCGCCTTCGCTGAACTGAGTCCCTCCCACGCAGGTGTCGTAGGGAGTCGAGCAGATGCCATTGACTGCTCGGCCTCCGGTCGCGCGGCTCTCGCTGCCGGCATCGCAGCCTGCGGCTCCCTCGTCGCCCGAGGCGACCAGCACCGTGATACCTTCGGCTGCGGCCTGCTGCCACAGGCTGTTCAGAAAGCTGTTTTCCGCCTGGCCGAGATCCGCTTCGCACAAACCGTAGCTCACCGAGAGCACCGGCGCGAGGTTGTGATTCACCGCATACTGCGCCGAGAGAAAAACACCGTCGCTGGTGGCGGTTGACTCGGAGACGACCACGTCGACGTTCGCGTTGGGCGCGACCGCTCCCGACCATTCCGTATCGAGCGTCGTTTCATCCAGGTCGTCTTCGTCCGCGATACCCGGATTCGCGCCATTCAGCACGATGTTCGGCGCCTTCGCGGGAAGCCCGAAGGTGCTGCGGAACATCTGCACGTCGCTCAGGTTGATATTTGTCCGCGCAACGACGGCGATCGTCTGCCCGGCGCCCGTGAATCCCTGGCTGTAGAGGGGCGCGATGTCGTAAATCGTGGCGTAGTCGGTCGGGGAGAGATAGTGCACCGCGCCGGAAGTGAACTGTGGATTGGAAGACTGGGGCTGGGGAAGCCGGGCTTGCGGCGTCGTGTGCAGCGGGGCGCTGCGGAAATCGTGCAACGACACGACTCCCGCGACGACGGGAGACAGCGCGCGCGGTATCTGCGGGTCGGTGGCGTTGGAAAGATGGATCGTGCCGTCGACCGCGTAGCGGGCCATCTCGGTATGAAAGGCCGCGCTCACCTGCTGCGCGGTGCCGCTGAAGAGAATGGTGCGGTGTCCGGCGGGGATTTCATCGATCGAGAAGCCCTGGCGCTCAAGCCAGGCGACCACCTCCGCGATGTCCTCCTCGGCGAGTCCGAAGTGGGGCCGCGTATGCCTCCGGTGTGAGCCATTGGCGATACGACGGCGATTTTGGATCGCGCTGAGCCTCAACCAGCGAGTCGAGCGATTGTTCCTGGTTCACGTCGGGCTTCAGCACGAGAATCATCTTCTGCATGGCCGTGTCAGCCGCGGCCGGACCGATGCGCCACTGGGGCATCGCGGCGGCCGGATGATTTCCCTTGAGAGCTACGAGGTCATTGTCGTCAACCTCGGTCGTGATCCGCGGACGCTGGTTCAGGTTAAACAGAGCCTGAGCGGAGGCTGCTCCTGGAACAAAACCGGGCACGATGAAGCTGGAGAGAAGGCAGAAAAGGAAAACAATCCTACACACAGACCGGGGACGACCCGACATTGGAACCTCGCAGATTAGAAAATCCTGATCAGCGGGTTCATCGGCTTAATAGCCGGGTTTGATTAGAGGGTTCTTAGCCTAGTGGGGAACGCCTGCTGTCCTGTTTTCGAACAGGACTGAGCTAAGCTCTTTCTGATCCCTGAGGCCTGATCTCTGTCTTCAGCTCGTGCCTTCAGCTCGGTCCAAGGCCGTTCTTGCCTCCCTCGTTCTTGTGCTCGGCGAAATATTTCTGCTGCTCCTCGTAGAGCTTCTTCGCCTGGTCGCTGGTGCTCTCGGCCGCATCGAGGGCGGTTTTGCGCGAGAAATCATACGTGGGATCAGGAGCCGCAACCTTCAGGACGTCGGGCCATTTTTCGGTTGCCGGAACCAGATCCTTGAGAGCTTTCCGGAGGTCGGCATGGGCTTCGTCGAAGGTGTCCAGGTTGTCCTGCAGTTCGTCGGAAAGGCGCGTGAATTCCTCGTAGCGCGCGCGCAGCTGTGCCTTCCGGTCTTCCGCCCTGGGATTCGCGCCGAGGTCCTTGATCGCGTCAACGCGTTGCTGGATAAATTTCTGATACAGCTTGATCCGTTGCACTGGCTGGTCGCGCAGCTCGGCTATCTGGTCCGACTCCTGGTCGTTCAGCACGTCTTTGTTGTTCTGCTGCGCGCCTGCCGATAATCCGCCCGGCACGGGAGTTGCGACTACCGGCGCCCCCGTTGCGGCAAGCAGGATCGGGCAGGGAAGAAGCACGGCTCCGATCAGTACCGCTGCCATCCGTTCCTTCATGGAAATCTCTGCCATAGGCGCCCGCCTCCAGGAAGCATTAGATGCCCTGTTCCGAAGATTGGGATGGCTGACATGTCGGCTAAAGTCAGCCCTGCCTTTTAGTTTACTCCGTGTCCGTTAGCGGACGCGCTGCTCGGATACCGGACAGATCGCGCTCATCCGCTGATCGTCAAGCGCCGTATATCTCTTGCCTTTGCATCCAGATGCCGTCGCACGAGCCTTGGCCAGTGTCATGCAACAGTCAGGCGTGGGGGCTTTGCGCATGTCCAACCCTATCCCGATCCCCAGCCTCAGCGATATCCGCTTCAGCATCCGCCGCCTCCGCAAGGCGCCCGGCTTTGCCCTTACCGCGATCCTGACGCTGGCGCTCGGCATCGGCGCCGTCACTTCGGTATTCAGCGTTGTCGATACCGTTCTGCTGAAGCCGTTCGCCGTTACCGATCCGGACAGGCTGGTAGTGGTACGCGAGGGCAGCCCCTCCGACCCGCTCCCTGACAACTATCGTCACTACCTGCGCCTAAAGAAGGATTCGAAGACGCTTGCCGATGCGGCCATCTTCCAGGACCACGGCGTGAGCGTATCGCCCAGCGGAGATCATCCGCACATTGTCGGCGCAATTGCGGCGTCGCCTAACATTCTTCGCGTCTTCGGGGTGCAGCCGGTCATGGGCCGCGACTTTGCCGCCTCGGACGCCGAGAAGGGCGCCAACAGCGTCGTGATCCTCACCTGGGACGGCTGGCAGACGCTCTTCAACGGCGACCCTGATGTGATCGGCAAGAGCCTGCGGAGCGGAGGCGAACCCAGTACGGTAATCGGCGTACTTCCACGGGGCGTAAAGGTCCCCGAGATCGCCTGGGCACCCGGGCTTGCCTCTCAACAGTCAGTCTCGGGGAAGAGCAGCCCGGAGATCCTGATTTTTCAGCCGCTCATTCCAAGCGACTGGGATGTGCGGGCGGATACGCAGGACTATAACTTCAAGGTCATTGCTCGGCTAAGACCCGGCGCGACCGTCGCGCAGGCTCAGGCCGAACTTGAAGGCCTGCAGAAGGCCTACACGCGCGCCGCACATCTGGCTGTTCCCCTCGGCATTTCGGTTACGTCATTCCCGAAGGACGTAACCGCAAATATCAGCACGGCGCTGTGGCTCCTGTTAGCCGCAGTCGGAGCGGTTCTGCTGATCGCCTGCGTGAATCTGGCGAACCTGCAACTGGTGCGGGCGGTTGCCGCGGAGCGCGAGGTTGCGGTTCGCGCCGCGCTCGGCGCAAGCAAAGGCCAGCTTATTATTTCGCGCCTGGTGGAGACCCTGATCTTAGCCGCTGTCGGCGGTATCGGCGGTGTCGCCGTAGCTTTCGCAGGGGTCAGAATTTTGATGGCCGTCGCTCCGGCCAATGTTCCCCGGCTGAACGAAGTTGCCGTCAACCCGGCTGTCCTTCTCTTCGCTGTGGGACTCTCGGTGGCGACGGCGCTGCTCTCCGGCGTGCTGCCGGCGGTGCGGTCGCTTCATGTGAATCCGCAGACGGCGCTGCAATCGAATCCGTCGCGTGTCGCCAACACTCGCCAGGGAAGCACAACGCGCAATCTGCTGGTAGCAGCGGAGATCGCATGCACCGTCGTACTGCTCATTGTCACCGGGCTCGTCCTGCGCAGCTTTTCCCGTGTGCTCCGGCAGGATCGCGGCTTTGATGCCGGCCATGTGACGTTGGCCCAGGTTCACCTTTACGCGCCGCAATACGACGATTCGAAGCCCAATTTCGAAAGTGCCAAACTTGCCTTTGTCGACCGCGCCTTTACGGCTCTCCGCCAGCTTCCCGGTACGCAGTCGGTGGCGATAACCAGCGCGATGCCGCTGGCTGGCGAAACCTGGATCGATAACCTTGTTCGTCCCGACCATCCTGTGCCGGAAGCGGAGCAGCCCCCGGTCAACGTGCGCTTCGATCAGCCCCGAGTTTCTTCGGTCGATGCGCATTTCGCTAGTGAGCGGACGCAATTTCACTGAGGCCGACCGCAAAAATCCCTACGTTGTGCTGCTCTCCGAGCGCGCCGTGCAGGAGGGCTTTGCCGGGGAAGATCCCATCGGCCGCAAAATCACAGGCATCGTCCCAAGCGGTGACAAGGGACCGAAGGATGTCGAGACCGTTGTCGGCGTAGTGGCTAATGCCCGCATCAACGGACTGAAAGATACGGCCGCTGTCGTCTATGTGCCTTACTACGCCTATGTCCCGTGGACGCTCTCCTTTATCGTCCGCGGCTCGCAGTCGAGCTCGGCTCTTATTCCGGAGATGCGCCGCGTTCTCTGGGGCATCGATCCGCAGGTCGCCATCCCCGTCGTCAAATCGTTCGACGAACAGGTCAGTGACTCCGTTGCTGCCGACCGCTTCCAGACGCTTCTGCTTTCGAGCTTCGGCGCAGCGGCCCTGCTGCTCGCCCTGCTCGGTGTTTACGGAGTTCTCGCTTACTCGGTCTCGCTTCGGCGGCAGGAGTTCGGCATCCGCATCGCGCTCGGTTCCGATAAATCGCGTCTCTCGGCCCTGGTGCTTAAGCAGGCTGCCGCCCCTGTCCTGGCCGGATCCGTCGTCGGAGTCGTTCTGGCGTTCGGCGCCGGACGCTGGGTCGGGAGCCTGCTCTACGAGACAAAGCCTGCGGATCCTCTTGCTATCGCCGCAAGCCTCGCCCTGCTCATCGCAGCCGCAGCGCTAGCCGCGGTTTTGCCTGCGCGCCGCGCCGCCCAGGTCGATCCTGTCGAGGTGCTGAGGAACGAATAAAGCAGGGAACGGGGTAAGTAAGCCTTCGTTGTTGACAGCCAACAATCGGTAAGCTATACCTAACGTAAGTAATGGCTAACCTCGAAAAGGCGTTCGAAGCTCTTGGTGATCCTACCCGTCTGGCCATCTTCCAGCGCATCGCCACGCGGCCGCATTCGGTCGGCGAAGTCGCCGGACACCTGCCGGTCAGCCGCCCGGCCGTCTCGCAGCACCTGCGTGTGCTCAAAGAGGCGGGCCTCGTCGCGGACATCAAAGAGGGCACACGCCGTGTCTACGAAGTCCGGCCGGAGGGCATCGAGGCGCTGCGCAAATATTTCGATCAGGTGTGGGAGCGCAACCTGAAAGCCTTTCAGGCGGCGGCAGAAAAAATCTCCAGGGAAAAGGGAAGCAGCGATGACCGAAGCACTGGCAATCGAGCCCGTAAGAAAGTCCATTGAAGTGGAGCTGACTCCAGCCGACGCTTTTCAGCTCTTCACCTCCGACATGGCGGCGTGGTGGCCGGGCACGCACCACATCGCCCCCGCCCCGTTCGTTGAGATCGTGATCGAGCCGCGTGTCGGCGGCACATGGTTCGAGGTCGACCGCGACGGAGCCGCCTGCCAGTGGGGCAGTGTTCTCGCCTGGGATCCGCCGCATAAGGTCGTTTTCGCCTGGGGCCTTCAGGGAGACTGGAAGTTCTCACCCGACCTCAGCAAATCGAGCGAGGTCCAAGTGCGCTTCACTCCGATGGGAGATTCAGCCACGCTGGTCGAGCTGGAGCATCGCCACTTCGAGCGTCACGAGGCCGGAGTGAAGATCGCCGAGTCCGTAGATCAGGGCTGGACGCCGGTTCTCGCCGGCTTCAAGGCTCTTGCCCAGAAGCGTTCCGGCGAAAAGTAGCAGAGCGGATGCCTCACGTCCGGTCTTCGGACGTGGGCATCTGACCTACACCTGCACGCTGCCGGCAATATTCCTGGCGATGGGCGCAGCGATCGGCACCTCGAACGTTTTGCCCTGGTACGCGGTGATCATCAGCACGATCCAAAGGACCAGCCAGATCAACCAGACCAGGCTGATCAGCACTCCCCAGAGCGAAAATCCGATCACCCCTCCGCCGAGAAACGCGAAGCCCAGGACAACCCGGATGATTGTCAGCGCGCCGAACACCACAATCGACTGCGCCGCGTGGAAGCGCACAAACGGGCGCTTATCGATCAGCAGGAAGATAATCCCCGTCACCCAGCCCAGCAGATAGCACAGCAGCCCGGCCACATTTTCCTGCAGGCCGGTCGAGCCCGCTGGAGCAATGCCCAGCGGTGGAGGCGGCGCAGTAACCCCAACCTGCGCGCCGCATTGAGGACAGAACGGCGCACCCTCCGGAACCGACGATCCGCACTTGCTGCAAAAAGCCATGCGTTACCTCATTCGCTGAGGTTCCCGAATCTAACTCAAGTCCGCGCGGAACCCTTTTGAAATTTGCAGGGAAGCCTACTTGAAGGGCAACGTCAAGTCAACGAAAAGCGGGACGCCTCAACTCGTTGTCGCCGGAGCGCCCGGCCGTGGATTGGCCTGGAAGTAGGCGATCGCATCCTGCCGCGTCTCAATTTTGCTCAGCACAGCCTCCGGGTCCTTTCCCTGCTGGGCCGCCGCTGCCGCAACCAGGCTTTGCTGGATCGGGTTCACCGGCTTGAAGGTGGAGGTCTCGGTCACTTCCTGTGCCGGAGCTGGAATCGTTGGGAGAACCGTCCGTGGCTGGTTGAGCGTCAGCACATGCTCGAGCGTGGGAGCTGCCTTGACCCTCGCGCTGGTGAGCATCTTGTCGGCGGGAATTCCGATCCAGTCGCGCAGCGTCGCGAGCAGGGAGGTGTGGTCGCAGGGAGTGGCTGTCGGTGAGCGAAAGACCGTGCCCGCCTGGATCCAGGGCGACACCAGGACCAGCGGAACCCGCACCCCGAAGCGGTTGAAGGTGAATCCCTCCTCGCCCGGGTTACTCTTCTCATCCGGAGTCGCCGCGCCGTACGGCGGATGCACGTGATCGTAGATGCCTCCATGCTCGTCGTAGGTGATCATCAGCAGCGTCTCAGGCCATGCGGGCGATGTGCTTACCGCCTGCCAGATCTGGTAGAGAAACTGCTCGCCAGCGACGACGTCATGCGGCGGATGCTCGTCGTTAGGATTGATCAGGAAGCTCGGCTCGACAAACGAGTACTGCGGCAGGTTTCCGCTGGCGCAATCGTTCTTGAACGCGTCGAATGTGGCGAAGTGGCCGAGCTTCAGCCACAGATTCGGAAACATCAGCCATGTCAGTGATGGGACGATGACTGTGTCGTGATACACCTTCCAGCTCGCGCTGGATGTCGTCCAGCACATTGAAAATGTTCCGCACATCCCAAAGGAACGGATTCGGAATTTTTCCATTCACGATGTTGCCATTCGACGTTCCGGAATGAAAGAAGCAGCGGTTCGGCCAGGTATTGCTCGGCACGGATGCGTGCCACGCGTCGCAGATTGCATAGTTGGTCGCCAGCGCGGAAATCACGGGAACCTGCTCCGGACTGAACGGCTCCATGACCTGCACCGGGATATTTGTGCCTGTGACCTTTGCATAATTGATCACGAAGCCGAGGTTCGGCCACTTCGGATTCGGGCTCGGCGCCTCCGGCCCGAAGAGCTGGTAATTCACGTTGTCGAAGTCTTCTTCCGGGTCAGGACTGGGCATGTTCGTGGCGTTCGCTCTGTCGAACACGGGATAGGTCTCGTTCGAACCGCCATTGAAATAACTCTCATTGACCGGATTGAAGTGCGTAGACTTGTTGCCGTCGAACTGAGGCGTCGTGTCCGCACCGAGAAACTGACTTGGCTGCGGCGTACCCGGCTTGTAGAGCCAACCGCAAATGTTGTCGAACGAGCGATTCTCAAGCATGACAACGATGATGTGCTTGATCTGGGGAAGTATGGCCATCGCGGCCCTCCGGGGAGACGGCCAAAGTATACGGCAGTCCGCCGCCCCGGTCTTCAAGAGACCTTAGTGGGTCGATGAAAAATCAGTGACTCCGAAAGACGAGACCCTGACGGGAAGCCGAGCCTTTGGCTGCCGGCACGAAATCGGCAGCGCGCGCAGTCACTTCTCTGCGTTTGCGAACAGTTCCTCGAAGGGACACGGAAACGGACACGGCGTTTTCAGATCATGGAATATCTTCGCGCAGTACACGCGGCTCGGCCCCATGCTGCGCACATAGATCGCCACGCAGCCGCCCCCGACATCACCCGCATCCCGCAAAGACTTTCCCTAATACGGAGAGCCCTATTCAAAGGACGAGCAAGCGGGAGTCAGCCCGGTGCCCCGTCCCAATAAGAAGTGAACTGAATAAGAAGTGAACTGGGCGGGGCTGATCTGGATTTGCGCGGCATTTCAGATGTGGGCTAGGATTTGTTGGCGCATTCGTGCTGCGCCCGGGCCCCCTCTAAGAGAACAATTTCTCGTACGCTACTTTCTGCTGGCGCGACGCATTTCGGATATGGCGTAGAAGCCTTGGATTGTCGTCGCAAAACGGAGGTCTTGTATGCGCTCATTCGTTAGCTTCGCCGTCGCTCTCACTTTCCTCCTCTTCACCCCCACGAAAGGAATTGGCCAGGAAGACACTGTCAGCGACGCCGCCACGACCGCGAGCGCCATGGTGTTCATCCCGATCACGCCCTGTCGTATCGCCGACACGCGCTACGGCAGCGGACAGTTTGGAGGTCCGGAGATGAGTGCGGGCAGCACGCGTACTTTCAATATTCCGCAGAGCGCCTGCAGCATTCCCTCGACCGCCGCAGCCTATTCGCTCAACATCACCGCGCTTCCGGATAAATCGCTCAGTTACCTTACCCTCTGGCCGGCCGGACAACCTCAACCCGGCGTCTCTACCCTGAACTCGGACGGACGCACCAAGGCCAACGCCGCAATCATCCCCGCCGGAACCAATGGAGGAGTGAGTATCTTCGTCACGGACGCGACGCAGGTGATCATCGACATCAACGGCTACTTCGTGCCCAACGGTACCGCCTCCGGACTCGCGTTTACCACTGTCACGCAATGCCGCATCGTCGACACGCGCGGCCCCGCGACCGGGCCGCTGGCCGCTCCATATATTACCGGAGGCAGCACCCGGTCCTTCCCCATCCTCTCCAGCAGTTGCATCCCTTCAGGCGCCACGCCCGTGGCCTATTCGCTGAACGTGACCGCCCTTCCCCACAAGACCCTTGAATACCTGACCGCGTGGTCTGCGGGACAGACCAAGCCCGGCACCTCCACCCTCAATTCCTCCACCGGAACCGACACTGCCAACGCCGCCATTGTTAAGGCAGGCACAAACGGAGAAATCTCCATCTTCGTCTCCGACGACTCCGACGTACTCATTGACATCAACGGCTACTTTGCACCGGCTGCAGACATCGTCGGCGTTCTCTACTACTACCCGGTCACGCCCTGCCGCGTCCTGGACTCGCGCAACGCCATCCCGCCCGGCGATCCCTTCCCCGGTCGTACCCTTTTCGGTATCCAGGGAAGCCCTTGCGCGCCACCTTCAACGGCCGCCGCCTATATCCTCAACGCGACCCTCTTACCCGGAGGAAGCTTCCCCTACCTCCTGCTCTGGCCGGTAACTTTTGCACCCCAACCAGACACCTCTACCCTCAACGCCATTGACGGAGCGGTCACCTCCAACATGGCCATCGTCGAAACCGACAACGGAGATATCTATGGCTACGGTGACGGCCCGGGCAACATCATCCTCGACTACTTCGGCTACTTCGGTCTTCCACCGCAATGACAGTGCCCTGATCGCCGGACCGCTTGCCACTCCGGTCGGAGCGTCGATCTCTGCGGCTGCTTCGCGCCGTAGAGGAGAGTAGCTGCCGGATGCCCAACAAGCCCTGAGCCTGTTGGAGAGCCCGATTTTCAGACGTGGGATATGCGTGTCCGGCAATACCAAGGATGGGATGCAACTCTCAAATTAGCCCTTGCGCAATTCTTGCGATGTGCGCTAGTCTTCCGGCTGCGCAGATTCCTGCGCCGGGCCCTCCCAAAAAAGAATTCCTGGCACGAAAAGAACTGGCACGAAAATTCCTGGCACGAAAAGAACTCTTCGCACGCTTTTTTCTGCTGTCGCGACGCTTTTCGGACATCGCGCAGGACCCCTGGGAATGCTTCCTCGCATGGAGTTCCCCAAATGCGCTTACAGGGTCGTTTCGCCCTCGCCATCGTTCTGCTTGTTCTTACCTCGGCTGCTGCTTCCGGACAGACATATAGCGTCCTGTACAACTTCTGCTCCGCTTCGAACTGTGCCGACGGCAAGACGCCAGAGTCGGGCCTGGTCTGGGACGCCTCCTCCGGCAATCTCTATGGCACCACGACGTACGGCGGCGAAAACGGGCAGGGCACGTTATTCAAGGTGGACAGCGGCTCCGAAACAGTGCTGTACAGTTTCTGTTCTGTTCCGATCTCTGGGGTCTGTACCGACGGGGCAGAACCCGTTTCGGGCGTGATTCAGGTCGGCAACGACCTGTATGGCACAACGTATGTTGGCGGCACATACGGAAAGGGCACAATCTTCAAGTGGGATAAAAACGCGCAAGCAGAAACCGTGCTTTACAGCTTCGCAGCTTTCGCCGGAGACGGCGCAAATCCCACTGGTGGTCTGATCCAGGACGCTTCCGGCAATTTGTACGGCACCACATACTATGGTGGGACGGCAACCGTGGGCACCGTTTTTGAGTTTGATCCTAGTAAGCAGCAGGAGACAGTGCTTTACAGTTTCTGTTCGGTTCCGATCTCTGGAGTCTGTACCGACGGAGGCTACCCTTACGCGGGGGTGATTTGGGACGCTACTTCAGGCAATCTGTATGGCACCACTCAGTGGGGCGGTAACGGCAGCGGCACGGTTTTCCAGCTCAACATCAAACAAGACTCCGAAAAAGTGCTCTACAGCTTCTGTTCGATTCTGATCGATGGAATCTGCTATGACGGCCAGCACCCTGATGGGAATCTGCTACTGGACGCAGGCAATCTATACGGCACCACATCCGCCGGGGGCGCCCCCTTCAACGCCAGTGGCACGCTCTTCGAGCTGGTCAACAATAGTAATAATAATTGGGCCTTAACGACGCTTCACAGTTTCTGCTCGGTCGTGGACTCAGCGGGATTCTGTACCGACGGGGCTCAACCTGTGGCGGGCTTGATTTCGGATGCTCAGGGGAAAAACCTGTACGGCACCACCCAGTTTGGTGGACGAAACCCCGGCCCTAATGGAGACGCCGGCGGAACGGTTTTTAAGTGGAATAAAACCACGGGTGAGGAGGTCCTCTACAACTTCTGCTCGTCCTCCAGCTGTACCGACGGTGCGAACCCCTATGGAGAGCTTGTTCTGGATGGTTCGGGCAATCTATACGGGACGACCACCGCTGAAGGTGCTCACGGGGGCGGCGTGGTGTTCGAGATTGAAGGTGCTACCGCCATGCCGCCAGCTTTCCAGTTTGTCCCCGTTACTCCCTGCCGTGTCGCCGACACGCGCAACGCCGATGGTCCCTTTGGGGGTCCGGAGCTGTCTACCGGGCGGACCCGTTCATTCGACATTCCGCAAAGCGCTTGCGGCATTCCGTCGACAGCCGCTGCCTACTCGCTCAACGTCACTGTAGTCCCGAACGGTCCCCTCGACTACCTCACCATCTGGCCCACGGGAGAAACCCAGCCTGTTGTCTCCA
The DNA here is from genome assembly GCA_963782175.1 of uncultured Acidobacteriaceae bacterium. Classification (GTDB taxonomy): domain Bacteria; phylum Acidobacteriota; class Terriglobia; order Terriglobales; family Acidobacteriaceae; genus Silvibacterium. The sequence goes on from CAWAIX010000008.1 coordinate 148,986, forward strand.
CCCTCAATTCTGACGGACGCATCAAGGCCAATGCCGCCATCGTTCCAGCAGGCACAGACGGTGGAGTCAACGTGTATGTCAGCGATTCGACCCAGGTCATTCTGGACATCGACGGCTACTTCGTGTCCGCTGGGACAACGTCGGCCCTGGCCTTCTATCCGCTCACGCCCTGCCGCGTTGTCGATACGCGCAACTCCACTGGCCTGCTCGGCGGACCCTCGATCGCCGGAGGGACCAGCCGCGCCTTCTCGATCCTCTCCGGCACCTGCGGAATACCAACTTCCGCCAAGGCGTACTCGCTCAACGTCACCGCAGTCCCCTACAACACGCTGAACTATCTGACCATCTGGCCCACCGGGGAAAACAAGCCCTACGTCTCTACGCTCAACGCTCCGACCGGAGCCATCACCGCTAACGCCGCTATCGTGCCTGCCGGGACGAGCGGACAGGTCTCCGTCTACGTCTCCGACACATCCGATGTGATTCTCGACGTGAATGGTTACTTTGCTCCGCCTGGACCCGGAGGCCTGTTGCTATACACCGTGACGCCCTGCCGCGTGATCGACACCCGCCAGGGGACCATGCCACCATTCCCCGGTACCCTGCCTGTCAACGTCGAGGGCAGTGCGTGTGCCCCAGCATCGACCGCGCTGGCATACGTGCTGAATGCGACGGTTGTGCCGAAGGGACCATTCCCCTATCTCACACTCTGGCCGGACGGGGAGAGCATGCCGAACGTCTCTACCCTCAACGCCGTCGACGGAGCCGTCACCTCGAACATGGCCATCGTGCCGACGAACAATGGAGCCGTCGACGCCTATTCGGCCGGATCTGGAAATCTCATCGTTGACATCTCCAGCTACTTCGCCCCTTAGGGCGAGTAGCCGGGGTGTCCCATCATGAGAGAAGCGGGTGCGGTTGTAGCAAGGAAGGCCGGAAGGCCTTACCCAATGCGCCGCCGACAGATGGAGTGGCGGCATACACGACAAATGCAAGCGATTGAGACAGTCCATGCCCAGAGGGAGTCATGCCCAGAGGGAGATAGACTGCGGGAGCCGTGGTCTGCAAAACCCGGGGGGAGAGGCCTATTTTGGCCTGCCCCCGCCAGCCGACCCAGCCGATCCGCCGCTTGGGCCGGCCATGCGAACTCCTGAACTTGCAGATGCCGTCGGCCCCTGCGAGTAGCCGGGCTGGCCGCCCGAAGAGGAGCGCGCCATCGATTCCCCTGCTGGCGGTGCGCCGGCACGAGGAACCTGCGTGAGTCCGGCCTGCGCTGCACGACTGCCGGGGTGGGATGCCGCAGGCACCTCGGCGTAAACGGGAGTGTTCGCCGCGCCGTGGTGCATCGTCTCTTTGGCGAATCCGTCAAGCTTTCCGAGACTGCCGCGCGGAACTCCGAAGCCTGCCGAATCCTTGCGGAATACGAAGTTCGAGCTCGAGAAGGTAGATTCCGTTATCGGCCTGTCGCTGACCACGACAAGCGATCTTCCGCCGGGAACCCTCGTCGGCGGCCTTACGGGCTGAATGGGCTGACCGCTTGTGTTGAGAGCGATGGGCTGATTGCCGAGCCCGTACCAGGAGTTTCCCGGCTGCCATCCCCAGCCCATGCCCGGGCAGGAGACCCAGTTGCCGGAATGGAACGGCGTCCATCCCCACGGATAGGGTGAGACCCACGAGTACCCGGCGCCTGGATAGTATGCCCACACGCCGTTGGCGAAGGGACTCCATCCGGCGCTCGCAAAATAGGGCTGCCACATCGTGCCGCAGCCGCCCGCATTCACGAAGGAGCCGTAGTACGCCAAATCGCTCCCGCCATAGCTATATGGGGAGCTGGCCATCGCGCTGTGGACCGCATATTTCTTATGGTAATCGGCCGAGTCGTGGTCCCACGAGTCGAACGGATCGCCTTCAGTGTTCTTGGCCACAACGGGCGTGCTCGGGTCGGCCAGATTAAACACCAGGGTCTTCTTCTTCGCCGCCTCTATGGTGCCTGAGGGACCCTCGACCTTCGCCGAGCCGTCGAAGACGGCGAGCCTCGCCTGAGCTGAATCGACCTGAAGGCGGATGTGGCTGTTTGGCTGGAGATGGATCTTCTGCTGCCCGAACGTCACCGTGAACTCATCCTTGGTATTGAGGAGGCTCGCGTAGGCCATGCCCTTCTCAACGGCGATCGTCGACAGCTTCGTGCCCGAGGGCGTCAACTCTAGCTGGGGGAACGACACCAGCGAGTCCGGACCAACCCGCAGCGTGCTGTTGTCCTCGAACTCTACCTCGGCAGCGCCGGTCGCGGTCTGCAAGCGCGCGCCTTCGATGATGGGAATGTTCTGGATGGCGGGCTCAAAGCCCTGTCCGGTGTTGCGGTCGAGCTTCAGCTCGCCCTTCACTTCGCTGAGGCGCACGATGCGCACCTTCGAGTTGGGGTGAACCGCAGCCGCATCCTGGGCTGTTGCGGTCTGGACGGCTGCATCGCCGTCCGGAGCGGGCGGGGCAGGTTGCTGGGCGGAGAGCGCCGTCGTCAGCAGAGCCAGTGCAGCCAGGGCGGGAATCGTTCCATGGGAAATACGCATTTCGGCCTCCTTCATGCAATGCAATGAACAGCGGCTCAATAGAGGTTTGAGCGGAAGAACGACCTGAATTGGAACGCGGTGAATCCTGTGCGCGATGAATTGACGCGCTTTTGGCTTGCATCGTAGCACCGAAAGCCGAAGACTGGCCAGCGGGCTTTATCGGAATTTTGCTGCCATCGAAGTTTCAGCGACCGGCGGCTGAGAGGTTCGCTCCCCAGCTGACGCCGGAGGCCTGGTCGATGACGATCTTCAAGGTTCCCTGCTGGCCCTGCGACAGGGTGGGACCCGTCGCGGTATGCGGCTTGCCTGCGTTGTCGACGAAGGTGATTGTGATCGGCCCCGATCCCTGAACCTTGAAATGATAGTGATAGGTCGAGTGGGCGTCTAACGTCTGCATGCCGAAGCTTGCGCTGGGATAATCCACCTCGATCAGGTGGACCGGGGTGGTGCCGTCATTCTCTATTGTGGTTTCGATGAAGGCCGACCGGCAGGCGGATAGGCCCAGGCCGGCGACACAGACCAGAACCACGGCTGCCACTGCGCTGGCGCGGCGTCCGCCTTTCACAGTACGGTTTTTCGCTCGAGGATACGCGCAGACAGAACTACGCCTGTTGCGCGCGTGTGCAGGGTGATCGGGAAGGCCAGCACATTCCACACCCATCCCTCGCCTTTGGTCGGCAGGTTGAGCAAGCCGCGGTAGGTGCGGTCAAGATAGGTCTCGCGCGCGGTGGCGACGGTGTGCAGAATCTCGCGCCAGTCGGACTCCAGCTCGGGCAGCTCTTCGAACATATTGCGCCCGGGGAACCAGTCGCGCGGGCGCTCGAGAAGGCGGGCGCAGGCTTCGTTCACATACTGCCAGTTGCCGTCACCATCGAGAATCTCGACCACGACATCTTCGCCCATGGCCATGTTGATCCGTGAATAAAAGAAGTCGCGTGCGTCGACTACGACCGGCTTGCCGCGCAGTTTTGCTTCGAAGGAGCGCAGGGCGTTCACCAGATCGTCGACGGAGCTGTAGCCCTTGAGCAGATGCATATCCTCGACGCCGCCAAAGCGATGCTCCAGCGTCGCCGACTGGATGATGATCGGTACCTCGGGCCGGCGCTCGCGCAGCTGGGCAGCAACGTCGGTGCCGAATTGGCCTGCGCCAAGGTGGTAATCGAGCACGGCGATATCGATCTGGTCGAGAAGGCTCTGCGCTTCCTCGATGCTGGACGCTGTTTCCGTGAGGTAGCCGTGTTTGCGAAGGATGGTCGAGCGTAGCAGAAGGTTATCCGTCTGGTCGTCGAGCAACAGGACACGAATCGGCTCGGCGACCGCCTGCAATGATCCGTTGCGCGCTTCGTTGTCTGTTTCGTTTCGCATAAGTTTGCTGTGATGCAAAATGGGCCCGGTTCGTTCGCTTCAGATTGAAAATTTTAGGGTTTGGTCTGCTCCGGCATGTGTTTCCGCTGGAGTTGCTTGATGATATCCGGCAGCCGGTTGAAGATGGCGGTTGCTTTGAGCCACTGCTTGTTGTCGAATGCGGGCGATCCGCTGATGACCTTACCGGCTGGCACATCATGAGAGACGCCTGACTGGGCTGTCATAATCACACCGTCGCCGAGTTTGCAGTGTCCGGCGACGCCGGCCTGCCCGGCCAGGATGGCATTTTTGCCGATCTCCGACGACCCTGCCAGCCCCACCTGCGCGCAGAGCAGGGAATTGGCGCCCACTTTCGATCCGTGGCCCACCTGAACAAGGTTGTCGATCTTCACGCCCGAACCGATCCGCGTCTCTCCCACGCTGGCACGGTCGACGGTCGAGTTGGCCTGGATCTCCACATTGTCTTCGACGACGGCCGGCCCTGATTGGACGATCTTGTGCCAGATTCCATCGTCGTCCTTTGCGAATCCGAAGCCGTCACAGCCAACGATGACTCCATTTTGCAGGACGACGTGGTCGCCGAGACGGCAATGCTCCCGAACCACCGAGTGCGCGTGCGCATAGAAATGGTGGCCGATGGTTGCGTGCGGATAAATCACCACATGCGGCAGCAGGGTTGCGTTGTCGCCGATTCTGACTTCTTCGCCGACCGCTACAAAAGCGCCGATGTGCGCCCCTTTGCCGATGGTTGCCGTGGGATGTATTGCCGCAGTGGGGTGAATGCCCGGCGCGTACGAGGGCTCCTTGTAGAAAATCTGGACTGCCTTCGCAAACGCGAGATAGGGGTTCGAAGTCCGGAGGGTTGGCGTGGCGATTTCGGGGAAATCCGGCGTGACCAGCACGGCTCCAGCATTGGTGGTGCGCGCCAGCGCCGAGTAGCGCGGATTCGCAACGAACGTCACGTGCTCGGGACCGGCTTCCTCGAGCCCGGCGACTCCATTGATCTCGGCGTCGCCATCGCCGTGAACATCGGCTCCGAGGGCGAGGGCCAGTTCCGCTAACTTCATGCTGAAGATTGTACTAGGGCGACGTCGAAGCAGTGCTGTTCGAAGCTTTACTTGTCCGTCCGTATCCCCAGAGAAAAACGGGAACGAAATTCAAGCCGACTGCGTACTCCTAAGCGCGCGAGGAGACGCCGCATATGGATCCCGTTGTTACCCTTCCCACCTCACTCTCCGCTCCATGTGTTTCTGTTCCGCCCACAGCGTCGATATGGCAGGACGTGCTAGCTCAGGCCGTCACCGGTGAGCGGCTCGCGGCGATGAACTACACCTCTCTGGCACAAATGTGTGACGATCCGGAGGAAATCGCCGAGGCCTTCGAGCATGCGCAGGGGGAGCGGGGGCACGCAGCCTCCTTTGCCGCAGAAGGCCGCAAGCTTGGCGTGGAAGTCGTCGACAACGTCAACGGCATGCACTGGAAGCGGCTCAGGGAAGCATTTCTCCGCTGCGTTGAAGATCGCGACTTCATCAGCTGCCTCATCGTGCAGGAGATCATGCTCGAATCCTTTGCAGTGGCGAGTTATGCGCGCGTGGGCAAAGTGGGTCCGGGAAGTGTTGGCCAGACCTTCGCACGCATTGCGGCGGAAGAGGAAAAGCACATCGATCATGCGCTCGAAATTCTCAGGGCCGAGCGAGCTTGCGATGCAACCCGCTTCGATGAAAAAGTGCGCCGCCTGCACCTTGATGTGATGACCACTCTCGCCAGGATGCTGGCGAAGGATTGCCGAGACGGACACTGCGAAGTCTGCCACGGGAGCTGCGTAAAGCCGGCCCTGCCGGACATCAGCCTGAGCGCAGCCGAGCTGCGCGGCGCTTCACTGCAACACTACCTGAAGACGCTGGACAAACTGGGCCTACCTGGAGAGGTGACGCTGCAATGGGTAGCCCAGCTGCCGGTTTAGCTGAAGCACCACCAGCCGCAGTCGACTTTGCCCTGATCGGCCATCAGGAGAGCTGGAGAGCGGCGTCCGACGTGCTCGGCGTATTGCGCGGACCCAATCGGATGCCTCTGCCGGATGACGAGGTCCGCGACATTCTTCCGTGGATTCCTCCTCGCGCAGTCTGCCACGTCGAAGTCGATTCAACTATCGGGGCCAAAGCCCGTGGGCTTTATATCGACTCCTTCATCCCTCCGGACCGTCTTGACTCATCGCACACGCATGACAATGTCGCCCGTGTTCGAGATGCGGCCGCCTGCGCCATTCAGGCAGGAGCAGGTATCGTGAGCCTCGGCGGGTTCAGCTCCATCCTGATCGAGGGCAACTTCAACCAGCTTCCTCCACGGCGGGATACTGTCTTCACGACCGGCAACACTCTGACCGTCGCTTTCATCGTTCAGGGCATCCGAAAGATGTGTGCGCTCGAAGGCCGGCAGTTGAGCCGATCGACTCTGCTGATAGTTGGAGCAAGCGGCGATGTGGGCTCGGGCTGCGCCCGTTTGCTGGCGCCCCTTGTGAATCGAACTCTGCTCTGCGCGCGCAACGGCGAACGGCTGCATAAGCTTGCCGAAGAACTGCGTGCCGACGGAGCCGACATAGAGATCGCGACGGAACTCCGCACTCTTTCTGCCCGCGCCCATATCGTCCTGTGCGCCGCGAGTCTGCCCTCGCCGTCGCTTCTGTTGGAGCGCATCGCACCGGATGCCATTATTTGCGATGCTGGTTATCCGAAAAATCTTTGTCCGAACGCGGATATGCCGCAGGCCAGAGTTTTTTTCGGCGGTCTCGGCCAGATCACGGGCGGCCTGCGGTTCAACCCTGATTTTCGCGGAATATTGAACCGTCATCCCTTCCCCCGACGTTGCCCACGGATGCCTGCTCGAAGGAATGGCTCTTGCACTTGAGCACCGGTTCGAACCTTTCTCACGGGGACGGGGCCTCATTACGCCTGCGCGGGTCGAAGAGATCGAAGCAATCGCTGCACGCCATGGAATCCACCTGGCGCCGCTTCACAACGCTGACGGGCCGGTAGAGAACGGCGTGGCCGCAGCTTCTCAACTCGCCTCATCGGCTTGCTAGTTGTGTCCGGTCGCGGACACCGGCGTCCGATTACCACGCACAAACCTTCGATTCGGCTCCGCTCCGAAACGGGAGCAATCCACGCTGGAACAATCGTTTGCCGCAATGCGTAGCTCTGGCGACAGACTTGCTTTCATCTCGCCAACATTTGTTCGGAGGAAGCCTCAGATGTCTCTCGCCCGCGACCTGAAGATCGCTGTACGCCACCTACTCAAGTCGCCCGGATTCGCGGCGATCGCCATCCTCATGCTGGCCCTCGGTATCGGCGCCACCACGGCCATCTTCTCCATCGTTGAGAGCGTGCTCATGCGCCCACTGCCATTTCCGGAGTCGGACCGGCTGATGGTGCTCGCCGACATCATTCAGGGCGCGGAGGTCGGCGGCAACGGCGAAGCCGGCGTAACCGTGCCCGACATCCGCAACTACACGCGCGACACGCACAGCTTCACGAGCCTCGGCGGATATCAAGGTACCGGCTTTGAACTTTCCGGCCTTGGCGAACCCGCCATCCTTAATGCCACGCGCATGACCGGCGGCATCTTTCCGGCGCTCGGTGTGCAGCCTATGCTCGGCCGCGTCTTCACACAACAGGAAGACGACCAGAAGCAGCAAGTTGCCGTGCTGAGCTACGCCACCTGGCAAAGCCGCTTCCACGGCGACCGCAACATTGTCGGGCAGAAGATTCTCCTCGATCGCAAGCCTTACATCGTCATCGGTGTGATGCCGCGCAACTTCGAATTCCCGCTCGTTCCGGGGCACCTCAACCGCAGTGAGCTGTGGGTTCCTATGAGCTTCACCGAGCAAGAACTATCGCAGAACAGCGCCTCCAACTGGAGCTACCAGATGGTGGGGCGCCTCAAGCCGGGAGTCACACCTGCCCAGGCAGTTATGGACGCCAAGACCGTCGCCGCAGAGACGATGCGCAATTACCCGGCGTATATGGCTGGCTTCACCATGCATCCTGTTGTGCGGCCGCTGCACGAGGAGACCATTGAGCAGGCGCGCCCACTCGTCCGCACGCTCTTTCTTGCCGTGGTCGTCGTCCTGCTGATCGCCTGCGCCAACCTCGCTGGGCTGCTGCTCGTCCGCGCGATCCGCAGACGCAGGGAAGTGGCCGTGCGCATGGCCCTGGGGGCGAACGCTTCCGCACTGCTCCGTCAGGCGCTCCTCGAGAGCCTCGTCCTGAGCATCACGGGAGGCATTCTGGGGCTTATCCTGGCCTCGATTGCCCTGCGCATCGGATCAAGCCTGTTGCCCGAAACCTTACCGCGCGTCGACGAGATTAGCGTGGATTGGGTCGTGGTCGCCTTCTCCCTCGGACTAGCCTTGCTCACCGGCGCGATCTGTGGTCTGGCCCCGGCCTTTGCCGCCATTCGCACCAGCGTCAATGACACCCTGAAAGAGGGCGGCCGCACCGGCACCGGCGGTGGTGGGCACGCGCGCCTCCGCTCCGCCCTGGTCGTGACGGAGATAGCGATTGCGCTGGTCCTGCTCGCCGCATCGGGCCTCCTGCTGCGCAGCTTCGAGAAGATGCGCGAGGTCGACCTCGGCTTCCGTCCTGATCACACGCTCGTAGCGTCGTATGGACTCCCGCAGAAACAATACGCGACGCAGGCGTCGGTCAATCAATTCAACGATGAGCTGCTGCGCAGGTTGCAGTCCTTACCTGGCGCGAAGAGCGTGGGGCTGACCTCGTTCCTGCCGGCGTCAGGCAATAACAACAACAGCGCGTTTCTGGCCGAGGGGTACGTTCCGCCGAAGCCGGGAGAGTTGGATCTGGCGACGACGATCCAGGTGGAGGGTGATTACTTTGCAGCAATGGGAATTCCGCTGTTGCGGGGGCGCACATTTACTCCGGCGGACAAGGAGGGCGCGCAGCTGGTGGTCGTCGTGAATCACAAGCTGGCGCAGCAGAGCTGGCCCGGTCAGGACCCTGTCGGCAAACGCTTTCGCATCGGACTCGAGAAGCTACAGACACCCTGGGCCACCGTCATCGGCGAAGTGGCGGATGTGAAGGAAAGCTCGCCGGATATCCCGACGAAACAGCAATTCTATATGGCCACTCGCCAGTCGGAGACATTCCTGGGAGCTCTCGCCAATCCCAGCGACCTGAACGGCAACGGCGGATACATCGCCGTCCGCACCGCCATCCCTCCCGAGCAGATGGAGAAGGCCCTTACCGCGACCGTCCGCTCCATCGACCCGCAGCTCCCGCTCAACCAGGTTCAAACTATGGAACACGCCATCTCCGAGACCGAGGCGCCACGACGTTTCAACACTGTCCTGATCTCGTCGTTCGCGGCGGCGGCGGTGCTGCTGGCGATACTGGGGATCTATAGTGTCATCGCGTTCTCGGTCGCGCTGCGCGTGCAGGAGATGGCCATCCGCATGGCGCTCGGCTCGCAGCGCTCCGGCATTGTCGGACTCATTCTCGCTTCAGGCACGAAGCTGGCGCTTCTTGGGTGCGTTATCGGACTCGCCGGGGCCGCGGCGTGCTCGCATCTTCTGGGCTCGTTCCTGTTTGGGGTCAGCGCCTTCGATCCGCTTGTGCTTACGCTGGCCGCCTTCTGCGTGATGCTGCTGGCGATCGTGGCATCGCTGCTCCCGGCGCAACGCGCGGCAAGGATCGACCCCATGCAGGCGCTGAGGGAAAGCTGAGCTGAGGGGGCAGGGAGGTCAAAACAGGCTCTCCTGCCGCTCCTCGGTCGGCTTCTTCTTTGCGACCGTTCCGATTACGGCAACGACCTCAAGAGCCGCAAGCGATCCTGCGGGAATCCACAGCCGCTGGGTGTTCGATCGGGTGTCGGGAGGGGTGAGGAGGACGCCGTCGCTGGTGATCAGGGACAGGTCGTTCGACGCGATACCCTCGATCAGGTCTCCGTCAGTCAGGGTGGCGCGCAGGAAAAGGCCCTCGGTGCGTGGCCGGCCCGCAAATGTCTTGCGCAGCAGCCGCTCAGGGTTTTCCGGCTCGCCGGAGTTGAAATCCCGCACCAAGCACAGCCACTTGATGGTCTTCAACTCCAGCGACACCACTTTGCCGTCCAGGGCCAGCATTTCCAGCGAGTGATCGTTCAGGAAGCCAGCTGGAGATGAGCCGTCAAAGACGACGTATCCGGCGACCCAGTCGCGCGTAAACCTGCGGGCAATGGCTTTCTTTCGGCTGGAGGGCATAAGCAAGGGCGGCCGCCGGCAGACGGCGTTCCGCATCCAAACTTAGGATTGTTGCACGGCGGATACTCAACCGCAGCGAAAATTGTGCAAAGCCGTAGCCAAGCGATTAACCATGTGTTACATTGGTGGTTTGTAAAGGGCCGTGGCCTGCCAGTAAACTATAGCTGAATAAGTATTTAGCACGATTTCCCAGGGCGCGGCGCCGATACCTGTTCCCAGATTGTCAAGGCATGCCGGATTACATATATCTTCTCCAAAATCGCCTGTCCCTCGGTCAACAAAATGCGCTGACACAGGTCCGCGATGCCGCGCGCGCACACGGGATGACCGTGTTTCTGACCGGCGGAGCTGTTCGCGACCTGTCCACAGGATTGCCCGTCCGCGACCTTGACTTTTCGGTTCATGGAAATGCTCTCAAGTTGAAGAAACCGCTGGAGAAGGCAGGCCTTGAGCTGTGGGGAGAGCACGAGCCGACCCGCACCCTCTTCTACTGGTTCAACGGGGTTCGGATCGAGGTCTCGAGCACCCGCACCGAGGAGTATCCCAAGCCGGGAAAGCCTGTTTACCACTGGGCGACCATCCTCGATGATCTGCGCCGCCGCGATTTCACGGCCAATGCCATGGGAATCTCGCTGAACGACGGCTCCTACGGCTTGCTGCTTGACCCTCTGAACGGCATCGCCGATGTGGAAGCGCGACAACTCCGCCTGGTGAGCAGCTATGGGTTCATCGAGGACCCGTCCCGCCTGCTCCGAGCCGTTCGTTTTCAGGTGCGTACAGGTTGGGATCTCGAGGAACGCACGAAGATTCGCTACCAAAATGCCAAGGAATCGGATGCCATCCAGGTGATCACGCCCTACCTGGCCGGGTATGAGCTCGAAGAGATCGGCCACGAAGAAGATGGCCTGAAGGTGCTCAAAGCCCTCGAAGCCGAAGGCTGGATGAAGCATATCTTTCCGGCATGGATCTCAGCCAAGGCCGACGTAGCCGGGCTTGAAGCCCTGCATCAGACATTGATCCAATTCCTGATCCAAGGCATTCATCCCGACATTTCGGCCGCGCAGATGGAACTGCTGACGGCCAAGATGGCGCCAAAGGATCTGGCTGCGTTGAAAAAGCGGTTTCCCCGGCCGGGCTTCGTTGAATACTGGGAGGCGCTGGACGAGGCGGCGAAGGAGTTCCAGAAGGAGCTGCTCGACAGGAAGAACGCGGCGCCTTCGGCGACCTGGAAGCTGCTGACGAGCTACGCTCCAGAGGCGATTCTCTGGCTGGCTTACACCAGCAAGAATTCCGCGGTTCAGACCAGATTCAAGAACTTCTTCACCGTCTGGCCTGAGGCCCGGCAGAAGATCCCTACCGCGCTGATGCTCGAGATGCGCATTGTTCCGGAAATGCCGGGATATCAGGAGCTTGTGCAGGAGATTTTCTACCAACTCATGGACGAAAAGCTCCAGACCGAAGAGGAGATGCGCGCCTTCCTGGAGCCGCATTCGCCGCCTGCGCCGCCACCACCGGTCAAAATCGGCCGCTCGCGCAAACGCGGCGAATCCCGATTCAAGCTTCGGGACGAGGAGGAGGAGGAAGAGGAATCCGAGGCAGCAGAGCCCTCCGAGGACGAAGAGGAGCTGCCGATCAGGGCTAATCTGCTCGACGAGGAACCTGTCAGCCTGGCTGGACACGAGGAGAGCGCCGACCATAGCGAAGACGAGGAAGACGAAGACGAGGCCGAAACCGCTCCCGTCCAGCGCGGCAAGGCCGTCAAAGCCCCTGCTGCCAAGGCTGCACCCGAGCCCGAAAGAAAGGCTGCGAAGAGTGCGCCTCGTAGTTCCGCGCCCGAAAAGAAGCCTGCGGCCAAAGCTGTGCAAACGGCCCCTGCGCCAAAGAAGGCCGCATCGCACGGCTCGCCGGGGAAGGCTCCAGCTCCCAAGAAAGCGCCTCCAAAGCCGGTGAAGGCGGCTCCGAAGGCTCCCGCTAAAGCCCATCACAAGGCTCCCAAACCTGCGCCGAAGCCGGCGAAGAAGGCGACCCACAAGCCAGCTGCGAAGCCGGTCAAGGCAGCCGCGAAGCCCGCGAAGAAGAAGCGATAGAGCGGACAAGGAAACCCCGGCGCCTTGTAGTATCGTCACTACATCCCACCGGAGACTCGTTCGCATGTTTGTACGATCCAGCCGCCGTCTATCCGTGCTCGTGCTCCTCACCGTTGCCGCTATCGCAGCGCACGCTTCGCCCAAATCCCAGGACGCCCGCTTTGAAGGTGCTTACCGCTTCGAGCGTGGCGGATGGACCTATGTCCACCTGCAGGGATCGCCCGAGCAGATCGGCTACCAGCACGGCTACCTGCTCTCGGCGGAAATTGAAGACACCTACCACGTCCTGAAGACTGAAAGCGAACACGTCAGCAAGCGCGACTGGTCGTTTTTCCGTGACGCCTCGCGCACCATCCTCTGGCCCCGCATCGACGCTGAGTATCAGAAGGAACTGCAGGGCATCGCGGACGGCGCCGCAGCCAAAGGCGTGAACCTCGACGTCTGGGATATCGTCGCCATGAACGCCAAGATCGAGCTGGAGGACTACTACGTTCCCTGGCTCAACAAGCAGGAGCACGCGCAGGGTCTGCGGCCGGACGACGGTCCAGTCATCAGGTCTCCCGGGAACTGCAGCGCCTTCATCGCCACCGGCAGCTATACCAAAGACGGGAAGATCGTCATCGCACATAACAACTGGTCGTCGTATGCCGAGGGCTCGCGCTGGGTGGTGATGTTCGACATCCAGCCGGAGCGCGGCCATCGTATTCTTATGGACGGCCTGCCTGGCGTCATTACCAGCCAGGACGATTTCGGCATCAACGACGCCGGCATCATGATCACCGAGACGACCATTACGCAGTTCATCGGGTGGGACTCGAAGGGCAAGCCTGAATTCGTGCGCTCGCGCAAAGCGCTCCAGTATGCCGACTCGATCGACGACTACGTCGCGACCATGGTCAAGGACAACAATGGCGGTTACGCCAACGACTGGCTCATCGGCGATCGCAAAACCGGCGAGATCGCCTATCTTGAACTCGGCCTGAAGAACACGCCCGTCTGGCGCAAGAAGGACGGTTACTTCGTCAGCTCTAACTGGGCACGCGACCCGAAGCTCATCCAGGACGAGACCGACGGTTTCGATCTGAAGGACCTGAGTTCATCGCCGAACGCGCGCCGCGTCCGCTGGGAAGATCTGATGGCCGCCAACAAGGGAAAGATCGATGTGCCCATGGCCGAGCAGTTCCTCGCGGATCACGAAGATAGCTTCCTCAAAGTGAAGCGGGCGGACCAGCGCTCGCTCTGCGGGCATGCAGACGTTGCCAAAGAGGGAATCCCCGAGTGGGAGTGGCCGGCTTACTATCCCGGCGGTGCAGTGCAGGGCAAGGTTGCCGACAGCGACATGGCCGCAAAGATGAGCCTTGTCGCTCATGCTGGCCATCCCTGCGGCGAAGACTTTCTGGCCAAGCCATTTCTTGCGGCGCACCCGGAGTTCGCCTGGCAAGCGCCGATACTCAAGGACATGAAGGCCGGGCCGTGGACCGTCTTCTCTGCGGGAGAGAAAGGCGCGCAATAGCGTGGCAGTCAAAGCTGATTCGGCCGCGCTCGTCGCCCTGCTGGGCCGCACGAAGACGGAATCGGGCAAAACCCTCCTCGATCTGGTCGATGAGCGGCCTGTTCTGCTCGTCTTCCTGCGCCATTTCGGATGTGCCTTCTGCCGTCAGGCAATCGACGACGTCTCCAAAATCCGTCCCGAGCTTACCAAGCGCGGGGTAGAGGTCGTCTTCGTTCACCTTGGCTCACCCGAGCGCGCCAAGCCCTACTTCGATTACTACAAACTCTCTGACGTGGAACGCGTCAGTAATCCCGACGGCTCGCTCTATGGCGATCCTGTGTTTGCGCTGGCGCGGGTGAGTCTCTGGCAGCTTTTCCGGCCCGCGGTGTGGATCAGTTGGCTTCGCGGGGCAATCTTCAAATATCGAATTGGCCTGCTGAAGGAAGATATCCAGCAGATGCCGGGCGTGTTCTTCCTGAAGGATCGTGCAATTGCGAATATGTATCGGCATCGCACCATTGCCGATCGGCCGGATTATCTCGCGATTGCCGCAATACGCTAGCGATCTCATAAATGTCTCTGGCGGGCGAAGCCTTGGCAGAATTACTTCCGGATTGCCGACGATCCGCTCCCTGCGGGGGGAGCAATATACGGACGTCTTGAGAGCATAATGCCAACGCATGCTGGCCTACAATAAGACGTCAATGCCCATCATCCCACACGAGGCATGCAGCGAACCCGGTCCGGACACAGTCATCTGCCGGTTTCTCGACCTCCGAAAATTCAGAGACCTTTTTGCGAGCGAAGAACTTTACTTCCGTAGGACCGACCGATTCAAGGACGACGATCCCAACGAGGGTTTGCCGCCTGATGACTATGTGAGGCTGACTCTTGGTCTTACAAAATACGATCTGTTCGACGAGCTAGCATTGAATAATGATCAGGCCTCCAATCGGCAGTTTAGCGAGATGCGGTACATCCAGTGCTGGCAGATTTTCGAGGGTGAGACGCTGGATATGTGGGCTAGGTATGGTCGCGTCGCGATTTTCTCCCGGTTTGGTCTTCTGAGGTCCGCGCTCGATTCCATGCTTGACGAAATTCACGTAGGGCTAGTTCGATACGGCGATGCAGGCCCCCATCGCTACAACGTCATTCATTTTCTTTTTATGAAACGAAAGTGTTTCGACAAGGAGCGGGAGCTTCGCACAGTACTGACTTGTTGCGATCCGGTTGGCGGTAACAATCGGCATGTTGGGCTAAACGGTTTTATCAGCCGCGAGCCTCTTGACGAGAATCCGTTGCACGATTGGGTTCCCGACTGCAAACGACGCCGCGTTGACCTGAGGGCGCTCGTGAAGGAAGTCCGCTTATCTCCTTGGGCAACTAAGGAGGAGATCGATGAAGTGCATACTTGGGTCAAAGCCAAAAGCTTTACCTGTCCCGTGAGCCTTTCAGATTTGGCCAGTCCGCTCACGCCGACGTTGGAACAGTTCAGGAAACATCGGTCATTGATCTGAACTGGAGCAAGTGCAGTGATTTAGTCCCGATAAACCGGATCGCCCCAATTTGGGGTCGAGTGACGGGCTAACCGGAAATTAAACGGCTACAAGCGCATTACTACTGGGTTGCCGACAATCCATCCGGAACAGCATCGACACACTTAGAGGCAGGCACAACACGCCTGGCTTGGCAGCACCTCCAAGTTACCGATAAGGCGACTTTTCGAAAACCAGCCGTAATTTTTCAGGGCGCCGCGTTCGGGCGGGATGCCGCTCGATGCCCGGGATGCCAGAATGAGAAATGCTCTCTATCTTCCTCGCCGCGTTCCTTCTCGCGGCCAGCACTATCTGGATGCACGCTGCAGGCATCGCCTTGCTGCTGCGCCATTCGACGAGGGCGCGTTCCCAACCGCCAACTACTCCTTTCGCCATCAGGAGGATCCTCCTGCGCGTCGTCTGGTGGCTGCTCCTGCTACACCTCGCGGAGATCGGCCTCTGGGCACTCTTCTATCTCTGGCGCGGTTACCTTCCCAACGCCGAAGCAGCCTTCTATTTCTCCGGAGTTACCTACACGACCGTCGGCTATGGCGATATCGTGCTTGCGAAGCCTTGGCGACTCCTCGCGCCGGTCGAAGGCCTCGTCGGCGTCCTCATGTGCGGCTTGTCCATGGGCTATTTCTTTGTCGTCGTCAATCGCATCCTTCAGGGACAACCGCAGGGAAGTCCCACCGCTTCCGGCAGAGATTAAAGATAAACGGCCAGCGCGGACCTGCAAACGGGAGCGTGATTCGGTACGGGCCGGTGGGGCCGCAAAATTCGTGAGAAGACCTTCCATGTTTTGACGGACGATGAGTGCATTTATGAGATGCGTTCTAAGCGATCTACTTCGCTGCAGCCGTCTGGTATTCGATGCTGCTCTTGAGCCACTCCGCGTTGTTCTTTACGTCTTCCCTGAGCTTCGCCGTCAGATCGTCGCGGCGCTCGAAGAGTCGGTAGCCCGCGCGTGGCCGCAGATAGCCCTGCGCCCGCGGCTCTTCGCGGAAGAGTTCCTCCTCGCCGATTTCTTCCAGTCGCTTCTCGAAGCGCTTGCGATTATCCAGCAGCCCCTTCACGATGAACGGCATCACCTGCGAGTAGTCGCCGAACATGCTCTCAGTCGTCTGCAGGTAGACATCCTTGTCGACCTTGCCCCACGTTACCGCCTCCGCCGGCGGACACGAAGACAGCGACCCGTCCATCACCGGAGCGGTCGTGATCTGTACGTCGAACTGATACCCGCGGATATCCGGCAGGCCGAGTACTTGTCCAAGTGCCGGCTCGGGCTGCAGGTTGTAGTTCTTGGGAACGCCGCCGCCGAGGATAAACGTCGCCAACCCCTTTGCGTCGCTCTCGAAGAGGCCCCAACGGTGGTACGCGCACGCCTCAAAGACCTCCGCATGCAGATCGAGCTCGAACTTGTAGTCGTCGATCAGGCCCGTTTCGCGCATCGCCCACAGCTTCATCGAATTGAGAAACACGCTGCCATCCGCGGGTGCGCCCACCAGAATAGGTATGGCCAGGCGGTGGCAGGTCGCGAGCAGACCATGCGGACCTCGCGCCCTGCGCTCCTGCGCCGCATACAATTCGCCGAGCCGGTAGCGCATCTCCGTGCCCGTCATTTTTTTCTGAAATTCCGGCAGGCGCAGGCACGCCGACAGGAATTTGTCCTGATCGAGCAGCACTTCTTCGGGAAACCCGACATCCGTCACGCGGATGATCTGGTCGTCGCGCAGCTTCGCGTCGTCTCCGAAGATCGGCACCTCGTGGAACGGATTATGCGCGTGTGCGTCAAGGCTGCGATGGCCGTCGTGATAACACACCGCATCGGTCGTGCTGAGGTACGCAATCCATCCCGTTTCGAGCAGGGGAATGAGCCACGTGATGTGCTGACCGGAGACCGTCACCGGCCCCGAGATGGACATCGTGAGCGGATAACCGCCGCCGATCGCGCGATCGAGGATCGTATAGACGCGCCGCAGGAATGCTCCGCCAAATGCTGGCAGGCAATCGCGAAATATTTCGTCGAGAGTATCGCACTGGTCCACGCGCCGCGTGCGCAGCGGCCGGTGCGTCTGCTGCTGGATCATGTGCTTGGGAATTCCGGTCATCTTCAATTCACTCCGTCTTCTAATCGAAGCACCAAAGAGCACAGATGGCCAGCAATCCGCTCAGGATTCACTGGCCGTTAACATTTGCGGCTTTCGGCTTGCCCCATACGCTGTCGAGAAAGACATACCGCTCGCGCTGCGAGTCGGGCTTCGCCTCTGGGGTCGCGTCGAGATGCATCACCATCCATCCTGACGCGGCGTCATACGTGGGCCACTTCGGCAGATCGGCATTCGAGCCGCCGCCATTCGGATCGCCCGTCCGCGCGAAGTTCGTCCAGTACGTCTGGATCTGGTCCGATAGCTTGCGGTCCTCAGGGCGAACGGTGATCTGCTGCCGCGAATCGAGCGTGCCGAAGACATATTCAATATCATCCGAATGAAATGCACCGATCGCCGCGGGATGGAACTTGTCCCCCGGCGATCCCAGGTCAAAACGATACCGGTACACCGGAGCCTGCCCCGTCTTTACCTGCGCTTCGAGCCAGCGCCAGGTTGAAAACGCGATGAAGCGGTCGCTGACGAAGTCACCGTCGGACGCGAGAGCCTCTTCGTCGTTAGTCGCGGGATAGACAGCGAGGAATTTTTCGGCATTCTCGCCAAACTCACCTTTCGCCTCTGCCTTAAAGGTCTCGGCAGTGACCTTGGGATTCGCCGTGAGCACCATCGCGCGAACCTCGTCCTTGTTCCAGCCCGCAAGCAGCGGAACGTGCGCCTGCTTTCCGGACGCGTAGATGTTCGGCACGCTGTCCGGCAGGAACCACCCGTCCACATCCGGCCCAAAGCGCGGCGGAGGCGGCGTGGTCTTCGCCTGCACCGCGTTTAAAAGGTCGTCCACCGACAGCTTCCGCAACTCGGCCAGCGTGTTCGCGCGCAGCACGGTCTCGGCAAACTTCGCATCGCGCGGCTCGCGCGCTTCGCGCGGCTCAAACCCCAGGCCCGAGCTGTAAAACGCCGCTCCGCTCTCACCGATGGCCTTCCTGATCAGGTCCCGCGACAGCGGCGACGCCATCTGCGCGCTCACGGAAAACGATCCGGCCGACTCGCCGAAGATCGTGATGTTGTTTGGATCGCCGCCGAACGCCTTAATGTTCTTCTTCACCCATGCGATTGCCGCCGCCTGGTCGAGCAGCCCGTAATTGCCCGACGCATGATGCGGCGATTCTGCCGTCAGCTCCGGGTGCACGAAGAAGCCGAAGATGCCGAGCCGGTAATTCATCGAGACAACTACGACGTTCTTGTGTGCGAGAAACTGCCCATCCTGCCGCGCTTCCGAAGTGCTGCCGCTCGAAAAGCCTCCGCCGTAGATCCACACCATCACGGGAAGAGAGCCGGGCTTTGCTCCGGACGGAGTCCACACATTCAAGGTCAGGCAGTCTTCACTCTGGCCTGGATCGCGAAAGATCATGTCGGGATACGGATTCGTCTGCACGCAGTGATTGCCGAACTCTTTCGCAGGACGCGCTCCCTTCCATTTCGCTGCGGACTGCGGAGCCTGCCAGCGCAGGTTCCCGACCGGCGGCGCCGCATACGGAATGCCCTTGAAGGCGCGCACCTTCCCGTCCTCGGTCAGCGAGCCTTCGACCTTCCCCTTGTCGGTCTTGATCTGCAGCGGGTTGGAGGCGTTTGCGAATGTGCCGGTGCACAAGGCGAGAGAGAGAAGAACTCCGGTAGGGCGATTCATGTCAGCAAACACGATACCAGTAACACGAAACGCAGGTAAGTACCTCATGCCACCGCTGCCATTTTCTGCATCGAACTTTTGTGGGCGCGACGAAGCCCGTTACGCCGAACGATACGCACGTGGGGTTAACCTTGCTCCTGCTCGCCGTACAGGTTTCGACCGGATGGTTCGTTCTCGGCTCGATCGCATTCGTGCTACTTGCGTCGTACATGCTGGGCGGTCTCTTCGGGCACCGCCCGAAATACCGGATCCCGAATCCCGAGCAGCTGCCTTCCAACGACTCGCGCAATTTTCTCGACCTCGTTGAATCGCTCACCGACGCCAGGATTAACTACGCCGCGCTTCGAAGTCTTGACCAATGGGCCCAGTTTCTATCCGGCCGAGCTTGACGCGATCAGCTCGGCGCGGCGCAGCGTCGATCTCGAAGCCTACATCTTCGACAGGGGGAGCATCGGCTCCCGGTATCTCGACGCCTTGACCGAGCGCGCCCGCGTCGGCGTGCAGGTCAACGTATTGCTTGACGCCTTCGGCAGCCACGACGTCCATCCCGGCTTTTTCAAATCGCTGCTCGATGCCGGCGGCAAGGTCGGTTGGTACAACGGACCCCGCTGGTATTCCCTGCTGCGGCTCGACAATCGCACGCATCGCGAGTTGCTCATCGTCGACGGCAAGATCGGATTCATCGGCGGAGCCGGCATCGCCGACCAATGGTACACGGGAGTCAAAGGGCAGCCGCGCTGGCGCGACACCATGGTGCGCGTCGAGGGCGAAGCCGTAGCCAACCTGCAGGCCACTTTCGCCGAAAACTGGCTTGCCGCCTGCGGAGAGCTGCTCGTCGGCGACGCGTACTTTCCGCAGATTTCGCGTCTAAATAAAACAGCGGCCATGGTCGTGAACAGCACCCCAACCGTCGGAGGCTCAACGCGCGCCCGCGTGCTCTTTCAGTTGTTGCTTGCCTCGGCGAAGCGCACCATCTCCATCACGACGCCGTATTTTCTGCCGGACAAGAGCCTCACCCGCGAGCTGTGCCGCGCCGTTGAGGAACGCGGCGTCAGGCTCCGCATCCTCGTTCCCGGCCACAAGAGCGATCACTGGCTCACGCGCAGCACCAGCCGCGGCGGATATGGCAAGCTGCTCGAGGCCGGAGCCGACGTTTACGAATACCAGCCGTCGATGATCCATGTGAAAATGCTCTGCGTGGACAGTCTCTGGACGGTCGTTGGCTCGACCAACTTCGACAATCGGTCCTTCGGCCTGAACGACGAAGTAAACCTCGCCGTCTGCGACGCGACCTTTGCCGAGCGCCTTGAGAGCGACATGATTCACGACCTGGCCGAGAGCCGGAGGGTTACGCTCGACGAGTGGCGTCATCGTCCCGTCACCGAACGCGCGCCCGAGCTTCTTGGCTGGATCTTCGAGCGGCAACAGTAATGAATACTTCGGGCCCCTTGCGCGTCGCGACTTACAACATTCACAAGTGCCGCGGCTTCGACGGAAAAACCGCTCCGGCACGGATCATCGACGTTATCGGCGAACTCGAAGCCGACATCCTTTGCCTGCAGGAAGTCGTAAACGCGCCGGGCGGCCGGCAAATCTACGATCAGGCACACGAGATTTCGAAGGCCTTTCCTGAATATGAATGGAGCTTCGGAGCGAACCGCCCACTTCGCGGCGGAACCTACGGAAACATGACCCTCGCGCGCCGCCCGATGCGCGGATCCCGCAACCACGACCTATCGCGCGAAGGCCGCGAAGAGCGCGGCGTGCTGCAGACGGATCTGGCCCTCGAGAACGGCCAGATCCTCCACGTCTTCAACGTGCACCTCGGCACGGGACACATGGAGCGCCGCTTCCAGGCCCGTCTGCTCATGAGCGAAGCCGTACTGGGCCAGTCAAGTTTCGCCGGCCCGCGTCTGGTCGTCGGCGACTTCAACGAGTGGACGCGCGGCCTGACGACCCGCCTGCTGCGCAACAGCTTCCAGACCCTTCGTCCCGAGCATGGGCTCCGCTACCGGCGTACCTATCCCGGCATGCTGCCAGTGCTTTCGCTCGACAACTGCTACTACGAGCCGCCGCTGGAGTTGGAGTCGGCGCGACTCTGGCGCAGCCCGCGGGCGCTCATCGCCTCCGACCACCTGCCGCTCGTCGCCGACTTCAGCCTCAACGACCGATCGGCAGAGCAGGGAACAGAGGCTGCCGCCCGCAAGCAGCGGCGTCACGCCCGCTTGTAAGCCTCAAAGGTGAGCCGGATGCCTTCGTCGTAAGGCGTCTTTCGCACCGTACCCAGTAGGCGATGCAGCGCCGTGTCATCCATCAGCACCGGATCGGTGATCAAGTAATGCATCTCGACCAGTTCCCGCATGATGGGGTTGAACACGCCGACTACACGGAGCATGTTTTTACCTGCAACGCGCAGCTTCGGCTTGCGCCCGGCAAGCGCGAAGACCTTCTCGGCGATCTCGCGTTGTGTAATCGCCCCTGGCCCGGCAAAGTTCCACCACTTGCCGTACGCCTCAGGCTTCGCGGCAAGCGCGAGCACAACGGGCCCGACATCGGGGACAAAGACGAATTCGTGAGGGCGATCGATCGGCCCGATCATGTCTGCCGTGCCGCCGGTGCCCGCCGCTTTGAAAAGCAGGTCGAGAAAACTCCGCTCGACCTTCGGCCCGTAGAAATCCGGGAGCCGCAGAATCGTCGCTTTGATGCGTCCCTCGCTGTGCGCCTTAAGCAGGATGTCTTCCTGCTCCCTGCGCTTCCGGCCCTTGAAGGTATGTGGTTCCCGCGGATGATCCTCGGTCACTCTTGGTGTCTGCGGCCGCCCATACGGGTAAACCGTGCCGACCAGAACGAGCCGGTCGACTCCCTCGGCTATCGCCCCGTCGAGCGTCTTCTGCATCAGCACGGGATGCAGCTCGAAATGGTTGTACGGGACACCTATCAGATAGATGAGCGTGTTGACGTCTCGGCAAGCCGCCCGCACCGACGCAGGATCGTCCGGGTTCCAGGTCACGATCTCCGCCCGCGGGTCGCTGCCGAAGGATTTCTCCAGTTCCGCGCGGTTGCGCCCTACCACTCGATACGGCTGCTTCTGCTCGCGCAGGGCGGTGGCGATGCTGTTTCCGATTGCTCCAGCCGCGCCAAAAAGCGCAATCTTTCCGAGTGCAATATTGTCCATCGTGGAATCCTTCAATGGCTGAGTTCAGCGGCCATCATATCTGCAGTTGTTTCCCGCCGGCGGATGAGCCGTACACGCTTGCCATGCACCAGCACCTCCGCGGGCCGCGGACGCGAATTGTAGTTTGATGCCAGAGACATCCCATATGCGCCTGCATCGAGAATGGCCAGCAGATCGCCCGGTGCGACAGCCTGCAATTCACGGTCTCGTGCGAAGAAGTCTCCGGTCTCGCATACCGGTCCGACGATGTCGGCAGCTGATCTTGCGCGCGCCTTTTCGCCGGAGCACGGGAACAATCTCGTGATGCGCCTGATACAACGCCGGACGGATCAGGTCGTTCATCCCCGCATCGGTAATGACGAAGGTCTTCTCGCCGTTCTTCTTCACGTAGAGCACGCGCATCACCAGCGCGCCGGCCTGCGCGACGAGAAACCGCCCCGGCTCGAGAAGCAGCGTAATGCTGTCCAACCCCTCGATCGCCTTCGCCAGCTCAGCGGCATAATGCCGCACCTTCTCCTCGGGATGGAACGGCTGCCCGGCGTGATATTCCACACCCAGGCCGCCGCCAGCATCGAGAAACCGGATCGGCAGGCCGTCTTTCCGCAAATCCACGATCAACTCGGCCACGCGCGCCACCGCGGATCCGAACGGCTCCGTGCTGCGAATCTGAGAGCCGATATGCACGCTCACACCGGCCGGCTCAATCCATTTGTGACTAGCAGCGTGACGATATACAGCGCGCGCCCGCCGGATATCGATGCCGAACTTGTGTTCGCGCAGGCCGGTCGAAATATAGGGATGCGTCTCGGCGAACACATCCGGATTCACCCGCAGTGCGATCCGCGCCTTTTTCTTGAGCTTTGCGGCGCGCTCGGCCAGCCGCTCAAGCTCGCCTTCACTTTCGACATTGAAAAGCAGTATTCCCGCCCTCAATGCGAGATCGATCTCAGGCGCTGTCTTGCCAACCCCGGAGAAAACCACGCGATGCGTTGGAGCCTTGTCAATGGCGAGTACCCGCTCCAGTTCGCCTCCAGAAACGATATCGAAACCGGCACCCTCGTGCTGCAGCAGCTTGAGAATCGCAAGCGCAGGATTAGCCTTCACCGCGTAACAAATCAGGTGCGGAATTGGCCTCGGCTGCTTCAGGAAGGCTTCGGTAAACAGCTGCAGCCGGTACAGCAGGTTGTCTGCCGAGTAGACGTACAGAGGAGTTCCGTATTTTTTGGCCAGGCTCTCGAGTGAAATCTGCCCGCAGGACAAGGGCGCATCTTTTTCGGGGTAAACGAACGGACGAACTGGTGGCAAGTGACCTCGGATAAGTGGGAAATCTCTTTGAGAATACTTCAGTTCAACGCCAGTTTCTTGTTGCGATCTCGCTCCATCCGTATGCGACTGTGGGAAGCGCCTCGCCACCGATTTCCTGAACATCTTCAGCTACCACTTCACCGCCCAGCCGTTCGTAGAAACCAATCGAGGGATTGTCGCGCACGACTCCAGAGCAGCATATGCTTGAACTTTTGACCAACAAGCTCGCTGGCGATGTGTGAAAAAAGTGCTCTCCCAATGCCTTTACGCTGCATCTCTGGCAGAAGATAGATCGCATACAGCTCGCCGTCGTAGAGAGACACCCGCTTGCGGATCGGGCCGCCTGCCGCGAATCCGCAAAGGCTCCCGCCTGATTCAGCCACACAGATCGACGCCGAGGTTTCGGTAGTAATCCAGGTCTGCCATCGCTCGGCGAACTGGCTTTCCTCCAGACTGTCGAGGTATGCCTGCGGCACAACGCCGCGATACGCCGTGCGCCAGCTGGCGACGTGAACATGGGCAATCGACGCTGCGTCTTCAGGAACGGCAGGGCGGATTTTCATCCGAAGAATCCTCTTAACTGAAGATGTCTTGAGCAGAATAATGCCCAGGTCCGTGATCCAGACCTGGGCAGATGAGCCGGAGCGAGCACTCAGCGCAGCGTGATTTCCCGAGTCAGCATGCTCCCGACTACTTTC
Source organism: uncultured Acidobacteriaceae bacterium (assembly GCA_963782175.1). Taxonomy (GTDB): domain Bacteria; phylum Acidobacteriota; class Terriglobia; order Terriglobales; family Acidobacteriaceae; genus Silvibacterium. The sequence goes on from CAWAIX010000008.1 coordinate 173,252, forward strand.
ACATTGTCGACGCGTTTGTCGATGACCTTCTGCTCGGATTCTTTGTCACCGTACTGCTTCATGCGAAGCCCGTACACCTTATCTGGAAGGCCATCGAGAGCAGCCATATTCTTGTACGTTAGTGAGTATCCAAAGTCCCAGTCATCGGGCCCGGAGGAAGTCAGGTTGAACCACATATCGTAGCTCTGGATCAGCCCGGATGACTTCTCCGCCTCCCAGATCGGCACAATGTTTTTCTTCAGGTCATCCATGAACGCGTTGAAATGGCCGGGCAATATTTTGACCAGCACTACGCGCGACACTGGACCTTCGTTGTATGGAACCTGTGCCGTCGCTTTCGAAACGGCGCTGCATGACAAACACACGACTGCTGTCGCGAGCAGAATCGCTTTCTTCATCGCACTTTCTCCTTGATGGACGGAATCTGCTCAGCGACGTCATTCCGTCAGACTGTATTCGGGGGCGACAAAGTGTAAACCCGGCGTGAAGTCGTGGACAAGTTACTCTTATTGACTACTACGCAATTAGCGGATAGCGACTCTCACTTCGCCCACGCCATACCGTCGGAATACTTCCCGGCGTCGATCACCGATTGTACCTTCCACTGTGACAAATCGATCACCGCGACCTGGTTGCTGTTAGGGCAGGAGACATAAGCCATTTTGCCATCGGGGCTGGGCAGAATTTCATTCGGAGCATGCGGAACGTCGATGGTGCGAACCACCTTCAATGTCTTGAGATCGACGACCGCAACCTGATTCGTCGGCTCCATGCAGACGAGGAGCCATCGGCCATCGAGTGTAGACGCAGTGCCGTAAGCAACCGCGGGAAGCGGTATCCAGGTGCGGATTTTATTCGTGGCCGTGTCGATCACCGCGAGCTGCGGCTTGGTTTGGTCCGCGGTGAACACCATGCTGTCGTCGCGCGAGATGGAGATGCGCTGTGTCTTCGGCGCAATCGGAATCACCGCAATCGTCTTTCGCGCCTTCATATCCAGAACCGATACTGTGCCTGGGCCCACATTCGCCGTGTAGCCGCGGCTCCCATTGCGCGAAATCGCCAGCATATGCGATTCTTCCTGCCCGGTGGGAACCGCGCCAACGATCTTCAGCGTCTTCGGATCGATGATCGCGACGGATTTGTCGAGTTCCGTGGTCACGTAGAGCATCCCGGTGTTCGGGTCGTAGACAGCACAGTGAGGCCGTACCCCGTGGCCGAAATCGACGTTGCCAACAATCTTGCGCGCCGCGAGATCGACGGCCACCATATTGCGGCCATCCGTTCCGGGCTTGCCCACGCCGGAGTCCCCATAGATCGGGACGTACGCAATTTTCCCGTCGGGAGATGCGGCGACTTCGTGGCCGGTGACTCCGTCGACCGGCACGGTGGTTATCTGCCGTGCAGTGATCGGATCGATGATGCTTAAGTCACGACTCTGCTGATTCGCAACCAACAGATAGGGGTGGCTCTGCGCAGACGACATAAGGCAGACGGAAACCGCAAACAACAAAACAAAGGCCAGCTTCTTCATAGCCAGCCAGTATATCCATTTGCGATCACAAACGCGGAGGAGGCGGCATCGGATAGGGCATTCTCGCGCGCCACACCAGTGTCCGGATCAGATACAAAATGCCGACGAACAGGAAGATCGGGATGAGGATAATCGCGAAGGGAATCTCGACCGCGTTCTGCCCGATCTGGCCGCTCGAGAAGCGGCTCACGCTGCCCAGGACGGCAACGCAATTCTGCCCCACGTGGGCGTCGCGGCCCAGGCTGATGTTGCCCAGAATGCTCACGGCATTCTGCCCGATGGGGCCGTTCGACCGGACGCTTCCAAGGATGGACACGGCGTTCTGCTGGACCGAGCCGTTGATGTGAACCGAGCACAGAATACACACCGCATTCTGCACGTCTTCGCCTTCATCAACGCTGATGCTGTGAAAGAAGGACACGCGGTTGTCGTCTCCAAAAGCACGCGGCACCGCTGCGGCGACCAGCAGCAGTGCGAAGAGTATTGGCAAAACGCGGCGCATCCTGTTCGCTCCGGTGGGCAAACCCCGACTCTACCCGTTTGCTAACCGTAACAGAATACGCAGTCGGCAGGTAAGCGGTTCCCGCGCGGACTTCGATTCTCGCCGCGGGCGCCGATTGTCACCGCGGGCGCCGATTGTCACCGCCGTCCCGGGACCGCCTCGCCCGGAATCGGCACCTGCTCCACAATCTCGATGTTGAAGCCTTGCAGCGCCGGCACGTGCGTCGGCGTATTCGATAGCAGGCGGATCTTGTGGATGCCCAGGTCGGCCAGGATCTGCCCGCCCAGACCCACCTGCCGCAGGATGCGCTGGTGCTTGTCACACTCGGGCGCACGCGCGTCGCGATTATCGCCGTGAAGACGAGATTCACGATGAAAAATGATGCGGTGCGGGTCCACGGTTCGGTCGATGTCAAATCCGCGGCTGGTGTTGTGGAGATACACGAGCGCTCCCCGGCCGGCATCGGCGATCATTCGCAGCGATTGCTGCACCAGGCGATGGCAGTCGCAGGTTGATGCCGCAAAGATGTCTCCCGCAAGGCAATGCGAGTGCACGCGAACCAGAACAGGCTCGCGCGAAGCCGCGTTGCCGCCCACGTCGCCCATCACCAGGGCGATATGGCTTTCGCCGCCATCGACCTCGCTCTCGTAGGCGATGACCCGGAACTCTCCGTAGGGCGTCGGCAGCGCGCTCTCGGCTACGCGGTAGATGTAGCGCTCGTTCTGTAGCCGGTAGCGGATCAGTTCCGCGACGGTCAGCATCTTCATACCGTGCTCTGCGCAGAACTTCTCGAGATCGGGCACCCGCGCCATGGTTCCGTCTTCGTTCATGATTTCGCAGATCACGCCGGCGGGAATGAGGCCGGCCAGGCGGGCGAGGTCCACGGAGGCCTCGGTTTGCCCGGCGCGCACCAGCACGCCGCCCTTCCGGGCGCGCAGCGGAAAGACATGGCCCGGCCGCGCGAGGTCGTGCGCGGTCGAGTGCGGATCGATCGCGACTTTGATGGTGTGCGCGCGGTCGGCCGCTGAGATGCCGGTCGTTACGCCTTCGCGGGCCTCAATGGTTTCTGTAAACGCCGTTCCGAAGCGCGACGAGTTTTGTTGCGTCATCGGCCCCAGCCGCAGATAGTCGGAGCGCTCCTCGGTCAGCGTCAGGCAGATGAGACCACGCCCGTACCGGGCCATGAAGTTGATGGCCTCCGGCGTGACGAACTCGGCTGCCAGCGTCAGGTCGCCCTCGTTCTCCCGGTCCTCGTCATCGACGACGACGATCATTCGTCCGGCGCGAAACTCCTCGATGGCGCCGGCCACATCGGTAAATGCCGATCCAGCTTGCATGACTGTATTGTCAACGAGATTTGGGGTTTCTGGCGAGGGCGAGATGAGGCTGATTTCGATGAGGTGAGGTGAGCTTTGCAGAAGATTTGGTGGTGGCCGACGGTGCTGCCCCGTCCCGGCACGCTAATCAGGCGTTTTCCAGAGTTTATAAGACTCCGCTGCACGGCTGGTGCTGCCCACCGCTTGAGGAAGTCGTATTATGGGTTCCTTCTGCATGCTTCATTTGTAACCCAGTTCCCACCGCTCCGATACCTCCTAGATTCACCACACCAAATACCCCTTTCGGGTTGTTTCCTCTCAGGCGTAGAATCGCGCCCGAATAATCCCTTTACTTCCGCAAGGAGGCTGCCGTGCTTAAGAGTGTTGCGATCATCCCTGTGTGTCTCCTGCTCGGTGCGGTTCCATTGCTGATCGGGAATCCCGCGCCACAGGCCGCCGCGCCAGCCGCTGCCTCGGCTTTCAAGGTTCCGCCTGACATTGCGGCCCAGACGAATCCCGTGAAACCGACCCCCGAAGCCCTGGCCAAGTCAAAGAAGATGTACGGATACGACTGCGCTATGTGCCACGGCGCAAGCGGCGACGGAAAGGGCGATGTCGCAGTTGAGTCGAAGTTCACAATGAAGGACTGGACGGACCCAACGGCCCTCAAGGAAATGACCGACGGTGAAATCTTCTACATCATCCAGAAGGGCAAGGGCGACAATATGCCCGGAGAGGGCGAGCGCCTGAAGCCGGAAGAAGTCTGGACCATGGTTACCGTGGTGAAGTCGTTCGCCAAAAAGTAAGCCCTAAAAAGTAAGCTCAGAGCGGGCGTACCATGCGTCCCTGTGCTCTGAGCTTTGTGCTGTGGTTTAGTTCTGAATAGAGTGCGTGGAGTCCAGCGTATTGCTTGCACTGACCGTTGGATTGCTGGGAAGGGAACTGGCGGACTTGGTTCCCGCCTGCACTCCGTCGGCTTTATGGGCTGGTCCCAGGCCGAGCATGATGATCGCGCGTGAGTCCGGGATCAGCTTGGTCTGCCAGCCGTGGTCGCCCTGAAACTTCTGCATGGCCGCCTCGGTGTCTGCATCCCACTGTCCGCTGGGCCTGCCGGTCAGGTAATGTTCGCGAATCAGGGCGGTCTGGATCTCCCGGGCGCGGTCCGGATCGATGCCGCGCTGGCCCAGGGCTACGTGGGTGGTCTTCTTGGTCTTATGAGTGGATTTCGGATGTCCTGCGGTGGGGGCACGATGAGTGCGGTTGGCTAGAGCGGGGGTGGCTGACAATGCAATCGCCATGAACAAAGATTGCCAGGCTCGAGCTGGAATCATGAAGCTACCTCAAAAATAGATATATCGGCAGGAGCAAGCGAAACAATGACATCGGTGTACGATGCGAGCAGCCTAAATGCCGGGTCATAAGAAATCAATAATAAAAACTCCGGCGCCCGTTACCAATGTGGCATCCGGGTAATCACCCGGGATGCCACCTTTGTGCTAGCGCAGAGTACCTCCTACGTAGCTGCTGCCCCCCTTCGGACGCTGTGGATCGACCAGCTCGAACACCACATCGTCCCCTGTTTTGAGCCCCGCCACGATCGAGCGGAACTCGGCGACGTTGTGCACCGCGTGCCGGTTGATGGAAACGATCACCATCCCCTGCGCACTCGTAAGGTTGATCTCGTCGGCGAACGATCCCGGCTTCACTGACTGCACCACCACACCGTGAAGTCCCGGCGGCGCATTTTGTGGCAAATCGGAGACAGACAGCCCCAGCTTCGACTGGGAGGCGTCCGGCGACTCAGGCCCCGGACCCTCTTCCTGGTCCTGAGCAGTATTGGATGCGGCGATCATCTTGGCGCGATCCCCGACTGTTACGGTTGTCTCCAGGCTCTGGCCGTTCCGCATATAGCCGATCTTCGCCGTCGTACCTGGCTTGCGTGCCGAAATATCGTTTACCAGCTCGTCGCCGTCCTTGATCGGGCGTCCGTCGACTGAGGTGATAATGTCGCCCGGCTTCAGGCCTGCCTTGTCGGCCGCGAATCCCGGCTGCACGCTGCTGATCAGCACGCCCGACTTGAATCCGTAGACGCGGCTCACCGCGCTGGGCAGGTTGCCCTGGAAGGTGATGCCGATGCTTCCGCGAACCACCTTATGCACCGGGCTGATCAGCTGGTTATAGACACTAATAACCGTGTTGGATGGCATCGCGAAGCCCACCCCGGCGTAGGTGCCCGACTGGGTGTAGATCGCCGTATTGATGCCGATGACCTCGCCGGCCATGTCGAGGAGAGGGCCGCCTGAATTGCCCGGGTTAATCGCCGCGTCAGTCTGGATAAAGTGCTGAAATTGCCCTCGTTGCGTCGGATCGATGGTCCGGTTCCGCGCCGATACAATGCCCGCCGTCACCGTTTGCGACAGGTTGAACGGGCTGCCGATCGCAATGACCCAGTCGCCGATCTCCGCGCCGTCGGAGTTGCCCATCTTGACTGTGGGCAGCGGCTCCTTCGTGTCGATCTTGATTACCGCCAGGTCGGTGTCCTTATCCACACCGACAACCTTGGCTGGCCGGCCCTGGATGTTTCCACCGTCGGGATCGGTCGAGAGGCGCACAAAGATGCGGTCGGCCTTCTCGACTACGTGATTGTTCGTAAGGATGTAGCCGCGCGTGTCGACGATAAAGCCGGACCCGAGCGATTCCCGCTCCTGGCCCTCCTCGGGCATCTGTCCCTGGCCGCCAAAAAAGCGGTTGAAGAAGTCCTGAAAGTCGCCCTGGTCGTCCTGATCCTGATTGTCGTCGTCATCATCGGGCGGTTGCTGCTGCTGAAACTGCCGCGAGTGCGGATTCCGCCGTCCCTGTTGCCGTTCCTTCGGCAGCGTGATGGTGTTGATGTTCACGACCGCCGGCCCCACTTCCTTGGCGATGCGCGTGAAATCCGTCGACAGCTGCTTCGGTTGAGGGATCTTGAGCGGCGTTGCGTCAGAGGTATCGACCTTCGATTCCTGGCCGCGCACTCCGTGGGTAACGAACGAGCCGATCAATATGCCGGCAGAAAGAGTGGCAAGCAGGGTAAAGGTCGAAACCAGACGGCGGTTGCGAAGCCGTCCTAGCAGGGATTTCATTTCTGATCTAACCTCGTGGTCTCTCTGGGTAAGCAATTTTGGAAATCGGGGCTGCGGCAGCCGATAGTCGAGGATTCTTCTCCATCCACCAGTATAAAACGGCTTTCATGGGCGACACCCCGCCCCCATCGATAAATCCCCGAAACCTTAATGAATAGACGTACGCGAAACTCAATCGGACGAGGGCCCGCTCACCGGAGCTGTTTCGTGCGCAGTTGGTTGGATGCGCTCCGGCAGAAGCTCGGTCGCGCCGATGCCGGCGAGGATCAGGACCGCTCCCAGCGTGGACCGGCCGCCCAGCCGCTCGCCCAGAACCACAAAAGACGTCAGCCACGCGAAGACCGGCTCGAGAGTAAAGATCAGCGCGGTATGCGTTGCCGGGATGAACTGCTGCGCCCAGCTCTGGATGGTGAACGCGGCCGCCGTCGCCAGCAGGGCCGCGATCAGCAGCGCCGTGACCACCCGCGGGGTCCAGTGGACGAATGGGTGCTCGAAAATGCGCAGGCTGGCGGCCATGAAAACGGCCGCAAACCCCACCTGAAGCACCGCAAGCTGTTCAAAACGCACGCGCGGCGAAAAATGCGCCAGCGCCAGCATGTGAAACGCGAATCCGACCGCGCAGCCTAGTGAGAGCAGGTCTCCCGCGTTCGCCGCGCTGAACTCGAACCCAGCATGTGCAGGCGTTGTCAGCAGGAGGATCCCCATGAACGCGAGCAATGCGCCCAAATAGACGTTCCAGCGGGGGGCGTGCGTCCCGGCGGGCCGCAGCCGTGGAACGACGAGCAGCAGCGGAACCAGCACTACTACCAGCCCGGTGATAAACGCCGACTTCGAAGGTGTCGTCAGCCGCAGGCCGGCCGTCTGAAATTGATAGCCCGTCGCAAGCCAGAGCCCGGTAATGGCACCCGACGCCAGCGCCGGGCGATCGATCCGCCCGATATGCCTCCGATACAGCAGCGCCAGGCTCGCCGTCGCAAGCGACATGCGCAGCAGGTTGAACAGAAGGGGAGAAATATCGGCCAACGCCGCCTTGACCACGACGAATGTCGATCCCCAGACGAACACCACGGCGAGCAGCAGAAGATGGGCCTTCATCGACCGGGACATAGAGGCAGGTTACAGGTTCGGAATCGTTCTATCTTTTGGGGACACGAAAAATCAACGATCTGCAACCGCAGGTTGTGACGAGTGGTCAGATTTCTACAAGCGCGCGGCCCGGCCTTCAGGAGAGAATGGAAGCAATGGCCACAACACCGCACGCAACGGAGCCGCTTGAGCCCGTTCCCGTCGTTGAAGCTCCCAAGCCCCACGGTCCCCGGCGCGCGGCAGTAGCTTTCATTTTTGTGACGATTGCGCTGGACATGCTCGCCATGGGCATGATCGCGCCCGTCCTGCCGCGCCTCATCACCCATTTCATGGGCGGGAACGAATCCCGGTCCGCCGAAATGCTCGGCGTTTTCGGAACCGTCTGGGCCGTAATGCAGTTCTTCTTCTCGCCCATGCTCGGCTCGCTGTCCGACCGCTTCGGACGCCGCCCTGTGATCCTGCTCTCGAATTTCGGCCTCGGGCTCGACTACCTGGTCATGGCTCTCGCCCCGACTCTCGGCTGGCTATTTGTGGGACGGGTCATTTCCGGCGTGACCGCTGCCAGCATCCCCACCGCGATGGCTTACATCACCGACGTCACGCCGCAGGAGAAGCGCGCCGGAGCCTTCGGCATGGTCGGAGCCGCCTTCGGTCTGGGATTCGTCCTCGGACCTGCCCTCGGCGGCGTGCTCGGCAGCTTCAATCCCCGGCTGCCGTTCTGGGCCGCCGGCGCCATGAGCCTCGTCAACGCCATGTACGGACTCTTCGTGCTGCCCGAATCCCTCAAACCCGGGTCGCGCAGCCGCCGCATCTCCTGGAAGCGCGCCAATCCTGTCGGCTCGCTCACGCTGCTCCGCCGCCATCGTGAGTTGCTTGGCCTCGGCGCAGTCCTGTTCCTGAGCTACCTGACGCAGCAGTCCCTCCAGAACACCTGGGTGCTCTATCTTGACTACCGCTATCGCTGGAACGATCGCGCCGTCGGCCTATCGCTGGCGCTGGTCGGAATCTGCTCGGCGCTGGTGGGTGCTGTTCTGGTCAAGCCGATCGTGGCGCGCATCGGCGAGCGTAAGGCTATCCTGCTCGGCCTGGCCATCGGCTGGATTGGATTCGCGGTCTTCGGCCTGGCCCCAACCGGCAAGATTTTCCTGATCGGCATCCCGATCATGGCCGCCTGGTCGCTCTGCGGACCCTCCGCCCAGGGCCTGATGACGCGCCACGTCGGCCACAACGAGCAGGGCCAGCTCCAGGGATCGGTCCAGTGCATTCGCGGGCTGACAGCCCTGATCGGCCCATCGCTCTTTACTTTGGTTTACGCCGCCGCCCTGCGCCCCGGATCGCACCTGCATCTGCCCGGTGCACCCTTCCTGCTGGCCTCGGCCATTTTGTTGTCTGCCCTGCCGCTGGCGATGGTGGCTACGAAGAGGGAAGAGGCGTAAAGCTACCTAGTCAACTCCGCGAACAGCTCCGGCAAATCCAGATAGATCGGCGTCCCGGCTGCCTCGAAGCGTTCGCGCTCGTGCCATCCGGAGATCCAGTCAAAACCCTTCTGTGTGGCCGGATCGATCACCCAGATGTTCTGGACGCCCATTGCGTGATAATCCTCCAGCCGGGTGTTATAACGCCGCACGCGGCCTTCCGGGGAGAGGATTTCGACTACAACGACCGGTGGCTTTGCAATCACCTGCTCGATGGGCAAATCACGCAAGACAAGACATACATCGGGGATGCGCACCCTCGTGGCCGAAACACGTACCCGCTGTTCTGGCAATACGTGGACGTTCCAGTCCCTGCGGTGTGCGTAGAACCAGGCTGCTACTGCCATTTGTAACTGAGCGTGATCGAATTCCCCCAAATTGCGCTCCTCGATTTCCCCGTCCACAAAATCGCAGTCGGGATGGTAGGAGGTCTTGAGATAGGTTTCGATCGCCGTTTGTGCTGTCGTGGCCACGCCGGACTCCCAGATTTATTTTAGCCTTTACTGTCTCTCTTTCTGCGTTCCCCTTTCGTACACCGTTTTGCCGCCGACCACCGTCCGCAACACTTGCGTCTTTAGAATCTCCGGCGGGGCGACGGACGTCAGGTCGCGGTCCAGAACCACAAAATCTGCAACATATCCCGGAGCCAGTTTGCCCTTCCACGACTCGGCGAATTCCGCATACGCCGACCCCTGCGTGTACGCATAGAGCGTCTGCCAGATCGTCAGCTTCTCCTCCGGGAAATAGGTCTGCGTTCCCGCCTCATTCATGCGCGTGACCGCCGCATAGACGCCACGAAACGGCGTGATCGGCTCGACCGGATAGTCGGTTCCGAACGCCAGCACCACGCCGGCATCGAGGAAGCTCTTCCACGCATACGCGTAGCGCGCCCGCTCCGGACCCAGCCGCTGCTCTGCCCACGCCATATCTGTCAGCAGATGATTCGGCTGCATCGACGCAATCACGCCCAGCTTCGCATAGCGCGCAAAATCTCCGGCATCCACCACCTGCGAGTGCTCGATGCGGTTCCGCGGAGGCGGCTTGTACCCGATGCGGATCGCCCGCCGCACATTGTTGTGGAACGGCCGGTTGGGATTCCCGGTTATCTTCGACGGCGGTGCCGGAACCTGACTCTGCCGCGAAGCTGCGAAGGCGTCGAGCGCCATCTCGACCGCGCGGTCCCCAATCGCGTGGAATCCCAGCTGAAACCCCGCCTGCACCCGCTCGATCGCCATCGCGTTCAGTTTGCTCTGTTCATACCGGGGAATGCCCGAGTTACCTGGATCGTCCGCATACGGGGCATTCAGCGCTGCGGTCCGCGACCCCAGCGATCCATCCATGAAACCCTTCAGCATCGTCGTGTGCAGCATGCGGTCATCGGCCGGATGATGATCCCGCATTTGCTTCAGCTGGTCGACAGATGCATTGAACGGCAGCCATTCGCTGATACGTGCCGGAAGCTTGCCTTCTTTTTCCAGCTCCTCGTAGACGAGGAAGTCCTCCCAGTCCGAGTTGTCCTGCACCGACGTCACGGCGTGCGACACGGCGTCCTGCAGCGCCAGCAAATCGCCCTCACGCCGCCGCTCCGGGCTCGGCGGAGGAATCTTCCTATCGATCAGCCCCTGTGCTGTCTCGCGGATAATCCCCGTCGCATCGCCGTTTGCGTCGCGGTCAATCTTTCCGCCCTGGGGATCGGGAGTGTCTCGCGTGATGCCAGCCGCTGCCAGAGCTGCCGAATTGGCAATGGCGATATGCCCATCCACCCGGACGAAAAACGCCGGATGCCCGCCAGTGACCGCATCCATATCGGCCCTGGTCGGAAGTGTCTTCGAGGGCCACAGTGTGTGGTCCCATCCACCGCCCGTCAGCCACGCACCGGGCCGCGCGTTCTCCGCTGCCTTTCGGACCCGGGTCTGCATCTCGGCGAGCGAAGTGCACCCCGTCAGGTCGACTGACAACTTGATCTGTCCCGCACTGCCTAAATGTGCATGCGCATCGTTGAACCCGGGCATCACGAAGGCGCCGCGCAGGTCGATCATCTGCGTCGCCGGCCCCTTGAAATGCGCGTCAACGTCAGCGGTTTCGCCCACGCCCACGATTACGCCACTCGCAACAGCAATCGCCTTTACCCGCTGCGGATGCGTTCCGGTCAGGTCGACTCCGGTCAGAATGTTTCCGTTGAAATAGATCGCGTCGGCTTTCCCGGCCGTCTGCGCGTGAAGGGCGGGAAGAAAGGCAAGGGCGACAAGGAGAAGGGAAGCAGCGCGTGCATTCACACGGCTACTTTATCAACAGCCCGCGAGTGCCAGCAGCAGAAGCAGCACGCGCCGCAGTCCCAGCTCTCGCCCGCGAGCGTCATACCACTCTGCCCGTGTATGAATACCGCCCCCTTCGCCGCCTGCTCCAACGCTGACCGCCGGAACTCCGAGCGACAACGGAATGTTGGCATCCGTCGACGCAATCCTGGGCTCGGTGCGGATATTCAGGTGCCGGTCGACTGCGCGCAAAGTCTCGTATAGCGAACTATCCTCCGCGAGCTGCCCCGCCGGGCGCGATCCGATCTTCTCGATCGAGAAGCTTAGTCCGCCGCTGCCCGCCGGCGCCTGACCGGCCTCGCGGTTCGCAGCCATCACCGCGTCCTCTACGGCTCTGTACAGCTCGACTTCCAGGCGTATGAGCTGTTCCGGGTCGATAGAGCGAAAATCGAACCGCGCCGATGCCTGCTCCGGAATGGCATTGATCGCTGTCCCGCCTTCAATCGTGCCGACGTTAACCGTAGTTCGAGGCGCGGGAGCCAGTTCCACCTCGCTCAGCCGTGCAATCGCGCGGCTCAACGCCACGATCGGGTTGGGACGGCCGGCATCCGTCCATGAGTGTCCGCCCGGTCCCCGCACCGTCACCAGGAACCGCCTGCTCCCGAGCGCATGCGTGATCGCTACCTCGTGTCCGGCTCCATCGAGCACGATGTGTGCCGCAATTGATTCCCTGAACCCGGAGCCATCGTAAAGATGCCGCATGCCGCGCAGGTCGCCCTCGCCTTCCTCGCCGACGTTCCCCGCGAACATCAGGTCGCAGCCGTGCTCGATCCCTGCATGCGCGATCGCCCCGGCCAGCGCCAGCATGCAGACCACTCCGGCTCCGTTGTCGCATGCCCCTGGAGCTTCCAGCCGGGTGTCGGCCAGCCGCCACTCGATCGGAGTCTCGGCGGGAAAGACCGTATCGATATGTGCCGAGAGCAGCACCCGCCGCACATCGGGCTCGGATGGGCTCGCACCTCTGATCACCGCGACCGCGTTGCCGATCGCATCGAGATGCACCTCATCCAGGCCGAGTCCGCGAAACTTATCGCAAAGCCACTCCGCCCGCGGCCGCTCGCCAAACGGAGGCGCAGGCACCCGCACGAGCTCCGCCTGCCAGCGCAGTATCTGCTGCTCCTGCAGGTGCAACCATTTGAACGCCTGGTGCACACGCCGGTCCGCCGCAAGCTGCGTAATGCGAGCAAACGCCGATGCCGGGGCCGTCATAGCCATGATCCATCAGCCTAGCAGGGAGTGGTTGTCCGGGCGAAAACGGTTTGCATCGAACACTGCGGAATCAAGGCATTCAATACTCCACGCTCTCCAGCCACAATCCCCTCGCCGGAGCCGTGGCTCCCGCGGCCGAGCGCGACCTGGACTCGAGAATCCGCCGCACATCCTCTGGGTGGATATGCCCACGTCCCACATCGATAAATGTTCCGACAAGGTTCCGCACCATGTGGTGCAGAAAACCGTTTCCCCGGACGCGATACATCAGCAAATCGCCATCCTCTTGCGAGAACGCCGATGCATAGATTGTCCGCACGTTCCCCGGCACGCCATCCTCGGCCACGCTATCGCCGCTCCTTGCCGTTGCGTCCGGATCGCTCGCGGCAAAAGAGGTGAAGTCGTGTTCTCCGACCACAGTCTCTGCCGCGGTCCCCATCCGTTCCACATCGAGTGGCCAGTTCAGCGCATACATGTACCGCGCCAGCCATGGAGGACAGATCTCGCCCTGGTAGATGCGATACTCATAGGTCTTGGCGCGAACGCTGTGCCGCGCATGGAACTCGGGGTCAGCATGTTGCGCACTCAGCACTCGAATCGCCGCCGGCAGCGACCGGTTCAGCGCACGATGCAGATTTCCTGGCGGGATCGGCGCGCTCAGCTCGAACGATGCCACCTGCGCGCGCGCATGGACGCCGGCGTCCGTCCTTCCGCTGCCCTGCGGCAGGACCCGATCGCCGGTGATGCGCTCGATCGCGGCGGCAAGCTCTCCCTGAACCGTCGGGCGGTCCGGCTGAATCTGCCAGCCATGAAAATCGGTGCCGTCATAGGCGAGAATCAGTTTCCAGTTCACGTGCCCGCAGAGATACTCCTCCCGGCGAATTCTCTCAAAAATTGCGCTCTGAGCTGGTTCTTTTCCGGTAACCGAATCATCTGATGGAACACCTGATTGCCTGAGATATACTCAGATTTTCTTCCGGACGGCGACTCGGCGCACTCAGCCGCGGCGCGCCTTAACCTCCCCGGAACCAATGCGGACAAGGGGAGTTAAATCCCAGAAACGGGAACGAAGCCAGAGCAGTTCGCGTATAAAGAGCAGCCGCCGTGCACGGCGGCAATGAGCCGGAATTGCCGTGCTCATCGGGCTGGCAAAACACAGGATTCTATACAGATCGGTCTTGCAATTCCTTTTGCTTGTAACCGGTCGAGCAGTCTGGAGAGGACGAATGCATTTGTTTGGTGAGCGCCATAGGGCGATTGGAGGTATCCCGGTTCGAAGTTCCAACCTGTTTCTGAAACTGAAATCCGCAGCCGCAGTTGCTTGCCTGCTTTCGAGCACGCTTTCCGGCTTCGCTCAGTCGCCGGCGCAGCAACCGCAAACTCCCCAGCAGGCGCAGAACCCCGCCGGGGCCGCCAACACCCCTGGCCTGCCCGTCGAGCCGCCTCCAAATTTCACTCAGCCCCTTTACCTGCGGCCTCAGCCGCGTGACTTTGGCAAAGAGCGCGGCTACTGGCCGAACCCGCTTTCCCCTTACAAACCAACCACCGCGCCGCCTGCCAGCTTTTTCAACTCGCCGCGCCTCAGCGATCTGATCAAGGACGGCAAAATCTACCTCAGTCTTAGCGATGCCATCCTGCTTGCGCTCGAGGACAACTACGATATCGCGATTCAGCGCTTCAACCTGAACATCGCCGATACCGATATCCTGCGCACCCGCTCTGGCGCGCTCTTCCTCGGCATCAACAGCGGCCTGGTCACCGGCACGCTGGGCGGCTCCGGAACCACCGTCCAGAGCGGCGGCGGTCCGGGTGGGACCAGCGTGGCGGCGGGCGGCGCCGGAACGGGCGCCGGCGGTCTCGCCCTCACCACCAACGGCGGCGGCCCTCTGCCCGTCAATATGGATCCGGCCCTCACCGGCAATATTCAGCTGCAGCGCCAGGCTACACAGGAGCTGAATCCGCTCTTCTACGGCACCTCCAAGCTCACCCAGAACACCAACATATATAACTTCGGTTACAACCAGGGATTCATCACCGGCACCACGCTTGCGATGACCTTCAACAACAGCTACACGACCTCCAACAGCATCTTCAACACCTACAGCCCCGCACTCCAGACCACGTTCAACGCCCAGGTCACGCAGCATCTGCTGCAGGGCTTTGGATGGGGCATCAACGGCCGCTTCATCGTACAGGCAAAGAACAACCGCCGCATCGCCGATTCGGCCTTCCGTCAGCAGCTTCTTTACACCATCAACCAGGTCGAACAGATCTACTGGGGCCTGGTCAGCGCCTATGAAGATCTGCAGGCCAAGCAGCGCTCCCTCGAGCAGTCTACCCGGCTCCTCGAAGACGACAAGAAGTCTCTTGAAATCGGCACCATGGCGCCGCTCGATGTAGTCAGCGCGCAAAGCCAGGTTGAAACCGACCGGCAGGGCGTTATCACATCACAGAGCAATCTCGAGTACCAGCAGTTGCTCATGAAACAGGCCATCGCGCGCAGCCTCGAAGACCCGACGTTCGCCAACGCGCCCGTCATCCCCACGGACCGCGTCAGCCTCATCGAAACAACGGCGGAGCGCGAGTCGGCCGACGACCTGGTGCGCCAGGCCGATGCCAACAGCCCCTCGATCGAACAGGCCGTCATGACCCTGAAGAACGATGAAATCACGCTCAAAGGTGAAAGGAATGGCCTGCTGCCCACCCTGGATGTTTACGGCTTTTATGGAGCCTCGACTCTGGGAGGCACGCAGAGCGCGAATTGTGTGAACTTTGAGACGGGCCAGCCATGCCCTCCGGGACAGTATCCGGACGTCTCGTACGGAACCGCCTTTTCCAATCTCTTCAAGAGCGTTGCCCCCAACAAGGGGGTGGGCTTCAACCTCAACGTCCCCATTCGCAACCGCCAGGCTCAATCCGCCCAGGCGCGGTCGGAGCTTGAGTACCGCCAGGCGCAGATGCGACTCCAGCAGCTTTATGTTCAGACGCGCATGCAGGTTGTGAACGCGCAGTACGCGCTCACCAACGATCGCGCTTCTGTCCAGTCGGCCACGGCCACTCGCGACTACGATCGCCAGAGTCTCGATGCAGAGTTGAAGAAGCTGCACCTCGGTGCTTCGACAACGGCTCTCGTGCTGCAGCAGCAGCGCGCACTGGCGGTGGCGGAGGGCAACCTCATCTCGGCAACCGCGAAGTATGCGATCGACCGCGCGTCCCTCTTGCAGATCCTTGCCAACACGCTCGATCTTTACGGCATTTCCATCGTTGACGCGGCCACAGGCCAGGTAAAGACGGCACCGGTCATCCCGGGATTAGCGCCCGCGAAGCA
Source organism: uncultured Acidobacteriaceae bacterium (assembly GCA_963782175.1). Lineage (GTDB taxonomy): Bacteria > Acidobacteriota > Terriglobia > Terriglobales > Acidobacteriaceae > Silvibacterium. The sequence goes on from CAWAIX010000008.1 coordinate 189,136, forward strand.
AACGCCGGATGTCACCGTTCCTGGCCAACAGCAGCAATTACAACGGCTAGAACAGAACCCGGCTCCGCAAACACAACCCATGCCACAGCAGCCCGTTCCTCCTCCACAGTAATAAGCCAGTTTCACCGAACGCCCCGGTGTCAAAACCGGGGCTTTTTTTCATAAAAGATTGCGCGCAACGCGTCCACCTGGACGGTCAGTCCCTGATAAAATCTATTGAATTTTTTCGCGGAGATTGAAAACGCTATAGTTAGCGTGTTTTCAATGGCTTGCGGATGTCGTCAAAGTTGCAGAAGTTAGAGAATGCGGCTTTGGTTCTGCAAATCTTCAGCAAAAAATCCCTCCGATAACAACGCCGCCAACAGGTTGCTTGGTTCTCGGCCTACTATGGCATAAGTAGAACTAGTACTCTGATACTTGACAGATAGCGCCACTGTTCTGTTAATCTCTGAATAGAGCGGGAGGCGACCATGTTAGCGGGAAGAGTTGAAACGAAAAAATCGAAGAATCCCTTAGACGCGACGATGACCAAAACTCAGATAGTGCGCCGTCAGTTCAAATCGGCGTTGCCGCGCAGAATCAAGAATCAGCAATTGTCGCCGATGGAGGCGCTGTCGCGGACGGTGGAGCTATTTGACCGGCTCCGGGGCATGATGGAGGCGGCCGGGCTCGATAAGCGCAACGCCTCCGCCGGGCTTGTCTACTGTCAGCCTGAGACAAAAGGCGAAGAGGCGGTATTGGCGCGGACCGTTGCGTTGCCGAGAGAGCCACAACCAAAGGAAATCGGTAAGTTTGCCGAGACGGTTCTGTCCCTGGACAAGCCGCTCTTTCTCGGCATTCTCTTCGGCCAACATGACCCGCACACGGACAACCCAAAGTATCGGGACACCATTTTTGTTTGGCCGTTCATGCTTGGTTCGGAAGCGGAAGGCCGGTTAATCGCGGCCCGCGGCCAGATGGCGCAAGGCGGCTTCAAGAAAAAAGCTAACTAAGGAACTAACGATGCGAGTCCTCGACAAATTCGAAAAGCTAGTCTTCGACGCGGACATTGCCGCCGCGATTCTTGGCAATCCGCTCACCGCCGAATACCACTTAGTGGACGTTGACCCGGCTTCGCCCGACGTCCAAAAGCTATTAGGCCGCGACCTCTATTTCCTCGGCGTGTGCGGCCTCGTCTCCGGCAAGCCCCAAACGGCGTTGACCGAGCCGCTAGACGATGACGTCGTCCAGGCGTTGGCCGTGACTTTCGTGAAGCGCATAGAAGACGCCCTCCGGCCGAAGGGCGACTCCGCCGAATGGCTCCGCAAATTGTGGGCGCTCGACGTGCCGCCCGGCAACGCATGAGTTTGAAGTGACACACGGTTAAAAAGGGCCGTGTCGCCCGCGGAGTCTGCCTCGATACGGGGACGTTAGCCGCGGACGCAGCAAACCGAACGCGGGGAGGCGTCGGTAACTCACATCTGGAGAATTTTCATGAGTACCCGTTTGTTTGAAATGCGCCAAGAACGGCACGAAGCCCTAAACGCTTGCGAGACTATCCTCGGCCGCGCTGAGAAGGAAACCCGGCAATTAACCGTCGCCGAACAGACGCTCATCGATGAGCACATGGAGCGGGTTAAGAAGCTGAACCCGAAGATTGAGGCCATCGAGGGGCGGAATACGCTCACTCAACATCTCCAAAATGGAATGCTCATTCCGGGCACGCCCGAGACGAATTGGGAGACCCCCGTTGCCTCGCCGTCTTCGCCGCTAAGGGTCGGACGAACCAGCGGCCCCGAGCATCCCAACGCAACCGCATTCCGGGCGCAGTTCGCTGGATGGATGAACCAAACCCTAACCGCACTCACCGGGCAGCGTCCGGCGATGGAAGCAACCGCCCCAAGCGGCCCCATTTCGATTGGGACCACGTCCGGGTGGGACAGCATCGGCATCACCGTCCCGACTGAGGTCCTGCCGTATCTGGCAAGCTATTACAACTTGGACAGCTTCGCGCTCGCCGGGGCAACGCAGATTCAGACGGACCACACGCGCCCGCTTGTGAAACCGATTCTCTCAGCCGGGGCGGCCGATTCGACTTTTACCGAAAACGCCGCGCCCACAACTTCGCAGCCTTTCGGACTTAGCGGGTTCACGTTCGGCGGCACAAAGTACGCCCGCCTTGTCTTGGCGTCGTACGAGTCGCTGATGAACTCTGAACTCCCGCTCCAGGGCACCATCCTAGACGAACTTCTCGCCTCACTTGCCACAACCATCACTTCCGCCGTGACAACGGCGTTTGTGTCCGCGCTGACGGCCGCTTCATCGTCGCTCGCCGCGGGCGTCGGTGGTAGCGGCGGTTCGATTTACACAAGCATGATCGATTTGCGGTATGCGGTCCCGCCGCGGTTCGACCTGCCAACCAACAAGTGGATGCTCAGTCGGGCAACGCTCGCGCAGATTCGCAACACGCGCGCCTCAACGAGCGGCGTCCCGATGTTCTCTGCAGACGGAACGATGCTGTTTGATCGTCCCTACGTGATTAACGACTTCCTGGACACCGCGTCTGGTGCGGGCGTTGGCTTCGTTGCCTTCGGCTCATTCGCGGACGGCGTCATGATTCGCAAGACTCCAGTCATAACGCAGGTGTTTTTGGAGGCGTACGCCTCAAACGGTCAAATTGGCTATCGGACTCAGCAGTGGATGGACTCGCATTTCCTTGCTGAATTGGCGGGCGCTTCTCAGCCCCCCACCTTCCAGCCGATCCATTACACCAACGTTGTTTCAGAAACCTAAAGTTCTGCCGGGGTTCATGCACCCGAGTCAGACGGACCGCGTCCGGTCCCGGCAAGGCCCCTTCAGCCTCAAAAGCCGGGCGCGGGTTTCTGACGCACCACAAACTATTCCGCGCCGCTTTTCCTTCGGGGAGAAAAGGCCGAGCGGCGCGGACCTTTTTGAATGAGGAAAATCTTATGGGGCAGCCGGTTTGGGTTTTATCCGTAGACCTTCAGACGAAGACCGCAACTTTCCAAAGCGGAATGGCCGAGGCGGCGCGCGCCGCCCGGGCGTCCTTCGGGCAGATTTCGAGCGGCGCGGCCGAGATGGGCGAAGGCGTCTCCCGCGGCTCCCTGGACCTCCGACATTCGCTCGGGCTCGTTGACAACGTCATCCGCGGCGCTCACGCCCAAGCTATGGCGGACCTCGTCCGGATGTACGCTCAATCGGCCGTTGTGATGACGGCCCTCCCGATTGCGGCGACGGTTGCGGGCTTTGCCCTCATCGGCGGCATTGTTTACGAAGTCGCCCAAAAGATCCACGAAGCGAAGGCCGCCCAAGAGCAACTTGCGAACTCTTTCACCGAGGCGGGGACGGCCGCCAACAACGCTTTCCGCGGGATGGATGACCGCATCTTGGAAGCGCAGAAGCGGTCCGATGAACTCCGCAACGATCACTTGGGCGCTCTCAAGATCCAGTTGGAGCTAATCGACCATCAGAGTATGTCCGAACTCGTCAAGTCCCTGGAGGTTGTGTCGAAGGCCGCGGACGAGGTCTTCAAGAACCTAACCGGGCATTGGTACACCTTCGGGCAGGGCTCGGCCGGGGCGCAACACGCCCTCCAACAATTCAAAATCCAATATGACAACCTCTTGTCTCAAGGGAAGGACAAAGAGGCGGGCGATTTACTCGCCGGGACGTTAAGCAGCGCGGAGAAGGTCCTCAAACTCCAGCAAGCCGTGAACTCGAACAAAGCCGGAGGCGGACTTCTCGGCGCGACAGAGGGCGACGCCAACGCCCGATATGACGCCCAAATCAAACTCCGCGCCCTCGGCGTCGGCTACACCGAGAAAGAAGTCCAGGCGCAACAGGAACTCGTTAACACCCTCTCCGCGCAAGTAACGATGGAGGGCAAAATAGCCGACTTGAAGAAGCTCGACTCAGACAACGCGACGCGGGCAACCGGCAACGAAGCCTCGGCGCAAGCGTCTCAGGCCGCCCGGCAAGCCGCGGAGTCCCAACAACGGATGGGACAGTCCGCCATTGCCGCGGACCGAGCGACGGAGGACGCCCGCCTCGAAATCCAAAGGGCGAGCATCCAAGAGCGGCTTGCGTCGGATCTTGACTTCGCCGCCCGGGAGCGAGACCTCCAGTTGGCGACGAATCAAGCGGAGGTTGCCGCCCTCGATAAGAGCGGCCGCGACTACACAAACCAACTCGCCGAGCTAAACGAGAAGAGGCTCGAAATCGTCCAGCAGTACGCGACGCAAGAAACGGCGTTGACGAGTAAGGCGGCCGTTGAGCAGGCACAGCAGGACCTCGAAAACTACCAAGCCGGGCAGCGGGAAAAGATTGATGCAACCCGGCAAGGCTCCGCGGAGCGGCTCGCCGCGATTGACTCCGCCATCTTGGCCGAAGAGGCGCTCAACCTCCAGGACACGCAATTTTACAGGGAGTTGCTCCAACAGCGGGTTGAGACGACCCGGCGCGAAGCCGAAGAGGAAGCAAAGCTCAAAGAGGAAGCGGCGAAGGAAGCGGCCGAGGACCAACAGAAGATGGGTGAACTCGCCATAGCCGCCGCCCGGGAGCATGAAACGCTAATGGACAGCGTCCGGCGTGTCTCCATTCAGGCGCAGGCGCAGCAACAAATCGACGCGGCGAACGCCGAGTATGCCCTCAAGATGACGGCTTTCGCACAACAACTCGCCGGGCTGGATAAATACGGCAAGGACTATGAGACGAAGCTCAAAGCGATTCAGGACCGGGAGAAGGAACTGACGCAGGAACACGAAAACGAAATCACCGCCATCAAGGAAAAGGCCGAGGTACAACAGCAGCAAGATTTTGACCGGACAATGTCGGAGTGGGAAACCAAAGCGGCTCAGGGCCTCTTTTCGATTCTTGCCGGACAGCGCTCGTTTACGTCCGAGATGACGACGCTTGCAAATTCGCTCACGAATAACTTGATTGCGGCCGCTGTTGAACAATTGAACGGCGTTGACAGCGTAAAGCTCGGCAACGCCAAAAAGGCCGCCTCAAACGTCTTCGCCGAGGTTTCCGGATGGCCGGTTGTCGGGCCGTTTTTGGCTCCGGAGTTGGCGGCCGGAGCGTTCGCCGCGGTGATGGCTTTCAGCGAAGGAACAGACCGGGTCCCGGGCGTCACAAGGGGCGACACGGTTCCGGCAATGCTGACGCCTGGAGAAGGCGTTGTCCCCGGCGGTGTGATGGACGGCTTGCGTAAGGTCGCAACCTCCGGCGGCTTCGAGAATCAGGGCGGCCCGTCCGTCACGCTCCATTACCGGCCGACATTTCACGTCCAGGCGATTGACCAAAGCGGCGTGCAGACGATGCTCGACAAACACACAGACGAATTTGACAAGCACTTCCGCAAAACGGTGCGGCGGTACAACCGATGAAGGCCCTCACGATCAAATTGCCGGACGCCCTGTACGACGACTTAGCCGCCCTGGCCCGCGCCTTCGGCGAGCCGGGGTATGGACCGCGGATGCTTGCGACGGACCTTGTTGCGTCCGAGTTGGCCGCCCGTCGCTTGTCGCGGCTCTCTCAGCCAAAGCCGGAACGAGAAGGGGAAAAATGAAGCTAGTGGAAGTTGTCGAAATGCCGCTCGGAACGCCAATTGAGGAAACCGAGCAGATCCTTGCCGAGCATTTTGGGCGCGGCTACTTTCTAACCGGCGTCTGGACTGATGGCGACGTTGTGCGGGCCGCTTTCAGGCTGAGCGCGGCACGGATGGTGGGGCCGCGGTCCGACGTTGACGGCAAAGAAGCGGCCGCGCTAGAACTCATCAGAGCGCACCCGAATCTATCAACTCTGAAGCTCTCGGCGCTCCTGGAGTCACACGGCATCAAGCGCGGGCCGGAATGGTGTCGCCGGAAGAAACACGTCCTCTTTGTAAAACCGCGCCTTGTCGAGTGAGAGCACCCATCCGCCCCGCCAAAAGCCCATCCACCCCCACCACTATAAGATTTCTTATAGTGGAGGAGGGGGAAGGAAGTAGCGGTCAACGGCCGGAAACATAGCCCCGCCCGAAGAGGAGGGGGCGCGTGGGTCTTGCCCTCCGCGCTATCGGTTGCGTTCGAGCGAAGCGCGATTAGGACCTAATGCCCGGCGACGGCGTTGTTGTTGCTTGTTTCGCCTCTACAATGTGTCCAAGCCACGTAGCGGTCCAAAAGACAGTCGCAGCCAGTAGAAACAGCACCGCTTGCGTAGCAGCCAATGTCACCGAAACCTTTTCGGCTGTTAATACTATCGCCAAGACGACCAGAATTGGAACGAGTAAACAGACGAGGAGAATCGACAGCCAAAGTCCGATCATCTCCTTGTGAACTCGTCTTCCAATCGTTGCAGAGGCTAATTTCACTATCGTTTGTCCGACTATGACCGCAGACACAATCGACCACTCCGGAAGAAAAAGAATCGTTCGCAGTTCGCCTCTATGTCCAAGCGTCATCGCGATGACAATGAAAGGAAGGACCACGAAAAGCATTTCAGAAAAGGCGACTAACGCCCCGCGGCGGTCCAGATCGGCTTCGGCCCCCTTGACCTTCTTGCGAACTTCTTGAATCTCGTTCATCAGATAAGGATCTTGAGCCTAACGGATGACCCGGTCAAGAATCTTTCGGGCGAGGGCGACGCTATCCGAAATGGCAGCGGCCAACCGGGGCGACGGCCGGGAAATGTCCTCCCGCGCCAACCGGACCGCGGCAATGATGGCGGCGGCAATTACCAACGTACTGGCGAAACGGCCCTCCCGGCGTTGCCGTTCCTCAAATTCCTCGCGCCGTCGCATTTCGCCCATGACGGTGAGTATAGGCGAAGACAGAGCGAAAACTTTCAACAGACCATCCGTTAGCGTGGACTTACTAAACGAAATCTATACCTGTTTGTGTATGTTGGGGAGCGGCGGAGGGCTTGGCGAGACCATCGCGGGACTTTTTACCTGCCCCCGGTCTAATCCGCTTATAACAAACGACTTATTCAACCATGCTCGTCCCGAGCGCCGAGAATTTTTCTCGGCAACTGTCAAGACTTATCTCGCACTGTCAAGAGTTTTTTGTTGTATGCTTTTTGTATAACAACGTATAACAACGTCTACCAAAGTAGGACGTTGTGGTACGGAAGTTGTGCGGAGAGAGTGGGAATCGAACCCGTAGCGCCGTGAACGCTACCCATTGAGGCTTTGCAGGCCCCTGCTAGGAACCACGAAGCGGACCCTCTCCACTAAACGAGGCCGGGACTACCCGGCCTCTGTTTTTATTATCCACTGGCGCGGAGTTAGCACAAGCCCCGGAATGAGTGCAAGTAAGTGGAAAATGCGGGCTGAATGGTACCACTTTGGAAATAGTCACACGCCATAACCGCCGCCCGTTGTTCTTTTGTCATCTTGACCGCCTCTTCCTCTTCCTACTACCCCCTTTAGAAAGGGGGATTAGTAGTAGCAGGAAATGATTGGACCCTTTTTATATGGCCGTCGTGGGTGCCGGTGTGGACGGGTGTCACCTGTAAAAATTCACAGTGGGCGGCTAGACCCGTCTCCGCGATGATTCACCAATGCAGTGGGTTGTAATCGAGTGCGGCAAATGCGGGAACCTCGATGTCGTTGAGGACATCCTCATCGTGATAGCGACGCACAAATGTACGCAATGCGGCTCCGGCGGCGGGAAAGTAAGGTCAGACGAGCCGCCTTTGATACCGCCGCCCGCGGTTTTGGACTGATGGCAACGTCGATTTGCGTCGCCTACAATGCCCCGCAATCGCGCTAGGAAGCCCGTAGGCGCGTCCCCGAAGTGCCGAACCACAGCGACAGCGGCCATCTTAAGATGAGCCGCAATCGCGCACGACACTCGTAGCAATTCGTGAAGAGAACAGCTTGACTTACGGGCGGGACAGTCGGCAGTCTAGGGATATGAGCCTGATCGAAGACATCCGCAAGGTCATTCAGGACCTTGTAGCGCCGGAGATACGTGCTGTTTCGACGCGACTTGACGCTAAGGATAAAGTGGATCTCGCACGCCACGAGGAGCTTGTCTCAAAGATCCAGTTGGTAGACCAGAAAGTAGAATATCTTGTCCAGGACGCCATTTCCCGGATCAACAGCACCGAACAGAGACTGCAAGCAAAGTTCGATAGTCTCATCAGCACTTTAGAAATTGACAAGAGACTCTCCCGCCTCGAAGGGGCTGGTGGCGAAGGGTCTGGTGGCGGAGGATCTGCCGGTGGCGGTGGTTCTATAAGCGAAAGCGGTGCGCATCGAAAGGCCCAACCGGCCAAACCCAAGCATGGGGTCGAAGCGGAGCATCATGCGGATGCGGCCCAAGCTGCCTCTCCCGTCCCTGATGAGGCCACCGAAGTTGATGCAGCAGCAGCAGCAGCTGAAGAATCTCCGCACCGTGGAAAACTAAGGTCTGCCGCATCGGGCGCAACTACTCACCCGACAGGATAGTCTGAGTTGTCAGGTGCGTTCGTGAAAATGGCCCCCATCCTCTGCATTGCGGCAACGGCCTCATCCTCCAATTGCTGCTTACGGCGGCCGGTCCACTTGCTGTAATACCGCTCGGTCACGGCAACGGACTCATGCGTCAGTAGCTTGCTGACTTTCTCAAGCGGGACCCCGTGCAACAACATCTCGACGGCGAAGGTATCGCGGAGCATGTGCGAGCGGAACTCCAGCGGCCGCCCCTGCTCGTCCTTGAACACCAGTAAGCCGCTCAAGCGGTCTATCTTCCGGACCCACTTATTGGTGTTGACTAACTCCGAGCATTGCCGCGACCAGAAGAAGTAATCCGGATGTTCTTCAGTGCGACGGGGCAGGGAACGGAGGGCCTCAACGACGTGGTCCGGCAAGACAAACTCAACCCGGCTTTGCAGCGGCTTGCGGTTACGCTTCTTCTGGATTGTGGCCGTGAGCCGGTTGCCGTGGAGGGCCGCTTTGGACAGGGAAACAACGTCACCCACGCGGAGGCCAGTCCACCGCTGGACGAGAAAGATAGCGCGGAGCCATTGGCCGACCTTGGCGGACTCATGTCGGGCCGCGGCGTCTAACCGCTCCGTCGCGGCGAGTAGCTCATCAAACTGCGCCGGGGTCAACGGCCACGTTTGGGAATCATTCGTTGTCACGGCCTTGAGCATCAGGGCGGGATTACGGTTTGTGTATTCCATCGCCGTTGCCCACGCGAAGAAGGACCGGACGCGGATCAAGAGGGCCGCTTGCGTCGTCAACGCGAGCCGGTCCTCCGGGTCCTCGGCGTCAACCGCCCACGCGCTACGCCATTCGTCCAGCATGGCCGGTGTGACCTCGTTCACATGGAGGACGCCCACGCGGTCCGCCCATCGCAGGATGCGCCGCGTCGTGCCCTTGTAGGCCGCTAGTGACGTGGCCGTGGGCGACTTCATACCGGCGAGCCACTGCTCCAGGGCGGCGCTCAACGGCTTCAGCTTGGCGTTGCGTTTTGCTGAAATTTGCTGAAGGGCGATTTTGACCGGGTCCCGCTTGTCCAACTCGGTGCGGGCGACGCGCTCGGCCTCTTCCCAGGACCGCGTTTTGGCGGACATATAGCGGGTCTTGCCGCCCTCACGGATGTACAAGGATTTGCGGCACTTACACCGCTTCCATTGAGGGTCATTTTGCTTCGAACAATCGCCGGAATGGCGGGTGAAAACTGTTATAGTTAATGAGGCCAGTGGTGTGTCTATCATGGATAGGACCCTTCAGCAAATCTTCAGCAAAACGGTTTCTGAAAAATTTAAGCTGCTGATACTAGACAGGATAGCACGGACCGGCTAGAATCTATTGAATCCACTCCACGAAAACGGGGTCCCCACCGCGCCTATCGCGGCGGCGGGGTGTGAGCACAGGGTTCCCCCCACACGCGCCCAACATTGGCGCGATGGGGTGTGGGAGAGCAGATGCAGGCTATCCTTGCGCTCGAAGACGGGCGCATTTTTCGCGGTGAAGGCTACGGCGCCAAAGGCGAGTGCTACGGCGAAGTCGTTTTCAATACTTCTCTCACCGGATACCAGGAAATCTTCACCGATCCCTCCTACGCGGGGCAGATAGTCGTCCTGACTAACCCCGAGATCGGCAATTACGGAACCAACAGCAGCGACAACGAGGCCAACAAACCCTACATCGAGGGTCTGGTCACGCGCGAGTTCTCGCCCATCTCCTCGAACTGGCGGTCGCAGCAGGTCGCCGATGAATATCTCGAGCGCTTTCAGGTGCCCGTCATCTCGGAAATCGACACCCGCGCACTCGTTCGCCACCTGCGCACACACGGTGTCATGCGCGGCGTCATCTCGTCGATCGAATCGAATCCCGAAATCCTCGTCGAAAAGGCGCGTTCCATTCGCAAGATGGACGGGACGGATCTAGCCAGAGTGGTTTCTGCGAAGGCCCGCTACGAGTGGGAGCACGATGGCCCCGATCCTCTGAGGACGGACGCCGACGTCGAGGCGGACCCGCGTCCGCATCTTCACGTCGTCGCCTATGACTTCGGCATCAAGAAGAACATCCTCCGCATGCTCTCGAAAGAAGGCGCGCGCGTGACGGTCGTTCCCGCCGAAACTCCCGCCGAAGACGTACTCGCGCTCAATCCCGACGGTGTTTTCCTTTCGAACGGACCAGGTGACCCCGAGCCCGTCACATACGCGCAGGAGAACATCCGCAAGCTGATGGGTCGCACTCCCGTGTTCGGCATCTGCCTCGGCCACCAGCTGATCGGACTCGCGCTCGGCGGCAAGACCTACAAGCTCAAGTTCGGACACCACGGCGGAAACCATCCCGTGCAGCAGGTCGACTCTGGCAAGGTCGAGATCACCTGCCACAACCACAACTTTGCCGTCGATCCCGACTCGCTCAAGGCCAGTGACGTCGACCTGACGCACATTGATCTCAACGACAACACGCTCGAAGGCTTGCGCCACCGCACCATGCCGCTCTTCAGCGTGCAGTACCACCCCGAAGCCAGCCCAGGTCCACACGACTCCAACTATCTTTTCCGCGACTTCAGGAAAATGATGGAGGAGTGGAAAGGGTGAAGGGTTTATGAAACTGCTATCCGGTTGTCTTGACGCGGCGGGTTTTTAACCCGCCATTTTTTTGAATGCCGCAAAATTGATACTGATAGAGGGCAGAAAAGTAAATGCCACGTCGCAATGACATCACCAAAATCCTCGTGATCGGCTCCGGTCCGATCGTTATCGGTCAGTCCGCCGAGTTCGACTACTCCGGCACGCAGGCTTGCAAGGCGCTCAAGGCCGAGGGCTACGAAGTGGTGCTGGTGAATTCCAATCCGGCCACCATCATGACCGATCCCGAGCTCGCCGACCGCACCTACATCGAGCCGCTCACGCCGCATTACGTCGAGGAGATCATCCGCATCGAGGCCGAGATGCTGCAGAGCGAAGGCCGCTCCGGCAAGTTCGCCATTCTGCCAACGGTCGGCGGGCAGACCGCGCTCAATCTCGCCGTCGATCTTTCCGATGCGGGCGTCCTCGACAAATACGGTGTCGAACTCATCGGAGCGAAGCTCGAAGCCATCAAGAAGGCCGAAGACCGCCTGCTTTTCAAGGATGCGATGACGCGCATCGGGCTTGACGTTCCGCGCTCTGCGCTGGTCAACAATCTTCGCGACGGCACCGACTTCGCCAACAAGATCGGATTCCCGGTCATCATCCGGCCGTCGTTCACCCTCGGCGGCTCCGGCGGCGGCATCGCCTACAACCGCGAAGAGATGATGGAGATTCTCTCGCGCGGCCTCGATCTCTCGCCGGTCCACGAGTGCCTCATCGAAGAATCTGTTCTCGGCTGGAAGGAGTACGAGCTTGAGGTCATGCGCGACCTCGCCGACAACGTCATCATCATCTGCTCCATCGAGAACGTCGACCCTATGGGCGTGCATACCGGCGACTCCATCACTGTCGCGCCCGCACAGACCCTGACCGACCGCGAGTATCAGGCCATGCGTACCGCAGCCATCGCCGTCATCCGCGAGATCGGTGTCGAGACCGGCGGCTCGAACGTACAGTTCGCCGTTCATCCCATGACCGGCCGCATGACCGTGATCGAGATGAACCCGCGCGTCTCGCGCTCCTCGGCGCTCGCCTCCAAGGCGACTGGATTCCCGATCGCGAAGATCGCTGCCAAGCTGGCCGTCGGCTACACGCTCGACGAAATTCCGAACGACATCACCAAGATGACCCCGGCCTGCTTCGAGCCGAGCATCGACTACGTCGTCACCAAGATCCCCAAGTGGCAGTTCGAAAAATTCCCCGGCGCCGACGAAACGCTCAGCCCGCAGATGAAATCCGTCGGTGAAGTGATGGCCATCGGCCGCACCTTCAAGGAATCGCTGATGAAGGCGCTGCGCTCGCTTGAAACCGGCAAAAAGGTCGGCGCCGAGGAGATCGAGCCCAAGCGCCTCACGCAGCGCCTCGTCACTCCCCAGCCCGAGCGCCTCAACTACATCCGCTACGCCTTCCGCCAGGGAATGACGGTGCGCGAAGTGGCCCGCATGACCTCCATCGACCCCTGGTTCCTCTACCACATGAAGGACGTCACGGACACGATTGCGGGCATCGGCGAGAATAGCCTCGAAAATCTGTCACCGGAACAGTTACGAAAAGCCAAGCGCAGGGGCGTCTCCGACGAGCGCATCGCCGAAGTCTTTGGCATGCCCACCCACGAAGGGGTCGCCGCTGTTCGCGAGCTGCGCTACCAGCACGGCATCCGGCCCGTCTTCAAGCTCGTCGATACCTGCGCCGCCGAGTTCGAAAGCTCAACGCCTTACCTTTATTCCACCTTCGACGAAGAGGATGAAGCGCCTGCCACATCGAAGCGCAAGGTCATTATTCTTGGCAGCGGACCCAATCGCATCGGGCAGGGAATCGAATTCGACTACTGCTGCTGCCACGCCGCGTTCGCGCTCAAGGAAGACGGCTACGAGACCATCATGGTCAACTGCAACCCTGAGACCGTCTCCACTGATTACGACACCAGCGACCGGCTCTACTTCGAGCCGCTGACGCTGGAAGATGTCCTCGCTGTGTATGAACACGAAGCGTCAAGCGGCGCCGATATCGGCATGATCGTTCAGTTCGGCGGCCAGACGCCCCTGAATCTCGCGCTGCGCCTCAAGGCCGCGGGCGTGCCTATCATTGGCACGTCGCCGGAGTCCATCGACCTCGCTGAAGACCGCAAGCGCTTCGGCAAGCTCTTGGAAGACCTGAACATTCCGCAGCCTCCCGGCGTCACCGCCGCCAGCGTCGACGAAGCGCTCGCCGGAGCCGAACGCATCGGCTACCCGGTGCTCGTGCGGCCGTCGTATGTGCTCGGCGGACGGGCCATGGTCATCGCTTATGACAACGCCGCCGTCTCGCGCTACATGAAGGAAGCCGTCGAATACTCGCACGACCGGCCCATCCTCATCGACCACTTCCTCGAAGACGCGATCGAGGTTGATGTCGACGCCCTCAGTGACGGCAAAGACGTCGTTATCGCGGGAATCATGCAGCACATCGAAGAGGCCGGCATCCACTCCGGAGACTCGTCCTGTGTTCTCCCCGCCGTCGACATCGCCCCCGCGACCCTCGACACTATCCGTTCCTATACGCGCGAGCTGGCGCTGGCGCTGAACGTCATCGGACTGGTCAACCTGCAGTTCGCGATCCAGCGCAAGCCAGGCCAGCCCGACCAGGTCTACGTGATCGAAGTAAACCCGCGCGCCTCGCGTACCGTGCCCTACGTCTCAAAAGCTACGGGAATTCCGCTCGCGAAAATGGCCTCGCGCATCATGACCGGCCGCACCCTCCGCGAACTGCTTCCCGAGCAGGTCGCCTCCGGCCAGGACCTCGAAACGGGAACCTTCTACTACGTCAAATCGCCCGTCTTCCCGTGGAACAAGTTCCAGGGAGTCGACACCGTCCTTGGCCCGGAGATGAAATCCACTGGCGAGGTCATGGGCGTCGCCGACAACTTCGGCGAGGCCTTCGCAAAGGCCCAGCTCTCAGCAGGGCAGCAGCTTCCGCTCAAAGGCACCGTCTTCTTTAGCGTCAACGATCGCGACAAGGCGCAGCTCGTTGATCTGGCAAAGCAGTACGTCGAGTCTGGGCTTCAACATCGTGGCTACTGAAGGCACCGCAACCGTGCTCGAGCGCGCCGGGCTTGTCGTCGAGCGGGTCTACAAGGTCAAGGAAGGCCGGCCCGAACGTCGTCGACCTGATCAAGGGAGAGCGCATTCAGCTCATCGTGAACACACCGCACGGCCAGGACACCTTCTTCGACGAGAAGGCTATCCGGCGCGCGGCCGTTACGCAGCGCATTCCGACCATCACTACCATTGCCGCCGCGCGCGCCGCAGCCGAGGGCATCGAGGCGCTCCAGGAGCACGAGACAAACGTCTACCCACTGCAGCATCTGCACGCGGCACGGGCAGCGGTTAAGTAACTGCGGCGATTACAAAATGTAAGGGATCAGCGCGCGCACCTCGCGCCGGTACTGCGTGTACTGGTCGCCGAACTGCTGGAGCATGAATCTCTCTTCAGTCTGCGATTTGATCCAGAGGCCGAGGCCCAAGATGAATACTCCCACAAAACAGCGTGCGAGGCCAAAGACGATGGCGGTTCCCAGCATGCCCATCAACAGGCCGGTGTAGATGGGATGGCGGACGAAGGCATAAGGGCCGCGCAAGATGAGCTCGTGGTTCTGCTTGATGGTGACCGTGCCGCTCCAGTTTTTGCCGAGAATTGCGCGTGCCCAGAAACAGAACAGAATGCCTGAGACAGTGAGAGCGGCGCCGAATAGGACCCAGAACGGCGTCCTCGGGACGAGCCGTGCGGTCAGCCAGCCCTGGTTGAAGAAATTCCAGAAATCAAAGATGAAGATGACGCCGATGAGCACGAGGACGGACTGCAGGGCGCGTGAGCCGTAGGTCTGACGCTGCACGGTGCGCTTGGAGGTGAATGCCGCGAGCAGCCAGAGGACCCAGAAGACCCCCCAGACGGTGCTGATCCACTGCACGATAAAAGGAACCATCTTTCGTTCTCCTCAACTGCTGTGGAATACGCGCGCGGAGTGGGTGAAGTTCATGCTTTTTCGCTCATCCTCATCCCGCCGACAGGAGAATCCGCAAGTCGCGCAGATTATTTCCAGTCGGCCCCGTCATCACCGTATCCCCGAGTGCCGTGAAGAGTGGACAACTATCGAAGGTTTTCAGCGTCTCCTCTGGGTCGAAGTGGAAGGTCCTCGCCCGCTCGATCGTCGACGGATCCACAATCGCCCCCGCGGCCGGACTGTTGCCGTCCGCGCCATCCGACCCCGCGCTCAGCACCACCATTTGCTGATCCGCATGCTGCGCCAGATCAAATGCCGAATAGAGTGCGAACTGCTGGTTTCGTCCGCCGCACCCCTTCGGTCCATCAATTTTCACTGTCACCTCGCCGCTCGACAGCAGGCAGAGCCGCGGAAACTCCCGCCGCAGCTCATGAAACCGCTTCAGCAGATACTGCGATGCATCGCGATAATCCCAATCATCGCATGAGTTGTCGATGACAACTTTATAGCCCAGCGACTGTGCGTGATCCCGTGCCGCGTTCACAAAGTCGTGGTTCGAGAGCAGCGTGTCGAAGCGCGCATGCTCGAAGGCAAGGCTGTCCTGCGGCCGTGGCACCGCCGACTCGAGACGCAGTCGCTCGAAATACTCCCTTACGCTCTGGGGAAACTTCTCCAGCAGGTCAAAACGCTTCAATATTTCCGAACATTCCTGCGGCGTCGACTTATCCGGCAGGGTCGGAGACGAGGCCACGGCGCCCAGGTCCCTCAGAGGCACATCCGCTAACAGCAGCGATAGCTTCCCGGCCTCCGGCGCGGCCATCGCCAGCCGGCCGCCCTTCACCGCCGAGAAGTACTTCCGCACAGTGTTGATTTCGGTGATCGTTGCGCCAGACGAAACCAGCGTCTCGTGAAATGCAATGGTGTCGTCGAGGGAGATGTTTTCATCCAGGGGCAGCTCCAGCATGGCGGACCCGCCCCCGCTGATCAGAAAGAAGACAAACGTTTGCTTGCCCGCGCGCTTCAGCATCTTCAACGCATCGCGCGCCGCATCCAGCGAATCCTCATTCGGCAGCGGATGTCCGCCCTCAAAATACCTGATCCGCCATCGGCGCTTTTTCGGAGCCACCGGCGCAGAGCACACGCCGCGATAGTGAATCTTCTCCGGCAGCCGGTCCAGCAGCGCATCGAGCATCGTCAGGCCGGCTTTGCCGAACGAGATCACCAGCACGCGCTTGTACCCGTCAAGGGACAGGACGGTTGGCTTCAGCAGCGGCGACGACTGCAGGTAGAGCGTCTTGCCTTCAAATCGCAAATGCCGCTCGAATGCCTTGGGAATGTCACAGGCTTTCAGCGCGTAATCGAAGATTGCGGAAGCATCGGCGTGCAGCGCGTCAAGGGAGGGCTGGGGCGTGGGTTCGGGCGCAATCATTTCACCGCCGCGTTCAGAAAGTTCGCAGCGCACCAATCCTGTATGGCCCGCTGCACCTGATCCAGTTTACCCACGAAGAAGTGATCGGCTTCCTCGATCCATACCAGTTGTTTCGGCGGAGCCGCAGCCTCCACCTCCGCCTCCACGTTGGCCTTCGGACCATACTGATCCCGCGTGCCGCTGCAAAAGAGCTTCGGCTTGCCGCAACTCGCAAGATATTCGTAGTGATAATCGCGTCCTTCTGCATGCACCGGGAGCCCGAGTGCCACCAGGCCCTTCACGCGCGCGTCCCCGCAGCACACCCGCATTCCGACATACGATCCGAACGAGAAACCCGCAAACAGCAGCGGCAGCGCGAACTCCCGATCCAGCCAGTCCAGCGCGGCGCGAACGTCATCCTGCTCGCCTCGCCCATGGTCATGCTGGCCCTCGCTCAATCCGGTTCCGCGAAAATTGAAGCGCAGCACCGGCAGCCCCAGCCCCTGGAACGCCTTCATGGCGTGATACACCACCTTGTTGTGCATCGTTCCGCCGCCCAGCGGGTGAGGATGGCACACCAGCACGGCATACTTTGCATCGTCCGCGCCTGTATTCAGCAGAGCCTCGAGCCGGCCCTCTGGCCCGCGCAGGTCCTCAATCGTCCTCACCGCAAAAGATGCTGCTTTCGTCTCGCTCATCACTTCGCTATTGTATGGAAACGTCCGCTCCGCGCTGCAGGTCAGGTATGCTGAATGCGGATGAGCGCCAACCCGACCAGCCCGCCCGCACCTTCCTCAGCTGCGTTCAACGCCGTCGACCTCACCCGCCGCCTCATTGACATCGAATCCATCACCTACAACGAGTGCGCCGTCGGCGAATTTCTCGCCGAGTTCCTCGAATCGCGCGGCTTCTCCGTCGAGACAATGCCCGTCGGTCAGGACCGCGAGAGCCAGTGTCAGGGCGAGCGCTTCAACGTGTACGCGCACACAGCCGGCGAAAGTCCCGACGTGGTCTTCTCCACACACTCCGATACCGTTCCGCCGTTCATCCCCTCCAGCGAAGACGAAGACTACATCTACGGACGCGGCGCCTGCGATGCCAAGGGCATCATCGCCGCGCAGATTGCCGCGGCCGAGCGCCTGCGCGATCAGGGTGTGAAGGTTGCCCTGCTCTTCGTCGTCGGGGAGGAGCGTGACTCCGCCGGCGCGAAAGTCGCCAACCTCAGCCCGCGCGGAAGCCGCTTCCTCATCAACGGAGAGCCGACCGATAATCGCATCGCCCTCGCCTCCAAGGGCACGCTGCGCGCCGAGATCCGCGCCAGCGGACGCATGGCCCACTCCGCTTATCCTGAGCTTGGTGAGAGCGCCACAAATAAGCTGATCGAGGCCCTCCATCGCATCCTCGCGCTCGAACTGCCCGTCCGATCCGACATTGGCCCCAGCACCCTCAACATCGGACTCATCGAGGGAGGCCGCGCTCCAAACGTCATTGCCGATCACGCCGCGGCACAGCTGATGGTCCGACTCGTCGGCCCCTCCGAAGAAACTCGCGCCGCCATCGAAGCCGCGGTCGCCGGCCTCGCAAATGTCGAGTACCTGCTCGAAATTCCCTTCATGGAGTTTCGCCACATCGAAGGGATCCCCTCGATGGTCGCCGCCTTTACCACCGATGTCCCGTGGCTCGGTACCTGGGGCGAGCCCCTGCTGCTAGGTCCGGGTTCCATTCACGTGGCTCACACGCCGCACGAGAGGCTGTCCAAGCGCGAACTGTTCGAAGCCATCGACCTTTATGTCAAGGTCGCGCAGCGCCTGGTCAGCGGACAGGCATGACGCTGCGGGTCCGCATCCGCAGAGCAGTATTCGCGTCTTTCATCGGGTGGATCGCCGGCTTTACCGCAAGCCTGCCCTTCCAGGTGACCGAAGTGATTCGCGCCTCCGGCTCTGCCGAGCACGCCGCCGTCGCCCTTCTGCTCTGGACGCTCTTCTCGCTCGTTGTCTCCCTCTATTTCTGCGCCTTCTTTGTCATCCCCGTCACATGGATGCTTCCCGCGACGCTTATCCTTGGCCATCGCGTGATCTCTATCGTCGCCGCCGGGGTTTTCGGAGTCCTGTTGGCCGCATTTCGACTGCATATCTGGACAGCGCGCTATCACGACGGCATCAGCCTGATTAATTTCTGCCTGTGGGCGGCATATTCCGGCGCATTTTTTCTCGTCGTATCCGCTGTCTACACTCGCGGCTTGCGCAGCAACTCTGCCGCTTGAGGCAGTAAACTTGCTCTTGAATGTCTGACAATCGTAACCGCCTCGACCGCGCCGCGTCTTCGTACCTGCGTTCCGCCGTTCACCAGCCCGTTCACTGGAACGAATGGGGCCCGGAGGCTTTCGAACTCGCCGCAAAACAGGACAAGCCCATCCTGCTCGACATTGGAGCCGTCTGGTGCCACTGGTGCCATGTCATGGACCGTGAGAGCTACGAGGACCCATCCCTCGCCGGTGTCATCAACGAGCACTTCGTCCCTGTCAAAGTCGACCGCGACGAGCGACCTGACGTCGACAGCCGCTACCAGGCCGCCGTCTCCGCCATCAGCGGCCAGGGAGGCTGGCCGTTCACCGCCGTGCTCACGCCCGATGGCAAGCCATTCTTCGGCGGAACGTATTTTCCCCGCGACGACCGTTACGGACGCCCCGGCTTCGAGCGCGTTCTGCTCGCCATGGCCGATGCCTGGAAGACACGCCGCACCGAAGCGCTTGAATCCGCCACCAGCGTGCTTGCCGCCATCGAGCATGGAGAAAACTTCGCCGGCCGCGGCGGAAGCCTGTCCCTGAGCATTGTCGACAAGCTCGTCGAAAGCGCCATCCGCCAGTTCGACTCGCGCAACGGAGGATTCGGCAGCCAGCCTAAATTCCCGCATCCCGCCGGAATGGACCTGCTCATCGACATCGCCTCCCGCACCGGCAACGAAGCCGTGCGCCAGGCCGTCGTCGTTACTCTCGAAAAGATGGCTCGCGGCGGCGTCTACGACCAGCTTGCTGGCGGTTTTCACCGCTATTCGGTCGATGAGCGCTGGCTCGTCCCGCACTTCGAGAAGATGCTCTACGACAACGCGGGCCTGCTCGGAAATTATGTACACGCCTTCCAGTCCTTCGTCGATCCCGACGCCGCCCGTGTTGCGCGCGACATTATCCGCTGGCTGGATGAGGTGATGACTGACCGCGAGCGTGGCGGCTTCTACGCCTCGCAGGATGCCGACCTTTCGCTCGACGACGACGGGGACTACTTCACCTGGACGCGTGACGAAGCCGCCGCCGTGCTTACGCCCTCTGAGATGGCCACCGCCGGCCTCTACTACGACATCGGCGAACTCGGCGATATGCACCACAACCCGGCCAAGAACGTCCTGCACCGCCGTCTCACTTTGGAAGAAGCCGCCAAGCTCACCGGGATAAGCGTCGAAGATGCCGAGAGGGAACTGGCCTCCGCCAAACAGAAGCTCCTCGCAGCCCGAGCGCAGCGCCCCACGCCCTACATCGACAAGACCATCTATACGTCGTGGAACGCACTCGCTATTTCGGCGTATCTTGATGCGGCGCGAGTGCTCGACCTGCCGGGTCCCCGGGCGTTTGCGCTCAAGACACTCGACCGCATCCTCACCGAGGGCTGGAACCCCGATCGCGGCCTCGCCCACGTCATCGCCTACTCGGAAACCGTCGCCGAGATCCGCTACGTTCCCGGCGTCCTCGACGATTACGCCTTTCTGCTGCACGCCCTTATCGATGCCTGGCTGGCCACCGGATCCCGCCAGTACTACCGCTACGCCATCGAGATTGCCGAGAGCATGATCGCCCGTTTCTACGACTCGACCAGTGGCGCCTTCTTCGACACTGAAACCACCTCTGAGACGCCTCTAGGCGCACTCTCCGCCCGCCGCAAGCCTCTCCAGGACACGCCCACGCCCGCCGGCAATCCCTCCGCAGCTGCTGCGCTCCTTCGCCTTGAAGCCCTGAGCGGCCGCTCTGATTTTCATCAGAAGGCAGAAGACACCCTGGAGAGCTTCGCCGGAGTGGTCGAGCACTTCGGCCTCTTCGCCGGAACCTACGGCCTCGCCCTCGAACTGCTCCTGCTGCCGCCAGTCGAGGCTGTCGTGATTGGAGAGGGAAATGAAGCCCGCAAGCTGGCCGCCGTCGCCACTGCCCGCTACGCCGTGAATAAGCAGGTCATCGTGCTGACGCCCGAGCAGATCACTGCGGAGAATTTGCCGCCCGTCCTCGCCGAGACCCTCCCGCACCTGCTTGCAGTGGGCTCCGGATCCGCCTTCGCCGTTGTCTGCAAGGGAGCGAGCTGCCAGCCGCCTACGGCAGATCCTGAAACGCTCCTCGAAACCCTCAACTCAGCTCTCTGAGCGGTTATTTCAGTGCAAAAAAGAGCCCTGGTTCTCGTTACCAGGGCTCATGGTTGCGGATCTTGCGATTATGTTGTTTTCATAGCCTGTACTTCGAAGCATTCAAGCGACATTCGACAGCACATCGCCCGCAAGGTGGAGACCGCTGTGCGCCTTCATACGAAGCGCGACCACAGGACGGTCAACCTTTTGCGTTGTTTGGCCAAACAGTGGGGGCAGAAATGGCTGGGGGCAGCCGTCATCAACATCGATCAGCAGTTGTGTATTGAATTAGACGCATTTCCAGCCAAAAAGTAGCGGGAACGCCCCAACCATAGAAAACGAAAAAGCCCCGCATCGCTGCGGGGCCTTTGTTGCGCCGTGAGGCGCGTGTCGCTGGACGGCTAGTGCTTAGTACATGTCGCCCATGCCGCCGCCGTGACCGCCCGGAGCGGGCGCGGACTTGGGCTCGGGGATCTCCGAGACCATAGCTTCGGTGGTGAGCATCAGGCCGGCGATGGACGCGGCGTTCTGGAGCGCGGTGCGAGTCACCTTGGTGGGGTCGATGACGCCGGCCTTCACCAGATCCTCGTACTCGCCTGTTGCGGCGTTGTAGCCGAAGTTGGGGTTCTTGTTGTCGTGGATCTTACCTACGACAACGGCACCCTCTTCACCGGCGTTGCCAACGATCTGACGAAGAGGCTCCTCGAGAGCGCGGCGGATGATATTTGCGCCGATCTTCTCGTCGCCT
Organism: uncultured Acidobacteriaceae bacterium; assembly: GCA_963782175.1. Classification (GTDB taxonomy): domain Bacteria; phylum Acidobacteriota; class Terriglobia; order Terriglobales; family Acidobacteriaceae; genus Silvibacterium. The sequence goes on from CAWAIX010000008.1 coordinate 210,715, forward strand.
TCGAGCTTCTTGACGAGTTCCTCCACCGCCGGAGTGCAGCGAACCAGGGCAACACCACCGCCCGGAACGATGCCTTCCTCAACCGCGGCGCGGGTTGCGTGCATGGCATCCTCGACGCGAGCCTTCTTCTCCTTCATCTCGGTCTCGGTTGCCGCGCCCACCTTGATGACCGCCACGCCGCCGACCAGCTTGGCAAGCCGCTCCTGCAGCTTCTCACGGTCGTAGTCGGAGGTGGTCTTCTCGATCTGGTTGCGGATTTCCTTCACACGGCCTTCGATGGCCTTGGAGTCGCCGCGGCCTTCGACGATGGTGGTGTTGTCCTTGTCGATGGTCACGCGCTTCGCACGGCCCAAGTCCTCGATTTTGACGTTCTCGAGCTTGATGCCGAGGTCCTCGGTGATGGCCTTGCCGCCGGTCAGCTTGGCGATGTCTTCGAGCATGGCCTTTCGGCGATCGCCGAAGCCAGGAGCCTTTACGGCAGCAACGTTCAGCGTGCCGCGCAGCTTGTTGACGACCAGAGTTGCGAGCGCCTCACCGTCCACGTCCTCAGCGATGATGACGAGCGGCTTGCCGCTGCGCGCCACCTGCTCAAGCAGGGGAAGCAGATCCTTCATGGAGCTGATCTTCTTCTCGTGGATCAGGATGTAGGGCTCTTCGAGCGACACTTCCATGCGGTCCGGATCGGTGACGAAGTAGGGGCTCAGGTAGCCGCGGTCGAACTGCATGCCCTCGACGACTTCAAGCTGAGTCTCGAGCGTCTTGGATTCCTCAACCGTGATCACGCCATCCTTGCCAACCTTCTTCATGGCTTCGGCGATGATGTTGCCGATGGTCGAGTCGGCGTTCGCGGAGATCGTGCCCACCTGGGCGATCATGTCACCGGTAACGGGCTTCGAGAAAGTCGAAAGCGCGCCGCCGGTTACAACACCGTTCTCATCGCGCTTGCCGACGATGGCCTCAACAGCCTTGTCGATGCCGCGCTTCATCGCCATCGGGTTTGCGCCGGCGGCAACGGTCTTTACGCCCTCGCGGTAGATGGCCTGCGCCAGAACCGTCGCGGTGGTGGTGCCGTCGCCGGCAACGTCGGAGGTCTTCGAGGCCACTTCGCGCACCATCTGTGCGCCCATGTTCTCGAGGGCATCCTTGAGCTCAATTTCCTTGGCCACAGTCACGCCGTCCTTGGTGATCGTGGGCGATCCAAACTTCTTCTCGATGACCACATTGCGGCCCTTAGGGCCGAGGGTCACCTTCACTGCTTCGGCGAGAGTGTTCACGCCGCGCAGAATTGCCTGGCGGGAATCTTCTCCATGCAGAATTTGCTTTGCCATACTTGATTCTCCTAAATCCAATCGTTATGTCGGGTGCCCCGCCTCCGTGCGGCTAAGACGGGTTTGGCGGTTACTTCTTCAGAATTCCCAGAACTTCCTCTTCACGCATGATCAGGAACTCCTCACCGTCGATCTTGATCTCGGTGCCGGAGTACTTGCCGAAGAGAATGCGGTCGCCGCTCTTTACATCCAGAGGGAATACCTTGCCTTCGTCGTTCGACTTGCCCTTGCCCACGGAAATCACTTCGCCTTCCTGGGGCTTTTCTTTGGCGCTGTCCGGAATGATGATGCCGCCACGGACGGTCTCACCCTCATCGATACGCCGGACGAGAATGCGGTCGTGCAGCGGAGTGAAGGTGGTCGCTACGGTTGCAGTTGCAGGTGCCATTGCGTTGCTTCTCCTTCGCGCGGAGGTATACCCCGCGGGTTTTGGTTCAAGAAAATTCGTTGGACTTGCTGGTCCCCGAGGCGTGAACCTTACAACAAGCCAGGCGGCCTGTTAGCACTTACGCCCTACGACTGCTAAATTAGCCGCTTCGCTCGACGGTTGTCAAGCCAAGAGGGAAAGGAAATGTTGAAAATTGAGTGAAACCCGCTCACATTTACCTGAAGGAGATTCGCTCATCGCACTGCCCGCCCCCGGAAGACATACTGGTCTGCCGACACGTACCCTGGACCGGTACCCATGAGCACCACCGCCAGCGCAAAACACGCGAGCGGAAACTCATAGCCGCCCTGGCCGGTGAGTCCGTGGTGCAGGTGGACCTTGAGGATTGCCATGGCCATATCGATGGCGACCCCGAACGCTGCCAGGTGGACGAGGAGCCCGAGAATGATGAACGCCCCTCCAAACAGCTCCGTAAACGCCGCCAGATAGCCCGTCCAGGCCGGCAGTCCGAGATGCTGCACAAACTGGACAAACTGATAGAGGGCGCCGCGGGGAAAAATCTTCTGCGCCCCGTGAACTACCATGATGACCCCTAACACCAACCGCGCCACCAGCGCCGCAAAAGGCCTGATTCGCTCCACTGCAGTGAACATGCTGCGATCCTCGTCTTTTTCGTGATCTTATTTCTTGTCTTACTTTTTTTACCTCAGAACCTCATCCAGAAACCGCCCAAGCGCCGCCTCGTAGCCGTCCGGACTCAACTCAAAATACTCTTTCGGATCGGCAGCAGCGCGGTATAGCTCCACAGTACGTGATGTGGCGCGGCCGCGATCCAGAAACAGCTTGGGTACGGTCAGCGTCTTCAGCGTCTCTTTCGGATCGAAGCGCTCCCGCACCAGCCATCCCGGCACAATCCGCGCCCGCGCATCGGCTCCGATGATCTTCCGGGCCGGTTCGCTCGGCCCGTCCAGAACCAATCCCGCGGGAGGATCCTTCGGCGCGACCTGCGCCGCCACGCTCGCGCCAACGCCGACTCCGTACATCACAATTTCTTTGGCCGCGATATGCCGCGTGTCCGTCAGATAAGTCCACGCCGCCTCACCGTCCTCGTTCATCCGCCGCTCACGCGGGATCCGCCCCGCACTCCGCCCGAATCCGCGGTAATCGAACGCAAAGACGTTGATGCCGAGCGAGTGCAGCGCTGCGATGTCGTCCAGATAATTCGAAAGTGACCCCGAGCCGCCATGCAGGTAGAGCACCGTGGCCCCGCTCCAGCGCGCGCCGGCCTCGGCCGGAATCCACCAGCCGTCGAATTCTGCCTGTCCCGTCTCGGTGTAATCGAACTTCACTTCGTCAAACTTCAGGCCCTTCGACTCGGGCGTCGCAGCGATGATGTTCGACAGGATGCAGCACCAGCTGCCACTGTCCCTGATAGAAGAGCAGGCACAGCGTCGCGTAGACGCAGCACTGCCGCCAACAGCAGGACAATCCCGAGCGCTGCCGCCATCCACCGCCCGCTGATCACCGGCGGAGGCGTGGTCTGCTTTTGCGCAGGTCGCGCCGTGGGTCGGGGTGTCTGCTTGGCAGAGCTTTTCGATGGAGGCTTCTTAGCCAAAGCCAAGCTCGTCAGGAGATTCAAGCGGAGTTCCGCAGACACGGCAGATTACGGCCGAGCAGTCTCCGCAGACCAGGGGGTCGTCGACGACACGCGCGCAGTTGGGACACCAAAGGCCAGCAGCGTCTCGCGGTTTGGTGGGGGCCGGAATATCTTCGGACATTCTTGTCTGAGCGTAGCAGGTCCGGCTACCTCCGATGATGGGACAGTCTTGGGCGGTATACTGACTGCGTGATGAATCGTCAGCAGCGCCGCGGATTGCAGATAGTCCTTTCAATCGTGGTCATGATCGGCCTTCTGCTGCTGCTCATCCCACAGGCAACCGGCCACGGCATCGGCCTCCCGGCATGCTTCGTGCTGCTGCCAGTCCTGCTCTTCGGACTGATAAGGCTTCCACATTCGCTATGGCCGCCGGCAGAGGCCGGGCTTACCGTTCGGCACCAGTTTCTCGATCGCACGCCGCTCTTCCAACGTCCTCCACCCATCGCTTAAATCGCTTTTTACGGCCGCGAAATCGCACACAGCAGTTCGCTGTGAGGTGCGGATCTGTCTGCGGATTCATTTGCGAAAGCGTTGAGGATACCCATGAGTTCTGTTGCTGTACTCCTTGCCCTGCAGGGACTTCCCCTCCTTGTGATAGCGTGCGCCTTCCTCTACCAGAGACATCGGTCTAAGCGCAGCGGAGGTCCCGGAAAAAAGCGCCTGGGTTTTTATCCCACTACATTCGCGCTGGGGATCGCCTTCCAGCAGATTCAGCTATTCGTCGCGCCCAACACCGAGCACACTATTGCCGAAAAGCTGAAAGAAGAAGCCGAGGAAGATGATGACGCCGGGCCGGACACTCCGACTAAACACCTCGACCGCCAACTGCGGCTGATAAGAAGAGGCGAACGGATCGAAACGCTGACAACGCTTCTGCCGAATGGGGATTGTCTGAGCGTAGCAGGGAAGAGGGGCCAACGGCGAAGCGATCGAAACCCAGGGTAGCGGTCAGCGGAATTTAGGCACTGCTAACAGGCCCTAATGACACGACTCCGCATCCTGAAATCTGCCCGCCGCAGCCATGGCGCCGAGGGCGCGACCGCAGGCCAGAATTTTCTGATCCAAAGGATCGTTCTGGAGCGCATCAGGAGCGATGTAGTTCATGTTTTTCCGCGCCGACAGCATTTTGTTGCTTAGGCTCTGCATGTTGTTGAACTCATTGTTCAGCAATTGAAAGCCTTGTCGATCGTCGTCGGTTGACGCCGCAGCCGACGCCAGGCTGATGCTCGTCGCAGCCGCCCCGCTATAACCATTGATCCAGGTATCCCCCGGTGGAAATCCATATTGGACGGCGCTCTCCAGCGCGCTTCGCCACTCCCTGATTTCCGCCATAGCTTCGATCCCGGCCTTCAGGAAATCTCGCGAGAATCCGGCAGGAGGCGGTGGCGGTGCAGCAGGCTGTTTTGCCGGTGGAACCGTCATGCGTGCGCCGCGGCCGGGGGCTGGCAGCGTGAGCAGGATCTGATTCCCGTTGAAGCTGACAGACCCGTTCGTGATGCGCGCCAATGCCTCGACATCTACGTAGGACCGGCCGCTCGCCTGAATGACCGGAGCCTCTCCAGAATGGCCGTTCACAGTGAGAGCCGCGCTCTGCTGCGTGTTCTGGGACTGAGCCGACCCCAGCACTGTAAGAAACGCTCCGAACATCAAACCTGCAACAAATGACCTGACTCGCATAAGCCCGCTCCCGAGAGGTAGTTCCAGTTTCGCTATGGGAACCGAGACAGAACGGATGAGACAGGTGCCTCGTTACCATCGGCACGACAGAGTCTATACCACATCCATACCGCGGAGTGCGCGAGTGCGGGGATACCAGGGCTACTCCAGCTTCACAAGCACGTCATCGCCTTCAACCTTGAACTCATACATCGGAACCCGCGCGCGGGGCTCGTGCTCCGCTTGGCCTGTCTTCAGATCGAAGGCCCATGCGTGCCATGGACACACAATCTTTCCATTCTCGATGATGCCCTGGCCGAGCGGGCCTCCGTTGTGCGGGCAGATATTGTTCATCACGCTGACCTCGCCATTCAGCTTCGCGATGCACAATTGGTATTCGCCGCACTCGACCTCGCGCGCCTCACCCTCGGCGGGCAGATCGGACTTGCTCATAATGCGGACGAACTCGGACATAATCCCCTCTGTGTTTTTTGCTGAAAACTGGTGGCTGACTTGCTGATCCGCTGAATTTAATAATTCACGATCTTGGCAAATGACACTGGATCGAGGCTCGCGCCGCCCACCAGCGCCCCATCGATCTCCGGCTGGTTTGCCAGCGCCGACGAATTGTCCGGCTTCACACTGCCGCCGTAGAGGATGCGCATCGCATCCGCTGCCTTGCGGCCCAGCAGCCGCGCCACCTGACTCCGAATGTGAAAATGCGCGAGGCCGGCCATTTCCGGAGTCGCCGTGCGGCCTGTCCCGATCGCCCACACCGGCTCGTAGGCAATGATGAAGCTTTCCGCACTCTCCGGTTCCACGGCCTTGAAGGCGATCTGACACTGACGAAGCAGGACCTCCTCCATTTTGCCCGCCTCACGCTCCTCAAGCGTCTCTCCTACGCAGATGATCGGCGTGAGCTGGTGCTTTATCGCGGAGAGAATCTTCTGGTTGACCATCTCGTCGGTCTCGCCGAAGTACTGCCGCCGCTCCGAGTGACCGATGATGATGTGCGTCACGCCGAGGGCCTTCAGCATCAGCGGAGAAGTCTCCCCTGTGTACGCGCCTTCTTCAGCCCAATGCATGTTCTGCCCGCCGACGCCCACGCCTGAACCCTCAACCGCCGCGACAACAGTCGCGAGCGATGTTGCGGAAGGGCAGATCACGATCTCGGCGCGTTCTTTGTGCTCGATCAGTGGCAGAAATTTCCTTACGAACTCCTCGGCCTGCGCCGGAACCTTGTACATCTTCCAATTGGCTGCGATGACGGGCTTACGTGGCATTCTCGGGTCGATTTCCTTCAGTTTTCGTGCGATTAGAATGATTCAGGCGAAGCGAACCCGCCCTTCAATGAATCGTCTGCCTACAAAGGTAACAGTTTTCGCAGTCCTCTTAGGCGTTCAGTTGTGCAGCGCACAGGCTCCGCGCGACCAAAATGTGCAGGCCGCAGACAGCGCCGCACAATTTGTGCGCGCGATCTACAGCAAATATGGTCCGAATGGCGATCCGCCGAGCCTGTTTGAGGAGAATGCGGGAGCCATATTTGATGCTTCACTCATAGCGCTCGCGCGCGAGGATCAAAGAGCCGTGGGGCCGGGTGAAGCGGGCGTGATCAACTATGACCCTGTCTGCAACTGCCAGGACACAGACGTCAAATTCGATCACTTCAAGTTACAAATTGAATCGGTCACCGGAGAGTCCTGCAAGGCAAACGTAACCTCTACCGATCAGAACGGATTGCCCGAAACCATCATCCTCGTTCTCCGAAAAGAGAACGAGCAGTGGCGCATTTACGACATCGAAAATCACAGCAGAGGCGGACGGCCGTCTCTCCGTGCTGCTTTGGAGAAGGAAATTCAACGCCTAGCTGCACAGAACAAGCCCAGATAGCTCAGACCTTGGCTTTCTCTACTTATCCGTTAGAGCGTCGACTCCGGGCAGCTTCTTGCTCTCTAAAAGACTCTAGGGAAGTACCGCCGTTACTTTCCAATTGGCTCAAATAAGGGTATTTCGTGGGTTCAAACGTCTTTCGGCCTTTCGATGATGTTAAGCGGCTGCTTGCGAAAAACAAAGTTTTGCCACGAAACTCCGAGCGCTCTCTGCGCGAATCTCGCTCCAACGACGAGGGCACCCGTTGCAACAAGCCACGCCGTCAATTGAAGTATGCGGGCGAAGTGAGAGGGACATCGATCCCATTCAGGATCTGGTCCGCAGACGGGAGAGCGATCGAGCAGCCACCAACTCGAAAATATCAAAAGAAAAAAAGAGATCGGTGGAACTACAACAGCAGGCAGAATAAATTGCCGAAGCCTCTGCACGAAAGCGAAGACCAACGCGAGAACAATGCCAGCTCCGGCAAAAGAGATGCAGCCGAGGACGAGTCCGATGAGTTCCACAGATCGATCTTACTTATCCGTCAGCGCCTCGACTCCCGGCAGCTTCTTGCCTTCCAAAAATTCGAGCGAGGCGCCGCCGCCCGTCGAAATATGCGTGATCTTCTCCGCCACGCCGGCCTGCTTCACCGCGGACACAGAATCGCCGCCGCCGACAATCGACACGGCATCCTGATTGGCCGCGACTGCCTTGGCGATCTTGGTCGTGCCCACGGCGAACGCCGGAAACTCGAAGACGCCCATCGGACCATTCCACACAATCGTGAATGCGTCTCCGATCTCTTTCGCGAACAGCTGGACCGTCTGCGGACCGATATCGAGGCCCATCCACTCCGCAGGGAACGGCCCGTCGCCCGAAAAAATCTGCGTCTTTGCGTCCGCCGCAAATTTGTCCGCGAGCACATGATCGACCGGCAGCAGGAAAAGTACGCCTTTCTCTTCCGCCTTGGCCAGAGCTTCCTTGGCAACGTCGATCTTGTCGGCTTCGACCAGCGATTTGCCGACCTCCTGGCCCTTCGCCTTGAGGAACGTGTAGGCCATGCCGCCGCCGATCAGGATCGCGTCCACTTTCGACAGCAGGTTGTCGATCACCTCGATCTTGTCCGACACCTTCGCGCCGCCCAGGATCGCAACGAACGGCCGCGCCGGCTCCTCGAGCGCTTTGCCCAGCCAATTCAGTTCCTTCTCCATCAGCAGGCCCGCGACTGACTTCTTCACGAAGTGCGTGATGCCTTCCGTCGACGCGTGTGCGCGGTGGGCGCTGCCGAAAGCATCGTTGATGTAGATCTCGCACAGCGACGCGAGCTGCTGCGCGAACTTCGGATCGTTGGCTTCCTCCTCGGCATGGAAACGCAGATTTTCGAGCAGCAGCACCTGTCCCGACTCGAGCTGCCGTGAAAGCTCGGTCGCCAGCTCGCCGACGCAGTCCGGCGAAAACGCCACGTTGACCTGCTCGCCGAGATGATGATCGAGCAGCATCCGCAGCCGGTCGACAAGCGGACGCATGCTGAACTTCGCATTCGGCTTGCCCTTCGGGCGGCCAAGATGCGATGCGAGAATCAGCTTCGCCTTGTGCCGCAGCGCATATTCGAGCGTCGGCAGCGTCTCGCGGATGCGCGTGTCATCCATGATCTCGCGCCCGTCCTCGCTCAGCGGCACATTGAAGTCCACGCGCATGAAGACGTGCTTATGCGCCAGGTCCACATCGCGGATCGTCAGTTTGTTCATGCCTTTTGGCTGGCTTTCCTGCTGCTCAGTTTGAATCGCCGATGATTGCATCTGCCTCGACCTCCACGCGCCATGTTGGATTGAGTAATTTGGCAACGACAACCATGGTCGCCGCCGGGCGAATCGTTCCAAAAACTTCTCCGTGGGCTTTGCCGACAGCTTCCCAGTCTTCCAGGTGCGTCAGATACATTCGCGTGCGCACCACGTCTTCCATCCTTGCGCCAGCCTTCTCAAGCGCCGCGCGGATAATCTCCAGTGTATGCCTTGTCTGCGCTGCTGCGTCGGCGTCATCGGCGCCTACCGGGCCGGTGCCCGACACGTGAACGTTCTTGCCCACGCGCACGGCACGCGAGAAGCCGATTACAGGCTCAAAGGGCGACGTTCCAGAGATGTTCTGACGCATAGCCGGGGATTGCTCCGCATCGGAAAATGAGAAGAACCAGGAGAACCGCTGGCGGACCGGGCAACCGTCGCGCCCGGTCCGATGTGAATTTATCTTACAGGCCTTTTTTCGCGAGGAAGAGAATAAGATCCCGCACGCGGTTCGAGTAGCCCCACTCGTTGTCGTACCAGCTGATGACCTTGACCGAGCTGCCGACCACCTTCGTCAGCGGCGCGTCCACAATCGACGACCGCGGATCGCCCTTGAAGTCGCTCGACACGAGCTCGGCTGATTCGTAGCCGAGAATACCCTTGAGATCACCGTCGGCAGCCTTCTTCAGCGCGCCGTTTACCAATTCCAGGCTCACCGGCTTCTCGGCAATGAACGTCAGGTCTACCAGCGACACATTCGGCGTCGGGACACGCACGGCGAACCCGTCCAGCTTGCCCGCCATCTCCGGAATCACCAGCTTCAGCGCCTTGGCCGCGCCCGTCGACGTCGGAATAATGTTGATCGCCGCGGCGCGCGCACGCCGCAGATCCTTGTGCGGAAAATCGAGGATCACCTGGTCATTCGTGTAGCTGTGAATCGTCGTCATGATGCCCGAAACGATGCCGAAATTCTCATGCAGCACTTTGACTACAGGAGCCAGGCAGTTCGTCGTGCACGACGCGTTCGAGATGATGTTGTGCTTGGCCGCATCGTACTTCGACTCATTCACGCCCAGCACCAGCGTAATGTCCTCATTCGTCGCCGGAGCGGAAATAATCACCTTCTTCACCGAGCCCTGCAGGTGCGCCTTGGCCTTGTTCGCGTCGGTGAAGTGGCCGGTGGACTCGACGATGACCTCGGCTCCGTTCGACGTCCAGTCCAGCTTCGACGGATCCTTCTCCGCGTACACCTTGATGGTCTTGCCGTCCACAGTGATCGAATCGCTGGTCGACGAAATCTCGTTCGTCAGATTGCCGAGAATCGAGTCGTACTTAAGCAGGTGCGCAAGCGTCGCCGGACTCGTCAGGTCGTTCACCGCCACAACGTCAATCTCTGGATTGCCAAGCGCGGCGCGAAAAACGTTGCGCCCGATCCGGCCGAAGCCGTTGATTCCCACTTTCACAGCCATAAAAAGCTCTCTCCTTAATAGTCCCTGAATTGTTCTATGGAGTCTCGCCAAAATTCTGCTGGGGCATCAGCCGCGAGTGTGGCAAAAGTCAAAGCCCCCATGTAGCGATGCTAGCACTCCCGTCAATATCGATGCATAAGAAATTTCTATCGCCGCGCTATCGAAAATGACAGTCTCCAGTGGGCTGCCAGGGCGTATAGTGTTTTCCGCGCCAGTGTGTCCTATCGTTGGCGGGCGAGCGGAAGACAGTTCAGCGCGAAATGGCTATGAGTCCTCTTTCTATAAGCCTGATAGTGTTCGTGTGCGTCTTCGGTGGCGCGCTTCTCGGCCTGTTAGTTTCCCCGAAGCTGCCCATTCACCATCAGAGTTCGGAATCCAAGGACATCGTGAGGCTGGGGATGGGACTCGTCGCGACGACCGCCGCCGTTGCCCTCGGGTTGCTGATTTCTTCCGCCAAGAACTTCTACGACACCCAAAGCACCGAGGTGACCCAACTCGCTGCCAACTACGTCCTGCTTGACCGTGTCCTGGCCCACTACGGGCCCGAAGCTTCAGCCGCGCGTGCCGCTCTGCGTGCCGGCTTGGCCTTCCACCTGCAGTATCCGGCGGTAGCGAAGGGCTCCAGCAACATTTACAGCGATATCAGCTCCGGAACTCTGAAAGGCGAGGTCATTCTGGACAGGATTGAGGGGCTTTCTCCCAGGGACGACAATCAGCGGTTCCTGAAGACGCAGGCCTTGAGCCTGTCATATCAGCTGGGCCAGACCCGCTGGCTGATGTTCGAACAGAATACCGTTCCCGTTCCCAATCTTCTGCTCGCCATGCTGATTGGCTGGCTGATTGTGCTCTTCCTCAGTTTCGGGATATTTGCCCCACGTAACTTCACGGTGCTGTCCGGCTTATTCCTGGCTGCGCTGGCGGTTTGCGGTGCGATTCTCCTGATTCTCGCGATGTACCATCCGCAATCCGGGCTCATTCGGGTCTCCGATGCTCCGCTGCGTGCTGCCCTCGCGCAACTTGGAAAATAGCTGCCTGGGAGGCGAGTTTCCCGGACAGACTGTCAATTGTGCCAGTAGAACGCTGAGCCTCTTTCAGAGTAGCTTGAACAGTACGCAGAGCTGCGCATGTTCGCGTGACTACGCTGGACAACGTCGCAGCGGGAGGTCGGTATGGGGTTCATCGTTGTCCGCTTCAACAGAATTCTCGCCTGGACGTTGAGTATTGCTCTCGTCATGGCTACGATTCCGGAACCGGCCTGGCCGCAGGCGCAGCAGACATCGCCTTCCTACAACGGCCAGGGCGCGCCTCTCACACCCGCCGACGCTGAATTCTCTGGTCGCGCCCATCGCGCTCTATCCCGACGCGCTCGTCGCGCAAGTGCTCGGAGCGGCGACGTTTCCAGACCAGGTTGCCTACGCGGACAACTGGATTCACCAGAACTCCAGCCTGCAAGGGCAACAGCTGATGCAGGCTGTCGATGCACAGGCGTGGGATCCCAGCGTAAAGGCTCTCACGCAGTTTCCCTCGGTGCTGGATCAAATGGCCAAAAATCTCAGCTGGACCTCCGCTCTCGGCGAGGCATACGGCACCCAGTCGGCGGACGTCATGAAAGCGGTGCAGACGCTGCGCGCCCAGGCCTACGCGGCAGGCAATCTCAAGTCCGGCTCGCAGATTACCGTGGTGCAGCAATCTCCGCAGACGATCGTCATTCAGCCGGCGAACCCGCAGGTCGTGTATGTGCCGACGTACAACCCCACGGTGGTGTATGGAACCCCCTACTACCCGCCCGGTTATAGCACGAGCGCGGTCGTGGCAACAGGGCTGCTTGCCTTCGGGGCGGGTATCGCCGTCGGCGCGGCGATGAGCGGCGGCTGCTGTGGATGGGGCTACAGCTACTGGAACTGCAACTGGCATGGCGGAGCTGTTGTGTACGGAGGCGGCGCATACTACGGAAATACCGCATGGCACGGCGGCTATTACGGGTCCAGTGCGAGCGCGTATGGCGCGTATGGCAGCGCGCACTACAGCCAGGGTTACAACCCATCCACCGGAACCTACGCGCGCGGCGGCTCGGTCTCCACACCCTATGGGACAACGGGCGCTGCCCAGGCCTACAATCCCAACACCGGCGCGTATGCGCAGACGCATCAGACCTCGAACGCCTACGGGAGCTACGGCAACTCGGAGTATTCGAAGAACGGCAACACGGCATACTCGCAGCACCAGACGACGGCTAACGGGACGACGGGAAGCATTCAGACGTCGAATGGCGGCCAGGCTTACGGAGCGACTGGCAAGAACGGTAACAGCGCTGCAGCCGGCCAAACAGCGAATGGCGACAAGTACGCCACGGCCAACGGCAATCAATACAAAAACACCGGAAGCGGCTGGGAAAAGAACAGCGACGGAAGCTGGAACAGCGTCCAGAAGCCGAGTTCCGGCAGCTACGGATCCAGCTCGGCTGAATCACGGGGCTGGGGTCAGAGCCAGGAGCCCAAAAGCAGCGGGTCCTCCGCGTTTGGCGGAGGCAGCAGCGGCTGGCAATCGCGAGCCGATAGCGCCCGCGGCTCGTACAGCCGCGGAGGTGGGGGCGGCTGGGGTGGCCGCAGATAAGTCAGTCCCGACCGAGCCTGAATCGAAAACCGGAGAATCCGAATGATACGCCGAGCACGAAAAAATGCGCCTCTCGCCTGGTTGTTCACGGTGGCGCTGCTTCTACCTCTTGCCTGCAAATCCAAACCGACCGAGATGAGTGGCTTTGCCACGCCGGACGACGCCGCCAATGCGCTGATCACTGCGGCGAAGGCCGGAGACCAGAACGCGTTGCTTGCCATCTTCGGCCCGGATTCGAAGGACCTGCTCTCCTCGGGCGACCCTGTGCAGGACAAGAATATCGGCAACGCATTCGTAACCCGTTACGACGTGATGCACCGCTGGCGCCAGATGCCGGATGGCTCGCAGATGCTGGTCGTGGGCGCGGATAATTTCCCGTTCCCGATCCCGCTCAAGAAAAACGGCGAGGGACGATGGTTCTTCGACACCGCTGCCGGTAGGGACGAAGTGCTCAACCGGCGTGTGGGGCGCAACGAACTCGCGGTGATCGGTATCTGCAGAGCGCTCGTGGATGCACAGGCGGACTACTACGCCCAAAAGCACGATGGGGCAAAGCAGTACGCGGTGAAGTTCATCAGCGACCCGGGGCAGGAGAACGGACTGTACTGGCCCGAGGCTCCGGGTAAGCCGAGGAGCCCCGTAGGTCCGCTTGCGGCGCAGGCCACCGCCGATGGATACAAATCCGATCCGGCCCATCATCAGCCGTTCCACGGGTACTACTTCTCCATGCTCACGTCGCAGGGTCCCAATGCGCCGGGTGGAGCGAAGGACTACATCGTCAACGGGAAAATGACAGGTGGATTCGCCGTGCTGGCGTATCCGGCGAAGCACGGCGACTCCGGCGTTATGACTTTCATGGTGGACAAGGACGGCGTCGTCCTGCAGAAAGACCTCGGCAGCAACACCGAGCAGGCGGCCGCGGCGATCACGTCGTTCGATCCGGACAAAACCTGGACCATAGTGGAGTAGCTGGCCGCCGTACCGGTGAAATCCCTGGCATCGCCGCGCCGGGATGGTATCGTGTCCACCATGCTGACGACCTGGAGACGGTGGCGCACCGAAACACCGCGTACGGCCCTTTACTACAGGCACATCCCTCTTGCACGGATGAGGATGCTGTTTCTTGCTGTGTTCTGCCTGTTCAGCGTCATAGGTCTGTTCAACGACCTGATGAACCTCGGCAAGGTCCCGTATGTGATCGTCGCCGTAAATGCTCTTGCCAGCGGCTGCGTGGCCTTGATCTACGTACTTATCGTCACCCGCTACCGATATTACTGGTTCGTCGTTGTCAGCATCCTGCAGATCCCCTTCTGGATCGCCTTCGGCATCACCGTTAACTTTCTCATTAGCCATTTTCATCTGCAGGAGGTGCAGTCATCCCAGGGGACCAGGGTCATGGCCGTTGCTATCCTTGCGGCGGTCATTATTTCCTACAGCCTGTTTATCGGCTTTATCAGTCGGCAGGGCGCGGATGCGTACCGCGTGCGCAACGAGCTCGAGCTGGCCCATGGCATCCAGAAAACGCTCGTGCCTCCGGTTACGATGCGTACGGCGCAATTTGAGATCTACGGCATCTCGAAACCCAGCGATAAGGTCGGGGGAGATCTGGTGGATGCCGTCCTGCTGGGCAACGGCGACGCCATAGCCTACCTGGCAGACATCGCCGGCCACGGCTTGCAGGCCGGGATCCTCATGGGCATGCTCAAGACCGCCGTGCGGACGGCTCTCCTCGAAGCCGGGGAAGTCGATCGCGGACGAACGCTGCCACTGCTTCTGGACCGGCTGAACAGCGTTCTGCCCGAAGTGAAGGAGCCGCATATGTATGCCACGTTCACAGGCCTCCGTCTTGGCGCGGACGGCAGCGTGCACTATGCGCTGGCGGCGAGCCCTCCCTTGTTGCACTGGCATGCAAGCGGTTCGCAGGTGACGCATCTCGAAGAGGAACAGTTTCCGCTCGGGCTGCTGCCCGTATCCCGCTTCGATGGATCTCGGCTCGATACTGCGCCCGGAGACCTGCTCGTCGTCGCGACCGACGGCATTCTCGAAGTCTGCGATAAGGCCGAAGAAGAATTCGGCACCGAGCGTCTGAAGGCTGCGATCGCCGCGAACGTGAATGCTCCGCTGGCCGAACTCGCCGACCGGATTCTCAATGCGGCCGACGCCTTCGGCAAGCAGCCCGACGATCAGACCATCCTGATCGTGCGGCGGCTCTAGCTCAGCCCGTGGACTGCGGCTGCGGGACTGCCGACTCCTTCTCTGGAAATTTTGATCAGCTTGGCGGTCGTTACGATCTGCCCGGTGTGCCGCTGCGTATGATCGGCAAGATGCACGAGCAGGCCTCCCACGCTGGCGGGAAGATGCTTCTTGCCAACGGCGCGCGCCTGTTCCAGGTCTGCTGAAGCAAATGCGCGGACACGCTCGGCGGCGCGGTCGAGACCCTGGTGAAATTCGGCAAGTATCTCCTCGCGCGAGACCGCGGGGTCCAACTCGGTCTTGTAAGCAATGAGCTGTTCGGAGCTGAGCTGGTTGCCCTCCGCGTATGTGAGCAGGCGGTCGAGGCTACGAACGATATGCCTCATGTGAAACGAGATGGGCGTGAGTCCCGACGGCGAGGAGTGAAGCTCGGTCTCGCTGAGGTCATCGGCCCAGTGCACGGCGTCCTCACGGGCGAGGTCAAAGGCATGCAGGATGGCGCGGAGTACAGCAGGCAGTTCGGCGTAAGTGCCGCGAAGCCACGGTTCGGGCTGAGTGCTCATGTCAGAGTCCTTTCTTCTCACGAAATTCTCGCACGACAACAGCGGGATCGCGGTGATGACCATCGACGGCCTCGTTCATCTGGCGCATGTCGGCGGCGGAAATGCGTCCGGCGAGAGCATCGAGGGCAATTTTAATCTGGGGCCAGCGGCGCAGCGCGTCGTCGCGCACCAGAGGAACGGCCTGGTAAGGCGGGAAAAAATGCTTATCGTCCTCCAGAACCGTGAGCCCGAAGGCCTGAATCGGCCCGTCCGTCGAATTGCCGGCGATCACGTCCACCTGGTGCGCGTTCAGCGCGCGATAGAGCAGGCCGAGGTCCATGGTGCGCGGAGGACCGGCGAATTTAAGCCCGTAAGCCCTGCTCAGGCCGGGCAGGCCATCCGGGCGCTGCTCGAATTCGTAGCCGACGCCGAGGAGCCATTGCGGCGTGTACTGAGCGGCCTCGCTCAGTGTGTTGAGGTGGTAACGCCGGGCATCGTCTCCACGGATGATCATTGCGAAGGTATTTTCGAAGCCGAGCGGCGGTGCGACGGTGACGTTGTACCGCTGCGCATAGAGCCGGCGCACAGTGTCGAGCACTGCCTGCGGATCCCGATCCAGCGGCTGCTTGAGAATCGCCGTCAGCGCGGTGCCGGTGTATTCGACATACGCATCGATGCGGCCTGCCACAAGCGCCTGCTGGCAAATGTAACTGCCAGCGAGATAAAACCGGCGATCGACATGTAGATGCGATTTGGCTTCGATTTCCTGCGCCAAAAGTTCGCCGAGCACGACCTGTTCGGTGAAGTTTTTGGTGCCGATGACGGGCTCGTTGGGACGCGGCGGGGCGCATGACCCAACGAACAACAGACATATCGTAACTGTGATAGTCACGATAACTTGCCGCATCATTTCGCCGGCACCCGGAAGTGGCGCTCGAGCAACC
The DNA here is from genome assembly GCA_963782175.1 of uncultured Acidobacteriaceae bacterium. Taxonomy (GTDB): domain Bacteria; phylum Acidobacteriota; class Terriglobia; order Terriglobales; family Acidobacteriaceae; genus Silvibacterium. The sequence continues at coordinate 227,158 of CAWAIX010000008.1, forward strand.
CAAGCAGTGCATCGGCAATCAACGCCAGCAGCGCCGCCGGGATCGCTCCGGCGAGTACAAGCCTGTTGTCGACTGACGCCACTCCGCGGAAAATAAGCTCGCCGAGGCCTCCCGCGCCGACAGCTGCGGCTATCGTCGCCACGCCGACGCACGTGACCGTCGCAGTCCGCAATCCGGCGAAGATGAATGACGCGGCCAGCGGCAGCTCCACCCGAAACAGCCGTTGCGTCCCGGTGAGCCCGAGGGCATGCGCGACTTCGAGCACCGCGGGATCGATGCCGCGGATCCCCGCATAGGTATTGCGCAGAATCGGGAGTAGCGCGTACGCCGTGAGGGCCACGATGGCAATGCGAGCCGCGCGCTCTCCAAGCCAGGGCAGCGGCAGCAGCAATCCAAACAGCGCCAGCGACGGGATCGTCTGCAGGATATTCGCCACCGCCATCACCGGGTTCGCAAAGCGTTGCGCGCGCGTGAGCCAGATTCCCACCGGCACGCTGATCGCCGTGGCGAAGAGCATTGCGGCCCCGGTGAGCCACAAATGCTCGACCGTCAGCTCGGCGATCTGGCCGCCGTATTGCGACAGAAAGCCGCTCATGACTGCGCCTCTTCGGCCTCTTTCTCACCTCGGCGAAAGGCGCGCACGTACTCCTCGACCTCGGGATTGCTGCAGGTGAGAAAATCCGCAACACTGACGCTGGTGACGAGCTGCCTTTATCGAGAAGCACGATGCGCGACGCCAGATAGAGCGCTTCGTCGAGGTTATGCGTGATGAGCAGCACTGTCTTGCGGAAGCGCACCAGCACATCGCGCAGCATGTCCTGCATCTCCGCACGCGTCAGCGGATCGAGCGCCCCAAAAGCCTCATCCATGAGCAGGATCGGCGGTTCGGCCGCCAACGCCCGTGCGAGGCCGACGCGCTGGCGCTGTCCTCCCGAGAGCTGATGCGGATAGCGCTTAGCGAAGTTCGACGGGTCGAGGCCGACATTCGACAGCAGTTCATGGCAGCGCTCGCGCGAATCGGATTTTTTTGTGCCGGAGATCTCCGGAACCACCGTCACATTGCGCTCCACTGTAATGTGCGGGAAGAGCCCGGTTTCCTGAATGACGTACCCGATGCCGCGGCGCAACTCGATCAGATCGTAGTCGCGGACGCTCTTGCCGTTCACCAGCACATCCCCGCCCGTTGGCTCGACCATGCGGTTCACCGTACGCAGCAATGTGGTCTTGCCCGATCCGCTGCGTCCGAGAAGGGCAGTCGTGGTCCCTTCTTCCACCGCGAACGAGATGCCATCCAGCAGCTGGCGGCCCTGGGGAGTGCTGACGCTTACATCGCGAAATTCAATGGCTGGAGGCATGGTTTCGATAAAAGTCGCGCGCAACCTCTGATCGGATGCGCCGGCTACAACCTGCGCCAATCCATGAGCCATCTTATCCGTGAGTCATCTTGCGCGGAAGTCGGAACAAATTAACTGTGATTGGAAGCCAAAGGGAAAAGTCCGCCCCCACCTCCCCATGCCGTCGAGAAAAAAGCTGTTGCTGTTATGCGTCTACCTCCTTGCGACGGTGCAGTTCGCGTGGTGCTATTTCTGGCTGACGCGGCCTTATGTGAACACGCGTCTCTACGAGCTGGGCCGCGAGCGCATGCCCTTCCAGGGACGCATGCTGATGATGCTCCCGATGCGCCTGGCGCACAGCAGTTTCGTGTTGCATCTGCTCGCCTAGCCCTTCGCGAGATCGCATTTCTGGTTTCCGCGCGTGGTGCAGCCGGAGGTGCTGATACAGGCAGCGATCAATGTGGCGAGCCTGCTCGCTGCGGGGTGGTTCACGATCAGGATCTACCGCGCCAGTTCTCCCCGCCGGCTGCTCGAACCGCTGGTGTATCCGCTTCTCCTGGTAGCCTGCGCGTGCACTTACGTGCTCCACACAGTGCAGAATTTCCGCTTTATCTACGATCTGCCGAGCCTGGCTTTCTTCTCGGCGGCAATGTATCTCATCTATTTCCGGAAGCCCTGGGCTTACTTTGCGGCCCTGTTCGTCCTGGCCACCATCAATCGTGAGACCACGCTGCTGCTTTTACCGCTCTACATGATCGATCGCGCATCCGATGGCCACGGAATGCGCTGGAAAAACGTGATCGAGCCCGCCGCGCTGCTGCGTGTGCTTCCGCTGGCCGTGTTCTGGGCTGCCTGGCAGATATTTGTGCATCACCGCTTCGCGCACAATCCGTCGGAGTTGTATCCGCGCCTCAATTGGAACGTGAAGTCCTTGCTCGCCCCGTTTGCGTGGCCGCAGCTGCTGAGCGCGTCCGGCTACCTGCTCATCTTTGTCGTTGGCTACCGAAAGCGGATCAGCGATCCACAGCTGCGTTCGTGGTTCTGGATCGTTCCGATCTGGTGCGTCTTCATGTTCGTTTACGGCATCCTCATCGAGACGCGCGTCTTCGGCGAGCTGATCCCATTCGTAGTCTGCGCGTCACGCTGATTTTCGAACAGATGATCGCTACTCGCATGACCAGGATCGTCAGCCTCGAGGAGAATCGGGCGCCGATTCCCATACGCCAAAAAGCAGCCTGAACGCGCGCCCGACGGTTCCTTCAAGGCTCAGGCGCTTGCCGCTGGAGCCTCTGGACTCACCGGATTCTTCACCCGCACCACCGTGATTTTCGCGAAGCCTTCCTTGAAGTTCGGCGGACGGAGGCGTTCGGCCATCTTGTGCATCACTTCGTCATTCACGGTGCGCTCGCGGCGTCGGTTGCGCTCGAGGCACACCTCAAGCGGCACATCGAAGAACACCGCCTGTACCTCATAGCCGAAGCTGCGCGCCATCTTGATCCACTGGCGCCGCTCGTGCGGCGAGAGGTTGGTCGCGTCCACGTAGTTCCATGGCATCTTGGCGATCAGCCGCGCCCGCAACAGCGAGCGCAGCGTCGAGAAGACAAGCCCCTGGTAGCGCTGCTCGGTAATGTCGTCGAAGAGGATGCTGCGCAGCATGTCCGACGAAAGCGGAGTAACGCCGCGGCGCTTGAACCACGTCGTTTTGCCCGACCCGGGCAGTCCGATCGCCAGCACCACGTAGCCTTTGGGGCCGTGCGGCTGGGCGGTGGCGGCCTGTTGCTCCGGCGGCGGGGTCGACTGCGACTCGGGCTGCGTTTCCACTTCGAGATTGCCCGGCTCGGCGGGAGTGCCGACCGCCTTGGCAATCTCGGGAGGGAGTTCCGCGCCCGAATCGTTGTCCAGTGCGTTGTCAGTGTCGTTTTGCGGCGAATCTGCCGGCTCGGCGGCTTCTGCGGCGGCGGTCGCGCGCTTCTGCGGCGCAGCCGCTTCATAGGACGGGCGCAGAGGCGCGGGTTGATTTGCGGGTATTTCCTGGCCGATTTTTCCGGTGGACTCGGAATCGTTGGGTCCACGCTTGGGGCGTCGTCTCATTCTTTCGCGCATCCATTCGCGCATAACTCAGGATGTAACACAGAGATGGCTTGTCCGCAACGCACCGGTCCCGATGCAGCCGGCCCAAGGCCATCTGGAGAATGCAGGCACCTGACGCCCGGAAGTCTCGCCGCCCCGTCAGCCCAACCGGGCTCGCCAGTCTGCCGCGCGCCGATGCTTGGGCGGGCGCCATCGCCTTTCCACTACGTTGACGGTGTAGGCGATGGCGAATCCACACATGATGGCAAGCGGCCACAAAACATAGGGAATACGCGGTGCGTCGTTCATGTTGGCCCTCTCAAAACTAATTTCAGGCCGGCTCCCACGAAGAAATATTGATTTTCGGTTAACGGATGTTTACTTTGCGGTGACCTTGTATCGCTCTGGAACAGCGCCGGAGCGTTCCCGCCCCGGCGCCGGTTGAGACAAACGGGCTAGAAGTGGAAGCCGATCTGCGCCGTCAGTGCCCGCGGAGTGACATAGTGCGTGCCGCTGAAGGTGGAGAGGAAGTTGTAGAGTGCGTACTTATTCGTGAAGTTTACTGCTGTGAGCCGAAGACTCCACGTGTGCTTGTCGCCGCCGAAGAGGTTGTCGTCGCCAATCGAAGCGTCGAAAAGACTGCGCGGAGCAATGCGCTGGGGGTTCTTGTCGTTGTCGCCGGCATTCGGGGCGGGGATTTTAACCAGGCTGGAGGTGAGCTGTGTAGCCGGGCAGACACTGGGAAGTGGTGCGAATGGGGTGGCCCTCACTCCATTGCAGGCCAGGCCGGCCTGAAACTCCTGGTCGCCGGTCAGCGGTATTCCGAAGGCGTTCACCATTGAGATTGCCGGTTGACCGTTGAGCGTCGTGGAAGTCGCCCCGCAGGGAGTGTTGGGATCAAGAGACGCTAGGCCGTAGCACGGCGCATTTCCAGCAACCAGCCCGCTGTCATACCGCCAGTTGAAGCCGCCCCACATGGCATGCGTGAACTTGCCGCCAGGGAGGGTGTACTGGAGGTGAGTCGTCTGATTGAATCGCTCGTCGTGGTCGATGCGGAAAGGGTAGCCGCTCTGCCCGACAGTTGCGCCTGCTCCCGCCACCTGGGGTGGGAAGAAACGCGCGGAGACCGAAGACATGACAACGTAGGCGGAGATGTTGTGGAAATTGGGGACGCTGGCATTGAGCGCGAAGCCGGGAATCTTCGAGTTGTGCCAGTCGATAGGAAAGGTAATGGGAGTGTTGCCGAGCACGCTGAAGTCGAAGGCATTGTGCGTGTATTTCCAGATGTACTCGCCGCCGACCACCGCGAATTTGCCAAAGGCCTGCTGGAAGCCCGCATGGAACTCGTTGCGGAACCCCGGCTGCAGGGTTCCGACCACGCCCGGCGTGCAAAGTAGCAGCGGCGACAGGACGGCGTCAGCGCATCCCTGACTTGATAGAACGAGGTTTTCGTTAAAAGGTGTTTCGAGAGTCCGCGCATAGGACATGCGCAGCACAGTATTTGTCCTGGTGATGTTGTAGGCAACACCCACGCGAGGCTCCGCCTGGCGTTGAATCGCCAGACCGTTGTACAGGTCACCGCGTATACCCAGATTGAAAAGCCAATTTTTGGCCTTGATCTGGTCTTCGAGATAGAGCGCGAGTTCTTTTACGTCGGTATGGCCGAAGTAGTTGTAATACCCTCCACCGCGCGTCAGGTCATATGGAGCCAGTACCGGGTTGTAGGCCGGATTGGCGGTATTTCCATAGGCAGCGCACTGTGACGGGTCGCTGAAGCCGGGCAGGGAATTGCCATTGGCATCAACGCAGGGCGAGTTGAAGGTGGGAGCGACCACGGACAGGTTGTCATGCTCGCGAAGGAAGGTCTGCTCGTAGACGGCGCCGCCTTTGATGGTGTTAACGCCCTTCACATAGGAGTAGTCCGAGCGGAGACCGGTGTTGAAGAGGCTGCGATATTGGCCGACGGTCTGGTTCTGCAGGCTCGGCGGCCCTTTGTCGGCCAACGGATCACCGCTCGGGAAGTAGTTGTAGAAGTCCTTGCGGGCGTAGGCGCCGAAGTTGAAGACCGCATTCGCGCCGATTACGCGGGTGTAGGTCGGCGCAATGTTGAAGGTTTCAATCTTGGATTTCTGGTCGGTGTTTCCGACATTGCCGAAGACAGGGTTGGGGCTGCTGCCCCCGCTGATGACGTTCTGGATGTTCAGGTTGTCGTAGGTGTTCGGCGTCTGGAACCAGGAGCGGCTGTAGTTCAGGTCCAGATGCATCGAATCGACCGGCGTAAAGCTATAGTCCACGCGATCGAAGACGTTCTCCTCGTTGCCTTTGTCGTGGAAGACGGAAAACTCCGGTGGGTCAAGAAAACGGCCGCTGTTGAGCCCGTCGACCTCGAGGAAGTTGCCCCAGTTCTTCTGGCCGTAGGAGAGGTCGAAGCCGGCCGTCGCCGAGCCGAAGGTTCCATAGGAGGCATAAACGCTGCCAGTCGGCGTGGTAATACCTTGCCCCGAACGGGTAGTGGCAACGATGACCAGACTGGTCTTGCCGCCGTATTCGGCCGGGGGCGCGCCCGAGATGACTTCAAGCGACTGGACAGAGTTGGATGGAAGCTGATTGGAAAAGACCTTGCTCTGCTGATCGGTGATGGGTTGACCATCGATGGAGAAGGAATTTGACGCGTGGTCTCCCAGGCCGTGAAAGAGACCATTCGAGTCAGCTGCGACGCCCGGCGAGGCGAGCGTCACGATCGAACTGAGCGATGACGACTGGCTTTCCAGCGGAATCTTGTTGATGAGATTGCGGTCGATGTCAGTGTGGAAGGTGGGGTCGTTCTCAACCAGGTCTTCGCCGCCTTCGACTGTGACGGTGGTAGATTCGGTGCCGACAGTGAGCTTGATGTTCACGTTCTCGGGGACAGTCGAGCGGACATCTACATCATGAGCGTAGGACCCGAATCCCGAATGGTTGGCGGTCAAATGGTAGGGATTGAACGGCAAATTAGGTAAGCTAAAGTGTCCGGCGTCGTCAGTTGTTGCGGTTCGGGTGTATTCGCTGACCGGGTTGTTGATGGTCACGGTGGCGCCCGGAACGACGGCTCCCGAGGGGTCGGTGACGGTTCCGGTGATGGTGCCGGAGTTGGATTGAGCGAAGACGAACGAAGATGAGGCCTGCAATAAAAATGCAAGTAAGAAGATGGAAGAGCACCGCGCGAATGTGCGCATAGACAACGACCTCCTGAAAATCTGCTGAATTGTTATGTGGGTCTGCTCAGGCGAAAGCAGATTCAGCAGGCGGAGGTCGAGAGGCAAGCTTGAAGAAAAGAGCGGGAGTAGGACGGCTGCGGGCGGGCTCTGGAACCAGGCGAACGACAGGCAGGCTGGAGAAAAAGAGCGTGACCAGGGCAACAATCTGGATGACCTGGTGTGCCGAAACGCAAAGAGCGCAATCATGGTCTGGCTGACCCGAAGCGTGCGTGTGAGCAACCTGAGCGATGCCCGCGATCAGCACCAGGGCAATGCACACCATCCCGATAAGGGCCAGTGGGGAGAGTCGCCCATTCGGTCGTGACGCGCGCAGAACCATTGCTTAAACTATAGATGAGTTCAAAGTGTGGGACAATTCGGCTACGGGCCGACTCGGCACCTCATGTTCACAGGATCCTGGGACTGCATCCAAATTGAGAGGAAGGGAGGAAGTACAGGGACCCCATGATCGACAGATGCTTCAATCCATCGTGCGATAAACAGATGCGTTACCTGCGGGACGGCCGCGTGGTGCGCGTCATCCGCCGTGAGGACGACAGAACCCTGGTACAGCACTACTGGCTGTGCGGAGACTGCTACGACGAGTACGACTTTGTCTTTCCTCAGGGCGGCGATGTCGTCATCGAGCCTCGGGCGCGGGCGCATTCCGACAAGGTCCAGATCGGCGACGTGCTGCTGATTTCGCGCGCCAGCTGATCCATTTTGGCCGGTTCCGCTGTACACTGGCTCGGCGAGGAGCCTCCCCATGCCCGACGACACCCGGCAGGATTTCCGGCTGGACATCTTCAAGTTGCTTCGTGACCAGCTCAGCGTGTCCATCCATGACGACAGCAGCGTTCAGGCCGATCTGCATGCTGCCACAATTTCCGGAGAGACCCTCACCCGGGTTCTCCGCGAACAGTTCGGCTTCGATGACCACCGCCTCTGCGAGCTCGGCATCGACCTGGCCGCGCACGGACGAGCCGCTCTCACACTTCATTGTACGCAAACGGAACTCCGTGCGGCTCGCCTGATTCCGCCCTCCTAGCGGGCGCTCTCAGGATCCGGCTGCCACCAGTTCTGCAGGGACGGGTTCTTCTGACCTGGACGAGCCTCGATATTCAAACCTGTCCTTCGGCCGCAGGAACGGTTCTCCGATCAGGTGAAAGCTCAACATCGGGAAAACGGTCCATGTCAATTTCTCTTGATGGTGAACGTGGTGGCGTATGGGCACTTGAAAGTGCCGCGTATCAGCGCATCACCTGATTCCACAATCCGAAACCTAATGTCCTATCTTCTCGAGCGCTCCCACTTCATCCCCCGTCCGCGGGCCGAGGTCTTCGCCTTCTTCTCCGATGCCTGCAATCTCGAGCGAATTACGCCGTCCTTCCTGCACTTTCACATCCTTACGCCCGGGCCTATCCCGATGCGTGCCGGAACCGTCATCGACTACGAACTGCGCCTTTATGGAATCCGTTTTCACTGGAAGACGCTTATCGAGGCATTCACCCCCATGTCGTCGTTCGTCGATGTGCAAATGACCGGTCCTTACCGCCGCTGGCACCACACGCACAGCTTCGAAGACGCCCCGGGCGGAACGCAGATGCGCGACCGCGTCGAATACGAAATGCCCTTCGGTCCCATCGGAGCCATTGCTCGAGCCCTCTTCGTCCGCCGCTCTCTCGATCGGATATTCGACTACAGAAACAAGACCATCTCGGGGATCTTCGGTGACTAAAATGCCGAGTCTCACCCAATTCGGATGCTGTAAACCCAATGCTCGAACCGCCGCTCGCGCTCCAACGGCCGCTCACTCTCCATATATCTTTTCGACTTCCGCCCAATGCGGCGCAGCAGCAACTTCGGGGTTGTCCGGGCACATGAAGTCCGAGAGGCCGAGGGCAAATACAAATCCAGGATGGCCCGGAAATTTGTGGCAATCCGTTCTGGGCTGGGGCAGCCCGAACCGATCGAGTGCGGCGGCAATGCTCTGTGCCTTCCTGTCTCGCTCCGTGAGGTATAGAGAACCAGGTTCGGCTAACAAATCCTCGATATAGCGCAGGATGGACGTGTTTTGATACTGATTCTGGTCGACGCCCGGCTTCAGCCAGGGCGAAATGAGGATTGCCGGAATCCGCGGCCCCAGGAGTGTGAAGTCGAAACGCGAGAAAATACCGTGGTAAAAATCCTCCGCCATGCAGCCCAGCGTCGGCGCAGGACGCTGGCGGAGGAAAAAAATGGTCGTACATTCCCCCGTTCTCGTCGAAGGTCACAATCAGGAGCGTCTGGTTCCACTTGGGACTGGCAAGGAGCGCGTTATACACCGCCGCAAGAAGGTTCTCTCCCGGTTGCATGAGCGAGGCTGGGTGCATGCTTGAGTCGGTTTCAATGGTGTTGCCGCTCCAGCACATGATGAAGCTGTAAAAAGGCAATTGCCCGTTCGCAACATCCTGGGCAAACTCTTTCAGCGTGGCCCTGCCCCATTTATGGTCCCGAATTCCCTTAAGAAACGAGGCGTCTGTCTTCCCGCAGGGGCTGTATATTCGCCATCCCCATGAGGGTTGCTGTTCATCGATGAGCTGAAAAATTGTCTTCCAGCTACAGACGCAGCTTTCATCGTCGTTGATTCCCAGATTTCCGCTTGTCGCACAATGCATGAAAGCACGATTGGGCTTGGTATGGCCGGGCATGTCGCAGAACCAGTGGTCGCAAACAACAAACTCCTGCGCCAGCTTATGAAGAACAGGCAGCTCGCCGAACTTGAAGTAGTTCATCGCGGAGCGGCCGGTTGGATAATGCTGGTCTTCGGAAGGGTAGTACGGCACTGAAATAAACCCGCTGTTCGTCGGCGGCCATGTTTGAACCGGCCGATACAGTGGTTGTCCGTTAAGAAATCCCTGCCTGTGCAGATCGGTGCTCGGACCGAATATGGCCGGTATCATCCCATCGCAAAAGTCGTGATTGAAATCATGCGGGATCAACTGCTGCTGTTCATCCAGAGTAATGCCCGTGGGAAAGACTTTCTCATTTCCAGGCGAAGGTGGATTGAGCGGGTCCGGCAGGTTGTAAAGACCCGGCTTTAGATTGCCGGCGGCATCGAGCACCCCGTCCACATTGGGAAGGGCGCCAAACACGTGATCGAACGAGCGGTTCTCAAACATCAGCACTACAACATGCTCTATTGGCGGTAATGCCATAAATCAGGCTCCTTTGCAGCGATAAGCGCGGCTCGGCCGCGCACACACCGGGAACAGCGTGATAAAAGTCACGGATCAGCTACGCAAAGAGCAGGGCTGGGAAGAGAAAAACCGGCAGACAGGAAGTTCCCAGGCAAGTTATCCCGCGAAACTACTATGGTCGAGAGACCGAACAGTTACTGGATAAAAACTTACTGCGAAGTCATTGTGGAGTAAGTTAGCCTAAACACTAAGTCAGGGAAAGTTAATTTCTCAAGATTAGTACCACCGGCTGTGAGCCGGTAGGGAGTTACTTCTCCGCCGCCGCCTTCAGATCGCGCAGGCCGCTCTCGAAGTGCTCGCCCATCATGCGGTCCATGTCCACCAGCACGCTCATCAATTTCAGCATGTAAACATTTGTGCCCTGCATGCTCCACGTGACCCTGGTTACCGAGCCGACGGGTTCCAGCGTGAACGTGTTCACATTGTGGGCGACAAACGGCTTCACGAAGTGGACGTCGATCACCACCCGCTCCGGTGGTACCACCTCCGCGACCGACATCCGTCCCGCACCCGCCCGTCCTTTGCTCGTCCACTCCGACTCGGCGCCGAGACCGCTCGCCGGCCCGCTGAAGCTCCTCTGGATCGAAGGATCCTCGCGGTCCTGGGGCGCCCACTGGCTCCAGTTGTGGAAGTTATCGATCAGGGCGAAAATCCGCTCGGGCCGCGCCTGAATTTCGATCGATCGCTCAATCCGGAATGTAGCTGGTTTTCTCGCCGCGAGGATGAGGACAACCGCGACAAACACCAGCACCACGGCGACACTGATGAGGGCGACTTTCAAGAGCATCGTTTTGTCGTTCAAAGGTCCGTCCGGATCATAGCCACGATTGGGTCCATCACCTGTCCTAAAATCGCCTGAAACAGCATATTCCACCCAGATTCAAAGAGCTCATTCCGTCCAAACTCGAAAACTCGAAGATGGGACCAAAAAGACTATTTTAAGAATAGCTATATTGAGCTATGATTCCTCATATGCCCAGAAACCCTCAGCACCGCGACCTCTTTCCCGGCGCGCTTGAAATCATGATCCTGCAATCGCTCCGCCTCAAGCCCATGCATGGATACGCGCTGGTCAAGCACATCAAGCAGGTCTCCGAAGACCTGTTGCAGGTCGAAGAAGGTTCCCTCTATCCCGCGCTTCAGCGCATGTTGCGCGAAGGCTGGCTCGAATCAGAGACCGGAGTCTCCGCCAAGGGCCGTCCTACCCGCATTTACCGCCTCACCGACGCTGGATTGAAGCATCTCGAGCGCGAGACCGCCAGCGTGCAGCGCATGTTCGCCGGAATCACCCGGGTTCTTGCAGCCACCACGGCCTAGGAGGCCACCATGAACACGCTGAATCGCCTCTTCGCCAGGAAACGCCGCTACGACGACCTTTCCGTCTCCATTCAGGAGCACCTCGACGAACGCATTGAGGAGCTGATTGAGGACGGCGTGTCGCCCGAGGAAGCCGCCCACCGCGCCCGACGCGAATTCGGCAACGTTGCCCTGATCGAGGAGCGCAGCCGCGAAGCCTGGCAGTGGCAATTCCTCGAATCCTTGGTCGCGGACCTGAAGCTCACCTTCCGCCGGCTAGGCAAGTCTCCCGGTTTCACCGCGACTGTCCTGCTCACGCTGGCCATCGGGATCGGAGCCAACACCGCGGTCTTCAGCATCATCAATCGCGTTCTGCTCGAGCCGCTGCCGTATCCCCAGTCGAACCAGCTCGTCTCCCTCTTTCTGAATGCACCCGGTGCTGGAGGCCTCGCCAGCTTCCGCACTGGCCTTCAGCTTTCGCGTTCCATGTACGTTACCTTCTCCGATCACAACCGGTCGTTCCAGTCGATGGGTATCTGGAATTCGCAACGAGCGAATGTGACCGGCGTTGCCAGACCTGAGGAGGTCGAAACCGTTGTCATCAGCGACGGCATCCTGCAGACACTCCAGGTGGCGCCGCTTCGCGGCCGCTGGTTCTCGCAGGCCGATCAGGATCCGCGCGGCGCAAAGACCGTCATGCTGAGCTACGGCTACTGGCAGCGCCGCTTCGGCGGAGATCCCGCCGTCATCGGGCGCATCATTCAGGTTGACGCGCAACCACACGAGATAGTGGGAGTCATGCCGCGCGGCTTCCGCGTGGTCGATCAGGATTTCGACCTTCTGGTTCCGATGGCTGTCGATCGCGTCCACGAGATACTCGCCGGGTTCGGTTACAACGGAATCGCCCGTCTCAAGCCAGGAGTCTCCATCGCCCAGGCAGACGCTGACGTTGCCCACCTGATCAATGTGTGGATGGATTCCTGGTCGAACGGCCCCAAAACCGACCCGCACTGGTACAAAATCTGGAGGATCAGCCCCCATTTCCATTCCCTCAAGCAGCAGGTCATTGGTAGCGTCAGCAGCGTCCTTTGGGTGGTCATGGCCACGGTCGGACTCGTCTTGCTGATCGCCTGCGCCAATATCGCCAACCTTCTGCTCGTCCGGGCGGAATCTCGCCAGCATGAACTCTCCATCCGCGCCGCCCTCGGCGCAGGACGCGCGCGCCTCGCTCGTGAGTTGCTTCTCGAAAGCGTGACCCTCGGCCTTATCGGGGGCGTGCTCGCGATAGGCATTGCCTATGCTGGACTGCGAATTCTCGTTGCCGTCGGCCCCGCCAATCTGCCGCGACTGAGCGAAATATCTCTTGATGTGCGTTCCCTCGGCTTCACATTCCTGTTAGCGGTCTTCTCCGGCCTCTTCTTCGGAGCCATTCCCGTCTGGAGATATGCCCGCGCAGCCGCGCCGCTCATGCTCGGCGCAACCAGCCGCACCGCAACGTCCGGACGCGCGCGCAACCGTTCGCGCAATTTGCTTGTCGTTGCCCAGACGGCGATGGCGCTCGTGCTGCTCGTTAGCGCGGTCCTCATGATCCGCACCTTCGCCGCTCTGCGTCACGTAGAGCCCGGCTTTTCCGATCCGGCCCACATCCAGACCGTGCGCATCGCAATTCCCGAGTCGCTCATTCCGGACCCGCTGATCGTCACTCGCACGCAGAACAACATCGCCGACCGCATCGCCGCCATTCCCGGCGCGACCTCAGTCGGCTTCGCCGCCGCTGTTCCGATGGACAACGACGATCCGAACTGGGACCAGACGTGGGTGGAAGGGACAAAGTACCCGGGCGAGAATCCACCCCTTCGGCTCTTCAACTATGTTTCACCGGGATATTTCCATGCCATGGGCACCCGCCTTGTTGCCGGCCGCGATTTCACCTGGGACGACATTTACGGCCTCCATCAGATGGTCATGGTCTCGGAGGGCTTCGCGCGCGACAACTGGGGCTCAGCGGCAGCCGCCATCGGCAAACGCATGCGGCAATTCACCGGCACGCCATGGCAGGAAGTGATTGGCGTCGTCGAAGACGTCCACGTGCACGGTGTCGACGACAAAGCCCCGCCCACCGTCTACTGGACCGCGATGCTCAAAAGTCCGTACTCGCGAACACCGAAGGTCGACGGGCAGAACGCCGTCACCTTTGCCATCCGTAGCAGCCGCGCCGGCACCCAGGACTTCATCGACCAGCTCCAGCAGGCAGTGTGGTCGGTGAATCCTGAACTGCCACTCGCCTCGGTCCAGACCATGCAGGACCTCTACGGTCAGTCCCTCGCCCGCACGTCCTTCACGCTGGTCATGCTCGCGATCGCCGGCTTCATGGCGCTGGCTCTGAGCATCATCGGCATCTACGGAGTCATCTCCTACGCCGTCTCGCAGCGCACGCGCGAAATCGGCATCCGCCTCGCGCTCGGTGCGCAGAAGAACACCCTGAGCTGGATGTTCGTTCGCTCCGCGCTGCTGATGACCGCGGCCGGCATGGCCATCGGACTCGTCGCCGCAACCGGATTGATCCAGCTCATGCGGACCCTGCTCTTCGGCATCAGCCCGCTCGATCCCGTCACCTACCTGACCGTGCCATTCGTCCTTGCGATCGCCGCCCTGCTGGCCAGCTATCTCCCGGCCCGCCGCGCCGCCGCCGTGAATCCGGTCGAAACGCTGCGATGGGAGTAGGGTCCGCCGCAGCGTACTAGATCAGTTCGGCGCCGCAGAATGTCAAGCACCGAACTTGCTATTGCAGCCGCGCATACTCAGCTTTTGCCTCATTCAGGAGAGGAATGCCTGGGTCGGCGTCTTTCCAGAGGGTGAGGAAATCTTTGTATGCGGGAAGCGCCCGAAGGCGAGCTGCATCGGCATCGGCTCCCTGCAGACTTCTTGCCTGTAAAGCGTTGGCGCGAGCGAGGCCAAGATGCGCTAAACCTCCCGTCCAGCAGTTCTGGACGATGCCGCTGTGGTCGAGAATCTTCTGGAACTCAGCGGCGGCAGCGGTCGTCTGCCCGGCAGCCAGGTAAGCTTCTCCGCGGATATACACGTCGTAGAGGCAGGAAATGTTGCTGGCGAACTGAATATTGCCGAGCTCGACCTCGGAAGCAGCTTGCAGGATATTGACTGCGGTAACTGCGTTCTTTCTGTCCAGCGCCACCTGAGCCCGAATTGCGGGCAGCCAGAGAGACTGTATCTGGGTGTCGAGAGGGAAGCGCTTCTCCAGCTCCTGGGCCAGAGATTCGGCTCTTTCCGTGTCGCCTGCCATCGCGAATGCCAGCGCAGCTTCTACCTCAGCGCCCAGGCTAGCCGGAGCCATCCTCAAGGCCTCTGCGGCTGACTGCTTGGCTTTCGCAGGATCGCCGTAAGCCGCTTCGCTCTGTGCCCCAATCGCCTGCCATATGGCCGCGCTTTCCCGGTTGTCCGTTTGGACGGCGGAATCCACGGCCCGCTTCAGCAGTTCCCGCCCTTTTCGCCAGATGACCGGAATACTGCTCGGTTTGAGATGCCAGCGCGAGTCCAAAGTTTTCGTATTCAGGCTGGCTCATAAGCCACTGTTGCTGCTGTGCCATCGATGCGGAGTCCCCTCCGAGAAAGGCGAGCGCGTATAGAGTCATGTGGTAGGACGGGTCATCCAGTTTCTGCCGCGCGGCTTGACGGATTATTTGGCGAGCCCCATCAAAAAGTTGCAGGGCAATGGTGTAATTGGCGAGATTCCCGTAGTTGCTCGTCTGATACGGAGCAAGCCGCACAGCCTCGCTGGCCATCTCCGCCGCCTTCTCGTACCGCCCCTGCAGGGCATACACCGTGCCCAGATTGCCGTACTCTCCGGCTGCGCGCGGGTAGCTCTCAACCAGCTCCTGATAGGTCTGCGCTGCCTTGTTCAGTTCCCCGGTCACACTGAAGTAGTAATCGGCGGCGATGGACAGCTTTTCGCGCTCGCTGGCATGGTCCCGCACCTGGAAGGCTTTAGTGAAGTACTGGCTGGCCCGCTGTACTTCGCCGAGACTGGAATACTCCGCGCCCACGGCCCTGTATGCCATCGCAAAATTTGGGTCTAGCTGAATGGCGTGTTGAAAATACGGCAGCGATGCGGCTGGGGATTGTTCATTCTGAACCCTTTGCCCCATACTGTAGGCCTTCAGCGCGTCGAGTGAAGAGGTGGTCAACTCCGCCAGTGGCACATCCTGCCTCTGCACCGTGGCCAGCGATTCGCCTAGGTGGCCGCGCATCCTCGATGCCGCCCTGCCCAGCGTGTCCAGCACCTCTTCCCGAGACTGCGCCGTCACCTGCTCTTCATCCAGCGTATCTCCGCTCAGGCAATCGACCGCCTTCAATGCCAGCACATATTCGCTTCCTAGAGGCGAAATCGAGCCGTCGATATACGCTTTGCTGTCGGTACGCTGACAAACTTCGCGTGCGATATCAGGCGTAAGCGGCGTGTTCGGCGGGCGCGTCATCAATTTGAGCGTTGCGGCGATCCTATTTTCTGAGAGAAGGTTCAGGAACGGCGATTGTCGCAGCGCAATGGTGAGCGCTGTCTTCAGCGTGTCGTCGAAAACCGAATCTCCGGTGCTGTTGGCAAAATTGGCGAGAACAATGGTGTCCTTGTCAGTCAGTCGCCTGATTCGATGCCGACGGTAATAGAATCCGGCCAATACCAGCAAGGTGATCAGGACTACGGGAAGCGCAATCCTCCAGAGGGTCGCGAGCCGAACTGCAGCTTTCTCCGCTGGTACGCTGGATGAGTTCGCTGCCAGACCGTCCCGGCTGTCGCTGTCGCGTTTCAGGCGTCGCAGGTCGGTTCGCAGTTCCGCAGCGCTTTGATAACGGAGGTTGCGGTCTTTCTCCAGGGCCTTGTTGATGATCAGTTCGAGTGCCGGCGGTACATCGGGATTCAGCTGAGCCACGGGCGTCGGGGCCGCGTCGAGAATCGCTTTGAAGATCACTCCCGCGCTTTCGCCACGGAAAGGCAATACCCCGGTGGTCATCTCATACAAGATCACGCCGAGGGAAAACAGATCGGAACGGCCATCAAGGTCGCTGGCTCGCACCTGTTCCGGCGACATGTAACTAACGGTGCCCAGCATAAAGCCCGAGCGAGTCGTGTGCGGCTCGTCCGTCGTCGCCGCGCTCTTCAATGGAGTCTCGCCGGTGTCGCCAAAGGCGGCCGCAACCTTCGCCAGCCCGAAGTCGACAATCTTGGCATGGCCGCGCCTGGTGACGAAGATGTTCGCGGGTTTGATGTCGCGGTGAACGATGCCGGTGGCATGGGCGGCGTCGAGCGCATCGGCGATATCGACGGCGATGGAAAGAAGAACTTCCATTTCCAGGGGCCGCTCCGCAATGCATTCCTTCAGCGTCAGCCCATCCAGAAACTCCATGACGATGAATGGCTGCCCATGCTGGTGGTCGATCTCATGAATGGTGCAGATGTTGGGATGGTTCAGCGCGGAAACAGCCCGGGCCTCGCGTTGGAAGCGGCTAAGCGCCTCCCGATCGTGGGCTACTTCATCGGAAAGGAACTTGAGAGCGACAAAGCGTCCAAGCCTGATGTCCTCGGCCTTGTATACAACACCCATCCCGCCGCCGCCGAGTCTCTCAATGACGCGGTAATGCGAGATGGTCTGGCCGATCATGGCCCCCAAGCAATCGTAGGTGCGCCGCGAAGGGCAAGTCAACAAAGGCGAATTAAGCCTCGTATGACATATCGCCGAGTATCAAATGGATCCCGGCCACGCCGGCCTGCCAACCTGCCACAGACTCTACCTGGCCGCGCCCTCCAGCGTGCCCGCCGCCCGATTCAGCGCCGCCGTAAGCACCGCCAGCTGAGACTGCGCCCGCTGCGCGTCCTTGGCGTCAATCGCCTCGTTCACGCCGGGAATCACCACCGCTGCATAGCCCGTGTATTCACCCGGGGCGTAGATGGTGTGCTTGAACCACGCGCGCCCCGGCAGGCCCTCGGCAGACAGCAGGTCGCCCTCTGCCGCGCGCAGTGCCGTGTTCAGAGCTGCTTCATCGCCTGCAGGATGATCCTGCTTCTTCTTCACCGCCTCCGCCGCCGCAGTAAACTGCTTCGCGGCTGCGTTTGCCGACGAAAAATCCAGGCTGACATGCGCGTCCGAGGCCTTCTTCTGTGCCGCGTCGAGATACTGCTCGATCTCTTTGCCATAGGTCACGTAGTCGTAGGGAAGCACCTCGGCATCGGCCATGTGCAGCACCTCGAGCCCGAAGACGCGCGCCTGCTGCTGCTCGTACACGAACGTTGGATCGGCGTTCAGCGTGAACCATTGATAGTTGTCGAAGACCGAGTGATACACGCCATACGGGCCGTTCGACCCGATGTCCGTCGAGGGCACTCCCAGGTGCTGGATAAACGGCGTGTAGTCCGACCCGCTGCCGAGGTCGCCGACATTTACGTCATCGCTCACATGGGCGTTGCTGCGGGGTAGCGATTCCGACGTTCCGCTAGCCTTCCGCTGGCTTTCGCTCTCCTTCTGGCTGACCTTCCACGCGTCGTATACCGTTCCGCTCTTGGCGCTCGGCACTTCCTTGGTCACCTCGCGGACAAACTCCTTCAGCGAAGGGACCGCCGACGCTTCGAAGTTTGGCCCCGCGACGCCCACATCCGTGTTGATATACGCCACCGCATGCTGCAGCCGCTGCGCGTTATCCTCCACCCACTCGGTCGATCCGATCAGGCCTTCCTCCTCGGCGTCCCAGCTTCCGAAAATGATCGTCCGCTTCGGCTTCCAACCCTGCTTGAGCAGCACGCCGATACCGTGAACTGCCTCCAGCATCGCCGCCGTTCCGCTGTTGGGATCGACCGCGCCATACACCCACGCGTCGCGGTGATTGCCCGCAACCACCCACTCGTCCGGCCACAGCTGTCCCCTGCACGCGGCCGATCACGTCCCATATCGTGCGGTACTGGTAGTCCATCTTCAGCGCCATGTGCACCTTCACGTTGCCCTTGCCACCCACGTGATACGTGAAGGGAAGCGCTCCCTGCCAATCATGAGGAGCCGTCGGCCCCTTCAGGTTCTGCAGGATCGGCGCCGCATCCTTGTACGACAGAGGAGTCGCCGGAATCGTCGGCTGGCTCTCGGCCTTTTCCGGAGGCACGCGCTTCGACATCGGCAGATCCGGCGTCGACGCCACGCCCGGCGTCGTCGCATCGCCGGGATACTTGAACATGTACTGCACCGACCCGCGCTGCACTCCTGTTGGCGGCCGGTACGGCCCCTCCGGATACGCATCGCCGCGGTAGTACCCGTCATCCGCCGGGTCGGAGTAGATGAGCACTCCGGCTGCGCCCTTTTCCTGCGCGATATAAACTTTCACCCCGCGAAAATTTCCGCCGTAGCGCGTGAGCACGATCTTGCCCTTCACATCGACGCCCAACTGCGCCAGCTTCTCAAAATCCTCCGGCCGCCCGTAGTTCGCATACACCACTTCCGCGGTGATATCTGCCGAAGGCGACGACCCGTTGAACGGCATCACCACGCGCGGGTCTTCGTCGTATTTGTCTCCGTCCACATGCTCGCGCGATGGCCCCGTCATGAGCGTGTGGCCATCTGCGCTCGTCGCCTCCACGCGAATCTCCACCGGCAGGTTGAGCCATACCTTGTAGGGAACGATGCTTGTTTCGAGGCCCGCCGCCTTGAACTTCTGCGCGACGTACTCCGCGGTTGCGAAGTCTTCCTTCGATGCTGCGATATGGGGAGCCGCAGTGAGCGTCTTCAACTCCTCGCCCGCGAGCTTCGCATCGGGCACCGCGAGAAATGCCTGGTCGATCTTCGCCTGCGCGGAGAAGTTCGCATATCCAAAGACATTCGTCGGCGGGGCACTTTGCGCGGGAACCAGAGGCAACGGAAAGAGCGAGATGGCGCACCACAATGCAACGGCGCGGCGGACAGGCAGCAACGGGCGATCAGCCAAGGCGGGTGACTCTCCTGATTTCAGGTAAGAAGCTCAGATTACACGATTCACCGCGTCATCCACGTCATCGCGCAACAGCGGTGTCCTACAATATCTCCATGGCTTCCGCGACCGAACCCGCCGCTCCCCGCTACACCGACGAGCACGCCAAGGCTGGCCTCGACTTCGAATTCCCCGCGATTGAAACCTGGGAGAACCAGTTTCCCGCCTACGAAATCCTCATCGACAACCCGGAATTCACCTCCGTCTGCCCCAAAACCGGCCTGCCGGATTTCGGTATCGTCCAGCTCCGCTACATGCCGCGCGAGCGTTGCCTTGAGCTCAAGTCGTGGAAGGAATATCTGACCTCATACCGCAACCTCGGCATCTTCCAGGAGAACGTCGTCAATCAGATCCTTGAAGACGTCGTGAAGGCCTGTGATCCGGTCTGGGCGCATGTCAAAGGAGACTTCCGCCCGCGCGGCGGCATCTCGACCATCGTCGAAGCGCGCTGGCCGCGCCCTGCAGACCAAGTGAAATAATGCCGTCCCGAGAGCGCGGGGGGACCGCAACCTCAGCCGTTTCAAGCTCGTCCGAACCGGCGCCGAAGGCGGGTACGCCTGGACGGCCAGTTCCTCAGCGAACTGCGGCACTCGCCCTCTTCCTTCTCACCTGCCTCAATCTGTTCAATTTCATCGACCGCTACATCCTTCCCGGCGTCCAGCCGCTCGTGCAGAAGGAATTTCGCGTCAATGACGCTCAGCTTGGCCTGCTCACGACCGTCTTCTTCTTCGTCTACATGATCGCTGCGCCGCTCACGGGATGGCTCGGCGACCGCTTCCCGCGCAAGCCGCTCATCGTCATCGGGGCGCTGCTGTGGAGCGCCGCGACGCTCTTCACCGCCTGGGTGCATGACTACGAAACGCTGCTCATCCGGCACGCCATCGTAGGCATCGGAGAAGCAACCTTCAGCATCTACGCGCCCGCCCTGCTCGCCGATTTCTATCCCGAGGCCGACCGCAACCGCATTCTCAGCATCTTCTATCTCACCATCCCGGTCGGCGGAGCCCTCGGCTATCTGACCGGAGGCATTCTCGGCCAGCACTACGGCTGGCGCATGCCCTTTTTCATCGCTGCGCTGCCCGGAGTCCTCATCGCCCTCGCCTTTCTCTTCGTCCGCGAGCCGCAGCGGGGAAGCGCCGACCGGCTTAAGCCGACGTTGAACCGGACGACGCTTTCCGGCCTCGCTCACAACCCCGCCTTCTGGTGCGCGACGTTAGGCCTGGCCATGTGGACCTTCGCCGTCGGCGGCATCTCCACATGGCTGCCGACATTCCTTGTCCGATTGGGCGCGATGTCTGTCGCTAAAGCCGGAACCGTCGCCGGAGCCATCACCGTGCTGTGCGGCCTGCTCGGAACCGGTGCCGGCGGATGGGTCGCACAGCGCTGGCAGCGCCGCAATTATCGCGCCCTCTACCTGCTCTCCGGATGGGGATCGATCCTCGCCCTCCCCTTCGCCGCTGCCGTCTTCTTCGGACCGCCCTCAATCTTCATCGCCGGAGCCTTGCTCGCCGAGTTTTTCCTGTTTCTTGGCACCGGCCCGCTCAACGCGGCCATCGTCAACTCCGTCGCGGCTCCTATTCGCGCCACGGCAATCTCCGTCAACCTCTTCGTCATTCACGCTCTCGGAGACGCCTTCTCGCCGCACCTCATCGGCCTCGTATCCGACGCGACGAATCTTCGCATCGGCCTCGGCATCACGCTCATCACGCTCGCCGCCTCGGGAGCCATCCTCTTCCGCGGGGCGCGCTACGCACCGCGATTGTCCGGCACGAATGCCTAGGATCCTGCTCATCCTCGACTGGCTCATCGTCATTCTCTGGACAGCGCGAATCCTCTCGACTCTCCGCAACCTGCCCCGCGTCCCGAACCTCCTCGACCCGAAGTATGCCCAGCCGGTCCCTCCGCAGGCCACGCCACTCATCTCCGTCATTGTTCCCGCCTGCAACGAAGAGGCCCAAATTGAGGCCACTCTGCGCGCCCTCCTCGCCATCGACTCGGTATCGATCGAGATCCTCGGAGTCGATGACCGCTCCACCGACTCGACCGGGGCCATTCTGGACAAAATCGCCGCCGAATCTGCCTCCCGCTTCACCGCCATTCACATCACCCACCTCCCGCGCGGCTGGATGGGCAAGACCCACGCCATGGCCCTCGCCGCCCGTCAGGCCACCACGCCCTGGCTGCTCTTCACCGATGCCGACGTCCTTTTCTCACCCGACTCACTTCTCCGCGCGCTCAACCTCGCCCAGGCCGACAACGCCGATCATCTCGTCATCTTTCCCACGATGATCCTCAAGACCTTCGGCGAAACCATGATGGTTGTAGCCTTTCAAGTCTTCGGAACGCTCGCCTCGCCGCCATGGCGCGTCTCCGATCCACGCCGCCGCGACTCCATCGGCATTGGCGCTTTTAACCTCATCCGCGCCGATGTCTACCGCGCGATCGGCGGCTTTGAATCCCTTCGTATGCAGGTCGTCGAAGATATCCGCCTGGGCGTCGAAGTCAAGCGCGCGGGCTATTGCCAGCGAGTTGCTTTTGGCCGGGGCCTCATCCGCCTCCGCTGGGCCGAGGGAGCCCTACACTTCACTCGCAACCTCACCAAGAATTTCTTCGCCGTCTTCCGCTTCCGTGTCCTTCCGGCGCTCGGCGCTTGCGCAGCGGTACTGATCTTCTCTCTCGGACCCTTTGGCGCCGTTGCCGGCCCGCTCCCCTTTCGCATCCCAGCCGCGCTTTTCCTCCTTGCGCTGCTTTTCCTCTACCGCCGCCTCGGCCGTTATAACGGAATCGCCACCGCCTACTTCCTCACCTTTCCCGTCGCCGCGGCGATTCTCATCTACGCGCTGCTTCGCTCCGTGGTCATCACGCTCGTGAACGGGGGTATCCGCTGGCGTAACACGTTCTACCCGCTCTCAGAGTTGCGCAAGACCGCCGGCCCCGCGCACTGAGATCGCGGATGCCCCAGAGCCTGCCTAAGCAAAGACGAGGCGTCTTGTTCTGAGACCTGGGGTTCGTCAGTCCCGTAGAATTTGCTGATGAAGAAGCTGCAGGATAAGGTCGCGCTCGTTACTGGAGGTGCGAAGCGCATAGGGCAGGGAATTGCCTTTGCCCTCGCCGGCGAGGGCGCAAACGTGGCCATCACGTATCGTGACTCAGCCGAAGAAGCCCACGAGACCGTGCGCGAACTTGAAGACTACGGCGTCCGCGCGGCTGCCATTCACACAGATCTGCGCAAACCTGAAAGCATCCGCGCCGCAGTCGGCAAAGTGGCCGGCGATTTCGGACAGATCCACATCCTCGTCAACAACGCCGGCATCTTCGAGACTGCCGCACTCGAGAGCATCACCGTCGAGCAATGGGACGCCATGTTCGACACCAACACCCGCGCGCCATTCCTCGTTGCGCAGGCCGCTCATCCCTATCTCAAGGTCGCGCGCGGACGCATCATCAACCTCGGCTCCCTCGGCGGTACTCATCCCTGGCCCACCCATGGACACTACTGCACCTCAAAAGCCGCACTGCACATGCTTACGCAGGTCATGTCGAAGGCCTTTGCGCCCGAGATCAGCGTGAACTGTGTCGCCCCGGGCATGATCGCCATCGGTCCACCCTCTGCCGAATACGAGCACTTCGCGCACAAGGCCCCGATGAAGCGCAACGGCACGGTCGAAGAAGTCGCCGAAGCCGTTCTCTTTTTCGCCACCGGACCGCACTTCATCACCGGCCAGATCCTCGGCGTCGACGGAGGGCTAGGGCTATAGGCTTTCTCTATGTCCGTAGTGATTTTTGCCGTGAATTCTGCGGAAAATGCTAAGAAAACAACCGGCTCAGCAATCCCTTGCGCTGTCTTGGCTTCGCTTCGCCCTCCAACTCGATGCCCTGAGGCTCAGGTTGCGGACCCAGGTCTTCGCCGTTGAACACGGCGCGGGGATTCTCCACGCATAGCCGCTCGGCTGTTTCCCTGCCGAAGAGCTTCGCCACTATTTCATAGCCTTCCCGCAGGATCGGTGGCCGCGCCTGCACGTTGTGCGCGTCCGTGGCGAGAAAATGCACCCAGTCTTTCTCCAGAAACTGCATGGCCATCATCTGCGCGGTCTTACCGAAGCGGCCCGTCAGCGACGACGCCGTCACCTGCACCAGGCAGCCCTCGCGCAGCCAGTCTTTCATCCGCTCGGGATGCTTCTGAAGCGTGAAATTCCGCTCCGGATGCGTGATGATGGGGACCAGCCCGGCGACCATCATTTCGTAGAAGGAATCGTTGATGCTGGTGGGAATCATCAGGTCGGCGAACTCCACCAGCAGATACTGCTTGCCGTTGATCGTGTACTTGTCGCGATGCTTCAGCGAATCTTCGATGTTGTCGTAGGAGAGATGAAAGTCGCACCCCACGCCGAGGGTAACCTTGCCGGTAATCCGCGACGTCAGCTCTTCGATCTTCTGCCGGTTGACCTCGGGATTGAACGCCCAGCGCGCATTCGCATGCGGTGTGCAAACGATGTGCGTGATTCCGTCGCCCGCCGCCATATCGATCATCGCCAGCGATGTCTCGATATCGGCGGGCCCGTCGTCGAGCCCAAACAAGAGATGGTGGTGAATATCAATCATGGTCCAAAGTCACGACTGCTTCGCTGATCCTTAATCCTTAACCGCCAGACTGCCCACCATCGACTGAAAAATCCTGAAGCCGTCCGCGGATCCCAGCAGAACCTCGCTTGACCGGTCCGGATGCGGCATCATTCCCAGCACAGTGCGGCCTTCGTTCAGAATGCCGGCAATATTTTCGAGCGACCCGTTGGGGTTCGCCTCCCGCGTCACCTCGCCCGTCGGCGTCGCGTAGCGAAAGACAATGCGGTCCTCGCGCTTCAGGGCATCCAGCGTCGCCGGATCGCAGAAGTAGTTGCCTTCCATGTGTCCGATGGGAATCTTCAGCACCTCGCCCGGCTTGAGCGTTTCCGTGAACGGGCTGTTCACCGTCTCTGTTCTGAGATGCACCTGCTTGCAGACATACTTCAATCCGGCGTTGCGCATCAGCGCGCCCGGCAGCAGCCCCGCTTCGCAGAGGATCTGAAAGCCATTGCAGATCCCCAGTACCAGGCCGCCGGCCGCGGCAAACTTCTTCACCGACTGCATCACCGGAGAGAACCGCGCAATCGCGCCCGTCCGCAGATAGTCGCCGTAGGCAAACCCGCCCGGAACCAGAATCGCATCGCAGTTCTCCAGGCTCGGAGAATCGTGCCACAGGAAGGTCGCCGGCTGGCCCGCCAGCTCCGCGATCACGTGATAAGTGTCGTGGTCGCAGTTCGATCCGGGAAAGACGAGCACGCCGAATTTCATACTTCTAGGCTAGCAGAACCGGCTCATCAGAACTTCTGCACCTATTGACCCTATTGACACTGCATAATCCTCGAGTCGCCGCTACATTCCGCCGAGGCATAAAATCGCGTCCAAACGATTATGCCCGTTGATCTCCGCAGTCACGCCAAGACCGCCGGCACCGCTCTCCTGAACTGGTGGCGCGCCGTCTCGCTCGAAGCGCTCTGTGTCGCCATTCTCTGGTGGATCGGCCTGACCATTCTTCACGTCCCGCTCGCGCCGGTGTGGGCCCTCATCGGCGGACTCATGACGTTCGTTCCCAACTTCGGCGGCGTGATCACCGTCATCTTCCCGGTCATGGCGATTCTTCTCAGCGGGAGGGACCTCGAGCGCCTGGCCTTTGTCCTCGGCCTTTACGCCATCATTGTGGTCATAGACCAGCTTGTGCTGCAGCCGTGGCTTCTCAAGCGAACTTCGCGTGTGCCCATCTGGGCATCGATCTTCGTGCCCATCCTGCTCGGTATCATCATTCCGTTCTGGGGAATTCTCCTCGGCCCGCCGCTGCTCGCCATCGTCTATGCTTTCCGGAACCAGAAGCCCAAACTCCCGCCGCAGCCCGGCCCTCCGCAAGGCGCATGGCCAGCGCCGCAGTACCCACCGCTGCCTCCGCAGAGGCCGCCATCGAGAGCGGAAATCCTTCCTCCGGAATCGCCTGCACAATCGGGCACAAAACCGCCTGCCTGACCGCTCCTTTTACGGCTCCTGCATATTCAACTGTGCCCGCCTGAATGGCGTGTCAGCCACATGGACGGACCCCTGGTAGGGCCGGTCGATATCCGCAATGGCCACCAGCGCCAGCGCGATCAGCAGGGAAAAGGCGAGCACCTGAAGGCTGTGCAGCCAGGAACTCTCCGATCCGAACATGCAGCTCGACATGATCGACAAGGCGCCGCCGGAAATCAGCACGAACCACAGCACTCCCGGCAGACGAGACACGCTCTGTAACTGCCGCAGCCGCCGGCGCTCCGCCACAGTGCTCAGCTCGTATAAAGCATGATCTTCCGCCGTGAGCTCGGTGCCGGACGCTCCCTTCACCGACATAAGAATCGTCCACATCTCCTGGTCGGGCGTATGGCTTGCGAGCGTTCCCTCGTATCCGTGCGCCATCGCCGGCCAATCCTTTTCGAGGACGACATTCGCATACCTTCGCGCAGCCTGTCTCAGCTCATCTCGCTGTGTTGCCGGAAGCCCCTCGGCAAGCCTGTACACATTCACGAGCGCGTTGGCCTCGGTGTCCGCGTTCACCTCAGCCAGTCCGAAGTTGTTCCACACCGCGTACAGCATGAAGCCCATAATCACCGCATAAGTCGTGCCCAAAATGCTCAGTTGCCACCCGATGAGGTCGTTGTGGCTCCTCCGGTGCTCCCTCGTCCAGAGACGATCCATGACCAGTTTGAAGAGCAGGGAACAAACGACAATCAGAATGACAATGACGAGATCCTGCCAAAAAGTCAGCATTTCCGGCCTTGTGCCGCCTTCAGATAAATTCCTTTACCGGACCACTCTGCCAGAACAGTCCGCCGTTTTTCTATAGTTATTCACACACCGCATTCTCGGCCGGACCACGGCAGTCAAATCCATACCGCAACTAATTCTGCCGATCTCCGTCTAAACCCCGCAGGCAATTCTCTCTTTTATGCATTCCAGCCCTGCAAGGCCGAGCTCTGTTGAGGGAATCCCCGAGCCCTTGCCTACATGTAGGCTGGCAGCTCCTCGGCGTCGGTTCTGCCCGGCACGTGGCCCGCTTCTTGACAGGCCTGTTTGTATCGCTTACAACCATCGGAGTTGCCCGCAGCCTGTTCCGGCTCTTCTGTTGAGCGGCCGGTTGCGCCCCACGCTGTCGAGTCCTCCCACCTCGATCCGCCTCCTCATCCCCCGGCGATCGAGTAGTACGCCAGCGCATCTTGAGAATGCGCACTCTACCGATCTGTATCGCCCACGTCGTTCGCTTCAATTGCTTCAAGACTGGATAGGATGGCCATGCTTCGCAAAAATCTCCTCTCCCTGGGCCCGATCGCACTCCTCGCGACAGCCCTTGCTCTCGTCTCTCCCGCACCGGCCGTCGCGCAGACCGCCTCCTCGCTGGTGACCACGCGCATCACGCAGCCCATTGACGAAAGCTCCCTTGTCACACTCAAGGGAACGGTGCATCCGTTGGCGAATAAGGCCAACGATCGCGGAGCCGCGCCCGACAGCATGCCCCTCGACCGTATCCAGGTAGTGCTCAAGCGCAGCGACGCGCAGGAGACCACCCTCAAGCAACTCATCAGCGACCTGCACACGCCCGGGTCGGCCAGCTATCACAAGTGGCTCACTCCCGACCAGTTCGGTAAGCAGTTCGGCCCCTCCGATCAGGACATAGCCACCGTTGAGTCCTGGCTACAGTCCAAGGGCTTCAGCATTACCAAACTTAATGCGGGCAAGCAGACCCTCGAGATCTCCGGCAATGTCTCCCAGTTCCGCGAAGCCTTCCATACTCAGATCCACAAGTATCTGGTAAACGGTGAGACTCACTACGCCAACGCCACCGACCCGCAGATTCCCGCCGCTCTCGCCCCAGTCTTCGGCGGGTTCACCTCACTGAGCAATTTCCGCGGAAAGAAGTACGTCAAAGTTCTCGGCAAGGCCACCTACGATCCCAAGACTGACAAGGCCACCCCTCAGTGGACTACCGGGAGCGCCTCAACCGGTTACAACTTCGTCCTGGCGCCCGGCGACTTCGCCGTCCAATATGACGTCAACCCGCTCTATGCTGCCGGCATCAACGGAACTGGCCAGACCATCGCCATCGTCAACGACTCCAATATCAACGTCTATCTGGTCAACCAGTTCCGCACCCTCTTCAACCTGCCCGCCAACCCGCCGCAGGTCATTATCGATGGTAATGACCCCGGCATCGACGGCATCAACGATCCTGACGGCCCCAACGGTGACTCCGTCGAGGCGTACCTTGACGTTGAAGAAGCGGGAGCCGTCGCCCCCAATGCCACGGTCGATCTGGTGATTGCTTCCGACACAGCTCTGGAGTATGGTCTCTTGCTCGCCGCGGAGCACGCCGTGTATAGCAACGTCGCGCCAGTCATCAGCATGAGCTTCGGCTTATGCGAGGCGGAGGTCCCGGTCTGGACTCATGCCTTCGGCCTCCTATGGGAGCAGGCGGCAGCACAGGGCATTACCGTTATGGTTTCCTCGGGAGACGCCGGATCGGCCCAGTGCGATGATGGCGCGGCCTATGCCGTGAATGGCCAGGCCGTGACTGGCTGGGGCGAGTCGGCCTACAACGTGTCCGTTGGCGGTACCGACTTCCTTTATCTCAACTCGAGCAACGCGGTGGATCCTTCAGTCATTCCGAATTACTGGAACACCACCGCTAGCAACAACACGCCGATGGTTTCCATCAAAGGCGTAATCCCCGAGCAGCCCTGGAACGACAGCCAGTTCGGTCTCAATATTCTCAACTACTACGACACAAACGGGACCACCGTCGTCGAAGGGGGCGGAGGTGGCGCCAGCAACGCCGCCGTCTGCAGCACCAATACGTACGATTCCAGTGGCAACTGCACAGGTACGCTCTCCGGCTACCTCAAGCCCTCCTGGCAAAAAGGCACCGGCGTTCCCGCAGACTCGGTGCGTGACGTGCCCGACGTCTCGCTCTATGCCGCCATCGGAGCGAACGGCAGTTTCTACCCTGAGTGTTATCAGGACGGCGACTGCCAACCAGTTTCGAGCGGTGGCACCGTGCAAATCACCGCGGTCGGCGGTACCTCGGCTTCCTCGCCTGCCTTTGCCGGCATTATGGCCCTGGTCAACCAACAATATGGCCGTCAGGGTCAGGCGGACTTTGTCCTCTATCCTCTCGCCCAGCAGTTTCCCGCAGCATTCCATGACGTGACCAAGGGTTCCAACTCTCAACCTTGCAACATCAATACCACCACTAACGGATACGCTCCGTTCGATTGCATCTCCGTGAGTGGCACCCCCATCACTGCCACCGATCCCACCTACGGCGAGGCGACCATAGGCCAGATCGGCACCGGTACGACACCCGAGTACAACGCTGGTACCGGCTATGACCTCGCCAGCGGTCTTGGCTCCGTCGACGCCAACGTGCTTGTCAGCGACTGGAACAAGGTCACCTTCACCTCAACCAGCGTAACCCTCACGCCCTCCCCGACATCCTTCACCCACGGCACAAGTATTACCGTCAGCGGCTCTGTCACCCCGGCCAGCGCCACCGGGGACGTAGCCCTGATGACCGACAGCACTGAGCCGGTTCAGCAGGGTCAGCCTGGATTTCCGCTGAAAAATGGCTCATTTAGCAGCAACACAGTCAACTACCTGCCGGGTGGCACCTACAACATCTGGGGCCAGTACAGCGGAGACGGAACCAATGCGCTAAGCACCTCGCAGAAGACCCAGATCACCGTCAGCCCGGAAAATAGCGGTATCTACTTCAATCTCTTCTCGCCAGCGGGCAACGTTTCTGGCGTAACTAACGTTGATTACGGTACCCAGATACTTCTCAGCGCGCAGGTGGCTCCCAGTTCGCAGCTCGCTGCACTGGAGAGCTGCCAGACCAGCAGTGCCACATGCCCGGTGTTCGGAATTCCCACTGGAACCGTCGCCTTTGTTGACGGAAGCTCGACCATCAACACCGCGGTGCTCAATGCAGAGGGTGACGCTGAGTACAACGCGCCCTTCGCCTTGGGTCCGCATTCAGTCGCTGCAAAATACGCAGGAGATAACAGCTACAACCCTTCGACCGCCACAGCAGTCACCTTCACAGTGGTCCAGGACACGCCGGTGATCGGGTTTGGTGCCTCGAACCAGATAAATAACAGTCCACCGCAATTCGCCAACGGCCAGTCGACTGTTTTCAATATCCAGGTTCTAAACGGTGCCGCCTACAACTCCGCGACAAACACCAGCGTTTTCCCGGTCCCGATTTCGCCGCCCACCGGAACCGTCACCGTTACCGGACTGCCCGGCGGCACACAAACGGTCACGCTCTCGCCGACAACAGATCCCACCTATCTGGGCCGCGAAGGTGTTGCAACCGTTACTGTGGCAACAACCAACACCTCTGGGACCTATACGGTCAACGTCTCCTACTCAGGAGACTCGAACTATAAGGCAACCAGTACGGGAGCCTTTCAAATCCAGATTGGATCGTTAGGACTTCTTGCCACAACCACAACGGCAACCGTCGTAGGGAATACGATTTCGCCGTCAACGAACATCACCATTACCGGCACTGTGACTGGTCAGAACGGCCATGGGCCGCCCACCAACTACTTTGGAGGCATCGGCATCTTCTCCTCCGGGAACTTCATCACGAATATCCCGTTGAACGTGCCGGCTACAGGTGACGTCTCCACCTTCTCGGCCACCCTCAATAGCCAGACTCTCTTCCAGGGCGCAAACTTCGTTACCCTGCAATATCTCGGCGACCAAAACTATAATCTGTCAGCCTTCACGCTGAATAATGGGGCTGCCATTTCCAATCCGCTCTCTGACTTCTCGATGGTACCGGAGACAACAATCGTTCCCGTCGCCGCCGGAAGCTAGGGCACTGACACCATCAATGTCTCGTCGGTCAACAGATTCACCGGAGAAGTCACCTTTACTTGCCCCCCACTTCCGCCATCAGCTGCAGCATAACTTCATCTGCCACGCTGTCTGCCGGCGGCACCGACCAGTTGTCCTTGACCATCAACGCCAGCTCTTCGTCAGCCGCCGGAAATTACAACATCCTCGTCACAGGCAAAGACTCGACAGGCCAGTCTACGTGCACACGCTCGCAATCAGGCCGCTGTGCACTGTCAGCTCCACCCCACCGGAGCTTCACTCTCACTCCGGCTCCGGCAACCCTCACCCTCAGCCAGGGCCAGGCCACGGGAAATACCTCCACGATCACCGTCGCCCGCACAGGCCTTCACCGGTAACGTGGCTCTCACAGCCACGGTCAGCGGTCCCAGCGGCGCAACCAGTCCTCCAACCTGTAACCTTCGCTCCCAAGCCAGTGGATATTACCGGTACCACGGCGCTGCAACCTCAGTGGCTTACCGTTGCAAGCACCAGCGACGACCACGGCCGGTAACCTACACCATCACGGTAACCGGCACTGGTCGAGCGACCTCAGGACCGTCACCGAAACAGCCACCATAACCGTCGCCATAACCGCACCAACCAACGCCGCTTCTCTGCTGACCAGCAGAATGCCGCTGGCGTGAAGCCAGGCGGAACTGGCACTTCCACGATCACTGTGACTCCTCCGCGGATTCTCGACAGGTCGCGTCTGAGCTCGCTTGTACCGCCTCCTCTGCGCAAGTGGCCTGCTCTGTACCCGCCTCGGCTGAGTGTGTCCGGGAGCACCCCAGCCACCGCCATGCTGACCGTCACCGCTACGGCGGCCAACCAGCGGAGCCCTGCGCCGCCGCTGGATAGGTTCTTCGCCATTGGCGGAGGAGCAGCACTTGCCTGCTGCTCTTCTTCGGAATTCCGGCCCGACGCCGCAGCTGGCGCGCGATCCTCGGAATACTGTTCTCTTCGCCGCGATGGTTGGTATCGGCATCGGATGCGGTAGGTGGCGGCGGCGGCAAAGCGGCGGAGGAGGCAGCGCAAGCTACACCACCGGAACATCGTGATCTGGCACTGCGAACGAGCGGGTCAGCCACGAGCCACCACCACCGTCAACGTAACGGTCAACCAATAGCACCCACAAACATCAACGGCCGCATTCCTCAAAGGATGCGGCCGTCTCGTCTTTCCTGATCGCGTACTATGATCGCTAGGTTTACTGTCCTTCTCGCATCTTGTCCTTGACCGTCTTGGCCAGCTTCTCGATCTCCTCCGCCTTTCGCGCAAAATTTGGGGACGATGCGCTGTTCCCGCCTTTATCGGCTTCTTCTTTCAACTGTTGCGCCAGAGTCAGAAGCTTCGCCGTATCGTCCACAATCAGCTTCTGGCGCATGTCATTGCGCTTGTGGGCCTGCTGCTCGGCCAGTTGACGCATCATGGGATTATTGCTGTCGTCCTCCCCGGGCCCGTTCTGACGGCCGGTACCCGGCATGGTGGGCGCAGTAGGCATCTGTGCAGGCATCTGCGTGGAAGGAGTCCCACTCTGAGCTAAGAGCGCTCGTTCGCTGGCCATGATCCCAAGGCCTGCCAGCAGGATCGCAGCCGGCCAAATCGCATCCAAACATCGTATACGGGATCGCATGGGCTCCAATTTGTCTTTGTGGGACATTATAGGTACGAATGATCGTTCTGACAGCTAAAGTATTGCCCGCATTTCTTTTGTTTGGACCAGGTGAATTCTTCAGGCAGCTCGACGAGAAGTGGCTCGCCGATCTGCAGAGTTTCCTCCATACCGCTCTGCCCAAAATCGTCATCACGCTGATCGTCGCATGGATATTCCTGCGCATCCTGAAGCTGATGACCGGGCGCATGCTCCGCATCGCTGAACGACGGAGCGGAGGCGGCGCGGCCCAGGTCCGCACCCTCGCCTCCGTGACTCGCGCCACGGGCATCGGCATCATCGGCTTCCTCACCGCCCTGGAGATCCTGCCTCTGCTCGGCTTCAAGCTGGAGCCGCTGCTGGCCAGCGCAGGCGTGGCGGGAGTTGCCCTCGGCCTCGCCGCACAAACCATCGTCAAGGATTGCCTGAACGGCATCCTCATCCTGGTCGAAGACCAGTACAACGTCGGCGACGTGGTAAAGATAGCGGGAGTTTCAGGAACGGTCGAGGCAATGTCCCTTCGCAAGACGCAGGTACGCGACGGCGACGGTACGCTCTACATCGTTCCCAACTCGCAGATCACGACGGTCGGCAACGTCACCCGGGACTTCTCCGTCGCGACCATCAATGTTTCGGTCGACTTCTCCGCCAACCCCGACGAGGTATTGAAACTGCTGAAAGATGTAGCCATGGGCGTGCGGAATGACCCTGCTTATAAGAGCGCTTTCCTCGATGACCCGACGCTGCTCGGCGTCGACTCGATCAAGGGCTCGCAGATCATCTATCCGGTGCAGTTCAAGACCTACGCCAATCAGCAGTGGGGAGCGATGCGCGAATTTCAGCGCCGCGTCCGCATCGCGCTCGAGGAACACCACATGCTGCCGGGCGATCCGTTGCGTGTCTACAGTACGGACGGCACTCAAGCGGCCTCGCCCACAGCGCACGAAGAGCCCGCCCCGAAACCTTCGGACCCCACCGCCGCCAAGCCAAACCAGGTGAACCCGTTTACAGGAGAAGGAATGTAGCTATTCGAGGGGGGAAGTCACCAAGTTACCTTCAAATTGGCGCGATATGACGTACATGCCTGCAATTGCACCGGCGTATGTTCTTAGTTGAAATGACAGCTTCTTCCCCCGAAATTCTTCTCGTCTCGAAGAACGAACCTGTTTTGACGTATACGCGGCGAAAGGTCCTTGAAAGTGCGGGCTTTCGGACATACTGCGCATCCAGCCTCGGCCTTGCTGCCTCTATTGCAATAACCCGGAAGACGAATCTCGTCATACTGGAGCATGGCTTTTCTCCACTCGAGCAGTCCGCATTCGTTGAATGTCTCCATGAAAGCTATCCGGAGATTCACGTATTGTGCCTTGGATACGGCTCGATCGCTCCTTCGGAATTGCTATCGGAGTGCAGGTTTATCCTGGCTGGCCATCCAGGTTCAACAAGAGTCCACTCGGTAGAGCTTCCGCGCGCATCCTGAGAACAGGGCTGCTCGCTCATGCCGTTAGTGTTGCTCCTACAGCCATCCCTTCGCCCTGGCTATCCGCGCCGCATCCACACGATTCGCCGCGCCCAGCTTGCTGATCGCCTCGGAGAGATAATTTCGCACCGTCCCCTCGGACAAGCGGAGCTCCTCGGCGATTTCCAGGCTCGACTTGCCCTCACCCGCGCGCCACAGAATCTGCCGCTCGCGCTCGGTCAGCGGATCCGGCCCGCTGTCCCACGCCTCTGCGGCCAGATCCGGATCGACCACCCGCAGCCCGCGATGCACCCTGCGCACCGCCTCGGCCAGCTCCGCCGCAGGCCGGTCCTTCAACAGATACCCCTTCGCACCCGCATCGAGCGCACGCCGCAGATAACCCGGACGCGCAAACGTCGTCAGAATCACAACTCGCGTCTGCGGATGCCGGTCCCTTACCTCCGCCGCCAGCGTCAGACCTGTCATCTCCGGCATCTCGATATCGGTCACCAGAACATCCGGCTTTTGCCTGGCAATTGCCGTCAGCGCTTCGCGCCCATTCGCCGCCTTGCCGCAGACGGCTATATCGGGTTCGGTCTCGAGAAGCGCTGCCAGTGCCCCCAGTACCATGCCCTGATCTTCGGCAACAATGACGCGAATCTTGTTTATCGCCTCACGCATGGCTTGGCTCTGCAAGGCTGCGGTCTGCAAGAACCGGCTCGGGACGACCCTCCGTCGGGACAACGATCGTCAGCCGCGTGCCTTTGTGGCTCTCCACCGCAAACTGCCCTCCGAGCGCCTCGATGCGTTCCCTCATGCCGCGGATTCCATTGCCGTCCGCGCGCACGCCTCCGCGCCCGTCGTCTTCGATCACCAGTGACTCGTGCCCGTTTTCCGTCGAGAAGATCATCGAGCAGTGGCTCGCCTGCGCGTGCCGCACGATATTTGTAACTGCCTCGCGCACAACCAGCGATACAACGGTCTCCACCGCCGGATTCAGCTCCGGAGGTTTCTCCTCGCAGACCAACGTCACTCCCGCCGCATCCAGCGTGCTGTGCGCCCGCTTGATCTCCGCCGCCAGGCCCTCTGCGCGGTAGCCGCGAATCGCTTCCCGCACTTCCGTCAGCGCCTTGCGCGAGATCATCTCCACATCGGCAATCTCCGCCGCTGCGCGCTGCGGATCACGCGAGAAGAGCCGCCCCGCCAGCTCCGACTTAAGCACGATGACCGAAAGCGTGTGCCCCAGCACATCGTGCAGATCGCGCGCGATGCGCTCGCGCTCGGCCAGCTTCGCCAGCTGCTCTATCTCCTCATGCGCCATCTGCAGCTTTGCGTTGGCTCGCACCCGTTGTGCCGCAATAAGATTGGTCCCGCCGACAATGAGCGAGAACACCGCTCCAAATCCCCATCCCCACGGGGTGATGTGCAGCAGCAGGCCCTCGACTACAACCGTGATCGAGACCACCGCCATCGTGCCGACGCTGATGATCAGCGAGTCGGTTACGAAGGGGATGAAAGCCGAAATATAAATAAAGGTTCCGGCGATGGCGTTGTTTTTCGGAAAATACAGAACGCCAAGCACGCCCATGGCTGCGAGCAGCGTGTACTGCTGCCAGTGTTTGCGGCTGAAGATGAGCCCGGAGTAAAGGGCAAGGAAGATGGTGTAGAAAACGGCAAACTCGATCCAGTACGCCCGGTTGTGCCGCGCGATCGGCTCAATAAAGAAGAAAACCGAGTAGAAAATCCAGACGAAATCCCAGAGATCGCTCCGCTTGCCGCTGCTTCTCACGTGCCGGTTGCGCAGCGCATGGCTGGGTCGCGCTCCCGATTTCGCGGCTTCAGTGAAGCCGCTGACACCCATGCGTCCGTCTTCGCAGATACTCAAGCCCTCGCCTCACTCCGCGTAAAGATCAGCCAGGCTGCGCCCAGCATCAGGCAAGTAAAGCCTAACAGAGCCTCCCAATGCCCGGACATCGTCGTTCCTGGCTGCGCGTAACCGAAGATATTCAGCGCCAGCTGCGCATAATGATACGTCGGTAGCGCCGGTGCCACCTTCTGGATCCAGTGTGGCAGCATGCTCAGCGGCATCCACAGGCCCGACATAAACGACATCGGCAGATAGATCAGGTTGATGATGCCCGGAGCAGCGTTGGCCGGCATCAGCAGCGACAGAAGCAGTCCCATGCTGGCAAATGGGACTGCGCCCGCCAGCGTGATGCCGGCCAGCTTGAGGACCTCTGCCGCCGTCATACTTACGCCGCCCAGAGTTACGCCAAGCGTAACCAGCAGCGCCGTGATGATCAGCGCAAAGGCCGAACACGAAACCATTTTGGCCGCGAGGTAGGCCAGCCGCGGCATGGGACTGGCCTGCTTCAGCTCCAGCCATCCCTGCATCCGCTCCATGGCGATGCCCGCGCCCAGGCCGAAGAGGGAAGCGCCCACCATGCCGAAGCAGCTGTAGCTGGCCAGGAGGTAGCGAGCCCACTCCGTGTGCCGATTGCTCACTCCAAACAGGAAGTAAAACATTACCGGAAAGCCAATCACCGAGAGCGAAAATGCCCGCAGCCGCAGCATCTTAAGGAACTCGTAGCGGATCTCCTGCTGCAGCACGCGGGAGTAATATCCGAACCCCAATGTCTCGGGATGTGCACTCAGAACAGCGGTGGCCATGATCTCTTCTCCTATGTAACAAGTGCGGTTACTTGTTCAGTGGCTCGCGGAGTTATTGCCGGTCAGCGCGAGGAACGCATCCTCAAGTCCCGGAGCCGATATCTCCAGCCCGCGCAGCGTCACATCGCGCAGCAGCATCTCTCGAACCACGCTTTCTGCTTCGTGCGCGGTGATGATCAGTGCCTCGCGGTCCCGTTCCACACTGGCCACCGATGGCAACGACAGCAGGAACACCTCATCAAGTTCGGTAATACAACGGATCCTGCGTCCGCTCACACGATGCTTGATCTGCGCCGCTGTTCCCTCGGCTATCACCCGGCCCTTATCAATGACCACGATTCTGCTCGCCAGCGCATCGGCCTCTTCGAGGTAATGCGTCGTCAGCAGCACCGTCTTGCCCTGCGACGCCAGCCAGCGTATCTGCTCCCACAGCGCGCGCCGCGACTCGATATCCATGCCCACGGTGGGCTCATCGAGAAAAATCAGGTCAGGATTACCTGCCAGCGCCAGCCCGAACAGCACGCGCTGCTTCTGCCCGCCGGAAAGCTTCCCGAAGAACTTGTTCTCCAGCCCCTCCAGCTTCGCGATGCGTACAATCTCCGCGGCCGGTAGCGGATTCGGATAGTAGCTCCGGAACCAGTCGATGTGCTCGCGCACCCTCAGCGTCTCCGGCACGCGCGTCACCTGCAGCATCGCGCCGATTCCCGTGCGGGCGGAGGCGTCGCGTGGATCACGCCCCATCACCCGCACGCTGCCTGAGGTTGGCGCGATCAACCCCAGAAGCAAACGAACCGCCGTGGTCTTTCCCGCGCCGTTCGGGCCAAGCAGCGCGACCACCTCACCGGGATAAAGACTCAGTGTCAGATTGTCGAGCGCCGTAGTCTTCTCATAGCGCTTCGTGACCGAATGCAGCCGCGCAATCGCATGCTTCGAACGCGCCGGAGCAGGAAAGGGAGCTGTCAAAGGCTCAATCTGCAATCCTGATGCGTATGTCGTCGCCATACCGTCTCCTTGCTGAAGACAGCATCTCCCGGATCGACGCGACATAGCAGTGCCCTCTGTCATCAATCGCACATGACAGATGTCATGATCGGGGCACATCGACGCGAACCGACATTCGCTGTAGCATTCTTTGTCGTGATCAGACTCGCCGGACATCTGCTTCTCGCGCTCGCAGCACCTGCACTCGCACAGTCCACTCTTGCGCCTTTGCCAGCGCTACCAGGATTTCCACTCTATCCTCCAAACCAATCCGTTATCTCGCGCGACATCAACCCGCTGCATCCCTTCTCAGTCGTGGGACCACGCGGTACCATTCTCGGCTCGCAGGACGGCTCCTACGAAGCCTGGATCTTCCCCTGGAAAATCCTCACCAACATGCGCATTACAGCCGAGATGAAGGACTATCCGGTCCCCATCGACGTCAACCTGCAGGCCGCAGCCATCGATGTCCGCCCCGGCTCGACTACCATCACCTTCTCGCATGCGAACTTCACGGTGAGAGAGATCATCACTGCCCCACGCAACGTCCCCGATGGCGCCGGAGTGCTGGTCTTCTACCAGATCGAAGCCGTGCGCCCCATGGACCTCACCTTCAGCTTCACGCCAGTCATGGTCCGCATGTGGCCTGCACCTTCGGCAGGCCCGCCATCGCCTGAATGGGCCAAGACAGGGAACAGCAGCGGCTTCTACATCCTGCATCTCAATTTCCCCGATCACGCCGCCGCGATCGCCATGCCCACCGCCGAGCCGGGCATTATGCAGCCCTACCAGGAGCTCGCCCGCATCTATCCACTGCAGTTCGTGCTGCACTTCGACCCCGCCCGCGATACCAACACGCTCTTCCCGCTGCTTCTCACCAAGGGCAATACCATCGCCGCGGCCAGCCGCGACGGCCTCTACAAGCAGCTCGCGGCGCTGGACAACTCTGCGCGCTCCATCTACGAAGACCAGCAGAATTACGAGCACGACTTTCTCACGTCGAACCTGAGCATCGACACCCCCGACCAGCAGCTCAACGAAGCCTTCAAGTGGTCTGAGGTTTCGATCGATCAGCTCCGCGTTCAGACCGTGCCATCGCACGACGAAGAAGCCCTCACCGCAGGCTTCGTCGGCTCAGGAGACTCCGCCCGTCCCGGCTTCGGATGGTTCTTCGGCCGCGATGCCCTCTGGACCCTCTACGCCGTGAACAGCTACGGCGACTACAACGTCACCCGCCGCGAGATCGAGTTCCTCATCAAGCGCCAGCGCGACGACGGCAAGATCATGCACGAGTGGTCGCAGACCGCCGCTCTCGTCGACTGGAAGAGCCTGCCTTACGAATACGCCGCTGCCGATGCAACCCTGCTCTTCCCGATGGCCCTCAATGACTATCTCCGCATCAGCGGCGATCAGGCCTTCATCGCGTCGCACTGGGATGCGATCGCGAAGGCCTGGAATTTTGTGACCACACACGACTCCGACGGAGACGGCATCTACGACAACTCACAGGGAACTGGCTGGGTCGAATCGTGGGTGCCCGCGATGCCACATCAGGAGATCTACATAGCCGCGCTTGACGAGCAGGCCAGCCTTGCCTTCGCGAACCTTGCCCGCGCCACTGGTCACGCCGACCTCGCCCGCGCCGCTGAGGGCCGCGCCGCGCACATCCGCGCGCAGATTGAAAAAGAATATTTCCACTCCGACTTCTACTCCTTCAGTTGGAACGCCAACAACACCACCGACGACACGGCGACGATCTTCCCTTCCGTCGCCTGGTGGGACGGAGATTACTCGCTCGACCACTCGCAGCCCATGTTCAACCGCTGGGCGTCGAGTGAATTTTCTACAGACTGGGGAACCCGCATACTCTCTGATCGCACCAGCTTCTACGACCCAATCAGCTACCACCAGGGCACAGTCTGGCCGCTCTACACTGGATGGGTCTCCCTCGCCGAATACCGTGCCGGCCGGCCGCTCTCCGGCTATGCGCATCTGCGCCAGAATGCCGGCCTTATCCGGTCGCAGGACCTTGGCAACGCGACGGAACTCCTATCCGGCCAGTTCTTCCAGCCCCTCGGACGCAGCACTGCCCATCAGCTCTGGTCCGCCGCCATGATTATCTCGCCTGTCATTCGTGGATTATTTGGGCTCGAATGGAACGCCGCCGAGAACGAAGTCAGCGTCACCCCTTCGCTCCCCGCCGACTGGGAGCACGCGAGCCTCTCGAACATCCCGATCGGCCAGCACCGCGTCAGCATAGAAATCAAGCGTGACAACGGTATGCTGCTCATCCGCGCATCAGGACCCGCAGCTTCTCAGGTTCACCTCAAATCCCTCGCACCCGGCGCAAAGCTCGCCAACGGCGTTCTCCAGATCCCGCTGCCCGCCGTCGAAGCCGGGCTCACGCAGAATCTCCCTGAGCCCGGATTCGCAACGCAGCAGATGAAAGTGCTCGACCAGCAGTCCACGCCGAACTCGATTACCCTTCGGCTCGCCGCTCAGGGCGGCAGCACGCAGACCATCTGGCTGCGAATCAATAGCCCACAGTCTTCGCTCCGCGCCACGGGCGTGACTATCTCAGACGCAAAAACGCCACTGCAGAAGTTACAAATAGAATTTCCGGCCGGGACCGGCTACGTCGAAAAGGAAGTGTCTTTCACGTGGTGAACCCATCGTCGGAAATCAAGCTAGGAGCCAGGAGCTAGCGCCCAGGAGTTGCTCTCCCCGAAAGCACCAGCGAGCCCGCCACGCCGGCCGCCACTGAAGCCAGCAGTGTGCCGATCTTCGCGATCTCCAGCATTTCGCCCTCGCCCACCGACAAGGCCGCAATGAACAGCGACATCGTGAAGCCGATCCCGCACAGCCAGCTCGCTCCGAAGATATTCCGCCAGCTCACGCCGTCCGGAGCAACCGCCACCTTCAGCTTCACCGAGAGCCATGCGAACAGGAACACGCCCAGCGGCTTGCCGAAGAACAGCCCCAGAAACACTCCGACCGCAATCGGCTGCAGCAGCTTGCCGCCGCCCTCGCCCGGCAGATGCACGCCCGCGTTGGCCAGCGCAAACACCGGCATGATGAAGAACGTTACCCACGGCTGCAGCGCGTGGGCGATCCGATGCAGCGGCGACTGCACCAGCACGCAGCGTTGCTCAATGCTGTAAATCAGGTTGTCTGCTTCGCCTTCGGTCAGCTCCGCTTCCGACTTCGCAACCGCCAGCAGCCTCTCCAGCGTAGCCCGGCTCTGCTTTAGAAATTCGACCGGCTCGACCAGCGTCGTTGCCGGAATCGTCAGCGCCAGCAGAATTCCCGCCACCGTCGCATGCACACCCGAGCGCAGCATCGCCAGCCACACGAAGATTCCGATCACCGCATACACCGGCCACGCCCGCACCCCAAGCCGGTTCGCCACATACGACACGCCGATACCCGCCAGCCCCGCCACCAGACCGCGCAGCGAGATCTCCGATGTATAGAACAGCGCAATCACCGTCACGGCGAGAATGTCATCAGTAATCGCCAGCGCCGTCACAAACACTTTCAGCGTCAGCGGCACGCGATTGCCCAGCAGCGCCATCGCTCCCAGCACAAACGCAATGTCAGTCGCAATCGGAATTCCCCAGGATGATGACGCCGGCGTGCCGTGCGCAACGGCGGTAAAGATCAGGGCAGGAAAGATCACCCCACCAACCGCCGCGGCCATCGGAAACGCCGCCCGCTTCAGCGTCGACAGCTCTCCGGCCAGGAGCTCATGTTTGATCTCCAGGCCCACAAAGAAAAAGAACAGCGCCATCAGGCCGTCGTTGATGAAGTGCAGCAGCGTCTCGTGCACCATCGCGCGGCCCAGGCCGATCGACAAGTCGCGATGCCAGAAGCGGTGATACAGATCGGCCCATGGCGAGTTCGCCCACACCAGCGCGGCTACCGTACTCACCGCCAGCACCAGTCCCCCTGCAGCCTCGAGCCTGGCAAACCGCATGAAGGGCGAAAGAATCCGCTCGATCGGGCGGGTCGAGTCGATCTTCGTTGGCGCCAGCGATTCCGTCCCCTGATTCGCTAAGCTTTGGTTTGATCGGTCATGGTTTGTCTGCATGAAAATTCCGGAACCAGTGTAGCCCGAGTGACCCAGGTATCCGGCGGAAGTCCGGCGGGGTCTTCCTACATCTTCCCGGCCTGCATCTCCTGGCTGACCTTCTCCACTTGGGCAAAAACCCGCAGGAGATTCCCACCGAGAATCTTCCGGCAATCGTCCGGAGAGTAGCCCCGCTCCAGCAGCGCCGCCGTAATCTTCGGCAGGTCGGCGGCTGAGTCGATCCCTTCGGGAAGCTGCCCGCTCACCCCATCGAAGTCCGACCCGAGGCCGACGTGATCCACCCCCGCCACCTTGGCGATGTGGTCGATGTGGTCGATCAGCGCGCTCAGCGGCGGCCGGGGAATGCGGTCGGCATACTGCCGTTGCAGCTTTTCAAGATCGCCGTAGGTCACCTGCTTGCCCTCGGCCTTGTATTTGGCCTTCAGCGCCTCCGTAGCCTTCTCGACCTCGGGTTGCTGCGCGATGGACGCGTCGCGATAGGCCTGGCTGATGAACGCCGAGTAGTAGTTCACCTGCACAACACCGCCATTCTTCGCCACGGCCCTGAGCATGTCATCGGTCATGTTGCGCGGAGCGTTGCACAGCGCTCGCGCCGAGGAGTGCGATGCAATCACCGGAGCCTTCGTGGTCTTGATCGCTGCCCAGAAGGTGTCGTCGGCCACGTGCGAGATATCGACCATCATCCCGAGCCGGTTCATCTCCACCACAACCTGCTTGCCGAAGTCAGTCAGCCCGTCAGGATTGTGCGGCACGCCGGGCTTGCCCTCATCCCCCGACGAGTTGGCCCAGTCGAGGGAGTTCGACCAGGTCAGCGTCATGTAGCGGACCCCAAGCCGATAGTAGTCGCGAAGCAGCCCGAGCGAGTCATCGATGGAGTGGCCGCCCTCGATGCCCATCAAAGCGGCCAGCTTGTGAGCGCGGTGGGCCTCTTCAATGTCGCCGGGCGAGAATGCCATCTGCATTCGGTCGGGATGGCGGGCGGCCTGCTGGTACACGGCGTCGATCAGCTCGAGGGTACGCTTGGCGTAGTGTCCCTTGTAGAGTTCCGGCTCAACCCAGATGGAAAAGAACTCCGCGCCAAGGTTGCCCTTCTGCGCGGATTCGAAGTTGAGATTGCCGCCGTTCAGCGGATCGGCAAGATCGTAGTTCTCGTCCACCAGACGCTGGGTGGTATCAGCGTGCGTGTCGATCACGATGGCGGATTGATGAACATCTTGGGCGGTCTTGCTGTTCACGTTCTGGGCGGCAAGGGACAGAGCAGTGGCGAGGACTACGGCGCATACAGTTTTCATGAGCGTGGTGGGAATTGTAGCAGCCGCAACCACTTCCACAAATATCGCTGTGAGTTGCCGGCTGCGGCCGCTGTGTTTACTCGGTCTTGACCTTCCAGCTATAAACCGGAGTGATCGTCGTCGCAGGCTCGTCGCGCCGCTTGAAGCTGGCGCGCAGGAAGTCCCGGTTCATGTGGGCGATGACCTCGAGCGGAATCGACTTCGGGCAGACGCCAGTGCATTCGCCGATATTGGTGCAGTTGCCGAATCCTTCCTCGTTCATCTGTGCGACCATGGCGCGGGCTCGCCGATCGGCTTCCACTTTACCCTGAGGCAGCACACTGAGATGCGAGATCTTGGCGCCGGTGAACAGCGCCGCAGCGGCATTGGGACAGGCGGCCACGCATGCGCCGCATCCGATGCAGGCCGCAGCATCCATGGCCTGATCGGCGATGTCCTTTACCGACGGGAATTGCATTTGCCTCCGGCGCATTGCCGGTCGAGACGGATACGTATCCACCCGCCGCAATGATGCGATCGAAGGCGCGACGGTCGACGCACCAGATCCTTGAGGAAGGGAAATGCCCGCGCGCGCCACGGCTCGAGCAGCAGCTCGATCGCCGTCCTTGAAGTGCCGCATGGTGAGCTGGCAGACGGTGGTGGCGCGCTCGGGGCCGTGGGCGACGCCGTTGATCATGAACCCGCACGATCCGCAGATGCCTTCGCGGCAATCGTGCTCGAAGGCAACGGGCTCGTCGCCGCGCTCGATCAGAGATTCGTTGAGAACATCGAGGCATTCGAGCATCGACATGTCCGGATTGACGTTGTCCATGGGATAAGTGACGAATGCACCCTTGTCGCCCGGACCCTTCTGCCGCCAGATCTTCAGTGTCAATTTCATTTACTTGTAGCTCCTCTGGCTGGGGTGGACGTAGTGGAATTCCAGCGGCTCCTTGACGAGCTCGGGAGGATTCCCGGGGCCGCGGTATCCCCACGCCGCGGCATAGGAAAAGTGCTCGTCGTCGCGCTGCGCTTCGCCGTCCGGCGTCTGATATTCCTCGCGGAAGTGTCCGCCGCATGACTCGTTGCGATCGAGCGCATCGATGCACATCAGTTCGCCCAGCTCGAAGAAATCTGCGACGCGTCCGGCCTTCTCGAGGCTCTGGTTGATGTCGTCGCCGCTTCCGGGAACGTTGACCTTCTGCCAGTATTCCTCGCGCAGCGCGCGGATCTCTCCGATCGCAGTCTTGAGACCCTCGGCATTGCGCGACATGCCGCAGTGGTCCCACATGATCTTGCCCAGTTCGCGATGGAAGGAATCGACCGTGCGCTTGCCCTTGATGGAAAGCAGCTTGTCGGTCATCTGCAGGACACAAGCCACGGCGGCCTGAGCTTCAGGACTGCTCGCGTCCACCTTGGGGAACTTGTTACGTGGCGATATAGTTGCCTACGGTGTAGGGAATGATGAAGTACCCATCCGAGAGCCCCTGCATCAGCGCGCTTGCACCCAGGCGGTTGGCGCCGTGGTCGGAGAAATTTGCTTCGCCAAGCACGAAGAGTCCGGGGATGGTGCTCTGCAGGTTATAGTCGACCCACAGTCCGCCCATGGTGTAGTGAATAGCGGGATAGATGCGCATCGGGACCAGATAGGGATCTTCATCGGTGATGCGCTGATACATCTCGAAGAGGTTGCCGTAGCGCTCCTCGATGACGTGCCTGCCCAGGCTGAGCGATTGCATCGGAAAAGTCGAGATATACACCGAGCCCGGTTTCGCCGACTCCGCGGCCTTCATCGCAGACCGCCTTGGCGTTGCGCGAGGCCACGTCGCGCGGCACCAGATTGCCGAAGCTCGGATAACGCCGCTCAAGGAAGTAATCGCGCTCCGCCTCTGGAATCTGACTCGGCGGTCGCTTGTCGCCCTTCTTCAGCGGAACCCAGATGCGTCCATCGTTGCGCAGCGATTCGCTCATCAGCGTCAGCTTCGACTGGTAGTGGCCGGAGACGGGAATGCAGGTAGGGTGAATCTGCGTGAAGCAGGGATTGGCGAAAAGGGCTCCGCGCTTGTGTGCGCGCCAGATCGCCGTGGCATTCGATCCCTTGGCGTTGGTGGAGAGATAGTAGACGTTGCCGTATCCGCCGGTGCCGAGAATGACCGCATCACCAAAGTGGGTCTCAATCTCGCCGGTGACAAGGTGGCGCGTCACGATGCCCCGAGCCT
This sequence comes from uncultured Acidobacteriaceae bacterium, assembly GCA_963782175.1. Lineage (GTDB taxonomy): Bacteria > Acidobacteriota > Terriglobia > Terriglobales > Acidobacteriaceae > Silvibacterium. The sequence goes on from CAWAIX010000008.1 coordinate 271,649, forward strand.
TGCCGTCGATCACAATAAGATCGAGCATCTCGGTGCGCGGAAACATCGCGACCGTGCCGGCGCGGACCTGACGCTCGAGCGCCTGATATGCGCCGAGCAGAAGCTGCTGGCCCGTCTGTCCGCGGGCATAGAAGGTACGCGAGACCTGCGCGCCGCCGAAGGAGCGGTTGGTCAGAGCGCCTCCATACTCACGCGCAAAGGGAACGCCTTGCGCGACGCACTGATCGATAATGTGGACGCTGATCTCGGCAAGCCGGTAGACGTTGGCTTCGCGCGCGCGAAAATCGCCGCCTTTGACCGTGTCGTAGAAGAGCCGGTACACGCTGTCGCCGTCGTTCTGATAATTCTTCGCGGCGTTGATGCCGCCCTGCGCGGCGATAGAGTGGGCCCGGCGGGGCGAATCCTGAAAGCAGAAGCATTTGACGTTATAGCCGAGCTCGCCGAGGGTCGCGGCCGCGGAAGCTCCCGCGAGGCCTGAGCCGACGATGATGAGGGTGTGCTTGCGCTTGTTGGCGGGATTGACGAGCTTCAGATCGAAGCGCGTCTTCTCCCATGCCTTCTCAATCGGACCGGAAGGTAGTTTCGAGTCGAGTGTCATCTATTTCACGAGCCCCAGGAGAACGCTGATCGGGATGGAGATGTATCCAAGGACGATGGCAGCCGCGATCCAGAGCGCGGCCTGTTTGAGGATCGGCGTGTAACGCGGATGATTCAGCCCGACGGACTGGAACATGCTCCAGATACCGTGGCGCAGATGCAGTCCGAGCAGGCAAATCGAGAAGATGTACCACACTGAGACCCACCAGACCTGAAAGCCGGAGACGACGTTGTGGTAGACGTCGCCTTCAATGAAGGCCGCTCCCGGCACGATCCATCCGGCAGTCAAGTGGAGCAGGTGGAAGATCACGAAGGCCAGAACGATCGGACCGGACCAGTACATGGTGCGCGACGCGTAGGAGGAGTTGATGGCTTCGCGGCGTGAATATCCGACTGGCCGGGCTGCCTTACTCCTCAGCGCCAGTTGCACCGTCGCGGTGATGTGCAGAACAACAGCAGTAAGAAGCACAATGCGTTCGGCCCAGAGGATCTCACCGAGATTGTGGAGAAAGCGGCCGTAGGCGTTGATCTTCTCCGGGCCCTCGAATATCTGCAGGTTGCCGAGCATGTGCCCGATCACGAATGCAAAGAGAATCGCGCCGGTCACCGCCATGACGATCTTCTTGCCGGTAGTCGAATACCAGAAGGCTGCGGCGCGGCTCTGGCGGAGGCTGACCGCGGTTGTACTCATTCAATTCCTCCAACCTTTAAACGATGAAGTGCAAGCATACCTGTCTCTGATTTATTGCTGCGTTGGGCCACGTCCAGCCCGCTTCACCGGCCTATTCCGGCGATCCGGGCGATTCCACGCAGCTAAATTCAGGCCGGTGGTGTTGGAACCGAGCGGAATACTAATGCTGGTTGAGACTGTGGAAGAGTCAACATTCATTATTGGTTTTTGAAGAAGCCAGCGTCAAGAAGACCGTCGATGGGCTGAAACTCGCTCGCGTTGTAGTGTGCATAGACGAAAGAGCAAATCAAGCCGGTCCGCCTATAAGAAATGCATCGCAGCCAGGAGGGCTCGAAATGCCAGGCCCCGGTGACTGAGCCGGTGCTTTGTCGCGAGATCGATCTCGGCCATGGTCTTGCCCAGTTCGGGCAAATAGAACAATGGGTCGTAGCCGAATCCGCCGTCGCCTCGGGGGGAAATCAGGATTTCGCCTTCTACCGTGCCTTCCGCGGTGAGCAGGCATTGGCCGTCGCGGGCTGCGGCGAGAACACAGCGGTACCGGGCACTGCGCTGTCCGGCCGGGACATCGTTTAGCTGGAAGAGCAGATAAAGATTGTTGCGCTGGTCTGTAGTTGTTGGGGCATGAGTTGTAGCGGCAGGGGTTGCAGCGGGGTCGCCCGCGAAGCCCGCATCAGCAGCGTAACGCGCCGAGCGGACTCCGGGCTCTCCGCGAAGGGAATCGACCTCGAGGCCGGAATCATCCGCGACAACGATCTCGCCGGGATGGAATCGGCTATAGTAGGTGGCCTTCGCTCGGGCATTGCCTTCGAACGTCGGCTCGTCCTCCGCCGGCGGCGCAATCGCATCGAGAGCCGGCAGCGGCAGGATGGCGACACCCTCTTCTTCCTGGGCCGCAGCGGCGAAGTCGCGCAGCTTGCCGGGATTGCTCGTGGCAGCGTAGAGCGTTCTCATGCGGCAGATTTCCGCCTTGCCGCGCTGCGAGGACGACCCGGAACATACAGCGAGGCAGGAACCGGATGCGGCAGGTCGAACAGCAACGGGCAGTCTTCGCACCTGGGCACACGGCGACAATTGTTCTTGCCCACCTGAACGATAACCGCGTGGAATTCGTTGTAATGCTGGGTGCGAGTGGCGGCAGGATCGTCACGAAAGACAGATTCGGCGAGCGCCTGAATCTCGCCGTATTTTGATGAAGGCGGCAACAGCTCATGCCGGATCGCCACGCGCCGCAGATACTCGTCGACGACCATGGCGGGTTGGCCCAGAGCATAGAGCAGAATGGCGTCGGCGGTCTCGGGACCGACTCCCGGCAGCGCAAGCAGGCGCGCCCGCGCGATCTCCGGTGATTCCTCCGCAAGCTTCTCCAGCGAGCCATCGTAACAGCGGTCGAGGAAGGCGATGAACGATTTAATGGCCGCCGCCTTGCGGATCATGTATCCAGACGGCCGGATACAGGTGCGCAGCTCTTCCTCCGGTACCGCGCGCAATCCTTCCACTGTCACTAATCCCGCGGTCTCCAGGTTTTTGAGCGACCGCTCAACCGAGGCCCAGGCGGTGTTCTGCGTGAGGTAGGCTCCCACGACGACTTCCAGCGACGTTTTGGCAGGCCACCAATTTTGTGGGCCGTATGTCTGGAGCAGCCGTTCGTACATGGCCCGCAGGCGAAGTACGGCCGCGGCTGGAACGGGAGGTGAAGGCAGATTGCGCTTCCGGGAATGCACTTTCTTCCCATCATAGCGGCTTCAGATAATCGGCTTCAGTGAGAAGCCGGAGCGGAAGGCCTAGAAGCCGGGGTTGTGGTTTTTGGCTGCGCCGGCGCATCCAATAATGTCGTCTGCGGGATGCCGTTGATCGAGGGCAGAACAATGATGTCCACGCGGCGATTCTGTCCGCGACCTTCCGGCGAGTCGTTCGAGGCCACGGGATGGTACTCGCCATATCCGGCTGCGGATAGGCGGCGTGGATCGAATTGGAAGCGTTCGACGAAGAGCCGCGTCATGCGCGTGGCGCGCCCCGCCGAGAGTTCCCAATTGGTCGAGAACTCGCTGGTGTGAATCGGGACGTTATCGGTGTGGCCTTCAATGCGTATGTCATAGGGTGTGGGACGGAGCACAGAAATGATCGAATCGATGCTGCCGATCGAGCCCGGATGCGGAACTGTTGAGCCGCTGTCGTAGAATCCGGCTTCGCGCAACGAGATGACCAGTCCTTCGCGGCCGATGTGCAGGGCGACGACGTGCTCTGCGATCTGGTTCGACAGCCGGGCCTGAAGCTCGTGATGCATCCGTTCGAAGTCGGCCCTCACCGCAGCCGATGGGGCAGCGGAGAGGGCGTCTCCAAGAACGATGTTTACAGGCGTGTCGCGAGAGCTGGCGGCGGAGTCGGCGTTTCCGGCGGGCTGAAAGAGGCCAAGCGCTTTGAAGGCCTGGTTGATGGCGTGCGCGACCTGGGCCTGCTTTCTCATATCTGTCTGGGAGCTCGCGTAAAGCACGACAAAAAACGCGAACATCAGCGTGATGAAGTCAGCATAGGAAACCAGCCACCGTTCATGGTTCACGTGAGGCTTCTGCTTTTGCCGCTTCATGCCGCGCCTTTTTTCACTTCAACCGGGCCGTTTTCCGGCTCCCGGGGCTCGGCGAGAAAGCTCTCGAGTTTTATTTCGATCATCCGGGGGTTCATTCCTTCGAGAATCGAGATCACACCTTCGAGAGCCATCTGCTTCAGCACCTGCTCTTCACGAATGCGCAGGCGCAGCTTTCCGGCGACGGGGAGAAAGAAGATGTTGGCGGCCCCTACGCCGTAGATGGTAGCGACAAAGGCCACGGCAATGCCGCGTCCCACCTCATCCATGTGATCGAGGCGCTGCATCACCTGGATGAGGCCCATCACCGCACCGATGATACCTATGGTCGGTGAGAACCCTCCTGCCGACTCAAAGACCGCGGGCAACTTCTCTTCGAGCTCGAAGTAATTTTCAATCTGCAATTCCATGATCTTGCGCAATTCGGCGGGCTCGGTCCCATCTACGGCGAGCATGACAGCCTGCTTTAGAAATGAATCCTCAATCGAAGCCAGGTCCTGATCGAGCGAAACAATTCCGCTGCGGCGCGCCTTGTTGGCAAAGGCAATCAGTTGCTTGATGGTGGCTTCGGCTTCGGCATCACGGTGAAAAAACGCGCGCACCAGCCGTTTCGCCGCCGCGACGACCACCTTGAGCGGATACTGCAGCATCACGGCGCCGATTGTTCCGCCAAAGACGATCATGGCGGCCGTAGGCTGCAAGATCTGCCCGATATGTCCGCCCTCGAGCAGTAGACCGGCAAGAATGCCGGCCAAGGCAAGTAGCGTTCCGACTAAACTGCTGATATCCATTGGCTCGGGTCCTTTGCCTTCTTTGCTGATGAATGGCGCGTTGCGCTGTCAGTCTCGCACTGCGCGCCGCCGCGCGACGTAGTTGACTGGGCTCTCGATCTCTTCCCGGGACGCCTTCTCCTTGTCTTCCGACAAGGCGCGCAGCGTGGCGCCGGAAGCGAGTACGAAGGAGCCTGGTGCATACCTGGCCGTCTCGCCCATGATCCGCGCGCGATAACGGATTGCGAGATCGATGACCTGGGCCGGGGTTTCTGAAACCACTATCTTCTCTCCGTTGACGAGGGTCAGAGTCGTGTCCGGCGCCGCCTCGGCGCATTGAATCATCTCGCTGTTGACAACCAGGGGAGAGCCGTTCAGGCGCGTGAGTTCGATCATCTTGCGTCAGCCTTTGCTTCTGCTTATCGGCGGCGATCGGGAATTGTTGACCGTCCGGCCTGGAAACAAAAGATCGGTAAGTACTTTGAGATGAGTGCGCGCACGTGACTTGCCAAAGTCAAAGAAGGGAATAAAGAGGCCTGCGGCAAGGCCGATGAAGGGGGTGGTATCTGACGGTTCCTTCCGCGAGGCGACCCGGCCCAGGACATTGCGCTCTGGTTCCGGCAAGGCGCCTGAAGCAGGAACTCATCGATCGTTTCACCTTACCAACTTGCAAAAGGGAGCAATCAAAAATGTCTTTGGGTGTCCTGAACAACATCGCAGCAGTTTACGCGGAGAACAACCTCAACTCCACGCAGTCCAGCCTGCAAAACACGCTCGAACAGCTGTCTTCCGGTTCGCGCATCAACTCCGGCGCCGATGACGCTGCCGGCCTCTCGATCGCCGACGGCCTCGGTGCGGCTTCGACCGCTCTGACGCAGTCCGCGGACAATGCCAACCAGGGCGTCGGCCTCCTGCAGGTTGCCGACGGCGCGCTCTCCCAGGTGACGAACCTGCTGAATCGCGCCGTGACGCTCGCCACCGAAGCTTCGAACGGTACGCTCAGCGGCACGCAGGATGCGGCGGCCAACCAGGAATTCCAGTCGATTCTGGCCGAAATCAACAACATCGGCTCGACCACAACCTTCAACGGCAACCAGGTCTTCTCCGGCACGGCAGTAACGGTCTACTCCGGCGACGCAACCGCCACCGGCGGAGCCACGGACGCGCTGGACATCGCTGCTCTTACTTCGGCGAGCGTGGGCGATGTTGGCGGCACGATCGCCTCCGCTGGCACGGCAATCACCTACACGCCGGGAACTGGGCAGAACCTGAGCGCCGACGTGCTGACCAGCGCGACCGCGGCGCAGACGGCGCTGACCGATGTCAACACGGCAATCACCGATGTCGCTGCACAGCGTGGTTACGTCGGATCGCAGATCAACACGCTGAATGCGATCTCCAGCGTCGACTCTACCGAGCAGGAGAACGTCCTGTCGGCCCAGAACTCGATCCAGGCGACCGACTACGCGCAGGCGACCTCGAACCTGTCGAAGTACGAGGTGCTAAGCCAGACGGGCATCAGCGCTCTTGCCCAGGCAAACAGCGTGGAGCAGGAAGTTACCAAGCTGTTGCAGTAACTCGAGCAGCGGTTCCTCCAGCGGGGAGCTCCGGCTCTCCGCTCTTTTTTTGCCGATTTCTTATCGACACACTGCGGCCGGGGCAGCCGGTTTGCAATCGTTCCTTCGGGGTGAAGTTTACGCGCGGGAGTGACGATAAGTACGATATGGGTACCGTAGGAATATCTTTTGGGTCGCCGACCAGTGGGCAGGGCTTCGACGTAACCAGCACCGTCAACCAGCTGGTCACAAACCTGCAGGCGGTCGAGACGCCGTGGAAGACGCAACTCAGTACACTCCAATCGGAGGACACGGCCCTCACCTCGATCGGGACCGATCTCAGCTCGCTCTCGACGGCGCTGCAATCGCTGACTGACTTTCAGGGTGTCCTCTCGGAGAAACAGGGGTCGAGTTCGGATACATCCGTGCTGCAGCTGACGGGCGCGGCGTCGAGCGCCGTTGCCGGCAGCCATACCATCACGGTTACCAGTCTGGCGCAGACCTCGTCGCAGTACAGCAATGCGGTGGCCGCGACGGATGCGCTGAGCGGCACGCTAAGCATTGCCGTCGGCACCGGAGCTGCCCAGACCATCACCCTCGATTCATCGGACAACACGCTTTCCACGCTCGCCGATGCGATCAACGCCGGAAACTACGGCGTTACTGCCAATGTAATTACTACATCCGGCGGCGAACTATTGTCGCTGGTCAGCAACACCAGCGGGTCGGCGGGCAATGTCACGATTGGCGGCAGCCTTAAGGATGCAATCACGTCCGCAGCCGTCAACTTCACGCAGGGCCAGGCAGGCCAGGATGCGCAACTGACCGTCGATGGCGTCTCCGTCACTAGCTCCTCGAACACCGTGACGAATGCCATTCAGGGCGTGACCATCCAGCTGCTGAGCGCGGCGCCCACGACCAGCGTGCAGGTAGAGATTACGAATAACAACAGCGACGTAGAGACTGCCGTGAGTAACTTCGTCACGGCATACAACAAGGTGATCGCCGACCTGAACACGCAGGAGAGCAACAGCAGCTCCGGAACCGCCGAGCCTCTCTTCGGCAATCCCGCCATCGCCACCATTCAGGAGAGCCTTCAGTCAGCGCTGGCGTTCCTGCAGCCGGCCAACGCTGCGGGCACGACTTCGGTCATCGGAAATTCGGATACGTTCACAGGGAGCCTGTCCATCCAGGTGGGGAGCGGGTCGGCGCAGACGGTGAGTGTTCCGGCGAATGCGACCCTCGCACAAGTGGCAGCGGCGATCAATGCGGCAAACATCGGAGTGACGGCGAGCGTGATCACGACCGGAAACACGGCGACCCTGAGCGTGGCCAACGCAACATCGGGGTCGACTGGCGCCATCGCGGTTGACGGCAGCGGCCTGACCGACAACACCACCGGGAGCGGTGTAACGTTCGGCGCGGCGCAGGTCAGTGGCATTACATCGATCACGCAGCTCGGCATCTCGACCAACGGCGACGGCACGCTGAGCCTCGATACCGACACGCTGGACAATGCGTTGAACAGCGACTTCCAGGCCGTGGTGAACTTCTTCCAGCCGAGCTCTACATCCACCTCTTTCGGTGACAACCTGAGCACTGTGCTGAACAACGTCGGCAACAATGCGCCCTACGGAGCGGTCTATCTCACCCTGCAACAGGACGCCTCCGAAGAATCGTCGCTCAACACCAGCATCAGCAACGAAGATGCGCAGATCAACACGGAGAAAGCCCAGCTGACAACAGAGCTGAACGAGGCCAACTACACGCTCGAGCAGATTCCTTCCGAACTCCAACAGGTCAACGAAATCTACAGCGCCATTACCGGTTACAACGAGAATCCGAACGGGTAAATCCGAATGAATTATCAGCAGCAGGCAATTGCCGGAATGAATCCGGTGGAGTTGGTTGTCGCGCTCTATGACGGCATGGTGCGCTTCCTGTACCGGGCAATCGCGGCGATCGAGGCCGGGAACGTGCGGGAAAGGCGGATCGCGATCAAGCGGACTCTTGATATTTTGATGCACCTGCAGTCGCGACTCAGGATGGACGTGGGAGGGTCGTCGGCCAAGGCGCTGTCGGAGTTTTACGCGGCGATCTTTGCTTTGTGCATCGAAGGATCGCGCCTGTCCTCCCCGGAACGGCTGAAGGAGGCCATCGGCTGCATCCGGGATGTGCGGGAGGCGTGGCATATCGTCTCAAAAGACCCGGAGCTGATCCGTTTTCTTGCCCAGGAGCAGGCCAGGCAGCGACTGCGCGCGCCCACTCCTCCGCCTCCGATTCCTGGCCCCACCGAGACAACAGCTAGCTGGACGGTGTGAGCTTTTCCGCGGGTAAGGTGAACTATGGCGTTGTTTTGATCGGTGAACGTTGTCTCAGAAGAGACTCGATTTGGGCTTGCTTCCCGTGATGAGCCCAGTCCGCGGCTGTGCCCTGCCAGAGCAGGTCTTTGATGTCGAGCCTTGCTCCACTCTCGATCAGCAATCTCACCGCATCGAAATGGCCGGCAAGCGCCGCCTGGTGCAGAGGTGTGGAATGGCTATGGGCGCCGGGAGGGTTGTAGCGGTTGGGATATTCTCCTGCTTTGAGTAGTTCGCCCAAAATCTCGACGCGTCCGTACTGAGCGGCGAAGGCGAAGGCCAGATGACGCGCCTCGGGTCCGGAAGATGGAAGAAGATCGAGGAAGTCTTTGGTGTGTCCGAGCGCCGCTAATGTCGCCAGGTCGGTGGTGGCACCCAACCGGATCAGAGCCTTTGCCGCTTCGAACTCCCCATGCGAGACGGCGGCATGCAGCGCGCTGTTGGGATCGGCGCCGTTTGCGCAAAGGGTTTCGATGAGGGGGATCTGAACGCTGCATTCGCGGGGTACTCGGCCGCTCGCGACCAGTTGCAGGGTCGCGTCACGCGCTCCGGCATCCGCACCCGACCGGAGCAACGTGGTGGCGATCTCGACGATGTTGGCCGGCAGGACTCCATGGCGGACCGGGTTCTCTGCCACAAACTCGAGCAGCGTGGGATTGCGGAAGTAGTTTTCTCCCTCAAAAAGAACGCGACGGTGAATCAAGCCGGGATTCTGCTCGAGCAGGAGTGAGAGCTCGGGTACATTGCCGGAGTCGATCAGATCGACGGCGCGGCGGAAGAGCGGGTCTTCGATTCTCTCGTGGTGGGCGAGATGGCCGTTCGTGACCGGCTTTTCGACATGGGACTTAAGACGGCTCCAACTGGCGAAACCGTATTCACGGGCAACGGCAAGCTGGGCGCCGCTGAGGCGAATGGGAGTCGCGAAGATCTGGTCGTCAGCGACCCCTTGAAAATCGGGATGGAATTCGCGCAGGCGCTGGGCGCTGCCGGGCTTCTTTTGGGCGTGCTGGCTCAGGAGGTCTTTGGCCTGGTGTTTGAGGTGGTCTAGAGCCGGATTGAAAGGGAGGCGTTTTGTGGGCATCGAGAACTTCCTTTCGTATGCCCGAGGTCCGCGTGAGACGGGCTGAAAGTCAGTTCGATGATTTGACGAAATGGCGGGTGGACTTCTGTCCTTTCCGCGGACCGGAGGCGCCCCGGGCACCCGGATCAGGATATGGGTGACGGGTCCGCTGAGGCAAGCAAAAGGATGCGTCGCAGGCAATCGGCAGGCGTCAGGTGCTGCGGAACCAGGCACGGGCGTCCGGGCGGAAGAGAAGCCAGGCGATCGCGGCGAGGAACAAGGAGTGGACGGCGAGCCGGGCCGCGACGGGGTAGCTGATGGCGACGTGAAAGGCCATCCAGGCGACAGCGAGCCAACGCGCCCAGTTGTGGCGGCGGAGCAGGAAGACTCCGGCAACGAGCGCAAGGAATTCCGTAAGCAGAATCCACTTCGTCTCGGGCTGGTGGAGGTCGCGGAGGTGCGCGATGAAGCCGATGGCTCCGACGGCGATATAAAGGCCGGCGATGACGAGTACCGAGACAGGGGGCTTCGTCGAGTTCACGGCTGCAACTCCCGATACTGCGAGGCCGCCCAAGCCAAAACGGCCTGCGAGGCGGTTAAGCCAGGGCGCGGTTGACGTTTTCGATGGCTTCGTCGATCTCGCCGGTGTTCTTGAAGCCGACGGTGACGCAGTCGACTCCGGTGTGCTGGAAGGCGAAGCGCATGGCGGCCTGGCGGTCTTCGCGGCGCGTGAAATTTCCGTTGCCGATGAGCTTCATGCTGATGACACCCATCCCCTGGCCGTGAACCTGCTTGACGTGCTCGACCACTTCGGAGACGTGGTCGGGGTTGTTGTTGTCCTCATAAGTGGGGCCGTCCATGCGGGTGCCGTTGTGGTTCATGCGGATCATGGCGACCTCAAGCCACTTGTTGCCGGGCATCTGGCGGAGGGCGGGCAGGCCGTGGACGGAGGCTCCGCGGGAGAGGATCATCTTCTTGGACTGGGCTTCGAGGATGCCGTCCTGCCAGCGCTGGGTGCTGGAGATCCAGTCGGGTGTGTGCTGCCAGTGGAGCAGCATGATGTCGAAGTACTCGGTCTGCGATGTGCGGCGCATCTCGTCGAAGCGCTTCAGCGGATCGGTATCAGGCGTGGTAGTCACCTTCGTCATGAGCTTGTAGCTGTCGCGCGGGTAGGGCTTGAGGGCTTCGCCGAGCATCGCGGGCGTCTGGTAGGCCTCGGCGGTTTCAAAGAAGCGGATGCCGTGGTCATAGGCGTAGGCCACCAGCCGGGTGAAATCCTGCTGGCCAAGGGCGGCCTGGACTTCGCCGCCGTTGCTGCCGGTTCCGAAGGCGAGGCGGGTTACCTGCACGCCCGACTTGCCCAAGGTGACGGTGTCGGTTGCGGTATGGCTTGCGGCGTGGAGCGGGATAGTGCCGATGCCGGCGAGCGTTCCGGCAGCAAGGGATCCCTTGATAAATTCGCGGCGGGAGAAGGGGCTCATGGGAGACCTCCATCGGCTGGGATGGGCTTGCAGCCGTTTGCGGAAAATCGTACCACGGATGGAAGGGAGGGTTGTTACGGTTACCCCATCCTCCGCTCAAGCCAACACCGAGCTGAGTGGGGCACCGGGCAATAAGCTGGAATAAAGCCTCAAATCCCGGGTTGCTTATTAACAAGGATCGCGAACGCCGCATCGTCTCCGCGCGCCCATCCCTCGGATTAGAGGCACTCGATGAAGAGCATTACGTCCAACCAAATAGAAAATAATGCCACCACGTCAGATGGGCCCGCGTGGTTAGCGATTCGTTATCTCGACCCTGGATGGAAGCGCAGACGGCGCCAGTTCGCAAGCGTCTTTGCCGGTCTCGCAGCCCTGATCATATGGGCGGGCCTCATCGGCCTGCTTTTCTTTCTCACCTGATCTAGTGTGCTCTCTTCTTTGTGTTGAGATAGGCGGCGACTACCCACTCAAGCCCACACCGGGCTTGAATGGGCGCACCGGGCTTCTCTTCGACCTGCACTGGTTCCGTCTGTGACTCGATTCCCGACTTCACAGAGAAGTGCGGTCCTTCGGACCCTTACGCACTACGAATGGGCGATGGCGGTACGACGACTTCAACAAGTCCGGTCGACACGTCATAGACGAGGCCGGAGAGAAGCCATGCTCCCGGCAATGCGGGAATCGTCCGAAGCAGAGCAACGTCGACGGCAACCGCAGCGTGCGGATCGAGGACCGCTTTTGTTTCGACTTCCCCTTCCGGTATTTGAAAATAGTGCGCTAGCTTGGCGGGGTCGCCAGCAAGGCGGGTGATGCCGCAATCGGTGTGTTGGAGCACTATCAGGTGAAACTCCCCGCCACCGCCAGCAATCTCTCCGAGAACTTGACCGATTCGCCCGAGTAGAGCCAACTCCTCCAACAACACCGGAGTGATCCGACCGCCGATGTTGCGCAGTACGAGAGCCTCCCCCGGTTTAATTCCAAGAAGATGAGCAGGGTCCACACGCATATCAGCGCAACCGATGATCATTGCCTTCAGATTGGGCGTCGCCCGCGGAAGCGAGGGCATAAGCGTGCCCGCAGCAGACTGCTCAGCAGCAAAATCTTTGTTGCGTTCTAACATGGAGTCGAGAGTGTTCATGTGATTCTCCTGGAGAGATGTCGCGCGATATTTTGTTGAAACGGCGTCAACTTGTCGCCAATATCTTGGTGAAGTAGAAGACCATAACGGTTGAGCCGGTGTTTTTGATTCCGTGGAGTACGTTGGCTTCGGCGTACATCATGTCTCCGGGTTCAACAGCTGTGACGAGGCCGTTGATCTCGATTTCGCCCGTTCCCGAAGCAATAATGATGAACTCCTCCTCGGGATGGCTGTGAGGCGGATGGGGACGCGAGCCAGGCTCGAGTGTCACCATACCGGTTGCCACGGCCGCAAGTTGTTTGGTGGGGCCGTTGAAATACACTCGCGCCTTCGCTCCCGGAGCGTTCCCCTCGGGAGGCAGGTTTTTGCCTTTAACGACAGAACTCTGGAGAGGTGCGCCGCCTTGCCTGGTGTCAACGTGCGTGATCTGCGACTGATCCTGGCTCTGGGCTTGCGCGAAGGCACTCGGAAGTGCAACGGCCGCAGCGAGAAAGGTCCTTCTATTCATGGTGCGCTCCTTGTGCGGACACTGCTGAAGACCGCTCACGCATATTTTAAGAGGTTGCACCATCTAATTCATTGCTGCGCTCGGTCACTGTGTCTGCAAACCCTGCTCCGGCCTGCGGCAGCAGCGGTTTCGCTCCCACGTCCGAATGTCCGGACGTAGGCCACCCGCCTCGTTGTGGCAAAGATTCTACTCTGCGTGCAGCACTTCGTTCGGCTGCGTCATGGCGGCGCGGCGCGCCGGCGAGAGACAGGCGACAATCGCCACCACGACCAGCAGAACGGCAGTACCAATCATGAAGGCCGGGTGCTGCGGGCTGCCCTCCAGCCAGCGCTCGGATTCATGCCGCACGAGGAGGCTGAGAAGCAGACCGATCGCTGTTCCGCAGACAATAACGGTCAAGTTGCTTCTGAGCACGAGCCAGAGGATGTGACCTCGCGTGGCTCCTAGGGCCAGTCTGATACCAAACTCCCGTGTCCGCTGCGCAACCAGGTAGGCGACTACGCTGTAGAGTCCGACCAATGCCAGCGCAAGTGCTGAGACAGCAAAGATGCCGAACAGCACAGCAGCAAGCTGCTCTCGCCGCCATGTCTCATCGCGCTTCACCATCTGGTCGAGAGAATACGTGCTGACGTAAATACCCCGCGCCCCCGCTTCGTGTAAAGCATGTCTCAATGCGCCGGTATATTGCGATGGATCACCGCGAGTGCGCACCAACAGCTGTTCACCTCCGAAGAGGACGATATTTGCGTTGACGTAGACATTGGGCAACACTGGTTTGCCAAGTCCGTTGTTGATGGCGTCCGCCACTACGCCTACGACTTGCACCTCGGGTGTGAGAAAGGCAGGTGAGCGAAGAAGTCCGGGAGAGAGCGCCGACTGATCGAGATCAGGAAAGCGAATCATGCGGTTCAGAATGCTTCGATTCGGAGAATACCGGCGCACAAAAGTCTGATTCACCACCGCCAGCGGCAGCCCGAGATGACCTTCCTGCTCTGTCCAGGTGCGTCCACTCACGAGTGGCATCTCCAGGTTCGAGAAATAGTTGGCGTCTACAGGAGTGAGCCGCGCCGCCGCCGCCCGATTCGATGGGTCGCCTGCAATCTCGAACGGAGACTGCCTTTCTTCATCTCCAGGAGGAATGTCGTCGGATGCCGCTGCCGATACGACAGCCGGAACGGCGAGAACGGCATCTCGCATATGTTCGTTTCTAGCAACCCGCTTGGCCCACGTCTTCGCGTCGGCCTGATTGTAAACGCCGACAACGTTAGTCATATTCGTTGGGTTGTAGCCGAGATGGATTCGCGTCAGCTTGACGAATCCGGCGACTGCGGCTCCAGCCAATGTGAGAAGGACAAGCGTGAGCGCAATCTGGCCGCCGATCAACCGCCGCAACGACGCCTGACCGCCACAGGTGGCCGTCCGCCGGTTGCTCTGTTGCAAGGTCTGTGCGATCTGCGGTCGCGAAAAGCGCAATGCAGGCCATAGTCCGAAGAGAATGCCGGCAGCCATGGCAAGCATCACGGAGAATGCGAGGACCGAGAGATCAACGCGAACGACGCTCTCACTGGGAAAAAGATTCTCGGCGAGTTGCAGCGGCAGCCTCGCTAGGGAATAGGAAAGCGCGACGCCAAGAACAGATCCGAGAAGAGAAATGACCACACACTCGACGAGAAGCTGCCGCACCAGGCGAAACGGCGACGCGCCAATCGCCGCCCGCAAGGCGAACTCATGCGTGCGCGTGGTTCCGCGCGCCAGCATAAGGATGGAGCAGTTCGCGCAGCCGATGAGCAGCAACATGGTGACGGCGAGAAACAGAATCGGCAGGCTCCGAACAAACTTCGATCGGTCTGTAAAGCCTTTGATGAGCGGCTGCAGCCTGGTCTGAAATGTCTTCGGATACATCCGTGGATTCTGCGCTGCAAATCCGTGGACCATTGCATCCACAGCGGCACTTGCCTGTTCCGCAGTCACTCCACGCTTAAGTTTCGCGAAGGCAATGATGTGCACATCGGGAAACGTCACTTGTGACATCGGTATGTAGGCATCGGGCGGACCGCCGAGCGTAAACCGCTCTGGCATCACCCCGACGATGGCGACCGTCTGTGCCTTCCGTCCGGGAATCCCGGTGCTAAATGTCAGCTTCCGTCCCAGCACAGAGGCATCTCCGCCGTAATGCTTCATCCAGAATCTGTAGCCGAGAACTGTAATATTCGGAGCCGGGTCACCATAATCGCCGTCGGATGGCTGAAGACCGCGCCCGATCAATGGCTTCACCCTAAGAAACGGCGCAGCATTCGCGGTGAGTGCCACGACCAACGCCTGCTGCTCTCCATCGGTTTCCTGTAATTGGCCGCTCATATTCGCCTGGCCGAGGACATCCTCGAACATCGGGCTGCTGCGATAGGTGCGGAATTGAGCACGGTCCAGAGCAAACCAGTCCCAGTCATCGGGATGCGCCGGATCGAAAACAATCGGATTTACGGTGCGATCGCTGTCTGCGTAAGGATACACATCGAGCAGAACGGCGTGGACCAGCGAAAAACATTGCTGTTGCCATGCCGATGGAGAGCGCAAGGGAAAGAATCGTAACGGCGGCGAAGCCGGGATTGCGCAGCAGGCCGCGCAATCCGTAGCGAAGATCGCCCCAGATCTCATCCCAGGCGCGGAGGCCAATCACCTCCCGGTATTTTTCACCCTGCACGTCCGAGCGGCCGAGACCGATTCGCGCTTGCCGCACGGCGTCTGCAGGCGGCATGCCTCTGCGAATGAGATCGTTTGCGTAGGCGTCGATGTGGAACTGGAGTTCTTCTTCTACTTCGTGGTTGACGCGGGAGCGGTGGGTGATCGCTCGCCACCAGCAGCGAAGAGTGGCGAATGCGCTCATATCTCCTCCGGCTTGGTCTGCAGAATGGAGGTGATCACGTCGGCCATGTCGGACCACTTCGCAGTCTCTTCCTTTAGCTGGCGTTTTCCGGCAGTCGTAAGGCAGTAATATTTGGCGCGGCGATTATTTTCCGATTCGCCCCATTCGCCTTCTATCCAGCCGCGGCGCTCGAGGCGATAGATGGCGGTGTAGAACGAGCCTTGCAGGATCTCGAGACGCTCTCCGGAGATCTGCTGAATGCGGAGCAGGATGCCGTATCCGTGCAGGGAACCCAGGGAGATGGCTTTGAGGATGAGCATCTCCAGCGCGCCCTGAGGCAACTCGATCTGTCTTGTCACGGGGTTCTCCTATTAGGAATAGGAGAGTACACCGCTCTCTCCTATTTGGTCAAGGAGAGGGAAGCGAACATGTGCTCGTCGCGGGCGTAAATGCTGTGTGATGGTGCCATCGTGATGGCACTAACCCAGATCACACTCGGAATCAGCGGCAGTCTTTCCGCGTGTTGAGGTAGGCGATGACTACCGACTCAAGCCAACTCCGGGGTTGAGTGGGACACGGGGCTCCTGGTCCAAGAGAAATTAAAGGATTGGCCACCCGCCAAGCTTTAAGTTGGAGGACGCCCTTGGTACATTGCAAGTCTGACATACGCTTTCGTTAGCGGTGATGTTCCGTTGGTTTTCCCCCGTCAATCCCCTCCGACAATCCGGACTTGGGTGCATTCGCTTCATTCGAGGAACATCGCATATGGAGTCCCCCTGCTACTGGATTTCTAATACGGGAGACCCCACCCTTCCCGTCGCGAAGGATGCGGCATCCAGATAGCACCGGCTATCGAGAAAGTGGTTACCTGTCTTCCTCGCACTTCCCTTCGTAGCCACCCCAATCGCACTTCCGCAGGAAGCCGTGACATGTGATCGCGTCACAGTAGTATCCCGTGATCGCCCCCTCCGGGTTGATGGCTTCGGCGAACGTGCCTTGAGAAAGCCCGGTCCCCGCGCCAGGAACATCGAATGTTGTGATGGTGCCGTCACGAGACCGCAGGAAGCCGTGAGACACCTCGCTCGCGTCATAGTAGGACCCCGTGATCGCCCCCGCCGGGTTGATGCTTGCAGGCTCGGTGCCCAGGAAGCCGCCCGCGCCCGGGGCGTCGAACGTGGTGATGGTGCCGTCAGGAGCGCGCAGGAATCCGTGACCAGCAAAGCTTGCGTCACGGTAGTTTCCTGTGATCGCCCCCGCCGGATTGATGCCGGAGGGAAAGGTGCCTTGGTCGCTGCCCGTCCCAGCACCCGGCGCATCGAACGTGGTAAAGCTGCCGTCACGAGTCCGCAGGAAGCCGTAACACGTGATCGCGTCACAGTAGTATCCCGTGATCGCCCCCGCCGGGTTGATGCTGAAGGCTCTGGTGGCTATCGAGCCCGGAGGATCGAACGTGGTGATGGTGCCGTCACGAGCCCGCAGGAAGCCGTGGAGCCCTGTCGCGTCCTGGTAGTATCCCGTGATCGCCCCCGCCGGGTTGATGGCCTCGGGGAACGTGCCCTGAAAAGGCCCGGTCCCCTCGCCAGGAACATCGAATGTTGTGATGGTGCCGTCACGAGCGCGCAGGAATCCGTGAAGCCCTGTCGTGTCATCGTAGTGTCCCGTGATCGCCCCCGCCGGGTTAATGCTTACGGGCTCGGTGAATGTCGAGCCCGGAGGATCGAACATGGTGAAGCTGCCATCAGGAGCGCGCAGGAAGCCGTGAAACTCGCTGATCCCGTCAAAGTAGTATCCCGTGATCGCCCCCTCAGGGTTGATGCTCAAGGCAAACGTAAAGTCGACGGCGCCTGGAGCGTCGAACGTGGTAATAGTGGCCTGGTGATTGGGATTGTTGTGCGCGGCCGATCCAACCGGGATCGCCAGGGCAGCGAATAGACATGCAGGGGTAATCCACATCCATGTGCGAGTTTTCATAAGGTCGTCCTTTGACTTTTCTGTGAGGGCGGAGAAATCGCAGATTAGATTTCGCCGCACGTGGCGTTCAGCAGATCCGAAATCGCCACCGCCTCTGGGTGGCATCTGTCGTGGAGGAGAAGATCGGATCGCCTTGATTGACGCCTGGGCTCGGAACCGGGTCGGTTCAGTCGGACTACATCCACGAGCGTAACTACGAGCGGAGCAAGGTAAGGTTCGGCTGAGCGCAGTCATATTACGCTCGAAGGTTCAGGAAGTCTATTCAAGAACTGCGCGAAAGGATGGGGCACCCTCTTTTGCGGTCATTCGGACTATTCTTTCTCGGATACGAAGACGGCGGTGGTGCGGGCGGGGACGGTGACGGTTCCCGCTTTGGAGTCGTAGGTGAATTGGCGGGTGACTCTTCTCCCACATCTCAAAATCAGGATGTGGTGCGCCCCGGCAATTTTTTTTATCTCCTATGTGGCGTCAGGCGATCCGCTGAACCCATTGGCTTCGCCAGGCCGGCGCCTCGAAGGGATCCGCGAAATACTGTGTCTCGTGCACGACCCGTTGACTGCGCCAGTTGCTGTTTGTCTTTCGTATTCATCCGCCTTGTGGAATGAATCCCGGGCTGCCTGTCTTCACCACTTCATTGAGCCTCTGCCTGGTCTGAATGCGATTGATTTCGTTCAACGCGTCTTCCGGAAGGGCGGAGATGTCAAAATTCTCTCTCGCGCGAGCCGCAGATTTGGGAGTGGTAAGTACAGCCGTGCCGCGCTGCACCGCCCATGCCAGCAGCACCTGTGCCGGCGTCTTTCCAACTCGTGCGGAGATCGCCGAAATGACTGGATCTTCGAGCAGCCCCGGGCGCAGTCCATGACCCAATGGCGCGAAAGCCAAAAACACAATACCTTTTTCCATGCAGAATTCCAGAAGCTCCGTTTCCGGAAGGTACGGATGCGACTCGATTTGCACCGCGGCTGGCTTGATTCTTGCAGATTCGTAAAGAGGCAACAGTTCGTTCAAGCCGATGTCAGACACACCGATGGCACGGCATTTGCCGTGGTCTACGAGACTTTCCATCGCTCTCCAGGTATCGAGCAAAGTCACTCCCTTGTCGTAGATGACATTGCCGTTTTGATCCCGCGGGTCCTGCTCGTCTCCCGGTTGAAATGCAAACGGAGTGTGAATGAGGTAGAGATCCAGATACCTGAGCCGGAGCCTGTCCAGGCTCGCCTCGAAGGCCGGTTCGACGCGCTCGGGCCGATGATTGGAGTTCCATAACTTTGTGGTAACAAAAATGTCTTCGCGCGCGATCCCCGCAGCGGGAAGTCCTACTTGCAACGCCTCGCCTACCTCCCGCTCGTTCCGGTATCGCTCCGCACAATCGAAGTGTCGAAATCCGGCTTCCAGTGCGTCTCTCGTCGCACTTTTCGTCACGGCCGCGTCGGGAATCAGGGTGCCAAAGCCGAGTGCGGGCATATGGCCGCTTCCGTTGTTGAGCGGTATTCTCGTCAGCCGGAGATCAGAAGATTCAGTCATGGGAACACCTCTGCATTATTGTGCATCATGCAGTGAAAGCTCCCAGGTCCGAAATTCCGGACCTGGGCACTCCAGTGTCGCGGTTAATTATTCTTTCTCGGTTACAAATACGGCGGTGGTGAGGGCGGGGACGGTGACGGTTCCCGCATTGGAGTCGTAAGTGGATTGGCGGGTGGTTGGGTCGCTGGAGCTTTGCTGGACGGGGTGCAGGTGTAGCTTGAGGCCCTGAAGGCGTCCGTCGGTGAAGGTGGTTTGGGCGTTGGCCGCGTTGAACACCACAACAATGTGTTTGTACTGGCCGTAATCGCGGCCGTTGGCGTCGAGCTTCATAACGATGAGGCCGGGCGTCTGGCTTTGTCCAGTGTTGAGGAAGGTGAGGTTCTGCTGGATCTCGGTGAACGTCGGCATGCGGAAGAGGCCGGAGCTGTAGCGAATCTGGAGCAGGTCTTCAAATGCCTGGTAGCTGTAGGCGATGTTGGCGGGTTGCGGTGTGTAGGCGGAGTTCGAGAGCAGTGGGGTCATGATGGGCCACTGGCCCTGGTTCTGGCTGGCGATGGGCAGGCCAATGCCCCAGTTGGCGGTCTTGCCGCTCCAGTCGATCTTGTTGAACCAGTCTCCGGAGTCATAGCTGTTCTGGTCCATGTCTTTGGAGCGGAGCAGGTCGTCTCCGGCCTGGAAGAAGGGAATGCCTTCGCCGAGGGTGACGAGGGCCATGCCCATGATCTGGCGTCGGGCGCGCGTGGCGATGGGGTCGTTGAAGGACGACTTCAACTGCACGGCGTCGAAGAAGTCCTGGTTGTCGTGGACGGAGCAGTAGTTGATGGCTTCGATGGGGGTCGCCGTGTATCCGGTGGGCTGGCCGTTGTAGATGACTTCGGCTCCGGTCGGTGGCATGCCGGCGCTGTCGATGAAGGAGTAGTCGCGCAGGTTGCCGGTGAGGCCGACGAGGATCCAGTCGGAGTACTGGAGCAATTGGGCCTGCTGCTGACTCGACGTAAGGCTGCCATTGGTGAAGTCGCTGGGGTCGGTGAAGAGTCCGGTGGTGAAGCCCTGCACGCGCTCGTCGGTGAAGGGACTGCCGCCGCGGATGCCGTCACGGATGCGGTCGTTGAAGGTGCCGATGCCATAGCCGTACAGATTGACCTGCGAGGCATTGGGGCCGATCTGGTTGTTCTGCGGTGTCTCCGAAGTTGAAGCCTTCGCCGTAGAAGTAAATTTTGGAGCCGTCGACGCCGTCTTTTTCAGGCGTGAGCGCGGCGAGGGCCTGTTTGATGTCAGTCATGTTGTAGAGGAAGTGGAAGCTCATGATGTCGAAGCGGAAGCCATCGATCTTGTACTCGGTGGCGTTGAGCACAAGGGTGTCGATCATGAGCTTTTCCATCATGCGATGTTCGCTAGCGGTGTCGGGGCAGCAGGAGCCTTCTTCGAGATTGCCGTTGGCGTCGAGGCGGTGGTAGTAGTTCGGAACCACTTCATCGAGGTTGGAGTTAGGGCCCTCGCCGGCAGCGTTGGTGTGGTTGAAGACGACGTCCTGCACGACGCGGAGACCGGCGTGGTGGATGCCGTCGACCATGGTGCGATATTCGCGCACGCGGTTCGTGGGGTTGATGGCGTAGGAGCCTTCGGGGGTCATGTAGTGGACGGGGTCATATCCCCAGTTGTAGGCATCGCTGCTCTGGATTGCAGCTACCGCTGCTTGCTGCTGCTGGCCATCGGGCGGGTATCCGGAGAGGTCGCCGGTGGTCTTCCAGGTGGTCTTGTCTTCGTTGACGCTGGCCATGTGGAAGGAAGGCAGGATGTGGATGGCCTTGAGTCCGCTGTTGGCGAGGGCGCGGAGATGCTTCATGCCGTCGGAGTTCTGGTCGGTGAAGGCTTCGTAGAATCCGCGGTGAGCAGCGGGGACGGTGAGGTCGTTCACACTGAAGTCGCGGATGTGGAGCTCATACAAGCTGAGGTCGCTGAGGCTGCGCAGCGGCGGTGAGTTGTCTTCGTCCCATCCGGAGGGCTTGGTTTCGTCGGAGTCGAGGTCGGTGATGCGGCTCATGGTGCCGTTGAGGGCGATGTCGATGGAGTAGGGGTCGGTGGTGAGGTTGGTGTCGACGGCGGAGTCGGACGGCACCCAGACCTTGACGTTGTAGAGGTAATACTTGTCGCGCCAGTTTGGAGTACCGTCTGCTACCCAGACGCCGTTGTGATTGTGCATGGCGATGACGGCGGCGGGTGAAGTGTCAGTTGCGTTGTTGAAAATTTCGAGCGAGACGCCCTGCGCGGTGGGCGCCCAGAGCTTCAGCTTGACGGAGGCGTTCTCGTCGTCAGGCCAGTCGCGCCATCCGTGGTCGTCGTCGTGATGGAAGACGACGCCGAGGCGGCCGGGGTAGTAATAGAGGTCGTCGAGGACTCCGGCGAACTGGATGCCGGTGGCGTAGGTGAGGGCTCCGGTGGAACTGACGGTGGAGAAGGCAAGCTGCCCCTTGAGGGCGGTCTGGATCTGGGAGAGCTGGATGTTCGAGGGGATGGTCAGGACGGTGTAGCTCGCGAGCTGCGGGTAACGAAGAAGCTCGTCGGGAGTGAGACTGCCGCCTACGGTGAGCGGGATGTTGGTGCCTCCGGTGATGCCCGTGGGTGTGACGGAGAGGCCTCCGGTGAGGCTGTAGCTGAGTGTGTAGGTGGACCCGCTCTGCGCGAACTGCGGCTGGATGGCGACACGCTGGCGGTCAAGCCAGTAAGCCTGTTCGACGTTAAGCAGGCTGGCGAGGATTTCGGCGGGGGTGGGAACTGAGGTGTATACCGTTGCGCTGCCAGAGATGACCCAGGCCTGGAGGTAAGTGGACACGTTGAGATACATGTTGGGCCCGGGATCTTTTACTCCAGTGGAGGTGTTATGGACGATGAATCCGATCTGCTGCGGACTGGGGATGAGTTTGATATCGAAGTACGCTCCATAGGAGTCGTACTGAGTCACGAAGGTGAGGCCGTCGTTGTAGTCGCCGGCGTATTCAGCGGTGTCTTCGAAGGCATAGACGGACCAGTTGGAGTAGTTGCCGTCTGGGCGGTAGTAGTGGATGCGGGCGTATCCGGGGAGCAGGGCGTTGGGGTTGGTGATGTCGATGGGCTCGTTGTAAAGCTTGCCGATGCCGGAGTAGGCCCAGTATTCGTTGCCCATGGTGGAGGGGTTGACGAATTCGTTGGGGCCGGGATCTTTCTGGTCGCCGCCGGGCGCAGTGGGATTGTGGATGATGAGGCCAACTTCTTCTGCGCCAGAAGTTACGCCGACGTCGAAGTATGCACCGTAGGCGTCGGTTCCTGTGACCTGCACGGGTCCGCCGCCGTAGTTGCCGGTGTCTTCGGTGGTATTGAAGAAGGCGTAGACGGTCCATCCGGTGTAGTTGCCGTCGGGGCGGTGGTAGTGAATGCGGATATCGCCGGCGGGGATGGGCGGATCGGCGGCGAATGCCGGGAAGGTCACGAAGAAGCTGAGCAACAACACTGTGAGCAAGAAGACGGGGAAGGGAGACGCAGCCGTGCACAGAAGGCGGCGTTTGCTGGTGAATCTCATCGGGGGCTCTCCTGAAAATGTGGGTGTTTCGTTGAACTGGCGGCGCGGTCGTTCGGCGCAAGCCGGGTTGGCTTGAATTCAGCGGGGTCACATTATGCGGAGGAATGGAGAGGTGTCAAGCCTTAGGAAGAGTCTGAATTTCAGGGCTGATGTGAATCTCGTTTACCAGGCTATTTGCATTCAAAACGGGAAGCGCACGGAGAGGATCCAGCGGTGGTTGTATTGGTGGTAGTGGGTCACTGCGGTTTGAACTCCGCCGCCTACGGCGAAATGCAGTCTGCCGACAACGCGAAAGCTGCCGACGACCAGACCCGGTGTGAGGAAGACCTGCTTCTCTCCGTCGTGTACGCCACCATGCCAGAACGATGAGTTCTGTTCCAGCATGGGCCATAAGATTCCCCGAATGCGATAGTCAACTTCGGTGTTGAAGATGACGGTTCGTCCCAGGGTGCTGGTTCCGCTGCCGGGCAGGGTGGCGCCGATTGTGCTCTGAATGTCCCACGGGCCAAGGCCTTTGGCGGCCCCAAAGGTGGGCGACCATGTGACGTGGCCGGTTCCATTGGGCGGAGTGCCGGTCGGGGCGGTTCCACCCATAAAGAAACCAATGAAGTAGTCGCCTTTGCCTTCCGTTGCAGAAAAGGCGCGAAATTTCACCTGCCAGGCGAAGTCCCCGATGCCATCAGGCGTGCTGGATTGATGGACGAGATAGTTCGGCGGCGAAATCCCGACTTCGAGACGCGTCGTTGGAATGATCTCAAGGCCGCGTCCTGCTCCGTAATTGGCGGTGGTGCCTCCGGTGGGATCCTGCTGCCAGGACATGTCATAGCGATACTGCTCAACGAGCATGACATGCGTTGTCACAATAGGCGCAACGAAGTGCGGTTGACTGGCGCGCGCTGTGTCAACCGCACGCAGCCAGGAGCGCACCCAGTTCGGCTCTTCGGTGCCGCGCGCGGCACCACCGGTGGCCGTGGCTTGAGGCATACCTGAGCTTTGGGCTCGCAATCCAAAGCAAAGCACTGGCCCGAAAAGTAGAAGCGCAATGTAGCGCGCAGCATGCATGGTCTGTTTCGTTTGATTCCGGGTAGCGGCGACAGGCTCTTCGAAAAGCTGAACAGTGAAGTAGTTTGCAGGCGGGCGCGTGTGATCCGCAAATGACCATCGACACTGCCGTTTTTAAGAGGTACGGCCAGCTCGTTTTAGTATGGTTCTGCTTTCAAGGAGGTTGCTGAATGGTGTGGAAGGGTTTGAAGTCTGCTGTCTGGTTCGTGGGTGCTGCTGTATTAACGGTGAGTGCGGGGGTTGCCCTGGGGCAGAACACGGGAACGGATGTTCCGCCGGTAATCGATGTTCACGTGCATGCGCTGGACATCTCGATTCCGGGGATGGGGCCGATGTGTCCGAATACGTCGAAGTTTTTGGCGTCGGATCCGAAAACCAAGGAGTCGCCTTCGGGATGGGCGCAGGAGGAGTGCACGCCGAAGCTGTATCCCGCAGCCAATGGCGAGTACCTGAGTGACGTAGTCGCGGAGATGAAGCGGCTCAATGTTACGGCTGTAGTTTTTGGCGATCCGAAGAGCGTGCAGAAGTGGAGGGACGCGGCGCCGGACCGGGTGATTCCGGGGACGAGCTTCAACGAAGGGCTGAACCCGGGCGCGCGCGTTCCGCTGGATGAGTTGCGGAAGGATTTCACGACGGGCGGCTTCAGGGTGATGGGCGAGATCGGGCTGCAGTATGAGGGGCTTTCGCCGAGCGATCCCAGCGTGGACCAGTACTTCGCGCTGGCCGAGGAGCTGGATATTCCCGTTGCGATTCACATGGGGACGGGCGGGTCGGGACGCGCGAATGTGACAATGCCGAAGTTTCGCGGGTCGATGGGCGATCCGCTGCTGCTCGAGGGATTGCTTGCGAAGCATCCGAAACTGCGGGTGCAGGTGATGCACGCGGGGTATCCGATGATCGATAATATGCTGACGCTGCTACAGGCGAACTCGCACGTGTATGTGGATGTGGCAGGGCTGATCTGGAGTTATCCGCTGAAAGAAGTGAACCGCTACATCGAGCGGCTGGTGGATGCGGGATTTGAAGACCGCGTGATGTTCGGGACGGATCAGCTGGTGTGGCCGAAGCTGATGGCGTACTCGATCAGCATCATTCAGAACGCGGACTATCTGACGCCGGAGCAGAAGCGGGACATTCTGTATAACAATGCTGCGCGGTTTCTGAGGCTGGATACACCGACGAAGTAAGTGCGGGACTACTCAAGCTAACACCAAGGTCGAATGAGGCCGCCGGGCCGCCATACATGGGCTTTGGCTGCGCCAGCGAGGTTCACCCGGGACAACAATGACAATCGAAGTCCTTATTCCATCCATCATCAAAGTTGGTGCCGGGGCATTCGCCGAAGCGCCGAGCATCCTGAAGCGTCTGGAAGTCAAGCATCCTCTGATCGTGACCGATGCCTTTCTGGTGCGTTTGGGGCTGGTCGAGTCTCTCCGCGCACAAATTGAGAATGCCGGCATTGCCTGTGGCGTTTTTTCGGAAACCGTACCTGATCCGACAACGGACGCTATAGCCGCAGGCTTGCGAGCCTTTGCTGAAGGCAGCCATGACAGCCTGGTGAGCCTGGGTGGCGGAAGCCCCATCGATTCGGCAAAGGCAATCGGCATGTTGGCGGCCAACGGCGGCCTTGCGCGTGATTACAAAGTACCGAACGAGATTCCGAAAAAGAGCCCGGTGCACCTGGCGATTCCCACCACCGCCGGAACCGGGTCGGAGGTGTCTCGCTTTACGGTCATCACCGATTCGGATACCGACGAGAAGATGCTCATTGCAGGCGCATCGCTGGTACCAAATGCTGCGATCGTGGACTATGAATTGACGATGAGCATGCCTGCAAGGCTGACAGCGGACACCGGCACCGATTCACTGACGCATGCGATCGAGGCTTACGTAAGCCGTAAAAGAAACGCGTTCGCCGATGCCTTCGCGATGACGGCGATGAGAACTATCTGGGCTGCGCTGCCGATCGCATTTCGCGAACCTGGCAATCGGGGCGCACGCGAGTCCATGATGCTGGCTGCAACTCAGGCTGGAATGGCCTTCTCGAATGCAAGCGTTGCCCTGGTTCACGGAATGAGCCGGCCGATTGGAGCTCATTTCCACGTGCCGCATGGACTTTCAAACGCGATGCTGCTGCCCGCGGTCACTGCGTTTTTCGTAAAAGCCGCCGAAAAGCGCTACGCGGAATGCGCACGAGCGATTGGAGTTGCGGATCGATCGGACTCTGACGACGATGCGGGAAGGAAGCTTGTCGATGCACTGTTCAGGCGGAATAAGGACCTCGAAGTACCCTCGCCGAAAAACTTTGGCATTGATGAGGAGAGATACTTCTCATTGATTCCGACCATGGCAACGCAGGCTCTGGCCTCGGGTTCACCGCAGAATAATCCCCGCATTCCAACAAGTGAGGAAATCGAGGCGATCTATCGGCAGGTCTGGAGTTGATCTCACGCGACCGCTTCAAGAGGCGGCTACACGGATCGGGCAATCCAGCCCAGCGCGAATTTGGTGTTTGCCATGGCATTCGTCGATTTCGCACCGGTGTTCTTGAAGCCAGCGGTGAGTCGACTCCGGCGTGCTGGAAGGCGAAGCGCATGGCGGCCCGACGGTCTTCGCGGCGGGCGGTTAGTCGGGCTGGGGCGATTCGCGGGGCTTGATTTTTCGAGCGACGACAAGAATGCCGAGGAAGATGCCGCCTGCCGGGAGTCCCAGGATGAGGATGGCGCGGCGGAGGGATTGGCGCACGTGTGGGGCTGATCCTGCGGTGGTGTCGCGGCAGAGGCTGCATCCCTGCGCGTGAGCGGACGCAGCAATGAAAAGAAGAGTAGCTAAAACAAGCAGGATGCGAAACCGCTTCACTGGAAGAAGGCGAGGAGGCCGAAGAGGAAGATCCAGAAAATGCCCATGGTGTGCCAGTACCACGCGGTGCAGTCGACGGCGATCTGGCGGAGTTCGATGCGGCGAAGCACGAAGAGTGCTCCGAGGGCGGCGGCCAAGCCGAAGACACCCAAGAGCAGGTGGACGCCGTGGACTCCAGTGATGAGGTAGAAGAAGTGGCTACTGGGATCTGGCGAGTTGTAGTAGAAGCCCTGCTGGACGAGCTGCTCCCATGCGATCCACTGGCCGGCGAGGAAGAGCGAGCCGAGGACGAGCGTGGCGATCATCCACGGAGCGGCACGCTTGACGGCGGGGCGGCCAAGGCCGAGCCACTCGTCCATGACGTCGATCTCGCGGAAGAGCTGGCGGCGGGCCATCTCCATGGTGAGGCTGCTGAGGATGAGGATGGCGGTGTTGATCCAGAGGATGGGCGGGACGGCGAGCGGATGCCAGTCGGAAACGTAGTTCTCGCGGGCGTCGAAGTGGCCGGCGCTCTGGCGAACGAAGAAGGCGCTGACGAGCGCGATGAAGAACATGAGGTCGCCGGCGAGTGCGAAGAGGACTCCGAGGCGATAGCGGGTGAGCAGTTCGCGCGGGCCGCGGCGGCCGTGGGGGCGATTCTCCCAGTTGTCGCCGTCGCCGCCGCCGCCGGTGGGGCGTCGGTCGAGCGGAGGCTTGCCGCCGATGCCGGTATCTTTGCGCTCGATCTCAACTGGGTAGCGAGTAAAGGTGGCTGGCATGACGGTCGGTTCCCTGACAGACGGCATTTTCGGAATTAGGGTGTCCTCAAAGAAATCTTTTCAGGCCGCCGCTCCCTGCTGGTCGCGTTGAGTTGAGGCCCGCGCTCTCCGTGAAGCACCAATTCCGAAAAATGCTCAAGAAAAGCTTACTCCTGTTTTGATGCGCTTTCCCACTGTGGATGAAAGTTCGTTTGGTTTACGCGAATTTCATATAGGTAGGGCGCGTGGTGAACCCGTCCGAAAGCGGTATCCGGCGCCCATTCGAGGGTTGTGGCTTGCCACGGGTTGGGTCCAGTGAGGCATCCGCGGCGGGCGCTGACGAAGACGTTCCACAGAAAAATGAGTTGGGCGGCGCCAAGGAATAGGGCTGCCGAGGTGATGCCGCGTTCGTTGGCGGCAATGGCGGAAAACGAGGTCGCGGGGCCGGCGAGCCGCTCGTAATATCGGGGCTCGCCAGCGAGTCCGGAAAGATGCATGGGGAAGAAAGTACCCCAGGCGCCGATGATGGAGAGCCAGAAGTGGAGCTTGCCGAGGGTTTCGTTCATGAGGCGTCCCGTAATCAGCGGATACCAATAATAGACTCCGGCAAAGAGCGAGAAGATTCCGGCCATTGCCATGACCATGTGAAAATGCGCCACTACAAAGAAGGTGTTGTGGAGGTAGGAGTCAAGCGCGGGCTGGGCGAGGATGGGTCCGGTGAGGCCTCCGGCGATGAAGAAAGAGAGGAAACCGAGGGCGAAAAGCATGGGCGTGGGGAAGCGTAGGTTTCCACCCGAGAGCATGCTGAGCCAGCCTAAGACTTCGACCGTGGAGGGGACCGCAATGGCCATTGTGGTCAGGGCGAAGGCGGTTCCGGCGTAGGGATTCATGCCGCTGACGAACATGTGGTGCCCCCAGACGATGAGGCCGAGGAAGCCGATCACGACGAGCATGGCGGCCATGACGCGATAGCCGATGACAGGACGGCGGGCGAAGTTGGCGAAGAGGGAAGTGACGAGTCCCATGCCGGGGAGGACAGCTATATAGACCTCGGGATGTCCAAAGAACCAGAAGAGATGAAGCCAGAGGAGGGGTGAGCCGTCGCCGCGGCCGACGATGACTCCGTTGACCAGGTCGCCCGCGGGCACGAAGAAGCTGGAGCCGAAGTGGCGGTCGGAGAAGAGCAGGACGACGGCAGCGAGGAGGACGGCGAAGACAAGCAGCGTGAGGATCGAGGTGACGAGCCAGGCCCAGACAGTCATGGGTAGGCGCGTCCAGGTCATTCCGGCGCGGCGCTCTCCGAGGATGGTGGCGAGCATGTTGACGGCGCCGAGCCATGATGCGATGCAGAAGATCCCAATGGAAGCGAGCCAGAGATCCATGCCGGCGCCTTCGCCCGGGCCTGTGGCGGGGACAGCGGACATCGGAGGGTAGGAGGTCCATCCTGAAATGGGTGCGCCCTCGGGAACGAAGAATGCGGCGAGCAGGATGACGAGCGAGAGCAGAGTCAGCCAGAAGGCGGCGGCGTTGAGACGCGGAAAGGCCATGCTGCGCGCGCCGATCTGCTCGGGGAGGACGAGGCTGGCGAATCCGAGCTGGGGCGCGACGGTGAGCACGAAGAAGATCATCAGCGTGCCGTGCATGGTGACGAGCGCGAGATAGTCTTCGGGCCGGATCTGTCCGTGGAAGGGAAATGAGACGTCAGGCCAGACGCGGTGGATTCGCATGATGAGCGAAAGCAGCGTTCCGATAGTGACGGCGGCGAGCGAGAGCAGCACGTAGAGGACGCCGAGGGTGCGGTGCTGGGTCGTAAAGAGCCGGAGCTTCATTGGGGTTTCTGCTCCGTCGATCCCTGTTTTTCTGATACGCGCTTTTCGGGGCGCGTGGGGGCATGCGATGCGAGCCAGGCGTCGAATTCCGCGCCCGAGACGACGGAGAGGACGGCCTGCATGCGGGCGTGTCCCAGGCCGCAGAGCTGGCTGCAGAGGATGGGGTAGGTTCCGGGAACGGTGGGGGTGAAGTGGACGTCGAGGATGAGGTCGGGAACGGCGTTTTCCTTGAGGCGCATGCTGGGGATGAAGAAGCCGTGGATCACGTCGATGGAGCGCAGGCGGAGGTCGACTTCGCGTCCGGCGGGAAGGACGAGGACGCTGGAGACGATGTCGTCTTGGCTGCGCGTGTCGTGAGGGTTGAGGCCGAGGGGATTTCCTTCCGCGGCGTTGATGAGCTCGGGGCGGGTTGATCCGAAGGCGGCGTCGGCGCCGGGATAGCGGAAGTACCATTGGAACTGCTCACCGACCACTTCCACCTGCATGGCCTCGGGGGAGGGTCCGGCGTAGCGGGTTCGCGCCCAGAGGCGCTGCGCGGTGACGGCCATCCAGAGATACATACAGCAGAGTGGAGTGAGGAGGGTCCAGCGAAGGGCTGCGCTGGCGCGATTACGGCTGCGGCGGCTCAAAACGGCGGCGATCAGCCAGATGTGCGCGGCGAGAAAGCAGAGACAGACGGCGAGCAGGTTCAAGCGCATGAGCTCGTCGAGGACGATGCCGTGGAGCGAGGCGTTTGGGGGCATCCAGATGGGGTTTTGAGCGACGCACACGGTTTCGAGGAGCATCGCGGGCATGATTTGGATTTTCTCAGGAGCGAACGGAGGCGTGCTCGCGCACAAGATCGACGAAGCGGCGGTGCACGCGGCGGTCGGAGGAGAGCTCGGGATGAAAGGTGGCGGCGAGGATGTGTCCCTGCTCGACGAGGACAGGGAAGCCGGCGCGCTCGGCGAGGATTTGGACGCCGGGACCGGTCTTCACGATGCGCGGGGCGCGGATGTAGACGAGTTCCATGGGGCCGCCGGGTAGCTTTGTATCGGAGACGTCGATGGAGCTGTCGATCTGGCGGCCATAGGCATTGCGTTCGACGGTGGCATCAAGGACTCCGAGGCTGGCCTGCGGAGGATGGGTGACTTCCTTTGCGAGCAGGATGCAGCCGGCGCAGGTTCCGAAGGTAGGCTTGCTTGAGACGAAGGACTGGAGCGCGCCGAGGAAGCCGTCGCGCTCCAGGAATTTGAGGAAGGTGGTCGATTCGCCTCCGGGAATGATGAGGCCGTCGATGCTGTCGAGCTGCTCGGGCTTGCGGACGAGAATGGGGTCGGCTCCGGCTTCACGCAGGGCGGCGGCGTGGGCGTCGAAGTCGCCCTGGATGGCGAGGACGCCTATTTTGGGACCGGAGTTGTCAGGCCATGGGGCGGTCAATTCGTTCGCCTCAACAGAATCTGATTCTTCAATGATTCTGACGCCTCGCCTCGTCTTCCTTCAACAGACGCGCCATCAGAGTCGGCGCTGCATGGAAATTTGTGCTGCTGAGGATGCGAAACGCGTGTCTCAAGAGATCAGGTCACGGCGTGCGGCTTCCGCAAGTATGCCCAGCGTTCCTCGTATGGAAAATCTTCTGCGTTCCGCTTCCAGCCGCCCGGGCAGGTCATCGATGAGGATCATGTCGGCATGCAGCGTTTCGGCCAGAGCAATTCCTTCGCCCTCACCTTGTCCCAGGTAGAGCAAGGAACTATCCACGTCTGACACGAATCTCGTTTCCAGCCATTCGGGCGGGTTGCCGATCCAATTCCGCACAGATGGCGGTGCGGCCGCATCGGCGAGTTCCCTGGCTACGGCAGAGGGAATAAGAATGTGTCCGTAGAGCGTGAAAAGGAGGTCGGGATAGCCGATCAAAACGATATAGTTAATCGGAGAAGTATCAGCAACAACGATCATGCGGTGCGCTGGCGCCGCTCATTGGCCGCCCGTTCCGCACGCTCAATGCTTTGCAGATCCTTTTCGAGCTCTTCCACCGTGTAATTCAAATAGACGTCGTGCTCCTTCAGAAAAGCATCCACCTGCATCGGGGTGTTAAAGCCGAGTATGCGGCGCAACTGGCCGTTGCCGAGACGCTGAGAGCGGTAGCCTTCGATGGCGATGCTTCGAGAGCGGTGCGAGACAAGTCGGATGACTGCAGCGCTTCGGCGATGTCGTCAGGTAGTTCCAGTTCGATGCGCATGGTTATCCTCTGAGCGCGTTTACCAGCCTCTTGTCTGGAGGAATTCCTTCTCTTCGATGGCGGCGACGGCGAGGCCCTTCATCGATCCGATGACCTGCTCGCTGGCTTCGGCGAGAATCTTTGGGTCGTCGTAATGCGTGGTCGCGATGACGATGGCCTTGGCGCGCGATTCAGCTTCGGCACGCTCTTCAGGGTTGTTCGGCTCGCCGCGCTCGTTTACGGAGACCTCGAGCGGCGTGGCACGCTCCTTCATGAAGATTCCCGAGCCGACGAAGACAGACTCAGCCCCGAGCTGCATCATCAGGGCGGCGTCGGCGGGGGTGGCGATGCCGCCGGCGGAGAAGTTCGGTACGGGCAGCTTGCCGGTCCGTGCAACCATGCGGACGAGTTCGTAGGGAGCGCGGTGTTCCTTCGCGGCGGCGTAGAGCTCCTGTTCGCTGAGCACGGTGAGCGCCTTCATCTCTTTGACGATCTGGCGCATGTGCTTGACGGCGTGGACGACGTCCCCGGTGCCGGCCTCGCCCTTGGTGCGGATCATCGCAGCGCCTTCAGCTATGCGGCGGAGGGCCTCACCGAGATCGCGCGCGCCGCAGACGAAGGGCGTCTTGAAGGCGTGCTTGTCGATGTGGTGCTCTTCGTCGGCAGGCGTAAGCACTTCGCTCTCGTCGATGAAGTCGACGCCGAGCTGCTGCAGTATCTGGGCTTCGGCGAAGTGGCCGATGCGGGCCTTGGCCATGACGGGGATGGAGACATACGCGATGATTTCCTTGATGAGGCTGGGCTTGGCCATGCGGGCAACGCCGCCTTCCGCGCGGATCATGGCGGGCACGCGCTCGAGGGCCATGACGGCTACGGCTCCGGCGGCTTCGGCGATTTTGGCCTGCTCGACGTTCATGACGTCCATGATGACGCCGCCCTTAAGCATTTCGGCGAGGCCGACCTTGAGGCGGAGGCCCGTTCCGGGGTTAGAATAGCTGCCGTTGTTTGTCGCGTTATTTGCCATGATTTTGACTCCCGCTCAAGCTGCGCTTCGACTGCCGGCCTGCGAATGGCCGGCGGCGCTCTATTGAGATATTTCTGATACACCAGTTTAGCAGTTTCATGCGGCCCTTCGCGGAGCGGAAGAATGCTCGAGAAACGCTGCTGCTGTTGCGAACAAGTTCCGTTGTTGTGAGCAGCAGGCTTTCTATTTACACTCGCCACAAGCCCAGGCGGTCATACCGACCGTGAGGCTTGCCACATTCCCCTATGCCGAACCCTCCAGGCCAGGCGCCAGAGCATCTTCGCAGCCCACATGGTGCGGCATCCGTTCATCTCGATGCGCTGCGTGGGGTCGCAGCAATCGGAGTATGCCTGAGCCATCTCCGGGATTTGTTCTTCGTGGACTATCCGCAGGTGGCGCACCACAATCCACTGCTGGCGGCGGCGTATCTGGCTTCGGGACTCGGGCACCAGTGGGTTGTCGTATTTTTCGTTCTCAGCGGATACCTGGTCGGGGGAAGCGTTCTGCGAGCGATGGCGCTCGACCGCTGGTCGTGGCGGAGGTATCTGTTAAACCGCATGACCAGGCTTTGGACGGTGCTCGTTCCGGCGCTGGTGCTTGGCGGTGTTCTGGATCTCGCGGGCATTCACCTGTTCGGCAGTGCCGGTTTTTACGGAGGCCACACAGAAACGCATGAGCTCAGGTTCAACGTGGCCAGCCGCCTCACGCTTCCCGTTCTGATTGGAAACTACGCTTTCCTTCAAGGGATCTACGTTCCGACGTTCGGATCGAATGCGCCTCTATGGAGCCTTGCCAATGAATTCTGGTATTACGTGGCGTTTCCACTGCTGGCGGGTGCGTTGTGGAAGCGAGTACCGACAGGGTGGCGCGTAGTCAACGTGGTGTTGCTGGTCGCGGTTGTTGTGTTTATGCGGCCGCCGATTGCGCTGATGGGGCTGATCTGGCTGATGGGAGTGGCGATTCATTACGCGCCGCGCTTACCGGCAGATCATGTTTTGCTGCGGCGCATGCTAATTTGCTCGGCGGTAATCGCCCTGGGCGCGGCGCTTCTCTGGTGCAAGGTGACGCTTAACCCTGCAGGCGACTATGTGCTCGGCCTCGTGGTCAGCGGCTTGATCATCGTGGTCCTGAGCTGTTCGCGCACGCCGATGCCCAGGTTCTATCAGTGGACCTCTCATGCGGTCTCGCGATCTTCGTACACGTTGTACCTGGTGCATGTGCCGCTCCTGGTATTGCTGGCAGCATGGATCGGAATGCGGTGGGCACCGGTTCCGCAGCACCTCATGCAGGGTGTGGGGATCTTCGCCCTCGTGGTGGCGTACGCGCAGGTCGTGTGGTTCTTCTTCGAGAGGAACACCGATGCAATCCGCGAGAGGATCAAACCGCTGATCTTCAGAACAAGAACTGCGGAAGAAAGAACTGCTACCCGGGTTTGAGGTGTTTGAGGATGATCTCCGGATCGATGGCGATGAACAGGGCCTTGCTGCGCGCCAAGACGCTGCCCGAGATATCGCGAATCTCGGCCGCGCAGTGATGCTTGCGGCCGGCCACCTCTACGCGGCGGGCGCTTAACTCAAGAGTCGTGAGAAGCGGGACGGGCTTCAGGTACTCGATCTCCATCTGACGGGTCATCGCGACTACTCCGAACTGGCGGTTGGCCTTGCTCATGGCCTCATCGAGCAGCGTGGCGATGATGCCGCCGTGGACGTATCCGGGAGGACCTTCGAAGCGGCGCGGTACGCGGACACGGCTTACGACGCGGCGATCGGAGTCGACGAAGAATTTCAGACGGAGGCCGGTGCGATTGGTCTGGCCACACCCGAAGCAGTGGTTCAGCGCGCCGTGCGAGAGCGGTGTGAGGGCTTTCTCGCTCATGCTCCGGTCTTGTGCCCGTTGAGCGCGTCGAGAAAGACTTCACGGTCGACGTTGCCGCCGGTCAGGACGGCTCCTATGCGTTTGCCGGCGATGCGGTCCCGCTCTTTGAGCACGGCCGCGATTGAAGCTGCGGCTGCGCCTTCGGCGATGTTGTGGGTGTCCTCGTAGACGGCGCGCATGGCGGCGCGGATCTCGTCTTCCGTTACTTCAACGATGCGGTCAGCGTGCTTCAGCATAACTTCGAGGGCTTCGGCGACCGGAAGACGGCAGGCAAGTCCATCGGCGATCTTCGTGCCGGCCTCGTGGGGTATGACTTTTCCGGCGGCAAAGGACAGAGCATACGATGGCGACGCCGCCGCGACCACGCCGACGACTTTGGTCTTGAGGCCGAGGGCATTGCGGACGGAGATGACGCCGCAGATAGAGGAGCCGAGGCCGACAGGAACGAAGACGGTGTCGAGTTCGGGAGCGGCCTCAAACATTTCGAGGGCGTAAGTTGCAGTGCCGACGACGAGATGCCGTGCGAAGGAGGCGACTTTGTGGATGCCGCGCTGGGCGGCGAGCCCGGTAGCGTAGTCATTGGCGGCCTGGAAGTCGTCTCCGTGCTCGACCAGCTCTGCGCCGAGGGCCCGCATGGCGAGGTTCTTCTCGCGGCTGTTGCCATGCGGCACGACGATGGTGGCGGTCCATCCACAACGGCTGGCAGCGAGGGCGACACCCTGTCCGTGATTGCCGCGGGTGGCGGCGACCACGCCGGTGAGGTGAGGCTGCTCGCGGGCGAGCCAGTCCATGTAGACGGTTGCGCCGCGCAGCTTGAACGCGCCGACAGGGGAGTGGTTCTCGTGCTTGATCCATACCTCGGCGCCGCAGCGGGCGTTCAGCAGCGGCCAGGTGTAGGTGGGCGTAGGCGGCATCACGGTGCGCACGAGCTCGGTCGCGCGGCGAATCTCGTCGAGTCCGGGAAGGTCCATAAAGACACTTTAAATCGCGGCGGGAATGCGGGGGGTGGCAATCTGTTATCGGCGGTATACTTGGCTTGAATATGGCAACGTTTGCAATACCGGACGCGGCGACTGAAGAACGAGACGACTCTCAGCGCGCGCGGACTTTTTATATTGAGACTTTCGGATGCCAGATGAATGTCCATGACTCGGAGAAGGTCATTGGGACGCTGGAGCACCAGGGATACACGCGCGTCGAGGCGGAAGAGGATGCGGACCTGATTCTTTACAACACGTGCTCGATCCGGGATAAGGCGGAGCAGAAGGTTTTCAATCGGCTGAACGATTACAAAAGGCTGCATAAGCAGGGCAAGCGCTTTGCTGTGCTGGGGTGCGTGGCACAGCAGGAGGGCGAGCGCATTTTCGACCGCGCGCCGTTTGTGTCGATTGTGTCGGGATCGGCCTCGTACAATCGCCTACCGGAAATGCTGTTGCAGCTCGAGCAGGGGACGAAGCGGATCACCGGGCTGGACGACCGGCAGACGGAAGAGACGTTCGAGACGGAGTTCACGGCGCGGTCGAATCCGCACCGCGGATATATCACGATCATCGAGGGATGCGATAAGTTCTGTTCCTACTGCGTGGTTCCGTACACGCGCGGCAAGGAGCGCAGCCGGACGTCGGCGTCGGTGCTGGCCGAGGCACGGCGGATGGCCGACGCGGGGTACACGGAGATTCAGCTGCTTGGGCAGAACGTGAATTCGTACCGCGATCCGGAAGGGAAGAAGAGCTTCGCCGAATTACTGGCGGCGGTGGGTGAGATTCCCGGGATCCGGCGGGTCAGGTTCACGACCTCGCATCCGAGGGACTTTACCCGCGATATCGTCGAGGCGATCGATGCGGTGCCGTCGCTCTGCGACCACGTGCATCTGCCGGTCCAGAGCGGGTCATCGCACGTGCTGAAGCTGATGCAGCGCGAGTATACGCGCGAACAGTACATGGAGCGCGTATCGTGGATCAAGGCGGCGAAGCGTCCGATCAGCATGACGACGGATATCATTGTCGGGTTTCCGGGGGAGACGCCAGGCGATTTCGAGCGGACGATCGATCTGCTGGCGGAGGTGCAGTACGACGCTGTCTTCGGATTCAAGTACTCCCCGAGGCCGAATACTCCCGCGCTGACGATGCCGGATTCGATTCCGGACGCCGAAAAATCCCTGCGGCTCCAGGTGCTGCTCGACCGGCAGCGCGAGACGCAGAGGGTCAATTATGCCAAGCATATCGGCGAGGAAATGGAAGTGATGGTTGAGAGTTACAACACGGCGCGCGGGCAGATTGTCGGCCGGAGTTCGCAAAACAAAACCGTGAATTTCACGACGGGGCAGCCTATACTCCCCGCGCAGGGTTCTTATCTGCCAGTACGCATCACGCAAAGTTTTCCCAACAGCCTGGTCGGAGAAACGGTCTAAAAAGGGTCAAAGCGGGGGGTAGATCAATGGAAGTGGAGATGAAGATTCGGGGTCTGATCGTGGACCCGTCGACCAATATGCCGATCGTGCTCCTGAAGGATCCGCAAAGCGAAGCGCTGCTGCCGATCTGGGTGGGAATTTACGAGGCGCAGGCGATTGCGCTTGAGGTCGAGAAGACGCAGGCTCCGCGGCCGCTGACGCACGACCTGCTGAAGAACCTCGTCCATGGCTTGAATGCTCAGGTGCAGCGCGTTGTTGTGACAGAACTTAAGGACGACACCTTTTATGCAGTGATCTGGATGGAGCAAAACGGGGAAGTCGTGGCGATGGATTCCCGCCCGTCGGATGCGCTGGCCCTGGCTTTGCGCGCAGACTGCCCGATCTTTGTCGATGAAGATGTACTGCGGGCTGCCAAGGTGCTTCCCAGCCCGACCGAGCAGGTCTCATCGCAGGACGTGCGCAAGTGGCTGGAGAGCCTGGGCGACGAGGACCTCGGCCGCTACAAGATGTAGTCCAGGACCGTCGACAAGCCCGGCATCGTGCAAAGCAGGCACCGCCAACGGGAAGCGGAGACTACGAAGCCACACCCTGAGCCAGTTTCTCTTGCCGTATCGTTCGCACCACAAAAACCTCGGAACCCACGAGTTGAACCAGAAGGTTGACAGCCGCGACTGCCATTCCAGCCAGAAGAACGCCTCGCAGCGTGGCTAGGTTCACCATCTGAAACGCGACGACCTGAGTCAGGATCGTCAGGGTGATTCCAATGTAGGCGGGAACGATCCAGCCACGGCTCATATTCATGGCGAGTGCGCCGCCCTGCAGCGCCCAGATGGTCTGAAGAACCATCGCGTAGACAAGGTCGGTGTGAATATTGGCATACTGAGTGCCGAGCAGTTTCACAACCAGGTTCCGTTCGGCAAGGACACCCACGAGGCACGCACCGCTGAACACGATGTAGGCGAGAAAGATCTGCCAATAGAGGGTGCGTAACCGGGATGATGTTACGCAGCGGGAGAGGCGCGGCGTCAGGACCGAATTGATGACCTGTGCGACTACAACAAAGACCATCCCGAGCCGGCTTAAGGCGCCCAGGTCAGCTACCTGGCTTGCGCTGCCGAAGATGGTGATCAACCATACGCTGATCTGTCCCTGGAAAACTCCATAGATTTCATAGGGCACCTGGGCCCTGACGATGCGCCAGATGGACGAGCGGAACCCGTCGTTGGGCGGCGCAGCCATGTCGATATTGCGATGCGCCCATCGCGAGAGAATGTAAATCTGGCCGACGCAGGAGAGGATCTGCGAAAGCAGCGCGAGCCCGATGGAAATGGACGCGAAGTATGCCGGAAGGATAATGAGGAAGCGGATTGCGGCTCCGGCGATGCCGATCCACTGCAGTGTTCGGATATCTCCGCGAAGGCGCGGGAAGGCGCTGTAGATGCTGACCACGAGCTGCAGTTGCGTGGCCACAATGACGAGGATCAGGACTTCTCCAATAACAGCGACATGAGCCCCGGCCTTGAAGAGCATGTAGGGGATGATCGGGAGCACAATCGCGGCGGCGAGAAGATACATTTTGCGGCGCAATCCGATCCCGGTGCGCAGCAGCTGCCCCAATCGCTGATTGTCATTATGGAACGGACCGCCTATAGCCTGAATGCCGGAGGCCATGCCGCTATCGGAAATGGCAAGGACAGTTGAGAGAAGCGCATTGGCGATGGTGTAGTAGGCGTATTGCTCCTTGGGCATCTTGCGCACGAGCAGAAGGCTGACCAGCAGCGTACAAATCTGAACTAACACCTGAACGGTGGTGAATTTCAGAAGTGTTTTCCCGAGACGTACGAACTTTTCTGCTCGATGTGACGGCATGCAGCTCCCAAAGAGAATTGAGACAGATCAGAATTAAGACAGATCCAAGAAAGCAAGAACTCCGGAGCGGCCGTCGCCGACAAAGAAACTTTCACGCCCAGCGGAGGACTAAAGACCCAAGTCCATAGTACGCGACAGGGGAGGGATTCAAGACCGGTGCCGCGGGTCAAGTACCGCGGAGGAAACTAGCCATCCGCAACCGCTTTGCAATCGGTAACCGATACCATAAGATAAAGTTACTGCCCACGCATAGCTTGATTTAAGTTCCACATTCTCGGGGCGATATCTACGTTCGGGCTAGACGATGCGAATCGCAATTCTGGTGCCCATGATGTCTGGGCGCGGCGGCACGGAGTCGGCCATTCTCGGACTGTCCCAGGGGCTTGAAAGCACCGGCGATGAGGTGCGAGTTTACTTCTTTGGCGGCAAACCCAGAGATCCGCGTTGGATCGAGTCCGTCCACAGCATCATTCTTGGCAGCCCGACGGAGAAGCGCTCTAAACGGTTATGGAGATATTTCTTCGGACTAGCTTCGGAGTTCCGCAGCTTCCGTCCTGACGCGGTGGTCGCGCTGGACTCGCTGCGGCTGTTGAAGGGAAGAGCTGCCCTGGTCCTCTCCGGGCAGAAGGCCTCGGTCTGGT
This sequence comes from uncultured Acidobacteriaceae bacterium, assembly GCA_963782175.1. Taxonomy (GTDB): domain Bacteria; phylum Acidobacteriota; class Terriglobia; order Terriglobales; family Acidobacteriaceae; genus Silvibacterium. The sequence goes on from CAWAIX010000008.1 coordinate 310,808, forward strand.
CGTGGATACATTTTCCTATGGAGCGAATCAAGTATCGGTGGATGCTGCGGCTCGCGGACGGGCACCTGGCGATCAGCGATGGAATTGCCGGACAGATTCGCGATGTCGTGGGCCCATCCCGCGCCGAAAGAGTAATCACGATCTACAACGCGATTTTGATGGATGGCGTTCGCGTTCCGCGTCCAACGGTCGATGAGCCTGTGGCGTTTCTGCACATCGGACGGCTGGAGTACGCCGCGCAAAAGCGGGTGTCCGATCTGCTGGCCGCGGCTTCGCGTTTGAGGGGGAATTTCCGGCTGACCATTATCGGGGACGGCGGAGACCGCGCGAGGCTGGAGGAATACAGCAGGGAACTGCGACTCGGCGGCCGGGTGGAGTGGCTGGGATGGAAAGATCAGCCATGGGAAAGCGTGGAGCAGGCGAGCGCGCTTTTGCTGACCTCAGCCTATGAGGGCTTTCCCATGATTCTGCTGGAAGCTCTGGCGCGGGGCATTCCCTGCATCACTTCTGATTGCAACTACGGCCCCCGGGAGATCGTCGAGCATGGCAGAAACGGCTGGCTGTATCCCACCGGCGACATCGACAGACTAACGGAGTTGATGCAGGCGGTAATCGATAACCCGGCGATGCAACCGGCGGTGGAATCCGTGGCTGCTTCAGCACGGAAATTCAGCGCAGGGGCGGTTGCGGAACGCGCGAAGCGGGCCTTTGCTGCGATGAATGACCGCTCCGGCGTGTTCGAGGCGCATCCGCAGCCCGGCGGAAACCTGTCGAAGAATTAGCAGAACGGAGCTTATGGCCTCATCGGATCTTCCTCTCGTATCGGCGCTTTTCATCACCTACAAGCGCTTCAATCTTTTGAAGCCCACAGTCGAGAGCTTTCGGCGCAACACGTCGTATCCAAATCTCGAAGTGGTGATTGCCGACGACGGTAGCGGATCGGAGATCCAGGAGCAGATTCGCACGTTACCAGCCGATGTGTTTGTGCTGGCTCCGAAAAACCGAGGGCTCGGCGCGAATAACAACAACGGCCTTCGGCATTGCCGGGGCAAATACATCTTCATGATTCAGGACGATTGGGAATGCCACGGGCCGGACGATTATCTGCTCAACTGCGTCAAGGTGATGGAGGCAAACCCTCAGGTGGGAATCATCAACTTTGGCGGCTCGCCTCATCCGCCCGACCTGGGCCAGCCGATTTACGGCAGCAATGAGCCCTGTTATGTGACGCCCATACCCTTCAAAAGTCACAAAGTGGAGTACCTTTACGCAGACCAGCCTCACATCCGGTCACGAGCGGCACTCGAACACGTGGGTCTTTACATTGAGCACCGTGACCAGGATCAATGCGAGATCGATTACAGCATCCGCTGGCAGCAGCAGACGAAATTCCTTACGGCAGTATTTCCCGGCTATCACATGAAGGTGTTCAGCAACGAAGGGGAGGCACAGCAGCAGAGCTTCCGGCTCAAGCTGTTTCGCTACCGGGTTCGCCAGGCGCTGATGCCATACAAGCCGTTTCTGGTGAAACATGCGAACCCGCTATTCCGAATCGGCAAAGCGGCCGTCAATGGCAGCGTCCGAACGCTTGAGAAGCTGCGCCTGGTAAAGTAGTCCGGCGCCGGGGCGGCATTGCGGCAGGGAAGCGCGGCATCAGGCGCCAATCAGCTCGCGAAGATGGTGGGCACACTTTTCTCCGTAGTCATGCCAGCCACCGAGTTCCTTTACCCGTTGCATGGCGGCATCACTCATTCGCAGTCGCAGGTCAGGATCGTCCGCCAGCTGCTGGAGCCTCTCGGCCAGGGCGTCGGGCTGGCGGATCGGAACCACAAATCCTTCGACTCCGTGTGTGTAGAGATCGGGGCCGCCGGTGTTGTCCGAACTCACCACGACCGCTCCGCATGCCATGGCTTGCGCCATGACCAACCCAAAACCATCTTCGATGGACGGCAGAACCAGGACATGGCTGAGGCTCATATACTCGGCGAGCTTTGTCTGCGGCATCCGGCCGAGGACCTCAATACCATCCAGGTTTTCCCGGGCGAGCAGGGTAGCTACCTGCGGCTCTACCGGGCCCGCCAGACGCAGGCGTTTGCCCGGATGGTGAAGCTTCCGGAATGCTTCAAGGAGGTAAGGAATTCCTTTGCGGAGGCTCACGGTTCCCGCGAATAAGATGTCGAAGGATTCCGCCGATCGCTCCCGGGTAGGCCGAAAACGGTCTAGCCAGACACCGTAGGGTATGGTCTTCACCTTGGCCACCGGTACGCCCATCTCGATAAAGGACCGGAGCGCAAATTCGGATGGGACGAAGATAGCGTCAGCCTGTGCGTATTCGGCTTCCTCGCGCTCCACGATCCGCGGGTCACAGGCCTGAATCTTGAAGCCCCACCGGGCATATTCCTCATTCATGATGGCGTTCTGATAGCGAATATGGGAGGAGCCGCGATCACATACGTATCTGCCACCACGCCGCTGTACGGTCTGGCCCGATTTCAATCCGGCTCCGGAAAGGCTGATTACCGCATCGCAGTCCTCGATCCGCCCGGCGACCCAGGAGTCGAACGATCTGAAATTGAGGTAAGCCCAGTCCCAGTTGAGCCGTTTTGGAACGCGGATGTATCTGCCGGCGGCAATGAGCGGCGTATGAATCCATGGAAAACTGCGTATCCGCTCCCGGGGAACGCCTTCGCGTTTCAGTCTTTGCCATGGGAAGGTCGAGTAGATCCGGGTCAGATATCCGCGGGACTCCATCTCACGCGCGAGGTCAAACTGCCAGAAGACACCACAGACCGACTGGACGATTCGCAAGGGGAGTGGGCTCCAAAGGATGTAGGGATGAAAGCAGTTTACTATCGCAGGCCGGCTTTTCCGGTGGGGGCGGTGGGGAGAGCCCGATCCAGAGCCCTAGTTAACAGAATATACGTTATCAGACATAACTTCTTAGCGCTTCAGCTAGCGGTCAAGGGCCGGAAGTCTCAAAGACTGTGTACCGATTGTTTGCACTGCCTTCACCGAACAGGGGCACGCTATCGCGGTGGTCCCCGTGTTGCGACCTAAATAACAAGTTAAATATCTTTTACTTACTATGGCATCATTGAATCGATACATGAAGGCATCAAGTTCGATACTGTGGCTCTTGGCCCTGCTGGTGGCAAAGGAAACAGGAGGACTGTGTGTCCTCCCGGTCTCTTGAAATCCACGGATTTAGATCAGCTTATGTGCTTGGTGGAAAACCTTCTGCGGCTCGGAGATGAGCGGTTGGGTGGCCAGCGCTGGCTTCTTATTCGGCGTGCTTTGGACCCTTGCTGTCGAGCAGTGCGGCCAAAGACGCGCCTGCTGGCGTAGCTTTAAGATCACCAGTACGCACGATCTCTTCGGCACTGACCGGCTTTCCGTAGAGGCGCTGGTTGGCGTCAGAATCGGGAGACAGAGTGGCTCCGTCCAGAGACACGCCGGCGAAGAGGCCCGATTTCCTGGAGTAGGTCAAAATGTCGGTCCCACCGATAGCATTCCCCGCGGAAGCACCAGGTCCAGCAGCTGCGCTCACATCGCTGCCAACCTTGACCTTGCCATTGAGCACCTTGGCCACTGCGCCCTTACTCATAATCACCAAAACATAGTCGGTCGCTGTGCCACCGATCTGAAATCCGGCGCTGGCGCCTCCGATGCTGTACATGGCCGACGGGGACCATTTGAGGTTGAAGTTTGGGCCCGTTCGGCAAGTCATCGGACCACGGCCGCCAGTTCCTCCAATGCCAACCGCAAATTTCTTCACGCTGGGCAGAACTATGATGCATTCGGCCTTCGCGAGTACGCTGGCTGGAATGTCCTTGCTGCTAACCATCGCCTGTAACACCGTGGCGGCGTTCCGGATGGTCTCTTCGTCCTTGGTCTTGTCGTCACCTAACACGGGCAGTGTCGAGCTCACCAAGAGCGCGGATGTGAGCAAACTAAGCACAGCTATCTTCTTACGTGGCATTTGATGGCACCACCTTTCGTGCGCGAAGAATAACAGATTGTCACCGATTTTGGCTCCCTGCGACTATGCTGCTTGTCTTCCGATCGACGGTGTCCCTGTCATTCGCCCAAAGGTTGTTTCGCCCAGAAGCAGAAACGCCGCCCGTAGGCGGCGCTCTTCATATCCCGGGAACCCTGAGACAAACTTACAACGTGGATTCGATTTCGAAGCCCCAGGCCTCAAGCAAGGCTTCTGGGATGTATTTGGAGTTACGGTTCCGACGGGCCCATTCGCGCAGTCGTGTGGACCGGATGTATTGATCGGGGGTGAGCTTGAACTCCTTGACGACCTGCTCGAACGAGGTTACGGTGGGGACGACCGGACCAATCGGCTCCGGCTTGCCCCAGTTTGGATTGCCACGACGCTTTGCCATTGTTTTATGTCCTCTAGCAATAAGGTGACGTACAGAAAACCAGAGACATCAACCGGACGGCAGACAGCCGACCGGGTAAGTCACAAACTCTTCTATTATAGGGATTTATTATCCGTAAATCAATAGAAATTTTTGATGATCTGGAGAGATCAAAGGGCAGGAACATGCGCTGCTGGGCGAAGGTGTGGACCTGGAAAAGCCATTAGTAACAAGAGCTTAGCCGCTTACATCTCAACCATCGCCTAGGGTTATAGCTGCGAGCCGGAGCCCTGGTGCCGTGCGAGGTACCGTCAGCTCGATCAGCTGAAAGGAACCGAGATCGCCGGCTGCTCCGCAAGGAGCTTTTCGAGGCACCGATGCCTTGTTTCAAGGGCTCTGCGCTCAGAGAGTTGGGCAGCAGAACCTAATGTCTTAAAGCAATATTGGCAGACCACCGTGGTCCGCAGCGAAATGCGGGCCGAAGGAATCTGACGCGGGATGGCGTGTGTGGTAGTGATTGCCGGAAGCATCGGATGGTACTCCTTCGCTGGGGTTGCGAGCTGGAAAAAAGGACAGCTGACTGCTTCAAGTGGTGCGTAAAGGCAATCTGTGCTCGAGGGTTGGGGGCCCAGGGGCGACAGTTAAGTCGAACGCTCCTAGATAACTAAAGAGTGCACCGAAGTTGTAAGCTTGTCAAATATTTTCACAATTAATTTTCTCTAAGACTTTACTAATCTGCCGCCGATATAGGGCTTGTACAGACGAGACCCCGGCATGACACATTCCTCATCTTCGTTTCCCGGAATTCTGATAGTTTCTACCGACGAAACCGCTGCTCAACCGCTCACGGACGCGTTCCGGGAGTGGCGGTATGCCGTCGAGACGATTGGCGACGTGTCGCATGCCCTCAAGCTGCTGACCGGCCAGCACCCTCCCTCGATTGCGCTGATCGATTCCCTTCCTTCGATGAATGGCGTTGAGCTGGCGGGCGAGGTCCGGCGGCGGGCTCCCAAAGGGGGGGCCAAAAGTCCGGCATGGTTGATGCTGATGTGCGATCAGGTGGATGGAGAGACAGTCACGAGCGCGACCGAGGCGGGCGTAGACGACCTGCTGCTGAAACCGGTGGACATCGCGGACCTGCGGGTGAGGCTGCGCGTGGCTGAACGGGTGCAGGCGCTGATGGCGCAGCTCGACGAGCAGACACGGGCTGTCCGGTTCCACGCCTCGCATGACAGCCTGACCGGCCTGTGGAACCGCGAGTCGCTGCTGAACCTGCTGTTTCCGGAAACGGATCGGGTGCAGCGCATGCGAACTCCCCTGACGCTCCTGCTGCTGGACCTTGATCATTTCGCGCAGATCAACGCAGAGTTCGGGTATGAGACCGGGGACAAGATCCTGCAGGAGCTAGCGAACCGCTTCCGGCGCTTTCTGCGCAGCTATGACCTGATCGGGCGCTGCGGGGAGGACGAGTTCCTGATCGCGCTGCCCGGCTGCACGGCGGACCAGGCGGCGATGATGGCGCTACGGTTAAAGCAGACGGTGCTGCAGAAGCCGTTCGCCGCGGGACGGGACATGGTCACACTCACTGCCAGCATGGGGATCGCGCAGAGCAAGGGACGCTCGCCGCTTGTGGTTCTCCGCGAGGCGGAACGCGCGCTTCGCGAGGCGAAGGGCAGCGGCCGGAATGCGATCCGGGAGTATTCGGTATTAAGCGCAGTCCAGACCCCGCGTCGAGCGGAGGCAGAGCCGCCGGCAGAGCGAATTCTTATGCCCTTTCCGACAGAGCGTAGCTCTGCCTAGCTCTCCTGCCGCGCGCATGATGAAGATACCCGATCATCTCGTCGCGGATGAGTAAGTAGAAGGAGATTGCGGCGACCGAGGAGTTATCTCATACAAGTCTCTGATGAGAAGGAGATAACTGACATACTGCGAAGCATAGTACTATTCCCGACGCAACACGAGTATCTCGATGATGATTTCGCCTAGTAACGAAAGTAGTCGACTTGATCTAGCTTGAGTGAAAGTTGCGCAACAAGAGGCCGTTAAACACAGATGAGAAAAATAAGTTTCGCCAATAGATGAGAAAACTTTAGGCCGCGCATCTGGCTGGCTAATGAGCAAGAAAACGCTTGACGGCCGTGCCTTTGCGGCTCATGATGGTGGCCCAAAGATAAGCGGACTCCAAAAAAGACAACTAATCTAAAGAGCGGCGCTAGTTTGTCTGGGTTCAGACGGACGGCGGCTCGTAGTCAAGACTAGTCAGGACAAGGTGGAAATCGGCGCAATGTAACTTCCGGGAGGTCGCAATATGAAGTTCAAGGTGTCTACTCTTGTGTTGCTTCTGCTTGCAGTCCCAGTCAGCAAGCTTGCAGCAGAGCAACTTATCCCAGCCGGCTCTCTAGTGTCGTGTGTCTTAGCTGAGCCCAAGCTGTCGTCGAAGACCGCTAACATCGGCGATCCGGTCATGTGCAAAGTGAGTCACGTCGAGTTATATGGACGTTCTACTTTGCCTTACGGTAGCTTCCTGGTGGGAAGATTCGAAGACTTCAAGGATCCAGGCCACTTTGTAGGCAAAGGGTGGATGGAGCTGAAGTTCGATCACATGGTGATTCAGCCAGACACGGTCATTCCTGTCGAGGCGCGCGTTGTAGCTGTGCCCGGATATAACGTGGATCGCTATGGGCGCATTCTCGGCAAGGGGCATACGACGCGAGACATCATCGAGTGGTCGATCCCTATCTTGTGGCCGATCGATCTGCTGAATCTGCCGCGGCGCGGCCCAAGGCCGACGCTGAAGGAAGAGACGCGGCTGACTTTGAAGATCATGGATGACATCGGCATCCCGGATCATCCGCAGGAGCAGTATCCGGACGATACGCCCAGACTGCAGCATCGGCCGTCAGCCTATCAGCCTTCGGATTACCAGCCGCCGGCGCCGCAGCCCATCCAGCAGCCGGTATATCAGCAGCAGCCGATCGTGCAGACCTATGTGCAGCCGGTGCTTGTGGCCATGCCTGCTCCGGTTTACTACGTGGCTCCGCCTCCGATGGCGGTGTATTACAGCGCACCTGCACCGATGTATTACAGCGCACCGTCGCCCACGTACTACAGCGCGCCGCAGCCGACGTACTATAGCGCACCTACGTCCTACAGAACACCCACGTCGATGACAAGAGCCTCGATTCCGTACTGGGGGTCCATCGCGCCCTATTGAGGGCTGGCATCCATGAGGCCCGGCGCTTGCCGGGCCACCACCGCTTTTCCTGATCCCGGGCAGACGCGCGCATATACTTTCGTTCTGGAGACGAGGGCGTATGTTTGTGATGCGCGGCGGGGAAAGTGCGGTTCTCACGACGACGGTCGAAGAGTGGATGGCGGAACAGGAGTATACGGAAGTCTTCAACTTTTCCAACGTTCCAATCTCTGCCGAAGAAATGGCCATTACCCGGGTGCTCGATTCCCTGCTCGGCCAGCTGTTGAACCACATTCCGAACATCGATCGGATGGTAGCGAAAGTCGGATCGCAGAAACTGATCCAAGGACGTATCGCGCGTCCCGGCGAGCAATCGCTGGGCGCGGCGTTAGGGACCGCATACGATTCGATCTTCAAGGACCTTGTTCTTCGCGAGATGGAGAAGGGCAAGCTGCGGCCCTATGCAAACCGGCTCGTGATCGTAAACCAGGGCGACGCAGGTCCGGACATCTACATGACAGGCGCGTGCATGGTTGCGTGGGACGTGACTAGTCGCGGAAGTATTCAGGCACATATCGATCGCGATGTCTACGGCAGGGCCTTCAACCGCTATTACCTGCTGATTTGGGACTCGCCGCGGACTGAATCGACGGTAACAATTCGAAGAATCGCGAAACTCCAACAGAATTTTTGACGACGCGGCCAGCTTACGGTAGGAAGACCAGTCGTGGGCCTTTGACCGATATGGCCCAGGAGGACTCGACATCACGTAGCGGTACGGTCCGGGTCGAAATGGTGAATGGGGACTTCGCGGCGGCGGCGAGGAATTCGCCGACGGCCTTCATGATTTCTTGAAGCGATGCGCTGCCGAATCCGCTGCCGAGGAGTTCGAGACCGGAGCTGCGCAGGGTGGCGGCCGCGAGCGAAATGTTCGGCCCGGCGGAGTTTCCGATCTGGACGTAGCGGATGCGGCGCGACTCGTGCGCGAGGCCCTTTTGGGAGATGGCGGCGAGGACGGCTTCGGCGGGAGCACCCCAGAGGTAGTCGAGGACGATGTCGATCTTTGATTCGGACAAGTGATGGCGGAAGGCGGCGACAAGAGAATCGCGATCCTGCTCGAGCGGAATGGTGGCGTCAGCGCCGAGGGCGATCGTCTGGGCCAGAGCTTCAGGGTTGCGTCCGGCGGCGATGACGCGGGATGCGCCGAGGCGGCGGGCGATCTGAACGGCGAGGTGTCCGGAGGTGCCGGTGGCTCCCAGGATGAGGACGCTTTCGCCGGGCACGAACTTTGCGCGCGAGGTGAGCGCGGCCCAGGAGGACATGCCGGGATTCATCATGGCGGCAATGGTGACGTCGTCCACGGAGTCGGGCAGGGGCAGGGTCAGCCATGACGCCGTAACAGAGCGCTCGGCCAAGGTGCCGTAGAGATCCTGGGTCCTCCCAAAATAGACACGGGTGCCGTCGGGAAGGCGGCCGACGCCGTCGACTCCGGGGATGAATGGGAGCTGGCCGGTGCTTCCGTAGTGGGTTCCGGCGGCGAGGGCGCGCACGATCTGATGCAGTGCGGCGGCGGTGACCTGGACGAGGAGTTCGTCGCCGGATGGGACAGGGTCGGCAAATTCAGCGTAGCGGGGCGGGCGATCGAAGGCTTCTACGACGGCGGCGTTCATGGGCGATCTCCTGTCGAAGCATAGGGTAAATCATCGCGACAACGAAGAAGCAGGTTCCTTCGGCTTCGCTCAGGACAAGTTCTTCGACTTCGCACACCGCGGCGTGCTTCTCTCGGGATGACATCAGCTCTGGATTGAGCCAGCAGATGAAGCCGCAGTGTTGTCCGTCGCGAACGCGCCAAGGAATTCCTGCAGCAGCGCGGGCGCGGTGCGAGAGGCGTGGTCATCGACGGCGGGATGGGCAGCGATCCACTCGTCAAGCATGGTGAGGATGATCAATTCGGGTGGTTGCGGTTCTCCGCTGGCGTTCCATTTTCCCAAAGTGCGCGATAACAGGACGGACGGTTTGACAACAACGACCTCCTCCGTTTGCGGATGCCCGCAGTGTTCGGCGGGCGAGACGACCAGGTATTCCCGGCAGCGCAGGGGGCGCACAGGATGGATGGTGCAGCGCTCGTCTTCGAGGAATGGACAGGGGGGGCCCAGGGCGAAGTAGCGGAGTCCGAGGGCGTGGGTGCGCTCTTTGTCGAAGAGGGAGGGATCTCTGGCGAAGAGGGCTGCGGCATCCCGCAGTTCCTGCGCGAGGCCGCTCTCTTCAAGGCGCGCAGCGGAGGCTCGGAAGCGGGCACGCAGCTCTTCCCTTCTCTCTTGGGGCTGCGCCTCGATATATTCAGCCAGCATGCGCGCTTCGACGGGCGCGATGGGGACGGCCTGGCGGCAGCAGGCTCCACAGCCTTCGCGGCAGGACACGGGCCGGCCTACCCGCGCGGCTTCATTCTCGGTAAGTGTCGCGATGGAGCTGGAGAGGTTCTGAATGATGGGCAGCACAGCTGAGGGGTGAACAGGGCCGTCGGGTAGCTGGGCGTTGACGTTGATCCTGGCACCCTGAACCTTCAGCGAGAACTCGAGGGTCTTGAGGGCGGCGGGCGAGTCTGCGTCTGGCGCGGACATGATGGGGAGTCTAGCAGACGCGAGAGTTCAGCGATCAGCGCTCCGGGATGGGAGGATTGTTCACCGCAAAGACGCCAAGAGCGCTAAGAAACGCGATCAGGCATGGGGACAGGGATCGCAGAGCTCAGAACACAGACGACAGGGCGCGGAAAAAACGCAAGAATGGTAGGGCGCGTTCGAGTCCGAATGGGGAGGCTGGCTGGTTTGTGATCTGGCGTTGTGGCGAAGGCGATTTTGAGGCGATTTGGGCCATCATTAACGATGGTGCGCAGGCGTATCGCGGCGTGATCCCGGACGATTGCTGGGCTGAACCCTACATGGCGCGCGAGGATCTGCGTGACGAAATCGAAGACGGCGTGGAGTTCTGGGGCTTTGATGACGATGACCGGCTGGTTGGCGTGATGGGACTGCAGGAGATTGAAGACGTCACGCTGATCCGGCATGCGTATGTGAGTACGGACAGGCAGAATCGCGGGATCGGGGCGCAACTGCTCGAACATTCGCTGAAGCTGGCGAAGGGTCCGGTGCTGGTGGGCACCTGGGCGGACGCGGCGTGGGCGATCCGGTTCTATGAGAAGTATGGCTTTGAGCTGGTGAGTACGGATGAGAAGAATCGGCTGCTGAAGAAGTACTGGACCATACCCGAGCGGCAGGTTGAGACCTCGGTGGTGCTGGCCGATGCTGCATGGCGGGACCGGCGGTCGATGAGCTTGCCCTTTCCTGAGGTCTGAGGTTGACGTCCGGGATCGGGATTTTACGTGTTCTTCTCCTGCCGTTCCCAGTCCCTGTAGGCAATACGAGCTTCTCGAGTGCCTATCTCATTCAGCGAAAGCGCGGCTGCCCTGCGTACTTCATCAAATTCGTTTGCGTCTCGCGAAATTGGGATCAGATCGGTCACTGCTGTCGGATCTTTGAGATCGCCGAGGGCAAACGCTGAGAATTTTCGAACGTCCTCCTCTTCATCTTTCAGGGCGACGAGCAGAGCGGGTACGGCGGCACGATCGCCAAGATGTCCAAGCGCATGCGCAGCGGTTGCGCGCAGACCAGTCTTCTCGCTTTTGAGCAGCTCGATCATGCGATTGACGACCACATCGCCTTTCAACTGGACCAGAAGATCGACGATGGGACTCTTATAGGGAGCCTCTTCCAGCATTTGGAAGAGAGCCGGGATGAGGGTTGGGTCGATCACCTTGGCGAGAGCATCTTTTGCGCGAGACCTCAACCAATTGTCATCGTCTTGCAGCGCCTGCAAAAGAGCAGAGGCGGCGCTCGCATCTGCTACTTCCACGAGTGCATCGGCTGCCGCCTGGCGAGGAGCCAGGCTCGGATGCTTGAGACCATCGACCAGCGCCGCGACTACTTCAGTGCCCTGGTAATGCTTTAGACCTTTGAGCGCGGTCGCCATTACGCCTGGGTTTTCATCTTGCACAGCTTCCAGGATCCAAGGGAGCGCACGAGGGTGTCCTGCAAGCGAATCCAGCGCGCGGATGCGCAGGTCCGGCTCCGGACTTTGCAGGAGATCATGCAGGGCTTCCAGTGACTGGTCGTTCAGCATGTCGCCAAGTGCGTTGGCCATGCAGTAGCGGATCTGAGCGCCTTGAGAAGGATCGCGCAGAATCGCTACCAGAGTTGGGACAGTGGCTTCGCCCAGCTCGACGAGGCTGGAAACATTAAGGCGGTCCCATCGTTTGTAGCGAATGGCGTCGAGGATTGCCGGAAGCGCACGCAGGTCTTTCGCTTCCACCAGAGCCTTGGCGGCAATGTCCCGCACGTCGGCAGCAGGATGCCGGAGAGCCTCGGCGAGCACCTCGCGGGCGGAAGGGTCATCGATTTCAGTAAGAAGAGTCACAGCAGCGATTCGTTCCGAGGCGTCGACGCTATCCAGCTCCTGGGCCGCCTTCTGAATGAACGGGGGAGCGTCGCGAGGTACGAGAAGGGTGAATGGCCGCTCCACTCTGGCAATGGCTTTGAGGGATTGCGTCAGCGCGTCCCAGGGACGGAGCATGTAGTTGGAAAAATCGAGGGCCTGCAGACTCTTGAGGCGGGGGTGGAGACTGTCTGCCTGAGTCTTCAGGAGCAGCGGCAAAACCGGAATTCCTGCGCCTACGGCAAAGGCCCATTCGAAATTGACGTAGGAAGAAACCTGCGCTCGTTCCGAAGCGATCAGGACGACGGCCAGTGCGCTCCTGATCGCATCTTCGATCTCCGCATGCCAAGTGTCACCAGCGCGAAGGTCGAGATCTTTCCAGACAGTAAAGCCGGACTGGCTCAGCTGATCGTTCAGAATGTGAGCGAAATCAGCGTCCTCATGGCTATAGGAGACAAAGACGTGCCTCATAGGCAAAGACGTTCCTCATAGCATAGGAGAGCGGTCACGCGCCCGGATTGGCCGGGCCGCCTTTGGGCAGCAAGTTGTCGCGATGCACAAAGCAGAATTGTATGAAGGCGTCTTCTTTGACCAGCATGCGCAACGGGAACGGAAGCGCCTCGTGCGCCAATTTGAAGACCGCTCTCATCTGGTCGTCGTTCTTGGCGGCCTCCAGCGCGGCCGGCCCTATTTTATCCTTAAACACTTGTTGAACCTTAGGCCAGTTTTCCTGGATTTTTTCCTGCGCGCTCGCGTCGAGCTTGTCGCGGAAGTTCATAGGGGGAGCCTCCTCTCATCGGAAAGGCGCGCAGAAATCGTACCAGAACCGGGAGCTATTACGCTGCCGTTTGTTTCCGGATGCGGTCGAGCTGCTTGAGGTGGTGACGTCCGTGGACGAAGTGGAAGCGGCGCCACTGAGCTGCCGTGAGTGGTCCGAAGATGAAGTGCGGGGCGAGTGCGCTGCTGCCGAAACACTCGCGGCACTTCTCGATCTTGGCATCCATGTCTTCGAGTGCGCTGCGGAGGCAATCGGCGAGTTCCTGGCCATTCATCGGCGGCCTGCCGGACTTGCCCGGACGGACTTGTTCGGGTGCGGAGACGCCGCGCGGGAATCCTCCGCAGCGAATGACGAGGAACTGCAGGACGCGGTGTTTCCCCGTGATCGGCCGCGTGCTTGGCGAGTTGCGGGCAAGATAGCGTTCGAAGAGCGCGCCGGTGTTGCGATAGGTGAGGACGAGATGCTCGATGACTTCCTGCGTTGTCCAGGCGTCTTCTTTGCCATGCAGGGAGCGCGCAGGGCGAAGCTGGCACCCATCACAGTCCTTGCCGGCGAGGCGCTTGTGGTAGCGCTGGTGAAGATCCTCGAGAATCGCGTGCATGCGTGTGCCTTATTTCTTCGGTGGTTCGCCGAGCGCGGCCAGGGCCTTACGGGCGGCCTTGGCCTTTGATCCGTTGGGGACGGCATCGAGGTAGACGCGGTAGTTGTCGGCGGCCTCGGTGTTGAGCTTGAGGGCACGTGCCGCTTCGGCGAGTCCGAAGACGGCGTCGGCATTTCCGGGATCAACCTTGGTAGCTTCCTTGAAGCGTGCGTAGGCTCCTTTATTGTCGCCGCTATCGAGGTAGAAGCCGCCGACTTTTACGTCCTGCGCGGCGAGTTTCGGGCTGTAGACGTAGCCGCCTGCTCCATCGGAGATGCGGCTTTCGGGAGCATCGACGTCGTCGAGTCCGTGGAGGCCGGTGCGGCTGGAGGAGTATCCGGGAGTGGGGTGATCAGCAGGCTCGGCAGGCTTGCCGGACTTGTCTGATCCTGAAGAGGGCGTGGGCGATGCGGATGTGGGGGCATCCGGAGCAGGCGCGTCGGGAGCCGAGCTTGCGGCGGCGGCTTTCTTTGAAATGTCTTCGGGGAAGGGATTGTCGTCGGCGGTGGACGGGGGCTTCGCAGGCGGCTGGTTCTTGTTGGACTGGTTCTGGGGCTGCGACGATTTCTGACCCTGGTCGGAGTTTTGCTGAGATTGCCGGGCGGCGCACGGCAGGCTCAGAAGCAGCAACGCGAGGATGGTGGCCGGGATACGCATGGGTCAATTCCCTGCTCCTAGTTTAGACCTCTGGAAGCCCCAACTGGGATGGGAAGAGTTGCTATACTCGGCGAGAAAACTTCACATGGCTGACTATCCGATGTTGATTATCCGATCCTCGCAGATTCATGCCGCCGGCTGCTATACGACAGCCCCCATCAAGAAACGGTCGCGCATTGTGCAATACACCGGGCCGCGCATTACCAAGCAGGCCGCGGACAAGAAGTATCAGGACTCGCCGACGACGTATTTGTTTGGCGTTGGGGATGGGTCAAAGGTGATCGACGGGCACGGCATTGCGATGTTCATCAACCACTCCTGCGAGCCGAACTGCGAGACCGGCGAGGTTCGCGGGCGCGTGTGGATCAAGGCGCTGCGCGATATCGAGGCGGGCGAAGAGCTGACCTACGACTACAACCTCTATGACGGCGATGACGATGAGGCCCTGTGCAACTGCGGCGCTCCAAGCTGCCGGAAGTCGATGTACTCGCCGGAGGAGCTGAAGCGCAGGGCGCGGGCAGCGAAGCGGGCAGCGGCGAAGAAGACGACGGCGAGATATAACTAATTCCCTTTCACCATGCGGACGATGGCGAGTGAGTCGCCGTTGCTGAATGGCAGGCCCAGACGTTCGATTTCGACGTATCCATGGCGAGCGTAAAGAGGCACGCCGGTCAACGTGGCTCCCATTTCAAAGCGAGTGAAGCCGGCGGCGCGGGCGGCGTTCTCGCACAGTTCCAGGATTTTTGATCCGATGCCGCGACGCGCCCAGTCGGGATGCACGTAGAAGGCGCGGATCTTCGCGGCTTCGGTCGCGGGGTCGAGGAGGCTCGCGTCTCGCTGGGCCGCGTGGTCAGATCCGCTGACGCTGGTGTCTCCTCCGCATAGGGTGCGGCGTTTGGACCAACCACCGCTGGCGACGATATTTCCGGCGCCGTCTTCGACGACGAAGTAGGTCTGGTCGGCGATGAGCTGCGTGTCGAGGCTAAGGTAGGTGCGGAGAGCCTGCTCGATCTGCGCCGGCGTGTAGTCGTGGATCTGCAGCTCGCGCACGGAGCGGTCGATGAGGACGCGCAGACGGGCCACGTCGTCGAGTGTGGCGAGGCGGTAGCGGAGGGTTGGCGGTGAGGCAGGCATGGGATTAGTATGCGGGCACTTAGTGAAAGGTCGCGGGTGAACCGCATCACTTCTGCTTTCTTGATGCAGAATGCTAATATATGGTGTTATTTTGTCCATTTGACATCAAAAATGATTCCTGATGATAATCGATGGCATGAGGACCACGATATCGCTTCCCAATGATGTGCTGGAGGAAATAAAAGAGTACGCGGCAAACCATTCGGTCAGCATGGGAGAGGCCACCGCTGAACTGGTACGGCGTGGGCTTTCGCGGCCCGCGCCAACGCATATCGTGAATGGACTTCGCGTCTTCTCTGCCTGCTCGGGAGCACCGAAGATTACCTCCGAACGAGTGAAGGAACTGGACAGCGAGCAGGACCTGGAGAGCGCCATTTTCTGGGCACGGGGCGGCAAGCGCTGATGCCGGCAACGCTCCTCGATGTGAATATCCTGCTGGCGCTGTTTTCGGAGGAACATTCCAGCCATGCCGTCGCTCAACGGTGGTTCAGGGAAAATGAGAAAAAGGGATGGGCTACGTCTCCACTGACCCAAGTGGGTTTTGTCAGATTGATCTCGAGCCCCTCTTACTCGAAAAATGCAATTCCACCGACAGAAGCCATTGCGCTTCTCGAAGAGAACACGCATACCGCTCACCATGAATTCTGGGCCGACGATCTTTCATATGCTCAGGCGATCGAACCTTTGAAGTCGAAGTTGTCTGGGCATCAACAAACCACAGATGCCTATCTGCTCGGTCTCGCAATCCGCCGTAAAGCGAAACTGGCCACCTTCGATCGCTCGATCGCCGCGCTTCTGCCTGAAGGCAAGCGCAAAAGCGATTGGATTGTGGAGCTTTCCACATAGGTAGCTGGCGGCGCGCAGTGCGGGGCGTGCGATGAGTCTCCGCACCCGATACAATCAGACTTTCATCGCATGGCTTACCAGGTTTTAGCTCGGAAGTACCGCCCCCAGCGCTTTGCCGATGTCGCCGGGCAGGATCACGTTACACGCACGTTGCTGAATGCTCTGTCGCAGGGCCGCATCGCCCACGGATACATCTTTTCCGGCCATCGCGGGATCGGCAAAACGACGATAGCGCGCATCCTGGCGATGGCGCTGAACTGCCGGACAGAAATTGGCTCGGCACAGCGGCCTTCGCCGGAGCCCTGCGGTGTGTGCGATTCGTGCACCGAGATTCGCGCGGGAAACGCTGTCGACGTGATCGAGATCGACGCTGCGACGAATCGCGGCATCGACGAGATGCGCGAGTTGCGCGATGCGGCGCGTTACCTGCCGGCCCGGGACAAGTACAAGATCTACATCCTCGACGAAGCGCACCAGATCACCGATGCGGCGTTTAACGCGATGCTGAAGACGCTCGAGGAGCCTCCCGAGCACGTCGTGTTCATGATGGCGACGACACAGCCCGAGGACATTCCACAGACGATCCGGTCCCGATGCCAGCACTTCAGCTTTCACGCAGTGAAGTTCGACGAGATTCTCGCGCAGTTGCGCCAGATCGCTGATAAAGAAGGGATCGCGGCCGAGGATTCCGCCCTCGCGCTGCTGGCTGAGGCGGGGGACGGGTCAATGCGCGATGCGCTGTCGATCATGGACCAGGCGATCGCATCGGCTCCGCTGGAGGATGGCAAGCCGCGCCTCGACGCGGAGCAGATCCGCGAGCTGATGGGCACCGTTCCCAATGCCGTCTTCGAGCGCTTGATGGAGTCGATCAGCGAAGGGCAGACCGCAGCGGTGATCGAAGAGCTGAACCGCCTGCTCAATGCGGGCAACAGTCCCGCGCAACTGGCGCGGCAGTTCGTGCGCTACCTACGCAACGTGCTGATGGCAAAGATTGCGGGAGAGAATTCGGAGCTGCTGCAGATTTCTCCGGATGAGCGGGCGCGCGCGGCGCGGTCGGCGGTCCTGTTCTCTGAGGAAGACCTGACGCGATTTCTGCAGGTGATGCTGCGCACCTTCGATGAGTTGAATTACCGGCAGGAGCAGCGCTTCCATCTTGAGTTAGGTCTGGTGAAGCTGGTGCATCTCGAACGGCTGCTCCCCGTGGAGGAATTGCTGAGCCGCCTGCCGGGCGCGCCTGCCGCGAAGACCGGACCAGGCAGCGGCGGGGCGTTGCCTCCGAGAAGCGCACCGGTACAGAGCCGGGGTGCGGCGGGCGGGACAGGTTCGGTCTCTTCGAGCAGCGCGGCTCCAAAAGAAAGCGCCGGAGAAAAAAGTGCAGCAGACAGTGCCGCGCCCGGGTTCTCGCCTTTTGCGGCGGACCGCAGCCGGAACTCTTCGGGCGAGGTGCCGGGTGCGGTTCGGCTGGAGGCGCCGGCGGCGCGGGCGCTTTCTCCGCTGGAGGCAACGGCTCGCGCGGCGGAAGCCGCGGCAGCGAAGGCTCCGGTGGCGGGAGTTGCAGAGGCCGCTCAGGAGACGACTTCGGGCGCGCTGGCGCTGGCGGCCGAGCCCGCAACGGCCGTAGGCGAGCCAGAGCAGGGCGCGGCGTCGAATCTGGACCGCATCCGCGATGCGGTCTGCGCGGCGCTCGAGCGCGAAGAGCACAACACGGCTTCGGTTCTTTTGCATGCAGGCAGCTGGCGGGAGAACGCCGGAGCCGTCGAAGTAGAAGTGGGCATCAAAAAGACCATGCTCGGGCTGACCATGAATGCCAAGGCGGAAAAGATTTGCGCCGAGGCGATGCGCTCGATCGGTGAGGCGCGCAAGCTGGTGGTGTTGCCGAGCGAGAACGGCGGCGCAGCCCACAAGCCCGCGGCGAAGGCTCCTGTGCAGGGCAGCATTCAGGCGGTGGCGCTGGATAATCCGCTTGTGAGGCAGGCGCAGGAGTTGTTTCAGGCGGAGGTCCGCAGCGTGCTAGACCTTCGCGAGAAGAAGTAAGCGCTAAAATTTCGCCAGAAGAAAAAGGCGCTAATTGTTGTGGAACGGAGCAGGAAAGTGAATCCATTAAAGATTCAGGAAATGCTGGGTCAGGCGAAGCAGATGCAGGAGCAGATGTCGCAGAAGCTGAGCCAGTCCGTGGTTGAAGCATCGTCGGGCGGCGGAGCCGTGACGGTCAGGATGAATGGCAAGAAAGAAGTTCTGAAGGTCACGATCGATCCGGCGGCCGTGATGAGCCTGAGCGGGACGAATCCTGACCTCGAGATGCTGGAGGACCTCGTTGCGGCGGCTTTCAACGAAGCGGGAAGGCGCGCGGAAGAGATTTTGCAATCGAATATGAAGGGCATGCTGGGCGGGCTGAATCTGCCGGAGGGACTGATATAGCCCGGGTTAGAAATTTCGCGTCCTGACGCTGCGCGAAGGCTGAGCCATGATGACACGACGGGGATTTCTAAGGGGTTCGGCAATGGCGGCAGGGATGCTGGCGATGGAACGGGAGTCGTTCAGCGCGCCCGGCCAGAATCCGCCGCCGGCTCAAGGGCAGAACCAGCAGCAAAACCTGCTGCAGACGATGCGGAACGCGGCGGCGTCTACGCCGATCCAGACGACCAAAGTCACGGATACAATTTACCTGCTGCAGGGTGTGGGCGGAAATATGGCCGCGCAGCTCGGTCCGGACGGAAAGTTGCTGGTCGATTCCGGAATGGCGACGGCGACGCGGGCGCTGCTGCAGGTGTTGTCGAAAATTGGACCGAATTCGCTGAAGCTGCTGATCAACACCTGCTGGCTCTTCGACCATACCGACGGAAATGCGGCGCTGCATGACGCCGGCGCGTTCATCATCGCCCAAGACAACACGCGGGTTCGCCTTTCCGCTCCGCAGAAGATACCGCTCCTCAATCTTTCACTCAATTCCGCACCCACCTCAGCTCTGCCGCAGCTCACCTTCGCGGAGTCCGACAAGTTGCATTTCGACAACGACCATCTCGAGCTGATCCATGTGCCGAATGCGCAGACGGACTCGGACATCTTCGTGCACTGGTTGAATGCCAACGTGATTCACACCGGCGATTTGTTTTACAACGGGTCGTATCCGCTCATCGATGGGAATTCGGGAGGCACGGTCAACGGGTTGATTCAGGGGGTTGACCAGGTGCTGGGGATCGCGGACGACAAGACGAAGCTGATTCCCGGTCATGGTCCGGTAGGCGATAAGCGTGCCCTGCAGAAATATCGGGACATGCTGGCGATGGCGGCGAACCGGATCGAAAAGATGAAGATCGGCGGGCAGTCGCTGCAGCAGGTGCTCACGGCCAAACCGACGGCGGACCTCGATGCGACTTGGGGTCACGGGTCCATCAGCCCGGAGATTTTCGTTACGGGGATTTACAACACACTCTAGAGGACGATTTGTCGAGATTCGCGGAACCCATGGCGCGGCTCATCGAAGAGCTGCGCAAACTGCCCGGCATCGGCTCGAAGAGCGCGCAGCGCCTGGCGTTTCATATCCTGCGGTCGAGCGAGGACGATGCCGAGGCGCTGGCGTCGGCGGTACGCGAGGTGAAGGCGCGGCTGATGCTCTGCTCGATCTGCAACAACATCACGGATGTCGATCCGTGCGTCTACTGTGCCAGCCCGACGCGCAACCAGCGGCTCGTGTGCGTAGTTGAGGAGCCGACGAACATCGCGACCATCGAGAAGACGCGTGGGTACAACGGCGTCTACCACGTGCTGCATGGCACGCTTTCGCCGTTACACGGAGTGGGGCCGGAGCATCTGCGGACGAGCACACTAGTGGACCGCGTTCGGCGCAGCGAGGTGGATGAGGTGATCCTGGCCACTTCGCCGACAATCGAGGGCGAGGCTACGGCGCATTATCTGGCGGATATGCTGCGAAACGGAACCGTGGTAATCAGCCGCATTGCGACGGGGGTTCCGGCAGGCAGCGACATCGAGTACGCCGATGAGGTGACGATGACGCGCGCGCTCGAAGGGCGGAACAGGGTCTAGGAATCGTCGTCCCTTGCGCTGGCTGCCAGATGGCGGGACAATGGATGCCAGGTGGCGTCCATTGACGATTGCAGCGATCGCAGAGGTTCTCGGTGGCAGGAAGGCATTCCGGCACAAGGTAGAGACTTCCTCGGATCTGGCAAGCGCCACTCGAGCGGGCCTTTCTGTGGAGTCCCTCGATACTCTGGCCGAGGAGTTGTCGATCCAGCGGATTGCGGTGGCAAAACTGCTTGGGATTTCAGAGCGCACGCTCACGAGGCGCGCAACTTCCAGTGGCAGGCTGACGGCTGCGGAATCGGATCGTGTGGTTCGCCTGGCGCGAGTGCTCGCTCTAGCGAAAGAAACGCTGGGAGACATGGTCCGCGCAAGCAGGTGGCTGCAGACGCCGAACCGCGCGCTGGAGGGCGAGAAGCCAATCGACCACCTGGACACGGACATCGGAGTGCGCAGCGTCGAGCTGGTGCTTGGCCGGATCGAGTACGGCCTCTACAGCTGATGCGGGTCTGGCGCATCTCCAAAGCAAAGTATGCCCATAGCGCCTTCTCCGGCGAAGGAGCCAGGCTCTTCGATGCGCGGTGGAATTTTGCCGGGACGCCGATGGTGTACACATCGTCCTCCCTTGCTCTGGCGGCCATTGAATTTTTCGTACATCTCGACCCGAGTGAAGCACCGCCGGGGCTGGTCTCTGTTTCGGCTGAGGTTCCGGACGAACTGGCGGCCGAACGCGTCGAGATTTCGCAGTTACCTCGCGACTGGCGCAGAACCGACCACAAACATCTGCAGAGACTCGGCACGGATTGGGCTAAATCGCAGCGCTCCGTGGCGTTGCTCGTGCCTTCAGCGGCTATCGAAGGTGAATGGAACGTCCTGCTGAATCCCGGACATCCGGATTTCAAGAAGGTGAGGATTGAAGAAGCACGGCCGTTCCGTTACGACGAGCGCATGTTCAGGTGATTTCAGGGCTCAGAGCTCAGAAAAAACAAGACGGCGATCCCGGACTGTCTGTCAACGCAAAGGCTAACGATTGATTGGGAAAGGCGAGCAGCGCTTCTGTTCCCTGTGCGCCGATCCCTGCCCTCGTCAGCTGCGCAAGCGCGCCAGCAGGTCCTGCGGGTGGACGGGCTTGGCGAGGATTTCGAATTCGTGTCCCTGGTTGCGGGCCCGGTCGAGCAGATCGGCGGTCGCTGCCTGGCCGGAGAAAAGCAGAATCTTGCAGGCCGGGAGCATTTCGCGGATGCGGATGGCGGCGTCGATGCCGTTGAGGTCGGTCATAATGACGTCGCTGATGAGCATGTCAGGCTGGAGGGTTCGCGCGATCTCGACGGCTCTCTCGCCGGTATAAACAGCGGTAGCATCGAAACCACTTTGATTGAGAATGATGGCGAGGGTATCAGCAATTACGCGTTCGTCATCGGCGACCAGTACTTTGGGCTTCTGGTGAGTCTCGGACATTCTTGTCTTCAAATCTCTTTCATTTGTGAAAAATTCGAGGCAGCGCATCCTAAACGACGGCCCTGCTTCTCAAGACTTACGGAGTGCAGATGTCTATAAGGTATAAGGATTCCACCAGAATCTCTACCTAGGATGATACCCTCTTCGTGGGAGATGCTTCGCGCTCCCACAAAACCAAGCAAACCTGAAGATACCGCAAACCAGTCGCCGTGCAACGGCAAATTCATGCATCATGCCGTGATCCCCGGAGACTAATTTAGCTGCTGTTCAATCATCACAAGAAGCCCTGAAAATCTCGAGGCGGAACGCAGATGCCCGAACCGATCATTCGCGCCGAGCAGGTGGAAAAATACTACGAGCAGCCGAGCGAAAACCGCATCCAGGTTATCGCGCCGACCAGCCTTTCTATTGTAGCTGGCGAAATCGTCGCCCTGCTTGGCCCCTCTGGATCGGGCAAGTCAACGCTGCTGCGTATGCTGGCCGGGCTTTCCAAGCCATCCGCTGGCCAGGTTTGCTGGCATGAGAAGCCGATTGAGACGGTAAAGATTCACGTTGCCATTGTTTTTCAAAGCTTTGCGCTGTTTCCATGGCTCACGGTCCTCGAAAATGTGGAGGCGCCGCTGAAGGCGGCCGGGATGGCTCCGCCGGAGCGCAGAGAGCGAAGCCTGAGGATCCTCGATACGGTTGGCCTGGACGGTTTTCAGGCGGCGTACCCGAAGGAATTGTCGGGTGGAATGCGGCAGCGAGTCGGTTTTGCGCGCGCCCTGGTGGTGGAACCTGAAGTTTTGTTCATGGACGAGCCATTTTCAGCGCTAGACGTGCTCACGGCTGAGAATCTGCGCAGTGAACTGCTGGAGTTGTGGCACAAGAAGACGATTCCGACGCAGGCCATCTTCATCGTGACACACAACATCGAGGAGGCGGTTTTGCTGGCCGACCGGATCATCGTGCTGGGTCGCAATCCAGGGCACATCCGGACGGATTTCAAGGTGACGCTGGCGCATCCGCGGGACCGCAAGAGCACGCCGTTTACGCAGCTAGTGGATTACATCTACAAGGTGCTGACCAAACCGGATGTTGCGCCGGCGGCGGTTCCGGAATTGACAGACGGGCGCAAGGTGCGCGACCAGCGGCAGATGCACTACGAAATGCTGCCCCACGCCCGCCCGGGCGGCATCGCCGGACTGCTGGAGATCGTGACCGACCTGAGCGACAAAACGAAGGGGCGCGCCGACATTTACAAGCTGGCCGATGAGCTGGCGCTGGAGATCGACGACCTGCTGCCCATTGTGGAGGCGGCGCAGATTCTGGGCTTCCTCAAGGTGGGCGAAGGCGACGTGGAGATCACGCCCGAGGGACGAGAGTTCGCCGAGTCGGAGATTCTGCGGCAGAAGGAGCTATTCCGCAAGGCGGCGCTCGATCATGTCCTGCTGCTGCGGCAGATCACACGGGCGCTGCAGAACAAGAGCGACCACACCGTGCCGGAGGAATTTTTCCTCGATATGCTTGACGAGCAGTTCAGCGAGGAGGAGACACAACGGCAGCTCGACACGGCGATCAACTGGGGCCGCTACGCGGAGCTGCTCGACTTCGACGCCAGCCGCCGGCGGTTCATCCTGCCTGAAATCGAAGAAACGGCGGAAGCCGTGGAAGGCGCGGAGATCAATTGAAGACGCGCTACACGCTTTCCCGGGCCCTGGTGATGGAGCGCACCTGGCCGGTGTTTCTCGACCTGACGATTGCGGTGGCGCTGCTTGCCGGCTTTTACGCAATCCTGTGGATTGCGAAGTTCTGGTTCAGCGGCGCAATTCCGGAAGTCGAGATTTATCGCTCGCCCTCGCATCTGCCGCTCTATGCGTTTTATTCCACGGTGCGGATCTTCGTCGCGTACCTGCTCAGCCTGGGGTTTGCGATCGGCTACGGGTACACCGCTGCATACAATCCTCGCGTTGAAGCGCTGATGATCGCCACGCTGGATATTCTCCAATCGATTCCGGTGCTCAGCTTCCTGCCCGGCGTGATGCTGGCCATGATGTCGCTCTTCCCTTCCCGACAGCTCGGGATCGAGCTGGGCGCCATCCTGCTCATCTTCACCGGCGAGGTATGGAACATGGCGTTCAGCTTTTACTCCTCGCTGAAGAGCATTCCCCGCGAGCTGAGGGAGGCATGCGACGTCTACCGCATTTCCGCACTGCAGCGGCTGTTTCAGCTTGAGTTGCCGTACGCGACCATCGGCCTGGTGTGGAACTCGATGGTGTCGGTGGCGAGCGGCTGGTTCTTCCTGATGGTATGCGAGATGTTTCCGGTGGGCAGCAGGAATTTCCGGCTGCCGGGGCTGGGGTCATATCTGCAGACGGCGGCCTCGAGCGGCGATTATCACGCCATGGTCTACGGACTGATTGCGATGATGCTCATCGTGGTGCTGACGGACCAGCTCCTGTGGCGTCCGCTGATCGCGTGGTCGGACAAGTTCAAGTTCGAGAACGTGGAGAGCTCCGAACGCGTGACGTCACCGATCCTGCACCTGATCAGCAATTCGCACATGCTGGGCTCGCTTCGCCGGCACACTCTCGTTCCGTTGAGCGAGGGGATCTATCGTGCGCTGGCGCGGCGGGAGAAACAGCACTCGCAGGACGGCTCGGTCAAGAGCTCGAGCCGGCGCAGCACGACGATCTACGTTGCAACTGGAACCGTGGCAATTGCGGCCGTTTGCTGGGCGGCTTTCCATGCACTGCTGCTGCTGAGGCAGATTCCCGCGCACGCCATTGCCGGACTTCTGGTGGGGGCGGCAGCAACATTTGCGCGCGTGAATGTGTCGCTGCTTCTGGCTTCGGCCTGGACGATTCCGGTCGGGGTGCTGATCGGCTTCAATCCGAAGCTGGCGAACATTACGCAGCCGCTGGCGCAGATCGCGGCTTCGTTTCCGGCGACGGCGTTCTTCCCTGTCGTGCTGGTGCTGCTGATCAAGGCTGGCCTCGGGCTGGGCATCGGCTCGATCGCGTTAATGATGCTGGGGACGCAATGGTACATCCTCTTCAACGTGATCGCCGGAGCGATGGCGATCCCGTCAGACCTGAAGGAAGTCGCCGACCTGTTTCACTTCTCGAGCCTGCAGCGCTGGACCACGGTGATCCTGCCGGGCATCTTTCCGTTTCTGATCACCGGGCTGGTCACGGCGTCTGGCGGCGCGTGGAACGCGTCGATCGTGGCGGAGTACTTCGAGCTGAAGAACCACACGCTGAGGACCGTAGGCCTGGGCGAACAGATCAGCGCGGCCAGCAACGACGGTAACTTCCCTATCCTGCTGGCGGCGACCATCATCATGGCGCTGATGGTGGTCACGATTAACCGGCTTGTGTGGAGGCCGCTTTACCGGCTGGCTGAGACGAAGTACAGGCTGGACGGGTGATACGGGGAGCCCACGTCCGAAGATCCGGACGCGGGTAGCCGACGTTCAGTTTGACTGCGGAGGCTTGGCTGCGTCGGAATCAGCCGGCTTCTGGGCGGGCTGGGCTGGCCGGTCGTCAGAAGACTGCGAGCCGCCCTGCTGCTTCGATGCGTCGTGCTTCTCGTAAATGGAGTACTGCTTGTCCGGCGGCTTCAGCTTGACGGTGATGTCCTTGGTGTCGGTGGCGATATCGTAGTCTTCCCCGAAGGTCTGAAAGCCGGTCGCGATGATCTGCAGGCGGACGGTATACCCGATGGGGATCACCTCGATCGACACCTTGCCTTCCTCATTGGATTTGAGCTCGAGACCGCCCTGGTCCTTGCCATTCTTAATTGGATGAAAGACGACGGCGGCATTTTCGACGGGCTTGCCGTTCGCAGCCTTCACCACGGTCACGGTAATCTTTGCGGTTGGGGGCGGCGGAGTGTATTTGCGGCCGCGGCGTGGGGCGTCCTGAGCGAAGAGCGGAACGGAGACAGCGACCAGGAAAACAGCGATCAAGACCCGGGAGATGCTCGTGGGAGGTACAACCTGCTTCATGCTGCAATTTTATACACTCGGAGCGGGTTGGAGAAACGCCCCCGGCGACCGTCTCCGGGCCGACAGAATCTATTCGGGTGCGGACTCAGTCTCCGGATTGCCGGTGCTTGCCGATGTAACCTGCGCGGTCTGCACGACCCGGTAGCCGTCGCGGGTGCGCACGTGATATTTCTGCAGGTCCTTGCCGACGAGCTTGACGCTGATGGTTCGCCAGCCATGGTTAGGATTCGACGCAGGATAGTAGCTGAGCGCGTAGAGATGCGCCAGGTCTTCGCGGATGGAGGCAAAGGCCCTCTTCTCGTCTTTCCAGTTCCGGGCGAAATAGGCTTTCCCTCCGGTGGCCTTGCTGACGCGCTCGAAGACGGCTTCCGATACCGGATCGTTCTGCGCCTGCTGCGTGCTGATCATGTAAATGATGGTTCCGGTCGACTGAGCCAGTTCGGTGACGTCTTCGGGAGGTACGGAGCTGGCGTCGTCAGGACCGTTGGAGAAGACGACGATGGCCTTTTTGCCCTTCAGCGGCGCAGCGTCCTTCACGGTGAGAAGCAGGCTGTTGTAGAGAGCAGCGTTGTCTCCTGCCACGGTGTTGCGAACGCCGAGCAGCACCCTGGTGCGGTCCGCCGTGAGCGGGGTGGCGCGGGAGAGGTCGCGGCTGTAGGAGTAGAACGCCACCTTATTGACGCCCTCGAGCGAGCGGACGAAGTCGGCGATGGCGTCCTGGGCATAGACGAAGCCGCGATACATATAGTTACTGGTGTCGAAGAGGATGTAGACGTTGGCGCCCGCAAGCCGCGCGGCCGGGGATGGAGCCTCGGGTTCGGCTTCCTGCACCGTGGGCTGCGCTGGCGTTGCAGAGGGGGTGCTCACCGTCGGCCCGGAAGGTCCAGGTCCTGGGATAAGTCTCTGCACGGGCTCGCCGCCCTCTTCAAAGGTGGCGATTTTCTCGGGGATCTTGTCCTCGGTAACGGCAAAGTTTTCGGGGCCGAGTCCGCTGATGTAGTTGCCCTTGCCGTCGGTGACCGCGATGTTGAGCTGCACGAGAACGACGTTGACCCGGATCGGCGAAGTGTCTTCCTGGCCCGCGGTCCGCAGGCGGCCGCCGAAGAAAAGGATCGAAAAACAGCAGAAACAGACAGCAAATCGCTTCACCGGATTCCTCCTGTGGTGCCTTCCACGTCAATTGCGCGCTGAGAGATGGTGTTCGCTGGAGGTACGGAGGCAAGCTTTCCCTGACGAAACTGTTCGCCGGTCTCCCGCATGGCGCGTTGCACCGCCGGCCAGTCCTCGATATCCGTCGCAAAGATCCGTGCAGTCATGTGCAGAGTCAGTTCGGGAGCCAGACGGTTGAGCATGACGGGGGAATAACCCATTTCATCGGCGAGGCGAGCCCAGTAGAGGTTGCCGGATTCCCAGGATTCGCCGAACAGGCGGGCTCCGTAGCCGCCGAAGGCGGGCAGCTGCTTCATGTGGAGGAGGTCGCGCCCGTAGGTGTTGGCGAGCGTCGGATGGGGCACCCCGAAGTCTCTCGACAGCCGATCGGGATCGACGGCGGCGGGATCCTTGGCGGCAAGAGCGTCCAGCGCCGCGGCGTCCTGCCCGGTCGCGGCAAAATCGGCCGGGTACCTGCGCCGGAACTCGGTGCCCAGGTAGAAGACTTCGGTGGGTTGAACCTGCGGGAGGATCTCGTTCGGGTTGTTATCCCTGATGGCCGCTTCAATCCACTCGAGCTGTTTCGGCGACGTGCGCTCGGAGAGGATCTGGAACACCCTGGTTCGCAGCTCAGGGTTTTTGCCAGCCGCGACCAGAAGCTGCTCCCCGGCGCGTTGGTAAAGCGCTACGGCATGGAGCTCGTCGGGGCTTATACTCCACCAGCGGGGCAGCGTGGAGCCGACAAGCAGGTCGGGGACGAGTTCCTTCCAGATCAGCGCCTGGACGTTCTCGGGCGCGATGAAGTCTTCCTCCATGGTGGCCAGCGCGTAGGGCAGGTCGGCCAGCGAGCCGATGAGATAGGCGCCTCCGCCCGCGGTCGCGCCCACGCCGAAGAGCTCCGGCGCTCCCCAGAAGGGCTCTCCGCCGACCATAGTGATGCTGGAAAAGTCGTGGGAGCGGACAAAGAGCGGGTTGTTGTGGAGCACCTGCGCGCCGGGCGGCTCGTAGTAAGCATAATTGAGGCCGACCAGCGTGTCGCGAAGGAATGGAGCAAGCTGGCCGCGCGCGGTTTCAAGCTGGGCGGGCGACGAGGGGCCCTTGATGACCTTGGTGAGGTCGGTGCGCACCTGCAACTCGGCGTGGCGGGTGCTGTAGACGACCGGGGCCCAGTCGATTTTCTCGCTCTCGGTGAAGATGGGACGGGGCAGCTCGAATTCGTGGAGGTCTCCGGCGAGCGGGAGCAGCCTGTCGCTTACCTTGGCGCCGTGGGCCATCTCCTTGAGGCCGTCACTAAGCCCGAAGAGCGTATCGAGCGAGGCCAGGCGCTGATCTTCAAGCACAGAGTGGATCCTCGCGGCCATTTCCCGGTGCATGCGGCGGCCTTCGGGAGTGCTTTGCGTGGGCCCGGCGAGCAGGTCGATCAGCTCGTCCTGCGACAGGTTGGCGTTTCCGGCGGCGGCGAGCGTGATCCCGCCAAGCGAGCTGCGCGCAGCTTCGAATAGCTGGACGGAGGAGCCGATCTTCGCGAACGGATCGACGGCTGCCTGCCAGGAGGTGTTCATCTGTGCGGCGGGAATTTCACCCTGGCGGGCGAAAATCTGCCACAGACTGAGGTTGGCCTGGAATGCTCCGAGGGCGTTGCCGCGCAGAGCGGGATTGGAGATGGAGTCGACGGAGTCGGCAACCGTGACGAACCGGGTTAGGGAGGTGTCGTTCAGCTCGGGAAACTCTGAGAAGACAAGGAACCAGGCGTGATAGCGCGGAAATTTGGCGGCCAGAAGGCGGACAGAGCCATCGGAGAGCCGCATCTTTGGCGGACGAGCGCGGTCAATCTCGCTCAGAGCCAGGTAGATCTGAAGCGGCCCGCTGTCGGTCTCGATGCGTGAGTAGGCGACGAGGGCTTCGAGCAGCTGGTCCGGGCTCTTGAACGACCGCGAGCGCCGGCCCCAGTCGGGAGTGGGCTTGAAATTGGTTTTGCTGTTGTTGATTATCTCGCCCCAGATCTCGAGGTTGCCGGGAACGTAGGGCTGGCCGGAGGCATCCCAGTCGACTCGAGTAAAGAGGACGAGGAGTTCGGAGCCTTTGCGGAAGACGCTGCGAGTGGAAGCGGGCTCAATACCGGCCGCACGATAGGATTCGTAAAGGTGCCTGAGCCGCGCGGGCTGGGTCAGGTGCTTCTGCTGATCGGCATCGACGCGGGCCAGAACGTCATAATAGACGGCAAGCCAGCCATTGTCCTTTGCCGCCAGACGCAGCACGAAGTCGCCGGGCGAGCGTGGGCTGGCGCCCACGAGATCTGTCCAGGGCCCTTCGGCATCCTGTCCGCCGGGCACCTCAACGCGGCCGGAACGAATGCAGAGCTGACTCCCATAGAAATTGAGGACGCCCGCAACGGGGAGCAGCCTGCCGAGCCCGGGCGACTCCAGCAGCGACATCCCCGTCTCCGGGTCGATCTTGGCCATGGCGGAGTAAAGTCGCGATACCTCGCGATCGTGGATGAGGACATCGATCAGATTGCCTTCGTGTCTCTTCTTCGGGTTGCCGATCTGGACCCAGGCGCTCTCGCTGAAAAGGACCGGAACCGAAGTGGATGGGTAGTAGTAGCTGAAGGGACCGTCTTTATCCAGCGCCTCTTCCAGCCCCGTGAGGGGAAAGCCGGAATCGGTGGTGAGGAAGGCGCGCTCGGGGTTCGAGGTGACCAGGGCATTGTTCTTCTGGCCGCAGGGGGAGCGGAGCTGATATCCAAGAATGTGGATGAGATTGGCGGCGTCGGCGCAGTTCGCGATGCGGATCTCCTGGCCTGGGCCGGCCAGGACCTGCAGTTCCCTGGCCTGATGAACATAACGGTCAAGCAGCATGAGGAACTCGGTCTCGCTGTTGTTCTCGTATCCACGGAGAACGACGTTGCGGGCAAGCAGCGGCAGGACTTCGTCGGGTGGAATCTTCTGGCTCACGCCCGCCATGCGCAGGAAGGAACGCAGCGGACCGGGAATGGTGACGCTCTGAGGCGACGGAGCCGCCTTATCTGCCGTCGCCGCATGTGCCGCCGTTCCGGGCAAGAGACAGGAAGCGCACAGCCACGCGAGACATGCTGCGGAAACTACGGACGGACGAAGAGACGTCTTCATCGCCGGGATACCTCGTAGAATCTCAGGACTTGCACGATGTGAACCAGTCCCGACATTCCAAGCGCACGGCGAGGGACAACTAATTGCGCGTGACGCTAGGGAGCTGTCAGCTCATGGCTCTCGCTTTCGTCGGAAAGATAATACATTCGTCAAGCCTCTCCAAGGCTTTTCGGAAAATCGATTTGCAAAAGGTTTGATCCGAGTTCAAATCCGACGCACCACTTTACTCCTATTCGCACCCGGATGCGCCACGGGAAGGTAAAATCATGAAAATGAAAACACCCGCACGCAAAACCGCGATCGGTGTTCCGGCGTCTAATGCTACTGTGGTTCATTCCCAGATCTTGTATGGAACCGGAAAGTTCCGGCGGGCGGCGGAACCACTCGGAATCATGGGTTTGTTAAGGATAGCTTCAGTTTCGAACTTCGCGCGCAAAGGGACGTTCACACAAAACGGCCTGTCCAAAACGGGCATTCTCCTCGGATTCCTCCTGGCCATGAACCTCCTGGCTCTGAACTTGTCCGGCTTTGCCCAGACTCCGGCGACGCCGGAAAGCGTCGCCGCCGATCCCACGGCTCTGGTGCGGCGGGCCTGCAAAAACGAGCTTGCGCCGGGCAACGGCCATCCTTACAAATACAAGCTGCACAAAATCGACGACGGTAAGATCACGACGAAGGAGATCGTCGAGACTAAGGACGGCGACGTGGCGCGCCTGATCGCGGTGGACGATAAGCCGCTTCCCCCGGACGCGCAGCAGGCCGAGATTGACCGGCTAAACAATCTGCTGGAGCATCCGGAGATCCAGGAGCACCGGCACAAGAAAGAACAGGAAGACAGCAACCGGGAAAACGAGATGATCCGGCTGCTGCCGGACGGTTTTCTCTTCCACTATGAAGGGATGGCGGAGGGGCCGAACGGCCCTGCCTTCCGGCTAAGCTTTGAGCCGAATCCGAACTTCCAGCCTCCGGACCGCGAGGCCCAGGTGTATCACGGCATGGCTGGCGAACTTTGGATCGACCAGCGAGAGGAACGGATGGTCACGCTGAAGGCGCACCTGATCTCCGATGTGGACTTCGGCTGGGGCATCCTGGGCAAGCTGTACAAGGGCGGGTCGATCCTGGTGGAGCAGAAAGATGTGGGCGATGGTCATTGGGAAGGGACCCACATGAAGCTCGATCTTCACGGCAAGGCCCTGATGATCAAGACGCTTACCTTTGAGACAACGGAAGATGGCAGCGACTTTGAGCCGGTTCCCCCCGAGTGGAGCTACAAAGAGGCGGTGCACATGTTGCTGAACAACGACTTCGGCAAAGGTGAGACGCAGACAGCCGACAAGAATTAACCCGTATCGTTCTTCGATTTGCTCTTGAGCCGGCCAATTCCTGCCCTGTTACACTAACTTTTCGCTGACAGATCTTTCGGTACACCAATGGAGAGTTGGCTGGTCGCTCGGCCACGCAGGCGGGTCATTGTGCCTGCGAAACGCTTCCCCTCCTCGGCGACCTGAACACAAATGTCGACGATCAATGCCAAGGAGATTAGTGGAGAGCTGATGAGGTTGAAGCAAGCTATCAATAATGGTCTGGGAAAACTGGGCTATGAAGTTCGCCGCACTTCTACGAAGCACATCAGACTGTTGGATTATGTAACCGCAGAGTTAGAAGCGATCGAAGAATCTCTAGGTGCATCCACGACGCGGGCTGATGTGTTCAAAAAACTCCGGGTCCTCAGCTTAAGTGACTTTGGCTTGTTCCTGCTGTCTATTCCTAACCCCGCGTTTCCCAAATTATCAGCCTTGCTCCCGCGGATGGCTGACGCAGAGGTCCAGACGAGCTGGACGGGGACCGCTGGCGTTCCGCTCCTCACGCAGACTGTAGATTTTGTTCGTTCGCTTTCTTATAACTTCACCAAGGCAACCGGCCGCAAGCTTGAAGGCTCAAGGATTCTGGATTATGGCTGCGGATATGGCCGGATCACTCGCCTGATGTATTACTTCAGCGATGAGAAGCAGGTCTACGGAGTCGATCCGTGGGACAAATCGATCGGAATATGTCATGCCGACGGCTTAACTGAGAATTTCTTACAGTCTGATTATTTGCCATCCGGGCTTCCGGTCTCTTCGGATTTCGACCTGATCTTTGCATTCTCGGTGTTTACCCACCTCTCGGCACGAGCAACAACGACGTGTCTCAATACGATCACCGACTACGTCAGGCCCAATGGACTGATCGCTATTACGATTCGTCCTGTTGAATACTGGGATGTTGACCTCAATGCGACAAGGTCTGGTTTAAGCAATCAGCAAAAGGCAATACACAAGCAGAATGGGTTTTCCTTCTTGCCGCACAAGAGGCCAGCGGTCGATGGCGACGTAACATACGGAGATACGAGCATGGAATTGAATTGGTTAAAGGAATCGTTTCCAAGGCTCCAGATCGTAGGTACGGATAGATCGCTATCCGATCCGTACCAGATGTACGTATTCCTTCAAAAGCGGTAGATTTTGGGAGGTCCCTTCTCCTCTGCCGGCGCAAAACTTCATGGGGCTTCTGGTTGGGAAGTTAGATCCGGCAATCATGGACTGTTTGTAGTGCACGACGCCTTCGCGCCATTGCGCGACATGCCACAGCGCCCCACAGGGGTCGACGACAAAGGCAACGCGAAGCCCCCAGGGCCGCATGGCCCGGGGGTGTGGGGGCGCTACTCCGAACTTGCCCGGTAGATCCAGCGCACTAATGTGGGACCACCAGCCGTCTAGATCGTCGACCATCAGCTGCATCATCAAGTTCTCGGCCCATTCCTTCTGGTAATAGCGCTGCAGGATGAAGCCGGTCGAGCCGATCCTGAAGATGGCCAAATTACCGTCAAGCAGCTTTTCGAATTCGAGCACCTCGTAAATTTGCTTCGACAAGTCGAAATCCCGCGCGGGCAGGAACGAACGTGCCAGTTCTGTACCGGAGGGACAGAGCACATCGACTTCTCTCCTGAACGACACCTTTGAACCGCATAGGCGGCTGAGGTCTCACTCTTCCCGCAGAACTTCCAGCGGTTTCTGCCCGAGGATGCGGACGCTGGCGATCCAGCCGGTGGCGATGGCGAGGACTGCGGTCGCGATTACGGTAAATCCTGAGGCAAGCCAGTCGGCGTGCCAGTGAATGTCCATGCGCTGAAGCAGGATGCGGGCGAGCAGGTTGGCGAAGAGAACGCCGACGGCTCCGGAGAGCAGGCCGAGCACCAGAAATTCAATGCTGAAGACCTGGGCGATGCGGTTCCGTGTGCCTCCGAGTGTCTTGAGAACGACGACTTCGCGGATGCGGCGGAAGCGCGTGCTGGCAACGCTCGATGCAAGGATGATGGCTCCGGAGAGAATGGAGAAACCGGCGAGGAAGCGAATGACGAGGATGATGTGTCCGGCGACATCTTGGATGGTCTGAAGGATGTCAGCGAGGTTGATCACTGTAATGGTGGGAAAGGCCGCGAAGAGTGTGCGCTCAAGCTGCGGAATCTTCGCCGGCGCGACGTGGATGGCTCCATACCAGGTGGCGGGGAGATCACGGACGAGGCCTGGCGTGAGGATGTATTCGCTGCGTGCAAAGGCATGCTCGCCGTCGACTTTGTAGATGGCGGTAACCACAGTGGAAACGCTGCGGTCGTCGACGGAGAAGTCGACCTTCGAGCCAAGATGAAGATTGAGACGCCGGGCGACACGGTCGACGACTGCAAGGCCCGGTTCGTCGGGCTTCGTCCACCATTGGCCCGCACTGATTTTTGTGCCCTTGGGGATTTTGTCGGACCACGAGATGGCGGCGGATCGGAGCATGCGCCTTGGATAATTCTCGAATTTGAGCTTGTCGACAGGCACACCGTCGATGCTGGTGATGCGCGAGGAGATGATGGGAATTGTCTCGAGCTGGCTCTGCACGCCGGACTGTTTTGCGAGCAGCGACTGCACGCCGGAGAGCTCGTCAGGCGCGATATCGACGAGGAAGACGTTCGGCGTGTCAGGCGAGACCTCGTTGTGCATCTCGCGCACGATAGCAGACTGCATGAGGTAGACGGCGAGGATGAGCATGACGCCGGCGCCGAGAGCGGCGAGGACTGCGGACGACTGGTTGCCGGGGCGGTAGAGATTGGCGAGTCCGTGGCGCAGGGCTGAGGGCAGATGCAGGCGTGTCTTGTCGAGGAAGGCGCGAAGCGTACGCAGGGTAAGCGCGGACAGTCCGAGGATGACGAGCAGCACGGCGCAGAGGCTGGCGGCAAACCACTTCCCTATCGTCCAGGAATCGGAGAGTGCGGCCGCGATGCCGGCGAGCCCGGCGACGATGAGCGCAATGGCGAACCATTGCAGCTTGCCCTCCCTGAATTTCGGTCCCCAATAGTTATAAGTTACAACCATCACGCCAAGTGCCACGTCGAGGCTCAGGACGGCCAGCGACCAGCGGTGCGTGTGATGGCGCAGGCCTACGATCCAGAGGGCCAGCGATGCGAGCCCGATGACGAGAACGAAGCCGAGCAGGATGCGTTGGATGCGGAATACGCGCGGGCTGGCGCCGGGCCGAAGCAGGCTCGCGCCTTCGGCACTCTCCACCATTTTGCGCAGCACGGCGATGGGCCGGACGTGCCGCACATCGAGCAAAGGCGGCAGGCAGAACAGGATCGTGGTGAGGATTCCGGTGGCGAGCGCTGCCGAGACGGGCTTAATAGCGAGCGCGAGCGGCGGCCGCAGAGGCAGCAACGATCCGAGCAGCGAGGGGAAGACGTATTCGACGCCGAGGCCGAGAACCACGCCGAGCAGGCCCCCGGCGAGGCCGAGAAAGATGGTCTGCAGCAGATAAATGCGCAGAATGTCTGACGAGCGCGCGCCGATGGACTTCATGATGGCCAGAATTTCGATGCGCTGCTGCAGGTGCGCGCGCATGGCCATAGCGACGCCGATGGCTCCAAGCACCATGGCGACCAGGCAGATGAGGCTAAGGAGCCCGGTGGCATTGTCAAGGCCTCGGGTCAGCTCAGGGCTGGTCTCGCGGAAATCCATCACTTGCGCGTCGGGCAGGGTTCTTTCGAGCTCGGGGCGGAGGGTCGCAATGCTCTGCTGGTTGCCCCCGTTTTTCGAATTATCGATCTTGAACAGATAGCGCTCGCTGGCGCGGCTACCAAGGCCAAGAAGCCCACTCTGTTGCAGCGCGCGGCGGGTGATCATCACGCGCGGTCCGAGGCCGACGCCGGCGGTCATGCGGTCGGGCTCGCGCAGAATAACGGCGGCGATGCGGAAGTGCTTTGTGCCGATCTTCAGCGTGTCGCCGACCTTCGCGTTGAGCCGGACGAGGAGGTTGTCGTCGACGAGCGCGGTTGAGTCGTTGAGCGCATCGCGGATTGAGCCGGCGGGACTCAGAATGATGTGTCCGTAGTAGGGATAGACGGCTGGATCGACGGCCTTGAGCGAGACCAGCAGCGGCACGGGATCGCCCTGCACGGAAGCCATCGAGACCATCTCCGTTACACTGGTGCGCTCGACTCCGCTGGAGGCGAGGGCGTCGAGCTGCTGCTGCTCTTTTGGAGTCGCAAGGCGGAACATGCGCGCCGAGAGGTCGGCGGCCATGATGCCGCGCGCATCGCCGAGCAGGGCTTTCTGGAATGCCTCGCTGAAGCCGCGCACGCCGGTAAGCGCGGCGACTCCGATGGCGACGGAGAGCAGGACGAAGACGAATTTCGCGCGCGAGGCACGCAACTCCCGCCAGGCGATGCGCGCGGCCGTCGACCACGGAAGCGCTGGCTTGGTGGCCGTACTCATCCGATGACCTCGTCTGTAGGGGCGGGGGTTGGCTCTGCGTGTGCGGTCAGTTCGTCGGCGACTACGAGGCCGTCGCGGAGATGGATCTGGCGGTCGGCGCGGGCGGCGACGTCGGGGTCATGGGTGACCATGACCAGCGTGGTGCGGGCTTCGCGCTGACGCACCGTGAGCAGGTCGAGGACATGCTGGCCGTTGACCGAGTCGAGATTTCCCGTGGGCTCGTCGGCGAGGACGATAGGCGGATCGAGCACAAAGGCGCGGGCAAGCGCGACGCGCTGCTGCTCTCCTCCTGATAGCTGGACGGGATAGTGGTGCAGGCGGTCGGCCAGTCCTACGCTGGTGAGAAGTCCAGTGGCTCGGCTGCGGCCGTCTCCGCGGGCGTTGAGCTCGTGCGGCAGCAGTACGTTTTCAAGCGCAGTGAGCGTGGGAATGAGCTGGTACGACTGAAAGACGAAGCCGATCTTCAGACCGCGTACCTGTGCGAGACGGTCTTCTTCGAGGTGGCTGATGTCGACGTCATCGAGGATGACCTCGCCTTCGCTCGGCGAGTCGAGGCCGGCAAGCAGGCCGAGCAGCGTGCTCTTGCCGCTGCCCGATGCGCCCATGATGGCGACGAACTGTCCCTGCGGGATGAGGAGGTCGATGCCGCGCAAAATATCGACGGTGCGGTTACCGTTGCGAATGGACTTCTTCAGGTTGCGAACTTCGATCATTCCGGGTTCCTCGGCGGGCTCTCTCTTCAGGCTACAATTTTCAGGTGAGGGACTCGCTTTCCCGGGCCATTCTGGTTTTGCTCTTGTGCGCGCCGTTTTTGATGGCGCAGGTCCACACTACCGCGAATCGGGCCTCCGAGCCTGTCATCGTCTGCTTCGGCGACAGCCTTACCGCGGGATACGGCGCCGACCCGGGGAACGGCTATCCGGATTACCTGCAGAAACTGCTCGATGCGCGCGGCTACCATTACCACGTCATCAACAAAGGCATCAGCGGCGACACGAGCAAGGATGGTGTGTCGCGGCTCAATGGCGTTCTTGCGGCGCATCCGCAGATTGCCGTGGTGGAGTTCGGCGGTAACGACGGACTGCGCGGCCTGCCGATCACGGCGACGCGGGCGAACCTGGACAAGATTATCTCGACGCTGCAACAGGCGGGGGTGAAGGTAGCGCTGGCGGGAATTACACTGCCTGCGCAGTACGGGCCGGATTACATCCAGCAGATCAACGATACTTACACGCTGGCCGCAAACAAATTCAAGGTGCCGTTGCTTCCCTTTCTGCTGATCCACGTCTACAACGTTCCCGGCGGAATGCAGCAGGATGGGATTCACGCGACGGCGAAAGGAAATGCCATCGTGGCCGAAGATGTGTTTGCGGAGATCAAACCCATGCTGAGAAGGTAGTTCACAACAGAACAATGGTCGGCTGGAATAGCGTTCCGGCGATGCGCTTGCCGATGGCCACCAGTTCGCGCTGGCCTTCGAAAATCTTGACCAGCGGGGCCCGGGTGAACTCAGGCAGGTTGATCTGCATGCCGTTGCGCAGGCGCGCGAGTGTCTGGTTATCCGCGGTGACAGAGGGCAGCTCGGGAAGAATAGTGCGCGGGTGCGGCATGCGGTGCTCGAGGCGGCTTTCGCGCGCGAGGGATTCGGCTTCGGCGAGCGGTATCGCCTGTTCGATCGAGAATGGACCGGAGGCGAGGCGGCGCAGCGTGGCCAGATGTGCGCCGGGGCCAAGGATCTGACCCAGCTCGTGGGCGACGGAACGGACGTATCCACCAGAAGAGATACGTATGCGGAAGGCGGCGAGTTCCCCGTCGAAGGATTCGATGGCAAATTCGGCGATATTTATGCGGGCTGGCTTGAGCTGCGGCGTCCCGCCGGAGCGGGCTATCTTGTAAGCCGGCTTGCCGCCGATTTTCTTTGCGGAGATGGGCGGCGGAAGCTGATCGATTTCTCCGGAGAAGCGCGCAGCGGCATCGCGAAGCTGGTCCAGCGTGAACGATGGCTTTACCGGGGCTGAGGTCGGCGCCCCTTCAGCGTCGTAGGTGTCGGTCGAAAAGCCGAAGCGGATGGCGCCAGTGTAGGTCTTCTCCTGCGAGCCGTAGAACTGTGCAAGGCGCGTGAATTTTCCCATCAGCAGCGGGAGGACTCCCGTGGCCATGGGGTCGAGCGTGCCCAGGTGGCCGATGGATTGTTCTCCCGTGGCGCGGCGCAGGCGGGCAACCACATCGTGCGAAGTCATTCCCGAAGGCTTGTCGATGATTAGGAGCCCGTTCACCGCTTCTACTCTATCGCGGAGCGCGGGTGCGCCTAAGTTTTGGGCGCCCTTCAGTTGATGCCCGTCGATTGCGGCAGCAACATCGTGAAGGTGCACTTGTTCTGCGTGTCCGAGCAGGAGAGGGTTCCGCGCCGGACCAGCTTTGCCTGCGAGCCTTTCGGAATCTGCCCCGTGAACTTCGTCTTCAGCAGCTCCGGCGCGGCGTCCTTCAAGTACTCGTCGCCGGCGATGAACTGCACGTCCTCGGTCTTGGCCGGCGAGATAAGCACGAAAAAGTCGGCGGCACCGCTCTTCCACTGTTTGGGAATCTCGATGGTGCGCATCTCAGTCAGGTCTTCGCTGGCGGGCTTGCTGCCCTCCGGCGCAGCGCCCTTCTGCAGCTTCGCCAGCCGCTCGCTCATGCTGTCCGTGCCGGAGGGGTCGGGGCTCAGCGTCTCGGCCGAGAGCGCCAGGTTATAGATCTTCGCCGCCGCGGCGAGGTTGCCCTGCTTCTCGTAGATCTGTCCCAGGTGGTCGCCGACTTCGCTGTGCTGCGTCACGTTCCAGGCGGCGCCGACGTAATTCTCCGCTTCGGACAGCTTGCCCTCGCGGAAGTAGATCCAGCCCATCGTGTCCCAGACGGCGGTGAGCAGATTGACGTGCGCCAGATCGTCGCGGGTAAGGTTGCCGAGTGAAATATCGGCGGTCTGCTTCTCGAGAATGCCCATGGCCTTTTTGCTGCTGGCTTCGGCGGTGGGCAGGTCGGCGTTGAAGTCGGCCAGTTCGTAGGCGGCGTTGTTCAGGGCGTTTGGATCCTCGCTCCCCTTCATGCTGTTGCTGAGCGTCGCGATGCCGGCGTCGCGTTTGCCTGCCAGCAGCTCCGCACGGCCGGCCTGTGCGGCAATGTCCTTGTTGTCGGGTGCCTGCTTCATCGCAGTTTCGAGCAGCGTGCTGGCCTCGTCGTATTTCTTGTCGAGGATCAGCAGAGATCCCAGCTGTAGTTCGGCGTTGGTGTTGTCCGGAATCACCTTCAGCAGGTCGCGCAGCGTGCGCTCGGCGTCATCCATGCGCTTCATCTTCACCAGCAGCTCGGCCATGGCCTGATACGCCAGCGCATTTTCGGGGTGATATTGAATCTCCTTGCGAAAGTCGGTGAGGGCATCGTCGAGCCGGTTCTCCATCATGTCGAGGTAGGCGCTCTCAACCCACAGGCCCCGCTCTTTCGGATTGAGCTGCTCGGCGCTGTGCAGGTCGCTATGCGCGGCCCTCAGGTCGTGGCGCGTGATATCGACGTAGGCCGACTGCAGATACTGCGCCGCCTCGGGGTTTCCCGCGGCTGTGTCGACGCCCTTGGTTCCCGCCGCGACAAGCTGGATGTACTGCGTCTCGTCGTCGGTGACGTTCTTGGCAAACTTCTTGTACTCGGCGGCCTTGTCGACGGGAATCTCGTGTTGCAGGACTTGCAGCTTGCGCTCGGTGATCAGCTTGTTGCCGTCCAGCTTGTAGTCGGCCTCGTAGACGGCAAACGGCGTCGTGTACTTCACGGAGCGGGGCAGCTGAGCGGAGTAATTCGACGGCAGCTCGATGGTCGACTTGTGCGTCTCGGTTCGCGGAGACCCGAGCTCGATTGGGTCTGTAGGGGTCTCGTCCTGGTCGATGTCCGCCAGCGATACAGGAAAGGTCAGCGGGATGATGCGCCGGTTGTTCCAGTCGGCGTACTCCTTGTGGCTGTAGTCGTAGGCGTAGTGGAAGGGCTTATCGGTCTGCTCGGGCAGGCTCACGTCGAGATTCGTGACCGATCCGGCAAATCCCATGCGCTGCGAGATGTTCTGCGCCACCTGCGGCCACTGCGCGCGCGACGTGCCGTGGAAGACCTCGCGGAACGTGGTTTCGGAATCGCCGCGCAGCTCGAAGTCGATGTGTCCGTCGAGGGTGCCCTGGCTATCGAGCTTGGCCACCGCAGTTGTGGTGTCGACGAAGGGGAACGGCCCGTCGGCAGGCGTGCGCTCGAGCCGGGGAGGCGCATTCGAAGGAATGACCAGCGCCTGCTTGTCGCGCAGGGGCGAGATCAGCATGCGGTAAGGTGTCACCTCCGGCGTGCTGTCGAGCCAGATCTCTTTGCCGTTGAGCGATACGACGGTGATCACGTGATCGAACTGCGCCGGCGTCGGCAGCTCGGGATGCAACTTCACAGAGGTTCCGATGAGAGCCGGCCAGGCATCATATCCCGCAGCCTTCAGCATGGAAGCCAGCAGCGTGTGCTTGTCCTTGCAGTCGCCGTACTGGTTGTCGAGCACCGTCTCGGCCGAATGCGGCTGGTAGCGGCCGATGCCGAAGGCAACGCCGATGTATCGCACCTGCGTCGAGACGTAGTGGTAGATCGCGGCAATCTTCTCATCATCGGTCGTCTTGCCCTGAATCAGCTCCTGGACCTTCGCCGTCACCTCGGGACTTGGGGCCGCGCGATCCTTCGCGAGCGAGCCATACC
The DNA here is from genome assembly GCA_963782175.1 of uncultured Acidobacteriaceae bacterium. Taxonomy (GTDB): domain Bacteria; phylum Acidobacteriota; class Terriglobia; order Terriglobales; family Acidobacteriaceae; genus Silvibacterium. The sequence continues at coordinate 351,210 of CAWAIX010000008.1, forward strand.
ACTCGCCCACTTCCTGCCAGCTGCGGAAGGTGGTCCACGTGACCGGAGCCAGGGCGTCAGGGTCGTATGCCGGCGTCTTCTTGTCCGGGCCAACCGTCGGTTCCATCTGCGAGGTCTTCCAGCGATAGACCTTCAGGCCGTTCTCTTCGGTGATGGTCGGCTGGTTCTTCGGAGTAAGGACCAGAACATATTTGTCCTTGGGAAACGACAGCTCCACGGTTTCATCGAGGACGACGTTATTGCGGACGAAGTTCAGTGCTCCCCAGAACTGGCCCGCTGCCGGATCCTTGATCCGCACAAACCGCATCTGGTATTCGAGCTTGTCGCCGGGGCTGAGCGACTTCACGGGGATCTGAATTTCCCGGAGATCGCTGTAGAACGGAGCGGCGCGTGTGACTTCGGTTGGCATATCCTGCGCGTCGTCGGCGGGGGTGTTCACGACGGTCCCGTCGGGCTTCCGCACACGGACGTAAACCGGCTCGACCTTCTCCTCTCCCGAGGCGTAGCCGAATGTCAGCAGGCCAGCTTCGTGCACCGCGCCCTCGGACTGGACGCGCGCCACGACCGTCAGGGTTTTGTCGCCGAGCCCGTTGGCGTCATAGCGCATGACCGTCGAGACTTTCTCGTAGACGACGCCTTCCTTGGCAAACTGCGCATCGGAGGGCGCGCTGTTGGTCAGCTTCGATTGGGGAGCGGTGGGCAGCGAAGAAGAGTCCTGCGGGGGGTGGTCCTGCGAGTGGCTGTAAGACGCAAGCAAGGCAGGAAGAACGGCAAGAAGAGGCAGGAGTACGAAACGACGGAACATTGCTACTAATTATTGCCAGAGAAGAGGCAGAGTGCGCCAGTCGAATCCACGAGGCGCGTTACCCTGGTGTTTTTCGGGCTGTCAGCGAAATAGGCTGAGATACCAGCCGATGGCCGACTTTCCCTCGAACGCGGCATAGATCGCGGCGGCGCAGAGAAATGATCCCAGCGGGAGCCGGGCTGAAGCTCCTCCACGGCCCTTCCGGGCACCTAGCCAGAGAAGTCCGTAAACAGCCCCGCCAACGATGGCCAGAAAGAATGCCAGCACGGTGTTCGCGGGTCCCAGCCATGCGGCGATCATGGCCAGAAGCTTGGCGTCTCCCAGGCCCATGCCCTCGCGCCGGCGGACCAGCCAGTAAAGCCCGCGAATGGCGAGGATAAGCGCCGCTGCGCATGCTGCCCATCCCAGAGACAGGCCAGCGCAGCGCAGCCGCTCGGGCCAGCCGCCTTCGCAGATAACCGCACTGTAGATCACGCCGAGGGCAATGCCGGGCAGGGTGAATGCGTTGGGCAGCAGCAGGGTCTCGGCATCGGTGGCGGCCAGCCCGAGTGCGAGGAAGCAGAAGATGGCCATGCCAATCCCCTGCACCGTGATGCCAAACTCCAGCCAGCACAGCACCCACAGTGCCGCTGTCGCCAGCTCGATCGCCGGATAACGCCAGGAGATCGGCGCGCCGCAGTCGCGGCAGCGTCCGCGCAGGAGCAGAAAGCTTAAGATCGGGACGTTATCCCAGGCCCGGATTCCCGCACCGCAGTGGGGACATCGCGACCGCCCCGCCGCGATGGACTCATGCCGCGGCAGCCGCCAGATCCACACATTCAGAAAGCTGCCGAACGCCAACCCGAGCAGCCCGGCAAAGATCCCAACCAGCAGATTCAACGAGTCAACCCTCAAACCAGCCGCAGTATACGTTGCAGTAAACTGGATGCGATGCCGCCCATCGAAAACGTTGAGCCGCACCCGGTCCGCGAAACCACTTCGAATCCCGGCGCCGCTTTTGCCGAGGCCGTGGCCATCTTGCATCGCCTGCGCGCGCCCGGAGGGTGCCCCTGGGACCGCGAGCAGACCTTCGACTCCATCCGCAAATACACCCTCGAAGAGACCTACGAGGTCTTCGACGCGATCGAGCGCCGCGACTGGCCGGCTCTCAAGGACGAGCTTGGCGATTTGCTGCTGCAGGTGCTCTTTTATGCCGAAATGGCCTCCGAGGCCGGCTCATTCACGATCGAGGACGTGATCGCCGGTCTGAACCGTAAGCTCATCCGGCGGCACCCGCACGTCTTCGGAGACGCCGCTGCTGCGGAGGCCGGCAACAACGCCACCGGCCTCGAAACGGACGGTATTGACGCGGGCCAGGTCCTTCGAAACTGGGAAGAGATCAAGAAGCTGGAACAGTCCTCCAAATCTGCGCAGCAAGAGCGCGCACCGGAAGGACGCCTGGAGGCCATCCCGCGCTCGATGCCTGCGCTGTCGGAGGCAGCCAAGCTTGGATCGAAGGCGGCGAAAGCCGGGTTCGACTGGCCCGATGTGTCGGGATTGATCGACAAACTTCGCGAAGAGACAGCAGAACTCGAAGCCGAGCTGCCGCGCACGGCATCATTTCATCATGCGATTTCAGAAGAGGTTGGGGATCTGCTGTTTACAGCTGTAAATCTCGCACGCCACTTGAAGATTGATCCCGAACTCGCTCTGCGTGATTCGAACGCGAAATTTCGCCGGCGGTTCGGCGCGATGGAAGCCGCCAGTTCGCTCCCTCTCGAACAACTTACGCCGAGCGAGCTTGAATCTCTCTGGGCGGTCGCGAAATCGAACGAAAGAAAGAAATGACCACGACCGCTGCTCCGACTCTATCTACCACATGCCTGACCCGCGACGGCCGGCCCATCCTGATCCGCTCCTGCCGGGGTTTCGATGAGCTCGACGCCTGCGTAAAGCTCCAGATCGACACCTGGGGCTATTCTGACGGCGATGTCATTCCCCGGCGGGCATTCATCGTCTCCCAACGGATTGGAGGGCAGGTCGTTGGCGCTTTCGACGTCACACATGCCGAGGACACGGAGGGCACAGCCGAAAATCTGATCGGCTTTGCCATGTCCCTGCCCGGTATGAAACCAGGAGATGAGCGTGGCACCGCGCCTGTCCCATATCTGCACTCGCACATGCTGGCCGTGGCGGAGGGCTACCGCAACGATGGTATTGGACGCCAACTAAAGCTTTTTCAACGACTTGAAGCTATCGAACGCGGTATCGACCTGATGGAGTGGACCTTCGATCCGCTGGAGATCAAGAATTCTTTCCTAAATATCCACAAGCTGGGAACAATAGTTCGGAGTTATACACCCAATTTTTATGGTGTATCCTCATCTCGTCTGCAGGGCGGGTTACCCACTGACCGGCTACATGCTGAGTGGTACCTCCGTTCCAATCATGTTGAGGCGACGCTCGCCGAAGCTCCGGTTCACCATTCTGACATCAAAGAAACCATCATGGTCCCTTACCAGATCGCAGAGTGGAAGTCATCCCAGTCGGACATTGATCTCGCGCGGGCGGTGCAGACGGAGAATCGCCAGCGTTTTCAGGCAGCCTTCCATCGCGGGCTGGCCGTAGTCGGTTTTCATCGGGACACCCTTGGTAACGGCGTATTCGAACTTGCTCCTTTCGAGCACCTGAGAAGCAGCTATTTATGAGAATCGACGCAATCTTCCTTCGCGAAATTCGCATTCCTCTGGTCAAACCATTCGAAACCAGCTTCGGCGTCACTTCCGATCGCCGCATCCTCCTCGTGGAGTTGAAGGCCGAGGGCCTGACCGGCTGGGGAGAATGCGTTGCCGGCGAGCATCCGTACTACTCCTACGAGACCATCGACACGGCGTGGCTGGTGCTGATGCAAGAACTGGCTCCGGCGCTTGCCCGCTCTGAACCGGCGCATGCGGGCAAGATTCCCGGCATTCTCAAGCAGGTTCGGGGACACCGCATGGCCAAGGCGGCGCTTGAAAACTCCGTCTGGGACCTGGAGGCGCAGATGCGCCGCATTCCGCTAGCCGAGCTGCTCGGCGGTGTACGCGACACCATCCCCTGCGGAGTGTCGATCGGCATCAAGGGCTCGATCGAAGAGCTGCTCGGCGACATCGAAACCGAGCTGGCTGCCGGTTACCAGCGCATCAAGCTCAAGTGCAAGCCGGGCTGGGACACGCAGGTGTTTGAGGCGGTCCGCAACCGCTGGCCCGACATAAAGCTGAGCTGCGACGCCAACTCCGCGTACAAGCTCAAGGATGCCGACACCATCATCGGTTGGGACGCCTTCGACCTGATGATGATCGAGCAGCCACTCTGGGCCGACGACTTCTACTACCACTCCATGCTGCAGCGTCAGCTCAATTCGCCTATCTGCCTCGATGAATCGATCCACAACCGCCGCGACACTCTCGCCGCGATCGAGATGGAATCCTGCCGGATCATCAACATCAAGAACGGCCGGGTGGGAGGCCTCGGCGAGGCCATCGCCGTGCATAATGCCGCCATGGAACGCGGCATCCCGGTCTGGTGCGGAGGCATGCTGGAGACGGGCATCGGCCGCTCGCACAACATCGCTCTCTCGTCGCTTGAGGACTTCACCCTGCCCGGCGATGTATCAGCCTCAAAGCGGTACTACAAGGAAGACATCATCGAGCCGGTTGTCGAAGTGACTCCTCAGGGCGAGATTGTGGTGCCGACGACACCTGGGCGCGGTTATGAAGTCCGCGAAGATCTGGTGGAGCAGCTGACAGTGCGGAAGGAAGAGATACGGGCGATGGCGTTCGCGTAGAGGGAGAGCGCAGGGCTCAGAGCTCAGGTGCGGAATAAAGTCAGTACACAGCTAAATATTTGTCGTCGTCCTCTCGCGCACCAGGGAGAGGAATTCATTGCGCGTGTTCTGCTTCTGAAACACGCCGACCATCGCTGATGTCACAGTCGACGAGTTCTGCTTCTCGACGCCGCGCATCATCATGCAGAGATGGCGCGCTTCGATGATCACTCCCACGCCCTGCGGAGCGATGGCGTCCTGTATGGCATCGGCGATCTGGCGGGTGAGTCTCTCCTGCACCTGCAGACGCCGCGAGAAGACCTCGACAAGACGCGCGATTTTGCTGAGGCCGATGACCTTGCCGTTGGGGATGTAGGCAACGTGCACCTTGCCGAAGAAAGGCAGCACGTGGTGCTCGCAGAGCGAGTACATCTCGATGTCCTTGACGATGACCATCTCGTCGTAGTCGACGTCGAAGAGCGCGTCGTGCAGGATGCTGCTCGGGTCCTCGCTGTATCCCTTGGTGAGAAAGGCCATGGCCTTTTCGAGGCGCTCGGGAGTCCGCAGCAGGCCGTCGCGGGTGGGGTCGGCATCGAAGCGGCGGATGAGTTCGCGGTAAATATCCTGCGTGGGGACATCTTCGAGGCCGGTGATGCCGATAATTTCTTCCTTAAGCGCCGCGCTGGCGTGGCGGTGATTGTTGTTCTTCATCTCTGATTAGCCCTTTCCTGTGGTGCGCTGAAGCCGCGGACGGGGGCACTCGCCCCAACGGGATACTCAAACGAATTGTTCGAGGTCTCCTCGATGCGCACCGAGACGATCTCTGCCTGCCTGAAAGCAGCTGTAAGCAGGTGATGCACCTCGATGTTGAAATTTTCGGTGGAGGGCACGACGTTTTGAAAGCAGGCGTGCGTGTTGAGATTGGTGTGATCGAAGCGATCGAGAATTTCTTTCTTCACACAGGAATCGAGCGCTACCAGGTCGCAGACCATGCCGGTAACCGGATCGACATCGCCGCCCACAATCACTTCGATGACGTAGTTGTGGCCGTGTCCGTGCGGGTTGTTGCACTTGCCGTAAACGGCTCGGTTCTCGGCTTCGCTGAACGCATCGGAGTGCAGGCGGTGCGAAGCGCTCAAGGTGTAGCGGCGTCCGAAGTAGGCTCTCATAATGCCATGAAGCCTCAGGATTCTCCGTAGTAGTCGGCAAAGAGGTCGGGCAGCTCGTAGACGCGCACGCGGCGCAGCTTCGCTCCGGGGATCTTGCCGTCGAGGCGCTTCCAGATGGCGATGGCGATGTTCTCCGTAGTGGGATTTGCCGCCTTGAACTCGGGAACCTCGAGATTGAGATGGCGATGGTCGTAGACGCTGACCACTTCGCGCTCGAGCACGGTCTTCAGGTCCTTGAGGTCGACCACGAAGCCCGACACAGGATCGATCTCGCCCGCAACTGTGACCTCGAGGGTGTAATTATGGCCGTGTCCGTTGCGATTGGCGCACTTGCCGAAGGCGCGGCGGTTCTCTTCCTCTGACCATGCGTCGTTCCAGTAGTAGTGGGAGGCGGAAAACTCGGCTTTGCGGGTCAGAAGAATCATGGATCGTCTTCTTCAATGATAGATGACGCCCGCTGCAGATAGGCTTCAGCGGTTGTGGCTCGTGTAGTCTCTCCCCTTCCACGCCACGCGCTTTGTTACGGTGTGAACAAACCAGCTGCGGTAGAGCAGCATTGCAAAAAGCGGCAGCGCGATCGGCGAGAGGAGGCAGTCCACGAACGGGAAATTTGACTTCGCGACACGGCGGTAGTAGCGCCACAGATTTCGCAGCCAGAGCAACACGAGCGCTCCGATAACCACCAGCTGCGCATTTTGTTCGTAGAAAAACCATGCCAACAGCAGCAATCCGATGAGCAGCCCCAGGTCGAGCAGGCGCCACGCTGCGAGCGCGAGGGGATTTCCGAAGAGCAGCGCGAGGTTTTTCGTCCAGCCCTCGAACATGGCTCCGAAGCTGCGATACATGCGCGTGGAGACGGCCTCGGGCGCGTAGCGGAAGCGCAGGCCGAGCTTGCGGCGCTTGATGATGTTGGCGAGTTCCACGTCTTCGAGAACGGCGTCCTTGACGGCCTCGTGTCCGCCGATACGGAAATACACATCGCGGCGCACAAGCAGAAATTGCCCATTCGCGGCAGCGAGGTGTGTCTCCGGATCGGATACTTTGGCTGGCGGATAGGTGACAGCCAGCTCGCTGAAGACCAGCGGCATGAGTGCGCGCTGCCCGATGCCGGTGAGGATCTGCCGCGGCGAGTAGGAGAGCATGGCGACGTTGTGCCGCTCTGCCTCAACAACGGCGAGGCTGACGTGTCCGGGCTGGTGGACGGTGTCGGCGTCGGTGAAGAGCAGCCATTCGCCGTGGGCGGCCTTGGCTCCGGCCCAGCAGGCGTTGGCTTTCCCGGTCCAGCCTCTTTCCAGTGCAGGAGCATACATGACCGTGACTTCGGGAAAGCCCGCCGCGATCTCGTGCGTCCGATCCGAAGAGCTGTCGTCGACAACGAGAATCTCCCAGTCGCGGCCGAGTTGCCATCCCGCTTCAGATTGCATAACGAGCGAGCGGAGGCAGTCGCCGATGCAGTCTTCTTCGTTGCGGGCGGGAATGATGACGGAGAGCTTTAGAGGCGCGGCATCGGCGGGCGTCAGGTCGGGCGCGGAGTCCACTGTGCTCTTTTATTATAGAGATGTGATTGGCTTCAACAGCGGGTTTGGCCGCGTCGGGTCGAAGATCCTCATCCTTGTTTTTTCTCTACTGACGATCGCCGTTGCCGGAACAGGCTGCGATCGCGGCGACCGCCCGGCGCAGGTAGGGATGGCGGCCCCTGATTTTACGATCCAGGACCAGGGGCAGACGATCAAGCTGGACCAGTATCGCGGCAAAACGGTGGTACTGAATTTCTGGGCATCATGGTGCCCGCCGTGCCTCGAAGAGTTCCCTTCCCTGATGCAGCTCCAGCAGCAGATTCCGGGCGTCGTCGTCCTGGCCGTGAGCTTCGACACCGATGCCGACGCTTACCGGCAGTATGTCGCAGGCAATCACCTGGGCAACATGATCATCGCGCTCGACCTGTCGCAGAAGTCGAATCTGGCGTTCGGTACGACCCGGCCCCCTGAGACCTACGTCATCGACCGGCAGGGGCGCATCCGGCGGAAGTTTATCGGCGCGCAGGACTGGACGAGCCCGGAGATCGAGAACTACCTGCGGAACCTCTGAGCGCCGGGCCTGCTATCGGCTGGCCTGTTATGATCTGGGGCATGACACAGCTCGATGCGATTTACCGGTACGAATACCACCCCAGCGAAGCTGTCATGTTTGCCTTGGGCAAGATGCGCGAGGTGTACGGCATTCGCGCCATGAAACTGGACCCAGAGCAGAGGACCATCCTCGTGGAGTACGACGCGACTCGGCTGACCAACATGATTGTGGCCGAACTGCTTCGCCGCGCTGGGCTGAGTATCGAGGAGGAGCTCTCGCTCATCCCTCCGCAGCTGCCGGCCGAGGCTGCTGCGGCGCCGCTGCCGCGCCAACCAAGTAGCAACGCTGTCGCGGGATACCGGACAAGAAATCGCATCGCAAAACGTCGCGCGAAGGGCTGGAATCAGCACCACTCAGTGTTTGCGCAAGCGCGTGCAAGTTGGTATCCTTAATGGAGTTCGCAGTCACACCCCGAGAGTGCGCCCATAGCTCAGTTGGATAGAGCGATTGACTACGAATCAATAGGTCGGAGGTTCGAATCCTTCTGGGCGCGCCATTCCTCTCAATAACTTAGCGGCCTGATTTACTGAATCGCACCCTCACTGTGCCGTAAACTGTGCCGTAAATTCGCTGCCGCATTGTCTGAGTTGCGTGCGTTCACCGTCTCAGCAATGTCTTTCAACTCTGGGTGCAGGTATTTTTGTGTGGTCGTGACGCTTTCATGACCCAGCACATCCATCACCAGCTTGAGATTGCCCGTCCGGTCTAGCAGGTCCGTAGCGAAGCTGTGCCGGGCGGAATACAGCACCAGTTCCTTTGGCAGCTTGGCATCTTCCCTTGCCTTCCTGAAGGGCTTTTCAATAGCTGTGTGACCGATGTGGCCGCTCTTGCTCTGCTTGGATGGGAATACCCATTCCGACCGCGCGCGCTGAGCACGTACACGTAACGCTGCGCGAACACGGTCACTCAAGGGCACGTAGCGGGTTGACCGCCTCGTCTTCCCTTCCCTCACAAAGATTAGAGACTTGTTCCAGAGGATGTCGTCCCACCGCAGGCGGATGACTTCGTCCGGTCGCATCCCCGAATCGTGGCAGATGAGGAAAACATCTTTCAACGGTTGGGGAGCTACCTTGAGCAGTGCTTCCTCTGCCTCAGCATTCCATACCGCCGTCCGCTGGTTCTCTTTGCGGAGTTTGATACGGGGCGCAGCCGAAAGAATCCCATACTCGTGAGCCAGAGAAAGAATCCGACGCAGGGTCCTGAGCGCCATGTTTTGGTTTGACCCGCTGCCATGAATCTTCAGAACGTCGGCAACGGAGGTCGTTATCAAGTCGAGTTTGACGCGCGCAACGGGGGTCGATTGAAGGATTCTCCAACCCGCCGCATAGTATCGTTTCGATTGCTCTGCCAGAGTGCTTGTTTCGACGAACGGCAGGAAACGATCCTCGACGAAGCCAGAAAGGACAGGCACCGGTCCCTTACGAGCCGGTGCCGCGCCTGTCTGTGCCTGCCTGAGAAGTTCTGCCGCTACTTCCATCGCCTTTGCCTTTGTTGTGGCTCCCGTACTCTTCCTGAATCGTCGTCCGTTAACAGTGAAGTCTGCGAGCCAGTGCTTCGTGCCTTTGCGCTTGTAAACGTCCATCGTTATCCCTCGAATGCAGCCCGCACTGAAGGGACACGGCGACTCTGAGCGATGAATTGCTCAAGATCAGCCTCACTATACCGCACGGGCGCCTTGGAACCGCTGCCCATTTTTATGAATGCAGGACCGATGCCTCTGCAGCGCCAGGAACGTAAAGTTGCCGCACTCAGACCGAGTCGATCGGCTGCTTCACGGTCAGTAATCAGTGCTGCGCCATATCCATTAGCGTTGCGCAGATCTGCACTGCGGAAGCGCCATAGCCTTCGCTTTCCCTCTTCCAGCGGGTAGGCAGGAACCTGGCCCTCTCTGGCCCGGCGAACAAGGGTAGCGGGGATTGATTCCCCCGAGAGATTCTGCGGCCTCCTCGGCAGTAAGGAAGCGATCCCGGGAATCGGTTTGATCAGCAAGAACGGCTTGCGGGCTTTGTTGCCCGCGCGGATTGGGGACCATATCTGGTTTACTCCAAAGATGAAATGACCAGGCGGACCTGTCCGCCCCAAACGTCCTTTCTGGTCGGTTCCTAATGAAATTCGCCGGTTCCGGCCTCCGAATTGGAGAACGGCTGCTTATGTTCCATCGAACCACAGACAATTCCCTGGTCCAAAACGACTTCGAAAAAAAAGTCGTACGCTGGCTAAATTGAAAGCAATTTTGAACCTGACTGGGATCTGGTCTATGGGAGTTGCGGAAACCCGACACAAGCCTTTTGGAACACGCAGCAGATAGGGCCGGCGAACTAGGCCTTACCCCTTGACCGCAGGTCCAATGCCAGCTGCGTGAGGATCTTTGCTTCGACTCTGGCTATCTGCGCCATTCTGAGACGGCGCATCCGAGTGTAAACGGACGCTATTTCCGGAACTTCACCAGGCTTTTGGGTCTTATCCCCGTCAATCTTTTGCGGCCGAGTGGCCCCGGCACTCAGGATAGAGCTGGCTGACCGGAAATCCCCATGTACGAAGGCCATCAATAAAGCGGTCCGGAGCAGACCTTCGAAATTGCTGTTGATGGGATCTTGCGATGCATGAGACCGGTAGTCACGCTGAAGCCGACTTCGTCCGGCACGCGTTAGAGACCAGGTCTTGCGCCGTCTGGAACCTTCTGCTCTGGATCGAATGAGCCCGTGCTCGAAGAGCCGTTGGATCGCTTGCAGGCTAGTCCCTTGGGAAATCCCGGCCAGAGACTGCATGCGGTAGGGGGTGTCAACGCCTTGACTGATGAGAGCGAGGAGGAAAAGGTCGAGATCTTCCCGGGCGCGCCGGTCGACTGCAGGGGCCATGCGATGAGTTTATAGGTCTAAAAGTACGCTAACTGTTCGCTTGCTATCGGCAGCGACCATCCCCATCGCTTTGAGTTCAGACGGCGAATATAGCGAGAGACGCAACTGCTTGTCGCACCTGGTCGGCAAGTACATCTTTCCGGAATTTGGCATCGTCCACCCTTGGCAGCACGCGTTCGCAAACGCGCTTAAGATCGCAAATCAGCAGCAGAAAGCTACCGAGTCAGCACCCTACCATCTCCTTGGCGCTTTCGCCCATTGATTTAGGCAAGGGCACTTGGTCGCGGTAGGGACGCTCATCACTGAGCGCCCCCCGCACAGATCCGTACGAGCGCGTTTACGCATACGGCTCTTACGATGGATGAGTAGCGGCAAAGCGTGCGTCAGGGTAAGGATGCAGGATGCGGGGTTGTGGAATCCACCGATTGAAAACTGGAGAGAGACGATCCCATCGTACCCGTGCGCGCTGGCTGCGGCGGACTAATACGCTCCGCCACAACCAGCAATTTGCACGCTTCGAACGGATAAGGCCGAAGATCGATGTGCAGATTAGGGTGACGGCCCCGAAGAAGCCTAATGCGATTATTGCTTTAATAAGCCATAAGATGTACCAATACTGTTCCACGCTATCGTCTTCCATGTGTTCTCCTTGAATTGTGTTTGGGCTCCCCTAAGGCCGCCGCTCGGTACTTCGGCCGGTGTGCCCCACGTTCGAGAATCCGGACGTGGGGGCACCCAGAGAATGGTTAAGGCTGCTGATTAACGGTGTCCCCCACCCGCGAATCCACCGCCGCGCATGCCGCCGCCGGCGAAGCCTCCGCCGTGGAAGCCGCCACCGGCGAAGTGCTGGCTACCGCGGAAGCCTTCATGGATGCCGCCGTGGTAGTAGGGGCGTCCATAGTAGCCACGGCCGTAGTAGCCGCCATAGTAGCCAAAGTAGCCGAAGGGATAGAAGCCCCATCCAAACGGGCTATAGAACGGGTACGGACCGATGAAGGTGTATCCATAGAACCACGGGTCCCAATACCAGCCGGGCGCGTATCCGGCGTAAGCGTAGTACCCCGAGAGGTCGGAGTTGGCTTCCGACAGGTATTCGGATCGCAGGCTGCTCCAGTTATAGATGTCGTCCTTGGCGGAGTCCTTGTCGAAGTGCTGCGCCTTCTCTGGCGCGTTATCGTTGAGAGCGAGCTGGTGTTCGCCTTTGATATCGACCCACTTGTTGGCTTCGCGCGCAGCGGCTTTTCCGCTGAAGACACGGGCTGTGTCGTTGTCGGCGTTGAATTCATAGAGGCCGTTCTTGAGCAACTGCGTCGGCACGCCGTTGTCGATGATCTGGACGTTGTTCTGGGGATGGATCTCATCGACTTCGACCGTTGCGCGTCCCTTGTCGAGTGCGACTTGGGTGGAGGTTAGGTCGGGCGAAATCATGCGTACGCTGCTGTCGTCGTCGAGACGGAGGTAAATCCCCGGCGTGAGAAGAACCTCGGCGTGGCCCTGCTCCGTTGAGAGAACCTGGCCGGGATCGGGCGCGAGAGTTCCTACGGATTTTTGACTCATTGTTTTTGCGAGGAGAGCGGAGTATTTTTGACATATCGCCGATATGTATACGCTGGTCCTATGCCTCATTCCAGGAAGCTTCCGCCCCAGGTCCTCTATCCACTCCTGCAACGACAAGTAGCCGAACTCTGCAGCCAGGACGCCGTCGACATAATGCATCTTCTTGACCTTCTGATAGCCCTTGCAATGTGCGAAGCCGAGATGGGCATCAACCGGCGGCCGTCGTGAAGCGCGCCGTCCTCTATCTGCGGGTTTCGACGCTCGATCAGCACCCCGAGACCCAGCTCTACGATCTGCGCCAGATGGCTCAGCAGCGGGGTTATCAGATCGTCGAGGAGTATACCGACCGGGTGAGCGGCGCCCGGGCGCGGCGACCGGGGCTCGATGCCCTGATGCGCGATGGCCGCCGCGGCCGTTTCGACGTCCTGCTGGTCTGGGCCTCGGACCGGATCGCCCGCTCGGTGAAGCATTTCCTCGAGGTGCTCGATGAGCTGAACCGGCTCAACATCGAGTTCATCAGCTTCCGCGAGCAGATCGACACCTGGCGGCCCGCTGGGCCGCGCGGTGGTGGTCATCATCGGAGCCATCGCGGAACTGGAACGCAACCTCATCATCGAGCGGGTACGTGCCGGCATGCGCCGCGCCCGGCTCGAAGGCAGACACATCGGCCGGCCTTCCCTCGAGCTCGATCCAGCCGCCATCCGGCGGGACCGGCAGCGCGGCCAGAGCCTCGGCCAGTTGGCCAAGAGCTACCCCGCGTCTCCCGCACCACTATTCATCGCGTGCTCCGTGAGCACGCCAAAACCACTACTCTGGAGAAGTCCACATGAATGAGAACAGCGCCTGGAAACGGGCCTCCGTGCCGCTTGCAGCCAGCTCCGGCCTTATCCCCGGCTGGCTCTGTTGCCGACAGGTCTGCCGCCGCAAGTTTGCTGAAGAAAAACTCGAGCTCCAGCTCAACGAAATGCACAGTGTTCTGAAAGACGCGCACAAACGCATCCTGGAACTTTGGAAGTACATCGATCCCCACTAGACATCCCGAATCGGGGTGTTTCAAAAGGCCTCGAAAAACCAGCCTGCTAAATCTAACTAAATCAATAGCCGGATCTCCCCCTCCGGCCTGTTCCATAAGGTGTGCGTTGTGATACACCATCATCGGCACTCGCTCCGCGCGAGTCCCCGAAAGCTGGACATGTCAATCGTCCAACAACCACTCCGGATCCATTCGAAAGTCAGCTGTCTGTACTGTTCGATCGCCTTTTTGTAATGAGCATTGTGGAATCCGCGAGCGACAGCCTGTCAAAGTTGAGCGACCAGGAAGCCGCACGCGCAGTTCTAAAACGGCTTCATCATGAGCGTAGTCAAGGAAGGTGCTTTGTGAGAAAAAAGAGATCAGAAATTCTCTAGCAGCGACACGTTGGAATTGTCCGTATGCGCCAAAACAGCAACCCGATGTCCGTCCGGAGAAGGAACAGCAAGCCATATCGCCATGCTCGATCCTTCGAGCACTGTCCTGACTTTGCCGGTAAGGTCGACCCTCACAAGTCCCGAGCGACTCCCTCCAGAATCCCTACCCATATAGCCACCCACCCACAAGCTTCTGCCGTCCGGAGCCCAATCCATACCCATGATGAGCGGCAAATTCGGCAGCGAAATCTCTCGTTTCGTGCCCCCGATGAGGTCGAGAATCCGAAGCCCAGACGCGTCCAACCAGTTTGCCGACTTGGGGCTCGCCAGATATCGGCCATCCGGCGATAGACTCCAGGTGCTGCCCGGCCCATCGTCGGACTGCCTCTTCGCGGCCAAAAGCTCTCTTCCTTTTCCTCCCGCCGGATTTGCCCCCGCCGGATCGAACGTGAAAAATCTCTGCTGTCCGTTATCGATCCGGCTGTAAAGGCACATGGTAGACGGCAGGTGCGCGCACTGGTAGCCTCCGATTCCTGGCTCTTCGAGAGCCACCTGTGACGAACCGCCAGAAAGGGGGATGCGCATGAGCCGCGAGTTGTCCGTCGATTTACCCGACGAAGGAAAAACGAGGTACAGCGCGCTCAACCCGTCGGGAGTCAGCTGAGGATGACCCAGGTTATCTTTTCCGCCGACCAACAGATCTGGATGGGTCGCATCGACAGATTGCCTGAATATATGGTTTGGCCCATCGCGATTCGACACAAACAGGACAGCTTTGCTATCCGGTGTCCAGGTAGATGGCCAATCATTCCTGTCATCCAGAGTAAGGCGGCGTAGCGGGCTCAATTGCTTGCCTTGCGCCAGCAGTTCCGCCAGGTAAACGTCAGTCTGGAATTCGCGGCGAAGCAAAGCGATACGCTTTCCATCGCTCGTCACGCTGACCCCGGCGATCGGCGTTTGATCATTAGTAATGCGGGTGCCAGCGCCGGAAGGCCGTCCTGTGCGCTGATCCAGATGCACCCACCAAAGATTAAAGTTTTCGTCGTTAGGCGGAGCCTCCTGCAATGTATAGATCAGGCGGTCCCTGTCGGGCCACGCAATAGCGGTGCCCAGTCGAAAATCCGGCAGGATCGTCTCACCTCGCCCCGTCGCCGCATCGAACACGTCAATTCGCTGTCCAAGTCCGCCCGTACTGAAGCGGTCGGGCATTCTGACACAGGCAAATCTCTTCCCGTCAGGCGCCCACGCGACCGGCCCGAAATGATCTCCGCCGCCGTCCACGATCTTGCTGGTGGTATTTTTGTCCGTATCGATCAGCCATATCTCTGCGTCATCCCACTGGCCCCTCAGAAACGCGATTTTCGACCCATCGGGTGACACTCGCGCAGACAGGCCTGCATCCGCAAGCTTGCGAGGCGTTCCCCCCACGACCGATATCTCCCAGAGGCTGGGATTCTTCTTTTCCAGATCATTGAAATGGGAGACTAGAAGGTGAACGCTGTCCGGAAACCAGCTTTCCGGCATTGCATCAAGGTCCTTCGGCAAGGGCACAGAAATGGTCTCGCCGCTGTCAACATTTCGCAGATAGAGCCCGGTTGGATCCGAATAAGCCAGATACTTGCCATCCGGCGAGATCACCCCGCTAGTCAGCGGCGCATCGTGGGGATTCGCCGTCAATCGCCGCTGGCTGAAGCTTGGTCTAGCCTCCTGGAAGTGGCCAATCAAGGCCTTGCGAACCAGAAAGCCACAGGCGATTACTGCCAGAGCCGCCGCTGCTAAGGACACGCCCAGCTTCCAGCGCCGCTTCGGCGTCGCTGACTGAGATGGTGTCGGCGCCTTTCGTGTCTCGGGAGGAGCAATCGACACAACGTTCTGCAGCAAGCTCAGACCATGCCTGTTGCTTGTCCACTCCACTGGAGCCATGAAGCGGTAGCCGACGCGGGGTAGTGTCTCGACGTACTTCGGCCGGTCGGCCGAATCCTCCAGCGCCTGCCGGAGCTTTTTCACCGCGGTATTGATTCCATGCTCGAAATCGACGAAGGTGTCCTTTGGCCAGAGGGCGGCACACATCTGCTCGCGTGTAACCACCTCTCCTTCCGCCTGCAAGAGCATGCGAAGTATCTGGAACGGCTGTTCCTGGATGGCCACGCTCACGCCGTCTTTTCGCAGTTCACCTCGATTCAAATCGACTTCGTATCGGTCAAAACGACCAATAATCGGATAAGAACGGTCGGTGACCAAATAAAGCCTCGCTTCGCGTGCTCGCATTCTACGCCCCTCCCATTACAAGGGGGCGGAGAGCACAGTTCACCTCCGCCGCTAAGCCGCACATTCAGTTGACGTTTTCGCGGTTCACCATCAATTCACCCGCCGTGCATTGCTTGCTCCTGCAAGCAATGCGATGGTGCTCCCAACTCGGGATGAGGTCGCCGTCCGGCGGACCTCACGACCCGCCAAATCTCGGATTGCACGCTTCCGGATTTCAATCCGGGACTCCGGTGTTTTACGCCCTCGGTTACCGGAAGCAGTCCGGCGGCAATCTTATGCAGTTCACCTCAGACCTGAAGGAGGTCTCGAATGACCCACACATTGATCTCGAAAGTCTCGATGATCGCGATGCCCGCAGTGATCGCTTGCTCCCTGCCGATGTCCAGCGCACCCGCCCAGGCGCAGTTAGGAAACTCGTCGATCTTTGCTCAAAGCTTCGCGCAGGGAGGATGCTCGAACAGGACACTGTCCGGTGATTACGGATTCACCATCGAGGGCACCATCCTCGACGCGAACTTGCCGATCCGTGGCTTGGTTCTACAGCACTATGATGGCCGTGGACATATCACTCAGGTGGATCACGTCGTCTTCGGTGGATACCCGCCAGCACAGGATTGGACCCCCGGCACCGGGACCTACACCGTAAATCCTGACTGCACCGGTTCCGGTGTCATCAACAGCCCTTCTAATCCAACCCCGGTCACCATTCACTTCGTAATCGTCGACCACGGCAACCAGATCAAACAGGTCGTCGATGCGAATGCGGTTGTAGCCAACGGCGTAAAGGTCGACTGATCACTCGACCACGTGTCCCGGGTCTCGCTTCTGAGACCCGGGACACTGCACTACTCACGCGAACGCGTTGGACCCCGACCCATCGCGTGACTCCGCGCGCCTCGACTCTTCCTGAGGAAAGCGACGCCGTCCAGCATGTCGACCCGACTGCTCGCCACCACGGAGTCTCAAATCCTCCCACGTCCTCCCATCCCTCGAATCGGTTCCGCATAAGCTTTGAACTTCCTTCCAGCCAACCCTTTGCGCACGGCCAGCGAATCATCGGACCGACTCCTACTCTGGTCACCTTTGTCCATGCTCGTGCCCGGTCGGCCGTCTCAATCCCCATACATCCACCCAGCTAGCGGAATTACTGCAAATCGCCGAATCCACATTGCTCTGCGCCGACACAACGGGCCGCCGCGAAATCTCTGCGCGCGGAGGACCGTCGATGCGGCACTACAGATTTATTCGTCACTCGATGAAGAAAGAGCTGGCAATCACCTTGATTAGGCGGTCACAATGAGCTCTATGGCCTGAGCGTGTTGAAAATCGGCAACGATACCGCGACTCGCATCCTCTCGACCTCTGAAGATTTCGGGAAAGATTAGCCTCTGCCTGTATGGCGGCGAATCCCGATATGGCCGGCAAGAAGTGTCCTTGACCACATTCGCCATACCAGATTGGAGAAAAGAATGCCGATCCGAGGTGACCCACAACGGGATGCAGAGAGATGTCGATGCCTACCGCGCAAGTTCTGGACTCTTCTCACGCGGGTCATGATTATGTTGCTCCTGCCACTATCTTCGGAGAAACCGGCAGCAGCTCAATCCAATTCACAAACGATCCTGCACGGGGTAGTGACGGATGGCGCAGGAGCAGCCATCACTAAAGCTTCTATTACCCTCGAGGATGACCGCTTACAAGCAGTCGCTCATGCGACAACAGATGACACGGGGCGCTACGACTTAATAGCTCCAGCATCGGGTATCTATCGCGTGAGGATTAGCGCCGCTACATTCAGTACATTTATCTTTGACGATCTCGGTCTAACGGGCGGCAAGCTCAATCTTCCCGATGCAATGTTACGGCCTGGCACTGCCATATTTACGGTCGACATAAGCGCAGCAGCAGCCGAGCTGGCTGGAGGTCAGATCGCTACCGTCGGCCATGTAGGAATCTTCGGCGACGTGCTTCTTCAGGATGTTCCGTTTAGTGTTCAGTCTTACGCGAGCACATTTCTGATTAACCAGCAGGCTTTGACTTTGACTGACGTTCTGGACAGCGATGCCGCCTTCGTTTCACCTCTGGCTTCTTCGAAGGCGTCGCCGTACGCCGATGTCTTCCTGGTTCGTGGGTTCAGGCAACCCACAGGTAGCCAGGCGGCGGTGAACGGGCTCTTCGGGCTGTACGGCGGCCAGCCAAGTATGGAATTCGTAGAGCGTGTCGATGTGTTCCATGGTCCAAGCGCTTTCGTCATGGGCGCTCCTGAATCTGTTGGGGGCGTAGTGAATATGGCGCCAAAGCGAGCAGGTGAGCGGCCGCTTCTGATCTTGGAGCCCACCTACCTCAGCAAGAGTGTTTATGGCGGACACGTAGATGCATCCGGCAGGATCGGTCCCCACAAAGCTTTCGGAGGGAGGCTAAATGGTGCCTATCGTGATGGTGAAGGGCAAATCCGCGATTCGCGGCTGCTGCACGGCGGCGCAGCGGTCGGCCTCGATTACCGATCGAAGCTTGTTCTGCTCTCGTTGGATGCGCAATACCTGCGCGATTACAATCAGGCGTATCAATACGTAGTGATACCAGGACCGGGAGTGCCAGACCTGCCTCCGGCGATGCCAACAAATCTGTCCACCATACCTGTCTGGATGCATAATGGTTTCAACCAGAAAATCATCCTCGGACGTGCGGATATCAACCTTTCGCCGAGTTGGACAGTGACAACGGGCTCGGGTTTCTCTCACTCATTCGGCGGCGTTCCCGCCTATTGTCCGGTTATACTTCTGGACTACTCGGGCACACTTCTCTGCGAGCAATACAGTCAGGTTTACACCCAGGAAAACTACAGTAATGATGTCGGGATTCGCGGTAAGTTCAGGACCGGCTCTCTCACGCACTCGGTTGTCGCCGGATGGAACCGTGTGCAGCAAACAGGAAGCTACCAAGAAACCCAAGACCTCGGCCCATCCCAGCCTTACAATCTCTACACACAATATCGCCCGGCTGTTCCTAACATCATTCTTCCCGAATCGCCACCTATCGGTTTGGTAGACAATCACAGCACCAAAGGTTGGTATCTCGGCGATACCATCAGCATGGTACATGACAAATTGTTAGTGACAGGCGGCTTCCGCAGGTCGACTGTAAGGCTGCAAGACAATTTTCTCGATGACATGCCGCTACCAAGTCTCTACCTTGATAGTGCGTTCACACCCGCGGTCGCGGCGCTGTTTCAAGTAACGCCGAATATCTCGCTCTATGGCAATTTTATTCAGGCGCTGGAGCCGGGAGCCGTTGCTCCTCCAGAGACAAAGAATGCTGGACAGGTATTTCCGCCAGCTATCAGCAATCAGGTTGAAGCAGGAGCGAAAGCCCATTTTGGCAGGTGGGCTGGAACGATCGCCTTTTACCGCATCAGCGAAGCCTACGGCGTGGTGAGCGCCGTTACCGATCCGCCTACTTTCACACAGAATGGGCGCCAGGTCGATAAAGGAATAGAGATTGGTTTCACGGGAGATGTCGTTCCAAGCCTTCACGCGATACTCTCCGTGAGCTTCATCAACCCCAGACAGCACTCTACTGGAATTCCAGACACCGAGGGGAAAAGTGTTTCTTCAGTACCGGGTGCAACGGAGCGTGCAGACTTGAGCTGGGAGGTTTTTCACGTCAAGAACCTGATGCTCATTTGCAACTTGATGCAGACCGGGTCCGCCCCATTCGATGACATCAACAGCTATCGCGTGCCTTCGTGGACAACGCTGGATTTAGGAGCGCGGTATGCGTTCGGTCGCGAAAAGCCGCTGGCGATCCTGGCACAGGTAACAAACGTCTTCGACAGTAGGTTTTGGATCTCAGGTTTTTCGGGCGGACTCGCTCCCGCTGGCCCACGCGCGGTAAATCTTACGATCTCGAAGACGTTTTAACCATCATCTTCTGGATTCCGGATGAGCCACGGCAATGCGGAAGTTATCCACCTAGCCGAAACCAGCTTATCGGAATAGTGGGAGTTTGATCCCAAGTCAACGTGCATATGTCGACTGGGTCAGGTGGGAGAGTGCCGATGATGGTGTATCACAATCCACACCTTTTGAGACAGGCCGGAAGGGGGGATCCGGCTGTTGATGCAGTGGGGTTTAGGAGGCTGGTTTTTCGAGGCCTTTTGAAACACCCCGATTCGGGATGTCTAGTGGGGATCGATGTACTTCCAAAGTTCCAGGATGCGCTTGTGCGCGTCTTTCAGGACACTATGCATTTCGTTGAGCTGGAGCTCGAGTTTTTCTTCAGCAAACTTGCGGCGGCAGACCTGTTGGCAACAGAGCCAGCCGAGGATAAGGCCGGAGCTGGCGGCAAGCGGCACGGAGGCCCGTTTCCAGACGCTGTTCTCATTCATGCGGACTTCTCCAGGGTAGTGGTTTTGGCGTGCTCACGGAGCACGCGGTAGATGGTGGTGCGGGAGACGCGATAGCTCTTGGCCAGCTGGCCGAGGCTCTGGCCGCGCTGCCGGTCCCGCCGGATGGCGGCTGGATCGAGCTCGAGGGAAGGCCGGCCGATGTGCCGGCCTTCGAGCCGTGCGCGGCGCATGCCGGCGCGTACCCGCTCGATGATGAGGTTGCGTTCCAGTTCCGCGATGGCTCCGATGATGACCACGACCGCCCGGCCCAGCGGGCCGCCAGGTGTCGATCTGCTCGCGGAAGCTGATGAACTCGATGTTCAGCCGGTTGAGCTCATCGAGCACATCGAGGAAATGTTTCACTGACCGGGCGATCCGGTCCGAGGCCCAGACCAGCACGACGTCGAAGCGGTTGCGGCGGGCGTCGCGCATCAGGGCATCGAGACCCGGCCGGCGGGCCCGGGCGCCGCTGATCATGTCGGTGTACTCCTCGACGATCTGGTAGCCGCGTTGCTGGGCCATCTGGCGGAGATCATAGAGCTGGGTCTCGGGGTGCTGATCGAGCGTCGAGACCCGCATATAGAGGGCGGCGCGCTTCATGACGGCCGCCGGTCGATGCCCATATCGGCTTCGCACATTGCAAGGGCTATCAGAAGGTCAAGAAGATGCATTATGTCGACGGCGTCCTGGCTGCAGAGTTCGGCTACTTGTCGTTGCAGGAGTGGATAGAGGACCTGGGGCGGAAGCTTCCTGGAATGAGTCATAGGATCAGCGTACATATATCGGCGATATGTCCAAAATACTCCGCTCTCCTCGCAAAAACAACCGCTCGGTCCTCGATAACTACCAGAGCTCGTCGACGCCCGCCAACCCGCAGCAGGACGAGCTCAATCAGCTGGTATCCGCGCAATCCAATCCAGGCCAGACGGTCCTCGGCGTCTCCACACCCACCGACCCCACCGTCCAGGCGCGTATCACGGCCCTGACAGCCAGCCTCGGAGCCTCCGGACTCGATACCGCCAAGGCCTACGCCAAGAAAGTCCAGCTGGGCGCGATCGCCACCACCGCCAATTTCCCCAACGCCGTTTACCAGGGCGGCCCCTTCGATATCGAGATCGACTTCACGGCCGGAGGACGCACCGTCGTCCGTCGTCTGGAGAGCTGCTTACCAGGTATCCCGCTCCGGCCGAAGTCAAAAACCTCACGCGCGGGCGCGAGCCGCCGTCCCCGTCCGGAAGCAAGAGCAGGGCGTCAGGACTGTCGGGTAGATGGGCAAAAGGGCCGGCGGGAAACCGGTCCAGGTGGCCGGAGAGGGAGATTTGGATCGCTGAGGAAAAACCGGCTCCGAAGGGCCGGTTCCCTCGGGTTCCCACCATGTTTATGGAGGTTACGAGGCACTTTTACCCTTTTCCGCTCTTTTTCTTCCGCCTAATAGTATAGGCGGCGTGTGGGGTTGCTCCGGAAAACGGCCTGTTTTGACCCCTGTTTCGATATGGAAGCTCACCGCTTTGGGTTCGGCGCCGGGCAATTGAGACCACGCTTCCTCTCACCTGCCCTGTCCATGCACGATGCGGCCATCTCGCACCCATCAGGTTGACCCGCCACCCAACTTCCGTCACCGCCGACCAACCGGCAATTACTCCAATGAATGGCAGAGTTCTTCAGAGGCGACCCTGATCGAGATCCCAAGACACCATCGGTATACACAAGCAGACTTTCGAGCAGCAATCGCCCTCGATGAGTGAGTCGGCGATTATGAGTCAACTGAGAATGGCCGCCTATGGGTCAAGTGTCCGCATAGCCGGTTAGAACGAAGTCGCTGGCGCGACGGACTTGAGAGTGGTGGTTAGCGAAGGGAGTTATGCCGGGCTAGGGTGAGAAGTCATAGGGAGGAGGTTCCTATGACTCCACTTCGCCAGCGCATGCTGCACGAGCTTCAGCGCCGCAACTACGCGCCGGCCACGATCCGCAGCTATCTCGGTGCGGTCCGGCAGTTTGCCGAACACTTCCATTGCTCGCCCGAGCAACTGGGTCCTGAGCACCTGCGACGTTATCAGCGATACCTGCTGCAGGAGAAGAAGCTTGAGCCCAGTACCGTCGAGATCCGCATCTCGGCGCTGCGGTTCCTGTACAAGCGCACGCTGAAGCGGAGCGATCTGGCCTACGACGATCTCATCTTCCCCAAGGTGCCACACAAGCTGCCGACCGTGCTTAGCCAGGATGAAGTCGTGCGGTTGATCGACGCCGCACCCAACCGCTTGTACCGCATGATCCTGTGCTGCTCTATGCCACCGGAGTACGCAGGACGGAAGCGGCAAGGATCAAGGTCGAAGACATCGACAGCCAGCGCATGGTCATCCACATCCGCCAGGGCAAGGGCGCGAGAGACCGCGATGTGCCACTCTCGCCGAAGCTGCTCGAAGAGCTGCGCAGCTGGTGGCGATGGAAGAAGCCTACCTCCAGCTCTCACGACGTCACCTCCATGCCGCCGTCAACCCGCTGGAGCAGATCACGCTTCGTGCCGGACAGCAGGACCGGAAGCGATGAGCCGGCCGCCCTTCGAGGTGGCCGACATCATTCGCATCAGTGGTGATAGCTTCCGGCAACGGTACAGCGCTTCGCTGACTTGGCCGCAACGCAAGGTGCTGGATGCGATCGTGCGCTGCCGTACCGCTGCGCTCGGCGGTCATCGCGATGCGTGCGCCGATTGCGGACACCAGGCCATCTCGTATAACTCCTGCCGCAACCGGCACTGCCCCAAGTGCCAGACTGGTGCGCGCGATCAGTGGTTGGCCAAGCGACAGCAGGAACTGCTGGCCGTCGGCTACTACCACCTGGTCTTCAGCGTGCCGCATATGCTGGTGCCGTTGATGTGGCAGAACAAGCGGCAGCTCTTTTCCTTGCTGTTCGAAGCCAGTGCGGCCACGCTACTCGACGTCGCTGCCGATCCCAAGCATCTCGGTGCACAGCCTGGCTTCTTGTCCATCCTGCACACCTGGGGACAGACACTTACTCCACATCCGCACATCCACTGCGTGGTACCTGGTGGCGGACTCGCGCCGGATCACACATGTTGGATATCTGCACCCTCTAACTTCTTCCTACCGGTTAAGGTGCTCAGCCGCGTCTTCCGCGGCAAGTTCCTCGCCGGACTGCGGCGCCTCTTTGCCCGCCATCAGTTGCGCTTCTTCGGCGAGTGCATGCCGCTCCATGAGGAGAAGCACTTCGCCCTCTTCCTGCGCACGCTTTATCGGCAAGACTGGGTCGTCTATGCCAAACCGCCCTTCGGTGGCCCTGAGCATGTGCTGCATTACCTCGCGCGCTATACGCATCGCGTCGCCATCTCCAACCATCGCCTGCTCTCGGTCTCAGCTTCCGAGGTCTGCTTCCGCTGGAAGGACTATGCTCACCAAAGCAAGCAGCGCACGATGTTACTTGCTTCCGAAGAGTTCCTGCGCCGCTTCGTCCAGCATGTCCTGCCGCGAGGCTTTCCCCGCATCCGCTACTTCGGCTTCCTCGCCAACCGCAGACGAGCCCGCATGCTGCCGCTCTGCCGTGACCTGCTCCACCAGGCTCCTCCAGCCGATACACCCTTCCTGGCAAGACCCACGCTATGGAAGTGCCCGCGCTGCCATGGACGCATGCATCTCCTTGAGCGAATGACCTCCGCCCAACTCTTCTTCGCCGAACCAAAGGAGGCAAGCCTGCTTGACTCCTCCTAACTGCCAGAGCAAAACGGCCTTCACCGCATGCTTCGCAGCACGCTTACTTGAGGTGTGCCTCAGGCCCGAAAATGGCGCTTTCCGTCCCGCCGACGCTGTGTTCCGCATCATCTTCGCTATCCGATTACGTGTGGCTGCAGAGAGGGCTCCGCACACTTGCCGGCCCTGCACTCCCTGCGTCGGCCCAGCCCGGAGGCATGAAAAACCCATAGCCAACATCCTTCCCCGACCGCACCAGCGCCTTCCTTCAAACCGCTCTATCCGACCTGCTCCGCGCACTCTCCATCCACCGCGCACGCCCGATCCCGCGGAGCAGCTCCGATAGAGTCCTGACGTTTTACGGACATCTCTAACAATGTCTGCGGTGTCAAGTGAGCCGTGGTTTCTGGTGTCAGCGTCCTAGTCGACGATTCGCAACTACAGCCTCTAATCGAGACCTTTATCCCTCAGGAACTTCGACATCAGGTCTGCCACTTGCTGGTTATTCAAATCAGAGAATGGGAAGTGAGTGTTTCCAGGGATGCCGACTTCCGGCAGGTGCACAACTGTCACGTCGCCGCCATGGTGATTTACTACATCCCGCCACTTCCTCGCCATCTCCAGTCGAACTCGCCATCCATCCTGGCCGGGATTGTCACTCGGCTTTTCAGGGATGAAGTCACCGTAGAAAATGATGATCGGAATCTTGGCAAGCTTCATGAACTCGGGCATAGGCACGCCGATGGCTGAGAGTGCGCCACCTGAACTTGGCAGCGGCTCCGGAACTTCTCCCTCCGGAAAGAGGAACCCACTGCCTGGCTCATAGGCCACGATCCCTCGAACGTTATTGGTCTTCAGAACCGTCGCCCATCCGAGCCCGCCCGCCTGCGAATGAGTTACAAAGACCGCTGGCCCGATCTTGTCGAACAGAGCTGCACAGGCATCGGAAATCACCGCAGGATCGTACGCTCCCACGTTCGGCGTCATCTGACGAAAGTATTGGTTGAGAGCTTCAGGGTCTTTCGAGAACTGAACGCCTGGAAAGTAGTCGGGCCAGATGCCGATCCGAAACGTATCGAACCACCCCTGCTCGTCCGGCGTTGCATTGATGGCCACTGAGACCGTTCCCCGGCCCGCGTTTCCACGGCGCGGCTGATCAATCAGATATACGGGAAAGCGGCGGCGGAGAAAGATCGTCTGAAAACCCTCTCTGCCATCGGGGGTCGTCTCCCATGTCTTCGTGAATTGCCCCGTGCCGTGCAGGAACACGAGGGGCAATTTCCGTGGATTAGCCGGAACCTGATAGAAGACATACGCGTGGTCGCCATGCAGGGTCTGGCCGTCCGGCGTTGGCTGCTTTGGATTGAATGTTCCAGGATTTGTGATGATCTTGCCGCCGACCGCAAAGCTGCCTTGTTCCTGGATCGTCAGCGGTTCGAACTTGCTGTTGTTTGTCTCTTGCCCACCAGCCAAGGAGAAGGGCAAGATTGTCAGCAAGAAGCCCGCGACGAAGGTGTTGCGACATTTCCAGTTCATGCTTATCCTTCCGCAATCTTGTGCATTTTTTGCTCCGATTGGTCAGCGCGTATGTTTCCAGCCAGCAGCCGACTCTCTTCCATCCGCTGAGCTCGGCGATCTTTATTTCACGCTGTTATAGTCCTTATCGCTTACAGGCTCTAACCAGATTGTTTTTCCCTTTTGGGTCGGCGTAACCGCTATATACGCAAAGCTGCTTCCCGGTGATGCGCCGTGCCAATGCTCTACACCGGGAGCGCATTTGATCACATCGCCCTTGTGAACGACTCGTGCCGGCTTTCCCCTTTCCTGATAAAAGCCTGTGCCTTCTGTGATGAGCAGAACCTGGCCGCCAGGATGAACATGCCAATCGAGCTTGGCACCGGCATCATAGGTTGCCATGGCAATACTGGGATCGAATGTACCGTCTCCTACGTTCAGCTCATAGAGCCAGATACTACCCGTGTGATTTTTAACGGTGGATAGTTCACCTTTTGGGGAAATTGCGTCCCCTGTTTGTGCCTGGGACTGGAGGGTGAATAGGGAGGTCACCGCCAATGCGACGGCTAAAAGTTTTGTTCTCATATTTTTACTTCTCCTTCGGGCTTCTCCTTTGGGCTTTTGTTCGGTGCACGCTGCATTTCCTCTTTGTCACTCACTTCTTGTCGAAAACTTCCTTGGCAACACCGATGGCATTTACGGCGTTCGGCCAGCCACAGTAAAACGCTAGGTGAGTGATGGTCTCCACTATCTCTTCCTGCGTCACTCCGTTTTTGCGCGCCATAATCAGATGAGACCGAAGCTGCTCCGGACGGTTCAATGCAATCAGCGCTGCTACAGTCACCAGGCTTCGGTCACGCTTCGACAATTCCGGGCGCTCCCAGACGTCGCCGTACAGCACATCGTCCGTCAGCTGAGCCAGCTTTGGAGCAAAGTCGCCGATCGCCGCTTGCGATGGCCGGGGCTTAAGGCCTTCGTCGCCACTCGCTCCTTGTGCGTCGACTGGCGCGCCGTACTGCGCGTCGCTGACCTTCTCCATCCAATCGACGGTCTTGCCATTGAGCTCTTCCACGATGGCAATGTGCGCCATCGAACCGTTCGGTGCGGCACCGTGCCAATGT
Source organism: uncultured Acidobacteriaceae bacterium (assembly GCA_963782175.1). Classification (GTDB taxonomy): domain Bacteria; phylum Acidobacteriota; class Terriglobia; order Terriglobales; family Acidobacteriaceae; genus Silvibacterium. The sequence goes on from CAWAIX010000008.1 coordinate 377,912, forward strand.
TTCTGTCCCGGTGGAATCCAAACCACATCCCCCTGATGAATCTCCTCGACCGGCTCACCCCATGCCTGCACACGGCCCGTGCCTGATGTCACAATCAACACTTGGCCCAACGGATGGGTGTGCCATGAGGTGCGTGCACCCGGTTCGAAGGTAACCAGCGAACTCGAGGCACGTGCAGGCGCGAGCGCTTGAAAGAGCGTGTCAACACGCACAGAGCCGGTAAAGTGTTCGGCAGGACCTTGCCTCGAAGGCTGTGACGCATTTCGCCAGATTTTGATTGTTTCTCCGTCCTTTTGAACTTGAGCATGCGAGACGATACTCAACATTCCAAAAGCAATCGCCGTTGCCACCAACACTCTCATGTTGCCCTTTATCTTCTGCCGAAAGGCCTACTAACTAGTTTTTGGTTCGCTATCCGTAAGACATCTTCAAATATGGCCATTCCGTTCAAGAACAAGAACCGAGCTAGCAGAGAAAATTCGGAAGTGGCCTCCCAGGTCTTCGAGATCCGGCCCGCCCCATGTAAGAACACCAGCCGGAGCGGTGTCAGAAGTCGGCGCGCTTCCCCGATTCGGTGGCCAACTGCGTCACGTCCAGCCGCGCTTTCCAGGGATCTGGAATCGCACTGGCCGAGCCATCGCCATGGAAATCGAAGATCAAATCCTTGCTCGGATCGTAACGCGGCCACGTCGGCAAGCCTGCACCATTCGGATCGCCGGTCCTGGCGAAGTTGACCCAGTAGCTTTGCGCCATGCGGGAGACCGCCTGATCCTGGGTTGACGGCGGCGGTGGTGGCGGCCCGAAGCCTCCGGTACCCAAGGTGCCGAACACGAAAGCGATTTCGCCGCCGTGCGGTGTCCCGGCACGAAGCTGTTCCCGCATCGCGGTCTGAACGTAGGAGAACCGGTAAAGATAGACGGGCGAACCGTTGGCCGCAAAGGCACTCGCTGCGAAGCGGGCCGGTTCGGCCTGGCCGAAGTCGTCGTTTGCCCTCGCCACCAGCGTGGCCAGATCCGTCGATCCGTCGGGGTCGTAAGCCGCCTTTGCCTGCGCGCTCCACTGACCGTACCGAGCGAACAGCTCATCCTTGGTAGCCGCTCTCACCCGGTTACCGGCTGTGTCGGCGCTGTTGCTTCCGAGCATGAGCGGAACACGCGGCTCACGGTGGGCCTTGTAGGCAGTCTCCGCCGTCTCGGTGATCAGCTTGCCGTCAAGGATCGGCGTCGTCTCGTAGGACTGAACGCTACCCCCGGGTCGGGCTGGCGCGCCGCGAAGGACCTCTTCGGCACTGAGGGCGCGAAGTTTGGCCAGCGCCGCCTGATCGGTTCCCTCGATTCCCATCGAGTGCGCGAAGTTGATCCCAATCGTCTCGGCCGAGACTGGATAGTTCGGATCGACGCCGTCCCTGCTCAGCGGTCGCGCGGTGAGGACGCTGTCACGCGAGCCGCCAGACTCGACGATCGCCTTTTGGAACAGGCCGCGCGCCATTGGTGAAGCAAGGAGGCTATGCACCGAGACGCCGCCTGCGGAGAATCCAAAGATAGTGACGTTGTTCGGATCGCCTCCGAAAGCAGTGATGTTCTGCTGCACCCACTTCAAGGCTGCAATTTGGTCCATGTAGGCGAAGTTGCCCTTAGGCTCATCAGGGTGTTCTTGATCGAGCGGCGGGAAGGCGAAAAATCCGAATCGCCCAACGCGGTAATTGAAGGTGACCAAGATGACGCCCTGCTTGGCGAACTGGACCCCCGAATTTCCCGGCTGGGAGCCGCTGCCGAACACGAAGCCACCGCCAAAGATCCATACCATTACGGGCAGCTTTGTCTGCGGCGCGGCTCTGGCAGGTCGCCATACATTGATAAACAGGCAATCCTCTGACGACGTCGGCGACATCGAAACTACGCCGGGACGGAACGCCGCCTGCGGGCAATCCGCGCCAAACTTGCTGGCATCGCGCACTCCCTTCCAGGGACTCAAGGGTTGGGGCTGACGCCAGCGGTTATCGCCGACGGGCGCATCAGCAAACGGAATTCCCTTGAAACTGGAGACGTCTCCTTCGGTCACGCCGCGCACGATTCCTGCGGAGGTACGAACCGTTGGGGTCACAACTGGTGTAGACGCGCTATCAGTAACCCCGGTGCCGGTCTGTGCGAATGTCATGGTCACACTCATCAAGAGACACAGCGCAAGCATAGGCAAGTTCGATTTCATGTTTTGAAGTCCTTTCTTGCCTTTCCGCTTTCGAGTCAGCGGACAAGTATGCCTACAATGACGAGCGCTCCACCTAGGGTCCGGTCATCTTCAACATGGCTTCAGGTAGGCGAGCCCCTTCGAGCTTCAGACTTGAGAAAGCTTCATCGATCTGCTTGAGGTCAGCTTCGGACAGATCAACGTTTACCGCGCCAAGATTCTCCTCAAGCCGATACAGCTTGGTGGTTCCCGGGATCGGCACGATCCACGGCTTCTGTGCCAGCAGCCAGGCGAGTGCAAGTTGCGCAGGCGTCGCGCCCTTGTGTTCTGCCACAGTCTTAATCAAATCGACCAAAGCCATGTTGGCTTTGCGAGCATCGGGCGAGAAGCGTGGCACCATGTTCCGGAAATCCGTGGGATCGAACTGCGTGTTTTCGTCGATCTTGCCCGTCAGGAATCCAGCCCCTAGTGGGCTAAACGGGACGAAGCCGATTCCAAGCTCCTCCAGTGCAGGAAGAAGCTCGGCTTCAGGGCCTCGGTAGAAGAGCGAGTATTCGCTTTGCACTGCAGTGACCGGCTGCACCGAGTGTGCCTTGCGAATGGTCTGAACTCCGGCTTCCGACATGCCAAAGTGCTTCACCTTGCCTTCGGCGATCAGCTCCTTGACCGCGCCCGCCATGTCCTCGATCGGCACGTCAGGGTCCACACGGTGTTGATAGAAGAGATCGATATGATCGGTCCGCAAACGCCTCAGGCTGGCGTCTGCTACTGCTTTAACATGCTCAGGGCGGCTATTCGTGCCACCGCCGCGTTGACCCGTCTTGAGATCGATGTTGAAGCCGAACTTAGTGGCAATCGTGACCTGGTCGCGGATCGGCTCAAGCGCCTCTCCTACCAGCTCTTCATTCGCAAATGGCCCATAGGCTTCAGCCGTATCGAAGTGAGTGACGCCAAGGTCGTGTGCGGCACGGATCAACTTGATCATCTCGCCCTTGTCGCCTGCCGGGCCGTAGGCCGAGGTCATGCTCATGCAGCCGAGTCCGAGAGCCGAGACCTGGAAATTTTGTCCGAGAGTACGCTTTTGCATTAATCCTCCTGCCTCCTGTGCACTTTCTTTGCTAGCGGTTTACGAGACTCTGAAGATGAGCCGGGTATCTGTCTCCCTGAACGTCAATCGCCGAAATTGCATCGTGAATGGCGTTCAGATCCTCGACACTCAGTACCACGCTTGCACCGCCGAGATTCTCTTCGAGGCGGTGAAGTTTCGTGGTTCCAGGGATGGGTACGATCCACGGCTTCTGGGCAAGCAGCCACGCCAACGCAATCTGAGCCTTCGTCGCCTGCTTTTGTTCTGCAATTCGGCCGAGTTCATCGACCACGGCCTGGTTGGCCTTTCGAGCTTGGGCCGAGAAGCGCGGAACGGTATTACGGAAGTCTGTCTTGTCGAATTCCGTCTCGTCGGAGATTGCGCCCGTCAGGAAACCCTTACCGAGAGGGCTGAACGGAACGAAACCGATGCCGAGTTCCTCCAATACTGAAAGGATTTCTCCTTCCGGCTCACGCCACCACAACGAATATTCACTCTGAAGGGCAGTGACCGGCTGCACTGCATGGGCCCGGCGAATGTTTGCCGCGCCTGCTTCCGACATACCGAAATGCTTAACCTTACCCTCGTGAATGAGGGTCTTCACTGTTCCGGCAACTTCTTCAATAGGCACATTCGGATCAACGCGATGTTGGTAGAACAAATCGATTGAATCAACCTGAAGACGCTTCAGCGCAGCTTCAGCGACAGCCCTGATCCGTTCTGGCGTGCTGTCTAAACCTTGACTCGGAACTCCGTTCTTGAAGCCAAACTTGGTGGCGATCACAACACTGTCGCGGATGTCGGCCAACGCTTCGCCGACAAGTTCTTCGTTCGCAAATGGGCCGTAGGCTTCAGCGGTATCGAAGAAGGTGACACCACCGTCGTAGGCGGCGCGAATGACCTTGATAGCCTCGCTCTTGTCGAGCGCAGGTCCGTAGCCGAAGCTTAGTCCCATGCAGCCAAATCCGAGCGCGGATACTTCCGACCCGCTCTTTCCTAACTGTCGCTTCCGCATTGTCCTGTTCCTTTCATTCTTGTTCTCTTGAAGAATTGCTCTATAGATCGCTAGCTCGGTTTTGCAGGCGCTTCCACTCCGGAGAGAGACAGCACCATCGCAGGCAGTCTTGCCCCATGAACCGGGTTGCGAGCTAGCGCAGTGTTGAACTCCTGCATTTCTGTAGCCGTGAAGCTGACGTCATCAGCGCCATTGTTGTCCAACATGTGAGGCATCTTGGTCGTGCCGGGAATTGTTACAATCCAAGGTTCTTGCGCCGACAACCACGCAAGAGATATCTGTGCAGGCGTCGCTCGCTTGCGTCGGGCCCATTCATTTATGACCGCGACGAGGGCCAAGTTTCCTGGACGATTTTCGGGTGCGAACCAAGGCACTATCGCGCGGAAGTCGCCCCGCTCAAGCTGTGTGTTCTGGTCGATGGTACCGGTCAGGAACCCCATCGCGAGAGGGCTCCAGCAGACGAAACCGATGCCAAGTTCCTTACAGATAGGAAGGATCATGGCCTCTGGATCGCGTGCCATTATGGAGTATTCGTTTTGGACTGCTGACACGGGTTGAACTGCATGAGCGCGACGGAGTGTATTGGGGCCGGGCTCAGAAAGCCCGTAATGCAAGACTTTCCCTTCCGCGATCAGTTCCTTCATCGTGCCTGCTACGTCCTCGATCGGAACGTTGGGATCAACACGATGCTGGTAGACAAGATCCATGTGATCCGTCCGCCAACGTTTCAGCATACCCTCAACCGAGCGGCGGATGTGTTCGGGGCGGCTATTGAGGCCACCCAGATTTTTCCCTGTCTCCGGATCGATATTCCAGCCGAATTTCGAGGAGTAGACCACCTCACTGCGAACCGGCGCGAGCGCTTCGCCCAAGATTCGTTCGACTTCTAGCGGGCCATACGCTTCCGCCGCGTCGAAGAGTGTGACGCCGTGTTCATGGGCGGTCCGTGCCAACGTAGTCATGTCTGCGCGGTTCGGGTGGGTTGCGTAGAAGGTGCCGGTGAAGTCCTGGCAGCCAAGGCCAACACTGGAAACTTCCAGCGTTCCGAGTTTGCGTCGTCCACTGACTTTAGCCGTAGAAGAATGCGACCCATTCGTCTGAGCGATCTCCGCAAATGAAAAGCGGTTGGCTAGAGCGGCTGCTCCGGCCAAGCCGCTCACGCGCAGAAATGAGCGGCGGCTAAAGCCGACTTGAACCACCTCGAAGTTGTTCATTTTGCTCCTCTGGCGTCCTGGTAGTTCTCAAGTTAGCCGCTCCGCATAATGGCCGCCCTTCCAGACGCGACAATTTTTCTGCCGATCACGACAATTTGAGAAGGTGAAAGACTGACGCGATTTGCAGTGCTTTTGACGTCGATTGCATGGCGCGAGCCGTCCCGACTTCGGTACCTTAGGACTAGGAGACGGTGCGATGCTCAAACATTTCCGCGTTCCAGGACGACTGGCTATCAAACTTGAGGAGTTAGGCGTCTCTGTTCCCGCAGTATTGCGTCGGGCGGGCCTACCGCGCGACCTGTTCGAGCAGACCCGCGTTCTGGTCTCCACCACCGAACTCTTTGCGCTTTGGCGTGCCATCGACAGCGCGAGTTCCGATCCTCTGATTGGCGTGAAGTTGGGCATTGAGACCAAAACTGAGCGATTTCACCCCATGGCGATTGCGGCCCTTTCCACAGAAAATCTCGTGGCAGCATCGGAACACATGGCTCGATACAAGAAGCTGACCGCACCGGAAGAGATCCTCGTAGAACTTGATGAAGATGAGTTTGCGGTTGGCTTTCGTTGGCTGCTTGCCGTGGATGCTGAGCCATGGACTCTCACCGACTACTGCTTCTCCTGGATGCGCTCTTTAGCTCGACACGGAAGCGGAACCCAACTCAACCCACTCAGGGCCGAGTACGTTCAACAGCGTACGAACGTTCGGCAGATTGAGCGCAGTCTAGGTTGCGAGGTCGTTGTAGGCGCGCCACGCAATGTGGTCATTTTTCGCGCGTCAGACGCCACCAAGCCGTTCGTCACGCGCAATACCGAGTTGTTCGACCTGCTTGCACCTCAATTCGAGGAGCAGTTGCGCCAATACAAGGAGGAGGATAGTTTTATCGAGTTAGTGCGCCGCACGATTCAAGACAAACTGACGGGCCATCGGCCCTCGATCGACGCGATCTCGCAGGCTCTTCATATGGGCCCACGTACCTTGCAACGTCGCTTGCAGGACTCCGGCTCCAGCTTCCAGCGCGTTCTTGACGAGGCGCGTCATCAAATGGCTCGCTACTACCTCAGTAATTCGGCTTTGGAGCTGAACGAGGCGGCTTATTTGTTGGGCTTCGAAGATCCCAACTCGTTCGGGCGAGCTTTTCGAACCTGGGAAGGCGTGCCGCCTAGCAATTGGCGAGAGACACATCGGCCTACAAAGGTGATGTGAAGCGGCTCTTCTCACCACTTGGACGTAAAGTCAGCTACGCGTCCAGTTGCGGACTCACGCAGGTTCGATCCCAAGCTTGTCGTTCACCATGCGCCAGTCACAAAGTTCAGTACGCAGCCTCTGTATCCAGCCGCTTCTGGAACTCGGCAGTTGTGGCAGCTCCATTATGTCCCAGCAAGTAGGCTTGGCCACGCACGTATGCCGGGTACAAATAATTGATGAATCCGACCCCACTACCCAGTTCGTAAGGCGCGGCATCTTCCAGATGCACAAGAGCTTGCGATGAATTCCCTTTGTTGAGTTCGATGGCAGCGTTGATGGTCGGCGGCCAGTAGAGTTTCAGCATGGTGTTCGCTGGATAGCCTTTCTCCAATTCCCCGACCCGCGCTGTGGCCCGGGGAGCATCGCCAATTCGAGCCAGCGCAAGGGCTGCTGCCACCTTTACATTTCGCCCCGAGACAACGCCAACGCCACCCTGACACCTTGCTTCGCAGAAGCAGTTTCGCCCAACTCCGCCTCGCGCAGCGCGGCATTCACCTGCCACAGAGCTGCCGTCTCTTTGGCGTCAGCACGAACGGCCCGAGTCCACTGCCCGGCGAGAAAAGTCCCGCGCCTTGCTCCGCCGTCCGCACTGGTCATGCAGGCGCAGGACGGCGACCGCGAAGCGAATATTTGTTGGCGCTGGTCTATGAGCACGGTCACTTGCTGAGGAGAGACTTCGCCTCAGCACAGATCTGGATGTCGAAGTCGGCAGAGCAAGGCTATGTGCCAGCCCAATTAGGCACGGTCGCCGAACTGTTGTACCTGAACAAACTCAGCTCGGTCTACCATGGCGAGACGGGCGTGCGCATGCTGCGCGAGCTAGCCCGGAGCACCTGACCATCGTCAAAGATCTGACGCGAGTCATGTGTCGGTTGAAAGCGATGTATCGCAGTCTGGGCGATTCCCTGTGCCGGACGGGACGTCTACGATAAGCGTCATCGTGCCGAGTGGCTGGGAAAGATCCAGGAGGCGGGCGTGCGCCGTCGGGCCGAGCACCTCTACCGACAACTGGACATACTGCAACCCTTGCGCGAGCAAGCGCGGCGAGAACTGCTAGCAAAAGTCGGAAGCATTCCATCACCGTGGTCGCCCGGCATTCATAGACTCGAGCGACGGGGGGTATTAGCGTGAAGGCGATTTTGCCCCGACAACCGCATTAGTTTCCTGTTGGCCGATTACGAGCCTCATAGTCGCCGCTGCCGCTGCCCACGACTGCCAACTCCACTACTCTCAAAAGTTCTCGATCATCCAGACGTTGCTATCGGTTGTCCAGCCCGCCACCGCCAAATGCCGCCGGTCGGGAGACGGTATTCCTTTGGTGCCCAAGAAATTGAGCTTTTGCTGCCATAGCGCACTGGCTTCTCCTCTAAGATCAACGCGAAGTAGGGTGGTATCTTGGGGCGTCTGGCTGGAAACAAACAGAGCGTTTCCGTCGGCAGACCAATCGACTGACCAAAAGCCGTTCCATCCCCTTACTGCTAAATCGGTTGTCACCCCACTCTTTAGGGATAACAGTCGAATGCGCCCTTCGCGCGTCATGACGACTTGAGAGCCATCCGGGGAAAGGTCCCAAGGCGTTGATATGGAGGGCTCCATTTCCATGGTGGCAAGGGCACGCCCTCGGCCCTTGATGGGATCGACAGAAGTAAACATGGTATGACCTTGCTGTTGCTCGTCAAAGATACAGAGGTTGGCAGGGGCACGTGTGCAGCGGATGTCCGTCGTACCTGATGCAGTCAGAACCAATTGCGGGGGTCCACCAGATACAGGGACCCGCATGATTCGTACTGGAACCGAACCACCGGGATGTCGGGCTTCAGGAAGAGCCATGTACAAAATCCAGTGACCGTCAGGACTGAAACTGGCATACCACTTCGGTCCGGGTCCGAGAGGGAGCAATTCGGCGGTGTCGTCTTTGTCCAACGTCTGCTTGAAGATGTCCCAGCTTCCATCGCGTTGTGACGAAAACACTACGGCCCGGCTATCTGGCGTCCACCGCTGAGGCCACTCGTAATGTTCGTCGAACGTGAGGCGGCGTGTGTTATTTAGATGTGTTCCCTTTGCATCCAACTCTCCAACATACACATGGGCCTTCGCGGTGAGCCTAAGAAACTCCATCTGCTTTCCGTCTGCCGTGACCGTGAACCCGGAGAAGGAGAACCCCGGCCAGTTTGTTAGTTGCCGGGGGTGGCCCATGGGTTCGCCTGTTTGAGTGACCGTCCTCACTTCCCAAAGATTTGAGTCAGCGCCAAGCTGCACGTATTGCCGCAGGGAGTAGACGATACGTCCATCCGGCAACCAACAAAACCCCTGCAATTTTGGGCTTGATAGAATCCGGGTGGGAGGGCCGCCTTTTAGACTCACACTCTCGATGGCGCTCACGTATCCGGTACCCGCGAGTACTTTCGAATACGCGAGACGTTGCCCGTCCGGAGCCCAGGCCACTTCGTTAAAGACTTCACCAGGTTGTGCGGCCATGATACGCCGTTGATCATTTCCATCCGCGGTGCTCAACCAAATCCCCTTCGCCGGGCCTGAATCGTAATCGCCTAGAAAGGCGATCTGAGAACCGTCCGGGGAAAAGGACCCAGCGGCGGCACCTTCCCGCAGCTTACGTGCTGCCCCACCTAGAATGGATACGGCCCAAAGGCTAGGGGGCTCAGCGGGCTGTGCAGCAGCAGTGATAAGAACCTTGCTTCCATCGGGAAACCACGAAAGGGGAGCAGCCAAGGTCGCCGGAGCGCCTGAAAAGGCGCTAGCGACTGCGAGCCCTGAAGGAAGAGTCAGCTGCTTCGTCTCGCCCGTGCTAATTAACTGCAGGTGAAAGCCATTTGCATCGCTGTATGCCAGGAATTTGCCATCCGGCGAAATAGCAGCGGCTAGAACCGGGTTATCTGGAGAATTAGCGGTCAGTTGCCGCTGGACCATTTCCGGTGGGGTTGTCGGGCCACGAGATCCACTTAACCTGACAAGAAGTAAGACAAGAAGTGTTGCCGTAAATGCCGCAGCAGCAAGCAGCCACGGCCAGGCCTTCCTTCCTGTTCGTACGCTGCTTGTCCCGACTGAGACGGCTCCGCTTGTCGCTTGTGTGCTCAAGTGGCGCAAGTCAACCGCGATTTCTTTCGCAGTCTGATATCGGTCCTCCGGGTCCTTGGCGAGACACTTGAGAATAATGTCATCCGCTTTTGCCGACAGCTTTTTGTTAATGCTGCTGGGCGGAGAAGCAGGACGATTCAGAATTTCATCAACCAGCTGCGCATGCAGCGATGAACTATACAGACGCTGTCCCGTGGCAATCTCATAGAGCACGACCCCCAATGCGTAGATATCCGACCGAGTGTCGAGATTCTCACCACGCAATTGTTCCGGCGACATATACGGCAGTGTGCCTGTGATCGTGTGTGTTTCGGTCAAGGTGGTAGCTTCGGATTGATTGGCCTTAGCCACCAGCTTTGCCACGCCGAAATCGAGGACTTTCACCAGTCCCGATTGAGTAACGAAGATGTTGCCCGGCTTGATATCGCGATGAATTACTCCCTTGGAGTGTGCCGCGCCGAGCGCCTCGGCAATGGGCATTCCCAATTTCGCGACGAGCTCAGTGCCCACCGCTCGCCGGCCCGCCATATACATAGCGAGCGTCTGCCCATCGAGATATTCCATTACGATGAATTCCCGGCCTTCGTACGCGTCGATATCGTAGATCGTGCAGATATTCGGATGGTTCAGCGACGAAGCGGCGCGGGCCTCGCGGCGAAAGCGCTCTAACGCCACAGAATCCGCTGCCATGTGCTCAGGTAGAAATTTCAGCGCGACTAGGCGGCCAAGTCTAGTGTCCTCGGCCTTGTATACCACTCCCATGCCGCCGAAGCCGATTTCTTCAACAATGCGGTAATGTCCAACCGCAACGTCCTTCAAGTCAGGTCGCGGCGCTGCGGTTGTGGCGGAGGGAGCCTTAGTGATGTTCGCCTGGTCCGCAAATGCCGGCTTCTCGATGAAGCTCGCAGAGTCGCTATAATGAGCAAGCAGCGATTCCACCTCGCGGCGTAGTTCAGCATCACCAGCGCACGATTCTTCAATCACAGAGCTGCGCCGGTTTTCGTCAGCCTCGAGAGCTTTGTGAAAAATGCTTTCGACTTTTCTCCACCGCTCAGGTTTCATCGGATTTATTTTCGCTCAGGGCACGCATCAGCCACGTCTTGGCCAACCGCCAATCACGCGCCACGGTTTCAGGCGAAACTTTCAAAACTTCCGCAGTTTCCTCAACGTTGAGACCGCCAAAAAAACGCAACACCACGACCTGGCTTTTGCGCTCGTCCACCTTCGCCAACTGATTAAGAGCATCGTCCACAGCGACCAAATCAGCGGAGGGTTCCGGAGAGATTGTCAGAGCATCGTCCAATGAAATCGCTTTTGCTCCATCGCCGCGTTTGTGCGATCGCCGGGCACGGGCCTGGTCAGTGAGAATGCGTCGCATTTGTCGCGCACATAGCGCGAAGAAATGTGCCCGGTTTTGCCAGTCGATCAGCTTGAGGTCGGATAGACGCAGATAAAGCTCATTGATCAGCTCCGTCGTTTGTAGCGTATGGCCGTCGCGTTCCCGTCCCATGCAACGCCTGGCGACCCGATGCAGCTCGCGATAAACCTGAGGGGTGAGCTTGTCCAGAGCATCTTCGTCGCCCCGGCGCCACGCCTGAAGCAGTTGGGTGATCTCGTGTCCGAGGGCGTCGTCCATCCGAATCTCTGGGGCCGGAGGAGTGGCAATTGCGTAAATATTACACCACCCGGTGGTCTCAGGATCAGGTGTGCCCGAGAAAGCTTCTTTCTGACTTACAGGTTTCCGTCGCGATTCTCGCTACATGGAGTGAAGGCAAACCAAGAGGTGCGGTGAGCACGACAACCGCGCCCCAGGATCAAAGGAGAGACGGAGATGAAATCGACATTCAGGAAAATGGCAGCGCTACTCAGCATGCTTCTTGCGGGGGCATTGTTGACGGCGCCGGCTGTAGCGCAGTCAGGAGCCGACCATGCCAATAATTGGCGGGACGAAGACGAACAACTCGCACAAATGGCTGAACTGGAGCAGCTTCACGCAACCTTTCATGCGGCAGTCAGCGTGCACGATCCGGTAAATGGGGATTCGCCTACAGTGATAACTCAACGAATCCGCGACGCACTCTCGATCTGGACCAAAGACGCCGAACTCACGATTGTCAACACTACTGCCACGGCCGGAAATTATATCGGCAACGGCGATCCGAATGACCCCGCAAGTTGCCCTCCACCCTCAGGCGACACGTCTGCCACCGGCCAACAGGGCACGCTGTGCACGTTCTTCAAGTATGTTTCCGGCGGGTTACAGGCAGCCAATAAGTTTGTGTCGCTTTCTCCGGCATTCAAAACGAAGTTTGTCCCTGTAAAGGACGATGACGGCCAATGGAAATCATCGGTCTATTTCGAATGCCATTACTTCGACGTATCGTTGAATCCAGCCACTGGCCAGCCGTTTTGGACAGCCAAGAGCCACGTAGATCTTGACGGTGAAGCGAAAAAGATCGACGGGCGGTGGTTATTGACGCGCGCCAGCTCATCCGCCGTTGGAGTTCCGGTTCCGTGAAGCAAAACACACGATGCGTTCCAAAGTTTCACGCGGTTATACATGGGCTAAATCCGATGTATCGGTATTGAGAAACAGGTTTCTCGTCACTTGGCCTAGTAGTCGACAAATCGGAATTTGGCACATCTCTGTATAGTCCGCTTTCCGGACAACCCCTTGCCTAAATCAATGGGCGGAAGCGCCACGTGCTGGTGGTGTGTTGGTTAGTTTGAGAACAACGCCGGCGGGACATTATTGTCATCAGCGTACCGACGACAGATTTGTGAAAGCAACTCCTCATTTGTGCGAGTAACTACTTTGCTATGTCCTCATGGGTTGGCTGATACTAAGCCTCTTTTCTTGGAGGGAACATGCCTTCCCGGTTGGACAACAGCGGACAGCATACGGCCTGCAAGGTGTGCCGCGAACTCAATTTCCCGGTCAAGCTCCGGGTGTGAAGTGGATTGTCGAAATCGGGTTTCCACACGCTAATGAAGGATTTCCCGTCCTGCAACTTGATCCCACATCGGCAGTTGCCCGGACTGCCCGTGCAATTTACCTACTGCTTGTCTATTCTCAGCGCAAACTGTCCCTATGACAGACGCGACAGCGGGCGTCATGAAAGCTATCGATTGGCTACGGCAAATGGGTCGTCCGATCCTTGCGGACAAGATGGAACGGGAGCTACTCTACGCGTACCGCATTGGACAGAATCCGACACTGAATCAGGATTCGGGCCGTTGCATCGAGAGAATACAACGAATCGGCACCCTGGATTAGCATTACGCCCAAACGGATTAATCACCGGATTGTGCGACACCCGGGACTAAGACTCATGGGTAATTGCTTCGCACCGATAAAGGTGTGACATTCCCCTTCATGAAACGGGAACCGCACGGGATAGTGTGCCCGAGGTGCAATTCAGCCTCGCTGCGCCCGTCGAAACTCCGACCTGGCGACGAGAGATGGCTATTGACACTGCGGTACCCGATCCGCTGTCGGGATTGTGACCAGCGCACTTATGTGAGTATCTGGCAGGCGTTCGCGATCCGACGCGCCCGCCGAGGCCAAGATGGATCGTGAACTACTCTTCGCGAATAACAGATGGCAGAATCAGGATTCGAAACGCTTCTTTCCAAGGTGACCGAGTTTAACGGGCGCGCTCACTTATTCAATCTGCCTCTGCTTCTACCTGTACGTCCATTTCATAGAGTGCCTGGGTGCTCGTTCGACGAATACTGATGACGCGATATCGCTTGCGACCGGTGATGTAGATATCGTTGGGCCGAGGCAGAGAACTTGTTCCGTCGTTCATCGTTATCGGTCTGTTTGCCTCGGTGAACAGCTTGGTGCCAGAGCCTACCTCGTAACCGATCAACGTACCTGTATTAACAGTAGTCATTGATTTGGACATTCACCCCTTCGCTGCCTTCCTCCGCTGGGCCCATCTCTTCTTCTGAGCCGCGCTGATCCGTGCTCTGCCCTCGGCACTCAGCTTGCGCTTTCGTTTCTTTGGTTGCGCGCTCTGTGTGCCAGTAGCACCAGCGAGCAGTTTGCGAGTTTGTTGGAGTCGGTCAATCTCGGCGTGGATGGCTGCGATCAATTCGGATGGATTCATAGGTCGTCAAATCTAACGCCTTAGTGCCAGTGATGTCCAATCCAGACAAGTCCAAGGATCACGGCATATCCCGCACCAGCCAACAAACCAGCGATTCGTCCGATTGCAACGAGCGGTTTCTTATCTATGTCGAGATAGGGCGCCATTCGAACCCATATGGCTCGCACGTTGTGAAGTAGTCTAATAGTTACAATGGATCCAACATATAGCCAAACCCATATTGACGTGAATAGGCTACTCAGAACGAACATGCGCATCACACCTACGTTCAGTGTAAAGAACGGCACGTGGCGGCTAACATCCATTTGAACAAAAGCACTTGATCCCAAGGCACACGCCGTAGAGCCATAATCACCGGTAAACTGCCATGGTAACTGAAGATATCTACCAAGAATGCCAGCACTCCACTAATCAAACCAACGACAACCGCGAGTGTGCTATCGATTACTAGCAAGACGGCGACGGCAAGAGGGGCAGGTCGTTTCACCATTGCTCGAACAATAGTGCGACTTATAAGTAAGGAAAAATAGTCTGGAACGACATTTGTTACAAGTGAAAAGCCCAGCGCAAACCAGTAAGCACCTCGCAAACCGACATGATACTTGCTAGGAATAAGCCTCCACCAGAATAGAAAAACGAGACTAACAGCTACAAGTGATGCAATGGCAGAGCGGAAAACGAACTTCAATGAGAGTGCTCGCTCGCCGAAGATGCGATCAATCAGTTTGGGAAACACCGTAGCCCACGAATCTATTCGACCATCGGACGGCGCATTCTTTAACTGATTGCTGAGAGCCTGTCTTCCAGTATCGCTCACCATCCCATCGAACCACTCAAACACCTTGGCGACTACCACTATAACGGCAACGATGGAGCCGCCATCAACTAGGGCGATCAGGGAGTGAGTCAATTCTGTCGGAATGTCCATCGGCTCTCGGCCTTGAAGCGTACCACGGACTGACTAACTCTTCAGCTTCCAACCACCCGTTTTAGAATCATCTTCGCCAACGACACGCTATCAGAGACCGTGCTCAAGAGCCGCGGACTCGGTGTACTGATGTCCTCGCGTGCGAGCCTGACGGCGACAATGATCGAAGCCGCGATCACCAGCGTGGACGCGAATCGGTCCTGAGTTCTGCGCTCCTCTTGCTCGCGTGCGATGGCTCGGCGCATCTCGCCCATACTTGCATTTTAGGCGAAGATTGGGCGAAAAGCATCCAGAGCTAAATTGTGGCATGCCCAACGATTGGGACGGCACTAGCGATCTGACGGATGAGCAGATAGACGCGGCACAGAGCAGGCTGTGGGAGCGGTGAAGCGTGAGTCGCGGACCCCATGACACGCGAAGAGCAACTGAAGCCGGTCAGCCGGTCGTGTCGGTGCCCGCTCGGTCAGCGGTGTCAGCGTCTACCGCAGCAGGATTGTACTCGTTCAGGTTGTGGCCTTGCACAGTCATACCCTGCTCTCTCAAGGCGTCAAACGCAGAACGGATGATATAGCTTTTGTAGCCTGTCTCTATCTCGATCTGCTCGATTGTGGCTCCTAGTGGTTCGGAACGCTTGAGGACTTCGAGAACCTTGGCGATCTCTTCAGCATTTGCTTCCAGCCGGGTTTCCATGATGCATTATCATACGGCTACTCTGCACCGCCAGCTAAAATGTCGCAATGCGCCTAACCTCTCTCGCAATCTTGCTCGTCGTGATATCCGCTCCGCTGGTCACTGCACAACAACCGCAGGAGCTCCCGTCAACGTCGGGAAATGCCTTCGTGCGCATTTGCTCAACGATTGATACGAAGCCCGACAAGGGGGCGACTCAGTTAGATGTTCAACACGAGATAGCTTGCATCGGATATGTCGAGGGAGTCGCGCAGGGCGAATCCGAAGAAGTGGCCTACGTGCTCGCGATGACTAGCAAAGAGCCGCCCGGGCGATTTTGCCTGCCTGAAGAGAGCGAGAACGGACAACTAGTCAGAATCGTCTTGAAATACATCGGGAAGCATCCCGAAGAAGCTCACTACTCAACGGCTTTTCTCATCGCATCAGCTTTGAGAGAGGCATTCCCTTGCACGACTCACAAGTGACAAGCAGTAGATGATTTTGCCTCTATAACGCGCTGGACAGTTCGGAAGGTCTCATAGGGTCGCGGGGGATGTGTCACCAATTGTGCTCAAGAGCCGAGGTCATCTTGCCATCCGCTCTGGCACCTTCCGAAACACACGATTGAATATCTCATGCGCGAGTTCGACTGACTCATCGATTGCTTGACCAGTCGGGATCACCCGAACGTTCACCTGTTTCTCGCGGGCCAGTCTGATGCCCGCGATCATGCAGGCACCCATGTAGATCAGGGCGCGATTCGGGACGCGGGATGTGGGCGTCGGGGTCGAACATGACTGATGGCAGCATAGGCGAATACAAGGCGAAGACGCAATGAGGAAATCCCACACGCAGCAGGGAGAATAGCGTTGCCGTCCAAGTCCCGATTGAGGGAAAATACGTCACAAATCACCTGAGTCGAGGGCCAATACGATGCCTCTTCCTTCTGAAACCTGCCCAGAGTTCACCTTACGGCGACGCAGCGACGGCACATTCGACGCGATCTGCATGAAGTGCTATTTGACTGCGGGAACGATACGCCGAGAGTCAGACCTAGAAGAAATCAAGCAGACACACGAGTGTCACCGATCAGTGCTGTCCAGTCTGACCTACGAGAATCGAGCTTCATCGACGTGATTTCGTTCTGCTTTGCTCTCGCTAGCGGCTATGCTGCCCTTCTTCTGCAATGAGTGAGCACCATCTCTCGAATGCCGGCGAGGAGTTCGTCCGCCCTGGCGAGGTAGCATTTTGGGTCCTTGCTATCAGAAGTGCTCAGGCCGGCCAAGTACACAACATGGGCCAGCTTTTCGAGAGGAACTGACAGGTCCTCACAGAAGCGGACTAGGGCATCTTCAGGGGGCTGCGAGTTGTTTGCTCTCATAGCTATTGAGATGCGCCGAGCGGGAGGCCCGCTCTCATAAGATCAGAACATGGCACGCCAAGAATTAACGACAAACGGATTGAAGCTGTATCGCGATGGCGACGGCACAGACTGGCTGCATTTCGGTGAGAACGCCGCGTTCTGCGTCGAGAATATGTCGCGCTCGGAAATCGTAACTGAGCAAGTTCGCCTTTGGGTTGAGTCACAGGTTCCCATGAGCGATCCGCAATGACACGGGACGAGCAAGAGAAGTTTGTAGCGGACGCGTGCGACGTGTTCAAGCAAAAGCTGCTGGCGAAGGCATCGAAGATTCCGCCCAACTGGGACAGCGCCGAAATCAAACAGTGGGTAATGGACTGCGCCAAGGACGCTTGGGTTTCCAAGATGGACAAAATCCGGATGGGACGCTACCAGATGGCGAAGCAGCTTTACGGTTTGTGATCCCACCCCAACAGATTTAGCTAAATAACGTCGCTCGAACGCGCCATAAGGACTCGTATGACGTCCTTTTGAGTAGGGACGCGCGAACGGTGATACACCTCTGCCCCACATGCGCACGGCTCGGGATCGAATGGCTTAAGGCAGTCGAGAAGCGGGACGCGTTAGATGACTCGATTGCTGGTGCGGCGCTAAGAGCGGCGGTCTACCTGGAAGCACACCGCGCGTTCATGGTATACGCGCTGCGCCAACGCAAATGCATGGAATGTGTTCGGAGGGAGGCGTGAAACCGTCTCCAACAAGGGAAGAGAAAAGGTGCGGCCAACTCCGTTCGACGAGCTGGCCGCAATAACAACTGTAAGGGATCGAACTTGGTTTCCTCGGCGAGAGGTAACCATCTGACTCTTCGACGTGCGTTGGGTTGAATGGGTTGTCAGGCGTCGAAGATTCCGCCCAACTGGGACAGCGCCAGGACGTATTTGCTAACCTCTCAGCAGATCGCGCACTCAAGGATGCGCCTTACAACTGGCCGCACCAAGTTGGGGGAAATTGCTGGCCCGGTCAGTTCATACAGGCTCCAGCCTTAATAGCTGGGATCGGCCCGTGGAATGGCGACGCTTATAAGCGCGCAGTGCTGCAATCTGTGACTCAGAGATGTCGATCCAGACGCTCCCCTGGTTCTCGCGCCCAATAGCGAACTTGGCCTCAGCGACGTCGCCGTGCAGTCTAGCGATGATGCTCAGAAGGGTCTCTCTTTTGCCTACTGCGCAGTCGGAGATAAGCCGGGTTCGCTGATCTTCTACCAGAATGTCGAATGACCAGCCGTTGCGGTGCATGAAGTTCATGAGCGCGAGCATGCCGAACAGGATAGCGCGGCCCGCCTGTGGAGGCATAATAATCGCAGTCGATGTCTGCGCGGAGCGAAATGACGGACAAAACAGGGCACATGAATCGACCTGGAGCCGGGCCGACTTCCACGATGATGTACATCAAGGCAATTCCATTGAATGTCTATCTCAACTACAACCCATACTCCGGAAGATGGGAGATTGCTAAACCCATGCCACCTGGGAAACAAGATGTGTTGGTGAAGGATTTTGCCGACGAGGGATCAATGTGGGCTTGGGCCAAAGAGGAGTTCAATGCCGGGCGACTTCCACTCCGAGTGTGAGGCTCTGACAGGAGCGAGGGCGTGGATGGCGCAGAATCGATGCAGGAGCTACACGCGGCCTTCGGGTGACACCGAGGGCGGTTTCTCTTGGGATCGAGGACTGTAGGAGGTTCGATCTGCGTGTACGTGTACGTCAAAGCTCAAAATAAGAAAAGCCCTCGCACCGTAGCAGGTGCGAGGGAAGGTTCGCGTCTCCGCATCTCTCAAACATCAGTGCGCCTTGTTGACCTCAGTCACTGCGCGCTTCGATGACTCAGAGACGGGGATTGGACTGTGCCGTAACTGTGCCGCACAGTTTTGGAAGTCCTTATAAATTTCTCGGGTGCGGGCTTTCTTGGTTAATGTCATTTATTATCAACAGCTTAGCAGCACATTGTAGGAAGTGACTACGAATCAATAGGTCGGAGGTTCGAATCCTTCTGGGCGCGCCATCTTATCAACAAGCGAAGCAGTCAAAGTCGAAACCCGGCTATGACGTGAAATATGACATTGGCGCTCATGCTGCTGCCTCTGCCGCCCTTTCCTTGTTGCGCTCGTTCACAACGTATATCAGCGATCTCTTCTTGTA
>CAWAIX010000009.1:0-116450 GCA_963782175.1 uncultured Acidobacteriaceae bacterium
GCGGGAGATGGCGGCAAATGCCTGATCGAGTTCGGTTTCGCTGTAGCCGGACAGGGGGGGGATGTCGCCTGAAATCTTGTCAAATGCGTGCTCAGACATGATCTTTTTGAGGATAAATGATTAACGCGGCGAGCCGCCGGGTTAGGGGCTACACTGTAGGCCATGATTCGTAGCTACCAGGGGCATATGCCGGTAGTTCCCGAGAACTGTTATGTCGATGTCTCGGCGCAGGTGATCGGCGACGTGGTACTCGGGGAGTGTTCCAGCGTGTGGATGAATGCGGTGGTGCGCGGTGACGTGCATTCAATTCGTGTGGGTGCGCATTCGAACGTCCAGGACTGCGCAGTGCTCCACGGCATGCGGCATCTGTATCCCGTGATCGTGGGCGAGTACGTGACGATTGGGCACAATGCGACGGTACACGGGTGCGTTGTTGAGGACGTGTGCCTGATCGGCATGGGCGCAACCATCATGAACAACGCGAAAGTCGGCGAAGGTTCGATCATCGCGGCCGGGGCTGTGGTTCCGGAGGGTATGGTGGTACCGGCACGGTCGCTGGCTGCCGGCGTTCCTGCGAAGGTGCGGCGCGAGCTCACGTCCGACGACCGCGATCTGATCCTCAAGTACGCCCGCAACTATCTCGACTACACGAAGATTTACCTCGAAGAGCAGAGGAAGTGGTGAGGGCTCTGCCGCTTCTATACTGAATCCATGCCAAGACAACTGACCCGTTCCCGCGTGCTGCAGGAGCGTGCTGAAAAGGTGCTGCCCGGGGGGGTGAATTCGCCGGTTCGGGCTTTTCGCGCCGTTGGTGGGGAGCCGCCCTTCGTCGAGCGCGGTGAAGGTGCCTACCTCTGGGACGCGGACGGCAGCCGGTATATCGACTACTTCGGGTCGTGGGGGCCGATGATTCTGGGGCATGCCTTTCCGCAGGCGGTCGAGGCGATCAAGCGGGCGGCAGCATGCCAGCGCGAGCTTCGGGGCGTCGACCGCGGCTGAGGGTCAATTGGCAGAGCTCGTCGCAAAGGCGTTTCCGTCGATCGAGAAGCTGCGGTTTGTCAGCTCCGGGACCGAGGCGACGATGTCGGCGATCCGGCTGGCGCGAGCATTCACCGGGCGCAAGTACGTGGTCAAGTTCGAGGGCTGTTATCACGGGCATTCCGACGGGCTACTGGTGAAGGCGGGATCCGGCGTCGCGACGTTCGGTATTCCCGGCTCTGCTGGTGTTCCGGAGGAGATAGCGGCGTTAACCCTGGCGCTGCCCTTCAACAGTGTCACGGCTGTTGAGGCGGCATTCGCGGAGCACAGGGGCGAGATTGCGTGTTTGATTGTTGAGCCGGTGGTGGGGAATGCGGGGTGTATCCCCCCGGCGGGGGGGTATCTCGAGGCGCTCAGAGAGATCACGCAGCGGGAGGGCGCCGTCCTGATCCTCGACGAGGTGATGACCGGCTTCCGGGTGGCGCTCGGGGGCGCACAAGAACTGTATGACGTCACGCCGGACCTGACGACGCTGGGCAAGATCGTCGGCGGAGGGCTGCCGTGCGCGGCGTTCGGCGGCCGGGCGGAGATTATGGACATGCTGGCTCCGCTCGGGCCGGTGTACCAGGCGGGGACACTGAGCGGGAATCCGCTGGCGATGGCTGCTGGCATTGCGACGATCGGCTATCTGATCGAGCATCGGGACGAGGTGTATCCGCTGCTCGAGAGGCTGAGCGCGGCGGTCGCCGATGGCGTTGCGGCTGAGGCGGCACAGGCTGGCGTGCCGATGACGACGAATCGCGTGGGGGCGATGTGGACCTGGTTCTTTACGGCAGGTCCGGTAAGCGATTTTCAAACCGCTGCGACATCAGATACTGCGGGCTTTGCGCGCTTCCATCGGGCGATGCTGGATCAGGGTGTGTGGCTGCCCCCGTCACAGTACGAGGCCGTGTTCCTCGGGACGGCGCACACGATGGAGGACATCCAGCAGACTATCGCGGCGGCAAGAGAGGCGTTCGCAGCGGTGCTGGCCCGAGCCGAAGCCTAGCGGCAGGATCGGCTGGTGGGTTCAGTTCCAGCCGGAGGCCTGCGCACCCCCCTTCCCCCTTATTCGGGGATCTCAGCCTGATTATCTGATTGATTCTGTGAGGGTTGTTTTTTTCGGCGAAGAGCTATCTGATTGAAACTGGGGAACTTTTGAGTTTCTATCTGATTCGGCTCGATAAGACCATGTTTTGTTCTATGTAATTGATTCTGCTCGTCGTTTTCATCGGGTTCATCGCTAGTAACTGATTGCATTCAGAAGAAAAATGGGCATAAGAAGCCGGGTGCAAGCCGAGCTTTTAGTCCCATTGAATCGACGGTTTCAAAAAGCCCGGACTCAAGCAGCCAGGGCTTTTTTGTCCCTCTATTTTATTGTAGCTGGTTTAGCGAAATTCTCGGCCAACTCAAGGGGCGCCGTAGAGCTCGACCTCGGGTCGGTTGGGGTCCTCGGGACGGGCGCGGGCGTACCAGAGCTCGACGCTGTGAATGATGCGCTCGCCGCCGGGCAGAGCGATCCACTGGCTGTTGCCGCCGGGCGGAATGAAGCGGTTCACGGGGAGCGTCTGGGCCCCGCCGTCTCCGTAGTGGATGACGACGTGGTCGAACATGATCGGCGCATTGTGCACCTGAAGCACTACGGCGTGGAAGCGGCCTTCATAGCGGCCGACGTGGATGTCGTCGTGGTCGACGCGTCCGTCGACATGCGCTTTGCCGAGGTAAAACATGGCAGGCCGCGATGTCGGCGCGGGGTAGTACTGAGCTTGCGCGGTAAGAGCGGAAGCGGTGAGTCCGAGTGCTGCGATTGCGACGAAAAGTTTTAAACGCTGCATGGAAATCGTTCTCCTGACTTACTTACTTCTCATGCAGGTGAACGCGTGCTTCGAGCTGAAGTTGCGAGGAACGGGCGAGGAATAAAGTTGCGGTGCCGCGCAGTTATCTTTCTGGTGCGCCGTTCCAGGCGTCGACTGTGACGAAACGGACTGACTGGTCTTTTACGCGAGCGAGCAGGTTCGCGGTCGCGCTGACAGAGGCACTCCGGTCCTGTCCAATGCCAGCCTGGCTGCCGTCATGAAGGAGCAGGTTGGAACCGCGGCCGCGCTCGCGGTTGCGGCGGATGCCCTTCTCGAGGGTGGCGAGGATGGTTTCCGGGTTGGTGGTTGTCCAGTCATAGCTGCTGACATTCCACATGACGGGCGTAAGTCCGAGATCGCGGGCAACGCGCAGGACATCGGGGCGGCGTGCTCCGTGCGGCGGCCGGAAGTAGCGGACCTTCGCGCCGGTGGCATCTTCGATGATGGCGCTGGTCGCGGCGAGTTCTGCACGCACACGGGACGGCGAGCTGTAGATAAGCCGGGGATGGGTGAAGGTGTGGTTGCCGATGAGGTGACCGGCGGCGTGGATGCAGCGGGTGAGGTCGCGGCGCTCGCGGACGAAGCGTCCGATGAGAAAGAAGGTCGCGCGGACGTTGTGGCGCGCGAGGACGTCGAGCAGCTGCTCGGTGCAGGCGTCGTTGGGGCCGTCGTCGTAGGTGAGGGCGTATTCGTTGGGGTCGCGTCCGGCGAGGATGGTCCTGCCGAAGATCTGGGACTCGGGCCACATGGCGGCGTAGTGGTATCCGCCGACGGCAAGACCGGCGGCCGCGGCTGCGGCACTGAGGGTGGCGAGCATTGAGGTTAGTTTAACGAGGGGGAGTGCTTGGAGCATGCCCCCTCGCACGTTCCTCTAAGAATCGCAGGGATGAGAGGTGTGGGCCTTGTTACGAAGCTTGGAGACTGCGGGTTTTTCATGCAGGTATCACTTCCGAAAAGCTGACTTATCGGTAGTAATCCACGATTTGAGAGGTGGCTCTTCATTGCCGGTGGGCCTTGTTAGTGCACGCCATACGGCCCATTGTTGCCCTGATTGCCTCTATCCAGAAAGACATTCACCACACCAGCTTGACATCCGTCTTCAGGGATTTCCTCTCCGGCAGTCACGACCACGAGCACGTTCGAGTAGACATCGACGAACTCGAAACGGCAGAAGGCGTAGCCAGTACCTGAAGCGGCTTTGATCTCCTTGTAGCCGCGCCTCCAGAACTCGTAGCCATTTCCATATTCGATCTGCAGCCCTATTTGGTGAGGCCACCATGTGTAACGAGGGTGCCAACCAGCTTCCATAATTTGTACTCGGGCGTTGTGGTAGGACAACCCGTCAACATTTGGGATTCGGGTATGCGGTGCGTGGTGCTGTGTCAGCGCTGATGCTTCAGTAGTTCGCCGGTCGGCTGCCTCCTCTGCCTGCTGTTTCCACGCACGTAGAAGTGGAGTCGGGTAACGAACCTCATCTCGATCTATCCGCGCTGCGCAAATGTGGCAGAGCCAAATCCCATTCTCTAGTGACGAGCGGCTCTCAGGCGACAAGGTCGAGTCGAAGCGTGGGCCCCCGGGTGACGCACCAGTGATGTGTGCAGCGATCCCAAGGTTCACAGCGCGTTGGTCATCCGAATGAGGGCCGCTCGTCCCGCGCCCACACTCGGGATTGGAGCAGCGTTGTCCTACTCGCTTCGCAAGGATGAGTTGTGTAGCGGTAGTGAAATCGTCCCTGCTACGTCTTGGATCCATTAGGCTCTACAGTACCTCAGATTATCGGCTCGGCCGCGATTGAATACGTTCTAGTGGTGCTCCGGGCCTCGGCGCAGTGGTCTGATATCGGCCCAACACGACTAGTCCTAAGAAACGCGCTTCTCGTGAGTAGTAGCGATTCGACTCGCGCTGTGCTGCCCGAAGCGCAAACCTTCATTTCGCCGAGCAGGTCTTCGTCCCGGTATCGGCAACGCTCGCGATCATCCATCTTCCGTCCACACGGACCAGATTGAACAGGTCTGTTCCGCAGTGATCGATCTTCCCATCGACCAGAAAATCGAACGGCGCCCACACGACGGCGAGATCGTTATCGATCCGGATCAGTGGATTGTGAATGCGTTCTTCAATCTGTGTCGTACCGGGTTTACCTACGCGCTCCGCGAAGGCTTCAAAGGTCATCTGCGCGGGCTTGCCATCGCGCATCAGCACCATCGTGCCTCCCGGCAGGGTGGGCGCCTTGATCGCCGCGGCATCTCGTTTTGACATACCCTCAAACATCGCATGGATCGGCGACAGCACAGCTTGCTCCTCTGCCGATTGCGCAAAGGCGTGGGGGCCCGTTGCCAGAATCGTGCCGAAAAGGAAAACGAAGTGCTTTGCGTGCCTGTTCATGCCCGCATTCTATCTTGAGATTAGTCTCGAGAAGCCCGCTTCTCGCCGGTTGACGACCGTCCCGCAGGAAGGGCATGGTCGCTTCTTCTCTCATCGGACGTCATTCATAGACCGCATCGCGGTTGTTATCCGTTCCAGGCCTCGGAGCGCCAGAATGCATAGCCGGAGAGACGGGCGGCGGCGATCAGATAGACCAGTCCAAAGACGAGCACGCCGGGAACGAGTATCCAGCGGCCTTCGAGGAGATCCATGCTGGCATCGAGAAACTGGATGAATGCCACGATGACCATGAGATTGCCGAGGGCGCGACGCGCGCGGAGCGCAAGCAGCGCAACAAGCATGATGGCGAGGACGCCGTTGCGTGCGGTGAGGTATCCAGCATAGACGCGGACGGCGCCATTGATTTCATCGTGCGGCGAGACCAGCATGACGGGATGAACGAACGCCAGAACAGCTCCGGCGCCCATGAGAAGGGCTCCGAGCAGGACAACCACCGCAACCCACCACGATATGGCTTGTTTGTTCAGTTGAACCGTTTGAGTGGACATCGTTGATACCCTTTCCGCGGCGCTGAGGGGGTGTGCTGATGGGGGCGGATACGGGATGCGGTGTGCGGAAGTTCCCCAAAACAGGTGTGAGGATCTGAGCCCAGCGTAGAAGTGTCCGCCGACGGTAAGGCCGGCAGCAGCGGCAACGCTGAGGGTGGCGAGCATCGGGATTAGTTTACGGAGTTTGTGCTAGGGCGGCGCTGTCGCAGATTAGCAGCCGCAATTTGCTTGACACCCTGTTTGGTCAGACAGGAGGATCACTGGGATGAGAACGCTTACTTCACTGGTCCTGTCTTGCACGCTATCACTTGGATCTGCCGCAATGGTCGTTGCACAGAGCGCGCTGCCTGCGTTAACACTCGACGCAAAACTCAAGAGCGATCTTGTTCGCCTGGGTGGCCAGATGATGATCGAGGGCCAGGCGTACGAGTACGACCGGCACCTTGCCGACGACATAGGTCCGCGTCTGACGGGGTCGGCCAATTATGTGAAGGCAGTGGGGTGGGCGGAAGGTGAGTTCAAACGGCTGGGGCTGGCCAATGTTCACCGCGAGTCGTGGGAGATTCCCGCCACTTGGGAGCCGGAGACGGTTGCGACGGCGCGCATGATCGCTCCGCACGAGCAGCGGCTGCATCTGGAGAGCGAAGGATGGAGCCCGTCGACTCCTGCGGGAGGGGTGCGCGGAGAGGTCTATTTTCTGGACGAGGTCTCGGTGGAAGCAGTCAAGGCGCGGGCGGACAAGATCAAGGACAAGATTGTCCTGGTGGACGGAAAGTCGCTCGAGGCGCACATAGACGAGGGATTTGGGAAGCTCTTCGACGCCCTGAATCTTCTGGCTGGCGAGGGAGCCAAGGCGCTGGTGCTGGGGATCGGGGCTACGAACAACGCGCCGAATTTTGTCGGCATGACGAGCTTTACGGGAAGCCTGGCCAACATTCCCACGGGGAACCTGGGCCAGGAAGACACGCTGCTTTTGAAGCGTTTGCTGGAGCGAGGGCCGGTCGAGATCGAGTTCAGCTTCACGAACCAGATTCGCCAGAATGTGAAGGTCGAGAATGTGGTGGCTGACATTCCGGGGTCAGAGAAGAATGGCGAGTATGTGATTGTGGGTGGGCACCTGGACTCGTGGCATCCCGGGACGGGAGCACAGGATAACGGTACCGGAGCCGCGACCGTTCTGGCGGTTGCCGAGGCGATGAAGGCGAGCGGGCTGACGCCGCGCCGCACGATGCGCTTCATTCTCTTCGGAGGCGAAGAAGAGGGTCTGATTGGATCTATGCACTATGCGCGCGAGCATGCGGCCGATGCGGCGAAGTGCGTGGGGGTGTTCGTCACCGATTCCGGAAGCGAGCCGCCAAAGGGGTGGTTTGTTTTCGGACGCAAGGACGAGGCGAATGCGCTTGAGCCGCTCAAGCCGTATCTGCAGGCGCTCGACGCGGGAGGGACCACGAACGATGGCCAATACACCTTTGAGACGGATGAAGCCCCGTTCCTGGTCCAGGGAGTTCCTTCGTTCGTGCTCTGGACGGAGACGGAGAAGTATGAGGCTCTGCACCACAAGCCGAGCGATACGTTCGATAAGGTGAACCAGCGCGACCTGAACCTCGGGGCGGCGGTGGTGGGCATGACGGCGTTTGCGTTTGCCGACGCGCCGGAGACTCTGAAGCATCTATCGACGGCGGAGATGCAGGATCACCTCAAGGAAATCAAGGCGCTGACGCAGTACGAGGACATGCAGGCGCACAAGCTGTTCTGAAGGCGCGGTCAGAGCAACTTCAACAGCCTGCCTTACACACCCACGGGATAGGGTTTCGGCGAGGATTCGTCGAGGTTGGCTCCGGAGCGCCAGTGCTCGAAGCGGCCCTGAAGCAGTGAGAGGAGTCCGGTGTACCAGTAGCCCACGACAAAGAGAAACAGGAACGGGATGGTGAAGTAGTTCTCGTTCACCCAGGCGTACCAGATGGTCAGGGCGAAGTAGCAGCCGATGCCGAGCTCGATCCAGGGGACGATGCCGAGGCGCTTGCGGTACTTGGCAGCCTGCGTCTTTTCGCCGCGCTTCTCAACGCGATATTTCGGCGTGCGCTTGAAGGAGCTTTTGATGCCGAAGAGGGCTTCCATCACGGCGCGCGTGTTGGTGACGGTGAGTCCGATGCCGAGAGACATGAGGAAGGGTAGATAGAGGAACGTTCGATACCAGCGGCGCGGATAGAGTTCCTTCTGCGAGACCAGGTAGAAGGACGAGATCGAAAAGGTCGACGCCATGAAAAGCGGCAGGTCGATGAGGAGCATCTGGAACCATCCCTGGTAGAAGCGGATGATCATGGCGGGCATGAGCAGGACCGAGAGCACGATCATCAGCGGATAGCTGAGGTTCGCGGTAAGGTGATACCAGGCTTCGAGCTTGGTGTGCCAGGGCACGTCGCTCTTGAGGACGCGGGGCAGGATCTTCTTCGAGGTCTGGATGAGGCCCTTGGCCCAGCGCGCCTGCTGCGTTTTGAAGGCGGTCATCTCGATGGGCAGCTCGGAGGGGCACTCGACGTCCTGAAGGTATTTGAACTTCCAGCCTTTGAGCTGCGCGCGATAGCTGAGGTCGGTGTCTTCGGTGAGGGTGTCGTGCTGCCAACCGCCGGCTTCGTCGATGGCGGAGCGACGCCACATGCCGGCGGTTCCGTTGAAATTGAAGAAGACACCGGCGCGGGAGCGGCCTCCATGCTCGAGGACGAAGTGGCCGTCGAGCAGGATGGCTTCGACCTGGGTGAGGAAGCTGTAGTCGCGGTTGAGATGGGTCCAACGGGTCTGCACCATGCCGATTTCGGGCTCGGCGAAGTGGTGGATGACCTTCATGAGCCAGTCGCGCGGGGGCACGAAGTCGGCGTCGAAGATGGCGACGAACTCGCCCTGGGCGATCCTGAGGCCTTCGTCGAGGGCGCCGGCCTTGAAGCCGTGGCGGTTGGTGCGGTGCAGGTAATAGATGGGGTATCCGAGGGCGCGGTAGCGGTCGCAGATAGAGGCCGCGACCTCTCTGGTTTCGTCGGTCGAGTCGTCGAGGACCTGGATGTCGAGCAGTTCACGCGGGTAGTCGATGCGGGTGCAGGCCTCGATGAGGCGGTCAATGACGAACTGCTCGTTGAAGATGGGCAGCTGGATGGTGACGCGCGGGAGCTGCTCGAAGTGGCGCGACGGTTCCCTGGTGGCGTTCCTGCGGTGCTTGTAGTAGAGGTAGACGAGCTGGTAGCGGTGCATGCCGTAGAAGGCCAGGATGATCATCACGACGAAATAGGGGATGAGCAGCGAGGTATCGAACCAGTTCCAACGGTAGAGGTGCTCGAAGGTGTGGTCTCCGTAGTGATAGCGGAGGTAGTGGCGGAGGTCGTGCTTCTGCTGGAAGAGAGCGAGGGCGGCGAGGCTGCTGGCGATGGACTGGACGACGTATTGCAGCAGGGTTGTGCCTCCGCAGAGCGTTAAACGGTATTGTACGGTGCTGGCCGTACGGGCGACCGCGTTCCGCGCCGAACTAGGTTTCTTCTCTGGTTCTTGGGGCGAAGAGTGGCGGCCATTCAAGTCGCTCAGTAATGTACAGAAATAGCCCTATTGCCATCGGAAAGAGTGCGACAGGGATTTCGTGAAGCAAAAAGTCGGAGATAGGCTCTGCCGGAAAATGCCTTACAGATCGGGTGTAAATTCTTTGATTCAGCATCCCCATGACCCATATAGGAACCATCCTCATGAGAATGACGCTGGCAACGCGCCGTTTCCAAAGCGCAAGAATCAGCATGGGTAAATACAGGAAACCGCAATATAACAGCGCAGCAACTTCGCCGGGAGAATCGTTGTCTCCTATCACAAAAATTGCCGGGGCCAAACGTGCGCAGGCTACGACACCCGTACACATAAATAGGCTGAGAATCCCAATGCTCAACACACGCTTGTAGCTATCTCGCACCGCGGAAGAATATCAGCTGCGCGGCGGTTCTGATCCCTAATTCAGGAACATCGTCCGATACAGCGTGTCGCGCTGGACGGGCTTGAAACCGGCGTCGCGGATGATGCGGCGCAGCTCCTCTTCGGTGGTGCAGTTGGAGGTGCCGGCGGCTTTGACGACGTTTTCTTCAAGCATCACGGAGCCGACGTCGTTGCCTCCGAAGCGGAGGCCGAGCTGTAGAACTTTGAGGCCCTGCGTGACCCAGCTTGCCTGCACGTTTTCGATGTTGTCGAGGTAGAGGCGGGAGATGGCGAGGACTTTCAGGTATTCGACGGAGGTGGCTTCGTCCCAGCCGCGTCCGCCGAGCGCGGTGTGTTTGGGCTGGAAGCTCCAGGGGATGAAGGCGGTGAATCCGCCGGTCTCTTCCTGCAAGCGGCGTACCTGCTCGAAGTGGTTGATGCGGTGGTCGCAGGTTTCTCCCACGCCGAACATCATGGTCGCGGTGGTGCGCATGCCGAGCTGATGGGCGGTGCGGTGGACGAGGATCCAATCCTCAGTGCCGCACTTGAGGCGCGCGATGCGATGACGGACTTCGTCGTCGAGGATTTCAGCGCCGCCGCCCGGGATGGAGTCGAGTCCGGCGTCGCGCAGGCGCATGATGGTGTCGCGGACGGAGAGGTCGCTGTACTCGGCGATGGCAAGGATTTCGGATGCGGAGAAGCAATGCAGCCAGATTTGCGGGAAGCGCTGCTTGATTCCGCGGAGCAAGCGCTCGAACCACTCGATCTTGAGGTCGGGATGAAGGCCGCCCTGCATGAGGATGCCGGTGCCTCCCATCTCGACGGTTTCGGCGATCTTGGCGTAGATGGTTTCGAAGTCGAGGATGTAGCCTTCACTGGCGAGCTTGCCCTTGAGCGGCCGGTAGAAGGCGCAGAAGGTGCAGTACTCGGTGCAGAAGTTGGTGTAGTTGATATTGCGATCGATGATGTAGGTGACCACGCCCTCTGGGTGCAGCTTGCGGCGCTGGGCGTCGGCATCCATGCCAAGGCCGATGAGATCGTCAGAGCGGAAATAATCCAGGGCCTGCTGGCGCGTGATGGTCATAACTCCATCTTAAAGAAGTTTCTATGGTGCTTTCAAACGGGAATCCAGGCGGGTACAACCACGTCAAAAGACGCCAGATGGCGTTAACATGAAGGCTGCCCCTGCGCACGACGGGGCGGGCAGTTGACGAAAAGCTTATCTACCAAAGGCCCTGCTGTCCCCAAAACAGTTTCGCAACAGGTTTAAGGAGTTTCCATGTCACTGCACAGAAATGCGGATCCACGCCGTATTTTCGTCTCCACCGTTTCGTCCCTCTTTCTCTTTGTGGTCGTGGCGTTGTGCCACACTTCGCAGTCTTTCGCGGCTGCGCCGGATGCGGCCAAGGCTCCTCCGGACGTGCTGGTTTTCACGAACGGCGACCAGCTTTCGGGAACGTTTGTGCGCGAGGTGGGCGGGACGGTGACGTTCCACAGCGATATGGTGGGCGACGTCAGCATTGGGTGGGACAAGATCAAGGAGCTGCACACGCAAACCAAGATGGCGGTCCTCAACAAGAGCGTGACGGAGACGGTGCACAAGGGGATTCCGCCCGGTGTTCCGCAGGGAACGATCACAGTTGCCAGCGGCGCGGTGACGGTGCATCCGGAGAACAATGCGACGATTCCGCCGATTCCGGTCAAGGATGCGGCATATATCGTCGACCAGACGACGCTGAACAAGCAGCTGGGACGGGAGCCGGGTTTCTTTACCGGGTGGAATGGCGCGGTGACCGCCGGCGCAACCATTGTGCAGGCCACGCAGAAGCAGTATTCCTTCAACGGCGCCGCAGCACTGGCGCGGGTGATCCCGACAGTGTCTTGGCTGAATCCGCGGAACCGGACGACGGCGGACTTCAACGGGTCATACGGGAAGATTACAGAAAATGGATATATCTCCGGTGGCGTGTTCTATCCGCCGACCTCGACGAAGACGGCGCTCTACCACGCCGATGCCGAGCGCGATGAGTACTTCACACCGCGCATATATGTCCTGGGGCAGGTGGCCTTCGACCACAATTTCAGCCAAGGGCTGGACTTGCAACAGATTTACGGCGGAGGCATCGGCTGGACGGTCGTCAAGCGCCCCAACCAGGAACTCGATCTCAAGGGCACTGTGC
This sequence comes from uncultured Acidobacteriaceae bacterium, assembly GCA_963782175.1. GTDB lineage: Bacteria > Acidobacteriota > Terriglobia > Terriglobales > Acidobacteriaceae > Silvibacterium. The sequence goes on from CAWAIX010000009.1 coordinate 11,929, forward strand.
AGTACGAGAAGCAAAATTTCATCAACGCGACAGACGGAGACAACCAAAACCTAATCGGCTCTACTTTCGCCGCCATATATATGCTCAAGCTGCCGCGCGATATGGTGTTCAACCAGGAAGTGGCTTATATTCCCGCATATAACAACACGCGGGCTTATTCAGTCACGGAGTCGGACACGCTGGCAATTCCCGCCTACAAGAACCTGGCTCTCTCGATAGGCACGCTTGACTCTTACCTGAACAATCCGCCGCTGGCTCTGCCGCCGACGAAGCGGAATTCGTTCCAGTTCACCTTCGGTGTGACCTACGCCATCAAGTCGAAATACTGAGCAAGTCGAAATACTGAGCGGACCCGCCGGGCGACTCAATGCTGGTCGTCAGGCGGGATTGGCGAGGGCATCGACTTCATGTCCTGATCGGTGATCTTCTGCGACGGAGCGTCGGAGGGTAGTGGAGCTCCGGCGGGCGCGGGATCGAGATCGAGGGGCTGCTTGAGCAGGGTAAGAACCCCAGCGGGCAAAGGCTTGTCGGCGTTGGCGAGCAGCAGACTTACCTGCCACATCTGCGTTTCGGTCAGGACCTTGCTGTAAGCGGGCATGCCGCTCAGGCGGATGCCATTGGCGACTTTCCACCAGGTTTCGCCGGGAGGATCATCGCTGACGCCGACAACCCCGTCCCCATGGGGAGCCCAGAGCTGGGGGGCCTTGGGATACATGTGTGGGGCAAAGCTGGAGGGACGTCCGTAGAGCCCGTGGCAGGCGGCACACTGCTGCCGGTAGATGTGCGCGCCAGCCTCCAGATTGGTGGCGCTGGGCTCAATGGGGGCATTTTTCGGCATCTCCTTGTCGATGCGCGCGTGTAGCGGTACGCTCACGACCTGTTCTTCGAGCCAGTAAGGAGCGTCGGCGACGGCAACAGGCGGGCGCCCAAGGCGAAAATGCAGATACACGAAAAGTGGGATCGCCAGCAATCCCAGGATCAGTCCCAACAGAAAGCCCTTCATGTCTTAATCAGCATCTCGATTCGAAGAATTGTTGTGCGGTTTGAAGGCGGATAAGCGCCTCAAGACAGGAAACCACGGCAGAGTCAGGCTAGCAAGTGATTTAATACAGGAATGCAGGAGAGAATTCGTTTGTCTTTTTTAACCCCGCGAGGCAGCAGGTAGTGGAGGCATCAGGTTTCATGCAATTTGGAAGGCGTTTGGGATACGGCTCGTATCCAATTCTGGCCTTGGCTTTACTTTTGACGCCAACGGCTTTGCCGGCTCAAGACAATACCAATCAACAGCAGAGTCAGCCGCAGGCTCAAACCGCGCAGCAGGCGCCCGCCGAGCGCTCGGAGGTATTGCGGCAGGCCCAGGACCGCGTGAGAGCACGCCGCAGACTGAGAGTGCAGCAGATTATTCAGGACACCTACACGCACAAATATGAGGTTTACGGTGGCGGCGGATACCTGCGGTTCACGCCAGGCCCCTCCCTGCAACATCTCAATGAGGCGGCTTGGAACGCGGGATTCACCGACTACAAGTGGGGCAAAATCGGCCTCACCGCGGATTTTCGAGGTTATTACGGGACTGCCTTTACGTATGTCAACCAGTACCAGGTGTTTAATCCAAGCATCAGCCAGTACACATTTCTGGGCGGGCCGCAGGCTCGTCTGGTTATGCATCAGCACTGGGGGGTGAGTGGAAATGTTCTGGTGGGCGTCGCACATGGTAACTTCAGCACCAACACGGGCGGGCTGCCGGGGACGTTGATCGGGCTGTATCCGGATGGGAACACCTTCAGCCTGGAGGTCGGTGCGCCGATCGACTACAACCTAGGGCCGACGTTTGCGATCCGCATCACGCCGAACTACCTGATGACCCATTTCGGAAGCGAAACGCAGAACAACCTGGGCTGGAACGCAGGGGTGGTGTGGCGGTTCGGGAGGCAGTAGACGGGGTGACGGCATACAGTCCGGAGTAGGATAGGTTGGAGAGAGTATTCCTAGATGGCTACTACGGCAACGAATCCAAAACAGCAGGCACATGAACTGATTGACCGCCTCTCGATCGGGCAGGCTTCGGCTGTCGTCACTCTGCTTCAAGCCATGCTTGATCCCGTCTCGATCGCATTGGCCAATGCGTCGATGGACGACGAGCCGGTCAGCGCAGAAGAGGCCCGGGATGTCGCCGAAGCGCGCGCTGAGTACGGACGTGGAGAGGTTGTTTCTAACGAGCAGGTTCTTGCGGAGTTCGGCCTGTCGCCAGAGGAATTTGAGCGCATGGGCCATACCCCTCCCGAACCTGAACCACATCATCAGGGACAGTAAACACGAATGGGTCGCAAGGAGATTGCCTGGAGAGACCAGGCAAAGGCCCAGCTTCGCGCCATCGACCAGCACACTGCGCTGCGCATTCTTCATGCGCTAGCTCACTTCGCCGCACGGGCGAGGGAGACGTGAAGCGCCTTCAAGACATCGAGCCGCCGGAGTTTCGGTTGCGCGTCGGTGATTATCGGGTCCGTTTCACGACTACGGTGACACTCTCCACATAACTGCTGTCAAGCATCGGCGCGAAGCTTATCGGTGAACTCGCCTGCGTTCACTTTCTGAGCAAACAACAGAGAGTAATTCACCACAAAGACGCCAAGAGCGTAAAGATAAATCAGGCCAGAATCGGGACTCCGGCAATTCGGGACTGAATTTTTGCCTGCCATTCCTGCGGACCGGTCTGATGGACGGAGACGCCGTCTGCGCTCACGGCTACCGTAACCGGCATGTCGACGACTTCGAACTCGTAGATGGCTTCCATGCCTAGGTCTTCAAAGGCGACAACGCGTGAGGCCTTGATGGCTTTCGAGACAAGATAGGCCGCTCCGCCGACTGCCATGAGGTAGACCGCACGATGATCGCGGATGGCCTCGATTGCAGCGGGACCGCGCTCCGCTTTGCCGATCATGCCGAGGAGGTTGGTACGGGCCAGCAGCTGGCGCGTGAAGGAATCCATGCGTGTAGCCGTGGTGGGGCCGGCAGGGCCGACGACTTCGCCTCTCACCGGGTCGACGGGACCGACGTAATAGATGAAGCGGCCGCTGAAGTCGACAGGCAAGTCTTCGCCGCGGTTCAGCATGTCGCTGATGCGCTTGTGAGCGGCATCGCGGCCGGTGAGCATTCTTCCGTTCAGCAACAGGACTTCGCCTGGCTTCCATGTGGCGACTTCGTCGCGGGTGACGGAATCCAGATTGACGCGGCGGGCGGATGAAACGTCGTAGGAGAGCGACGGCCAATCATCGAGCGAGGGAGGCTCGAGAGCCACGGGACCTGAACCATCGAGGACGAAATGCGCATGGCGCGTGGCGGCGCAGTTGGGGATGACGGCAACGGGCAGATTGGCCGCGTGCGTCGGATAGTCGAGAATCTTGACGTCGAGAACGGTGGTGAGGCCTCCGAGGCCCTGCGCTCCGATGCCGAGTTGATTGATGCGCCGGTAGAGCTCGATACGCATCTCTTCGAGCTTGTTTGCGGGGCCGCGCGCGATGACCTCCTGGATATCGATCGGGTCCATCAATGATTGCTTGGCCAGGAGCATGGCTTTTTCTGCCGTGCCTCCGATGCCGATGCCGAGCATGCCGGGCGGGCACCATCCGGCGCCCATGGTGGGCACGGTTTTGAGCACCCAGTCAACGATGGAGTCGGAGGGGTTGAGCATGGCGAATTTCGATTTGGCCTCGGAGCCTCCGCCTTTGGCGGCGAGAGTGACTTCTACATTGCCTCCGCGCACGAGCTCGATATTGATGACGGCAGGAGTGTTGTCGCGGGTGTTACGGCGCGTGAAGGCGGGATCGGCGAGGATGGAGGCACGCAGCTTGTTATCGGGGTGCAGATAGGCGCGGCGTACGCCTTCGTTGACCATCTCTTCGACAGTCAGGTCGGTGTCCCAGCGCACGTCCATACCGATTTTTAGAAAGACGGTGACGATACCGGTGTCCTGACAGATGGGGCGATGGCCTTCGGCGCACATGCGCGAGTTGATGAGGATCTGCGCCATGGCGTCTTTTGCGGCGGGGGATTCTTCGAGTTCGTAAGCGCGAGCGAGGTTCCTGATGTAATCGACGGGGTGGTAGTAGCTGATGTACTGGAGCGCGTCCGCTACGCTCGCGATCAGGTCCTCCTGACGGATGGTCGCCATGTCTGTTCTCCTCGTTCAGGGTAAATGAACAGGGCAAGAACAGAGAGTTGCTCAGGGTCTTGAGAGCTGTAAATTTCACCGCAAAGGACGCGAAGAGCAGACACCAGGTCAGGGCAATTCAGAACTGCGCGGCGGACTTCGTCTAAGCTAATACCATGAGTCACGACGAGAGCGAAGACCCGGCCTTCGATGTGCTGGTCATTGGCGCGGGACCGACGGGGATGGCGTGCGCGATCGAGGCGCAGCGCTCGGGTTTTCGCAGCGTGCTGGTGGACAAGGGATGCGTATGCAACTCGATCTTTCACTATCCCTCGCACATGACCTTCTTTACGACGCCGGAACTGCTGGAGATCGGAGATATTCCATTTCCGAGTCCAAACCAGAAGCCGAACCGCAACGAGGCGCTGGAGTACTATCGCAAAGTGGCGGAGTTTTACGAACTGGACGTGCGCCAGTACCGGATGGTCGAGACGGTGACGGGGAGTGACGGAGACTACAACGTTCTGACGAGGGACCGGTTCGGGCGCGAGGAGGTGCTCAGGTCGCGCAAGCTGATTGTGGCGACGGGGTACTACGACCGGCCGAATTATCTGAACATTCCGGGTGAAGACCTGCCCAAGGTGAACCATTACTACGACGATCCGCACCCCTATTACAACCTGGATGTTGTAGTGATAGGGGGAAAGAACTCAGCGGCAATCGCGGCGCTGGAATTGTGGCGCCACGGAGCGCGGGTGACGCTGGTGCATCGGGGTCCGTCGATGCACAGACACGTGAAGTACTGGATCCTGCCGGATATCGAAAACCGCATCAAGAATGGGGAGATCACGGCGCATTTTTCGAGCCACCTGACGGAGATCAAGACCGACACGGTGAGGATCAAGACGCCGGAAGGTGTGAAGGAGATCGCGAACGATTACGTGTTTGCGCTGACGGGGTATCATCCGGATTTTGATTTTCTGCGCGCGCTTGGCGTGCAGCTGGATGGCAAGGACATGCTGCCGGTGTGCAACGCCGGATGCCTGGAGAGCAACGTGGCGGGGGTTTATCTCGCCGGGGTGATCGTTGCGGGCTCGCGCACGAATGAGATTTTTATCGAGAACGGCCGCTTTCACGGTCGGCAAATCGCCGCAGATCTGGAGAAGAAACTGGAGCGGGGGCCTTCGGCAGGAAATCCGATCGATTCTATCGCGCTGACTACGGGCTCCGAGTAAGGTCCGGGCCCGGCAAGACATGATGTCGATGTTGAGACCGCGTACGATACGTGGCCAGTTGATGGCGGCCCTTATTGTGTTCGAAGTGGTCGTGCTGGCGGTTGTCTCGGCGGTGCTGATCCATGAACAAAGGGCCGAGTTGCGCTCGCGCACCGAACAGCGGCTGGAGTTCCAGGCCAGGGCGCTTGCCGCCGAAGCGGGAGTCGCGATCAAGGCCGGAGAGATTGAATCGCTGCAGAGCGTGGTGGATACTCTGCGCGATGCGCCCGGCATCCGTGCTGTGCAGATCACCGACACGCAGGGCCGCACGAAGGTCAGCAGCGATCCGGGGATGAGGGGTAAGCTGGCGCTTTCGGCTGTCGAGCGGCGGTACCTTCGCGAACTGACCAAGGCGACGATTTTTTCCCTCGACGAGAAGACCAGCGAAGCGGTTGCAGCGGTTCGTGTCGACGGGCATACCCGGGGATACGTGTGGATCTATCCGGACGAGTCGCAGGACAGAGCGCAACTGCACAAACTGCTGTTCTACACGCTGCTTTCGGCTGTGTTCGGCGTGGCCGGGTGCACGGTCATCGCCAGCGTCATGGCCCGTTCCATCACGCGGCCCCTGGCAGTATTGATGAAGGCGACAAGAGGGCTGATTCGCAACCCTGAGGACACGTCGTCGTTCCCGCTCACCATAAGCTCAACGAATGAAGCAGCTGATCTGACGATGGCGTTCAACCTGATGGTGGCATCGATTCAGGAGCAGCGCACCGGATTGAGTGACGCGCTGGCGCTGCTCGATTCGATGCTGGTGAATGCGCCGATCGGATTTGCGTTTTTCGACCGAAAGCTGCGGTTTGTGCGAGTGAACCAGTTCATGGCTGCCATGAATGGCTTGTCGGTGGACCGCCATCGCGGGCGCACGGTGGGCGAAGTCTTCAGCGGCTCGATGTCCGCGGCGCTCGAAGTGGGCATCGGAAGGGTATTCGAAGAAGGACAGGCCATCCAAGATCTGGAACTGACGAGCGGGCCGGAGAACGATGCCGCGCAGATGCGCAGCTGGCTGGCAAATGTCTACCCCGTCCGCACCGAGCCTGGTGACGTGCGGTGGGTGGGCATGATCCTGGTGGACACGTCGGAGCGGCGGCGCACGGAAGATACGCTTCGCAAGACTGAAAAGCTCGCGGCGGCAGGTAGACTCGCGGCGACGATCGCGCATGAGATCAACAATCCGCTGGAATCGATTACCAACCTGTTGTTTTTGATACGCCAGCGACCGCTCGATGCGACTTCGGCCGAGTATGCCGATCTGGCGCAGCACGAGTTGGCGCGGGTTTCCGAGATTACGCAGCAGATGCTTCGTTTCTACCGCCAGCCGACGGTGCCGAGCCTGGCGAATGTGGGCGAGTTGCTGGACTCAGTGCTTACGCTACACCAGGGGCGCGTAACGGCTTTGCGGGTGGAGGTAATGCGACGCTATGAGCCGGATGTAAGCCTGCATTGTTTCACCGGGGAGCTGCGGCAGCTCTTCGCGAACCTGATTGGCAATGCACTCGATGCGATGATGCCAGGGGGCGGCCGGCTGCTGCTGCGTGTTCGCCGCACGGAGGGCGGAGTCCGGGTCACCGTGGCCGATACCGGATCGGGGATGAGGCGGGAGGTGCTGCAGCGGATCTTCGAGCCGTTCTTCACCACCAAGGAGGCGGTGGGAACGGGCCTTGGCCTGTGGGTCAGCGCCGAGATTGTGAACAAGCACAGAGGAAGGATGCGAGTCCGCACGCGTGCTCGCGACGAGCATGGGCGAGGCGGTACGGTCTTTACGGTAGATTTCCCAGCGGAGAGGAAGGAAAGCGCTGTGCCGGAGAAACCTGCCGCGGAACACCCGACGCTGGAGAGCGTCGAGAGCGCCGACTAGTTCGCAGGCCTGTTGTCTTCGGATGGACCAAGTTCGGGAGTGTCGAGGACGGGCCTGGCGCTGCCGGTTGGCGTGAGTCCTTTGAGCGCGCAACTCGAGACCGGGTGGGGTCCGGAGTACTTGGACTGCGTGACATGGAAACGGTGCAGCCGCAGGTAGCGCACGCGAAAGCCGCCCAGCGTGGCCGGCATCGAGCGCGGGTCGCGATTGAGATCCACAAGCACGAGCAACGCGGCGTCGGCAGGGTTGTCGTGGCTCTGCGTGACGCCTACGCCGAAGATCGCCCGGTCCGTCATCAGGCGCGGAGCGTACTCGCGGACCGCGGCTTCCGCGGCTGCCAAGGTTGCATCTGAAAGATGAATGCCGTTGATGGCAGAAGGCGAGGCGGGAGCCGCGTCGCGGGCGAGCGATGCAGCGTCGGTCGGGATAGGCTGCGTCCGGAGGCCGTCGAAAACCGCGGGGACATTCACGTGCGGCTTTGATTTATCGGTGTACACGATGAGGGTTGCTTCTCCGGGATTGTCGAGACTCTTGCCGGCAGCGACGGCGAGAATTCCGCTCTCGGTATTGACGAGCGATGCGCCAGTTGTCTCTGCAATGTTCTGTGCCCGCGTCATCTCACCGGGCGAAACCGGTAGCACGGGTGGCGTGGATTGCGAGGGCTCGTCGTAACGAATGCAGGCGACTTTGTGCGGGTTCGGGGTGCCCACGACACTAAAGCGGCTGGCAGCCTGCGCGCCGAGTTCCTGGAGAACGTCGCCGATGGGATTGGCGACGCTCAGACCCATTCCATCGCCGTCGGTGCCGCCGGCGAAGAAGAGGCCGACGGGCTGCGCGTTCGCGGCGTCGACGATGAGGGCGCCGGAGTCGCCCGAGTCGGAGAACCTGTCTCCGCCGATGCCGATTTGTCCCGTATAGGTTTTTGAGTACCAGGGCTGTGTTTCGGCGCAGTCCTTGAAGTAGTCGATGCGAACGCTGAGACCGACCGTCTCGACGGTGGAGCAGGTGAGGCCTGTGGTTCGACTGCTCTTTGCCAGCTCGATGCTGCCAAGATTCGAAGCCGTCAGGGCTTCTCCAGTGCCGGCCATGGGCGGGGCGGCGCCGAGCGGAGCAGAGCTATTTGCTTTCGGGGCATCGAGTTGCAAAATGCTTCCGCTGCGATCGACGGCGCCGGTGATGACCGAGGCGAGCGCCGCGTCTACGTTGGTGCGCGAACTTGCGAGCGGCACTATGTATTTGAGTGCCCCCACGGGGCGAAGCGTCGAACCCGCATGGTTCATGGGCACACAACCGTTATCGATGAGGCCGGGCTGGTCGATGGTGTCGCCGATCATCGCCTGGTCAGATTCGGCGAGCACATGATTGTTGCTGAGGATGTATTGATTGTGCGCCGTGTCTTCGACGAGCGCGCCAAGCGTTCCGCCACAGCAGTCGGCGATGTAGGGATTGCCGGAGCGATCGAGATAGGTGTCGTAGTCGTTATCGTTTCCGCCTGAGGAGCCGAGGGCAATAGCTCCGTTCTGCTGTGCCTGATTGGCCGCGGGGCTACTGTTGAGCCCATCGTTGTTGAGCAGAATCTTCATCGGCGTCATCACGGAGGTGCCGTTCACGGAGGCAGTGAGATAAACGACTCCGCGCGGAGGAAGCAAAACGGGCGCCGTGTAGGTGATTTTGCAAGTGGTGAACTGATCGACACTGTGATGGCAACTGGCGTGATCGATGATGCCGAGATCGGCTGTATTCTCAGCACCAGAGCCAGAAGGAGATGAACTGAGCGCCCACTTCACGGATCCGGCGTTGACCTCGGCAATTTCCGCCGTCGCTTCGAGAACGGCTCCTGGGCTGAGCGCGGCATTTTCGGGGAGCAGCGATTGCACGAATCCGGGAGTAACGTTGATGGCCGCTGTAGCAACGGCAGATGGGTCGCCATCGAGATGCGCCTGAACATGAATCTGGACGCTGTTGCGAGAGAGCGCTCCGGGAGGCGTATAGGTGCCGGAGGTGTCGACGTGCCCCTGGCCGAGCGAAGCTGCGTTCTCTCCATCAGAAATTGTCCAGCGCACGGCGGCGGTCTCGCCGGATGGCAGAAGCGCTGTGAGCTTTACCTGTCCGTTGGAGCTAACCGCTGTTGCGGAAGGAGTTATCGAAAGCGCGCCGGAAGATGCAGCTACGCCTGAAAGCTGGCTGGTTCCGCATCCGGCTGCAAGGAGCAGCAGGGACGCGAATGCCAATGCGATTCTTGGGCTGAGACGGCGCGGCATACGAAATCGGCGGGGGAAGAGAACACGAACTCACCGATTATCTTAGACGCGCTCAATCAAAGGCAAGTTAGAGAACAGAGAAGCTCAGTCAGCGGCGCATATCTTTTGGGTTAGCCCGAACGGACTAAAGACATTTTTTCGGCGCAGTGCGGCGTGGGGGCGCCGCACGTTCCTAGGCCGCCCTCGATTTGCGTGCGGCGCCTCGGAGCGAGCCACCAGGAATGCCTGCGGGGATGATCTTCAATTCGCCGGCACGCGCAGCCCTGATACGACGCAGTTCACGTCCTGTTAATGGGCGCATGGTGACCGGCGAGTAAGGAACGTGGGCGCCGCATTCGAGACAGACTCTGTAGGTTTCATCCTTCAAGGTGAAGATTCGTGTCAGATGACTGTGACCGCAGCCGAAGAAAATCTCGTAGAAGAAACGGAATATCGCCCGGATAGCGCTCATCGCAGTGACTCCCTTCTTCCTTCCGTTCAATTGTGTTGACCGAAAGAAAACCAAGCCTCAAAAGTGAGACAAAACACCACAATGCTTAGATGATTTCGGGAGGGAAAGGTTGCTCGTACGAACGAACTAATAACGAACTAATACGGATCGATTCGAATCACCAACTTGCCGAAATGCGAAGCGGACTCCATGGTCCGCAGAGCTTTCTGGAAATCTGCGAAGGCGAAGACATGGTCGACCACAGGCTTCATGGAGTGGAGCGCGATGGCCCGGTTCATCTCATCGAAATCGGCGCGCGAGCCGACGTAGATTCCCTGAAGATGCACCTGCTTGTGCAGGATAGGAAAGATTACAAACGGCTCGGAGGACTGGCTGAGCACGCCGATTTGCGCCACGACTCCGCCAACGCGAACAGCTTTGAGAGATTGCAGGAGCGTTCCCGCGCCGCCGACTTCGACGACAAGATCGGCACCTTCTCTCGCGGTCTGCTCGAGCACCCACGCCGGCCAATCCGGCGTCTGCCTGTAGTTTACGCCGGAGTCGAGGCCAAGCGACTGAGCACGGCGAAGCTTTTCGACACTCGAGGATGTGCCGAGAACGCGCGCTCCGAGCATTTTTGCGAATTGCAGTGCGAAGATCGATACGCCGCCTGTTCCCTGGATGACGACTGTGTCGCCCGCTTTGATGTCGCCGGCGTGAACCACGGCGTTCCATGCAGTGACGCCCGCGCAGGGGAGCGTGGCGGCCTCTTCCCAACTCAGGTGTTCAGGAATTGCGACGAGCCCCTTCTCGTCGAGCACGACATATTCGGCGGCCATGCCATCGATGTCGCCTCCGAGCGCACCGTGCTGCTTCGATGCGGAGGGTTCGCCGTCGATCCAGTTCTGCATGAAGATGCCGGCGACTCGCTGGCCAATTTTCCAGCGCGTGACGTCTTCACCGAGAGATACGACTTCGCCCGCTCCGTCGGAGCATGGGATCCGCGGGAGAGCAAGCTTCGGATTGTACTTGCCGAGAGTGACGAGCAAGTCGCGGTAATTCAGCGAGAAGGCATGTATTTTGACGAGGACCTGTCCGCGGCCGGACTGCGGGATGGGGCGATCGGCGAACTCGAGGTTGTCAATCCCGAACGCGGGAATTTGCCAGACTTTCATTGTGAATGCTCCATTACGAAAGAATGGGGTGACGGATTATTACGGATTGAATGGGCATGATCTAAGCAGATTCGAATTAACATTGAAGCATGGCCAGAGGCTGGGAAAGCAAATCCGTTGAGGAGCAGGTATCGCAGGGGCGCGTCAACCAGAGTTCACTGGACCCGAAGCAGAAGGCGGCGGCCGCACGGGCAGGCGAACAGCGCCGCCGGCAGGAGCTTGAACTGCAGAGGGAGCGAATTCTGGACGAGCGCACATCCAATCCTCACCGCCGTGCCGCGCTGGAGGCGGCTCTTGCCGAAATCGAGGAGCGGCTCAGCCATATTCAGTAAATGTGGCTGTTACGATTTCTCGTTAGAGGCTGAGGAAGCGGGCTGCCTGCGGTTAAAGAGCAGTGAATTTGCCTGATCGATGGTAGTCATCCCGATCCGCGCGATGTTGACATGAGCGGGACGAGTGGCCGCCCAGAGAATTGCGTCGGCTACATCGTCCGGAGTGAGCGGCGTGATGTTCTCGTAGACCTTCGCCGCGCGGTCTGCATCTCCGTGAAAACGCACCAGGCTGAAGTCGGTCTCGACCATGCCGGGATCGACGCTGGTAACGCGCACCGGCGTGCCGAGTACATCCTGACGCAGGCCGTCGTTGATGGCGCGCTCGGCGGCCTTGGTGGCGCAGTAGACGGCCCCGTTGGGGTAGGTGATTTCACCGGCGGTCGATCCAAGACTGATGACGTGACCCTTGGCACGCGCGATCATTCCAGGAACGACGGCGCGGGTGACATAGAGCAGCCCCTTGATATTGGTGTCGATCATCTGGTCCCAGTCGTCAGGATTGTCCCGGTAGAGCTTTTCGAGGCCACGGCTGAGTCCGGCGTTGTTGACGAGGACTTCGATGGACTGCCACTCCGCGGGTAAGGCCGCGATGGAGCTTTCGACGGCCTTACGGTCGCTCACATCGAGGGCGAAGTTGTGGACATCGGCTGCGCCGGCGTCGAGCAGATTCGGCTTGATCTCCTCGAGACGAGGGAGTCTGCGAGCGGCGAGCAGGAGCCGCGCTCCCTCGCGGGCGAAGGCGAAGGCGCATGCTTTGCCGATGCCGGAGCTTGCGCCGGTGATGAAGACAACGGAGCCGTTGAGTTTTTCCATATGGCTATCGTAAGTCAGATGTGGCGCCGCTCATACTTTGGACGAAACGGTAATAACCGGCCGCCCAGTCCTGATCTTTCATTCCGGTTTCGATGGCTTTCTGCAGATTGGCCTCGAAGATGTCGGCAAGTTCGGTCTTCACACCTCCGGAAGCTGCGGCTTCGCGGAACAGGCAGATATCTTTCTCGCCCACCGCGATGGAGGCTCCAGGGTGGTCAGGCGGGTGGAGCATTACTTTTCCGTACGCCTCGTAGAAGGGGGATCGGAAGAGCGCGTTGTTGACGGTCTCAAGGAAAAGCGCAGGGTCTATACCGAGAGCCTCGGCATAGACCAAGGTTTCGGAGACGGAGGCGATCATGGCGGTGATGAGGAAGTTTCCGCCGAGCTTGAGGGCATGGGCCGCGGAGGGTTTGTGCGAGACGACGGTGACGCCGCGGCTGAAGGAATCGAGAAGCGGCCGGATCTTTTCGACAACTTGAGGCTCGCCCGCGGTGACGGTCCAGAGGCGGCCTTCCTCGGCGACGTTGGGGCGTCCAAAGACGGGCGCAGCGGCGAAGTGTGTGCCGCCGGCGCGGTGAGCGTCGGTGAGGCGATTCGAGAGCGCCACGCTGATGGTGCTGAGCGAAACGTGGATGCTGTTGGGCTGCATCGCTTTGATGGCGCCGGATTCGAAGATGACGGATTGGAGTGCGGCGTCATCGATGACCATGCTGAACACTATTTCGGCGTGTCCGACGGCTTCGGCGGGCGAGGCGGCCACGCTTGCGCCATGTTCTTTCAGCGGCTCGGCATGGGAGGCGGTACGGTTCCAGACAGTGAGGTTGTGGCCAGCCTTGAACAGATGGCCCGCGATGGCGCTGCCCATCTTTCCGACTCCAAGAAACGCTATCTGCATGCAGATCCCTTTCCGCTTCTGCTTCTTTGATGAGGAACACCGGCGGCCGGATTTCAAAAACAGAAAAGGCCGCGCTCAATGCGCGGCCCAAATCTGCCGAATTGCGCCTATTGCTGAGGGACGCTCGAGACTCCCGTCGCGTAGGGTTGTCATGGCTGCTGCGACTGCGGAGGGTTGTTCATCGACTGGCCGCCGGATGAAGGCGCGCTTTCCTGCACGCCGATCGAGTTGCCGGAGACGACGAGCTCTACGCGGCGGTTCTCCGCGCGGCCGGATGAGGTTGAATTGTCGGCTACGGGATCGGATTTGCCGTATCCTGCGGCGGAGATGGCGGGTTGGGGAACGCCCTGTGTGACCAGGTAGTCACGGACGGCGTCAGCGCGTTCTTCGGAGAGCTTTTGGTTGTACTCATCCGAGCCGATGTTGTCGGTATAGCCCTCGACCTGGAGTTGGAGGCCGGGATAGGACAGCAGGATGCCGGAGACCTTGGCCAGCTTTTCGCGCGCGCCCGGTTTCAGCGTGTATTGATTGAAATCGAAGAGCACGTCGGACATGTTGACGATGAGGCCGCGCGCGGTTTCTCGCGTGGCGAGGACTTGGTTCAACTGCTGCTTGAGGCGCTCGCGCATTTGCTCGGTCTGGTTGACGGCTTGCTGGGTCTGCTGCTGGGCTGCGGCCTGGTCGGCGCGGGCCTTCTCGGCTTCAGCCTGAGCCCGGGCTGCGCGGGCATCGGCCTCGGCGCGCTGCGCCGCTTCCTGCTGAGCCTGGAGAGCTGCCTGTTGAGCCGCCTCCTGCGACTGCTGCGTGAGTTCGCGCTGATGCTCCTCATCTTCGGCCTTCATCTTGCGGATGGTCATGATGCGGGCATCTTCGGAAGCCTGGACGGCTTCGCGCGCGTAGGTAATCTCCTCTTTGCGCTGGCTCTTGTGGTCGTCCACGTCCTGGGCGTTCTGGAGGTCCTGTTTCGCGGTGGCCAGGGTGTCGGACGCGTACTTGCCGACACCGGCAGCTTCAGCGATCTGGACGGCGTTGATCGCCTCGTAGAGTTCAAGGGGCGACTTATCGTCGCGGGTGATGGGGTTCAGTACGGTGTGCCGGCCGGCGGTCTCGGAATAAGCGCCCCGTGGCAACAGCGAGTAGTGTGCATTCACGGTTTCAATGATCCCCTGCGTTTTGTCGCGCAAAGGAACGTTCTGGAAGATGACGAGATCGCTGGGCATGGTGACGGCGTAGTAGGGCTCGGCGGTGACGACCAACCCGAAGGTCTGAAGATCCGTTGTGACGGTGATCTCACTCTTCGAGCCCGCGGGCAGCACCTCGCCAAGATTGACGGGGCGGCCTTCGGGGGTGATGGCCCAGAGGACATAGGTCAGGTATTCGACGCCGAAGCTGTTGGCAGGCACGAGGCCTTCGAATTTGGCGTCGATGACCATGCGTCCGCGGCGGCTTTCTACGGTCGCCGAGCCTCTGCCCTGACCAAGCAGGCTGGTGCCCTCGAAGCCGATCTTCGTGGCTCCGCTGCGGTGAAAGTAGTTGATGGCGGGAATGTCTCGGCCGACAACGGTGATCTTGTAGACGGGGACGCCGTTGCGCCATTCCGCCTGGGGCTGCCGGCTTTGATCCTGATTCTGGTCTTGCGGCCACTTCTGGGTGGCTGTGGGATTCATCTCCTGCGCAGACGCCAGGCCGCACACCGCAGTGGAGAGGATAACTGCTAATCCGATTTTCTTCATTTGTCTCTGACTCCTTCCCAATAGATTCCGGGGAACGGCAGCCATCTGCGCGAGCCAAAGAGCCCGGAGACGGCGCTGAAGGAGTTAGATGGGAGATCGAGGGCAATCCACTGCCTGAAGGCGGCGTGGCGAACTGCTCCCAGGTAAGAAAAAATCAGTTCTGCGGGGCAACCAAATTGTGTGCGATGGCAAACATGGCGAGCTCAAGCCGGGTGGAGACGCCGGTCTTGTCGAAGGTGTTCGAGAGATGCCGCTTTACGGTCTCTTCGCTCAGGCCAAACTGCTTGGCGATATCGCGGTTGCTGCAGCCTTCCACGATGCAGCCGACGACCTGAAGCTCGCGCGGCGTAAGTCCGAAGGTCTTGCGTTCGGGCGGGGCGGCCTGCTTCATGAGGTCGTGGAGCGCGCCGACGAGGTTAACGACGCGGCGGCCGCCGATCCAGTAATCGCCGGAGTAGACGGTACGGACGGCGCTGGTGAGGTGATCGGTGAGGGCGTCCTTGAGAACGATACCACGCGCTCCGATCTGCAGGGCTTCGATGATCTGCTGGGTCGTGACGGTCGAGGTGAGGAGGATGATCTTTACCGTGGGCGAACCGCTCATGATGGCGCGCATGGCTTCGAGGCCAGGCAGGCGCGGCATCGATAGATCGAGCAGGAGAATATCCGGGAGCAGCTCGAGGGTCTGAGTGATGGCCTCATCGCCGTCTCCTGCTTCACCGACTACGGTGAACGCCTGATCGGCCTGAAGCATGTTTCGCACGCCGATACGGACGACAGGGTGATCGTCTGCGAGCAGGATGCGAATCACCGAGCCATTTTGATGCTTGGCTTTCGGGGGCGGCGGAACCTTGGAAATCTTGGTAGAGGAGTTCATGGGAGCTTCGCCAACAGGATACGATGTAATTCGTCACAGCTGGACAATAAATTGCCAATAAGCGGAAAAACTTGCACCGGCAGATAATCGCCAAGTTCGAGCGCCTCCGCGGATGCGCGCGAGCTTTCTTGCTCCGACCATGCCTGCGCTGCCCTTGAGGGTATGAGCCAAGCGGCGAACTGAAGGCAGATCGCCGGCAGCCGCCGCGTCACGTATCTCCTGTTCGCGGGCACGGGCATCATTGATGCATGCTTCGTAGACTTCGCGGAGTGCGGACGGGGGCATCATGCGAGACATCTTCTGGTAGACAGCCTCGTCCAGCGCAGGCTGATCGTCGCCAGCATCGCGAGCCGGTTCAGCGGGCGTGACGTGACCGTCGAGGAGCGCCTTCAAGGCGGCGGGGTCGAGCGGCTTTTTGAGAAAGCCATCATAACCAGCGGCAACATCGGGCGTGGCGCTGATGGCCAGCAGCCTGGCATGGGGCACAGCGCGACGTAGCTCGGAGGCAAGCGCGGGACCGGAGAGCCCCGGCATGTGCAAATCGGCCAGAAACGCGGACGGATGGGAGCCGGCGTTCAGCGAGGCAAGAAGGTCGAGGGCTGCCTCTCCGCTGGAGGCTTGCATGACTTGATAACCGTCGGACTTGAGCAGCAATGAGACGAGCGCCAGGCTGATCTCGTCATCGTCGATGATCATCAACGAGAGGGGCCGGGTTGCGTCGTGTGGTGACATGGTCCTTAGTGACATGGTCCTTAGTTTGATGACTGCTCGCGATTCTTCGAACGAGGCGCGATGATTCTTATCTAATCGACATTTTTTATACCGTTCGTCACTTCACCAGTACATTTACCGTGCGTTCGCAGGAAATTCAACATTTTGTTGCGTTGCCTTTTTTACGCTCGGTTCTATGCGCAAAAATCAGATTTTACCCGTCAAGTTGTTGTGGGCAGGCCTCTTCTTGTTTCTATTCAGCAGCGTCATGCAGGCGCAGTTCGAGGATGGCAGCGTGGTTGGAACGATTCGCGATTCCAGCGGCGCAGCGGTATCAGGGGCCAGCATCACGGTTACGAACACGGCTACAGGCATTCAGAACACAGCAACGAGCAACGGCAGCGGGGACTACGAAGTTCCGTCCATCCGCGCCGGCTCGTATCGCATTACTGCCAGCGCACCGGGCTTTGCCACGGCTGTCGCGGAAAACATCGCGGTTTCGGTGGGCACCAGACAGCGTATCGATCTGGTCGTGAAGCCGGGACAGACATCGACGACGGTAGAAGTGAGCGATGTGGCGCTGCAGCTCGAGACCGATTCGAGCCAGCGCGGGCAGACCATCACGAATTACCAGAGCGAGGCCTTCCCGCTGGTGAGCCGGAACTACTCCGACCTGCTGGCGCTGGTGACGGGCGTGCGCCAGGCTCCGACGGCGGCGACGACGAGCTCGATCAGCAGCCTGGTGCGACAGGGCGCCTACAACGTGAACGGGCAGAGGAGCATGTTCAATAACTTTCTGCTCGACGGCATGGACAACAACGCCTACGGGGAAAGCAACCAGGGATTCGACAACCAGATCATCGCTATTCCGCCGGACTCGGTGGCGCAGTTCAGCATAGTGACGAACAACATGAGCGCCGAGTACGGGCGGTCTTCGGGAGCCACGGTCAATGTGGCGTCGGCGAGCGGAGCCAATCAGTATCATGCGACGCTGTATGAGTTTTTCCGCAATACGGACCTGAACGCGGCGGGGTTCTTCAAGCCGAATGTGGTGAGCAATACGGGGGCGGTGACGCCTTTCAAGAAGCCGACGTTTAATCGCAACCAGTTCGGCATGAACTTCGGCGGGCCGATCCTGAAGGACAAGCTGTTTTTCTTTGTCGACTATGAAGGATTCAGGCAGACGCTGCGGCCGCTGAGCGTGCTGACGCTGCCCACGCAGAACGAGCTGAATGGCATTCTCGTAGTGCCGGTCCAGAATCCGGTTACGGGTGCTGTGTATCCGGCAAACACGGCGCTTCCGGCGGGCGCGATCAATCCGCTGTCGGCGCAGATCATCAGCTACTTCAAGACATTTGCGAACCAGCTGCCGGTGTCGGGCCTGCCGAGCACCGGCCTGGCTTCGAATGACTATGCGGTGCAAGCGCCGTTCACGGACAACTCCGACAAGGGCGATCTGCGGCTCGATTATCAGCAGAACGCGAGCAGCTCGTGGTTCCTGCGCATCAGCGACCGCAAGGAGACGGGCGTTAACTATCCGACGATCCCGCTGCCGCTGGACGGGCAGACGAACGGCACGATCCGCATTCTGGATCAGCAGGTTGCGGCGGGATACACGCACAGCTTCGGGGCGAACAAGATCCTTGATGCGCGGCTGGGACTCTCGAAGACCAAGGCCGGCAAATACACGCTTTCGATCGGAGACAATGCGTTCTCGATTCCGGGCCTGCCGACGAATCCGATTGTGGCGGGCGGGCTGCCGTCGGTGGGAATCACTGGATTTACGGGCTTTGGACGGCAGAGCACGAATCCGCAATGGCAGAACCCATCGCTGCTCGATCCCAAGGTGAATTACACCTGGGTGAAGGGAA
This sequence comes from uncultured Acidobacteriaceae bacterium, assembly GCA_963782175.1. GTDB lineage: Bacteria > Acidobacteriota > Terriglobia > Terriglobales > Acidobacteriaceae > Silvibacterium. Next base: position 30,312 of record CAWAIX010000009.1, read on the forward strand.
ACCATTCGCTCAAGTTCGGTTACGAATACGAGCACATCTGGATGGCGGTGAACGATAACAATCCGCTGTACGGGTCTTTCAGCTACGGGCAGGGATACAGCACGACCAGCGGATCGGCGGTGACTGACAACTACTGGGCGGATTTCCTGTTCGGCACGACGAGCACCTATCAGCTGGCGAATTACTTCGTGGTGCACCTGCGGCAGACGATGCACAATGCCTATGCGCAGGATGACTGGAAGGTGAGTCCGAAGCTGACGCTGAACCTCGGGCTACGCTGGGAGTACGGATCGCCGTATTCGGAAGAGAACAATTACATCTCGAACTTCGATCCGGTCTCGCAGACGGTGCTGACGATTACTCCGGGAGCGGTCGCCGGCAACGGGGTTACGCCGGTGAATCATGGCGGGGTGTACGGCAACACGCTGGTCAATCCAGACCTGGACGATTTTGCGCCGCGTGTGGGATTTGCTTATGCCGCAACGCCGACGACGGTGCTCCGCGGCGGGTTCGGGATGGGTTATGTGCACTACACGCGTGCGGGTTCGGGAGATATTCTGGCGATCAACGCGCCGCAGGCGCTGTTTGTATCCGTGCCGCAGCCGAAGCCATCGACGACGAACCAGTGCCCGGCAGGATCGCCGCAGACAAGCTGCTACGTTACGGCGGACCAGGGATTTCCTGCGACGCTGGCGACGACGTTCAATCCGAAGACCGATAACATCACCTGGGTTCCGAAGAACACGAGGGACAGCTACGTGGAGAGCTACTTCGCGAGCGTGCAGCAGCAGCTGGCGAAGAACATTATTCTCGACGTTGCTTATGTCGGGAATCATGGGCTGAAGCTGCAGGGCTTCCTGAACGGGAACCAGAAGAATCCGGCGAACGGCTTCCTGCGGCGCTATGGGAACTGGCCGAGTGACATTACCGAGGCGCTCAACGGCTTCTGGTCAAATTACAACGCGCTGCAGGTGCGGTACGAGCAGCGATTCACGGCAGGGTTGACACTGCTGAATTCGTTCACGTGGTCGCATTCACTGGACAATGCCAGCGCTTCGCTGGAGGGCAACACGCCTTCTCCGCAGAATGCCTTCAATCTTGCCGCGGACTACTCGCAGTCGGACTACAACCTTCCGATCGCGAATGTGACGAGCCTGGTGTACGAGCTGCCGTTCGGACACGGCAAACAATTCCTGTCGGACATCAACGGAGCAGGAGAACGCGTTTCGTGGGCGGATGGCAGATCAGCGCGATCAATACCGCGCAGGCGGGTACGCCATTCAACCTGACGTACACGCCGAATACGGCCCAGGCCGTGTCTCCGCAGATTTCGGCGACGTATCGCGGCGCAAACGAGTATCGGCCGAACATCGTACCGCACCAGAAGGTCACGCAGGGGCGGTCTTCGAGGGCGCCGAATACCGGCTACGTGAACTACATCAACTACTCGGCGTTCGTGCTGCCGCCGATCAAGGATGGGGCCGGCAATGTGCTCAGCCCGTTCGGCAACGCGCCGCGGAATCCGGGACGGACACCAGCGTTCTACGAGACGGATCTGGCGCTGAACAAGACGTTCGACACTCCGATCGAAAGAATGAAGGTGCAGTTCCGTACGGAGTTCTACAACCTGTTCAACCATACGAACCTGTATCTGCCGAACACGATCAGCGGGACGCAGGGAACGACTTCCCAGGTTTTCGGGACTGGCGGTACGCCGCCGATTTCGTCGATCGCAGGAGGCGCACCGAGCAGCGGCGGACAGATTTCGAGCACGTGGGAGCCGCGTATCATGCAGTTTGGACTGAAGGTGATTTACTGAAACCAATTCGATGGATGCAACTCAATGGGAGCCTACACGGCTCCCATTTTGTTTTGGCCTATTCCGAGAAGTGAGTTGGTAGAGTGGGGACAATGGGTTCCAGTGCTCCGGGCAGCCTCGAGCAGCAGATTGCCGAGCTTCGTGCGCGAGTGATGCGGTTGGAGGCGGCGCTGCGCGAGCAGGGCGTGGTTCTCGACGAGCAGGCGCCGGCTGGAGCCCCCGTCGTGGAATCGGCTCCTGCAGCATCTGAGACACCCGCGCCGATTCCGGTCCAAGCGCCTCCGGTTTTTACGGCGGCGACAGGCAGCGAAAGCAACGAGGGCCGATCTCTCGAGAGCCGGATCGGCTCGCAGTGGTTCAACCGCATCGGGATTGTGGCGGTTCTGCTGGGGATGGCCTGGTTCCTGAAGCTGGCAGTGGATAACCACTGGATCGGGCCGGGCGGAAGGGTGGCGATCGGGCTCGCGGCGGGAGCTGGGCTGGTTGCGTGGTCGGAGCGTTTCCGCAGTCGAGGATTTACGGGGTTTTCCTATTCGCTGAAAGCGGTGGGGAGCGGGATTCTGTATCTCTCGCTGTGGGCGGCATACGAACTTTTCGCGCTGATTCCGGACGGGGTAGCGTTTGCGGCCATGATTGCGGTAACGGCATTCAACGGGTTCATGTGCTGGCGGCAGGATTCGGAATTACTGGCCGTGTATGCCATCGTCGGAGGGTTCAGCACGCCGCTTCTGGTCTCGGATGGTCAGAACCATGAAGCTGCGCTGTTCAGCTACCTGCTGGTGCTGAACGCTGCCGTGCTTTTGCTGGTCCTGTTCCGGCCATGGTCGCGGCTGCTGTTCGGAGCTTTCGCGGGCTCAGTGTTGTTCTTTCTGGGGTGGTCGCTGCGGTTTTATTCCGACTCGCAGTTCGACCGGACCGTGTTTTTCCTATCAGCGTTCTTTCTGATCTTCGCGTTTGCACCGCGGCTGATGCGGATGTCGAAGGCCGGAGATGGAACGGCGATATCGCGTGCAGACAGCGTCGCTCTGGTGCTGCTGCCACTGGCCAACGTGGGGCTGGGATTCGTGGCCTTCTATGCTCTGCTCGGATCGATCGGCGCGGCCTCGGTAGATCCGTGGGTGGCGTTAGCGTTTGCGGGGTTTTACCTGATGCTATTCCTGCTGCCCGCAAGAGGTGCTCTGCAACGGAGTCCTGCGATGCTCCCGGCGCTGCATCTGGCGATCGCGGTTGCGTTTCTGACGATTGCGATTCCGCTCAAGCTGCATGGACGCTGGATCACGATTGGATGGCTGGTGGAAGGCGCGGCGCTGCTATTGCTGGCGCGGCGCACCGGGTCAACGGTGCTGCGGGGATTAGCCCTGGCGGCGCTGGTGCCTGGACTGGCAGCGCTGATTGTCATTCAACCGGCGGCCTCGACGGCGATCGTATTCAACCAGAGATTCGGAACGTTCGCGGTCGGGATCGCCGTCTTTGCCTTTGTTGCGAGGCTTGCGAACCAGGCTGGAGACTTCGCAGAGGCAGACTTCCCCGATCTCATGGCCGGTAACAGCGGCGACAGCCCTGCTGGTAATGAACTCGCTGATCCTGCTGGCGGCCGGGTGGGAGATTCATAACTACTGGTGGCACGTGCGTTATGCCGGCGACGCGACGGTGAGGCGCGAGTATCGCGTGTATGCGCAGTTTACGTACTCCGCGCTGTTTATGATCTTCGGTGCACTCCAACTAACGGTTGGCTTCTGGAGACGTTCGGCGTTCCTGCGCTGGCAGGCTCTGATTCTGCTAGCCGTCTCGATTGGGAAGGTGTTTCTGGTGGACGTGAGCGAGCTGAGCCAGGGATACCGCATCGTGAGCTTCCTGGGGCTGGGGGCTCTGCTTCTTGCCGTGAGCTTTGTTTACCAGAAGGACTGGCTGAATCTGCGTGGTTCGCAGCGGGTTTCGGGTTAGCTCGGGGAAATTTGCCTGGACGCGAGTGGGGGAGCGAGCGGCTCCGAATAAGTCACGGTGTCAGATACAAAGTGACTCTTGCCTGCCAAGGCACAGGTATTCGGCCGCTCGGCTCGCTGCGGTAAACAGATCCCAAATGACCTAGGACTTCGCCTTTTCGAAGTCAAGGGCGGCGGAGTTAATGCAGTAGCGAAGGCCGGTCGGCTCGGGCCCGTCGGGGAAGACATGCCCGAGGTGAGCGCCGCAGCGCGCGCAGGTGACTTCAACGCGGCGCATTCCGTAGCTGTTGTCTTCATGCTGTTGGACGGCGTCGGGACTGACGGGCTGCCAGAAGCTTGGCCATCCGGAGCCGGATTCGAACTTTTCGCCGGAGCGGAACAGCTCCGCGTTGCAGGCCACGCAGCGGTAGATTCCGTCGTCGTGGTTGTAGTAGAGCTTGCCGGAAAATGCCGGCTCGGTGCCCTTTTCGCGCGTGATGTGGTACTGCTCGGGAGTGAGTTGGGAGCGCCACTCCTGATCTGTCTTTTGAATCTTTTCTGTTTTAGTCTCAGCCATTTTGTTCTCCGGTGATTGGATGAATCATAGGTTCGTTTTGTTACAGGCGAGCGATGACTTCTATTTCAACGAGAACGTCTTTGGGCAGGCGCGCGACCTCGACGGTGGATCGGGCTGGCGGAACGGTGGCGCCGGGAGCGAGATAACCGGCGTAGACGGCGTTCATGGCGGCGAAGTCATTCATGTCCTTGAGGAAGACCTGCGTCTTGACGACCTGCGAAAGGTCGGCGCCAGCTGCCTTGAGGATTGCCTTCAGGTTTTCGAAGACCTGTGTGGTCTGCTCGGCGATGCCGCCAGCGACAATCTGGCCGGTTGCCGGATCGAGGGCGATCTGGCCGGAGGTGAAGAGGAAGTCTCCGGAACGAATTGCCTGCGAATAGGGTCCGATGGCAGCAGGAGCGTCGGGGGTGGAGATGGCGGTTTTGGAACTCATGGAGAGATTGTGCGGGGCAGGGGCGGGTGGAGGCAAATGGGAGGTGTTTTAGTTCAAACGATGCCCTCAGAGGTTCGACCCAAGAGGGTACGGGAATAAACCAAGTGCATTCACCTTCATCGATCACGACAACTTTCTGATACCCGCGCTCGGTGGAGTTATCAAACACGATCAGGAAATCTGTCCGGTGCGCCGCTATTACTAGGTTGCTCAAACTTCGTTCAAAGCGTCTGCGGACATCGGCATCGGGCACATTATGACCACGCCAATCACTCTTCTTGCGATGCGGGCGATATTGATTTCTACACTGGAGGTGCCGACATATACGAGTGCTACATTAAAGCCCATTTCGCGGGCGAGAAGCATTGTTCTTAGATAAGTCCTGCCCGAAAGTGTTGTTTCGAGTGAAAAACTCTGCCCATGCCGCAAGTGCTCATCCACTTTCGCGAGTACTTCGCGACCGGCCGAAATGGGGCTTGGATTTAGTGCGTCGGCCTGGAGAGAGTTTGCAAGGACGTCGGGGTCGAGAAGTGGAAAGGCGGAGAAAAGGTCTAGGTTGCCGCCCGTTAAGCTACTTTTTCCAGAACCGTTCGGACCAGCGACAATGGTAAGGGTTGGGCGTTCGCTCACTTGCCCGTTTGAGGTGCAGCCTGAGATTCTGCCCTCTTTCGCGCAATGATTTCATCAATTCGCTTTTGATCCTCAGCCACTTTTGCGCGAGCACCAGCGGCCAACTTATCCGCGAGTTCGACGAGCCATGCACTCATAACCGTATTGTATAGCTAACGATGCGTTGTTTCACAGCTTTTGCGACCGCTGCACGTCGCGGACGCCGGGGAGGCGGCGCATGCCCTGAACGAGGCGCGTCAGTTGGCGGACATCCTGCGCCTCGACGACGAATTCGACGATTGCGTCGGCGTTTGGGCCGGGGCGCGAGTCGACGGTGCGGATGTTTGTGCCTTCGTCGCTGATGATGGCCGTAAGCTCCTTGAGCATGCCGGGGCGGTCGTCGCAAAAGATGGTGAGCTTGACCGGATAGGTCGCCGCGCGTCCGGTTAGTTCGTCCGCGGGCCGCGCCCATTCGACCGAGACACGGCGGTCGGATTCGTAGAGCAGGTTCTGGACGTTCGGACAATTGCGGGCGTGTACTGCGACGCCCTTGCCGCGGGTGACGTAGCCGACGATCTCTTCACCGCGAATGGGATTGCAACATCGCGCGCGGTAGACCAGCAGCTCGTTCTGGCCCTCGACTTGCAGCGATTCTGTTCCGCTCGACATCGAGACGCGCTTGACGGCTTCGGACATGCCGTCGGTTGCAGGCTCGTGATCGGGGCCGGGCTGAGTGGCGATGCCCGGGCTCAGCCGGTTGAGCACCTGACGCGCCGAGTACTTGCCGAATCCGATGGCCGCCATGAGGTCGCTGGGAGTAGCCATGCTGTACTCGGTGGCGACGCGCGCGTAGTCGGCCTCCTCGAATTTCGAGATTGCCACCTTGTATTTGCGGGCTTCGCGCTCGAGCAGCTTGCGTCCGATTTCGATGGCACGCTCGCGCTGATGCTCGTTAAGCCAGTGCTTAATCTTGTTGCGGGCACGGGCGCTTTTTACGATGGTGAGCCAGTCGCGGCTGGGCGTGTGGCCGTTCTGGGTGACGACTTCGACGATGTCGCCGTTGCGCAGCTTCGACCGCAGTGGAACGAGGCGGCCGTTGACCTTGGCGCCCACGCAGGTGTTTCCCACTTCGGTGTGGATGGAGTAGGCGAAATCGAGCGGGCTCGCGTCCTTGGGCAGCACCACCACTTTGCCTTTGGGGGTGAAGGTGTAGACCTCCTCGGGATAGAGATCGATCTTGAGAGTGGAGAGGAACTCGTTGGGATCGGTCATCTCCCGCTGCCACTCGACGAGCTGGCGCACCCAGGCCAAACGCTGCTCGTCGCGCGCGCTGATAGGAGAGCCATTGGCCTTGTACTTCCAGTGCGCCGCGATGCCTTCTTCGGCGATGCGGTGCATGTCTTCAGTGCGAATCTGCACTTCGAATTGGTGGCCGCCCTCGCCCATCACGGTTGTGTGCAGTGACTGATACAAATTCGGGCGCGGCATGGCAATGAAGTCCTTGATGCGGCCGGGGACGGGTCTCCAGATGCTATGGATGAGGCCGAAGACGGCGTAGCAGTCCTGTACGCTGGCGGTGATGACGCGCAGAGCAAGCAGGTCGTAGACTTGATCGACGGAAATTTTCGACTTCTGCAGTTTCTGGTTGATGCTGTAGAGCCGTTTGATGCGCCACTCGACGCGCGCCTGGATATTGTTCTCGCGCAGCTTCTCTATGAGCAGCCCCTCGACGCCGGAGAGGAACTGCTCGCCCTCCTTGCGCCGCGCCTCGACGGCTTCGTGCACCTGCTCGTAGGTGAAGGGATCGACGTAGCGGAAGGCGAGATCTTCAAGCTCGCCGCGCACCTTGCCCATGCCGAGCCGGTGGGCCAGCGGCGCATAGATGTCGAGGGTCTCTCGCGCGATGCTCTGCTGCTTGTCGGAAGAGAGATGCTCGAGGGTGCGCATGTTGTGCAGGCGGTCGGCGAGCTTGATCAGCACGACGCGCACATCGCTGACCATGGCGAGCAGCATCTTGCGGACGTTCTCGGCCTGGCGGTCTTCGCGATTGGCAAACTGAATTTTGTCGATCTTGGTGACGCCTTCGACGATGTGCTCGACCTGATCGCCGAACTTGGCGCGGATTTCTACGGCCTCCGCTTCGGTGTCTTCAATAGCGTCGTGCAGAAGGCCGGCGGCGATGGCGGTCGAGTCGAGCTTCATCTCGGCGAGCACCAGCGCTACTTCGAGGGGATGCAGCACGAAAGGCTCACCCGAGGCGCGCTTCTGGCCAGCATGATGTTCGAGGCAGAAGTCCCAGGCCTTGCGGATGATGTCGAGGTCGTCGCCGGGACGATTGGCACGCACCAGACCCAGCAGCTTGTCGAATTTCTCCGCAAGCACTTCTGAGGAATCCTCAGCGCTCAGCGCAGTCGTCTGGGCCGTTGCCATGTCTCATTATATGCGCGATGCATTGTGCGAACATTGGGAGGGCGGATCGCGATGGTTGGCAAAGAGGTGACGGGACGACGCCGGGAGCGGGGTGCGAAAGCAACGCGGCCGGCGAAAGAGCCTGCCGGAGTCGGACTTCCCGGGGCTCTGGATCAGCCGGAAATGCCCACCGCAGTGGTTACGCGCAGGGCAGCGGACCGGCTGCGCGCGGGGCATGTGTGGGTCTACCGGTCTGATGTGGTTTCGGTTCCGGACGACGCGCCGCACTTGCTGGCTGTGGTTGACCAGCGTGGAAACTTTCTGGGCACGGCGCTCTATAGCGCTTTCTCGGAGATTGTGCTGCGGCTCGTCTCAACGGAAGTGATTGCCACCGAGGCTGAATGGCTTGCTCTGCTCGCGCGACGCCTACGAGAGGCGGTGGCGCAACGTGAACCGATCCTATCGAGCAGCGATAGCGATGCCTGCCGGCTTATTTTCAGCGAGGCGGATGCGCTGCCGGGCATTATTGCCGACAAATACGGCGAGTTGATCATCGTGCAACTGTTGAGCCGTGCTCTGGACAACGAGGGGGTCCGCATTGTCGTCATCGATGTTCTGCGCGAGATGCTCGATCCAGCGACTATTGTCGAGCGGCCCGATCCGCGCAACCGCGAATTGGAGCAGCTGACCGTCGCTGCCGATGCCGCCCCGCTTTACTCGCGGGGAGAGCCCATGCTGCGTACGCTATTCCGCATCAACGGTCTGCGCTTTCACTACGATGCAAGCGCGGGGCAGAAGACGGGTGCATTCCTCGACCAGCGCGAGAACTACGCCGCCGCAGCCCGGAACGCACACGGAGAAGCGCTGGATGTCTTTACTTATCAGGGTGGATTTGCGCTTCATCTGGCGAGGACGTGTGCGCGTGTCACGGGGGTCGATGTGTCGCGGGCCGCCCTGGAAGTAGCCGAGCAGAACCTGGCCGCGAACCGCGAGGCGCTGGCAGGGCCGGAGGTCGAGTGGATCGAGGCGAATGCGTTCGACCTGCTGCGCGAGTGGAGTGACTCGGGCGCGGTCTACGACACGATCATCCTGGATCCACCGGCGTTTGCGAAGTCGAAGCGGGCGGTCGAAGGGGCGTTGCGGGGATACAAGGAGCTGAACCTGCGAGCGCTCAAGATGCTGCGGCCGGGAGGGGTTCTCGTTACCTGCTCCTGCTCGCATCATGTCTCGCTAGCGGATTTTACGTCGGTCGTGGCTTCGGCCGCGGGTGATGCGCGGCGCCGGGTGCGACTCGTGGAGCGGCGCGGGGCGGCGGCCGACCATCCGGTGGTGCTTACGATTCCGGAGACCGAGTACCTGAAGTGCCTCATCTGCCGCGTGGAATAGGGTTTAAGCAGCGAGGATTGGCCAAATCCGGCGACAGTCGCGCACAATAGTTCAAGGTGGCGCCGTGAAGCGGGATGTGGAGCAGGAAGGGACAGGCAGAGGGCTCATTCGAACGTGGGGCGTGTGGATCTGGTTCGTGGGAGCGGGAGCCTGGTTCCTTGTTGCGGCGCTGAGCCTGCATCATCATGCGCTCGGTAACGGGTTGGTAGCCACGGTCATCTCGGCGCTTTTCCTTACGGCGGGAATGTTCTTCCGCAGGCTGGCAAGGCGGGGCGACAAGCTCTAGCTCAGAGGGTCGAAACTGAGATAACTTCCAGCTTTCTCTCCACCGCGAGCTGACGGAAGGCCTCAGTCAAGTCCGATGTACCGCGGACGAGCCCGTTCCAGACAATTGCAGCCAGCGGTCGGCGATCACGGGCTTCTTTTTGAGCCTCGTCCAGGATTTTCACGTTTGTGGCAGCGTAGGCTTCATCCTCATTTCCGTCGAGTCCGAGCTCGATTACATCGCTCTTTCCCAACTCAGCCAGGATCGCGTCAAACCGCTCACCCCACAACTCACCGCGATCGGAGACAGAAGTTTCGCGGAATCGCTCGCGCGAAAAGGGCAGAACCACCCGGCGACAGAGACCAAGGTCTCGCGCGCATTCGAGCGCCAGGATGTCGGCTCCGCAGGCGGCAGATGAGACGATCCCGGTGCTGGCTGTCCCGAGCAGCATGTTGGTGATGCGGTGCGCGACCGTATTCTCGTTCGCTGGAGGAAATCGCTTGTCGCGCGCGCCTTCGGCGTCGATGCGCCGGCCGGCGATGGCGGTTATGGTCCCATTAGGATCGAGCAGACGCTGGAACTCGCCCAGCAGAGCCGCCAGCTCCGAGACATCTTCGGTCTCGCTCAATAGCGACATGGATCTGCGCAGGTCGGGAATGGTTGACTTGACTTGAAAGGGCGGCGACGGTGCCTGGCTGAGCTCGTCGAGAATCTTCCTCGCCGCGGGGATATCTCCGGCGTCGAATGCCGCACCCAGCAGAGTCGGGCGAATCCAGCGATCGTCGGGATTGCGCTGAAGGGCCCGCTCGCAGGCAAGCACGGTAAGCCGGGCTGCTGTCATTGCCTTGATGTCATCGCCGGCGCGCTTTCTCTCGCGGTAAAGGCGAGGCAAATTGTTCGCGGGATAATACTCGTTCAGGTCGAGCATCATGCCGCGTTCATAGTTGCTGATGGTGTTGTTCAGGTAGGAAGTTTTCGATTGCGCATCCGGTGCAGCGTCATAGAGTTTTTTGTATCGGCCTCCGATCAGCCCGCGGCGCTCGGAACTGTCTCCTTCCACCCGAATCAGCGCCTCCAGTTCCGCGATCGCCTCCAGCGGTTTGCCGCCGTCGCCGAGGGCAAGTGCCTTCTGTTCCTTCACGACCGGAAGCTGGCGGACGTGATCGGGCAGTTTATCGATAAATTTGAGCACTGCCTCCCACTGCAGCGTGTCACGCATCAGCAACAAAATGTCCAATGCGACGCTCGGGACCGCGACCGCATCGTCCCCGTAGGTATCGACCAGTCTTTGAACGGCTGAGGGAGCCTGATCGGAAGGCAGCGACCTTGCTGTCGTCACTTCTCCCTGAATACGCGCAATCCTCTCCGCCACGTCGTGAAAGATCTGCACCTTATTGATGTCTACGGTGCCGGGAAACTGCGGGATTGTCTGGTACACCGGTGAAACAAAGTCCATCACCTGGCGGATTTCCTGCTTGATCTTGTTCCGAATCGCCTCTGCTCCATCGTCGGTGACCAAAACCTCGGGCATGGGATAGGTGAGCCGACGCATCTGGTCAATATCGAAGACGGGCTTGGACCAATCGGCAGCGATGAGCACGCATCCGGCCTTCTTAGCGGCATGGCGCACACCGACCTCGTAATAGACGTTGGCGTTGGGGATTGTCACATCCGCGATGACCAGGTCGGAGATGGCCAGCCGCTCGATCATGGCCTGAATGATCAGCGAACCGGCATCCCGGTCCGCTCTTACCGGCAGAAATCCCAGATCTTCGATGGCGGGACGGAGCGCCTTGTCCCACAGCGCGTTGAAGTCGATCTTCGCCGGACCCTTGCCGGGCTCCGCGCCAGTGTCCTTGGTTCCGAAGGGCATCACCATGAAGCAAACGCGAATTGGGGGCATAAGGGTGCCTGTCTCCTGCGCAGCGCACTGATTGTCTCGCGTGGAGCGGGTCAAGGCAACGGGCGAATGCAGCCGCGGTTGAGCCGGAAGCTGCGGGAAAACGGGTTCACCGCCGCCGGCTGCGAGGAATACAATCGCTGTCACATCGGCCTTTCGACCAATCCCCGCTGAAACGGCTGGCCGCGTGCGTTCAATAGGTGGTTGGGGCCACGGCACTCGATCCCGAGTGGGTCGGCGTACCGGCGGTGTTACGCCGCGAATGGGTCAGGCTAGAGGTACGCCCAATCCTCGTAATCGCGCGCGCCTGATTGACAAGCTGGCTGGCCTTTTCCGGAATAGACTTCGCGCATTTGTGTCTTTCGGGGTAGGTATTCCGGGAGTCGTTCATGAGCAGAATTCGTCCGCGACGGTTTTATGGCTGGTGGGTGGTCCTGACCTGCGCGCTGGGATTGCTTCTCGGACCGATCCCGATCATGGTGTTTTCCTTCGGAGTTTTTCTCAAGCCACTGATTCGGGAATTTCATGCGGGACGCGGAGCCGTTTCTCTCGCGCTTACTCTCGCCACCGCGATGCTTGCGTGCGGAGTACCCTTTGCCGGGCGACTGATCGACCATTTCGGCCCGCGCAAGGTCATCCTGCTATGCAACGCGTTGGCTGGGCTGATCCTGCTAGGTGCACATTTTTGTTCGGGAAGAATCTGGCAGCTCTATGTGTTTTACGTTGCACTGGGCCTTGTCGGCTCCGGATTAGCGCCGGTCTCCTACTGCTACGTGGTCTCGCATTGGTTTGACCGGCACAGAGGCGTTGCCCTGGGTTTGATGATGGCGGGTCTGGGGACCGGAGCCTTTGTTATGCCCTCGGCTGCGCAATATCTGATTGCAAGATTTGGCTGGCGCCACACGTTTGGCATCGTCGGAGCGACGATTCTGTTGGTTACCGTGCCGATGCTGGCAAAGTTTCTCGTTGAGAAACCGGAATCAATCGGTCAGCTGCCGGATGGCCTGCCTCAGGCCGCCGCGTCATCCCGTGGACCGGCGGGCGATATGGGTTTGAGTTGGAGCGAGGCATTGCGGACTCCTACGCTATGGCTGCTCCTGTGCGCTGTCGTCCTTGTGTCGGCCAGCGTGCAGGCATGTTTCGCACATATCGCCGCCATCCTTACCGATCGTGGAGTACAAGCACAGACAGCTGCGCTGGCCGCTTCGTTGCTGGGCGGCGGTCTTCTGGTGGGCAGAACCGGAACGGGGTACCTGCTGGATCGCTTTTTCGCTCCGCGGGTCGCGGGGCTGATTTTCGCGTGCGCGGGTGCAGCGATTGGTGTGCTGCGGATAGCGGCGTCTCCACAGCTTGCATTTGCGGCTGCTTTCTTTATCGGCCTTGGGCTGGGCGCTGAGGTGGATATTTCGGCCTACCTGATAAGCCGCTATTTCGGGCTGCGCTCGTTTGGCGCGATCTATGGCTTTATTTTTGGCGGGTTTGGCCTCGCTGGAGGATTGGGCGCATATCTCATGGGCGCCTCTTACGATGCGAGCGGCTCCTATGCCTTCATGCTCACTCTCTTCTGCGCCGCAACACTCATTGGCGCCGGGCTCATGATGCGTCTTGGACCCTACCGGTATCAGGCCGGGGCGGCAGAGGAAAGTAATGCGGAGCTGGGACTGCTTCCGACCTGAGACTGGCCGGGGGCCCGGAACTATTGAAAGGAGGAACGACAATGGCGGAGCAAACGGTGCTGCCTCATGGCGTAATGGAAGGAAAGGGAGCATACAACAAGTACGCGACGATTCCTCACGCCGGTGCTACTTTAGCAGCTGCCTTTCTTGAGGAGGCGGTGCGAAAGATAGCACTCGATCCGGACGATCGGCCTGTCATGATCGCCGATTATGGATCGTCCCAAGGCAAGAACTCGCTGACTCCGATGCGGATCGCGCTTCGGACTCTCCGGCCACGCATCGGCCCGGACCGGGCTGTATTTGTGTTCCACATTGACCAGCCGTCGAACGACTTCAACTCATTGTTTGAGGTGCTGAACTCCGATGCGGACCGTTATGCTCTGCGTGATTCTGAGGTGTTTCCGTGCGCAATTGGAAGATCATTTTACGAACAGGTGCTTCCGGCTGAGTCTGTACATCTGGGATGGTCGTCGTATGCAGCGGTGTGGCTCAGCCACATTCCTTCGCTGATTCCGGGCCATTTTATTCCCCTTCGCGGCACAGGGGCTGCGAGCGCTGCGTTTGCCAAGCAGGCTGCGGAAGACTGGGAGTTTTTTCTTACGTTGCGAGCACGGGAGCTGCGACCCAGCGGGCGTCTTGTGGTTGCGCTGCCGGGTCGCGTCGATGGGGTTGGAACCGGATTCGAGGAGGTTATGGACCATGCGAATGCGGTGCTTGGCGAGATGGTTGAGGACGGAGAGATTCAGGCAGAGGAGCGCGAGCGCATGGTGCTTGGAACTTATCCGAGGCTGAAAAGCGAACTCCTCGCGCCATTCCATCTCAACGGGCAATTCAGGGATCTCAGTGTGGAACACTGCGAAATCTCCGCTCTGCCCGATGCTGCATGGCTCGATTATGAGCGGGACAAAGACGGCAAGGTGCTGGCGAGGAAGCGGGCGCTCTTCTTTCGATCGGTTTTCATGCCTTCGCTTGCCTCCGCGCTGACGCTGGTACGGGCCGGTGACAATGAGGCATTCGGTGTTTTCGCCGACCGGTTACAGCAACGCATGATCCAGCGCATGGCTGGCAACCCGGCTCGTATCAACACCTTCGTTCAGACGATCGTATTTGCGAAGTGCGCTTGACCTGGCGAACGCCTGTTTGGCCGCAGATCAAGACGCCGACAGGCGTTTCATTATTTGGTGCGGGCCGTTTCATTCTGAGATTCCACGCAGGCGCCGTTCGTCCCAGCTCGTTCATCTCGCTGAAAGAAAACGGTACACTGTCAACACAGCCGAAAGCAGGCGTGGACACAGGGATGTCGCGCGAAGATCACCGGCAAGGCAGGCTTACACAGAAAAATGCGGCAAAAGATAGGGATTCTTGGCGCGACTGGCATGGTCGGCCAGCGGTTCATCCAGCTTCTTGAGCATCATCCATGGTTTGAGGTGGCATGGCTTGCGGCGAGCGATCGCTCGAGCGGCAAGCGGTACGGCGACGCGGTGAAATGGAAGCTCGACTCGGCGCTTCCGGAGCGGATCGCGCAGATGCCGATATCGCCGGCCGTTCCGGACGACGCTCCCAAGGTGATCTTTGCGGCGCTCGACGCCGATATTGCCCGCGAACTCGAGCCAGCCTTTGCGGCTGCCGGTTGTGCCGTGATCTCGAACTCGAGCGCCTTCCGCATGCACGAGGATGTGCCGCTCGTGATTCCCGAAGTGAATGCCGACCATCTGCCGATCCTCGAAAATCAGAGCTGGCGCAAAGACTCCGGTGGCTATATTGTGACCAACCCTAACTGCTCCGCCATTGGCCTTGTCCTGGTTCTCAAACCGCTGGTCGAACGCTTTGGCGTTGAGGCGATTTTTGTGAGCACCATGCAGGCGGTGAGCGGTGCGGGATATCCCGGCGTCGCCTCGATGGACATCCTCGGAAACGTGGTGCCGTACGTCAAGAACGAAGAAGAAAAGATGCAGGCCGAGACGTTGCGTCTCCTCGGAAATCGCGAGGGCAAGGCAGTGCGGCCACTTGCGGCGAAGATGACGGCGCACTGCAACCGCGTTGCTGTCGAAGACGGTCACACGGAGAGCGTGAGTATAAAGCTGGGCAAGCCCGCGACGAAGGAAGAGATTCTCGAAGCGTGGCGCGAGTTTACGCCGCTGGCCGGACGCGACCTGCCCACGGCTCCTGCACAACCGGTCGAGTTTATCGCCCTTGAAGATCGTCCTCAGCCGCGCCTGGACAAGATGCGCGGAGGGGGCATGACAGCGAGCGTAGGCCGCCTGCGCCCGTGCAGTCTGCTGGACTGGAAGTTCACGGTGCTTTCGCACAATACGATTCGCGGGGCGGCAGGCGCTGCGCTGCTGAATGCGGAGCTGCTGGTCTCATTGGGCAAACTCGATCCGGTCGCGGTTCCCGCATGAGCAAGCTCGTCGTGATGAAGTTCGGCGGGACCTCCGTCGAAGACGCTGCTGCAATCAACAGAACCGCGCAGATCGTACGTGGCAGGCTCGCCAAAGGGCTGACGCCGATCGTCGTGGTCAGCGCAATGGCTAAAGTGACCGATCAGCTTCTGGCGACGTCGAACGCCGCCGGACGGGGAGACCGCGCCGGCGCTCTGGCCATCACGGCGCGGCTGCGCAACCGGCATCTGGAGACGGCTTCGGCGCTGGTTTCGGGCGACTGCAAGACCGGCATCTGCCAGTGGATCGAAACCGAATTCTCCGGCCTGGATGAAATTCTGCGCGGACTCGCGGCAGTGGGCGAGCTGACGCCGCGCATCAGCGACATGGTGGTGTCGGTCGGCGAGCGCCTCTCGAGCCGCATGATCGCGGAGGCGTTTCGCGAGCGCGATCTGGATGCAGTTTATGTCGATGCGCGCCAGTGCATCGTCACGGATGCTCAGCATGGCAAAGCGATTCCTCAGGTTGCGCTGATCGAGCAGAGGTTGAAGCAGCACGTGCGGCCGCAGGCGGAGGCGGGGCGCGTCTGCGTGATGGGTGGCTTTATCGGGGCCACGGAAAAAGGCGTGACCACCACGCTGGGTCGCGGCGGCTCGGATTTCACCGCGGCGCTGGTCGGCGGCGGACTCGATGCCGGATCGATCGAGATCTGGACGGACGTGAACGGTATTATGACGACCGATCCGCGCATCTGCCCCAACGCGTTGCGCGTGAAGACGATCAGCTTTGAAGAGGCTGCCGAGCTGGCCTACTTCGGCGCGAAGGTGCTGCACCCGGCGACGATTCTGCCCGCGGTGAAGAAGAACATACCGGTTTTGGTGTTGAACTCAAAAAATCCGACGAATGAAGGCACTCGTATTATCTCGCTGGCACCGCACTGCCGCAGCCCATTCAAGTCAATCGCGGTGAAGCGGCGGCTGACGATTATCGACGTGGTCGCGAGCCGTATGCTGATGTCGCACGGCTATCTCAAGGCGATCTTCGATGTCTTCGACAAGCACAAGTGCCCGGTGGATATGGTTTCGACCTCGGAAGTTTCGGTATCGCTGACCGTTGATTCCAACGACAAGCTGCCGGATATCGCCGCCGACCTCAGCCAACTGGCTGATGTGAAGTACGAGGGACGCAAGGCGCTGATCTGCATGGTGGGCGAGAATATTCGCGGGCAGAACGGGATCGCGGCACGTGTATTTCAGGCTATCCGGCACGTGAACGTGCGGATGATTTCGCAGGGCGCGTCGGAAATCAACATGAGCTTCATGATCGAAGAGGATGATGCAGAGGAGGCGATCCGTTCGCTGCACGACGAGTTCTTTGTCGATCCGGATCCCGACATCTTCGACGTGGAAGCACTGAAACAAGCGGTGAGATAGATGCTCTTTCTGGTATTGGGGCGTGGGAAAACGGGCAGCCTGGTCGCTGAGGTCGCGCACGAGCACGGGCATGGGGTGCGGGTTGTAGGCGAGGAAGAGAATCGGAATGCTTCGGCGCTGACTGCTCCTTTTCTGGCTCAATTTGACGTAGTCATCGACTTCACAACAGCCGAGGCTGTCATCCACAATCTGCGCGCATGCCTGGCAAATGGCGCCCGCGTCGTCGTCGGCACAACGGGCTGGTACGACCGCCTTGACGATATGCGCGATCTCGCGAGGCGCAAGGGCGCAGCGCTTCTCTACGGTACGAACTTTTCGATTGGCGTGCAGGCTCTGCTGCGCATGACGCGCGAGCTCGCGCTTACACTACCTCAATACGAGTTCAGCATTACGGAGACGCATCACGCGAGCAAGAAAGATGCGCCATCCGGAACGGCGCTGTCGATCAAGCAAGCATTAGCAGGTGTCAACCCGTCGCTGGCCGTCGAGATAGTTTCAAAGCGCGAAGGCGATGCGGCGGGCATTCATGTCGTCGAGGCCCGTTCGGCATACGATTGCATCGAACTGAAGCACGAAGCGTTCTCGCGCCGGCCTTTTGCCGAAGGCGCGATTCGCGCTGCCGAATGGATCGCCGGCAAGACCGGGGTGTGGGAGTTCAGCGAGGTTGCGGGCCAACTTGGTTAAGGCCGCCAAGGGTTAGCGGGAGTCGGCACGATCGAGCTCCCGAGTCTTGAGCACGATCATGTATTCGTAAATCGACTGTAGCGCGGCATAGGTAAATCCGGCATCTCCGTCCAGGAAGCCGCGTTTTGCAATGTACAGAACCAGGAATTTAAGCAGAGGCCTCGCCGGCATGCGGTAGAAGAGCTCTTTCTGCTGAAATCGGCGCTCATGAAAGTCTTTTGCCGTGAGGGCTTTCACGGGGCTGAATGGGTGACCGGCCTGCCGGTTCTCCCAAGTCTGCTTTGCTTCGAGGGTGCTGTAGGCGTTGTGTCTCGCAAGCCAGTGACTGATGCCTTTACTGAATGGAAAATGGTCAAGAAAGCCGGGAATCTGCCCTACCGGGCCATCCGGAAGAGAAACCGGGTTGACGAGCCTCTCGTACCGCATCCTTTCCGGACGAAAGAGCCTCAGGTAAAAGGGCGATGCCTGGACATGTTTCAGCCAGCGCCCCAGGAAGAAATCTCGCCTCTGAACCCGGAACGCGACCCGGTCGCCCGGATTCGAAGCCGCTGCCTGAGCCGCCTCGACCAGCGTTGGTGTCATGCGTTCATCCGCATCGATATAGAACACCCAAGGGTGTCTGAACGGGATATTCGCCACAGCCCAGTTCTGATGGGCAGCCCAATTGTCGAATTGCCGTTGGGTAACGGTAGCTCCAGCGGCCTTTGCAATCTGAACGGTGTTATCAGTGCTGAAGGAGTCGAGAACGTGGACATCGTCGCTCCAGGAAACGGTCTGAAGGCAGCCGGGAAGATCCTTCTCTTCGTTCTTGGTGAGGACGAGGACCGAAATCATTGAGGGCGCAAGTCTTTCTGCGGACGGTATATCGCCATTTTATAGTCGGTCGAAGAAGACGGATTTGGCCGCTGCTGAGAAGCGACTGTAGACTCGACTGTGATGGAAGCAGGAACGGGTTGCGGCACGGCATTAGTCACTCCCTTTCGGCCGGATGGGAGCCTCGACGACCAGGCGCTTTGCGCATTGGTGCAGTGGCAGATCGAGAATGGAATCGACTGGCTGGTAGCCTGCGGCACAACTGCCGAAACGCCGACGCTGACCGACGATGAGTGGCTGCGGGTGTTGCGTATCGTGGCGGAAGCTGCGGCCGGGCGCGTGCCCGTGTGGGCGGGCTGTACGCATAATGCGACGCGACAGGCGGTGGAGCGTGCGAAGGTCGCCTCGCGCATTCCCGGAATTACGGCTATCCTTTCCGCCAGCCCCTATTACAACAAACCGACGCAGGAAGGACAGTTCGAGCACTTCAAGGCAGTGGCGCGTGCGGTCGATGTTCCGGTCGTCCTTTACAATATCCCGTCGCGCACTGGGGTGAATCTGGACCCGGCGACGATCCTGCGGCTCGCCGAATCCGAGGCCAACATTCGCGGAGTCAAGGAGTCGAGCGGCAACCTGCCGCAGATCACCGAGGTGATCACCCGCGCGCCACGCGGCTTCGAGGTCTATGCCGGGGACGACAATATGGCGCTGGGCGTCATCGGAGCAGGGGGTGCGGGGCTCGTCTCCGTTGCCTCGAACGAGATTCCGGCCGAGATGGCCCAGATGGTCCGCGCCGCGCTTGATAACGAGTGGGCGACGGCGCGCAAGCTGAATCGCAAATACTTCGGCCTGTTGCAGGCAAATTTCTGGGAGACAAGTCCCGGGCCGGTGAAGGCCGTGATGGCCATGATGGGCAAGATCGGCGAGAACTACCGGCTACCGTTGACTCCTGTCTCTTCCGCGACCCGCGCGCGCCTGGAAAAACTCGCCGGAGAACTAGGTCTGCTGGCGCACCGACCGCAGGCCGAAGGTGATTAACGTCTGTTCAGGATCAAAGACGCACAAGTGAACAAGCTAAAAAATCAGATAGAAGAGCACTTTGCCGCGGGGGCTTCGGCCATCGATGACCCTTCGGCCATGGCCGCATTCGAGGAGCTGCGCTCCGCGCTCGAACGGGGCGAGGTCCGCGCCGCCGAACCCGACCCGGAATCGCCTTCGGGTTGGCGAGTGAATACGTGGGTCAAGCAGGGAATTCTGTTGGGGTTTCGCATCGGTCATTTGCAGCCCTTCGATGACGGACTGCCCTGCATCGACAAACACACCTATCCCGTCCGGCGGTTCCGACCCGAAGACGGTATTCGCGTTGTCATTGGAGGATCCTCGGTACGCGCAGGAGCGTATCTGGCGAAGGGTGTCATATGTGCGCCTCCGATGTATGTCAACACCGGCGCGTATGTTGACGAGGGCACGATGATCGACTCACACGCGCTGGTGGGAAGCTGCGCGCAGGTGGGCAGGAGGGTGCATCTGAGCGCCGCGTCGCAGGTGGGCGGGGTGCTGGAACCGGTGAACGCGAATCCGGTGATCCTGGAGGACGATGTGCTGGTCGGCGGCAACTGCGGTGTGTATGAAGGCACGATCGTGCGGAGACAGGCGGTGCTGGCGGCGGGGACGATTCTCACCCGCGGAACTCCGGTTTATGACGTCGTGAATGGAACGGTACTGCGCGGCAGTGCGGACAGCCCGCTGATTATTCCCGAAGGAGCGGTGGTGGTTCCGGGCTCGCGAGCCATCGAGAAGGGGCGGGCGGCGGAATGGGGGCTCAGCGTCTACACGCCGGTGATTGTGAAATACCGCGATGAGAAGACGGAGCTGAGCGCGGCGCTCGAGGACCTGCTGCGCTGAGGCGCTGCAGCCGAAAACCGGCTTTGCACCTGATACCATCGTAGTTTCGGATGGCAGACGCTAAACTACAAATTATCCCGCTGGGCGGACTGGGCGAGTTCGGTATGAACTGCCTGGCGCTCCGTTATAAAGACGATATCCTCGTCATCGATGCCGGCCTGATGTTCCCCGAGTCGGAGCTGCTTGGCGTGGACATCGTCGTACCGGACATCACCTATCTCGTAGAGAACCGCGAGCACGTGCGCGGGATCGTTCTGACGCACGGGCACGAGGATCATATCGGCGGCCTGCCGTGGATCCTCTCGGAGCTGAATGTGCCGGTGTACGGCACCGAATTCACGCTGGCCTACGTGGAAGGCAAGCTTGAAGAGCACAGGATGCTCGACGAAACGGAGCTGATCGAGATCGCTCCGGGCGCCAAGTTTTCGCTGGGGCCCTTCACGATTGAGCCGATCCGCGTGACGCATAGCCTGGTCGACTGCGTCGCGCTGGCCATCGACACACCGGTCGGGGTGGTCGTCCACACAGGTGACTTCAAGATTGATCTGTCGCCGCCCGACGGTAAAGCCTTCGACCTGCATACCTTCGCAGAGTATGGCAAGCGCGGCGTGCTGGCGCTGCTACAGGATTCGACTAACGTCGATCGTCCCGGCTATACGCCCAGCGAGTGGGCGGTAAAGCCGCGCCTCGACGAGGTCTTTTCGCGCACGAAGAAGAAGCTGTTCTTCAGCTGCTTTTCGTCCTCGATTTACCGCATTCGCATTGCGATGAGTCTTGCGCATACGCATGGGCGCAAGGTCGCAGTTGTCGGGCGGTCCATGGTTGAGTCGACGGAGATTGCGCAGGACTTAGGCTATCTCGACCTGCCACCGGGGCTGGTGATTCATCCGGGCCAGATCCACGACTACTCGCCGGAAGAGTTGATGATCCTGATTAGCGGAACGCAGGGCGAGCCGATGAGCGCGCTGAGCCGCGCCGCTGTCGATAACCACAAGCACGCGCGCGTGCTGGCCGGCGACACGGTTGTCCTCAGCTCACGCGTGATTCCCGGCAACGAGAAGAGCATCTATCGCGTGATCGATCACCTGAGCCGTCGCGATGCTAACGTCATTTTTGACGATGGGTCTTCGGGGCTGATCCACGTGAGCGGCCACGCCAGCCAGGAAGAGCAGCGCCTGATGATTAACCTGCTCAAGCCGAAGTTCTTCATTCCGATTCACGGCGACTACAGGCACCTGAAGAAGCACGCCGATCTGGCGCACGGGACCGGGGTCATCGATCTTGCGCTGATTCTCGAAAACGGCGACGTGCTCGAACTCGACCAGAATAATGCGCAGAAGACGGGCACGGTAACGGCGGGGCGCGTCTGCATCGATTCGGGCTCAACGGCGGACGTGGTTGAGGATCTGGTCATCCGTGACCGGCGGCATCTCTCCGAGGACGGTATCGTGCTGGCGATACTGACGATCAACAAGCTCAGCGGCAAGGTCGAGCGCCAGCCCGAGCTGGTGACGCGCGGCTTCGTCGGTGCCGATGCGGAGCTACTCGAAGCAGGACGGCAGGTCGTGGCGCAGACGCTCGAAAACTCGAGCGCCGAAGAGAAGGCCGACTACGGCGTCATCAAAGAGAAGATCCGCATTGATCTCAAGCGGTATATCCAGAAAAATACCAGCCGACGGCCGCTCATTATGCCGGTGATCCTGGAGATCTGAGCACTCTTTTGGAGGTATTATGCGCAGGCTGTCTCTCTTCGCGGCTGCCTTGGCCGCCATCTCCGCGATTCTGCTTGTGGCCCAGACCAGCGCGTCTTGTCCGGCGATGACTACGCTGCCCGATCTCGTCAAGGCCGTTGACGATGCCGTAAGCGGCGCCGGCAACAAGGACCGCTCCTGCATGAGACAGCTCTTCATGCCTGACGCGCGCCTGATTCCTGTTGCCAAGGGGCAGGACGGTAAGTGGGTGCCGCATAGTCTGACGATAGATGACTGGATTGCCCGGGTCGCGAAGCGCGGCGACCAGGTTTTCTATGAGCGGCAGGTCAAGTATTCAGTCGAACAGTACGGTCATATTGCGCATCTATGGAGCACCTACGAAATTCGCGATACTCCCGACGGGAAGGCGACCGTTCGGGGCATCAACAGCATGCAGGCCGTGTACGATGGCGCGCAGTGGAAGCTCATTGAGATACTATGGCAGGCCGAAACTCCTGATGAGCCGCTGCCAGCGAAGTTTCTGCCGTGATGCTTAGCCGGCAGTAACTCAGCCCATGTCACAAACACGATTAGTCCTCCGTGGATCCGCATCCAACATCATCCGGTTGATACTCTCGACCCTGATTGCGTTCGTCCTGCCGCCGTTTCTCGTGCGGCACATGCCGCAAGCCGAGTACAGCGCCTGGGTGCTGATTCTGCAGATGAGCGCTTATGTCAACCTGCTCGACTTCGGCCTGCAGACTGCGATTGCGAAATTTGTCGCGGAACATAATGCCTCCGGAGACAAGGACGCAAATTACCGCCTGGTGAGCACATCGGTGATCGCCCTTTCGACCGCTGCACTCATTGGCGCAGGGGTCGTGTGCGTGCTGGTGTGGCAGGTGCCACGACTTTTTCACCAGATGCCCATCGCGCTGCTGCACGAGGTTCGGATGGGCCTCTTGATGGTTGGGCTGTCGTCCGCCTTCTCTCTTCCATTCAGTCCGTTTCTGGCTGTCTTCACCGGATTGCAGGACTACGTGATCCCGACAGCGGTTACGTCTGTAAGCAAGCTCTCCTCGGCAGCATTGTTGATCGTTCTGCTGCTTTTCCACGCAAACCTGATGCAACTGGCCGCCGCGATTGCACTCTGTAACGTGGTAACGGCGCTCGGGCAATGGATGGTGTGGAGACGATTCGCCAGAGAACACGTGACGGTCTCGTTTCCATTTTTCGACCGCGACGCTGCGACAAAACTCACGAAGTTCGGCGGGGCACTTGCGATCTGGACGCTTGGGGGACTGTGCGTGAGCGGGTTAGATACCGTCATTGTCGGTCATTTCGACTACAACAACACCGGTTTCTATGCGATCGCGGCGAGCGCTGTGAATTTCCTGGGAGCAATCGTGGGAGCTGTCTTTGGACCGCTGCTTCCGGCCGTTTCCGCTCTGCAATCCAGGAGGCTCCCTGAGCAAATTGGCGAGATTGCAATCCGAACCACCCGGTATTGCACCCTTCTGCTTTGTGTCATGGGCCTGCCGCTGTTCATCGGCGCGTTTCCGCTATTGAGGCTCTGGGTTGGACGGCAGTATGCAATGCACAGCGTAGTGTACCTGCAGGTGCTCTTAGTCGGAAATGTTCTTCGACTGCTCCTCTCTCCTTATTCGCTGGTTATCGTCGCCATTGGCAAACAGCATCTGGCAACGGTGGCTGCGACGGCGGAAGGGGTGGTGAATCTCACCGCCAGCATCTTGCTTGCTCACAAGATGGGAGCGATCGGGGTCGCTTATGGTACGGTGATTGGCTCGTCTGTAAGCGTGATGCTTCACCTCATCGTAAGCATGGACCTCACGAAGGCCACCGTGCTGCTGGCGAGATCGCGCTTCCTGCTTCAGGGCATGCTGCGGCCGATGGTCTGCATCGTACCTGCAGTGCTTCTTTATCCCTTCTGGAGAAGATCGGAGATACTGCCCGCTAGTCCAGTTGCGCTGATAAGCTGGCTCGTTCTTACTCTGGCGATTATCTGGATCATCGGATTGAACGACAGCGATCGACAACAACTCAAGAAAATGGCCTTTAGTGCCGGAAAATAGTGAAAGGGCCCAGATGTCAGCCATATCTCTCGTTACACTTGACGACCTTCGCGCGGCTCAGGCGCGGCTGCGTGGCGTAGCGGTTCACACGCCGCTCGTTCGGCTTCATGAGCCGGCATTTGCAGGCGAAGTCTACGTCAAAGCGGAAGGGCTTCAGCCGGTCGGCAGCTTCAAGATTCGGGGCGCGTACAACAAGGTGTCGCAGCTGCCAGCAGCCGAGAGCTCACGCGGGGTCATCACCTATTCGAGCGGAAACCACGCCCAGGCGGTGGCGTATGCGGCACGAGCGGTCGGGACGAAAGCGGTGATCGTGATGCCGTCGAACGCTCCGGAGATCAAACGCCGCGCGACGACTGCTCTCGGCGCCGAGATCGTTACGGTAGGCCCGGCGAGCTCGGAGCGGAAGCAGAAGGCTGAGGAGCTTCAGGATCAGTTCGGCTATGTGATGGTGCCTCCCTACGACGATCCGGCCATTATTGCGGGGCAGGGGACCTGCGGGCTCGAAATTCTCGAAGACCTGCCCGACGTCGACCTGGTGCTTTCGCCAGTCAGCGGGGGCGGCTTGCTCAGCGGCATCGCGGCCGCGATCAAACACCAGCGGCCGGAAGTGCGCGTGATCGGGATCGAGCCGGAGCTGGCGGCCGATGCCCAGGAAAGCCTGCGTGCCGGTCATCTGGTCACCTGGCCAGCAGAGCTGACGAGCCGCACCATCGCTGACGGACTCCGGACGCAGAGCCTTGGCGACCTGAACTTTCTGCACGTGCGCGCCTTCGTCGATGACATCCTCACCGTGAAGGAAGACGAAATCCGTGAAGCCATGCGAACGCTGGTGCATTCGGCGCGGCTTACCCCGGAGCCGAGCGGCGCGGTCACGACAGCGGCAATGCTCTTTCACCAGACCGATCTGCTTCCTTACCAGAAAGCCGTGGTGGTAATGAGCGGGG
This sequence comes from uncultured Acidobacteriaceae bacterium, assembly GCA_963782175.1. Classification (GTDB taxonomy): domain Bacteria; phylum Acidobacteriota; class Terriglobia; order Terriglobales; family Acidobacteriaceae; genus Silvibacterium. The sequence goes on from CAWAIX010000009.1 coordinate 55,252, forward strand.
GCAATGTCGATCCCGAGTTGCTCAAGCAGGTGCTCGCGACCTAAATGGGTTGTCTGCCGCTTACCTTGCACCACGCCCCGATACAATCGACCGCATGCTTCGCACTGTTCGAGCAACACGGTATGTAACTCCATTGCGCGAAGGGGGATCGTTACCGGCCCTGGTGGAAGCCGACGATCTTGGCCTCTACGTGATCAAGTTTCGCGGGGCAGGCCAAGGGACGCTGGCGTTGCTGGCTGAGTTGGTCGCGGGTGAGATCGGCCGTTCACTGGGACTGCGCGTGCCGGAGCTTGTCTTTATCGAAGTGGATGCAGCTTTGGGAAGAAACGAGCCCGATCAGGAGATTCGTGATCTGCTGAAGGCCAGCGTCGGGTTGAATCTGGCGCTGGATTATCTGCCCGGGTCGGTCATGTTCGATCTGGCGGCTGGAGACGACGCTGCGGCTGATCTCGCTTCGGCTGCGGTGTGGTTCGACGCTTTCGTGACCAACATCGACCGCACCGCTCGCAACCCGAATCTGCTCAAGTGGCACCGCGAGCTGTACTCCATCGATCATGGCGCGGCTCTCTACTTTCACCACAACTGGAAGAAGGTCCAGGAGGCAGCGCTGTCACCCTTTGCGGCTATCCGCGAACACATTCTGCTGCCCTGGGCGACACAGATTGAATCCGCGGACGCGGAGGCGCACTCACGCCTGAATGAAGAGGTCTTCGCAGAGATATTAAGCATGGCCCCCGATGGATGGCTGCGGCCTGAGCCGGGGATTTCTGATCCGGCATCGAAACGCGCTGCCTACGTCGACTATCTGACCCGGCGGCTGAATGCTTCGCCGAGATTCGCGGAGGAGGCCATCCGTGCCCACACCCAGCTCGTTTGACTACGCGGTAGTACGCGTTGTTCCCCGCGTCGAGCGAGGAGAATTCATCAATGGGGGAGTCATCGTCTATTGCCTGGAAAAGCGCTTTCTCGGCGCCCGGGTGCATCTCGACGAAGTAAGATTGAACGCTCTCTGGCCGGATGCGGACGTGGCTCTCATCCGGCGTCACCTCGAGGCGATTCCGAAGATTTGTGCTGGCGATGCCTCGGCGGGACCGATCGCCAGGCTCAGCCTTCGCGAGCGCTTCCACTGGCTGGTGGCGCCGCGGAGCACGATAATTCAGATCTCGCCCGTGCACAGCGGGATATGCGAAGAACCACAGGCCGTTCTGGATGAACTTATGCGGGCGTTCGCCTGAGCGGTCAGCCTTTTAATTTAGAAGGGAAAAAAAACGGCCCCTCGGGTGAGGGGCCAATCTGCCTTGGTTCTCTCGTTGTGTGAGAGCTTGGTTGCGGCCTTTCGTTATTGTTGTTGTGGCACCGGATGTTGCGACGCAGCTCCCTGGGGGGAGGGCGCGGTTGACTGCTGCGTCGCACCGATCGGCGAACCCGCGCCTGAGGGCGAGGAGTTCAAGGCCGCTAAACTGTTCTGCATTAAGCTCACGCGCACTACGCTGCCGTGCGGAGCTGTTTCGGAATCTTCGATTTTGGCGTTGCCCATCGCGACCTGGTGGATGCGATAGACCGGAATGTCATTTTCCGCCAGATACCGGACCACGGCGTCGGCCATGTGTTGCGAATTCTGGATGCCGGCCTGTCCACGGGTAGAGGAATAGCCCGCCACTTCGACGATGTAGCCTTTGCGGCCGCGCATTTGGGCGGCAACCTGATCGAGGGCGCTCTTGGCCTTATCGTTCAAGGTTGTCTGTCCGGGGCGGAAGCGAATCTCGATGTCGTTGACCTTTTGGTACTGGTCAAGGCTGGAGACGGTACCGTTCAGCTTCGCGGTCTCGGCGCTGGCCTGCTGGGCAGTTTGCTGCGCCTGGGTAGCCGTGCCGTTGGCGGTCGATGCCGTCTGGCTGGCCTGATCGGCCGTAGACTGGGCCTGATGGATACCGGCCTGCGCCCGGGCATCTACGTCCTTGATATCCTTGGCGTTCTTCGCTTGCAGTTGATCAAGCTCGTTCAGCCGGTCCTTGACTGGATCAATTTGCCTCTTCACCCACTTTTTGCGGGCGAAGGGGTTCATGTGGCCCCAGAAGCCCTCGTTGGACTGGGTGGACAGGGGCTGGCCTGTCGCGTAAGTGCTGTTGTCGCTAGGGTTTGCATTGGTGGACTGCGCCGGGGCGTTCGACGCTCCGGTTTGAACCTGAGCCGACGAAGAGCTGGGGGAATTCGATTGTGCGACAGCCGGATACCCGAGGCTCGCCGCAAGCAGCAGCGCCGAAATCGCCGAGGGTGTAGTAAAACTCTGTATCTTATTCATTTTGTGTTCCGCATTCCTTGGCATGATCTGGACGAACATACTTTTGGAAGCTGCGCAGCATCCTGTCAACGCCTATGCATAAGCATGCGGTCTGCCAAACACGAAGGCAAAAGCCGCTCTGGACTAAAACGTTTTAAATATAGGATTTTGCAGGGGGAGGAGAACGAATTGCCTCATTTTTGCAGCATGTAAAAAACTCAAGTTCCTGCTGACCGAGGCATGACCGGGAAAATTTTGCTCAGAGACGGTGACATTTTGTGTAAACAGCACCAGCTTTACCTCACGCCGGAGAGGACATGAGCCAGGTGAAGGGCAGGTCGAGACGAATTCTGGGCGATCTGCTCGCGGCAACTGAAGCCGTCCGCGACGATCAGAGTTTCGGGCGTGGCATTCCGGACGGCAGGCAGCAGCACCCGTTCGGCAAGAGCCTGCGAAACGGAAAACTTCTCTTTCTCAAAGCCGAAGGGGCCGGCCATGCCGCAGCATCCTGAATCCAATAGCGTTACATGCGCTCCGGTGCGCTCGAGCAGGGCGACTTCGGCCTTCATCTTCGTGTGAGATTTCACGTGACAGTGGCCGTGCAGCATCACGGACTGGCCTTCGAGGACCCGCGGCCGGAAATCCGGCGCCTGCGTCACGAGAAAATCCGCGAAAAGAAAGCTCTGCTCCCGCAGGCGCTGCGCGCGGTCATCCCCAGGAAAGAAATTGCGCAGCTCGTCGCGGAAGACGCTGGCGCAAGAGGGCTCAAGGAAGATGATCGGAGTGGCGGCTGCGATCGCCGACGCGAGCTTGTCCATCACCTGCTCGAGATAGGAGCGGGCATCGGCGAGGAAGCCGAAGTCATAGAGGGGCCGGCCGCAGCAGATGTGTCCTTGAGGAACCTCCACATCAAATCCGGCGCTGGCCAGCACGTTGCGCCCGGATTGCAGGTTCTGGGGATGAAAATAATTGTTCCAGGTGTCGGGCCAGAGCAGGACGCTCCGGCTCGGCGCTCTGAGCTCTACCGTCTGCGCCGCGTAGCGGCTCTGGAAGCTCCTCGCCGCGAATTCGGGTAGCCGCCGCTGCGGTGCGATTCCCAACCCTGCTTTCATCAGGCCGCTGACTCCCGGCAGGCGCAGCGGCAGATTGGCAATCTGCGGGCTCACCCCCGGAATCAGCGACGCCAGGCGCGCCCACTTATCCATGAAGCCGAAGGCGTAGTCGCGCAGAGGGCGGCGGTGCGCCTGGTAGTAGTGCGCGAGGAACTCGGCCTTGTAGGTCGCCATGTCGACGTTGACGGGACACTCGGACTGGCACGCCTTGCAGGAGAGGCAGAGGTCGAGAGCTTCTTTCACGTCCTCGTTTTCCCAGTCGCGGTTAAGGACGTCGCCCTCGAGCATCTCCCAGAGCAGGTGGGCTCGTCCTCGCGTCGAATGCTTCTCCTCCTGCGTGACCATGTAGCTGGGGCACATAGTGCCCGGACCGTTCTTGCGGCAGGCGCCCACGCCTACGCAGCGTAGAGTGGCTTCCGAAAGGGAGCCCTGGTCGTCGGGAAACTGGAAGAACGTGGCTTGATGATGCGATTTGTAACCGTCACCGAGACGTAAGTTCTCCGTGGCGTCGTAGACGGCAACGGGATCGACGATATGCCCCGGATTCATCCGGTTGTCAGGGTCCCAGAGCGCCTTGAATTCGCGAAAGGCCTCGATCAGTTCCGGCCCGAACATCTTCGGCAGCAGCACCGACCGAGCCTTGCCGTCGCCGTGCTCTCCGGAGATCGACCCTCCGTGTGCGATCACGATGTCCGCGGCGCGATCGATGAACTCCCGGAATTTGCGAATGCCCTCGGCGCTTTCGAGGTCGAAGTTAATGCGCAGATGGACGCATCCCTGGCCGAAGTGGCCGTACATCGGGCTGCGATAACCGTACTCACCCATAAGCGCGAAGAGCTGGCGCAGATACGAGCCCAGCTTTTCGGGCGGAACGGCCGCGTCCTCCCAGCCTTCCCATCCATGCGGCTCTCCGGGTACGAAGACCGTGGCACCAAGCGCCGACTCGCGCACGAACCAGATCCGGGGGGCTTCGGTCGTCGAACAGAGCTTCGTTGACGGACGCACGTCCAGCCTGGAAACGGCTTCGACGAACCGGCGCGCGTGAGCCTCGACTTCTTCATCACTCGAAGCGCCGAATTCGACCAGAAGAAAAGAATGGCCTGGGGGGAGCAGCGCGATGTCGTCCAGCGCCAGACCTTTGCGCTGCATGAAGCCGGTCAGCATGCGGTCGATGCCTTCGAGGCCGATGGGATGAAAGTCGAGGATAAAGGGTACGTGGTCCGCCGCGATGAAGGCGTCTTCAAAGCCCACGACGACGAGTCTTCGGCATGGCGGGCTGTGCTTCAGGTCGAGAGTCGCACGCAGCACGGTGGCGCAGGTGCCTTCGCTGCCCACAAGGGCCCGCGCTACATTGAAGCCGTTCTCGGGCAACAGTTCGTCGAGGTTGTATCCCGAGACACGGCGCGGGATGGGTGGAAACCGCTCTCGGATCAGGTGCTCGTATTTGTTACGAATTCGAGCGAGGCCGGCGTAGATTTGCCCGGCGCGGCCACCGCGGGCCACGATGCGCCGAAATTCTTCCTCATCCGTCGGGCCAACGGTGAGATGAGTGCCGTCGTAGAGCAGGACGTCGAGTTCGCGGATGTTGTCGACCGTCTTGCCGCCCATGAGCGCGTGCGTTCCGCAGGAGTTGTTGCCGATCATGCCGCCGAGCGTGCAGCGCGAATGCGTGGCCGGATCGGGCGCGAAGGTCAGTTGATGCTCCTCGGCGGCCTCGCGCACGCGATCGAGCACGATGCCGGGCTCGACGACGGCAACCCGCGCATCGGGATCGAGCGACAGGATGGACCGCATGTACTTTGAGAAATCAAGCACCACGGCAACGTTGCAGCACTGGCCGGAAAGGCTGGTTCCGGCGCCGCGCGAAAGAATCGGCGCGCCGAGGTCGCGGCAGGCGGCAACGGTTGCCTCGACGTCGGCGACGTCGCGCGGGATGACGACGCCGATCGGCACCTGGCGGTAATTCGAGGCATCGGTGGCGTAAAGAGCGCGCGAGCCGCGGTCGAAGCGGACCTCGCCCCGGATTTGACCGCGGAGGCGCGCCTCAAGCTCTCGTAGCGCGCCAAAGCTCTCGTGCGGATGCGTGGCGTTGTCGAGGATCGGAAATGGCGACGGCATGGGTGACCTCAGGCTTCCTGCGGGAGGTAATCGCTCGCCTGCGTCTGGTCGGCGCGGCGTTCATGTCCCAGAGCGTTGAGCAGCCAGGTGACCGCGGCAGACACGATGATGTTCGCCAACAGCGCCGGGATCGCGGCGTATATGGCATAGGTGTGCCCGGCGATCTGGAATGGGAAGACCGAGCTTTTCAGCTCGCGCGCGAGGGCGAGGCCGGTGCCGATGGCCATGCCGGCCGCCCATCCCCATAGCAGCGCACGGCCGTGGAACCAGCGCGTAAAGAGGCCCAGCACCACGGCTGGGAAGAGCTGCGCGATCCAGATGCCACCGAGCAGTTGCAGTTCGATGGCGTACTGAGTCTGAACGAAGAGCACGAAGGCCAGCGCTCCGAACTTGAGAAACAGCGAGACCAACTTCGCGTGCTGCGACTCCTCGGCCGAAGTCATCGGGGTGCGGCGCAGCGCTCCATACAGGTTGCGCGTGAAGAGGTTCGAAGCCGCAATGGACATGATGGCCGCGGGAACGAGCGCGCCGATGCCGATGGCCGCAAGGCAAAAGCCCGCAAACCAGCTGGGAAACATCTTCACGAAGAGCAGGGGCACAGCGCTTGATGTGTCGGTTGTGTGGATGCCGGCCGCGATGGCCATGTATCCGAGAAGCGCGATGAGCGCCAGCAGCAGGTTGTAGGCGGGCATCATGGCAGCATTGCGCCGGATGACCTTGCCGCTGCCCGCGCTCAGGACGCCCGTCGCCGTGTGTGGATAGAGCACAATCGCGATCGCCGATCCAAAGGCCAGCGTGCTGTAGCTGAGGTACTGCTGCGGCTTGAGAATCAGGGTCGCCGGAGGTTTGTGAGAGGCCAGCGCTGTTCCGGCGGTGGCGAAGATCTGTCCGTAACCGCCCAGCTTTGCCGGAAGGATGACGACTGCGGCCAGCACCATTATGTAGAGCATCATGTCTTTGACGATGGCGATCACGGCTGGAGCGCGGAGACCGCTGGAGTATGTGTAGGCCGCCAAGATGACGAACGCCGCTACCAGCGGCCATTCGCCGCGGATGCCGAGCGCTGCGATCACCTCGCGCATGCCGACGAGCTGGAGCGCGATGTACGGCATGGTCGCCAGGATGCCGGTAAGCGCCAGCGCGATGGAGAGCGCCTTGCTGCCATGCCGCGCGCGTGCGAAGTCCGCCAGAGTTACGTAACCGTTGCGGTGACAGACGTTCCAGAGCCGCGGCAGCACCAGCATCATGTACGGATAGAGAAGGATGCAGTAGGGGATCGCGAAAAAGCCCGGCGCGCCCGTTCCGTAGAGCGCCGCGGGAACCGCGATGACGGTGTAGGCGGTGTAGAAGTCGCCGCCGATCAGGAACCAGGTAATGAGCGTCCCGAAGCGGCGCCCCGCGAGGCCCCACTCTTCGAGGCTGTTCAGGTCGGCGCGTCTCCAGTTCGCGGCCAGGAAGCCCGCTACGGTTACCAGCAAAAAGCAAAAGCAGAATACGGCGACGGCAACAGCGTGCGGATAAGAGGCCATGGTCAGATGGAGGTTATCTTACAAGGCTGCAGGAGGTTCGTCGCTACACCCTAGCGCAGCATTCCCGCGCCCGGCCACTCATAGACGACGACTCCCAGATCGTTCAGCACCTGAATGGTCGTTTCGACGTTGCGCCGCACCTGAATGCGGTCGGCCCGCGCCTGGACGACGTCTTCTTCCACGGCAACGACGCGGCCGTAGGGCCAGGAATCTTCGGGAATGGCGGCCAGGGCTTCGGGCAGGTCGGAAATTCGGAGCTCCAGCTCACGTTTGCGTGCGTTGGGAGGGTGCAGCAGCGTCCCCGGCACCGCATTGCTTTGGGGCGGCTCGGGGTTCATGACCCGCAGCGTAACGGTCTTCTTGCCCACGATCAGAAAGGGGTTACTCCAGCCCTCCTTGGTGTGGATCGCCAAGTAGCGGTTCTTCGCCGGGGGTGGAATCTGCTCGAGCTGCTGCCGCTCGGTGTCGCGCTCGGCGATGGCCGCTTTGGCCTGCTGCGGAGTCGGTTTGGGCTCGGCGGGAGTTCCACCCTGGTTGCCGGACGAGCAGGCGCCAAGCCCGGTCGCGAGGCCGAGGGTTACAGTCAATAAGCAGAGCCTATTCATGCTTTTTCAGGTGCGGTGATGCTCCGGGCAGCCACAGAATATCAGGCGAAGGTCGAGGATTGAACGCAGAATCCCTCGCCCAGTTATTTACCTTGCCAACTCGGAACGCGCTTTTCCAAAAAGGCCTTCGTCCCCTCGGCCTTGTCTTCGGTTGCGCAGCACAGAGCGAAGAGCGCGGCCTCGTATTGCAGCGCCTCGTCGAGGGGCAGGTCATATCCGTTGTGCACCGCTTCCAGACAGTGTTGGATCGCCAGCGGAGCCTGGGCGGCAATGGTCCGGGCGATCTGGTCGGCGCGGGCCATCAGCTGGTCGGTGGGAACGACCTCCTGGACCAGCCCGATCCGCAGCGCCTCGGCAGCCGTGATCATTTCTCCGGTCAGGATCATCTTCAGCGCCGCGCCCTTGCCGACGAGCCGTGGAAGGCGTTGTGATCCGCCGTATCCGGGGATAATTCCAAGTTTTACCTCGGGCTGGCCGAGCTTCGCCGTTTCGCTGGCGATGCGGAGCGTGCAGGCCAGCGTGAGTTCGCAACCTCCACCAAGCGCAAAGCCGTTGATGGCGGCAATCACCGGAACCCGCAGGGCCTCGATCTTCGAAAACAGCCGTTGGCCTCTCAGAGCCAACTGCTGGCCGTCGACGGCGGACAGCTGCGCCAGCTCCTGAATGTCGGCTCCGGCGGCAAAGGCTTTTTCTCCAGCGCCGGTGAGGATGACGGCCCGGATCGAAGTGTCGGCCGCGATGTCGTCCACGGCTGCATCCAGCTCCGCAAGCAGCGCTTGGTTCAATGCATTCAGCACCTTGGGACGGTTCAGCGTGACGACAGCGACACTGTCGCGCGATTCGACAAGGATGTTTTCGTAGCTCATGGTGAATGGGTGAGGATAGCATGTCCCGGGGCCATGCTCAAAGGCTCTGGACCTGGCCGGTCACCTGGTATTACTCTTACCAGTAGGAGTAATACCATGCAGATCACTAGCAAGGGCCAGGTCACCATTCCTCAGGAAATCCGCAACCGACTTGGGCTTCTGCCGCATACCGAGGTCGAGTTTGAGATCGTGGGCGATCATGTTCGCATGCGTAAGGCGAAGGATCCAAGGGGCGCTGGTCGCAGAGGACAACGCCTCGTCGAATTGCTACGCGGCACAGCGGATACCGGATTAACCACAGATGAAATTATGGCGATGACTCGAGGCGTGGACCGCCCGCGCAATAAGCACAAATGATCTCTGGCTTGTCGGGATTGCAACGTCGCCTCCGCAACTGTCGCGGCGTTTTGGTGGACAGCAACGTTCTGTTGGACATTGCTTCAAATGATCCAAACTGGTCGGCATGGTCGGGACAGGCGCTGGCCGAGTGCGCGGAATACTGCGAGCTAGTAATCAATCCAATCATCTATGCCGAGGTGTCTGTCGGATATTCGAGCATCGAGGCACTGGACGAGTTCTTGCCGCATACCGGCTATCTGCGTGAGGCTCTTCCGTGGGAAGCGGGTTTTCTTGCCGGCAAATCCTTCTTCGCTTATCGCAAACGTGGTGGCCCAAGGGACAGCCTTCTGCCGGATTTCTACGTCGGTGCCCATGCCGCCATTGGGGACCTTGCCCTGCTCACGCGGGACGAGAGCTTGTATCGGACCTATTTTCCCAAGGTCGAAATCATCGCTCCATGATTTGAGCGCCTAGCTCCAGCTATCCTTCTCCCATGCGAAACCGCCTGCTCGCCGTCGGATTTTTCCTCGCCCTCCTCACTGCCGCTCACTTCATCGAACACGCGCACGCCGCGCAGAGTTCTACGCTCGAGGGTGACGCGGCGCATCCGGCGCATGCGAATGGATGGGTCGATACGCGGCTCTACTTCGGGCTGGGGCCGATTGAGGCCGGATCAGGCCAGTCTCAAGGGCAGCACAGCGAATCGCGAGTGACGGAGGCTGAATGGCTGACCTTTCTCGATAAGGAAGTCACACCGCGCTTTCCCGATGGGCTAAGCGTGATGGACTGCTATGGTCAGTGGCAGGGCAAGCAGATGACCGCGCCCGAGAGGCTGCGGTCGAAGGTGCTGATCATCGATTATCCGGACACGGCCGGCAACCGGGCCAAGATCGAGGCTATTCGCGTTGCCTGGAAGAAGCGGACAGGCGACCAGTCGGTGCTCACGGTGACGGAGCCGGCGCAGGTTTCGTTCTGAAGCGCGTGGACTATGAATTCAGCCGGGCGCGGGCGATCGCGTCCAGCACGCCGTTCAGGAAATTGATCGACTCGGGAGCCGAGTAGCGGCGCGCAATCTCAAGGGCTTCGTTGATGACGATCGGTGCGGGGGTCCCGGGGAGTCCCACCAGCTCGGCGACGGCGGTGCGCAGAAGGTTGCGGTCGACTGCGGGCATGCGGGTCAACTTCCAATTAGCGGAATGCTCTTCGATGAGGGCATCGATCTCGGCTTCGCGGGCTGTGGCCACGCGAAAGATGTCCTCGGTGAAGCCGCGGGTGTCGTCCTCGACGTCGTCGCGGGTCTCCCAGAAGGTTTTGCGCACCTGTTCGGGGGTCTGCTTGCCGATATCAGCCTGGAAGAGCATCTGCATGGCGAGCTCCCGGCTCTTGCGCCGCTTGCCAACCACGCTCATGAGCCGGCTTCGACTTTCTCGGCAGCAGGCGCTCCGAGCTTGCGATGGAGTGAGACCATCTCGATGGCTGCCGAGGCGGCTTCGAATCCCTTGTTGCCGGCTTTTAGACCGGCGCGGTCGAGGGCCTGCTCCAGCGTCTCGCAGGTGAGCACGCCGAAGGCGTGAGGAATGCCGGTCTCCTGCTGGGACTGGCCGATGCCACGCGAGACCTCGTTGTAGATGGCTTCATAGTGGGCGGTCTCGCCGCGAAGCAGTACTCCGAGCGTGATAACGGCGTCGACGAGCTTCGTTTCGGCGATCCTGCGGGCCGCCGAAGGGATCTCCCAGGCGCCGGGAACGCGGATGATGTGCACCTCGTCCTTGCGGGCGCCGCTGCGATAGAGACAATCGAGCGCACCTTCGAGCAGGCGGTCGGTGATGACAGCGTTCCAGCGGGCGACTACGATGGCGAACTTCATCCCTGCGGCAGAGAGATCGCCGGCCAGCGCCACGGGCTTGCCGCGCAGGGGATCGGTCCACTCCCAGAATGCGTAGGAGATTCCAGGCACGGGCTCAATGGTGAAGACGCGAGACTTCCAGTGAGTCTCTGTTGTTGGGGAGATGCACTTTGCCGCGTCCGCCTCGCTCAGGTGGCCCGCGAGCCAGCGTTCGGCAACTTCACGTACTGAGTCGAGCTGGGTTACTTCAATAAAGGTGTCGGTCGCCCCGCGCGCCATGCCGTCTACAAATTCGAGATTGCCCAGCGGCGCCACGAAGGGACGTCCGCGGCTTGCCTCATCATTCCAGCTCTTGCCATCATCAAAGCCCAGCGCAGAAAAGAAGCTCACCAGAGCGTCGTAAACCGCCGGGGAGCTTGCCGGGCGAACAAGTGTAATGCCCTTGATCATGTTCTTGAGATTAACAGGGGACTCGCCGTCCAGGCATGAGCCGCTGCGCGGCGATTGGCGGCAGTGGAGGGACCGTCGGACTTGGTAGACGATCTGATGTTTGCTACTGCGCTTTGCCGTGAGCATTCGAAGCAGGTGAGGCGTCTGACGCACGTGAAGGCTTGCGCCCGGGCGGCAATTGGACCTTATCTTATTGAAAATCATTCTCTTAAAAATTTGACATAAATTCACTCATATTTCCTGCATCTTCTGTGCTATAGTTTCATCAGATGTTGCAAATGCCGATACCGATCGGCCATTAACCACAATGGAAACTCGGAGGTATTTATGGCTATCACTCGTTGGGACCCATTCCGTGATGTAATGACCCTGCAAAACCGCCTTAACACGCTCTTCCAGGACTTCAACCGCGGTCAGGGCGAGAGCGGCGACTATGTTGCCACGGCCGCCTTCGTTCCCCCGGTGGACATTTATGAAGACGAGCACAAGATCGTCCTCAAGCTCGAAGTTCCCGGATTGAAGCAGGAAGACCTGGACATTCAGGTTGAAAACAACATCCTGACCGTCAGGGGCGAGCGCAAGTTCGAGAAGGAGGAGAAGGAAGAGAACTTCCACCGGATCGAGCGGCGCTATGGCAGTTTCTTCCGTTCCTTCACGGTTCCGAACACCGTCAACACTGAGAACGTGAAGGCGAGCTATGATGCCGGAGTGCTGCGCATCGAGCTCGAGAAGCGCGCTGAGGCCAAGCCGAAGCAGATCAAGGTGCAGGTCGGCGCGGGCAGTTCTGCTCCCAAGCAGGTTGAGGGTGCGGCTGCGACCAAGGCCGGCGAAACTAAAACGGCTGCGTAACATTGATCCGCCTTGCGCGGATCATTCGAAGGGAGGGTGGAAGTTGGCGGACTAATCCAACTCCCCTCCCTTCCTCCTGTTTGAAAAATTTCTAAATCGAGAAAATTATGGCAATTCGTTGGGAAAAATTCACGGTCAAGTCGCAGGAGGCAGTCCAGGCGGCGAGCCAGCTCGCGACAGAGAACGGCAATCCGGAGATCCTGCCGCTTCACCTGCTTGGCGCACTGATCGACGACCGTGAGGGCATCATTGTCCCGGTTTTGGAAAAGGTGGGAGTGCCCACGACGCAGCTCCGCGCCAAGGTCGAGGAGGCGCTCGGTAAGCTGCCCAAGGTCAGCGGCGGTACTCAACCCGCGGCATCCGCTGCGCTGAACAAAGTTTTCGAGCGCGCCTTCAAAGAGGCCGATCAGTTCAAGGACGAGTTCGTATCGACCGAGCATCTTCTGCTGGCTCTGGCCGAGCAGAAGAACGATGGCGCACAGTTGCTGCTGGCGTCCTTCGGCGCCACGCATGACGCGATTCTCAAGAGCCTGACGTCGGTTCGCGGCACGCAGCGCGTCACCGATCAGAATCCCGAGGCCAAATACCAGGCGCTGGAGAAATATGGCAAGGACCTGACCGAGCTGGCCCGGCGCGGCAAGCTTGATCCTGTGATCGGCCGCGACGAGGAGATTCGCCGCGTGATCCAGGTGCTTTCGCGGCGCACCAAGAACAACCCGGTGCTTATCGGCGAGCCGGGGGTCGGCAAGACTGCCATCGTGGAGGGCCTTGCGCGGCGCATCATTAACGGCGACGTGCCAGAGATCCTGCGCAATAAGCGCGTGATCGCGCTGGACCTCGGATCGATGCTCGCAGGCGCGAAGTATCGCGGCGAGTTCGAGGATCGGTTGAAGGCCATCCTCAAGGAGATTGAAGACTCGAACGGCCAGATTATTTTGTTCATCGACGAGCTGCATACGCTGGTCGGAGCAGGAGCCGCCGAGGGGGCGATCGACGCCTCGAATATGCTCAAGCCCGCCCTGGCGCGCGGTGAACTGCGGGCGATCGGCGCAACCACACTCAACGAGTACCGCAAGTACATCGAGAAGGACGCCGCCCTTGAGCGCCGCTTCCAGATCGTTTTCGTAGGCGAGCCAAATGTCGAGGACACCATCGCCATCCTGCGCGGCCTGAGGGAGCGCTACGAGGCGCACCATCACGTCCGCATCAAAGACTCGGCGATTGTGGCAGCGGCGACGCTGTCGCACCGTTACATCTCCGACCGCTTCCTGCCCGACAAGGCCATTGACCTCCTCGATGAGGCTGCGGCCTCGCTGGCCATCCAGATCGGTTCGGTGCCGACGGAGATCGATCAGATCGAACGCGAGATAACGTCTCTTGAGATCGAGCGCGCCGCGCTGAAGCGCGAGAGCGACAAGGCCTCCAAAGAAAGGCTGGAGGAAGTCGAGCGCCAGATTGCCACACTGAAGGAGGAAGCGACCGGCCTGCGTGCTCGCTGGCAGAAGGAGCGGGAAACGATCACCCGCATCAGCGATCTCAAGAAGAAGATCGAAGACCTGCGCTTCGAGGCCGAAGAGCAAACCCGCCGTGGCAATCTTGAGCGCTCCGCTCAGATTCAGTACGGCGAGCTGCCGAAGCTCGAGGCCGAGTTGAAGAAGGTGACGTCCCAGCAGGACGCAAAGTCGGGCCCGCGCATGCTGAAGGAAGAAGTCGACGAGGAGGACATCGCCCGCATTGTCAGCAAGTGGACCGGCATTCCGGTTTCGAAGATGCTCGAGGGCGAGGTCAAGAAGCTGGTCGAGATGGAAAACCGCCTGCGCGAGCGTGTCATCGGACAGGACGAGGCCCTGAAGGCCGTGGCGAACGCGATTCGCCGCTCGCGCGCCGGGCTGAGCGACCCGAACAAGCCCATAGGGTCGTTTATCTTCCTCGGGCCCACGGGCGTGGGGAAGACGGAGACGGCTAGGGCTCTGGCTGAATTCCTTTTCGACGACGAACAGGCCATGGTCCGCATCGACATGTCGGAGTACATGGAGAAGCACGCGGTCGCCCGGCTGATTGGCGCGCCTCCGGGATACGTCGGCTACGACGAAGGCGGACAGCTGACCGAGGCAGTGCGGCGCCGGCCGTATTCGGTTGTGCTCTTTGACGAGATCGAGAAGGCGCATCCGGATGTCTTCAATGTGCTGCTGCAGGTGCTCGACGACGGCCGCCTGACGGACTCGAAAGGCCGTACGGTCGACTTCAAGAACACGGTGCTGATCATGACCTCGAACCTGGGGTCGCAGTTCCTGAACGCCGATTCGCTAACGACCGAGGCCGCGTTCGACCGCGCGCGCGAGCAGGTGATGGAAGTGCTGCGGCAAAGCTTTCGTCCGGAGTTTCTGAACCGCGTCGACGATATCGTGATCTTCCGGCCGCTGGGCGAAGAGCAGTTGTCGCACATCATCGATTTGCGGCTCAAGGATCTGGAGCGGCTGCTGGCCAATCGCGGCATAACCATCGAGCTGACTGCGGAGGCGAAGCATCAGCTTATGCTGACCGGCTACGACCGCGCTTACGGCGCTCGTCCGCTTAAGCGCGCAATCCAGCGGCTGATTCAGGATCCGCTGGCGATCAAGATCCTCGATGGCGAGATTCTTCACGGAGATCACGTGAGAGTCGACGCCGATCCGCTGAACAACCAGCTCAAGTTTGAGGTGGTCGGCCGCGCGGTCGAGGCGTAAACAGACCGAAAAATGCGAAGCCCCGCGAGTGAATTCCTGCGGGGCTTTTCTTTTGCGCCGGACCGTTTTTAGGGCACCGTGATAACTACTTTTCCGACCTGCTCGTTCGACTCAAGATACTTGTACGCCTCGACCACTTGTTCGAATGGGAATGTTTTCGCGATTTTCGGCACGAACCGGCCGTCGGCAAGCCGATCGTAGACATACTCCTTCGCTACTTCCAGCAGGTCCGGGTGCCTCGTGATCTCCCACAGGGTGTAGCCGCGAAACGTCAGCGCTTTAGCCAGTGCCCGCAGCAATGGAAACGGGGTCGCCTGCAGCGCAAGCGCGCCAGCTTCAAAAATGATGCCGCCCTGCGCGGCCACCTTGGACAGCTGCTCGACAAAGGGCCCACCGACCGTATCGAAGATCACCCGCGCGCCCTTGCCACCGGTAATCTCGTGCATCCTGAGGACGATATTTTCCTCTTCCGTGACGACGACATGATCGGCGCCCAGTTTCAAAAGCTGGTCGCGCTTCTTCGATGTCCGCGTCGCAGCGATCGAAACCGCTCCGGCATCCTTCACAATCTGAATGGCAGCCAGGCCCACACTGCTCGATGCCGCGGGGATAAGCACAAAATCTCCCGCAGTCACATGACCAAACTCAATGAGCGCTCCGTAGGCGGTAAGGTACTGCATCCAGATCGACGCGCCCTCCGCAGGAGAAAGATTCGCGGGATACTCGCCTAGCGCCGCGACCGGAGCAATCACTTCCTCGCCCAGCATGCCGTACTCGACCATCGAAAACCCGGGTATGGTGCTGACCGTCTTCCCGATCCAGTCGGGGTCCACTCCCGGACCTGCCTCCGCGACCACGCCCGCGGCTTCATAGCCAAGGGCCGCCGGCAGCTTCGGGTCTTCGAGATACATGCCGTGATAGAACATCGACTCCGCGCGATTCAGACCAACAGCCTGTACGCGCAGCTTCACCTCGCCCTTCTTCAGAGGTCGAAGCGGGACTTCCTCGATTTTCAGGTTTTCCGGGCCGCCGAGTTGATGAAAGCGAACAATTCTGGCCATGTTTGCCCCCCATCCTTTGACAGTCCGCCATTTTAACCCGGCAGGCCTGCGAATCGATTCTCAACTGCAGCTGAGAGAGTAATTGGATCTGACTGGATCCGTTAGACCCACTCGCCCGCGCGCATGAGCGGCTCGGCGCTGCCGGCGGCAGCGATGCCGTCCACGTCCATTTCGCCGGAACCGATCATCCAGTCGACGTGAATGAGGCTTTCATTGGCTCCGAGCTTCGCCAATTCTTCCCTGGACAGCTTTTCGCCATCTTTGAGGCACGAGCTATACGCCTGACCGAGCGCGATGTGGCACGCGGCGTTCTCATCGAACAGCGTGTTCGAGAAGAGCACCCCGCTTTGTGCGATCGGCGATGAATACGGCACGAGCGCAACCTCGCCAAGCCGTCCAGCGCCATCGTCGGTGCCGATCATTTCCTTCAGGACTTCCTCACCACGATCAGCCTGCGCTTCGACGACGCGTCCGCCGGCGAAGCGTACCCGAATGCCCTCGATCATCGTGCCTTGGTACGAGAGCGGCTTCGTGCTGGTTACCGTGCCTTCGACGCGGTCCTTGTGCGGCGTAGTGAACACTTCTTCGGTGGGCATGTTCGGAATGCAGTAGAGGCCATTGCCGGCAGTCATGCCTCCGCCCAGCCAGAGGTGGTTGTCTCCAAGGCCCACACGCAGATCGGTGCCGGGAGCCTTGAAGTGCAGCGCCGAGTATCGTTTTGCGTTGAGCAGGTCCGCACGGCGGTGCAGGCCGGCGTCATGAACTCTCCACGCAGCCACGGGATCGGGGGCGTCGACGCGCGAGGCAGCGAAGATGGCATCCCAGAGCCGCGCCAATGCCTGATCGGCGCTCAGTTCCGGAAATACTGTGGCCGCCCAGGCGGGAGTCGCGGCGGCAACGATCGTCCAGTTGATATCGTGGCGCGTGATGAGCTCAAGCGCCGGCCGGTAGGCTTTCGAGACGGCGCGGTTCGCACGCCCGACCTTTTCCGGATCCTCCTGCGAAAGCAGTGCAGGATTTCCGCCGGCCACGGCGAGCCGGGCCGCTCCACTACGGAAAGCGTTGGCGATCCCGTCATAGAGCCATCCCGCCGCGTAGTCGAAGCTTTCGTTCGGGGCGTAGCGGTACCGCAGCAACTGCGCCTCTTCGTCGGTCAGCAGGGTGGTGACCAGCTTCGCTCCCGCCCTGTAGGCCTGCTCGGTGATGCGGCGCACCAGGGGCAGCGTGTCGAGCGTGGCCGTCATGACCAGTTCCTGACCTGGCGCAAGACCGAGGCCTACGCGGATGGCGATTTCGGCGAGGCGGTCAAGCTTCTGTTCATGGGAGAGGGCGGCGGTTTCGAGTACGGATGTGCTCATGCCCTCATTGTCTCAATTTTCTGACAACGTGGAAGTGGGGATTGCCAAGGCGGACTGGGGGCGGCTAACGCCCTGTCACGAGATCTTCTCGTAAATTCCCGAGCGCCGCACCCAGCTGCCGTTCTGCTTCTCGAGGTAGATCCACTGCCCCTGCTGACAAAGGTTGGCGCACCAGTTGTTCATGTAGACCAGCGCAGCGTTGTGGCTGGCGCTGAAGTACACCTGACTGAAGAACGTCACGCCGGGATAGGCGGCATACTTCGACTGCAGGTCCGATCCGGCGTCTACTGCAGTTTTGGCTCGTCGCAGCTCATCCACCTGGCTGCCGTTCAGCAGCTTGTAGGGCTGCGAAAGGTGAAAGTGGTCGGCGAGCTGGATGCGCTGATATTTTCGGGCTTCAAAATCGCGTGCCGCTTCGGTAAAGCGCTTCGGGTGGTCCTCAGGAGGCTGGAGCTGGCCCTCCGGCGGGATGGCTGGATTCATGTCCGAAATGCTCACCGTGGTGTCTGCGATCGCCCATTGCTGCGCCTCGACAGAACCCAAGGAGTCGAACGGGGCTCCGGGCATGAGCGCGGAATAGATTGCGTAGGAATCCGCGGCGCGGTCCTGCGGCATCGGGATTGCCCCCGGGTCCGCCAGTACGCCGCTAATCGGAGCGGCGGTTCCGAAAACCACCGCAGCTGCGGCAAAGATCAGCATTCGTCGGAGCATGCGGGCCTCCTTTGAAACGGCCTGTAAGCCATAAGACGGGTCGGCCGGCGTGCTTGTTTACAGCGGAGCGGCTCAGTGCCCATCCGCCGTTCCGGCAGCCAGCCCCCAGGGAGTCACGCCGCGCGGCGGAGAGTCCGTGTCGCGACCCTGGACCCGGTCGTACATATACTCGTCGCTCGTCGTACCCAACGCCTCGTTGTAAAGGACCGGTTCGCCGATCACTTCATGCAGCTCCTCCGAGAATTGGTGCGTGGCCTTGAGCCGGTCAGCCGTCGCGGTAATCTCCAACTTGCTCGTTTTGAGGAACTTCTGGAATCCGCGGTCGAGAAGATAGGCCATCTCGCCGCCCAGAACGACACCGGGTTTGTGCATCATCACGATTCCCTTGCCGTCCTTGGCTCGCCCGATGATCGCGGCGCAGCCATGTTTCGAGACGCGGAAGCCCCCTGCGACGCCGGGCTCTTCTCGTACATCAAATTGAAGGCTGCGAAGCTTGTTCAGAACCTCGTCAAAGGTGGGCTGAGTGACCTTCCTGGGCATTTCGGCTGGCTCCGTGGCTCGAATTCAGATGCCGGGTACAGGCTTTCGATTGTAGTGTCGTCGCGCCAAAGTTACACTAAAGACTGGCACAAACGCCTACCCTCCACTGTCGCATATTGGGCGGAGCGCTGCAACGAAGGGTGACAGCAAGAGCGCAGCTGAGAAGGAAACCGGGAAGGCGAACTGGGAAACTGATGGCTACATTGACCGATCCAGCGACTATTTCTCTCGGGACGACGCTGCTTCAGCGCATCGGCAACACACCGCTGGTCCGTCTCGAGCGCCTCACCGCACACCTGCCCGGCATCCAGATTCTCGGCAAG
Source organism: uncultured Acidobacteriaceae bacterium (assembly GCA_963782175.1). Classification (GTDB taxonomy): domain Bacteria; phylum Acidobacteriota; class Terriglobia; order Terriglobales; family Acidobacteriaceae; genus Silvibacterium. The sequence goes on from CAWAIX010000009.1 coordinate 73,966, forward strand.
GCGGAGTGGGCCAATCCCGGCGGATCTGTAAAGGACAGAGCGGCTTCGGCCATCGTTGCTGACGCGCAGCAGCGCGGACTGCTTACTCCCGGCAAGCACCTGCTCGATGCCACCAGCGGCAACACCGGCATCGCTTACGCCATGCTCGGCGCGGCTATGGGATTTCCCGTGACACTCTGCGTGCCGTCCAATGTTTCGTTGGAGCGGAAACGCATTCTCAACGCCTATGGGGCGACTGTGATCTGGACCGATCCGGCCGATGGTTCGGATGGCGCGATCCGGAAGGCGCGCGAGCTTGCGGCCGATTCCGGCAAGTATTACTACGCCAACCAGTACGGCAACGATGCCAACTGGCGCGCGCATTACCGCACCACTGCCAACGAGATCTGGGAGCAGACCGCGGGGCAGATCACCCACTTTGTCGCCGGACTGGGTACGAGCGGCACCTTTGTCGGAACCACTCGCCGCCTGAAAGAGCTAAATCCGGTGATCCAGTGCATTTCCATGCAGCCTGACTCGCCGTTCAACGGCCTCGAAGGCCTGAAGCACATGGCGACGGCGATCGTGCCTCCGATCTACGACGGGGGTCTGGCCGATCGTAATGTTGAGATGGAGACAGAGGCCGCCTACGAGATGGCCAAGCGCCTCGGCCGCACCGAGGGGCTGCTGGTGGGAGTTTCGGCTGCAGCCGCGGTCGCTGCGAGCCTGCGCATCGCAGAAGAGATGAGCGCAGAGGGTAGAGAAGCCGTCATTGTTACAATTCTGTGCGACTCCGCCGACAAGTATCTGAGCGAGCGATTCTGGGAGGAGTGAAGCCGTCCATGCTGAAGCTTACTGAGCAGACATACAACGCGATTCGACACCATGGGGAAGAGACGTATCCCCATGAGTGTTGCGGCGTGCTGCTCGGCCGCTCCGCAGACGGGGTGAACGAGGTTGAGGACGCGGTCCGCGCTGGGAACACCCGGACAGACTCAGCCCACAACCGCTACAACATCGCGCCGCAGGAACTCATTCGCATCCAGCGCCAGGCGCGCGAGCGCGAGCTCGACATCGTCGGCTTCTATCACTCGCATCCCGATCATCCTGCGCAATGGTCGCAGACCGATTTCGCCGAAGCCCACTGGATTGGCTGCTCGTACGTCATTACCGCGGTCGAAAAGGGTGTCGCGCGACAAACCAATTCCTTTCTGCTCACGGGAACGAGCGAAGAGAACAAGGCGTTTGAGGACGAGCGCGTGGAAGTCGCGGTCCTCGAAGCTGAACGATGTTGATCGCAATCTCACCTGCTGACGGCTGCGGACATGCGTCCGCCTTTTCCCGTACCGTTCCGGCATCTTGATCGCCGGAACCCGAGCCATCAAGGAAGATTGCGAAAATGAGAATCCATATTCCCACGCCATTGCGCGTATATACCGACAAGCAGGATACTGTCGGCGTCGAAGCCTCCACGGTGGGCGAAGCGCTCAGCGCACTCACCGCCCAGCACCCCGAACTCAAGAAGCATCTTTTCTCCGAGGAGGGCAAGCTGCGCGCCTTCGTGAATGTCTATCTCAACGACGAAGACATCCGCTACCTGCCGGAAAAGGAAGCGACGCGGGTCAACGGCAAAGACGAGATGTCGATCATTCCGTCCATCGCCGGCGGGACTGGCCGTCCAGGCAATCGCGCTTCGCGCCGGCCACACAACTGAGCTGTCGGCCCTCCCGTTGGTCGGGAAGATGCGACGTCAGGCCGAAATTTGAATCAGATTGAGAGAACACCAATGGCAACTACACTTGAACATCCCGCTGCTGCGCTACCGCAGTTGAGCAACGAAGAGATCGCGCGTTACTCGCGGCATCTCATTCTTCCCGAGGTCGGCCTCGAAGGCCAGCTGAAGCTCAAGGCTGCAAAGGTGCTCTGCGTTGGCACCGGAGGCCTCGGCTCGCCGCTCGCCTTCTACCTCGCCGCCGCCGGAATCGGAACCCTGGGTCTGGTGGACTTCGATGTTGTCGATGAGAGCAATCTGCAGCGGCAGATCATCCACTTCACGAGCGACGTGGGCCGCCCCAAGATCGACTCCGCGACCGAGAAGTTGAAGGCGCTGAACCCGTACCTCAATGTCGTGAAGCACGAGACGATGCTCACCAGCGCCAACGCTCTTGAGATCATCCGCGACTACGACGTTGTGGCCGACGGCACGGACAATTTTCCGACACGCTATCTCGTCAATGACGCCTGCGTGCTGACCGGCAAGCCCAATGCGTACGGATCGATTTTCAGGTTTGAAGGCCAGGCCAGCGTCTTCGCGACCGAAGAAGGCCCGTGCTACCGCTGCCTCTATCCCGAGCCGCCGCCGCCTGGACTGGTTCCGTCGTGCGCCGAGGGCGGAGTTCTCGGCATTCTGCCTGGGCTGGTTGGCGTGATCCAGGCGACAGAGGTCATCAAGCTTATCCTCGGCAAGGGCCAGCCGCTCATCGGCCGCCTGCTGCTCGTAGACTCGCTCAATATGAGCTTCCGCGAGCTGAAGCTGCGGAAGAACCCTGAGTGCCCGGTCTGCGGAACCCATCCGACGGTGACGAAGCTCATCGACTATAACCAGTTTTGTGGCATTACTCCTGAACCAAAGGCGACCCCAGTGAACGGAACACCAGTGCAGAACGGCATCCCGCAGATGACCGCGGTCGAACTCAAGAAGCGCCTCGACAACAAGGACGACATCTTCGTGCTCGACGTGCGCGAGCCGCACGAGTACCAGATCGCCAACCTCGGCGCGAAGCTCATCCCGCTGAATGACCTGCCTGCTCGCGCTGGCGAACTCGACAAAGATGCCGAGATTATCGTCCACTGCAAGTCCGGCGGACGCAGCCAGAAGGCCTCCGAATTCCTGGCGCAGAACGGCTTCAAGAAGGTCTGGAACCTGGCCGGCGGCATCACCGCCTGGTCGAACGACGTCGATCCGAAGGTGCCGAAGTACTAGGGAAACGGCAGCAGCAACGAGAAGCGGTGTATCCCCGATGCACCGCCTTTTCTATGTGCTGAAGCCCCCTTTGCGAGAGTGTCCCTTCTCTGCGTATACTCCCGATTGCACAAGGAAGGCTCGTGCGCTATGGACCTTATTCTTGTTCGTGTTGCCTTTTTCCTGGTTCTTTGCGTTGTTTGCTTTGTTCTCCAGCCCTTCGGACTGAATCCCTGGATCTCCGCCGGCCTGGGCGCAGCGGCAGCGTGCCTAGTCATCCTGTTTGAGCTGCGGCTGCGTGCTCTGAGCCTGCGAAAGCTTTTCGGAGCGGTCATAGGGAGCACGCTGGGGATAGCCGGAGCCTTTCTCGTTTCGCTGGTGCTCCGCAACAGCCTGCCCCCGGGAGCGACACAAGGCGTTCTGCAGATTTTCGTGCTGCTGCTCATGGGATATGTGGGGCTGGTGATTGGGACGCACAAGGGAGACCTGTTAAATCTTGCTGCGCTTGGCGATCTCTTCACTTCGGAGCGCGCTTCGGGCAAGCGCAACGTCAAGGTTCTGGACACCAGCGCCGTCATCGATGGGCGCATTGCCGACATGGCGGAAACGGGCTTCCTCGAAGGGGCGCTTGTGGTCCCGGAGTTTATCCTGCGGGAGTTGCAGATGATCGCCGACTCACAGGATGGGTCGCGCCGCCAGCGGGGCCGCCGTGGCCTCGATGTGCTGCAGCGCATGCAGGCCAACACGCAGCTCACGGTGCAGATTGTCAGCGACGACTATCCAAACATTCGTGAAGTCGACCTCAAGCTGATCGAGCTGGCCAAGGCCCTGGAAGCCAAGATCGTCACCAACGATTTCAATCTGAACAAAGTCGCGCATTTGCACAACGTCGCGGTGCTTAACATCAACGACCTTGCCAACTCGCTCAAGCCGGTCGTTCTGCCGGGTGAAAAGATGCAGATCATGATCCTGAAGGAAGGAAAGGAGTACAACCAGGGCGTCGGCTATCTCGATGACGGCACGATGGTGGTTGTGGATCACGCGCGCCGGATGATCGGCCGCTCGGTTGAGATCTCGGTTACTTCGGTCCTTCAGACGGCGTCCGGCAAGATGATTTTCGGGAAGATCGACGATTCGACGCGTCTGGAAGGCACACGCGGAATCGAATTGGCGCACTAAGCGATGAAGTCCTGAATTTGGGACAGTCGCGTCCCAAATATTACCGAAGTCTTACAACGGCAACGGCTTCGATCCGCTAGCTTAAAAAGCGGGGAGCGTCGCCGATTGTCCGCCCGCGATCGCTCTGCATATCCATGATGAACCAGCTGGCAGATATCGCGCCTTCTTCCGAAGCCCTCTCTACCGAAACCCTTGAAGCCGACTCGCGCACCCTGACCCAGAGCCGTTCTGCGCGCATGAACTGGAACTTCGCCTTCTGGCTTACCGCCTTTCACGTTGCTGCGGTTGCCGCCTTCTTCTGCTTCAGTTGGTCCGCTTTGGCGGTTTTCTTTGTTCTGTGGATCATCGGTCAGAACGTGGGAATCGGCATGAGCTATCACCGCCTGCTCACGCATCGCGGATACGCCACGCCGAAATGGGTTGAGTATCTGCTCGCCATTTGCGGCACGCTCGCGCTTCAGGGCGGACCGATCTATTGGGTGGCAGTGCACCGGCTGCACCATCAGCTCACCGACCGTCCCGGCGATCCACACTCGCCCCGCGACGGCGGATGGTGGTCGCATACGGGCTGGATTCTGCACGGAACACTTCGGAACCGGAACGCGGTGCTCACCCGCTACGCGCCCGACCTCACCCGCGACCCGTTCTACGTATGGCTCAGCCGCGTTCATTGGGTGCCATCCGTCGTTGTCGGCCTCGGTCTTTACTTCGCCGGCGGATGGGCTTGGGTGCTCTGGGGAATCTTCCTGCGGGTCACCCTGGGTTTGCACGTGACCTGGCTGGTCAATTCCGCCACGCACATGTGGGGCTCGCGCCGATTTGAAACGCGCGACGACTCCCGCAACAACTGGTGGGTTGCGCTGCTCACCGGAGGCGAAGGCTGGCACAACAACCATCACGCGCATCCGGTCTCCGCGCGCCACGGCATGGCCTGGTACGAAATTGATGTGAACTACCTCGGAATCCGCCTGCTCGGGCTGCTCGGCCTTGCCCGCCGCATCAAGGTGCAGAGCGTAAAGCCCGGCCCAGCTCGCATGATACACGGCTAAGCTCCAACAGGGCCGCTATTCCGTGATTACACGATCGGCCCATTCGACCAGCGAAACAAAGATCTGGGGATTGCCGAACTTCGCGCCCCACTGATCAAGATCGGTATCCGTCACTGACCGCGCCCGCGAGCATGCTCCGCATGCATAGATTTGAATGTGCCTCGCCGTCACCTTGTTAAGCGCCTCAATAAGCGGCGGCCATCCCACGGGCACGACTGCGGTGGCGAGTGACTTCCGCATGAGCGAGACCGCTTCGCCGAGCAGGAAGATCTGCACCGAATGACCGGCCTCTGACAACGCCAGCCCATGAAGGAAGGGAAATGCCGCCTTCGTCGGATCGTCTGAGCCCCACGCGCTTTTCATCATGATGTTCAAGGGTTTTCGCGTGGCCGTTGGCGTTTGAGCAAACGTAGCCAGGCCCGCAAAGGGCAAAGCCATCATTTGCAGGAGAAAAGACCGTCGGGCCATAATCTTGTCCCAGTTTTGAGCTGCGCCGACTGCGGAGAGAGCGAAGCTATTACAGCACGATCCGTAGACTCTCGTCATTAGCAGAGCCACCAACCGACATACCGCACAACATCTCAGACCCAAGTAAACTCATAGTTTGCTGGAGAAACCCCTCATGCTTCGTCGAACTCTGTCTGTTCTTATCCTGCTGGTTGCTGTTACTCCGGTCCTGCCGTCCCAGACCACCGAGAACATTGTCGTTGACGCGCATGCGGCAGCTACGCCGCTCCCGCATTTCTGGGAGCAGATGTTCGGCTCCGGCCGGGCAGTTCTTTCGATGCGGCAGAGCTATCGCGACGACCTTGTCGCCGTGAAGAAAATTACCGACTTCAAGTACGTGCGCTTCCACGCCATCCTGCAAGACGAACTCGGCGTTTACGACGAAGACACGCAGGGCAATCCGATTTACAACTTCTCCTACGTCGACCAGATTTATGACGGCCTGCTCGCCAACGGGGTCCGTCCGTTTGTCGAGATCAGCTTTATGCCGAAAAAGCTCGCGTCACGCCTCGACTATCACGCCTTCTGGTACAAGCAGATCGTCTCGCCGCCGAAAGATTACGCCAAGTGGGACGCGCTGATCACGGCCTTTGCCCAGCACCTGGTCGAACGCTACGGCATCGATGAAGTTGCGCAGTGGTATTTCGAGGTCTGGAACGAGCCCAATATCGACTTCTGGACCGGGCGACCCGCACAGCAAACTTACTTCGAGCTCTATGACCACACGGCCCGCGCTCTGAAAGCCGTCAACGTGCGCATTCGCGTGGGAGGGCCCGCCACCGCACAGGCCGCATGGGTCGATGCCATGATCGCGCACGCCACCAGCGACAAGGTCCCGCTGGACTTTGTTTCCACCCACGTTTATGGGAATGACACTTCCAAGGATGTCTTTGGCGATGATCGGCCGGTTCCGCCGCACCAGATGGTTTGTGCCGCTGTCGCCAAGGTCCACGACCAGATCAAGGCGTCGGCGCGGCCGGACATCCCGCTCATCTGGAGCGAATTCAACGCCACCTATGCCAACGAGCAGCCCATCACAGACTCCATCTATGAGGCGCCATGGCTCGCCGACACGATCCGCCAGTGCGACGGCAAGGTGAACATCATGTCGTACTGGACGTTCTCCGACGTGTTCGAAGAGCAGGGCGTCATCAAGACTCCGTTTTACGGAGGCTACGGCATCGTCGCTGAGCGCGGCATTCCCAAGCCGGCCTTCCGCGCCTTCGAAATACTGCACGATCTCGGCGATGAGCGACTCGCCGAGCCTGGCAACGACGTGATCGTCACGCGGCGCAAAGACGGCTCGCTCGTAATTGCCTTGTGGAACCTGGTCGAGCCCGAAGCCACCGGTCCGGACAAGACCTTCACGCTGGAAATAAAAGGAGCACGTGGCTCACGCGCGACCATCCGCCGCGTTGACGCCAGCCACGGAGACACGCTCTCGGCCTGGAAGCTGATGGGGAGTCCGCGCTATCCCACGCAGGCCCAGATCGCCGCGCTGAAGAAAGCTTCGGAGATCGGGCCGCCAGAAACGGCTTCTCTCAAGGGCAATCAGCTTACGGTGACAGTCCCGCCCAAAGGGCTCGCGGTGGTCGAACTTCGCTAGTGAACCGGCGCGCTGAGCTCTTCGACGTAATCGTCCTCGGAGCAGGCGCGGCCGGCCTTATGTGCGCTATCGAAGCGGGGCGCCGCGGCCGGCGAGTAGTGGTTCTCGAGCGCTCCCCGCGGCCCGGGAAGAAAATCCTCATCTCCGGCGGAGGACGCTGCAACTTCACCAATATCCACTGCCGGGCGGAGAATTTCCTATCGGAGAACCCGCACTTCGCCAAGTCTGCACTTGCCCGCTACACCCCCGTGGATTTTCTTGCGCTGGTCGAAAAGCACCGGATTTCCTGGCACGAAAAGAAACTCGGACAGCTCTTCTGCGATCGAGCTTCGAGCGACATCCTGAACATGCTTCTGGCGGAAGCGACAGAAGCTGGCCTGACACTGCTCTGCGATGTCGCGATCCAAGAGGTCCGGCACGACGATGCCTTCCACGTTCTTACCGGCACCGGCGAATTCCGCGCGCCTGCTCTTGTCGTTGCCACCGGAGGTGTCTCCATTCCGAAAATGGGCGCGACCGGCTTCGGTTACGATCTGGCCCGTCAGTTCGGACTCAGGATCGTGGAGCCGCGGCCCGCACTGGTGCCCTTCGTGCTTGCGTCAACGGACCAGGGAAAGTTCAGCGATCTATCGGGTGTCTCTACCCGCGTGATCGCGTCTATCGGCCGCAGCAGTTTCGAGGAGAGCATGCTGATCACGCATCGCGGCCTCAGCGGACCGGCGATTCTGCAGATTTCCTCCTACTGGAGCCCTGGTACGGCCATCATGCTCGATTTCGCCCCGGGGCAACAGCTCGGCATGGACTCCTCTTCCCGACGCCGCGATTTGCCCACTTTACGCGCTCACCTGCGCACGGTGTTACCCCAGCGCCTTGCCGACCGTCTGCTTGAGCTAGACCCGCCCAGAGAATGGACCAATCCCGCGCTCGAGAGCTGGCAGGCCCGTTGGCATAGCTGGCCCATCACCCCGGAGACCACTGAAGGCTTCGCCAAAGCAGAGGTGACCGCAGGAGGCATCGACACTTCGGAGCTTTCCGCCAAGACCATGGAGAGCCGCATCCCCGGCCTCTTCTTCATCGGAGAAGTCGTCGACGTTACCGGCCATCTCGGCGGATTCAACTTTCAATGGGCCTGGGCTTCGGGAGCTGCAGCCGGCCGCGCTATCTGAAACCGGGTTAAGATATTAAGTAACAATTGTGGTGGCAAATTGGCGCTGCTTCCCCGAAGTAACGATCAAGGATTCTTTGCGACAGCCTGAACAGGCGGTTCCAAACGGCTGGTCAGTCGAGGGACAGACTGCCTGAGCACGTAGTACTCGTTCACGGGACGATCGTCCTGCAAGGCTGGAGCATTGGGCGCCCCGGCGATCATCCGATCGACGAGGAACTCGCTGTCCAGTACAACCGCGAATTGCTTTTCTGGTGTCGGTTGCGGACCCCACTCCATCATGTCGGCAATCGCGCTCTTCGGCATGCGCGATACCAGCTGCTCCGGAGTCCAATTGGGAATCGGCCGCATGCTGGCCAGGAATTCTTCGCCGTCGTAGACCATCGGATGTTCGCGGTCGTGATCGAGCGCGAAATAAACCCGCACATACGGGAACGACTCTTTCAGGGCCTTAGCCACGGCGGCCCGGTCGGTTGCGTCGCCGGCCGGCAGCCATGTCTGCAGGATCCCTGTGGGAGTCAGACGCCGACGGACCGCCGCATAGAACTCCGTCGAATACAGCATGCTCGATCCCGCGGCCTCGACCGGAGGCGGGGGATCGAGCGTAATCACGTCGAACTGCTCGGTAGTTCTCGCCAGGTATCGCCGCCCGTCGTCGATCACCACGTGCGCCAGCGGTGACTGCAAAAGCTGAGGACCGTCGGCGTGAAAGTAGCCAAATACTTTCGGAACGCTCGGCACAAGCTCCACTGCCGTGGTGGGAATGCCCCACGAAAGCAGCGAGCGGAATGTCGTTCCCATACCGAAGCAAATTACCAGCGCGTTATGCGGCTGGTAGCCCAGCGAGGCCAGCGGCAGATGCGCCATGATCTTGGTTTCGGGAGCGAGCGCAGTTATCCCCATGCCATTGACCAGCAAGTGCTTGTCCATGCCCTCGCCGGTGGCGATGATGGTGGCCGTGTTATCACGCCGCACTTCGTGATGAGCGAATTTGGACGCGTAGTCCTTGCTCGTTACTGCCAGCGCGACGCCCACCAACACCGACGCAAATCCCACCGCCTGCTTCCACCTGAGACCTCGACGGGCTTCTTCGTCATGCGCCAGCCACGCCGGATAGAGGGCCAGCAGAAACCACGGCGCGGAGAGTGCCAGGAGCGCCCATCGCTCGCCGATCGATGGCAGAAGGAAGAACCCCGAGAGCAGTGGGCCAAGGATGCAGCCCACAACGTTGACCGCATAGGCCCTTCCAGCGCGGTTCGGATCTCCGCCCGACCACCGGTCTACGAGCAGGGGGGTAATAAACCCAAGAATGGCGCTGAAGGGCCCCAGTCCAAGCACCACGCGCAGCGTCCTTCCCATTTGAAGGCCGGGCGCCGCGGTAACGAGCGGCAGAAGCGACACAACTCCAAGCACCGCCCAGATCATGATCGGTGTCAGACTGTGGTTCCGGCTCAACCGGCGATAGACCACAGATCCCACAAACGTAGCCAGCAGATAAACGCACAGGATCCTGGCAAAGGCGTAGACCACGGTCCCCACGTAGGGAGTAAGAAGACGTATCCACACGACTTCCATGCCCATGCTGGTCAATCCGCCTAGAAACAGCACCACCAATGGTCGCCGGTCAGTCGCAAAACTCGGCACCGGCGCTGGCGCGTTCTGCTCAACCGCGATTGGTTTTTCTTTCGCTGATTCGCTCAGCGAGAGAGCAAAAGCCGATCCCGCCAGAAGCAGATTCAGCACCGCTCCAATCTTCAGTGCGCCATGAAATCCGACAAGCTCGATAAAGAGCAACGGAATAACAGAGCCCGCGATGGCGCCAAGAACATTGGCAAGATAGAGATAGCTGAACGACCGGGGTGTCTCATGGGCGAAAACGCGCCGGATGCTGAACATGGCGACCGGGATTGTCGCTCCCATGCAAGCGCACCACGGCACAAGCGTGAACGCCACCCAGATTCCGGCAACGAGATAGTAGGTAAGCGAAGATGAGAGCGTCCAGTTGGCGAACAGGCGGCCGCCGAGCGAAAGCTCGTACGGAACGAGAATGGCCGAGATGGCGATCAACAGTTCGGTGAGTGCGTAGACCCGCAACGCAGGAGTCCGCGTTGCGCTGCCAAAGCGGCGGATGAGACGGCCGCTCAACCACGAGCCCAGACCCAGGCCAGCCATAAATGTTGACAGAACGATGGATACCAGAGCAGTTGTAACTCCGAACTGGGCCATCGATAGTCTTAGCCAGACCAGTTCGTAGAGAATGCTGCAGAATCCTGAGACAAGAAAAAAAACGAATACTGCACGCATGAAGACGGGAACCCGGCGCATAGAACACCCCCAAGCGCAGAGAGAAGTTCGATTTTGTCAGCGGGGGAGAACAGGCCCGTAATCAGACTTTCATTCTAGAACGGATCTGTTGCGCGTCAAATGAAGAAAAAAGAAAAGGTGCTAGTTGACTTAGCCTAACTCTACAGTCAGATAGTTTTAACACTATCTATCTGCCAAGTTATTTACTATCTATCGGCTAGAGAAGCGCTACCTGTGGTTGGGAGCAGCCATTACATTGTCGAAAAATCCTGTTCCTGTTGATGCAAACAAAGGATTCAAGGCCACTTATTATGAATGAGCAATTCGATGAGCGCATGGGTCCTCAGCTCGGGGAACGGAGTTCGGTCGATCTGCCCCGTCGCACTGCCTGGACGACCCACCATCAGCACCGGCCGCGGGTCAAAGCGCCCCTGCGATGCAGTTTCGTCCTCAGGCTTCCATAGCGGAGACGACTTCCACAGACCGACCCTCCACGAATGGTCCGACGACACGAGCACCGTTGTTTGTCTCACCGCGGGTGTTGCCGAGATCCACTCGAGGAGCTGTCCGAGCGCATGGTCCGCGAGCGCAAGATTATCGATGTAGGTGCCGGGCACGCCCATACCACCGGTTCGCCGATCATAGAACCCGCCGGGGTGCGGGAGGGGTAAGTGGATAAAGACAAATCCGATGTTCTGATTGGCGATGAGTCTTCTGGCTGAAGACATCAGGCTCTCGTAGAGAGCGGCGTGAAGCTCTGCTGTCGTCGGTTCGTGTCCGCGCCGCCCGATCAGCCGGGCCAGCGTCTTGCTCAACGGAGCCAGCGCATTGGACCACACCGACTTTTCGGGCGAATAGCTGCCCGGGATCGGTGAGCCCAGCATCTGCTCGCACCAGCTGAGTTCTCGAGCGTATGTACGGCAATAGGGAATGTACCATCCCGCAACCCCAACGGGGAGACCGGCGCGATTGGCATCGGCGAAGAGCGTCTGATCGTCCGGATATGGCTGCCATCCCTGCGCGGTTTTTACCTGGACCAGTCCCTGGAGGGTGCTCCGCTCTTGCTCGATTGATTTGCCCCACAGTAGCGATGGAATGATCAGCTCGGTATAGTAGCCCACTGGCTGCACATTGCTGAACGATACGCTCTCGCTGGCGAAGCGATCGAAATTTGCCAACGAGATACCGGGCCACCGATGGTCGAAGAGCTGATCGTAGGAGAGCTCATCAAAGAGGAGCCACACAATCCGGCGCTGAGGCGGATCGCCCGGTGGGGTTTGCCGGAGGTAGGCATTTCCATCGTGAGGTTCTGGCTTCACAGCCATGTACACCATCTCGGGAAGCATCCAGAAGATAGCGAAGCCAATCAGCAAAAGAAGAAATCTGGCTGACCGAACAGCCGCGCTGTACCACTTGCGCTTTGCGAGCCACAGAAGCAGGCCTGCGGCACAGACGACTCCAAATACGCGCGCTGAAGTCGCGACGCGATAACCGATCAGGCCTGCAACCGTGAGCCCTGACGTCATCTGCGCGGCGAGTACGGCTCCGCACAAAGTCCACCACACCGTTTTTCCGGTCGCGTCATACTTCTCGAGCAGCCAAAGAGCGAGCGCGCAAACGATACACACGGCGGCGAGATCGATGGCGACGCCCCAGTAAACCGAATTCATCGGAAGCGCGCGATGGTAAAGGTCGGTGTGCAGGGGTGAGATGTGAAACCAGGTATAAGCGAGAGTGAAGACAATGCCGGCGCCGCAGCCCTCAAGCCAGATGCGGCCCTTCATCGTAACTCGAGCAGATAAAGCGTCCTGCCGTTCCTGAGCCGTTGTTTCTTCGCCGTCTCAAAATAGCAATCCATCGCGGTTACAAATTCTGTCTCGTTCAGATGAGCATAGACCGCCTCGCGTCCGCGCACCAGTTCGGCGAAGCGCGGATCGCTCGCCGGAACCCACTCCACGATGGCCCAGTGCCGCGTCAGGTCCCGGAGCAGTCCGGCAATCTCAGGGAGTGGTATCTGGTCCGCGATCAGCAGGTGATGAATCAGACCCAGCATCATAACGCAGTCGAAGTGCTTGTATGCCCGGTCGAGCAGCGCCAAGGATTCAGTGTTTCGCCAACCCGCCGGCGGGGTCGGCCTCGCCGCGTCCGCGATGACTGCTTGCACGTCGCGGCCCTCTGCTTTCGCTTGCCGGAAGTTTCGCCCTGTCGCCGCGGCGTCCGTATCCCAAGCCACAACACTCGCGCCGAGGCTCGCTACCAGCCGCGAGTACACGCCGGTGTTCGCTCCCATATCGAGCACATGACGGGGACAAATCTCAAGCAGAGCTTGCCGTACGAATGCCTTCTTCTGCCGGTGGTCTTCTTCGCTGTAGTGATCCGCGTTCTCCGGATAATCGCTCCAGCGCGACTCGCGTTCCGGCACCTTCACCATGTCGAGCGTCGCACGCAGTGCCCGGAGATTGCGGCGCAACACGGCCTCGGCAACGTCCGGCCCCTGGGCCAGGTTCGCTGCCGAAGCGGCCGCCCCGTTCCGTCTCTGCTTCTTCTCGAGAAGATACGGTACGGCGACGAGCGCCCTCAGCGGACGGCTCCATTTCTGCGTGAAGCTCAGATACGGATACAAATCTGCCGGCTCATATCCGTCGCGGCGGTGCAGGGTTGCTGCAAGCGGCCAACCGAGATAGCGATGGGCGGCGAGCGGCAGGAGGAATGTCCGCACAAATTGTGCGTACGCCAGCCACAAAGGGCTTGACGCACTGCGCTTCTCTATCGAAAGCACATCCACGAAGACCGGGCGTGGCCCATCGAAAAGCACGTTGAGCGGCGTGGCATCCTTCAGGATCAGACCCTGTCCAATGAGGCTCTCGCAGAGATCCAGTGTGAGTTCGGCTGCTTCGATCCACGCACTCGGGGTCCACTCCCATGGATAGGTGGGAAAGAATACTCTCGGATGTTCGAGCAGCAACTCACCGTCAGGCTCGAGATAGCCGGCCGCCCGGGTAGCAATCAGCTTCCCGCCTGAAACCAAACTGTTCGCGAGGTCCGACTCCAGAAAGTCCAGTGCGGTGCGGGCGTATCCGGGCTTGACGCGCCGCCTGACACAGTCCTGTTCGATCCGCAATGAGCCGGCCGGATCGCGGAACGTGGCCGTAGTGGCCACTGCGCCGGCCATTTATCCACCCAGTTGCGAATCGGATTCGACGCCGCTCGCAACCGGGGACTTGGGCCTGGAATTCTCTGTTCGCCGGAACAGGCGGCGGAGCTTTGCGCGCAGCACAAACGCCGCCCCGGCCAGCATCGATCCGCCAATCTGAAAAGCGAGTAGGCCGGACCCGGGGTCAACGTAGGCATGCGCGGGCTTTATCGCTGCGGCGAGGAGAACGAAGATCTGGAGAACTGTGAGGAAGGAGAGTAAGGAACGTCTCAACATATTGCCAGCCTTGCCCGTGGGGTGATCCACTCACTTGACGGCGGTAGCTGACAGAAAGTTGCGACTCCTGTCCGATATCGATGATCATGTCATGACGCGCTCGATATTGCACGAACTTACTCCGGTTTGTAGCTGCCCTTGCCCCAGTGGAACGAAACCGTAGGCGTGCAGGCGTCACTTTGGTAGTAGATCACCGTGTCGCCGCTGTCATGGTCCGCCACATACGGTGTCATCGCTGCGACGAAATGCCCCTGCGCATCCGGCTTGGCGGCCAGGGAGGTTTTCTGGCCGAAGGTTTCTGCGCCCGCGGTGTAGGGAACGTCAGGCTTGAATCCTTCGCCTTCAATCAGAACCAACTCGGCGTCTTTTGAGCCCAGCAGAACCTCGAGGCTGCAGCCTCTGTCCGCGCCTGTAATGGGAAATGGGACCGTGCTCGCTGCGGCTCCGCTTTTCCTGTCTTCGGCGAGAAGGCCCACCCGGATTGCTTCTCCCTTGGCAGCGGTCACGGCGATTTCCACGGGAGCATTCGGCTGCATCGTTTTAGTGCACGGGGGCACGCCTGGCGCGGAAGTCGGTGCCGCGCCAGAGCCCGCGGCCGGTGTGGCTTCCAGGGCCGTTCCCGGCGCGCTAGGCGCGCTCGCCGCGGGAGCAGGCGCTCCGCATACTGCTGTACCCGATGCATCGATCACAATGCCGTTCATCACCGGCGTCACGCCCTTGTTCAGGGGCCATCGCAACAGGGTTAGCCGCGTTCCCGACGCAAAACCGCCAGCGACGAGCCGATACGTAATCATCGTACCGGAAGCTACCTTTTCCCGGCTCATCTCCTTCATCGTAAGCGTGATGCCGGGCGACGAGGCCTTTGGTCCCCAGTTTGTCATGGCCAAGGCTACGCGGGAGATCTGTGCGCGCTGCCTCGCTGCCTCCGCGGCGGCTTGTTCCTCGGGCGTTGGCGTGCGGGGATCGGGTGGCAGGTCCTCAAGCTTTAGCTGCGGCGTCGAGGACGACGCCGCCGGCGTTGGCGCGGGTGCGGACTGCGGCTGCTGTGATCCAGAGCCCTGATCTGTGTTCTGAGCGGATAAAGGGAGACACAGCGATGCCGCAAGACAAGCGGCAAAAAGGACTGAACGGAGATACATGCTTCGAGGATAAATGAAAGTGAGGAGGTCCCCGATCTTGCTGCGCTCCGTCTGTTGCCGGAAATTCACCTGTATCCGCGATATCGCTTCTGTTATTGTCACTGGCGAGTTTTATCTCCCGACACCCACCGCTGCGAGGTAGATCTATGCCATGCGACCCCCAGGAGTTGAAACACGTACCACTTTTTGCGCTGCTTGACGACGAAGAACTGGCCGTCCTGGCCGCCCAGGTTGAACTCAGAAAGTTCGCCTCACGCCAGCGCATTTATAAGATCGGTGACCCCGGTCGGCACGCCTATATTCTTCTGTCGGGCGACGTACAGGTCACGACAGTGGATGAAGACCAGCAGGAGGTTGTGGTCGATCAGCCCGGCCACGGCGAGTTTTTCGGCTTCGCCTCGATGCTCGAGAAGACTCCGCATCAGACAAACGCCATGGCTGTCGAGGAATCCGTCTGTGTCGAAGTCAGCAGCGACGACATCGCCACCCTCCTCTGCAAGAAGCCGATGGCGGGCATGGATATGCTCGCTGTCCTCGGCCGCCAGTTCCATGGATCGCAACAGCTTGTCCGGTTGCGCGCCCATCGCAATCCGAACGCGGTCATCGAGGAAGAAGAGACCTTCGGTGAGCGCATCGCCGATAGCGTTGCCGGCTTCGGCGGCTCCTGGACGTTCATCATCTCATTCCTATTAGGCCTGGTCGTCTACAGCGCCATCAACGTCGTTCTGAATAAGCGCGCCTGGGACCCATACCCCTTTATCCTGCTCAACCTGATCCTGTCGATGCTCGCCGCCCTCCAGGCGCCGGTCATCATGATGAGCCAGAACCGCCAGGATAAGAAGGACCGCGTCCGCAGTGAACTCGACTTCGACGTGAATCGTCGCGCTGAAGCGGAAATCCAGAACCTTGCGCGCAAGCTCAACCTGATGCACGACAAGATTGGAGACATCGACGACCTGGTGCGCGAGCAGATCCGACAGATTGCAGCCACAAAGCAGCCATAGTGAGCCGCATCCAATCGAAGAAGCTGTAGGTGATGAGCCGCGTTTGCGGGCTCAATCAAAATTTTGAGGTCACCACGCAAAACCCTGCCGCGCTTTCAGTGCATCAAAATGCCAAGGGGCACTTGCGTGCCCGTAGATTGGGGTTGAGTTTTGTCTTTGCCGTCCGGAAGCATGTTCGTCGTGCCTGGTCCTCACTCACCGCCACTTGATCCGCGGTTTCACCTGGCAGCGATCGTGAGTTCGTCCGACGATCCGATCATCAGCAAGGACATGAACGGTATTATTACTTCCTGGAATGAGGCGGCAACCCGCGTTTTCGGTTACGCGCCAGAGGAAATCATCGGCAGTTCGATTCTCCGGCTGATTCCACCCGATCTCCATCATGAGGAACAGGACATCCTTCGCAAGCTCAGGGCCGGGGAGCGCATCGAGCACTTTGAAACTACACGGATCAGGAAGAACGGCGAACGGTTTGCTGTCTCCGTCACGATCTCTCCGGTCAAAGATGCCACGGGCCGGGTGGTCGGAGCTTCCAAGATCCTGCGCGACGTCACCGAGCGCAGACGGATCGAAGAAAGCCGCTATCGGCTGGCCGCCATTGTCGACTCGGCCGACGACGCCATCATAAGCAAAGATTTGAACGGCATCATCCGCACCTGGAACGAGGGCGCCTACCGGATGTTCGGTTATACGTCCGATGAGATGGCAGGGCAGTCGATTCTGCGTCTCATTCCCGAGCACTTGCGTGGCGAAGAGGACGAAATTCTGCGCAAACTGCGCGCGGGGCAGCGGATCGAACACTACGAAACCATGCGTATGAAAAAGAGCGGCGACCTGTTCGAGGTTTCGGTGACCATTTCCCCAATCAAGGATGGGAAGGGCAATGTGATCGGCGCCTCCAAGATCGCCCGCGACATCTCAGACAGCAAGCGCATGGAGCGTCTGCTTCTCGAATCCGAGAAGCTGGCCGCCACCGGTCGCATGGCAGCCGCCATCGCCCACGAGATCAACAACCCTCTCGAGTCGCTCATGAATCTGATCTTTCTGGCGCGCGAGAGCGCTGCCGCGGAAGGGAAGGCGGCCGAGTATCTGTTGACCGCAGAACGGGAACTGGAGCGTGTGTCACACTTAGCCCGGCAGACCCTCGGTTACTACCGGGACAACGGGCAGCCGGTTGAACTGCACCTGCACAGCCTGATTGAGAACGTCCTCACGGTTTACAACTCCAAGCTGATCGGTGCGCGCATCTCGGTCGAATGCCAGTTCAACGACCTGCAAAAAATCCTGGTGAGCAAAGGCGAGATGCTCCAGGTCTTCTCCAACATTATTGCGAATGCTATTGACGCAATGGTAGACGGGGGAGCATTGCGCCTGTCTACTCAAAAGGTCATTACGTCCGCGGGAGATGGTATTCAGATCGTGGTGCAGGACACGGGAGTGGGAATCAAGGCTGAGCATCTGGCAAAGATTTTCGACCCGTTCTTCACGACCAAGGGTTCGCTCGGCAACGGAATCGGTCTTTGGGTAGCCCGGCAACTTATCGAAAAGCGCGGAGGACATATCGCTGTGGCCAGCAGCACCGAGCCTGGCAACAGCGGTACTGCAATCACTATCTTCCTGCCGATGGTTCCTCCACCACCTGGCGGCTTCGAACAGCGGATGGACGAGCAGCTGTCGAAGGCTTACTGACGAGAGCTTCGCGGCCAGACCAGAAGTTGTACCCTGTACTCATGCTCCGCCGCCAGGTCGCCGGACTGCTCATCATTGCCGCAGTGATTCTTGTGATAGCGATACTTCGCGCCGACCGGCACATGCTCTTCCCTGCCGGCTGGTGGCGTTGGTGACAGCCAGCGATCCCCTTGCGGTCATCCTCCTGGGCCCTACGGCGAGCGGCAAGACCGCACTCTCGCTGACCCTGGCGGAAAGATTCTCCGGAGAAATCGTCAGCTGCGACTCTGTCGCCGTCTATCGCGAGATGGAGATCGGCACAGCGAAGCCGACCGCTGCCGAGCGCGCCCGTGTTCCTCACCACCTCATCGATATCTACGCGCCAAACGAATACTCAACCGCCGGGGACTACTCACGGCTTGCGCGCGCTGCCCTGCGTGATATCGCCGGTCATGGTCATTTGCCCATCATTACGGGAGGCACCGGTCTGTACCTGCGCGCGCTCGTTGATGGGCTCTTCGCCGGACCGCAGCGCTCGCCCGACCTCCGCGCACGCCTCGAAAACACCGCACTCCAGCGCGGATCGCCCTGGTTGCACCGCATCCTTGCCCGGCTCGATCCTGCCGCGGCATCGCGTATCCACGCGAACGACACGCCCAAGCTGATCCGCGCCATCGAGGTTTCGCTTGCGGCGCGCCAGCCCATCTCCGAAGCATGGAGGTCCGGACGTGATTCGCTGACCGGCTTCCGATTATTGCGGATTGGACTCGAACTCGACCGTAAGGTCCTCTATGAGCGCATCAACGCCCGCGCTCAAGGGATGTTCGATGAGGGTCTGGTAGAAGAGACTCGAAGTCTGATTGCGAAGTACGGCGAGTCGCCGCGTGCATTCGACTCACTGGGATACAAACAGGCCCGCGCCGTTCTGAATGGCGGGCTGAGCCTGCCAGAGGCGATCGCATCGGCTCAGCAGGGGCATCGGAACTATGCCAAGCGCCAGCTTACATGGTTTCGGCGCGAGCCTGATGTCGTCTGGCTCAAGGGATTCGGTGACGAGCCGGCGATCGCGCGCCAGGCTGTTGGTGTTGTTGAGAAAGCGGCCGGCGGCTAGTCTCTGCCGTTTTTCGAAGGCGCTGAAGTGACGGCGAGCCGCAGAGGAGGATCCTGGCGGATTGGAGTGATACCTGGTGCCGATACCGTGATCTTATGGTGAACCGTCTTACGGCTCCCCGACTTGAATCTTATCTTTGCCTTTATCGTGATGGGTGCGTCAGTTTCCGCGTAATCTCCAAAGGCCTTCCGCGGATCTCCTTCTTCCTCCTCGGGAGTAAACGATTCTGGGAACTTGTACTTCACTTCTGCGATCGAATCCAGACTGCTGTGGGGGCCGCTGATCCAGACCCAGAAATCCCACCATTGCTGGTTGTTCTTGCGGTCTCTTCTGCCGGGTTTTGCTAAATGGCAGACCGCCAGCTCATCTTCGTGCTTCCCGCCAAACAATAAATCTCTGATAGCAGCCCGAAGCGTGACAAAGGCGGTGAACGCTTCTGTCTCCGAATCCAAGCTGATAACTTGAACGTTGCCCAGTATTCCAATCTCAGTGAAGACGCCTTCTTCGCGAATCAAAAGTACCGGAATCTCTTTCCCGATTGCAAAACCAATCTCCGATAGAACCCACTCACTAGGCACCCAACCGCCACTCATGAGCTGCTGGGTTCTGGTCAGGAAAGCGATGAGCAGATCCGATTGGGCAATATCGTCTCTCACTGCGCGATTGATCTCCCGGCCCGGGTACAGTTCACCGGTCCTCACGTCACACCCAAAGTGATTGAGCAGCGGCGGGACCACATAGCGAATCCATTCATCACGTTGTCTGAACGGGTAGGCAAGGAATACCGAAGGTCTCGAGGAGCCATTTGGATCGGTATTCACTTCCGCCGCCACGTGATTTTCCCCGTCGGACATAACCCATCCTCAAGCATGAGACCTCTACTGCGACCAATCCAGGTCATTGAATCGAAATATACACACATTGCGCGATCCAATATAAAGAAATGGATGAGTTAGGCCTCTTTGGGCTATCGGATCAGGTCTTTCAACGGCTGACGGTGTATCTTTGATAACGGTTTCAGCC
Organism: uncultured Acidobacteriaceae bacterium; assembly: GCA_963782175.1. Taxonomy (GTDB): domain Bacteria; phylum Acidobacteriota; class Terriglobia; order Terriglobales; family Acidobacteriaceae; genus Silvibacterium. Next base: position 94,092 of record CAWAIX010000009.1, read on the forward strand.
GAGCACGTTCAGGCTGTCGAAACAGAACCCCGAAATACTACATCACGGAGAAGCCTTTACAGATGCTCGATCGCAGATCGTTCCTCCAAGCGGCCGCAAAGACCGCAGCCGCAGCTGCCGTTACGAATCGACTTGAACCCGCCTTTGCCCAGGCCACGCAATCGCCCGCCTCGCCCAATGACAACATCCAGCTCGCGCTCATCGGAGCAGGCATTCAGGGACAGGGCGACACCAAAACGGCCCTGCAGGTCCCCGGTGTCAAGCTTGTCGCCGTCGCCGACTGCTACGACGGCCGCCTTGCCCACTCGAAAGAACTCTGGGGTCCCGACCTCTTCACCACCCGCGACTACCGCGAAATTCTCTCCCGCAAGGATGTAGACGCCGTCCTCATCGCCACGCCCGACCACTGGCACAAAACCGTCGCTGTCGACGCAATGAAGGCCGGCAAGGACGTCTACCTCGAGAAGCCGATGATCCATATCTACCCCGACGGCCCCGAGATCATTGAGACCGCGCGCTCCACCAACCGCATCCTGCAGGTCGGGAGCCAGCGTGTCAGTTCGGTCGTCTACGCCAAGGCCAAGGAACTGCTCGCCTCCGGCATCATCGGCCAGCTCAACATGGTCAGTGCCTGGTGGGACCGCAACTCCTCCATCGGCGCCTGGAACTACACCATCCCGCTCGACGCCTCAACGGAAACCTGCGACTGGCCGCAGTTCCTCGGCTCTGCGCCCAAGATTCCCTGGAACGCCGAGCACTTCTTCCAGTGGCGCAAGTGGAAAGCCTACGGCTCCGGGGTCGCCGGCGATCTGTTCGTTCATCTGTTCAGCGGCACGCACTTCATCACCGGATCCCACGGCCCCACGCGGGCCATGGCTACCGGCGCTCTGCGCTACTGGAAGGACGGCCGCGACGTCGACGATGTTCTGCTTGCCCTCTTCGATTATCCGCAGGGTTTCAACCTTAGCCTGCGCGTCAACTTCGTCGATGGTGGCGAGGAGAGCGAAGGCTTCATCTTCATCGGCTCCGAAGGGCAGATGATCATCGCCGGCCAATCGGTCACCGTTGCCCGCACCCCGCGCGAGACCGAGCCCGGCTACACCATCACCACCTTCACGGAAGCCATGCAGAAGCAGTTCCTGGAGGAGTACCGCAAGAAGTATCCCATCGAGCACTTCTCCGGACCTGTCCCCGAGCCACTGCAGAAATTCGCGCCGCCTGCCGGATACTCCGACAGCTACGACCACTTTCACAACTTCTTCAACTCCGTACGCAGCCGCAAGCCGGTCGTCGAGGACGCGACATTTGGATTCCGCGCCGCCGGCGCCGCCCTGCTGAGTAACCTCAGCGCCGATAAGGGAACGGTTGTTCACTGGAACCCCGAAACGATGAAGCTGACCTAACCAAACGGAGCATAGTTCATGGCATTGATGAAGCGTCTTATTGCAGTCCTTCTGCTCTTTGCGCCCGCGCTCTACGCGCAGGATCCCACACACGCCACCGAGTTCCGCATGCAGCACCCCGGCAATGGGCCCGGCGGCGAGCCGCGCATCGCGTTTCTGTCGCATCGCCTCGGCAACGACCACGCCGAGGGCATCTCACTGCTCGACATGAACGGTGATGGCTTCCCCGACTTGCTCAGCGGAGCCTATTGGTACGAAAATCCCGGTGCGCAGGGCGGGCCATGGAAACAGCACCAGTTCCGTACCGTCGGCATCCACAATGAATTCGTTTCCGACTGCGGCGAGTGGATCGTCGACGTCGATCACGACGGGCTTCCCGACCTCGTCACCACCGGATGGATCTCCAACGGCGTCTGGTGGTATCGCAATCCCGGCCCGAAAGCCACCAAGGCCGGCCAGATGTGGACGGCAGAAAAGATCACTGACAGTTACGATACCGAGGGCGGCGCCTTCTTCGATATCAACGGAGACGGCAAGCCCGACCTCGCGCTCGCCCATTACAACCACTCCGGCGTCATCTGGATCGACTTCGCCAAGGACAAGCCCCGCGTTCACCACCTCGGAACCAAGGAGCAGGACAGCCACGGCATCGGCGTTGCTGACATCAACGGTGACGGCAAGGCCGACATCCTCACGCCCCACGGGTGGTTCGAGCAGATCGACGCCGACAACGACCAATGGAAGTGGCATGGCGACTGGGATATCGGCGACACCGGCTTTCCGATTCTGGGCTACGACGTAAACCATGACGGCAAGATGGACCTGATTTACGGCCAGGGCCACGGCTACGGGCTCTACTGGCTCGAGCAGGCCGGTACGCCCGACAAGCCTCTCTGGATCCGCCACACCATCGACGAATCCTTCTCGCAGTCGCACGCCCTGCTGCTCGCCGATGTTGACGGCGACGGCGAGCCCGAACTCATCACCGGCAAGCGGTACCGCGGACACTCCGGCAATGACCCCGGCTCCTACGACCCCGTTGTTGTCTACCTGTACAAGCTGCCGGGGCCACCACAACTCTCCGCCGCGAAATCTTCATCGTCCGAGACGACTCCCGGCGCAGTCGCAACCATGCGCATCGCCAACCCCGCAGCCGATCCGCTCTTCACCCGCTACGCGCTCTCAGTCAACGGAACAGCCAGCGCCGGAACGCAGTTCATTGCTGTCGATCTCGACAAGGACGGCGACATCGACATTGCCAGCGCGGGCAAGCTCGGCGTGCATGTGCTCGAGAACCTGAAGATCAGCAACAACGTGCCGAAGGCGATCCGCGAAGAGATGCAGCCGCTCGAACGCAAATGGCCATTCCCCGGCGAAGGCGAAGAGGTTCCGCAGGAGGATGGACCGAAACAATGAAGCGGTGTAGTTGTCCCGTTTCCGCGTCGATGTAATCGAAAAACGCGGTACACGCTTTTTTGTTAACTGGAAGACTTAACGCCGACGCAAAATGACGCTCACTGTCTGCCACCGGCGCAAGTCATGATCGCGGATGCGTCCGCGTCTCGCTTGCGTCAACGTGCGTATCGAACGGTTCGCGAACGCCGAAGGTCCCGCCCAGCGCGGGGCCTTCACTTTTTATTGCAGGCTAAAGCCACCGCTCACATGAAACGAATCCTTTACAAACCTCACCATGAGGATATATACAGGTGGTCCTCAAGCCTACGGCTTTCTTCTCCGCTGACCGTGTTCCAGCCGTAGCGCTGAACCGCAAAAAACCAGAGCAGTCTTCCCCGGCCGGCACCTCGCCTGCCGCTCGATCCTGGCACCAAGTGTCTAACGGAGGCACCGCATTATGGATAGCGCCGTCACCCCACTCGGCCCGCTTCTCAGCGCCGACCGCATCTTTGTCACCGTCACCGGCAGCGACAAGGTCCCTTACCAGCTCGAAATCTTTCCCGACGCCAATAACGTTCTTCTCCAGCAGAACGGACTGCCCCAGCAGTATTACTTCATGCCGCAACGGATCTATGTGGCTAAGAGGCAGGATGACCCCCAGGACTTCGATTTCGGCATGACGCTTTTCAAGGGCCTTATGACCTCCGAGGACACCATCGGTGTGAATCCCGGCCAAGGCACAGGGAGTGGTGACGTCGAAGCGGGCGGCGGTTTTTGCGCCTTCTCGACCACGTTCGCTATTCCGCCGGACGTTATTCAGAGCGCAACCTCCTCCTTGAAGAGCCAGAAATTCGACACGCCCATACCGGGCGGCCTGGCCACATTCATGCCGCCGTTCCGCCAGAACGAAGTTGATCCCATTCTGGGCATTGTTCCCATCCTCGCAAATGCTGTCTCCATTTTCGTCTTTCAAAACCCGCCCGCCAGCGGCGGCAGCGCGCCCCCGCCCATCTGGATGTCAGCCCAATCCGCGCAGAAGGGTAGCATTGAGGCAACCGGAATCAGCAGCTTTCTGGTAAGTTGCAACGAGCTTGCCGCAGGTTTAATCGCCGGTTCACTGAAGGCCGGCACCACCCCGCCTTTCACAGTCAACTATCAGCTCACCGAGCAGTTTTACCTGCCTGCCTGCGAGGTTGATGTCGATATCGACATGGACAAGACCTACGAGTCCTTCTCGATGGCTGTGGACGTCAGCGGTTTCTTTACCAACGCCTCTTTCCAGGCAGCCTGGTCCGAATGCGTCACCAATGGCTCAATCACCACCGTCATGAAGATCGACGAGGCCGCCATTCCCGCTGACCTCAAGAGCATCATCATGCAGCAGTGCCAGCAGATGCAGACAAACGCCGTCAACTGGGTCAAGGACTTCATCTTCGACTGGAATCCCACCGACGGCGGCGACGCCCAGGCTTCGCCGACACCCTTCGGCAGCATCTTCGGCGGCGCCTCTGTCTCTATGAAGCTGAACTACCAGAAACGGGCGATGCATGTGCAGCAGACCCTCACGCTCGATACGTCGATCGCGATGACCGACGGCAAGCAGGGCGACCTTTCCGACCTGATGCCCGCCGTCAAAGCGGACGTGAACAAATATCTGGCTATCATCGACATCGGCCAGTTCTTCCAGAAGATCCAGGTCGCTGCGACCAACGCCATCAACTGGAACGAGACTCTGCCGGACGGAACGAATCTCTCCGACCCAATCATGTCGGCTATGGTGTCGGTCAGTTATCCGAACTACGATCAGCCGCTCGGCGCGAATAACACTGTGAACCTGCAGACCCTTGGACAGGGCTACCACTACATCACCGGTCAGCAGACGGGAACCGATGGCCTCGCGCAGTGGAGTTCCAAGAATCCCGCCGATGTCATCAACATCTCGTTTCTCAAGCTTGATAACCCCATCTCGCAGTGGCCCGCCGACCAGGTCCAGGTCACGAAAACTCTGATCTTTGACGGAAACGATCCACGCGTCGACCTGACAAATAACCAAACCCAGTACGTTGTGACGACCACCGACAACAATCACACACCCGTGCTCGACATGAACGCGGTCGGCTATATTTTCGTGCGCTTTGCATGCCGCCCGCTGCCGGGCGCCGTGACCCTCGTCGTCAACACCACACTCGGGTCGCGCAACGACAGCATCACCATCACCAGCGCGAATCAGAAGAGCTCCATCTGGGAGATCTTCTCCGACAAGTACGTCGCCGAGACCTCATTCCAGTACACCGTGCAGGTGACGGTGCAGGGTCCCGACTTCACTGACAATCCCATCGTCTATCAGTCGGACCAACCCATCACGGTGGCGTTGCCTCCGGGACGCGTGAAGTACAATCCGCTTCTGAGCCTGCAGTTGCCGGATGCCCCTGCCGATCAGGTCGCGACGATCAACCAGTACATCCTCAATTATCAGAAGGAAATGCTGACCGGAACCCTCGCCTAAAAGCAACACGTAGACAGGAGCACAGCAATGGTAGCTGGTCAGGTCCAGGGCGATCCCGGGCTGTTGCAGGTCGGTCGCGTTCCGATTCAGGGCGTGAAGTTCATCACGGGGGTATTCAATCCGGTCGATTTGGAGCAGAACCTCCCGTTGGAATCCACCCAGAACGGGAACCTGTTCACGGATCGATTTAACCCGCAGCTGAGCTGGTATCTGCCCACATACCAGCTCGCCCCGGATATCGACGCCAGCTTCGCTTTCGGAGCCGGCTCCCAGGGCATCGACTCCGATGGTAATCCTTACTATCAGGCAACGATCACGCTCACGCTTGATAAGGTTGAGCCACCGGACGTGACCGCCTTCCGTGCCGCCAATCCCGCGCAGCAGATTCAGGAGATTCCTCTCACCGGCATTACGGTTATGCTGACCACCACGGCCAATGACCCCCACAGCGGCCAGGTGCAGCAGAGTGTCTACACTGCAGCCATCGGCGCCGATGCCAGTGGAAATCTTACCCTGACCTTCAACTCCCTTCTTGGCGCGCAGGTGCTCGTAGCCTACAGCAACCTGCAGGGCGGAGGAGCTTCGCTCGCCCTGGCGGCCCAGTACCAGGTGTGGCGCGAAGTCCGGGTCTTTCATCCGCCGATCTTTCATCCGCCGATTGGAATCATCGACAGACCGCCCATCGAAAGGCCTCCGATTCAGCGACCGCCAATCGAAATTGGACGCCCGCCGATTCTGGCCAAGCTCGCAGTTATGCCCGTGCGGCCTATTTTTCCTATTCGGCCGATCCCGACGCCGCCCGATCCGGAACCGAATCCTCCGCAGCTCACTTATGTCACCGCGACGGACAACTTCAGTCTGAGTCTGCCGCTTGGGCAGAAATATGCGGCGCCCGGCTATGCGCGCAGCTTCACCATCACCGACTCGGACGGTACGCGTCCCATCGTCAGCATCAACGACCTCAAAAATTTCGACACCTCCCAGTCGGAGTTCAGCGAGTTTACCGGCCTGGGGAATGTGGGTAGCCAGTTCCCCTCCTTCAGCCGCCTCTATATCGGGGCCCTCAGCCGCACGATCGTCGCCGTTCCGGCAGCCTACGGCATTCTGCGCAGCAAAGACGGGACCGCCGCGCAATGCGAAGCCCTGCTCGACAGCACCGCTGGAGGCAGTGGAGCCGCAAAGTTTCAGTTCGCCTTCCTGCTCGGACCCGTCGTCAGCCCCTTCGATCTCCTGGCGCTTCAGATTGCGCTGGCCGCCAATTCGCAGTCGCAGAACTGCACGCTGACGCTTCCCCAGCGCCTCGATACCTCGCAACCCATGTCCCTTGCAACCCCGTTCCAGTCGTCGGTCAGCTACACGGCAGGTTCGCAGCCTGGCACGTTCCAGCTCGATGCAGTGATCTCGGACGGTAGCGTAACCGGCTCTGCGGTTGCCAATGCCAACCTGTTCCTGAAGGAACTTTCAACTACGGTCGAACCGTATCTATCGGGCAGCTTCGGCATCGTTCTGGATGATGCATATCCGCATCCAGTGATCGCGAGCGTTGTCGTGAACCTGAACGAAACCGCCGGGAGCGACGAAATCTCCTACACCGTTGCCGCCGACGCCAGCTCGATCCAGCTTGTAAATCCGTCGCCGCTTGATCTCGAGGTTTCGCGTTATGCCATTGTCAGCGGCAATGCTGCTCCTCCGGAGACCCTGAATCAGGAACTCCCCGCCCAGCAATCGATCACGCTCAGTGATAAGCCGGCGTCGGCTACTGTTTCGCTGATCGTCGATCGCACACTGGCTCTCGAAGACCCATTCACAAAGCAGGCGCTGCAGCGCTACGTAGCTTTTGTCACTCAGGACGTTCAGAACGTTAATTTTCAGATCGGCGTCGTGGCGAGTGGCGTCGATTTCAACGCGATGGGAATCGCCACGATCGACATCGCCATTACGATCCCATCGCTGCCAAGCGTTTCCGTTCCCGGATCGAGCCTCAGCGCGCTTTCCCTGGCCAGCAACTCCGTCATCACGCTGCCTATTGAGAACGCCATCACCACGCTCCCGGCCGTCATCGCGTTCACGGTAAGCCCGGTTGACTCGAGCCAATCGACCGTCCAGTTCACTGAGACCAACGACTTTGTAGACCAACCCGTTTACGTGCTGCAGCCCGCGAGCATTCCGCCGTTTCCGGCTGCTCCAACACCGTCCTGATAAAATCACGCCGCCGGCCTGTATCTCCCTGCCCGGAGGCTTATCGTGCGCTCCATTGAACGCGACGTTCTGCTGTGCCTGCTGGCTGCGTGTGCCGGGGCTGCGGATGGATGGAGCTATTTCGGGCTTGGGCACGCTTTCGTCGCCAATATGACGGGCAACACGGTCCTTGCTGGGCATGTCAGTGTTTGCAATAAACGGCGACATTCTGCATCCGCTCACATCGCTCGCCTGCTATGCCAGCGGCGTCATCGTGGGATCGCTGCTGACACGTAATGTCCAGCCGCAGCCCGAGGGCAGCGGCTGGCCCAGGCAGATCTCGCTGACACTCTTGATCGAAGCCGCAATTCTTATCTGTGCCGAGGTCGTGTGGTCAGTGCAGCGTCCGTCCGGCTCGTTCCATCCGCAGCATGATCTCCTTCTCGGATGCGTTGGCTTTGCAATGGGCATGCAGAGCGCGGCGATGCTGAAGCTGAAGATCCCCGGAATTGCCACGACCTATATCAGTGGCACCTGGACGACATTCATGAGTGGTTTAACGCGTCTCCGAGACGAGCCTGCCGACGACAAGCAGAAATTCGAGAGCCGTCTTGGCATGCAGGCTGTCGTGCTGGCCGCCTACTTTGTTTCCGCCGTAGTCACCGGTTGTCTCTTCCGGTACGTTCCTGTCGCGGTAGGGGCGCTCCCCGCGCTGTCGGCTCTTCTCGTGGCCATCTATTGCTTGCGCGCGAAATCGTAATCTTCACCGCTCATTTCTTCCGGCGAGGGTGTCTGCCTGCTGTGCGGCCGGCTTAACGCAGAGAGGTTTCCATTTCGTTGAGCCAGTCGGGCGGCTTCAGGATTTCGCGAGGCTTGGTGCCTTCGGCGGGGCCGACAATGCCGTCGCGCTCCATCAAGTCGATCAGGTGCGCGGCCCGGCCGTAGCCAATGCGTAAGCGGCGCTGGAGAAGCGACGTCGAGGCCTTGCCAAACTCGAGAACGAGCCGGACGGCATCCTGGAAAAGCTCGTCGTTATCATCGCTGCCTTCTTCAGGTAGATCGGCCTCACGGCCTGCGGCGTCCTTCGGAGCTTCGAGGAATCCCTGAACGTATTCGGCTTCGCCCTGGTTCTTCCAGAAATTTGTAACTGCCTCGATTTCTTTTTCGGTGACGAAGGGAGCATGCACGCGCTGCAGACGCGAGGTTCCCGGCGGCAGGAAGAGCATGTCTCCGCGGCCGAGCAGGGATTCGGCGCCGTTGGAGTCGAGGATTGTGCGGGAGTCGACCTTGGTTGCGAGCCGGAACGACATGCGCGTGGGGACGTTGGCCTTGATGAGTCCGGTGATGACGTCGACGGAGGGCCGCTGGGTTGCCAGGACGAGGTGGATGCCAACGGCGCGGGCCATCTGGGCGAGACGGGTGATGGCTTCTTCGACGTTCGCCTTGTCGAGCATCATGAGGTCGGCGAGCTCGTCGATGATGATCATGATGTAAGGCAGCGGCTCCTCGTCGGGCGAGTCGTCGAAGAGGCTGGGCGTGCCGGTTTCGAAGAGCTTGTTGTACTGGTCGATGTTGCGGACGCTGCGCGAAGCGAGCAGCTTGAGGCGGCGTTCCATTTCGCGTACGGCGTTGCGGAGCGCGTTGGCCGCGAGCTTGGGTTCGGTGATGATAGGCGTGAAGAGGTGCGGGATGCCCTCGTACATGCCGAGCTCGACGCGCTTGGGGTCGACGAGGATGAGGCGCACCTGCGCGGGCGTGGCCTTGTAGAGCACGGACATAATCATGGCGTTGATGGCGACGGATTTGCCGCTTCCGGTCGAGCCGGCGATGAGGACGTGAGGCATGGTGGTGAGATCGGCAGTGACAATCCGGCCGTTGATATCCTTGCCCATTGCCAGCGTGAGTTTGCTCTTCGCGTTGCGGAAGTTTTCGGCTTCGATGACATCACGCAGCCAGATGGTTTCGCGATCGTGGTTCGGGACCTGGATCCCGACGGTGCTCTTGCCGGCCATACGCTCGATGAGGATGCTCTCGGCGCGCATGGCCAGGCAGAGGTCTTCGGCGAGGCCGGTGACACGGCTGTACTTGATTCCGGCGTCGGGGCGGAACTCGAAAGTGGTGACAACCGGGCCAGGATTGATCTGGACGACCTGCCCGAGGACGTCGAACTCAGCGCACTTTTCGATAAGGATCTGGGCCTCGGCGCGGAGGGTGTCCTCACGGACGATCTGGGTGTCTTCGCTGCGATGCAGGAGGGTACTGGCCGGAAGCTTGAATCCGCTGACGGATTTCGGAGCGACGGTTGTGGTATGCAGGTCGGCGTCGGCGCGCTCACGAATGGCGATGTTCTGTGCGGGGACGGGTACCGGCGGCGCTGGTTTGGGACCAGACGGGGCGGCTTCGCGGCGACTCACAAGCTGCGGCCTAAGGACCGGAGCCGGCGGCTCAGGGACCGCTTCGGGCTCGGGTTCGGCGTCAGCTTCCGGCATGGGGTCAGCAACCGTCGAGCGCGGCATTTCGTCCCAGACAGGCTGGTGCGCGGGAGTCTCGGGGTACATCTCGGCAAAGCTGCGCTGTCGGTGACCGTCTTCGGGCAGATCAACTTCAGGGCTGGCCTTGCCGCGCTGACGCTTGTCGAGTTTAGCGGCGGCCTTGTGTGCCGCGGCCAGCTCTTTGGCTCGGAATTTCTCCATACGAGCTTCGGCCTTCAGCTCTTTCTTGCGGACGCGGGCAGCGCGCCAGTTATTCCAGCTGTCGCGCCAGACTTGAACGAAGGCAAGGCGCACGCCAATCCATTCGCGGGCGGTATTGAAGCTGAAGGTGGTAGAGAGATAGACGGCGATCGCTACCATGGTGGCAGCAACGAGCACGGCCCCGGGGTAATTCAGCCAGTGGACGAGCGAGTCGGAGGTCAGGCGGCCGGTCAGGCCCTCGATGGGCAGGCCGTACATGAACTGCAGATGCCCGGGAAGGAGGCCGGCGAGGGCCGGTCCGAAGATCATGCAGAGGAGAATGCCGGTCAGTTTTGCTCCGGGCGAACCGGCGGAGTACGAGCGGAGCCAGGACCATCCAAGAGCTCCGGCGAGCAGGGGAAAGCAGAAGGCCGTGATGCCCTCGAGCTGGAGGAGAAAGTCGCTTATCCATGCGCCAACGAGGCCGGTCCAATTATGGGCGGGCCGCCCGACGGCGTATCCACCGACAGTGTTGAAGGAGGGGTCGGCCGGCCGATAGGAGACGAGGGCGAGGAGGAGGAGGATCGCGGCGACCAGCAAAAGCAGCCCAATGAGCTCGTTCAGGCGGCGGTGGCGGGTCGGAGTGGTAACCAACTTGAGGGGTTTCATCAGGGCGCATTAGGGTGCACGCCGCACGAGACGGCTGGCACAGACCAGAACCCCAGAGCAAATCAATTATCCCAGAGATGCCAGGGGAAGATTTGGAGAAAATCGGGCGGGGAATCGAACTGACAACCGGGGGTCTAGGCTCCTGCGAGTTTAGCTCCGAAGATCAGCAGCGCAATGCCAACGATGATGCGATAGATGGCAAAGACGGTGAATCCGTGTTTCCGAACCCACTGCAAGAACCACTCGACCACTCCCAACGCGACGATAAAGGAGACGATGAGGCCGATAGCGAGCACGATCCACCCATGGGTGGTCATGACCAGAGGCGTCAGGGTTTCGGTTGGATCTTTATGCGAGGGATGAATGGTTTTGAGCGTCGCATACCCCGTCGCGGCGATCATGGTGGGAATTGAGACGAGAAAGCTGAATTCGAGGGCCGCGGGGCGGCTCATTCCCACCATCTGACCGCCAGCAATGGTCGACATGGAGCGCGATGTGCCCGGGAAGACGCCGGAGAAGATCTGGCAGAAGCCGATCCAGATGGCCTGACCGAGGGACATTTGCTCGACTTCGGTGGTTGCAGGGTCTGTCCGCGAACTCCAGGCGTCGATAACCCACATTACGATGCCACCGATCAGCAGCGCCAGCGCCATGACGCGCAGGCTTTCGAGGTTTTTGCCGATGGTCTTCGCCAGCAGCCAAGCCGGGATCGCAGTGACCACGAAGGCGATCATGGTCAGCGAGATGGGGTGGTTCCAGATGGTGCGATCTCCGCTCTCGCCGTGCGGGAAAGTTCGGAAAAACTGGATGATGCGCGCGGTAAAAACCAGGAGGAGGGCGAAGATGGCGCCGAACTGGATGACCACGGTGTACATCTTCCAGTAGGGATCGGTCAGGTTGATATGCAGCAGGGCTTCGCTGATGCGGAGGTGTGCGGTGGAGCTGACGGGCAGAAATTCGGTTAAACCTTCGACGATACCAAGCAGAACAGAAACGATGTAGTCGTTCAAAAGGCCTCCGGCCGCACTGCTGCGCAAATTCGCAGAGATTTCCCGAAAGCAACTTGGCCTTAACGGTCGATGCTATTGCCGGTCGCTGCCGTAGATTGGAATTCCCTGCTGCACCTTGTATATCAGACTGGCGGAGCGGGCAGCGTACTCCGATTGCGGGTACTTCGATTGCAACTGGTTGGCGATGTCGGCGGCGCGCGACCGGTCAGACTGGGCGCGGTGGTCGTCGTTGTCGGCGGCCCACATGTCTCCAGCGGAGGCCATTCGCCAGGCAGCTTTGTACAGAGCTTCGGCGGCGCGGGGCGATTCGGGATGGTCGGAGACGTACTTCAGATACATCTCGGCTTCCTTCTCGGGGCATTTCTCGGAGCCTTGCCAATCGCCGCAGAGCTTGTTGTCGATGAGCTCATAGGCTGCGAAGTCGGCCCATTTGGTGTGGGGATAGTTCTTCTCGATCTTCTTCATCTCGTCTTCGTCCATCTGCTCGCGGAGATAGTTCTCCTTTTCATGAGCGGACGGCAACTGTGCGGCATCGGCCTTCTGGAGTTGCCAGCGGACGTCGGCGGCGCGCCACATGGCTTCGGGTGCGAGCGGTGATTGAGGGAACATCTCGAAGACACGCCGATACAGCAGGCGGGCCTGGAGAGCGGCTCCCGGGGGGGGATGAAGCTCGGAGGCGGCATCCTCGGCGCTCACGGCCTCGCCGAAGAGGATGGCGTCGCCGTGGGGGGTGGTTGTGTCGACGATGCCCTTATCGAGCATCCAGCCGGAAATGGGGATGACCTCCTGGCCTTGCTCCAGGACGGGCTGATCGGCTTGGCGTGATTCAGGGGCGTCGATATTGGCAAAGACGCGCAGCCAGTGTCCGCTGCGCTCGGCGATGACCATTTCGCGGCCGGGCGTGACCACTGCAACGCGATCGGCGGACTCGTCGGGCTGAATGTAGAGATTAGCGTTGCGGACGAGCGTGGCTTTGGGCGCGTTCTTCGGAGGCGGCTCCGACTTCTTCTGGCAGAGGGCGATAGAGGCGGCGCAAAGGATCAGCGTGGCACAGATAGTGATTCGGCTTCGCATGACGATGGTGAGACGGAGGTTTGGGAACAAACGTCTCGCTGTCAGGATATCCCGGGAAGAGCCAGAGTGATTCGTCATGCTATCCGAAGGCGCGTCTGAACCATCTATCCTGAAGATGAGGGCCAGAAGATGGGGGGGGCGAACGATGGAGACTGTGGTTGCAGTTCCGGAGCGGAGTAAGAGCAAAGCACGTGTCTTGCCGATTCTGTTGGCGATCTTTCTGGGGCTGCTTGTGGGCGCTGGGGCGTTTGCGATTTTTCTGCGGGAGGCCACCCGGGGGGTGTGGGACAGGGTGGCGACGGCGGTATCCGGGCGGGCGCTGGCGGTGAATGTGTCGCAGCCGACGGTGGTGGACCGGATCCAGCGGCTGCAAAGGCTCGAGTCCGTGACCTACACGATGGACAAGGTGGTCGAGGGCGAGCGGACAAGCTCGGTCCTACCGGACTTCCTGGTTGGCGACAAGCTGCTGCTGTCGGTGCACGGACAGGCGATCGCGGGCGTCGACCTGGGCGAGCTGAAGTCGTCGGATGTGACGGTGAGCGGGAAGTCGGTTCGGGTGCGGCTGCCAGCAGGCGGAGATCTTCGTTTCGGCTCTGGATAATGGGAAGACGCGGGTTTATTCGCGGAGTACAGGGATCTTTGTTCCGGCCGATCCGGAGCTGGAGTCGGAGGTACGGGCGAAGGCCGAGCAGGACCTCAGGAACTCGGCCCTGAGCGCGGGGATTCTGGAGACGGCGCACAAGAATGCGGCGTCAACGCTCACCGCTTTGCTGCTGAATCTGGGTTTCGAACAGGTGCAGGTGAACTGATTCGCGGACTTGCTTCGGCCGGTTTTTCCCGTTTTGGGACTCGGGGTAGGGTGGGTACCCCCTCCCCCTATAGAATCCGTGACCGATTCATTCGATTGGGTTTAAGGGATACGTGGGTGGTTACTCATACACAACAAATGACTTGCGGCATCTCATAGAAGAATTGGGACTTAGAAGCGTTCAGTTTCGGGGCGGCTTCCCGATTTGGGACGAGAAACAGGAAGGCCCGGCAGCGAGTGCGGCCGGGCCTTTTCTTTACCCTCTATTTCTATTGTAGCTGGTTTGCGGAAATTGTCGGCCAAGGGAGAGGCAGGAAACAGGGCCCAGAAACAGCCCCGCCCACAAGGCAAAGGCGGATCTGTGGGTGGGGCGCCGTAGCGCGGGCGGTTCTTAGCGGGATTTCTTTGTGGCGGCTTGCCGCATCTTCTTCTGCTGCTTTTGCATGCGCTTCATGTCCCGCCGGGACTGCTTCAAATTGTGCTTCTGCGCGGCCGTCTGCGCAGAGTTGTCATCAGCCCGGGCACGAATCGGGGCTGAAAGGGTGAGACCAAGGCAGATAAGAAGTGCGTACGCTCCAATTTTCTTCATGGGATTCCTGAAAAGTAATCTGGCAGGATGTTACTGCGGATTACCGCCGCGCAGATATCACACGCTGGTGGGATTACCCACCTGGTGAGGCGTGCCGAGCGCCGGGCACCGCGCTTGAGGCAATTCCGATGCGGCCAAAACGGGCTTGTGTGGGGGCATCGAGTCCCGATCGGGAAGGCGACATCTACTCCAGCCCGGGGCGGCATCTACCCTGATATGATTCGCAAACTCAAATCCGGTGAATTTCGGCTGTACTCGCGCAAGAAGGACGCGTCCACAGGCAAGCGGCGGAATCTCGGGACGTTTTCCAGCCTCGAGAAGGCGAAGCAGCACGAGCGCGAAGTCCAGTACTTCAAGAAGCACTGAAAGAGGCCGAGGTTCAGGGATCAGGGTCGGGCTCTCGCTTCGGCTGCGCCTGCACTCAGGCCTTCGGCAAAGCGGTGCGGTCCTTCGGACCGGATTCACTTACGCGGGGCTAAATTCCCGCTCTTCTACCGCAGGCCACGCGTGGCGACGCTGGATGGGATAGTCTAGCAGTTGCGCTGTCCCCTCCGCTCAAGCCAACACCGGGCTTGAGGTGGGGAACCGCGGCGTCGTGCGCGGCCTGCTAGACTATCCTCCGATGTACCGGCGATTCAACGAGGAACGAGCGACTGGCCAATGTCCCATTTGTGACCAGCCGGCGATCGCTGGCCTTTCGGTGCGGCGGAATGCACATGAGTTCATCTGCGGGCGATGTGGTGCATTCCGAGTCTCCGAGGAGTTTATCTGGGAGCTTCCATCGCCGGGCAACCCGCTTTATGAATTCAGATACCGGATCGGCTCGCTGTTCCGGATTGCTTCTGAGCGAATCGCCGACGTCAAGGATCTTCCAGTTCATCCGAAATCTGATGTCTTGGCGACACTCAACACGTCCGACCCGATCGTGGATGAGAAGTTGGGGCTGCTTCTCAGCTTTCTCGCGAGACAGGCTGTGGGCCCGGGAAAGTTCACCACGTTTGACGAAGTTAATGATTATTGTGTCGTTTACGCTAGGGACTCGGATGAGGGGAGGTTTCTGGTTGAGTCTCTGGTTAGCCAGAGATTAATAGAGTGGGATCGCGACAATGTGGCTTCTTATCGCCTGACTGCGGCTGGTTGGTCTGAACTCAATCGCCGTGAGCGGGCAGGGGCGGAGTCAAATGACGCATTCATTGCGATGTCCTTTTCTTCTGACTGGGCTTCTACGGGCGAAGCCATTGCTCTGGCGGTTCGATCCGCTGGCTATAGACCGATTCGCATGGATCAGGTGGAGCACTCTAATCGCATAGACGATGAAATCCTCGCCAGGCTGCGATCTTCTAAGTTCTTGGTTGTTGATTTAACCGGACAGAATCCGGGAGCGTACTTTGAGGCTGGTTTTATGCTTGGACTTGGCCGTCAGGTAATTTGGACGTGCTCCAGAGAGGAACTGGCCAACATACACTTCGATGCCCGTCAGTACAATATCATCGACTACGGTGATGACGAGGACCTGCGGAAGCGACTGCAGTTTCGAATCGAGGCCATAATCGGCAAGGGCGCGTCGTAATAGCTGTTTTGAAGATGATCGGAGTGCGCTAATGGCTCGCAAAGCATTCTTTAGCTTTCACTATGTCGCTGATAACTGGCGTGTTTCACAGGTCCGTAACATGCATGCGCTTGAGGAAAATGTGCCTGTTTCCGACAACGAATGGGAACAGATTAAAAAGGGTGGCGATGCCGCCATCATGCGTTGGATAGGCGGACAGATGTTTGGAAGAAGTTGCGCCGTCGTACTGGTGGGATCGGGAACCGCTAATCGCAAGTGGATCAATTACGAGATTCGGAAGGCCTGGGCCGACGGGAAGGGGGTGCTCGGAATTCGAATCCATGGACTTAAAGATCAGTTTGGGAACACGTCGACCGCAGGTGCAAATCCTTTCGAATATGTGCTGCACCCCACTAGCGGGCGGAGGCTATCCGAGTATGTAAAGCTCTATGATCCAACTTCGGTTTGGGGAAGCTCAGAGACCTACGCGACGATCAAGAGCAACATCGCAGGATGGGTCGAAGCCGCAGTGAAGCAGCGGGAATAAGCGAGTAGCCAAACATGGCGTCTGTCTCTAGGTCTGAGCTTCTTACCCGATTCGGTGCAAGTCTGAGGGAGGAGAGTGCGGCATTCTTCATAGGAGCCGGTATGTCTCGACCCCAGGGCTATGTGGACTGGCGAGGGCTGCTTCGAGAAATTGCTCGTGATCTGGACCTTGATATTGACAAAGAGTCGGACCTCCTTGCGTTAGCTCAGTATCACGCGACAAGCCGTGGAAGTCGGGCAAGGATAAATGAGGTCTTAATCGACGAATTCAATAAAGATGCCTCGCTTGGCGAGAACCATAGGGTAATCGCGTCCCTTTCTGTCCGGTCAATTTGGACGACGAATTACGATACTTTGATCGAGGATGCGTTTCGTGATGCACGCAAGCGTCTCGACGTAAAGACGACGACCGCAAATTTAGCGCAGACGTTATCTCATCGTGACGCCGTTCTCTACAAAATGCACGGAGATAAGTCTCAGCCGCAAGATGCGGTCCTGACAAAGGATGACTATGAGACTTACAACGAAAAGCGCGGTGCCTTCTCGACCATTCTTCAAAGCGAGCTGATTGAGCGTACCTTCCTCTTTCTGGGGTTCAGCTTTACTGATCCGAATATAGATTACATATTGGCGCGTGTACGCGGTCTCTTGGGCGAGGGCCAACGAGATCATTATTGCGTAATGAAGCGGCCTGAGGCTCCTGCGTTGGTAACTCCAGCTGCAGTGGCAGACTATGAATACGAGAAAAGAAAACTTGATCTAAGAGTAGCCGATTTGCGGCGCTACCACATCCAGGCTGTGATGATCGATACCTTCAGTGAGATCACGGAGATTCTTCGGGATTTGGATCGTCTCGCACATTCCAGGGATGTCTTGGTCTCAGGTAGCGCGATAGATTACAACCCGCTGGGTCAGAGTCGTATAGAAGCCTTTCTGCGGAAGCTGGGGTCCCGTTTGGTGAGCAAGGGATTCCGTCTCATATCTGGCTATGGACTAGGAATTGGGAGTTCTGTCGCATATGGTGCATTGAGTGAGATTCATTCGAATCTTAGCCCGCCCGATCGAGCAATGCTAATGCCGTTTCCTCAGACCCTACCGGCAGGCATTAGCAGAACCGACTTCTATTCTGCACATCGCGAACAGTTGGTTCGAGCAGCAGGTTACGCAATATTTGTTTGCGGTAACCGTGAAAGAGGGGGAACGATCGAGATGTCTCCTGGGGTTCTCGAAGAGTTCACAATGGTCGAAAAATTCGGGCGTATTCCGATTCCGATCGGGGCAACCGGCTGGGCTGCTGCTCAAATCCTAGCGGAGGTGAAGAAGGACCTTCTCAGGTATTACAGAGGCGCTGACGTAAACCGCGAATTAGACGCGCTAAACGATGTCAGTGCTCCTGATGACGATTATCTGTCCGCGATATTCTCGATCATCGATAAGACTGCGAATTAAAGTCACCGCAGCTTGGCGACAACCATCCTCCCTCCCATTCAAAATCTGGTAAAAAGAACGGGGCTCCTTTGTGTTTTCAAAGAAGCCGAAGGATGACAGGCAGGGGGGATTGCCTTCCGCAGATTAACGCCATCCGAGAGCCGGGGCGATGTGTGTCAGAATTGCCTCGAGGATGTGCGCATTGTAGGCGACGCCCAACTGGTTGGGGATGGTCAGCAGCAGCGTGTCGGCCTCTGCGATTGCCTCGTCCTTGCGGAGTTGTTCGATGAGCACGTCCGGCTCGGCTGCGTAACCACGGCCGAAGACGGCGCGGGACTCGTCAATGTAACCGATCTGGTCCTGTTCCTGTCCGCCGCGGCAGAAGTAGGCGCGATCACGCTGGTCGATCAGGGGAAAGATGCTGCGGCTGACAGAGACACGGGGCGTTCGAGCGTGTCCGGCCTTCTGCCAGGCGGCGCGAAAGGCGCGGATCTGCGCGGCCTGTTGGATGTGGAGTGGCTGCCCGGACTCGTCGAACTTGAGGGTGGAGGTCTGCAGGTTCATTCCAAGCTTCGCCGCCCAGACGGCAGTTGCGTTGGAGGCGGCGCCCCACCAGATGCGATCGCGAAGGCCCTCGGAATACGGTTCAAGGCGAAGCAGACCAGGCGGGTTGGGGAACATGGGGCGCGGATGTGGTTGGGCAAAGCCCTTGCCTCGCAGGAGTTCGAGAAACTCTTCCGCGTGACGCCGTCCCATGTCGGCATCGCTCTCGCCTTTATGCAGGGCGTGCTTAAAATATCGCCATCCATCGATGACCTGTTCGGGTGAACCGCGGCTGATTCCCAGTTGGAGCCGTCCCCCGGCAATGAGGTCCGCCGCACCGGCATCCTCTGCCATGTGGTGCGGATTTTCATAACGCATGTCGATGACGGCGGTGCCGATTTCGATACGTTTGGTCCTAGCTCCGATGGCCGCGAGGAGGGGAAACGGAGACGCAAGTTGGCGCGCAAAGTGATGAACGCGGAAGTATGCGCCGTCGGCACCCAGTTCTTCGGCAGCGACGGCTAGTTCGACGGATTGGAGGAGCGTGTCTTCGGCCGAGCGGGTCGATGATTCCGGTGAAGGAGTCCAGTGGCCGAAGGAAAGGAACCCAATCTTTTTCATGAAGACTGACTTGTTCTACTTTGCTATTGATGCCTGGGCATCATTCCCCGACGCGTAAAAGACAAGGGCGCTTTTGTGTTTCAAGAGGCAGGTCCTTCGACTGCGTTTGGCGTTGCGTGCCAAACTCCGCTCAGGATGACAGAGCAGAGGAGAAAGAATGGGCAGCCCGCGACCTGTCACAACGTGAGCGCAAGCTGGATTCCAAGTATGGTCGCGTTTCGATACTTCGAGCCTTCTCCCTTAAGTAAGTACTGGAGGTGCGGAGTAATTACCAGGTAGCGGGAGTGATCCCACTGGTAGTTCAGCTCGATCAGCTTTTCATGATTGCCGGGCTGGGCGTACTTGCTCCCGTCGGTGGAAACCAGACCTGCCGAGATGTCGTCATTCCTGCGCGCAGGGATGAGGCCCTGATAGCTCACGCCGGTCCCCCAGAAGTAGGGGATGGGATTGACCAGATCCTTGGAGTTATAGGTCCACGATCCCCAGACGGTCGCACCCCGCGAGGAGCCGGCTCCGTCGGGGCGGTAGATCATCTGCTGGCCCATGATGTAAGTGCCGCTGTATCCATCGCTGTGGGCGGATGGGTTGGCGAGAGTGGGGAACGAATTATTGCTGTGGAGAAAGCCGACGGTGAGCTGTCCGGGCTTGCCCCTGGCGGTGGATGCCTGGTTGCGAAGGTAGTCAAACTCGGCAATTGCGAGTACACCTTTGTTTCCTTCCTGGAGGGTGAAGTCTG
The DNA here is from genome assembly GCA_963782175.1 of uncultured Acidobacteriaceae bacterium. Classification (GTDB taxonomy): domain Bacteria; phylum Acidobacteriota; class Terriglobia; order Terriglobales; family Acidobacteriaceae; genus Silvibacterium. The sequence goes on from CAWAIX010000009.1 coordinate 113,819, forward strand.
CTCCGTGGTTCTCGCCGTTAGCCGAGTTGATGTTGGTATTGAAGGCTCCTGCCGCAAGCTGGATCGATGGTTTGACCGCGTAGGTGGCCTGCGCGCCCCATTCGCTTCCGGTTGGAGGGCTGAGGAAGGTTATGTCGTTGGCGCCGATGGAGAATGGATTTGGGTTGATTCCGTAATCCACATAGTTGGCAAAGACGGGGAGCAACGCAAAGGAGTTACTGGCCGCGAGACGGCCGGCCTGGATGTTGAGTTTCTTGTCCAAGAGCGCCTCCTGTAAGTACATCTCGCCGAGATAAAAGGAGGGCGCATAGAGGCCAGAGGTGGGTATGACACTGTCGAGCGAGGCGGCAAGGTTACTGCCGGTTCCCCAGGATATTCCGACGTAGGCTGAGAGGCCGGGTACCTGCAGGAGCTCCTGAAAATTGACGCTGAGGCCGATCGACAGCTGACCGGCGTAAGACCATACCTGATGGTCGCCTCCGGTCACGTTGGTTTGAAGAGCGCCAACGTAGGATGCGGTCGGCGTGATTCCGATGTGCCGGAGCACACGACGGATGTCGTTCCAGTCGCCGGCCAGGGCTTCGTCCCAACCGAATACCTGGATATTGCAGTCGTGTTGGCGCCGGTGTGGATTTGCAGCATGCTGACAATTGAATTTGGTCGGTGCGGGCGCCTGCTGCGTGGAGGCCGGCTGCTGGGCGTGGGCAGGACTCGGGGGAATCGCCAGAAAGGCGCTGCAGCATGCGATTGCGAAGCGCAGGAAAGCCGAGCAGTAGCAATTCACAAGGAAGCCACGGTTCACGGAGTTGCTAGGTATCGTACTTCACGAGCGTAGCCATGCCGGCGGCTAAGTGCCATAGAACGTGGCAATGCACATACCAGATGCCGGGGTTGTTGGCGTCGAAAGCGACGGTGACACTGGACTTTGGGGTGACGAGGACTGTGTCGCGGAGGGCTCCGTTGAGGGACTTGCCGTTGATGTCGATTACCTGGAAGGAGTGTCCGTGGAGGTGCATGGGGTGCGACATGCCGGTGTCGTTGATGAATCTGAGGGCAACGCGCTGGCCCGGCTTCACTGTGACCTGGGCGGCTTGAGTGGCGGGGCTCTTTACATCGAAGACGATGTCGTTGATCGACCATTCATAACGGGCCATGTTTCCGGTCAGGCGAAGGTCGAAGCTGCGATCGATGGGCCGGGGAGCGAGGGGCGCGGCGGCGATGAACTGACGCTCCATATCCAGGGTCAGCAGGCCGGCAGGTGCGGAGTTGGTGACGGGCAGCTTGGTGACTGAGGCGCCTTTGGTAGCGAGGATGAATCCCGTCTGCTCGGCGGCGTTTTCGCGAAGTGCGAGGATGGGGAAAGAGCCATCGCGGGGAAGGCGGAGTCTGAGGTCGATGCGCTGGGCGATTGCGAGCGGAAAGAGGGATCCGCTGATGGGCTGGATGGGCATGCCGTCGGTGGCGATCAGGTCAGCCTTGAGGTCGCCCAGGCTGATGAAGTAGTTTGTGCCGGAGCTGCCATTGATGATCCGCAGGCGCAGCGGCGCATTCTTTTCGACCCGGACGACGTCAGGATCGGCGAGCGTGCGGTCATTGGCCAGGTAGGCGTCGTAGTCCACATCGTTGGCGTCAGGCTTAGCCATCGGCGTGCTCTCGTGCGCCTTGCCGGGTGCCATTTTCCCACCCATCGCCATCGCGCCGGCGGAGGGCTTGCGCAGGCGGGCGTAGATCTCAGGCGGTGGAGTGAAGCTGAAGTCACCCAGAAAAAGAATGATCTGCCGCTCGTCTTTCGGCTCATCAGAGAGGTCGTGGACGATCAGAGGCGCGGCGAGCAGGAATGCCTCTTGCAGGCCCTCGTGGGAGTGCATCCAGTGGGTGCCGGATGGGCGCGTGGGGAAGTCATAACGAAAGCTGGAGCCGGGAGCGACTACCGGCTGGGTCAGGCCGGGGACGCCATCCTGATTGTTGGGCGGATGCAGGCCATGCCAGTGGATCGCGGTCGGGACGGCGAGGCTGTTCTGCAGCGTGACGTTGAAGGGCTGATTCACGTCGATGAAGAGGCCTTGCTTCCCGTCGGGCTGGTGGAGTCCCATGACGGTCGCAAGCTTGCCGTTGATCTCGAGGGTGCGCATCGCGGCCTCGATCCGGATCGGGGACGATGCGGGATCGGTGGGGCGCAGGCGGGAAGCGCCGGCGTGCGTGTCCAGGAGTGCTGCTCCGAGGCAGGCTGCTCCCGAACTGACGAAAGAACGCCGCGAGATTCTACTCAAAGTTTCTCTCTCTTTGGACAGCGGATAAACCCGGCACAAGCCGGGGCGAATCCGGGCGGCTCGGGTGATGCGGTTATATCAGTTCCTGGTCGTGTCCTGATGAAAAACTGGGGCTTGTAGCGACGAGGTGCGGTCCTCCACCCCACGGACGAAGACCTGTCCGTGGGGACCCCGGCCTGCGAATCGGATCCTCTCGTGGGGGACGCAAGGCGGCCGGGCGGCATCTACCCTGATATGATTCGCAAACTCAAATCCGGGGAATTTCGGCTGTACTCGCGCAAGAAGGATGCGTCCACTGGCAAGCGGCGGAATCTCGGGACATTTTCCAGCCTCGAGAAGGCGAAGCAGCACGAGCGCGAAGT
>CAWAIX010000010.1:0-249740 GCA_963782175.1 uncultured Acidobacteriaceae bacterium
TTGACACGGCAGAGGTCCCGATTTCCGGCCCTTTCAGCCGACCCGGCGAATGACGCTTCTCAGGATCAAGTCCGGAGCCGCAGGCTGCATCGCGCGAACTACACGGGAACATCGAAGAGTCGAAATCAGCCCAACCGGCCCGAAATTGTCGTGCTCTCCACTCATCATCCTGACTGCCGACAGGCGTCGCAAATAAAGGTCGCAGAAACCGGCCGCAAGGTGCCGACGACCCGTCCGTCTAGCGACGTGACGACGCCAGATCGGCTCCTCAATCGTCCGTTTTTCTGTTGTACAACTGCTGTACAAATGGCTCCCGAGATGCCCGAAAACACCCCGGAATGCCCCAAAACGAGTTCCATTACACAACAACTTACGCAAGGCTGGATCGATTCGTAATCGGCAGGTCACCGGTTCAAGTCCGGTCGTCGGCTCCAGTTCCACTTGCCGGTTCGCCTTCCCTGCGGCTCGGGCATCGCGCGCTCGACAGAGTGCATCATTGCTCGCTTGCCGAAGATCAGCAGCTTCGGCCCGAATCAGCATTGATACCGCTTTATCCACTGAAATTTCATGATCCTCCCCTTGTGTCCGCCCCCGAACACACCGATAATCGCGCTTAGATAGGCGTGTTCAGACAAACACGCTACCTATAGAAGTGACGGTATATTTGCGAGCACAAATACTGTGACCCTGTACAGCCGTCAGGATGTCCTTCGCATTCTCCGCATCCGCGCCAAACAATTGCGAGCGTGGGAGCGAGCGGGGCTGGTTTCCTTTTCCGATACCTACACCTTCCAGGATCTCGTACAGCTCCGCAAGCTCCGCGACCTGCGCGCCACGCGTCTCTCCGCCGCCAGCATCCGCGCCAGCGTCGATGCCATGCAGGCCGTCTCCGGCATGACCAACCCGCTCCTCGAAGCCGGCACCGCGCGCAAAGGTTCGCGGCTTCTCTTCCGTCATTCCGGCGCCGTCATGGAGCCTATCGCGCGTCAGTTCGTCTTCGACTTCGAAGGCCACCGGGATCTCATCCGTGAAGAAAGCCAGGGAATGAGCCAGCCGCAGCTCGTCGCCCGCACTGGCGATCTCTTCCTCGGGGCCGTCCGCTGCGAAGAAGCCGGAAAGAAGATCGAAGCGGCCGAGATCTACCAGAACATCCTCCGGCTCGATTCCGGCCACGCTCCAGCCGCTATCAATCTCGGGACTATTCTCTACAACCAGCGCCAGTTCGCCGCCGCCGAGCGCCTCTACCGCCAGGCCGCCGAGGCCGACCCCAACTACGCCCTCGCCTGGTTCGACCTTGGCAATGTCCTCGACGAGCTGCAGCGGCTCTCCGAAGCCGTCGACGCCTATCGCACCGCCATCCGTCTCGCCCCCGGATACGCCGACGCTCACTACAACCTGGCGCTCGCCTATGAGCGCCAGAACGAGCGGCGCAAGGCCCTCCGGCACTGGGTAGCCTACCTCAAGCTCGACCCCATCGGCCCATGGGCTAACCACGCTCGCGGACAGACCCGCAAAATTCTCGACCGCGAGAAGCTCACTATCGTCTACCGCAGCCCACACGCTGGCCGCCTCAAAGCCTGCTGAAGCGGCCGTCTCCTGCCGAAGCAGCCGTCTATGGAGCGATAGGTTCCGGTGCGCAGACAAAAACTCTGACGGTGCCCCACTCAAGCCCGGTTTTGGCTTGAGTGGGATTGCAAGGACCCCTCAGAGATTCGTCATCGCTTCAATGTGCTCAGGATATCGATCACCCTGTACCGCGATCTTTGCTGCCGCTTCCTCGATCTTCCGCAGGTCATCTGCCGTGAGTTTCACGTCGACCGCACCGATGTTCTCTTTCAGCCGATGCAACTTCGTCGTCCCCGGAATCGGCGCGATCCACGGCTTTTGCGCCAGCAGCCACGCGAGTGCAATCTGAGCTGGCGTCGCTCCCTTCGCGTTTGCAATCCGGGTCAGCAGATCCACCACCGCCTGGTTTGCCTTCCGCGCCTCCGGACTGAACCGCGGCAGCGTGTTGCGAAAGTCACCCTTGGCAATCTCCGTCGTCTCGTCCATCTTCCCCGTCAGGAATCCCTTGCCCAGCGGGCTGTACGGAACGAACCCGATCCCCAGCTCTTCCAGCGTGGGAATAATCTCCGCCTCCGGACGCCGCCACCACAGCGAATACTCGCTCTGCAGCGCAGCCACCGGCTGTACCGCATGCGCTCGGCGGATCGTCTGCGCGCTGGCCTCCGACATCCCGAAGTGCTTCACCTTGCCCTCCCGGATCAGATCTTTCACTGCTCCGGCAGTGTCTTCGATCGGTACATCTGGATCGACGCGGTGCTGATAAAACAAGTCGATCACATCTGTTCTCAGCCGCTTCAGCGAAGCGTCCGCCACCTGCCTGATACGCTCCGGCGTGCTGTTCAGCCCCTGCCATCCCGGGCTCCCATCCAGATTCAAATTGAAGCCGAACTTCGTCGCGATCACCACCTTGTCCCGCACCGGAGCCAGCGCCTCACCCACTAACTCCTCATTCGTATGCGGCCCATACACCTCCGCCGTATCGAAGAACGTAACTCCCAGATCGACCGCCGTTCGCATCAGAGCGATCATCTCCTGCTTGTCCGGAAACGGCGGAGCATAGCTGAAACTCATTCCCATGCACCCCAGCCCGATCGCCGACACTTCCAGATTGCTCTTTCCCAATTTGCGCTTCTGCATCGTCTCTTCTCCTATGAAAGTTCCCGGATCCCCACCTTCACGAAGCTAAGGTGGGGTAATTCCGCTGAGCTTTCTCTGTGCTCTTTGTGTTCTCTGTGGTGAAAATCTTGCGTTCTTTGCGTCTTGGCGGTGAATACTTCTCGCGCCTTTGGCTCGCCCTAGAGGCCTACTCGCGGTACTCCTCGTCGCTCACCTGTTCCAGCCACTCGACAACCTTCCCGTCGAGCTTCTCCTGAATCGCGATGTGCGTCATGCCCGTCGTGGGAGTCGCCCCGTGCCAGTGCTTCTCTCCCGGCGAAAACCACACCACGTCGCCCGGCCGGATCTCCTCCACCGGGCCACCTTCGCGCTGCGCCCAGCCGCACCCTGCCGTCACGATCAGCGTCTGTCCCAGCGGATGCGTATGCCACGCCGTCCGCGCTCCCGGCTCGAACGTCACGCTCGCACCCTGCACCAGCGCCGGGTCGGGAGCCTGAAACAGCGGATCGATCCGCACCGCTCCCGTAAACCACTCCGCCGGACCCTTCCCGGAAGCCTGCGTGCCAACCCTCTTGATCTCCATTTGCTCTGCCTCCTCTTTTCCTCATGCACCCGGATCGCGTGGCATGATCTTTACCGTTGCCGCCCGGGCGCGTTTGCTGATCATCGGGCTCAGATACGGGCTGCTGTGGTACTTCATCCGATATGCATCATCGATCCGGTCGTTGATCTTGCCTTCCACCGGCTCGAATGTGACTTCTTTCGTCATACCGGCAGCCGCGATCCGCCCCGCCTTCTGCCGCACCGCCGCCTGGTACCAGCGAGACTTTAGTCCGTTATAGCCACGCGCATACAGCGCATCGTCCACCGTAACCGACCATATCCACGTTGGAGTGCCGTACGTCACACCATCCTCACGGAACGGCGAGATGTGCAGATCATCCGCGTGGGCAATCTTGCGCAGTTCTTCTCTGTCCCATTGGGCCATCACGAATTCTCCCTGAAAACACCTGATCCTGAGGGTGCCCCACTCAAGCCCGGTTTTGGCTTGAGTGGGCAGCAGCAGCACTTCAATACCGTTCCCAGGCAACTCTCCAGTGCTCATCCGCCCGAGTCGAGGTCACAATGAGCCGATTGCCCGAGAACTCGTACGAGCGCGGCAGGTCTTTGCCGATCAGGCTCCGCACCAGCGCGCCCTCTACGTGAAACGTGAAGGTATGTGCGCGTTCGTCAACCTGATACGTCCCATACGACGCCTCGTATCCGCCCTGCGAATACTGTTGCGGACCAGCAGCCGCCTGCGCCTGCGGCTCGCGCTCCATCACCTGGACCGACATATGTCCGTCGCGCGTGTAGACCAGCATTCCGCAGCACTCAATCTTGTGCAGCTTCCCATCTGCTCCCGGCTGTTCAAGCCAGGCCAGCCGCCATGCTCCGACGAGCTGGTTCGCCGATACGCCGCTTTCGGGTGGGGACTGCGCCACACCAGGCGCGGCCCCCAAACCCAAAACCATAGACAAGACACCGGCAACAACCAGCCTCTTCATCGAGATCACTCCGCTTTCAGCGAAGCCATGTCGATCGAGAAGCGATACTTCACATCCGCCTTGACCAGCCGCTCGTACGCCTCGTTCACTTTCTGAATCGGAATCACCTCGACATCGGCCGTAATGTTGTTCTTCCCGCAGAAATCGAGCATCTCCTGCGTCTCCGGCAAACCGCCGATCGGCGATCCCGACAGACTCTTGCGGCCGAACAGAAGTCCGAACGCAGCCACCGCCAGTGGCTTCTCCGGAGCGCCAACGAGGGTGAGGTTCCCATCCCGGCGAAGCAGCTGGATGTACGCGTTGATATCGTGATCGGCCGACACAGCGTCGAGAATAAAGTCAAAGCTGAATGTATGCTTGGCCATCTCATCCGCGTTCTTCGAGATCACAACCTCATCCGCGCCGAGACGCAACGCATCTTCCTTCTTACCTGGCGACGTGGTGAACACCACCGTGTATGCGCCCAGTGCATGGGCGAATTTCACCGCCATGTGCCCCAGCCCGCCGAGCCCGACCACGCCAACCTTCTTGCCCTTCGTCACGCCCCAGTGCTTCATCGGCGAGTAAGTCGTGATGCCCGCGCAGAGCAGCGGAGCAGCCCCTGCCGGATCGAGATTCTTCGGCACATGCAGCACGAATCGCTCCGTCACGACAATGCTGTCCGAATACCCGCCATAGGTCACGCCTCCCAGATGCTTGTCCGGAAAGTTGTACGTCAGGGTGATGTTCGGGCAGAACTGCTCCAGTCCGGCCTTGCACTCCGGACACGTCTGATCCGAATCCACCAGGCACCCCACCGCCGCCAGATCCCCCGGCTTGAACTTCTTCACTGCCGAGCCGACCTTCGTCACTCGCCCGACGATCTCATGCCCGGGCACACAGGGATACACTGTCGGCATCACCTCCTTCCACTCGTTGCGCACCTGGTGCAGGTCTGAGTGGCAGATACCGCAGAACAAAATCTCGATCTGTACGTCATGATCCAGAAGATCGCGCCGCGCAATCGTCGTCGAAGCCAGCGGAGATGTCGCGCTGGCAGCGGAATAAGCTTTTGCCTTGTATGTGGATCCTGACTCATTCTGAACATCGCGCTCCGCGATGGCCGTCGAAGCTTTCTCGTTAGACATGGATTTTCACCTTGGCCTTTCTTGGGGAATATTGCACTCCGGCGCCAGCAGCGCGCCGCCTCTTATGCAACACTACGCAGGCGCGGGATTCAAGTGGTATCCCGATCCTGCCTTTTTCTTGCCTGATCCTCTTGCCCTCGGGATTTTTGTGCACACTCGCTGTTCGATCAGCGGTACGCTTTTCTTGAGGAGCCACGCCGTGCCAACAGCCCGTACTACAACCCAATCCCGCACCGCCGAACTCCAGATCCATCAGCTCAGAGAAACCCTCGTCCGCAAGATCCTCTCCCGCGCCAGCGCCGAAGGAGACAACCCCACCGAAATCCCCGGCCTCAGCCTCTACCGCCGCAGCGAACCCACCGCCTGCGCCTCCGCCGCATACCAGCCCAGCCTCGTCGTCTTCGTTCAGGGGCAGAAGCGCATCAACCTCGGCCGCACCACCTACATCTGCGACGGCTCAAATTTCCTCCTCACCTCCGTCGACCTGCCCGTCGTCAGCCAGGTCATCGCCGCCACGCCGGAAAAGCCCATCCTCGGCCTGCTCTTCCGCCTCGAGATGCCCGAAGTCCGCCGCATCCTCAGCGAGCACGAGCTCCCCATTCCGCCCGAACCCTCCGACGCGCACGGCATGGCCGTCGGCATCAGTTCCGCCGAGCTCCTCGACGCCTGTTCGCGTCTCATCGACCTGCTCGACACGCCCCACGACATCCCTTTCCTCGCCGGCCTCATTCAGCGCGAAATCATCTACAGGCTTTTGCGCTGCCCGCAGGGCAAGCACCTCCGCGCCATTGCCACCCTCGGAGACCAGAGCCACCGTACCGCCCGCGTCGTCTCCTGGCTACGCGCCAACTACGCCCGCCCGCTGCGCGTCGACGACCTTGCCTCCATGGCGCAGATGGGCGTCTCCACCCTGCACCATCACTTCCGCTCGCTGACAGCCATGAGTCCGCTGCAATACCAGAAGCATCTCCGCCTTCACGTCGCCCGCGAGCGCATGCTCGCCGACGGACTCGACGCCGCCAGCGCCGCCTTCGAAGTCGGCTACGAAAGCGCCAGCCAGTTCAACCGCGAGTACAGCCGCTTCTTCGGACAGCCTCCCATGCGTGACATCAAGGCGCGCCGCCAGGCCCTCGCCACGGCAGCCCCCAACTGACGACGCGCGGACCTCCCCAATGGCCATCGCCTTGGCCTTTAGATAGCGCCGAAGGGACGGTAGAACATACCCCCGCTTTGTCTTATGGTTCTGATAGTCCTGAAGGGACGGCACAACTGAAAGTGAGGAGACTATGATCCGGATTCCATCGCGTACACTGACCGCTGCACTCCTGTTCAGCTCTGTCGCTTGCTTCGCTACCGGAAGCGCTTTGGCCGCCGGTCATCCCTCCGGCCCGGTCGCGGCCGCCGAATCGACAGAGACCGCACCCCCTGCTCAGATCAACAAAGCCCCCTGGCGCAGCCTCCATCGGAAAATGTCAAAAGACGAAGTGAAGAAGCTGCTCGGCGAACCCACCCGGGTTTCCGTCTCCCGCTTCTACGAAGCCTGGGATTACCCCGGCGGAACCGTCATCTTCGACGGCAAGGGCCGCCTCGATGCCTGGAGCGAGCTCTAGCCCAAGTTTTCCCTCGGCGTCTCGCGCAAACGCTCCGGGGAGGTCTGCGCCCGGGCACTGGTGGCCAGAGTCCGCTTCACCTCGCCTCTACCCTGACCCCATAGTCCTTGAGATCGATCGAGTTGCCAATCTTCAGAGGGACTTCGATCATCATGTTTTTCCATGGGGTATACGGCAGAATCTTCCACATCTGATTGCTTAGCCAGAAGCGGAAGCGCGTTCGCGGCACAAACCATTCCGTGCCCCCATCCGCGATCCCCTGGCACTTCTCCACGAATTCCCGCATCAGGGCTTCATATTTTTCAAACGCCGCCCGATAGTCCCCGTCGGCCTCTGCCAGTTCGCCGGCCAGGACGTAGGCTCCGACAACCGCCATTCCCGTTCCCATCCCCGAAAGGGGTGACGCGCAGTACGCTGCATCCCCGAGCAAAACAGTGCGACCCGCGTACCACCGCTTCATTTTCACCTGACTGACGGAATCGAAATAGAAGTCCGGCGCACGTTCCATCAACTCCAGCAGGCGTGGAACCTCCCAGCCTTCCTGCTGGAACCGCTCGCGCAGAATCTTCTTTTGCTGCGCACTATCGCGGCGAGCACCAGGTAGCGGTTCGGTGGCGAAGAGGAACGACGCCTTCGCTTCCTGCGTATCGCCTCCGCTGAAGATGCCGACCTTGTTGCCAGGCGTTCCATAGTAAAGTCCGGCGTGGTCCAGCCGCAGGTAATTGGGAATCGTGAAGATGGAAATGTAATAGCCGAGATAACGGACGAAGCTGGCCTCATCGCCAAATACGATGGAGCGCACATTGGAATGCAATCCGTCTGCGCCGACGATCAGGTCAAACCTCCGCCGGCCGCCTCGCTGAAACAGAACATTCACTCCGGTCTCGCTTTCCTCTACTCCGGCGATGCTGTCATCGAAGATGTATTCGGTCGTCTCCCGCGTGGCTTCGTAAAAGATTGCCGCCAGATCGCCGCGCAGTATCTCGAGTTCGCCGCTGGTAAATCCTTCGGGCATGCTTGCAACCTTTCGGTTGTTACGGTCCACGATCGTGATTGCGCCGATACTGGTTTGCCGCCGCTGCACTTCGGATAGAAGCCCCATGAGTTCGAGCACGCGAAGGGAAGCGCCGCGAAAATCGACTGCGTATCCGCCCGGCCGTACTGCCGGCGCGCGTTCCACGACGGTTGGCCGAAATCCGTAACGATGGAGCCAGAAAGCCAGTGCCGGACCGGCCACGCTCGCTCCTGAGATGAGGATGGTTCTGTTTTTCACTGCGCCCTCCGGGATACGGTTTGGAGTAGAACAAATGTCTTACACAAATGTACTATACGGCCGTCTGGTACAAATGTTCCATGGCGCCCAAGAATCTGAATAACCGCGAGGCTTTGCTCCTGGCAGCCAAAAAGTGTCTGCTGGAGAAGGGGTACAACCGTACCACCGCGCGGGATATCGCATCGGCAGCCGGAGTCAGTCTGGCCGCTATCGGCTATCACTTCTCCTCAAAGGAAGCCCTGCTGACCGAGGCTCTCCTGCTTGCGTTTGGGGAGTGGGACCACGATCTCCAGCGGGCGTTACAGGGTGCGGTTCCGGCCAACGTCACGCCGGCAAAGAGATTCGAGGCCATCTGGGCGAAGGTTATCGCCACCTTTGAAACCCACCGTCCGCTCTGGGTCGCCAACTTCGAGATCTTCGCGCAGATGGTAGGCCAGCCGGCGACCCGGCAGATCATTGCGAGCAAGCTGCATATCGCGCGTGCCGGATTAGCGGCGATGTTTCTGAATCAGGACGAAAGCACGATCAGCGAGCGCACGGTGAGGACGATCGGCACCTTCCACCATGTGCTTCTCTCCGGACTCGTCCTCCAATGGCTCATCGATCCCGCGAGTTCGCTGTCAGCCAAAGATCTGACCGAAGCTCTGCGCGCCACGGCCGCGAGCCTCGAGCCGGGACAGAAAAATCTCGAAACAAAACAAAAACGCGGACAGAGAAAGCGGAAACAACGGTAACTCGCCGCCATGCCGCCCGTTCCACTCAAGCCTCGTGTCGGCTTGAGTGAGAGAAGCGAGATGTTGCGCGGATCCAAAGGCATTCGTGCGGCTGGAGCGGCGCTCTTCTGATGAGCGGTATAATTCGCGACACCGATGCCATTACCTGCGGGCACACGACTTGATGCCTATGAGATTCTCGGCCTGCTCGGATCGGGAGGAATGGGCGAGGTATATCGCGCGCGCGACTCGGCACTGAGCCGCGATGTCGCGATCAAGATCCTGCCGGCTTATGTCTCGGGCGATCCCGACCGGCTCCGGCGCTTTGAGCAGGAGGCGCGGGCCGCCGCGGCCCTGAATCATCCGAATATTTTGGCTATATACCGAACCGGTGCGTTTGATGGTGCGCCGTATATTGTGTCGGAGTTGCTCGAAGGCAGCACGTTGCGGGAAGTGCTGCAACACGGGCCTTTGCCAACACGCAAGGCGATCGATTACGGCTCACAAATCGCTCATGGACTGGCGGCAGCGCACGACAAGGGCGTCGTTCATCGCGACCTGAAGCCGGAAAACCTCTTCGTCACAAAAGACGGGCGGGTCAAGATTCTCGACTTCGGGCTGGCTCGGCTCACACCGCGTGCCTCGACATCAGATGGCAATGCGCAGACACTCACAGCGGCGACGGATCCGGGAGTGGTAATGGGCACGGCGGGATACATGTCCCCGGAGCAGGTGCGCGGGGAGCCGGCCGATCACCGGACAGATATTTTCGCGCTTGGCGCGATCCTGTACGAGATGGTCACGGGCAAGCGGGCGTTTCAGCGGGCGACGTCTGCGGAAACGATGACCGCCATACTCCACGACGAGCCGCCAGGCATTTCGCAGATCACCCAGGCTGCTCCTCCGGGACTGCAGCGCGTGGTGCATCGGTGTCTGGAGAAGAGTCCCGAGCAGCGGTTTCAGTCAGCGTCGGATCTCGCCTTTGCTCTGGAGGCCTTATCGGACTCGGGCAGCGCCTACAGCGCTTCCGGCGCAATCCTTGAGAAGCCCTCCGCGTCGGCGTCAGATCTCCAACCAATCCCGCCCGGCCACGGAACCACGCCGCGCAGGAACAGGGCGGTCGCGATTCTCGCGTGTTTTCTCTGTGTTCTGCTTGCCGGTGGAGCATGGTTGATTTACAGGAAGTGGCGAGCAGGCAGTCCAACGGCAGCCGTCCAGCGCGCCCTCACGCGGGTTACCTTTGACGATGGTCTCCAGATCGGAGCTACTTGGTCGCCCGATGGCCGCTATATCGCCTACAGCTCCGACCGCGGCGGAAAATTCGACGTTTGGGTGCAGCAGATCAGCGGCGGCGATCCCATCCAGATCACAAAGGGACCGGGTCAGAACTGGCAGCCGGACTGGTCACCCGATGGCAAATACATCGCCTATCGTTCCGAGGAGGGCGATGGCGGAATCTACATCATCCCCGCGCTGGGGGGCAACGGTCAGCAACGAAAGATCGCCTCTTTTGGCTACTATCCCCGTTGGTCTCCGGACAGTTCGCGAATTCTGTTGCAACCTGGCTTCTCGGAAACAAGGATCTATGCGGCGGGCCTGGACGGAAACCCACCTAGGGATATTCTGAGCGATCTGACCAGGGACACAATCGTGAACTTCTCCACTTGGCACCCGGATGGCAGAAGGGTTACGTCCTGGATTGCCGACTCGGATATTCCTATTCCCATCTCCGGTACTCCTATACCCAATTTCGTGACGGAGCCTGCTGACGGCGGAACGGCAGTGCGTTCAAGATTTCCGCCCGAACTCCAGAAGCAGTTGGAAACCGCCGCCGCAGCGCCCGGCATCGTTCAGTGGAGAACGGACTTCAAGTTCGAGTGGGCGCCGTTGGGAAACGCAATTTACTTCGAGCGCACCCTTAGCGGCGCAAGAAATGTCTGGCGGATGCTTGTCGACCCGGTCACATTACAGGCGACTAAGGTCGAGCGTTTGACTATTTCTCCGGGGTTTGATGCCGAGCTTTCCGTCTCTCGCGATGGCAGCAAGCTGGCATTTACTAGCGAGCGTCAGCAGGTCCGAGCGTGGGTATTTCCGTTCGATGCAAATCACGGGCGGCTCACCGGTCCGGGCAAGCCCGTCACCTCTGCCGGGATAGAGGCGTGGGCATTAAATCTCTCGCGAGACGGTAACCAGCTGGCGGTTTGGGGCAACCGCGGTGGTCAGATAGGAACATGGGAAGCGTCAGTGCCGAACGGCAGGGAAGAACCGCTGGCCGCTGCCGATTCTTATGTCCGAATGCCCCCGATATGGTCTCCCGATGGCGCGCGAGCCGCTTACGTGCGGCGGCAGCCTTCTTCCGATAAGAGCCAAACCGTCGTGTGGTACAGCAATACTCGCAGTGAATCTCCGCTTGAGGTGGAGAGTTCAACCTCCAAAATTGTGTACGACTGGTCCCCCGACGGGAAGCAGTTGCTGATGGCGCAGGATAATGAGCGCACAAACAATACGGAAATCTGGCAGTTGCGGATCGATCTCTCCGCGTCGGGAGAACCCTCCGCGCGAAAAATCGCTTCTGATCCGAATTACGAGTTGTACCAGCCTCACTACTCACCGGATGGTGGGTGGATTGTCTTCGAGGCGGTAAAGTCTCTGGCCCATAACTCGGAGTCCACCCTCTATGCAATCCCAGCGACCGGAGGGCCGTGGATTCGGATCACGGACGGCAAGCAATGGGATGACAAACCGCGATGGTCGCCGGACGGAAAAACTATCTACTACCTATCGGAGAGCAAGGGCTTTTTCAACCTCTGGGGCATTCACTTCGATTCGGTCAAGGGCAGCCCACAAGGCAAACCTTTTCAGGTAACGTCGTTTGAGAGTCCAGGCCTGATGATCCCCACAGCTATAGCACCGGTCGAGATCTCGTTAGCTGGCGGCCGGCTTGCGTTGCCGCTGATGCAGGCGAGCGGCAACATCTGGATACTGGACAACGTAGACCGATGATTCCAGCACGACCCTGACGGCATCACGGCAGGATCTCCTCCGCGGCAGCAAGCGGTCAAACTCAGAGCAGATCGAAACCAGGCGTCCGGATGACCTCGAGGCGCGAAAAGTCAACCCCTCGATAATTACCTCTGGTTTCAAACCTCTCATTCCATTAGCCAACTCGCCACGGTCAACCTTGGCCGAACATTTCGCCCAACCCGATAAAATAGAACTAGAGAGATCTATATGGCCCGCCAAACGGCGGGCTTTTTCATTTGTGCGAACTTTCAGGAGGCAATTCTTGGTTCCTTTGTGCAGGCACATCCTTCCGAGCCATCGGACCTGCGGCTCTCCTGCTCTCCGCGGACGCCAATTCTGCCATTTTCACGATCCGTCCCGCCGCGTCTCCGGACCGCGCCGTCCAACCACCCGCTCCTCATACCGCTGGTACGCCTTCTATCGCAGGATTTCCGGGATGCAATCTGAGGAAGCTTTCCGGGTCTGGAACCAGGTTGCCGAGGCGGTCTTGAATCACGAAATTTCTCAGGAATGGGTCTTCAGGATCATGAACCGCTACACCGCCCGAGTCACGGAACTCGGAGCCCTTATGCGCCAGCGCGAGGGTTAGAAGGGGCTACATCATAGAAAACTTGGGAGAAACTCGCAAAATCTTTAAAATCAAACGGTTGCGCCAGAGTGCACCCGCTTAACCCAGCGGCAAAATCTCTGAAATCAAACGATTGCGGGCAGCAGGCTAGAACAGAGGGGGGAGGGGGTACCCCTCCAGACGGCACCACCCGCTATACTGCAGCCTGCAGCGAGGCCCATGCGCGTCTACCCGAAATTCCTGCTCTCGGCCCACTCCCCCGAGCAGTTCCCCGAGCCCACCGTCCCGGAGGTCGCCTTCCTCGGCCGCTCCAACGTTGGCAAGTCGAGCCTCCTGAACGCTCTCCTGGGATCCAACCAGGCGAAGGTCTCATCCACCCCCGGCCGCACCCGCGCCATCAACTTCTTCTCCATCACCGACTCGCCCCAGCGCCAGCAGCCCCAACTCTACTTCGCCGACCTCCCGGGCTACGGCTACGCCAAAATCTCCAAATCCATCACCGCCGAGTGGCCGAAGTTCATCGAGCCCTACCTCGCCGAGCGCCCGACGCTCGCCCTCTGCCTTTGCCTGGTCGACAGCAACATCCCGCCGCAACCCTCCGACGCCCAGCTCATCCATTTCCTCAAGTCCATCGGACGCAACTTCCTCGTCGTCGCCACCAAGGCCGACAAGCTCTCAGGAAACGGCCGCGCCAAGGCTCGCTCCGCCCTCGCAGCAGGCCTCGAGACCGACAACCTGCTCCTCTGTTCCGCCAGGACTGGCGCTGGACTCAAGGACCTCTGGTCCGCGATCCACGCTACCGCGACACCCTGACCACAGCACCGATTCCGCTCCCGCGAACTGCCTCGCCAAACCGGTCCGCCTCGGCCTCGCTCATCCGGACATACCGCTGTCCAGCAAGCGGCCGCCCAAGGTATCGCGGACTGCCCTCGATCCACCGCTGCCGCGCCGCCGTGCTTCTGTCCGCCGGATCCAGTGCCTCCGCCGCCAGCCTGTCCACCACCGGAAGCCACCGCATCGGCTCACGCTCGACCGACCACGCGACGGCCACCCCCCAATTCGGTGCCGGCCCGAGTCTCCTTGCCCGCCGCGCCTCCAGCACCTCCATCCCGGGGATATCCCCCTCCACTACCTCCGGCTGCACCCCTCGCTCCACCATCTCCTCGACCACGCCCTGGGGGTCGCCCACCAGCACGACCGCGACCGGATTTTTCTTCCGGATCTCGTTTTTCAGGATTCGCAGCGCCTCATCCAGCGTGCTTACGAGGAAATCGCACGCCCCGTTGCGAATCGCAGCTTTCGCCCGCGCCAGATCCGCCTCGAGCCCGAGCGAAGTCGCGCCGGCGATATTTGCTGCAATGGCTAGTTCAATCCCGCCCCGATCCAGTCCCGCATACACGACCAGCGAGCCGCCGAGCTCCCGCGAATCTGCCGTCAGCTCGGCGAAGCGGTCATAGATATCTGCGATGTCGGGGAAATCCTGGGACAGAACCTTCTCCGTCACCATCTTCACCAGGTCGAATACATCTGTCCGTCCGTGCCCACTTCCTGCGACCCGCTATGCACGTCAGTGATTCCCGGATCGGTCTGGTCGATGCTCTGGAGAGTGTCGTCCGTCGTTGTAGCCCAGGTCTCGGTGGAATGCGTCATCGGATCCTTCGGGATTTCCCTCAGGTATCCCGACTGCACCAGATCGTCCAGCGACTGCGGAGCCTTTTGCTTATCCATAGTGTAGGAGTCAATGGCATTTCGCAGCACGTGCAGATCTTCCTTCAGCACGGCTTCCTTGGCAGCCTTGATCGAAGCCACATAGCTGGGAATGGCAATAGCCGCCAGTACGCCGATGATCAGCATGACGACCATCAACTCCACCAGCGTGAAGCCGTTCTCCCGCGCTGTCGTGCCTCTATGCGGCCGCATCCCTACCAATCCTTGTACTTTGTCCCATCCAGGGCCGTACCGTCCGATTTCGAGTACACATCGAACACGCTCTGGCCGCCGAAGGAGTCGCTGGTGGGATCGTCTTGCATCGAACGCAGTCCCCAGTCCGCCTTCCCTGTCATAGGATCGACCGGAATATGCCTCAGAAACCGGACTTTCTTCCCCTGCACATCCACTCCGTCTACCAGCGTCTGCAGATCAGGAGGGTATCCTTGGGAATCGACCTTCGTGATAAAGGCATTCCGGTCCGCAGCGTCCTTATAGTGATCGATGGCCTCGCGCATTTGCCACAAGTCATAGCGCAGTTCCCGTTCGTTTTGGCGCTTTACCTGGAAGCGGGCGACCGGAACCGCCGCCCCGGCCACGAGGGCTAAAATAGCCACTGTCACGATCAATTCGACAAGTGTCAGACCTGCTTCGCCATCGCTTGCCGCCGACCTTTGATACCGCCGCATATTCAACATCCACTACTTCGCCCGTTAGGGCCTAATCTGGACGATAGCCCGCGAGCCGCTCGCCGGGAGGGCCTGTTGAGTGCTGTTCCGGACCATCGGCCGGGTGATTACCAGCGCTGCATCGCCAGGAGCCTTTGCCTGGAACGTCATCACGCAGACCATCCCCGTTCCGTTCACGCCCTTTGTTCCGGGAGGCCGCGAAGCCGAAATGGCAACGTTGCCGCTACCGTCATCGCGATGTACCAGCGCCACCGCCTGTCCATCCTGCCCCAGGAAGTTCATTCCCTTGCCCGGAGTATCGCCCAGGTCCACGTTGATAAGACTCAGCTTCGTCTGGTCATATTGCAGTTGCATCGGCACCGAGAAGACATCCATCCCGCCGGCAAGGTTCACCGCGACCTGAAAAGTTGACCCCACCTTCTGCTGGCTCATCTCCGGAGTCAGTTCCAGCTTGAGCGGAACAGTGGCGGCGGGTTCCTGCTGCATATTCGCTGCTGCAGCGGCAGCAGCCGCAGCAGCACTCGGCGCAGGGCTGACAGTTTGCCCTGCATGGGGGCCGGTCGCCGGGACGGTGAATACTCCGGGCTTGGGGGTCGCCTGAGGCATGACCGTATCCTGGCTGATGTGGCGGAGCTCGATCGTGTTGCCGGTGCCAGTATCCAGTTCCCTGAGATTCAGTGGATTGAGCATCTCCGCCCGGACCACATGCGGGATCAGTAGGAAGACAATCTCGTCGTCCATCGTCGTCTTATCATTACTGCCGAAGATGTATTTAAGAATCGGCACCGAGGCCAGCCCCGGCGTTCCGCTTAGCGAATTCGAGGTCTGCCGCTGGAGGATTCCGCCGAGAATATTTGCTTCGCCTTCCTTCAGCCGGATCGTCTGGTCGACAGTGCGCTGAGTGATGATCGGTTCGTTGATGCCGCCGAGGTTCGACGTGCCGTTCTGGGACGAAACCTCGATCTTCAACTTCAGTGTTACGTCGCGATCGTAGTGCACCGTCGGCTTTACCGTGATGTTCACGCCGATGTCGAGGTACTGGAACTGTGTGTTGACGAGGGAGCTGACGATTGCTGTTGCCGCGCCCGTCTGGTATGACCCCGTTGCAACCGGCAGCTTTTCACCGATCTTCAGCGACGCTTCTTGCCCGTCGGAGGCACGAATACGGGGATTCTGCAGAATCCTCGTCGAGCTATCGGTCAGCAGCAGATTTGCCGTGGCATTGCCGATGGTAACTGAAATGTCGTTCGCATTCAGGTGCGCGAGGGAGTTCAGCGTAAGGCCGCTGCTGCTTGAGGTCGTAGAACTGGTGGAAGTGGAAGTAGTGGAAGAAGAGGAAGAGGAAGACGTCGTCGTGGAGTTATTCTGGAAGGCGAAAGTCGCGGTTTGCGGCAATTGAACTCCAATTGTCCGCTCGTAATTCCGGCTGACTTCGAGAACCGCCACATCCACCACGACTTCAGGCTTCGCCTTGTCCAGATCGTTGATAAGTTTTTCCGCCAGTAATAGTTCATCCGGAGTCCCGCGCATGATGATCGCGTTCTGGCTTGCGACTCCATAAATCTTTGCCGTCTGGAACATATTGCGGAGCGCAGTCTGCAGATCGGTGAAGTCGTTCTGCTGCGCTACGTTTGTGAGATAGAAGGTCTGAACGGCCTCCTCTTCAAGCTCCGTACGCTTAGCGCGGTTGTTCTGCGCGACGAAAATGGTGTTTGAAGTGATGGGATGCCAGAAAGTCCCCGAAATGGTCCCGATGATGCGAAGCGCGTCGTACAGGTCGACGTTCGTCAGATCGACCTGAATACGTTTCGACGTGTAGTCGGGATCGAACAACACATTGATGCCAGCCAATCGTCCGACCGTCTGGTAGATCACCTTGCTATCTTCCACTGAGTGGAGCGTCAGGGGCTCGTTCGACAGTGGCTTAAGCTCGACGGGAGAGCCTATGCCATTCAGCTGGGCCTCCTCGGGCGTCAGGGAGGTCTCATGGTTCGCAGCTGCCCCTGCCTTCTCACGCATGGCCTTGATTTCCTGTGTGGCCAGCTCGTTGCTCGGGTCGATCTCTAGGGCGCGCATAAACTCGGTCAAAGCGCCGGTCTCGTCTCCCTGGTCGCGCAGCTTCTCGCCCTGCTTCACGTGCAATGCCGCGGCATCAAAGCGCAACCGCTCGTAGCTTGTTTTGTAGCGCTCATCTTTGGGGCTCTTGTGGTAAGCCATCGCGAAGAGCTCATACGCCTGCTCGATATTCCCAGCGACCTCCGCGGCCTTGCCCTGCTTGTAGAGCTTGGAGGCTGACTCCCTGGCCAGCTTTTCCTGCGATTGCGCCTCTACCCGGAATGCGGAAATTCCCAACCCGAGGACGATAGCCAACCCAAGGGCAATAAGCGCCCCCCATCTGAAAATGCGACGATTCATCAAACTCCAGCAGCTCGATTCCGGATTGTCTTGATCTGTTTTGCAGGGCGCCGCGCCCGCGCGGCTCAGCACCTTAACTGCTTTCTTTTGGTTCGGAGGATTCTCGACGAGTATAGCATCGCACCCCGGCTCTCCAGCCGCGCCTGCGGACCCCTTGCCGCGTGCTAGCATGAAATCTCAGACCCCCACCGATGGCCCGGCAATCCATACATTCTGTTAGTCAGGCGCCTGCTAAGAAAAAGCCCCGCGACCCCGTTGCCGCCGGGGAGCGTGATGCCACTGTTAACCGCGCCGCGAGCCACAACTACTTCCTCCTTGACAGATACGAGTGCGGAGTCGCGCTCCGTGGCACGGAGGTCAAATCCATTCGTGAAGGAAAGGCTAACCTGAAGGACGCCTACGGAATCATCAAAGATGGGGAGGCTTTTCTGCTGAATGCCCATATTGGGCCTTATTCCCACGGCAACATCAGCAATCACGATTCGCTCCGGACGCGAAAGCTCCTCCTGCACCAAGAGGAAATCCGCAAACTCATCGGACAGACGCAGCTTAAAGGCCATACGCTCATCCCCACTCGTTTTTATTTCCGGAGCGGAAAGGTCAAGTGCGAGCTGGCGGTCGCCAAGGGCAAGCAGGACTGGGATAAACGCGAAACCGAACGTCGGCGAGAAGCCGACCGCGAAGCCCGAGCCGCCATGGCACAGAGCAAGAGGAAATATGCCGGGTGAGGCGTCGATCGAAAATCGTCAACCATACGAAAAGAAAGAATGAAAACCCAACTTCTCTTCACGTCCGCAGCTCCCGCCCAGAGCGAACTGCTCGCGGTCTTTGCCGTCGACAACTCCATCAGTAAGGAGAAAGACGCGAAGTCCGAAATTGCTCTGTTGACCTCCGACGAGGCAGTCAGGGGCGCCGCAAGTTACGTCCTCTCGACAGGAGAATTCAAAGGGGAAGCTAACGAAACCCTGTTGCTCCACGCCCCGGAAGGGCTGGCCGCTTCGCGTCTGCTCATCGTCGGGCTCGGCAAAGCCTCCAAAGCTGACGTGCACGTTGTCCGAAAGGCCGCCGGAACCGCGGTCCGTTTTGCCAAGCCGCGTGGACTCCGCTCGCTGGCTATCGTCGCGCCCGAGAGCAACTTCGACGCTGCGCAATCCACCCGCGCCATCGCCGAAGGAGCCATCCTCGCCGACTTCGATTCCGACACCTATCGCACCGACCGTAAGGACCGCGGCATAGAGTCGCTTTCAATCATCGTGCCGGCCAGTGTTGACCAACCTGCCGCAGAGATTGGCTTTAGGGACGGCGTCGTCATAGCCGAATCGCAGAACTTCGCCCGTACGCTCATCAATGAGCCCGGTAACCGCATGACCCCCACCATCCTCGGCCAGCGCGCGGCAGAAATGGCCTCTGAATACGGTTTGAAGTGCGAGGTGTACGGTACCGAAAAGCTGCGGGAGCTCAAAATGGGAGCTTTCTTGGCTGTCGCGCAGGGCTCCGACGAGCCGCCCGCCCTTATCGTCCTCACGTATGAGCCGGCCGGAGCACCCGCAGAGCCGGTCATCGGCCTCGTCGGGAAGGGAATTACCTTCGATACCGGAGGCATCTCGATCAAGCCCGCTGACAACATGGAGAAAATGAAGTACGACATGGCTGGCGGAGCCGCCATGATCGGAGCCATGCGCACCATCGCCCAGCTCAAGCCCGCCGTCAAAGTCATCGCCATCGTCTGCGCCGCCGAAAACATGCCCTCCGGCAAGGCCGTCAAGCCCGGTGACATCACCTTCGCCATGTCCGGCAAGTCCATCGAGGTTCTCAATACCGACGCCGAAGGCCGCATGGTCCTCGCGGACGGTCTCCACTACGCCCGCGAGCTCGGTGCAACCCGCCTGATCGATGCCGCCACGCTAACTGGGGCTGTAGCGATCGCTCTCGGCCAGATCAACGCCGGAGTCTTCGCCAACGACGAGGAAGCCTACCAGCACTTCACCAAAGCCCTCGAAATTTCCGGCGAGAAATTCTGGCGTCTGCCCGTCGAGGACGAATACCGCGACCAAATTCGCTCCTCCATTGCCGACATACAAAACACTGGCCTCACTCGCTACGGCGGAGCCATTAATGCTGCCATGTTCCTTAAAGAATTTGTTGACGATACACCCTGGCTACACCTCGACATCGCCGGCCTAGCCTGGCAGGACGCCGAGAAGCCTTGGTTGGCCAAAGGCCCTACCGGAGTGGCGGTCCGTAGCATCGTGGAGTGGGTCCGCAGCTATGCGTGAGCCTTGTCTGGCTGCCTCCCGTCCTGTCCTGAGCTGACCGAAGAGCCGGGTTCGTCGAACCTTGGAGTTCCATGAACCGGCAGACTTGCGGTTAACGAAACCAGTGCCGCGGTTTTAGAATCAAAGTCTCGGAGGACGGCCATGCCACTCATCCGGACTTGTAAGAACTGCGGCACGAAAAACCGTGTTCCCTCCTCGCACCTGGCCGACACCGGCCGCTGTGGGTCGTGCAAGACTCCGCTCCCCCCAATCGACGAGCCCATCCAGGCCGACACTGCTCTCTTCGACGACGTCATCCAGAACGCCCGCGTCCCCGTCCTCGTCGATTTCTGGGCGGATTGGTGCGGACCCTGCCATATGGCGGCTCCAGCCGTCGCCCGCACCGCCGCCGAAATGGCCGGCCGCGCCATTGTCCTCAAGGTCGACACCGAGAAATATCCCGAGCTCTCGATCCGCTACAACATTCGCGGCATTCCCAACTTCATCGTGTTCGCTGGAGGCAAGCTAATCTTGCAGCAGGCAGGAGTCGTTGGCCACGATCAGATGGAAGCCTGGCTGCTTAACGCCAGTTCGCTGGTCTCTTCATAGCTGCGCAGAGGTGCCGATTCTCGCGGAATTGGTTGCTTAAACTCAGAGGGTTTATTCTGCGGTGATCATGAAGATCGCTACCGCTCTCGCGTGCATTTCTTTGCTTTTCCCGCCTGCTACTGATCCATACGGCTCGCTGACACCCGCTGAACAAGCCCTCTTGAAACCTCAGATTGAGAGGTGGATTCGCGATCAAGTGAAGCACGACTGGTCGGACATGTGGGAAATACAGGATCAGACTCCGGAATTGAAGAACGAATTATTATTGGGGCGTAAAGACGCGCCCGATATGGACAGGAGTAACTATGTCCAGGCGATGCAGGAAACGATGGGCATTGGCTATCCGGAAATCAAGGCATTTACTCTGCATGAGATAAGAAGAGAAGACGGAGGCTTTTGGGTTCTAGGCTGCGGCAAATTACAACGCGAAGAGTGGAAGCAGACAAGCATCACTGATGTCCACATCCGGATTGTCCAAGGCAAACCAAAGTTCGGATTATCTGGAGGGACGCCAGAATTGTGCAAACTGTAATTAAGATACGAGGGGTTTGCCAGACATAAGTACGGCCTGTTGTAAGCGGCCGCGAGACTTCCGATAGAATTCCCTCGTAAGCCCCCGCCACATTTCCTCTCCCAGGAGTCCCTTCATG
Source organism: uncultured Acidobacteriaceae bacterium (assembly GCA_963782175.1). Classification (GTDB taxonomy): domain Bacteria; phylum Acidobacteriota; class Terriglobia; order Terriglobales; family Acidobacteriaceae; genus Silvibacterium. The sequence continues at coordinate 20,870 of CAWAIX010000010.1, forward strand.
CAAAGTCGCATCGTCGGCACCACCATGCCGGTTCTCGAATTCCTGCTCGAACCCAACGAAGGCATCATCTCCGAAGCCGGAGAGCTCTCCTGGATGTCCGGCAACATGCAGATGACCACCCACACCCAGATGGGTGGCGGCGGAGGATTCTTCGGCGCCATCCGCCGCGTTGCTGGCGGCGGCAGCCTCTTCATGACCGAGTACCGTCCCTACGGAGGTCCCGGAGAGGTCGCCTTTGCGACTCGCGTTCCCGGCCACATCGTTCCCGTTGAGCTCAACAGCGGCCGCGAGGTCATGCTCCATCGCCACGGTTTCCTTTGCGCCACTCCGCAGATCACCCTCGGCGTTGGGTTCCAGCAGTCCCTCGGCGCAGGCATCTTCGGCGGAGACGGTTTCCGCCTTCAGCGCGTGGGCGGTGTCGGTATCGCGTGGATGGAGCTCTCCGGGGAAGTTATTCCCAAGGATCTCCGTCCCGGGGAAACGATCCGCGTTCACCCCGGCCACGTCGGAGCCTTCGAGTCCACTGTCGCCTTCCAGATCACCACCGTGCCCGGAATTCGCAACCTGATCTTCGGAGGCGACGGAATCTTCCTCGCCCAGCTCACGGGTCCTGGTAAGGTTTGGCTGCAGACTCTCCCCCTCGCCAGGCTCGCGCACGCGCTTCAGCCGTATTTGCCAACAGCCGTCGCGGAGCGCACCGAGGGCGGAGTCGTCGGGGGCATCATCGGCTCAATGCTCAGCGGCCGATAATTCTCCTGTGCTGAGGAGGTCTTGACGGGCATTCAGTCTGGTTGATCGCTGACCGGCCGAATCTAATCCCCGTAAGCTGGCGACGTCTTTGCTCCGAAGCCGCGTGGAGACGCTAATTGCGCCACGGTGTGAGTCTCTTCGAGACGGAACTTCCCAATGTGCTCTTGCAACCGCTTCGAGCCGTGTTCGACTGATTCGACAATGCTGTTGGTCGCCGGAATAGAAGCGGCACTTTCCTCGCCAAGCTGATTAATTGCGTCGACACTCTCACTTGATTGCTGAGCGGCCGCAGCCTGCTGCATGGAGGCGGCTGCGATTTGGGCGATCATCGAATCAACCTGGTCGGCCATCTGAATGATTCGCTTGAGGGCCTCCCCCGCGCGATTGGTGGTATCGACCCCTTGATTCACCGTCTGCGTGCCGGCGTTCATCGCCTCAACAGCACCCCGGGTGTGCACCTGGAAATCCTCGACCATCTTTCCGATCTCGCTAGTGGCGTTGCGCGTCGATTCGGCGAGCCTGCGGACCTCACCGGCGACCACAGCAAAACCTCGTCCCTGCTCGCCGGCGCGGGCTGCTTCGATGGCCGCGTTCAGGGCAAGCAGGTTCGTCTTCTGCGCAATCTCTTCGATTACGTTCACGATGCGGATGATCTGCTCGCTCTCCCTGCCGAGACGCTGCACTGTCTCGGCGGTGTTGCGCACCGATTCTGCGATCGACTGCATACTGGCGAGCATCTGTTCCACAATCGAGCCGCCTTCGCGCGCCGTGCTTGCCGCCTGCTTCGAATTGGCGGCGGCGCTCTGCGCGTGGCGCGACACCTCGGCAATCGAGATGGACATCTCCTGCATGGCCGCGGCGGCCTGCTGCGTTTGCAGGCTCTGCTCCTTGGTTCGGCGGAATGTTTCGCTCGCCGACCGGCTTAGTCTCTGTGAATCCTCGCTGACGATTGTAGAAATCTCCATCATGGTGCGGATCATCTCGCGCAGATTGTCCTGCATGCGGTTGATCGACCCCGCCAGGCTGGTAATCTCATCGTTTGAATCCATGTGCAGGGCTTCACCGGTCAGGTCGCCCTCCGAGATTGCCTGGGCTCGGTTGACCACCCGGGAGATGGAGCGCACGACCCGCCGAACCGTGGCCTCGGACATTGCCGCCCCCAGCAGCCCACCGAGGAAGATGAACAGCCAAAGGTGGATGGCTTCCAGACGATTGATGGCAACCACCGAATTCAAATCCTGGTTCGCGGCCTTCACCACCCTGTCGACGATTTCGGTTACGTTGTTGACAAAATCTGCATTGGACGTAGCTACAGGTCCCTGTAACAGGTCGAAGGCCTTGCCCGTACCGTCGCTGCCGTGACCGACCGCCACCTGGGCCGCCGCACGCTGCGTGTCGTCGAGTGCCCGGTACTGACTGAGCAGCAGGTCAATTTTCTCGGCTCCCACAATGCTGTCGTAAGTGGACCGAAGGTGGGCGATTGCTTCGATCGAACTCTGCGCCCTGGCCCGATAGTCCTGGAACTCGGCGCCATACCGCCGCGCCATCGCCGGATCTGCCCCAAAAAGAACATAGGATTGGAGCGCTGAAAGCTCCGCCAGTTCGTCGACACGGAGATCCCGCACTACGCTCAGCGCCGGGATGCGGGCCTCGGCGACAGATTCCGAGAGACGGCTTACTTGCCGCATCTTCAAGTAGGCAACAAGAGAGCCCAGCAGGACAAAAAAGAGCATCACAATCGTGCTGAGACGCAACTTGTTGGATAGCCGAGAATAAATCACGCCATGACCCTCCGTCGCCGCCGGTTCTTGGGTGTCAGTTGCTAACGTCGAAGCTGATATCGATGTTCACCGCCGATTCAGAATCGGCCGCCGCAAACTTCCACTTCTTCACGGCGTCTTCAGCTGCCGGGGACAGCATCTTGTTCCCGCTAATTGTCTTTACCTCTGTTACCGTGCCGTCAGGCGCCACAGTGACCAGAACTCGGACAACACCCCCGACGTGCATGCGCTTGGCCAGCTCCGGATAAACCGGTGGCACGCGCTTCTGCACCTTTCGGTCTTCCGCCTGGCAGGTCAGACCGAGGCAGATCAGCGCCACGAGTACGAAATGACTGCCCGGAAACGGCCATTGAGTGTCGTGTTTTGCGGCAGAGGAAGTCACGGCAGCACCTCGAGGACGTGGAAATTCGCAGGCCTGAACAGTAGTTCAGACAAGGTGCCTATCGGCTGAAATGTCGCAAGGCTTGAACGGGTGTGCTGTCGAGAGAAACTGCGGCCTCAAACCACCTCAGCGGTCCGTCCCACTGCTCCCGATTGCCGAAAACGTCAGGTCTGTCGCGGAACTTCCGGTTTGCTCGCGCCAAAGCTCGAACAGCCGTCCATAACTCAGGGTGCTGAGTTGCGAAGGCTCCAGCACCAGCCGTTCGCTGATCGAATCGATCCAGTCGGAAGGCCCTTCCAGTTCGGCGAAAAACCCGATTGGGGTCTCATCGAGGACGCAGTGGCCGCTCGCATCGGCGTATTCTGTACGCCATTTCTCGTAAGTGAATGCGGGAGCGTACCCCAGCTGCGTAAACACCGTCCCAAGCGCTTCTCCATCGGTAACTTCGGTTTCTGTTTCGATGCGACGCTTGTGACGAGCGGCAGGATCGTTATCCGGCGTGAGGCACTTATGTGTCAGCAACCAGAGGTCACCGTATTTCCGGATGCGAAGGATAGACTGCTGTGCTCGCAGACGTCGGTCGGGTGTGTCGTAGAGCACGTTGCGCTCAAAAGTGCGCGGTGTAACGCAGCGGAAGCCGAGAGCGCGGAGCTTTTCTTCGAGCGCCACCGGATTATTGACACGAAATTTCACTTCGATCTCAACCGCACTCATGCTGCGAGTATAGGCTTTTCGAACCGCCGTGCTATTCGCATGAATGCCTCCATGTCGTGCTAGACTCCTCGAATGAAAGGACCGCTGGACGCGCACGGCATGCTGGCCATTGCACTCGAACAGGCTCGCATTGGACTCGCTGAAGGCGGCATTCCGGTCGGCGGCGCCATTTTTCACAGCGATGGCACGCTGCTCGGCGCAGGCCGTAATCGCCTGGTGCAAAATGGCGATCCCTCGATGCACGGAGAAACCGATGCGTTTCGAGCCGCCGGGCGACAGTCACGCTACACCGATCTGGTCCTGGTGACCACTCTTGCTCCGTGTTGGTACTGCACGGGACTGATTTACCAGTTCGGATTCAGGCAGGTTATCGTCGGAGACAGTGTCAACGCGCAGGGCGGACTGGCTTTCCTTCGCGAAAAAGGATTCGACATCCTCGACTTGGCGTCACCCGAGTGCATCGAGATGCTCGGCGAATTCCAGCGCAATAATCCCGCGCTTTGGAACGAGTGCATCGGGCAAGGCTGAGCTGGGAACGTCAATGGATACACTGCGGCTGCTGGTTGATGCCGCCGGTCTGGAGTTTGACCCGTCGCAAAGCGCGATTGTGAAGGCTGCGGCGATTCTTCGCAGCGGCGGTACAGTTGCATTTCCCACCGAAACTGTTTACGGGCTCGGCGCCAACGCTCTCGATCCCGACGCGGTGGCAAAGATCTTCGCCGCCAAGCAGCGCCCCGCTTGGGATCCTCTCATCGTGCATGTCTCTGATCAAGATATGCTGCGACTTGTTGCCGCCGAGATCCCACCGAGTGCGGCCCGGCTGATGGAGGCCTTTTGGCCGGGGCCGCTCACACTGCTCCTGCCCAGAAGGCATCCCATCCCGCTCGCGGTTACCGCGGGCCGTCCGCTCGTTGGCGTGAGAATGCCGAGGCATCCGGTTGCGCTCGCTTTGATTGCAGCGGCGGGAGTGCCTATAGCTGCGCCTAGCGCCAATCGATTCGGCCGCATCAGTCCCACACAGGCGCGGCATGTTGCAGAAGATCTGGAGGGGAGAATCGACGCGATCCTCGACTCGGGAGAGACGACCCACGGACTCGAATCTACCGTCGTCGAGGCAAGCGGCGACAGCTGTGTGGTCTATCGACCGGGAGTCATCACACTGGAGCAGATTCGAAACATCTGTCCGTACGCGGTGTCTTACACAAACGAGGCGCCTTCCGAACCTCAGTCCCAGCCATCCCCGGGAGTGGCGCTGCGGCACTACGCACCCCGCGCAGAACTCATCTTGATTGACGGAGAGGGCGACGACCAGAAAAGAGCCTTTGCAAAAGCAGTCCTGGCCCAACAAGGTCGAGCAAACAGGCTTGGGCTGATGCTGGCGGACGCATTTGAAAGCCCCGCACTCGGCCACGATGCGCTGGTTTTCCGTTGGGGACGCTGGAACCACTATGAAGAATTAGCTCAGCGTCTCTTCGCCGGACTTCGGTGGCTCGATGCCGCAGGCGCGACAGTGATCGTTTGTCCCATGCCCGCGCCGGAAGGCATAGGAGTCGCGATTCGCGACCGCCTGAAGCGAGCGGCCCGCGCCAAATGACGTTCTGCCGCCGCTATTGGCCATAGCTCTCGCCGACTTTGTAGAGATACTTGATCCCGGATTTGTAGATAAGTGTCCGGCTGCCGTTCCGCACTTTTATGGCGTACCTGTCGTACCACTCAATGTAGCCCTCAATCACTTCACCATCCTCGAGGACGAATGCCATGAGCGTCTGCATCTGCATCTGCTTTTGGAAGTAAAACGCCTCAGCATGAGACGCGTCGTCCGCAGGAGCCGTGGACATTACCGCTTGATGGGCCAGCAGCGGCGACTCTCCCCGCATTCCATAGGCGCCGTCTTTCAGGGCGCGCATCGACATTGTTGGACGCACAAGCTTGCGCGGACCCGAATAGCCGCCCTCCTGATCGGAAGCTGCGGTCCTTGGGCTTGCCGCTTGCGGCGCTTTCGAGATGACCGCGCGCACTTCGTGTGAATCCCTGCCTTGGAGATTCGACGTATTCGCCATAACTCTCAGGGCAAAACTGCACACTGGAGAGATGCGGCAGGTCTTGCCGCCGTCGCCTGCGCAGAATTACCTTCCTGTCTGGAATTTAGTTTCTGTATGGTAGCCGAGATTGCTACCGGTCCGCCACTGTGGGCGATACCACTTTGGAGTGAGCGCTAAAGCACATTTGACTCCGTCGAAAGCAGCTCGGGCACCTATCGGTACAACCCAGTTGCGAAGGCATCCAGCGAAAGTGAGCGTAATAGGTTGCGGCGCATTCCCGATCGTACTTCGTGGGCACCGCGCTCGGCGGCTTCGATCCATTCGATACTCACTCGCTCCGCCATCTCGGCCAGTTCTTTCTGGATGTCTACGTTGCGGATGAGGTGCGAGGCCCCGGCTTTGAGCAGCAGCAAATCTTCGAGCAGACTCTCAATTGCGCCAAGCAGATCGGCGGTTTTTTCCTGGCCATCGGCTCCCGCGCGATACGTCTCGGTCATCCGAAACAGAGCAGAATAATCCGGTTCCCGCACAGCGTTTCGCAGAATAACCAACGCGTCAGTCCGGCTTGCGAGATAGGCCTCCAGCTCTAAGCTCAGAGCCTCCCCCACTGCGCCCTGTGCGAGCCGTGCCACCAGCGCGCGCTGCGGCGGCCGCAGATCGGGTCTCCTTTCCGCAAGCAATCCCTCGATTTGCTCGAGGGGAATGGCGCCGAGCCGGAAGATGCAACTTCGCGAGCGGATGGTCGGGAGCAGATCGCCCAGGTTCTCGGCCAGCAGCACGATGCTGGCGTGTGCCGGCGGCTCTTCCAGAACCTTGAGCAGCGAATTGGCCGCTTCCTTCATAAACGAAGCGCTTGTAAACACATAAAAGGCCCGTCGCGCTTCCGCTGGCATCCGGTAGATTTCCCGAATGACGGTCCGCACCTGCCCCAGTTTGATCAGCAGTTGGGGCGGGTCCGGAGGAATGATCAGCGCATCGGGGTGAGTCTGAACGAGAATCCGCGTTTCCTTCTTGTCGACTTCCCGCAGTTCCTCGCGAGCAGCCACAGCCTGCTCGACGAGTGTATCCAGGCTAAGCGCTTCGCCGATTCGCACGCAGTTCGAGCAGACGCCACAGTAGTCGGGCAGCCCGTCTGTTTCCTTTGGATTGAGGCAGTTGACCGCCTGCGCGACATTGACTGCAAGTGTGTACTTGCCCGCGCCACGTGGTCCCGCGAGAATCAGCGCCGGAGGCACGCGCCCAGCCGCGATTGCCTCGCGCAGGTGTCGCACCACAGTTTCGTTGCCGAGAAAATCGCGGAAGCTCATGCTTCAGACTAAGGCATTTCTGGAGATTTAGAGCATGTTCGAAAATTCTTTGGGCGCCAGGGCGGTTGACTCGCTCGAGTTGGCAACAGAGCTGAATCGTGTTCGAGGAAAGGCGTCGGGGTAATTTTCCTGAATAAACTTCACCATCTCTTCGCGAACAACACAGCGCAAATCGAATTGTTCGCTCGAATTACGCGCGCTCATCAGGCATCGGATCTCCATGGTGCGTTCGCTCAGGTTTGTTACCTGCGTCGAGCAGACCTTACGATCCCATAGCGGCGACGCTTCGAGAACCTTGGCAAAATGTTCGCGGATCGCCTCCACCGGCACCGAATAATCCGTGTAGATAAAGGCCGTACCCAGCAGGTCGGTGTGCTCCCGCGTCCAGTTCTGGAAGGGATTCTCGATGAAATAACTCAGCGGTACGATGAGCCGTCTCAGGTCCCAGATTCGGACAACAACATAGGAGGTCGTGATTTCTTCGATTCGTCCCCACTCTCCCTGGACGATCACCACATCGTCAATACGAATCGGTTCGGTAAATGCAATCTGGAGGCCCGCGAGCAGATTTCCAACAGTAGGCTTTGCTGCCGCTGCGAGCACAACCGTCGCGAGACCGGCGGACGCGATCAGGCCGCTGCCATAGTGCCAGAGTTGAGGGTCGGGGAATGTCCAGAGGATGCAGCCGATATCAATAATGACAATAAAACCAATCAAAATGCGTCTCAGTACCTGCGCCTGGGTATGAATGCGGCGCGCGCGAATGTTATTCTCCGCCGTGATATCGAAGCGTCGCGTCAGGGCGTCCTGAAGGACGTATACACAGCCGATTGCGAACCATCCGGACAACACTACCAGGAGGATGTGCAGAGCAATTCTTAACGGCTGAGCCAGTTGGGCGGGAAGCGGCAGCCAGGGAAAGACGCTGAGCACACAAATCGTGAGGAAGACCCAGCGCGCTGGGTGATTCAGGTGCCTGTAAATGCTTGGGCGATTACTGGCCTTGTGGAGCGCGACGTCCTTTTTCCGCAGTCGGATGAGTGCAAACGCAATCGCGTGAACGACATTCGCCAGCAGGATCGCTCCGGAAACGAGAAAGATCGCAAAGATCCAATCGTGCTGCAGGTGTTGAAGATGAGCTGTCGCTTGCATTGGGAGGGGAGATGCGTTCTCGATTGTCAGGGTTTCCCGTTTTTGGTCCCGCTAATGATTTTGGGTGTCACAACCACGTAAAATTCCGGCACACGACACGAATAGCATATCTAGAACGAAACGTGATCGCCGGATGAGTCTGCAGTCTCCCGTTCGGAACAATTCGCATCTCCAGCGCTGTGCAATTATGACCAGAACTCGAGTCGGTTCCATTCACGCGAAGGTTCATCGACTCAGGGACGATTTTTCAGCCGGTCCGTTACTATTTCTACAATGCGCTCGTGCACCTGCTGAATGGTCTGATCGCCATCAATAACAACCACACGCAGAGGTTCGCGCCGGGCGATTTCACAATATTTGTCGAACACGCGGCGATAGAAAAGTTCGTCCTCGCGCTCGAAGCGATTTTCGTCGGGTCCGGGGCCGGCTTTTCGGTCATTTCTCCTGCGGGCGCGCTCAAGCGAGCGAGCGAAATCGGGCAACAGCAGAAATGTGAGATCGGGCTGGAGTCCGCTGCAGATGGCCTCATGCAACTCCAGCACGATCTTGCTTCCTAGTTCGCGTCCGCCACCCTGGTAGGCTTCGGTGGAATCAGTAAAGCGATCGCACATCACGATCCTCCCCTGTTCCAGAGCTGGCGCAATCACCTCGGCTATGCATTGCGCCCGGTCGGAGAACATCAACCCCAACTCGGCGCGCGGCGCAATCTGAGTGCGAGAGTCGAGCAGTAGCTGGCGAATGTGATCGCCGATCTGCGTGCCTCCGGGCTGCCGGGTGATGACGATTTCTTCGCTTTGCTGGGCCTCAAGCCACTGGGAAAGTTTGCGCAGCTGCGTAGATTTGCCCGAGCCGTCCAGCCCTTCGAAGGTGAGAAAGAAGCCGCGAGAAATCCTCCGAGACATGGCCGGAGTGTAGCATCTACGTAGCTGCGTCGTAGCGACCGATCTCGCGCCATGAGCGTCCAACAGTTGTGCTCTTGGTAAGCCATTGAACGCCCCCTATTTTGCGAGGACACTTCGATTGAAAGCTCATTTTCTGCCGTTCCTTTTCGCAGCTGCCATGACCGCTTCAGCGCAGACCCCTCCCATTCATGTAACCGTAGACGTTACGGATGCGCCGCGTAAGATGCTTCACGCTTCGCTTTCGATCCCTGTACAGCCCGGCCCGCTCACGCTTCTCTATCCCAAATGGATCCCGGGTGAGCACGGTCCCACTGGGCCAATAGACGATCTCGCCGGCATCGTGATTCGCGCCAACGGCAATGAACTCCCTTGGCGTCGGGACGACGTGAATATGTTTGCGTTCCACGTCACCGTACCGGAACATGTTTCTTCGCTCGAGGTCAAAGTGGATTTTCTTGCGACCGCTGCGGACACCGGATTCTCGGCGGGAGCCTCGACAAGCGCCAACTTGGCTATCGTGAGTTGGAACGAAGTGTTGCTGTATCCCGCGGGTCGTGCGCCTGCTGATATCCCGGTTCAGGCAGCAGTGAAACTGCCTGCGGAATGGCAATACGGCACCGCACTCACGAAAACCGGCGATGCTGGCGGCGACATTCAGTTCGAAACCGTATCCCTTGAGCAACTCATCGATTCACCGCTTCTTGCTGGCCGGTACTTCAAGGAAATCCCGCTCGCGCCCGAGATCACTCCTAAGCACTATCTCGATTTGGCCGCGGATGGTCCCGAGGACCTGCGCATCCGCCAGGATGCCATCACGGCATACAGCAACCTGGTGCGCGAAACCGGAGCGCTCTTCCAGTCGCGCCACTACACCAGCTATCACTTCCTCGTCACGCTGAGCGATCAGGTCGCGCACTTCGGGCTGGAGCACCATCAGTCAAGCGACGACCGCGTTGCCGAGAGGACCTTCATTGACGACAATCTCAGCCTGCTTACATCCGACTTGCTTCCTCATGAGTTCACGCACTCATGGAACGGCAAGTACCGCCGTCCGATAGGTCTCGCGACCGGCGACTATGAAGACCCGATGAAGGGCGACCTGTTGTGGGTCTACGAGGGGCTTACGCAGTATCTTGGCGACGTGCTCGCAACACGCAGCGGTATCGAGACTGCTGACGAATTCCGCGAAGCTCTCGCCGCCAGTGCCGCTACGCTGGACTATCGGCCCGGTCGTACCTGGCGCGACCTCGAAGACACTGCCGTCTCTGCGCAGATCCTCTATGATGCGAGCGACCAGTGGGAGAACTGGCGCCGCAACGTCGACTACTACCAGGAAGGCGAACTCATCTGGCTTGAAGCTGACACGATCATCCGCAAGCTCACCAAAGAAAAGAAGAGCCTCAACGACTTCTGCGCGAGTTTCGAAGGCGTGGGCGGCAATACTCCGCCGAAAGTTGTTCCTTATACCTTTGACGATGTGGTTGCAGCACTCAACGGAGTTGTTCCGTACGACTGGGCCGGATTTTTCCATGAGAGGCTCACGTCAAAATCTCCTCATGCACCCTTCGGTGGCATTGAGAGCGGCGGCTACCGCATCGTTTACACAGATCGGCCGGGCGAATTTCTTGAAGCCCGCGAAGCCGCCACGGGTGACGCGCAGGCTTGGTGGACCATTGGCCTGACTGTGACCGGCGAGGGCCGCATCGAAGACGTGCTGGTCGGCTCGGTCTCCGACAAAGCCGGGCTCGGGCCGGGAATGCAGATCGTTGCGGTCAACGGGCGGCAGTATACCGCCTCGTTGCTAAGTGAAGCAGTAATCGCGGCCAAGGGCTCAAAGGACCCAATCGAGCTGATCGTAGTCAACACCGGATACTACAAGACTGTGAAGCTCGACTACCATGACGGTCTGCGCTTTCCCCATCTCGAGCGCATTCAGGGGACACCCGACCGACTTGACCAAATCCTCAAGCCGATGACGCAGGGCGTCGTCCCGCCGCCAAGAGGCAGGGCCTAACCGGCCGGAAAAATTCCTGCAATCTCGAGTTCCAGACCGCCAAACTCTGGATGGTCGTTCTCGCGCAGCTTGTAGGCGAGATGAATGACGCTGCCTTCCTCGATCTGCATCTGTTGGACGCGCTCCGCCCAATGCCACCCGAGCGCTGGCAGAGTGCCGCCTCGCGGCCCCTGCGCAGCCTGGAGCCGCACATGTTTGTCTTTGATGTAACGAGGAGCCGACGCGACCCGCGCGTTCTTTGCCATGAAGACGGGCTCCGGATTGCCCATCCCCATCGGTTCCATCCGTCTCAGCCACGAGAAGACAGCCGGAGTTACCCGGTCCAAGGGCAGCATGGCATCGCATTCAAGCGGTGATCCCAGATCTTCGTCACTCAAGCGCTCGGCAGCATACAGGCATAGCCGCGAGCGAAGTTCCTCGACCCGGTCGGAGGGCAGTGAGAATCCTACCGCATGAGCGTGACCTCCGAATCGTGTAAAGAGGTCTCGGCAGGTTTCGATAGCTTCGAGCAGGTGGAATCCTGCAATCGACCGACCCGAGCCGTGGGCGGTCCGGGTGCCGTTCTCGCCTTCGTGAGCAATCACAATGGCCGGCTTGCCCGCCCTGTCGACGATGCGCGATGCAAGGATGCCGATTACGCCGCGGTGCCACCCATCCCCGTCGATCACAATGCAGCGCGCCTCGCGGAACTGATCCTCTTCGAGTCGGGCGAGGATCTCCCGCAGAGTCTGTGCTTCGGCATCGCGCCGGTCCTGGTTTAGCCGATCGAGTCGAACGGCGATCTCTTGCGCACGCGGCGCGTGTTTCGTCGTGAATAGCTCGATGACGTCGGTAGCTACATCCATGCGCCCTGCCGCGTTGATACGCGGCGCGATGCGAAACGCAACATCGATCGGATTCAGCTTCCTCCGCGAGGGGTCGAGTTGCGCGACTTCCATAAGCGACCGCAGCCCTGGCTGGACTGGCCGCTGCAGTTGCTCAAGGCCGAGTGCAACGATGACCCGGTTCTCCTCAAGGAGTGGAACCGCATCCGCAACGGTTGCAATCGCCACCATCTTCAGAAACGAAGGAAGAATCTTAATCCGTGCCCGGTTGCGGTCCCAATCTTCCAGCAGCGCCTGGGAGAGTTTGAAGACCACCCCCGCTCCACACAGGTATTTGCATGGGTAGCTGCAGTCTGCCTGGTTCGGATTGAGAATTGCCAGCGCCTTTGGCAGGGCCGAGCCTTCCGGCAAGTGATGATCGGTGACGATCAGGTCAAGGCCCAACGTTTCGGCCGCCATGGCCGCCACAAACGCGCGAATGCCGGTATCTACACTGATGACCAATCGGACGCCGTCGCGCGCAAACGACTCCAGCACCTCACCTTGCATGCCGTAGCCCTCGCGAATTCGGTGCGGAACATGAAAGCAAGCCACACCGCCGAGCATCTCGATGGCAGTCTTCAATAGCACCACGGCAGTGGTGCCGTCCACGTCATAGTCACCATAAATCAGGATTGTTTCGCGGGCGCTGATCGCCTGACGGATACGCTCCACAGCGCGGTCCATACCAAGCATCAAGTACGGATCGTGCAGGTGGTCGAATTGCGGATGCAGGAAGCGCTCCGCCTCGGCCGAGGTCCGCACGCCCCGCGTGACAAGTAGTTCGGCGATAAGAAGAGGCAATCCCGCCTCGCGTGCCAGAGCGGTTGCGCCTTCGGTGTCGCACTCGGCCAGGGTCCAGCGCCGGTTCCACAGCACCGGTGCTTCAGGCGTGCTCACGATTCGTCGTCGGCGTCTTCGGCGTCCTCATCGTCAAGGATGATGTCGCCATAATCATCGAGCGAATCGAGCAATTGCCGGTAGCGCTCATACCACTCGGTCGTATTCTCGTGCAGAAGAACGATGCCCTGGTAGGCGAAGCCAAGCTGGATGTATCCAACTCGCCCCACGTAGGTGGCCAGCGACTGTGCGTCTTCAATAGCGGGGGAGTCTGCGTCGGGGAAGGCCGACTCGCGCAGTTCCTCGATCAGAAGCTCGAGGTCTTCCTTTTTGAGCACCACGTCACTCATAGTCAGGAACGGCGCGCCTGCGGCCTTTGCTGTCTCGACAAAGTCTTTCCAGCTGTCCGGGTTGGACTCATCCTCCCAGAGCACGCTCGGCACCTCTTCGCCGACGTAAGTCGGCACGCGGCGCAGTCCATGACCGGCGATGAAGGCCACCATATCGTCTTTGAGAGAGAGCAGGCTTTCCTGAAGCATAGACATAATTCGATTGTCGCAGAACGACAGTCTACGCCATGAGCAGGTGGTGGAAAACTCACGTAAAATTGCATCAGAAAACACTGCATAACAAGGAGTTTCCTTTGGCGAAATTTGAGCGCCACGTCTTTGTCTGTACCAACCTTCGCGAGCCCGGCAGCGCCCGGCCCTCCTGCACCACCGATGGCCGAAGCCCGCTTCACACCGCTCTCAAGGACGCGGTAAGGGCTGCAGGTCTTGGCGGCTCTATCCGCGTGAATAAAGCCGGATGCCTCGATCAGTGCGAGCACGGGCCGACCGTCGTCATCTATCCGGAAGCCGTCTGGTATGGCGGAGTCGCCGTCGATGACGTGCCGGAGATCGTCAGCGAGCACCTCATCGCCGAACGTCCGGTTGAGCGCCTGATTATCGCCGATGACTGCCTGAACGCTGCAGTCTGTCCCCACCGTCCGGCGCTCGCTACGCGCTCCTGAGGCGCCACGTTTTGCCCCGGCGGTTGTGCTATATTTCGAACGAGATAAATGATTTTTTCACGAGATTATGTTGCATATCTGGCGCGCCACACGGTCAAACATCTGATCGACGCCAAGATGATCCGCACCAGTAAGCTGTCCGTCGTCGAAGAGCGTGTGAATGCCGCCCTGCTTGATGAGTTGTCACTCGAGGATCGTATCAACGAAGAGGTACGGCTCATCCTGGACGCCTACCAGGAAGAAATGCACCGCACCGGCGCAGCTTACGCCGAGATGTTCAAGAAGGTGAAGAACGAGCTGGCGCGCAAATACAAGGCGGTGCTATGAGAATTTCCCGCGACAAGCTGAACAAACTCGCCCACGTTGTCAGCGACGCGCTCGCCGAAACCGACGAGGCTGAATTCCTTGACGACCGAAACACCATCCGCCAGGAGTCGCGCAAGGCGCTCGAAAAGCTGCTGATGGAAGAGACGCGGATCGACCAGGCTGCACGCTTGAAGATCCAGTCCCAGCGCCGCATCATTCCTGAGGGCAGCCAGGAGTGGGACATCCTCTATCGCAAGTATTACAACGAGGAAGTGAAGAAGCTGGGCATCTAAGAGCGGTCAGAGGACCGGGGAAGCATAGGAAAGTCGCGTCCTGAAGCCTTCGGCGACAATCCATACCAGTTCCAAGGCCATCGGCCACACAATCACCATCGTGATGAACCATCCGGATCTCGACCCGAGAGGTCCTCTCGCAGCGCTATAAACCACAAGGCAAAGCGCCGCGTTGGCAAGATATGCGGTGTTGAGTCCCGCCACACAGGCGCGCGTTGCAGGGATATGGCGTCGGCGCACCCATAAGAGTACCCCGCTGACAATTGCGATCCCGAATCCCAGAGCGAGGACAAAGAGCCGTTGCCATTCGCTTGTCCCGGCGAGGTGCAATAGGAATGGCAGCTCTACCAGAATTGTTCCGCACATCGAGAGACATACTACGGCCCAGATCGCGTGCCGTCCTGCAGAAGTCCACGGTCGCCCCGAAAAGAGCGAGCGCAAGCGGAGCCAGATCATTGGAAATGCAAGGAAGAACGGCACGCCGACCAGTGCATGCCACCAGTTTCCCTGATTGCCGGGCACTTGTAACATGACGGCGTTCAACGGTGATGTATCGAACGCGAAGGGAAGAAAGATGACGATCAGGGCTAGCAGTGAGACCGTCAGGCCAACTGCATCGAATAATACCGGAGCTCGTTTCTCTTCGAGCGTCATATCGTAGTCCTCAAATCAATGCACCTGACCTGGGTACTGCGTATTTTCAACCTACTTCACCCGAAACGCCTTCACCGCGATCGCGTTTGGACGGCTCCCCGCCGGAAGCATCGTGAACAGAGACCCTACCACGACGGCGCCATTCGGCGCGTAGCTCTGCGTTTTGAGCACCGACACATCGCCAGACCGGGCGTCTACTGCCAGCAGCAGAAATCCATTGGCAGAAAAGGCAAGAGCATCCGGGCCTCCCCCGACGCGAACGGTGTTGATAAGCCTTCCGTCGTCGATCGAGTAAACTCCGATCGAGTCAGCATTGAAATTGCTGATCCAAAGAAAGGCATTATCCGCGCTCACAATCCCGTGAGAAGGATGCGCGCCCACCAGATACGCCCCACCCACCTCATTCGCTCCGGTCGCGATCTCCGAAATTGAGTCGCTGTCAAAGTTCGAGACAAAAATCTCGCCGCCGTCGGGCTTGAGCGCGAGATGCACCGGCGTCTTTCCGACATCCAAAAAGGCAAGCAGACGGTCGGCATGCTCGCTGTCGGTGGGGCTTGAGGGACGGGCCAGGCCGATGGCCATCACCTGATGCCCTCCCGAGCAGGCAACGAACGCCTTGGAAGAATCCGGCAGAATCACGGCGTCAGTCGCCTGGGGACAGCCGTCGAATACCGCCCGCACCTTGAACTTCGCCGGATCGATGATCGAGACGCTGCCGCTGATCCGGTTGGTGACGACCAGGCTCCCGCCGTCGGGCGAAATTCTCGCCAGTCCCGGCCCCTCGCCTACGCCGATGGCCGCGATTTCTCGCCGTTTGTCGAGGTCGATCACCGATACGTTGTTCGCGCCGGAGTTGGCAACGTAACCGCGGCGGCCCTCTGCGTCTACATCGATGAAATATGGCCGGCGGTGAACCGGAATCGTTCCCGCAACCCGATTCTTTTCGGCATCGATTACCGTTACGCTCGCGCCCGCGGAGTTTACGACGTAGACCTCGTTGCGTTTCGGATTAGCTGTGACTCCACTTGGCTCCGCGCCCACCTGCAGCACACGGTCCTGCCTGAGATTCACGATGTCAAGCACAGTGACGGTGTTGGTGCCGCCGTTCGTCACGTAAGCGAACTCACGGTAATCGACTGGATATTCGGGAAATCCAGGGTGCCTGCATCCTGCCACGAGGGAAAGAAATACGCAGGCAGTAAAAAGGCGGCGCAAACGCAGCCGCCCCTTCCTATGTAAATCTATCGTCACCGCGGATTATCGGCCGGCAGGAGCAGCACCGGTAGCCGCCCTGACTTCAATGCCGCGGGGCACATTCCTGCGCAGCACGGTGGCGATTTGGCTCGCCTCTTCCATCAGTTGCGCGAATTGCTCGGGATAGATCGATTGCGCGCCGTCCGACAACGCCTTGTCCGGCTGATGATGCACCTCGACGAGGATGCCGTCGGCACCGACCGCAACTGCAGCGCGCGCGAGAGGAAGGACCTTGTTTCGCTTGCCGGTTCCGTGGCTCGGGTCCACCACGATCGGCAGATGGCTCAACCGCTGCACTGCGGGCACGATGCTCAAGTCGAGCGTGTTGCGCGTGTGGTCGGCAAAGGTGCGCACCCCGCGCTCGCAGAGGACCACCTGGTAATTGCCCTCGCTCATCACGTATTCGGCCGCCATCAAAAATTCTTCGAGCGTCGCCGACATGCCGCGCTTCAGCAGCACCGGCTTGCGCTTGTGCCCGGCGGCGCGGAGCAGGGAATAGTTCTGCATATTGCGCGCGCCGATCTGAATCACGTCCGCATATTGATCGACCAGTTCGAGCGTCTCGTTATCGATTGCCTCGGTCACGATACGCAGTCCAAAATGCTCGCGAATCTCGGCCATGATCTTCAGCGCTTCCTCGCCCAACCCCTGAAAGGCGTAAGGGGATGTGCGGGGCTTGTAAGCGCCTCCGCGGAAAAACTGGGCTCCGGCTGCGGCGACCTGCTCGGCCACAGCAAACGCCTGGTCCCGGGTTTCAATCGAACAGGGGCCGGCGATCATCGCCAGGTCGCGCCCGCCGATGGTGGCGTTCGTGCCAGGGAAGCGGATGACGGTGTCGTCTTCCTTCACATCTCGGCTGACAAGCTTGTAGGGCTTCGAAACCGGGATGACTTCGGCGACGCCGGAAAGCTCTTCGAGGGTGCCGGACTCGACCTGTCCCTGGTTGCCGGTAATGCCAATCGCTGTACGCGTGGCGCCGGGCATGGGGTGCGCCCGAAATCCCAGCTGTTCAATGTGCTCGCAGACGGTTTGGATCTCTTCCTGCGTCGCCTGCGCCTTCATTACGACAAGCATGTTTGCCCTTCCCTCGGCTGAGAGCCTTAACTCCAAGTGTAGCCGCTGCTTGCAGGCTCATGCAATGACAGACAAAACGGCGTCGCTCTGAGCTTCCCCTCACCGGCTGGAGAACACAACCTGGTTTTGGTCGGATCCCTGTCCAGACTCCCTGGAGACGCGAGCACAAGCCGGTCTGCTAGCCGCAGATACGCCTACTTTCCGCCCTCCTCCTGCTTATGCAGTTCGTCCAGGAACGCCTGCTCCCTGTCGGCGACATACGCCTTGTACCCTGCCGGATCGATGAATGGATTCTCGCCGGCGTCCTTGAGGCGCGGATACTTGGTCAGCATGTCGTAATAGCTTCCGTGCGCGCCGAGAAACACATCACAGGGCAGAGCCTTGAGCACGCGAAAAGTCATTTCATAGTCCTGTGCAATCTGCGGATAGGTCTTGTTGTTCACCAGTTTGTATCCGGAATTCACATTCGGGCTGCCGACGATCACCACGTTGTAGTGCCTGCCCTTGTCGACGACAGTCATGGTCCACGTTGTGCAGCCCTTGGTGTGTCCCGGCGTCTTATGCGCCACCAGGACTATGCTGCCCAGGCGCACGTCGTCGCCATCATGCAGCACGCGATCGACCTTCGCCGGAGGAAAGAACATGTCCGGCGAGTTCGCGTAGTTGAAGTCTGTTTTGCCGCCGCTTTCGATGACGGAGACATCGCCATCCATCACCATGTATTTGGCATGGGTCATCTGCAGGATACGGGCGCTGCCTGCAGCATGATCGAAATGCGCGTGACTGATGAGCAGAATCTTCACATCGCTGAACTTGAACCCGAGCTGCTCGACACTTTTCTCGATCTGCGCCGGCGAGCTCTCCAGGTTGCTGTTGATCAGTATGTGTCCTTGCGGCGTTGTGATCAGGAACGAGGCGAGGTCCTTGCTGCCGACGTAATACACGTTGCCGATCACGCGATACGGTGGGAAGGGCTGCGTCCACGCAGGATTGTTCTGCGCAAAGGCTCCGGCAGTCAGCGCGAGAAGAAAAATCAGAATCCGAGCAAGCATAGGGAGGAGTATCCACCCAAACCGCGCAAGGCGGCCGTCATCCGATGTGGAAAAGCGTTACCGCCTCGGATACCCTGTTTACCGGCCGCCGGAGGTAGAAGCAGCTTGCGTTGGTTCCGGAGCCTTCATCTCAAACGCGCTCGCCTCGAGAGGGCGAAGGAGTGCGTGATGAGCTGTCCTTAACAACTCGGCGTCCGCCGTGTCATCGCTGAGCTCCCAGATCATCACGCCCTCGAGCCGCTGGTTCGCCGCATAGCTAGCCTTGTATCGCACTGAGACCGCGTCCTCATACGTCCAGAATGTGGTCCCATCGAACAGCCACGGTGCCTGCGAGTGCTCGTCCCGATACACCAAAAACCCCGAAGTCAGCGTGCGGATGAACCGGTAAGGCTGATCGCCGCGCACGCCTCGTCCAGCCTGGAAGAGGCCATTGTTTGCCGCATCGACGCCCGTCCAGCTATATCCGTAGAACGGCAGGCCCATGAGAAGCTTCTCGCGCGGAACTCCGGCGGCGACGTATTCGGATATGTTCTTCTCGATGCTGTTCGAGGGACGAGGATCGGCCGGATTCGAAAAGAGCGGCGCAAGAAATCCTGTTTTCGCGCTCCAGGGACCGGTGTAGTCGTAATTCATAATGCCCACCTGGTCTACAAGCCGCGCAATCGCCGCGAAATCCGTTCCGGGCAGCATACGCGGCGAGTGGCCGACCGCAATCGATAGCCGCAGCCCGGGCCGCACCGCTCGCATCTGCCTCCGAAACTCCTCGAGAAGGGCCTGAAAATTAGCCGCGTCTTCCGCATGCGGATACTCCCAGTCGATATCAAACCCGTCGAACGTGCCGGGCTCATTTATGCCGGATCCGAAATTGCCGCGGATGAATATGTCGATGCATGAAGCAACAAACGCTCTGCGATTCTCGGGCTTCGCGTCTACCGCAAAATCTGCGGGATTGCCCTCGAGCGAGATGAGAACTTTCAGGCGCGGATAGCGTCTCCTCAGTTCTTTGAACTGATGAAAATAGCCGCGAAACTGCGATGCCGGGTTATCCGCCCTGCCGCTTACGCTGTTCTCAGCGGTGTAGGTGGTGCCCAAATCGGCTCTGGGATCGGCTACCGAGCATTTGCCGCCTGACACGAATCCCTGGGCGTAATTGATCTGGTCGAGCAGCCCTGCGCTGCTGTTATCAACGAGCTGCTTCACCGAATAAGGATCGTCGTCATAAAGGCCCCACTGCGGAAAATATCCGACCAGCAGAGGATGCTCAGCATGGGCGTGTCTGTGCAGCGGCCACGCGTGCCCGCGAGTCGCCGCAAGTAAGAAGAGAAAGGCCCAGAGCGCGGAGATACCCGGTTGTCTCCGGCGAAACAGGTCAGGATGTTTTCGCATTCACTACAACAGACGTTTGAGAACGACGATTCGCTGAAAAATTTTCGGTGACAGGCGCAAGGCTGCTCTACGGCTTATCGCCTACAGCAAGCAGCGTCTGGAAATGCGGAGCTTCGGCTTCCTTGTGAACCACGGAAATTTCGACATTTCGAAATCCCGCCTTCTCGAGCACGGACTCAACTTCCGCTTCGCTGAAGCCAAGCCATTCGTCAGCATAGAGCTCGCGCGCTTCCTCGAAGCGATGCTTCGCGAGGTCGAGGATTGCGATGCGTCCGCCCGGTTTGAGAATTCTCCACGCCTCGCCGATCGCCCGTTCCGGGTGCAGCGCGTGGTGCAACGACTGCGAGAAGAAGACGAGGTCAACGTCGCCATCTTCGATCGGAATCTCTTCCATATCTCCGAGGCGATATTCAAGATTCCTCACCCCTTGGCGCTTTGCCTGCTGCTGGCCCACTTCGACCATCCTTGCCGAGGTGTCAACTGCTATCACCTTCTTAGCGCGTTGCGCCAGGAGCAGCGAAAAGGCCCCTTCACCCGCACCGAGGTCGGCGATCACCATTGGAGGCATCAGCTTCAGCAGCGCCTCGGCGACGCTCTTCCACGACTTGCCCGGAACATAGCTCCGACCGAAGCGTCCGGCCACTTCATCGAAGAAAGCCCGCATCTTGTCCTGCCGCTTGCGTAGGACGCGCTTTACTGACGCTTGGTCCCGTTTTGCTTCGACAATCTCGCTGCGGGCCTGGTTGAGCAACTCTCCCAGCACGCCTGCGCCGTTCTCGCGCTTCAGCCGGTAAAGATTATTCTTTCCCGTCCGCCGGTCCTCAACAAGCCCGGCCTGTTTCAATTGCGACAGATGCGTCGAGATCGTGCTCTGGCCCATCGTTAGGGTCTCCTGCAGCTCTGCCACCGACAATTCCTCGCGCTCGAGGAGCAGCAGAATGCGCAGCCGGCTCGGATCGGCCACCACGCGCAGGATTTTCACAATTGACGTCATCGCTACTTGGAGTATTATATCAATGTATCTTGATTTAACGATATGAGGATCTAAAGCCATGGCAACAGCAACACTTGAACGCACCGCCGCCGATTACAAAGTCGCTGACCTGTCGCTCGCCGACTGGGGCCGTAAGGAAATC
The DNA here is from genome assembly GCA_963782175.1 of uncultured Acidobacteriaceae bacterium. Lineage (GTDB taxonomy): Bacteria > Acidobacteriota > Terriglobia > Terriglobales > Acidobacteriaceae > Silvibacterium. The sequence continues at coordinate 41,784 of CAWAIX010000010.1, forward strand.
TCCATCGCCGAGCACGAAATGCCCGGCCTCATGTCCATCCGCCGCAAGTATGCCGCGCAGAAACCGCTCGCCGGCGTCCGCGTCACAGGCTCACTGCACATGACCATCCAGACCGCGGTGCTTATCGAGACGCTCGTCGATCTCGGCGCCGATGTTCGCTGGGCAAGCTGCAACATCTTCTCCACGCAGGACCACGCCGCCGCCGCCATCGCCGCTGTCGGTGTCCCCGTCTTCGCCTGGAAGGGCGAGACCCTCGAAGAGTACTGGGACTGCACCTATCAGGCTCTCAGCCACAAAGGCGGCAAGGGTCCGCAGCTGGTCGTCGACGACGGCGGAGACGTCACCCTCCTCATCCACAAAGGCTACGATCTCGAAGAGGGCGACAACTGGGTTAACTCGCCTTCGTCCAATCACGAAGAGCAGGTCATCAAGGATCTCCTGAAGCGCGTCCACGCCGAAGATCCGCAACACTGGCATAAGGTCGCCAAGGAGTGGCGCGGTGTCTCCGAAGAGACGACGACCGGCGTCCATCGACTCTACAAGATGAAGGAACAGGGCAAGCTGCTTGTCCCTGCAATTAACGTCAACGACTCGGTCACCAAATCAAAGTTCGACAACCTTTATGGATGCCGCGAGTCGCTGGCTGACGGCATCAAGCGCGCCACCGATGTAATGGTCGCCGGAAAAGTCGCCGTCATCTGCGGCTATGGAGATGTCGGCAAGGGCTCATCTCACTCGCTTCGTGGTATGGGTGCGCGCGTCATCGTAACGGAAATCGATCCGATCAACGCGCTGCAGGCGGCGATGGAAGGCTTCGAAGTCACAACCATCGAAGACACGCTCGGACGCGGCGACATCTACGTCACCTGCACCGGCAACTTGGACATCATCACCCTCGAGCACATGCAGAAAATGAAGGATCAGGCGATTGTCTGCAACATTGGACACTTCGATAACGAAATCCAGATGGATCGCCTGAACGCGGCTCCCCGCGTCGAAAAAACCAACATCAAACCGCAGGTCGACAAATACACCTTCCCAGCCTCTAACGGAAAAGGCGGTCACTCAATCTTCGTGCTGGCCGAAGGCCGCCTCGTCAACCTCGGCTGCGCCACCGGACACCCCAGCTTCGTCATGAGCAACAGCTTCTCTAACCAGACACTGGCGCAGCTCGATCTCTGGAAGAACAAGGACACCTACAAGGTCGACGTCTACACGCTTCCCAAGAAGCTCGACGAGGAAGTCGCCCGCCTGCACCTCGAGAAGATCGGCGTAAAGCTGACCGAACTCACTCCGAAACAGGCCGAATACCTCGGTGTTCCGCAGGAAGGCCCGTTCAAGCCCGAGCACTACCGCTACTAATCAACCGCGTCATCAAAGAATCGCCGCGAGATCAATCTCCGCGGCGATTTCTTTGTTGGGGCAAAGTCTATAGAATCGGCACCGGGCTGCGGCACGAGCTTAAAGATGGACTTTTATCTTTACGTCAGGGTGCTCTTTGGAATGATCGTGGGCCTGAGTATGGCTCATCTGCTCAAAGGCATTGCCCTCATCGTTCAGCATCCCAAGCGGTATCCGGTTTACTGGGTGCACCTGGTTTGGGTTTTATTTCTCTTTCTTTACCTGATCCATTTCTGGTGGTGGGAGTTCAACCTTGTCCGGGTTCGTGAATGGACCTTTCCGCTCTATTTCTTCATTGCACTGTATGCGGTTCTGCTTTACCTTTTGTGCGCGCTCTTCTTTCCTGATCAGATTGGGGAATACGACGGATTCAAAGGGTATTACTATTCGCGCCATCAATGGATCTTCGCGCTCATGGCCCTGTTGTTTATTGCCGACGTTGTCGACGGACTCATCAAGGGCCACGATTACTTCAATAGCCTTGGACCAGCCTATGCGATTCGTACAGCGACTTACATAATCCTGTGTTTTCTCGCCATCAGGATCAAAAAGCCGTGGTTTCACGCCTCATTCGCCGTCTTTGCCGTTCTGTACGAGATCGCATACATCCTCGAGAAATATTGGACGATGGGTTGAGCGCCTTTGAGCTAAACGCTTGGACGGGCGGAGTCAGAGCGCTGACCGCCTCAGCGCCACTTTGGCCGCATAGAATCCGCACATCCCGTGCACGCCGCCGCCGGGCGGAGTCGAGGACGAGCATAGATAGATGTTCCGTGATGAAGTCGCATATTGCCGGAGGCTCGGCCGAAACAGCGTCTGCCCTACCGACATCGCCCCGCCGCTGACGTCACCGCCGATCAAATTGGCGTCTCGAGCCTCCAGATCCAGCGGAGTCGAAACACACCGCGCCAGCACGCAATCCCGGAATCCCGGCGCAAACCGCTCGATCTGATTCTCGATCCGCTCCGTCATATCGACTCGCGATCCGTTGGGCACATGGCAGTAAGCCCATGCCGCATGTTTGCCCTCGGGCGCGCGCGTCGGATCGAACAGGCTCGGCTGCGCGAGAAGCACAAATGGCCGCTCGGCGCAGCGGCCATTTGCCATCGCCTTCTCCGACTCGGCGACCTCCTCGAAAGTGCCGCCGAGATGGACGGTGATGGCCCGCAGACACTCCTTCGCCTTCCACGGAAGCGGCTCAGACAGAGCATAGTCAATCTTGAACGCCCCGGGCCCGGGCCGGAAACGCGCCAGTGTCCGCCGATACGAAGGACTCAGCCTCTCCCCGGCAATCGCCAGCAGCTGCCGTGGACTGACGTCACACATCACCAGCCCCTGCGGCACCTCATCCAGCGAACTGATCCGCCGGCTGAGGTGTATCGTCCCTCCCAGCTCTTTCAAATATCCAGCCAGAGCATCAGTAATGGCCTGTGCGCCGCCCCGGGGAATCGGCCATCCAACGGCATGGGCTGTGACGGCGAACACGAGCCCGATGGCGGCTGTGAGCGGTTGGTCGAGCGAGAGGAAGGAATGAGCCGAGAGGCCTGCAAACAGCGCCCGCGTCCGAGCGCTCTTGAACTGGCGTCTGCAAAACACATCCGCCGGCAGGACTGCATTCATCCCGAACCGCGCCATCATGAATGGATGCCTGGGCAGATGCAGCATCGGTCCCAGAACTTCGCCGGCAAATGCGGTCCAGTTCTTCACCGGAGCTTCGACAACGCGCCGCCATGCGCTGCCATCCTGCCCGAATGCTCTTTCCGCATCGCCAAGGTCCCGCTCCAGCACCACGGCCGTTCCATCATCGAGCGGATGTGCCAGCGGAGCGTCACCGTGAATCCAGCTCAATCCATGCGCCGGAAGCGGAAGCTTTGTGAAGAACGGAGACCCGACGGCCATCGGATGCACTGCCGATCCGAAGTCGTGCAGGAAGCCCGGCAGCGTAAGCGGCATGGTACGGGCGCTTCCACCCGCCTGCTCCTCTGCCTCGAACACCTCCACCTTCAGCCCCGCCTGCGCCAACACGATCGCAGCGGCGAGCCCGTTCGGTCCGGATCCAATGACAGAGGCTTGCTTCATAGCCTAATTATGCGGCGGCAGCTCTTGCGGCACCTCGATGATGCCGATCTTGCCGTCCGGCTGCTGGCCGATAACCGGTGCATAAAGCCCGAGAAGCTGTCGCCGCCACCAGTTTCCGGTCTTCCGCTTCTCCTTCATTGACGTGAACCAGTACTGCCACAGCACCGCGCGAATCATCTTCGGCGGCTTGCCGCCGAAAGGATCACCCCGAAACAGGTTCAGAACATCGCGGCTGTTCGCCATCAGCCGCACCTCCGTGTAAAAGACAAACGGACTCTGCTGCCAGTCGCCGAGCGACGCGAACCATAGATTCCAGTCAAACCGCGGCTGGTACGGAGCATAGATCCCCGGCGGCTCGTTAAGAGCCTGCGGTTTGTAGCGGAACGGATATGCCGTCCAGGTCTGCCCGTCATTCGATCCTTGAAACTCGATCTCGTACCGCCCCCTGGTCATCACAGCGAAGAGTCCGTACTGGTTTGCGATACGGAAAGGCTCGAGCATTCGCGCCGGCGCTATCGGCAGTGGAGCCTCCGGAAACGGCATCCGGATCAATTCCACAGTCGTTACATAAGCTACCCAGGTGAGCATGACGGCGGTAAAGGCCAATCGCAATGCATCCAGGTGCGATGGTTTCCGATATTCGATCCGGGGATCATCGCTCGCCTGAGCGTTCCCGAGCAGTGAGATCGGGGCGTCGGATTGGGCCTCGGCAGCTTCCTCCGTCTGAACCACTGGTAGACGATAGCGTGCCGGGACGAACCGCCGCAGAAAACGGTCATCCAGGAGCAAAAAGCCGAGCACGAGCACCAGATAGTTGAGGAACGTATAGTTCGCGGTCAGGATCACCCCGATTTCCCACGGAGTGACGATGAAGAAGCAAATCCGCTGCGCACGCCTGCCAAAGAACAGCAGGAACACGACCACAATTTCCATCGTCAACGTGGCCGCGACTGTCGAAGCATGAAACCAGTGCGGCAGATGCTCGATGTACCAGCCGATCCATGTTGGCAGCGGTCCATTCTGGTAGTACTCATCCATGGCCGTAAAGTGGCGCCACTCCTGGTCACCGCTTAGCAGCTTTATGATGCCCGACTCAAAATAGATGCGGAACCACTCCCATTGCAGCAGAAAGAGGCTTGCCCGCGACGGCGGACTGTCCGCGCCCCATCCCGGCAGGATCCCACGCGGACTGAAGAACAACACCAGAAACCCGGCCTCCAGCAGCATGCCGTCCGACTGATAATTCGAGAAATCGCTAGCCGCCGCGACAAACGACAGATAGCAGGCGAAACAGACGAAGAAGCTGACCCGCGGCCAGAAGTTCAGCAGTGCGGCGATCGAGGCAATCAGTCCCACCCAGCAGATCGCCATCACCATGGCATTGCTCGACGAGAACCATAGCAGCGTTGGCGCGAACCAAAACCGGCCTGCGGGCAGCGAGCGCTGAACTAGAGCCAGGTACTGCCCAGCCGGCAGAATGCCACCTGGCCCGATAAGGCCGCGGATCTGGAAAATCAGGGAGTAGAAAGCCGAGAAGTAGATCGCTCCAAGCGCGCGCAGGAACAGCCAGCGGGGAACCAGACGATCCGCCGGTCCAAATTTCGGATCGAACAGCCAGCGGACGACGCCTGAAGGAGTGCGCGGCATGGATTCGGCAAGAATAGCGCGTTCGCCTACGCGGGGCTTAATCGGCCCGATTTCTGCATTGGATGTTCGCTCGTTCCTTTTTGGAACTGGCTGATTCCAAAACGTTACCAAAGTGCGGAACAACCACTTTTCGGCGTGCAACTTTGCTTTCCTCGCACCTATGCTGTCGGCAGATTTGGAGATGCACCTTTTCTGCAGTACTGGCGCCACCGATTGATCAACCTTGGAAGGAGTTGTTCCGCCTTTGAGCAGCCCCGATCTCGTGAGCGTTGTGATCCCGACGCTGAATCGCCCCGAATTTCTGCGCAAAGCCGTGCTGAGCGCCCTTCACCAGACCTACTCTCCGCTAGAAGTCATCGTCGTCATCGACGGCGAAGACCAGGCCTCGGAGGGAGCCCTCGCCACTTTCGAAGACGAACGCCTTCGCGTCATCCCGCTCGCCCTGAACATGGGAGGCTCGGAGGCGAGAAACATCGGCGTGCGGGCCGCAAAGGGATCCTGGATTGCATTCCTCGATGACGACGACGAATGGCTTCCGGAGAAAATCGCACTCCAAATGGAGGCGGCGAAAGCAAGTGAGTCTCCCCTCCCAGTAATCTCGACCCGGCTCGTCGTCCGCTCGCCTGAGTGCGATCTCATCAGGCCTGTCGATCCCGTCGGCTCCCGCCTGCCGATTAGTGAGCAGTTGTTCTGTCGCAGAAAAGTTGCCGACGGACCGTACACCATGCAGACCTCCAGCCTGCTTACCCGCCGCGAGACGATGCTCGCCATCCCATTTCGATCCGGCCTTCAGCGACATCAGGACTGGGATTGGCTGCTGCGCGCTGCCCGTGATCCAAAGGTCAGTTTTTGTATTCTGTCCGCACCCTTGACCGTCTTTCGGGTCGACGATAAACGACTAAGTGTCGGCAGGGCGCTCGACTGGCAGTTCTCGCTGCGGTGGGCTCAGGAAATGCGCCGATACTTCACGCCAAAGGCCTACTCCTTCTTCATCGCGACCGAATGCGTTGGTCGAGCCGTGAAGGTGAAAGCGGGCCCGGCCGTATACCTGCGTCTTATCATCGAGTTCTTTACTCGTGGGTCTCCAACCTTCCTGTCTCTCATGTGGTTGGCCGGATTCGTTTTCATTCCTCAGCGTTGGCGAAGAAAGGCAGTGAAACGTCTGCGGACTTCCAAGTCCGTGGGTCAGGCATCATTCCACGTCAATCCACCCCAGGCCGTACGCAGCGAAAATGCGCTACTGCGCATAAATCAACTCGAAAGTCGATGACAGGAGCGAGCATGCAGCCGACAGAGTACACGCAGAGATTTCTTGCAGGGGTACAACAGACCGCGATGAACCTCAACGCGTGCCAGATCGACCGCATTGTCGAGTTGCTCCGGGAAACGCGCTCTCGAGAGGGCCGTCTCTTTCTCCTCGGGGTAGGCGGGGGTGCCGGCCACGCTGGCCACGCTGTGAACGATTTCAGAAAGATTGCCGGTATCGAAGCTTACGCACCAACCGACAACGTTTCCGAATTGACAGCGCGCATCAATGACGAGGGATGGTCTTCCTGTTATGCCAACTGGCTCCGTGGCAGTCGGCTAAAGTCCGATGATGCCTTGTTTGTTTTCTCCGTGGGCGGGGGCTGTCTCGAGAAGAACGTCAGTACCAATATTGTGGAGAGCCTCAGGCTCGGCGTCCGCACCGGGGCAACCATCGTTGGAGTCGTAGGCCGCGACGGTGGTTACACCGCCCAGGTCGCCGACGCGTGCGTCATTGTTCCTGAGTTTTCGACCGACACTGTCACGCCGCTCGTCGAGTCATTTCAGGCAGTAATTTGGCACCTGATCGTTTCCCATCCACGGCTCAAAAGGAACGAGATGAAGTGGGAAGAGACAAGTCTCTTGCGCGCCGAGCGGTCTTTCTCGATCGCGATGGCGTAATCAATCGCAACGTTCTCAATCCAGAAACCGGTGAATACGAGGCCCCCCTCACCTCGGCTGGTTTCGAATTCGTTCCCGGTGCACTGGACGCCTTGCGTCTGCTGCAAACAGCCGGATTCCAGTTGTTTCTTGTGTCGAACCAACCGAATTACGCAAAGGGCAAGTCGAGTTTTGCGGACCTCAGAGCAATTCACGAGAAGCTTGTTCAGGGTTTGGTACATGGCGGGATTAAGTTCGCCCATTTCTACTATTGTTTTCATCATCCCCAGGGCGGTGAAAATCGGTACTCGCGCCCTTGCGAATGCCGTAAGCCTTCGCCCTACTTTCTTTTGAAGGCCCGCACCGAATTCAGCCTCGACCTGCCACGCTCCTGGATGATCGGCGACCGCGTCACCGACGTGGAGTGCGGGAAGCGCGCCGAAACCAGGACAATCCTGATCGCCAACGCCCACTCGTGCTCGCGCGGCGAAGCTGAATCCGATGCCGTGGCGCCCGATTTAGTCCGGGCTGCGGCAATAATCCTGACTGCCAGATGATCTCTATACCTGTTCCAGGACGGCTCCTCCGTTCCATCGGATCTCTCCGCCCCGATCCGGGGCGAGGCAGTCAAGTCGGAGCGACAACACTGATGGGATGTGATCGCGTACCATGAAAACGCTGTGTACCTGCTCAAACCGCAGTTGTCTGTTGTCCTGCTGTTCGCCGTATTGGCCGGTGTTTCGGACCTTTCTGCTGCGCAGGAACCGTCTGCCAGCCTCAAAGAAGCTGATGCCGACTATCGCGCTGGCGTGGCGGCATTGTCGCACAACGACTTGAACACAGCGCGTGCCGACTTTGAGAAGGTCATCCGGCTTGCGCCGTCCGCTGAACAGGGACACAGCGCGCTAGGAGCAGTGCTTTTTCGTCTGGGTAGGACCAGCGAGGCAATCCGCGAGCTGGAAAAAGCGCTTGCCATGACGCCCTCCGACTTGAGCGCGCAGATGAATCTTGCGCTCGCCTATGTGCAGAATGGTCAACCCGCAAAGGCGCTTCCATGGTTTGCGAAGCTGGACGCCGCCAATACCGGAAAGCATGCTTTGCCGTCTTACGTGCTGGCATCGTACGCTCGCGCGCTCGCCGAGACACAGCAATATCCCGCCGCAATCTCGCGCATGAAGGAGGCAATCGTTGCTGATCCGGAAAGCGCCGAACTGCATGACAATCTCGGCTCTCTTTATGCGCAACGCCAGGATTGGACACACGCCCGGCAGGAATTCACCACAGCACTCCAGATCAATCCTGACCTCGCCGCGGTTCATCTGCACCTCGGATTGTCGCTGCTCGCCCTGCAACAAGCAGGTGGACTCGAGGAACTGGCGAAAGCCTATCAACTCGCTCCAAACGATCCGGAAGTCAGCTTGCAATTTGGCTCAGCGCTCGCCGGCGCCGGACAGGACGAGCAGGCTATCCCCGTCCTCAGACACGCGCTCGAACTCGATCCGAAATCAGCGGCGGCAACTTACCAGCTGGGGCTCGCCCTGCAGCGCGCCAGCGCCCCGCAGCAGGCCATTCCGCTGCTCCAGAAGGCCGCAGCCGCCGACCCGAAGAACGCCGAGGTGCTTATCAATCTCGGCATCGCTTTTTGCCAGGCGCAGCAGGCCAAGGACGCCGTTCCCATCCTGCAGCGTGCTATGGCGATTGCGCCCGACAATGTCACAGGTCGCCAAAATCTTGCCGCCGCTTACATCCAGCTCAACCAGTTTGATGATGCCATAACGCAGTTGCGCGCGGCCCTCAAACTCGCTCCCGAGGCCGCACATCTCCACTACGATCTCGGACTTGCTCTCAAGATGAAGGACGATGCCGCCGACGCAATTCCCGAACTCGAAACGGCCGAGAAGCTTGATCCGTCCGGTCACGAGGCCCCCTACGTTCTCGGAGTTCTGTACCTGCAGGACGGCCGCTACGCTGATGCCGCGCGTGAGCTGAATCTATCTCTCAAACTCTATCCTGAGAACGGCGACGGATGGGCCACCCTGGGCAGCGTCGATAACCACCTCGATAATCTGGCCGAGGCAGAGGCGGCTTTAAAGGAAGCGATCCGCCAGCTTCCGCACCAGCCCGATCCGCACCTGACGCTCGCCGCCGTTCTGGTGAAGGAAAACCGTCCTGCCGATGCCACTGCGGAGCGCAAGATTGCTGCGAACCTCATGCGCGAGAACATGAATTACCAACGCGCCGAGGTGGCGAGCAATACCGGCAACTCGCTGCTCAAGAGCGGCAGGATCGATGACGCGATCGCTGCATTCCAGGAGGCTTTGAGCTACGACTCAAATTACGCCGAGGCCCACGCCGGCCTGGCAAAAGCGCTTGAGCAGCGGGGCAGGACTGTCGAAGCAGCCGCTGAACGGCAAAAGGCGCAGGGCGTTCAGAAAATCCCCCAGTAGTGGTTATGCCTGGGTCTATATACAGGTGTTCAGCCGATTCGCTATAGTTTAAGTGCTGGTGGTAACCCGCGAAAATCGGACCATGTTAAAGGGCGGCTCCCCGGTTTGTAACTGCATGAGCGTTTTGGCCAGACGCGTCACTATCCTTGTTCTAACGCTTGCCGTAGCCTGTGTTGTTTTTCTAAAAGCAACGAAAGGCGCTGAAGATAAGAGCGCCGAAGCCGCTGCAGCCCGTAAGGCCTACGCCGATGCAATCCGCCAGACCTACAACTTTCCGTTTGCGAAGGGCAAAATCTCTCTTCCCGGAAATGCCGCCGCCGAAGGCGGAGATTTTCTTCCGGCGAGCGCCTTTCCCGACGCTTCGTACTGCGGCCACTGCCACCAGGAGGCCTACCACGAATGGCGCCAGGCGCTGCACTCAAACTCTTTTCGCACGCCCTTCTACCGCGCCAGCGTAAATATCCTGGTCCGCACCAAGGGGATTGAGTTTGCGCGCCATTGCGACAGTTGCCACAATCCCATCGCGGTATTGGCGGGAGCACTCAATACCGGATCCCAGCTCGACCGCTCCTTTGACCGCGACGGCCTCACCTGCGCCACCTGCCACTCGATCCAAAGTGTAGAGACCAAACTCGGGAACGGCAGCTTCGTGATGGGTGTACCGGCTGTGATGGTCGACGAGCAGGGCAGGCGCATACCCGGCATCGTGCCCGATGAGGAGATCCTCGCCCATCTCGACCGGCACTCGAAGGCCGTGATGCAGGACTTTTACCACACACCTGAGTTCTGCTCTGCCTGCCACAAGGCCAACCTGCCGATTCCGCTCAACACCTACAAATGGATTCGCGCCTTTACCGCCTATGACGAGTGGCAAACTTCGAAATTCTCGCAGCGCAATCCGCTCACCTTCTACCAGGCCGACTTCACCACATGCCAGAGCTGCCACATGAAGCGCGAAGCCATCACCCTGCCCGACTACGGAGCCAAGCACGGCACGCTCGCCTCGCATCGCTGGCTGGCCGGAAACACTGCCGTGCCGTTCTACTACGGCTTCGACGAGCAGCTCTCGAGGACCATCGAGTTCCTGAAGTCCGGGAACTACCTCAACGTCGATCTCTTTGCGCTTAAGTTGAATGACGCCCCGATGATCGCGCCGCTCGGCACAATCCCCTTCACGCTCAAGCCCGATCAGGATGTCGAAGCCTACGTCATTGTGCAGAACAAGAACATCGGGCACTCACTCATTCCCGAAGTCCGCGATCTGTACGAGGCGTGGACGCAATTCACGGTAAAGGACGCGACTGGAGCCGTCATCTACGAGAGCGGCTTCCTAAAGCCTGACGGTATGCTCGAAGCCAGTGCTCACAGCTTCACCAACCGGCCTGTCGATATGACCGGTAGCTTCGTCGACAATCACAAGGTCTGGACCATCCACTCGATGGCCTATGACAACAGCATCCAGTCCGGACGTTCGGCGCTGATCCGGTATCGTTTCTACCTGCCCGAGAACGTGAAAGGTCCGATCACCGTCACCGCACGCGTCAATTACCGGCATCTGCGCAACACCTACACGAACAACGTCTTCGGCAAGGACCATCCTGAGTATCCCGTCATCGAGATCGCCTCACGCACGCGCACCTTCAACATCGGCGACAACCCCGCCACTCCGTCCCTGCCCAACGACAATCCCGACTGGATGCGCTGGAACAACCTTGGCATCGGCTACCTCGACCAGTTGCAATATGACGACGCGATGCACGCCTTCGAGCAGGTGGTTCGCCTGCGGCCCGACTACAAGGATGGTTACATCAACATCGGACTCAACTACATCGAGTGGGAAAAATACTCCGAAGCCCGCGCGCCGCTCGAGAAAGCTCTCTCACTCGCTCCCGACGACGCGCGGGCCCTCTACTACATGGCACTGGTGGAGCGACGCTCACGCCATTCCGATGCTGAGATAACCGATCTGCAGAAGGTCGTTGCGCATTATCCGTACTCGCGCGACGCGCGACGCGAGCTGGGAATCTCCTATTACCAGCAGCATCGTAGCGACGAGGCCATGCAGCAGTTCAAGGCCCTCCAGGCAATCGATCCAGACGATCTGGCAGCGCACTACAATCTCGCAATCCTCTATCGCCGCGAAGGCATGAAGAAGCAGGCGGCTGAGGAAGCGGCTCTGTACACCGCCAAGCGCATTGATCCCGCCGCGCCCACCTATTCGCTCGACTATCTCCGTAAGCACCCCGAAATCTCCACCGAGAGCGTACCGTGGCACGTGCACACCGAAATGACGCACCAGCCAAAAGCCGCCGGTGGACAACCGTAAACATCACCGAGGATGGCCCTTCGTTGAATCGCCGCAAATTCATCCGCTCCCTCAGTCGCACGGCGCTTGTTCTGCCCTTCGCGGACATCGTGGCTCTCGCCTCACCCCAGCAGCAGCAGGCCGCGCCGGCCGCTCAGCCCCAGAAGCTCGGCCCGCAGGAGCGCACCTACGACGCGAAACCCGCGCCCCCACCGCCCGGACCGAAATCTCCCATCGAAGGCACTCCCCTCGGCGTTAGCTTTGTCGACGTGGTGAAGGACTCGGGCCTCAGCGTCAAGACCATCTACGGGCCCGAAGGCACCAACAAATACCTCCTCGAAACCACTGGCTGCGGACTCGCCTTTTATGACTACGACGATGACGGCTGGCTTGATCTCTTTCTCGTAAACGGCTGGCGTCTCGAAGGCTTTCCCGCTGGACAGGAGCCGCACTGCCATCTGTTCAAAAACAACCGTGACGGCACCTTCACCGACGTAACTGCCGGATCGGGCCTTGAGCATAAGACCGGCTGGGGACAGGCCTGCTGTGTCGGCGACTACAACAATGACGGCCATGACGACCTGTTCGTCACCTACTACGGGCAGCCAGTCCTTTACCGCAACAATGGCAACGGCATCTTCACCGACGTCACGAAAGAGGCGGGCCTTATACAGCCCGGCCCGAAGACCCGCTGGAATACAGGCTGCACTTTCGTCGATTACGACCGCGACGGCTACCTCGATCTCTTCGTTGCCAATTACGTCGACTTCGACCTGAAGACCGCGCCGAAGCCCGAAGACGGCCCCTGCACCTACAAGGGAATCCTCGTCGCCTGCGGCCCTCCCGGCCTGCCCGGCGGCCGCAATATCCTGTATCACAATAATGGAGACGGCACCTTCACCGACGTCAGCGAAAAATCCGGCATGTGGACCGCCGTCGGCACCTACGGCCTCAGCGTCGCCGCCTCCGACCTCGACAACGATGGCTGGCCCGACATCTATGTCGCCAATGACTCCGCTCCGGCAACGCTCTACCTCAATCAGAAGGACGGCACCTTCCGCGACATCGCCATCGAGGCCGGAGCCGCGCTTTCGGCTGAAGCCAAACCGCAAGCCGGCATGGGCGTATCCATTGGAGATTACAATCGTGACGGCAACCTCGACGTCGTCAAGACCAACTTCGCTGGCGACACCGACTCCCTTTATACAAATCTTGGCGATGCTTCTTTCGAAGACCGCACCTATCCGAGCGGTCTCGGTGTCAACACACGGTTGCTCGGCTGGGGCGTCGGCTTCTTCGATATGGACAACGATGGCTGGCTCGACATTCTCATGTCGAACGGCCACGTCTATCCCGAAGTCGACCGCTCGAAAGCCGACCTGAAATACGCCGAGCACAAGTACCTCTACCGCAACCTGCGCAACGGACGGTTCGAGGAGGTGACCAACGAAGGCGGCCCGGGCATCCTCGAAAACGCTCCAGCGCGTGGCTGCGCCTTCGGTGACTACAACAACGACGGCGTCATAGATATTGCCGTGAATTGCATCAACTCGATTCCGCAGCTTTTGCGCTGCGACTCTACCCTCAACCGCAACTGGATCAAGATCAAGCTGGTCGGAGTCAAATCCAACCGCACCGGCATCGGTGCCCGCGTTATCGTTACGGCGCAGACTGATCCCGAACTGTCCAAACCTCTCGTGCAGATGGACGAGCTACGCAGCGGGGGCAGCTACTTCTCGCAGAACGACCTGCGCATGCACTTTGGCCTCGACCAGGCGAAGAAGGTCGACATAGTCGAAATCCGCTGGCTCAGCGGTCACGTGGATCAGCTGAAAAATCTCAACGTCAATCAGCTCTACGTCATCCAGGAAGGCGGAACGATCCTGAAATCCGGATCCCTGCCGGCCATGAAGACGCCCGCAAAGGCTAAGGCCTGACTATGTGGCCTCACGCGCTGCTTTGTCTGTTGCTCTCGTCCGCTGCGATGGCGCAAACACAGTACGGCAGTACAGCAAAATCGGGCTCCACGGCTCCTCCGCAGGGCTGCCCATGGCTCACCGAAGGCGGCGCCGCCCACGCGCTTGGAGGCAACATAGCGGTATCCGTGAAAGTTCTGGAAGGCGAAGGCACCTGCAGCTTCTTCCGCCAGCAGGGGGAAACTGATTCGCTGGAAATTGCTGTCAGCAGGGTAGAGCTGCCCGCGTGTCCCGCCAGCGGCACATCTTTGAGGGGAATCGGCAACGAAGCTCTGCGTTGTCGCCATGCCGGGTCTCACCGCGACAGCGTCGAGATGATCAGCAGCCGAGTCCGAGATCTTTATTTCACCGTTGTACTCACGACGCGGGGCCAGAAAAACCCCGGGAAAGCCGACGATCCTCAGAACGACGCCCTGGAACAAATAGCCGAACAGGTCGCCGGAAATCTTTATTGATTCTGTTCCAGTTGAGCCTCCGGCTGCATCCACTGGCGGCAGCCCGGCGCAGCCTCTGTCTTGCACGAGGTAAGGAACACAACCACATCTTTGACCTCGCTTTTCGACAGAACCTTCCCAAATGGCGGCATGCCGTGGCCTCCGTTGACGATCTGCATCCGGATCTGGTTCGCTGTCTTCCGCTGTCCAACCTTGCCAAGGTCGGGTGCGCGATCTCCGCCTACGCCAAAAATCGCATGACAGCGCTCGCAGCCTTTGGTCTGGAACACCACTGCGCCGCTTTGCCTCGCATCCGCATTCGATGCGTGCGCGGCATGATTGTCCGGGACAAAGACCAAAATCGTGAGAGTAAGAAGAAGGGGACACGCAAGGAATACGCGCGGAAATAAACTCGTCATTCGCAATCCATTTTATCCACCGCATCATTTGAGCCCTGATCGGCGCGCGATTGTATTCCGTTTGCCTCGTGTTGCTTTCTGTCCATCCTCCCGCTAGGACAAAGCGATGACAAAGCGGTGACGTCAGCCTGTCAGCGGGTGAATATTCCTGGAGGAGAATAAGGAGTCAGGGAGACCGACAGAAGATGCCCCCATCCATCTGGTTTCATTCTGCCAATGTAATCGCCGGCGCACGCGGGGAACGCGCATGAATGCGTTGCACCTGCCCACCGATCGACTGAGCTATCGTCTCGCCAAGCGGTTGCTCGATCTTATCCTTTGCATCCTACTATCGCCCTTCGTGCTTCTCGCCATGGGATTCGTTGCCGTCGCTGTGAAACTCAGCTCTCCTGGGCCAATTCTTTATCGACACAAACGCATCGGGTTTCAGAAGAAGTCATTCAATCTCTGGAAGTTTCGCTCTATGTTCCACGAGAGCGATCAAATCTTCTGGAACCATCTGGCGCAGAGTGCCGACGCCCGAAAAGAATGGATGTGTTATAGAAAGCTGAGGCGCGATCCAAGAGTCACCAGGGTAGGAGCGTTTTTGCGGCGGTTGAATCTTGACGAGTTGCCGCAGATGATCAACGTTTTCCTCGGCGATATGAGCCTCGTCGGACCCCGGCCAATCGTCAAAGAGGAACTCCAGCGTTATGGACCTGGCGGCGAACTTTATACCGCGGTGCTACCGGGCATCACTGGTCTGTGGCAGGTCAGCGGGCGAGGTTGCTTACCTTACGAACAGCGCGTTGCGCTCGACGTCGAATATGTCAGCACTTGGTCGCTCGCCAGGGATTTCGTGCTGCTCGCCAAAACCTTGAACGCAATATACACACGCCGCGGAGCGTTCTAGGCCTTCTGGTATGCCACAGGCAGCAATACCTCGAAACGCAAACCCTGCGTTTCTCTTTTTCTCAGTCGGCTCGTAAAATGAGCGCAAAGTTGGTTTCGACGACCGGAATCCTGTTGCGGAGTACAAAGGCTTTATGGAATTGGTACGCCGAAGAACAGCCCGTTTCCTGATTACGTCCCTTATTTCGTTTTCCCTCCACTACTCTCATTCGCTTGAAGCGCAACAAATCGCACCAGACTCTCCTTCCTCAATCCCGGCGGATGACACAATTAAACCTTCACCACCCGCACCACCCAACCCGCAACAGAGCGAAGAAATTTTGACTATGCTCGGGCAAATGCGTCAGGAGCTTAAACAGTCGAGGCAGGAAGTTGAAGATCTGAGGCAAGAGGTTAGGGAACTTCGAGAGCAGCTGGTGACAGGCAATGCCGGTGGCGCCGGGAATCTGAAAGAAGCGGTCAACGAGCTTCGAGATGACCAGGAAGTTCTTAATTCACAGGTGAAGACTCTCGAACAGACCAAGGTCTCTACGGAATCGAGATATCCGCTGCGGATGACCGGGATGGTTCTCTTCAATGCGTTTGTGGTTGACGGCGCGGTCGATAATCCGATCCTGCCGTCGATCGCCTTGCCGCGCACGGCACAGTGGGTGCATCACTCTATGGGCGGTACTCTCGAGCAGACCCAGCTTGGTTTGAATGCCAATGGCCCCACACTATGGAGTGCGCGCACCTCTGCCGACATCGCTGCGGACTTCTTCAGCTCGAGCTATACGTCGATACCACCGCCCACGGGAATGAACCTGCGCCTGCGAACTGCGAGCGTTTACCTCGACTGGAAAAACACCCAGGTGTCCGCGGGCCAGCAGACTCCGCTGATCACACCTCTTTCGCCAACGTCATTCGCTACCGTAGGAGAGCCCGCCTTGGCTTGGGCCGGCAATCTCTGGACTTGGCTGCCGCAGGCCACATTCATACGCCGCACGGCGATTGGCGACTCCTCTCATGTCGCCTTTGGCTTTGGACTCCTCGATCCTGAAGCCGCCGGTGCAACTGGCCAGGCGGCCTACGGACTCACCAGGCGCAATCTCCAGCCCGGTTACGAAGGCCGAATTGCTTACGAATGGGGCGACCCGTCGCGTCCTTACGAACTTGGGGCGAGCGGCTATTACACACGGCAGCTCTACTATGGAAGCGGGACGGGAGAGAATCAGAACCTTGATTTCTGGGCGGGGACTGCAGACTGGCGCGTTCCGATCCCCAGGATCGCAGAACTGTCAGGCGAGTTCTATCGCGGTCGTGGACTCGGAGATCTCGGTGGCGGCGCATTCAAAAACGTCGTGATGGATTACGGCTCCAATTACGCGAGCGGCCTGAACGCGATTGGCGGTTGGGCACAATGGAAATCGCGCCTGACGTCGTCGCTTGAAGTAAATGCATATTTTGGGACGGATAATGCCCAGACGAGTCAGGTTCGTAACCAGTCTCCTGTGGCCAGCGCCTCGCCGTATTTCTATCTCGTAAAGAACCAAAGCACCGCAGCCAACATCATTTTCCGTCCGAAGACGTACTTGGTCTTTTCCGGCGAATACCGGTATCTCAAATCCTGGTACACCTACGGACCAGGCAGTGAGGCGCAAACTCTGAATTTAACGATGGGATATCTTTTCTGATGTCCTGGCACAAGGCGGTTTCCTGCCTATTGTTCTGCGGCATTGCCACAGCTCTGCCTCATGCGCTGCACGCGGCTGGACAGCCGACCGAGGTAACGGCGCAGGCGCAGGTTCACTTTAGCGGTGCAAAGGTATCGGAACACCACTCCAACGAAGGAGTGGTGCTCTGGCTTACCCCGATCGACGTGCCCTTGCCGCCTCAGGTACCCGGCCAACCGGGTAACCGGCCGCTGTTGGCCCAGAAGAACAAACAGTTTGTCCCACATTTACTCGTTGTTCAAGTGGGCAGCACGGTCGATTTCCCCAATCTCGACCCGTTCTTTCACAATGTATTTTCCCAGTTCAACGGTAAGCGGTTTGATTTGGGCCTCTACGAAAGCGGCTCGAGTAGGAGCGTTCACTTCGACCGCGCCGGCGTCTCATACATCTTTTGCAATATCCATCCGGAGATGAGCGCTGTCGTCGTAAGCGTACCCACCCCGTATTTTGCGATGTCCACCGCGGCGGGCAATCTCACGATTCACGACGTCGCGCCCGGGACCTACATGATGCACGTATGGGCTATGGGAAGTTCCGACTCAGACCTTGCGACAGCCGGGCGTCGTATCTCTGTTTCTGGCACGACAGTCGATCTCGGAACCATTGCTTTGCAGGAGTCGCTACAGGGTCCACATAAGAACAAATTCGGCGAAGACTACAACACGAGCAAACCATCGTCCTACTAACGAATCATCGATCCACTTGCAGTAACGCGAGCGTGGTAAGCCCCATGCCGCGCATGCAATCGGTCGCATAAAGCAAGCTGTGGTCATTTTGCCAGGATGGCGTGTAAGAGTTGCAATCGCCAAAGGTAAGCTGTTTCCATGTGCGTGCCGAGACATCGAACAGCATCAATTGCCACCGCTCGGATATAAGCGCACGCACAACGAGCAATTTTCCATTGGGCGAAAGCGCCGGCGAGTCAAGGGGACCATTCATTTCGGCAAACAGTTGGGGGAATTCGCCGCGTGCAACTGTGAACACCCGCTGTCTGCCTTGGTAGATAGCGCTGATGAGGAATTTTCTGCTCGCACCGCCCGCAATTGTTCTCACGTCGAATGCCGGGGGGCTGATTCTTACAGGTACAGCGCCGCCAGGTCGATTGCACTGACTTACATCGAGCACCCACAAGCTTCCGTGGCCGCGGTCTTCGCGCATGAAGGCCAATAGCAATCCATCATCGGAGAGCGCCGGCGTTTCGGCATCATCGATCGCGCAGGCAGTCAGACCCGGGCTTTCTGAAGCTATTCTCACAAGCCGGGAATGTCCTCCCGATAGAGTCTCGACCCAGATTTCCTGTGCCGAGCGGGTCGTCGCAAAGCTCAACTGATTTAAGTCGCTATCGATTAAGTGATTTGTTGTGCCTTGTACTCTATACCCATCGGATTTCATCGCAACATAGGGCACCCCAGCGCTCGTGGCGGCGGGGTTGACTCTCATGTAAGCCTCGTCGCGGCCATCTGCAAAAGGCGGAATCGCCGGACGCACTCTTCTCACGTGAGACCATGCGCCGTATGCTCCGGCGATCCACAGGCACATGACAATTGCCGCCAACCTGAAACGACCGGAAAGCCACTGCCTCTCAACGCTCGGGCGCTGATCATCGATCGGATGCCCAAGACACCATGAATAGAAGACGATCAGGGCTACTCCGCACCATAGCTTGAAATACAACAGCGGTACCAGGATACTTGGCAGGTGCACCGATTGAATCGTTCTCGCGTTGGAGGCCGCAATGTACAAAAAGAAAAACATCGCTGCCGCCCTTTGCCTGGATTGGTAAAGCAGAACCGATAGAGTCGGCACTGCCACTGCGATCAGAGCCACAAACTGATAGCTTGCCGGTGCAGATGACAAGAACATTAGCAGGCAGAGGAACCCCGCCCATTCGAGAGCTTCTCTGGGATCGGCATGGAAACGACTTCGCAAACGGGAAAGAACAAGGGCGGCCAGCGTTGCCTGCCAAAGCGCATAAAGGAGCGAATAAAGTACGGGGGACGCAACAAGTGGTTGCGCATTCAATTCGGGCTCATAGAGGAATAGGCGGTGAAACATCGAAGAAGAGGATGTCAGTGTTGACAGAAATGGATCTTGACTCTCCCCCTGAAACGATCGCGGTAACTGCTGAAAGAGATAAGTAGCCATTGCCGTCCTGCCTACCGCCATGTAGGACAAGAGGCAGCACAAAGCAAAAACAATAACCGCAGCAGCCAGTGCGCTCCAACGCTTTTTTATGACGAAATAGACACAGAAGAAGAGGGGATAAATCTTCAACGCGGCGGCAACAGCGACGAAGCCCCCACTTGCGATCTGACGGCTGCGCATGTGGCATACAAAAGCCGCACTCAGCAGACATAGGACGAAGACGTGCATCTGCCCAAACAGAAAGCTTGTACGAAGCGGGATCAGCGCGCACAACGCGATCAGCCAGGTTCGGCGATTGCTCAGGCCGCACTGCTTGCTCAACAAATGAACGGTCGCGGCAAGCAATGCCATATTGCACACGAGCCAAATGCGCTTCGCCTCTAGAACCGGAAGCCAAGAGAAGGGAATTAGAGGCAAAGCTGAAAACGGTGTAAGTCCGAGAAAGCCCGCGAGCTGGTGGGTTACCCCGAATTGCGCAGAGACTCTCTGGAACCATATCCAGTCATAAAGACGGTCGAGGGTGTAATGCGAACGCACGAGTCGCGCCGCGACATAGTAGTTTGGGAAATCAGTATTGAGGATCCTCCAGCCCGGTAACAGGGCCTTCCACACTGTCAGCCCTGCAAGAAAAGCAAGCAGCACGGCCTCAACAACACCGATTATGGAATCTGTCCGCAGCTTCTCGGATAACCCCCTGGAGGTCGCCTGCGCGGTTTCCATGAGTTACAACCCGGCCGCAATTCGGTAAGTGGATCTGTTGTTGAGTCCCTTTCTTCGACTCCAGCGCACAAGAGCGCTCAAATATGTGATGTCGGACTTGACGTGATACCACATACGGCTTATCTGGTAGCGGATCTCTTCGGCGCGGTAGCTAAGAGATGTCTTAGTCGTATTGACCGCTTCATCGCTGAGCCTGTGTGGAGTACAGACGGGCAGAAGCCGACGGCGTAAATACCGCTTCCAGATATCGCGGTCTATCCAGAACTGCTTCTGTACAAGTAAATTTAGTTTGTTTCCGGGCGGATCAGCGAGCAGCCATGTTACGGCACAGCGATCCAGCCAGATGGCGCTGTCTAAAGACAAATTGGCAGAATAAACTTCACGCAATTTCTCGGGCAAATCCACGGGAAACGCGACCTCGACGAGACCCAGCACGAGCGCACAAGCTGTGCTCAGGCGCTGATCTCTTTCGATGAGTTCCACCGCTTCTGCCCAGATCTCGTCGCACGCTCTGCGAGTACGAATAAATGTAGCCACTTCGTAGAGAGACAGTAGCCGCATCCACGATCCTAGCAAGTGCCTGAAGATGTGGAGCAGCAGATATAGGAATTGGTAAGCGGGTCTCAGCCGTGGAAATTCAATGCCATATAACTCGTGAGATTCCGTCGCATCGGGAAAGATGGAAAGTGGTGGGAATTCAATCTCGTTACTATCAGCCTCCCAGAACCTGGTATGAAGCTCCACCGGAGGCCTCTCGGGCAACTGGTAGAGATACCCGTGGACTCCAATGTGTTTCTTCCAAGGTCTGATAAGGCGTACTTCGCCTGACAAAGAAGCGTATTGCACCTTGTAGCCGAGTTCTTCTATCACACTAATGCCAGCACTCAAATGGCTGGGCCTCACAAGGATATCCAGATCCACCTGGTGCCGCTCTTGTATCCCATGGAAACAATCCGGAATGAGGCTGAAGCCTTTGACGCAGTAGTACCGCACACCTGCGGCATTCAGTGCTCGGACGATCTGTTCAAAAAACTCCAACATCCGCTCCATGCGTCTGTGGTTGTCCAACAGGCGGGACTGGAGGGCGGGACGGATTGAGTCGGGTACAGTCGAACCGGACCACCGCCCTGCAAGCCGCGCGGCGAGCGGGAGTGCCAATCCGCTTCGGTCGAGCCATCTCAGGTTTCTTCCCCACGCTTCCTCATCAAATCCACGGAGAAGCTCAAGCGAGTCTGTGGTAAGGAACCGCAGAGTTGTCTCCCTGAAGGTAAGCAGCTTATTCACAGTACCTTCTCCAACCCGGCGTGCAGGCTGGCGCTGACATAAGACGCAATTAAAGTCATATATCGTTGCGCATTTATATCGCTTGCCGACTCTGTATCGGTCAAAACTACAAAACCAGCGCCGTCGTATGTTTCAAGGTCGAAGGCAAACCACTGCTCCGGCCCCATAGTCAGGTAGAGGGAGTGATCGCCCAGGGTTAAATCACACCTTCCACTCGGAAATGGCGATCTGCCCGGTGTACCGACGATCTCCCATCGGATGCTTGGAATGCAGTCTGCCTCTGTATTTGTAACGGATACACAGCCCGCCGCTGTCGACGCTTCCAGAATCGAGTTGTAGTTTGTAGCGATCTCTAGGTATTTGCCGCACAGCAAAAAGCGCCCTTTGAGGGGAAGAGGCGTGCGCCGGAACATTACATCGGTTGGTGCATCGTTCGAAAGGTTCATGCTTTCAGCTCATCTCCGACAAGACGTCATCCAGCGCCTTTGCCACACGATCGGGAGGATCATTGAAGGAAATTCGGAGGCACGACGCATGCTCCAGATCCCGAATCAGCTTGAGCTGCTGAGCGTAATAAAAAGCCAGAGGTCCTTCCAATGGTTCAACTGCCGCTGAGAGATGATCGATCGCTTCTGCTGCACTGATCCGGGCGAATTCGGCATCCAGGGTCCCCGCTCCGCTCAAGCAGTACGATTTCATTTACGGAGCTTCGCATCCCCCGTGACACGCCGAAGCATTCGTCGGGCCATACCTCGTAGGCTAGCTCCCCGTTAAGGGATATGTTCGGAGTGCAAGAGAGCAGTTCTGGAAAGAAGCGGCTCGCATCCGGCAGGAGTTTTACCGGGACTGGGAGGCCCCACGCAACAATGTCCCGCCCCTCCCCCGATAGATAAGTCCACTCGTCAGAGAGCAACGCGTATCCGCGTCTTGCGAGCGCAATGGCTAATGTTGACTTGCCGGCGCCCGAATTGCCCGTGAGGAGCACTCCGCGTCCGTCGCGAACAAGGCAGCCTGCATGTATCGGTGCAACGCCAATGGCGGCGGAAAGGATTCCGAGGAGCGTTGGAAAAATGTGCGCGGACCAGCGCCGTGAATCCTCAGCGAGCTGCGGCGTGCACGCGCCGTAAACCTCGCGGGTGCGCAGGTTAAACCAAAAGGAGTCGCAGCGTGTGAATCGCGCAAATGCGAAATGTCCTCTTGCGCGAAACCATGGTGCGTTCTCACATTTTTCGTCACTCTCGCGAAGGTGGACGGTAATCGTAGCGAGAGCGTCGGCAGAATCCGATTCCGCGCCGTCATCCACGGGTAGAAAACTGACCGCATGTTGCGCAATGGTCGGAGAGTTCGTCTTGAGCAACACGGATTGTCCTGCGAACTGCAGGCGCTTCGAGCAAAGAGTGAGCGCCGGGTCCGCGAGAGTCACGCTTGTCACGCCAGCCTCCGTAGTGAACTAAGGTCAGCCTATCCCCAACTGCCGCAAGAAAGTTATCCGCCAGCCCGAAATGACAAAGCAGTGACATCCACCTGACACCGCTTCGAGTACGACAGTGGGAAAACTAAATTCAGCGATATGCCACTGCCAATGAGCAATACCTCCCCCGTCGAAGTGCTGATTACGCACTCCTACCATCTCTACTTCGATCGCAAGCAGGCCCAACGGCAGCAGCCCTATCCTCCGCTTGGGACGATGTATGCCGCGGCGTTGCTGCGGGAAGCCGGATTTTCGGTCGCGTTCTTTGACACGATGATTGAGGATCCAGACGCGGACTTCGAGCGGGCTCTCGCGCAGCGCCGGCCGAAAGTCCTTGTCATCTGCGAAGACAGTTTTAACTTCCTTTCCAAGATGTGCCTGACCCGCATGCGCGAAGTCAGCTTCAGGATGCGCGATCAGGCTGCGGCTTACGGCATACCTGTCGTCGTGCACGGGTCCGATTCATCCGACAACGTCGGCATCTATCTGGATCGGGGCTTCGATGCCATCCTTATCGGAGAATGCGAACAGACACTGACTGAACTGCTCCACGCCATTCTGCGAAATGGGCAGCGCCATTCTTGGGATCTGCCTGGTCTCGCCTATCTTAGCCCTCGCAATGGGGAGGTCGTCTTTACCCCGCACCGCGCGCATCGCCCGAATCTCGATCTGCTCCCGCTTCCCGCGCGCGACATGGCCGCCATCGATCGATACTCCGCGATCTGGCGTACCCATCACGGCAGGTCGTCCACAAATATCGTTGCCAGTCGTGGCTGCCCGTACCGGTGCAACTGGTGCGCAAAGCCCATCTACGGGAGCAAGTACCTCGTCCGTTCGCCGGATTCGGTTGCTGAGGAAATGCAGTTGCTGAAGCTGGAATACGGGGCGGAGCATCTGTGGTTCGCCGACGACGTCTTCGCGCTGAATCGTCACTGGGTGCGCGAGTTTGCCGCTGCTGTGGGGCGCAGGAATGCAGCCATACCGTTCAAAATCCAGAGCCGTGCCGATCTGATGACGAGCGAAACCGTTGCAGCCCTGAAGGGCCGCCGGATGCGAAGAGGTATGGATGGGAGCTGAATCAGGCTCTCAGGCCATTCTCAACGCGATGGACAAGGCTCTGACTGTCGCAGATATCCATGCCGCGCGCGCGCGGCTCGGCGAGGCAGGAATTCGCTCCGCTTTCTTCCTGCAATTCGGGTATCCAGGCGAAACCCTGAGCGAGATCGAAGAAACCATCAGCCTCGTCCGGAGTTGCCGTCCAGACGACATTGGCGTCTCAGTTTCCTATCCTCTGCCGGGAACAGTCTTTTACGAGCGTGTCCATCAACAGATGGGGGAGAAGCGAAACTGGATCGACAGCCAGGACCTGAGCGTGATGTTTCGCGCCGCCTACCGCGATGAGTTTTACCGCTCACTTCGCAACGCATTGCATTGCGAGGTCGAGTTATATCACCGCCCCTCGACACGCGAGGAACGGCGTCGCCTGAGGACTATGTGGGACGAGGCCTATCGCCTTGAGCGCAGCTGCCGGAATGCGGCACCAACACAGTTACCTGTTATTCAACCGCAACAAGAGCACTCGCTCGCCGCCTGCAGTCCGGAATTCTGCAGTTAGAACGTGGCCGGGAAAAGGAGAGCGCTGTCATGGAATTGCTGCTGACTCATGGCTATTTTCTCTACGAGGACCCCAAGGAGCTTCAGATCATGAAGCCGTACCCGCCTTTGGGCATTCTTTACATCTGCTCCCATCTTCGGAGCAAGGGGTATGCTGTCGAAGTCTTCGACAGCACCTTCCGGACACGCGCGGCGCTGCGGGAAAGATTATTGGCTGGCCCCCCATCGGTTCTCGGCATCTACGCCAACCTGATGACGCGCTCGAATGTCGTGTCCATCCTTCGAGAGGCCAGGCAGGCTGGGTGGAGAACCTTAGTTGGCGGCCCCGAGCCAGGCGCTTATGTCGACGAGTACCTCGATGCAGGTGCAGATGTGGTCGTACTCGGCGAAGGAGAAATCACACTGGAGGAACTTCTCGCATCATGGCGCAACGGCACGGTCGACCTTTGTGCAGTCTCCGGTATCGCCTACCGCGACGGACATGGTGTCACCTGCCGCACAGGCCCGCGTTCTCAGATCAGCGACCTCGACGCGCAACCCTGGCCTGCGCGCGAAGACATCGACATGGATCGATACGTGGCCACCTGGAGGGACCATCACGGGAAAGGTTCCGTATCCATCATTACAGCCCGCGGCTGTCCTTATCGCTGCGAATGGTGCAGCCACCAGGTCTTTGGCCAGACCCATCGCCGTCGCAAACCGGAGCACGTTGCAGACGAGCTCGAGTGGCTCCTCGATCGTTACAAGCCAGACGTGTTGTGGATTGCCGACGATGTTTTCACCATCAATCATGAGTGGCTTGCGCGCTGGGCTGCTGAACTGCAACGGCGCCGTATACATATTCCGTTCGAGTGTATCTCCCGCTCGGATCGTCTGAACGAGAGCGTGATTCGGACGCTGGCTGAACTGGGCTGCCAGCGACTCTGGGTCGGCTCAGAAAGTGGCTCGCAGCGCATCCTCGACGCTATGCAGCGCGGCGTAAAAGTTCAAAAGGTCCGCGAAGTGGTTGCCCTATGCCGGCAGTATGGCATCGAGACCGGAATGTTTCTTATGTGGGGATACGAGGGCGAGGAGCTACAAGACATTGAGGCCACGATCGATCACGTCCGTTCTTCCAACCCTGACATCTTCCTCACGACCGTGTCCTATCCCATCAAGGGCACACCGTACTACAACAAGGTCGCATCGCGCGTTGTTCAAATCAAACCGTGGGCGCAGACCTCGGATCGGGAGCTTGACATTTCCGGCCGGCGCCCGCGCGAGTTCTACCGCATCGCGGATGAACTGCTGCGCTTCGAGGTTGAACTCGCGCGATTGAGTGCGCAGGGAAGAGACCAGGGCACAAACAATCGCGTAACTGAGCTGAGCGCCCTGGTTGAGGAGCGCCGCCGCACTCTGTATGCGTATCCCCTTGTCGAGGAGAGGTCAGCGTGATCGCAGAAACTCAGCCTGACATCCTCCCCCAGAGGCATCAGCCCGCGCCGTTCGACGCGATAGCACAGGACTACGACAAAATCTTCGCTCACACTCGTCTCGGAAACGCACATCGTTCGCTCATCCACGAGGTGTTACGCAAACACCTCCGGGCAGGGCAGAGCGTCCTGGATTTGAATTGCGGGACAGGCGAAGACGCAATCTATCTCGCAAATCTGGGTATATCGGTTACAGGCTGCGATGTTTCGGAGGGCATGATTGAGGTTGCACGCCAGAAGGCCGAGCGCGCGAAATGCGTCTCGCGTATCCGATTCTCGGTGTGCGCGAACGAGCGCCTCAACGCCCTTATCGATCATGAGCCATTTGACGCGGCACTCTCCAACTTCGGCGGCTTGAACTGCACCGCCGATCTTCATGGGCTTGGCAGAGAGCTATCTCGCCTCGTGCGTCCGGGCGGCCGGATCTTCGTGTGCGTGATTGGTAAGGTGTGCGCGTGGGAAATCGTCTGGTACGCGGTGCGCGGAAACTGGAAGAAGGCTCTTCGGCGCTTCACGCGCGGAGGAGCAAATGGCAACATCGGCGATGCCAGCTTTCGGGTCCATTATCCTTCGGTGCGCGACATGCAGGACGCTTTTGCCCCATTCTTCCATCTTGAGTGCTGGCGTGGCATCGGTGTTGCCCTTCCGCCCTCCTGGCTTGCTTCTGCCATCGAAGATTGGCCCGGATTTGTCCAGCTTCTCAAGCACGTCGACCGGCGGCTGGGCGCAGTCCCAGTCTTCCGCGGACTGGCAGACCACCTGCTTTTTCAATTCGTCAGGGAGGAGAGATGACGACCGCCGTTGCAAACTTCGCCGCCGACGCTGCACTGCCTTCGGACGGCGATCTGTGGCTTCGCTGCCCCGATTGTTCGGCCAGCATCGAAGCGATTTCCGATCGTGATGACGGCCTTCTTCCTGCCCGCATTCATTGCGAGGAATGTGGCAGTGTAGTCAAGAGGATCAACGGAGTGTGGCGGATGCTCTCCCGCCAACAGCGCGTCCGCTTCGCAGCCTTTCTACGAGACTACGAAGAGATTCGCCTCGCGGAAGGTCGGGGTTCAAGTCATCCGGCGTTCTATCTGGCGTTACCTCATGCCGATCTCACTGGGAGCTTCAGGGATCAGTGGCGCATTCGCGGGCGAAGCTACCGCTTTCTGGAACGGCGACTTCTACCGGTGCTCAAGGAGCGCCACGGCGAGAACTTTCGAGCACTGGACATTGGAGCCGGAAACGGATGGTTGAGCTATCGGCTGGCTCTGCATGGCCATCGCCCGGTAGCTGTTGATCTGTGCTGCAACGCGTACGACGGGCTTGAGGCCGCCGCTCATTACGCGACCGTGCTGCCAGAGTTCTTCGCACGTGTTGAAGCCGAGATGAATTGCTTGCCGTTCGCGGACAGGCAATTCGATGTTGCGATATACAACGCGTCGTTTCACTATTCGACAAATTACGAACGTACTCTACATGAGGCGCTGCGCTGTCTTCGGCCTGGTGGCACGATTCTTATCATCGATTCGCCGACTTATCGGCAAGCTCGCAGCGGCGAGGAGATGCGTTCCTCACGTCGTAAGCTATTCGCTGCAAGGTTCGGCACCCGCGGCGATTCGCTTCCAACGAGTGACTACCTTACGCCGGCCATCGTCGACAGCCTTTCCAGCCTTGGAATTCGCTGGACAAGGCATCTTGCCTGGTACGGCTTGCGCTGGTGGACGCGACCGATGGTCGCCAAATTCAGGCGGCGTCGTGAACCATCGCAGTTCTACATCTATGAAGGGCAGGTAATCTCGTGATCCTGCTCTATTACCCCAAGCTTACAAAGCCAAAGAACCGGCGCTTTCCTCTCTCGATCCTGGCTCTGGCGGCCGTGCTTGAGGGAAAAGAGGCTTACGAGATCGTTGACGGAAACCTCGATCCCAATCCCGACGCAACCCTGGCGCGGCTCATCGAGACGCACTCAGTCGAATTACTCGGCGTTAGCGTTATGCCCGGTCCGCAGATGATTTCTGCGATGCAATCCTCGAAAACGATTCGCGCGCGCTATCCACATGTACCGATTGTTTGGGGCGGCTATTTCCCGTCGCTTTATCCTGACGCCACTCTCAGTGCGAAATACGTAGATTACGTCGTCCGCGGCCAGGGCGAAAGTACACTGCTTGAGTTGATCGAGGTACTTCGCGGCACGCGCGAGCCGCGCAGCATCGCCGGACTTTCCTACAAAGACACATTCGGTTTGCGCGTACATAATCCTGAGCGGCCGATGCAAGGCCCGGACGTATTTCCCCGGAGCCCATTTCAGAAATTGTCAGTCGCAAGTTATCTGCGACCGTCTTACTTCGGCAAGCGTACTGGCGCACATCAGGCCAGTATTGGCTGCCCGTTTCAGTGCACGTTTTGCGCCGTGCATGAGACCTATGGCAGCCAGCAGAAAATGGAGTCCCCTGCGCGCACCGAAGCGATTCTGCAGCACCTGGTGCAGGAGTACGGCATGGACGGTGTGCAGTTCTACGATATGAATTTTTTCTTGCGCGAGGATCATACGCGCGAATTGATGGAGCGTCTGGCGCCGCTTAGCCTGCATTGGTGGTGCGAGGGGAGGATTGACACTATCTGCCGTTATTCCGACGAGACACTGGAGTGGATTCGCAAGGGCGGCTGCACCATGATCTTTTTCGGCGCCGAGTCCGGCTCCGACCGAATTCTGAAGGAGATGAAAAAGGGCATAACGACTCAGCAGACTCTTGAGGTAGCGAAGCGGCTGCGCCGGTTGAACATCATTCCGGAATTCTCCTTTGTCGTGGGTAATCCAGCTGATCCCGAAGGCGACACGCGCGACACCATCGCCTTCATCCGCAAAATCAAACGCTTGAATCCGGCGTCTGAAATCATCGTGCAGCACTACACGCCGGTTCCCAATCACGGACAGATGTACGGCGGCATCGATGGCAAAGTCTCTTTTCCGGCAACGCTGGAAGAATGGGCAACTCCGCAGTGGTACAACTTCACCATCCGTGTCAATCCCTCAATGCCCTGGCTCAAGCCTCGGACACGGCGACTCATAGACAATTTCGAAATGGTAGTTGCCAGTCGCTGGCCTACCGTGCAGGACATTCAGGCGAACCAGTGGAGCCGCCGCATGTTGAAGGTTCTCAGCTCTTGGCGGTATCTCAGCGGCATTTACACAGCGCCGGCTGAACTACGCCTCGCGCAGGATTGGATTCGACTTCGCCGGCCCAAGGTAGAGAGTATATGAGCATTTCGGATACAAAATCCGGTACCATCCTCGACCCGCGCGAGGCGTATGCGCGATGGGCGCCCTCTTATGACGAGACCGCAAATCCACTGACTGCACTCGAAGAGCGCCTTCTTGCGCCAGCGCTGCGCAATCTCGCCGGTCGTGATGTCCTTGATCTTGGATGCGGCACCGGCCGCTGGCTCCAGAGGCTTCAGGCTCTAACCCCGCGCTCTCTGGCCGGTATCGATGCTTCTTCCGCGATGCTTGCACAGGCGCGTAAAAAGCGCCTGCCTTCGGCGTTGCTCATCGAAGCTGACTGCACTTCAACACCGCTCCGCTCGTGTTCCACCGACCTGGTTTTCGCATCGTTCCTTCTTTCTTACGTGGAGAGCATCCCTCGATTTGCTGCTGAAGTAGCGCGTATCCTTCGTCCCGGCGGAACACTCATCGTATCCGACCTGCATCCCAAAGCACTTTCTTACGGATGGCGCCGCACTTTCAAAACTGCAGGCGGACGATTTGAGATTGCGACCTTCCCTTACTCATTGGCTGCACTTGTCGCGGTACTAAAGGACGCGGGGCTCCTCCTCGAGCAACTTGCTGAACCCGGATTCGGCGAGCCAGAGCGAGAGATCTTCCGGGCACATGATATGGCAGAGCATTTCGATCGTGTCATGTCATTGCCCGTCATCTACTACGCACGGTTCTCACGTGCGGGGTGAAAGGAAGACGTGAACCCCACAGCGGATCTGCCGGAGGCCGTAACCGTCACTGCGGACGCCATCACCCTTCGGGGCGCACGTGTCGCGCGCACGGCGTACAACGCCCGGTATCGCACATTATCAGTGCGGGAATCTTGTATTGAAGCCGTGTCGATGGTTGGCGCGGCAGGTCCGAATCGAGAACCTGATGACGGCTTAACCCTCGATCTCTCGGGATATTTGATCCTGCCCGGACTGATCAATGCTCACGATCATCTTGACTTCTCTATTTTTCCGCGTCTCGGTCGCGGACCATGGTCAAACTGGCGTGCATGGGGTGCGATCATGCACAGAACCCAACGCCCCTGTATCGAAAACTGCCTTCGCGTTCCACATCATGTGAGGCTCTGGTGGGGAGGCATTCGCAACCTACTCTGCGGTGTGACTACCGTGTCACACCACAACCCGTATGCGCCCGAGGTCTTTGATGGCGACTTTCCAGTGCGTGTGGTGCGCGAATACGGCTGGGCGCATTCACTCGCTGACCCTCATCGGGTCGTCGAACTCTTTCGCCAGGCCCCGGCGCACTGCCCTTTCATTCTTCATTTGGCAGAAGGAACAGACGCTGCATCCGAACGTGAATTCGATGAGCTCGAACATCTCCTGCCTCTGGACAACCGCACGGTCATGGTTCACTGCGTCGGCTTTACCCCCTCGCAGTGGGATCGCGCCGCACGCGTTGGAGCCGGCGTTCTCTGGTGTCCATCTTCGAATATGTACACACTTGGCCGAACGTTAAGCAGGGAACAGGTAATGACATTCCCGAACATCGCGCTTGGGTCCGATTCTCCGCTCAGCGGAATTGGTGACCTGCTCGATGAGATCAGGATGGCATACGACGAATTCGGAATTCCCGCGCCGCTTATCTACGAATTCGTGACATCAAGGCCCGCGCGGCTTCTCCGTCTCACTTCCGGCGAAGGAATGCTGCAGCCCGGATCCAAAGCGGACCTGATTGTCATTCGCGACGCACAGCTCACGCCTGCTCAAACCCTCGTGCAGCTAAAGTGGCGCGATATAGAGCTCGTGATGAAAGGCGGAAGAATCGTTCTGCTGTCCCCTGCGCTCGCCGGTCGCGTTCCCGGCGAGCTGAAAACCGGCTTGGAACAAATCTCAATCGACGGGACTGTCCGCCTGGTGCGCGCTCCGGTAGCAGATCTCTGGTCCGAGACCTTTATCGCGTTATGCCGCCAGCCTCAGCTATCCGGCAGAATGCTTTTGACTGGGAGCAGCCCAGCTGATTCCCTCGCTAGTTAAAGGATGTGTCTCAGAACCGTTTGCAGAAGTCACTAGCTTGCGAGATGATTGTCAGCCTGTTGTCATTTAGGGCAAAATCCTGAATTGACGGGGTTCGCACGGTAGACAATAGTCGTGGACGCAACTGTCCACGGACGGATTGACATGATACTCGTAATTGAAGACGATCCAGGAATTCAGAAGGTGTTGTACCGTCTTTTCACCACCGACGGACTTCAGGTGAAGGCTGCACACGATGGCAAGGAAGCGCAGGAAGCCATGAAAGGCCCCGCACCGGAAGTCATCATCCTCGATCTGATGCTGCCGGGCGCCTCCGGAAAAGATCTCTGCAAGAGCCTGAAGCGCGCGTTTCCCACGGTTCCAATCATCGTGCTGAGTGCGATTTCCGAGGTCAGCGACAAGGTCCTGCTGCTTGAGCTCGGTGCCGACGACTACGTCACTAAGCCCTTCAGCCCCCGCGAACTGCTGGCGCGAGTTCAGGCAGCCATTCGCCGTGTCTCCAGTCCGGCGCCCGTAAAGGTCTATTCCTTTGGCAACGTCACCGTGGATTTTCTGAAAATGGAAGCCAAACGGAATGGCGAAAGCGTAATTCTTACCGCGCATGAATTCCGGCTCCTCAAGTTCATGCTCGAAAATGCCGAACGCGTTTTGTCGCGCGAGGAATTGCTGAATCACGTCTGGGGTTACAGCTGTTATCCCTCCACCCGGACAGTTGACAACCAGATTCTAAAACTGCGCCAGAAATTGGAGACCGACCCGTCCAATCCGAAATACATTAGAACGATGCATGGAATGGGTTACAAATTCGTTGCTCACGTTCAATGACCCGCGTTGCAGCGGATGAGTGAGAGAGAAATACGATGCGCATGCGGACGATCCTTCTACTCTCACTGCTGTCACTCTCATCCGGGCTCACGGTCACGAGCCTCATTGTCATTCGCAGTAGCCTCCAGAAGCAGATCCGCAGCAATCTCGCCGCCGACCTTCTTCATTCCACGGTCACATTCCAGAATCTCCAGCGCCAGCGTCAGCAATTTCTCGATCGGGAAGTCGCCCTGCTCGCTGATCTTCCGAGTCTCAATTCGCTGATGACGACCCAGGATTTGACTACGATCCAGGACGGCGGTGTGGAATTCTGGAAAGTCAGCGGTTGCGATCTTTTTGCGTTGGTAACCGCATCTGGCGCCGTTGCGGCTGTATACAACAGCGCTGGCGGATCCGATCCGCAGGACATCGGAAGCCAACTGAAGCGCCTTCTTGACTCGCATGCCAGTCAGTTGTATCTCCTCAGTAATCAACACCTCTATCAGGTTTCTTTTCATCCCTTGTACTTCCCAACTACCGGTACTCCGCTTGGGTTTGTCATCGCGGGGGACTCGATCGATGACCGGGTCAGCCGGCAAGTCAGCGAGGCGGCGGCAGCCGATGTGATCTTCCTTGCTGCGGACAGGATCGTTTCAAGCACCCTCGACGCGCAGCACAATCTGGATCTGCAGCATCAGAACGCGGGCCTCGTCGCGGAGGGAACCAACAAGGATCTCTGGCTCGGTACCGAGCATTATCTTGCCGCCTCTGTTTCCATTCCGACTGTGGCCGATGTTCCGGTTCGCCTGCTGGTGCTCAAGTCCTACGATCAGGCCAGCCTGTTCGCAATGCGGCTGAACCGTCTGCTGCTCGTGCTCGGGCTGCTCGTCATCGCCGTCGCTACGTTGCTTGCTCTCTATATATCCCGAACCATCACGCAGCCTCTCGATGACCTGGTCGCTGGTGCGCGCGCACTCGGTTCCGGAAACTTCGACTATCCATTGGCACGAAGGGGCACGAAGGAATTGAGAGAGCTCAGCGGCGCCTTTGACACTATGCGGAACCAGTTGCGCCGCTCCCAGCAGGAGCTCATTGAATCGGCTCGTCTTGCGGTGATCGGCCGTATGGCAAGCTCCATCTCTCACGACCTTCGCCATTATCTATCGTCCATCTATGCCAATGCCGAATTCCTCAGTAACCCTGCAACTCCATCCCTTGAGCGCGACGAGCTGATGCTGGATGTCCAACTTGCTGTGCAGGGTATGACCGACGTGCTGGAGTCTCTGCTCGTCTTCAGCCGCACCGGCAAATCGCTCCATCCTACATACGAATCCTTCAGCGCGCTTGTGGAACGTGCCGTTGGCTTCGTACGCACTCACCCGGAAGCGCATGGCGTAAGCATCCACGTGGAGCATCTGCCCCAGGCCGAAGGCTGGATCGATGCGAGGATGATCGAGCGAGCCGTCTTCAACCTCCTCATCAACGCGGCACAGGCCGCCCGCGTCGGACCTGCGCCACCCAGGGTAGATGTAAGCCTCACGGAAAACGCGCAGCAAGTGGAACTGCGCATCAGAGACAGTGGTCCCGGAGTTCCTGCAGCTATTCGTGACACGCTCTTCGAGCCGTTCGTCAGCGATGGCAAGCGCAGAGGCATCGGCCTGGGTCTTACCATCGCCAACCGCATCGCCCAGGAGCACGGCGGCATGGTACGGCTTGAAGATTCGCGCCCCGGCCACACGACTTTTATCCTGACTCTTCCCCGGACCGGTTTAGCCGCCCTCCCGACCGGCGAAGCCGATGAGTCCCACGCTCGCTCATCGAGTGTTGCGTAGCACCGTGACAAACGGCTGACATCTTCACGACGCGCTCTGGACAAAAGCCGCTGATCAACTCGATACAGTTCAGGTATCGGAGTCTATCTTGCTATGCGGGTTGCCATCGTCCACCATTGGTTTGTCTCACAGGGAGGCGGAGAACGGGTCGCCGAAGTCCTTGCGGAAATGTATCCGGCAGCCGATATCTTCACCCTGGTTCTCGATCCGCAAAAGATACCGCCGACGCTTCGCAATCGCAGCATCCAGGCCTCTTTCATAGACCGGCTCCCCCTTGCCGGACGTGTCTACCGTCATCTTCTGCCCCTTTACCCCGCGGCCGTTGAACGCCTCGATCTCGGCGACTACGATCTCGTCCTTACCTCTGACAGCGGGCCGATGAAGGGCGTTGTTTTATCGCCGTCCGCGGTTCATATCTGCTACTGCCACTCTCCCATGCGCTACCTGTGGGATCAGTACCCTCACTACCGCCGGACTATGGGGCCGCTCTCGCGAGCAGTCTTCGGCGCCACAGCCAGATATGTGCGCTCGTGGGATCAGCGTGCTGCCCGGCGCGTGACGCGGTTTGTCGCGAACTCCGCCTACGTTGCCTCACGCATTCGCAACTACTACGGGCGAGAGAGCGTTGTGATCCCGCCGCCGGTCCACACCGCCGCCGGTTACCTTGCCCCGGCACCCGGCGGAGCCTACCTCACCGTGGGTCGCCTGGTGGCTTATAAACGCATTGATCTTCTCGTTCAGGCTTGCAATCTCCTCGGACGCGAGTTGCGCATTGTTGGTACCGGCCCCGAGGAGTCACGGCTGCGCGCGCTAGCCGGCCCCACTATTACGTTCCTGGGCAACGTGGATGAAGCCTCGCTTTGGCGCGAATATGCGAACTGCCGAGCGTTTCTGTTTGCTGCTGAGGAAGACTTCGGCATGGCATTAGTGGAGGCGCAATCCTGCGGCCGCCCCGTCATCGCTTTCGGAAAGGGAGGCGCGCTCGAGACGGTAGTCAGCTCTCATCGTGGCGCTCAGTGCGGCCAGGACACCTGTGTGCTCTTCGACAGCCAAACTCCTGACGCGGTTGTAAAAGCAACCCTGTGCTTTGAAGCCACCGAACATCGCTTCGATCCCCACTTCATCCGCAGCCATGCGCAACGCTTTAGCGTCGCCGCATTTCGGCGCAGCTTCAGGGAGTTAGTCGAAAACACGCTTGCGGATTTATCGCCCGCGAAACAACTAGAGGCATACAGTGAGCGCTTCGCATGAAGTCGTGATCGACGCCCGATGGCTTCGCACAGGTATTGGGCGGTACATTCGGACGCTCTTGAACGAGTTGAAACAGAAGCTCCCCGATGCACTGCTGACCTGCATTACCATGCCCGCATACGCAGCCGAACTCAAGCCTCTCTGCGACAGAGTGGTCGAGCTGAGCTGTGGCATCTACTCAGTCACAGAACAGGTGCGCTTGCCGATGCTCGCCCGTAATGCAGCTGTATTTTGCGCACCGCACTACAACGTCCCCATTCTTCGGCGCGGACCGATTGTCGTGACCATCCACGATTTGACGCACCTGCTCTTTCCGGCTTACCGCAGCACTCTACGTTCCTGCGTCTATGCGAAAACCATGCTCCGCATCGCCTCAGCTCGGGCATCCCGCATCGTCACGCCTTCGGACTATACCCGGAACTCCCTCATCGCGCGTCTCGGAATCAAACCGACCAAGATCGTTGTCGTACCGTGCGCTGTCGGCGACACATTTCGCCCACAGCCGATAGATGAAGCCAGGGAAGCGGTTCGGGCACGCCACAACATCGCTGCACCTTACCTACTCTTCGTCGGATCAGCTTCGCCGCACAAGAATCTGCTTACGCTGCTGAAAGCTTACCGTCTCTTGTCTTCTGCGCACCGCGGCCAGCATCATCTGGTACTCGTCCTTCCCAGTGATGCAGTCGCAAAGCATGGTGACCCCGAACTCGTCACGCTCCTGGCCACCCCAGGGGTACGATGCCTGCATTCGGTATCCGACGAGTCTCTCGCGTCACTATATTCCGCAGCTGCGATAACCGTGATGCCCTCTTTCGAAGAGGGATTTGGGTTGCCTGTGATCGAGTCGATGGCCTGCGGGACACCTGTGGCTTGTTCTCGCGCTGCATCTCTTCCGGAAATCGCCGGCGATAGCGCCATCTACTTTGATCCCTATTCTGCGGAAGAAATGGTCTGGGCTATCGATCGGCTTCTGAGCTCAGAAGACTTGCGCCGCCATCTAGTCAGGCGGGGCCTCAGCCGTGCGGCAACATTTTCACCGGCGCGCGCGGCAAACGCTTATGCGGCGATCCTGTCCTCTATTGTAGAAGGCCAGATGCCGACTGCTGTTCTGGGGAGGGCGCATGAGGCTTGAGCGTCCCAGATTCTCGGTCTGTATTCCGGCCTACAATCGTGCCCAGCATCTCGGTGCGTTACTCGATTCGATTTTCGGCCAGGACTACCGAAACTTCGAGATCGTAATCTGTGAGGACAATTCTCCCGAGAGATCTCAGATAGCGGAAATCGTTGCAGCTTATTCGCGGCGCCATCCCGCGATCATCCGCTATCACGAGAACACCCGAAACCTGGGCTACGACGCGAACATCCGCAACCTGGTTGCGAAGGCCGGAGGCGAGTTCTGCTTTTTCATGGGGAACGACGACCTGATGTGCCCCGATGCCCTTCCCCATACTGACGAACTTCTCACCCGCTACAGCAATATTGGGGTGGTTCTCAAAAGCTACGCATGGTTTGATTCCTCGCCAGAGAAAGTCAACCAGGAGATTCGCTATTTCAGTGAAGAGTGCCGGTTCGCGAGCGGTCATGAGGCTATTACAGTTTGCTTTCGCCGATCGGGAGTCATTTCCGGCTATATCGTCGATCGTGATGCCGCTCACGCCGCCGCTACCGTCAGATTCGACGGAACCCTCTATTATCAGCTGCATCTGACGGCTGCTGTTCTCGCTGTCAGGGACGCTGTTTTCACTCCGCGAGTCCTCGTTCTCTGTCGTAACTGTGAGCCGCCCGACTTCGGAAATAACTGGAAGGAAGCGACGACTTTCATACCCGGACGCTATACGCCCCGCGCTCGGCTCGCTATGGTCGATGGGGCCTTATCGATCATTCGTTACCACGATCGGACCTCCGGTTTACAACTGGCAGAAGCCGTAACCCGCGACTACGCGAACTATTTCTACCCCTACATCAAGGATCAGCTCGCGCTCCGACCGTCAGAATTTTTTACGCTCTACCTGCAATTTGCAAGAATGGGATTTTACCGATATCCCCTATTTCACCTGAACTGCCTCGTGTCGTATCTCCTCGGCGAAAAGAGATCAGATACAGCGACGACTTTAGTCCGCGGATATCTTGGCCGTAGTCCACAGTTCGGCATCCGGAAGTCAGGTGGTTGAAGATGCATATCAAGCTCCCCATCGGTTGGATCATGAAGCCGCCGGGAATGGCGCTTTTCGCCGTGCTGTTAAGCTTCTGCGCATGGCTATGCCCCGACTTCGGAGTGCTGCGCAAGGGATTTACGGTTCCGGAGCATCCCGGACCGCTAGCCTTGGTTTATTCTTTTCTCCTGGTATCTGTTGATTTTCGCAAGCCTCAGTCTTGGGCAGGCATTGGGCGGCCACTTTGTGGGGCCGCGCTTGGGACGGCGTCTTCCTTCGCTCGATTCCGAAAGAGTCTATCGAATCTTTACTTTTCTGGCCACCTTTGGAACCGTATCAACACTGATTACAATCTTCCGAACCCTGTCTCTACCGCAGATAGCCCTTTACTTCTATCTCGGCCAGGGAAATCGAATCAAGAACACCCTGTATGAGAATTACAGCGCGGGTATCCTCTCGCTGCGTTATCTCGTTCTCTACTCGGCGTCTCTTGGTGTATATCGACTCGCCAGATTTAGGAAGCTCAAGCTCCTGCATTGTTTCAATATTCTCTTGCTGGGAACCACAGTCCTTATTTCTTCACGTCTCCTACTGATTGCCACTCTGGTGACCTCCTTCTTCCTCCTGACATGGAACAAAAGCCACATCAAAGTCGGTATCCTGAAGCTCACAACCTGGCTTCTAATTCTCTTTGCGATACTCTCTCTTCTAAATTTCTCTCGTAACCGCAATTTTTACGCGAAGCGCGACCAGTCGTTCACCGAGGCCGGCCTGTCCGAGATCGTCACCTATCTGGGCTCTCCGTTCCACGTCTCTCTTGGAGCGGCCCGAAGGCTCGATGAGATCACGGCCGGGAGGAATCCCGAACTCTACCGTGAGTACATCGATATTGAGCCGGAGCTTTCAACCAATTCCGCCTTCCTGCACCTGCACGCGACCATCGGTTATTTTGCTTGGGCGTATGTCGCTGTCGTTTGCTTCCTCATGGGCTTCGCTTTTTCCTGGCTCAAATCCTTCGGCAACACCTGCTTGCTGCTCCCGTGTGGAGCGATCCTGTATGGCTGCGCAGAGCTATGGCGTCTGGATCTGTTCCACCGTGGGATTTTCATCGTCTGGTGTGTTTGCGGAGTCGGAATTCCCGCGCTCTTCATGCTCTTCAGCCGACGCCGAGTTCCGCTACAGGCAGTCCCTCGCAAACCCGGCCTGGCAGAACCCCAAACCTGATCCCGAACGGCGGCGCTCAGAGGCGGCGCGGACGGGCCCCGAACATGCCCCGCAGTGTAATCAAGTGCACTGCATTTTCCGGTTCGGCCGCTATCCTCGCCCACTTGTCCTTGAGCAGCACGGCTCCGGAGAGCAGGATCGCGGATGTGAGCAGCGAGAGCAGAACGAGAAGCGTTCTCGGAGGCCATGTGCGCTTGTCCAGAACGATTGCCTTGTCGAGCACCTGGACGAACGGCGGATCCTTTGCCTCTTCGATACGAGCAAGCTCATACTGCTTCGAAAGGGTCTCGAACAACGCCTCGTGGTATCGAAGGTCCCGCATCCGGCGAAGATATTCCAACCCGGCTTGCGGAATGCGGCCGGCACTAACAAAGTAGGCATCGTTTGATCCGGCACTGTTGCTTTCCGCTTTTCTAAGCTGCTCCCGCAAAGCACCCATACCCGATTCCAGCTGCTGCAGCTGCCCATTTTGCTCGGTGGCCATAGTCCGCAGCTGTTCTATCTGTACCTCTCTGGCTGAGATCTCGGCGCGGAGCTCAGCAATCGACCGCAAAGTCATTTCTTCCTGGCCGGCAAGCTGAATGACTCCCGTCTTTTGCTGAATTTGCTGGAACGACTCCTCCGCCTTTGCCAATGTCTCCTTCTCTGCAGCCACCTGCTGTTCGAGAAACAGGCGGCGCTGCGATCCCGCAGTGAGCGCAAGGTGTTGATTTACACGATAGAGCTCGCCGACATACGCATTCGCCAAAGCCGCCGCGCGTCTCACATCGTGATCGTCGACCGAAATGCGAATTTGCGATCCCTTGGTCGCCTCAATATGCGTGTGACGGGTCAGCGCCTTGCGGGTATCTACTAAGGTGCGCTTGTGATATACGCTTTGCAGCTGAAAAGTTTGGATTAAGCTGTCGGCGACCGTTCGGCTGCTAAGCACTCCCACAAAGGTATCGGCCTGGCTCTTGAGCAAACCGTCACCCCCAAGAGACGCCAGCGCTCCCAGCGCAGCAAATTCTCCCATTAGCGCGGATGCCGATCCGGGCGCGCCTTGTGAGGTCAGGATCACCGTGGAAGCCGTGTAGGTGGCCGGCATCACCATCGAAACCAGAGCCGTGATCACCGCCGTCACAAGCATCCCTACGAAAATAAGGCGTCTGTGTTGAGCAAGTACGACGACCTTCTTCAACAGAGACGTGTCTGCCGATCTAGCCACGTCGGAATCCGGCCTTAACTCTATTTCGTTCTCCACACCTAACATCGCAAGTTCCCTCGGTGGCTCGATACCACGCTGGCGCCACAGCATGGTCCCTTGAATTCTTTATAAGCCTGCAGATTCGCGATGGCGTGGCGTCTTGCGATACGTGACAAAGGAATGACATCGCGCGTGCAAGTGTCAGACGGCGCCTTCCTACACTCGCTTTATCAACTACGCGGGTGGCTGCCTGACTACCCGATGCCACTATTTTTGGACAACCGATGTACGGAGCCTACAGGACTTAAACGATCACGCCATGAAGACAATTCTTATCGCAGCCTGCCTTTTTCTCTGTGTGGCGCCGCTGAGCGCCCAGGATGCTGAAACGGGTTCGAGCCACGCCGGCTATGTGCCCGTTCTATCCGGAGGCCTGGGATACATCTCCAACGTCAACGGGGGCACCTCAGCTCTTGAGCCAGAAATCAACCCTGTTCTCCTGCTTCCTCTGGGCAGCCACGTACTTGTGGAAAGCCGCGCTGAATTTACAGGCTTTTTCCAGCGTCGTGACGGCAACGGGGATTACACAGGGCAAGTCTTTAGTTCAATCGATTACGCACAGGTCGATTGGCTGGCCAATACGCATGCCATGGTGGTCGCGGGTAAGTACATCACGCCCTTTGGGCTCTATGCTGAAAGGCTAGTACCCATCTGGATTGCGACCTTCCAGAATGCCCCCCTTACCTACGGGATCGGCACTCGAACAACCGGAGCGAGCGTTGGCGGCCAATTGCGAGGTGTCGTCGCACAGACTAACAAGTACAGCGTGCAGTATGCGGCTTATTATTCGGCTCATAGTAACCAGTATCTACTTGAGTCCTCGAGAACAACCGGATTCGATGCGAGCGTCTACTTCCCCGCTCATCGGGTCGAAGTAGGAACTTCGTACCAGCGATTTCTCGATCCTAAGCAGATCAATAGCGAAGCCTACTACGTCTCGTGGCAGCCCCCGCAGCTACCGCTCGACGTCAAAGCAGAGTACGACCACAGCTACTACGGCCGTGGCTATTGGATTCAGGCAGCGTACACGCTTTCTCAAGTGCCCGTCGCAAATTCCTTCTTCAAGAGGATGGAGCTTGGAGGTCGAATGGAGCAGTCCTTCCCGCTTCATGGAGGGGGGAATGGATTACCCACAGTCGAAACCACGCGCCCTGGGGTGGCCCTCAATTACTACATCAAGGACAACTTCCGGATTGTGTCGAGCTATGAACGGCAGTTCACATCGTCGAAGGACCTGAACGTCTGGGCCGTCGGCTTTACGTATCGCTGGGTATTGCCGCTTTGGCCTGGGAGGAAATGAATGGAAAATCGCAAAACATTCCGCTCTGTGATCGCTGTTGCCCTGATAGCCGCCGGTCTGTGGTTTCCGGGACGTCAGTTGTTCGCACGGGAGAAGACCGACAAGCAGCCAGCCATTCCCGGCTCGCCAACGCCCGAGAACGCGCAAAAGAGCGGCGAGCAGGTATTCATGGACAACTGCTCCCGTTGTCACAGGCCTCCAATGGCCATTCCGCAACGAATCACCGGCACGATCGTGATGCATATGCGTGTCCGTGCAAAACTGTCGCGCCAGGATGAGCAAGCCCTCTTGCGCTACCTCGCTCCGTGATCTCGGGCGATGTTGTCGTAACACCCACCAGTCTCGTAGATCAGGCCTTCAAAGGATAGATACAGAATGAAACAGCGCTTCCTCGTTTGCTTTAGTGTGCTCATCTCGCTCTTCTTTGCGATAAGTGCAATCGCGCAGTCTTCACCACGCCGAATCGAAATCCATGCGCACCGATTCTCCTTCGCTCCCGCAGAGATTACCCTTGAAAAGGGCGAGCCAGTCACGCTCGCTCTTACCTCCGATGATGTGCCGCACAGTCTCGTGATCGACGGACTACACATCAACGCCGCAATAACAAAGGGCCATTTCACCGAAGTGACCATAACTCCGGAAACAACGGGGGAGTTCAAGGGCCGGTGCGGCAGGTTCTGCGGATCGGGGCATGGGTCAATGCTTTTCATCGTCCACGTTGTCGAGAGGTAGCATGCGACGCCAACTCGCAGCTGTAGCGCTGACGCTTTCGTTGGGATGGCTTGCCGGCTGCCGCTCGACTCCGCCCGGTAAGCTGGAAACAAACTCCGTGGAATGGATGAAGCACCACGTTACAGTTCGTGGTAAGAAGGACCGCAATCCAATCGGGGCGACCGACGCGAATATCCACGCCGGTCGCGAGGCCTTCGGTTACTACTGCGTGGTATGCCATGGGCGCGATGGGCAGAACACAGGGGTTCCTTTCGCGGAAAGAGTTTCACCTCCCGTGCCTTCGCTCGCCAGCAGGGAAGTGCAGAGCTATTCCGATGGACAGCTAAAATGGATTATCGACAATGGCCTGTCACCCTCGGGAATGCCATCATCCCACGGAACTCTGAGTGATGAGGAGATCTGGCAGATTGTTCTGTACATCAGGCACTTGCCACCCGCAGGCAGTCTCGGAGAGCCGCGAGCCTACAGTGGAAATGAATACCAGGATGATTCTGGGAAGAATTGAGAGTTGCTCTTAGAACGCCAGGCAATCGGCCTCGAGTCGCTTGCACATTCTGACGAAATGACAGTGCAGAGAAACGGGCTGGGCCCCGAGTGACTCTATCCCGAATTCTCGGTACCCGCGCCGCCGGCAGAATCGAAGGGCTTCCCAGTGCAGATTGAGGACGCGGACATGGATGAACAGGCATTGCATGCTGCTGCTGAGCCTCTCGGCTGCTTCCAGCAGTTGCGAGCCGATGCCCGCGCGCTGCCGCGACGGAGTTACCGCAAGTAATTCAAGGCTGCTTGCCTCCAGGAGAGGTTTCAAATAGGCGCACCCCACGATCTCCTTCTGCCTCTCCGCCAGGATAAACTTCCCCTGATTGATCAGTTCTTCTATATCTGTTGGATTTGCGAAGCCGACACCCAACGAGCGCTCCCTTCCACGAAAAACGACATTCGCGAGCTCTGCTATAGCTGACGCGTCGTCAAGTGTGGCCATTTGGATGGTTAGTCGATCTTCACTTGAAGTAGCGAGCGCTCCATGTCCGTTTGCGAGGACCCTGGACCTCGAGATCATTCTTTGCGGTGCACCATTCCTGGCAGGTCCAAGTTCAGCCAGCATCCTCCACACTCCTGGCCAAAGCGTAGAGGATGCTTGCTGGGCACCTGTCAGAGAATTGTCAGGAGAATTTAATTTTTCAGATCTTCAACGTGAGCGCCTTCAGAGAGTGGGGTTTGCGCTCATGCCCCCGCTTGCTCTTACGCTCTCGGTGGCAGCCCACGACACCGGCGCGCTCTATGGGTACGTTGTCGATCCGACTCCGAACAGGGGCGTGCATCGGAATTCGGAGCCGCCGTTGTCTTTGCGTTGCGTTTACTAACGGCTCGAAAACTTCAGACGATCCGCCATGTTTTGATGGCATACGAGGCAGGACTGCTGTGCCGAACCAGGAAAAGATGACACAAGCGCATAGGTGAGCCCGTGGTTGCTCCAGGTAATTACCTTGAAACCGCCATTGGCGTGATAGTGAAAGGTTAGTTTGCCGGACTGGACCGCTTCTCCGCCCTCGGCCCGCGCAGACTCGTCGGAGACTACGAGAAGGCTAATTTTGTCTCCCTGCATCTCGTAGGTCGTCAGTGCCGCATAGGCACCCCTGAAGTTGACCAGACGGGATCCCGTAAGCCGATAGATCTGCTGACCGCTTGCCGTTTGTTGCGACTCAGGTAGTTGAAAATGAAACGGGACCT
Source organism: uncultured Acidobacteriaceae bacterium (assembly GCA_963782175.1). Classification (GTDB taxonomy): domain Bacteria; phylum Acidobacteriota; class Terriglobia; order Terriglobales; family Acidobacteriaceae; genus Silvibacterium. The sequence continues at coordinate 85,229 of CAWAIX010000010.1, forward strand.
TGCCCGTAAACCATGCCGTCACAGCAGCCGGGGAAGAGGTGTGAATCTCCATTGGCAGATTGCCTTCGAGATAGCTCCGATGCGTCGCCGCAGCCTCTTCGATAAAGGCATTTGCACGGGCGCGCTGGACCATCTGTGGGACGAAGAGGAGCGCGAAAACGATTACCAGACCGACCGCAGCCAACTGCTTCCAGCGCAAAGTCGGCTGGGTAGCACCTCCGAGCGGGGAGGCCAGGATCCGCAAAATGTGGCGGCGCAGCCGCTCGGGCGCGGCGAGGCCTGAGTCAACCTCAGAAGAGAGGATGCCGGAAACACGCGTGCGAAGAACTTCCGGAGCTTGATAGAGCGGGCGGGTCCGGTGCAGAAGTTGTGACAGCTCTTGTTCTTCCGCCAGGAGTTTCTTGCAATCAGCACAGCCCACGAGGTGTCTTCGAAAGTCCTCGAGTTCATTACCGGTCAACTCATCATCCAGGAAGAGCGGAATCATGAGGCGATAGTGATCGCAGGGGCTCATTCCGACGCCTCCATTCTGGCCACACGCGGATAGCTGCCCTCCAAAAGCGAAGAAAGGAGGTCTCGCAATTTCGACCTCGCTCTTGCCAGGCGTGACATCACAGTTCCCACCGGACAATCAAGAACTATCGCGATCTCCTGGTAGGACAGCTCCTCCCATTCGCGAAGCAGAATGACTTCGCGTGCCTCTTCAGGAAGTTGTTGAATTGCCTCGCGCACATGACGACGCTCCAACTTTCCCACATAAACATCGTGAGGACTCTTCGTGCTTCCATCCATCAGATTGGAAGTCCTTTCATCTGCCTCGACATCGACCAGTTCAGGCGCTTTACGCCTTTGCCGCAATTCGTTCAGCCAAATGTTGCGCAGAATCGTGAACAGCCACGCCTTTACATTGCTGTCATGCCGCAACCGTCCCATCACACGAATCGCCCGAACGTAGGTCTCCTGGACTAAATCCTCGGCGCCGGCGCGGTTTTGAGTGAGTACAAGGGCATAACCATACAGTCCGTCAATATGTTCAATGGCCGCCGTACTTTCTTGTATCGCATGCTGATTGGGGAACATCCGGGACCACACTGATAAACACAGATGCGCGGACTTTATTCCCGATAGATTTTCTTGCTGCATCGCAATCAGAATCGCCGGGCTTCATAACGGTTCTAGCCCCAGGGATATGGACGAGCGTCACTCATTTCAAAGTACTTCCATGATTTGTTTTGTCTCGATGGAATATCTCGATTGTCGCGTTGTTGTATCTGCTGAGCATGGACGACGATCATCGACGACGACGGACCCAGAATGCAAGACCCTGCTCGAGATCTTGCGTCGCAGAACGATTTCATTGGACACATTCCAGGGAAGGTAAACGAATTCAAAGATGGCTACAGCAATCACAGAAATTTTCTTCAAACGGCCCCAGATTCAAAAGCTGACGCCTCGAGAACAATTGGATAAGTTTGACAATTGGTTCTCGCGCTGCTCCAGGACCCTCCACTTCACAGCGAGCCTGATATTAAGTGGCTCCGAAATGGCTGAATGTGCAGTAAAGAACTGCAGGTTCAGAGCCTCTCGGAACCTGCCGAGCTTTGAGAGCGAAGGCCCGTTTCGCAGCTGGATCCTGCGACTTCTTATTAGCGAAGCGCTATTCATCCTTCATCAAGGGCGACGCTGAGGAAGACACACGAGTGTTCAGGCTTCTGCCAGAAGAAGACAAAACAAAAAAACAGGAGAACCACGATGACTATACGTGTCCCCACGCTTGATGCGTTTACGCTAACCGCCAACGAGACCGATACACCGCGACTGTCAAGCATTCTCGGTGCAGCAGTCCACAGCTCGCGGCTGGTGCAGGCGCTTTGCTGGGTCCTCGTCTTCTTTCTTTGAGGACGACTTTGTGACTTGGGCACTGCACCGGTTCTGTTCGAGCATGCGCCTCGACGGATGTTTAACAGCGTAATGAACAAGGAGCCTCTAAAAATGACCACGACACTACCTCTACCACCCTCAGTTGATTTTGCGAGACCGCTTGGCGGGCTGGAGCACCTCTTCTCGCTCATTGACCAGCACCGCCCGGTGCACTTCGCGATGACTGCCCAGATCGAAGGACCTACGTCAATTTCAGCGTGGCGGATCGCTCTCGACAAAGTGCAAGAACGGCACCCGCTGCTGTCCGTTGCCATCGAGACGGACCCCGGCGGTGCTCCCCACTTCCGGACCGTAAGGAATGCTCCGATCCCGCTCAGGGTCACTCCCGGGCCGGCAGAGTCGAACTGGGAAGCGGAAGTCGCCAGGGAGCTCGCAACACCATTCGCCTTGGGACAAGCCCCGCTTGCGCGTGCCGTGCTAATGCACGGACCGTTCGAATCCGTATTCATCCTTACAACTCACCATTCGATTGCGGACGGACTTTCGTCGGCCTATGCAATTCGAGATGTGCTCCGTGCCCTCACCGGAGAGACCCTCGAGTCCTTGCCGCCCAACCCGGCGCAGGAGCCGCTTGTGTATATCTCGCAGCAAGCCACTAATGACGCAAACGGCTCTCTACAATCCCAGGTGCCTGACGAAGGACCGCTCCTGACTTTCCGTGCGATCGACAACTTGCTGCCCAGCATTGAGGCGCTGAGTCTGACTCCGGAGATGACTCGAGTTCTGATCGAACGGGCGCGGAAAGAGAGGACAACGGTTCATGGTGCGCTTTGCTCCGCCCTTGTGCTCGCCGGCCGCGAGTCCTCTGCCGACTGGAATCATTCCCCGGTGCGCGTGATGTCGCCGTTCAACCTTAGAAAAGAGCTGGGGATCGGTGAAGATTTCGGCGTCTTCGTCTGGGCCGGAGGCGTTCCGATTAGTCCTCGCACGCTTGCAGACTTCTGGGATATGGCGCGCTTCGCGAAGTCTGCGTTGACCGACAAGCAATCGCTCAGTCGGGTAGCGATGGAATTGGAGGGACTGGAGCAGGCGATGAACTCTGGCATCGACGTGCACGGCGCCGCGCAGGTCTTGTTGCAAGGGTTTTCATGCGAGCTTTTGCTGACAAACCTCGGGAAGCCGTCGGTTCAATTCGATTCGGGCAGCCTCAGGCTCAAGGCGATGTGGGGTCCTGCTGTCCTGATGGGCTTCGAGAGACACCAGACCGTGGGTGTGACAACCGCAAACGATTCGCTCTGCCTCTTGCACACGAGTTTCACGCCGATTCCGTCGCTTCTCCAGCGAGCTGCGCAAATCCTGCAGTTGGCTTGCGAATGACATGCGACATGCCGATCTTCCTGAACAAGACCGCCCAAACCGGACCAGGGTAAGGCGCTTGAATAGAGAAGGAGGTCTTTCCGACCGAAGCTCGCGAGTGATCGTTGCCGAAAGCGAAGAGTTGAAAAGGCTTTAGAAGTTGTCGCGTGCTGCGATTGTCTTAGCCGAGCGAAAGCGCCGTACTTTGGCCAGCAGTCCGCATCGCATCCGAAGCCGGAGCCCAATTGATCCGGCTCGGGTGTGGAGCGCCCTGCTGCGACGCCTTTGAGGTCGCAGGTCAAGTCTTCGCCGGCGGCCGGACATATCCCCAAGAATCTCTCTCACCTCTTGCCCATTCGCCGGCATGGATCAGGCGGGCCATCGTCCAGCTTTCCCCAGAACAATTCCGGACGCAAAAGGACGAAAGGCCCATTATTTGCGGGGCTTTGTCTGGTTGGCCTGAATTTCTTTTGAATTGCTCTGAACTAGAGGCTGGCGGAGAGGGGGGGATTCGAACCCCCGATAGCCTTACGACTATGCCTGATTTCGAGTCAGGTGCATTCAACCGGGCTCTGCCACCTCTCCATTTTGTTTACAACAACTTGCGTGGCTTCTTCATTGTAACAGTTCCGGACTATGACGCAGATTATGACGTAGCCGGTTTCTCTCATCCATAAGTTCACCAACATGAGCAATTTCCGGGTGCCGGTATCGCTCGGTCGTGGCCAATTCCGTGTGACCAAGCAGCCGCATGGTGATGAAGGGATTTCTGGTCGAGTTCATCACGTCGGTTGCATACGTGTGTCGAGCACAGTACAGGTCAACGTCCGGTGAGACGCCAGCCCGGTTCGCTGCCTTGCGCCATGCGGTCGTCAGAGCATGCCGCCTGATCGGCTGACCCGGATAACGCGGGGAAGGGAACAGCCAACCGCTGGCACGTTTTCCAATCTGAGCGAACAGAAGTTGCTTCACCCGGTTGGTCATCGGCACCAGTCGTTCACCAGCCTTGCTCTTGGACTTGTTCACACGAATGGAGCCACGCGACAAATCGATATCCTCAACCCTCAGGTTGGTGACTTCTATTGGTCGCAGACCGCAATCGAGAATGATGAACAGAGCCGTCTGAAGTGATCCCTTGCGATTGTTGCTCGCCAGTTCCGCCGCAATCCTCTGCTCAATGTCTGGTGTGATCAGTTGGTCACGCCGATGCTCACTGAGCAGCGAGAACTTTGGAACCTTTGGCAGCACGTCGAGGTCAACCGCAACGTGGAGCATGCCCCTGAGTGTTCTCAGTGCGCAATTGTGTGTTGACGGAGAGCCTTCGACCCGGATGGCTTCAATGTGCGGCGCCCTGATACCATCCAGCCTCATCTCTGCCACAGGTTGACCCTGCAGCAATCGCCAGTCCAGACGGTAGTACTCTTTCGTGCTCTCCTTTGTTCGCGCATTGGCATCGCTCAGGGGCAGAAAGGTCTCCTCCGCAAACTGACGCAGCGTCGCCGGGCGCCCTCTACGGGCTGGTGCTTCATTGCGCTGTGCCTGTCTCAGGAATTCCGCAGCCACTTCGCCAGCCTTCGCCTTGGTGGTTTGTTTGGTTGATTTTCGATAACGGCGGCCATTGACAACGAAATCCGCCGTCCAGTACTTGCTTCCTGCTTGCCGGTACAGTTCCATTTATCCCTCGAATGCAGCCCGCACTGAAGGAACACGGCGACTCTGAGCGATGAATTGCTCAAGATCAGCCTCACTATATCGCACGGGAGCCTTGGCACCGCTGCCCATTTTTATGAATGCAGGACCGACGCCACGGCACCGCCAAGAACGTAGCGTTGCCGCACTCACACCGAGTCGCTCGGCTGCTTCACTGTCAGTAAGCAGTGCTGCACCATATCCATTAGAGTTGCGCAGATCTGCACTGCGGAAGCGCCATAGCCTTCGCTTTCCCTCTTCCGCGGGTAGGCAGGAACCTGGCCTTCTCTGGCTCAGCGAACAAGGCTACGGGGATTGATTCCCCCGAGAGATTCTGCGGCCTCCTCGGCAGTAAGGAAGTGATCCGGGAGTCGATCTGATCGGCAAGAACGGCTTGCGGGCTTTGTTGCCCGCTCGGATTGGGGACCATATCTGGTTTACTCCAAAGATGAAATAGTCCAGGCGGACCTCTCCGCCCAAACCTCCTTTCTGGCCGGTTCCTAATGAAATTCGCCGGTTCCGGCCTCCGAAGTGGAGAACGGCTGCTTATGTTCCATCGAACCACAGGCAACTCCCTGGTCCAAAACGACTTCGAAAAAAAGTCGTAGACGGGCTAAATTGAAAGCAATTTTGAACCTGACCGGGATCAGGTGTATGGGAGTTGCGGAAACCCGGCACAAGCCTTTTGGAACACGCAGCAGATAGGGCCGGCGAACTAGGCCTTACCCCTTGACCGCAGGTCCAATGCTAAATGCGCGAGGATCTTTGCTTCGATTCTGGCTATCCGCGCCATTCTGAGACGGCGCATCCGAGTGTAAACGGACGCTATTTCCGGAACTTCACCAGACTCTTGGGTCTTATCCCCGTCAATCTTTTGCGGCCGAGTGGCCCCGGCACTCAGGATAGAACTGGCTGAATGGAAATCCCCATGTACGAAGGCCGTCAATAAAGCGGTCCGGAGCAGACCTTCGAAATTGCTGTTGATGGGATCTTGCGATGCACGAGGCCGGTAGGCGCGCTGAAGCCGGCTTCGGCCGGCACGCGTCAGAGACCAGGTCTTGCGCCGTCTGGAACCTTCTGCGCTGGATCGAATGAGCCCGTGCTCGAAGAGCCGTTGGATGGCTTGCAGGCTGGTCCCCTGCGAAATCCCGGCCAGAGACTGCATACGGTAGAGGGTGTCGATGCCTTGACTGATGAGAGCGAGGAGGAAAAGATCGAGATCCTCCCGGGCGCGCCGGTCGACTGCAAGGGTCATGCGATGAGTTTATAGGTCTAAGAGTACGCTCGCAGTTCGCATGCTGTCGGCAGCGACCATCCCCATCGCTTTGGGTCCCAGGGCTGCTTCGCCACCGCATCCGCCAGCGCCTTGTCCTTTAGTCCGGGATTCTTTGTGAGCCACTTCTGGAGCTGAATGATCTCAAGCGAATAGGTGGATGCAGCAAGAACCTGTACCAGCATTGGATCGGGATAGAGGGCAATGGGCGCTACGAGGGAGTCCGGTTGGTCCGCCGGAATCTTCGCCGCCTGGATCTCGCGGCCGGTGTATGCGCCGTCTGCAGGGACGGCATATTTGCCAGGGTATCTCCCGGGACCAGGACTTTAGCGCAGATCACGACCAGCAGACGGCGAACACCTGCACCGATTCCTTTTGGCTTCATGCCTACGTTCCTCCGCGCTCTATGCAACTGCGACCATTCCGCGTGCTTCGCAGATCCATCTTGTTACGCGACACATTCAGGATCTTTTCAACCCGCCCTTCGCCTTCGCTTGTCCCTACGCCGCCACGATTTGGAGTCTAATGGCGTAACGCACCAGTTCGGCGTTGTTCCTGGCACCTAGTTTCTCCATCATCCGGTATTTATGAAACGCTACTGTTCTGGTTGTCATGTTGAGGATTTCAGCGACTTCCTTCATCTGTTTGCCTTCGGCGAGCAACTGAAGAACCTCGCGCTGCCTCCCAGTCAAACGTTCACCTTCTTCGAGATGCTTGCTTCCTTTTCGGCGCAGGTAGTTGACTTCGTCTCTGCAGAGCGCCCCAGACATATAGGATTTACCGCGTAATACTTCGCGCACGGCAGTCATCATTTCCAAGGCAGTGCAGGTCTTCAGCAGATATCCAGAAGCTCCGCGACGGAACGCCTCGGCAGCAAGGCCAATGTCGCCATTCATCGTGAGGAACAGTAGCTTGACCAGAGGTAACATTATTTTGACTTGCTTGCCCGCGTCCAGACCGTTGAGAACCGGCATGGCGATATCTGCGACGATCACGTCCGGCTTCAACTCCGCGGCCGCACACACCATGGCACGTCCGTTGCTTACTGTACCTACGACTTCGAATTCGGTTTCAAGTAGTTTCTTGCACAGGTCCGCCAGGAGAATATGATCGTCGGCGATCAAAATGCGAGGACGCTTGGATGAGACAGACACAGACACCCTACCCCCAGAAAACTCCTTTGTTTCTTTTTTAAGGTGGAGCACAATCAAGGGCCACTAGGGAAACCCCTAAGTGTAGGGGAGTAGCCCTCGTGGCTCTCGTCGCGTGATTCATCCGGTGCCGCTCTCCTCCTCGGTCCCGTGCTCATTGCCGCGCCTTGTTCCCTGGCGCGCGCTTGCCAATCGCATTGCCCGCCGCCGCGGAGGAAGGCCTGCGATCGATCCAGCAACCTAAAGTCGTCGATCAAATATCCCGCATCGCAGCTACAGGACCTTCCAGCCATCCGAGAAACAGCTTGTATCCAACTGACAGAACGATAGCGCCGACGAAAAGACCGATAATGCCCATCGCGATGAATCCGCCGATCGCTCCTAGAAAGACGATTACTATGGGAACTGCTACCCCGCGACCCAGCAGCAAGGGCTTCAGCACATTGTCGATGAGGGCGACCACGATGCACCAGAGCAGAAACAGCACTGCCTTCGTTGTGCCGGCGATCGCAAACATGTAGATAACGGCGGGAACAAGTACGAGGGCTCCTGCCTGAAGTACGGCGGCGAAGAGGAAGATCAACGTCCACAAGCCGGCGCCGGGCAGTCCGGCCACGACGAAGCCGAGACCGGCTAGAAAAGACTGGATGACAGCGACACCGAGAATTCCATTGGTTACACTCCGTATCGTGGATCCGGCGAGGTCCTCGAACTCCGGACCCCGGTCACCAAACAGGCGGTTCGCGAGCGAACGCGTAACTTCCGCGCAACCCGAAGCATTTGCGAGCAGAACTCCCGCCACTAGAATGGAGAGGACGAATTGCAGCACAGTGAGGCCAAAGCCAGCGGAAGCAGCGAGGACTCCGGGGACAAGAGCCTTGATCTGTGGAAGCAGGCTTTGCAGCAGGCCGGTCAAGTCTGTTGAAGCCTTAGTCCAGAGCTTTTGCAGAGGTGCGCCTATGATGGGCCATGTTCCGACACTGGCAGGCGGAGGTGGGATACTGAGCGATCCGTCTTTGACGTGAGCGACCAGCGTTTGAACACCTTCCACCATTGTGTTCGCCAGCATCACAATCGGGACAATCAGGATCGCCAGGGAAAGCAATGTGAAAATAGTCGCGGCCAGCGTTCCACGCCCACCCACCATGCTCCGTAGCCATCGGTACGCAGGGAAGACAGCAATCGCAATAATAATGCCCCAGGCAACCAGAGGCAGAAAGGGGAGCAGGATCATGAGGCACGCGGCCGTAAGCAAAATGGCCAGGCCAACGTGGATGGAGACTTCGAGAGCCCGACGTATATATTCCTTATTGTGTAGTGAATATTCCATGTTCATAACTAACTCCTCCAGAGGATGACGGCTCGATGCCGTCCAAGTGAGTCCCGCTAGGCGCCGATTTGGTGCGCACCGTCCGCAAGCTACCACTTATTCAACCGCACTCTTCTGCACTTACTTCCATCCGACTGACGCTGGCGAATAGAGGTTGTAGTGCAACTTCTCGGCAACGTACTCGATCACCTCTTGCGCCTTGACACTGTTTCCGGCCTCATCCAATGGAGGCGCAAAGACGGCAATTGCCCCCTTCCCGGGGGCGATCGCGACAATCCCGCCGCCGACCCCGCTCTTTGCAGGAAGTCCCACATGCCAGGCCCAACCACCGGAGCCGTCGTAAAGACCGGCCATTGTCATCGCGCTGAGGATGTATGGAACGTCTTCGGCCTTGATCACCTGTTCGCCGGTGGCAGGGTTGATTCCGTTATTCGCCAGGGTGGCACCCATCCGGGCTAGCTGTGTAGCGTTTACGCCCACCGAACACTGCTTGGTGTAGATGTCTACCGATTCAAACGGATCGGCGTAGATCCGGTCATACTTCGCCAGGAGCATAGAGAGGGCTTTGTTGCCGGTGTTTGTGGCCGCCTCAGATTTGTAAACCTCGTCAATAAGGGATAATTTTTCCCCAGCTACTCTGCTGTAGAAGTCTAAGATCTTGTTCCATTTGTCATCCGCATTGTTGCCGGAAATCAGGCTGGTGGTGGCGATGGCGCCTGCATTAACAAAAGGATTGCCAGTGTGTGTTGGGATATCCACGACCGCCACCGGAGAGTTAAAAGGGCGTCCGGTAGGCTCTGAGCCCACTTTTTCGAAGACCTTGTCGGGTCCCAGCTCCTCCATCGCAAGTGCCAGCGTATAGACCTTGGAAATCGACTGAATGGAGAAGGAATACTTCACATCGCCCAGGGTGAGAATCTGGTTATCGGTAGTGACGATGGCAATCCCAAATAGGTTTGGATCCACTTGTGCCAGATAGGGAATGTAATCAGCGTTTTTACCCCTCGTGTCGCTCTTGAACTTGGCGTAAGCTTCTCGCACCGCCGACTCTACGAGCTCTCGCCTGGGAGCAACCGGGCTGCGCGGCGCTTGTGACCGCGCCAACTTTGGAAACAGAGAAGGCGTAAAGATTGTCGCGAGAAGAACTAGCCTTACGGCCCAGCTACGAACAAACATGGAAGTTTCCTTTCGAGTCTTTCCCTTGCGACCAGATCAAAACGTCGGCGATTTGAAGCTCTTTCCCAGTCAAATTTGAATGAGAATTGCAGCCGGTAATCGTTGACATTAAACCCGTCGCTGAAGTTCACCCGCCTGCCGAACTGGAACTCGCTCCCCATTGTGACCCTCGGGATCGGGTGGTAGAGCAAGTTGGCGATCGTATAGTCACCCTGGTGAAAATCCGATGGGAGTTGCGCGTCTGAGTTCTGGATGTTCACCAGCGAGTAGCCGACCGAACTGGTGAAGCGCTCGCTCCAGGTGTGGTCGAGAAACGACACAATCCCCAACACCGGCAGAGCAACGCCTTTAAAGGGCACGGGTGAGTTCGGGGGATTTGTCGCGACACCAACATCCACCGGCGCATCGTTCATGTAATTCTCAATGCCATGCCCGTACGCAAATGCCAGCTTGGCGACATTCTTCTTTGACAGGTTGAGATTGGAAGTCAGATTTATTCCCCAGCCCACGACGCTGCCACCGAGGTTGAGCGGGTTAGTGCTCGTATCAACCCACCCGATCTTCCGGACAATGGCGGCCGTGTGTACATAACCCCAGTTCCTGACTATTCGCGCATTCCCTGAGAGGTCAGGGAAATTGAACCGGGGCCGTATATTGCTTAGCTCGATACGGTCGGCATAAATGCCTTGATCGCCGCTGGCGCCGGGTCTTTCCAGAGCGATGGTGACGCTTCCTCGTTCGCTTCGGATCGGCATCCAGCGCACCTGTATATTGCGGAAGAAGACCATCCCGTTCGGCCCCCAGTACTCCAGCGTGTTCGGGAAGACGTCTATGTCCATGAACGCGCTCCAGGTTTGTCCGGCGCCGAACTGCCCTAACTCGCCGTAAGCATGCCTCAGGCGGAAAGTCGTCTGGCCCGCGTCAACCCCCGTCCCAAATAGTTCGAATTCGAATATTGTGTTCAGGTCGCCGAGCGGTGTAGGCGTGGAGCTCTTCACCCCGAAACGAGTCTGCCGCACACTGGCGTAGACATTTCCGCTCGGCGCAAACTCGTTGTGGAAGGCCGGCAACTTGGTGGGACGGACTACGTCGTACCAGTCGGGATTCACCTGCCCGAAGTCGTATCCGGAGTCGAGCATGGTAAATCCATACACGCTCACGCTGTCCTTCCGCTCGGTGATTTCTCCTTCCAGCGGCACGACCCCAGTCTGGGGAGCAGCGATTACTGCCTCCGAGGGAACGGCGATCACGGACTCCGCCTGTGCGGAGGTCTCTTTTGCTCCGACTGGGGTTTGTGCGGCTGGCCGAGGCGTGGGTGGATGTTGTGCAGCGATCCTTCCAGCGCATTGAGCTCCGCCTAGCCTCCTTCATCATCTGATCTAATTGCTCGACCTTGTCTTTCAGTTGTTGTATTTCTTGCTGCCGGTTGTCTGCGATTGCGCCTGAGCCGCCTGAATCCAGATGGCGGAGAGGACCAATAAAGAGAGCACGACGGAGCTGATTTGTCGCCAGGTGATCCGAAGATTCGATCTCATGTCCCTGGAACTTCCCTCAAGATCGCTGCCGGAACTCATGTCGGCTTGTGGTACTCTCGCGCAAAGGAAGCCCTGAGAACAATTAGGGAAACCCCTAAGTGCGCAAAGTCTGTCCAGGCGGGAAGTTAGCTTCTTGGCTTCCCAGTGCCTCTTCAGAAGCCGCTGCCATCGCCCCAAGTATCGGTAATCGTTCTTTATTCGCACATCGGAATGGACCCAAGGGAACTCGGTACGTCGGCGCGTCCCACGCAGGTCCGATGGTTGCCGCCGCTGCGCACGCGCCGGTTTTCGGTCCATCGAACGTGGACCTCGGTCACGGGGAGGTGGGAGGCTATCTGCAAGGCTTTGCCAGGGAAGGCAAGATAGTTGGCGGGATTGCTGTAGGGATTCTTAATGGGGGGAGGCCGAAAGCTGTCCCCGATTGCGGCATTGGATTCGATTTACGGGAGTTTGGAAAAAAAAGGCCTGCGCATCCGCAGCATGAAAGAGCGCGTATACTCATTGGACGGTCGATTTGAGATTCGTTCTGAACCTGGGAAAGGGACGAGAATTGAACTGCGGGTCCCTCTTCAACCGGATCGGAGCTGGCAACCGGATGACTTTGTACGAATGGATTGCGGCCCCAACTAAGTAGGCACTTCTTCGTTCTCCTTTGGTCATGTTGTATTTCTTTCTCAAGACCTGAGTGAAGCGGCGTCACAAGTGAGTGTGACTGCCATTACAGCTAGCGCTCCGTCGCGCTGGTTCAATTAACCCGAGCCATTGTTCGTAAATCGTTGGGCAAGGCATGCCGTTTGCGTCAGTTTCGGAGCGCAAGTCTGGCAAATGAAGGGAATGCCCTTATGAAAGCCGCCCACCTGAGCACGTCCCGCCCTCGCATACTCATCGCAGATGACCATGCGATCTTTGCTGAGGCTTTGCGCGTCTACCTGGAGAAGACATTTGCCGTCATTGGGGTGGCAGCAGATGGCCGGGCCATGCTGCAGGAAGCCATCAGACTCAGCCCGGATGTAATTGTTGCCGATGTCGCGATGCCCCTCCTGAACGGGCTAGACGCAGCCCGAAGAATCAGAGAACACGTTCCGAATGTCAGGTTCGTATTTCTGACAATGCTCGACGACACAAATCTTGCTGCCGCGGCGCTTGAACTCGGACGAGTAGCTTTTCTACTAAAGTGCTCCGGCGGACAGGAACTGCTGAAGGCGGTCGAGGAGATTTTGCATGGCCGGTCCTACGTCACCCCTAGGCTGAGACCTGAAGACTGGGTCGTCGCGAAGACCAGGGCGAACCAGTTTTCGAAGGAATTGACGCGACGGCAGTGCGACTTCGTGCAGTTGTTTGCCGAGGGACGGTCGATGAAAGAAATAGCAGCGATCCTCAACCTGAGCGAAAAGACTGTGGAATTCCACAAGCACCATATCATGGAAGCATTCGGTCTCAAGAGCAACGCTGCTCTGGTCCTGTTCGCCGTAAAGCGCGGCCTGATCTCAGTCGATCCCGAACCTGCATCTGCGGGTCGTCACAGCCTAGGGATTTCCCCAGTCGCGAGAAACCGCGACGTGCCCTCACAATAAACTCTAAAGTTTGAAACGGCTTCGGCAGTTACGTGACGAAGAATGGGCATCCCTCTGCTCTAACGGAGGTGAACTTTGATCCGGCCGCGGGTACTACTGGCGGACGACCATTCGGCTTTCCTTGAGCGCACAGCCGCGCTGTTAAAGTCTCAGTTTGAAATCGTGGGAACCGTAGGGGATGGCGCAGCCATGGTGTCGGAGTTCTTCCGTCTTTCTCCCGACGTCATTGTGGCTGACATCGCCATGCCTGGTTTGAGCGGAATCGATGCCGCCCGTCGATTGCGGAAGCTCACCTCGTCAGCCAGAATTGTTTTCCTGACAATCCATTCGGAAGAGCAATTCGTAGAAGCGTGTAGGGCAGAAGGCGCGTTGGGATATGTTGTCAAGGCCCACATGAAGGCGCACCTGATTCCAGCAATACAAGCGGCTCTTACCGGAGCGGCTTACATTTCTCCACTTGTTCCCAAGTGATGTTCGCCAAATCGGCTGGGGAAAAACCAGTGCGCTTCGGTCCAGGCAAACTTGGGGAGTGCAATACACCAGGAAAGAAGTCGATATGCCTGCCCCTTCGATCGTTAACGCTTTCCGTGTAGCTACCCTCTTCTGCGTTGCAACTCTGCCTTTGTGTTCCGTTGGCTGCGGAAAGAAATCGCAGACCGATACACAGACCCCGGCGGGTGCACCAGCCCAACCGTCTTCTACCTCAGCTCAACCGGCCGCTCCCGCTGCACCGACAGGACCTGTCCCGTCCTTCTCAGCCGCAAATAAAGTGGGCCTTTACGCCTAAGGGCCGATCCTTACCGGGCCCTCCTATTTTTTGGTGAGAAGCCGCTCACGGAATCCAGACGACGGCTGAAGTGCCCAGCGTATGCTGGTGCTGAGCTAAAGTTGCGCACGCCGGAAAGGAGGCGACGTGAACTCACCTCCGAGAGTCTTCATGATCGGACGACGGTTACCGGCCGTGGCGGCCCTGCTCGTATTTTGCAGTATATGCATGCCGTACGCGGCCATGGCACAGGAACATCCTGCGCATGAGTGGGGCTACAGTGGCTCCGATGGCCCTGCGCACTGGGGCGAACTGAAACCCGAATTCGCCGCATGCAAAACCGGCCACCTCCAGTCCCCAGTCGATATTGCCGGTGCCCGGAGTGCTGATCTGCCCGCAATTCAGTTCGAATACAAGCCCAGCGCGCTCCACATCATCAACAACGGCCACACGATTGAGATCAACTACGATCCCGGCAGTTTTATCAGGATCGGGGACAAGCGTTACGAGCTAAAACAATTCCATTTCCACCATCCCAGCGAGGAGACCATCAAGGGCAAGCGGTTTCCCATGGAGCTCCACCTGGTGCACTCGGATGCCGACGGGAATCTGGCCGTGATATCGGTGCTGCTGGAAGAGGGTGCTGCAAATCCACTGGTTGAGACGCTGTGGGGTGTTGCGCCGAAGACGGACGGTCCGGAGAAGACCGACGATAACCTCGAAATCGATGCCGCAGACTTGTTGCCTGCTAACCGCAGCTATTTCACTTTTCCCGGTTCGTTGACAACTCCGCCGTGCACCGAAGGCGTGAGTTGGTTCGTACTCAAGACGCCGGTAACGATTTCGAAGAAACAAGTCGCAACATTTGCCGAGATCTATCCGTACGATGAGCGGCCGACTCAGCGCCTGTACGGCCGCGCGGTGCTTGCAAGCAAGTGATTGCCGACAGCCCGACCTTGACTGCCCCGGACGAACAATGCCGGAATCGCCGGGCGACGACATTAACACGATCCGAGCTTGGTTACGCCACGTCTCGGTCAACACCGCAAAAGTTTATGCCGAAGTGGATCTGGAAATGAAGGCTAGGGCGCTCGCAACTTGTGAGATCTGCGGCTGTTCTTCCAAAACACTGGAAGGAAGATCTAGCACTCATGCAGTTCCTACGAAGCGTCTAATAGAAATTATGCGGCGTTGGGAGAGCGTTCGTGTACAGTACTGCTGGCTAACCTAGCATCCCCTGCACCACACAATGTCAGGCATTACATAAGAAGTGAAATTGGACTCGCCGATATGCCCGAACCTGCCCTTCAAGTAGGAGGTCCGACATTCACGAAGCCTGCGAATTCAATCGCAGAGAGCCGGATATCGCAACGCGTCGCTTCAATCGACTGGATGCGCGGCCTGGTCATGATCTTCATGGTCATTGACCACGCTTCCATGGCATTCGACGCTCACCACCGACCACGACTCCGCCATGTATGCCGACGCCGGTACGATGACCCTCCCGGCGGCGGAGTTCTTCACGCGCTGGCTTACGCACCTGTGTGCGCCGGCGTTCGTGTTTCTCATGGGCACGTCCCTGGCCCTGAGCGTCGAGCGGCGGGTAATCAAGGGTGTCAACGCCTGGGAGATTGACAAGAGCATGCTGAAGCGCGGGCTGATCATCGCGCTTCTCGATCCAACAATTATCTCTCTCGGTTCTGGCCGTTGGACGTTCCAGGTGCTGCTGGCTATCGGCCTTTCGATGATCTGCATGGCTCCCCTTCGGCGTCTGCCTACCTGGGCGCTGCTTTCGTTGGCCGTGGGCTGGATCGCACTGGGAGAAACCGTGACCGGCTGGTTTTGGACACCACCGGGCAACTCCTCGGTACTGGCCGCATTCACGGTTGCGACCTATGGCAGTAACAGCATGGTCATCAAGTATCCGGTGATTCCCTGGCTGGCCCTCTCGATCCTGGGCTGGGTATTCGGCCGGCATCTTATCCGTTTCGCTGCCGGTCAGAGCACAGTTTCGGGAAGGAACGTGCTGTGGCTTTGCGGTGTCGCGAGCCTGATCGTCTTCGCAGTCGTTCGCGGTATCGGCGGATACGGCGACATGTTCCTGCACCGCGCGGACAATTCATGGCAGCAGTGCCTTCACGTCAGTAAATATCCGCCGTCGCTCACCTACTATTCGCTGGAACTCGGCATTCTGTTCCTGTGCCTCGCGTTGCTCAGGACGCTCGAGCTACGGATTGGCGTCCGGGAGAACGGCGTGTTCTATGTTTTCGGGCAGACTGCAATGTTCTTCTACATCGTCCATCGTCTTGCGTTCGAGATACCGGCGACGTATTTTGGCCTCCGCGGCTTCGACGGTTTGGGCGCCACCTACGGTATCTCGGCCGTGACGCTTGTCCTGCTCTACCCGGCTTGCCGCTGGTATCGCACGGTTAAGGCGGCGCATCCCCACTCAATCTTGAAATATTTATAGCACTCGACTGCTGCACGCTAGCCGTCGACAGTGACCCTAAGCCAGCTCCCGGCCGAAGTATTTCAAGAACAACTACCGGTCGCACTTAGTTTCGGGGCGCGTGAGCAAATCGGTATTTCGCGACCAGGAGCTATGATTTTTTGTTGAGGTCGTCGTCTTTGTAGTACTTCGTGCCCTGCAAGGTTATCTGGAGGGCGAGTCCATTCTTGGTGATCTGGTAGACCAGGACGCCCGGGGCAATCTCGGCTGCTCCGGCGTGAGCTCCGCCCTTATCGTCTACCTTGGCCGCGGCGTCCGTTTGCGCTGTGCCCGACCAGCCGGAATCAAGGAAATGGTTGAACGCGTCATTGTTTTCGAACACGAAGATCACCCGATAATTCTTCACTCCCATACCAAAACCGGCCCCGCCCGAAACCATCTTCATGAAGGTTTCCTGCTTGCTATTGGAGTTGACGGCCATTCCTGCACCCCGCGCCGTGCTCACCAGCAGGATGTTTGTCCCCGTGTTATTGAAAACGGCATATCCGGCAGACTTTTGAATTTGCCCCTGAGCTGGGGGTTCCTTCTTGTATAACTCCTGCAGAGTTTCCGCAGTCATCTTGCGAATCTTGTCCTGTTTCTGCTGGGGTGTATCGCCGGCACCTGCCAAACCTGTAGCCAGCAGGATCACCGCAAGGCTTGAAGCGATCGTTCTCAGTCTCATCGATGTTCTCCTTCCATATGGAGCTGATTGCGGGACAATTCACAATGTCAGGTCTGCCCGTAACCGTTCCCTCTAAGCGGAATAGGACATGAGACGCTTGGCATCATCCTGCACGTTAACTTTTATCCAAGGAGCAGTGTCGCGAAAACTAGGAAAACTCCTAGGTACGGCATCAGCCTCTCTGGCAAACACGCGGTGCTCACGCACCGCCCAGCATATTTCTGTCTTGACAACGCCTTCCTACTTATCGAGGGCCGCCCGGCGAAGGAGTGACTGGGCGGCTCGGCCCGGCTACAAAAAAAGGCCCCACTCAAAGCCAGAACAAAGGCTTGAGTGGGGCACTCTGCCGAAAACCTCTCGCCTGCGCGCGGACCCACAGCAGTGAGGTGTGGCCATTCGGGCGGAGCAGAGTCACGGGGGCTGAGTCCCGGGAATCTACCCGGCCTCGCGCTGCGGCGCCGCCTCTTTGAACCGGCCGCTGCGGCTTGTGGAAGTCTAACCTCGAAGTCCCGGCCTACTGCGCAGCAATGCCATCCCGAGCGAAGCCGAAACGAATAACAGCCCAAGAAGTCCCACGAGAGGCCAACCTGACGCGGTCTTCGGCAGCTCTGCCGATGCAGTTGTTGTTCCTGCTTCATGCGATGCAGCAACGCTTCCCTCTGCAGTCGGCGCAGGAGTGGGGGATCCCTTGGCGATCAAAACAGGCGTACCCGCCGGCAAGGTTCCGGTTACGTGCTGATAGTTCGACACAGAAGTCACGGGCGTCTCCGTGACTCTGGTTGCGGTCACTGTCATGCCCTTCTTCAGGCCCCAGGCATCCGTTTCGGTGCCGTTCACCATGAACTTCTGCCCTTTGGGGATTTTGAACTGTTGGTTCTCGTTATTCTCCAGTGTGAGGATGACCATGAGCGGTGGGTGCACATGCCAGACTTTGCCGGTTACCGTCTCGACGGTTGTGACCACCTGGGGCGTGGTTGCTGTTACGGTCGCGCGTTGCAGCTTCATGCCGGGCTGGAGTTCGCTGACGGTCAGCTGCTTGCCGTCCACGTTGACTGTGGCGCTGGCCGGGATGTTGGGAAAATCGCGAAGAGTGCCGTCCGACATCTTGACGAAAAGATCGTTCCCTTCGACTGCTACAACCTCACCACTCTCGATCGTTACCTGCCTTGTCGTGGCGCCGGATGTGGTCGTTGTTTGGGTTTGCACCTGTGCGAAAGTCAGGACCGCAACTACGAAACACGCTGTCCCGGCTGCGAGCATCAAAATTTTCCTCGTCACGCTTCTTGAATTCATTGTCATTCTCCAGTTTTGAAATAGGTGAATAGCCTTGGACAGAAGCCGGGGACTGTAGAATCCAGAACAACCGGCTCCGGTCACTGCCGTTCTAGTCGTGTTAACAGACCCCGGTCAGCTCGTTCTTCTTCCTGGGTCTTGGAATTGATGGCCGGCTGCTCTCACTACTTTTCAGCGGTTCATATCGGCAGCCGTTGCATGTACGATGTATCGCAATGGGGCGCTACCTACGTAGTAAAAGGGATAACAAGTGACCAACGTAAGCGAAGGTTTAGCACGCGCCCCCAGAACGGAGACGTCGGTGGGTGGAACTATCTGTATTTCATCGACCAGATAATGTGAGGTGCCACTCTGCGAATGCAGATCGATTGCATCTCCCAGGTGAATGTCCTTAAGCACGCGGAAGAAACCGTCCCGATGTCCGGCAACGCCTATGTTTCCGGATTCTCCTAGGGACGCGGTGCCCCGAATGTGCCCGACCCCCCGATCCAGTGTTACGTCGTCTGTCCCCTCCAAAACCGGCACCTGTAATTGAAGCGAAGGAATGTCGAGCACTCCCAATGGCGGTGGGACGTTGGCCAGCAGGCTGGCCCGGTATCCCTTGATGCGTTTTTCTGACCAGAGGCTAAAGTCTGGCAGGCCACTCTGCGACTGAGACCGTCCTTCGACTAGCGCTTGGGCAGATGCTTGTGATGCCCAGAAGCTTCGCACCATGGCACGGGAGTAAATTGCGCTGTATCCCCGATTACCGACGTATGTAAGGACGAGGAGCAGGCCGCAACCCATCAGCAGGCATTCAATCCACCTGAGATGCCGCGGTCCGTTCCTCTCCTGCAGCCGAGTTACCCTCATAGGACACACTCGCTTGCGATCTTCCACACCATTGTGGATATCCGACTCGGCGATGTCGACTAGGAAAACACCTAGTTTTTGGGAATGCCCCAAATAACTGGTCGAATCAGAACTGAACGCGAAGAATTTTTCCGTAATGTCTTGACAACCCCTTCCTACTTATCGAGGGCCACCCCCCGCACGTTCGTCGCTATCCGCCGCAAACTACGGCTGGTTGACCACAACATAGGTCGTGTTCCCGCCGGCCAACTGTGGCTGATAGTAGGTGCCGCCGCACTGCTGGTAGGTGACACCGTTGGCAACGATGGCTTGGCAGTTGGGCGGAAGCGTATTCACCATCGATCCGACCACAGCGGCGGTGACTGCGGCTGTCGTTGCAACCGCGGCCGCAGCCGCTACGGGGTGATAGCAGCAACCCCCGCCGCCGTAGCCGTTGTACCCACCGCTGACATTAACGTTTCGGTTGACGTTGACGTTCTGGTTTACGTTGACGTTGCGGTTTACGTTCGCGTTCTGGTTGACATTGGCGTTGCGGTTTACGTTCGCGTTCTGGTTGACGTTGGCGTTGCGGTTGGCATTGGTGTTGCTGTTGGCGCTGCGGTTCGAGGCAGCATTTCTTGAGGGCTGATTGACGCTGTTGCTGGAAGTCGAACGGACAGTTCCGTTGTTACTGTTGCCACCACCTCTGTTGCCACCACCGCCGCGTTGGGCAACGGATGGAACTGCCACAAGGAGCGCGAGCGAGAACGATAGAACGAGTCCAGTATTGAGTTTCATGTGTAGCTCCTAGTTGCTGCTTGTTGCCGCTTTCTGTCCGGCGAAAACGATCTTGTGAGCATCCGCCGGAGGATCGAAGACGAAGGCCGCATCGTTGTAGGACGGCGCGAGGTTCCAGGTCAGTACCGAAACGTGCTGCGGACGAGCCTCGTCAGTGGTGGTGGTCAAAACCAGTTTTCTGGGCAGAGGATGTTCACCCAACTGGATCCAGACCTGCCAGTCGAGGCCGGGCTGCCGGAACGCGTAACGCTCGCAGGTGGTTCCTTCAACGTCGCCAGGGCCAAAATCGGTGGCTTCGGTGATGTTGTTAGTGAAGGCTTGCGGCCCGCCCCACAGGAAGAGATCCACGAGCGGAAGCTCCATGTCGTACTTTTCGCGCACAATGTCGATCAATTCACCAATGGTTGGGGGTGCGTCCGCAGATGCGTAGTAACCCACACCACGGGCGAAGAGCGTGAATGTCTTTCCGTCATAGAGGATCAGACCCGACATCTGATCCCCCTGGATATCGATGCGAAGCTTATTGGGCCGAACGGCAAGCATGTCCGTGGTGCGAGCGAACATCAACTTCTCGCCGTCCTCCAGAACATCCTCCGACGTGGCGTTAGATATAACCTGGAAATCCTTGAGGGAGCGAAGGTAGGAGCCCATCTGATTCAAGGCATCCATCGCCGAGGAATCGATCAGGTCTGATTTCTCGGCACTGGGTTGCTGAGCCGGCAACGGGGCGGAAAGGCCCGTTACGAGCGTGAGCAATCCGATTGCGTATCCAATGCGTTTCATGAGTTTGTTCTCCTTTACTGATCCTTCGGTAAGACGGCTCGTCGGGTTTCGGCAGCCATTTCAATCTGTGAATTACTCATAGGTGCGCCCCCAACGAATCCAGCACCACCACCCACCGCCCGCCCAGCGCCTCTCGCTCGCGCGGAATTGTAAAGGATGTCTAGAAACACACTGGAAAGACTCTCATGGAACCGAACAACACAAGGCTTGAGTGGGGCACCCGGCGACCGAGCTACCCCATTGGACACACCGCCTGTAATCCTCTACACCATTGTGGATATCTGATCTTGGGGCGTCGACTAGGAAAACACCTAGTTTTTGGAATCTAGGAAATATTCTAGTTTTCGGGAATGCACGGGCTCCGAACCTTCGTTTCTTAAGGAACGGCCTTCAGTCATACATGGAAAGATAAGTGCGGACAAGAAGGCGTAGATACTCCTGGATTTTGCTGATGGGGAAGATGTGAGGTTATCTCCCCGGATATAGCCTCACGCAAGCGAGGCGGATCGCCTCCTTCCTTGAAAGCCGCAGGTCCGGCCAGGAGATGGCGGCACAAGCCCGTAAGAGGAGGAGTATGAAGCCAAGAAGCTACTCTGTCTTTGCGGCCATGGTCCTGGCCTGGGCTGCGGGTCTGAATGCTCAACAGAGCCCGGTGCAGGCGTCGGTTTCGGCCGTCGTAAGCTGCGTCTCCACAGGCCAAGCACGACAACAATGCGCAGCCGATACCCGGGCGGGTATAGTGATGTTGCGACCAACGGGAGAAGCTGCCTGCCTGCTGGGCAGGAACTGGGGCTATGACGACCATGGGGTCTGGGTGTCGGAAGGTTGCGGAGGCGACTTCGCGACCGGAAGCACTTCTCGCGTAACTGTAACGGCAACGGCGAGCAGTCCGGCAGAAGCGCTGGCCCAGGCCGAGGACGAAAAATCCGAGATGGCCACGGTCACAACGGGGACGAACCCTGAAATCCAATATACTGGCGCCTTCCAGCCTTATGGGAGTCTTCGCACGATCGTCGGCTTTCCAATGGGCGGAGCGCAAGTACAAGATGACGCCACCCGCGTCGGCATCAATTTCACAACGTTTGGACCACTCAAGGTAATCGCCACCACGGAATGGGGTGTAAACCTGGTTCAGAACGAAACCACATACAACGCCGGCGCAACTACGTCGTCTGGCTTCGGTGTCGTACAGTCAACGACTCAGCCTGTCTTCGGCGCCCGCCTTGGCTTTGTCGGAGTCGATTTGGGTAAATATGGACGCCTCTCCTTTGGCAAACAGCTTTCCACCCACTACGACATAACGAGCTACACGACAGATCGCTTCAACGTGTTCGGCGGCCAGTCCACGGCCACCTACGTTGCCAACACCGACGGCGGTGAATCCGGTACCGGCCGCGCCGACCAGATCATTCTCTACCATCTGAAGTTCGCCAAGATCTTCGATTTTGGAGCCCAGGGGCAGTTGCGGGCTTCAGATACCCCACAGGTCTTCAACGGATTTGGCTTCTCTTTCCAGGCACAAGCTCTTCCGGGATTGAAGCTTGGCGGTGCTTACAACAAGACCTATTTCGACCATTTTCTTACCAGTACGGTGCTCCATGGAGGCACGGATTACTGGGCGTTTGGAGGCCAGGGCACCTGGCGCAACCTCGAATGGGGCGCCGACTACGTCCACCAGAACAACGGCGACGTGGCGTTCATTCCCGAGCCCACAGGCGGACCGGAGACAGTAGCGGTCGGATTTTCCGCGAATGGAGTCGAGTTATACTCCAGGTTCAAGTTCGGCAAGTTCGCAGCAGTAGCCGGCTTTGACGACTATATCCCCTTCGACCTGAGTCCCTTCATCAACCCGAACTTCAAGACCAGATATGCAGTCCTCGGCGCCGAATGGCACTTCTCGCCTGCCGGCTATGTGTTTATCGAGTCAAGACTGGGAGATACCACGGACGCCTTGGGGAATGGAGGCTACAGCGCAGGAGCCATCGGTTTCCGCTACGACTTCAACTGGAAGACGCTGCATATCCAGTAACGTCCCGGCGGGTGCCTGTCACTACGGAAGGGATCGCCTCACGTGGCGAGGGGTCGTCGCTGATCCTGCGAGCACTGGACCTTGTACCTGAAATCCTCGTCGTCCCAACTCATTCACTAGATTCTGCTCCAGCTGGCGATCACGCGGGTTGATATAGCGAACCTCGCTCTTGGGAATGAACGTTGGCCAACCTCTACCGTTGATGAATTTAACCGTCTTGGCTAGAGTCCATTAATAACGCTGGGAATAGCTCAGTCGTCGGAGCGCAGTTTCAGCGTGACATAGGACCTGCCCTGAAGTACTTCGGAAACGGCCTTCAGCAATTCCAGGGTCGCAGCATGCTTGGACACATAGCCGACGCCCCAAATCATTAGCAATGAGAACGTGTGGGCGGTTTGTAAAAGGTTCTGGATCCTGCATGGCACTCCTGCTGAAAGCCCTGCATGCTTCGGATCTAACTTGCTGGCTGGCTGATTGTCAGCGGCAGCCACGCGTCAATTCTAGTCCCTTCCATGGGTCGCGCGTGAATCTGGAGGTTCCCTCCTAACAACCGCAGGCGCTCTTCCATGCTCTGAATACCGATTCCACTTTGGCTTGAACGCACTTTGCAATCAAAACCCCTTCCGCGATCGCAAATCGAAAGGTGAATCTTGTCCCCTGCGACTTCCAGCCGAACCTCAGCCCGGTCGGCACCGCTGTGCTTCTTTACGTTTCGCAGCCCCTCCTGAAGAATGCGAAAAAGACACAGAGACGCATCTTCCGAAATACAAGTCGGAACACCGTCGTTTGTAAAGTCGACATGTATTTCCTGTTGGTCTGTAAACTCCTCGCAGAAGGCTTTCGCCCCCGCAACAAATCCCAGATTTTCGAGCGTGGAGGGATGCAAGCGGTGGGACAAAACATGCAAGTCAGCACCGAGTTCACAGACAAGATTCCAAAGTTTGTGCAGGCGCAGGCCTATCTCTGCATCAGGATGCCCGATATTCTCGGCCAGATCTTCCAGGTCAAAGGCAAGCATGGCCAGCCGTTGGTTGTAGTCATCGTGGATCTCACGAGCGATACGCCGGCGTTCTCCCTCCTGCGCCTCAATCAATCGCCCGCTCAAACTAGTGAGAGCTTCTTCCACCATTTTGCGCTCGGTGATGTCCACCGCCATCCCGAGCATCCGCACAGCGTCGCTATGGTCTGCGTAGTGGAAGTTCCCCCTAGCTGTTATCCAGCGCACGCTTCCGTCGGGTCGCACGACCCGGAATTCTGCTGCGTATGGTTTCCGATTCTGTCTGGCATCTTCAACCGCTCTCGATACCATCGCTCGATCCGCCGGGTGGATATTGCCGCTGAAGTCTTCAATCTCACCGGAATAAGAGTCGGCCGGTATTCCGAAGATTGTTTGCAGGTCGCCGTACCGCCAGCCTCGTCCGCTCTTGAGGTCCCAGTCCCACGCTACGGACCTTCCGGCTTCAACAGCCAGGCGAAGGCGGTCGTTGCTGATTGCTAACTCGTTCTCCACCCTTCTTCGCCGCGCACGCTGCCACAGCAGACCCAAAATCAGCAGAGCCTCCAGCACGATGAGTGAAATGCCGCCAACGACGTACCTCCGATAGGCTTCCCAGATTGTTGGCCGCCGGTAAAGGATGACACTGCCGGGCGGTAGATTGCTTTCTTTAAGTCCCCAGCGCCGCATGGCGCGCCAGTCGAATATGTAGACGTTAGCGCTCTTCTCAATAGGGATGTCCTGTGGCTTTTCCCCTGTGAGTGCCCTCACGGCCATCGTTGCAGCTGCCTGACCCTGGGCGGCAAAGCTCAATACATTGCCGCCCACTGTTCCCTTGCCAATATCGACATCGTCCACGACAAAAACAGGCGCATTCGCCGCGCTGGCAACCAGCGGAACGGACTGGCTCGCGTCAATAAAGCGGGAACCGGCTGCATCCTGCATGATCGAAGTGTGATAGACGATCGTGTTACTCGGAAGGTGCCGCAACCGGTCGAGCAGCGTGGGCATATCCAGGTTGGTAAGATAGGTAAACTCAAGCTTTGATTCGTACTTCTGCAGGCTTGCCTTGGTTATCGACTCGAGCTTCCGGTCATATGCCGAAACACCACCGACCACGACTACGTGCCTGGTAGATGGCTGCAGGCGGAGCGCCACCTCCAGAGTCTTGTCAGGAGTCGCCGTTCCCCACACTCCGGTAAAGTGAGAGTCCAGTCTCAATTCATCCAGCATCTCTTCGGTGCTTCCACAGAAGATGATTGGGATGTTCGGGAAGGCCTTTTCGTGCGATTCCACCAGGAACTTGAGGGGGTCCGGCCCGACGGCAATGATTACGTCGGGCTTGCGATCACTATACCTGCGGATAAACCACTCTTGGAAGTCGCGCTGGGAAGCTTCATCCGGAAACAAAGCCGAATCTAGGTCCTCATTGTAGAGTTCTATCTGGTAAGGAGCTTTCTCGAGACCGGCAATAATCGCCTGGTCCATCAGAGCAACTCCAGGAGAAGAAAGCGGGCTGTAAACGTTGAAAATAAGTACCCGCCGAACCTCTTTTATGGGAGCGGCGCCGGTCAACTGTGGCAGCAGAAAAGCCGCCGCAATCAGCAGCAGGGCACATTTTCCCCTGCCCTCGTTTCTCCTTGCATCAAGCTGCCTGAAAGAGCGCCGGGAAGGCCACCAACGGTGACGTCTGATCCGGTGTTCCACAGGAGCTGCCACGCGAAGCCTCCAATGGGACTTCTTACTAGGCACCCAACGCCGTCGCGGAGAAACATCGCTAATCAAACCTTTTAGCAAACCAAATCTTAACGCGCCGACGGTATGTAACGGTAGCAAGGAAACCGGCAGATTGGATACAATTTGCTCTCCAATTTTCCTGCGCCGCAGACAAACGCGGAATGCATTAGTTTGGAGTTCGCTCGTTCCCTGGGCCGCCGCGAAGGGTCGCTAATGCATTGATTTTACATGAGCAATACCGTCGACGGTACTGCCGCTGGGCCTGGTTTCTGGTGGCTTTAACGATAGGTATGTCGTTTCCCATTCGCACAAACGGCCAGACACCCTCGACCGGCGCGCTGACCGGAGTGACGCTGGATCCAACTGGGGCGGTCTTACCGGCCGTGGTCCTGCTGCTCACCAACAAGGACACCGGTTCCACTACCTCTGTCACTTCCGACAAAGAGGGCCGGTTCAGTTTTCTTCTGCTGTCCCCCGGCAGGTACGAGTTACAAGCCAACAGAACAGGCTTCGATACCCTCGTCACCACTCCAACAATAAATGTCAGTGTTACTGAAACTGTCTACATCGAACTCCATCTCCGGCTCGCAACCGTGTTTCATAGCGTAGAGGTGTCTGCGCAGCCGACGATGGTCCAGGCTAACAGTTCAAGTCTTGGGAGGATAGTCAACGCCACAGCCGTTAGCGGCTTGCCGCTGGTAACACGGAACTTTGCTCAAATTGCAAGCCTTTCTCCGGGAGTCACAACCGGGGTGTACAACGCAGGGGAGCTTGGACTCGGCGGTACCGCTCTGTCGCAGATTGCCCCATCCAATGATGGAATCTTCGTGCACGGCGCACGATCTTACGACAACAACTTTCAGGTTGACGGCATCAGCGTGAGTGACGTGCAGGGCAGCGCGTCGGGCAGCGGAGGAATTCCCATTCCCAACCCCGACACCATTGAAGAATTCAAGGTCCAGACGGGACTTTACGATGCAGCCTATGGGCGCTATGGCGGCGCCAGCGTGAGCTTGGTTACAAAAGCAGGCGGCAACGCCTTTCATGGAACTGCGTTCGAGTTTCTCCGCAACGAGATTCTCGATGCAAACGATTTCTTTCTGAACCAGACAGGCCAGCCGCGCTCTGTCCTCAAGCAGAACCAGTTTGGCTTTGCGTTGGGGGGCCCGATCAAAAGGAACCGGTTTTTGTTCTTTGGTTCATATCAAGGCACGCGCCAGGTGAACGGCGTCGCTGCTGGTCAGTCGCGGACCGCCTGCGCCGCCAGCTTGAGCGAGCCACCGCTCACGGATGACCGCACACCAGCGGCACTCGGAAAAATGTTTGGCGGCATGAGCGGAGCACAGGAGGGAATATCGATCGAGCCCGATGGGTCCAACATAAACCCCGTAGCTGTGACCCTGCTGAATTTCAAGCTTCCTGATGGAACGTTTCTGATTCCAACGCCACAGACTGTCGACTTGAAAAAGCCTCTTGTGCAGCAGGGCTTCTCAGTGTTCACAGAACCTTGCCACTTCAGTGAAAACCAGTTTTTGACTAATCTTGACTACCTCGCTCGGCAGAACAGCAAAATCACCGCCCGCTTCTTCATGGCTGACGATAATCAGACTGTTACCTTTCCCGGTAATGGCCTAAATCCGGGAGGCAATATCCGCGGTTTTCCAAGCCCCAGCGATACTGACTTCACGGTTTTCTCCCTTGCCCACACTTACACTTTTCGTAACGCCTGGCTCAATGAAGCACGGATAGGGTATGTCCGCACGAGAACGAACACAGAGGCCAGCACTGCGTTCAATTGGTCGGACGTTGGAGTTGCCGAAGGAGAAATGAGCAACAATAACGAACTTCCCAGCCTGAACATTCTCGGCTCCGTCAGTATCGCTTCCGGTTTTCCGCGAGCCATCACCCAAAACAGTTTTGTCTTTGGTGACGATCTCACCTTTGTCCGCGGTGCCCACGCCGTACGTCTGGGAGGATCTCTCACCAGGTTGCAGGACAACATCGACCTTGTGGGGCTCGGATCGTTTGTCCGATTTCTAAGCTGGCCGGATTTTCTGCTCGGCCTTAGCGCAAGTGGCAATGGCACCGCGTTCAGTAATGTTTTTGCCTCATTCGATGACTTCGGCCTCACCACTCGTGAATACCGAGCGTGGGAGGGGGCAGCGTTCGCACAGGACGATTACAGGATCCTCAGGTCACTCACGTTGAACGCCGGCTTGCGCTATGAGCGGTTCGGCCAGTTTGCAGACAGGCTGGGCAGAAACTCGAGCTTCGACATCAGCCAGGCTGATCCCAATCCTCCGCCTGCTGGGAGCGTCGCCGGGTACATCGTTGCCTCTAACTTCCCCGGAGTTCCACCGCCCGGAGTTGTCCGCTCGAAGAACGAGTTCGCAAATGATGGTTCGGGACAAAACTCTATTGCTCCGCGAATCGGGTTTGCCTGGCAATTCTTGCGTGGCTCAAGTTTGGGGGCACTCAGAGGAGGCTACGGAATTTACTATTCCCGGCCCACCGGCCAGGCTTTTTATCAGAACGTGTTTGGCGCTCCGTACTCCGTGTTCCGGTTGAATGCTGGCGTTGCCAACGCCGGCGCGACGTTTCAAGCCCCCTTCGCGCAGCCGTTTCCTACGCCGGATTCCTTTCCCCTGTTTCCTGCGTACTCCCCGATCAGCACAACTACGATATATGCCGTGGCGCCCGGTTTTCGGCCCGCCATCATCCAGCAGTATTCATTGAATGTTGAATCTGGGCTGCATGAAGGCTGGTTGTTGGAAATCGGATATGTGGGCACGCGCGGCACTCACTTGATGCGTCAGCGCTCTCTGAACCAGGCTCTGGCCGCCTCTGCCGCCCATCCCATCAGGGGAGTAACTACGAACACAGTTGCGGATATCCCGTTGCGCGTTCCTATTCTCGGCGTGCCTGCTGACTCGCTCCAGGAAATGGAATCTGAGGGTAGTTCCTGGTACAACGGGCTCGAGGCCAGCTTGACCAGGCGACTAAGCCACGGTCTCCAATTCCTCGCGTCTTATACGTTTTCGAAAACCTTGGATACGGATGGCGCCGACATCAATTCAACGTCATCAGGGAATGCACTGACTTTGGGCGATCAGAATTCTCCGCGTCAGCGCTGGGGACGGGCCAGTTTCGATCGCACACATCGGTTCATTTTCAGCGCTACCTGGGCGCTTCCGAGCCCGAAGCGTGGGATGTTGCGATCAGTCTTCTCCAACTGGTTTTTGGATGCAATAGCCACCCTTCAGTCCGGCAGCGCTCTCACCATCGCTAATACGAATTCCACGAATGTATTTGGAATAAGCGAAGATCGCGCGCAACTGAGTAGCAGATGCTCGAAAGGTCTCCTAGTCAGAGGCGGTTCGGTCGAGTCGAAGCTGAACAGCTATTTCATTCCATCCTGTTTTAGCAGTCCTCCAGTCATAGGCGCGGACGGCATCGGAACAGCATTTGGAAACAGCTCGACTGGCATCGCGGACGGTCCGGGACAGGAAAGCCTGGACCTTGCGCTTTCAAAAAGTGTGCCGCTTCGCTGGCCTCATGAGAAAGGCAGCCTTCAATTTCGCGCTGAATTTTTCAACTTACTGAACCATCCGCAGTTCGCAGATCCCGACAGCAACTTCGCATCGCCCACGTTCGGCGTTATCAGTAGTACTGCCGTAAGTGCTCGCGTCGGACAATTGGCCCTGAGATTCGCATTTTAGATGATGATGGAGAAATCTTATGCGCCGGTTAGATTCCGAACCACGATCAGTGATACAGCAAAACCGCTGGCCGCAGACCCGATCGTCCCAATAAACGGAAGCCGACATATGGCTCGCATGCATGATTGCCAAGAGTCAGCTTCTGAGACGCAATCGACAGTTTTTCGCGATGATCCGGCACGAGGCCAATCCACTTGGCCGAATAACGTCAGGACTCTATCGGAGCTGCTCCGCGGAATATGGCGTGCGTAGTCGAGGAGAAAGAGCGGAGCAGGTCGGATAGAGCGGTTTGAAGGAAGGCGGTGGCGTTTGCGGCGGATGCGGTTACGCTATGGGGATTGAATCGGCTTCCGCCTGCAATAGGCAGAATAATAATGAGTTAGAAGACAGGGGTGAAAAGCGATTCAGGACGCTGTGGCCGCGCATAATGTGGGAAGCATCGCACGCGCAGCGTCCGTCGCGCCAGCGACTTCGTTCTAACCGGCTATGCGGACACTTGACCCATAGGCGGCCATTCTCAGTTGAGTCATAATCGCCGACTCACTCATCGAGGGCGATTGCTGCTCGAAAGTCTGCTTGTGTATACCGAAGGGGCCTACTGCCATTCATTGGAGTAATTGCCGGTTGGTCGGCGGTGACGGAAGTTGGGTGGCGGGGCAACCTGATGAGGGTGAGATGGCCGCATCGTGCATGGACAGGGCAGGTGAGAGGAAGGGTGGTCTCCATTGCCCGGCGCCGAACCCAAAGCGGTGAGCTTCCATATCGAAAAAGGGGTCAAAACAGGCCGTTTTCCGGAGCAACCCCACACGCCACCGATACTATTAGGCGGAAGAAAAAGAGCGGAAAAGGGTAAAAGCGCCTCGTAACCTCCATAAACATGGTGGGAACCCGAGGGAACCGGCCCTTCGGAGCCGGTTTTTCCTCAGCGATCCAAATCTCCCTCTCCGGCCATCTGAACCAGTTTCCCGCCGGCCCTTTTGCCCATCTACCCGACAGTCCTGACGCCCTGCTCTTGCTTCCGGACGGGGACGGCGGCTCGCGCCCGCGCGTGAGGTTTTTGACTTCGGCCGGAGCGGGATACCTGGTAAGCAGCGCTCCAGACGACGGACGACGGTGCGTCCTCCGGCCGTGAAGTCGATCTCGATATCGAAGGGGCCGCCCTGGTAAACGGCGTTGGGGAAATTGGCGGTGGTGGCGATCGCGCCCAGCTGGACTTTCTTGGCGTAGGCCTTGGCGGTATCGAGTCCGGAGGCTCCGAGGGTGGCTGTCAGGGCCGTGATACGCGTCTGGACGGTGGGGTCGGTGCGTGTGGAGACGCCGAGGACCGTCTGGCCTGGATTGGATTGCGCGGATACCAGCTGATTGAGCTCGTCCTGCTGCGGGTTGGCGGGCGTCGACGAGCTCTGGTAGTTATCGAGGACCGAGCGGTTGTTTTTGCGAGGAGAGCGGAGTATTTTTGACATATCGCCGATATGTATACGCTGGTCCTATGCCTCATTCCAGGAAGCTTCCGCCCCAGGTCCTCTATCCACTCCTGCAACGACAAGTAGCCGAACTCTGCAGCCAGGACGCCGTCGACATACTGCATCTTCTTGACCTTCTGATAGCCCTTGCAATGTGCGAAGCCGAGATGGGCATCAACCGGCGGCCGTCGTGAAGCGCGCCGTCCTCTATCTGCGGGTTTCGACGCTCGATCAGCACCCCGAGACCCAGCTCTACGATCTGCGCCAGATGGCTCAGCAGCGGGGTTATCAGATCGTCGAGGAGTATACCGACCGGGTGAGCGGCGCCCGGGCGCGGCGACCGGGGCTCGATGCCCTGATGCGCGATGGCCGCCGCGGCCGTTTCGACGTCCTGCTGGTCTGGGCCTCGGACCGGATCGCCCGCTCGGTGAAGCATTTCCTCGAGGTGCTCGATGAGCTGAACCGGCTCAACATCGAGTTCATCAGCTTCCGCGAGCAGATCGACACCTGGCGGCCCGCTGGGCCGCGCGGTGGTGGTCATCATCGGAGCCATCGCGGAACTGGAACGCAACCTCATCATCGAGCGGGTACGTGCCGGCATGCGCCGCGCCCGGTTCGAAGGCAGACGTTCGTCAGATCTACTCCGATGATGCGATACAGCTCCCCTCGAAGATCGAATGTCTTTGGCTCATATCGGCGCCTTTGATATGCAGAAGCCTTCGTTCGTGCGGGCGTTGTTCTCTCTGCGGTTGCGGCTGTTTCAAGCTCGCCCAGTTGGAGCTTAATCTCCTGGTCAACTTCAAGAACGAGCTTCGATAGTAGTGATAGGCCGCCAACGACTGACGAAGTGCGAATAGATGCTCTGGACGGTAATCGCCTTCGAGCGATTTTGCGATCGTGTCCTCGCTGTTCTTCACACCACCATGGCAGAGCCGCGCCAGGGTTAGAGGATCTCGTTCGCCCGCAAGGATCGCATCCAGAATCTTGAGGCCACTAACTCCCGTGATGTCGTTAAGAACGCGATGAATCTGGAGGTTGATTTGGTCCAGAGCCTTCTGCATATGCAAGACGTGCTCGGCTGCCATTTGAATCAGGCTGTAGCGATGTCGCCAGAGAGATCGAATGGCGCAGATGAATCCAGGTGGTCGAAAGCTGGCACGGAGCAGCCCAACCGAGTGCAGGTACTGCAGCCACTGGCAATCTGAGACATCGGTCTTCCGGCCTGGAACGTTTTTCACGTGCTGTGCGTTGACCAGGTAGACCTCGAGGCCGCGGGCTTCCAGGATCTGATAGATCGGAATCCAGTACACACTGGTGGACTCCATCGCGACCGAACGAATCCCGCACTGCTCCAACCAGTCGGCCAGCGCATGCAGATCGCGAGTGAAAGTGGGAAAGCTGCGGACGGGATGCGGATCTCGATCAGCACTGACGGCGACGAACAACTCACTTGCACCTACGTCGATTCCCGCAGCATCCGGATGCAGGACCGGCAGTGCGTCACATCTTCTCTCGCCCTTCTTGGCCATTTGCTCCTCCGATCATGCCGGTCGGATGCCCGGGGTGCGGACACAGAGCAAACTCCCAATCGAGATCGTCGCCGGAAACCGGCAACCGTCATCACACGCCTGTACGCAACCCCAGACCCACGCTTATCGATCGGGCTTCAAACCGGGCACCAATGTCGGCGCGGGCTGTAGCTGTCATCCACCGGCACTCCCAATGATCGCGCGGCTCGCGTTCCTTCATCTCCTGTCTGGCCAAGGCCAGTTGCACGCTTATCAGGACTGATCCAACGTCAGTGAGTGTATCGGCGATTTTTCACTCGTTGACGCCAACTCACTACTGCTGACGGCGAATGGATGCGCTCTTACGGGCAGGCGGCAACAGCCTGTGTCCCGATGTCGGGACGGCCGCAGGAGGTCAGGCCGCGAGACCTGCAGCGATCGCACTGTATAGGTCTTTGCGCTTCGCTCCGGATGAGCTTTAACCGCCAGGGTACAAGGGAATTGTTTCCGATAACCCGTCAGACGCGCCACGGCAGGAGAGCCAAGTCGGTCGCTTCCTCAGCATCTTTGAGGAGCGTCTTGCGCGACGTACCTATCTGCGCACGCATGGTCAACCCACGCGCTAAATCCGTGACCTGGATCGCGCGCGCGGCTACGGGAAAGTCAGATGGGATTTCTCCCGCGGTGATCCCGTCCCGGAAACGGCGCTCCAGCAGCGCAGCGCCGCCAGTGGCCGCGTTCTGCAGGAAACGCTGAACCTCAGCGTCGTTCACAAGCGGTGCGACGCACATCAGAAGGCAGCCCCGGGCGGACCCTTTCTCGGTCGCACTTTCGACGGCGTACTTTAGAAAGCCCGCGATCGAGTCGCGAAGACCTTGTGGCGAAAGGAGTGCTTTGGCTGCGAGAGCGCCCTTCCGTTCTGCGTACGCCCTAAGGACGCGCAAGAATATCGCCCGCTTGTCCCCGAAAACGGCATACAGGCTCGGCCGTCCCACACCCATCCCGGCGACGAGATCGTCAATCGTCACTCCGTCGTAGCCTTTCGACCAGAACACCTGAGTCGCCTTCTCCAGCGCCCCCGTCTCGTCGAAGCTGCGCGGTCGACCCCGCGGCCTAGCGGTTTTTTGAATCATTTAGTTCAAAAATCCTTGACACCCTTCATTCTACCAATATAGAACTAAGTAGTTCGTAAATCGCAAGCTGGCTTTGGCCTCGCGCTCCTCCGGTTCTACCTTCCCCATTCACTAAGGAGCAACTCATGAAATATCCGATCGCACTCGTCACCGGCGCTACTTCCGGGCTCGGCCATGCGGCAGCCCGCCTGCTCGCCGGAGAGGGCTACCGCGAGGTCATCGTCACCGGGCGCAGCCTGGCCCGAATTCAGGAAACGGCCGCTCAGCTCGCGGCTGAGACCAAGACACAGGTCTTCACGCCGCTGGAACTGGATCTGGACGCGCCGACCAGCGTTCAGGCCGCCCTCGCCTCACTCGTCAAGCGAGGTCGGCCGATCGATTTCCTACTGCTCAATGCCGGATTGGTCCCAACCAAGAAGCGCGTGATCACTGCGGCGGGCGTTGAGGCTTCTCAGGCCCCGCTGATCGGCCATCATCAACTGACTGTCGGGTTGCTCCGCGCCAACCTGCTGAGCCCCAACGCGCGGATCGTTATCTCCGGCGCAGAACCTGCCCGAGGGGGCGTACCCATGTTCAGCTACACCGACGTGCCAGCCTTCGCGGCCAAATACCACCAGGGTGACCGAACCGCCGCTGTGGAAGCCCTGCTGCGCAACGGGCCGAACGTGAGGTACGTGCCCAACAATGCGTATGCCGACGCGAAGCTCATTATCGCTTGGTGGGTCGCGGCGCTGGCGCGCCGGCTACCCTCCGGCATGGCCGTGTACGCTGTCTCGCCCGGTGCGGCGACCGACACCAAGGTGGTGCGAAACGCCGGCCCGGCGTTGAAGTATCTGTTTATCCCAATCGTGAACCTCATTCCCGGCATGAATCAGACGCCGGAGACCGCGGCCCGTCGGTACCTCCAGGCGTCGGAGTTCGGAACCGACGTCTCAGGGCAATTCTTCGCCTCGGCTCAAGGGAAGTTCACAGGCCCAATTGAGGCGCAGCGCCACCCACACCTCCACGATCGCGCCAGCCAGGAAGCCGCGTGGCAGGCCGTCGTCAAGGTCTCCGGCGTCGACTTGTCTTAACCGAGCACCCTTGAACACTAGGTCCTGAAGGAGCGCTGATCGGCCCGTCACTGGATGCAAAACAACATTGCCACTTTCCTAACTTGGAAACACGGCGACAGAACGGACAACAACCATTAGCAAGGAGAATTCACATGAAACGGTACGAAGATAAAAAAGTGGCAATCATCGGCGGCACGAGCGGCATGGGGCTCGCTACGGCGAAGATGCTCCTTGATGGAGGCGCGCGCGTTCTGGTGACGGGTCGTTCGAAGGAAGGCCTGGAATCGGCGCAGAAAGAGCTTGGGAATGAGGCCATCGTGGTTTCGAGCGACGCGCGGTCGTTGACGGACCTCGACGCACTCGCCGCTCGAGCGAAGGCCGAGTTCGACACCCTCGACCTGCTGTTCGTCAATGCCGGGTTCAGCACCCGAGCGCCTCTGGAGAGCATCACCGAAGCCATCTACGACGAGATGTTCAACCTGACGCCAAGGGACCGCTTTTCG
Source organism: uncultured Acidobacteriaceae bacterium (assembly GCA_963782175.1). GTDB lineage: Bacteria > Acidobacteriota > Terriglobia > Terriglobales > Acidobacteriaceae > Silvibacterium. The sequence goes on from CAWAIX010000010.1 coordinate 119,979, forward strand.
CGGTGCAGAAGTTCGCGCCGCTCATAAGCCGGGGAGGCTCTGTCGTCCTCACGACCTCGATCGCCAACGTCAAGGGAATGGCCGGCAACGCCACATACGGAGCCGCCAAGGCCGCGCTGCGATCATTCGCTCGGACGCTCGCTGCTGAGTTGGTTCCTAACGAGATTCGCGTCAACGCGGTGACTCCCGGTCCCATCGACACGCCGATCATCGAAAAAGCGTTTCCGGGTGACGCAGCCTCTCAGATCAGGGAAAAGATGATTGGTATGGTCCCGATGAAGCGTTGGGGGACGTCGGAGGAAATCGCGAAGGCGGTCCTCTTCCTGGCGTTTGATGCGACCTTCACAACCGGCGCCGAACTTCCGGTCGACGGAGGATGGTCTCAACTCTAAGGCTTGGACCGTCCGGGAAGGTGCTGGCAATGAGGACGGTCTTCAATGACTCCCATACCAGTGCGTACTTTATGTGATACCCAAAGGCAGTGGCTACGGCTCGGCCCTCGCCACTGCGCGCTCCGCCCAAGAGGAAAGATCCTGTTCGGCGCTGCCTTCACAACCGGCGCGGAACTCCACGCTAAAAGGAGAAGCAACAGGATGCATAACTTGGTAGTGAGCTGTTTGGTCGTTGCTTATCTCGCAGCGAACGTATACGCCATCGTGAAGGTGCGGGTGCTTGAGTTAGCCCGTTCGCGCAAGCATCTCCTACTCTATGGCGTCCCGTTCCTATTGTGGGGTTCTCTCATCCTGTTGGGATGCAAGCTCATGGAGATCATGCGCCGATTCGAAGAGTGGGCTGCGTAATAGCCCATGGAGATGACTCTTTGCGGACAGAGCTCCGAAAAACTCAGCTGACAACCGAAGTGCATTGCGACCCCGGACACCTCGAGGAAGTGCTTCACTGACCGGGCGATCCGGTCCGAGGCCCAGACCAGCAGGACGTCGAAACGGCCGCGGCGGCCATCGCGCATCAGGGCATCGAGCCCCGGTCGCCGCGCCCGGGCGCCGCTCACCCGGTCGGTATACTCTTCGACGAGATGGGCATCGACCGGCGGCCGCAAGGGCTATCAGAAGGTCAAGAAGATGCAGTATGTCGCCGGCGTCCTGGCTGCAGAGTTCGGCTACTTGTCGTTGCAGGAGTGGATAGAGGACCTGGGGCGGAAGCTTCCTGGAATGAGGCATAGGACCAGCGTATACATATCGGCGATATGTCAAAAATACTCCGCTCTCCTCGCAAAAACAACCGCTCGGTCCTCGATAACTACCAGAGCTCGTCGACGCCCGCCAACCCGCAGCAGGACGAGCTCAATCAGCTGGTATCCGCGCAATCCAATCCAGGCCAGACGGTCCTCGGCGTCTCCACACCCACCGACCCCACCGTCCAGACGCGTATCACGGCCCTGACAGCCACCCTCGGAGCCTCCGGACTCGATACCGCCAAGGCCTACGCCAAGAAAGTCCAGCTGGGCGCGATCGCCACCACCGCCAATTTCCCCAACGCCGTTTACCAGGGCGGCCCCTTCGATATCGAGATCGACTTCACGGCCGGAGGACGCACCGTCGTCCGTCGTCTGGAGCGCTGCTTACCAGGTATCCCGCTCCGGCCGAAGTCAAAAACCTCACGCGCGGGCGCGAGCCGCCGTCCCCGTCCGGAAGCAAGAGCAGGGCGTCAGGACTGTCGGGTAGATGGGCAAAAGGGCCGGCGGGAAACTGGTTCAGATGGCCGGAGAGGGAGATTTGGATCGCTGAGGAAAAACCGGCTCCGAAGGGCCGGTTCCCTCGGGTTCCCACCATGTTTATGGAGGTTACGAGGCGCTTTTACCCTTTTCCGCTCTTTTTCTTCCGCCTAATAGTATCGGTGGCGTGTGGGGTTGCTCCGGAAAACGGCCTGTTTTGACCCCTTTTTCGATATGGAAGCTCACCGCTTTGGGTTCGGCGCCGGGCAATGGAGACCACCCTTCCTCTCACCTGCCCTGTCCATGCACGATGCGGCCATCTCACCCTCATCAGGTTGCCCCGCCACCCAACTTCCGTAATCGTTGACCAACCGGCAATTACTCCAATGAATGGCAGTAGAGTACCTCCATGAGCGCGAGGCCTTCTTAGCAGCGACTGAGATTCCAGACAATCTAGGTCGTAACTCCCCTATCGGTATACACAAGCTGACTTTTCCGGTACCAATTCAGTCTCGATGAGCGCATCCCAACGATATTGGCCAAACAGATTAACAAGCACCTGAGTCAATACACCCCGAGTGATCGCTTTGCCACGGCTGTGTTTATTGTGCTCAGCCGCGATTCGGGAGAATTGACGTACGTGAATGCCGGTCACGACGCCCCGATTGTGTTTTCTTCCGGATCAACGACATTTCTGGAAGCCACTGGCCTGCCCCTTGGACTGTTTGTCGATAGAGACGATCATCGCTGATCGCCGACGCACAGATCCGTACCCGGATATTTGGCATCGCTGCCAGAGGACAAGAGCTAGTGGATCACAATGACTTGATCCCTCTTAACCGTAGAGAGTCCTCGCGCAAGGCCCGAAGTCCCGCAGGCATCCCCGCGCCAACGTACTCTCTGGGATATGAGCTTCGGGTAATGAACATGCGAACCAACCTCAAGAACCAGTGGCGTTTTCAACTCTCCACGCGGCCGAAATAATCTGCAACCCATCCGCCCGTGTAGCCAAGGAGTCCGCTGCCAACCAGTACTGTGACATGCCACGTCAGGACATGGATGGCCTTGAGGTTGGGGCAATCCAACTCAAGCATGCCGAGACCGGTGAGCCCGGATAGTGCACCGACCGCGAGGCCTGCCATGCTCCAGTCCATCACACACCCGCGGCGCAGGATGTAGATGATCACCAGACCCGCAGAGATCGACACACCTAGTCCGATAACCAGGCACGGGACACCTTCCGGCACGAAATTCTGGGTGCTATAACCGTGAAAAATCAGAGAGAACAGGTCCGTGAAGACAGATGCTGAAAGGATCAACGTCAGGGCGCCGAGGTGCGAACCGGCGGCGGGCCGCATCTCGCGGGCGCATCCGACCGCCGCGAACCATGCGGCTGCCAAGAGCGCGGGGAAGATGAGAAAGCGCTGATCGGGACTGAGCGCGCGGATTCCGTGCATGCTCAGAACTGATGCAACGCCAACGCTGATGGCCGCAAAAAGGGCCGCAAAAACAACCGCCAACACCCACGCGGGGGCAAGCGGCCGGACCGGGTACAAGTCATTCAGGATCGCGCGCTCAACGCGTTTCTTTGCGTCGCGGCCAGCACCTGGCGGGAGCGCGCGATCGGCAGCCTGAGCGAGGATTCTGTCGATCTCGTCGGGCTTCACTGTCTCTTCACTCCGCTGGTAAGAAGGTCACGCAGCTTACGGTACGCACGATGTGCCTTTTGTTTGACCGAACCGGCACTCGATGAGGTGGCGCGTGCAATCTCCTCGATGGTCATTCCAGAAACCTTGAGCATCACGATAACTTCACGCTGGCTCGCGGGCAACTCAGCGAGGATTGCGTCCATGTCGGGGACGTCTCGCAGGACGTTTGAACTGGAGGCGGCGGTTTCCGGGAGCACGTCCACCTGCGTCTCACGGATCTCCACACGACGCGCCCTCCGATAGTTGTCCTGACGTGCGTGCCGCGCAATGGCAAAGATCCAAGGCAGGACAGGTTCACCCCTCCGATAGGTATGACGAGCCTTGTGGACTCGCATCCACGTATCCTGCAAAAGGTCGTCGGCAAATCTCCGGTGGGAGGCATGAGCCCAAAAATAGCGAAGCAGTAGCGGGCTCACTCTTTCGATGAGTGCCCTGGCCGCCTCCTCGTCGGCCTGCTGGTAGCCGGACATCAACGACTCCAGGACGAGCGCCAACGACGCCCTGTCTTCACTGCCGACAATAACCACGTCACAAGCGGGACAGCTGATCGTAGTAACAGCATTCATCGTAGGCTTTCTATCACCGTCTAATCTCCGGCGGTCCCCGTGCTGAAGAAAGGCGAGGCGCGGAGCGCGCTCGAAGATGAAGCTTGTTGATCAGTAGAACCATTGAACATTCGGACAGTTGACCGAGAAACCAGGGTTGCCGATACCCCTGCTTGAACGCCTCCTCGTCGATAGCCGAAAAGGATTTCATCTTTTCACGTGCGTTTACATCCAGTTTCTTCCGCAAGCCTCAGGTTTCTCATATCAAACACAGAGTGCCCCTTTAAGTGTCGAGGAAGGGTGTTCCCGAGAATACGATTGTTCCGGGGGCTCTTTGGTTACACGCTCGGCGGGCCGTTATCTCTTAAGGGGGCGACACTCAACGTACCTGGCACCAAGGTCTCGCCTAATCCTGGCCTGCCCCTGCGGCTCGATGAGAGGTCGCTCCAGCTTTGCCTGCGCTCCGGCCTACGGCAGTTTTTATTCCGGGGACTGAAGTCCCCGGCTTCTAACTGGAGGCGCTTTCGCGCCTCTTTTGGTTTTGAGAATTTTCTGAATGATCGGAGATGTGACAGTCGATCGAACTACCACACTCAAGCCGAAAGAAGGGGCACCCGAGCTTTTGAAGAAAAGGCTGCGCTGGAATTTCTCGGCGCAGCCCCACGTTAATTCGTGGACAGGTGATCCAGCGCATCCTGTGCGGACAGGCGATCACCGTGGCTGTGGCTAATCTTCTCGAATACGACCATGCCTTTTTTATCGAGAATGAACGTCGATGGGTAAGCCGTCTCTTGGGGCGCATTCCAACGCAGTCCGTAGAGATTGGTGACCTTATAGTCGGGATCGGTCACAAGAACAACATTGGACGGTAACTCAGCTTGCTTCTCGAGGAACTCTTTCGCATGTTGATCGAGATCGGCGGGTGGTCCCGGGTACACCAAAAGCACCCTCGTGTTCTTTGCCTTGAAGTCTGAGGCGTGCTTCGCGAAATCATGAACCTGCTTAACGCAGTAGGGGCACTGGTAGCCCGGGAAACCTCGCAGGATCACGAGCACAAGAAAGTGTCCGCTCTGCTCGGCCGACAGCGTGACAGTCTTTCCTGTTGGTGTCGAGAGCGTGAAGTCAGGCGCCTTTGCACCTACCGTAGGGGTCTGGGCGGAGGCGGACCCGCCGAGGAACAAAGAGCAGGCGATGGCGAGAAAGGCTCCCCAAGCTCGACTGAAGTGAAATCTGGCGGCCCTTTGGGCTGGAAGGGCATAATCGGACATGACGAGGCAATCCTCCTATGGAATTCCGATCTGACAAGCGGTCTGCAGAAAAGTTACAGGGCGTTGTTACTTTGATCGAACTTCTTAAGGGAGCAAGATGCCCCGTCTCATGGATCGTCGAAATGAAAGGGAGGGATTGTTCATACCCGACAATGTCATGTCTGAACAATCCCACAAGGAACAGTCTTATTGATTAATCCAATCTTTGGACGATTGGGCAATTGATGGAGAAGCCAGCGCTGCCGAACGGCGCTGTAGCAGAAGCTCCGGTGATTAAGCCGTCTTGCGCGTAGGTGAGAATCTGGAACTCTTCACGAAGTTGCTGGCGATAGCCCTTGGAAATGGCCTCTTCAGTCCACGTGTACAAGTTCGCGTCCCAGGCCGGGCTGTAATCGAGAGCGAGTGTCGGAATCCCTCCCAATGTGTTGTTCGGCCTGTGTCCATCGTTCAGGTCAGCCGAGAGTCCTTGACGTTGAGGATTATCGCAACCTTCCGTGCCGTTGGTGGCGATGAAGATGCGCTCAATCGGGCTTCCGGCGCTGTCGTCATTGCCCAGCAGAAGCTTACCCATCAGTGGAGCGTACGTGTTGTGCTCGATCGCGGCCGCAAGGGGGATACTGGCGTCCATCGAGATGTACCACACCGGGCGGCCGAAGCTGAAGCCGTTGACGAGTGCCAAAGTGACGGTCATGTTGATGGGATCGATCGCCTGGACCGCGTCATGAACCTTGGTATAGTCGACGTTGCCGTTAGGGAAGTTGATCTGGCTTGCATCGACACCGTAGGCTATCATCGGTGCGTTGTAGACCACGCCTCCGCCATTGGCGATTCTGACGAAGGGGCTGTAGTTCGCATCCCCGACCTCGCCGGGCGTAAAAGACTTGGGGGGAAACTCGGCACCTTCCGGTCCCGGAACAATATTCCGTTCCGGAGCGAAATTGACAGTGCCCTTGTCGAATATGATGTTTCCATCGGGACCCAAGTTACCGGTCCTGGCGGCGGTGGTGATGTTATTCATCTTTGCCGAAAAGTTCAGGCCTAGCTCCGCGGCAATCCCCGGATCAGAAACATCAGTGAGGATGTACCAGGCCGTCTTGCCCGTGCTCTTGACCGTTCCTTTATACAGAGGAATGGTGATTGTGCCGGCTGTCGCATCGACTTGTCCGGTATCGAGCAACTGCACAGGTCCAACCAGGCTTTGATTGACCGTGGAAGGCGGGGGCCCGAAGTACGAAAGACCCACATTCGTGCCGATATTAGCAGGCGCAGGAAACAGGTCGCAGCCCGGTTCTCCCTGATCGCGCGCTAAGGCTCCGAACCCCTGCGCGGAATTGAAGCCAGAATCCGATGCACTTGAAACGTTGGGCTTTGCGGTGGCGAAGGAAAGCGGTCGCTTTGCCCGTAGGTGCAAAGCCATTGTTTCGGGGGTAAGTTGCGCTTTGGTTGGGGTGGCCACTTGGGCTGAGGCTGCGGCCACGGTCCCAAGCACGAGCGCGAGGGCATTTGCGTAATGCAACATCTCCATTTGTCTCTCCGGTTCCGAGGGGATTGCCACCGCGAGCCCGCAAGCCGTCTCCTGTTCGAGGTCGTGCCATACAGTTGCAGTGGTTACCCACTAGTTCGCGCCAAAGAGGGAAAGAGTTACGGTGTATAACCAGTTTTTCGTAATGTTGGCCACATCGACCATCTGCCATTTGGCTTTCCGGCTGGGACTCCTTCTCATTGGACTGGGGAGTTCCCGGGATATGTCTGTGAACCGGCAGCTCCCGAGTTGTGGCCGACCTTTCCTCAACCCCAAAGACGGGTTATGTCCGTGTAGGCGGTGATTCGTCCGCAATAGTGAGTTCTTTGACAACGGCCCGTGTGCAAGCTAGTTCAGATGCATATTTAGAATCAGGTTAACTTGATCCCAATGAGAGGCCGACGTTGCCGACCCGACCTGGTTCACTCATGCATCAGCTTTCTCAGATTCCAGAAACGCTCTATCACTACACATCGATGGACGGGCTTCTTGGGATTCTCAGGTCTGGCAAGATTTGGACGAGCCATATTCGGTATCTTAAATGACGCATCTGAGCAAGAACATCTCTGGTGGTCGCTAGAGACGCGAACAAAAGCAAGGCTTCTCATTGAGCAAGATCCGGTCGTCAAACAATCCTGCGAATCGCTGCTATCGAGCATACGTAGTCGACCTAACAGGGATCGTTACGTGACTTCTTTCTCTTCAGACGGTGACCTCCTATCGCAGTGGTTGAGTTATTGCCCATCGGGAATCAGATTCTCCATCGGGTTCAAGAGGGATCCTATGCTAGGTCTTCCGCAGGACCGTGACCTCACGAAAGCGAAGATACGGGGCGATGTGTCTCTGTCGCCAGTGCTCTACATGCTACCGGACGACTCCGCATTCTTAGACCGTTTCATTGATGTATTTGTCGGTCAGGAATTGCTGGACATGCCGACGATCGGCCACCCCTTGCTCGATGCAATGCTTTCCCGCGGAGTTGTGACCATCGGGCTCCTCACGAGTCTTGAATGTCGAGTGAAGACGCCTCATTCTCGCCCGAGAAAGAGTATCGCCTGATCCTAGAAGGTGACGATAATGTGCAGTTCCGAGCTGGAAAATCAATGCTGATCCCATACAGGACTTATGACTTTTGGACCGAGCACAGCAAAGGGATAGACCAAATCATTGTCGGTGCGTGTCCAAATCCGACACTGTCTCGTGATTCTCTCCAGAAGCAGCTCGATGTATTGGGCTATTCGGGCGTGGAGATCGCCACCAGCGCAATACCGTACCGCAATTGGTAAGTCGCGTCGGCACCCGGACGGGAAGAGTGGAGGCGGTGACTCTGGTCGGCTTGTCGGCTACCCTTCCTTACTACTCAGTAACAGAAGGGTAGCCGGTTCATCCGGAACGCGGAAGTAGTGCGATTCAATGCTGCTAAAGATGAGGATCGAGTGCGGCCAGGTCTCTCCGGCGGGATTGGCCAAGCGCATCGAACCGCAGACGTTTCAGGTCGGCGCTTCCCGGAATCCACAGTGGTTATTGGGAATTTTGCTTTACACGAACTAACCCCGCGGCTATTCTTGCGCCCATCGCCAGAGCACAAGCGTTTTCCTGTCCCAAACTCTCTCCCCCATCGCCAGTGATCTCTGAGCAAGTCCAGGAGTGATGTATGGCTCCCCCAAAAGGAGAAAGTGTATGCGAATGTTGCTTAGGGTATCGATTCCCGTTGAGGCCGGAAATGCCGCAGCCAAGGCGGGAACGCTGGGTTCAATCGTCGAACGGATTCTGGCTGATCTCAAACCGGAAGCTGCGTATTTCTTTCCAGACGACAACGGGAATAGGTCGGGCTCGATCGTATTCGACATGCAGGACTCATCGCAGATTCCAGCGATTGCCGAGCCTTGGTTCCTTGCTTTCAACGCTAAGGTTTCGTTGCGGCCGGTAATGAATCCTCAAGATCTCGCAAAAGCCGGTTCATCGATTGCGCAGGCCGCTGAGCACTTCGGGAACTAGATATTCCATCTTCACAGACCTCTGCGCTGCCCAGCGGGATAGCGCCTTGCGTACCACAAGCAGAGATGCTTTCATCGCTGTGTCAGGAGCGTTTCATGAAACGAATTGCTTTTGCCCTGGTCTTTCTTGCCGCCAGTGCGGGTAGTATGCTGGCCGCCGAAAGCCCCTTCGCGGGTACCTGGAAACTCAACACCGAGAAGAGCAAATTTACCGGAGACACCTTCACCTATACCGCAACTGCGAGCGGATTTCATTACTCGAACGGCAGCACCGTCGAATACGACTTTGCCATTGACGGAAAGGATTATCCCACGATTTCTGACCGGACGATTTCATGGACCAAGATCGGAGACAGCACCTGGGACCTGGTCGTCAAGGATGCAAAGGGGACCGTACTAACCAAGGGCCATCGAGTGCTCTCCGCGGACGGCAAGAAGATCACCACTTCGTATACATCCTATCGACCCGATGGCACGACCGCCGATTCAAGCGATGAGTACGCCAGGGTCTCGGGTGGTCCTGGGCTGGCGGGGAAGTGGAAGGATGTTCAAGTCAAGGCGGCCAGTAGCTCGTTTACCATCACTTTTCCTTCGACAGGGCAGGTGACCATCGAATATCCCGCGTCCAAAGTGCGTATTTCGGGAGCGCTTGACGGTTCACCCATGCCACAGATCGGCCCGACGATGCCGGACGGTCTGCTTGTCAGCTACAAGCCAGTAAGCGCGGACAAATGGGAGTACACGCAGACGCTCAACGGTAAGGTGTACAGCAAAGGGACGATGGTAGTTTCAGACGGCGGCAAAGAGATCATCCGTACCATCTGGGTTCCCGGCAAAGAATCGGAGAAGTCGATCGGCGTCTACGACAAGCAGTAGATATCCAGTCGATCGGATTTACACCCCAGTTTGGGGCCGCGTCTTTGCGCCCCGAACGGTGAGGCCCTCTTTTTTATGTTACTCGGCGGTGCGGGTCACTGACACCGTTCGGGTCGGATTGTGGCCAATCCGGAAGTTTGGCGGATCGGGTATCTGGAGGCACGGCTTCGTGCTATGAAAGTTTCCTGTTGCCGGTATTTGCCGCTCAGGAATCAATCGATGACATCGATGCGCCTGCGCCGCACAACACGCGAGCCGCTACCGCCCCAAGCACAGAGCAAAGCGACGATGTGGAGCAGGAGCCAGAGGGTAATGCCCTGGTCCTGGTAAATCCAAAAGAGGATGAGGATGCGGGGGAGTAACAGCCAGGCGATGATAGGGATGAGGCCGACCGAGGGAGGAATGAACTGGTTCATGCTGTGCTGGAGCCATGCGACGAAGATACAGAGGCGCGGGAGAAACAGCGACAGGATGAGGAACCAAAGCGGGATCGAGTGGATGGGGAACGTGAGAGAGAATTTCATGCGTTAACGCTTCGATTTTGCCAGTCTACGCAAAAGCAGGTTCTTCGCTGCACCTATGATGGCAATCTGACATTCGAGTAGAGCACCAAGACAACGTTTGCGGCGCTACTGCTTCCAAATTCTATTCTAACGATGGGATCATCTTTTTGAAGTAATTGTCCTCTCCTTTGTCCGGTCATAGCCCGGGATAATAAGGAACGGTCATTACAGATGTAATTAGAACACCGAGGAAGGCTGTATTGCTCCCTCACTGGTTGAGGTAAACAACCAGCTCTTTCTGGGTTGTCGGCCAACAGTACATTACCCGTCCAGCGACCGGTCCACCGTCAGGGCTTTGTCGACGGCTAGTGGAATGGGCTCGATGCCGATACGGTCATTGACCGCCGACCGAATTCGTTGCTTGCAGCCATGGTAGCGTTCCGTCGTTTGAATGGATATATGGCCCAGAAGGAATTGAATCTGCTCCAATTCTCCTCCCGCGGCGTGGCAGAGTCGGGCACAGGTCCGTCGAAGGTCGTGCGGAGCCAGTTTCTCCAATCCGATCCGTTTCGCGGAATCCTTCACGATGTGCCAGACGGCTTTCTCGGTCATGCCTTCACCCAGCATCCGCCCCATCTTCGTCACTCGACGGAAGATCTTACCTCGATCGATCCCCGCAGCATTCATCCAGACTCGTAGCTCTTCCATGACCCAGCCGGGCACAGGAACCGTGCGAACATGTCCAGCCTTACCCTTCAGGTCGACGATGGCCCAGTGTGTTCGTCTCGTTGTTCCAAGTGTTCGAGTTTCAGAGCGACGGCTTCGTGCCGGCGCAGACCACACGCAAGCAACAGCGCAAGCAGCGCGCGATCTCATTTGCCTTTCAGGCCGGTACTGTCGGGAGCCTGCCAGAGTGCGACACTCTGCTCCGAACTTAGCCAGTTGCCGAGACGGACGCCAAGATTTCCTACGCCTTTTACCCGGCGAATTCCAGCGGCCAGATCGGAACTCAAGACGCCGGAGTCCGCTGCTTCATAGGCGAGGCGCCGGACCGCACCCAGTCGAAGGTTGATGGTTCCAGGCGCGAGTTGTCGTGCTTCAAGCTAGGTGCGATAGCGGAGAACTACGGTTCGATTTAAGGCAAGTCGCGGCTCTGAGCAGTACCAATCGACGAATTCGTCGATCGCGTGGCCATATCCACGTTGGCCGTCGACACTGCTCAAGCTGTTCAGCACCGCCGTCTTGGAGTAATCGAGATCTGGCAATCGCAAATGGGTCTTGGGATGCTTGTGCTTCCGTAGGGAACGTGGTTGCTGCTTCATCGCCCGGTGGCCTCCTCGCCATCAGGCGATAATGCACCCTTTCCGGGATTACTTCCGGATCGGCGGTCTCTCGGAACCCGGAACTCCATCCCAAACGGCGCAGGTTCTAAATCAATAGATCCCCGGAATCAGCCGCCAGGTTCGCGCGACGTAGGCATCGTATTCGGCTCCGAACTGTGCCCTCAGAAGGCGCTCTTCGGAGTGAATGCGTGGAATGAGCGGCACCAACAGTAGCAACGCAATCACAACACCGGACCAGCCGCGAAACGCCAGTCCCCATCCCAGCATGTTGATAATCATTCCCAGGTAGCTGGGGTTGCGAACAAGGCTGTAAATGCCGCGTGTTTCCAGCGTGTGGCCCGACTGGATGGCCACCAACCCACTGAACCGCGAACCCAGCACAAAGACCGGCCACAGTCGCAGTGCTCCGCCGAGCACGTACAGAATCACGCCTATCCAGCGAGTTGTTTCTCCGTCGATGGTCCACAGTCCGATGCGATCTGTATAGGGCGGCAGGACGGCGCTGGTCAACGCGATTAGACTGAAGGCGGTGAAGACCCAGCGGTTGGCGCGGTCCTCCCTTTCCCCCGAGCTCAGATTTACGTTGCTGAAGGGCGCGACAAACATCATCCCTAGTGTGGCTACCGTTAACGCGATCAGTGCCGTATGGCTGAAGAACGCCGTCCATCCACCGAGTACGATCATCGCCAGCCCGAATTGCACTGTTCCAGCGATGAGGCTGAAGACAAGTACTCTTACGGGAGTCAAACGGCTTTTCATGATCGGGAACCTCCTCAGTTATCGTTCAACGGCATCAATTTAGTATATTCGGAATATGCCGAATATAAGAAATAAAGAAATCCGACACACCCGCCACCGTTTTATTCAGGGCATGGCCGAGCTCCTTGTGCCCCTTGGAGTTCCACAGACTGCGGCACGGTTATACGGGTACTTGCTGCTCAGCGATGCCCCAGTCAGTTTGGACTGCATCGTGGCTGACCTCGAAATCAGCAAGAGCACGGCCAGCGTTGCGGCGCATCTCCTGGAGATGTACACCCTCGTCCGCCGGAGCGGCCAGCGTGGCACACGCAGGGTATTATTCGAGCCATCGGATGACTATAGCGGAATGATCAATGCACAAAAACGATCGCTGGAGCAATTGGCGGCTTTGATTAAGGAGGGCGCCCAAAGTTCGTCCAGCAGGAAAACGCGCGAACGTCTGAGAACTATGGCCGAGTTTTACCTTGTGAATCGCGACGCGATGGAATCGGCGCAACGAGAGTGGTCGGCGCGAAAGTGAGGGATGCCGCTGCCGGTCAACAAAGATTCAGCTCCCGATTCGCAGAAGGGAAGCCAACTTTGTAGTGAGCGGATTTCTCGCACCTTGATTTTCCGTTGGCGTGAAAAGGCCAACGCATCGAGCCGGTGCGCAAGAGGGTTTCTCGCTGTTCCAAACGTATGGTAGGAAATGCGGAAGTAATCCGCTTATTTCCAGTTAGCCGGTTACCCAGTCAGAACCGATGCCGACGGAGACTTGATCCTGCTGGAGCATCAGGATCGCTAGAGGCCCCAGCCTCTCTTATCTCCTTCGATAGATGGTCAAGATCTCCTTCGATAGATGGTCAAGTTCGTAATACGTCGTGAACTGGTTAATATTGACCCGATGTAGTTCATCGCGTACAACGGGCTTTTGTGAAGCTTTGATCTCAATTGTTATGAGTGTGGGATTATCAATCGGATCCGCGCGGTGCATGTGAAATGTGAAACACGAACTCTGCTGACCAATTCGACCTGGAACCACGTCGGGCCGAACTGGTAGCACATAGGCTTCCCCGTCGACCTTAGGCGACTCCCAAAAAGATAGACGAACAGCAGAGTCAACTGCCGGGAAACGCATTTTATATACCGATGGCCACAATCTTTCCTTAGAGTCTTTGAACTGGACCGCACCGTCAGGGATAACCTTGTCTCGCATCGATCCTGCTGAAGCCAAGGCGAAAGAGTCGGTCGAGCGCAATAAAGTTTCCACCCTTGGCTAGGACGTAACTATGACATGAGTAGGACGCACGTCTTTATAAGTGTGTGAAAATGCAGCAACGTGCTGCAACAAGAATGTTGTTCTTCGGCGCGGGCTGACTAGTTGTAAGTTACTGATTGTGTGGGAGATACGCTATCAGGATGTAATTTCGAGTCAGGTGCATTCAACCGGGCTCTGCCACCTCTCCACTTTGTTTACAACAACTTGCGTGGCTTCTTCATTGTAGCATTTGGTTACTGTGCCGCAAACTGTACCGTAAATCGTTTCGAGCGTTCATCAACTGTCCAATGTGGTCCATGTTTGGATGTTGATAGCGGTCAGTTGTGCTCAATTCAGTGTGGCCCGTCAATCGCATCGTCAGGAACGGGTCCTTCGTCGCGTTCATCACATCGGTTCCAAAGGTATGTCGAGCGCAGTACAGATCGATATCAGGATTGACGCCTGCTGCGTTTGCCGCTTTTCGCCAGGCCGCTGTCAGAGCATGACGTAGCACCCCGTTTTAGTGGCGCTTTTCGGATCTCAAGAATCGGATCCGCCGCGAAATTCGTAAACCTCGGCGGACTTCATGTAAACAAATCCGCGTTCGATCGCTGCAGGAATTGAAGGTGCTGACGCATCGCAGCACGAAATTCGTAGTGTTGCGATCAACCAGCGAGGCGTATAATCGCGCCGTTTTCGGAGTCATCCAGGAATCATCACGACTGCGGTGCAGTGTCTACTGTTTCGGCCGGAAAGCTTGTGCCAGGGAGGACACCATGCCATTCGACCCGCGGGCCACGTTTCCCTTCGTCTCTTCCGCTGAGACTTCTATCGCACCGCACTTCAAACATCATGGACTGGCTCTCGCGGGCATGGTTCTCATCTGCTGCGCGGGCGGAACGGCTCAGGTGATCAACAAGGATCTACCGATCAAAGGCGACAACGGACAGGTCTACTTATCTCCACCCCTGATTGAACCGACGGGAGAATGCTCGACACGTGTAAAGATCAGCTCGTTCATTCCGGGTGCGACGATTCATGTTTATCTCACGGCCACTGTAGCCGGTCCAGTTTCTCCGAAGAAACTGATCGGCGGACCAACCGCCCTGCCGGTGAATGGTATGACGGTCCACCTGACGCAGGCTTTGAAGGCCCTCGATGAGTTGGAGGCTACACAAACGTTCCTTGGCGTTACCAGCGCTCTTTCTGCCCCCATGACTGCGGGACCTATGCTGACTTCACTGCCGGAACCAACCATCGATGACAAGAACATCTATGCCTGCGGCGTCATCGCCCCTGTTTACAACCTGGTATCGGGAGTCACGGTCAAGGTCTTTGACAAAACTGCTGGCGGCGCGACGATCGGAACCGACTCCACGCCCGACGACTGGGGCAGCAACTGGGACCCGGTCCTTACCTCGGCGCTGGACGCACCTCCCAAAACTTCCCCGGCTCACGACATTTATGCGCAGCAATCGGCCTGCAACGGCGCAACCAGCAGTCCCGGACCTGCCGCAGCGGTGCAGCCGCAGCCTCCAACTGTGAACCAGCCTGATGTCCAGTCCGCCATCGTCGGGAACAACACAGTCACGCTGGACAAATTGCTTACCGGGGCAATTGTTCAGATATTCGATCACGCAACACCCCTCAATGGCCCGTCAGCTGCCACCGGCGACAGCAACTGGTTCTTGCTCACCAAACCTCTTACCGCAACCACCAAGGTGATGCCGCAGCAGAAGCTGTGCGACGCCAGCACGGGAAAGAAAGAGTGGCCGACCACGAACACCATCCCGCCGCCAGAACTGGAGAGCCCGATCTGCCCGGGCCAGGGTGCTGCCTTCGTCCGCCATTCGACCGTCAATGCCGCTCTCGTGCTTCTCAAGGGCAGCACGCCTGAGGGCTACGGCGGCGCGGCGACCGTGACCGTGCAGCTCAATATCGCGCCGCCCGCGGCGTTTGCCACCGGCGACAACATCAGGGTGGCTGAATACTTTACCAATCCCGGGAGCCCGCCGCCGGTCTATTCCAACACCGTCACCGTCGGGTGCAAGGTACACGTCAGGCAGGACATCGCGAACTTGACGCCCGCGCAAATCGGCTCGCTGAAAAAAGGCCTCCTCGTAATGATGAGACGGTCCCATTTGAATCCGAACGATCCTACCGGCTTCACTTTCCAGGCAAATATTCATTCGACCGCGGCCTCGAGCGGTATGTGCCCGATGGGAGATCCCTCGAATCCGCTCTGGGACCAGTGCCAGCATTACAGCAATTTGTTCTTCCCGTGGCACCGCATGTACCTCTACTACTTCGAGAGGATTCTGCGGGCGGCATCCGGCGACCCCAACCTGACCCTGCCGTACTGGAATTATGAGTCCTCGTCCGAACAGACGCTTCCTGACGCCTTCAGAACGCCTGCTACCGACTGCGCCGGCGATCCCGATGCCCATCCGGGCTGCAACCCGCTGTATGTGCCCGGCCGCAGCATGAACGGCGGTGAGATTCTTTTCCAGGGATCGGCGACCCAGCCAGCGGCAGCGTCCGATTCCGCGGCCATGGCTGACCTGACTTTCGAAGGCGCTTCAGGCTTCTTCGGCGGCGGCCCGCCGCCCGGCACTCCCCCGGCTTCCTGCCACTTCGACAGCAATCAGGGTGATCTTGAGGCGCAGCCTCACGATATCATTCATGGCCAGGTCGGCCCTCCGTACATGCAATACACAACGATTTCGGCGAATGATCCTGTCTTCTACGCGCACCACACCGAGATCGACCATCTTTGGGAAGTCTGGCTGGCCCTGGGCGGAGGACGGACGAACCCGACTTCGGACACTGACTGGATGAACACCTCATTCCGCTTCTATGACGAAACGGGCAATGTGGTCAGTTTGCCGGTCAAGGACACTTTGAACATCATCACGCAGTTGGATTACCGCTATGACGATGAGAAACAAGCAGGTGGAAGGGCGAGCCGTACTAGCTCGAAAGAGACTACGCCGTTCTCCCCGGCCCCTCCCCAACAGATCGCGGTCAGCACTGAAGCTGCGGGATTGAGCAACGAGACCATTCACTTCAATCTCAAACTGTCAGCCGACGCGGCAGAAAAGATCAACGGCGTGCTAGTCGACAAGCAGTTCAGCCACGGAATTGTCCTCAACATCGATATCGAGGACGCCCAAGAGCCAACCGGCGTTTATTACGAAGTCTATGTTGATCTGCCCGCAGATCAGACACCGTCCTTCGGCTCGATTTACTACGTCGGAAACCTGGGTCTCTTTCTGCCAAAGGGCTCAGGGATAACGAAGAGGCTCGAACTTATTCCGGCGATTCGAGCCTTGATGGACAAGAAGGCGTGGAATGCAAGCCAGCTCACGATTACGCTCATTCCGCGAGGACTCCTTAGCCCGGATAGGAAACCGTTGCCGCTAAAGCCCGGCGTTCAGGCGACCATCAAGCAGGTGAGTCTGGTCGCCCGTTAACTCAAATGCTTTCTCAGTTGAGTAAAAGAGCGCATTTGGACCGGCAAGCCGGATCTTAGCTCCCGCAGTTGTTGCCGACAGGCCTGTGCGCTCATTAAACGTGATTGACTCACCGCCCGTGCCGCAAAGATGCCCTCCAAAAAGCGAATGGGCCCGCTTTCCGGCGGGCCCGCTCAAGAGGCATTAGGGAGGGGATACTACTCGGGATCGATTTGAAGAGAGCCTGCTGACGGCAGACCGGAAAACACAGTGAGATGCACTACATTAAGGTAGGTTCTTGACACCTGAAGTTGCCTCTAGTGTTACCGTTTAGACAGCAAGCAGAGGGCCAAAGTTTATCTTGCCCAAACGATAAGCACCGGCCCAACAAAAATCTAAGAGAAACGGCTTGTTATCAGTGGCTTGCTCGATCATCAGGCATGTCGATTTCTCCGCTCGGCACCTCATCCTCATGCCCGATTCGGAACAAAATGGAATCTCAGTACCACTATAAGGAATTCAGATTCCCATTTTGGAACGAGGTTTCCACTTCAAGCTGCTTGATCTTGTTGAGCAGCGCCTTGTAGCTCACCCGCAGCCTGCGCGCCGCTTCGCGCCGGTTCCAGCGCGTATTCATCAGCATTTGCCGGATCGCCTGTCGCTCCGCTTCCCACGCAGCCTGCCGTCCGATTTCCAGCAGCGACGGCTCCGAACTCAGCGGAAACTCAATGGTCTGTGCCTTTGCTGCATCGCGTTCACCCGACTCCGTTGAACGTTCCACAGCGTGCAGCGACAGTTCACGCACAATCTGGGTCGCATCGCCCACGATCACGTAGCGCTTGCAAAGATTCTCCAGCTCTCGGATATTCCCGGGCCACGAGTACCGGATCAGAGCTTCCATCGCCTCCTCCGATAACGGAGAGACTTTGCGCCCGTAGACCGCCGAATATTTCTCCATGAAGTGCCCTATGAACACCGCTATCTCATTCCGCCGTTCGCGCAACGGAGGGATATGGACGGTCACCACGTTGATTCTGTAGAACAAGTCCTCGCGGAACCTCCCATCGCTGACCAGATGCTCCAGCAGCTTGTTTGTTGCGCAAAGCACACGAACGTCGACCGCCGTGTCGTTCTTTGCGCCAAGCCGGGCGAATTCGCCGTCCTGCAGAACGTGCAGCAGCTTGGCTTGCAGCGCGGGATGCATCTCGCCGATTTCATCCAGAAACAGCGTCCCCCCATGCGCCAGTTCGAACTTGCCCGGCTTGCTGCGCTGTGCTCCCGTAAATGCCCCGGCTTCGTATCCGAATAGCTCGCTCTCCAGCAAATCGTGCGGAATCGCCGCGCAATTCACCTTTACAAAAGGCTTGTCGCTCCGGTGGGAGAGAGAAAAGATCATCCGCGCCGCGATTTCTTTGCCTACGCCGCTCTCGCCTCGAATGAGCACCGTGGCGTTTGTCGTCGCAACCTTCTCGATGGTGTCGCGAATCTCCGTCATGCGCGGCGATGAGCTGAAAAGCCCCGGAAGCTCGTGACCCGTCGCCGCCCTCCCGGTCGCCCCATTGTCCGTCGAGCTCGCCCGAAACTCGTGTGACTCCAGCCGAGTCCCGCACACTGCGTCCAACAGAGAGCACAGCCTCGACGCCATCTCTTCCTGGTTGATGGGGAGCGTGAGGAGTGCCGCAGCCCCCAGGCGTGCCGCCTCGAATGCCAGATCCGCCTGTGGTGGCGCGATCGCAACGATCGGAATCCGGCACGATTCGCTGCGCAACGAAGCCATGATGCTGCTGCCTGGCTGAATTTCGAGCAGAATTACATCAGGATTCTGCGTCCGCACCGTCTGCAGGATATCCGTTCCGGGGCGTACTTCGGACGCATCGCCGCGGGCGCGCAGATATCCGCGCAGAGCACTGCGGGCATTAACCCCCTGCACAGCCAGCAGTGCCCGAATCTTTTTCGCTTCGGGCATATTAATTGGGATGATTGTAGTCCGAAATATGCGCTGATTAACACGAATTTTCGCTGAAGCGCGAAACTCAGCCCACTTTATCGAAACTGGGCCCGCTTTATCGCAGGCTGAATAGAAATGCCCCGTGCGCGGGCACGCTTACCCGCAGCTCGCTCTTCATTCCCAGCTCTTCCCGAAGCCACAGGTCCCTTACGCGGTAGCTGCTCCGGTCCAGCCCAAGCGCCGTCCAGGGCCTGATGATATTTGCAGATGAATCTCCAAGATTAAACACGCCCACCAGTCGGTTCCCGCCGTCAGACGCCGTCCAGATCACCGTATCGGGCGTTACCAGAACGGGCCGATTCCCGGTCGAATGCTGATCGACCGCGATCACCTCGGGATTCGTCACCATCGCCTCGATCTGTGGATCCATCCGCGTGAGGTTCGACCCCAGAATCAACGGCGACCGCGCAATCGCCCACAGCGTAAGCAGCGTCCGCGTATCGCCCAGCGTGAAGCGGCTCTGCCGCGCTTCACCCCACCCGGGCCGCGGTCCCAGGTACCCGATCGGCAGCATGTCCGCATCCGGCCAATGCCCTGCTTCCACATGCGGTGCCCAGCTCTGAATCACGCCGAACTGGTTCTTCAGCGACTGCGGAAAATGGTCTTCGCCGGGCTTCTTGGTCCACAGGTCCCACATATCGTCGGATATCCGCCACATCTGCGCGTATTGCCGCACATCGGCGGCCTCATCCAGCGGCGTAGGACCGGGCGAAAGGCTCAGCACAATCGGCCTTCCGCTCTTCCTCAGCGCCGCGCTGACCATGTGGATCTCGTGCGCGTTGTAGGGTTGCGAGATGCAGTCCACCTTGAGAAAATCCAGCCCCCAGCTTGCGTAGAGCCGCGCCATCGAGTCGTAATAGGCCTGCCCAGCGGCATTATCTTTCACGCCGTAGTTGTCCGGATTCCATCGGCACAAGTCGGTCTGGTCGGCAGCCTCCGACGCCTTATACGTCGAGCCCGCTATCGGCAGGTCCTGGGCGACCGCCTGCTTGGGAATGCCGCGAATGATATGGATCCCGAACTTCAGCCCCAGCGAGTGAGCATAGTCGGCCAGAGGCTTCAACCCCTGGCCGTTTGCGCTCGAAGGGAAGCGGTTGGATGCCGGCAGGTACAGCCCATCCGCCGACATCGTCCAGCCCTGGTCCGCGCCCTCTGCATTCTCGGGATGGGCGAGATACCACCCCTCGTCCACCACCACGTACTGCCATCCAAACTTCTGCAAGTGCTGATGAAGCCAATCCACATTGGCTTTGAACTCGGATTCCGTAACGCTCAGCCCATAGGAGTCCCAGCTGTTCCACCCCATTGGAGGCGTGGGTGCCAGCTCCAGCCCCTGCTGTGAAAACGTATACAGCGAATAAGCGGCAACCACACAAACGGCCAGCAATCGCTTCATCTCTCACCTGCAAACAAGAATCAGACGGGATTCTACACTGTGACTTCCCAGCCCTTTTCATATTCCCGCGACCACATCTTCATCGCTTCGGGATCGTCTTTCACGTGTCCCGTGGTCGTGTCGATGTTCAGCTCGCGGTTCACTATCCATGCCATATTCGAAAGCTGGAGGATGGTCACGCTGATGTTCGCCACCGCAATCGGGGAGTGCAGCGGCTCGCCTGTGCGGATCGCGTTGATCAGGTTCTGGAAGTGCAGGTCCGTCATGGAATCGCGGCTCAGCAAGTCGCTGGTCGAGTTCTCTGTGCCCGTCTTGAACTCATCGGTCTTCTTCCCGCTCCAGTCGTAGACCTCATAACCCTCGCGGTCCAGCAGCACAGTCCCGCTCGTGCCCTGGATCGTCATTCCGCGGTCGCGCCCGTAAATCTTCATACCCTGGCAGCTCCGGCCCTCCCACGAAATCATCTTGTCCGGATATTCGAAGTTCGTCACCAGCGTGTCGTAGAACTGCCAGTCGTCCTTGTACTGGTAGCGCCCGCCGGCCGCGGTCACGCGTTGCGGATAGTCCACTCCGAGCGCCCACCGGCAGATATCCACCTCGTGCGTGCCGTTGTTCAGCGTCTCGCCCGTCCCATACCTCCGCAGCCAGTGCCAGTTGTAGGGATGAATGTTGTCCTTGTAGGCGCTCCTCGGCACAGGCCCCTGCCACAGCTCCCAGTTCAGCCATTCCGGAACCGCCGTCTCCTGGCCGATGCCCATCGACTTGCGCGTGTTCACGTACCACGCCATTGCGTAATAGGGGCGGCCAATCAACCCATCGTGAATCTGCCCGACGATCTTGATCGTGTGCGGAGAAGACCGCTGCTGGTCGCCCACCTGCACCAGCTTCCCGTACTTCTTCTGTGCCGCAATCAGCAGCTCACCTTCGCGCGGATTATGGCTCGACGGCTTCTCCACATACACATGCTTGCCCGCTTTCAGCCCATAAACCGCCATCGGAGTATGCCAGTGATCCGGCATCGCAATCGTGATCACATCGACGTCCTTCGACTCCAGCACCTTACGGAAGTCAGTCGCCGTTGCGGGAGCATACCCCAGCTCCTTTTGCGCTTCGGCTGAAAATTTGTCCAGAATCTTCTGGTCCACATCGCACACATAGGCCACGTGCGCCGTGTCAGCGTTGTTCTTGAGGCCCGAGAGATGCGCATATCCGCGCCCGTTCAAGCCGAAGATGGCGAAATTCAGCCGGTCGTTCGCGCCAACGATTCGCGCATAGCTCTTTGCCGTGGAACTCAACGCCGCGCCCGCGACTCCAGCCGCGAGCCCATCCAGAAACGTCCTTCGCGAAATCATCGATTACTCCTCCATTGCATGGCAGATAAACGCCTGGGCCGGAAAATCTCCTGGGCAAGCCACTCACTCTGAAAATGTCTTGTGGGAATTGGAACGGCACGAACTCGCAACTTAACAGCACCAAATCCTTATACACGGTCTTTCGTTGTCGCTTCAAACCAACGCAACCACCCCCTCGATGTGCGCACCGTCACCGCATCGCATTCCGAAATGGCATTAACGTGCCATATAGCCTTTTCGCGAAAGAGATCAGGGCTGAAGCCCAATTCTATGGACCCCCCCGATAAGCAATTCGATAAGCAATTCCTGGAACAGATCTACGATGAGCTGACCCAGCTGCGCAACGACATGGTTGAGCTGGAGCGCAACTCGCTCGGCGGTTCGGTGGCTATCCATGACGTGCATCGCCGCAGCGCTCGCAATCTCGTTCATTACCTGGCTCTGCGCCGCCACGACCTTCGTTCATTGCAGGCACAGCTCGCGCTTCTCGGCCTCTCGTCGCTAGGTCGCGCCGAGGGTCACGTTCTCAGCACAATCGCCGCCGTGCAGCGCGCCTTGCACGCTTTGCTCGGAAAGTCCGGCGACCCGCCATCTGCCGGAGCGATCCCGGTCGAAATCGGAGAAGGAGCCTGCCTGCTGGAACACAACACCGACGACCTTCTCGGACCTCCGCCCGCGGGCAGACACGTTCGCATCATGGTCACCATGGATTCCGCTGCCGCCTCGGACTACGACCTGGTGCGCGACCTCGTCCAGAACGGAATGGACTGCATGCGTATCAACTGCGCGCACGACAATCCTGACATCTGGCTGGGCATGATCCAGAACCTCACCAAAGCCCGCGAAGAAACCGGACGCAATTGCCGCATCCTGATGGATATCCCTGGTCCGAAGCTGCGCACAGGTCCCATGCAGCCTGGTCCGCAGGTGATCAAATGCCGGCCGAAGCGCGACGTCTACGGCCGCGTTGTAGCTCCGGCTCGGATATGGCTTACTCCCGAGGACCATCTCGAGCCTCCACCCGCCCCTGCTATATCGATCCCTCTTCCCGCGAAGTTCCTCGCCAGACTTCGCCGCGGTGACCGGATCGCTCTCCGCGATGCACGCGGGTCATCTCGGATCCTGCGCGTTTCTCGCATTGTCGGTAACGGTATATGGGCGGAATCGAAGCAGACGACTTACTTTGTTCCGGGGCTGCGGCTGACCGCCGTGGCCGCGCGTCAATCCGGCTCAAGCGGCGTCGTCAGAAAGACACACGCCCGCATCGGCCAGCTCCCGGCTCTTGCCCAGACACTGCTGCTCAAACCCGGCGACACGCTGAAACTGCGTCGCGGAAGCACGCCCGGACGTCCCGCCATCTACTCCAAAACAGGAGATCTCGTCGCGCCCGCTGAAATCGGCATCTCGCTGCCCCAATTGCTCGATCACGCCAGGCCCGGACAGCCCATCTGGTTCGACGATGGCAAGATCGGCGCCATTTTTCGCAGCGTGAACCCCGAGTCGGCGACAGTGGAAATCACGCAGGCTCGTCCCGGGGGAGAAAATCTCGGTGCTGAAAAGGGAATCAACCTGCCCGAGACGCACATTGACATCCCCGCCCTGACTACTGAAGACCGTGAAGCTCTGCAATTCATCGTCCAGCAGGCTGACATGGTCGGCTATTCATTCGTCCGCTCGGAATCCGACATCCAGCAACTCCTCGATTACCTCGATGAACTCGGCCACCACGATCTCGGGCTGGTTCTAAAGATCGAGACCCGTGAAGCCTTCGACAATTTGCCCGCCCTTATCCTGGCCGCTATGCGCACGCGCTCCCTGGGCATCATGATTGCCCGCGGCGATCTTGCCGTGGAGTGCGGCTACCAGCGTCTGGCCGAAGTTCAGGAGGAGATCCTCTGGATATGTGAAGCGGCCCACATTCCCGTCATCTGGGCCACCCAGGTCCTGGAGTCCCTCGCCAAGAAAGGCACGCCTTCGCGTTCGGAAATTACCGATGCGGCCATGGGCGAGCGCGCCGAATGCGTCATGCTCAACAAGGGACCATACGCGGTAACAACAGTGCGCGTTCTGGCCGACATCCTCAACCGCATGCAGGCCCATCAGGAGAAGAAACGCTCCATGCTGCGGCAGCTTCGCGTAGCCCATTCCATGACTACGGGTGGTTGAGCCTTCACCCAGCCGTAAAGAAACGCTACCGCGATTTTGCGCGATGGGCCTGCTCGCCAGGCTATCCGTCCAGGAAGGTAGCTTCCGACAGTAATTAACTCTGTAACCCCGCGTTAGCTTTTACCTGCCGCCTGCTTTCCTCGAATGCCCCCGATTTCAGGGTGCTCCCGATTTCGTCGATCCCGGGTACAATGTGTTGATTTTCACCTGCCGTCTGATTCTGACGGCTGTCCGCACTAACAACTTCGTTGCATTTGGAGAAGGGCAAGATGAAGACGCAATATCGTTTCGCAGTCCTTGCTGTGTTGTTTCTCGCTTCCGGAACATTTCTCCTACGTGCCCAGGAGGGCGGTGGGACTGTCCCGGTGCATCTGGTCGTAACGGCGGAATCCGTAAAAGATGCCAGTGCTCCTCAGCAGATCACTGAAAAAGACTTCACCGTAAAGCAGGGAAAGAACAACCTCCAGGTCACCAACTGGATCCCCGCGCAGGGCGATGCAGCCGCATTGCAGCTCTTTATTCTGATCGACGACACCTGCGAACAGCAGCAGCTCGGTATACAGCTGAATGAAATCCGCTCATTCATCAACGCTCAGCCGCCCACAACCCTGATCGCCATCGGATACATGCGCAATGCCGTCGTGACCGTGGCTCAGGACTTCACCGCGGATCACGCCGCCGCAGCCAATGCGATACGCCTGCCCCTTGGTTCGCTCGGCGCGAGTGACAGCCCATATCTTTCGCTGATGAGCATCCTGAGCCGTTGGCCGGCGAGCAAGGTACGCCGCGAAGTCATCATGGTGACCGACGGAATCAACCGCATTCGCATGATGCCCAGCTCCGGTTTTGGAGGGGGAGGCTTCGGAGGAGGAGGTTATGGAGGCGGAGGCTTTGGAGGAGGTTTTGGACCGCCAACTGGCCCGGGGGGGCCAAACGGGTTTAACCCGCCATATGCGCAATTCATCAGCCCCGACGTGAATTCTGCCAGCACGGTAGCCCAGCGCCTCGGAGTTATCGTGCACACGATCTACTCTCCCGGAGTCGGCAGGGCAGGCCGCAACTACTGGGAGCTGACCAATGGCCAGAATCAAATAGCCAAGCTGTCTGAAGATACAGGCGGCGAGTCGTTCTTTTTGGGATCACAGCCTGCGGTCAGTTTCCAACCCTATCTCGACCGCATCCAGGTCGTGCTTAACAACCAGTATTACCTCGTCTTCCGGGCAAAACCTGGCAAGAAGTCCGAATTGCAGCGGGTCAAAATCTCTACCGAAGTCCCCAACGTCGAACTTGTTTACGCCGATAACGTCTGGGTCCCGGCCCCATCCGACCTGAGCAAGGAGAAACAAGAATAAGCGGAGTTTAACGATTTGGGTGCCCCACGTCCGGATTCTCGGACGTGGGAGCTGCACCTTTTACCGCTTCGCCGGATCACCCGCCTCTGTGTCGATGCCCAGTTCGAGCAGGCCGGCTTGGGCTTTCCCTGCATCCAGCTTGCCGTCGCGCGCCAGCTTCGACAGTGTAGCTGCCGCAATCGACTCCGCGTCCACCTCGAAGAATCGCCGCAGGTGCTCGCGATTGTCGCTGCGTCCGAAGCCGTCGGTTCCAAGAGAGACCAACCTTGTCAGCAGCCAGGGAGCCAGCTGGTCCGGCATCGACTTCATGTAGTCGCTGGCGGCGATGATCGGTCCCTTCGCGCCATTCAGCGCCGACACGATATACGGCGTCTTCGCCGGCTCCGTTGGATGAAGACGGTTCCAGCGCTCCACTGCCAGCGCCTCGCGCCGCAGCTCGTTGTAGCTGGTCACGCTCCACACATCCGTCTGCACGCCGAACCTGTGCGACAGAATCTCCTGCGCGCGCAGCACTTCGCGCAGAATCGGACCGCTGCCGAAAAGCTGCGCCGTGGCCTTGCCCTTCGGCGCTGACTTGAGCTTGTAGATCCCGCGCACGATGCCTTCGCGCGAGCCCTCCGGCATCTCCGGCATGGCATAGTCTTCGTTGTACATGGTGATGTAGTAGAAGATTGGCTCGTTCTCCTGGTACATCCGCCGGATGCCGTCCTGCAGAATCGCCGCCAGCTCGTACACATACGCCGGGTCGTAGCTCACGCACGTCGGCACCGTGCTTGAGAGCACATGGCTATGCCCGTCCTGGTGCTGCAGGCCCTCGCCGAGCATCGTCGTCCGCCCGGCCGTTCCGCCCATCAGGAAGCCCTTGCCGCGCGAATCCGCAAACGCCCAGATCATATCCCCGACGCGCTGGAACCCGAACATCGAGTAATACATGTAGAAGGGAATCGTCGGAATGCGATAGTTCGAGTACGCCGTTCCTGCCGCCGTGAACGACGCCATCGA
Organism: uncultured Acidobacteriaceae bacterium; assembly: GCA_963782175.1. Lineage (GTDB taxonomy): Bacteria > Acidobacteriota > Terriglobia > Terriglobales > Acidobacteriaceae > Silvibacterium. Next base: position 146,138 of record CAWAIX010000010.1, read on the forward strand.
ACCCGCTTCGGTGATGCCCTCCTCCAGAATCTGCCCGTCCTTCTCTTCGCGGTAGTAGAGCAGCATGTCCACATCGTGCGGCTTGTATTTCTGCCCCTCCGGCGTGTAGATGCCCACCTGCCGTATCGCCGACTCCAGCCCGAAAGTCCGGCCTTCATCCGGAACAATCGGCACGATCAGCTTGCCGATCTCCGCATCCTTCATGAGGTGCCGCAGGATGCTCACGAATCCCATCGTCGTCGAGACTTCCCGGCCCTTCGATCCGCCCGTCCACTCCGCAAAATACTCCAGCTCCGGAGCCTTGAACTCCAGCTTCGGAACGTCACGCCGCGGCACATATCCACCCAGCTCCGCCCGGCGCTCCTGCATGTAGCGAATCTCCGGGCTGTCGGCCGCAGGACGCCAGGGCTTGCCGTCCTTTGCCAGCTCGTGCGGAATCGGAATATCGAACTTCTCCACGAACGCCGTGACGGCGTCCTCGGTCAGCTTCTTCTCCTGATGTGCGGCGTTCCGTGCCTGTGTGGTGCCCAGCCCGTATCCCTTCACCGTCTTGGCCAGGATCACCGTCGGGCCGCCCTTGTGCTCCACCGCGCGCTTATAAGCGTTGTAGATCTTCGCCGGATCGTGGCCGCCGCGAAGCAGGTCCGCAAGCTGATCGTCGGTCATGTCGCTGACCAGCTCCAGCAGTTCGGGATACTTCCCGAAAAATTCCTTCCGCAGATAAGCCCCGCCCTTCGCCTTGAAGGCCTGGTACTCACCGTCCACGCACTCTTCCATACGCTTCAGCAGCAGACCTGTGTGGTCGCGCTCGAACAGGCGGTCCCAATCCGAGCCCCAGATCACTTTGATCACGTTCCAGCCCGCGCCCCGGAAGACACCCTCAAGCTCATCGATGATGCGCTTGTTGCCGCGCACCGGCCCATCCAGCCGCTGCAGGTTGCAGTTGACCACGAAGATCAGGTTGTCGAGCTTCTCCCGCGAAGCCACGCCGATCGCGCCCAGCGTGTCCACTTCGTCCGTCTCGCCGTCGCCCACAAACGCCCAGATCTTGCGCGGAGTTTTCTCAATCAGGCTCCGGTTCTCCAGATACCTCATGAACCGCGCCTGGTAAACCGCATTCAGCGGCCCGATACCCATCGAAACCGTCGGAAACCGCCAGAAATCCGGCATCAGCCACGGGTGCGGATACGACGACAGGCCCGGCTCACCCCTTAGCTCATGCCGGAAGTTCGCCAGCCGCTGGTCGTCGAACCTGCCCTCCAGATACGCCCGCGCGTACACGCCCGGCGACGCGTGCCCCTGGAAATAGATGAAGTCGCCCGGCTGGTTCCCATAGGTCGCGTGAAAGAAGTGGTTGAACCCCACCTCGAGCAGCGTCGCCAGCGACGAATAGGTCGAGATGTGTCCGCCGATCCCCGCATCCTTCTTGTTCTGGCCGTGCACCATGGCCATCGCGTTCCACCGGATCAGGCTCTCCACGCGGCTTTCCATCCCGCGATCGCCCGGATACGGCTCTTCCTCATGCTTGGGAATCGTGTTGATGTACGGGGTGGTCAGCTCGCTCGCCGGAGTGATTCCCGCTTCGCGCGCCCGGCTCCGCAGCGCCTCAAGCAGCTCCGCGCTGCGCTCCGGACCCTCGGCGACAACCACGTCGTCGAAGGCCTCGATCCATTCGTGAACTTCTGCCACAAAATCGGACTGAACGGGAATTTCTGCTCGTGTGCTCATAAGGATGGCTCGCGATAGCGCGACTTGTCAGTATACAGCCGCAAAATCGACGTCGCCGGAAGGCGCTGCGACCAGTTTGATCGCGACGCGCGGGTCTGCAGGCGTAGATCTGCGGTCTCCGCCTCCGATGTTTGAAAAAGCGAGGAGGATGACATTGCAGCACGAGAATGCCGTTACTAGGAGTTTTGGCCCCCAGGCGCAGGCCTACCTCACCAGCCAGGTGCACGCCAACGGCCGGGATCTTGAGCTGCTGGCTGAAGCCATCTCCGGAACGCCGTCCGCAAAGGTTCTCGACCTCGGCTGCGGTGCGGGCCATGCGACCTTTGCCGCCGCATCCGCCGCCGGCGAAGTCGTCGCCTATGACCTGACCGACTCCATGCTCCGTGTCGTGGAGCAGGCTGCCGCCGACCGCGGCCTCACCAACATCCGCACAATGCGCGGCAGCGCTGAGAGCTTGCCTTTCGCCAGCGCCAGCTTCGACTGGGTCATCAGCCGCTATAGCGCGCATCACTGGCGCAATCTCGACTCGGCCATGGCTCAAATCGCCCGCGTCCTTAAGCCTGGCGGTCAGGTCTGCCTCATCGACGTCGCCGGCGGACCGGAACCGCTGCTCGACACCCACCTTCAGGCGGTTGAACTGCTGCGTGACCCATCGCACGTCCGCAACTACACCGAGCGCGAGTGGCTGGCTTTCTTCGAACGGCACCAGCTTCCGGCTAACATCAGTCTGCGCTGGAGGCTTCCCATCGAGTTCACCTCATGGATCACGCGCATCGGCACCGCGCCTGCCCGTGTTGCCGCCATCCAGGAACTCTGGTCGGGCGCGCCTGCCGAGGTGCGCGAGCACTATTCGCTGGCCGATGATTTCTCGTTCGAACTGGATGTTGTCATGTTGCGGGCTTCGAAGGCCAACCATCTCACCAGCAACTGAAATCTGCCCGCTGTTGCTTTCAATTGCAGCCAGGAACTTCCGCGAGGCTCTCGAAGACCGTCAATCCTCGTTCCTTCGCCAGGCGCACATCTTCATCCGCACCTTTCGACGCGCCGGGAAGCCTCAGGACCGCGTCGCACCGCGTCAGCAGCCGGTTCGCGATCGGATACAGAATTTCGTCGTAGATGGCGTCGCCCGGCCGCGTTGAGCCTGCTTCGCGCAGCAGCGGGAGCGCGATCCACTCGCCTATCAGTGGAATGTGGCCCGCACGATAGAGCGGGAGCGCAACCGACTCCAGCGTGCGCAGGTTCTTCTCCATCAGTTTCGGATCGTCGCCGGTGCCCGACCGGTAGGGACCTGCGATCAGGATCATGAGTGAGCGAGCAGACATACTAGGCGACCTTTCCGTTCAGTGGGAACAAGTGGATATAGGCATACTGCAGCAGCATGATCGTCTTGCCATCCGCAATCTCGCCGGTCTGGATTGCTTCCATTGCCTCATCCATTGAAAGCTCCAGTACCTCGATATCCTCGCCCTCGGCGTGATTGCCGCCCCCATCTGCGGTTTTGCTGCCTGCGTCATATGCGGCAATAAAGAAGTAGAGCTTCTCGGTAACCGAGCCGGGGCTCATGAATGCTTCCCATATCTTGCGCACGTCACGAACGCGGTACCCGGTCTCCTCTTCGACTTCGGCCCTGATGCGATCCTCTGGCCCAGCCTGGTCGAGAAGGCCCGCCGGAGCCTCGATCAGCAGTCCCGGGTGACCATTGACAAACGCAGGAAACCGAAACTGCCGCGTGAGAATTACGCTGCGCCGATCGAGGTTATAAAGCAGAATTGTGGCGCCGTTTCCCCGGTCATACGTCTCTCTGCTTTGCTGCTGCCAGGTCCCATCGCTTCGGCGAAAGTCGAACGTAGTCTTCTTCAGTACGTACCAATCATCGGAAAGCGTCTCGACTTTCCTGATCCGCACGCGTTCTTCCATAGAGGACGCTTTCAAAGGACTGGCCATAGCCCAAACGGTACCGTGCAATTTCGTGCAATGTCAAGTAATATCGTGCAGAGAGAAGAAATTCATGCTGACAACCCGCCGCAAGCAGCAAATTCTGGAACTGCTCCAACGCAACGGCCAGGTCATCGCGAAGGACGTAAGCCAATCCATGGGCGTCTCCGAAGACACCATACGCCGCGACCTGAGAGAGCTGGCGCAGGAAGGCCGCCTGCAACGCGTCCACGGCGGAGCGCTTCCCGCATCGCCCGCCATAGCCGATTTCGCCGGACGCGAGCTCATCACGCCTGAGGGAAAGGTCGCAATCGGCCAGGCCGCAGCGCGCATGATCCAGCCCGGCCAGGTGGTGACCCTCGATGGCGGCACCACGGCGAGACAGGTCGCCCGGCATATTCCTTTGGAGCTTGAAGCTTCAGTAGTCACCCACAGCCCCACCATTGCGCTCGAACTGGTCAACCACCCAAACATTCACGTCATCCTTATCGGAGGGCGATTGTTCAAGCATTCGGTTGTCGCCGTGGGAGCGGCTGCCATCGAAGCCATCGCCCAGATTCACGCCGACATTTACTTCATGGGAGTCACCGGCATCCATCCCCAGACGGGCTTGACCACGGGCGACTATGAAGAAGCTGCCGTAAAGCGTGCCCTGAGCCACGCCGCCGCGGAGACGATCGTGCTCGCCTCTTCGGAAAAGCTCAATGCCGCCTCGCGCTATGCCGTTGTGCCGTTATCTGAAATCAGCGGAATCATCACTGAGCAATCGGTGCCCCGCACTCTGACGCGCCCTTATGAAAAGCTCAAAATCGCGATTACGCGCGCATAGCCCCGCTCACCGGCCCATAACTGATATACTCCTCTGTTTATGCGGGTATTCGTGATTCTTCCTGCCGCCGGCCTGGGCACAAGGATGTCGGCCGGCCATTCGCCCATTGCGGCGCCCAAGCAGTTCCTTGAGTTGGCCGGTGTTCCCATCCTCATCCACACGCTGCGAGCTTTCGCCGAGGTGCCCCGTGTCGCCGCTATGTACGTCGCCGTGCGCCCCAATGAGATGGACCGCGTCGCCGCCCAGATCCACGAATACGGATTCGCCGGCAAAGTCCACGTCGTCGCCGGGGGAGACACCCGCCAGGAAAGCGTCGCCCACGCGCTCGGCGCCATCGACTGCGACCGCGACGACATCATCCTCGTCCACGACGCCGTCCGCCCCCTCATCGACGCCGCCACCATCGAGCGCACCATCCGCGCCGTCGAAAAGCACGACGCCGCCATCGTCGGCCTGCCCGCCGTCGACACCATCAAGCAGGTCGAGCGCACCGCCGACGGAGCCATCATCACTGCCACTGTTCCGCGCGAATACGTCGTTCAGGCGCAGACGCCCCAGGGTTTTCGCTGCCATCTGCTCAAGCGCGCCTTCGCTGAAGCCGCCGCCGACGAATTCGTCGGCACCGACGAGGCCAGCCTCGTCGAGCGCGCCGGCGGCGAGGTGGCTGTCGTCCTCGGCTCTCCGGCCAATTTCAAGATCACGCAGCCCGGAGACCTCGAGCTCGCCGAGTTCTATTTGCAGCGCCAGCCGGCCCATCGCTAATTCTCCCCCGGATAGCCGCGACGCCGGCCCGCAATTATCTGATTTAGGAAGATCATGAACATCAGAATTGGATACGGCTGGGATTCACATGCATTCAAGCCTGGCGTGCCGCTCAAGATCGGTGGCCTCGCCATCGACCACCCCGAGGGCCTGGCTGGCCACTCCGACGGCGACGTGCTCCTCCACGCCATCACCGACGCCCTTCTCGGCGCCATCTCCGTTGGAGACATCGGCAGCTTCTTCCCGCCCGGCGATCCGCGCTGGAAAGATGCCGACTCCGCCATCTTTCTGAACCTCGCGCTCGAGGAGATCCGCAACGCTGGCTACCGCATCGTCAACCTCGACACCACGCTCGTTCTAGCCGCGCCTAAAATCGGCCCCATCGCCAGCGACATGCGCGATAGCGTCGCCGAGCTGCTCGGGGTGAAGCCCGCCGACGTCGGCATCAAGGCAAAAACCCCGGAAGGCCTCAACGCTGATCACGTCGCCCAGGCGCATGCCGTCGTCCTGCTGCAAAAGATTCTGGGGGCTGACGACCTTCGTGTCATGGAGGCTTCCATCGAAAGCGAGGACGAGATCGAAAACGTAGTCGAGGACCTCGTCAGTCAAGCGCACGGAATCGAGCCGCGCCCTGCCATCAAGCCGGCCTTCGACACCGACGACATTACGTAGTCGTTCTGAAACTGCCAATGATCCGGGTGCCCCACAGCCGGATTTTCGGACGTGGGATTGACCACCTTCAGGAGTCCATTGACGATGCGGAACCTTCTCATCATCCTCGCGCTTGCCTCTGCTTGCGCTCTCGCCCAATCTCCCGACTGGCAGACCCCCGCCGAAAAATCCGGCTACTCCACAACCCCCGACTACACCGAAACCATGGCTTACCTCCGCCGCATCGCCGCGGCCGCGCCGGGCCAGGTCAAAATCGAGCCCTTCGGTCTTACGGGAGAGGGCCGAGAACTCGACATCGTCATCGCCTCCAAGGACGGTGCCTTCGATCCCGCGGCCATTCATGCCTCACACCGTCCCATCGTGCTCGTCCAGAACTCAATCCACGCCGGCGAAATGGACGGCAAGGACTCCTGCCTCGCGCTGCTCCGCGACATGGTCATCACGAAAACCCAGGCCCCGCTCCTCGACAACGCCGTCTTCGTTTTCATCCCCATGTACAACGCCGACGGGCACGAGCGCCGCTCGCCATATAACCGCATCAACCAGAACGGCCCCGCCGAAATGGGCTGGCGCGGCAACGGAACCAACCTCAATCTCAACCGCGACTACCTCAAAGCCGACACGCCCGAGACCCGCGCTTTCATGGCGATGTTCCACCGCTGGCTGCCCGACTTCTTCGTCGACGACCATGTGACCGACGGCGCCGACTACCAGTACGACGTCACCTTCACCATCGACGACGGCCCCAACGTCTACGGCCCCACCGCCCGCTGGATCGACGACGTCGTCACACCAACGCTGGTCAAGCAGGTCGACGCCGTTCCCGGCCACCTTGCCTCACCCACTTACATCACCCTCAACGACGACACCGACCCCTCCAAAGGCCTCGGCTTCAACGACGACCCGCCGCGCTTCTCCACCGGATACATGGTCCTCGAGAACCGTCCCGGCATGCTCGTCGAGTTGCACATGCTCAAGGACTACAAGACCCGCGTCACCGGCAACTACGAACTCCTCCGCGCACTGCTGCAGGTCGTCAACCGCGACGCCGACAAGCTCATCAAGATGAACGCCGACGCCGACGCCGAAGCCGCGCGCCTCGGCGCGCACCCGCTCGGCAACCAGCAATTCCCGCTGCGCCTCTCATGGAGCGGTGAAACCACGCCCTTCCTCTTTCGCGGATACCACTACACGCGCCAGCTCAGTGAAGTCTCCGGCACCGTCTGGATCAAGTACACGCACGAGCCTTGGGACGTCTCCCTGCCGCTCTCCACCGGCTTCAAGGTCACCGCATCCACCGTCCCGCCCGCCGCCTACATCATCCCGCGCCAGTGGACGCACGTCATCGACGTGCTCGCCGCGCATCAGGTCGAGATCCAGCGCACCTCCGCGCCCTGGACCGGCCAGGTCGAGACTTACCGCTGCAACGGCATGGAATGGAACCGCCCGCCTTTCGAAGGCCGCCACCCCATTTTTCCCGGCGAAGCAGCCGCCGAACCCGGCAAATTCGGCCACTGCGATCTCGTAACGAAAACAGTTACATATCCCGCCGGCTCTGCCGTCATCCAGCTCAACCAGCGCCTGTCCAAGGTTGCTTTGCAATGGCTCGAGCCCGAAGGTCCCGACTCCGCCATGGCCTGGGGCTTCTTCGACAGCATTTTCGAGCAGAAGGAATATGGCGAAGCATACGTCCTCGAGAAACTCGCCCGCGAAATGATGGAAAAAGATCCGAAGCTCAAAGAAGAATTCCAGCGCAAAGTCGAGAACGACTCCAAATTTGCCGCCGATCCTTACGCCCGCCTGTCCTTCTTCTACGAGCACTCACCGTACTATGCAGCCAATCGCGTCGGCGAATACCCCGTCGGCCGCCTGACCAAGCTCGACGGCGTGCCTCTGGAGAAATAAAGCGTTCGGAGGAAGTAGCGAGTGGAGCCGAAGATGAGAACGGAGTTGCTGCGATTCAACGGAGCTGTCGAGCGGGATCCCGCCATCGATGCCTGGTTGAAACAGCATCCAGGTGAATTGGGAGCCATCGCGCACCAGTGGTTTGAGGTGATGCGAAAATGCGGGGACGAAGTACGGGAGCTCTTGCATGACGGCTGTCCGGTTGCCTGTCTGGGAGATGCGCCCTTTGGCTACGTCAACGTATTCACTTCGCACGTAAATGTGGGGTTCTTTCACGGCGCAGCGCTGTCGGATCCGGCCCGCTTGTTGCAAGGTACCGGCAGGTTCATGCGCCATGTGAAGCTGAGACCGGGAACGGCCACAAACGCCGGAGCGCTAAGCAAGCTCATCGAGACGGCATACTCGGATATAAAGGCTCGCGTCGAACACGGCTAGCCCAACGCCTTTGGAAAAACGCCGTGAGACGCCAACAGGGAAGCCATGGCCGCAGCGGTTCCCAGACGCAACTTGTCTCAAAACCGGTCTTTTGACGTCCGCCCGGGAAAACGTATACTTGGCCTGTCGAAACTTCTGTGCTCGGAGTAAACCAGCCAAATCATGCGGAAAGCCATCTCTTCTCTCGCACTCGCGAGCCTTCTCGTCACTGCCGCCGCACACTGTCAGTCGCCCGCCACGCTCAAAATCGACACCAGCAAGCCAGTCTCGAAGGTCAGCCCTGAGCTCTACGGCCTCATGACCGAGGAGATCAACTACTCCTACGACGGCGGCCTCTACGCCGAGCTGGTCCGCAACCGCACCTTCCATGCCGATTGGAGCGGAATCCACCGCTGGTACCTCGTCGAGCAGGGAAACTCCAGCGCCTCAATCTCCGCCGACAAGACAACCGGCCCCAGCACCGCGCTGCCCAACAGCGTCAAGCTCACGTGTCACCCAGGCCGACGCCTCCGACCGCGCCGGCCTTGAGAACGAAGGCTACTGGGGAATCCTCGTCACGCCCAACACCGAGTACAAAGGCTCCTTCTACGCCAAGTCCGACGGCAGCCCAGCCGTCACCGTCCGCCTGGTCGACGACTTCACCGGCAAAGCCGCCGCCGAGGCCGTCGTACCCGCGCTCACCGGCGACTGGAAGAAATACGACTTCACGCTGAAGACCGGCAACGTCACTCGCAGCACCTTCAACCACCTCGCCCTCACCGTCGACAAGCCCGGAACCGATTGGTTCAATCTCGTCTCGCTCTTCCCACCCACCTACCACGACCGCCCCAACGGCTTCCGCATCGACCTGATGGAGAAGCTGGCCGCCATGCATCCCAATTTCCTGCGTCTCCCCGGCGGCAACTACCTCGAAGGCGACCATATCTCCGAGCGCTTCGACTGGAAGAAGACCATCGGCCCCTATGTCGACCGCCCCACACACCGCAGCCCCTGGGGATACCAGTCCTCCGACGGCATGGGCCTGCTTGAATTTCTCGAGTGGTGCGAAGACCTGCACATGCAGCCCGTTCTCGCCGTCTACGCCGGATACTCGCTGATGCAGGAGCACGTGAACCCCGGCCCCGACCTCGAGCCCTACGTGCAGGACGCCCTCGACGAGATCGAATATGTAACCGGCGGACCCGATACGAAGTGGGGAGCCGAGCGCGTCAAGGACGGCCATCCCGCGCCCTTCCCTCTCAAGTACGTTGAGATCGGCAACGAAGATTTCTTCGACAAGTCGCACAGCTATGACGCCCGCTACGAGCAGTTCTACAAGGCCATCAAGGCGAAGTACCCCAACCTCCAGCTGATCGCCACGACGCCGGTGACGAGCATCCGCCCTGACGTCATCGACGATCACTTCTACAAGCGCAAGGAAGAGTTCTTCGCCGACACCACCCACTACGACAAGACCGACCGCAGCGGCCCCAAAATCTTCGTCGGCGAATGGGCCACGCGCGAAGGCGCGCCCACGCCCAACTTCGGAGCCGCACTCGGCGACGCCGCCTGGATGACCGGTATGGAACGCAACAGCGACATCGTCATCATGGCCAGCTACGCGCCGCTGCTCGTCAACGTCAATCCCGGCGGCATGCAGTGGGAAAGCGACCTCATCGGCTACAACGCCGCATCGAGCTACGGCTCGCCAAGCTACTACGCGCAGGTGATGTTCGCGAGCTACATCGGAAACGAAACCGTCGCCTCCACCCTCACCGGAGCCGGCCCGCGCTTCTTCTACTCCGCAACCCGCGACGCGAAGAAGGGCAAGCTCTACCTCAAGCTCGTCAACGCCTCGTCACTCCCGCAGGACATTATCCTTCAACTTGCCGGAGCAGGGAAGATCGGCGGCACAGCCACTCTCGTGAGCCTGCACGCCCTCACCAACGAGGCGACCAACACCATCCTCGAGCCGACGAGGATAGTTCCTGTGAAGACCCAGCTGAAAAACGTATCAGCCGACTTCCACCACACCATCCCCGGCTATTCCATCGAGGTGCTGGATATCGACGTGCGATAGAAGAAGCGGACGGAAGTTCAGACTGCCAGAATCTTCACATCGTAGTTGGACAACTGCCGGTCCGAAGTGACCAGTACCAATCCTTCCATGATTGCCTGAGTCACTAGCATGCGATCGAAAGGGTCGCGATGATGCAGGGATAGCTTCGCGGCAGCTTCTGCGTACCGCGTCGTGACTGGCAGTTCCAGCAAGTTGCTTTGTTTGGCAAAGAACGAGACGGGTGCTGCTAGTTGGATTTGCCCCAGGCTCTGCTTGATGGAAAGTTCCCAGGCCGATGACGCACTGTAATAAACCTGTTCCGCTTCATCCAGCGCTGCAATGATAGTTTTGGGAATTCGTCGCAGCTCTGAATTCAGCCAGAGCAGAACATGTGTGTCGAGAAGGTAACGCGATTTCACTTCGAGCTTGTCGCTTCTTCGCCGAGCAGAAATTCAAGCGGCAAATCTTCGTAGAAATCGGGAGCAATATAGGTCACGCCCATCAGATTCTTACCGAAAGCGCTGGAACGTTTCTTGTTTTTCGCCAACGGGACAAGCCGAGCCATCGGCTTTCCCGCCTTGGCGATAATGATCTCCTCGCCGCTCGCGGCCCGCTCCACCAGCTCCGACAAGTGTGATTTGGCTTCGTACAGATTGAGGGTCTCGCTCATGACTTAAGTTTCTTCCAGGTTGGCGAGTTGGTCAAGTTGGTCAAGTAAAATCCTCACCGACTGCTGGCCATTACTTCTCCGGTTCGAATCCTGTAGCATCAAAACTTGATCCCACACATAGAAATGTCTTCTGCAAGCACTCCCCGCGTCCGTTTTGCGCCTTCTCCAACCGGCTACCTCCACGTAGGAGGAGCCCGCACCGCCCTCTTCAACTGGCTCTTCGCGCGCCACTTCGGCGGAACCCTCATCCTGCGCATCGAAGACACCGACTTCGAGCGCTCCTCCGAAGAAATGGTCGAAGGCATTCTCGTCGGCATGCGCTGGCTTGGTATTGACTGGGACGAAGGCCCGTTCTACCAATCGCAGCGCCTCGACCTCTACCGTGAGGCCGCCGAAAAGCTCCTCGCCTCCGGCCACGCCTACCGCTGCTTCTGCACCAAACAGGAACTCGAGCAGCGCCGCGCCCAAGCCGTTGCCGCTGGACGCCCGCCGATGTACGACCGCCGCTGCCGTCTGATTGATCCGGCAGTAGCCCTTCAGCGCAGTGCCGCTGGCGAAGCCGCCGCCATCCGCTTCGCCGTCCCCGAAGGGGGAAGCACCAGCTTCGACGATGCCGTCTTCGATCGCGTCGAGTTCTCGAACGCCGAAATCGAGGACTTCGTCCTCCTCCGCTCCGACGGCAGCCCAACGTATCACCTCAGCGTTGTCGCCGACGACATCGACATGCGCCTCACCCACATCATCCGCGGGGCCGACCACATCTCGAATACCCCGAAACAGGTCCTGCAATACCAGGCGCTCGGAGCCCCGCTGCCCGTCTTCGCGCACGTCCCGCTCATTCTCGGCCCCGACAAGACGCGTCTCTCCAAGCGCCACGGAGCTACCTCCGTCATCTCCTACAAAGAGATGGGCATCGTGCCCGAAGCCTTCCGCAACTTCCTCGGGCTTCTCGGCTGGTCGCCCGGTCCCACCTACAAAGATCGGGAAATCTTCAGCTCCGACGAGCTCATCCAGCTCTTCTCGCTCGACGGCATTTCGAAATCCAACGCCGTCTTCGACAACGACAAGCTCGCCTGGTTCAACACCGAATACATCCGCGCCTACAGCGCCGAAAAGCTGCTGCCGCTGATCGAAGAAGAGTGGGCCAGGGCCGGATTCACGCCCACGCGCTCCCGCGAAGAGATCCTTGCCACCATCGATCTGCTCAAGCCTCGCGCCCGCAACCTGAAAGATTTCGCCACTGTCTTCCGTGCCTATTTCAGTGACGATTTCGAATATGATCCCGCCGCAGTTACAAAATTCCTGAGCGACGGATCCGTCCGCGAGTTTCTCGTACAGCTTTCGCAGCGGTACGCCGCCGAGACCGACTGCACCGAAGCATCCGCTGAAGCCATTCTCCGCTCCTTTGCGGAAGAAAAGGGAATCAAGGCCGAGGCCCTCATCAACGGCTCCCGCGTCGCCCTCACCGGACAGGCCGTCGCCCCGAGCCTTTTCGCCGTCATGGCGAATTTAGGCAAGGACCGCGTCGTACAGCGTCTCGCCGCCGCGAACAAAACGGCCCAGATCGGCGACGTATGAGGCACAACTATACAGGCCACTGGCCGGCCCATCTCAGAGCACCCAATCCGTTACGAACTGCTCGAGATCGCCAGCTAGCGTCCTACTTCGCGATCACATCCACCGCCACCGGAGCCTTCCGCGGCGGATAGCAGGCCATCGCATCGCAGGCCTGATAGCGGAGCTGCGCCTGAATCAGGTGCTCGCCGGGCTTCGCCGTCACATGTGCGCGAAGAACGAATTCCCCTGTGTAAACGCTGAGCTTCTGATCCGGAAACGACGCCAGTGAAAAGTCCGTTCCCGGCGGAAAATCCACGGATGCAACCCTCACTCCCACCGGCTCGACCACGATCAGCTGCGTAGGGATGAAGCTCTTCTCATGCGGCGTGTGCGAATTAATGTGAAACCCCGGATTCACCGCGAAATGTAGCTCGACCACGCTATCCGTGTTCGCCCCGATCGACACCTGTTCCGGGAAGAGATACTTCACGAACTGCTTGGCGCCCTGCGCGTCGCCATTCTCCCAGGGAAGCTTCTGCGCGCCTCCCAGGCTCGCGGCCAGCAGCGCCAGAAGCGCGATTGCTTTCACACCGGCTTGCCCCACTACGATTGGCCTTTTTGGGCCTGCTCGCCGCTGCCCAGAGCCTTCTTGATGTTTGCTTCGATCTCATCGCGATCCACCAGCCCGATCGTCGCCGCCACCACTTTGCCACTCCGGTCCACGTAGAACGTCGTGGGCAGCGCATCGACCCCGCCGTACGGATCGGCCACCTTGGCATCGTCGATCAGCACCGGATAGTTAATCCCCAGTTTAGTCGCCGATTCGGCAATCTCCCGCTTCTGCTTGAACAGTGCTGCCTTGTCGTCAAGGTCGAGATCGTCTTCCGAGATGCCCAGCACCACCAGCCCCTGGCTGGCGTACTGGTCGTGCAGTTTGGTGAGCCACGGAATCTCCACCTTGCAGGGCGCGCACCACGTCGCCCAGAAATCGACCACCACCGCCTTGCCCTTGTAATCCGCCAGCGACACCTTCTTCCCGTCCGTGTCCTTGAGCGTAAACGCCGGCGCCTGTTTGTTCTGCAGCGGGTTCTTGAACGGAGGCGGCTCGTCTGCTTCCGCCGCAGCCGAACCCGATGCCGGATCGGACCCCGGCTTCGTCAGCATGATCACGGGCTGCTTCGCCCTGGCCTCGTCCGCCTTCCGCTTCCGATAATTGGCCACGCCAGCCCACGCGATCAGCCCCAGAGCCACGAGAACCGCCAGCACCACCACAACGTTCCGCTTCACGCCTGCCACCCCTGTCTTTCTCATTCTAGTGGATGCCGCATCCGCCAAACACGCTTCTGAATCGGTAGCTATCCTTCTGGTAGCATCGACTGTTTGACACGGCACACACCATCTGAGCTCGTCCGCATCGAAGCCCGGGCTCTCCTCGCGCTGGCCGACCGCCTGGAAGGCCCCATGTCCGCCGCCTTCGACCGCGCCGTAGACTGCATTCTCCAGTGCGGACAAGCCCGCGGACGTGTCGTCGTTACCGGAATGGGCAAAAGCGGTATCGTCGCTCAGAAGATTGCCGCCACTCTCAGCTCCACCGGCAGCCCGGCGCTCTTCCTACACCCGGCCGAAGCCGTGCACGGCGACCTCGGCATGCTCGCCCGCGGAGACGTCGTCATCGCCCTCTCTGCCAGCGGCGAAACCGAGGAGATCCTCCGCCTGCTCGCCACCATCAAGCGCATCGGCGACGCGCTCATCAGTTTCTGTTGCAACGCGCAGTCCACGCTAGCGCAGGCCAGTGACATCTGCCTCGATGTCAGCGTCCCCGAGGAAGCCTGCAGCCTGAATCTCGCGCCCACAGCCTCAACCACCGCCATGCTCGCTCTGGGAGACGCCCTCGCCATCGCCGTCTCGCTCAAAAAGGGCTTCCGCGCAGAAGACTTCGCTGACCTTCATCCCGGCGGCAAGCTGGGCAAGCGCCTGGCGCGTGTTCGCCACCTCATGCATGCCGGCGACGCCATCCCGCGCGTCGCGCGCAACACGCCGATGAAGGACGTCATCTACGAAATGTCCCGCAAGAAGCTCGGTGTCACCACCGTCGAGGACGGCGGCCGCCTTGTCGGCATCATCAGCGATGGAGATCTCCGCCGGCTCCTCGAGCGTGACGGAGCTGACGTGCTCAACAAAACCGCCGGCGATGCGATGAATCCAAACCCGCGCACCATCTCCGCCGACGAGCTGGCCGTGCGAGCCCTCAGCATGATGGAAGAGAAAAAGATCACGTCACTGGTTGCCATCGATCCCGCAGGCGCAATCGAGGGCGTCATCCACCTGCATGATCTGTGGGAGACCGAGCTGATCTGAACGCAGGAATGCGGATCCGCGGAAGCGTCGCCTTACAGCTTCTCCGCTTCTTCCACCGTGGCCGTTATCGGAATCAGTGAATCCACATGGGTGAGCTTGAAAAGCTCTATCACTCGATCATTCACTCCGGCTGCGATCAGCTTGTGTCCGCGCCTCTGCGACGAGACGTAGAAGTTGATGATCGCTCCCATTCCGGCCGAATCCATGTACTCGACCCCGGTCAGGTCAAGGATTGTTACCGGCGACTGATTCTGTTCCAGCTCACCCTTAAGCGCGAAGAAATTGCTTAGCAGAACTGGCCCGGTTACGCGTACGATCCGAGTTCCCTCTGACTTTCCGGCGAACGATTCAACATCGAGAGTCTCTTGTTGCATAACGATTTACAGTGTATGTACCTCAGCTGCCCATCAATATTACAGCATCGTGAATACATGCATTTCCGCCGCCCTGTTGCCTTATCATTGGTCATCGAACCAGCTCTGCGGGAGGATTTTTGCTTTACTGGCTCCTTTATCAGAAGCTCTTTCCCTACTTCAGACCATTCCGAATCTTCCGGTATCTGACGTTCCGCACCGCATTTGCGACTCTCACGGCCCTTCTTATCGCGCTCCTCGTTGGCCCCTACGTCATTCAGAAGCTGCGTGAGTTCCAGATCGGCCAGTACATCCGCGAAGAGGGTCCCAAGGACCATCAGAAAAAAGCCGGAACCCCCACCATGGGCGGCGTCCTCATCTGCATCGCTATCCTTCTGCCTACGCTGCTCTGGTCCGACCTGTCCAACCCCTTCGTATGGCTCGTCATGGGCTCGCTGGTCGCCTTCGGAGCCATCGGCTTCGCCGACGACTACATAAAAGTCATCCACCGCCGCAACCTGGGTCTCACCGCCCGCGCCAAGCTCGGCTACCAGGGTCTCGTTGCTTTCGGAATCGCAGTGGCCCTCGTCGCCATGCAAAGTCAGGGACTCTACTCGACTCAGCTTTCCGTGCCCTTTATCAAGCGCTTCCATCCCCATCTCTCGCTGGGTCCGCTGACCCACATTCCACACATCGCCCTGCTGGCCTTTCTGCCGTTTGTGATCTTCGTCGTCCTGGTGATCGTCTTTTCGAGCAATGCCGTCAACCTCACCGACGGCCTCGACGGACTCGCCATCGGCTGCACCATCATTGCGGCGGGAGCGCTGACGGTCTTGACCTACGTGAGTGGCAACATCGTGCTCTCGGATTATCTGGAACTGCAGCGGATGTCGATGGTAGGTGAAGCGACCATCTTCTGCGGATCCATGGTCGGCGCCAGCATCGGATTCCTCTGGTACAACGCCCATCCCGCCGAGGTCTTCATGGGAGACGTCGGCTCGCTCGCCCTCGGCGGCGCCATCGGCACCGTCGCCGTCGTCATCCGGCAGCAGCTGCTTTTGCCCTTCATCGGAGGCATCTTCGTCATCGAAGCCTTCTCCGTCATCCTGCAGGTCGGCAGCTACAAGCTGCGCAAGAAGCGCATCTTCAAAATGGCCCCGCTGCACCACCACTTCGAGCTGATGGGCTGGTCTGAATCGAAGGTCATCGTTCGCTTCTGGATCGCAGCCCTGGTGTTTGCGCTCTTGGCGCTCACCACCCTCAAGCTGCGCTAAACACAATCCCCACCGCGCAACAATGACCCAGTCCGGCCTTGGAATTGTGAGCCATATCATAAATGTGATATAGCTACGCACGAATGGGGTGGAGGACCCGCCGGGTGCCTCGTGCCTTGAGCGTGTCATAGGGTGGACAGCTCCTCTCGCACCAGCGAGACCCGGTGGAAGATTGGACCTCAGCCCCTGCGTCAGGAAGACAGGAGCTTCGGTTCTGGCAACGAATTGCCAGTTGAGTTGCATTAACCCGATCCTCTCCAATTGTTTCGGGAGTTGCGAAAACCACTTCTCCCACAAAGCGTGGCCGGCGAATTCCCGGAACTGGCCGCTTCTCCTTACTAGACGACAGGAGCAAACACGATGCCAAACGAACCCGAAAGTCCCAAAACACCAGGGCCGGATGAGTCCAAAACTACGGATGCTGCAGAGAATGAGGAAATCGACCGCATCGCCGACGAAGCCGCGGGGAAAGCCTTGAGGACGGAAGACCGCTACGACCGGAACCGCACTACGTTCCCGAGGGGCGGACCTTCCGGAGTGGCATAAGTCTCGCTTTTCCCTCGGCTCTCAGAGGCGCAGCCGGGCAAGATCTTGTGGGGTCCTTGGCGCGACGCCAAATGCGCTCGGATCTCCTTCCGTATTTCGGACGGGCGTAGATGACCGTGTTGAGTAATCCTCCCGCGCTGGGCGGCTGGGTGTAGTGTGCTATCCCAGCTCATATTGTCATCGTGATAAGTGTGCTATCCCAGCTCATATTGTCATCGTGATAAATGACGACGAGTCGCTTGGATTATGGGTCGCAGCCCTGGTGTTTGCACTCTTAGCACTCACCACCCTCAAGCTGCGCTAGCGGTTGTCGCCCATTCGCGAAAGCATCCCAGTCTGTGTGTGAAGCAGAGCCGTCACCTTCGCGGTTTTTTCTCCGTGCTCGTGGCCTGCCTGTGCTTCTGCCCTTTAAACAGTTGATGTATTAGGCAAAATCTGAGATTCTGCACTTGAAGGAATGGTGCGGTTGTTTAGGACTCTACCCGAGCGCCACATTCATCCTCCCGTGATCGTCCTCGTGGGCGCGATCTCTCCTACGCAGTGGGGCGCGGTACTCTCATCGCTGCGGTGTGCGCAAAATGCAATACGTAAGTAAGTAGAGGTAAGCAAAACTCTCCAAAGGCTGGCACGAAGCCAGCTTTTTCCGTTATCTGAGCCGCGTCATGCGGCTCTTTTCATTTGAACCCAGAAAAATCTCTAAGATGGAACATTTCCTTTTGGAAATATTCAGAATCGTGGCGGAGTACATCCTTGGCCCCTTGGCCACTGTATGGCTGACCACGAAGCTGAATAACAAGCCCAAAGCTTAGAAGCTCAGCCAGCCAATTCCCGGACAAACTCCCTAAAAATTGCGTCGGATTGAACTGGGGATTCCGGCCCCAGGGGAGAGCTGCGCCTTTTTGCCGATTCCGCACGGTGCGGGATTTTCGCCTTTGCCTTTCGCCTTTGCGCTGTGCGCAGGCCCGGATCTCCGAGCGCGTCCGCAGCCCTCGACCTGGCTCCGTCCTCCCATTCGCCAGCCACCTGAATCGCTCACCAGGCCCCTGGGGCAGTACACTTGCGAGTGAGGGTTTAGCCATGAGCGGCGAAGACGTATTGCTTCGATGCAGCGAGTGCGGGCAGGAATTTCCGTTTACCGCGACGGAACAGCAGTTCTTTCGGGAGCGTGGTTATACTCCGCCCAAGCGCTGCAAGTCATGCCGCCAGGCCAAGCAGGCCGCGGGTTCGTATGGTCAGCAGGATAGTGGACGCCCGGCAGGCTACAGCTCTGGTGGGGGTGTCGAAACAACGGTCGTTTGTGCTAGCTGCGGACAAACCACCACTGTTCCTTTTGAGCCGCGCGGAGATCGGCCGGTTTACTGTAAGAACTGCTACAAGCCGAAGCAGGGCGGACGAGGTCGTGGCGGTAGCAGCGGAGGAGGAAATCGTGGCCAGGATCGCCGCCGCTACTGATCTTCTTTGACAAGCCGGTTTTCCGAAGCCGAATGCTCAAATGCTTGGATCGCCCCCTGGTGTTTGCACTCTTTGCACTCACCACCCTCAAGCGGCGATAAACGCAAGCCTCAGCGTGCAACAATGACCTGTTCGGCAGCCGGCCGGGGACAGCAGAAGTGTGCCCGAATTCCCACGATGCGCGGTCAGCCTCTAAACTCGTGAGCATGGAACTCATCATAACTTTCTTATTATCAGTTATTTAATTAATATTAAACTGTCAGCAAGATGTCAGCAATGCCGCTTTCAAAATTTTGTGGCTAGAGAAGTTTTTCTAGATCGCGGTCCCCAGCGGGGCGTTCGATCTGGTTTTTGAACCACCCCTCGGGTTGCCTATGGATCGGTCGGCTTCCTGCATCCGGTTAGCAGGTCGGCATTAGGGCCTAGGTCTCAAGAGAGGGCATCAAGGAATCCATACTGGAAGTGCTGGAAAGTCTGGCATGCGCATTGGGCTGATCTAAAATGCTGACGGGGTACAACGGTTTTGGACTTTTGGGTGATTTGCACACCTCTCATCCCTGTGAGCGCGTCTGGCGTGAGCTACATGATCAACATCTTTCCTAGGGAGTATCACGGACCTATCCCGGTACGGCGCTATCTTCACCCGAGCGAATTCAAGGTCGCCTTGGCAACCTTGGGATTCAACGCGCATTCCGTTGAGGTGATCTTTGACGAGATGCAACTTGGAAAGAGCCACGCTGAAGGCCCCGTTCCGCTGTCGGAGGAGGTCGCAGATAAATTCGGTTGGCCGAACGGCTGACCATAAGCGACGCCTTCGGAAACTCGCACCACTTGCGCGTGAAGAGCAGCGAAGATGCGGAAAGCGATATGCTTACTGTCACTCAATTTCAGCAACTAGTGACCTGTCGCAGAGTAAACATTACTAGTCCTGCTTACATCTAAGCAGGTATGTCCATCGATTCGGTGGTGCTCAGCGAAGACCAGCAACTGGAACTCAGCCGTAGTGCCCAGTCCCGCTCTCTGCCCGCCGGATATGTCTTCCGCGCCAGGCTGATTCTGATGCTGGCCGAGGGAGCGTCGTTCAATACGATCAAGCAGAGGTTGCGGACCACAGCGCCGACGATCAGCCGGTGGAAGCGGCGCTTCCTTGCTTCGGGTATGGATGGCCTGGATACGAGTCATCCCGGACAGTCCGCTTCCGTGCTGACTCCTAAGCTGCGAGCCCGGATTCTCTCGACTACCCGCAAGAAGCCGAGGGACGGTTCCACTCACTGGAGTTGTCGCAAGCTTGCCGCAGCGCTGGGCGTCAGCAAGGACGCAGTGCATCGGGTGTGGAAAGAGGCCGGCCTGAAGCCGCACCGCCTGGAGCGCTACATGGCCAGCGACGATCCGGATTTCGAAGCCAAAGCCGCTGACATTATCGGGCTGTACCTGAACCCTCCGCAGCATGCTGCCGTGTTCTGTGTTGATGAGAAGACTGCCATTCAGGCACTGGATCGGCTCGATCCGGTGCTGCCGCTTTCGCCGGGCCGCGCCGAGCGCCACGGATTTGAATACTACCGGCACGGAACCCTCTCGCTGTATGCGGCGCTGGACACCGCGACCGGCCGCGTTCACGGCAAGACCGCCGCTCGCCACACCAGTCGGGACTTTGTCGGTTTCCTGAAGGAGGTTGTCTCCCTGTGCCCGCCCAATCAGCAGATCCACATCATCCTCGACAATCTCTCGGCTCACAAAACCGCGCTGGTGCGGGAGTTCCTGGAGCAACATCCCCGCGTCCGGTTCCACTTCACACCCACCTACTCCTCATGGCTCAATCAGGTCGAACTCTGGTTCGCGAAAATCGAGCGGGAGGTCATCGCCCGCGGCGTCTTTACCTCCGTGCCCGATCTGGCCCGCAAACTGCGCCGCTACATCAACGCTTACTCAGCCAATGCTCAGCCTATCAACTGGAAGTACTCCGACCCTTCTCACCGCATCCGCAGTAACGATCTCTCTGCGACAGGCCACTAGTCTTCTGTACGGCATGGATGTGGCCCCTTGGCACTCTGCTCAGTCATCAAGAGTCGCAACCAAAGAGCGTCGAAGGCGCATTGCTTTTCGGTGGTGCTTGGATATTTTGCGGTATCAGGCTTTATGTCAAAAAGAAGTGGCCGTTCAACAGGCCGCAATAGGGGCCATGGCTGGGCTTCGCGATGGGGTCCGGGTGTCGTGGTCCAAGGGTTGTTACCGACGTGGATACAGGGCAGAGAGGATTTGACATGTCCAAGCATCGGGAGTATAATGCCTCTCTCCCAGAGTGCCACGTTGCACCAGAATGCCCGTAGATCGCGTCAGGATGCCCTACAAGCAATTTTTTCGACTCAGGTGAGGGGAATGCGTCACCCGAGATGCATCGACGCCTTAAATCGGGTCGCCACCGCACAGTATGCGGTTGATCCAATAGCGAAGGCTGGATCGGTGCCCGTGGGGAGGTGTTCAGGCCCGGAGGTGGAGAGGGCCGAAGAATCGCGTCACGCCTTTGAGTGAATCAATGCGGCGGATGAACTCGTCAGGATCGGCAAGGAGAGCGCGGTAGTTTCTAGTGATGTTGCTCGGAGTCGCCCACTTCGTGCAGTACCGGACCAGTCCAGCAAGATCATCTTCAGTGACGCCAGCTTGGACGGCTACGATGCTGGCGTGCTTCTTTGGCTTGGTAGGTTGCCTTCTCTTAAGCGGCACCGTCATGTCACGCCTTCGAGCCAGCGGACAGGCGGCCTCCCACATGAGAATCCAGTCAGGTTCCGAGATGCGGTAGCGTCCCTTGTCTAAGGGCTTCGTGATTACGAGGCTGTGAACATGGGCGCACGGCTTAACTCGTCCATGCTTCAGGGCCACTTCGAGCACAGAGAAGTGAGCGACCACGCGAGAACGAAGTCGCTCATGCTTGAGCAGGTTCCGCATTCCCCTCACAGCAGCCTTAGCGTGAGTGTTTACCTCGTCGCTGTCTTCAGCAGCGCCAGTGAGAAACCACAACTGGTAGCTGGGATGGCTTCGGAGGAGAGCAGGGAGAACTTGTTCAAGGTGTTCCGCTGCTTGTAGACCTTACGGCTCGTGCACTTTATGCAGTACGCATTGTGGCAATGTTTGTGACCGTAGCAGTCCCTGATACGGATACTGTCGCGGATCAGCTTACGCTTCGAAAGGTGACGAACAATGTCAGCGGAGAGACGATCAATCGAGGTGAGGGCTACGGACACGCTACTGAGAGGACCCCTTCAAGAGAACCAGAAAGAAGACAAACGAATTTACAAGGATAAAAGAGCACGCGGGGTGTGAACAGCCCCGTAAACACGGGGTTGTTAACAAAGACGGGTGGACTTCAGGCTTGGTAAGCAAGTCTTATGTCTTAACAAGGTGACACACCGACCCCCTCCCCAAGTTAATGGGTGTAAGGGCAGGATAGCACGGCACAGGGAAATGTCAAGAGGCTCGGGCCAAAAAGGCTAAGGTCCGGGACGAACCGACGTTGGCGGGCGGTCGTCCTGCTTGAGACTGCTGAGCACCCGGTCGAAGGCTTTCTGGTACTGGCCATGATCTTTCCAGTTGCTGAAATCGGGAATGAAATACTCCCGGATTTCTCGAGCCGAATCCTTCCCAGTATCCGCATCGGGCAACTTCCATTGCTGTATCAGTGAAAAGGCCACCAGACTGATCGGGAAGAGCACTTGGCGGTGTTCATTGACCTCCTTCTGACGTGCGTGGGCGATTTCCGTCTCAACCCAGGCACTCTTCATGCTTGCTTCAGAGAGAATCAGCAGAAGCCGGTCGTAGACTCGTATTGCCTCGTCAAGCTGATCATGAATCTTTCTTCCTGCTTGGATATGGTGTGGGGCAAACCAGCAGCGCACGCCGTTATGTTGCAGATCAGCATAAAGGCGGTCAGCAAAATCCTGATCTACTGTCGAATAGCTGATGAAGCACGAATAGAACTGGATCGGCTGATTCGAAAGTGACGGCAAGTAAGTAATGAGCGTCTCGGGGACGCCGCAGCCCCGCAGAAAGTTCAGCGGCAGTTGGCCAAAGCGAGTTAGTGTGCGGTAGTCGAGCGGGCTTGGCCCCTTATGAGTGCAAGCGTCTAAACCCAATGTCTCTGTCAGGTCTACATTGGCAAAGACAGTTTCATCAAGGATCGCCCCACTGAGGTTTGCCCCACTGAGGTCCGCCGCATTCAAGTTCGCCCCACTGAGGTCCGCCCCACTGAGGTCCGCCGCAAGAAGAACTGCGACACTGAGGTCCGCCCCTTGGAGGTCCGCCCGGCTGAAGTTCACCCTACTGAGGCTCGCCGCGACTAGGTTTGCCCCACGGAGGTCCGCCCCACGGAGGTCCGCCCCTTGGAGGTCCGCCCCACTGAGGTCCGCCCCTTGGAGGTCCGCCCCACGGAGGTCCTTCGCACCGAGGTCCGCTCGACTGAGGTCCGCTTCACGGAGGTCCAGTGCAGTTGTCGAATCGCTTGCCCGCCATTGGTTCCACGCCATCACCCCTTGCCGGATGCGCTCCAAGTGTTCCGAGTTCGACATGCAAGCCAAGATACGCGGCGGAAGACATAGCGGAAAAGAATTAAGAGAACGAATCGACTTCAACTTGTCGCTTTCGGTTTGGTAGCTTTCCCTCTGTATCAAAAAAGGGTGCCCGTCGCGACACGAATTGGCGTGGATTTGAGACTCACATTTCGGGTGTTGCAAATAACGACCGTTTTATGATACTTTCTACACATGAGAACAGCGATCTACGCCAGAGTATCCACGAAGGACGGTCGGCAGGACACCGAAAACCAATTGCGGCAACTTCGGGACTTCGCAGCTACTCAAGGCTGGACCGTGGTTCACGAGTACGTAGATCGCGCCAGCGGAAAGCGTGGTGACCGTGAGCAATTCCAGAGGATGTTCGGAGCGGCATCCCGGCGGGAGTTCGATGTGCTGCTCTTCTGGAGCCTTGACCGCCTCAGCCGTGAGGGCACCGTAGAGACGCTTAACCACCTGCAACGGCTCACGGGCTACGGCGTGAACTACAGATCGTTCACTGAGCAATATCTCGACAGCACGGGGATGTTTAAGGAGGCAGTCATCGGCATCCTCGCGGCGGTGGCAAAGCAAGAGCGCGTGCGGCTGAGTGAGCGTACGATCGCAGGTCTACAGCGTGCTAAGGCTCAAGGTAGAGTTGGCGGTCGCCCGAAAACCGAAGACAACTCGACGGTCGTAAAGGCTCTTCGGCAGTTGCGGCGAGAGGGTAGGAGCATCCGCGCAATCGCGGCTCAGTTGAAGCTGAGCACCGGCACGGTGCAAAAGCTAGTAAAACAGGCAGTCTGAGGGACGGATTCGGACAGATGCCCCAAATCTCCCAACGCACCGTCGCTCTGATGATCCCTCTTTACGGGGCGCTTGGCTGTTTTGATCCCACATATCGAAACTTGAGGAGCGGAATGGTCCCGCTCGTGACGGCCAGCCAACTGAAGAATCGACTGTATGCGCAAGGTTTCGACACTGCGATTTTGGGCTTCTTTCAGCAGCAGTCGTGGAAGTTTGACAGGATTCTGCCTTCGCTCCTCGACGGGTCATTCATCACTTCCGCCGATTGGTCAACCTCTTGGGAACGCACGGGACCT
The DNA here is from genome assembly GCA_963782175.1 of uncultured Acidobacteriaceae bacterium. GTDB lineage: Bacteria > Acidobacteriota > Terriglobia > Terriglobales > Acidobacteriaceae > Silvibacterium. The sequence goes on from CAWAIX010000010.1 coordinate 170,296, forward strand.
CAGTACGTACTTGGTCTGGCGGAGGCACTCTTGGGGATTTCCCGGCAACCTGAGATACCTCACTCTCCCCTTTTCGATGATCTGTTGAGGGAGTTTGAACGTGATGGTTATGTTCTCAGCGGTGGGAGACTGGTTGAAGCCGACACATCGATAGTGGATGTTCCTGCCGAGGTCTCATTGCTTCGCGCCTCCATCGATAGAAGTCGCCATGACAATAAGTCGGTGCTCACGCATCACTTCGATACGGCGGCCCAACAGCTGGAGGATGAGCACTGGGGTCCAACTATGGGTGAATGGCGGAAGTTCTTCGAGGAAGTTCTGCGCGGCGTCTGGCGGTTCACCCGTCAGAAGAATCGTGACGCAGCAGCGAAGATTGAGAGACCTGGAATGGCTGATCTCTTCAAATGGTTGCAGGAGGTCGGATTTTTTACGGCGGATGAAGCCACGGCATATGGCGCGGTCTATGGATTTTTATCTGGGGGTAATCACCCAGGTATCAGGGATAGAGATTCAGCACGATTTTGTATGATACTCGCGATGACGTTCGGGCACTCTTGCCTTCTGAAACTGGAGTCCTGGACAGGAACGGACTACTCAATATGACCACTGCCAAGGAACTCATTGATGCCTGCGAAATACGAAATAAGGGATGGAGGTACCGCGAACAGTTTTGGCTGGCTGAGATCGGACTCCTTCGGGATGTAGTTGGGTAGCCGCAATTCCTCCGCAGTAAAGGTGCAAGCGGTCCCGGGGGTCAGACGAACAATACTTCCGGCCCACTCGTCGCTGCATGTACCTGCTGTCGCCGCTGGAAACCGCAGGGTCTCCGAAGGGTCAGCAAAACTGACCACGGGGAAGCCTCCGATTCAATGCAATTGCGGCACTCGAATGGACTCCCAAACCGCAAAAGAAACAAAGGATTTCGGAGCGTCAGCGGCGGAAAAGTGTGTCTCCGTTCGTTGCAGTGTTATCCGTCGCGATCCACAAGTGTTGCTCAACTCAAGTTTGCTCCTACCAGTCCCTCGCTGTTCAGTATTTCCCGAATCACGAGTGATGTTGAAGGCGGGATGGCTGCAACCGCATAGAAACGTCACTGCCGTCACAGACGATGTGCTCGGGGCGTGAGGTCTGTACTCCGAACTAGTAGCGAGCACGCAAAGGGTATGGCTCTCCGCTTCCAGTGCTTTTGCCCTCGCGTAGAAGGCGTCAAAGACCGCGGTGGATGAGTTGCTATCGCCCTCAACCCATTGTCGATCTATTTGGCTCACAACGTGACCTCTCGTCGAGATCGAGCCGAGCCAGACTGGAGGATTCTTCTGCCAAACGTCCCAGTCCACCTGATCACTCGCGGCGGTATCCGCGTCCTTGCTTACGTCGAAATCCCGGCTCAGTGCGGCCAGCAGAGCATCCGAGGGCATACCGAGGGTCACCGTGTGGTCCCCGAAGGTGGTGGAAGCGGTTTGCGAGGAACATTTCACGCCACAGGTAGCAAGACAAAGAATGGTGATGACGAGAACTTTCAAGGTCTCTCCTGCCAGCCGCTGGTGAAGACCCGATTGACGAGGGCCCGCTGAGCGTCACCGTGGATGGCTTCGGCGTACAACTGGGTAACGCTGATCGATGAGTGTCCGGCCATGACGGACGCGGTTTTGATGTCCACTCTAGCCCTGAGCAACGTAGTCACGAACTTTTTGCGCAGCATGTGGAGACCGAATTCCTTGGGGTCGAGTCCCGCCTTGGTCGCCTCGGCTTTGATTCGCTTGAGTAGACTATGGTGCGGCTTCCCAGTGCGTGTTTCGAGGATTAGTCGGCTGTGTGGATGGTAGGCTCGCCACTGGTGGAGGTGATTGAGTAGGCCGTCATTTATGGCGATGTGACGCTCGGTGCGTGTTTTGATTGTGAAATCCAAGTCTGGCTTCTCGGTGACGGTGAACTGCCCGGCTGTCCAGTCGATATCTGACCACGCTGCGTACATGAGTTCCCTTTTGCGGAGTCCCAATTCGGCGAGCATGCGGACGGCTGTGTATAGGATCGGGCTGCACGTGGTGAGTAGTTTGTCGAGTTGCTCGTCGCTGCATACCCGGGGCTTCAAACGCGGGATGGTAGGTGCGTCCGGCAGGTTGGGAATGGTGACTCCGGCCCACTTGAGGAATGTTTTCAGAATCACGTAGCGATTGCGGATGGTGCGGTCTTTGAGACCACTGGATCGCAGGTGAGTAAACCAGTCAAGAATGTCCTGCCGGGTGATTGTTGGCCACGCTGCCCACGATTTGAAGAGATACTGCGCTTGTCTCTCCATCTCGAACTTGTGTTGTTGGCGGAGGTCCATCAAGAAGGCCGTAGACGCCTCTCTGAGCGTCCGGTAGGTCGGAGAGGATGCCTGAGTCGCCTGAAGGTCCGCGAGGCGCTTGGCGAGGCGTTTCTGTGCGGCGTGGACGGTGTTGGTTATCATGTCCTGCATGATGTTGGGCGCGACGATGACGCCAGACGGCGGAGTGAGGTTCAAGGGTTCGAATCGGCGCTTGCCGTGGTGCCAGTATTTGAGGAAGTATCTGCCGCCCGGGTAGTGACACTCTTGACCCTTATCGCGAACGTAGGCGCGGCCTTCGCGTATTCTGGGTGACATGAACTCACGCCAGCCGCGAGGGGTCTTGACACGGTACACGAGCGGGAGCGTTTGCTTGCCGGGTGGTTTGGGCTGCGTCGATGTGGTCATTGGCGGGGATGGTAGGACGGGCGTCGAGCAACTGTCAACAAGCTGTCAAACGGAGCTGTAAGCGACAGAAAACAAGTGGACGTTTTGAACATGGAACTCAAAGGGAAAAAGGTTCTCGTCGTCGGACTCGGCAAGTCCGGCCTTGCCGCCGCGCTCTTTCTGCGCCGCAAGGGCGCGCAGGTCACCGTCTCGGACGTGCGCAGCGCCGCCGCCCTCGACAAGGCCATCCCCGCGCTGCTCGACGAGGGCATCATGGTCGAGGCCGGAGGCCACGGCCTGCTCACCTTCCGCCGACAGGACCTCATCGTCGTCAGCCCCGGCGTTCCGCTCGACACTCCAGAGCTCGTGCAGGTGCGCAACTTCGGACTCCTCGTCATCGGCGAGCTCGAACTCGCCGCGCACTTCCTCGCCGGCAAGACTCTCGCCATCACCGGCTCCAACGGCAAAACCACGACGACTAGCCTTTGCGGCGAAATCCTCACTGCTGCCTTTCCGCACGTCCAGGTCGGAGGCAATATCGGCGTGCCCGTCATCGCCCTGGTCGACCAGTCCCGCGAGGACGGCTGGTCGGTCCTCGAAGTCTCCAGCTTCCAACTGGAAACCACTTTCGATTTCCGTCCCGACATCGCCGTCATCCTCAACATCACGCCCGACCACCTCGACCGCCACGGCAGCTTTGACAACTACATAGCCGCCAAGGAGCGCATCTTCGCCAATCAGCGCCCAGAAGATGTCCTCGTCCTGAACGCCGACGACGAGGTGGCATCGCGCGCCGCCATCCGCGCCAAATCAAGGATCTTCTGGTTCAGCCGCACTCGCATCATCCGCCAGGGAGCCTTCGTTCACGACGGCGGCGTCTGGTTCCGCGCCACCGAGCAATCCGCGCCCGAATTTATCCTCAAGGCTAACGCGATCCCCCTCAAGGGCCTGCACAACGTCGAGAACGTGCTTGCCGCCGTCTGCTCCGCCCGCCTCGCCGGAGTCGCCCCCGAAATCATCCGCGACGCCATCCAGAAATTCCGCGCCGTCGAGCACCGCCTCGAATTTGTCGCCACCGTCAACGGAGTCGACTACTACAACGACTCCAAGGCCACCAACGTTGACGCCGCCCTCAAAGCCATCGAAGCCTTTCCGTCCGGCATTCACCTCATCCTCGGAGGCAAGGACAAAGGCTCCGACTACCGCGTCCTGCGCCCGCTCATCCAGGAGCGCGTCAAGGCCATCTACACCATCGGAGCCGCCTCCGAAAAAATCATCACCCACCTTGAAGGCGCTGCACCCATCGTCGACTCCGGCACGCTCGACGTCGCCGTGACGAAAGCCGCCGACGCTGCCCGGCCAGGCGACATCATCCTGCTCGCGCCCGCCTGCTCCAGCTTCGACCAGTTTGAAAACTACGAACAGCGCGGGCAAATCTTCAAAGACCTCGTCTTCGCCCGCCGCGGACTTCCCGAATGGCAGAACGCATAGGAGCGGAATGGCAAAACGCGTAGGCGTAGACAAGTGGCTCTTCGGCGCAACTCTCGTCCTCACCGTCATCGGACTGCTGATGGTCTTCAGCGCCTCCGCCGTCATGGCCAAGGAGCGCTTCGGCTCGCCCTACGCTTTCGTCATCCGCCAATCCCTCTGGGCTGCCTTCGGACTCACCGCGATGGTCCTGCTCATGAAGATCGACTATCGCCGCTACAACAACTCCAACGTCGTCTTTCCTGCCGTTGCCGTCTCTGTTCTGCTGCTGCTGGTCGCGTTCCTGATGCACGACTCACACGCCACCCATCGCTGGATCCGCTTCGGCGCGCTCTCCTTTCAGCCATCTGAGATAGCGAAGCCCGCGCTCGTGCTCTTTCTTGCCTGGTTCCTGCAGAACCGCATGCAGACCATCGAAGATTTCCGCGGAACCATCCTTCCCGCCGCTCTGCCCAGCCTCATCTTCATCGCGCTCATTTTGAAAGAGCCCGACCTTGGCACCGCGCTGGTCTGCGCAGGAGTCACCGCGCTCATGCTCTATCTCGCCGGCATGAACATGAAATATCTCGGGCTCGCCGCGCTCGCCTCCGCGCCCGTGCTCTACTTCATGCTCTTCCGGGTCAAGTGGCGGCGTGACCGCATTCTCGCCTTCCTCAACCCTGAGTCCGACCCGCTCGGCAAGGGCTTCCACATCATCCAATCGCTCATCGCCGTCGGCACCGGAGGCCTCTCCGGCACGGGATTCATGGACGGCCGCCAGAAGCTCTTCTATCTGCCCGAGCCCCACACCGACTACATCTTCGCCAACATTGCCGAAGAACTCGGCCTCATCGGAGCCATCGCCGTCGTCGGCCTCTTCATCGTGCTCGGCTACCGCGGAATGCGCGCCGCCATTCTCTCCAAGGACCCCTTCGCCCGCTTCCTCGCCTTCGGCATCACGGCGACGCTCCTCATCCAGGCCTTCTTCAACATCAGCGTGGTCCTCGCCCTCGTTCCCACCAAAGGCATCACCCTCCCCTTCATCTCCTACGGAGGAACCTCGCTGTTCATCATGCTTGCGTCCATCGGCGTGCTCCTGAATATCACGCGGGAAGTGGATTAGAGATCGAAACCTGGCGGTCCGCGCCCGGCCTCTTTGCTATCCTTTCCCACAATGCGAAAGCCAATCCTGCTTCTGCTGGCTGGGGCGGTTGTTGTCCCCGGCGTCCTGGCCCAGTCTGTGTCTCCCCAGCAAAAGGCCATCGTTGCTTACGTCGATGCCAACGAGCAGGCCTCGAATGCGCTGCTTCAAAAACTGGTGAACATCAACAGCGGAACGCACAACCTCGAGGGCGTGCGGGCTGTCGGCAAAATAATGATGGCGCAACTCGATCAGCTTGGCTTCAAGGTTCGGTGGGTACCGATGGACGAGGTGCATCGCGCGGGAACGCTGGTAGCCGAACATCCGTGCCCTGACCCTGGCAAATGCGGCAAGCGCATGCTGCTGATCGGCCACATGGACACGGTCTTCGAGAAGAGCAGCCCGTTTCAGGCCTACTCAGTCAACGGGCACATCGCGACCGGCCCGGGCGTGAACGACATGAAGGGCGGCCTGGTCGACATGCTGTACGCGCTCAAAGCGCTCGCTGCCGCTGGCGTGCTGAAGCAGATGGATATCACCGTCGTCCTGAGCGGCGACGAGGAGGCGCACGGCGAGCCCGCCGAGATCGCCAGGCGCGACATGCTGGAAGCCGCCAAGCACAGCGACGTGGCGCTGGAGTTCGAGGCGACTCCACGGCTGGACGGTGTTTACTATGGCAGCGTAAGCCGGCGCAGCTCAATCTCCTGGAAGATCGAAACCACAGGGGAATCAGGGCACTCTTCGGCAATCTTTTCCGAAGGCAAGGGCTACGGCGCAATTTATGAGCTGACCCGGATTCTCGACGCCTTTCGTACCCAGCTCCCGGAACAATATCTGACATTCAATGTGGGGACTGGTGCTGGGCGGCACCAGCATCAGCGTCGACAAGGACGGCATCAGCGGCACTGCGGCCGGCAAGGGCAACGTCATTCCTCCGACGGCTTACGCGTCTGGAGATATCCGCACCATCTCGAACGACCAGACCGAGCGAGTGGAGAAGAAGATGCAGGCGATCGTCGCCCAGCACCTGCCCAAGACAAACGCGACGATCAGTTTCGGTGAGGGATATCCCGCGATGGCGCCAACGGCTGAGAGCCGCGCTCTCCTGGGCCTTCTGAACCAGGTGAATCAGAGCCTGGGCTTCTCGCCAATGCCCGAACTCGACCCCATGAAGCGCGGTGCGGGCGACATCGCGTTTGTCTCCCCGCCCCTGCCGGGACTGGCCGGCATCGGGGCGACCGGCGAGGGAGCACACGAGCCCGGCGAAACCATCGACCTCGCCGCGCAGCCCATCAACACCAAGCGGGCTGCCCTGCTCATGTATCGCCTGAGCAGGACGGACGGCGACGCCAGCCTCACTGCCCCACAATGAGCAGCAATCAGCAGCAGTGAGCGCCCCGGCCCCGTCAGGCCGACTGTAGAAACGCCACCGACTGCAGGCCCACAACCTCAAAGCGCTTTCGGCAGCGGACATTCTTGCAGGCAGTCATGTCATCCCTGCGCACCATATAGGACTGCGCTTTGGCGAAGCGGGCGCGATCGCGCTCGTCGGCGTGGCGCGGCAGTGAATTCTTCTTATGCCGAACCAGCCATGAAATCTGATACTCGTCTGCCTTGCCACAATGCGGACACGTCAAGGTGTGGGTCCGTTGCTCGGATCTTTCCTCGAAGAAGTCGCGTTCTTCCATGAAGGCCACCTGCCACTGTTACGACTTCATTGTAAGGATGGCGGGGCATCAAAAGGAAGTGCTACGTTGGGGCTGGACGCAAGGTTAAATGGCGAAAAAACGCGCGAAAAAGAAAACCTTCTCGGCGGTTAAGGCCGTCAAGTCGAACGCACGCGACCGCGTGGGCCAGCCGAAACCGGAGCGGGTCATCGAAGACACGTCCCGCGAGCTGAAGCGCCGGGAAAAGCACAAGCCCACGTTGAGCGATCTTCTGAATACTGGGGAGTGAGCCGCTACGCCCGCCCGCACTATACTCGCAGCATGAGCCAGCAATTCCTAAATCTCGTTCGCAGCGGAGATACGGCGAAGATCGCCTCGGAAGTTGAGGCGAATCCCACGCTGGCCTGCTGCCGGGATGCGCAAGGTGTCTCTGCGCTGATGTGGTCTGTTTATGCCGGCCAGCCCCTGGTTCGCGACTTCCTCCGGCTGCACGCTGGCGAGCTGAACGTCTCTGAAGCGGCTTGTCTTGGCGACATCGATTGCCTGCGCAGGCTTATCGCAGCCGACGCCATGATGGCGCGCGAAGTCTCGGGCGATGGCTGGCCGCCGCTGCATCTTTCAGCGGCTTTCGCGACCCCTGAAGCGGTTACGCTGCTGCTCGAGCACGGGGCACATATCCACCAGATCTCGCACAATCCTGTGCGGAACCACGCGCTGCACGCCTGCATCGCTCTGGGAAATTCAGTCGACGTTGCGCGGCTTCTCATCGATGCCGGCGCTCAGGTGAACGCGACTGCCGCGGGTGGCTATACGCCTCTGCACATTGCCGCGTCCAACGGCAATCGAGATATGGTCGTCCTGCTACTCGAAAATGGCGCCGACCCGGCCGCCCGTTGCGACCAGGACAAGACTCCCGCCGACTATGCGCGCGAGCGCGGACATGCGGAAGTTCTCGCTCTACTGGTCTGAAGCAGATCCCAACAATTTCGCGGTTTTTTGTCCGAACAGGCAACCAATCCCGAACACCCTCTTCAGGCCGGCTTCACAAGCGGCGCAACTCTTCACACCTGCGATGCCTTCCAAACAAGTGAGGAGAAAAGCCGACATGCGTTCATTCAAGCTGCTTGCGTTACCAGTGCTGGCTGCCGCTGCGATGTGGATGGCAACGCCCACTTCTCCGGCCCAGGTTTCTGTCAACATCGGCCCGGAGCCAGTGTGCCCCTATGGCTATTACAACTACGCACCCTATCAGTGCGCCCCATATCGGATATTACGGGCCTGACTGGTTCTCGAACGGGGTTTTCATCGGGGTCGGACCGTGGTATCACGGGCACGAACAATTCTGGGGACACGTCGATAACCACTACGATCCGCAACATGGCTATCACGGACCGTATCCGGCGCGGGGAGAGCATCCCAACCCGGAGAATTTCGCCCACCACGCAGAAAACTTCCACGGAAACGAGATGCGTGACGGTCGCGGGCACGTGAAATAGCCCCTACGGGCAGTGGCAGTAAATCAAGGCGGCGGACACGCGCCGATGGCGCCGGCGACTCATTACGCGCCTATGGCGCGAAGGATGAGCCCGGCGATGATCCCTCCGACCGCGGGGCCGACGATCGGGATTCCCGCATAACCCCAGTCCGAGCCGCCCTTTCCGGCGATGGGCAAAACGGCGTGAGCGAGCCGCGGGCCGAAGTCGCGCGCCGGGTTGATCGCGTATCCGGTCGTGCCTCCCAGGGACAGCCCGATCCCCCAAACAACGCAGCTCACCAAGTAGGGGCTCATGCCGGCGGCGGCTCCCGTGGAGAGCACAAGCTTTGAAGTCATCGCTCCGATAACAACGATGAGCGTTGCCGTCGCCACCACTTCGCAAAAGAAGCTGGTCGCGAGGTTGCGGATGGCCGGAGATGTGCAGAAGACGCCGAGCTTGAGCGCGGGATCTTCGGTGATCGCCCAGTGAGGAAAGTAGAACAGCCAGACCAGCGCAGCTCCGCAGAAGGCTCCGGCGATCTGCGCACACGCAAATGGCGCGAGATTCTGGAAGCTGCCGGTCTTCAGGGCGAACGCCAGCGTAATAGCCGGGTTGAGGTGCGCGTCGGGGCTGCCGAAGAGGTTCGCGGTGAACACCCCGCAGAGCACGGCAAAAGCCCACGCGCTGGTGATGGCGAGCCATCCGGCGTTCTCGGCCTTGCTGCGCTTCAGCAGTACTCCGGCAACGACACCATCGCCGAGCAGGATCAGAACCATCGTTCCTGCGAACTCGCCTAAAAAAGGTGAACGGATCAAAGAGTGTTTCCCTTTCGATGAATCATGCCTGCATCACCGCGGACTCAGGTAGGTAACCCGCGCCCATTCCGCGGAACTCGACGAGTTGCGTGCTGATCCAGGCATCGTCGCGGCCCAGCTCGCGGGCCATGATAGCCGCGACCGCAGGAGCCATTTCGAGCGTGGCGCGGGAGTTGAGAAAGAGCGCACGGGTGCGTCGCGCCAGCACGTCGTCCAGGGTGCGGGCCATCTCGTGGCGCACGGCCCAAACCACCTCGGCGGCAATATAGGGCAGAGCCGGATGCAAGGGTTTGGCAAGCTCTGGATCTTCCTCGGCGAGGCGCGCGATGAGGGCTGCGTCCGACCCATAGACGCCCATGTTGCTGAGCCCATCGATCTCGTCGTCGTAGCCGTGAATCTTGAGGTGCTGAGTGCGGCATTCGGAGTCAGGCAGGCTGCCAAGTGTGATCGCGTGATCGACGCAGTCCTCGGCCATGTGCCGATAGGTGGTCCACTTGCCTCCGACAATGGTCAGCAGGCCGGAGTGGTCGACGTGGATGGTGTGGTCGCGTGAAAGAGCCGAGGTCTTGCTGGCTGCAGATCCGGCTTTGACCAGCGGGCGGATTCCCGTGTAAACGCTGAGAATGTCGCTGCGCGTGGGCGGCCGGCTCAGATAGCGTGATGCGGTGTCCAGAATGAACTCGATCTCCTGCTCGAATGGCAGTGGGTCGTAAGAAGGGCCGTCGATCGGCGTGTCGGTCGTGCCGACGACTGTGTGCTCGTGCCAGGGAATGGCGAACATCACGCGGCCGTCGCTGGTGTGCGGCACCATGATGGCGGTGTCGCCGCGCAGGAACGAGCGCTCGAAGACGAGATGGATACCCTGGCTGGGGGCCACCATGCCTTCCACGCCGGGATCGCAAAGGCGGCGCACCTCGTCAGTGAAGATGCCGGTGGCATTGACGATGACCTTGCCTGGCACGGTGAAGCGCTCGCCCGACTCGCGGTCAGTGATGCTGACGCGGTCGACGAACCCGTCATCGCCCTTGAGGATCGCGGTCACCTCGGCGTAGTTGGCAACGGTAGCGCCGTACTCGGCTGCGGTCATGATCAGGTGAATGAGCAGACGCGAGTCGTCAAACTGGCCGTCGTAATACATCACCCCGCCGCGCAGGCCATCGGTCTGGATGTTGGGCAGGCGCTCCAGCGTTTCTTCGCGCGAAAGGATGCGCGACTTGCCGAAGCCGTACTTGCCGGCGAGCAGGTCGTAGACCTTCATGCCGATTCCGTAGAAGGGCGCTTCCCACCAGGAATAATTCGGCACAACGAAGGAGAGGTCGTGGACGAGATGCGGGGCGTTCTGTCGCAGTAGACCGCGCTCCTTGAGGGCGTCCATTACCAGCGAGACGTTGCCTTGCTCGAGGTAGCGAACCCCTCCGTGGACGAGCTTGGTGCTGCGGCTGGATGTAGCTTTACCGAAGTCCTCGCGTTCGATGAGAAGCACATCGAAGTCGCGGGTTGCGGCGTCCACGGCAATGCCGGCTCCGGTGGCGCCGCCGCCAATGACGATGATGTCCCAGGGCTCGGTGCGGGCGCGGATGCGGTCGATCATCGACTCGCGATTCATGTCCAAAGCATTCAAGGCATTCATGCGGGCTTGCTCCAGTTTCTCGATCTTTCCACGGCATTCTTCCACCGTTCGCGGAATTGGTTTGCTTCGGTTCGCGACATCTTAGGCTCGAAGCGGGCGTCGTCGTCGCGCAGCTTCTTGATTTCCTCCGGACTCTCCCAGAATCCGGTGGCTAGTCCAGCCAGATAGGCCGCTCCCAGCGCCGTCGTCTCGATCACTTGGGGACGAACGACTGGCGCGCCGAGCAGGTCGGACTGGAACTGCATCAGCAGGTTGTTGGCCGAGGCGCCGCCGTCCACGCGCAGCTCGCCGCAGAGCGTTTCGGTGTCTTGGTTCATCGCTTCCAGCGAATCGGCGACCTGAAAAGCAATGCTTTCAAGAGCGGCGCGCGCGATGTGTCCGGGCTGCGTACTGCGTCGCAGGCCAATGAGGAGGCCGCTGGCGTACGGGTCCCAGTAAGGGGCTCCGAGGCCGACGAACGCCGGGACGAATACTACGCCGTCGCTATCTTCGACCGAGGCGGCCAGGGCTTCGACATCTGAAGACTTCTGGATCAGCTGAAGGTTGTCGCGCAGCCACTGCACGACCGCGCCGCCGATGAAGACGCTGGCCTCTAGCGCGTATTCGAGCTTTCTGTCCAGGCTGCAGATCAGGGTAGTAATCAGGCGCTTATGCGACAGAACGAATTTGTCGCCGATATTCTGGAGCAGGAAGCAACCAGTCCCATAGGTGTTCTTGGCGTCGCAGGGGTTCAGGCAAAGCTGGCCGAAGAGAGCCGCCTGTTGATCCCCGGCGATTCCTGCGATCTGGACCGATTCCAGGCCAAGTGTCGTCGTGACGGTTGCAATTTTATCCCTCGACCAGACGACCTCGGGCATCATGCTCTCGGGAATGCGCAGGAGTCTGAGCAGGTCGGCGTCCCATTTGCCCTCGACGATGTTATAGAGCATCGTGCGGGAGGCGTTCGTGGGATCGGTGACGTGACTTCGGCCGCTGGTCAGGTTCCATATCAGCCATGAATCGACCGTGCCGAAGGCCAGTTTGCCGGCTTCGGCCCGCTGGCGCGCGCCCGTGACATTGTCCAGTATCCATGCGATCTTTGTGCCGGAGAAATAGGGATCGACGATCAGGCCAGTCTTGTCCCGGATCGTCGCTTCAGCGCCGTCCTGCCGGAGCTTTTCGCATGCCTCCGCCGTGCGGCGATCCTGCCAGACGATTGCGTTATAGACCGGCTTGCCGGTTTCACGATCCCAAACGATGGTTGTTTCCCGTTGGTTGGTAATACCCACAGCCGCCAGATCGCGGGGCCTTGCCTGCGACCTTCCCAGAACCTCGACGACCGCGCCAAGCTGGGACGTAAGGATATCGTACGGGTCATGTTCCACCCATCCCGGCTGGGGATACATCTGCCTGAATTCCTGGTGAGCCTCGGCGTGGACTTTGCCGTCCCTTGTAAAGAGGATCGCCCGTGAACTGGTGGTTCCCTGATCGAGCGCGAGAATAAATGTCATGGGCCGAGCCGTATTTCTCCCCGAATTGGTGTTTCACAGATCATCACGAAATGCAAGCCCGCTGCCGCAATCTCAATACACGCCAGGGCGGGGAACATCCATTCGTCACCGGAAAAGCCGGTCCCGTAACAGAACGAATTTTCACGCCGAATGATAATCTTAGCTTTTGATCGGGCTGCAACCATCTAGACCAGTCAATCGTCCATAAGGAATTGTCGAGTACGGCACAGTACAGTTCTGCGCTCTCTCCTACTGTGTCTTTTTTGCCGGTGGCAAACGTTTCCTCCGGCTAAATCATCAAATTCGCTTTCCGCAGTGGGACCCTCTCTTGAGCGGCTCGCGATGGAAACCTTAACGCAGCCTGGCTGCGCCGGCCCTGGTAAGCAAGAAAGCCAAAAAAGCCAAGATGGAACAAAAACCACCTGACTCTCCGATTCCACCAGAACATCAAACCCCTGCGCCCGAGCCGGATGCGCCTCGACGACCGAAGAAGCGGCACATCTGGGTCTGGGTTGTCGTTTTGCTCGGTTTCGCTCTCGTCTTTTTTCTTGTACTGCGCCACAAGGACACCACCGCTCAGCAAGGAGGGCCCGGCGGACGCCGTGGCCTGGGCGGACCCGTGACCCTGACCACCGCCACTGCAAACAAAGGCGATATCGGTGTCTACCTCGAAGCCATAGGCACGGTCACTCCCGTCTATACGACGACCGTTTACAACCAGGTAACCGGAGTCGTGACCAACGTGTTCTACCGTGAGGGTCAGATGGTCCGGAAGGGCGACCCTCTGGTGGAAATCGACCCGCGCCAGTACGAGGCTCAGGTGGCAACCGCCACCGGCAATCTGGAGCGGGACACAAACGTACTCGCCCAGGCGCGGATGGACCTCGAGCGGTACCAGACGGCATGGTCGAAGAACGCGATCGCCAAACAGCAGCTCGACGACCAGGAAAAGATCGTTCTGCAGAATGAGGGGCTGGTCAAGTCCGACCAGGGCACGCTGGACTTTGACAAGGTCCAGCTCAGCTATTGCCACATCACATCGCCCATTACCGGACGCGTCGGCCTTCGCCTGATCGATCCCGGCAACCTGGTGCAGTCGAGCGGCAGCACCGCTCTGGCCGTTGTCACGCAGATCGAACCCATCACGGTGATCTTTACCATCGCACAGGACCACCTGGACGAGGTGCTGGCGCAAACCCGTCACGGGGCGAAGCTGACCGTCGATGCCTATGACCGCAATCAGCAGAACAAGCTCGCGAGCGGAAAACTGGAGGCCCTGGATAACCAGATCGACACCACGACCGGGACCATAAAAATGCGTGCCCTCTTCGATAACAAGAAGGACGTTCTTTTCCCTAACCAGTTCGTGAATACGCGCCTGCTGGTGACCGTGCAGCACAACATGACCCTTATCCCCAGCTATGCCATCCAGCACAATGGGGAAGTCGCCTTCGTTTACGTGATCCAGAACGGCGTTGCCCATGTGAAGAATGTCAAGACCGGAACGACCGACGCCGGAATGACGGCCGTCGAAGGAATCAACCCTGGCGATGAAGTGGCGACGAGCAGCTATGAAAAGCTGCAGGACGGAGCCAAGGTCAACATCTCGAAGAAGCCTCTGCCCCAGAACCCGAACGCCGAGAGCAACGCCCCTTGAGTCCCTCACGCCCATTTATTCTGCGGCCGGTGGCGACGTCGCTGCTGATGGCAGCGATTCTGCTCGTCGGCCTGGTCGCATTTACCCAGTTACCCATCTCCGCTCTGCCGCAGGTTGACTATCCGACAATTCAGGTCCTGACCTTCTATCCGGGTGCAAGCCCGGATGTGATGGCGACCACGGTGACGGCCCCGCTTGAGCGCCAGTTCGGCCAGGTGCAGGGCCTGAGCCAGATGACCTCGACCAGTTCGGGCGGCGTCTCGGTGATCGTGCTGCAGTTCAGCCTGCAACTCGATATCGACGTCGCCGAGCAGGAGGTCCAGGCAGCCATTAATGCCGCGCAGAGTTATCTGCCGTCGGTGCTTCCGACGCCGCCGGTGTACAGCAAGACCAACCCGCCGATGCGCCAGTGCTCACTCTGGCCATCACGTCGAACTCAATCCCGCTGCCCTCGGTCGAAGATCTGATCGACACGCGGCTTGCCCCGAAGATCTCGCAACTCAACGGCGTTGGCCTGGTCAGTATCAGCGGTGGACAGAAGCCCGCGGTTCGCATCCAGGTGAATCCCGCCTCGCTTTCCTCCTATGGAATCAACATGGAGGATGTGCGCACGGCCCTTGCGCAGACCAGCGTCAACGCCGCCAAAGGCAACTTTGACGGCCCGCGGCAGGACTACCAGATCGACGCCAACGATCAGATCGAGACGAGCGACGAATACAAAAACGTTGTGATCGCCTATCGCGACGGCTCTCCCGTGTTCGTGAGGGATGTGGCCCAGGTCATCAACGGTGTCGAGAACAGCAAGCAGGCTGCGTGGATGGGCCAGGCGAACAGCGGCCTCAGCCCGGCTGTGATTCTCAATGTGCAGCGGCAACCAGGCGCGAACACCATCAGCGTGGTGAAGAGCATCAAGAAAATCCTGCCGCAGTTGCAGGCGAACCTGCCGGCGGGAATCGAAATCACCATGCTGACCGACCTCACGACGGCCATTCAGGCTTCCGTCGACGACGTCGAGTTCGAGCTGATGCTGACCATCGGCCTGGTGGTGATGGTCATCTTTCTTTTCCTGCGCAACCTCTACGCGACCATCATTCCTAGCATAGCGGTGCCGCTCTCGCTGATCGGCACTTTCGGCGTCATGTACATGCTGGGCTACAGCCTCGACAACCTGTCGCTGATGGCCCTCACGATCTCCACCGGCTTCGTTGTAGACGATGCGATCGTCATGATCGAGAACATCTCGCGCTATCTGGAAGAAGGCGATGCGCCGATGGAAGCGGCGCTCAAGGGCGCAGGTCAGATCGGCTTCACCATCGTCTCGCTTACCGTATCGCTCATTGCCGTGTTGATTCCGCTGCTGTTTATGGGCGATGTCGTCGGCCGCCTCTTTCGCGAATTCGCCGTGACGCTTGCCACAACCATCATCATCTCGGCAGTCGTATCGCTGACCCTCACGCCCATGATGTGCTCGCGGATTCTGCGCCATAATCCCGAGGCTGAGCAGGGCCGCTTCTACCGCGCATCGGAGAATGTCTTCAACCGCCTTATTGCTTTTTATGGGCGCACGCTGAGCTTCGTGCTCCGCTACCAGACCATCACCCTGCTGGTGGCTCTCGGTACGCTGGCGCTGACGATTATCCTTTACATCTTGATCCCGAAGGGCTTTTTCCCCGTGCAGGACACGGGTGTGATCCAGGGCATATCGCAGGCGCGGCAAAACATCTCGTTCGATGCGATGGCGGAAAAGCAGCAGGAATTGGCCAAGCTAATCCTGGAGGATCCGGCCGTCCAGAGCCTGTCTTCTTTTATTGGCGCGGACGGCACGAACACCACCCTCAACAGCGGCCGCTTCTCCATCAATCTGAAGCCACTCGACCAGCGCGACCGGAGCGCTTCGGATGTGATCCGCCGGCTGCAAAAGAACCTGACCAAAGTGCAGGGGATCGATCTGTACATGCAGCCCGTGCAGAACATCACGGTGGACGACCGGGTGAGCCGCACGCAGTATCAGTACACGCTCGAGGATCCCGATCCCAACGAGCTGAATGCCTGGACGAATCGCTTCGTGGCCGCGCTGAAGCAGATTCCCGACTTGGCCGACGTTGCTACCGATCAGCAGACGGGTGCCAGCGCCATATCGCTGATGATCGACCGCGTGACGGCTTCTCGACTGGGCATCGCACCGGGCACCGTAGACAACACGCTTTACGACGCCTACGGCCAGCGCCAGATCAGTACGCTGTACACGCAGCTCAACCAGTACCACGTGATCCTCGAGGCGCTGCCGACCTTCCAGCAGGATCCGAACCAGCTCAACAAGCTGTACATCCAGTCGGGGGCTTCAAACGGAGCGAGCGGCCCGGGCGCTTCAACGTCGTACGCCGCTTCCGGATCATCGTCTGCGGGATCGAACGCCACGACGGGCTCCGCCCTTTACACCCCTGTGGCGAATACGCTGGCCCCACCGTCCAGCGTAGTGACTACATCGAACAATGCCCCGGGCACGAACGTCCAGACATCCACCCAGGCCGCCAGCGCTGTGCCGCTCGGCGCCTTCGCTTCCTATCAGCAGACCACCGAACCACTCTCGATTACCCACCAGGGACAGTTTCCCGCTGTGACGGTGTCCTTCAATCTTGCGCCCCGGAGCTTCGCTTGGAAACGCCATCACCGAGATCGACAAAGTGGCCGCACAGATGAATTTTCCACCGAGTCTGCAGGCGGATTTCCAGGGCACGGCGGCCTCGTTCCGCAACTCGCTGTCGAACGAGGCCCTGCTGATTCTCGCCGCCCTGGTAACCGTCTACATCGTGCTCGGAGTGCTTTACGAGAGCTACATTCACCCGATCACGATTCTTTCCACCCTGCCGTCGGCGGGCGTAGGCGCACTCCTCGCCCTGATGCTTTTCCATGAGGACCTGAGCGTTGTCGCCATCATCGGCATCATCCTGCTCATAGGCATTGTGAAGAAGAACGGCATCATGATTGTCGACTTCGCGCTTGAAGCGGAGCGCGAACACGGCAAGAACTCGACCGAAGCGATCTATGAGGCCAGCCTCCTGCGCTTCCGCCCCATCATGATGACCACGATGGCAGCGCTGCTTGGCGGCATTCCGCTGGCGGTCGGGCAAGGTATCGGATCGGAGTTGCGCCGGCCGCTGGGCATCTGCATGGTCGGCGGCCTGCTCCTCAGTCAGTTGCTAACGCTGTACACAACGCCGGTCATCTATATCTTCTTCGACAACATCGGCCAGAAGTTCTCGGGCAAGCGCCACCACCAGGACACGGCTCATACCACCCACGGAAGACCGGTGGAAGAGCAGGAGAGCGCGCAGTCATGAATATCTCGGCGCCGTTCATCCGCCGGCCCGTGGCGACGACGCTGCTTACGGCTGCGATCGCCATCGCGGGCGGCATTGCATTTACGGTGCTTCCGGTGTCTCCGCTACCGCAGGTCGATTTCCCGACGATCAATGTGAATGCCGGGCTGCCGGGCGCTAGTGCGCAGATCATGGCCTCGTCCGTCGCCACGCCGCTGGAGCGCCAGTTTGGGCACATAGCGGCAGTAACGGAGATGACCTCATCGAGCCAACTCGGCAGCACGTCCATTACGCTGCAGTTCGACCTGAACCGCAACATCGATTCCGCGGCGAGAGACGTCGAGGCCGCGATCAATGCCGCCCGGACTTATTTGCCGGCCAATCTGCCGGGCAATCCCACGTATCGCAAGGTCAATCCGGCTGACGCGCCGATCATGATTATCGGTCTCACGTCCGACATTTACAGCCTGGCGCAGATGTACGACTCGGCATCGACGGTAATCCAGCAGAAGCTCTCTCAGATTCAGGGAGTCGGGCAGGTGGTTGTCGGCGGTGGCGCGCTGCCTTCGGTGCGCGTCGAGGTCAATCCTACGCAGCTCAACAGCTATGGACTGACACTGTCGAATGTGCAGTCCATTCTGAGCGTCCAGAACTCGGATTTCGCGCGCGGCCAGATCACAAACGCCAGGAACACGGCCGACATCCTCACCAACGGGCAGATATCCCATGCCGCCGACTACGCGCCGCTGATCATCGGGTATCACAATGGCGCCGCCGTGCGCCTCTCCGATGTCGCGCAGGTCATCGACTCCACGGCAAATGTGCGTAACGCGGGCTACCTCAACGGCAAGCCATCAGTTGTGCTGATCATCTTCCGCCAGCCGGGCGCAAATATCATCGATACGGTCGATCGCATTTACAGCCAGATTGGTTTCCTGAAGGCGTCGATTCCGCAAGGCATGGAGATGACTACGGTGATGGACCGAACCACCACCATCCGCGCCTCGGTCCACGACGTCGAGCGATCGCTGACCATCTCGGTCATCCTGGTCATCATCGTCGTCTTCGTTTTCCTGCGCAGCCCGCGCGCGACGCTGATCCCCAGCGTCGCCGTTCCGGTGTCCCTCATCGGGACCTTTGCGGTGATGTATCTCTTCGGATACAGCCTCGACAATCTGTCGCTCATGGCGCTGACCATCTCCACTGGATTCGTCGTCGACGACGCCATCGTGGTGATGGAAAACATCACGCGCCATCTCGAAGCCGGCATGAAACCCTTCGCGGCCGCGATGAAGGGTGCGAAGGAGATCGGGTTCACCGTCTTCTCGATCAGCGTATCGCTGGTCGCCGTATTCATTCCGATCCTGTTGATGGGAGGCATCGTCGGTCGGCTCTTTCGCGAGTTTGCCGTGACGCTTTCAACGGCAATCATCGTGTCGATGATCATCTCGGTCACAACTACCCCGATGATGTGCGCTCATCTGCTCAAGGCCGGCGAGGAAAAGCATGGCCGGCTTTACCGCTTCAGCGAAAAGGCCTTCGATAGCATACTTGCCGGCTATAGACATAGCCTGGAATGGGTTCTCGACAATCCTGGCCTCGTCCTCGTAGTGCTCATCTTGATCGTGGCCCTCAACGTGATCTTGGTCATCAGGATCCCCAAGGGATTCTTCCCCCAGCAGGACACCGGCGCGCTCGTGGGCGGCATACAAGGGCCGCAGGACGCCTCGTTTCCGGTGATGAACGATTCCGTCAAGCAGCTGGTCGGAGTAATCAAGGCCGATCCGGCCGTGAAAAATGTCGTGGGTTATGTGGGGCAGGGAAATGGCGGATTCATCTACACGGCGTTGCAGCCCCTCGATCAGCGGAAGATCGGCGCGCCGCAAATCATGAATCGGCTGAGGCCAAAGCTCAACAGACTGGTAGCCGCCGCCGCGTTTCTCCAGGCTGCGCAGGATCTCCGCATCGGCGGCAGAGGCAGCAATGCGCTTTACCAGTACACGATTCAGGCCGACAATGTGCAGGACCTCTCGCACTGGGGGCCGATTCTTCTGGCACAGATGAAGAAGCTGCCGGGTCTGCAGGACGTCAACTCCGACCAGCAGAATGGCGGATTATCGGAGCTTCTGACCTACGACCGCGTTACCGCCGCGCGCTATGGAGTGACCGCACAGGGCCTCGACTCCGCCCTGTACTCCGCCTTCGGCCAGTCGGAGGTATCGCTCATCTACACCCAGCTGAATCAGTACTACGTTGTGCTTGAGGTGGCCCCGCAATACTGGCAATCGCCCGATGGGCTGAACTACATTTACCTGCACACGACCAGCAATGGGCCGATTCCGTTGGCAACCATGACGACGGCACAAGCGACCACCACGCCCCTGCAGGTCAATCACACCGGGCTGTTTCCCTCGGTCACCGTCTCTTTCAATCTTGCCCCGGGTGTGTCGCTCAGCGACGCTACGCGCCTGATCACACAGTTGCAGGACCGCCTCGGGACGCCCTCGACTATCCATGGCTTTTTTGCGGGCACGCTGCAGGCGTATCAGCAGTCGCTCAGCACCGAGCCCATCCTTGTAACCACCGCGCTCCTCGCCGTCTTCATCGTCCTCGGCATCCTCTATGAGAGCCTCGTGCATCCGCTGACAATTCTCTCCACCCTGCCATCGGCCAGCGTGGGAGCGGTGCTTGCCCTCATGGTCTTCAAGGTCGACCTCAACGTCATTTCGATCATCGGCATTGTGCTGCTCATCGGCATCGTGAAGAAGAACGCCATCATGATGATCGACTTCGCCCTGATGGCCGAGCGAGAGCAGGGCATGACTACGACCGAGGCCATCTTCGAAGCCTGTATGCTTCGCTTCCGCCCCATTCTGATGACCACCATGGCTGCCCTCTTCGGAGCGTTGCCCCTGGCCTTCGGCACCGGCACCGGCTCGGAACTGCGGCGTCCGCTCGGCATCACCATCGTCGGCGGCCTCATTTTCAGCCAGATGCTTACCCTCTACACTACCCCCGTCGTCTACCTGTTTATGGATCGCTGGCGGCTGCGCGTAATGGGCAAGACCCACGATACCTTCAACCCTGAAGCGGGCGAGATCGCGTGATGGAGATGACCGCAATGCGTCTCGTTCCCAATGAGAACCGTAGTATGAAGAAGATGTCAGGAAATTCGATCCGGCCGGCGCTCGCCGCTCTTGTACTCTGCGGGGCATTGTGCGGTTGCCTGCCCGGACCCAAGTACCAGAAGCCCTCCGCGCCCGCGGCCACCACAGCGCCCGCCTACAAGGAGTCGCCCGCGAACTTCAAGGACGCACAGGGCTGGAAGGTGGCACAGCCGCAGGAAGGCATGCTACGCGGCAAGTGGTGGGAAGTCTTTCAGGATCCGGAATTGAACGCCCTCGAAGACCAGCTGGAAATCAACAACCAGAACATCAAGGTCTACTTTGATAACCTCATAGCTGCACGCGCCATCATTCGCGAGGACAAGGCGCAGCTCTGGCCGACCGTTACAACCGGGCCGTCATGGAACCGATCTCGATCGTCAAGTAACCTCACTAACTCGAGCCAGGCCAACACCGGACACGAAACCCAGGTCTGGTCTCTGCCGCTGGATGTTTCGTGGACTCCGGACTTTTTTGGCAAGATCCGCAGCCAGATTCACCAGGCGCAATATTCGGCCCAGGTTAGCGCGGCAGACCTTGAAGTCGAGCGGCTGCTCGAAGAGGCCACCCTGGCCGAAACCTATTTCGAGATTCGCGGGCAGGATGAGCTTCAGCGGGTCTTGAACGCCACCGTCGACGCCGACAGGAAGGCGCTGGAACTGACTCAAACCCAGTACGACACCGGAATAGGGGACTATATCTCCGTTGTCCAGGCCCGGACGACGCTCCAGACTGTCCAGTCCGAGGCCCTGAATGTCGGAGTCTCACGCGCGCAGTACGAGCACGCGATTGCCACACTGCTGGGCAAGCCGGCGACGGATTTCTCGATTCCGGTAAAGCCTCTGCTGATTACGCCGCCTTCTGTCCCAATTGGCTTGCCTTCCCAACTGCTGGAGCGCAGGCCCGACGTTGCCAGCTCCGAGCGCAAGCTGGCCGCGGACAATGCCACCATCGGCATCGGCTACGGGGCATTCTTTCCCACCGTTACACTTTCCGCTACGGGAGGCTATGAGGCATCCCAGATCCAGCACTGGGTCGACTGGCCCAGCCGCTTCTGGTCCATCGGGCCTCAGCTGGCGCAGACGCTCTACAACGGCGGCTTATATCGTGCCGCACTCCAGCAGTACACCGCCGAATACAATGCCGACGTTGCCACCTACAGGCAGACGGTACTGACAGCGTTCCAGCAGGTGGAGGACTACCTTGCCGCCACGCGGATACTGTCCGAGCAGCGCATAAAGCAAACCCAAGCCGTGCAATCATCGCAGGAATATCTGGACCTGGAGATGAACCGTTACCAGTCCGGCATCGATCCTTATATCGATGTAACCATCGCCCAGACGACTTTGCTCTCAAACCAGCAGACGCTCACCACCTTGAGCGTCCAGGAAACCGTTGCTTCCGTCGAGTTGGTACAAGCCCTCGGCGGGGGTTGGGATCTTTCGCAACTGCCGACGCCGAACCAGGTTTCCGAAAAGCTGAGCAAAGCTGATACGACGAGGCAGAAATAAGACCGCTGCTCAGCCTGATAGCTCCTGGGCGTGGCAGGACGAGGCTTCGCAACTTGACCCCTTCGGGTACTAAAATGTTCTGGCTTATGAAAACGAGGGAGGGCCTATGATACTGCAGCAAACGCCTGTGGCCCGCACAACCCATCTGGAAGCCATCCAGGGCGACATCACCCGTCTGGCAGTCGACGCCATCGTAAATGCAGCCAATCAAACCCTGCTCGGCGGCGGAGGCGTAGATGGCGCGATCCACCGGGCCGCCGGCTTGGAACTGCTGGCCGCCTGCTCGAAACTCAGGGGATGCCCGACGGGAGACGCAAAACCAACTCCGGGCTTCCGGCTCGCCGCGAAGTGGGTTTTTCACGCCGTGGGACCGGTCTGGCGCGGCGGAGAACACGGCGAAGACGACTTGCTGGCCGGCTGCTACCGGCGCTGTCTCGAATTAGCCCGGGAACACAACGTCAAGTCGATCGCGTTCCCAGCAATCAGCACCGGAATCTATGGCTTTCCCTCGGAGCGGGCCGCCCGCATCGCCGTGCGGACTGTGAGAGAACACGCCCCATCCACCGAAATAGAGTCCGTGAAGTTTGTCTGTTTCGACAGCAATACTTATTCCATCTACGAGCGGCTTCTGCAACGGCTTGGTTCTTAAGCCCCCATTTATAGGGTGAGGCGTGTTCTACTTGGTGGCGGATCCTGCTCATGACTCAGGAAAACGCACCAGCTACGGCGCGGGTTTCGTTTCGGCTGCCTGTGGGAGGCGCATTCCTTAACGCCAACGCCAACCTGCCCGTCGGCCGGACCACGCTGACCGAGCTTCTGCCAGTCATTCAGAATCTTGAGAATGCCATCGTTGCCCGTGTATCCGAAGAGGCCCAACAGGCCGCGACGCCCATCTCCTGCGGTCCTGCCTGCGGAGCCTGTTGCCGCCAGATGGTTCCGGTGAGCTTCTTCGAAGCGGAGGCGCTCGCACAGTGGTTCGACACGCTCCCCGCGGAGCGCCGTGCCGAACTCGAAGGCAGGTTCCACCGGGCGCTGCTTGCTTTGCGGGACGCCGGAGTGATCGACAAAATCATCGGTGAGAGCTGGACGCTGGACGAAGACGCCGCCACGAAGATGGCCATCGATTACTTCCACGCTGGCGTCCCATGTCCATTTCTCGAAAATGAAAGCTGCAGCATTCACTCCATCCGCCCGCTCAGTTGCCGCGAGTACCTCGTCACTTCTGACCCTGCACTATGTCAGGACCCATCTGTGAATCACGTTGCAGGAGTTCAGCTTCCCCTCAAGATGTCGCGGGTGCTTTTTGCCTTCGGGCAGAGGCTCTCACAAGATCGCAGAGGCTGGGTTCCGCTGGTCTTTCTCATGTCCTGGCGCAAGGGCCGCCAGAAGCCCGGAGAGTTCGTCTCCGGCACCGCCGAAGAGGTTCTACGGCAATTTCTGAAGCTGGTAGCGGAAATGTCCCCTGACGAAAATGGCCAGCCGGTTGAAAAGCCGGCCGGCCAGTAGTCATCTGGATTTCGAGGTCAGGGAGTCTTCACCGAATCTCCGGTCTTCGGTGATCCCGTACCGCTGAAAGTTCCGACCGCCGAACTTGCATCGACGCTCGTGATGGTGAGCGTCCCTACGGGATTTTCGATGGAGCGCAGCACCTTGCCGGTGGCAGGATCCTTGACGTCGCGGACCTTGCGCGATACGGCGAGTTTGTCTCCCACCTTCACGCCGGCGCCGCTGCCGACGTTGATGATGACGCTGTCGGGCGCCGAGGCATCAGCAACCAGGCCGGACACCGCGACCTTCGGCGGAGGCGGAGCATCGGGAATCTTCGAAGCATCAGCACTGAGTCCTGTGGCCACCTGGGCTACCGCCGCAGTCGTCGCCTCGCCGATGATTGTTTGGGCGAAATTGCTGCTGCTCATGTCGTAGCCCCCGGCTGCTCCAGAGCCATTGCCATATCCTCCGCCCAGCAGGCTCGTCCCGCTCCTCGACGACTCGCCCTTTCCGGTGACTGAGGCCAGGATCTCGCCGGAGGTCGCGTCTACCATGCGAACCGTAATCGCCACCACGGCCTTCGACTCGTGTTTGCCGACACCGCCAAAAGCGCCGTGCGTCCAGGCGCCCACTGCCGCGCCGCCGTAATTTTTGTTCTGGTCGTCACGCCCGAACTGCGTGATATCGCCGGTGATCACCGCGTCAACTCCGAGGATGTGTCCTATTTTCGCGGCGGTATTGGGATCGGCGCGGTTGCTGTTTGAAAAGTCCTGCTCGTGGAGAATCTTGTCGATGGCATTGCGCTCGATCACGCGGTAGCTGCCATCGGCAAGCAGTTTATCGATCAGCATGTCCGATATGCCCTTGCCGATATCGACATTGGTCCCGAAGACAGCCTGCGAAGACGTCATCACCGTCGCGTATCCGAAATCAAGCACCGCCACGCGGTGCCGCACCGGAGCCTGCGCGACAAGCGGGGAAGCGATCAGGATAAGGGTAGCGATTTTAGGAAACAGGTTGCGCATTGCTGATATCTCTCCTATCGGCCTAGAAATGTCTTTAACGTTCCAATCTCTTTCTCAGCCCGCTCCATCTCGTCCTGGGCTTGCTGAATGTCGTTCTGGCTGAGCGCGCGGTCGGCTTCGCTCAGGTACGAATTCATGCGGTTGAGCGACGCCAGC
Source organism: uncultured Acidobacteriaceae bacterium (assembly GCA_963782175.1). Taxonomy (GTDB): domain Bacteria; phylum Acidobacteriota; class Terriglobia; order Terriglobales; family Acidobacteriaceae; genus Silvibacterium. The sequence continues at coordinate 194,997 of CAWAIX010000010.1, forward strand.
ACGTCGCCCCTCATGTCGAGGCCCTGCGCCTGCTGCTGGCCGCGTACCTGCTGGATTCCCGACCGGATGCTGTCGGCTTCCGCGCTCAGCTGAATCATGCGCTCGCGCGCCTGGGCAATCTCCTGCCGCGATGGCCCCGGCGGCGAAGCCTCCAACTGCGGTCCGGAGGTCGTTTCCGGAGCCCGTGGAGGCCGTGGGTGCCCGGCCGGAGCGTTCGCCGGCTGAGTCGCGGGCGGCTGGTCGTTCGGGATCACTCCCGACGCGCCGCTAGCCGGGGTGGCGCTGCTCAGCGGATTCGGAGCCGTGGCTGCGGTTGTAACCGCCGGTTGGGTCGCCGTTCCGCTGGCGCCTCCGGTGGATGGTGCTGCGGAACTCGAGTCCGTTACAGGCGCTTTCTGGTCCGCATGCGTCGAAAACATGCGCGGCAGCACGGTCGCCGCTGCTATCAGCGCGACGATTGCCGTAGCGGCACCGAGACCCAGCCACAGGCTGCGGTGTCCTTTGCTGGCCGCTGGCACGAAAGGCGTGACCGGCGGGGGCATGACTGAAACTGGAGCGGACGCGGGCACGGCAACAGGGGCAAACCGCGATGCGGTAGGATCGCTCTTCGCCGGCTGCAGGCTGCGCAGCGCGCCACGGAACTCGTCGGCCGTCTGGAAACGCCCCTCGGGGGACTTCACCATCGCCCGCAACACAATGTTGTTGAGCTCCTGCGGCAACGCCCGGTTCACCTGCATGGGCGGCTCTGGCGCTTGGGTCAATTGCGCATTCAGCACCCCGTACGCCGTGTCGCCCTGGAACGGACGGCGTCCGGTCAGCATTTCGTACATCGTCACGCCAAAGGAGTAGATATCCGACCGCGCATCCACCGTGCCGCCGCGCACCTGCTCGGGCGACATGTAGTAGACCGAGCCCATCGTCGTTCCTGGCCGCGTGAGTTGCAGGTCATTGGTGGACTTCGCGATGCCGAAATCCATCAGCTTCACCAGTCCGTGCGACGTGATCATGATGTTGGCCGGTTTGATGTCCCGATGGGTCACGCCTTTGCTGTGCGCATAACTCAGCGCCGCCAGCACCTGCATCGAATAATTCACGACCTCATCAACCGGAATCGGCGCGGCGTTGGCCCGTTTCTCGAGCGTCACGCCCTCCACGAATTCCATGATCATGATCAGCCGGTTTTCGAACTGAAAAGCTGTGCGCAGCTGCGCGATATTTGGGTGGTCGAGCGCAGCCAGGGTGCGGATCTCCGCCGTAAATCGCGCCGCAAGCTCCGGCTCGCTCGCAAAATCCGGCAGCAGCACCTTCATCGCCTCGGTGCGCCCCGAGATGATGTTGCGGGCGCTGTAGACCTGGCCCATGCCTCCGGCGCCGAGGAGCGCCAGAATCTCGTAATCGCCAACGCGTGTGCCGGGTTCCAAAGCCATGCGAATGACCTCTCCACAACGATCGATAAGCGGGGGGAAAACGGGGCCGGAACATCACTGCATTTCGGATGGACTGCGTGATCTGCGACGAGCAGCTAAGCCCGGTGCAGCTTCCAATCGCGCCGGCAACGCATGTGCCGTTGGATACGCGTTTTCCGAGAATGCTTCAGCGCCAAAGAGTGTACCCCAAAATAAGCACTCCAGGCCCGTGAAATCCTCCACCTCGAAATCCCACTTCCGGGGTATCGAGTACTGTCCTTGATAGTGGCGCCGAAAGACCGCCTGTTACAGGTCTTTACACGCTGGCCGTAGTTCTGGCAGTCTAATCGGGCACCCCCGGAACTGGTGAGTCTCTACCGGAAATCATCCCGTAAAGCTGTTAGCTCGCCTAAACAAGAGATTCTTCAATGGAAGCCCAGAGCGTACTCAAGCTGGAAGTCGCCGCCCTAACCGACGTGGGTTGCAAGAGATCCAATAACGAGGACAGCTTTGGTTACGACCTCAACACCCAGATTTTCGCCGTCTGCGACGGGATGGGTGGCATGGCCGCGGGCGAGGTTGCGAGCAGCACCGCGGTCGCCGAACTGGTGCGATGTTTCAACCAGCAACCCGCGCAAATGCAGGCCGAGCCGCGGCTGTACCAGGCAATTCTTTACGCGAACACCCAGGTATGCATGCTGTCCCGGGAAAGTGACGACCTCCGCGGCATGGGAACCACAATGGTCTCGGCCTGCGTGGACGGCCGGAAGATCGTCATCGGCAACGTTGGCGACAGCCGCGCCTATTTTCTCCGCAAAGGCAGGTGCGCGCAGGTGACGCTGGACCACTCCTACGTGGCCGAGCAGGTGCGGAACGGCATCATGAGCCCGGACGACGCCGGCGCTTCACCCCTGCAGTCGTTGATCACCCGCGCCATCGGTACCGCGGAGTCCGTCGAGCCCGACCTTTTTACCGCGGAGTTGGAGCCGGGCGACATCGTGCTGCTAACCACCGACGGGCTCACCCGCTATGCCGATTCCGACGTGATCGCGAGGCTCGTGCTGGGTAAGCCGGATCTGCAGCAGGCATGTCAGTCGTTAATCGATATCGCGAAGCAGCATGGCGCGGTCGACAACGTGACCTGCCTTCTGCTCCGATTCAGCGAAGCCGACGAAGCCACGCCGGCGGCAGTCGCTCGATCTGTAACCTACTGAGTTACCTTTTGCACGCAATGCAATCCGCTCAGTCCTCCCGGCATCAGCAGGCTCGCCCCAGGTCCAGTCAACTCAAGCCGCACAATCGGAGTGTTGCCCGTAACCGTCGTGGAGGTATTGGTTAGCCCCACCGGATACGCCAGCGTTGGCGGGTTCCCGTGCTCAACCTGGCCTTTGGCGATAAGGTGAAACAACGCCCACGGTCCGGAGAACTGGGCAAGCGGAAGCGGCGCGTTGCCGTAAGTCACAATCAGCTGCGCCTGCGAGCTCTGCCCTGACCATGTGAATTGTTTCGAGACATCCGCTCCGGACAACTGCTGCGAATCGAGAATCAGCGTCGCTGACGGGATGTTCTGCGAGCGCAGGATGTGGATCGTAAAGGTCAGCGTGGGGCTCGTTGTTCCGCTGGGGTATAGCGCGGTGGAAATACCCGCTGCTTTATTGAAGAACTGCAAAAACGCCGGGTTCACTTTCTGCGCAGCATTGAATGCGGGAGCATACGTTGTGCCCTGCTGTATCAGAAGTTGCTTCAGCTTGGCGTCATAGAACTGCCACAGGGCTCCTGAACCAGGCTGGAAGACTGCGGAAATTTCGGCGGGGCTTGCCTCGGCGGCGGCATTCGCCGAGAAGGGGAACTTTGTCAGTACAGGGCTCAGCGCGGCGCAGAGTTCGCCGCCTCCAACCGGGCCAGGTTTGGCCAGGCCGTCCACGCTGGTGATCGGGTCCTGAAGCAGTTTGAGTGAAGTCTGGTCCACGTGCGCCTGCGGATCAAGATCGAATGCCTGCGCGGTCTGACTGGCGGCGCCGTGCGCGCTCACCGCGGCTGAGGCTATGGGCTGTAACTGGTCCGGAGTCGGCGGGGTGGGATTCGAGGCAACAAGGGAGACGGCGCCTTGCAGGGCCATCAGGCCGTTAATGTATGTTGCGTTCTTGTCGTTTACCAGCTTCACCGTGCAGCTATCCGGTACGGCGAGAACTTGTGCCGGCTGGAACTCCTTGGAGATTTCCGGATTGGCCACTGCGGTGTTCTGCGAAATGGTACAGAAGAGCGCAAGCAGCGGTGTGTTTGGGTTCGAAAGTGTCTGCAGTTTTGCGCCTGCGTCTCTGAGGCTCTGATAGCGGACCACCTGCGCCGACTTCAAGAACGTGCGCCACTCCGACTGGTAATCGGCCAGATAGCGGCCGGCCAGTTGCGCGGTGAGTGCCCTCGGATCGAGCGACGGCGGCGCCTGATCTCCCAGCACCCACGCTTCGCCGCTGAAATACTTCTCCGGATGCAGGATCGCGTCCTGCATAAACGCGAAGCCGCCCTTTGTGAAAGCTCCCTGCACGATATGCGGTTCGATCACCACGGCTGACGATCCCGGATACAGCCGGTTGAAGTCGATCGGCGGAGCCGCCTTGTTCGCCGCGTTGATCATCTGTTGATAAATACGGGCGATGCCGCCGAAGCTCGCCAGATACGCGCGCGCATGCGTTACCGTCGGCGTCACCGGCGCGATCGAGTACGGATTCCCCACGCGCAGTTCATTCGCATAAAAGTCGAATTGTAACTGTGCAAGTTGCCTTTGTTCTTGGGTCTCTGGGGCGCGGCCGTTCTGCCAATACTGCATCAATACCGGAGTGAGAAAATCCGCCGTGCTCTTTTCCGGATTCGTAGTCGTAATCAGGTAAGCCTTCAGCGGATTGTAGCCGGCACTGTAGTCCGAATCCGGCTGCGCAGAAGCGGGAAGGGCGTTCAGCGCAGTCACAAGATTATTCTGCGTATTCGTCAACAGCAGCTTCTGGAAGCGATCGAAGTAAATGCGGCGTGCCGCTTCGAGCATCTGGTCGCCGTGGTATAGCCCCCAGCGGTACATCAGCGGGGGACCCTGCTGACGATAATTCTCTAGCTGCACGAGCGCGGTCCGAACCTGATTCAGTGCTCCCAGGTCTTTCGTCGAAGCAAGCATCGTCGGGGGCACTGTCGTTGTGGGCAGTGCGCTGGCTGCCGATGCGATTTCGTGCTCCAGCTTTGAGTTGTTGCCATAGGAAATCACGAGGCAGATCAGATAAAAGAACAGCAGCAGCGACACCGTCCCGAAGACAAAGCGGCGAAACACATGCGTTCTGCCGCTGTCACTGGTCCTCGCCAATGCGCTGCGGTCTCCCAGGACAACCACAGGAAACAGCTTCGGCAGGAAGCACCATTGCGCCACTTTCTGGGTGACAACTTGCGGATGGGGAGGCGCGCTGGCTGCCTGCGCCTGTTGCACGCTGAACATTCGCGTGGCCCCGGCGTCGGCAGGCGCGGCCTTCGGCGCCTGCGCCGGAGCGCTGACCATTTGCTCGACCATGTGCGCGCGCACACCCGTGAAGTAGAAGCCGCGCAGGTAAGGATTCGCATTCAGATGGCTTGGGCGCGCCAGCTCCACGAGGTACGATGCCAGGTTGTTCCGCAGTTTTTTCAACTCGCGCGGAAATTCGTACACCGGATCCACGTTCCTCTGATCGTTCTCTCGCGCCAGCACCTCAAGCCGATATTCGCCAAGCGAGAAGATCAGCTGGTCGAGAGAATTCGTAACCTCGGCTGTGGCTCTTTCCGCATACACGCCGCTCGAAGCATCGTTGCGCGCGAAGGCCATGCCAAGCGCCTGCGATGCATCTTCCGTCGTCAGATTGCGAACGTACTCCGCGAAGTCGGGCACGCGATCGAGCTTGGTGAAGACCACATAGACCGGAACCTCGGTGCCAAGTTGTTGCGCCAGGTCCCTCAGCATCTGGTTCGTCGCGCGGGCCGACGCCAGGACTGTCTCCGTCGCCGTCGTGCCGAGAAACTGCTCGCAGCTGATGCAGACCACCGCTGCGCGAACCGGGGCCTGTGTACCCATCGCCGAGCGATATGCTTTCGGCCGTGTCTTGCGGATCAGCTTCTGCCACAACCCCGGGCTCTTGCGGACCGCGTCGCCGGCCTCGACGATGACGGCCTGCTGCGTGTACCAGAGATTCACGACCGGCGTAGGCATCACGTCCTGGTCGCGATAGATCTGCCCGGCCAGCAGCTCGGGATCGAGCCCTGACTTGAGCACTACCGTGGTCTTCGCCGAGTTTGATTCGCCCATCAGATAAAGCAGTGGCAGCCCATCGAGCGACTTCGCGCCCGTCCGCTGCGCTGAGGCCAGCCTCTTTTCGGCATCGTGCAGCAGTGTGTCCATCTCCGTGCCGCCGGTCACGTTTCGGGTGGCTGCGTCGCGCCGTTTTTCGCGGAAATGGAGAACCAGAATGATCGTTGCCGCCGCCGCTCCGAGCACGACGAGAAGAATGCGCAGAATCAGAAGGGAAGTCCCTTCGATGTGCAGCAGCAGGCCGGCCAGCCACGCGAGCACAACCGAGAAAAGAAAGATCAGGACAGAAATCAGAATCGAGACCACCGCCGGCTCCTATCTCGCGTTCATGCTGGCATTCTGTATACCGGATACCCCAGAACCAAGGGCAAGCTCGAAGCCACCGAATGCGATCACCGTCAGTCCGGCGAGCACGCAGGCAGTGATCAGCAGGGCGCGACTCCATCGATCGGTTGCCCGCGTAGCCCGCACTTCCGGAGCAGCCGTTGGCGGCACGAGATAAGCCGCGCCGCGGATGCGGTGAATCTTGTCCCGCGCCTGTCGCAGCATCTGGTGCAGTTCGCCGGAGTCGCCCAGCGCATACCGGCCGCGGTAGCCCGCCTGCAGGCACAGGCAGTAGACCTCCAGCGTGTCGGCAACCTCGGGAGAATCCTGCTGCGTAAGCAGCGCCTGCAACTTGCGGAAATAGGTCTCGCCGGCGTTGTGATCGCCGAACAGCTCTTCCTGCAGAGACTGCCGCGCCCAGTCCGTAAATGCCGGACTCCGCAGGTTCAGCACGCTCTCATCCATGAAAGCGACCACCGCAAAGACCGCCATCTGCACCGATTCGCTCGAGTAGCCGAGCGAGCGTGCCTCCTGCATTGCCGCTTGCAGCGAACCCCGCATCTGCGAGCGGAAACTGGCTGAGTCCATTACCTGTTGCCGCTGAAAGCGCACCCGCAGAATGGCAGTCATCACTTCCTGGAAACAATATGCGAGGCTGTTGACGCGGACCGTGCTCATCACGATGCCTCCACAATGATGGTGAGGTCGAAGTCCGGCTTCGAAATTTCACCCGGGATGTAAACGCCCACCTTGCGGGTCTGCAGAATGTGCTCCCAGCAGGGCCCCGTCGTCTCAATGGCGAAGTATTGCATATCGGCCTCGGCCCGGATAGCTGTGGGCGGCACCTGCAAATGTCTTAGTGTCATTCCCGGCAGGGCGCGTTTCACCAGTTCAGGTACAAAGCGCGCCGAGCAAACCTTGATCAGCTTCGGCACCAGGTTCAGAAGCTCCGATTCGCCGAGCCCAGACCGCACTCCGAACACCCAGCGCGCCCGCCGCAGGCACCGCTCGTCCACTACATCCGCCGCGTAGATATATGGCTCCGCCGGATGAAACTCAGGCTTCACTGTGTTCGACGGAACCACAATTTCCAGGTGCTTCCTGATGTGCGCGTCGAGCACGCGAAACGCCGGCCCTGGAGCGCGATGATCGTAGGACGGGAGCTGGCGCGGGTCGGAATCGACAGCGAAGGTGCATAACGCTCCAGCCAGCCGCGACAGCTCGACGAACACCTCCTCAGGATGCGCATGCCGCGTACTGCTCAGGTGCTCGAGAGGGGGAATCGCGCTGTGCAGCGCATGAAGAAACCAGTAATTCGCCACATCGAGAGCGGAGGTCCCCGCCTCGAACCGTCCGTGGCGTCTTGCGCTTCGGGCAATCGTGCTGCTCTTTTCGCCGATGGTCTCGATGAGGCGCTTCACCAGCAACATCAGTGGCTCGCTCGCGCTGAGCCGCAGGCAGGTGGGTATGAATTCCTCGTCATAGATCAGGTGCCCGCGCCCGTCGCGCAGAACCTGGGCGATAGGGATCGAGAGCATCTCCGGCGTCAGCTCTGCCTCCGTCACCAGGCCGATATTTTTTTGCCCAAGATCCACCTCACGCTCGTCGATCCCGTTGGTCTCGTCGCGCAAGGTGCGCGGCATACGCGAAAACCGCGTGCCGTTGGTGCCATTCTCAAGATTGCAATCGAAGCCGCTGTCGCGGCGTCCCGGAACCGCCAGATACAACGGCAGCACCGAATCGGTTGTCGGAAAAACCTCGGCGAGGTTGCGCGGCGGCGGCGGCGGATCGGAATTGGGCAGCTCGAAGGCTAGTCCATCGGGAAAAATACCCGATGCGTGCAGCAGAACTGCGTTGCCGTTTCGGATCGCCTTCTGGTCGAGATCGGCGTGTAATAACCCCCACGGTTCATGCCACAGGCTCGCTGCCAGGAATGCGATGGAGTCTTCAAAATAGCGGGACTGCGTCTGAAAATGGTGAGGGCCCAGGTACATCCCTTCTGACCACACAACCCGCGACAGGAATTTCATAGTGACCGAACCATGGGGTGAACCCGATCATTCAAGCGGCTCGCGCACATCTGCGATCGCGAGGGCCGATCGGAGCGCTTCCTCAACTAGGGCCTGTTAGCAGGCCCTGCTTTAAAGCCTGATTTTGCTGCCGCCAGGACGTGTGTGCATCGTAGGTTGCCGCCCCTTTACTGTCAAGTAATTGCGATGTAGTCTGGGTCTCCAGAACCAGGCGATAAATTCGCAAGCTGTGGTGGCCCGCTATGGACTCGTCCAAGTCTCCTTTCGATGATCCCGATCTTCACCGCAAGAGCGAATCCGCCGCCAGCGACCCCTCCAGTGCAACCGCAATCTTCGGAACAGTCTCGCCGAAGCCGGCGCAGCCCGAAGACGACATCCTGAAGTCGCTCCTCGCAAATCAAAGCGCTCCATCGGCGACTCCGTCCGAGCCGCCTTGGAGCCCGGTAACGACGCCTTCTACTGCCCAAGCGCCCGCTCCACCCCAATTGTCTGCCTCTCCTAATCCGACCAGTCCTGGCGGCTTCACTCAGATGTTCCAGGCCCTCCAGAATCCTGCCGAACCCGCGTCGCCTTCTGCGCCTTCATCTGCGCCCGCGCCCCTCAACCCCCCGCCCAACCCTCCGACTGACCTGTCAGCTGTCTTCACGCAGGTTGTGGTCGAGAAGACGGCCTTTTCGCCGCCGCCCGCTCCCGTTGCGGCCGGGGCTGGCGAGTTCACGCAGCTTTTGCAGACGCTCAACACTTCGCCCCAGACTCCCGGGACGCAGCCCGCTCCGCCTCAAACGGCGACACCAGCCTCGCCGCCTGCATCCGCGCCCGGCGCATTCACGCAGTTATTCAGCTCGGTTTCAGCACCGGCGCCACCCTCTCCCGCCCCACCCCCTCCGGCTCCGGCCTCTGCGGTCGTAGACTCGCAGCCGACGGCCGCGGTTCCGATGCCTAAGTCCCCCGCCTTTGCGCCGCCCCCAGCCACCAGGCCAGAGCAGGGGCCGCCTGGCGACTTCACCCGCGTGTTTCAGTCGCTCACATCGGCAAAGGAAGCGCCTCCGCCTGCACCCGCACCTGCGTTTTCGCCGCCGCAACCGGCGTCAGCGCCGGCATCGGGCCCGGGAGCCTTCACGCAGATGTTCGCCGCGAAGCCGCTGGAGAGCACCCCGGCAGAAGATTCTCTGAAGTCGCTTCGGCCTGAGCCGCCTGCGCCGCCCTCGTCGGGCACCTTTTCGTTCCATACTCCTCCATCGCGTCCGCCCGAACCCCGCCCGATTGCCCAGGGCGGCTTCACGCAGCTTCTCCAGGCGCTGAACGAGAAGGAAAACCAGGAGGAGACGCTGGCGCAATCTCCGGAGCCCTTCATGCCTCCGCCTTCCCCATCGCCCGCCGCCCCTAATGCGGGTATGGCCGCGGGCATGGGAGGCTTCACGCAGCTCTTGCAGACCCTCTCCGCCGACCCTGCCGCGCGCCCCGCAGCCCAGCCGTCTCCGATGCCGCCCGCAGCCTCGCCGCCGGCAACTTCCTCGCCTGCAACTTACCCGACGTCCGGCGCTCCCGGCGAGTTCACCCGCGTCATACAGGGCGATCAGTTTCGCGCACTGCATGGCCAAAACGCCGCAGCCGGACAGGTTGCGCCGGGACCTCCCGTTCTTCCTCCGCAACAGGCCGCGGCGCCGCGGCAGCCCCTGCAATTTCCGTCAGCTCCCGCGTTTTCTCCCGCGCCCGCAATGCCACAGATCCCTGTCGCTCATCCTCCAGCGGCCGCTCCGCCGCCTGCGATGCCGCATTACCAACCGCCTGCGTTCCAGTTCCCGCCTGCGCCCGCGCCGCCCGCACCGCCTCCATCCAGCAAGCTGCAGCAATATCTGCCGCTCATTCTGGTGCTGAACATCTTCGTGCTGCTGGTAATTGTGGTGATCCTCATCTTTGTCTTAAGGCACCACTAAGGCGCGGTTATTCCGGGTTTGCGAACAGAATGATCAGCTCCATCTCGGGATTTGGGATCTCTCCCGGCACATAGACTCCGAAGTTGCGCGAGCGCAGAATGGACTCCCACACCGGACCCGAGTGCTCCAGGCTGAAGTACTGGTAGCGCAGCTTCACCGGGATGGCCCGCGGGGGCACCGGAACGTGCAGCATCTTCAGCCCGGGCAATGCTCTCGTTATCAATTGCTCGATATGCGTCGCCGAGCAGGCCTTGGTGAGGACCGGAGTCTTGCTGATCAGATCGGCTTCACGCAGATCCGACGAGATCGCCAAGTAGAAGCGTGAGTTCTCGAAGTACTTATCCTTCTCGATCGCAGTCGCGTAAATATTCTCCCGCAGTAGCTTGAGCGGCAGCGCGACAAAGTTGCTCGGCACAACTGTCTCGAGCAGCTCGGCAATAATTGCGTCGAGCGCGAGAAAGCACGGGCCGAGCTTTTCGTGTTCGTACTCAGGCAGGTCGCGCGGCTCGATCTTTGGAGAAAACGTCGTCAACGCGCCGGCCAGCCTGAGCATTTCCAGGAAAAGCGCCTCCGGATGAACCCGGCTGCTCTGCAGCATGTGCCGCAGCACCGGCAGGTGCGAGTTGATCGTGTACAGGAGCCAGAAGTTCGCCACGTCCGATGCGCTGAAGTCGGCCAGCGATTGGTTGCGTTGCCGCCGCGTAGCGGCAAGCTGCCCGCTTCTGCCAACGAGAGTCTCGATCAGGCCGCGCAGGATGCCCGTCAGCAGCTCATTTCCCTTCAGGTTCAGCATCGGCGGCACATACTTCGTGTCCAGCCGATAGCCGCCGGCCTCCGTGCGCTCGATCTCCGCCAAAGGCAGCAGCACCGACCCCTCGAGGTTCTCGCCCTCGGCCAGAATCTGCAGGTTCTTGCGCGCCAGCGACACCGGCTTCTCGATGCCGGTGCTGTTTTCGTCGCGCAGCATCTGCAGCTCGGAATAAAAGCGGGTATTGATTCCCGTGCGCTGCAGTCCGATATTGATCCCGCCCGGCCGGTCCTGCGGAATCGCGAGGAAGAAGGCGCAGCGGTTACTCCCTGCTGGAAAGCACTCCTCCAGGGTCCGCGAGCGCGGTGGCGCGTCTGAGGCCGGCATGTCGAGCATCAGGCCGTCCGGAAACACGCCTGACGCCTGGCTCAGGTTCAGTTGGCCTTCGCTCAGCGCTGTCCCATCAATCTGTAATGACGAAAAGCCCCAGTTGCGGAAGGCAAGCGCATCGGCGAGAAAGCGCAGGCTCTCCTCGAAGAAGCGGTCCTGCGCCTGCAGGTGCTGCGGAGATAAAAAGACACCCTTCGACCAGACAACGGGTTGCAACTGTCGCATTCGGCCGGTTACCTATCGGGTTTTGAGTATACCGTGGCGATTTGGCTCGCCGTCTTTCCTTGCGGCCGGACGGGCGGATCGGAAAGGCTGCGTCACCGCGGCCGCGTTCGGCTGCCCTTCCCGAATTGGCTCCAAAATGACCTGGTGTGGGCCGCTGAATAGCTGCTGCGTTTAGGCCCGCTGAACATCCCGGTCGTAACGCGCGCGGCTTGACACGCACTATAGCTGAGTTAATAATTGGGCCGCTCTCATTGCCCGGTTTTGAGCAGCCTCGTAATACACAGCGGTCAAATAACGCATTCATAAAGAAGGGCACAAAGAGGCTGGGAACCCACCCCCTTTAGATCGTGTCGTTGAATCGAACCCCACGCGGACGGATTTCCGCACCGCCATTCGAGGACAAACACTATGGCTAGAGAAAGTACGCAGCATAAACTGGATCGCGTCCGTTCGCCGCGCGTGCACATCACCTACGATGTTGAAATCGGCGACGCCATCGAACTCAAGGAACTGCCGTTCGTCATGGGTGTCCTCGGAGACCTGACCGGCCAGCCCGAGCAGCCTCTGGCCGCCCTCAAGGACCGCAAATTCGTCGAGATCAATCCCGACAATTTCGACACTGTCCTCAAAGGCATGCAGCCTCACCTGGCTTTCTCTGTGCCGAACCGCCTGACCGACGACCCCAGTGCCGGTCAGATTGGCGTAAACCTCCGCTTCGAGAGCCTCGATGACTTTTCACCGGAGAACGTCGCCAAGCAGGTCGCCCCATTGAAAGAGCTCTTCGATCTGCGCACGCGCCTCTCGGATCTTCGCGGCAGCCTCCAGGGCAACGACAAGCTCGATGAGGCCCTGTTCGACGCGGTTTCCAACACCGAGTCGCGCGAGAAGCTTCGCTCCGAACTCGGGACCGGCAAAGACGGAGGTGGGCAATGAGCACGACCAAAGCACCGGCTGCGGCAGCGAGCGCATCCGTTGAACAGGTATCCGAGCAGAGTCTGCTGGATCAGATTGTCTCTCAGGGCCGCTTCAATCGCGACGCTGCAACTCTGGAGCGCGGCCGCGACATGGTCAAGGAGTTCGTCAACCAGGTCCTCGATGGCCAGATGACCCTGTCCCGCGACGCCGAAGCCACCATTCAGGCTCGCATCGCGCAGATCGATCGGCTCATCTCGCTCCAGTTGAACGAAATCCTGCACTATCCAGCCTTTCAGAAGCTCGAATCAACCTGGCGCGGTATCAAGTACCTGATCGATCAGTCCGAAACCAGCGACATGCTCAAGATCAAGGTCCTGAACGTCTCGAAGCGCGAGTTGCTGAGAGATCTGCAGCGGGCTTCCGAATTCGATCAGAGCGCACTGTTCAAAAAGGTCTATGAAGAAGAGTTCGGCATCTTCGGCGGAGCGCCTTTTGCCGCGCTTGTCGGTGATTACGAATTCGGCCGCGGTCCCGAAGATGTAGAACTGCTGGAGCGGGTGTCTCAGGTTGCTGCGGCAGCCCACGCGCCCTTCCTGTCGGCGGCGTCATCTGACCTGCTTAACCTCACCAGCTACACCCAGCTCGGCTCACCGCGCGACGTCGGTAAAATCTTCGACTCGACCGAATACGCCAAGTGGAAGTCCTTCCGCCAGTCGGAGGATTCTCGTTACGTCGCTCTTACGCTGCCACACATCCTCATGCGCCTGCCCTACGGCAAAGATACAAAGCAGGTCGACGCCTTCGACTACGAAGAAGCTGTCGATGGCAGCGATCACTCGAAATACCTCTGGGGCAACGCCTCTTATGGTCTGGCCGCGCGCCTGACAAATTCGTTTGCAAGGTACGGCTGGTGTGCTGCCATCCGCGGAGTTGAGGGCGGCGGCCTTGTCGAAGGCCTGCCCGCTCACACCTTCCGCACCGACGAGGGCGACATCGCGCTCAAATGCCCGACCGAAGTCGCCATCACCGACCGCCGCGAAAAGGAGCTCGCCGACCAGGGCCTCGTGCCTCTGGTGCACTGCAAGGGAACCGACTACGCGGCCTTCTTCAGCGTTCAGACCGCCAACAAGCCCAAGCTCTATGACAAGGAAGCGGCTAACGCCAACGCCCGCCTTTCGGCTCAACTGCCTTACATCCTTGCCATGTCTCGCTTCGCCCATTACCTCAAGGCGATGATGCGCGATAAGATCGGCAGCTTCATGAGCCGCCAGGACTGCGAAAAGTTTCTTAACCAGTGGATCAGCAATTACGTTTGTGCGGACGACAACGCCTCCCAGGCCGCCAAGGCGAAACTGCCTTTGCGGGAGGCTGCGATCCAGGTGTCCGAAGTACCCGGCAAGCCTGGCGCTTACCGCGCGGTCGCGTTTCTGAAGCCGCATTTCCAACTCGACGAGCTCTCTGTTTCGCTTCGTCTGGTGGCCGATTTGCCGGCGTCGGCGCGGAAGTAGCATCGCCAAAGCATCGCCGGACGTCCCTGACTACGGCATGAGATACCAGCAGTGCGCTAACCAGTAAGAGAGGAGCCGACATGGCGGTAGATTATTTCCTGAAGCTGGATGGAATTGATGGTGAATCTTCGGATGCGAACTTCAAGAATCAGATACAACTTATGAGCTGGAGTTGGGGTGCATCCCAGGTCTCCTCGGTCGCGGGAACAGGCGGATCCGGCGCGGGCAAGGCCGACCTGAGCGATTTCAGCTTGATGACCTACTTCGATAAGTCAACGCCGAAGTTCTTCAAGTCCATTGGTCTGGGCACACACATCGCTTCGGGCACACTGAGTGCAGTCAAATCCGGCGCGCAAGGCAAGCCCTACCTGAAGGTCGACTTTGCCGAGATCTTTGTCACCAGCCTACAGATGTCGGGATCGAGCGAAGTTCCCACCGTGAGCATTTCATTTACATACAACGAAATCAAGATCGACTACTCGGTGCAGGACGAGAAAGGCAATCTCAAGAGTACGGGCCCGATCACTTACAACACGAAAGAAAACAAGCTCACGTAAGGGCGACCCTCATGGACGCGCTTTCGCTCTATCGTGCCGGCCAGCTCAAGCCGGCAATCGACGCGCTTGGTGACGAGTTGAAGAAGCAGCCACTCGACACCAGGCGCCGTACTTTTTTGTTCGAGCTGCTTTGTTTCGCCGGCGACTACGATCGCGCTGCCAAGCAGCTTGACGTACTCTCCGACTCCAGCAAGGAAGCCGCTGCCGGGGCCATGCTCTATCGTGCCGCCCTGCATGCCGAGAGAACCCGGCAGGAAATGTTCGCCAGGGACGAACTTCCGCTGGGCACTGTCCATCCATCGCCTTCCGGCCAATGGAATGGCGCCGATTTCGCAGAGTTCTCCGATGCCGACCCGCGCATCGGCGCGCATCTCGAAGCATTCATCGCCGGAAGTTACACCTGGATTCCGTTCGCGTATGTGGAGTCCATCGAGGTTGAAGCCCCGAAGCGCCTGCGCGACCTTCTCTGGATGCCTGCCATCCTGCACACCACCTCCGATTTCCGCCTGCAGGATCTCGGCGAGGTTCTCCTGCCGATGATTTCACCGCTTTCCTGGAAGCATTCCGACGATGCGGTCCGTCTTGGTCGCGCCACCGTCTGGGAAGACGATCCGAAATACGGACAGATACCGCTCGGACAGAAAATCTTGCTGTGCGGCGACGAAGAGGAGCCATTTCTGCAGCTACGCCACCTGACTTTCCACCACGCCGGGGAGACGGCCGAAAGTGCCACTTCGTGATGACCTCCTGAATCCGGTATCTGGCGAAAATCCTTCGGGCGTGAGCCTGCGATACGAGCGCATCTGCGATCAGATCAAAGAGGCGCGGACCGAAGAAGACGAAAACATCCCCAGCGGTGACTGGCAGCGCCAGGTCAAGCGCGCTGATTTTGCCCTCGTCATCAAGCTCGCTGGTGAAGCTCTCGCGACCAGGAGCAAAGATCTGCAGCTCGCCGCGTGGCTGACCGAAGCCCACGTCAAGCGCGAAGGAATTCCACTGATTGCGGCTTGCTTCAAGCTCATGCAGGACCTGCAGGAGCAGTTCTGGGACACGCTCTATCCCGAAATCGAAGACGGAGACGTCGGCATGCGGGCTGTCCCCATCGAATGGGCCGCAAACCGTGTCGCGAACATCCTCCGCGAATCATCCGCCATAACTCGCGACGGCCTCAACTACTACCAATACAAGGAATCGCGTGCCGTCGGCTACGAAGCCGACATCGAGTACAACGACGCGAAGCGCGAAGCGCGCGAACAAGCCATCAAGGACGGCAAAGTCACCGGCGAGGATTTCGACAAGTCTTTCGCGTCCACGCCCAAGTCGTTTTACCTGGGCCTCGAGCAGGCCATTCAAGTAGCCTCGCAAACCATTGAGAACCTGCAGATCTACTGCGAAGGCAAGTACGGAGACGACGGCCCGGGATTCGGCAAACTGCGGACCTCACTCGAAGAGGTCGGCCAGGTCATCACCAGCCTGCTCAACGAAAAGCGCAAGACCGAGCCCGACGAAGTCGCCGAGGCGCCGGTGGAAGAAGAGCCGGAGCCCGAACCGGAGCCCGTTGCAGAGGTCCAGCAAGAGCCAATCGCCAAAGCCGCTTCAGTGACCAAGCCGCAGAAAGCCGAAATCCGTCTCGGCCGAGCCCACCGATTGGGATGACGCGATCGGCCGCATCCAGGCATGCGCGAAATTCCTCCAGAAAGATCGCTCATCCAGTCCCGTCGCCTATCTGCTGCAGGCATCGGTGCGGCTGGGAGAAATGCGCGAGCAGGGAAGCCCCGCCTCTTACGATTTTCTCGTCTCACCTTCAACCGAAACGCGCCAGAACCTCAAGAAGCTCGCATCCGAATCCAACTGGGAGGAATTGCTGACTGCCGCAGTCACAGCCGCCGGAGAGCCCTGTGGACGTGCCTGGCTCGATGTCCACCGCTATGTCTGGAGAGCCAGTTACGAAGCCGGCCACAGCACGGTCGCCGCCGCCGTCATCGCGACCGTTCAGTCTCTCCTGAAGGACATCCCCGAACTCCCCACCTGGACCCTCAACGACGACACTCCGACCGCGAATCCCGAAACGCAGCGCTGGCTCGAAGAGATGGTCATCCCCAAACCGCCGGAGCCTGTAGTCATCGTTCAGGAAGCACCTCCGCCGCCCGAGCCCGTCTATGCTTCGGCTCGCGACAAATCTGAAGAGCCACACGAAGATGCTCCTCCGGACGTGCTCGACATCGCCAGGGACATGATCCGCCGCGGCCAGCTCTCTCAGGCCATCCAGCTTCTGGTGCGCGATGCCGCCCAGCAGCCCAGCGGACGCGCGCGCTTTCAGCGCCGCCTGCAGGTAGCGCAGCTCTGCGTAAGCGCCGGACAGAACAAAGTAGCGCACCCCGTCCTCGAAGAACTGGTTAAGGAGATCGATCAGCGCCGGCTCGAAGAGTGGGAGGCCAGCGAAATGATTGCGCCGCCCATGGCCTTGCTGCTCAAATGCCTCGATCCGTCGACCAACAACGGAGTCAGGGATGAGCTGTTCGCAAAGCTGTGCCGCATCGATCCCACCGCGGCGATGGATATTTCTCAATAGGTATGAAAAGGAGCCCGGAGGTTTGGCGCGTTCCACAACAGAAACGCTGGTGACACAATCCGTTCTCGACCGGTTGATGACCGTCGAGGAATGGCCGGCCACCCGCTCGCAGTCCCTGCGCTACTTCAAAGACGCCCTGAAGCGCGACCTCGAATGGCTGCTCAACACGCGCCAGCCGCCTATTCCCGAACTTGCCGAGTATCCGCTCGCGCGCAATTCCGTCATCAACTTCGGACTGCCCGACATCACCTCACTCGGCCTCTCCTCGGCCTCCGACCACGGACGCCTGCGCAAAGCCATCGAGCTCTGCCTGCGCAATTTCGAGCCGCGCCTCATGGATGTGCGCGTGACCCTCGAAGGCGCCGACACCGCCGACCGTCGCCTTCGCTTTCACATCGAGGGAAGCATGAAGCTCGATCCCGCGCCCGAAGAAATCGCCTTCGACACCGTGCTCGAGCTTTCGAGCGGCGAGTACAAGGTGAAATAGCCATGCGCGAAGAACTGCTCGAATATTACGAACGCGAGCTTGCGCACCTTCGCCAGCTCGGCGCCCAGTTTGCCGAAAAGTATCCGCGCGTGGCCAGCCGCCTTTTGCTCGAGCCCGACCGCTGCGACGATCCGCACGTCGAGCGCCTGCTCGAAGCCTTTGCTTTCATGGCCGCCCGCGTGCACCTGCGCGTCGACGACGACTTTCCCGAAGTCACCTCGGCGCTGCTTGGCATCGTCTATCCCCACTATCTGCGGCCAATCCCCTCGATGACCATCGTCGAGTGCCAGCTTGATCCCGAGCAGGGCAAGCAGACCGCGGGCTTTCGTCTTCCGGCGAAAACGCAGCTCGCCACAAAGCGCACCTTCGACGGCCTGCCGTGCCGTTTTCACACGGCCTACCCGGTCGAGCTTTGGCCGTTTTCCGTCAGCGAGTGCGAGTGGCGTCAGCCCGAGCGTCTGGCCGATCCGGTGCGCGTGCCCGGAGCTGCCGGCGTCATCCGCATGCGGCTGCAATGCGCGCGCGACGTTTCCTTCAACAAATTCCGCGTGGCCAGATTGACGTTTCACCTTACCGGCGAACCCAACGTGGTTCACACGCTCTACGAGCTGCTTTGCCGCAACTGCATTTCCGTCCTCGTCCGCAATCCCCAGCAGCGCGGCGGCAAGGTCGTGAGCATCTCGCCCACTCGTCTGCGCGCGATGGGCTTTGAAGAAGACGAGGCCCTGTTGCCGTTTCCCCGCCGATCGTTCGCCGGCTACCGACTCCTACAGGAATACTTCACCTTCTCGGAGAAATTCCTCTTCTTCGAACTCGATGGCCTCGAAGCTATCGCCGAAGCGGGCTGCACCGATCAGGCCGAAATTCTATTCTGCTTCTCGCGCTTTGATCGCGCCGAGCGGCACCAGGACCTTGAGATCGGCGTCTCACCACGCACGCTGCGCCTCGGCTGCACGCCGGTGATCAATCTGTTCTCACACGTCGCCGAGCCGATCCTCGTCACGCATACGAAGCACGAGTACCAGGTGATTCCCGACGTCCGCCACCAGGACACGACCGAAATTTTCTCCATCGACGAGGTGCTGGCCTCGAACACGACACGGCGCGAAAGCATCCCCATCGATCCGCTCTACTCATATCGTTTTCAGGCGCGAAGGGAGTCGGGCCGCGCCTATTGGCACGCCGTCCGCCGCATGAACGTGCTCGGAGAGCGCGAGCCTTCGACCATGCATCTCGCACTCGTCGATGTGGACGGCATCATGACCGAGCCCGACGCCGAAGTGCTAACCGTGCGCTGCTCCTGCTCGAACTTCGATCTGCCTTCACGCCTGCCCTTCGGTCTCGAAGAGGGAGACTTCACCGCCGAGGAGTATCCCGTAGTCAAACAGATCACCGCGCTGCGCCGCCCCACGCCCACCTATGATCCGCCCACCGCCAGGGGACAGCTATGGCGTCTCGTCTCGCAGCTCTCGCTGAATTATCTCTCGCTCGTCGAAGAAGGACTGACCGCGCTGCAGGAGATCCTCCGCCTCCACAACTTCACCGATTCGTCCTATCTCGAAAACCAGATCGGCGGCATCGTCGGGCTCACCTCCAGACCCCACTTCGCCATCATGCAGTCGGTGTACGGCAACGTTCCCGCGCGCGGCACCCGCGTGGAGCTTCAGTTTGACGAGCGCCAGTTTGTCGGCGGCGGCGTATATCTGTTCGCCAACGTGCTCGATCGCTTTCTCGGCTCCTATACCTCCATCAACAGCTTCTGCCAGCTTGCTGCGCGCACAAACCAGCGAAAGGAGATGCTGGGCGAATGGCCACCAAAAGCCGGCAACAAGCCGCTGGTGTAAGTGCTGATCCGGTCGCGGAAAATCAGACCGACCCGCGCTTCGACTCCATCCGCGCCCTGCTCGAGCGCGAGCCCTACACCGTGCAGTTCTTCCAGGCCGTACGCCTTCTCGAACGCCTTTATCCAGAGCGCAGCCCGGTCGGCCTCTTCGTTTCGCCGTCCTCCGAGGTCGTCCAGTTTTCGTCCGTGCCTACGCTTGCTTTTCCCGCCAGCGAAATCCAGGACCTGAAGCCCGGCCGCAACGGCCAGCCGAAGCTCTTCGTCAACTTCATGGGATTATCCGCTGCGGTCGGCGCGCTGCCCCATACCTATACCGAATTTCTCCTCGAGCGTGTCCGCGCGAAAGACCACGGCCCCGGCGACTTCTTCGACATCTTCAACCACCGCATCATCGCGCTCTTCTATCGCGGATGGCAGAAGTACCGCTTCTACATCGCCTACGAACGCACCGGCGCGAGCGATGACGTCATCAGCGCCCGGCTTCTCGACCTCATCGGCCTCGGCACGAAAGGCCTCATTCATCGCATGGCCATCGAGGACGAGGCCTGCCTCTACTACGCAGGGCTCCTTTCCGCGCGGCGTCCAACCGCGCAGGGACTCAAGCAGTTGCTCGAGGACTACTTCAACGTGCCGGTCTCCGTCGGCCAGTTCACCGGCACCTGGAATCGCCTGCCGCCCGAAAATCTCACGTTCCTTCGCGATATGGGAGCCTTCTGCGAGCGCCTCGGCATGGGCACCATCGTCGGCGATGAAGTCTGGGACCAGCACGGCACCGTGACCATCCGCCTCGGCCCAATGAACTTCGAGCGCTATCAGCAGTTCCTGCCGGGCGCCAGCGGGTGCCGCGAATTGCAGGCGTGGCTGCGCATCTACGCCAGCCGCGAGTTCGATTTCATCATCCAGCTTGTGCTCGAAAGGGAAGAGACCCCGGGCGCGACACTCGGCGCGGAAGGAGCGTATGCGCCGCGGCTCGGCCTCGTGAGCTGGGTGAAGAATCGTCCCTTGCAGCGCGACCCGGACGAAGCCACATACCGTTTGTCTTAGCTCGAAGCAGTTCTACCCACGGGAGTAAGACCCATGAGCCTCAACCTGAAATCGCTGATCGGCAAGCTGGATGACGCAACCCGCAGCGCCCTTGAAGCCGCGGCCGGCCTCTGCCTCTCGCGCACGCATTACGACATCGAGATCGAGCACTATCTTCTCAAGGCAATCGACAGCTCCGACAACGACATCGCCTTCATCCTCAAACAATATGGAGTCGACAAATCGCGCCTGACCACAGAGCTGCAACGCAGCCTCGACCGTCTGAAGACGGGCAACGCACGCAGCCCTGCCTTCAGCCCTTATCTCGTCAAGATGCTCACCGAAGCCTGGACCATCGCCACCATTGAATATGACGCACGGCAGATTCGGACCGGCTTCACGCTCCTGGCCCTCCTTTCGACCGACGAACTCTCGCGCCTCATGCGCGACGTGAGCAAGGAGCTGCAACTGATTCCTCCTGAAGCGCTGCGCACCGAATTCTTCAACGTGACGGCGAAATCGAAGGAGGAGTCAGAGCCCTTTGCCCCTGCGACCTCCGCGCCGAGTTCAGGCGAACCACCCCGGCCCGCCGGCTCCGGCAAAACTCCGCATCTCGATCAATACACCGTGAATCTCACCGCCAGCGCGAAATCCGGGAAGATCGATCCCGTCCTCGGCCGCGATTCCGAGATCCGCCAGGTCGTCGACATCCTCATGCGTCGGCGTCAGAACAACCCCATCCTCACCGGCGAAGCCGGCGTCGGCAAGACCGCCGTCGTGGAAGGCTTCGCTCTTCGCCTCGCGAACGGCGACGTCCCACCCTCGCTGCGCAACGTCCAGCTGCACAGCCTGGACCTCGCACTGTTGCAGGCCGGAGCAGGAGTCAAAGGCGAATTCGAAAACCGCCTCAAGGGACTCATCAACGAGGTCAAGTCTTCGCCGCATCCCATCATTCTCTTCATCGATGAAGCCCACACCATGATCGGCGCCGGAGGACAGGCCGGCCAGAACGACGCTGCGAATCTCCTCAAGCCGGCTCTTGCGCGCGGAGAGCTTCGCACCATCGCCGCCACGACTTGGTCCGAATACAAGAAGTTCTTCGAGAAAGACGCAGCGCTCGCCCGGCGCTTCCAGGTCGTTAAGGTCGACGAGCCAAGCGAAGACCAGTGCACAACGATGCTGCGCGGCATCGTCTCCGCGCTTGAAAAGCACCACGATCTTCGCATCCTCGACGAAGCCCTCACCTCAACCGTAAAGCTCTCGCACCGCTATCTCGCCGGACGCCAGCTTCCCGACAAGGCCGTCAGCGTTCTCGATACCGCCTGCGCCCGGCTTGCGCTCGGCCAGAACACCATCCCTCCGGCGGTCGAAGACGCGACCCGCACCATCGACGACCTCAAGGTCCAGAAGCAGATCCTCGAGCGCGAGACCACCGCCGGCGCGGATCACACCGAGCGGCTGGCCGCAATCGAAGAGAAGCTCGCGAAGACCGAAGCCGATCTCGCCAAACTCAATCAGCAGTGGGAGCAGGAGGTCGATCTGGTGAAGCGCATCCGCGCCATGCGTGCAGCGCTTGAATCCGGAGCCGAGACCGTCAAGGCCGAAGGCGACAGAAGCCGAAGAAATCAAACCTTCCGTAGAGGCTCTCGAGGCGCTCGAAGACGAACTCGCCAAGGTTCAGGGCGAGAACCCGCTCATGCACGTCTGCGTCGATGAGCGCATCGTCGGCGAAGTCATCTCCGCATGGACCGGCATTCCCCTCGGCAAGATGGTCAAGGATGAAATCGCCGCCGTGCTCGAGCTCGACAGCCACCTTCGCAAGCGCGTCATCGGCCAGGATCACGCACTCTCAGCCATCGCCCAACGCATCATCACTTCGCGCGCACGCCTCGATGATCCCGGCAAGCCGGTCGGCGTCTTCATGCTCGTCGGCCCGAGCGGCGTCGGCAAAACCGAAACCGCTCTCGCCCTCTCCGACCTGCTCTATGGAGGTGAGCGCAACCTCATCACCATCAACATGTCGGAGTTCCAGGAGGCGCACACCGTCTCCACTCTGAAAGGCTCGCCGCCTGGATACGTCGGCTACGGCGAAGGCGGCGTCCTCACCGAAGCCGTTCGCCGCCGGCCCTATTCTGTCGTGCTCCTCGACGAGGTAGAAAAGGCCCACCCCGACGTGCTCGAGCTCTTCTATCAGGTCTTTGACAAGGGCAATCTCGAAGACGGCGAGGGCCGCTCCATCGACTTCAAGAACACCATCATCATTCTCACCAGCAACGCCGGCACCGATACGCTGATGAAGCTGACGGCCGATAAGGAAACAATGCCCGACGCCGATGGCCTGGCGCTCGCCATCAAGCCCGAGCTGAACAAGATCTTCAAGCCCGCTTTCCTCGGACGCATGATCATCGTCCCATATTTTCCGGTACGTGACGAAGCTCTGAAGCTGATCATCAGGCTGAAAATCGCCAAAATCCAGCGCCGCATCCAAGAAACCCACAGGATCGCCCTGACCTACGACGACTCCGTTCTGGAAGAAGTCGCGAAGCGCTGCACTGAAGTCGAAAGCGGCGCCCGCAACGTCGATAACATCCTCTCGAACACCATGCTCCCCGAAATTTCCCGCCAGGTGCTGGCGCGTATGGCCGAGGAGACGCCAACCGAGCGCGTTCAGGTCGGCGTATCTTCCGAGGGCCGCTTCACCTATGATTGGTAGTCCCGATTTATATTTTTTCGGCTCACTGCTGCACAACGCGCGACACTGAAACCTTCACGGCCGCGCAATCACAACACGAAAGTTTCGGCAGGTCTGGATGAGCGCATTCAAGCAAGACGACAGACTCCTCACCTTTACCACTCCTCTCGGCAAGGACGTGCTTCTGCCCGAACATCTGACCGGCATCGAAGCCATCTCCGAGCTCTTCTTCTACCAGCTTGATGCGCTTGCCACGACCGACACCACCATCGACCCGAAGAAAATCGTCGGTCAGAAGGTCTGCCTCGCGATCCAAGCCACAGACAGCGGCACCAGGCGCTACATCAACGGCTTTGTATCCGGCTTCGAGATGAACGGCGGTGACGAGGAGTTCAACAACTACCGCGTCTACATCGTTCCCAGCATCTGGGCGCTCACGCTCAACAAGAACACGCGCGTTTTTCAGGACATGACGGTAGTCGACGTCATCAAGCAGGTGCTGTCCACTTACAGCATCAGCCCCGCCGACGAAACCTCGAACACCTACACCAAAATGGAATACTGCACCCAGTATCGCGAGACCGACTTCGCCTTCATCTCGCGCCTCATGGAGCAGCACGGCATCCTCTACTACTTCAAGCACAGCGAGGACGACCACACCTTCACCCTGCAGGACGTTTCCTCGAAGCTCAACGCCTGCCCCATCCAGAGCAAATTCCGCTATGCTCCGCAGGGCGATCGCACCGAAGGCTTCTACGACTTCGTCGTCACCGAATTTCACTCCCGCACCGGCATGGTGACCGGCACCTACTCCGCATGGGACTTCGGCTTCGTCCCCTACAGTGTCTCCACGGATAAGCAGAACACGCGCGGCCCACTCGGCCAGAACAACAATGAATACTACGACTACGCTGACAGCGCCGCAGCGTATCTGAAGAAGAACGACTCGCAGTCGAAGATCCCTGACCTGGTGAAGTTCTTCAATACCATGCGCTATCAGTCCGGCGACGCAGCCTCCGTCTTCGTCAAGGGAAACTCGAACGCAATTTGTCTCCAGACCGGTTACAATTTCGAGCTTTCCAAACACCCGCAGCAGGGCCTGAATGAAAAATATCTCGTCGTGCACGCCGAACACAACGTGCGCCAGATGCCCTCCTATCGCTCGAAGAGCCAAACCACCCGCGAGCCGTACGGAAACACCTTCACCGCGATTCCGTTTTCTATCCCGTATCGCCCACCCTTCAAAACTCCCAAGCCTGTAGTCAACGGCATGCACACCGGCAAGGTCGTCGTGAACTCCGGCGAAGAGTCCCACATGGATAAATACGGCCGCGTCAACGTGCAGTTCTGGTGGGATCGCCAGCGCAAAGCGAACACTCCAGACAACACCTGGCTCCGCGTCGCTCAGTCGTGGGCCGGCAAGGGATGGGGCACCTATTTCTGGCCGCGCATCGACGACGAAGTGCTCATCGACTTCATCGAGGGCGACCCCGATCAGCCCATCGTCGTCGGCTCTGTCTACAACGGAGTCAACATGCCGAAGTACGATCCTGCAGGCCAGTACACGCTGAGCGGAGTCCTGACGCGCAGTTCAAAAAACGGCGGCGCCGACAACGCCAACGAGCTTCGCTTTGAAGACCTGAAAGGCAAAGAGCAGATCTTCATGAACGCCGAGCGCGACTACGATCTGCATGTCGAGAATAGCCATCACACGCTCATCGGCGCTGAACAGCACGAGCAGATCGGCGCCGACCATTACATCGAGACCTCCGGCGACACTCACCTGCACATCAAGAAAAAGCTCTACGAGCAGGTCGACGACGAAGTCCACCAGACACTGCAATCGAAACAGGTCATCAAAGTCGGCACGGACCGCCACGAAAACATCGGCTCCAACTCCGTCATCAAGGTCGGCTCTGACTCGAACATCAACGTCGGCCAGAATCTCAACGAAAAAGTCGGCATGAACTACTCCCTCAACGTCGGCATGAACCAGTACGACAAAGTGGGCATGGTCTATGTCGTCGACGCCGGCATGGAGGCGCACATCAAGGGCGGAATGACCGTGGTGATCGAGGGCGGCATGGGCGTTTGCCTCTCCGGCCCCGGCGGCTTCGTCAGCATCGATCCCAGCGGAGTGACCATCCAGGGCATGATGGTCAGGATCAACAGCGGCGGCGCGTCGCTTGAGGGCTCGCCCGCTCAGACCCAGGATCCGCTGTCTCCCGACTCGCCGACAGCCCCCAAAGACCCGAAGTTTCCCGGCGACAAGCCTCCATCGCAGGCCGCCACCGATCAGGGAGGTGCCGGCGCGACCTCCCCGAACATCGTCGCCGGAAGCACGTCGTCGCCCTCGCCGTCCACGCCCTCCGCTCTTCCCTCCGGTCCGGCAGGCGCCGTGAGCGAAGCTGCGAACCAGGTCCAGCAAACTGCCCAGCAGGCCGCCCAGCAGGCTGCCCAGCAAGCGGCCAGCCAGGCTCAGCAGGCTGCTGCCGCCGCTCAGACTGCCGCACAGCAGGCAGCCCAACAGGCTCAGCAGGCAGTCAATCAAGTCACACAGCAGGCCCGGCAGACCTATCAGCAAGCCGCGCAGGCTGTGCAGCAGGCCCAACAGGCCGTCAGCCAGGCAGCGGGACAGGCCCAGCAGGCCGCCCAGCAAGCCCTCAACCAGGCGCAGCAGCAGGCTCAACAAGCCGCGCAACAGGCGGCGCAGGCCGTCCAGCAGGCGCAACAGCAGGCCCAGCAAGTAGAGCAGCAGGCTCAACAGGCCGCACAACAAGCCCAGCAGCAGGCCCAGCAAGCCGAACAGGCTGCGCAGCAGGCAGCTCAGCAAGGTCAACAAGCCGCACAGCAGGCCGCGCAGCAGGCACAACAGGCGGCTCAACAGGCTCAGCAGGCCGCAAAGCAGGCGCAACAACAGGCGCAGCAAGCGGCGTCTCAGGTCCAGCAGGCAGCCAAAGGAGCCCAGCAGCAGGCTCAGCAAGCGGCCCAGCAGGCGCAGCAGTCGGCCCAGCAGGCCATCGGCCAGTTACCGAAGGGATTCTAGGGCCTGTTAACACTATTAGGACGGCAGCGACGGGAGTCAATTTTTCTCATCTTCTAGGAGGGAGGAGCGACGAATGTTGGAACCTTCGAGCGACGAGCGACAACGAAGACGGGAAAATTGGCCCCGTCCCGTCGGGTTGCGGCGAAAATCCGGCCATACTTCGTTCTCATCCTTGCACGTGGTCTCGCCATGCGCTTCGGACTCGGCCTCGTCTAGCCGGATTTTCGCTCGCAACGCTGCTCGCCCTAATAGCGTTAGCAGGCCCTAACCATGGGAATGCCGGCCTGCACCATCACCAGCATGACCGCCCACGGCGGCAACGTGATCATGGGCTTCCCGCAGGTGCTCATCGGCTTCATGCCCGCGTCGCGCATCGGAGACATGCACGTCTGCCCCATGGTCACCGGAGTCGTCCCCCACGTCGGCGGCCCCTTCATCCTTGGCTCGTTCACCGTCCTCACCGGAATGATGCCGCAGTCGCGGGTGACCGACATGCTCACCTGCGTGGGGCCCCCCGATACCGCCGTGATGGGCGTCGAAACCGTCCTCGTCGGCATGGCCGGTTCGATGGGAGCGATGGGCGCGATGGGCGGCATCGCGGCTTTGGGTGTCTCGGTCCCGATGAACCCTCCCGCAACCAGCGCGAACCCGCAGTCGGTCATGCAGTACGACGGCACCATCAACACCTCGACTCAGGCGCCGAGCCTGCCGCCCATTCCGCTCACGCAGAAGGGTTGGCCCGATCTCGCGCCCGAGAACACAGCCACCTTTCAGAGCGTCGCGCCCGTGACCCTTCCCCGGGGCGCACAGCTCTTCGCCGCCGCTGATTCGCAGAGCGACGCGATTCCCAACTTCTGGTCGACGGCCCCTCCGCAAGTCGCTGATCCCTCGAAGGACATCGTCAAGGTCCTCACCGTCACCGACCCTGCCGGTATGAAAGCCTGGGCCGGACAGGCCGCCTCGGATGCGTCGCCAGCCCTCGCGCAGGCCCAGCAGGTCATGCAGCAAGCCGCAAACGAGGCCGCGCAGCAGGCCCAGCAAGCCGCCGCACAAGCGCAACAAAATTTAGACCAGGTTCGGCAACAGGCAACCCAGGACGTTCAGCAGGCGCAACAGCAAGTCCAGCAGGCCCAGCAACAGGCAGAACAGGCGGCGCATCAGGCCGCCGTCCAGACGCAGAAGACCGTCCTGCTCGCACAGCAGGCTGCGGCGCAGGCGCAGAATGCCGCGACCCAGGCGGCGCAGCAGGGAACTCAGGTATGCACTTCGGCGGCCGATGCCGGCAAGCAGGCGATCCAGGCCTTCGCCGCGCCGAAGGCCGGCTGAGCAGGAGAGCCGAGCGATGCCGGGAGAACAAACCATTCCACAGGTGATTCCGCAGCCGCTGGCTGACCGTTATCTCGCCATGCTGAACGAACTCGCCTCCATCGCGCACCAGGCCGGTGCCGTCAGTAGATCCCCGCAGGCTGCGGTCTGGCGACAGAAGCTCGTACCCCTGCTCGATTCGCGCCTCTTTGCCGCCAAAACCGCCATGTTCCACCTCGCCATTGGCGACGAAAACCCGCTGCTCGCGCATGCACTGCAGTCCCGCTTTCTGGCCCGGGACATGGACGGTTATTCGGTCGACTTCGCCGGTGTGGAGTTCGCCGCGCAGTTCAAAGAGAAGCAGCAATGGGTGGTTTATGCGGCCTGGCAAGTCTGCCACTCCGCGGGAGCGGTATAAACCGTTTGCGCTATCTATGAGTGATCCCGCACAAGCCGCGCGCCATGCTAACGCCGCCCGCATCGGCCGCTGGATCATTCCCGCCGTCCCATTCGGATGGAACTGGATCGAGGGCTTCGGCATCCAGCGCAGTGGAGACAACGTCACACCGAGCAACATCTATCTCCATGAAGATGAGCTGCTTGCCGGTGATCAGCTCATCCTTTACATTCAGGCTCAGATCGCCGCAATGAGGCGCAACTTCAAGGACCCGGCGATCGCCGGCCCGGCTCCTTCGACGTTCCCGGGAGCGCAGTACTGCGCGATGCTCATGGTGAAGCATCAGCCGATGAACGAGATGTCCGTGATCCAGGCGCCCGTGATCCAGGTGCAACATTACATGCGCAGCGAGCGATGGATCGGCATCGTCACGCTCACGACTCTCGAGACCGAACTGCTCAAAGTCAGGCAGGATTTCGAGCAGTTTCTCAAGCTCCTGCGGATTGCGCCTGCCGTCTCATAGACTGGCGTCAACCCTGCAAGCGCTCCCCTACAACCGTTCCGGACACGGGCCGAACTGTTTCAGCGCACCCTCGACCTCGGCCGTCTTCTTCGACCGAAAGGTCTCCTCCGACCACTTCTCCACCTCGGGAGAAGCATCCGTCTCAACCTCCTGATAAACGCAACTCAGCAGGCGATCGACCGGCTCCTCAACCCACGTGTTGCCCTGCCCATGCACCCGCGTGGCGCCCTTTTCCCAGCCACGCGGAGTCAGGTGCCATTCAGTCCATTCTTTCCTTGCCGCCATCGGTTCATTCTCCCGAGAAACTGACACGCCAAAGCTAACACGCCATTTGTACGCTCGATCGTCATCGCAGACAATGAATTCATGATCCTTGAGACCTTCCCCGTCGGCCCGCTCCAATGCAACTGCACCATTCTGGGAGACGAGCAGACCCGCGAAGCCATGGTTATCGATCCCGGCGACAATATCCCGGACATCCTTATGCGCCTCGCCAGGCACGGCCTCACCCTGAAGCAGATCGTCGTGACGCACGCGCATATCGATCACGTCGGCGGCGCGCTCCAGCTCAAGCAGGCGACCGGTGCCCCCATCCTGCTCAACCAGGCCGATATGCCCCTCCTCAAAATGATGGATGTGCAGGCCGGATGGCTTGGCGTTAAAACGCCCGAGGTCGCTCCACCCGATACCAGCGCCGAAGAGGGGATGGTCGTGGGCATCGCCAATCATGCCGCGCACGTGATCCACACCCCGGGACACACCCCGGGCAGTATCTGTCTCCACTTCACGCCCGACAACCTGCTGGTTGCCGGAGACACCCTGTTCGCCGGCTCCATCGGCCGAACCGACCTGCCCGGCGGCGACCCCCGGAAGATCCTGCATTCCATCCACGACCGGCTGCTCACACTGCCCGATGCGACGCGAGTCATCCCCGGACACGGCCCGGCTACAACCATCGGCGAGGAGCGCGAGTCCAATCCGTATCTCCAGCCTGGATCTCGACTGTAGCTGTGATTTGAATAACTTAACGCGATTAGATAATCCTTAACTTTACCGGAATCAACTTTGATAACATCCTTTCAGATTCCACCGATAAGTCACTGAAAAATCGAGCAAATCGCGAGAACCCCAGGCCGGAACTCCTCAGGCGCCGTCAACAAGCTCACTACCACCCATCCATCCCCGGCAAATCCAAAAAAGTATCCTGGATGAACCGAAACGCCGTGGTCCCGAACCAATAACACCGCCAATTGCTCCCCTGGAACCACGGCCGGTACTCGAAGCACTGCGTACCAGCCGCCTTCGACTTCGAGCCGTGAAACCAGACTCTGTCCCGCGACAATCAAATCGAGTTCCCGCAGATTCTCCTCCGCTCGAGCCGAAATCTGCGACTGCAATCCGGCTCGCTTCGCCAGCCAGGAAGGCAGGGCGCACTGCACCGGCGCATTCATCGAGAGAAACGTGTCGGCGATGATCTCCAGCCGGTCGAGGGCGGGCTTCAAATCCGGCTCCGGACCGAACGCCGCGATCCACGCCGCCTTCATCTGCGGCAGAGCGGCGATCTTGCTCAGCCCGCTCAGCACAAACGTCAGCACCGGATGCGGCCCTGAGGCGAAGCTCCGTCCGGAGTGACCCCCAATGCCGTAATCCAGAAACACCTCGTCGACGATCAGCGCCAGGCCGTGTTCTTCACAGAGCGCCTCCAACTCGGCTCTCTCCGCGTCCTTGGTAAAGTGCCCCGTAGGGTTGTTCGGATGGACCAGCGCAATCCCCCGCGTCCTGGCAGTTATCTGCCGCCGAATCGATTCCGCATCCAGCCGCCACCCATGGTCGTAGAAAAGCGAGTAGGGAACCAGCCGCACGTTCTCAAGCTGCGCCAGGAAATCGAACAGCGGATAGCTCGGCTGCGCGATCAGCAATTCATCCCCCGCATCGCAAAGCAGCCGGAACAGAAAGCTATAGGCCTCGCTGGTGCTCGTCGTCAGAAACAGGCGCTCCGCATCAGCCTTCGCGCCGTGATCCGAATAGTAACCCGCGACCGCCTCCCGCGCGCGCTGCATCCCTCGCGGATCGGGATCGTAGACCAGCGCGTCACCATCTGCCAGCGCCGAAAGAATCCCAGCCTCGTCATACACAAAGCCGCATCGTGTAGGGTTCGAGGCAGTCAAATCGAGCAGATTCAGCCTGCTTCGACGTCGCTCCGCAATCGCGCGCGCCAGTTCCGTTTCGGAGACATCCCACCCCGTTCGTGTTGAAAAAGTAAATCTTCGCTGCATAACGATTCATCTTTCCACAGTAGGAACCACCGCGATCTTCGGCATAATGAAATCAGCTTCCACCAAATTTTGGCAGGAGACTTCATGCCTATCGAAGCTGTGATCTTCGATTACGGGAAAGTTCTCAGCAATTCCGAAGACCCTGACGCGCAACGCAAGCTCATCGCGCTCACCGGCCTCGAGCGGCCTGATTTCGACCATCACTACTGGCGTCATCGCCACGCCTACGATATGGGACGCCTGAACGGCCGCACCTACTGGGTCCAGGTCGCCTCCGATGCCGGGCTCTCCTTCACTCCCGACCAGATCGACGAACTCATCGAGACCGACGTCCTGATGTGGACGTCGCTTAATGAAGAAATGCTCTGCTGGGTCATCGCCTTGCAAGAGGCCAACATCAAAACGGCCATCCTCTCCAACATGGGCGAAGACATCCTCGCCTACATGCGCCAGGAGTTCGGGTGGCTCGCGCACTTCCAGCACCACACCTGGTCGTGCGAACTGGGCATATGCAAGCCCGACCCGGCAATTTATCTGCACACCTGCCAGAAGCTCAGGGTCGATCCGCCGCAGGCTCTCTTCCTCGACGACAAGCCGGAGAACATCGCCACCGCGGCGCAGGTGGGCCTTCATGCGATTCAGTTCGATAACGTCGAGCAGCTGCGGCGCGACCTCGAAGCTCGCGGCCTGCAGGACGGACTCCCTGTTCCCGGCGCTATCACGGAATGCGAGCCCGAGCACCTCGAAAAGCTTAGTCTTTTGACGCTTAGTCGATAACCGAATCGAAGAAGCGCCTGAGCAGTCGTCCTACCATCTGCGGTTGCTCCCACGGCGCGTAATGTCCGGCATCGCGCACCAGGTGATACTCCGCACCATACCCGGCATTGCGAATCGATTCTGCCAGCAGCTTCATGTCGGCGGGAGTGGAGCTCCCATCTTCTCCACCAGCAAGTACGAAGCACGGCACATGAATGCCGCGCGCCGTCTCCACGGAATCCGGCCGCGCCGCCAGCCCCTGCTGCATCGCGATCGCTGCTTCAGCCTTCATCGCCTGCATCATCTCGCGAATCTCCCCGAATCCTTTCCGGCGAGCGCTGCCGCGCCGTCGGCCCGATCAGGCTCTCGACCATCGCTTCAATGAATTCTCCGGTCCCGCGCTGGCGAATCTGGGCGATCCACTCTTCGCGTTTGGCGCCGCTCGCCTCGGCATCGGCCTGAGGACGCGAGCAGCAGAAAGCCAGCGCCGACACGCGCGCCGGTACCTCGCGCCACAGCTCGTAAAGCGTATAGCCGCCCACGGAGCAGCCACCGAAAAGCGCCTTCTGAATCCCGAGCCCATCGAGCAGCTTTACGATATCCGCTCCCAGCTTCTCGATCGTGATCGGCCCGCTTCCCCGCCTCCGACTGTCCATGTCCGCGCAGGTCGGGCAGAATCACCCGGTACCTTCCCGAGAGCGACTCGACCACCCGCAGCCAGAAGCGATGATCGCAAGGTGTCGGGTGCAGCAGCACCACGTCAGGACCGTTGCCGGCTGTCGTATAGAAAAGCTGCGCATCGTTCGACGGATAGTTCACGAGACACAGTGTACTCGCGGAGCGGAGGGTGGCACTTTGCCCGGCGCTTCGCGTGATAGTCTTATGCCGCCGCCGGAACCGTTATCGAACCGGCGAATCCGAAACGGAACACTCCCGATGAAACGTTCGCTCGCTTTCCTCTTGGGAACGATCGCTATCGCCCTCACTCCCGGCCTTGGTCAGCAAAGCTTCGTCCTATCCCTTTCGCGATCCCAGCCTGCCCGCAGAGAAGCGCATCGACAACATCCTCTCGCTCATGACCATCGACGAGAAGATCGACTGCCTCGGAGTGCCCACCGCCGTCCCGCGCCTCGGCATTCCCAGCTATGGAGGCTCGGAGGGCATCCACGGCGTAGTCCAGCGCGGAGAAGGCAACCAGCACCGCACCCCGAGTCACGACAACCCAGTTCCCTCAGCCTCCCGGCATGGGAGAAACCTGGGACCCCGCGCTCGTCCGGCGCGCGGGCGCGGTCGAAGGACGCGAAGCGCGCTTCATCACCCAGACGCCGAAGTACGACCGCCAGATCCTGATGCCCTGGGGTCCGCAGTCCGACCTCGCCCGCGATCCGCGCTGGGGCCGCAGCGAAGAAGTCTACGGCGAAGACCCATTCTTCAACGGGACCATGGTGGTGTCCTTCATCAAGGGCCTGCAAAATGGCCCAGACAGCAGTGAAACGAAATACTGGCAGGCCGCCGCGCTGCTCAAGCACTTCCTCGCCAACAGCAATGAGAACGGCCGCACCAGCTCGAACTCCGAGTTCGACGACCGCCTCTTCTGGGAGTACTACTCGGTGCCCGTTCCGCATGGGCTTTATTGAGGGCGGAGCCAAGGCCGTCATGGCCTCCTACAACGCCTGGAACGGAACGCCGATGGCCGTGAATCCGATTCTCAAGAGCATCGTGATCAAGGACTGGGGCGTCGACGTGATTTCGAGCGATGGCGGCGCCGTCACCGATCTCGTCACGCAATTCAAGCGCTACCCCACGCAGAAAGATGCCGTCGTTGCATGCCTTCACGCCGGCATCAACCAGTTCCTGGACAAATACAAGGATGAGGTCAGGGAAGCATTGAAGGACGGCTCCGTCACCGAAGCGGAGATCGACTCGCTGCTGCGTCCCAAATTCCGCGTCACCATCCGCCTCGGCCTGCTCGACCCGCCCGAGATGGTTCCCTGGTCGAAGCTGAAAGACTTGCCCGAGCCCTGGAACACCGACGAAGACAAGGCTGTCTCAAAGCAGATGGCGCTCGAATCCGTCGTGCTGCTGAAGAATGCGAACAACTTTCTGCCGCTCCGGAAGAACTCTCTGAAATCCGTCGCCGTGATAGGCCCCCTGGCCGACTCCGTCCATTGGGACTGGTACGGAGGCCTTCCCCCGTACGCTGTCACGCCCTTGCAGGGGATCAGGGAGGAGGTCGGACCAGGCGTCACTGTCTCCTACGCCGCCGGCAATACCAACAACACCGCAATAAATGCGGCGAAGTCCTCTGATGTTGCCATCGTGGTTGTAGGGAACGATCCGACCTGCGGGCCGGACATGGGCCACGCCTGGAACAAGGACGCATCCACCAAGCCTTGCGCCGTCCCCAGCGATGGACGCGAGGGGCGCGACCGCGAGAGCATCACCCTTGAGCAAGAAGACCTGATCAAACAGGTCTACGCCGCGAACCAGAAGACCGTCGTGATTCTCATCTCCAGCTTCCCCTACGCCATTAACTGGACGCAAGCGACGGTCCCGGCCATCCTACACATGACGCACGCCTCGCAGGACGAGGGCACCGCGCTCGCCGAGGTCCTCTTCGGTGGGTACAATCCCGGTGGCCATCTCGTGACCACGTGGCCCCGGTCGCTCGACCAGCTGCCGCCGATGATGGACTACGACATCCGCCATGGCCGCACCTACATGTACTTCAAGGGCGAGCCCCTTTATCCCTTCGGATATGGCCTGCGCTACACGACCTTCAAGTATTCGCATCTCAAGCCCAGTTCGTCATCGCTTGCGAAAGACGGCTCCGTCACCTTCAGCGTCGACGTGAAGAACACCGGCAAGCGCACCGGAGACGAAGTAGTCCAGCTTTACGTCTCTCATCTTGGATCGAAAGTGCCGCGGCCGCTCAAAGAACTGAAAGGCTTCCAGCGCGTCACACTGAAGCCAGGCGAAACAAAGACAGTTCAGATACCCTTGAAAGCCGCTTCGAACCTTGCTTACTGGAATGAAAAATCCGGTGCCTTCGAAGTTGAATCCGAGCCAGTGAAAGTTATGGTCGGAGATTCCTCGGCAGATATGAAGCTCGAAACGACCTTACAGGTCGAGTAGCTTAGCTCGTCACCGCTGTTGCTATCTCACCGCCGCGGCCATCTCATCCAGAATCGCCTGCGCCGCAGCGGCCGGATCGGGCGCCTGCGTAATCGGCCGGCCGACCACCAGGAAATCCGCGCCGTCGGCGATCGCCGAACCGGGCGTTGCGACCCGCTTCTGGTCACTGGCTTTCGCGCCCGCCGGCCGAATCCCAGGAATCACCAGCGTCGCATCTCCGAACGCCGAACGGACTCTCTTGATTTCTTGTGAGCTGGCGACAAAGCCGCGAATTCCGGACTCATAGGCAAGGCTGGCGAGCCGCAGAACCTGGTCGCTCGCTGACGAGCAGACTCCGGTCGCCTCAAGTTGCGCGGCATCCATGCTGGTCAGAACCGTAACCGCCAGCAGCTTCGGTGCCGAAGCCACTGCCGCAGCGGCGTCCTGAGCGGCCGCTAGCATCGCCGGCCCCCCTGCAGCGTGAACCGTCAGCATCCCCGCGCCACTGGCCGAGAGAGACCTCACCGCTCCCGCAACGGTGTTAGGTATGTCGTGCAGTTTCAGGTCAAGGAATACGGAGTAGCCCCGCGCCCTGATCTGTTCGACGATGCTGTTCCCCGCGCCGAGATACAGTTCCAGTCCAACCTTGAACCATTGCACGAGGTTTCCCAGGCGTTCAACCAGGGCGAGCGCCTCCATCCCGTTCGGAACATCGAGGGCGACAATAAGCCTCTCGCGTGCGCCAACGGTGGACACACGGGTTTCGGCGACATCAAAACCAGGGAAATTCACGGGACTCAGCCAGACCGCTGCGACCAGATTACCCCAGATTGAATCTATCTAACCAGGGAAGGTATCAGCGGAAACACGACCGCGTTTTTCAGCGGGAACACAATCTGCGCCAGCTCCGGATCGTCGTTGATCAACTCCAGCCGTACGGGTGCGGTTCCACCCCGGCTTCCGCCGAATCCGAGAAATCGGGCGGCGGCATACGAGAGGTCGATCACGCGGCTGCGGAGCATTGGGCCACGGTCGTTCACGCGAACGACAACGGTCATGCTGTTGCTCAAATTCGTCACCCGCACCAGGGCGCCCATAGGAAGACTACGGTGGGCGCAGGTAAGGTCGTTCATGTCGAAGGATTCGCCATTGGCGGTTTCATGGCCCTGAAACATCCGGCCGTACCAGGAAGCACTGCCGATCTGAAGCCAGTGGCGTTGATGTTGCGGAGCAGGCTTGGCGGGAGGTTCAGCATTTCCTGCCTGGGAGCCTGAGAAGCCCAGCACCGCCAGAATAGCAGCGCCGGCCAGAACTGCGTAGCGTCGGGTGCGACTCGTCAAGTCGATTGCGATAGGGTTCATAATCCTCCTGCAAAAATTGTATGGAGGTGCCAAAGCGTAAGTCAAACCAGCAACGGGCTTTATTTATACCCGCCGCTTGCATTTCTGGCAATAACTATGTTAGGTAAGGCGCAGCTTTGGTGCATGTCGCCAGACGCAGGCCAATCCATTTGAATCAGTCCCTTGCGCGCATTTCATCGCCCCGCCGCCCCGCTGTCCTTACCGTCGCCGGCTTCGATCCCTCTGCAGGAGCAGGAGTTACGGCCGACCTGAAAGTCTTCGCTGCCCACCGGCTCTATGGCATATCAGCCATCACGGCCCTCACCGTTCAGTCCACTCGGGGAGTTCGCCGCATCCACCCCCTCGACCCCCAACTGCTCGCCGAAACCCTGGATTGCCTTGCCGATGACATAACTATTACAGGCGTAAAAATCGGCATGCTGGCCACCGAAAGCATTGTCGAGGTCGTAGCCCGCTTCCTTGCCGGCTCCGCCATTCCCCGCGAGCGCCTTGTTCTCGACCCCGTGATCCGATCCAGTTCTGGCCGCGCGCTGCTTGACGGACCCGGACTCGTCCGCCTGCAGAACGAGCTTCTTCCGCTGGTCGGCTGGACTACTCCGAACCTCGACGAACTTGCCGAGCTGGCCAGGGCTGATGTATCGAGCCGCGGCTCCATCCCCGCAGCCGCGCGAGAGCTCGCCTCCCGATACCCCGGCCTCAACGTGGTCGTGACGGGAGGCCACCTCGACCCTCCCGACGACTTCCTCCTGACCGCGGATGGGACCGAGCACTGGTTCCCGGGCCAGCGGATCGAGACCGCCGCGACCCATGGAACCGGCTGCACTTTCTCGTCGGCCTTGCTATGCCGCCTTGTCACCGGCTCATCCCCGTCCGAAGCCGTGGCCGCAGCGAAGCAATATGTCCACTCCGCTATGGAGGCCGCGTACGCCATCGGCAAAGGCCGCGGTCCACTCCATCATCTTTACCGGCTCGACGAAAACGACAAAATATAGGGCCGGACATTTAGACCCGAAACCCGCCTACTCTGTCCCCGTCTCCGGCTCAGCGTCTCCCGAATCCTTCTGTACCGGCTTCGGACCGCTTCGCTGGGAATGAAGCTCCTCGTGCGTCACCAGGAACCGGCGTATATAGTGGAGAGCTTCCTGGCTGGCGGCCATCTCCCGCAGGTGATACTTCCAGGCGTTCGGCTTCAGCGTCCGGCGAGTGTAAGCCTTGCGGGTAACCGTGACGCGCTGTCCCTTGGCATTCAGGCGTGTGAAGTGCTGGGTCGGAACTACGAATTGCATCTGCGTGCCCTGCTTCCAGAACGCGCGGGCAAACTCGTGAGAGAACAGCAGGGCATAGTAGCGATGCCCGTGCGCCAGGCCCTGAAGCGCCGCGTCCGCCCCAGGCCACTCGTCGTCGATCTTCGACTTGTACCATTTGCGCAGCTCGAAGCCATTCGCGCGGGCGCGCATTACCAGCAGATGGAGGAGGTCTTTTTTCGTCATTTGCGGGCTCGGTCAAGCGAACGGGCAATCGCTCTTGAGCCCTCGGCCCAGGGAAGCGTCTCCGCTGCCATCCGTCCAACCAGAGACAATAGCATTGAATTCCGTATTGCAGAAGGTTGCTTTGGAGGGGCAATTGCTCTTGCGCGTCCAGGATGGAATGCTGCTCGTCTAAGATTCAATACGGAATGCTCGTCTCCAAAACACGTCGCAGAGGGCTTGCGATTGCCTCCGCTTTTCTCCTCATCTTCTTGGGTTTGGCCGCTGCGGTGAGCGGTCCGCCGGTCGAGGCACAGCCGGTCGACACCGACCCGCTGAACCGCGACCCCGAAGTCGTGGACGGCTTCCAGCATTTCTACATCATGGATTACGACGGCGCCCTGGCCCGCTTCAACAAAATCCAGGCCGCCCATCCCTCCGATCCCATCGCAACCGACTACATCCTCTACGTCACCCTCTTCAAGGAGCTCTTCCGTCTCGACCTTCTCGACACGACCTTCTACGCCAACGACGGTTTTTTCACCGGCCGCCACATCGTAGTTGAGGACCCCGCCATGCGCGACCGGATCAGGGCTCTCGCCGACCGCGCCTACGAGGAAGCGGCCAGCCAGCTGAACCAGAACCCCAAAGACGTCAACGCTCTGTTCGCTCGCGGCTGGGCGCGGTCTATCGAAGCTTGCTATCTGGGATTGGTGGAACGCAGCTTCACCTCCGGCCTCCACCTCGCCCTCCAGGCCCGCAACGACCACGAACGCGTTCTCGAACTGGACCCGAACTACGCCGACGCCAAGATGGTCGTTGGCATCTATCAGTACGTCGTCGGAGCCCTGCCCTGGGGATTCAAGGTGCTGGTCGGCATCGCCGGCATCCACGGCTCCAAGGCCACCGGCATGGCTCTGTTGCAGGACGCTGCCGACCGCGGCGTCATCACCAGTGTCGAATCGCGCACCGCGATGATGCTTTTCCTTCGCCATGACGCGAAGTATCAGGAAGCCAAGACCATCGCCGAAGGGCTTGCCAGGCAATACCCACGCGATTTTCTCTTTGCGCTCGAAGTTGCCAACCTCACCAAAGACGCCGGTGAGGGGATGAGCGCCGTTGCCGCATACCGGCATGTGATCGATCTGGCAAAACGCCCCGGATACTTCCCCTCATCGCATCTCGAGCTGGCCTATTTCGGCCTCGGAGACACCCTGCGCGGCCAGAAGCTCTATGCCGACGCCGCCGATGCCTACCTCCAGGGAGCCAATCTTCCCACCACCAGCCCCGAGCTGAAGCGACGCTGCATGCTGGCCGCGGGCGAGACCTACGACCTGATGAATCAGCGCGACAAGGCCCGAGAGCAGTACCAGGCCGTCATCGCCGCCGGCAGCGATACCGCCCAGGCAGACCTGGCGCGAAAGTTCCAGCACTCCGCCTACACCGGCCGCTGAGTCTCACTCTCGAACGGGAACCGCCCGCCCCTGTTTTACGTATTTCCGTTTACAGATCGGAGGTTCGTACCCATGGTTGAGCGAACCGTCATTCATCGGACAAGGCCGGCAGCGCGGGCTGAGGTGCAGTCTTCCGAAAACGCCTTCCAACTCACTTTTCTGGCGCTCGCGTTCGGCCTGGTCGCCGGAGTGGGGCTTGCTGGCGTAATTATCCCGGTCGTGGTCCACACGGTCGTGCCCACAGTTGTCCGTATCCTGACCGGGGCGTCGTAGGTGTAAGCTTTTTAGCGAAGAGGAATCCCAATGGCTGTCTTCTGTAGAAACTGCGGAGCCTCGATGAGTAGCGAGGCGAATTTCTGCTCCAAATGCGGGGCCCAGCTAAACTTCGGCCCCAACGCACCCGTGTACACCGTGCAGACCCGGCTGATCCGCCCCCGTACCGGACGCATGGTCGCCGGTGTCTGCCAGGGCTTGGCCAACACCTATGGCTGGGACGTGGCGTGGGTCCGCGTCATTACCGTTCTGCTGGCGATATTCGGCGGCGGCGCAGGCATAATCGGCTATGTAGTCTTCTGGATCGTCATGCCCGAGGAGCCGCTGCTTCTACCGCCCAACACGAGCTACGTCCCGCCCGCGGGCCAGTAGAATACGCACCCGTCCGATCTCCGGCTAAGCGGCGACCCCGGCGGCGGACAGTTCCTTGTTGATGCTGGTAAGAAAGCTCTTCGCATCCCCAAACAGCATGAGCGTCTTTTCAAGGTAGTAAAGCTCGTTGTCGATTCCCGCGAACCCCGGGCTCATGCTGCGCTTGATCACCATCACCGTCTGCGCTTCCGAAGCATTCAGGATGGGCATGCCGGCGATGGGGCTGTTCTTGTCGTTGCGCGCAGCCGGATTGACGACATCGTTTGCGCCGACTACCAGCACCACATCGGTCCGCGGAAACTCGGGATTGATCTCGTCCATCTCGATCAACCGGTCGTAGGGGACATCCGCCTCGGCCAGCAGCACGTTCATGTGGCCAGGCATACGACCTGCAACGGGATGAATTGCAAAGGAAACTTCGATGCCCCGCTTCGTGAGGATGTCGTGCAGCTCACGCAGCTTGTGCTGGGCCTGGGCAACCGCCATGCCATATCCGGGCACGATGACGACTTTGCGGGCCGCGTCGAGAATCTCGGCAGCTTCTTCGGCAGAGGCGGAGCGGACAGGCCGCTTTTCGATCGTTGCCGTAGTCACCTGGACCGTGCCGAAGGCGCCGAACAAGACATTGGTGAATGACCGGTTCATCGCCTTGCACATGATGACCGACAGAATGAATCCGGACGAGCCGTCAAGCGCGCCCGCCACAATCAGCACTTTGCTGTTCAGCACAAATCCGAGCAGAGCCGCCGAAAATCCTGCATAAGAGTTCAACAGTGAGATCACGGTCGGCATATCTGCGCCGCCGATCGGCGTCACCAGCATCACGCCAAACAGCAGAGCCACAATCACCATGATCGGGAACAACACTGTCTGTTCCGGATGTATTACCAACGCGGCTGCCAATAAAACGGCCGCGCCAAGCACGGAAAGACTAACAATATTCTGCCCCTTATAAACAATCGGACGCTGGGGCAGGAGTTCCTGCAACTTGCCCGCGGCGATCAAGCTGCCGGTGAACGTCAGCGAGCCGATAATCACTTCCATCGCGATCTCGCCCATCTCGAACCGGCTTAAATGCGAAAGCCCAACATAATATTCCGCAATGCCGATCATTGCCGCCGACAGAGCGCCAAAGGCGTGACTCAAAGCTGTCCGCTGCGGGACCGCCGTAATCTTTACCATGCCAAGGGGAATGCCGATTCCCGCGCCGATAATCAGTGCGATGACAATCCACTTGTAAGCGACCAGTTCCGGGTTGTAGAGCGTCGCTGCAACCGCCAGACCAGCCGCGACCTCGCCGGCCAACACGCCTCTGCGCGCACTCACCGGCGAGCTCAGCCACTTGAGCGCCAGAATAAACAGCACAACCGCGGCGATGTAAGCGAAGTCGAGGTACTGCTGAATGGCCGCCGCGTTCATGATTTCTTGGCCGCGCCGGATTTGAACATGCGGATCATGCGGTCGGTGATGAAAAATCCGCCCACCATGTTGCTGAAGGAAGCAGCCACCGCGATCGCTCCCAGCGTAGTGGTCAGCGCCGTCTCATGCCTCCCCGTGATGATGATCGCTGCTACCACCACGATGGCGTCGAGGGCGTTGGTCAGCGACATCAACGGCGTATGCAAAAGAGGCGATACCCGCTTGATGAGCCCAAACCCGACAAACCCCGCCAGGATGAATACATAAAGATTCGAAATAAAGTCCGGCGGCATTCTTCCCTCCTGAAGTTCTGACTACTTATCCCTGACTCCTGCCGCTACCTACGCATGAGCCGCCAATAGCTCCGCCACTTTCGGATGCACCACTTTGCCACCATGTGTCACGAGCGTCTCCCGGATGATCTGGTCCTCGAGGTCCAACCCGATCTGTCCATCGCGCACCAGCAGCTTGGCAAGTGCCGCAATGTTCGTCGAGAGCATCTGGCTCGCGTGGTGCGGAATCATCGACGGCAGATTCAACGGCCCGAGAATCGTCACGCCGTTTTCGACCACCGTCTCGCCCGGTCGCGTCAACTCGCAGTTTCCCCCGCGCTCGGCCGCGATATCGACGATCACCGATCCCGGCTGCATCACCGATACCATCTCCGCCGTGATCAGGATCGGCGACTTCCGCCCCGGCACTGCCGCTGTCGTGATCACCACATCCTGCTCGCGAAGCGTCTCGGTCAGCAACTCGCGCTGGCGCCGGTAAAACGCCTCGTCCATCGCCTTCGCATAGCCGCCCTTGTCTTCGGACCCGCCCGCATCCACATCGAGCATCACGAACTTCGCGCCTACGCTCTCCACCTGTTCTTTCACCGCGGGACGAACGTCGTACGCGCAGACCACCGCACCCAGCCGCCGCGCCGTGGCAATCGCCTGCAGTCCCGCCACGCCGGCGCCCAGCACAAACACCTTCGCCGGCGTAATCGTGCCCGCAGCGGTCATGAGCAGCGGAAACATCTTGGGAAGCTGGGTCGCTCCCATCAGCACCGCGCGATATCCCGCGATCGTCGCCATCGACGAAAGCGCGTCCATGCTTTGCGCGCGTGTGATCCGCGGAATCAGCTCCATGGCCAGCAGCGATACGCCCGCGTGCGCCAGCTCCGAGCACTCGGCGAGAGCCGTCAGCGGCTCGCCGAACCCGATCAGGATTAGCCCCGGCTTCAGCAGCGGAAGATCGGCGCGGCCTGCCTCGGGATTCGCACCCAGGCAGCGTACCTGCGCGACTATATCGGCCTCGTCCAGCACCTGCTCGCGGCTGCCGATTCGCGCGCCGCGCGCAACATAAAGTTCATCGGGAAAGCCGGCTTCCACCCCGGCAGATTGCTCGACGATTACGTCGAGTCCGGACTTCTTCAGCGCCTCGCATTGGCGGGGGACCAGAGCCACGCGGCGTTCCTGGGGGAAGGTCTCACGAACAGTTCCAAGAATCCCGGGCAAACAGGCCTCCGGTGAGAACATTATGAAATTTAGACGATGCTTGGCAAGTGTTTGTTGTGGATCGCTCTTTACTTCGGTTTTAATCCGGTGCAGAGCCGGAACGTACGATGGAGGCTGTTGTCATGATGATGCCAGGGTCGACATCGAGACTCCGGCTTCAGAGGGTTCGTCATGAGACAGACAAGATTGATAGCACTGGCTGTGGCCTGCGTGACAGTCGTGATCGCCGTGTCCCTCTCCACTCACATCGTGCGCCGGCAAAGCGAACACAGTGCAACCGCGTCCCCAACCGTTTACAATCCCTACCCGCCCGGCATTCTTCCGTCCGATTTGAGTTCCGAAATAGTTCGGGTGCAGCGGGAGGTGGATGTCATCGAAGAGCCGAGCGCTCGCACGCTGGAAAGCGTTAAGAAGCCCGATTCCGGCAGGTCAGCCGCCGGTCCTTCAGAATACCGGGACTGAGTCAATAGAAACGCTCGGCGAGCTTATGCTTTACGACAACAAAATCTCGCCGGGCAAAAACGAGGCTTGCGCGTCTTGCCACATGCCATACGCGGGCTTTGGCGGGCCGATCCCCTCGGTCAACCTGACGATGGTCGCGTTTCCGGGAACCGTTCACTTTCGGGCCGGCAAGCGGACACCGCAGCGACACCCATATGCTCCATTCTTCCCTGTACTCCAATACAACCAGGTACAGGGGCTGTTCTTTGGTGGAAACTTCTGGGATTCACGCGCAACCGGATATAAGCTGCGGATTCCCGACGGCGAGCAGGCACAGGGTCCCCCCGTCGATACTCAGGAAATGGGCTTCCCTGACACTGCCTGCATCGCGTTTCGGCTTTCGCAGGCCGTGTACAGGCCTCTCTTTGAAGAGGTATGGGGCGAGGGCTCGTTCGATATCAAGTTCCCCCGCGAGACCGAGCATATCTGCGCAACCCCGGGAGGTGCTGCTGTATTTGGCGGGAACACAATACCCGTTCCTCTGAGTGCGGGAGACCGAACCCGCGCCAACATCGTTTATGACCGCTGGGCGCAGTCTATCGACTCCTTCGAGCAGTCCGTGCAGGTCAGCGCCTTCTCCTCGAAGTTCGATGCCTTCCTGGCCGGAAAATACGCCCTCACGGCGGACGAGATGGCGGGTTTCAAGCTGTTCAACGGCAAGGCTAACTGCAATTCATGCCACCTCGATGGAAGAGGAACACCTATCAAATCAGGCCAAACCGACACCAGCTCGGCCGCGATGGTGAATCCTTTGTTCACCTGCTTCGGCTCGGCAAATGAGGGCGTGCCCCTCAATCCTGGAGATGCTTTCTACTATCAGACCAAACCGGATCCATACGGGTTCGTTGCTAATCCTTACGGCTTCGCCTACAGAGACCTGGGACTCGGAAGCTTTCTCAGAAGCGCGTTTGGCTCCGGCCCGAACCCCAATATGAATTGGAGGCAATACGCGCCCACCGTCGACGGCCAGATGCAGGTGTCCAGCCTCCGCGACGTATCGTTAACACCGCCGCAGTGTCCTACCACCGAAGCACCCGGTCCGTATTTCCAAAAAGCGTTCTTTCACAACGGCTACTTCAAAAGCCTGAAGCAGGTCGTGCATTTCTACAATACGCGCGACAAGTATGCGTATCCGGTCACCTCCGGACATTGCCCCAAGGGAACGACCGAAAAAGTAGACTGCTGGCCCATGCCGGAGGTGCGGAACAATATCGATATGACCAGCGGCAACCTTGGCCTGACGGATGAGGAGGAGAACCAGATCGTTGCGTTCCTGCAAACATTGTCGGATGGGTTCACGAGGCCCTACCTCAACAGCGATACTTTTACGGGCGCCTGCATGAAGGGTGGTTCGGCTGCGACCCAGGGCAATGAGCACCTGATCCCGACTCCGCCCCTACCGCCCTGCGCCTCGGCGATCTGCAACGTCACGCCTGTCCCGAGCCCACCCATTCCGTAGTGCGAAACGCTGAAAGGTAGAAAAGCCATGGGTCGCCCTGGGGTCGTGGTTATGAGCCTCATCTGACATCCAAAGCCCTCCCATCCGCGCTCACCCGTGGCCTTCTACTGGTGTTCTGCCTGATACAGCCCGGGATTGCTGCTCGGATCGATCCCGATGAAGAACGCTTCTCCCTTCCCGACCATATAGCCCGCAAGCACGGCCGTTCCGTTTTCGTTGGTTATCACGAAACGCCCGGTTGAGGCTCCGTTGCTGGGGTCAAACGTATAGCTGTTTTGAAATTCCTGGTCGACCGCGTAGGTGTCCGCTGCCCGCGCGAGATCTTCGACCCCCGGCAGCACTCCGCCCGATTTGAATAAAACCGCGCCCGCCTCCGTGGTCGGGTATTCGCCCGCAGCGCTGTATGCGTTCGGGTAAACCGATCCGAACGAGTAGGCGTTATTGACCAGGAAGCTA
Source organism: uncultured Acidobacteriaceae bacterium (assembly GCA_963782175.1). Lineage (GTDB taxonomy): Bacteria > Acidobacteriota > Terriglobia > Terriglobales > Acidobacteriaceae > Silvibacterium. Next base: position 239,652 of record CAWAIX010000010.1, read on the forward strand.
TTTGTGAATCCGCCCGCGGGAACAGTTTGCGGAGCAAGCAGGAAGAAGCTGACGCCGTTATTCCCCTGTAGGCCCAATCCGTTCCCGGGCGCAAACAGATAGAAGTTCACCGTCTTGTTGTTGTTGCCGGTTATCTGCAGATAGCCTGATGAAGTGACGGTATAAGCCCAGCCGGACTGTTGTTCGTTCGTAATAGTTCCGCCGTTATTCTGGTCGGATGTAATGCTTACGCTGCCGCTCCCGTCAAAGCTCAGCTGGCCAGCCTGAACATTAGACTGAACCGGGCCGGAATTGGCCGGATTCGTGGTGCCATCGGCTCGGAAGACGGCCGTACCCTTGAGGCTGGCCTCCGAGAAGCTGGTCGTGGTTTGCTGATAAGCCTGCCCGCTGAGAAGGCCGCCTGTCTTGCCCGCGCCCGTTGAGAGCATGAAGAAACTATTGCCGGTCCCTATCATGTAAATGACCTGGCTCGTACTGCCTCCCGGCACATTTAACGTCAGAGTCCCTCGGCCATTCGCGCCGACCGAATAGCTGCTTCCTGTGCCGCTGATCGCAGCCTGCGACTGGTACTGGGTCGCCTGCGTGTCGTTCTTGTAAAAAGCCGAATCGAACTGGCCGCCCGTAACCCCGCCCGAGCCGTTGAGAGAGACCTGGCCGATGATCGCTTGACGATTGATCGGACTTTCACCGCCAAATCCCTGCAGGTCGAATACATAACCGCCGCTCAACGCCGACTCGGTGAAGTCCGCGGTATTCTGCGCCCGGAAGATGCCCGTCATGATGAAGCCCGAGCCGTCGGCTTCGATGATCCGGCCACCCTGCGCCACTCCGCTCGTAATGCCGGACGCCGCAAAGCAATACGTCGTGCTCGCCGGCAGTCCCGTCGCCGCGGTGTTGCTGTTGTTCCACGTCGTCGTTCCTCGATTGTCGTTGTTCGCGTCGCCCACCGAATACGTCCCGCTGAACGAATACTGCTGCTCGCTGGTGGCAAATGTCGTGGCGTTCGCATCGGCATTTCCATTCGTGATGCTCCCCTTGCCATCGACCTTAAAGTCCCCGATGACCACGTATGGATTCCCCTTCGGATCAAAGCCCGTCAGCTCAAAAGCGTAATTGCCGCTGAGAATGGCGTTCGCACTTCCGTCATGCATGCACGACGCGGCCGGCGTGTCGCTGTTGACGACAAGATTGAATGGCGCGCTCTTAGTGGCGTTCGTTGTTGTATCGGTCACCTCTACGGTAAGTGGGTAAGTCCCGGTCGCCGTCGGAATGCCCGCGAGCGTTCCGTCGTTCGAAAGGTAGATGCCGATCGCGTTTAGCGAACTGCCTCCGGAAGTCAGCGTCCAAGAGTAATTCCGGCTCCCTCCCGTCGCCTGGAACGTCTCCGAATAGAAGAAATGCTGCGCTGCGCTCGAAATATTGTAGTCGTGATCTGCAGCGGCGCATAAGGGTTGATCGTGTAAGCCGCCGTCGCCACGGCCGACTGCGAATAGCCGGGGGCAATGGCGATCGCTTCCAGCGTCTCGGACGAAGACACCGTGATCGCTCCCGAATATTTTGTGGAAGATGTACTCGGCGTCGTGCTGTCGGTCGTGTAGTAGATGACCGCGCCGTTCGTGGAATCGCTGATGGTCACCGTTTGGGTCCCGGTGTAAGTTCCGCCTGCCGGCGAAAACACCGGGGTCGCTGTCTGTCCGCCGGGACTCGCCGCGAAATAGCTCGAGATATCCAGAATCAGGTTTGTCGGATTGTACGCATAGGCATCGATGCCACCATTGTTGGTCGGCACGATCGCCATGTTCGACGTGATTGCCGCGTCATCTGCATTCAGAGTCGAGACATAGGGCTGCGTGACCCCTTCAGGCCACAGCGTCAGATAATTCAGCGCTCCCGGAGGCACCACGGTTGCATTCAGCACGTATGCCTGTGCCGTCGCCGGCGGAGCGCACGCGCTGCCTTCAACATTCACAGCGAGCGTGGCATCGAAAGCGTTCGGCCGTGTATCGATCGCGCGGCATGGCGCGACAGTGTAAAGCGCGAGTCCCCCCATCCCAGGAGGCGCAAAGTAGCCATCGATATCCAGAATCACATCGGCGTCGTCGTGCACATAGACCGAGATTTCCCCGCGCGCTGCCGGCGGGCACTATCGCCGCGTTTGCCGTCACTGCTCCCGTGGAAGAATTCAGCGTTGAAACATTGGGCTGCGGCTCGCCGGTCGGCCAGATGGTCAGATAGTTCAGCGTCTTGTGAGGAACGGCAGTGACATTCAGCGAATAGCCCTGCGCCGCCGAAGGAATATTGCAGTTGCTCGACAGGATCGGGAACGCCCGGCTTGTACCGCCCGCCATGTACGGACCGCCCAGCGCGCCGGTGGGGTTGCGCGTGTCGGCGATGCGGCACGGCGTGACCGGATAGAACGCCAGGGCCGAGGGCGTTCCGGCAGGCGCAAAGTAGCCATCGATATCCAGAATCACCTGCGTCAGGTCCGTCACGAACACGCTGACGCCGCCGTTGTTCCCCGCAGGCACGATGGCCGCGTTGGCCTTGACCCGGCCGTCCGAGTTCAGCGTCGAAACGTAAGGTTGAGCATATCCGCTGGGCCAGATGGTGAGATAGCCGAGGCTTCCGTTCGGAACCACCGTCACATTCAGCGAATAGGCCACCGCCGTCGAGGGAATTCCGCACGAACTCTGCGGAACATCGAACTCGCGGATCGTTCCCGCCGCCATCTCCGGGCCGCCGAAAGGTCCGGTGGCATTCCGCGTGTCTGCCACCCTGCACGGAGTTACCGGGACAAACTGCAGCGCCGTCGGCACGCTCGCTCTGGCGTAGTTCGTTCCGGTAAAGCTGCAAATGACAGCAAATAACTGCAGGGTCAAGGCAGCCTTGGCAATGCGATAGACACGCATGCAAAACCTCCGTCGCGGAAGTGCTTTGATGAGGTGCGGGGCCCAAGCAGTCCTGCCTGATCCGAGGAGGTCGCCACGGCTCAATCGGGGGTTTTTAAGTGTGGTTCAGCGCACAGGAAGGAAACGCGAAAAAATCTTAGCGCAGCTTTTTAACCGAGTGCAACCCCAAAACGTGGGATCCAGGAGGCGGGGAACCAGTGCACAGCATGGGCGGCAACCCGCGGGCGGGTAAAATCTAGATGAACGGGTCATTTCTACGCGAAAGGAATAGCACCATGGCAACGGCGCCTGCATATGTGCCTGTAGATGTCTATCTCCATTCCTCGTTCGAGCCCGACGCTGAATATGTGGACGGCGCAATTCAGGAGCGGACAGTGGGTGAGTTGGATCACGCGGCATGGCAGAAGGCCATTCAGCAATGGTTCTGGAGGCGGGAAGCAGAATGGGGAATTCGTGTTTTTGCTGAACTGCGTGTTCAGGTCTCGCCAACCCGGTTTCGGGTGCCGGATGTGGTCGTGCTCGAAAACACCGGTCCGCTAAAGGAGATGGACCAGATCGTCCGCACTCCGCCTGTCGCTGTCTTTGAGATTCTTTCGCCGGAGGACACCCTGCCGCGAATGCTGGAGAAGCTCGACGACTACGAGAGAATGGGCATCCGCAGCATCTTTCTCATCGACCCGAAGAGCGGGAGGAAATATCAGTACGAGTCCGGCGACTTAAAGCATGTTGACGCAGCGAACATCAAGGTCAGGCAGAATGAGTACGCAGTCGACCTGCGGGAGATTGAGGAGTTAGTGAAGTAATAACAGTTACCTCCAACTACTCCAGCTCATCCCCGGCATCCGCGCCTACCGGCACACCGCCATTCCGGCGCATGATCAAATATCCGCGAATGAACGGCGCGAGATATCCATCCAGAACGCGGTCCACGTCTCCGAACTCGACCTTCGTGCGGTGGTCCTTGACGATCCGGTACGGCTGCAGCACGTACGAGCGAATCTGCGACCCGAAGTTGATATCCATCTTCGAGTCCTCGAGTTTTTTCGTCGCCTCGCGCTTCTTCTCCATCTCGTATTCATAGAGCCGCGACCGCAGCATCTTCATCGCGCGTTCACGATTCTTGTGCTGCGAGCGCTCATTCTGACACGCAGCAACAATCCCGGTCGGAATATGCGTAATGCGCACCGCCGAGTCCGTCGTATTGACGTGCTGGCCGCCCTTGCCGCCCGAACGGTACGTGTCCGTCCGGATGTCTTCCGGCTTTATATCAATCTCGATCGAGTCATCAATTTCCGGAGACACAAACACGGAAGCAAACGACGTGTGCCGCCGCTTGGCCTGGTCGAAAGGAGAAATCCTCACCAGTCGATGTACCCCGATCTCACCCTGCAGCAGCCCAAAGGCGTATTCACCGGTAATCGTGAACGTCGCCGACTTGATGCCCGCTTCTTCGCCGTCGAGGATGTCGTTGATCTCCGCCTTGAACCCCTGTTGCTCGGCCCAGCGCAGATACATGCGCATCAGCATCTCGGCCCAGTCCTGGCTCTCCGTTCCGCCCGCGCCCGGATGCACCACAACAATCGCGTTCAGGGCATCGGTCTCGCCCGAGAGCAGCGTGCGCGTTTCCATCTCCTCGGCGAAGCTGTTCAGCGCATCGATCTCCCGCTTCAGATCGTCCTCGACCGGCTCGCCCTCGCGCGCCAGATCGAAGTACGCATCAACGTCGCTGGTTTTGCGCTGCAGCTCGGCATCGTCGGACAGCAGCGCCTCGATGCGCTTGCGGTCGCGCATCAGTGGCTGCGAAAGCTGCGGATTCGACCATAGACTCGGGTCGGAAAGCTTCTGCTCGATCGCAGTTAGATCAGACTTGAGGCGGGGCGCGTCAAAGATACTCCCGCAGGTCGCGGACTTTGTCTCGCACGGGACCGTAGGCGAATTCAAGATCGTTCAGCACGGTTTTTGACCTGACTTTTTCTTTTCATTCTAGCGGCAAATGCATCGTGGGTGAAGCGCGCGCCACTATGGGAACATAGATTCAATGACACAAAGAAAGCTTGCTTTGCCTCCCGGAGCCTTCAAGGCCTATCTCTTCGACTGCGACGGCACCATTGCCGACTCCATGCCTCTCCACTACATCGCCTGGAAGCGCGCGCTCGGTGAGTGGGGCTGCGAATTCCCCGAGAGCACCTTCTACGCATGGGGCGGACGGCCGGTCGTAGAGATCATCCGCTCGCTCAATGAGCAGCACGGCCTCCAGATGCCAGTGGATGTAGTCGCCGCGCGGAAAGAATCCTATTACTACGAGATCCTGCCCCAGCTCGAAGCCGTGCCCGAAGTGCTCGAGCAAATCGAGGCGCAGCACGGCAGAATCCCCTTCGCGGTGGTTTCCGGCAGCACCCGCGAAAGCGTCACCGAATCGCTGCGCACCCTGCAATTACTAGACCGCTTCGAGACGCTCGTGTGTGCCGGCGACTACACCCACCCCAAGCCGCACCCGCAAGCGTTTCTTCTCGCCGCCGAAAGGCTCGGCGTCGCTCCCGAGCACTGCCTTGTCTTCGAAGACACCGAGATGGGCATCGAAGCCGCGACCGCCGCCGGCATGGCCTCGGTCAAAGTGCTGCAGCCGTGGGAACGTGCCGCTTAGCTCGTCCGACCATCAGAACCACACCGATCACAACCACCACACAGCACCACGCGAAAACATCCCCGTGCCGCGTGTAGAAGCTCAGGTCGTCGCGAAATCCATACTGCGCCGGCAGGGAAGTGAAGACATGCCGCGGCGAGCTTTGCACCACGCGGCCCCACGGATCGATCGCCGCCGTCACGCCGGAATTCGTATCCCGCAGGATCCATCTGTGATTCTCGATCGCCCGCATCCGCGCCATGTTCAGGTGCTGCCACGGCGCGCTCGTGTCTCCATACCATCCATCGTCGGAGATATTCACGAAGACCTGCGCGCCATTCTTCACGAACTCCCGGACCTCATCCGCGAAGATCGACTCGTAGCAGATGAACACGCCGTACCGGTGTCCATTTGCGGTGAAAACATTGCGCTCGCGCCCCCGCGCAAAGTCGCCGACCTGCCTCGTCAGATGATGCGCAAAGAAAAACAGGTCGCGATACGGCACGTATTCTCCGAACGGCACGAGATGAATCTTGTTGTACCGCCCGACAAATTCCCCTTGCGGCGAAATAAACGACGCCGAGTTGTATTCCCGCAGCACGCGGTTTCCCGTCTCGTCCATCTCCCAGGCGCTCGTTGGATTCCCGGCAATAATCCCCGCGCCGGTCTCCGTCGCAAGCGCGTGCATCGCCTCCCGGAAGCGCGAATCGCCTTCGCTGAACGGCGAAGGCGACTCCGGCCACGCGATCAGCGAGATCGCAAGCGGTCCGTGCACAGCCCCGACCACCGAGTACTGAACCGGCTTCGAAGGCCCCGGCATCCCCGCATACCAGCCAGCGTCCCTCTCCTGACTCTGCTTTAGAAATACCGAGATATTCCGGTCCCACTTCGGGCCAACCCAGTCATTGTTCTCGCGCACATCGAAGTTCGGCTGCAGCAGGACGGCCAGCGCCTGTGTCGGCGCCGGTTTGGGAGGCATCCACGACCCAAGCTGCATCAGAATCGCCGCCAGCGCCGCGCCCACGCCCAGCCGCAACCGCATGTGAATGGACCCCGCCAGCAGCGCCGCGGTAAACAGCGCATTTACCACAACCAGCACTAACGAGATCCCGTACACCCCGGTCCACGGAGCGAGCCGCGTCAGCAGAAAATTATCCACCTGCGAATAACCAAGCTGGTCCCACGGAACGCTCGTGATGCGCGCCGCGGCCAACTCGATGGCGGCCCATAAAAATGGCGCAATCACAAGCGGCAGCGCAACTCCGCCCGACACCCGCCGCAGGAACGCCATCCCCAGCCCGAACAACCCGAAGTACAGCCCCAGAACCAGGCTGTAGAGAACAACGATCCCCGCTGCTCCAGCCGCCGGAACCCCGCCATACAGGTGCATCGTGTGATAAATCCAGTAGCAGTTGAGGATGTACCAGAAGATCCCGCCGACATACCCAATCAGCGCGCTCCGCCGCAGATACTGCGGATGTTCCGCGTTTTCAGGCGCGAGCAGTGCATACATCAGCGGAACCAGCGCTACCCACGCGAACCCCGCGCGCCAGGGCGGCAGTGGTCCGGCGATGGGGAAGGGAAGGTTGAGCAGGAATCCGGAGAGGAGTGCCAGAAATATCGAAGGCTCAAGCCGCGCTCGCGTCGCGTTCGCGGCGGGGGTTCGGGCTGAAATCACGGGCATTCAGGCCGAGTCTAGCACTCTTGGTCTCACAGTTGATGCGTTACAATTCTCCCGTGACTGCCCTCTTGCAGTTCGGCCTGCATCTGCTCACGATCCTCTTCTTTGTAGGACTCGTCGGCTCCGCAGGTGTCGTCATTCTGAGCTTTATCGAAGATCTGGGCGAGTTGCTCGGCGAGGAGTAGGGCAAACCCTGATTGACGCCGCGCCCCCGCGGACATAAACTCAGCCGAGAGCGTCAGGGCGAGATTGGCCCCGGTACCAGCCGGACTCTGACCCCCGCAAGCGCCCACGATTCATGCCGCCCGGACAAACGTTTTCCGCCCCGCAATCCAACCGAGTCAAGCTGGTCGTCGCTTCCTCGGTCATGCTCACCTTCATCTCCTTCTGGCGGGCCGCGGCCGTCGTTCTCAACGACCTGGGCTCCTCGGCCTTCTACGCCGGAGGAATCGCCGAAGAAGCCGTCGGCAAGGCCGCTCCCTGGTTCATCCTCGGCGTCATGCTGTTTTCCTTCGCCGTGCGCGCCGTCTACGTCGAGAGCTGCTCGATGTTCACCCGCGGCGGCGTCTACCGCGTCGTCAAGGAGGCGCTCGGCGGAACCTTCGCCAAGTTGAGCGTCTCAGCGCTGATGTTCGACTACATCCTCACTGGCCCGATCTCCGGCGTGTCCGCCGGGCAATACATCACCGGCCTGATGAACGAACTCCTTGACGTGGGCGCCACGCACGGCTGGCTTCCCGCTGCCATGGTTCACGCAGGCACCGCGCCGTGGCATTTCCCGGTGAATGGAACATCGGCAGTGTTCTGCGCCATTGTGACTATTTATTTCTGGTGGCAGAACATCAAGGGCATCGAAGAGTCGAGCAACAAAGCACTCGAGGTCATGAAAGTCACCACCGTCATGGTGGTCCTTCTGCTCGTTTGGGGCTTCTGGACAGTTATCGTCAAGGGCGTGAAATTACCGCCATTGCCCGTACCCTCGAATCTGCACTTCTCGAAGGATGCCCTTGGCTTTCTCTATGGATCGAAGCTGGCCACATCACTCGGCCTCTTCGGCATTCTGATGGCGTTCGGCCATTCGATTCTCGCCATGAGCGGCGAGGAGACGCTTGCCCAGGTAAACCGCGAGATCGAGCATCCCAAGCTCAAGAACCTGAAGCGAGCGGCCATCGTCATCGCCATCTACAGTTTTGTCTTCACCGGGATCGTGTCCCTGCTGGCGGTGATGATCATTCCGGATTCCGTCCGCGTCCCGGTCTACCGCGATAACCTTATCGCCGGCCTGGCCATGTACGCGGTCGGCCCGCTCACCCTGCGCATCATCTTCCGCGTTTTTGTCGTCATCGTAGGATTTCTGATTCTTTCCGGCGCCGTCAACACGTCCATCATCGGCTCTACCGGCGTGCTCATGCGTGTAGCCGAAGACGGTGTGCTTACCGACTGGTTCCGCAAGCCGCACAAGCGATTTGGAACCAGCTACCGCATCATCAATCTCGTCACCGCACTGCAGCTCTTCACCATCGTCGTGAGCCGCGGCAACGTCATCACCCTCGGCGAGGCCTATGCCTTTGGAGTCATCTGGAGCTTTACCTTCAACAGCCTGGCCATGCTCGTTCTGCGCTGGAAATACAAAGGCGAGCGCGGCTGGAAGGTGCCCATCAACATCACCATCCGCGGGACTGAGCTGCCCGTCGGCCTCTTCAGTGTCTTTCTCGTCCTGATTACGACCGCTATCGTCAACCTCATGACCAAGAGCGTCGCCACCGAGAGCGGCATCGCCTTCGCGGCAGTTTTCTTCACCATCTTCAGCATTTCCGAGCGAAGAAATCAGCGGCGGCAACTCGTCAGCGCGAAGCAGATGAAGGAGCACTTCCAGCTCGAGCAGCCGGAAACCATCAGCCGCGAGGCTCTGGAGATCAAGCCGGGTGGTGTGCTGGTCACGATGCGCGATTACGCCAATCCCATTGCCCTCAAGTGGACCCTCTCGCGCACCAGTACCGACGATCAGGACATCGTCGTGCTGACGGCCCGCATGATGGGCGCCGGCGGCCCCGAATACCTCGATGAGCAGCTCTTCAGCGAATACGAGCAGATGCTCTTCACCAAGGCCGTGTCGATCGCCGAGAGCTTCGGCAAGCACATCTCCCTGCTCGTCGTTCCCGCGGGCGATATCTTCGCCGCTCTCGTGCAGACCGCGAACACGCTCGAAGTCGCCGCCCTCGTCTCCGGCCTCTCCACCAAGATGAGCGCGCAGGAGCAGGCCTATCACGTAGGTCAGGCCTGGGAGGCGCTGCCCGAACCCAAGCGGCAGTTCACCTTCTACGTCATCATGCCCGACGGCAAGGAGCAGGCATTCCACATCGGGCCGCACGCTCCTTCGCTGCAGGCCGAGGACGTGCAGCTTGTGCACCGCCTCTGGCTCAACTTCCGCCGCGACCCGGACATGGAAGGTCTGCATCACAGCGACATCGTCACTTACGCCCTTACCCGGCTGGCCGGCGACTACGCACGCGACAAAATTGAGACCCTGAAAAATCTCCGCCGATACAAGCAGGATGGCACGCGCCCCGGTCCCGGCCTCGGGCAAGGCTATCGGCCGGAATATCGCGAGGGGCTCGACTATTCAATTCGGGCGCCGCGCTCGGACCAGCGCGAGCCAAAATCTGGCCAGGACGACTAGTGCTCTGAGTTTGCGGCCAACTCCGGAAAGCGTATACTTCGGTCGCTCAACGAATCAGAAAAACCGGAACTGATGCTGCCAGGCATTGCCAGTTATCGGGAGGCAAAATGAAACCGCTTTCACGCCGAGACATATTGAAGACCGGCCTGCTCGCGCCAGCAGCGGTAGCAGCCAGCCATATCGGTCCGTTTGGATC
>CAWAIX010000011.1:0-610335 GCA_963782175.1 uncultured Acidobacteriaceae bacterium
TGAGCCGGTTTCGCGAAGCATTAGTCGAGGGATGTGATCCCGGTTGTGCGGCCGATCTTGCTGCCGAGCAAGCCGGCAAGACGCTGCTCGTCTCGGCCACAACAGTTGCCATCGGATTTTCTGCGCTGCTGACTGTGCCCATCAGCGAACTGCGCTCCATCGGGATAGCTGGCCTGCTGGTAACCGTTTTGAGTGTCATGCTTTGTACATTCATTCTGCCCTGGGTTCTTGGTTTGTTGGGGCATCGCATTAATGCTGCCCGGGTGCCGCTTCCGTTCAAACGATTCAAAACGGAGGAGAGTCTGTGCGCGGCAAGTGAGCGGTGGGGACGGTGGGCAGGCATCGTAACCCGCCGGCCCTGGATAGCTTTGCTTGTTGCCGGGATTCCGCTACTGGTCCTTGCATTCCAGGCATCCAAAATCTCTGTCGGGCTTCCTGACCATGACTCGCTCCCGGCCCAGGCTGATTCGGTGAAAGCCCTGCACACCCTTAAGGGTATGGGGCGATCGGGTATTGTGCAGTCCCTCCGAGTGGTCTTGGAGTTGCCGCCGCAGTCTCCGGCGCTCTCACCGGGTGGCTGGCTTGCCGTCACCCGCCTGACCCAGCACTTCCAGAGCGATCCCAGAGCGGAAGAGGTCTTATCTCTTCCCACCCTCACTGGAATGTCTGACACCGCGGATGCTGTCGGCGACGTGCCCGAGCCAATCCGCAAGAGTTTGCTGAGCACCGATGGACATGCTGCCTTGATCGAGTTGCTGCCGACCGCCAAGCTTACGCCCGGCGAACTGATGCAATGGGTGCGAGAAGTGCGTTCCTCCGATGTCGCGGCAATAACCGGCGTTCCCGGAGCCGTGCTGAGCGTTGGCGGTATTCCCGCGCTCAATGCAGATTATGACTCTGTAGTGAGGGAACGCTTGCCGAAGGTGGTCGTCGGAGTCATATTGGGGAGCTTGCTGGCGCTCCTGATCGGACTGCGTTCTTTATTTGCGGCCTTCAAAGCAGTTCTGCTCAATCTGCTCTCGGTTGGCGCCTCATTCGGTGCTTTAGTTCTCGTTTTTCAGCAAGGGCATGGTAGCAGATTGCTTGGTCTCGACGGACCGACCCGCGCCGTATTCCCGATCGTGCCGATTCTCGCGTTTGCCATCGTCTTCGGATTGAGCATGGACTATGAGGTCTTTCTGGTCGCCCGAGTCCTCGAAGAACGGCGGCGTGGCCTACCCGAGAGATCAGCTGTGATCGAGGGCCTGGCGCGGACGGCTCGGCTCATCACGAGCGCCGCGGCAATCATGATTGCTGTCTTCATCGCCTTCACAATCGGGAGCTTTTTGGTCGTCCAGATGCTGGGCTTCACGCTCGCGGTAGCGGTATTCATCGATGCCACAGTGGTAAGGATGGTTGTCGGGCCCGCACTACTGCAGCTTGCCGGCGACTGGAATTGGTGGCCTTTTGGCTTGTATGGAGCCCCGGTAACGTCTGAAAAGGAAGTTATCCCGTAACGGCGGACACTGTGGATACTCCGGTGACATCGCAGCTGGGCTCGCGATAGCCTTTTCCCGATTTACTTCATTTCTTTCCTTGAGCGTCTGTCGGGCCGAGATCAAAATCCTTGAGCTTGAGATTTGCCCTTCCCGAGCCCCCTTCGATGACCAGCATCGAGGAGCCGGGCTTGCCCTGCAGCTTTGCCTCAACTTGCGACGCGGACCAGGCGCCGTCGACCTGCCGCAGGCTGTAGTAGACGAACTCCTTCTCCACTCCCGTCTCGTGCAGCGTCTTCACCACATGCACGGGGAACAAAATGCTGCGGTCAATCCACGATTTCACCGAATCATAATGAGTCCGGTCCTGGGGGCCGGGCGTGCTCTTGAGGACAAAGCAATCGCGTGCGCCGTATTTTTCCGGCGCCAGGAGTTCCTGATTCTTCCAGAAGAATTGATTCTCTACCATGTCCTCATAGGAGAAGTCCGTTCCCAGCAGCGAGTCATTCCAATGTTCGAATGGCAACGCGCTGGCCGCCTTCTCGCCGGGAAGCATCGCCTCGATGGTCAGGTGCCCGTTCACACCCATATGCACCAGAATGCTTGTCTTATCTGAGCCCGGACCCGAGAACACCGATAGCAGACGCAGACCGTCGGGAAACCAATGGGCCTTGCCGATAAACTTGTAGCTCGTGCGCTTGCCATCGGCTTCCACCCGTGTGATTCGCCCGGTCACGCGGTAGTCCAGATTCTGAATACGCTGGCGAGAGCCAGTCAGCACAGCCTGGAGGTCAGGGCTCGCCGCGAAGGCTCGCGATGGGTGCACCGATGACACCAGCACCAGCAAGGCGATGGACGCTTGAATCGCTCCGAAGGCGGAATGCGCCCATCCGGCCTTTGGATACCGGCCAAGCTTGCGGCTGCGAAAACGCATCACGACGCGGCGCAGGAAGGTCATAACTATGTTTACGGTCGAAGTCTCCATAGGGCCCATGCCATCCACCCTATCACTTGGATGAGGCGCTCCGGATTTGTGTTAACTTTGACATTGGAGAGAGCTCGTAGCTCAGTTGGTAGAGCATCGCCCTTTTAAGGCGTGGGTCCTGGGTTCGAGCCCCAGCGAGCTCACCATTCCCTCCCGGATTCGGCATCCGCCTAACCTCAAATCCGCCAGTTCCCTGCTACTTTGCGCCATGGCATGCGTCTTAACGATTTAGGCTGCTTGATGGGAGCATCCTAAAGTTCGGGAGCATGTTATGACGCCACAAGAGCAATCGATGCTTGAAGACCTGATCCGCAAGGTGAAGGAAACGCAACTTACCGAGAAGGATCCCGAGGCGGAACAGCTGCTGCAGCAGGGGCTCGCCAGCGATCCTGACGCAATCTACAAACTGGCCCAGACCGTCCTCGTGCAGAATCTCGCGCTGAACCAGGCGCGTGCGCAAATTCAACAACAGATCCAGCAGCTTCAGCAGGCACAACAGCATCCTGCTCGCACGACAAGCTTCCTCGGCGGCCTACTCGGACATCGCGATCCCGCCGCTCCCCCGCAACCGCAGTACCAGCCCCAGTCCCAATACCAACAGGTTCCGTATCAGCCTGTGCCTCCGCAATATGCTCCACCGCCTCCCTCGTATGCCGAGCCCCCCAGCGCCGCCGGAAGTTTCCTGCGCAGCGCCGCAACCACGGCAGCAGGCGTCGCCGCAGGCGCGCTGGCCTTCGAGGGCATTGAATCGCTCCTGCATGGCGGCGGCATGTGGGGCGGAGGAGGTTGGGGTGGCGGAGGAATGATCGGCGGATTCGCCTCTCCCGCTCCCGTCGTCGATGAGACCGTCATCAACAATTACTACGACGATCCGCAGCGGACGAGCGATTTCGCCGAGCATCACGAGCACGAAGCTTCCTTCGACGACCGCCCTGAAGGCCACTCTGAGCAGAAAGAGGCCAGCTACCAGCCTGGCGATGACGACGATACGAGGTCATTCGACGACTCGCAGGACACCTCTCAGTCAGATAGCTTAGACTCCGATTTCAGCAGCGGGGATGACTTCGTCTGATGTGCCGTATGCCAAGTACTCTACGGAGCGATTAGCATCCGTGGGCAACGCGATGCTGGCGGAGCTTTTGGCCCGAACCGGCCAGATCTTCTCGAGTTTCCTGACACTCTGACTTGGCGGCGAGAAAAGCCCCGTGATCTCTGCCGACGAAAGTCATGAGGTGCGTTGTCGATTCGCAGAGTCTGCTCACCAGATTCCAGCAATGTTCTTCCAGGTCTCTTCTGGTCGGGCAATATTGAATGGCGAGATCCATGCGGGGCTCCTTTCAATAGGAGCCAGCCGCGGGCGGGCGGTTAACGCTCTCGGTAATGTCGAACTTCGAATGGAAAGCAATGGATCCGCCCCTTCTCAGACGGCAGGGCTGATCAGGAGTGGCTCAATGGTAGGCAGTGGCGTTAATTCGGGAAGCTCCGCATCGGCATAGCGGCCCTTCGCAATTTCGGCCAGCACCTGGTTGGCAGTGTCCTCCGTTCGAGCGGAGTTGATATGCAGCGTCCGCACGGCGCGCATCGCAATCGTAGCGAGCATAAATCGGTTTGCAACTTGAAGACCAGCGCAGTACACCAACTCAGACCGCATGTTTCCCTCTTTTCCCGGTTGAAGTGCTATCGCAGCAAAAGCCGGGCTCGACCAGGTAACCTCGTCGCGGGTCACCCGGCAAAAGTCTTCGCATCGGAGCAAATTCGGAATGGGCCAATGCGGCGCTATCGAGGACGGGCCAGGAAATTCCAGAGAAAGCGGAGAATGAGCCTTCCTCTGAGTTTGAGCATACTCTGCCTGGCTCGCTTCTCCTAATTCCATCTTTTGTGTCGGCTTTCCCTGTTTTTCCGAGCTTTCCGGGCAGATCCCGCTCCGGAGTGGTATCCTACTAACAGATCGTCGAATCCGATTTGGTGTTCTTGCCTGTTCTGCGTATCGCCTGACCCGCAAACAATCCCACCTTGAGTTCAGCGATACATTCAATCAGAAAAAGGAAAAATGAAATGGAACAGGGAACAGTGAAATGGTTTAACGACGCCAAAGGCTTCGGGTTCCTGAGCAGACCAAACGGCGAGGACGTTTTTGTTCACTTCTCCGCAATTCAGAGCAACGGATTCCGCTCTTTGCAAGAAGGCCAGGCCGTTCAGTTCAACGTAACGAAGGGGCCGAAAGGCTGGCAAGCCGAGAACGTGCAGGTCCTCTAAGGAATAATGGAAGAGCGAGAGGACGTGGTTTCACCGCCATTGTGTTCCTCCGCTTTCACATTCTCGGCCTGACTCCTCCGGTTGCGTACGATGGATGCTGACGTCGCCTGAAAGATCTCATTTCACCGGAGGACGCGGCTATTCATCCCGCTCTTTCTCTAAGGAGAGTTCATGACGAAGACTGCTACCCGACACGACAAGTACTTCCTGCGCGATCTGCATCAGGAAATCGATCTTTATGATCGCAAGCTTGCCTACCTCGACAAATATGAGGACTTTGCCTCGGAAGCAGCTCGTGAGGAAGCGGCGAACAAATTGCTGGCTAAGCGGGCTACTCTTGAGAAAACTGCACGTGAGCTGGCTGCTTCGGGCGTTGAGTACCGCGAAGAAGAGCTCCCGCGGTCATTCCATCCGCAATATGATCGCGAATTGAAACGCGAGAAGCATGCAGCTGAAAGGCATGCAGCTTCCTAGAGCGGTCCCACTGCTCTCGATCCTGGATCGTTCTCGAATTGGTAGTCAGTCATTGCTTTTTTTAGAAGCAGGACAGTCGGAGGACTTGAGTTCCCGACTATGACATCCAGGCAGGAATTCTCTCCGTTGTGCGATGTGCACCATACCTCCATGCAAAGGTTGATGCTGGAGGAGGACTCCGAAGAAATTCGGTCGTACCACGGATGTGTGCGGCCTGGCTGTACGCGGGTATTTCGCGATTGCTGCGGTTACGCAGACTGGATAGACGGGCAATTCGACCCATCACGGGCTCTTGTGAAGACCTGTCCGACATGTGCGGCAATTCTTTACCTTGCCGAAGTGGATCGCTCCCGCAAGATCGAGACTCGGGAGTGTCCGCAAATCGGCTGCGAATTTTCCAAGGAATCCCCTTCGCCATCCTCACGTTGAATGCAGGGTGCAGAAGCACGATGAGCTCCAACCTCAATTAGCCGGGGGCAGCAGCAGATTGCCATTCACAAGGCAATACAACCGAAAGGCATGTGCCGGAATTCTCAGGCCGGATGCTGCTGCGCACTCGGATGTATCCATTGTGTTCGCGAACAATCGCATTGCTCAGCCATAATCCGATGCCCGATCCCTTCAGCTCCTTTGTGGTGAAGAAAGCGTCAAAGATTCTTCCACGGTTGGAGACCGGTATCCCGATCCCCTGGTCGGAAAGTGTTATGCGCGCCATTCGGCCCGCGGCTGAGTTGTCTCGCGGATAGCCGGAAACCCGAAGACGAATCGCCTTTTCGGTAAACGAGGCTTCGATGGCATTCCGAATTATGTTAGAGAACACCTGCCGCAGCTGCGCGGGAAAGCCGGCGACACAAAGCTTCTTGTCCCACTCACGAACCACCTGAATATTCTTTTCAACCAGTGCCTGGTTATTGAGCGCGAGCACGTCCTCGAGAATTTCGGAAAGATTCACCGAAACGGGAGAGGCGGACTCGCGATTGAAGGAAAGAATCCGCCGCGCAATTTTTGACACTCGCTCCAGTTCTGTTTGAGCAGCCTCAAGATACGGCCCAGCCAGCGCCGGACGATCGATCGCACCCTTCAGGAGATAGAGCAGGTTCGTGATCGCTTCAAGGGGATTGTTGATTTCGTGAGCGATGGTGTTCGCCATACGTCCCGTTGCGGCAAGACGTTCGTTAGCCAGGGCGGCAGCTTCAGCTCTCTTTCGCGCAGTCGTCTCGGAAACTATAAGAATGCTGCTCGTATGCACTTCATCGAGAAATATTGGCTCGAGGTCAATATCGAAGTATCTCTCCTCGCGCTGGATTCCTGAAAATTGTGCTCTCTGCCTGACATCCACCTCAATATCAAAATGCCGCTGGAGTAATGCATTCAGTGGATGTTTCTCGATTTCGAGGTACGAGTCGTCAAGCAACTTCGATAACGCCCGATTGCTGCGCTCAACAATTCCGTCCGGATCAGTTAGAGCGACGCCTTCCGACAGCGCATCGAAGGTGGCTTGCCACTGCCGGGCAGAAAGTTTTGACTGTGATTCAGCGCAACGCAGCCTGACCAGAGATCTGACGGTGGCTACCAGGACATTCGGTTCTACCGGCTGAGTCAGATATGCGTCAGCGCCGCTTTCCAGTGCATAGATCTTGCTCTCGTTATCCAGAAAAGCGGCCGACAACTGCACGATCGGAATAAAGCCCGTGCTCGGGTTCGCCTTGATTCGGCGGCAGACTTCATAACCCAGAATGTCAGGGAGTTTTACGTCCAGGAGAATCACCGCCGGGAGGCGGGTGGCCATCTCCAGCGCCTGTTTCCCACTCGTCGCCTCGATCACATGAAAACCCGAACGGCTCAGGGTGTGGGCGATGGTGTATCGATTGGCGTCGCGATCATCAACGATCAATATTGTGGGTTGATCGTCGGTCATCGCTCAATTCCTGCCGTCTTGAGGGCATTTAGTAGCGCGCCGGTACTTTCTTCTGTGGCAAAGGTTTGCTTCGGATAATGGGTCACGTCCATACCGGCGATTAGATTCAATTCCTGGGCCGATAGGTTTTTCGAAGTATGGATAATAACCGGGATCGCTCTCGACCGTTCGTGGCTGCGAATCTCCTTCAACACCTCGAACCCGTCAAGCTCCGGCATGATCATGTCCAGGAAAACACCATCGACGAGTCGTTCTGCGATTACCCTGATCGCTTCGCGGCCGTTGCGTGCTTCCACCACGCGGAAACCAAGCTTGGATAGCGCTTCACCAAGCAGGTAGCGCGTAACCTCGTCGTCGTCGACAAGGAGCAGCGTTTTGGCCGACTGTCCTTCGATCAATTCCTGAACGATGCTCAACAACGTAAAGGGCACCGCCGGTTTTGCGAGGAACGCAGTCGCTCCCGCATCGAGGGCAGCTTTGGGATCGTCCACTACGCTGACTACCAGCACTGGACCCGGGAAGCCATTCGACCGGAGTTCCTCGATGTAGAAAAGGCAGT
This sequence comes from uncultured Acidobacteriaceae bacterium, assembly GCA_963782175.1. Classification (GTDB taxonomy): domain Bacteria; phylum Acidobacteriota; class Terriglobia; order Terriglobales; family Acidobacteriaceae; genus Silvibacterium. Next base: position 7,668 of record CAWAIX010000011.1, read on the forward strand.
CTTCACGATCGATCAGCCGGTCCAGTAACACCAAGGCCGGCTGCAGGCGTTTCATCGCGATTCGCGCTTCGCGAATGGAATCGACAAAAACCAGTTCATACCTGGTTTTTCGCAGCGACGACTCATAAATGAACATGGCTTCGCGATTGTCTTCAACCAGCAATATAGTTGGACGGCTCGATGGTTCTTCCACCGGAATATCCCTTTGAGTTCCCGGCCGGCCCTTTCCAGAATTAACTGGAATCGTGAAGATGAATGTCGATCCTGCGCCCAGTTCGCTCTCTACTATCAGAGTGCCTCCGAGCAACTCCGCCAGCCGTCGCGAGAGAGGGAGACCCAGACCGGTTCCCTTGAACTGGCTTTGCAGCTCGTTTTCTACCTGAATAAATTCTTCGAATATCCGCTCCAGATTTTCCGGCGCGATTCCAATGCCGGTGTCCGCGACCTTGAAGATTACGTCGTAGCCGTCTGCGCTGAGATTCGCAGTTACACGAACGTGCCCGCGTTTTGTGAACTTCAGGGCATTTGAAATCAGGTTTCGCAGCACCTGCGAGACCTTGCCTTCATCGGTGTACAGCGGTGGGATATCTGCCTCGGCATCGAAAATCAAATCGAGGCTGTTGCTGACCAGAAGCGGCTTCAGTACGCCTCGCAAGGCGCTGAAGACATCCCGTACCTCGAAATATTTTGCTTTCACCTCCGTTTTGCCCGCTTCCACCTTGGCGAGATCCAGAAGGTCATTGACCAGTTCGGATAGCTCGGACGCAGAGCGCTGAATATAGGTGACCTGCTTTTCCTGCTCCGAAGAAAGCTCACCATCCGATCGATTGAGCAACAATCGACTGAGCGAAACGATCGAATTCAGCGGTGTCCGGAATTCGTGAGAAAGATTGGATAGGAAGCTTGTCTTGAGGTCGGACACCCGTCTCAGATCGTCGGCGTGCTGATCGAGCTCCGCATAGAGCGCGACGACGCCGCGATTCGTATCTTCCAGTTCACGATTCAACTCCGCAAGCTGCTCTTGTTTTTCTCGAAGCGCCGCAAGCGTCTTTAGCAGTTCCTGATTCTGGCGTTCGATTTCATCGAATGGATCGGCCACATCGATACTTGCCAGTTGAGCTGAAATCGACTTTGCTCGCTTGGCGTCAACCCGGGGTGCGGAAGCAGGCAGCCATTTACCGGCATCGACACGAGTGCCACTGGGAGGGGCGGTGATATTGAAGCGGTCCATCAATCGACTTGTGCCGATGATTCCCTTCCCCAGACCTGTTTTTGAAACATAACCTCCATTCAAGATCTCGCTGAGGTGTTTGATTCCGGGTCCTTCATCTGTCACGGAGATCAGGAAGAGTTGCGGCGATGAATCCAGGACCTGGAAATCCACGGCGCCGTTGACCGCGTATCGAAAGGCATTTCTTGCGAGTTCGGAAGTCGCGGTTGCCAGCCGTATCTGGTCCTGGTGGTCGAAGCCGAGTAGCTTCGCAACTTCCCTCGCACGCTGACGGGCAAGAACAACATGCCTTTCCTGTCGAAGGCGAAGCGTAAATAGCGAATAGAGTTGTTGACTGTCCTTCATTCTTACTGTGTGCGTGACACAACGATTGTTGCATCATCGCGCTTCCTGCTGAAATCCCGATACAAAACGGCGGCAATCAGCGCCGGATGTCGTTGCGCGAGGCGGGGTACTGGTCGAGACTCCATCTCGATCCCAGCCCATCGGAGTGCATGATCAGCAAGGAATTTGGCTCCCAGGGATAAGAAAACGACTGAATTTTCGCGACAGAATGCCCGACCGTGCCATTCATGGAAACCATGCTTCTGCTTTTCCCATTGGACCAGAGCGCCGCGGCGATGTTTCCGGCGCCTGCGTAGTTCACGGTGCCTCTCTCGTACAGGATCTCCGCGATCGAAACAGCTGCTCCGCGTGTTTTTGCAAGAGCGGCATGAATCTCACGAAGGATTCGCTCCGGAGGACCATCTGAGACCTCCTCGAATACCCTGACCGCCTCTCGCGCCGCGTCTGCCGCCAATGGACCGTGCCCGAGACCGTCCGCAACAATGTAGACACTCCCCTCAGGCGTGAGCCTTGAACTCCACGCGTCGCCGCAAACGGATTCCCCGGCCACTGCAACCGTAATAGCACCCTGCAAGACCGCGGAAGGCTGCGGTCGACACAGCCGGAATCTCGGAGAATACGTGCAAAAAGCGCTGTTCCGTTATTGGCGTCAGAATAGACCTGAAACACGGCGGCCAAGCGCTGCATCGCTCCCAGCCCTTGTCCCGTGGTCCCTGCCGTCGAATATCCGTCTTCGAGGGCTCTGTCGATGTTGGTAATGCCTTTGCCCCGATCCAGCGCAAAGATATCGATTCCCGTCTTACCATTCAGCGATCGAGGGCAGAGGACCAACTCGCCTGAAATCGGCGTGCACGGCAATATTGCGAGCCGCTTCCGTAACTACGATGCCAAGCTCGCCCTGTCTCGTCTCATCAAAGCCAAGAGAAGCTGCGATAGCCACAGCAGGCGGCGTGCGCTGCCAACCTGGCTGGCATCTTTGGATTGGATTGGGATAGTCCGGTCGATCCACACAGTCACTTCCATCGGATGGCGGTGATGGTCGTTCCGCCGCCCGGGGCGGAGTTGATTTCAAACTCGTTCATGAGCCGCTTGCTGCCTCCCAGCCCGAGGCCCATTCCTTGACTCGTCGTAAAACCGTCGGTCAGCGCCTGTTTGATATCTGCAATTCCCGGCCCGTGGTCGGAAAACCTGAGACGCAGGCCCTTGCGGATACCGTTCTCGACGATTGCGAGCTGTAGCGCGCCGCCTTTGCCGTGTTCGAGCGTATTTCGGGCCAGTTCACTGGCTGCCGTAACGATCTTCGTCTGATCCACCAGGCTGAACTTCATTTCAATGGCCCAGGAACGGACGCGTTGCCGCACTAGCGCCACATCGGAATCATTCTTGATGGGGACTGTTTCAACCCTCAGCTCGGTCCCCATCCCCAGCGCCCTCCGTCAGTGTTTCCCGGAGATATTCCATCCCGGATTCGACATTTAATGCTGTTCGGATGCCTGGTAAAGACATCCCTAATTCGACAAGCGTAATTGCAACCGCTGGCTGCATCCCGACAACGACTGTCAGCGCATCGAGCACCCTCGCCATGGAGGCAATGTTTGCCAGCGTCCGCCCAATGAATGAATCCACAATTTCAAGCGACGAGATGTCGATAAGCACACCCTTGGCTCCTACTTCTGCAATTCGCGTCGTCAGGTCGTCTTGAAGGGTAAGCGCCAGCTTATCGTGCATGTCTACCTGGATTGTCACCAGGAGGAAGTCTCCCATGCGGAGAATTGGAATTCGTTCCATCAGATTTCCTTGGCCGGTCCGGCAGCCAGGCTATTTTTCGCAACTCGCACGACGGTCCGGCCGTTGCGCTCCAGAGCCACTCGAAATGCATCGGAAAGCTTTGCTTTCGTGGTCACTTCTTCGAGATTGATTCCGAGGTGAACGATGGTCTGGGCGATCTGAGGCCGAATACCGCTCAGAATGCAATCAGCGCCCATCAGCCGGGCCGCGGTGATCGTCTTGAGCAGATGCGATCGATATCTCGGCCGCCTCCAGGCGGGCGGGAAATCAGTGCCTGCAGCAGTCCAATCCTGGCGGGAATTTCGGCACAAACAGGTACAATGGAAATAGAGAGTAAAAGAGATGGCCCGGCTGTTAATCAGCCGGGCTTTGTATTTGTGTGCTGCAAATTATGGATTTAAGAGGTCTTATTTTAAGTGGATTGATTTTTAAAATAGGACCTGTAACCGTCACAAAACAAAGATACAGCCGCCGAGGTATCCCTTAACTCGTTCAGAATGAAAGAGTCACAAATTTACAAAACCCGACGTCTGACTTAACCCTTTTGCCATCAATGGGTAACAAAATCTCAGGGGGGAGGGGGTACCCTGACGATCCCATATCTTCAGCAGCGTTTGGCTACTTAATCCTTCAGAGAAACGCTGATCTTGCGCTTGTCTCCGCCAGCGGTGCACATCATGATTTCGCCCTGACTACGCTTCGCGATCCAGGGAAACTTGTCTCCCCACTCGACAAGAATGATGCTGTCGGGTCCGATCAGTTCGTCCAGCCCCAAGGTGTCGAGCTGGCGCTCGGTGTCGACGCGATACAGATCCAGGTGATACAGCTTGACCGGCTTGCCGCCGAACTTCCCTTCGTATTCATGGATCAAGGTGAAGGTGGGACTGGTGACCTCATCCGGCGCCGCCGCATCAAGCGCCTCGGCGATTCCCTTGACGAGAGTCGTCTTGCCGGCCCCCAGGTCGCCGTGCATGATCATCATCTTGGGAGGCTTGAGGAGGCGCGCGATCTCGTGGCCGCATCGGATCGTATCGGCGGCGCTGCTGCTTTCAAACTGATAAACCTTGCCCTTGGCGGTTTCCGTGGTCATCGCGTCTCCGTGGACTGTTCTAGAAGGCCTCGTGGCAAGCCCTGCAACCAAACATAACCCGCGGGATCGGCCGGACGGAACCGAAATGCGCGCCATAGATGAGAAACGGTGTCAGTCGCGAGCAATGTATGCTCGTCCTGACCGGCTACAGCAATGTCAGCCGCCAGTCCGTGGATGTAGGCTGCTGCATTGACGGCATCGGCGACCTGAGCCGGAAACTGGGCGATCATCGCGGCCACAATCCCGGTGAGGATGTCTCCACTGCCGCCCTTCGCCATCCCCGGATTTCCCGTTGTGTTGATCGCCATTGCCCCGTCTGGATGCGCAATCAGGGTACGCCACCCTTTTAACAGCAGTGTTACATTGTGCCGAGTGGCGAACTCTCGTGCCAGGGACTCACGGTTTGCCTGAACCTCTTTGGTCGATATGCCCGCGAGGCGAGCCATCTCCCCGGGATGCGGCGTGAGAACCATCGTCCGGTCGTGGCCGTCGATCTTGTCGGGATGTTTGGCCAGGATGTTCAGGGCGTCGGCATCCAGCACGATTGGGAGCTGGGTACTTGCCAGCAGCTCGAGGAGAAAGGCCTCGGTCGCGGGGTGCTGGCCAAGCCCAGGACCGACAGCAAGTACGGTCTTCTTGTCGAGAAGCTCGTCGTAGTCGATGTTTTCGCCAGTAACCTCGCCGGACGGACCTTCCGGAAGGACGGCGGTCATCAGTTCGGGCGTAACGGCCGCCACGCTGGGCAGGATCGAGTCGACCACGGCGGCGGTTACGAGGCCTGCGCCGGCGCGAAGCGCAGCGAGAGAGGCCATTGCCGGCGCTCCCGACTTGCCCCGGCCGCCTCCGATGACCAGAACATGGCCGAACATGCCCTTGTTGCTGTCGGGGGGACGGCTGGTCTCGACAAGTGCATGGGAAGAGCCTGCCCACATCAGATTCTGGGTGGATTGAACTGCCTCCGGGGGCGAGCCGATCGGCGTGACGATGATCGCGCCGTTCACGGCGCTGGTGAGATTTCCGAATACGTGAGCGAGCTTCGGCGCGGTAAACGTAACGACCGCATCGGCGCGAAATGCGCCGTCAGCTTCAAGGCAACGGGAGTCGGCGTCCCAACCGGAGGGGAGGTCGACTGCCACGATTGGAATCGTGAGCTGGTTCACGCGGTCGCGGAGCGCCGCGACCAAACCCCGGAGCGGCGGCTGAAAGCCGGTTCCAACGACTGCGTCGAGGATCAGGTCGGCGTCCGCGAGCAGCGTGTCGACCTCGGGCGAGTCGAGGGCCGCCTCGTCGGCTGCTAGAAGGGGTGGCAGCTGCATCTCGGCAAAGGCCGTCTTTGCGTCGCCCTTGAGGTCGCCGGGATCTCCAAGCAGAAGCACGCTTATGTCCCGTCCTGCTACCGTCAGAGCACGGGCGGCAACGAAGCCATCCCCGCCGTTATTGCCCCTGCCGCACAGGACGGTAATGCGGCGGCCCTGCGGGTATTCTCGCTCCACGAAGCGGGCAACCGCCTGCCCTGCATTTCGCATGAGGTCGATCAAGAGAATGCCAAACCTGTCGTTGGTAGCGCGGTCGGCACCGCGCATCTCATCGGCAGTGAGGATCGGTAGGGCGGGAATCAGGCTCACGCTGTCATCGTATATCGACAGTCCGCCGGTGGCTTCGGACGGAGAAGAAAAATGGCCTCCCGTGCTGGGAGGCCATTTCCGTGAGATCAGGGATGCGTTACTGATTGACGCCGGTGGCGGTCGACGCAGCAGCCTCACCCGCTTGTACTGTGGGGGGCTGTTCCGTAGGCTGCTTTTGGGCAAAGTAGCTGTGATCCCATAGATTCTTGTAGAAATAGCCAGTTAGTTCGGCTGCCTTTGGACCGAAGGTGGGACGTCCGCCTTCGAGGAAGATGACAGTTACGATGCGGCCGTATTGAGTGTCGGCGTAGGATGCGAACCAGCCGAAGCGAGTGCCATTGTTGGAGCAAGTGCCTGTCTTGCCCATCACCGGAAACTGATTGAAATTTGCCTTGAGCGAGCGGGCCGTTCCGTACTCGACGGCGGCTTGCATGCCATCCTGAATCTCAGGGATGAGGTTGCGGATATCGAGAGTGCGCTTGATCCGGGGCTGGAAATTAAGCGCCTGGTCAGGTGTGGTTGGGTGCTGCAGGTAGTAGAGCGTTCCACCGTTCGCGATCGAGGAGACAAGAGCGCCAAGCTGAAGAGGCGTCATCGAGACACTCTCGCCGAAGGAACACATGCGGCCTACTCCGCCGCGGTCGGCGGGCAGTGGCTGGTCAGGGTAAACACCTAGTTGTTCGCCGGGAATGTTGTAGCCGGCAAGCTCACCCAGTCCAAACTGGTTGGCATAGTGGCGAACGCGCTCGAAACCGAGGTTTCGACCAAGCGTCTCAAAGTAGAGATTGTTCGAATGTGCCAAAGCCTCGGTGAGGTTCATGTGGTAAGAGCCGCCGAGGTTGACCGGGGTGTCCTTGGTGATGATGCCTTCCGAGAGTGCAGCCAGGGCAACCGAGACTTTGATGGTTGAGCATGGCTCGGCGCCGCTCGAAAGGGCGAGCTTCTGGTTGACCATGGCCAGGATCCGGCCGTTGCTCGGGTCAATGGCGACGACCGTGCCATACATGTTGCCGAGCGCGGCGATTGCGGCCTGGCGAACCACGGGATCTTCGCCGGCCGTGATGTCCCCCTGGGTCAGATCCTGATCAGTGAAGGAACTTGCATAGAACCGCTCGTAGCTGCCGCGATGGACGGTGAAAGACGTCCGGCGCAGATGGGCCGAACCGCCGTAATGATGCGCGGCCGAAGCAGTCGCTGTGGTAGCCGCGACCCGATGGCTGTGCTGAAGATGATTGATATGCCTTTGCGTGCTCGGCGACTCCTGAACGTGCGCGGTCTTGTGATGCGATGGACGGTGTGGGGTGGTCGGGCTCGTCGCTGGAGCCGCAGCCCCGGCGTTTCCGGTAACCACAAGCGGCAATAGGAGTAGCATCGCCGAGCAGGAGCAACGAACCAAGGGTCTGATCACCATCTTCTCTAAATCCTCAGCAGCATCCCAGGTGGGATGGATAAAGCCTTGTTCCCGAGCATGGAGAGGAACTCTTGCCCGAAATCTTACACACAGAAGCGCCTTCACGGTCGACTAAATTGCTGCGCTAGCGAAAAGAGTTCCCGGTTCGGCACCGGGAACATCTATTCGAATTTTACGGCAACCTGCGGTCCGGTGTTCCATAAGACGCAGGACCGCCGGGCTTTATAGCGTGCCTACAACCCACCCCGGCGCAAAAACGCCGGAATGTCGAGATTGTCCTCGCTCTGATTGTGACTATCGGCAAGGATCGTTTCCGGGTGAGCGGACGATTCGATTACCGCTACCACGACCTCTTCGACTGCTATCGGCGAATCGTACGCATCCATCGCTGAACCGGTACTTGCGTGGGATGCCTGATATATTGCCTCGTCTTTGTGTATTTCGCCAACTGGCTGCGGTTCAGGCACTGCGACTACCTCCACGAAAGCCCGGCGCGGAGCGGGTGAGGCAAAAACCTGGTCTTCTATGTCTTCGCTCGCAAAGCGGGGCCGTGCAGCCTGGACACTCGTTTCCACGCGCGGGACGAGAGGCTCCTGCAGCACCGAATTGAGCATGCGGTCGCGTCGCTCCGGCATCTCCTGGCGGAACCCCGTGGCGATAACGGTGATCTTGACCTCGTCCGCCATGTTCTCATCGAGAACCGCTCCAAAGATGATATTGGCTTCCTCGTGCGCAGCGTTCTGAATGAGCGTGGATGCCTCGTTCACTTCAGTAAGCTTGAGCGAACTTGATCCGCTGATGTTAATCAGGATGCCGCGGGCTCCGTCGATGGCTCCGTCTTCGAGCAGCGGCGACGCCATAGCGGCCTGCGCTGCTTCGACAGCGCGGTTCGCGCCGGAGCGGATCGCAGTGCCCATGACCGCGTATCCCATGCCCGCCATTGTGGTTTTCACGTCAGCAAAATCGCGGTTGATGATGCCGGGGATGGTGATGATGTCGGAGATTCCTTGCACGCCCTGGCGCAGCACGTCATCGGCGATTCGAAAAGACTCGAAGAATCCGGCATCCTTGGCGACGGCGAGCAGCTTCTCGTTTGGAATGACGATCACGGTGTCGACGCTGTCAAGCAGTTCCTGCAGTCCACGCTCCGCCTGAACCATGCGGCGTTTGCCTTCAAAGGCGAAGGGCTTGGTAATGACGGCAACGGTCAGGGCTCCCATCTCGCTCGCAAGCGAGGCGATGACCGGAGCGGCTCCTGTTCCTGTGCCACCTCCCAGGCCGGCAGTTACGAAGACCATGTCTGCGCCTTCGAGAGCTTCGATGATTTTCTCAGAATCTTCGAGGGCAGCCTTGCGTCCGACATCTGGATTGGCGCCCGCTCCAAGTCCGCTGGTGAGCTTGGTTCCAAGCTGCAGCTTTACAGGTGCCTGCGAAAGCTGAAGTGCCTGACGGTCCGTGTTGGCGACGATGAATTCGACGCCTTCGACACGCGCCGCGATCATGCGGTTCACGGCATTGCCGCCTCCACCGCCTACGCCGATGACCTTGATCCTGGCCCCGCGCGGGATTTCGTCGTGGTAGTGAATGCGGATTTCGTCTGGACGGTTCATGGCTTCGGCTCCTATAAGCTTCCGGCGAAGATGGCGCGCAGTTTCGCGCGCAAACTGTTGTCTTCCGCAGCCCGGAGAACGCTGGTGCGGTGGGTGTAGAGCAGGGTTCCGATCAGAGTGGCGCACTCGGGCTGCGCCAGCTCAGAAGGCATACGGGACAGCGGGACGGGCGAGCCAATGCGGGCAGGCACACGGAGCTGGCTTTCGACGACGTCCAGAATGCCCGCGAGGCGCGAACCGCCTCCGGTGAGGACGCAACCGGCCCCAAGGGCCTCCAACACACCGCCCTGACGAAGGTTGTCGCGCAGCATGTGGAAGAGCTCGCGAGCCCGAGGTTCCAGGATCTCGCAGATCAGCCGCTGGCGCACTACCCGCGGCTCGAAACCAGGCAGCCCCTGCAGTTCGATCTCCGCGCTTTGGGATACAGAGGTCACGACCGCGTTGCCATAATGGCATTTAATCCATTCCGCCTCGGGAGCGGTAACGTGCAGGCCCACGGCAAGATCATTGGTAAAGTGGTCGCCGCCGATTGGAATGACCGACGTGTGCGCGACGGAGCCTTCGAAATACACGATGACCTCGGAGCTGCCGGCTCCGAGGTCGACGAGGCAGACTCCGAGCTCGCGCTCGTCGGCGGAGAGCGTAGCTTCAGCGGCGGCAATCGACTCAAAGACGGTTTCAGTAACCTCAAGCCCGGCCTTATTAGCGCAGGTTACGATGCTCTGCTGTGCGCTGGCCGCGCAAGTCGCGATATGAAGGTTGACTTCAAGCCGATTCCCAACCATGCCGATCGGGTCGTGGATGCCTGGCTGCTCGTCAAGAATGAACTGCTGCGGGAGCAGGTGGACGATTTCGCGGTCGGGTGGCAGCGAGATGGAGCGGGCGCGATCAACGGCGGCGCGGACCTCCTCCCGGGTGATTTCGCGCAGGCGTGAGCCGAGGCTGATGCCACCCCGGCTGTTCAGGCCGCGGATATGGGGCCCACCGATGGAGATGACGCAGCGCTCAATGGTGGCGTCCGCAGTGTCTTCGGCGAGGGTGGCGGCCCGGTTGATGGTCTCCACAGCGGGGCGGATCTCGGCGATGACGCCCTTGCGGGTGCCGGCGGAGTCGATGATGCCGTGGCCGCGATAGCGGAGGGCTCCCTCGTTCAGCTCGGCAATCAGGACCCGCGTCTTGGCCGAGCCGACGTCGAGCACGGCGATCAGGTTGTCGGCCTTCTGGCTCATCCGGCGGCTCCCGTGCGCTTGTGGGGCGTTGGAGGGTGCTTATGGGCGCTCAGTGGCGGTGTTGGCTTCGGTGCGGACGTTGCGCTCGGCGCGGATGGCTGTGAGGTCGGGGCGGGATCGGTGTCGGCGGCGTGACCGTCGGCCATCTTGAGCACTACCTGGGTGTCGTAGCGGAGGTCGACCGAGGCGAGGTGCGGATACTGCTGCTGCCATTCGGCCAGGTGCGACTGCCAGGTGTGGTAGCGGGCGAGGAACTTCTCGTCCCCGAAGTGCAGGAGCATGTCGGTTGCGCCCGCGGGCAGCATGGCGCGCACGTCTTCGGGGTCGGAGAGGTCGATCTCGCTCAGGTCGGAGGAGATCTTCTGGCCTCCCGAATCCAGGTCGGCGACGAACCTCTGGTATAGGCGCATGCGCGGCGTGCGGACCGAGAGCGGGTCGGTGGGGTTGATTCCCGTCACCACGGGAAAGGAGAAGTGGCGCGCAGCCATCATGGCGGGAGGCATGTCGAGGATCACGCCGGCGGCATCGACCAGCTTTACCTGGTCGCCGACGCGGACGAAGGCGATGGGCGTGCGCTCGCGGACGGCGACACGAAGCTGGTTGGGCAGGATGCGCATGACGGTCGCGTGCTCGACCCAGGGAATCCGTTCCAGCTCGGCGCGACGTGTCGAGAGCGGGATGAAGAAGACGTTGCGTCCGATATCCGCTCCGAAGACGGAGAGCAGGTCGTCGCGGGTGAGCTGGCTGTTTCCGACGGTCTGGATGGATGCGGCGGTATCGATGCGGAAGCGCGGGTCTTCGTCGAGAAATCTGCGGATGGCGAGGGCGGACCAGACCAGCCCTCCGGCTACGGCCAGGGCGGCGACCAGTACCGCGATCCGTCCCCAGCGCGTGTGCGACCCAGGCGGGGAGGAATCCCTGGCGGACAGGCGGGCGCCGGCGGGTGCGGAGGAAGGGTTGGTCATCTCTGGCGGTGGGTCCGGTGTCGCCGACGCTGTCGACGGCCTTGGCCGTCAGCCTGTCGGCAGCGCTGTCCCGATCAGATCGGGATCGCGATGCGGAGGCGGGACGGAGGAAAGCCTCGTCGCCGTCGATCGGGTCGACGTCATCGACGAGGGTGGTCGCGCGACTTTTGGATGAGTCAGTTTTAGGCACGGCCGAGCAAGGTCGTGGAGATTCGCCGTCTCCGACTATAGCCTGCACTAGCCTGTGGACCGCCGGGCGAATTCAGGGGGGAATCAAGGTGAGAACAGGGCTCAGGGCATAGACGTCACGGCACAGGGATCAGAGATGGGTACCCCTCCCCCTGGTTTTTTCGGCCGAGGCTGCAATCGTTTCATTCCGCTGGGGTTATGGGGGATGCTGCTGCAACCGTTTGATTCCATTGGTAGAACCTGCAATCGTATGATTCTGTGCCGTTTACGGGCGGAATTTGGGCGGATTTCTGCAGCCGTTTCATTCTATTGGTTGAATCTGTAAGCGTTTGTCGGGGTTGGAGTTACGGTCCGCCCTGGCGGTGACGGCCTTTCGGCACTCAAAATGAAAATGGCCCGCCGGGGGCGGGCCTGAAGGGATCCTCTACTTCTATTGTATCGACTGGAGAGAAAAGATCGGCCAAGTTGCGCGGATGTTTAGCGGCTGGGAATCAATGAGTTGCAGGAAAGGCGGCGGATCGGGGCTTGACGGAAGACAGGAATTCCTCCCACTCAAGCCAAAACCGGGCTTGAATGGGGCACCCGGCGATCCCACGTCCGAAAATCCGGACGTGGGGCACGCGAATTTGCACGACCAGGAGGATTTCTTTGGGGACTGGTGGAAGCCGAGGAGGTTGCCTTCGGTGTCTTTGAAAGCGGCAATGCAGCCCATGCCCGGTCCGATTTCGGTTTTGGGGAGGGCGACGGTGCCTCCGGCGGCGGTCGACTTTGGCGAGGGCATCGTCAATGGAGTCGACCTGGATGTAGTTCATGAAGGGCTGGCCGGGGTTCCGGCGGGGCATGAGTCCTCCGTTGATGCCGGTGACTCCGTCTTTGGTTTCGACGAGCCAGTAATTCATGTTCCAGGGGTCACTGATCTTCCAGCCGAGGGCCTGTTCGTAGAACTTGATGGCGCGCTGGACGTCGTCTGCGGGGATTTCAAAGTGAACGATAGGGTTTGGCATAGCGGGAGGAGATAGCGGATGGGAGGGTAGGTTGGCAGGAGCGATTGTGACGAAGGAGCGCACCTAGAAGTGATGGGGCAGTTTTGCATCCCAAATACAAAAGACCTACACGACATCCGTATTTAGTCTTATTCTGTGATTGCCAATGAGTTATAACGGTTTGCTGCGCAACTTGGGTTTTGAACGCGATCCCTTCGCTAAGACAAACGCGGATGAAGAGGATCTCCTTGAGGATTACTTTATTGAGCCGCCCTTTTTCAAAGCGGTTTACGGTGACATCCGCGAGCCGAAGAGTGCGATCGTATACGCCCCGCGTGGAGGTGGAAAGACTGCGCTAAAACGCAGGATCGAGTTGTCCGCTAGAACAGACGCATTCCTAAGCGTGACTTATAACTCATTTCCTACCTCTGGTCTCAAGCTAAAGGACATCACTCTCGAATACCATCTGCGCAACATCGTTCGCATTCTACTAGTCGCAGTCCTCAGTGCGGCGACGTCTAGGGGCATCGATCAACTCGACAATGATGACCGACATTTCCTTTATGTCCTTAGCAGGGAGCATTTGAGTCAGTTGAGTCGGGCTGACCTGAAAGAGGCGCTTTCGGCCGTTACTAATCTCTCCGACAGAGCGAAGGAAGTTTGGAACAAACTTACAGGTCCTATTTCTGTGGGCCTGAAGGGCGTTGCGACTTTTTGGGGGTTCAAGGCTCCGGAAATTTCGAAATTTGAGAGTGACAAGGCCAAAGCTGGCTCTCTAGAAGAGCAGATCAATTTTCTTATAAAAATAGTCCCGGCTTTCGGATTTGTTTCGGCGTACATCTTAGTGGACAAAATTGACGAGAACCCTCTCACCGGAGGAACAGCTTCGTCTCTTGGATTCATAAGGCCGTTACTTTCTGATCTTACGATCCTCGAAACAAACGGTATGGCTTTCAAGCTGTTTCTATGGGACCGAATCGAGTCAGATGCCCGCGGGTTCTCCCGTCCGGACAGGATAAGGACCTATAGGCTCGAGTGGACCTCACCCCAATTGAAGACTATGCTGTCTCGACGATTGTCCGCGCACAGCGGGGGCACCGTCTTGAGCTTGGCATCGATTGTGGAGCTGGGACGATCAGCCGACGTTGACGATCTCGTGGTAAGTCTAAGCGGCGGTTCTCCTCGGAACATCATTCGCATATGCAAGGCGATCTTCGACCAGCAGAGCGAGCTAGATGCCGCTAGCCGGGTAGTAAGTGAACGGGCTGTTCTATCTGGCATTGAGCTGATTGCCGCTGCAATCGCAGCGGAAATTGTTCCGGAGAATGTGCTGCGAGACTTGAAAAAACTCAAACGAGCCGATTTTACCGTCACCAATGTATACGCCGATGTTTTCCGAATTTCACAGGGCTCCGGTACACAGAAAGTACAGTCTTGGCAGGATTCGGGCGCTGTTATCAAGATCGGCAATCGGCAAGAGAAGAAGGGAAATCGGCCTAGTAATGTCTACGCACTTACGTCGCCGATAGTCTTGAAGCATGTTTTTTCCGACATGAACGCACTAGATTTTTCAGAGAAAAAGATGCGTCTTTGTGAGTGCGGCCAGCTCGTTCTGAGGGATTGGGATTCGTCCAGAAATCAGTTTTGCCATGCCTGTGAGCATGTCTTTGGCGAAGACTTGATTAGTCCGGCAAGCCTTCCGTTTAACGTCCAAAGCGCTAAACCCGTAGACAAATGACGAATAGACTACTTTCACCTTCGTGCAAGATGACTTTCTGATTTGAGCGCGACGCGCGGTGCGCGAGAAAGACTTAGTGCTGGGAGGTAACTGCAGGTTAAGTTCCGACCAGAATGCTCAGATACCCCCCCGAGAGTCAACAGTTTCGAATATTCAAGGCAGCTGACTCTCTGAGTGTCGAACCAGCTGGAGCATGCTCAAGGACCTTCAAAAAATGTTTCTTTGCGGCCTTGCGATCGCCGGCATTCAGCTTGTTTTTTCCTAAATTAAAATTTGCTTCTAGATGAGCAGGGGCGAGTTTCAATACATTCTCTAACGCGTGGTTTTCCTTGTGCGTGTCGCCTGTATGCATGAGGACAGAAACTATTTGCATGTGTCCATCGGGATCTGTGGGATCCATAGTGACATAACGAGCGAGGAGGTTGAGAGAAGCATTGTAATTGCCCATCCTCTTAAAATAGACGGCCAAGTTATAGTAGGCAGCTGGCCAGGTGGGTTCAAGTTTAATAGATTTTTCGTAAAAATGAGCTGCTTGCTCATGTTGCTCCAAACGATCTAATACAACTCCTAGTTCGTAGTGGGGAAGATGCCATCGAGGCTCCGCTTTGATGGCTTCCGAGTACGCATTCATCGCTGACTGAATATCGCCCCTTAAGAACGCTTCTTGAGCGAGTTTATGTAGCTTTTTTGCGTTAGGAGCAACCCATTCATGAAGCTTGGGGCTTGACAAATATTCATTTCCAACGCGGATCACGTTTACATCTTGCCCTATTGGCCCGCTGGATGCGTGATTGTTGTCTACCCCATTTCGTTTGCGAAATCTGTCAAAAAGGCCCATTTAAATCCATCTCCAAAGCAGCTTTTATTAGAACTTCCATTTCATTTCCAGTGAAGAATTCACTGCCAACACATAATAAAGGACAGAAAAAAACGGACCCTTTAACTCCGCGCGCTTCTCGCCGGATATCGGTTGCCGCACCAGGATCTTTCAAACGGAATGGTAATGCGTCGGCGCAGATCCGAGTACGACGCTCCGTCGATGTAGAGGGCGCGGTTGGGCGCGTTGGCGTTCGGACAAGGATAGAGGGCGAGCGGGCGCTGCGTGCGGCCGTCGACGGTGTGCGAGTTACAGAACGAACAGCAGGTCCTTCGACTGCGTGCGCTGACGGCGCACTCGCTCAGGATGACATCCTTGGGTGCAGGGAGCAGGGTATCCACCTCTGCGGCCCGATAGAATCGGCAGGACGGATGAAGGGTAGTTATGAAGCGAATCCTGGTTACGGGCGCAACAGGCAAAGTAGGAAGTCATTTCGTCGGGCGCGTGCTGGACTCCGATGACTGCCGGGACATTACGATACGCGCGCTGTGTCATAACCGCCGTCCTGAGCCGCGGGAACGGCTGGAGATCGTAGCCGGAAATATCTCCGACCGGGAAGCGGTGCGGGCTGCGATGAGCGGGATTACCCATGTGATTCATTGCGCGACCTGCAAGGAAACCGCAGATGACGTGATCGATGTCACGGTCAAAGGCCTCTTCTGGCTGTTGGAGGAGTGCCGGCTCAGCGATTCGTTCCAACAGATCATCCTGATCGGCGGGGATGCGGCTCTCGGGCATTTCTTTTATCCACACGCGGTTCCGGTGACGGAGCAACAGAAGCACAGCGCGTATCCGGGCTGCTATGCGCTCTCGAAGGTTCTGGAAGAGGTGATGCTGGAGCAGTATTTCGTTCAGTACGATCTTTCAGGGTGTTGCCTGAGGGCTCCGTGGATCATGGAGAAGGACGATTTCAAATACACGCTCTCGTTCGGCGAAGACGTCTTCGGCGGGCCGCGGTGGAGGGACCTGGTTGGTCGCTGAGGCGGCTGACAAATACCTGGAGAGCGGCACGGTGCCGCTGATGCTCGATCCAGAGGGAGCGCCGGTGAAACGCAACTTCGTGCATGTGAGCGATCTGGTCGAGAGCATGATTCTGGCTCTGGATCATCCCAAGGCTCGGCAGCAGACATTCAATATCTGCATGGATGAGCCGGTGGACTATCGTCAGGTCGCAGACTACCTGCGCGAGACGCGGGGATTGCCTTCGGTCGAGATTTCGACGCCGTACTGGTCGACCTGGCTCGACAACAGCAAGGCGAAGTTTTTGCTCGGGTGGCGTCCACGCTTTGACCTGCGACGGCTGATTGACGAGGCCTGGTCGTACCAGCGCAGCGAGGCTGATCCGCGAAAGGTCTGGTATCCGGGGTAGTAGCTTAGTTTCGCGAAGGTGGGGCACCCGGCTTCGTGTCCGGATGAAGTAAAAGCAGATCCTTCGACTTCCCGCTGTAGCGCTCCGCTCAGGATGACAAACCGGAGGGTGTGGCTGGCTTGTCGGGAGTGCATCCCACCCTTACCGCGATGAGGCAGCGGCAAGGATGGGGCACCCTCGGGTCGTGCCCTCATACGAAGCCCTGTCTCGAGC
Organism: uncultured Acidobacteriaceae bacterium; assembly: GCA_963782175.1. Taxonomy (GTDB): domain Bacteria; phylum Acidobacteriota; class Terriglobia; order Terriglobales; family Acidobacteriaceae; genus Silvibacterium. Next base: position 24,331 of record CAWAIX010000011.1, read on the forward strand.
TTCGAAGGTTCGAACCCCACCTTAGCTTCGCGAAGGTGGGGCACCCCGGCAAGTTATCTCGGCCAGGACGAGTCTACCTTGGCCTGGCGGCCTATCTGGGCCTGGGTGCGCTGGGCCTGGGCGCTGGAGCCTGCCTCATTTGCATTTCATGCATTTGCTGCGAGTGCTGCGTCTCCATCTGCTGCATTTCCTGGGAGTGCCGTTGCGACATCTGGAACTGCTGCTGCTGGTTGTAATGCTGCTGTTGCGCCTGCTGACGCTCGGATTCCTGCCTTTGCAGGAGTTGCTGGTGCTCCTGGTTCTGCTTGTTGACCAGTTCCTGCTGCTGCCTCTGATACTCAGCGTCCTGCTGGGGATTGCCGGTGTTCGGACGCGTGGCCTGGTGCGGCTGAATGCTATAGGCGTGCGGGTTGGACGGCGCGTGATAAGCCCCTCCCGCCTCCCTGGCAGGGACTACTCCAGCGCCGCGGAACTCACCGGGCCGAGCAGTTGCAGCGATGGGTGGCCTGCCCTGGTTCTCTGAAGCGCGCAACTGAGGATTGGACCGGGCCTCGTTGATGTGCTGCTCCTGTGCTCGAACCGGCGGGACGTGCTGGAGACGTTCGACCCGTTCCTCCTCGGGTGTGGGACGCGCCCGGATGCCACCCTCACCGCCGTTGTAGCTGACGTGGTTGACATTGTTCACGATCACCGTGCGATCGATGTAGGTGTTGTGGATGATGGTCGTGTTCACATTCAGCACGGCGGTGTTATAGCGGAAGATGCCGCCGTCCCAGCGGCCGCCGACGAAGCCTACGCCGAAGTAGCCGAAGCCATAATTGATGCCTCCGTAGAAGCCGACCTGCGGGGCCCAGTAGCCGGCGTGAAAAAAGTAGCCGCCTGTGCCCCAACCCCACCAGGGTGGAGTCCAAAGGAATCCGGGCTGAGGCGCAAGGATCCATGTTCCGGGAACCCAGTAGTAGCCGAAGTCGGGATCCCAGGCCCAGTATCCGGGTGTCCAGAGATAGCCGTCTCCGGGACACACAGGCAGTGCATAGACGGGCAACGGAGGCGGCGCGAATCCGACGGTGATGGCAACCTGCCCGAAGGAGGGTCGCAAGAATGCGAGCGAACAGAGAGCGAGAAGGGCGATGCGCAAAGCTCGATTCATGATGAACGTACTCCTGACTGAATGCGTCCGAACTTTGGTTGAGGCGTGGGCAACTGATTGATGTTGTGACTCATTCTAGTACGCGTTGCAGTCCACCAGGCAGGTGCTTGGTGCGGAGGCGGCACCTCGACGGACGCGCGCATCTAATCTTTCCCAGTTATAGACTGCCTGGCTGGCATAGGATCAACAAAGCATCATTGGGAAAGGAACGCGCCAGGATGAGCCAGCTCGAAGTTGCAGAATCCGGGATGGACCTGCGCGATCTGCTGAGCGATGCTGAATTTTCGCTGAGAAAACGCAAGCAGAGGGATTTGCAGCAGCCGTTCGACGCGATGCGGCGGGTGACACAGGTGTTTGCCGAGCGTCCGGAAGAAGTGCTGGATGAGCTGGTCAACGTTGCGGTGGATTGCTGCGGGGCGGACAGCGCCGGTATCAGCCTCGAGGAGCCGAATGAAGCGGGTGAGCCGACGTTCCGGTGGGTGGCGATCGCGGGCAGCTTCGCGCTGTATCTGGGCGGGAGAACGCCGCGCTTTTTCAGCCCCTGCGGCACATGCCTGAACACCGGGCGTCCACAGCTGTATCGCGTGACGAAGCCGTATTACGACTTTCTGGGGGTTACAGCCGATCCGATCACAGATGGAATACTGATCCCGTGGGAAGCCGGGACGATAAGGGGAACGATCTGGGCGGTGGCCCACTACTCGGAAGAGGCTTTCGACATACAGGATTACGAACTGCTGAAAAGCCTGAGCGATTTTGTGGCGATCATTCTTCGCCAGCACGCCGCCGAAAAGCTGGCTCGGCGTCTTGAGCGGGCCGAGGCCTCGAGCGCGCGGGCGCACGACATGGCGCACCAGATCAACAATCCGCTGCAGAGTTTGACAAATACGATGTATCTGGCCCGCCAGGGCGGACCGAATGCGCAGACTTATGTGGAGAGCGCGTTCGAGGAACTGAATCGTCTGTCGGAACGAGTGAGGAAGCTTCTCGCGCTCAAGTATGACGACGCGTAGGGCCCTAGTCACTCATCCTGCTTCCCATTCCTACATCGCTTCTTTGAGGCCCGGCGATTTCCCGCGCGTGTATGGGATCAGGTAAGTTCTAAGAACAAGAGATGGAATGAGCGACGAGAAGATAACCAGCAAGGCGTGGTTTCCGGTGGCGGCAGCGACGTGCGTGCTCGTGGTGCTGGCGATCGGCGCGTTTCTGTGGATTCATCTCACGCCGCCGGTGCATTCCGGGCAGGTGCTGAGCGTCGATATCTATCCTATTCACCGTGAATTGAGCACCGGGCCGGTGAACGGGTCGAAGACGGACGGTCTGCAGGGGGAGCCGGACATCTACGATCAGCTGATCGTGCTGGCGAATGTGCGGATCAAGAACCAGACCGACATTCCGCTGTTTCTGCATGACATGTGGGGTGTCGTGCATCTGCCGGCGGATGAGGACCAGCGCGGACTGGCGGCCTCGCCCAGAGAGTTCGACAAGGTCTTCATCGCGTATCCCGACCTGAAGCCGCTGCGCAAGGACCCGCTGCAGCGCGACATAACCCTGGCTCCGGGCCAGCAGGTGGAGGGGATGGTGATTTTCAACTTCCCCATCAGCAAGGCGCAGTGGGATTCGAGGCAGGAACTGGAGATGCGGTTCAGCTTCCTGCACCAGAAGTCGCTGGTGCTGGATGTGCCGCCGAACAGCGCGACGAAGTAGCCTGGCAGCGGCCCGGGAGCCGGTCAGGAAGATTTCTGGGACGGGGACAACGCGACAGCGGCTTCGGTGGTGAGCACCCGGAAAACGAACGACTCCTGAAGGTACAGCTGCACGGCGGAGTCGGTATGGCTGAGATAGCCGATCGAAACATCCTGGCCGATGTTGAGCTCGAAGTCGCCGCCTCGCGCCGTCATGACGAACGCGCCTTCGATCGCAGGCGCCCAGATCAGGTTGCCGTCCACGATGCGCTTGACATGCTCGAGCACGGGATATCCGTGATCGCGGGTTTCGGCGAGCGCCGTATATTCGCCGGCGCCCAGCAAGACCGAGTAGGGTCCGTTGACGCCGACCAGGCGTAGCTGGCTCAGCGCGTGCGCAACCGCATCGGGATAGTCGCGCACATCCTCGGGCAGGGTCTCGATGGGATTGCTGGTGCTTTCGCGGACGCCCTGGATGTCTGCTTCATGGTATCCGTTGAAGATGGCCCGATCTTCGGCGAATGCCAGCTTCTTCGCAGCGTCTTTGGCGGGCTGCCAGTCGGAGTCATCGGAACCGCGCTCCACGTCATCGATGGTCTGACGCGACAGCTCGAAAGGAACCCGGAGCTCCACCAGTGGCTTCACCTCGCGCTGCCTGGCGAGGATGCCGTCCGAGGGAGCGGAAATCTGCTTCAGGTGCCCGGTGCCAACCCCGGGCAGAGCGAGTCCTCCGGGCGAAGGCACATCCACGATGCGGCGTCCGGCCAGGTAGCGCTTCAGCGTTCTCGTTGTTTCTTCCTCGATCTGCTCCCATGCCGCGTCGGAAATGGGCGCCAGCTCCCGATGGAGGTTATTCATCTTTCTCTCCCTTGAGTGATCCTATCCTGAGTGAAGTGTCGCGCACGGGCGCGGGCGTAGGTGCAGGTGCGGGCGGTTCTGTGATCGGCGGCTGGGGACGGCGGCTCTGTGCTTTCCGCCGGGTCGGGCGGGTCGGCAGAGACGTTGTCGAGAAATGTCGCCGTAGGCACGAAGAACAGGCCGCCGGTCATGGGGCGGCTGAAGTCAAGGATGCGGTCGTAGTTGCCCGGAGGGTTGCCGACGAACATGTTCTGAAGCATGAGCTCGGTGACTCGCGGCGTGCGGCAGTAGCCGATGAAGTAGGTTCCGAATTCTCCGTGGCCCGGACGCCCGAAGGGCATGTTGTCGCGGAGGATCTGCAGCTGGCGTCCGTTCTCCTCGATGTTGGTGAGCGCGTTGTGCGCGTAGGCGGGCTTGTCGGCGTCGCTCAGCTCAACGTCGGAGAGCTTGCGGCGGCCAATGATTTTTTCCTGCATCTCGACCGGGAGCGTATTCCACGCCTTCAAGTCGTGGATGTATTTCTGCACGATGACGTAGCTGCCGCCTGCAAAGGCCGGGTCTTCGCCGCCGACGATGGCCGCTTCGCGCGCCGCATCTCCTCGCGGATTCTCCGTGCCGTCGACGAAGCCCATCATGTCGCGGTCGTCGAAATAGCGAAAGCCGTGCACCTCGTCGGCCACGGAGACCACGTCGCCGATGCTGTCCATGATCTGCATAGCCAGTTCGAAGCACAGGTCCATGCGTTTGGCGCGGATGTGAAAAAGAATGTCGCCCTGCGTGGCGACTGCGTGGCGTGCGCCGGAGCGAATCTCCTGAAAAGGATGCAGCTCGGCGGGACGGGGCGCTCCGAAAAGCTTGTCCCAGGCGTCGGACCCGAACCCGGCAACGCAGGTGAGGCCGGCCTCTGCATCACGGAACTCGACCGCGCGGACCAACCCGGAGAGCCCCGCACAAAAGGCGCGCAGCTCGGTGTATGCGTCCTCGTCCTGACGGATGCACAGCACCAGAAAGATGGCCGCTCGCGTAAGCGGGCCAATCACAGGTTGCGGAAGGACGACCTCATTGAGCTCGCCGGGTGTGCCCATCGCTTCAGTCTCGATCCATGCTGGTGTTCCGTGAGTTGTGTTGGAGCCAGATGGCGTTACGCCACCGAGAGCTTAACATCGATGTTGTTTCTGGTGGCATTGGAGTATGGGCACACTTCGTGTGCCTCGGAAACCAGGCGCTCCGCCTGTTCCTTGTCCATTCCCGGGATGTGCACCACCATCTCCACGGCGATGCCAAACCCTTTGGCGCCGCCGGCGCGGGGGCCGAGGCTCACGCTGGAATCGATAGAAGTATCGCTGGGTATGTGAATCTTCTGCGTATTCGCCACAAACTTGAGCGCACCGATGAAGCAGGCTGCATATCCTGCCGCAAAAAGCTGTTCGGGATTGGTGCCAGTGCCGCCTCCGCCCATTCCCTTAGGTGGGTCGAGCTTGACTTCCAACTTGCCGTCGTCTGATTTCGCGACTCCGTCGCGCCCACCAGTGGCTTTCGCATGTGCCGTGTAAATTACGTTTTCTAATGCCATCGAATTCTGCAGACCTCCCTTGGAAAAAGTATCAGATGCGCAGCAGGCGTTGTGGCCACCGGTTCATCTTTTGCCCGGTGCGAACCCCTGGACGTCCTCTGAATGAGCTGAACGAATCGACACAAGCTGACTTCGGGGGCACCCATAAACGGAGCGCAACTTCCGGATAGCCGGCCAACCGGACCTTGAAGACCGGCTTTCGAGCCGCCTGTGGCGAACGTCAGATTTGCCGGTCACTCGCCCCAAATGCATCAGCGAAAATGCCTCGGCACTTGGGAGGTCAACTGACGAGGACAGGGCAACGTGCGTTTCCAGAATCGACGACTCCTCGAAACATGCGTTTTGGCGTTATTGCGCAAACTGAGATTAAAAGAGATGACCTGAACCTTAGCATCCTGCGAGATTCATGCCTTCTCCGCTCCCGATTCGCCATGAACCCTATTGACGCTTCATTGCGCAGATTCTCCGCGGTCAGCAACGACATGCCAACATCCAGACCCAGATTGTCGGTCGTGATCCATCGGACTCGATTGAAGAAATCGAAGCCGTACATGCCCCTTACTTGTGCTGTACATCTCCTTAGCGTGCATCGCCGGAAGCAAGTCCCGTACGATCATCAGCGAGCCACCCGCAGCGCACGGAACCACGCTCCCATCAACTTTTGCATGCATCGGCGGACCGCCCCACGCCGTATAGCCCTTCGGGCTTGAGGAACTCGTGACGCCCCAGATCGTGGGAGTGTAGTCCGGGAATACCTTGATAGGTCGTTTTGCACACCGATGGCGCGCCTGCCGCTGGCATCCTCACTCTCTGGCTGCCGGGGCCCTGCGGCCACGGAAGACGAACCACGCGAAGGGATATTGATAGGTCCATGAAGCGATGTTCCAATGTAGTGGTAGTTCGCGTAGGAGTACGGATCGCGCTCCCACGCATACCACGCATCCGGCGGAAGCGCATGCGTCGGAGATCCGATGCCGAGGAGGTACATCGCCCCAAGCTGGCAATACTTGTCGTACCGGAATTTGATGAAGCCCTCAGGCCGCCAGCTGTGGACAGGAGATTGGCGACACAACCAAGGAAGAGGAACGGCGTAAGGTTGCAAGTCGCGGAAATATGACTTCAGGAAATACTGACGGCAGGTCAACTCGGCTAGCAGCAGATGCAATCACTTGTCGAAACCTCTACGTCTTTCCAGCGCTCACCGGTGTGAACGTCGATGAAGTGATAGAACCATCCATTGATGGCGAATACCTTGCCGCTGGTGTAACTGCGAAGTGCGCGGCGAACGCGATCTTTGGCCTGCTCGCGGGCAATCCACTTGCGCTGGGCTCCGATGCAGAGAGCCGTAAGCGCAAACCCTGGTGACACCCGTTTTTCCGCGTGACTCAGCGCCGTTCTTTGAGTATCGGCTGGGACGCCGTGAAGAGGTCTTTGCATATACCCGTCTAAGGATCGGTCGCGTCCCAGAAGTACTGGAAACAGCGCCGAGAAAGATCATCGAGGAGCGCATCGTCATGGTGCGTGGCGATGGCAAAGCTTCGACCGCAGATTGCGGCAGCGGTTACACACGCCGCGCCTTCCAAAAAAGTGCGGCGATCGAAGAAGGTCTTCAATGTATTCATATTTCTACCGAACGCTTACGCGCATTGATATGGACGACCTCTAACACTGCGCAGTTGTCCGTATCGCATCCCGTTGTTCCCGCTTGACGTTCAAAATCGAAGCTAACTCCTCAGTGGACGCCTACAAGGCAACGCACTGGTTCAGCGCCGATTGCCCGCGATTCTCAGGATTACTCCCCGTAAATCATCTGGGTTGCTTCAGGACATGTCTCAGTGAGGCGCGCGTTTTTGTGATGCCGAGGCTGCTGCCCCACAAACGCAATCACCGTAGCGTGACGCCGTGAAGTGAGTTTGCGCGCAGGAATAAAAGAGAAAGTTCGACGGATCGATCGGTGACGGCGTGGATACGGCGTAGTTGCTCTCGAAAGTCGTTCGTGTGTCGCCGCCAGTGTTTATGGCCGCCGCGATGGTGCTGAGATTCGCGGCACTGAACGAGTTGACACTGTACGCGCTGTCAAACTCATATTCCTTCGACCACGAGGGCGTTGCGGATGAGAGCGAAATGAAGAATGTGGCGATGCCGGAGACCGAAGCCGTGGTCAGGTTGTAGGTCATCACGGAGAAGGCGGGGTTGTTTTTGAAGATCGGGCTGACGGCCGGCGTAATGCGTAGCGGCAGCGAGGGTGGGCCGGTAGCTGAAACGCGGAAGTCATCCATGTGAATGTGGCCCGCGAAGGCCAGTTGCACTACGCCGGAATACGTGCTCATCAGAGTACTGAATTCAGTCGAGTATTTCGCCTGCCAAAAAGACACAGGCTTCTGGCATCCACCTCGAGCCGAGTTATACGCGTCCATACCCGGCGGAATGTGCATCACGAGCGACACACCGCGATGCTGCAGACTGGCGGCGTAGAGCTTCCAGGCGAGCCAATCGATTTCGGCTTCTCCGGGATCGCCGCTGTCTGGGGCGCAGCTCTTGTATGAGGTAGACCAGAATACGTCGTTCAGAACGATGATGTCCTGATTGGCGACCGTGGGGTGAGCGATCGAAAAAAATCCGCCCAATCGAAATGTGCTTTTCGCTTCGGGTAAGGTGGCGAGCACCGTCAATTGATCCGCCGTCGCGGCGAGAAACGGGCTGTTGGGAGGGATCTGGTAGTCTCCGCAACTCGAGTCGTTGTTCCCGAGCGCTGGCAGGACTGGAACCTTGAGCCGGTTTTGCAATTGTTGAATTACGAACGCCTCTGTCTCAGCGGCAAACGCCGGGAACTGGTCTGATGTTCCGCCTGCCGCGACGAATGCCTGCGCGAAGTTATGCCGAAGTGCATCACCAGTGAATATCACGTAATCGAAGGGCGCTTGCGCGGCGACTTCATCCAAAGTGGAGGACAGCAGCGGATAGTTTGTGTCCGAGCCGTAAGAGGAAAACGACTTCTGCTGCGAGCTTTGGAAAATGGCGTCCCACTGCTCAACCGGCGATGCGATAAGCTGCCTGACGATCGCTGGATCGGCCAGTGGATCGAAGTGAATGTCGGAGATCAACAGCGCGCGGCCTGTGGCCGGAGCAGTCTGCGCGAGCGCCGCCGGCCACACTATCCAGGCGAACAACAGCCAACCGGCGATGGATATCCGGAGTTTCATTCCCCCAGCGAGTTTACTGGAGAAAATGTGGATGAAAGCGGTTTCGATTGATTTGGTGGCTCTCGATTCGTTCGAAAAACCTCTGGAATTTGGTGCTCCTACGACTGCCCTGACGTGCTCACCGGCACGGGCGCATTCTTCGGCGTCGCGATGTAGCCTTTCACCGTGTTCTTGTCGACGCTGTTAACGACGAGTTCGTAGAGCAGGTTGTCCTTGCCGGTGTAGAACTGCACCGGCTCGTTTAGATTCTTGTCCTTCTTTTCGATCTTCTTGTCGTCCGCGTAGACATCGAGCGTGTACTTGCTCTTCTTCACGTCAGCCTTCTTGAGCTCGAGGCTCACGGTGGAGACGGCCTGCTTCTGCCCTTTGCTCAGAGTGAATTCGTAGTAGTTCTTGTCACCCTTGTGCTTGAGGATCTCGAGCTCGTCGTGGTTGCGGGCGATGAGGGTCGACGCGCCGGTCAGGTCGCCGCGCATCGACTGGAGCTGCGTTTCGGTGTTCTTCAGCTCGGACTTGGTCTGGGTCAGGTCGGTTTTGACGCCGCCGACGTCGGTCTTGACGGTCGACACATCGCTCGAAACGGAGCTGACGTGCTGCTCGGTAGCAGCCTGCTCGCTGGCGAGACGCTTGGCTTCGGCTTCCTGTGCCTCCTGCCGCCTCAACAGCTGCTGCGCCCGGGTTTCGAGCTGCTGCTGGGTCAGTCCCAGGGAGTGGCCGAGGGTTTCTGTGGTGACCTTGAGGCGGGCGTTGGTTTCGTCGAGGGCAGAGCCCAGCTTCTGATTGTTCTGTTGCGCCTGGGCAAGCTGGGCTTCGGCGTTGGTCAGCCGTCCCGAGAGGTGATAACTCCAGGCCAGGCCCGCGATAGCGGCGATGACAGCTACGGCCAGCAGCCCGAGGAAAAGTCCGGAATAGCTGCGTTGCTCAGGAACTACAGGCGTTTCGTCACTCATGTCGTTCTTCCCTTTCCACTTACCAGAAACCGATCAGCCGGGGTGACCGAATTATAGACGTGCCGGCTCGCACGCAAGTTTTTCCCGTTGCTTGACGGCATGAAAGAGGCGCAACCGGCGTGGGTACCGGGGCATCTTCCCTGTGCGCAATAGAATAGACGCTGTGAAGCACACGGAAGTAGCAATTGCCGGCGGCGGGATTATCGGGCTTGCGACAGCCCTGGAGCTGGCTGGCGCTGGGCTGGATGTGACGGTGTTCGAGCGCGGCCGGGCGATGGCTGAGGCATCAAGCGCAGCCGCGGGGATGCTGGCGGCCCGGGACCCGGAGAATCCGGCGGCGCTGCGCGCGCTGGCGGAATTAAGCGCGGAGCTGTATCCGCAATTTCTGGCGAGACTTGAAGAGCTTTCGGACGAGCGGGTGCCGATCCGGACACGGCGCGCGATTCTGGCCGAGCGGGAGCTGCCGGAGGGTTTTGAGGAACTGACGGCAGCGGAGCTGGAGGCAGTCGCTGCGGGCGCGGTGGCAGGTGGTCTGCGTTTTTTTTCGCTGGATGAGGACAGCCTCGATCCGAGAGACCTGGCGAGGGCGCTCCCGAAGGCGGTACGGGCGGCTGGGGCGACGCTGCTTGAAGGAACCGAGGTCCAGGCCGTGAAGGATTCCGGCGGCGGGGTGGAGATTGAGACGAGCGAGGGGCGGTGGACGGCAGAGAAGTTCGTGCACGCGAGCGGGGCCTGGGCGGCACGGTTGTCGGGGCTCCCGGTCAGTCCGCGGAAGGGCCAGATGGTACTGGTGGAGGAGCGGGGTCCAGAGCGGCTGGGAGTGGTGCTGCGGACGCCGGAGATTTATCTGGTTCCACGCGGAGATGGACGGATTGTGATCGGCGCGACGGTGGAAGACGCGGGGTTCGATAAGCAGGTAGAGGAGACGGCGGTTGCCGGATTGCTGGACACGGCTGGGGCGCTTTGGCCTCCGCTGCGGGAGGCTCGGATGGTCGAATCGTGGGCGGGATTACGCCCGGCGACGCCGGACGGCCTGCCGGTGATCGATGCCTGCGGCGAGCGGTGCTGGATCGCGGGAGGACATTTCCGGAACGGGATCCTGCTGGGTCCGGGAACGGCACGGGTGGTGCGAGAGATGATGCTTGGTGAGCCGCTCAGCGTGGAAACGGCGGATTTTGGGTGCGGACGGTTCGCGGCGGTTGCCGCTTTAACCCACTCAAGCCAGCGCCGGGCTTGAGTGGGGCACCCTCGGTTGTGCGGAAAACGGGTCCTTCGACTCGTCTGGCGGCGCGCCAGACTCGCTCAGGATGACAGACGGTTAGCAACTGACCTAGTCGGCGACGACCTTGTCAGAGATTCTGGAGTATTCCGCTTCGGAAACTACTCCTTTGCTGACCAGATCGTGCGGTGCGGAGTAGGGCCGGTTGTCGATAATGCGGTTAGCGCGGGCGCCGGTGATGCCGGGCAGGGTTTCCAACTGCGTTGCATTGGCGGAGTTGATGTCGACGGTGCCTGATGGCGACGGCTTGTTGTCGCTGTGGATGCCTTCTTTTACGCCGGCGGCGATGTCATCGACCTTGCGCTCGGCGTTGGCGGCGGCAACCTTCGCGTCGGCGGCGGCCTGCTGGGCTCCCTGTTTGACCTGCTCGGTCGTCTGAGCGGCCTGCTGCTTGAGCTGCTGGTCGGACTGCGGCGGGTTGTTGGTGCAGCCGCTGAGCCAAGCTACGCAAAGGGTAAGGGCGAGCGCGGCCAAGGCACCCGTGCAAGATTTCTTCCAAAGTTCAGTGGTTCGAGTCATTCGCGTCTCCGTACGGCGCCAGAGGCCGGATTTCTTGTGGTGCACTGAGATGGAAGGCGGACTAGAGACGGGGGTTGCCAGCCGAGTTTCACATTGCGAAAAAGGGCTGTTCAGTGCCCCAAAAGCGGGGCTATCATGCATGATAACGGTTTCCACCTACCCCCCGAGCCCGGGAAAAAGCCCGGGACCCGCTCGGTATCCTGGAGCCGGCTCAATCCGAATCCCGAGGTGCTCAATGAGCGCTATGGTTTATTTGTGGATCGTCTGGGCCGGAGTTTTGGCGATCCTACTGATACTTCTGGCCTATCGCGGCACACTCACCAGGTACGAGGAAGACCAGCTATTTCTGGATGAAGCAGAAGATCATCAGAAGAAAGAACAAACTGAACTTCTGGCCAAGGTGAACAAGGTTACGCCCTTCGTGCGGATCGCGACCGGCGCGACTTGTGTCCTTTCCGCCTGCATCCTGGGAATATATGTTTGGGATGCGGTCCAACACATGATGTAGCTGAGCGACTTTCCCACGCGTTCGCGCAAGCGGCCCACGTCCGAAAGCCATCAGGTAATCCGGACGTGGGGCATCCGCTTCTTTCTAGTGCACGCCTTCGATTCCGCCCTTCGCGGTAATATCCACATCCACGGCCTTATCCACACGGAAGAGGAAACTGCTGGGATCCTTCATACCCCAGTCGACGTAAGGCACCGTGAAATGGGTGGTGGCAACGGCGTCGTGTCCGTCGACCTGCACCTTTGCGTCGAGGCGGAGGGGGTGATCCTTGCCGTGAATGGTAAATATGCCGTCCACGGTTACGTTCTGGGTTGAGCCGGATTTGACATTGCCGGTTACTTTTTCCGGATGGAAGATAGCCTGAGGATATTTGTCGCTCTCGAGGACGTCCTTCTGCATATGGCCATCGCGCGATTGGTTTCCGCTCTCCCCGGTAGTCAGATCAACGGCGATTTCCCCCTGCGCGGCGCCGGTCGACGGGTCAAAGGTGATGAGGCCGCCCTTGAGCTTGAATGTCCCGTGAACCGTGTGCATGTTGCCCTTGAGAGTCCAGTGGATCTCGGTGTGGGCAGGATCGATATGCATGGTGACGGCCTGCGGCGCGGGCTGGGCGCGCAGAAGCGGCCCAATGAACAGAAAGACGAAGAGCAGAGCGGAGCCTAAAAGACGGGGCGTGGGCAGAAGGCGCGTGGGTGACGGCTTCATGATGGTTCTCCGGGTTCGGGAATCAGGGCCTGAGCGGCAATGGGAGCAACATGCGCGCGCCGAGCCGCGGCGCGTGCGAAAAGAGGAGTCGGGTGAGCGGCTCTTCTCCGAGGTGAACGCGGAGCAGCTTCTCGAAGAGCGCGGGCTCGTGAGCAAAAACCTGCAGAGCCTTGCGGCGGAGCGCGGGATGGCGATCCAGGAACAACAGGGCGCGGGCAATGGCCTGCGGCAGGCGCAAGGTTCTGGCGTGTGCGGCGGCGTAGGCGGCGAGGCCGCCGGAGGCGATTGAGTCAGCCAGCAGAGCGGCCTGACGGAAGACCACGGCGAGGCCTTCTCCGGTGACGGCATCGGCCGAGCCGGATGCGTCTCCGAGGAGGGCTATGTTTCCGCGAACGACATGGCGGAGGGTGCGGGTGGTGGTGATGGAGCCGCGCTCCCGGGAAGTGATCTCAGCGTGGCGGAGCCGGGTGCGGAGGGCGGGGATGCTATCGATGAGTTGGGTGGTGCGGGCGAGGCCCGGAAAGCGGGTGACGGCGGCGACGCAAATCTCATTTTCTCCGATCGGAGTGACGTAGGCCTGGCCGAGGGGTCCCCAGTGAACCTCGACGTATTGGCTCCATGGCCTCGTCCGGTAGTGCATGCGGAAGCCGAGGCGGCGGCTGTGGAGGGTTCCGCGGTCGAGGCCGGCCCAGAAGCGGACGCGAGAGGACTGGCCGTCGGCTCCGATGAGATAGCGGTAGGTTACGGGTTCTCCGGCCAGGGATGGCGGCTGATTCGGGGCCAGAGCGACGGGCGTTCCCCAGCGCATGCGCACGCCAAGGTCGCGGGCACGGTCGACGAGCAGGCCATGGAGGACGAGGCGGCGGAGACCGATGCCTTCGCCGGGAAAGTCAGAACCAGAAAAACTTCCGGCCGTGAAATTGGCTGATGCGGTGGAAAGCTCGTCGCAAAAGCGGATGCCGCGGAAGGGTGCTCCGTGCGACGAGGCAAGATCCACGCCAAGATGGGCGAGTTCGCGGCGAGAGTCGGGCATGATACCTTCGCCGCAGGCTTTGTCTATGGGAGGAACCTGGGCGTCGGCTAACAAAACATGAACGCCACGTTGCCGAAGCGTAATTGCTGCTGTCAGTCCTGCGGGCCCTCCGCCAACAATGAATACATCACAACGGTTCTGCGAAAGACCCATCCCACTCCATTCAGTTAATAGACGCTGCTACCACTCAAGCAGCAGCATCTCGCAGCAGAATCCCGGCCCCATGGCGGCCAGGATGCTGCGGGTTCCGGGCTTAGGGCGCTGGTGTTTCATGACTTCATCGAGGACCACGAGCACCGATGCGGAAGAGAGATTTCCGACGCGGCGCAGGGCTTCCCATGAGATGTCGAGGGCTTCGCGGCCCACTCCCAGGGCCTCGGCGGAGGCATCGAGGACCTTGGGACCGCCGGTGTGCATGATCCACGTACCGATGTCACTGCGCGTTAGACCATGCATGGCGAGGAAACTGTCGACGTCGCGGCCGAGGTTTTCGCGGACAACCTTCGGGACGTCGGGGGAAAGCACAATGCCGAAGCCCTTTTCAGAGATATCCCAGCCCATTACGTAGTGGGTGTCGGGATAGAAGACCCGATGGCTGTCGACGATGCGGGGGCCCGGGAGCGGGACCTTGTCTCCGGCGACGAGGACGGCGGCTGCTCCGTCGCCGAAGAGGCCGGAGGAGATGAGGTTGGCGGCGGACATGTCGCCGCGCTGCCAGGTGAGGGTACAGAGTTCGACCGAGAGCAACACGGCGACCTGGTCGGGATAGGCGCGGACATAATCGGCGGCGCGGGCGAGACCGGCAGCTCCGGCGACGCAGCCGAGGCCGAAGATGGGGTTTCGCTTGATGTTGGGAGAGAGCCTCATGCGATTGACGAGGCGGGCGTCGATCGAGGGGCTGCAGACTCCGGTAACGGAGACGAAGAAGAGCGCTGCGATGCGGTCGCGTGCGAGGCCGGTCTGCTTGAGCAGGCACTCGATCGACTGCTGTCCGAGTTGCTCGGAGGTCTCGATCCAGACATTATTGGCTTTACCCCACGTATCGATGGCCTGGTATTCCTCCAGCGGACGTGAGAAGTAGCGATACTCGACGCCGGTACGCGAGTGGAGGCGCTCCAGAACTGCCCCGTTGTCGGGGCCGTTACCCCAATAAGTCTTAAGTGCTTCAACCACCTCCAGCTGGCTGAAGTAATACGGGGGAAATGCTGTTGTCGTTGCTGCAATACGCATGCGTTCTCTTTGGCTCCCGTGAGAATGGTATTTCGAGTATGCCCAACCGTCACGAAGAAGTCACGATAACATCAGTGCCGGGTTCGGTAATCATGGTTTCAATGGAGCGGTCGAGAGGGGGCGATTGAGGCGAAGGAGCCGCAGGATTCGCTGAAAATGTAGGGATTTCGATTACAATTTCGGCCCCGGACGGGGTGTCGAGATTGCGCACCCATGCGCGTCCGCCGTGGGCGAGCGCCACGGCCCGGACAAAGGCCAGGCCGAGCCCGTGCCCCTCGGACTTATCGCCTTTGGCAAAGCGCTGGAAAACATGGGCGAGCAGCTCGGGCGGGAATCCGGGGCCGTCGTCTCGCACGCGGATTTCGGCTTTTCCTTCCGATTCGGTGAGGGCGATCACGATCCGGGCGCTGTCTCCGGCGTAACGAAGCTCGTTTTCGAGCAGGTTTGAGAGCAGGCGAACGATGAAGCGCTGGTCCACCAGCGCCTGCACGGGCCCGGCAGCGAGGGTGGTCAGAGTCTGGCGACGCTCGTGAAACGCGGGGGCATAGAGCTCGGCCACGCGCTGGATGAGGTCGGCGAGATCGGACGGCTCGCGGCGAAGGCGAAGGGCGCCGGCTTCGGCCTCGGCGACATCGAGAGACGTGGTGACGATTCCGGATAAGCGGTCGAGGCTCTCGACGGCTCCGGCGACAAGCTCGCGGGAGAGGTTCGGGTCGTCGGTGGAAAGGGCCGCTTCGAGGCTTCCCCGCACGGAGGTGAGTGGGCTCTTCATGTCATGGGCGACCGCGTCGGTAAGGGTCTGGAGCTGATTCACAGAGGCCGAGATGCGGTCGAGCATCCGGTTAAAGGTGCGGGCGAGGCGAGCGATCTCGTCGTTAGGTTTGTCGGCGCAGGCGACTCGGCTGCTGAGGTCTCCAGTGCCGATGCTGGCGGCTGCGCCGGTGATAGCGTCGACGCGCTTGAGTGTGCCGCGCATGCTGAGCACGGCGATGACGAAGCCGAATCCCACCATAAAGATCCACGCCAGGAAAAACCACAGGAGCAGACGCGTGAGCATGATGCGCCCGGCAGAGTCCTGCAGGCCGAGATAAACCCTGCCCATGCCTGGACCGACATCGGCGGCCACAACGCGAAAAGGCAATCTCCATCCGGGAACCCTGATAAAAGCAGCCGAACGCTCGTGCACATTCAGCTGGCGCAGGCTGGCAATGAAGGCCTCTTTACCGGCTGGGCCGACCCACAGCGGCGGCTCTCCGCTTTCGCGACTTTGGTAGAAGAAGACAATGTTCGAGGCGTCATCGTCGTGGCTGTCGAAAGCGGCCTCCTGTGTCGCCAACTCCGCAACCTCACCTACGATACGTCCGTAAACAGCATCTTTGGGCGTGGTGAGGGCGACCTGCTTCAGCGTTTCGCTTTCGCCGATGAGCCACGAATCGGTGCGCTCGCGAATCGTACGCGCGACCAGGCTGTACATCAAGAAAAACACCAGGGCGCTGCTGACCGCGAAGGCCAGGGTGCTGCGCAGGGCGAGACGCCAGGCGGCGGTGCGATAAAAGGAGCTGCTAATCCTTGAGAACATAGCCTACTCCCCGCATGGTTCTTATCAGAGGCCGGTCGGAGTCGCGGTCGACTTTATTTCGCAGCCGGTGGATGTGAACGTCGACTATGTTCGTCGAGGTATCGAAGCGCATCTTCCAGACGTGGTCGAGGACCATGCTGCGCGTGACGACACGTCCGGCGTTGCGGCAGAGATATTCCAAAAGCGCGAACTCCTGTTGCGTGAGTTGCAGTTCCGCTTCGCCCCGGCGCGCCTCGCGGCGGATGAGATCGAGTTCGAGGTCGGCCACGCGGAGCCGGGTCGCCTCAGGTTGATTGGGCGTGCTGCGCCGGAGCAGCGCCCGCAGACGGGCCAGGACTTCGGCGACGGCAAAGGGCTTGGTGAGATAGTCGTCGCCGCCACGGTCGAGGCCGAGGACACGCTCATCGACGGAGCGGCGGGCGGAGAGAATCAGCACGGGCGCGGCGACTCCCTGGGCGCGCAGGCGATGGATGAGGTCGAGTCCGTCCATGTCGGGGAGGGTCAGATCGATGACCATGGCGTCGTGGACGCCTTCGAGTGCGAGGCCCTCGGCCTGGGCACCCTGCGCGCAGGCGTCGACAAGGAAGCCGGCCTCGCCGAGCGCCCGGGTGAGGAAGTCGCGGATTGTATGGTCGTCCTCTACTACCAGAAGCCGCACGGAGCTTTAGTCCCTCATCCTAGCTTAGACTCTGATGGCCCGGCCGGCGAGTTCGAGAGCATCCTGCCAGAAGCGCCCGGATGAGTGAACGGCTTCGAGCACGTCAACAAGGGCGTGCGTGAAGCTTGCGAGGCTTTCATCGGGCACATTCAACGGCGGCGCGGCTTTTAGCACCATGAAGTTGTTGCCGCAAATCTGGGTAAGAATGCCGTGGTCGCGGTAGAGGCGCATCACGATGATCTGGCCGAACATCGCCGGATGGATGCGGTGGAAGGCCTCATAGGATAGCCGGAGGCGGAGGGATTTCGGCGGACGGAAGGCGATACCGGAGAAATGCCCGATACCGCGGACTTCGCTGAAGATTTCATACGGAGCGAGGGCTTCGGCAAGAACTGCACGGAATTCTCCGCCCTGAATGAAAGCGCGCTCAGCGAGAGCTTCGGAATCGAGGACGTCGAGAGCTGCGAGTCCCGCGCGCATGGCGAGGCCGTTTTCACTGTATGTGGATGTGTGTACGATGGCGCGACGCAAAGAGTGATAGACGCTGTCGTAAATCGAATCAGTCATGAGCACCGCGCCGGCCGGAACGAACCCGCCGCTGAGCGCCTTGGCGAGGATGACCATGTCGGGATCGAGGGCGAAGTGGTGGGCGGCGATGAAGCGTCCGGTGCGGCCGAGGCCGGTCTGGACTTCGTCGAGGACGAAGAGGGTACCGTATTTTTTGCAGAGCTCCTGCGCACGCTCGAGGTAGTTTTCGGGTGGCAGTATGATGCCGGCTTCGCCCTGGATCGGCTCGAGGATCAGGGCGGCGAATTTGCGCGTGGCGAGATGCTCCTCGAGTGCGGGGATGTCGCCAAAATTGACGAATTCCACGCCAGGCACGAGCGGTCCGAAGCCTTCGGACCAGAAGCCGTGGTCCATGAGAGCCAGCGCTCCGCAAGTGAGGCCGTGGAATCCGCCGCGCGCAGCAAGCAGGCCATTGCGGCCGGTGGCGGCACGGGCAAACTTGATGGCCGTCTCGACGCCTTCGCTGCCGGAGTTGGCGAAGTAGACCTTTCTCAGGCGGCCTCCGGCGCGGACGCAGAGTTTTTCGGCAAGCTCGCCGGCGCTAGCTGCGACATGGCTCTGAAGCATCGCCGGGCCGTTGCGGTCGAGCTCCGCATGGAGCTCGGCGATGACTTTTGGATGGTTGTGTCCAAGATTGTGAACGCAGTAGCCGGAGAGGAAGTCGAGGATGGTGCGGCCGTCGGAGGTGTGCAGTTTCTCGCCCCGGCACTCGACATAGTCGGCGTTCATCTGAAGGAGGGTCAGTAGGCGCGCCCATTGCGGGTTGACGTGCTCGGAATAAGCAATCTGTCCGGGAGGGCTCTGCTCCACGGTGTTTTTTTTGCTCATGGGGTCAGACTTCCAGTCTAGATGGAAGCGCTTTCCTGCGTATTTCATTGAAATTACAAACCCTTAATCGAGTAATCTGAGTTCAGGTCCCCGCGTTAGGCGGCAAGCCTGGCTGGGCGGTGAGCACGACGACTGACCGTCGGGAAGGATCGTGGGGACTTGCGCTTAGGGCATTCTCTGTATCTTTCGGTTCTACATGTTCATCTTTTATCAAGGCGCAAGCTGGTTTGAGGCGCCGGTGTGTCATTTTCGTCTATTGATTGGCCGGGTGTGGAGCGTATTCGATCGACACAGCGTTCCGCCCAGGATAGGGGCCGATCGTCGAGAAGCAAACGGGGCTTGGGTCAAAGGCTCACACGACACCCTGAACGGCGCTGTATCCGCGAAGGGCGAGAGGTGGAATCTGCGTAAATCAGGCACTATTGGGACAGGGTCAGCAAGACATGGGATGGCTGGTTGTCGGGGACCGCAGCGAGGACATTGGCTGACGCTGCTGGCCGTTCTGCTGACGGTCTGGGCCGGGGCAATTGGAACGGCAATGGCACAGCAAGCTTCAGCGCCCGAGCCGCGAACGGGGACGATTGTGGGCACGATCACGGCTGTTGCCGACCAGGTCGTTCCTGGCGCGACGGTGGTTCTACAAGGGCCAAAGGCTGACGATCAACACACCACTTCAGCGAATGACTATGGGTTCTTTTCGTTCAGCGATGTGAAGCCGGGTGTGCCGTACCACATCAGCGTCACTGCGAAGGGGTTTGTGAACTGGAGTTCCGAGGCCATTACGCTGAAGCCGGGGCAGTATCTGGAGCTTCCGGGCGTCAGGCTGCAACTCGCCGTGGTGGTCACGACGGTGACGGCCGCGCTGACGACGGAACAGATCGCCACCGAGCAGGTGGAAATCGAGGAGAAGCAGCGGGTATTGGGCTTCATTCCCAATTTTTATGTGGTGTACGAGGAGCATCCTGCGCCGCTGACCGCGAAACTGAAATTCAGGCTGGCCATAAAGACCTCCATCGATCCCATTACTATTCTTGGCTCGGCGTTCGTCGCCGCAGTCGACCAGGCCGGGGACACCCCTGACTACGGCCAGGGCTGGGCGGCTTACGGACAGCGCTTCGGAGCGAATTACGCGAACGGCCTGACCGACATCTTCATCGGCGGCGCGATCCTGCCCTCACTTCTTCGTCAGGACCCGCGCTACTACTACAAGGGCACCGGAACGACGAAGTCCCGGTTAATTTACGCACTCTCCAGCACCTTCCGGACAAGGGGCGACAACGGAAAGTGGCAACCGAACTACTCCGGCCTGGGCGGCTACCTGTCTTCAGGAGCCATCTCGAATCTTTACTATCCTGAGTCGAATCGCGGCGTGGGGCAGGTGTTCAGCACCTTCGGAGTTGACGTTGCGGCCGATATGGCAAACTCCGTGATTCAGGAATTCCTGCTACGCAAGCTCACGCCGTCGGCGAAGAAACAGCAGTAGCTAAAGGGCCGGAACAGCCTTTTCGACCTCGGCGGCTTTTTCAGCGGCTTCGACGGTCTGGGCGATGAGGGTAGCGATGGTCATGGGACCGACGCCGCCGGGCACAGGCGTATAGGCCTCACAACGCTCAATGGCTGGAGCGAGTTCGACGTCTCCGATGCCGCCGGGGTGATAGCCGGCATCGACGATAACAGCGCCGTCACGAATCCAGTCAGCCTTGATGAACTCGGCCTTGCCGACCGCGCCAACGAGGATCTCGGCGCGGCGCACGACCTCGGGCAGGTTCTTCGTGCGGGAATGGCAGATGGTTACAGTGGCGTTGGCTCCGAGGAGCATCATGGCCATGGGCTTGCCGAGAATGGGACTGCGGCCGACGACGACGGCCTCTCTTCCTGATGGGTTTATGCCGTAACGCTTGAGCAGACGCATGATGCCGGCAGGAGTGGCCGAACCATAGGCAGGCTCTCCCATGGCCATGCGCCCGAAGCCATGGCTGGTAACGCCATCCACGTCTTTTTCGATGGCGATGCGGTCAAAGCAGGCACGCTCGTCGATCTGGTGCGGGACGGGATGTTGCAGCAGGATGCCGCGAACGCGAGGATGGGCGTTCAGCTCATCGATGGCGGTGAGCAGCTGGTCCGTCGTGGTTTCTTCCGGCAGCGTGATGCTGAGGGACTCCATGCCAACGCGGCGGCAGGCGTTGCCTTTCATTCGGACATAAGTAGCCGAGGCGGGGTCGTCGCCGACCAGGATGGTAGCCAGGATGGGCGGGTCGGGATTGCCGGTTTTTTCCTGGAGCGTGTGAACACGCGAGGAGAGCTCGGTCTCAAGCTCCTTTGCGTATGCCTTACCGTCGAGGACCAATGCAGCCATATAAGGCTAGTGTAACGGTTTCGGGCGGTGCTATTCGGCCTCGGCGGCAGTGAGCTGATGGCGGACATCGGCGCCGCGGATCCAGAAGATGACGTCAGTGGCAATGTTGGTGGCGTGGTCGGCGATGCGTTCGAGGTTGCGGCAAACGATGATGGCTTGCAGTGCCTCGCGGGCGACGGAGGTACGTTCCTGAATCACACGCGTCAGGTCCGCCTGGGCGACGCGGTTCATGCGGTCGATCTCGTCGTCCATGTCGAGGACGGCTTCGGCCACCTGGGCGTCGCCCTCAATCAGCGCCTGGACCGAGGCGCGGATCATCATGTTGGCGTAGTCGCCCATGCTCGCGATGTCGACGGGCAGGTCGACGGGCTCCTGGTCGATGAGGTCGAGGCAGCGGTAGACGATGCTCATGGCCTGATCGCCGATGCGCTCGAGGTCGCCGTTGATCTTGATGACGGCGAGAATGAAGCGCAGGTCGACAGCCATCGGCTGCTCCATGGCGAGCAGGTCATAAGCCAGCTCGTCGACCTCGCGATGGGCGGTGTTAATGGCCGTCTCGTTCTCGCGCACGTACTGGCAGAGGCCCGCATCGCGGCGCAGATAAGCATCCACGGCGGAACCCATTGCCTGCTGCGCCAGGGCCGCCATCGCCAACAACTTGTCTTTAAGCTCTGCCAGTTGCAGGTGAAAGTGGATGCGCGGCAAATTTCCTCCCAAAACTTCATTGTGCATCACGCAACATTGCAGCTTTGCGAATTTTTGCACCACGTCAATACGTAAGTAACAGCTGGCGCCAGTCCCCTATCCGGCAAGCCGGACGTTGGGGCAACCTGATCAGCCCAGGCGCTCTTCAGCCTGCTGCGCGGCTTCATAAATCTGGTCGAAAGATTCGACGGCGTAAAGAACCCTCTGCATCTCCGAGACAAGGAACTCCTGGTTCAGGACCTGGTCGAGGTTAAAGTCGCGGATCTCGGGGCCACGCCCGCTCCGGATGCCATCAATCAGATGAGTCGCCTCGCCATGCGAGGAGATGAGGCCACTGCCGTAGAGCTTGATTTCGCCGTCCTGGCGGATGATTCCGAACTCGACCGTGAACCAGAAGAGGCGGCCCATGCGCTCCAGCTTGTCTTTCGCTGTGCCGCGATTGCTGTCGCCGAGTTGGGCGCAGACCTTGCCGTACTGCTGCAGGAAGTCGGCGAAGACCGGGTGGGCGTGCATTGGGACATGTCCGAAGACGTCATGAAAGATGTCGGGCTCGGGCGTGTATTCGAGCGAGTCGCGGCTGCGCAGCCAGGTGGTGGTGGGAAACTGGCGGGCGGCGAGCATCTCGAAGAAGGCGTCGGGCGGCAGAAAGCCGCTGACGGGGGTGCTGCTCCATCCTGTGCGCGGCCGGAGGCGCTTCGTCACCTCGGCAAGGTTGGGGATGGTCTCTTCGCGCAGGCCGATCTGCTGGAAGCCGTCGAGATACTCCCGGCAGGCGTGCCGGCGGAGCTGCGGCATGCGACGGCTGACGAGTTCGGCCCAGATCGCGTGCTGGTCGGGAGTGTAGGCAGACCAGTCCTGCTGGATGAGATACGGTTCGGCAACGGTCAGCGTGGCGGCCTGAAGGTTCATGGAAAAATTCGACTCCGGCAAAACATTTAAGGGTTGCACTGCCGGAAGCGGGTGTCAATGGGGATCAGGGGCTAATCTCTTCGTATTACACAATGCGGTTTCAAACCCAGACATCTGGTTCGCTTTTCGCATCTTATGGTTCCTATGCAGAGACCATGCTTTATTGTTGTCGATCGCGAACACGCCCTAAGCATCTCCACACGCAAGCTGGTGATTGAAACGGCGAAGTTCAACGTGCTGACGGCTTACACCGCGCGGGAAGCGCTCGAGACTCTCAAGCGGTTTCCGGCGGTGGACGGGATGGTGATCGATGCCGATACCCAGGAATTTTCATGCGCCGAATTTGTCCGGGCAGTCAAGGAGATCGCACCTGCCATACCTATCATCGGGGTCAGCTCTCCTGCCATTGGGATTTGCGCAGAGGCTGATTACCATCTGGAGACGTTCGATCCGGCCAAACTTCTCGCGCTGCTGGAACGCCTGCGACCAGCCGCTGCGGCCGAGATTGAGAGGCGCGAGGAGAATCTTAAGGCGCGGGAGATCAACTCGAGCGAGCAGAGTCTGCCGTAGGCGCGCGCCTGACCCAAAGGAAGAGTCTCAAGCGGGGATACCGGTATACTCATCGGGTAAATAAATGAAGGAGTTGCAGACTCCTTCTCCGATCTGCTCCGGAGTCATCGCAAATGCCGCTACGCCGTTCGCTCGCTCTCACCTGCCGCACGATTGTGGCGGTTTTCCTGTTGTCCAGCCCGGTCGCAAGTTACGCACAGTTTGTCGGGAACGATCCGCAGGCTGCCGAGAGGCGCGCCGACGATCTTGTCTCGAAGATGACGCTCGAAGAGAAGGTCGAGCTGATCGGCGGCGATACACCATTCCGGACGCACCCGATCCCGCGGCTGAATATTCCCTATTTCCAGATGGCGGACGGGCCGGTGGGCGCGCATATTCCTGCCCCGACGATCGCGTATGCGGGAGGCATCGGGCTGGCGGCGTCGTGGAACACGGACCTGGCGCTGCGTGTCGGTCAGCAGTTGGGACGCGATGCCCGGTCGCGCGGTGCGGCGTTCATTCTTGGGCCCGGCGTAAATATTTACCGCGCGCCGATGAATGGCCGCAACTTCGAGTACTTCGGCGAGGACCCTTTCCTGGCTAGCGGCATTGCGGTGGGATACATCCGCGGCGTGCAGCAGGAAGGCGTGTCGGCCACGGTAAAGCATTATCTGGGCAACAACTCCGAGTACCTCCGCCACGACACAGACTCGGTAATCGACCCGCGCACGCTGCGCGAGATTTACATGCCCGTGTTTGAGGCCGCGGTGAAGACGGCGAAGGTCGGGGCCATCATGGACTCCTACAACCTGACCAACGGCGAGCACATGACGCAGAACAAGGTGCTGAATGTGGATGTCGCCAAGGGGCAATGGCATTTTCCGGGCATCATCATGTCGGACTGGGTGGCAACGTATGACACCGCGGCGGCGGCCAACGGCGGGCTGGATCTCGAGATGCCCTTCGGAGTGTACTTCGCTCCCGAGAAGATCATGCCCCTGCTGAAGGACGGGACCATCTCCGAGGCGACACTGGATGACAAGGTACGGCGGATTCTGCGCGTGGCGGCGGATTTTGGCTGGCTGGATCATCCGCAGCTCGATACCGGAATTCCGCGTTACAACCTCGAAGGGCGCGCGGCGTCGCTCGAGGCAGCTCTTGAAGGCGCGGTTCTGCTGAAGAACGAAAACAATGTCCTGCCGCTCGACAAGAGCGCGATCAAGACGATTGCGGTGATCGGGCCGACGGCTGCCGAGACCGTGACCACCGGAGGCGGCAGCGGGCAGGTGGTCAGCTTTGCAAACACCAGCCTGATGGTCGGGATCAGCGACTACCTCGGCGAGCAGGCAAAGGTGCTCTACGCGCGCGGCGTGCGCAGTATCTACCAGATGTCGCGCCTGACGCGGTTCACGACTGATCCCGAGGGCAAGACGCCGGGCGTAGCGCATGTGACCTTCAGCAAGGCGAATCTCGAAGGCGACACCGTGAGCCAGACGACGGAGCCGACGATGTTTGCGGCCGGGTCGACACGGCGCGAGCCGGAAGAGCAGGAACTGAACGCGCTTACCGCACACCGGAATGCGAATCCTTATACGCGTCCCACGACGAGCAGCAAGTGGACGGGCTATTACACGCCGGAAGAGGCGGGCAAGTTTGCGGTGTTCGTCCAGACGGACGGCCGGTACCGATTGCTCATCGACGACGCGGTCGTTTTCGACAGCTCGGTCGTTCCGAAATACATCCTGAACCAGACGGTGATGGATCTGAGCAAGACGCCGCACAAAGTTGTGCTGGAACAGCTTTCGCAACAGCTCGCATCCGTCTCCGGCATGCGGGCAGGCATTGTGCCGTTGGACACGATCGTCGAGAAGGATGCGCTCGAGATGGCATCGAAGGCGGACGCTGTGGTGCTTGCGGTAGGCTTCAACGCCGCCGAGGAGTCGGAAGGTGGCGACCGGAGCTTCGAGTTGCCGGTCGGGCAGGAGCAGATGATCCAGCAGATTGCCGCGCTGGGCAAAAAGACAGTTGTGGTAATCACGTCGGGCGGCAGCGTCGATGTCTCGAACTGGAAGGACAGGGTGCAGGGGATTCTGGAGACCTGGTACGCGGGCGAGCAGGGCGGCGTTGCCGCTTCGCGCCTGCTCTTCGGCGATGCGAATCCTTCGGGACATCTGCCGATCAGCTGGGAGAAGCAGATCACGGACAATCCCAGCTACGCGCATTATTATCCCGATCTGGGCACGAACAAAGTTGTCTATCGCGAGGGCATCTTCATGGGCTACCGCGGATACGAGCACAACCACGTCGAGCCGCAGTATCCGTTCGGATATGGGCTGTCGTATACGACGTTTTCGATGGGGGATCTCAAGGCTGAGCCCGCGGGCGATGGGCGGTTTCATGTAACTTTCAGCATTACGAATGCCGGGCAGCGCGCCGGAGAGACGGTTGCGCAGCTTTATGTTGGAGAGGATTCGCCGAAGGTGGAGCGTCCGGTGAAGGAGCTTAAGGGGTTTGCGCGGGTGATGTTGCAGCCGGGTGAGACGAAGAACGTCTCGGTTGAATTGAATCCGCGGAGCTTCAGCTACTTCGATGTTGGTTCATCAACCTGGAAGGCCGATGCAGGGTCGTACACGCTGATGCTGGGAGATTCGTCGCAGGATATCAAGCAGAAGACTACGGTTCGACTGGCGAAAGAGCTGACGACCAGCGTGAGCGAGTAACAGTTTCCCGAACGCCTGGCGCAAAGAAGCGTTGCATCTACAAACGAGCGCGGTCATCTAAAGGTTGTGACTCCTTCACGACTTTCGCAGACTCCGCTATCGGTTCTCGACCTGGCCCATGTGCGTCAGGGCGGCGATGCCTCGGAGGCTTTCCGCAACACGCTGGATCTGGCGCAGCACGCAGAGCGCTGGGACTACAAGCGCTTCTGGCTGGCGGAACACCACAACATTTCCGGGGTCGCTTCGGCGGCTACATCCGTGCTCATCGGACATGTGGCCGGAGGGACCAAGAGCATCCGCGTGGGCTCCGGCGGCATCATGCTGCCCAACCATGCGCCGCTGGTGATTGCGGAGCAGTTCGGGACACTGGAGGCGCTTTATCCGGGGCGTATCGATCTTGGGCTGGGACGCGCGCCGGGTGGAGACTATGCGGCGGCGCGGGCGCTGCGCAAAGACCTGAAAGATCAGGGCGATGACTTCCCTGCCCTGCTGGCGGAGCTGCGCGCGTTCCTTGCGCCGCGCCGGGAGGGCCAGGCGGTGACGGCGTATCCGGGAGCAGGATCGAATGTGCCGATCTGGCTGCTCGGGTCGAGCGGTTTCAGCGCGGCGCTGGCGGGCGATCTGGGGCTGCCGTTCGCGTTTGCGTCGCACTTTCAGCCGGGCAACCTGACGGCTGCGCTGGAACTGTATCGAGAGCGCTTCCGGCCATCGGAAACGCTGGATCGGCCCTACACGATGGCCGGCGTTCCCGTGGTCGCGGCCAACACGGATGACAAAGCGCACTGGCTGGCGACGACTCCGCAGCAGGCATTTCTGAATCTGATCCGGAATCGTCCCGGGCCGCTGCCGCCTCCGACGGAGAAGCTGGACTGGGATTCGTTCGAAGAGGCTGCGGTTGGGTCGAGATTCGGTGCCGCCGTAGTCGGGAGTGCCGATACCGTCCGGCGTGGGCTGGAGAGATTTCTGGCAGCGACGAAGGTGGACGAGCTGATTCTTGCCACGACCGTATACGACCATGCAGCGAGGCTGCGGTCGTATGAGATTGTGGCCGAGGTGGCGGCGCACGTGATTACGGAAAAGCCGGAAGTGGCGCAGGTCAGCTGAGAAACTGGCTGCGAACGCCACTTACACGTCAAGGTTCAAGGCGATTTCTGCAGCCGGAAACGATTTCACCATAAAGTTCACAAAGAACGTAGAGAGAAGGCGGCGGCAGGGTTCGCGCAAGCCGCTCACCGTAAAGTTGCACAAAAAGTCAGCCAGGCATCAGTGCTGGTTCGGAAAATGGGGCCTTTTCCGGCTGTGGAAGCGGCGGCAGAGGTATCTCCGTCTACAACCTAAGGGTATTGGCCAAATCTTTTGCGAAGGGTATATGGTAATGAGTCGCCGAATGCCGGGAAGCATTATTTGGGCCTCCCGGCGATGATGCGCATCGAATCACTTTGGAGTTGTTCAGTATGTCGACCTTGCTTCATCCGGAAGTTACAACCGAGAAAGATTTCCTTCCCCTCAACGGCACGGATTATGTCGAGTTCTACGTCGGCAATGCGCGCCAAGCGTCGTATTTTTACCGGCTCGCCTTCGGCATGAAGCTGGTGGCCTACGCCGGTCCGGAGACCGGATTGCGCGACCGGGCTTCGTATGTGCTGCAACAGGGCAAGATCCGCTTCGTGCTCACGACGCCGCTGCGCCCTGACGGCGAAATTGCCCACCACGTGCATCGCCACGGAGACGGCGTGCGCGATGTGGCGCTCTGGGTGGACGACGCCAGGCAGGCCTGGAAAGAGACCACGAAGCGCGGAGCGCGGAGCATCCACGAGCCCTACGAGCTGAAAGACAAGTACGGGACGGTCAAGCTGGCTTCGATCGCGACCTACGGCGATACGATCCACACCTTCGTCGACCGCTCGAATTATCACGGGCCGTTTCTGCCGGGCTACCGTCACGAAGGCGAAGACGAGCAGGCGCGTCCGGTGGGGCTGAAGTATGTCGACCACATGGTCGGCAATGTCGGCTGGAACGAGATGAATCGCTGGGTGGATTTCTACTCGGACGTGATGGGCTTCTCGCTTTATCAGCACTTCGACGATAAGGACATTTCGACCGAGTATTCAGCGTTGATGTCGAAGGTGATGTCGAACGGCAACGGCCGTGTGAAGTTTCCCATCAACGAGCCCGCCGAGGGACGGAAGAAATCGCAGATCGAAGAGTACCTCGAGTTTTATCACGGTCCTGGCGTGCAGCACATCGCGCTGGCGACAGACGACATTCTCGTCGACGGTTTCGAAGCTGCAGGAGCAGGGCGTCGGGTTCCTGAGGGTTCCGCATTCGTATTACACGGAGCTTGAGGACCGCGTGGGCACGATTGACGAGCCGGTGCACGAGCTTGAGAAGCTGGGCATCCTGGTCGACCGCGACGATGAAGGATACATGCTGCAGATCTTCACGCGTCCGGTGGAGGACCGGCCGACGCTGTTCTACGAGATCATCCAGCGCAAGGGCAGCCGAAGCTTCGGCAAAGGCAACTTCAAGGCGCTGTTCGAGGCGATCGAGAGGGAGCAGGATGCGCGCGGCAATCTGTAACCGCTGCTGTCACACACAAATGGGGATCCGGGATGCCGGGTCCCCATTTTTCGTCTATTCCTCTTCGGGAAGTTCCGGGCGGGCGATGATTCTTTCGCGCGCGATGTGAAGGCTATGGTCGGAGGTGGTAAGCAGCTTCCAGCGTCGGCGTCGGCGGTAAATCCGGTAGAAGCGCCAGATCGCGATGAGGGTGATTCCGGCAGCCAGGATCGTCAAAATTACGCCTGCTCTGGAATTCATCGGGGGCCCTCACACTAAGTGTAAGGCACATCAGGTCCACAGGCCTTCAGTCGGCGACCATCAGTTCGCCGGGCAGGATCGGCCGCGTACGCGGCAGGGATCCGAAGGCGGCGGCCATGACCATTCCAGCGAGCACGGCGCAGTAAACAGCCAGCTCGACGATGTCGGTTGTGTGGTTCCGCGGCAGCGTCTTCCAGAGGATCAACAGGACGGTTTGCGCGGCGGTAACTGCCCACACGGTTCCGTAGAAGTATCGGCGCTCCCAGCCTTCTCCTTTGGTCGAGCGGCGGACGCGCGGCAGGACTCCAAAGATTCCCAGAGCCAGGATGACGGCGAGCAGCGGGGTGTATCCCCGGGCGTAAATCTGCTTCATGTACCACGTGCCGGTGGCGACCGCGATGATGAGCCCGGCGAGGTTGAGCAGGGCGAAGTTGAGCAGCGCGTTCCAGGCGAAGGTGTAGCAGACGCGGCGATAGAGCGGGTTAGGGCGGTCCTCGGTGAAGCGCAGGATGTAGGGCGCGGGCTCGGCTCCGGGGAGTTGTCCATAGAGCGCGGCGATGCCCGTGCCGAGGAGGACGGCTCCGAGCCAGATGACGTTGCCGACGCTGCCGCCGTGCGCGAAGAGATTGAAGGTCAGCGGGCCGGGCGCGAGAAAGAAAACCCATATCCAGATGGGCCAGTGAGCTGCGCGGTACCAGCGCTTGTTGCGCGTGCGCATCTTGCGCGCGTCGGCGTATTCGACTCGGACGGTATAGGCCATGAATTTCTTTGCTTATGCTAACGGGGAGTGCGCCACGACAGCGGTGGCTTCGCGGCTGACGGGCTGGAATTCGAGTTCCACCTGATCATCGATGACGCGAACGCGCACATCTTCGAGCGACCGGACGATCCAGTCGGCAGCGGCGAGGCTCTCGTAGGAATGGGAGAACAGCGTGGCGAGGACTTTGCAGCCGGCGGCATGTCCGGCCTTGGCGCCAGAGGCCGAATCTTCGATGACCAGGCAATCCTGCGGTACGTGACCCAGAAGCTCCGCTCCGCGGCGGTAGGGCTCGGGGTCGGGCTTGCCCCTGGTGACTGCATCGGCGGTGATCATGCGCTCCGGGACGGGGATTCCTCCGTAGGCCATGCGGGCACGAGCGAGGCGATCGGTGGCAGAGGTGACGACGGTCCAGTATTTTTCGGGCAGCGATTCGAGAACGGCCTTGACGCCGTGCAGGATTTCAAGACCTTCGTTGTCCTCCACCTCCATGCTCTCGATCCACTTGAGCTCCTCGACGTCGTTGAGGTCCGGGCGGAGCAGGCGGACGGTCTCGATGGCGCGGCGGCCGTGCGCAGTTCTGATGGCAAGCGCGGGATCGATGCCGCGGGCCTCGGCCCACTTCTGCCAGCTACGCTCAACCGAGCCCAGTGAGCTGACGAGCACACCATCCATATCGAAGAGAATGCCGCGGACGCGAAGGATCATAATCTCAGATTAGCAGTTGCCGGCGTGCGCTTTTGTAACGGCGAGTCAGCTTCGACGGCGCGCGACCTCTTCGTAGAGCGCAGCATATTCAGACGCTGGTTTCTTCCAGGAGAAGTCCTCTGCCATGCCGTTCAGCATGAGCGTACGCCAGGCATCCTTGTCATTGTGGAAGAGGTCGAGAGCGCGCTCGATGGCGGCGAGCAGGTCCAACGGGTTGTATCCGTAGAACTTGAAGCCGGTGCCGGTGCGGGTCTCGGGATTCCACTCTTCGACGCTGTCATCAAGGCCTCCGGTGGCACGTACGACGGGAGGGGTTCCGTATTTGAGGCTGTACATCTGATTCAGTCCGCTGGGCTCGTAGTGTGACGGCATGAGGAAGATGTCCGAGCCAGCCTCGACCTTGTGGGCGAGCACTTCATCGTAGGCGATGCGGACCGACGCCTTGGTGGGAAAGCGCTCCTGCAATGAGCGGAAGAGATTCTCGTAGTAAGGCTCGCCGGTGCCGAGCGCAATGAGATACACATCGCGGCTGAGCAGGGTCGTCGGCGATCTGCGCGATCATATCGAAGCCCTTCATTGTCGCGAAACGCGAGACGATGCCGAGCACGGGCGTGGTGTCCGGGATGTGGCCAGCGCCGAAGGCGTGGAGCAGGTCGCGCCGACACTCGATCTTTCCGGCGAGGTTTTGCGGGGTGTAATGCGCGGCGATGTTCTTGTCGATCGCCGGATCCCACTGCGAGTAGTCGACGCCGTTGAGAATGCCGTGCAGGTCCGACGCGCGTTTGCGGAGAACGCTATCAAGCGCGTTGCCGAACTCCGGCGTCTGGATCTCCTCGGCGTACTTGCGGCTCACGGTTGTGATGATGTCGGAGTAGACGATGCCTCCCTTGAGGTAGTTGAAGGTGTCGTACTGCTCGACCTTGTCCATGTTGAAGATGTCCCAGGGCAGGAGCAGGCGCTCGGTGGTCTGCGGCGGGAACCACCCCTGATAGCCGGCGTTGTGAATGGTCAGCAGGCATCCGGCGTTGCGCAGCACCGGGTCGAAGTAGTAAACGGTCTGCCGGTAGACGGAAACCATCGCCGCCTGCCAGTCGTGGACGTGGAAGACATCGGGCACGCCGAGTTGTTTCGTGGCTTCGATGGTCGCTCGGCAGAAGAGGCCGAAGCGCTCCCAGTTGTCGAGATAGTCGCCGGTTGGCGTGGCATATAGCGATTCGCGGTCGAAGAGCTCCGGGCAATCGACAAAACAATATTGCACGCCGTCCCGGATGCCTCCGTCGAGAATGGCGACGAAGCGGTTGTAATACTCAAAGGGGATGGTGAGGCTGCGAATGAGGTAAGTCTTATCGGGGACTTTCTGCCGCACCTGCGCGTAATAGGGGATGTAGACCGTGACTTTGTGGCCGAGCTTGACGATCTCGCGGGGCAGCGCTCCGACGACATCGGCCAAGCCTCCGGTTTTAACGAAAGGAACACACTCGGAGGCGGCGAAGACGATGTGCATAGCGTGGTGTCTCCAGTCTTTTGTCTATGATGCAGAGATGCCCGAGAAGTCGCGCAGGCCAAAGGTGAGTCTATATGTCATTTACGCCGCGGGGCAATTCGAAGCACAAACCAAAACTGGGACAGAATTTTCTGGTCGATCCCGCTGCGTGCGTCGCCATCGCCGATGCGTTAGGAGATGTAAGCGCGGAGACGGTCGTCGAGATCGGGCCGGGACGCGGCGCAATGACGGGGATTCTGGCGCGCCGGGCGAAGAGGCTCGTAGCCATCGAGCTTGACCGTGAGCTTGCTCCGCGGCTGCGCGGGCAGTTTGAGGGCAGACCGGAGGTCGAGGTGATCGAGGCCGATGTGCTGACAATCGATCTGGCCTCGCTGCGACAAAGCGGCGAGCGACTGGCCATCGTCGGCAACCTTCCCTACTACATCACGTCGGACATTCTGCTGCGGCTCTTTGAGTATCACGCGATCATCTCGCGTGCCGTGGTCATGGTGCAGCGCGAGGTCGCGGACCGCATCGCCGCGGAGCCGGGAACCCGCGACTACGGGCTGCTCACGGCAACAGCACGACTGTATGCGCGCGTCGACCGCGTGCTTACACTGCCCCCGGGTGCGTTCCAGCCACCGCCGGAGGTGCACTCGACGGTGCTGCGGCTGACGATGCGCCCCCGGTTTGAAGAGCTTGGAGTTGAGGCGAGGGCGTTCATCGCATTTCTGAAGGCCAGTTTCGCGCAGAAGCGAAAGACGCTGGCGAAGAACCTGCGCGCGGCTGGATTTGAGGGCGATCGGATCGGCGCGGCGATGGAAAAGGCCGGAGTTGCGCCGCTCGCGCGCTCAGAAGAGATCGACTTGGAGCGGATGGCCACACTCTGGAAGAATCTCAAACAGGAGACGTGAAATGGCCGGGGAAGTGGAACTGCTCAGACGAATCTACGAACGCTTCAACGCCCGCGACATGGAGACGGTGCTCGCGGCCATGCGCGAAGACGTGATGTGGGCCAACGGCATGGAGGGTGGACACGTGCACGGGCGCGACGGCGTGCGCGACTACTGGACGCGCCAGTGGGCGATGATCGATCCGCGCGTCGAGCCGGTGGCGTTCAGAGTTGGCCCCAACGGCGCAGTGAGTCTCGATGTCCACCAGGTGGTGCACGACCTCGAAGGCAAGCTGCTCGTCGATCAGATGGTGGTGCACATCTTTCGGTTTGAAGACGGACTGATCAAGCGGTTCGATATCGGCGGTGCGTAAAACTGCAGCGGATCTGCTTCTATTCTCACTTTCGGCGTGATCGTCTAGTCTCGTCTCCATCCCTGCAGTTTGCTCCGGAGCTCCGCACGCATGAGCATACCTAGATCTATTTCCCTGCCGGCCTTCCTGTTCATCGCTTCGCTTTCCTGCCTATCCGCACAGGACCGCTCTTACGGCCGCTCTGTCGTTGCCACGCAGTACGGCATGGTGGCCACCAGCCAGGTTTCGGCCTCGCAGGCCGGCGCTTTGATCCTCGAGCGCGGCGGGTCGGCCATCGATGCCGCGATCGCAGCGAACGCCGTTCTCAACGTCACCGAGGCAACATCAAACGGCATGGGCGGCGACCTATTTGCGATTTACTGGGAGGCGAAGACCGGAAAGCTCTACGGACTGAACGCCAGCGGGTGGGCTCCGAAGGCACTCACCATCGAGCATCTTCGCGCCAAAGGTGTGACCGAGATGCCCCAGTTCGGCATCGACTCCGTTACCGTTCCGGGCGTGGTCGATGGATGGGCCAAGCTCCACGACCGCTGGGGCAAGCTGCCCTGGCGCGAACTCTTTCAGCCGGCCATCTTTTACGCCAACCATGGCTTCCCCGTAGCCGAGATCATCCACGACTGGTGGAACGGCGACCGTGAGGGCCTGCTGACGAATCCGGAGAGCACCCGCGTCTTCCTGCCCGGCGGCAAGGTACCAGAGACGGGCGAGATCTTCCGCAATCCCGACGTGGCGCACGCGCTCGCGCTGGTCGCCGATCAGGGCGAGGCGGCATTCTACAAGGGGGAAATTGCCCAGGCCATTCTCAAAACCTCGCAGGAACTCGGCGGAACGATGACCGACGACGACCTCGCGTCCTACTCCGCTGAGTGGGTCGAGCCGATCTCGACGAAATACCGCGACTGGAGCGTCTACGAGCTGCCGCCCAACGGAGACGGCATTGCCGCGCTCGAAATGCTCAACATCATGGAGCAGTTCAAGCCGGACCCCGCCGGGCCGCACAGTCCCGGCGAGGTCCACACCCGCATCGAAGCCATGAAGCTGGCCTACGCCGACGTGAAGAAGTACGACGGCGATCCGCGCTTCGGCAAGATTCCTGTCGATCAGCTTCTCTCGAAGGACTACGCCGCCAAACGCGCCTCGCTCATCGATCCTGGCAGGGCCAACTGCACCGTCGCGCCGGGAGCCCTCGGCACCAGCGACACCACCTATTTCACCGTGGTCGATCGCGAGGGTAATATCCTGTCCATCATTCAAAGCAACTACAACAACTTCGGGTCGAACGTAACCGTGCTCGGCATGGGCTTCGCCCTGCAGGATCGCGGAGGCCTCTTCTCGCTCGATCCGGCATCGCCCAACGCGCTCGCCGGACGCAAGCGCCCCTTCCACACCATCATTCCCGCCTTCATGCAGCGCGGAGACCAGCACATCGGCTTCGGCATCATGGGCGGCCTCAACCAGCCGCTCGCGCATGCGCAATTCGTCTCGAATGTGGTGGACTATCACATCAACGTCCAGGCGGCGATGGAAGAGCCGCGCTTCACCGACCGGCAGCAGGTCGGATGCAAAATCGTCATCGAATCGCGCGTCTCTCCCGCGACCCTGGAGGCTCTCACGAAGATGGGGCACGTACTGCAAGTGCACGAGGGATATACGTCGCAAATGGGCCGCGGCCAGGCCATCTTGCACGACAGCAAGACCGGGATCAACTTCGGGGCTTCCGATCCGCGCGCGGACGGAGCCGCCATCCCCGAGCAGCCGGACTTCTTCGGCGCCTCGAACAAGCAATAGACTTATCTGCATGGCGACGCCGCAGTGGCAACAGCAGAGACAGGCAGGTCAGAAGCCACCCTTCAAGGAGCAGGCCGAGCAATTCTGGGCGCGCGTCACCGAGGGCATGGCAATCAGCGATCTCTGGTCGCAGTTCCGCAGAGATGCCCAGTCCGGCTATCAACTTTACTCAAAAGAAGTGGATCGCACCCGGGCCGAGGGCGTCCCGCAGAGTACTCACTTTCTTCAGGTCGCAAGCCAGTACTTCTGGGCCATCATCGAAAAGCTCACGCCGGCCCGGCGCGTTCTCCTGCTGGCCGCATTGGTGCTCGTCTTTCTTCCCGGAGGTGAATGGACCTTCGAGACCCAAAGGCACACGGTGAAGGTCTTTGCGCTCGACTTCCACTTCTACGGCGGACTGCTGATGTTCATCCTGCTGATCCTTGAAGTGGGCGACCGCGTGGTCATGAAGCGGGACCTTCAGATCGCTAAGGAGATCCAGGCATGGCTGCTTCCGTCTGAACCGCCGAAGGTGCCGGGGCTCGAGATCGCGTTCACCACTCGCCCGGCCAACACCGTCGCCGGAGACTACTATGACGTCTTCGCCCGCCCGTGCAACTCGGGCACACCTACCTACCTCATCGCGGTGGCCGATGTGGCGGGCAAAAGCGTTCCCGCGGCAATGCTGATGGCGACATTTCAGGCAAGCCTTAGAACGCTGAGCACTACTCCAGGCACTCTCACCGAGTTGGCCGCGCGTATGAATGGCTACGCGTGCACCAACAGCCAGAAGGGACGCCGCTTCACAACGGCCTTTATCGCGGAGTACGATCCTGCGTCCCGGCGTCTCATTTACGTCAATGCAGGACACAACAATCCCATTTTGCGCCGCAGGACCGGCGCGATCGAGAGGCTGGAAGCCGGAGGCGTGCCCTTCGGAATCATCGACGCGCCTTATCAGAGCGGCGAACGCACTCTCAATCCGGGCGACTGGCTGGCCATCTTCACCGATGGCGTCATCGAGGCCGAAAACGCGCAGCAACAGGAGTACGGCGAGATACGCTTCATGACCCTGCTGCATTCGGGCGTGATGCTGTCTCCGCAGATGCTGCTGAACAGCATCCTCACCGACCTCGACCGGTTCGTCGGCAACGCTCCCCAGCACGACGATGTGACGTGCGTGCTGATACGGGCGGTTTAGAGCCGATGTTTGTGAGCGCGACAAGGCGGTAAAACATGCTATCTTTACTTCTGGAGCTTTGAGTAAAGATGAAAACGAGCAGCGTCAGCAGCAAGGGACAGGTCACGATTCCGCAGGAAGTCCGTGTGCGGTTGGGCCTGAAGGAGGGCGACCGAGTCGAGTTCGTCATCGAGAACGGGCAGACCATCCTGCGGCCTGCGCGCGGGCGCAAGAATCGTTTCGACAAATATGTTGGAGCTCTTCCCCACTTCGGGAGCGTGGACGAAATAAACGCCTGGGTGCGCGAGATGCGTGAGGATCGTGCGGACCGCGCGTGAGAACTGCGATTGACACGAACATTCTCTCTGCATTGTGGTCCAGCGAAGCAACCGCTTTGGCTGTGAAGGACCTACTCGAGGAAGCTGCTGAGCGCGGTGGCCTTGTGATTTGTCCCGTGGTCTATGCAGAGTTACGCGGATATCCTCGGGCAACCGCTTCTTACATCGACAGCTTTTTGGGCGAAACGGGAATTCTAGCGGATTGGGATCTCGACAAAGCGATCTGGCAGCTTGCCGCCGAGCGCTACGAGAAATACGCGATTCGCAAGCGCAAACAGAAAATGGGCGAACCTAAGCGTCTTATTGCTGACTTTATCGTCGGCGCTCACGCGCTGTTACGTGCCGATGTGCTTCTGACTCTCGATCCGCGACCGCATCGCAGGGATTTTCCGGAGCTGTCGATGAATCCCCGATAGCTAGCCATACTTACACTCCAGAAACAGAGACTGGCGATACCTCAGCTTGAGTGGGAAGTCCGTGTGTGAGAGCATTTTGAGCGGTGAGTTATGCCATTCCTGGACACAAACAGTCTTCCTGTAATTGAGCGCTTGCCGGGCTGGCACGGACGATATTTCCACTCGCAGAACATGACATTCGCGCACTACGACTTTGCGCGCGGTTCTTCGATTCACGAGCACTTCCATCCTCAGGAAGAGGTTTATGAAGTTGTCGAGGGTGAACTCGAAATAACCATCGACGGAGTGGCCCAGATCACCGGACCGGGCATGGTTGCGATCGTGCCGTCTAACGTTCGGCATTCGGTCAAGGCTCTCACCGACGGCAAGGCCATTATTGTCGACTATCCAGCGAGGCACGATTTCGCGTAAGCGATCGTAGCACCGGATTCGCCGCGACTCGCCCTAAGGCAAAGGGTGCAACTTCGTATTAAAGAGATACGGATCCTGGAAATCAGTCTGATCGCCCGGCTTCTTGTTCAGTTCCCGGCTCCAGCCGCTCGAAGGCGGCTCTTTTTACGCGAACCACATTGCCTGAACGCCAGGATCCCGCCGAGCGTCGCCTACTACCAGGCTACGCAGCATCGTGTTGCCCTTACTTTTTTCCGGATTTTCGGTCCCGGCATAGTTTTTCTCATTGACTATAATAATTAGCTTATATAAGTTTCTTGCTATGCACGCGCACCTGAATCTCGATGCCGCGTTTTCCGCTATGGCCGACCCGACGCGGCGGGCAATTCTGGCGCGTCTTGCCAAAGGTGAGGCGACTGTCAATGAGCTGGCGGAGCCGTTCGAGTTGTCGCAGCCGGCGATCTCCCAACATCTGAGGGTGCTCGAAGACGCCGGGCTGGTGACGCATCGCATTGACGGGACAAAGCGGCCGCGGCGTCTCGCAAAGGCCGGCATCGAGGCGATGGATGAGTGGCTGGCCATGCTTCGAAAGGCGCTCGAAGCGAATTACAACCGGCTG
This sequence comes from uncultured Acidobacteriaceae bacterium, assembly GCA_963782175.1. Classification (GTDB taxonomy): domain Bacteria; phylum Acidobacteriota; class Terriglobia; order Terriglobales; family Acidobacteriaceae; genus Silvibacterium. The sequence continues at coordinate 61,639 of CAWAIX010000011.1, forward strand.
GACGTCCTTCTGGCCGGAATGGAACAAGCGAAGCCACAGCGATCAAAGCCAGAAGAAACAAAAAAGAAACGATCGAAGAAGAGAAAAGGAGGAGGAAAACGATGAGCAAGCTGACACTCAAGACCGAAGGCGACACCCACGTAGTTGTGACCAGGCGATTCGCGGCGTCTCCGGAAGCCGTGTACCGCGCCCACACCGAGCCGGAGCTGATCCAGAAATGGATGCTTGGCCCTGAGGGCTGGACCATGCCCGTGTGCATCTGCGAAGCAAAGCCGGGCGGCAAGATGCGCTTCGAGTGGACCAACGGCAAAGGCGGCGACTTTTATCTTACGGGCGAGTGTCTCGAACTGGTGCCGAACCGGCGGATCGTTCATGTGGAGCGGATGTTCCTGCCCGATCCTACGCCGGATAACCATGTCGAAACGACGTTCGAGGCGGACGGCACCGGAACGCTGATGACGATGCGCATGACGCTGCCCGATGCTCAGACACGGGCAGCTATGCTCTCGACCGGCATGGAGCGCGGCATGGAAGCCAGCTACGTGCGACTGGAGGGACTGCTCGAGTCTGAACGGGCGGCATAAGAAGGCCCCTCAAAAAGCGGACCTTGTCTTTGCGCCGAATCGGGTTTCGCTCCGCTCCCATGTCCGAGAATCCGGACATGGGGGGCCCCCAGATTGTTGGCAGATTAGACACCGATCACGGCGCAGAGCTCCTTCACTGCATCGGCGCTCTTCCTGAGAGCAGCGTCTTCCTCGGGAGTGAGTTTGATCTGGATAATCTCCTCGAGGCCGCGCGCTCCGAGCTTGCACGGGACGCCGACGTAATAGCCGCTGATCCCATACTCTCCCTGGAGGTAGACGGCGCAGGGAACGATCTTCTTCTTGTCCTTGAGGATGGCTTCGACCATCTCGACCGCGGCTGCTGACGGCGCGTAGTAGGCGCTGCCGGTCTTGAGGTGCTTGACGATCTCGGCGCCTCCGTCGCGGGTGCGCTGCACGATGGCGTCGAGCCGGTCTTTGGGGATGAGCTCGGTGATGGGGATGCCGGCGACGGTGGAGTAGCGGGGGAGGGGGACCATCGTGTCTCCGTGGCCACCGAGAACGAAGGCGGTGACGTTCTCGACGGAGACGTTGAGCTCTTCGGCGATGAAGGTGCGGAAACGGGCGGAGTCGAGGATGCCGGCCATACCGATGACGCGCTCGCGGTTGAATTTCGACTGGCGGAATGCCGCCTGCGCCATCGCGTCGAGCGGATTCGACACGATGATGAGGATCGTGTCCGGCGAGTTGGCGACGACCTTGCCGACGACGTCGGACATGATCTTGTAGTTGGTCTGCAGAAGGTCGTCGCGGCTCATGCCCGGCTTGCGCGGGAGGCCGGCGGTAATGACGACAATGTCGGAGTTGGCGGTCTCGGCGTAATCGTTGGTGCCGATGATGTGGGAGTCACGCTTCTCGATGGGCATGGCTTCGAGCAGGTCGAGTCCTTTGCCCTGGGGAATGCCTTCGACGACGTCGACGAGAACGACATCGGCGAGTTCCTTGGCGGCGATCCAGTGGGCGGCAGTGGCTCCGACGTTGCCGGCTCCGACGATGGTAACTTTCTTGCGCATTTTTAGCTCCTAGCTCGGGAGTTTTCAGTTGTCAGTTGCCAGTCCCCAGTTTGCGATGACTCCCAACTGGAGACTGGGGACTAAAAACTGGGGACTCTCCTACATATTTGCAATCATGCGAGTAGCAAACTCGCTGGTCTTGACCTTGGTTGCGCCCTGCATCTGGCGCTCGAAGTCGTAAGTGACGTATTTCTGTTGGATGGTCTTCTCCATCGACGACTCGATGAGCTTCGCGGCTTCCTTCCAGCCGATGAACTCGAACATCATGACGCCGGAAAGCATGACCGATCCAGGATTGATGACGTCCTTGTCAGCGTATTTGGGCGCGGTGCCGTGTGTAGCTTCGAAGACGGCGTAACCGTCGCCGATGTTGGCGCCGGGCGCGATGCCGAGGCCCCCGACCTGCGCGGCGCAGGCGTCGGAGATGTAGTCTCCATTGAGGTTGGGGCAGGCGAGGATGGCATACTCGTCGGGGCGGATAATGACCTGCTGGAAGATGGAGTCGGCGATGCGGTCGTTGATGAGCAGCTTCTTCTTCCACTGGCCGTTGCCGTGTGACTTGCCGATGGTGTCGAGAACTTTCTTGACCTCGGCGTAAAGTTCTTTCCGGAAATCTTCCGAGCCGAATTCAAGACCGGGCTCGATCAGCGCAGCGTTCTCTTCGATGGTGATGTTGGGGTTCGCTTCGACGTTGCCGAGGATCCAACTTTCACGCTCAGTGATGACCTTGTCGCGAAACTCTTCGGTGGCGAGCTCGTATCCCCACTCGCGGAATGCACCTTCGGTGAACTTCTGAATATTGCCCTTGTGGACGAGGGTGACGGATTTGCGGCCGTATTCGAGCGCGTGCTCGATGGCGCGGCGTACGAGGCGCTTTGTGCCGAAGATGGAAATGGGCTTGATGCCGACGCCGGAGTCGGTGCGGACCTTCTTCTTGCCGCCCTTGAGCATCTCGTCGTTCAGGAAGCTGATGAGTCTTGCTGCTTCGGGTGTGCCTTCGCGGAACTCGATGCCGGCGTATACGTCTTCGGTGTTCTCGCGGAAGATGACGACGTCGAGCTTCTCGGGATGCTTCACGGGGCTGGGGACGCCGGAGTAGTACTTGACGGGTCGAACGCAGGAATAAAGATCGAGGATCTGGCGAAGGGCGACGTTGAGAGAGCGGATGCCTCCGCCGACGGGCGTGGTGAGGGGGCCCTTGATGGAGACGCGCAGATCGCGGGCGGCGTTGACGGTGTCGTCGGGCAGCCAGGTCTTGAATTGGCGGAAGGCCTTTTCGCCGGCGAAGACCTCGAACCACTTTACGGAGCGCTTGCCACCGAAGGCCTTCTCGACGGCGCCGTCGAAAACCCTTTGCGAGGCGCGCCAGATGTCGCGTCCGGTGCCGTCGCCTTCGATGAAGGGGATTATGGGGTGGTCGGGAATGGTGAATTTTCCGTCGGCGTACTGGATCGGCTCACCGCCATCGGGCAGCGGCAACCCGTTATAGCTCTTCTGCATGTAGGTGGATGTCCTTCGATGAATGCGGGATTAGAGCAACATCCAAACTTATCATCCTGCAAACACGACCGGCAACGACTGCGCGTCGAGCGACACGCGCCTGCCGGCGCAAGTTCGCCCACGGCAAGTGCGGCTTATGATGAACGCATGCGCATTCGCTCAGTTGGTCGCATGATGAAATTGTTCGCTGTCATTCTTGGTATTGGGTGCTCGATGGCCTTCTCACAACAGCCGGTGCGTGTCGCCATTGTCGGGCTCGAGCATGGGCATGTCTCGGGGTTTCTGCACGCGTTTCCGCAACAACATGAAGTGGAATTGGTCGGGATCGTCGATCCGGATGCGGCGCTGCGGGCGAAGTATGAGCAGGAGTTTCATCTGGATCATAGACTGTTCTTTTCCGGGCTGGACGAGGTGGTTGCGGCGAAACATCCGCAGGCGCTCCTGGTGTATACGCCGATCGGTGAGCATCGGCGTGTGATTGAAGAGGCGGCTGCGAAGGGTCTCGACGTGATGGTCGAGAAGCCGCTGACGCTGTCGCTCGAGGATGCGCTGGCGATCCGAAAGGCAGCGCGCGAGCACCACATCCAGGTGTTGGTGAACTATGAGACGACGTGGTACGCAAGCAATCGCGACGTGTACGAGATGGTGCAGCAGGGCGAGTTGGGCGATCTGCGCAAGGTCGTCGTGCATGACGGGCACCAGGGGCCGGAGGAGATTGGAGTGCAGCCGGAGTTTCTGAAGTGGCTGACCGATCCGGCGGAGAATGGCGCAGGCGCTCTGTACGATTTTGGATGTTATGGGGCTGATCTGATGACCTGGTTGATGCACGGCGAAGCTCCGCTGAGCGTGACGGCAGTGGCGCAGACGGACAAGCCGGACAAGTATCCGCGGGTGGATGACGATGCGACGATTGTGCTGCGGTATCCGCATGCGCAGGCGGTGCTGATGCCCTCGTGGAACTGGCCGTTCGCGCGCAAAGATATGGAGGTCTATGGCACGAAGGGCTATGCGGTCGCGGTGAATCCAACGGTGGTGCGGACGCGGTTCAACGAGAAGGCTCCGGATGAGACGGCGACGGCTCCGGCGTTGACGCCTCCAGAGGATTCTTCCCTGCACTATCTGGCGGCGGTGCTGCGAGGGGAGCTGAAGCCGCAGGGAGATCTGACGGCACTGGATACGAACATGGTGGTGATGCAGATTCTGGATGCGGCGAGAGAGTCGGCGCGGACCGGCAAGACCGTGGAGCTGAAGCCGTTGCCGAAGTGAGGGTGACAGACATCGATAAGACAATCCGCAAAATAACGGACCGCGAACAACAGCAGGCTGAGATGTATCGCGATTGGCGGAAGCTGTCGGTTGGAGAGCGCCTCGGTGCAGTCTCGGAACTGAGTGCGGCGGCTTATGGCATCAAGGAAGACCAAATCGGACCGATGAACAAGACAATCACTCGTGTCCAGCGCATGAAGGGTGACGATAACGCTTGACTGTGTAAGCGAGACAGGTTCAAAGAGCCTAAAATGGATGTATGCTGCGCGGATTCTGGATATTTGTTCTGGCTTTGTTTTGCGTTATTCTTTGGGCTGCGCCGGCATCCGCGCAGCAATACTCCGCTGAGAAACCTCTCGGGGCAACGGCGCAAAACGCTCCTGCCTACCTGAAGAATGCCGGCATCGATCAGCGGCTCAATTCTGCGTTGCCGGTCAGCGATCATTTCCGCGATGAGAGCGGCCACGATGTGGCGCTCGGGCAGTATTTCGGGCAGCGTCCGGTGGTAATGGCGCTGGTGTACTTCAAGTGCGGGATGCTGTGTCCGCAGGTGCTGCACGGGCTGGCGCAGGTTTTGCCGCAGACCGGTTTTCATGCGGGGCACCAGTATGAAGTGGTGGTGACGAGCATCGATCCGTCCGACACACCGGCGGATGCAGCTGAGGCGAAGCAGCATTTCGTGAGCATGGTGGGCGCGGATGCAGCGGATCACGTACATTTCCTCACCGGGCAGCAGCAGTCCATCACCGACCTGGCGCAGGCGACGGGATTCCATTACGTGCGGGTGCCCGGGCCGGATGGGAAGATGGACCAGTTCGCGCATTCGAGCGTGATCATGATCGCGACGCCCGACGGACGCATGTCGAAATATCTTTCCGGTATCGAGTATCAGCCGCGCGATGTGCGGCTGGCGCTGATAGAAGCAAGTGACCGGAAGATCGGCTCGTTCAGCGATATGGTGCTGCTCTACTGCTGCAATTATTCGCCAAGCCAGGGGCGATACACGGTTGCCGTCCTCCGCATCATGGGCATCGCGGCGATGGGTTCGGTGGCGGCGCTCGTGCTGGTGCTCTACCTGTTGAACAAGAAACCGAAGCAAGTAGCGGTGTAAGCCCGGCAGCTTCGCGACCCTGTTAACCTTAATTCCAACCAAATGATCTGAAACTTCCCTGCTCCGCACGCGCGGAGACGAACGGACGTGTCTTGCCTGAACAATCTCCGAAGCAGCCGGTAGACATTCACGACTGGCGCCCCAGCCATAATCCATGGGCTGTGGCGCTGACGGTGACGCTGGCGACGTTCATGGAGGTGCTCGATACCTCGATTGCCAATGTGGCGCTGCCGCACATTGCAGGATCGCTGGGTGCGAGCCAGGAAGAGGCGACATGGGTGCTGACCAGCTATCTGGTGTCGAGCGCGATCATTCTGCCGATCTCCGGATGGCTGATGGCGCGCATGGGACGGAAGCGCTTCTACATGACCTGCGTGATGATGTTCACGGCGTGTTCTGCGCTTTGCGGAGTTGCCCCGTCGCTGCCGTTTCTGATTGTCGCCCGAGTACTGCAGGGACTGGGTGGCGGCGGACTTGCCCCGAGCGAACAGGCGATCCTTGCCGATTCGTTTCCGGTGGCCAAGCGCGGACAGGCGTTCGCCGTTTATGGGATGGCGGTGGTGTGCGCTCCGGCGATCGGTCCGACACTGGGCGGATGGATCACGGACAACTTCAACTGGCATTGGATCTTCTTTATCAATTTGCCGGTGGGCTTAATTTCGTTGTTCTTGAGCAACAGGATGGTCGAGGATCCGCCGTATCTTAAAGCGCAAAAGAATGCACCGCGGAAGGTAGACTTCACCGGACTGGGCCTGGTGGCAATCGGAGTCGGCTGCCTGGAATTCGTGCTCGACAAGGGACAGGAGAAGGACTGGTTCGGCGATCGGATGATCACTACGTTTGCGATACTTGCCGCGTGCACGATCGCGTTGTTTGTGTGGTGGGAGTGGCGGCATCCGGACCCGATTGTGGATTTGAAGCTGCTGAAGAACCGAAATTTCGGGACGGCGGTCTTCCTGCAGTTTGTGCTGGGCATGGTGCTGTTCGGATCGACGGTGCTGATTCCGCAGTTCCTGCAGGTGCTGATGGGGTACACGGCGGAACGGGCCGGCATGGCGCTTTCACCGGGGGCTCTGGTGTTGATGTTCATGATGCCGATCGCGGGGCGCATCGTGAACAAGGTGGATGCGCGGATGCTGGTGTCGGTGGCGTACCTGGTGACGGCGCTTGGGCTCTACAACCTGACAAGGCTGGACCTGGACGTGAGCTTCCGGACCATTGTGCTGTGGCGCGCGCTGCAGGTGATCGGGCTGGCCTTCGTGTTTATACCGATCAGCACGCTGAATTACGTGGGAGTGCCGCGCGACAAGAATAACCAGATCTCGAGCTTCTCGAATTTCGCGCGCAACCTCGGGGGATCGGTCGGCACGGCCATGTTGACGACGTTTCTCGAGCGGACTCAGCAAACCCATCAGCAGGTGCTGGCGGCGAACGTGGTTCCCGGGACGGCGGCATATTCGATGTTTATGGATACGACCAGGAATGCGCTGATCAAGTTGGGGCACAGCTCCGATTCGGCTGCACAGTTGGCCATGGGTCAGGCGTACCAGACGATGCTGCGGCAGGCTTCGATGCTGAGCTATCAGAATGCCTTCTGGTGGATGAGCGTGATCATCGCTTGCCTGATTCCGCTGCCGTTTATCATGCGCAAGCCGCCGAAGATGGAAGGAACTCAAAAGGCGGCAGCGGGACATTGAGCCAGGCGAACCAGCCGCCATCAATTCGGCGACTTTTCATCCTCTGGAGCATCAGAATGTGGTACTTGTCATTGGACTGCAAACGCCGCGCTGAGCCCATTGGTTGAAAGCGGCTCGCGTGTGAGCAAAGCGTATTTGTAACTGAAGAGAGAACATCATGCCAACAAACTTGAACTATCGAGTGGGCCTCGTGCAGATGAGCTGCGGGCCCGATCCGGATGCAAATCTGGACAAGGCCGCGGACCTGGTGCGCGAGGCGGCGCGTGAAGGCGCCGAAGTAGTCTGCCTGCCGGAGCTATTCCGCGCACAATATTTTTGCCAGCGCGAAGATATCGCGCTGTTCGACCTGGCAGAGCCGATTCCTGGGCCGAGTACGGAGCGGCTGGGCGCGGTCGCGCGCGAAGAGAAGGTAGTGGTGATTGCGTCGCTGTTCGAGCGCAGGGCAGCGGGGTTGTATCACAACACGGCGGCAGTGCTGCACAAAGACGGATCGCTGGCGGGACTGTACCGGAAGATGCATATTCCCGACGATCCGCTCTATTACGAGAAGTTTTACTTTACGCCGGGCGATCTGGGGTTCAAGGCATTCGATACGGCGGTGGGAAAGATCGGCACGCTGGTTTGCTGGGATCAGTGGTATCCGGAGGGCGCGCGACTGACTGCGCTGCAAGGCGCGAACCTGCTGTTTTATCCGACGGCCATCGGGTGGCATCCGGCCGAGAAGGAAGAGTACGGCGAAGCGCAGTACAGCGCATGGCAGACGATCCAGCGTTCGCACGCGATTGCGAACGGCGTGTATGTCGCGGGGGTGAACCGCGTGGGAATGGAGCATGGGGACGTTCGCGGCAACCGCGTTGAGGGTCCGGGGCTGGAGTTCTGGGGCGGATCGTTCCTGGCCGATCCGTTTGGGCGCGTGATTGCACAGGCCGCGCATGACAAGGAGGAAATCCTGATCGGGGAGATCGACCTGCGGGTGCTCGAGGACACGCGGCGGAACTGGCCGTTTCTGCGGGACCGGCGGATCGATGCGTATCAGCCGATCGTGCACCGATTCCTTGATGAACCGCGGAGCGACAGCAAATGACGGCGAACAAGCCGGAAGGAACGCCGCGAGAGCATGGGTTTCGCATGCCAGCGGAGTGGGCCGGACACGCGGCGACGTGGATTGCGTGGCCGCATAACGCCAGCGACTGGCCGGGGAAGTTTCAGGCGATTTCCTGGGTGTATGCGGATATCGTGCGACAGTTGGCTGCAGTAGAAGATGTCCACATCCTGGTGAACGATGCGGCAGCGGAGAAGCGCGCGCGGGGCGTTCTTACGCGGAGCGGCGTAGGCCTCGCGCGCGTACATTTTCATCAGTGGCCCACGAATCGCGTGTGGATGCGGGACTCAGGCCCGATCTTCGTAAAAAATGCGCAAGGCGAGACGGCCATCACGAACTGGAAGTTCAACGCCTGGGCAAAGTACGACGATTGGCAACTCGACGATCAGGTTCCGGATCATGTGGCCGCTTTGTTGAAACTACCGGAGTGGACGCCCACTGCAGGCGATCATCGCGTGGTGCTCGAGGGCGGGTCCATCGATACAAACGGCGCGGGCGTACTGCTCACGACGGAAGAATGCTTGCTGAGCGAGGTACAGCAGAGAAATCCGGGATTGAGCCGCGAGGACCTGGAGCGCGTATTCCGGGATTATCTTGGGATCGAGCTGGTGATCTGGCTGAACCGGGGTATTGCGGGGGATGATACGCATGGGCACGTGGACGACATCACCCGGTTTGCGGGTGAGAATCGAATCGTGACGGTGATCGAGCCCAATCCGAATGACGAAAATTACGAGCCGCTTCAAGAAAACCTGCACCGGCTCAAGTCGGCGAGGAATCTAGCGGGTAACGAGTTTGAAATTGTCGAGTTGCCGATGCCTGCTCCGGTGGTGTTCGATGGGCGGCGGCTGCCGGCAAGCTATGCGAACTTTTACATTGCCAACGATCAGGTGCTTGTGCCAACCTTCAACGATCCAAACGACCGCAAGGCGCTGAGCGGACTGGCGGAGGTTTTTCCCGGGCGCACAGTGACCGGTATTCATTGCGGTGATTTGATCTGGGGACTTGGCGCGCTGCATTGCATGACGCAGCAGCAGCCGTGGTAGCCAGGAGTATCTTTCATGCCGAGGAATCATCTGGAGTGGCTTGACGAGTGGTATCAGCGTCAGTGCAACGGAGAGTGGGAGCACACGCAGGGAATGCGACTTGAGCTCCTCGATAATCCGGGCTGGCAGCTGACGATCCACCTTGCCGGAACGTCGGCAAGGAACACTCGGCCGCAGCGTCTTCGGATGGACACGCGCGGCGGAGGGTGGCTGGCGTGCTCGATCGGCAAAGAATGCTTTGAGGGATCGGGCGATCCACGGAAGCTGGAGCAGATCATCGGCGTGTTTCGCATGTGGGTGGAACCGAGACCCCGCGCCGAAGCGTAGCCGATGCGCGAGGCGGACACCGAATTCATGCTGATGGCCCTGGCGGAAGCGCGAGCGGCGGCGAGTGCCGGTGAGGTTCCGATCGGGGCGGTTGCGGTCGTGGGTGGCGAAATCGTCGGGCGCGGGCAGAATCGCGTGCTGCGGGATCTTGATCCGACGGCACATGCGGAAATCGTGGCGATGCGTGAGGCGGCGCGGGCGATTGGAAACTATCGGCTGACGGATTGTGAACTATTCGTCACGCTCGAGCCCTGCGCGATGTGCGCCGGCGCGATGGTTCACGCCAGGCTAAAGCGTCTGGTTTATGGAGCGCGGGATCCGAAGGCCGGCGCCGCAGGATCGGTGCTCGAGGTGGTGAATCATCCCCGGCTAAATCATCAGATGGAAGTGACGGCGGGTGTCCTGGAAGAGGAATGCGGCGAGTTGCTGCGGGAGTTCTTCCGTCAGCGGCGCGCGGAGCCGGTCAGACCCGAGTGAGTAATTCGATCAGCTCTGCGAATTGCGGGTATTCGCGGGTCAGTTCGGCGCGGCGGCCGGTTTCGTAATCGGCGTAGTCGAAGCCTGGACTTACGGTGCAGCCGAGAAGAGCGACTTTGCCTCCGGGCAGAAGACGCGAGCCCTGCCAGATATTTTTCGGAACAATGAGCTGTGGATTTTGGCCGCGAGCGAGATCGCTGCCTAGCGTGACGGTCTGTCCGGAGCCGTCGGGCAGAAGCTGAAGCATTTCGACGGGATCTCCGTAATAGAAGTGGAAGATTTCATCGGAGGCGAGGCGGTGCATCTCCGAAAAGGTATCGGGCTCGAGCAGGTAGTAGATGCAGGTTCCGGCGGCGCGCGCAGCGGAATAGCGCGCGGGCAGGACGACGTGGGGGATCTCCTCTTCGGAGCGCCAGGTCTGCCGAAACCACCCTCCTTCGCAGGGATGAGGCTCAAGGTTGAGCAAGGTCTTGATCTCGTCGGGGGTCATGCAGGCATGATAGCGGGCTGAGCACGAAGAACAGAGGCCAGGCGGGCGGTTTCGGCCTCGAGAGCGAAGCGAAGCTCGGGCGTGACGCAGCGGGCGGCCAATCCGCGGATGCGGTGGTTCAACTCGATACTCGATAACTCGCGGCGCATCCAGGTACGGTAGTCGTTGAAGGCTTCGCTGTACATGGCGGCGAGCTGCTGCTTGGTCATGATCCGAATTGGCGAGCGCACGCCGGTGGCGGCGCTGTGACTCAGCGAGTCGGGGCGAATGACGTACTGGTAGAGCGGCTCTTCCACGAAGGAGACGCGGCCTGTCATCAGGAGGAAGTTGGTGAGGAGGGTGTCGTAGTTCATGCGGAATCCGGAGTAGTAGCCGCCGATTCGCTCGAGTGCTTCGCGGCGGAAGAGTCCGTGGTGGGCGGCGCGGTTGACGAACCTGTCTCCGAGCACGGGATCGAATAGGAAGAGCTCGCGTTGTCCGGGCGGTGCGTAGGCAGGGTCGGAGGGTTGACGGCGACGCCAGCGAATCGAGTCAGGATGGAGGATGCCGTTTCCATTGGATTGATACTGCTGCCAGGCAGAAAAGGCGAGGTCGGAGCCGTCCGCGATCAGCGCGTCCAAGAGCGTTGCGACACGGTGAGGAACGCTCCAGTCGTCTGCGTCCTGCACGAGAAAATATGGAGTGGTTGATGCTCCGAGGACGACCTGGTGCGCGAAGTAGGGGCCGTAATTCGCGCCGAGACAGTAGCGGACGAGGCACGGATCGCGGATGTGCGCGAGTTCCGGCCAAGGCGGAGATGGATCGCCATCGCAGACAACGACGACGGTGATGTTGCGATGCGTCTGCGCGAGGAGGCTCTCGACAGCGCGGCGAATGTAGCCGCGCGCGTTGAAATACGGCACGGAGGCCGTTACGGCCATATCGCGGAGGCTGAGCATCGCAGTGGCGTCTCCGGTCAGTTGAGCCAGTTGCAGGCTGCCAGATGGGCGGAGAGGCGGCCGGTCTCGTGGGCAATTTCGTGCCAGTCATGGGCGGTAAGACGGCTCTGGCAAGTTTGGCGGATGGACTCGGCAAGGGATTCGCTGGAGACCTTGCCACGGATGTAGCGCGAGTAATCGGCGAAAGCCTGCTGGTAGAGACACTCGATGGTCCGGCGCTCCGCCCAGGAAGCGCGCGAGGAGAATCCTGTGGCCGGACAGTGAGTGATGGAATCGGGGCGGAGCAGCCGGTGGTAAAGGGGAGCGGAGGTGTGAACGACGGTTCCGCTCATGAGGACGAGATTCATCAGCAGCGAATCGAAATGCAGGTGGAGTCCAGCGAAGTAGCCTCCGATGCGGCGGATCAGGTCGGTGCGGAAGAGCGCGGTATGGGGCGCGCGGTGCCGGTAATGAGCAGTCAGTTCCAGGTCGACGAAGCATTGCTGGCAGCGGCTGCCGGCGGGACAGATGGGGCAGGTGCAGCGGCCAAGGCGCGTCCACTTGATGGCGACGGGCGTGGAACTGCCGTCGACGTTCTCGCGGTGAAAGACCTGGGCGGAAAGAGCGGCATCGGCGTTTTGGCTCCTGGCGAGTTGGAGGAGGTACTCGATGCGGCGGGGATCACTCCAGTCATCCTGCTCCTGAACGAGGAACCAGGGCGACGAGACGGCGCCGGTTACGACGGCGTTGGCGAAAAACGGACCTCCGTGGTTGCGGGAGAGGCTGAAGCGGATGAGGCGTGGGTCGCGGATATAGGCGAGACGGTCCCAGGGCGGGCTGGTGTCGCCGTCGTTGACCACGATGACGCGGAGGTCGCGATGCGTCTGTGCGAGCAGGCCCTCGACCGCGCGCCCGATGTAGCGCTTGCCTGCGTAATAGGGGATGCATGCAGTGACAGTGGGCTCAGGGCGGGGCATCCGGGTTGTTCCTCAGGTGTGGGCTAACTGACCGAAGGCGTCGCGGATGCCGAAGCGATCCACGAAGGAGGAAAAGCGGCGCGGCAGGCGCTCTTCGAGGATTCGGCGGCGTTGCCAGACGTCGTCCGACGAGAGCGATTGCAGGGCCTCGGTGACATGCGACGGCGAGCCCCCGGAATAGTAGTGCAGCATCTGGGTGATCCGTTGCGAATCGAGATAGAGCATACCGAAGCGCAGGTAATTGCGCAGCGATACCTTACCGATGGCGCCGAGAAAGGGTTGACGCTCGGCAGGGGGGCGGAACTTGTGCTGAAGGATGAGGTCGGGGAGGGCGACGATTTCGGCTCCGCAAAGCCAGAGGCGCACACTGAATTCGGGTTCGGCGGCTCCGTAAATGGGCATGGCGGTGTCGTAGCCGCCGGCGCGGCGAAACAAGTCGGCGGTGATAGCGGTTCCTGAGCAGGGCGAGATGGGAACATAGCCGCCATATCGACGCGGGTCACTGATCCATTCCACGCCCATCGAGGGGATGAGAAGTGAGCAGCCGTAGCCGCAGAAGGACGAGTCGATATCGGCGATGGTGGCGCAGAGGACGCGGTTAGGGCCGATGTGTTGCCGAATGGGCAAGTCCCAGTTGCGCGGGAAGAGCACGTTTGCGTCGGTGATGAAGAGGATGGGGGCGTGCGCAGCGGCGGCTCCGGCGTTGCGAGCGTAGGGGATTCCGGACCAGCGTGGGAGGCGGACGACGTCGAGGCGAACGGCCTGCTGAGCGGATGTCCAGGTGCGGGCAAGCCCGTCACAGCAGCCGTCGGTTGAGGCATCGTCGACAAGGACGATCTGCAGCGGGAAGAGGCTGGATCGTCCGGCGACGATCGACGAGATCGCCGCGAGCAGCCTCGCGCCTTCATTCCGTACGGGAATGACGACGCTGATCAGGGGGCTGCCGCTGAGGGAGCTCATGCCTGACGATTACTCCGGCTCTTCGCCAATGCAACTGCCGATACGGTTCCGACGGCGACGACAGCACCGGCGATGGCCGTCAGAGAGACGGCCGCGGCGATTGCCGTCCCTTTGTTGCTGTTCGCGCGAACGCTCGAGGTGGGGGATGGGGAGGGCTGAGGGGCTCGACTTCGAGGAGCGGGGTTGCTCGTCTGGGCAGAAAAGCCCTTGAGCAGATCGGACACGGTGTTACCGATTCCGGAGAGCAGTTTCAGCTTGTCTTCCGTGAGAAGGCCGGGGGCGAGCCCCGCGAGGCGAGCGAGCGCCTGCGGATCTGCAAATGCTTTCGAAGCGTTGCCGGGCAGCGCCCTGGTGAGGCTGCTGATCACCTCGGGGTTCTGAAGGAGACGGGCGGCGCGGGCGATGATCTGGTTCATTCCTTCTCCTTTGCGATGGCGATGGTGGCGACGATTCCGGTGGCTGCGACCATGCCCATGACGGCTGCGAGTCCCACGATGCCGACGAGCGCGACAGAGTTCGATCCTCCGCCAAGGAAGGAAGTAAGAGCCGGAGGAGGCGCGGCGGGAGGCAATGGAGCAGGCGGCGGCAGCGGCGGATAGCCGGGGGGAAGTCCCAGGGCGCTGATTTCTCCGCTGCTGGGGGTTGGCGTTGGTGTGGGTGTCGGGGTCGGCGTTGGATGCGGCGTAGGCGTTGGAGTCGGATGTGGTGTTGGCGTCGGAGTCGGATGGGGCGTAGGGGTAGGTGTTGGATGCGGGGTGGGCGTAGGCGTGGGGTGCGGCGTCGGAGGTGTGGGAGTCGGAGTTGGGTGCGGCGTGGGAGTCGGGGTTGGAGGCGGCGTCGGGGTGGGAGTAGGCGTGGGTGTTGGCGTGGGAGTAGGAGTCGGGGTGGGCGTTGGTGTCGGGGTCGGGGTCGGGGTGGGAGTCGGCGTAGGTGGTGGAGTTGGAGGCGCGGCGGCGGTCAACTTCGTGAGGAGAGCCGAGCCGCGAGGGCTTCCGAAACCGGTGCAGGGGTCCCAGCCCTTGGCGGCCTGATAAAGGCCGTTCTTGCCGGTGCTGTCATTGTTTCCGTGGACGACGTCGCGGAAGCAGGCCGCGGCGACTCCACTCTTGTAGATGAGCGTGTTGAGGAAGCCTACGGGCTTGCCAAGCTTCTGGCCGAAGCGGGCGATGAGCGCAGCCCAGAGCGGCGCCACGGCGCTGGTTCCTCCGACGATGGCGTTCGCGCCTTTGCAGCGGATCTGGTAGCCGGTGGCCGGATCTGCGTCGCCCGCGACATCGGGAACTCCGCGGCCTGTGCCGCTGCCTGACGGCGGGGCCGGTACGGTGACGGTGGACTGATAGGTGGGTGTGGGGAAAAACTGGCTGACGCCGCCTCCCGTGCCCTGGCGCACGGGCGTGCCGGTGCTAGGATCGGTGACGACCGCGTTCCAGACGGTCTCGCTCGAGATGGTGCTGCCGCTCACGAGCAGGTTAGTACCACCGCAGGCAAGGGCATGAGGCGCGGACCCGGGAAAGTCGACGGCAAGAGCTGTGGTTCCGTCGAATGAGCCGCTATCGCCGGATGCCACGCACACTGGGATTCCGAGCTGGGCGGCATGCGAGAGGGCGGTCTCGAATTGTTGGCGCATCTGAGCTGTGAAACCGCTCTCGGCTTTGCCCCAGCTGATCGAGATGACTGTTGGTTGAGGCGTGGCGGTGATGGCCGCGTTGAGCGCGTCGAGAAATCCCTGGTCGCTGGTGTTCGAGAAGTAGACGAGTTGCTTCGCTCCGGGCGCCAGCGCGCCGGCGATCTGCATGTCGAGGGCGACTTCCAGCTCTTCACTTGTGGGAGCTGGCGGCTGAGTGGATCCGGGAGCCTTGTTCTGGCCGCCGTCGACGGAGACAACCGTGACAGAGGGCGAGGTAACACCGAGACTCTGATAGAAGGCATCGAGGTCGGACTGCAGAAATCCACCGTCGAGTTCGATGATGGCGATGGTCTGGCCGGTTCCGTCGAGACCTGTCGGGAAGTCGTAGAGCTGGCCGATGGCAATGGGCGAGAATGACTGCGCGGCTACGGCTTCGTCCACGGTTTTGGGGCGGAGTCGCTTTACGTGCGGCTCAGCGTTGGGACGGTTGTCCAGACCGACGACGGCTGTAACCACGGGCAGAAGACTCGCGGGGATGGTGATGTCTCCAATGCGAATGCGATAGGTTTTGCCTTTGATTTCGGCGTGATCGAGGGAGACTCCAAAGGCACGGCTGAGGTCGACTACGGTTCCGCCAAGTTTGATGGAACGCGTGGAGGCGTTTTCATCGTACGGGGTGAGGTTGTATTTTCTGGCGAAGTCTCGGACAGCCATGAAGTCGCTGGGGCTGGCCCCGTAAGCGGCGGTGTACTCTTCGTTGCTGATGTAATGACCGGCGTGAGTAATTGGGAGGGGCTTGTTCTTTCCACGAACGTAGACGGTGACGTGAACCTGATCTGATGCGGGCGCGGGGCCTATGGTCGTTGCTACTGAAGGGGCATGACGGGTACTGCCAGGCAGGACTGCTCGTGCCTCTGACATGGAGATATCCTTCGTACCTCGGTTGATTAGCTGTACTGAAGAAGCTGCACAAACTAGAAGCCGCACGAACAGGGTGTTCGGCTCAGGAGAATAGTGTCATCAGCTGACGAATCGTGACAGTACACGAAGACCGGAGGCAGGTCAACGTTGGGCGGCAAGGCAGAAGCACCACTTTTTTCGCAGGCGATGACGATCATCACGAGCGGGAGCGCTGTTTCAGCTGACCGTCACTGCGCCTTCGCGCCGGCGTTGAGGCGCGCGAGATTCGCCCTGGCGGCGGCGTGATCGGGAGCGATACGAAGAGCATGCTCAAAGTCGTCGCGGGCTGCGGCAGAATCGCCGGCTTTCACTTCGAGAACGCCGAGGTTGTTCCAGGCATCCGGGTCGGATGCGCTGAGGCGCAGAACCTGCTGCTGCTCTGAAATCGCCTGCGGCAGATTGTCCTCGGCGGCGTAGACCTGAGAGAGCATGGCATGGGGCTGCGGATCAGAGGGCGACAAGCGCTGCGCCTGCTTGAGCTGCTGCATTGCGTCTGCGTATCGCCCTGACTGTGCGTAAGCAAGAGCAAGCTGCTGGCGGAGTAAAGGATCATCCGGGCTGCGCCGCAAGGCTTTTTCGAGCAGCGGAATCGCCTGGGCGGGACGGCCGGCGTTGAGGGCAATCTGTCCCAGTCCTTCAAGAGCATCGAGGTTTTCCGGATCGATGCGGAGAGCCGATTCAAATTCCGCCTGAGCGCCGTCCTGATTCCCTTCTTTGAGCAGCGCCTGAGCAAGGCCGGCGTGCGCGCTGGCATCGTTTGGAGAACGCTGCAACAGACTGTGAAAAGACTGCTCGGCAACGGCAGGATCGTTGTGGTCGAGCTGGCTTCTGGCAAGGTTGAAGGCAGCGTCGTTCATCTCGGGATCGGCGGCGAAGGCCTTCTGAAAAGCCTGCTGGGCGGATTGCCAGTCTCCGGAGCTTTCGAGAGCCACGCCGAGGCCGTTCCAGGAACGAGCGTCGTTCGGGTTCTGGTTGAGGACCTGCCGATAGGTGGCGGCGGCTTCGGAGTATTTGCCTTCGGCGGTCAGAGCGGCGGCCAGATTGTAGAGAGCGAGCACGTCGTTGGGGGTTTTGCGCAGGCGAGCCTGCATCCATGCGATTTCCAGAAGCAGGCGCGGGTCGGGCGAATTCGGCGGGGTGTTGACGGGCAGGACCTGAAGCCAGAGGTGGCCCATCTCATCGACGGAACGGTTGCCGGCGCGCACACGGATGGGCGGATCGTTGGGGTTGTGCACGTTATCCGCTGAATTGTCGTAGATGTAGCGCAAGTGAATGGTAGAGCCGCGGGGCAGGAAGACCGGCTTCCGGTAGCGATAGACGGACTGGCGATCGATGTCCCAGCTGCGAATCCAGATGAGCCATCTCTTCTCACCATTGGGGAGGATGGCGTATCCCTGCAGGTCCTTGCCGAGGTAGTGCGCGTGAGGATAGATGCCGAGGACATCGACGTCGACGGGAAGCTTGAACTCATCCGTGATAACGAAATCCGACTTGCCGGGCGGAATGTCGAGCGCAGCGTCATGCTCGAGTTGCAGGAGCATGGGTTGTTTTGAGGGCGGCGCGCCGGTGAAATAAAGACCGATTTGAGCAGCGACGGTCTCCGGCTTTCCCGACGGCTTGAGGTGCATGTTGAGGATGAGGTCATTGCCGGGATCGAGCCGCCAGGGCATCCCCTCGGGTTCCACTAGAGCGGGAGTGTCGGGCTTCCAGAAGAGGAAGTGGCTGTCCGGGTCGAAGGTGTTGCCGGCATCGACCATCAGTTCCATGCCGGGAACGCCATCGCGCCAGGTATCGGGATGGGCGCGGCGCCAGGAGGCGGTACGGTCGATCAATACGTTCGCGTGATGCACGACCTGCGGCGTTCCGGGGCGAATCTCCATGGCACGGATGTAGTGGCTTTGATCCAGCGGATACGGCAGGACAAAATTAAGGAAGATGTCGGAGCCGGACGCGGGGAGCGTGGCAGGGCGTTCGATGGTGAGGACGAGGTCAGGCTTTCCGAGGGTCCACGTGCTGTCGTAGCGGGGAGCGGGCGGCGGAGGGTCGTCACCACGAGGCATTCCAGCCGATACCCACTTGCGGATGAGGGCGATATCTTCGTCGGTGAGGCGGCGCTCGTCGGCGAAGTCTCCGTAGCCGTGCTCGGGGAGCCAGGGCGGCATAAAGCGGCTTCCGGTGACCTGCACGAGTTGCGGACCGCGTCGCCGGGCGTCTTCGTATGTGAGCAGGCTGAAGGGGCCACCGCCACCCGGATGGTGGCAGGTGGTGCAGTTCTTATAGAGGATCGGAGCGACCTGGCGATTGTAGGTGACGGGGGCTTCCGACGCGCGCACGCCGATACGCAGTCCGATGAGACAGGAGCTCAGGAGAAAAAGTACGAGCGCGGCGGCGCGAATTCGGCTCATGAGCGGCTGCGGAGTTGGAGCGGAACGATGGAGCAGCCAACTGGCGGGCCGGCTGGTTCAGGAACTGATCGCTTCGCGAGAAGCGCGGCAATCGCGTCTTCAAGCTCGTGGTGCAGGGCGCGGGGGCGTTCCCGACCAAAGGCAATATAGCGATCGTCGATGCGTCCGTGATAGACCTCGCGGAGCGTGCCGCTGGAGGGGACGAGGATGGCAGCCTCCGGTGTGACGGTTGCGTGCGCAATCTGTACCAGTGACTGTTGCGTATCGCGGATGACATGCGTGCTGCCGGCGAATTGCGACTGATGATTCCGGATCTGCTCGGCGGTGTCCCCGGGGTTTGGATAGACCCACCAGAATTCGACTCCGGAGGTGGCGAATTCATGCTCGAGACGGAGCATCTCGGGTTCGTAGCGGTTGGCGATGGGGCAGTCAGAAGCAGTAAAGAAGAGAACGATGGCGGGAGCGTTCGAATGTGAGAGGTATACGGGATGACCGTCGAGATCCAGTCCGTAAGGAGCGGCGGAGGCGAATGCGGCGCACCGAACCGCGAGCATGAGCACGGTGAAGCGCTGCGCGACGCTCCACCGGGTTAACCTTCGAACTCTCATTGGGCAATTATTGAACCGACGCGATCCACGAGGCAAAGGGCGGCAGCTCTATCTGCTTGAGACTTGTCGCCGATTGCAGTGAGGGTGCGTCAGTCAGCAGCGTTTTGACGGTGGCGCCGCTCACGCCTGTTCCCGCGAGGTCGAGCGAGACGGTTTGCGATTGGGCCGTGAAGTTGAGCGAAACGACAATCGACGGCGAGCCGGCCGGACCTTGGCGCAAATACGACAGCACGTTCGGGTTGCTGCGGTCGAGCATCGTTAGAGCGCCCTCGCGAAGAGCTGGGTCGCTTGCACGCATCTCAATGAGCTTTTCGTACCACCTGAGCATGGAATCCGGGTCAGGCTGCTCTGTCTTGACGTTCACGGTCTTGTAATTGGGAGCGACCGGAAGCCACGTTACATCCGCGGTGCTGAATCCAGCGTTCTTTGAGTCATCCCACTGCATCGGGGTGCGCTCGCCGTCGCGGCCCTTTTCTTTAGGCCAGCCGATTTTGCCGATGGGGTCCTTGACGTCTTCCACACGGGACGGCGGAGTGGTGACCATGCCGATTTCCTGACCGTAATACATCATCGCGGTTCCGCGAATCGTGTAAAGCATTGAGGCGATGATGCGGGCGATCAAATCATCGTGTACGCCATCCCCATAACGGCCCCAGCTACGCGGATTGTCGTGGTTATCGAAGACGATGAGCGGCTGATTGCCATGGACCTTTGTTTCCACCTCTTCTATGCGCTGGCGGAAGAGACCAGCGTCGAGTTTGTTAATGAAACCGATCTGCATGTCCATCGGCAGGTCCAATTCGTTGTGGTTCGCCCCGCCGTACCACTTGTCGAGTTCCTGAATATTGGGCAGGTAGGTTTCGCCGATGAGCACGCGGTTGCCAGGGTAGCTGGCGACCAGGCCGTGCAAGCGGCGCATCACGTCGTGAACTTCAGGGAGATTGTCGGTGTAGTTGTCGGCGAGGATCGGATCGCCGTAGGCGTTCGTGCCACCCACCTCTTTTTCATCGCGGAGCTGCGGGTCTTCGAAGAGAGTGGGAATCGCGTCAAGCCGGAAGCCGGCGACTCCGCGATCGAGCCAGAAGCGGACGGCATCGAACATGGCCTTCTGCACTTCGGGGTTGCGCCAGTTCAAGTCCGGCTGCTCGGCATAGAACTTGTGGTAGTACCACTGCTTTGTGGTGGGATCGTATTTCCAGGCGCTGTGGCCGAAGACGCTTTCCCAGTTGTTCGGAGGGATGCCGGGTCCCTTGCCGTCGCGCCAGATGTACCAGTCGCGCTTGGGGTTCGTTCTGGAGCTCTCGGACTCGATGAACCACGGGTGCTTGTCCGAGGTATGGTTCATTACCATGTCCATGATGATGCGGATGTTGCGCTTCTTCGCCTCGGCGAGGAGGCGATCGAAATCGGCCATGGTGCCATACTGCGGATCGATGGCTTGGTAGTCGGAGATGTCGTATCCGAAGTCGACCTGCGGCGAAGGATAGATTGGCGTCAGCCAGATGGCGTTGACGCCGAGAGACTCCAGGTAGTCGAGGCGCTGGGTGATGCCGTTCAGGTCGCCGATGCCGTCGCCGTTGGAATCCTGGATGCTGCGGGGATAGGCCTCGTAGATGACGGCATGCTTCCACCAGACGTCCGGCGCAGCGGCGGGTGATGCAGCAGCAGACGCGGCAGCGAAATGAGGCAACTGCGCCCAGGCGGCGGAAACGCTGAAGAGAGCGAGCAGCGCGAGTTTGGCAATGGCGTTCATCGGTTCTGCGACTCCTTGTCCGAAACGGTTGACTATATCACCTGGACGGGCGGGATCGCAGCGCAGGACTGAAGCCGGAAGTCACGCTATTGAACCTCTGAGTGCAGGTGAAGCGCCGCAGGATTTGCGAATAACCAGACTCGTCTGCAGCAGGATATCCCGCGTGGGAAGGTTTGGGTGCTCGATGCGCTCCAGCATGGTCGACATGGCGACGGAGCCGATGTCACTGCAGTTCTGGTGATGCGTAGTCAACGGGACCGGAAGCATGCTTGCGTACTTCACGTCATCGAGTCCGACCATGCGAATCTCTTCGGGTATGCGAAGTCCGAGGTCGAGGAGACCGTGCATCAGCTTCGCCGCGGTTAGATCGTTGGCACAGACGATTGCGTCCGGATTGTAATGATGAAGCAGATTGCGAATGAAAGCTGTATCTTCCGGGTCTCCAAAGAGCACGAGATTTTCGCTGATGACCAGGCCGGCGCAGTACAGCGCTTCGCGATAGCCGGAGATGCGGGCTTCTACGGTAGGCGCTGAAAACGGCTTCGCCACGAAGGCGATGCGCTTCGCGCCGAGTTGAACCAGGTGCCGGGTGATCTGAAAACCTGCCCGGCGATTGTCGATGCCGACAAGATCATACCTAGATCGCTCGGGGTAAGCGGCAATACATCGATCGAGCAGAACAATAGGTATGCCGGCGCGGTCAAGCGCGGCTGCGATTCTCCGGTTGCAGGCGTCCTTGTGCGGAGTGAACTCCAGGGGTGCGAAGAAGACCCCGGACACCTTCTGAGCAATGTAGTGATGGCAGAGGTGCTCTGCTTCCTCTTCCTGCTGTTCCGACTGACCCATTGCGTGGCCCCAGAGGAGGGAGTGGGCAGCGGCGAGAGGTGAGCGCATCATGCCGTGGCAGATAGGCTCGAAGATCTCCGTTCGCCCCAGGTCTGGAATCAACAGGCCGAAGACACGCCCCGAGGTATGCTTCCTGGGCAGGACATAAGTTCCGGCGCCCGCGCGGCGAGAGACCAGGCCGAGGCGCTGGAGCTCGTTCACAGCCTTGGCAACGGTGATGCGGGAGGCATCGAAGCTCTTGCCGAGCTCGGCTTCACTGGGCAGCCGGTCTCCTGGGTTGTAGACCCCCGAACGAATCGCAGCCAGCAGATTTTCGAAGACCTGGCGGTGTTTTGGCAAATCAACTTCGGGCAGTCGGGGCCTGCGCGCTCGTTCGGGTTTGCCGGCTTTGTTCTGCATTGGATGTCTTGCGCTGAATCAGCTCTGGCCTGTTGTGGGGGTTGATGGTCTGGAATGTATAGACATAAATCGATTTTGTACAGGGTTACTCGCAGCTACAGCTGCTTGCCGATGGCTCGGCGGACCCGTCTAGAAGTGGATGAACCCGAAGCCGAACGGCTTTCTGCCGCCACGGCCTCCCATCTTATTCCGATTTAAGCGCCTGAGAACAGACGCTTTCGTCCCTTTTTGACGCCATGAGGGCGCTCAATTCAAAACTAAATCGATTAACTAGCTCAAACCGGTGTGAAATGACATTTGTTTGTCATATCAAATCGGGTTAACAAGCGTTGCAAAGCTGTTGACAGTCGATGAACCGCTTCTTTACTGTGCTGCACGTGCAAATCTCCGCCTTCTTCCGGTTTCGAGACACCCGGAGGAAGAAAGACTTCAACCAAGAAGCGGTAAACATTGCAACGCCGAAGCGTGAAAGGTTGCGCCTCGGAAGATATTCAGGGAGGCAATTGACATGCAATGGACTAAGTGGGGCAGGCTCGTTCTGGTCGCCGCCTTGGCCTTATTCCTTTCGACAGCCGGTCATGCGCAGGCTGTCTACGGAACAATTTTCGGTTCGGTGACCGACAACACAGGCGCTGCAATTCCCGGCGCGACCATCACCGTTACAGATACAAACAAGGGAACCTCGGTCACGGCGACCGCAAATGAAGCGGGTGAGTTCACGATCGGCCACCTGATACCGGATACCTACGACATCAGCGTCACCAACGCCGGATTTAAGACGTTCGCATCCAAGGGCCTTCTGGTCTATGCTGATCAGTCGATCAAAGTGGAAGCCAAGATGGAAGTCGGCGGCTCGACCCAGACGGTTGAGGTCAGCGCCGAGACGGTCGAGCAACTCAAGACCGACCGCGCTGACGTGTCCACTACTCTCACTCAAAAGGAAGTTGAAGACCTGCCCATCCCCAACCGCAATTTTGCAGGTCTGCAGCTTCTGCTGCCCGGAGCCCAACAACTGGGCTGGAGCCACGCTGCCGACGAGAATCCTCAGGGCAGCCTTCAGATCATGGTCGACGGCCAGACCTTCGGCGGTGTCGCCTACCAGCTTGATGGCACCGATAACCAGGATCCGGTGCTCGGAATTATCGTCATCAATCCTAACCTGGACTCACTTAACGAAACCAAGATTACAACGCAGAATTTTGACGCTGAGTTTGGTAAGGCGGTCGCGTCCTTTATTCTTGCGAGCACGAAGTCCGGAACGAACAGCTTTCACGGAAGCGCATTTGACTACCGCGAAAGCAATGCAAACCAGGCGACGAATCCGTATTCTCAGTTCCGCGCACCGGGAGCAACAAACAACGACGGACTGGTACCTGGAGGTCTGAGAAACCAGTTCGGCGGTTCGATCGGCGGACCGATTATCAAGGACAAGCTGTTTTTCTTCGGGGACTTCCAACTAGTTCGTCAGAAGGTGGGAACGAACGCCACGATGACCGTTCCCACGCAGCAGCTGCTCAATACTTGCCTCGGAAAGCAGGTGGACATGGGCACTCCTGGCTGCGATTTCTCGGAGTATGTAAGCTCTGGCGCGGCGAACGGCGCAATCTACGAACCCGCAGTTGTTAATGGGGCACCGAATCCGGACGCTGGAAAGCCGTACCCTAACAACATCATTCCAGCTTCTCAGTTGTCTCAGCCAGCGCTGAACCTGTTGACGCTTCTCGTGCCTTATGGGGCGAACAAGCCGAACAGCACATACGCTATACAGAACCAATATGCGGCCAGCGGCACCGGACTATTCAACAGCGACCAATGGGATGAGCGGGTAGACTTCCAGGCCACACAGTCGATTCACGCCTTTGAGCGCTTCAGCAGGTTCACCGACGTCCTGAGCGGTACGACGATTTTCGGTCCTGCAGGGGGCGCGGGATTCGGCATCAACAACTACGGCGGGAACTCCACGGGCGCGAACGACAGTCTGGCTGCGGGGTTCGATTGGGCTGTGAAGCCAAACATCGCGATGGATTTCCGGGTCGGCTACTACCGCTATAACATCGCCGACAGTAAGTACAACGAAGGCACCGATTTTATGACCAACCTTGGTATCCCCGGTATGAACGTGGGCGGACTTACCAGCGGCGCCGGTGGATTCGCTTTGTCCGACGCAGGCAACTTTAATGTCAACCCAACTGTTCCCGAGCCTCAAAGCACAGGGGCACAATATGGCACAGATCTCCAGACCACGCGTTGTAACTGCCCGCTGATTGAACGAGAAGATCAGTACCAGATCGTTAACAACTGGACCGTGATCAAGGGCAACCACTCGTTCAAGGCCGGCGCCGATCTTCGCTATGCACGCAACCTGCGCGTGCCAAGCGATCACGACCGCACCGGCATCCTGAGCTTCGGCAACGGACCGACATCCAACGGCAGCACCGGGGG
The DNA here is from genome assembly GCA_963782175.1 of uncultured Acidobacteriaceae bacterium. Classification (GTDB taxonomy): domain Bacteria; phylum Acidobacteriota; class Terriglobia; order Terriglobales; family Acidobacteriaceae; genus Silvibacterium. The sequence goes on from CAWAIX010000011.1 coordinate 86,164, forward strand.
CACCGGATTCGCGACCTTCGTGCTGGGCGATGTCACAGCTTTCGATCGTTACGTCAGCTCATCGACAAATGCGAAGGAGTTCCAGAAGCGGATCTTCTTCTACGGACAAGATACGTGGCGTGTAACACCAAAACTGACGGCGAATCTGGGCGTACGCTACGACCTGTATTTCCCCGAAGTTGTGAACGCTCCAGGAAATGGCGCGCTGATGCGGATGGACGACGATGCCAACACGGACGGCTACCTTCGCGTAGCCGGAGTCGGCGGCATCGCGACGAGTATGGGTTGGAACCCGGCCCCCCACGCCTGGCAACCGCGCGTGGGGCTCACCTATCAGGCCACTCCCAAGACGGTGCTCCGCGCGGGATATGGACGGAGCTTCGACCTGGGGATATTCGGCTCCATCTTCGGCCATGTTGTAACCCAGAATCTGCCCGTTCTGGCCGACCAGGCGCCGAGTGGAACGAGTAATAATGCTGCAACGGCCTCTATATTCACCCTGACGGGCGGACCGCCTCCGTGTAACGCTGCAAATAATTGCTTACCTGCGGTCCCTTCCAACGGACTTCTTCCGAATCCTGGCTATGGCGTCAGCGTAAAGGCGAGACCGAACGACCTGCGGCTCCCCACGCTCGATGCCTGGAACGCGAGCCTGCAGCAGTCACTCAGTTCAACTCTGTCCTTCACCATTGCGTACGTAGGCAACAAGGGTACACATACGTTGAGCGACAGTAGCGGCCAAAACACCAATCCGAATGAGGCCGGCATTTTCCTTCCGGCACAGTACAGCATCGAGGGAAGGGCGCTGCATTACGTACCTTCGGCTCTGCAGGTCAATCCCGACTCGAACGGCGTTGATCCGGACGGAGGCGTGAGCAATACCAATTTACTGCAGCGCTACTACGGTGGAAGCCTTCCAGCTTGCACGAGTGGTAACTACATAACGCCCATCACTGTAGGAGTTCGGCCCGGGATGTGCGGTTGGATCGCCGGAATCGGCTACTACGGAGACGACCAGGATACTCACTTCAACGCTCTGCAGGTGACCTTGACCAAGCAGTTCACAAGGGGGCTCTCGTTTACGAGCAACTTTGCATGGCAGCAGGGAATCGACTTCGCCAGTGGTTACGCAACCTGGAACAAGCGGGCAGTTCGCGGTCCCGATACAAATATCCGCACCAAGCAACTGATCGTCTATGGGCTCTATCAGTTGCCGCTCGGACGCAATCAGCAGTTCTTTTCCAGCTCGCCTGGATGGGTGAACATGATTATCGGCGGATGGCAGCTCAGCCCGGTGCTCACCTGGTCGAGCGGTCTTCCCTTCCAACTGAGCTACTCGGGTTGCAGTTTGACCTCAGGGCCCGGGCCTTGCTATCCCAACGGCAACGGGAAAACCCTGAAGACGAACCTGGGCAGCTTCAACCCTCAGAGTCACAACCGGTTCTTCTACAACGCAGCGCCTTACCCGCTGGTTCAGGCCGTGAATGGCGCTCTTGTTTACAGCCCGTCGTTCTCCGGATTCAGCGCGACGGGGCTGGACCAGATCGGCACCGCCGGTAGAAACAATGTCATCGGACCGGCTTACTTCAACACGGATCTTTCGCTGCAGAAGAACTTCCCCATCCACGAGAGCATTGTGGGGCAGTTCCGCTTCGACGCCTTCAACGCATTCAACATTATCAATCCTGGCAACCCGGGCGGAGCGATCGACTCGGGCACGCCGATGACATCGAACCCCCAATACATCGGCGGCATGGCGCCGGGCACCAACCCCCGTCTGCTGCAATTCTCGTTCCGCGTAAACTTCTAGCGCGCGTTGCACAACCAGAACGAGGGGAGCTGCGGCTCCCCTCAAATTTTGTGGGAGGCTTTTTGAGGTCTGGGCACGTTGATGTTCGAAGACTTGCGCGGATCATGGCGCTCCTCTGGATTGCCTGGGCGACCGGATCGGCGGGTGCGAGAGCGCAAACGCCTTCGGCGGATCAACAATGGCAGATCGGGCCGTTCGTCAGGCCTGCGGAGGGGAACCCGGTGATCGAGCCGCGGCCGGAGTCGACCTTCGTCGATGCGGTGACGAAAAAGACGGTTCACTGGGAAGCACTGCACACGTTCAATCCGGCGGCGATTGTCAGGAATGGGAAAATCTATGTTCTTTATCGCGCCGAGGACAATACCGGCAGCAATGAGATCGGCGGGCACACGTCAAGGCTCGGCCTGGCAGAGAGCCAGGATGGCGTCCACTTCAAGCGGTCAGCCACTCCGGTGCTTTTCCCTGCTGAGGATAGTCAAAAAGAACGGGAGTGGCCAGGCGGTGTGGAGGATCCTCGAATTGTGGAGAGCGACGAAGGCACCTATGTGTTGACCTATACGCAGTGGAACAGGGTGACGTATTCGGTCGGGGTTGCGACGTCGAAGGATCTGATTCACTGGAAGAAGTTCGGGCCCGCGTTTCTCGATGCCGAAGGCGGCAAATATGCGGGGTTGAAGTACAAGTCCGCAGGGATTGTCACGCGAATGAACGATGGACGGCTGATCGCCGCGCGGATCAATGGGAAGTACTGGATGTACTGGGGCGAGGGTGAGATTCACCTGGCGACCTCGGCGGATTTGATCCACTGGACGCCAGTGGAAGATAAAGAAGGCAAGCCGCTGGTGGTGCTTGCGAAGCGGAGCGGACGCTTTGACAGTGGGTTTCCTGAAGTCGGGCCTCCGCCGTTGCTGACGGATCGCGGCATTGTCGTCATGAATAATGGAAAGAACAGTCCTGAGGATGGCGATCCGGAACTGGGACCGAATGCGTATGCCGCCGGCCAGGCGCTGTTTGCGGCGGATGATCCGTCGAAGCTTCTGGCGAGGGCAGAGAGGCCGTTTCTGAAGCCGGAGATGCCGTTTGAGAAGACGGGCCAATATGCGGCGGGAACGACCTTCGCGGAAGGCCTGGCCGCGTTCAAGGGGAAGTGGTTTCTCTATTACGGTTGTGCCGATTCGCTCGTCGGAGTTGTGATTGCGAGTATCGGTTGAAGGCGGCAGTTATCGAAATCGGCCTCTGGGAAGATTTATGTATCTGTTGAGGTTACTTTTTGTGGCTATGGTTGTGGCCGGCACGACAGCCGCGCCGTACGGGACGGCTCAACACGCAGAGGTGCCGCAAAGCCCCGCTTCACAAAAGCCTTCGATTGATCTGGCAGGAGTAAAGAAGCTGATCGACCGTGGCCAGGCCAAGGAGGCTCTGCAGCAACTGGATGTCGCCGAGGCACAGCAGCCCGCGTTGCCGGGAGTGGAGCGGCTCAGGGGTATGGCGTTCTACGCCCAAGGCGATTTCACCGAGGCCGACCAGGCGCTGGCCAAGGCGCTCGAACAGAACGGCAAGGACATCGAGGCGGCGGAATACAGGGGTTTGACGCTTTTTCGCCTGGGCAGGCCGGCGGATGCCATCCCGGTTCTTGAGGGCATCCATGAGTGGGCGCCAGGAACGAAGGTCGACCCAACCTACGTGCTGGCCCTCTGTTATCTCGATACTCGGCGCTATGACGATGCGCGTCATGCATTCGCGCGGCAGTTTGGCTTTGAGCCGGACTCGGCTGCCGCGTATCTGTTGACCGGGCGGATGCTGCTGCGTCACGAATTCTTACCTGTCGCGCAGGAATATGCCAAGAAGGCTGCCGAACTGGATCCCCGGCTGCCACTTGCCCGTCAACTCCTAGGTGAGATCGCGTTGGCGAAGCAAGACGTTGGCGAGGCTGTAGCGGAGTTCGAGAAAGAGCGCGATCTGAATCCGCTATACGGGGGAATCTACGACCGGCTGGGTGACGCTTACACGCGGGAAGGCGACTATCAGAAGGCGCTGCAAGCTTTGCAGCAGGCTGTGCTGCTGGAGCCAAACTCAACGGGTCCGTACATTCTTCTCGGAAAGGTAATGCTGAAGCAGCAGGATCCTGTCAGCGCGGCGATGTACCTGGAACACGCGGAAAAGATGGATCCGAGCAACTACATGACTCACAGCCTGCTGGGGCAGGCGTACCGGGCACTGGGCAAGACCGCTGAGGCCAGTCGTGAGGCCGAGACCGCTGAAAAATTGCAGGCGGCCAGTGTTCCCAAACTCGAGACGCCTCGGTAGAAATCGTGATTCGTTGTAGCCGGGGCTGGTGGGCGGTGTTGTGGGCGACAGCGGTGGTGATTGCGCTGGGATCAGGCATGCATCGCAGCCGTGCCACGGCAGCATCTTCACGATCGCATAACACGGCAGCATCTTCACGATCGCATAATCTGACACTGGATGATCCGGACCGGGCTTGCGAGAGCTGCCATAAAGAAATCTACGTGCGATACAAGCGCACACCCATGGCGCGCGGAAGCGGAATGGCGGCTGACGGATTGATCGAAGGCGGCTTTACCCATGCGGGGTCCGGGATTCGCTACAGGCTCGTATCTCGAAACGGTCAGGCATGGTTGACTTACGAGCGCGTGGTTGCAGGCACCGGGCCGGCCCTGCAGGGCGAGCTGCTGCTCTCTTATTACATCGGGTCGGGACGGCGCGGCAGGACCTATCTGTTCGACAAGGACGAGTTGTGGTTTGAAGCGCCTGTGAATTACTACACGAAAAAGAAACTATGGGACATGGCTCCGAATTACGGATCGGCGAAAAGTATGCCGGCGACGTTGCCTGTCGACTCGAATTGCCTGCATTGCCACGCGAGCGAAGTGGATGCTGCCATGCCCGAGGCGCGGAACAGATATGCCGGAGCTCCGTTTCTGGCCGGCGGAATAACCTGCTCGTCCTGTCACGGCGACGGCTCGCAGCACGTAGCGATGCAAGGCAGAGGGCCCATCGTGAATCCGGCCAAGCTGGCTCCGCCGCAGCGGGATAGCGTGTGCCTGCAATGTCATCTGGAGGGTGATGCGGCAATTTATCGCGCAGGCGAGTCGCTGGCCGGCTTCCGGCCGGGCGAGAACCTTTCCGATTACGTGGTCTATTTCGTGGATGCGCACAAGACGGCAGATGGCGGAAGAGCCACGAGCCAGTACGAGGCTCTGCTGCGAAGCGCATGCAAACGGGCGAGCGGGAGACAAGCTGACGTGCACGACCTGTCACGATCCGCACAGCTCACCTGCCGCAGCCGATCGAGTGAGTTTCTACCGAAGCAAATGCTTGGCGTGCCATACGGGCGAGAAGATGGCGACTGAGCACCATGCTGAACAGCCGGATTGCGCTGTGTGCCACATGCCCACGCGCGTGACGACGGATATCTCCCATGAACAGCTGACGGACCACGACATCGAGCGGCATCCACACGAATCAGCGAAGCATGGCAGCGAGAGCCAGGTTGAGCTGGTGCCCGTGGGAGGCGTAAATGCGGGGGATCGGGAGCTTGGGCTTGCCTACGCGCAGGTGGCCGAGCACGGAGATCGCACTTCAGGCGAAAGAGCTTTAGTGCTGCTGAAGAAGGCGGAAAGTGAAGGCGCGAGCGACGCGGCCGTGCATGTGCGCCTCGGCTTTCTGGAGCAGATATCGGGCAGGCCGGATCTTGCCCAAGGCGAGTACCAGGCGGCGCTGCAGAAGAATCCGTATGAGAGCACGGCGCTGGCAAACCTGGCGGTGATCGAGGCTGCGAGCGGGGATGCGGACGTTGCCATGAAGCTGCTGGAGAGAGCTGTCACGGCGGACCCAAGCCAGACAGCGGCGGGGCTGGACCTCGCTTTCCTTCAATGCAGGGTTGGACAGAAGAGCGCGGCGCTACAAACGATTGACGAGGTGAAGCGATTTAATCCAGACAGTCCGGCGGTGCAGGCGTTTCTTGAGAACGGGATATACGGCGGGCAGACTTGCAGGGTGAAGTAGCGCGGGGATAGCGCTGCTACTTTCGCTTCCCTTCCCTGATCTTCCTGATTTCCTCCATGCGCTGGGCGAGGAGTTTTTCGCGGCCTTCGGTGGTGGGGTGGTACCAGGTGCGTCCGGAGAGGCTTTCGGGGAGGCATTCCATGTCGGCTACACGGCCTTCTTCGTCGTGGGCGTACTGGTATCCCTTGCCGTATCCGATGGATTTCATGAGGCCGGTGGGTGCGTTGCGCAGGTGGAGCGGGACGGGCTCGGCACGTGTGGTTTCGATGTCGGAGAGGACTTCGCCGTAAGCCGTGTAAAGCGCGTTCGACTTGGGCGCAAGGGCGAGGTAGACGGCGGCCTGGGCGAGGGCGAGATCGCCCTCGGGTGAGCCGAGAAAATGGATGGCGTCGCGCGCGGAGAGGGTGAGGTTGAGGGCTTCGGGCGATGCGAGCCCGATGTCTTCGACAGCCATGCGGACGAGGCGGCGGGCCACGTACATGGGATCCTCTCCGGCCTGAAGCATTCGACCCAGCCAGTAAAGCGAGGCGTCGGCATCGGAGTTGCGGATGGATTTGTGCAGGGCGGAGATGAGGTTGTAGTGCTCCTCGCCCTGCTTGTCATAAAGGAGGACGCGCTGCTGGAGAGCTTCGGTGGCGATGTCTTTGCTGATCTTCTTTTCAGCGCGAGCTTCGGCGAGCTTGGCGGCGACTTCGAGGGCGTTGAGCGCGCTGCGGGCGTCTCCGCTGGAGTAGGAGGCGAGGGTGCGGAGAGCATCTTCGTCTGCGGCGATGTGCATGGAACCGAGGCCACGCTCGGTGTCGTTCAGGGCGCGGGTGAGGAGAGTGAGGATTTCGTCCTCGGTGAGTGCATTGAGCGTGTAAACGCGGCAACGGGAGAGCAGCGCGGAGATGATCTCGAAAGAGGGGTTCTCGGTGGTGGCTCCGATGAGTCGGATCGTGCCCTGCTCAACATAGGGAAGGAACGCGTCCTGCTGGGCCTTGTTGAAGCGGTGAATCTCATCGATGAACAGGATGGTACGCGAGCCGAAGCGTGCGGCTTTTTCGGCCTCGGCCATGACCTGTTTGATTTCCTTGATGCCGGAGAGCACAGCGGAGAACTGAATGAAGCTGGCGCGGGTGACGCCGGCGATGATCCTGGCAAGGGTTGTCTTGCCTACTCCGGGAGGCCCCCAGAAGATCATGGAGGCGGGATCGTCGCGCTCGATCTGGACACGGAGAGGCTTGCCGGGCGCAAGAAGATGTTGTTGGCCGACATACTCGTCGAGGTTGCGTGGGCGCATCCGGTCGGCCAGCGGCGCCGAAGCCGGCGTGCCGGTCTGGAGATCGGGGACGGGCTCGAAAAGGCTCATGGGTTCCCTGTCCCATCCTTTGAATCCCACGTCCGAGAATCCGGACGTGGGGCACCCGGATTCCGACCCGAGTTTGCGGTCCTCTGGCGAGACGCCTCATAGAGAAGGATGCTTCCGGCGATGGCGGCATTCAGGGATTCGACGGGACCGGGCGTTGGAATCGTGACACAGGCGATGGCTCGGCCGAGGATTTGTGGTGGGATGCCGGAGCCTTCGTTGCCGAGGATCAGTGCGGTGGGAGGGGTCAGGTCGTGGGCTGTGATGGGTTCGCCTTCGGCGGCCACAGCGGCCACGGCGGCGATCTGACGCGAGGTCAGCGCCGGGAAAACCTCGTCTTCCCGAGCCTCCACCACCGGCAGGCGAAACACCGATCCGGCGGAGGCGCGAAGTGTTTTTTGATTCCACGGGCTGACGGTCCCGGGCAGTGTGATCAGGCCGGTCGCTCCGAAGGCTTCGGCGGAGCGGATCAGCGTGCCAACGTTGCCGGGATCCTGCAGGCCAGCGGCGATGACGATGAGAGGGGTTGCGGGCGCGCTGAAGATGGAATCGAGTGTGAAGCCGGGGGGATCGACGAGGGCGGCTATGCCCTGGGGGGATTCGGTCCGGACTGCGCTTGAGAAAATGTCGGGCGGGAGGCTGAGTGTTTCGACGGATTCCGGAAGGCTGAGGCGGTCCAGGAGATCCTCGCTTCCGGCGCGGACGAAGACGGCGGAGATGGTCAGCCGGGCGGCCAGAGCTTCGAGCAAAAGGTGTTCACCTTCAATTGCGATGTGGCCGGGTTCCGTTTTGGCAGAGTGGGCGAACCCGGCACGTAATTCCTTAACCCGCGCATTCTGTCGACTCTGTACAATGCGAGGTGGGCGCGTGCGGATAGACGCCGTGGGCATGGCTGCGATTCTACAGCGTTGAGCCAGCGGCGTTCAGCGACCGGCGTTCGGAAGTCTGCTCCCGGCAGTTGGTGTGGACGGAGGCGGTACGGATGGATCTTTGTGCCTTGCACATTGGTGTACCCTGTACGCTGACTGCTGTGCCCTGAGGAACGTGGAGATACCTTTGTTCGCAGAGATGCTGCGCATCCATCCGGATGAACCGGAGCCGGACCGGGTGCAATATGTTGCGTCGTGCCTGCGCCACGGCAAGGTGGTGGGCATGCCGACCGACACCTTCTATGGGCTGGCGGTAGACCCGGTCAACCTGAGGGCGGTCGAGCATATCTATGAGATCAAGACCCGGCTGCGGCACAAGCCGCTGTCGCTGCTCATTGCCAACGTGTCGCAAGCCTACGAGCTTTCGCGCGAGGTCGGGCCGCACCTCGATATTCTGGCGGAGAAGTTCTGGCCGGGACCGCTGACGCTCATCGTGAAAGCCAGCTCGCGGCTGCCGCTGCGCACTACAGCGAAGACGGGCAATGTGGCGCTGCGGGTTCCTGACGCGGCGATTCCGAGAGCTGTTGTGGAGGCGCTCGGGCTGCCGGTTACGGCGACATCGGCGAACCTGCAGGGTTTTCCGGAATGCACCTACGCGCTGTGCGTGCGCGACCAGATCGGCGACCGCATTCCCCTCATCGTGGATGGAGGGCCTACGGGACGGAGTCTGCCGACAACGATCGTGGACCTTACCGGGTCGAACGGAAACTGGCAGATTCTGCGCGAGGGGGCGATTCCGACGCATGAGATCGCGCTGGCGCTGAGCTGAAGCAAGGACACAGGCAACAGGGCTCAGTCCATAGTTGCCAGTCGCCAGTTGTGAGTTGAAACTGGAGACTGGCGACCCTTCGTATGATCCTCCCCGAAACCAATCTGCGGTCGACCAAGCGGCCGGAGGCAAATCCCCTTAATCGGGCGCTCAAATCCAGGCAAATTCTTGCGTGGACGCTGGGTCTGGCAGCAGTTGCGGCCGTGGCAGGTTGGGTGCTCTGGGTAGACGGACAGATTCGTTACTACGCAGACCGGAATGAGGCGCGGCCGGCGGATGCCATTGCCGTGTTTGGAGCAGCGGAGTATGACGGGCGGCCGTCGCCGGTTCTACGGGCGCGGCTCGATCACGGGCTGGCGCTGTACCGGGAGAAGATCGCTCCGCTGGTAATCACGCTGGGCGGCGGCGATCCGACCGACCGGCATTCGGAAGGCGCCGTCGGCCACGACTACCTGATGGCTCATGGAGTTCCGGACTCGGCGATCATTGCAGAGACTGAAAGCAGCAACACGGAGGAGTCTGCGAAGCGGCTGGCGGTGATTGCCCGAGCGAACAACCTCCGAAACATCGTCGTGGTCAGCGACGGCACGCATCTGTTCCGGGTGCATGCGTTGTGCGAGAGCATGGGCCTGAATGTGTTTACTTCGCCGCGTCCGGAAGTTCGCGGTCTGTCGACGTGGGATGCGTTTCAGCGCATGACGCATGAGATCCTGAGCTATACGTGGTGGCGGATGAGGAGAGCTGTTTAGCTGCCAGCCTCGAGCCTCTAGATTTCCAGCGCCTCCAGCTTCCGGCCTTTCAAGGGCACGGTCAGAACTGGCCGGCAACCCATCCTGCGAAGATCGCGGCGGCAGCCGTTGAGAGTGCGTTGACGGCATCGTTGTTGAGGCAGCCGCGGCGCTCGAGGGTGGCTCCGAGCAGGCTGTCGATGAAGAGTCCTGCCATGGCGGCGGAGAATGCGACGGTGGACTCCAATGGGCGGAAACGAAAGGTAAATGCTGCGACGGTGACGATGACGGCTGCGCCGGCGGCTCCCGCGAGAGTGCCGTAGAGGCTGATGGCGCCGTCGGTTCCGGGAGGAACGTGCTGGAATGTGGTTACCAAGTAAGGCTCGCCACCGAGGACCTCGCCCAGCTCCGACGACAACGTATCAGCTGTGGCCTCGGCCAGAGCGGCGACTGCGGCGATGAGGGCGGTGCGGCCTGGATAGATGCCAAGCCAGACGCGCCAGGCACGCAGAGGGATTGCCGCTATGACGGCGGCTCCAAGATTGGCGACGACCTGGGAAGCGGTGCGACCGTGCTTTTCTTCTGCGACGCCCAAGGCCTCTTTCCGACGGCGTCCAAAGCGGGTAGCGGCGAAGGTGAGAAGGAAGAGCGCAAGCAAGGGCCAGAGGATGGTGCGCCAGCCGGGTGTCCACAGATAAAGGACGAGGGTGAAGAGCCCACCAGTGAAGGCGGCGGCAGGCGTTGCGGCACGGAGTATCCAGACGATGAAAGCGAAAGCCGCGGCGATCGTATACGCGGCGATCGCAGAAGCTGGAAAGAACGGCCAGCGTTGCATGGATTCGACCGAGGCGAAGGCTCCGGCCACGGGGATGACGAGCAGCATGATGAGCTTGGATTGCCAGTGCAGATAAGACGGTTGTGAGGTGTGGGCGTTCATTGTCAGGATCGATGCGTGGTTCCACTCCGTTCCAGGCGGATGCCGTGACGGTGATTTACAATCATCTTTCTAACAGGATTCACCGCGGAGTGAGGTATTTGCGAGTGCACAGCATGAGATGGCTGGCAGCCGGCGCGCTGCTGGCTTTGGCCGGAGCCGCCGGATGCGGCAGCCAGTATCGTCCCGTTATCAACCCCGTGGTTCCAACAGGTCCCGCTGCCCAGCCCAGCTCAAACGCCATAGTTTTCTCGCAACCGAATCTGGCGCTGCCATCGAGCCTGCCGACGAGCGCTCCGCCCTGCCCCGGGCTGGCGACCACGGGCGTCTTCCAGAGCTACGCAAGCCCCGGAGTGGTGACAATTGTCGATTTTTCGGGCGACAGCATCATGGCGCTGGCCGAAGTTGGTAACGGACCGTTGAGCTTCGCGCTGGATCCGACAGGGACGCTGGCCTATAGCGAGAACTGCGATGGAACGATCAGTTCCGTGCCGATCAGCAATTCGCTCCAGACGAACAGGGTAGGGAGCAGCACGCTGCTGACGGGGGCCGTACCGATCAACATGCTGGTTGCTACCGGATCTCAATTCGTAGTCGAGCAGGGACGCGATGCTATCGCCGCGATGGCGGGCAGTCCGCCGGCGCTGAAGCAGGAGATCCCGGTCGCGCCGGCAGTGATCAGCGTGACAGGCTCTGCAACCTCGCAGCGCGTGTATGCCATCAGCCAGGGGAATATCGGAACTCCGAGCCTTGCGTGGGGCTCGTGTGCCACTCCGTCTTCGGTGACGACGACGGGTGAGGCGGATGCGATCGAGGTCGCAACCAATACTATTTCGACACGGCTGCCGCTTGGGGTCTGCCCGGTGTTCGGTGTTACTTCGGCAGACGGCCGGCGCACCTTCATTCTGAACCGCGGGAGCGGTACCATAACGGTGATCAACAGCCAGCTGAATACGCTGGACACCGCACTGAACGCGAGCGGGACGATCAACCTGTGCGGCGCAACGACTCCATGCAACGCGGGCCCGGTGTACGCCGAGTTGTACACGCCTGGCAACATGCTCGTAATCTCGAATTACGACAACAACACCGTCAGCGTGATCGACACCAGCCTCGACGTTTACGGCAACGACAGCGCGACCTTCGGAAAAGTGCTGGCGACTGTGCCGGTAGGAAGCAATCCCGCAATGGTGACGGTGCTGCAGGACGGGAGCCGCGCTTATGCGGCGAACTACGGAGACGGAACGGTGACGGTGGTGAATCTGTCCAGCTTTACGCCTCAGAAAACCATCACCCTGGGAAGCGGTCCGTTGAATCCGCGAACGATAGTGTCAACCTACAACTATCCGTATGGCAAGGTCTACGTGAGTTCGCAGAACAGCTCAAGCCTCACGATCATCCGCACAGATACGGATACCGTGTCGGCAACGCTGAACATGCAAGGCAATATAGTCGACGTACGTACCACGAGCCAGTATGCAGGGTCGACCACCCAGGGTGGAAACAGCATTACAATAAGCCGCTCGGCAGGGTCGGGCATACCGTAGGCCGATTCGAAATCCTTATCCTGGGATCCTTATCCTGGGACCCACATCCCGGCTCGTTCGAAATTCTCTGTGAACCGTGCGTTACGCCTCTGTGACTAGCGGTGCGCGGAATGTCCGTGCGTCTTTACGGTGCCGATCGGCTATCGAAAAATCTTGAAATCCCCGCGATTCGGGGGTAAGGTTCCGTGCAGATTGGTATCGAACGACCTGGATCGCGCCAACCCGCCGAACCTTCTCCACAGACTCAGACTTCAGCCACTACAAAGCGCCACTGACTGATTGCGGCCTGGATTCACCTCCCCGGACTCCCGTTCGAAAAGGAGCGGCCACGATGTGTCTACTTCGCCTACGTCTCTCAGGCCCCGGCGTCGTTCAGCGTCGTCTACGAATTTGCCTTTTGACGATAACTGGGCGAGCCGCTTTCGCCGGCCTGGTTCTCTGCCTGCTGCTCGGAGCCCTGTTTGGAAGCAGTTGTGCGGCCCAGTTGCGTTTCTTAGGGGATCAGGTAGAGAAGTGCAACGAGACCACCAGGACACAGATCGTCCGTCCTGAACTGAGATTCAGGTTGGAGCCGCCTCCGGCGCCCGAACACGATTTGCCAGCCGGCGATCACAGAGACGTGGATCTAGAGGTCAACGGTGTGAAATGCATCGTAAAAGCGGGCGAATACGCTTACCGGAATGTGAATATCTGGGGAGGCGGCACGCTTGAGTTCGAGGACGCCAAGATCGATTTTCACGCGCGTTCCATACTCGTCGAGAGCGGAGGAACACTGGAAGCCGGAGCGGAGAATCCGATAGAGAATCCAGTCAGCATCTGGCTTTATGGTTCCCAGTCTGCTCGGAGATACGGACTCGATCAAGTGCAAGAGCAGTGCTACGTGCGGCGTGCTGCTGGCCATGTGGGACAGCAACCCCAATGTGGCGAATCAAACAATGCCGGGGATGAACGATAAGTGCACGCCCGCATCGAACTTCGATCCAGATTCGCCGGTGGGCACTGATTGCTTCTATCAGTACGAAAATCTGGATCTGGATGATAAGGACAAACAGGACGGCCACTATTTCGGCAGGAAAGTGCTCGCTGTGTCGTACGGCGGCACGATGATTCTGAGGGGGGCCAAGGGCATTCTGGAAGGAAAGGCGACGACCGCGGTCCCGTCCGATTCGGGAAGCAGCTGGGTGCGTCTCAAGGGCGACGTAGCGACTGGAGCTCCGTCGTTTTACGTCGACCGGCCGGTTCCGACCTGGACCACTGGCGACCAGATTGTTCTGACCAGCACGGATTATCTGCCCAGCCATTCGGAACAATTGGAAATCGCCACGGTGACCAGTGACAACACAGGTACGAAGATCACACTGATGGCCGGCACCAAATTCCCGCACAGTGGAACTCCCTACAGTCTTGCGGGCATCCCCAACGATAACGGCCCGGTGGATGATGCCAACGGGCCTCCGGCATCACCCTCGACAGAGAAAACACTGCCATCGCGACATCTGGAGACACGCGCCGCTGTGGCGTTGTTGACGCGCAGCATCATGATTGCTTCCGAGGGCGACGACCCGATGCTCGGGCCTGACGTAAAGCGGTACGAGCACTTCCTCAGCGGCTACTATGGCGGCCATACAGTCATCCGGCAGGGTTTCAAGCAGTACCAGATTCAGGGCCTGGAGTTCTTCCAGCTTGGACAGGGCGGAGTGATTGGGAAGTATCCGATTCACTTTCATATGAACCGGAAGGTGCCTCAACCGGACGCGGGCAAGTCTTTCGACGGTACCTATGTTGTCGATAGTTCCATCCATGACTCGAACACGCGCTTCATCACCGTACATGCGACGCAGGGGCTCCTGCTAGCGAGGAATGTCGGTTACCGCTCCATCGGCCACGGCTACTATCTTGAAGATGCGACGGAAATCAACAACAAGCTCTACTCGAACATAGGGATTCAGGCCCGCGCCGCTATTTACGACGACCTGAACCCCCGCAACATTCCGGGAATTTTTGCGCGGCCGGGAGACGCAGGCCAGGAAGTTTTTCCCTACCACTCCGACTGGGACCATCCCTCCGTCTTCTGGATCATGAATACGTGGAATGATATGCAGTACAACGTGGCGGTGGGAGCGGGCACCTGCGGTGCGTGCTACTGGATGCCGCCCGCCGCGATCAGTGGATCTTCGGTATACGAGACGTGGGATTCCTACGCCGCTATGCAAACGACTGCGCGCACGGGCGCCGCTCCTCTGCTGAATTTTGTCGGAAATTCCTGCAGCACCGCCATGAATTCGCTGGAAACGATTGGAGCTACAGATCCTTGCCTCGGTGTGACGTATCAGTCGGGACAGCCCCAGACGAACACACTGTACGCCATCGAGAACAACTCACCCACGCCTTATCCAAACCTGAATACAGGACAGCGCGAGAAACCGACGCTTTGCAACGCAGGGCAAGACTGCAGCAAGGTACCGCTCTGCGATAGCTACGACACAAATAGTAATTGCGCGGCCACCGTGATCGGTTATTACACGACCTCGTTCAACTGGGCCTCAAAGAACTTCGCGGCGATCTGGCTGCGCGGGTGGTGGTACCTGATGCATGACAGCGCACTGACAGATGCGCAGAGCGGAGGCTTTACCGCAGTAACGGGCGGCGGCTATACGAGGTCAGATATTTCGCTGGGCTTCTGGAATCTCTCTCTCCGGAATGCCTACGTTGGCAATACCCAAGCCGAATACGAAACCGTGCAATGCCAATGGGTACACCACGATGGTGCCGGCGAATGAGGCAGCGTCCAATGCAGGCCCGTTTAATCCATGCGCGCTGACTACGTGTCCCTACAACGGAGACCACTGCGTGTCGGAGGCGGACGGCATCAGCATTCCCGTAGACTCGTTCGCGAACGCACAACGCCTATTCAATATCTACGACGGACCTGTGTTTGAAGATTACGATGCATTCGCCGACGTGAGCGTAACGAAAATCGGGACGCTTGGAGATTGCAAGAAGCCGGTGAACGGGAACGATAATGCCGGGGCCTGCCAGAAGCTCGGATGGGAAAACGGGTATCAGACCGGAGTTCTGCAGGATCCGCCGACAAATGAGCCGAATAATGACTGCTACCTGCCGAATGCCGCAATCGCCTGGAAGCAGCCGAACGGCTTCTATTATCCTCCAGCGTTTCGTTCGAGCAATATGGCTTTCAAGAATGTAGACATTCGGCATTACGTGGTTGAGCCGCTATGGACCGGCGGCGGCTTCGATACGAATTTCCCGGCTGTGAAGAACACGTACTGCTCATGGGAGCCGGGGATGTTCGGGGCAAACTTTACATCGATCGATCGGCAGACCGAGTTAACCGATGAGAGCGCAACACTGACAGGCCTCAGCTCGGAGACTATCAATCCGGCGGTCAAGGACGACCCGACCATTTCCATCAACAGCGATCCCTTCTTCAAAGCGCCGCTGTATACTCCCGAATGCTCCAGCGCGTACCCGTCCGGCATCAATCAGAAGAACGCGACGGCAGACACCAGCCCATACGAATATGTGACAACCGTGGTGTATCCGGACTGCTCGACCGGCGGCGGCTGCTCTGAATGGGGCGGCTCCTGCAGCACGCAGTCCTGTTACGGTGTTCCACTCTACCGGGAATATTACATCGATGCAGGACCGGACAAAGAAGACCCGACCAAGCCGGCAGAGATACGCATGATGGGCCAAAACAGCCTTCAGCGCAGCAATCTTACCCTGAACCACGGTCTCTACTACATCGATACGACCGTTCCCGGCTCACAGCAGAACGTGGGCAACAAGAACGTCTTCAAGGCGAACCAGACCTATTACGTGTTCTTTCTTTACGCGACACCGTCGCTTCATCAGACTTACACCATGTATTTAGGCGATGTCGACGAGTCAACGGCAAAGGCTGCTGTGGTGCCGGCCCGGGTTAAAGTGCCCTCTCTGGCCTTCACGCTCATGAAAGATACAGGCGGCGATTGGATCGTCGATAAGACCTATCACAGCGATACCAAGCTGCTTGATGTGACTGTTGATCTTAAGAACGAGCAAACCGAATTTGATAAAGATCGCGATCAGTTCTGCAAACCCGCAAGCTACTGCAGCGTTCAGAACGGAGTATGCGGATGCACGCCGGGGAGCGGGTGCGTTCCCGCTGACAACGTTTGCCAATGGGGTCAGCGAGACATCGATTGCCCGATCAACGGATGTATCGGGTTTGCCGTAACAATGCCAGGTGATTTTGTGGCAAATGGGCAGCCCACGCCGCCGAACGCAGTCCCCTTTACCAGCGACGACTATTTCAAAGCAGACAACGTCCAGTTCAAGCTGGGAAGCTCCCAGACGGCGGGTTGCAACTATCCCAGCCCTCCAGTACAGCCATGACCGCTGGGACAATGAAGCTGGCTGTGCGCCTGGTTTCATGGGACGACAACGTGGCGCAGATGCGAGCGCGTGAACTGGCCGCGCTGGGCTTCGAAGTGGATGCGCGTCCGATGCGCGATTGCGGCGGCGTGATAGGACACTTTCGCGAGATAGCTCCCGATGCGGTGGTGCTCGATCTGGATCGCCTGCCGTCGCACGGACGCGAGGTGGGAACGATGCTTCGCGACAGCAAGAACACGCGTCATCTGCCGCTGGTGTTTGCCGGCGGGACGCCGGAAAAGGTCGAGCGGATTCGGCGTGAGCTGTCCGGATGCGATGTTCACGCCGTGGGAGCTGAGTTGCAGACGCAGTGAGGAAGACGATCGCGCAGCCGGTGGCGAATCCAGTGAGGCCGCGAGCACATGGGGACCGATTTGCGGGAACGCCTCTGGTGCAAAAGCTAGGAATCAAGGCAGGAATGCAGGTCGCGCTTCTCGGCGGGTTCGAAGGATTCGAGGAATTACTGAGCGATCTGCCGGAGGGTGCGGCTCTCGGGAAACGGTTTACAGCAGAAACGAGGCTGGGGCTTTATGTCGTGCGATCGGAACGGGAGCTGACCGATGCGTACGAGCATGCTTCGGGGCAACTGCCGCAGGAAGCTTCGTTCTGGGTGATTTATCCCAAGCAGGCCAAGAAGGCGAAGACGAGCTTCAATGAAAACGATGTCCGCGAGGCTAGGACTGGCGAACGGATTCGTCGATTACAAGGTGTGCTCGGTGAATGCGGAATGGTCGGGGCTGAAGTTTTCGCGAAGAAGGAAGTAGCTACATCAGGCTGACGGCGTCGACGTCGACGATGAGGTTGCGGCGTGGTATCTGAACTTCATCAGCATGGGCGAGTGCAAGGCGCAGCGCGCGCGCGAGGGTCTGGCGCTTTTCGGCCTTGAGCACGAGGTGGAAGCGATAGATGCGCTTGATGCGCGCGATGGGCGCGGTGGCAGGGCCGAGGACGCGGACTCCGTCGAGTTGAGTGGAGTGGAACCAGCGGCCGAGGGCGGCGGACCATCCGGCGGCTTCTTCGAGGTGCGGGCTCTGGATGATGAGGTTGGCGAGGGCGGCATAAGGGGGGTAATGCATCCAGCGGCGGTACTTGAGCTCGCGTTCGACAAAGGCATGGAAGTCGTGCTTCGCGGCGCATTGGATGGCGTAGTGGTCGGGATGATAAGTCTGCACGATGACTTTGCCGGGGAGATTGCCGCGGCCCGCGCGCCCTGAGACCTGGGTGAGGAGCTGGAAGACGCGCTCGGCGGCACGGAAGTCGGGCAGACCGAGAGCGTAGTCGGCTCCGACGACGCCGACGAGGGTTACGCCGTGGATGTCGTGGCCCTTGGCGATCATCTGCGTGCCGACGAGGAGGTTGATTTCGCCGGAGTGGAGACGCATGAGAAGGCGCTCCATATCATTCCGCCCTCTTACCGTGTCGCGGTCCATGCGGCCGATGCGCGCGCTGGGAAAAATTTCCTGCAGGCGCTCTTCGCCCTGTTGTGAGCCGGCTCCGAGAAAGTAGAGGTGCTCGCTGTCGCAGTGCGGGCAGCGCTTAGGTACGGTTCTTTTGTAACCGCAATAGTGACATTCAAGGCGCTGACCGACGGGAGCGATGTCGGAGCCGGGATTGACCGGCTTGTGGTAGGTGAGAGAAATAGAGCAGTTCTCGCACTGGAGCTTTTCGCCACAGGCGCGGCACATTACGACGAAGGAGTATCCCCGGCGGTTGAGGAGGATGATGGCTTGCTCGCCGCGGTCGAGGCTGGCCTGGGTTTCGTCGATAAGGGCGCGCGAGAAAAGATGCTCTTGCCCGGTCTCCTGAAATTCGCGGCGCATATCGATGAGCTCGACCAGGGGCAGCGGGCGGTAGTTGACGCGGTCGGGCATCTCGATGCGCGCGTACTTGCCCTCAACGGCGTTGTGCCATGACTCGAGCGATGGTGTGGCGGATCCGAGGACGACGGTGGCGCCGGCGAATTTGGCGCGCATGACGGCGGTGTCGCGGGCGTGGTAGCGCGGGATCGATTCCTGTTTGTAACTCGAGTCGTGCTCCTCGTCGACGATGATGAGGCCGAGGTTATCAACGGGGGCGAAGATGGCCGAGCGCGTGCCGACGACGATTCGGGCTTCGCCCTTCCGGATCCGGTGCCATTGTTCGGATCGCTCTTCGGGCGTGAGAGCGGAGTGGAGCAGAGCGACGTCCGATGCGAAGGCGTGATG
The DNA here is from genome assembly GCA_963782175.1 of uncultured Acidobacteriaceae bacterium. Taxonomy (GTDB): domain Bacteria; phylum Acidobacteriota; class Terriglobia; order Terriglobales; family Acidobacteriaceae; genus Silvibacterium. The sequence continues at coordinate 104,899 of CAWAIX010000011.1, forward strand.
AAGCTGCGCGGCCATAGCGGGGGTGAGGCCGATCTCGGGCACGAGGAGGATGGCCGACTTGCCCTGGTCGAGCGCGCGGCGCATGGCGGCAAGATAGACGGCGGTCTTGCCCGAACCCGTGACCCCATGGAGAAGATGAGGCCGAAACTCGCCGGATTCGACGGACGCGGTTATGGTGGCGAGAGCGGATTGCTGTGCAGCGTTGAGGGTGTGTTCGGGACGAGGCAGTTTTGAGAGATGGGTAAGGTGGAAATCAGCTGGGCGCTCTTCGATGCGGACGAGGTTGCGTTTGACGAGCGTGCCGAGTGTGGATGCGGGAACAGCGAGACGGCGGAGCTCGGCGACAGGCAGTTCGTTGCCTGCTCCTGCGAGCTCGGCGAGGATGGCCTGCTGGTTGTCGTTGAGTTTGGGCAGGCGGGTCTCTTCGACCAGTACGGCATATCGGATCACGCGGCGAGCGTCGCGAGGCGCGGCGGCTGTCTCGCGGACGATCCACTTTTTGCGGAGCATGCCGTTAAGGAGATGGCGGTCGGCTCCGGTCGCACGGTTGAGGGTGGCGGCGCGGACGGCTTCGCCACTCTCGAGATAGTTGAGGACCTTGTATTCGGTGTCCTGCTCTTCGGGCGAAAGGCGCGAGCGGCGGGAACTTCCCAGCTCGGCGCCCCGGAACAAAGTCTCCCGGCCGAGGTCGGTGATGCGATAGAGGACCTGCCGGCGGACCTCGCTCATCAGCGGCAGCATGGCACGGAGGACTTCGCCGACGGGGGCGATGTAGTACTGGGCGATCCACTGCGCCAGGTCGAGGAGCTGCGGCGAGAGGATCGATTCATCGTCGAGGACATTCAGGATGGGGCGGGCTTCAACCGGAGGCGGCTCGTCATGCAGGCGAAGCACCACGCCGGCCATCTTTTCGTTGCGGAAGGGGACGAGGACGCGGGCTCCGATGGCTGGGGCGGCGTCGCCGAGCGCATAGGTGAAGGCGCGGTCGAGCGGAACGGGCAGAGCGACGTCGCAGAAGGCGGGCACTGAATTACAGGGTATAGGGGCCAGGGTTCAGGGGGTAGTGTCAGGCCGGAGGCTTCTGCGGTTTCAGGCCGAGTTCCGCCATGGCGAGCTGGAGATCTTTCCAGGCTTCTTTTTTCTGCGATGGATCGCGGAGCAGGTAGGCGGGATGGTAGGTCACGATAAGCTTTGCGCCTCGGGATTCGTGCAGGCGTCCCCGGAGACGCGCCAGTGGCGACTTGGCGCCAAGCAGGTAGGTAGCGGCGGTGGCACCGAGGGCGACGATGACTTCAGGCCGGATGACGTCGATCTGGCGGAAGAGAAACGGGGCGCACGTGTTGGCTTCCTCAGGCTCGGGAACGCGGTTCTGCGGCGGCCGGCACTTGACGATGTTCGCGATGTAGACATCGGAGCGCTTGAGCCCCATGGCGGCGATCATGTTGTTCAGAAGCTGGCCAGCGCGGCCGACGAAAGGCAGGCCCTGCGCGTCCTCGTCGGCTCCGGGGCCTTCGCCGATGAACATGAGGCGGGCGTCGGGATTGCCGTCGCCGAAGACGATGGTATGGCGGCCCTGCAAGGCGAGTGGGCAGCGCATGCAGTTGTGGAGCTCGTCCTGGATGGCGCGAAGCGCGGCGGCACGATCAGCAGGGACGCCGCTTTCAGTTGAGACGACTGGGAGTGTGGGCGGAGGCGTGGATTTGCGAACGGCTATGGGAGGCTCCGGTTCAATATTTGTAACTGATACGGATTCTAATTCGATGACCGGCCCGGCCACAGACTCGGCGCGGCGATAGAGGTCATAAATGCCGAGGTCGCGGTAGTAGCGGATTCGGGCGTGAAGGGCCTGGATGAGATCGGGGGAAGGCGAGGACATAGCTTATTCGACGACGCTGGCTTCGGTTACGACTTTCTGCGGGCGGCGAAGGCCGAGGATTTCTTCGAGAATTCGGTCGGCGAGATCGCGCTTGCTCATCTCTGGCAGCTCGACGGCTGTGGTCGGTGTAAGGAAAGTGACGGCGTTGCGGTCGGAGTCGAAGCCGATGCCTTCACGCGAGACATCGTTGAGAACGATCGCGTTGGCGCCTTTGCGCATGAGCTTGGCGCGGCCGTGAGCGACGGCATCCTGCGTTTCGGCGGCGAAGCCGATGATGAGCTGGCCGGCACGGCGTTGGGCGACGGCTTCGGCGAGGATGTCTTCCGTCGGCTCCAGCTCGATGGTAAGCGGACCACTGCGCTTCATCTTCTGCTCAGCCTGCTTGAGCGGACGATAGTCCGCGACAGCGGCGGCCTTGATGACGATACTCGCCCCTCCCATGCGACTCAGGACGGCGTCGCGCATCTGCTCGGTGGTGACCACGGAAACGACCTCCACATTCGCAGGCGGGCGGAGCGCAGTGGGCGCAGTGATAAGAATCACGCGCGCACCGCGGCGTTCGGCGGCTTCGGCGATGGCGTATCCCATTTTGCCGCTGGAGCGGTTGCCAAGAAAGCGGACGGGGTCAAGGGCTTCGCGGGTGCCTCCTGCGGTTACCAGCACGGTTTCGCCTGCGAGGTCGTTGCGGTGGTGCAGGACGCCGAGTACGGCTTCGACTATAGCCGGTGTGTCGGCGAGACGTCCGCTGCCGGTCATGCCGCAGGCGAGATATCCGCTATCAGGGGGAACGATGCGGACGTTGCGCGTGGCGAGGACTTCGAGATTTGCCTGTGTGGCCGGATGCTGCCACATGTTCACGTTCATTGCCGGAGCGACGATGACGGGCGCGGTGGTGGCGAGGTAGAGCGTGGTCAGGAAATCATCCGCGAGGCCATGCGCGAATTTCGCGAGGATATTTGCGGTGGCTGGGGCGACGACGAGCAGATCGGTGGTCTGCGCGGCTTCGATGTGCTCGATGGCCGAATCGAGATTGCTGTCGGGCGATTCGGGCGGGGTCCAGAGGCTGGTGATGACCTTGTGTCCGGTGAGCGAAGCGAAGGTAAGCGGCTGAACGAACTGCATTGCCGCTTCAGTCATGACCACATGAACGTCGAGCGCATGCTGCTGGAGCGCGCGAACCAGCTCGGCCGCTTTGTAAGCGGCGATCCCGCCGGAGACTCCGACTGTGACTTTCATGCTTCCATACTACGGGACAAGATACTCCCACGTCCGGACCGATCAGCTACGCTCAGGGCCGACCGTGGGGTACCACCCGCAGGCTTACAGGCTGGCGAATTTCGGAATTTCGGGGGCGTTGATTTCGGGCTTGAGGACCGGAGTGTCGGTGCGGACATACCCGACCTTACCGGCTGCAATTTCATCCTGAGCGACCTTGCAGGCCTTGCGGGAACGGGATTCCACAAGGGGTTGGGAACCGGCCTGCAACTGACGGGCGCGGCGGGCGGCGACCATGACGTAACGGAAATTGCTATCGAACTCCTGCTCCACACTCATAGCGTCTCTCCCAAAAGTTGCCTTGGCGGCTCACACTGGGGCAGCCTCGGCGTTTACGACTCCGAAAGCCTGAAGCACGGGTCTGACGCGGGCTTCAGAGTTTCGCTGACGGCATTGTTCCGCCTTTGCGAGCAGCTCCTCGTCGTCGACAGTTTGCGAACCGTTGTTGCGGCGCATGCGTTCGGCGGCGACGATGGCTGCCATTTCCCCGACCGCGCGGTCGAGAATATCGTTGACCAGAATATAGTCATATTCGCGATAATTCTCAATCTCCTGCCGGGCTCTGGCCAGCCGGCGGCGGATAATCTCTTCCTGTACAGCACCTTCGGCGCGACTGCGGTTGCGGAGACGGTAGGCAAGAATCTCGGGAGAAGGAGGCATGAGGAAAATCGTAACCGCATCAGGAATCTTTGCGCGCACCTGCGATGCGCCCTGTACATCGATGTCGAGGAGTACGTCTTTGCCTTTAGCGAAGGCATCGGTGAGAGATTGGCAGGCCGTGCCGTAGTAGTTGCCGAAGACGTCGGCGTATTCGAGAAACTCTCCGGCGTCGATCATGCGCTGGAATTCCTCACGGCTTATGAAGTGATACTCACGGGCCTCCTGTTCGGAGCCGCGCGGCGGGCGCGTGGTGTAGGAGACGGAAAATTCCAGATCTTTAACCAGCGAGCGTAGCTGGTTCACCAGCGTGGATTTGCCTGAGCCGGAGGGAGCCGAAATAAGGAACAGGATGCCTGACAATTTGCCGATGTTCTCCTTAGCTTTATCGCATGCCTACTCGAGATTCTGAATCTGTTCGCGCGCTTTTTCGATTTCGGATTTCATCCCGAGGCCAAGTTCGGTAATGCGCGGACCGTTTCCGGCAATACCTCCCGTTTTTGAAAGCAGGGTGTTGGCTTCGCGATTCATTTCCTGCAAGAGAAAGTCGAGCTTCTTACCGATTTCGCCACCAGCCCCGATCAGACTGCGGAAGTGATCGATATGCGTGCGCAGACGTGTAATTTCCTCGTCGACGTCGCTGCGCTCGGCGAGCAATGCCGCCTCCTGCAGAATGCGGTCGCGATCGAATGCACCGTTGAGCATCTCGGAGATGCGCTGGCTGATGCGCTCGAAGTAAGCCGTACGCACGTCTTCACGCAACCCTGCCGCTTCGTCGACGAGCCGCTCGAGACGGCCGAGGCCGGCACAAAGTTCTGCCGCGAGCGCGGAGCCTTCCTGCTCGCGCATTGTATTGAGAGCGTCGATGACCGCGGGGAGTTCCTTCAGAACAGCAGCTTCCAGAGCCCGGGATTCTTCATCCGATCGGCGATCAGAGCCGCGGCTATCCCCATTGAAGATGCCGGGAAGGCGCAGGATGGCGTTCAGATCGGGCGTGCCGGCCAAGCCGTGCTCGGCGGAGACGGCGCGGAAAGCGGAGAGATATGCCTCGACGAGCCCGGCGTCATAGGCCGCTTCGGCGCGCTCCCCGCGATCAAGATTCAGCGTAACTTCGACGTGTCCGCGAATCAGCTTCTGCTTGAGCTCGCGGCGCAGCTGCATCTCGAGCGATTCGCTTCCACTCGGGATACGCATGTGCAGATCGAGGAAGCGGTGATTGACGCTCTTGAGGCTGAGGGTGAAGCCCAGCGATTCTGAGACCCGGCCCGAAATGCGGGCGAAGCCAGTCATCGAATAGATGGGCGAAGCAACGGGTGCGGTGGTAGCGGCCTGCGGCATCATGCGTCCGCCTTTCCGAGCAGTGCCGGTTCGAACAGGTCGACGTCAGCGACGTCCATGAATTGCAAGCGATAGAGCTTCTGGTAGGTCGGCGATGTCTGGAGCAGCTCTTCGTGCGTACCGATGGCGGTGACACGGCCCTGCTCGATCACCGCGATGCGTGTGGCGCGCCTTACTGTTGACAGCCGATGCGCGATGACAATGACGGTGCGGCCGGTCATCAAGTTGCTGAGAGCCGTCTGCACCAGGGCTTCGCTTTCGCTATCGAGGGCCGAAGTGGCCTCGTCGAGGATGAGGATTGGCGCATTTTTCAGAATGGCGCGTGCGATGGCGATGCGCTGGCGCTCGCCTCCGGAAAGGCGAAAGCCCTTTTCGCCGATAACGGTGTCGTATCCCTCGGGCATCTGCAGGATGAAATCGTGGGCAAGCGCGGCCTTCGCGGCGTCAATGACGCGCGAGAGCGGCACATCAGGCTGGCCATAGGCGATGTTGTTTCGCACCGTGTCGTTGAAGAGGATGGTCTCCTGCGTAACCTTGCCGATCTGGTCGCGGAGGGACTTGAGACTGACGTCGCGCAGATTGTGCCCGTCGATGGTGACTCCCCCGGATGTTACGTCGAAGAAGCGCGGGATAAGATTGACGAGCGTCGACTTCCCTGCCCCGCTTGGGCCGACCAGGGCGATGACTTCACCTTGCCGGATCTCGAGATTGATGTTGTGCAGGACTTCCTTCTGGCCTTCCTCTGTAGAGTACGCAAAGCCAACGTTTTCAAGACGGATCGCGTCGCGGAAGCCTTTGAGATTGAAGGCGTGCCTGCGTTCGACGACTTCGTCGCGGTCTTCCATGAACTCGAATATCGCCTGCGAGGCTCCCATCGCCTGCTGGAAGCTGTTGTAGTAGACAGCGGAACGGCGGACGGGATCGTAAAGCTTGAAGAGCGCGACGATGAAGGCGAAGAAGGTGCCTTCCGTCATGGCGTGGCTGTGAATGGCGTTGCGTCCGAAGAGGAGGAGCAGGGCGATGGCCACGGCACCGATGAAATCCATGAGCGGCGAGCTGATGGCCTGGGCGCGGACGGAGCTGAGATTGGCGCGGAAGAGGCGACGAGCCGCCTGACGAAAGCGGAGAAGCTCCCAGAACTCCATGTTGAAGGCTTTGACAATGCGGTTGCCGGTAATGGTCTCGTGGAGAATATTCTGGATTTCGGCGAGCTTGTCCTGGCCTTTGCGGGTGGTCTGGCGAACACCGCGGCCGATTTTACGGATCGACCCAATAACGATGGGGATGAAGATGAGCAGGACCCAGGCGAGCTTTCCGCCGAGGAAGATGACGACTCCGGCGGTGAAGAGGAGGGTGAATGCCTGCTGGAGGAAATCGGAAAGGATTGAGGAGATGGCGTACTGGACACGCTCGATGTCGTTGATGAGGGCGGAGAGCAGGGTTCCGGTGGCGTGTTTCTGAAAGAAGGAGATAGACCGGCGCAGGATGGCCTCGTAGAGGTCGTCGCGCAGATCGGTGATCATGCCGAAGCCGGCGTAGTTGGCGAGATAGGTTCCGGTGTAGTCGCAGATGCCTTTGAGCAGAGTGGAGGCGACAAAGGCGAAGGCGACGACGGTCCAGTCATTGTGGAAATGCGAGGGAACGAGGTAATGCAGATCGATGTGGAAGCGCTCGCTTACGGCGGAGAGAAGCGTGAGGCCTTTGTGGGGGTCGGAGCCGGGGTGCAGGACATTGTCGAAGATGGGCTGAACAAGGAGGACACGGAAGGCGTCGAGGAGGCCGACAGCAGCAGCGAGGACAACTGCTGAGATGATCTGGAGCCAATAGCGGCTGGCGTAATGCAACAAACGCCACCCACGTTTCATTGCACGTCCTTTGCATGAGCGGGCTGGGATGGGCGGGACGGCAAAACCATCTTTTTATTCTACCGTTTGATGAAGGCAGGCAGCCCATCCGCGCAAATGTGATGGCGGATGGGCGTGCATGGCACTAATCTACAGCGTCTTTTACTCCCACAGCCGTCTTGTCGGCGCCTTTTCCGACGTACTTCACTGTGACTTTAGCGCCCTTTTTTGCGGCAAGATAGGTATCGGTCGATCCTTTGTCGATGCCCTTGCCAGCGTCCTTGGTGCCTTCGACGACGGTTTTGTCAGTGTACTTGACGGTTTGCTCAGTGCCATCGGCAGTCTTGATGACGACGGTCTTCGCACCCTTGTCGACGTGCTTGATCACGCCTGACATGATATGGACAACGTCGTCCTGTGCGACCGCATTCCAGACGAAGATCGAAGTGATTGCGAGGAAAGCGGCGAACAATGCGCCGCGCAGCTTGAAGCGTAGGGACATTCCGTTTCTCCTGTTGAGTTCGACCTGCAGAGTGAGGGGGAGCATCCCTGACGGACAGCTACAGGACGAATAATGATTAAGATTTATTGAAGATGAGGTTAACACTCCTCGGGTGGCAGCGAAAACAGGCTCAAACAATTGCCCGGATCACCCCTCCGTCCACCCGGATAGCGGACCCGGTAGTCGCTGCAGCGGGTTCGCCGCAGAGATAGACGACCATCGCGGCGACTTCGTCGGGGGTTTCAAAGCGCTTGAGCAGGCTGCTGGGACGCGCGGTCTGGAAGAATTCGCGGGTAAACTTCTCCTTCGTCTTTCGTTCCTGCCGGGCGAAGTTCTCTACAAAGGTCTCGACGCCTTCGCTTTCGGTGGGGCCTACAAGGACGGAGTTGACGGTGACGCCGCTCGCCGGGAAGGACTCGGCAATGCCGCGCGCAATGGCAACCTGCGCCGTTTTGGTCATGCCGTAGTGGACCATCTCGGCGGGAATCTGCAGGGCGGATTCGCTGGAGATGAAGAGGACGCGGCCCCACTTCTTCTCGAGCATGTGGGGCAGATAGTGTCGGGTGAGGCGAACGCCGGAGAGGACATTGACTTCGAAGAAGCGGCGCCAGTCGGCGTCGTCGATTTCAAGGAATGGCCTGGTTTCGAAGATACCGAGGTTATTTACGAGAATGTCGAGGCGGTCGATGCGCGAGAAGAGCTTCGCTGCCCCTTCTTCGGTGCCAAGGTCGGCGGCAATGCCATCGACCTTACCTTCAATTTCTCCGACGGCTTTGTTGACGCGGGCTTCCGTGCGTCCGTTGACATAGACAAAAGCGCCCTCGCGGGCGAGGAGTTTGGCGATGGCAAATCCGATGCCGGCGGTTGAGCCGGTGACGAGTGCTCGTTTTCCCTTGAGTCCGAGATCCATAATTGCTCCTCCAAAGAGTCTGAAGGAGTAGATTCTAGCGGCGGGAGGCGAGATTCAGCGCGGCACGTCCCTGTGCGAGGTCTTTACGCGATATCCCTCTTTGGCGAGCCGCTTCTTCACTTCTTCTGCAATCATCACGGAGCGGTGCTGGCCGCCGGTGCATCCGAAGGCAACGGTGAGATAGCTCTTCCCCTCGTGGATGTAGTGGGGAAGGAGAAAAAGCAGCATGTCGGTAACGCGCTTGAGGAACTCCTGCGTCTGCTCGAATTTGCGCACATATGCGATGACCTTGGGATGGCGTCCGGTAAGATGGCGGAACTCCTGAACGAAGTGCGGATTTGGCAGAAAGCGCACATCGAAGACCAGGTCGGCTTCGAGCGGAACTCCATTCTTATAGCCGAAGCTCGTGGAGCAGACCAGCAGGCTGCGGCCATTCGAGCCGCGCTCAAACTGATTCTGAATGTGGGCCCGCAGCTCATGCACGTTGAAATTCGTAGTGTCGATGAGCACGTCGGCGACGTTGCGGACTGGGTCGAGCAGGCGGCGTTCAGCGCGGATGGCCTGGGCGACCATCGCTTCGCGGCCAAGGGGATGCGGGCGGCGGGTCTCAGAAAAGCGCCGCAGCAGGGCAGCCTCGGAAGCCTCGAGATAGATGACGGTGGTGGCGAGGCGCTTGCGCAGTTCGCGCAGGTTCGACGGGAAGCGCTCGATCCGCTGGCCCTCGCGCACGTCCACGACGAGAGCCGCGCGAGTGATTTCAACCGACTGGGCGACCAGCTCGGCAAAAGGCGTGAGCAGTTCGACGGGCAGGTTGTCGACGGCGTAATAGCCCAGATCTTCAAAGGCCTTGAGGGCCGAAGCTTTGCCTGAGCCGGAGAGCCCGGTAATGATGACCAGCTCATGCCGCGGCTCGGTGTGGGGCGCGTGAGCAGCGGCGGAGTGATGAGTGGAGTTCCTGGATGGGCTGGGTTTTTCGCGCGTTCGCCCGGAGGCGACCGATTTGCTCTGGCCTGCCTTCTTCTTCGCTGGATTTTCAGGCAGAGCCATGCGGCAATCGTAAATCAGGGCTCAGGGAACAGGGAACAGGGATCAGCGCACCTGTGCCAAAATGGGCCGCGGGGCACAATACGACGCGTAATTACCGGTGCGAACGACACTCTGGGATTTGGACAGGCTAAGGTACTGTGTGACCTGTATTTGGATTGCTGATCCCTGTTCCCTAAGCCCTGTTCCCTTTTCTACGGCTCTTCGATGAGCTCGATCTTGCCGTCGCGCTTGCGATGGAGGACTTTCACATTGCCGCGCTTGTCGCGAAAGACGAAGACTTCGCGGTCGCGGAACTCGCATTCCTTGACGGCTTCTTCGAGGGTCATGGGCCTGAGGGCGACTGAGTCGGTCGAGCGCACAACGTGCGGCTCCGGAATGGGCGTCTTCGCCGGGAAACTGTGGACGGTAACCGGGATGACGCGCTTGCTGCGTCCGCTACCATTCGCCGTGGAAACAGGCGCGGCGGTGGCGTTCTCGGCCGACGCCTGTTTCGCGGAGGCGCGGCGCGGGCGCTCCAACTGCGTTTCGGCCACCAGCTTTTCTTCTTTGGGCTGACGCTTCTTTGCCTGCAGCTTTTTCCGGCAGCGAATGGCCTGGGTCTCGGCCTTTTCGAGCGCGCTGCGGAGAGCCGTCTCAAGGCTTGTTGACTCAGCGATACCGAGGATATCGTGCAGCCTGGTCTTGATGCTCACTTCGGCTGTCTTACGATATTTCTCCGCGCTCAGGATCACGTGAGCGCCGGTTGTTCTGCCGAGAATCTTCGCGATTCGCGCAATGCCCTCTTCCGCTAAAGCGCGAAGCGACGGGGTAACGGTCACCTGCCTGCCGGTGTACTCAACCTGCATGGTGAGCTCCCTTCATAAAAAGAAAATTCCCACCGAGAATGGCGATTCTATCTCATCCGCGGATGCGTCGCTGGTGGGTGCTGGGAATCTGCATGTCTTCACGATACTTGGCCACAGTTCGCCGGGTGACGTTGATACCCTGCGCCTGCAAGCAGCTTGCGATCTGGTCGTCGGTGAGCGGCCTGGCAGGATCTTCTTCCTCAATCATTTTCTTTACTTTGCGTTTGAGCAGCATCAGGGGCGTGCCGGCTCCCTCGGGGCCGTTGACGCCTTCGGAAAAGAAGAAGCGGAGTTCGTAGACGCCCTGCGGCGTGTGCACATACTTGTTCGACACCGCGCGGCTCACGGTGGAGGGGTGAACACCAATTTCCTCGGCGACTTCCTTGATCATCATGGGCCGGAGAGAATCCACGCCTTTTTCAAGGAAATCGCCTTGACGGCGAACGATGGCTTCGCAGGTGCGGAGGATGGTGTTCTTGCGCTGCTCGATGTTACGCATGAGTTGAAGCGCGGAGCGATAGCGCTCCTTCACGTAGTCCTTGACCTCTTTGTCCGCTCCCTGCTGCGTGAGCATGCGGCGGTAACCCTGATTGAGCCGCAAAGACGGAAGATCCTCATCGTTCATTACGACGACATATTCGTCTCCGCGTTTGACGAAAGCCACGTCGGGCTCGATCAGCCGGGCGTCAGAGCGGTTATACCGCTGGCCGGGCCGCGGGTCGAGGGTGCGAATGAACTCGGTCGCCTGCTGGACCAGCTCGACCGGCTTGCCGACGGCCTTGGACAACTCACGCGGATCACGCTTCTGGAGAAGGGACAGATGCTTGTCGATGATGCAGGCCGCGAGCTGGAATATCTCGATGCGGCAATCCGCGGGATCTGAGGCGGCTTTCGGAGCGCCGTTGGCCTCTACAGGCTGGTGACTGGATTCAACCGGACTAAAGTCCTCAGAAGAGCCTTCGAGATCTGACACGATATGCCCATTTGGGGTCGAGCTCCCGTTCTGCGGAGCGTAGCCGGTTGCCTCACCATTTGCCGGTTTGCTATCGCTGGGAGCCTGCCTGTGGTGCCGGCGATAGATCAGCTCGAACTCCTTCCGCTGAGTCTCGACCTGGGCGAGCAGGCATTCGCGGAGGTCGGGCCAGGCGATACCGACAGGATCGAGATGGCGCACGATGGCCAGACCGGCTTCCAGATGCGCGCGCGCACGGTCGAGCATGGCCTGGGGAAGCTGAGCGAGGGCCGCGTGGACTCCATTACCGGTTGGCTTGCGGCTAATGGACTCGTGAACTGCGGCACCGTTGAGCGCTTCTTCCTCGATCTGTGGCTCGAACTGGGGCTCGTCCTGTCCGATCCTGACTGGCTCGGGGACGAGTTGCTCACGGAGATAGCCGGCGAGAAGCTCATCCTCCGTGGCAATGAGATATCCGTCCTCATTCAGATTGCCGACGATGTATTCCGCGGCATCGCGCACTGCAGGCAGGAGCGGCATGGAACCAAGCTGCCAGAAGAGGTGATCGCTGAGGCTGCCGGGCTTGGAAAGGAAATTTTCAAGCGAGGGCGCTTCGATGGCTTCGAAGTTGTTGCCAGTGCGGAACCCGGGGTCGAGATAGTCCTGAAAGTAGGACCCGAAGTCAATCTCCTCGAAGGGATCGGTCTTCTTTTCCGGCTCCGCTTCGGCGGTGCGCATCTCGGCTGTGCGGTCGCGGTCAATCTCCTGCCGTGCGACGTCGTCGAGCAGCGGAACATTTTCCTCGATCTCTTCAAGGATGGGATTCTCGGTGATTTCGGCGTTGATCATCTCCTTCAGCTCGAGCTTGTTCAACGCCAATACGCTGACCATCTGCATGAGGCCCGGCGTCAGTATCTGGCGTTGAGCGACTTTCAAGCTCAACTTTGGCTGGAGAAGTGTCATCGTGTCCTGGCTTCAGTGAACAATTTGAAGAGTGAAGTTGGCTACAGTGTACATCCGGGCAAGCACGACTTTGAAGCGCATTGCGCTATCGCCAGGCTTGCCGTTTCGGCCCTGCCCGGCCCCTTCAACCGAGCGTGAATCCCTCACCAAGGTAGACTCTCCGGACCTCCGGATCGGTGCCCAATTCTTCCGGCGTGCCGTCGCGAAAGATCTTGCCCTCGTTGATGATGTACGCCCGGTCGGTGACCGAGAGTGTTTCACGGACATTATGATCCGTAATCAGCACTCCGATACCACTAGCCTTAAGGTCGAAGATAATTTCCTGAAGGTCGATGACCGCAATGGGATCGATTCCCGAAAAGGGCTCGTCCAGGAGGATGAACGAAGGCTGGATGCACAAGCAGCGGGCGATTTCCACGCGCCGTCGCTCGCCCCCGGAGAGCGCATAACCGCGTGTCTTGCGAATGTGCCCGAGATTGAGCTGCTCGATGAGCTTTTCGGTGCGCGCCCGCCGGGCTTCGCGTGTGATGTTCTGGACCTCCAGAACGGCAAGGATGTTCTCCTCGACGGTGAGCTTGCGGAAAACCGATGGCTCCTGCGGGAGATAGCTGATGCCGTAATGGCGGGCCCGCATGTACATGGGGACGCGGGTGATATCTTCGTCATCGGCGAGGATTCGGCCTGAATCAGGCGGAATCAGCCCGACGATCATGTAAAAGCTGGTTGTCTTGCCGGCGCCGTTCGGGCCTAGAAGGCCGACTACTTCCCCCTGGCTGACATGAATGCTGACGCCGCTGACTACCTGACGCCGCTTATAGGACTTACCGATCGCGTCGGTCGAAAGCTTCTGCATCTACTTCGGAGCACGCGTATCAGTAACGGCGCTCGACTGCCCCCCGCTCACCACGACGCTATCATCCTGACTGTTGAAAATCAATTTTGAACCCGTGGTTGTTCCCTTGGCCTCGTCGACGATTTTCGGAGGGTTCCCGGGCGAGCCGGTGAGCACGTATTTCCCGTCGTCGGCGGTGTAAACAAGCTTTTCGCCGACACCTTTCCGGCCCGGCTGAGTGATCAGGATGTGTCCTGTGGCGACGATGCGGTCAAGCTGCGCCTGAGGGGCCGGCTGCGGGGCGTTTTCCTGTGGAGCCTTGGGCAGCGGAGTGAGGTAAAACTGCGCTTCGTCGGCATGAATTGTGCCGTCTGGATTCTCCGCGGTCACCGAACCGCGGAAGTCGCCCCGGCGGTCCGCTTCAGAATAGGTGAGCGCCTCGCTGTGGACGCGGATCACACCGGACTGGTGCTTCGGCCCCATCGCCGCGGTAATGTTGGCATTCACGACAGGAGCTGAGCCCGTTCCCTCTCCATAGGCTTTCAGAGTCTGCGGAGTGCGGGTGAGCTCGAGCACGGGCGCGAGGACGGAATTCTCGCCCTGCCACATCCGCGCCGGCCTGGCGACCGAGCCGTAGAAGAAGCTGGTGTTCGAGGCGTGATGAAGCTGCGCCCGTTCGGCGGTAATGTGGACAGGGCCGCTGCCGCCCAGGGTCGGGCCGGCATTCGCCGCTGTGGCCGTTTCTTTCCCGCCCTTCGGCTGGGTATAGGTGGCTTTGACCACGCCGTCGGCGTCGGCATCTCCCGAGTCGCGATGGAAATCGAGGCTTGTAGCGGCCAATTGCAGCGCCTGGCCATCGTTGAGGCGCGGGTCGCCGGTAAGGTGTAGAACCTGCGTCGAAGCGCGGTACTCGCTATGCTTCGCCCATGCGGTGACAGTGGCCGGCTCGGCGGTCGCGCCCGGCTTCTTTGCCGGCGTCTGGGTCAGGACGACATTACCGTCCTGAGTGGCCGTTTCCACCGCGACGCCTTGCGACTGGCGCTGCTCGCCGGATTGGGGGGCCGGTTTCTGCGCAGATGGCGGAGCGAAGGTGATGAGCAGCCGGTCTCCCTTGCTGGTGTTGAGTGAGCCATCGGCGGCCAGGTCGACGATTTTCGTGTTGCCCGAGCCGTCAAGCTGTTTCAAGGTCTTGCCGTCGGCAAGCGTGGCCAGCAGCTGGTCGCCTGTAATGGTCGTCTGCTGCTGCGGTCCTTTGGAGGGGACAGTGTGCAGGTTTACCCTCGCATTTCCCACCGCGAGAGCTTTCTGGGCGACGCTCTTTTTGGGATCGGAACCGGGGGCGAAATCCACATCCAGCTTCGAAGCCTGCACCTCACGCGAGGCGGTTCCCTTGGGATCATTGTTGAGCTTCAGCAACACATCCACGAAGCTGACCGCTTCACGAAACTGGGCATGCCGGATGGTCGACATAGGCCCGAATGTGACAGTGCCTTCGATCGCATTGCCGTGCATGCTGTGAGTTTCGTCGCTGGATCCGAAGTTGATGCCGCCCCCCATGTCCGCCCGCAGCGGCTGGCTCCTGGCGTCAAGCAGCACCTCTGCTGTTCCTCCGGTTGCGGTCGCCCCCTTCTGCGTTACTACGCGAATATTTCCGCGCGCGTCGACACGCTCGGCAGAGCCGTCCTTGCGGAAGTAGATGATGGCCTGATCGGCGGTGCTTTTCTCGGTCTGGTAGTCGAAGGTCGGATTCAGGAGACTCGCCTGCCGGGTGTCGCGCAGGAACTCGGCGTGCGCGGCGCCCACGACCACCTGATTTCCATTGGTGCTGGTGGTGATGTGCACCTGGCTGTTCAGAATGAGCAGGCCGGTCTTCGAGTTGTAGCTTGCTCCGGTGGAGTTGCCGCTGGCTCGCGGTGTTTCGAACTCCATGTGCTCGGCTGTAACGGCATCTCCTGTCTTCGAGTTGAAGGTGAGCCCACTGGTTTTTACGTGGACCACATCGGACTGGGCTGAGGTACCCGAACTCGCTGGTTTTGCGGGCTGATCCGAACCGAGGCCGGAGAGATCGATCTGAACCTGACCCTTCGCTGTCGCGATTCCCGACTGCGGGTCGTAGTCAAAGTCGGAGCCGTAGATCTTATCGGTGCGGCTGGAACCTACGGCACCGTAAAGCGTAATCTGCACGTCATGCAAGGTGGCATGGCCGCCGGTCTTGTACTGAATGAGCTTCGACGCGTGGATCGTGAAGTAGGTGTGGCCTTTGCTGGATTGCGAGTAGGTGAATCCGTTGGCCGTCTGTTCTATATTCATGCCCAGACGGCCCGGGAGATCCTTCGCGAAACGATGCACCCGGTAGCGCGCGTAAAGAACGAAAGCGGCCAGAATCACCACCAGCAGGGCGGCCAGAACAAGAATGCCCCGGCGCAGCCTGGCAACGGTCAAGCGCATACGATCGTTGTCCTATCGGGCGAACGCACTGCTAGTTGACGCTCTGCAGACGGGCGATCAGCTTCTGAGCGAGACTGTCGCCGGATTCGGACCAGAGGAGCCGGCTGGAGATGCCTCCATGTTGCTGGATGGCATTGGTCAAGTCGACCAGCAGCTGCACGTTCTGCTTGACGTAGTCGGCGTCTTCCTTTTCGAAGCTGACTTCTTCCTGAAGGAACGGGGTATCGGGGCCGAAGTCAATGCGAATATGTCCGTTCTGCTCCCACGCAGCCTCATCGAACTGCGGCCCGAAGCCGATGATCCGCACCACACGCGGCTCCTTGCGCCAGATAGGGTCGAGGCCGCCCCGGGTATCGGGCGCCCAGAGCTCCCAAACAAGCTCAAACTCATAGGCGAAGTCGTCGTGGAGCATTTCCATCGCGGCGGGAATGGCCAGGCGCGGCTCAGAGTCGATCTCGTCGGGGTCGTGCTCCTTGTCATAGACGCGCTGATATGCCGACGCCTCGTTCCACGAGAGTGGATACGCCGCGGCAGACTTGATCCGTGACGATCCTGCCACGCTGCCGAATTGCTCAATGACTTTTTCGAGTGCCGCAGGCAGGGATGCAAGACGGAAATTGGGGTACCAAAGGCTGAGATAAAGTTGATCGGTCATGCTTTCGATTCTTTGCTTTACTTTAGACGCTTCGGCCCATGCGCGCGTTGCGGAACGTGACAGCCTACCACGTGAGTTTCACAAGATACACGCCTTGACGGGGGAGTTGGAAGTCCATGGTGGCCAGCCCGGACGACTCCGGAAGCATGTGCGGGGGATCCTGCTGGAGGCCGGCACTCCCCTCAAGCTGTTTCTGCTGCCCAGCGGTGGGGTGCTGAGGACTGCCCATTTTCTTCCAGACTGCAAAGGAATTGTTGTGTTCGGCGTCCATGCGGAAGAGTTCCGCGCGCACGCGCTTCGCGGGTAGATTGCCAGCTTCGAGACGAATGGAGGCCGGTTCCGCGGGGACGTCGTCATCGTGGTAGTTCCAGACCAGGACGTCCACTTCATGGCCGTGCCGGGTGGCGATCGCGTTGACGTCGGGTGCGGCGGTTACGCTGCTGGCGACGACCTGATCGAGAGGCTGCGCGCCTGTGCTGCTGGTTGCGATCCAATCGCCGTCCAGCATCCCCAGCATGCGGAAGACGTTGAGCACCGGCTTGTCGACGCCGTTGGTGGCAAGTTCGCGGAAGCCAGCAAAGTACGGCTCGTCTTCGAACTCGAAAGCCCATGTGACAGTGCCCTGGATGTGGACCTTCTCCTTGCGGGCGAGTTCGTAGGTACGGGCGATGGCCTCGGCAACGCTGACTCCGTAGAGGGGTCCATTGCGGTAACCGTTCTGCTCGCCTTTGCAGGCAGCACAGCCTTCGGGATCGCTCTCGCCGAGGATGATGGGGGTATTGCGCCACTCAGGATATGAGGCCACGATCTGCATGCCACGCTGGACAGAACGGAGCTGCGCGCCAATGTTCATGCGGACGTGGCCGTCGGTGTGGCTGTCGACCTTGCCGTCGATGAACTTCGGACTACCCTTAGGGTGAAAGCTGATGAAGTCGAGGGGGGCTCCGGTTTGGCCGGTGGCGGCATTCGTGCCGTGAGCGCAGTGTTCCAGGAACTGCCGGAGGAATGCCGCGGCGTGATCGTTGGCGGGACCGGTGGATTCAGGTCCGCCGATCTTTGCATCGGGGAGTTCGCTGCGGATGGCTGCGGCAGTGACGTCGTAGAGCTTGTCGTACTCCTCGGGGGTGCCGTGCCAGTAGGGGATATCCGGTTCGTTCCAGACCTCCCAGAGCCAGTCCCTGGTGTCATAGCGCTGGCGGAGATGATGAACCCAGGCGGTGACGAGCGCGCTCCACTTTGCGTAATCCTTGGGCGGGTAGGACCAGCCAGTGAAGACGTCGCCATTGGGAAAACTGTGCCGGTAAGGCGCGGGATGCGTTGAGAGAGCTTCCGGCATGAAGCCGACTTCGACAAGCGGACGGATATGTGCTGCCTGGAATGCGTCGAAAATGCGGTCGGTGATGGTCCAGTCGTAGACGGGCGAACCGTCGGGGGCTTCTCGATAAGCATTGGTTGAGCCCCACTTGAGAGAGCCGGTTCCGTCGCCGGTGGTGAGCAGATTATGCGTGCGGAAGTAGACGGGAACGGGGCTGAGAGCGGGGAGCTCGTGAAGCAGCTTCAGCCCGTTGGGGGCGTAAGTGTAGTTGGGCTCGTCGGCCCCGAAGTAGTTCCAGATCGGGATGTAGGGTCCGTCGGATCTGGCGGCGTCGACGTGGATGGTGATGGGACTGGCGGGCTGAGCAGGTGCGGTGGCAACGAGGAGGGCGGCACAGAAAAGGTTTACTAACGAGGTCCGAAATCCGGGCAACATTTTTCTCTCATGAGTCTACTTTGCAAGCGGTTTAAGGATTTCGCTGAGTACGTCGGGCGTGTTGTCGACGCGCTGAAGCACCGGATACTTCTCGCCGTCGTGATAATCCAAATGCACGATGCGGAAGTAGTCCGTGTTTTCGACGATGAAGTCGATGGGCTGCGATGTTCCATTGGCGCTCTTCAGAGCCAATCCAAGCACGGCGGCGGAAAACGCACGGCCATTCACGGCAATGATCTTCTCCCCGGGGCCCAGACCGGCTTTGTACGCGGGCGATCCGAGAAGCACATCGACGATGGTTCCGTCGGGCCGCGCCATTATTCCAAGAGAGAAGTAGGCGTCGATCGATCCGCTGCGCCGAAGAACCGCACGCTCGCAGGATGAGGGCTTGTCCGCATAGGCGAGTTGGTAGCCGCTCTGGGTAATTCCCTCGAGAGGCGCGTGCGGAGCTTTGGACGTCAGGCGGTCGCGCAGGAAACCGGCCCAGTCATTCGGCGCAACCTGGTTGAGCGTGGCTACGAGCTCATCGAAGTCGTAAGGCAGAACTTCCGGTCCTGTGTTGCCTCCCTTGCCTAGAAAGAGGGCACAGAAGTCGTTGAGGCTTTTGCGGCCGCCGGTGAGCTTGCGGATGGTGGTGTCAACGTCGAGCCAGATTAAACCGCCTTCCTGGTAATAATCCTGACCGCGGCGCCAGTTGCTCCACTCGCGGCTGGAGCCGCGGAGGATAGAAGAGGAGACGGCCGTGTCCTCGAGGTCGCGCCAGGTGCGGCCGGGTTTGACGTCGAGGTTGGCTGCAGAGAGCGCAAGCGCTTCGCGGAACTCCTCAGGGGTCGCGAATCCGCTGCGCACGGAGAGGACTTCACCGAGGTATTGCGTCATGCCTTCGTAGACCCAGAGCATGCTGCCCTTCATTGGGGTCGCGTAATCGGGTGTGGCCAGGCCGACCGGACGGCGGTACTTGCCATTCCATGAGTGGGTATACTCGTGAGCAAGCAGATCGCTGAAGACCATGGTGAGCTGCTCTTCGGAGTACGCCTTCTCGGGCGTTCGGTTATCGCTCGATTGGTGATGTTCGAGGCCGTTGCCGTCTTCGCGGTCGCTGAGTCCGAGCAGGAAATGGTAGGCGTTGTAGTGGCGCGAGGCGTACATCGTTCCGGCTTCGCGCACGAGCTTGGAGAGTGAGTCGATCATGGCAGGCTTGAGGTCGAGATCTTCTGGAGCATCGGCGGCGAGATCGAGATAATGCTTCGGAGTAACTTCCGGAGCAAGAGCGAATCTCGCGGAAATATCTGCCGGCGATAACGGGAGAATCCTCAAGCGTGTAGATTGTCGTCTGGGCAAAATGCGTCGTGGTTCCGTCGGTCGCGGTGGGAGTAAGGGCTGTACCCAGTTTCCAGTCCGCGGGCAGCCTGACTGAGGGAACGACCGGAATGTCGCTTACCGGCATGCCTGCGGGGATAGAGCAATACTTCTTCCCACTCCATCGTGGTCTGGACACCGCTGGTCGAGCCGTCGTCGCTGCTGACGGTATTGCCGGCCACGGCGAGGAAGTCCACGTGAATGTTGAGCCTGGAGACACGTGGCGGAACGTCGATGTGGAACGCATAGAGATCGAGGTCGTCGCGCCGCCACGGCAGTTCTTTGCCATCGGCGCGCACAACCAGCCCGGTGATGTTGTCGATGGGGCCGCTCGGACGGTGGGTTCCGGGAATCCACTTGGCAGCCGTGAGGGTGACCGGACCGGGAACGACTGGGATTTCCATGTCGGCGTGAATAAGCTTGCGAGGCGCGTCGGTGAGATCGGCAGTGATGAGGATCGGCTGTGGTGGCGTTTGGGCGCAGACAGATGTAGCAACAATTGTGACAAACGGCAGGATGAATGCCCGCAGTGGCAGTGGCTGGAGCACCGGTTCTCCCCTGAGTGAAATCAGGTCCAAGATTAGCATCGGGATCAGCGCTCTATACTGATGACTAATTTTTCGCAGCACGAGGTTAGACTCGATGGCACGATTTTCCATGTTTGCCGCCGCCCTGCTGGCCGGCGCAATTTCTGTCTCTGCCCTGGCCGCAGAGGATGATGTTCCGAATGCCAAGCCCAATCCCACGCCGGCGCCGCCTGCCGCGCCCACTCCCGATTCGACGACCGAAGGGTCGGTGACAGTTGGCGGCGCGACCATTGCCTATCGCGCGGTAGCGGGAGTAATCACCGTAGGCGCGACCGAGGAGCAGGATGCTCAACTCGGCCCGGATGGCAAGCCGCTGCCGGATACCGAAGCCGCATTGGCGGTCGCTGCGTCGAAGGATCCGAAGGATGCGCCGCCGGTGGCCCGTATGTTTTACGTCGCCTATTTCAAGAAGGACGCAAGAACCGAGGATCGGCCGATCACCTTTCTCTATAACGGCGGCCCGGGCAGCTCCACCGTGTGGCTGCACATGGGGTCGTTCGGGCCGAAGCATGTGGTCACTTCGGACGACAAGCACCTGCCCGCCGCTCCTTACAGGCTGGTGAACAATGCGTACAGCCTGCTCGACGTAAGCGACCTGGTCTTTATCGACATGCCGGGAACGGGCTTCGGACGCCTGGTGGGCAAGGACAAGGAAAAAGCGTTCTGGGGCGTCGACGAAGATGCGCACGCATATGCGCGATTCATCGCGCGGTTTATCAGCAAATACAACCGGTGGAATTCGCCGAAGTATCTGTTCGGAGAGAGCTACGGGACGACGCGGTCCGCGGTGGTTTCAAACATTCTCGAGAACGAGAAGAGCATCGACCTGAACGGCGTGATTCTGCTGTCGCAGATTTTCAATTTCGCCACAGATATCGATGCGGCGCGGGGCAACCCTGGGGTCGATCTTCCCTTCCAGCTTGCGCTGCCGACTTATGCGGCAACGGCATACTACCACCACAAGCTGCCCACGCAGCCTGCGGCCCTGGAGCCATTCCTGAAAGAGGTAGAGGACTTCGCCACGGGCGAATACGCACACGCGCTGTCGCAGGGGACGGATCTCTCGGCGAGCGAGAAGCAGGCCGTTGCGGAGAAGCTGCATACGTATACGGGGCTGTCGGTGAACTACCTGCTCAAGGCTAACCTGCGCGTGAGCGGAGGCGGATTTGAGAAAAATCTGCAGGGCGACGAGGATATTACGACAGGCCGGCTGGATACTCGATTTTCAGGACCGACGATCAATCCGCTGAGTGAAGAGGCGGATTACGATCCGCAGAGCTCGGCGATTTCGTCGGCGTACGTTTCGCTGTTCAATGATTACGTGCGCCGCGACCTGAAGTACGGCGAGGGGCAGACCTATCTGCCGATGGCCGATTTCGGCTCTGCGCAATGGGACTTCAAGCACGCAGGCAATCCCATCTATCTGAACGTGAGCCCGGACATTGCAACCGCAATCAAGACGAATCCGCGGCTCAAGGTGATGGTGAATGGCGGCTACTACGATCTTGCGACTCCGTTCTACGCCGCGCTTTATGAGGACAAGCACCTGCCGATTCCGGAGAGTCTGACGAAGAACATCGAGTACGACTGGTACGAGTCGGGGCACATGGTTTATGTGCGGGATGAGTCACTGCAGCAGTTACATGACCGCGTGGCGGCGTTTATCCGCGGAACAGAGGCGGGGAACCGGTAAAAAAATAAGCGAGGGTCTTGACCCTCCCGTAACCGGAGACCCTACAACGGAACCATGCTGAAGATCGGCGACTTCTCGGCGCTTTCGCAGGTTTCGATCAAGACCCTGCGGTACTACGACGAGACGGGGCTGCTGCATCCGGCGCATATCGATCCGGAAAGCGGGTACCGATACTACGTGGCGAACCAACTTACGCAATTGCACCGCATTCTTGCCCTGAAAGACTTCGGCTTTTCGCTCGACCAGATTGCCGAGGCGCTGAAGGCAGGGGTCACTGCGGAGCAGATGCGGGGTATGCTGCTGCTCCGGCAGGCGGAGCAGCGCAAGCGCGTCGAGGACGAGAGCGATCGTCTCAGCAGACTCAATAGCCGGATCCGGCTGATCGAACAGGAGGGTCGCATGGCCTACGACGTGGTTTTGAAGACGGTGCCGAAGCAGTGGATTGCCTCGGTGCGGGAAACGATTCCTGCATACAACACGGTGGGAGAGCTTTACGGCAAGGTGTCGGCGGGGCTGGGCCCGTCGATGTCGGCGTGCCAGTTCGGGGTGGCGTTGTGGCATGATCCCGAGTTCAAGGAGAGCAATGTGGACGCTGAGGCTGGCTTCTATCTGAAGCAGAAAATGCCCGCGGCGGATGGCGTCAATGTTCACGAGCTACCCGAGGACACCATGGCTACAACGATTCACAGTGGCTCGTACCAGCGGCTGCCGGAGGCCTACGATTCCCTGCTGCGCTGGGTCGGGGAGAATGGATACCGGGTGGCGGGGCCGATCCGCGAGCTGTATCTGAAGATCTCCATGCCGGTGCGGCAGGACGATGAGTCATATGTGACGGAGATCCAGGTGCCGGTGGCGAAGGCAGCGTAGACGGGAGCGATCTGTAAATAGGCTCAGTTCCCACGTCCTGGATGCGGGACGTGGGGTACCCCGTAGCGAAGGCTGTTTGCAGGACGCTTCGCGAAACACGATTCGTCGACTACACTTCCCTGCATGTTCCGGATACGATTTGTTCTCTTTGCTGTAGCTTTGTCTTCTGCTTTCTACGCCTCCGCCCAGAGCTTCTCGGTCAGCTTCCCTGCCGCGCGCAGCACGCAGCCGCTCGATGGGCGCATACTGCTGTGCCTGTCAACCGACGACTCCGAAGAGCCGCGTAATCAGATCAACGACACGCCGAGGTCGCAGATCGTTTTCGGCGTGACGGTGAATGGGCTGAAGCCGGGCGAGCCGGTAATCGTCGACGAAAAGGCATGGGGATATCCGATCCGGAGCCTGAAAGACGTGCCGCCGGGCCAGTACACAGTGCAGGCGGTGTTGAACAGGTATGAGACCTTCCATCGCAGCGACGGCAAGGTGATCAAGCTGCACATGGATCAGGGTGAGGGGCAACACTGGAACATTTCTCCGGGAAATCTTTACAGCAAGCCGCAGAAGGTGACGATCGAGCCGGGCGGCGCCGTAATTGCGGTCTCGATGGATCAGGAGATTCCACCGATTCCCGACGCGAAGGACACGAAGTATATCCGGCATATCAGGATTCAGAGCGCGCTTCTGACGAAGTTCTGGGGGCGGCCGATGTACCTGTCGGCGATTGTGCCTGGTGCCGGAGGGTTTCGACGAGCATCCGAACGCGCACTTTCCGCTGATCATCTTTCATGACCATTTCGTGGATGGGTTCGACGATTTTCGCACCGAGCCGCCGGATCCGAATCTGAAGCCGAACTACAGCGAGCGATTCCATCTCTCGGGCTATAACCGGATTCAGCAGCAGGAGGCGTACAAGGAATACCAGCAGTGGATCAGCCCGGGTTTTCCGCGGGTTTTGATCGTGAAGATTCAGCACGCGAATCCCTACTACGACGACTCCTACGCGGTGAACTCGGCGAATGTGGGTCCGTATGGCGATGCGATCGAGACTGAGTTGATTCCGGCGATCGAAAAGCAGTTTCGCGGGATCGGGCAGGGGTGGGCGCGGTTCATGTACGGCGGCTCGACCGGCGGATGGGAATCGCTGGCGGTGCAGATCTTCTATCCCGACCACTACAACGGAACGTTTGCCGCGTGCCCGGACCCGATCGACTTTCATGCCTACACGAACATCGACCTTTACGATGACAAGAACGCGTTCTTCATCGACGGCGCTCACAAGCGCGTAGCGCAGCCTGCGATGCGGGATTATCTCGGGCATACCTTTATCACGACGCAGCAGATCAATGCCTACGAGCTTGCGCTGGGAGACACGGGACGCTCGGGCGAGCAGTTCGATATCTGGCAGGCGGTGTATGGTCCGGTAGGCGAGGACGGGTATCCGCAGGCAATTTTCAACAAAGAGACAGGCGAGATCGACCACAAGGTGGCCGCCTACTGGCGCGAGCACTATGACCTGGAGGCAATCCTCGAACGCAACTGGAACACGCTGGGCCCGAAGCTCACGGGAAGATCCACATCTACGTCGGCAGCGCGGATACGTATTTCCTGAATAACGCTGTGTACCGCATGGAGGATTTTCTCAAGAGCACGACGAATCCTCCATATGACGGCGAGGTGAAGTATGGCGACCGCGCCGAGCATTGCTGGAATGGCGATCCGACGTTGCCGAATGCCCTGTCGCGCCTGCACTACAACACAATGTACCTGCCGAAGATCATGGAGCGGATCGAAAAGACCGCGCCTGCGGGAGCGGACGTCACAAGCTGGAAGTATTAGGGCCTAGCCTCAGGACGGGAGGTCTTTGCGCGATCGAAGCTGCATTTTGGAGAGCATGCCCGTCCAGGTTTCGGCGTCTTCCGGAGACAGATTCATGCGGCGGATGAGTTTGCGGATCCGGTCCTCGGTGGCACGTTCAGCTCCTGGCTTGGTGTAGCCGCTCGCGACAAGTGCGGCAAGAAGCGCCTGCTCCATGCGGGCGAGATCGGCGCCCGTGGCCTGGATGGTATTATCCGCGATCCCGGGCGAGGCTTCAGATCGGATCATTTCGTAGAGGCAGACGGCGACCGCCTGGCCGAGGTTCATCGAGCCGTGCTCTTTTCGCGTTGGGATGCGCATGAGCCAATGGCAATGGCTGAGGTCGTCGTTGGAGAGGCCGCGCTTCTCCGATCCGAAGAGCAGCGCTGCGCGAGCGCCAGACGCAACGTGGCCGCGGATGAGCTTGGCTCCTGCCTCCAGGGGGTGGAGCGGATGCTCGATCCGGCGCGAGCCCGCCGCGGTGGTTCCGACGACAAGCGAGCAATCGGCGACGGCCTCGGGAATGTCGGCGCACTCCTGGGCATCGCGCAGAAGCTCCGGCGCGCCCACAGCTGAACGCGCTTCGCGAAAGGCAAGCTGGTAGCGATTGACGATCCGCAGCTGGAGAATACTGAAGTTGCTCATGGCACGCGCAGCGGCTCCGATGTTGAGCGGGTTGCGAGCGCCGACAAGCACAACGACAAGCCGGTCGAGCTGGTCTCTATTCAGCACGACCGGATTCTAAATGCAGCGTTATGCGGCAGCGGGCGCGACCGGCTGTCCGCAGTGCGAGCAGCGATGGGCGGCGACGGGTATATCGCTCAGGCATTCGGGGCACGGACGCGTGGCCGGTGGGGTGGGAGGGACGGGCTTGAACCTGGCAAGCAGAGTATTCAGGGGCAAGATCACGAAGAAGTAGATCGATGACGCAATCAGAAGAAACGAAATGGCGGCATTCAGAAAGTTCCCAACCTTGATCTGCGCACAAGCATTCGGAGCTTTGGGATCATTAGTGACCACGCAGGCGTGGCTGTGCACCGTCAGCACCAGATAGGAAAAATCCGGCTTTTGAAAGATAGCTGCAATGGCCGGATTGATCAGGTCACTAACCAGAGAGTTGACGATGGCGCCGAACGCTCCACCTATCACCACGGCAACGGCGAGGTCCACGACGTTGCCACGCAGAATGAAGTCACGAAATCCTTTCAGCATCGGTTAGCTCCTTTTGAGTCAATTGGGATTGCGCAGACGCAGCCATGCTATCGCATCTACAACTCCTGCGGCCCGGTTTTGTTAGCTCGCTGCGATTCTGTCAAAGCGCTGTGCTGGCCTCGAGAGCGGGCATCCAGTATTCTGCTCAGTGCTTCAGGAGGAGTGGATTGAACAAGGTAGTTGAAAGCGCCGACGCGGCGGTTGCCGATATTCCGCAGGGCGCGAGCCTGATGGTCGGCGGCTTCGGATTGTGCGGCATACCGGAAAACCTGATTGCCGCGCTGGTGCGTCGCGGTGTCACGGGCTTACGGACTATCAGCAACAACATGGGCATCGATCAGTTTGGAATGGGCCGCATGCTTGAGACAGGCATGATCGTCTCGCATATCGGCAGCTACGTGGGCGAGAATCGGCTGCTTGAAGAGAAGGTGTTGAAGGGCGAACTTGATCTTACTCTGATCCCACAGGGCACGCTGGCGGAACGGATCCGGGCCGGGGGCGCGGGAATTCCTGCGTTTTATACGCCGGCGGGAGCCGGAACCCTGGTGGCCGAAGGCAAGGAGACGAGGGAGTTCGACGGCAAGCTGTATCTGCTGGAGCACTGGCTGCGCGCCGATTTTGCGCTGGTAAAGGCCTGGAAGGGCGACACGGCGGGCAACCTCGTCTACAGGAAGACAGCACGGAACTTCAACCCCATGATGGCCACAGCGGCGCGGACCACCATCGCCGAGGTGGAAGAGCTGGTGCAGCCCGGAGAGATCGATCCGGATCACGTTGTCACGCCGGGGATCTATGTCCAACGAATCATCCAGGGCGAGAATTATGAGCGCCGGATCGAGAAGCGGACCGTGCGAAGCGCCTGAAGCACTGTGCCTAGGCGCCGCCTGAAAGCACTTTGACGAGCTGATAGTAGAAGTCCAGGCCGCGATAGAACGACTGGATGGGCAGCCGCTCGTCCTGGCCGTGGGCGCGGACATCGTTGGTTTCGATGGCTATGCCGGAGACTCCGTAGCTGGGCATACCGGCAGCGTTTGTGTAAACGCTGTCCGAGGCGCCAGTCGCCATGGTTGGAATTACGGGCGCTCCCGGCCACATCGCGGCGGTCAGCTTTTCGATTGCGCTCATGAGCTCGGGATTGAGCGGCGGAGGCGGGAGTTGCTTTCGGTCCGGCGCTTGGTCGAAGACTTCTCCTGCGTCGGTGACATAGCGGACGGTGACTTTCGGGTCGTCAAAGATGCGAATGAGCTGCTGGCGGATCTCTTCGAGCGAATGGCCGGGCAGAATGCGGCAGTTGACATTCGCTTGCGCGAGTTGCGGCAGGGCGTTGTTCGCGTGACCGGCCTGGAGCCGCGTGGCTACGCATGTGGTGTGCATCATCGAGTTCCATTCCGGATTCTGGGAAAGCCTCTCGATGGCTGCGGGATTCGGATTGGGTTGCGTGATGGCTTGGAGGTCGGCGGCCTTCTCGCCGGTTTCGAGCGCGCTCAGGCGCTCGAAGTACGCATGCGTGACCGAGTTCAGCTCGAAGGGAAACTGATAATGCTGCAGGCGGACGAGTGCGCCCGCCAGATGATAGATGGCATTGTCAGCAACAGGCAGAGAACTGTGGCCGCCGGGATTAGTCACGGTGAGCTGATAGTCGCCATAGAGCTTCTCGGTCGCATCGACATCCATGGAGACGGCCTTGCCATGATCGAGGTCCACGCCACCACCATCGGGATTGAGCACATACTCGGCCTCGATCAGATCGTGGTGGTTCTTGACCAGCCAGTCGACGCCGTTCGACTTGCCGCCTTCCTCGTCCGCTGTAAGCGCCACGATCAGGTCGCGGTCGGGCTTGTAGCCTTCCTGCTTGAAGCGGATGAGCGTGGTGACGAGAATGGCGTCGCCGTCCTTCATGTCCTGCGTGCCGCGGCCGTAATAGAAGCCGTCCTTCTCGACGAATTTGAAGGGGTCGGTGCTCCAGTCTTCCCGGCGCGCTTCGACGACGTCCAGATGTCCGATGAAGAGGATGGGCTTCTTCTGGCCTGTGCCGCGATAGCGGACGACGAGGTTCTGCTTGCGGTCGTTCGGGCCGCCGAGATACATGTCGTTCGGCGAGAAGCCTGCATCGAGGAGCCGCTGCTGCATGGCCTTCGCTGCTGCAGTCACGCTCCCCACCGAATCAGTGGTGTTGATCTCGATCAGTTGCTGGAAGATATCGTGCGCGAGCTTGCGGGTCTGGTCGTCGACCTGGGCGTGTGCCGGAAACGGCGCGACCAGGGACGCACACAGAAGCGCGCAGGCAAACAGGCTGCTGCGAAAAGCAGGTTTCGGCATGAAAGAACTTACCTTCTCACCGGCTGAAATAGGTAGTAATCACAGTATCAGAATCGCCAAGCTTCATCGCCGGGAATCGAGGCAGGTTATAGTGTTGAGGTCCGACATGAAAACCCACTGCAAGGGCCTCTTCCTGGCAGGCGTAATAAGCTGCGCCGCCGCAATTGCTCAAACCAAGCCACCGATTTCGCTCGATGAATTCATGAATGCGTCGGATATTAACGACGCACGCATTGCACCCGACGGATCCGCGGCGGTCGTGGCCGTTTCGGCTGCGGATTGGCAGCAAAACCGCTTCAGCTCAAATCTGTGGCTGTGGAGGAAGAGCGACGCCAGGCTGATTCCGCTTACGCATTCGGGACATGACTCTTCACCGGAGTTTTCTCCGGACGGGAAGTACGTTGCGTTTCTGTCGGACCGCACTGTGAGCGGCGGAGACGAAAGCAAGGGCGATGGCGAGGATGATAAGGACAAGGACGATAAGGACGAACCCAGCCGGGTGTGGCTGATTTCTGTGAATGGCGGCGAAGCGTTTCCGCTGTATCGGGAGAAGCTGGATGTGCACGCGTTTGCCTGGTCGGCAGACGGCGCGAGCATCTGCTTCTCTGTCACGCAGCCGCTTTCGAAAGAGCAGGAGGATGCGCACAAGGCCGAGTGGAAGGATGTGATCCGCTGGCGCGAGCAGGAGCGTGGCGATGTTCTGGTCCAGATCCCGCTAGCGAATGCCGTTCGCGCCACTGAAGCAACGCCGGGACCGCACGAGGAGAAGAAATCTGCCGATGACAAGCCTCCTCTTCCAGCCGATGCGAAGGTGCTGGCGCGCAGTGCACAGGAGATTACCGAGATTGCGCCATCCGCGAACGGTAAGGAAATCGCCTTTGAGACGGGACCGGTTTCTCACCGGCTTGAGAATCCGGGCGATACCGAGATGTATCTGCTTGCAGCTCAGGGAGGGGATCCGCGGCAGCTTACGCACAACCAGGCGCTGGAGAGTCATCTGAAATGGAGCCCTGACGGCGGGACGATCTACTTCTCGGTGCGAGCGGGGGCCGGATCGGTCGAGGGCCCCTATCAGGATGTGCAAGGGCGCATTTACTCGATTGATCCGGCTTCAGGAGCGATCACCCGGCTCGGCTCGGAGTTTCAGGGATCATGGGAGGACTTCACCGTCACGTCAGACAACAAGCTGCTCGTCTGCGGCTCGACCGGAATTGAAACGCATCTTTACCGCGTCGATGGAAAGAAATATCAACCGCTCGACAATGAGGCTGGAAGCTACGCTCACCTGCATGCGGCGCGGGACGGAAAGGCCATGATCTTCACGCATTCGACGATCACTGATCCGACTCAGGTGTATTTCAGCGACACCGCGGCGGAATTCTCTTCGGCGAAGGCGATTACGGCACTGAATGCTCTATTCAGAGAGCGCGCGCAGGTGGAGTGGGAGCCTTACCGCTGGAAGTCGAGCGACGGAACGCCGGTCGAGGGTGTGCTGATTTATCCTCCGGGAAAAAAGGGCGCGAAGAACCTCCGCATGCTGGTGCTGATTCACGGCGGACCTGAAGATGCAGATGGCAACCACTTCGGAGCGGACTGGTACGACTGGGCTACGCTGGCCGCAGCCAAGGGCTGGCTGGTGTTTCGTCCAAACTATCGCGGATCCACAGGCTACGGCGATGACTTCATGCTGAAGATCGTGCCGCACATTGTTTCGGCGCCGGGGCGGGACATTCTGACCGGAGTGGACGCGCTGGTGAAGGATGGCATTGCCGATCCGGACCAGCTTGCCATCGGTGGATACAGCTATGGCGGCTACATGACGAACTGGCTCATCACGCAGACGACCCGCTTCAAGGCAGCAGTGACAGGAGCGGGAGCGGTTGAACACGCGGCGAACTGGGGGAACGACGACCTGACCTGGGACGATGCCTGGTATCTCTCGGGAACGCCGTGGGAGAAGCCGGATATCTACCAAAGCGAGGCCGCGCTGTTCCAGATCAACAAGGTGACGACGCCGACACACATTGTGGGAGGAAATGCCGACGTGCGGGTCAGCTATCTGGAGCAGGTGCTGCTGGAGCGCGCGCTGCAGCGACTCAATGTGCCGCACACGCTGCTGGTATTTCCGGGCGAGAACCATCCGCTGGATAAGAATCCGTGGCATGGATACATCAAAGTGCGCGAAGAGCTGAAGTGGCTGGACAAGTACGTCCCGCAGTAAGCGCCGTTCGCCTTACTGCGGCTTAGGAGGCTGAAACTCCTGCTGAAGTGAGTTGCAGATGTCGCGATAGCGCCGCACATAACGGAAGTCTGCGAAGAGCGTAGCTGCCGCGACCACGAGCCATATCGCCAGGAACCAGCGGTGTGAGCGCTCCGGGAAACGGGCCATCTGTCGAAAGATGATGGCAATGATGAACGCCGCGAGCGTGGCGAGGATCGTCAGCGGAGGCAGCCGGTTGCAATCGATCGCCGGCCCAGGCCGCATGTACCACCAGGAGGCTCCGGCAGCCGCTACAGCAAGCACGGCGACAGATATCAGCCGATACGGAAAATGGGGGGGTGACAGAGGACCTGGCAGGGTTGCGCTCCTAGTAAAGCATCGTCTTCAGGTCGGGGCTGACGATAAGCGCCGGTTCGGTTGCGCGCTGGACGTCTTCTACCGAGAGGCCGGGAGCGACTTCCTCAAGCACCAGACCCATCTGCGTGACTTTGATCCAGGCCATTTCCGTGGCGATGGTATCGACAACCTTGAGACCGGTGATGGGAAGGGTGCAGCGTTTGAGGATCTTGGG
Organism: uncultured Acidobacteriaceae bacterium; assembly: GCA_963782175.1. Taxonomy (GTDB): domain Bacteria; phylum Acidobacteriota; class Terriglobia; order Terriglobales; family Acidobacteriaceae; genus Silvibacterium. Next base: position 135,476 of record CAWAIX010000011.1, read on the forward strand.
GCGGCCGTCCTTCGTGGCGTGCTCCATGGCAACAATCACGCGGCGGGCGCTGGCGACCAGATCCATGGCGCCGCCCATGCCCTTGAGCATTTTGCCGGGGATCATCCAATTCGCAAGGTTTCCTTCTTCGTCGACTTCCATGGCGCCAAGCACGCTCAGGTCGATGTGTCCGCCGCGGATCATGGCGAAGGAGTCGGCACTCGAAAAATACGAGGTACCAGGCAGCTCCGAGACTGTTTCCTTGCCGGCGTTGATGAGGTCCGCGTCCTCCGTGCCGGCGATGGGAAAGGGGCCGACGCCGAGCATGCCATTTTCGGACTGGAGCACCACCTCAACACCAGGCGGGACATAGTTGGCTACGAGCGTCGGCATACCAATACCGAGGTTGACATAGAAGCCGTCGCTCAATTCCCGCGCAACCCTCCTTACGATGCGCTCGCGCTTGTCGATTTCGGAAGACTTCACCGGCGGCGCGGTTGTTGTGGTCTGATGAGAGCCCGCCTGCGCCGGCTGAGGTTGGTTCGGTAGAGTAGAGTCCATAGACGACCTAAAATGTTAGCAGCTTCCCCAATGCCCTACGCAGTATTCAATTTTCGGGCGCGCTCTCTCGTTCGCGGAACCGTTCTGGTGCTGGCAAGTCTCCTGGCAGCGTTTCTGCTGTCAGGTTTTCCTCGCGTCCATCCGGCGTGGACGGTGGGGTTCCCGGCTTTTGCGGCATTGTGGGGCACCTATGAGACGCTCCGCTGCCTGCGGCTGAAATGGAGCTTTTATCACGGAGGCGTCCTGCTGCTTCTCTACATGGACATCATGGCACTGGCCATGATCTTTTTCCTGTTGCTCTATCCGTACGCCGGCTGGCTACAGTAGGCGAGTTTACCGGTTGGGAACAACCGCTTCGAGTTCCTGCAGCGCTTCGGAATAAGGCGCCCGCAACACGCCGCGTTCGGTAATGATCGCGGTCACGTACCGGGCCGGCGTTACATCGAAGGCAGGATTCTCCACGCCCACGCCGTTCGGCGTAAGCTGCTTTCCGCCGTGATGGGTAACCTCAACTGCAGGCCGCTCCTCGATCGGGATTTCTTCTCCGGTCGCTGTTTCCAGATCGATAGTGGACCATGGCGCGGCGACAAAGAATGGAATCCCGTGTTCCCGGGCCAGAATGGCGACACCGTAAGTGCCAATCTTGTTGGCCACATCACCATTGGCGGCAATGCGGTCCGCCCCGACCACCACAGCCTTGATCTTTCCCCGGCGCATAAGACTGGCTGCCATGTTGTCGCAGATCACCGTGGTCGGGATGCCGTCGTGCATCAGTTCCCACGCGGTCAAGCGGGCACCCTGGAGAAATGGGCGAGTCTCGTCGGCATACACATGAATCTGGTGGCCTCGCTCGACGGCACCACGGATCACTCCGAGAGCTGTGCCATAACCGCAGGTGGCCAGCGCGCCAGCGTTGCAATGCGTGAGCACGCCACCCTCGTTCGGAAGCAGCGGCGCGCCATGAGCACCCATGGCACGGCAGGCGACGATGTCTTCGTCGTACATTTGCAGGGCCTCGTCGATCAGTGAAGTACGAATCGCGTCAAGGGTGATTGCCGGCTGGGCAGCTAAAGCGGAGAACCGGTCGCGCATGCGTTCGATGGCCCAGAAGAGATTCACGGCAGTCGGCCTGGTCGCGGCCAGGACGCTGCAGATGTGGTCGAACTCCGGCTTCAGGGCGGCTAGGTCGGCGGCGGCACTTTGCTTTACTCCGAGGGCCACGCCCATCGCAGCGGATACGCCAATAGCCGGCGCCCCGCGGACGATCATGTTCCTGATGGCATCTGCCACCTGCTGGTAGCTGCTCGCGAGAATATAGGTCTCCTCAAGCGGCAGCCGGGTCTGATCCAGGAGACGAATTCCGTTTTCGGTCCATTCAAGTGTGGGAATCATTCTGGTTACCAGTGTAAATCCCTCACATCAAAGGCGCACACGTGTAATCTTCGGGTAGGGCGTGCGTCCCGGGAGGAGCCTTCGTCGTCTTACAGGAGACTGTAAGCTTCTCCCCCGTTTGTAAAATCTTGACCGACTGGCCAAGTTTTCCTTGGAGATTGTTACTAATGGGTGTTATGTCTAGTTACAAATCGTTACTTTTCCCAAATCGGGAAATGTGGGCCCATGCCGACCTTCCACCATCCTGGGAAAAGGTATTTCGTGATTGCACAATTAAGGCCTCACGGCGGGGACCTGACAGACGTCTGGACCCGATATCTGTCTCTAAGGGGAACGGATGAGCAAGCGAAAAAAGACTTGTCCCAACTGCGCTGAAGCCGGACTGACACGTGTTGCCCGACATGGGTTTCTTCAAGAGCGTGTCTACCCGAAGTTCGGCATGTTCCCCTGGGAATGCGCCCAGTGCCGCCAGATTTTTCTTCTGAAGAGTCGTGGCTACAGCTACCGGAAGGCGGGTCCCGGGACCGGATCAGAAAAGTAGCGCACCGGAATTCAAGAAAATGAATGAGGCGGAGGGCCATAATGACCTCCGCCTCGTTGCTCTACGGGCTTTAGCGCCAATGCCCGGAAATCCAGACCCATCCGCCACCGCGTTGCACCCAATGGCCGGGAACCCAGACGCCTCCGGGGTGCGGCGGATAGACCCAGCGGCCCGGAGCCCAGACATAGCGACCGTCATACCAGCGGTAATAGCCGCCGGTCCAGACGTATCTTGGACCCGGAGCCACCGGGCGAACCTCGACAACTGGCGCGGGTGGCGCCACCCGCACAACGGTCTGAGCGAAGGCGGCTCCCGTTCCGAGCAAAGCCGCAGCGGTCAGTATCAAAAGCCGTTTCTTCATTGAATCCCCTTTCGTTCCAAACATAGTTCTTCGTATCGCGGCGTGAGACCTGCATCTCATCCGTTTTCACTCGATTGAACCCGGTATCGTCGCTGAGGTCGCGCCGTGAGTGCAGCGCGAAAGACAATTGCGCCTGATTTCATTGGCCGGATTTAGGCTACAATTTCGCTCATTGTGAAGAAACCAGGAAAGTACCGAGCCGGATGGAACTGGCTGCTGGTCGTGCCGGCAATAGCCCTCGCGTTCCCTGCCCTCTATTCGCGCCCGACGCCGGAACTATTTGGCTTCCCTTTCTTTTACTGGTACCAGATTGCCTGGATCCTTCTGAGCGCGCTCCTGACCGCCGTTGTCTACTTCGCTACCGAAGGCAAGTAGCAGTTCCCCGTGGCGCGGGTTGTTGACATCGCTATTCAATCGATTTAATCAATGTACGCACGGCTGGGAGCGCACGACTACATCGTGTCCGGCTGCCGGTTGAGCCTGGATCACGGCTTTATCGGGACTGGCGGCAGAAGGGACGATGGCGGGAACAAAATCCAAACCGGCGCGCGCGACCCTGATCGACGTGGCTCGCAAGAGCGGCTTTTCTCCGTCGACCGTGTCCATCGTGCTCAGCGAGGCCCCGCTGTCACGCTATGTGGCGGTGAAGACGAAGGAACGTATCCGCAAGGCGGCGCAATCGCTTGGCTACCGGCCCGATGTATTCGCGCGCTCCCTGCGCAGCCGCCGCAGTCACACTGTAGGCGTGCTGGTCTTCGATATCTCGGACCCATTCTGCGTGCTGATTCTTCGCGGTATCGAGAAGACGCTGCAATCGACTTCTTACCTGCCCATCCTGATGGATGCGCACCATGACCGGAAGCAGTTTGAGGGCTACCTGGACCTGCTGATGGAGCGGCGCGTCGAAGGGCTTATTGTTGTCGCAAACTGGCTCTTCGACGAAGGCGGCCTTCTGGAGGGGTTGAAAGACAAGCACATGCCGACGGTGGTGGTCGGCCGCGACGTATCGGAAAAGCGAATCGGTTCGGTGATTGTGGATAACGAAGCAGGTGGTTGCATGGCGATCGAGCATCTCTATGAGCTCGGCCACAGGCGGATCGCCGTGATCCGGGGACCCAGCATGCTGAGCGACAGCAACCGGAGATGGACCGGGATTCAGCGCTTCGCGGCGGAACACGAATTGACTCTGGACGACCGGCTGGTGCGGGAGCTGCCAGGGGCGATCGATCCGATCTCGGGCTTCGAAGGCGGCGCGCAACTTACAGGAGAGCTGCTGCGGTCGCGTCTGAAGTTCACGGCGCTGGTGGCTTTCGATGACCTGACCGCCCTGGGCGCGCTGAGAGCCTTGGCGCGCGCAGACCGCAGCGCTCCGCGGGACTGCTCGATCATCGGATTCGACGATGTGCCGCTCGCGGCCCTCAGCACGCCCGGCATTACTACGATCCGACAGCCGATGGAAGAGATGGGCAGCGCCGCCACCAATCGGCTGCTCGATGTTCTGCGCGAGACCAGCGGCACGAAAGAAGTGGCAACGAATCTTGAGCTTCTCCCGCCGTCGCTGGTGCTGCGCGAATCGACGGCTCCGGCTCGCGCAGCTATTACGCCTTGACAAACCTGTTCGAAGCGCGATATTTCCAGATATTCAAACGATTCAATATACGATTGGCTGACAATGCCCGCCGAGCCCACCGTTAGCGCGCCCAAGGTTACGCTCAAGCGTAGCCTCGGCTACTGGGATCTGGTGCTCTATGGCATCATTCTCATTCAGCCGACGGCACCCATGCCGAGCTTCGGGGTGATTTACAACGAGGCGCACGGGCACGTGGTGACGGCCATCCTATGCGCGATGGTGGCCATGCTGTTCACATCCATCAGCTACGGAAGGATGGCACGAGCATACCCGGATGGCGGCTCCGCGTTCCTGTACGTGAGCCGGGAGCTGCACCCCGGTCTCGGCTATCTGACCGGGTGGTGCATGGCCATGGATTACATCCTCAATCCGTTGATCTGCACGATCTGGTCGAGCAAAGCCGCGGAGAACTTCGTTCCGGAAGTGCCGTATGTTGCGTGGGCCATATTTTTTGCGGTGCTTTTCACGTTTTTGAACCTCAATGGCGTCGAGACGTCTGCGCGGATCAACGCCATGATGGCCGCGGCACTCGGGGTTGTCATTGTGATCGTCGTGATTGCAATCACGCGCTATCTGCTGCATCTGCCGCATCAACCAGCCGGTTTCTACACGCTGCCGTTCTATGACCGGCAAACCTTCTCTACGTCCGCGCTTTTTCGAGGAACCTCGATCGCGGTGCTTACCTACATCGGGTTCGACGGCATCTCCACACTTACGGATGAGGCAAAGAATCCTGAACGGAGTGTTCCGCGTGCAATCGTGTCCACATGCTTGATTACCGGCCTACTGGCTTCTATCGAGGTCTACCTGGGTCAGCTGGTGTGGCCGCGCGGTGCAGCCTTTGCGGACATCGATACCGCGTACGTGCAAATTGCGGGTCGCGCGGGAGGGCCGATCGTGTTCGCTATCGTGAACGGGGCGCTGCTGCTGGCCACGATCGGCTCCGGCACGGCATCGCAGCTCGGCGCGGCGCGACTTCTGCTGGCCATGGGACAGGATGGCGCGATTCCCAACCGGTTCTTCGGCGTGGTTCATCCGAAAAACCGCATTCCCCGCAACAATGTGCTGCTGATCGGAGCGATCTGCCTTGCGGGTGCATTGGTTTTCAGTTATCAACTCGGCGCAGAGCTGCTGAACTTCGGCGCGCTCCTAGCGTTCATGGGAGTGAACATCGCTTCCGCGGTGCTGGGTTGGCGGCAAGGGCGGGGCTCGCAGTGGTTTCCGATTCTGTTGGCGGTGCTTGGATTTGCGGTCTGCCTCTTCATCTGGATGAACCTGAGCAGACCTGCTCTTATTGCCGGGACCGCCTGGGCATTATGCGGAGTTGCATTCTGGTTCTACTACGGCCGCAGGGCGAAGGTGCGCGCTTGAGCCAGTTCGATGTGACTCTGGTGGGCGAGGCCAACCTCGACCTTCTGCTCTATGGGTTGCCCGCGGAACTGCCTGTTGACCGCGAACTGATCGCGCGAGGAATGGCGCTGACGCTCGGCGGGTCGCCGGCAATTACGGCACATAACCTTGCTGTCCTGGGCTGTAGAACAGGATTTATAACGGCTGCCTCGGACGATGTGTTCGGCGGCATGTGTTTGCGTGACCTCGGCACGGCGGGTGTGGATCTGTCACGAGTGGTCCGCAAACCGGACGGCCGTGGAACCGGCGTAAGTGTGCTGCTGCAGCATCGTGATTCACGGCGGACGCTGACTTATCCGGGCAATACTGTCGAGCTGCGCTGGGACGAACTGGACCTCGATTATCTCGCGAGCGCCCGGCACTTTCATTTGTCGTCGTACTTCCTTCAGTCCGGTTTGCGCGGGGATGTGCCCCGGCTGTTTGCCCACCTGAAGCGGGCTGGGCTGACCATCTCGATGGACCCGAATGACGATCCCTGGGACTCGTGGGATGATTTGTTCTTCGAAGCGGTGAAGCACGTCGATGTGCTGATGCCGAACCAGCGCGAGGTGTGCGCTATGATGCGCGATGCGGACGCGGAACGGGCCGTAAGCAAGCTGTCTGAATTGGTGCCGCTGCTGGTTGTGAAACGCGGAGTGCGGGGCGCAATCGCGATCGAGGCCGGCCGGCGATTCGAGGCAGAGGCGGTTGCCGTGACCTCTGTTGACGCGATCGGCGCGGGCGACAGCTTCAATGCTGGGTTTCTGAACGGATGGCTGAAGGCATGGCCGCTCGACCAATGCCTGCGTTTCGGCAATCTTAGCGGGGCGTTCTCTACGACGGCCGCAGGGGGCGTGGAGGCGTTTCGCGACCGTACGCGCCTCAGTGACTTTGTCTCCATGCATGTAAGCGCGGATGCTCCTGCCACCGCCGCACCAGCCAAAGAATAGGTACGCATGGAGCCCGGCGTCCTCCCTCGACGCCGGACTGCCGAGCCCGTAAACTAACAGCGGCCCACAGGCAATTCTTGACCGCTCGATTCGGGACAATATGGAATCCAACGAAGCACAGGAACTGAAGGAACGCAACGAAGAGGCGGCAAAGGACCAGAGCCTGCGTCCCGTGAGCTTTACGATGAGCGTGCTCGCCGTGCTGGTGGCCATCACGACGGTGCTCGGCCATCGCACGCACACCGAGGCGGTTCTGGACCAGGCGCGCGCCAGCGATGAATGGAATTTGTACCAGGCAAAAAAAAACCGGCAATACAACACCGAACTGACGGCCGATCTGCTGTCTGCCCTGACGATTCGCGACCAGTCCGCGGCCAATAAGGTGACGGACGGCTATAAGTCTCACCTCGAAAAGTGGAATGAAGACCTGGCGGAAGAAGAGAAGCACGCCAAAGAGCTTGAGGCTGAAGTTCGAAAGGCCGAGCGCCATGCCAACCGGTTCGATCTGGGCGAAGCGCTGCTCGAAATCGGCCTTGTCATTACATCGATTACGCTGCTCACGCGCCAGCGTGCGTACTGGTGGCTCGGCATGGGATTCGGAGCCGTGGGGTTCGCCGTAGTCGCCTGGGCGTTTTTCATCCGATGACGCGCCCTACGGCCATCGCCCTCCGCCCACTCGATAGTCAACACGGGAAAGGAATCGCAGTCACTTGATCAGGTCTCTCGTCCGCCGAGCTTTGTCTGCCTCGCTGCTGGCGCTGCTCTGCTGCGCGGCGCCGCTCGTTGCGCAGGAGATCACCCCTGTCGTTGCCGTCGACCACGGGCCGAATGCTCCGGAGCAACAGCAGAAGCACTACGTTGTGATGGTCTCGCTCGACGGCTTCCGCTATGACTACGCGAAGAAGTACGGGGCAAAGCACCTCCTGGCAATGGGTGCGAAGGGAGCAAGCGCTCCGGAGGGCATGATTCCGTCGTATCCCTCACTGACTTTTCCCAACCACTACACGCTGGTCACGGGACTCTACCCGGAACATCACGGAATAGTAGCAAACAGCTTCTACGATCCGGCGCGCAAGGAGACCTACTCTTATCGCGATCCGAAGACTGTCACAGACGGCTCCTGGTACGGAGGGGTACCGTTGTGGTCGTTGGCGGAAAAAGAGGGGATGCGCAGCGCCTGTTTCTTCTGGCCCGGATCGGAAGCGGAAATCGCCGGAGAGCGGCCGAGTTTCTATCTGCATTTCGACAACAAGATCGACGATAACAAGCGCATCGACCAGGTGATCGCATGGCTCAAGCTGCCGCCGGAGCAGCGTCCGCACTTCATTACACTCTATTACGCCACTGTGGATCATGCGGGTCACGAGCATGGGCCGAACAGTCCGCAGGTTGCCGAGGCGGTGAAGCACGTCGACGAGTTAATAGGGCGGCTCGAAAAGGATCTGGACGAACTTCATCTACAGGTCGATCTGATCGTGGTTGCTGATCACGGCATGGAGAAGGTCCAGGGCGACTGGATCACTCTCGACAAATATGTGGCGCTGGACAATGTCCAGACCGTCGGTTCCCTGCTCTATCCGCAGACCGAAGCCGATGCCGTGCGTATTTACAAAAAGCTACGGGCAGCCGATGCGGGATTTTTGGTCTACCGGCGCGCACAGGTTCCGGCGGAGCTGCACTACAACAGCAACCCGCGAGAGGGCGATCCCGTGGTTGTTGCGAAAGGACCCACTCTCATCCGCGCGACCGCACCGCCGGCAGGACAGAACGACTTTCTACCTGTGGGCGAGCACGGCTACAACCCTTACGAGATGATCTCCATGCGTGCCATCTTCTTCGCAGAAGGGCCTGACATTCGGCGCGGAGTAACGTTGAAGCCGTTCGAAGACGTGAACGTATTTCCGCTGGTGACAAAGATTCTCGGACTCGAGAGCCCGAAGGTCGACGGCAGCGCCAACGTGCTTTCGGGCATTCTGGTGCCGTCGGCCGCCGCCGAAGAGGCACAGCACTGATGCCGCGGTACTTCCTCGGATTCGATGTCGGGGGTACAAAGACGACGTGCGCGCTCGCCGATGAAACGCGCATTTTGGCACGCGAGGTGGGCGGAAGCATCAAACCGCTTCGCGTGACCATTGAGCAAGCGCAGGAAAACCTTGCCGCATTGCTCGGCGGAATATCGAAACAGAGCGGACTAGACCTGCGCAAAGTGTCCGCATCTTGCGTTGGAACGGCGGGTGTGCGTCTGCCACAGACCAGAGAGTGGATGCGGGACATCATATCCCGTCATGTCGGCGGCGAAATCCTCGTCTATGGCGATGAGGTGACGGCCCTTGATGCTGCCTTTCCCGGGCAGGGGGGAGTGCTCATCATCGGTGGCACTGGCTCCAACGTTCTCGGCCGCACCAGCACCGGCGAAACCTTCACCGTCGGTGGGTGGGGGCCTATTCTGGCCGATGAAGGTTCGGGTTATTGGATCGGGCACCAGGCCCTCAGAGCTGCACTCCATGCTTATGACTTCCAGCGGCCAACGATGATTCTCGACCGAGTGATGAAGTTCTGGTCGGCCAGCACTCTAGGTGACGTAGCCAACATAGCCAACGCCACTCCGGCACCGGACTTTTCGCAGTTAGCCCCCCTTGTCGTCGAGTGCGCCGAAGCAGGCGACGGCGTCGCATTTGAGGTACTCCAATCAGGCGGTCATTTTCTCGGCGAATGCGCTACTCACGCCGTTCGCAGGTTGCGCGCCTTCGAACCGGATTCGCCGTTGCCTGGAGTTGCCTTTGTGGGCAGCATTCTTGAGAAAGTTGGCCTCGTCCGCGAGAGTATGATCGAAACGATCCGGCGAAGCCTGCCGCAGGTGCACATTGTGCCCGAGGCGGTCGATCCGATTGAGGGTGCGTTGTGGCGCGCGCGTCAGGCGGTCAGAAGTTGAGACACGGGCTGCCCGCGCACGATCGTCTCAACTACTTCATTCTCTACTGAAAGCACGGTGATGTCGGCCGGACGGCCGACGGCCAGTAAGCCCACCTGGGCCTCGAAGCCTGTCATGCGGGCAGGGTTACGGGTCACCAGCTTTGCAACCTGGTGGATCGATGCGCCGGTGAACTCCGCGAAATTGCGCACGCCGCGATCGAGGCTCAGCGTGCTGCCCGCCAGCGTGTCCTCGCCGATGACGCACTTGCCGTTCACAACGCGAACATCGAGTTCGCCGAGCTTGTAGGTTCCGTCGGGCATGCCGGCCGCAGACATCGCGTCGGTGATCAGCATGGCGCGGTCAGCGCCCTTGGTCTTCCAGTAGATGCGCACCGCGTCGGGATGCACGTGCAGGCCGTCACAGATGAGTTCCGCGAAAAGATAGTCGTTGGCGAGCACTTCCCCGAGCAATCCGGGATCGCGGTGATCGAACTGCCGCATGGCGTTGAAGGTGTGCGTGGCCGAAACCGCACCTGCGCCGATGCCCGCCCTGGCTGCGGCGGTATCGGCGTTGCTGTGTCCCAGGCTGACGCGGACGCCCAGACTCGTCGCATGGCGGATAAGGTCTTCGGCTCCGGGTAACTCGGGAGCGATGGTCATCAGCCGGATCTTTCCCTGCGCGGCCTGCCACATGCGATCAAAAAGCTCGATCGAGGGCTTCTGCAGCAGCCGTTCCGGGTGCGCGCCCTTCTTGTGCGGCGAAAGAAACGGTCCTTCGATATGAATGCCGAGTGGAGTTGCGCCTTCAGAATGGAGACCGATCAACGCACTCATTGCCTCCAGCGAACGCAGCGTCACGTCAACCGGTGCGGTGACGGTTGTAGCCAGGAACGCTCCCACGCCGTGCCTGGCCAGGAATTTTCCGATGGTAGAGAAGGCGTCTGGAGTGCCTTCCATCACATCGCGCCCGGCGCTGCCGTGAATATGGATATCAAAGTAGGCAGGCGCCAGCATGCATCCGGGGAATTCGAGGCGGTGCCCGGATGGCGCGTCTACGTGGCTGCGCGGCCCAATCTGTGTGATAGCGCCGTCTTCGATAACAACGACGGGGCTGTCAATGGATTCTTCCGGGGTAATCAGCCGATCGGCCGTGATTACAGTTCGCATAAATCAGCTTTCTCTGCCAACTCACGGTGCATGGTCGCTGGCAGCAGAGTCAAGTCAAACTCTACACTGATCGGAGATGAGCATTCCCCGAATCGGGATACACCTGTCGACCTCGGGCGGAGTCTTCAAGGCCGCCGAGCGGGCGCATGAAATCGGAGCCAATACCTTCCAGATTTTTTCCTCGAGCCCGCGCATGTGGCGTCCGACGCAGATTGATCCGGCGCACATCCGGCAGTTGCAAGGGCTTCGCGAGCAATACGACGTCACGCCCTTAGTCATTCACACCAGCTATCTCGTGAACCTGTGCAGCCAGACGGAGATCTTCCGTTGCAAATCGGTGGACTGCTTCCGCGCAGAAGTCCAGCGCGCCATCGCGTTCCGGGCAGAATATCTTGTGCTTCATCCCGGTTCCTGGCGCGGCCTGAGCCGCGAGGAGGGCCTGGCGCTCGCGGCAGAGTCTATCGAAGACGCAACTCAGGGCATCGATCTGGAGTCTTCGGGGCTGCGCATTCTGATCGAAAACACCGCCGGAGCCGAATATTCGCTCGGCGGCAGCTTTGAGCAGGTGGCGGAGTTAATCGAGCGGCTTAGGCCAGTCGTGCCAGTGGGTTGCTGTCTCGACACGTGCCACTGCCATGTAGCCGGATACGACCTGGTCACCGGGGAGGGCTACGAAGCGATGCTGCGGCTGATCGATACAACGATTGGCATCGGAAATGTTCGCGTCTGGCACATGAACGATGCAAAGGCCGCGCGCGGCTCAAAGCTGGATCGTCATCAGCATATAGGCCGCGGGACGATCGGGATCGAGCCTTTTCGACGCTTGCTGAACGACGGCCGCTTCGCGCATTGCACCTTCATCGCCGAGACACCGATCGATGACCCCGGTGATGACGCCCGCAACGTCCGGACGATGCTCGATCTTGTGAACAGCTCAGCGCCGGAGCAGACGGTCCGGAGATCCCGGCGGTCCCAGTAGACGGGAAATCACAGGTGCGGCTTGGCTTTTCCATCCGCTCTGCCCAGCCACGTGACGGCTCCAAACGCACCCATCCATGATCCCGCCGCAGCGAAAATCACATACACCGGATTGCCGGTGTAGCTGATGACCGCGAACGCTGACAGCAGATACCAGATGCTGCTCCAGCTTGCAGCCATGAACTTGCGGCGAGCCCCGACTGCAGCGGTAAACATCACATACACGGCGTCAGTTCCGGCGGTTGAGGCCAACACTCCCAGCGCGATCAGTGGATTCGGTGCATGCAGTGTCACTTTTCGCTCCCATTTACAATCAAATCTGACATGTTCGCGAACAAAACTATCAAAAAGACCGCAGCTGCGGCCGCGGTGGAGCCTTCATCCTCGGCTCACGAGCCTCGCTACACCCCTGCCGAAATTGAGACCAAATGGCAGCAGCGCTGGGCCGACCAGCCCGACCTCTACAGCGTAGAACCGGCATCGAGCGGCAAACCCAAGTACTACGTGCTGGAGATGCTTCCCTACCCCTCAGGCCAATTGCACATGGGGCACGTACGCAACTACGCCATAGGCGACGCTCTGGCGCGCTACATGTGGATGACCGGGCACAACGTGCTGCATCCGATGGGCTGGGACGCGTTCGGTCTGCCGGCCGAGAATGCGGCGCTCAAAAATAACACGCCACCGCGCGAGTGGACGATCGAGAACATCGCGGCGATGAAACGCCAGATGAGCCGCATCGGCCTGAGTTACGACTGGAGCAACGAGATAACGACTTGCCTGCCGGAGTACTACCGCTGGAATCAGTGGTTCTTCGTTCGCATGTTCGAGCGCGGGCTGGCTTATCGCAAGGAAAGCAAGGTGAACTGGTGCCCGGAGTGCTGCACCGTCCTCGCGAACGAACAGGTGATCGACGGCTATTGCTGGCGGCATGAGGACACGCTGGTCGAACAGCGGGATCTGGAACAGTGGTTCCTGCGGATTACCAACTACGCGCAGGAACTGCTGGACGATTTGAGCAAGCTCGAGGGGTGGCCTGAGAAGGTCCGCACGATGCAGCGCAACTGGATCGGCCGGAGCGAAGGCGCAGAGGTCACATTTCAGATTGAGGATGCGAGCGGCGCGCCGGAGGGCGAGCCGGATTCGCGCCTGCCCGGAACGGCGGTCCTTGCGGCGAGCGAGGACATACGGACTTCCGGCAAGAGCGTCACCGTGTTTACCACGCGCATCGACACGATCTTCGGCGCAACCAGCGTTCAACTTGCGCCGGAGCATCCGCTGGTGAAGGAGTTCACCGCCGCCAATCCGAAGCTCGCAGAGGAAGTCTCGGCGCTGCAGGGCGAGCAGAAACAGGCACGCGACACTGCGGATATCGGCGCCATCGAAAAGCACGGCGCATTCACTGGACACTACGCCGTCAATCCATTCACCGGCGAAAGGCTACCGATCTGGGTGGCGAACTACATCCTGATGGACTACGGCACAGGAGCCATCATGTCCGTGCCGGCGCACGACGAGCGCGACTACGATTTTGCGAAGAAATACGGAATCGAGATGCGCGTCGTCATCCTGCCCCGGCGAACGGGGGACCCGACAAACGGCGAAGAGGACGAGCAGATGCTGCCCTACACCGCCGAGGACAGCATTCTGATGAACTGCGGCGAATTCAACACGCTGGGTAATCAGGAAGCGCAGCACAAGATGGCTGCTTATGCCGAAGAACACGGCTTCGGTAAAGAGACGATCTCTTATCGCCTCAAAGACTGGGGCATCAGCCGACAACGATATTGGGGCACACCGATTCCGATGCTGTACTGCGAGAAGGACGGCATCGTAGCCGTGCCCGACAATCAGCTGCCGGTGCTGCTGCCCGAAAATGTCGAGATCACGATGGAAGGCGGTTCACCGCTGGCGCGCATGCCGGAGTTCGTGAACACGACATGCCCGAAGTGCGGCGGTCCCGCGCGTCGTGAAACTGACACAATGGATACCTTTGTCGACTCCTCCTGGTATTTCTACCGCTATACGAGCGCCCGGGACGACAAGGCTCCATTTGATACAGATACGGTTGCGTATTGGTTCCCGATCGACCAATACATTGGGGGCGTTGAGCACGCGATCCTGCACCTCATCTATTCGCGCTTCTGGACGAAGGTGATGCGCGACCTGGGCCTTGTCACAAACGATGAGCCGGTAGATCGCCTGTTTACGCAAGGCATGGTGATTCGGAACGGCGCGAAGATGTCGAAGTCGAAGGGCAACGTGGTTTCTCCCGACGAGATGATCGCCCGCTACGGCGCTGACGCCACCCGAGCATACTCTCTCTTCGCTGCGCCACCGGACCGCGATCTGGACTGGCAGGAAGACGGCGTGGCCGGAGTCAGCCGCTTCCTGGGTCGAGTCTTTCGATTTGTCACCCGGTATGCAGAGCGGGCTCAGAGTGCGAGTTCCGCGAAGGTATCTTCGGCGACATCGCAGGCGCTGCTTCGCAAGCTGCATCAGACCATCCGAAAAGTGACAGATGACTTTAGTGGCCGATGGCACTTCAACACGTCGATAGCGGCCATTATGGAACTGGTAAATGCGCTCACCGCGGCCGAACCGGCGATAAATAAAGGCGAGGTCGCAGATGCAGATCTGGCGATCATCCTTCGGAGCCTTGTGCTGATGCTCGCGCCGTTTGCGCCTTACCTCGCTTTCGAGTTGTGGGAGAAGATCGGAGCCGAGGAGAATTTGCTTCGCGCTCCCTGGCCGAAGTATGACGAGGCACTCGCGCGCGAGGAAGAGATCGAAGTGCCGGTTCAGATCAACGGGAAGCTGCGCAGCGTTATCAAAGTCGCGGCGGACGCTGACGAGGATTCACTGCGAGATGCAGCGCTGGCCGATGCGAAGATTCAGGCTGCGCTGGTGGGCAAAACGATCGTGAAGATGATTATTGTTCCGGGGAAGCTTGTCAACATCGTGGTGAAGTAGCCGATGGCCGCTGCAACGCCGCCGCGGGGCACGCAGTCGTTTGTGAACGTTCTCAGCGAGTGCTGGTCGCGGCCATCGCTGCTTGGGCTGGAGCTTCTCTGGCGCTGGCTCTTCGGGATTCCGCTGCTGGCTGTGCTCGCATGGCAGGGGCTTCGTATCTATTCCGCTGTTGCCGGGCAACTTGCGGCTTCCGGGGTGAACCAGCTTTCTCTTGCGGATCCGATGAGCGCCGCGCCCATCATCGCGGACGCGTACACGGCGATCACGCCAGCAATCGTTCACGTTGCATCGTGGCTCGTTCCAGCCGCTGCTCTTGGATGGGCCGTTGCATCGGGTGTAGGACGCAACGCCGTTCTGCGCCGTTACGATGCATCGCTTCCCGCGCGGCGCGTGGAGTTGAGCACACTGCAACTGCTGCGGATCGTCTTTCTTGGGGCGAGCTTCTGGGTGTGGTTTTCGGCGGTGCAGTGGACCGCGAATCACTCCTTGTCGGGCGCCGAACCTGATCTGGTGACATACAGCGCGCTCGTAATCTTCATTTCTCTCGGGATCTTCATTCTCTGGGCGGTTGTTAGCTGGGTGTTCTCGATTGCGCCGCTCCTGGTTCTGCTGGAGAATCGCGGCCTCATGTCGAGCCTGGTTCGCAGCCTGCGGCTGGGGCCTCTGACGGGCAAGCTGGTGGAGATCAATCTGGTTATGGGCATCGTAAAACTTGCTCTGATCGTGCTGGCGATGGTTTTCTCGGCTGTGCCGTTGCCCTTTGAGTCGATCATGCAGGGGCCGCCACTCTATGCCTGGTGGGTGGTCGTCACCCTGCTTTATCTGGTTGCTTCGGACTTCTTCCAGGTGGCCAGACTGGTTGCATTTATCGAGTTGTGGCGGGCATTGGCGAGTGAGGCGCATTCGCCCGAAAGCGCGATTCGAGTCAAGTAAACTATCCCGTGGACACTTCCTCGATCGTCATCCTCGACTTTGGCTCCCAATACACACAACTGATCGCCCGGCGAATTCGCGAGCAGAACGTCTTCTCTGTGGTACTGCCCTGCACGGCTCCTATCGAGGAGATACGGGCGCAGAAACCGCTCGGCCTCGTTCTATCCGGCGGACCATGCTCGGTGTATGACGCCGATGCGCCTAATGCCGACGCGGCGATTCTGTCTTTGGGAATACCAGTCCTCGGCATCTGCTACGGATTGCAGTTCATCACGCATCATCTGGGCGGCAAGGTGCGCTCAGCCGACAAGCGCGAGTACGGAGATGCGGAGGTGGGAATCGTCGATGCCGCCACTCCACTTTTTGAGGGCATTCCGGCTTCGCTCAACGTGTGGATGTCGCATGGAGACGAGGCGGTGGAGTTGCCTCCCGGCTTTCACCTGACAGCAAAGACCTCGAACGCCGTTGCGGGCATCGCAAATCCTGAGCGGCGAATCTGGGCGGTGCAGTTTCATCCTGAGGTGCACCACACAAAGCAAGGCACAGCACTGCTGCGGAATTTTCTGTTCAATATATGCAAGGCCAAGCCTGACTGGACGCCGCAACACTTCATCCAGTCCACGGTGGCCTCGATCCGCGAGAAAGTCGGAAACGGGCACGCCATTTGCGCGCTATCCGGTGGCGTCGACTCTTCGGTTGCGGCTGTCCTCGTTCATCGCGCCATTGGCGACAGGCTCACATGCGTCTTTGTGAACAACGGAGTCCTGCGCAAGAATGAGTTTTTTAAAGTGCAGGAAAATCTGCGCGAGAAGCTCGGCCTCAACCTGGTCGCAGTCGATGCCAGCACGCGCTTTCTGGCAAAGCTCGAAGGCGTTACCGACCCCGAAACAAAACGAAAGATCATCGGCAACGAATTCATCGCCGTCTTCGACGACGAGGCGCACCGAATCGCCCAGCAGACCGGCGGAGTTGACTGGCTGGTACAAGGCACGCTCTATCCCGACGTGATCGAATCATCGTCCGTCAAAGGGCCCTCGCAAACCATCAAGAGCCATCACAACGTCGGCGGCCTGCCGGAGACGATGAAACTCAAGCTGATCGAGCCGCTGCGCGACTTGTTCAAGGATGAGGTTCGACGCATCGGACGCGACCTGCAGATGCCCGACGATATCCTGCAGCGCCAGCCCTTTCCCGGGCCGGGCCTCGCTGTGCGTATTCTGGGCGAGATCACTCCAGAGCGCGTTGCTCTGCTGCAGGAAGCCGACGACATTGTCGTGACCGAGATCAAACGGGCCGGACTTTACCAGCAGATATGGCAGTCGTTCGCGGTTCTGTTGCCGGTCAAGAGCGTTGGCGTAATGGGCGACCAGCGCACGTACGCGTACACCTGCGCGATCCGGGCAGTTCACTCCGAAGATGGCATGACTGCGGACTGGGTGCCTCTGCCCTACGATGTGCTGAAGACGATCTCGAATCGGATCGTGAACGAGATTCGCGGCATTAATCGCGTCGTCTATGACATCACTTCCAAGCCTCCGGGCACGATCGAGTGGGAGTAAGGACTGCCCGTCAGCGGACAGCGCCTTCGGTCCAAAGTCCAGGCTTTCAAATCGCTCTGATATCCTTCCTCATCACCGAATACACCTGTAGTTTTGCTTGAGGATGCCTGTGATCTCTCGATATCGCTGTCCACTGGCTGTCTGTGTTGTTCTTGTTTTCACCGCCACGCTGCTTGCGCAGACCAACGTTGGCGCGACTTTAGCGCGCGATCCGAAACAGCCGGTCGACCAGTCCTACACCGACCACATCAAGCAGTACACGACTCAGCCCTACTTCAACTCGGCGCTGACTGACTATCTTCCGGCATCGAATAGCGTGCCCACGCCGGCGAAGGTGCTTGGTGATGTATCGGGTGCGCCCGGCATCCTGCCCTACGCCGAAGATGTTTACGCATACTTCCGTTTGCTCGAAAAGAGCACGCCGCGCGTGAAGGTCTTTTCGATCGGCCACACCGAAGAAGGGCGCGAGATGATGGCCGCAGCCATAGCCGATGAGTCGCTACTGGCGAAGATGCAGGAGAACGACGCGCGCCTTGCGAAGCTGGCCGACCCGCGCACCATCAACATGGATGACGCGAAGGCCAAGGAACTGGTGAACGCGTCGTTTCCCGTTTACTACATCACGGGGACCATTCACTCGCCTGAAACCGGCGCGCCCACGGCGCTCATGGAGCTGGCGTACCGGCTTGCCGTAGATGATTCGCCCTACATCCAATACATCCGCACGCATATGGTGGTGCTTATCACGCCCGTTGTCGAAGTCGATGGGCGCGACCGCATGGTCGACATCTACAAGTGGCACCTGGCGCACCCCAAAGAGCAGTGGCCCCGGCTTGTCTACTGGGGACACTACGTGGCGCACGACAACAACCGCGATGCCATGGCGATGACACTCGACCTGACGCGCAATGTGCTCGACACCTACCTTAAATTCCATGCACAGGTGCTGCACGACCTGCATGAGTCCGTGCCCTTCCTCTACGACAACACGGTGGGAGA
The DNA here is from genome assembly GCA_963782175.1 of uncultured Acidobacteriaceae bacterium. Classification (GTDB taxonomy): domain Bacteria; phylum Acidobacteriota; class Terriglobia; order Terriglobales; family Acidobacteriaceae; genus Silvibacterium. The sequence goes on from CAWAIX010000011.1 coordinate 153,801, forward strand.
TGGCCCCTACAACGCCTGGGTCGATCCCCTGCTTAACGGCGAGTGGGCCATGCTGGGCTGGAACAATGTGCAGCAGATGACGGCCTTCGGGATGCCGGGGGTGTTCACGCATGGCGACTTCGACACATGGAGCCCGGGCTACCTGATGTTCCTGGCGGCGATGCATAACGGCATCAGCCGCCTTTATGAGACCTTCGGCAACGGCGGCGCCGACACGGAGAAGCGCATCCTCGATCCCGATGAATATGCGCGCACATGGTACAAGCCGAATCCGCCGCTGCCGGTAGTGACATGGTCACAGCGCAACAACAACAACTACGAGGAGACAGCGCTGCTGTCGACGCTGTCGTTCTTCGCCCAGAACGGGCAGCAGTTCCTGCTGAACTACTACACCAAGGCGAAGCGGTCGGTGGAGAAGCCGCAGACCTCGGGACCGGCCGCGTATGTGCTCGCCGAGCCGCCGTCGAGCCGTCAGGCGGAGTTGCTGCGTACGCTGACGCTGCAGCATGTCGAGATCAGCAGGCTTTCCGCGCCATTTACGTACACGCCTCCTGCGAAACCGGCCAAGGCGGATAAAGGCGACGAGAAGTCCGCGGACAAGCCGGAGGACGACAAGTCCGATAAGCCGGATAAACCAGAGCAGCCCAAACCAGAGACCTTCGCTGCGGGCAGTTATGTCATCCGCATGGATCAGCCTTACTCGCGGATCGCGGATGCGCTGCTCGACCGGCAGTACTGGGCTCCGGACGATCCGCAGAAGCATCCTTACGACGATACCGGGTGGTCGTTCGGCGATCTCTTCCACGTGAAGACGGTGCGCGTGACCGATGCGGCGATCCTCAAGGTGAAGATGGAGTCGGTCAGCGATCCGAATGCGGACCTTGGGAAGGTTGCGGGATCGGGCAGCGTGTATGCGGTGAACAACGCGTCGGAGGTGTCGTTGCTCGGGCTGCGCTACACGCTGAAGGACGCGACGATCTCCGTTGCAGACAAGGCGTTCGATGCCGAGGGTCATCACTTTGAGGCTGGATCGCTGCTGATTCAAAATACTGACACCGCGAAGCTCAAGGCAGCGCTCGCGGAGGCGGGGTTGAGCGGGGTGGCGCTGGGTGGGACGCCCCAGGTGGCGGCGCATCCGGCGGCGGCGCCGCGGATTGCCTTTATGCATACGTGGCTGGCCACTCAGACCGAGGGGTGGTGGCGGGAGGCCTTCGACCGGATGCATGTGCCGTACGACTACATCAGCACGCAGACGGTCGCAGCCACTCCGGATCTGCGGTCGAAGTACGACGTGATCGTGTTCGCTCCGGTGGGGCGGGCGTCGACGCAGCTCATCGTGGATGGGATGCCGATGTGGGGCAATCCTCTGCCGTGGCAGAAGACCGACCTGACGCCGAACCTGGGGCGGATTGACTCGACTCCAGACATGCGGCCTGGGCTGACGTACGCGGGCGTCGAGCACCTGAGGGAGTTCGTCACCAAGGGCGGACTGCTGATCACGTCTGAGGACACGGCGCAGTTCGCCATCGATATGGGATTCGCGCCGGGCGTGTTCGTGGCTCCGAGGGGAAATGTGCGGGTCGTGGGCAGCGTGCTCAATTCGGTGGTGGTGGACAAGTCGAGTCCGATTACCAATGGATACGACAAGGAACTGGGCGTTTATAGCGCGAACGGCATGGCGTTCACGGTCAGCAACACGTCGGTCAATCGGCATATCGACACCCAGAAAGATTTCAAGCGGCCGACGGGCAGGGGTGGGCCGGGGGATGATGACACCCCGGAGGATCGTCCGTACGTCGCGGCGGAGCCGCTGCCGTCTCCCAAGGCGTGGGAGGCAACACCGCTGAACGAGGAGGAGGCGCGGAACAATGTGTACCTCATTCCGGAGCAGTATCGTCCGGACGTGATCCTGCGGTTCGGGTCGGGCAAGGGATTCCTGTTGTCAGGGCTGCTCGACGGCGGCTCAGCTATCGAGGAGAAGCCAGTTGTGGTCGATGCGCATCTCGGGCAGGGCAATGTGCTTCTGTTCGCGACGAATCCGGTGTATCGCGGCGAGACACTGGGCAGCTATGCGCTGGTGTTCAACGCGATCCAGAACTTCGACCGGCTGGCGAAGGCGCAACCGACGGCGAGCAAGTAGCTCTTTTCGGGAATGGGAGGGGTACCCCTCCCCCCTGTTTTAGCGGTTTTCTGCAACCGTTTCATTTCTTTGGGCTTACCTTTCCCCGTTTTGTAACCGTTTCATTCCATTGGAGGAACCTGCAATCATTTGTTTCTATTGGGTTTACGGGAAGGACCCGCTGGCGATGCTCGCAATCGTTTCATTCTATTGGTGGGATTTGTAATCGTTTGGTTCTTCCGGGTTTAGATTTGTGGCCAAAATCCTCTCGAATGAGAATGGCCCGCCCGAGCGGGCCTGAAGAATAACTTCTTAGTTCTATTTTATCGACTTAAGGGAAATGATCGGCCAACCGGGTAGGATCACTAACGGTTTGGGCTGAATGAGTTGCAGCGGAAGGCTGGAATCGTGTGTTGACACGAAGCCGAAGATCGACACGGTTCCCCATTTGTCCACCGCTAGTGAGTCAATGATTATTGGGCTTGCGAACTGAAAGGCCAGACTTTCCAGGCACTGAGCATAGGTTGCAGACTTTCCCGGACTTGGAACTTACCATAGCCCTACTCTCTTCAGCCTCCGCCCTAAAGCGGATTTTTTTCCGCAAGGTCAGTAATTAACACCACATCCGAGCTCTTCCGCAATTGCAGCACGCCCAGCTTGCTGCCCGACGGCGACCACGCAAAATCAGTAATTGCGTTATGCGTTGGGTCGATCATAGAGTGCGCGGGCGAGCCATCGATCGGCTCGTACCGAAGCGTGTTGCCATTCTTGGAGATCGCGCCCTCGACAATAGCTTTCCCGTCGGGAGAAAAAAGCGGGGAGGCACCTTCGGAATAGCTCAAATCCAGCGGAAACCGATGCACAATCCGAAGGGAGGTAAGGTCCACAATCTCGAGGGATTCGGTAAGATTGTGGGCCAAAATCAATGCAGCGAACTTTGCGTCACGAGTCAGTAGGAAGCTGCCGAGCGTGTGAGCCTCAAACTCCTTCCGTGGAGTTCCCCCCGCCAGCGGCACGGACCATAAGGTGGCCAGTAGAGCATCCGCTTCGTCCCTGATGGTGAAGTAGGCCCTCTGACTATCCGGCGTGCAAAAGGGAGCGCGCACGATGCCCGCATCGGTGAGCTGTGTGACTTCACTCCCGTCCCCATTCATGCGAAATAGGCGCGGCTCTCCTCCGTTCCTGGGAATTGCGGTAAATAAAATGTGGCCATCCTGGCAGGTGTTGACGGAACGGCCAATATTCAGATCACCGGTATCGATCGGCTGCACGGTCCCGGTGGTGCGTTCCAATTGACTTATACCTACGCTGTGAGTGATCAGGAACAAGCGGTCCTCATCCGCCCATGCCAACGAGGTCGGAGCAATGCGGAGCGGCGTACTCGAAATCATCTTCCCGCCGTCTCCTTTGTAATACGCCACGCTCGAGTCCACATTCGTCAGGACCGTCGCCAAAGTCTTTCCGTCGGCAGTGATCGCAAGCTGGCTGTAGGCATTCACATCATTCGTCAGCGGACGGAAACCGTTGCCGGCGATGTCCAAAATGCCGATTTGCTCACGGTCGGAGTGTGCCTTGGAATAGAGGCACAGAAGATGCCTTCCGTCGGGCAACCAAGCCAGATCGGAGTCGCCCTGGTCCTTACGGTCGAAGGCCGCTCCCCTTGGCTGAGCAATGGTCCTTACGCTTTTCGAAGCCCTATCCAGGATCTTAACGACCGCGGTGGTGACTCCAGTCACTTCAATCCATGCGATCTCGTTTCCCCGAGGCGACCAGACGGGGGCTTCAGCTTTGTCGGCGGAAGTGTAGAGCAGTTGGTCGTTACCGCCGTCCTTATCCGCAATGTGAATTTCCGAATATTGATCCTTACGGTCTGGCGTCCATCGCAGATAGACAAAGCGGTTGCCGTCTGGCGACAGGCTGGGCGCGCTGTCCACATCGAGGACGATCTGCCGCGGTGTACCGCCAAAGACCGGCATCGTGTATATCCGGCTCACAACACCGTTGTCGGGTGTTTCCCGCGTGAAATAAAGGTAGTTCGCGTCCGGGGAAAAAGTTAACCCAAGATAACGACTGGGAAATGCGCTTAGAATCTGCGTGTCCGTATTGGTCGCCAGGTTGCGTATCCAAACGGTTCTCTGCCCGGCGTCATTCTTGACCTCGGCAAGAAATTTGCCATCGCCGGAAAGTGCAATTCCTTCCAGAGTCCCCGTATTCGTAATCTGGCTTACCGACATCGAAGAAAACGGCATCGCACGTGGCCACAGCCGCCAGCCGAGCAGGCCTGCTGCTACTACAACTGCCAGCACGATCAGTGCGGCGAGCAGCGTTCGCGATTTATTTGCCCGAGGGGGAGCGATCCTGGCCTGCACGCCGGTATCGGGGCGAATTGGCCGGCCCGCGTGGCCCTCGCTGCTCTTGCGCTGCAATCGTTTAAGGTCGACGCGCAGCTCTGCCGCCGACTGGCACCGTATTTCCCGGTCCTTTTCCAGCGCCTTGTTCAGCACCCCCTCAAACTCAAGCGGCAGTTCGGGATTGACGGAAATCGGGGCGGTAGGTGGGGCGTTCAGAATACGATCGAACGTCACCGCCGTGGTTGGGCCGATAAAAGGATGCTTTCCGGTCGAGAGCTCATATAACACCACGCCCAGCGAAAAAACATCGCTGCGTGCATCCAGCACTTCGCCCCGCGCCTGTTCGGGAGACATATAGGCAATCGTGCCAAGCGTCGATCCCGGGCTGGTCAATTGCTGTTGCGGAAACATCTGCGCCAGCACGGTCTGGTTACCGTCGTCTCTGAGCGTGGTGGCAAGATTCAAATCTGCATCTTCGAACTTGGCAAGGCCGAAGTCCAGAATCTTCACTTGCCCAGACGGCGACACGAAGATATTGCCTGGCTTGATGTCGCGGTGCAGAATACCCTTTCTATGCGCCGCATCCAGCGCATCTGCCAGCTGCACCCCGAGGTCCAGCAGCTTGGGAAACGGCATGGCTCGCCGGTAATCAAGCTTGTCGAGGCTCTGCCCTTCCAGCAGTTCCATCACGATGAAGGGCTGATCGCCGCTCTCATTCAGTTCGTGAATGGTACAGATGCCCGGATGGTTCAGCGAGGAGGCGGCGCGTGCTTCGCGCCAGAAACGTTCCAGCGCCGCTGGGTCTGAGCGTGTCGCTTCGGGCAGTATCTTGATGGCGACAGACCGCCGGAGCTTCTGGTCTTCGGCCTCATATACAACGCCCATCCCGCCCCGGCCCAGGCGACGGGTCACCCTATAGTGGCCAAGGAGTGTACCGGCGCTCAATTCCTGCACGCAACCATCATGCAGGCGGCGGACGCCACGCGGCAAGTGCCAAACCGGCTCGAACCCATTCCGGATGAACGCCCCAGGCCAGCAGTGACGGGGTGCGCGGGTGCCGCGATGAGGAAGTTAATTTCGAGACGTTTGTCACCTTGACATCACTATTCTTCCGGGTGCTCGGCATCCCAAGGAGGATTCAATGCGTTACATCGTGATTGGAAACATAGGAAGCGATGCTGGCTACTGGGTGTGGGACGGAACCGGATGGCATCACGTTGGTGGCTGGGGAGTAGACCGGCTGCAGGAAGTAAGTGCGGCGCTCAACATTATGCGAGAAGCCAGCCGGTTAAAGACACCCGGCCTGGCTGAAGCCGCTACCAAGGTGGTCTCGGAGTTCCTGAACAAGGAACTGCAGGGCCATTTGAAAGAAGGCGCCGGGACTATCATCCTCGCATGACCGATGGTGGAACGCAGGACAAGACATCAACACGATCTAACTCATGGATGCCACACGACCCGACGAGATATGCAGCGTGGTTCCATGAGCTAGACGCGTGGACAGAATACTGGGATATCTATCATCCGGAGACAAAGGGCCGCTTTTACTTTGGCAACGGCGCCGATGAACCCGGCCTGCTGACGAAGTTTCTCCCACAAAAACAGAGACCTCCCGCATTTACGGCCTGGACGGAAAAGGCACTCGGAACCGGTGGCGCAGAATCCTTTGCAGCGCAGATCCTGGTGCCGGAAGTATCCGCCGCTGTTATGGAGGTCGATGCCCTGGTGGCCCGACTCTTCGACAAGTATTTCGGAGATGCTTCCAGTCCAGTTATGCAGGATGACTATCTCGAAGCGATGTTCTGCTGCGGCGTTGACTCGCTGCCTCCAGCAACGGAGCGCGATGCGCGCATTTCCGACAGCGACTGGCGCAAGTCAACTGCCGGACGGCATATGATCGACAACGATCTTATGTGGTTTGCCTGGGCGCTCCATCTGGAGGCCGCACACATCATCGTTGGCCGCGACAAAGACCACGCCCGCCGCGCCCTGCAACTTGCAGGAGTCGCCGCCGGCTGTGCGGCAAACTTTGCCTGGCGTGGCAATCGCCGCACGAGGTCTGAATACCATCCGGACGAGCCTACAGCAGCATTGTTGAGATCACGTGGGATGGCATGGGCACTAGACTTCGATGCCTGCGCCGCAGAGGTACACGGGTTATATCGTATCCGTGAATGGGGACACGAATAGTTATTGGTGCAACAAAGCTTGAGTGCATTGCGCGTTGCGCCGCCAGTAGTGCGGGCTATCTATTAGGCTTGTCCCGAGGCTTAATCGGCTCCCAGATGTAATCCCAGGTGGTGACATCCCCTTTGCAGCCGAATTTGCATTTGCATTTCGGCCGATTCCCCGCCGCAGTCGGGGTTCCGGCCGGACCGCGGTAGTATGTGGCCTCTGTCCACGCGATCGGCAGGATGGCGTCTTCAGGATGCTGGCCGAACCTTTTGTAAGCCCTGATGAGCATAGTTGCCCACTCGAGTGAGTAGAGGGTTTTGGCGGCGGGAAGGAAGCGAAGGATCGTGTCCGTCGCTGCGAAATCTCTGCAGAGCCGCACCATAATGCCAAACGTGCCGTAGTTCACCGTTCCATTCAGCCAGCACTTCCCTGCTACCTGCACGGTGTCGGAGCAGGTGTCGGGATCTTCCCACCCATCATCGAACGGATCCGTCGGGTTTGTCGGGGTTCCAGGAGGGGTGGCGCATGGCCCGTTTGTCTTCGGGTCGAAAACCGGCGGCGTACGAAGCCACTCGGAATTGCCCTGGTACAGCGGTAAGGTATCCCAGCCATCGACGTCTGCATAGAGCTGCAGCTTTTGCTTAAGGGATTCCAGATCAGTCGGGATACCGGTGTTGTCGGGACTATCGGGCCGCTTTATGGGGATGAAGATGGTGTTGCATGCCTTTATCTTTTGCATCCGGGGAAGCACCGCGAAATCCCTTTGGATCTGGGACCAAATCTTCACTACCTGGTCAGTTACATCGGGCCCGCAAATGAAGGAGTCAACGGTTGGAGCCGGAGGCCCTGGCGCCGGGCCCCCGCCTTTCGGAAGGAGCGCGTCCATCTTGCCGAGGGTCTTGGGACCGGCTCGTCCGTCCCACTCTGATGGCATGCCGGGAAATACCCTCTTCTGGAATCCCGAGACGGCGGTTGCGGTCTCACTCCCATAGATGCCGTCCGGCTCGCCGCCCGGACCTTTTGGAAAGGAGCGGGGCAAGGAAAAACCGAGAGCGACCAGTGCCTTCTGGATGCGCCGGATGGCATCAGGATCGTCAGGCGGGCCGGCCTTTACAGATGGTCCGGTGGAAGCGGCCTTCTCGAGCCGCGCGTTTCCCGAGAGAATAGCTGACTGCAGGGCCATTGTGACCTCCGGGCAAATCTCTATGCCACCTGATCTCTCCAGCGCTAACGATGATAGCCCTTGCCGCCGTTGCCGTAGGTCGATGTGACAATGGACCGTGCGCCGGCTCTACGGGATACTTGGGAGGCGCTCCACAAGGAGCCTGTATCCACTCGACACGCGGGTATGCGGCCCGATAGCAGCCCGGTTTGGGATGAGGAAGCTGCAACAGAGTCTGATGCCAGGCTTCCTGCGCTTTTTCCAAGTCGGTGGCTGCCGCTTGCTGGGCATTGGGAGCAGACGGCGTTTGGGACGCAGCCGAGACAGTAAATGAAGCAAAGAAGGCCAAATAGCACGCTTACAGTTACGATTTTACCGGGGAACGCGATGACGGGGAGTTGCAGCGGACCGTGGGCTCTCATATCTTCCTCCTGCCCTGCCTGATCGGTGAACAGTAGTGCAGAGGAGAGGGGAAGCGTTACAAGAGGCGCGAATCTGGATTGGCCGCGGCAGTCAATGCTCGCGGCCGGTGCTGGAGGGAGTGCGGGAGTCGACGAGGTCCTTTTCGGCGTGGGCGCGCTTGTCCTTTGCCTGCTGGATCTTCTCGTCGTCGGGCGAGCGCTCGGATGAGGCTTCGGTGAGATCTTCGAGGGATTTCTGGATCTTTTCCTTGCGCTGCTTGTCGTCTTGTTCAGTCAGTGGTGGGTGTCCTCAGGTAGGGTTGGATGCCGGAATCGGGGTGATCGACCGGTAAAGAGACGCCCCTAGAAAGAGATAACTCTGTTGAGGAAGCCGGCCGGCTCGGACCTGTGGGCGGTTACTCCGTCACAAGATTGCATCGCGACGCCTGCACGCACATCTACTCACTAACCCAGGCAGTGGGTTGAAAGGGAGCACCCTATGGTCGCCCTCCCGAACGCCGTTCAGACTTTGCGTGCTGTCCCGCCGCGCATCCAGTCCTCTTGCGAATTCACCCAGGTCCTGATGAAGCTGCAGCGGGCCACGTATCTGATCGCCTCCACCCTCGACCTCGACGTCCTGCTCGACAGAGTGGTCAATGACATTGCCACGTCGATTGGAAATGTGGAGGTTGCAGTATGGCTCCGCGAAAGCGGCAATAGAAACGAGATGGTCCTGCATGGGGTGCGTGGCTGCACAAAGTACAAGAAGGGGGAGCGGCTGCAAATTGGCCGGCAGGGCATGGTGGGTTACGTGGCGGGGACGGGCAAGATGCGCTATGCGCCTGACGTCGATCAGGACCCCTACTATATCGTCTGCGAGCCTTCCGTACGTTCTGAAGTCGATATACCCCTCAAGGCCGCTGGTACGGTCATCGGAGTTCTAACTGTCGCCCATCACCAGACCGATGCCTTCGCGGAAGACCAGATAACAGTGCTTCAGGCGCTCGCTGGACACATTGCAATTGCTGTTGAGAACGCCCGCCTTTTCCGGAACGAGCGCTTTGAACGCGAACGGATGGAGCGGGAATCGGCGGAAGCCCGGTCCCTCCAGCGCGCGTTGTTTCTCAAGCCGGTACCCCTTGTCCCCGGCTTCGCTTTTGAAACGGCCTGGCATCCCGCCGGGGCGGTCGCAGGTGACTGGTTCGACTTCATCGACCTCGGCCAGCAGCGCTATGGCATCGCACTGGCCGATGTTTCCGGAAAGGGCATGTCCGCGGCCCTCCTCATGTCTGCCACCCGTGCTCTTCTGCGCTCAATCGCGCCTCTCTATTCGTCGCCAGCGGAGACCCTGGAACATCTCAACCGGACCCTCACGGAAGATTTCCCCACTGGAAAGTTCGTCACTATGGTCTACGGTGTGCTCAACGCCGACTCTCGTGAGATTACCCTGGCCAGCGCCGGACACCTTCGTCCTCTGCTCATCAATCATCATTGTTCGTTTCTGGAGCTAGAGACGGGCCTTCCCCTTGGTCTTGGGGTCTCCTCGTATCCACAGCGCACCATAACGCTCGACCCCGGCACCCAATTGCTGCTCTACACCGACGGCATCACGGAAGCCATGGATAGCACAGAGGAAGAATATGGTCCGGCTCGGCTCATCGAGCACTTTCAGCAGACGGATGCCTGTGTCGACGGTCTCATCGCGGAGGTCCAGCGCTTCGGCGCCGGATCGGACCGAACCGATGATGCAACAGCCGTGCTTATCCGCAGTCGTTAGGCTGTAAAAAGGCCTTCCAGATCAACTTCCCGGGCTGGAATCAGCCTCCCGAAAGGTCACCCCTCATCTCACCGGTCCTGCGACAGGTGAGATGAGGGGCGGAGCCTCGCGCCTGTCAAAGGGAATCCTATGCTGTCAGCTTCTGCCTTGGACTGGAGCCGACTCCCAATTCGATCAGCCATTCTTTGATATTGGCGCCGATTACATCGGGATGATCCTCCTGCAGGTAGTGAATGCCGGAGCTGAGATGCACGACTCTGCAGTTTTTAAGCCCTTTAGCGAAGTTGTCGGCAAAGTCCGGCGATATCAGAGCGCCTGGGTCGCCCACGAAGAGCAGTTTGGGATATGTCGACTGGGCGAGAGCGCGGTGCGCTGCCTCCACTGTCGAATAGACATCGGCCGGCTTTCCCTCGATGGGCAGCTCATTCGGAAATCGCCAGGTCGGCAGCCGCGATTCGGGTGTAGGAAATGGCGCTCTATAAACCGACATCTCTTCCTCCGTCAGTTTTCGCGCGGTAGCGGCGGGAATGATTGCCTCAACGAAAAAGTTGTTTTCGAGGATCATCTCCTCGCCCACACCGGGTGTCCTGAACTTCTGGAAGGTCTCGATCTGCGCAGGGTGTGAGTCATTCCAGGTGGGCATGGGGCGGATGAATTCCATGAAAGCAAGCCCACGAATGAACTCAGGTCTGCGCGATGCGAGGTGGAACGCCAGGGCTGTTCCCCAGTCTTGCGCGATCACATATGCAGAGGTGATTCCAGACTGATCGAGGAACGCATCGACATATCGGACATGATCGGCAAACCGGTACTCGATATCGGGCTTTCCCGATTGGCCGAACCCGATGAGATCGGGCGCGATGCAATGCGCTACCGGCGCAACATGTGGAATGACATTCCGCCAGATGTAGGACGAGGTCGGATTCCCGTGAAGGAAGAGGGCGACCGGCGCTTCACGATCCCCCGCTTCCCGATAGGCCATGGTAGAACCCAGAACACTGATTTGAGGTAATGCAATGTCTGCAAGGACGGTCATTTCAACTCCCTGAACACGGTTTGAAAAGCTATCGTCTTGAAACGCTCGAGCGCAGCAGGGCTGCGTTCGACCTTCATACGGAGAATTGCGCCCTCCCAGGACGCGAGGAGAAATTCGGCAAGCTCAGTCGGATCAAAGGTGGCATCGATTTCACCGCTGGCCTGGGCCTCTGCGATGCACAAGGCAAACGGGGTGCGCCACTCCTGGAAGATCGCCTCCAACCTCTGGCGCAGCAGCTTGCTTTCAGATGAGGTTTCGATACTGAAATCGCCGATCAGACAACCGCGATTCCATTTGTCGTCTGCCAACAGGCCGCTGATGATCTCCAGATAGCGTTGCAGCCGCTGCCGGGGCGTAAGGGTCTTGTCCTCTAAAGCTGCTTTGACATGCCCTTGCAGGTTGGCAAAATAACGGTTCAGAAGCTCCTCGGCAAACTTCTCCTTGGAGCGGAAGTGATTGGTGAATGATCCGTGCGGAGCACCGGCGGCTTCGCAGATATCGCGCACCGTCGCCCCCACGTATCCCGATCGAAACATTACTTTGAGACCCGCATTGAGGATGTCTTCGCGGAGGGAGGGCTTGCTCATGCAGGTAGAATACACACGTACGTATTACACCGTCAAGCAGGTATTTCCGCAAAAGTATGGCGCTCCACGGACAAGGCGAACGCGCCAGCCAGGGGCGTCGTGAAGAGCTGATTAGCTAACGATGTTGAAAGGAGCCGGTGCCGGCTGGGGCTCCGGCCGGAGGCGGCTGCGCAGGCCGCTCCAGGCGCGGCCGATGCGGTCGGAGGCGGTGAAGATCTGGCCGACGGTGACAGGGCCGAGGCGGTAGTGTCCGATGGCGGCGAGGCCCATGGAGGCCATGCAGCCGCAGCGGGAGCAGTCGGGGTCGCCTCCGAACTGGCAGGGGGTGACCTTCGAGGTGAGATCGGCGGAGATGGTGGTGGTGGTACGCGCGAAAATGCAGTCCTCCGGGCTCTTGGGCGGGGAGGCGAATTCGCGGATGGTTGGCTCGTCCATCTGCAGGAGCGGGTAGAGGCCGCGCAGGCGCAGGAGGTCGGCGAGGACGGCGTCGCGCTGCTCGAAGGTTAGGATCTCGGGGTCGGCGGCTCCGCGCTGGGGCGTGAAGAGGCTGAACCAGATCTTGATGACTTCGGGGCGGGCGCTCCAGAAGCGAAGGAACTCTTCGATATAGCCGGGGCGCGCGAGCTGCGAGGTGATGGTGCAGTGAATGTAGACGCGGGCTCCGGCGATGCTCTTGAGGATGCGCTCGTAGGTGGCGGGCTTGCGGCGGACATCGTGCTCGGCAGGCAGGCCGTCAACGGAGACGGCGACGTGGAGGCGCTCGTAGCGGGACCACTCGGCGGGGATGGTGCGGAAGGCGCTGGTGACGATTTGGGTATAGAGGTCGCGCTTGGCAAGCTCGGGGACCAGGGCGTCGAGCTCACGGTAGCGGACCAGGGGGTCGCCTCCGACGAGGGAGAGATGCATGGGCTTGTGGCGGTCGACGAGGGCGAGGATGCGGCGGACGAGTTCGTCGCCCTTGAAGTCGGAGAGTTGGCGAAGCTGCTGGCCGGGACCGATATGCGAGGTATCGAAGGCATAGCAGCCGGGGCAGCGAAGCGGGCATTCCTTGGTGATTTCAATGGAAAGAGACGGGGCTTTGCCGGCGAGAATTTTCGCCCAGACGCTTAAGGCTTGAGATGTCTTCATTCACTCTCCGAAGACGGCAAACTGGATGATCTGGCGTACTGCGCGTGGGGCGGCCCAGACTGCATAGAGAATTGACGGTGCGCCGGGGCGATCCGGCGCACGATTTCAGCCGATTGATCTTGAGTGTACGCCGGATGTGGCTCGGTCCGAGGCAGGTATCTCGTGATTTGAAGGAGATACTTACCGGCGTGTCACGGGAATGAAAGGTTCGGGTTGCCACGCGCTCCTACAGCCAGTCGTACTTTCGAAAGAGATAGAGAAAAACGACGGGCAGGATGATCATCAACAGCATGGCGGCGGCGAAGGTGATGGGATTCTTGAATCCGGGGATGGTGTCGGCGAAGTTCATGCCAAAGAAGCTGGTGATGACGGTAAGGGGCAGGGTGACGACGCTGATGATGGCAAGCGTCTTCATGATCCGGTTCAGCTGATTGTTGATGCTGGACATGTAGATGTCGCGACACCCCATCAGGAGGTCGCGGTAGATGTCGATGGTTTCGACCTCGCGGTTGAGGTGATCGAGGACGTCGCGAAAATAGATGCGCGCCTGCGTGCCCAGAAATGGCACTTCGCCGCGGGTGAACTGGCCGATGATGTCGCGCTGCTGAGTCATGATGCGGCGGAGGTTAAGTAGATCCTTCTTGCGATCGGAGATCTGCAAGGCAAATTCGGGGGGCGGGTTCTCCGTGGCTCTTTCCTCGAGATTGTCGATGGTTTCCTGAAATTCGTCGAGGATGGGCGCGTATTTATCGACGAGGCGATCGATGAGTTCATAGAGCAAAACGTCGATTCCCCACTTCAGCCTGGCTTCGGGATCGGTGTGAACGCGGTTGAACATGTCCTTGAGCGACGCGAGTGGGCGTTCGTGGATGGTGACCAGATATCTCTCAGAGAAGATTGCATCGAGCTCGGTGGTCTGGAAGAGGCAGTCGGGGGCGGGATCGATTTCAGGCCCGTGAATGACAAGGAAGAAATATTCGTTCTTCAACCTGTCTCCGACCATGGCGTAGCTTTCGAGCTTCGGGCGCTGGATCTCGTGGACGACGTCTTCGATGACGAGCGGATGAAAGCCGAAGAGGTCGCTGAGGATGGCGTACTCCGCATCGACGGGGGCCGAGATATCCAGCCAGAACTGTGCTGAGGGATCGTGGTAGGCGGCGGCGATCTCCGCTGGATTACTGGTGTTGACGACGTGGCCCTCGCCGAATCTTATGAAGGCATCAAGCATGGTCAAAGGTGTACCAGAGAATCTTTACATTCGTAAGTGGGAAGTGAGCGAATCGTCGGGGCCGCTGCCGCTCCGGGCACGCGATGGGTGTACTGCCCGCAAAACATTTAGAATGGTCGTCATACGACTCCAACCCAAGGCTGCGGGATGATCCGCGGCAGGAAAGATATCCCGCACGCAATGCATCGCTGGTCCCGGCTCTTTATTCCTACCCTTCGTGAGGCTCCGGCGGACGCCGAAGTCGCCAGTCACAAATTTCTCGTTCGCAGCGGATACATCCGCCAGCTTGGAGCGGGGATTTATTCGTACCTCTTTCTCGGCGAGCGGTCGATCCAGAAGATCATCGCGATTGTGCGCGAGGAGATGGATCGCATCGGGCAGGAGTTTCTACTGCCGGGGATCATGCCGTCAGATCTGTGGGAGCAGAGCGGGCGATGGACGATCATCGGCCAGAATATGTTCCGTCTGCAGGATCGCAAAGGCGCGTGGCTGGCCCTGGGCTTCACGCATGAAGAGGTCATGACCGATATCGCACGCAAGGAACTGAGGAGCTACAAGCAGCTGCCGCAAATCTGGTACCAGATTCAGACGAAGTATCGCGATGAGCCAAGGCCTAAGTCTGGGCTATTGCGCGTGCGGCAATTCATCATGAAGGACAGTTATTCCTTTGATCTCGACGAGGCCGGACTCGACGTGAGCTATAAGAAGCACGATGAGGTGTACCGGGCCATCTTTACGCGCTGCTGGCTGAGCTTCGTGGCCGTCGAGGCGGATTCGGGGGCGATGGGCGGCTCGCAATCGCAGGAGTTCATGGTGTACACGGACGCGGGCGAGGACCTGATCGTGAGCTGTCCGAAGTGCGACTATGCGGCGAATCTTGAGAAGGCGACGTCGCGGCTGGAGCCGGTGACGGAACTGGCGCCGACGGGCGATGGGAAGCCGGAGCTGGTGCATACTCCCGGGAAAGCGGCGATTGCGGATGTTGCGGAGTTCTTCCAGATTTCGCCGGCGCAGGACATCAAGACGGTCGCGTACATGGCGGAGGTTCGCGACGGCAAAAAGGTAACGTGGGAGCCGGTGGTGACATTTCTGCGCGGCGATCATTCCGTAAACGAAACGAAGCTGGCCGGCGTGGTGAAGGCGGGCGAGCTCCGTCCCATGCAGGCCGAGGAGTTGGAGAAATACTTCAGTGGGCCGGCGGGGTATCTGGGGCCGATCGGGCTGAAGGTCGCAACCGGATTGGACTTTGATTCGAAAAACGGGGGCGGCGTCAACGTAATTCTCGACAAGGGCCTGGAAGGGCGCGAGAACATGGTCGCGGGTGCGAACAAGCTCGACTACCACTATCGCAACGTCACTCCGGGACGGGATTTTAGCTGGACGGTGGCGGCGGATATTCGCAACGTGGAAGAAGGCGAGGGATGCCCGTTGTGCGGCGCTCCGCTGAAGATTGGGAAGGCGGTCGAGGTTGGGCACATCTTCAAGCTGGGGCGGCGGTACACGGAGAGCATGGGCGCGCGGGTGCTCGATCCGAACGGCAAGGAAGTGACGCCGATCATGGGCAGTTACGGCATCGGGATTGAGCGCATCCTGACGGCGTCGGTCGAGCAGAACAACGACGCAAACGGGTTCTGGCTGCCGCGGGCGATCGCTCCGTTTGATGTGGTGGTTACGGTCACGAATATTACGGACCAGAAGCTGATGGTGGCTGGCGAGGAGATTGCGGCGTCGCTCGATGCAGCCGGGTTCGACGTGCTGCTCGACGATCGCGATGAGCGTGCCGGGGTGAAGTTCAAGGATGCGGACCTGATCGGGATTCCCTATCGCGTCAATGTGGGAAAGAAGGCGGCCGAGGGGAAGGTCGAGCTGGTGACGAGGGCGACGGCGTCGAGCGAGGATGTCGCAACCGGGGAGGTTGCGGAAAAGCTGAAGAGCAGGGGTTAGCGAGAGGTTGGTGATGTTGCCTTCCAGGATTTATCGTTGGTAAAGGATGGATCGCCGTAACAGAACTTGGGTGCACGTTGCCGCCCGGCTGTTGTGTGCGATCGTGGTTTGCCTAGTGGTTCATCCGCCGCATTGCGATCTTTGTGACGGACCGTACTCTGTCTATTCTTCTTCCGCACCGTTTGCCGGCCAACCCGCTACTGCTGTGCCAGATACCTGTACCGGCATCTGTTGGTGCTGCGGATTTCACGGACTTCCGAATCCGGGATTTGTTTTGAATCCCGGGGACGCGGCAACCGCTGATCTTTGGTTAGAGTCATCTTTCGCTGTCCCGGCTCAGCGTTCACCCATCTTTCGACCGCCCCGTATGAGGGTCTCCTCTTAGCCTGGCAGAACATCGCTTGCGGCATACGCAAACTCACCTGGAGAACTCATATGGATATACGCGTGGTCGCGCTCGGCAGAGCGTGCGTGTTTCTGTTTTTCTGCCTGCCGTCTTACGGGCAGGCAGGCGCTGGAGGGCCGGCCGAGCATCGACAGAAGGCCGAAGAGGATAACGAACCTGTGGCTATTCTCGAGCTTGGCGCGGCGACAAGTTGGAACTTTAAAGGGGGTGCCGCGACGTTCGCGCCGAATCTGGCGGCGGAAATTACGCCGATAGAGAACTGGCTGGAGCTGGAGGCCGGCGTGTCGCCTTTTTATACGAAGCATTCGACAGAATGGGACACGGACCTTCTCTTCAAGAAGCCGTGGACTCTCTCGCGGAAGGCAGAGTTTATGCTCGGCGTCGGTCCCGAATGGGTTCATCTCAAGCGGAATGGCAGGACGACCAATTCGATTGCCGGAGAGGTGGCGGGCGATTTCATGTTCTGGCCAAGCGGTAAACATCGCTTCGGCTGGTACCTGGAACCGGCTTATGATTACAGCTTCGCGGCAGGTCACCAGCAATCCATAGGGATGAGCGCCGGTTTGCTCATCGGTATTCCGTAGTGGGACGCGGATTCCTGCTTTGGTGTGGAATCCAGAGCGCCAATGCGGAGCAGTGAGCGCACGCGCCATATTCTGCATCTGAACGTCTGTAATAGAGCGGTCCTACCTCTCCCGGGACCCGAGTTGGGCGATGCTGGCCTTTGATCAACGCGGTGTTCGCCCGTTCCTTAAATACATGGAAGTTCCAGCATATAGAATGAAGGTTGAGTTTTTCGATTGGCGGTAAAGATCAAATTCGCCGGTCCGGCTGCATTTAAGGGCACCCTGGGCCGTAAGTTACTGCTGAGCGCCGGTCTGGCAGCTGGAGTGGTTTTCCTCATTTGTGCCGGCATTTTCGGCTTGTACTACATCAAGTACGGCCGGATCGTCGATCAGCGGATGGAAAAACCGCTGTTCACAGCGACGGCAAAGATCTACGCGGCTCCTCCGGAGCTGCGGCCAGGGCAGAAGTTCAACGCTCACTACATTGCGCAGGAGCTGCGCACGGCGGGGTATTCGGTCGAGGGCGAAGGCAAGGCCTCGCCGATGGGTACGTTTTCGGAAGGTCCGGAAAGCCTGACGGTGCATCCCGGGGCGCAGTCGTATCACGCGCCGGAGGGCGCGACCATCACGTTTGACAGTGGCGCGATCAGCGCGATTACGGGAGACAAGGGCCAGCAGCTCTCGGCGTATGAGTTGGAGCCGCTGCTGATTACCGACCTTTCGGACCAGAACCGCTCGAAGCGGCGGCTGCTGACCTATGACCAGATTCCGCACAACCTGGTGAATGCCGTGGTGGCAATCGAGGACCGGCGCTTCTTCAACCATGGCGGCGTCGACTACATCCGGCTGGTGGGCGCGCTACGCAACGACCTGAGCCACAAGCACACCTACATGGAAGGTGGCTCGACGCTGACCATGCAGCTGGCGCGCGGGTTCTTCCTGAGCCCGGAGAAGCGGTTCAAGCGCAAGTTTCTCGAGATCGTCATCACGTACCAGCTCGAGCACCGCTTTACCAAGCAGAAGATCTTTGAGATGTACGCGAACCAGGTTCCGCTGGGGCAGCGCGGCAGCTTTTCCATCAACGGGTTTGGCGAGGCTTCGCAGGCGTATTTCGGAAAAGATGTCCGGCAGCTGACGCTGCCCGAGTGCGCACTGCTGGCGGGCCTGATCCAGAGCCCGAGCCGGTTAAATCCGCTGCGGCATCCGGAGCGGGCGACGACGCGGCGCAACCTGGTGCTCGACTCGATGGTAGAGACCGGGGCGATTACGAAGGACGAGGCAGAGGTAGCGAAGGCCACGCCGCTGAATGTGGTTCCGGGCGCGGTGGATGCGGGCGAGGCTCCGTACTTTGTGGACCTGGTGCGCGAGCAGCTGGCGCAGCGGCTGGGCGGAGACGAGTATAACCAGCAGGGTCTGCGAATTTATACATCGCTCGATCCGCAGTTGCAGGCAGCGGCTTCGGCGGCTGTCTCGGAGGGCATGCAGCATGTCGATGAGCTGGTGGAGAAATTGCATGAGCGGCGAGTAAAGGCTGGCGACGATTCGCCGATTGTCTATCCGCAGGTGGCGCTGATCGCGCTCAATCCACATACAGGACAGGTGCTGGCGCTGGTGGGCGGGCGCAATTACGGGCAGAGCCAGTTCAACCATGCGGTTTCGCACCGGCCGACGGGGTCGATCTTCAAGCCGTTTGTGTATGCGGCAGCGTTCAACACGAGCCTGGCCGGATCGCAGCTGACGAATGGGGATGGTACGAGCGCGACCTTCACGCCGGTGACCATGCTGCACGACGAGCAGACCACCTTCACTTTTGCCGGGAGCCAGACGTACAGTCCGCGCGATTTTGAAGGCAAATACTACGGCGAGGTGACGGCCCGGTTTGCGCTGCAGCAGTCGCTCAATAACGCGACGATTGCGCTGGCGGAAATGGTCGGGTACAACAACGTGGCTTCGCTGGCGCGCGATGCGGGAATCAAGTCGGCGCGCGGGACTCCGGCGATGGCGATCGGGTCCTACGATGCGACTCCGCTGGAAATGTCGGGCGCGTACACGGTTTTTGCCAACAACGGCGTGAAGATCGATCCGTGGATGCTGGCGTCGGTGCGGAGCCCGAACGGCGATGTAATGAATGAGTACACACCAGTCACTAAGCCGGTGCTCGATCCGCGAGCCGCTTACCTGACCACAAGCCTGATGGAGAACGTGATCAATCACGGTACAGGCTACGCGGTGCGCGCTCTGGGGTTCACGGCTCCGGCGGCGGGCAAGACGGGAACTTCGCACGATGCCTGGTTTGCGGGATTCACGAGCAACTTGGTGTGTATCGTTTGGGTGGGCAACGACGACTACAGCGACATCAAGATTGAGGGCGCGCACGCGGCGGCTCCGATCTGGGCCGAATTTCATGAAGCGCGCGGTGACGCTGCCGCAGTATTCCGACACGAAGGACTTCGTGGCTCCGCCGGGAATAGTCGAGGTGCGACTCGACAAGACGACGAATTTGCTGGCGGATGCGGCATGTCCGGACAACAACTACACGGCCGCGTTTCTTGACGGCACGCAGCCGACCGATACATGCGACCACGCGAGCGGCGACCAGCGAAATCTGTTCCAGAGGATCTTCGGGCTGGGCGAGAAGCCGTCGACGCCTCCGCAGGTGCCTATAACGCAGTCGGCTCCGTCGCCGCAGCCGGTGCAGCCTTCGACAACTCAGAGCATTGCAGCGGAGCAACCTCAGCCTGCTCCTGAGACCGAGCAACCGAAGAAGAAGAAGGGATTCTTCTCGAGGCTGTTCGGCAAGAAGGACGACGACCAGAAGCAGCAGCAGAATCCTCCTCCGCCGCCGCAGTAAGCAGGGGCTCAGGGATCAGAATCCCACGTCCCAGAAGCGGGACGTGGGGCACCCGGCTGCGAAAAACTTTTCACCACAGAGAACACAAAGAGCGAACAGGGATTCGCGGCTCTTTCGCGGTTTGATAGCCGCGACCTCAGTTTGCCCTACTGGCCTGACGTCGAGTAATACCCCGTGCGGTGGCGCAGGGCGAAGGCGTTGTTTCCGGCTGCGGCGTGGGTGAGCGTGACGGAGATGGTCCGGAAGGATGAGTCGGTCACGCGGTGCGCCGGATAGTAGCCGAGCAAGTATTGCGTGCGCAGGTCCTCGGAGACCTGGCGGAAGGCTTTCTCGAGATTGCCGTCTTCGGCGTAGTAATATTTGCCGCCGGTCTCCTGTGAGAGCGTGATGAGGGCATGCTCGCCGCCAGTTTCGCGCCCGGCGTCGGCGACGACAGGCAGGTCGATGACGCTGTAGACCATGACTTCGCCGCGGCGGGCCTGTTCGAGAGCCTGCGCGTAGTCGACTCCCTTGACGGTGTTGCCTCCGTCGGAGATGACCACCAGGACTTTGCGTCCACGGCGGAGCGCGAGCGACTGTGCGGCGAGATAGATGGCGTCGTAGAGTGCGGTCGCGGGGCCGTGAGAGAGATTTTCGAGTCCGGCGTCGATGCGGTGGACGTTGTTGGTGAAGGGGACGACCTCGCGCACGTCGGAGTTGAAGTCCATGAGGTCAAGCTGGTCGACCGGACGCATGAGCGCGTGGACGAATTTGTGCGCCGCGGCCTGCTCGACGCTGAGGTCCTTGTGGGTGCTGCCGCTGGTGTCGACCGCCAGGACGATAGAGAGCGGCATGCCGGTGTCGCGCTCAAAATATGTGATTTTCTGGGGATGGCCGTCCTCACTGAGCGAAAAGTCGTCCTGGGTGAGGCCGGGGACGGGCGCGCCGTTGGCGTCTGTGACGTTGACGAAGACGTTGACGAGGCGCACGTTGACCTGGATGGGCGGTGCGGATACCTGGGCCTGATGTAGCGCGACAGGTGCGGCGACAGCAAGCAGTGTGAGGAGCGTCGGCAACTTCAACGGGCAATCTCCTCCGGAAAAGGCTCGCCATCGGCCCAAACTGCTCCATCTTCGAAGTACTCCTTCTTCCAGATGGGGACGGTTTTCTTCAGGGTGTCGATGAGCCAGCGGCAGGCGTCGAAAGCGGCGGCGCGGTGTGCGGAGGCGACGGCGATGAGGACGCTCGACTCGCCGATCTCGATCTTGCCGAGGCGGTGCACCATGGCCACGTCCCGGATGGGGAAATCGGCGAGGGCTTTGGCGCGAAGGGCGCGCATCTGTTCGAGCGCCATCTCCTCATAGGCCTCGTAGACGAGATGGAGGGTGCGGCGCCCGCGCGAGTTGTTGCGAACCATGCCATCGAAGATGACGAGAGCTCCGTCTTCAGGACGCTCAAGCGTGGTGACGGTGGTGTGGGCGTCGATGCGTTCGCGGACGATAGAGACACGCGGCGGGGAGTCGGGTGATCCTCCGCTGACGGGGGGCAGGAGCGCGACTTCGTCGCCGTCGGCTAAAAGATGCGCGGCGGTTACGTATTGTCGGTTGACGGCAACCGCGACCGAAGACCAGAGGTCGGAGTGGTTGGCGCCGAGGCCACGGTAGAGGTCGAGAAGCGTCTGGACGGTTGCGCCGTCGGGCAGGTCGAGCTGGCTGGAATCTCCGTGGATGAAGTCTTTCAGGACGCCGAAAACAAGGACACGTACGCGCATGTTTTTTCTAAGATATCCATTCGTTAGACGCTTGAGCGCGGTGAGGGTCGCGAGTCAGTTGAGTACCCTGTATTACTTCGGTTTCAGCCCTGCGGAGCCGTGCTGTGATGCGAAGAGGTCGTCTTCGGCGGGATACCAGAGGCGCTGGTCCTGCACGCGCAGGAATGACGTGAGCTTGTGCGGCTCGCGGCGGCTGTGGCCTTTCGCGTTGTAGTAAATGTGCTCTGCGGGAACGCCGCGGACGGTAAGGGCGTCGGCAACGAGCGAGCGATGGCAGCGCCATGGGACAGCCTCGGCACACATAATGACTGAGCAATCCTGAGGCGCGGCGTTGAGCAGATCGTCGAGAGCGGCGGCAAATTCCGAGGTCTGCATGTAGTCGGCGTATCCGCGGAAGCTGGTATTGCGCCAGCCGGTGTTGATGGAGTCGTTGCGGGGATGGCGAAGGCCTCCGAGGGCGCGATGCCAGCGGTATTCGATGTTGGCTTCGGCGAGGGAACGGGCGAGGTTTTCCTGCGCGAACTGCGGATTGTGGCGGGATTTGGGGACGGTGCGGATGTCGGCCAGGGTACGCACGCCGTTGTCGCGAAGGATGGCGAGAAAGATCTCGATGGGCAGCGTGGAATGGCCGATGGTGAGCATGGGAAGACTTCCCAGTTACCAGTTGTCAGTCCCCAGTCGCCGTTACTTATATCGGGGACTGAAAGTGAGAGCTGGCGACTGAAGGCGCCAGCGATAGAATACGTCCATGAGCACCATTCTCGAAATTCCGATCCCAAGGGTGCGGAACACGGTGGTAATCGATCCGCCGCTCACCGATGAAGAGTTCGAGCGCATGTGCATGACCGCCGAAACGGTGAAGCTGGAGAGAACGAAGGATGGAAAGATCGTAGTGAATCCACCGGCAGGGTTTGACAGTGGCAGTGCGAATCTAGATATCAACTCGCAGTTGATGAACTGGTGGAAGCAGCACCGGAAGGGGCGGGTCTTCGATAACAACACCGGCTTCTTTCTTCCCGACGGCTCCTCTCTATCGCCGGACGGCGGCTACCTCACCGAAGAGCAGATGCGCGGCCTGACCAAAAAGGACCGGGCGCACTTCCTTCATCGGACGCCAGCGTTCGTGATCGAGCTCCTATCCCCTTCGGACAGCATGCCTGCGACCCAAAAGAAGATGGAGGCGTGGATCGCCAACGGCGCAAAGCTGGGATGGCTGATCGATCCGCGCACACGGCAGGTCCACATCTACGAGCCGGGAAAGCCGCCGCGCGTAGAGCGTGGCAAGAAGGTCGCGGGAAACGGTCCGGTTGAGGGATTTGTGCTGGATCTTGCACCGGTGTGGGAATGCTACGAAGACTAGGGATTAGGGATCCAGAGAGTAGTTAGAGCGCAGCAGGTGTGATCGCAAGAAAATTTCTCCGCCCAGACGCAAAGAACGCCAAGGGCGTTCACCACGGAGAACACAAAGAGCACAAAGAGCGAGTAAAGGCTCTTCTGAAAATCGGCGGGTAAAAAAATGAAGCCGCACGGATGGTTTTCCGCGCGGCCTCTTACTTCTCAAGCCTGAGCTTACTCAGGCCTGAGCGTGCTCAAGAACTTCTTCCCTCACCTGCTCATCCTTCTTCTGATCGGCCGGAGTCCTGGGCAGGGCGACGGCGAGCACGTCGTCGATAAAGGTCGCGTAGTGGATGTCGACGCCCTGAATCTCCTCGGGCATCAGATCCTCCTCTACATTCTGCCGATTGTCGGCCGGCAGGATCACATCTTTCACTCCAGCGCGCTTGGCGGCGAGGAACTTCTCCTTGATGCCGCCGACCGGAAGCACGTTTCCGCTCAGCGTGATCTCGCCGGTCATCGCGGTAAGCGGACGAACCGGCTTGTCGGTCAGCAGTGAAACGAGGACGGTCGCCATGGTCACGCCTGCCGAGGGGCCGTCTTTGGGGATGGCTCCGGCCGGGACGTGGATGTGGATGTCGATCTCGTTCATGAAGTCTTCCGAAAGTCCGAGTGAGGCGGCATTCGAGCGGACCCAGGTAAGGGCGGCCTGCATGGATTCCTGCATGACCTCGCCAATCTGGCCGGTTACCTTGAAGGCGCCTTTGCCCTTCATCTTGTTGGCTTCGATGAAGAGGATGTCACCACCGGCTGGCGTCCACGCAAGGCCTACGGCTACGCCGGGGCGCTTGGTGCGCTCGGCAATCTCGGTGTCGACACGAACCTTGATACCGCCCAGGAATTCCTGGATGACTTCGCGGGTGACGACCAGCTTCTCCGTCTTGCCCTCGGCGATGCGGCGCGCCTGCTTGCGGCAGACGGTGCCAATGAGCTGTTCGAGTTTGCGGACTCCGGCTTCGCGGGTGTAGTGGCGCACGATGTAGGAAACGGCCTCCGCCGGGAACTCGATGTCCTCGGGCTTGATGCCGTTCTCCTTGATCTGCCGCGGGATCAGGTAGCGGAAAGCGATGTGCTGCTTTTCCTCTTCCGTGTAGCCCTGGAGCTCGATGATCTCCATGCGGTCGAGCAGCGGAGCCGGGATCGGGTCGAGCTGGTTCGCGGTGCAGATAAAGAGCACCTTCGACAGATCGAAGGGCTGGTCGAGATAGTTGTCGCGGAACGTATTGTTCTGTTCCGGGTCAAGAATCTCAAGCAACGCCGACGACGGGTCGCCGCGGAAATCGCGGCCGAGTTTGTCGATCTCGTCGAGCATGAAGACAGGATCGTTTGTCCCGGCGCGGCGCAGGTTCTGGATGATCTGGCCGGGCAGGGCTCCGATGTAGGTGCGGCGATGGCCGCGCAGCTCGGCCTCGTCGTGCATGCCGCCGAGAGAGATGCGCCGGAACTCGCGGCTGAGCGAGCGGGCGATCGAGCGGCCTAGGGAGGTCTTGCCGACGCCTGGAGGTCCGACAAAGCAGAGGATGGGGCCCTTCATGTCCGGCTTGAGGCGACGGACGGCGAGGTAATCGAGGATGCGGTCCTTGACCTTCTTCAGGTCGTAGTGATCCGCGTCGAGAATCTCGCGCGCTTTGAGGATGTCGACTTCGCTGCCCGAGGACTTCGACCACGGCAGGACGGCGAGCCACTCGATGTAATTGCGGGTAAGCGAATAATCGGCGGCCATGGGGGACATGCGCTGGAGCCTATTGAGCTCCTTAAGGGCCTCTTTCTTGGTCTCCTCGGGCATGCCGGCGGCTTCGATCTTCTCGCGCAGCTCTTCGATGTCTTTCTGGCCCTCGTCGCTGTCGCCGAGCTCCTTCTGGATGGCCTTCATCTGCTCGCGCAGATAGTAGTCGCGCTGCGATTGCTGGACCTGGTCCTGGACCTCGGACTGGATCTTGTTGCGAAGCTGCTGGACTTCGAGCTCCTTGGCAAGATGCTTGTTGATGCGCTCCAAGCGCGCCATCACATCGGGAGTTTCGAGAAGCTCCTGCTTGTCGGTGGTGGTGAGGAACGGGAGCGACGAGGCGATAAAGTCGACGAGGCGGCCCGGATCCTCGATGTTCATGGCGATCGTCTGCAGCTCGTCCGACAGGGTGGGCGAGGCAGAGACAATCTGCTGGAATTCAGAGAGGACGTTGCGCTGCAGGGCCTCGACCTCCGGGCTTTTGGCCGGAAGAATCTCGGCAATCGGCTCAACCGTTGCGGTCATGAACGGCTCGATCTGTGTGAACGAGTCCAGCTTGACGCGCTCGGTGCCTTCAGTGAAGACGAATAGGCTCTGGTTCGGCATCTTGACGACCTTGTGAATGGTCGCCAAGGTTCCGTAGGTGTACAAGTCCGACGGCTGGGGCGTGTCCATGCGGGCGTCGCGCTGCGCGACCACCACGATGGTCTTCTCGTCTCCCAGTGACTGGATGAGCTGGATGGAGCTTTCGCGGCCCACGGTCAGGGGCAGAACAGCGTGGGGAAACAGCACGGTATCGCGCACCGGGAGAACGGGAACCGTTCTCCCGTCGCTATCATCGCGCCGTTTCGGGCTACTTGGATGAATTTCGCTTAGGAAATCGCTGGCCATTGAGTGCCTTCTTATCAAATTAATAGATATTAGACGCTGCAGGTCTATATTGGTCGCAAAGATTCGACGGAGTTCTCTTGCTCCTTGAATCTCATCAGCTTAGAGCATGCAAATCTGAGGAAGGGACCCTATCTGCTTGGATGCGTACGTGCCGACTCCAGAGGCTGTTCCCTGCCACTTCCCGCCATTTTGGGTTCATCGGCAGCTTCGAGTTGAGCGTCAGGCCTCGCGTTGTCCGGCCCGGTAGCGGCCCAGTTCCTTGACCATCGAGCAGTGTTGGCCGAGCAATTCGAGGGCTGCATCGGCCGACTGGGGATTTGAGAGCTGGTAATCGGCGTAGAAGACATAATGCCACGGCTGGCCGTGGACGGGGCGGGATTCGATGCGGGTGAGGTTAGTTCCCTGCCCGGCAAAAACCTGGAGCGCTGCGACGAGGGTTCCGGGGCGATTCTCGACGGTGAAGGCCAGGCTGACTTTGTCGGAGGCGGGATCGGTCTGAGCTTCGCTGCGGCGCCGGATGAGGAAAAAGCGGGTGTAGTTCTCAGGATTGTCTTCGATGCCGGTCGCGAGCACTTCTCCGCCGTAGTGGGGAGCGGCCTGCATGCTGGCGATGCCGGCCGAGGAGCGGTCCCGCAGCTCCATGAGCTGCTTTACGCTGCCGGCAGTGTCGTAAAAGGGGATGGCCTCGATGGCGGGATGGGTTTCGAAGAAATAGCGGCACTGGGCCAACGCGACGGGGTGGGAATAGACACGCTGAATCTGGTCGAGGCGGGTTCCGGGGACAGCAATGAGGTTGTGGCGAATACGCAGCAGCAGCTCGCGCCCGATGGCTACATCGTGCGCGAGGAGGAGGTCGTAGTGCTCGGCGACGGAGCCGGCGAGAGAGTTTTCGATGGGGATGACGGCTGCATCGACGCGGCCGTCGGCGAGGGACCAGAAGACCTCCGGCGAAATCGCACAGGGGAAGATGGTTGCTTCCGGGACAAATTTCAGGGCAGCTTCGTGGCTGAAGGAGCCCGGCTCTCCCTGGATAGCTATCTGCATGGCGCGATGGATCTTCCTCGAATTTTCGATTGTACGGCAACCCGGGCCGCGCGAAGTGCACCTTATCTTGCGAGAGTCAGTAATTGCGAACGAAAGAAGAGGGCACTCACCATGTTGTGGACCATCTTTGTAATTCTGTTAGTTCTGTGGCTAGTCGGGCTTGTCAGTTTCCACGCGGTTGGAGCATACATTCACATTCTGCTGGTACTTGCTCTGGTGGTCTTGCTGATCCAGCTCATCAGTGGAAGGCGAGCGGCCCTCTGACAACAGGAACGCACGATCTAACCCGGCGGGACACCAGTAAAGGTCTCGTCGTTTTCAAAATGGGGTAAGTCATGAACAAAGACCAAATCAGCGGTAAGGTCGACCAGGCAACCGGCAAGGTGAAACAGAAGGTTGGCGAAGCGGTTGGGAACCAGGGCATGGCCAATCAGGGCGTAGCAGACCAGGTAAAGGGCGCAGCCAAGGAAACCTGGGGCAACGTCAAGGACAACGTGAACCAGACCGTTGAGCGCCATCGGGTGGAAAACGAGCGCGAAGCAAATAACGCTCGCGACAGGTTCACTGAAAATGTGCAGAAGGTGAAAGATAAGATCAACGACCGAATTGATGCGGACAAGGAAGACGAACGCCTGAAGACACGTCGTTCGGCATAGGATTAACTTCCCCCCCTGCAAACAGAGCCTGCGGCGAATGCCGCGGGCTCTTTTGCGTTAGGGCCTCAGCAGCAGGTCCGCGGCGACAAAGAGGAAGAATACCGCCGAGATAACTCCGTTCATGGTGAAGAAGGCGGCGTTGAGGCGGCGCAGATCTCCGGGTGAGACGATCAGGTGTTCGTAGAGGAGAAGCGCTGCGACGATGGCGACTCCGATCATAGCGGCGGGCCCGAGCGAGAACGCGCGGACGAGCCAGACCAGCAGCAGAAGCATCGCGAAATGCAATGCGCGCGCCAGCCAGAAGGCGGCTGCGATGCCGTAAGTCGACGGCACGCTGAAAAGGCCAACCGAGCTGTCGTGGGCCGCGTCCTGACAGGCGTAGAGAAGATCGAAGCCCGCGACCCAGAAGATAACGGCGCACGTCAGGATGAGGATTCGCGGATCGAGCGAACCGCGCACGGCGATCCAGGCTGCGGCGGGCGCAATGCCGAGCGAAAGCCCGAGTGCGAGATGCGACCAGCGCGTGAAGCGCTTGGTGTAGGAGTAGGCGAGGATCACGGCCAGTGCTACTGGCGAGAGCAGCAGCGTGAGGTGGTTCAACTGCGCGGCTGCAAACACAAACAGAGCTGCCATGAGAAGGGTGAATCCTGCGACGAAGCCTTTTGAAAGCAGGCCCGCGGGGATGGCTCGCATGCGCGTGCGGGGATTGGCGGCGTCGAGCGAGGCGTCTGCCAAACGATTGAAGGCCATCGCCGCTGAACGCGCAGTGACCATGCAGACGATGATCCAGAAGATTTGCATGGGGCGCGGGAAGCCATGGGCGGCGAGCATGGCTCCGGTGAGCGCGAACGGGAGCGCGAAGATGGAGTGCTCCCACTTGATCATCTCCAGGGTGACACCCATGCTGCGGAAAAAGCCCATAGTTCGAGTGTAACGGGAAGCCCGTCCACGTGGGCGTGACTTCCGGCGCGGTGGCTATTGCACCGTAATGCGATACACGTTCACGGAGTAGGGCCGAAGCTCAACGGAGAGCGTGCCGGACTTGACTTCAGCGTTCGAGCTCTCTGGAGAGATGGCTTTCGGATGGTCGAAGCTGTTTTCTGCGTTGAGGTCGGCACTGGCCAGCGTGATGACCTTCGCAGTGCCTGAAGTGCCGGCTCCGCCGAAGCGGATTTCGGCGGGACGGGCGGTGGCGGTATGGTTGATCGCTTTCACGATCAGTTCGTGACTGCGCTCGTCGAGCGATCCGCTGGTGTAGAGACCTGCTTCGTCGCGCGGCGTGACGGGAACGGTGCGGGTTCCAGCGTTACTCGCGAAGAGCGACTGCACATAGTAGTCGGCCGTACCGTAGGAGCGCAGGTTGTCGAACCAGATTTCGTCGGGCGTCCATTGCCACGCATCGACGTGAGCCATGAGAGGCGCGTAGGAAGCCATCTGCACGACGTCGCCGTTGCGTTCGAGGCCGGTCATGAAGGCTGCCTCGGAAATTGCGGCTTTCCAGTTATTGCGGTTGTCGGATTTGGCGACGCCGGAGGTCTGGGCTGCGTATTCTCCGGCGAAAACCTTGGGGCCGGAGCGATCGTAGTGATCGTAGCGGCCGGTGTTAGAGAGGAACCACTCGGGAGACATGTAGTAGTGCTCGTCGACATAGTCGGGATGGAGCTGACGCCATGCTGCCCAGAGGCTGTCAAAGGGCTCTCCCGAGGGCAGAGGACCGGCAGCGGCCACCAATTTGATCTCCGGATGCTGCGCTTTGAGCGCGGCGGCGAAGAGCTTGTAGCGCTCGACGTATCGGTCTCCCCACTGCTCGTTGCCGACGCCGATCATTTCGAGATGGAACGGCGCGGGATGTCCCATCTGCGCGCGCAGCTTGCCCCACGGCGAGTCTGTCGGGCCATTCGCGAATTCGATGAGGTCGAGAGCATCCTGGATGTACTCGTGGAGCTGGTCGAGGCTGGCGGTCTCGCTGGAGTTGAATTGACAGGCCATGCCGCAATTCAGGATGGGCAGCGGGCGTGCGCCGATGTCCTCGGCAAGCTGGAAGTATTCGTAGAAGCCGAGGCCGAAGGACTGGAAATAGTCAGGGGCCGGACGCTGGTCAAACTCGTCGTTCCAGCGATTGATGATGGTCTTTCGTTCGGCGATGTCTCCCACCGTCGTCTTCCACTGGTAACGGTTGACCAGCCTGCGGCCTTCGACGATGCAGCCTCCGGGGAAGCGGATGAAGCCGGGATGCATGTCATAGAGCAGTTGCACGAGGTCTTTGCGCAGGCCGTTTGGGCGGTGGTCCCAGGTGTCGACGGGATAGAGCGAGACCATGTCGAGATCGATCGAGCCTTTGTCGTCGATGTAGAGGTTCAGGCGCGCGTGCTGGTCGGTTCCGGTGGCGCGGATGACGGTGTCGTAGCGCTTCCAGGAGCCGTCGAAGCCCTCGAGCTTGCCGCTGCCGATCTCCTTGCCATTAGCGTCAGCGATGACGGCGCGGACGGTCTTCGGACCATTGGTGCGCACATAAGCAGAGAAGCGATATTCGGCGCCGCCTTCAATTCCCATGCCGCGGAAACCTGTGTTGTAGAAGCCATAACCGGGATCGTAGACGCGGGCGCGCAGATAATGCGGATTCGTGGAATTCAGCGGATTTTCCGTGCGGATGTCGAGTTCGCCTTTGGGGGGAACAATTCCCTTCGCATCGAGGGCCATGATCTCGTGCCATCCCATGAGCGGCTCGTTGAATTCGAAGGAACGATTCTTGACGAGTTCGGGATAGAGGCCGCCGTCGGCGGCGAAGTTGATGTCCTCGAAAAATATGCCGAACATCTGGGGTGAGATCGCGGCTCCGGGATGGGCGAGGTCGACGTTGATGGTTGCCGTTGCAGGCTGCGTGTCGTTGCCAACGCCGAGAGGGGTAATGGCCAGATAGAGGAGAGCGAAATAAAGGGCCTGAAGCATAACGGGCTCCATTGTATTCGAGCGCGAGAGGGTCTTCAGTCTGAACGATCGACCAAAGGATCTTCAGGCGGCCACGCTATCTCCATTTGCCAGACGCCAACCTCATCCCGGGTTTGCGGACGTCGCAGGAAGCCTTGGCGGTCGCGCTCTTCTTTTGCCCGCTGTTCTTCTAAAACGACCGCAAAGGTATGCATATGCTTCACAGTTTATTCCGGCTACCTGCATGATTAGCCTGCGGAGTAGGATCTTTTTGAATTGAGGGCATACTCATGCAATGGCGATTAAGATTTTCGTCGAGCGCGGCAGCTCTGGCACTCACGATGCTCGCGTGCGCTCCGGTCGGCGCTTCCGCGCAGGCAACGGGCGTCGATGCGATCCGGGCGTATGAGGGGACGTGGAAGACGGAGATCGAACACTTCGACACGGCGCACAGCAAGGCAGGCAAGGACTCGTCAACGCTGGTGAACGACTGCTGGAAGAGCGGTGAGTTTTACGCCTGCCACCAGATCGTGAACGGCGAGTCAAAGGCCCTGCTTGTTTTCACCTACGACCCAAAGACGAAGACCTACGCAACGTATCCCATCATGCTGGACGGCCGCGCGGCGGGCCACGGCAAGCTGGTGATCGAGGGGAATGTGTGGACGTATCCGTGGGAAGACACGGAGAACGGGACGACGACTTACTACCGCGTGGTCAATACATTCACTACGCCGAAGACAATTGAGTTCCGGCAGGAGTATTCGACGGACCAAAAGAGTTGGACCCTGATGGCCAGGGGCACAGAGGTGAAGCAACAGCGCTAAGGCTGCGAGCCGGTGTCCACGAATTCGACGTCGTCAACGTAGAAGCGCGGTGTATCTTCGCTGGCATTTCGCAGGTCGAATACGATCTCGGCGGCATTGCAGCCAGCGGGCGCAGTGTAGGGGCCAGCCGGCCCGGAGGTCTGCGGATGGGTGTCATAAATTACGGTCCAGTCCGGTATGGGCCTCATGCCGGAATTGGTGTCGTAGGGTCCGGCGACAATCTCCTGTTTGCCGCGGTTGGGGTTGGGCGGAGGACAGATCCAATCGATACGGCTGGCGAATGAAATATAACCGCGGGGCTTGCCAGGCTGTTTGCGCTCACCACCGCCGGTGTAATTCTCACTGCGGAATACAAAGCGGAAGTTATATGCATGGCCCGCGGTGACGTTGACGCGCTGGCGGACTTCCACTTCGCCGATGCCCTTGCCGCCGTTGCCCGATTTGAGAAAGGCTCCGTAGTCGGGAATGTTATAGGCGTCGGGCGTGAACACCACCGGCGTGACGGCCATGAGCAGCATTGACTGATGGCCGCTGTAAGAAGAATCAGCAGTCATGAATGCGTTATTGCCGTTCAGGACCCTGGTGACGAACCAGCCATGGGTGATGTCCTGCGCGAAGGGGGTTTCGAAGCTTCCGTTCTGGAGCAGGTTCGGCCCGAGCGGTGAGGCGACGACTCCCCACTGACTGGGCTGCAGCGTTGCTTCGGTCGCAAGATCGTCGACCATGGCGGTGTCGTGATTGTAGTAATAGAGGCGCAGCGAACGGCTCCTGCCGCTTTCGTCGGCGAAGATCACGCCTGCATCGCCGCGCAGGTTGGCGGTGGATCGAGCATCGAGATTGAGGTCTCTGAGCGGGACCGCAGCTTCGACAGAGTAGGATTTTCCTGCGGCATCGCGCTTGATGGCGACACGGGCCGAATCGAGGCGGGCGATCTGATCGATGCGCGCCGAGGCAAGACTCACGGGCGAAGCTGTTCCCGGCACGGCGGGACGGTAGAGGACGGCGATAGGCTTGTCCTCGAACATGCTGATGAGCAGTCGCTCGTCGCCGGGCGCGGCAAGGCGATGATGCGGGTCAGCCCTGGGATCGCTCTGCAGCATCAGGTCAACACCGTCGCCGGAGACAAAGAGAGTGCGCCAGTCGGAGCCTCCATTGCGCATGGGAGGCGTGGGCTCCTCGACTTTATAAGCGAGGTAGAGGTTCGCGGCATCGCGGCCGATGGCGATTGCGACAGATTTTCCGTTGCCGCCGCTGATCGAGACTCCTTCATTGAGGTTCCAGTCAGAGAGGTCGCCGTCGATCATGGGCGGCCTGCTCAGCCAGGTGACGTCGAAGACGGGTTTGGGCGCGACCACAGGCTTGGGCGCTGAGC
Organism: uncultured Acidobacteriaceae bacterium; assembly: GCA_963782175.1. Lineage (GTDB taxonomy): Bacteria > Acidobacteriota > Terriglobia > Terriglobales > Acidobacteriaceae > Silvibacterium. The sequence goes on from CAWAIX010000011.1 coordinate 186,118, forward strand.
GGAAGAGGTTGGTTTGCCGGACACCGGCGTCGGTGAACTGAAACGTGCCTTCGAAGCGGCCGGCGCGGTCGAGTCCCTTGATCTGAAAGATGTGCTCGGCCTGGTTCGCGCCGTTGATGACGTAGGGAGTTCCGTCGGGAGCCTGATAGTAGTAGAGGGCCGACTCTCCGCGGAGCGAAGCCGGGCCGGTGAGTGTGTTTTCGAGCAGGGTTCCGACGTAAAGGCCATCCGTGGTGATGAGGAAAGGCCGAAAGCTGCCGTGGTACAACCAGGTGCCGAAGACGTCTCCGAGGCCCGGGATGTTGAAGTCGTACTGGACGCCGTTGGCGTAAACAGTTGTTGCCGGAGGGATCTTTCGGCTGCGCGATCGACCAGAGGAGTTTGCCGTCGAGGTCGTAGCAGGAGATCGAGTCGGAGCCGGCGCTCCATTGCCCAAGGCCTTCGAAGCCAAAGCTCACGATGAGCTTCTTGTCGGCCGTGACGTAGAGGTTGTTGATGAGGTGCTGCGGCGGCAACAGGATGATGGCTCGGGCCTCGGCCATGTCGTAGATGGGTGCGCCGGCGGGTGTCCAGCCTTTCACGTCGAGGCGGAAGATGGCGGCGTGATCCCGAAAGGTTCCCGAGGCGAAATAGCTCCAGTCAGGGGAGACATCCCAGCCCCAGTAGGAGCCGAGCGGCGGCTGGGAGCCCTGCTGAAAAGGCGCACGTGTGGCTTTGACCCAGTGCAGCTCATCGGGCTGGACGAGGTTGTCTCCATTGGCGTCGCTCCAGCTGAAGTTGTCTCCCATGTGCCCCTTGAAGCTGTCGGGAAAATAGCCCGGGTAGGGGCGATAGCCGAGAGAGTCCCAGTCGAGCAGGGATGTTCCGTCATTGTTAAATCCGGTCAGGACGCTGCCGAAGGCTGCCACAGGGCGGTAGCTGTCGCTGGTTCGTTCGAGGATGTCCGTCATCTTGCCACGATTTACTAAAAATTCGTGGCCGCCATGGTAGAGGATCCTTCCCTGGCGCACGTCGTGGCCGTTGGGCGTAAAGGGATCGTCGCGGTTGCTGCGGCGGTAGTCGACGGCCAGCGGCGTGTAGGTTTTTCGGGCGTAATCAATCTTGAAGCTGGCGCCCTCGGCATGCGCCAGCGTTGGGTCTTTCGGGTCGATCCAGAAGAGTGTTCCGCCACCATACGGGGTGGGCCCAATGTAGTCCCTGAGCAGCGATCCGGTCCTTGCGTCCCACACGCTGACGCGCTTTGGCCAGCCATCGTCTTCGGCGACCCAGAGCTTGCTGGCATCTGTGACGGCAACGCCACGCGGAACGAGCATGCCGGTGGGGTCCCATTTGCCGACCCAGGGGCGACCGCCTTCTTTGCCGATGGCGTGCAGGAATTTTCCTGCAGGACTGAAGACTTTGACCTGGAACGATGCGGCCCAGTCGCTGACGTAGATGTTCCCTGCCCGATCGGCCGCAACGCTGTCAGGGGCGACCAGACCTGAAGTGATGAGCGGAGTAACGGCCTTGCTGCGGACGTCCACTCTGACCACCTGCTTGCCGCTGACTGCGAGCAGGGTGTGGTCGTCGAGTGCAGCCAGGCCGACGGGATTATCAACGTGGATGTCGTCGCCGGTTGGCTGCCCGGTGGCCGGATCTACGGCGAGCAGCTTGTTGTCGTAGTTCAGCGCGACATAGAGTCTGCCGCCCGCGGAGGCGAGTCCCAGGGCGTTGGTCGTTTCGCCGACGTCGATGTCGAAATAGCGCGGCTGTCCACCGTAGACCTGCGGCGTGAAGGATTTGCCGTTGCGCAGCACGTCGAGCCAGGTGTAGTCGGTGCGGTAGGGCCAGGTGGCGATGACCTGGTTCGGCTGCTTTATCGTGAACTGCGCGGGCTTGCCGGTCCGCTTGTCGAAGCACATGAGGATGGCCCTGCCGATGCCATTGCTGCCGGAGAAGGCTCGGGTGTTGTCAGTGAGTTCGGCAACCGAGAAGACCGCGTAAACGTAGTTGCCGCTCAGGGTCAGGCTGATGGCGCGGGCGCCCGTTACGGTGCGCATGCCCCACTGGCGCTGGCCGTTTTCGTCGACGGCGATTACGGACCAGCCGAGTTCGTTGCCCGGCGCGCCCAGATACACCCATCTGCCATCGGTCGCGGCAGCCTGCGGGTTGAACTCGTCGCTCATCCAGTCGCCCTTGTCATCCGCCGTGGGCCAGGGCGGGTTTCCGGGATTTACCACACTTGTCTTGTAATCAGTGGTGATGGAGCCGTGATAGATGCCTTTGAGGGTGTAAGTGCCGGGGGGCGCGGGATGCCCGTATTGGTCGAGGCCGTCCCAGGGCTCTGCATTGTTGCCGGTATATCGGTAGTCGCCCTGTGTGAGCCATCGCACGAGCTGCCCGTTTTTGTCGTAGAGCCCTAGCGTTACTTCTCCGTCGGCGGGCAGCTTGTATGGGACGGTGAGAGCCTGGCTCCTCGGCTGTGGTGATGCAGACGTAGGCGGCTGCTGGCCAAAGGCAAGCACTGCGAGAAGCAGCGGGAGGAGGGTGATTCCTCTGTTCATCGCTCGAGCTGGAATGCCAATCGCGAGATTCGCGGATCGGCAGCTATGACTCCATCATTGGGCCTGTAGCACAACCTTCAACACGGTACACCCTCGGGTGAAAATTCCGGAAACCCGAGACAGCGCTGTATGTCGAGAAGCTCTGCGTCCCGGATAAATCGGCAGAAAGAGCGTTTCAGGTCCAGCCGTTTCGGCTTGCTACCGCTACTTTTTGGGGTTTACCAGTCCTGATTCAGACTGAGTTCCGAAGCTCCAGTGCAAAGGCATACCCGTGGGCTTGTACTGGTAGGTATCGTTGGTCTCGGCGCGGAGGGCGGCGAGGCGCTCCTTGAGCTGGCGAGTGATGTCGTCGTAGCCGGGCTTGCCGTAGAGGTTGTTCATTTCGTCGGGATCCGTCTGAAGGTCGTAGAGTTCGAACTCCTGCGGATCGATGAAGAAGTGGATGAACTTGTAGCGCTCGGTGCGCACACCGCGGCAGGGGCGGACGTTTTCGAAGCCGGGATACTCGTAGTACTCGTAGAGCCAGTCCTTGCGCCACGCGATATTCTTGCCTTCCGCCAGCGGCAGCATGCTCCTGCCCTGCATCTCTGCGGGCACTGGCAGGCCGGCGATGTCGAGCAGGGTCGGCGCGATGTCGAGATTGAGGACCATTGCATCGCTAGTGGTTCCCGGCCTGATGCGGCCTGGATAGCACAGCATCATGGGCACGCGAATCGAGGGCTCGTACATGAGGCGCTTGTCGTAGAGATGATGCTCGCCGAGGAAGAATCCATGGTCCGAGCTGAGCAGGACGGCGGTTGAGTCCTGCAGGTTCTGGCGTTCGAGCTCGCGCCAGATGGCTCCGACGTTGCGGTCGTTGTCCTCGACGCCGGCGTAGTGGTCCTTGACCAGCTCTTCAAGCGAGCGCGGGTCGTCGCTGAAGACCTCGGAGTATCCGATCTTGTCGTCTGCATCGGCGACGGCGCGCGGCTTGCCGGGATAGCCCTTGAGGTCTTCGTCGAAGGTGGAGGGTTTGGGGATCGGGACGCCATTGAAGTCGTTGACCATATCCTTCGGGCGATAGAAGGGTGCGTGCGGCGCGTAGAACCAGAGGAACATGCAGAAGGGCTTGGTTCTTTTTTGTGCGAGCCACTCGACGGCCTTGCGGGTGAGCAAGGTGTCGACATATTCGCCTTCGTAGAGCTTCTCGGGGCCGTATTTGCCGCGGATGCCTTCGGTGATCTGCGGGCGGTAGTAGTCGGCCTGGCCGACGAATCCGAAGTAGTAGTCCCAGTAATGGTCCATGAGCGCGCCTTCGACATGCGACTTGCCTAGGAAGGCGGTTTCGTAGCCGGCCTTCTGCAGCAGGTCGGAGACGAGCGCGTAACGCGGGTTGATTTTGCCTTCCACGTTTGAGACGGCTCCGGTGTTGTGGGAATACATCCCGGTGAGCATGGTGGCGCGCGATGGCAGGCAGAGGGCATTGACGACGAAGGCATTGCGGAAGGTGCATCCTTCGCGGCCGATGCGGTCCATGTTGGGCGTCTGAAGGAGCTTGTTGCCGGCTGAGGAGAATTCGTCCCAGCGCAGGCCTTCTCCGGCGAAGCAGACGATGTTGGGCCTGCTGCTCTGGTTGTCGAGACCGCGCGCGAAGGCTTCCAGACGATCAAGCCCGCAGGCTGAAGCGCCGACTGTCCCAGCGATGTACTTCAATACAGTGCGACGAGTTTCCATGTTTCCCGACCGCAGGAAGTGATAACCGATCCGGCGCGTTGCGTCAATCATGGAGTTAGCCGAGTATGATGGGCGATTGAGACGGCGTTGTGAACTCCGCTTTTCACATCATGACCAAGCCGACCGGGCCGATTTGCAATCTGGATTGCAAATACTGCTTCTATCTGGAAAAGGAAAAGCTCTATCCGGAGACGCGGCAGTGGGCGATGTCGCGCGAGGTGCTGGAGCGCTATGTGCAGCAGTACATCGCCACTCAGCCAAACGAGGGGGTCCACTTTGCATGGCAAGGCGGCGAGCCGACTCTGCTGGGGGTGGATTTCTTTCGCACCGTCGTTGAGTTGCAGCAGAAATATGCGGATGGCAGACAGATCCATAACGCGCTGCAGACGAACGGAACGCTTCTCGATGACGAATGGGGTGAGTTTCTCGCAGAAGAGAACTTTCTGGTGGGCGTGTCCATCGATGGCCCGCGCGAGCTGCACGACTATTACCGCGTGGACAAGGGAAATGCTCCGACGTTTGATCGCGTGATGCGCGGCGTTGGAAAGCTGAAGAAACACAGGGTGGAGTTCAACACGCTTACGTGTGTCCATCGCCGAAATTCGGAGTTTCCGCTCGAGGTGTACCGGTTTCTCAAGGAGATCGGAAGCGGGTTCATGCAGTTCATTCCGATCGTCGAGCGGAAGGCGGTAGTGGCGGGGCCGGATGGGCTCGCGCTGATCCAGCCGGCGTTCGGCGGGGCGGCAGAAGTTACGGCATGGTCGGTCGAGCCGGAGGCGTACGGGAGGTTTCTGGCGCGGGTTTTCGACGAGTGGGTCAAGCGCGATGTGGGCCGGTACTTCGTGCAGATGTTCGATGTGGCCCTCGAAAGCTGGCTGGGCATGGAGGCAAGCCTGTGTGTCTTCCGCAGGAAGTGCGGAACGGCCCTGGCGATGGAGCACACCGGGGATCTCTACTCCTGCGATCACTTTGTGTATCCGGAGAACAAGCTGGGGAATATCATGCAAACGACGCTGGAGCAGATGGTTTCGTCTCCGCAGCAGAAGGAGTTCGGAGACCACAAACGCGATTCGCTGCCGCGCATGTGCCGCGAGTGCGAAGTGCGATTTGCCTGCAACGGGGAATGCCCCAAGCATCGGTTCTTAAACACGCCGGATGGCGAGCCGGGCCTGAATTATCTCTGTGCCGGTTACAAATATTTCTTCCGGCACATTGATCCATATATGCGATTCATGGCAGAAGAATTGAGAGCCGGACGCCCCCCGGCAAATATCATGCGATTCATCGGGGACGGGCGCAAGGGGGCTGCTATCGGCAGCTCCCGTTCCTGAAGAGTCCGGCGGCCTTTCGGAGTTATGCTCTGGCCCCCTGAGCGATGGAAAATTCGCGGGCGTAACCGGCGGGGTCGGAAGAGATCTTCACACGAAGATTGCCGCTGGCGTCGCAGGTGTACTCCTCGCGGACCCGGAGGTCGTGGCGCTGCAGAGGCGCGACAGGCTGCGCTGAGAGATCGGAGTAGCTCTGCAGCTGGGGATCGAAGGGGAAACGGATCTGGTCCCAGTTGACGATCTCGCCGACGGGCTGGCCGTGATCGTCGAGGTGCGAGCATTCGAGATAACGGAAGTACCCGATGTTGTGCGCGGGCTGGTAGACGCGCTCGCTGCGGAGCGCGGGTTCGCCGGGCGCGGGCAGATGCGCTCCGCGAGGGAAGATGAGGTCGAAGACGATGTTGCCGCCGTGGTCGGCTTCGCGCCAGATGCCGAAGTTGCGGTTGAACTGCTCGCGCAGGCTGTCGGCGGCGAGACCGGCGCGGATGGCCAGTCCGATGGCGCTGGCCGAGCGCATGTAAGATGAGCGCCGCACGCGGCGGCCGAAGGTCTCACGCAGGATGCGGGCGACGGGCGGAAGCTCGGAGCCGCCTCCGGTGACGTAGAGGGTGTCGAGCGGGCGGTCGGGGTTGGCGGCGAGCAGGCTCTCGACAAGCTGGCGAGTCTGCTCGATGAGCGGACGGCAGCGCTCGTAATAGGTGTCGACCGGGATGGTGACTTCCTGCCAGCCGGCGCGGACGCGCTCGAGATCGATAGTCACCTTGCGGGTGTTGGGGTTGAGCGACTCCTTCTTCTCGCGGCACTCGTCGAGCAGGCGGCGGCGCTCGAAGGAAGTCAGGCCGGACGGGCTGCCGATGGCTTCGAGCACCAGCATGGCGAGGATCTCGTCGAAGTCGTCTCCGCCGAGGTTGGGGATGCCCTCGGAAGCTGTAACGACATGCTCGGTCTCGCCCATAACGACGAGCGAAACATCAAAAGTCCCGCCACCGAGATCATAGACGAGCAAGGCGCTGCCGGAGCGGCTCTTGCGCTCGGCGCTGTTGCGGTAGGCGAATTCAATGGCGGCCGCGGAAGGCTCGTTCACAACGCCGAGGACCTCGAAGCCAGCGCGGCGGCCCGCCTCCTCGGTAAGGAAGCGCTGGTTGCTGGTGGCGTTGGCGGGGACCCCGATCATGGCCTCGAGGGGCTCGGAGTCGTCGGCTCCGATATTGGAGCGCTCGTAAAGCTGTGCGCGTAGCGAAGACATCATCTCGGCCAGCAGCATTCGCAGAGGCAGAGACTGGCCGGCCAGTTGCACTTCGGAGCGGGGCCCGGCGGTGCGCAGCAGACGCTTCAGCGAGCGCGCGGTGGTCCAGCTGTCGTCGTCCTGAACGGCGATGGCGTCCCATCCGTAGAGGCGGGTACTGCCCTTCGCCGCGACGACGGACGGAAACCAGTCGTAGACCTGGCCGTCGGGGGCTTCGAAGTTGACGAGGGGGTAATTGCCGCGGTCAACCGCGGCAACGACCACACGGGTGGTTCCAAAGTCGATACCAATTCTCATTGCCCTTCAAGTTTACCGTGAAGTAACCCGCTAGGTCCCCCCGAAATGCCTCCGGAAGCTGGTTTGGTACTAGGGCCTGTTAACACTATTAGGACGGCAGCGACGGGAGCCAATTTCTCTGGCTTCTAGGAGTGAGGAGCGACGAATGTTGGAACCTTCGAGCGACGAGCGACAACGAAGCCGGGAAAATTGGCCCCGTCCCTTCGGGTTGCGGCGAAAATCGGGCCATACTTCGTTCTCGTCCTTGCACGTGGTCGCGCCATGCGCTGCGGACTCGGCCTCCCACCCCATCGACGAAGACCTGTCGATGGGGACCCCGGCCTCGTCTGGCCGGATTTTCGCTCGCAACGCTGATCGCCCTAATAGGGTTAACAGGCCCTAGTTTTCAACAATCGGGCGAGGGTTTTGGGCGCGAGCAGCAGATAGCTGCCGATAAGCAGGTCGCGGACTTCGGTCCAGTTGATTCTGCCGATGTCGAGGCGCAGCGCGACCCAGCCTCGCGAAGCGAGATATGCCGGCAGATAGAAGCGGTGGGGCTGCGCGGCCACCAGAGCGTTATTTTCGCCGGGCATGACTTTGCAGGTGATGCCGACGATGCCGTCTCCGTGGTGGTCGTTGAGGAAGTAGGCAAAAGGCTTCTTGCGGACGAGGAACGACGCGTGCGAGCCGTGTAGCTCGCGCGAAGCCTCGGGCAGCGCGAGGCCGATTTCGGTCACGCTCGTGAGGCGCGGGTCTTCTGAAGGCTTTGGCATACCAACTCCAGGCCGCTGCCAATCATAGTTGTTTGCTCCAAGCGTGCGTCTTCAGCGCGAAGCCAAGGGCCGACCGGCGCTTATTTGCTGACGATGAGCAGCGTGACGCCGTGCCTGGGGACGGTGCTGGTGAAGACTCCTGAGTGGTGGCCGAGGTCCTGCTGCTGCCATACGTCGCGAAGGTTCGCGCCGTTTTCGAATCCGATCTCAGAGAGATCGACGGAGATGTCGCGCGGGCCCCAGGCGCGGTTGAAGAGGCCGACGGCGACCCGTCCGCCACTGAGAGGCTTGGTCCAGACGTCGATGTCGGCGCTCTGGTAGAGGCGATCGCCCTGCTTGCCGAGAGGGTCCTGGTCGATGGCGATGGCGTCCTTGTTCATCAGGATGGACTTGTCGGTGTCGGTCATCTTGCTCAGGTCGTTGCCGGCGAGCAGAGGCGAGGCGAGGATGACCCACAGGCTCATGTGCGTCTTGTATTCGTCGGTGGTCATCTTGCCGTTGCCGACCTCGAGCATGTCGGGGTCGTTCCAGTGGCCGGGGCCAGCGTATTTCGAGAGGCCGGCCTGGCTGAAACCGATCATGACCATGCGGCCGTAGGTGTCGTCGATGTCGTCTGTAGTCCGCCACATCTGCGCGCCGACGGTCGGGCCCCACTTCCAGGGCTGGTCGACTCCGTATTGGCAGAGGCTGTAGAGGATGGGCCGGCCGGTGGACTTGAGGGCGTCGCCCATCTTTTTGTAGGCAGCGATCATCACGTCGCGAGCGGCGTTGGGGTCGTCGGGATGGGCGGCCTTGACCTGGGCGAGATTGTCCCAGAAGGAGCAGAGGTCGTATTTGAGGAAGTCGACGCCCCATTCGGCGTAGGTCTTCGCATCCTGCTCTTCGTGGCCGTAGCTGCCTTCGTATCTTGCGCAGGTTTTAGGGCCGGGTGACGAGTAGATACCGAACTTCAGGCCTTTCGAGTGGATGTAGTCGCCGAGCGCCTTCATGTCGGGAAATTTTTCATTGGGATGGATCACGCCCTCCGCGTCGCGCTTGCCCTGCCAGGTGTCGTCGACGTTGACGTAGACGTATCCGGCGTCGCGCATGCCGGTACTTATGAGCATGTCGGCAGCGGCGCGGACGTCGGCATCGGTGACGTGTTCGGCGAAATGGTTCCAGCTGTTCCAGCCCATGGGCGGAGTGGCAGCGAGCTGCTGGCTGAAGGCTGGCGCGGCGACGAGGGCGCAGCAGGCGAGGGCGGCGAAAAGGCGCATAGGTTCAAACTCCAAAGTAAGCGGTTACATCGGCGGGGATCATCATACAGCTTCTTCAGTGTTCATGGCGGCACTGTGCAAGGATGGGGAAACATGTTCACCATCCGAGCTGCCGGCCCAGAAGACCGCGATACGATCTGGTCGATTATCGAGCCGATCATCCGCGGCGGCGACGTCTACACGCTGCCGTCGACTATGACCCGAGTTGAGGCTCTGGCGTATTGGTTCTCCGACGCGCACGAGGTGTTCGTGGCCGAGGACGAAGGCGGCGTGGTGGGCAGCTATTATTTGCGGGCGAACCAGCGCGGCGGCGGCGACCACGTCGCGAATTGCGGCTATGCGACGGCTCCTGCAGCAACAGGACGCGGCGTGGCACGGGCGATGTGCGCACATTCGCTCGATCGCGCCCGCGAGCGGGGATTCAGGGCGATACAGTTCAATTTTGTGGTCAGCACGAACGAGCGCGCGGTGCGGCTGTGGCAGACCTTCGGCTTCGAGATTGTTGGGCGGCTTCCGAAGGCATTCCGGCATCCGAAACTTGGGTACGTGGACGCGTACGTGATGTATCGGGAGCTCCAGGCGCGAGGAGGCAGGAGCTACTTACCTTCTTTCGCGCCGAAGTAGAAGAGGGCTCCGCCGCCGATAATGGCGACGACTCCGAGCAGCGGCGGGAGCGGGATGGAATGCTGCTCAGACTTTTCGACCTGGACGGGGCCGAGGTCAACAGCTTTCTTGTGGGTCGTCCAGGTGATTCCTCCGTAAATGAGGGCGATTACACCGACAATGATGAGAATGACTCCGAAGATCTTCATCTTTCCTCACGTTCCTTGATCTTCATGAAGATGCAGGCGGCGGCGAAGGGTTGTAGCGGCGGGCGAGGCGGGATGCGATGCTGTAAGGCGAGTGCCTCGAAACTGGATTGATATTCGGTTAAATTTGAGGCGGCAGTTTTGGCGATTTGTGCTTCATATGTCAGGTGATTGATTCGATGGAGGAAGCTTGGGACACAGAACGACAATATGTACCCTTGCCGGTTGCGTTTTTCTGTTCATTGCAGGCTGCGGCACCGACACGAAACCGACAGATGCGAAGCTCGAGAAGGGGCTCAACGCCTATTTTGAAGCGCACAATGAATGCCTGTTCCCCACTCCGGTGAAATTTCCCTACGAAGTGAGTCCTGGAACCGATGCCAAGCAGGAGGCAAAGCAGATGGACGCACTGACACACTCGGGTTTGCTCGAGAAGCAGAGCGGAGCGGCGATTCATGTAGAGCGGTACACGCTGACTCCGGCCGGCGAACGCCAGAAGGGGCGATTCTGCTATGGGCACAGGCAAGTGACCAGCGTCGACGGGTTCACGCCTGCGGTGAAGCAGAACGGATTTTTGCAGACAACGGTGAAGTATCACGCGGCGATGATGGATGTTCCCGTGTGGACAAAGACCGACGAGATGCGCGCGGCGTTTCCAGAGATGGCGGCTGCGATATCCGGCCCGCAGCCGGGAGAGATTACCATGGAAAATGCCGGCGCGGGCTGGCAAGTGCCGCAGTAAGGCGATCGCCGGTCAGCGGTTAGTGTTCAGCGGTCAGGGTTCAGACCGGCTGGAAGTTCCCTCTCTTCTCTGCTGCAGCTTCCTTCCCTGTGCTTTTTATGCCTGAGCAACGCGATGGGGCTTGAAGTCGTCTAAAATGAGCGCAGGCGTCCAGCCGCGTCACCCAGGAGCTTCAGTGACGAAAGATTCCGGCCATTCCAATGGTAAAGGCGGAGGCGGCCAACAGCCGCCGCGCAAGAATAACGTTCTACCAATCGACCGGGGACGAGGTGTTGTGCGCAAGTCCTGGCCGATATCGGTGTCCGGACTTTCGCTGAACTCCGGAGCCGGGCTGCTCATTGTTATCGGCGTTCTTTGCGGCCTCCTGATCAGCGAGAGCGATAGAAAGTCGCCGTTTGTGAGCCCGAAGCCGGAGGACCATCCCCAGGGTCAGGCCAGCGCGCCAACGCAGGCTGCTGCGCCTAAAGCGGCATCGGAAGCGCCATTGGCAAAGCCTTCTCCGGCGATTCGCGCCGTGGCCGCACAGCCGGGAACAGCGGTTCGGGCAGACCAGCCGGCGACCCGGCCGCCAAATCGCGCGCCGTCGTACACGCCTGCGAAATTCCAGGCCACGCACAAGAAGGCATTCGGTGGCTGCACAGGTGAATTGGAGCTGACCGGCACGGGGCTGCACTTCCGCTGCCCGAAGTCGGAGCTTGATTTTCCCGTCAATCAGATCGCCAGCGCGAACAAGGACGGCGTGGTCCTGAAGTCAGGCGAAAAGTATCACTTTGCGATTGCAAACCACACCAAAGATCAGGCGGAAGCGATCTTCATCACCTGGCTGAGCCGGGTACAGCCGGGTCAGTCGCAGAACAGCGCGTTCTGAGGCGCGATGCTGTGCCATCCCACACAAGCCAAAGGCGGGCTTGAGTGGGGCACCGTCCAGTTCCCTTTTACGCCTCGTCCGCTCCGTGGCACTTCTTGTATTTCTTGCCCGACCCGCATGGACAGGGATCGTTACGGCCGACCTTGTCTCCGGCGCGGCGCTGCGCGACCTGACGTGCCTCTTCGCCTCCACCGGCCATGCGCGCATGCTGCAGCTCGCGTTGCTTCTTGCGGGCAAACTCGCGCTCGATGGAATCGATGGTTGTGCTCGGAGCGGCTGCCACGTCGCGGCCCGGCATAGCCGGAGGCGGCGTGCGATGTCCATTACCCTCGGTATGAGCCGGCAGAGCTGCATGGCCGTCGGCTGACGCCACCGGAGGCGCGGCGGGGATGGCCGGCCGCGGACGCGAAGGTATGGCCACGGGCTGGCCGTCCGGCCCGACGATCTGCATCAAGAAGAGATAACGCACGGTATCTTCCTGGAAGCGCGCCATCATGGCCTCGAACATGTCGAAGGACTCGCGCTTGTAGGCGACCAGCGGGTCCTGCTGCGCATAGCCGCGCAGACCGATGCCCTCCTTGAGGTGGTCCATGTTGAGGAGGTGGTCTTTCCAAAGGCCGTCGAGCACGCTCAGCATGATCATGCGCTCGTGGAAGCGCATCTGCTGGTCGCCGATGATCTGCTCCTTGGCAGCGTAACGGTCCTTCAGCTTGTCGAACAACTGCTCGCCGATCTCGTGGCGCGTGAGTTGGTGGATGTCGGGAAGTTCTGTGTTGAGGTCGACGCCGAACTGCTCGATGAGCTTCGTGCGGTAGCCCTCGAGGTTCCACTGATCGGGGTGGACCTTCTCCGGCAGGTACTCATCCATCAGGTCGCTGAGGATGTTCGCGACGTAGTCCTCGACAATCAGTTCCTTCTGGTCGAGGCCTTCAAGCAGCTGGCGGCGCAGGCCGTATACGGCCTCGCGCTGCTTGTTCATGACGTCGTCGTATTCGAGCAGGTGCTTGCGGGCTTCGAAGTTCTGCGCTTCGACGGCCTTCTGCGCGGCCTCGATGCGATTCGAGATCATGCGCGACTCGATGGGCACGCCTTCTTCCATGCCCATCTTCTGCAGGAGCGTCGAGACCCACTCCTTGGCGAAGATGCGCATCAGGTCGTCTTCGAGCGAGAGATAGAAGCGCGAGGCTCCCGGGTCACCCTGGCGTCCTGCGCGCCCGCGAAGCTGGTTGTCGATACGCCGCGATTCGTGCCGCTCAGTGCCGAGAATGTGCAGGCCTCCGGCCTCGATGACGGCGTCATGTTCTTTCGCAGCATTTGTCGAGTACGCGGCAAAGGTGCGGTCCCATTCGGCCTGCGTCGTCTCGAACTCCTGCCCCTGATAGTAGAAGCGCAGCATGCCCGGAGCGGCCATAGGATTGATCGCGCCCTCGGCCACACTGATCGAGCGCGCCAGGCTCTTCTTCACCAGCTCCTGTTTCGCAACGAACTCGGGATTGCCGCCGAGCAAAATGTCGGTTCCGCGCCCGGCCATGTTGGTGGCGATCGTGACCATGCCGAGACGCCCGGCCTGCGCGACGATCTCCGCCTCACGCTCGTGGAACTTCGCGTTCAACACGACGTGGCGCACGCCCTTGCGCTGCAGGATCTGCGAGAGCAGCTCGGACTTCTCGATGGAGGTGGTGCCGACCAGAACCGGCTGGCCTTTTTCGTGCAACCCGGCAATCTCGTCCGCGACGGCGAAGTATTTCTCCTTCGCGGTGCGGAACACCACGTCGGGATTCTCGAGGCGACGCATCGGCTTGTTGGTCGGTATGACGACGATTTCAAGCTTGTAGATCTTGTCGAATTCCGCGGCTTCGGTTTCCGCCGTGCCGGTCATGCCGGCGAGCTTCTTGTACAGGCGGAAGTAGTTCTGGAAGGTGATGGTCGCGAGCGTCTGGTCTTCGCGGCGGATGTTCACGCCTTCCTTGGCTTCGACAGCCTGATGCAGGCCATCGGACCAGCGGCGTCCGGGCATCAGGCGCCCGGTGAACTCATCGACGATGATAACCTCGCCGTCCTTGACCACGTACTGCACATCGCGCTTATAGAGGTTGTGCGCCTTGATCGACACCTCGACGTGGTGCTTCAGGTCCCAGTTCTCCGTGTCCGCGATGTTGCCGATTCCGAGTAAGCCTTCGATCTTCTCCCAGCCCTCGTCGGTGACGGAGATGGTCTTGTGCTTCTCGTCGACGACGTAGTCGCCAGTCAGGATCTTGGTCTCGCCCTGCCCCTGCTCGATCTCCTCGCCCTGCTCAAGGCTCGGAATGATCCGGTTCACGCGCGCATATTTGTCCGTCGTCTGGTCGGTCGGGCCGGATATGATGAGCGGCGTGCGCGCCTCGTCGATCAGGATCGAGTCGACCTCGTCGACGATGGAGAAGTAATGGCCGCGCTGCACGCAGTCGGTCAGCTCGAACTTCATGTTGTCGCGCAGATAGTCGAAGCCGAACTCGTTGTTGGTGCCGTAGGTGATGTCTGCGCCGTAGGCCTGTCGGCGCTGGTTGTCATCGAGATCGTGCACGATCACGCCGACAGTGAGGCCGAGGAACTCGTAGATCTTTCCCATCCACTCGGCGTCGCGCTTGGCCAGATAATCGTTGACGGTGACGACGTGAACGCCATGCCCGGCGAGCGCGTTCAGATAGCAGGGCAGCGTGGCGACCAGCGTCTTGCCTTCGCCGGTCTTCATTTCGGAGATCTTGCCCTGGTGCAGCACCATGCCGCCGATGAGCTGCACGTCGAAGTGGCGCATGTTGAGCACGCGGCGTCCCGCCTCGCGGACTACGGCGAATGCTTCGGGCAGAATGTCGTCAAGCGCCTGCTTCTCGGCGGCGGCTCGCTCGTCGGCGTCGGTGATTCCTTCGAGAGCCGCGGCGATGCGGGTACGGAACTCCACCGTCTTCGCGCGCAACTCCTCGTCGGAGAGACGCTGCATTTCGGGCTCGAGCGCGTTGATCGCCGCAACACGCGGCAACAGGCGCTTGACCACACGCTCGTTGTTGGTCCCGAATACCTTTGTTAATGCTTTGCCAATCAAAACCCGTGATTCCTCAACATACAGTGTAAATGTTCGCGGGCGCGTTGACATTCACCTGACGTTCAAACCAGAGCGGCTAGGTTGTGGCCAGTGTTTACAACGATTTCGCTTCGAGATCGGCGGCAAACTCCCAACCCACGCCTTCGAAGGCGGAGTTGATCTCCTGCGCCCGGGCCAGCGCCGCCTGCACGTGCGGCAAAATGTTCTCGCGACCGATGTGATCGACAAAGTCGGGACGGGATAAGAGCCGCGCGGGTTGATCTCGCGCGCCGCAGAAGAGGACGGTCTTGCCAGCCTTGCGCAGCTCGTCGGCGAATTGTTTGAGCGCGTGCATGCCCGTCGCATCTAGCGCCGTCATGTTCCGCAGCCGGACAATGACTACCGGCGCGAAGCTTCGGATGTCGCGCGTTGCGTCGATCAGCTTCTCCGTCGTACCGAAGAGGAAGGGCCCGTGAATGCGCAGGATCGTGACATTCGCGGGGATCTCCTTGTCCTGCAGAATGTGAGGCAGGCCGTCGCGCAGATACTCGTAGGTTACAGGCGCAACGGTGGTCGTCTCCGCAATGCGATAGATGTAGAGCAGCGCGGCCAGCGCCATGCCGACGCCCACCGCGGTCGTCAGGTCGGCGAGCACGGTTAGCGCGAAGGTCGTGAACCAAACCGCGATATCGGTCTTCGTGAGCCGCAGGATGGTGCCGATCTCCCGCCACTCGCCCATGTTGTAAGCCACAACCAGCAGCACCGCCGCGAGCGTCGCCAGCGGAACAAACCGGGCCAGCGGCGCGGCCACGAGCAGAATCGCAAGCAAGGTCAGCGCGTGCACCATGCCCGAGACCGGCGTCTGCGCGCCCGAGCGGATGTTGGTTGCGGTGCGCGCGATGGCTCCAGTCGCGGGAATGCCTCCGAAGAGCGGCGAGGCAATGTTGGCGATGCCCTGGGCGGCCAGCTCGACGTTCGAGTTGTGGCGATCCCCGCTCATGCCGTCGGCAACAACGGCAGAGAGCAGGCTCTCGACGGCGGCCAGCATCGCAACGGTAAACACCGATGGCAGCAGCGGGAGAATGTGCTCGGAATGAAACTGCGGCATTTCGAAATGCGGAAAGCCTCGCGGAATACCGCCGAATTTGCTGCCGATGGTCTCCACCGGCAGGTGAAAAAGAGCGACGGCCAGCGTCGCCGCAAACAACGCCAGGATCGAGCCCGGAATCCGCTTCGTGATCTTCGGCCACAGCAGAATGATGGCCAGCGACGCTCCCGCGATTGCGACCGTCTGCCAGCGCGCCGTTGCCAGATGATCGATCAGCACGCGCATGCGCGCAAAGAACTCGCTCGGAACCGGCGGTGTCGTGAGCCCAAGGAAATCCTTGATCTGCGTCGAGGCGATCAGCACGGCGATGCCGTTCGTGAAGCCGATGGTCACCGGCCGAGGGATGAACTTTACGGCTGTCCCCAGGCCTGTCAGGCCCATGATCAGGAGCAGAACTCCGGCGAGGATGGTCACTAACGCCAGCCCGGAGGTGCCGAACTTCGCGACGATCCCGGCGACGATGACCACAAACGCTCCGGTCGGACCGCCGATCTGCAGCCGCGATCCGCCCAGCGCCGAAATCAGAAAGCCGGCGACAACAGCGGTGTAAAGGCCGGCCTGTGGAGGCACGCCCGATGCGATGCCGAACGCCATGGCCAGCGGAAGCGCGACGAGTCCCACCGTCACTCCGGCCACGAGGTCGTGGGTAAACTGCCACAGAGAGTAGCTACGCAGACTTTGTATCGAGCGGGGAAGCCAGCTGTCGATCCTGGTGGTCAGAATCTTCATCCGGCTTTGTCCATCTCGTCGAGCATGGCCAGCGCTTCCTTTAGGTGCGTCTGGAAATAGCGCTTCATCAGCGCCAGCACCTCGGTGATCAGCGGATCGCGCACGCAGTAGAACACCTGATTGCCGGCTTTCCGGTTGACCACAATTTGCTTGGCCCGCAGCACGGCCAGATGCTGCGACACATTCGCCTGCTCCATCCCGAGCTTTTCGATGAGCGCCCCGGCCGACAGCTCTCCGTCAGCCAGCAGTTCGATGATGGCGATCCGGGTGGGGTGCCCGAGCGCCTGAAACATGTCGGCTTTGAAGCGGCGAAGCGCGTTCTCCATGAACCTCTCCGTATAGAAGTATATTCGATTATTCGAATATACTGTGGGAAACCCGCCGACGCGGGTGTCACGATTGCGAAGGAGACACCCGCCTCGCGAGTTTTCGACTACATGGGATGTGGGGTTGGCTTTGGCGTGGGCGTCGGCTTTGGCGTGGGCGTTGGCTTCGGAGTTGGCGTTGGCGATGGCATCTTGGTCGGGGCCGGATATTGCGCGTACCAAGTGGAGTAGACGACGCTCAAGTCATTCCCACTCTCCCAGAACAAGCCATTGAGTACGTAGTAGGCCGATTCCCCCGACCCAATCTCAAATAACTGTGCCCGGTAAACCGTGAACGGCGTGCTCAGCACCCCTTTGAATCCACCCTTGGTGACAAGAGGGTCACTGATCATGAATGTAAGCGTTTGAGCTGATTCGTCGAAGAATCCGGAGATCTCGAAGGTGCTCTCGATGATTCCGGACACGACACCAGTGGCGTCATTGAAGGTAAGCGTACCCTGAATGGCACCGGCGGATATTTCCCATGGACCCAGGCTAGGTAGAGGCACGATAGCCCTCCTTGACAGACGGCCCAGGATGTTCTTTCTACCCCCAGGTTCGGTATCCTGGGCGTCACAACTATACACCGCGCGGCGCTGAGCGACGGCGTGTTCGCCGTGACAACACCCTGCTAAAGGATCTTCACCACGACGGCAGTGAGATCGTCGGCCTGCTCCATGGTCCCGGCGAATTTAAAGACGGCTTGGGAAATGTCGCTCACGACGGCTGCGGCTGGCTCAGATTTGTGGCTGAGGATGACCTGCTGCAGACGATCTACTGAAAATTCTTCCGACTTCTCGTCTTCCTGCTCGGTGACGCCGTCGGTATATAGCGTCAGGATGTCGCCGGACTGCAGAAGCATCTGGGTCTCTGTGTATGCGGCATCGGGGAGAATTCCAAGAATCGGGCCTGTCTCCTCGAGCAACTGCGACTCGCCTGTTCCGGCGCGTACCAGGATGGGGGGATTGTGGCCTCCGCAGGCGTATTGCAAGCTGCGCGTGGCCTGGTTGATTCGGGCGTAGAACATGGTGACGAAGGTGGCCGGGTTGGTGACTTGTTTCAGCACTCTGTCAAGGTCCTTCATGATCTCAGCCGGACCGCTCAGTTCCTTAGCCCGGAGACGGAGGGCAACAGCAAGCGAAGGCATTAGGAGAGCGGCTGCGGCTCCCTTGCCCGAGACATCGGCGATGACAACATCCACTACATCGTCCGAGATCGCATAGAAGTCGTAGTAGTCGCCGCCCAGCAGCCGCGCGGCCTGCATGCTCGCTGCAATCTCCAGCGAGCGAAAGACTGCTGGTTTGGGCAGAACCTGCCGCTGGACCTGCGCGGCCAAGGTGAGATCGCGTTCATAGTCGTCACGCTGACGGCGAATTTCGGCGTCGAGCTGATGCTGCTGCCTAACAATGAGGGTGACGACGAATCCCACGATGAAGAAGCCGGCGAGGGCGAGGGCGTTGTGAGCGATGCGCAATTTTAGGTCGTCTGGAGGAGGGCCGAATATATCAGACAGAAATGTGCAAATGAATATCAGAACAGCCGTGAAGTACAGAGGGTTGATCAGAGCGCACAACGCAATGGGAAGAACGTAAAGATAGCCCAGGGAAACGTTGGCTACGACGACCCAATCGGTATAGGCGACGGCAGCGACAGCCAGGATGACGACGAGATTCAGCAGGCCCGCGTTTCGGGTCTCCCTGATATGCAGAAGCCGTTTGTTGTTCTGAATTGTGGCCTCGCCTGTGGGCGCCATCGAGAATCTCCTGTTGTGATCGGAAAGTACGAGCCCGACGTAGCGATACTATAAGCGAATGCCAGTGGGAAGACCTGCAGACAGCGACTGCGAGCAGGCGGACGGCCGGTAATGTCTCGGAATTCCACTTTTCCTCTAGTACACTCGCCCCGTGCCGACGCTGTACAACCAAATAGCCAATCAGAATCACGAACGACTGGCGGCCCTGAGCGATGGCGTGTTCGCCGTTGCCATGACGCTGCTGGTTCTTGATCTACGCGTTCCGGCGATCGAAGCGATCCACTCCGAACACGATCTCAGGCACGCACTGTTCGGGCTCGGCCCGCGGCTGCTCATGTATTTCATGAGCTTTCTGACGCTGGGCATCTTCTGGAACGGGCAGCAGACGCAGTTGAACTATCTGGAGCGGGTCGATCGCGACCTGAGCTGGATCCATCTCGGGTTTCTGGCGACGATCACGTTGATGCCCTTCTCGACCCAGCTTCTGGCGGAGTTCATCGGGTATCGCGCGGCGCTCTTCGTCTACTGGCTGAACATCTTTCTGCCCGGCGCGCTGCTTTACGCCAGCTGGATGGCGGCCGAGCGGCGAGGGCTTGTCCGCGCCGACGCGCCGCTGGAGATTCGCAAGGCCATCTGCCGCCGGGTGCTCATCGCGCAGTCACTTTACGCAGGCGGCGCGCTGCTGTGTCTGGTCAGCGTGCGGGTGAGTATCGCGGCGATTCTGCTGGTCCAGCTGAATTACGCGGTAGCTCCGAGGATAGGGAAACGCGGCGATTGAGCCCTCTTTAGCGTGCTATCGTAAAGGGTTATCTCTACTGCCGAAATGCCCCAGGAACTCCAGAAAGCCTATGATCCCAGCGCGATTGAAGACCGCTGGGCGAAGTATTGGGTAAACGAGCATCTGTTCGAGGTTGCGCCGTCTGAAGACGCGAAAGACGCGCCTGTCTTCACGATGCTGCTGCCGCCTCCGAATGTGACGGGAAACCTGCACATGGGGCACATGTTCGAGCATACGGAATCGGACATTCTTGTGCGCTGGCACCGGATGCTGGGACACCGGACGCTGTGGGTTCCGGGGACGGACCACGCCGGGATCGCGACACAGCTGATGGTCTCGAAGCAGCTTGAGGCTGAGGGTTCTAGCCGGCTGGCGATCGGGCGCGAAGCCTTCGAGCGGCGCGTCTGGGAGTGGAAGGAGCACTACGGCGGAAACATCCTTGAACAAATGAAGCGACTCGGGGCGAGCGTCGATTGGTCGCGTGAGTACTTCACGATGGACGAGAATTTGTCACGAGCGGTGCGCGAGGCGTTCGTTCGCCTCTACGAGCAGGGACTCATCTATCGCGGCGACTACATCGTGAACTGGTGTCCGGACTGCCTGACGGCGATCAGCGACCTTGAAGTAGTACATGAAGAACAGCAGGGCAAGTTGTGGGATCTCCGGTATCCGGTGGTGGACGAGGATCACCCCGACAGGAACGTGCCGGGCCTGTTTGTGACGGTGGCGACGACGCGTCCGGAGACGATGCTGGGGGATACGGCGGTTGCCGTGAATCCCGAAGACGAGCGGTACAAGCACCTCCACGGCCGACGCCTGCGGCTGCCGCTCGTAGGGCGGGTGATTCCGGTGATCGCGGATGCGTGGGTGAGCCCTGAGTTCGGGACGGGAGCGGTGAAGGTGACGCCGGCGCACGATCCGAATGACTTTGCGATCGGGCAGCGGCATGGGCTTCCGGCGATCTCGGTAATGAATGAGACGGCGCACATGAACGCCGAGGCGGGCGCGTATGCGGGGCTGGAACGCTATGAAGCGCGCAAGCGCGTGCTGGCGGATCTCGAAAAGCAGGGCCTGCTGGGCGCGGTGAAGGACCACATGAATGCGGTGGGAAGGTGCGACCGCAGCAAGACGGTGGTTGAGCCGCGGCTCTCGACGCAGTGGTTCGTGAAGATCCAGCCGCTGGCCGATAAGGCCATCGCGGCCGTCGAGCAGGGGCACATCCGGATCGTTCCGGAGATGTACAAGAAGACCTACCTGCAGTGGATGTACAACATCTACGACTGGTGCATCTCGCGGCAGTTGTGGTGGGGGCACCGGATTCCGGCGTGGCACTGCGCGGCGTGCAGGCAGACGACGGTGGCGCGGGAGACTCCGGCGAAGTGCGCGCACTGCGGGAGCGCGGAGCTTACGCAGGAGACCGATGTGCTCGACACATGGTTTTCGTCGGGACTGCTTCCCTGCACCGTGTTTGGATGGCCGGAGCACACGCGGGACCTGGACGTGTTTTATCCGACCGAGCAGCTGGTGACGGGCTTCGACATATTGTTCTTCTGGGTGGCGCGGATGATCATGTTCGGCTGCCACTTCATGCTGGATATGCCGCTGAAGAATGGATCGGAACGGACGCTCAAGGATGCGGTGCCGTTCCGGAATGTGTATATCCACGGGCTGATTCGCGATGCCGAGCGGCAGAAGATGTCGAAGACGAAGGGCAACGTGATCGATCCGATCGAGGTGGTGGAGAAGTTCGGGACGGATGCGGTGCGCTTCACGCTGGCGGCGATGGCTTCTCCAGGGACCGATATTGCGCTGAGCGAAGACCGGATCGAGGGGTATCGGGCGTTCGCAAACAAGATCTGGAACGCGGCGCGCTTCATCTTCATGAACGTGGAGAAGGCGTCCCGGGCGGGGATCTATGTCGATCCCAATACGCTGGTCAATTCATTCGGCCCCGATGCCAACGCACCGATCGAGGCACGCTGGATTGTTTCGCGCCTGAACCGCACGGCGGTGGATGTGAACGAAGCGCTGGCGGAATATCGGTTCGATGAAGCCGCAAATTTCGTTTACCAGTTTTTCTGGGGCGACTTCTGCGACTGGTATCTGGAAATTTTGAAGCTGCGTCTCGACTTCAGCGAGACGGCCGACAAATTCGCGGTGAAACTTGCGCTTACGACGCTGCTCTCCACGTTCGAGGCGGCGCTGCGGCTGCTCTCTCCATTCATGCCGTTCATCACGGAAGAGTTGTGGCATGCGGTTTACGACGGCAAGCCGCCGGCGAAATCAATCGCGCTGTCGCGCTATCCGCAGGCTCTCGATGAGGCCCTGGATGCAACCGTGGAAGCCGAGATGGCAACGTTGCAGGAACTGATCGTCGCGATTCGCGGGCTACGGAAGGATCTCGATATACCGGAACGCGAAGAGGTTCAGGTCGAGGTTTTCGCTGCGGAAAGCGTTCAGACGCTGGCGCAGAAAAATGCTGACATTATCGGAAAGCTGGCCCGAGTGTCGAAGATCGGCTGCCCTGCGAGGTGGACGCTTCCTCCGACGCATTCGAGAACGACGGCGAATTTTACCGCGGGATTTGCGTACGAGAAGAAGGTCGATATTTCCGCAGAACGCGAACGGCTGCGCAAGAAGCTGGAGCAGTATGAGAAGGTGCTGGTGAATGCGGAAAAGCAGCTCGAGAACGAGGCGTTTCTGGCGAAGGCTCCGGAAAAGGTTGTTGCGGGGTTGAGAAAACAGGCCCAGGAGTCGGCCACGCTGCGCCAGGAGACGCTGGAGGCAATCGAACGGCTGGAGCAACTGGTTTAGGGCGGGACAGGCATGGACTGGAAGAGCCGCAGGATCGAGGCGATTCTCGAGCAGGCGCTGGTCGAGGACAAGGCGACGAGCGACGTGACTACAGCGGTGACGATCGATCCGGCGCTGCGGGCTTCGGCGACGATTATTGCGAAGCAGGCCTGCGTCATTTCAGGGCTGGGGTCCATTCCGCGGTTTCTGGAGATTTTTGCGCGCCTGGATAAACGTAACAGCGGCCGTTACGAAGTGGTGAGCCATCCGGAGATATTCGACGGGGTCCGCGTGAAGAAAGGCCAGGCTATTGCGGTGATCCGTTACAACGCGCGCGTGATCCTGGCGTGCGAGCGCGTGGTTCTGAACCTGATGCAGCACATGAGCGGCATCGCGACGGTCACGCGACAGTATGTGGATGCGGTTGCAGGCACGAAGACAAAGGTGCTGGACACGCGCAAGACCGTTCCGGGGCTGCGGGTGCTGGACAAATATGCGGTGTGCTGCGGGGGCGGCGAGAATCACCGGCTGGACCTGTCGGACGGGATTCTGATCAAGAACAATCACATATCGCTGGGCGGCGGCATCGGGAAGGTGCTGCAGAGAGCGCACGAGAAGCGAGCTGCGGGGCAGACGATCGATATCGAGGTGCGCACGTTCGATGAGCTGCGGCTGGCGCTGGACAACGGCGCGGAATCGCTTCTGCTGGACAATATGAGCCCTGCCGATGTGAAGAAGGCCGTGGCCATCGTGCACGAGCGGGGCGGGAAGATTCCGGTCGAGGCGTCAGGCGGAATTGTGCTCGAGAATATCCGCAAATATGCGCTGGCGGGCGTGGATTACATTTCGGTGGGCGCACTGACGCATTCGGCTCCGGCGGTGGATCTGAGCATGCGGATTACGGCGGAGATTTATTAGCGCATGAATAGAGCACAGAGCACAGAGCTCAGCACACAGCGCTCAGGAATCAACCGCGATGACGCCGAGAACGCAAGCAATCTCACCACAGAGGACACAGAGAGCACAGAGGGATTTGATCCCGGCGCGCTGGAGACGGCGCTCAAGGGGACACGGTTTGCGGGCAAGGTGCGGTTCTTTGAAAGCATCCCGTCAACAAATACGCATGCGATGGCGGAGGGAGAGGCGGGCGCTCCGGATGGCATGGTGTACGTGGCCGACGAGCAGACGGCAGGCAGAGGGCGGGGAGCGCATGCGTGGGCTTCGCCTCCAGGGGACGGGGTTGTATGTGAGCGTGCTGCTGCGTCCGAAAATTATTCCCGCAGATGCGTTGTGGCTGTCGCTGGCTGCGGGGCTGGCGGTGCATGATGCGGTGGAACGGGTGACGTCGCTGAAGGCCGATCTGCGCTGGCCGAACGATCTGCTGTTCGGGCGGCGGAAGTTCTGCGGGATCCTGACTGAGATGAATGCCGAGGTGACGCGCATCCGGCACATGGTGATCGGGATAGGGATCAATGTGCTGCAGCCCGAGTTTCCGCCGGAGCTGCGGGATGTGGCCACGTCGCTGCATATCGAGACCGGGAAGGAGTGGCCGCGCCAGGAGCTGCTGACAGCACTGCTCGAAGGGCTCGACCGCGAAGTGAACGCCCTGACGGCTGCGCGTGGCACGGAGCAGGCAGCGGGGATTCTCGCGCGGCTGGAGCAGGCTTCAGTCGTGGATTCGTGGCAAGCGCGTGTACGTGGAAGAGCAGGATGGTTATGCGGGCGTGACGGAGGGGCTGGATGCGCGCGGGTTCCTGCTCATCCGCACGCCGGAGGGGCTGAAAACGGTGTATTCCGGCGGGGTGCGCGAGCAGAGATGAGAATGGAATGGGAGACGGCATGCTGCTGGCGCTGAATGTGAACAACACGAACACGGTGATCGCGCTCTATCCCATGCACGATGGCGTTCCGGGAGAGCTGCGCATCACGTGGCGGATCAGCACGCGGCATGCGCAGACGGCGGATGAGTACGGGATTCTGATTCGCAACCTGCTGCAGGGCGAGGGACGTGGCGAGCGGCGAGATCACGGGGATCATCATTGCGTCAGTGGTGCCTCCGGTGGACTGGATTCTGCGCACATTCTGCGAGCGGTACTTCAAGCAGAAGCCCGTGTTCGTCGAGCCGGGCGTGAAGACGGGACTGCCGATTCTGACGGACCATCCCGGAGAAGTGGGCGCGGACCGCGTGGCGAATTGCGTGGGCGCCTTCGAGCAGTACGGTGGGCCGTGCATCGTGGTGGATTTCGGGACGGCGACGAACTTCGATGTCGTGTCGCGCAAGGGCGAGTTTCTGGGCGGGGCGATTGCGCCGGGACTGATGATATCGGCCGAGGCGCTGTTTGCGCGCGCGGCGCAGGCTGCCGAGGGTGGAGATCAAGCGGCCGCCGAAGGTCATCGGGACGAATACCGTCGATAATCTGCAGATCGGGCTGTTTTACGGACATATCGGGCTGGTCGACAGCATCCTTGAGAAGATGATTGCGGAGCTCGGTCCGGAGACGACGTGCGTGGCGACGGGCGGCTTGTCGCACCTGATCGCGGATGAGTCGAAGTACATCAAGCATGTGAACGATACGCTGACGCTCGAGGGGTTGCGGATCATCTATTCGCGAAATGTGGCTCCGAGGCAGCGTCATCATTCCGGCGACGGCTCCCGGACCAAGGCCTGAGGCCAGGGCCAGACCTTGGAAAACTACTTCAACTACTTCACGGAAATCGAAGAGCATTTCCAGCGGCGCAGGGGATCGCTGCTGCTGCTGTCGACGCTCGACTGGGCGCTGATCGAGATGTGGCGCGAGGCG
Source organism: uncultured Acidobacteriaceae bacterium (assembly GCA_963782175.1). GTDB lineage: Bacteria > Acidobacteriota > Terriglobia > Terriglobales > Acidobacteriaceae > Silvibacterium. Next base: position 211,057 of record CAWAIX010000011.1, read on the forward strand.
GGGATTCCGCTGGAGGCCGTGCTGCGCGGGATCGATGCGGCGTTCGATAAATACGACGCGCGCAAAGGACGGGCGCGGGTGCGGCGTATTAACGGGCTGGCATATTGCGTGCAGGAGGTCATTGCCGCCGTCGAGGATATGAAGGAAGCCTCGATCGGCACTGATACAGGGGCGCGTCGCGAGCAGACCAATGCCGGGTTTGAGCCGGAGCGGATCGCGGCGCATCTGGAGGGCTGCGCGGGGCAGATTGAGGACGCTGGACTTGCAGGAATGATGGCGCAAGTGGCAGGTCCGGTCGGTGAGGGGTTGCGGGGGATCGCTGCGGAGGTAAGGACAAGCACGCCGAATCTCGAGGATCTGGAGCGCCGGCTGACGGTGATGGAAGAGAAGCTGTTCAGCGCAATGACGATGAGCACGGAGGAGTCAGAGCTCGCTGCGCTGCGCGAGGAGAGCGCACGGCAACTGGCGCCCTACCGCTCGCGGATGCAGGTGGCGCAGATCGCGCCAGGTGGAGCAGCAGTTTCTGCAGAAACGGCTGCTGGAGAAATACGGGCTACCGCGGCTGAGCCTGTTCTACATGGACCAGCGATGAAGTTGCGCATCGAGAAGGCGATTTACGGCGGCGCGGGGCTGGCGCGCGATGAAGGCAAGGCGGTTTTTGTGCCCTTCACGCTCCCCGGCGAGTTGGTAGAGGCGCATGTCGTCGACGACCGCACGAGCTATGCGAACGCCGAACTGGATAGAGTGCTCGAGGCCTCGCCGGAGCGGGTTGCGGCACCGTGTCCTTACTTTGGTGAGTGCGGCGGGTGCCATTATCAGCACGCGAGCTACGCGGAGCAGGTGAGGCTGAAAGCGGGAATCGTGCGCGAGACGCTGGAACGGGCGCGTTTGCCGGAGGTTCCGGAGATTGGCGTGCTGCACGGTGAACCGCTTGGATATCGGAACCGGGTGCGATTGCATGTGGACCGGGCCTCGTCGCGGCTTTGCTACAGGCGGCGCGCATCGCACGCGGAGCTGGCGGTGGAGGAGTGTCCCATTGCAGCTCCGGTATTGCAGGAAGCGATCACGGCGGCGCAGGCGAATGCGGCGGAGTGGCGGCTGGGCGAATGGGCGGACGAGGTTGAGCTGTTCACGAATGCGGAGCAGAACGAAGTGCTGGTCACGCTCTGGAGCAGGCGGAACAAGCACGAGGCAAATAGCTATCTCGAACAACTGTGGCCGATGTTGCGAGAGGCGATGCCGCAGAATGTGGGTGCGGCGGTTGTGGGACCTGGTGAAGGCAAGCAGAAGGGTGGAATGCTGGCACAGGTTGGCGTGCAGGCGCTGACTTATCGGGCAGGCGGGAATGAATACCGGGTGAGTATCGGGTCGTTCTTCCAGGTAAACCGGTTCCTGATCGATGCGCTGGTGGTGCGGGTGGCAGCTGGCAGGCCGGGCGCCGTGGCGTGGGATTTGTATGCTGGGGTGGGGCTGTTTGCTCGAGCGCTGGCGACAAGTTTCGATAAGGTGATCGCGGTCGAGGCTGCGGCGAGTTCGGTGGCGGACCTGCGGCATAACCTTGGCGCGGCGCATCGGGTTGTTGCTGCATCGACGCTCGAGTTTCTGCGCAAGGCCGGGGCTGAGCGGCAGAAGCGACCGGATCTGGTGGTGGTCGATCCTCCGCGGGCTGGGTTGGGTAAGGAGATTTCGGGACTGGTTTCCCAAATTGGTCCGAAGCACATTACTTATGTTTCGTGCGATCCCGCGACTTTATCGCGAGATCTGAAAGCGTTGCTAGACTCCGGCTATCATCTGACGGATTTGACCATGGTCGATCTGTTTCCGCAGACCTTCCACCTGGAGAGCGTGGCGATGCTGTTGCGGTAGAGACTGCGCGGGTCCGTCGGGGCGTGCTTGATGGCGACGGCGACCATTCCGGAGGTAGCGAAGGCTGGGGCTGCGGCGCGTGCTCCCGTGACCAATCTCGCCTGGCTGACAAAGCCCGTGCAAGCTCCGGCGTTGATGGGAGCGGTTGGGTTCGCGGCAGGAATCTTGTGCGCCCATCTGAGGTGGTTCCGGCCGGGGTGGCTGGTGGTTGCGCTGCTGGCGTCGTTTGCCATTGCGGCAGCCGCGGCCCACGTGGCCGCGCGGCTGGCTTGGCCGGCGGTTGCGCTGCTGTATGTGCTGCTGGGGATTCTGTGCGCGGAGATTGCGCCGGCGGTGGATCGGCAGCGGGAACTGGCGCGGCTCGCGGACAACACACCGAGGTTGATTGAGGGCGAGGTTGTGCGGCTGGGCCCCGTGCGTCGGGTCACGGCGGGGAGCGCGTTTTCAGACGCGACCCACGAGGAGCAGAGCCAACAGATCGACGTGCGGATTGATTCCCTGCCCCGGTCGGCTGCCGGGTCGGCGGTTCGGGTGACGTTGTATGCGCCGCTCGATGCCGCGTTCCAGCAGATTTCGTGCGGCGACCGGGTGCGGGCGACGCTTGCGATGCACCGGGAGGAGCGGTTTCTCGATCCGGGCGTGTGGGATGCCGGTGAGTACCTGCTGCGGCAAGGCATCGGGGCGCTCGCAAGCGCGAAGCCGGAGAGGTTCGCGGTGATCGCGCAGGGCCGAGGCGGGTTTGCGTGCAGGCTGCACTCACTCCAGATGGCGGCGAGCGCGAAGCTGATGGATTTTGCGGGCCAGGCGCGCGAGAGCCGCATGCCAGAATTTTTACGCATCGGCGAGGGCGATGCGGCGATGCTGGCGGCGATGATCACCGGTGACCGGAGTTATCTTCAGCGCGGCGTGCGGGTGGGATTCGAGCGGACGGGGTCGTTTCACCTACTGGTGGTGTCGGGCCTCCACCTGGCGATCTTTTCGACCATGGTGTTTTGGCTGGCGCGGAAGGTGCGGCTCTCGCGGGTGTGGGCGTCGGGGATGACGATCGCGTGTTCGTTCGCGTACGCGGTGTTCACGGGATTTGGGCAGCCGGTCGAGCGGGCGTTCTGGATGGTGACGCTGTATCTGGCAGGACGGCTGCTTTGGCGCGAGCGGGTGGGACTGAACGTGATCGCTGTGGTCGCGCTGGTGATGCTGGCGGCTGATCCGGGCGCGCTTTTTGATTCCGGATTTCAGATGACGCTGTTATCAGTGCTGGCGATCGCGGGGATTGCCGGCCCTGTTGCGGACAAGACGTTTGGGCCTTATCTCAGGGCGATGCGGAATTTGCGGGTGCTGCGGGTCGATCCGGCGCTGCCGCCGAAGGCGGCGCAATTTCGCGTGAGTGTGCGGATGATGGCGGCACATCTGCGGCCCATTTCCGGGGCGTTTGTAGCGTGGAAGGCGTTTCCGTTTGCGATCCGGTTCGGGCTGCGGCTGGCCGAGCTGCTGGCGGTTTCAGTGGCGATCGAACTACTCATGATGCTGCCGATGGCGGCGTATTTTCATCGCGTCACGTTGCCGGCTTTGCCGGTGAATCTGCTGATCTTGCCGTTTGTAGGAATCCTGCTGCCTGCGGCGCTGCTGACGTTTGCGGCGGTGCTGGCTGCGCCGTCGGTCGCGTTTGTGCCCGGAGCGGTGACCGCTGCGATTCTGCATGCGGTGGTGCGTGTGGTGTCGTTTTTTGGCGGGATGCGGTTTGGGGATATGCGGATTCCGGCTCCGGGAACAAGCGCTGTTGCGGTCTGGGTTGTGCTGGCGGTGGGGGCGATGTTCGCTCTGCGGATGAGGCGGTTCGGACTGGCAGTCGGGGTGGCGGCGCTGGTGTTGGGTGCGACTGTCGTCATGGTTCCGCGTGCGATGGCGCGGCGCACCGGCGTGCTGGAGGTGACGGCCATCGATGTGGGGCAGGGGGATTCGCTGCTGGTGGTGAGTCCGGAGGGGAAGACGCTGTTGATTGATGCGGGCGGCCTGGTGGGCGCGTCGCCGGATTCGAAATTCGATGTGGGCGAGGATGTAGTTTCGCCGGTGCTGTGGTCGCGGGGAATCCGGCGGCTGGATGCTGTTGTGATGACGCACGCGCATGCGGATCACATCGGCGGCATGTCTGCGGTGCTGGAGAATTTCCGGCCCCGGGAGATGTGGGTAGGGCGAAATCCGGATGTTCCGCAGTATGACAGGCTGCTTGACGAGGCGGGACGGCTGGGGACGCGGGTTGTGGCGCACCTGGCGGGAGATGCTTTTGAGTTTGGAGGGACGAAGGTTCGGGTGCTGGCTCCGGAGGGGGATTATCGGCCGGGAAAGGCTCCGGCGAACAATGACTCGCTGGTGCTGAGGATGAGTTATGGCGGGACCTCGGCGTTGCTGGAGGGCGACGCTGAGGCGCCAAGCGAGGCGCGGATGCTTGCCGAGGGCGGGTTGAAATCGGACCTGCTGAAAATAGGGCACCACGGCAGCCGGACGTCGACGACTCCGGCGTTTCTGGCGGCGGTCGCGCCGGATTGGGCGGCGATCTCAGTGGGAAGGCGGAATTTTTACGGGCACCCGCGGCGTGAAGTGCTGGAAGAGCTGGAGGCGGCGCACGCTGCGACTTATCGGACGGACATGCTGGGGCTGACGAGCTTTTATCTGGACGGGACGCATGTGACGGCGCAGCCCTTGGCGGCGTCATCGCATTGAGACGATGGGTGTTGTGATAACGGGCGTGGTCCACGATCCACAGGGGCGGGCATCTTTTTCCGTCCCGCCGCGTCTAGACCGGTATAGGATGCCTCGCATGGAGGAAATTGAGTACATGGGCTCACACGACACCGCTGATTCCTCGGATCAGCCTCATCCACCGTTCACCCCCTCCTCTGAACCCCAGCAAAGCCCCGAGGAACTGAGAGAAGAGCAGCGCAAGCTGCGCCGCCTGCAGATGATGATGAACATGGTGATGTCGGTCATCGGGCAGGATGACTCGCTGAGCATCGACGAAGCTGCCCAGATGGTTGCCGACAGCCGCCGGGCTGCTCTGGCGATGTTTCCGGACAAGGAACTGGCCTACGACCTGATCTACAAGCCGCGCCTGCAGCGGCTGATGCGCGAGCGGTATCGAATCCAATAAACCACCCCACGAACGAAGACCTGTTCGTGGGGGCCCCGGGTCGATTCATTTCTGATCGACAGAAGTCAGACGGAACGTGATGGTGCCCCAGAAGAAGCGGGCGCGCATCTGCACAGGCGTGTGCTTGTCGTCATCGGTGTACCAGATCCAGATATTGCCGCGGTTCTTGACGACTCCGGCGTCGGCGGTGGGCTCGACGCGGAGGGTCTGAAATTTTCCGGCGGGCGTCTGGACTTCTTCTCGTCCTTCGACCTTCATGGTGACGGGGATAGTCTTCATGGTGTCGCCGAGGGAGAGCTGGATGCTTTGCCCAACGGTCATGGGCTGTGAGGCTGCGTAAAAAATAGCGGAAAGCGAGTCGGTGACGCAGGATGGGATGTCGGCTTCCTGGCGCTTGCTGATGTTCGAGACGAGGTTCTTCTCCGTGTAGACGGCCTTGCTGCGCCCGTAATCGAACTTGAGGTCGCTGTTGACCTGGCGGCGGCCTTCGATGATCTGCTTCGAGAATCCGTCGGAGCATCCGGTAGTTCGGTTGAAGGATGACTGGAAGCGGTCGCTGACGCGAAAGAGGAGATTCACCGCGCCGACAGTGTCCGCAGTTACGGAGACACGCTCTAGATCCCCGTCCGATTCGAGATGGAAGGCGACGACTCCCGCCGGAAAGACGCGCCAGTCGACGGCGTAGTTGAGGGTCTGGCGTGCGGGGAAGGTAAAGCCGGGCCGCGGCGGGCGCAGCGGCGGAGGCAGCGCGGGCGATTGCGCCGATGTGTGCGCCAACTGCAAAAGGCTAAAAGTAAGAAGTACTACAGAACGCCAAATCAAATTCCGATACTCGTGCGCGAAGCTGCCGCGCTTATCTCCTGAAATAGATTCGCAGCGCGAGAGCAGCGTAGATCGCCACCGCACCTATGAGGGCATTGTACTCGCGGTGTTTTTTGTAGAGCTCCGGCGAAAAGCTGCCGGACTCAGGACCGTCAGCCGGTGCGGGCGTGAGGCGCGGCAGCAGGCGCGGGACACGGGCCGCGTAGGCGTCAAAGTCGGCGAACTTCGAGCGCAGAAAAGCTTCTTCGGAGCGGATGACGGGAACATAAATCACGGCGAAGAGGACGGCGAGGGCGAGCGCGATCCAGAGGCTGCGCGATGCCAGGGCAAAGCCGAAGGCGATGAGCATGGAGCCGAGGTAAAGCGGATTGCGCGTGTGGGCGTAGGGGCCGGTCATGGTGAGTTCTGCATTCTTTTTGACGTATCCGGAGGCGTAGGCGCGCAGCCAGATGCCGGGGATGACAAGCAGAAGACTTAATGCCATCGAAAAGCGGTGTGGGCCGGGCGAGCCAGAGATAGAGAGCGGCGAAGGCAAAGCCCAGAGGCACGCGGATGCGGCGCGCGATGCGGCTCCAGGTGAGGGCCATCTCAGCGCGACTCCTTAGACGATGCGGGAAACGAACCTGGGAGCGATGGCTGCTTGGTTTCGTGAGAGCAGGTCCATTGCGGCTTCGAGCACGGATTCGGGCGTAATGGTGAGCAGACCGGCTTCGGGTTCGGAGCGGCGGGTGTGGTCGCGGCGGCTCTCGGGATGGCGCAGCACGCGAAAGGCGCAGCCGAAGGGTCCGTTGCGAGCGGGATCGGTGGGTCCGAAGATGCCGACCACTGGCTTGCCGAGCGCGCAGGCGAGGTGGAGTGGGCCGGTGTCTCCAGCGATGACGAGCGAGGCTCGGCGGGTAATGGCGATGAGCTCGGTGAGGGTCGGCTGCAGCAGCGTAATGCCGCTCACGCCGCTGAGTAAGAAGGTCAGTTCGTTCGCGATGCTCTCCTCTCCAGGGCCGGCATTGATGATGATGGCGTATCCCTCGCGTTGGAGCTGCCTCGCGACAGCGGCGTAGCGGTCGATGGGCCAGCGCTTCGCTCCCCAGCCTGCTCCGGGGCTGATGAGGACAAAGGGTTGGGCAAGAGCAGCGGCTTGCTGCTCGGCGGATGGGTCGGTCGGCAGCAGCGGCAATCGGAACGGCAGCGATTCACCGAGAAGTGCGTTGGCAACCTCGATCCCCTGCTCGATGACGTGGACGCCGCGGGTCGGAATGCGCTCGCTGAAAAGCCAGCGCGCGGCGTGTTCGCGAGGCTTGTCTTCGCCAATGAGGCGGGCAGGGCGGGCCCAGCGTGCGATGACTGCGGAGCGGACGGCTCCCTGGAGGTCGATGGCAATGTCGTAGCGGCCTTCACGCAGTTCGCGGCGGACACGGCGGATGTCGCGCAGGGTTGCGGAGCTGAGTGGCGAGCGCGCCCACTGCTTGGCGGGCACGAAGTGGATAGCGTCGACGAGGGGCATCTGCGGGCTGCGGCCGGTCGGCGGTTCAGGGCACTCCGAGCAAAGCAAGCCGCGCCATTGCGGCTCAACTGCCCAGCCGATGTACCACTCAGGATGCGCTGCACGGAGCGCCGTGATGGCCGGCAAAGCATGGAGGATGTCTCCCATCGCGCCAAGCCGGACGATGAGGACCCGTAACTGCTTACTTTGTGGAGGCAATGTCTTATTTTCTCACAATGAGGCCGGCCAGATGACTGGTTACGGCTGCCTCATTTTCGAACACAACTTCAAGGCGCGCGAGGTGGAGAGGCGCGAGACGGGCGCGCTGGGCAGCGGTGAGACGGACGAAGTCTTTTTCAGTGGTGATGAAGGATTCAGCGCTCTGGCGGGCGCGAAGTTTGAGAAGTGCGTCGAGGTCTGCGTCGGAATATGTGTGGTGGTCGCGGAAGGCCGAAGTTGCGGCGAGGTCGATTCCGCCGGCGCGGAGTGAGGCCCAGAATTCTTCAGGTCGGGCGATGGCACAGAAGGCGACGGCGCGCGTGGTTGGCTCGATGGTGAGACGGCGGTGCTGGATCCACGTGGGCGCAGTAATGTTGCGGCGATGGAGTTCGGCTTCGAGATGGCGGTCTTCGGCGCGGAGGATGAGGATCGACGCGCGGTGCAGTGCGCTCAGGGGTTCGCGGAGGTGTCCGGCGGGCAGGAGATGCTGGGTGAAGTCGCTCGCGTGGAGCACGACGATGTCGAGGTCGCGGACTAGGCGACGATGCTGGAATCCATCGTCAAGTAAGTGAAGGCCAGGGATGGGCTTGCGAGCGCTCGGCAAGAAGGCCGGCGGCGCAGCGGTCCGCTCCAACGTAAACAGGGACGCCGGTACGCGCGATGAGAAGTGGCTCGTCTCCGAAGCGGGATGCTGAGCCTTCAGGGTCGACGCGGGTGACTTCGTCAGCTCTGCGGCCGTAGCCACGCGAGAGAACATCGACCGAGTGACCGGCGTCGCGCAGCAACTGTGCGATGCGGATGACGACCGGGGTCTTCCCTGCTCCGCCGACGGAGAGATTGCCGATGCTGACGACGGGCCACTTGAGGCGCTTCGGCGTGATCCAGGCGCGATCGTATGCGAGATTCTTCGCGGTGAGCGCGGCGGCGTACAGCGGGACGAATGGCGCGAGGAGCAACTGGACAGGTTTCAGAAGCCGGGCGCTCAAGCGCGAACTCCGGAGACTGCATGAATGATGGCAAGCAGCGATTCGACAGCGGTCTCGATGGCTCCGGCATGGCTGTCGAAGACCTGGCGGCCACGCTGACCCATTTCGCGGGCGGCGGGGATATCGGAAAGGAGTCGGCGGATGGTGGGTCCGATCTCCGGAGGTTCGACAACGGCGATGGCGTTGGCGGCCAGCAGGGCGTCGACGATGGCGCGGAAGTTTTCGTAGTGCGGACCCATGACGATAGGCACTCCGAACTGTGCGGGCTCGAGTGGGTTGTGGCCTCCTGGTGTGAAGATGCCGCCTCCGATGAAGGCGACGTCGGCGAGCGAATAGACAGATGCGAGTTCACCGATGGAGTCGAGCAGGAAGATGGATCCGGCGCGGATGGGCGTGGGCGAGCTGATCCATTTCGATCGGAGGATGTAGTTTGCTTTGCGCTGCGAGAGCAGCTTCTCGACGGCGCTGAAGCGCTCAGGATGGCGCGGAGCGAGGATGGTAATGATGTCATGCGGTAAGGCGTCGAGCAGGAATTCCTCTTCGCCGGTCAGCGTTGAGCCGCAGGCGACGACTTTCACGCCGGGCTCAATGGTTTCGCGCAGGATCTGTGTGACAGGGGCGGGCTTGGTGACGCGGATGCCGAACTTGAGGTTTCCGCCGACGCGGACGTTGGCTGCTCCAATCGCACTGAGACGCTCGGCATCGAGCGGGCTTTGCGCGAGGACCAGTGCGAAGCTGTTGAGCAGGCGCTTCCAGATGAAGCCCAGGCGCATGTAGCGCGGCCAGGAGCGGTCGGAGATGCGGGCATTGACGACAGCGACGGGGACGTTGGCGCGGCCGCACTCGATGAGCAGGCGCGGCCAGAATTCCGTTTCGAGCAGAACAAGCATGCGCGGGCGCAACGCGCGGAGCCAGGCGCGAACAGCGAAGGCGAAATCGAGCGGAAAATAGAAGACGCGGTCTTGACCGAAGCGCTCGCGGGCGATCTTCTGTCCGGTGCGCGTGGTCGTGGAGACCATGACGCGCCAGCCGGGAGAGCGGGCAGCCAACTCGTCTATGAGGCGGGCGGCGGCAAGGACTTCTCCTACGGATACGGCGTGCACCCAGATGACGGGCGCGCTTGAGGCCGACGAGATGCGCTTCGGGATGAAGCCCAAGCGCTCGGCGAGGCCTTCGCGGTATTTGCCGGTGGTCGCCATGCGGAAGAGCCACCATGGGGCGGAGACGACGATGGCGACGAACAACGCGAGACTGTAGATAAGAGGCATCCGCTTACGAATCTGACTTTGCTCAGGTCTTAAGCGATGATGATAATGCGGAGGTACATGCGTCTGCGCTCAGTGTTGTTTCTTGCTCCTGCTCTCCTGCTTACGGCCACCGGGCTTGTAGCTTCCGATCATCCTCTCGCACCGGCTAAAGATGCTTCAACCTACGCGGCCTTCGACGCGCATCCGGAAGAGAAGGTGACGATCGCGGCGGAACCTTTCGATACCAAGGAAAAAGAAAGCATTTTTCGGGTGGATTACCTGAAGAATGAGTTCATGCCCATCCGCATTATCGTAACGAACAACAGCGACCGGCCGATATCGCTCGCCGATGCGCGGATCAACTTCATCAGCGCGGCGGGTGACAAGATTCCGGCGGCCGAAGCTGAGGATGTGGAGCGGCGCATGACGCATGTGAGCAACACGGGACGAAAGATTCCGATGCCGGCGCCGTTGCCTCCCATGGGCGGAAAACCCAAAACTCCGGATTCGAAGATCGAGCAGGATTTTTCGGAGTTCGAGTATGCGGCGATCGCGGTTGAGCCGCACACGACACGCGCCGGGTTTCTGTTTTACGACATGGAAGGGCTCGGTCCCGAGCCTCTGCGCGGGGCGAAGCTGAATCTGCGGGAGCTGCGCGATGCGGACGGCAAAGAACTGTTCTACTTCGAGATTCCGTTCGACAAGTATCTTGCACATTGAGGTGGCTGCCAGCTGCGGGCTCTGGTCATGGGGCTCAGCGGAGGATCTCGACCAGCAGGACCCAGGCGCTGAAGAGCGCGGCGATGAATGAGGCGATGAATCCCAGGACGAGCCAGTAGAGGCTGCCAGGCGAGCCGATGAAGATTTCGACGCCGGCGATGCAGAAGGGGAGCGTTGCGATCTGTGTCAAAAGTGCGCGCCAGGTGAGCCAGGTGAGGGGATGGCCGGAGCGGTTGAACATATAGCGGATCTGGCCCGTGACCTGCACGAGCCATGAAACGAAGCCAATGAGAAGCACCTCCGTTCCGAGCAGTCTTGCGGATTGTCGAGGGACGAGAGCGATGCTTGAGATGAAGAAGATGCCGAGGAGTTGCACGAGCGATTCGGCGGCGCGGCTCGGAAGTCCGGCATTGCTCAAAATGCGGCTGACGTTGAGGGAGACGGCGACGAAGACCAGTCCGGTGAGGGTGGCGGCGGCTCCGGCCTGGACGGTAAGGTAGGTGCTCCAGTCGGCGATCGGCAGATGCATGAGGCATTCTAGCGTTTAGCTGCCGGCCTCCAGCCTGGTGAAATCCGGGCTTAGGACATCGGCGTGGATTCAGCGCGAAGACGCCAAAAAAACGCCAAGGCACTTCACCACAAAGGACACAGAGAGCACAAAGGAAGTGAAGGCCAAGCCAGAAGAGTGCCCCTTAGTCCGAGTATCCGGACCGGGGGCACCCTGCTTCATGGTCTGGGGTTCATGGTCTGGCGATTTACTTCCCGATTTTTTCGTGAAGACCGGGGCCGAGGGCGAGCTCGATCAGGGTCTTCTGCTCCAGGTCGTGCGCCTTGGCGGAGCCGGTTGCGGGACTCGCGGCGGCGGAGCGCTTGATGCTGAGCACGTGATGTTCGCCTGTGAGGCGGCGCAAGCGAGGCATGACGAACGAGTGCGCGCCCATGTTCTCCGGCTCTTCCTGCACCCAGATGATCTCGTGCACGTTGGGATGCGCGTCGATGGCGGCCGCAAGTTCGGGTTCTGGCCACGGATAAAGCTGCTCAAGGAAGATGATGCCGGTGGTGTCGTCGCCCCGCTTCTGGCGCTCGACGCGCAGCTCGTGGCCGATCTTGCCGGTGCAGATCAGCAGGCGCTTGGCGTTGGTGACGGAGGTTTCGGGAACCACGTTGAGAAAGCGCGGGCGGGTGAGGTCTTCGATGGGTGAGACGGCGTCGGGATGGCGCAGCATGCTTTTGGGCGTGAAGACAATGAGCGGCTTGCGCCACTTGCGCAGCGCCTGGCGGCGCAGCAGGTGGAAATACTGCGCGGCGGTCGAGGGCTGGCAGACCTGGATGTTGTCGTGCGCAGCGAGCTGGAGGTAGCGCTCGACGCGAGCGCTCGAGTGCTCGGGGCCCTGCCCTTCGTAGCCATGGGGCAGCAGGAGCACGAGCCCGCTGAGCAAGCCCCACTTGTCTTCGCCGGCGGAAATGAACTGATCGACGACGATCTGCGCGCCGTTGGCGAAGTCGCCGAACTGAGCTTCCCAGAGGACGAGGGCTTCAGGGTAGTCGCGGCTGTATCCATACTCGAAACCCATGACGCCGGCTTCCGAGAGGACGGAGTTGTAGATGTCGAAGGAGGCCTGATCGGAGGAGAGATTCGACAGCGGGACCCAAGGCTGCTCGTTTTCGATGTCGATGAGGACGGAGTGGCGCTGGTTGAAGGTGCCGCGCTGGCTGTCCTGTCCGCTGAAGCGAATGGGGGTGCCATCGATGACGAGGGAACCAAAGGCCACGGCTTCGGCCATGCCGTAGTCGAAAGGGCGTTTGCCCTGGCCCATCTCCGCGCGCTGTTCCAGTAATTTTTTGATTTTAGGGTGAATGTGGAAGGTCTGCGGGTACGAGGTGAGACCATCGGAGATCTGTTTGATCTGCTCGCGGGTGAGGCCGGTCTCGACTTCGTACTCGGGCTTCCACGGGCCTCCTTTGAAGGACGACCAATACTCGGGCAGACGCGCGAGATGCGGCATCTTCTGCATCGTCGTGGCGGCCTTCTGCGCCTCGGCAAATTCAGACTGAAGCTCGCGAACGCGGGCAGAAATGTCGATACCGAGCTGCTTTGCGTAGAGCTCCGACAGTGGGGGATGGTTCTTGATGCGGTTGTAGCGCAGCGGCTGCGTGATCGTTGGGTCGTCCACTTCGGAGTGGCCGTGGCGGCGGTACCCGATGAGGTCGATCACGACGTCGCTGTGGAAGGTGCTGCGGTACTCGGCGGCGAGAACGGCGATGCGCATGACAGCAGCGGGATCTTCGGCGTTGACGTGGAAGATGGGGATGGGCAGCCGGCGGGCGAGGTCGGAGGAGAAGCGCGTGGAGCTGGATTCGTCGGGCTCGGCGGTGAATCCGATGAGGTTGTTGACGATGATGTGAATGCTGCCGCCGACAGAGAAGCCTTCGACTTCTGCGAGGTTGAGGGTTTCGGCCCAGATACCCTGGCCGGCGAAAGCAGCGTCTCCGTGAATGGTGACGGCGAGGATACGCTCGGCGCCGTCGGCTCCCCAGCGGGTTTGCTTGGCGCGGGTGCGGCCCAGGGCGACCGGATCGACGGCTTCAAGGTGGCTGGGATTCGAAACCAGGTGGAGGGCGATCCACTCCTCGTTGCGGGCGTGGAAGACGCCGGTGGCTCCGACGTGATACTTGACGTCGCCGCCGCCGAGGATGCTGCGCGGATTGACGTCTTCGAACTTGGAGAAGATGTCAGCGGCGGGCTTGCCGAGGGTGTTGACCATGACGCTGAGGCGTCCGCGATGGCTCATGGCCATGACGCAGGTCTCAACACCAAGCTCAGCGGAGCGGTTGAGCAGCTCATCGAGAAATGGCAGGAGGGCGGTGACGCCTTCCAGGGAGAAGCGCTTGGTGCCGAGATAACGGGACTGAATGACCTGCTCGAAAGTGTCGGCGCGTGTGAGCAGATCGAGGACGCGCTGCTGCCCGGCTTCGTCGAGCGAAGGCGGCCCCGACTCGAGGCGCTCGGCGATCCACTCGCGACGGTCGGCGTCAGCGATGTGCATAAACTCGGCGCCGATGGTCGAGGCGTAGATGCGGCGCGCGTCGGCAGCATCGGGGCCGGTGAGGTCGAGTTCGGGGACGCGCACGGGCGAGAGGTACTGGTCGAGCGGGTCGAGCTGTGCCTGGAGATATCCCCAGCGGCGGAATGCGTCGAATACCTGCTCGCGTTGTAACGTTTGTTGTTTCTGAGGTTGTTTCTCGGTGGGAGGAGTAGCCAGCCTGGTTGCGCTCATAAACCCTTCGGATGCAGGCGCAGATTGCCCGATGTGGCGGCGCCTCGATCCGGGATCAAAGCGCGGCGCGCTGCATCGCAAGCTTTATTTTACAGGTTTCGAAAAGCGAAGGCGGAAATGCCGTGATTTCGCGGACATGGTTGTTTACTATTCCGGGAACGATTCCGGAGAGGAACGATGCGAGCAAGACTTTTTCTCAGTTGTGTGAGTGTAGTGGTGTTGTCGGGGTGTGCGGAGCATAAGGCAGCCAGGATGACTCCACCGCCGGCGAGTACAGTCGCTCCGGTGGTTGTGGCGGATTCGGTGCGCGAGGCGGTGCCGAATGATTACATGCGGGTGAGTTTTCTGAAGCCGGGAACTCCCGTGACGAGCATTGCCAGACCTGGGGCCTTGCGCGGTTTTGTCACTGCTACAGTGCTATATTCTCCGCCACTGACGGTGGAGGAATATCCGAAATATTCGGGGCTCGTGAACGATGACAGCAAGGTGCTGGTGGCAATGCGATGCAAGCCCGCCGATCCGGCGAAGGTCGATGCGGTGCTGGCGACGTGGCCAAATGTATTCGAAGCAATTGTGAGGGATGTGCCGCCAGGGGTGGGCGATTGCGATGGAACGCCGCCTGATCCAGAGAAACAAGTGGCGTGCTACGCGAAAGGTTTCACCGATCCCGCGGATACGATGGTTCCTACCTCGCTGGCGCGGACTTTCGAATATGCCGAGACCATCTACGACGGCAAGCATACGGCGTGGGCGCAGTGGCTGCAGAGCAGTTACGGAATCTATCCCGCGTTTGCGGGAACTGGATATTCGGTGAAGGATTCGTACTTCATCGACAAGCAGCCGATGACGTCGCAGCAGATTCTCGTGAAGTCAGTCTCGTCAGAGTATCTGCTGAAGAATGTCTCGCTGAAAGAAGCGGGCTGCCGCTGTATTTCGGTCCCGAAGTATGATGGGCGGGCGAGTGCCCGCCTCGATCCGGAGTTTGTGTGGGAGCAGGGCGGGGACGGAGGTGTGAAGGACGTGGACCGCTTGCGATAGCGGCCCGATCAGGCGCCTTCTTCGAGGATGTTCGGCACGTCGATGCCGAGGGCGGTGGCGAGGTCGTGCTGGTGCTCCTGCTCCTGCGTGATGATGGTGCGGATCTGCTCGGCCAGGGCGTAGTGGCCCAGCCTTTCCGCTTGACGGACGCGCTTGCGGTACTGCTTGATGGTCTCGGTTTCGTTGTCGAGGTCGAAGCGGAGCATGTCTTCGGGCTTTTCGGAGAGCCGGACTTCTTTGGGTGTCGCGTTGGGTATTTCTCCGAGATAGTCGAGCTGGTCGGCGATGATCAGTGCGTGCTTGAGCTCCTGCGCAGCGTGCAGCTTCAACTCGGCGGCGATGCTCATCCACTGCGCGCCCTTGAGGACATTGCTGTAAACGGTATAGGCAATGATCGCCTGGTATTCGCGCGAGAGGTCTTCCTGTAGTCCTTGAATCAGTTCCTTCAAGACAGAATTGTCACGGTCGGCCATGTATGGTCTCCAATACGTGCAACCAGATTTGGGTCAGGGCACGAAGACCTTGGATGTAATTCAGCTGCGAAGGGATGGTCGAGGGCGCACTGGCTGGCGCGCCTTCACTTGCCACTTTGCTGGTGGCGATCTGGCGTGCGCGGCGCATCGCCGTTCCGATGCGCGCGCGGCTCACGCGAGAGAAACAGCAGCGCAACGTGATAGGACACGATGAAGCAAAGCGCGATTTCACACAGAAACGGAAACATGTTGCACTCCTAAATTTTGGATGCGGTTTTGGCAGGGCAACGCGGCGCGAAAGAGCTACGCCGCCTGCTTGTCGGGTTGGCCAACGGCCGGTTGCGGCAGTTGGACGGGAAAAGGCTGCGGCCGTTGTTCGGTCCAAACCAAACGAAGGCAGCCGCGGTTGAGAATCCAGCACATTTCCAGTCGAGGTTGCGAATGAGCGGTCATGATGCTTGTTCCTTTCTGGTCTGGCGGCTCCGGATCGGGGTCCCAGGTTCGGGAACGATCCGGGCTGCCGGTTTTATCTGGCCGGGCCCGAGGTTGCGGCCGGCCGAGGGTGTCAGGGTGGCGTTCGATCCGGCGAGGGGAGTCGCCGGGGAGGGCTTTGGGATCGGGGATTTCGCGCCGCATCCGATGCCAGCGACGGCGGCAAGAAACGCGGCCAGGCTGGCTGCCGACAGCGCGGCGCGCCAGTTGATGGGCGGAGTTTTGCTGCCGGGTTCGGGGTTGCGAAACTCCGGCAGCATCGGGAGGTCGGCGGTTGTGGGGACCTCTGGGGGAACGGTCGTCTGATCTGCGGTATTTGCAGCGGCCGGTTGGCCGGCGGCGTCGGTTCCGTTATACGTGTCGTTGCTCATGGCGTCCCCCCGTTATTGCGACTGCGCCGGTCCGGATCAAACCGGATCTCCCGTGCGACTCGGGTTTCCGGCGTCAGCGAAGCCAAAGTAGGACAGAGGGAGGACTAATGTCGTTTGAAAGGACTGAAATCTGGGTTGGAACGCGGTGCGCGGGGGTACATGGGATCCGCGGGGTAGCTTAAGGCTCTTTGTTTCAGTGTGATGAGGTGCGAATGCGACTGCAGGGGCCGGCTCCGGTCGGAAGCCGGGACTTCGCTGCTTTTCCCGGCTTAGGAAAAGCTTGGAGCGTTATTGGGACTGATTCTGGCGCTGAAGGCAGGACCACCGTCGGGCTTTACTGGGTCAACTGGTAGACGTCGAGGCCGCCGTTGTAATTCGGGACGTATATTTGTCCTCCGTCGATCACGGGAGGGTCGAATTTGTTGTAGAGGAAGCTGACGGCAAATGCCTGGGAGTCCCAGAGGACTTTCAGCGACCCATTGGCGGCGAGGTGTACGGGGTCGTAGACGAGCAGGCGTCCGTTGGTGACGGTGGCGTTGGCGTTGCCGTAGGGGACAGTGCAGACGAGAATCGCCGAGTTGGGGTCCGAGCCGTTGCTCGAGCCGGAGCAGAAGCCACCAGGCATGCCTCCCAGGGCACTTCCGGGGCCGCCCTGCGGAACAAAGCGGGAATTCGGACTGGCAAATTCATTGCTTTGGGCGACGTAGGTGAGGTTTCCGGTAGAGCTGACGGCCCATTTGTGCAACTGTGCATTCTCGCCCCAGGCAAAGATGGTCCAGGAATTCAGAACGGGATCGAAGTACTGCACCGGGGTCATGTGGAGGTGGGCGGTGACTCCCCCGGGAAAGAAATTCAGGTTCTCGGGGTCAGTGGGGCAGGGATCGACCGGACCGGGATCCATGGTGAGCCAGACGGGATTGGAGGCAAGCTTCGCGCAGTTGGCCTTGGGGTTTGATTTGAGGTCGGCGACCGTGGTTCCTCCCATGTTCGCCACTTTGACCGGGTAGCCGATGCCGTCCTTGCCCGCGGCAACGCAGACTCCAATGCTGAAGAGACAAGCCGGTCCGGCGGAGCCCCAGTCCTCGTCGGCCCAGGCGCCCGTGGCCATTGGATACGCGAGTACGACAGGGATTCCCTGGCCATTCATGACTGCGACCAGCTTTGCGTTTTTTAGAGGGGTGGTCATCGTGCCGTTGACGGGTACGGGGGCTTCGGAAGGTGCGCTCTCTCCCGAAATTTTGTTAGCCAGCGGCTGTTGCTGGCCAGTTCGGCCGAGGTCGGTCCAGGGCGTCCAGTGATCGACCACCTTCAGGCTGGCCGGGGTGGAGCCTGACGGCGGGGTGTATTGGAGTTTGAGGAAGGACTCGCCCCACTGGGTCGAGCCATCGAAGTCTCCATTGCCGGTGAGGAAATAAAGATTGCCGTTGGCATCGGCGGCCGGTCCCTGGCCGGCCATCCAGATGCCGGCGCCTTCACCGGCAGTCATGGCCTGCAAGGCGGTGAGCTTGTTAGAGGCCACATCGAAGGCAAAGCAGAAGCCGGCAGCGCCCTGATTGGTCTCGTAGACGGTGCCGGAACAGCCAAAGACGGTTTTCACGCCATTGACGTTGGTCTCGACGAGCGAGGAGCGCTGTTTGC
This sequence comes from uncultured Acidobacteriaceae bacterium, assembly GCA_963782175.1. Classification (GTDB taxonomy): domain Bacteria; phylum Acidobacteriota; class Terriglobia; order Terriglobales; family Acidobacteriaceae; genus Silvibacterium. The sequence continues at coordinate 228,832 of CAWAIX010000011.1, forward strand.
GCATCTGCGAGTTGTAGTCCTGCCCCTGACTGGTGCCTTGGATCATGACGGGCGGAACAACCTGGCTGCCGTCGGCGACGTTGAGCACAAACATGAAGAAGCGGCCGGTCTGGGGGTTTCCAGTGTTGTCGGGCGAGATCCAGCAGACCTGATAGAGGCGCTTCAGGTCGGGATCGATGACGCCGGTCGAGATGCATCCCCAGTGCTGATTGATGTTGTGCATGTCAATGTTGGTGGATCCGTTGATGGGCATGCCGAGAGTGACCTGCCAGATACCGGACCCGTCATGAGCGTCGACGCCGCGGATGACATCGGCCATGGAAGGCAGGATCATTACGTCGCGGGTGCCAAGCGATGTCTGCACATTCGGCAGAATGAGGGGTTGCGCTTCCATGCCTCGCGCGTCGCCGACAAGCGGGATGATGGTTGTGCGAGTCACGCCCTTCGACGCGATGGCAGCCTGCGTGAGCTGCGTCTCGTGGGGGTTCCATCCGCTTCTTGAATTGTCAGCGGAGCGCGTGAGCCAGGGCACCATGGTGGACTGGGCGCCACCGAACTGCGGTATGAGAAACAGCGCTGCACACAGAATGATGCGAGAATTTCGGAAGGCCATGGGTCCTCCAAGCGCGGACTTTCACAACGCGAGCGGGGCAGAGGAACGGAGGCAGATTTACAGAAGTGCTTGAATCATCCGTCCTTACGTCTATTTACGCTGGCGGATATGTGCCCCGACGTTAGCACAAGAGCGATGACGCTTCAAGACAATCAGGTTAAAACGGTCAAGGTTAAATCATGGGGGTCATTGCGGATTCGATGTGGCGAGTCCGCGGTACTTGAGCATGGGCTGTACGCTGGGCTCGGCGCCGAGCCAGGCCTTGTACATCGCGGCGAGGTCTTCGGTGTTGCCGCGCGACAGGATCATCTGCCGGAAGCGGTCGCCGTTGGCGCGAGTGAGTCCTCCATGGGCGACGAACCAGTCGTAGGCATCGTCGTCGAGCATCTCGCTCCACAGATAGGCGTAGTAGCCGGCGGCGTAGCCGTTCTGCCAGATGTGCGCGAAGTAGCTGGAGCGGTAGCGCGGCGGGACTTCGTGCAAAGCGATGTGAGTTTTTTCCAGCGCCTGCTTTTCGAATGCGTCGACGTCTTCGAGGGGCGAGCCGGGCGGCAGCGTGTGCCACTGCATATCGAGCTGGGCAGCGGCGAGGAGTTCGGTGAGAGCGTATCCCTGATTGAAGGTACGGGCTTTTTCGAGCTTCGCGGCAAGGTCGGCAGGCATGGGCTCGCCGGTCTTGTAATGCTTCGCAAAGTGCTGGAAAACGGCGGGGTAGGAGGCCCAGTGCTCGTTGAACTGCGATGGGAATTCGACGAAGTCGCGCGGGACAGAGGGTCCTGACAGAGTCGGATATTCCACGTTCGAGAACATGCCGTGGAGAGCGTGGCCGAACTCGTGGAACATGGTGATGACATCGGTGAAGGAGATGAGCGCCGGGTCTCCGGGGGCGGGCTTGGGCAGGTTGGCAACGTTGTAGACGACGGGGAGCGTGCCGAGGAGTTTCGACTGGTCGACGAACTCGTTCATCCAGGCACCGCCGTTCTTGTTGTCGCGCTTGAAGTAGTCGCAATAGAAGAGCGCGAGCGGCTTGCCATCGGCGTCGGAGACCTCGAAGACGCGGACATCGGGCTGGTAGACAGGGATGTCGTGGCGTTCCTTGAAAGTGAGGCCATAGAGCTGATTGGCGGCGTAGAAGACTCCGTTCTCAAGGACGTTGTTCAGCTCGAAGTAGGGACGGACCTGCGATTCGTCGAGGTCGTATTTGGCCTTGCGGACCTGTTCCGCGTAGAGATTCCAGTCCCACGGCTCAAGCTGGAAGCCGGCATGGTCGGAATCGATGACGGCCTGGATCTCTTTGGCTTCGGCACGCGCGTTTGCCGTGGACGGAGGGACGAGGTCATCCATGAATTTCTGCGCATTCTCGGGTGTTTTGGCCATCTGGTCTTCGAGCTTCCAGGCGGCGTAGTTCGGGAAGCCGAGCAACTTTGCCTTTTCAGTGCGCAATTGAGCGATGCGGGCGATGGTGGCGCGCGTATCGTTCTCGCCTCCACGCTCGGAGCGAGTCCACGAATCTTCGAAGAGAGCCTGACGCGTGGCGCGGTTGCTCAGCGAGGCAAGCGCGGGCTGCTGGGTGGTGTTCTGCAGCGGGATAACGTAGCCGGAAACGTTACGGGATTTGGCGGCCTGGGCTGCGGCGGATATCTCGGCATCGGTCAGGCCGGCAAGAGCGGATTTGTCCTCGGTGACGAAGGCGGCGCTTTTGGTCGCGGCGAGGAGTTTGTTCTTGAAGGCGTTCGAGAGCGTCGAGGATTCTTCGTTGAGCTTCTTCAGCTTTGCTTTGTCGGCATCGGAGAGATTGGCTCCGGCATGGAGAAATCTTTCATAGACGATTTGGAGCAGGCGCGCGGACTCGGGATCGAGATGCAGCGACTCGCGCTGGTTATAGATAGCTTGAATGCGGGCGAAGAGGCGTGGGTTGAGATATATGGCATCGTCGTGGGCGGCGAGTTTTGGGGCCAGCTCTTCTTCAGCCTTCTGCAGCGTTGGATTGGTGTTCGCTCCGGTGACGGCGTCGAAGGCGGCACTGGCACGTTGCAGGAGCTGTCCGGACTTCTCCATCGCGACCAGAGTGTTTTCGAAGCTGGGCGGCGCGGGATTGTCCGCGATGGCGCGGATCTCCTCAAGCTGCTTCGCCATGCCCGCTTCGATGGCGGGCTGATAGTCGGTGTCTTTAATCTTGTCGAAAGGCGGCGCCTGAAACGGCAGCGTACTGGGCGCGTAGAAGGGATTCGAAGGACCGAAAGCGGCGGTGGTCTGCGTCTGGGTCTGGGCGAAGGCGGCGCTGGTCATGAGGGCAAAGCTCGCTACAAGGGGCAGAAGGCCGTTTCCTGGCCAGTGGATATTGAACACGGCTCGTCATTCTCCCGAGAGGATGATTGTAGAGGAAGACGTGCAGGCGGGCGTCGCAAGCTATTCCACGGAGCCTGCGGAGGCCGCCTGGCTGATGCTGATGGTTGAGTTGAGAGGGAGATTGGCGGAGGAGTCTCCGACCTGAATGCCGAAGTCTCCGGAATCGACGCGCCAGCGCTTTGCGGTCGTGTCGTAAAAGGCGAAGGAGCGGCCGTTGAGGAGGACAGTGACATGCTTTGTTTCGCCGGGCTGAAGCATCACACGCGCGAATCCCTTCAGCTCTTTCGGGGGGCGAGGAACGCTGGCGTGCGCTTCGGCGACGTAAACCTGCGCGACGGTGGCTCCGGCGCGAGAACCGGTGTTGGTGATGTCGAAGGTGACGGTGTAGTTGAGGCCGGAGGCGTCTCCGGCTGGGGCGACTTTGAGATTAGAAAAGTCGAAGGTGGTGTAGGAGAGTCCATATCCGAAGGGAAAGAGCGGCTTGGTGCCGTTGTGCTCGTAACCGCGGTAGCCGACGAAGATGCCCTCTTTATAGACGACTTTATTCGTGCCTTCCTCGGGATAGTAGTTGGCGAAGGTGGGGTTGTCCTCGGCTTTGCGTTCGAAGGTAGCAGGCAGATGGCCGGATGGATTCACGTCTCCGAAGAGGATTTGGGCGAGCGCGTTGCCGCCCTGCTCGCCTGCGTACCAGGTTTCAAGCCAGGCTGGGACGCGGTCGCTCCACGCGCTTGCGTCGACGTTGCCGCCCGAGGTGACGACCAGGACGGTTTTGGGATTGGCGGCTGAGATTTCGCGGATCAATTCGTCCTGTCCGATGGGGAGGTCGAAGGTGCGGTCTCCGCCTTCGCCTTCGCTGGCGTTGTCGTAGCCGACCGCAAGGACAACGGCATCGGCTTTCGCGGCAAGCGTTTTAGCCTTGGCGGAGACGAGCGTGCGCTGGTCCGCGATGCCCACGCGCAGCTTGCCCCCGATCGGGCCAGTCTGGTAGTCCTCGACGACGACTTTGTGCGGGCCCGCGGAGAGTTGCACGGTCGCGTGAGGCTGGAAGGCGCGGACCAGTTTCCAGTTGTCGAAGATGAGCTTGTCGTCGAGGTAAAGGCGATTGCCGCCGCCTTCGCCGGGGCCCTCCAGAACGATCTCGTAGGGGCCGTCGGAGGCGGCGCGGTAATAACCAGTCCAACGGCGGGACTTGTTTGTTTTGACGTTGGCGGTGAAGAGCGCCATGGCTGTCGCGGGATCGTCGACGAGGCTCTCCCAGCTCATGCCGACGTCGTTGATCACGTGGACGTCGGTCGTGGATACGGGAGTTCCGGAGACGTCGGCGTTGTTGAATAGCTCGACTTTTACGCCGGGCTTGCCACCGTCAGCGGCAGTCTGCCAGGCGGTGGCGCGCGCTATTTCGATGACGGTCGGCAGTCCACGATCGTAGTAGACGGTGGCGTTCGGGCCGAGATAGTTCTGGATGCCTTCGAGGTCGCTGACGAGGTGGAAGGGACGGACACCGGCGCTGCCTCCGCCGACGGCGACGCCGGGATAAGCGTCGGGGCCGACGACGAGGATGGATTTGATGGCGCTCTTGTCGAGCGGCAGGAGCTTGCCGTCGTTCTTCAAGAGCACCGCGCCTTCGCGGGCCCCATCGAGCGCAACCTGCTGGTTGCGGCCGCTGTAGACGGAGAGCGAAAGGTCGGTCTGGTCGCGGTCGAGCCATCCGAAGCGCGCGGCGGTTTCGAGGATGTGGCGGATCTTCTCGTCTATGGTGGCTTCGGTGACTTTTCCTGCCTTGATGGCGGGAAGCAGGTTCTTGCGATTCATGTAGGCGCCGGTTGGCATCTCGAGGTCGAGCCCGCCGTTGGCGGCGGCGACTCCATCGTAGGTGGCGACCCAGTCGGACATCATGACGCCGTTGAAGCCCCAGTCCTTGCGGGCCAGGTCGATGTTGAAGTATCCGTTCTGCGTCATGTGCTGACCATTGGTGAGGTTGTAGGAGTCCATGACGGCTCCCACGTGGCCGCGCTTGACCGCGGCCTCGAAGGGGGGCTCGTAGATTTCGCGCAGCGTGCGCTCGTCGATGATGGAGTCGGAGTCATGGCGGAGGAATTCAGAATTGTTGCCGAGGAAGTGCTTCACGGTGGCGCTGACGCCCTGCTGCTGCATGCCCTCGATGTATCCGACGTCGATGGCCGCGGTGAGAAACGGGTCTTCGCCGAAGTACTCGAAGTTGCGGCCGTTGCGCGGCGAGCGGTAGATGTTTACGCCGGGGCCGAGCATGTAGTGGATACCGCGCGCCCGGGCATCGCTCCCGATCCCGCCGCCTGCACGCCGGGCGAGTTCGGGGTCCCAGGACGCGGCGAGGCCGATTCCCACGGCGTAGGTGGTCGAGGGAAAGCCCTGGTTGCTGCGGACTCCGTAGGGACCATCGGACATTTCGAAGGCGGGCAGATGCAGATTCGGCATGGCGCGGATAGCAAAGCCGGTGCCTCCGATGTAATCGATCTTCTCTTCGAGGGTCATTTTGGAGATGATGGCGTCGACTCGCGCGCGAACGGCCGGATCCGCAGCGGCGGCTGGCGCCTGAGCGATGAGATTTGCGGCGCTCAGTAAGAGTCCGGCAAGAACAGTGATGAACTTCATAACCCTCCTCGGTTTTCCCTTCGTACCCAAAGCTGAAAGGCTAGCGCATCGAGCCGAACATGGGAAGATGACTGTCGCGCGTCGGCAGGAGAAGGCCTACTTTGAGCTTGGGCTCACTTGGATGATGATTCGCCGGTATGAGGTGAGGCGCGGCGATCCGTTGTCGGTCACGGCGAGGATGACGTGCATCACCCCTTGACCCTGGCACGGGACCAACGGCAGCCACATCGGGCGGCAGGGAGATTTCACGGTCACTTGGGCCACGGGCTTGTCGTCGCCCGAGAGTGAGACATCCGCGCCGCGCGCTCCGGTGAGGCCAGCCTCGGGATAGAGGAACCAACGATAGGTGAGCGGCTGGCCATCGGGGTCGCTGGTGCCGTTCGCGTCGAGGGTGATGGTCTGCCCGGCGGCGGCTTCGATCTCGATGGGCGAAGTGCCTGGCTTGCCGTTGACCACGACCTGAGGATTGTGGTTCGCGTGGGCAAAGTCCTTGCTGGTCCAGTCCATGCGCGCGGCAAAGTCGTTCTGATAGGCCTCGCGCCAGCGCCAGATGGTGGCCTGATCGGAGATGTGAGGCCGGCCGTCGATGCCGGTCACTTCGTCCTGAGAGGTGGTGCGAGCGAATTCGTCTCCGCCCTGCGACCAGATGGGATGTGATTCGCCATAGGGCTGAATGTAGACGTAGCGACCGCCCCATCCACCCCAGTCAGGACGGCGATAGGCATTCAGGCCGTTGTCGATGAGGCCGAGAAATGACGGCGTATCGCCCTCCATGATGAACATGAAGCGGGGGTAGAACTTCCCGAGTGGCCCTTTGGAGCGGATGTTGGCATCGAGCCACTCATTGGTGACGAGGCTGGTATCCGCGCCGTCGCAGTTGCGGTAATAGAGGTCTCCGCTGATGCCGGTCCAGGTCGCAAAGTAGTAATTGTCGGAATTGGGATTGCTGGGATTCACGATGTAGTAGAGGCCGGGAAACTCGCGCCGTATCCAGGGACCGGCGTCGTCCTGATCCGAAACGGAGTAGACGCGCACGCGCGCGATCAGGGTTCGCAACTCTTCGCGGCTCTTCGATGCGCGCAGGTCGATCAGCGCCTGCGCGAGGGTGTTGGCGCCTCCCCAGATGCAGATCCAGAGAGGCCGGGGGTCATCGCGCTGGATGGATTCGATCAGCGCCTTCGAGCCGGGCGAACTCTTCCCTGCTCCGGTTGCCGCGAGACCGTAAGCTGGCTGTCCGGGGAAGACGCGCTGATCGAGAGCTTCGGCCGATGGCCATCCAGTGGCGTGGAGCAGCAGATTGCTGCGGACTTCTCCATAGCCGTGGATCAGCTTGTGCATCGTTTCGGGATGCGACGCGGCCTTCTGCCAGGTAGAGGTAGTGGCGATCATCGCCTCGAGGTCGAGCTGATTGGAATAAAGCAGGAGACGCACGAAGGACATCTGGTCGTCCGGCTCGTTGCCGATATCGCTGATGATCACCACGCGCGGTTTGCCGGAGAAGGTGTCTACAGGCTGAGGCACAGTGGTCTGAGCGATTGCAGGAGAGCAGATCTGCTGACAAGCCGCAAGAAGAAGCAAAAGCAGAAAGATGCTTTTCGGGCGACCGAAGGACGTAATGGCTTTTCGGCCAGAACTGATCGATGCGTGAAGGCGAGTTCTCATAGGCGGGATGTCTGCAATCGACAATCAATCACAGTCGCTGTGAGGGTAACAATATTCCGTCAGCGGACGCGCGCCGAAAAGAGAGCATGGTGCGCCAGAATGAAAAGCGTGTCGCGATCAGTCCCGCCAAAGATAAGCTGCAGCGGGCGGTCGGGGACATCGATTTGCGCGATCTGCTCGCCGTGCGGCGAGTAGACGAAGATCTGCCCGTTAGCGACATAGACATTGCCATGGGCATCGACGGCTACGCTTTCGCCGCCGCGCTGGACAAAGGGCTTCAGGTCGGTGAGGGTGCCGTCAGGGTTCACCTTCGCGTTGTAGGTGATGTCTTCCGACTCGCTGCTGACGTAGACAAGCTGGCCGGGTTCGGCAGTGATGAAACCGTAAGTGTCGAGATTGTCACTGAAGCGCCAGCCGGAGGTATCGTTCGCGGGACCCTGCTGGAAGACGCGGCCGGCGGGCAGGAATGCACTGCCGTCCGGCGAGACATATTCGCGCGCCTTCGGCGTGGTGGCGTCTGTGGCGAACATTTCGGCGAGTGTCGTGAACTGCATCATGTCCAGATTGAGCTGGTCTTTGAACTCTCCGTTATTCCACCAGTTGACCGGCAGGATGACGGAGGCATTCCTGTGAGGCTGCACGGGCTGTGGAGCCAGCACCGTAAGCTCTTCGGCTGAGCTGCCGGGACGGAAGGTGTAGACCGTGCTTTCAGGGCCGGCGGATGAGAGAACGAGCAGGCTGCCGGATTTATCGAAGGCAAGATTCACAGGATCGAGCGGATTGTCGCGCTCGATGGTCAAGCCTTCTTTCTCCGACCATGCGTAGATTCGCTGGTTGTGGTGGTCGACGAAGTAGAGCTTGCCCGCCGCGTCGACCGCCGCTCCGGAGATGGAGAAGAAGCCGTCTTCCAATTTCTTCATCTGTGCTCCGGGCGCGAGTACTGCGGATGCATCCGGCGAGGCAGGCTGTGACGGATTGCCGGGAATATCGAGGACAGCGAACTCGCGCTCGCGAACTTCAAGATGATGGGTGACGTCTTCGATAGCGTTTTCGTAGGGGAACTTGCTGAGGCGGAGGAAGGTGCCGCAACCGTTGCGGTCACAGATGCCGTAGCCGCTCTCGGCGTTCACGTGAACGTTGCGGAAGTGAATGTCTGACGAGTTGTGGATGCGAACGGCTGTTGGGAAGGGCGCACGCGAGCGCGTGACGCGATAGGCGTGGTAGTTGGCGAAGGTGAGATTGCGGGAGAAGTCGATTTCGAGCGACAGCGACTCGGGGCTTTCGCCGGCTTCTTCCTCGGTCTGCGGAGCGTTGATGTCCCAGTTTTCGACATGGTCGAACTTGATCTCGTTGCGCACGTGGTGCTCGTTGGAGAGCTGGTACACATGGCCGGGCGTTTTGGTGTTCGAGACGACAAAGCCGGCCTGCGCGAAGGTGTTGGGCGTCCAGATGTCGGCGAAGGCGCCGCCTCCGCCGTCGGCGATCCAGAGGCTGGGATACTGGCTGTCCCAGCGCTTGCGCAGATCGGAGTCGGCGGTGTGGTTGTTGTTGTAGGGGTTGGTGCCGCTGCCATGGCCTCCTAAAAAGCGCACATCATCGATAAGCGACTGCTCGCCGGCCTTCCACAGCACCGCAACGGCGCGGGGATTGATGCCTCCGGTAAACATCCCGATGCCGCTGAGGATGTTTGTTCCGCCTGACGGCGCGAGGATCATCGGCCTGGGTGCGCCGACGCCCTCGTAACCGGGAGTTTCGTTGGGCAGGTCGATCTGGGTGAGCGTGGGATGGAGGCCGATGAGCACTGTATCGGGCATGAGCGCGATAGTGTCGCGCAAGACGTAGTGGCCACTGGGGAAATAGAGGACGTGATGCGCGTTGATGGCCTGCTGGATGGCAGCGGTGTCGTCGCTGGCGCCGTCGCCTTTCACGCCGAGCGTGTGCACATTCACCCATTCGCTGCTGGGCGGAAGTGCCCGGATAGCAGGCGCCAGCGCGGACGGCATCGAAGTGAGCGGCACGGCGTCGTACTGCATACCGATCGCGCCCATCCGGCCTTCGCCGGGAACGATGAGGCCGTAGTTGAAGGTTTTGACCTGATAAATTGCGCCTTTGCCGGGAATGGTCTTGGCGCTTTCGCGCAGTTTGGCGAAGGTCGGCGCGTTGCTGAGGGTCGCGTTCTCGAATCCGATTTCGGTGAGGGGGCTTTGCTCCAGGCTGATGATGACAACCGGGCCGGCGATGTTTTCGAAGCGCGAATCCTTCACCCAGAGCTGGTCGGGATAGCCAGGGTCGATATCGATGGCGGCCGGCACGTTGCGGAAGGTGTCGCGGATGAGGGTGAGGCCGACTTCGTGCTCGCGGATGGCGGATTCACGCTGCCCCTCGAAGGCAGAGTCGATGAGGGTGAACTGCCAGGCGGGCGAGGTCTTTTCGGTGAGGATTCCGTAACGGCCGCCGTAGAAGTGCAAGTCCTCGGCCTCGTTGCCGACCTGGTAGAGCGCAGCCAGGCCGGAGCCGATGTGGAAGTCCATGTGAGTGAGGAAGGCGTGCTGGGCTACATGGAAGCGCACAGCCACTGCGGCGGGATTGCCGTCTCCGATTTCGAAGTCGATGTTGGTCATCGCCGAGTAAAAGGTGTTGGGATTGGCATCGGCGACATTGTTGTTCGGGGGGACAGATCCGGGCGGCGGAAAAGCAATGGGGCCACCGGCACGTGTCAGCTCATTGGGCCCGAGACCGGTAAACATGACCATAACTCCCATGCCGTGCTGGAAGCCTGGCGTATTCGGCGGCAACACGAAGACGGGCCGCGTGGTCCCGTAACCGATAAGACGCACGCCGGGCCAGATGTAAATTGTGCGCCTGAGCGTATATCGGCCAGCGGGAACGAAAACAATTCCTTCGCGCGGTATGCGTGCGGCGTTGTCGATGGCGGCCTGGAGTGCAGCAGAGTTATCCGTGTTCTCGGCCGGGGCATCAAGATAGATGGCCCTGGGATCGTCGAGGCGCGTGGTGATGACCGATGAGGCGAAGGCCGCGCAGCAAAAGCAGAAGCAGAACGTGACAGCGCAGAACAGAAATTTCTTCAATGGTTTCTCCGCAAAGCGGCGCGTAGCCCGCTACGGACTTTCAGCATACCGGACAGGAAAGAGGCCGGTGAGCCCTATCGCTTTCGAGTTTGCAAGGCGATATTTTCGCGCAAAGTGTGCACTTACTGTTTCTCTGCTCCTGTATCTCGGGATGCAGATGTCGGTTGCCATTGCGGATCGACGAACAATCCGTCCGCTTCTGCAAAAGGAAAGTCACTTGTCCAAAAAGTCGACTTTTAGTCCATGTGTCTATGTTAGCGACTATCCGGGGTTGGCGAGTATCAGCATGGACGGATATCCCCGGTCTCGGAACGGAGGTCGCAGGCATGATGAAGTGGCCGATCTGAGGTGCCGCAAGCGGCAAGATGAGCGAAGTGCTGACGCTACTTATGTCCTTATGTGGTTTGGTTCGCGAGCAAATACTTATCCGGCTGTCTTTCGAATGTCTGCTTGCAGCCGGCGCAACAAAAGTAGAACGATTGGCCCTCAATTTCCGATTTGTACTTCGTTGCTCCGGTGTCCACGGTCATTCCGCAGATCGGGTCTTTTGCTGTTTGCTTCTCCGCAGGCCGCACGGTTGTGTCGGGATGGTTCGACACTCTGCTCCTGTTCAACTGGACAATCTCGGCGAGGATGCTGACAGCGATTTCTTCCGGCGACCCCGCCCCGATGTTTATTCCTGCCGGAGCCTTCAACTGCCTCAGCCTTTCTGCGCTGATTCCACGTTCACTCAGATGCTGAAGGACCTTGGCCGCCTTCACTTTACTGGCAACGAATGCCACATAGGAAGCGTCTGTGCGCAGCGCATTTTCAAGCGCCTCCTCATCGCGGTCTCCCTGAGTGGACACAACGATGAAGGTCTGAGCACCAATTTTCAATTCGCTCAGATTCAGATCCGCTCGAACCCGGTCCGCTCCCGGATAGTTCTCCTGATTCGCATCCGGAGCAGCCACCGAAACGGTGTAGTTAATCGTCTTGCCGAGCCCAGCCAGAGTCTGCCCAACCGGCGAACGGCCCATAATGAGAATGTGGGGCTTTGGAAGAACGGGCTCGATGTAGACATCCAGTGTGCCACCGCTGTGGCATGTCATGTTGTAGGCCACGACGCCTTCCCCTTCTGAAGATGACGGGCTTATGCGAACCAGGCGGGGACGACCATCCTTGAGAGCCTTCAGCGCTTCCTTAACTACGGCGGGTTTCGCACAACCTCCACCAATCCAGCCCCAAACTTCTCCGTCGGCAAAGATAATGGCCTTGTCTCCGGGCTTGCCGGATATGGGTGCCTCAAAGCGGACGACCGTGGCTATGGCGAACGATTCGCCGATCATGACCAGCTCGTCGGCCTTTTTCAGGAATTCATCGAACATCCTGCATCCTCCTTCTTCTACAGGTGTCTCTCCAATGCGAGAAGGCTCTCCAGATTATGCGCCGGTGCAAAGACATCCACATAGGGGAGCGCGGCGGCCATGCCTCGCGTAATGGGCTGATAGTCCTTCAGTCCAAGCAGCGGATTGAGCCAGAGAATTCTTTGCGCGCGGCGTTTGGCGGCTCGCAGCTGTGCCGCAAGCACTTCCGGCTCGCCGGTATCCCATCCGTCGCTGAGGATCATGAAGACGGTATCGCGGGAGAGCAGCTTCCTTCCGTAAAGTTGGTTGAACTGGCGAAGCGACTCGCCGATCTTTGTGCCGCCCGACCAGCCCGCGGCCCGCTGCGAGAGTCTCCGCAGGGCTTCCGGCAGGTGGCGGGTGCGCAGCAGGTTGCTGATCTCGACGACGTTGGTGCTGAAGAGGAACGTATTTACACGCGCGAAGTGCGTTTGCAGCGCATAGGCAAAGCGCACCAGGAAGAGGCTGTAGAAATTCATGGAGCCGCTAATGTCGAGAAAGATTACCAGCCTGTTCTTTCTCGGCTTGCGTGACTTGTAAGCCAGGACGAGGGGATCGCCACCCTGGGCGATGCTTCGGCGGATGGTTCTGCGCAGATCGACGGGCCCGGCACGGTTGCTGATGGTGAGTCTTCGCGAGAGCCGCCGGCCCATGCGACGCAATAGGCGCAGGGAAAGCTCTTCGAGAGCGAGCAGGTCGTCGCACGGGACTTCAGAGAAGTCGACCTTCTTCAGCCGTTGCTGTGCGCTCGCGCCGTAAACCGCTCTGCCGTCGCCGTCTCGCGTCGCAGACCCGTTACCGGGTTGATCCAGGAATACTGTAGCGGTTTCGGGCCCGTGTCCGCTTTTCCTGCGAGGTCCCTTGTACTCGCCTGAAGCGGATCGCGCCCGGGGGTGCGATTCTCCCCAGAATTCCTGAAACAACTCGGGGAAAAGCTCCCACTCTTCGTGGTTGGAGCACAGCGCCGCCCGCAATGCAGATGCGAAGGATTGCCGGTCTGTCAGATCGATTGTCTTGACTGCCTCGAAGGCCGTGATTGTCTGGCCGGGGTGAGCAGCAACTCCGCGAGTTCTAGCGAAGCGGCAGAACTCGACGATAGCGGTGGCCAGGCGGTCGGATTGTTCCGGACGCATTGTGCCTCCCGCTACCCCTGCAAGCTCCGCTGCAAAAGGCTATCGATCCCGGCGGTCCTGAGCCTGGTGATGTCTTCCATGGATTTTGCCACGCAGCCCAGGGTGTTCTCGATCGCTTGCGCATCCAGGTGACGCTTTCCCAAAGAAACCACGGCCTGAGCGCAGTCCAAAGTCTCTGCCACTCCAGGCGGCTTCTCGAGATCGAGCTCCCGCACACCCTGAACAAACCGGACTACCTGCGTGCTGAGTTCCTCTTCGATGCCCGGCAGGCGGGCGCGCAAAATCCTCATTTCCTTCTCGAAACTCGGGTAGTCGATCCAGTGATAGAGGCATCTCCGCTTCAGCGCGTCGCTCAGGTCGCGCGTGCGATTGGATGTGAGGATGACGTAAGGGATGTGACGGGCCTGGATAGTACCCATCTCGGGGACGCTGATCTGAAAATCGGAGAGCAGCTCGAGAAGGAATGCCTCGAAGGCCTCATCGGCGCGGTCGATCTCATCGATCAGCAGGACCGGCGACGCGTCCTGCGCAACGATGGATTTGAGCAGCGGGCGTTCGAGCAGAAACTCGCGGCTGAAGATGTGTCTCTCCTTCTCTTCGACCGTTTGCCCTGTTCCCTCCTGAATTTTGATGGCCAGCAACTGCTTCTGATAATTCCACTCGTAGACGGAAGAGTTGATGTCCAGCCCCTCGTAACATTGCAGCCGGATAAGCTGGACGCCTAGAAGCGACGCCAAAACCTTGGCCACTTCGGTTTTTCCGAGGCCGGCGTGACCCTCCATCAAGAGAGGCTTGCGCAGCCTGGTGATGAGATAAACCACAGTGGCTAAGGAGCGGTCTGCGATGTAACCCAGGCGCTCAAAGTTGCGCATGAGAGCGTCTGGATCCATGAGAGCATTCGGGTTTCCGACAGGCTCGTCCATCAGGATTGGCGGTGAAATGCTCCTTTTGCCGCAGCCCACGCCAATGAAGCGGCGTTGATGGGCTTGGCCTCAGCCGCGGCTGCGTCCGCAGGTTGCTGCAGCTGAGCCTGGAAGTTCTTAACGAATTGCCCAAACATAATATTCGAGACTTCGCTGATTACACGCGATCCCATCTGCGCGAGAATGCCCACGACGTTGACCTCGGAAATGCTGGTCACCTCCGTGCCGCCATCGCCAAGGGAATGCAGTTTCCCCGTCATTTTCATCGACGCGCTCCCGCGGCCTCTCACGTCCTGCCCTTTGCCGAGAATTTCGATCTCGTGGTTCTCCGGGTCGAGACGGACAATTTCCAGCTCCCCCTTGTAGTCGGTTGCGCTCGGACCCACCTTCACGCTGATTGTGCCTTTGTAGGTCTTATCATCCACCTGCTCCGTGATCTTTGCGCCGGGCACACAGGTAGCGACTCGGCGGGGATCACTGAGCAGGCTCCAGACCTGGTCGATCGGCTCTTTTACCTGAAAGGTCTTTTCGATCTGCATCGCCATGGCTCTAGTTGACCACGCCTTTCTCCTTGAGGATGTTCCAGACCTTCCATGGCGCGATCGGCATATCGATGTGCTTCACGCCCAGGTGAGAGAGCGCGTCGACTACGGCGTTCACGAATGCTGCGGGAGAACCCACGTTCGGCGACTCGCCGACGCCTTTGGCCCCGAAGGGATGGTGTGGCGAAGGCGTGCAGGTCTTGCCTGTCTCCCAATGAGGAGTCTCGACCGCGGTCGGCAGAAGGTAGTCCATGAAGGTGCCTCCCTGCACGTTGCCGCTCTCGTCGTAGTCGATCTGCTGCATGAAGGCGATGGCCAGGCCCTCGGTCAATCCGCCATGAATCTGGCCGTCGACGATCATGGGGTTGATGATGTTGCCGCAGTCATCTACGGCTACAAATCGGCGAACTTTTACCTCGCCGGTACCTTTGTCGATGTCGACCACGCAGATGTAAGTGCCGAAAGGAAAGGTGAGATTGGGCGGATCGTAGTAGTCGACTGCTTCGAGGCCGGCTTCCATGCCCTCCGGCATATTGGTGTATGCGGCGAAGGCGATCTCCTGGATCGTCTTGGCTTTGCTGGGCGCGCCCTTGACAAAGAATTTGCCCGGCTCCCAGTCCAGATCCTCCTCGCTGCATTCGAGCAGATGGGCGGCGATCTTCTTGGCCTTGTCGCGAATCTTGCGCGCGGCTACGGCAGTGGCGGCGCCGGAGACGGGCGTACTGCGGCTGGCGTATGTCCCCAGACCGTAGGGAGCGGTGTCCGTGTCGCCCTCCTCTACAGTTACGTCGGCTGCGGGGATGCCGAGTTCCTCGGCAACGATCTGGGCGTAGGTAGTCTCATGTCCTTGGCCCTGGCTCTTGGTTCCCATGCGGCACATAGCCTTGCCGGTGGGATGAATGCGAATCTCGGCGCTGTCGAACATCTTGATGCCGGCGATGTCGAAGGTATGTGCAGGCCCCGCGCCTACTACTTCAACGAAGCTGGAAATCCCGATGCCCATCAGCTCGCCGCGCGCGCGCTTCTCCTGCTGCTCCTTCCTCAGCGCATCGTAGCCTATGGTGTCCAGCGCTACTTTCATTGCGGCGTCGTAGTCTCCGCTGTCGTAGGACCAGCCGAGCGGCGATTTGTAAGGAAATTTCTCCGGAGAGATGAAGTTCTTCCGCCGCAACTCGACCGGGTCAGTCTTCAGTTCCTGGGCCAGAACATCGACTGCTCTCTCGATGAGATAGGCCGCCTCCGTTACCCGGAACGAGCAGCGATAGGCGATGCCGCCCGGCGCCTTGTTGGTATAAACGCCGTCGACTTCGCAAAAGGCATTGGGATAGTCATACGCGCCGGTGCAGATGCTGAACAGGCCGGCGGGAAACTTGGTGGGTTGAGCGGCGGCATTAAAGGCTCCATGATCGGCCAGAGTCTTGACGCGCATCGCCTGGATCTTGCCATCCTGGGTTGCGGCGAGCTCCGCCGTCATGTGGTAGTCGCGTGCGAATCCAGTGGACTGGAGATTCTCCGAACGTGTCTCGATCCATTTCACTGGCCGTCCAAGGGTAAGCGATGCGACAACGGCGCAGACATATCCCGGATAAATCGGAACCTTGTTGCCGAAACCGCCACCGATATCTGGCGAAATGACGCGGATATTGTTTTCCGGGATGCCGCCGACAATCGCGAAGAGCGTGCGATGCGCGTGCGGGTGCTTGAGACGTGAGGTAAATGGTGAGCCTTCCGGTCGCGGCGTTGTGGTCGGCGACGCAGCCGCAGGTTTCGAGCGGCGCCGGATGACAGCGCTGGAAGACGGCATGCACCTTGGCCTTGACCTCCGCGTCCTCGAAGACCTTGTCCGTGGCCGCTCTGTCGCCCACCTCCCAGTGAAAGATGTGGTTGCTCTTGTCTTCGCGGTCTTCGCGCAGGATGGGCGCATCGGGATCGAGAGCCTTGTGCGGATCGACCAGGACGGGCAGCTCTTCATAGTCGACTTCCACCAGCTCGGCGGCGTCGGCGGCGATGTATGGATCCTCTGCAACCACGAAGGCTACTTCCTGCGACTGAAATAGCACCTTTCCGGTGGCCAGCACCATTTGCTTGTCGAAGAAGAGGGTGGGCATCCAGGCAAGATTTGCTTTGGCAAGGTCCTCGCCAGTGATGACCGCTAAAACACCAGGAAGCTGCTTCGCGTTCTCCGTGTTAATGCCCTTCAAACGCGCATGTGCGTAGGGACTGCGCACCATGTGTCCGTAGACCATGTCGGGCAGGTTCACATCGTCCACGTAGCTGCCCTTGCCCTGGATGAAGCGCAGATCTTCCTTGCGCTTGATCGAGTGGCCCATGCCACCGACTTCAGGCGATGTTCGGCAGATCATCTTTACCTCCCTGCTCCATCTTGCCGGCAGCGTACTGTACTGCCTTCACGATGTTCTGGTAGCCGGTACAGCGGCACAGATTCCCAGAGATGCCCCAACGAATCTCCTCCTCGCTGGGATTCGCGTTTTTGCTCAGCAGAGCATAAGACGAGATCAGCATGCCCGGCGTGCAGAAGCCGCACTGCAGGCCGTGTTCTTCCTTGAATCCCTCCTGCAATGGATGCAACTTGCCGTTATGCATCAGGCCTTCCACGGTGAGCAGTTCGCAGCCATCGGCCTGCACGGCAAACATGGTGCACGATTTGACTGTCTTGCCGTCGAGAAGGACGGTGCACGCGCCGCAATGGGTAGTGTCGCAGCCGACATGCGTGCCGGTCAGTCCGGGAATCCCGCGAATGAAGTGGACCAGCAACAACCTGGGTTCGACCATGGCCTCGCGATTACGGCCGTTGACCTTAATTTGAACCAACTGCTTCTTCGCCATGTAGGAATCCTCTGCTGTCTGGGAAATCTCTATTTGCCTGCACGTTCGTATGCGCGAGCGACTGCGCGCCGGGTCAGCTCCTTTACCAGGCCTCGCTTGTATTCCGCGGGGCCGCGCAGGTCGGAGCTGGGTTCTGCTTCGTCGGCCGCCAGTTGTGCCGCCTGCGCGATGGTCGTTTCATCCAGCTGCTTTCCGCGCAGAGATTCCTCGGCCTTGCGGGCTTTGATGGGTGTTGCGCCTACGTTCGTTAGGCCGATACCGATCTGCTGGCAGATTCCTGCGCCATCCACGGTTACCTGTGCGGCCACTCCGGCAGTGGCGAAGTCGCCGACCTTTCTTTCCAGCTTCAGGTAAGCGCCTCCGCTGCGTGGCGGCGGCACAGGAATGCGAATCTCGCTCACGATCTCGTCATGCTGAAGCTCAGTTGTGAAGAGCGTTACAAAGAAGCTTTCGATGGGAAGCACTCGCTCGCCCTGCGGCCCGACTGCCACCACCTGCGCCCCCAGAGCCAGCATCGTGGCCGGATGGTCGTTCGCTGGGTCGCCATGCGCGAGGTTGCCGGCCAGCGTTGCCATATTCCGAACCTGCGGGTCGGCAATCACGCGAGCGGTGTCGAGAATGATGGGGTACTTCGAGTGAATGAGCGAAGAGTTTTCCAGGTCGGCTTCGCGTGTGAGTCCGCCGATCTTCAGATAGCCGTCTTCTTCCTTTATGTAAGACAATCCCGGGATCCGGTTGATGTCGATAAGGTAGCCGGGCCGGGCCAGCCTGAACTTCATCATGGGGATGAGGCTCTGTCCGCCGCTCAGAATCTTTGCTTCGTCTCCATACTGCTGCAGGAAGGCGATTGCTTCAGGAATGGTTTGCGGTCGGAGATACTCAAAGGCCGGCGGGATCATCGTCGTCTACCTCTCCCATCCAGGTTTCGCACGAAGCCTCCTGGACACTGACAACAACCATATTGCGTGGGATGTACACAAACAGGACCGCTTCCGGGCCCCGCAACTTTATAGTCCCGACAATGTAGGAGGGTCAACGGAGGGAGAAAATGCATTTTGACACAGCATGGCAGCAATCCAGCCTGCACGTGTCTCTCAGCCAACGCGCAGCCGTTCGGCTGCTGAAGCCGATAGTCCAGATACTCCTCCACTCGGCTGATCTCTCCCACACCGATGTTTTCGTCGAGCAAAGGTCATAGTGAACAAAGTCCTGGAAGATCACACCCACAGCGCGACGCAGTGACCCAAGCTCTTACTCGGTTAACCTACCTCGCAGCGTGAAATATCGGCCGACGATCCTCACCCCTGAGCGGGCCACATATTGTTTACATCGCTCGCGTGTAACCACTCTGAAGCACTTTTCACCGTCGCGCTTACTCTCGGGCCGCGTAGACCTTCGCAAGAACGCTGAGGGAAGCCAACCTCCCTAAAGTGCGTTTTCACGACCTGCGACATTCATGCGCAACGCTACTCCTTTCGCTCAGCGTTCATCCGAAGCTTTTTCAGGAGACGATTGGGCATTCCACCTTTCAATTAACGATGGATACCTATGGCCACATGATCCCAGCCCTGCGCAACGAAGTCGCGGATCGGATGGACGAAATCTTCTCAACTCCCACCAAATCTCCCACCAAAACGGAGAGAGTCAGTATTAACTGAAGGCTAAGTTATTGATTTGTGGTGCCCGGAGGGGGACTTGAACCCCCACAGCCCTTGCGGGCCTGCGGATTTTAAGTCCTTTGATTCTGCATCCATAACCATCATTCCATTGGAATTATGTTAGATGCTCCGTTGAGTGTGTAAGATACTGTGTAAGTCCATCGATCCTCGTCAATCAGCCGTTATGCGTGCCATTTGTCCCCTGCCCTAGTCCGGTGATTCCAATTGCGCAGGGGCGATCTCGGGTTTGCCATGTTTCGCAAACAAGTCGTTGAAGGCTTCCGCCACTACCCCATGTAAGGTGCTGCCGTTCTGGATCGCCAGAATCTTGAGTTGGTCCCGGACCTGCT
The DNA here is from genome assembly GCA_963782175.1 of uncultured Acidobacteriaceae bacterium. Classification (GTDB taxonomy): domain Bacteria; phylum Acidobacteriota; class Terriglobia; order Terriglobales; family Acidobacteriaceae; genus Silvibacterium. The sequence continues at coordinate 248,014 of CAWAIX010000011.1, forward strand.
TGGGGAAATGTACGGTGATCGCGCTCGTGACAGTTTTCTTGCTCCGCTTCGGGGAGGCCTTTGGCTTTGATGGGGCCGCCGCAGGTGCTTCCGCCGCTTCCGGGACGGCAGGCTTGTGGCGAGAGCTTCCGCCGGTTTCAGCCAGCAGCGCGGCTATGTTGGGCTTCGTTGTCATGTTGCTCCTCTTTGCGTTGCTTGAGTTCAAGTTCTGATAAAAGCGTCTCGGTGAAACGGAAGATCTTCTCGATTTCCTGCGCGGCTCTGCCGTTGGGCTCATACTCCTGCGCCGTGAGGCCCAACGCTCCTGCATCGCCGAAAGCGACACGGTGGCCAACGGTGAAAGGACAGATAGGAATCTTCCAGTTCTTCACAGCTTCCTGCGATTGTGCGTGCCGGTCGCCTACAGGTGGGACCGAATTTAGGACAACCATCGCCGGCTTATGCCCCGCGACGGCAAGAATCTCGCGCGTCACAGGGATCGTTTCCAAGTCGTACATTTGTGGACGTGCGGGAACAATGACAAGGTCGGATGATTTCGCAGCGACAAGCGCAGCGTCCGCCGCCCGCGGGGGCGTATCGATGAAGACAAACTCAACGCCGTTGGCTTGCGCCTGTTTGAGAGTGTCTACCAGCCGGTGGGGCTGGGCATCGATGACAATTGGGCTGTCTCCCTTCCCTGCCAGCTTGCGCCGGTCATGCCAGGAACAGGCGGTTCCCTGTGTGTCGAGATCGACCACGAGAGTCGTCTTTCCCGCGATAGCGGCGGCGACTGCAAGGGAGAGTGTCAGCGTGGTCTTGCCGCTGCCGCCTTTTTGAGTGATGAGCGCTATGGTGTGCATTGTCTAGTTCCCTGATTTGAGAGTTTGAGGGGCTGAGCGAGTGCTCAGTCTTGCGTTTGAGAATTTGAGCATCTGCTACATCTCACATTTAGGGGAGTGAGCCTCTGGGTGTTTGAGGAAACGAGCATGTGAGGGCTCGAGACTTTTCGCTTTTCGGGGTTTGTGTATTCGAGTGATTGAGGACATGAGAGAACGAGAGTATGAGGGTTTGAGAGTTCGAGAATTCCAGGATTAGAGCGAATGCAGAAACGAGAGAACGCAGGAAAGAGAGAAGGAGAATTCGAGAGGTCTAGACATCGAGTGTTTCCGCAAGTGGGGATCTGCTGATTCTCTCGAAGTCTACAAGTTGCAGCGTAGGGTCGAACGGAATCACAGTCAAGGGGCTATCCGAGGGGCGCATAATTTACATATCGCCGGCCCGGTGGGCGTGGTGTTGGGACCGACTACTGTTCTTCGTCCGCAATCTCTCGGTCAAGTTCCAGTCCTAGACTCTGCATATTGACGAGCCGGAGTTCATCAAGGGTGCGCACGGCATTATTCCATTCGTCGAGCGCGGCGATAAGGGCACTTTCCATCAGAGTTGTGGGCGGCCGGTCGGGGTCGATGTTGTAGCGGTGGGCGACCTGGTTAATGTTCGATCCGATTTTCCCGAACTCCGCTCCAAGGTCAGAGAGGGCGCCGAGCAGCTTGACGATAACGTCCCTGTCGGCGAGGCGAGGGGGCGTATAGCCCAGCACTGAGGCACGGAAGAGGGCGCCCATGCTGCCCATTGTCTCGGCCTTTTTCTCGGCAAGCTTTTTCTCTTCGGGCGTCACACGGGCGCGAATGATTTCATGCCGGCGGCGCTTGTTGCTGCGGCTCATGCCGGCCCCCGGCGGGGCGCGCATCCAATCCGCGCAGGGTTGGTCCCGCCGCCGCTCTGCGGGCTATGGCGGGCGGGCAGGGGCACCGGGGCGGAACGCCGCCGGTTCGTCGGGCTGGGGCGCGAAAGCCTCGCTGCGGGTCCATGGCGGCAGACGCCTGGTCGATGAGGGCCCAGGGGGAGAGCGAAGTCTTCCCGGGTCAGGAGGGACGGGGAGGGCATGAAGGCCCTGCCGGCGAGGTCATAGGGGCAGAGCCCCTGGGCCGGGGGGATTGCCAACGGGGGGTGGTAGACCCCCTTTGGCCAAGGTGAGAGAGCGCTAGCGAACGGTAGCGGCGGTGCCACCGCCGCACACCTTGCGGAGCGTAGCGCGACGCAGCCTGTACCGGCAAAGCCGAGGATCGTTGGTGGCTTTAGCACAAATGCATGCACGTCGATCATCGGTTAGCTTCGTCCGCTCCGCAAGAACCAATGCGAAGAATGACACTGGTTGATCAATGATTGTGCGATAATCGCGCCTCATACGGGTGTAGGCATGAGCGTGCGTATTGCTACCGCTGAATGGGCCGATCCCGCGACCGTCGAACAAACCTACGCTTATCACGACGGCACCACATGGCTGGGGCGTTCCGCTACTGACAATGACGTTGCGCTCGGCTATCGCGATGACCGTCATGTCTGCCTGGTCAGTGGCTCACGGGGCGGCAAAGGCACGAGCTCAATCGTTAACAATTTAATTGTCTGGCCCGGCTCGCTTTGCGTCGTCGATCCGAAAGGTGAGAACGCCACCATCACCGCCGCCCGTCGAGGGCAGGGGTCTCAATACAGCAAGGGGCTCGGTCAGGCCGTCCGTGTTCTTGATCCGTTCAAAACTGCCCAGCTTGATGATGGCCTTCGGGGCCGTTTCAATCCCCTCGATACGCTTGACCCTGACAGTGAGGAAACCGTCGACGAGGCAGGCCGCATCGCCGATGCCATCGTTGTCATCCATGAGGGCGGGACGAACGATCCTTTCTGGGATGAGTCCGCCCGGTCCCTGGTAAAGGGCCTGCTGCTGCATGTCGCCACTTCTCCCAGATACGAGGGACGCCGCAACCTTATTACTGTCCGAAAGCTGATCACGCGGGGCGATTGGGAAACGGTTGCGGCGCTCAAGGAGGCGGGGGAAACGGACATCCCGCCCTCGCACGGTCTATTGTGGACCGCGCTCGTAAATAATCCGGCCTTCGATGGGCTCGTCGCTGGTCTTGGCGATACGTTCACCAACATGCTGCTCAACTCGCCAAAGCAGTATGAGAGCGTCCTGCAGGTCGCCAATCGAAATACGGAATTTATCGACAGCCCCCCGATGCAGCGCTGTCTTGAGGCATCGGATTTTCAGCTTAGCGAGCTGAAGACGCGCCCCGAGGGGCTGAGCATCTACCTTTGCCTACCGCAGCGCTACATGAGCACGCACTATCGGTGGCTGCGCATGATGATAGCCCTGACCGTCACCGAAATGGAGAAGGTGAGGGGGCGCCCGGCAACCGGTCATCCCGTGCTTTTGTTGTTGGACGAATTCGCAGGGCTAAAGCGCATGGAAATCATCGAGCATGCCGTGGCGCAGATCGCCGGCTATTCAGTAAAGATGTTCTTTGTCCTTCAGAGCCTCGAACAACTCAAGGCGGTTTACAAGGACAATTGGGAAACATTCTTGGCCAATTCCGGCCTGAAAATATTCTTCAATCTTGAGGATCATTTCTCCCGGGATTACGTTTCGAAGCTGATCGGGGAAACCGAAGTGATGCGAGCGGTGCGCTCCGAGAGCGACAGCCAATCACAATCTGAGAGCGTTTCCCGAAGCACAACCCGCTCGCAATCCGAAACCACGGGGCGCTCTTCATCGACAGGAACATCGGTTACAGAGGGCACCAATCGCTCCGTCAGCAAAGGGCAGTCATGGGGCGTCAGCACGTCAAAGGGAAAAAGCTGGAATTGGTCAAAAAGCGAGAAATGGACCCCCGGCTTTATCTTTCGTACTTACGAGCCCGGCGTCACCGAAGGCAAGAGCGAGGGCCTTTCCACCAACAAAACCAAGTCGGAAGGTTGGAACAGAAGCGTTTCGCATGGCACGTCGCACAGCGCGTCCCGGTCACGCACGGATGGAACATCCGAGAGCGTGACGACGGGAACGAGCGAAACCGAAGGGACGACCCGGGGCACGTCGCAGTCCCGCACTTCCGGCACGAGCGAGACCATCCAGAAGCGCCCGTTGATCACGCCGGACGAGATCGGGCAAATCTTTGCCCGCGTCGATGATCGCGACCATCCGGCCTATCCCGGTCTGGCGTTGGCCGTGATAGCAGGGGCGCGGCCGGTCGCGCTGCGGCGGGTCAATTATTACGAGGATTTCCAGTTCATGGGGCTCTTCGATCCGCATCCCGACCATCCTTATATGGCGCCCAAGCAACTGACTGTGGAAGCGCGGGACCTCGCGGCTTTGCTGAAGCCTTTCGGTCTGCGCATCGCGAATTGGTCGATAGGCGCGGGACAAAGCGCGGCCGCGGGAGCGGAGGCCGCGCTGATCGTCGCGTCAAATGACAAACCGGCTGCCTCGTTGCGGGTGCCGCGCAGCGGACTGATTACGGAGGTTCGCGCCATAACCGGTGATGAGATCCCGCCGGTCAATCTGTTTTCGCTTCTGTACTACGACAATGGGGCGGAAGAGGGCGACCCCTTCGCCGAGCTCCGGGAATTCTGCGAGCGCGTGAGATCGCAACTTGATGCCAAGAAAAAGGCAGCGGAACAGCAAAGGAGACTTGCAGCCGAACGCAAGAAAAAGCTCACGCGCATGGCTGTCGCCATCAGCATCATCGGCGCCGTGTGCGCCATTGTTTTCTGGGTGGTATTTGTTATCGTCCCGGCCCAAACCCGGGCCAAACAAGCGGAGAGAGAACGTCTGGCGCGCGAGGAGATACAAAAGGAAGCAGAGGCCGACGAAGACAGTGGCAGGGTCGACGCAATGTTCGGGAAGAACGACGGGACATGGGCAACAGGGCAATTCGAAAAGGCTTGTTCCCTGGGAAGGGGATCGGCGTGCGATCAGCTCGGAAAGCGCTACGAGAACGGAATCGGGGCGCCTCGCGACCTGGCAAGGGCGGTGGATTCTTACCGTAAGGCCTGTGATTTAGGAAATAAGGATTCGTGTCAGAAGGTGGAGCTCATAACCGAATCCCAAAAGGAAGAGCAGCGTTTGGCTCAATCCACTGCCCCTAAATCAGAAGATCAGCCTCCATCGGACCAAGCAGGAAGTCCCCCGCAAACGCCCGTATCTGCGGGCACAACGCAGACGCAACCGCCGGTCGATAATCCCATGGCGGGCGACGGCGGCGCCATCGCGCCTGACGCAGTTGCGCAACCGCCTGCTGATACCAACGTCAATTTCTGCCTGCCCTCTTTTCTCGTCGAAAAAAATTCGTGGGACCATCCGGCGCCGGGCAGCGAAATGGCCGCCTTCCGAGGCTATGTTTCAGACTACATATGGAGACATAGAGGCGTGAATATCCAGCTCCGGGTTCGGAATGAGGCATTCGAACTCTTTACCGAACGATGGCACGCATCGGGAGCGTACAACCTGAATCCGCAATACCTTTTCGATACCTTGCCCGCGGGGGTGCAGTGCCCTGTGCATACACTTTCCTACAAGGTCGCCCTCCGGCAGCCCTGACTGTCAGCCAAGGCTTCCGTATGGGAAACTGCGGAAGGTTATCGGTCGCGGTCGTGATCGTGATCTCTGCTATGCGAAGGATGCTGCGCCAGGTACTGGTCGCGCAGTTTGCGCGCCTCTTCGAGTTTCGCGGCTTCCTTTGCCCGCTCGTTTTCAAGCTTGGCCCCGGACGCCTCGCGATCGGGGTTCTGGCGCATTGGACCGCTCGGTGTCGGTTTTAGCGTCGGCGCGTCCTCTTTAATCATCTGCGAACCGGACTTCTCGGTTTCGCCGTGCGGTTTTTCCGATTGCCTCTGGTTCTCTTTTTGATTGCTCTGCTCCTGGGCGTGACGAAATTGGTTGCGCAGAACAAGCGCATAGTCCAGAGCGCTTTCTTCCTGATGCAGGCCTTCGACGCTCTTGGCAACGGACGTGGTGCGATCCGCCATACGCCGGAATTATAATCCTGCTCGATTGCGGCGCTCCGCGCCGCCGTCCTTCTGGGTGTGAGGGCGAAGTCCCGAGCGGGTGGGTGGGCCGAAAAAGGGGAAACAGCCCGCAGGGGCTGTTTCCAAGCTAAGCGCCTGCCCTGCTGGCGGCGGCTCGCGGTGAGCCGCCGCCGCGCGTGTTATTCATCGCTTCCGTTGCGGGCCTCGACGATTTTCGTGTGGGCCAGGTCCGCCGCCTTGGCGAGGGCCAGGAGATCGTCCGCGTTGTAGCTGTTCGAGCTCTTCCACTGCTCGCCGTCCTTGTAGCGGCGATCGAAGGTGACGTTGTAGAAGGTCCCCTTTTCAGTCTTGTTTTCCCAGATGCTGGCCGTGATCAGCCCGACGCGGACTTTGGCGGCCGGAGGGTTCTTCGTTTCAGCTTCGCTCTTCTTCTTGAGTGACATGGTAGTTTTTCCTTTCCTTGTTAGGCGGGCTTCATTGCCAGCCTTGTGATTTCGGTTAGCCCTGATAAATCCGGACCGCGCGTCAAGGGAGGGGGATCACCCGCCCCCATCCATCTGTTCCTCGATGGGGGCCGCGCAGCGGTCTTGCAGCGCTTGCGAAAGACGGGGACACCCTTGCGGGCATTAGGGCCGATTTTCAGGCAGAAATTCACAATGAAGGCTGGTGATGGAGTGCTAAAGCCGCGAGGAAGGAAAGCTATCGTGGCGGGAAAGACGTTGCTGGATCGAAGGTTCCTCCGGCAATGTCAATGTCTCGGATTGGCAAAATCAATGTCAGCCATCGGGAAAACCTGAAAAGGCGACGTTCGGGACAACGAACCAACGAACCTGCAGCGCCGCACAATTATGCGGATGCGACAAAAGAACAGCATCAATGCGGATGGATGACGACGTCGAAACGACCAACACGAAAAAGGTACGGAAGAGGTAGCAACGATGACATAACAAATCGCGCGTTGCGGTGGCTCATGCTGGGCCGCCGATTCTCAACATTCATGCGATGCGATACTGGTCCGCCGCGGAATGGTAAGGACTGTCGACGATGATCCTGTGGTCGGCGATTAGGCGACCGTCGGGAAACGACGCTAGCGGATGATTATGAATGTCGATGGGCGCGATCCAGAGATCGCAGGCGCCGGCGCGGAAGATGCGATGTTCGTGTTCGAGGACCGCGAAACACTTCATGATCATGCAGAGCTTCTCTTCGAGCTCATGGTTTCCATCCAGTGTGACTTTCATGCGCTCGGATCTTACTTTTCCGATGGGCGGATTTCTTACAAGCAGGACGGTCATTCTGCATCCCCCAACAATCTCTGGGTGTTCTCCTCCATCGTACAAAGCAGTTCTTAACAATCAGTAAAGGCATTTCCCTTCCCGTTGTCTTGCCCGTCCTCGGGCCTTTCAAAAACGCACGGTCGCATACGGTCGTATGTCCCGGCGCAAGGGATCAAGGCCGTATCCCCAGCTTCCGCGCTTCGCTTGTGCAGCCGGGTGATGCCCCACGGCCTCTCAACCCTGTGCGCCGGTCCTCCCGTCTGCTGTTCCGTGAAGCATGAAAGGCCTCAATGACGGGGTCTTCGAAAACAGGAGAGAGAAATGAAACTGATTGTCAAAACTGATCTGTACTACCGGAGCACCCGCGAGTTGGCGGGGATGGCCGAGGAAATCCGCAAGGACATCGGAAACTGCGAACAGCGCCGCCGGCAAAATTACGCGGCTCTGGCGAACATTCGCAAGGTCCAAACGCAGCGCAAGATCGTGCGGCCGACCCTTTAAGGGTCGTCTCGCTCGCGGTCGCGTGGCGGCTTCGGGCGCTCGGAACGAGGTTTCCGCGCGCCCTCAGCGCCACCCTCCGTTGATGGCTTTTCCGAAGTGGCGCGTTCGTAGGCTTTTTGCAGATCGCCTTTGCGGAAGTCGACGTCCTTGGCGCGCTGCTTGAATTGCTCGGCCAGGCGTCGCGCGTCGCCGGCGGCGGCGGAGACCTGTTCCGCGCTTATTGCCTTATCGAATTCCGGCTTGAGCGGAAAGACGCGCAGACGCCAATAAGTCTCACGCCGCAGCGCGAGCCGGGCCGAGGCGTTTTCGCGCCGCTCGATGCGATCGAGCGCGGCTTCATGACGGTCTATGGCCTTCTGCTCGTGCGCGTGCCGAAGCAGGAGGGCTTCGGTCTGCCGCGCATGCCGCGCCACGCGCTTCTTATCGGCCTGTCCGTGCGCCCACGCCACAATATTGCGGACGCCCGTGATGCGCGTGAGGAAAGCCGTAAAGCGGCCGGGCTGGCGCTTTGCCGCGATCGCCTCGTTCTCCCCCGCCTGCATATTGCGCAGTTCCGCTCGTTCCGACGTCTGCCGCGCGAACATATCCGCGCGCATGCGCGCCAGGACGTCGCGCCGGCTCTGCTGGCGGGCTTGAAGGGCAGCCACGCGTTGCGCAGCCTCGCTCCGCTCCGCTTGCGCGGGCCGCTGCCGCTCACGTTCCTCGCGCAGCTGCTTTACGTAAGCTTGCGTGGTGGCGACATCGCGCAGAGTTTCAACGGGAAAATCTTTCAAACGGTCGCGCATCGGCTTGGGGCGTGTCGTGCCGGAAAGCTGGCGCGAGAGGCTGTGGACCTCGCCGTATAAATCGACGACGACATAGTCGCGCTCGTCGCCGTGGGCGAGGTGATAGTTTTTCGCCTCAAGGGCCTTCACAAAACTGGCACCGTCGGACGTCGAGTTCCAACAGGCCGCGATCTCTTCCATACGCACCGCCTTGGGTACGCCGGTGCGTTCCTGTTGTTGTTTTTCGCCGAGATTTTCCGCGCGCGCGGCGGCGTTGAAGACGCGGCGGTCATCGGTTTTGCCTGTCGCCATGCCGGCGGGCAGACGCAGGCCGTTTTCACGCGCGAATTCGCGCACGACGGTGCGCAGCTTCAGCCGGTCGTGCGCAATCTGGACGGAGCGTATTTTCTCGGCGTTGATATCGATGCGCGACCAGACGACATGGCAATGTTCGCGGCCCTCCTTAACATGGAAAACAACCGCGCGCGGCTGGTTAACCAGGCGCAGGCTGCGCTCGGTGCGCGCCACCAGGTCTAGATATTGTTCGCGGGAAAGGTGACCCTGCGTCTGGTCGGGATTGAGTGAAAGGCTGTAGAGGTATTTCTTGCATTTGGTCGCGCGCGAGTGCGCGTACCACTCGTTGAAGGCGCCCGACAGATCCCGCGCCACGGCGCCGCGCACGTCGGCCACTTCGACGCGTTCGTTATCGAACGAGTTCATGAGGTGGGCGGCAAGCTGTTGGCCGCCGCCGCGCTGATTGCCTTTCAAGATCATGGCTAATGATCGCGGAGTGGGCCTTAAAATCGCGGAAACATCATACGCCTGCATGCGCCCGATAAGCGTCAGCCCCAAGCACGATGACGGCAGGCATTAACTGGCGGACGCCCAAAGTCCCGCCCGCTAAGCAATCTTTCTTTTGGCGCCGTTAAGCGCAAGAGAACTTATCGTGGCAGCGTGCCAACTGGCTGTGAGGGAAAGATTAGGCTGCGATGGTCGCCTGAAGCGCCACCCCGCCGAGCAAAAAGAGGGTTGCCGCGTTAAGAGACGGTCATTTGGAAGGGCGAAGGTGGAGGCAGAATATTCATAAGTGCTCGAAACACGCCATCCATGCAGATCACTGCCCATTGATCGCGTCTGTATTTAGTCTTGTAAGCCTTGAATTTATAGTTCTGTGACTTTTGTGGCGCATCCGGTTTTATTAGCTTTTCCTGCCATCCGTGCCCGGGTAGCGCGGATTTGAGCAATGAAACCGTCAGTCCGGCACACATGCGCGTGCGCGCATGCAAGACCTCAACGGTGATATAGCCTGCCTGCTCCAACTGGCGCAGGTAACGCTGCACGGTTCTGCGCGAGCGGCGCAGGGCCTTCATCAGAAAAGTGACGGTGATATCGGCGGAGCCAGACCGATTGAGCCGATGGACATACTCTGCGAACTTGCGCAGGCAGCGGCGGGCGCCGTCGCAAAGATTGGGATCGTCTTCGATGGCCGCTGCCAGTTGCGGGACGTAGGCGCAGTTTCTATGGAAAGTGATGATGGGCTTTTCGTCGGCCGGAAGATGGCAATAGCGCAGGGAGCGCTCGCGCCGCGCCAGTTTGGAAGGTGATGCAGGTGGGATTGTCTCGGTGATAACGCGTTGGCCGTCGCGCTCGATGCGGGCGGCCAGCCGTTGAGCGATATCCTCGATACGGGGTGGTTCTCTGTTTATAGGCATGGCTTTCTCCAGGTTATGAGAAAACACGCCAGAATTCAGGCCGCACAAAACCGCCGCAAAAATCGCTTGCGCCCGTATTCGGTTTCTGCAAGAGTGGGATTGTCACATCGCTGCTCTTGCAGTTTCAGTTTCTAGAAGGCCCGCCTCCGGCGGGTTTTCTTTTGGTTACGTCATAGGATTTCCTTCGAACATTGTTGAACGCAGAAATGGCCGAACTCCGGAATCGGAAAGGCCATCGTGAAAGTGTGTCGGAAGAATCGGCACCCAGCAAGCGCGGGCAAGCCGATTTCGCGCGTGCGCCACGGCCCAAGCCGGCGCGACTCGGCGCAAAATCGTGCTGAGATTGAAGCCGGAATTATTGCGGATGGATGTGGACAAGATTGGCTTTCTTTTTGCGGTTCAGGAGAGGCGGGCGCTGAATTAGACAACAACAACACGCTGCAAGATGGCTCTTGCATCGGGTTCCGTTTTCTGTCAGTGTCGGGATTGTTCAGGTCGCCGACACTTTCAGTTTGAATTTCTAAAACCCGCCATTCCCCCGGCGGGTTTTCCTTTTATGGGCTTTGCTTCTAGGTCATCGCGTGCTCTCCAGGTTTCAGAGGACGGGCAGGGGCCGGCAATGATTCCGGCTCTGACGAGTCTGCCTCAAGAATTTCCGCACATCAAGTACAACTATCAATCAATTGTGTCGTCGATCACAATTTCTTGTTGTGTCGCAAGCAGGAGAGTAACCGTGCCTTGGCGCAAAGACTGGCCGACTTACGACCAGACTTTTTAGCAGGTCTGCGTTCCGGGCTGCGGTTGCAGTCCGCCCAGATAATCGACGGCTTTTTGCGCATACGACGCGGCCTGGACGACGCAGCGTTTGTCGTTCTTGAGGACTTCGAGCCAGTTGGCGATATAGCCGGCGTGGTCTTCACGCACTTCCGGCGTCAGCTCCAAATCGGCGCACAGGAATGCGCTGCCCAGCTCGGCGACCAGTTCCTCGCGGGCATAGCCTTCATCGCCCCAATTCTTGCGGCCGAAATCGCGGGCGAGACGCGACGGATGCTTGGTGGAGTGAATGAATTCATGTCCGAGCGTGGCGTAGTAGCTTTCGGCGTCGCGGAACGCTTCGATGATCGGCATCTGCACGTAGTCCAGCTCCTGCGCGTAATAGGCGCGGTTGCCGCCGTGCTTGAGCGTGACCGGAATATGCGAGAAGAATTCCTCGGCGCGCGCGATGCGTTCGACCGGCGTGAGCTTGCTTTCGGCCTTGGCGTAGTAGTGCTCTGGCAGCCCGTCTATCTGCTCGACGTTGAATGCCGTGTAGCCCTTGAGGAAGGGGATTTCACGCTCGACGTCCTCGCCGGTGGCGTCGTCGTGCTCGGTGCGTGTGACGGAATTGGCGTAGACCACGAGCGAGCCTTTCTCGCCCTTGCGGACATGCGCGTTCAGTTCGAGCGCTTGCTTGAACGTCATCCAGATCGGCGCCGTGAAACCCTGCTCCATCGCGCTGACCCACAGCATCAGGATGTTGATGCCGGAATAGGGCTGGCCGTTATGACGTAATGGCCGCGTGATCTTCCCCGCCGCATGTTCGGCGTTCCACGGTTTCGTCCATGGCCTCACGCCCTGTTCCAGGGCCGCGATGATCTTGTCGGTGATGCGGGTGTAAACGTCCTGCTTTTCTTCTGTGTTCGACATTGTCTTGTCCTTTCCGCGTTTTCTCGTAACGCGGGCATGAACAAGCGCGGCATAGAGCGGGACCTGTCACCGCAAGGGAAACGGCCAACACGGGGAGCGAAGCGAAAGGAGCGGGCAGCGCCGTTGACAGGGACTGCCGCCGCGCCATGATCCGCGTGTAGTTACGAGAGGCGGAAAGGAACAGGACAGAACACAGTGGCGGGACGTTCTTCGCGTCGCCATGATGCGAGTCCGGGCTGGGCGGACGAGGGGAGAGAGGAGGAGATCTCCGGGAAAAAGAGACGAAACCGCGTCAGCAACCGGTGCAAGAAGAGGTGCGAGTGGAACGGCAACGCCAGCCAGTGGGGTGAGGCAAAGGGAAAACGCCTTGGAAAGGATTAGCGATTACAGCGTGCCACGATTTCCTGGCGGGGAGGGAGGCGCTGGCGGCGGCGGAGACTTGGGCCGCTTCCTGCGATGGGTGTGTCTAAATATATGCCGCTCTTGGTGATGATCCGCTGCCACAAACTTCAGCAGGAGCTCAAATTCTTTCGGGTGTTTTTCGGCACAATCCATGATGAGCGCTAAAGCGGCGGGGACCGGGATTGTGATGACTTGCGGCTCGTCTGCCCGTTGTGGCTGTGGGACGAGGGGAACTGATTGAGTCACCTGATGCACAACGACTGTCGGAGGAGGAGGCACCTCGAACAAGTCATGAAACTGTTTAACGGCTTCATGAAGAGCGCCCACGTTAGCGAATAGCACGCCTGCCAGAACCAGTATGCCTTCGCTTTTTTCAAGTGTGGCTTTCAGTCGCGACAGGAGGCTGCGTTTTTTAGCCGGCATCGGCTTGCGCCTAAACGGCTCATCGCTGAATTCCATTTGTAAGTCTTCTTCAAGGTCGGAAGACTTGCGTTTGAATTTGTACCGGATGAAGAACGACCCCTGGAATACTGTGCGGCTTTCAGGTTCAGAAGGATTGTAACCATATGCTTTCAGCACTTCCGTGAGAGCTTCGTCGATATTTTCGGCCGCAGTCTTATGCTCGGACCAAATGAGAATCGTGAGACCACCTGTTATCCGCCGAAGGGATTCGGCAAGGGAGTCGTCCTGTGCTGGAGCGATGGCTTGGTCGACATACAACGCTTTGCGCGTGTCCCGCATGCGGGCTACTATACCGCATGCTTGGACAATGCGCAGCTGGCACGTGTGCGCTTACTACCGCTTCAGGATGTACGCGGTGGCAAAGGCGGTGGCCATGCAGATGGCAGTTGATGCCTGAAATGCGGAATCATGAGGGGCGAGGCCTGTCGCTACGGCAGCCACAATTCCAAGTGCGCAAGCAGCGTGCTCGAATACGCCACGCAGACTGAATGTGGAAGCTTTCTTCTCGTCTGTATTCATATTCGTGTTCATTTCTGTCTCCTCAAGCTGACGACACATTGTGACAATTGGCAGGTTCTGTAAAAACTTGCAAGGCAAATATCGCGTCTCATGCCCTGATCGCGCCGTGCCGGCGCGCCTCCTCGGCATAGGCGGATATCGTCCTGCGTGCGACGAATTGCAGATCGCGTTCGACCGGAAGACCCAGCACGCCGCGCACCGATTCGATTTCCGTAATGCGGACGTAACCGAGTTCGGGACAGCCCATGCCGAGATCGCATAGGCCGAAGGCGATGTCGGGATCGTCGGGGTCGAGTTCGGTGAGCAGCCATGTGCAGCCGGCATCGGGCGCGATGAGCTTGACGACGGGCAGGAAGTCCGGTTCGGCTTCCGTGCCGGCGAATTGCTGCATGAGGCGTCCGTTCTGCAGGAGACGCGCGCGAAGGTCTGCGGTGAGAAGCTCCGTGCTCATGCCGGACCTCTCATCGTCAGTCCGTAGTTTTCGCCGCACCAGAAGGCAAGGTCCTCCGGGGACCAGCCGTGGTCATAGCCCTGGGATATCCACCCGGCGCCGACGCCGGCACTGCCGGTGTCCGTGCCGAAATGCTTCTGCAACGCGGCATCGACCGCATTCCAGTAGTCGATGAAAGGTCGTGTGCTCATTTTCAGCTCCTTCTGTTTGGTTTGCCTCAACATGGGAGCCGGTCGGACCGCGCGAACAAGCCGACGTGTCACGGAAAAAGCGGGAAAGATCGTCTGTCGTTGTCGCTCACTCGACAACGCAACGATCTCCTGCGCGTACTTTTTCCGTTACCCGGCGGCGCGCGCGGTCAGGATGCCATGCTAGTCGAGGCAAACGAGAAGGAGCTGAAAAGAGCGAGGCAAGCTGGACGGGAGCGAATGAAAGAAATCAGTTCAACGGTGGATGGGCGCGTTCGCATTCGCATGAGGCAGTCAAAGCTGAGAACAATATGGTGCAAAAGATCGTGCCTCTGATGCGCCTTCTTACATGGCAGGATTTTGAATTACTGGTAGATCTGGTTTTCGCGAATAGCGGCTGGCGTCGTGTCGGCCAGGTGGGCAAGACGCAGAAAACCGTCGACATCGAACTTGTGCTGCCAACGACGGGGGAGCGCGCCTTCGTCCAGGTCAAATCGAGTGCGGGCAAACGCGATTTGAAGGAGTATCTCGACAGGCTGAAAGAGTCGAACTCCTATGACCGGATGTTTTTCGTCTGGCATTCGGGGGATGTCGGAAAAGCCGAGGCCAATGACGTTACGCTCATCGGGCCTGATCGACTGGCGCGGATAGTTTTCGATTCAGGGCTGACCTCCTGGTTGCGTGAGAAAGTTTCTTGAATGGGCGATGCCAGTCACGTGACCTGCGCGGGCCACGGCGGCGTCGGGGACGGTGGTGACGCCGGTGACGATGATCATGATGACGCCGACCCTGGTGGTGACGGCGGCGATGTCGGCGTCGTCGTCATGCAATGTGAAGCACCCCCCTTTCTCGCGTGAGGGATCGCATCCGGACGGCCGGGACATTCATGGCCCGGCGCCCTGGCCGATGCCGGGGCGTAGAGCCCGACGGCGAAGCCGGCACGCCCGAACTCTGAATGCTTCAACGCGCGCAGCTTAAAAGTTTGCTTTCCGAGGGGTGCGTTATTTCCATATTTTCAGCGGTGGGGTTCGGACATGTAATAGGAGCCGAAAGCGGCAAAACCATCTTCGCGATATATTGGTCGGCAACCTCCGACCAGCAGGAGATGGCAGGTCTGCCCATCTTTTAACCTCTTATAAACGATTGTAAATAAATGTATTACGTGCAATAATACATTAAATACTTGCAACAACACAGCATCATTGACTTGTCTTTAAACAGCACTATATACTTGTACCTGCACGTCACTAAAAACTTGCAGTTGCCCGTAAACCGCAGAGGACTGACATGGCAGCGCCGAATGAGAAATTAGCTGAATCCCTCGACGCTCTCAAAGCGCTTCAGGCGGGCGGGAAGCGTGTGTTCCGGTCAGACGAACTGAGCCGGGTTCACCGTGAACGGCTGCTCGCCAACGGCTTTGTGCAGGAAGTCATGCGAGGCTGGCTGATCTCCTCCAGCCCGAGCGTCCGCGCCGGCGACAGCACGCCATGGTACGCGTCATTCTGGGAATTCTGCGCGCGCTACTGCAACGACCGTTTCGGCGAGGATTGGCACCTGGCGGCGGAGCAATCTCTTTTGCTTCACGGCGAGCGAACGGTCATTCCGGCCCAAGTTGTGGTCAGCAGCCCGAAGGGCACGAACAACACGATCAACCTTCTTTTCGGCACATCGCTCTATGATTTGAAGATATCCGAGATGCCGGCGGCACCGGATCTGTTGGTGAGGGACGGCCTGCGGCTGTTCGCGCCGGTGGCGGCGCTTGTGAAGGTGCCGGAATCGTTCTTCGCACGAAACCCCATCGAAGTGCAGGTGGTGCTGGGCAGCCTCGCGGACGCATCGGACCTGCTGCGGCTTCTGCTCAACGGCGGCCACTCTGCAAAAGCGGGCTATCTCGCCGGTGCGTTCCGCGCAACCGGCCGGCCGAAGCTGGCGGATGAGATCACCCGCACGATGAAGAGTGCCGGCTATGACGTGCGCGAGAACAATCCTTTTGAGGCGGGGCAGACATTCAGCGCATCGGTCCGCGCGGCGGCACCGATCGTCGGCCGCGTACAGATGATGTGGGAATCAATGCGGAGCGCCGTCCTCAAGAATTTCCCGCCACCGCCAGGACCGCCAAAAGATAAGGATGCCTACCTGCGTTTCATTGATGAAATCTATCAGAGCGACGCCTATCACTCGCTGTCCATCGAGGGATATTCAGTCACGCCCGCCCTGGTCGAGCGGGTGCGGGGAGGCGGCTGGGATCCGGAACATCACGAGAATGACCGCAAGAGCCGCGACGCCCTGGCGGCGCGGGGCTATTGGCAGGCATTCCAGAAAGTGAAGGCGACGGTGGCAGAAGTCATCGCGGGCGGCAACGCCGGAGCCATCGTGCGCGAGGCGCACCAGGAGTGGTACCGCGAACTCTTCCAGCCCTGTGTTGCGGCCGGCCTGATCGAAGCCGGCGCGTTGGCCGGATACCGGAACAATCCGGTTTATTTGCGCACGTCGCGCTTCGTGCCGCCGCGGTGGGAATCGGTGCGCGAAGCCATGCCGGCTCTGTTCGATTTGCTCGAAAAAGAAACGGAACCGGGCGTGCGCGCCGTGCTCGGTCACTGGCTGTTCGGCTACATCCATCCCTACCCGGACGGCAACGGACGGATGGCGCGATTCCTGATGAATGCGATGCTGGCCTCGGGCGGCTATCCCTGGACGGTGATCCGCGTCAGGGACCGCAACGCTTATCTGAAAGCGCTGGACAGCGCCAGCATCGACATGGACATCGATCCGTTTGCCGCCTTCGTGGCAAAGCGGGTGCAATGGTCCCTTGAGCAACACGATCTGAGATTTCCGGAACCGGAAGCAAGATATGATTTCAACCGCGATGCCGTCGTGTTCTGGGGACAGGATGGGAAAACCCGCGTGCGGTGCGCCATCAGCAGAGAGGCGATCGATGATCACTTCCATGGCGATCACAAGGACAAACTGGAAGTATTCAAGGCCAACCGTCAGACCATCGAGCTGAAAGCGCGGCAGAAATATCTCGATGGAGAAACAGAGCCGGATGGGTCAGTCCTCATCCGCACGGGCGACCTATAGCGTTAGATAAATTTGCTTTCCATTAGGTGTGCAATTTCCATATCTACAGAAGTGGGTCCTGAGGTGGAAGAGGAGGACCGAATGCGGCAAGACAACCGCCAGTCTGTACAGAAAAACGAAGGTAATTGAGGCGGTCTGCGGATTGCTGCTAACTTGATATTTCTGAATCGTTTTTTGGGGGATCTTGCAATGGCAAACGGCGGACAGGTGCGCAGGAACGGTAACGGAGCCAATCTAGGCTTCGAAGCGGAATTGTTTCTTGCGGCCGATAAGCTTCGAAAGAACCTTGAACCTTCCGATTACAAACACGTCGTCCTTGGGCTGATTTTCCTGCGGCATATATCTGGCGCGTTCGAGGCCAAGCGCGAAGCGCTGCTAAAAGAAGACCCGGAGTCGGCGGAAGACAAGGACGAATACCTTGCAGAGAACATCTTCTGGGTGCCGAAGGAGGCCCGCTGGAGGTACCTACAAAACAACGCCAAGTTACCAACGATTGGCAAGCTTATCGACGACGCCATGCTGGCGATCGAGGCGAACAACGCTTCTCTAAAAGGGGTTTTGCCTAAGGATTACAACCGTCCCGCACTCGATAAGGTGATGCTGGGAGAATTAATCGACCTGATTTCGGGGATCGCGCTCCACGAAGAGGACGGCAAAGCCAGGGACATTCTCGGCCGCGTCTACGAATACTTCCTCGCAGGTTTCGCCGGCTCTGAGGGAAAGCGCGGCGGCGAGTTCTACACCCCACCATCCGTCGTTCGCGTTCTTGTTGAGATGTTGGAGCCATTCCCTGACCCTTCGCGAAAAATCGAAGGTCGCGTCTATGACCCATGCTGCGGTTCCGGGGGAATGTTCGTACAAGCGGAGCGCTTTGTACAGGCGCACGGTGGCCGCCTCGACGACATTGCCATTTACGGTCAAGAAAGCAATTACACAACATGGCGCCTCTGCAAAATGAATCTTGCCGTCCGCGGAATTGATGCTGATATCCGCTGGAACAATGAGGGCAGCTTTCACAAGGATGAGCTGAAGGACAAGCGTTTCGACTTCGCGCTTGCAAACCCGCCATTCAACACATCTGACTGGGGCGGCGAGCGCTTACGTGAAGACCCTCGCTGGGAATATGGTGCGCCGCCGGTTAATAACGCGAACTATGCATGGCTGCAACACATCTTGTCGCATTTGGCTCCGAACGGGACCGCCGGCGTCGTATTGGCCAATGGGTCTATGTCCTCCATGCAGAGCGGCGAGGACACGATACGACGGGGCATGATCGAAAATGATGTCGTGGACTGCATGATTGCACTTCCGGGACAGCTCTTCTATTCAACGCAAATCCCTGCCTGTTTGTGGTTCTTGGCTCGGAGCAAGAACCCGGGCGGCAAATGGCGGAATCGCAGCGGCGCGGTACTGTTTATCGACGCTCGCAATCTCGGTCACATGGTTGATCGTACTCGTCGAGAACTATCCGATGACGAAATAGCGAAGATTGCGGAGACATACCACACATGGGTGGGAGGACCGAAAGCTGGCGAGTATCAGAACGTTCCCGGCTTCTGCAAGGCCGCGACGATTGACGAAATCAAGAAGCACAACTACGTTCTCACGCCCGGTAGATATGTAGGGGCAGTCATGTCAGAAGATGACGATGTGCCCTTTGAGAGCCGCCTTGCCATACTGAGTGCTGAATTGGAAAAGCAATTTGCCGCTTCTCGAGAGCTCGATAAAACCATAAGCCACCGCCTAGGACAACTTTCAAAGGGTACAAAGGCTTGATTTCACCGCTCGGAAATATACCCACAGACTGGAGCCTTGGCCGCCTTGGAGATCTCACCGTCAAAATTGGCTCGGGAGCAACACCAACTGGCGGAGAGCAGGTATACCTCCCGAAGCGACACCATTTCGCTCTGATTAGAAGCCAGGCAGTTCACGATCGGTATTTCGACCTTTCCGCGCTTTCGTATATCACAGATGAGGATGCTGGCCGACTTGCCAATGCGGAGGTCCGGCCTGACGATGTTCTGCTGAACATAACCGGGGATGGCGTGACGTTCGCCAGAGCTAGCATGGTCCCCCACGAGGCTCTTCCGGCGTGTGTAAATCAACATGTTTCCATTATTCGAACTGATCCTAAGAAGCTCGTTCCTGGGTTTCTTCTCTCGTACCTCACACACCCGGAAATCAAAGGCTATGTTGGGAGCTTTAATGCCGGGGGGTCACGTCGAGCGATTACGAAGGGTCATATCGAAAGTTTCGTCATACCGCTGCCCCCGCTTCCTGAACAAGAGGCTATCTCGTCACTTTTGAGGTTGTTTGACTCGAAAATTGAACTCGATCGACAGATCAATACGAATCTCGAGACGGTAATGAGGGCGATCTTTAAAGACTGGTTTGTTGACTTCGGTCCAACTCGTTCGAAGCTTGAGGAAGACGAGCCTTACGTATCAACTGATCTGTGGGACCTATTTCCAGCATCTCTTGATGGCGACGACAAGCCTACAGGGTGGGATCGAGTCAATGTCGGTAAGCTCCTTGAGAGCACAATTGGAGGAGACTGGGGCAGAGAAGCGCCCGACGCTGATTTTTCGACTCGTGTTTACATTGTCAGGGGCACTGATTTACCAAGGCTAAAATCGGGAATCCGGCTAGACGCTGTCCCAACTCGATATGTGCAGCGAAGCAAGGTCGAAACGAGAGCGCTCAGTCCTGGAGACATAGTCTTGGAAATCTCGGGCGGAAGCCCAACTCAGCCAACAGGTCGATCTCTTCTGTTCACCAAAGAACTCTTAGGCCGTTTTGACGCGCCGGTTTTACCGGCGTCGTTCTGTCGGCGGCTTAGGCCTCGGTCAACGCAAATGACTTATCTGCTTGCTCTCCACATGGATGCTCTTTATCAACGAGGCGGAACGTGGAAGTATCAAAACCAAAGCACGGGATTGTCGAACTTTCAGACGACGCATTTTCTTGACAACGAAACCGTGATTGTCCCAAGCGCAGAAGTGTTGGAAAAGTTCGTATTCAGTGTGGAGTCAAACTTTAGGAAGACCCAGTCGAGCGAAGGGGTTGTATTGTCGAAACTCCGCGATTTGTTGCTGCCGAAGCTGATGTCGGGCGAACTTCGCCTCAAGAGCGTTGATTCAAGCGTTGGGGACGCCCTATGACACTCGCCGACTGGTATCCCGGCATCTGTGAGTTCTGCCGCTACTGGAGCCACGCCGAAATGCTTCAACAGACCTTCTCTACGTTGGAGCAGGAATTCGCGGCAGACAATGACGCCTGTATTGACGCCGCAAAAGGCATCGTGGACTGCGCCTGCCGCATCGTCATCGACGAACTCGACGATCCGACCCATCCCTTGAAACCTCCAGGCAAAGAAACAGCGACCGGCGTTCTGCTCGGCATTGCCAATCGGCTCCTCAAAATCAGCGATATCCGCGACCGGAAATTCGCCGATCTGGTGAAGCATCACAACAACATCACGGATTCATTGCGCGAATTGCGCAACGAAGCGGGTACGGTGAGCCACGGCAAGGACGGCTTTATTGCCAAGCTGTCGGCGCATCACCGCCGCGCGGCCGTGCTCTCTGCGGACGCGCTCGTGACGTTTTTGCACGAGGCGTATCTGGAAACAAACTGGAAACTATCGCAGACACGCGAACCGTACGAACGCTTTACGACTTTCAACGACCTTATCGACAACGGTGTGAGCCTTGAAGCCGAAACGGATGAAGCGGGAGACCTTGCCGTCACCATCAGGCTGCCGGGCGGCGACATCCTGCCTGTCACGGCGACGGCCAGCCGGTTCTTGTACCATATGGACCGCGCGGCCTACATCGAAGCGCTCAATGCCGTGCAGTCCGCCGCCGCGCCCCTGGTCGCCGAACTCGTCGCGGAAGCAGCACCTCCGGAAACCGCCGCACCTGCCGAAGGAGGGTCTGCGTGATCGCTGAAAGCCACGTCGAAGATGCGGCCCTTGCTTGGCTCCGGGAACTCGGATATTCCGTGACCGGGGGTCCCGAGATTGGCCCTGACAGCCACAAGCCGGAACGCGGAAGTTACGGGGATGTCATCCTTGAAGAACGCGTCAAGAAAGCCCTCGCCCGGCTGAATCCTCAATTGCCGCCGCAAGCGCGGGCCGACGCCTTCCGCCGCATCATTCAGTCGGAAAGTCCGTCCCTCGTCGCGGAGAACCGCCGTCTGCACAAGGCGATGGTCGAGGGTGTGGACGTCGAATATTTCGGGGAAGACGGCGTCATCCGAGGCGAACAAGCGCGGCTCATCGACTTCGACGACCCGGAGGCGAACGACTGGCTGGCCGTCAACCAGTTCACCGTCATCGAGGACAAAGCCCAGCGCCGCGCGGATATTGTGGTTTTCGTGAACGGGCTGCCGCTCGCCGTCATCGAGCTGAAAAACGCCGGCGATGAAAACGCAACCATCGACGGGGCGTTCAACCAGCTGCAGACGTACAAGGCGCAAATTCCTTCGCTGTTCCGAACGAATGACGCGCTTGTGATTTCTGATGGCTTATCGGCGCGCATCGGGTCGCTAACGGCTGATCGCGAGCGCTTCATGCCTTGGCGCACGGTCGATGGCAGCATGGAGGTAGGCCGTGCGCAGCCGGAGCTGGAAACCGTCATCAAAGGTGTTTTTGATAAGCGTCAGCTGCTCGGCTTAATCAAGGATTTCATCGTATTTGGCGATACCGGCTCGGATGTTGTGAAGATCCTAGCCGGCTATCACCAGTTCCACGCTGTGCAACGTGCTGTGCAGCGGACCTTGCAGGCGACACGTCCTGATGGGGATAAACGCGCCGGTGTCATCTGGCACACTCAGGGTTCAGGGAAAAGTTTGCTGATGGCATTTTATGCCGGGCAGATCATTAAGCATCCGGACATGAAAAACCCGACCCTCGTCGTCATCACGGACAGGAACGATCTCGACGACCAGCTTTTCGGCACGTTCAGCATGTGCAAGGATCTCCTGCGCCAGATGCCGGTACAGGCGGAAAGCCATGAGGATCTGTTCAAGCTACTGGATCGCTCGTCGGGAGGCGTGATTTTCACAACAATTCAGAAATTCTCACCCCAAGAAGGCGACGACGACCGACCATTGACGCTCCGCCGCAACGTCGTCGTGATTGCCGACGAAGCACACCGCAGTCAGTACGGATTCAAAGCCAAAGTGTCCAAGGCTGGAGAGATTTCCTACGGATTCGCCAAGTATCTCCGGGATGCGCTGCCTAATGCTTCGCTTATCGGCTTTACCGGCACGCCGATTGAGAAGGAAGACGTGAACACACCCGCGGTCTTCGGCGAATACATTGATGTTTACGACATCAGTCGTGCGGTGGCCGACGGTGCCACTGTTCCCATTTACTACGAGAGCCGCCTTGCCCGGATTGAGCTCGATGAGGAGCAGAAGCCGAAGATCGACGACGAGGTGGATGAGGTCACAGGCACGGAGTCGCCGGACGTGCAGGAAAAGCTCAAAAGAAAGTGGGCTGCCGTCGAGGCTCTAGTCGGCTCCGACACCCGAATCAAGCTCGTCGCTGCCGATCTCGTCCAGCATTTTGAAAATCGGATCTCCGGCCTGCAAGGCAAAGGCATGATCGTCTGCATGGCGCGGTGGATCTGCGTCAAGCTTTACGACGAAATCATCAAGCTGCGCCCGGAATGGCACAGCGATGACGATGATGCCGGCGCCATCAAGATCGTGATGACAGGCTCTGCGTCAGACCCGGCCGCCTGGCAACCGCATATCGGAAAACGGCCGAAAGCGCGGCGTGAGCTGTTGGCGAAGCGAGCCAAGAAAGCAGAAGACCCGCTGAAACTGGTCGTCGTCTGCGATATGTGGCTAACGGGCTTCGACGCCCCCTGCATGCACACGATGTACATCGACAAGCCGATGAAGGGTCACGGCCTCATGCAGGCGATTGCCCGAGTCAACCGCGTGTTTCGCGACAAGCCGGCAGGACTGGTGGTCGACTATATCGGCATCGCACAGCGCCTTAAGAATGCGTTGCGGCAATACTCGGAGCCGGATCAGGAGAACACGGGCGTCGATGAGGCGCAAGCCGTAGCCGTATTGATGGAGAAATACGAAGTCGTCCGGGCAATGTTCAGGCCGGACACGTCCGGCGGCTATGACTATCGCCGTGCCGTTTTGCCCCAGGCAACACCACAGGAAAGGCTTGGCGTCATGGCCGGCGCCATTGACTGGATACTCACCATGCAACAGCAGGATGCTGCCCGTGAGACAACCGATGAAGGCAAGAGGAGAATGCATCGACGCTATAGCGACGCCGTCCTTGCGCTCTCGAAAGCCTATGCGCTCGCGGCGGCAAGCGACCAGGCGAAAGAAATCCGGGAAGAGGTCGGATTCTTCCAGGCCGTGCGCGCGGCGATGGTGAAGAGCACCTCAAACGGTGGCCGCAGCACGGCTGAACGGGAGCTGGCGATTCAACAGATTGTCAGCCGTGCCGTCGTATCGACCGAGATCATCGACATTATGAAGGCGGCCGGAATTCAGAGCCCGGATATTTCCGTGCTGTCGGATGAGTTTCTGTCCGAAGTGCGGGAAATGGACCGCAAAAACCTGGCCCTTGAAGCTTTGCGGAAGCTTATAAACGGCGAGGTGCGCTCGCAAAGCAGGCGAAATGTCGTCCAGGCCAAAGCGTTTAGCGACAGGCTTCAAGCCGCGATCGCGCGATACCACGCGAATGCAATAACGACGGTTCAGGTTCTGGAGGAGCTAATCCAGCTAGCCAAGGACATTCGCGAGGCCCGTCAGCGGGGAGAGGAGAGCGGGCTGAGCCCTGAAGAGATTGCGTTTTACGACGCACTTGCCGAAAACGGCAGCGCCCGAGAAGTCATGGGAGAGCCTCAACTGCGCGTCATCGCCCATGAACTTGTAACAAGCGTGAAGAACACCGTTACTGTGGACTGGATGCACCGTGAGGCAGCACGGGCCCGTATGCGCGTGCTTGTGAAAAAAATTCTCCGCAAGTATGGTTATCCGCCCGACCTTCAGGATGCGGCCGTGCAGACTGTGCTGCAGCAGGCAGAAGCTCTGTCGGCGGAATGGGCAGGTGTTTACCCTTCGATGTAGCCGAGGTACTGGAGGCGAAACATAAGCGCCTGTACGCTCACGCCATACTTGCGCGCCAAATCTGGGATCAAATCTTCATCGTAAAGATCGAGCGTCCTCTGTCCGGAGAGATCGCGTCTGAGAAAGCTCTCTGGCATCAGAATCTCAGCCGCGAACAGATTAGCCTCTATTTCGTCCCCGTCAACGCCCTGACTAGAAACATCGTCTCGCAGCCGCACCGAAGAGAATGCCCTGTCCAGGTGCAACTGTTCTTGATCGTGCAGTAGCAAATGGGCCAGCTCATGGGCGACTGTGAAATTTTGTCGAACGGACGCGTGCTGGGTGTTCACGCCGATTATCTTCTGTGACGAATCCCGGTAGAGGAAGCCGGAGAGATCGCCATCCAGCGATTCAACGACGATTCGCGCCCCTCTTTTTCGGGCGATCTCCCAAACCGGGACGGGCGCTTCGGTGACCTTCGCTTCCGCTAGAAGCGTCTGGACCAATTCCCGAATCTTCCTTCTCCTGATAGCCATGATTCTCCTTCTGCTGTTTTAAGCCAATTGCGGACTCGATGAAAACTCTTTCGGTTACTGACAACTGAGCCAGAGTTTCGGCACCGACCGGATCAAGTGCGACGGGCCGGTCGGGCAGGAGACTCGCGGCTTCCACTTGGAGTGCGTCGGCGACGTCCACCAGTGTATGAAGCAGCAGTCTCTGCCGCCCTTTTTCGATGTTGCTTATCGACGTCCGCGTTAAGCCTACAGCCGAAGCGAGCGCCTCTTGAGACAGCTTTTTCCCTCGCCGCGAACGGATCTTTTCCCCAACCTGTTTGTAGAAATTGCTGTGATCTTTCATTGTCTGCGACTTCATTAGAGAGTATGGCCCATCTTTTTGTACTGTCAATAATGCTGACAAGTTTGTATTGCAAACATCAACAAACGCTTGTGGCAATGTCTTTTATCTGGTAAAACAAGGCTGTTGGGAGATTCGCCGACGGAAAGAGAAGGAGAACCTTATGGCCGATGTACAAGTAACCTGTATAACAAAACCGAATCCTCAGAGTCCTCATGAGCACATCACTCATCTGGGGAATCCGGCCGCCGGATGGAAGTGGACCCGCGAAGATGTTATCGCCAGCATCGACGCCAAAACCAACACTTTCTTCGTGATTGACCCGGCGACCAGGAAACGGGCCGATATAGGTGTTTTCCGCCCGGCCGGTCGGCCAGCCTATGTACGCACGTATGCAGACGGAGATTGGAACAACAATCTGCTGTCGCTGAACCAATGTCCGCTGTATTGAGCCATTTAGGTAAATGCTGTCATGCTTAAAGCCGCTTTTATAGGGGTCGACAAATACGCGGACACCACGATCCGCGAATTGACAGGTGCCGCGCGCGACGCAACAGCGCTTTGGGCGCTGGTGAAGGACTCAATGCCAGACGCGAAGGCGAACCTCCTGAAAAATGCCGATGCAACCACAGAGAGAATACGCGCCGCACTCGATGAAACTCTTAGGGGGGCGACTTCGGACGATACCGTTATTGTGACTTTCTCAGGTCATGGGACCAAAAGTCATCGGTTCGTAACCCATGACAGCTCTCGCAAGAATCTTGATGCCACGACCATCGGTATGGACGAGCTTGCAGCTCTTTTTAAGGCATCGAAAGCGAAAGCCATTTTTTGCGTGATTGACTGCTGCTTTAGCGGAGCCGCTCCGGCCCGTGTACTCGATGACTCGCCGATTTCCCGAGATCCGGGAATCCCTCTTGAAGAACTCGCAGGCTCTGGCCGAATTTTAATCTCTGCCTGCAGCGTTAATGAGGTGGCGTATGAATCGCCGGCGAACAGGCATGGTTTGCTGACATTTGCTCTGATGGATGCGCTTCAAGGCGGTAAGCGCGACAACATCGATCTTACGGCGGCAATGGCAATTGTAATGGAAAGCGTTCGGGCCGCTGCCGGTCAACTCGGCGTCACGCAGACCCCGGTCATGCTCGGGCATGTGGAGGGCGGGCTCGCTCTGCCGAGATTGAGACGAGGGGCACAATACCTAACGGCCTTTCCGGAAGCAGCCGGCATTCGGGTTAGTTCCCAGGTTGGCGATCTTAACCAGTTCGGCATCCCGCAGACGGTTCTTGACGAGTGGAGTGAACGATTTCGAGGCGGGCTCAATGATTTGCAATTGTCGGCAGTCAACGATTATCGGATTCTCAACCGGGAATCGCTGCTGGTCGTCGCTCCGACAAGCTCGGGAAAGACATTCATCGGAGAGATGGCCGCGACAAAAGCCATCATCGATGGTCGCAAGGCGGTATTTCTTCTGCCATACCGGGCGCTCGTAAATGAGAAATACGACCTCTTTCTTGGTGTTTACGGCGAAAGGTTGGGAATGAGGGTCATCCGGTGCACGGGAGATCATACCGACGAAACCGAACTGTTCATACGGGGCAAGTACGAGATTGCCGTGCTGACGTATGAAATGTTTTTGAACCTCATCGTACGTAAATCATGGGCATTGAACCAAATCGGTCTGGTCGTTCTCGATGAAGCGCAGTTCATCACCGATCCAATGCGGGGAATCGTGGTTGAACTGCTGCTAACATACTTGCTCGCGGCACGCCAACGCGGTGTAAATCCCCAGCTCATCGCACTCTCGGCGGTGATAGGCAATATAAACAGTTTCGACGAATGGCTCGGTTGCAAATCGCTTGTGACGTCCAAGCGTCCTGTACCGCTAATTGAGGGGGTTCTCGATCGGACAGGCCAGTTCCAATTCGTAGACGCAGATGGTAACGAACAACTGACTCAACTGCTGCCCTATCACGCAATTCAAGTACGCAGAGACAAACCAAGCGCGCAGGATGTGATTGTTCCGCTTGTCCAGCAATTGCTGGCCGGCACAACAGAGAAAGTCATCGTATTCCGAAATGCGAGAGGTCCGGCCGAGGGATGCGCCAATTATCTCGCCCGCGATGTTGGGCTGGCACCTGCCGTCGATGCGCTCGCGCAACTGCCTGAACGTGATCTGTCGAGCACGTCAACGGCACTGCGGCAATGCCTTAACGGAGGCACCGCATTTCATAATACGAACCTGACGCGCGAGGAGAAGCAGATAATTGAACGAGCTTTCCGTGACCCTAAAAGCAGCCTTCGCATTCTTGGCGCGACTACCACCGTCGCGGCTGGCATCAATACGCCAGCATCCACGGTCATTATTGCTGAACAGGAATTCATTGGCGAAGATGGCCGGCCATTCACGGTCGCTGAGTACAAGAACATGGCGGGGAGGGCGGGGCGGCTCGGTTACAACGAAAGTGGCAAGGCCATTGTTCTAGTCAACGATCCGGGCGAGCGCCAACGCCTCTTTCGGCAGTACACGCGCGGAATCCTGGAATCTCTCCAATCATCGTTCGATATCGACCATTTAGAGACCTGGGTTGTTCGTTTGTTGGCCCAGGTGACGCGAGTCCGGAAAGACGAAGTTCTTCAACTCCTCCTCAACACCTTCGGAGGATATCTTGCCAACCGCGAGCATCCTGGATGGCGTACCGAAATGGAGGCGCGCCTTGTCCAACTTTTGGGCGATATGATCCGTCTTGGCCTGGTCGAACAAGAATTGGATGATGTCCAACTAACGCTGCTTGGCCGCGCTTGCGGAGAGTCATCACTATCCTTCCGTGGGGCGATGCGTCTGGTTGATCTCGTGAGAACTGGGAATCCAGAGGGCTTAACCGCGGAGCGATTGATGGCTTTGGTTCAAGCGTTGCCTGAATCCGACAACACCTATACGCCTATGTTTAAGAAAGGCGTCAAAGAAGGAATATGGGCGCAGGAGGCGGCTAGGCGATTCGGAACACCGATAGTCAACGCCCTTCAGCGATTCGCTGACGACAATTTTTCCTATTTTGCTCGCTGCAAAAGAGCTTGTATTCTCTGGGACTGGATAAGCGGCACTGCGGTGGACAAGATAGAGGAGAAATATTCGGCGACACCGTTCCAGGGCAAGATTGGCTATGGCGATATTCGGAAGTTTGCTGATGCGACGCGTTTTCACCTGCGAGCTGCCCATCAGATAACAAGCCTTTTGTTTGTCACGGGCGGCCCGACGGAGGATGTGATTGACCGGCTGTTACGACAACTCGAAATTGGTTTGCCAGCCGATGCCTTGGGGATCGTCGACATTCCAGTGGACCTCGGACGCGGCGACTACCTGGCACTGCTTAACGCAGGTGTCCGAACCGTCGAGCAAGTCTGGCAGCACTCTGATGAGCAAGTTCTGCAGATATTGGGTCGTCTCGTGGGTCGCCTTATCAACTCAAAACGGCCAAAAGCTTCCAGCAAAGCGGCGGCGTGAAGTCTCAGAGTTGAGCAGAGCAGTGCAGCAATATGGGGTCAGCTCACGAAACGGAAAAAATCGTACGTTTAGAAAAGAGAACATGCTGGGTTTTCATGGATTTCTCAAAATTCTTGAACGCGGACATGGCCATAAAGAATAGTTTCTGGCCACAGACGAAATGCGAAATCACTTCCCATTGAAATCAGAGGGTTACCTTGCATGGCTTGCAGGGGTTTTTGGCCATACCGGCCTTAGCGTACGATTTTTTCCGTTTCGTGAGGTGACCCCCTGAAGGACGCGGCAGCGTGGATACCGCCGCGGCTGGATGTACCCCGAGGTTCGTTGTCGGAAAAAGTGCGCGCCGGCACGCTCTGCGACGGCCCCGAGGAGATCCATGCGGATGTCTGGTTTAGCGACTGGGAACGGGGAGGGACGCTTCTGGAAGAGGTGCGACATCTCGCGCAATGGGATCAGACCCTAACGCTGCTGTGGTTTGAGGAGGAGGAAGTTCCGCCGCCGAAACCTCGGGACAGCAGCGACGAAGAAGATGAAGATGAAAACGACGGACTTCTGAAGGAACTGGACGGCAATCTCCGCTGGCCAGGCAAACGTCACGGAGGTAGTTCCAGAATGGAGAACAGCAAAAACGCCTGGATTCCCGTCCTTGCGCCACTTCTGTCGATCGTTATCGACCAGGAATCACCGGACCTCGTGTTGAACGACTTTATGGCGGTCGGATTCAACTTTCAGCTTCCGCCGGATTTGCAGGATAGGTACGGACCGAGAAAACGTGCGTACGTGACAGAAGTTCAGGGTTGGATCGATGATCTGGAGTGGACATCGCAATGGGAATTGGCCAGAGCGTTGGCAATTCGTCTAAGCGAGAACAGAGCGCATCTTGTACGTAACCGGCTGCAGGGAGTGGGATGGCGCCTCGATGGTACGCAATTCGTTCCGGTTGAGAACAGTGACGTTGGCCAGCATGTATTCTTTCCGGCCGGAGCGGTCCATGACGCATTCGTTCACATCAGGAGCCTTTTCAAAGGCGCGACGACGGAGCTTTTTCTGATCGACGGCTATGTTGATTCGTCACTGTTTCAGTTTCTCCTTTCGACGAATGGCCCGAAAGCCTGCCGAATATTGACGAAATCGCGACAGTTGCCGAAAGATTTTCTGGCTGAAACCAAAGCGTTCGTGGCGCAGCACGGATTTGCCTGCTCGATCCGTTCAAGCGACGTTTTTCATGACCGTGAGATTATCGTCGATGGGAGACAGGTCTTCGTCCTGGGAGCCTCCATCAAGGATGCCGGCAAGAGAGCGTTCAATATCGTTCCCATCGAAGCGCCTTCCGTGGTGGCAGAAATGATACGGTACGCCGAGCAAGAGTGGTCATCAGCCCAGCCCGTTTTCTAACACTCCATGACATGGGACAGATAGTTACAGGGGACGGCGAACCCAGCTGCGGCTCAGGTGTACTAGTGACATTGAGATTATTGAATCGATACGTATAATGCGCTGTTGGCCGCATCGTGGCGGATCGCAAAATGACAGTCTGAAAGGTGATACCGATGCCAAGGAAACCTATCCCGCTGGCCATTGCTTACGATTTCGATGGAACCTTGGCTCCAGGCAACATGCAGGAGCATTCCTTTATTCCAAACCTCGGAATTAAGAAGGAGGAATTCTGGAGAAAGGTTAAGCAGAACGCAAAGGCTCAGGATATGGATGAAATCCTCTCCTACATGTACCTGATGTTGCGCGAGGCGGACAGCCACGATCAACGGATATCAAGGGAATCCTTTGCGGAGCATGGAAAAGGGTTACCGCTTTATGAGGGAGTGTCGGATTGGTTTCCAAGGATCAACAAGTATGGCAAGGACCGAGGAATCAAGGTCCATCACTACATCATTTCCTCTGGTCTGCGGGAAATGCTTGCAGGCACCGAGATCGCGAATGAGTTTGACTTCATCTTTGCCTCTGGCTTTATGTATGACCAGCATGACGTTGCAAGATGGCCTGCGCTGGCCGTCAACTATACGAACAAGACCCAGCACCTTTTTCGTATAAACAAGGGGATCATCAACTCCTGGGACAATGAAAAGATAAACAAGTTTGTCGCCGAGCAGGAACGTCCGATTCCATTCTCCAACATGATCTACATCGGCGATGGCGAAACGGATATTCCGTGCATGAAGATGGTCAAATATCAAGGCGGCTATGCTGTTGCCGTCTATAACAACAAGAAGCGGAAGACTGCGAACAGGCCTTCGCCCAGAGAAATTTGCCACACCCTTATTGCACAGAAGCGGGCCGATTTCGCGTTGCCTGCAGACTACCGTGAAGGCAAAGAACTCGACAGCCTAGTAAAAGCCATTATCGATAAAGTCCGAACGCAAAACACAATACAAGAGCTTGGAAAGTCTTAAATCGCGTGCGCAAAGAAGTTTCAGGATCTTGGATGAGCCAACGAATAGAGTTTCTCGCGCCTCAAAAACGCATCTGCGCCGCCCTCTTTCTGCAGTGCAAGGACTTGCCGCCGGCTCGAATATCGCGCTATAACGCGCCTGTGCCAGACAACACATTCGATATTGAGAGCGTCTGCCAGATTGAAAGTCTGGCAAAGTCTCTGGGCGGATTGAAAGAATGCAAGCGCCTCGGCTTCATTTACGAAGACGGTCAGGGCGTCATGTCCCTGTCAGTCGCCGGCTTGGGTTATCTTTTGTTCGTGAAGGCGACCGGCGTTACCAGCCTGGCGGAGGCGTTCGCGGCAGGCTATCAATGTGCGCATGAGGAAAACGAGTAGACCGCTCTATAACCCTTTGACTTCTTTACTTGAAGCGGCTTAGCGTGGCTTATCGGGAAGATTCTACTTTCGTGCTTTGAATGAGGCACTGAAAATAGGCGCCCAGACGTAATTTTTAACCATAATCATATGTTCCGGCGCGCCAAACAAACAGAATCTGCTTCCGAAGCATTTGAAAATAAACAGCTATTCTCTTAGCGTGGTTTATCGGGAAGATTCTACGCTGACCCCTAGTGATGTTATCGCGGTCCCGAACTGGTTAGACTTCCAAATGCCTTCAGACATTATGAAAATCCCCCTGCCCTGAAGAGCCACTTACTTTCCATAACATACATTATCACTTCAGGATTACGGAAACTGCGAAGTCAAAATACCCCGCTAACTCCTAATCTTGGCCACACCAGTATAGTGCTCATCGAGAGTTTCTCTGAAAAGATGTCATGGCCCGGCTGCTATAGTAAGCCGCTTTTTCCCCATCTCCCTGATAACCGTAGATGACGGCCAAAACTTCATTGGCCCAGAAGTAATCTGGATCGATTTCCAGTGCCTTATTCAGCTCTTCAATCGCTTCAGGAATCTGTGAAGTAAAGGGCAATACACGTTTGATCATCTGGATTTGCTCGTCGATCGACATGTCTGTTTCGGAATACTCAACCCGCAGATAGACCATTGCAAACTCGGTATATACCGAGGGCATCATCGATTGCGGCAGCGGATTCGGATGCGCGACGGTCATTTGAAGCTGCTCGATGGCTTTCTCGAATTCACCCTGGCGCCAATAAAATGTGGCAACGACGTTGTGTGCTCGACCTGATTGCTCCCCGCATTTGAAAGCATTTTCGAACAGCGTGGCTGGATCATGCCAGATTTCATTCTGATGATAGGTTTTGACGGCGAACGCTAATGCTGTCAATGCAGCGAAAAATGCAACCATGGGGGTCGCTCTTCCTCGATGTCGATCAAGGCGCACCTGAATGGTATAGGCCATCCCGAGGACCATTCCGACAGTCGGCAGGTACATCCAGTGTTCCAGAAGCAGCGCATTGATAGGCATCAAAAGGCCTGTGTTCGGCGACAGGGCCACAGCGAACCAGGCACATCCCCAACTGAATGCCAACCCGTGTTGTGCTCGTCCCCAAATAATCTGCAGCGTGACCAACAAGATCATGGCGCTGCCAGCCAAAACATGCCAGTTCGCGAAACTTGTGAATATGGGGAAGCTGCGTTCCATATGCAGGCACGATGGCCAGATTATCAGCCCCAAATAAACGGGCAGAGTCGCAAGACAGGTCATGATCCGGTTAGGCAGGTTATGGACATAGAGTTGCGCGCTGACGATGTCTTGGGAATCCAACATCTGGAAGCCGCTTATGTGCATAAAGATCAGTCGTAGCGTTATATACGCCGCAGCCAACAGCCAGAGCGGCCAGGTCCTGATATACGTTGAAAAACGTCGACGATCTTGGCTAACCAGAAAAATGGTGATCACAACCAAAGCCGGAAATATTACAGCGGATTCTTTGCTGCCGATGGCGAGTGCAAAAAGAAAACTCGCGAACCAGAACTTACGCGCTGCAAAGTCAGGCAGCAATACGAAAAGGCCAAGGAGACAGAAGAAACTATAGAGTGGATCAGCCGTAGCGCTAATGTAAGTCACCGCTTCGGTATGGATCGGATGCAAAGCCCATAGGAGCGCCGCCAGAAACGAAACCGCTTGCCGCAGTCCAAGACGGGAACCAAGTCCAAAAACAAGACAGGCATTGGCGGCATGCAACCCGATATTGAGGGTGTGAAAAGCGAAAGGTGAAAGCCCGAAAATCTGGACAATCACTAAATAGAACAGCATTTGCAGGGGACGGTAAAATCCCGTCGCCAGGCCATCGCCACTGTTGGTCAGGCCACTCAAAAGCTCCGGCAATGTGTTCCAATGCTGGAGAAGCTTGTTGTGGACGATTAGAAGGATGTCGTCGTATAAGAAAACATTGGCATAGACGTTCGCATAAGCTAGCAGCACCGCGACAACCAACGCCGCGTGGGGTGCATAAGGAAAACACATTATCCTGGACAATCTGGCGAACAGTTCGTCTTGTTTGTCTTTCAGCAGCACCACCCGGTTCCTTCATGCCTCATGAAGGTTAGCAATTGAATCAGAGCGGGCCAATCCTGATTTGTTCCCCTCGACGGAACATCTTCGTGGCAGCGCTGTCATGGTCAGCGCTGCCGATAATCCATAATCAAATAGCCAAATACCCTAACAGCTTGCTCGCTGATTAACCCATGATGGCCATTCAAATCTCGGTCAGAGTTCTGCCCCGATCAGGAGCAAATTCCCGGCCAAGGCTGTTTTTGCAATCAGTACGTAAGGCCTTGCTGCAGTAAGGCTCTCAAATGGGGGTTGACCAGTTTTGTTTCCTACAGGTAGGTCTGGGATTGCCTTTAGCACCCTAATTATGCGCTTGACCAACGAAAGGACAAAGGGGTGCACAAAATCTGCACCCCTTTCCGATTTCGTTGTTATGCCTGCTGTAGATCGCTTTTCGGTTCGGGCAGCGCAGTCGCCAAAGGTCCCTATCTTGCTCTAAAGATCACACCTCACGACGCTATATAAACGCACGTAAGGTTGATCTGAGTAGTGTTTGTAAAATCTGAATTGGTAAGGGCACCTTGACCGGTTGCTGCATGATAAGCGAGCGTCATTGTCGTTCCATCTAAATATCCACTCACTGGTGATGCAAAATTAGATCCCGAAGCGGTAGCACCATAAAATGACAATTGCCCTGCACCAGTAGAATTCGCGCTAACGGGCCATCCTGTAATTGTCACTGCACCGGTGGCGCTTCCTTTCGACGTCAAAGCTATTTGCATTTCCGCTATAACTAGTTTTCCGATTTGAACATACGTTCCTTCTTGACTGCTATAAGTAATTCCGGTGGTCGCACCGCCAAATTTTAATACCGGTGTCCAGGACGTCTTGCCCACGTAGTCTGAAAGGTTGGCCGCAGCGATCTGATTGCCTCCCACTTGATATTGACCACTAATGTTGACATTTCCGGCCGATGGCGCGCTTTCGCCAATCCCAAGCGCATGACCCGTTATGTTTCCACTGGAATCGATCGTAAACGAGCTGGTGCTTGATTGAGCTATGCTCGTACAAAAAAGATTCCCGCCGCTATCCACACTAAAAAAGCCAGCCTCAAGTGAATAACTATAGGCCGACATATCTGCGGTAGTAGTTATTCCATCAGCACCGGTAGCAGTCAAAGATAGCGCTGAAATATTTCCGGAAGCGTCAACGTTGAAACCGTCGAATTGGGAACTATAGGTATTAGGCGATAGTTTTCCCTGCACTACCATATTGCCTGAGCCGTCAATAGTGCAGGTAGAGTCTTCAATTACAGTTCCTGTGGTTCCATTCCACCTCGCAATCGCGGTGTCGGTCGAAGAAGCTGGTCCTGTTACGTTAGCCATTTTATTCCCCTTTGTTGGACTGTGGTTTTTTAGTGCGTGTTCGTTCTTTAAGATCGAATCGGTTAACAAACAGTTAACGGCAGCATGCAGTTGCATGCGGGGAGAAAAGACACAACGAAAAAGGAGCGCGGACGCCGCGCCCCTCTTCCTTTATCCAATCCCGAAGGATTAAAGGGTTAAATTACATGCAGAGCAGAACCAGTCATTCGATTGGATGTGAATGTGTGAGCCCGCTATCTCACCCCCACTCAATCAATCAATCCCAGTTTCTTTTTTATTTCAGCGGATTTGGCGCGGCTCTGAGATTCTTTGTCAAGATCCCCGAGATAGTCATAGACGTCAGCCATTGCGTCATACGACAGGTAAAATTCCGGATCTATCGCGAGTGCCCGTTGAAAGTGCTTCATGCCCTCGTCGATGGTTTGAGAGTTGGTGTCAAGGCGGATCAGTGATAGACCGTAAAAGAAATGAGCCGGCGCGTAATCATCCGACATTCTGAGCGCCAGCCGCGCCTGTTCCAGCGCGAGGTCAAACTGATGTCTGTCATAGTAGTAATCGGAGAGATTGACCCGGGCGCGTATTGAGTCGTCCCCGCAGGCGAATATATGGTTGTAAAAAGTAAAAGAATCTTTCCAGATTTTATTTTGCTCAAACGTCATGGTTCCAAACAGGCAGGCAGTCAACGCCGCGAGCCCGGCAAGGACCGGCCTAAACCTTGCCATACGGATAGATTGCGACATCCGCTCCAGACTTTCCCCAAATCCCAGCGACAAACCCATTGTGGGCAAATACAGCCAGTGTTCGGCAATCAGCGCATCGCTCCGAATCAGAATTCCGGACTGAGGTGCGTGCATTGCGGCGGCCCATACCAGCCCCCATGCCATCGGCGTTGTCCGGCACGTTGGTTTCCAAAGAATGCAGGTAATAACGGTTGCCAGAATAAGGAATCCTTCTAAAACCTGCGGCGCCCACAGACTGGTATATATGGGAAAGCTCCGCTCCATATGCAGGCCGACCGGCCAAACCAACAGCCGGGTATAAACCGGCAGTGTCGCCAGAGATGTATAAAAGCGGTGCGCCAAGCCGACATCAACGGCGATGGTGTTGTTGTAATATCCGAAAACACCGGCGAAATTCAGCACGGTGGCTCTCGCTGCCAGATAAGCACCGACCATCAGCCAAAGCGGCCACGTATTCAGGTAAGTGCGGAGTGACCACCTGTCTTCACTGCGATAAAAAAGCAGTCCCATAACCAGCAAAGGGACGACCACGGCTGTTTCTTTGCTGAAGAGCGCCAGAGCAAACGATAGACATACCCAAAGGACACGGCAACGGTTGTCACCGAGCGCCAGAACCGAACCCGACAGTATGAAGACGCCGCAAAGCAGATCGGTCGTATCGCTCATATATGCGACCGCTTCGGTCTGCACGGGATGTACCGCCCACAAAAGGGAAGCCATGAAGGCAGCGATAGGCTTGAAATCCAACTTGATGCCCAGTGTGTACAGCAGGCAGGCATTCAGAATATGCAGTACGACATTCAATAAGTGGAATGCAAAGGTGGACGGGCCGGCCGTTTGGTAGACAATCAGATAAAGCAATTGCACCAGCGGACGATAAAAAGGGTCACTGTGTCCCCCGCCTTGCGAGAAACTCGTTACAAACAGTGTGCCGATATAACGCCATGAAGTAATGAATTTATTGTTCGTAATCAGGATAAGATCGTCGAATAGAAACTCATTGCGGTAGACGTTGGCGTAGGCTAGCAGCACCGCAATGATCAGTACCGCGTATGGCGCGCAAACAAATGGCGGCATTTCGGGCAGTCTGAAAAGCTGATAGCGCTGTTTAGTGGCCAAATTACCCTCTTAAGCTCTCGAAAATTAGCAAGGGAGTCTGGAATGACCAAGCGATATCTATGCCTGGTTAGGGCAGTTTGGAAAAGGGCACAAATCAGCGCCGACGGTCGCAGCGCTAATGGAAATTAGATTGCGATAAGACGTGCGGGGCTGGAGAGGCAGGCCGACGAAGGGAACGTCTTTCGTCTATGTCTGCCCTTTGTCCTGATCAGGATCTAAGCTGGCTGCACAGCTGTCGGTAACTTTGATAGTGATCGTCGAGATATTTGCCCATGCCGGCGAGGAAGTTGAGGATGTTGTTCAGGTCCTCGCACATGGGCTTGGCGAGGTTTCGCAACTGGAGCTCCACTGTTGTATCGATGTCGCCATTCGGAAGAATCCTTGATGGGTAGAGCTTTCTGATGCGATCGAACCGCTGTTGCATCGAGTCCTCGTACATTTGAATCAGCGCAAGGCTCTCTTTGTCGAGTTGGTCCATATCAGCGGCGGTAATGGTGACGGTTAATTCATGGGCCGTGAAGGCAACCGTATCGCTCTGGGCGGTGTATTGAGCGACAGGATGCTGGGCGGGCGGCGTTGCGGGTCCCAGCACTACAGAACGAACCAGATTGTATGAGTCGTCGATGGCGCCGAGCGCGCCGGCGATGGCGGAGATGCCCGAGGCATCCTTGATGGCCTCAGCGATTTCGACCCAGGCCTTCATGCGCTGCGGCTTCTCCAGCATATCGATCGGCCGTTTAGGATCATTGACGGCCTGGAATTTGTAAAGCGGTGTCTGCGATACGAGGGAAGGACTGACGGCGATCCAGAGCAAACGCAGCGTGTTCTGCTCAGCGCGCTTAAGGATGGCGGGCAGCTCAACATCGGTGATGAAGCGCGACGCGAGGAAGTTGGCGCTGACCAGGAGAACGCCGACATTCGCCGTGTGAAGCTGCGCCTCGATTTCGGGCCGCCATTGCATGCCGGCGGAAATTTCCTTGTCATCCCACGGGGCGATGCGCTCTTCGCGAATCAAGGGGGCGAGCACGAGCGTGAGCTCGTTCAGCCAACGGCTGTCTTCATGGCTATAACTGATAAATATTCGCGTTGGCGCTGACATCCACCCTCCCCCTGCCCTCAAGGAATGGCTTCCGGTAACATCTGCCCTTACGGAACGGAGCAATTAGATAATCAGGAGAGATTTCTGACAAGGTCAATCTGTGCCCATTCAAGCATTCAAGAGTGCTCTTCCCGAGCGAAACTTACGCCAAGGGATTGTGACCTTCATGGCCAGACGCCGCAGCTGGCTCTAGGCCAGCCCGTCGCCGACAGGCGCGTACGTCGACTATGCCTGCCGGCATTGGCTTTCACTTATTCTTGGTCATAGCAGTCATGGCGATCACGAACTGTATCTTTTGCGACTGTCACTTGCGCCCGGCCGGCGAGAAGACGCCGTGCGCGCGCCACGCCGAGCATGTTTTCGCGAAGTGGCTCCGCAAGCTTAGCCATCACCAGATCATGAATATGTATGTCGCTAATGTGAGCGGAGAACTGCCACAGCTCATGCGGCAGCCGCCGCTCACGAAGCTGACCATGAAGGGCGTGTGCAGGAAATGCAACAACGAATGGATGCACGAGTTGGAAGGCGTCGTTGAACCGGTCATGAAACGGCTGTTCGACAAAACGGACGTTGATGAACTCTCTGCGCCTGAAATAGCGACCTTGGCGCGATGGACGGCGAAGACCGCGATCACACTGAGTTACGCCACACCGCGCAACGCGCCGGTGCCGCTGCAGGCATCGCACAGCCTGCATCCTGATTATCACGGACCAGTGCGGTTCGGTTTCTTCTACAGCAAGCTTAAGGCGGACCGGACGCTTGAAAACGGGTATCTTCAGATTGTTTATGGCAGCGAGCTCGGCCTGGTGGGAACCGCGGGAGATCCCCGGCACGCGGCTAGCGTTCTGCCTGAACAATCATGTGCTGATCGTGGATTTCCCGCCGGCGGTGCCGGGGTTTCAGTTCGACTTGTCAGGGTCGTGCAGTGCGCAGCTCTGGCCCACGCGCCGGCCGGCGGGGGTGGCTTCTTTGAATTTCGACGGGATGAGCCGCATTGATCAGGTGCTGCTAGCGGTGTGCCGGGCCATCCGCGTTCAGGTGAACATGGGCGCGTTTCGCCGGCCATGAGATGAACGCGAGCTGCCGTGTGTTTCAAGTCGGTCTTGAGGAGAGCGGACCTACCGCTTTGCGGCGGTTCGGAAGTGTGAAGCTCAGCGACTGGGCTGCAGAAGCCTCGGGTAAGCTGCTCAGCTGTGGGGTCCAAGGTTAACGGCCCGAACTGCGACAAATCCGGGTGACTCATTCATCGCGCCCACAGGACCTCCGGTCATTTCAAACCGGTCGCCGGTTTCCGCGCTGCTTCGGTTGCAGGTTCCACGCGAGCGGTTTCCGTCTTCGTTTCGCTGAGAGACGGGGCCACGCGGCATACAGCAGGCACATTCGTCATCTGCTTGGCGAAGACCCGATAGCTGGGTCCTCCGGGTCGCAGCGTAGACCAATACCCCGATCGACTCAAGAGCGGCTTCCGCTGCGTAATGAGCTGGTTCTCGAGAATCCTCACTCCACATGTCAGATTATTCTTCGGCTGCAGAATCGTCTTCGCTGGATCTTTCTCCGGTAACTGCTTGTCCTTATCCCAATCGAAATCACAGCCATAGCGCTGGGCATCCATAAAAGTCAGCTGCAGTAGACCTTCGCTTCGCACCATCCGCTTAGTCACAGTGTCTTTCTCCGGTACCTCCGGCTCCTTGTGACGCACATCTGCGGTCGGCACCAGCCCCGCCTCTGCACCGGCAAGCGCCTGGAAGAAATATGCCCAGTAGGCGCGCTTATCCCCGTCGCTCAACGCGTTAAAACGCGGACAGAATGGCCTTACATCTCTCGCCACCCTGGCGGACAGCATTTCCGGCGACAGTGCCTCCTCGACGATCCGGTCCCACTCCGGATTCCAAGTCTGCGTGCCAAGGTCCGCCTTCTTCTCCGCTATCGGTGTCGCCGGTGCCGCCTTGATCTCAGGCTGGGGAGGAGGCAGGAGATCGGCGCGTCTGGCGCAACCAGCCAGCATTCCGCACACCGTCCAAAAGACCAGGCTTGCCATCCTCGATCCCGTCATAGCCACCTCCGTAGCCTGAGATGGAGATTTTCTCAAAGGAACAAACGAGATATCTGCCCAAAACAGCTCGGACCGAGGGCTGAGCGTTTGCCCGGTTGGCCTCCCATGAGATGAATGGCGGTGGCCTATCTGCTGGGGATTTTCCGCTAAAGCGGTTGGCGCACTGGAGGAGCGGATCGCCTGGGAGCAAGTGTGCTCCGGAACAGAATACTGAAGCTGCTCAATTCGATGAGCAGCTTCCGCGCAGCACAAAGCCTTGCTCACCGCCGCGCGAGATGGATAATATTGAGGGAGCACCCCCCTCTGTTTACTTCGATCCGAAGCGGTCGCGTACCTTCTGAACTGCCCCGGCACGACTGCCTGCAGTAAGGAGGCACTCAGATGTCTGAGCAAAAGGCCATTCAATTCGATCCGGCGAGTTTTCTGGCACACACGGGACTAGGACGAAGAATCGTCCAATTGAAGCCAAAGCAGGCCTTCTTTTCGCAGGGGAATCCTTCTGACTCCGTTTTCTATCTGCAGAAGGGCCGCGCAAAGCTTACTGTCGTTTCGAAAAACGGCAAAGAAGCTACCATCACGCTTCTTGGCCCCGGCGACTTTGTTGGAGAGGAGTCGATCGCGGCAATCGTT
The DNA here is from genome assembly GCA_963782175.1 of uncultured Acidobacteriaceae bacterium. Classification (GTDB taxonomy): domain Bacteria; phylum Acidobacteriota; class Terriglobia; order Terriglobales; family Acidobacteriaceae; genus Silvibacterium. Next base: position 288,235 of record CAWAIX010000011.1, read on the forward strand.
GGACTGCGAATGGCAACCGCCACTGCCATTACCGCCTGTACAGCGCTCAAGATAGAGAGGGAGGAGATGATCCGCGTCATGCACGAGGAGCATTCCTTCTCCGACCTGTTCCTGTCGTTTCTGCTGGCCCGCAGTATGCGCATCCAGGCCGATCTTGTCGATCAGCTTTTCAACTCAAGCGAAAAGCGATTGGCGAGAATTCTCCTGTTAATGGCCGAATTCGGCAAGCCGGGTGAACCGGAAACACTGATTCCGAAGATCACGCAGGAAACCCTGGCGGAAATGATCGGCACTACACGGTCCCGCGTCAGCTTTTTCATGAACCGCTTTCGCAAGCTCGGCTTTATTGAATACAACGGCCGCATCCAGGTTCATAAGTCGCTGCTCAATGTGGTTCTGCACGATTAAACGTCTGAAAAAACGCCGTTAAAGGCTTCTTTCTGAGATCCCCTCCGCAGGGCGAATGAGGGACGACCAGACGCAGACGGCAAGAGTGAGCAAAACTGAACAGTATCTCGATCAGGGCAATGGGATACTCCGTCCACGAGCAACCGTTTGATGCTCTGCGGAGGGTTCATGATGCCTGGTGCGAAAGTAAATCTGCTTATCGTAGATGATGAGCCCTCGACTCGAACAGCATTCTCGGAGATCTTCACTGAGTTTGGATATAGGGTGCGATCGGCTGAAGATGGTTTCACCGCGCTTGTCGAGATTGGGCGGGAAATTCCAGACATCCTTCTCTCCGACCTCAACATGCCCGGTATTTCCGGCTTTGAATTACTCGCGGCGGTCCGTGACCGGTTTCCCGAGATCCAGGTGATCGCCATGAGTGGTGACTTTTCAGGCGTCGGCATACCGCCTGGGGTTTGCGCCGCCGCCTTCTATGAAAAAGGCAGTCGTCTGGGGTACTTGTCGCAGATTGTGGAAGCCATGAGCAACGCGAAGCGGCCATCGTTTTCCCAACATCCCAGCACGTCGGCGCCAGGCGATGACATGCGCGCGCTACATTTCGCAGCCCTGAAGGCTTCGTCAAACCTGTGAAGACAGAAAACTCCTGCACGTCGAAGCACGGGGCCGAGGGGGGCATGCCAGGGACGACATGGTTCGAGGAAGGCCGGGCGCTTGGGAACCACTGACAGGCTGACAGTTCTGTTATTTCTTATCGGCGTTCCCGGCGTGCTTGTGATGATCGCGGCGTGGCGCGCCGTCATAGCCAAGCCGCGCGAGTTTCTCATCGAACGCCTTGATGGCGGGCACGGCGTCTAGCGCTGTTGCACAATCGCCTGCTCCTCCACTAATCCCTGAAGCCATTGTTATCGCAGGAGAATGCAGGTTCATGTTGACATAAGGTTGGAATCCAGGCAGAGTGCGTGGAGTTTTAACAGGAGAACAGGAGCCGCAAATGAAAGCGAATTTCGTAGATCTGACCGAGGTGTTCTTTGAGACAATCGACCTGAAATCACGCCACCCGCGTTGGGACGCTTTCTTGAATTTTCTTAATCCCGCTGTCGAGCATGGTCTTGAATGCAAAACTCAGGCGCGTAAAAGGCCCGTTTCGATTCTGGCAGCGGATATCGCGAAGATAGAGGCATTTGTCCAAACATCCTGCTATGGCGGAAACGCTCTCGTGACGACGCAAAGGGGCGAGCGACTTCAGGTGCAGGATACAGCGAATGAAATCAAATCCCGCATTCACACCGCTACTATGCCGAACTGATTTGCGAATTCTCTGAGCGTGAAAGAATACAAAGCCAAATCCTTGAAATCTGACCGTCGTAAAGTCGAATTTCTTGTGGTCGGATAGCTCCTACCGTGCAATGTTTTCCGCTGGCCTATGATTCGCGTTGGCGGTGACATCCACCCTCCCTGCCCTCAAGGAATGTCTTCCGGTAACATCTGCCGCCAGATAACGGAGCAATTAGATAATCAGAAGAGATTCCTGACAAGGTCAATCTGGTCCCTATTGGGGAGCCACCGACAGGCTGACAGTTCTGTTATTTCTTATCCGCGCTCGCGGCGTGTTTGTGATGACTGCGGCGCGCGGTGCCATCGTAGCCAAGCCTCGCGAGTTTTTCGTCAAAGTCTTTGACCGCGACTTCTTTCTCGCGCAGAACTTCCTTAATTTGATAATCTCCTGGCCAATCAGAATTCCTCCACGGACAGGAAAACTGTACAGGTGTGCCACAATTGGTCAGCATTGGGGCGAAAGGCATGAATTCTGGCCGCGGTTCCAAATGGATTGCACCAACGATTCAAATTGCCGCCGCAGGATTGAGCGCCATGGTGGCAGGCCCGCTGGGTGCGGCGATCGGCGGCTGGCTAGGAGGCGCACTCGGACCCGGCGCGGCAGAGCTGATGAAGAAACTCGCTGAGAAATACGCCGAGAAAACCGGCGAGTTTGGCGGGGAGAAGCTCTTCGATACCGGCGTGGATTCCCTGTCCGAGTACCTGAGAAAGAGGCCTGTCAGTCTAGAGAATCTCTACCGCGAGGTGTTGCGCACGAGTCTCGCTGACGTTCACAGGGACGCGGGCAGTGATTTTTACAAAGACTGGTTCCTGCATTGGGACGCAATTCTGCGACGTAACCAATCTCTTGAACTTCCGCCAGTGGTTGCGGGCGGCTTAGTCTCCGACGAGCTCCCGCAACTCTTCCGCCAAACTGTCGAAAACCTGGATGCTCAAGGCGTGGCATTGATGGAGGGAAACATTTCCATCAATCAGTTGCGGCGAGATGTTCCCAACGACTTGATCGCGAAGCTGGAAGACAAGCTACCGGAACTGCTCCAGGAAAGATATCGGGAGTTGATCACATCCCCGGAGTATGAGGCCGCTTACAAGCAGGCGGACCTTGTCTTTAGAGAATATGTTGCAAGCAAGCTCAGCAGTATCGACACCAGGACAGGCGAGATTCTCAAGATAGTGACCCGCCTGGAGGAAGCGCAGCAGAGAGACCGTTTCCGCGAACGGGAACAGAAGGATTTAGAGGAAAAAGTTCGACTCCTGAGGATCATCGCGGACCTGGAGGAACGGATCAGGGTGCGCGCGTCAGAGCCGGCTGAGAACGATATCTGGGCGCTCATCAAGGACGGCAAAGTGGACGAGGCCGCTGGTGTGAAAGCCCGGCAGGTCGAGGCCAGCCGTACTGCGGCCAGGAGATTGCCCGACGATCTCTACGAAGAAGGGCTAATTCATGAACTGCGCTTCGATGCCACCAGCGCCCTGGGTTCTTTCAGGGAGGCCTGGGAGCTCGAACCGGAATTCAGTTATGGTTTCAAATATGCTTCCTGTCTGAGCCGGCTGAATCACTACGAGAAGGCCTCACACATTTACGAATCCCTGCTCGGAATGGAACCGAACGAGGACGCGCGGGCGCATCTTTTCAACTCCCTCGCGAATTGCTATAGCAGGACCCAGCGACTTGTTGAAGCCGGGGAGTATTACAGCAAGGCGCTTGAAATTCGTCGTGCCCTTGCAAAGACAAACCTCGACGTCCACCTGTTGAGCCTTGCCGTTACATTGCTCAATTTCGCAGGGCTGCGCGCGGAGACCCTGAGATTCAAAGAATCCGAGGAACTCTTCCGCGAGGCCTGGAATATCAGCCATGGACTGGCGGAGGCCAATCCCGGCGCGTACGGCAGTTATGAGAGTTCTATTCTGAATAACCTCGGCCTTCTTCTTCGCAGAACGCAACGGCTGGAAGAGGCCGAAAAGCTCTTTTCAGATGCGCTAAAGATAGACCGGCAGTCACAGGCTGCAAATCGTCCTGGCTCTTCCGGCAGTCTTGCTCGCACACTGAACAATATTGCGGCTGTTTACGCGGAGACACAGCGGTTCAGTGAAGCCATAACAACCTATCGCGAGGCCCTGGACCTATACAGGAGCCTCGCGGCCAATAATCCGGACTCTTATCGAGGGAACGTCGCCGGAGTGCTGCAAAATCTTGGAGCCCTCTATGGAGCAATCCGATCTTGGACAGCGGCGGAAACAACCTTCCGCGAGGCGATTGAAATATACCGATCACTGGCCCGCGATGATCCGAAGACCTACCTGCGTGACGTTGCAGAGTGTCTAAACGACTTTGCCAATTTCTTGACGGACACCCACCAGTCAACCGAGGCGCGGGCGTTGTTAACCGAGGCCATCGGAATCATGAAGGAACTTGCGACCGCGAATCCGGATGCTTACTTGCCAGGCCTTGCGACAATGCGGAATAACCTGGGTACCCTTTTTATGATGACCGGGCAGTTCGGAGAGGCCGAACAGGAGCTTCTGGAATCCCTTAAAATCCGCCGCGAGCTAGCAACGAAAAACCATACGGTTTTTTCACCTTTCGTTGCTTCTACACTGAGCAATCTGGCCTCGGTATACGATGAGATCCAACGACCCGAGGACGCACAGAGGAGTTATATCGAAGCGCTTGAGATTTATCGCGCGCAGGCGGGAGCAAATCCCACCACTTATATGCCTCGGGTTGCAACGGTATGGAACAACCTCGCAGTCTCTTTTCATAAAGCCGGTCGAATGCAGGAAGCCAGGGACGCCAATCATGAGGCGAATCAAATCATCGAGCCGCTATGGCTTGCCAATCAGGCGGTCTACGCCGGACAAATGAATCAGATCAGGCAGACGCAGGCTCTCATCGAAGGCGTCCAGCGCTCAACTTTTATGCAACTCCTTTTGCAGGAGCTTGCCCCCTATAGAGACGTTGAAGACACGAACGATGAGGAATAGGTAAATCTCAAAAGCAGGATTTTTATTGGGAAGCAGCGCGGAACAGCGTGAAAACTGAGAAATTCGACTTCTTCCACATTAAAACGTACAGTCGCTTACGCCTGAGTTGCGAGGGCCAAACAAAGGCCTAATCGACATTCGCTTGCACATAGATGCATTCCGCGATCGTTTCGTCTATGTCTGCCGGCCCCGCTATTTCTTGTCTGCGCTCGCGGCGTGTTTGTGATGACTGCGGCGCGCGGCGCCATCATAGCCAAGCCGCGCGAGTTTATCGTCAAAGTCTTTGACCGCGGCTTCTTTCTGGCGAAGCAGGTCCTTGATCAGTTCCTGCCGGCGGGATTCAAGCTGTTGCTTTTCGCTTAGGAATTTCTCGACCGCATCGTCGGGCATAACAGGTCTTCCCGGCCCGGTTGGGCTCGTACGGTTCGTAATTATTGCAGAATTCCTGAATCGGTGTCAGGAGCGATGAAGGCGTTGGGTCTTTGGGACTTGAACACGCGCCGGCGTAGCCGGCGCCGCCGCTTTCAGCAGTCTGGCAACCGCCGCCTTTTACCGCTTTGCGAGCTGCGGCGCAAATTTCTGCTTCACCACATAGACGATAACGCCTTCAACTTGGACTTTGGACAAGTCCGCCCGCCCTTCCTTGGCCCGCATATCCAGGGCGCCGAGTTCAATCTCGAACTTCTCCAGGCCTTCTGGAATAGGCTTGCCGGCAGGCACATCGTTAAACCAGTCGTGGATTTCACTAGCAAGCTGGGGATTGTTCACGCGAATATCAGCAATCATTTTGTCCAGAAAATTGCTAACGATTTCGGTGCGCTCATGGATGGTTTTGCTTTCGTAATCGCGGACGCTGGTGGCTCCGGCGATCGAGGCGGAAAGCAGGATCAGAGTGGCAAGGTATTTCATGGTCTCACCCGTAAGTAGAATCGCATGAATCATTTAGACTCATGCATGATTATTTTCCTTTCTAACCCCATTCCCACAATGGATGCAGAAAACTTCGTCGGACGCCGGCAGCGGTCAAGGGCGCCTGAAAGGCGTTCATCTCGACCCTTGAGGGCTGCTGGCGGCCGACATATGGTCTTTAAAGAGAGGGAATGGGGAAATAACTAGGTTTTACGCAATGGTTTGAATGAGGAGACTTAAATCTTTAGAGCGCCCTGCCCCGCCGGTTGTGGCGCTTTCTTGCTTATCGTGAGTTGGGCTGTTTCGGTCTCGGTCTTCTTCTCACCCGGTGCCGCAACGGCATCCGGTGACGCCGCGCCATTGAACGCCGGCGCGCTGGAAAGGGCGTTGTAGTCGGTGTCGTAATCGTGCGTATCTTCTTTTGCTTTGGTAGCTATCTCTTGGTGTAGTTGCTTCTCGTAGTCGCTTAAATGATCGAGGGAATCGGTGGTCTCCCCTGCCCTGGCAGTCTCTGCCTTTTGCCGCAGGTCTTCGGCCTTGGCAATATCGCGGGCATTGGTTTCGTGTTCTTGCCAGGTGCTGGCACGGGGATGATCCTGGTTCAGGCGCTGGGCTTCATCGCGGTCCCGGCCCGTCAGGACCGAGCCGTACTCATCGCGATAATCATCGCCGTCCAAATAGGCGATGCGTCCGTCGTGCAAATGCAGGGCGTGACGTTCGATCTCCTGCCGCTGCCTTTCCAGTCGTTCCTGATATTCGTCAATCTCCTGGAGCAACAGATCGGCGCGTTCCTGAATTTCAGCGAGCAGTCTTTCGAAATCGGCATGGTGCCGGGCCTCTTCTGACTTGCGGCTTGGGTCTTCTCTCAGGAGGATCGGCATTTTCATGCCGGCCCGCTCGGCCGCAAGTTCATCTATCAAACGCTCGTGCCGCAGAATCGACGGGCGCGAAGGGTCGACGGCGTTACCCGGCAGGTCGAGGAATTCGTCATCTGGCAGATCGTAATCGGTCACAGGTTGTTAAGCCTTTTCTCATAACAAGCCGAAGTTGTATCCCTGCCCCGATTGTGACAATTAAAACTTAATATTCTGTAAAGGCGGATTGTGATTTGGATTTAGAAGGCCTGGGAATGGCCTCAAAGGACGGACAGTATTTTTACGGTCGATGCGATCAGAACGCACCCTGCCCCTGTTTTCTTGGCGAGGGATGAGGCAATGCAACAGATCGCTAAGCCGGTTTCACGGTGTCCGCATCAAAGCGCGGAGCATTTGCTTTCCCGAGAAGCGCTCGGAACGTGGTGCGGGCGGAGGGACTTGAACCCTCACAGGCCTTGCGGCCCAACGGATTTTCTTGCCAACTACGGCTTTCGCCGCCGCTGCCGGAATGCGTCAGGATGACGCTCCTGCAGGTTTGTGGTCTGGACTATACCTTCACCATGGCCTTCGGCCGCAGGTGCTGCCCGTCTAGTCTCTACACCTTCCCGGCCCGAGTTCTCGGTCCGGGCTTGGCTCGGGATCGCCACGTCATGAGGTTTCCCGCCGCCGCAAGGACGGCGTATCGCCTCTTGTCAAGGGTTCCCCGAATTTGAGCAGTTCTACTTCGCCGGTTTCCCGGCGAGCACTCAAGTTGCGCTTAAGTCCGGTGCGTCTGCCGATTCCGCCACGCCCGCGTGGCTATCTCAAGCAAGTATAAAGCTCACGCTTCCTTGCGCGATTCCCTTAGCGCGCTTTTGGAAACCTTTTTCTTGCGGATATTGATGGCTGCCGCATCGAGACTGGTCTTGATGTGCGAGGCGTAGTATTTCTCGATCATCTCCACGCTGGTCCGACAATTCTTGGCGATCTGGTAAATGTCCGCACCCTCCATCAAACGCAGACAGATATAGGTATGCCGCAGGCTGTAAGCCGTGCGGACTTGGCCTTCCCTGTCCTTCTTTAGGTTCTCCTCTTTGAGGATTGTGTTGAAAAGCTGGTGGTGCGTCTTGGGGAAGATGGGATCGGTCGGCAGCGGCTGTTGGTTGAGCTCGGCCTTTCTCGCCGCGTTTCGATCGCGAAGCCGCTCGAAAGGCCGCACCGCGCCTGAGGTGCTCTTGCAGTACCCGACCCCCCTCTTCCCGCGCACTTCGATTTCGAGGATGGTTTCATCGGTGGCATCGTCATGGACGATGCTGACATCGCGAAATTGGAGGCGCTTCGCTTCGTCAGGACGCAGGCCGGTATTGGCCATGAAGAGGACGAAATCGTGCAGTTGCTCGGATTCCCACTTGTAGCGCGGATTCTTCGGATGCTGCATCCGCTTTCGCGTCGCCTCGTAAAGCTGCCGGTATTCCTCGGGGGAGAACCACGCGCGGTGGGAGATCTTCCCTGACGCGCGGTACGGCTCTGACAAGTCGGGTAGGTTTTGCAGCCAGCCATGGCGCACAGCCGTCTTGAATGTTTGGCGCAGAGTCACCATTTCCTGGTGCATGGTATTCCGGGCGGGAGGCTTGCCACGATCCTTCATGGCCTTCTCCCGCCGGTGGATACGGTATTCCTGAACATGACCGGCGTTAATCTTCGACAATCCCATGTCCCCGAAAAAAGGAATCAGGTGAATCTTCAAGCGCCGCTTGTGGTCGTTGACATAGATGGGATTGCGCTGACCTTCAGTGATGATCTCGTATTCGCGCTCGAACTGAATGGCCGCTTCACGGAAGGTCTTTTCGGAGATGAGATCTCCGCTGCGGGCCTTGCCGCGCAGCTCAAGAAACCAGTCTTCGGCGAAGTCCTTCGCCTTCGCTAGGCTCTCCTCTTTCGTAGTCGTTCTGCGGTTCTTGCCGGCGAGATAGGTGGCACAGTGCCAGTACCGGGTGTTGTCGTCGCGCTTGTAGACGTGGACTTTTCCGCCGAGGATGGTGTGATGTTCCGGCATCGGTGTCACCTCTCTCAAAACGTGAAAGTGTGTAACACTTGTGCAAGCCTATCACCGGATGGACTTGATTGGTTAAGTTTTTAATTTTGTTTTGATTAGATTGAATACTGAATCAAATCGATAAGATTTTAAGTCCGCTGCGTCTGCCGATTTCGCCATCCGGGCTTGAGGGATGGGTGCTGTCGTTATCGTATCTGAACCGGCGCTTTGGGAACGGGAACGCCTGCCGCAAAAAGGCCGCGCCCGGATGAGCGCGGCCCGAAGGTTTACTGCGCTAAGAGTTGACCCTGGTCCGAGCGCAGAGCGCGCGCGAACGCAGGCAAAGATCAGTGCGGTTTGCGGTACTCGATCTCGTCCTCACGAAGGTAGTATTCCGCCGAGCAGTTGTCGGCGCCGCAGATCATCGATTCAATTCCGCCGAATTGCGCGCGGGTGATCAACCCCAGCGCGCCACAGCTTGGGCAGGCGAGAACGGCCCAGTAGGGATTCTGGGCGTCTCCGAGGGATCCTGCATTTTCCAGTACAAAAAGTGTTCCCGGTTCCATCTGCTCTGGTATCCACTGCTCGAGCAATTGCAGTTCCGATGACATTCTGTGCCCCCTTTTTGCCCCACGAGTCATGTTGCCCGCGGAGGCCTCATCGTTCCCTCTATTGTGTTGTGCGATCGGAATGCCGCACCCGGATCGCCCTCTGCTGCCTTCTCTTTTTAACGCTGCGGCAATCGCGAGGTTCCTATGCCGTGGCGCGTTGCTTCCCTGCCCTCCTTATTCTTTCTGCCGGCTTTCGCTCTGCCGGCGCTGCCTGGATCAATTCCCTGAGCTCGATGCGCACTGGTTTGATGGCCTCGGTCAAGCTTATGAGAAGCATCGGCTGCATCGAGTTTCTCAACAGCTCGATGATCTGCTTCGAATCCGTTTCAAGGAACATGCGTTTTCCGGCGAGCAGAAGATGGTACTCGCGGTTGCCGCTAACGAGGTCGGATAGACGCATGTGCAGTTGATTGCGCAACAGGCGCAGGACGCGGCGCACCTGGGCGAGCGATATGCTGCGCCGGCGCAGTTGTCCGATGACGACGATGTCCACGAGGTCTGCTGCAGAATAGACGCGGTTGCGGCCCTGCCGCTCAGGAACGACGATCCGCCGCTCGTCCCACCACTGAAGCTGCCGGGCGCTGACCCCAGTCAGGTCGAGAACGTCGCGGGTGCTGAAGAAATCTTTCAGCATGTCGAGGCGGAATCCCGTTCCAAACATTTCGTTGCTGAAATGTTTGACGCCATTCTTTCCGGAGTGGAAGCGCGTGTCAATCCCCATTTGTGTTCCATGTGGTACCGGGGAGATCGATTGTAGCAATTACTTCCTGGGTTACCGGCTAGCGCACGGCAGATTGCACGCAGGACTTGACGGCTTCGGCGACACGCTGGATATCGGGCGGAGCGAGATAGGGATGCATCGGCAGGCTCAGCACACGCCTCGCGGCCTGCTCGGAGTGGGGAGAACTCCCGGCGCCGAGTCCGAGCGATTCGAACACGGGTTGCTGGTGCAGGGCGACGGGATAGTGCACGGCGGTGGGAACGCCGGCTTCGCGGAGAGCGGCTTCGACGGCGTCGCGGTCGTCGACCTCGATGGTGTATTGCGCCCAGGCGCTGGTGCGGTTTGGCGCGAGCTTCGGTGTCTGGACGGCGCCTTTAAGAAGGGCGGAATAGCGGTTGGCGGCCTCGCTGCGGGCGAGCAATTCATTGTCGAAGGCATCGAGCTTGGCCAGCAACACGGCAGCCTGGATGGTGTCGAGGCGGCCGTTGATGCCGATGCGGGTGTGGTGGTAGCGACAGTCCTGTCCGTGGTTGCGCAGCTCAAGCATGGCCTTGGCGAGCGCGTCGTCGTTGGTGAAGCAGGCGCCGCCGTCTCCATAGCAGCCGAGCGGTTTCGACGGAAAGAAGCTGGTGCAGCCGATGGTACTGAGGTTTCCGGAGTGGCGTCCGAAGTAGACGGCGCCAAAGCTCTGCGCGGCGTCTTCGATGACGGGGAGTTGATGGCGTGCGGCGATGGCGTTGATGGCGTCCATCTCGGCGGGCTGGCCGTAGAGGCTGACGGGCATGATGGCGCGAGTGCGCGGCGTAACAGCAGCCTCGATCTTTGCCGGGTCGAGATTGTAAGTCGCGGGATCGATGTCGGCGAACACTGGCGTCGCGCCGAGCAGGGCGATCATTTCTCCGGTAGCGAAGAACGTAAATGGCGAGGTGACCACTTCGTCTCCGGAGCCGATGCCGAGGGCCATGAGGGCCAGCAGCAGGGCGTCGGTGCCGCTTGCCGCGCCGATGCAGTGCTTCGCGCCAATGCGGGCGGCGAGGCGCTCTTCGAGCTCCCGGACTTCGGGTCCGAGGATGAACTGGCCGTGATCGAGGACGGTCTGAATGCGGGTGTCGATGGAGGCTTTCAGGCGGCGATACTGCGTCTTGAGGTCGACAAACTGCATGCCTCTATTTTCGCCCATCGGCGCCGGCGACGTCGTGTGCCTGGTGGTGCGGGGCGCTACTGGTGCGGCTCAGTGGAGGCCTGCTGCGAACTGGCGCGGTCGAGTTCGCGGTAGATCTGCCGGTTACGGATGATCGCCTGCACGTATTCGCGGGTCTCGGTGAACGGGATCGACTCGACGAACTCGTCCATGTCGCGGTAGTTGCCGGCCGATTGCCAGTCGACGACGCGCTCGTCTCCGGCGTTGTAGGCGGCAAAGGCGTATTCGGGATGGCCTCCGAACTTGTTCAGCGTCTGCTTGAGATAGAGCGTGCCGAGGCGGATGTTCGTCGAGGGATCGAGGAGCTGATTGGTCTCGAAGTGGTGGATGCCCTCTTCCTTCGCCATGCTCTTGCCTGTGCTCGGCAAAAGTTGCATAAGCCCATAGGCACTCTTGTTCGAGACAGCGCCGGGGTTGAACTCCGATTCCTGGCGGATGAGCGCGGCGACCATGTAGGGGTCGAGACCATTGGCGGCGGCGTATTGCTTGATGTCACCCCAGTAGGTCTGCGGGAAGAGAATGCGCCAGCATCCCATGGGGATGGATTCGATCGGCGCCGAGGTGTAGAAAGGCAGCGCGCGCTTGAGCAGGCGCATGGCATGCCAGGTCTCGCCATAAGAGGCGTAGATTTCAGCTTCGGCGAACGCGCCCCACTCCTCGCTGCCGTCGGCGGCCTGGATTTCGGGCGCGATGTACTCGTTCAAGCCGGCGTTGGCGAGCAATTTGGCCTTGACAACGTGGGGATCGTCTTCAGGCACATCATCGCTCAGCTCGGGGATGGTCTCCGGGTGCATAGCCTCAAGCACAGAGAAGCTGGCCGGAACGATTTGGCCAAGCTGTTCGAGCCGCTGCTGCGCGAGCGCCGCGTAATAGTAGTGGCGATAAACGCGGGCGACGGCTTTGTAATAGGCAGCGGCCATCTCTGGCTTGTGGTCATCTTCGTACAAGCGTCCACGCCAGTAGATGGCGCCGGGCATCTCCTTGCCTCCGGCGAAATCGGCGATCTGCTCGTCGATGAGGCGCGCGGCCTCCTTGTATTCGCCGATGCGATACTCGAGCCACGCGGCGCGCCAGTGGCTGCTTGGCGAGTAGTTGGAGCACGGGCCGTTATGCGGCGATTCGCAGGATCGGGGGAAGCGCCGCGCGAGTTCGCCGTAATAAACGATGGCGCGGGGATAATCCTTGCGCAGCAGGTACATGTTGCCGCTGGAGTAGAGCGCCTCGGCCAGCCAAGGGCTCTCGGGGAAGCGCGTCTTCATCTGCTCGACGATGAGCTGCTGCGTAGTGGTGTCATCCTTGCCGCGAGCGAGCTCCATGAGCAGGTACTGACGGCGGGCGCCCGCTTCGTCATTGGTGTCAGGCAGCCGCTCGAGGTCCTTCTGGCTCAGGCGTTTGAGCTTCCAGTCGCAGTGGGCCGCGGCGACAAGAAGACTGTTTTGGGCTTGTTCTCCGAGGCTCGAGTCGCCGGCGAGGGAGCGGTACTCTTCTTCGGCGTCGGCGTAGCGGCCGGCGGCGTAAAGAGCGTCGGCGTGATGACGCCGCTCCTCGGGAGGCAGAGATGCCAGCGTTCCGGAAGAAACAAGTTGCGACCGGGCCTGCGCAGCTTCGGCGCTGAGCGGGAAGTTCAGATAGACGTGGCGGAACAACTGCTGGGCGTCAGCCGAAAGGCCTGCCATCTGGTCGGCCTTGGCCAGAGCGAGTTGAAAATCCGCCTTGTTCGCGATGGTCTCGCCGCGGTGTGCGTCGAGGATTCGGAGCGCGGCCTGAGGGTCGCCTTGCTGCAGAAACAGATTCGCTTCGAGCACAGGGACGCTGCGGACGAAAATCGAATCGGGATGCTTCTGCGTGAATTGGCTGAGCACCGTCTCGGCTTCGGGCAGCTTGTTGTCCTGGAGATACGCTTGCGCCGTGAGGTAGTCGGCGTAATCATCGAGAGCCTCACCGGCCTGGTTTGCGGAGCGGAAGGCGCTCACGGCATCGGAATACTTGTGGTCGAGCAGGTAGGCGTGCCCGAGCGCGAGATAGGCAGCTGCGCCCGCTTCGCCGCTGTGGCTGTGCGCGTAGGACGAGACTCCGGCGTAGGCTGCGGGCGAACGCATGCTGGCAAGCTGCTGCGCCATGGGCCGGAGCTGAGACGAGGCTACGAATGCCTGGTGAAACTGGCGACTGCGGGCGAGTTGCTTTGCCGTGAGGGGTTTCCGGGTGTGCTTACGTGCGGTCTTCGAAGCGTGCGCGGAGGTCGCGTGAGCTGAACCGGAATGGGTGGATTTGTGGGGCGCGGCGCTCTTCGTCGCCGACGAGGAGCCGGCGGTGTGCTTTTTGGCGGGATGCGTCGAATCGGTTTGTGGCGCGGCCATGCAGTATCCGCCGGTAATGATCCCGGCGAGTACGCACGCGGTAAGGCCGGTTCGCCGGCCATTCTTCTTCGATACTTTCGCGCGCGCCACTTACGATTATCCTCTCTATTGGTCCTGACTGTACTTTAAGGCGAAATGGCACCGGCGTGGGGGCCAAAAAGACCCGGCGGATAGCTTTGTTTCCCAATTGGATACTTTGGAGCAACAGAAGAACCGTCCTAGTTTGATTTGACGCCGCAGATACTGTCGCGTAGGCGAGATTTTAGGGCGGTTTTGCTCTCCGCACATCTGCCATTTAGGATAAATAGAAACAGGGATCGAACAGGTCGCATTTCTGGCCAGCCCGTTTTTCTGAAACTATCTGTCATGCCGATTATCCAAACACAAGGGACCGAGGAGGTTCACCCCGACGTTCTGCTCGTCAACCGCGCACGCGCGGGTGACGTAGAGGCGTTTGAGAAGCTTGTGCGGCAATATGATCGCCAGGTTTTTCGCATCGCCCAGCACATTACGCAGAACCGCGAGGACGCCGAAGACGTTGTGCAGGACGCGTTCCTCAAGGCTTACGAGAAGCTGGACCAGTTTCAGGGCAATTCGAAGTTTTACACCTGGCTGGTTCGAATCGCGGTGAATGAATCGCTGATGCGCCTGCGCAAGCGGCGCACCGGCCGCATGGTGTCGATAGACGAGGATGTTGAAACAGACGAGGGCTCGATGCCCCGCGACCTTGCGGACTGGGCTCCAGACCCTGAGCAGATGTACGGGCAATCGGAGATGGCGGATATTCTTCGCAAGACAATTCAGGGACTGCCGCCGGGATTCCGGGTAGTGTTTGTCCTGCGGGACGTTGAAGGACTTTCGACCGAGGAAACGGCCGAAACTCTGGGTTTAAGTATTCCAGCGGTAAAGTCCCGTCTGCTGCGGGCACGGCTGCAGCTGAGGGAGCGGCTCAGCCGGTACTTCCGCAATAGAAATAAGGATGGTGTGAAGTGACCTGCTCAGAGTTTCTGGCGCAATTGGACGATCTCATCGATGACAAAGTTACGGTTCCAATGCGGGCTGAGCTTGAGGAGCATCTGCAAGGATGCGAGCATTGCGTGGTTACGCTGAACACGACACGCAAGACGATCGAGATCTACCGCAAGCACGAAATCTACGAACTGCCCAACGAGCTTCGCGTTCGCCTGCAGAAGGCGATTCTCGCGAAGTGCAAGAAGTGCTAGGCTAAGCCTCCGCGACATGCCATTCAGGGCAGCCCTTGCGGAATGGAAACGAATTCCACGCCTACTTGGCTCTTTTCCTTTTCTGTTGCCCGGACGGCGTCTGTTGCTTAGACGTGCCAGACGGCCGTTGAGCCGATAGGAAGCTCCTCAGCGAGGACCTCCCTGGTTCGGGATCGCCTGTAACGAGATAGGCGAGCACCGCTCCCTGAAAGAGCTGCAGCAGCTCCTCTACCGCCGCACGGCTGGGGAGGAACTGCATGAGCAGCTGGATCCATAGCTCCTGCTGCGCGGCATAGAATGCTTTTGCCCTTGCCGAACCGTTCCAGGCGCGGCGAGAGAGGTCCATCACCAGCAGTAAAACGCCTCTCGACTCGACGGCGGTTGTTCGTTCCCATAAGGCCGCCACCACATCCGCCAACGAGCTCCCGGGCGGAAATGCCTCCGGGGCGAACTGCTTCCGCAGCCGTTGCTCCAGCAAGGCCATTGCTCCCTCTTCGATCTCCTCGCGCCGGTCAAAGTAATGGATCAGCATCCGCTTGCTGGTCCCGACCTCATTCGCGAGCTGGTCGAGACTGAGGTCAATGGTCCCCGCGTGAATGAATGCCGCCAGGCATCCCTCCAACATCTTTTGCGGATTCGGTCTTTTTCCTTGCTCAGGCATGTACCACGTGGTACATATATGCCATGTACCACTTGGTACAGCATACTGCATCGAGGAGATTTTCATGAAGGTACAGGATGTGATCCTTATGCTCGCGTCGGGTTTGCTGATCTGGATCGCCGGGACGATCTATTACGGACTCCGCGGCCCCGCAATCCTTGAGACCACAAGCCTGCGCTACTGGATAGCCTTTACCGCATCGCCGCTCTTGTCGGCCCTGCTGTGTGCCGCGATCCTGTGGTGGCGCCAGATACCGGCGCGAAGCTGGACGTCAGCGATGCTCCTGCTTGCGATTCCGGGAATGATGGGGGAAGCTGTGGTTCTGTCTCATCTCTCTGTCTTCATGCCAAAGCTGCATGTCGCCTCGGGAGGACGGTATGGCGCGTTCCTGTTTGCTACCTACGCCCTTGTCCTTGGATTGGCCGAAGTGGTCACCCTCAGGGCACAATGGGCGCCAAACTAAAAGGGCGCCCCGAGAGGCGCCCTTGCTGAATCCGCTTGGCGAATCCGGTCTTAATCCAACGATCCCGGCTTCAGATTGCTGTTCGGTGTAGAACCTCCTGTGCCGCTGCCGCCGGTGCTGCCAGTTCCCGAATCATCGCGGCGATGCAGCGTAGGCCGGTCGTCGGTCGTGCTGTTCGGGTTGTTGGGATCGTTGGGATCGGTGGTGCTGACGCGGCGCAGCGTCGGCTTCTGCGTGTTGTTCTTGTCCGTAAGCTTGCGCTTGTTCTCGATGCGGGCCAGCCGGGACTTCACCTCATCAAACTCTGAGGTCGTGACCAGATATTCGTCGCGCGGCGGAAGTATCTTGGCGATCTCTTCCTGCGAGTGAGCGATGCGGTCCGGAGTCTGCGGATGGTCGGAGAAGGCGCGCGCCACAGCACCGGGCTTGTGCTTCTGCAGGTCCTGAATCTTTTCAAAGAAGGTGACGAAGGCCTGGGGGTCGTAGCCGGCGCGATACATGTATTCGAGGCCGAGATAGTCTGCCTGGGCCTCGAATTCGCGCGAGAACTGCAGGAAGGTTAGCGGTATGGCGAGGTTCGCGGCTTCATAGATGCCGTACCCAGCCCAGCCGCCAATAAAGATCAGCGGAATAGTACCGAGCTGCGCGTAATTGGCGCGAGTCATCTCGCGGGCGGCGTGGTGGGCGCAGACGTGGGCTGTCTCGTGAGCCATCACACCGGCCAACTCGGCCTCTTCGTCGGCAGCGAGGATCAGCCCCGAGTTCACGTAGAAGAATCCGCCGGGCAGGGCCATCGCGTTGATCTCGTCCGAGTCGATCACCTTGATGGTGAAGGGCACCTTGCAGTCGGAATTCTTCACAATGTTCTGCCCGACTCGGTTGACGTACTCGGTCACCTGAGGATCGGTGATGAACTTCGTGCTCTTCTCGATCATGGAGGCGTACTGCTTGCCCATCTTGATCTCGGACTCGGTTGAGTACCAGTTACCCACGCCGCGGCCGCCGATGTCGCGGGTACCCACTGCATTCACATCGTTGATGCTTCCCTTTTTCACGCCGGGCATCGTGCTGTCGTCGGCGGCAGTGCTCGAACCGGAAGGCGCCGGGCTGGACGGCGCAGCGGACTGCGAGTCGCCGCCCTGGTCGGGATTCTGCGCGGAGCCGTTCGGCTTGGCGTCCGGGGCTGGGAGAGGCACGGAGCCGGCGGACTGCCCGGACGTGGAGGTCTGCCCGGAGGCGGGAGCCGTGGTGCTCGGCTGCTGGTTGGGCGTGCTCTGAGAGCCACTCGATTGCGCGAAGATCGAGACTGGAGCAAGCGCCAGAGCTGCCGCCATCGCCAGGGTCGCTGGTGAGCGAAGTGGAAAGCGTGTATTTTGCATAGGGAAACCCCCGGAACAGACCGGTCTCTGCTCTCTTAGACGTAAGTATGCGCCTTTTTGGACGGGCCCGGCGCGGGTTTTTGCTACTACTACAACGAAGTAGACTCGGCTGACGCCGCACCGGACTCACGATCCGCAACAGTATCCGGGGAGCAATTGGGGAGCATTGCTGGTCCCCCAGGGTCTTTCACTATAAGGAGATTCCAAGTGCGGCCGCCGTGAGCGCACCCACTTCCCCATCCGCCACAAGCCCGGTCGAAAGCTGGAACGCAACCAGCGCGGCCTGGGTCTGGGACCCAAACATGCCGTCGATCGCCCCCGGGTCGAAGCCCTTGCCCTTCAGCGCATTCTGGATGTTTTCCACCACGGCTCCGGTCATCACTGGAGTGGTCAGCCGATATATCTCAGTCGGAGGCGGGGTGACCGGGGGGCCCGTTCGCTGGTCATAGGCAATTCCCCGCACCAGGATTCCCAAATCCCAGCGGCGTCCGTTCAGGGTGGAGTTGATGACCCCGTCCAGGTGGGAGTGCGCCTCGACCGTTCCGCCCCTGCCGTCCGAAATCACGATGTGGCCGGTCGTCCCCGGCTGTGCCAGCCGCAAAACGCAGGCGCCGGCTGTTCCCGATGCAACGTCAAGGGGCACGACCTCCCCGAGGCTTCTTGCGTCCCGTCCCCAGTATCCGGTAAATGCGTCCGACGTCGCGGGATTACCTGAATCGCTGTCGCATCCGTAGAGTTCGCCCGCCACCTGGTAAACAAGCCACGAGGCAAACTCGGAGCAGTCCCACGGGCCCTTCCAGCCAGCATTATTTTTGGGAACAAGAACACCAAGGACATATTTCTCTCCAACATGCTTCTGTCCCAGGCTTACAAGATCCGCACCGCTCGGCGTTCCATTGGGCATAAACCTCTCCTGTCCTGGTCAAGTGGTCTTGACTCGGTCTGCCGCGGGGCGGGGAGAGCTTCGGCGACCTTGCTCAGATTGTGCCGGCAAGGATATACCCGTTGCACAAGAACTCGAAAAAAGAAAATGCATGACCGGATCGAGTGAACGCTTGCGCAAGTACAGGCAAAGAAGGGTGGGGGCGGACACCGGGCGTGCAAAACTTTAGTCGAATGAGGCGGCGAGTCGCCCTTTATTGGGGCTGATTAATGGAGGACGCCACTCTAAACTACAATTCTGACCGGCAGGGCTCTGCGCCGAAAGGAGCTTAATCTGGCTGACACATTCACGATTGATCCGGTCCACACGGCTGTCTTGAGCATGGATTGTCAGGCCGGCATCGTTTCCATCTACACCCGAGAGGACAAAGACGCCTTTCTGGTTCGCGTCGCAAGTGTTCTCAATCATGCTCGTGCTACCGGCATGACCATCATCCATGTCCAGGTAGGCTTTCGACCGGGACTTCCCGAGATCAGTTCCCGAAATCCACTCTTCGGCGCCGTTAAATCCTCGGAGCAACATCAGCGGCTATTCCGGGAACCGCTTGCAGCGATCCCGGATACCATCGCACCGCAAAATGATGAAATCGTTATAACCAAGCACCGGATCAGTGCCTTCGCCGGCACGGATCTCGCCATGATTCTTCGCGCCAGTGACATCGATACATTGGTCCTTTTCGGCATTTCGACCAGTGGTGTCGTCCTTTCCACTCTTACCGAGGCTGCTGACGCCGATTACCGTCTTGCGGTCATCGGCGATTGCTGCGCTGACCTGGACTCAGAGCTTCACGATTGCCTCATCCAGCGATTTTTCCCTACACGCGGATCGGTCTTCTCGTCTGAGGATTTTATCGGCGCCTCATCGAGGAAGAAACAGTCGTGAAATGCTCCTCCTGGACAAATCGGATGCATTGACACAGACCGGCCTTCTCATGGAAGGCCAGGATGACCAATGAGTACGGATACTGCTGCGTTCTATGACGATTTGGCAGAGCACTACCATTTGATCTATGAGGATTGGGGCCGCTCAATTGAGCGGCAGGCGAGTGTGCTTGGTCCGTTGCTCGAAAATATGATTGGACCCGCACCGCTTCGCGTACTCGATTGTGCCTGTGGAATCGGAACACAAGCAATTGGACTTGCCAGCCGGGGCCACAAAGTTGTTGCTGCGGATCTGAGTAATGCCGCAGTCAGACGAGCCGAACGTGAAACTCGCAAGCTCGGTCTGGACATGGAGTTTCACGTCGCAGATATGCGAGACCTCTCCGCTCTGCCCGAGTCAGATTTCGACGCAGTTATGGTTGCAGACAATTCTCTGCCTCATCTGTTATCCGATGAGGATTTGCGCCGAGCGCTAAAGAGTATTTCCATTCGACTGAAGCCCGGAGGTGTCCTGCTCGCCACAATTCGCGACTATGACAACCTGCTGGACAACCGTCCGTCCTTTCAAGGCCCGGCTTTTTATTCTGAGTGTGGGACACGCCGAATTGTTCATCAAGTCTGGGACTGGGATGGGAACCAATATGTGGTCCATCTCTACCTGACCTGGAACTCAGGCTCAGCCTGGACGACGAAGCATTATGCATCTCGATACCGCGCCTTGAAACGCAAAGAGCTCACGGAAGGTCTTGGTTCCAGCGGGTTCCACAAGATTGAATGGCTGATGCCGGAATCGACAACTTTCTATCAACCTATCGTGGTTGCACGGAAAGAAACCGAATCGACTGACCAACCGGCTTGACAAGGGGCCTTCTCAGGGATCGATCGATTGTCCGGCTGTGAACAGCTGCGCGTGAATCCGGACATAGCAGAGCGAAGCCGCTGCAGGCTTTCCTCAATCGATTGTGCGATCTGGTGACAAACGCCTGCTGGCAGCCGGCGTGCTTCTCTAAACCCAAGCTGGTCTTGCACTTCGAAGGAGCCTGCCATGCAGACCCTGTTTCAGGACTTCCGTTACTCGTTAAGACAGCTGCGAAAGAGCCTGGGATTCACCCTGACGGCGGTTGTCTCACTGGCTTTAGGGATCGGGGCGACCACAGCGGTTTTCAGCGTGATTTATGGGGTGCTGATGGATCCGTATCCCTACGCGAACGCCAACCGGATGGCGCACCTCGTCGTGAAGGACAAGTCGGGCGAAGACCAATACATCGGCATAACGGGGAGGCAGGTTCAGGAGCTGCGGAAGTCGCCGGTGCTCGAAGACGTGGTTGGCTTTGATGTCTGGAGCCTGACCGTGACCGGTAGCGATCTCCCCGAGGACGTGCAGGCGACCTATTTCACATCGAACGCCTTCAACTTTTTCGGCGTGCCGCCGGCCCTTGGCCGGGGCCTGCTGCCCTCCGATGCGGTGGACGGTCAAGACCCGGCGCCAGTGGCGGTGCTTGCATACAAATTCTGGCAGCGGCACTTCAATTCCGACCCGTCTGTCCTCGGCAAACCGCTGCAGCTTGTTCGTAAGAACTACACCATAGTCGGCGTCGCTGCTCCGCGATTCACCTGGACTGACTCCGATGTCTACCTCCCCGCGAAGCTGCTGCAGGTTCCGGAACATTTCTATCAAATCACGATGCGCCTGAAACCCGGCGTGTCCCACGCGGCTGCGAATGCGGCCATACAGCCTCTCGTCGAGCAATTCGCGAAAGAGAAGCCTCACAGTTTTCCCGACCATTTTCAGATGCACATTCAGGGGCTGAACGAGCATTTTGTGCAGCGCCTGAGCGGAACACTGGCCCTGCTCCTCAGTGCTGTCGGCCTTCTGCTGGCCATCGGCTGCGGCAACGTCTCGATCCAGCTGCTCGCGCGGGGCACGGCCCGCCAGCAGGAGTTCGCCGTTCGGGCAGCCATCGGCGCGAGCCGCGGCCGGCTCGTGCGGCAATTGCTCACCGAAGCCCTGCTGCTCTCGCTGACCGGCGTCGCTCTCGGGATACTGCTGGCCTACCGCCTGCTGGCGCTGATCATGAGCCTGCTGCCGCAATATGCGTTTCCGCATGAGGCAGCTATCGGCATCAATCTGCCTGTGCTCGCCTTCAGTGTTTGCCTGGCGCTGCTGACGGGGATTCTCTTCGGACTCTGGCCCGCGCTGCAGTTATCGCGCCCCGAGGTGAGCCAGGTGATGCAATCGAGTTCGCGCAAAATCGCCGGAGGAGTACGGGGCCGGGCGACACACAATGTGCTGGTCGCAGCCCAGATTGCACTGACCCTGGTGATGCTTGCCGGAGCAAGCGCTGCCATGGAGGGCTTTCTCAAGTTGATTCATACGCCGCTCGGCTACGATCCCCACAACATTATGTCGGTCGGAATTCCGGTGCACGAGGGTACCTATAAGACCTGGGCGGAACGAAGGGCATATTTCGAACAATTACGAACGCGAGCGGCCACGGTGCCGGGCGTATCGATGACCGCTATCTCCTCGAATGCCACTCCTCCGTTGAACGGCTTCAACATGCAGTTTGAAATTCTGGGACGTGCGGCGACGGAACAACAGATGACGCGAATCAATCTGGTGAGTCCGGAGTATTTTCCGGCGCTGCGCATCAAGCTGGCGCAGGGACGCATCTGGGACCAGACCGAAAACCACAATGCTGCGCATGTAGCGGTCATCAACGAGACTATGGCGCGGCAGTATTTTCCGAACGGCGACGTAATCGGTCACTCGTTCAAGGTCTCTGCCTTGACGCCTCAGCCGCCTTTTCTTCTGACTGGTCCGGGCGCTGACCAGTGGTTGCAGGTCATCGGAGTGATTGCCGACAAGCGCGATGATGGCCTGAGCAATCCGATCAAGCCCGAGGCATTCATCCCTTTCACGATGGCTACTTGGATGGGGACGGAGATTCTGGTGCGTTCGAATGTACCTCCGCTGTCGCTGTTGCATGCGGTCGCGGCACAGGTGAATGCTGTCGACCATGACCAGCAGGTCCAGGGACACGTGGAGGACCTCGAACACTGGATCAGCGACCAGCCGGAATGGCAGCAGGAACAACTCATCGCGTGGATCTTCGGCGCATTTGCACTGCTTGCTTTGGCTCTGGCAGCAGTGGGTCTCTACAGCGTTGTTTCCTACACCGTGGTGCAGCGCACGAACGAGTTTGGCATCCGCATGGCGCTGGGAGCGCAGCGGTTGCACGTCCTGGGAATCGTCTTCACCTCCACGGGCGTGAGTGTCGGAGGAGGAATCGTCGCCGGTCTCGCGTTGACGCTGGCTTTACGCAAGGTCCTGACCCAATGGGCCACAGGCAGCTCGCGCGACCCGCTGATCCTGCTCGCAGTGACGGTCGTGCTGGGTGTAGTCGCGGGACTTGCCTGTGCGCTGCCCGCGCGGCGCGCGTCAAAGGTCGATCCGATGACGGCGCTGCGATACGAGTAGGGCCTTCAGGGTTGATAGCCCTCGTCGATCCATTTTTTGAAGAGTGCGACTTGGTCCGCCGTCCAATATGGGCCACCGGGCGGCATGCTGGGCGGGTTGCCTTCAACGGTCTGGAGTACGAGATTAGCGTGGGACGGATCGGACATAAAAACATAATCGTCCAAAGGAAAATCTCCCTGTTTCATATGATCGATGTCGATCTGGCGAAACAGCGGCTTGATGTCCTTTGCAAAAGAGACAGCCATCGGAACAACCTCCTGCGAATGAGAGCCCTGACGGAGCGGTCACGCCATCAGGGGATCACTATACGCCGGTCTAGCTTGTCGGCGGTGCCGAGCGCCGGCGGCGTCCGCTGATGAGGTAGACGGCGGCGCGCAGCTCGAGCAGCGGGTCGGCCGAGGGCTCGATGCCGTCGACGCGCGGGATGGGGTCGAAGATGATTTTCTGCTGCTCAGCGGCGTTGTCGGGAACCAGAGCCGTCAGATCAATGTCACCGAGATCGACGATCCTGCGCTTCTCGGGCCAGTGCACAGTCGCATCGTCAACGACGTCGCCCTCGTTGGCGATCTGCGCCTTGATATTGAACCGGATTGGACTTTTTAAGACCCGCTCGGTGATTTCCTTGAACAGATAATCCGGGTCCTTCGCCTTCAGGGCCTCAGCGTCCACATAGTCGTTGCCGGCCTCGGGGATGATGCGATACCTGCCGTACCGGGGCTCTCCGCTCGAACTGATGAACTTCATTGCGGTAACGCCGAAGTACGTCTCGCGCGCGAAGCTGGAGGGCGCGGGTTTGGGCGCCTGCACAAAGGCGAGCGCGGCGGGGTGCGAGCCGAGGAAGACCTCGATGGGCCAGGGATGCGGCTGTGTCTGGTCGCTCGACGCGGCGATGGCTCGCAGCAATTCGAGAAACTCCTGGGCGTTGTGTGCCGGAAAGCCGTCGGTCGAGTGGGCGACGATGTCGGTGTGAACATGCTCGGCCAGATTGAACCGGATGGCGATGCCGCGCGGATCGGCGTTGGGATCATTGTCGGGAATCACAGGGATGCCGGTGGAATTCGAAAAGCGCACCGTGACAGGAGTCGATGTCCGGTTGAAGTGCGGAGCGCGGCTGAGCGATGCGGCATCGTGAGTGGGTGTGAATTTTCCGGTGAGCATAATGCCCTTGGCATGGGCGGGGCGGAAACCGGGGTGCTGTCCGAAGATGCTGTCAAACACCTGAATGATGTCGTTGCTCAGCTTGAGAATTTTCTCGTCTGTGGGCAGGGGCATCGTTACGTCCTCTTTTCTGAAGCTTTTTCTATGCGGCTTTCCAATGGATTCACGAATCGCAAAATGGATTTGAGAAATATCCACGGCCGGCCTGATATGTTGGAGAGCGGCTTGCGGATACAGGGATGGGACAATGAACAAGAGGGAATTCTTGAAGACTTCGGGCGTGATTCTTTCCGGCAGCCTGCTCAATCGGTTCGCTTCGGGCGAGGCACAGGAAGAGCATCGCACCAACTGGGCCGGCAACTATGAATACCACGCGAAAAACCTGATCTCGCCGAAGAGCACCGAAGAGGTGCAAGCGGCGGTGAAGGGCTGCGCGACGCTCAAAGCCCTGGGCGCGCGGCACTCCTTTAACGGCATCGCGGACAATCCGGTCAACCAGATCTCGCTCAAGCAGCTCGACGCCATATCCATTGACGAACAGGCGCAAACAGTCACTGTAGGAGCGGGCGTGACCTACGGCAAGCTCGCGCCCTATATCGATGCGAAGGGCTATGCGCTGCATAATCTGGCCTCCCTGCCCCACATCGGGGTGGTGGGAGCCTGCTCGACGGCGACGCACGGCTCGGGAAGCAGGAACGGTAATCTGTCGACGGCGGTTTCGGCGCTGGAGTTCGTCGCGGCAGATGGAGAAATAAAGACACTGTCGCGCCGGCATGAGGGCAGCCGCTTTAGCGGCGCGGTTGTCGGGCTTGGCGGGCTCGGTGTAATCACGCGCATTACGCTGGAACTACTGCCGACGTTTCAGATCGGACAGGCGGTCTACGAGAACCTGCCGATCGCGCAACTGGAGAAGAATCTCGACGAGATTTTCGCCAGCGGCTACAGCGTGAGCCTGTTCACCGACTGGCAGAATCATCGGATGACGCAGGTCTGGATCAAGCGGCTCATCGAGCCCGGCACCGTTGAGAAGTGGGCTCCCGAGTTCTTTGGAGCGAAGCTGGCGACAGAGAAGCTGCACCCCATCACCGGTCACTCAGCCGAAGCGTGCACCGAGCAGGGCGGCGTCCCTGGGCCGTGGTACGAGCGGCTGCCGCACTTCAAGATGAACTTCACTCCGAGCAGCGGCGCCGAACTGCAGACGGAGTATTTTGTTCCACGCGATAAGGGATACGAGGCAGTCCGTGCAGTCGAGGAGTTGCGCGACCAGATCACGCCGCATCTCTTTGTCACCGAGCTGCGGACGATTGCAGCCGACGATCTCTGGATCAGCATGGCGTACCAGCGCCCATCCATGGCGATTCACTTCACCTGGAAGCCCGAGTGGCCGGCGGTGAAGGCGATCCTGCCGCAGATCGAAGAAAAGCTGGCGCCGTTCGATGCACGTCCGCACTGGGCGAAGCTGTTTACGATGCCGCAGTCGCGGCTCAGCCAGCTCTATGCGAAGATGCCAGATTTCAAGTCGCTGCTCGGACAGTACGATCCGAAGGGCAAATTCCGGAACGATTTTCTGAATACGAATATCTTTGCCTGACATTACCCTGGCTGAGATTACCGGGTGCCCTGCGGGCAACGACTCACCCGCTGCAATTGGCTAGGCGCGCCGAATGGGTCCGGCCAGTGTAGTCCGAGGAACTGAATAGGTCAGGTCTGCGTGCTGAAGGCTTGGATTTCGAACTTTGGAGGCGCGGCCAATCTCGCGCATACGCTTGTCAGCCTCAACCCACGACGGAAGCCCCTCTTCGGACTGATTCCAATGTGCCACCGAGGCTTCATCGCACCAGTCGAGAAGGTGAGGCATCGCTCGTTTGTGCGCGCCCGTGGTCATGAATCGGCGCATCTCTTCCTCGCCGTCCCATGCTGTCATGGTCCAGAAGGTCCAGTTCCGGTCAGCGAGCACTGCGCCCTGCTGGAATCCAGGCGCTCTCTTTACCTGCCTCAGCGCCTGAATCGTGTACATCACGAAAAGCGGGACGAACCGTAGAGACCGTACCCGCAGGCGTGTCAGGCTGACAAACGGCATCTCTAGCGTGGACGTCCGCCAGCGGCCGCGGGGGGTGGAGCAGAGACGTGCGGAGGCGCACTGGGCGTGTAGGTGCTGCGGGGAGGCACGGGAGCCGGCCCGGGGGGACGGTAAGAGGGAGGCGGTGCCCGGTAAGTGTTCGAGGGCGGCACGTATCCCACCGAACTGCCCGCGCCGGGCTGATAGGAGTGCCCCGGAGTAACGCCGCGAACGTAGCTGCGGTCGAAAACCTCGGGATGGGTTCGAACGACGGCCGCTGTATAGCCCTCGCCAATCGGGCCTCCATTGCGCACCTGGATCGTGGACTCGGCGGGCGAGATACTTCGTCCGTCGTAATTAAAGACTCGGGGGCTGGGCTTTACGCCGCCGATTGTCCGGAAGACGTCGCCGTACTGCTGTCCACGGTTCACGGCCACGACCGGCTGATAGGGAAACTTGTGGTGCGGCGGCGGCCCAGGCCTCGGGAAATTACCCGGCCTCTGCGGCGGCCTATAGTTCGGCGGACAACGCCAGACCGCAGCGTAGGGATACCAGCCTCCTCCGAAGAGGCCGGCTCCGCAATTGCCGGGGAACCACATCCATCCAAAGCCGCCAAACCAGTTCCAGGCTCCGCAGTGGTAGGGCCACCAGCCCCAGGGATACGACGAGATCCAGGCATAGCCGACGGTGTTGTAGTAACCCCAGGAGCCTTCGCCGAAGGGATCCCAATCTGTGCCAGCGCCTGAAGGCGCCCAGGCCATGCCATATCCGGGAACGTTATACCAGTCGCCGTAGTAGTCGAGGTCGTTCCAGGCGGCATCGTCGGGATTGCCGGTACTGGCGCGGGCGGTGGTTGCGTTCTCCCCAAGTGTGGCGAGGGTCTGGTCGCGGTCGGAGTTCCACTGATCCCAGGTGTCGGCAGAGACGCTTTGTACCAACTGATATTGGTCGGGGTTTTCAGTATCGAAGCGAATGGATTGATTCGTATGCACGTCAACGGCAAGGTTCTGCCCGTCGATGACATGGACCACCCCATGCGTCACCGCGAGGTTGGCCGGGTTGCCGTCGAGGTTGACGCGGAAGATCGCGCTGTCGGTGGGCGTGACGATGTTGGGTCCGAAGCGGACGGCATATTGCCCCGAGAGACCGTTAAGCTCGTAGTAGGTAAGGCCGCTGTTGGCATCGATAACCGTGACCGTCGAGCCGCCTGCATCCCGGCGAAGCTGCGCGAGAGTGATGGAGCTGTTCGGCGTGACGCGCGCCACGGAGCCATCTTCGAACTGGATTTCGAGCCGGCCGTCATCTGCGGTAACGAAGCGCATACCCTCAACAGCAGGCATATTCAGGACAGCCTGGTCGAAAGCGGGCTCGGTGCCGTTGAATACCTGCACCTTGCCTTCTACGTCGCTGAGGCGCACGGCCCGCACATTGTCATTAGGAGCGGGCGGTTCCTGCAGCGACGGCTGGGAGGACGGGTCGACATCGGGTGGGGGAGGGGGAACGGCAGCTTGCTGGGCAAAAACAGTCGCGGCAAAAATCAGCATGAGTACGGCGAGCGCCCCGCCGATCCTCCTGCCTGAACGAGCGTGCGTGGGTGCGTCCAAAACCAGGTGCCTCACAGGACACCTCCTTGCTGTGGCCCCGAGCTACAAGTAATCAACGTGGAAGCAGGCCGGAAAGTTTCGCCTGGTGCTTCGCCACATACTATTGGACGGAACGGGAAAGCTGACGATTCAGCCAAGGCGCATTAAGGCTTTGACGTCTCGACGCCCAGCAGCGCTCGCGCGCGATTGCGGGCGCGATTCATGACGGCGGTATCGGAGGCAATGCCCTCGAGGGTGGGCGCGATATTCTCGATCTCCAGGGCGCGATGGTCTTTGACGGCGTCCTGCAGGCTTGCCAGCTCGGAGTCGAGGCTGAGCCGGCTGTGCGTGTGCTCGATCGCCAATCGATTGCCTTCATACAGGGTGAAGGCGACCGCCATGAGGTCGTCGGCAAGCTGGTTCAGCTCTTTGTCGTGCGAATAGTTGTAGCTGCACTGGCCGCTGCCGTCGGAGCCGGCGTAGGCAACAGTCTTTTTGCCGGTAAATGCGACGCGGGTGTCGGTGGCCTCACAATCCATGGCGAAGAAACGATGGGAACGAGCCGTCTGGAAGAGGGTTGCGAGCAGCGGGTCATGGACCGTGATGTCGCGCTCGACGGGGGCTGAACCGTAGCCATCAATGCCGGGCCCGGAACTCGGACCGGGAGTGGACCGGTAATGGCCCGAGCCGTCTTCGTGGATGACCAGCGTGTAGGCCGCCGGATCAAGCTGTGCGTGCTCGAAGGAGAACCGGATCTCCGGCGATCCAGCCCCTTTGTCCGAAGCCGGGGCCTCTTTGTCCGAAGCCGGGGCGGGAGACGCGCCGCTGGGAAGCAATGAAGCCAAGACAAGAGCAGTGACGAGCATCATTTTCCGATCAACGTGCGGCCTGCAGCGCCGCTGTCTGCGAATGGTGAATGTGACAAATGGCGATGGCGAGGGCATCGGCGGCGTCGGCGGGCTCGGGCAGGCAGGGCAGGTTCAACAGGCGTGCAACCATAAACTGCACCTGTTCTTTTTCGGCGAGTCCGTAGCCGGTAACTGTGGATTTTATCTTGAGCGGAGCGTACTCGGCGTGGGGAACGCGGGCGGTCGCGGCCGCTAAAAGTGCGACTCCCCGGACATGACCGAGCTTCAGGGCCGATTTCGCATTGACCGAGTAGAAGACTTCCTCGACGGCGACGACGTCCGGCCGGTGGGCATCGAGCAATTCGAGCAGGCGGCAGTAGACATGCGCCAAACGTTGCGGAAGTTGGTCTTTTTTCGGAAGGCGGATGCCGCCGGCGCCCAGCGAGACAAGCTGCGGGCTGCTAGCCGTATCGTCCCACTCGACAATGCCGTATCCGGTACACTCGGTGCCGCAATCGATGCCGAATACCCGCATGGGCAGAGTCTAAATCAGGCACAGCGAGCCGAGCGAGACGAATCCGCACTCGGTTTTACCTTGAGATTCCCTCCATGGGAGAGCTGGCCGTCGCATAGAGCCGCCTCGGCATGCGCCCGGCGAGATAAGCCTGCCGTCCGGCGAGCACCGCGTGCTGCATTGCTTCCGCCATGAGGATCGGGTTCTCGGCTGCGGCGATGGCGGTGTTCATGAGGACGCCGTCGGCTCCCATCTCCATGGCCAGGGCCGCGTCTGAGGCGGTGCCAACGCCGGCATCGACGATCAGTGGGACCTCAGTGATACGCTCGCGCAGGATCTGCAGCGTGGCGCGATTCTGGATGCCCAGTCCACTGCCGATGGGTGCAGCCAGAGGCATTACGGCGGAGGCTCCCACATCGATGAGACGGCGCGCAAAAACAATGTCGTCAGAGGTATAGGGAAGAACTGTAAAGCCTTCCTTGACGAGTATCCGAGTGGCTTCCACTGTGGCTTGGACGTCGGGGTAGAGTGTCGCCTGGTCTCCGATAACCTCGATCTTGACCCAGTCGGAGATGCCGACTTCCCTGCCCAGACGCGCTGCGCGGATCGCCTCCTCGGCCGTGTAGCAGCCGGCAGTATTGGGCAGCAGGAAGTAGCGTTGGGGATCGATGTAGTCGAGGAGCGATTCCTTCGAGCGGTCAAGATTCACGCGCCGGACGGCAACGGTGACCATCTCAGCTCCGGACGCTTCGATGGCGGCCTGGGTCTCCGCTCCGCTCTTGTACTTTCCCGTTCCGACAATGAGGCGCGACTGGAAGGCTTTCCCGGCAATGACAAGGGGTTCCATGTGCCTATTGTAGAGCGGAGGGCTACCAGATGGTTTTGACGGCGCTCGCCATCAAGATTCGCCGATCCGCGGTAATAAGGGTGAGATTTTCAGCGAGAGCCGTTGCGGCGATGACGCGGTCCATCGGATCGCCCGGAAAACGCGACGGGAACCTCGCGGCAATGAGCGCGATCTCGCGGGTAAGTCCCATAATCGATAGAAGCGAGCACAGTTGATCGAACAACACCTCGGTAGACACCTCAAGCTCTACACGACGCCGATGGACCAGACGTCCGATTTCGTAGAGTGAAACGCAGGAGAGCGCTATCGTCCGGCCGTTCTCCTGCGCCGACTCGATGGCGGAAGCTGCAGGCGCCGAAATTTTTTCAGGGTCCAGCGCAAGCCAGAGCGCCACGTGCGTGTCAAGAAGGATCACGCCTCTGATTCCCAGTCGTCTTCCGGAAAAGCAGGGGAAACTATGTCTCCGGTGATCCGGCCGCGGCCCTTCATAAAGCCGAAAAGGCTCTTTGGCCGCTCATCTACCGGTTCCAGCCGCGCCATGGGCTTGCCGTATTTGGTGATAATCACCTGCTCGTGCCGGTCGTGCACCTCGTCGATGATCGCGAGACACTTGGCCTTGAACTCCCCGGCGGGGATGGTCCGGGTCCGGGTCGTTTTGATCTCGGCAGACGGGACAGCTTTCACCTTGAGTCGGGTTTTGGCCGACTTTGCTTTGGTTTTCATGCGCGAGACTCCGAGATATGACTATGGTCATACTATCATGGTCATGACTTTTTCCTTAGCCTTTGCGATGCGGATCGCATCCTCGACAGCTTTGTCGGTGCGTCGCTGGCGGGCTTCCGGGCTGCGGTAGTAGAAGATGCCCCAGAGGTGTCCACGGCGCTGCGCCGGAGTCATCAACTCCCAGCCGCGTCGGGCGAGCGGCGCGCGGACGAACGCTGCTTCGAGAATGGGCGGAGTCTCCCGCTCACCTTCCTGCATGGCCAGCAACTGCTCGGCCATGGCGTCGGCGCGGCGGACGCGGGCGTCGGCGCTTTTGGGTTGGGTAACAATATCAGTTATGTATTTGCGGATCGCGTACGGCAGCCGGTCATACCAGCGCCGCAGCGACGGCTCACCGGAGAGTGCCTGCTTCAATTCCGCGGGAATGGCAACTTCACGCTCCTCGGTGTCGGGCTCCAGCCGGAAGATAGCCACGCTGCCGGGAGCGACTCCGGCGGCGGCCTGCATGCGCTTGTTGACCAGCACGGTGAAGTCTCCCTTGCCGGTCGGAAAGAGCGAGGTGCGGAATGCAAAGCCCTCGCCGCCTTCCCGGCTGATCTCACCTTTCACCCGGAAGCGGTTGCCTGCCTCCCAGCCATCGGTCACGGCGCGCGGCACGCGAACAATGGTCCAGCCTAGCGCGGTGCCATCGCGTTCGAGTGTAGCCTTGAAGGTTTTCACGGTCGACTTTGGCATTTGTCTTCGGGACGAAATGCAAAAGGCCCGCTGCCGTGTTGCTGAGCGGGCCTTTGCCGGTGATCTGGTGGGATTGACCTGAGGCGCCCTCGCTTTCGATGGGCCTCGGCGATGGAGTTGCGATACGCCAGGACTAGAGTCGAGAGCGGCTCTAAGCCTCAGTCACCTCACGTAGGTTCCTGCGACTACTACCTTCAGTATTTGTCATTAGCTGGATCATCCTCCTTTCCCGTGTGCTTGCAGATTAGGACAAGGCGAAAGCGTGGTCAAGTGCCATCGTCGAAAAATGCGCGACCGCAAACAAACATTTTTTATCCGCCCAAGCTTCCGTCATTCCTCACGCAGTAACTCGAGCGGATCGGCTCCGAGCGCGCGAGAGGCGGGGAGCCAGGTAGCCACGAGTCCCACGAGCAGCATGGCGAGCACGACACCCGCGAGAACCACGGGATCGCGTGGAGTTGCCTGGTAAACCAGAAGAGCCAGCACCCTTGCGGCTGCGATGCCAAGCAAAACGCCCACGGCAGAGCCAAAAGCCAGCAGGCGGAACGCCCGCCCCAGCGCCGCCTGCAATACTTCCCTGCGCTGCGCACCGAGCGCGATGCGAATTCCAAGTTCGCGCATCCGCTTGCTCACAGAATAGGACGCCATGCCGAAGATGCCGGTAACGGCAAGCATCGCGCCGAGTACTCCGAGCACTCCGAGCGATACCGCCGATCCGCGCGCCGCAAACAGAGCGCCGTCCAACTCTCTGTTCCAGCTCTTGATCGTGAACGGCAGCCCCGGATCCATACCCCGCAGCGTCCGTTCCAACGCTTTCGACATTTGCTGAGGATCGCGGTTGGAGCGCACCACCAGGCAGGTTGAACTGGTCGGTGACTGCAGGATCGGCAGAAACTCTGCCGGCTGCGGATCTTCGGTGAGCGTTTCGTATTTTCCGTCTTCGACAATACCGACAACCTCGATGCGCGTGCCGTCGCCCGTCTTGTAATGTCTGCCAATCGCGCTGGCAATCCCGGAGCCGGCTTCATTCCCGAAGACCGCGCGGACAAATTCCCGATTCACCACCGCCACTCGCGACGCCTTTTTGTCGTCATGCCGCGTAGGGATTCTCCCTGCCAGCAGTGTGGTGCCGGCCGCATGAAAGTAGCCGGGAGAAACGTTGTACATCATGGCCTCACTGACTGCATTCGAACTCTTCAGATTTGACTCACTGTCTCTGAAGATTGCTGAGGTGCTCCAACCCAGCGCCAGCGGCACCCGGTCGATCAGGCCAACTGCGCTCACTCCCGGAATTGTCCCGGCAGCATCGAGCATGCGCTGCTGCATCGCCGCCACGGCGTCGCCGCTGTAGCCGGCCATATCGAGATCGGTGTCCACGAGCATCGCGTTCTGCGGCACAAATCCGAAGTCACTGTGCAGCGAGCGGATAAGCCCACGCACCGCAACCAGCGACGATGTTACGAGCACGGCGCAAAGCGCTATCTGCGCGGCGAGCAACAGATCGCGCACCGCGAAACGGCGGCCGCCGGTTCCGGTCGATCCGGATTTGACCACTTCATAAGGACTGGCTCGAAGCAACTGCCGCACCGGAACAATCCCGAACAAGAGCCCGCTCACCAATGCCAGCAGCAGAGCGACTGCATAGACTCTCGCATCCGGGCTGACGGGCAACCGAATCGGAAAACTGGGTACCGGCTGCCACGCGCTCAGCCAGCGCAGCAACGCGACCGCGAGCGCAAGCCCGATCGCGCCTCCGAACAGCGAAACCAGAACCGCTTCGGTCAGTAGCTGACGCAGAATGCGTTGGCGGCTCGATCCGAGCGCCAGCCGCAGTGCGATCTCTCTCGAGCGATCCGAAGCGCGAGCCGCAAACAAACTGCCCAGGTTGGCGCACGCAGCCAGCAGCACAAGTCCAGCCAGCAGCATCAACGCCGTGGCAAAGGCGCGTACTGGACGGCCCAGCGAATCACCCATCAGACCCGGACGGGCCAGGGAAAAGGTCGAAACTCCCTCCTCTTTTGGATAGGTCTTCGCCAGATATGCACCGATGGCATTCAAATCCGCTGTGGCTTGTGCTGGGGTCACTCCAGGCTTCAAACGACCCACGACGGCCGTCCCGTGTGAGGTGCGCGAATTCAGGCTGCTCCAGCCATCTACCTGCTCCTGGTCGACAATCGGCACCCAGAATTCGGGCTGGAAAAACAATTCAGTACCGAAGAACCCGGGAGGCGCGACACCGAGGATTGTGTACGGATGCTTGTTCAGCTGAACGGTCCGGCCGGCCACGCCCTCATCGCTATGAAATCTGTCCTTCCAGTATGCGTAGCTGAGCACAATGTACGGCGCGCTGTTGGGACCGTGCTCATCCGATGCGTGAAAGAAACGCCCCAGAAATGGCTGAATGCCCAATGCGTCAAAGTAGTTGCCGCTGGTCTCGTAGAGCCATGCGGAAGAGGGATTCCCTCCCGTGTCAAGACCTGCGCGAGTCATGCCGTAGGCAATCAGGCCCTCAAAGCTTCGGTTCCGGTCACGCAAATCGAGATAGTCGGGATACGACTGCTGCGGCGTCCCATCCTTCGCTTGCTGAACCATGTAGAGACTTCGCGCCTGCGGAACATTTACCGAGCGCAGGACCAGTCCATTGAGCACGCTGAAAACAACTGCGTTCGCTGCTATTCCCAGCGCCACCGTTACAACTGAGACCATTGTGAAAGCGGGAGACTTGCGCAGCATTCGGAGACCGAAGCGCAGGTCCTGCAGAAGGATCTCGAAGAAGTGGCCCGGCAGCGCTTCGTGGGATTCCTGACGAAAGCGTTCATAGGTGCCGAACTCAATGCGCGCGAGTCGCTCGGCTTCGGCCTGGTTAAGGCCCGACCGCTCCAGATCGTCAGCCCGGTGTTGGATGTGCGCGCGAAGCTCTTCCTCCACTTCATCGTTCACGTGGGACCGGCGGAAAAGAGTGGTCGCGAGTGAGTGAAGGTAGGCGAAGAGCTTCATACTTCCTCCAGCCGGAGGCCTCCCACACTAGCCTCCTAAGATGATTAGGAGGCTAGCGCGATCTCTCCTAAGCTGTCAAGGAGAGAGTGACCACGCGGGTCGATTCGGGGATCACCACGAATGCCAGTAGCCATCCCGCCGTATCAGCGTAACTTCCACGCCAAAGAGCTCGCGCGAGCTTCTCCGCAGTGATCAAGCTTTTCTTTCGGCGCCGTCGGCAAAGATGCGGCCTTCGCGCATCATGATCACACGCGTGATCTCGGGCAGGATGTCGGCCAGGTGATGCGTAACCATCACGATGCCAGTTCCCTGCTGTGCGATAAGGCGCAGCGCTTCGCGAAGCTCGCGCTGAGCGGCGAGATCGAGCGCGTTGGAGGGCTCGTCGAGCAGCAGCATCTCCGGCTCGTGAACGAGGGCGCGCGCGATCATGATGCGCCGCTGTTCGCCGGCGGACATTTGTCCCACGAGCTTCTGTTCGAGATGCGTGGCCTGCATGCGTTCGAGCGCGGAGTGGGCCCGGGCGCGCATCTCCGGCGTTACGTGCAGGTTGGGCCAGAGGGTCGAGGCGGAAAAGAATCCGGCAACAACGGCATCGAGGCCGCGTGTGACACCGGTACGTTCGCCGGGGAGATGAGCCTCGACCACTCCGAGGTGACGGCGGAGTTGCGAGACGTCCCAGCGGTCGCGGCCCAGGAGGCGAATACTCGTCCCGGACGCGACGATCGGGTAGCACTCGCAGGTGATGGTCTTGATCAGCGTGGATTTTCCGCATCCGTTCGGGCCGAGGATGGCCACATGCTCGCCGTTTGCGATGCGCAGGTTGATGTCGTGCAACACGACCGCCTCCCCGCGGGCGACGTTGACGTGCTGCATGTGCAGGAACTCTGGTTCACTCTGGGACGGGCTGGACGAACTGATCATTTCCTCTCTTGATAAAGTAAAAGCGCACATGATTCAAACTACTTCGCTCCCCGAAGACGCGCTGCCGCGCGGCTTTCGCTTTGCCGCCGTAAAAGCCGGACTGAAGCCGAGCGGCAAGCTCGATTTCGCTGTTGCTGTCGCCGATGAGGCGGCAAGCGCGGCTGCCATGTTCACCTCCAATCGCGTGAAGGCCGCGCCGATCATTGTCGATGGCCGGCACCTCGAGCGCAGCGGCGGAAAGGTGCGGGTGGTCGCGGTGAACGCCGGCAACGCGAACTGCGCGACCGGAGAGGCCGGCCTGCAAGCCTGCGAGCGCGTGTGCGCCGCGGCGGCCCATACATTCGGCAGTGAAGGCCACCAGGTCTTTCCCTCGTCAACGGGGATCATCGGCGTGCCGTTACCCGCGGAGAAGCTGATCGATGCGCTTCCGAAGATCGAGCAGACGCTGGCCGCAGACGCTGCGCATTTCTCTGATTTCGCGCGTGCGATCATGACGACGGACACGCGCCCCAAGTCGGCCCACGCCTGGGTGGATGTGGGCGGCACGCAGGTGCGCCTTGCCGGAGTCTGCAAAGGCGCGGGGATGATCCATCCGCAACTTGTGCCGCATGCAACCATGCTGGTGTATCTCTTCACCGACGCGGCAATATTGCCGGCGGACCTAGACACTCTGCTGCGCGGGGCAGTCGAGCAGAGCTTCAACCGCATCTCTGTCGACGGCGACACCTCGACTAACGACACGGTGCTGCTCCTGGCCTCCGGCGCGAGTGGAGCAAAGGTCGATGCGCAACATGCCGCATTCAGAACCGCGCTCGAGGATATCTGCCTGTCGCTCGCCAAGCAGATCGTGGACGACGCGGAGGGCGTCACGCATGTCGTCGAGTTGCAGATCGAGGGCGCGGCGAGCGATGCCGATGCGCTGCGTGTGGCGAAGGCGATCGCGCACTCTCCGCTGGTCAAGACGGCCTGGGCGGGCAGCGATCCCAACTGGGGGCGGCTGATGGCGGCCACAGGCTACTCCGGTGCGGAGATCGATCCGGGGCGCATCTCGATCTGGCTGGGCGATCAGAAGATCTGCGAGAACGGCGGCCGCGTTGCGGATTTCGACGAGCAGCGGGCGAACGCGTATCTGAAAAACCGCGAATTCACTGTCAGGATCGCGCTCGGCGTGGGCGAAGGCCATTGCCGGTTCTGGACCTCCGACCTGACGGAAGAGTACGTCAGAATAAACGCGGATTATTCGACCTGATAAGTGGCGCCGACCTGCAACGGGAAGAGTGCAGATTGCTAGAGTCCGCGCCAATTCTGACGTTCCTGAACAGAGAGCCCCGAATTACACAGGCTTATTCACAAATCTGTTGAAAAGCACGATAGAGGGGACGTTGCGCAGGCAAAAACTTTGTGAGAGCCTGTGGGCGCATCGTGTGCCGACGGCACAAATTTGCAGGAAGGCGCACATCGACCCTGCGTTACAATCCCCTCAACAGCCACGCGGATCGACACTTCCAGAGGAACAATACAGCGCACATGCCAACGAAGTCGAAGGCACCCGCCGCAGCAGCGGTCGTTGCCGGCAAGAATGGTCACTCACTCATCAGCAGTGAGAAGTTCAGGCAGTTATACGCGGCACTGGTGAAGTGTGAGCTGCTCGAGACGCGCCTGGGCTCGTCTTCCTCGAGTACGAATGGCGCAGCGGGCGCGGTGGGCATCACCCTCGATCTCGAGCGCGATGACACGGTCGTCCTGAGTCCCCGGACGTTTGCGGCGAATTTCATCAAGGGCGTTCCGCTGCGCGCTCTGCTCAATCATCGCGATAACGGACACAGCGCAGCGCCGCTGGCATTTAGCGCGGTCAACGCACTCACTCCCGGCACGCCTTCCGCAGTAACTCAGGCAGGCCTGGCTGCCGGAGCAGCCCTCGCGAACAAGATGGCCAAGAATCGCAAGGTTGCCGTGGCGTTTCTCGAGGGCGACGCGGCGGCGCTCGCGGAGTGCAGAGAGGCGCTGGAGCTGGCTTCTTCGAATAAGCTGCCGGTGATTTACGTGATGCACGCGAGTCCGGACCGCAAGCTCGAAAAGGCACTGGCCGAAGCCGCAGAGCTGGTGCCGGTGATCACCGTGGATGCCGATGACGTTGTGGCCGTGTACCGGGTTGCGCAGGAGTCAATCGCCCGCGCAAGGGACGGCTATGCCTCCCTGATCGTTTGCGTTCCGTGCCGCTCAACGCGCACTGATGATGACGCTGTGGCGAACATGGAGCGGTATCTTACAGGCAGGAAAATTTTCCGTAATCGATGGAAAGATCAGGCCATAGCGGAGTTTGAGCGCGAGCTGAGCGCGGCTTGTCATTCTCCAGCCAATCTTCTAGCCTAAAGGCAAAGGCTTCCATTACATATCTGAAGCTGTTCGACAATCCCAGGTTCAAATCCGGTCGAGGTGCGAGTGAGAATTGTCCCGTCGATTTGCCTGCTGGTCGCAGTGGGCGCTGGCTGGCAGAACATTTTTGCACAATCGGGCGATGAAAGCCGAGTCACACAGGTCGCCGCAATTTCCGAAAACAGTGAGGGGGGAGGATCAGGAGCGGCCCAGCAGCCGCTGCCTCCGAGCTATCGGCCCGAATCACCGGTCGTTTACACAAACAACCTGAGTTCGACCTACATCCCAATGGACAGCTGGGTTTACCCCGCACTCGACCGGCTGCATGGGCTCGGATATATCGACACGGCTTATATGGGGTTGCGCCCGTGGACGCGACTGAGCATCGCCCACATGCTGCAGCTCTCAGCCGACGCGATCGACAACAACGTGAACGATGACGAGGCGCGCGAAATCTATCTCGCCGTGCAGAAAGAGGTTTCATCGGACATCGAATCGGGGGCAGCCAACCACTACGGGCGCGTCGAACTCGACAGCGCGTACACGATTCTGCGAGGCATTACCGGAACGCCGCTGCGCGACAGCTTTCACCTCGGCCAGACCGTCGTCGATGACTACGGGCGCCCTTATGGCCCTGGATTCAACAACTACACCGGCTTCAGCGCACGCGCCGAGGCCGGCCGGTTTTCCCTGTATTTCCGCGGGGAGTATCAGCATTCGCCAGGCTATACGGGCTATGCCCTGGCCACGGCTCAGATCCTCGCCAACTACGACCAGATTCCTCTCGCGCAGTATCCGGTGCAGTCCACGCTTCCCTATGGACAGATCCCCGGGCAGAACGTATTCACCATACTTGAGGCGCTGCTGTCCTACCACATCTGGGGTACCGAAATTTCTTTCGGCAAGAACGACCACTGGTGGAGCCCCGACTCCGGCGGCGCCATGTTGCAGAGCAACAATGCCGAAAACCCCTACGCCTTCGAAATCAACCGCGTAGAGCCGCTCCGCATCCCCGGGCTATCGAAGATCACAGGACCATTCCGTTACGATTTCTTCGTCGGCCCGGTTCCGGGTCACCAGTATCCCATTTCACCCTGGGAGCACGCCGAAAAGATCAGCTTCAAGCCGACCAAAGACCTCGAGTTCGGATTCAGCCGCACCGTAATATGGGGCGGCAAGGACCGCGAGTGTCTTAATCCGGCGACAAATGTCATCTACACATGCAACCAGCCCATCACCCTCCACACGTTCTTCAAGAGCTTTTTCAGTTTCCAGAACGTATCTGTACAGGAGAAGCTTTCGCGGGACGATCCGGGCGCGCGCTTCAGCCAGTTCGACTTCACCTGGCGGCTGCCGTACCTGCAGAAATGGCTGACGCTTTACACCGACTCGATGGTCCACGACGACCTGAGCCCGATCAGCGCTCCGCGGCGCTCGGCCGTGCGCCCTGGTCTTTATCTCTCGCATTTTCCGATGCTGCCGAAGCTGGATATGCGCGTGGAAGGCGTGTCGACGGACCCGGTTAGCGACGGCGATGCCGGCGGGAACTTCCTCTACTATGAAGACGTTCAGAAGCAGGGCCCGACGCTCAACGGCTCATTGTTTGCCGACTGGATCGGGCGGGACGGAAAGGGCGGCCAGGGCTGGCTCACCTATCATCTCTCGGGAAATGAGTACATCCAGTTCCAGTACCGTAACGCCAAGGCTGACGCAGGATTTATCCCCGGCGGCACAACACAGAACATTTACGAGGGAATTGTCCAGAAACGCTTCCTGAAAGACATCGAGTTACAAGCCATCGTTGCGCACGAGGGGTGGAAGGCGCCGATCTACAAGGCCGGGTCGCAAAGCGACAACGTAATCCAGGCACGCATCACATGGTTTCCCGAAAAGCAGAAGACCTTCTGAAAACGGCGGCGATCAACTGAGCTTCTGGCGCAGGTCGCCGCCCGTCATCTGCGGCGGCTCGTCCAGTGCAAGCATACTCAGCAGCGTAGGCGAGATATCGCGCAGGGAGCCGTTCGGCTTCAGGGTGTAGTGGTTTGCGTCTTCGCTGACCAGAATGAAAGGAACGGGATTCGTCGTGTGTGCGGTGTGTGGGCCGCCCGAAACCGGATCGACCATCATCTCGGCGTTGCCGTGATCGGCCGTGACCAGGAGCGATCCCCCGTGCTGGCGTAGTGCCTGGCAGATACGTCCGAGGCAGGCATCGACGGTTTCGACGCCCTTGATGGTGGGCGCCAGCTTGCCGGAATGGCCGACCATATCGGCGTTCGCGAAGTTCACGACGACGAGGTCGAAGGCGGTGTCCTCGACTGCCTTCACAACCGCATCGGCAATCCCCGCAGCAGACATCTCGGGCGCGAGATCGTAAGTGGCCACTTTTTGTGAAGGGATGAGGATGCGATCCTCGCCAGGGAAGGGTGTCTCGATCCCGCCGTTGAAGAAGTAGGTCACGTGCGCGTACTTCTCCGTCTCGGCGATACGCAGATTCCGGAGGTTCGCCTTGGCGAGCATATCAGCCAGCAGGTTCTCCATCGACTCCGGCAGAATG
Source organism: uncultured Acidobacteriaceae bacterium (assembly GCA_963782175.1). GTDB lineage: Bacteria > Acidobacteriota > Terriglobia > Terriglobales > Acidobacteriaceae > Silvibacterium. The sequence goes on from CAWAIX010000011.1 coordinate 328,000, forward strand.
ATCATCGGCAGCGCGAAGACCTTGTCGTACTGCGTCATGGTCACGTAGTGCAGGCCCTTCGGAACGCTGTTCCGCGGGATGGTGAGGTCGAGCTCGTCGGCTCCGGGCAGGTCGCGCCCTTCGAGCTTCGTCAGCCCGCTGTTGCGCGCCAGCACGCGAGTGATCTGCCTTGCGCGGTCGGCCCGGAAGTTGAACATGATGCAGACATCGTCGTCGCGGATGACGCCGCGCGGATGCCCCTGCTCATCTGTAACAGTGAAAGGCACAGTAAATTCGTCGGTTACGCCGTTGTTGTAGGACTCTTTCAGCCGCGCAACGGGATCGCGATGCGCTCCGCCCTCTGCGCGTCCGGTAACCATGGCGTCGAAGGCCAGCTTCTCGCGCTCCCAGCGCCGGTCGCGATCCATGGCGTAGTAACGGCCTGAGACGGAAGCGACGGTGCCGATCTGGTATTCCCGCATCTTCTGCTGAAGCTGCTCGAGATAGCCCGCGCCCGAGGTTGGCAGCGTGTCGCGGCCATCCATGAAGGCGTGGAGCAGGACACGCTCGAGCCCCTGCTGCTTCGCGGCCTTGAGCAGGGCGTAGAGATGGTTCTGCTGCGAATGCACGCCGCCGTCGGAGACGAGGCCGAAGAGATGAAGCTGGCGGCCGCCCTCGCGGGCAAGTTGCAGGGCCCGCAGGATAACTGGATGCCGGAAGAATTCCCCGCTCGAGATCAGCTCGTCGATGCGCGTGATGTCCATGCGGACGATCCGGCCGGCTCCGATGTTGAGGTGGCCGACTTCGCTGTTGCCCATCTGGCCGTCAGGCAGGCCCACGAAGTGATCGGAAGCGTGCAGAAGGGTGCTCGGGAACTCCGCAAGCAGCTTGTCGTAGTTGGGCTTGCGCGCCAGCGCGATGGCGTTGTTCTCGACCTGCGGACGATAGCCCCATCCGTCGAGGATGGTGAGGACAATGGGTCGGCGTTGAGTTCGGACTGGGCCTTGCACTCGTGCTCCTGCTCTTTCCGGTTGGGTATCGGGGCCGGATGCGATCCCCGGATGCGGTCCGGCCCTCGCGCTCCGTTTACTTCTGCTGCGGCGTGGCGGGTGGTGTCGTCGTGGAACCCGAACCGCTGGGCTTGGCCGAGCCCGGTTGCGCATTCGGCGATGAAGAGGGCGAGCTCAGCGAAGGCGCCGGCTTGGGAGCATGCTCTTCCTGATACTGCTTCGCCGCGGCCTCAATCTCGGGACGGTGCCGCGTGATGACGTCCTGCGCGGTCTTGCGGCCTTCCTGCACGGCAACCTGCTGCTGTTGCTGCAGGATCGCAGGCATGGCATCGATCATGTTTTTTCCGGCGGGAGTTTTGTAGAAAGCGATGATGGCTGTAGCGTCGTCGGTAGAGATGTGCTGCTTGTAGATGGCAATGATCGGCGTCTCGAGGTCGAGCTTGCCGAAGGACTGCTGCAGGTCATCGCTGACATCCTTCGGCAGAAACGGCATGCTGCTGTGGATGTAGTTCATGTACCCCTGCGTCAGCTGGCCCTTGATCTTTGAGGCGCCAGTGAGTTCGAGCATCTCATGTGCCTGCGGGTCGGTGAGCGGGTGCGCAGGGGCCTCCGAGTCCGGTTCAGCGCCGGGCGTAGCCTTTGCAGCGGCGGTTGTGGCGGGTTTTGGCGATGCCGCGCCGGTTTGCTGAGCAGCGGCTACGCCGGCGAGAAGAATGCAACTGAGTGCGAGAGCGGTATTACGCATAGGAACTCCGATGAGGATGTGTGGGAAGGCGCGCCGCGGAGGCCGGGCGTGCGGTTGATATCTGTTACTCGCCGAAGTTCACCGCTTCAAGGCCGAGATATTCGGCGGCCTGACCGAGCTCTTCTTCGATGCGAAGCAGCTGGTTGTATTTGGCGATACGGTCGGTGCGGGAGGCGGAGCCGGTCTTGATCTGGCCCACGCCGGTGGCGACCGCCAGGTCGGCGATAAATGTATCTTCGGTCTCGCCGCTGCGGTGCGAAATGATGGAGGTATAGCCGTAGCGGCGGGCGAGCTCGATGGCCTCAAGGGTCTCGCTCACCGTGCCGATCTGGTTCACCTTAATGAGAATGGAGTTGGCGATCTCTTCCTCGATGCCGCGCTGCAGCCGCTCGGTGTTGGTGACGAAGAGGTCGTCGCCGACAAGCTGGATGCGCTCGCCGATCAGACTGGTCAGGTACTTCCAACCATCCCAGTCGTCCTCGGCGAGGCCATCCTCGATCGAGATAATCGGATATTGCCGCGTCCACTCCTGCCAGAAGCGGGCCATCTCTTCGCTGCTATGCTCGCTCTGGTCGGACTTCTTGAAGACGTACTTGCCAGATTCCTTGTCGTAGAATTCGCTTGCGGCAGGATCGAGCGCAATGGCGACGTCTTCGCCGGCCTTGTAGCCAGCCAGATCGATGGCCTCGAGAATCACCTCGATGGCTTCTTCGTTGGACTTGAGCGAGGGAGCGAAGCCGCCCTCATCGCCGACCGATGTGCTGTAGCCGCGCTTCTTCAGCACCCCTTTCAGGGTGTGGAAGACCTCTGCACCCCAGCGCAGCGCGTCCGCGAAGCGCTCTGCGCCCACCGGCATCACCATGAATTCCTGGAAATCGACGTTGTTGTCGGCGTGCGCGCCGCCATTGATGATGTTCATCATCGGCGTGGGCAGCACCGCGGCGTTGACTCCGCCCACGTAACGGTAGAGCGGAATATTCAGCGCCTTCGCCGAAGCGCGCGCCGCGGCCATCGAGACAGCCAGAATCGCGTTTGCGCCGAGCCGGCCTTTGTTGGGAGTGCCGTCGAGCGCGATCATCGTCTGGTCGAGGAGCCGCTGATTTGCAGCGTCCATACCCGTCAGCTCAGGAGCGAGCACGCTCTCAACGTTTTCGACCGCCTGCAACACGCCCTTGCCGAGGTAGTGCGACTTGTCGCCATCGCGCAGTTCCACGGCCTCGTGCTCGCCAGTGGATGCGCCGCTCGGAACCGCGGCGCGCCCGATTGCGCCTCCGGCAAGAACAACATCGGCTTCTACGGTGGGATTTCCGCGCGAATCGAGAATTTCACGCGCGTGGATTGCAGCGATTTCCGTCATGTCACTCCTTGAAATTTTGTGCTGTAAGCGGTCGTTGAGCCTGGGACGCCGGTCTACAGGGATGGACTCACCGAACATGCCGCCGATTGTGTCAATGAAACCAGCCATTGCCTGTGCTTTTTCGGGGTACCCTCGGCGATTCTAACAAACGGTAACGTTTGTGGTTCGCATCGCGCGTTCGCGATAGTTCTGCGCCTCCAGGCTGGGCTAGGCTCTATTCTAGATAAAAGAGGCGCGGTGCGCCTTTCACTACAAATTTTAGGATTTTTCGCCCGCAGCCGCGACCACCCGCAAGATTGCGGGTCTCAATGGAGTAGCGAGCGGAATCGTCAACGCAGCCGTCTGCTCTCCGACGGGCGACTTGAACCAGTGAGGTGTTTATGACAAAGCTCGGCAATCCCAGATTCTGCAATCGATGGACTCACGCCGCACTGGCCGCAACACTGGCTGTTTCCGGAGCCGCCTTCGCCCAGCAGGCAACGAATTCCGACCCGTACTCGGGTGTGTCGCAGCCACCGCCGGATGCAACCATTACGGCCACACCCGACGCGCAGCCAGCTCCATCGCCAGCTAAGCCGTCTCCGGCAGTTCCGGCCGCGGCACCGGCAACTCCTGCTCCCGACGCTGCTCCCGCGGCTTCCACGTCATCTGCTTCGCCTACCAGCACGCCTGCGCCCACAACGAATCCAGACTTCGACATCGTCAGCTCGGTGCCAGGGCAGACCTCGCCGGTGCCCGCACCTGCCGATGGGGCGACGCTGCAGACCCGGCCCGGTGCAGATGAGGGCATCGTGAGTGCGGTCCCCTCCTCGGGAAATGAATTGCCCGAAGGCACGAATATCCGCGTAAAGCTTAGCGACAAGCTATCGACCAACGAGACTGCCGCAGGCTCGCCGTTTCAGGGCGAAGTGATCAGAGATGTTTACAAGGGCGGCAGCGTGATCATCCCTGCAGGATCGATGCTGAAGGGCCGCGTAATCAGCGTGAGTCAGGGTCACCACCTCGGTCCGTCCGCAACCCTGCGGCTGCGACCCGATACGATCATTCTGCCGGACGGAACCGCTTACCACCTTTACGGACAAGTCGCCGGCTCGGACGCGCCGGACACCAGGACGGACAGCGAGGGCGGAATCCAGCCGCGGCCTCACACTGTGAAAACTGCCGTTGAATACGGAGCGGCTGCCGGCACGGGCGCGGTGGTCGGCGCATATGCAGGGGGTCCGGTGGGCGCGGTGGTCGGCACTGCAGTCGGAGCGGGCATCGTCACGGCGCACATCCTCATGCAGCACCCCAGCGCCGCTGTCGTTCCGGCGGGATCGGTCGTGACCTTCAGCCTGACCGAACCGATGGCGCTTACTCCAACGAAGAATTAGACTCCGGCATTTCACTGCGATCATCGGGGGAGCCTTTAGGCTCCCCTTTTTCATGCCTCAATCCATTGGCCTACAATGGCGGCGTGCCATGGTTCACGGCCTCTACACGCCGCCTGCTCCGCTCTGCTGGTTTGTGAAGTGCTTCTGGTACTGGGAAGGCGCTCCGCAGACGCACGCCAAAGAGCAGCTGATGCCGAACGGCGAGATGGCCATCATCTTCAATCTCCGCGATGAGCCGATGCGCATCTACAACCCTCAGGACCTCAGCCGCTGTGAGACGTTCGGCCTGGCCGCCATCTCCGGTCCGCGCACCCGTCCCTTCGTGATCGATACCGCGCAGCAAGACCGCGTCTTCGGTATCGAATTCGCCCCTGGAGGATCGTATCCCTTCTTTCGCGCTCCGGCCTCGGAATTCTCCGACACCGAGGTTTCGCTCGAATGCCTGTGGCACGGCTCAGTCAACGAAATCCGCGAGCGGCTGCTTGCCTCCCCTGACATCGACAGCATGTTCGCCGTGACGCAAAGCATTCTTATGCGGCAGGTAGTGCGGCCCCTCGAGTTGCACCCCGGAGTGGCTTTTGCTTTGCACCGTTTTTGCTCGCGGCCGCGGACGACGGTCGCCGCCGTGCTCGACCGGATCGGCTTGAGCCATCGCCGGTTTGCTCAGGTCTTTCACGACCAGGTAGGGCTCACACCCAAGGCATTCAGCCGGGTGCAGCGCTTCCAGCGCGTGCTGCGCACCGTCCATCGCGCCTCGAACATCGAATGGGCCGGCGTGGCTCTCGACTGCGGCTACTACGACCAGGCCCATTTCATTCACGATTTCCAGGAGTTCTCAGGATTCACGCCGACGATCTATGCTGCGCGTGCCGTCGAGCACCTGAATCACGTGCCGCTGGTTTGATTGGCCGGTATGCAGGTCAGATTTTTACAATCCAAGCGCGGCGTCCGTAAGCCACGATCATCGCATACAGCCTTAGGAGGGTCACCATGGCGAAAGCAATTCCCGATGGATACCACAGCGTACAGCCGTATCTCTATTACAAGAAAGCAGCCGAGGCCATCGCCTTCTATACGAAAGTATTCGGCGCAACCGAGCGGATGCGCATGCCCGACAAAGATGGCCGGCTTATGCATGCCGAAATCAACATCGGCGATTCCTGCATCATGATGGCAGATGAAAGTCCCGCCTCCAACGCCTACAGCACCGAGCACTACGGCGGAGCGCCCATGAGCCTCATGCTCTACGTCGATGACTGCGATGCCGTCTACAAGCGCGCTCTCGACGCCGGAGCCAAAAGCCTCCGCGAGCCTGCCGACCAGTTCTATGGAGACAGGATGGCCATTATCTCCGACCCCTTCGGCTTCCATTGGTGCATCGGCACCCATATCAAAGACGTGTCACTCGAAGAGATGAAGCAGTACGCCTGAGCCCGGCTTCGCACAAACGAAAGGGCGGATTCCGTCGACGGATCCGCCCTTTCTGTCCGAATTTTTTGAGATCCGGCGCGGACCGTCAGCGGCTCAGACTCGATTTGCCGCCGGGGTGCTGCTCACCGCCTCGAGCTGCTGCACCTTGCTGTGGTTGACCGAGTAGGTGAAGTAAATGATGAGACCTACGATCAGCCAGGCGATGGCGACCATCCAGGTGATCAGTGGCAGGTTGAGCATCAGATAAAACGCGCTGAGGATGCCCAGAATGGGAACCGCCGGCACCAGCGGCGTGCGGAATGGGCGCTCCAGATCCGGGTGGCGGACACGCAGGATCCACACGCCGGCCGACACGATGGTGAAGGCCAGCAGGGTACCCATATTCACCAGCTCGGCCAGCCTGCCGATGGGCAGGAGCGCGGGAAGAAACGCCACGATCGTGCCTACGACGATATTGGAGATCCACGGCGTCCGGAATTTCGGATGTATGTTGCTGGCCCATTTGGGGAGCAATCCATCGCGGGACATGGAGAAGAAGACACGCGACTGGCCGAGAAGCATGACCAGCATGACAGTGAACAGTCCGAAAACTGCGCCTATCTTCACCAGCAGGCTGCCCCACGCTACTCCGGTCACGTCGATGCCGACGGCGACCGGCTCCGCCACGTTCAGCCCACGATAATTAACCAGCCCGGTCAACGTGAGCGAGACCACGATGTAGAGGACGGTGCAGATGACCAGCGAGCCGAGGATGCCGATGGGCATGTCGCGCTGCGGCTGCCGCGCTTCCTGAGCCGCCGTCGAGACGGCGTCGAAACCGATATACGCGAAGAAGACGAACGAAGCTCCGGCAACCACTCCCTGCCAGCCGAAGGCCCCGGGACCCTGGTGCGGCGGAATGAACGGGTGCCAGTTCGCCTTGAGCAACTCAGGATGGTGCATCAGATAGTTGATGCCGAGCACGAGGAATATAGCCACGACACCGAGCTTGACCATCACGATGGCCGAATTGAGATTTGCGGACTCCTTGATGCCGATGACCAGAACGGTGGTGACAGCGAGAATTACAAGGAAGGCAATCGCGTTAAAGATGCCGGTGACGTGGGGTAGTCCGGCGGTCGGGGTCATGGCCATGGCAAGCGAGGCCGCCGATTGCCACTTGCCGTGGTAGAAGTACAGGACATTTCCGTAAGTCGTCGTGAAGCGCGCCATGGATGGCGACGGAACCAGGCCAAGCTGTTCGAGGAGGCTCAGCAGGTAGCCCGACCACCCCGATGCCACGGTTGCCGCGCCGAACGCGTACTCAAGCACCAGATCCCAGCCGATGATCCATGCGACCAGCTCACCGAGCGTGGCATATCCATAGGTGTAGGCCGATCCGGCAATGGGGATGATGGACGCGAACTCGGCATAGCATAGCCCCGCGAAGGCGCAGGTAATTCCGGCGATGATGAAGCTGACGGCGATGGCGGGGCCGGCGTGGAGGGCCGCTGCCTGTCCGGTGAGAACGAAGATGCCCGCACCGATGATGGCTCCGATTCCAAGCGTGATGAGATTAACGGGGCCCAGAGACCTTTTGAGTGTGTGCTCTCCCTCTTCAGCGGCTTCATTCTTCAGCTGCGAGAGCGGTTTAACTGCCAAAAGCTTAGCCATTTACCAGGCTTTCCTCCACGCGAAATTCATTGCGGCGGCTGCGGCGCTTCTCTGCGAGGCCAGGCGGCCCTGCGCGACCAGAACACGTAGACCGGCACGCCAAGCAACACCAGCAACAGTCCCGGCCATGTGTACTGGGGCTTGTAACGCAATAGTACGATACATATCCACGTCGCCATCACTATATAAATCGCCGGCAGCACTGGATGACCCACTGCCCGGTAGGGTCTCTCGACATCGGGGCGGCGAAAGCGCAGGACAAAGACGCTGGCAATAGCGAGGATGTAGAACAACAGCGCGGCAAAAATGGTGTAGTCGAGCAACTGGCTGTAGGAGCCCGAAAGGCAAAGGAAGCTTGTCCAGACCGCCTGCACGATCAGAGACACCACCGGAGTCTTGTACCTCGGATGGAGATTGCCGGCCGCCCGGAAGAAGAGCCCATCGCGGCTCATGGCGTAATAGACGCGAGCGCCGGCCAGGGTAAGCCCGTTCACACATCCAAAGGTCGAGATAAGGATCGCCGCGGCCATCAGATAAGCGCCGCGCGTCGAGAAGATCTCCTCTAGAACCGCGGTCGCGACGCGGTCTTCCGAGGCGAACTGGATGCCGCGGGCGAGAACCGTCGTTCCGTGCGGATCGCCGTGCAGCGGCAGCACCATCAGATAGACGAAGTTGGACAGGATATATAGCGTCAGGACCAGGCCTGTGCCCATTACCAATGAAAGAGGTAGATTGCGCCTCGGATTCCGGACTTCCCCGGCGGTAAACGTCACGTTGTTCCAGGCATCGGATGAGAAAAGCGATCCTGTCTGAACGACCGCCAGGATGGTGAACAGCCCCACCATGGCAATCGACCCTCCGACGCCGACCTGAACGGCGTGAAGCGTTGACAACGAGGCTCCCTTCCAGAAATTCGCGCCGAAGTTGGCGCGCATCGCCTCCGGGTTGCGGCCGAGCACAAATCCGAAAAGCACGAGGCCGAGTAAAGCCGCGGCCTTCGCCGTTGTGAAGACGTTCTGCACCAGCGCTCCGAGCCGGACCCCGAAGATGTTGATGGTCATCAGAACGAAAATCACGATGATCCCTGCAAGATTCGCAGTATTGACGCCGATATCCATGTTGCCGAGCAGCATCGGCCCCACGCGCCAAGCGGGCACGTGTCCAATGTGCCAGAGCCAGTGCGATGACGAGACGCCCGGGAAGAAAACGCCCAGGAACTTCCCGAAGGCTACGGCGACGGCAGCGATGGTCCCGGTTTGGATCACGAGAAAGAGCGTCCAGCCATAGAGAAAGCCCCACATCGGCCCGAGGGCTTCGCGCAGATAGACGTACTGGCCGCCGGCGCTGGGCATCATGGCGGCGAGTTCGCCGTAACTGAGAGCCCCGATGATCGTCATAACCGCGGTAATCACCCAGGCGGCAATCAGGAGGGCCGGCGATCCGACGTTGCGGCTGATATCGGCCGACACGATGAAGATGCCGGAGCCGATCATCGAGCCGACGACGAGCGCGGTCGCGCTGAAAAGGCCGAGCCCCTGGACCAGGTGCGCGCCCGCAGGAGGCGCGGTGGCTTGAGTTGTTGGGCTGGTAGTGGGCACGGTTCAGATTGTTCTACAGGAAAAGGGCGGGTTGCGCCATATCGCGCCTGCCGGGGGCGGTACCAGGCTGCAGACCCGCCGATCCAAGCCGGACAGGTCGACACTTTGGACCTAGCCGAAAAGGTCCAAGTGGATATGGCGTTTCCCCATTCGAGAGGGGATGATACTCACCACTGCCGTTCGCCCGCTCCGTGAGGAGGCGTGTATGCGAGCGAATCCTTCCAGGTCGACCACGCCGCGCACCGCTCTCGAACCAGCTGAGTTTTGAAACCGTTGACATTGTGCGCGAGAGTTCCGAAACCGCCGCATTAATGATTAATGGAGATGGTTACCGTGATAAATCGAGTTGACAACTCTCTTGTCCGTGGGCCTTAATGGTGGACGGACTAAAGGTAAAACCCTTTACCACACGCTGAATGGCGCCCGCCCACGGGCGTTAGTTTGTTGACAAAAAACTTAGTCTGGGCACAAGCACGACAACCCAGGTCATACAGATGAGCGATTGGCACGGAGAGCAAGTCCCCGTGCTGTGGACATGACTTTCAGGGGGCACAATGTTACGCAAAGTGACGCATCTATGCAGTATTTGTGTGTTCTTGCTGGGCGCTTTGGCAATCACAAGCGCACAGGAGAACTCGTCGATAACAGGTCAGGTGACAGATCCAACGGGCGCTGCGGTACCGGGCGTAACCATTACTGTCACGCTGACTTCCACAGGTGAAACCAGGACAACTCAATCGACCGGATCCGGTCTCTTTACCCTTCCCGGGCTGGGCATCGGCACCTATAGCCTTAAGGCCCAAGCGGCGGGATTCCAGACCTACACCAAAACGGGCATCGTCGTTGATGAAGCAGCGACGGTCCGCGCCGATGTACTGCTGACCGTGGGCGCAGCGAGCCAGACAGTTACGGTTCAGGCGAACGCGCTGCAGGTGCAATCGGAGACCAGCGAAGTCAGCTCGCTGATTACCGGCAATCAGGTTCTGCAGCTCTCCACCAACGGCCGTAATGTTATGTCACTCACCACGCTGGGCACCGGGGTGACCAACATGCTGCCCTCCTTCAACGGCGTCACCGCCCAGGGCAGCAGCGCGGAGATCAACTTCAATGGCAGCAGGTACGACCACAACAACTGGCTGATCGACGGCGGAGAAGTCTACGACCGCGGCAGCGGCGGCAAGCTGGACGTTGCCATCAGTCCCGACGCGCTGGCCGAGTTCCAGGTGCTCGCCAGCAATTACACCCCTGACTACGGAATCAACTCGGGCGGCACCGTGGCCATGGTCATCAAATCCGGAGCGCGCCAATTCCATGGCGGAGTGTGGGAGTTCAACCGCAACGATGCCTTCGATGCCGGCTATTACTTCTTCAAGCAGCAAAACCAGCAAACCCCCGAGCTTCGCCTGAACATCTTTGGCGGGAACATCGGCGGACCCGTGATCATCCCTCACGTCTACAACAATGAGCGCAATAAGACCTTCTTCTTCGTGAACGAAGAGTGGCGCAAATTCATCCAGGGAGCCAACCCCTCGGTTACGAATACGATTCCGGCCGCGTACTTCCCCACTGCCGGCAGCCCCCTGAACTATACGCCACTGACTAAGGACTCGAACGGCAACCCCATTCAGCTGCTCGTTCCGGCAACGGCGGATCCGGCTAAGCTCGCGCTTTACAGCCAGGACGGCCTGGTCGCCGGGCAGCCGTTCCCCAGCAGCGGCGGCGTCTACACGATTCCAGCGAACCTCCTTGATCCCAACGCCATACTCTTCATGGGTACCGGCGCTATCCCGAAGCCGAACACCGCCAATGGTACGCAGTACATCGCGTCACCGAAACAGCCGACGTATGTCCGCGAGGACGTGGTTCGCATCGACCAGCATTTCAGCGACAAGTATCAACTGATGGGCCACTGGATTCACGATCAGATGTCCCAGACCATTTACCCCGATATGTGGAGCAACAACAGCTATGTCACGACCGGCGATGTCTTCCAGAACCCGAGTTGGGGAACGGTCATCAAACTCACCCAGGCAATTTCTCCAACCGTCCTCAATGAAACTGGGCTGAACGTGAACGGAAACACTATCAACATCACCCCGGCGGGCATCTATGCACAGCCATCGGGTTGGAACGCCGTGGGCATCTTCAGCGGCAATAATGCGCTGAACCGCCTTCCATCGATCGACTTCTCAGGCGCACCAAATACCAATTGGACGATCAACTACTGGCCGTGGAAGAACTCCTATCTGAATTACCAGATTCGCGACGATCTGTCGTTGACCAAGGGAAAGCACGCCTTTAGGTTCGGCTTTGGCTACATGCGCAATGACAAGAACCAGCAGCAGCAGGCAGATACCCAGGGCGACTACACCTTCAGCCAAAACGCATACTCAAAGGACGCCTATGCAAACTTCCTGCTGGGCTTCGCCAGCAGCTATCAGCAGCTCAACCAGCAGTCAGTCTTCCACTGGCTGAACAATACGTATTCAATGTATGGGCAGGATAACTGGCACGTACTGCCGAGACTGACACTTAACCTCGGACTCCGCTGGGATTTGCTGCCGCACGTCTACGAAAAGAACAACCGCACCTCTAACTTCGTTCCGGGCGACTTCAACCCTGCGAACGCTCAGTCACCGAGTGCGGCCGACGGAACTCTGAATCCTAATGGCCCCGGCTTCAGCCAGCCTGCCGGCGCGCCCGTACCGTTCTATCTGAATGGTGTGCAACTGGCCGGGGTGAACGGGTTCCCCAGAGGGATCGTAAACAATCAGTACGGAACGTTGCAGCCGCGTCTCGGCTTTGCCTATGACCTCTTCGGAAATGGCAAGACGGTGATCCGCGGCGGTTACGGAATGTTCTTCGAGCGCGTACAGGGCAACGATATCTACGGTACGGACACAAATCCGCCGAATGCATATCAGCCCAGCGTCAGCAACGTCTATTTCTCGAATCCGAATACCAGCGCTAACACTGGGCAGACTGCATCTGCTCCGTTCTTCCCGAGCAATTTCAGCAGTCTGGCATATCAATACCACAACCCGGGCACGAATCAGTTCAGCCTCGGAGTACAACACGAACTGGCTCCATCCGTCGTCATGCAGATCCAGTACGTCGGCATGACAGCCTGGCATCAGAACGATGAGCGGGCAATCAATACCCTTCCCCTGACAAACACCGACGCCGCTGATCCGAGCAATCCTTATTACGATCGTCAAGGTGTCGCAGGACAATTGCCAAACCCGGCAAAACCGGGCACGAATTTGCCGGCCTTCAACGCAAATCTCTACAGGCAGTACCAGGGATTCAGCAACATCACCCAGACCGAAAACATAACCAACGCCAGCTACAACTCCTTCCAGGCGGGGATCCGTATGCTGAACAGGCACGGATTCACTATCCAGTTGTCGTATACCTGGTCTCACGAGATTGATATCCAGAGCGGCGACCTTACCTCGACAAACCAGCAGGGTTCGGGTGGGCAGATCTCCAATCCATTCAACATCGAATACGACCGCGGCTCGGGAACTATCGATCGCCGCAATGTATTCAGCGCAAACTACATTTACAATGTGCCCTTCTTCCTGCACTCCCAGAGCGCACTCTCCCGCGCATTGCTCGGTGGATGGCAGTTCTCCGGCATTACCACAGCCCAGAGCGGCAACCCGGTCAACGTAACCTATTCTCCAGACACCCTCGGGCTGGGCGGCAACACAACAAACCGTCCCAATTTCCAGGCGAGTGCGAGGAGCTACCCGAAGAAGCAGCTGGCATGGTTCAATACGTCTGCTTTCTCTGCGCCGGTGGGTCCGTGGGCCGGAGGAGGCAACCAGGGCTTCGGCGACGCCCACAAGGATGCGATCGTCGGTCCCGGGCTCTTCAACTGGAACCTCAGCCTCTTCAAGGACTTCCACCTCACCAAGGGTGAAGGGCCTGTGATCCAGCTTCGCGCTGAATCCTACAATACCTTCAACCATACGGAGTGGAACAACATCGACACCGGATTTACAGATGGCAACTTCGGACAGGTGACATCGACGTATGATCCACGTACCTTCCAGTTCGGCGGGAAGTTCATGTTCTAAATAGCTGGACTTACAGAAACGCAGTGGGGCGAAAGCTCCACTGCGTTTTTCTTTTTAGGCCAGCGCAGGTTTTCGCCTATTCAGCAGCCTTCTCGGCCAGCGTCTTCACTACGGCGATGTTGGGCAGCAGGTCGCCGGGAAGGCTATGCCGCTCGGCCAGATACTCCGGGCTGTTATAGGAGATCCAGACCTTCCCTTGCTCGTCCTCTGCAACAAGAATCTTCAGCGGCAAATCGATCGCGATACTCGGCGCCGCCTGCATCAGCGGAGTGCCGGCCTTCGGATTCCCGAAAATCAGTAGCTTTGTCGGGCGCATCGTCATGCCCACCTTCTCTGCTTCGCCGCTATGATCGACCAGAGCGAATAGCATCACACCCTTTGCCTGGAGGATCCCCTTCAGCTTCCCTACCGTCTCGTCCACCGAGTGATTGCTCGCAACACTGACAATTCCGTTCTCAGTACTTACTGCCATAGAAGGCTCCCTCCTGTTTGTAGTTTGAAGAATGGGCCGAATTCCGAACCGAAACCAGATAGATCGCCATGGCCACACCGAGAGCGCCCAACAGGAACGCAATACCCACGGCCACCGTAGTCGCATGTGGAGACGTTTTACTTCCGCGATCAAGGCCTCTGATGATGCGCAGATGATTCCATCCCGCAAACAGGTTCACGATAACGCCGACTGCGATCAGTCCCGTTCCCGACCAGAGCGAAAACCCTGAGGACTCCAGGGGGCGCACGTTCTGCATCAGGTGAAGCTCGTTGAGGAACAGGCCAAACCGCGCCAGAACAAATCCGAACCCCATCAGAGCCAGCCCGGTGCGAATCCACGCTAGCAACGTCCGCTCAGCCGCAAGGTAATCGGCGAGACTTCCCTTCGGCGCGGCTTCTGCTGGATTCTCCATGGGCATCCCAATACTAATCCCCTTGGTTATCTGACGAGCCCTGTGCCCTGAGCCCGACATTTCTGTACCCTGAAATGTGCCCCTCACCCACTCCGTTGTCGATGTGCTCGCGCGGGAAGCGGGATTCACCGCTGCGGGAGTCGCCGCTATTCCCGAGCCTTCCGCACCCGAAGGCCGCGAGGAACGCCTCCGCTTCGAAGAATGGATCGCCTCTGGAGCCGCGGGCGAGATGGAGTACCTCAAGCGGCGCAACGAATCCGGAGAGTTTGTCCGGTCCTCGGTACGTGCGGCGTTTCCCTGGGCGCAATCTGTAATCGTATGTGTTGCGAATTACGATTCGGCAGCTCCGCGTTCGATCGACTCTGCGCCTGCCGGTACTGGCTGGATCGCCCGCTACGCTCAATCCGGTGCACGGACGGATTCTGGCGCGATGCGCCCCAGCGACTACCACAAGGTCCTCCTGCGCCGGCTGGAGACCCTAGACGCGCGCCTTCACCAATCCCTCGGCCCATTCGAATCCCGCTGCTACGTCGATACCGGGCCCATCGTGGAGCGCGTCTATGCCCGCTACGCGGGCCTGGGTTGGACCGGCAAAAACACCTGCCTCATCAACCAGCGCATCGGATCGTGGTTGTTTCTCGGAGTGATCCTAACTTCACTCGACCTCCCGGCGGCGGAACTGCCTGTCCTCGCTGCGGACCGCTGCGGCTCCTGCACGCGCTGCATCGACGCATGCCCGACCCAGGCGCTCACCCCCTATCGCATGGATGCGACCCGCTGCATCTCCTATCTGACAATCGAAAAGCGCGGGGCCATTGCCGAAGGCCTACGCACCGGAATCGGACGCAACGTCTTTGGGTGTGACATCTGCCAGGATGTCTGCCCCTGGAATAACAAAGCGAGAAATCGAAGGGGTGCAGTCGATGACTGCGAACTCACGCCGCGTCCCGAGCTGGTGAATCCCGCCCTCGACTGGCTGGCCTCGCTCGATGAAGCAGCCTTCGGACAATGGTTCTTCGGCTCTCCGGTCAAGCGCTCGCGCTTCGCAGGATTCCGCCGCAATCTCGCCATTGCCATGGGCAACAGCGGCCTCGACCGCTTCCGCCCCATCCTCGAATCGTGGTCCCAATCCGAAGATCCAGTCCTGGCCGAATCGGCAGCGTGGGCGCTGCAGGAAATCGACAGGAAACCCGAACAGGCCTCCGTCTCTGCTACTGAGCTCTGAGCGCTGCGCCCTGTGCTCCATCCCCAAAAACACGACCGGCCTCGTCGCATTAAGCGAGAGGCCGTAAAAGAGGAACAGTTCCGATTACAAAATCTGGTGGCGCGTTATCGCGCTCATGCCGGAACCGGCTAGGCAGCCCGGATCACATTCGCTGCGTTGAGACCCTTGGGGCCCTGCTGGCATTCGAACTCTACCGATTCGCCCTCGTTCAATGTCTTGTATCCCGTGTCCTGAATCGCGGAGAAATGAACAAACACATCTTCTCCCGTCGAACGCTGGATGAAACCATAACCTTTTGCGCCGTTAAACCATTTCACAACCCCATGTTCTTTCACATCCACTCCTTTTTTTTGTGAGCTGCTGTCGTTGGCCTTCAAATCGTCTCCCTGAGACACCAAGAGCCGCCTGTACTGTTCAGGCAGCTCGATGTTCCGGGCGTTTTCCGAGAGCCGTGCAACGAGTACTTCAACTAAATGGCCTTCCATCAACCGCCTCCTCTAGATTGCTCAAGAGCAAGCAGGTGACTCTTGTTATGTCAGGAATTGGCCCTCGAATCAAGAAAAAACTGCTCGGAAAGATTCCTTTATCCTGCTGATTACTAAAGGACAGTGTCTTCTCGTACCCGCAGGTTCCCAAGCCCCACTAATTTCCGAGCCGGTTATCTCAGCAACCATGCGTCCCGCCGCCCGGGCACAAGCCTGTACTGGTCTCGGTTACGAAATCTCGATACATCGGTGTGGAAATCTACAGGAACAGCGGCGCCAGCACCAGCGTCACCGTCGCCAGCAGCTTGATCAGAACGTGCAGCGACGGCCCGGCTGTGTCCTTGAACGGATCGCCAACCGTGTCGCCGACCACTGCAGCCTTGTGCGCCTCGGAGCGTTTGCCTCCGTACGCTCCCGTCTCGATCAGCTTCTTGGCGTTGTCCCACGCGCCGCCGCCGTTGTTCATCAGCATGGCCAGCAGTATGCCGCTGATCGTGCCAACCATCAGCAGCGCTGCTACGGCTTCGGCCCCGCTCAGGTTGACGGGAACGCCGTTGATGCTCGGCCAGTTTGTCAGCGCCGAGGGATAGAACTCCGCGCCGAAATTGCGGAAGATGAGCCCCACGGCAATCGGCATGGCCACAGCGAGCACGCCCGGCAGCACCATCTGCTTGAGCGCCGCGCCGGTGACGATGCGCACGCAGCGGCCGTAGTCCGGCAAGGATGTGCCCTGCATGATGCCCGGATTATTCCGGAATTGCTCGTGCACATCCTGAATCACTGTTTGCGCGGCACGCCCTACCGCGCGGATCGCCATGGACGAGAAGAGATAGGTCAACATCGCGCCGAGCAGCGCGCCCACAAACACCGGAACCGATGCCAGGTTCACGTTCGAGAAGCTCCAGCCATCGGGCAGAGTTCCGCCTGCGGCGGTCACCCGCTGGTGCACGATGTCGTGAATCGTGGCGAGATAGGCAGAGAACAGCAGGAAGGCCGCGAGCGAGGCCGATCCGATAGCGTAGCCCTTGGTCAACGCTTTGGTAGTGTTACCCGCAGCATCGAGCTTGTCGGTCTTTTCGCGCACGCTGTGCGGCTGATCGCTCATCTCGATAATGCCGCCGGCATTGTCGGTGATCGGCCCGAACGTATCCATCGCCAGGATGTAGGCCGACGACGAAAGCATGCCCATCGTGGCAATCGCTGTGCCGTAAATGCCCTTCGCGTAGGTGGGAATATCGACGCCGTGCAGTCCGCGCACACCGAAATAGTAGCTCAACAGCAGCGCAGCGCTGATAACGATCACCGGCATGGCCGGCGTCTCCATGCCGACCGCAAGCCCCTGGATGATGTTCGTAGCCGGGCCTGTCGTCGAGGCCTCGGCGATGCTCCGCACCGGCTTGAAGCGCGTCTCGGTGTAGTACTCGGTGATGCGGACGAACAGGAACGACGTGACTATGCCGCAGATACCGCTGCCCAGCAGCGCCCAGCGCCCATCGAGCATGAAATAGATGGCCGCCGCGAAGCCGGCCAGCGCCAGCAGCGTCGTGACGTAGTAGCCCTTGTTCAGCGCGTGCATCGGGTCTTCGTCCTCGCCGCTGTGCACCAGGCTCACGCCGACGATGCTCGCAATCAGGTTGATCGCCTGCACGATGAGCGGAAACAGTACTCCGCGAAGCCCGAAGGGATGGTACAGCGCCGCGCCAAGGATCATCGCGCCGACATTTTCCGCAGCCGTTGACTCGAAGATGTCCGCACCGCGTCCCGCGCAGTCACCGACATTGTCGCCTACCAGGTCCGCGATCACCGCCGGGTTGCGGGGATCGTCTTCGGGAATGCCCGCCTCGACCTTGCCCACGAGATCGGCGCCCACGTCAGCAGCTTTCGTATAGATGCCGCCGCCGAGCTGCGCGAAGAGCGCCACCAGCGACGCTCCGAATCCGAAGCCGACCAGCTGATACGGAACCTGTTGCGGATTGTGCAGACCTCCGAAGGCCAGGAACAGCAGTCCTATGCCAACCAGCGAGAGCCCCACCACCACCAGGCCGGTGACTGCGCCGCCGTGGAGGGCAATCTTCAGCGCCTGTCCCAGGCTGGTGCGGGCCGCCGACGCCGTTCGTATATTGGCGCGAATCGAAACCCACATGCCGGTCGTGCCGGAGAGCGCCGAGCACGCGGCTCCGATCAGAAAGCTGATAACGACCTTGTTCGCATAGGGAGCCGTGAAGGCCGACAGCTTGTATCCGATAAACAGCACCACCGCCAGAACAACCGCAATGATGGCGATACTCCCGTACTGCCGCTTCATGAAGGCTTCTGCGCCTTCCCGGATAGCATTCGAGATGCGCTGCATCTCCGGCGTCCCGGTGTCGGAGCTCAGGACACCGCGCGCAAATACAACCGCAGCCAGCAGCCCGATCACTCCTGTGATCAAAGCGATCCACAGATAGATACTGTCATTGCCTGCGACGGTCCCTTCCACCTGCCACACCGCCGCCGCTACCGGAACAAAAAAAGCCATTCAAAGCCCTCCAGGAATCACAAAGCTCTCGCGCCATTTAACGTCAACCATGAGCGCAGAAACTTAAGTTGTTGTCCCCACGAAAATCCTTCGATATAAGCCTGCCCGCGCCCGGATCAGTCTCGGGACGCACAATCAGACCTCACAGGCAAGCCTGCGCAAACGCGTCATTTAAGCATGCAGCTAAAACTGCGGTCAATTCGGTGATGGATCGGAAGTTCTGGGCAGCTCTGCGATTCACACCCCTCTTCTTTTTGTAACCAACCCTTGGATGCCAAGTGGGAAAGCAGAGTCTACGGCAAGCGAGGCACAAGCGGCAACTGGAGTTGCACTAGGTGGCGGCCACGGAACTATGGCCCCTCAGCCCGGATCCGATCCAGACCGCAAGCGGGTAAAGGATCAGCAGCCCGATGCCATACCAGTGCGGCACCACGCCCCACAGAACCACCTGAACGATGACACCTAGAACCTCGCCCAGCGCAATCAGCCATAGCGTTGCCGTCCGCCGGTGCTCCTCGGCGATCAGCGCGCACAGATAGCCACCTATGATCGAGTAGACGAAGTCGGTTCCCAGGCTTACGGCGAAGTAATACAGCGGCGGATCCTTTGGATTCCATCCCTGCACATGCCGGGCGAACATCATGTCGGTGAACCTGACCAGGATGCCTATCCCCAGAAAGCCGCCAATCACAGCGATTACCGTGCGCACGATTTCCTCCCCTGCACTTTTTTCCGGACCTTCACTTTAGCCGACCGTCCCTGCCTCTGTCTCCAAATTTGCATCGCTCCACCGGATGAACGCTCCGCGCCCGTCGGCGCGTCTTATTTAATGGCAACGCCTCGCTGTTACCGCTACCTTCGGGGCATGTACAATCTGAAGTCCAACCCGCTATTTCAGGCAATGGACAAAAATTGACGGTGAGGATGGTGGATGGCCCGTAGCGCGGTCTCCGGTGCAGACCGGAGCAAAACAAAAGCAGCGTCCGGTCTGGCTCAGAGCGCCTCTTCGGGTTTTTCTCCGGACCGGCTCTCTCCGGATCGCCTCATCGAAATCTACCGGCTCATGTACCTCTCGCGCCGCACCGACGATCGCGAGATCGTGCTCAAGAACCAGCAGAAGATCTTCTTCCAGATCTCCGGCGCCGGCCACGAGGCTCTCCTCGTCGCCGCCGGCCTGGTCCTCAAGCCCGGATACGACTGGTTCTTCCCCTACTACCGCGACCGCGCTCTTTGCCTCGCACTCGGAGTCAGCGTCGAAGACCTGCTCCTCCAGGGCATCGGAGCCGCCGCCGACCCGGCCAGCGGAGGCCGCCAGATGCCCTCCCACTGGAGCAGCCCCGCGTTGCACATCGTGTCGCAGTCCTCGGCGACAACGACACAGTGCCTCCACGCCGTCGGCTGTGCAGAGGCGGGACGTTACTTCGCCCGCCATCCCGAAGCCGCCCGGAAGCCAGAAGGCGACTCCCGCCCTGACTATCGCATGTGGCGCAACGTGGAGTTCCAGGGCGACGAGGTCGTCTACGTTTCCGTCGGCGACGGCTCAACCTCGCAGGGCGAATTCTGGGAGTCTCTGAACACCGCCTCGAACGAAAAGCTGCCCGTCATCTTCGTCGTCGAGGACAACGGCTACGCCATTTCTGTACCCGTCGAGGTAAACACTCCCGGCGGAAGCATATCCCGGCTCGTTCGTAATTTTCCCAACTTCTACTTTGCCGAGATCGACGGCACCGACCCCATCGCCTCATGGCAGGCCTTCGAGGAGGCGGCCGCGCATTGCCGCGCGGGCAAAGGTCCCGCTTTTATCCACGGACACGTTATCCGGCCCTACTCGCATTCGCACTCCGACAACGACCGCCTCTACCGTGCTGAAAAAGAGCGTAACGAGGACGCCCTGCGCGACCCGCTCTCCAAGTTCCAGATGTACCTGCTGCGGGAAGGCATTCTCGACGCCGATAGCATCAATCGTATTGAGAAGCAGGTCGACGAGGAGGTCCGCCAGGCCGCCGAGCGCGCCATGCGCTCGCCGCTTCCGGAGAGCGATGAAGCCTCGATCCTGCGCCACGTCTACTCCGAGCACTTCGACCCGACCGATCCTGCGCTCCAGACCGCCCCGGCCCGCACCGCTGACACGCACGAGCGGACCATGGCCGACCTGATCAATGCCTGCCTGCACGACGAGATGAGCCGCGACCCGCGCATTGTCATCTTCGGCGAGGACGTCGCCGACTGCAGCCGCGAGGAGTATCTCGACCAGCATCTGGTCAAGGGCAAGGGCGGTGTCTTCAAGCTCACACACGGGCTACAGATTGAGTTCGGCTCCGATCGCGTCTTCAACTCGCCGCTGGCCGAAGCCAACATCGTCGGGCGCGCCGTCGGCATGGCCCTCCGCGGCCTGAAGCCGGTCGTCGAAATCCAGTTCTTCGACTACATCTGGCCGGCCATGCAGCAGCTTCGCAATGAGCTGTCCCTGCTGCGCTGGCGCTCCAACGGAACCTGGTCGTGCCCCGCGGTTGTTCGCGTGCCCATCGGCGGTTATCTCACCGGAGGCTCCATCTACCACTCGCAGAGCGGCGAGAGCATCTTCACGCACACGCCCGGGATCCACATCGTCTACCCCTCAAACGCGCTCGACGCCAACGGACTGCTCCGCACCGCGATCCGCTGCGACGATCCGGTGATGTTCCTCGAGCACAAGCGCCTCTATCGCGAAACCTACGGACGCGTCCCATATCCCGGCCCCGACTACATGATTCCCTTCGGCAAGGCCGCCAGGGTCCGCGAAGGCTCCGACATCACCCTCGTCACCTACGGAGCGCTCGTGCCCCGCGCCCTGCAGGCGGCGCAGAAAGCTCACCGCGAGCACGGCATCGAGACCGAGATCCTCGACCTGCGCACGCTGAACCCCTACGACTGGGAAGCCATCGCCGAGTCCGTCCGCAAGACGAACCGCGTCATCATCGCCCACGAAGACATGTTGAGCTGGGGTTATGGCGCCGAGATCGCCGCGCGCATCGCCGACGAGCTCTTCCACGATCTCGACGCGCCCGTGAAGCGCATCGCCGCCATGGATACGTTCGTCGCCTACCAGCCCATCCTCGAAGACGTGATCCTGCCCCAGCCCGACGATTTATACAAGGGCATCGTCGACTTGAAACGCTTCTGACCGCCCGCCAAATTCACTGGACAACGCAGAGTTCGGGCCTATAATTCCCGGCGGAGGTGAACCATGCCTACCTACCTTGCTCTCGCCCACTGGACGCCCAAGGGAGTCGAACACATCAAGGAAAGCACTTCCCGCTTTGACACCGCGAAGAAAGCCTTCGAATCTTCCGGAGTTAAGCTGAAGGATTTCTACATGCTCCTCGGCCAATACGACATGGCCCTCATCGTTGAAGCCCCCGACGATGCCACGCTCGCTCGTATCAGCCTTTCTCTGGCCTCGCAGGGCACCGTTCGCACCGAGACTCTTCGCGCCTTCACCGAGGATGAGTACCGCAAGATCATGTCCAGTTTGCCCTGAGACGCTCCAGCCACTGCATCGCCTACAAACCTATCTCTGGCGTGCTGGACCTATGTGTGCGCCTCGCAGATGAGCCCTCAGCCTCACTCGAACCAACCCGCGGCAGACACCAATTGACACTTCCCCCAGCCTCGGCCTTAAATGATCCGCTGATGCGATCTGGCTGACGCATCTCCCTGCGCAATCTTCCGATCCCGCCGAAACGACGCAGGTGTTTCTCCCACCATTTGTTAATTCGGAGGGCTGCCCGTGAACGACCCGTTGCCCGATCTGTCGCCCGACCTGTCGCCATCTACCGCCATTACCCGCCGCCGGTTCCTCGCCATGGCCGCGGCTTCTGTCGCCGCTTCTGCCTGCCCCGTCCGACTCGCCGAGGCCCAGCCTTCTGCCAAATATCTCCGCCGCAACCTCACCGCACCTGGATTCCCGCCGAAAGTGCTCGCCAGCTATTCGAAAGCGATCACGGCGATGCTCAAGCTGCCCCCGACCGACCCGCGCAACTGGTACCGCAATGCCTTCGTTCATACGCTTGACTGCCCGCACGGCAACTGGTGGTTTCCCGTCTGGCATCGCGGTTACCTGGGATATTTCGAGCGCACCTGCCGCGAGCTTTCCGGCGATCCCACGTTCGCACTTCCCTTCTGGGACTGGACCGCCATGCCGCGCGTCCCCTCACAGTTCTTCCAGGGAGTCCTGAACCCCTCGGATTCGGCCTACATCGCCAGCTATAACGACTTCTTCTCGCAGCTCTCGAATCCTATGAGCGCATTCTGGAACTCCCTTTCGAGCGCCCAGCTGCAACAACTTTCTCAACGCGGCTATAACTCCATCAATGATCTCTGGTCTCAGGTTCAGGGAGACCCCATGTTCTTCCCCACAGGCCAGACACGCGCCCTCACTGCTTCGAGCCCCGGCTTCGACGCGCCTACCAAACGGGCCGTCGCGCTCTCGACCATCACGAAAGCCCTTGCGCCTAAAGACTTCATCGGCTTCGGCAGCGACAAGGCTCCGCAGCACTCGCAGGCGGCGGGCTACGGCATCATGGAAGGCCAGCCCCACAACAACGTCCACAACTGCGTCGCCGGTTTAATGGTGGATATGCTCTCCCCCATCGACCCGCTCTTCTTCCTCCATCACGGCAATATCGACCGCCTGTGGGACGCCTGGACCCGCAAGCAGCAGAAGCTCAATCTGCCCTACCTGCCCACCGGAGCCGACCTCCAGGCCTGGAAAAGCGAGCCCTTTCTGTTCTTCCACGATGAAAAGGGCAAGCCGGTCCAGCAAAACACCGCCGGAGACTACGCCGCCATCGGCAGCTTCAACTACTCCTATGAGAAGGGCTCCGGCGAGAGCGTCGTCGCCAAGGCCGTTGCGCAGCCGAACGCCCCTCCGGCGCAGAGTTTTCCCGGAGGCATAACCAGCCATGCTCTCTCGCTCGGGTCGCCCTCGCTGAGCACCGTCGCCGTTCCAGCGTCCGTGCTCAAAGCCGCGGCGGTCGCCGCAGAAGGCCCCGCCGTCTTCGCCCGCATCACGATCCAGACCCCGCCGTCCACTCACGGCGTGCGGTTCAACGTCTTCGTCAACCCGCCGCAGGACACCTCTGCCCTGACAACCGCCAGCCCAGGCTACGCCGGAACCATCGAATTCTTCGGCGCGCACCACCACGACGAGCCGGTAGCGTTTACGGTGCCGCTCTCAGACACGCTGCGGGCTCTTTCGGCCAGCAACACCCTCAAGCCCGACGAGCCGCTTCGCATTGTCGTGCTGCCGGATACCAAACCGGGCATCTCGGCCCACGTAGCTAGCCAAAACTTCAAGAGCACCCTGGCGGACGTGACCGTCGGCACGTTCTAAGCTGGTTGTATGCCGTCGCTCCTCAGGACACGGGCCTGCTCCGTGTGCTGCCTTCTGCTCGGGATCACCTGCTTGGCACAATCGCCAAAGCAGCAGGTCTACGATCTCCCGCTCCCCCGCGCGGCCGCGCCCGGCGAAATGCTCGTTGCTCGCGTCACCGTCGGTCCGCTCAAGCCGCACCAGCGCATCATCGTCCGCACCCGCAGCGGAGAAATTGCCGGAACCGTCTCGCCCTTCGGAGCCCAGGCGCGCCAGAATTCCGGCGTGTACACCATCCCGATCCCGGACACCGCCGTAAAGGACGGCCACGTCCGCCTGCTGCTGCAGGTCGAGCAGAAAGACGCGCCCACGCGCGCTCCCACCGCCGAGGAAGTGCGCTCTCTCGAGCTGGCGTACATGCCCGTTACAACCTACGACCGCAAGGAATAACAGGCCGACATCGTAGCTGACCTCTGGCCGTAATTGGCGGGCACTTTCTTCTCTCCGGCAATTTGAACCGTTGACTCCGGCAGCCCTGCACGGTATAAATTCGAAGAGACCATTCGAATTCGATATGTCACTACGGTATTGAACCGGCGACGCGTGCGCAAACAGAAAGCAGAAAAACCGGCAAACGCATACCATGCTCACCGCGAGCGGCAGCGCCGCCGGATCCTCGATGCTGCCTGGAAGCTGTTTGATGAGCGCGGAATCGATCGCGTCACAATGGCCGAAATCACCTCTGCCAGCGGGGTCCAGCCTTCCACGATGTATCAATATTTCTCCAACAAGGACGACATCGTCTGGGCGATTTTGGGCGAGGTAATACAAGAGAGCAGCGCGCGCACGAAGCAGACCCTGAAGGATACGCCCAACGCACTGGCCCGCATCACTGCGCTGCTCGAATCCATGGCGGATGAGCTCTCGAACAGCCAGGAAAGGGTGCGGTTCATGGCGCAGTTCGATGCGATCTATGCTCGCGACTGGCCTGTGGAACGGCTTCTCACGCTGGAGTCGCAAATCAATACCCAGCCATTTCAATGGCTCGCCGAACTGATCCGCGAGGGCATCGCCGATGGCTCACTCCGTTCCGATCTCGATCCCGATCTCACTCTGCACGCGGTGATTAACGCCGTGATCGGAACCCAGCGCCGGCTCGCCTCCCTTGGAAACAAGGTCGAGTTGGAATACGGACAACCAATCGATCGGCTGTTCCGCGAAACCATTCGCATACTCCTGGCCGGATTGCGCGCCCCCGATATTCCCAAGCGCCGCCTTCCGGCAAGACCGCCGAGAGTTGTCAAAAAGCACCGCAGGAAAGAGGTCCTCGTGAAACTCCAGTCCCGCGCCCTGATCGTTTTCGCCGCCACGCTGGCATACTACTTTATGCCGGTCTCGATAAGGGCCGCAGACGGCAACTCACCCCGGCAGGAACTCGCGGCCGATGCGGGATGGAGGTTCTTCTTCGGCGATCCGGGCGGCGCAGAGGTGCCTTCGTTTGCGGATGCGTCCTGGCGCGCAGTCGATCTGCCCCACGACTGGAGTATCGAGAGCAAGCCTGACAAGGACAACCCCAGCGGCGCCGGAGGCGGGTATTTTCCCGGAGGCATCGGCTGGTACCGCAAGACGTTTCACGCTCCCGCCGATTGGAAGGGGAAGCGCGTGAGCGTTGAATTCGATGGCGTCTACCGCGATGCGACCGTCTATCTGAACGGGCACAAATTGGGCACGCATCCATATGGGTACACGGCCTTCACCTTCGATCTCACGCCGGAGCTGAATATTTCCGCCCCCAATGTCTTAGCCGTGCGTGTAGACAACTCGGCCCAGCCGAACAGCCGCTGGTACAGCGGGTCGGGCATTTACCGGCACGTTCGCGTGGTTGTCACTGAGCCCACGCACGTGGCGCACTGGGGAGTGTTCGTTACTACGCCAGACGCGACGAGCACGTCGGCCAAGGTCTCAATCCGCACGCGGGTGGCAAATGAGTCCTCTGGTCCCGCCGCGGTGACGGTAGAGACGACGCTGCTCGACAAGACGGGCAACAAAATTGGCAGCGCGCAATCGGAGCTGAGCGTCGCTCCGGACAAGGAAGACGAAGCCGCGCAGGAAATTGCTGTGGCGCATCCTGCCTTGTGGTCGCCCGAATCGCCCGTCCTGTACCGCGCAGTCTCGACCGTTCGCATGAACGGAAAGGTTATCGACCAGGTGACCACGCCATTCGGCATCCGTTCCCTCGCGTGGTCGGCGGAAAAAGGGCTGTTGCTGAATGGCAAGCCGATCAAGCTGACCGGAGGCAGCGTTCATCATGACAACGGTCCGCTCGGCGCGGCGGCGTTTGACCGCGCGGAGGAGCGAAGGGTCGAGCTGCTGAAGGCTGCGGGCATGAATGCGGTACGCACGGCCCATAATCCGCCTTCACCGGCGTTTCTGGATGCCTGCGACCGCCTCGGCCTTCTCGTTCTCGACGAGCCCTTCGATGTGTGGAAAGCGCACAAAGTGAAGTTCGATTACGCCAGCGACTTCGACGGATGGTGGAAGCAGGACGTTTCGTCCATGGTGCTGAGAGACCGCAATCATCCTTCCATCGTGATCTGGGGAATCGGCAACGAGATCCCGGAACTCGAAGTGGAAAGCGGCGGCACGCTCGGCAAGCAGCTTGCCGACCAGGTGCGCGCGCTCGACAACACGCGCCCGCTTACGCTGGCATTTCCAGGCACAACTACCAGCCCCACCGCGCTGGCCGTATTTTCGCAACTCGACATCACCGGCTACAACTACAACATACTTCCCACTTACCAGAAAGACCACGAGCAGTTGCCCTCGCGCATCATGTTGACCACCGAGTCGTGGCCCGCGAAGGCATTTCCGCTATGGCAGATTTCGCAGGATAACTCCTACGTCCTCGGCGATCTCACATGGACGGCCATGGATTACCTCGGCGAATCCGGTATCGGGGCCTGGCAATACGGCACACCGCAACAGGCAAAGATGGCCGAGAGCGCCTCAGGCATGATGGCGAACACGGGCATGATTGACCAGATGTTTACTGGGATGGCGAATGGGAAGGACGTAATGGCAGACATGGCCAAGAACAACTCCGATCCAAACGCCAAGGCCATGATGGAGCTCTTCATGCACACCTTTCCCTGGCACGCGGCGGACTGCGGCGATCTTGATCTGACCGGCTACCGAAAGCCGCAGTCTTACTATCGCGACATCATCTGGAATGGAGGCGATCGCGTTTATGCCACCGTGCGTCTGCCCGAGCCAGAGGGCAAAAAGATCATCGCGATCATGTGGGCTACCTATCCCACGCTTCCCAGCTGGAGTTGGCCGGGACAGGAAGGCAAGGAACTCGAAGTGGAAGTCTACTCCGGCGCGGAAAAGGTGCGGCTTTTCCTGAATGACAAGCTGATCGGCGAAAAGCCCACGAGCCGAGAGCAGCAGTTCAAGGCAGTATTCTCGGTGCCGTACGCGCCCGGGACGTTGAAGGCCGTGGGTCTGCGCGGGGATCGCGTTGTTGCCGAGAGCGTGCTCACGACGGCGGGAGAAGCGAAGACGCTGCGCGTGACGCCGGATCGAACCGTGCTCCAGGCAGACGGCGAGGACCTTTCGTTTGTGACCGTCGAGGCCGTGGATGCAAACGGGCGGCCCGATCTGCACGCGAACAAGGAGGTTCACTTCGAGATCAGTGGGCCAGGCGTGATTGCGGCCGTGGGCAACGGGGACGGCAAAAACCCGGACTCCTACCACGGTGATCGACGCAAGCTCTACCAGGGGCGCGCGCTTGTCGTGATTCGCACGTCGAGACAGAGTGGCCCCAT
This sequence comes from uncultured Acidobacteriaceae bacterium, assembly GCA_963782175.1. Lineage (GTDB taxonomy): Bacteria > Acidobacteriota > Terriglobia > Terriglobales > Acidobacteriaceae > Silvibacterium. The sequence continues at coordinate 355,544 of CAWAIX010000011.1, forward strand.
CAAGCTGACCGTCAAAAGCCCCGGCCTCAGCGACAGTTCGGTGACCGTCAACTCCAGGGCCGCGCAACCGCACGCTGAATTGGAGTAACGAGATCCGATGACCGCCGCAAGTCACCGGCAATCCCACGCAGGCCAGGCCCTCCATTTTGAATCCGCTCCCCCTCCCTTTATCATTCACTGCGGAAGCACTTAAGGAGAGCATGCAATGCGAGTTGGTCTGTTAACGGGCGGCGGAGACTGTCCGGGCCTCAATGCAGTGATCCACGCGGTCGTCAAAAAAGGAATCAACCACTATGGAGACGAGTTCATCGGCTTCCTCGAAGGCTGGCGCGGCGTCCTCGATAACAACTTCATCCCCCTCACTCTCGAGCGCGTCGACGGCATCATCACCGAGGGAGGCACCATCCTGCGCACCTCGCGCACCAACGTCCGCAAGATCGAAGGCGGAATCGAGAAGTGCGTCGCCAACCTCAAGGCCAACAAGCTTGACGCCCTCATCGCCATCGGCGGAGACGACACGCAGTCCGTCACCAACGCCCTCATCCAGGCCGGAGTCCCCGGCGTCGGCGTTCCCAAGACCATCGACAACGACTTGAATGGAACCGACATCTGCTTCGGCTTCGACACCGCCGTCAGCATCGCCACTGAGGCCGTCGACCGCCTGCACACCACTGCCGAGGCCCACAACCGCGTCATCGTCTGCGAGGTCATGGGCCGCGACGCTGGCTGGATCGCCCTCACCGCAGGGGTTGCTGGGAACGCTCACGTCATCCTGGTGCCCGAGAAGCCCATCGATCTCGATCATGTCTGCGCCGTGCTCAAGCATAACCACGACCACGGCAAAAAGTACGGCATTGTCGTCGTCGCCGAGGGCGCGCAACTACCCTCTGGCGGTCAGGCGACCATCGGCAGCAAGGTCGATTCTTTCGGCCACGCCCGTCTCAGCGGCATCAGCCAGGCCCTCGCCGAAGAGATCGAGAAGCGCACCGGCTACGAGACCCGCTCCGTCAACCTGGGGCACACCCAGCGCGGCGGTACTCCCTCGGCCTTCGACCGCATGCTGGCCACCCGCTATGGCCTCGCCGCCATCGACCTCGTGCACAGGGGCGAGTTCGGCCGCCTGGTCGTCCTTCATGGAACGAAGATCGAAAGCATCCCGCTGGCCGAGGCCATCTCGACCAATCGGACACTCGATAACAGCTTCCTCGAGATCATCAGCAGCCTCGAACCCAAGCTCTAGATTCTGTTCGAAATCCATCCACCAGCCGGGCCCTCAAAGCCCGGCTTTTCACGCCCGCGAACCAATCCCGCTACTACACAACCACTTGTGGACGAGGGCTGGCCTGCCCTCAAGCTCTGGCACCTGTAGACGCAGAAACCCGGTCAAAAGTCGTTGATTCCCGAAGCACTTACGAAAAATCCTTGAAACCGACCGTGAAAACACGGTATAAGCAGGTCGCTGGCCTTGCGATTCCCCAATTGATTACGTTTCGCGATTTTCCCGGTTTAAACACAGACAACGGAGCTGCCAATGAAATCCTCGACCGCGCGCATGACTGAGATTCGGGAAGTGATGGACATCCGGCAGGCATCGGACTACCTCGGCATCAGTCCCGATACGCTGTACAAGTACGCCTCTGAATCCTTCATTCCTGCCTTCAAGCTTGGCAACCGCTGGCGCTTCAAGAAGTCCCGCCTAGATGAATGGATGGACCGCCAGTCCGGCGTCTCCGCCCAGCCCGAACCCGCTCCGAAAACCGTTCGATCCACCCAGAAGAAACCTGTTCGCGGCACGCGCTCCAACAGCCGTCGCATCGGCGCAACAAAAGCGTCCTGAAGCGATAACCCCTTGATTACAAGATGCTCTTCCCCGCCTGCGCATTTAATCTTGAGTAAGGAGGGCAGACGCATTGCGCGCCAGCGAGGAAACCGCAAGCATCGAACTGCGAGCTGACCCTACCCTTCTGCCGCAATTCTCTCTGCGCGACCGCGTCAAGCGCCTGCTCTGGAACCTTTGCTACGCGCTGCTCTACCGCATCTCTCCAAGGCCTCTCCACGCCTGGCGCGCCTTCCTGCTGCGCGTCTTTGGAGCCAGGCTCGGCCCCGCCTGCCACTTCTATCCCAAGGGAAAAGTCTGGGCACCATGGAATCTGATCTGCGAGGACCGCATAACCCTCGCCGATGATGCCGAACTCTACAATCCTTCGCCCATGTACCTCGGATCGCACGCGATCGTTTCGCAGGGAGCCTACATCTGCGGTGCGACCCATCTCTACAACGAGCCTTCATTCCAGCTTGTCTCGCTCCCCATGCGCCTCGGAGCCTACTCCTGGATCTGCGCCCGCGCAGCCGTCAACCCGGGTGTAAATGTCGGTGACGGCGCGATCCTGGCCCTGGGCTCCGTCGCCACCAAAGACCTGGAACCCTTCGGCATCTACGCCGGGATCCCCGCCCGCAAGGTCAAGGAACGCTCCCGCGACGCTATTCCTGCTGAGTACGCCGGCACAGGCCCGGCACTCTCCTGATCCCCAGTGCGCGATAGGATAGCTGTGGAATGAACGAAGCCTCCCGCCTCCGCGCGCTGCGCCGCGCCATGTCCCGCGACAACGTCGACGCCCTCCTCATCACTCACCTGCCCGATGTCCGCTATCTCTGCGGATTCACCGGCTCGAACGCCGCCCTCGCCGTTACATCCCGCAAGGCCGTGCTCTTCACCGACGGACGCTACACCGCCCAGGCCCACGAGGAAACAGAATCCGCGCGTGTCCGCATCACCGAACCCAGGCAGACCGCCCTCGGCGAGGCCTGCGTGCTGCTTGAGTCCTCGGTTCCGAAAAAAGCCCGCGCCTGGTATGACCCCACGCACACTACCGTCTCCGCGCTCGCCGCCATGCGCTCTGCGCTCAGCACTGACCGCCGCCGAGGCTTCTTTTCACCGCTGAAACAGCCCATCGTCTCCGAGCTGCGCATGGTCAAGGACGCAGACGAACTTGACCGCATTGCCGCCGCAGCCGCGCTGGGCAATCGCCTCTTCCACACCATCCTGCCGCACATCCAGCCCGGCGTCCCCGAGGCCGAAATTGCCGCCAGCCTCGAGTTCTTCGCCCGCAGCTTGGGAGCCGAGGCCATGTCCTTTGAAACCATCGTCGCTTCCGGCCCCCGCTCGGCGCTTCCCCACGGCCGGGCCACAGCCCGTAAGGCACCGCGCAACGGCTTCGTCACATTGGACTTCGGTGTTATCCTCAAAGGTTATTGCTCCGATATGACCCGGACCGTGTGCATCGGCAAACCGGGCCGTGCGGAGCGTTCCGCCTACGACGCTGTCCTCGAAGCACAGCAGGCGGCCGTAGCGGCAGTCAGGCCCGGCGTGACCTGTAGCGAGGTGGACGAAGCCGCTCGCTCGGTGTTGCAGAAGGCCGGGTTGGACGCATACTTTACGCACTCTACCGGGCACGGCGTGGGCCTCGAAATTCATGAGCCTCCGCGCATTGCCCGCGAGCAGGAGCAGGAACTGAAGCCGGGCATGGTCGTTACCATCGAGCCCGGCGTTTACATGCCGGGAAAGTTCGGAATCCGCATTGAAGACATGGTTGTCGTCACCGAAAAGGGCCCCAGGGTCCTTACGCCGGTGACCAAAGCACTGATCGAACTCTGAGGTCCGGCACCGGCCATTGGTTAAGCGAGAGCGCACAAGATGAATTCGGAAGAGATGAAAGAACTGAAGGAACTGATCGAGTTCCTCAAGGAAAACAAAATCGGCGAGTTCGATCTCGAACGCGGAGACCTCAAGGTCCGCATCAAGTTTGTGCAGGAAGGCATTATCACGCCTGACCTTGCCACCATTGCCCGCCTCATCGCGTCCCAACCGCAGGCCGCGCCCGCTCCAGCCATCCTGCCTGAAGTCTTCGCCCACGCCGCTTCAACGGCATCGGCACCATCCGCGCCCGCCGCCCCGGCCGAAGCTGATCCGGACGCCCATCTCCACACCGTAAAATCGCCCATAGTCGGCACCTTCTATGAGTCCCCATCGCCCGGCTCTCCGGCGTTCGTCAAGATCGGCGACCAGGTCGAGAACGGGCAGATCCTCTGCATCATCGAAGCGATGAAGCTGATGAACGAGATCGAATCCGATGCCGCCGGCGAGATCGTAAAGCGCTTCGTCCAGAACGGCCAGCCCGTCGAGTACGGCCAGCCGCTCTTCGCTGTTCGGCCACGTTAGGTCCAAGTCCAGATATGTTTCGAAAAGTCCTCATCGCCAACCGTGGCGAAATCGCGCTGCGCGTCATCTGCGCCTGCAGGGAACTCGGCATTCGCACCGTCGCCGTCTACAGTGAGGCCGACCGCCATTCCCTCCACGTGCGTTTCGCCGACGAGGCCATCTGCATCGGCCCTCCCCGCTCGGCCGAGAGCTACCTCAATGTTCCCGCCGTCATCAGCGCCGCAGAAATCGCCGACGTCGATGCCATTCATCCCGGCTACGGACTCCTCAGCGAGAACGCCAACTTCGCCGAGGTCTGCCGCGCCTCCAACATCAAGTTCATCGGCCCTCCGCCCGAAGTCACGCGCCTCATGGGCGAAAAGGAAAAAGCGCGTCAGGCCATGAAGCGGGCGAAAGTGCCGATCCTGCCCGGCTCCGAAGGCGTCATCCAGTCCGAAGGTGACGCCCTCGATTGGGCAAAGTCCATCGGCTACCCCGTCATCCTCAAAGCTTCCGCCGGCGGCGGAGGCCGCGGCATGCGCGTCGTCCGGTCCGCCGAGGAACTCCCTGCGCTCTTCCAGGCCGCACACACCGAAGCTGCCAACGCCTTCGGCAACGGCGACCTCTACATGGAGAAATTCATCGAGCGCCCGCGCCACATCGAGTTCCAGGTGCTCGCCGATCAGCATGGCAATGTCATGTCCATCGGAGAGCGCGAGTGCTCCATCCAGCGCCGCCACCAGAAGCTCATCGAGGAAGCCCCGTCGCTCCAGGTCACGCAGAGGCTACGCGACGACATCGCGAAGACCCTCAAGCGCTCGCTCGAGAACGTCGGTTACCAGAACGCCGGCACCGTCGAGTTCCTCATGGACGAGGACGGCAAGCTCTACTTCATCGAGATGAACACGCGCATCCAGGTCGAGCACCCTGTCACTGAGATGGTCACCGGCCTCGACCTCGTCAAGGCGCAGATTCGCATCGCGTGCAACGAAAAGCTGTCGGAGATTGTGACACAGCCCATCCAGATCCGCGGACACTCCATCGAGTGCCGCGTCAACGCCGAGCATCCTGAGAAGTTCACTCCCTCAGCCGGCAAAATTACCGTCTTCAATGTCCCCGGAGGCAACGGCGTCCGCGTCGACACCGCGCAGTACTCCGAAGGCATCGTCCCGCCCTACTACGACTCGCTCATCGCCAAGCTCATCGTCCACGGCAAGGACCGCGAAGAAGCAATGCAGCGCATGAAGCGGGCGCTCGGCATGTTCATCGTCGAAGGAATCCACACGACCATCCCGCTCCACCGCCGGATTTTGGACGACGACGAATTCCGCGAGGGCAAATTCGACACCAAGTTCATGGAGCGATTCTTCGAGCGACAGAAGGCGTCGCAGTAGTTGAAACTACTCTGCCCTTAGTGCTTTCACGGGATCGACGGTAGCCGCTCTTCGTGCTGGAAGATAGCAGGCAAGATACGCCGTCACCATCACGCAAACCGTTATAGTGATATACGTAATGGGATCAACAGGACTCACATCGAATAGCAGCGACGACATCAGCCGCATCGTAATGAAAGCGACAACCAGTCCGCACCCCAGGCCAACTCCGGTCAGCAACAGTCCCTGGCGCACGAACAGAGACGTTAACGCCGGCCTTTGCGCGCCCAAAGCCATGCGGATGCCTATCTCGCGGGTCCGCTGCGAGACGGAATACGAGATGACGCCGTAGATTCCGATGATGCCGAGCAGCAGCGCCATGGCGCCCGCAACAGAGAGCATCACCAACGTGAACGAGGTGCGGGCCATGGATTTCGTGTACAGCGTGTCGAGGGTAGTCATTTCCGCCAGCGGCACATCGGGATTCACCGACCAGACTTTTTGCTGAAGCTCATTGATAAACGCCTGTGAGCCGGCGCGCCGGCTGCGGATGACAAATCCGACTCCACGCCGAAGCACTTCTTTTCCGCCCTCGAAGTTGTTCATCATTACAGGCCAGTACACGGTTGAGGGAGCGGCATGGTCGACGCCATCGTCGTGAACATCCTGGACGACTCCGACGATCTCGCGCCAGTCGTCGGTGGTGCCGACGCGGATTCTCTTGCCCAAAGCGCCGTCGGCGTTGTGCCAATATTCGCGGGCGAAGTTCTCCGAGATGATAGCGACGGGGCGCTTCTGGTAGATGTCGATCCAGGTAAGGTCGCGGCCCACGATCAGCTTAGTGCCCAGCGTAGTGAACTCGCCCGGAGAGATGAATTTGAAGCGGCGAATGGGCGGCAGCTCGCCCTCGTTCTGCATGTGATCCTGCGCGTAGAGAATGTCATTGGAGTCGTTTCCATCGAGCGGGACCTCAGTGGTGAAGGCCGCCGAAGTTACGCCGGGAATCGACGACACTTTGTCGAGGATGTCCTGATCCATTCGCACTACGCGCTCGCGTTGGCTGTCTGGGATCTGCGACTCGGGAATGTAAAAGCGGAACGTCTGGATTGACTCCGGAGAGTCGAAGCCGGGGGCGACGTGCATCAGTGCCCTGAAAGTTCGGATCATGAGCCCCGAGCAGATGAGCAGCACCAGCGCCAGGGCGACCTGGACGACTACAAGAGCCTTCCGCGCGCGATGCCGCTCACGGCCCTGGCTGAGAGCGCGTCCGCCTTCTCGCAGAGCACTATTCAGGCTGGCGCTAGTGTATTTGACGATCGGGATGGACCCAATCAAAAGGCTGGTGCAGAGCGCGAGACCCAGCGTGAAGAGCAGCACGGGAAGGTCGATGCCGATCTCGTGGATGCGCGGCAGGCCGGTGGGAGCAGCAGCAACCAATACGCGCAAAGCTGCATAGGCCAGCGCAAGCCCGATCAGGCTGCCCGCGACTCCGAGCACGAGGCTCTCAAAGAGCAGTTCGGCCGCGATCCGGCCCCAGCTTGCGCCCAGCGCCGAGCGAATCGCCAGCTCCTGGCGGCGGCCCTCCACCCGGACGAGCAGAAGGTTGGCCACGTTCGCACAGGCGACAAGCAGGACAAGCGCGATTGAGCCCATCAGCACCCATAGGACTTTGCCGACATCGCCGACAACGTCCTGTTTCAGCGGCCGCAGATTGGGCACGATATGCGCCTTCTCAAAAAGGCTGACACTGAATCCTTCCGGCGCGGGAAAGCTACGCAGCACGACAGGAAGCAGACGCCCCATGTCGGCGCTGGCCTGCTCGATGGTCACGCCGGGCTTCATGCGCGCGAGTGCTCGCTGGCTGAAGTTGCCCAGCTTTACCTTGCTGCGGTCCCACCCGAAGGGGACGACGATTGCGGCATCCTGCCAATCGAGGAAGTGAAAGTCTCTCGGCAGGACGCCGATGATCTCTCGCGGTTTCCCGTCCACCGTGATCGAGCGCCCAATAACAGAGCGATCACCGCCGAACTTCTTTTGCCAGTATCCATAGGAAAGGAGTGCCGTTGCGGGCGCACCCGGCGAGTCATCATGGCGTGTAAATAGCCGCCCAATCACCGGCTTTACGCCCAGAATCGGCAATGTGCCGTCGGTCACGTCCAGGCCGCGAACATGCTCAGGCTCGCCCGTTCCGGTCACGTCGAGCGAATCGCCGTCGTAGACACCGATATCCTGAAGGATAGTGTTCTGCTCGCGGTCGATAAAGTAGATTGACGGCGACATGTTCAGATCTTTGAGTCCGATGCCCGTCGCCGAATGCCATACGCCGATCAGTTGTTCAGGGTGCGGATAAGGCAGCGGCTTCAGAAGCACGCCCTCGATCACGCTGAAGATCACCGTGTTTGCTCCGACGCCGATTGCCAGCGTGAGCAGCGTGACAGCCGTGAACAGCGGTGCCCGCCCCAACCGGCGCAGAACCTGCCTCAGTTGATCGGTAAAGATTGTCATGGAGCGGTCTCCGAACGTAAGTGCGTTGCGCAGGACCAGTAGCGTGAGCCTTGAAAGCTCCTACGTTGACCGTCTCAGGATTGTTCCGTTGACTTTTTCGAGCGTGAGAATACACTCGAAACCTCTATGGAAGCGATGCACCCCTACATCCTCGACAACAATGCGACCGCTGAATATCTGCGGCTCGATCTCATGTCGAAGATTCTCGATCCCGGAACCCGAGCCCATCTTGCCGCACTCGGCCTACGCGAGGGCTGGAACGTGCTCGAGCTCGGCGGCGGCAACGGCAGTACGACTGAGTGGCTCTGCGAAAAAGTCGGCTCGACAGGAAGCGTCACATCCATCGACATCAATCCGAGACTCATCCGGCTGGTTCCCGCGCAGAACCTGACGATCATCGAAGCCGACCTGCGCACTGCTGACCTTCCGTCCGCCCTCTTCGATCTGGTGATGTGCCGTGCCATGCTCCACCAGATCGCCGAGCAAGCCCCCGCCGTCCTCGCGAAAATGTCCGCAGCGGTCAAGCCCGGAGGCTGGCTCTTCGTCTGCGAGCCGGATTTCAATCTTGTGCGCACTGCCAAGCCCGAACCATGGGCAAAGGCCTGGGACGGCATTCTTAAATGGGGACTGACCGAGGGAGTCGACTGGTGCATCGGCCGCAGGTTGCCGGCTATGGTCCAATCCCTCGGACTCGGCTATCCCGAAGCCTCGACTCACGTCCCGAATATCCGCGGAACCTCCCGCGATGCTCTTTACTTCCAGTTGTTCTTCGAAATAGTCCGCGACCGCGTCTTCAACTCAGGACTGGTTGACGAGCAGACCCTCAACGCAGCCTCCGCCGCACTCGCCGACCCCGATTGCTGGACGCAATGCTGGATGCTGACCAGCGTCTGGGCCCGCAAGCCGCTTTAACCTGCCGCCAACTTTACCGGCAGCACTTTCGCGTATCTCGCGAAATCCTGGTCTGTAGTGAAGATTGCACACTCCCGCCGCATTGCTACAGCACAGATGAGAAAATCCGTCGTGCTGCCTGCGAGGCCGGCCGAGCGGCACCGGTTGTCGGCTGAGGCAGCCTCCTCGTAGTCCTCGATGCCCAATTCCACGTCTTCGAAGCTGCGCAGCGCCGCCGCAACACGGTCGAACTGCGCCCTCTGCCGGATCCCGCTGAGCAGTTCCTGCCGCACTACGCCGAGCAAGCCGCGCGCGTCCCTCGACAATCATCTCTTCAAGAGCCTTGACCGTTCGTTGTTCGCGAGGGTTCAGGTTTGTCTTCGCGCGGCGCAGTGCAAGCGACCAGACGCATGTGTCCACAAGCGCGATCACGGACGCTTGCGCTTCCGAGCCGCCTTGTAGTCCCACTTGGGATCGAAATCGACCATCCCAAACAGCTTCATTACTCCCGCCTGCTTGTGCCGCCGGATGTATTCATCGAGCGCAGCCGTCACCGCGGCCTTCTTCGTCTTGTGATGGCCGAGGGCTCGAGCCTCTTCAATCAGGTTGTCATCGATGGCAAGATTGGTTGGCATCCTATGTGTAGATTATCACACACAGAACTGTGTGATCGCCTACTCATTTCTTAACGCCTGCATCGGCTCCACGCTGGCCGCCCTTCGCGACGGAACCAGAGCCGCGATCAACGCGGCGATCCCGAGAAGCGCCGCCGCCATCGCCAGAATCACCGGGTTCCACGGTCTGACCGAATAGAGCTGACTTGCCATCCCGTATCCCGCGCCGATCGCGGCCGGAATGCCGATGGCTAGCCCCACGCCAACCTGCAGAAACGCGCTACGCAGCACCATCTTCACCACCGACGTGCGGTCCGCGCCCAGCGCCATCCTGATGCCGATCTCGTTTGTGCGCTGCTCGACGTTGTAGGCCGTCACCCCATACAGCCCCACCGCGGCCAGGACCAGTGCCAGCGCGCCGAACAGCGACGTCAGCCGGGCGATCAACAGCCCCTGCGAGAAATCCGACTGCAGCATCTCGTCGTAGTTCTCCATCTGCGCGACCGTCAGATTCGGATCGATCTCCCCCAATGCGTGCCGCACCTGCGTCTCCAATCCCGAATGACGGCCCGGCTCCCACACAATAATCTGGGACAGATAGTGCGAGCGCCCTTCGCCATTGATATCTTCGGGCGTTTCGTAATGCACCCATTGATTCTCCGGCATAAAGAACATCGGCGGGATCGGACTCCTCATGTCGTACGGCGTGAAGCGCGCATCGCTGACCATCCCGACAATCTCGTAATCTCCCGCATGCTTCATGTGGGGATCCGCGCCAAAGTGCTTCCCGATCGCATTCTCACCCTTGAAGAATTTCTTTGCGAACGCCTCATTGATGACCACCACGTTGCGGGTCGACGGCGTGTCTTCCTCCGTGAATGGCCTTCCCGTCCGCACGGCGATCCCCAGCGATTCGAAAAATCCCGGCGTGGCGCGTACGAAGCCGGCGTTGTTGCCGTCCCCTTCGTGCGGCTCGGGTTTACCTTCAATCCGGATCGTGGTGTTCCAGTTGCCTCCACTCATCGGCGCATAAGAAGCAATGGCCACGCTTTTTACACCCGGAATCTGGCGAAATCGCTCCTCGATGCGTTCGTAGAGGGTTTCAAGCTGATTGGCCTGGTAGCCCGCCATCATTGGATCCACCCACGCAACGTAGCGGTCCCGTGTCTCGAAGCCGAAGTTCTGATGCACCATATTGCGCATGCTCTGCGACAACATGACCGCCGCACTCAGCAGCACCAGCGACAGCGCCGCCTGCGTCACTACCAGGGCTTTCTGCGGGAGAGAAGTCCGAGCCGCCGTCGAGCGGTTCGCGCCGCGCAGCGCATCGATCGGCTGCGCACGAGAGGCCAGCCACGCCGGCGCCACTCCAAAGCAGATTCCCGTTACCACCGACACCGCCAGTGCAAACAGCAGCACCGGCCACGAAGGCGCGGCGTCGATCGGCACGTAGCTATCCGGTCCGGAGAACGCCATGCGCAGAATCAGGCTCGTGCCGCCGTACGCCACCAGAAGCCCTGCCACGCCGCCCAGCATACCCAGCGTCACGCTCTCCACCAACGCCTTCCGTACCATCCGCGTGCGCGATGCGCCGAGAGCCATCCGGACAGAGGTCTGCTGCTTGCTGGCCAGTCCGCGAGCCAGCAGCAGGTTCGCGAGATTCGCGCATGCAATCAGCAGAACGCAGCTCGCCGCGATCAGTAGCAGCCGCAGCCCGTCATGATACTGCTCCCGCATGTCGGCCACGCCTGCGCCTCCCGGCGTCAGGTGAAACTCCTGCTTGGGCAGAAATTCCTTCTCCTGCGAACTCATGTCCGCCAGGTGGCTGGTCTGCCACTGCCGCAATTCCAGCCTGAGCTGCGCTTCCAGGGCCTTCGGATCGGTGCCCGGCCGCACCCTCCCGATCACATACAGCCAGTTCGCATTCGCCTGCTTTAGCAGTGAGCTGGTCCCCTGCAGAAGCGGCTCGGTTGACAGCGGTATCCAGAAGTCCGGATTACCCCAGCTCCTGAGCCCGCTCCCGTAAAATCCCGGCGGAGCGATGCCCACCACCGTGAATTGCTTGCCGTTGAATTGAAACGCCGCGCCCACAACCGAAGGATCGCCGCCATACTTCTCCTGCCACACGTGATAGCTCATCACCGCAACCGGAGCCGCGCCCTCTCGATCGTCCGCCGCGGCCAGCACGCGCCCGTTCCACGCCCCGATCCCGAAGGTCCGGAAATAATTTCCCGAGATGAACTGCGCATTGCGCAGCTCTGCCGGACCTTGGCTACCCTCGCGCCGCACTCCCAGCCCCTCGTTGCCGCCCTGAACCGCCGCCAGGTCGGTGAACGCCGGCGTCTGATCGCGGAAATGCTTGTAGAGGTCGTAGGAGAAGATCGAGTACTCTTCCCACTGCGTGTACCCGCCCCACATGCAACAGTGCACCTTGTCCCCGATCCGGTACAGCTCCTCCGGCTTCGCAACCGGCAGGGATTTCAGCAGAACGGCATGCACCAGCGTAAAAATGGCTGTCGTCGCGCCGATTCCCAGCGCCAGGGTCAGCACCGCCGTCAGCAAAAAGCCCGGAGACTTTCGCAACTGCCTCAGCGCAAATTTCAAATCAGCGAACATGGAACAGAACTCCCTGACGCCTTCCCTGCATTTTTCGTGCCCGAACAACTGGCCCATCACCATTGAGAACACGCTACTTACCCGGACGACGCGCCCGGACCATGTCCGGAAACAGAATTGCCCTGTTTGCAATCGAACAGAAACCGTGAAATAGCCGTTGAATCCGCATCAACACCGCAACTCCGGCCCAGTTGATCGCGTATCTACAATCGAGACATTTCTTGCGAGGTAAGTCGGATGACCCAATTCGTTCCGGAAACCCTGGCCGCTATTCTCTGCGCCGTCGCACTCGGACCGGTCGCCGCCTTCGCCGCCGATCCTCCACAGGCCGGCCAACCGACCGCACCCAGGGCCACCATGTCCGCCCACAACATGGCGCACATGGCCGGACACATGTTCATGACGACGCTCCAGCCCCTACAGCCCGGCGACAAGCAGAAGGCCGAAGCTGTTGTCGTCGCGGCGAAGGCCGCCATGACGCCCTACGAGGATTACCGTAAGGCTCTCGCCGACGGCTACGAGATCTTCATGCCGAATATCCCTCAGGTCCAATATCACTTCACGCGCCACGACTACGGGTTCGAAGCCCGCTCGCACTTCGATCCCTCGAAGCCCACTTCCCTGCTCTACAAGAAGACTTCTGACGGCGGCTACAAGCTCATCGGTGTCATGTACACCGACCGCGTAGACGCCACAGAGGCCGAACTGAACGACCGCATCCCGCTCAGCATTGCGCGCTGGCACCAGCACATCAATTTCTGCAAAGCCCCTCCGGGTGAGAAGGCGCTCTACTTCGGTCCGGACGCGAAGTTCGGCCTTCTCGGGTCCATCACAACGAAAGACGCCTGCGAAGCCGCCGGCGGCGAGTTCTATCCCCATCTCTTCGGATGGATGGTCCACGTCTACCCCAACGAATCCGACCCGGCGAAGATCTGGTCCGTCGATGACGACGACCAGGGCCACGACAATATGGACCACGCCGCCATGCCCGGCATGAAGATGAATTAGATAAATTGAATGGCCGCTGCCGGCCGCCGCTCGATCGCGCGCAGAATGGCATGTCGCAAAATTTTTCTCGTTGACAGATCATGATCAGGTGACACTTGCGCTGGCGTCCGATGGCCACGCTATTCCTTAAACCCAGGTTTGCGCCATGCCCCAGTCTCCAAACCAGGCCGCGCCGCCGCAGGTGGCGCCTCTGCTTGCGCTTGCCACCAGGTTGCTCAAGGCCGGGCGGCCAGCCGATGCGATCGTGCCGTTGCGCGATGCAGCGCGGCTGGAGCCGTTCAATCCCATCATTCAGCACGATCTCGGCCTCGCCTGCCTCGAGATCGGCAGCCTGTCAGATGCCGTCGCGGCATTGCAGTGTGCCGTCTCCAGCAACCCGCGCTACACCGATGCATATTTCCGCCTGGGAATCGCCCTGGAGAAGCTGGGCGACACCGGAGGGGCAATCGTCGCGTACGACCGCGCCACTCAGCTGGCCCCATCCCTGACCGAGGCGTGGTTCCGCGCCGGCGCCCTGGTCTACACACTGGGTCATCGCGACGAGGCAATCGGCTGTTTCCGCCGTGCGGCGGCCACCGGAGGTAAGACCAGCTTTGGCCGCCTTGGCCAGGCTCGGGCGCTGCTGACCGAGAACCGCAATCAGGAAGCCGAGCAGGTACTGCGAAAGACGCTGGCGCTCGATCCGAAGAACGCCATGGCGCATGATCTGCTGGGTGGTCTGCTCACTGAGTTCGGGCGTTTCGACGGGGCCCGCGAATGCTTCCAGCGCGCCATCGCCGTCGCACCGCTGCTGGCCGGAAGCTACTACGAACTGGTCCGGTGTCGCCCCGTCACGAGCGACGACGACGGTCTGCTGCAGGAGATGCAAGCCGCCCTCGACACGCCGGGCCTGGAAGCGGCGCAACGCCTGCGGGTTCACCTCGCGATCGGCAAGGCAGCGGAGGATCTCGGCGACTGTGCTTTGGCCATGCAGCATTTCGACGCCGCAGACGCCGTCCGCCGGGGCTTTGCGTCGTTCGACCCGGCCGCATTCTCCGTCGAGATCGACCGCCTGATTGCCCGCTTCACACCCGAATTGATCGCGCGCGCGCCGGAACTCGGCAGCGGCGATGCGACGCCGGTGCTGATCATCGGCATGCCGCGGTCCGGCACAACTCTCGTCGAGCAGATCGTTTCCATCCATCCCGAGGCCGGAGCCGGCGGCGAGTTGCATTTCTGGAACCAGCGCGGGGCGGCGTGGCACAGCTCCGGCGCGGCCGGGGCCGACACGCCGGGGATCGACACGCCGTTCCTGGCCCAGGCGGCAGCAGACTATCTCGGCTTGCTGCGCGCCATAGCGCCGAAGGCAGCGCGGGTAACCGACAAGATGCCGTTCAACTTTCTCTGGGCCGGGCTGATCCACATGGCATTCCCGCGCGCAACCATCATTCATTGCCGGCGCGCTGCAGTCGACACGGCTCTATCAATCCATCAGACTCATTTCCATCCGAGCCTCACGTTTCCGACCGGAGGCGCCGACCTGGTCGCGTATTTCGCCGGCTACCAGCGTCTCACCGACCATTGGCGCAACGTGCTGCCGGCGGATCGCTTCATCGAGGTCGATTATGAGGAACTGACGCGCGAGCCCGAACCAGAAATCCGGCGGATCATTGCCGCCTGCGGCCTGGCGTGGAACGACGTGTGCCTGCGCCCCGAACGCAATCCGCGCGCTGTGAATACCCCCAGCAAATGGCAGGCCCGCCAGCCGATCTTTCGCACCTCTGTCGGGCGCTGGCAACGCTACGAGCCCTGGCTCGGGCCCCTGCGCGCGCTCGTCGACGACGGATCGGACGCGGATATCGCTCGATCGTAATTGGGCTGAACCGGCCCACCCTGTATGTTGCGACTCGCTCAAAGCTTGACAGTATCAGGTTTGGATATATCATAAACCGATATAGAGATTGACCTGATGGCTGGAAAGCGCCAATTCGACGATGATTTGCTGGAAAATCTCCCCTTGCCCACGGCGTCATTCTTTGTGCTTTTCGCACTGGCGGAAGGAAAAAAGCACGGCTATCGGATTATGCAGGACATCCGTGAACTTTCCGGGGGAACTTTTTCCGTCGGGCCGGCAACCTTGTATACGACGATCAAAAAACTCTCCGATCAAGGGCTGATCAGTGAAACTTCCAGTTCAGGTGAGGACAGACGCAGAACATACGCCCTTGCGCCATCCGGAAGACGTCTCCTCGATGCGGAGTTTCATCGTCAACAACAACTACTCGATCTCGCACGAAGGAAGAGAGTGTTAAGGATCGGAGGCCAGAAATGAATCGCATCTACCGGGCCCATTGCTCCTTATTCGACTGGCTTCTCACCTTTCAAAGCGACGATTTGTTAGCTCGATACGGAGATGAAATACGGGCGCTGTTTCGAGATGAGCTCAGCGATGCATGGCAAAAAGGCGCAACCGCCGTTCTGCGAGTCTGGTCGGATATTCTGGCCGAAACAATTGCGCTGACGACTCCGCGCTATGCTGCTCGACTACGTCTCTTGCTCGCCGCCAGCGTGCTCGCAAGTGGACTCACGGTTGGTACCACGCTCGGCTTCTGCAGACTTGAACCCTCGCCTGTTGTCCATGCCTGCTCTCAGGAAAAATCTCATCCTGAAGGCTCTCCTCAAAGCGAAGCATCGGGTCGCCTCGTTCAGCTTCCTGACGGACATCGGATGTTTGTCGAATGTTCAGGGGATTCGAAAGCAGCACCTACCGTGATTCTGGCAAATGGTAGAGGCCTGGGTACTGCCGATGCGTGGGCGATGGTGCAACAGAAAGTGCCTCCCTCGATTCGAACATGCAGTTACGATGCGATCGGGGCTGGCCACAGCGATCACGTTCAGGAGTCCCATTCCATCGACCAGGTAGTTTCGGAGATGCACAGTCTTTTTGAGACTGCACGGCTGCAGCAATCTTATGTACTCGTCGGAGCTTCCGCTGGAGGAATTCTGATACGGCGTTATCAGCAAGCGTATCCGCATGAGGTCGCTGGACTCGTTTTCGTAGATTCAGCGCACGAGGAGATGGAATGGCGTGATGCAGCCATCTCAAAACAGTTTGATCCCAATTGGAATAATCCGGAGTCTCTGCGGGATAACGGTTTTCTCCCCGACAATCAGACGCTTGCCTGGCACGCGGATATACCCCTCATCGTCCTGGAACGCACGGAACGCGCTCCATGTTCTGCGTTTCCCGGGCTAAGTCAGCAGCAATGCGACGCCATCAATGATGAATGGCATAACTTCCAGGTTGACCTCGCCCGGCGATCCAGGTATGGCCAGCTCAAATCTGTAACCGGTTCAGGTCATTTTATGCATCAGCAGAGACCGGATGCGATTGCAGACGCGATACAGGATGTAGTGAAGCAAGTTCGATCAGAACCACATTGATCTCGAAAACATCTGTCTCGAGCAGCGTATAAGGCCGGGAGCACCCCCGCGCGCGCTCGTCGGCAACACCCACGAAGCAGCCTCTGCTTAACGTGGAGCTGCGCGCGTTACAATCGCGAGAAAAATTTCAGCCTGTATCCCTTCGATTCGCCTTGACGCTCCGACACAGGAGTCGGGCCACATCGTGAAATTGCGCCTGCGAATACCCGCTCAAAAATGGTGACAAAACTGTAATCTTGCCGTCAGCCCGTTGTGCGGCAGGCATTCTTAGTCTGGGTTCCGTGCGCAGTTCGTCCGCGCCGATCCTCGCAAGCCCGCTACAGTCGTCTGAAAAGATTTACAACCGTCCGAAAAGATCTACAACCGTCCGAAAAGATTGCTGACCGCGATGCACTGGGGCGCGCCGGTCGCGATCTCACCCTGATGCCGCCCCGCCGATCCCGATTGCGCGAAATACCAGAGGAGAACGGTATATGTCCAGGAAAGCGTCTCGAAAGAACCCTCAAAGTAAATCTCGGATCAACCGTCTGCGTCCGCTCGCCGGCCTGCTGGCGACAGGGCTGATTGTTCCGGGGCTCGCTGGCCAGTCCAAGCCGTACCCGACCTACACCGTCGGCCCGCAGCCGAACGGCTCTTGGGTCGTCAGCAGTGGCCAGGTCATCACCCCGGCCGGCACCCAGGTCGACCTCGGCATCCGGGTCCGCGCCAAGGCCGTTGCGCTGAATCCCAATACCAAAACTCACACTGCTGCCGTCCTCACCATGGGTACCTCGACATCCGATGGCAACGGAGCCGTCGAGATAATCGACACCAAGAGTGGCGAGGTGCTGCAGAACTACGTCACGTTAGGAAAGGATTCGAGCGGCAGCTATAGCGGCATAGCCTATTCAGCGGATGGCAAGTACCTGATCTTCAGCCAGGACAGCAGCAACGTCACCCTCACCAAGGTCGATTCACAGGGCTTGCTGGATGACGACGCCCAGGTCAGCGTGCCTCCGAACAATTCCTTCATCACCTGCTTTCCGAACAGCCCGCCGGCCGCTTATGCCAACCCCTGCGGCTCGTTCTATACTCCGAGCACTTCTTATCCCGGCGGCATCGCATTCTCAAACGACGGGAAGAGCGCCTACGCTCTGCTGAACCAGAACGATACGCTCGCCAAGATCAGCCTGGGAGCAACGCCGAAGCTGGGTACGCAGATCCGTGTCGGTAACGCGCCGCACAGCATCGTGATCAGTAGCGATGGCACGACCGCATACGTCAGCAACGAGGGTGGCCGGGCCGCTACGGAGGCCGACTTCCAGATCAACTCCGCCGGCACTGAAATCGTCGCCGATCCGGTAATTGGTGGCGCGATCAACGGTACCGTTTCTGTGGTTAAACTGGCCACGATGAAGGTCACCGCTAGCATCGAGACCGGTCTCCACCCGACCGGCATGGCGTTCTACGGAAAGTACCTGTTGGTCGCCAATACCTATAGCGACACCATCTCCGTCATCAACACCGACACCAACGAGGTGGTGCGGACAATCGACCTTGCCCTGCCGATCGGAGTGTCCAAACACCGGCCGGCCTATGGCGCGGCGCCGAACTCAATCGCCGTCGATGCCAAGACCGGCGTCGCCTACGTCGCGCTTTACAATGCCAATGCGATCGGGGTGGTCAGCCTCAGCAGCAGCGTGAAGGATCCCGTCATCGGCATGATCCCGGTAGCCTACGCGCCGGCCTCGGTCGTGCTCGACGAGACCCATGATTTGCTCATCGTTGCCAATGACAAGGGTATCGGCACCCGTAATTCGTTCGAGTGCGACTACAACGTCTGCAACTACAACACCCACCAGGACAATGGCACCGTCAGCATCGTCCCCTTGCCGAATAGCAAGATCCTGGCGACGATGACGAAGGAGGTTTTCGAGAACAATCACTGGGATCTGACGGAAAATATCACGTCTGCCTCCGGTGGCACCCCGGATGCCAACCCGGTCGCTATCCCGAAAAAGATCGGCGATCCGTCGACGATCCAGCACGTGTTCTTGATCGTCCGTGAAAACCGCACCTATGATCAGATCCTGGGCGACGTGGCCGCCGGCGATGGCGACTCTTCACTGGCGGTGTTCGGCGGCAAGGACACGCCGAATGTCCACCAGCTGGTAAAGCGTTTCCCGCTCTTCGACAATTTCTACGACCCGAGCCGCCAGTCGGCTGACGGTCATCAGTGGATTACCGAGGGCATGGCGCCCTACGCCGACGACATCCAGTCGCCTGACTGGGTCCGCAGCTATCCGGGCGGCAACGCCGGCGATGCACTCGCCTATCAAAAGAAGGGCTTCCTGTTCTCCGAAGCGGCCGCCGTCGGTCTGCCGGTAAAGATCTACGGCGAGTATGTCGAGAACGATACCTTCCTGCAACCGAACGGGTCGACCAGCGAGCCGAGCTGGAGCCAGTTCTACGCCGACTCCCAGAAGTTCGAGGCTGGGCTCGAGAAGACGCTCTATTATCAGAACACGGTCCAGGCAGAGTCCTCTGTACCGGCCGTGTATGACCACCTCATCAAGAACTTCCCGCAGTTCGATCTGGGCATCCCCGACCAGTTCCGCGTCGATCTGTGGGTGCAGGACTTCAAGAGTGACGTCGCGGCCGGTACGGTGCCCGCGTTGAGCATTCTCTGGGTCATGTGTGACCACACCGGCGGCCCGCCAACCGTGGACGCCGAACAGGCCGATAACGACCTGGCCATCGGCCGCATAATCGACTACATCAGCCACAGCAACGTGTGGTCCACGTCGGCGATCTTTATCGAGGAAGACGATGCGCAGAACGGCGTCGACCACGTCGATGGTCATCGCAGCCCAGGCTACATCGTCAGCCCATACGCCGTGCAAAACGGACCCACCGACCACACCTACTACACGCAGGTCAACATGACGCGGACGATCGAGCAAATCCTCGGTCTGACGCCCATGAACCAGTTCGACCTCGTGGCGTCACCGATGAGGACGGCATTCGTCGAGGGCACGCCGCCCGCGGCCAACTTCAAGCCCTGGAACCACGTCGCGAACCAGGTCCCGCTCGACAAGGGCGTGACAACGACCGCATCCAATACAACGGAGAGCCCTGCGGTCAAAGCCCTGAGGGTGGCTTGGCTCAAGAAGAAGTCGCAGATCTTCGCCGGCAAGCTGACCAAGCCTGACTCCGAGGATCCGGACACCGTCAACCATCTGAACTGGTACATGTCGACCGGGTTTACGCGGCCCTATCCCGGCGAGAAAACGGTTCGTCCTCCGAGCGACTTCAACAGACCGGCGCCCCTCAAGGCTGACCTGGACGACTAAAACCCCTTCCAACTCTGCAACGACCCTCTCCCTGTAACCGGGGAGAGGGTTTTTTTTGAATGACCCGGAACACATTCCAGCCGCTCTTCTCCTTGACATTCTAGGAGAGCCATTTGTATATTCCTAGACATTCTAGGAGAAGCGCTTTTGGCTCCCCGGCAATCCGATTTGCTGCAAGGCACGCTCGACATGATGGTCCTCAAGGCTGTCTCGCTTGGCCCATTACACGGATATGGAATCCTTCTGCGCATTCAGCAGATATCAGGTAACCGCCTGGAAATACAGCAGGGGTCGCTCTATCCAGCCCTGTACCGTCTGGAGCACGAGGGCCAGATCGCAAGCGATTGGGGACAGAGCGAGAACAACCGCCGGGCGCGCTTCTACCGCCTGACCGCGGCGGGACGGCGACGGCTTGAGGCTGAAATGAAAAAGTGGAACGAGTTCGCCGGCGTCATCGGGACGATTCTCAAGACGACTCCGGAGGAGATATGAGCCTGAGCAGCCGCAGTCGCACCTGGTGGCGTGCCGTGACCCGTCGAGCGGAAATCGACGCACAGGTCGATGAGGAGCTGCGGTTTCACATCGAGAGCTATGCCGACGATCTGATGCGCGGCGGCGTGCCGCGCGATGAAGCGCTGCGCCGCGCCAAAGCAGAGCTGGGCAGTATCGCGGCCGGTAAGGAAAATTGCCGCCAGGCGTGGGGGACACGATGGTGGGATGAGCTGCATGCTGACCTGCGTTATGGTCTGCGCATGTTAGCGATACATCCGGGATTTACCGCAATTGCGATTGGTTCGCTTGCGCTGGGAATCGGAGCCAATACAACCATCTTTACTATCACCAGACAGGTTTTGCTTGACAAGCTGGACGTTTACAAGCCTGAAGACTTACGTCTTTTCGCCTGGACAGGCGGCCAGAACAGAGTTCCGATTCGCATCTGGGGTCATTGGAACGAGACAACTCATACCTGCACATCATTTTCATACCCCGTCTACCAGCAGCTTCGCCGGCAGAACAGCGTGTTCGAGGATGTCTTTGCCTTCAAGGTAATTCCGCAACTCACAGTCGCTGTTGATAACAAGCCGGAACCTGTGACAGCAGAACTGGTATCCGGGAATTATTACTCCGCGCTTGGAGTAAATACGGTGCTGGGCCGTGAAATTCAGAACTCCGATGACGGCGCACCCGGCAGCGGCGACGTTGCCGTTATCAGCGACGGATTCTGGGCGCGCCACTTCGGGCGCTCTCCTGACGTGATCGGTAAAACAATTCGGGTAAACCTCACCCCTGTGACGATCATTGGCGTGAATCCCCGCGAATTTACGGGCGCATCCAGCGTGCAAACCTCGCCGGATGTTTTTCTGCCGTTTAGCATGGAGCCGGTTGCTGCGCCCAATGGTACTAAATCGCTCCTGACCAATCCCGACCAGTGGTGGGTGCTGGTGATGGGTCGCATCAAGCCGGGAGTTTCCGACCCGTCTGCGCGCGAGGCAATGGATGTTCTTCTGAGCAACGCTGTGCGGTCCACGATGACAGTGGAAAAAGGCCAATCCGTCCCACGCTTCGCTATGCAGGACGGAAGCCGTGGCGAAGATTTGAATGGCGAAACATTTTCAAAGCCAGTCTATGTGCTCATGGCGCTCGCAGGAGCTGTCCTGCTGCTCGCCTGCGCAAATCTCGCCAACCTGCTGCTGGCCCGCGCCGGTGGCCGTCAGCGCGAAATAAGTGTGCGTCTTGCACTGGGAGCGAAACGCGGGCGCATCATGCGTCAGATGCTAACCGAAAGCCTGCTTCTCTCCACCGCTGGAGGACTTGCCGGATTATTCCTCGGCTACTGTGGACGAAATGCCATTCCACATCTGATGTCGTCTTCGTGGGAAACACTCGCGATACATGTGCGCTTCGACTGGAAAATCTTCGCATTCACAGCGGCAGTTTCTCTTTTTACCGGATTACTTTTCGGCTTCATGCCTGCATGGCACGCGATGCATACGCAAGTTAGCAGGGGCCTCAAAGAAAATGCGCAATCTGTTATGCAGGGCAGCCGCAATTTTTCCGGAAGAATACTTGTCGCAGTTCAGATCGCTTTGTCCATGCTGCTCCTGGTCGGGGCCGGTCTTTTCATTCGCACGCTGACGAACCTCAACAAAAATCGTCCTGGCTTTCGGCCTGACAATCTCGTGCTCTTCGAGATTCAAGCGCCCAATACCCGCTATCCCGCTCCGAAAGACATTGTGCTTTACCGACAAATTGAACAACGGCTCGCATCCGCTCCTGGCATCAAGTCTGTTTCGCTCTCCAAAAATCCTCTGATCGCGGGCAACGTGTCCAATGACGACTTCGTTCCGGACGGCTTGCCACCAACGCCGAACGCCAAAGCCTATGTGGATGACAACGTTGTAGGGCAGGACTTTTTCGCCACCATGGGCATCCCGATTCTGGCAGGCCGCAGTTTTGACAACAGCGACACCGAAACATCCCGCCTTATTGCCGTTGTCAATCAGCAGTTGGTCAAGGAATATTTCCCAAACATAAACCCGATCGGCCGAACCTTCCTGTCCAATAAGCAACATATCGAGATCATTGGCGTCAGCGGCGACACCAAATACGCTGACCTGCGCGACGATCCTCCCGCAACCTTCTATACCCTTTACCGGCAGCAGTCGAAAGCCGAGCCGAGCATGACATTTGAAGTATCCAGCAATATCGAACCCTCGGCGCTTGTCCCCGTTCTGCGCGATGCTGTCGCATCAGTAGATAAAGACCTTCCACTGCTGGACATCCGCACGCAGCACGCCCAGATCCGCGACCGAACGAGGCAGGAGCGCATCTTCGCATCGCTCACCAGCGGATTCGGCCTCCTTGCCCTCATTCTTGCCTGCATCGGTATTTACGGAGTCATGGCTTACACCGTTTCGCGGCGTACGAATGAGATCGGCATTCGCATGGCCCTGGGAGCAGAGCCGCAGCGCGTGCTGCGCATGGTGCTCGGCGAAGCAACGTGGGTGGTGACGCTGGGTATTCTTGCCGGCGTGGGCGTCGCGTTGGCCTTGGGCCGCTTGATTGCCAGCATGCTTTATGGACTCACGCCTTACGATCCGCCTACGCTTGTCGGAGCTGCGCTGCTGCTCATTTTTGTCGCGCTCGCTGCCAGCTGGATTCCAGCCCGCCGCGCCGCCCGCATTGATCCTATGCAGGCGCTTCGCAACGAATAATACCCGGTCACTCGCAGCGCAGCGCCTTCATAGGGTCGATGGCCAGAGCCCTGCGCGCGGGAACGAAGCAGGCGAATGCAGCCACCAGAATCAGAAGCGCCGAGACCGACAGAATCATGACCGGATCGCGGGTTCCGCTCTCGACCCAGCGGGCAATCAGGCGATTCAGACCGAGGCTGAGAGCCAGGCCTGCGACAATCCCCAATCCCACGCTCGTTCCGGCCGAAAACGCGACCAGCCATAGTACGTCGCGCCGCCGCGCTCCCAGGGCCACGCGAACGCCCAGCTCACTGGTGCGCTGCAGCACCGTATAGGACACCACGCTGTACAGCCCCACGGCGGCCAGCGTCAGCCCCAGGATCGAAAAGGCGCCGAAAAGCATCGAGATAAGCCGTGTGCGTTCGTACTCCGGCTCCCGCTGGATCCAGCCCTCAAGATCCCGCACGTCACCGACGATCTGCTGGTCCGGATCGATCGAAGCGATATTCTGACGAATGCTGTGCACCATAGCGAGCGGCTGTCCCTGCGTCCGCACCAGTACCTGCGTCCACGGAATAGTCATGAGGGTGTATGGCGCATACACGGCGGGTGCCGCAGGCTTATCCAGCCCATCATCCAGCGAGTCGCCAACCACACCGATGATCGGCAGCCAGCCGTCACTTCCGGTCACAGCCAGCCGAACGGGAGGCACGCTTATGACCTGCGGGATACGGACCGAACGCCCGATAGCATCTCCGCCGGAGAGGTAATGATTCACGAAGGCCTTATTTACCAGGATCAGTGTGGCGCCGCGCGCGATTTCGCTCTGGTCCCAACTCCGCCCTCCAAGCAGAGGAATTCCGAGGGTGGTGAAGTATTCCGGGCTGACGAACTCCACATGAGCTTCCTGCCCCTGCGAAGCCGGCTTGCCCAGGATTTCGACCGGCAGCACCCAGCCGCTATCCGGCGGAGTGGCGTTGGTTGAGATGCCCGCGGAAAGAACGCCCGGCATCTGCCCGATCTTCTCGCGCAGCTGCGCAAAAAAGCGGCTTCGGTCGGCCCATGTCGTGTGCTGTGTTCTCATGAAGCGGAAATCCCAGCGACATCACATGCTGCGGATCGTAGCCCAATCGCACGCGGTTCATTCGAATGAATCCCTGGATGGCTGCGGCCGCAGCCGTCATCAGCAGCAGGGTAAGCGCAATTTGTCCCGCGATCAGTGCCGCGTGTAGGCGCCTGCCTCTCACGTTGCCGGTTACGCGCCTCATGCTGGCCTGCATCACTTCGCTGATCTGAGGCCGCGCCGATTGCAATGCCGGGAAGAGGCCGAAGATGATTCCGCTCAGCAGCGCAATACCAACGCTGAAGTACAGCACAGGAAGGTTGATGTGGAAGTCGGCTTCGTAGGGATAGGAGTGGTCCGGCAGCCGCGGAACCAGGAACTTGATCGCGCGGTAGGCCACCAGCACGCCCAGGCCCGCTCCAGCCAGAGATAAGAGCAGCGATTCGGTGAGCAACTGGCGCACAATACGAAAGCCGCTGGCTCCTACGGCGGAGCGGACTGCGAATTCGTGCTGCCGCGCCGTACCCCGCGCAAGCAGAAGAATCGAAACATTCCCGCAGCCGATCGCGAGCAGCAAAGCAACAGCCCCAAAGAGCAGGTACATCGTCTTCTTCAGATCGCGCGTGTACGTATCCGCAAGGCCACGCACGCTGATTTTGAATTGCTGGGGAAAGTAATGCGGCGCCTCACGGTCGAACTCCTGGTAGAGAGGCCGGAATTCGGCTTCTGCTGCGCCCATGCTGATGCCGGGCTTTAACTTGATCTTCGTTCCGTACCGCTGCGCCTGATCGGAGGGCAGTTTCAGGGGCAGATAGACGTCACCATCCATCCAGGTGAAGCGCGGCGGCATCACGCCGAGAATCGTGTACGTCTTGTGCGTGACCTGGATGGTCTTTCCGGCGATGGCAGGATCGCCGCGATAGTGGCGCTGCCAGAACTTGTAGCTCAGCACCGCCACCGGCTGCGGGTCTTGCCCGTCGGGCGCGTCGGAGGGCACGAAATAGCGGCCCACCAGGGCGGGCAGGCCAAGGAACTGGAAAGCCGACCCGGTCGCCAGAATTGCGGTCACGTCTTCGGGCGCATCTGTGCCCGTGATTGTCTGACTTGTAAACGAGAAGGCGGCCACATCCTCTACGGCGTGCGTACTGCGCAGCCGCCGAATCTGCGGACCGGTCAATCCCCAGACCCCATCGCGGCCGGCGTTGTCCGTGATCCACACGTCGCAGATGCGGTCGATTCCCGCATAGGGCCAGGGATTGAGCACGGCGTCATAAAGAATGCTGTAGACCGCGACCGTCGCGCCGATTCCCAACATCAGCGACAAGACTGCGGTAAGGGAGAAGCCTGGGTTTCGGACGATCTGCCGGAACGCGAAGCGAAGATCTTGCAGCAGGATTTGCATCAGCGCCTCCAGTGGGAGGGGAAAGCCAGCCAGAGCCTGTATCGAAGCGCTTTGACGGCCACACCGAGTATCTTCAGGAAGCTCAGGGTTCAAACGCCAGCATTATGTGACGGACGGTAACGGCGGACAGCGAAATGCTCAAACCAGACCGCGACGGTGCCCCATTCAAGCCCGGTTTTGGCTTGAGTGGGCAGGCCCCCGATCCTTTATTGATGTCATCCTGAGCGACCCTGAACGGAGTGAAGGCGAGTCGAAGGATCTGCTTTCTTCGATTGGCCGCGAAAACTGAGGGGTGCCCCATCCTTGCCGCAGTCTCATCGCGGCAAGGGTGGGACGCACTCCACTCGACCGGCCGCCGAAATCTCCAGCCTCGCAATGGCGAGGCCCGGTAGAAGACCGGACTTTAGCCCGGTGAAAAGAGTTCGGTCCGAAGGACCGCACCTCACTGCCGTAGGCCGGGATCCCCACGGACAGGTCCTCGTCTGTGGGGTGGAGGCCAGAGCGGTGCCGAAGACCAAGCGAAACCCATCCGGCCAGGTGCAACCGAAGCAACGCTGTCCGGCGGGGAGCAGCGCGCTCGCTGAGTGAGTCGCCGATTTTATCGCGAATCCCGAAGCACTCCCGGCGACATCGGCGTTTACGGGTACCTATTTGCCGATTGCGGCGGACGCCGCTTCGAACTGGCCTATACTGAGCCACGAATTCATGAGCTACTGCTAGGAGACGCGTTCGGCGAACCTCGCACTGTTTCCGACCTTCGCAGGAGGGAAACGCATAGGACTAGCCCGGTCCGGGCGCTCAGACAAGGGGATTTTAGTAGTGGGAAACAGGAGGAAATTGGGCAAGCTGCCGCCAACTAGCAAGCTAACCGAAGGCGATTGGGTACGGGAATTGAAACACATAGACGATCAGCTCACCCATGTTCTCGACGTCTTTAATTTCCTTGAGGAACTAGTCAGACTCAGCAATGAAAGCGAGGCCGCGCTCGCCGCTTTCAATACAACCCCGCTGTTCTGGCACGTCTTTCGGGATAGCCTACAAGAGTCGATGTTTATGGGCTTGGGCAGGCTTTGCGACCCCTCATCTGATGTGGTCAATGTGAGTCGCGTGCTCGCGGGCGCGATGGACCATCCCGAATTCTTCTCGGAAGAGGCTTTGAGGCGGAGGCTTGCGAAGCGGGACCTGACGGAGAGTCTTGCGAACCATCTGATGGCAAACGCTTGGGTGCCCAATAGCGGGTCAGACTTTCGACCGCTTAAGAGGGAGGTCTCCTTCCACCTGCGTCGGATCGAGAAAAGCTACTTGCCAATCAGGGAGTTCCTATTACGTTATCTGATGGCAAACGCTTGGGTGCCCAATAGCGGGTCAGACTTTCGACCGCTTAAGAGGGAGGTCTCCTTCCACCTGCGTCGGATCGAGAAAAGCTACTTGCCAATCAGGGGTTCCTATTACGGGCACCGGTCGATCGAGGTTGACGCCCGATCGATGTTTGAAGAGACACACAGGACAGAGCTTGGGGAGACCCTCGACACGTTGCGCCAGTTGGTGGCCGGGCTGCGGTTTTTGTACGACAACGGGATCAGACCCGGAGTGGACGTGCGCGGCACGAAAGCGCTCGATCTGACGTCGAGACGCTACTTCCGCGACGTGGTCAGGGCTGTCGCAGGCCGCGAGTTATAGATGGCGCTCGGATCCCGCCGGGTGTAGGGATGAGCAAGGCGGATACATCGGAGGAGTATGTTTCCAGCACGCAGGGATAAGTACCAATAAGTCGGCCAGTGTTCGCTGACATACTTACCAATGATCCTCGGCTGACGCTAACAGCCCTATCGTTCATTGGACCCCGTTCAGGCCATTGCGCCCTTCAGAGATGTCAACCCCCACCCCCCCAACCTTCCCCCGCGAACTCCCTCATTCCAAACCGCAAATAGGTCCCGTCCACCCTTGGCCGACTATTTCTCCCAACCCGCTAAAATAGAAATAGAGACTTATCCAGCCCGCCCTAACCGGCGGGCTTTTTCATTGCCCGCTTTCTTGACCCGTTTTCCTGACCCGTTTTCTTTAAAGGAGCTGCCCTAATGTCACCCACACAAGACTCAAAAGTCCGCCTGTGCGCAGATATTCTCCCTACCGGTGTGCAGTGCCGCCAGATCGCCCTCAAGGATCAACCGTGGTGTCACGCTCATGCCGAGCCCGGGCAGCGTGAGCGCAACGCCGACGGGCGCCAGCTCATCGGCATGATTTCCAGGATGAACCTTTTGTCCGTGGCCATCGCCCTCGCGAATACAATCACTGAACTCCGTGACCGGCTGATCCCGCCGCGCCACGCCCAGGCAATTTTCGATGCCGCTTCGGCACGCCTGGTAGAACTGATGGGCGAAGAGGCCTTGTCCCAGCCGATACCAGGAATGGGCATCCGCGACAGTAGCTCGCATGGCGTCCAGACAGCAACTCCAATCACGACAGACGGTTGCACGCAGTTCCAATGAAATGAAACGATTGCGGAGAGGTGGTCTGCAAGCGTCCTGAAATCAAACGATTGCAGAAATAGGCAAAAATCCACGGGGGAGGGGGGTCCCTCCCCATTCATCGAGGACAGAAGCTGTCCACAGTGATCGGCAACTTAACACCTCCGGCGCGGCTCCGTTGCTATGCTGGTTCCCGTTCCAGATCCCAGAGCAACCCAGATCCCAAACTAGGAGAACCACCATGCCCGTCGCTGAAAAGACCGAAACCAGCATCGCCGAGCAGCTCCTCCCCGAGTTCGACATGGAGTTCGGCAACACCCGCAAGTTCCTCGCCCTCGTCCCCGATGACAAGCTCACCTTTAAACCCCACCCCAAGTCCGCCCCACTGGGCAGCCTCGCCTGGCACCTCGCCAATTTCGGTGACTGGTGCAAGGAAACCCTGAAGAAGGACGTGCTCACCTTCACCGATGCCGACGCGGCGAAGATGAAGGGCGAATGGGAAGGCAAGACGCGCGAGCAGATGCTTGCCAAGTTCGACGCCGACGTCCAGCAGGCTCGCGAAGCCCTCACCGCGACCCCGGACGAAGCCTGGCCCAAACACTGGAAGTTCGAGTGGAACGGCGCCCCGATGATCGACGAGCCCCGCTACGATGTCTATCGGAAGATGGTCGTCAACCATATGGTTCACCACCGCGCCCAGCTCGGCGTCTACCTCCGCCTGAACGACATCGCCATCCCCGGCTGCTACGGCCCCTCAGCCGACGAGATGCCGTAGCCGGCCCGACAAGATGTATCCGGGGAGACGAGATGTAGCCTGAGTAGACTGTGGGGGTGGCCCTCGCGAAATTTCCACCCCTCTACCCCATCCTCGACGCCGCGTTTCTGCCTCAGGATTCCGCTCCGAGACGCGAAAAGCTGGCCGAGCTGGTCGCCAGCCTAGCGGAAGCCGGTGTCGAGATTCTCCAATACCGGAACAAACAAGGGAATCAGGCAGAGATCCTGCGTGACGCGGAGACCATCCGCAACTCCGCGCCGGCGAAGCTGACGCTGATCCTCAACGACTATGCCCATCTCGTCGCCAGGACCGGATTCCACGGCCTTCACCTTGGCCAGAGCGACCGGCCTCCGCAGGAAGCCCGCGATCTGCTCGGTCCTGATGCCCTGATCGGGCTCTCCACCCACAACGAGACCCAACTGCAGGCCGCTACGCTGGAGCCCGTCGACTACATCGCCATCGGACCCGTCTTCCCGACCGCATCGAAGGCCAACCCCGATCCCGTCGTCGGGCTCGATGGCGTCCGACTCGCCCGCCGGATGACCCCCCGGCCTGTCATCGCCATCGGAGGCATCACCCTCGATAACGCCCCCGGGGTGTGGGATGCCGGCGCCGACTCCATCGCCCTCATTTCTGCTATTTTTGCGGAGGCTGTTGATCCAGCGAAATCTGCCACGGCCTTTCTCCGTGCCTTTGCAGGAGCTTCAGCCGAGTCTCCATTGAAAGAAGAGTCAAAGTTGCTCTAACGTTGTTACGAGGTGAAGCTAGTGCTTCCCATCTCTTCCGAAAGCGGAGCGCCCAGGCTCACCGTGCCGCCGACTCGATTCCACTGGCCCCTGTTCCTTTCGGTTCTTGCTCTCATCGCCGCTATACCAGCACTCACGCAGGAAGCAGCGTCTCCTCAACCACAGCCGTCCTCATCTACGACCGCTTCCGAAGGAGCACAGAAGCAGGATCAGTCGCCTAAACCGGAGCAGACGCAAGAGCAGAAGCCCTCCGCAGCCGCGGACTCCAAGCCCATGACACCGGAGGAAGCCCGCCAGGCGCAGCTTGTGGCCGACACCAACAAGCTTTATCAGCTTGCACAGGAGCTGCAGGCCGAAGTGGCAAAGAGCAACAAGAACACGCTTTCTCTTGCGGTGGTCAAGAAGGCGGCCGAGGTGGAAAAGCTCGCGAAGAGTCTCAAGGACAGGATGAAGCCCGAGTAGCCGGCGTCCTCAGTTTGAAGGATTGGAAGGCGCCATCTGGGTCGCCAGGGGCTGATCCTTTTGCCTGTGAAGTTCGTTGGCCTTGGCGAGTTCCACTTTGGCCTCCTGCTGGCGTCCCATCGACGCATAAAGACGTCCCAGCCGCCAGTGTGCATCCACTTCTGAAGGATCCATCGTTATGGCGTGCTGAAAAACCGCAACGGCTTCGTCCTTCCGCCCGGCATCGGCGTAGAGTATCCCCAGGTCAACAAACGCAATACGCGGTGCGCCGGGCAGCCTGACGGCCTTATCAAGAAGCGGGAGTGCCGCCGCGTTGTCGTTCTGCTTGATATTCACGTCACCGAGATAGGCCAGGGCCTGGGCGTGATTCGGATCGTTTGCCAACTCCTGCTTGAACTGCTCGGCGGCTTCCGGAAACGCATGCTGCTTCCAAAGCAGATAACCCAATCCGAAGTGGACATTCGGCTCACTGGGAGAAGCCTTTGCTGCCGCTTCGAACTGCCGGATCGCGCCTTCAGAGTCGTTCAGGCCGTCCATCGCCTCGCCGGCGAGCATGTCAGCCTGCGCCGACTCCGGATTAAGCTGAAGAATCAGTTTGTACTGCTCGAGCGTGCAATCGTATTGCTTTGCCCAAAGGCAGCTCTGCGCGAGTAGTGTATGAAGTTGCAGGTTATTCGAACTTTTCTCCACGGCCTTCTTTAGATATGGCATGGCCTCCGCGTATCGCCCGGTTGCGTAGTAGCACATTCCGAGCAGCACCTGCGCCTGCATATTGGCGGGAGCCTCCGCGACCGCGGACTTAAGCGGAGGAATCGCCTCGGCCATCTTTTCCTGCTTGAAAAGAGCCAGCCCCAGATCGAGTTCGATGCCCGGCAGATTGGCCTTGAGCGTCAGCGCCTTTCGATAGGCCTCAGTAGCCTGCGGGTAGTCCTGTTCGCGGGCGAGCACGAGCCCCAGGTGAGCATAGGCCGCTCCATCCATGGGCGACCGCTGAATAACTTCGCGCCAAGCGGCCTCGGCCGACTTCCAGTCGCCCTGCCGCTCGGAAGCAAGCGCCTTCTGAACGGGAGTCTCCTGAGCGTTCGACATAATGACTGCAAGGAGAAACCAGATGAGCATGGACCGCATAAGAGGCTTCTATCCAAGCTAATTGCCCGATCACGCGAAGATCAAATCGGGTGGTCCGGAGTTTGATTGCGTTTTTGGAAATGCGTCGTTACCATCGGCTCAGAAGAGGAGCAATTCTCTCCATTGTCCTGACGCATCTACGTTTTGACTGCGTGGCTTTTCGGCGCTGTTCGGCTAAGGTTTTCATCCCTCGGGTACTTGATCGAGACTGCTACACAACATCAGATCAGACAAGGATTCGACATACCGTCTATGCGTGTGCTCATCACCGGTGTTGCAGGATTTTTAGGCTCGCACCTTGCGGATTTTTTGCTGGCTGAAGGTAACGCTGTTATCGGAGTAGACAATCTTTGCACCGGATCGCTGGAGAATCTGAGGCATTTGAAAGGCGAGACGCGGTTTGAGTTCCGCGAGCATGACATCTGTACTGCCTTCGATGCAGGGCCAGTGGACTATGTATTCAACTTTGCGTCGCCGGCGAGTCCGGTGGACTATGCGCGACTGGGAGTGGAGACTCTCGAAGTCGGCTCAGTAGGAACGACGAATGCGCTGAATATCGCCAAACGATACAACGCCAAATTCCTGCAGGCATCGACGTCGGAATGCTATGGCGACCCGGATGTGCATCCGCAGACAGAAGATTACTGGGGACGTGTGAATCCGATCGGTCCGCGGTCAGTTTACGACGAAGCGAAGCGATTTTCGGAAGCGCTCACCATGGCTTATCACCGCTATTACGGCGTGGATACGCGGCTTGTACGGATTTTCAATACCTATGGGCCGAGATTGCAGAAGAACGACGGTCGCGTAATCTCGAACTTCATGGTACAGGCGCTCAAGGGCGAGGATCTGACGGTATATGGCGAGGGCAACCAGACCCGAAGTTTTTGCTATGTCTCGGACGAAATCGAGGGCATACTGGGGCTTTCCCGGACAGAAGAACATCTGCCGGTAAACGTGGGGAACCCGAATGAGTGGACGATCCTTGATTGCGCCAAAGCTGTGCTGAAGGTAACAGGGTCGCAGAGCCAGATCGTTAACCGGCCGCTGCCAGAGGATGATCCGACGCAGCGTCAGCCAGATATTTCAAAGGCGAAGCGCCTGTTCGGATGGGAGCCCAAGATCAACCTGGAGACGGGGCTGCGGTTGAGCCTCGATTATTTCCGGTCGCTCGTTGCGGCGGAGAAACAACTCGCGGATTGAGACGCAAGGATTCAGGGCGGCGCGAGATAGTGCTTACAATCCGAACAAAAGTTCTTTATGCTTGCAATCAAATACCGTGCAAAGCAGAGGGGTTTTGGCGCCATCTTTCAGGCGCACACGGCGATTCACATTTTGGCAGGACGGGCGCTCGCAGGCATGGATTTTGAGCAACTTAGAACTTTTCTCGAGGTCTCGCGCTTACGCAGTTTTTCGCGCGCGGCAGAAAAGTTGATGGTGACGCAGCCGGCAATTTCGGCCCAGATCCGTACATTGGAGAATGAGGTCGGGGCGCGTCTGTTCGACCGGGACGGCGGGAAAGTGACCTTCACGGCAGCCGGAAAAGTATTCGAGCCATTCGCCGAACATTGCCTTCAATGCCATAACCACATCACGGTCGCGATAGGTGAACTACATCGCTCGCCGAGGGGTGAGATTTCCGTCAGCGCGAACGAGGCAACCAGCCTCTATGTCCTTCCGACGGTCTTTGCTCAATTCAAACAGCAGTATTCGCGTGTGGGCCTGAGCATCGTGAGAGCCGACCGAGCGAAGTCGATCGAGGGAGTGCTGAGCCGCGAGGTGGATTTCGGAGTCGTATCACTGCCGCTGAAGGATCCCCGGTTGCTGGTGGACATTATCCATCGCGATGAGGTGGTTCTGGTGGCTCCAAAGAACCACTCAATGTCGCAGCGGGATTCGGTGAAGTTTCAGGAGATTCTGCAACACTCGTTGCTTCTGCCCAAGCAGGGACGACAGCGCGAGTTGATTGAAGATCTCTTCCGTACGCACGATGTGCAGCCCCGAATTGCGATGGAGGTGGAGTCGAGCGAACTGCTGAAGCGCCTGATCGCAGCGGGCCTCGGGATCGGGTTCCTGCCGCGAACGAATGTACTGGCTGACGAGAAGACCGGCACGCTGCAGGTGGTCAGAGTCGACGGCGTGAAGCTAAACCGGGAACTGGCTCTCGTCTATCGGAAGGACAAGAGCCTTACGCGTGCCGCGCATGCTTTCCTGGAGATCGCGACGGGCCGTTCGAGGCCACATCTGCCTGCCCCCGCGGTAAAAAAAAGCAGGGCGTAGCCGTCGGCTCCCTATTATCCATGGTTGCGTTTGGCGTGCAGTGCCGCGCGAGCGGCGCGACCAGGGGCTGGGGACTTCTTCGGCGGCGTCTCGACGGCCTTGCCACTGGAGTCTCGGACAATCAACCGAGTAGGTACGATCCATTGGCGTGGCTGCAAGGTCTCGAGCTTTTCGGCAGCCGAGCGAAGAGATTCGAACGCCGCACGAGCGAGGTCTTTGCGCGACATGCGCACCGTACTAAGAGGCGGATAAACGAACTCGGCGAGATGAATGTCGTCAAAGCCGATGACAGACATGTCGCGGGGAACTTTGATCCCGGCGCGAGCGAGGATGCGCAGGGCTCCTATGGCCGTCATATCGTTTGAACACATGATTGCTGTAGGCCGCTCCGGGAGCGAAAGCAGGTGTTCTGTGGTCCGCATGCCGCCTTCTAGGGTGTGATTGCCTTCGATGAGCCAATCGGGACGAGGAGTGAGGCCGATTTCCTCGAGGGATTGGATGAAAGCGCTTCTACGCGCCTGTGCGGAGCCCTGGCGGAGGGGTCCGCTGATGAAAGCTATGGACCGATGGCCAAGCCCGGCGAGATGATCCACCCCTTCGCTGATGCCCTTGTGGTAGTCGACCGTGAGGGCACGTACGAGCGGACCGGGCGGGCCAGCATCGACGAAAACCATCGGAATATCGCGGGAGCTGAGTTCCTCAAGGAGCGGCTGTTCGATGCCAAAGGTCATGATGGCCACGCCCTCGACCTGCCGCTCCAGCATGCGGCGGATACATGTGGCCATACGAGAAACGTCATAATTCGTAGAGCCGATGAGGATCTCGTATCCATGAGCCACGGCTATTTCCTCGAAGCCCTCGATGAGTTCGGGGAAGAACGGGTTGGTGATTTCCGAAACGAGCAGGCCAAGCAGGCGGGTGCGTCCCGAAACCAGCGCCCGGGCCTGTGTATTGGGGAAATAATTAAGCTCCTCAATGGCCCTCCACACGCGGTCGGCAAGCTGCTGGTCAACCGTAGGTACGCGATTGATGGTCCGGGAGACGGTGGCGATGGACACGCGGGCGTGTCGCGCCACATCGCGGATGTCGAGGTGGCGTT
This sequence comes from uncultured Acidobacteriaceae bacterium, assembly GCA_963782175.1. Classification (GTDB taxonomy): domain Bacteria; phylum Acidobacteriota; class Terriglobia; order Terriglobales; family Acidobacteriaceae; genus Silvibacterium. The sequence continues at coordinate 390,121 of CAWAIX010000011.1, forward strand.
TTTCGGTTTTGTTCTGGCGAGGACGTTTGGTTGCGGGCAATCGAGGCCTTTCTCTTGACTTGGCCAGTGTAAGGCGGATAGGGTCAAACTTCCAGTAAACGTTTGCTGAGAAGAAATGGTAAAACGCTTTAGTGCTTTGAAGGTATGCTGGAGCAGTCGCTCGCGCAACATCTCGACGAAAGGGCTGGTGTGGAATTAGGATGCTGGAGTCTCTGAGGGCCGAAGTTCTTGAAGCCAACCTGGAGATCGTTCGGCGCGGGCTGGTGCTCTATACGTTTGGAAATGCCAGCGGTATCGACCGAGAAAGGGGCCTGGTAGCAATCAAGCCGAGCGGCGTTCCGTACGAGACGATGAAGCCCAGCGATCTTGTGATTACCAATCTTGAGGGAAAGATCGTAGAGGGCGACCTGCGGCCCTCGTCGGATCTGGGAACCCATCTCCTGCTCTATCGCGAATTTCCCGGGATCGGGGGCGTAGTACATACGCACTCGGAGTACGCCACGGCCTGGGCTCAGGCTGGGCGGGAGATTCCAGCCTACGGCACCACGCACGCGGATTATTTTTACGGGCCGGTTCCACTCACCGAGGAGCTGACCGACGAGGAGGTCGGCGGCGACTACGTGCTGAACACAGGGCATGCGATCGTGCGGAGATTTCGTCATGCCTCGGGAGCAGTCGATCCGCAGGCAGTGCCGGGGGTGCTGGTGCGGGGACACGCGCCATTTGCCTGGGGCAAAACTTCGATAGATGCCGCGCACAACGCCGTCGTGCTGGAGTCGGTGGCGCGAATGGCCTATTACACGGCCACGTTGAACGCGGCGTGCGGGGGTGTCTCTCAGGCGCTGCTCGACCGGCACTACTTCCGCAAGCATGGCGCAAAGGCGACGTATGGGCAGAAGAGCGGACATTAGATAAGAAAATTTGTAACAGTCAAGGAACTTGATCAATGCAGAGTCAATTTTTGGGGGCGCTTGCCGCATATCTAGACGAGCCGACGCGGTCACTCGCGCATTTGAATGCGGTTGATATCGCTGTCATCGCGATATATTTCGGAATCGTCATCTTTATCGGGTTTTACCTGAAGGGCGCGACCACGACCAGCGAAGAGTTCTTCATGGCGGGCCGGGAAATGACGGCGTGGATCGCGGGCTTGAGCTTTGTCTCGGCCAATCTTGGATCGCTGGAATTGATGGGCTGGGCCGGATCGGCTTACGAATATGGAATCCTGGCCACGCACTGGTACTGGATCGGCGCGATTCCGGCCATGCTCTTTCTGGGCATCATCATGATGCCCTTTTACTACATCTCAAAGACCCATTCCGTGCCGGGCTATCTGCATCTGAGATATGGCGATGGAGCGCGGGCGCTGTCGGCAGTAAGCTTCGCCTTCATGACAGTGCTGATGAGCGGCATCAACATGTACTCGATGGCGCTGGTGATGAAGGTCGTGCTCGGATGGAACCTGAACTTCAGCATATGGGTGTCGTCGATCACCGTGGCACTCTATGTCGGGCTCGGCGGCTTGCGGTCGGCCATCTACAACGAAGTGCTGCAATTCCTGCTCATTTGGCTCGGAGCGCTGCTGGTGCCGATCCTCGGCCTGATTGAGGCGGGCGGCTGGACGAATCTCAAGCATCAGATCAGCATCCGGATGGGTTCGGAATATGTGCACATGTGGAGCACGACGGGGCACTTCAGCAACAACCCGATGGGCATCCACTGGACAGGGCTGGTCTTTGGTCTCGCGCTGGTGATCAGCTGCGGATACTGGACTACCGATTTTCTTGTGGTTCAGCGCGTGCTCTCGGCCCATAATCTCCGCGCCGCGAGGATGGCTCCAATTATCGGCGCGGCCTTCAAGATGGCAGTGCCATTCATCGTGATTCTCCCCGGATTAATTGCGCTGGTGGTGCTTCCCTTCCACCTTGTGGGCGAATCGCAGGCGGTGGCCACTGGACAACACAGCTATAACGAAGTGCTGCCGCTCATGCTGGTGCGGTATTGCGGTCCGGGCCTTCTCGGGCTGGGCGTTACGGCGTTGATTGCCGGATTCATGTCGGGCATGGCCGGTAACGTGAGCGCGTTCTCGACGGTGTGGACGTACGACATCTACGGCGCCTTCCTGAACAAGAACGCCACCGACAAGCACTACGTAGCCATGGGTCGCTGGTGCACATTCGTCGGGGTTCTGATCTCGGTGGGCACAGCGTACCTGGTGCAGCATGCGGCCAGCATCATGGATTACGTACAGGGGCTGTTCAGCTTCTTTATCGCGCCGCTGTTCGGAACGGTCATTCTGGGCATGATGTGGAGGCGCACGACAAAGGAAGGCGGCTTCTGGGGACTGCTCGCGGGCACGTGCACCGCAATCGGGTTGTTCGTGTGGGTCCACGTCGACCCTTCAGCGCTGCGATATGTGGCTCTCTCGCCCAACGCCAAAGCCCTCGCTGAAGACATGTATCGCGCGCTCTGGTCCTGGCTGGTTTGCGTGATCGTAACCGTGCTGGTGAGCCTTGCAACGAAGCCCAAGCCGGTAAGCGAACTTGAGGGACTGGTCTACGGAGTGGTCCCGCTGCCTGTGGAACACGATGATCATTGGTATGAGAAGCCGATCGTCTGGGCGGGCGTAATCGCGGTGCTGTTTGTGATTTTGAACATTATTTTCTGGTAGGGGAGGCGGCGATGCGCGAAGAGATTTCAATCTGGTTCTTTGGCGGCGTGCTGTTCCTGAGCTACGGCGTAATTGTGTTCGCCGAGGGGTTGTGGGAACTGAGCCATCCGCTGGCGAATCCACCAACGCTGAACAATCTGCACGCGCCGATATGGTGGGGCGCATTGATGGCGATCGCAGGTCTGCTCTACACAGTCAAGTTCTGGCCAAAGAAGCATAAAAACTGACGCATAGGGCGTTGGAGATTCTTATCTAGAGGGGATATGAAAAAGCAGCTTACATTTGGAGTGATTGTCGGCAGTCGCGGTTTTTTCCCTCATCACCTTGCGAAAGAGGGCCGCGAGGAGATGATCAGGGTTCTCGACGAGAACGGATACAAGTCCGTCGTGCTTTCGCCGGAACAGACCCAGCACGGAGCGGTGCAAACCGCCGACGATGCGCGGCATTGCGCGGAGCTCTTCAAGAAGCATCGCGAAGAGATTGACGGCATCATCATCACGCTTCCCAACTTTGGAGAAGAGCGAACTATTGTAGATGCGATCCGGCTTTCGGGGCTGCGGGTTCCGGTACTCGTGCAGGCGACTCCCGACCGCACGGACATCATGAAGATCTCGCACCGGCGCGACAGCTTCTGCGGAAAGATGTCAGCGTGCAACAACCTGATGCAGTATGGGATTCCCTATTCGCTGACCGCCCTGCACACGGTATCGCCGAGTTCGGAGGCATTCAAGAAAGACCTCGCGTGGTTTTCGGCGGTTTGCCGGGTGGTGAACGGGTTCAAGAACCTGCGCATCGGGGCCATTGGCGCTCGTCCGGCGGCCTTCAATACGGTTCGATACAGCGAGAAACTACTGGAGCGGGCCGGCATCTCAGTGGACACGCTGGATCTATCGGAGGTGCTGGGGCGGATTGCACGCCTCAAGGACACCGATGATGCGACGCAGGCGAAGCTGGCCTCGATCAAGAAATATGTGCCCACAAGCGGCATCCCGGAAGAGGCGCTGCTGAAGATGTCGAAACTGGGCGCGGTGATCGAAGGCTGGATGAAGGAAACCTACTGCACGATCAGCGCCATCCAGTGCTGGACGTCTCTCGAAGAGTATTTCGGTGTAGTTCCCTGCACCATTATGAGCATGATGAGCGAGAACCTCTTCTCGAGCGCATGCGAAACAGACGTGGTGGGTGTGCTGAGCATGTATGGTTTGGCGCTGGCGTCGGAAACTCCGAGCGCGCTGCTCGACTGGAACAACAATTACGGCGAAGATCCGGACATGGCCGTGTGTTTCCACTGTTCGAACCTGCCGAAGCACTTTTTTGCCGATGTCGTGATGGATTTCCAGGAGATTATCGCCGGGACAGTCGGTAAGGAGAATACCTTCGGCACATGCGTAGGCCGGGTAAAAGCGGGTGCGATGACGTATCTGCGCTTCTCTACCGATGACTACACGGGCAAGATTCGCGGATATGTAGGCGAGGGCGAATTCACGAACGATCCGCTTGAGACCTTTGGCGGTGCGGGGGTGGTGAGGATTCCGAAGATGCAGAAGCTGCTGCGCTTCATCTGCGAAAAGGGATTCGAGCATCACGTTGCAGCAAACTTTTCACAGGTGGCAAGTCCCGTCTACGAGGCAGCGACAAAGTATCTCGGTTGGGACATGCATCACCACGAGGGCTAGCCGTCAGGCATTATGCACAGGGGCTGCGGTAGCCTCTTTTCCGGGCCGGATGGTAAAACGTTTACCGGCTCAGTCCGCAGATCGTCGAGCTTTTCAGGAGAAATTGGGTGGCCATTGTTGCAGGTGTTGATTTCGGCACTCTCAGCGTGCGAGTAACGCTGCTGGACAGCGACCGCGGACGCCTGAGTACGGCGAGCGCGGAGTATCCGCTGAAGCGCAAGCGCGAAGATCCGGATTATGCGACGCAGTCGCACGACGACCAGATGAATGCACTAGTCAGGGCAACGCGGAAGGCGATCGAAGAAGCCGGGATCAGGGGCGGCGATGTGCAGTCTATCGCCGTCGACACGACGGGTTCAAGCGTCATTCCGGTTGGAGAGAATCTCGAGCCGCTCGACGACTACTACCTGTGGTGCGATCACCGCGCAAAAGCTGAGGCGCAGGAGATCACGCAGCTTGCCCACCGCGAGAATCTCGAAGCCATCCAGTGGTGCGGCGGCGTGTATTCGCACGAATGGGGGTTCGCCAAGCTGCTCCACTGGCTGAGGCACAATCCGGAGAAGCGTGGGCAATTTGTAACAGCGTTTGAGCACTGTGACATGGTTGCGGCTACACTGGCGGGCATTACCGATGCAGGCCAGGTAAAGCGCAGTGTGTGCGCCATGGGCCACAAATGGATGTGGAATCCTAAGTGGGGCGGTCTGCCCGCGCAGGAGTTTCTGTCGAAGGTCGACCCGCTGTTCGACGGAATTCGCGGAAAGCTCGCAGGAAACTATCTAACCTCGGAAAAGACCGCCGGGCACCTCTCGCCTGAGTGGGCGGATGCGATGGGACTAAAGGCCGGGATTCCGATTCCCGTCGGAGCGTTTGATGCCCACTGGGACGCGATCGGCGCGGGCTGCCGCGAGGGTGATGTGGTCAACGTGGTTGGAACGTCGACGTGCATCATCGCGATGGAGAAGAAGACGACGCTGGTACCGGGTGTGTGCGGAGTGGTGCCGGGAAGCGTGCATCCGAAGTACACAGGCGTCGAGGCAGGACTGTCGGCGACAGGCGATATCTTTGAGGCGATCGCGCGGCGGGCGGGAACCAAAGTTTCGGAACTCTCGAAGGGGCTCCAGCACTACCGCGCGGGACAGACGGGCCTGCTGCGTCTCAGTTGGGACAATGGCGACCGCACGGTGCTGGTGAATTCCGAACTGGGCGGAGTAACACTCGGGTGGAACCTGATCCACACCGCTCAGGACGAATTGTTCGCCGCCATTGAGGGAACAGCGTTCCACACGCGGATTATCTTGGAGCGCATGGCCGAATACGGGGTCCCGGTCGAGCGGGTGATCAATGCGGGCGGAATCCCACAGAACAACAAGGTTCTGAACCAGGTATATGCGAACGTGTTGGGCAAGCCGGTGCTCGTTCCTGCAGGGATCCCGACGAGCCTGGGCTCAGGGATCTTTGCGCTGCTGGCGGCGGGAGCGTTTCCGACGATCGAAGCCGCACAGGACGCGATGTGCTTGAAGTATGCGACATACGAGCCTGATCCTTCATCGGTGAGGGTGTACGAGCGGCTTTATCCGCTGTATCGGGATACGTATTTCGCTTTGGGAAGGAAAGATGCGGCCGCTGTGGCTCTGGGGAGGGTTCTGCCGGAGCTGAGGAAGATCGCGGCAGGGTGAGCTGATCTCAGCGTCGGCGTTCAAAAGCGGAAATACGGGTGTAACCTCAGACGCCCTTTTTCTGCGGCTCCCATATGTACTTGTGAATTTGCAGGCTCAGCCGCGCGTTAAGACCGTCGGCGAGCATCCATTCGACGAGATTGCCGCGGGATCGAGCAGGCAGTTATTGGTACTGCGCTCCAGTGAGGGAGTCTTCGAGAATGCCGGGGACAGCAGAAGCCCCGAAACACGCGTTTCGAGTGCGTTGTCGCGGATGAAACCGCGGGTGAATTCGTAGTCGCCGCGATTGGTAATGACAAACTTCAGCTCGTCGCGTTCAGTGAGCGATGCGAGATTCGTCATGCGGAAGCGGCCGGATTCGCCGGAGCCGGGGCATTTCACATCGATGATTTTGTGGACGGCTTTGGGGACGTTGTCTACGGAGCGCTCGCCGCTGGTCTCGATCATCAGCTCGTAGCCTTGTGCCAGCAGCCGCTCCATCAGCGGGATCAGCTCGCGTTCCTGCAGCAGAGGCTCGCCTCCGGTGAACTCAACCAGCTTCACGGGCGCGAGCATCGCGATCTCGGCGACAACTTCGTCTTCGCTGAGCTTATAGCCGCCCGTGAACGTGTACTCCGAGTCGCACCAGGAACAGCGCAGGTTGCATCCGGCGAGGCGCACGAAGATGCACGGCCGGCCGGCATGGCTCGATTCCCCTTGGACAGACTTGTAAATTTCGATCAGGTACAAGAGCTACTCGTAGTACGTGGCCGTAGTAGTGTCGGTCTCGTAGATAGTGCAATCCTTGACGTGGACGCGGCCTCCGGTCATGTCGCGGAGCTGTTTGTTGGTCTCGTCGTAGAAAAAGCGAGCGAGGTTTTCGGCCGAAGGATTGATCTCGGTGAAAGGCTCGAGCTCGTTGAGCATCTGGTGATCTATGCGCTCAATGACGGGGCGCATGACCTGTTTGAGGTCCTTGAAGTCGAGCAGCAGACCGGCGTGGTCGAGCTTCTCCCCGCGTAACGTGAGGCGCACCTTGTAGTTGTGGCCGTGCGGGTTTTCGCACTTGCCTTTGTAATTGCGCAGATAGTGCCCGGAGGAAAATCCGCGCTCGACGGTCACTTCATACATTGATCCAATGAATCTCCTGTATCTATTGTATCTTCCGGAACGGCTTCAGCGCCCCGGCCTACGATGGGCACGCTCGCGGAGCCGACGCTCCTCGGCGCGGCGGTCCACCTGTTCGAACATGTTGGTCATCACGCCAAGCAGGGCAACGATGAGACCGCCAAGAGCGAGGAAGAGACCAATGGTCTTCCATAGAGATGCGTTGGCAGGTAGGCCTGGTTGAAAACCACTACTGACCAAAGTCATGCCGCAGGAGATGAGAGCGAAAAGCAGCAGAGTTGCGGCCAGAATGTAGAGATTACGTGCCACTATTTCTACTGTATAGCGTTCTGAACGGGCAGCTCAGGTACGAGCGAAAAACGCCTCGACGGCGGCAATGTCCTGCGTGATTCGGTAGGGTGGCAGGCTGTCGAGGAATATGCGTCCATAACGCTGGCGCTGGATGCGAGGGTCAAGCAGCATGAGCACGCCGCGGTCTTCGAGCGAGCGGATGAGGCGCCCGAAGCCCTGTTTGAGGGTGATGACGGCCGAGGGCACCTGGTATTCGACAAATGGGTTGCCGCCATTTTCCTCGATGGCTCGCATGCGGGCCTGCACGACGGGATCGGTAGGAACGGCGAAAGGCAGTCGATCGACGATGACGCAGCTCAAAGCCTCGCCCTGCACGTCCACGCCCTGCCAGAAGCTGGATGTGCCGAAGAGCACGGCGTTTGGCGTCTCGCGAAATTCTTCGAGCAGCGCCTTGCGCGGGGCGGTTCCCTGCAGCAGAAGCGGATATCCGACTTCGACGAGAAGGCGGTCATAGAGGTCGCGCATCTGCTGATAACTTGTGAAGAGGCAGAACGCCCGGCCCTCGGTGATATCCAGCATGCGGCGGATGCGGCGCGCGGCTTCTTGCTGGAAATTCGCGTCGCGCGGGTCGGGCATGTCGGGTGGCAAGTAAAGCAGCGCCTGCTCGCTGTAGCGGAAATGCGAAGGCACCACCAGTTCGCGTGCGGCGCGCATGCCGAGCCGCTTCCGGATGTGCGAGAAGCCTCCTTGGACCGTGAGCGTCGCCGAAGTGAGCACGACGCTGGGGAAGTTTTCGAAGAGCAATTCGCTGAGCAGCTCGGAGACGTCGATGGGTGTTGCCTGCAGATAAGTCACCGGCGCAAAGCTCTGTCCGCGTCCGCCGCGGCGCTCGAGCCAGAAGACGGTGTTGCGATCATCGGCTTCGAGAAGGAAGCGCAGATGTTCGCGGATGTCGGCGGTGCGCTTTCGAAGCGGCGCGGACTCCTCGACGTTGCGCAGCCGTTCCAGTTCGAGTTCGAGGCGGTGCAGTGCGTCGGTGAGGCCGAGGTAGAGGTCGCCTCGCGTTTCCAGGAAATCCTCGCGGTCGAGGAAGGGCATGCGGCCCTCGTTCGACTGGCTCCGATCATTGTTGCGTGCAGATTCGCGGCGCGGCGTGGGCAGAGCAGCGAAAAACAGGCGTGCCCGCTCGCGTGCTGTCTGCGCGGCGCCGATGATGTTGGAGCTTAGCGCCTGCTTGCCGCGGAGCATGGTTTCAAGGTCTCGCGCGAGCTCTTCGAAGCGAACATTGCTCAGGCTGATGCCGAAGTAGCTGGAGGCGACGTCTTCGAGCTCGTGCGCCTCATCGAAGATGACGATGCCGGCGTCGGGGAGGATTCCGGCATCGGGTGCGGAGCGGGCCTGCAGCTTTACCGCGAGGTCGGCGAAAAAGAGATGGTGGTTGACGATGATGACGTCGCTCTCGGCGGCGCGGCGCCGCATCTCGGTGATGAAGCAGCGCTCGTAGTCGGGGCAGCTCTGTCCCAGGCAGGCCTCGCTGCGGGCGTCGAGCTTTGACCAGAGCTGGCTGGCCTCGGGCAGATCGTCGAGTTCGACCCGGTCTCCCGCCTCGGTCGTCTTCTCCCACTCGGCGATCTGCTGGTACTGCGAGATTTCTTCCAAGCCGTTGAGAATTGGCTGACTACGCAGCGCGTAAAGCTTGTGCCGGCAGAGATAATTGGCGCGGCCTTTCATGTAACAGACCCGCAGCGGACCCAGCAGCGATTCGAGAAAGGGGATGTCCTTGAAGAAGAGCTGCTCCTGGAGGTTTTTTGTGCCGGTAGAGATGATGACGCGGCGTCCAGAGCGCAGGGCTGGCAGTAGATAGGCGAGGGTCTTGCCCGTGCCAGTTCCGGCTTCGACGATCAAGTGGCGGTTTTCATTGAGGGCGCGTTCGACGGCCTGCGCCATCTCGAGCTGGCCGCGACGGAACTCGTAGGGCAGCTGCGAGCGCGACAGGACCCCGCCAGGAGCGAAGAAGTCATAAAGCGAGGGGAGCGCGGGCGGCGATTGGGTGGTAGAAGGCACGGGCAGAGTTCAATGGACGATGGTGCCTCTAGGATATCGTGTGAGACGACCGCAGGTCGGGCATATATTGGGGCATCAGATGATGATATTCTTGATGCTAAGTTCTTCCGGAGAGGAAATGCGAACTACACTGGCGCTCGACGACGACCTTGTGGAGAAGGCCCAGGCTTTCACAGGCTTGAAAGAAAAGACTGCCCTGGTGCGTGAAGCCCTCAAAGCGCTCATCGAGCGTGAGAGCGCACAACGGCTGGCGCGGCTCGGAGGGACCGAGACCACGCTGGCATATATTCGACGGCGGAGATCACGGAAGCATTGATCCTTGCCGATACTTCCATCTGGATCGATCACCTGCGAAAAGGAGATCCAGCGCTTATGGGACTGCTCAATAGCGGCCAAATCCTCATGCACCCCTTTGTAGTGGGTGAATTGGCGCTGGGACAGTTAAGGCAGCGTGAGCGGGTTCTAGGCGCGCTGCAGAATTTGCCACACGCGACGGTTGCCCGCGATGATGAGGTTCTTATTGCAATTGATCGGTGGGGGCTCGCCGGATTGGGAATCGGCTACATCGATGCTCACCTTTTGACGGCGATCCCACTTTCGCAGAGCGCGCTCCTTTGGACCCGTGATAAACGGCTGCGCGTTGTGGCATTATCTCTCGGCTTACATGCCAATCTGAAGTAGCGGAGTTCCGCAGGTGGATCAACACAATCAGGGTCGAGGCCGAGGATCGGGAAATCTCAAGGACAGAGGATTGCGCCGGGCGGAATCGCAAGTGCCCCTCTTCGCCGTCGTCGGCCGGCCCAACGTGGGCAAGTCGACGCTCTTTAATCGTCTCACCGGATCGCGACGGTCAATCGTGGGCGACGAGCCGGGAATTACGCGAGACCGCATCTACGGCGAGGTTGAATGGGCAGGTCGCACCGCTCGTGTGGTCGACACGGGAGGAATCATTCCCGATGATGATGCGCTGATTCCGGCGGAGATCTTCCGCCAGGCACGGACTGCGCTCGATGAGGCAGACGCGATCGTCATGGTCGTCGACGGACGGACGGAACTGGCCTCGCCGGATATAGACCTGGCGCGGCTGCTGATACGCACGGGCAAGCCATTATTTCTGGCGGTGAACAAGATCGACATGGAGGCGCTCGATGCCTCGGCGGAAAACTTCCGGCAATTGGGCATCAAAAACCTGGTGCCGATCTCCGCTGAACACGGACACAATATCGGCGAGCTGCTGGATGAGGTTTTTGCTGTTCTGCCTATTCAGGATGAGGCAACAGAGGACGAGAGCGCTCAGGACGCGCCTGAGGAATCCGAGGGCGAGACAGGTGAAAAGCTGCATCGCACACACGGCGAATTTCAGCAGCGTGAGACACGGATTGCGATCATCGGACGGCCTAACGTCGGCAAGTCGACGCTGCTGAATGCGCTGACAGGGAGCGCGCGTGCCATTGTCTCGCCGATTGCGGGAACAACGCGCGACGCGGTCGATGAAGTGATCGACTACAAAGGGCAGCAGCTACGTATCATCGATACCGCGGGGATTCGCCGCAAAGGCAAGACTGAGCTGATGGCGGAAAAGCTGTCGGTCGTCATGGCGCGGCGACATCTTGAGGCTGCCGATGTTTCCCTGTTGATCATCGACGCAACAGAAGGGGTGACCGCTTCCGACGCGACGATTGGCGGTTACGCACACGAGAGCGGGCGATCGGTGGTCATCGTGGTGAACAAGTGGGATCTGGTCACCAAAGGGCGCATGGACGGTAAGCCTGCGGCAGACCGCACCATCTACGAGCGGCAGGTGCGGCAGGCGCTCAAGTATCTGGACTACGCCCCGGTGGTCTTCATCTCCGCTGCGACGGCGCAAAAGGACAGCAGTGGATTGAGCCGGCTTCTGGAAACTGCCATTCGCGTCGCGAAGGAACGGCGCAAGCGCGTGACTACGGGCCAGATGAACCGCTTTCTCGAGCGCGTCGATTTTCAGAAGGCCGGCGTGCCGATGTCGAAGCGCGTGCGGATTCTCTACATGACGCAGGCCGCCGTTGCTCCCCCAACATTTGTGCTGTTCACAGATCGCGATGTGAAGCTGCACTTTTCTTTCGAGCGCTTTCTCGAAAATCAGATCCGGGAGGCGTTCGGGTTCCAAGGGTCGCCGATCTGGTTCAAGGTGAGGGCAAGAAAGAAGGATTAAGAGCGAAAATCGAGGTCCCTCGCATGTAGACCTACAAGTTGCCCACCCTAAATTCCGATGCTAATCTGGACCCACATAGCGGAAAGACTTCCTGCAGGTAATTGAGCGCTTCTTGTCGCGTTCCCTCTATATACCAGCTTTTCAGCACCCCTAAGCCGAACTTTCTACAAGTTACCCGATATCCCGAGTAAGCGTGGCCAACAGATGAAGCGAATCCCAAGCCTGGATGGTCTTCGAGCTATATCCATTATTTTTGTCATTATTGGCCACTTGATAGGCGGCATGGAGGGGGTCGCGCATCACCTTGGTCCTATTGACACGTTGCTTTTTCATCTATTCGGAAACGGTTTTGTGGGAGTGTCAATTTTCTTTGTGCTGAGTGGATTTTTAATCACCACTCTTTTGATACGCGAGTATGACCGGACGCAGCTGATCAGCCTAAGCGACTTTTATTTCCGGCGTGCCTTCCGGATCCTCCCGCCGCTTTACGCGTATATCGCGTTCGTTGCAATTAGTGCTCACTGGACCGGATTGACTGTAAGCGGCTCTGAAATACTCGTGGCACTCACCTTTACACGCAATGTAATCTTCCATCCGCATGCGTGGCAATTTGAGCACTTCTGGTCTCTCTGCATTGAAGAACAATTCTATCTGTTGTGGCCGCTGGCACTGATCCTGACGCTGAGGAAAGGGGGAAAGACAGCCGCTGCCAGGCTTTCCATCGTGCTCATTTTGATCGCGCCTCTCCTGCGCGTCGCAACTTACTTTCTGATCAATAAGCAACTGCTCAGACATGATTTGCAGACCACATTGTTCTGCCGGATGGATGCGTTGATGTTCGGATGCCTCGCCGCTTTGAGCCAGGGCACGCCGGCCTTCGAGCGAATTTACAGCTTCGCGGCGAAGCGCATCTGGATCTTTCCTTTGTTCACTTGGATCCCATCAAACCTATTGATGTGGCGGTTTGAGAACTATTACGCGTTGCCGATCGGGATCACACTCGATGGCATATCTATCGCGCTATTCCTCGTTTGGTGCTCACGCAATCCGCAATCGATCGCCGGACGTATTCTCAACTTTAAGCCGATCGTTCACATTGGCTTGATCTCGTACAGCCTTTACATCTGGCAAACGTATTTTCTCCACGAACGGAACATGACTTTTGGAGGACGGTTTCCGCAGAGTCTGCTTTTCATCCTGATAGCGGCAGAAGTCTCCTGGTACACCATCGAGCGGTGGAGCCGGCAGATGCGCGATGCTGTGGAGCCGTTGCTGTTTGGCAGCAGAACAGGACTTCCTCATCTCTCCGGAAGCCAGCCGGCACCGCAACCTGTCCTGGAAATTCAGACGTCCCGAACGGAATAAGCTTCAGGATGTCACTCGGTTCTCAGCGCCTGCATAGGTTCGATAACCGAGGCTCGGCGAGCGGGAATGACAGCCGCCAGGAATGCGGCGATTCCAAGTGCAAGTATGGTGATGAAAAGGATCAGAGGGTCATAGGGCGTGACTCCGAAAAGCTGGCTCGAAATTGCGCGTCCGAGCAGGACGGTAAGCACAATACCCAGGGCGATTCCCAGAGCGACCTGAAGAAATGCTCCCTTGAGTACAAGTCTGAGGATGTTCGTCCGATCGGCGCCGAGGGCCATGCGCACGCCGATTTCCCCAGTGCGTCGCGCCACAGAATACGCTGTGACCCCGTAGAGTCCAATGGACGCGAGCGCAAGCGCCACCAGCCCGAACAGCGAGGTCAGGGTAGAAACCATGGACTGCTGGTTGAAGTTTTCTTCCACCTGCCTGGCAAAGGTCTGGAAATCGATAACGGTCAGATTGGGGTTGAGCTGCGCGAGCGTTCGTCGCACCTGCGCCTCAAGACCTGGGATATTGTGATTGGTTTCAAGGACGACTGAACCCATGTGGAGGTGAGATACATTCTCGAACATCAGATAGCGGGGGTCGTCCACCTTAACCCATTGCGTGCCTGCGAGGAAGAACATGGGACGCATTTTGCTTGCGGGTTGCCAATAATTGGTGTCTTCGGTGACACCAACGATCTCGAACATTGCGGCGTGGCCTTGGTCCCAGTCACCAAAGTGCTGGCCGATTGGGTTTCCGTCCTTGTAAAACTTCTTCGCGAAGGTCTGATTCACAACGGCGACGGAGCGAGTGGACGCCGTATCGTCCTCAGTGATGCCGCGGCCAGCGATGATCTTCGTGCCAATCGTGTCGAAGTAGCCGGCGCTCGCACGCACCCATGAGGCGTGCTGCTCATTGCTGCCGGGCGCCGGTGCGGGACGGCCCTCGAAGAAAACGCTTTCGCCCCAGTTGTTCCCTTCCATGGGCGTATAGATCGCGTAGGCTACCGACTTCACGCCCGGAATGGCGGCGAGGGTGTCGTGCACCTGACGGTAAAAAGCATCGAGTTGCTCGACCTTGTAGCCTGCCATTTCGGGATCGATGTGGACGATGTAGCGATTCGTCGTATCGAATCCAAAATGCTGATGATGAAGATTACGGAGAGTCTGTGTGAGAAGGCCGGCTCCGCAGAGCAGGACGACGGAAATGGCGGCCTGGATGACGACGAGGCTCTTCTGGGTCCAGAGGCCGCTGTGTTTCATGGTACGGCTGCTTTCGCGCAGAGCCTCGATTGGATCGGCACGCGCCATCATCCACGCGGGCGCCACCCCAAAGAGGATGCCGGTGATGAGCGAAATCGCAAATGCGAATGCGAGCACTGGAAGTGAAGGCGTCGCCTGAATGGGCAAATAGCTCTTACCCGCAGCAAGGTTGAGGATGAGCTTCGCCCCTGCGTAAGCAACAGCAAGACCTGCAAGTCCGCCCAGGAGGGCGAGCAGAACACTTTCCGTGAGCGCTTGTTGCACGAGACGATTCCGCGAAGCGCCAAGCGCAGTCCGGACAGAGGTCTGGTGGCGCCGCGTGGTCGCTCGTACAAGCATCAGGTTGGCCAGGTTTGCGCAGGCGATCAGCAGGACGAAGGTTGAGACCCACATTAGGATGCGAAGCACGTCTTTCGATTCTTCCTGCATGCGTTGCACCCCGCCTCCGCCTGGCGCGAGATGGAGAGTCTGCTTGGGAATGAGCACCAAGTCCCTGGGCTCGACCTTGCTCAGTGGGCTTTGCAGGAACTCCCGGAGCTCGACTTGCATTTTCGATTCGACCGCTTTCTGGGTCACTCCGGGCCTAAAGCGGCCGATGAGATTGAGCCATTGCAGGTCGCCACGTTCGAGGAAGCTGCTCGCCTGACCGAGGAGAGGCTCATTGTTAAGCGGGATAAAGAAGGCAGCTGGATCGGGGCTCAGGCGTTCGCTGTAAAAGCCGGGCGGAGTTACGCCGACGATGGTGAAAGGATTGCCGTTGAAGACAAAATTTCCTCCAATGATGGAGGGATCCTGCCCGAACTTCTCCTGCCAGGTGCGGTAACTGATCACGGCAACGGGAGAAGCTCCCTTCTGATCGTCCGAAGACCTCAGGAGACGGCCCGCATAAGCATTGATTCCCAGGGTGTCGAAGGCATTTCCGGAGACATACTCGGCGGGAAAGGATTCGGCGGGATGATTACTTCCCTGCCGGCGTACGCCGATGAGGGAGTGTGCTGCCTGGAATGCGGCTAGCTGGGCGAATTCCGGTGTGTTGTCGCGGAACTGCTTGTATGCGTCCCAGGAGAACAGGGACCAGTCGTCCTGCATGCCTCCATTCACGCAGCAGTTCTCGTTGTCTCCCACACGGATGAGCCCACCGGGATCTGTCACCGGCAACGATTTGAGCAGAATGGCGTAGACAAGAGTAAAGATCGCTGTGGTAGCACCGATGCCGAGCGCGAGGGTAAGAATGGCGGTCGCGGTAAATCCAGGCGCCTTGGCAAACTGCCGCAGTGCGTAGCGAATATCGTCGAGCATTGATCCGGCTCCGGAGTATGTTGCTCTTTATTGTCTGTGTGCTCGCCCTTCAAGCAGGCGGAACTTTGGTGATAACAACTATACGCAGGGCCGATGGCAGGAGGTTCCGCGGAGTTTCAGGAAGATGCGCCCGCAGCAGCAGAGATTGGCTGCGGGACATCGGGTACGCTGGCGACCTGGGACTGGCGATAAACGCGGGAAATGGCGCGCATCAGCTGCTTTTTGAATGGGCCTGAGGCATCATCGAAAACGACCTCGCCGGTGCGCCGGGCCTGAGGACGGTAATACCAGCGCGAGAAGAGGCTGAGGTGGTCGGCAAGCTGCTGGGTGCTCCTCGCGGACCGGACTTTAAGGGTGCTGAGGGCGGAGTCCAGGCGAGCCTCCAGCTCGTCACGAGCAGCAAGCTGCACCATCGGAGGCGCATCGAAAGGCACTGGAGCGATCGACGCGGGGTGAGCGAACAGCGACGATGAGCCGGATTGTTCGTTGTGGTGCCGCATGCCAGCGACGGAGTAGAGGGCCGGTCCGGCGAGCAATCCGTGGTTGAGAAGAAACAGCGCAACATGGCCTTCTTCACTCGATGGCTGCACGATGACGGCATTGAGGGCGGCGAGGGCGTGAATAGCAGGAGAAGCGAGGGCAGCCGCAGCCTCGACTTTGACGATGCGGGCGTGGATTTCGGCGGCCCTTTCGAAGTCGAGTGCCTCAGACGCCTCGGCGCGCTGGCGGCTGAGCTCATCGATGAGGCTCTGGCCACGCGTGGCGAGAAATGCACGGACTGCGGCGGCTTCCTGTGCGTAGCGCTCGTCGGTACAGCCTTTGAAGCAGGGCGCGAGGCACTTTTTCATCTCGGAGTAGACACATCCCGGAAAGCTCGGGTCGGGATTGAGATCTTCGAAGCAGCGGCGCAGCTCAAAAAGGTTCAGCATGCCTTCAAGGAAGGACTCAGCGGCGATGCGTGACGGAAAAGGCCCGAACAAGTTGGCGGCAGCGGATTTTGTGATTCTGTTGGTTACGTAAACGCGGGGGTAGGCGTTGTCCATCGTCATTCGGAGGAAACAGGGCGGACGAAGGTGCAGGCGCTTGCGGGCGCGGTCTCCGAAAGCAGCGGAAGAGGCTTCGTAAAGGAGCAACCAGGATTCGAAGTCCGAGCCGGTGAGCGTGTATTCGATGCGCGCGACGCTTTGGGTAAGACGAAGACGCTTCGATTGGCTGGGCTTTACATCGAGGAGGCGGCGCAGGCGGCTGCGCAGGTTTGGCGTGCGGCTGATGTAAGGCTCGGCACCGTCATCGGCTGCGAAAAGAGCGAATACGGCCGCGCGCGGCGGGATTTCGGCCCAGGACGGATTGGCGGGATCGAACGCAACGGATGTGGAGAGCAGTGCCACTACCTGAGAGACTACTCTCCTGCGATGGTCATTCCGTCGATGCGAAGCGTGGGAGAGGCAACAGAACCGCGAAATATGAGGTCGTCGCCGATCGCGGTGATGTTCTGGAACATTTGCTGGAGACTGCCCGCTATGGTGATTTCCTGCACCGGATAAACAAGCTGTCCATTCTCGATCCAGAGGCCGGATGCACCGCGGGAGTAATCGCCGGTGACGAGGTTGACACCCTGGCCGAGGAGTTCGGTGACGTAGAGGCCGGACTGAACGCCGGAGAGAATCTCCTGCGGCGGTGTGCTGCCGGCATCGAGGAAGAGATTGCCGGCGCCGGTGCCGGGATTTCCCGCCAGCCCGCGCGATGCGTTTCCGGTGCTCTTCATGCCGAGTTTGCGAGCGGTGTAGGTGTTGAGGAGGTAGTTGGTAAGCACTCCGCGCTCGACCACGACGGTGCGGCGTGAGGGCAGGCCTTCGCCGTCAAAGGGCGAAGTTCCGAAGCCGCCGACGATGGTGTGATCGTCGATAACCGTGACGGACGATGCCGCAATCTTTTCGCCGAGACGCCCGGTGAGGAAGGATGCGCCGCGATAGATGGCGTCTCCGGTCGCCGCCTCGAAGATGGATCCGACGAGCGATCGAGCGATCTCCGGCGCGAAGACGATTGGCGCCTGCTGGGTTTTGACTCTGCGCCCATCGAGGCGGCGGAGGGTGCGCCGAGCGGCCTCGGCTCCGACCGACTCGGGGACGTCGAGTTTCCTCAGGGAGCGCGCGTAGGTGTACCAGTAGTCGCGCTGCATCTCTCCGTTTTTGCCGATGGCTATGGGAGTTGCCGAGATGGAGCAGGAGGATGCGCGGTATTCGCCGACGAAACCTCGCGAGTTGGCGAAGACCTTGCGGCCGGAATAAGCGTCGAAGTTGCCGCCGTCGCTGTTGGTGATCCGGGTGTCGGCAGCAAGAGCGGCGGCTTCGGCCCTGCGGGCAAAGTCGATGCGCTCGGCCGTCGGGAGCGAGTAGACATCCTCGTAGTAGAGCTCGAGGTTGCCTTCGAGCTTGCCGAATTCACTTGGGTCGGCCAGGCCGGCAAAAGGGTCTTCCGAAGTGACACGGGCAAGGGCGAGGGCTCCGCGGACGAGATGCTCGATGCCTTCCGGCGTAAAGTCGCTGGTCGAGGTGCTGGCCACGCGATGTCCGTTTTGGGCGGCGACAAGCACGCGGATTCCCATCCCGCGCGAGCCGGATTCCTTCAGGGTGTCGACTTCACCCATTCGTACGGTCGCTGAGAACTCGTCCCCCTCGCGGATGGTGACTTCGGCGTCGGATGCTCCGGCTTCGAGGGCCCTGGAGACGATGTCGGCGGCGAGGGACTGGAGGTCGGTGGCGCGGATTGCTTGAGGGTCTATTGTAGGCATGATTCTTATTTATGTGAGCGGCGATATATGCATCCGGTTAACTCCATTAAAACAATCACCAAGGCTACATCCTTTATTTCTTTGAAAATGCTCGCCATGCGCTGCCATTGGTGGACTCATTGAAGCTGACATTAATTTCACTCTCCCGTGGCACTCAGGACAACGAAATGTCTCATCGCGAAGTCGCAGTCCTTCTTCCACAGTGATTAACTGCCAGCCAAAGTTGCGGCTTTCTCCTATGCCGGACCACTTCCTAACTTCGATTTCAACCATTCGTGCCATCGTCGGTCCAATTTAAGCCGAGATCGCTTCCCGCACAGGCAGAGTCACGTCCAGCCACTCTGCAAAGCCCTGATCGGGGACTTCAACCATGTGCGTGGCCGCGGGGGGAATTGACTGACCATTGAGCAGCAATCCTTCCAGATGAAACTCCAGCGCTTCGCGCAGATTCTTTCTCATTTCTTCAAGAGACGATCCGGTGCTAGCGCAGCCGGGCACATCAGGCGCAAAACCGCTCAGATTGTCTGGGCCATTTTCGTAGATCACCAGGTAGCGACGCGTCATTCCTTATATCCCGCCTGTTTCAAAATGCTGTTCAACGTCCTTGGATGAAGCTCATCCGATGGATGCCCGGGAATCGTAACAGTGCCCGGCTTCTCCGGATGCTTGTATTGTCGATGGCTGCCGCGCTGTCGTGCCAAATACCAGCCATCCTGCTCCAGCGTTCTTAGCAGGTCCCGTACTTTCACTCTACTATCGTCCAGTCCCACCTACTGTCATGCGATCGAGCTTAACCGTCGGCATACCGACGCCTACCGGGACGCTCTGGCCGTCTTTGCCGCAGGTGCCAACGCCTTCGTCGAGTTCGAGATCGTTGCCGACCATGGAGACGTACTTGAGCGCTTCGGGGCCGTTGCCTATGAGGGTCGCGTCGCGGACAGGGGCGGTAATTTTGCCGTCTTCAATGAGATAGGCTTCGCTGGCCGAGAAGACGAACTTGCCGCTGGTGATGTCGACCGACCCTCCACCGAAGTTGACGGCGTAGAGGCCGCGCTTCACGCTGCGCAGGATGTCTTCGGGTGCATCATCGCCAGCGAGCATGTAGGTGTTCGTCATGCGCGGCATGGGAATCTGTTGATAGCTCTCGCGACGGCCATTGCCGGTATAGGGCATGTCCATGAGGCGCGCGGAGAGCTTATCGGTGAGGTAGCCCTTGAGAATGCCGTTTTCGATGAGGACAGTTTCGCGCGTAGCGGAGCCTTCATCATCGACGTTGAGAGAGCCGCGACGGTTGGGCATAGTTCCGTTATCGACGACTGTGACGCGTGGGCTCGCGACGGAGCGGCCGATCAGACCGGCGAAAGCCGAGGTCTTGCGGCGGTTGAAGTCCGCCTCGAGGCCATGGCCGACGGCTTCGTGCAGCAGAACACCGGGCCATCCGGGGCCGAGGACGACTTCCATCTCACCGGCCGGAGCGGCTACGGCTCCAAGCTGCAAGATGGCTTGGCGCGCGGCCTCGCGGGCAAAGTGCTCGGGCGTTTTTTCGGTCTGGAAGAAATCGATCTCGACGCGTCCCCCGCCGCCGGAGGTGCCACGAGCCGTACGATCATCGCTTTTAGCGAGGACGAAGACGTTGAGGCGGGCGAGCGGTTGGGTGTCGCTGGCGAATGTACCGTCGGATGCGGCAATCAGGATGCGCCGCAGTTCGTCTGAATAGCTGGCGCGGACTTGTGTGATGCGCGGATCGTAGTGGCGCGCGGCGCGGTCAGCGCGCATGATCAGATCCAACTTGGCCGAGAGATCGCTGTCGAGGTCGACAGCTGGCGCCGGATAGAGACTGGGCACTTTGGTTTCTGTGAATCCCTGCACGGGCTGCTTTGCCGGGCCGCTGGCTATGAGAGCAGCGGTGCGGGCCGCGCGCAGAAGTCGGTCGGGCGACAGATCGTCAGTGTAGGCGTAACCGGTACGCTCGCCGCTGACGACGCGGACTCCGCAGCCGGCGCTAACTCCCTGACTGGCGGATTTGACGAGCGATTCGTCGATACCGATGGAGGTCGATGCGATGGACTCGAAGTACAGGTCGGCGTAATCGCCTCCTGCGGAGAGAGCTTCGCCAAGGCAGCGCTCGAGGAGGCGTTCAGTAATTCCAAACTTCTCGAAGAAATACTTTTTGTGCTGCGGTACGGCCGCCGCGGCGGATGGCTGGAGTGTCATGGTTATCTAGATTTTAGATGAGTCGGCGCTGGTTTTCGGTTCAGGTCCCGAGTCAAGCGGAGAGAGCAAGTAACTTCGGGTATTCCTCCCGTGAATTCACAGGGATTCACAGTCGAGCCTTGCTAACATCGCCTCATTATGAAGAAGCTTGTTTTGCTCTGTGCCGTGCTGGCAGTTTCAGCATCGGCGTTCGCCTCGACGCACCACCATCATCACCATCGTCACGCCTATCATCACTCGACTCATAGCCACTCCTAGCTTCTGGCGGGCGTGAGGCCAGCCCGGCACGCCCGATCAGAGAACAATCCCAAAATTTCGTAGAAGCATGTTATTTCTAAGTGCATGTCTACGGCTGATATGGTCTCCGATCCTCGTTATCCGATCGGCGACTTCACGCGTCCCGATGTATTGACTGCTCAGGAACGCAGAGCTTCGATCGCAACAATCGCAGCTCTGCCGGAAAATCTGCGCGCCGCGGTTTACGGGCTGAACGACGCGCAGGTCAACACTCCCTACCGCGAAGGCGGCTGGACAGTGCGGCAACTGGTTCATCACGTTGCCGACAGCCACATGAACGCCTACGTGCGTATGCGGTTGGCCCTGACCGAAGACTGGCCGACGATCAAGCCGTATGATGAAAAACTCTGGGCGGAACTGTCTGACGCGACCTCGTTACCGATCGATGTGTCTCTGGAATTGCTTGATTCGCTGCACCGGCGGTGGGTAACGCTACTCGAATCGCTCACCGAAGAGGAGTGGAAACGCGGATATCTGCATCCTGAGAGTGGAAGGTACACGATTGAGCAGGTCGCGGCGCTATACGATTGGCATTCGCGCCATCACGTCGCGCACATCGCGACGTTACGAAAGAGTAGAAGCTGGTAGCATTTCGCTTGCGGTGCGACTTCCCTGCCACGCATGATCGTGGCGATGCCACTCGCTACAACTGAAATTTCCGCAGCCGAACTAGTGCGCGAACTTGAGGAATTCCTTGCCAGGCATCCGGCAGCGGCCATCCTTGAAGATGGTCGCGTAATCTTCGACATGCGAGCGGCGCGCTATTCCCTTTCAGCCGAGCAGAGCCGTTGTCTCCTGCACCTCTGGTCGGAGGAGCGAAATCTCGTTCGGAGGATCAGCGGGATGGAGCACCGGAGGGATTCCCTGCGGCTCGAGACACGGCGCTTCGGCCAAACACGGCCCCAAGTCCTGGAGTTGGTGGATAACAGCGACCGGCGTCCTGCTTCGACACGGGACGCGACGCGGTTGAAATATGTCCGCTTGCTGGAACGGGTACTGCAGAAGAGCTTTCATGGGTGGACTGCGGAGGGTTTCCGCACCGCAGCCGATCTGGAACATAGTTTCGGGCCGGCTTACGCTCGCGGGGTGCTGGGCCGCGGGACGTCGGCTTGGTGCATCATTTCAGTGAATGCGCAGGAATCGCAGGCGATCATCGATGGGATCTTGACGCTCGGCATTCTTTGGCTCACTTACTGCCGCCACCGCGGTGAGGGACGGCGGCTGTACGAGGGCGTTCGGATCGTGGTTCCCCCGAGCACGGGCAAGACGACCTGCGCCCGCATCCCATGGCTGAATACCGCAGCAAAATGGGAGGTTTACGAACTGGACGAGCGTTCGGAAGAACTCACGCAACTCGATGCAAAGGACGCCGGAAATGTTCGTGCGCAACTCGTGCATGCGTTTAGCCCCGAGGCCGCGCTCGAGCGATTCCGGGCGGGCATCGATTGCGTCCTGGGTCTGTTGCATCCCGGGTTGCACGCGGCTACGGAGGTTCGGGTGCGAAGGGCCACCGAGGTCAGCTTTGCCCTGCATGGGCTTGAGTACGCGCGAATCCGGCATGGCTTGGCACCCGGATCGTTTGCTCGGCGGGATGAGATCACATTCGGTGCGGGAGCAAATGAAACTTCGCTTACGGCAGAGACGGAGGAGCTGTTTCGAGATCTGACCGAGCGGCTGTTTGAGAACCGGCACGCCAGTGGGTCAAGACGGAATCCGCTATTTCGCCTTCAACCGGAGCGTTGGCTGGAGTCCGCCCTCCGGAGGGACATCGGGGAGATCGAGCCCGGGCTACGTGGCGACATTGTCTACTCGCAGGTTCCGGCGTTCGCGGCGGGTGATCGCGGCATGCTCGATCTGCTGACCGTCACGCGTACCGGGCGCCTTGCGGTGCTGGAATTGAAAGCAGACGACAGCCTCCACCTGCCCCTGCAGGCCTTGGATTACTGGTCGCGGGTACGCCAGTTGCAACAGGAAAACGCCTTCCAGACGCAGGGTTACTTTCGAAGAATCCAGCTTTCGGACGAGCCGCCGTTGTTGTACCTGGTGGCGCCGGCGCTGAGAATTCACCCTTCGACCGACATTGTCCTGAGACACCTCTCGCCTGAGGTGCAGTGGGAGCTGATCGGGTTGAACGAGGACTGGCGAGCACGCAGAAAGGTGATCCTGCGCAAACGCAGGTCGGAATCTCCAGTCTAACGTTTTGCGGCGAAGCCGCGTTCCGCTGGACGCGGAGTCCCTATTCGACGTGGTAGTTTGGCGCTTCGCGGGTGATGATCACGTCGTGGACGTGGCTCTCGCGCAGCCCGGCATTGGAGATGCGGACAAAGCGAGATTTCGTTTGCATTTCCTCGATGGTGGCGCAGCCAAGATAGCCCATGCCGGAGCGGAGTCCGCCGACGAGTTGGTAAACCATGGATTCGAGCGGACCCCGATGCGGCACACGGCCCTCAATGCCCTCTGGGACGAACTTCGCGAGGCGATTCTGATTGCTCTGCTCGCGCGCGACGACGCTTTCCTGGCGCTCCGGCTCACCACCGAGGTCTTGCGAGCCCTGGAAGTAACGCTCGCCCGAGCCCTGCGACATGGCGCTCAGAGATCCCATGCCGCGATATGCCTTGAAGGAGCGGCCCTGGTAAAGGATGGTTTCACCCGGGCTCTCATCGACACCGGCAAAAAGCGACCCGATCATAACGGCATTAGCGCCGGCTGCGATTGCCTTGGCAACGTCGCCTGAATACTTGATGCCGCCATCGGCGATGATGGGAATGCCGAATTCCCTTCCCGCTCGAAAAGCCTCGCTGATCGCGGTGATTTGCGGCATGCCGGCTCCAGTGACCATCCGGGTGGTGCAGATGGATCCGGGGCCGATGCCAACCTTGACAGCATCCGCCCCAGCCTCGATGAGAGCCTTTGCCCCTTCGTAGGTCGCTATGTTGCCGGCGAGCAGGCCGACATCCGGAAAACGCTTCTTTACCTGGCGGACGGCGTCGAGCACACGTGAAGAATGTCCATGGGCGGAGTCGATGGCGAGCACGTCGGCGCGAAAGCGGACCAATTCGGCTGCGCGTTCGAGGAAGTCGCCCGTGGCGCCGATTGCGCCGCCCACGCGAAGGCGTCCCTGCTCGTCTTTTGAGGCGTTGGGGTATTTCAGCTTCTTCTGGATGTCCTTGACGGTGATCAGGCCGCGAAGCTCGTAATCGCCGTTGACGACCAGCAGTTTTTCGATGCGATGCTGATGAAGGATGTGCTCCGCCTCTTCGAGGGTAGTACCCACTGGTACGGTGATGAGGTTCTCCTTGGTCATCACCTCGCCGATCGGGATATCGGTCCTGGTCTCAAAACGGAGGTCGCGATTGGTAAGAATTCCGACCAGCTTCCTGTTCCTCGTAACCGGGACGCCCGATATTTTGTAACGCCGCATGACTTCGAGTGCATCAGAAATCGGCCGGTCGGGCTCGATCGTTACCGGGTCGACAATCATCCCGCTCTCCGAGCGCTTTACCTTGTCTACCTCGCTCGCCTGTTGGTTGGGCGTAAGGTTGCGGTGGATAATTCCGAGGCCCCCCTGCTGCGCCATGGCAATGGCCAGACGGGACTCCGTCACAGTGTCCATCGCAGCACTGAGCAGGGGCGTGTTCAGCAGGATATTCTTCGTGAGCCGGGTTGACGTGCTCACGTTGGCGGGAACCACTTCGCTGTAGGCAGGTACGAGGAGTACGTCGTCGAAAGTGAGAGCTTCAGGGAGGGGATGTTCAATCATGATTAAGGTTAAGAACAGGATGCGCAAGTGGCAGCGGGGGATTCAGCCCACGGGCTGGCACAAGGCTTCTCGGTATTGTAGTGCAATTGCGGCTTCTACCCGGTTACCACGAGCAAAATTCTGGCTGCTACGGCGCCAAAGGTGTCCGCCGGGGACATCCTGTCAGTAGCCGGAGGCCAGGACCGACTGTTCGGGCGCAAACTTCTTCGCGATCGCTTCGAGCTGGCGCAGATGATTGATGTCATGGCCGCCCATGGTCTCGACGATGGTCTGAAAAGTCATTGGGCCGCGTTCCGGGTGGGTAACCGGCTTTGCCTGCGCCTCGGGAGGAAGAGAGCGGATAAGAGCGAGGTTCCAGTTGCGCACCGCGTGGAAGGTCGAAAGCGCGTCGCGGGCACCATAGCCTTCGTAATGTGCGGCCCATTTTTCCTGATCGAAGGGCTGGATGGTGTGATGATCCTCGCTCAACGTCTGGCGCAACCGGAAGCCAAAGGCAAGCTCGCAATCGGCGAGGTGGCAAACGATTTCCCGGGCACACCATTTGCCCGCCGCCGGTGCCTGGTCAACCCGCTCAGCGCCGAGTTCCTCAAGAATGGCTTCAATCTTGCGAGCCGTCGCGGCGAGAACTTTCAGTGGGTCTTGATCCCCTAGAAAATCGGAATACGGGTTTTCTCTGCCCATCGTGCACCTCGCGGTTGGCCAAGTATCCCACAGAATCTCCGACCGGGGATCCTGAAACACAAATTTCAAGGGCCCGAAGGACATTCAGGACTCTCGGAGGAAAAATCTACTCGAGTGATTCCGGATGCAGCGCGATTCCCTTTTCGCCGGCGGCCTTTTTCTCCCAATATTTACGGACCCAGGCTTCGAACGACTTGCCCGCCGCTGTGTCGCGGCCGGTGAATGCCAACGCGGCAATATCGGAATACGGGATAGTTAGCTTTGTACGCTCGGTCGCCGGTATGATCCGCACGGCCGATGTAGCGAGGGTCGCCCCTGTGCGACGGTCGAAGACGTAGCCGTTGATCGTCCGGCCGTTCTTAAGCGTGAGGGTCACGTCGCCGCGGTAGTCGAAAGCTTTTTCGAGAGCGGCCTGGACCTCGGCGTCCGATGCCAGTGATGGGATCCAGCCTTCGAGCTGCTCACGCTCACGCCCTTCGGCAACTTCCAGTTCGTCAGGATTAGCCGTTGTATTCGTCACGCCGTGGTTCCTTCCTCGACGGCGGTCCGGGTCTCGATCTGCGTCTTGATTTGGACCAGGGGGTTGAAGCTGTGCACCGGCTTGACGGGCTGGTTGAGCAGGTCAAGAGCTCCGCGGTCTTCATATTTGCCGAAGATCGTCGCAATAGCCGTATCGAGCAGGCCACGGAACGAGCCGAAGGTGTAGTAGACACCGGAGGCTTCGTATCCGGAGTGAACCATGCAATTGGCGCACTTCGGATTGCCGGACTCAGTACCGTAGTTCGACCATTCGGTCGTCTCCATCAGCTCCTGGAAGGTGTCGGCATAGCCGTCCTGCAGCAGATAGCACGGCTTCTGCCAGCCGAAAATACTGTAAGTGGGCATGCCCCAAGGCGTGCAGGAGAACTCGCGTCGACCCATGAGGAACTCCATGTACATGGGCGAGGCGTTAAAGCGCCAAGTCTTCTTACGATTCGACAGGATCGCCCGGAAGAGGCGGCGCGACCGCGCGCGACCGAGAAAATGTTTCTGATCAGGAGCCTTTTCGTAGGTGTATCCGGGGGCCACCATCATGCTCTCTACGCCGACGGTCATCATGTCGTCGAAGAAGGCGCGGACTGAATTCGGATCGGCTCCATCGAAGAGCGTGGTATTGGTCGTGACGCGGAAGCCCGCGTCAACCGCGGCCTTGATAGCCTCGACAGCGATGTCGTATCCGCCCTCGCGGCAGACGGAGAAATCGTGGTGTTCGCGCTGACCATCTACGTGGACTGAGAACGAGAAGTACTTGCTGGGCTTAAAGAGGTGCAGTTTTTCCTTAAGCAGAAGCGCGTTGGTGCACATGTAGACGTACTTCTTACGCGCGACCAATCTCTCAACGATCTTGTCGATCTGCGAATGCAGCAGGGGCTCGCCGCCCGGAATGGCCACCATGGGCGTGCCCGCCTCCTCAACTGCACGGAAGCACTCCTCCGGAGTCAGTTCCTGCTTGAGGATATGAGCTGGGTATTGGATCTTGCCGCATCCGGCGCACGCCAGGTTGCAGCGGAAAAGAGGCTCCAGCATAGTAACGAGCGGAAAGCGCTTGCGGCCCATCCGCTTCTGCTTGAGCACGTAAGTGGCGACTGTCCACGCCTGCGAGATAGGTACTGCCATCTTCCTCCGTTATGCCTGTTCCCGTTCCATGGCGCGCTTATAGTTCGTCAGCGCGAGCAGGGGGAAATAATCGCGGTACAGATGGTATGCGAGGTAGAAGACTCGCGGAAAACCGGTTCCGGTGTAAAGCGCCTGTTTGGTTGCACTTTCACCGATGCTTTCGGCCCAGGAGCCATCAGGCTGCTGGTTCCTCAATAACCATTTGATTCCCTTGGCCACCGAGTCGCTTCGGGTATCGCCTGCAGAAAGAAGCCCGAGAATCGCCCAGGCGGTCTGCGACGGGGTACTCGGGCCAACGCCCCGCGTTGTGGGATCGTCATAGCTGCCACAGGTTTCACCCCAGCCGCCGTCTGCATTCTGTACCGAACGGAGCCACTCAGCTGCCTGCTGAATCTGCGGTTCATGATTCCAAAGGCCGATAGCCTCAAGACCGCGGAGAACAAGGAAGGTGCCGTAAATGTAGTTGACGCCCCAGCGCCCGAACCAGCTTCCGTCGGATTCCTGCTCATCAAAGATGAATTTGATGGCGCGCTCGACGCGCTTGTCCTTTCGGGTGTAGCCATAGGTCGCCAGCGTCTCCAGGATTCGGCCCGTAATATCGACCGTCGGCGGATCGAGCATAGCGTTGTGATCGGCAAACGGGATGTGCTGGAAAATCATCTTCGTATTGTCTTTGTCGAAGCTCGCCCAGCCTCCGTTCTTGCACTGCATCGAAAATATCCATTCGATGGCTCGCTGCGACACGTCGTATTGATAGCGCTCGCGGGGGTTGTCGACCTTATTCAGAGCGAGCAGGACCTGCGCAGTATCGTCTACGTCTGGATAAAACTCGTTGTTGAACTCGAAATACCACCCGCCGGGCTCGGCCTTGCGATTCTTGACGGCCCAATCGCCCTTGTGGCGAACCTCCTTCGAGAGCATCCAGTCGGCGGCTTTGAGCAGGCGCGAATCACTGCGCAAAACTCCAGCCTCGCCCAGAGCATAGACTGCCTGTGCGGTGTCCCATACAGGAGACATACAAGGCTGCATGCGGAAAGTCGGCGCGGGATATTCCGGGGTACCCTCCGCGTTGTCGATGCCAAGCTTTTCGAACTCGTCCATGGCGCGGATGACCTGTGGATCGTCGAGCGAGTACCCGAGGCAACGTAGCGCGATAATGGCGTTTAGCATGGCCGGATAGATGGCGCCGAGCCCGTCAGACATTTCAAAGCGCTCGAGCATCCACTTCTCGGCTTTTTTCAAAGCGATCTTGCGCAGGGGCCGAATATGGACGCGCTCAAACCAATGCGTTATCCGATCGCAGAACAGAAAGAAATTGCGCCAGCTCAGCAGATGCTTTTTGTCCCAACGGAGGTGCAGGTTCGCATTGGCCCGTCCACCAACGAAGAGTTCATCAATCCCCTGCTCCATCGGAATCTTTTTGAATGGCTTCTTTGCATAGGCGATAGATAGCGGCACGAGAATCGCCCGCGACCAGGACGAGATCTCATAAATATTGAAATAAAACCAATTGGGAAAGAGCACGATCTCCGGCGGAATTGCCGGGACGGCATCGTATTCGTACTGGCCCATGAAGCAGAGGTAGATCTTTGTGAAGGTGTTGCATTCGACCACACCGCCATTCGCCAGAATCCACTCTCGCGCCTTGACGAGATTTGGGTCAGCGGCGATCATCCCCATGAGTTTGCAGGCGAAGTAGCATTTCACTGACAGACTGATATTTGAGGGACCGCCAGGATAGATGGACCACCCTCCATCCGCGTTCTGGTAGCGGAGAATTTCCGTGAAAGCCCGCTCGAGTTTCCCCTGGTCACCGGTGCCGAGCAGAATGTGCGCGAAAATGTAGTCGGCCTCGAGCATCGAGTCGGCTTCGAGTTCGCCGCACCAGAAACCCGCGGGGTCCTGCAGGGAAAAGACATGTTCGCTGGCTCGCCCCACCGCGGTTTCTACGTCGGAGAGGTCGGCGTCGATGCGCCCGAACTTTACTTTCGGAAAAGTCTCACTACGCTGCTTGAGAGTCTGCGATTGCCGGTATGCAAAGTCAGCAGCGATTTCGGATTGTGGTGTTTCAGATTTTGCACTCATGCTATTCGTCCGCGGCTGCTCTACAGCAGCGGCCATCAACAACACTATTTAGACAGATGCCGGGCTGGCCGCAGGAGCGGATTGAATTGCCTGAACGATTTCAGGCGGCAGACCAAAGCGGACATTTTCCGGCATTACCTCGACTTCTTCAACAGAGCCGAAACCACGGTCGCGAAGATATGCGACCACGTCCTCCACAAGAACCTCCGGAGCCGAAGCTCCGGCAGTAACAGCCACAGTGTCAACACCTTCAAGCCATGCCGGATCGATAGCGTTCGAATTATCGATCAGGTAGCTGCGCGTGCCCAAATTCTCCGAGACTTCGACAAGACGATTCGAGTTCGAACTATTGTTGGAACCAACAACCAGAACCAGGTCCGCGTTGTGGGCGACATTCTTGACTGCGGTCTGACGATTTTCCGTGGCGTAGCAGATATCCTGCGAATGCGGACCGACGATGTTTGGAAACTTCTGCTTGAGGGCCTGAATGATGTCACGCGCCTCGTCGAGTGAGAGGGTGGTCTGGGTAAGGTAAGCTACGCGGTTCGGATCCGGTACATGGAGCGACTCCACCTCTTCAGCGCTTGACACGACCGTCGTAACGTTTGGAGCCTCGCCGAGAGTGCCTTCAATTTCATCGTGATCGCGGTGCCCAATCAGCACCAGTGAGTAACCCTGCTTCGCGAACTTCACCGCCTCGACGTGAACCTTGGTCACCAGCGGACAAGTGGCATCGATTACCTTGAGGTTGCGCTGCCGCGACTTATCCCGAACCGCCGGCGAAACACCGTGGGCGCTGTAGATGACCCGCATGCCTGGGGGAACCTGATCGATGTCGTCGACGAAAATCGCGCCCTTCTCTGCAAGCTCGTTCACCACGAAACGATTGTGGACGATCTCCTTGCGCACGTAGATGGGTGCTCCGAACGTCTCAAGGGCGATTTTCACGATATCGATCGCGCGTACCACCCCGGCGCAGAAGCCTCGCGGCTTTAGCAGGAGGACGCGCTTGTCTGTTTCCGAGGCGTGCGATTGCGAGATGGGGGAATAGGTATCGACAGTCGTAGGGGTCACCCATTCAGTATATCGTGACCGGAGGGCGCGGCGATAGGAATCAATAACCTGCGGGTGGCTCGCCTGAGTCTTTGCGGGGCCGTAATCATTGTAGTCCGTAGAGATTCGCCGCCGTACCCCGCATAACCATGCGCGCGATCTCCGCTGCGCGAGTCCGGTTTATCTCACCATCCCGCCACATTCCGGTTAAAGCAAGGCCGAGGGCTTGACGGGCGTTATGCGCGGCAATCCATGTCGCTTCCTCCCAGCCCAGTGATGCGGAGAAGGGATAACCGTCCGTGCCGAACATAACCTTGTCGGGATAGGTCTCCAGCCACTCGCGCAGCCAGGTGGCCATGGTTCTGGGGGGAAAGATCAGGGCCTGCTGAGAGAAATCCAGATAGACATTCGGCTTCTGCAACAGGGAACCGGCTTCCCTCACAAATGGCCATCCACCATGCAGCATCACAAAGCGCGTCTTGCGAAGCCGGGGATCGTTAAAGATGGACTCCAGCAACAGGGGATTGTCTCGCCCGATATCGAAGTAGCTCCCACCGCCGGACATGGTGTGCAAATGCACCGGCATACCCAGGCGGCCGCACTCGGCAGCGATGTAGCGAAAAAGAAAGTCCTGCAACGCCTTATACTCTGACGGGTCGGGAGCGGTGCGGCCGATCCACTTCGCATATATCCGGTCCGCATCGGCGCGTGGAGTATCCGCAAAGTCGAACCCGCGCAGGTACGCTACTTCAAACTTTTCGGCGACAGCACCCTCCGCCTTCTGCCGCTCGAGTGTGGGAGTGACCACGCGTTTGAGATATCCCTCGAGCGTCGGCGGGACGGTGTTCATGCCGACTGCATTCAGATATTGCGTGCGCAGTCTCTCCTCCAGAGGGAAAAACTGCTTTCGGTCGGGTGTGGTTTCGAGGGTGGAATTGTCGAGCGGAAAGAGGAGCGCATCGATATACGGGACCCACTCAAAGCGCGGTTTGGAGAGGCCCGGCCCCATCACAACGCGATTGCCGAGCATAGTGCCCACATTGGACCTGTCCAATACCCAATCGGCGTAGCGCGCTCCTTCACGCGCCTTAACGATCTGGCGAGCCGCATTCAGCCTCTTCATGCCTTCCGCGTCGAGTGGAGGTGATCCGTCAAATCCCCACAACGCCTTCCAGGCGGCAGCAAGCTGCGGGTTATCCGCGCGCCAGGCCACGGGATCGGTTTCGGGCTCCATGTTGTCGACAGGAAGAGCATCGAAATTGCGGTCAGTGATGTCGTTCGGAGGCGGCAGGACAGGATGCGCATGGTTATCGATGGCCGGCGTGGTGGCAATGATTTCGGCAATCTCAGGTTCAATGTCGCGTGCGACGCCGGATGCCAGAGGGTCGACAGGCCTTCGCTGTGCGGAACACCTGCCCGCGAGGAGTCCCGCAGACAACAGAGCCCCCAAAAGCATAACGATCACTGCCGGCTTCGTTACCTTACCTGCCATGGCTGTCCTGGACGCGCGACGGCGTTCATTTGCGCTGCGATGGTATCAGAAACAGAACGGAGGGACGTGCTGGAACCCATCTCAAAAATGCATCTGGCCTGGCGATGCTTGACCGAATTACTTCCTGTTTGCCGACAAACTGGGAGTTACCCAGTTTAAAGACCGGACGAACTAAACGCCTCAGTTCATCTGAACATGTATGCGCCGATTGAACAGATTCTCTGAGCGCCGGTGATGCGCCCGGGGGCAGCTGTCGCTGAGCTACTCCAGCTTCGCGTAGTCCGCCTTGGCCTGCTTGTAAATCGGGATCTCCGGATCGGCGTCTTTCCACAGCGTCAGGAAATCCTTGTACGCCGCCAGCGCCCGAACGCGCGCCGCGTCGGAGTCCGCGCCCGTCGAGTTCTTCGCCTGCAAAGCGTTCGCGCGGGCTACGCCCAGCCGCGCCAGCGCTCCCGTCCAGCAGTTCCACACCATGCCGCTGTGGTCGAGAATCTTCTGGAACTCGGCCGCCGCTTCCTTGCCCTGTCCCGCCGCCAGGTACGCCTGCCCGCGTATGTAGGTGGGATACAGGCAGGATATCTGGGCAATGAAGGCGATCTCGCCGTACTCAATGGGCGGCAATGCACGTTGCAGGTGTTCGATTGCCTCAGCCGGAGCCTTGCGGTTCAGCGCCAACTGCGCCTGAACGGCAGGCAGCCACAGCGACTGCGCCTGGGTGTCGAGCGGATAACGCTGATTCAGGTCCTTTGCCATGGATTGCGCACGCGCCGTGTCACCCGCCATGGCGTAGGCCAGCGCGGCTTCTACCTGTACGCCCTGGCTCGCTCGGATATAGCTTTAACCCCTCAGCCGCTGCCTGCTTCGCTTCGCCGGAATTGCCGAATGCGGCTTCGCGCAATGCCGCGTTCTCCCACCAGATCGCGCCATTCTCTTTGCTATCGGCCCGTATCGCAGAATCCACAGCCTGCCTGGTTCGCTCGCGTGCCTTGCTCAGATGACCTGCGTATGCGTCGCTGTCCGAGTCCAGTGAAAGGCCGAAGTTCTCCACTGCCGCGTGGTCCGCAAACCACTTCTGCTCCTGCGCCGTCGCCGAAGAATCTGCGGCCAGAAAGGCCAGGCCATAGAGCGCTACATGGAATATGAAACTGTCGAGCTTCCGCTCATGTGCTTCACGGATCGTTTGTCGCGCCTCGTCCAGCCGTTGCAACGCAAGCAGGTAATTGGGGAGGGTTCTCATAAGGAGTAGATAGTTCCCGGCGCGAGTTGCTGCGCCTGGCGCATCATCTCGACGGCCTTCTCATACTCTCCCTGTGGGCCATAGACAGTGCCCAAAGTGGCGTATCCGTTGGTTCGCGGATAATTCTCAATCAACTGCTGATCTGCCTGTGCGGCCTTGTCCAGCTCCCCGGTGACGTTCTGGAAATAAATCAGATGCGATGACCAGCCCCTCCCGCTCGCTGGCGTGTTCCCGCAACTCGAAGGCTTTGGTCAAGTACTCGCTGGCACGCCCTACCTCGCCCAGACTCACGTAGTCTCCGGCTACCGTGTAATATCCCATGGCAAAATTCGGATCGAGCTGAATGGCGCGCTGGTGGTAAACCAGAGCCGCATCTGCACCCTTCTCACCATAGATCTTCTGGCCCATACTGTAGGCTTGCAGAGCTTCGAGCGAAGGGGTCGTGTCCTCTCGCAGCGGCACATCGAACTTCTGCACCGTGGCCAGCGACTCGCCCAATTGCCCGCGCAGCTTTGCCGCAGCGTCGCCCAGCGCATTCAGCACTTTTTCCTTGCCCTCTGCCGTCACCTGCTCCTGCGCCAGTGGTTCGCCGCTCTGGCAGTTCACCGCCTTCAGCCCGAGCACGTACTCGTTGCCCAGGTTCGCGATCGATCCGGCGACATATGCCTGGCTGCTCGCCCGCAGGCAAAGTTCCCGGGCAACGTCGGGCGTCAACCTTCGTATTGACGGGGCGGGTCATTTGCTTGAGTGTTGCCGCGACCTTGTTGTCGGAAAGCACATTCAGAAACGGCGACTGATTCAGCGCTACCGTCAAACCCGTCTTCAGCGTGTCGTCAAACACCGCATCTCCGGTCTTGTTGTCGAAATCGGCGATTACGATCGTGTCTTTCTCGGTGAGCGGTTTGCTTTGGCGCGAGCGGTAGTACCAGCCTGCTGCAATGACCATCCGGCCACGACCAGACGCCGCGAGCGAAATCAGGAGCAGACCGCGCTTCTTCCGGCCATCAGCCGTCGCATCTTTCTCAACCGCAGGCGCGAGCGCCTTTGCCGACCCCGAACTGTCTGTCCGGACGCCTGCCGGAGCTGGGTTCAGTCCCGATTCTGGCAACCGCGCCGAAACCACGGCCCCGGAAACTGGGCCCGCTGAAACCGCACCTGACGACGGATGACGCCCGCTCTCCGTGTCGCGCTTCAGGCGCTGAAGCTCCGCCCGCATGTCCGAAGCATGCTGATAGCGCAGGTCGCGGTCCTTCTCCAGCGCACGCAGAATCACCGCGTCGAGTCCCGGGAGAAACCTGTGGTCCCGGCGAAGACTGCGCATTCAGACTGCGATGGCGGCACCGGCTCCTTGTGCAGAATTGCCCCGCAGATCTCGCCCGAGCTGTCGCCCGGGAAGGGCAGCTTGCCCGTCGCCATCTCGTAGAGCAAAGCCCCAAACGAGAACAGGTCGCTGCGCGCATCCACCTCCTTCGCTCGCACCTGCTCCGGAGACATGTACGCCACGGTGCCCAGCATCGCACCCGGGCTGGTCAGGTGCGAGTCCGAATCCTCCATCCGGGTCTCGGATTGTTCATGCCCCGCAGGCACTCTTGCCGTAACCTTCGCCAGCCCGAAATCGAGAATCTTCGCATGTCCCCGCCGCGTCACGAAGATGTTGGCCGGCTTGATGTCGCGATGCACGATCCCCTCGCCGTGCGCCGCATCGAGCCCGTCGGCAATCTCGATCGCAATGCGGAGCAGGTCTTCGCTGTCCATCGGCCGGCCCAGGATGGTGTGCTTCAGCGTTACGCCGTCGAGGAACTCCATGACCATGAACGCCCGGCCGTCTTCCTCGCCGATGTCGTGAATGGTGCAGATATTCGAATGATTCAGCGCCGAAGCCGCCTGCGCCTCGCGCTGGAAACGCGCCAGCGCCTGCGGGTCGTGGGCTACCTCATCGGGAAGGAATTTGAGGGCGACGAACCGGTGCAGCCGGATGTCCTCGGCCTTGTAGACGACACCCATGCCGCCACCGCCGAGCTTAGTCAGGATGCGGTAATGCGAGATCGTGCTGTCGATCATCTCGGCGCGGTTGGGAGAATTGATGGTGATGATACGGACGAGGCTCAAGGCCGTCAACGGCATGAAAGCCTTGCTCCCTCAGACAGGTAACGTAGGACCTCCGGCCATTAACGGGCTCCTGGACGGTTTACCGGAAAACCAGAAGTTATGCCGAAGGTGAGCAAACCAGCTGGATATGAGATAAGTTCTAATCCTCCGTTAGGCTGAGCAGGAGCTCCGCGTTCGTACTCCCGTGACAAAAAATCGGCATACTCGCGGGTATCGAGCCTGTACAGCATTTCGCATTCCTTGTAGAGCGCCGATCCGTGATCAGGCCTCAACTGGAAACTCCGGATCCTGAATTTGTCAAGGAAGCAAACGTGCCGATTTCTCCTATGTGATAGGTCAGCATGGGTTTAGCCAGGAACCGAATTGGCCGGGAATTCGCGCGAAAAGCCTACAATAGAGTTAGATATCCGGAAACCAAACGCCTTCACAGGCCGTGAGACCCAAAAATCAGCTAACTCGCATGTTTTCAATTGGATTGCCTGGGAGTTTTGCGCGAAGCGCTTTGGAATCTAACAGTTAGGTCAAACGAGGTGAATCCCCAGCATTATCTATCGGATACTCGCAAGAACCCTGCTTTCAGATATATAGGCGTGAATCCCAAAACTACGTCTTTGAGAATCTTATAGATAAGCGAAACGGGTCAGGTAAGGAGGGAGGGGTGGCACCCCGCTTTCCGCGGTACAGGCTAACTCCGGCTGGACTGGATCATTTGCTCTGCGTGACGGAGTGATGTCTCCGTCACCGTGGCTCCGCTGAGCATGCGGGCCACTTCTTCGGTGCGGTCCCCGTTTTCGAGCAGGCGCACCGAGGTTCTGGTCCGGCCGGATTGCTGTTTCTTTTCGATCAGGAAGTGCTGGTCGGCGAAAGAGGCGATTTGAGGCAGATGAGTGACGCACAGGACCTGCTGCGCTCTGGATAGCGCTTTGAGTTTTTGGCCGACGGCTTCGGCAGCGCGCCCTCCAATCCCAATGTCGATTTCGTCAAAGACGAGTGTGCGGGGAACCTGAGTTTTCTTCTTACCTCGAGATACGCCTTCTTCGACGCTCACCTTTAGAGCAAGCAGCACTCGAGACATCTCGCCGCCTGATGCGATCTCCTCCAGAGGCTTGAGAGGCTCGCCGGGGTTCGTCGCGATCCGGCACTCGACGGTATCCCAGCCAGCGGCGGTCCACGCGGCAGGATCTTCGTTCGCTGTAACCGCGATCGAGAGGCTCGCCTTCATCGCGAGGTCGTTAATCTGCGCCTCGGCAGATTTCTCTAGTCTCCGGGCCGCAGCGGTTCGCTCGGTGTGAATAAGTTGCGCAGATTTGCGGTAGACGCCGGCGGCCTTCTCCAGGTCGTCCCGTAGGGCCTTGATGATATCGTCGCGATTTTCGACCTCCGTCAGTTTGCGGGCCGCGTTTTCTCCAAAGGCGATGACGTCGGAGAGAGCAGGTCCATATTTCCGCTTGAGGCGATCGAAAGTAGCCAGGCGCTCTTCAATTTCGGCCAGGCGCTCGGGCGACGCCTGGATGCCTTCAGCGTAGTCGCGCGCGGTTGCGCCTACATCTTCCGCGATTGCCAGCACGGAACTGAGCTGCTGAGCGACGTCCTGAAATTTCGAATCGTAGCGGGCCAACTCCTCGATCTGCTTTAGCGCGCCACGAAGACTCGCCTCGGCCGAACCGCTGCCCTCGTAGAGCAGTTCATAGGCATTCATCGCGGCTGAGTAAAGTTTTTCGGCGTTCATGAGAACGCGCCGCTCGGCCTCGAGGGTAAGCGTCTTCCTCCGGCACGGAGGCGAGCCGCCTCGATCTCGCGGCTCTGAAACTGCCAGAGATCGACCATGCGAAGCTTGTCCTGCTCGTTGCTTTCAAGTTCGGCCAGTCGCGTCTCGAGATGGCGCCAATGGGCGAAGGCTGCAGCAACCTGTTCTGTAGAAAGACCGGCAAAACGATCTAGAAGACCGCGCTGCTGCGCCTGGTCAAAAGAGCTGAGCGTTTCGCTCTGCGCGTGAACGAGCGCGAGTTCGGGAGCAAGCTGGCGCAGGACCGAAACCGTCGCGGGCTGGTTGTTTACATATACGCGGCCCTTGCCGTTCTCGAGAATTTCTCTCCGCAGGATAATCTCGCTCCCCTCCGCATCGATGCCGTTGGCTTCCAGGATCTCGTCCGCTCCGCGCGTGCTCTCAAAAACACAGGAGACGACTGCCCTGTCGGCGCCATGGCGAACTACGTCGGAGGATGCCTTGGCTCCAAGCAACAGGGCGAGGGCATCGACGAGAATCGACTTCCCCGCCCCGGTTTCTCCGGTGAGCAGATTGAGGCCGGGACCGAAAGAGGCAATGGCGTGATCGATCACGGCGTAGTTTTCAGCCCGAAGTTCGAGCAGCATGGCGCGGTCTCTACAGGAGTCTTCGCGCAGCATAGCAGGGATGCTCGCGTGGTGGTAACCGTGATTCGGCGGTCCCCTGTTCAAATCGGACGCAACGGTTTACCCGCAGCCGTAATCCTTCTATTGAAGGCCGCGGGCAGCCTGGATTGAGTGTCTGCCGTCTGATAACGTGGAATCAAGGCGCGATGACACATTTTTTTCTTGCGGTATGTTTCTTGCTGCTGCAGAACGACGCGGACAGTGCGGCAGCCCCTGCGGCCAACAACGGCAGCGCCATCCTGGAGATGCTTCAGAACAGCGGGCCCATTGCGATCGGTGTGCTTGCAGTCCTGCTGATCGCGAGCCTCTGGTCCTGGGCGATCATTCTTGGAAAATGGGGCAGTTTTCGCCGAGCCGATGCACAAAGCAAGCGATTTCTGCGGGCCTTTCGCAAGGCCAACCGGCTGCAGGAAATTGCTACCGTCAGCGAGCAGTTCAAGCCGAGCCCGCTGGTCAATGTCTTCGATGAGGTATATGAGACCTACCGGCGACAGACCGGCGGTTATGGGCCGCCACGCAACATCACCGCGCTCGAACGCGCCGCGCAGACCGCGGCCAGCGAGTCGCTGACTGTCATGGAAGGCCGCCTGACCTGGCTTGCCACCATTGGGGCGATTTCTCCCTTCGTCGGCCTGTTCGGAACGATCATGGGGATTGTAGATGCCTTTCATGGACTCGGCACCGCTGGAGCAGCGACGCTTCGCGCAGTGGCGCCTGGGGTTTCCGAGGCACTCATTACCACTGCTGCCGGCCTTGTCGTCGCTGTTCCCGCAGTCGTTGCCTTCAACCAGTTCACCAGCGTCTGCCGCATGTACGCCTCGCGAATGGACGACTTCGCCCGCGAACTGCTGAACAGCATGGAAGAGGTATCCATGTTGCCGAATCAGGACCCGATGGAACGGGAGGCGGTCCGTGGCGTTCACAAATAACAGCGGACATACTCAAACCGCGCTGGCGGAGATCAACATTACGCCGCTGGTCGACGTGGTACTGGTACTGCTGGTCATCTTCATGCTCACAGCGCCGGTGCTGCAGTCGGGCATTGAAGTTGCAGTACCCAAGACAAAGACGGTGAAGGAAATCACCGAGCAGCGGCAGGTCGTGATCATCAATCGCGATCAGGAGGTCTTTCTTGGCGACAAGCCAGTGAATCTCGCGGATCTTCCCTCACGTCTAGCTCGACCAGGTGTCGACCCCGTGCACCAGGTGATCTATGTCGAGGCGGACGAGCGCGTGCCCTTCGGAGCCTTTGCCTCGGTGATGGATGCAGTAAAGCAGGCGGGGATCACGAATATCAGCATTGTGACGCAGCCTCTCCAGAACGCGCGTTCGGCCGCGAAATAGCCGGAGAAGATAGTCGGTGAGAGGAGCAATCGAGCTCGAGCGCGAATCTTTCGGCGGACCAATCGCCGGGTCGCTGCTGTTGCACCTATTTGTAGCCGCAAGCATCGCCGCGGCAGCTTACTTCGTGGGACACATCCGCGGAAACGAATGGGGCAACAACCAGGCTCCCGGTGCAATCCAGGCGACGCTGGTAAGTTCCGCGCCAACGATTCCCCTTCCTCAGGAAGCGCCCCCCACACCGAATGTTCTGGCGACCGAGCAGCCGTCCCAGGCACCTGCCATCCCCGAGCAGAAGACCGTCCCGGTACCGCAGCCGGATGCGATACCGATTCCCGTAAAGCAGCCAGAGAAGAAGGCTCCTGAAAAGAAGCAGACACCCCCGCCCGCTCCCAAGCATGCTCAGCCTCAGCCCCTGCAACACCGCGCGCAATTCGGTGAGGCGCCGGCGACACAGATTCCGCATTCGCTGGCCGGGAATCCGGGCCAGAGCACCCCGATCAATGTGACTGGCGGTGGCCAAGGGTTCAACTATCCGTATTATGTCGGAATCATTCAGCGCAAGGTGCAGCAGGCATGGTACGTGCAGGAAGTAGATCCCGGAACGCCAACCGGATTACAGGTAAGAGTGATTTTTACTATTGCGCGAGACGGCACGCCGAGCAACGTTCGCATCTCACATGGCAGTGGTTCGCCTTCGCTGGATAGTTCCGCGCTTCGGGCAGTGCAGCGTGTCGAAAGCTTTGGGCCGTTACCTCCGGGGTACTCGGGATCCAGTGTTTCCGTGGAGTACACTTTTAGCTACGATCAGCCGGTACACTGACTACTTGGGAAGCCCTGACTCGTCTTGTAATCCGGCATAAAAACTCCAACCGTAGAGGTACGATGAGCGGCAGGTACGTGAAGCGTCCTTTTCTCCTGAAAATCTTTTTCACATCAGCATTCTTCCTTCTCTACTGCTCGTGCACAGCCAGCGCTCAGGACTGGGTCAGAACCGGCACCAATCTGGGCGTCCAGAAAATCCGGTTGGCCGCCGCCGACTTCAAGGCTGCATCACCCGATCCTCAGACCGACCCCCTCAAGACCGTCTTCGATCGCACCCTATACAACGACCTGGAGAACGCCGGCATCTTCGACATGGTTTCGAAGAGCATGGCCCCGACACAGACTCCGGGCAGTCCGCAGGAGATCACTCTGTCGGCGTGGGCGGCCGCTCCATCGAGCGCGGAGATGGTAGCGTTTGGGGCGCTTTCCGTAAGCGGCGGACGCGAGAATGTTACCGGCTTCCTCTTCGACACGAAAAACCCGCAGACTCCACAGATTCTCGGCAAACAATACAGTGATGCAGCTACTGAGGAGAATACCCGGCGCATCGCACACCGTTTCGCTGACGAAATCATCCTTCGACTCGGAGGCGGCCTCAATGGCATCTGCGAGACCCACATCTATTTCGTGTCGAATCGCACCGGCAGTAAAGAAATCTGGGTGATGGACTATGACGGAGAGGGTCAACACGCGGTCACACATCTCGGTTCGATCTCCATCTCGCCCCGAGTGTCACCGGATAATTCCCGCGTTGCGTTTTCGTCACTCGGCAAAGAAGGTTGGTCGATCCGCATGTACTCGCTGGATCTGGGACGGCTGGTGAGCTTTAGCTCTCCGGAAGGCACGACGCTGTCCCCGGCGTGGTCGAGCGACGGCTCGAAGCTTGCCTTCTCCTCGAGCAAGACAGGCGACCCGGAAATTTACTCAAGCGACAGCAGCGGCGGAGGAGTCAACCGTTTGACAGCTTTCCGCGGGCCCGACGTTTCGCCCGTGTGGAACCCGAAGTCGAACGCACAAATCGCGTGGGTCAGCGGCCGCTCCGGCCTCCCGCAGATTTACATCATGGATTCCGATGGCGCGAATGTGCAACGAATGACAGACGGTGGTTACGCCACCTCGCCTTCGTGGTCACCGAATGGCCAGTTTCTGGCCTTCTCGTGGAATCGCAAATACGGCCCTGGAGCACCGGGAGGGCAGGACATCTACATCATGGACATCGCAAGCAAGCGATGGATCCAGCTTACTCATGAGGCGGGCAGCAATGATTTTCCATCGTGGTCGCCGGACGGCAGGCATCTTGTCTTCCAGAGGCAGGAGAACGGCCAGACCGAGATCTGGTCGATGCTGGCGGACGGCACCGAGCAGCAACAGCTCACTCGCAACGGATGGAACGCGATGCCGAACTGGAGCTGGAAATAAGGTTTACGATGAACGACGGAGGTGGGACCCAACCCACAACCTGCTTTGGTTGAATTCAACGAATGGCCCGGAGTGGCCAGAAACACAACTCCCAAGGAGGAGCCATGCACATAAATGTTCGCGGGCTGTTGCAGCGTAAATCGCTAATCCTCGCGAGTGGCGTGACGATTTTGTCCCTTACAGCCGGATGCCACAAGAAGGCCGCGCCACCCCCACCGCCTCCGCCAGCGCCCGCGAGCGCTCCCGCGCCGACGGCGACGATTACGGCATCACCCAATGTGGTGAATGCAGGCGGCAGCGTGGTGCTCGCTTGGCGCACGACGGACGCGACCGACATCTCGATCGATGGAATCGGCACGGTGCCCAGCTCGGGTACTCGCACTGTCATTCCTGCAGAGTCGACGAACTTTCACCTGGTTGCCAAAGGCGACGGAGGGACCGCCGATGCAACCGCGCGCGTTACCGTTAACCCTGTGCAGCAACCGACGAGCAATCTTTCCGAATCCGATGTGACCGACTCGGTCTTTCACCAGAACGTGAAGGACATCTTCTTCGACTACGACAGCTACGATATCCGCAGCGATGCGCAGCCCATCATTTCTCAGGACGCGAACTTCCTGAACCAGCACGCCAGCCTCAAGGTTGTGATCGGCGGCTACTGCGACGAGCGCGGATCGACAGAGTACAACCTTGCCCTGGGCGAGAATCGCGCCAACGCAGCCAAGCAGGCGCTGGTCACTGCGGGCGTGAGCCCAGACCGTCTGCGTACCGTCTCGTACGGCAAGGAGAAGCAGTTCTGCACGGAGCATGACGAGAGTTGCTGGCAGCTAAACCGGCGCGCACAATTCTCGCTCGATAAGTAAACTGGCATCGGCGGCGATCATTGCACCCGCAGTAATCGCCGCCGAATTCCCGGACTGAATCGAAGCGCGCTTTGCGCTCTTCCTGAGACTGAACTATGCGGAAAAATCTGATCGTAGCTTCGGCTGCCGTGGCGCTGATCCTCACGGCTTCTCCGCGGCCTGCCCATGCTGTTTCGAAGGAGATCATCCAGCTCCAGACGCAAGTGCAACAGCTCCAGGACATGCTGCAGCATCTCCAGCAGTCGAACGACGAACGGATGGGTGTGCTGCAACACCTCGTCGAGCAGACCGCTGACAACGTGAACCGGATGGCGCAGACGATCAATACTTTGCAGCAACAGCTTCAGGCCCAGAACGAGGCTGGCGGCAAGATGGATCAAGTCTCAAGCCAGGTGCAGGGGGTCCACGATTCGGTCGATGAATTGAGAGCCCGTATCGACAAGATGCAAAAAAGCCTCCAGGATATTCAAGCGCAGATGCAAAACGTGAATGCGCAGCCGGCCGTGCAGGGTGCCGCGGCGCAGCCAGGTCAGGGACCCGCTCCAATTGCCCCTGCGCAGCCGCAGGCACCTCCCGTCCAGGATCTTTATCAAAGCGCCCTTCGCGATTACACGAGCGCCCGCTATGACGTGGCCGTCGGAGAATTCGGCGACGTGATTAAGTACTACCCGCAGGACGATCTGGCCGGGAACGCTCAGTTCTATCTTGGAGAAATCGCCTACCGAAAAGGCGATTATCCGACGGCAATCAAGAATTACGATGCAGTGCTTGAGCAATTCCCGGGGAGCCCGAAAGCACCGGCGGCTCAGCTACGCAAAGGACAGGCGGAGCTGGACTCCAATCAGAGGGACGCCGGCGTCCGCGATCTGCGTAACCTGATCCAGCGTTACCCTGACACTCCGGAAGCATCCCAGGCTCGCAGTAAGCTCAACGGCATGGGTGTGCGGATCACAGCGCCTAAACCATCGGCGTACAAGGAATGAAGAGATGCCCCTGAAAATGAGTGCACATCTGGACAGCGACGCCCAAAAAGGCGCTACGGAGAGCGAATCCCGCGCGGACAAGCCCAAAATGTCGAACTTTCGCGACTCCCTCGCCGATCAGCTTCCGCACCGGCCGCACGACGGGATGATCGAAGGGGACGATAGCGATTTTCCTGAGCCTGGGTCGAACCCTGAACACAGCGGCCAACACAGTTAGGGCGCTGAATGAAGTTGAAGTTCCTTTCATGCCGCATTGCTCTGACATTGCTGCTCCTCTCATCCGCTATCGCTTGCGCGCAGGAACAGAGTGCAACTCCTGAGCCCTACCAGCCTGCTGTGGCCGCAGCGACGGAACAGGGACTCGATGCTCTGAAGGCGAATCAGCCGCAGCAAGCACTCGATCACCTCGAACTGGCGCTGAAAATGAATCCCAATGATGCGGCGGCAAATCTGCTGGCTGCGACCGCGGCCCTGAGCCTCTATAAAAACGACCTCGCGGTGAAATATGCCGAAAAGTCGCGGGCACTTGATCCGAACAACTGGAAGGTACATACCACCCTCGTGGTTGCCTATGCAGGAGCAGGCTTGAAGCAGCAGCGCGACCAGGAACGCGAGATTCTCCGTAA
Source organism: uncultured Acidobacteriaceae bacterium (assembly GCA_963782175.1). Taxonomy (GTDB): domain Bacteria; phylum Acidobacteriota; class Terriglobia; order Terriglobales; family Acidobacteriaceae; genus Silvibacterium. Next base: position 433,555 of record CAWAIX010000011.1, read on the forward strand.
GCTTCACGACGATCCGAACGCGCCCGAAGCGATGCAGACCAAGGGCTTCCTGCTGGAGATGTTCCCGGTGAAGCAGTACCGCGTGGAGGCGGTCGAGTACTTTCATCCCCTGGACAAGTTTCACATCTATTACCGCTTCGTCATTCGCAACGAAGCGGGCAAGCGCGTTTGGCAGATCGACGTGGAGAGCAACGACTTCGACCAGAATTCCTGGGCCAAGGCGCATCCGGACGAGGCGGCGGCGGGAAAGCGGCAGTTTCAACTCGTAGGCCAAGACCGCGATCTGCATATGGATTACCGCATGTTCTCGGGTTCTCCCGACTATGACCTCATTCGGGCGCAGGTGGTTGGCGTCATTCAGGATCAGACGACTCCCTTCCCGGGCGAGGCGAATAAATAGCAGCGCGCCCGGCGCTTCGGTTCTCGCCTTACAATCAACCTATGCTGCTGGATGGAATCTTCCCGGCTATTACCACGCCCTTTTATCCTGACGGACGGCTGTACGCCCGCAAGCTCGAACACAATGTTGACCGCTACTCGCGCACCCCGGTGTCCGGCTTGGCAGTACTGGGCTCAACAGGCGAGGCTGTGATGCTCAGTGACGAGGAATCGCGCACTGTCCTGCGCGTCGCGCGCGAAGCCGCCGCCGCGGAGAAGGTTCTGCTGGCAGGAGTTGCAAGAGAAAGCCTGACGGAGACGCTCCGGCTGGCCGAGTTTGCCGCTCAGCAACAGTACGATGCGGTCCTGATCCGTACGCCCCATTACTACGGCCCGCAGATGGGCCGCGCCGAGATGTTGACCTACTATCGCGCACTCGCCGACCGCTCGCCTCTGCCCATCGTTTTGTACAGCATTCCGAAATTTACGCATTATGAGCTGCCGACCGATGTTATCTCCGATCTGGCACAGCACCCGAACATCATCGGCCTTAAGGATTCGAGCGGCGACGTTGACCGCATCGCCCAGATTGTCGCAGCAACACGCAGTGCGCTTCGGCGCGAAGTTCTCGTAACGCAGACTTTCACCGCTTTCACCAGCCGGATGATGCTGGCGCTTACTCCGCCTCCGGACCACTTCGTCTCGGCAGAGTCCCTGGGCGGTCAGTCAGCGGTTGCTGCTGCGCCGCCCCTCCCGAAAGTAAAAATAGCGCGCAAGAAGGAAGTAGGGTTCCAGGTGCTGACCGGCTCGGCCCATAACCTGCTTGACGCGATCGAGGCGGGAGCTATCGGCGGAGTGCTGGCGCTGGCCGCGTGCGCGCCGCAAGCCTGCCAGGAAATCTACACCGCCTGGAAGGAGAACGACCCGAAGATCGCGCGGGAGAAGCAACAGCGCGTCGTCGAAGCTTCAGGCGTAGTCGCAAGCAAATTCGGAATTCCCGGAATCAAGTATGCGTGTGATCTTAACGGCTATTACGGCGGGCGGCCGCGCATCCCTCTGCTACCCCTCGATGCGGAGCAGGAGGCCGAGATCGCACGGGTGATGGCCGACGTGCGGAACTGAGCCGGCGCGCTAGATTGCGCTGTCTGAAATTCCCGGCAGCGGCGACGCATGCCTGGGCTCGTAAAGGAAAATTTCCTCGCCATCAGGCAGACGTAGTGCGGTGAGCAGGCCCCAGCCAGCGTCCTTAACGGGTTGAGTGAACTCCACTCCCTTGTTCTTCAGTTCTTGCATCGTCGCCTGGATGTCTCCGCACATGAGGTAGAGCTGATGATGCGGTTCGCCTTCGTGCGGATGGATTCCCAACTCGGCCGGAGGCAAGGCAAAGATGAGCCAGCCTCCGGCCGCATCGACCTTTGGGAACTCCAGCACGTCGCGAAAGAAGGCACGAAGCGCCTCTGCATTTTTGGTGTAGAGAACGGCGTGAATGGCGCTGATCATAGAACTTTCCCTCCGAGTCCGGGCCGGCACACAGAAGTCTGCAGCAGCCGCCCGGCTCTTGTAAAACCCGCGCTGGACAGATGGAAAGTCCCATTCGACGTCCGATATTTGCCGCTGACTGAAGAGATTCCCCCCTAAACTTCGCGCCTATCATGAGTTCCGCGTGCGCTCGTTATAATAGTAGGGTCAGAAAAAACGATTTTCTGTCCAGCTGGATTTCGTGTACCCGTGGGCTCAGTGGCGGCGCTCGATGCAATCTGTTCCGAGGAGAAGCTTTCGGCGGCCTTGGCTTCGGGCCACATACTCACGAAATACGGCTCATTTTCTATCTGAAGGGAATCCCGCCAAATGGCGACAGGAGATGTTGCCCTGAGCAACGCCGGCGTAGCAGCCGCGCAACCGGCTCCAGGCACAAACGAAGAGAGATCCGGAGCTTCCCACAAGCCGGTCATTAACGACTTCACTATTCAGGTGGCCACCGTAAACGGTTCAGGATCGCAGTCTGCCAACAGCGTCCTGCTGCGCGCTATCTTCGGAATGGGCATTCCGGTCAGCGGCAAGAACCTGTTCCCGTCGAATATTGCCGGATTGCCGACCTGGTACACAATCCGCGCCAGCAAACACGGATACGTCGCCCGTAAGAAGGAAGTCGACATTCTGATAGCCATGAATGCCGAAACTGCGAAGGAAGACATCCTGTCGCTGCCGGCCGGCGCTGCTGCGATCCACGAAGATTCGCTGGACCTGAAGCAGTATCGCAGCGATGTGGTCTGCTACCCGGTTCCCTTTGACAAGCTGACCGCGGCGGTGTGTCCGGAAGCGAAGCTCCGCAAGCTCGTAAGGAACATGGTCTACGTCGGCGTAGTGGCCAGGCTCATCTCGCTCGACATGAAAGCGGTTGAGACCGCGCTCCGTCGCCAATTCGCAAAGAAACAGAAGGCCGCCGACTTGAACTGGGCAGCGGTCGAGGCCGGCTACAACTACGCGAGCGAATCGCTCACCAAGCAGGACCCCTTTGTCCTCGAGCGCATGCACGCGACCGATGGCAAGATCATCATTGACGGCAACGCGGCGGCGGCGTTGGGCGCCATGTTTGCTGGCGTCACTGTCGTGACGTGGTATCCGATCACGCCCTCCTCGTCGGTGGTGGAACAGCTCATCGATTACCTGAAAAAATATCGAGTCGAACCTGACGGCAAAGCAACATTTGCAGTGGTCCAGGCGGAAGACGAACTCGCCGCTATCGGTATGGTTCTCGGAGCCGGCTGGGCCGGCGCACGCTCGATGACGGCGACTTCAGGCCCCGGCATTTCACTTATGGCCGAGTTCGCAGGTCTCGGCTATTTTGCAGAATTGCCGGGCGTTATCTTCGACATCCAGCGCGTCGGTCCATCGACAGGCCTTCCCACCCGCACCGCACAGGCCGATCTGCTGTCCATCGCATATCTTTCCCACGGCGACACCAAGCACGTGATGCTGCTGCCCGGCAGCGTGAAAGAGTGCTTCGAGTTTGCGCAGGCCGCATTCGATCTCGCCGAGCAACTCCAAACGCCGGTATTTGTGCTCTCCGACCTCGATCTTGGCATGAACAACTGGATGTCCGAACAGTTCGACTATCCGGAGAAGCCTTTGAACCGTGGCAAGGTACTCTCCGCCGACGACCTGACGAGATTGAATGGCTTCGCCCGGTACAAGGACGTCGACGGCGACGCCATTCCCTACCGCACGCTGCCAGGTACGGACCATCCTCAGGCCTCGTATTTCACGCGCGGCAGCGGCCACAACGAGAAGGCTCAGTACACCGAGCGCCCAGACGACTACCAGAACCTGATGGAGCGGCTGAACCGCAAATTCGAGACGGCCCGCACGCTGGTCCCGAAGCCGATCGTAGTACAGACGGGCAAATCGAAGATTGGCCTGATCGCATTCGGGACCTCGGACTTCGCCCTCATCGAGAGCCGCGATCAGCTCAAGAAGGAATACGGCGTTGAGACCGACTACCTGCGTATTCGTGCTTTCCCGTTCACGTCAGAGGTGCACGAGTTCGTCGCCTCGCACGATCGCGTCTACGTCGTGGAGCAGAACCGCGATGCACAGATGTTGAGCCTGCTGAAACTGGACCTGCCCGCTGAAGACGCCGTAAAGCTGCGCAGCGTACGGCACTTCAACGGCCTGCCGATCGATGCCCGATCGGTGACAGATGCGCTGATTCTGCAGGAGGAGATCTAAATGGCAACATCGACGGTTACAAAACCGAATCCTAAAGTGAACCGCCTCGGCCTGCAGGTGCTCGACTATCGCGGCGGCAAGACCACGCTCTGCGCCGGCTGCGGTCATAATGCCATTTCCGAGCGCATCATCGACGCGCTCTACGAAATGGGCGTGCAGCCTGAGCGCCTGATGAAACTCTCCGGCATCGGCTGCTCTTCAAAGAGCCCTGCTTACTTCCTTTCGCGGGCGCATAGCTTTAACAGCGTGCATGGCCGTATGCCGTCCGTTGCTACCGGCGCGCTGCTCGGAAACAAGACGATGAAGGCGCTTGGCGTTTCCGGTGATGGAGATACGGCTTCAATCGGCGTAGGCCAATTCATTCACCTCATGCGCCGCAATCTTCCCTTGATCTACATCATCGAAGACAACGGCGTTTACGGTCTGACCAAGGGACAATTTTCCGCAACAGCCGATCTCGGATCGAAGCTCAAGACGGGCGTCATCAACGACCTCCCGGCCATCGATACCTGTACGCTGGCCATCCAACTCGGCGCAACTTTCGTGGGACGCTCGTTCTCCGGCGACAAGAAACAGCTTCTTGCCATGCTGAAGGCCGCGATCGCTCACGAGGGCACTGTAATGCTCGACGTAATTTCGCCCTGCGTGACCTTTAACGATCACGAGGGCTCCACGAAGAGCTACAAGTATATGCAGGAGCACGAGGACGCGATCACCGAAGTCGGATTCGTTCCGCATTTCGAGGACATCTCCATCGAGTACGATCCGGGCTCGACCTACGACGTAACCATGCACGACGGATCGCACCTGCGGCTGCGCAAACTGCACGAAGACTATAATCCCACCGATCGTGTGACTGCTGTCAAAGCCCTCATGGAAGCTCACGAGCGCGGCGAAGTGCTCACGGGCGTCTTTTACGTGGATACCCAAAAACCTAACTTCACTCAGCTCCTGAACCTCGTTGACGAACCGCTGGCAACGCTGTCTCAGGAGCGCACGCGGCCGTCGAAGCAGGTGCTGCTGGAGATCATGGCGAAACTGCAATAGACCTGCCCGACCCTTACCGTGAATTAGAGCCCCGCCGCCGAGCGGGGCTTTTTCTTGCGCGTAACGAGGTAACGTGCTTAAGATAGGAGCTATGCGAGCGCCGCTCACACCTGTCGACCCTCTCGACCTGCGCGCTTGTTGTTGTCTCTAACCTCTTCCGCTCAATCCCCAAAATCTGAAATTAAGCCGCGAGTTTACGCGGTCAGGCCTCATCTTCGGAGCACACTCAAATGTCCACACCCACATCGCACCGACGCTTTTCTCTCGATAGCTGGGCAGTGCTGCTGGCGCTCGCGGCCGCCCTTCTGGTTCGCATAGGAATTCTGAAGTCGGTTCCCTGGTAAAGGAGTTAGTGATGGCAAGCTCTGTTGCATTGCCTCAAGCGCGCACGGCCTCGTTGCCGGCGCGCTTCTTCAAGCTGATCCCCGGAATTCTGTTGCTGCTCGCCGTTGGATATGCCGGCAAGTTTATCGAGCAGTCGATCGCTCATTATGCCAAGGCACATCACCTGACCCTGCCGAATATCGAATATGTCCTCTGGGCCATTCTGCTGGGTCTGGTCATCTCAAATACAATAGGCATCCCGGAGCTATTCCGCGCGGGTGTGGCTACCTACGAATTCTGGCTCAAAGCAGGCATCGTTCTGCTGGGCGCGAGGTTTCTGCTTGGCGACGTTCTGCGCCTGGGCGGCCTGAGCCTCGTACTGGTATTCATCGAACTTGCGTTGGCCCTGACATTCATGACGTATCTCGGCCGCTGGTTCAAGCTTTCACCGAAACTCATCACGCTGCTGGCTGTGGGTTCGTCGGTTTGCGGCGTATCGGCGATCATTGCTACCCAGGGAGCCATCGACGCCGACGATGAAGATGCATCCTATGCGATCGCGGCGATTCTCGCGCTTGGCGCCCTGTCCCTCTTTGTCTTTCCGGTGGTCGGCCACGCACTGCACCTCAGCGACCACGCGTATGGATTATGGGCCGGACTGGCCGTCGATAACACAGCCGAGGCCACTGCAGCGGGTGCGCTCTACTCCGACGCCGCCGGCAAAGTTGCCGTGGTAGCCAAGACCTGCCGCAATGCTCTGATCGGCTTCATCGTGCTCGGTTACGCGATCTATTGGGCCCAGAGGGGGCAGGCGGCCGAGGTCACGCACAAAGGAGCTTTCCTGTGGCGGAAGTTTCCGAAATTTGTGCTGGGATTTCTGCTGATCTCGCTGTTGGCAACGCTCGCGGTTTTCACGAAGCCGCAATTAACGGCTCTTGGAAATCTGTCCCGTTGGGCCTTTCTGCTTACGTTCGCGGGCGTCGGCCTCAGAACCAATCTGCGTGAGCTCGGCAAGCAGGGCGCCAGGCCATTCATCGTCGGAGCTGTCGGTGAAGTCGCGATCGCTCTGATCACCCTGGGACTGATATTCGGAGCAGACCACTGGCTTCACCTGTGATGGCAATCATGCGGACTCGCCCCGCGGCGCAGTGAAAAAAGCCACAGCCAAACAGACCGCGACAACGATCGAGATAATGCATGGGCCAAGGAAGAAATAGCGCCCGGCGATAGGGGCTTGCACCCCAAACTCCACGCAAAGGAGAGCAAGAATCATGCGCAACCGGGCACCCTCCGTCTTCACCAGTGTTCCCAGATGCCAGAACAGAACGGCGTGAACGATCAGGGTAACCGAGTTGAGTAGGCCATACCCCATATTGAAATCCCAAAAAGTGCGCCGGCTTCCCATGAAGTCAAAGGCATTCGCCTTCATAGTTTGAACGACAAATGCCTGCACGCCGGGCGCAGGTTGGCCGAAAACTCCGCCTATTGTGTGCGCGGCGCAAAAGATGAACGTCAGGACGGAGGCAATCCGCAAAAAAAGCGTGGGTTTCATAAAGTCTCCTGGGCAAGCTTAAGCTAACACTAACGGTAAGCTAATACTTACTATTCATTCACGTCAAACAAATTCGACGTCATTGATCCCACTCGCCCGAATTCACGCCCCACCGGATCTGGTGATAGAGTGATCACGCAGTACATCGATTTACTTCGAGAGTTTCCATCATGCTCCTTGGAATGGACGTAGGCACAGGCGGCACTCGCGCCGTCCTCATTGATCATCACGGCACGGTCGTCACATCGGCGGCGGTGGAGCACGCTCCGTTTCGGAGCCCCCACCCCGGTTGGGCGGAGCAGGATCCCGAGGATTGGTGGCGGGCAGCCCAGGTGGCGATCCGCGAGGTGCTGGCGGCTGCCGGATCGCCGCACGTCGAGGCAGTAGGGCTGACCGGCCAGATGCATGGCGCGGTCATTCTTGACGCGGCAGACGAAGTGCTCCGCCCTTCGCTGATCTGGTGCGACCAGCGGACAGAGGAGCAGTGCGAGTGGCTGCACGCCAAGATCGGCCGCGAGCGGCTGATCGAGCTCACTGCCAATCCCGCACTGCCCAACTTTACGCTCACCAGGTTGCTATGGGTACGCAAGTATGAGCCGGAGGTATTTGCCCGCATCGCGCATATCCTCTGCCCCAAGGACTATGTCCGTTATCGCATGACCGGAACCTATGCGATGGACGTGCAGGAAGCTTCGGGCACACTGCTGCTCGACGTCGCAAACCGGCGCTGGTCGTCGGAGGTCGCGCGCATCGCAGGCATTCCCGAGAGCTGGCTTCCGCAACTCTTCGAATCGCAGGAAATTTGCGCCCAAATTTCGGAGCGGTGCGCCGCGGATACCGGGCTCGCGGCGGGGACGCCGGTGGTGGCCGGGGCCGGGGACCAGGGGGCCGGGGCAGTCGGGATGGGCATTCTGGCGCCGGGGTCGGTGTCGGCCACCATCGGTACGTCGGGGGTAGTGTTCGCCGCCACGGCGGCGCCCACTCGGGATCCGCTAGGACGGTTGCACACCTTCTGCCATGCCGTGCCGGGACGGTGGCATGTGATGGGAGTGACGCAAGCGGCAGGACTGTCGCTGCGATGGCTGCGGGACACCATCGCACCCGGCGAGGAATACGGAGTGTTGACCGGCGAGGCGGCGCAGGTTCCAGCAGGGAGCGACGGCCTGTTGTGGACTCCGTACCTGCTCGGCGAGCGGACTCCGCACCTGGACTCGACGGCGCGGGCGGCGTTCGTCGGGCTGACCGCGGGACACGGGCGGGGGCATCTCACTAGGGCGGTGCTGGAAGGCGTGGCGTACTCTCTCAAGGACACGTTCACCCTGTTCGCCGAGCTGGGGATTCCCGTGAAGGGGGTTCGGCTCGGCGGCGGAGGCGCACGGGGGCCGCTGTGGCGGGAGATCCAGGCTGCAGTTTACGGCTACACTACGGACTTGCTGGTCGCCGAGGAAGGTGGAGCGTTCGGAGCGGCTCTGTTGGCGGGTGTGGGCGCGGGCGTCTGGCCGGACCTCGATGCGGCGTGCGGCGAGGCAATCGAGGTGGCGGAGCAGATCGAGCCCGATCCGAAGCTGGTGGAGCGGTATTCTAGAGGGTACGAGGCGTACCGGAAGGTCTATCCGGCGCTGAAGGGCATCGTGGGATAGGACGTCGCGGGTAAGCTAGGCGGGAGGCGACAATGCTTCTCGAAATCGGCAAGGCGCTTTCACTCCTGATGAGCATTCTCTCGCTCTATGCTTTGCTGGAGTCTGCGTTTCTCATCCCCGGTTCCCGATGGGAGGAGCGGCTTGTCGCTTCCCTGCTCCGAATCGCGCTGGCTGGATGCGTGTGCTTCGCCAGCGGGCTGCTGTTCCGGTCCGCTGAGGAGGAGCCGCCTTCGGTCACGCGGACGCTGCCGGTACGACTGTTCTTCTGGGCGTTGGCCGGAATGACGGTGCTGTTCATCCTGTCGTGGTACCTCGAGGAGTATTACATTCCACTGATATGGCGAAATCAGCCTCATTGAGGGCCTACAAGGAAGTTGCCGAAGGTTTGTCCCGTTTTGGAAGCTCGCCGTGGGTACCCCCCTCCCCCTTAGAACTTGTAACCCATTCATCGGTCGAGGTTTAGCGGGTACCTCGACTGTACTTCATATACAGTATGGGACTTGCGGCCATCTCATAAGGAATAAATGACTGATGCTCTGTCTGCGTCTCCCATTTCAGGACGAGCTTCGGCCCAAAATGGGAAGGCCCGGCGCATGTGCCGGGCCTTCCCATCTCTCTCTATTTCTATTGTATCTGGTTGGGGAAAAGAATCGTCGGCAGGTCGTGTTGTGTCGTCCCTTCGCGACGTCGGCATATTTCCTTCTCGTCCCCGGCACTCCCGTGCCGGGCTACGAATTGTTTCGACCCTTCGGGACTGGCCAGAACAACTCGATCAGGATGACTCTGCGGGGTAAATTCGAGCGCTTCGATCTCGCCTGGGGGCGCCTAGATCTGCCGGGGTTACGCACCGAATTGTGCAAATCATTCACATTGACAAGTTGCGATAGAAAATCGCATGCTTTCGAGCCAGACGTGGGAGCCTTCCGGTCATCGTTTCCAGTGGCTTCGCTTATCAAGTACGTCGGCTAAGTAACAGTTCTTACGTCGCACCACAGCGATCACCTCCCCGCAGTTGGGCCCAGACAAAATCAGAAGCAAGGAGAATCCATGGGAATGTGGAAGTCCGGATTTGTGACATCCTTCCTGGTGCTCGGATTGTTTACCGGCGCTATGGCTCAGACAACGCACAAGGCATTGCCCTACCCGAGCAAAGAAACGCCCAAGGCGATCGATCGCGGCACACTCGCAGCAGAGTCGGGCACAATACCGCTTTCCGTTACCATTGTGCTCAACTTGCGCGATCAAAATGAGGCGGAAAACCTGCTTATCGCGCTACACACACCCGGTAATCCGCAGTTTCATCGCTTCCTGACTGCGGAGCAGTTCGCGGCGCGCTTTGCGCCCGCTGATGCCGATGTCGCGAAGGTCACGGCGGCTCTGAGCAGATACGGGCTAACGGTCGCACGGACTACTGCCACGACGCTCACGGCGGCGGGACTGCCGTCCGACATGGAACATGCCTTCTCCGTCAGCTTGCACAGTTATGAGGTTGCTGCGCATGAAAATGTTCCAGGCTACACTTTCCATGCTCCCCTGACTCGCGCCACAATTCCTGCCGACATTTCGGGGTTGGTGACAGCTGTGGTCGGTCTCGACAACCGCCCAAGCCTTCATCCCATGAACCGCTTTCTTTCGCCGAAGCTGAAGATCGCAAAGTCGGTGGCGCAGACAACCACGCCCGACGAGCCCGGGTTTTGGACCGTGACCGACTTCGCCGATTATTACGACGTGCAACCGCTATATAAGCGCGGCGTGACGGGCAGCGGGCGCACGATTGGCATCGTCACCTTCGCGTCCTTTACTCCGAGCGACGCGTTCGCTTATTGGAGCGCGATCGGGCTTTCCGTCAGTCCGAACCGCATTAAAGTCGTCAACGTTGATGGTGGCGCTGGACCGATCAGTGACGTTACAGGCTCCGACGAAACTACCCTTGATGTCGAACAATCGGGCGGAATCGCTCCCGGGGCAAAGATCATTGTTTACGAAGCACCGGGTACAGCCCAGGGCAGTCTTGATAACTTTGCTGCGGCGATTGATTCGAATCTGGCGGAGACGATTTCTGTAAGCTGGGGCGACTGGGAGGAATGTGCCAATCGGGGTATTGGGGATTACCCGACTGCCTGTTTGCCGCCGGACCCGGCGTACGTAGAAGCGACCCACGAACTATTCGTTCGCGCGGCGATCCAGGGACAGACACTTTTCGCATCGGCCGGAGACGATGGTGCCTACGATAATAATTTCGACTGCCCTACGGACGCTGTGTGCAACAACACACTCAGCGTAGATTATCCGGCGAATGACCCTGCTATTACAGCAGCAGGCGGCACGACGCTGCCCGGCCTGCAAGAATTATGCCTCAACGAGGCCTGCACTGCGCCCTTCTTCGACATAAACATTCCGCATGAGAGGGTATGGGGATGGGATTACCTGATTCCGTTTTGCAGTGCTATTGGGTTCGATCCCGTTTCCTGCGGAATCTTTCCCGGCGGGGGCGGCGGCGGTGTGAGCAGCATGTTCGTCGAGCCGCTGTACCAGTTCCTCCTTCCAGGCACTCAGCTTAGCCAGCCTGACCAGAGTTGGATCGTCAATGGGGATCTCATATATAAGCTGCCAGGGTTCTATCCCGGACGCAATGTGCCGGATATCTCCTTCAACGCTGATCCACAAACCGGCTATGTCCTTTACTACACTTCGAGCGTGTACGGATTCGGAATTGATTCGTACGCTGGCGGCACGAGCTTTGTCGCACCGCAATTGAACGGAGTTTCAGCCCTGTTAGGCCAATACCTGGGCGGCAGCCGATTGGGATTACTCAACTTCCCGCTCTACCTACTCGGTCGCACAGGTCAGGGTTATGGAGGGCCGCATGCGCCGCTGCGTGCGATAAAGGACGGCGACAACTGGTTCTATTACGGCAGAAACGGCTACAACCCAGGAGCGGGGTTGGGCACACTGGACGTAACGAATTTCGCGGATGCCCTTCGCGGATCCTTCTAGCGTCTTCTCAGGTTCGGCACACTTAGCATGGGCGGTTCAAACCGCCCATCTTTTTTGGCGGAGCGGTCCCTCAACCCCACGGACTAGGAGCCTTCGCTCAGGACAGGCTCTGCCGTGGGAACCCCGGCCTTCGGACCGGGCTACTTGCGCGGGGCTAGAACCCCGTTCTTCTACAGGACCTCGCGATGCGAGGCTGGAGGTGTCGAGCGGGTCGAGGAATTGCTTCCCAGCCTCAGTTTTTTGGAGTCAAAGGGTGGGCCACCCGTCCGGAACCGGGGTCGGTGGCGTCATCGTCAATCTCGGTGGCAATGAGCTCACAAATGATCCTTCGATAGATTTCCAACTTGTGGTCCGCGAGGGATTTCTTTGTCAATGTGTGGACGGGCCTTGCAACGTGCATGAGAGTAACTCTAATGATCAAGTATGGCGCTGAGTATCCCCAGAACGTTCAGCAAATCACCAGAAGGCGGCACCGCGGGGCATTACTTAAGTCATGGCTCCACTTGAGGCAAGCAGCTCTCGGGGGGTTCCTCTTTGATGAGGACGCCCCGGCTGCGGGCTGCGCTCGGGCACGGAGCGAAACGGTGCTCGCGGGTATCCGATCAGATACCAACTGCGGAGCAAATCTAAAAGTAGCTTCGAGCGGCGGTCGCGAAGGCGGTTCGTATCTGTTTCTAAATACACAAACGAAAGCTTGCCGGTGAGAGCCTCGGCCTACTGCGCCGCTTTGGCACCCAATTTGCCATAAGCATGACAGTGAGCTACCGGAAGCAATCCTTTGGGAGGCAGGCCGGTAGGTTCATTTTCCGGCTCCCCCGCAAAAGTCCCCCCGATGAGACGCTCTCGGAAGAGGCCGTCTTGAGGAGGTGCTCTATGGCGATGACTGCGCAGGACTGGCGGGAAATTGAGTTCAGACACGACTGGCGAGAGATTGAGTCCAGGCGGGACGTGCACGAACTAGAGCCCCGGCGGCATCACACGAAACCCAGGAAGCCGGTAAATCCGATGATCTATCCCGCAGTTTTGACGATTCTGGGTGTGATCGGAACCCTGGTGATGTTCGTTTATGCGATTCGAACAGCCGATCAGCACGTGCCTCATCGGCAATCGGTCAACATGATGTATGAGCCGGAAGAGTAGCGTCCCGGCCCTGCATCAGATGATTTTCCGGAGGGCGCCAGCGACCTTTTCGCCTGCCAAGTTGAGGGCGCCGGCCGCTGTCTCTCCGGCGGCGAGCGTGTGCCTCAGAGCGGACTTCTTTCTCGTTTCGCTGTGCTCAACGGGGACGGCCTCGATGCCTCCGCCGAAGAGTGTGTGCCGCTCTTCGAGCTTGTTCAGTGCGGCGCTCAGTTCGACGACCACTGCTTCGGCGTCGTCGGCGAAGACGATCAGTTCCAAGTTGATCTTTTTGTAAGCCATTTGTATACCAGCTGCGATTCTATACCTCGGTTCGATGGGCTTCGCGATGCGAGGTTTCCTATTTTGGGAATCTCGAAGCAGGGTACCCCCCTCCCCCTTTGAACTTGTAACCCATTCATCTGTCGAGACTTAGCTGGCACCTGAACGGTACTTCATACACAGCATGGGACTTGCGGTATCTCATAAGTAGCAATGGACTTACGCCCGACATTGTTCCCATTTTGGGAATCGGTTCGGCACAAAATGGGAAAGGCCCGGCGCGTATGGCCGAGCCTTCTTGATCTCTCTATCTCATTATAGCTTTTTTGGTCGAAATTCCCGGCCACTCACTGACAAGGCTTGAGTCGGCCGCTGCTAATTTTTCCAGGCGGCATTCTCCTGAAGCCGCTGCTCCCTGGGTGTTGAATCCGCCGCGGGTATCGAATCCGCCTCGTGCTGCCAGGCTTTGTAGGCCTCGTGGGGTTGGCCGAGCCGATACAGAGTGTTCGATGTCTCCACCAGTCTGTTCACGTTATCGACGTTCAAGATGCTGGAAGTGTAGATGAGACTCAGGTCAGGGCGATCCGCGTGACCCTTAGCGTTGCCCATCAGGTGAACGCCTGGCTGCAACTCTTCAAAACTCGGGGAATGCGCACTTCGAACGACAGCCCAATTCTCCAGTGTCACTTCGGGTTTTCGCATAGTTCCTCCTCGAAGATACGAGTATGTGGGCCCCGGGTTCAGGAAATGGGATGCCCAGTCGTAGGGGATGGGATGCCACCGGCGCCTTTCGCGGGCTGGAGATCACCCCGGCGACCAAGACAAGACCTGTCGCCGCGGGGCCCCGATGAGCCCCGCTCTTCTACCGGGCCTCGCGATACGAGGCTGGAGGTGTCGGGCGGGTCGAGGAGGAGTGCCTCCCACCATTCGCGATGCGAAGGATGGGGCACCTTCATTTCGTAGTGGTCAAAGGGTGGGCCACCCGGCCCGATTCCTACTTCAGTGCGAGCAGCGTCTGGTCAGGTCCCAGCGAGGCTGTCTGGACTCGAATCTGCTTTTCCATCTTCGATTGTGGAATCTCCACATTCATCGCGATCGAGGGGCAGCGAATTTCACGGAGGAAGTAGCGATCTCCATATTTGTTGAACACCAGTACGTTGAGGTAGCCCGCGGCGTGGAAGGCCGTCTCCTTCCTGGTCAGAATCACGAGCTCGTTATCCGTGTTCCGGGTCACGATCGTGTCGCTCGGCCCGGTAAGAAATGTGTAGTGCCCGGCAGGAAGTTGTTTGTTCCCGACCGCAAAGCTGAACGGAACATCGGCTCGGACTTCACGGCTCTGCGCCTGCAGGCTGGGTGCAGAGCACGCGGCCGCCAGGATAAGTAAAGCTGTTGCTGTAAGTTGTTTCATGGGGGAGTCTCCCTTCAAGGACGAGACTAGCCGCCCACGAAAGATCCCGTCGTTAAAGGCGCGTCCAATGATCGCTCAATTTTGGCCGGTAGCCTTTTCACGACTTTCACGACATCGCTTGAGTCCCTGTGTCGAGCCGATCAGGACTGTCCCGGAGACTTGCTGATTTTGGAACAACCGGATTTAAGTCCGGGGCTTGTACCGGGCCTCGCGATGCGAGGCTGGGGGTGGGGCTGGTCGCGGGGTCGCTACCCACCCTTCCGCAAAAAGCGCGGAAGGACGGGGCACGCTCATTGTGCGGAGTCAAAGGTGGGCCACCCGCAGCCGAGTTTGTGGAGTTTAAAAAGTCCGGAATCGGGACCTCTCAGACTTGAATCTGAGGGGCAGGACAGTACGGCATGGACAGGCAAGCAGAAACGACGGAGACGGGCATGGTGCGAAGCGCCGCGGCGCTGGTTTTGGTTCTTTGCCTCGGCCTGACAGCCGGCGCCCAACGCAAGCATGAAACGCCTTTCGGCTCGAGCCAACCGCTGGAAGGCGCGCTTCACGGCAGAATTTACAGTCTGCCTCTCAATACGCGGAGCCTGCCGGATTTTGAGGCCCTGCACCCCAAAGGCGACTTCTACGCCTACTCGCTGACGGTAAAAACACAAGATACCTTCCCGTGGCACGGCCTTCCCGGTCCCCAATGGTATGCCATCGATTATCGCGGGACTTTCTTCGCTGCGAAACCCATGCGGCTGCACTTTTTTCTTGTGTCGGATGACGGATCGAAACTTTACATCGACGACCAATGCATTATCGACAACGATGGCGTCCATGCATCGCGGATGAAAGGCGGCCATGTGCGCCTCTCGCAGGGTTTGCACCGAATCCGTGTTTCTTATTTTCAGGGACCGGCGCCTTATGTTGCGCTCTTTCTCTCGGTGAAGGTTCCAGACCAGGATTTGAAGCCGTTTGATGTGAGAGACTTCGCCGCACCGGGCGATAGTTCGCAGCCCGGACTGCAAGAGCGTCAGCAGTGATATCAAGAGACGAGTGAGTTCGGGCCAGGCCAACGAGCGACCGGGATTTTATCGCGGGGCTGAAGCCTCGCGATGCGAGGCTGGAGGTGTCGGGCGGGTCGAGGGGATTGCGTCCCACCGTTCGCGATGCGAAGGATGGAGCACCCGAGTTTGTGGATAGTAAAGGGTGGCGGATCCCGGCCTCTCAGTCCACCATTTGCGTCGGCGCCGCAATTTTTCTAGGACGCGCGCATGTCACTTATGCTCCTGGATCCGGAAATGACTCTCCAACGCTCCTGGTGCTGGTGCCACCCAAGATTCTCGTCCCGGAGTGCCTGACGAAACGTCTTTTGGAAGTTCCGGTCATCTCCAGCCATCTGATTGCAGTGATCCAGGTCATGTCACAGGCTCCGCAATTGGATAATATCGCCGTAAGAACCCGGTCCACGGCAGTGCGGTATGGTCCTTCGGACCGGCTTTGTCGCAGGGCTAAAGCCCCGCTCTTCTACCGGGCTTCGCGATGCGAGGATGGGTCTCGGACGGGTCGAGTGATTAGTCTCTCCCAAAATCATGAAGAGGATGTCAGCAAACAGAGCATTTTAACCGACACTTTCCTGTGCTTACGCTGTTACTTTACCAATAACATCTGGCGGCATCCATTTGCCTACGCGTTATTAATCAGCTTAAAGATTGACTTAACGACGCTACCTAATTATGATTACTGACCTTCCCGGTACATCTTTAAGAAAGGAACCCCCACCATGTTGCAGAGGCGCTGCCTTCTGGCTCTCCGGTTCATGCTACTGCTCGCTATTAACCCCTACTGGTCAGGAGCGCAAGAGGTGCGTGCGCCCGCTCGACCAAACCAAATTCCAGAGGTTGGACCTCCCGTCGTCCTCCCTCTTCCCTCCCCCACGAAACAAACATCCAACCCTAATCCCGGAACTGAATATGTGCGAGTAACCGTTGATGCTGTTCCTGGGCCTTATGGTCTCGCGGTCTACCAAAGTGGCGGGACCGGTGTGGCCGGAGCCAATCCGGCACCACCATCGTCATACAACTACCCTTCGATCGTTCTGCTTATATCGGCTACTCCCCTTCTGACACCAAAGCTAAAAGATGCTAACAACCTCGAGTCGATTAAAGATGTAAACGGGGATAACGACGTGGAGTGGATGGACATAACGTTCGATCTAAAGGCTTTCGATGCCAGTAACAACGAGGCCAAATGTACTGGACCGTGTTTTCAGATTATTGGCCTTCTTCCCGGTACCACAACCGCGGCATCCAAAGCTCAGGCACCAGCTACGATAGCAGATACAGCCCAAAAGGCGGCGGCGGCCATAGCTCCAGCTATTCCGGTTGGTGGATCAATATTGACGGCAGCAACCACAGGAGCACAAGTAATATTTGACGCTCTATTCCCACCTAAAACAGTCACTTATCAGTATGCCTATCTTGATAACAGTGGAACAACTTTTGGATGGTACTTCAAGCCGAACCCAAATGCCACACCGCCAACCTCGGTTTTGGGCGTTCAAATTGGCCAAGTAATGTTACAAACCGACCCTAGTGTAAAGTCTATTGAAGTGACGAGCCGAGCATTGTCACGCTGGCAAAAGGCGCCCAGCAGTTTTTCAAACAACTTCATTTATTCAACCAGCGAGACGACTATTCCAGTCCAATCCAATGCCATTAACTACTCGACGCTTCAAAATCTCGACTTGTTCCCAGCCTTAATAGCAAAGGACGCGGTGGAAAAGATATTAAATATAACTGATGTTCAGTACAATACATTAACTACAGGAACTCCAGCTATACTAGTTAGCACACCAGATCACAGTCTTGTTATGAAATCGTACGCTGCTAAGATGCATTACCCCTTAGTGGAACATGTAGGTGAAGGCTGACGAGAGTTACCTAGCATTTTTCCCTCGTGTCGGCGGGCCCGCACTGTTAGCTTTTGGTCCGAAAAACTGAACTGCCGTCTCAATGTGCAGATTTCGTGTTAACACGAAAAACGAGGGCTGGGTGGCCTATATCTAAGTCCCGTATGCTTCGTGCGGGTTGGGTGCCCCATATCTGGCGGTTTCATCGCCAGATGTGGATTTGAGCTGGGATCGTCTTCTACAGTTTCGTAATCTGGACGGGTGTGGGTTCGTTCAGAAGATAATGCCGGTACGATGACCACGTCCAGTCCTCCGGGTTATCCACCAAACTGCGCTTGACTGGATTGCGGTGCATGTAGCGCAACTTCTCGACCCTTTTGTTGTGCGTGACAACGTTGAAGTCGTAATAGCGTCTTTGCCAGAACGGACGCTCTGTGAGCCGTCGCGAGACGGAGATCTTCAGCGCCTGTATCGCAGTTGCAAGTGGAATTTCGTGATCAGGCGGCTCGGATACGAGGAGGTGAACGTGCTCGGGCATGACGACATACCCCAGGACCTCGAATCCATAGTTCTGACGGGTCAACTCGAGCGACAGCAGAAACGTGTCCCTCGCATGCGAGGTGCTGAGATGAGGTTTGCGGCCGTAGCAACTGAAGGTGAGAAAGTGGTCTTCACCTTCGTGTTGGTAGCGCTTGAGACCCAACGGCATGAAGGGATTGTAGAGATTGTTTCGACCCACATCTGGCGGCAAAGCCGCCAGATATGGGGCACCCAATTCTATGGGGACACTCGAATACAGCATAAGCACCCCGTTACTTCGTCTCTTCGACCACATCGCCTTCGCCGGGAGCGAGGAAGAGGTTGGTTTCGAGGCCGTGCTGGCGGGTGTAGAGGTCGAAGTAACGTCCGCCAAGGTCCAAAAATCGGGACCCTGGGCACCCATCGCCTATGTTCTCGGCTATGGCGGTTCATTTTTCACGCCTGCTCCAACGAATTGGGTGCCCCACGTCCGGACTTTCGGACGTGGGACGTCTGAGTTGCGCGTTCTCGGCGCACTGCTGTCCATGGTGACTCGATCTCGATGGTGCCCTCGACACCTGTTGCGCAGTGGAGGAAGCTCGACCATGGCCAATCTTCGGGATTGGAGACGAGGCCGCGAGTTACCGGGTTGCGATGAATGTACCTCAGCTTCTCGATGCGTTTGCCTTCCGTGAAAATGTTGAAGTCGTAGTAGCGTGGCGACCAGAAGGGGCGTTCTTGCCGGCGCAACGAAACTGAGAGCTTGATCGCCTTGATGGCTTCTGAAAGTGGGGCGTTGGGTGGTTCGCTGATGAGAAGGTGAACGTGCTCGGGCATGATGACATAGCCGGCCAGATAGAAGCCATATTTCTGGCGCATTCGTTCGAGGGCGTCCTCGAGGAGAGAGCGAACCGGGTTGCTTCGTAGGTACGGGCGGCGCTGATGGCAACTAAAGGTGATGAAGTGAAGGTTGCCTGTTTTTTGCAGACGGATCAGACCACGGGTCATTTCGGGGAGCTTAAATCCCATGTCCCAGAAGCGGGACGTGGGGCACCCAGATATTTACCTAACTCAAGTTACTCAGGTACTGAACGGCACGGATTCCCACGTCCGAGAATCCGGACGTGGGGTACCCAGAGTTGTGGGGGACTTACTTCGCTTCTTCCACCACATCGCCTTCGCCGGGAGCGAGGAAGAGGTTGGTTTCCAGGCCGTGCTGGCGGGTGTAGAGGTCGAAGTAGCGTCCGCCGAGGGCGTACAACGATTCATGTGTCCCGCGTTCGACGATGTATCCGCCTTCCACGACCAGGATTTGATCGGCGCGGCGGATGGTCGAGAGGCGGTGCGCAATCACGAAGGTCGTGCGGCCCTGCATGAGGAAGCTGAGCCCCTGCTGGATCATGGCTTCGGATTCGGAGTCGAGGGATGAGGTCGCTTCGTCCAGAATCAGAATGCGAGGGTCGGCGAGGATGGCTCTTGCGATGCTCAGGCGCTGGCGCTGGCCTCCCGAGAGCTTGACGCCGCGCTCGCCGACGATGGTGTCGTATCCCTCGGGGAAGCGCTCGGCGAACTCGTCGACGCGCGCAATGCGGCAGGCGGTCAGAAACTGTTCTTCCGTCGCGTCGGGATACGAGAACATCACGTTGTCGCGGATGGTTCCGTCGAAGAGGAACGATTCCTGCAGGACGACTCCGAGTTGCGAGCGGTAGTCGTCGAGGCGGACGGTGGAGAGGTCGATGCCGTCGACGAGGACGCGGCCGGTGTCGGGCGTGTGAAACGCGCAGATGAGGCTGATGATGGTCGACTTGCCCGATCCCGATGAGCCGATGAGTGCGGTGACGGTTCCGGGGTGCGATTCGAAGGAAATGCCGTGCAGGACGGGCTTGTCGGGCTCGTAGGAGAAGACGACGTCGTCGAAGGCGACGTCGCCGCGGATGGTTCCCAGCGTGTGCGTGCGCGCGGGGTCGGCGAATTCGTCGCGCTCGCCGAGAATTTCCATCGTCCGGTCGAGTCCGGCGACGGCTTCGGTGAGCTGGGTGCCGATGTTCACGATCTGGAAGACGGGCGCGATCATGAAGGCGAGGAACATGGTGTATTGCACGTAGTCGCCTTCGGTGAGGCGTCCGGCGAGCGCGGCGTGGCCGCCGAGGAGCATGACGAGTGCGCCGACGACTCCGAGGACGGTGGTGGCGGCGAAGGAGAGCGCGCTGGTGGCGGTGAGCGACTTCATGACGTTGTCGAGGAGGCGCTGCACGCCGCCGGAGAAGACCCCGGCCTCGCGCTCCTCAGCGTGGTAGCCCTTGACGACGCGGACTCCGCCGAGGGATTCGGTGAGGCGGCCGGTAACTTCGGCGTTGATCTTGCCGCGTTCGCGGAAGATGGGGCGGATGGTCTTGAAGGCTCGCGAGAGGATGAGGACGAAGACGGCGATCACCGAGAAGATGATGAGCGTCATGTGGGCGCTGCGGTAGAGCAGATAGATGAAGGCGAGGACGGCGGTGAGGATTCCGCCGACGAATTCGACGAGGCCGGTGCCGATGAGGTTGCGCACGCCTTCGACGTCGGTCATGATGCGCGAGACGAGGACGCCGGTGCGGTTGGCGTCGTAGAAGGAGACGGAGAGACGTCCGATGTGCTGCTGTACCTGGCGGCGGAGATCGGCGATCATGCGCTGCGCGGCTTTGGATAAGAGCTGCGTGAGCGAGAAGGATGTGACGGCCTGGATGGCGGTGGCGATGAAGATGGCGGCGACAAGCCTCCAGAGCAGCTCGCGATGGTGGTGGCGGAGCACCTGGTCAATGAAGGGCTTGGAGACGTAGGGCAGGACGAGTCCGGCGAGGCGGTTGATGGCGACGAGGATGAGTCCGGCGAGCAGGAGCCAGCGGCGGGGGTGCACGAGCCGCCAGATCTCAGGCATGACTTTCTTGTAGTCGGTCTTCTTTTTGGGCTGGTCGCCTGCGGCGGCGCGAATGGCTCCGCGGGTCGAGGTGGAGCGCTCAGCTTTCATGGACGTCGACATGGACCCGGGGCGCATTCGGTTTCCTCGGCTTGGGGTTCCTAAAATCCAGGCTCTCCGGTCAGGCCCGCGCGCGGCGGGCGTTGATGAAGGAGCGCACGCAGAGAATCACGAAGACAAGCAGCACGATGGACATGGCGGCCTTCTCTTCGACGGCGATTGGATGCGGGAACTGCACTCCACGAAGCATCTGAATGTAATCCCAGATGCTCTTGGCGGTTCCGAGGAAGCCGAGCAGGCCGACGGTGACGGCGATGTGCATGTGCAGCATGCGCTTTTTGGCGTCTTCGGTGGAGGCGAGGCCTCCGAGGAAGCCGAGGATGATGCCGACGGCGGAGGGGATGAGCGCGGTGGGCGCGTGGAGGGGCGACGAGACGAATCCAACGATGCCAAGCAGGAAGAGGACGATGCCGAACATGATGGTGAGCTTTGCCATGGGTTCAGGGTACAGGGAAACTGGGATCGGAGAACAGGGATCAGGACCCACTCAAGCCAACGGCGGGCATGAGTGGGGCACCGTCATCGTTGGAAGTCGCGGCAGGCATGCCGAGCTTGGCGAGAATCTCGCGGGCGACGCTTTCAGGGGGGGCGGTGGTGTCGATGCGGAGGGCATCGGCGGGAAGTTCGAGGGTGTCGAGCTGGCTCTGAAGCAGGTCGGGATTCATGAAGTGGCCGGGGCGGTTGTGCATGCGCGCGGCGAGGACGGCAATGGGGGCTTCGAGCAGCACGAAGCGGTAGGAGCCGGGCGGCAGGTCCTTCTCGAGCAGGTCGCGGTAAGACTGCTTGAGCGCCGAGCAGGTCAGGACGCCGCTGATGCCGGCGCGGTGCCATCCGGCGAGGACGTGGTGAAGGCTATTGAGCCAGGGGATGCGGTCCTCGTCAGTGAGAGGGATGCCGGCGTGCATCTTCGCGCGGTTGGCCTCGCTGTGGTAGTCGTCGCCCTCGGCGAACTGCCAGCCGGTGAGAGCGACGAGCGCATGCGCGATGGTGGATTTGCCGGAGCCGGCGACTCCCATAACGATCACGATCATGCCTGGGGTTTCCCTGACAGCAATTGTTTCACGTCGGCGAGAAGCTGCTCAGGGGTCCAGTCGTTGGTGGGATACCACT
This sequence comes from uncultured Acidobacteriaceae bacterium, assembly GCA_963782175.1. GTDB lineage: Bacteria > Acidobacteriota > Terriglobia > Terriglobales > Acidobacteriaceae > Silvibacterium. The sequence goes on from CAWAIX010000011.1 coordinate 455,566, forward strand.
TGTAAACCTTGCCCTGCTGGTCGATCACAACAGTCGAGAGCGAGTGCGTGATGGTGCGGTCCTTCTCGGGCGTGGCTCCGACGAGGAAGAAGTGCAGCACGTCGGGGAGTTCCTTCTCGGGCGGTGCGGCGAAGTCCCAGTGGGCGAAGTCTTCCTCGCTGTAGCGGCCGGTGTAGGCGCCTCCATAGCTGCGGAGGACGGCGGGGGTGTCGTACTCCGGATCGAAGCTGACGCTGAGCAGGTGAGTTTTAGAGTAAAGGTCGAAGTCGGAGGCAAGGATTTCATTGAGACGCGCGAAGTTGCGGCTCATGCGCGGGCAGTAGTCAGCAAGCGGGCAGCGCGTGTAGATGAAGGTGACGAGGAGGACCTTTCCACGGAACTGGCCGATGTGGATGGTTCTGCCGTTTTGATTGATGAGTTTGAAGTCGGGAACCGGATCGCCGGGGTTGAGCGGCTTGTACGCGACCGGCGGCTTGTAGTCGGCTTTCGCCTGCCCGACGATGACGATGTTGTCGAGGGTTGTGGCGGAGTCAGAGGTGTAAAGGTCGGCCGTGATGGTGTCGCCGCGGTGGAGTTCGCTGATGACGCCGGGATTCTTCAGCGCGTAGGGCATGATCATCGCCTCCATGTATCCGGGGATGGCGTCGGTGTCGAGGGTGATGGCACCCCGGGCAGGATCGGTGGACACGACGATTCCGCGGATGTGGTAGGACTTTTCAGCGGTGTGTTCGGGGTGAGTGGCGCCGCGCCGGCAACCGGGAATTGCGAGAAGCAGGCAGAGCGCGAGTAATGCACAAAACGGGGAGGGAAAGCGCTTCACCCATCAGTTTACACTTACAGGTAATCCTACCCGGCATGAGACTTTCCACGGAAATCGAAAGCGCGTTTGAGCGCGGCGCAACGATTCTCACGGCCAACGTCCGCGCGGCCCGCTGGCTGAGGCGCGAGTACGCGCTGCGGCAGCGCGATGCTGGCAGGCGCGTGTGGGCCAGTCCACCGATAGTGGACTGGGACAGCTGGGTGCAGCGGTTGTGGCAGGAGCAGAGCACGGCGCAGGCGGACGCTCCGCTGCTGCTGACCAGCTTGCAGGAGCGCAGTGTGTGGACGCGGATGCAGCGGGACGATGCCAAGCTGCTGGTTTCTCCCGAGGCGATGGCGGCGCTGGCCGAGGAGGCGTATCGCCTGCTCTGCGACTACGAAGCGCATGTCGAGCGCAGGCAGTCGTGGGGGCAAACCGATGCGGAGCGGTTCCGGCAATGGGCAGCAGCGTTCGACAAGGAGTGCGCGAAGCAGGGCTGGGTGAGCCGGTCGAAACTGGAATCCCTTGTGGTGGAACGGCTGGTTGCGGAGAATGCAGGGGAATTGCGGCTGCCGGAGCAGATCGTTCTGGTAGGATTCGATCGCATCGCACCGTCCAAGAAGAGATTGATTGCAGCGCTTGAAGGGCGGGGCGTAGAGGTGCAGGTCTGCGCGGGCGATCTGGTTGAGGCATCGCCACGCCTGATTCGGGCGACTGATCTTCGGAACGAGATCACCGCGTGTGCACACTGGATTCGCGCAGTGCTGGATGAGAATCCGCTGTTTGAGTCCCAGACGCGTCCGCGGATTGGCGTGATTGTGCCCGAACTGCGAAGTGTGCGCAGCGAGATCGAGCGCATCTTCCGGCGTGTGCTGATGCCCGAGACGAACGATGTGTTCGCGTCATCTACGCGAATGCCGTTTGAGTTTTCGCTAGGCCAGCCGCTCGGGAATGTTCCGGTAATTCGGGCTGCGCTGCTGCTGCTGCGGTGGGTGGCGGGTCCGCTGAGCGAAGAAGAAGTATCGTGGCTGCTGCTGTCGGGGTATCTAGAAGCCAGGGATCAGGGATCAGGGGTCAGGGAGACGAATTCTTCACCCACTCAAGCCAAAACCGGGCTTGAATGGGGCAACCTCTATTTACCGCTGGCGAGCTTCGATGCGGAGCTGCGCAATTCGGGGTCGCTGTCGCTCGAAATCTCTTTAAGAAAAGTGTTGTGGGAGATGGGTCGCTCCCCTGCCCTGGCAAGTGTTCAAGCGCGGCTCGAGGCCATGCAGAAAATGGCCGCAGTGAACCATATTACCGACGAAGAGCGGGCGCCGGGCAGGTGGGTAGATCTCGCGCAGGTCCTGCTCGGCGAGGTGGGATGGCGCGGGGCGGCGAGGCGCGACGAGATTGAACATCAGGCGCGGGCGCGCTGGGAACGGCTGCTCGATGAGATCGCTCTGCTCGACTTCGATGGGCGACGCGTGCGGTATTACGATTTTCTCGAGGCGCTGGAATTGCAGGTCGGAGAAACGATCTTTGCTGCCGAGTCGCATGGGGCTCCGGTGCAGGTAATGGGCGCGCTTGAGGCGAGCGGACAGCAGTTCGATGCGGTGTGGTTTCTCGGCGCGGACGATCAGGCATGGCCGGCGCGAGGCAGGATGCATGCGCTGCTCCCAAATGATGTGCAGAAACGCGCGGGCATGCCGCATGCGACATCGGAAGATGACTGGGAGCTGGCGCGAGTGGTGACGGAAAGGATTGCCGCGAGTGTGGCTCTTCCCATCGTTTCGCAAACGGGGCGAAAGGATGGGGCACCCAGAGTAGAGCCTGCAAACCCACGTCCCAGAAGCGGGACGTGGGGCACCAAAAGTCTTGGTGGTTCGAGCAACGGGACGTGGGGCACCCAGAGTTCAGTCGTCGTATTCAGTCACGCGGAGCGGAATAAGGATGGAGATCTGCGGCCGTCACCGCTGATCGAGCAGATTGCGCCGGGGGCGCGGTGGGAGAGTTCGGCGCTTCTCCTTGAGCAGATCGGCGCGGCAGCCGAGAGACTGGAGCCCATGAGACTCGAAGAGATCCGTGACGCTTCGGGGACGATTGCGTGGCCGGTTGAGGAGTGCGCGGGTGGGGCGTCGGTGTTGCGGGATCAGGCGGCGTGTCCCTTCAAGGCGTTTGCAGCGAAGCGCCTCAACGCCGAAGAGTTGAACCGCGGCGAGTGGGGGCTTTCGGCGATGGAGCGAGGGGGCAAGCTGCACGAGGTGATGGAGCGGCTGTGGTCTCCAGAGAAAGGCGCGTTGCATACGCTTGCCGATCTGCAGGCGGCGATTGCGGAGGGCCGTCTCGGCGCGATCGTCAGCGACGTGATTGCAGAAGTCTTTGCGCCGCTCGTGAAGAGACATGGCGGCGATGCGTGGATGGCCGCATACCTTGCGAGCGAGCAGCAGCGGCTCGCGAGGGTTCTCGATAAATGGCTGCGCGAGCATGAGGTGAAGCGCGTGCCATTTACGGTCGAGGCGACGGAGAAGAAACTGGACAACGTGAGCGTGGGCGGCCTGAAGCTGCGGCTGCGCGCGGACCGCATCGATGTGCTGGAAAACGGGCAGCGTCTGTTGCTCGATTACAAAACCGGCGAGGTGTCGCTCAGGGACTGGGAGGGCGAGCGGCCGGACGAGCCACAGCTGCCGCTGTACGCGATCTTTGGAAACGTGGAGGATGTGTGCGGCGTGCTCTTCGCGCGGGTCAAGGCGGAGGAAGCGCGCTTTGAGGGCTGCGTGAGCGATGAGGCCGTGCTCAAGGGCGCGGGCCTGAAGGCGAAGTTCACGAAGGATGCATTCGACGCCGGGTTGAGGAACGACTGGGCAAATGCGCTGGTGAATCTTGCCGAGGATTTTCTGCATGGCGATGCGCGTGTCGATCCCAAGGAGCGGCGGAACACGTGCAGGTACTGCGACTTTCCGGGGCTATGCCGCGTGGCGGAACTGAATGCGGGGCTGGGCGAAGACGGTGACGAAGGCAACGGCGATGAGTGAGGCGACGATTCACCTGGTGCGCGACGAATCTCAGACCGGTGATCTTGGGCAGCGAGCACGCGCACTCGACCTGTCGCAGACCTTTATCGTGCGCGCTCCCGCGGGGTCGGGGAAAACGGATCTGCTGACGCGACGCTTTCTCAAGTCGCTGGCGGTGGTGAATGAGCCGGAGGAAATTCTGGCGATTACATTCACACGCGCGGCCACGGCGGAGATGCGCGCGCGAGTGCTGAAGCATCTCGAGGATGCAGCGCGGTTTCCCGAATCCACGCCGAATGAAGACGAGCGCGTGACGCTGGCGCGGGCGGCGTTGAGAAACTCGGACGCGCGGGGATGGCGGATTCTCGAACAACCGCAGCGGCTGAATATCGAGACAATCGACTCGCTCTGCCTGCGGATTGCGCACGGGCAGCCACTGCTGTCGCGGATGGGCGGAAGGCTGAATCCCGTGGAGCGGGCGGACCTGCTGTATGCGCAGGCGGCACGGCACACGCTGGGCCGGCTCGGTGGAGCGGACGCGGCGCTGAGCGAGGCAATCGCGCATCTGCTGGCGCTGCGCGACAACAGCCTGCAGGACTGCGAACGGCTGATTGCCGAAATGTTGAAGAATCGCGACCAGTGGGTGCGGGCGTTTCCGCTGGTCGAAGCGATCGACTGGGATGAGGTGCGGCTGGAGCTGGAGCGCCCGTTCAAGGCGCAGGTGAGGCGCGGCATCGAGGAGGTGTACCGGCGTATCGCACCTGAACCACTGCTGGTTGATGAGCTTGTCGAGCTAGCGGATTATGCCGCGGGCAACTGTGACAAGTTCGGGTTGCTGGCGCGGATGGGTTCACTGCCTGACCTCGAAATGCTCGAGCACTGGCAGTGCGTGGCCGAGTTTCTCCTGACGCAGAGCGGCACTTGGCGGAAATCTCTGACTGTAAGGGATGGGTTTCCCCCATCGGGGCTGCATGCGAAGGAGCAGAAGCGGCGCATGGAAGGGCTGCTCGTCCGGTTGCAGGAAATCGCCGGGCTGCGTGAAGCGCTGGTGGCGTTGAAGGATCTTCCTCTGCCACGCTACGACGACGACCAGTGGACGACGCTGCGCCATCTGTTCATGACGCTGCGGCGCGCGGTGGCCGAGCTGAATGTGATGTTCGCCGAGAGAAATGTCGTGGACTTTCCGCAGCTGAATATCTCGGCACGGCAGGTGCTGCGGGATGCGGAGGAGGATCCCGACGTGCTGTTGGCGCTTAGTGGCGGCCTGCGGCACCTGCTGGTGGATGAGTTTCAGGACACATCGCGCAGCCAGTTCGAGCTGATCCGGCTGCTGGTGCGAGCGTGGGATGAAGGTGATGGGCGGACGTGCTTTTTTGTGGGCGATCCGATGCAGTCGATCTACATGTTCCGGCAGGCGGAGGTGGAGCTGTTCGCGCACGTGGAACGCAATGGCATCGCGGGGGAGGCGACGGCGATCGGGTGCGAGCTGGTGCAGCTCTCGACGAACTTCCGCTCGCATGCGGGGCTGACGGAGGGGTGGAACGAGATGTTTGCCGCCATCTTCGGAAACGATGCGCCGGTTCCCTTCTCTCCGTCTTTCGCGGCTGAACCGGCTCTGTTTCCGGATGCGGTGAAGGTGTATCCACAGGTGATTGGCGCGGCGGATCGCGCCAAGGCGACTCCCGAGGAGAAGAACGACGCGCAGGAGCGGGAGGCGCGGCAGGTGCTGGGGATCATCGAGCGGCACGGGCCGCGCATCGAGCAGGCCAAGGAGGACGGGAAAGAATATCGCGTGGCGGTGCTGGTGCGTGCGCGGCAGCATCTGGCGAAAATCGTGCCGCTGCTGCGGCAGCGCGGGATCCCGTTTCGTGCGGTGGAGATCGAGACGCTGGCGGAGCGGCAGGAGCTGCTGGACCTGCTGTCGCTCACACGGGCGCTGCTGCACCCTATGGACCGAATCGCATGGCTGGCGATGTTGCGGGCTCCGTGGTGCGGGCTGACAGTGCGCGATCTGCACACGCTGACGGGCGCGGACGATCGCGCGATGCGGCGCAGGCCGATGCTGGAGCTGATTGAGGAGCGGCTGGGTCTGCTCGACAGCGAAGCGGCGGAGCGCGCAGCGCTTACGGTGGGGATCCTGAAGCAGGCGCTGGCGACGCGGTTTGCGGGGCTGCATGCGGGGTCGTTCTCGCAATGGATCGAGCGGACGTGGCGCAGCCTGGGCGGACCATTGTGCGTGGATGCGGCCGCGTATGAAAACGTGCAGACGTTCTTTGCCATGCTGGACGAGATTGCTCCGGACGGGATGGCGTGCATGACGGCTGAGTTCGATGCGCAGTTGGAGTGGCTGTTCGCGCAGCCGGATCCGCGAGTGAGCGAGGGCGCGGGAGTGCAGTTGATGACCATCCACAAGGCCAAGGGGCTGGGCTTCGACGTGGTGATCGTGCCCGGGCTGGATCGCAAGGCGGCGGCGGATCCATCGTCGCTGATTGTGTCGCTCGAGCGCACGGGTGAAGCCGGCCTCGACGAGATGGTCGTTGCGCCGATCGGGGCCAAGGGCGGCGACGCACATCCGACCTACAAATGGGTGCAGAGGCAGCGCACGGGGCGGCAGGATGAGGAGATCAAGCGCCTGCTGTATGTTGCCTGCACGCGCGCGCGGCGGGAGCTGCATCTGCTGGGGACGGCCACGCTGACGCAGTCGGGGCTGAACCAGGGCGACAAGAAGAGCCTGCTGGATGTGGGATGGCCGGCATTCGAGGCGAAGTTCCTCGGCGCGCTGAAGGATAAAGCTCAGGCGAAGGTGCTGGATTTTCCGCTGGAGCTGACACACCAGGGCGAGCTGTTCGAACTGGCGGCGACGGCCGAGGAGCGAGGTCCGAGGCTGACGGTGAAAAGGCTGCCGCTGGAGACGGATTTCAGGCCGCGGGGAAAGAATGTAACTGCTTCCGGCACAAAACTGGTGGAAGGCGCAGCGGAGCTGGTGCGTCCGGAGGGATCGCGACGGACGAGGGTGGTTGGGAACGCCGTGCATGCTCTGCTGGATCAGTTGAGCCGGGGACTGGATCCCGGTCAGATTGAGGCGCGAGCACGGGGAATGCTGCGCGCGGCGGCATTTGCGGGCAGGACGCTTGAGGAGGCACTGAGCGAAGTGGTCGGCGCGGTAGAGAGCTGCCGAAGCGATACGGCCGGGCGGTGGATCCTGGAGCAGCATGCCGGGGGGCAGTCGGAGTCGTCGTGGTCGCAATGGATTGGCGAGGAGATGGTTACGCTGCGGGCGGACCGGGTATTTCGCGGCGGCGCGGCACCGGGTGAGGCAGGCGATGAGCATCTGTGGATCATCGACTATAAGATGAGCGCTCCGGCGGGCGAGGCGCTTGAGGAATTTATCGCAGAGCAGCGGAATTACTACGCTCCGCAACTGGAGAGGTATGCCGACGCGCTGAAGCAGATTGAAGGCGAAGCGCTGCCGGTGCGGATGGGGCTGTATTATCCCAGGATTGCGAAGCTGGATTGGTGGGAGGATTAGCTTCCAGTTCTCAGATCACAGTCCACAGTCTTCAGTCCCTGGAAAGCTGCTGAAACTCACCGCAACGATGCCAAGCGGCGATCAGCATTTTCGAGAGAGAAGCCAAGAGCGCAAAAAAAACTGCTTCACCACAAAGAACACAGAGAGCTCGCGGCTGGAATCAGGCGCTGCGGGGTTCGCTGACGCTCATATGGTGGCGAACATCGGCGCCGCGCACCCAGAAGATCACGTCTTCGGCGATGTTGGTGGCATGGTCGGCAACGCGCTCGAGGCTGCGTGAGATCATCAGCGCGGCCAGCGCCTGCGGCGCCAGATGCGGCTCGCTCTTCATCACGTTCAGCAATGTGAAGTAAGCCGTGTCGTTCATTTTGTCGACATTGTCATCCATCGACAGCACAGATTCGGCCATGGCGGCATCGGCTTCGATAAAAGACTGGAGAGATTTGCGGATCATGCCGGTGGCCAGGGAAGCCATTTTCGGCGTGTCGACGGGCAGCTCGGCGACTGGAAAGGCCTCAAGTTCGCGCACGCGGTCGCTGATGCTGGTGGCGGAATCTCCCACGCGCTCCAGGTCGGCGTTGATCTTGATCACGGAGAGGATGAAGCGGAGGTCGATGGCCATGGGCTGCTCCATGGCGAGCAAATCGAGGGCCATCTGGTCGACTTCGCGCTCGAAGCGGTTGATGGCCAGTTCGCCGCGGTCGACCAGGTCACAGATCGAGAGGTCGCGGGTGCGGTAGGCCTCGACGGCGCGCTGAATGGACTGCTCGGCCATTCCGGCCATCACAAGGAGCTTTTCCTTCAAATCGTCCAGACTGCGCTGAAATCGGATTCTCGTCATCCCGACCTGCCCCTGGGGTGGTGTCCCCTATTGTTCTACGCTATCCAAACCTGCCGGTGATGTAATCTTCGGTCCTCTTCCACCCCAGCGAACCAAAACCGGGTTCGCCGGGGACCCCGGGCCGCTGGTGTTTGCCAGTGACCGGAGGGATAAGGCTCATCCAAACCTGCCGGTGATGTAATCTTCGGTCCTCTTCCACCCCAGCGAACCAAAACCGGGCTCGCCGGGGACCCCGGGGCCGCTGGTGTTTGCCAGTGACCGGAGGGATAAGGCTCATCCAAACCTGCCGGTGATGTAATCTTCGGTCCTCTTATCACTGGGATTCGTGAAAATCTTGTGAGTCGAATCAAATTCGATAAGTTTACCGTTCAGGAAGAATCCGGTGCGCTCGGCGACGCGGGCAGCCTGCTGCATGTTGTGGGTCACAATGACGATGGTGTACTGCGATTTGAGCTGAAAGATCAAGTCCTCGATCTTGGCGGTCGAGACTGGGTCGAGCGCCGAGGCGGGCTCGTCCATCAACATCACTTCGGGATCCACGGCCAGCGCGCGGGCAATGCACAGGCGCTGCTGCTGGCCGCCAGAGAGGCTGGCTCCGGATTTCTTCTTCAGATCGGCCTTTACTTCATCCCACAGCGCGGCTTCTATGAGCGAGCGCTCGACGACTTCGTCGAGGATGCGGCGGTTGCGGAAGCCATTCAGGCGCAATCCTGCGGCGACGTTGTCGTAGATGGACATGGTCGGGAAGGGATTTGGGCGCTGGAAGACCATGCCGACGCGCCTGCGCACTTCGACGGGCGATACGTCATTGTAGATGTCCATGTCGCCTATCTCGACCTTGCCCTCGACCTTGGCGATGGGGTTTGTCTCGTGCATGCGGTTGAGGCAGCGTACAAAGGTGGACTTACCGCAGCCGGAAGGACCGATCAACGCGGTGCATTGGTTGGCGGGGATATCCAGGCCGATATCGAGCAGCGCATGATTTGTGCTATACCATGCGTTTAGCTTCTCTACTTTAATTCCAACACCCACTTAACTCGCCCCTTTCAAGACACCGCGCGTGGTTACATATCGCACCAGAGCCACCGACACAACGATCAAGGTAATGAGAACCAGAGCGCCGGCCCACGCCAGGCGATGCCACTCGTCGTAGGGGGAGAGTGCATAGACATAAATCTGCAGCGGCAAGGCAGCGATGGGCTGGTTGATGCTGGCGCTCCAGAACTGATTGCCGAAAGCGGTGAAGAGCAGCGGCGCGGTTTCTCCGGCGACGCGCGCGAAGGCGAGCATGCAGCCGGTGATGACTCCGGGGGTCGCGGTGCGGAGGGTGATGGACAGCGCCGCCCGCCAGGCGGGCACGCCCAGCCCAAGCGCGGCTTCGCGGATGGGATGCGGCACCATCAGGAGCATCTCCTCGGTGGTGCGCGTGATGGTGGGAATCATCATGATGCCGAGCGCTACGCCACCGGCCAACGCCGAAAAGTGCTTCTGCGGAAGAACGATGAGCGCATAAACGGCGACGCCCATCACAATTGACGGCACGCCGTTGAGAACGTCGGCTGTAAAGCGAATGAGATCGCCAAGCCTGCGTCCGCGGCCGAACTCGGAAAGAAAGATTCCGGCTGCAATCCCGATGGGCACGCCCAACACACTGCCGATACCGAGCAGTACGGCGGAACCGACAATCGCGTTCGCCATCCCGCCGCCGGTTTCGCCGACGGGCGCGGGAACCTTAGTGAAGAAATTCAGATTGAGAGAGCTGGCGCCCTTGTAAAGGAGATAAGCAAAGATGGCGATGAGCGGAGAGATCACCACGATGGTGGCCAGAATCGTGAGCCCGGTGGCGACATGGTTTCCCGCGTTGCGGAAGATGCGGTTGGCAGTGCTCGGTTTGAGATTTATCTGATTCATTGGCCTGCACTCTGGTTTTGGCGGGCTCCCGGAATCGCCTCAGGCGGCGCGTGCGGGCGCTCCGCGGGTGACGGCCCAGACCAACAGCCGGGCGAACATATTCACGATGATGGTCACGATGAAGAGGGCGAGCCCGATCTCGATCAGCGCGCTTAGGTACATGTCATCGGAAGCCTCGCTGAACTCGTTCGCGATCACGCTGGCCATACTGTAGGCGGGAGCGAGCAGGTTCTTGACAATCTGCGGGCGGTTGCCGATCACCATTGTGACGGCCATGGTTTCGCCGAGGGCGCGGCCCAGACCGAGGATGATGGAGCCCACGATGCCGATGCGGGCATTGCGCAGGACGCCGATGCGGATCATTTCCCAACGTGTGGCTCCGAGAGCAAGTACGCCCTCGCGCTGCATGCGAGGAACCACGGACATGACTTCGCGGGTCAGCGAGGAAACGATGGGAAGGATCATGATTGCCAGAACGACGCCGGCAGCGAACATACCGATGCCGAAGTTCGGCTCGGTAAAGAGGCCGGTCCATCCCAACAGTCGCATCAGCAGAGGATTGACGTGCTCACGCATCAGCGGGACAAGAATGAATACCGCCCAAAGTCCGTAGACAACGCTGGGAATCGCCGCCAGCAGCTCAGTAAGGAACGAAAGCGGCCCGCGCAGGAACTCCGGCGAGATCTCGGTGATGAAGACGGCTACACCGACAGCGAGCGGTACGGCGATGATGAGCGCGACGATCGAGGAAACCAGCGTTCCGTACACGAAAGGCAGCGCGCCGAAATTGCCATTGACTGGATCCCAAGCGGTTCCGAAGAAGAAGCTGAGACCGAATTTGTGGATTGTGAGCTGCGAGCGGGCGATCAGCTCCCAGAAGATGAGCCCGACAATGGCGAATATGCTGAGGGCGCAGAGCAGCATCAGCCACCGGAAGGTACTGTCGGCCAAGGCTGAGCTTCCCCGCGCAAGCAGAAACCTGCGTATCTGTGAAGGCTCTCCCCCGGACCGCGGAACCCCTGGCTTGTCTCCCGCTAGAGAAGGCGTTTCAGATGGTCCGGGCACACGAACTTCCTGAGTTTTGAGATCCACCGTTTTCAACCCTATACGCCCAAAATGAAAGGACCATTAATCTCTTTGAAACATAAGGCGTAAGGACAACCAAAATTCTGTTTCAATCGGGGCTCCCGATACAACTCGGCGGTGGCTACTGTGGAAAACTTGAAGGGCGCGTCAGCTTATGCCGGCGCGCCCCAGGGCTTCGCTACAGCCTTGGATTACTTGAGCTGGGCCACGGTGGCACGAACTTTGTCGGCAACCGATTGCGGCAGCGGAGCGTAATACAGGCTGCTGGCCTCCGATTCTCCATGGTCCAGCATCCAGTTGAGGAAGTCTTTGATGACTTTTCCGTTGGCAGCGTTCACGGCCGGGTTGGGGATCAACAGCCAGGTAAAGCTGGAGATGGGATACGCGTTCTTTCCGGGTGCGTTGGTAATGGAGACCCGGAAGTCGGCGGGCATGGTCTTGACGCTGGCCGCAGCTTCGGTGACGCCCTCAATGCTGCCCTTGACCCAGTTTCCGGCGGCATTCTTGATATAGCCGTAGGGAATCTTGTTCTGCAGAGCATAGATCAACTCGACATACCCAATGGTTCCGGGGAGCTGGCGAACCATGCCGGCCACAGCTTCATTTCCCTTGGCTCCGATGCCGACAGGCCAGGGAACCGCGGTGCTTCTGCCTACGCTGTTCTTCCAGTCGGAGCTGACCTTCGACAGGTAGTCGGTAAAAATATAGGTCGTGCCGCTGCCATCGGAGCGATGGACGACGTTGATGGTGGAAGCGGGAAGGCTCACCCCGGGATTGTCCTTGGCGATGCGGGGATCGTTCCACTTGGTGAGCTTGCCGAGGTAAATGTCGGCAAGGACATCGGGAGAAAACTTCAGCTCCGTGCTGACGCCGGGCAGGTTGTAGATAGGCACGACCGCGCCGAGCACCGTGGGAATATGCACGATCTTGACTTTCGATTGCGCGAGCTGCTCGTCGGTCATCGGACCGTCGCTTGCTCCAAAATCAACCGTGCCGGCTGTGACCTGGCGGATACCGCCGCCCGAGCCGATCGACTGATAGTTGATCTGGACCCCAGAATGCTGGGCGCTGTATTCGCTGAACCACTTGGAGTAGATGGGATACGGGAATGTGGCTCCTGCACCATTCAGCTTTTGCGCCAGACCCTGGGAAGCTGCACACAGCGTGAGTGCGGCAGCCAACAAAATACTCTTTTTCACGGACTCCCCCTGATAGAAATCGCTCAAATTGTTACGGGTGATTGTTACAGCCCGTTTACGGACTGATGAAAAGGGGGAGAAACCGGGAAGGGTTTTTGCGAATTAAATTATTTGCAATGAGAAGCTTATATCAATCCTTTGCGGACAGGTCTCTCCGATTTGTGAATACGCATGGTCAGAGGAGCCATCCTCGCTGGTTACATGCATGTCTCTTGACCGGCGGAGCTATTCTGGTGTGGGCTCTACAGCCATGAGGCGGAGAGCTCAGGCCATTTCGGCGGCCACGGCATTCGACGCCAGCGGCAGCGTAAAGAGAAAGGTCGCGCCGGAGCCCAACTCGCTTTCCACGCGAATAGTTCCCCCGTGGGCGAGCACAATGTGCTTGGCAATGGCCAGGCCCAGGCCAGTCCCTCCGGATTCGCGGGAGCGGGCCTTGTCGACGCGGTAGAAGCGCTCGAAGATGCGGTTGAGGTGCTCGGAGCCGATGCCGGGGCCGAAGTCCTGCACGGAAAACTCGACATATCCGTCCATTTCGCGCGCGCCGACCAGCACCCGTTTGCCGCTCTTGCCGTATTTCATGGCGTTTTCAATCAGGTTGCCGAAGACCTGGGTCAGGGCGTCTTCGTCAGCGAGCACCACTGTCGAGCAGGCGCCGGCGGACTCGAGGGTCACGTCGGAGTCGAGCACCATACCGGTCAACGATTCGATGGCATCCTGCACCAGCGTCGCTGCGGAGACCGGCTGCAGCTTCACCTTGTAGTCGCCGGACTCGACGCTGGCAAGGGCGAGGAGGTCCTCGGTGAGCCGGGTCATGCGGTTGGCGTTCTTAAGGATGGTGGCGAGGAACTCGCGAGCGTTTGCCGGGATCTCCAGCGTGTCCTCGAGCAGCGTCTCGACGTAGCCGGAGATCGATGTAAGCGGAGTACGCAGCTCGTGCGATACGTTGGCGATGAAGTCGCGGCGGGTTCTGTCGGCGCGCTCGATCTCGGTTACATCGTGGAGGACGGCGACGGCTCCGCCGCCCGGAGTAGGCGCAGCGTTGACCTCAAAGATGCGTGCAGGCGCAACCGAGGTGGCTTTGCCGCTGCAGGGCTGGCGGTCGTTCAGGGCGGTTTCGACGCAGGCCAGCACCTCCGGATCGCGGATGGCATGAACGAGCGCCTGCCCCTGGCGCATGGCTACCGGAGCGATGCGCTGCATCACGGTGTTCGACCAGCTGATGCGGCCGGCGGGATCGACGGCGATAACGGCTTCCTGCATGCTGTCGAGGAGGGCGGTGAGCTCGCGCTGCTTGGTCTCGAGGGCGTTGAAGCTGGCTTCGAGGCGCGCAGCGGTGGCGTCCAGGGCGTGGGCTACACCGGAGATCTCGTCGAGATGGCCCTCCTCGACGCGGGCGGAGAAGTCCCCTGCTGCGATCCGGTTCGCGAAGGTTACGATGCGGCCGAGGCGGGCGGCTCCGCGATGCGCCAGGAAAGCCGCGAGCAGCGTGGCCAGTCCTACGGCGAAGAGCGAGACGAGAATCAGATCGCGGCGGAGGAGGTGCATCGTACCCTGAATGCCGGCGGTGGATGCGGCGAGGCGCACGACAAGGCCTGAGCCGGCGACCGCGACATAAAGCTGGCCGCTGCGCTCGGCCTGTCCCACACCCCCCCGAGCCGAGAGCGCCTGACTCACTTCAGGAGGCGGTGCAACGGTATCGGTCGCCTGCGAGCTGGCGAGCACGGAGCCGCCACGTCCGAAGAAGGTTACCTGCGCGCCGGCGTCGGATTCTCCGCCGACCGCAAGCTGCCGGAGCAGGGCTGTATTGGCGGGATCAGCCTCGCGGCCGAGTAGCCGGGCCTTGCCCGCGAGCGACTGAGCGAGCTGCTGGCGCAGCGACTCCTCGATGACGCGCTCGAGGGAAATGTCGAGGATTGCAGTGCCGATAGCCAGCACCAGCACGAAGGAGAAGAACAGCTTGGTAAAGACTTTGCCGGTCATGGTTAGCTGCTAGCTTCTAGCCTCTAGCTACGAGCTCAAAAGCTGTCAGCGCTTGCTTCCAGCTTAACCCGTGGATTCATGCGCCGTGGGCGGTGTGTGCCGAACAAAACTCGAACCTGAAGCCAGACACTAGCAGCCAGAAGCTGCTTTTTCACGCCTGTCGTGGCACCTCGAAGCGATAGCCGGCTCCGCGGACGGTTTTCAGGTAGCGCGGATTCTCGGGGTCGGTCTCGATTTTTTCGCGGATGCGGCGCACGTAGACGTCGACCGAGCGCGGAGTGACGAAGCGGGCGTCTCCCCAGACGGCGTCGAGCAGGTGGTCGCGGCTGAAGACGCGGCCGGGATGGCGGGCCAGATAGTCGAGCAGGCGGAACTCGGTCGCGGTGGTGGTGGTCAGCTCGCCGCGGACCCGTAATTGCATGGCGCTGGCGTCGATGGAGACGTCCTCGAAGGTGATGGTGGAAGGTGTGGTGGGACGCTCGAAACGGCGCAACACAGCCTTGACGCGAGCGATGAGTTCGCGCGGGGCGAAGGGCTTGGTGATGTAGTCGTCGGCACCGAGCTCGAGGCCAAGGACGCGCTCGTTTTCACCGGCGCGCGCCGTGAGGAAGATGATCGGGATGGTACTCAACGCGGGGTGGTTGCGCAGACGGCGGCAGACGTCGAGGCCATCGCCGCCGGGAACCATGATGTCCAGCAGGAAGAGCGCGGGGGGCTGGCGCTCGGCGTCGGGGACGAGATTTGTAGGGGTTCCAAAGACGCGAACGGCAAAGCCGGAGGCTTCGAGGTGATGCTGGACGAGGCGTGAGATATCGGTGTCGTCTTCAAGTACGAAAACTATCTGGGTCAACGGAGATGCTCCTTGCGGGCGGCCGGCCTGCGCGTGGAGACAGCAAGCTAGCCGCCATCAGCGTATCCCAGACGGGCAAAGAGAATGCAAACGTTCTGTAAATTTCGGGGGCAGCGGTCCGGCCTGAAGCTGACGCAGCCGCAGCATTCCTCATCAATGGCCTCAACCTTTTAGCTCGCTACCAAAGTGCTATATACTCAGGTGATTTTCGCAACGGAAACGGCGGTGCCGGGTTGAATTTTCAAGGTACAAGACAGCCCCCGGCGGCTCCCGAGCACGAGCTCCGTCTGCGATGAGCGATGACGACCGAATAGGGTGGGCATCGTGCCTAATCCCAACGACAGAAGAGTGGACGAGTGACAGCCGGTCCCCTGATTTTGTGTATCGATGATGAAGCGCTCGGCCTGAAGATCCGCAAGGCCGTGCTGGAAAAAGAAGGCTACCGCGTGCTTACAGCTACGGACGGGTCGAGCGGGCTGAGTCTGTTCATGGACCAGCCGGTCGAGGGAGTGATCCTCGACTACTTCATGCCAGGCATGGACGGCGGCGAGGTGGCAGTCGCGATGCGGATGCGGCGGCCCGAGGTGCCGATCCTCCTGCTTTCCGCCTTTGTCAATCTTCCCGAGGAAGTAATGCAGGTGGTGGATTTCACCGTATTGAAAGGCGAGGGCCCGAATGATCTTCTCATCAAAGTGAGGCTCATGCTGGGCAAAGTCCAGCATCAGACTGGCAATGAGGGGCCTTCGTGAACCTGCGCGCTTTCAACCGCGTTCTGCGACAAATTCTTTTCCTTCCCGTTCTTCTCTTACTCGCACTGGCAGCCTTCGCCGCCTGGCAGATCCACGAATCCTCCTCGGCGCTGGAAGCCATCGACCGAAGCGACACGCTGATGGCCGAGATCAATGAGCTCCAGAGACTCATCATCGATCAGGAAACCGGCCTGCGCGGTTATCAACTGACCGGCGATCCGGCAATGCTGGCGCCGTTCCGTACCGCTTCCGAACCCGTGAGCAAGCATTTCGATCACCTCCACCGGGTGCTCGTGGCCCGACAGGACGGTTCGCAGAGAGCCACAGAGCTGCAGCAATTAGCTGCCGCCAGAGATCGCCATCAGCTCTGGCTGGGGTTTGCAATGGGCGTACTGAACAAGGACCCCTCAGTAGTGAACGACTCTCACTTAAACCAGCACGGCAAGGATCTGATGGACAACGTCCGCGCTTCGATTGACGAACTCCTGAAGACGGAGTCTGGTGTGCGGAAGGCGCGATCGGTTTCAGCTCTTGAAATGGAGCGGCGTGAGTTTGTGACGCTGATAACCGCCGGCTTGATCGTCGGGCTCGTCGTTGGGCTGTTCACCGTCAGCCGCCTCCGCCACGTATCGCGCACCTACGACGAAACGCTGGAAGAGTTGAAGCAGCAGGCTGAGGAGATCTCGGAGCGGCGGCAGTGGTTTGAAACCACGCTGGCCTCGATTGGCGATGCCGTGATCGCCTGCGACAGCGAGGGGAAAGTCCAGTTCATAAATGCCGTAGCGCAGGAGCTGACCGGCTGGCCGTTGGCGGATGCGCTGGGGCTGGAACTCTCCGAGGTCTTCCACATCGTCAATGAAGAGAGCCGACAGCCGGTGGAGAATCCGGTGGCGAAGGTGCGGCGCGAGAATACCGTGGTCGGGCTGGCGAATCACACCCTTCTCATTTCGCGCGATGGCACCGAGTTCGTCATCGACGACAGCGCGGCTCCCATTCGCGGCGAAGATGGCCAGATGCACGGAGTGGTGCTGGTCTTTCGCGATGTGACCGAGGCCCGGCGGACGGAAGCAGCACTGACCGCCAGCGAAAAGCTGGCTGTCGCCGGACGCCTGGCAGCCTCGATCGCACACGAGATTCACAACCCGCTGGACACCATTTCCAACCTGCTTTATCTGCTCGAAACCGAATCGGACCGCGCGAAGCGGGCGGAATATCTGGACATGGCCAAGCAGGAACTCGAGCGCACGATGCAGATTACGCGCACGCTCCTGAGTCTTTACCGCGAGCCAAAGGCGCCGGTCCCGGTTGACCTGAAGGAACTGGCCGATGGATTGCTTCTGCTCCTCGAGCGCCGCCTGGTGCAGCAGGGCATCGGTGTGGAGCGACAGTTCTCAGAACCAGCGGTCGTAGAGGGCTACCCGGCCGAACTGCGCCAGGTTTTTACCAATGTCATGCTCAACGCGATCGACGCGGCGGGAGAGGGTGGCCGCATCCGCATTCGCATTTTGCCGGTGACGGCAGAGGAGCTACGCAGCGCCGGTGTCGTGGTGGAGATATGGGACAGCGGACCGGGCATCTCCGACGCCGCGCGGTCGAAGCTGTTTCAGCCCTTCTTCACCACCAAAGGCGAACACGGGACAGGCCTGGGCCTGTGGGTGAGCAACGGCATCATGCAGAAGCATGGAGGCCATATCCGCATCTCGAACAGCCTGGACGGCGATCTTAAAGGCGCATGCGTCAGCCTGTATTTGCCGGCGCGGACCATGGCCGGGCCGCGTTCGACGCAGCATGTGGCGTGAAGGACGAGGGAACAGGAATCGGAACCAGCCAGGTCCGAAAATCCGGACCTGGGGCACCAGGGGTGTAGGTTGGTGGGGCCCGGTTACATCGACTGCACGGGGATCAACGTGAGGTCGTCGACGAGGCCGACCTCTTTCTGCACGAAAGGTTCGGCGTATCGGACTCCGGCAAGCAGGCCGTAATGGCGCGCGACTGAGAATGTGCGCTCGCGGATCTCTTCTTCGGGAACGAAGAGACCGCTTCCCTGCTCCTGGTTGCCGTATTGCGAGCGATAGGCCATGAGCGCGCGATGGCGGTCTTCGATGAAGGGCGTGATGTCGACGACGAAGCTGGGCCGGACATCCGCATAAATACTGGCATAGACGATCTTGAACGGCCTATATGGGGGTGCGCCGGCGTCGAGCTTCGTAAGGCCGCTCAGGAAGCAGGCTTCGTAGCCGAGTGTCGCGGTGTTGTAGTGGTCGGGGTGGCGGCCAGTCCAGTAAGGAAGAATGACGACACGGGGCCGCACGCGCCGGAGCACCTCAACGATCTTGAGGCGATTTTCCCAGGTGTTTTCGACGCGGCCGTCGGGGATATCGAGCGCATCGCGCCAGACGACGCCTAGAATGTCAGCCGCGGCTTTGGCTTCGGCAGCGCGTTCTTCGGCAGTGCCCCGCGTGCCGGCTTCGCCTCGCGTCAGGTCGAGGATGGCCGTGCGCACGCCGATCGACCGCATGCGCAACAGAGTGCCGCCGCAGGTCTGCTCCACGTCATCGCGATGGGCGGCGATGGCGAGGACGTCGGCAATGCTTGCGATGGCAGCCTCAGTAATCGGTGTTGTCGCCGTCGCTGGTCGCGTCCATGTAAGCGACGTCGATGGCGGTTCCGGTGACGGTCACGTTGGAGTTGTCCAGCGACGAGCCGTCAGTCGTGCTGTAGATCTGCACCTGGCCGCCTTCGGCTGTGTAGACCTTGCTCAAGCCGGTCACGGCGGCGATGCCCGTGGCACTGCCCTTGTAGGAGTCAATGAAGACCGAGTTGTTCGATGTGTTGAACATGGTCAGGCAGCCGTAAGCCGTTCCTGAGCCCGCCTGATTCTGCTTGTAGTGCTCGCCGGCCTGGCACTGGCTGGAGCCGATCCAGAGGGTGCTGTTGTCGGCGAAGACCATTTTGTTGTGCATGCCGTCGCTGATGGCGAAGGGACCTGTGATGGCTCCGGTTTGCGTATTCATGATGGAAAGCTGTCCAACGAAAAGGCCGTCTCCGGTGCCGGATGTGGCGCAGGTGAGGTTCGCTCCGGCGAAGCACTGGCCGGCTACATACATCGTATTGCCGTTGAATATGGCGTCCGTCGCGCCGCCCGGAATCGCGATGTTGCTCTGCGCCACGAGCGCAATGCCGCTGGCTCCGACCGAATTCTGATTCAGCGCGTTCCCGGTTATGGGAATCACGGTGACACCCGCGGTTGTGCCGCCGCATTCGGGTCCGCAGTTGAGGACGTAGATGGTCGATCCATCGGGAGAAAAGACCGCTTTGCTCGGATGGTCGAAGGTGGCGTTGGGCCCGGTGCTCACCGGGAAGACGCAATATTGCGGGAGGTTTTGCGGCTCGCAGTCCTGCGCGCCGAGGTAGTTCGGGTTGTTGGCCGCGGCGTTCTGCTGCGTGGAATCAAGGTGCACGATGCTGTAGACGGCGAAGTCCGCCTCGTTGGGAACCGGACATGCCACCGGAGGAATTCCGCTCGGATTGTTCGCGGGATTGTTGCCCGGGTTGGCTACAACGCAGGATGAGGTGTTCGCGGCCTGCGTGGAATTCTGCACGAAAGCCAGCGCGATCGAGCCGCCGGGGTTCACCGAGACGCGATAGACATTGGGCAGATTGAGGAAGTAACTCTTGTTGGCGGCAAGATCGACGGCAGAGAGGACATGACTCTGGTCGTTGGCCGCGTAGACATATTTGCGCGGGCGATCGATGAAGACGCTCGCCGCAAGGCCGGCTGAGATGGCGATCGCATTTCCGGCGGCCTCGGTCGCGTAATTGACCGCGGTAAAGCTGTTGTCGCCGATGCCGAAAACGTAGCTCGTCTGCTCTTCCGGCATGTTCTGGATCGTGAGCGGCAGCTTGCCTGAGTATCCGGTGATGGCGAACGTGGTCGCCGAGCTGTTATAGGGGTGGCGGATGTCGTAATAGGCGTCGACGAACGGCAGAGCTCCCTGAACCAAAGCACTGGGATTCTGCTCGGCGATGAGAACCCGGTTGAGGACTTTGCTCGGCGGGAGGTTGCGGGCGCCAAAATAATAGTTGCTACCACAGGAGACCAGCAGCGGAGCCACAGCCAGAAACAGGACGGGAACAAGCCAGAAAACCAGTGGACTTCTTTTCTTCAAACGCGAGACCTCGGTGCTTGGGAAAGCCAAGTATAACAAAGGCTCGCCACGACCGGACGGGTACCGTACCATGTTAGAAAGGCGCCAACCTACATGACCGACCGCATTCTTGAGATGTTTGCAGGCCGCACCATTCTTTGCGATGGCGCGATGGGCACGACGCTTTACGCACGCGGGATTTTCATCAACCGCTGCTTCGACGAGCTGAACCTGTCGCAGCCCGACCTGGTGCGATCGGTGCACGAGGATTATCTGCAGTCGGGCGCAGAGCTGATCGAGACCAACACCTTCGGCGCGAACTCCTTCCGGCTGCTGCGCTATGGCTTTCAGGACCAGGTCTTTGAGATGAACCGGGCCGGCGCGCGGCTGGCGCGGCAGGCTGTCGAGCAGCTCAAGGACAAGCAGGCCGGGACGGCGTGGGTGGCAGGATCGATCGGTCCGCTCGGCGTTCACTTAGAGCCGCTGGGCAAGACGGGACTCGACGAGGCGCGCGCGGCTTTTGCGGAGCAGATTCGCGGGCTGGCCGATGGAGGGCTAGGCGTCGGCGTCGATGTTCTTGTGGTTGAGACGATTGTGGCGCTGAACGAGGCCGAACAGGCGATCCGGGCGGCAAAGGAAGTCGCACCACATCTGCCGGTCTTCGCTCTGATCACGGTGGACGAAGAAGCGAACTGCCTCGACGGCTCCTCGCCTGAGCTGGCCGCAGCGCGCCTGGCGGCCTGGGGTGCGGATGCCATCGGCGTGAACTGTAGTACGGGTCCGGCGACCGTGCTGACCGCGCTTGAGAAACTCGCCGCATCGACCAGCCTGCCGCTGGTGGCGATGCCCAACGCCGGCATGCCGCGCGCGGTGGATGGGCGAAATATCTATCTGACGTCGCCGGAATACATGGCGAGCTTCGCGCGCAAATTCCTGAAGGCGGGAGCGCAGTTTATCGGCGGCTGTTGCGGCACCACGCCAAACCACATCCGCGCGATGAAGTCGGCGCTGCGCGCGGTCGAAGCGCAGAAGGTGCAGCACAAAGGAATCGCTCGCGAGCCAATTGTGACCGAGACGCCTCCTCCACCGATCGAGCAGCGGTCAAAGATTGGAAAGCTCATTCACGATGGCGCGTTCGTCACCATGGTCGAGATCGTTCCGCCGCGCGGCATCGACGCTACCAAGGAGATCCAGGGCGCGGCGCTGATGGCCAAACGCGGCGTCCACGCCATCAACGTCCCGGACTCGCCGCGCGCGTCGGCGCGCATGAGCGCGCAGAGCCTGTGCATTCAGATTCAGCAGAAGACGGGGATCGAGACGATCCTGCATTACACGTGCCGCGACCGCAATGTGCTGAGCATTCAAAGCGATTTATTGGGCGCGTCGTCGATCGGGCTGAAGAATATCTTGTGCCTCACGGGCGATCCGCCGAAGCTGGGGAATTATCCGGATGCGACGGCGGTCTTCGATGTGGACGCAATCGGCCTGGTGAACATTGTGAACCGGCTGAATCACGGGCTCGACATTGGCGGCAATCCGATCGGCGCATCGACGGGATTCACGATCGCATGCGCGGCGAACCCCGGCGTGCCGGATGTCGACAACGAGATTCGCCGCTTCGCTTACAAAGTCGAAGCCGGCGCGGAGTACGCCATCACGCAGCCGGTGTTCGACCTGCGCATCCTGGAGCAATTCCTGAAGCGCATCGAAGGATTCAGGATTCCGGTGATCGCGGGCATCTGGCCGCTGACCAGCCTGCGCAACGCCGAGTTCATGAAGAACGACCTGCGCGTAAGCGTGCCGGACAGCATCCTGCTGCGCATGCAGGCCGCGTCGACGCCGGAACTGGCGCGCGCCGAGGGTGTGAAGATCGCGCAGGAGATGCTTGCCGCGGCGCGGTCGATGGTGCAGGGCGTGCAAGTGAGCGCGCCGTTCGGGCGTTACGCGCTTGCGGCGGATGTGATCGAAGGCGTGCTGGCTCCGGCCGAGGCAGCCGAGCCCGCGCGCGAGGTACAAATCGAAGGAGCCGCAGTTGGCAACGTTTGAAGAGTCGCTTAAGAAGCTCGAATCCATCGTCGCTCAGCTCGAGCGCGGAGATTTGCCCCTCGAGGAGTCGGTCCGCATCTTCGAGGAGGGTGTGCGGCTATCGGCCGACTGCAAGAAGCAGTTGGAAGAGGCCGAGGGCAAGGTGGAGATTCTGGTGAAGCGCCGCAATGGCGCAATGGAACGCGAGCCATTCGCGCCGTTAAATACTCCGAAGTAAGTCTTACTGGTTCTTGATGATCTTGGCGTCACCGGGCTTGACGTCTCCGCAGTCGGCGGCGACAAAGTGCGAGGTGAGGGTGGTGTCGATGGTCATGGGCTGGCCGTTCTGTCCGCCTTCGCCTTTCATGTGCGCCGAGCCGTGACTGTGCTGATCGTCGTCGATGGTCATTTCGAAGTGACCCGTGAAGACATTGCCGCGCTCCGAAGCGCAACTCATGTCGAAGCTGATCTTTTGTGCCGTGAAGGACTTGTTGGTGTAAGTGCACTTCGACTGATTGTTGTTGTTCATGTGTTCGAAAGCTTTGGTCCACTCCTCGGGAGTCATGCAGCTCTGCGTAACGACGGTATGCGCGCCACCCGGCACTGGCCTGCCCATGGCCTGCAGCCGCGCTATCACGTCTGGCGGAAGTGTGATGCCGCTGATGTTGCTGTTGATGCTCGATTCCCAAAGGCCCATCTTGATGGGCGGCGTGGATGGCATCTCCTGGGCGCGGGCGATGGCGGCCGCGAGGCAACACAGGGCGAGCAAGAGGCGGGTTCGGGTGAGTCTGGTCATAGATGAGATCTCCGTGGGTATCACAGTGCGTTTGGGGTCGCGGAGACGTTGTATCACAGCGGAGATATGACTCACGAGAGCTGTTTTTGGACTACCAACCTTTCGCGTACAAACTCGACTAACTCATCACTTAGGTAGTCCGGCGGGGCGACGATGAAGCGGGGCGTGCTTTCCATGAGGCGAGCGGAGACACCGGTCCAGTGCGGCTCGAGCTTGAGGCCCGACTCGCGCAGCAGGATGGCGTCGGCGCGATCAAGGTAGAGGCGGGCGGAGTCCTTGAAGTCGGCCGTGGCGTTGTCGAGGACGGTGAGATAGAGGTCGGGGCGAAGAAACTGCAGGATGGAGTTCGATTCGAGAATGGCGTTTTCGGCGGCGACCAGCTCTTTCCGAATGCGGGGCATGGCCTCGGCGAGCATGCCCTGGCGGGTGCGCACCCAGAATGACTTCACCGCTCCCGCGGCGAGAAAGCGCGCGCTGTCGGTTCCGGTGTTCGGGTCGCGCTCGGCGCTGATGGCGATGGTGTGGTCTTCGGTCTGGCAATCGCAGGGCGCGCCATCAGCGGTGCAGAAGCCGTGTCCGTACTGGGTGATCTTGAAGGCGGTCCAGTGGAACTCGGGCAGGCGCGCGATGAGGCTGGCAACGACCGAAGTCTTGCCGACGCTGCGCGAGTGTCCACCGACGACGATGACGGCCATGGCTATGACTTCTCTTTCTGGGAGGGCTTTTTGCGCGCGGACTTTTTCGGGGCAGGCTTTGACATCGCTTCTCTTTCGGGCGCTTCAGCGAGGCGCGAGAGAGTTGCAAGTTCCTTGAGGTATTGGCGGAGCGGCCTCGCGGGCCTGCCCCAGAAGACAACACCCGGGCCATGGACTTTCTTGTGCGTCAGCACGCCGGAGCCCGAGCCGAGAATCACCTGCTCGCCGATGGTGGCGTGATCGCCGATGCCGACCTGTCCGCCGACGACGGCATTGTCGCCGATAGTGCACGATCCGGAGATGCCGGTCTGTGCGGCGATAACGACGTCTTTGCCGACGTGGACGTTGTGGCCGACGTGGACCAAGTTGTCGATCTTGACGCCGCGCGAGATGCGAGTTTCATCGAGTGCTCCACGGTCGATGGTGGTGTTGGCGCCGATCTCGACGCCGTCTTCGATGACCAGGCTGCCCTGCTGCGGAAACTGCGTATACTCGCCGGTTGACTCGTCGCGCACGTAGCCGAAGCCGTCGGAGCCAAGCACGGCCCCGGCGTGCACCACGACGCGGTCTCCCAGCTCCGTTCCTGGATAAATCACCACGCGGGGATAGATGCGGCAGTCGCGGCCCATCACGACTCCGCGTCCGACGACCGCGCCCGCTCCGATGGATGAGCTCTCGCCGATCTTCGCTTCCGCCTCGATCACCGCGTACGGCCCAACGCCGACGCGGCGTCCAAGCGCGGCGGATCCGTCGATCGCAGCCGTAGGATGGATCGCGGGGTGGGCCTCTTCGGTCCGCAACAGCTGCGCCGCGCGCGCGAAGGCGAGCCGCGAGTTGTTCACCAGCAGCAGAGGCTTGAGGGCATTCGCGTCTTTTCCGAGCTGATGCGGGACGATCACGGCGGCAGCGGCCGAGCCCAGCGCGTCCATTAAGGTGTCGGCGTTTTCGGCAAAGACCACCGACTCCGCCGTCGCGGTGTTCACGCTGGCGACGCCGGATACTTCCAACTCTTTCGCTTCATCGAGATTTTCGCCGCGAACCTCACCGTGCAGCAGCTCTGCCAATTGAACCAATCGCATAAGACTCCGGTGTTCAACGCTCAGTCCCAGGTCCGAGAAGCGGGATCTGGGGCACCCACTTTCTGATTTTAGTGATATACCGGCTCCTCGCCCGACGGCCGTGTCTTCCAGCGACGATGAACCCAGAGCCACTGATCGGGATATCTCCTGATCCAGCTCTCGATGACAGCGGTGAAGAGCGCCGTGTTCTCAATCGCGTCCGCCTCATCGTTGCCGGTGGAGACAAGTTCTATCGGCTTTCCGAAATGGAGGACATATTTTTGCTCGCTCTCTTCCCACAGCATGAAGCCGGGCAGAACCGTTGCACCGGTTTTCAGCGCCACGCGGGCCATGCCGGAGGCGGTGCAGGCAACGCGTCCAAAGAAGGGCACGAACTCACCCTGCGGCGGCGTCATGTTGGTATCCATGAGGATGCCGACCGTCTCGCCGCTGCGCATCGCGCCAAGCAGCCCGCGCGCAAACTCGTCCTTGTGCAGCACGCGGTTGCCGTGCAGGCAACGAATGCGGTTCACCAGCGCATCGACGAGCGGATTATCGAGCCGGCGAATGACCATACTCATGGGATGCCCCATCAGCGAGTGGTAGTAACTCGAAAGCTCCCACGCGCCGAGGTGCCCCGTGAGTATAAGCACTCCCTTGCCGCGATCGCGCGCGGCGAGATAGTGTTCCAGGCCTTCGTAGCGCGCGAACGAGCGCGTGTTCTCGCGGGTGTAGCCAGGCATCTGGCAGAACTCGGCAAGAAGCCAGCCGAGATTGCGAAATAACCTGCGCAGGATCTGCTGTCGCTCTGCGTTGGGCTTCTCAGGAAAGGCGAGTGCCAGATTGGTTAGCGCGACTTCCCGCAGCCTGCCCAGAAGTCCGTACGCGACAGCGCCGATTCCCGCGCCCACGGTCCGCGCAAGGCCGCGCGGGAGCACGCCCTGCAGTTTCACCATCGTCCAGACAACCGCAAACTCCAGGCTTTCTCGCATTGCAGGCAATAAGGGCTAGTCTAACTGCTGGAGCGCGCGGAGCCATGCGGAGCGGTCTCAAGGACCGCCCCGCGCTAAAAATTCACGCCACCCGAGCTTTGGGGGATGATCCAATGAGCAGTTAGAATCATCACGCTGAACTAGAGAGGTTGCATGGATAAGCCGAAATCCGACGCGCTGGTCTTTTTTGGAGCAACAGGAGACCTGGCCTACAAGCAAATCTTCCCTGCCCTGCAGCGGCTCGCCAAACGGGGCAAGCTCACAGGACCGGTCATCGGAGTTGCCAAAGCAGGCTGGACACTCGACCAGCTGAAAGAACGCGCCAAGGACAGCTGCGACAAGCATGGAGGTATCGATCCGGCGGGCATGGCCGACCTGCTCCAGCGTCTGCGTTACGTCGATGGCGATTATGCCGACGGCGCCACCTTCGCACAAGTCCGCAAGGAACTGGGCAGCTCCAAGTGTTCCATACACTATCTGGCCATCCCGCCCTTCCTCTTTGGGGAGGTAATCGAGCAACTCAAGAAGTCGGGCTGTTCCGAGGGCGCCCGGGTCGTCGTCGAAAAGCCATTCGGGCACGATCTGGAGACGGCGAGGAATCTCAACCAGATCATTCACACCGTGTTCGACGAAGATCACGTATTCCGCATCGACCACTACCTGGGCAAGAACGCGGTGCAGAATATGATCTTCTTCCGCTTCGCCAACTCGTTCCTGGAACCAGTCTGGAACCGGCAGTACATCGAGAGCGTGCAGATCACCATGGCGGAGCAATTCGGCATCCAGGGCCGCGGGGCGTTTTACGACGGCGTTGGCGCCATACGGGATGTGGTCCAGAACCACCTGATGCAGTTGCTGAGCAATATTGCAATGGAGCCGCCCCCATGTCCGACGGTTGAAGCGCTGCGCGACGAGCGCGTGAAAGTGCTCAAAAGCACGCATGCGATCGAGCCAGGGGACGTGGTGCTGGGACAATTCAAGGGCTATCACGATGAACCGGGCGTGAAGCCGGACTCGAAGGTCGAGACCTTCGCGGCCCTGCGTGTGCGCATCAACTCGTGGCGGTGGCGTGATGTGCCGTTTTACATCCGCACCGGCAAACTGCTGCCGACCACCGCAACCGAAGTCGTCGCAAGATTCCGCCAGACGCCACCGGTTTTTTCAGAGGCAGTGCCTCCGCAAAACTACGTCCGTTTCCGGATCAGCCCGGTACCGCAGATCGCGATTGGGGTCTACGTCAAGGATGAAAGCGAGCGGCTGAAAGGCTGCGAGACCGAACTACTGGCGGAACATAGGTGCGGCGACTCCTCCATGCTGCCCTACGAGGAGCTGCTTGAAGACGCCATGGAGGGCAACCAGACCTGGTTCGCACGCGAGGACTATGTCGAGCAGTCATGGCTGCTACTTGATCCGCTGCTCAAGAATCCGCCTACGCCCCTTTCCTACGACGCCGGCACCTGGGGTCCGGACGCAGCGTCGGCAATCGCGGAACCAACTGGTGGGTGGTCGAACCCGGACTGAATTCCCAGCGAAGAAAAAATGGCCCGGCGATGAGCCGGGCCTGAGACAGCTGAAGCCGCGTTGCTACTGGTCCTGCGATTCGCGGAAGTACTTCACCACGGTCCGCAGAAAAGGCTTGGAGGAATCCGGCGGAAGCACGTTTCCCTTGAGAATCTGATCGAAGGTGTGGGGCGCGCCGTAGTACTCCTCGGTATCGTCCGAGTTCTGGCTCACGACAGTTCCGTCCAGATCAATGCCGGCGAAGATGCCGCGGCTGCGCGAGTAGGTCAGCAATTCGGATTTGAGGGTCAGGTTGGTGGAGGCTTGCGTATTGCGGCCAACCGGGCCAGCGGCGGCAGCGGCGTCCGCCCCGATCTTGAACTTGCTCGAAAGCAGGTCCTGCATGCCGCGATCATTCACGGCAACCAGGACCAGGTCGGTGTCAGAGCCGCCGATCTGCAGTCCGAACGAGCCGCCAGCCATGCGGATGAACGCGGGCGCGCTCCAGCCATGGCCGGTACGGCAGGTGACGACTCCCTGGCCGTATTGACCGCCAAAGACGAATGCTCCCTTTTTCAGCCCGGGAACAACGGCGACACAGGTCGCCTGCTTCATGATCGAGCTGGGAATGCCCTGGTCGGGCGTATTCATAATCTCGTTGATGATGGATCTTGAGTTTTCAAGCCGCTGGTCGAGGGTCGCTTTGCCCGACGACGCTAAAGCCGCAGCGCTCAACCCTACAACACACAGCAGGGGAAGAATTTTCCTCATATTGCTTTCTCCGTTGGACGATCTAAGCTCTGTTTACTTCACCCCTAATGACCCGTCAATAACTGGGCAGATGCGGGCGCTGCCCAAATTTTGTGGAGCGGGGGCAAAGCAGCCTTTTCAGGGGACGGTCTTTGGGATGCGGGCGGATCGCCGGAGGTTGGGCGTCGTCAGGGAAGGCGCGAGACTTCAGGTCGAGAAAAAAAGGGGGCTGCGGCTCAGTTTCCTTCCCCGCTAGCCCCGTTCCCCAGATCTGCGTTGTTGCTAGTAACGTTGTACAGCTATCCAAAGTAACCTGCAAGGTAACTGTGGTGCACTGGCCCAAAGTAAGGGGGTGGTCACCTGCAGACCAAGAATGGCGGGAAATGGCGTGGAACTACGCCTAATCTTCGTTTTCACCGGGAGCCAGCGAGCGGCTCGCGGCATGGATGGAGAGCGCGATCCGGTTTTCGACACCGACCTTACGCATCAGGCGGGCGACGTAGGCCTTCACGGTGCGCTCCTCAATGCCCAGCGCTTCGGCGATTTCGCGGTTAGAACGAGCTGCTACCAGCAATTTGAGCACGGCCCGCTCCCGCTCGGTAAATTTGAAGCCGTGGCGCAGAACGGGCTTTTCCGACGCGTGCAACATGCGGTCGACGAAGGAGGAAAGAACCCGCCGCGGCGCCCAGATCGAGCCGCTGTCGACTACCTCGATACACTGGCGCACCTGCTCGGGAGTTGCCGTCTCCTCAAGATAGCCCTTGGCGCCCGCAGCAATGGCGCTGATGATGGTCTCGTCGTCGCTCTCCGATCCCATGACGATCAGTTTGAGCTTGGGGCGGGCGGCTTTGAGACGGGCCAGCAATTCGAAGGAATCCGGCGGGTTATGAAGCCCCAGTAGGACCATCTGCAGGTCGTCGCCGACCAGGGCTCCCGCTGGGTCTGTAGCGATGACCTCCACGTTGGGGTCGCTGTCGTACACGCTTTCAAAGCCAGCGACGCGCAACGGCTCGAAATCGATGAGTCCAAGACGCAAGCGACGCTGGGGGGTGTTCTCAGTGGGCATCAAGGCAATCAAGTTAAGATTACAGCCTCGCACCCGCACCAGCGAGAATTTTCAGCGAGGGCGGTAAATTCCGCCCTAGAGTTTTGGCAGCACGATGCCCTGCTGCTTCTGGTATTTGCCCCGCCGGTCCGCGTAGCTGATCTCGCAAACCTCGTCGGACTGGAAGAACAGGATCTGGCAGAGGCCCTCGTTGGCATAGATGCGCGCCGGGAGCGGGGTGGTATTTGAAATCTCGAGGGTTACAAATCCCTCCCACTCGGGCTCGAACGGGGTCACGTTGACGATGATGCCGCAGCGGGCGTAGGTGGACTTGCCGACGCAGATGGTCAGCACATCGCGGGGGATCCTGAAGTATTCAATCGAGCGCGCCAGGGCGAACGAGTTCGGCGGAATGAGGACGGATTCGGACTCCACCGACACGAATGAGCGCTCATCAAACTGCTTGGGGTCGATGATGGCGCTGTTGACATTGGTGAATATCTTGAATTCGTTCGATACCCTCAGGTCGTATCCGTAGGAGGACAGGCCATAGGAAATCACGCCTTCGCGAACCTGTTTTTCACTGAACGGTTCGATCATTTTGTGGGTTAAAGCCTGTTCGCGAATCCAGCGGTCGCTCTTGATCGCCAAGAAAACTCCCTCGCCGGGGTCCCATGGATATTTCCGGGCAATCCCAAGCATCGGGACCCCGGAAAATGGCCGTCGAGACCCTTCGGCACTAATTTAGATTGCTCAAAACTTGCATCTTACGAGACGGTTGGCGCGTTGACAATGCGCAAAAACCTTTCTAGCATCACACCAGATTCGGAAGTCACCACAATTCAATCAGCGGTTCGGGGTGAAGGCATTGATTAAACAAGACATCATCCATCACGTAATCGAACGCACCGGTTTGCCGCGTGTGAAGGCTGAAGCTGCAGTGGACACTGTATTCGAGTCACTCAAGAAGGCGCTCGCAAACGGCGACCGCATCGAGCTCCGCGGCTTTGGAGTCTTCAACGTGCGCCCCCGCAAGACCGGCATCGGCCGCAATCCCCGCACCGGAGCCGAGGTGAACATTGCCCCAGGCAAGGCCGTGCGCTTCAAGCCCGGCAAGGAATTGCACATCCTCGACGACCAAAAGCCCGCGACGGCGGAAAAATCTGCCGAGCACGCGTAAAGCCTCCCAGAGAATGGAACCAGATCGCAGCGGCTGAGGTGCGGCGATTTTACGTCGGATATCCGGCCTTCCTATTGACAATCTATACGAGCTTGGGGCTATGCTCGTATAGGCTTTCTATAGGACGTTTATGGCTTCGAAGCAAACCAACCTTCTGCAGGGCACGCTCGACCTGCTGATCCTGAAGGCGCTCGCCACGGGAGAACTGCACGGCCTCGGCATCTCGCGGCGCATCGAGCAGATGACGCGCGGGACCTTCGTCGTCAAGCCGGGATCGCTTTTCCCTGCCCTGCACCGCTTGGAGGAGGCCGGCTGGCTGACCGGATTCTGGGGCGAATCGGAAAACAACCGCCGCGCGAAGTTTTATCAGCTGACGAAGTCCGGGGCTGCCCAGCTCGAGCGCGAAACCGAGGAGTGGACGCGGGTCGCTACTGCCATGACGCATGCTCTGAAGGCTACCTAGAGGCGAAGCATGAAGCTTTTATCCCGCATCCGCAGCGCTCTGCGCAACCTCTTCCGGAAACGGCAGGTTGAGAACCAACTGGACGAAGAACTGCGTTCCTATGTCGACCTCATCGCCGACGAAAAGATCGCCGACGGCATGGCTCCGTCTGAAGCCCGGCGGGCCACTCTGGCCGAAATCGGGGGAGTCGAGCAGGTGAAACAGGCGGTCCGCGATCATCGCGCCGGCGTCCGGATCGAGTTGTTGTGGCAGGACCTGCGATACGGAGCGAGACAGCTTCGGCGGAATCCCGGGTTCACGTTGACGGTGCTCGCCACTCTGGCACTTTCAATTGGCGCAAATACCGCGATCTTTTCGATCGTGAATGCGCTGATGATCCGAAGCCTTCCCTACGACCACCCCGAGCGCCTCGGCGTTGTCTTTACGCGCATCCGCGGAACCATCACAACGGATGAGCGGCACCACGTCAACGGCGAGCAATGGGAGCTGCTGCGGGATGAGGTCCCCGCGCTGCTTTCTGCAGTCTCCGGGATCCGCCCAACGGGGGTAAACCTTGAGGCCGGGCAGCAGGTCCGGTACGTCCACCAAGGGCGCATCTCGCAACACTATCTCGATGTGCTGGCGATCCAGCCTGTGCTCGGCCGCAATTTCTCTAACATTGAGGACCACCTGCACGGGCCGAAGACGGCCATCCTGAGCTATGGCTTGTGGCGCACCGCTTTTGGTGCGAACCGCGATATCGTCGGCAACCCCATTCTGTTGAAAGGTGAACCATACACCGTCATTGGGGTGCTGCCCGAGGGCGCGACGACTCCGCTGAACGCCGATCTCTATACGGCGCTGCAGCCCGCGCGCGACGGCGAAGGCGGCGGGACGAACTTCGAGCTGATCACTCGCCTGCGCGACGGAAAGACCTGGCAGGAGGCCGATGCCGAGATCAACCGCGCATGGTCGGCCCGCAGCAACCGGTATGAATTGCAGGACAACCCCGGCGCGAAGGTGAGCTACTACACGGTCCCGCTGCAGCAAGGACAGATTGCCACGCTGCGCCCGCAGCTGCTGTCGCTGATGTTGGCTGCAGGACTGATCCTGCTGATTGCCTGTGCGAACCTGGCCGGGCTCACACTGGTCCGTGTGCTGCGCCGCACGCCTGAAGTGGCCACGCGGCTGGCACTCGGCGCTTCGCACTGGCAGGTCCTGCGCCAACTCTGGATCGAGAACCTGCTGCTGGCGCTGCTCGGCGGAGCGGCAGGCATAGCTGTCGGCTTCGCGGCGCTGCATGGATTACTCCTGCTCCTGCCCGAACGCTTTCTGCCGGTCACAGGCGTGTCGCTCGATGCGCGCGTCCTGGCGTTTACCCTGTTCATTTCCCTGCTTACAAGCGTGCTGTTTGGCATGCTTCCCGCACTTGCGACGCGAAGGTTCGACCTGCGCTCAGCGATCGGCACGCGGGCTGCAACCGGCGGCGAACATGTCGGACTTCGCCAGGCGCTCATAGCCAGCGAAGTTGCGCTGACCGTCGTTCTGCTCACTGCCTCCGGACTGCTGGTCCGCACGCTCATTCATCTCGAGACACTGCCGCGGGGATTCAGTCCGTCGGGTGTGATGACTGCGCGGGCATCGCTTGACGACGCCCGCTATCACGACGCGGCCGTTTTCGAGAAGCTGCTCAACGAGAGCATTACCGCAATGAGGCAGATTCCCGGCGTCGAAGAGGCAGCTGTCGGCCTGAGCCTGCCCTATGAGCGGTCGCTGATCATGGGAGGCATTACCATTGGCGACGGCAAGGAAGTGGGTCAGACCGCGATGGCTGACGAAGTCTACGTTACGCCTGATTATTTTGCCGCATTGCAGATTCCGCTACTCACTGGCCGCATTTTCAACGACGCGGACGGGCCAAACACGCAGCGCGTCGCCATCGTCAACCGCACTTTCGCGCGGAAGTTTCTCCACGGCGAGCAGCCAGTCGGTCGGCACCTGTTCCAAGGTATGACGATCGTCGGCGTCGTCGAGGATGTCGCCATGGCTCCCGGCATCGATCCTGTTGCGCCGCTCATGACTGAGGCCACGATGTACGTCCCCGCCGCGCAGATCGAGTCGCGGCAGCTCGCCATGGTCCACGTCTGGTTCCAGCCAAGCTGGATCGTTCGCACCGCGCGACCGGTAGAGGGCCTCACGGCGCAGATGCAGCGCGCGCTGGCGAGCGTGGATCCCGACCTGCCGTTCTCTGGCTTCTACAGCATGAACGACCTCCTGGCGAAGACGCTGGCGATGCAGCGCATCGAAGTAGCGCTGCTGAGCAGCATGGCCATTCTGGCTTTGCTGCTAAGCGCCGTGGGGATCTTCGCCCTGGTTGCGAATATTGTTGCGCAAAAAACACGAGAGATCGGCATCCGCATGGCCCTGGGGTCGTCCATCCAGCAGGCGATGGTCCGCGTCGGAGCGCCTGGAGTGAGGGCCGCGGCGCTGGGGTTGATTCTGGGACTGGTTTTGTGCGCAGGCGCGCTGCGAGCGATGCGCAGCGTGCTCTACGGAATCGGCGTCTATGACGCGCCGACCATCATCGCTGTGGCTCTGCTGCTGATATCTGTAGCAATCGTAGCTACAGTTGTGCCAACACTGCGCATCGCGGGGATTGACCCGGCACGGACGTTGCGGGAGGAATAGAGCTGCTACTGAGAGAGCCTTGGGTTGAATTAGGATCATTGTTGCCGCGAGGGAGCGATAATGAGCAACTTCAATTTCCGAATTCTTGAACTTAAGAACACTACCGCCGCTGGATGGCTACAATCTTGGTCTGACCGGTATGACCGCGAGAATGATGACGAAAAAGAATACAGGCGACTAATCGAAAACTGGAGGTCACTCTCCTCCGAAGACTTTGAAGCGGTCGGCAAATGGAAAGACGGCGCCTTCAAAGGCGATAAGTGGAAACCCAACGTTGCATCGGTCGCATATCCAATCTGGATGCAAGCCGCTCTAGAATCGCCCCGGTGTCCTGAGGAAGACAGGCTGGTGGCCTTTCTTGAGGATTGGTCCGGCAGAACCTATGTCGACGAATATTCGAGCGGAGTCAGAACCAAGCGGTTCGGACTATCTCGTGCAACAACGCTGCTTCATTTCATCAGTGGAGCGCGATATCCGATCTTCGATTCCCGGGTAAGGACAGCAATAGCACGACTAACTGGTTCGGCTATCGCGGACCTCACCGTTCCGAAATATTTCGAATACTATGCGCTCTTCAAGGAGCTTCTTTCCCGCTGCGAATCTGAAGATGATCCGCGCAAATTGGACAAGGCGCTCTTCAGTTACGGTTCAACAATCCCTCTCTTGCCTGTTTGATTATTTGCCTTCGCACCTATTCCATTCTCAGTGCCCGCATCGGCTCGACGGACGCCGCGCGGCGTGCGGGGATGAGGGCGGCCATGACTGTGACGGCAACTACGCCGACTGCGGAGGCGAGCAGACTGACCGGATCGTGGGCCGAGAGCTTATAGAGCATCGACGCCATGAGCTTCGAGGCGAGCCAGGCGCCGGGGAGTCCGATCAGGAGTCCGAACGCCACCAGCACGAGGCTGTCGCGGAGGACCATCCAGAGGACGCGGCTGCGCTGGGCTCCCAGGGCGAACCGCACGCCGATCTCGACCGTGCGGCGGTTGACTCGGTAGGCGAGGGTTCCGTAGAGGCCGACAGCGACGAGCAGGGCCGCGAGCGCTCCAAAAAAGACGGCGAGACGGGCGAAGAGCGCGGGCATCAGGTAAGTATCTTCGTAGCCGGTGCTGAGCAGTTGGGGCTTGCCAAGCGGGATGCCCGGGTCGATCTCGCGAACGACGCGCCGGATTGCGGGCAGCAGCGCCATGGGGTCGCCCGCGGCACGGACCTCCACATCCATGTTCTGGATGGTCTTGCTCTGCTGATAGCTGTACCAAGCCATCAGCATCGGCTCCTCATCCGTCGACGTGTATTTGCTGTTTCGCACCAGGCCCACGATGGTCACGGGATTCTTGGGGTCGCCGAGAGTGTGACCAAGCGGCGAGGCCCCCTTGAAGAAGCGATCGGCGAAGGTCTGATTTACCACCGCGATACGCGGGGCTGACTGTGTATCCGAAGCGCGAATGTCGCGACCGGCGAGAACGGGAATTCCAAGGGCGGCGAAGAAGTCCGGCCCCACCTGGTTGCTGCGCAGCATGTTCTTGCCGTCGTCCCAGGGAATCATACGGCCGTCGATCATCAGATCGTTGTTGTCGGACCAGCCGGTTCCCGGACGAAGTGCGGCCAGCGTCACTGATCTAACGCCCGGTAGCCGGCGCAGGCGCTCTGTGAGCTGGTTATAGAAGGCCAGCATCTGGGTGTAGTCGCGGCTGCTGACCGGATGTGCCCCAAAGGCGAGAACCTGCTGTGCTCTCAGTCCCAGATCGACGTTCTGGTAATTGCGCAAGGTGCGAAGCAGCAGTCCCGAGGCGAACAGCAGCACCACGCACAGCGCCATCTGCATCGCGATGAGCACCTTGCCGTAGAGCGTCCGGCTGCGGCTTGCGGTAGTCTGCGTGCCGCAAGACTTGAGCGCCATGGCCACGGGAGCTTCGACCGCGGCGCGCAGCGGAGCCAAGCCGAAAATCAGTGCTGCCAACACCGATATCCCCAGCGTGAAGGCGAGCACTTTGGTGTCTGGCGCGAGGCTCACATCGAGTTGTGCCCACACTCCTAACAGCCGAGTAGCCTCGATGGCGAAGAGCCATCCCAGGAACGATCCGCTCGCGACGAGAATACCGCTCTCCACAAGCAGTTGCCGGAACAACGGCCAGCGCGAAGCTCCGAGGGCGAGACGCAGGGCGAACTCGCGCTCGCGAACGGAGTTGCGCGCCATCAACAGCATCACGATATTCACGCAGGCTATTACCAGCACCAGCGCCACCATGCCCATCAGGACATGCAGGGGGTCGCGATAGTCTTTGCTCGCAGTGCCCAGTCCCTGCGCAGGAACCAGGGTCAGGTCCATCTTCTTCCCGTTCTTCCTGTCTTCCTGGCCCACCGTTTCGTACGCGGCGTGGTCGAACAGCGGCGTGACGCGCGCGGTGGCCTGCTGCGGTGTGACGCCGGGCTTGAGGCGCGCCATGAGCATCAGAGCCCACCAGTTCGGGCTTTGATAGAGACTGTTCGACTTGGTCGCGGGAAGACCCCAGGCGTTCAGGTCGAAGCGATTCTGGAGTGGGACCCACAGGTCGGTCGCCGAGCCGCCGGATTCTACTCCATAGAACCGCGGCGCGCTGACACCGATGATGGTGAACGGCACTCCGCTGACAAAGATGGCCTGCCCGATCGCGCGAGGATCGCGATTGAAGCGACGCGTCCAGTATCCGTAGCTGATGACAGCGACCTGCAAGTGCTTATCCTCGTCTGCCGGGGAGAACGGCTGGCCAACGGCCATGTCCACGCCGAGAGCGGAGAAGAAGTTGCCGCTGACCTCGTTGGCGTCGATTTCCTCTGGCGCCTCCCCAACGCGGACGGCTGTCTTGGTGAAGGAGAGGGGTACGTAAGCAATAAAGTCAGAGAACGCGGAGCGGTCCTCGCGCAGGCGGTTATAAACGTTTATCCCGAAGGTGTAGCGGGAATCGCCGGTGTCACCGACGCCCGGCGGCATGTGCTGGTGCGTGAGATAGAAAAGACGCTGGGGGTCGTGGACCGGCAGCATGCGCAGCAGTACTGCATTCATCACGCTGAAGACGGCGGTGTTGGCTCCGATGCCAAGGGCCAATGTGGCCACAACGGTGAAGGCGAACCCGGGTGACTTGCGCAACTGGCGAAGGGTATAGCGAAGGTCCTGAAGGAGCGTGGGCATGCGAAGGCCTCCGGGAGAATCAGTGCACGCACACCGCCGTCACTGTCAGCCGTACGTAATTGATTCAGCAGGGCTGCAGCGGTGAGGCTGCGGGTGCGACGTTCAGAACCGGGATGGGGTGTCCGATAGCGGACATCTCCCTACACCTGCCGTGCCAGCACCAGCGTGATGTCGTCCGGTTGTTCCTGGCCCCCGATCCATGTCCGGAGAGACTGCATGACCTGCTCGGAAATGGCGTCCAGCGACAGATGCCGGTGACGCCGGACGACCTCCACAAGGCGCTCTTCGCCGAACTCGCCGAATTCGTTCTCCGGCTCGGTCACGCCGTCGGTGTAGGCGATGAGAATGTCGCCCGGATACAGCTGCTCTGTGCCCTGCTCGTAGCTCATGTTGTCGATGAGGCCGACCACAGTGCCCCCGCAGTCGAGCCGCGTGATTGTGTCGTCGGCGCGCAGCAGCAGCGGAGGCAGATGGCCGCCGGTCGAGTACACGAGCCGCCTCTGAAGGCCTTCGTAGTGAGCCAGAAACAGCGTGGCGTACTTCTCCGGCTGCGTGCTGCGGTAGAGATGCCGGTTGAGCAGGGCGAGGATTTTCGCCGGCTCCTCGAAGAGCTCGGCACACTCGATCTCCTCTTCGCCGCGCTCAAAACCGCC
Organism: uncultured Acidobacteriaceae bacterium; assembly: GCA_963782175.1. GTDB lineage: Bacteria > Acidobacteriota > Terriglobia > Terriglobales > Acidobacteriaceae > Silvibacterium. Next base: position 492,647 of record CAWAIX010000011.1, read on the forward strand.
CGGGGTGGCCATGATCTTTGCGCCTTCGCTGACCAGCTCCATGCCGGCAAAGCGATACGCCCGCACCGCCGAGTGCAGGGTCGCCATCAGGAGCGCCGCCGAAATCCCCTTGCCGCTGATGTCGCCCAGCGCCAGCCCCAGGCCCGTCTTTCCGAATACCAGGAAGTCGTAATAGTCGCCGCTGACGGTGCGCGCCGGATAGCACGCCCCGTGCAGCTCCAGCATGGGCAGCGACACGCTCGACATGGGGAACAGGTTTGCCTGCACCTCCTGGGCGATCTCCAGCTCATTTTGCAGACGCTCCTTCTCGCGCTGCTCTTCGAGAAGCCTTTCGAGCGAGGCCGCCATGGTGTTGAACGATGTGCTGAGAGCGGCGAGCTGATCGTTGCGCGTCACCTTGATGCGGTGCGCCAAATCGCCGCGATCGATGGCTGTTGTCGCCTGATACAGGTCGCGGATCGACTGCGTAATCGTCCGGTTGAGGCGTACAGCCATGATGAACGCCACCAGCTCGAGCACGCCGAAGGCAATCGCGATGGCGATCAGCATGTCCTGCACCACGGCGGCGATCTTCAACGACGTGATGAACAGCCGCTGGTAGAGCAGCGAGGGCCGTGACGTCACGTGGGTGTAGGTGGTACGCGGCTTGCCTGTGACCCAGTCCACGGTCTCGAGGGGCGCATAAAAAGTCACCGGAATGTCGTAGAAGTGCTGTGCGTCCGGCAGCGAGCCTCCGCGCACCGACCTCCGTCGCGCTTCTTCGGCGGCCAGACCATGGCCATTGACCTTCACGTTAGTGGCGTCCGGATCGACGTAGACTCTTTTCGTGCCGCCGGTCTTGTTGTTCGGCTCGTCCGGCTCCTCCTCGATGTCCACATCAGGCACAATGGTGACGGTTCCCAGCCCGCGGGCGATCTGGCCCACATTCTCCTTGCCGAGCGGCAGACTGGTGATCGTCGTCACCGTGTGCCCGTAGCTGCTGTGAGAGTCGATAGCGCGCAGAAACAGTTCGTCGTGATCGATGACCACGCCGCTGAAGTGCCCCCCCGTCCAGCCCGGCGAACTGGTAATGGTCCTGGAGTTCAGGTTCTCGGGCAGCAGCCGCAAGAGCTTGCCGTCGGCGAACGCAGCGATCTCTATCGCCGAGTGCTCGTGGTCCGTGACGTTGTCCGTCGCCGCCTCTGGCAAGGGTATCTCTTTGGCCTTCGGGTCGACGTCGACCGCGTGCGCGATGTGCAGGTCGACGGCACGATTGGCCGAGGCAATATGCGCCAGCTCGGCCTTGATTTCAGCAATCGCGGCGAAGATCGCGAACTGCCCCGAGAACACATACAGCAGAATGGCCTGCAGGGTGGCGAACAGCACGACCGGCGTCAGCGCCATTAGCACGTAGGTCACGATGAGGCGGTTGCTGACTCTCCAAAGCAGCCGCCCGAAGACGTATTTCCACAACAGGGGGATGCACAGCACGATCAACACGAAGAGAGTCAGCGCGCTGACGGCGCGGAAGAAATTGCCCGCTGTCCCAGGAAAAAAGCGCCCTAACGCCAGCACAAGGTAGAAGATCAGCAGCCAGAATGCCAGGCGGTGAAGCTTTCCCTGCGGCGGATCGCGGCGCAGGCGCCGAAATACTTTGACTTCGAAATTGCGCAGTCGTCCCATCTGTATCCGTTGAGTTTAGCGGAGACAGGGTACAGGAAACATCTCAGGGCTCACTTCTGAGGTCTATGCTCTGCGCTCTGAGCTTTTGCCTCTTCCACATCCACCTCGTGCGCCAGCCGCCGGGCGTGGCGCGTGGCTGACATGTGCGCTCCGGCGAGCAGGATGAGACCGGTAAGAAATGCCCAGATCATCAGGCTCACCGAGACCGAGAACGGGCCGTAGACTTTCTCCAGGTCGAGCCAGGGCAACGCGAGGACGTAGACGGTCTTGACCAGTTCGGACAGCAGGCCGGTGACGATTGCGGTTGGCAGCACCGCTGCAACCGGCAGCGTTCGGTTGGGAAGCACCCAGTAAATGAGGAAGAAGGCCCCGATGCTGAAGATGGCCGCGGAAAGCTGCAGCACCGCGTGCGCCAGGAGCCCAAAGACAAGGCTCTGCGTTTTGCCGAAGAAGAGGTATGACAGCAGGCGGTTCTGCGCGGCTGTGAAGGCGATCGAAAACAGCGCCAGCAGCCCGACCGAGAATGCCAGCCCGAGCGAGATCAACTGGTTCATGAGGTAGGAGCGGTGCTTTGTCACTCCCCAGACGCGGTTCAGAGCGACTTCGAGCGGTAGAAACACGCCCGTCGTCGAGATAAAAAGCGTCACCATGGAGATAATCTGCACTTTGCGGCGCGCCTGCGCCAGAATGCCCATGTTTTTCACCACAAAATCCTGATGGGCGGGCAGAAAGTAGCGCAGCATATCCGCCAGAACACCTTCCATCGCCGGCGAATGAAAGACCCGCCGCTCGATCGTCCACATCATCAGAATGAACGGGAACAGCGACAGGATCGCGTTCGCCGCCACGCTGAAGGCGTAGGTGTGCACCTCGCTCTGGCTGAGGTAGCGCGCCAGCGAAACCATTTGCGGCCCCCATCCTGCGTTGGAAGGCGGCCGCGCCGGCGGATCGGCGATGGTGCCCGGCGGTGCCGCCGGCTTAAGGGTGATCATCGCGTGTGGTTTCGCGACGGAAGCGCCGCGATCCCTGTTCATCTACAGCTTGGCAAAGAATGCCTTCATGCGGTCAACGCCTTCTTCCACATCGTCGTGGGAGACCGCATAGGCCAGCCGCAGGTGCTGCCTGGTTCCGAAGGCTTCTCCGGGTACGGTGACGACGTGCGCCTCATGCAGCAGGCGCGAGGCCAGTTCCAAAGCGGTGTGGGAGCCGGGCTTGCCGAGATACGCCGAGACATTGGGATAGACGTAGAACGCTCCCTCGGGCTTCGTGCAAGTGACGCCGGGGATTTCTGCGAGGCGGCCGAGGATGCGATCACGCAGGGCGAGATAATCGGCGCGCATTTCGCAGACGCACTCCTGCGAGCCGTTCAGAGCGGCGACGGCGGCCTTCTGGACGAAGTGCGCGGTTGACGAGGTCGACTGGCTCTGCAGCTTGCTCATGGCGGCGATGATGGGCTTCGGACCGAGGGCGAATCCGGCGCGCCAGCCGGTCATGGCGTAGGTCTTAGAGAGCGAACCGAGCACGAGGACGTGCTCCTTGCAGTCGGTGAAGGAGCCTCCGCTGACCAGCGCGCCCGTGTATTGCAGGTAGACGTAGCACTCGTCGAGCAACAGATAGATGCCGCGCTCGTGAGCCAGGCGCACGATGCGCTCGAGGTCGGCCGGAGAGATCACGGATCCGGCGGGGTTCGAGGGCGAGTTCAAAATGATCGCCTTGGTGCGCGGCGTAATCGCCTTCTCGATCGCCTCGGCGGTAATACGGAAGTTCTCCGCCTCGTCGGTCTCAAGGTATACAGGCTTACCGCCGCCGTACTGAATGATGTCCTTGTAGGAGACCCAGTACGGGACGGGCAGAATCACTTCGTCGCCGTGATCGACGAGGACCTGGATGGCGTTGAAGATGGCGAGCTTGCCGCCGGTAGTGAAGACGGCCTCATCGGGCGCGTAGTCGGAGCCGAAGTCGCAGGCGTGGCGCTGGACGATGGCCTTGCGCACTTCCGGAATGCCGGAGACGACCGTGTAGCGGGTGAAGTTCTCGTTGATGGCCTCGATGGCTGCGTCCTTGATGTGGCGCGGCGTGGCGAAGTGGGGTTCGCCGGCTCCGAAGTCGACCAGCTTAGCGCCCTGGGCGCGCAGCTTGGCGGCTTCCGCGGTAACGGCCATGGTGGCCGATACTTCGATGCGTCCGATGCGATCGGCAAAAACCTTTGCGGCAGTAGCTGTCGTCATGATGACTCTATTTTTTCAGATTTTCGGAATGAGGTGGGGAGAAATGAGGAGTTTCGTGGTCAGACCGGTTCTTTGCGAACCTTGAGGAGAATCTCTGTGAAGCGGGTTAGGGGACCTTCATCATTTTCCGGACGCCAATCGGCAGCCACAAGCCGGTGTTCCCGCTCGACAGGCTTCACGCGCCACTCGATGTCGACGATGCGGTATCTTCGCTCTCCGCCGTCAGGCGTTTGGAACAGCAGCGATTCGCCGATCACAGGGACTCGATATTGCCGTTCGATATTGGCGACGAGTTTGTCGTCCTCATCGATAACCCGCAGCAGATGCACTTGGTTCGGGCTTGCACCGGTTGAAATAAAGTGAGGGTCCAGGCCGTGTCCTGTGAGCTCGACGCGAATCTTATTAATCTCCGCACCGCGTTCGCGCAGCATACTCCCGACCCATGTTTCCGGCTCGCGCAGCATGCCGAGAAGCAGGTGTTCCGTGCCGGTGAAGCGCTGCCCCAGCCGCTCCGCTTCTTCGGCCGCGTAGGTCAGTACACAGGAAGCCTCTTTCGACAGCGGCAGGTCTACGTTGGTCGGCGTGACCTCGCCTTTATTGAGCCGCAATTCCATCTCGTCTCGCAACTCGTCTGCGCGCTCGCCCAGCCAGCGCACAATCGCGCCCTTGTCTGCACGCATCAGTCCGAAAAACAGATGTTCCACCCCGATCTCAGGAGAACCAAACTGGCTCGCCTCGTAACGCGCGAAGAAGATCGCGCGGCGTGCGTTATCGGTGTAGCGCTCGAACATCTGGCTCCTCCGCTGGATTCTAGGACTGCTCGTATCCCAGCTTAGACCGCATGCAGCGACTAGTTCTTCGGAACGCGCTGCTGGAGCCGGTCGATGACAAATTTCGGAACGAGGCCATCGATCGATCCGCCGAGGATGAACACTTCTTTGACCAGCCGCGAGCTGACAAAGGAGTACTTCGCGTCCGGCATCATGAAGATGGTTTCGAGTTCGGGAGCTAGGCGCCGGTTCATCAGCGCCATCTGGAACTCGTACTCGTAGTCACTGATGGCGCGGATGCCGCGCATCACGGCCTGGGCCTGCTGCTCGCGGGCGAAGTCGACAAGGAGGCCGTCAAATGTGGCGATGGAGACGTTATTGAATGAGGCAATGCCCTCGGTAAGCATCTCGACACGCTCCTCGACAGTGAAAAGCGGGTTCTTTGCGGAATTGCGCAGGATGGCGACGACCAGATGGTCGAAGATTTTCGCGCCACGCGCAATCAGATCGAGATGACCGTTGGTCACCGGGTCGAAGCTGCCGGGATAAATGGCCTTGACGGTGTTCACGCCATGGAGATTGTAGCCGAGCAGCGTGATCACCGCGAAACTACACGTCCTAGATCACCTTGCCCTCTAATCCACTGATGAATCGAATCCCTGACACATTCATTTTTTGAAGTTGATGGTCATTGGTCACAAACAAGTCGACTCTCGCCTGGGATGCTGTTGCAAGATGAATCGCATCGGCTGGAGGCACTTGATATTGGGCGCGAATTCCCGAATATAACTCAGCGGTAGCGAGGGTGAAGGCGAAGGTCTCGATTTCATTGCTATGGAAGTACTCGAGAAGGCGGTCAACAATATGCGGCTGATTCCTCTTGCGAGGACCCGCCAGCGCTTCCCCTACCGTAAACACACTTGTGCAGAGCCGATCGCCGCGGTCCTGAATTCGCTTTCGTATCGACTGGACCCGTGGCCCGAACTGTGGGTTTCCTTCGATCCAGTATACGAACAGCATCGTGTCCCAATAGATCAAGCTCATCGCGGCTTATGCTCATCGGCGTCATTTAGATCCGGTTTGATGAATTGCAGCTGTTCCCTCTCTTTACGAATGAACGCCTCGCCCCCGCCTAGTTCGCGGTATACATCGGCTGCAATTCCATAGAGGCCGTCCAGAAGGCTCTTGGCGTCTCGCGGGGCTGTCTTATTCTCGTTCATATCTCGGCCGGACACGCGATAGGTGAAAATGGCCTTGGTTCCCATTCCGGAAGGTGGTCCTTCCTTATGAATGAGCTCCAATCCTGTTTCTCGCTGGAATTTCTTGGATCCCAATGTTGTGCAAACCGATGGAACTCGATTTACCCAATGCAAATCGCGGTGCACATCGCCGGCCTTGATTTGAATGGTGCCTTCTCCGCGCGCTTTTGCGGGACCCAAGTAGTTGGTGAGGACGTGTTGCTGGACTTCTTCATTAAGCCCGCTCATATTCCCTCCATACATACATATACATTACAATACAAACATGATCAGGGGCCAACTGGAAGGCCGAAAGTAAAAATGGCTGCCGAAGCAGCCATTTCTTTCAGGTTGGACGGAGACTTACTGCCGTCTCGCCGGCCTTACCGCTTCCTGGGCGACGGCCGAACCGTTCACCGGCACCGGCGGAACTTCGGGAGTGGCGATTACGATGCCCAGTTTCTGGCGGAGTTGCGCGTCCATCTTGGTGAAGACGTCGCGGTTGTCCTTGAGAAAGCTGCGAACGTTCTCGCGGCCCTGTCCGATGCGCTCGCCGCCGTAGCTGTACCAGGCACCGGACTTCTCGACGATGTTGTTGGTCACGGCGAGATCGAGGACGTCGCCTTCGCGTGAGATGCCTTCGCCATAGAGGATGTCGAACTCAGCCTCGCGGAAGGGCGCGGCGACCTTGTTCTTGACGATCTTGACCTTGGTGCGCGAACCGACGACGGCCTCACCCTCCTTGACGGCAGCGATGCGGCGGATATCGACACGGACGGAGGAGTAGAACTTGAGCGCGCGGCCCCCGGTGGTGGTTTCCGGATTGCCGAACATGACACCGATCTTCTCGCGAATTTGATTAATAAAGATGAGGCAGGTACGCGATTTTGAGACGGTTCCGGTCAGCTTGCGCAGAGCCTGCGACATGAGCCGCGCCTGCAGGCCAACATGGGAGTCACCCATTTCGCCATCGAGTTCCGCTTTGGGGACCAGCGCGGCGACGGAGTCGACAACCAGCACATCAATGGCTCCGGAGCGGACGAGGGCCTCGGTGATCTCCAGAGCTTGCTCGCCATAGTCGGGCTGCGAGACGAGAAGATTGTCGACGTCGACGCCGAGCTTTTTGGCGTAGGCCGGGTCGAGGGCGTGCTCGGCGTCGACAAAGGCGGCCATGCCTCCCGCCTTTTGCGCCTCCGCGATGATCTGCAGCGTGATGGTGGTCTTGCCCGAGGACTCCGGCCCGAATATCTCGATGACACGGCCGCGCGGTACTCCGCCGACCCCGAGGGCGGCGTCAAAGGAGATGGAGCCGGTGGAGATGGTGGCAATCGGCACGACTTCCCTGCTGCCCAGCCGCATGATGGAGCCCTTGCCAAACTGCTTTTCAATCTGAGAAAGCGCCAGTTCTACGGCGCGGGAACGGTCATCAGCCACGAGTGGGTCTCCAGTCTGCGGTACGTTTCAAATCAGGACAATCCGGGTTTTGGCTGAATCCTAACACCAAAATTGCCGGGGCGAAGAAAAATCAAAAACCATAGTAACGTTGACAGCTGGACGAAGTCCAGCTAGCGGCATTTTAGAGGGGCTGGCTGTGCAGAAAGCGGTACCGAATTCGTTATCTCTTCAGCAAATCCACTGGCTCATTCACATCCGTCACGCGGAAGTACCGCGCCAGTGAGGGATGCTGCTTGCGGACGGCTTCGTACATCTCCCACGCGATCCGCCGGTAGGAGAAGTGTCCCTGCGGCTGCGACCGCAGTTCAGAGATGTAGACGGCCTCGGCAAAGTCCATCTTGAAGAGAGCACGGGTGCGAGTGCCAAGCGGCAGCAGGTAGTCGGCCGAGTTCGCATGTTCCGGTGTGACGGTTTGCGTCAGCCTTGCGCAAGCTTTGTGAGCCTCGCGCACGGCGGACTCGTATCGCGCTTGCAGTCCCGCTTCGGCCAGGCCTTCGGGAGTTTCAAAGCCGTGGGCGCTGGTGAAGTCCTGCAGGACCTGAATGCAGCGGCGATGGCGGTGCATGTCGCGGAAACCGCCGATGTCCATCAATATGTCGAACTCCAGCGCCTTGCCGGAGGCAAATTCCCGCAGAAGCTCGTCGTGTTTGTCGCGATGCCGCGTGCCGAGTGCGATGATTTCGTCGCGCTTGGTCTCATTCAGAGCCGCGACACGGCGACGGATCTGCCGGTAAGGATAGTGGGAAGCTCCGTAGAGCAGCGTTGTCGCAAGCTCGACCTCCAGGGATTCGTCACCGTCTATCAGATCCACCGCCAGAGCCGCCTCGACCGGCTCACCGCCCAGCAACGCATCCGCCGCCTGCCGCAACTCCCGGCGCGTCGTCATCTCGTACTCGTTCGGAGCCGCATACTTTACCAGCGTGGGGGCCGTCCGCACTTCGCGAATGAGCAGGGATGCGGCGCGTTCGCCGAGGGCGGGATCGATGGCCGCGATCTCCTGTTGCAGCTTCGCCAGTTCTTCACCGTGGACATTCCACGCCGCGCCGCTCGCTGCCGCGCGCAGCTTGTCCCCGAGCTGTCTCAGCTCCGCGTACGGGCTGGATAGCAGCCGCGAGATTTGCGTCTCCAGCGTCCTTGCGTTCACGATCTGGCCGAGCGACGTGTTGGTCGCCAGCGGCAGAAGATAGCGGGCGACATCGAAGGCGCGTGCGCGAAGCGTCCGCTCAAACGCCTCCGGCTTCATCGCCGCCGGGCGCGAAACCTGACCCTTCAGCGACTCCAGCATCCCTTCGGCGACCTCATGATATGCCCCGAACAGCGCCTCGACGCTCTGCCGAAAGAGCACTTCCGCGGCCCGGTCGTCCCCAAAGTCCGGCATGTACCAGCCGCTCTTACGGAAGTTCTGGTACCGGGTCGATCGCTCCTGGCCGTCCCAACGCTGCTCGTCGACGAGTACAATCGCGGCCAGCAACGAAAGGCGCTCGATCGCGAACGCCAGGTGCGCCAGGTCGGCAATGGAACGATGCCCGTACTGGAAATAGAATGTGTTGAGAAACTGTTCGGCGCGCTGGCTGCTGATCTCCTTAAGAGAGTCCCTCATCGACAGCGATGAGCGCGAATACTTCGCCATGGCGTAGGCCAGCACTTCCGGGTCCGCGCCGTGGACCGCAAACACTTCAGTCTGATTCTGGGACTGCTCGGGAGTCGGTGAGGAGACAGGCATGACTTCAGTTTCGGGCATGGGCAATAGGATAAGGTATCCCGCAGGGGCAGGAGCGGCACGCCGCAACTAATATCGTGCAAGGTGTCTTTTTTGAAAAGACGCTGAACCATGACCCCACGCAACGGCAGTCCTGCTTTGGTATCCGATTCGGGAAAACAGGCGTGAACGACTTCGCCAGCGACGACTTAAGCAATTTCGACCGGCGCATGCAGCGCGATACGATCCAGTCCCGTGTCTCCGTCATGCCGTCCACTTCGGACGGACCACAGGACACGCGGGAGATCCTCTCCGCTACCAGCCATCGCCCCTGGCCGCTGCCCAATGCGCAGTGGATCATGACCCAGCGCTGGAACGACCTGCTCTTCGCGCACTGGCCCATCCCTCCGGCGCAGATTGCTCCCCTTCTACCGGCCAACCTCAGCGTGGACACCTTCGACGGCGCTGCCTGGGTCGGCATCGTGCCCTTCTGGATGGACCAGATCCGCATGCACCGCTGGCCGGAGATTCCGGGCGTCAACCGGTTCCCCGAACTCAACCTGCGCACTTACGTCCGCGAGACGCACTCCAACCTTTCCGGCGTCTACTTCTTCTCGCTCGACGCCGCCAACCCGCTGGCCGTCGCCGCAGCGCGGCTCTTCTTCAAGCTGCCTTACTACTGGTCGAAGATGCGCATCGAGCACTGCGACAACCGGGAGTTCTGCTACTCGAGCCAGCGCCGCTTTGCCAAGGTTCCGGCGCGATTCCGCGCACGGTACCGCAGCCTGGGACAGGCTTCCGACCAGCAGGGACTCGAGCAGTTTCTTACCGAGCGATACGCGCTCTACACGCCGGACAAGGGCGGGGCGCTCTTCAAGGGCAATATCCACCATCTGCCCTGGCCTCTCGAGCGCGCCGAGGCGGAATTCGAAGTGAACGAGTTGCCGGCGGCGCATGGCATCACTCTGCCGGACACGCCCCCGCTGTTGCACTACAGCCGCGAGCTTGTCGTCTACATCTGGGCGCTCGAGCCACTGCCTCTGCCGACGCTGAAAGCAGCGGGGAGTCCGGTTCCGGTGGTGAAGCCGACGTGAGGCTGCTACAAGCGCAGCCGTTCATGGCGACGACAAAGGATCGATGACCTCAAAAGAGAAGCGATGGAAATCGGTATCCCGAGTACATATCCGCCGTATCCCGTGTTCGCGCATAAGGATGGCCGTATGAGAGTCATGGAGCAGATTGCCGGCCAGGTGAGGCAGCTCCGCAAACACCTCTGCGGCCACATCGGCGTGGCGCTGCGTGGGGACAAGCATACTCAATCCAGGCGAGACGAGCAGAGCTGTAACGAATTTCCAGGCCTGCTCAATGCTCCAGGGATGTCTCATCACACGGGGATGGGTGGTTACGCGCAGGAATTCATACAGAATTGGCCAAGTCGTGTACCATGCATCCGGCCGTCGTCGCTGTCGATCGAGCCAAGTCCGCGAAGCGGCATGGAAGGGTGAATCGGCATCGGCGGCATACACCAAAATGTTGGTGTCGACGACAATCACTGGCTATCGGCCTTCCATGGCCTGATACAAAGCATCCCTGTCGGCAATATCAACTAAAGCACCGCCGCTGTGAAAAATCGGCAGAGTGGGCAGGTCGGCAGGCCTTTTTTGTGTTCGAAAAAGGCCCCGCAGAGCCGTTTCCACCAATTCAGACATCGTTCGCCCTTGTCGAGCGGCCTCGCGCTTGAGCTGGAGCATGACCGTATCGTCAATATTTAGGGTCGTCTTCATATGGAAAACCATATCATTGATATGGCTGGACGATCCACCGAAAATACGCCGCGCGTGCCGCCCGAAATGCGATGAAAGTGGCCCGGTGTCCACTGGAATATAGACTTTACTTCGCTCTCGGGTGCGTCCGGTCGTAGACTTCCGCCACTTGGCCCACGGTGAGCTGCGTGTAGCGCTGAGTTGTCGACAGGCGCTCGTGACCGAGCAGTTCCTGGATGGCCCGCAGGTCTGCCCCTTCTTCGAGCATGTGCGTTCCGAAGGCATGACGCAGCGTGTGCGGATGCACATCGGCAGGCAGCCCATGAGCCAGCGCGATGTGCTTCACGATACGTCCGACGCTTCGGGTGGTCAGCCTGAATTGTGATCCGTTTTTGGGGCCGCGCAGCCGGGCATTGAGCAACAGCGCATCCGACGACTTCCCTGCTGCCGACAGCTTTGCCGCACGCAGCGGCAGATACGTCCGCAGAGCCTGTGCCGCGGCGTCGCCAAGCGGAACATAACGCTCCTTACGCCCCTTGCCACGAACCAGGATCGCCTCGTTCGCCCAGTGGATATCGCGCAGGTTCAGCCCCACCAGCTCCGCGTTGCGGATGCCGCACCCGTACAGCAGCTCGAAGATGACGCGGTCGCGCTCCGGCCACGCAGCTGTCTCCTCTGACGCCGCATCGACCACGCGGTTCATCTCCTCGATCGTCGGCACACGCGGCAGGTGCTTCGGGAGCTTGGGAGTGGCTACCAGCACCGCCGGATTCTGCTCCACGTACCCGCGCCGCGCCAGCCACTTGAACCACGCCCGGATCGCCGCCAGCGCCCGCGCCACGGAGGCCTTTGACAATCCGCGCCCGTAAAGCTCGCTCAGATAGGCGCGAATCTGCCGGTGCTCCACGCGCGCCACCGGAAAGTCAGCCCCGAGCTTGTCAGCCAGGTAGGCCGCGAAGTCATGCAGCTCCCGCCGGTAGGCTCGCAGAGTGTGCGGAGATGCTCCCCGCTCATACGTCAGCGCCGCCAGGAATTCGTCTACCCGAGCGCCGACCTGGATGTCGGCGCTCACTCAGCGGTCCTTTTCGCCCTGGGATGGTGCTGCCGGTGCACCGCTTTGAGCCGTCCCAGCGCGAGATGCGTGTAGACCTGCGTGGTAGCGATGTCGGCGTGTCCGAGCAGCGTCTGTACAGTGCGCAGGTCGGCTCCGCGCTCGACCATGTGCGTGGCGCAGCTGTGGCGCAGCATGTGTGGACTGGCGTGGCTGTCCGCCGACTTCACCAGCCGCCATATCCACTGGCGGGTCAGCGGCTCGCCACGAGCGGAGAGAAAAAGCCTCCCACTCAACCCAAAAGCGAGCTTGAGTGGGGCACCCCGGGTTGTCTTTCGGGATTTCTGCAATTCAGGACGGCCTTGCTTCAGATATTCTTCGATCGCCTCGATCGCCGCTTTGCCCAACGGCACGATGCGCTCCTTGTCGCCCTTGCCGTGGACCAGCACGCGTCCGGCATCGAGCGACAGGTCGGCGACATTGAGCCCGGTCAGCTCCGAGACGCGCAGGCCGCCCGCGTACAGCAGTTCCAGAACTGCGCGGTCGCGCAGTGCAATTGCGTCAGTCTGCACGTGCTCGGCCGCAATGCCTGCGCGCTCGAGCATCTCGCTCACCTCAGACTGCGCGAGCGATTTTGGCAACACCTTCCACGACGACGGCGAGTCGAGGTTGATGGTCGGGTCGCGCCCGATGCGCTTGTCCAGCAACAGCCAGCGATAGAATCCGCGCAGGCAGGAGAGCTTGCGCGCGGCAGATCGCGACTCCACGCCGTGCGTGCCGAGATGCTCGAGGAAGCCTGCAACATGCGCGTGAATTGCCGAGATAAGCAACGCGCTCTCGCTCTCCAGGTATTCGGCAAACTGCAACAGATCGCGTTCGTAAGCCTCACAACTCAGCGGCCGCAGGCCCTTTTCGACACGCAGATAGGCGATATATTCGCGCAGCAGCTCGGTGTTGTGGCCGGCGTTACGGTTGTGGGGCACTGCTCCGATTATCGAGGAAGCGCGATGGCCCTAAACCCCAGGGGAATCAACTTCGTCAGCTTGAAATCCGGCGGTAGAGTCACGCCTTATTCACATGTACGCGGATGAAATTTCATCTCGCATCCCGCAAAATAGGAGGGATACATAGGAGTACTCAAGTTGACTGTCACCCACGCTGCACCGGCCCGCTATACGCCCACGGAATTCGAAGCAGCCGTTCTTGCACTTCGCCCCACCACCGCCGTCTTCGATTGCGACGGCACACTCTGGAGCGGTGATTCCGGCTACGGATTCATGATCTGGTCCATCCAGGCCGGCCTTGTCTCGCGCAACGCGAGCGACTGGATTGACTCGCGCTACCGGCTTTATCTGAATGGCAAGGTCTCTGAGACCGAAATGTGCGGCGAGATGGTCCAGCTTTACGCCGGACTGCAGGAGTCGGAGCTGCGCCACGCCGCTGAGGATTTTTTCCGCCTGCAGGTCGAAGCGCAGATCTTCCCCGAGATGCGGGCGCTGGTCGAAAAGCTGCGCTCCATGGGCGCGGACATCTGGGCCGTCAGTTCCACGAACAACTGGGTGGTCGACGAAGGTGTTCGCCGCTTCGGCATTCCCGCCTCCCGCGTGCTCGCCGCGCAGGTGAAAGTGGTCGACGGGCGCATTACCAGCGATCTGATTGATGTCCCGAGCGGCGACGGCAAGTCGGCCGCGCTGCGCCGTGCCGGAGTGGACCGCCCCGATGCGGTCTTCGGCAACTCGATTCACGACGCGGCGATGCTGCGCATCGCCAAGCGGGCATTTCCGGTGAATCCCACACCGGCGCTACTTGAAATCGCCGCCGACTACGGATGGAGTGTCTTCTACCCCGGCTCCGTGCTTACCGACAGCAAGCATTAGTCCGCATGAAGATCATTTCTCTGCAGCCGAGCATCACCATCACCCTGGGCCGGCTCGGCTGCCTGGATTCGCTCGTGGCCTGCACGAAATATTGCCTCGAGGCGGTGCCCGAACTGCGCGAGCGATCGCTGCCCGTTGTGCATGATTCCTGGTCCACGAAGGCCGAAGAATTGCTGCCTGTAGCGGCGGATCTCGTTATTGCCTCGGTTCCCTACCGGCAGGAGTCGCTGACGGCGATCCTGAAATCCGGGCGCCCTGTTCTAGCGCTTGCCCCGAAGACGCTGGCCGATATCTACGACGACATCCGCCTCATCGCAGCTGTGGTTCATCATCCTGAGCGGGGCGAAGCGCTCGTCTCGGAGATGCAGGCCGAGATTGCCGCCGTCCGTTCCCGCACCACAGGGCGCAGCCCGCCGCGCGTCTACTGCGAAGAATGGGGAAAGCCGCTGATCCATTCGCAGAGATGGGTTGCGGAGCTGGTCGAAGCCGCAGGCGGCGAGTTTGCCGGCGAGCCGGGCGCGACGACCACGGCAGAGGCCGTTGCCGCCGCCGATCCTGACGTGATCATCGCCGCCTGGTGCGGGGCGGGAGATCGCGTGCCACTGGAGCGCATCGTCAATCAGCGGCAGTGGCAAGAGCTCTGCGCTGTCCGGAGCGGGCGCGTCTATTGCATCGCCGACGAGCTGCTCAACACGCCGGCTCCTACGCTGCTCGAAGGGCTGCGGGCACTCGCGCGGGCCATTCACCCGGAGGTTTTTGGCGCCATAACAATCTCCAATGGCAGGCAAATCGAGGAATCTTTTGCCATTACGTCTAAACTGAAGTGGATGCCGGACGTGGACGCGAACGGGAAGGTCGAACAGAACGGCGGCCAGAACCTGGCGAAGACGGTGCGCTTTGTCGCTGCCGCGCTTATCCTGCGGGGCGACGAGGTGCTCATTTGCCAACGCCGGCCCGACCAGCCGATGGCTCTCAAGTGGGAATTTCCGGGTGGGAAGATCGAGAGCGGAGAGTCGCCCGAGCAGGCCCTCGCCCGCGAACTGAACGAGGAGCTGGGCATTGACGCCGATATTGGTTCGCTGGTTACGCGCACCCGGCACACCTACCGGACTGGAGGCGCCGTTGACCTGCAGTTTTTCGCCGTGCACTCGTTCCGTGGAGAAGTAACCAATCGGATCTTCCACGATGTGCGGTGGATTGCTCTGCGCGACTTAACGGCCTACGATTTTCTGGCCGCCGACCGCGAGCTGATAAGGGATCTGGCGGCGGGAAAGCTGCTATAGCTCACTTTACAAACTGCTGCACCATCAGCATCACCGAAAGGACGATTACGATTCCGGCGGTGAGCCATGCCGCCACATTAAACCAGCGCGAGTTCACATGCTCGCCCATCAGGTCCTTCCGGTTGATCAGCAGAAGCATCAGGATGATGACGATGGGCAGAAGAATTCCATTCAGCGCCTGGGACTCGATCGACCACTTCACCAGCGGGAAATTCGGGATCAGGACCACTGCCCCGCCGCCTACGATGAGGATGGTGTAAAGCCAGTAGAAGAAAGGCGCCTCGCGGAAGCGCTTGTCCACTCCGGACTCGAGACCCAGCCCCTCGCAGACTACGTAGGCCGTCGAGAGCGGAAGCACTGAGGCCGCGAAGAACGATGCATTAAACAGACCGAAGGCGAACAGCAGAAAGGCGTAAGGCCCGGCCAGCGGCTTCATGGCCTGGGCTGCATCGGAGGCATCCTGGATCGCGCCCTGTCCGTGCACCCACAGCGTGGCCGCGCAGGCCACGATGATGAACCATGCGACCACATCGGTAAAGATCGATCCGACGATCACGTCGAGGCGCGCTGCTGCATACTTCCTGACGCTGACGCCTTTTTCGACGATAGATGACTGCAGGTAGAACTGCATCCAGGGCGCGATCGTTGTTCCGATGACGCTCATCACCAGGAAGAGATAATCGGTGTTCTTCCAAGCCGAGCGCGGAGGAACCTTCACGGTCGCGATCAGCGCAGTGCGCCACGAAGGCTGCGACAACACCCCAGCGACGATGTAGGCGATATAAAAGACCGAGGCGGTCAGAAAAATTTTCTCGACGCTCTTGTAATCACCGCGCACGGCCAGCAACCAGACGAGCACCGAGCATACCGGCACGGAGATATATTTGCTCACGTGAAAGAGTTGGAGGCTCTCGGCAATGCCGGAAAACTCGCCGATCACGTTGCCAAAATTCACCAGCACCAGCAGAAGAAGCACGACCACGGTGATGCGCAGGCCGAATTCTTCGCGGATGAGATCGCTGAGGCCTTTGCCGGTGACCACCCCCATGCGGGCGCACATTTCCTGCACGATGATCAACGCCAGCGTGATGGGAATCATCGTCCAGAGCAGGTCGTATCCGTACTGCGCGCCTGCCTGCGAGTAGGTGAAGATGCCGTTGGGATCGTTGTCTACATTGGCGGTGATGAACCCCGGGCCGAGCACGGCGAGGAACAGCAGTATCCGGGTTCTCCAGCGTTTCAGCATATTTTCAGGGATCAGGGCTCAGAGATCAGAAAACGAGCTCAGTTCACGACTCAGCTTACCTAGCTTATACAAAGATCGAATGGCTCAACACCAGAATGCCCGACTGGAGGCTTATCGTCGAGAGCCGAGAACTGGATATGATTTCCGCATGAACTACCTGATCGCTTTGTTCCTGATGATGTGGCTTGCGGGATCGTGTTTTGGGCAGGGCCAGACATCGGGACCATGGGTGATGCAGTCAAGCGGCACAAAGGCAAGCCTGCGCGGGATTCACGCCGTGGGCGGCGGCGTTGCGTGGGCCAGCGGAACGAACGGGACGGTTCTGCGGGCAGAAGACGGCGGCTACATGTGGCAGAGCTGCGCGCTTCCCCCGAATGCAGACAAACTGGACTTCCGGGGCATCTGGGCATGGGATGCGAACACGGCGATTGTCATGTCGTCGGGGCCTGGCGATTTGTCGCGGCTGTATCAGACCACGGATGGATGCTCGCACTGGAAGCTCCTGTTCACGAATCCGGACAAGGATGGGTTCTGGGATGCGGTGGCGTTCAGCGACCGGAAGAATGGATTTGTCCTGGGCGATCCGGTGAACGGGAGCTTTACCTTGCTGCGAACGGATGACGGAGGCGCGACGTGGAAACCGATTACGTCGCCGGATCTGAACACCCGCGGCGAGAAGCGGGGAGCGTTTGCGGCGAGCAATTCGGGCATGGTTCTGTTTGGCCCCGTGATGGGACCTGTCTGGGCGCCGTGGTTCGGAACGAGCGGCCCGGGCGGTGCGCTGGTGTATCGCGGCGGGATCGATTGCACGATGGGGATTGCGCACAGCCATCCGGAAGAATGCCTGAAGCACTGGACCTTCGATCTGAGCAAGCTGCCCATTGCAGGAGAAAGCGCTTCTTCCGGCGTCTTCTCGCTGGATCGCCGCGATGATCAGCACTGGGTTGCAGTAGGCGGCGACTACAAGAAACCAGACGAATCCGCCGGCACCGCGGTGTGGACGGCCGACGGCGGACAGCACTGGACAGCGGCGGAGCGGCCTCCGCATGGGTATCGGTCTTCAGTTGCGTGGCACGCGGATGCGAAGGCGTGGATCACAGTGGGGCCGAATGGCTCGGATGTGAGCTACGACGACGGGAAGACGTGGTCTTCGCTGGACTCTGCTACGGGAGGGGGCAACTGGAATGCGCTGAGCCTGCCGTGGGTGGTGGGTTCCGACGGAAGAATCGCCAGGCTAGGCACGTTGCCGGCGAGGAAGTGAGATCGAACGAAGGGGTAACGGTCGAAAAGTAACACGCCATTCACAGAAATCCACAGCCCTGGGCAGCGGGCGCGTCGGATCGCTTTTAGAATCAGCGCATGGCAATCGAACCTAGACCTGACCTGGAAGAGATGGTCCTTGAGGACGTGCAACGTGGGTCCTGTAGAAATGTGGACGAATATCTGGAACGAGCGGTAACGATGCTGCATACGCAGGAGCGTTGGCTGGCGGCGCATCGGGAGGAGATCGCCGCCAGGATTGAAGCGGAACTCGCTTCAGATGAGAGCGATCTGCCGCCGGCCGGGCAAGCGAAGCAGACGATGCACGAGGAACACCGGCCCTGAGTCACAGGGCCCTGAGTCGCAGATTGACCCTCAGTCATCAGATTGAGGGTGCCGGGGTGGAGGCCCCCTGAGCCTTTCGCCTTGGCGGTTCCTTCCCGACCGCTTCCGGATGGTAAACTGATGTGAGTTATATGCCACTGAAAACACTGTTTCTGAACCCCCCTTCGTTCGAGAATTTTGACGGCGGCGCAAGCTCGCGCTGGCCTGCCACGCGTGAGATCGAGTCGTACTGGTATCCGGTCTGGCTGGCTTATCCGGCGGGCATGCTGGAAGGCTCGCGGCTGCTGGACGCGCCTCCGCACCACGTTTCCGCCGAGGAGACGATTGAGATCGCCAAGGGGTATGAATTCCTGGTGCTGTTCACGAGCACTCCGGGATGGACCGGCGACCAGAAACTGGCCGAAGCCATCAAGCGGACGAATCCTTCGATCAAGATTGCGTTCGTCGGGCCGCCGGTGACGACGTCTCCCGACAAGGCTCTGAATGAGTGCCCTGTGATCGATTTTGTCTGCCGCCGCGAGTTCGATTTTTCGGTGGTGGAGTACGCGAACGGCAAGCCTCTCGACGAGATTCTGGGCATCAGCTACCGGAAAGACGGCAAGATTGCACACAATCCCGACCGTCCGCAGGTGGAAGACCTGGACGCGATGCCGTGGGTGACGGATATCTACGCGCGCGACATGGACGTGACGAAGTACAACGTGCCGTTCCTGCTGCATCCGTATGTGTCGCTCTACTCGACGCGTGGATGCCCGGCGCAGTGCACCTTCTGCCTGTGGCCGCAGACGCTGAGCGGGCACGCGTGGCGCAAGCGGTCGACCGATGACGTTGCCGCTGAGATGGCCCACGCGAAGAAGCTTTTCCCGCATGTGAAGGAATTCTTCTTCGACGACGACACATTCAATATCCAGAAGGCGCGTACCGTAGAGCTGTGCTCGAAGCTGAAGCCGCTGGGGCTGACGTGGTCATGCACGTCACGCGTGACGACGGACCGCGAAACGCTGAAGGCGATGCGCGAGGCCGGCTGCAGGCTGCTGATCGTGGGCTATGAGTCGGGCGATCCGCAGATTCTGAAGAACATCAAGAAGGGCGCGACAGTCGAGCGGGCGCGCGATTTTACGCGCGACTGCCACGATCTTGGCCTGACCATTCACGGCGACTTCATCCTCGGCCTGCCAGGTGAGACGAAGGAGTCGATTCAGAACACGATCAAGTTTGCGAAGAGCCTGGACGTGGAGACGATTCAGGTGTCGATTGCGCACGCGTATCCGGGCACAGAGTTCTACGAGTATGCGCGGGAGAACGGCTTCATCATCAACAACGGCCAGATGGTCGATGATGAGGGCCACCAGCTCGCGCATATCGAGTATCCGGGACTGCCGAAGGAGCACGTACTCGAGATGGTGCATCGCTTCTATGACGAGTACTATTTCCGTCCGAAGGCGGCGTGGCGCGTGGTGAGCAAAGCCATTGTGAACCGCGACCTGAAGCGGTTGTATGCGGAGTCGAAATCGTTCCTCAAGCTGCGTGCGCAACGCAACAAGGTTGTAAAGCAGGCCAAGGCGGCGGGAACGACCGAAGCGACGACTCCGGCGAATGTCGGCGCGTAACTGCCTGCTCAGACTTAAATCAAACGGCCAGTCGTGCGAACTGGCCGTTTTTGCTTCCGGGCTCCTGATTGAATGACGAAGTCGACGATGACATTCCGGCGCTACTTGGTGCTGGGGGTCGTGGCGCTCACGGCTCCGCTGGGAGACACGATGCTGAGCCTGGGCATGAAGCGCGTAGGCCCGGTGTCGCTCGATCATCTTTCGACTCTGATTCACGCCGTAGGCACGCCGGACATTCTGATCGGAATCGTGCTGCTGATCGGCTTCTTTGCGTCGTATCTGGCGTCACTTTCCTGGGCTGACCTGACGTACGTGCTGCCGGCGACCTCGATCGGCAACGTGATTGTGGCGCTGCTGGCACGGTTCTGGCTGAACGAGCAGATATCGCCGTGGCGCTGGCTCGGCATTCTGCTGATCACAGCGGGGGTGGGCTTTGTGACGCAAGGCCCGTCGTATACCGAGGTCAAAACTGCCTGCCCGGTAAGCGGGACGGAGGTAAGCCGGCTTTGAGCTTTCAATTGCCCCAGCGCGCCGTCTCGGACGCGGCGATGATCGCCGCCATCGTGGTATTTGCCACGGCCGGGGACATTCTGATTGCAGCGGCCATGCGCGGCATTGGCGATCTCGACGAGATCCGCGCGCGCAGCGGTATGGGCGGCGCGATCGCCGCCGTGCTGAGCAGCGGACGGCTGCTCTCCGGTATTTTCTTCATGGCGCTGAGCTTCTTTTCGCTGCTCTTCGCTCTGAGTCACGCCGATCTGAGCCTGATAGCGCCAGCCTCCGCATCGCTGACGTTTGTTACGAACGCAGTCGCGGCGAAGGTCTTCCTCAAGGAAAATGTCGACAAACGGCGTTGGATTGCGGCGTTGTTTGTCTGCGCGGGCGTGGCGCTGATCTCGCTTTAGATCGCGAAATAGATTGACCACAGAGAACACAAAGAGCACAGAGGACGCCGTTCAGGCGAACAGGCGCATCAAGCCGGTAGGCGGCAGATCGGGCACGAGAAACTTCTTTCCATCGCCCGAGTCGTGTGCGATAGCCTCAGCCGCCAGATAGCCGCTGCGAACTCCACCTTCCATCGTGGCGGGCCAGCCAGTCGCCGTCCAGTCTCCGGCGAGATAGATACCGGGCCAGGGGCTCTCGGCGCAGGGGCGAATCTCGTCCAGCAACGGACGGACGGAGTAGGTCGCGCGGACTTCCTTCACAACAGCGGCCTTCTCGAGCTTCGACGAACTTACTGTGGGGAAATACTTCGGCAACTCGCGCATGGCGAGGTCGATGATCTCCTGCCGTTGCATGGGGACAAGGGCCCTCGATGCGCTTACGACCAGCTCGAGATAAGAGCCGGCTCCATTGCGAATTTCCGGCTGCAGGCGCGACTTGTTGTACATCCAGTGGAAAGGTGTATCGAGCAGTACGGCGTGGTCAAGGGGCGTTATCTCGCGGTCGAACCAGAGATGAATGCTGGTGATTGGCGAGTGGCCGAATCCGCGCAGCTTTTCGAAGAGCGCTTCGGCTTCTTGGGTTTGCGGCAGCGCGGGCTGGAGCTTCTGCATCGCCTCGAACGGGAGCGCGAGCACGACTGCGTCGGCGGTGAATGCCTGCTCGCCGGCGCCGACATGCCAGTGGCCGTTCTCGTGACGTATCGAATCGACCGTGGTGCGCAGATGAATCTCCGCGCCACGTGCCTCGAGGTAGTCCGCGGCTTTGCCGTAGAGATCGCTCAGGGGGATGCGAGGTATGCCCATCTCACCGCCGCGCGGCGAGAAAAGAAAGACCTCGCGGAAGACTTTCGCCGCGTAGTGGAGCGAGATGCATTCCGGGTCCTCGTTCAGGGCGCTCGCCAGCACGAGCTTCCAGAAGCGCTCGGTCGCGGAGCTTGTTTGTCCGGTGCGGACCAGCCAGTGAGCGAAGGTTTCAGTTGTGTCTGGCGGAACATCTTGGAGGAACGAGAGAATGCCGCGCACAATGGCCAGCTTGTCGGCTGCTGAAAACGCATGCGCGCGGAGAAACGCAAGCGACATGTGCAGGGGCGCGGGCATACCGTTGGGCTCGAGTATTGTCTGCCGTCCGCCGGGCTCGATGAAGACGGTGCGGTCGAACCACTGGATCTGACCGGCGACGCCGAGGCGCTGGTAGAAGTCGACGAGGTTGGTGCAGCAGCCAAGCAGGATGTGCTGGCAATTGTCGATGACTTCGCCGGCGCCGGGATGCTCGTACGACGAAGCGCGGCCCCCGACGTAAGGCCGCCGCTCCAGCAACTGGACGCGATAGCCGCTATCAGCGAGGGCGCATGCAGCCGAGAGCCCTGCCACTCCTGCACCAACGACGATGACGATGCGCGGGGCGACGATGACGCTGCGATGGGCCGGCGTCACTTCCTTGCTCCTTTGTTTGCGGGCTTAAGCCGTTGCAGGAAAATCTGTATGAGTCCGCCACTCAGGATAAAAAGCTTCAGCGCGGTCGGTACGGAGATTCTTCTCGAAAAGACGTTGTAGTCGGCCTGCTCGATGCGTTTGAGCAGCGTATGGTAGATGGCGATGAGCACGCCGAGCGCGGGCCGCGAATCGGGGGCGATCAGAGGCAGGAGGGCGTATCCGGATTTGTAATAGTGTTCGGCACGTTTTGCCTCGGCGTCGAGCAGCGTGTACTCGTTGGGCAGCAGAGCGCGGCGTTTCGAGATAAGAGCATCGAGGTCGGCAATCGAAACCGAGTGGCGGGCCAGGTCTTCGATGGGCAGGTAGATACGCCCGCGCTCGAAGTCTTCGCGGACATCGCGCAGGATGTTCGTGAGCTGGAAGGCGATGCCGGTCTCCTCGGCAAGCTTTTCGGCTCGCTGATCGGTATATCCGAAGATGCGGATACAGACCAGGCCGACGACGGATGCGACGAGATAGCAATAGCGGTAGAGGTCCTCGAAGGTGGGGTAGGTGTCGTACTGGCCCGCCTGGGAGGGGCGTTCGAGGTCCATCGCCGTGCCCCGGACGAGCTGATCGAGGAGCCCACATGGGATCTGAAACCGCGCCTTCGCATCGGCAAGAGCAATGAAGACAGGGTCGGAAGTTGCTTCGCCTGCGGCTGCTCGATGCCAGGCATCGAGCCAGGCGTCGAGATTCACGCGGCGCTGCGCTATGGTGAGCGATTCGTCGTCGCTGAGGTCATCGGCGTGGCGCATGAAGGCATACACGGCGCAGATGGCGTCGCGTTTGGGCCGCGGCAGAGCAACGAAGGCGTAGTAGAAGTTCTTCGCTTCCTTGCGGGCGATTTCACGGCAGATGCGGTAGGACTCGCCAACCGAGAGGGACGAAGACGGGGTCACGCAGCTTTTCCGTTGGTGCTGTGCCCAAGGTTTCTGCCGAAGAATTTGCCGCTGAGAGCGCGCAGGAGCAGCGCCGCCTTGCGGGATTTCGAAATGGCGGGGCGGCTGCGGAGCACGTTGTAGTCCTGCTGCTCGATGGCGCGAAGAATTTCGAGGCCGCCGCGCGAAAAGAGGTTTAGATCAACGGCGAGTTCGCGGTCGACCATGCCGACCAGGGGCAGCCCGTCATGGAACATACGGCGGGCGTAGTCAACTTCGTAGCGCATCAGATCGCGGAAAGCGGGCGTAAACTTTGCGCCGGCAATCATGGCTTCGTCGACGCCGAAGCGGCGCATGTCATCTGCCGGAAAGTAGATCCGGTCGCGGTCGTGATAATCGGTCGCGACATCCTGCCAGAAATTCGCAAGCTGGAGGGCGGAGCAGGTGTAGTCGGAGAGCGCGAAACGCTCCGGGTCGCGGTATCCGCAGGCGTAAAGCACCAGATGACCGACGGGATTTGCCGAGTAGCGACAATAGTGGAGCACATCGGCCATGGTGCCAAAGCGCGTGACGGTCTGGTCCTGGCGAAAGGCCGTGAGCAGGTCGGCGAACGGAGTCTTCGGGATATCGCAGGCGCGGATCGTTTCAGCAAGCGCAACGAAAACAGGATGACGCGCCTCGCCGCGATAGCAGGCGTCGAGTTCCTGCCCCCAGAGATCGAGCAGGGCAAGCGACGTGTCGCGGTCGCCGGTTTCATCTCCGAGGTCGTCGGAGACGCGGCAGTAGGCGTAGATCGAGTGGAAATGCGGACGCAGGCGCTTGGGCAGGAACCACGAGGCGACGTGGAAGTTCTCGTAATGCGTTTCGGCCAGACGACGGCACCAGGCGAGGGCTTCCTCGAGCGTGGGAGCCTTGTCGGGCATGCGGTATTCGGCGGGCAGCGCGGCCCATCCGCGTTCTATCAGTTGTGCGTGCTCGGGGGGCATCGGTTTTGCGGCTGTCTCTAAGGAATGATAGCCGTCTTGATGTCGCTTGTGCGATTCATCAGGCGGCGCAGCACGCTGTCGAGTTCCGAGAGCGGCGAGCGGCCGGTGATGTACTCGCGGCATTTGAATCTGCCGCTGCTGATCAGGTCGAAGGCGCGGCGCGCGGTAGCGGGCGTGTGGTGGAAGCTCGCCTTCAGCGTGATGTCGTTGTAATGCAGGCGGTTGGTGTCGAGATCGACGCGGGTACCGGCAGCGCATCCGCCGAAGAAGTTCACCATGCCGCCCTTGCGTACCATATCGACGGCCCACTGCCAGGTGGTGGGGGTGGCGACGGCCTCGACGGCGATGTCGACGCCGCGGTGTCCGGGCGTTAGCGCACGTACGGCGGCGATGGGATCGGCGGCGCTGGTGATCTGGATGACGTGTTCGGCGCCGAAGGTGCGCGCGGCGGCAATCTGGCGGCTGCGCTTGACGACGGCGATCACGTGCAGGCCAGCGAGTTGGGCGACGTGCATGAACATGAGGCCGATGGGGCCGCCACCGATGACGACGATGGAGTCGCCCGGCTGGGCGTTCGTCTCTTCGAGGCCACGGACAACGCAGGCCAGCGGCTCGGTGAGGGCGGCGTGCTCGAAGGGAATGTGATCCGGAACAAGGATGGTGTTCTTTTCAACGATACGCGCGGGGATGGAGATGAATTCGGCGTAGGCTCCGTTGTTGAAGAGCAGGTCGTCGCAAAGGTTCTGTTGGCCGTGGCGGCAGTAGTAGCACTCGTCGCAGGGCGCGGAGTTGAGGGCGACCACACGGTCGCCAGCGCGGAAGTTCGTTACGCCCGGGCCGGTCTCGTGCACAATGCCGGAGAGCTCGTGTCCGAAGGCCATGGGGACGGTAAGCATGCGAGCGTGATAGCCGCGGCGGTAGACCTTGAGGTCGGTGCCGCAGGTGAGGGCAGCCTGTACGCGGACGATGATTTCTCCCGGACCCGCAAAGGGCATGGGGAGGCGCTCGATGCGCACATCCTCGCGACCGTAAAGGACTGCAGCTGTCATTTCCTGAACCATTACTGCCATAGTTAGACCTGCGGCTTTAACCTGCGCCGCGCTCAGTTCTGCCCGACCCCGGGATGGATAAAAACCTTCATGGAGCTGGCGCAGGGATTGGAGGCGACCTCGATACCCTTGACCGCGTCTTCGAGTGGGAAGCGATGCGAGATCAAGCGGGTGAGGTCGAAACCGTTGAAGTATCCGTTGAAGACAAGGTCGGCGACCTCGTCCTGGACGGCGATGGACGAACTGTAGGAGCCGAGGAGGGTCTTTTCGTCCATGCAGATGACGGCAGGGTCGATGCTCACGCTGCCGTGCTGGGTTTGGGCAAAAAACAAAACGCGGCCGCCCGGGCGCGCTGCGTCGATTGCGGTGGAGATCAACGCATTGCCGCCCACGGCCAGGATGACGACGTCGGCTCCGCGCCCTTGGCTGAGCGCGCAGGTCGCCGCGATCACGTCTTCCTTGCCGGCGTTGATGGGGTGCCTGAGGCCGTAATGCGCGGCGATGGCGTGGCGTTCCGGATACAGATCCGAGGTAAGAACCCTAGCGCCCGAGCGGGCGGAAAGTGCAGCCAGCAAAATGCCGATAGGGCCCTGGCCAATTACAAGCACCGTGTCGTCCGGCGCCAGCGCTAGATTTTTGACGGCCTTGAGACACGTGTTGACGGGTTCGACGAAAGCGGCCTGCTCGAAAGGCACACCGTCGGGAATCTTGATGAGACCGCGGCGGACGATCCAGTCTTTCACGTGCACGTACTCGGCGAAGCCTCCGCCGGCAGGCTCGAATCCGGCGGTACAACCTACGCGCTTGTAGTCCGGACACTGGGCAAAGGTCCTCTTGCGGCAGTAATAGCAGTCGCCGCAAGGGACGTGGTGAAAGACCATGACGCGATCGCCAACGGCAAAGTCCTCGACACCGCGACCAACGGCTGCAATCGTGCCCGCCGTCTCGTGTCCGAAGATGCGGGGGGCGGAATGCGAGCCGGTGTGGATCTTCTTGAGGTCAGTGCCACATATGCCGCAGGCGGCGACGCGGATAAGCACCTCGCCAGACCCGATGGACGGCACAGGCACTGTCTCGATGCGGACGTCATTCACTCCACGATAGACGGCGGCAAGCATCGTGTGAGGAATCGGCTTGTGGGCGAGTTCCGAATTGGTGCTGAGTGTGGTTGCCATCTTTAATTCAGTAGTTTAAAGCTTTGTTTATTCAAGTTTACAGCTTCGCCGGGATGGATTTCGATAGCAGTTCGGCAAGATTCTCCGCGGCGCGGGCGCTGTTTCCCGCCAGACGAACAAGCCCGGGCCAATAAACCGGCCGGATAGCGGCGTGGGCGACGAAGGCGGGCATGCGCAGGCGGCCGCCGGTGATGAAGCGGTTGAGATCGGGTAGCCGGTCGGTGTAGCCGTCGGAGATGCTCTTGAAGCAGTAGAAAGGCAGATCGCGCTCGACCGCTGCCCGGGCGACGGCAGCGGCTTCCATGTCGACGAGCACGGCTTGATGCGTCTCGGCCAGCGGACGCTTCTCGTTGGCGCCAACGACGTGGTCAAGCGTGACGAGGCGCAGACCCTCGCGGTGCCGAGTCGAAAAGCGCTGACGGCTCGAGTGGTCGACGACTTCCGAGATGGTGAACGCGTCCGGAGGCTTGACGGCGCAGGTGATGGCTCCGGCCAATCCATAGGAAATGAGGGCGTCGGCGCTGCCATGCGAAACGGCGATTTCCACGGCACGCGAGGCGGCTTCAGCGCCCATGCCTCCAGCGACGGCAACGGCTTCATGGCCAGCGAGGGAGCCGGTCCAGACAGTGGCAACGGATGTTTCGGACTTAATCTGGCGCCAGGTTCCGTTGGCGACGAGAGGCTTGAGTTCGCGCGGCAGCGCGGCAATGATGGCGATGCGGCTCACGAGGCTTTGTCCTGCAGGGGGGTCGGGACGGACGATTCTGCCGGGGCATATCCATTGGCGCGGAACCATTCGATGGCGGCACGGAGCGCGTTGTAGATCGGGACGATGCGGAAGCCGAGTTCGCGCTGGGCCCTGGCAGAAGAGGCGAACATCTTCTTTTTGCCCATGCGGACGGCCTCGACGGTCGCGCGCGGCTCGCGGCCGAGGATGCGTCCGGTGATGTTCTCGTCGAAGAAGGCGAAGGCCATGGCGACTGCGTGCGGGACCCGCATGGTCGGCGAGGGCAGGCCGGTGATGGCGGACATCTTATCGAGGATTTGCTTCAGCGTGAGGTTTTCGCCGCCGAGGATGTAGCGCTCGCCGGGGCGGCCAACTTCGAGCGCCGCAACGTGGGTGCGGGCAACTTCTGCCACGTCAACGAGGTTGAGGCCGGTGTCTACGTAGGCCGGGAATTTGCGGTTCAGGAAGTCGACGATGATGCGGCCTGTCGGCGTGGGCTTAATGTCCATCGGGCCGATCGGGGTGGTCGGGTTCAGGATGATGACCTGCTGGCCGGCGCGAGCCGCCTCGATGGCCACCTGCTCGGCGAGGAACTTTGAGCGCTTGTAGTGGCCGACCATGTCGGCGATCGAGACGGGTGTGGTTTCGTCGACGATGGTGCCGTCACATTTGAATCCCATGGTGGCGACGCTCGATGTGTAGACCACACGCGGTACGCCCTCTTCCCGGGCGATGCGGAGCAGGGCGCGGGTGCCATCCACATTCGCGGCGTACATGGCCTTTGGATCGCGGACCCAGAGACGATAATCGGCGGCAACGTGCATCAGGGCGTCGCATCCGCGGATCGCCGTGCGGAGACCCTCGGGCGAAAGCAGATCGCCGGTGACGGTTTCTCCGGGCAGGCCTTCGAGGTTACGGAGGTTGCTGGTGGCCCGGACAAGAACACGAACTTGAGCGCCATTGGCGGCGAGTTCCCGGTAAACGTGTGAGCCTACGAATCCGGTGGCCCCGGTAAGGAAGACTTTCATGAATCCTGTGTGACCAATAGAAATATTCTACGGGAGCGGAGGGGTACGAATCGCGCTTTCATCGTTTCAGGGAACGAGTTGCGCTAGGCTGTTACGCAGGAGGCTGACGATGGGCAAACCCGTGGTGCATTTCGAGATCGGTTCGAAGCCAAAAACTAAACGCTGACTCGGATTTGAGCTGCTCCAGAGACTGAATTTGGAGATTGAATCTCGAGGATTGAATCTGGAGCCGCAAGCGCGCCCTGGGCATCCAACCAGCATCACCCTCTTTCATCAGGAGGTCATCTATGCAAAGACGAGACTTCATCAAGACAGCTTCGACTGTCGCAGGGATGGCGGTTTCGACAAGCCTCTTTCCATCGCTGGCGAGTGCGACCGATGCCGGATCGGGCATGATTTATCGGACCCTGGGCTCTACGGGCGAACGTGTCTCGGCCCTGGGGCTGGGCGGCTACCACATCGGGAGATCAGACGTTTCGGAAGACGAGAGCATCCGGCTGATTCGGACGGCGCTCGACCGCGGCATGAACTTTCTCGACAACTGCTGGGATTACAACGCCGGCGTGAGCGAGATCCGCATGGGCAAGGCCCTCAAGGACGGCTACCGGCAAAAGGCCTTTCTGATGACCAAGATTGACGGCAGGACGAAGGACGCTGCGGCGCAGCAGATCGACCAGTCGCTGCAGCGGCTCCAGACTGACCATGTCGACCTGATGCAGTTCCATGAGGTGATCCGGCTCGAGGATCCTGACCGCATCTTTGCCGAAGGCGGGGCCATGGAGGCGATGCTGGCAGCGAAGCAGGCGGGCAAGGTTCGCTACATCGGATTCACCGGGCACAAGGACCCGTACGTGCATCTGCGGATGCTCGAGGTAGCAAAAGCGCACAACTTCCACTTCGACGCGGTGCAGATGCCGCTCAATGTGATGGACGCCCACTTCCGCAGCTTCGGGGAGCAGGTTGTGCCGGTGCTGGTGCGGGAGAAGATCGGCATTCTTGGCATGAAAGCCTTCGGCGATCACTACATTTTAGACAGCAACACCGTGAAGCCCGTCGAGTGCCTTCATTACTGCCTGAATCTGCCCGTTTCCGTGCAGATCACAGGCATCGACAGTCCGCAGATTCTGGATCAGGCATTTGAGGCGGCGAGTACTTTCCGTCCCATGTCAAAGCAGCAGGTTGCGGCGTTGCTGGAGAAGACGCAGCAGGCTGCGGTTGCCGGAAAATTCGAGCTATATAAGACGAGCAGCCACTTCGACGGGACGGGGCATAATCCAAGCTGGCTGGGGTAAGGTGAGTTACCCACGTCCCAGAAGCGGGACGTGGGGCACCCGGTTGTTAACTGGTCCTCAGTCGTAGTATTCCAGCCCCAGATGCGTGATCAGCTCTTCGCCCTGGATGTGACGGAGGGTGTTCTTTAGCTTCATGAGCTGGATGAACAGGTCGTGCTCCGGATAGAGCCCGGGAGGCGTCTGCGGCGACTTGAAGTAGAAGCTGAGCCACTCCTGGATGCCGATGTGCTTCAGGCTCGGGGTGCGCTGCGCGAGGTCGAGGAACAGGACTAAATCGAGAGCGAGCGGCGCGGCTAAGATCGAATCGCGGCAGAGGAAATCGACCTTGATCTGCATGGGGTAGCCGAGCCATCCGAAGATGTCGATGTTGTCCCAACCTTCTTTATTATCACCGCGTGGCGGGTAATAGTTAATGCGGACTTTGTGGTAAATGTTCTTGTAAAGGTCGGGGTATAGCTCGGGTTGCAGGATGTAATCGAGCACGCCCAGCTTGGACTCTTCCTTAGTTTTGAACGACTCGGGGTCGTCGAGGACCTCGCCGTCGCGGTTGCCGAGGATGTTGGTCGAGTACCAGCCGGCAACGCCGAGCATGCGCGACTTGAAGGCCGGGGCAAGGACGGTCTTCATGAAGGTCTGGCCGGTCTTGAAGTCCTTGCCGCAGATGGGCGCTCCGGTCTGCTTCGACAGCTCGACCATGCAGGGCAGATCGACGGTAAGGTTCGGCGCTCCGTTGGCGAAGGGCACGCCTTCCTTGAGAGCGGCGTAGGCGTAGATCTGCGACGGAGCGATATTCGGGTCGTCGTCGACGAGGCCCTTTTCGAAGGCGGCAAGCGACTCGTGGACGGCTGACGGCTCGAGGAAGATCTCTGTCGAGCCGGTCCAGATCATGACGACGCGGTCGACCTGCTTCTTGAAGGTCTGGATGTCGGCGACGAGCTGCTGGGCGAGGTCGCACTTGCTCCTGCCCTTCTTGATGTGAGTGCCGTTGAGCCGCTTCACGTAGTGCTGGTCGAAGACCGCAGGCATGGGCTTGATGGCTTCGAGAAAAGGCTTGATCGACTTGAGGTGGTCGCTGTCGAGCACCTGCGCGTGCGTGGCCGCCTCGTACATGTTCTCGGGGAAGATCTCCCAGCCGGTGAAGACGATATCGTCCAGCGACGCGAGCGGGGCGAAGTCCCTGATCAGCGGCGTGCGGTTGTCAGTACGCTTGCCGAGGCGGATGGTGCCCATCTGGGTGAGCGAGCCGATGGGCTTGGCGAGGCCTTTGCGGACGGCCTCAACGCCGGCGATAAGCGTGGTAGCGACGGCGCCCATGCCGACCACCATGATTCCAAGTTTTCCTTGTGCAGGCTGAATGTTCGCAGCCTTCGGTGTAGCCATTCTTGCGGGTCTTCCTCTCAGTAGAAGTGATGCGCGTGCGCAAACACTCTAGTGTCACCTCCGCGGAGGGGCTTTGGCAAACCGAAGAGGGTCTGAGTGAGAGAATGACGGGCTTAAGTGCGATCAGGCTTCTTCGGGACGCACGCGATCTTTCCAGTGTGTCCAGACAAACCAGACGATGCCGGCAAGGAGCAGCACGATGACTACGGTGTGGAAGCGGTGGAAGGCGGCCTTAAAGGCGGGATTCGTCTCCCACGCCTGGCCCAGCTTCATCCCGGCATAGGCGAGCACGAAGCACCAGGGCCACGAACCGAGGAAGGTATAGATGTGGAAGCGGAGCTGGTTCATGCGGGCGATGCCGGCAGGCAGCGCGATGAAAGTCCGGATGACCGGGAGCAGGCGGCCGATAAAGACGGTTATCGATCCGTAGCGCGCGAAGAAGTGCTCCGCGCGGTCGAGATCACGATGGTCGAGCAGGATGAAGCGGCCGTACCTGGCTATGAAGGGTCGTCCGCCGTAGGCGCCTATCCAGTACGCGACAGCGGAGCCGAGATTGCATCCGATTGCTCCCGCCGTGGCCACTCCGAGCAGTGCGAGTTGGCCCGTGTGCACCAGATAGCCGGAGAATGGCATGATGATCTCCGACGGCAGCGGGATGCAGGCCGACTCGATGGCCATGAGCAGGGCGATGCCCACGTATCCCGAAGCAGAGATGGTGGCGATGATGAAGTGGGCGAGGAAAGCGAGGATTTTCTCGGTCATTCGAGGCAAGTATACCTGCGGGTGTCTTGTGAGCCGGTCACACTTTCGCGGAATGGCGGGCTCCAGCGATGAGCCTGCCAGGCCGCGTCTCGCGCCCGATGCTTCTGATTAGAATTCAGGGATGGCTACTCTCAAAGCTCCTGTAAGACAGACGAAGACTGCCCCAGGCACGAAGAAGAAAGCGGCAAACAAACAGACCCGCAATGACCTCGCACCCGAGCGAATAGCCGAGATTCTGCGGCGGCTTGAGGCGGCGTATCCCAATGCGGAGTGCGCGCTGCACCATCGCAATGCGTGGGAGCTGCTGGTCGCGACAATCCTGTCGGCGCAGTGCACCGATGCCCGCGTGAATATGGTCACGCCGGAGCTGTTTCGCAAGTTCCCCACTCCGCAGGCCATGGCAGAGGCTTCGCTGCCCGCCATCGAGGAGGAGATTCGCTCGACGGGCTTCTATCGCAACAAGGCCAAGTCGATCGTAGGCGCAGCGAAGAAGATCGTCAGCGACTTCGGCGGCAAGGTTCCGAAGACCATGGCCGAGTTGTTGACCGTTCCGGGAGCGGCGCGGAAGACAGCGAACGTGGTGCTGGGGGTGGCCTATCGCGTCGCCGAAGGGGTAGTTGTCGATACCCACGTGCTGCGGCTGTCGCGGCGGCTTGGGTTGACGAAGGAGACCGAGCCGAAGAAGGTCGAACAGGACCTGATGCACATCATTCCGAAGGACCACTGGATCCAGTTCTCGCACGAACTGATCCATCATGGACGGCAGGTGTGCATTGCGCGTAAGCCACGATGTGTGGACTGCACGCTCGAGGCGCTTTGCAACTCCAAGGACAAGACATGGAGTAGC
Organism: uncultured Acidobacteriaceae bacterium; assembly: GCA_963782175.1. Taxonomy (GTDB): domain Bacteria; phylum Acidobacteriota; class Terriglobia; order Terriglobales; family Acidobacteriaceae; genus Silvibacterium. The sequence goes on from CAWAIX010000011.1 coordinate 524,678, forward strand.
CACTGAGAGGCAAGCCTCAGCGATCAGCGTTCAGCGCTCGGATCAGGGCCGCGATCAGGCCGGGAATGTCGTGGGGATTGGCTTCGGCCGCGGGTTCCCAGCCATGGTCGCGGAGGGTCTGACTGGTGATGGGGCCGATGGAGATGGCCAGCATTTCTTGGGGGCGTTCGAGCCCGGCGGCTCTAAGTAATTGAAAAAAATTAGTGACAGTGGATGAGCTGGTGAAGGTGGCCGCATCGGGCGGTCGTCGGTCTCGCGCGAAGACTTCTGCAATACAGCGGATCGAGTCTTCGGGAATGACTTTCCGATAAGCCTCGACGACATCGACCTGCGCCCCTGCTTTTGTTAAAGCCTCGGGGATGACATCGCGCGCGACGGCGGCGCGGGCAATCAGAACGCGAGCGCCGCGCACCTGATCGCCGATGGCGGCGACAAGCGATTCGGCGATGTACTCTTCGGGAGTGACTGAGACGCTCAGCCCGGCGTCGTGCAGAGCGCGGGCAGTTGCCGGTCCCACGGCGGCGATTTTCAGATGCTCGAGGTGGGATGTTGAGAGATCGAGCGCGACGAGACGTTCGGCGATGGACCTGACGGTGTTGGCACTGGTGACCACTAGCCACCGGTATTGCTGCGCATTGCGCAGCGCGGCGTCGAGCGGCTCCCATGACTCGGGTGGAAGAATTTCGATTGCAGGAATTTCGATGACTCCGGCGCCGAGTTCGGCGAGGTGGGTGGAGAGCTGTCCTGCCTGGTGACGCGCTCGTGTGACGAGGATGCGGCGGCCGGCGAGCGGCAGCGCATCCGTCATCGCGCTGCGGTCTCCAGGATTATCCCCGCCCCCTGCTCCAGCAGCCTCTTTGCCAGCCTCTGGCCCAGTCCCACAGAGTCGTTGCCACCCTGATGATCGAGCGCGATGCGAACGATCTGCCGACCGTCCACGGATGCGACGACGCCCGTAATGGTGAAGCCTTCCGGTGAGGGCTCGCAGTGGATCCCGATGGGCACCTGGCAGCCGCCTCCGAGGGCGGCGAGAGCTGACCGTTCCGCGGTCACGGCGAATCGGGTTGCAGAGTCGTCGAGTAAGGCGAGCGCAGCGATGGTTGCCGCGTCGTTCGCGCGAGTCTCAATCGCCAGTGCGCCCTGACCGGCCGCGGGGCACAGAACAAGCGCGGGGAAGCGGTCACGAAGGAATTCGGTGTGGTCGAGGCGTTCAAGACCGGCTGATGCGAGGATGATGGCATCGGCCTGGCCCTCCGAGAGCTTGCGCAGCCGCGTGTCGACGTTGCCGCGAAACTCGATGAAATGCAGATCCGAACGCGCGGAGCGGAGCTGGGCCTGGCGGCGCAGACTGCTGGTTCCGATTCGCGAGCCGGAGGGCAACGCGGCAAAGCTTTCGTAGTCGATGGAGACGAAGGCGTCGCGAGCATCAGCGCGCGGCGGAATCGCGGCTATCGTAAAGGGCTCTTCGAGCGAAGTCGGCAGGTCTTTGAGGCTGTGGACGGCGAGGTCGATCCTGCGCTCGTAGAGTGCCTCCTCGATTTCCTTGGTGAACATGCCCTTCGGCACCGTGGCGCCTACCTGAGCGAAGGTGAGATGTTGCATCGCATCGCCCGAGGTGCGGATGATTTCGATGCTGACCTCGTGGCCGCGTTCGCGAAGCTGGGCGGCAACGAAGTTGGCTTGCCAGAGTGCGAGCTGCGAGCCCCGGGAGCCGATTCTCAGGGAACAGTGGTCAGTCATCGCGGCGCTTTGCGGTAAGGGCCGGCTCGTCCGACCCTGCTGATTCGGCGGATTGATCTGCAGGTGCGGAGACAGCTTTGTTCCCGTTCGGGCCGAAGGCGGCACGGATCGCGTCGATGGCAGCAAGATCGCCGTGCTGGGCAGCATTTTTCAGCGCGCGCAGGGGCTGATGCAGGAACTTGTTCATCAGGCCGCGGGTGATAGCTTCGACGGCGTCGAGCTGCGCCGGCGTGAGCGATTGCAGGCGCGACTGGGCGCGGCGGAGTTCGGCCTGGCGCATGTCCTCGGCCGCGGTCTGCAGATCGACCAGCGCGGGCACGACGTCGAGCGACTCCAGGCGGTGCTGGTAGCGCGTGAGCTCCTGCTCGAGGATAGCCTCGGCCTTCTGCGCCTCTCGCGCGCGGTCGGAGAGATTCGACACGGCGACCGATTGCAAGTCGTCGATGTCGTAAAGGAAGATGCCGTCGAGACGGTTGACCTCGGGATCGACGTCGCGGGGTACGGCGATGTCGATGACGAGCATGGGACGGTTGCGGCGGCGATGGAGAAACTGCTGCGCGTGGGGGGGGCGGAAGATGAATTCCGGCGAGCCGGTTGAGGTGATGAGAATATCGGCCTCGTCGGCGCGCGCATGCAAATCGTCAAAGCGAATCACATGCCCCTTGAATCTCTGCGCCAGGTGCACCGCGCGCTCGTAGGTACGGTTGGAGATGAGCAGCGACCCCGCACCCTGCTGCATCAGGTGGCGCGCGGCGAGCTCGCTCATCTTGCCGGCTCCGACAAGCAGGACGCGCTTGCCTTCAAGCGAGCCGAAGATTTTGCGCGCGAGGTCGACGGCGACGGAAGCGATCGAGACCGACGACGACCCGATCTGGGTTTCGGTGCGGACCTTTTTGGCGGCGGCGAAGGCTCCCTGCAGAAGTCGCTCGAGATGCCCTCCGACCGCTCCCACCGAGCGCGCGACCGTGTAGGATTCCTTCACCTGGCCGAGAATCTGCGGCTCGCCGACGACCATCGAATCCAGGCTGGAAGCAACGCGGAAGAGATGGCGGACGGCATCGGTCTCGCGATGATGGTAGAGATGGGGGCGCAGGGACTGCGCATCGACCGTGAAGCGCTGGTTGAGATAACCGGCGAGCTCAGGTTCGCCCTCCTCATAGCAAACCAGAAGCTCGACCCGGTTACAGGTGGAGAGAATCAGCCCCTCGCGCACGCCGGGGTGCGACAGCAGGGCCCGCGTCTCATCGGCGAGACTTTCTGACGCAATCGCCAGCCGTTCGCGCAATTCGACGGGTGCCGTCTTGTGGTTCAGGCCTGTGAGCAGGATTTTCATGGCGCGCTGAACCTGTGGACAGAGCTGAGGAGATTAGCGGCCCAGACGCAGAGCATCACGACGAACACGGCCGATGAGAGATATACAGCCCTGCGTCCGCGCAGCCCCGAACTGCGGCGCACGAAGAGCATGACGACGTAGAGGGCCCACATTACGAATGAGAGCCAGATTTTGGGATCGGCAAAGTACGAGGGGCCGACGCTCTCCTGCGCGATGATCGAGCCGGCAAAGAGGCCTACGGTCATGCAGTGAAAGCCCAGCACCAGTGTCTTCTGCGCGATTTGCTCCATGGTATCGAGCGGCGGTAGCCAGTCGAGGAAGCCCGGCGACCGCTTGTTCTTGAGACGCTTCTCCTGCATTAGATAAAGCAGACTGGCCAAGAGGCTGAAAATAAGTGCGGCGTAGGCGGCGAGCAGCGCGGTGATGTGCAACAGGAGCCATCCGCTGCGGATGACCGGCGAGGTGAAGGTATGCTTGTCGGGGCCGAGCGCGGGCACCACGGTGAGCAGAAACGCGAGCGGCATGGCGAAGATGCCGAACGAGAGGGTTCGGTAGCGCAGCGCAATGAAAAGAAATACCGTCGCGATGAGCAGCGCCAGGATCGACTGGACTTCGTGCATGCCGACCGGCATCCAGTGGTGAGCGAGCAGCAGCATCTCCACCGCGGAGACCGCGTGCACGCACCACGCGCTGATGGCCAGCGGTATGCAAAGCCGCTTCCACAGGGGCGCGTCGCCGAAGACTGCGCCGAACGCCGCGAGCGAGGCGAAGCCGTAAAGAATCGCCGCTATTCTGAGCCACAGTAGGAACATCGTCGCAATTCGGAGCTAATGTATCAGTATAAGCGGCTGAGCCCGGCCGCATCCCGATAACCGCCCGCCGGGGTGCCCGATGACGGCACGAACAAGAACCTTTGACGAATTTGATTGCGTGAAGGCGAGGGATAACTTAGTCGAACCGGATGTTTGGGGCGGCATCACAGTCGAAAGGAAGTACAACTTCAACTGGAGACGATCATGGATTATCGGGTGAGACCGGGTGACATCGAAGAAGACCAGGTAACGTCTTATCTCGAGAGCCAGTCTGCCAAGCTGCCGACGAGCTTTTATCTCGGGGCAGCGTTGGCGTCGATGGTGGCATCTCTGGCGCTCAAAGCCAATGGCAAAGACAACCTCGCATTGTTTATCGGCCAGTGGGCCGCTCCATTCCTCATCATCGGAACTTACAACAAAGTTGTGAAGCAACACGGCAGCGACCAGACTCAACGCACATCGCCCGCCGTCGTTCGTCCAGCGGCAAGCTAGCATAGGGTTCGATCCAAGGGAACCGGGACTACACGCCGGCATACGCTTCACGGTATGCTGGCGTATCCCGTGTCCGATACGTCAACACTCCAGCGCGACCTGGAACAGACTCCCCTGATGCGTCAGTTCTGGGCGGCCAAACGCCAGCACCCGGACGCCCTTCTTTTCTTCCGGATGGGCGACTTCTACGAACTTTTCTTTGACGACGCCAAGGTCGCTTCCCGTGAGCTGCAGATTCAGCTTACCGCTCGCGACAAGGAGCGCAACGTTCCAATGTGCGGCGTGCCGTATCACGCCGCCGACGGCTATGTAGCTCGCCTGCTGCGCAAGGGATACCGCATCGCCATCTGCGACCAGATGGAAGATCCCAAGCTGGCCAAAAAGATCGTTCGGCGCGAGATAACGCGCGTGCTCACGCCCGGAACGGCGATGGATCCGGCGCTCGGGTCGGGCGAGAACAACTATCTTGCAGCGTTGCACGCTACGGAACACGCCGTCGGACTCGCGTATCTCGATCTCTCGACCGGGGACTTTCGCGCAACGGAATTCTCAGGCACGAATGCATTGGCGCAGTGCGCCGATGAGCTGGCGAAACTTGCGCCGAGCGAGGTGCTGTTCGCGGCGAATCCGCTGACGAGTGAACATCGAGAGCTTGGCGCGGCCTTTGAGCGCGTGAAGACCCGCACTCCAGTAGACGAATGGGCTTTCGCCCGCGATTATGCTGTCCCGCTGCTCGAGCGCCAGATGGGTGCAGCCTCACTCGACGGATTCGGCTTTGCCCATCACGCAACGGCGGCGATTGCAGCCGGGGTGATCGTGCATTACGTGCGGCAGACGCAGCAGAACGACGCCGGACACGTGGATACAATCCGCTTTTACGAGCGAAGCCAGCACATGCATCTCGACCAGGTGACGGTGCGCAACCTTGAGCTGCTCGATCCCATCTTTTCCGAGTCCGGTTCGGAGGCGACCCTCTTCAGGACGCTCGATTGCCTGATGACTCCAATGGGCAAGCGGCTGCTGCGGGCATCGCTGCTTCGTCCGCTGCTCGAAGGGGGCGCGATCGAGGAGCGCTATGAGGCCGTCGCCGAGGCGAAGCAGGATCTGATCCGCCGCGAGCAGATCCGCCGGGCCCTGAGCGGGATCTTCGATCTCGAGCGGCTACTGGCGCGCATCTCGCTTGAAAGCGCGGGCCCACGCGATGTGTGCGCGCTGGCCGCATCGATTGGTCAATTGCCCGAGCTCAAACAAAGCCTCGCCGGAATGCAGGCTGGACTGTGGAATTGCTCGCGCGAGCGCCTCGATGTACTCGACGATTTGCACACAGCGATCACGCAGACACTGGTGGCCGAGCCTCCGCTGACTCTTGCTGACGGCGGAGTGATCGCACCCGGCATCGATCAGGAGCTTGATGAACTGCGCGCGATCGGCCGCGACGGGCGCTCGTCGATCGCGGCAATTGAGGAGCGCGAACGGCAGCGGACCGGCATCCAGTCGCTGAAAGTGCGGTTCAATTCCGTCTTCGGATACTACATCGAGATCACCAAAGCGAATCTGGGCAAGAGCGTCCCCGCCGACTACGAACGCAAGCAGACCCTGGTGAATGCCGAGCGCTTTACGACTCCTGAGTTGAAGAACCATGAGGTAAAGGTTCTGACGGCGCAGGAGCGGTCCGTGGAGATCGAGAAGCGCATCTTCGCGGACTTGCGCCGGCGCCTGATGGACAATGCCGGGCGCATTCGCAGGACCAGCGCTGTGGTTGCCGAGATCGACCTGCTGGCAAGCTTTGCGCACCTCGCATCGCTGCGGAATTACACGCGCCCGCTGCTCGAAGATGCCGCGGTGATGGAAGTCGTCGCGGGACGGCACCCGGTGATCGAGTGCCTGATGGAAGACGCCGGCGAAGGGCGGTTCGTGCCGAATGATCTCTATCTCAGCGTCGATGGACCAAACCTGCTGCTGCTTACGGGCCCGAATATGGGCGGCAAATCGACGTATCTGAGGCAGGCCGCGCTGCTTGCCATCATGGCGCAAATGGGAAGCTTCGTTCCGGCGGAGCGGATGCGTTACGGCATCGTGGATCGCGTATACACGCGCATCGGAGCGAGCGACAACGTGGCCCGCGGGCGCTCGACCTTCATGGTCGAAATGACCGAAACGGCCACCATTCTCAATACCGCGACGCCGCGGTCGCTGATTCTTCTCGACGAGATGGGGCGCGGAACCTCAACCTTCGACGGACTGGCGCTGGCCTGGGCGACGGTCGAGTATCTGCATGCACATGTTGGTGCGCGCACTCTCTTCGCCACGCACTATCACGAGCTGACCATCCTCGCCGAACAGCTGGCGAACCTGAAGAACCTGCGCGTGGCCGTGAAGGAATCTCCGCAGGGCATTGTTTTTCTGCACGCGATCGAAGATGGTCCGGCGAACAAAAGCTACGGCATCGATGTGGCGCGGCTGGCCGGGCTGCCTCCGAAGGTGATCCAGCGGGCTCGCCAGGTGCTGAAGCAGCATGAGCGTTCGGAGCGGCACAATGTTGCTGTCGAGACAGAGGCTCCGCTGCAGCTGACGATGTTTACGCCGCTCTCACAGAAGATTCTCGACAGGCTGGAGGCGACGGATATCAACTCGCTCACTCCACTGCAGGCGTTGAACCTGCTGGAAGAGCTGAAGACTGAAATCAAAACCGGCAGCGGGGCGGGCGGCAAAGCGTGAATCTGCGGCAGCAAGTGGGACAGCTGATCATTGCTGGCGTCGAGGGACCAGAACTGACCGCGCTTGAACGTGCATGGCTGAAACTGCTGCAGCCCGGCGGAGTAATTCTCTTTCGGCGCAACATCGAGCAGGCTCCGCAGGTCACAACTCTGCTCCGCGAAGTAACGGAAGCGGCCGGGGCGCCGCTGTTTCGTTGCGTCGACCTTGAAGGCGGCCTTGTCGACAGGCTTCGCGACCTGATCGCCCCCATGCCTTCGCCGGCTGCCGTATTTGCAACCGGCAGGCGCACACATTTTACGAAGCATGGGCGCCTGATCGGTCAGGAGGCGAAGGCTCTGGGATTCAATGCGGTCTTCGCGCCGGTACTAGACCTTGCCCTGCCCGCATCGGCTTCGGTGATGCGCACGCGTGTGGTTTCGGCCGATCCGGACGAGGTAGTAGATTACGGCCTGGCATTTCTCGAAGGGCTCGATGCCGAAGGCATTCTGGGATGCGGCAAGCACTTTCCCGGACTCGGCGGGGGCGCGCTCGATTCCCACCACTCGATGCCCCTGATTGAGCGCTCATGGAGAGAACTGTGGGACGAGGACATTGCCGTGTTCCGCACGCTTGCTGCGAAGTTGCCGATGATCATGGTGGCGCACGCCGCCTATCCGCGGGTAAAGGACGCTACACCCGCATCGATCTCGCCATACTGGATTTCAACCGTGCTCAGGAAACGCATCGGTTTCGACGGACTAGTTGTGTCGGATGATATGGAGATGGGCGGCATACTTACGCAAGCATCGATGGAAGAGGCTGCAGTGAAGGCGGTCCTGGCTGGGACCGACGTAATCGAGATTTGCCGGGATCCGGCGCTGGTGGTGCGCGCCTACGAGGCGCTGCTTACGGAGGCGAGAACGCTCTGCTGCCTTCCGCAGGCGAGTCGAAGCTGCGGCACAGCGCATAGTCGAGCATAAGAATCGCTATCTTGATGCGGGAATGCCGAGGGCAGTGTCCGCGACACAGATCGAAAGGCTGCGCACAAGGGTGAAGAGCTTCGCCGAGGAAATCGGCGCATGAAGGCTATGGTTGTTGCCGGAGTCATGAGCGGAACATCAGCGGACGGGATCGATGTTGCCCTCGTGAGAATCTCTCCGGCCGTCGAAAAACCGCGGCTGAAACTGCTCGCGCATCATGCGGTGAGCTATCCGGCTGCGCTGCGGCGTGCTGTGCTGGCTGGAATGGATGCGAAGAAAACCTCAACGGCGGAGCTCGCGCGGCTGAACTGGCGCCTCGGGATGGCATATGCGGAAACGGTGCGTGCCGCCGTCGAGAAACACCGCATCAAGATTGACCTTGTGGGCTGCCATGGGCAGACCGTCTATCACCAGGGAAAATCCGAGCCCTATGCCGGGCGCAGAGTCGCTTGCACCTGGCAGCTTGGCGAGCCCGCGCTGATCGCCGCCGAGATGCGCGTGCCCGTGGTATCGAACTTTCGCCCTGCGGATATGGCTGCCGGCGGGCAGGGCGCACCGCTGGTTCCCTTGCTCGATTATGTGCTGTTTGCCGATGCGAAGCGGACGCGGGTGCTGCAGAACATCGGCGGCATTGGAAACCTGACGGCAATTCCGGCGGGCGGCCGCCCTTCCGATCTGGTCGCTTTCGACACGGGTCCGGGCAACATGGTTATCGACGCGCTCATGGAACAGCTTTTCGGGAAGAAGTATGACCGCGATGGTCGCGTCGCGTCTCGCGGAAGGGTGCTCGAGCCGGTGATAAGAAATATCCTGCACGAGCGGTACTTTGCCGCGAAGCCGCCAAAATCCGCCGGGCGGGAGGAATTTGGGGCGGCATTTGCTGCGCAGTTTGCCGAAGCGTGCAGCAAGGCCGGCGGCAAGCCGGAAGACGCCGTCGCCACAGCCACGGCACTCACCGTCGAAAGCATTGCGCTCGGCTTCGAACGTTTTGTGGCCCCTCGCAACAAAACCGACGCTGTAGACTACATCGTCTCAGGGGGCGGAGCGCACAACGCAACGCTGATGAAAATGCTTCGCGCTCGCCTCGAACCGCTGGGCTGCAAAGTACTCGTCACCGATGCGCTGGGAGTTCCGTCACAGGCAAAGGAGGCCGTCGCCTTCGCATTGCTTGCGTGGCAAACATGGCACAAATTGCCGGGTAATGTGCCCGCGGCTACGGGGGCGAAGAGAGATGTCGTCCTGGGTGAGATCTGCTATGGATAGGCTGCGGCGCGCGCTGCTTATCTTCGGCCTGGCCCTTCTCGGTGCAACGGGCTGCGGACGTCACCGGCCTGATCCGAACACCGTAACGATGCTGATCGAGAGCAGCCCGACGAATCTCGATCCCCGCATCGGCACGGACGCGCAGTCGCAGCACATCTATCCCCTGATCTTCGACTCGCTGGTGCGCAGGAACGAACATTTCGGGCTTGATCCGTGGCTGGCGGAGAGATGGGAGTCGCCAGATCCGAAGACGGTTGTTTTTCATCTGCGCAGCGGCGTGCACTTCCAGGATGGCCGGTCGCTAACTTCGCGCGACGTGAAGTGGACGCTCGATTCGATCCTCAACGGAACAGTCGTAACCATCAAGTCGGGCGCTTATCGCAATATCGCGAGCGTTGATGCACCCGACGCTCAGATGCTCGTCATCCACCTGAAGCAACCTGATCCAGCGCTGCTGTGGAACCTGTGCGATGGTGGCTTCGGCGTGGTGCCTTATGGCAGCGGGCGCGATTTCTGGCGTCATCCGATCGGCAGCGGCCCATATCGTTTCGTCAGCCAGCGGATCGATCGCGACGTGATACTGGAGCGCGCGCCAGGTTACTGGGGCCCGATGCCTCACATCGAACGCATCCGTTTTGCCGTGGTTCCGGATGCGACGACACAGGCGCTCGAGTTGCAGAAAGGGTCAGCGGACGTCGCGGTGAATGCGCTGAGTCCGGACATGATCTATGTGCTCAAGCGCGATGCGCAACTTGAGGTCGAGGACGGCCCGGGCACACGGCTGAATTACATCGTCTTCAATGTTCGCGATCCTCTTCTGAAAGATGTGCGTGTGCGGCAGGCGATCGCATTTGCGATCAACCGGCCGCTCATCATTCATTCGCTCTATCGGGATCAGGCCCGAATCGCGTCGAGCCTTTTGCCTCCGCAGCACTGGGCCTGGAGCGGCCAGGCCGAGACGTATGGATACGATCCCGCCAAGGCAAATGCATTGCTCGATGAAGCCGGATACTCCCGCGGCACGGGCGGCATCCGGTTTCATCTTGGCATGAAGACCTCGACCGATGAGACAGTGCGTCTGCTCTCAGTAATTTTGCAACAGCAACTGGCACAAATTGGCATCGCGCTCGATCTGCGCAGCTACGAGTTTGCTACGTTCTACGCAGACCTGACGAAAGGCGCATTTCAGATGGCTCCATCGCGCTGGATTGGCGGAAACGAGCAGCCGGACATTTTTCACTACGCCTTCTCGAAGGCGAGTTTTCCGCCGCACGGCGGCAATCGCGGGTTTTATGCTAACGCCGAACTCGACGCGCTCCTCGATGATGCGACGGGCGCGACGGATCAAGCACGGCAGCGAGACGACTACTCCAAAGTGCAGCAGATTCTCGCGCGGGATCTGCCTGCGATGAACCTCTGGTATCTCGACACTGTTGTGATTCACAACAAGCGGCTTGAAAATGTGGACACATCGCCTTCGGGGAACTTCGAGTTCCTGCGAGAGGCAACGCTGAAGCCCTGATGACCGCACGTTGTCCCGTCCAGGTTGACCCATAACAGCAGCGCTCCTAGACTGAACGTACCGCAATCGAATTCCGATCCTGGTGCTCTGGCGGACAGCCGGAACTCACTCGAACGCAGATGCCGGCGTTTTCAGCGCCGGGCACTCCGGAGGTCCCTGATGGGTGGTGCAAGTATCGCCGTGGAAAGCACCGGCGGCGTGATTGAGTTTACCGAGCGTCCTTGCTGTGCCCTGTGCGGTAGTGCCGAAAGAGTCGTCCACAGGGCGTTTCGCGACATTCCCGTTGTTCGCTGTTCGACCTGCGGCTTTCTTTACTCCGGTCGAGTGATGAGTGCGAAGACAACGGAGGCATATTACCGCGAGAACTTCGGAAGCCTGCGCCACTTACAAGGTCAGATCGTCAATGCACGCACGAATGCGGTGGCGCTTCAGTCTCTCCTGAATCTGAAAGATGTGCGCAGCTGGCTCGACGTGGGCACCGGCTACGGCTTTTTGCTGAAGTGGTTGCGAGATAAATGGCGCGTCCGAGCAAAAGGGATCGAACTCTCGATGCAGGAAGCGGATTATGCGCGGAATGAACTCGGGCTGGACGTGCGTTCCAAATTGCTTTCCGAGGCTGAATTGACCCCCGCGAGCTTCGATGTCGTGTCTTGTTTCGAAGTGATCGAACATATCGCCGAACCCATTAAATTTTTGGAGGAACTTACGGAGTATTTGCGGCCCGGCGGATGGCTGATCGTGATGACGGATAACTTCGAGAGCAATGCGGTGAAGAAAACTGAAAGGCAGCTTTCCCAAGTGGATTCCACACACGCACGTGAGTCATTTTGGACCGGAAAGCCTTCGCAAGTGCATGAACAGCATCGGCGGAATCAGGATAGAGAAGGAAGCTTCCTACACGCCCTGGGACCTGGTCGGACGAGAGTATCTAACCCCGCTGCGTCCGCCCGTGCCAGACGAGGCGGCTTATGACGTTCGCTCTGCACTGTCGACAGAGATGCACAGAAATTACAAGCTGTATCCATTGCGCTACATTCTCAATCCCCTGTGGACGCGCATGAATTTGCAACGGTCGCTCGATGGCGGGGCTCTGATGTATGGTGTTGCGCGTAAACAAGCTTGAGACAAACCGCGCTAGCAGCAGCAAATCACGGGAACGAGTTATTTGGCGGCAACGCTAACCGCCGATCCGTTGTAGTCAACGCTGCGGTCCGATTGTGAGGTCTCTTCCCTGCCCGCACCATGGCTCTCGGCGACAAATACCACGTTGAATTTGCGTGACTGCGGCATTCCGGGATAGCTGCCGGTGCGCGCGCCGATAGTCAGCGTCCGCGAGGATTCGTTCCAGTCAATGGGAATGACTGCGCGCTCGCCCTTCTCGTAGTTGTAGGTATCGCCCGCGTCTTCATAGAGGTCAAAATGCGCGTCGGCACCACGATAGATGCGCAACTCGACCGGAGCATCGGGTATCTGGCGGGCATATTCGACCTCGGGGCCGAGGGGCAGAATCGATCCCGCCTTCACATAGAGCGGAATAACGTTGAGCGGGGCGGAGGCGGCGAAGCGTTGATCGCCCTGCGTCGATTTGCCGGTCCAGAAGTCGTACCAGCGCGGCGCGGGCGGCAGGTAGAGCTCACGTTCCGTCGCTCCCTCCTGTGTGACAGGGCTTACAAGAATCGCCGGGCCGAACATGAACTCATCGCCGATGTTCCAGACTTTTTCATCCAGTGCGCCAGTCCATCACCAGCGGCCGCATGATGGTCGCGTCCTCGCTCGTCACCTTCCACGCAAGTGAATAGACGTATGGCAGCAGCCGGTAGCGAAGCTTGTCGTAGGCGATGAGCGTGGGCGTGGCTGAGCCATAGCTGAAGACTTCATTCTCGTCATTCGCGCGGTGGCCGTGCGTGCGGAAGATGGGACAGAAGACTCCGAACTCGAACCAGCGCGTGTAGAGCTCCTGGTAAGAGGGGTCGCGAGTGTCGCGCGCGTAGGGCGGACCATAGCCGGCGATGTCGGTGGTCCAGTAGGGCATGCCGGAAAGAGCAAAATTCAGGCCTGCGGGAACCTGCCGCTGGAAGGCCTGGAAGGTACTGAAGACGTCGCCAGACCAGGACGTCGCCGCATAGCGCTGGTCGCCGGCAAAGCCCGAGCGTGTAAGGATGAACAGGCGCTTCTCGCCGTTGTCCTCGCGCCAGTGCGTGTAGATGTTGCCGGTGTGCATCAGCGGAAAGACGTTGGTGTAGAGAGCTCCGTTGCCGATGAAGAGCTTCTTGTCGTAGAGCTGCGCATCGCTCTCGCCGCCATGCTTGTATTGTTTTTCAGGCTCGGAGCTGTCGAGCCAGAAGGCATCCCATCCCTGCGCGGCGAGCTTGCCGAGCAGGTTCTTCCAGTAGAAGTCGCCGGCAGCGGGATTGGTAGCGTCGTAGTCGGTCGTGTCGGGGATGGTGAGCCCGAGAGACTGCATCTGTTGCCAGTTCTTCGATTGCGGATCGAACATCGCCCACACGGAAACCATCGCGTGGAAGTGTTCGTCATGTAGCTTTTGGAGCGTTCCGGGCACGTCGGGATAGGCTTCAGGGCGAAAGTCGGGATCTCCCTGGTGCACCCACCAGAACCAGTCTTGAACGATATCGTCGAGCGGGACTTTCGCATCACGATACTGTTTCGCAACGCGGAGCAGATCGTCGTCGCTCCGGTAACGATCTTTCGACTGCCAGAAGCCATAGGCCCACTCGCCGTACATGGGCGCGTGACCGGTCATGTCGCGGAACTGGTGTACGACCTGGTCGATCTCTGGTCCGTAGAGAAAGTAGTAGTCGATGGCGTGCGAGGCGTTCGAGGAAAAGCGGATCTCAGACGGGAAGCGGTTATCGAACCAGGAGAGCGCAGCGGTGTTCCAGAAGATGCCGTATCCGTTCGTCGAAACCATCAGGGGGATCGTTATATCGGTGTTGGCCTGCCCGAGTTCGACCGTCGATCCGCGATAGTTGAACATGCCGCTCTGGTGCTGGCCGAGTCCGTAGAGGGCCTCGCGAACGGCTGGATAGAACTGGTCCTTCACCGCATACAGCTCTTCGCCATTGACGGTGGTCTTCACGTAGCGGCGCGGTTCGTCCTGGAATTCTTCGAGAAGGCGGTTGCCCTTCTCATCCTGAAATTCGAGGTTGCCCCAGGCAGCGGAGATGCGAATTCTCAACCCGCCGGTATCAACGGTCGCGGCAGCGGAGTTCCAGAGCTTCTGATCGTCCGATTGCTTCAGTTCGGGCGCGGGCGTGAAGGTGAATTTCGTAGGTGTGCATTGCTTGATGAGCCAGGGCTGCTTCGAGGTGGCGGCGGTTGCCGTGCCCTGAGGGCTGGCAACCACGTGGACCGAGGTAGGTCCGCAGACAGTCAGGCGGAGAGTATCAACGGCGGTCTTTACCGTTACGCCGTCGGACTGCTGGGTAATGGTGACCTGCGCGGCAAGGGTTCCGGCGGAAATGATGGCGGTTGCAATGAGGGCGGTACACAATCCTGGCTTGAGTCTTGTCATCTTGAGCTGGCTCCCCGCAGATACTGCTGTCGCGAGTAAATCGATTCACTGCACGGCAGAAGCCACTGTATGCGTTGGAGCCGCGGGATGCAAGGCAATCGACGGAGCGTTCCACGCGGAGACGGCAATGGCGTACTTCTCCGGCGCGTGTGCCGGCAAAGTGGCTGTGAGAGTGAGCGACTCGCCCGGCATGAGTTCGACGTAGTTGTCGGACCAGAACGTGGGCACGATGTCTTCGCCGTCGGGCTGCGTGGCCGCGACAGCTACCTGAAACGCCAGCGCCTGCGACGGATTGTGGAGATGGACCTCGACCGTCTGCGTTCCCGGAACAGCTTCTGCTGTCGCCTCGATGCGCGCCTGCGGCAATGTGCGCAGTGCCTTCAGGTCTTCGTGCTCGAGCGCGGGCGTGTGTGTGTAATCGGTCTTGGGCCAGTTCCAGGTCGTCAGCTTCGATGGCACCCAATAGAAGTTACGGCTGACGGTTTTTCCTGCGGAATTCTTCAGCGTGAGCTGGATGAAGGTGATGGGAGAGTTCGCCGCGAACACCGAATCTGGAATGGTCATCGCGCTGGTCGAGCTGTCGGCTGCCATTTCAACCTCGGACTCCTTCGCGAACAGCTCCTTCAGCCTGTCGTCGTAAGCGCGAACAGAGAGTGCCAGGCGCGGCGACGCCTGATAAGTGCTGTTCATGACATACACGCTGCGGTCATCGTAGGAGTACTGCACGTGCAAAGGCTCACAGGCCTTCTTCGCGCCGAAGTAGCCGCCGCCGGTGTCGAGGTAATAGTCGTAGAGGTGCCAGTAGAGCGACGGCCATGCATTGTTGAGCATCCACTGGATGACTCCCGTCGAGGTGTACTTGTTGCGACCGTAGGCTTCAAACAGGGCGCGTTCGGCGTCGTAGCTCATGGTCTGCGCGACTCGGATGTAGCCTGCAAGGTCGCGCGGCGGACCGTAGGCGGCGTTCATGGCGTCGTCAAATACCGCCAACTCGGCGAATTTGCCGCCGGCATTGTGGAAAGCCCATGTGGCATTCGGAGGCCAGAGCTGGTCGGCGGGAATGAATTTCTTCAGGCTGCTCAGCGTGGGTATGGCAGGACCGGGACTGGTCTCGGTGTTGAACCCGAAGGCGCCGCCGTGCTGCCCAGTGTCGGCGAGCCAGTAGGAGGGCGCTACGTAATCATACGGTCCGGTCATCTTGACGCCGCTCTTGCCCGTGACCGTGGTGGGCGTGGCAGAAGCGGAAGAGATGATCGGATTCGGCCAGTGCGTTTCCGATTCAACGGCGAGATACGCGCTCTCGACGTTGGCCGGCGGCGGATTGTCGCTGCCATTGAGCCATACGAGCGGGCTGGGGTGGCTGCGGAGGCGGAGCATCTGCGAGCGGAGTGAGGCTGTCGCAATGTCGAGGGTGCCGGGCTGCCATTTGTCCCAGTGCTCCCAATGATCGCAGCAGCACCAGCCGAGGAAGACGAGGATCCCCTGCTCGTCGGCGAGGCGGAAGAAGTCGTCGGTCTCCAATTTGCCTTCGAGACGGATGGTGTTGAGGTGCATGTCGCGGACCAGGCGCAGCTGGTCGCGGAGCTTTTCGGGATCCTGGCGCAGCAGCATGTCCTGCGACCAGCCGGCTCCGCGGATGAGGATCGGCTTGCCGTTGACGTGGAAGAGGCGGAAACCCTTGTCGGTCAGCTCCGACGTGATTTCTCGGATGCCGAAGCGGACGGACTGCTCGTCGGAGACGCGGCCGCCCTCGTTGAAGCTGAGGGTCAGCGTTTCGAGATGCGGTTCGCCCATCTGATAAGGCCACCAAACGCGCGGGCTACGCATGCGGAGCTGCGAAAACTGCTCGGGCGAGAAAGCGACGGTCTTGCTTTCGTTGGCGGCGAGGTCGACCGGCTGCTCGATTCTGATTCCTGCAACTGTGCCGGTTACGATTCCGTGGACGGCACGGTCAGAGGCGTTGTGCAGCTCGGCGTAAACGGAGAGGTCGGCTTCGCTCAGAGACGCATCGGTGAAGTGAGTGGTCGCCAGTGGGGAGCACAGCGAGACAGGGCCGGTGGTAACGAGATCAACCGGGCCCCAGAGCCCCATGTCCTTGTCAGGCGGACATGGGTTCCAGTCCACCCAGTTGATGCCTAGATCGGTCTCGGTGGGTGCGAAGGTTTCCACGGCGATGACGTTTTCCTTGCCGGGAATCAGGTCTTTGGTGACGTCGAACTCGTAGGTCCTATAGGCTCCGGCGATCTGCTTGTCGTCCGCGACCTGCTTTCCATTCACCCACAGATTTGCGCGATAGTTGATGCCTCCGAAGCGCAGCCACAGGGTCTTTCCGCGCTCTGCCGCCGGCACCGCGAACGTCTTGCGATACCACCAGCCGCAGCGGTAAGGGCTGTCGTAGGGCATCGGCAGGTTCGAGAAGTTCTTCCCGATCGGATAGCTGGTGCCGGGAATGTTGCGGAGGTTCATCCCGAAGTAGGGCTGCTTGAACTCTCCGGCTGCAACCTGAGCGGCGAGCACAGTCGAAGGCACGGTGACTTCCGTCCAGCCCTCCGGCCGAAAAGCGGCAGTTGAGATGGCGGCGCCGTCCGCCTGAAGCTTGCAGGCGGATTGCAACAGCCAGCCTTCGCGGAGCGGCGTCTCGCTTGCGTGGGCCGCAGTCACGGAGAGCAGACAAAGGATGGCGGCCGCCAGACTCAAACAGGCGCGAAAAAATCCGGAGATTCGGAGCATGACTGCTTTTCTATCAGAAAGACAGTCGGGTTGGCATCCGCCTCAGCAGCGGACGATTTTTTCGGACTTGATGCCCTTCGTTGCATTCCGAGTGTCGACCACGAGCCGCGATTCGCGCACGATGCGCTGATAGTCGTAGTCGGAGTGGTCGGTGACGATGAGCACGCAGTCATACTGGGCGAGGCCGTCGAGCGGCGTGCAGTGCATGTCGAGGTGGTAGTGGCGTCCGTGGCCGACGTAGGCGAAGTACGGGTCGTTATAGGAAACGATGGATCCGCGTTGGCGCAGCAGCTCGATGATGGTAAGCGAGGGTGACTCGCGCAGGTCGTCGACGTCGCGCTTATAGGACATGCCCAGCACGAGGATGCGCGAATTTTTGAGTGGCTTGCCGTGTTCATTGAGTGCGGCCGCAGTCTGCTCGATGACGTAGTACGGCATGGCCACGTTGACTTCGCCGGCAAGCTCGATGAAACGCGTACGGAAATCGAATTGCTTCGCCTTCCACGAGAGATAGAACGGGTCGATGGGGATGCAGTGGCCGCCGAGTCCGGGCCCCGGATAGAACGGTTGGAAGCCGAAAGGCTTGGTCTTTGCGGCATCGATGACTTCGAAGATGTCGATGCCCATGCGCTGGCAAAGCTGCTTGAGCTCGTTGACAAGAGCGATGTTCACACAGCGATAGATGTTTTCGAGCAGCTTGGTCATCTCCGCGGCCGCAGGCGAGGACACAGGTATGGTGCGATTGAAGATGGTAGCGTAGACCGCTGACGCCAGTTCCAGCGCAACCGGGCCGACTCCGCCGACGACCTTCGGAATATCGCGACGGGCAACGGTGTCGTTGCCGGGATCTTCCCGCTCCGGCGAAAACGCCGCGTAGAAGCCCCGCGCATCGGCATCGCGAGCTACCTTCAGTCCGGAGGGATTCGTCTCGAGGATGGGGATCAGCACTTCCTCGGTTGTGCCTGGATAGGTGGTGCTCTCGAGGATGATGAGCTGCCCTTCGCGCAGGTGCGGCGCAATCGCTTTCGCCGTGTTCGAAATGTAGCTGAGATCGGGCTCGTGGAATTCGCTGAGCGGAGTGGGCACGCAGATGGCGATTACATCCATCGCGGCGATCTGGGCGTAGTCGGAAGTAGCCGAGAATCCCCGTTCGCGAGCTGCCTGGATCTCAGTCGCGGGGATACGGAAGATGTAGGAGCCTCCGCTGTTGAGCGTGGCCACTTTGGAGGGATCGATATCGAAGCCCGTGACGCGGAAACGCTGATCGCTGAACAGCAGGGCCAGCGGCAGGCCGACGTATCCCATGCCGATAACGCCGACGCGGGCGGTGCGGGTTTCGATTTTGTGTTTAAGCTGCTGAGCTTCGGTGGTGTGCGCTAATGCCATGAACTCCATGCCTCTGTTGCGTTGAGAGGATAACCTTTCGATCTTATAAGACCTCGGCCTATTTTTCTCATTGTGTGAGCCGGTTCGACTACGGCGCGCGCCCACGCCGAGCTGAAACTTTTCGCCATAAATCAGTGCTCAAAGGGTTAGCGGCCTGATACATTTCCGACACCATCTGCGCGGGCCCCGCTGCGTTCCCTAATCCGCTGCGAATCTTTAAGCAACCCACGTCAGTTCAGGAGACACACCATGTCATTCAGCATCACGGTAGGATCGCGCAATATCACGTCGGTCGGCCCCATCAAGGACCTCAAGAGCAACATTCAGTCTGACTTTCGGCTCCCCGAGGAACTGGAGAGCCAGCTCGACCAGCCTCTCTCGGCGCTGCCGGTCGCGTTGCGCAGCGTGGCAATCGATTGCGATGCGGGGCCTTCATGGACGCCGGGTAATGGCGAGTTTACCTTCACGCTCTCAGCTGGCGTGAAGAGCAAGCTCGCGGTCATGCTGCCTGGCGACACGCTGCTTACTTATACTGACGATTTCCAGACGGACATCTCGATCGGTCCCGAAGCCCCGTCTTCGCCCAGGGTTCAGACGGTCAAGGTACCGGCCGGTCAGGCTTATGTTTGCGTAAAGTTGGAGGTCACGATCGGCGGCGGCATATCGGTAACCGTACCGGTGGGAACCGTGGGCATCTGTGCGAGCGTTAACGACCAGAACACTTTCGGCAATGTGTTTTACAGAAAGTGCAGCCCATCAGACACGCTCCAAGACGCAATTCGCGACGCATTTTCGAATTACGTGCTGCCGCTGCATCCTCTCACGCTCTCGAACCTCGACGTTGGTGACTACCTGCACCATGACTTCAATGCCTGCCTGAACGTGGGCCTGGGAGCGAGCATTGGCTACACCAAAATCCTCTTTGCGGCGCAGACGCCTGCAGGCATAGGCGGCGCCGCTCTTCAGGCCGGCATCGCGGCGCTCCCATCGTTCCAGGCCACCGCGAGCCTGACATTCAGCTTTACCTACACAGGCGCATTCGAAGCGCTGCTGTGGAAGGACACCGCTACGACTGGCCATATGCACCTCTATCGCTCGAAGGAGCAGGATGCGAGTCTCGGCTTGCATTTGGGCGTGGGACTTGTGTCCAATATCGCCACCGGCGCCGCCTGTATAACGCCGCAGTGCGGTGCGCTTCTGAACAAGGTGCTGCCCGGTTCGCTGGGCCAGAAATTTGCCGGCGCGGCAACGGACGAGCTGAACGACTTCGCCACCGATGCATCGAACAAGGTCGCGGGCTGGCTGACTCCGGTCAACCAGGGCCAGGCTACTCTCGACATCGCCATCGAGAGCACAAAGCAAACCTTCCTGCTGCTCGATTACACCTTTGACATGACTGCTTCTGCGTTTGCGCCAGCGTGGAAGAAGGCGCTGGACGGAGATTTCGTGGCGGCGCTGACGACTCCCAATGGCGGTGTGCAAATTGGTGTCGGCGGCGGCCTGGAGAAGCTTTATAGCAAGAAGACGTCGGTCCACCTGAATCTTTTCGGACAGCTGAACGCCGCATGGAGCGACGCGACCATCACCAACACCAGCATGGTCTACGCGGGAAACAACACCTTCCACCTGATGGCTGAGGAGGGCCGGCAGCAACTGGCGTTGATCAATAACAGCAAGCGGGAAATCGACATCTACTTCGCGGCCGAAGCGGATTTTTCCAGCGGGACGACGAAGCTCGGCGAAATCGAGCTGCATTGCGTGTTGAAGGCGACCAATAATCCGAAGTATGGAAAATACCTGGCCAATTTTCTAAACCTGATGTCGCCCGCGGCCGGCCAAGTGGCACTTGCTCAGAGCATGGCTACGCTGGCGGCTGCCCGAGGCACGACCGAAATGATTCACCTGATCTTCGACCAGAGCAGCTATGGCAAGCTTCAGGCCTCCACGATCACCAACGGCAAGCCGGACAACGAAGCCCCCGATCAGCAGAATTATGCGTCATTCGAACAGGCCTGCTCGAAGCTGTTCGACGCGTCGCCGGCAAACTTCTCTTATTCAGGCCAGAGCCTCGGCTACACCATCTGGCGCAACTGGAATATCGCGTCGAACGACCAGTGGCCGGCACCGGCCGGAGCAGTACCGGATCGGACACAGCCGGGCAATACGACCAACGGTACGAATGCATACATTCTGGGTGACGCATTCCCAAATGCAGGCAACAGCGACGCCGCATTGATGAGCTACGCTTTGCAGGCGGCGAGCGACTTCATGAATTTCTGTGCGGACCTGAAGAGTCTTGCCACGATCAGCTCCGCCGGCTCGGGGACAAGCGCATGGGACAATCTTGTCGCGCGGCTTAAATCGATTATCCAGAACGATGTAAACCAGGATTTCGTCGCTCCTGCCAGCCTTGCTCTTACCTGGCTCTGCACCGGACAGAATCCGCCGAACGAGATACAGGGACCTGCTCCCGGGCTTGAGGACAAAAACTCTATCGCGGTTACGGTTACGTATTCGTAGACGGAACTGCCGCGATGGCAACATGCCGCTTTTGTTGACGTATTTTAATGCCCCGCTGACAACTGCCTGACCAGCGGCTGACAACCGAATCGCGTTGACAGCATACGCTCCTACCTAACGAGCGCATTTCCACGCTGTGTTGTTCAAATCCGTTTTCTGCCCTTCTGGTATCTGCTCCCGGCAATGCTCCCTATACCTGGTGTGGAAATGCTCCTAACACTAGCACGAGGAGACGCAATGCACCCGACATCATTCCCACGATTCCGTTCGCATCTGTTTACCGGCATCTTCTTAGCCTTTACGAGCGGAGCAGTCATCACTTGCGCAACAGCACAGACGGGCAGCTACGAACAAACCAATATCATCTCGAACGTACTGCATGATGCCGAGCGCACCCAGCGCTCCCTTTCGGTTCCGTGGGGTCTTGCGGTCTCCCCTGGAACAGGCTTCGTAATCGTCAACAATGGCTCTGGAACGTTCGAAACCTTCGATGCTTCGGGCGACACGGTGTCGCTTGCTGCCCTGGTCGCGGGCCCGCCGCAACTTGAAGCGAATCCCGGACCCTCCTCAGTCGCCGCCAACCCGACAGGCGGCTTCTTCACTCAACACGGGAAAGGCATTCTTCCCAGCCCATTCCTGTTCGCGACACTGGACGGAACGATCTCCGGCCAGTATGCGGACACGAACGGGGACATCCTGGAAACCACGGTGCTTGCCGTGGACCACTCAGCTCAGAAAGCCGTATACACCGGTCTGGCAGTCCTCACTCCGAATTGCTGCGCGCCCTTTCTGGCCGTGGCGAATTTCAAAGACGCATTCATCGAAACCTATACAGACTTTTTTGCTCCGCTCGGCATTCCTGGAGCCTTCATCGATAAGAATCTGCCCGCCGGTTATGCGCCTTTTAATGTTCAGGTGGTTGGCAGTCAGGTTTTCGTGACTTATGCACTGCAGAATGCCGCCAAGAACGCTCCTGTCGCGGGCCCAGGCAATGGCATTGTCGATATTTATGAACTCGACGGCAGCTTCGTCAAGCGGTTTGTTTCGCACGCTCAGTTGAATGCGCCCTGGGGTGTGGCCAAGGCCAGCGCTGAGTTCGGCCCTTTCAGCAACGATATCCTCATCGCTAACTTCGGAGACGGAACGATCAACGCCTTCAATCCCATCACGGGCGCCTTCGCGGGACAGATAAAGAATGCGGCGGGACACGCAATCGTTAATCCTGGCCTGCGCGCAATCGTATTCGGAGGATCCGGCGCCGGAGATCCCAACACGCTTTATTTCACCTCGGGCATTGCTGGACACCCCAGCTTCTTCGGCGCGATTTCAGCCACCACTGCAAAGTAGGCAATAATGCAGAGCTTCAGCCCCGCCATCACGCATGGTGGCGGGGATTGCTTTAGCATCTCGCCCGTTGATAACACTTAAATCAGCATCATTAACCCTGACTCAATGTTGAGAACAAGCGATGAATGAGGCCGCGACCATCCGCGAAATCCTGGACCGTGCAAGGACCATTGCGGTTGTTGGTTTAACAAATCGCGAAGGACGCGCTTCGCTCGGAGTGTCCCGATTCATGAAGTCGCGTGGATACCGCATTGTCCCAGTGAATCCGCAGATCGACAGCGCGCTCGGCGAGCGCGCTTACCCTACGCTTGACGCGGCAATCGAAGCCGTTCCTGAGATAGCCCTCGCGAACGTCTTTCGCGCTCCGGCCTTTGTCCCGGATGTGGTCAAAGACGTCATCCGCCTCAAGATTCCCTACCTATGGCTGCAGGAGGGGGTAATCCATGAGGAAGCCGCCGCCTGGGCAGAGGCTGCCGGCGTGAAGGTCGTCATGGACCGCTGTATCCTCAAGGACCGCATGGCCGCGGGCTGGTGAGCGGCTGCAGCTCTAGTAGACCGCATTCGGCGGAGGGGCCGGCAGCGATGCCGGCTGTTGCAGCCTGAACTGCAAGAGCGTTTCGCTGGGAACCTGTATCGACTGGCCTTTCTGGGCGACCGAGGCCACGCCGCCGGCGGTCGCACCGATGGCCGCTCCCATTCCCGCATTCCCGGCCAGAGCCCCGATGATCGCGCCTAGTCCTGCACCTCCAAGAGTGCGCTTGGCGGTTCGCCCGGTGCTGCTCTTGCCCTTTACCTGGTAATCGGTTGAAAAGATCGGATAGGCGGTGCCGTTCACGACGATGTCGGTGAGTTCCAGCGTGAGTTCAGACTTGCCGGCGACGCGTCCTGCCTGCTCTGCCGTCGCAAGCCGCCCGTAAACGGTATTGCCTGCCGGTACGATGACCTGTCCATCGACCACCAGGTTCGTCTCAAGCGTGGCCGAGAAGCGCGATCCACGGGGATTCTTGCTCGAATCTACCGAGTCGAGCATCCGCACCAGGATCTGCGTCCCAGCAGGAACCGTCACCATGCTCTGCTGGGGCACAGCGTTCTGCTGCGGAGCAGTGCTCTGCTGCGCCATCGAGTTCTCCTGCGAAACTGCCGCCGGAATCGTCGCCAGAAATGCCAACAAAGCCATTACCGATAGAAGCCTGGATCTGCGCATTTCGGGTCTCCTTAATCCTGTGCGGAACCGACGATGGGCAATTGTGAATCGATCTGCAGATCGATGATGAGCAGCAGCTGCGACTCTACCTGCAGAAAGCGGGCTGCCGTCACGCCGCCGAGCGCAGCCTTCATCTTGCCGTAGCTCTGAGCCAGCAGTTCCGCCCGCTGTTTCTGATACGACATGGCGTTGCGGACCAGCTCATCCGCCTTCGCGTCGGTCATATTGCTGTAGGAGCGCGAGTACTCCTTGATGTTGGCGACCCTGAGGTCGTTCAGTTTGTTCAATTCGACGTCATAGTCGCGGTAGATTGGCCAGAACTTTGCCGCATCATCCGGATCGAGTTGCATCATCTGGCTCATCACCGCCGATTTCTGCGACCGCACGTCCTTGCGGAGGAGCGTGATGTATTCCTGGATATTCTGATCTTCGCTCTGAGTGGATGAGGCAGATCCGTTCGCGGGCGCCTGAGTGGCCGCAGGCTCCTGGGCCCGAGCCGCTGGCGCCCAGAGCCCTGAAGTAAAAGCCAGTCCAGCGAAAATGGCGAGTCGTATTGCGCTGTTCTTGATCACGTAGAGTCTCCCGTGAATCTGTTACTCAGACCACCGTGCCGGAAAATGTGCAACGAGTCTGATTGGCCGGCGACGGCTGAGAATCTCCCGGCCCGAGCAGGAGTCTACATCAGGCGGCATGGGCCGATACATAGAATTTCCTGGGCGAGACCAGGGCGATCGGCCCTCTTCAATTGCGTTCGAGGAGATACACGTTGAATCCGTCCAATCCCTCCACCTGAGCGGGGATCAGATGCGGAGCGAAAAACGGAAAGAGGTAGTAGGGCGGCATGACTCCCTTGGGAAACGCAAAATACTTCGCCTTTTCAGGCACGTAGCGGAATAGCTCGTTCCGGTCCAGTGGCTCGCCCGCCGCGATCAAGTTGAACATACCCCAATCCGACTGGTACAGGTTCTTCTCTGCCATATACACCGCGATGGTGTTGCTCGGGAAATAGACCTCTCCGGGATTCAGGCGGTCGTAACGGTACGCACGAAGGGCCGGGGGGACCTGGCGCATCACGCCGATGCGTGCGGGATCGAATCGCAAGGGCAAACCGGAAGCCAGCAGCAGCAACCCACAGGCCATCGTCCACAATCCCAGGTTTCTCCTGAGGTCTGCCTCTTCCGGAGTTGAGGCCATGAGTTCGGCGACAGTTACAATCCCACCGAGCAGAAGAAAATAAAGAAAATGCGAGTAGGAATTAGCATCGCCGCCCAGGGCAGCGTAGGTGGCAACGCTCGATGGGATGAGTGCGGCTGCCACGGCAAGAAAGGTCCATCGGAAGCGGTGCGCCGGCGGCCGCCATTCACGTATCTCCGAAGACGAAATTGCGCAAATCAGGGCTGCCCCCAACACGAAGAAAGCCACAAAGGCGCCATATTGATAGACCTGATAAGCGCCGAGGAACAATTGGGCCTTTGCCGATGGAAAGTGCCTGGGCACGGTGACATTATTGAAATAGATCACGCGCAGGCTGCCATAGATCGCGACGGCAGCGACGAGCGCCAAGGCGCTCCAGACCGCTGCAAATACCAGATATGCGCGGAAAAAGCGGCGCGAGAAGAAGATGAACACCCCGATGAGGATCACAAGGGCGGCAACCAGCATGTTCTGCTTGCAACCCACGCTTGCCGCCAGGCAAAGGCTGCTCAGGGCCGCAACGGTCCATTTCTGGCGTTCCCGATTCCAGTAGAGAACCAAAAGTGCCAGCGCCATCAGGCAAATCGCCGGCGAATCGGCCGTTACATACGCCGCGATGTAGTTGAGCGGCCGCAGGAAAGCCACGGCAGCAAATGCGAACAGCAGAAGCATTCTGGATTCCGCCCGGTGCAGTCCTCCACGCTTGAAGTGCCAGATCGCCAGGAACAGAGGCAACATCACGAGAGCCGTGGCGAGCAAGGAGCTTGCGGCAAACATCAGCAGCACGTTGTGCAGAACCGCCGTTGGCACAAATGCCAGATAAGAGAACGGCGCATAGGTGCAGCCAATCAGAGGACCCGAGCCCGGCATATGGTAGACGCGCTGTCCATGTGCGAGCACGACGCTGGGAAGGAGCCGCTGCTCGAACCACGGCGCATGCCACGCTTCGAGATACGAAGCACCAAGCATGAGCGCCGACGATAAGAGCAATATCGCCGACGCGATGAGTCTGAAGTTACCTGCTGACCGGGAGTACGCCATCGCGATGAATTGGACCTGGGCTCAAGTGTGTGCCGAGCTTGAAAGAGGAATCGTTCGTCCCTGCGGCTTGCTTAGCAGCCTGCTCAAGGTCGAAGATCCAAGTTTTACAGATTTGCGATTGGTAAGTCGCAACCGGGGGAAAGCACAATCTTCCGCGCATCTTCGGCGAACCCGGACCGGCGAGAGCAGGTTCCCTTGCCTGGAAGCACCCCGCAATCACCGGCGGCCCATATCCGACCGCTGTCGCCACATCGGCTCTATATCCTGTCGTCGCGACATAGTAGCGAACGCCGTAGCGGCGGAGAGTATCGACAATATCATCCTGGTTGCGGATATGTGCGAGAAACTCCTTGTCCATAACCAGGCCTTCGGTCTGAACCAGAGGCTGATCGATGAGGGCCGCGACAATTCCCGCCCTGTCGCCCATGGCATAGCGTCCCGGATGGGTCGCGGCAAACTCGCGCACAAATTCAGCAGCGAAAACGCTCTCTCGAGGCCGGTTCTCCGTTACGCGAAACAGGCGGTGATTGAGGTGCAGCAAGGCAAAGAAGGCTACGACCCCCAGCGAGACCGTCAGCGGGCGCGCCCGCCACGTGCCGGCGATCTCAGGACGAGTCCTGTCGCCGAAGAGAACGGCCAGTGCGGCACAGGATGCAATGACAAAACTGTAGAAATACCAGGGCCAGGAAGGCCAGTCGCTCAGCACCGAGAGCGCTCCGAACTGCGCGAACGGGAAAAGCAGCGCCGCGAGCAAGATGGCCCGTTCGCGGACCGAAATGCGGCGATACCTCAGGCAAAGCCAGGCCGCGCCGATCACGGCGAGCGAGAGCAGCGCCCGTTGCCAATCGTTCAACCAGCGCCAGGTAAAGACGATCGAACTCGGATGATGGCTGAGCCGAAGCTGCTTAGCCTGCCCGGATACAGGCATCAGGGTATGAAAGCAGAGCAGGTTCGTGGCGAAATAGAAAATGAGCGGAGCGGCTCCGGCGAAAAGCGCGGCTGCGTGCTTCCAGGAAAGGCTGCGGCGAAGCGACGAGTCGAAGGCGAGGCAAAAAACCAGCAACACAACGAGGAACACGGCATCGAGACGCGCCAGAATCATCAACGAGGCAAGCAGCGCGCATTTCGCCGCATCCATCAGCGTAGGCGACGCGTTCGCCTTCAAGAGCTGAAGGATCAAAAACAGCGCCAGCGGGACGGCGAGGACAATCTCCATTCCCGTCTGGAGGAAATCCGCGGCTATGACGGCAACCAGGATTGCGAGCAGTTCGGGAACGGCGATGTGGCTTGTGAACTGCCTGAAGATGGCCTCCGCCAGGCAGTAAGTTGCCAGCACGGACACGCAAACCAGGATGTAAATCACCTGAATGACTGCATGCAATCCGTGGACGACCGACTGCACGGCGGCAATCACCACAAGCCACAACGGGTGATAGCCGTTGGTGGCCACAAGCCCGTTAAAGGTTGATCCATGTCCGGCCAGCAGGTGCCGCGCGATGACGACGTAGTAGTAAACGTCGTCTTCCACGTTCGACAGGCCCGGCAAGCCGCTCACAGGTCGGCTCAGCAGGCAGTAGACCAACAGGCAGGCAAGAAGAATAGCTCCCCAATCGACGCGCTTCAGCCCCGAGGCGAAGCGCTTCAGAGACGACAGGCTCGATGCGGGAGTTGGAAGCTGTGCCTCGACCGACTCACTCATCGCGCCCGCCTCGTGCCTGGATATCTCCGCATTCGCTTTCAGAATGCCGTAGCACGCGATCAGTCTCCCGAAGCCTCGGCTGCACTCAGCTCCGGAGCCTGCGCAGCTCCAGCAGCGATTGCAGGCGCGGTGGACTTCTCCCGGACAGTAGTCCCGGAGCCTGACGGGACCCGGCTCGGTGCGATTCGGTCTTTCAGCCGCGCCAGGGGCCGCTCGAACGCAAACCAGGAGATGGACGCTGCGACGATAGTGAGGCTGACCACAGCGAAAAAGTGGAGGAATGTGCCGTAGGTGACGTGAATCCCCACGCCGCCCCAGGAGCGAACAAACCGCGCCACCAACATGTGCAGGAGGTAGATGCCGTAGGAAATTGCGGCCATGTACCGGATGGGCGCGGTGCGCAGAAGCCGGGTGTAAGGCGATCCGCGGAAGACAACCAGCGCAATGACGAGGCCGGCCGCCGCAAAGGATGAGATGGTATAGCCTGGCAGGCGCGCAAACAGGCTGAGGTGACTCATATGCGGCAGGGGTGCCTTCGATAAGCAGGAACCGATAACTGTTACCAGCATCAATCCAGTGGTCAGAGCGAGCAGCCGAGGCTTAGAGACCTCCCATGGTCCGGTGCGAAAACGAATGGCAATCAGCGCGCCGAGCGCCAGGCCCTCCATGTGACAGGGCAGCAACTCATACTGGATTATCATGTTGTTCGGATTCCACAGATAAAATGCAAGGCGGAAAAGAGGGCTGAGAACAACCAGGAGCCACAGCAACCTGGTGAGGTTTTCCCGCCGCATATAACGCACCGCAAAGGGAAACAGAAGATAGAACTGTTCCTCGATCTGCAACGACCATAGGACGGTGAAGTACTTCAATGGGGGCCACTTGTTGAGGTATACGACCTTGAAGTTACCGACATAGAAGAAGAACCATGCCGGCGATCCCCAATTGTGCAAAAACTCCTTGTATTCGGCCCCTCCGCGCCCCAGCTTCATCAAGATGATAGCGGCTAGGAGAGTGGCATAGTAGATCGGGAAAATTCGCAATGACCGCCGGATGTAGTAGTTGCTGAAGTAGTCGGACCGGGACCGTGTATCGAGCAGAATGCCGGTAATGAGAAATCCGCTGAGGACGAAGAAAGCGTCCATCGCTATCCAGCCAAGCTGTCCGAAATGGAAGAGCACGGAACTCAGGTTTTCCGGCCAGAAGTGGTTGATCAGCACGATGCAAATGCCGATGGCACGAATCGAGTCCAACTCGGCTATGTGGCCGCGAAAATTGGCAGTCGCCGGCGAAGACAGCAGCTGCGAACGCTCACTCACGTGGGGGTTTCCTCAAATATCAATAAGCTGGTGGTAAAGCAAGCTGGTGGTGATAAAGCTGACCAAGATGACGGCAAATCGAACGACCGCAAGCAAAACAAAGCCAAGAAGCAGGTGCTGTCAGACTGCAGCCCAGACGAGACAGGGCTGTCTTGGAGGGGGATGACGATAGAAAACCAGAACTTCGGCCCAGGCACAACCCCCCGAAGGTGTCAGACCGCCGCCAAAGGAAACTTCTCGTAGCCAGTCAGCCTACAATGGAATCAGATAGCCATGGCACGTCGATTTTCCATCCGGGCACTGACGGTCGCGCTCCTCTGCGTGGCTTTGTGGTCCGTGCCCATGCTCTGGGCCGCGCCTTCCGCGACTGCACCGCACCTGACCGTACAGCTCGTGGTTCCACCGGCGCAGCTTTATCCGGGGCAGAGCTTTACCGCGGGCCTCTACTTCAAACTCGACCGCGGCTGGCACATCTACTGGATCAACGCCGGCGATTCCGGCGAGCCGCCAGCGGTGAAATGGACGCTGCCAGCGGGCGTCACCGCGGGTCCGCTACAGTTTCCCGCGCCGAAGCGGCTGCCCCTGGGACCGCTGATGGACTTCGGCTACGACAACGAGGTCCTCTTCCCGATCGCCATGCATGTTGCCCCGGATTTCAAGCCCTCCGGGCCCGACGCGACGCTTGCGGCAAAGGTGAGCTGGCTGGTCTGCCGCGAGGTGTGCATCCCGGGCAAGGCGCAGCTCTCAGTTGATCGCCCCGCGGTGGCGCAGGCGCCTGCCGTGGACAACGTGAACGCCGAAGACGCCCAGCTGCTCGAACGCTTCAAGGACAGGTTGCCCCAGCCACTGCCTTCGGGGGAGTCGGCCAAATTCCGGGCTACCGGAAACGGCTTCGAGCTGACCGTCCAGACCGGGCGCGAAGAGAAGTCAGCGGCGTTTTTCCCCTTCGACCAAAGCGTGCTGGCCAACGCGGCGCCGCAGCCCGTAAAGCCGACCCGAAATGGCGTCTCGCTAACGCTGGCAAAGGACGAAAATCTTCACGCCACTCCCGACCAGCTGAACGGTGTGCTGGTACTCGGGGATGGCCGCGCCTACGAAATTCATGCCCGGCCCGGAGCATTGGCCTCAGCAGACGTGGCGGGCTCGGACAGCCTGCTACGCATCGTTCTCCTCGCGTTTGTCGGCGGTGCGATTCTGAACCTGATGCCCTGCGTCTTCCCGGTGCTCTTTATCAAGGGACTGGCGCTGGTGCAATCCTCCGGCGAAGAGCGGCGCAAGCTACGGCTTCACGGGGTGGTTTATACGCTTGGCATCCTCGTGTCGTTTTGGGTGGTGGTCGGCGCGCTGCTTGCGTTACGCGGAGCAGGGCACAATCTCGGATGGGGATTCCAGTTCCAATCGCCGACTTTCGATGCGCTGATCGCGTTGCTGCTGTTTTTCCTGGGACTGTCGCTGGCCGGGCAGTTCGAGATCGGTCTAAGCCTGACCAGTGCCGGGTCGAGCCTTGCGTCGAAGAGCGGCTATACGGGCAGCTTCTTTACCGGAGTCCTCGCGGTAGTCGTCGCGACGCCCTGCACGGCGCCATTCATGGGAGCGGCTATCGGCTATGCGCTTTCCAACTCCGCAGCAGTCAGCTTTGCCGTCTTCACCGCCGTGGCTTTGGGCCTGGCCGCACCATATCTGCTGCTCACGCTAAACCCGGCATGGACGCGCCTGCTTCCCCGTCCGGGCGCGTGGATGGAGATTTTGAAGCAGGCAGTCTCTATCCCTATTTTCGCCACGGTGATCTGGCTGGTCTGGGTGTTCACGCAGACGGCGGGTATCGGCGCGCTCGTCAACCTGCTCGCCGCCTTTTTGCTGCTGGCTATCGCCGGCTGGATCCTGGGACGCTGGCCGGCAAAGGCGGGGTCAAGCGTCGCCGCCGTGCTGGTACTGGCGCTGGCGATTACGCTGCCGGTGATGGCCGTCCGTCGGACTGGCTCGCAGCCGGTGCTTGCCGCTTCGCCGCAACACGCTCAGTGGGAGCCATTTACGCCGGAGCTGGTCGCGAAATACCGGTCCGAGGGGCGTCCCGTGTTCGTCGACTTTACAGCCAGCTGGTGCCTGAGTTGCCAGGTGAACGAGCGCGTGGTGCTGAACCGGGCCGACGTCCAGAATCGCCTGAAGACCAGTGGGGTCGCGCTGGTGCGCGCCGACTGGACTCGCCACGACGAGACGATCGCTCAGACCCTTGCCGGGCTCGGGCGCAACGGCGTGCCTACGTACGCGCTGTATCCTGCTGATCCGCAGGCTCCTCCGGTGCTTCTGCCGGAGGTCTTGACACCTGACATCGTCATCAGCGCCCTGGATCAAATCAAGCCTGGCCCGCCGCGCCCTGCCGCAGGTTTCTAGGAATTTTCAGAAACAAAGGCCCTGATCCTTCCGTCTAAACCGCCAAAAGGAGGCTTTCCTATGCGACTCCAGCCTCGAATCTGGACCATGGCTCTCGCCGCCGCATTTGCCTTCACCCTCAGCGCAGCCGCCGCGAAGGTTGGCGATCCCGCTCCCGACTTTACCGGAACCGACACTCAGGGGCAGCAGATCAAGCTGTCCGATTATCGCGGCAAGTTCGTCGTTCTTGAGTGGACGAACAACGGGTGCCCGTACACGAAGAAGCATTACAACAGCGGCAACATGCAGGCCCTGCAGAAGGAGTGGACGGCCAAGGGGGTGGTCTGGCTCACGATTCTGTCCTCCGCTCCGGGCGAGCAGGGATATATGACGGCCCCCGAGGAGAACGCCTATATCGCGAAGGTGCACGCCGATCCGACAGCGGCGATCCTCGATCCGAAGGGCGTTATCGGCCGCGAATACGACGCCAAGACCACCCCGCACATGTTCGTGATCGACCCCAGCGGCAAGCTGATCTACGCCGGGGCGATCGACGACCACGCCACGCCCGATCAGGACGACATCAAGTCGTCGAAAAACTACGTGTCGGAGGCGCTCAACGAGGCCATGTCCGGCAAACCCGTGGCCGTCTCATCGACACGGCCCTACGGATGCAGCGTAAAATACGCATCCGGCGGCGAATAGTGCCAGCGCAAATTTAGCGAAGCCGCGACGGGACGTTTTGCCGACGCGGCTCAACCCTACAACGGATAACGCCCCGCATCGATCGCCGCCCGTGCGATGGTTCGGCTGAGTGTGATGGTGTCCGCCGGCTCATGCTTCACCAGCCGCCGGAAGATTGCCAGTTGGGTACGGAGCATGTCCCCCTCGGCGACAGCCGCGATCACCTGCCGCGCTGCCGACTCGATAATGTGAAACGCCGTCGCCGCGTAGAGGCGCGTCATATCCGCCGCGAGCACTGCATGAGCAGACCTTGCCGCGGCCAGTTTTCGCGCCCGCGCCAGCGCTGAGTCAAGGGCATAAACCTCGAGGATGATGTCCGCGAGTGCGGCCATGACCTCCTGCTGATCGACCAGTCCGTTCATGTACTTCTGGCTCGCCGAGCCGGAGGCGAACAGGGCCAGCTTCTTCGCATTGGCCAGCATCTGCGACTCGCGGGCCAGCGGGTCGTCCGCACCGTCGCCATCGGAGAACGAAGGCGGCGACATCAGCTCGTCCATGAGCTGCTTGATGGCAGCGAGCAAAGGCAGCTGGCCGCTCATGGCGCGCTTCATCAGGAATCCCGTGATGATCAGGCGGTTAATCTCGTTCGTGCCCTCGAAGATGCGGTTGATGCGCGAGTCGCGATAGGCGCGCTCCGCCGGATACTCCTCGACGTAGCCGTAGCCGGCATAAATTTGCACTGCGTGGTCGACAATGGCGTCCAGCATCTCCGATCCCCAGACCTTGAGGATCGAGCACTCGACGGCGTATTCCTCAATGCGCTTCTGGATCTCGCGCGAGTTATGCGCTTCTGCCTCGGGGATGGCGGCCAGCGCGGCGTCGATGGCTCCGATGGTGCGGTACGCCATCGACTCGCCGACAAAGATGCGCGTGGCCGCGTCGGAAATCTTCTGCTGAATCAATCCGAACTCGGAGATCGACTTGCCGAACGCCTTGCGCTCCTTGGCATACCCGATCGCATTCGCGAGAGATGTGCGGCCGCCGCCTACGCAGGCCGCTCCGAGCTTGAAGCGCCCTATGTTGAGAATGTTGAAGGCGATGTGGTGTCCCTTGCCGGGCTCTCCCAGCAGATTCTCTGCGGGAATGCGGCAGTCGTTCAGGATGAGCGGGCAGGTTGACGATCCGCGGATGCCCAGCTTATGCTCTTCTGCCCCGATGGTCAGGCCCGGCGTATTGCGCTCGATCAGGAACGCAGACATTTTCGCCTTAGCCGGGTCGGGATCGGCGGGATCAGCAATCTTGGCGAAGACCGTAAAGAGATCGGCGAATCCAGCGTTCGTAATCCACATCTTCTCGCCGTTGAGCACGTAGTGGTCGCCGTCGCGAACAGCGCGGGCGCGGAGACTCATCGCGTCGGAGCCCGACGAAGCCTCGGACAGCGCGTAAGCCGCGATCCATTCGCCCGTGGCCAGCTTCGGCAGATACTTCTGCTTCTGCGCGTCGGTGCCGTACCACACGATAGGCAGCGTTCCGATGCCGACATGCGCGCTGAAAGCCACGCTGAAGCTGCCCAGCATCGACATGCGATCGGCGATGATGGCCGACGTGACCTTGTCCATCGCCAGGCCGCCGTACTCCTCGGGGATATCGACCGCCATCAGGCCGAGGTCGCCGGCCTTTTTGAGCAGCGCGCGGGTCACATCAAAGTGCTTGGCTTCAATGTCATCGGCGGCGGGCAGCACTTCGTTCGCTGCGAACTCGGCGGCAGTGGACGCGATCTGCCGCTGCTCGTCGGAAAAATCTTCAGGGGTAAAAATAGTAGAGGGATCGGGCTCATTCAGCAGAAAGCTGCCGCCGGTAACGACAGGGGCTGGCGCAAGGGTCGTAGCCATGGATCTACTTTGCTCCTCGTTAACGGCTGTAGATTTCTTCGCCGCAACGGGACATGGTACTCCGAATCTATGACTCCGCGATAATCGATCGCGGCGTCAGGACACCTTCAGGCCTACAGCCTTGGCTAACTTCGCCTGGCGATCGTCGAAGGTCCAGAACTGAGCAGCTTTCAGTTCGAGCGCCGAGGCAACGTGAATCGTGTCGAGAGTTCGAGTACCGAGCGTAGCAACATGCCTGCGAGCCAGCTCTGTTGCGGTTTCGAACGCTAGTTCAGGAAAATCCGCCCGGACCCACAGGCCCGCGTCGCAGTCCCCCGCCAACCCTTTGAATATCTGGTCTGCCATTCCCGGGGTCAATTCGCGGCGGAAGACCTTCTGTGCGATACCGTGAGCAATCTCGACCTGATGAAAAGGTGTGAGCCATATCTGCTGGCGAGACTTGATACGTCGAAGTGCCTGTGGAGTATGTCCGTCCCGCAGGTACACGGACATAAAAAAGCTGCTATCGGCGTAGATGCTCAAAAGCGTCCGTGGCGGTCTCGCAGAAAATCTTCAGCATCGAAGACCCGATCACCGAACAATTCCTTGTGGCGCGCCTCGAAGTCGGGAAGCTCCGCAGCAATGCTTTCTTGCTGGGGAGGAACGATACGCCCCACAACATGATTGCGGTCGCGCAGCCGGATAGACTTCCCCGCCTTCAGGAGAGCCTTCAGTTTGCGAGTATCGCGCAGCCCGCGCATGGTCATCTCTACTTCCATTGAAGGGCATTGTGACACATTTTGTGTCACAATGGCAACGCCTTAGCCCAGACTCTCCACCACGCCCGCAGCCCCCATGCCGCCGCCTACGCACATCGTCACCAGTCCGTAGCGCAGCTTGCGGCGGCGGAGCTCGTGCAGAATCGTCGCCGTCAACTTGGCTCCCGTGCAGCCCAAAGGATGCCCCAGCGCAACAGCTCCGCCATTGACGTTGACCTTCGCCGGGTCAAGTCCAGCCTGATGGATCACGGCCAGCGCCTGCGCCGCGAAGGCCTCGTTCAGTTCGATCAGGTCGATCTGGTCGAGGGTCAAACCAGCGAGCTTCAGGGCCTTCGGAATTGCGTAGACGGGGCCGATGCCCATAATTTCCGGCGGGCAGCCCGCCGTTGCAAAGCTGATGAAGCGTCCCAGAGGCTGAATGCCGAGTTCCTTAGCGCGCTTTTCAGAAATAACGACGGCTGCTGCTGCTCCGTCTGAGGTTTGTGATGAGTTCCCCGCCGTGACTGTGCCATTAGCGTGAAAGACTGGCTTGAGTTTAGCCAGCGCCTCGGGGGAAGTGTCGGCGCGCGGACCTTCGTCCGTGGTGAACTCTGAAGTTCTGACTTCCGGCTTCGAGGGCTTGCCGTTCGGCGTGACATTTGTCACCGTTACAGGCACAATTTCTTCCTGGAACTTCCCTCCCCCGATCGCAGCAAGCGCCTTCCGATGGCTGGAGAGTGCGAACTCGTCGGCCTGGTCACGGGTGATGCCGTACTTCTTCGCGAGGTTCTCGGCCGTAAGCCCCATCGACAGGTATGCATCGGTGTAGTGCTCGATCAGCCACGGGTTCGCGCTGAGCTTGTTGCCTCCTGCGGGGATCATGCTCATCGACTCGGTTCCTCCGGCAACCACCACCTGCGCGCGCCCGGAGCGGATGGAGTCCGCTGCCAGCGAAATGGCCTGCAGCCCCGAGGAGCAGAAGCGGTTAATGGTCATAGCCGAGACCTCGACCGGGAGCCCAGCACGGAGGCTGGCGATGCGGGCGACATTCGTGCCCTGCTCGGCCTCCGGCATCGCACAGCCGAGGATCACATCCTCGATTTCCTTCGCATCGAGAGCGGGCACACGGCTGAGCGCTCCCTGAATGGCGGTGGCGGCGAGATCATCCGGACGAGTGGTGGCGAGCGTGCCCTTTGGGGCTTTTCCCACGGCGGTGCGTACGGCGGAGGCGATAAGAACGTCAGTCATAATTCCCTTGTCCTGCTTAGTTATGTTAGTTGGAGTTCTCCAGGGTGATCCAGGAACCGTCGTGAAAATAATGGGTCGTCGAAGATTTATCGATGAATGAGTCCTCGACGCCATCGTGGTCGGCTTCGATACGCCCGGATTCCCTAGATTGCCGAATCTGCGATGAGCCCCGCCGCGCAATCCCCCAGGCAGAGCCGTACGCGCCCAGCACTTCAGAACCGAGCCACTCTGTATCGCGCTGGTGACGCAGCGCCATCGGCAGGCTGGGATTCGACTGAAAGAAAACATAGAGCGTAGTGGCTCCGTTCACCGAACACAGCACCGCCCAGTCGTCGCTTCCCTTCCGCTCCAGCGACGCGTGCACGACATTCTCCGGCGCACGAGCCTCATAGGTCTGCGGGACCATGCATTTGCGCTGTTGGAGTTGCGCGGCCACCCCAGGCGGGAGCGCCGGATACGACGCCAACGGCAACAGCCGGATGCGATAGACCACCTCGGCGCCATTCGGCATCCGCATGCGTCCGGTTTCGATCTGCTCGGACGTTGAGGCAGAGTCGGACTGCGCTATCGCGAGCATGGGGACAGCCCCTGCAGCCACCAGAGCCGCGATCGCCGCCGTTGCTGCGCAAAGTGCCATTGTCGTGATGACGCTAATTCCTGAGCGGCTTGCCAGTCTGCAGTGTGTAGGCGATACGTTCCTGCGTCTTACGCTCACCGCAGAGTGAGAGAAACGACTCACGCTCCAGATCGAGCAGGTACTGCTCTGTCACCATCGATCCCGCAGTCAGTGATCCGCCGCACAGGATGCGCGCGACATGCGTCGCCACCTTCACGTCGTGATCGCTGATGTACTCCGCCTGCCGCATCAGGTGAATGCCGAGCCTCAGCGTTGGCAGCACAGCTTCGCCGGGAACCGGAACCGTGCGCGGCATCGGCGCGGTGTATCCAGCTTCCGCAAGATAGATGGCGGCCTCGCGCGCATCGAGCAGTAGCCGCTCACGATTGACCGTGATCTGGTCGGAGGTCGCGAGCAGGTCGAGAGAGCGCGCTTCCGCTGCCGAGGTTGAAACCTTCGCCATGGCAGTTGTCTCGAACCGCTGCCGCAGCGCATCCTGCAGATCGGCCGAGAGCGCAAACCGCACCGGCGCAGTCGCAGGATCGATGCCAGACGAGGCGCGCGCGGCATCGATTGCGTGGAGCGCCATCTCCTTCGTGCCGCCGCCGCCCGGGACGAGTCCCACGCCCGTTTCGACCAGGCCCATATAGAGCTCCGCGTGCGGCTGGCGTCGCGCCGCATGGAGAGAGATTTCCGTACCGCCGCCAAGGCACAGATTGAACGGCGCAGCGACCACGGGGCGCGGGCAGAACTTGATCGATCCGGTCATCCGCTGGAAGGCACGGACCGCCATATCCACCTCGTCCCACTCGCCTTCCTGAACGCCGAGCAGCAGCTGCATCAGGTTTGCGCCGACCGAGAAGTCGCTCGCGTCTCCGCTGATGACGAAGCCGCGGAAGTTGCGGACGTGCTCGCCGCCCGGATTCAGTGTCTGCGTGATCATCGAGACGATATCGTCGCCGATGGCATTCTTCTTCGAGTGCAGTTCAAGCAAGGCGATGTCTTCGCCGATGTCGATCAGCGAGCAGCCAGCGTTTTTCCGAACGACGCCGTTCGCGCGACGGAATGTCGCCGCGTTCGCCACACCCTCGGGCAGCTTAACTTTTTTGTAGCTTGCCGTCTCGGGATGGTAGACGCTGCGCGCGTCGGGGCCGTCGACGTACCACGTCGTCTTGCCCGCCTCCAGCATCGCCTCGACCAGCTGACTCACATGCAGGCTGGCTTCGCGCATGCGGCCCACCGTTTCGCTCACGCCAGCCGCGTCCCACATTTCGAACGGACCCAATTCCCAGTTGAAGCCGGTGCGCATGGCGCGATCGATAGACGCGGCTGAGTCGGCAATCTCGGGCAGGGTATCAGCGGCATAATTCCAGATGCCCGTGAGCAGCGGAAAGAGAAACGCCACAGCCTTGTCCTTCCTGGGATCGCCGCTCAGAACCAACTTCAGACGGTCCGGCAGCGAGTCGGCATTCTTCGCCATCTCGATCGACGGAAATTTCGGCCGAATCGCAGGACGATACTCGAGCGTGCGCCAGTCCAGCGCCAGCCGGTTATTCTTCGGGTCCTTCGCGTCGGGATCCTTCTTGTAAAAGCCCTGCCCTGTTTTGTCGCCCAGCCACCGGCGCTCGAGCATCGTCGCGATGAACGGCGCCACAGTCACAGCGCCGACATCGTCACCGCGTGATTCGGCGAAATTCCGCGCCACGTGCGCGAGCACGTCGATGCCAACCATATCGCCAAGTCGAAACGTCCCCGTCCGCGGCCATCCGATGATGGATCCGGTCAGCGCATCCACCTCTTCGATCGACAGGTTCTGCTCCTGCATCAGGCGCACGGCCGTGAGCATGGAAAATGTCCCGATGCGGTTGGCGATGAAGTTCGGCGTATCGCGCGCATAAACGATGGATTTGCCGAGCCTCCGGTCGGCGAACTCCGCGATTGCGGAAACCAGCGCCGGGTCGCTCTCCTTCGTAGGAATAATCTCCAGCAGGCGCATGTACCGCGGCGGATTGAAGAAATGCGTGCCGAACCAGCGCCTGCGGAACTCCGGCGTCATCTTCGCCGCGATCGATGCGACAGGCAGCCCACTGGTGTTGGTGGTCACGATGGATTTCGCGCCCACTTGAGGCGCGATCTTCGCCAATAGTGCCTGCTTGATGCCGAGGTCTTCGGTAACGGCCTCGATGATCCAGTCGCAATCCTTCAAACCGGCGAGATTATCTTCAAAATTGCCTGGCGTAATCAGCTGCGCCGATGAGGCATCGTAAAACGCCGCCGGTTTAGCCTTGAGCAGCGCGGCCAGCGCATTCGCTGCGATGCTGCTGCGCGCCTTCGCGTCTGAATTTCCGGGAGGGACAATATCCAGCAGCAGTACGGGCACGCCGGCATTGGCGAGATGCGCGGCGATGCGCGAGCCCATTGCTCCGGCGCCGAGAACGGCGGCACGGCGAAGCAACGTCGGCACGGTGTGGACGGAGACTTGTTCGGCAACTGCGGTGCTCATGCTCTTTCACTCTCCTGCGACTACGACGCACCGCATTCGGCTGCGGGACAGCGTACGAATCACGAGGCAGAATACTGAGGGCCGCAGCCGCGGGTCAAGCAAAGGCGCAGATCACGTGAGTGCTACAATTCGCGCCTGGAGGAGAGGGAATGAAAGCCTTGCTGGCTCATCGAATTGCGATTGCGTTTTTGATTGTTCTGCTGGTTGCCGCGCTCGGCGTGATCCATTCGCAACAGGCGGCGATGCAGACGCAGCGATTTCCGCAATTCGAAAATGAAGACGTGAAGGTCTGGAGGTCCGTCGTTCTTCCGAACCAGCCTCTGACCATGCACCGCCATGATCATCCGCGGGTGATCATCGCGCTCAAAGGCGGCGTCATGAAGATCGTCGACCAGAGCGGCGCGGAAGAGCAGCACGTCTGGGAAACAGGGAAGGCTTACTGGCTGCCGGCAAATCCTCCGAATACGAAGCACGCTGACGTGAACACAGGCGAGCAGCCGATCGAGGTGATGGTCGTAGAACTGGAGAAGGAAAAATAAAATTGACCTCCCGGCCTGGTTCATCGAATGCGGAAAGGAGAATCTATGAAGATTGCCATCATCATTGCCCGCATACTGTTGGGCCTAGTCTTCCTTTTCTTTGGACTCAACGGATTCCTGCATTTTCTTCCTGCGCAACTGCCGCCCGGCCTCGCAGGCCAGTTTGCGGGCGCGCTGTTCCAGTCCCATCAGATGCACGTCGTTAGCGCGATCCAGGTGATCGGCGGCGCTTTGCTACTCATTAACCGATACGTTCCGTTCGCCCTTACGATTCTCGGGCCCATCATCGTGAACATCTTGCTGTTCCATTTCCTCATGCTGCCGGTGGGGTGGCAGCCGGGAGTTCTGACGGCAATCCTGTGGATCTTCCTGTTTATCCACTACCGCCAATATTTCTCGGGGATATTCGTGCAACGCGCGGAGTAAACGGCGCTGGCAAATATCTCGTGATTGTCCTCCTCTCAACCCTTAAGCTGTGAGGGAATGGCAGACGCGAACGAAAAGCCCGGCGGAATATACCTCGCCGCCATCGTGCTGGCGTTGATGGGCGCCTTCGGGCTGCTCACTATCGCTTTCTCCGTCGTCACGCTGTTCCTTACCAGTCACGCGATTGCTCCGGCAATCGCGAGCGTGCGAATCCTGCTCGCGGCGGCTCACCTGCTCCTGCTGGCGGCTGTGTTCTGGTGCTTCTGGACTGTGGCAGGACTCTTCCGCCTCAGGCCCTGGGCGCGCTACTCGGTCATCATCCTGGGCGTCCTGGATTTCCTTTTCTTCACCGCGCTCAGCGCCGGCCTGGCCTGGCTGCACGGCAACGCCTTCGTTACCGCAATGGACGCTCGCCCCACGCCCGGAATGCCTTTCTCCCCGGGAACTCTGATGATGGGGCTCTCGGCCTTCTACGCTCTGCTCGCGCTGGTCGGCGTCTGGTGGGTGGTTTACTTCAATCTGGCGGGCGTGAAGCTGGCGTTTCGCGCCCCATCACTCACGGGGTTTGACACGCTGAAATCGCGCGATTAGCGTCAAACCTGTGTACGTGCGTACTTCGATCTCGGGAAGCCGCACACCTTAATTCACGTTCTCGAGGCTTCATGAGACCTGTTTCCGCCTTGCGCGGTGTCGCGCTGGCATGCTGCCTGGCAATCGCCGTTCACCTGCCCGCTCAGAGTCCCACTCTGAATCCCGCCCAGAGCTCCGCTCCGGGAACCGACCAGCAGTCGGACAGCCCGGCGCGATTTCTCGCTCAGTTTGAGAAGCGTGTCACAGTCAAAGTGCTGCCGAACGGACTGACCTTGATCGTCTGCGAACGCCCCGAGGCTCCGGTCTTCTCCTACTTCACGATCGTCGATGCCGGAGACGCGAATGATCCCGGTGGACAGTCCGGTCTCGCGCATATGTTCGAGCATCTCGCCTTCAAGGGCACCAAGGACATCGGCACGAAAGACTACGCCGCCGAAAAGGTAGCGCTTCAGAAGGTGGAAGACGCGTATGCCGCCTACGACGTCGAGTTCCGCAAGCGCGTCGGCCAGGACCCGGCGAAGCTCGCACAGCTGCACCAGGCTTTTCTGGACGCGCAGAAGCAAGCCGAGCAGTATGTCATTCCGAACGAATTCACCGAGATCGCGGAAGCCAACGGCGCTTCCGGCCTGAACGCCGAGACCAGTCTCGACGACACACAGTACTTCTGGAGCATGCCCGCGAATCGCTTCGAGTTGTGGGCCTACATGGAAAGCGACCGGATCGCCAACCCCGTCCCGCGCGAGTTCTACAAAGAGCGCGACGTGGTGATGGAAGAACGGCGCATGCGCACCGATTCCAACCCGATCGGCCGCATGGTCGAGCAATTCGCCGCTGCCGCTTATGTTGCGCATCCTTATCACCGGCCTGGGGTGGGCTGGGAGAGCGAACTCAGCCAGATCACGGCGACCGAGGCCGACGCCTTCCACAAGAAATACTATGTCCCCGCCAATATCGTCATTGCCGTCGCCGGCGACGTGAAGGCCAGCGAAGTAATGCCTGTCCTGGAAAAATATTTCGGCACAATTCCCGACGGGCCGAAGCCGGAGCCGATGGCCACAGTCGAGCCTCCTCAGACAGCCGAGAAATCGGTCATTATTCGCGAAGCGACCCAGCCCCTCTACCTCGAGGGCTATCATCGGCCCGACTATCTCGATCCGGATGACGCCGTCTACGACGCCATTCAGGACATCTTCTCGAATGGCCGCACCTCGCGCCTTTACCGCTCGCTGGTGCGCGACCAGCAGATCGCGGCCCAGGCCGAAGGCTTTAGCGGATTTCCGGGTGAAAAGTATCCCGGCCTGTTTGCCTTCCTTGCCGTGCCTAACCAGGGACACACTCCGCAGGAGTTGCGTACCGCCATCCATAAAGAGATCGACAAATTGAAGACCACCGACGTCACCGATGAAGAACTCGCCATGTTCAAAACGCGCGCCCGCGCCGACCTGTTGCGCGGCCTGGGTGAAAACCAGGGGCTTGCCGAGCAGCTTGCGATCTACCAGCTGCGATACGGCGACTGGCGCGAGCTCTTCAATCAGTTGAAGAAAATTGATGCCGTGAGCAAGGCCGATGTCCGCCGTGTCGCCAACAAGATATTCGTCGAGAGCAACCGCACCTACGCGATGATTGAGTTCACCCAGCCTAAGCAGCCGCAGCAGGCCCAGGCAGGTGCGCAATGACGAGATTGCGTCTACGCCTCCTGCAAAACTCAACCAAAGGCCGGGTACCCCTGAAGACCGGTCTGTTGCTGCTCGCCGCGATGACCACCCTGGTCTTCGTACAGACCGCGCCTTCGCAGCAGACCGTCACCGTACCGCCCGACGCAAAAGCCGGCCCGCAGTCGGAACCGTGGATGAAGATCGCGGTGCCGCCCCTCGCTCCGTTCCATCCCGAGCCGCCGAAACGCATCGAGTTGAAGAACGGCGTAGTGATCCTGCTCGAGGAAGACCACGAGCTGCCGTTCATCAACGGCTCGATCAACCTGCGCGGCGGTGAGCGCGACGTGCCCGCAAATAAAAGCGGCATGATCGCTCTTTACGGAGAAAGCTGGAGAACCAGCGGCACCACCTCGATGGACGGCGACAAGCTCGACGATCTGCTCGAAGCAAAGGCCGCCAAGGTGGAGACCGGAGGCGACGTCGATTCCACCGCTGTGACCTGGTCGTGTCTCACCCGGGACGAAGATCGGGTCTTCGGCATCGCCGTCGATCTGCTCGAACATCCAGCCTTCAACGATGAGAAGCTGAAGCTAGCCAAGCAGCAGGCGGTGGCAGGCATCATACGCAGAAATGACGACGCCGCGGCGATCGCCGAACGTGAAGCAGCGATGCTCGTCTACGGGAAGGACAGCCCCTACGCGCGCCAGCCCGAGATCGCCACAGTCATGTCGGTCTCGCTCGGCGACCTGAAGGACTGGCACACGAAGACCCTGGCTCCAAACAATATGATCATCGCCGTCGAGGGCGATTTCGATTCGGCCGCGATGGAGAAAAAGCTGCGCGACACATTCGAGAGCATGCCCCGGGGCGCCGCGTGGCCCAAGCCCTCGGGCAGCTTCCCCGGCCCCACGCCTGGCCTCTACGTCGTGAACAAAGACGACGTAAATCAGAGTAACGTCTGGATCGTCGGGCTCGGCACCGAGCGCAATAATCCCGATTATTATGCTCTGACCGTCATGAACGAAATCTTCTCCGGAGGCTTCGGCTCACGTCTCTTCCAGGAGGTGCGCACCAGGCTCGGGCTCGCCTATTCTGTCGACGGACGATACGGAGCATCCTACGATCACCCCGGCGTGTTCTACACGGCTGCATCTACGAAGAGCGACACAACCGTGCAGGCGACCAAGGCCATGCTTGATGAGATCGACAAGCTCAAGACAGAACCGTTCACCGAGGCTGAGCTGACGAGCGCCCGGGACCAGCTGCTCAATTCCTTCATTTTTCACTACGACACCAAGGAGAAGATCCTCACCGAGGCCGTTACGCTCGCATTCTACGGATACCCGCAGGACTTTCTCGACAAATACCGCGCCGGCATCGAGGCTGTAACTACCGCCGATGTCGAGCGCGTAGCGAAGAAATACATCGATCCATCGAAGCTCGCCGTTCTTGTCGTCGGCAATCAGTCGCAGCTCGGAACGCCGGTCACAGCACTGAACCTAGGAACCCCGCATTCGATCGACATCACGATTCCGATGCCTCCGGGCATGCGCCAGCAGATGGAGGGCCCGGGAAACTGATGCGTGATGGTCCTGGAAGGAATACTCCCAGGAATGAATCTGATCACGTCGTCAACGAGCTCAGATTAGCCGGGATTTCCCAAGCAAACGCGCCATCGTCAGATAGTCTCCAAAGAAGTCGTACGTCAAGCATAGGGCGAGCCGGTGTTTACAAAACGTCGAGCAGAACCCCTGTTTGCTACCTCCTAATCCCTGTACCCTGCTGTTATGCGTCTAGCAATTGTCATCATGGCCGGAGGCAAGGGCACCCGGCTCAAATCCAAGCGGGCCAAAGTCCTTCATGAAATCGGAGGCAGACCGCTGCTGCGGCACGTTATCGCCAGCGCCAGCCAGATCGTCTCCCCATCGGACATTTATGTGGTCGTCGGCCATCAGGCCGGTACCGTGGAGGCCGCCGTAAAGGACACCGGCGTCCGCTTCGTCCAGCAGCAAGAGCAGCGCGGCACCGGACACGCCGTGCAGACCGCCGCCGATGCGGTTCGCGACTACGACCAGTTGCTCGTCCTCTCCGGAGATGTTCCGCTCCTCAAGCCCGAGACCATCGCCGCCCTGCGCGATTTTCACATCGCGGAGCGGGCCGCCATGACGATCCTGACCGCCGCGCCA
Source organism: uncultured Acidobacteriaceae bacterium (assembly GCA_963782175.1). Classification (GTDB taxonomy): domain Bacteria; phylum Acidobacteriota; class Terriglobia; order Terriglobales; family Acidobacteriaceae; genus Silvibacterium. Next base: position 568,936 of record CAWAIX010000011.1, read on the forward strand.
GCCGATCCCACCGGCTACGGACGCGTGCTGCGCAAGTCGCCCGGGTCGGCCGAGGTCAAGGCCATCGTCGAGCAGAAGGCGCTCACTCCCGCACAGCAAGGCGAGCGGGAAATCAACTCCGGCATCTACGCTTTTCGCACCGAACCTCTCTTCACGCACATCTCGAAGCTGAAGACCGACAACGCGCACGGCGAATACTATTTGACCGACATGGCTGGGCTGCTTGTCGAGGCAGGCGAGCGTGTCGTCGCCCTTGAAGCTGCAAATCCGGTCGAAGTGCTGGGAGCTAACACCATCGCCGAAATGATGGAACTCGACCGCGAGCTGCGCCTCGAGACCGCTCGCCGTCTCATGGCGAAGGGTGTGACGATTCTCCGGCCGGAAACTACCGTCATCGACGCGTCGGTCGAAGTAGGCCCGGACACTGTTATCGAGCCCTTTGTGCAGCTGCTCGGCGAAACAAGGATCGGCGAGGACTGCCGCATTCGCTCCTACTCCGTACTCGAAAACTCGGCGGTCGGCGACAACGTGCTCGTTCGCCAGAGCTGCGTCATCGCCAACGCGCAGATCGAAGCCGGTGCTCTCATTGGACCCTTCACGCACCTGCGCCCCGAGTCTCACATCGGCGAAGGCGCGCATGTCGGAAATTTTGTCGAGGTGAAGAAGGCCCGGCTGGGCAAAGGCGCCAAGGCCAATCATCTCGCCTACCTGGGAGATGCCGAGATCGGCAGCGGCACCAACGTAGGCGCGGGCACGATCACCTGCAACTACGATGGCGTGAACAAGCATCGTACGCTCATCGGAGAAGGCGTGTTCGTCGGCAGCAATGCAACGCTGGTCGCGCCGATCGCGATCGGCAACGGAGCCTATATCGCAGCAGGCTCGACCATCACTGAAAATGTGCCCGAAAACGCGCTGGCATTAGGACGCTCGCGTCAGACCAATAAGCCCGAATGGGCAACAACGCGACGCACAAAGGTTTCCCAGGAGAAATCGCAGCGATGACGGGTCCCCCGACAACGAGAAGCTATTTGCCTAGTCTGCCCTGCGCCCGCTAAAAGTGCCCTTATGCCGAAACGCAAGTCTCAGCGGACCACCGACGCCGCAGCAAAACGCACCCCGCCAGTAGACAAAGACGCATTCCTGCACAGCAAGCCCATCAGTCTGAGGGTGCTTGGCGACTATCTCGATCTTTCCCCGGCAACGATCTCCCTGGTTCTGAACAACGCGCCCGGAGTGCGATCCATCCCGCAGGAGACCCGCGACCGCGTGCTTGCGGCCGCCAAGAAGTTCGATTACCGGCCGAGCTTCTACGCCCGGTCGCTGCGCCGCAAGCAAAGCTTCTCCGTGGGAGTGCTGGTGCCCGAACTGAGCGACGGCTACTCGGTTCTGATTATGGACGGCATCGAGGAGGTGCTGATCGAGGAGGGCTATTTCTACCTGGCCGCCAGCCACCGGCGCAAGGCGGACCTGATCGAGGAGTATCCGCGCCTATTGATGGACCGCTCCGTGGAAGGCTTCATCGCGATCGATACCGCGCTGCAGCACAGCCTTCCCATCCCCGTCGTCGCCGTGGCCGGGCATCGCAAAATCGAAGGCGTAACCAACATCGCGCTCGATCATCGGCGTGCGGCCGAGTTGGCCATGCGCCATCTCTACCAGCTCGGCCACCGGCACATCGCCTTCATGCGCGGGCAGACCTTCAGCTCCGACTCCGACGACCGATGGAAAAACCTGATGGCGATGAGCCGCGATCTGGGAATTCAGGTTCATCCCGAGCTTGTTGTTCAGCTCGAGCAGAATCTTTCCTCGCCCGAGCTGGGTTATCCGGTTGCGTTACGTCTGCTGCAGCAGAAGCGGCTATTTACGGCGCTCGTCTCTTTCAACGATATCGCTGCGATCGGCGCGATTCGCGGCTTCCGCGATCACGGTCTGCGCGTGCCTGAAGACATCTCAGTCGTTGGCTTCGACGACATCCAGGGAGCGGCGTATCATAACCCCAGTCTGACGACGATTCGGCAGCCATTACACCACATGGGCACGACTGCGGCGAAGACGCTGCTCCAGCGGCTGCGCGGACAGACCGAAGATCCCGGTCACATCGCCATCGCGCCCGAGCTGATCATTCGAGAATCGACACTGCCGCCGAATCCGAAACGAATTCCCCGCAACGGCTGAAGTCTCCCATGCCCTCCGAAATTCAAGACCGGCATCCCACCCTCCTGGCTGCTCCGTTCTACGCCGGATTCATCATCTGCGGCATGGCGACGGTTCTGCTTGGGCCGGTCCTGCCGGTTCTCAGCGCACGCTGGTCGCTCACCGACGTGCAGGCGGGTTCACTCTTCGCGGTGCAGTTCACGGCGTCGACATTCGGCGCTGTGCTGGCCTCATATTTCTCTCGTGCCTGTCTCGTCCTCGGATACGCATCGGTGGCGGCCGGACTGGCTGCTCTCGTACTGGCCGACTATCACAAGGCTCTCTTCGCCTTTGCGCTGCTCGGTGCGGGATTGGGATCGGCGACCACCGCGACCAACCTGCTCTTCGCTACCGTGAGGCCGGACATGCGCGGCGTGATGCTGACGCGAGTCAACCTTTTCTGGAGCATCGGCGCGGTATCATGTCCGCCGTTCATCGCAGCGAGCGTAGACGCGGGTACGGTTCGGATGCTTCTCCTCGGGCTGTCGCTGGGCGCTCTTTGCGTCTTTGTTGCAGTGGTCGCGCTGCTCACCCGCCCCGGCAGGAGAACGCTGGAGCGGAGCGAGTCTCACCCCGCTGGCCGGCTGCGCCCGCCGGTCTTCGTTCTCTTCAGCGTGCTTCTCTTTCTCTATGTTGGCGGCGAGACATCGGTCTCCGGATGGATTGCCACCTACGCCAATCGCTTCGTTGGTCTGAGCGCCGGAACTTCAGGTTTGCTGGTCTCGGTCTTCTGGATATCTATCGTCTTCGGGCGCGCTCTGACTCCGCTGCTTGTGAAGCGGGCCACTGAATTCGGGGTTCTGGCCTCCGGCGTCATTGCGGCTCTGTGCGGCATGGCCAGCCTGCTCTTTCCGCAGACTCCGCTGCTCACACTTGCGGCAGTTGCAGTTGCCGGCATGGGTTGCGCGCCGGTTTTTCCGCTCGCCGTTGCGCGTCTGCTGACGCGAATCGGATGGTCGCGCCATTTGGGATGGATTTTCGCGATCTGTGGCGCGGGCGCAGCGGTACTGCCGTGGGCTACGGGGCTTTATTCGGCGCATATCGGCTCGCTGAAAACGGCGTTCCTCCTGCCGCTTGCCGCGATGGTCGGCGTTCTCGTGCTGGTGCTCGCCGAGCGCCTTCTGCCTGTCCCCCGTCACCAGGCGAATCGGGATTCTCATTGAAGTAAACGGTTTTACTCAGTTCTGTCGCCGATGCTAGGATGATCCGGTTGAAAGGAGCACGCCTCACTTGATCGACCGTCGGCAGTTTCTGGGCAATTCCTTCGCGCTGGCAGCAGGCGCAGCCTTATCCCGCTACGCTCATGCTGTTCCAATCGCCGCTCCCAGCGCCACGCCGCGTCCGCCGATCGACGTCGCCGGCGCGCGGTTCCCGGACAACTTCATGTGGGGATCGGCGACAGCTTCCTACCAGGTGGAAGGGGCGTGGCAGGAAGACGGCAAAGGACCGTCCATCTGGGACACGTTCTCCCACACGGTAGGCAAAGTGAAGGGCGGAGACACCGGCGACGTCGCCTGCGACTCCTACCATCGCTACAAGGAAGACATCGCACTGATGAAGCAGCTCAATCTGAAGAGCGCGCGCTTCTCCGTTGCGTGGACGCGCATTCAGCCGACGGGCACCGGTGCAGCCAACCAGAAGGGGCTCGACTTCTATAGCCGCTACGTGGACACCCTGCTCGAAGCCGGCATCCGCCCCATGTGCACCGTCTTCCACTGGGATCTGCCGCAGGCGCTCGAAGACCAGGGCGGCTGGACGAACCGCGAAACCTACAAGCATTTTGCCGACTACGCAACGATCGTCGCCAGGACGCTCGGCGATCGCGTAACCACGTGGGCCATCTTCAATGAGCCCTGGGTATTTACTTATCTGGGCTATGGGAACGGAATCCATGCTCCTGGCAAGAAAGATTTAAAGCTGTTTCTCAAGGCCGCGCATACCGTGAACCTGTCGCAAGGCGAAGCTTTCCGGGCCATGAAGGCCGCTTCGCCGAAGGCCAGGCTGGGCAGCGCCTTCAGCATGTCGCCCGGCGCCCCTGCGAGCGATAGCGAGGCCGACCGCGCTGCTGCGGAGCGCTACCACGCGCTGAATAACGTCTTCTTTCTTTACACGGCGATGCACGGGGAGTATCCGAAGGCATTCGCCGGGGAGCCGCCGTACGAAATCATGGGAGTGCAGGCGGGCGACAGCAAGATCATGCAGGCGCCGCTCGACTGGATCGGCATCAACTACTACAACCGGCACATCATCTCGAACGCACCAGAGAAGCCGTATTTCCAGTACAGCGACGTAATGCCCGCTGAAGGACCCATCACCTACAACGGCTGGGAAGTCTGGCCGTGGGGCATCTACGACATCGTCACGCGCATATCGAAGGAGTACAACCACCCGATCATCGAGATCACCGAGAACGGCTGCGCCTACTCCGACGGTCCGCTACCCGAGGATCCGTCCAAGGTTCCCGACCCGCGGCGCACCGAGTATTACCGCGACCACCTGGCCGAGCTGGCGCGCGCGATCAAAGACGGAGCCGACGTGCGCGGCTATCACGCATGGAGCCTGCTCGACAACTACGAGTGGGCCGAAGGCTACAGCCAGCGCTTCGGGCTGGTGTATGTCGACTTCAGAGACCAAAAGCGCACCATCAAGGACTCAGGCTACTGGTACGGCAAGGTCGCATCGGCGAACCATCTGAACGTTTAGCCAGTCATCGCATATACCCCGTCATCGGCGGTTCGTCACCTGGGCTGCCGATGATTTTCGCGCGCGTGGCGATTTATACTTGCGGCACCTGAATAGAGGAAATCCCGAGGAATGAAGCTTTTCAGCAGGTCCCGTATCGTTCTTCCTGTTTTGGTTGCAACAGCCATCTTCGCGTTGCAAATTACGGCACAAACTCAATCCGCAGTTCCCGCCGCACAGCCCGAAGCCGTGCTGCATCCGGCCGATCTTGCGAAGATCCTTCCCGGATCGGTCTTCTTCCGCGGCCAGTCGGCGACAACCCAGGAACGCAACTCCGGCGGCATTCGCTACGCCGATGGATACTTCACTTTCGCCGCTCTCGTCGATAATTCCGGCTATTCGACTGGCATTCAGGAAAAATACCAGGCCTACTTCATCACCGAAGTGCCCATTATCATCGGCGGTCACGCTCTCGCGCCCGGGGCGTATGGCACCGGCATCATCAAGAACGCAAACGGGCTGCACTTCGTTGTTCTCGATATCGGCGCGCACGATCTTTTCACGACCGCCGCAACCGACGATGCAAAACTGCACCGTCCGACACCGCTGCAGGTAATGCAGAGCGACGCTCCGGGAAAGTATCGGCTCTACTTCGGACGCAACTACGTCGAGTTCGAGCGCGCCAAGTAATCAGCAATTCGGGGCGGGCAGCACGATCCCGCGGCACTCGCCGAATCCGATGCGGGGATGGCCCTCACGCTCGCAAAAGCCGCGAAAAATCACCTCGTCGCCGTCTTTGAGAAACTTCCGCGTCTCGCCGTTCGGCAGTTCAAGCGGCTCCGCTCCGCGTTTTGTAATTTCGAGCAGGCATCCAAGCGAATCTCGCGACGCGCCTGAGACCGTACCCGTGCCCAGCAGATCGCCGGGTTGAAGATTGCATCCATTGCTGGCGTGATGTGTGAGCATTTGTGCCAGTGTCCAGTACAAATCGCGCAGATTTCCCTGGCTCACTCGCATGGGCTCCGCATTTTCGGCGCGCATCTTCGCGGTCCTGAGCCAGACCTCAAGCTTCACGTCGAGCCCGCCATGAAGGCGGTCTGTGTCGCCGCTCAGATACGGCAAAGACGCGGGATCTCCGTCGGGCCGCGTGAATGCCGGCACACGGAACGGCTCAAGAGCATCCAGGGTGACGACCCAGGGCGAGATGCTGGTTGCGAAATTCTTCGCCAGAAAGGGCCCGAGCGGCTGATACTCCCATGCCTGCAGATCGCGCGCCGACCAGTCATTCAGCAGGCAAAGGCCAAAGATGTGCGATTCGGCTTCGCTGATCGGGATCGGCTGCCCCAGCGCGTTTCCCTCGCCAACAAAGAAGCCTACCTCGAGTTCATAATCCAGAGACTGGCTTGGCCCGAACGACGGAGCCGCAGCATCCGGCGCCTTGGTCTGCCCGCATGGCCGCTGGATATCCGTGCCACTGACGACGATCGATGACGCACGCCCGTGGTACCCGATGGGCACATATTTGTAGTTCGGCAACAGCGGATTGTCCGGCCGAAACAGCCGCCCCACGTTGGTAGCGTGATAGACGGACGCATAGAAATCCGTGTAATCGCCGATGCGAACCGGCAGCAGCATCTCAACGGCCGCCTGCGGCACAAGCAGCGGCTCGACGCGGCTCCGGGCGGATGACTCCGAGAGCAATTCCAGCAGGCGCGTTCGAAGTGCGCGGCTCGCCTGCCTGCCGAGAGCCATTAGTGGGTTAAGTGAACCTTGTTGACAGGCTGCGACGATTTTTTCGTCAAGGGCCGAAAGTAGACCCGCATTAGCGGTCGAGGCGAGGTCTAGAATGCGGTCGCCAATGGCAACTCCAATGCGCGCAGCCCCGTCCGGATGCCGGAAGACTCCGAACGGCAGATTGCTCAGAGGGAAATCGGTCTGGCCATCATTCGCGCTTTCAATCCAGCTTCGAATCACAGCCATCCTAGCGCCTTCAACTCCTCGATCAGCTCTTCGAACGAGCATGATCCGAAATCGATGCCGAAGTCGCGCCGCATGGTGCCGATCTGGCCGGTCGTCAGTGCGTTCTTGTGCCAGATGACATTCTCCTCGCTGAATCGGAACTCCTCAGGCGATTCCTCTTCCAGGGTTGCAATGACTACTTCTTCGTCCTTGCCGATCCAAGCCAGCGTCGCCGCAAGAAACACATTCACGAAGCCGTGCATGGTCGCCGACGGACTATCGGAGTCATACGTCAGCGGATAGCTATCGCGAATGGCGTGATGGAGGCCAGCCGTGGCCTTGAATGGCACCTGCTCATCCGCACATGCGATCAGAAACCGCGCTACGGTCGCGGAATCTGGAATAGCATCGGGCGTCACTCCCCCCATCCGGATCTTCGCCCGCGCCCCCGTCCGCACGAGAACCGGCAGCATCTCGTCGACCTGGGCGGGAGGAAATTCCACGTATGCGATCAGATGGTAGGGCAATCCAGAGAGGAGCCGTTCGGCCTGCTCCGGGGTGGCGGCCTTCAACTCGAGGGCATCAATCACGGCCGCGCCCTGTGCGAAGCCGGACAGGCGGGCCGCATTGTCGACGGGATCGTCCGAACCGAGCACGTTGACCAGCCAGGTCTTCTCGCGCTCCTCGGCGTAGGCTTCCCGAAATGCCTCGGTAAACTCGTCCAGACGCGCTGCCGGCACCACCATGCCGCCGAGCGCCCAGCTGTCATCTCCTGAAATGTAATCGTAATAGTTACGAACTGCACTCTTCATATCGAGAGCCGCGGGCGGGAACAGCCCCGCGTAGTCGATGATGCCGGACATCAGCGCACGAATCACACTCATAGCTAGACCCTAGGATCCCTGGAAATGCTTCTTCAATCCCTGCCAGCATTCGTAGTATTCGTGCTGAAGAATCTTCGTCTCAAGGGCAAATTTTGTCGGGCGGACGGCAAATTGCGTCTCGAACATGAAGGCCAGCGTATTGGCCAGGTATTGCGGCTTCAGTTCCGCCGTGCTGGCGCGCTCCCACGTTTCGGCATCGGGCCCGTGGCCAGACATGCAGTTGTGAAGGCTTGCGCCGCCGGGAACAAAGCCCTCGGCCTTCGCGTCGTACTGCCCGAAGACCAGCCCCATGAACTCGTTCATCATGTTGCGATGGAACCAGGGCGGTCGGAAGGTATGCTCGGCAACCATCCAGCGCGGCGGAAAGATGGCGAAGTCGCAGTTCGCGGTGCCGGGATTCGTCGTCGGCGCGGTCAGCACCGTGTAGATCGAGGGGTCCGGGTGATCGAAGCTGACCGTGTTGATGCAGTTGAAGTTTTTGAGGTCATATTTGTAAGGCGCATAGTTGCCGTGCCACGCGACCACATCGAGCGGCGAGTGATCGATCTCCGCAACCCAGAGGCGGCCGAGAAACTTGCTCACGATGTGAAATGCACCTTCGCGATCCTCAAACGCGGCAACCGGCGTCAGAAAATCCCGCGAATTCGCCAGGCCGTTCGCTCCAATCGGGCCGAGGTCAGGCAGACGGAACGGGAGTCCGTAGTTTTCGCAGATGTATCCACGCGCCGCATTTCCTTCGAGCACCACGCGGAACTTCACGCCGCGTGGGATGATGCCGATTTCGCCGGGTGCAAGGCCGATGATGCCCAGCTCCGTGTGGAACTTCAGCGCGCCTTCCTGCGGAACGATCAGCATCTCGCCATCGGCGTTGTAGAAGAAGCGGTTCTCCATCGATGCGTTCACAGCATAGACGTGGATAGCCACGCCGACTCTGGAAAGACGGATCGCCGTTGCCGCCCATGGTGATGATTCCCTCGATGAAGTCTGTCTTCGCATCCGGGATCGGCACGGGATTCCAGCGCAGTTGGTTCGGTGGCGTCGGGACTTCGTTGAAGGGTCCGCTGCGGATCAGCTTTCCCGTCTCCTCGCCGGCAGGTTCAAAGGGCTTGTGCGTCACCGAAGGGCGAATGCGGTAGGTCCAGGTGCGGCGATTCACAGCGCGCGGAGCGGTAAACGGCGTTCCGCTGAACTGTTCGGTGTAGAGGCCGAGCGGAGCCTTCTGAGGAGCGTTCTGCCCGTGCGGCAGCGCTCCCGGTACAGCTTCCGTCGCGAATTCATTCCCGAAACCAGACTGATAACGCAGGTCTTCGCCAGACATCGATATTCTTCACTCCTCCGCTAACCTGTGCGAGCAGGACCCTTTACGTTATCTGTGAAGATCGCCGTTTGGCAAACGGGCTCAGGTTGCGTTGGCCACGCGAAACAATCCCGGCAAAACTTCGCCAGCCCTGCCGAGAACGACTTCGCTGAACACCGCCGCATTCAGCGGGCGCTCGGGCCCGACGTAGATGGTTCGCGCGCCGCTCCTGCGCGCCACTTCTACAAATCCCGCCGCGGGATACACCGTGCCCGAAGAGCCGATGACAGCCAGCATGGTGGACCGGTCAAGCTCGCGGTAGATGCGGTCCATCTCCAGCGGAATTTCGCCGAACCAGACAATGTGCGGACGGATGAGCGCCCCGCACTCGCATCGCGGGATATCTGCGCTCGATTCGTAGATGCCCTCGTCCAGGAAATCCGGCCGGCCGCAGTCGTCTTCGCAGCGCGAGCGGAAGAGCTCGCCATGCATGTGAAGCAGGCGCTTCGACCCGGCGCGCTCGTGCAGCGGATCGACGTTCTGTGTGCAGAGGAAGAAGCGATCGCCAAGGTCGCCCTCCAGTTCGGCGAGAGCGTAATGCGCCGGATTTGGCTGGCAATTGAGGGCGTCACGCCGGCGCATCGAGTAGAAGCGCCACACCTTTTCGGCGTCCTCGGACCAGGCTTCGGGAGTCGCGACTTCCTCCACCCGATAGCCGTTCCAGAGGCCGTTGTTGTCGCGAAAGGTCGGCAGGCCGCTCTCGGCGCTCACGCCGGCTCCGGTCAGCACGAAGAGCCGGTCCCGCGGTCCGATTTCGATAGGAATGGACATGGTCCTACCTGTATCGCAACAACATCATAAAACCAAAATCCATGTGGCTTTGCTGGTGACAGTGGAAAAGCGTCGCTCCCGGATTGGACGCCGTAAAATCCACCTCCGCTGTGCTGTTTCCCTTCACCACGACGACATCCTTGCGGAGTCCCGACATCGGCCTGCCCTCGAGGCTCGTCACCTCAAACGTGTGCCGGTGGAGATGCACGGGATGATCGTCGCTGCTGCGATTCTGCATAACCAGCCGGTAGCGCTTGCCTTCGCCGAGAGCGATCGTGTCGGTCTTCGGATACGATTTGCCGTTGATCATCCAGTAGTCGAAGTCACCGTGGCCACGGAATTTCGACGCGAATACCAGAGGTATCTTCACGTCAGGTGTAATCAATGTGGCGTCCGGCTTCGCGAACGAACGATAGTCCCACAGCGTCTCGGGAGGCTGGACCCATTTCGGATCACCCTGCTGCCCTGCGTACTCCACCACAATGCCCATGCCCGCCTTGCGGATGTCATCGCGAGTTTCCCCAAGGACCCAGACGCCGGGCTGGTTCATCTCGACCAGAAAATCAAGGCGCTCCGCCGGAGCCAGCCGCACCGCCTTCATCGCCGACTGCACGGGGACCGGATTGCCGTCCATCGCCGTGATCATCAGCTCGTGCCCGGAGAGCGAGATCCAGTGCGTCGCCGTCGCGCTGGCGTTGAGCATGCGAAAAAGCACGCGCTGGCCCACCCGCACGCGAATGGGATCGGCATGGCCGAGCATGCGATCGTTGATGGTCGCATAGTCATAAGACACGTCCATCGATGAGTCACTCGCCGCGCCCATATAGCCGTTCCAGTCATGCAACGTGAGAAAGACTTCCTGGTCGTATGCTCCGGGCTCACTTTTCGGCTCAATGTAGAAGCATCCGAACTGGCCGGTGTAGGTGGCACGCTTGAAATCGTGTCCGGCATAGGTATGCGTGTGATACCAGCGGAAGCCTGTCGGCCGCGGAGTGAAGCTGTAGCGCAACTGCCCGCCGGGAGGGATCATGGGCGAGCCCTCTTCCATCGCTCCGTCCTGCTCCGATGGGATCCACAACCCATGCCAATGGACGATCTCCGGCACGTCGTTGTGATTCGTCACATCAATCGTGATGGGCTTGCCTTCCGGCCAGCGAATCAGCGGCCCCGGAACACGGCCGTTGTAGGCGACGGTGCGGACGGTCTTGCCGGGAGCAATCTCGAGCTTGAGCGGCGCGATCTCGAGCCGGTAATCGGCCAGCTGCGCCTGGGACCACATTCTTGCGGGCAGGGATGCGCTCAGTGCTGCTGCCCCGGCTTGAGCGAGGAATTGGCGCCGGTCAGGATTCAAATTGGCGCTCTCCGATCTCAATGGCGCTCTCCGAACTTCAATTGGAGCTCTCCGAACTTCCGGCACGATGATGCGTCCAGTCGAAGCGCCTGCCCACGATTCCTTTGATGATCAGGTGGTCCGTAGCCGCTGTTACTCCTATGCCGACGCCGAAGTTGATCTCCCACTGAGGCGAAACATTCAGATCGATCGCCGGAAAGAACTGCTGCTGCTGGTTGTGAAAGGAGTAGATATCGTGGAGACTTCCGTAATCGGAATAGTATTCGAGCCCGCCGGAGATGTATTTGTTGAAGTCATAACTGAACTTCGCATCGGGAGCAAAACCGAGACCCTGCGAGACACTCGGCCCGTGAAACGATCTCTCGAAGGCAGGATTCACCGCGAAGTACCATCTGCCGATTTGCTTATCGATGATCGGACGGATCTCCCACGTCCAGGTGTCCTTTTGAAACGAAGGCCGTACATAACCAAATTCCATCGAGAGGCTTGCGCCGACGGGCCAGTGCCAGCTATCCGGCGCGCGCACGCGCGGGCGGATATGATCGCCGACCCACTGCCAGCCCTGATCGCCGCCGTTGATGCTGGTGAAAACGTAAAAGCCCACCTCGGACCAGCTCGTCACCCCTTGAGTAATCTCAAGGGTCTCATGCTGGGCGTGATTGGTCGGATAGACCCCGGTGCTGTCGTACTGCGAATCAGGGGCGGCATAGCTACCCTGAGCGGTGAAGTTGCTGTGCAGTTCCACCATCGTCGTTTTCGGAGCGACGGTATCGGAGCCATACACTTGAATCTCGTAATTATTCTGTGCGCTCGCGAGCTTACCGCCGCCAATCATCAACAGCATCAGGATCAGCGCCGCTCCGGCCAGCCGGAACAGCCTTCCTTTCACAGAAACCGAACTCAATCATCTCCTTCGGCGCTGAATACGGCCTTGAACCTGCTATCTGCCCGTAATGATGAATCCAGTTCGCCTGAGGACTGCATTTTTTGCAAGGGATTACGACAAATTCATGTCCGGTTTGGCCAGACTCGATTCAAACCTATCTTTCGGCCAGCATCGTTATCGACGAAACGGCCATTCATTCCTTCGCCGAGCGCGCAGCAGATAAAGCGCTGTTCCGGTGGCGGCGACCACTGCCGCGTAGATCATTTCCCGCGACGCATCCGCCCGCGAAAACAAAATGAACAGGAATCCTGCAGTGGCCGCGATTGGCGGCAGTGGGTAAAGCCACATGCGGAACGGCCTCGGCATCTGCGGACGCCGCACTCTCAGCACGATCACTCCGACCTGCTGGAGGACGTACTGCAGCAGAATCCGGATCGCCACCAGCGCCGCAATCACACTTGACAGGCTGAAGAAACAGAAGAGAGCTGCCACCGCACCCAGGGCGAGCAGCGAGACATTTGGAAAATGATGCCGAGGATGCAGGCGCGCGAACGCCCGGAAGTAGTTGCCGTCCCTGGCTGCCGCATACGGCGCGCGCGAGTACGCCAGCAGCAGCGAAAAGACCGAGGCGAAGGCCGTCCACATCACCAGCAGGGCGAGCACCTTCGCCATTCCGCTCCCGAAGGTCCGCTCCATCAGTACCGCCACCACCGCGAATTTCGCCGTGCTCGCGCGGCTCATCTCCGCAGCCGGAATCACTCCCGACACGCCGACGTTCATCGCGAGGTATAACGCAGCCACAATCACGATCGACCACAGCACGGCGCGCGGAATCGTTCGCCCCGGGTCCTTCACTTCGCCGCCCAGAAAACAGACGTTGTAGTAACCCCAGTAATCGTAGGTCGTCAGCAGCGTCGCTGTTGCCAGCCCGGCAAAAAACCCGGAGTTGAGCGCAATCGCGCCTGAGGCGGGCGCGAGCAGCTCGGGACGAAAATGCGTCGCCCCCGCGACGATCACCGCGCCTATCGTGAACAGCACTCCGGTGGTCATTACCCATGCCATGCGCGCGATCGTGCCCACGTTACGATAGAGCAGCGCCACGGCGGTGACACAGGTCGCCGCCGCTACGATGTTCAGCAGCCGGATATGCTCGCCCAGCGCCGGGGCGTTCAGCACTGGCCACAGATAAGCCGCATACTGCGCCAGCCCGATACATCCCGAAGCGATCGACAGCGGCGCCGTGAAGCCAAGCTGCCAGATGTACAGAAACGAAATCCAGCGCCCCGCGCCCTCGCGCCCGTAGATCTCGCGCAGAAAAGCATACGATCCGCCAGCCTCGGGCATGGCCGCGCCCAGTTCCGCCCACACCAGCCCATCGCACATCGCGATCAGCGCGCCCAGCACCCAACCGAGGATCGCTTGCGGACCGCCCATCGCCGCCACCACCAGCGGCAACGTGATGAACGGCCCCACGCCGATCATGTTCATCATGTTCAGCGAGATGGCGCTGCCGAGCCCGACCTTGCGTTCGAGGGACGGCGTGGGCTGGTTCGAATCGGTCAACGAATCATCCAAGGGGATCGGCGCATCCAGTCGGCGGGCATATTGAAAGTCAAGACTATCTCACCGGAACAAGGGCATCGCACATCTGCCGGAGGAGGTACGGATTGTAAACTGACTCTACATGCATGACGCCGCTCTGACACACCTGCGCCCTGCCGCACTTCTTGCTCTTATCTGCCTAACCGCCGCTCCGGTCGTCGCACAGGTCACGCCCTGGCAGACCAACATCACCGCCTCGCCCGATGCGCATCCCCTGCCCGAGGACCGCGGAGCCGACGGCCTCGCTCAGACCCTCAAGAAGCTGCACACCTGGGCCAGCCTGATGATGATCGTCGCCCACCCCGACGACGAAGACGGCGGCATGCTCACGCTCGAATCGCGCGGCTTCGGAGCCCGCACCGCCATTCTCACGCTCACGCGCGGCGAGGGCGGACAGAACGCCATGTCCAGCGAGAGCTACGACGCATTGGGCCTCATCCGCACCAACGAGTTGCTGCTCGCCGACCAGTACTCTGGCACCGAGCAGTTCTTCTCACGGGTCGCCGACTACGGATTCTCGAAGACCATCGATGAGGCCCACGAGAAATGGGGCCGCGACCGCGTTCTCTATGACGCCGTTCGCGCCGTCCGCCTCTATCGCCCGCTCGTCATCACCTCGGTCTTCACCGGAAATATCACCGACGGCCACGGCCATCACCAGGTCTCCGGAGAAGCCGCACAGCTGGTTTTCAAGATGGCGGGCGATCCCTCCGTCTTCCCCGACCAGATCGCGCAAGGCCTGCGCCCGTGGTCGCCGCTCAAGGTGTACGCGCGCAACCCGTTCTTTCCGGCGTCCAGCAGGGGCATCTTCGACTACGCGACCAACAAGTGGTCGCCGGTGCGCTTCTACGACTACGTCAGCGGGCAGTGGAACACCACCGTTCCCACCGCCGATATCGAGATCCCTGAGGGCACCTTCGACCCGATCCTCGGCCAGTCCTATATTCAGATGGCTCGCGAAGGCTGGAGCCAGCAGAAGTCGCAGAACGGCGGCGGCAACATCCCCCTGCGCGGCGCCTTCAACGTCGGATATCACCGCTACGGTTCGCGCGTCCCCGACAACGGCCCTGACAAGAGCTTCTTCGACGGCATCGACACCTCCCTGCCCGGCATCGCCACACTGGCGCACGGCGACACGGCCTTTCTCACCGCCGCTCTCAAGGACATCGATGAGCACGTCATGACCGCGACCTTCGGGTATCTGCCGTCGAACCCGGAAAAGATCGCGCCTGAGCTGGCGATCGGCTACAAGAAGACGAAAGATCTCATCGACGCCGTCAACGCCAGCGCTCTGTCGCCCGATGACAAGGCCAACGTTGTTCACGAACTCGGGGTCAAGCTCACCCAGTTCAACACCGCGCTGGCCGAAGCCCTCGGACTGCAGGTCAATGCGGTCGCCATCCCACGCACAGAGGACAAGCCTGCGCCATTGTCCATCTTCGCGGATGACACGCCCACCACCGTCACGCCCGGCTCGGAGATCGACGTTCGCCTGCACGTCGCCAGCGCCCAGCCCTGGACGGCCGGAGGCACGCTGCGCCTGACGCGCACCTGGCTCGAGTCCTCGCCCACCTCCACTGCCCCGCAGTGGAAAACCACACGCCTCGGAACACCCGGCCTGGACACGCCATCGAGCGCCGCCGGAGACGCTGTTTACCGCGTCACCGTGCCACGCGATGCGCCTTACACGCGGCCCTACTTCACCCGCCCGAATCCCGAGCAGCCCTGGTACGACATCTCCGACCCGAGCCTGGTCAACCAGCCGCTCGCGCCCTACCCGCTCGCCGGATGGGCTGAGTTCAACTACGACGGCGTGCCCATCCGCCTCGGCCAGGTCGTGCAGACTGTGCATCGGGAGCACGGATACGGCAGCCTCTTTCAGCCGCTTGCGGTGGTCCCCGCGATCTCGGTGAATCTCGCCCTGCCGGCGGGAATCGTTCCGCTGGGGTCGACGTCCTTCCCGATGACCGTCTCCGTGAAGAACAGCCAGCAGTCAGCAGCCGTCGGGACTCTCCGTCTCGACCTGCCTACCGGTTGGACCTCGGTCCCGCCTGCGGAGACGTTCCATCTCCGCCCAAATGAGAGTGCGCCCCTCAAATTTACGATCCGCCCGACATCGCTCGCCGCAGAAAGCTACACCATCAAGGCGAGTGCTCAGAGCGGAAACGAAGTCTTCAGTGAGGGCTTCGAAACCGTCGGATATCCTGGCCTGCGCCCCTACTATCTCTATCGCCCGGCCACCTACCGCGCCCGTGGCGTGGAGGTAAAGGTCGCCCCCAACCTGAACGTCGGCTACGTGATGGGTACCGGCGACGACGTTCCGCTGGCGCTCGAGCAGACCGGCGTCCACCCGCATCTCCTGAGCCCGGCCGAGATCGCCTCAGCTGACCTCAGCCGCTACGACACCATCCTGATCGGCATCCGCGCGTACTCCAACCGCCCCGACCTGGCGGCCAACAGCCGTCGCCTGCTCGATTACATCCAGAACGGGGGCAACCTCGTCGTTCAGTACCAGAGCGCCGGCTTCGACCGCGGATTCGGCCCGTATCCTTACACGCTCGGCGGGAATCCCGAGAAGGTCGTAGACGAGGAGGCTCCGGTAACCCTGACGCCGAACCCCATCTTTGATTGGCCGAACCGCATCACCCCGGCCGACTTCGACGGCTGGGTCGAGGAGCGCGGCCACTCCTTCCTCGAATCCTGGGACAGCCACTATCTCACCCCCACCGAGACGCACGATCATGGACAGGATCCGCAGCGCGGCGGCCTGCTGATCGCCCATTACGGCAAAGGGACGTATACCTACGTAGCCTTCGCGCTCTACCGGCAGTTCCCCGAGGCTGTCCCCGGAGCTTACCGCATCCTTGCCAACCTGATCAGCGCAGGCAAGAACCCGGGCCAGGCTGCCACGAAGTAGCCCTTCGCGGCTAGGCCTAAGCCTCTGGGCGTCCCCTCCGGCGCTCGATGCCTGGCACAACAGCCTCGAAATGTCCCCGTTGAACCTCGACCATTCACCGATTTTCTGGCTTGTAGGTTATTGACTCCTCGGTAATTAGGTTTGTTTTGCACAGGGGAAAAACCCATAGTTTTCACGGTTATTCATGGAAAATTCGCGGAATGTTCACACTTGCCTGCCACCATCGTAGCGGGGCAACGTGTGCCGCAGTTCTCGAAAGGCTTGCCGCCTCCCTTTCCCCAGGATCCAGGCGGCGTGTGAACCCGGGACCCGTTGCAGTTCTGATCTAAGTGCCTGTGGCACTTCAGGTTAAGTGAAGGTAACCCAACTATGAGAGGCCTAATGAATACAAATCTTAAAGCGCTGGCGAGTCTTGTTCTCGTATCTGCTTTGGTAACTGGCTACGCGCAGACCTCTACGGGCAGCGCTGATCCGCCGAAAAAGAGGACCACGACCCGCAGAGCTGCCAAGCCATCGGTAGAGTCGCAAATCGAAGAGCTCCGCAACCAGATGAATTCGCAGAGCAGCCAGATCAATGCACTCAAACAGCAGCTCTCCGATCGTGACGCCCAGCTTCAGCAGGCGCAGCAGGCAGCGGCATCGGCCCAAGCCGCTGCCCAGCAGGCTCAGCAGGCCGCCCAGGCAAATCAGACAGCCCTTTCGGAGAATCAGCAGTCTGTCAGCAGCCTGCAGGGCGCAGTCACCGATCTGAAGACAAACAATCAGTCGCTCGTGACCACGATTCAGGACAATCAGGCTCAGATAAAGAAAGCGATTGAAAACCCTGACGAAATCCACTTCAAGGGTGTCACCCTATCTCCGACCGGCAGCTTCGTGGCGGCTGAAACCGTGTGGCGCAGCGGCGCAACCGGTGGGGACATCAACACGCAATTCACCGGCGTGCCCCTGAATCACTCCGATGCAGCCCAGATAAGCGAGTTCTACGGCTCCGGCCGTCAGTCTCGAATCGCCCTCAAAGCTACCGGCAAGCTCGACAACATGAAAATGACCGGCTACTACGAAGCCGACTGGCTCGGCTCTGGTATTACCTCGAACAACAACCAGTCGAACAGTTACGCGTTGCGGCAGCGCCAGATTTGGGCGCAGGCTTCTTTGAACAACGGCTGGCAGTTTACCGGCGGCCAGATGTGGTCCCTCGCGACTGAGACGAGCCACGGCCTTGACAATGGAACCGAGGTTCTTCCTGCCACCATTGACTCACAATACACCGCGGGCTTTGTGTGGGAGCGGCAGTGGGCCTTCCGCGCCACCAAGAACTTCAACAATCGGTTCTGGGTGGGCGCTTCGGCCGAGAACCCTCAGACCCTCAACCCGGCAGGTAGCAGTCTGCCCCTCAACCTCGTGATCGGTTCGGCCGGCAATGGCGGCGGCCTTTATGATGCCTCGGCGAACTACTCCTGGAATCTTGCACCAGACATGATCGCCAAGGTTGCATACGAGCCGAAGTTCGGCGGACACTATGAACTCTTCGGCATCGCCCGCTTCTTCCGTGATCGCGTCTATCCGAATGCATCCGCCGCTCCTCCGACGGGCTCGACTTCTCTCACCGGCACTTCGGTCGGCGCTTATAACGACAGCACGGTCGGCGGCGGCATCGGCGCCAGCGGCCGGTATGCCTTCCTCCAGAAAAAGCTGACGGTCGGCCTGAAAGGACTGTGGGGAGACGGCACCGGACGCTACGGCTCCTCAACCATTGCCGATATTACGCTGCGTCCGGACGGGCAGATCGCTCCGCTGCATAACTTCTCCGCTCTCGGCACCATCGAGGTCAACCCGACTCGACGCCTCATGATCTACACCAACTACGGCAGCGATTACGTCTTCCGCCACTATTTCGGCAAGGTTGGATACGGTTCGCCGCTTACCAACATGAGCGGCTGCCGTGTCGAACCATTGCCGGGTGGTGCCGCAAACGCGAATGGCGGGACTGGCTTTTCGCCATCCACCCCGGCCAACTGCGGAAACCAGAACAAGGACGTCCAGGAGTTCGTCGTTGGCTACTGGTACGATATCTACCGCGGCGAGAGGGGACGTCTCCGCCAGGGCATTCAGTACAGCTATTTCCAGCGCATTCTCTGGTCGGGTGCCGGCGGTACGGCCAACCCGGGCGGAGGCGGCTACGGCGCCGACAACATGTGGTGGACCTCCTTCCGCTACTACCTGCCGTAGTCAAACCACAAACCAAAATCAAAGGACCCGCTTCGGCGGGTCCTTTGATTTTTAGGGTTGGATGTCTGTGACGCTCACTTTGCCAGTCGCTGGGATCGTACCAGATGTCGAGATAGTCTCCCGAAAGCAGGAATCGATAGCCGTCTGCTAATTCAAGAGAGGGAACAGTTGAGGTAAATCGTCGTATATATGTTGTGCGTGAAGAAGCTGGAAGAAGTCTGGTGCGCTGGAGTATTCCTCACCACGCCGCTGTCCTGATTTGAAATCCTCAACACATTGCCGTAAATCGCCTTCTCGGACAAATGGAGCCCCCGGAAGGCCGGTCGCAAGATCTTCACGGGTGCCGCGTTTCGCGGGAATCAGACACCGCAATCCGACTTACGTCCTGATAATCGTCGGTCAGTGTCTCCAGGAAGGCCACCACATCCTTGATTTCCTGATCGTTCAAAGCGGGTTTGTCGCCGCGATGGCCGTTGAAGGGCGGGTCGTTGATGTCCACATTGGCATGGTGAGAAGGCGGCAAATCATCATACATCTCTACCGTGCCATCGGCCTTGTGCGGATACCATTTCTCGGGTCGCGTCTCCCGTTCCACGTAGAACCTGACGACGTCCTCGAGGGAGTGGAATACGCCATTGTGAAAAAATACCTGCCGCGTAGCGACATTGCGCAGTGTCGGTGTTTTAAAGAGCCCGCAAAAGGTCTGCACCTTGTACAAATCCTTGCGGAGCGGGCCACATGCGCCTTCATCAAAGAACTTCGGATCGCGATTTACAGCGAGCTTCCCGTTGCGTGGTGCAGCCAGCGCTTCGAACTCGTAGTCGGTGAATACAGGGGCGAAACGATTTTTCGTTGGCTTGTCGAGGTGGCAGGCAGCACAATTGCCTTTGTTCGGGTCATCGAATAACTTCATGCCTCGCATCTCTTGCTCGCTCAATCGCGCGCGACCCGCCAGATAATAGTCGAACTTGCTGTTATAGGCGTGGAAACTGCGATCATCGGTCAGGTAGCGCGCTAGCGCGAGATACAAATCGGTTAAGCAGAGTTCCGGCGACTGCAGCGCCTCCTGGCCGAATACGGCGACAAGCTCGTTCGCATAGGGAGCCGCCTTGACTCTGGCCAGCAACGCCCGGCCGCTCCGGTTGGCCATCTCCCTGGGGTCGAAGAGCGGACCGCTCGGCTGATCGAGCAAGGTGGCCGCACGGCCGTCCCAATCCATGCCGCCTTGCGGGACAGCCTGGTCGATGTTCATGCCGTGCGGGTAATTCGGCAGCTGTACAGCGGGAAAGGAATGGGCTACCGGCCTGGCGGCCTTGGCAGCCCCGCCGTCCTCCGCATCGAACGCGGTATCCGGCCGAATCCTGAATGGCGGCGTGCGCTCCAGATATGTCAAGGACGGCACAGCACGATACCCCTGCTGCTTCATGTCAGGACCACCCAATTGCGCCGCCAGTGAGTTGGCCGGAGCATAGGCGTGCCCAGGATTGTGGCAGGACGCACACGACATCTTGCCCGAAGCTGACAGGTTCGGGTCGAAAAACACCTTCCTCCCCAGGCGGGCGATCGCGCTCAACGGAGTCGGGGGCGTATCGAGCCGGGTCGCGGCGGCGCGTGCGATGGCTGACATGCCGGATTCCGGTTGCCCGGTCGCGGCCTGCGGCGGCGATGGTCCGCGGGTGTGGGCGCTAACCAAGAGGACTGTGGCAGTGAGCAGAATCAGTCGCATCGCCCATTCAGTCACAATCGCGTATTTCATAAATCGCAGAGCATAAGGCCACTTCCAGAGCTGTGGCCGGTACGGACCAAATCCGCCGCCAGGGTCTGGGTCCCCGGCAAGCTTGCTCGCCGGGGTGGGAAGACGGGGCCCGCGCACTATCCGAGGAAACCCAGGGCTGGCAGAATCACTGGATCCTAGGGACTTCCATCCTCGAACAGTCGAGTTTAGTTAGTAACAAAAATCAGGCCATGGGGATTGTTCATGCCGACATAGATTGGCGTCATCGCGCCTGTCGTCGTATTGGTTTGCAAAACGGTTCCCTGGCCGGAGCTGAACGCCGTATTGGCGGTAAAAGAAGTTGCCGGATCGATGCGGTAGATCAATTGGGCCGGAGTGTCGGATACCAGCATGAAGGAACTGCCACTGGCCGGCGACCAGCGGGTGTCGTCGAGCGGCCACGGGTTGCCGTAGAGGGTCACGGGAAGCACGCTGACCGATTGTGTGGCTGTGCCGACGTTCTTGACGAAGACCAGTTCGGAATCCTGCTGGCTCGCGACCACCAGATCGCCGGAGGGATCGATCATCGATGAGTCGGTATCGGTCATGTTCAAAGTGACGGGCGTCTTGCCAGGAAGCAGCGTGGCTGGCGTACTGGACATCAGCACGGGGGTGGAATGAAAGGTCTTCCCATCACTGTTCAGCGAAACGGCGTAAAGCGCGGGCCCGGTGTTGACGCCATATTGTGCCGTTGCGCCACTGGAATCCGTCGAGTATGGCGCGAGATTCGGGCTCGGGTTGGCCGTTGTCGTGGGGTTGGAGGCACTCGCATAGACAACGCTGTTGATTACCTTCATGTCGTCAAGACCGCCGCCATGGGGCAATTGCGCCACGTCTGAGGTGTAGGACTGCAGCGTATTGCTGCTTGGGTTAATCACCGTGATGATCGGATTCGCATCCTCGTTGCTGCTCACCCAGAGCGTACTGGAGTTGTAGGCCACCATGCCATCCGGATGCCCGGGCACATTAAACGTCTGCTGCACATTGCCTTTCAGGTCGTATTGGATGACTTGGGCCTGTGCAGAGGTGACACCGGATTTCAGGGTGCCATCGGGATTGACGTTGGTATCCTGGCAGACAACGAACACCGAACTGCCCATCTGTACCATATCGTCTGGCTGCAGTGCGCCGGGCGCCTTGGCAAATACCTGAATAGTATAGTTGGTGCCTTGCGTGCCGACTACGGAAGAGGGCACGGTAAGGTTGGGCGGCCCGCTAGGGAGGTCCCCATAAATGTCGTTCCCACCATGACCACAGCCTAGGAGGGATACTCCCAGAGCAATCGATACGGTAACGCAGATAGCCTTCATGTACAGTCTCCAGGTGATTTGCTCACACAGGGTACTCGGGTTATGTGACAACTTCATCAATCCGACCTCGTAGTCTCTTGAGAATCGCGTGGCGCCTGGGCACGGGGATGCGAAAGGACTGCCGCTAAATTCTCGGCTCACATACAGGTGCCTCTTCGCGGATGGTTACTGTTCTTGCACACTACCCCCCTAGCTAACAGGGATAGTCAGCATCGGGACAGAAAGGCGAAAGGGCATCCGCTATGGATGCCCTTCTCATTTAGGAGTGAATCCGATCCCGGTTCCCTAAACCCTGTTCCCTGCCTTCCCGTAAGCCGCCAGAAATGCGTCCACAGCGTGCAGCTCAAGATTATCGGGACACTTCCTGCCCAGCTTTTTCGTCAAAAAGAACTTTCCGTAAATCATCGGGCCGAGCAGCAGCGCAATGGCCACTTCGGGATCGAGTTCGCGCTTCAGCACGCCGCGTTTTTGCCCGCGCCGGATCATGTTGGCGATCGCAACCCGTCCCGGCTCAACCGCCCGGTTGCGCCACGCCAGGCCGAACGCCTGATTTCGTGAGGCATAAGCGATCAGGTGGGGCATGATCTTCTCGCGCATCGCCTTCCGCTCCGGAGCCGGCTCGCATCGCAGCTGAGCGATCAGATCGGCACGGAGATCTCCCGAATCAAACACCGGAGGCTTGGCGTCCAGTCCAAACAGATGCGCCAACACTTCGAGGGCCAGCGTGTCCTTGTCCGGCCAATGTTTGTAGATCGTCGCTTTGCTCACGCCGGATTCATCCGCGATCGCGTCCATGCTTGTCGCATCGATGCCGCGCTCGGCAAACAGCTCTGCGGCGGCATTCAGGACCTTGCTGTGCGCCTGCGCGCTCCTCGGCCTCACAATCCCGACCCTGCGCAGGACATTTTCTTTGCTCTCCGTGTCCTTTGTGGTGAATTCCTGCTCCCAGTCGGCACTGCCTAAACCTCAATCTTCGAAAACATATATGCGCCCAGGCTCAGAAACACCAGCGCAATAGCGCCCAGTACGCCCGCATTCACCGCTGGATGAAAATGCCAGTGATTGATCAGTGCCCCTCGTAGACCGTCGACTCCGTACGTGAGCGGGTCCAGCTGGGTAATGAAGCCTAGCACCACACCCAGATTGGCCAGCGGATACAACGCGCCCGACAGAAAGAAAATCGGCATTACCATGAAGTTCATCACCAGCTGAAAGCCTTGCATGTCCTTGATCCCTGACCCGATTGCCGTTCCCAGCGCCGCAAAGACAATGGCGATCAGCATTACGAAGACGAAAGCCACCGGAATCGCCAGCCAGCTATGCGGCCGGAATCCCGCAATGAGGCAAATCAGCAGAATCAATGTTCCCTGCAGCACCGCGACCGTCGCGCCGCCCAGCGTGCGCCCGATCATGATTTGCATGCGCGACACCGGAGCCACGAGGGTCTCTTTCAGAAAACCGAATTGCCGGTCCCACAACATCGCAATTCCTGAAAACACCGAGCTGAACAGCACCGTCATGCCAATCACGCCCGGCGCCATGAACTGCAAATAGCTCCCGAGCCCGGCCTTCTGAAAGACCGGCCCCAGGCCAAAGCCCAGCGCCAGCAGATAGAGACACGGCTGCCCTAGCGACACCACAATCTGCACCCGCGACCGCACGTACCGCTTCAGTTCCCGCAACCACAGGATGTATATCGCTCCCATTTTTTTATCGCCTCCACATTTGCGCCATTTGCCGCAGCCCCGCTTTTGCATCGGCGCCCTCATCGCGCAGCGACGACCCCGTCAACGCCAGGAAAGCGCCCTCGAGCGACTCGCTCGCCGTCTGCTCCTTCAGCTCTGCCGACGTTCCCTGCGCGACGATTTTGCCGTGATCCATGACTGCGATCCGGTGTGCGACCTTGTCGGCCTCGTCCATGTAGTGAGTCGTCAGGAAGACGGTTGTGTTCTCCGTCTCGTTCATGTGCTTCACGTGCGTCCACAGCAGGTTACGGCTCTGCGGATCGAGCCCCAGCGTCGGCTCATCGAGAAACAGAATCTTCGGCGTGTGCAGAAAGCCCCGGGCAATTTCAAGTCGGCGCTTCATGCCGCCCGAGAAGGTCTTCACATAGTTGTCCTTCCGATCCCAAAGCTCGAAAAGCTTCAGCAGGCGCTCCGTGCGCTCGGCGCGCACCTTGCGGGGCACGTGATAAAGCACCCCATGCAGGTCCATGTTTTCCCACGCGGTCTGCTCCTGGTCGAGACTCGGGTCCTGAAAAACAATCCCGAACCTCTGCCGGGCTTCCTTCTGCTTCACCGTGGGATCGAGGCCATCCAGCTCGATTTTCCCGCTCGTCGGACGCAGCAGCGTCGTAAGCATTTTGATGGTCGTGGTTTTACCGGCGCCGTTGGGGCCCAGAAACGCGAATATCTCCCCCTGCGCCACATCGAAAGAGATGTCCTTGACGGCAGCGAAATCGCCGAACGTCTTCACCAGGTTCTGCACGCGAATCATGGGAACCTCGCTTCTACTTCAATAACAATACTGAACGGTTCAGTTTAGTTTGTCAACTTTAAGTTTTCGCAAGAATCTCACCGCGTATTTTGCTTCTATTTTTTTGATCGCATGGCTCCAAGGTTGCAGAAATCCCGGCGAAATACCGGCGTGCCGCGGGTACGAGCCGTGCTATTCTGCCTATGCAAGCAGGGCCCCTCGTTCCAACTTCCCCCACCGGCAAGACGCCACTTTTCAAACCCTGAGAACCTTTTCCGCTGGTAGGGCACATGTCAGCTTTCAATCCTCGTGTACGCAGCGCGAGCCTGTCCTGGATCGTCGTCGCACTCTTCGGAGCGCTGGAGGGCTTCTACGGCCGCACGCAATATTTCGGCGACTGGATCTCCTATCTGAATGTCAGCCGTGCTGTCACGCGATTGGATTGGAAGGCGATCTTCGATCCGATGTGGAGCCCTGGTTACCCCGTTCTGGTGGCCCTCATGCGCGTGCTGTTTTCGCCGACGCCGGAAGGTGAGTGGTACGCGACTTTCCTGCTGAATTGGATCATTTTTCTTGGTGCCTATGCTTCATGGCGATACCTGTTGCGGCGCACGACGGAGTTCTATGATCCCTCCTCCACCCTGGCAGAAAATCCGGCACCGGTCTGGATCACCTGCTTTGCCTTCCTGAGCTTCACCCTGTGCTTCGACCGGGTGTCGCGTGTATCGCCGGATCTTCTTGTCAGCACTCTCTTTATCCTGGCCGCAGCCCAGGTCCTCAGCTTGCTTTCAAGACCGAGCATGCGGAAGGCTGTGCTTCTCGGCGTTACTCTCGGAGCCGGCTACTGGGTCAAGGGAGTCTTTCTCTCGATGGCCTGTATTTTTCTTCTGATCCTGCTTCTCGCATGCTTGATCAGGAAAACGGCCTGGCCACTTTTTCTCGCATCTTGCGCGACGTTCATCGTGCTCGCCCTTCCCTTTATCGCCGCTATCTCATGGTCTTACGGCCAGTTCACTCTGGGTGCATCCGGATCGCTCAACTACGCCTTCCACGTCAACCATCTGCCTCACTGGACGAACTGGCAGGGTGGCCCATCTGAATTCGGCGCTCCCTTGCATCCCACGCGCCAGCTCCTGCCCGACCTGCCGGTATTCGAGTTCGGTGAGCCTTTCCAGACCACCTATCCGCCGTACAACAACATGGCGTATTGGTACCAGGGCTACCGGCACTCCTTCAGTCTCAGGGAGCAGGCTACGGCCATCGTCCGCTCTTTCTACTTCCTGGTGCGTGTCGTGCTGATCCACCCGATCCTGTACGCGCTATGCTTCGCGCTGCTCGTTGCGTTGCTGAAGAAGGAATGGCGGGCCTCACTTTGGAACGCCGCCGTGGCCGTGTGGCCGCTCTTCCTGGCCGCTCTACTGGGCATCTGCACCTATCTCCTGGTACACGTGGAAGATCGCTATCTCGCCTCCTTCCTGCTCATCCTCAGTCTGCTGCCGCTGCTTTACGTCTTCGATAAAGATCTGAAATCCAGGCGACGCCTGAGTGCCTTTCTGGTGGCGATTTTTGCTGTGGGCGCCGCAGTGGAGCTGGCGGTCGTTGCCGGCCCTACCTTTGTGGCCGCTATCCACCGCAACGACTACCGCAAAAATCCGGAATGGCGGTTGGCTTCGGCTCTTGAATCTCAAGGCTTCCGGAGCGGAGACAAGGTCGCCCTGGTCGGCGACGAGCGTCCCAATTACGTCTGCACCTGGGCCTACCTCGATCAGCTTCGCATCGTGGCGGAATTCGGTTCCGTGCCCTGGACCCTTGAGCCCTGGGATCGCACGAGACTCGACCACCATCACTCTGAGCCAGCCGACAGAGACTACGGCCGCATCTTCTGGAATCTCAGTCCGGCCGATCGCGAGCGAGTGGTCCAGAAATTTCACGATACGGGCGCGCGTGCCATCGTCTCTTTGGCCAAGCCTACCTCGGCAGCGGACACAGGCTGGCAACAGCTCGACGGCTCCAACGCGTGGATCTACAGCTTCGATTCTCCTGCTGTGAATTCCGCAAAATCGCTACCGCCGGCATCTGTCGGCAATACCCATCCCTGAACGGGCGCGCCCTCACGGTAAAATCCCCCTATGCAAGAGAATGCCCCGCTCTCCGTCACCGACCGCGCCCGCAAGATCCGCCTTTTCCTGATGGACGTCGATGGAACCCTCACCGACGGCGGCGTTTGCCTCATCTCGCTTCCGGGCGGAGAAATCGCCGAAATGAAGGTCTTCGACGCGCATGACGGGCAGGGCCTCAGCCTCGCTCACACTATGGGCATCAGTACGGGGTTCATTACCGGCCGCAAATCTCCCGCCGTCCAGCGCCGCGCTGATGAACTCGGCGTCGAATTCGTCTATCTCGGACAAGCACACAAGGTGGCCGCCTACGAAGAATGCATGAAGAAAGCCGGAGTCACCGAGGAAGAAATTGCCTACCTCGGCGACGACCTGCCCGACATGCCTCTCGCCCAGCGGTCCGGCCTGGCTGTCGCGACAAATAATGCCGCCTTCGAGCTCAAGGCCGTCTGCCACTACATCACCCAGGCGCCCGGCGGCAAGGGAGCCGCGCGCGAAGTGATCGAGTTGATCCTCAAGTCCCAGGGCCGCTGGGAACAGGCAGTTCCGCAAGCCCGCGCCTGACCACTTTGGGTGTCCTATTCCGGACGCTTCAAATCACCAGCGATCAGCACGCGAGCGCCGTGCCCGCGAGGAAGCCCCTGAAAATCAATGGATTGACCCATGCGAGGTTTGGACCGGCACGTGCCAGTGGATGAGTCACGGCTGCCCGCCGTTTTTTTCTCAATCCATCGTCGGGAAACGTCATGATCGCTACCCTCATACAGGACACCCGCTACGCGCTGCGTCAATTGCGCAAGACGCCCGGCTTTACGGCAACCGCTGTGCTTACGCTGGCCCTCGGCATCGGAGCCAACGCCGCCATCTTCACGCTCGTGAACGCCGTCCTGATCAGGAACCTGCCGGTGGCAGATCCGAAGACGCTGGTTCGCATTGGCGACCACAACGACTGCTGTGTGGGCGGCGGAACGCAGGGTGACGGCGACTACAGCTATTTCCCGACCGCAACATGGCAGCTGATAAAGAAAAATGCTCCAGAGTTCGAAGAGCTTGCCGCGATTCAGGCCGGTTTCGAATACCGGCCCGTGACAGTGCGGCGCGACGGCGACCAGGCCGGGGCGCGATCGGTCATGGGCGAGTTTGTCTCAGGGAATTACTTCCGCACCTTTGGACTAGAGCCACACGCTGGACGGCTCTTCACCGATGCAGACGACACTGCCGGCGCACCGGTTGTGGCGGTAATGAGCTATGCAACCTGGCAGCGCGACTACGCGGGCGATCCGTCGATTGTGGGCAGTACCTTCTGGGTGAATACGAAGCCGGTAACGATTGCGGGTATTGCTCCGGCCGGGTTCTATGGCGACAGAATGACGAGCGCACCTCCGGATTTTTATCTGCCGATTGAGGCGATGCCGGTGCTGGCGAACGTTCCGTATGTCCACAACCCCGACCAGCGGTGGCTGTATATGGTGGGGCGCGTGAAGCCGGGCGTGAATCTGACTGCTTTGCAAACCAAAGTGAGCGCGCTCGTGCGGCAGGCTTTTGGCCAGACCGAGCCCTTTTCCGGAGGGCGCGGGAAGGAGCAGCTTCCGAAGGTGCACGTGGTCCTGACGCCGGGGGGCGGCGGTATCCAGAACATGCAGGAGCAATACTCTTCAAACCTTAAGATGCTGATGGTCGTTTCTGGATTGGTGCTGCTGATCGCGTGCGCCAACATCGCGAACCTGCTGCTGGCGCGCGGCATGTCGCGCAAGGCCGAGATGTCAGTGCGGACAGCGCTGGGCGCAGGGCGCGCAAGAATCGTTCGACAACTCCTCACCGAGAGCCTGGTGCTTGCGGTCCTGAGTGGCATCGCCGGACTCATGGTTGCCTGGGGCGGCACGCGCATGCTTCTGGCGCTCGCCTTTCCCTGGTCTCATAGCGTTCCCATTCAGGCCAGTCCGTCGGCTGCTGTGCTCGCGTTCGCCTGTGGACTGTCGCTGCTGACCGGGGTGCTCTTTGGCATTGCGCCCGCGTGGATCGCCGCCCAGACCGATCCCGCCGAAGCCTTGCGCAGCGGCTCGCGAACCACGGCCAGTAGCGCTTCACTGTTGCAGCGCGGCCTCGTAGTGCTGCAGGCCGCACTGTCTCTCGTGTTGTTGGTCGGCGCGGGGCTTTTCTCGCAGAGCCTGAACCGGCTGCAGCACACCGACCTGCACGTGCAAACGCAGAACCGCTATATCGTCCACTTCGCTCCGCAGGCCGCAGGCTATTCGCAGACGCAGCTTGAGGTTCTGTATCGCCTAATCGAAGACAGGTTTCATGCGATTCCCGGAGTGGTGAAGGTGGGCATCAGCTCCTATACACCGATGGAGGACGACAACTGGGGCGAGGGCGTGCAAATACTGGGGCAGCCGTATAAGGACAAGGTCTCCTCGGATGTGCGCGTCAACGGAGACTACTTCGACTCAGTCGGCACACGCGTGGTCATGGGTCGCGGGATTACCGAAAAAGACACATCGACGGCTCCGGCCGTCGCCGTTGTGAACCGCGAATTTGTGCGTCAGCTGCTCGGCAGTGAAAATCCGATCGGGAAGCACTTTGGCTCGCCGGGGACAATATCCCCGGGAGACTTCGAGATCGTTGGCGTGGTCGAGGACTCCGTCTACGAGAGCGTGTACTGGAAAGATCACATGATGTATTTCCTTCCGCTGATGCAGCGGCCGCCGAGCGCCAAATATCCCATCGAGAAGGACGAGTCGCTTTACGCCGGCGCAATCGTGTTGCAGACGGACCACCCGATGAACAACATGGAAGCGCTCGTGCGCCAGACTCTGGCCGCCATCAACCCTAACCTCACCGTCGTGACGTTCCAGACGTTCGACGAACAGATCGCCGGCAATTTCGTTAACGAGCGCCTGATTGCCCGTCTCACCATGCTCTTCGGAGGGCTGGCGTTGCTGCTCGCTACCATCGGACTCTACGGCGTGACGGCATACACTGTCGCCCGTCGCACCAGCGAAATCGGCATTCGCATGGCACTTGGCGCCGAGCGCAGGGGCGTCATCGCGATGGTGATGCGGGGTGCGTTGTTCCAGACCGCACTGGGCCTCGCCATCGGCGTCCCTGTTGCGCTCGTCTGCGTCCGCTTCGTGAAGTCGCAGCTCTATGAGATAACGGCAGTCGGCCCGAGCGTAATGACGATGGCTATCCTCGCTTTGACGGTGGCAGCGTCACTCGCGGGGCTCATCCCCGCACGCCGCGCGGCTTCGACCGATCCGGCAAAGGCGTTGCGGACAGAGTAGCTTTTAGCTGATTCTTCGGGAATTCTCAGGCCGCGTCCTGCTCGGCATCGACCGGCGGGACGGGTAGCTGTACGACATTGGAGCTTTGCGACGAAGCGGAGGCGTTTTCGTCGGAACCGGCAGCCAGAGCCCGCCGCAGCCGGAGACGCGCCGAAAGAAGCGTGCGATTTACCTGTGCTTCCGGCATGCCAAGCAGTTCGGAAATAGCCGCTGGCGAATAGCCTTCCACATCTCTCAGCAGGAACATGAGCCGCTCATTCGGTGGCAACGTCTGGATCGCTTCTTCGAGCTCCGTCCGCCGCACATTCCGCTGCGCCAGGCTGGTCTTCTCGCCCGAGGCGGTCTGGAAATCCGGGGTTGTCTCGTTCTGCTCCAGCGGGAATCGTTGACCGAGTTCATCTACCAGCGCCGAGTCCACCTGGCCGCCATCGGGTACGGCAACCCGGCGGAACGCATTCACGAACGTGGCAGTCAGAATCTCTTCAGCCTCGATTTCGTTGCCCGTCATGTAGAAGGCAAGCGCAAAGACACGATGGCGGTGGCTGTCGTAAATGTCGCGCTGAACGTCTACCGACCGCTGTTCGAGCTGCCGGGAGGCCACAACCCTCATCGAGTTATTCTGGGTAAGCTCTTCCAGGTTGAACAACGCGTGCCTCGAACTAACTGCAATCCTTTTGACTACTGTATATTAAATGATTACCCGGGTGATCGATCAAAGCTGAATTTGAAATTGGTGCTTTTTCTCCGCCCGATTGACGATATACCTTAGGAAGCATCGAAGAATGCAAAGGGTTGTCCTGCTGATGGTTGATCGTCTCCGGGCCGTTCGGCAGTGAACACTCAAAGTAGGGCCGCTTTCCCCGCTGCCGCTGTGCAAAACCCAAAGGTGCTGTCTGCCTGCCCGTAGGGCGACGGCCAAAAAAACGCCCTGAACGAAAAAGTGGCGAAAACGTCAGGCGCGGGAGAATCATGGCGCAGGAGCGAATTCTAATCGTCGATGACGAGCCATACGTGCGCACTGTCATGGCCGCCATGCTCGAGAAATCGAGCTATTTCCCGGTTCTCGCGGCGAATGGTGTGGAAGCGGTCCAGCATCTCGTCAATGACCCGCCTTACGACCTGATCCTCTCCGACATCATGATGAACGGCCTCGACGGTATAGGCCTGCTCGAACGCGTCCGCGAAGTGCAGCCGGACACACCTATCGTCATGGTCACGGCCATCCACGACATCAGCGTGGCCATCACCGCCATGCGCAACGGCGCCTACGACTATCTGCTCAAGCCGTTTGAGCGCGAGCAGCTTCTCACCACCGTCAAGCGCGCCCTTGAGTACCGCCGACTGGTCCAGCAGAACTCCATCTACAGATACAACCTCGAACAGCTGGTGACGGCGCGCACGGAAATGCTGCGCCACGCCATGTCCGACCTCGAGCGCTCCTATGACATCACGCTCGAGGCCCTCGGCGACGCCCTCGATCTGCGGGATGCAGAAACCGAAGGCCACTCCAAACGCGTCACCGCCTACACCATTGCCCTGTCCCGCGCCATGGAACTGCCCCCGGAGGAGATCCGCACCATTGCCCGTGGCGCCTTTCTGCACGACATCGGCAAGATGGCCATTCCCGACGCGATCCTGCTCAAGCCGGGCAAGCTCGACACCCATGAGCAGGCCATGATGCGGGAGCATTGCGCGCGCGGCTACCAGATGCTCCGCAAGATCCCTTTCCTTCATGACGCAGCAGAAATCGTTTACAGCCACCAGGAGCATTACGACGGCAGCGGATACCCCCGCGGCTTGATCGGCGAGCAGATTCCCCTAGGCGCGCGCATCTTCGCCGTTGCTGACACGCTCGACGCGATCACTTCCGACCGGCCTTACCGGCAGGCGCGCTCCTTCGACGCCGCCCGCGAGGAGATCCAGCGATGCTCCGGCACCCAGTTCGACCCGCGCGTCGTCAACGTGTACCTCGAGATGCCCAACCGCCTTTGGGAGGACCTGCGCAAGGAGATCAGCAACCACGGGCGATTCTCACCTCTTTCTTTCGCGGGCACGGTCGAGACCCGGGACAACCTGGTACAAAATCCGGGATAATCCGGGATACATTTTGTTCAATTCGCAATAAGATATTGCACAAGACCGGGCACCACACTCCAGGAGGCGAGGCGCGATGCCACTGTTGGATAAGGATGAAGTACAGGAAAGGCTGAGTTCTTTGCCCGACTGGCGCGAGCAACAGGGCGAGATCGTCCGGCATTTCAAATTTCCCGACTTTGTGTCGGCCGTGGATTTCGTAAACTCCGTCGCCGTCAAGGCCGAAGCCGCCGGTCATCACCCGGACATCGACATCCGCTATAACAAGGTGCGGCTCGCACTCGTCTCCCACGACGCTGGCGGCCTGACGCAGCGCGATTTCGACCTCGCCGCAGCTATCGACGGTCTTCTCGATTGAAGATTATTCGACTGAAGACTTTCTGAACAACTTGAAGTCTGCCGTTTCGCTTGACCTTGAGCAGCTTGCCGCTCCGGAAACTTTCCTCTAATAAATGTCGTCTTCTCTTCCAGCAGAGCGCTCAGGCGGCTCCGGCATACGGTTTCGCATATCGGCCAGCGTCTTTCGGTCCCAGATTGCGACCGCGAGGCCTCCGAATGCAGCTGATGCGACGAGCAGGAGGGCGGTACGCCATCCCTTTCGGCTTCGTGTAGAGGAAGCCGGCTGGCTTTCGGCAGTGTCAGAGGATTTCGCAGTCATTTGAGTAGTTTGCGGCTTCGTACGGATGCCGACATCGGAGTATCGCACTTCCCAAAACGGGAGAAAAGAGGAATCTGGCATACAACTTTTGAAATAATTCGGTGTTTACATGCATTAGAGCTTGTGCCCAAGAGCAATCCCGGGTACAGTATGAAAAGTCGGAGAGAAAATCCGATCTGATGTAGAAAAAGTGAAATTTCTGATTCCTTGGGCTAGTGGCAAGCATCAGATACGTTAGATAGGCAATCCCGGAAACAGTTGAGCGGTGCTCCTGAGTCCGGCGTCAGGTTTTTATACAAGTTGCGTCACTGGCCTCCCGGCACGGACAATTTACCGTTCGTGCCGCCTTTTTTTTGCGAGGCGACGTCCGAGCCAGCATCGGCGCGACTCCTCCGGTATACCATAGCGTTTGGACACATCGCTGCGGTCCACAACAGCAATATCCAGATCCAGCCAAGGAGAGTTCTGAATGAAGCAGGTGCTCCTCACCGCGGCCCTGGGACTGTTTACCCTCGCCGGTTATGCCCAGTGGTCGAACCCTGCCGATGAAATCCCGGCCTACCACCCCGCGCCTCCGGCTCCCGGGGCAGCTCTGCCTCCCGTCCTTTCCGGAAACCAGCTCACCGGGCCCAGCTTTCACTATCAGTGGCAAGTGAAGGTCTATCAGCAGGCGGCTACCATCCAGGACGTGCTCTACCAGCTTCCCTGCTACTGCCGCTGCGACAAGGCCCTGGGACACCAGAGTCTTCACAGCTGTTTTGAAGGGACCCACGGCGCCATCTGCTCCACCTGCGCCAAAGAGGAAGCATACGCCTACAAGATGACCAAGCTGGGCAAGACGCCGAAGCAGATTCGCGACGGCATCGAGCACAAGGACTACGAGCAGATCGACCTCGACCAGATTTAACGACCCGATCCAAGGCCCAAAGCCGTGCCTCGTCAACTCTGCTGTTTCGACTCCGGCAGCGTCCGTTGTTGAGTCGCGTCCATGATCCGCTTGTAGAGCCGGCTTCGCATTTCGAAGCGATCGGATGCACGCGTCACGTACCGCACCACGATGTCCACGCCCGTAGCAGATGGCCGCAGACTCACTGATGGCCCGGCGCTGAACTGCCGCAAGCCATCCTGTCGCGAGGCACGCTGCCACTCTGCCTCTGCAAGCCTGGCATCATTCTCGGTCTCCTCGGCAACACCCGTTTGAATCAGCTCGACCATGGCGTAGATGTCCCCGGACGCCGGAACGCTGATGGCAAATTCATCCCACATCCACTGGCCGGCGGTCGAGAAATTGAAGTACTGACCGCTGATGGCAAAGTTGTTGATGAAGCTGACCCGGCGTCCTGTGGGGTGACCCTTGTCGGTCCAGTTGCCGGTTTCGAGCAGTGTCGTGCGAAACAGGCTGATCTCGGCCACCTCGCCGCCCACGCCGTTAATCTCCACCCAGTCACCTACGCGAATGCCACCCTTGCCCATCAGAATGAACCACCCGAAGAAGGCCAGAATGAACGATTGCAACGCCACCGTGAGTCCCGCCGTGGTCAGGCCGACAATCGTCGACACCTCGTTCGGCAGACCAAAGACCACCAGCAGGACCAGCACCAGCCCGACCAGTTGCACGCCTAGCTCGGTTAGAGTCCTCAGCGTGCTCAGCCGGCGTCCATCGAGCCCCGGACGATCCATGAGGCGCCGCACCAGCGCATTGCACAGGATCACGCAGATGAGTATGAATGCAATCACCGCGAGCGATTGCAGGATAAGGTGCAGCACAATCCTGTGTTGCAGAAGCACCTGGTTGGCCCACTTGTTATAGACAGCCGCGAGCTGTTGCTGCGTCTGGACGCGGTCGTCGTAGATGCTGAGGATCTGCCTCTGCTGGCTTTTACGCTGCATCGCCGCCAGTCTTGTCGCCGTATCCGGCGCGGCGTCGTTCCCGGCAGACGAAGCGGGGCCCTTGTTGGCCTGTGTTTCGAGAGCGTTGTGCTGCGCCATCAAGGTTGCGGCGTCGGACTCAGCCTTCTGCCTTGCCTGGAGCAGCAGTTGATAGCGGCTCCGCTGGGCCAGCCAGGCGCGGATGCGTCCCGCCAGCGTGCTGTATCGCGACGCCGACTGCACGGCCGTTTGTCCCTGGTCGCGCGCCTGCGCCTCAAGCTTGCTCTCCTCGGCTTGGTGCGCCGTGAGTTCCTGTTGGATCTGGCCACGCTGGTCGCCCGACGCTCGTGCGAAATCGTGCTGCGCATCGGCGAGTTCATCCTGATCCAGTCCTAGCTGTGCCTTTGCCAGTTGCAGTTCATCCGAGGCGGAGACGGGGCCGGACGCGGGCTGAGCAGAGGCTCCTCCTTTTGCGCCGGAGGATTTCGCTGCTGTCGCCGTGAGGCTGTCAACATGAGCCTGATCCGCCTTCACCGTATCCTGAAGCTGCGCGGTCTTCTCCGCGATGGCCTGCGCTTCAGGACTGAGGACAGGCCGCTGCATATTAGCCTGGCGAAGCGCCGACGCGAAAGCCTGGTCGACTTCGTGGTCGGCCAGCCGTTCGGCTTCGCGCGCATACTGGCGCTCTTCGGTGCTCACAGCAAGCGCAGCCAGCGCTTGCGACGTCTGCAGTGGACTCTGATCAACGATGGTCTTCTCAGTGCCGAAGCGCGACAGTGCCCGCTTGTAGGCTCCAAGGAACGGCAGGTTCGACATGGCATCACGCGTCGTCCAGGAGAAGGCAATGCACAACACAAAAATTGCAACCAGGACGACCAGCGTTATCAGACGGGCCCGGTTCATGGCGCGCCAGAGCCGGGATTTCGCAGGATGAGTGGGTGGGGGAAAACTGGCCATGCATCGATTGTCACCGACGGAGCCGCTCTGAGGACAACCATTCTCGGATTGCTTCGCCCTCTTAAACGGGCGTGTGGAACCACACGGTCGACGTGTAGTTCCCTCTATGGCTCTGCAATCGCAAGTTGGATAATCTCAATTCCGGTTACACAGCAAGCCGATGACGGTATCGATGAATTCGTCAGATGACGAAAGGAACTGAGGGGATGAAAAAGCAAAACTATGTTTTGGTGTGCTCGTTGCTGTTAATGATTTGTTGTCGAGGTGCATGGTCTCAGCAGGCCCCTTCGGAGCAGCCACCCGCGAACGTCAACGGAAAATGGACCCTCTACTGCAACGACCCGAACGGGACCACGTCGGCCAAATATCTCGATCTCCAGCAGGAAGGCACCAACATCAAAGGTCACTTCAAGGGTCCCTACCAGTCCGGCGGAGTCGAAGGCACGATCAATGAGCAGCATCTCGTGGTTCGCACGAAAACCCGTGGAGTCCTGGTCTTTCGCGGCAGAGTCGAAGGGCCCAGAGTCGGAGGAGTCGTTCAGGGCAACACCTTCAATGGAACCTTCCACGATCGCGGTGGTACAGGAACGTTTCAGGGTCAGCGCACGCAGTAATCATCTGCCGCAATCCTCGATCGAATCAAGGCGAAGCCATTATGACAAGTCATAAGCTAACTCGCAGAGCCCTCATCGCGAAGTTGCTGCGTGCAACCGGTTCCGCAGCTGTAGCCACACCGGCATTGCGCGCCCTCGCCCAGTCGGCGTTCGACCCTCAGAACCAGCGCCGCGGACCCATGTTCTACACGAATTCCTTTCAGCGCCAGTTCCGCGTGCCCGCGATGTCGGTGGCTCTTTCGCGCAGCGGGCGCTTTGTCTACGATCACGCGGGTGGCATGGCAGATCCCCCGCACTCGATTCAGGCTCAGCAGGACAGCCTGTTTCGCATCGCCGACCTCTCCAAGCCGATCACAGCGGTCACCATTTTTTCCCTGATCGAGAGCGGCAAGCTCAACCTGACTGACAAAGTCTTTGGGCCCGGCGCGATACTCGGCACGAACTACGGCAAGCCCCCCTACAAACTCTATGTGGCGGACATCACCGTCGACCATCTGCTCACTCACACCGCCGGCGGATGGGCTGCCGACGCCAACGACCCTATGCTTCATAACAACGGCTGGGACCAGGCAAAGCTCATCTCCTCGACCATCGAGAACGTGCCTCTCACCGCTCAGCCCGGCACGCAATGGATTTACTCCAACTTCGGATACTGCATTCTCGGACGGGTCATCGAGCAGATCACCGGCCAGCCTTACGCTACCTACGTTCAGGCCAACATCCTCGCTCCCTGCGGCATCACCAACATGCAGATCGCCCGCAACAGTGAGCACGACCGCGCAACGAACGAGGTCCTCTACATCGGCCAGTACTCCGAGGAGCCCTACAAGATCAACATCACCCGCATGGACTCAACCGCCGGATGGATCGCCTCCTCCACGCAGCTGGTTCAATTTCTCAATCACGTCGCCGGAGCGCCGAATATTCCCGCGCTTCTCAAGCCTGAAACCATCCGGACCATGACAACTCCTGCGCCGGCCTATCCCGCCGGCGACGCCCGTTACGCGCGCGGCTGGATGGTCAGCGGCAACGGTGCCGGAAGCTGGTGGCAAGGCGGAAGCCTGCCCGGCTCAACCGCGCTTATGGTTCGCAATCCCGACAGCTCCTGCTGGGCAGCCGTTTGTAATACACGCACCCAGCCTCATCAGGAGATGGATACCGCTCTCTACGACATGTTGTGGAACGTAGGGCAAAGGTTCACCGGCTGAAACCGATCGGGCAGACTCCCATCGCTGAATCCGAACGCCGCGTCCGCTAATCCATCACAGGGGACATTCCATGGGCCGCCGCTTTGCAGAACTCGCATTCACGCCACTCGTCAAGGAACAGCAGGAAAAGCACGGCAGCCGGCATCTCTACGAACGCGCAGAGCGTTCCGACAATGCCGGAGACCGCCTCGGCACTATCGAACGCGAGTTCATCGCCGACCGCGACGGCTTCTACATGGCCTCCACCAGCGAGACCGGATGGCCCTATATCCAATATCGCGGCGGATCAAAGGGCTTTCTGCGCATCCTCGACGATCGCACTCTCGGCTACGCCGACCTGCGCGGCAACAAGCAGTACATCAGTGTCGGAAATCTGCAGCACGATAACCGCGTCGCTCTCTTCTTCATGGATTACGCCCATCAGTTACGGCTGAAGATCCTCGGACGGGCAGAGATTCACGAAGGAGACGAGACCGCGCGGAAGCTCATGCCCGATTTGATCGTGCCCGAAGAGAAAACGCCGCCGGAGCGCGCAGTTCTCATTCATATCGAGGCCTTCGATTGGAATTGCCCCCAGCACATCACGCCTCGTTACACCATCGAAGAACTGGAAGCATCGCTCGGCGCCGATGCGCCGCCGTCTCGAATTTCTCGAAGCGGAAAACGCGCGGCTGAAGAACACTCCCGCTGGATGACGCGTTACTGAGAGTTCAGCTTCTTAAGCATCTCGACCGCATTCGCGTTGTCCTTATTGAGTTCCAGTGATTTTTTGTAATTCTGAATGGCAAGCTGCTTCTCGCCACTGTCCATATAGGCTTCAGCCAGGCTGTCGTAGGTGTTGTAGGACTGCGGGTAAGTCTCGACGCTGAGCTTGAAAATCACGATCGCGTCGCTGTATTTCTTCATTCGAATCAGCCTGTAACCAAGCCGGATCAACTCATCTTCACCAAAGTCGTAGGCTGCCGGTTGCGTCGACTTAAGCTCGCGGTATTGGGCGGCCGCTGCTTCGGCGTCCTTCTGCTGGATCGTCTTGAACATCGTCTCGCCGATGGGTTTTCTGGCGGCAAGAGCTTCAACACTTGCCAGCATCGCGTCGATGGAGGTTCGATCGAACACTTTGCCGCCATAGATGACGGCCCTGATCTTCTTCGTGTTCCCTATATCGTCCAGCGGGTTTGCATCGAGCAACACGAGGTCCGCAATCTTGCCGCTTTCGATTGTGCCGAAATCTTTCTCGCGGCCGAGAAAACGGGCAGGATTCAGCGTGGCAGTCTGAAGCGCCTGCATGGGCGTTAAAGCAGCCTGAACGAGGAATCCCAATTCGTCGTGCAGGCTGAAGCCTGGAAAGCAAAATGGATTTGATACATCTGTGCCCGCGAGAATCCCGACTCCGGCTTTTTGCATTGCTCCCACGACTTCCAGGTCCTTTTGAAATTCCTTTTTCCCGTAAGAGAAGTCTTCCGCCGTGCGCTGGCCATCGACCCTCGATGGGTCCCAGAATGCCTTCACGCCGTGGGGCATGTACTTGAGCCTTGGATCGTTGAGCAACGCCGGATCGTCGCCGTAGGCAAACATGTGCAACAGGTTAAGCGTGGGACACTGCCAGGTGCCGTTACTCTTCAACACTGCAGAAAGTGCCGACGGCTTTCTCAGGACTGTAGGTATCAAGCATCACCTGCCTGAATTGCTTCACGTGGTCTCCCCAGAACTTTGGGTGTGCCGACGCGAGATCGTCGGCAAAATCCATCTGCTGGGCCTGAAGGAGCTCAGCTTCGCGCGTGGAACAGGCGGGCAGAATGCCTACCAAATGCTCGAAGCTCTTCTGGCCGGCGCGCGAGGCTTCTTCTGCCGAGACGGAAATGGGGACGTGCCCTTCGAATGGGATGCCGCGCTTTTTAGATTCGCTGGCAATGGCGAAGTACTCCTCACGGGGCAGAAACTGGTACACCTTAATGAAATCAGCGCCGTTCTGTTGAGCGCGTTCAACGGCCTGGCGAGCCTGCCCCCCGCTACTCACAGAGATCGATCCAGACCAATAAGGCTTTGGTCCATCCACGATTGGGCTGGCAATCGACATGTGCGGGCCGAGCAACCGGCCGGCTTCAATGTCTTTTCGCCATAGCTGATGCTCAGGGAAGCCCCACATGATCCGTATTCCGGTTACTCCGTTCGCGATGAAGAGAGGCAGATAGTCCTTGTCGCTCCAGTGAACATGCATGTCCCATAGGCCCGGAATCAGAAATTTCCCCGTGCCGTCGACAACCTGAGCCTCCCTGGATATACGCGCGCTGCTCGTCGCCGTGATCGCGCTGATTCGGTTCCCGGTGATGGTAACCGTCATGTCGGGACGCGTCGGGCCGCCATTTGTATCGACGACTGTCACTTTTTGAATGACGACAATGTTTTGCGGAACAGCAGATCGCGATTGACCGATCAGAGAAAACAGCAAGAGAGGAAGAATCCACCATCCGCGGAACCTCATGCAGCCTCCTTACGAGCGGCGCGGCATTCGTCAATTTTTTGGAAAAGAGACGGTCGATGATAACCCTCCAGCGCGGCCCTCGCAATTAGAGCCGCGTTTGCGTCACACTAACTGCATGAGCCAAGTAGCCCGATGGTTTGAGCGCAAATTCGAGTCATCATTTCCTATGGAGTTGCTTCCGAACCTGCGCGCGCGTCTGCGCGGCACCCCGGCACGACTCGAGGAGACGCTTCGCGGCGTCGCAACCGAAGTTCTGATCGCCAAACCGGACGGCGGATGGTCGGCGCAGGAGCACGCCGGGCATTTATTCGACCTGGAACCGCTCTGGCTCGCACGCATCGAGGATTTCGTCGCCGGGCGCGACCATCTGACCGCCGCCGATCTGACAAATCGCAAAACCGACGAGGCGAATCACAACGAGCAGCCGCTGGAGCGAATCCTCTCCGACTTCCGGGCTGCACGGCGGACGCTCCTTCACCAGGTCGAGGGCCTGGACACCCTGTCATTTACCCGCGCGCTGCCCCACCCCCGCCTGAAGACTCCAATGCGTCTCGCCGACCACCTCTACTTCGTCGCCGAACACGACGACCACCATCTTGCGAGCATCTGGGAGCTGACTGGCGGGAGGGTTTGAGCCGATAAGAGTAAAATAGAAATAGTCTCGGGCTTCACGCCTAGACTGGGGATACCCACCGAATGGGGGCGTCACGGTTTCGACGGGATTGCTTGCGGCAAAGAGGCATGCCGGGGTCTGGGCACCCGTAATCGCCTGGAAAATGATAATTGCCGATCATCAACTGGCATACGCTGCTTAATTAGTTAAGTAGCCGTCCTCCGCGGCTTCGCCTGCGGGCTTCGGAAGGACGTCGCACAGCGGGCTGGTCTTTATGGCTGGGTACGGGTCATAAAGATGAGATCCACGGACTAGCGATGCCCGCATCTTGTCGGTTCTGAGCGCGCAAAGCGAAACCTTCGGAACGCGACTGAGCATGGAGCCTCTCTTTGTTGACAACGATTTCGGACGCGGGTTCGACTCCCGCCGCCTCCACCATCCATAAGCCGTCAAGTATAAGCAGTTTTACAGTTGGGAAAAATGAATAGGTCGCCACACGTAGGGCCAGTAGCGTGGAACAGGTAACATCGGGTGGCTGGGTGAGGTAAAGTTAGTCTGGCATTCCCGCGATCGCGAAGATGTGAAACGGCCAGGCTGACCTGCCCCCTAACTCCGCATAGGTAATTCTGTAAATCTAGCCCGCCGCCGGAGCTGTGGGAAAGTGGGAAACGTCGCAGGCGTTTTCCAAGTGAGCGGAGCTCACGTCTTTTGCATAGCTCTGGGTTATGACCACGCGAGCAAACTCAGCCGGAGTTCTGTAGCCGAGGCTGCTGTGTGGACGTTGCTCGTTATACTCCATCTTCCAGTTAGCTACCTTCCTGCGTGCATCGAACAGGTTGGTGAACCAGCTCACCCGCAGGCACTCCTCACGCAGTCGGCCGTGAAAGCTCTCCACGTGCGCGTTCTGCGTTGGCTTGCCCGGCTGGATGTGGCGCAACTCGATCTTCCACTCCAGCGCCCAGGCAAGAAAGTGACGACTGGTCAGTTCCGGCCCGTTGTCGCAGCGAATCGCCAGGGGGCGACCGCGTATGGCGATAATCTCCTCCAGAACCCGGGTTACGCGCCGACTGGCAAAACCTGTGTCCACCTCCAGCGCCAGGCACTCCCGCGT
>CAWAIX010000012.1:0-113443 GCA_963782175.1 uncultured Acidobacteriaceae bacterium
ATGTCGTTAGCAAGTGAAAATGTCCGCTTTTCAGAACAAATGAAGTGTCCGGTTTCATAAGTTAGTAGCCGTTGAGGCGGTGGGAAAGTGCGAATCCCGCCTAGTGTGCGGGATTTGCAAGTTGAGAGGGAAAGTCTGCTTTGTGACTTTTCCTCTCAACGTCTTTTCCACGGCCTTGACCTGCTTTTTCGTCAGCGGCGTCAGCAGCTTTCCTTCCGCGCTGTAGTGTCCGACACGGTGTCCTGCGATCGTCAGGGTCAGTGTTTGGTCCAGATGCTGATGGATGATGACTTTGCATCCAGCCAGGGTTGGGCGGGTAGTGTTGCAAGTTTCAAATGCAGACAAGTGTGTCGCCGAGCGTCTGTCGTGCGTTCTTAGACTGCCAAGTCGAAAAGGCTGTCGATGAACTGAATCTGACGAAGAAGATCATCTCCTGCCACCCATCGAACTTGCCCCTTGCGGATCATGTGGACTGCTTCGTAGCCTTGAATCGTTCGCCGAGCCGCCTGGAATTCTCGGAAGCCCTGCTTGGCGTTCACGCGACGTTTGATGGCTCGATGATCCTGTTCGAGAATGTTGTTCAGGTACTGCACCGGTCGGTGTCGACAGCGCTTGCGCAGCGTCCCTTCCTTCTTACTGTCGGGGATCGCGGAGCTGTAAATCGGCGCCAGGTCAGTGTTGATCACTCGAGGTTGAGGATGGGATGGATCGCCGAGCGCCTTGCGAAAGAGCCGCTTGGCAGCATCGGCGTCACGGAACGTTGACAGCAAGAAATCGATGGTGGCACCCTTGGAATCGATGGCCCGATACAAGTAGCACCAGCGTCCCTTCACGCGAAGGTAGGTTTCGTCCACCCGCCACGACTTGTTTGTCGGCTTGAGATGCTGTCGCAGTCGCTGCTCCAACTCCGGGCCGTAATCCTGCACCCAGCGCCAGACCGTTGTGTGATCGACATGGAGACCGCGCTCTTCCAGCAGTTCCTCAACATTGCGCAGCGACAGAGAATAGCGAAGATACCACCGTACCGCACAAACTATGAGGCCGGGTTCGGTCTGACGCCATTTGAAGATCGCGGGTCGGGTTATCATTTCGCGATTCTTTCACGTCACCAGCCAGCAGCCCTGAAAGTTGCAACACATCCATCCGACCAGCCAGACGCACAGCAGTCGACGAGTGGGAGTAGCGGGAAACCGGAGTTGCGCAATGATTCAATGATGGCTCACCTGCTCGATTCACTTCAGGCCGGTCGGGACATCGGGCACTACGGCAGGCTCGTGTTCGCCATGACCGCGCGGCACTTCATGCCCGAGTACGAAGTACTCGCATGGCTGATACGAGATCCCGACTTCAGCGAAGGCAAGCCAAGGCTATGCTTCATCAGGACGAGGAACGTGGCTACAACCCGCCCAGGCGGGAACGCATTTTGGCTTGGCAGCGGGAACAGGAGTTCCCCATTCTGCCGAACCCTGAAGACCCGGATTGTGGCAATCTCTATCGCAATCTCAAGTTTCCCGACCAGGTCTATCACCACATCGAGGAGTATCGAGAGGAAAAAGAGAACAGCGACTGACCTTTCCCGGCCCATGCCAGAGGAACGGATTGCGGTGCGGCCCGAGGCAGACGCATCTGTTAAGAAATGAGCGTCGGGTTCTCTTCCCGAGTGGCTTCAACACCGAAGATCTAGTCGAAACCTACAGTCAACTCGCCCCTGTTCTCCTGCCGCGCTTGGCCGGACGCCCGCTAACCCTCAAGCGTTACCCCGACGACATCCATGGGGAAGCGTCCAAAGAAGTTGTCAACGGAGGCTCGCCGGAAAATGAATGCCAGTCCACCTGGTCTTGGCTTCACGCAGCGCGGTGTGCGGCGAGTGCGAAGTCGTCGAAGCCACGATCGAACGGGAAAGCTCGAAGCGTGGATTATCGATGAGGTCGCTCCGCCCTCCCGCCGCCTGGACTCTACCCATCTAACGCCGAGACAAGAGCGCGGTACACGGCCTTTCGCACGGCGCAGAATAGATCGGTAGACTAGCCCGGTACAGATCGGAGTTGAAGCTTGTCATCCGCAGCTTATATCGCGCCGAATACGTCTTCCGACCCTGTCGGCGACTCGCTCTACCGCAGGATTGCTTGGCGCATTATGCCGATTCTCGTGACTGGCTACATCATCGCATATGTCGACCGGGTCAACGTAAGCTTCGCCAAGCTCCAGATGCTGGGTGATCTCAAGTTCAGCGACAGCGTCTATGG
Source organism: uncultured Acidobacteriaceae bacterium (assembly GCA_963782175.1). Taxonomy (GTDB): domain Bacteria; phylum Acidobacteriota; class Terriglobia; order Terriglobales; family Acidobacteriaceae; genus Silvibacterium. The sequence continues at coordinate 2,247 of CAWAIX010000012.1, forward strand.
AGTCGGTGCCGGCATCTTCTTCCTGGGTTACTTCGCCTTCGAAATCCCCAGCAACATCATCCTGCACAAAGTCGGAGCGCGCATCTGGATCTGCCGCGTTATTGTCAGCTGGGGCGTCATCTCGGCACTAACAGCGCTGGTACGCACACCCATGCAGTTCTACATTTCACGCCTACTGCTGGGAGTTGCGGAAGCCGGCTTTTTTCCCGGCATGATCCTTTATCTCACCTACTGGTTCCCAGCCCATCGCCGAACCGCAATGGTTGCCCTGCTAATGGCCGGCAACCCGGTATCCGGAATCATCGGCGGTCCGCTGTCCGGCTTCATCCTGCGCCAGTTCGCTGGCACTAGAGGATTGGCCGGGTGGCAATGGCTCTTTATCCTGGAGGCTATCCCCGCAATCCTCCTCGGCGTCGTCATCTTCCTATTCCTCGATAACCGCGTGAGCGAAGCCAAATGGCTCTCTGAAGGCGAACGAGCCATCGTCACCTCTGAAATCCACGAAGAAGCCGTCTCTAAGACCCATGTCTCAATTCGCTCGGTATTCACGAGTCCACGAGTCTGGCTCCTGGGAGCGATTTTCTTCGGCATGGAGATGGGCTCCTATGCCATTGGCTTCTGGCAACCAACTATCATCCGCCAGACCGGCGTCAAAGACGCATTCCACATCGGCGTTCTCACAACTGTTCCGTGCACCTGCGCGCTTATCTGCATGATGCTCGTCGGACGCCACGCCGACAGGACCCGCGAGCGGCGCTGGCACATCATCGTGCCAAACATCGTGGCTGCAATCGGCTTTATTCTCTGCACACATGCTGGCAGCAACACGCCCATCGCGATCTTCAGTCTCGTCCTTGCTGTCGCGGGAGTAATCACGGGATTGGTCACGTTTTGGGCGCTCCCTACATCGTTTCTAGGCGGCAACGCCGCAGCCGCCGGCATCGCGCTCGTCAATTGCACTGGCAACCTCGGCGGCTTCTTCAGCCCTGCAATCATCGGCTTCCTTAAGACCTACACCGGAACGCTCAATTCCGGTCTTTTCCTCATCGCGGCATGCATGATCGCTTCGTCTGTCCTCATCCTCTTGCTCAATCCTGCAAAATCCCCAACGACCCAACCCACAGAGGCAGAGATATGACTACAGGCCTACGCAAAGGTTTGACCAGCTACGGCGACCCCGGATTCTCGCTCTTCCTCCGTAAGACATTCATCAAGGCCATGGGCTACTCCGACGATGCACTGCAGCGGCCCATCGTCGGTATCACCAACACCTTTAGCGACTACAACCCCTGCCATGGCAACGTTCCTGACCTCATTGAAAGCGTGAAGCGCGGCGTCATGCTGGCCGGCGGTCTGCCAATGGTCTTTCCAACCATCTCCATCGGAGAGAGCTTCGCCCATCCCACCTCCATGTTCCTGCGTAATCTGATGGCGATGGACACGGAGGAGATGATTGCTGCGCAGCCTATGGATTCCGTGGTCCTTATCGGTGGCTGCGACAAGACCCTCCCCGCCCAGGTCATGGGCGCAGCCAGCGCCGACCTCCCGGCGGTAGTACTGCAGACCGGTCCAATGCTCGTTGGAAATCACAAGGGCGAGGTCCTTGGAGCCTGCACCGATTGTCGCCGCATGTGGGCGCAGTACCGCGCTGGCAATGTTGACCTGGTCGAGATCGAAACCATCAGCGGTCGCCTCTGCCCATCGGTCGGCACCTGCTCAGTTATGGGTACCGCCAGCACGATGGCCTGCATCGTTGAAGTACTCGGCCTCGCCCTCCCCATGAGCGCTTCCGCGCCAGCCACTCTCGCCGACCGCCGCCGCATCGCTGAAGCCAGCGGTAAGCGCGCCGCCGAAATTGCCATTGCCGGCACACCCAAACCCAGCGACCTCATCACGGCCGCGTCAATCCGCAACGCCATGATCGTCCTGCAGGCCATCGGCGGCTCTACGAACGGTCTTATCCATCTCATCGCAATCGCTGGTCGCGCTGGCATCCCCTTCGATTTCGACGCCTTTGACCAACTCGGCCGCGAGGTCCCCGTCCTGCTCAACCTTAAGCCCTCCGGCGTCCACTACATGGAGCATCTTCATCATGCTGGCGGTCTGCCCGCCCTCATGCGCCAGCTCACTGCCTTTCTCGACCTCAATACCCCCAGCATCTCCGGTGGCACTCTTGGCGATGCAATCGCCGCGTCGGAGCTTGTTCCGCATAAGGACGTCATCCGCCCCTTCGCATCGCCGCTAAGGCCCGAAGGGGCGATGGCGATCCTCCACGGCAATCTCGCTTCCCTGAGTGCCGTCATCAAGCACTCCGCCGCCTCGCCGCACCTTATGCGTCACACCGGTCGAGCGGTCGTCTTTGACAGCGTGAAAGACCTCACCAATCGCATCGACGACCCCAACCTCGACGTCACCGCCACCGACATCCTCGTCCTGCGCAACGCCGGCCCCAAAGGGGCACCCGGGATGCCCGAAGCGGGCTACCTTCCAATTCCTATGAAACTCGCACGCCAGGGCGTCAATGACATGGTGCGCATCTCTGACGCCCGTATGAGCGGCACTGCCTTCGGCACCATCGTCCTCCACATCGCCCCTGAGGCCGCAGTTGGCGGTCCACTCGCGATCGTCAAAAACGGCGACCGCATTCGACTCGACGTCGAGGCCCGGCGCCTCGAACTGCTCATCGACGACTCGGAGTTGCAACAGCGCCTCACAACCCTCAAGCAATCGCCGCCGCAACGCGAAACCCCGCACCGCGGCTATGCAAAGCTCTTCGAAGACTGCGTCCTACAGGCCGATCAAGGCTGCGACTTCGACTTTCTCCGGCGCGACGGCCGCTCCACAACACCAAAGAAGGACCGTCCATAAACTCTGGAGCCCAATCTGTCTGCTCCATGACCGGCCTTTCGCGCCGGATTTCAGACGATCGATGGTAGAGCGTCTACATGGTGAACGTCGCATCAACGGCGGCCCACATTCGCGATTAGTGGCGAGCTATTACTTACGTAGTAATTGCCGAGTGGGCGACTGTCGTTAGCACATAATATGTCCGGTGTTTTTAGCAAGTGAAATGTCCGCATAGCGGGCGGCAAGGATGGAACCATGCGAGAGAGCATGGAGATCTATCCGAGGACCGCGGCGGAGCGGGCGATGAAGTTATACGAAGTGCTGTTGAGAGCCTCGGCGGGGAAGATCAAGTGGTGGCAGGCAGCGGAGTTGGTGGGCATCAGCGAGCGTCAGCTGCGTCGTTGGCGGAAGCGGCTGGAGGAGCATGGCCACAAGGGCTTGCTGGACCGTCGACGAGGGATACCGAGCCGCCGGCGGGTGCCGAAGGCGAAGGCGGAAGAAGTTCTGAGCCTGTATCGGGACAAGTGGATGTGTTGCAACTTTCAGGGCTGCTGGCTGGTGACGTGAAAGAATCGCGAAATGATAACCCGACCCGCGATCTTCAAATGGCGTCAGACCGAACCCGGCCTCATAGTTTGTGCGGTACGGTGGTATCTTCGCTATTCTCTGTCGCTGCGCAATGTTGAGGAACTGCTGGAAGAGCGCGGTCTCCATGTCGATCACACAACGGTCTGGCGCTGGGTGCAGGATTACGGCCCGGAGTTGGAGCAGCGACTGCGACAGCATCTCAAGCCGACAAACAAGTCGTGGCGGGTGGACGAAACCTACCTTCGCGTGAAGGGACGCTGGTGCTACTTGTATCGGGCCATCGATTCCAAGGGTGCCACCATCGATTTCTTGCTGTCAACGTTCCGTGACGCCGATGCTGCCAAGCGGCTCTTTCGCAAGGCGCTCGGCGATCCATCCCATCCTCAACCTCGAGTGATCAACACTGACCTGGCGCCGATTTACAGCTCCGCGATCCCCGACAGTAAGAAGGAAGGGACGCTGCGCAAGCGCTGTCGACACCGACCGGTGCAGTACCTGAACAACATTCTCGAACAGGATCATCGAGCCATCAAACGTCGCGTGAACGCCAAGCAGGGCTTCCGAGAATTCCAGGCGGCTCGGCGAACGATTCAAGGCTACGAAGCAGTCCACATGATCCGCAAGGGGCAAGTTCGATGGGTGGCAGGAGATGATCTTCTTCGTCAGATTCAGTTCATCGACAGCCTTTTCGACTTGGCAGTCTAAGAACGCACGACAGACGCTCGGCGACACACTTGTCTGCATTTGAAACTTGCAACACTACCTCTCGATCCGACCTGCCTACAGCCTGAAACTCCACGTTGACCTTGAAATAAGGGCAATCTCGACTCACAAATGTGCGCGGCAGTCCCGTGGACAAACTGCCCTCGGTCGTGAAAACCGTAAGTAGAGTCTGCCTCGTTGCGCCCAGCTTGATTGTCTGCATACGCTTCAATACTTGTTCAACCCAATCCACATGAGACCGGTCGAACTGTTGCTGGCTCTCAGTTGTATCCGCCTTCATAACGCAGCAGCCACCAATCGCGCCCGCCAACAGGGAGAACACGCGACGTCGTTGCATCATGGACCTCCCTTACAAGTACTCCATTTTAGGTCGGTTAAGCGCACTCGCGCAGAATGCTACTCGGCTCGCCTGTTCGTGAGGTTCCCGTAAAGTCAGGCGGGCTCAACCGGTCGATGCTGTTCCGGATGGTTTGTCGGCAGTCAGGAAGTAGCTCCATTTTTTGTTACTTCTCGTTTGGCGGTGATACGGCAAAAACAGTGCTCAAAGCGTGGTTTTGACAGCTATCGCCTGTTAGCGTCCGTTGACATTAACCTCCGGTTTGCCCGTCGTACGTCCTCGGTTGGGTCGTCCTTGGATTTCCACTTCATATGTTGAACTGTCGGATCCACCCTGAGTACGATATATTCGGAAGTTTGTCTTCCCGAAAAGGAGGGCGGTATGAAGCGTGAGCGCGCTTTGCAGATTGTCTTGGTCTTGGTGGGCTTGTTTTATTCCTTTTGGGGTTACATCTTGTTCGATGCTCTGTGGCGTTCCAGATGGCTTAATCGGAATGACGACGTTGGGCCGATGTTCGTCAGCCTTAACTTTGTGCTTGGAATCTTTCTGTTGGTGGCCGTTAAGCAACCGGCCAGGCATCGCTCGCTGATTGCCTATGGGGCTTGGTCAAGCCTTGCCCATGCGTTCACAATGACGATCCAATCGGCGGAGGCATGGGCGCACGGGATTCACAGGAAAGATAGCCCCCAGGACATTGTGATCATTGGCGTGGTTGGAGTCGCGCTCCTTGCACTCCTTCCGGCAAAACAATCAGCACCGGCCGGTCCCGTTCCTATCAGTGAGCCGCGTCTTGCCTAACGCTAGAGAACCTGGTCCACCGCCGCGCTTGTATCGAGAAGCAAGAACTCCTCAGCGGAGCGCGGCGGTTCGCTTCGTTGAATATGCCTGACCTTGCCGCTACGTTACTTCTGCCTTGTCGGGAATGTTGCCTCCGGGTGGGCGGTGACTCGCCTACAATCCGATTGAGGCACTAACCTCAGAACTAAACTGGTCCTCCCAATCCGGTAAGATCTCCCAAATGGAACTGAAAGTGTTGTTCAGCGAAGATCCTGCATTTGTCTTGAGCAAAGCTGGGATGTTCCTTGCCTCTCAACCAGTTCTCCACAATCTAATTCTCACGATTCTGCACGAGCGCGCTACACAGGGCGACCCGGGACGTTATTGGATGGCGATTCAGGGGGACGAAGTTCTCGGCGTCGTCATTCAGTCGCCGCTGACGTTTCCAGCCACGTTGACACCCATGGCCCCGCAGGTGGCAGTCGCCATGAGCGATGCGATTGCAGAAGCAGGTGTCAGTCTGCCGGGAGTCAACGGCGAGGCTGCGACAGCAACGGCGTTCGCTGGCCAATGGCGTGAGCGTACGAAATCGGTGGCCACTCCATTCCAGGGGAACCGCCTTTACGAACTCTTGGAGACTGCGGAAGTCCCCACCCTCGAAGGAAAGCTACGGCAGGCAGGCCCACAAGAGCGCGGCCTGATGATCCTCTGGAGTCGTGCGTTTCAGAACGAAATCGGAGAGTCTGACGACCATATTGAACTCCGCGTGGACCGAGGTCTGGCAGCCGGACAGCTGTGGGTATGGGATCGAAGCGGAGAGGCGGTCTCGATGGCCATTAGCCGAGGACCGGTGCAGGGTGTAGTTCGCGTGGTTGGCGTTTACACACCTCCCGAAAAACGGAAGCATGGGTACGCGACGGTATGCGTCCATGGTCTCTCCAAGCAACTGCGTGACGCAGGGTATCGCTGCATCCTCTACACCGATTTGAGTAATAGCACCTCTAACGCTATTTACAGACGAATCGGCTATCGCGCAGTTGCGGAAGCGCTCCGCTATCGCTTTAACTGACGTCAACTGCAACACATCGGAGCTAGGCCAATGACGGATGTATTGTCGCCCATCCGTCCATTACTCCTCAGTAATGTCAGGGTGGGCGGTCACTCGACCCGAACACGGACAGTTGGGGTTTTTCTGTTTGGTTTGGTCAATGAGCGCATCGGCGATAATGTGCTCACTCAGAAGCCGTAACGACTCATTGCCCTTTAGAGAGCGTTGCTCTGCGCAAAATTGGCATGAAATCAATCGAGGTAGATCGAACCAGATCCATTAGCGATCATCCGGACGAGTACGAAAATGATCCAGATAATCAGTATCCAGGACGCGGCTGCGAGAATCATGCCGAGCGTATTTGTGCTGAGAAGCCGATGCACCGTTGACTTCCATCAGGCAGGGACAACAATCTTTTCCGATCGAAACTCCGAGTCTTTTTCACGAGGTGGAAGCAAACGCGTGGAGTTCAGAATGAAAGTGAGTTCAGAGCTAACGTGGATAAACGTCGCAAGGAGCGGGTTAAGGAGTCCTACTGCAGCCAGTCCGATGCCGATGGTATCGACGATGAGGGTGCCGTAGAAGTTTTGCAGGATGATTCGGCGGCAGTTTTTAGCAATGCGGACGGTCTCTACAAACTTTGCCAGGTCATTGCCGATCAGGACGACATCGGCACTCTCGCGAGCGACATCCGTACCGGCGCCCATAGCCACGCCCACGGTGGCTTCGCTCAGCGCAGGCGCATCGTTGATGCCATCGCCCAACATGGCAACGGTTTGCCCCTTCTTCACCTGTTCAGAGATGAACTGGGTCTTCTGTTCGGGAAGCAGGTCGGCGTGTACTTCAAGGATGCCGAGGTGATCGCCCACGGCCTTCGCAGAGGCTCTCGCGTCGCCCGTAAGCAAGACCACTCTGACGTTCATATCATGAAGAGCCTTCACCGCCGGAGCTGCACTTGGGCGCAACTGGTCTCGAACCAGGAGCGAACCAAGAAAGTGGCCACGCCGCGCTACCAGAACCTCCGTCCCGTCTGCGATAGTCGTCCCTTCGCCGACGGAGATTCCAAGCCCCTGAAGCAAGGCCCGACTGCCAACTACAATCTGGTCACCGTGAAGAGACGCGACGACTCCACGACCAATCCGGTATTCAAAATGCTCCGGATTGGCGACTGGAATCTTCTGCTGCTCCGCAAAACGGACGATCGCTCTGCCAAGGGGATGCTCTGAGTTCCGCTCCGCGCTCGCCGCAGTTTCAAGAAGCTCCTGCTCCGAAAGACCTGGCGCTGCGCGGATCTCCGACACGACCGGAATACCATAAGTCAGGGTGCCCGTCTTGTCGAGAAAGACGGTTTGCAATTGCCCGAGAGCTTCGAGGTAGATGCCCCCCTTGATAATCGAACCGTGCCTTGCTGCGCGTCCAATGGCTCCCAGAATCGCGAGCGGTGTGCCCGCCGCAATACCGCAGGCTCCAGCCACGATGATGACGGAGATGGTGGACCGAATGTTGTGCGTGATGAGAAATGTGAGCACTGCCGCGCCAAGTGCGAAATAGACCAGGTATCCCGCAAGCCGGTCCGCTGTCTTCTGAATGGGGGCACGGGAATGCTCTGCCTTCTCGACTGCTTCGATGATCTTTCCAAAGGTCGTTTCTCTTCCCAATCGATCTGCACGCACCTGGAGCGTGCCCGCCTGATTGATCGTTCCAGCGTAGACTTCGCTGCCCGAAGTCTTTTCGCTTGGCATGGGCTCGCCGGTAATCGCGGCTTGCTCCACAAACGAGTGGCCGCTCACCACCTGGCCGTCGACGGGGATCCTGTCGCCGGGTCGAATAAGCACTATTTCTCCCGGCCGGATGGTCCGGGTGTCTACTTCAACTACCCGGTCGTTCCTCAGTACGCTGGCGGTCTGCGGAAGGAAGTCCAGCATATCCTGAATCGCCTTGCGGCCGCGCCCTACTGTAAGACCTTCGAGGATTTCAGCGGCCAGTACAAACGCAGTGATGACCAGCGCTGTGAAGAACTCACCGATCGCCAGCGCTGAGACGAGCGCGATGGTCATCGAAAGCTCCATCGTCATGCGGCGCTCGACGATGTTCTCAAATGCCTCTTTGAAGATGGGGTAGCCGCCAATCACGGTCGCCACCAATCCGATCACACTTACCTTGTGAAACGGCTCCCATATGTGAAACCAGACGGCGGCCGCGGCTAGCGCCACGAAGACGACGCGTAGAACCTCAGTAAGTTCAACGCCGTGATCGTGACCTTCTTCATGGCCATGTTCAGGATTGCCTTCATGGGGTGCGATACCGGAGGCTATCGTGGGTTCTTCTTGGTCGTGCGTCTCGTTCTCGAGGATGGCCTTCATGGCATCTCCAAATCTCTAGCTGAAGTAGCGTTTGACCACGGCGATCAGCTCATCTGCCGCTTCAAGCTGTGATGGGTGTGTTTTCTGGGCGGGATCGAGCACATGGAATCGCAGGTGACCTTCAATTAACTCCGCCATCAGGCCGTTGAGTGCGCCGCGACATGAAGCGACAAGCTGAAGGATGTCTTCGCATTCGCTGCATCCCTCAAGCGCCCGTTCGATGGCTTCGACCTGCCCCTTGATGCGCCTGGCGCGCGCGAGCATCTTCGCCTTACTTTTCGTGGTGTGTGACAAATGATCCTCTGGGTTAAATTAATATACCACCCTATACTATAATCACGAAAAGACCAGAGAGCGAGACTTGTGCTGGAAACCAAACGCCGCGTGATCGGTCAGCTGATCATCTGCCAGGGCTGCTGCTGTGGGGCAACGCAAAAAGACCGCCCCGAGGTGCCGGTCGAGTGGCTGAAGGATGAGTGGCGAAGGCGTGGCCTCTTAAGCCGGTTTCAACTCACCGTGAGTGGCTGCGTCGGCCCCTGCGACCTTCCCAATGTCGTGGTGGTGAATTCCGAAGCAGGCTCGCAATGGCTGGGTAATATCACCCATTTCGACCAATATCGCTCGCTGATTGAGTGGGCGGGGCGCTCCGTTGATGCTGGACATCTGCTGGAGTTGCCGCGCGAATTCAAGGAGCATCGGATCGAACCTTGGCGCTGAGTTTCATTGCTCGCTCTTGACGGTTTATACCGAGGGTTCAGACGCCGCATTACGACTTGCTGGGGGGATACATGCCGCACATGTGCCGTAAGCGTAAAATTCGTGTGTCCGGTGACGCGTTACTAGACTCAATTGAAAGCATTCTTCTCGGCTGTCGCCAACAGGCACCTGTGTTTCCAGCCTCCGCCGACCTGAAAACAGATCGGGGTGACGGTTCGCGCGGACGCTTGCAGCAGAGCAGATTCTTGGCACGCGTAACACTCTCCCGGCCGTATAGTCTTGGATAATACGAGGGGTTGTTCGAAGCGACCAAACCCGTTTCCTCCACGCCAAAGCGCATGATTATATGGGAAGACCGGTGATTGGAGGTGCGCATGCTTCTCGATGATGCACATGGCAGAGTGGCTGACCAGCATTTTTCTGAGATCACGGTGCCGCTCTGGAGGTTGTATACACTGCGAGTTTGTTACCTGATCCTGGCCGGTGGGCTGGGATTGTATGTCTGGCCGAGAGTGGTCGAGCACACGGCGGAGTTTGCGGCGGCACAGGGTGTACGGTGCAGCCTGCTGGCGGGGCTGGGGGCGACAGCACTACTGGGTTTCAGGTATCCAATCAAGATGATTCCCTTGCTACTGTTCGAACTAATCTGGAAGATCATTTACTTGGCCGCCTTTGCTCTGCCGCTCTGGATGACCCATCAGATTACAGAAACAGTGCAAGCCGACATCACCGCGGTGCTGATGGTAGTGGTGTTTGTACCGCTGATACCGTGGGGCTATATCTGGCGGCAATACATTACGGATCGCGGAGAACGATGGCATTAAACAGCCGGTCGGCATGATTGGATCCAATCTTGCTGAGTCAATCCAAGACCGGGCGTGTGGGCTTGTCGATCTGTCGGTGAGTCCATTGGCGATAATGCGCTCGTTGAGAATTCCCGAAGGGACCGACGAACAGAACCCATTGTCAGGACCGTTCCCTTCATTATGTCAGCAGAGGATCAGGGCATCTTGGGCTTGAGTCGCAAATTGGAGAAGTAGGCTTCGGTTCCTATACCGATCCACAGAGCCACGGCTCTGCTGCGATCACCCAACTTAAGATCGTTCACCAGCAGCGTTGGTTGCGAAGCTCCGTGACGATCTCGAATAACAGCTGAGCACGGAAGCGCCCTGATCCCCAACATCATTCTCAAGCGTCGCTTCCCGCCTACTTCTTAGCCGGCGCGGCAATCGGCGTCACCCCGACCTGCTCCTCCGCCGTATACGGCGCTCCATAATACGGGAAATCCTTGCGAATGCGCCCGCGGTCGGGAGCAAGTCCATCGACAATTGGCGTGTGGGTCACAAGGGTCAACATCACATCCAGCGCATCGTCGCCGAGCGCGCGCCCATTGAAGCTAGCCAGCTCAAATGCGGCGGGCGTTCCAAGCTCGTAAGGCAAAGTATCGGGACAAAGCCGTGCAGCGATCAGCTTCCCGTATTCAGCCGGGTCCGCCGCCGAATCGGCATAGGTGGTCATCTTCTCAGCAACATCCGCGATCGACTTTGCGAAGCGCTCTATATCTTCAGACGGAACCGACGCATTGAATTGTTCTTTCGCCTCTTGGTCGCTCAGGAAGAGATGCGTAACCATAGGCAGGCCCCAACGCGAAACTTGTACCTCGGGCGCATGGCCAAAGAGGGAGATTGTTGCCCATGCGCTGATTTTTCCCTTCCCAATCAGCGCACTCGGCACTTCCAGCACAATCGCTGTGATATTCCGCCTCGCAAAGGGATCCTGCTGATGCAGAAGGGCGTCCCCATCGTAGCGCTGGTCCTGATAGAAGGAAGTCATAAATGCGCGGAATCCAGCGTTTGCCGCAAATAGTTCTGGAGCAATTCCAACATACGCACGAAGGTCCGAATTCGTCGCGACCGAGCCGGTTTCACTCTCAACCAGACTCTCCCCGGCGTCACCCCGAAGAGCATCGTCACCGGTGGCCCTCCGCACCACAAACGGCTGAATGTGAGTATGCTCACTGCCATCTCCGTGCCGCGGTTCACCAAACCTGAACTTGAACGTAACGTCTTCCCTCGCATCTCCGTTCAGGTCGAACCGAAACGCGTAGAGCCCTTCTGGATGAAGCGTATCCGGAGACGATAATCCCACATCCGGATTCACGGTCATCGCCATCACCGTCTTGCCCGCGGGGCCATCAAATAAATAGAAGTCGCAGAGGTTGAGGCTCGGATCTTCCCTCGCCAGTTTGGTATCGAAATGGTGTGACATACAGAACCTCCTTGAAAACTTCGTAACTATTCTCTGCGGTCAGCCGCGAAGGATGGCGGCTCCGAAGGGAGCACCCGTCATTCCACCATCAACCACGAGCTCGACCGCGTTGATGTACGACGCATCGTCGGAGGCAAGAAAAAGCACAGCCTTGGCCAGATCTTCCGGCTCGCCCCAACGGCCAAGTGGAACCGTGGAAGAGAAGAAGTCGGAAACTTTTTCGGATTCCTCTGCCGTGGCATTGGCGCGCGGCCCGCGCGACCAGATGGGAGTCTTCGTCGCTCCCGGGGCCACCACGTTCACGCGAATCCTGCGCGGTGCAAGGTCTGCGGCGATGGATCGCGCCATCGAGACGAGCCCGCCTTTCGTGGCAGCGTAGGCAGCCAGGCCTGGTTGACCGAGATAACTTTGCACCGATCCGTTGAAGATGATACTGCCGTTGTCGTTCATGAGAGGAGCAGCTGAGTTGACGGTAAAGAAAGCACCGTTGAGGTTGGTGTGGACTACCTTCTCGAAGATGGCTTCGTCGGTCGTGCCAGTCGGCGTGCTGCCAGAAATGCCTGCATTGGCGAAGACGATGTCAAGTTTGCCAAAGTCTTTGGCAAGTTCAGCGAAAAGCTTCTTGCGGTCCTCCGCAACCGTAACGTCGGCGCGATAACCATGCGCCTTCGATCCCAGCTCGGCGACCGCTTCATCCAGTGTCTTTTGATCGCGACCTGTAATTGCGACTTCAGCGCCTTCAGAGATGAAAAGACGGGCTGTGGCCAGGCCGATGCCGCTGTTGCCTCCGGTAATGAGAGCCTTCTTGCCTGCGAGTTTCATATTTCCTCCTCGATGACTGGCCATCAACTATGCTGCCCTCTTCAGCTAACCGGCGACGAGTTGCTGCCCGCCGTCGATGTCGTAGGTCGCGCCTGTGAGGGCTGTGTTGGTCATGATGTGTACGGCTAGAGCGGCCACGTCTGCGGGTGATACCACGCGCCGGATGGGCAGCGTGGCGCGAAGCTGATTGCGCCGGTTATCGAGCTCATCGCCGAGGAGCGATGCCGACAAACCTGTGTCGACGAAGCCGGCGGCGATGAGGTTGACTCGGACGGGCGCGAGTTCGAGCGCGAGGCTGGCGGTTAGGGCGGGGAGCGCAGCGGTCACTGTCGGCACCATTCCCAGTCCGATGCGTTGGCGACGGCCGCCCGTGCCGCCCATGAACACCAGCGTGCCTCCCGGTCGTACTTTGTGGACGGCGTGACGCGCGACCTCGAGCATCAGCAAGAGGTGCGTGTCGAGGGCGCGGCGCGCCTGCTCGAAGTCCATATCAAGAAGGCGCCCGTAGTGCGGCTGCCCGGCTGTCACCATCACATGGTCGATCGTGACTGGCAAGTCAGTGAAGAAACGCTCCAGCGCGGCAGGATCGTCGGCGTCGAAGGCCGCGATGCTCAGCGCTTCGAGTTCGCCGGCGGCGCACTTAAGCCGTTCGGAATTCCGGCCCGTGAGGATCAGCCTGGCCCCCTCAGCGCGTGCTCGTCGGGCCGTTTCGAGCCCAATGCCGGCGCTGCCGCCGATGACAACGACAGTTTGCCCGAGGAGTTCCGGTTCCCGCCGGATCGGAGCGGTGGTTGTTGCGGTGCTCATGATTCCTCCAGAAATTCGCGATCGAGAGCCGCGACTTCCCACCGGGGAGCGATGTCGGTCCCGGCGGAGTCGTTCATTGCGGTAGCTCTTTGCCGGACTGCTCCGCCACCATGTAAGCCGCATACCAGTCGGACCAGTTCGCGTCGTGCTGCCCGGTGCGCTTCTCGTGCTCCCCGTGAGCTGCCTCCGCACGCCGAAACGCGCTCGCCAGATCGTTCGCCGATGCAAAGGTCGTAGCCGTCGAGTCGATGCGGCCGGGCAGCCGCGTCGTGATTTCCTGGAACAGCCAGCCGTTCCCGTCCGGATCGCTGAACGAGGCGAACGAGCGGTAGCTGCGACGCTCGGGATCAGGACCGTCAACTCGGATCCGCCCAGACAGGTAGGGTTCGTCCGGGCCAGCGTACACGTCGCCGGCACCGTGGAATACCTCGCCGATCTTAACGCCGCGACGGAGCAGATTGTCGCGGGCGGCCTCGATGTCAGAGACGATCAGATAAAGGCCCTGAGCGGAGCCGGGAGCCGCGGCGGTAACGTTTCTGCCGAAGATGACCGAGCACCCGGAGCCAGGCGGCGTGAACTGAATCACGCGAAAGTCGCTGCCATTGTCGTAGTCGGCGTCGAGTCGCCACCCGAGTCTCGCGTAGAACTCCTTCGCGCGATCGACATCCGAGACGGGGATAACGACGATTTCGAACTTCATGTCGACTTTCGCGACGCTAGCCTGGCTGGCGTCGTTAGCTTGGACTTCATACGTCGCATTTGCCATGTTCTTTCCTCCTTTGCGTTCAACTCAATCGCTGATTGCGAGCGTCAGCCAGCAGAATCACATGTTCCCGAAGGTGTGGAGTTCGATACCTTTTGCAAAGTGAACCTCTCCTGCGGTCGTGAGCTTCTAAACGGGGTTCACCTGCAGCTTGGAGGAGCTCCTACGGAATGCCTCGTCTTGATCACGAAGTCCATTCGCTTCGCCCTTAGCGGAGCCGCGAATCATATTCCTGAATTCACACGTTTTGTCGTTGATGTTCTCGATGCTTAAGCCCCGTATCATGCCTATCTTTGAGCGGCGCGTGAGCGTGAAAACGTCTGGCTTGGAAGCGAATCTTAGGGAATCGGGGTTCGCCGATCTCTCTGCCTGGGGGCCCTGCAGTTCGTGAGTGACTTTAAACGACAAGCACGGGAAGCCGAACGCGACCCAGTATATACCTGTAATACAGTGAAATCTGCGAAGTCACTATTAATTAGACTATCCGTCACGCTCCGAATGCGCGAAAACCAATAATTGTCGGTTCTTGGTAACAGGCGAAAGCACGTTTCCGGAACTGCAACGCCTCGAAACGCGCTTTGGCGATTTAGCGGAAAGCGAGAATGTGACGGCAGCTTTCCTGTTGTCAACACGCCCAGTGTCACTCCTGCATTGAGGGCAGATCACTCCTCGTGAAGCAGTATCACAGGATTCACCGACAGCGCACGTTGTGCTGGAATCCAAGTAGCCAGGAGTCCCAGCAGCAACATGGCCAGCACAACGCCCGCCAATACGAGCGGATCGCGGGGACTGGCCTGATACACGATGAAGGCCAACACACGACTTGCGAGAATTCCCAGGACCAATCCTGCTGCGGAACCGATGGCAAGCAGTCTGAAAGCACGTCCCAGCGCTGCCTTCAACACTTCCTTACGCTGCGCGCCGAGGGCGATGCGGATTCCCAACTCGCGCAGCCGCTTGCTCACCGTATAGGCAGTCATGCCAAAGATGCCGGTTATCGACAGCATGGCGCCCATTGCGCCCATCACGCCCAATGCCATGGTGGCTATACGGGAGGGGAACAGAACCACCTCCAGAAGGTTGCTCCATGTATGGGTTTCAACCGGCAGCCCCGGTTCCAGTTCGCGCAGCTTTTTCCTCATCGCCGCAGCGAGCTCTTCCGGATCACGGGTTGAGCGCACCACCAGATAGGCTAGGTAAGTTGGCGATCGCCCGCAAGAGAGAAACATCGCCGGCTGCTGGTCCTCAGTCAGAGTTATGTACTTTCCATCTTCCACCACCCCGATGACCTCGACCCGAGTCCCATCCTGCAGCTTGTAATGTCTGCCGATCGCGCCGGGAATCGAACCAAACATTTTGTCCGCGAACTCCCGATTGACGAACGCAACAGCAGGGGCATTGGAATCGTCCTGCCAGGACAAATTCCTGCCCGCCAATACGGTCGTGCCGGCTGCGTCGAAGTATCCGGGAGAGACGCCATAGGACAATGGCGCGATCGCGGCATTCGATGGTTTGAAATCGCTGGTTTCTTCCTGGAACACGTTCGCTCTATCTCCCGCGGTGTATACCAACGGAGGGCGGTTGTTCACCAGTCCCACGGCTTGCACACCCGGAATGGCTTCCATCGCATCGATCATGCGCCTTTGCATCGCGGGTACTCTATCGATGCTGTATCCAACCGTAGACAGGTTTACAGCCGCTGTCATCGTCCTCCCGGGCTCAAAGCCGAACTTGGTGTGGAGCGAGCGAGCCAACCCGCGTACAGCCACGATGGATGAGGTGACGAGGACAGCGCAGATCGCAATCTGGAGTGCGAGGAGTACGTCACGAACGGTGATGCTACGTCCAGTTCTGCCGGTGGATCCGGCCTTGACTATCTCGTAGGGGTTGGCTCGGAGGATTTGACGGACGGGTACAACGCCGAATAGTAATCCACTTATCAGCGCCAGGACCAATGCGAACCAATAGAGTTTGGCGTCGGGAGTTACGGGTAGGTGGAGGGGAACTCCAGCTATGGGCTCCCATGTGCTGAGCTTGCGCAACAGCAGGAAGGTACCCAACAATCCCAATGCGCCCCCGGCCAGGGAGAGGAGTCCTGCTTCTGTGAGCAACTGCCGTACGATGCGTCTTCGGCTCGAACCAAGCGCGAGCCGCAGAGCCACTTCCCGGGAACGGTCGGAGGCGCGCGCGGCAAACAAACTGCCGAGGTTGGCGCATGCCGCCAAAAGGATCAGACCAGCTAGCAGCATGAGTCCCGCAACGAATGCCCGCACTGCAGGGCCAAACGAAGTGAGGCCTTCCCGCGCAAGGACGGTGCTCTTGTGGGCAAACTGATTGGGATAGGCTTTTTCCAAATATGCGCTCACCGTCTCCACATCGGCAACAGCCTGAGCCGGAGTCACTCCGGGCTTCAGATGTCCCATCACTTCGAAGACGCCGTCTTCGGTCGCACGGACTTTCAGACTCGCTCCGCCTAACTGCTCCTGGTTAACGATCGGCACAAAGAAATCTGGAGAGAGAAACAGCAGAGTCCCCTGGAAGCCCGGCGGCGCTATGCCAAGAATGGTGAATGGATGCTGGTTCAACCGGATGGTCCGCCCAACGACACCCCGGTCGCCCTGGAAGCGAGTCTGCCAATATGCGTACGTGAGCACGATATAAGGGGCGCTGTTGACGCCGCGCTCATCCGAGGCGTGGAAGAAACGGCCAAGCCAGGGATGGACCTCCAGCACGTCGAAATAATTTCCCGTCGTTGCGAAGCCATTGGCATTAGTTGGGTCTTTGCCTGTATCGAGACCCACGCCTAACACCATGCTGAAAGCTGCCAAATCTTTGAAGCTTCGGTTGCGATCACGAAGGTCGAGATAGTTGGGGTACGATTGCCACACGGGATTGTCCCCCTTATTGGTTCCGTACAAGTTCTCGGAACGAGGGACGTTCAGCGGGCGCAGAATCAGGCCATCCATCAAACCGAGGACGACAGCGTTTGCGCCAATGGCTAATGCAAGTGTGAGAACGGCCGCGACGGTGAATCCGGGAGATTTGCGCAACTGCCGGAGCGAGAATCGCGCGTCCGCCAATATCGACTCCACGGTTGGCCATTGCCAGACTTCACGGCTGCGCTCCTCAATCGACGTCAGATTGCCGAACGCTCGACGGGCTTTTTGTTCGGCTTCTTTAGAGCTCATGCCTTCGGCGATGAACTGCTCTGCGCGTTCTTCGATGTGCAGCCGAATCTCTTCGGAGAGATCGTCATAGAGCTTGCGACGGAAGATGCGCGGTATCCAGTTCATTGGGAACCCTTCCTAGCGGGCTGGGAATTTGCCCGGATTGAGGACGAGCGTAATGCCTTCAAACATACGCTCGAAGCTGGAAACCTGCTGTTCCAAATGGCTCAGACCTGAAACGGTGATCTGGTAGGTTCTGACCCGGCGATTGGAGGAGGAAACACCCCACTCGGCCTTGACCAGCTTTGCCTTGAGCAGCCTTTGGAGCGCCGGGTAGAGCGAACCCTCTTCCACTTGCAGCAAGTTATTGGATCGCTGCTGGATGTGCTGTACCAGCGCGTATCCGTGGGCCGGCTGACGGGCGAAGCGACTCAAGGGTCATCATTTCTTAGGGCCCCGGGAAACAAATCGCGTGAATTGGGTTCTGTCGTAGGCCTGTTCGCTAAAGGCATAGACTAAACAAGTATCGCGAGATTGTCAAGGCGGAAATCCACTCCTGTCCCCGAAGGAAGGATGGTTTCAATTGTTGACTCCAGACCAAAGCACGTTTCCAGACTGCAAACGGCTCGAAACGCGCTTTGGCGACTTGTCACGAACCGGTCCTGCACTCCCCAGACGAATCGATCCAGGCGCGCTCCAGGTTCTAATCGCACGGAGCCAGAATTTTCCTCTTACGACGCAACTTGCAGCGTGTATGCTTCGGTCAAAACCCAGTTCTTCAGTCTTCGATTTTTGTTGGAGTGTCGATGGTCACCCGGCGGGAATTCATCCAAGCTTCCGCTTTGCTCGGCGGAGTTGCAATTGGCGGCAATTCTTTCAGCCCTTTGCGAGCTCTAGGAAAGGACTCAGCGGCAATAAATCCGATCGTGACAACGGCTCTGGGCAAGTTGCGTGGCCGGTATGCAAACGGTGTCTACTCATTTAAAGGCATTCATTACGGTATCTCCACTGAAGGTCAACTCCGTTTCCGGCCGCCTGTGCCTGCCAAGCCCTGGGTGGGGATACGGGATGCGTACGAGGTTGGACCGCCACAGGTTCTCGGCTATGGCGGATTCTGGGCCGGCCTTTCTGGGCCCGGGAGGATGAGCGAAGACTGTCTTGTGCTGAATGTCTGGACACCAAGTCTGCGTGCCAGGGAAAAAAAGCCGGTGATGGTCTGGCTCCACGGAGGAAGCTACGGAGTAGGTTCTGGCGGAGCGACCCTCTATGATGGGGTGAATCTGGCCGGCAAGCACGATGTAGTCGTTCTGACCATCAACCATCGCCTCAACATCTTTGGCTATCTCTATCTGCACAAATTGTGTGGGGACAAGATTCGCAGATTCAGGCAATGCCGGCATGCTCGATATCGTGCTCGCTCTCCAATGGGTCCGCGACAATATCGCGCAGTTCGGCGGCGACCCTGCCAACGTGACACTCTTCGGTCAATCGGGCGGAGGATATAAAATCAGCACGCTGATGGCTATGCCTTCCGCCCAGCAATTGTTCCATAAGGCGATCATTCAGAGCGGCTCCGCACTGCGCGTGGACTCCGCGCAAGAGGCTGACGCCCTGGCAAGCAAATGCCTTTTGCAACTCAGCGCCTCACCGGATCGTATCGATGATCTCATCGACCTTCCTGCAGATCAGGTCATCACGACGTTGCAGACAATGAAGCCCGATCCCTTCTTCAGTTTCGCGCCAGTGGTCGATGGCAGATCACTGCGCCGTCAACCATTCACTCCCGATGCGCCGGTCGCGACTGCAGATGTGCCGATGCTGATTGGCACCAATCTCAATGAGACCACCAGCCTCAACGGCGATTTCGACCCCAGCAGCTTCTCGCTAGACGCCGCAGAATCGAGAAGCAGACTGAAGAACCTTCTTCGCTTGGAGGATGGATCCAAGTTGGATGCGCTGATCGCCGCATACCAGAAGGAACGACCAAACGCCACACCGAGCGAAATCTACTTCGCGGTGACGACAGACGCCGATTTTCGCTTGGATGCCATCACACAAGCCGAGCGCAAGGTGTCCCAACACGCTGCACCAGCGTTTATGTACCTGTTTGAGTGGCCCTTGCCAATGGAGGGAGGAAAGTTCAAAGCAGCGCACGGCGCCGAAATCCCGTTTGTATTTGACAATCTGGACGAAGCTCCCAGTTGGGATGTAGTCAGGAACGAGATCAACCAGCGGCTTGCCGATAGAGTGAGTGGAGCGTGGGCTTCTTTCGCTCGCACTGGCAATCCCAACCACGCCCGTCTGCCCCACTGGCCAGCCTACGACTTAAGAACCCGAGCCACGATGATCTTCAACGATGAGTGTCGTGTGGTGGGCGACCCCGGTGCAACGGAACGCCTCGCACTGGGTACTCTCCGCGGATCGTAGGGTAGTCAAGTCTTATAAGCTCGACTCTTAACTGTCGCATCCAGGGTAATGCGCTCAGCGAGCCGAAGATAGTCCTGAGGAAATGCGGATCTGAGACTTGGCGATTAACCCACATCGTGCGTGCCAATAATCGGACTGCAGGGCCATGTGTGGCCTCGAGTAAATCATTCTATTATTCCCCGCGCAGCGCCTCCATCGGATCTACGCTGGCAGCGCGTTGGGCAGGCAGTGCGGCAGCAAGCAGAGCAACAGCGGCGAGCACCGCGGCCGTAGTTCCCAGAACGAGCGGGTTCCATACCCGGACCCCGAAGAGCTCGGCTTGCATGAGACGGCCGGCGGCCAGGGCGGCTGGGATACCGATTAACAGTCCGAGACCAACCTGCAGGAAAGCTTCGCGCAGCACCAACTTCTGCACGTGGGTATGGTTGGCGCCAAGCGCCATGCGGACACCGATCTCAGTGGTGCGCTGAGCGACCGCGTAAGCAGTGACGCCGTAGAGACCAATGGCGGCCAGAACGAGGGCGACCAGTCCGAAGAGCGACGTCAGCTGCACGATCATCTGCTGCTGGCTGAAGCCGAGGTTCACCTGCTGCGCGAAACTCCGGAACCGGGTGATCATAAGGTTTGGATTGATCTGCTGAAGAGCGCCGCGCACAAGTGGCTCCAGATCGGGCATGGTGCCCCGGGTTTCAATTTCCAGCGATCCGATGTAGTGCGTGGCAGTCAGAAACTCCGTATACAACGATGCGTTCGGGGCCGATGCGGGCAACTGCGGCCACTGCCAGGCGGGCAGAAAGTACATCGGGTGGCCCTGCTTCTGCGGATCGGACGGCGGCCAGTACTGCGCGCTTTCAACGACGCCGATGATGGTATACATGCCCGTATGCTGCCGATCCCAGTCGCCGAAGTGCGCCCCAATCGGGTTTCGGCCATCAAGGTACTTCCTGACGAAAGCCTCATCGACGATGGCCACAGCAGGTGAGTTGCGGTCATCGCTGTCGGAAAATTCGCGGCCCTCGAGCAGCTTCGTTCCGATCGTCTGAAAGTAATCGGGGCTGACGCGATTCCACGAGGCCAGATTCACGTTCGAGCCGGGAGGCGGTGCAGGCTTGCCCTCGATGTAGACATCTTCGCTGCGGTTGTTGCCGTCCATGGGACTCCAGAGCGACCATGCCACACGCGAGACGCCGGGGATGGCAGAGATGGACTGGTTGAGGCGGCGATAGAAACCGTCGAGCTGTTCGCGCTGCAGACCCCCGGTCTCGGCATTGAACTGCACGATGGTCCGGTGGGCAGAGTCGAAGCCGAAGTGCTGGTGTTCGAGCTTCCGCAAGCTGAGGATAAGCAGGCCGGCAGCGCACAGCAGAACGACAGAGACAGCGGCCTGGCCTACGACCAATCCCTTTTGGGCAAGAGTGGTGTGCCGTCCGGTGGAGCGATTGGCCCCGCGCAGCGCCTCGATGGGATCGGCGTGCGCGGCCAACCATGCAGGCGCGACGCCGAAGAGCAGACCGGTCAGCAGCGACGCGGCAAAGGCAAAGCCGATGACGACCAGCGAGGGGCTGGGATTGATGCTGATCGGGTTTTGCCGAAAGGCGAAATGGAGAATCAGCCGGGCGCCGCCCCAGGCAACGAGGACTCCGGCAAATCCGCCAACAATGGCGAGAAGAACGCATTCCACCAGTGCGCGGCGTACGAGATGATTACGCGATGCGCCCAGCGCCGCGCGTATGGCGGTTTGCTGGCGCTGGGTGACAGAGCGCGCGAGCATGAGATTGGCAAGGTTCGCACAAGCGATGAGGAGAACAAATGTCGCAATCCACATCAGGAGATACAGGTCGGCCTTGTATTGGTCCTGCATACGCTGTACACCGCCGCCACCGGGGCTGAGGCGGAGGTATTGCTTGGGAATGAGGACACGCTCGGGGCCTGTGATCTCGGATACCGGGCTTTCGAGGAACCGGCGGAGCTCCACCTGCATCTGCGCCTGGATGGCGGCCGGTGTTGCACCGGGCGCAAGGCGTCCGATGAGGTTGAGCCACTCCAGGCTGCCGCGCTCCAGCAGGTCAGCGTCGACAGGCGAGATCGCCGGAATCAGATGGATGGGAAGCCACAGAGCGGGCGGCGTGGGACTGAGGCGCTCGCTGTAGAAACCGGGCGGTGCAATGCCGACGATGGTGACAGGCTGGCCATTGATGGTCAGGCTGGAGCCAAGGATCGAGGGATCGCGGCCAAGATCCTGTTCCCACGCCTGGAAGTTGATGACGGCGACGGGAGCTGCCCCTTTAACATCGTCGGAGGGCTGCAGCAGGCGTCCTGCATACGGGCGAATGCCGAGCGTCTCGAAGGAATTTCCGGAGACAAATTCTCCGTACCAGGGATCTGCCGGATGGTCGCTGCCCGTGCGCCGCACGGCCATCTCGCGGTCATTAGATTGGAAGGCGGCAAGGCTGGTGAAGCCGGGAGTGTGATCGCGGAATTCCTCATACTGGCGGTACGAAAAAAGCGACCAGTCGTACATGGGATCCTGATAGTCGGGAAGGCCGCCGTTAAAGCAACACTGCTCGTTGTCGCCGACACGCAGAAGCGTCGAGGGATTCGCGACGGGCAGCGACCGGAGCAGCACGGCGTGCACCAGAGTGAAGATCGCCGTCGTCGCTCCGATACCGAGCGCGAGTGTAAGGATAGCGGTCAGGGCGAAACCGGGCGATCCGCGCAGTTGGCGCAGCGCATGCTTGAGGTCAGACAGCATCAGGAATCGATCCTCCAGGGAGGGAATTTTTGCCCTTACGGCCCTTCCCTTTTGACCGATGCACTCTGCATGCCGTGTGGAACCACGGTATGCGTTTGAAAAGCAAGGCTTCCGCATGCGGAGTAGCTTGGGCAGGTGTTCATTTCCAGACGATACCGTTCAGGTCCGGACAGCAGCCCGAGCCTTTGTGCGGCCCGCCTTGCTGCTGGACGAGGCTGGCTCATTCCGTGGCACAGTTCGAATGTTGCGCATCGACTGACGCCAACAGGCCAACGCACGTTTCCAGAATCCGAGCGTCTCAAAACGCGGTTTGGCGATTGGGCATAAATCGACCTGAAATGGAGAGAACTTCGTCGATAACGAGGACAGAGGCTCAGAGGAACAGTACAACCGGGTCCGCGCTATCGTTGGCGAAACATGCTTGTTTCAAATAACAGCGCTTCACGCTCCTCTTCATTAGGCTTCGTGAAGCGTCTCGATGGGATCAATTTGCGTGGCGCGCCAAAGCGGAACCGCCGCTGAGAGCGATACGATCAGGAATGCGGCCAATGCAGCAGAGCCGAGAGCGACTGGATCGTGGGTAGAGACTCCGAAGACGAGGCTGTTTAGCCATCGCGATGCGCCCCAGCTTCCTGTGAGCCCTGCAACCAACCCAATCGCGCCTAACCTCGCGGTTTGCTTTCCTGTTCGACGTAAGATCGCGATGGTTCCCGCCCCCATTGCCATACGAATGGCTATCTCCTGCCTTCGGCAGCTAACCCAGTAGTTGAAAACACCATAACAACCGATACTGGCCAGGATCACCGCAATCGCTGCAAAGAGGACCAGTAGAAACGTGGTGAAGCGCCGCTGTACAAGTGTGGAACCGAGCCACATATCGGCGGTTTTCAATGACTGAATCGGAACGTTACCGTCGATGGAAGCCAATGTTTTCCGGACAGTTGCAATCATGCTTTCCGGATCACCCTTGGTCCGTATCATCACCACCATTGCGGCATCGACCCGCTGAGCGGCTGGAAGATAGATCTCCGGCAAGGGCGGGCTGTCCAATCCGATTTGGGGGACATTGGCCGCAACGCCGATGATTTCTACGACGGGACCTTCCATAGAGGGTCCGCCGAGTTTGATATGCTGGCCGAGAGCGGAACGGGGATCCTTCCACCAGGCACGCGCAATCTCTTCATCGATCACCGCAACCATCGGTCTGCCCGCCCTGTCCTCATCGGACAAAGCGCGTCCGGCGAGGAGCGGAATGCGCATGGTCCGGAAGTACGCCGTGTCAGCCATATTGACCAGTGTGACGGGTACATCCTGCGGGCCGGGCGTGGGTCTCTCCATAATGGAATACCACCAGTCCCCACAGTCGCCAGCCGCAGGAGGGCAGTTCACTGCGCCGACCGACTCGACTCCCGGCTGCGCGCGAAGCGCTTGTTCAAGTCGCCCATAGAAATCAAGAATGGACCCCTCGCTTTTGTACGGTAAAGGCGGCAATTGCAGCTCGAGTGCAAGCAAGTGGCTGGGCTCGAATCCAGGATTAGCGGTCTCGGCGGCCCACAAGCTTCGCAGCAGAATCCCCGAAGTAAAGAGCAAGATGACGGCCACCGCGATCTCCGCAATGACAAGGCCTCCGCGCAATGTGTGACCAATGCGGCTGGTGCCCGAGCCGGTGCTGCTCTCTTTGAGCAGAATCGTCAGATTCACCTTGTCTGAGCTGACCAGGGGTACCAGGGAGCACACCAGTGCCACTGCCAGCGTTAGCGCCGCAGCGAAGATCAACACCGGGAGGTTCAGGCTGGCTTCTGAAAGCCGCGGAATATCGCGTGGCCCGAGCCCCTCTATGGCGCGTAGTCCAAAGCCTGCGAGAAGGATTCCGAAGGCGCCGCCTATCAGTGTAATCAGTACGGTCTCCGTCAGAAGCTGCCGTACAAGCCGGCTGCGCCCGGCGCCAATTGCAGTCCGAATTGCCATCTCTCGCGCGCGGGTGGTCATGCGAATTAGCAGCAGGCCGCCGATGTTAGCGCACGCCAGAATCAGGACCAGGCAAACCGAAGCCATCAAGAGGACGAACACGTGCCTTAGGTCGCCTGTTCGCTGCTCGGTCAGGAACTCGGCAAAGGAGCGATGGTCGCTTTCGGAGCCTGGATCTGTCTGCGCGAGCCGCTGCATGATCGTATCCAAATTCGAGCGCGCCTGGGATAGCGTAACTCCAGGCTTGAGCAGCCCCAGCACGCGCATGTCTCCGTGTGCATCGCGGTTGGAAGCCTGCGCAGCGGTAGGACGGAGTGGAAGGTAGTAGTCGATCGGCTGCAGGAAGAAGCCAGGATCTCGGGCAAGTACGCCGATCACGATGTATGCAGTTCCATTCAGGGTCATCGTCTTGCCGATGATCTGCGGATCGGCTGAAAGAGTTTTGGCCCAGAAAGCCCTGGTCACCACCACCGTCGCGGCGGATTGCGGTTCATCATCGCTGGCGGTAAACAGCCGGCCCATGATCGGACGGGAGCCGGTCAGCCGAAAGAATTCGTTCGTAACCACACCGGCACGTGTAAGTACGGCCTGACCGTGGCCTGTGAGCGTCAGATCGGCTTTCTCAAAGCCGGCCATCGAATCGAAAGAGTGATTCTCCATCCGCCAGTGTTCGAAATTGATCCAGGTGACGCTGATGCCGCTCGCCTTCGCGGAGGACTCGCCGAGCCACACCAGACGCTCGCCCGAAGGGAAAGGCAGCGGCTTGAGAAGAACGGCATACACCGCGCTGAAGATGGCAGTGTTTACGCCGATTCCGACAGCCAGCGTGAGAATCACGATGAGCGAGAAGACACGCGCTCTCCAGATACCTCGCGCCGCGTAGCGAAGGTCTTGAAGGAGCGATTCAAACGTAGGAAATTGCCACGATTGATAGCTTCGCTCGCGCACGGTGGTCACATTACCAAAGTGGCGCCGCGCCGCGGCACGCGCCTCTTCCGGCGGCATGCCCCGCTCCAGATTCTCATCGATCAGGAACTGAAGGTGGGCGTCCATCTCCTGCTGCAGTTCGTTGGCGAGATTCCGCCTCCTTCCGAGCGCACGTGACACTTTCGACCACCATTGGCGCATGAAATCAACCCTCGGGTGCCAGAACCCTTGCCATGGCTAGAGCAAATCGCTGCCACTTCGAAGTTGCCTTGACCAGTTGCTTGCGCCCGGCCAGCGTCAGGCTGTAATACCGGGCGCGGCGCCCGTTGGGCGAAGTCTTCCACTGTGCGGAAATCCACTCGCGCTGAAGAAGACGTTGGAGTGCAGGGTACAGGGAGCCGTTGTCGACGAGAAACTCGCTGTCGGATTGTTGTTGCAGAAACTGCGAGATTCCATAGGCGTGGTTAGGCTCTAGCTTGAGGCTTCGGAGGATCAACACTTCAAGAGTGCCTTGAAGCAGTTCGAGTCTGTCGTTGTCAGGTAGACTGTCTACAGTAGACACGCTATCTATATAAGATAGAAACTAGGAGCCTGTCAAGCGAGCTGCCAGACCAACTTCTATCCCTGAAGCGTGCGTGTCACCACAAAACCAGGGAGGAAGCTTGGCGAGGCGGAGGGTTGGCCGGAAATCCAGTCGAATGTCCCAAGCAAAATTCGGTTTGACTTTCGCTCTCGTGTGGTGCTTACAGGCTCACCTGTCGCGTACAGGACAAAGCACGATTCCAGAATCTGCCCGCCTGGAAACGCGCCTTGGCGATTTAGCATGAATCGAGACCGCTCCTGACGTGTTTATGCGTCTGGAATGCCAGCCAATCATCTGCGGCGCTGAGCTCCCGCGCTCTGAAAGCTCTTGAGCACTGCCTCGGCGGGCGAGACAATCGAAACTTCCTTCGAGGTCCCATAGAGCATTCGAATGGAGAAGGCGCCATCGATGACGCCAAGGATCTCTGCCGCTGCTGCCGCCCTCTTGTCGATTACTAAGAGCTTTAGCAAGTCGGCCAGGTAGTCAACAATTTTGTTTTGGTGTTCGATCGCCAGCCGATGGAACGGATGGGCGGTATCTGGGAACTCGGTTGCGATACGAAGGAACGGACAGCCGACTACGTCGGGCCGGTTCGCATATCGTTCGAATTTGGTCAGGGCCTCACGCAGGTCTTTTGGGGGAGTGGGCCGAGAAAGATAGTCCCAAAGAGCTCGATCGCGGTTTTCGAGATATGCGAGCACCAGAGCGTCCTTGCTTTCGAAATGCCGGTAAAACGTCGCCTTTGCAACTTTGGCGAGGGACATGATCTTCTCGGTGCCGGTCGCGCGGACGCCCTCTGCGTAGAAGAGCCGGTCGACCACCTCCAGAATTCTCTGCCGTGGATCGGGTTGGTGTTGTGTGTTCATCAAGTTGATCTTGACGGCAGACAGACATATCTGTCTATACTCATCCTAATGCAGACAGACCTGTCTGTCTTTTGATTCACCTTATGAAGGGAATACAGCCCATGAATACGCAAGTCGCCCTCTTCAGTCCGGTTGACCTTGAAACCGCCCCCGAGAAGTCTCGTCCGCTCCTGCAAAATGTCCAGAAGTCCTTTAAGTTCATTCCAAACCTCTTTGGAGTATTCGCAAACTCTCCTGCTTTGCTCGAGGGCTATCTAGGGCTGGAGAAAACCTTTGACAAGGGAAGCCTGAGTGCGGTGGAGCGCCAGATCATCCTGCTCTCCGCCAGCGTTGAGAATCGCTGCGGTTATTGCATCGCGGCACACAGCACCGTGCTGAAGGCTTTCCTGCATGCACCGGCCGAGGTTGTTTCGGCGGTGAGGGCCAACGATCCCGTGTCCGATCCGAAGCTACAGGCGCTTATCGCGCTCACCAAGGAGATCGTCATTGAACGCGGACACGTCAGCGCACAGGTCATGGATAACTTTCTCGCCGCCGGGTATCGAAAGGATCAGGTGCTTGAGGTTCTGATCGGAGTCGCACTCAAGACAATGAGCAATTACCTGGATCACATCTCCCATACGGAACTCGATCCGGCATTTCAGTCTGAAGCCTAGAGCCTCGCACTGAGGGAAACAATCAACCAAACCACCCTTCAAGAAAGGAATATCGAAATGGCTAAGTTCGCGTTGCTTGTTGAGTTGAAGGCGAAACCGGGAAAGGAACCAGAAGTCGAGGCATTTCTAGAGACGGAGGCCTCGCAAGAAAAGAGGCTGCGACGCTGTCTTGGCACGCGGCGAAAATTGAAGGTGAGCCTGGAGCCTATCGGATCTTCGACACCTTCGACGATGAATCTGCCCGCGAAACCCATCTGAACGGCGAGGCCGCACAGGAGCTAGTGGAGAAGGCGGAGGAGCTATTCTCCGTGGCTCCTAAGGTCTCTAAGCTTCAGGTGGTCGCCCAGAAGTAACCCCTTACTGCGGCTCTTGATTACGAAACGATCATGGGCGGCTTGGCTCAATGCACACGTCAGCCGCCCGTCCCCTTTGCAGGATTTGGCCCACACCTAGAGCAACACTCATGGAAAGGAATCACAATGGATATCCAATCACTCAAGTATGAGCGCCGGAGTAAAAATAGACCACATCGCGCCGCGTTAGCGGCGTGACGTGGCGGAGTAAAAGTAGACCAGCCGCCGCATTCTGGTTCCACGGACAAGCGAAGCTTTCCAGGGGTGACGAACAAGGTTCGGTGCCGTTGAGGGAGGTGTGTTTCGGTGGGACACCGGAGGCATGTACACCGTGGAACTGTATGCGAGGGTACGGCGGGCAGTTCATGTGGAGGGGCGGAGCCAGCGGGAAGTGGCGCGGGAGTTCGGACTGGCCCGCAAGACGGTGCGGAAGATGCTGGAGTATCCGGCGCCGCCCGGGTATCAGCGGCAGAAGCCGGTGCGGCGGCCGAAGCTGGGTCCGTGGCAAGGTGCCATCGACGCCATTCTGGAAGAAGACAAGAGCCGGCCAAGAAGGCAACGGCACAGCGCGAAGCGGATCTTCGAGCGGTTGCGAGAAGAGCACGGGTATACAGGCGGCTACACGATTGTGAAGGACTACGTGCGCCAGGCGAAGATCGGCGCTCGGGAGATGTTCGTGCCGCTGAGCCACGCACCGGGCGAAGCGCAGGCCGACTTCGGTGAAGCTTTGGTGGTTGTGGCGGGAGTGGAGTGTGAGGCGCATTATTTTGCCTTCGACCTGCCGCATTCCGATGATTGCTTTGTGACGGCATTTCCTGCCGAGACCACGGAAGCTTTTCTCGAAGGCCACGTACGAGCATTCGCCTATTTCGGCGGTGTACCCAGGCGCATTCTTTATGACAACACCAGGCTGGCGGTGGCGCGGATCCTGGGCGACGGGGAGCGGCAGAAGACGCGAGCCTTCTCCGAGTTGCAGAGTCATTATCTATTCGCGGAGAAGTTCGGCCGTCCGGCCAAGGGCAACGACAAGGGCAAGGTGGAAGGCCTGGTTGGTTATGCGCGGCGCAACTTCATGGTTCCGATTCCACGCGCATCGAGCTGGGAGGAGCTGAACGTGCATCTGGAAGCTGCCTGCCTGAAGCGACGGCAGCGCCGGTTGCGCGGGCACAGGGAGACCATCGCGGAACGCTTCGAGCGCGATCGCACAGCACTTCTGCCGTTGCCGGCTGCGCCCTATGAAGCTTGTGAGAAGATCACGACCCGGGTGACCTCGTTATCGCTGGTGCGTTATCGATCCAACGACTACTCCGTGCCGACCGAGTATGGACACCGGCAGGTGCTGGTGAAGGGCTATGTGCATCACGTGGTGATCATCTGCGGGAGCGAAGTCATTGCCCGTCACGAGCGCAGTTATGAACGCGAGTCGGCGGTGTTTGATCCCTTGCACTATCTCAGACTGCTGGAGCACAAGAGCCGCGCCCTGGAACAGGCGGCACCGCTGGCCGGCTGGCCGTTGCCCGAGGGCTTCGGGCATCTGCGACGCTTACTGGAAGTGCGCCTGAAGAAGCACGGGCGCCGGGAATATATCCAGGTGCTTCGGCTGCTGGAGACCTTCGCTCTCAACGAAGTATCAGGCGCCGTCGAAGACGCACTGCGGATGAACACCATCAGCTTCGATGCCGTGCGTCATCTGGTGCTCTGCCGCATCGAACGCAGACCGCCGCGACTGGACCTTCAGAACTGGCCGCATCTTCCTCTGCCCAGGGTACGAACCACTGCGGCTGCGGATTACATGACCTTGCTCGCCGCTACGCCCACATCGCCGTCACCTTCGAACATGGAGGTGGTGTGATGAACGACACGCCAGAGATGCCTACCCCTGATACACCGCAAGTGTTGCTCGAACATCATCTGAAGACCTTGCGGCTGCCAACCATCCTGAGTGAGTACGACAAGGTGGCCCGGCAGTGCGCCACCGAGCAGGTGGATTATCCGCGATATCTGCTGCGCCTGACCGAGCTGGAACTGCTGGACCGTGATCGTCGCGCCGTGGAGCGCCGCATCCGGCAGGCGAAGTTCCCGGTCGTCAAGAGTCTGGACAGCTTCGAGTTCCCGGCCATCCCCTCGCTCAACAAGACGCTGGTCCTGGAACTGGCACGATGCGAGTTCCTGTCGCGCAAAGAAAATCTTTTGCTTTTGGGCAACAGTGGCACCGGCAAGACTCACATCGCCCTGGCTCTCGGCCTGTCCGCCTGCCAACGCGGTCATCGTGTCCGCTTCACCACTGCCGCTGCACTGGTCAGCGAGCTGATCGAAGCCCGCGACGACAAGCACCTGCTGCGCTTCCAGAAGCAACTGGCCGGCTATGAGCTTCTCATCGTCGATGAACTGGGCTACGTGCCTCTGTCCAAGAGCGGCGCCGAACTATTGTTCGAGACCTTCAGTCAACGCTATGAGCGGGCATCGACGCTGGTGACCAGCAACCTGCCCTTCGAGGAATGGACCGAGGTCTTCGGCTCCGAACGGCTTACCGGCGCTCTGCTCGACCGCATTACCCATCACGTCCACATCCTGGAGATGAACGGCGATAGTTACCGGCTCAAGCAAAGCCGCCGCAAAAGGAATCCATCCACAGACCGCTGAGACCACCCCTCTGAACGCGCTTCAGGGGAGAAAGGCCTCTTCCGCTACGCTCCAGAGCCCCTTCTCCCCCGAAAACAACTGCATCCTCATCCTTATTACTGGTCCCCTTTTACTCCGCCCCACTGGTCTACTTTTACTCCGCCCTTGACAGGCTCTGGTGCAGATCGCAGATGCCGTCGGATAGAGTGGTCTTAAGGGATCGAGGACTGACGATGAGCAGGCGGAGAAGCGTCGAAGAGTTGTTTGCTGGTCGGCATTTTGATCGCGAGGTGATTATCCTGTGCGTGCGCTGGTACCTGCGCTACAAGCTGAGCTTCCGAGATCTGGTCGAGATGATGGCCGAGCGGGAGCTCGATCTTGCCCATATGACGATCCTGCGCTGGGTTCGCCGGTTTGCGCCAGAGTTCATCAAGCGCTGGAACCGTTTTGGCAGATCCGCTGGCCGATCGTGGCGAGTCGATGAGACCTATATTAAGGTGCGCGGAGAATGGACCTATCTCTATCGGGCAGTCGACAAGACGGGGCACACTGTCGACTTCAGGCTCAGCAGGACACGAGACGTAGCTGCAGCGAAGGCCTTCTTCAAGAAGGCAATCCAGCAAGAAGGTCGGCCACCGGGTTCTGGTGCAAACTCGCGTAGACGAGGTGGATCCGCGTTCTAACGTCAGTCGAAGGATCTCAGGCGGCGAGAACCGCTGCCCAGATTTCAGGGGCAGTTGTTGGTCTCCCTATCAGCTTTCCGACTTTGAACTGATCCTTCTTAATCTTTTCCGCAAGCTCAATGCCCGTGATCGTCACCGCCGCAGTATCGAATCGCTTGAATCCAAGCATCGGGCGGATCCGCTGTTTAATCCGGCGATGGTCCTGTTCGACGACATTGTTCAGGTATTTACTGGATCGAAATCCGGACTCGACGCGGCACAGTTCCTATCGATTTCAGTTCGGCGATTGCTCTATGTGAGGCCGCGTATGCGTCAAGCGTGACCACTCGCGGTGTGCCGTTGTTCTTTATTGGCGTTGCGAAAGAAGCGTTTCGCTGCGGCAACATCTCGCCGCTCGCTCAATAGGAAATCGATGGTGCGCCCTGCTTATCAACGGCCCGATACAAATACGTCCACCGACCCTTCACCTTTATATAGGTCTCGTCACAACGCCAGGAACCACCGACCGGTCGGGCGTACTCGCGCCAGCGCTTTTCAAAATCAGGCACGTAGCGTTGCACCCAGCGCAGAATCGTCGTATGTGCCAACACAATCCCGCGCTCACTCATCATCTGGACTAGATCACGCGAGCTCAATTTGAAGCTGAGATACCAGCGCACGCACAGTACGATCACATCTTGGTCGAAATGTCGTCCTTTGGATAGGTCCCGCGCGGGTGCCGGTTCGGTCATCCCGGCCATTATTCTCTATCCCACCAAAATACATCTAGAGTTTGCACCAGAGCCGAACGGGAAGAAGGTTGAAGAAAAATGTTTTCGGAAATTTCGGTGGAACTTGACTCGCGATCGGTATTAACCCTCAGAGGATCCAATTACGGAGCCCACCGTGAGGACAATATGCAATCGATGGAGGACGAGAGAAGGTGTCCTGGACCCCATGCTTTCTGCGCCAAAGCGTAACCAAGCGATGCTGGTTCCGGGAGGCTAATTAAAACCGCCAGCTTCACTCTAGGGCGGGGGCAGTTGTTCGGAAGTCGCTAGCGCCGCACGAATGTCGCAATGAGGTACTGATGATGTTGAAATGCCTCATCGCTGTGGAGCTGGCCGAAAAGCAGTCGCTCGATAACGTTCAGACTGGCCGTGGGCTGAGGCAGTCAATCATCGTAGATGGGCATGGTAGGCAGTTCGCGTCACACGCCTTAGTGGCCGGGAAAGTTAGGATTGGGCTTTTATTTGCGCTTCCAAGGACGAGCGTTTTGCGTAAGGAGCAAAGCCCCCGGGCGACAAAACTCAAATCTTTTCAAAAATCCGTCTATCACTCCCCTATATAGAGGAGATTTGCGGCCAAACTTTGGTCGCACTCTCCTCTCATTCGGAGGTACTTGAGGTCACAATGCCCGATTCACCAGACGTTAGCCCAGTGGAGATTAACAGCCAGACAACGCCCGCCGCTGAGATTGATTATTATGACGACTGCTTCGCCCCTTGGGATCCGCAAGTGTCGGTAGTGCCTGAACTTAAGCCGGCGCCGAGGTCGCGGACGCTCGGCACTGCGGGTGCGCCAGTTCCGCAGCGAAAGGCGACCGCTGCCCAGATCTTCGCTTGGCTAAGGAAGAGTGTCGTTGAGCAAACATACCTGCCCGAAGCCGCCGCCGAACTTGTCAGTTACTGGATTATCTCGACGTGGTTCCAGGACGTATTGCATGTGTTGCCATGCCTCGTGATCACCGGCCCTATGCACCACGCGATGCTCGTTCTTAACTGTTTACGCAACTACTGTGTGCGGCCGGCGCGAGTAGCTAAATTTCGGCGAAGCGACCTCGGTGTGCTCAGCTCGGCCTGTGCAACCTGTCTTTTGTCGGAGCCCAATCTCGATAAGCGAGCCGCCGCCTTGTTGAGCAATCTTACAGATCCAAAATGCTGGGTGGTCGAAAAGGGTTCTTTCAACGGTTACGCGAGGGCAACGGCGATCTACGCCGGCGAGGATCCTGGGACACATAAGATCCTACATTCCATCCAGGTCCACATCACTCCCACGCCTCTGATAGCGGCACGTCATCCTGAATGGCTACAGAACCACATCGAGCGCCTGCCGGAGCACCTCAAACAGTACCGCAAA
This sequence comes from uncultured Acidobacteriaceae bacterium, assembly GCA_963782175.1. GTDB lineage: Bacteria > Acidobacteriota > Terriglobia > Terriglobales > Acidobacteriaceae > Silvibacterium. The sequence goes on from CAWAIX010000012.1 coordinate 35,429, forward strand.
GCGCATCGGGAAACGGTACGTGACAGTGAATTCGTCGCTTACGGTCTGCCACTGGAAGCTGCCGCCATCGCAACAGCGCTCGGGAGCTGTATCGTAGGTGAACCAGAACTGCTTGACGGATTAGTCCTTCTGTTGAAAGGACAGAATAGTGACGACCTCTACCAGAAAGTAGATTTGACGGAAACAATCGTCGTAGAAGCAGTACTTGCATTCAGCCGCGCCAAGCGGGAAAGTGTGTACGTCTCTGAGGTGGCGAATGAGGCGAATCGCCTCCTCGAGCTTCGCGGTGAACAGATGAAGCTGAGCCCAGCAAAGGTAGGTCATCGCCTGAAGAAGTTGGGCCTGCGTTCTCGCCGTCTCAGCCAAGCCGGCAATGGTCTGATCCTCGATACGGCCACGATCGCCGGCATCCACCGGCTTGCCGCTGTGTACCTTGAGGAGGATCTCGCCTCGAACAGCGAAACCCTCCCTACCTCGCAACCTACAGAAAAAAAGTCACTTGAGGAGGTTATGTAGGTTGTGTAGGTTTTTGTAAGGCCTGCCGCACGGCCTGCGGCTTTTTCCTCAAATGAAGAAGGCCCGCTATTCGGGCCTTCTTTTCACTTCAGAACTTATGGGGTTTCGACTTCAGACTATGGGGTTCGACTTCAGCCTTATGCGTAAACCCACCAATCTCCCCGCCACTCGAAGTCCGGTTATGTACATGCTGTGAGTCACCGCTGAAGCGATGCAGCACATCGTGAAGCACAGCCGTCAGAAAGGGAGCATCAAGCGGATGAACAACCCGGGGATAATCTGGGTTGGCTACATACGGATAATTTGTCGCCATTTCATGAGTCCACCATAACGTGTCGTTCGTCGAAATTCTCCAACCGCGTCGGTCTCTTCGCTCGGTTTGCCGGAGTATGGACTGAGCGCTTGTCAGGTCAGGAGACACTTTTTAAGGTCACCGCGCGTCCAGTACGTTTGCTATTTCTGAGGTACGAAAATAGACTCGACGACCGAGCCGTAAACGAGCAGCGTTGATTCTGCGCACCCATTCGCCTGATGACCTGAGACTGATGCGGAGGCCCTCCGGAGATCGATCGAGAATCGTCGCTAATTGATCCAAGCTGAGCAGTGGACCATATTGCTTAACCAGAACTTCTTCGATAGTCATTCTGTTCTGTCCGAAAGCGTGCGTTGGCCTAGTTCGGGCGCGATCAAACCAAATGCAATGTACATTTCAGCTAATGCCTTTATACTCTAGTGGAGAGTACATTTCAATAGCAAACGATGACAATGCCCTCGCTTACCCTTGATTTCCCAAAAACTGGTGCGGCTTGACGCAGCGCTGACGATAACGATTGGGCCACATCCCATGTTCCCATGTCGTCATGTTCAGTGAAGAAGCGACCGCGCAACAGGGGAATATCCACGTCACAGGGCAAGGCTTCAAGAATGAAGCGACTACCTGACTGGAGCCCCCGGGATACTCGACGGATGGTTAGCTAGGGAAAATCCGCGCCGAGCACGGATTTCTAAGCGTAGCTCTTCCCGCAGAGCCTTACTTTTCTTAAGCCGCTTGAAGAACTCTTCCAACACGCTCACCACAATTGCATTGACGCTGACACCTTCCTCCTCAGCCCATTCCCGGAGTGCGTTCCTAGCCCCGGCTCCCACGTGAAGCAATTGAGGAGAACATAGTGGTAGACCTGCTTTGCGGGTCTGTTGGATTTCTACATCCTTGCGATCAACGTGGCTCAAAGCGAAAAGGACGATCCTGGCCAGATCGCCCTTGACGCGAGCCTCTTCTGTGACAGCTTCTCTTAGTTCGAGGGGGAGTCGGAGAGTCATTCCGGCTCTGTCGTCTGTCCACCGTTGGCCTTCGCGATTCACTTTCCGGACTTTCTTCTTTTCGGCCAACCGTTTTCCCCCTACAAGATTATGCCTTGTTCATTCCCTGAAAGGCATGGCGGAGTATGGAACCCCGAAGAGCAGGTCCCGTTCAACCCTCACGAAGAATCTGCATCCCGGTCTGACGATATCGTCGCCCGCTTTATGCCGTCGTTCAGCTCAATGGGTCTAAGGAGAAATATCCAGTCGAGTTGGGAAATAATCTACATGCTTGCCAAAGAGCAGTTCGCTGAGAATCTCTGCCTGGAAGTCCGGTCTCAAAGCAAACGTGGACTGATTCGGCACCAGAAAATTCTGAAATGAACAGAGCTGCGCTATTTGTTCTTGGGCGACTTCTTGGCCACGCGCTTTGAAGGCTTTGCGGAGGGACATTGTCGCGGTGAGAACCACCGCGGCCTACTTCTTGGCCCAACGCGCTCCTAACAATCCTGCGCGCCTGGGCGCTCCGCTCCTCAGGCGTGAGCTCGCCCAGCGGGCCGTACGATCGTCTGATTGGATCGTCTTTAAGTGTCGCGACTGTCAGATCTTTCTTGCATTTCATTTACCGCAGGCAGGGAGTGTCGCAAATATATCGGAATCAGTCTCTCTATATCGAGCGAATTAATTTTCCGAGTTAGCACACAGGAACCCACTCCGCGGTTTTCTTGTTGAGCCTAGGCGCTTGATCCAGGCGCACGACTAGATCTTCGGCGCGCAGATGGGTGTAGCGTTTCAGCATTTGCATGCTCTTGTGTCCGCTGATTGCGGAAACTTCTTGGTCAGAGAACCCTGCCTCCACAAATCGACTCACGGCTTCATGTCGTAGATCATGAAAGCGAAAATCCATTAGCCCTTGCTTTTGCTTGATAGCCTGCCACATTCTGTCGAACTGGTAAGGTCTCCGAACACCATCGCGACCAGGTGCACCAAAGAAGATCAGATCCGAATCTTTAGGCCGTTCGGGATTCGCAATCGCCATGCTGAACACTTCCACAGCGCCAAGAGTCAGCGGCACTGTACGCGGTTGAGTATTCTTCGTCTTCAACAGTCGGACAATGCGACGGTTGAGATCGACCTGCGATTTGTGGAGGTTCAATATCTCTGACCATCGCATGCCAGTTTCGAGAGCGATTCGGACGATCCAGCCCATCATCGGATTCGAGTGCTGATCGACTGCAGCCAATAGTCGAGTTTCCTCATCTGGCGAAAGTCTACGATTTCGTCCAGCCGCTGGTGCTGGCCGCCGGATATTCGAGACCGGATTGGATGGCAAGTTAACGCCCCACTCTTTGATCGCGGTGGTCAGCAGATGACCAAGAAGAGCCAGATCGAGACGGACGGTACTGTTTGATCTCGGGAGCGCGTTTCCGTCCGCATCCTTACGATCTTCCCCTGCCAAACGCATATCGCGAAATTGAGCAATGACCTCTGGTGTCAGTGAGGTAAGGGAATACTTGCCAAGATGTTTCACAAGAATCTTGGAGCGCTTTTGGTCGGCCACCTGCGTAGTGGGCCGCTTTGAGGGCACCACATCGGATAGATAACGCTTCATCGCAACCGCGACGGTAATGCGATCACCAGCAGACCGCTGAATGAACGCACCACGAACCATATCGTCTTCTGTGCGGCGCGCCCAGTCTCCGGCGTCTCGTTGGGTTCGAAACGTCTTCACCGTCAGAGGCCAGCCAACCCTGCGGATAATGGCTTTCCACTTACCTGACGAGGTCTTGACGAGTGTTGCCATCCAGGTCTCCAGAGAGTGTGGTTGTACCCGCACTGTACCTGAAATTGTACCCGAATGGGAAAAATGCTACTCGAACCAAAGCTGTTTCTTGGTTGAGGCATGCTTTTAAATTCGTTGTAGAGTTTTGATTTTAATAGTGAAATACCTACAGCGACCGTTGGTGCCGGGAGGGGGGGTCGAACCCCCATGACCTTGCGGTCGGCGGATTTTGAGTCCGCTGCGTCTGCCAGTTCCGCCATCCCGGCCTGATGGATAGCTCTAAACAGACTAAATGAAGCCTTCCGCAAAGGAAAGGAAGCCGAATCCCTCCGTTCCGCCGGCATTTTGCTGGTTCAGCTTGATGACATCGCAGTTTCCGGTAATTCTTCCTCTTTGCAGTCTTCCGGTCTGCGACGCTCTCTTTTCATTTTGCTCAGCAGGGTGCTCAACAGCACGTAAAGAACAGGGATGAAGATCAGGTTCAGGAACGTCGAAACCAACATGCCGCCCACGATCGCCGTTCCGACTGAGTTACGTCCCTTCGCGCCGGCACCGGTGGCAAAGTACAGCGGCAGCACGCCGAGAATGAACGCGATGGATGTCATCAGAATTGGCCGCAACCGAAGTTCTGCCGCTTCGATCGCGGCTTCGGCAATTGACCGGCCCTGCAGGCGCAATTGCTCCGCGAATTCCACAATCAGAATGGCATTTTTGGCTGCCAGTCCAATGAGCATCAGCAGGCCGATCTGCACATAAACGTCATTCGAGTATCCACGCAGCGAAATCAATTCCAGCGCGCCGAGCACGGCCATTGGGACTGAAAGCAAAATAATGAACGGCAGGGCGAAGCTCTCATACAGAGCCGCCAGGGTGAGATATACCACGATGATTCCCAGGCCGAAGATGATGATCGCCTTGCCCTGCGATTCAACCTCCTCCAGCGCCAAACCGCTCCAGGAGTACGCCATCCCCTGCAACTTGTTCTGCTGAAAGAGTTCTTCCATTGCCTTGAGGCCCTGGTTCGAGCTGTATCCCGGAGCGGCCGAGCCATCGATTTCCGCCGAACGGAACAGATTGAAGTGGTAGATCACCTGCGGTCCAGCGGTGCCGCTGATGTACACCAGGTTGTCGAGAGGAACCATCCCGCCGTTGCTTGAACGCACATAGTATTGGCGCAGGTCGCCTTGCTTCATGCGGTAGGGCTGATCCGCCTGAATATAGACCCGATAAGAGCGGTTGTTGAAGTCGAAGTCGTTGATGTACTGCGATCCCATATATACGCCCAGCGCATTTGTAATCTCGCTGATAGGCACGCTCATCGCCTTGGCCTTCTCACGGTCAATCTGGATCAGCAGCTGAGGATCATTCGCGGTGTAGCTGGTGTACAGATTGGCCAGATCCTTTCGCTGCCGGCTTGCGGCGACTATCTTGTGAGCCACAATATCGAGATCCTGCAGAGTGTTTCGGCCTAGGTCCTGCAACTGAAATTCGAAGCCGCCAAAGCTGCCAATGCCTTGCACAGCGGGGGGTTCGAAGACCACAATCAAGGCCCCTGGAACCCCAAACATCTTGGGCGTCAGACGCTGGACGATGTCGCCCGCTCCGTGCCCCTTGCCACGTCGAGTGTCTATTGGCTTCAACGGAACGAAGATCAATCCGTAGTTCGGAGCACTGCCACCCGAGAGGCTGAAGCCTGGGACGGCAAAGGTGCCAAATACATCGGGATCCTGCAGGATGACCTGCTCGGCCCGGTGTGAAACCTCAGTCGTGTAATTCAGTGAAGCGCCGGGAGGTGCTTGTAAAACGCAGATCAGATAATTCTGGTCTTCCTGCGGAATGAACCCGGTCGGCACGTGGTTGTACATGAAATAGGTAGTTGCGAGCGCGGCGAAAAAGATCAGGAGCAGCAGATAGCGCAATCGCAGGGCAACGTGAATGATCTTTGCATACGTCCTGCCCATCCATAAAATGACGTCCTCAACACCATGCGCGAATCCTGCATAGCCGCGCGAAAGGAACCTGATGCGTGTCCAGTCCAGCAGCTTGTATTTTTCTTCCTCACTTCGCAGGAAGAGAGCCGCGAGCGCGGGGGAAAGCGTGAGAGCGTTGAATGCGGAGATGGCGATTGAGAAGGCAATCGTCATCGCAAACTGCTTGTAAAGGATGCCTGTCGTCCCGGGAAAAAATGAGACCGGTACGAAAACCGAAATCAGCACAAGCGAGGTGGCGACAACCGCGCTCGTCACCTCCTTCATCGCGTCTGATGTCGCTTTATGTGGATCGCAATGCTCATGCGCGATGTGCCGTTGCACGTTCTCAATCACGACGATGGCGTCGTCGACCACAAGGCCGGTTGCGAGAATAATGCCGAACAACGTCAGAGAGTTAATCGAAAACCCAAACGCTTTGATGAACGCAAACGTTCCGACCAGCGATACTGGAATCGTGATAGCAGGAATGATCGTCGCGCGCCAGTCGAGCAGAAAGAGGAAAATGACCGCTATGACGATCAGAATTGCTTCTTCGAGCGTAGAGAGTACTTCTTTGATCGAATCACCAACGACGGTTGTCGTATCGAAGGCGACTACGTACTGGATTCCCGGCGGAAACGACTTTGCCAGGTCGGCGAGTTCGGCCTTGGCTGCCTTGTCGACATCCAGCGCATTGGCATCAGAAAGCTGCTGCACACCGACGCCAATCGCCTGGTGCCCGCTATATTCAAGGTTCGTGTCATAGGTTTCCGCGCCCAGTTCTGCGTGACCGACATCCTTTATCTGGACCAGCCCGTTCGGCGTATTCTTCAGAATGATCTTCTCGAACTCTCTGGGATCGCTCAGGCGGCCAATGACGCGCAGCGTAATCTGGAAGTTCTGCGATGCAGGTGCTGGTGGGCGGCCCAGCTGCCCTGAAGGAATTTCGATGTTCTGTTCCTGGATGGCGTTGATGACGTCTGTCGCCGTCAAGTTGCGGGCGGCAAGTTTCGTCGGATCAAGCCAGAGGCGCATTGCATATTTACGCTCGCCAAAGATCACCACATCGCCCACGCCCTTGATTCTCTTGAGCGGGTCTTTTACGTAAACATCAAGGTAATTCGAGATGTACTGATTGGAGACGCTTCCGTCCGGCGAGAAAAATCCGGCTGCGAAAACGAAGTTCGAGTTTGCCTTCGAAATCGTGATGCCGGTGTTTTTGATCTCTTGAGGCAGGCGGCCTTGTGCGGTAGACACGCGGTTTTGTACGTCGACCGCGGCAATGTCCTTATTGTATCCAGTAGCAAAGAAAACCCTGATGCTGCTTGTGCCGTCATTTGAGCTGGTTGAAGTCATGTAGTGCATGCCTTCAACGCCGTTAATCTGCTGTTCCAGCGGAATCGTAACTGCCGACTCAACTACTTGGGCATTGGCGCCCACGTAGTTGCTCGTCACGTCAACTTCCGGTGGAGCTAATTCCGGATACAGCGAAATCGGTAATGTTGGGATGACGGCGGCGCCCGCAAGAATAATCAGAAGCGCGCAAACCGTCGCAAACACGGGACGGTGAATGAAGAAATCTACCACGCGAAAATCCTTTCGCTACCGGGCCGCCGGCCCCCAAATCTTGTCATTTTCAACTCGGACGCAGTCAAAATCTTGCGCAGTTTCACTGCCACATTTTCACTCAACCCAATGGTTGTACCGGGGCGCCATCGACTAGCAACTGCGTGCCGGAGATAATGACCTTGTCTCCAATACTCAGACCGCCTTCCACTGCATAGTCGTTGCCGACCGTGTCACCGAGGGTCACAGCGCGCTGCTTGGCTACGAATTTTCCATTATCCTTCTGCGCCACGTAAACAAATGTCTGGCCGCCAAGTCTGGTCACGGCCAGCACCGGAACTACCGGGACGGGAGTGACCTTCCATATGACCCTCGCCTTCACCAGTTGCGCTGTCCGCACCATCGCCTGTTCGGAATGCACCGGCGCCTTGGCGAGAATGCCCTGAAGCTGGTTATCCACTTGCGGCGAGATGAAGTCGATCGCCGTGTGCTCGATGAGCTTTTCGTTATTGTCCAGGATATCGACGCCGAGACCCATGCGTACCTGGGCGGCGCGCTCAGTCGGAATATAGATATAGGCTTCGAGGTCGCGGTTCTCGTCGACAGTGGTCAACAAGGTTGTGGCGGAGACGTAGTCTCCGAGGTGAACCGGAACATCGCCGATTATGCCATCGAAGGGTGCGCGAATCTTGTAGTACTCGAGCTGCTTTTCCTGGGTAACGCGCGAGGCGACGGCCGATTCATAGTCAGCCTTGGAGTTCCCGAAAGCCTGCTCGGCCTGTTCCTCAGTGTCAAGGCTGGTCACGCCCGCGGCGTAGAGCTTGCGCTGCCGCTCTACTTCCTTCTTGTTGTATTCGTACACGGCCAGCTTCTGCTTTTCGGTCGCGGCCTGCGACTCCACGGTGGCCTCCTGCTTGAGTGGGTCGATCACCATGAGCAGTTGTCCGGCTTTCACGTGGTCGCCGGAGTGGACGAGAATCTGAATCAAATTGCCGTCCACCTGAGGATTCAGGGTCGCCGAGCGGCGTGATTTGATGGTCGCAACATACTCGTCCGACTGCGCCACTGGCGTAGCCGATACCTGCATCGTCTGCACCGGCAACGCTTGCGGGGGAGGCGGAGCCGAGGCCGCCTTCTGACACGCTATCAGGCCCCCGGAAACAAGCAACAGGACCGAGACAAAGACCAAAATACGTAAGCCGTTTTTCAATGAATGGACCCTCATGCTGATTCCGATTCCGGCGGATGCGTCGACAATCGCCGGGAATTCCGCTTGAACCCCGTTTTGTTGAACCTGCGCGAACAGGGGGACTGATCACCTGTCTGCAGAAACATTTCTCAAGTTGTCGTGCTGGGAATCTTGTTCTATGAACTGGAGATCTGGGCGCTCGTCACCTATGTTGAACATTGGATTCGCTCGCGGCGCGCAGGCTCCAAAAAATCTCTCGGCCCGGCCTCGGACGACCTGCCTGCGGGCCAGACCAAATCGACGCAAGCTCGCGGCCTGGTTCACCAAGCGCCCAGGCAAAAGAGCAATCTGGCTATCCATTAAAGTATAAAGCCCGAAAAGGATAAAGCCGGACCGGATTGTTCACGCCCTGAAGCGCAGAGGACAGGCTCCGTCCTTGAAGCGGGACCGAAGCCGGGACGCGGGACCCGATACAGAAAGGCTTCTGCAATGAAGGCTGGGTGATAAAGACGTTTGCTCGGTGACATCCCCGGTGGCCTTTGACACCGTCCGCATCGGTTGATAGATTTTAAATTAGCGTTCGTCTTCCGAGCGGGCGCGTGCGTCTGCACAGCTCTCGTCCCCGTCGTCTAGCCCGGCCCAGGACACCGCCCTTTCACGGCGATAACACGGGTTCAAATCCCGTCGGGGACGCCACTCATCGAATCCAGCAGCGTAGCGCAGACTTTGAGATCGCCGCTCATCCGGAATGCCGCCTGTTTTGCCTGTTCCTTACCCAGATCTACTCCGGCTTGCTTCTCTGCCCTCGCGCTTGATCTTGTCATTTCCTGTATGTAGATCCGCTTGATGGTCAGTGCGGTCGAAGGCTTTCTGACAATTGGCGCTCCGCGCAAGATCGGACGGACCGCGAGATTCAGGATTGCCTGTGTGAAAGACAGTTAGAGTCAAATCCTGCCCGGAACATTTGACGTTTTTTGGACGCCAATTTAACGACAGGCCTTGATCCAGATCGCTAGTGTTTGTCCCTGTAAGGAGAAACACCAATGCGATTTATGCTCCGCTCCCTGGTCCTCACGTCTGCCGCCCTGCTCGCAACCGCTGCCTTCGCGGCTGACAAAGCGGTGGTGAACGTTCCCTTCAATTTCGAATCCCACGGTACGGCCTTTCCAGCAGGCCGGTATCAGGTGAGCATGGATCCGGGTTCCCATGTAATCACGATGAGCAACATGACCACTATGCAAACATTCTTGTGGACCGCGTCGCCGGCTGATTACACACCCGGCACGCCGACGGTTCGCATAAAGTTCGATGATGCTGGCGTTACCCACGAGTTACATTCCATTCAAGTCGCCAAGGGCATCACATCGGTACTGGACGCTCCCGCAAAACACCACGATGCGGGCAGCTCGATGGCTGCGGTGAGTGGCCAGTAGAGCAACACTCGTCACGAAGCCCGCGTCGGACGCTCCGCGCGGGCTCTTTTTTTGCCTAATTTCTCCGCAGCGGCGTCAGGTACTCCGGCCCTACCGGATCTCTAACGGATTCCCGCACAATCTCATCGATCTCGCGCATCGCAGCCTTATCGAGACGCCATCCGAAAATTCCTTCTACTGCTGCTAACTGATCGGGACGCTTGGCTCCCCACAGCGCCGCGCTCACCCCAGGACGATCGAGAACCCACCGCGCCGCCAGTTCCAGCACGCTCTTGGCGTAGTTTCGGCGAGCAAAGGCATCCAGCCGGGCGACCGCATCGAGATACTGCCCGAAACGCGGCTGCTGGAACTTCGGATCGACTCGCCGGATGTCTCCCTCGCCAAACCGGGTATCGCTGGTGAGCCTCCCGCCGAGCAGGCTCCGGCACAGCGAACTGTAGGTGAGCACCGCGATCGAATGCTCGCGGCAATACGGCAGTACCTCGTCATCGATGGCGCGCTCGAAAATGTTGTAAGGCGGCTGGTTGGAATGGAGAGGCGCAACGCTGCGAAAGGCCCTCATCTCCCCCGCGGAAAAATTGCTCACGCCAATAGCGCGTATCTTCTTCCGGTCGTACAAATCAAGCAGCACCTCCGCTGCGCGCTCGACCGGAAGAGTCGTATCGGGCCAGTGGATCTGGTAGAGATCGACGTAATCGGTGTGGAGCCGGCGCAGTGAGTCCTCAAACTCGCGCCGCAGCCGCTCTGGCGTTGAGTTTGCGAAGACCTGGTCGGCGGTCCATTCAAGCCCGGCTTTCGTCGCGATGTAAAACTTCTCGCGCTGTCCATGCTGCCGCACCGCTTTACCAATCAGCTCTTCGGCCCGTCCTCGGCCGTAGATCGGAGCCGTATCGACCAGGTTAATACCGTGGTCGAAGACAGCGAGGCAGGTGTCGATTGCCTCCTGCTCGCTGACACTTCCCCACTCCGAGCCGCCGAATGCCCATGTACCAAGGCCAATGCGCGAGACCTGCGTCCCGTTCAGGGGAAAGAATTCCATGCCAGCCACCATCCTAGACCTTCGCGAGACTAGACCTTCGCGATCACAATCCGTATGCTGGTCGGGCTGAGTCAACCAAAACTTCGCTGGGAGCTGTTCATGAGCTGGATTTCCAGAAGAGATTTTGTGGCTGCCGGATCGACCGCCGCCGCCTTCGCCTTAATGCAATCAAAGATGGCGCACGCCGCCGCTTCGGGCCCGGGGATTGGGCTGCAACTTTACAGCGTTCGCTCGCTACTCCCGAAGGATTTCGCGGGAACGCTCCAGACGGTCGCCGCCGCGGGCTTCCGCAATGTGGAGGCCGCCGGCTTCTACGATCACTCCGCCGCCGAAGTGAAGCAGATGATGGCTGCCGCCGGGCTGAATTGCGTCAGCGCGCACTATCCGCTGCCCACCCTGCTCAAATCAGAGGATGCCACCATCGAGTATGCCAAGACCCTGGGCCTCGAATACGTCATCTGCTCCTCGCCCTCGGTGGCGGATCCGTCGCGCTTCGAGCACGCCCCAGGCGGCACGTGGCAGGCCATGCTGCACGGCATGACCGCCGACGACTGGAAGTGGAATGCCGAGCAGTTCAACCGCATCGGTCAGAAGGTGAAAGCACAGGGGATGAAGTTCGGTTACCACAACCACACAGTGGAGTTCCGCGACCTCGGCGGCACCTACGGATACCAGATTCTCCTCAGCGACACCGACCCTTCGCTGGTCACGCTCGAAATGGACTGCGCCTGGGTGGTCGCGGGCGGACACAACCCGGTCGAGTTCCTTTCAAAGTATCCCAAGCGCATTTCACTGCTGCACATCAAGGACCTGAAGCCCGCGCAGCCGGATCAACCCGAAAAGCGCACCTCGACGGAGCTGGGCCACGGCGTCATCGACTACAAGCCAATATTCGCCGCGGCGCGCAAAGCCCGCATTCGCTACGCGATCGTCGAGCAGGAGGACTTCGACATGCCGATCCCCGATGCGCTGAAGATCGACTTCGACTTCATGAAGGCGGCCGGGCTGCGCTGAGTTTCAGATGTGACAGCTGACCGCTCCGCGTTTCTCGAGATACTTCTGGTGGTACTCCTCGGCGCGCCAGAAGGTCTGCGCCGGAACGACCTGCGTCATGATCGGCTTCCGGAAGCGCTTCTCCTCTGTAAGGCGAGCAATGGTCTGCTTCGCGGCGGCTTCCTGCTCGGGTGAGTGATAGAAAACAACGCTGCGATACTGGGTGCCCCAATCCGGGCCCTGGCGATTCAACTGCGTTGGGTCGTGCAGTTCGAAGAAGAGGTCCAGCAGTTGCCCGTAGCTCGCCTTGGCGGGATCGTAGTCGACTTCGACAACCTCGGCGTGGCCCGTGGCATCCGTGCAGACATCGCGATAACTCGGGTTGTCGAGTTTGCCGCCCTCGTAACCGACGGCCGTCGCCGTAACTCCCGGAACCTGCGCGAACCGCGCCTCAACTCCCCAGAAACAACCCGCACCAAATGTAGCCTTCGCCATCGAAAATCACCCCGTCCGTTAGATTCAATTCATCCGTTTTTGGATACAACAGGCCTGGCTAGCGGCTCGCCCGCTTTTGCTCTGGCTTACGCTTGTCGGCCCTCACTGCGCGCCTCAGCTTCTCTACTTCGTCGGCCGTAAGCTCACGGGATTCGCCCGGTTTCACGTCCAGCACCAGCGGGCCATAGCCGACACGCCGAATCTTCTCGACGTGGTGGCCGATCTCCTCGAACATCTTGCGTATCTCGCGGTTCCGCCCCTCGATCAGCACCAGCTCGTACCAGGGATTCTCGCCTTCGCGCGCCAGCCGCACCTTCGCCGGGGCGGTCATCACCCGGCCCTCGCCGGATCCCGGCTTGTCCGCGGTCGATCATCAGCCCGTGGCGAAGCTGTTCAAGGTCTGATCCTTTCGGGCGGCCGCTGACCTTCACCAGGTATGTCTTCTCGATGCGGGATGCGGCCCGCGTGAGCGTGTTCGCCAGCTCACCGTCGTTGGTCATCACCAGCAGCCCCTCGCTTGCGTAGTCGAGCCGGCCTACTGGAAAGACGCGTTCTCCGCCTCGGATCAGCTTCATCACAGTCGGCCGGCCTTCGGGATCGCTGACCGTCGTCACGTACCCTTTCGGCTTGTTGAGCACGAAGTAGCGGTGTCGCTCCGGCCCATGGAGCAGCTTGCCGTCTACGCGGATATGATCGCGCGCGGGATCGGCCTTTGTGCCCAGCTCGGTTACAGTCTGACCGTTGACCTGCACCCGTCCGGCAACGATCAGCTCTTCGGCCTTGCGCCGCGAACAGATGCCGGCTGCCGCGATGATCTTCTGCAGCCGCTCCTGAGATGGTTCGTGGGAGACCTGCTCCCGAACCTGCTTCTGACCGGGGGGCATCAGTCCCCTTCGCCGGGCTGGCCTACGGAGGCAGTGGCGTGACCCGCGTCCACCATGCTGGTCGGCTTCACCTCGGGCTCGACGGCTATGCCGGGCAGATCGGCCAGTTCGCTCGCGGGGCCCTCATCGCTCACGCCGATCGCTGCCAGCTGGACGTCCTCAGTCTCGGACTCATCCGGATCAGGGCCGGCGTCGACTGATCCGATCTCCAGTTCTTCCTGATCGGCTTCCTCGCGGTTCGATGAACCCTGTTCCGGAGTCGCGTCCAGCGCATCGGTTTCCGCAAGTTCACCCGCCATCTTCTCGAACTCCTCGATGGACGGCAGTTCGTTCAGATCCTTCAGCCCGAAACGCAGCAGGAACTCCTTGGTCGTTTTGTAGAGGATCGGCCGGCCGATCACGTGCTTGCGCCCTGCCGTGGTGATCAGCTTGCGGCTGATCAGCGAGCCCAGCACGCCGCCTGAATCCACACCGCGAATATCGCTCACCTCCGGCGCCGTGATCGGCTGCTTATACGCAATCACTGCGAGCGTCTCCAGCGCCTGCAGCGACAACTTCATCACCGGCTTGAGGCTCTTCACGAATCCGCGTACGGCGTCATGGTATTCGGCCTTGGTACCCATGCGATAGCCGCCGGCGATCTCCCGAATCTCCAGGCCCCGATCGCCCTCGGCGTAATCGGCGAGCAGCTCGTTCACAATGCGGCGAATCCCCTCGCGCGCTTCGCGGTCACGCTGCCGCGCCTCCTGTTTTGGATCTTTTTCCGCCTCGGCGTTCACCGCGGCGGCAGCCTCGGCAGCCATCTTTTCCGCGAACGGAATTGGCATCTCCCAGCTGAGGCCCGGCTCGGGACTCAACGCCATGGAAATGCTGATCGCCGCATCCATGGCTTCCTTCGCCACGCGGCGTTCACCCAATGCTTCGGTCTGGAAAAGCGCCGCAAGCTGCGCGAGCGTAACCGGCTCTTCTGCGGCGTAGATGACAGCTTCGATCTTGGCTTTCAGGCTCATCGGCTCGAATCAACACTTCGCGCCTGCAGAAGGAAAACGGCGCTTCTCAAGATAGTACAGAAGCGCCGCTGATCCCGGAACTGGCCGCCAATGTTTTAGATGAACTGCCGCATCAACCAGAAGATTCCAGCAGCAAGCAGGGCTGCGGCCGGAAGGGTGAATACCCAGGCCATGGCGATGTTGCGGATGGTCGAAAGCTGCAGGCCGCTGCCGTTGGCGAGCATCGTTCCGGCAACGCCCGAAGACAGCACATGCGTCGTCGATACCGGCATTTTGAACTGGTCCGCGGCAATGATCGTGATTGCGGCGACGATTTCCGCCGACGCTCCCTGTGCATAGGTCAGGTGCTCTTTGCCGATCTTTTCGCCCACCGTGACGACGATCCGCTTCCAGCCCACCATGGTGCCCAGGCCCAGCGCAAGTGCGACCGCGACCTTTACCCACGGCGGAATGAACTTGGTCGACAGATCGAGGTGCTTCTTGTAATTCGCGAGCACCGCATTCTCCGTCGACGAGAACTTCGGATTGCCCGACTTGGCCATCAGGCGCAGCGCTTCACTCTCGACGTACATGTCGTTGCGAACGTTCTGCTGTTGGTTGCCCGGGATGCCCGCGAGCGTCTTGTACTGCAAGACTTCATCCTTGATCTCAATAGCAAGCTGCCGCGCGGCCAGCATGGTGTTCGGAGTGAACTCCTTGCTGCGGATGTAGTCCGTCAGGTCGCTGCGGGCGTCGCCCATCAACGCATCCGATGACACATGGGGCGAGAGGACATTCGCAGCCTGCTGGGAGACAGCCGCAAAATCCTGCACCTGGTCGTAACCAATCGCGTGATTGAGAGCGTATGCGGTGGGCACTGTACCGATCAGGATTAGCATGATCAGGCCCATGCCCTTCTGGCCGTCATTCGAACCATGCCCGAAGCTCACACCGGTGCAGGTGAGGATCAGCAGGCCCCGAATCCAGAACGGCGGAGGCGCGTCCCCTTTCGGCGATTGATAGAGTTCGGGGTTCTTGATCAGCATCTTGAGAACAATCAGCAACAATCCCGCGAACACGAACCCGACCACGGGCGAGATGAGCAGCACCTTGAAGACATTGGCCGCCTGCGACCAATCCACTCCGCTCGTGCCCGTCTTTGGGCTCATCAGCTGGTTAGCTACACCCACGCCAATAATCGACCCCACCAGCGTGTGGGAACTCGAGGCCGGCAGCCCTAGCCACCATGTGCTCAGGTTCCAGATGATCGCCGCGATCAGCAGTGAAAAGACCATCGCAAAACCTGCCCCCTTGCCAACCTGCAGGATCAGCTCCACCGGCAGCAGGGTCAGGATCGAAAAAGCCACGCCCCCCGATGAAGTGAGCACCCCGATCAGGTTCCACATGCCAGACCAGACGACGGCGATGTGCGGCTCCAAAGAATGCGTGTAGATGACGGTGGCCACAGCATTGGCCGTATCGTGAAAGCCATTCACAAACTCGAAGCCGAGGGCGATCAGCAGAGCGATTCCGAGCAGAACATACGGCCAGATTGTGGCCATATGCGTCCCGCTCAGATCGCTTGCCAGCTGGGAAACGGCGTATCCGAGGCCGCCGAGCAAGATCAGCCCGAAAATAGCGATCCCGATCTTGCTTACTGGCTTGTTCAGCTTTTCGTGAACTGCCGAGGTCTGTGGCACCTGTTGCGGGGGAATAGCAACGCTTGCTGCCTGATCCATGGGAAATTGGCTCCTGAAGAGTTCTATCGAGGGGTGTCGATCAGCAAGCTATCAGCCTCGATTACCCTTGAGCATCAATTTGAAGCCAAAATTTATGAATATTTAATGAACCTGAGATGAATTGGGTCAATTCAGGCGCTTTATGACCAGTCGTCTCGCACTTGACTGACCCTCTCGTTCAGCACCGTTTCGAACTGATCCTGCTTCTTAATAAAAATTTCGCTAAAGTTTCGGTCCTGCCGCAGCAGAATTGCCTGCAGCCGCACCAGTTCCAGCAGCGCCAGAAACATGGCGACGATGGAGCTACGCGACTTCGCGCTCACGAGGAGCTTGCTGAGCGCCACCGGCCTGTCTTCCATCATCAGCCGCCGCCGCATGAAGTCGATCATCTGGCCCACAGTTGCCGCGTCTTCCTCAAGATCGAGCACCGGCCGGTTCTTGGCGCGCTCCAGAATCTGTTGAAAGACCCGCACCAGGTCCATCGTGTCTGCGGCGATCTCCGGCTCCGTTCCCTCCGCACCGCGAAACTCCCTCATGCCCGGGTTGGTCCAGGTCGCCTCCTCGATCTGCTGCTTGGCGTGCAGCATTTGCGCGGCGTTCTTGAACCGCTCGTGTTCGAGCAGCCGCTCGACCAGCTCCAGGCGCGGATCCTCGCTCTCCCCTTCCTTTTCCTCAATGGGCGAGCGCGGCAACAGCATCTTGCTCTTGATGTGGATAAGCAGAGCCGCCATGTAGATGAACTCGCCGGCGGCATCCACGTCGGTTTCCTTGATGTGTTCCACGTAGCCGAGAAATTGCGCCGTGATCTTCGCAATCGGAATGTCGTAGATGTCGATGTCCTGCTTGCGGATCAGGTCCAGCAGCAGATCGAGCGGCCCATCGTAGACAGTGCCCACCATGACCGAGAACGGGAAGCCCGAGTCGACGTCCTTATGCTGCTTCTTCGCCAAAGCAGATGGGACCGGAGCGGGCGTGGCCTGAACCTGGGCCTGAGGCGCAACCGGCGCGCTCGGCTGCGTCTCAGCGGTCTCCGAAGGCTGATTGTGCTGGTCCGTGTTTTCGACGTCCGCCATCAGCTCACCCACCCAGTCCCACCGCCGCACGCACTTCGCGCATCGTCTGCTCAGCCCGGGTCGAAGCGCGCCGAGTGCCCTCGGCAAGAATTTCGGTAACGAGATTCGGATCGCTCTCGTACTTCGCCCGCCGCTCCTGGATCGGCTTCAACTCAGCCACGATCGCGTCGGCAACCCAGCTCTTGCACTCAATGCATCCGATGCTTGCCGTGGTGCAGCCCTCGCGCGCTTTTTGTTGCGTCTCCGCGCTCGAAAAGACCTTGTGCAGATCGAACACCGGGCAAACTTCGGGATTCCCCGGATCGGTCCTGCGAATCCGCGCCGGGTCGGTCACCATCGGCTTCAGCTTCTGCCGGATCACCGGCTCGGGATCCGTAAGAAGAATCGCGTTGCCATAGCTCTTGGACATCTTGCGGCCATCCGTGCCGGGGAGCTTGGGCGATGGCGTGAGAAGGACTTGAGGTTCGGGAAGCACAGCTCCAGGTTCTGTACTCTGCGCTCTGTGCTCTGTGCTCTGCTTCGGATAGAACTGGTTGAACCTTCTTGCCACCTCACGCGTCAGCTCCACGTGCACCACCTGGTCCTGGCCGACAGGCACGAAGTCGGCCTGATAGATCAAAATGTCCGCAGCCTGCAGCAACGGATAGCCCAGGAATCCGTAGGTGCTCAGGTCCTTGCCGGTGATGTTCTCCTGCTGCTCCTTGTAGGTGGGCACGCGCTCCAGCCAGCCGAGGGGCGTGATCATGGTGAACAGCAGAAACAGCTCCGCGTGTTGCTTCACGTCGCTCTGTACGAAGAGCGTGCACAACTCGGGATCGAGGCCCGCGCCGAGAAAGTCGAGGATCACCTCGTGCGTGTTCTCGCGCACCTGCGACGTGTCTGCATAATCGGTTGTCAGCGCGTGCCAGTCGGCGATGAAGAAGTAGCACTCGTACTCGCGCTGCAGGCGCACCCAGTTATAGAGCGCGCCCATATAGTTGCCCAGATGCAGCTTGCCGGTGGGGCGCATGCCGCTGAGCACGCGCTTCTTTGAATAGGGAGAACTGATCGACACCCTTGTCCTTTGCTCAGAAAAAATCTCGTTCTATTGTACGGAAGCCTCACAGCGACGGCAGGATTCCCCATCACAGCGACAGCAGAATCCCATTGATCAGCCCCAGCGCCGGGCGAACAAAGAACATCACCAGCGGACCCCCGATCAGCAGGATCAGGATCAGGCTGATCATGCCCAGCGAATCGTAGATCCGCAGTGCGTTGTAGGGCAGCATGTGACGGAAGATGTGCGATCCGTCGAGCGGCGGGATCGGCAGCAGATTGAAGACCGCAAGCACGAGGTTCAGCCAGATGGAGAGATAGAAGATCAGGGCCATGGGGAAGACGACCGGGCTCGAGGTCATGATCGTGGGATCGACCGCCCCGAGAATCAGTTCGCGAACAGCCAGCGCTCCGGTCGGAGTCGCGTGCACGAGGACGATCAGCGCAATCGTCGCCGCTAAAGCGGCGCAAAGGTTGCTCGCTGGTCCGGCAAGCGTCGTAAGAATATCGTCCCGTGTGATCTGCTTGAAATTGCGCGTGTTCACCGGCGTGGGCTTCGCCCACCCAATGAGAAATCCACCATACGTCGGCAGAAAGAGCATCACTAGCGGAATCAGAATGGTCCCGACTGGATCGATATGTTTCACCGGATTCAGCGTGACCCGGCCGAGCATCCTCGCCGTCTGATCACCCAGGCGGGAAGCCATCCATGCGTGGGCCGCCTCGTGAAGGCTGAGGGCAAACACAAGGATCGCAAACTGGAAAACCTTTATGATTATTTCTTGCTGACTCATCGACAACACAGATGGTAACAGGGCCGGAAATCCCCCGCACTGCGAGCGAACTGCGCAGTGCTATTCACACTCCGGCCGCACCACGCGATCCGGAGCCGCCACATCCGTCCGGTCCTCGAACTGCGTTGCCTCGTCTTTGGTCTTGAGCTGCTTCGCCGGAACTCCGCCCGCGATCACATGATCGCCAATCTCGCGCGTCGCCAGCCCCATGGCGCCTAGCATCGAATCTTCGCCGACGCGGACACCCGCCATCACAGCGGAGTGATACGTCAGCCGCGCATTTGGACCGATCTCCGTGCGGCGATTCTCCACCACCCTCGAGTCCACCGGATCGTGCGCGTGCGAGTACACGGCCGCATAGTCCGAAATCGACGTGCCTTTCTTAATCACGATCTCGCCGCGATCGTCGAGCATCACGTACTTATGGATGACGCAGTCGTCCTCGATCGTGAGGTTGTAACCGTAACTGAACTCTACTCCGTGAAAGATCTTCACGTTGTTTCCGATGCTCTTGAAGATGTGCTTGCCGAGCATGGCGCGGAAGCGGAATCCCAGCCAGTGATTGAAGGCCACCGGCGAGTGATCGAACATGTGCCAGAACCAGATGAGCGGTTTGATGCAGGCATAGCGCGGGGCATCAACGTCGCCGTAATACTCGGGCTCGAGTGTTACGTTCGCCGGGTCGAGCGAGAGCTGGAGCACGTTGAACGGCAGCTCCGTATCCAGCGTAAAATTCAGCCGGCCGCCGTGCGGGCGCCCCAGTAATAGATTGTGCAGGTTGTCACGCACCAGCTCGCTCCGCAGCGCGGGCTTTTTGTGCTTCGTGAATTCGTCATCGAGATATTCGATCCAGCGTGTATAGACTTCCTTCGCTTCGCGCGAAGGCTCAAGATCGCGGTATTCGTAGCGTGGCATGTGTATCCTTGCCGGGAAATTCCCCGCTTTAAGGCAGATTACGCCGTAAGTCTTTCAGATGCTTTGCGCGATTGAAAGTCGCAGCGTCACTCGACGGCCCAACGCTACTCGATGGCCAACTCTACTCGATGGCAAAGACGGCGTAGACGGTGGCGGAAGTTTCAATCTGCCGTGGCTTGATGGCCAGCGGAACGGCCTTTTGAGCCATGATCATGCCGCCACCGACTCCGCCCCCAATCCCGTGAAATGACCTGGCTTGCTCCGGAGCCTGGTTGCTGGCGAAGACCAGCCCCGCCAGCTTCACGTTCAGCCCCTGAGCCATCTGCTGCGCAATCGCTTGCGCCTTGGCCAATGCGCTCGCTGCGGCTTTCGCCTGCAGTCCGTTCATGTCCTGATACTGCCAGTCGATCTGGCCGCTCTGGTTCGCGCCCGCCTCAACCGCGATGTGCAGGATCTTCGCCGCATCGTCCGGCTTGGTCTTCACGGTCCATGATTGGCTCAGCACAAATCGCTTCTTTGCCCGGTCCATCTCGGACTCCGGCTGTGGGGGGTTATAGTCGTTCCGCTGCAGGCTCTGGTTGTCGCTCTCAATCGTCTTGTCGGGAACGCCGGCTTTCTTCAGCGCGTCCATGATGGCGTTCGACGCCTTCGAGCCGTCGGCGTAGGTCGTCGCCTCGTCTGGCCCGTAGATCTGGAATCCTATGTGAACAATGGCAAGATCAGCATCCGCTGCTGCATTGTCCGACGCCGTGATTGCAATCGTGCGGTTGTTCTTGTCGACCTTCACTTCCTGCGCCTGCGCGATCCCCGCAGTTGCGACGAACATCATCGCGGCCACGAGCACCGCGTTCCGCCAAAGCTGCACTTTCATGCAAAATTCTCCTTGCTTCTGAGCGTTTCCGTCCTTCTCACCGCACCGGCACCGCCACCGATCGCGCAAACTCTCGCAGCTTGCCGACCACGCCTTCCACGCCGCCCGAGTCGATCGCCTCAGCACCGCGCGCCACGCCCTCCCTGAGGTCGCTCGCGATTCCGGCCGCCACCAGCGCCGCCGCCGCGTTCAGCAGAACGATATCGCGCTTCGGCCCCTGCTCCCCGCTGAGCACGCGATTCAACAGCGCCGCATTCTCCTCGGCCGAATGCGCTCCCTGCAATTCCGCCAGCTTGGCCCGCGGCAACCCTGCTTCTTCAGGTCTGATCCGGAACAGCCGGACACTGCACCCTGTTCCCTGCTCCCCAAACCCCATCTTTCGCACCTCGGCCACGCTGCTCTCATCGCACAGCGTCAGCTCGTCGAGCCCATCAAGGCCGTGGACAACAAACGCCCGACGCACGCCCAGCCGTGCCATCGTTTCGGCAACCAGCGAGACCCTCGTGCCCGAATAAACCCCCATCACCTGCGCCGGGGCTCCCGCCGGGTTCGTCAGCGGCCCCGCCAGATTGAATATTGTGCGAAAACCAAGCGCCCGCCGAATCCCCTGCACCCGCTTGAGTGCCGGATGCAGCGCCGGCGCATATAGGAACATGAATCCCGTCGTCCGCAGGCACTCAATAGCCTGCTCCGGGGCCAGTGCCACCGGAATCCCCATCGCTTCCAGCACATCGGCCGAGCCGCAATAGGACGTCACAGCGCGGTTCCCGTGTTTCGCAACCTTCGCGCCCGCCGCAACCGCGACCAGCGCTGCACCGGTCGAGATATTAAACGTGCCCAATCCATCGCCGCCGGTACCGCACGTGTCGACGAGCGCTGCTCTCTCCTCGTCGGTCAGCGGAATCGCCAGCGACCGGGCCCGCATTGCCTCGGAAAATCCCGTCAGCTCTTCCACCGTCTCGCCACGCGTCGCAAACGCCGTCAGCAGGCCCGCGATTTCAAGATCTATTTCGCCGGGCTCGCTCGCCAGAATCTCACCCAGCAGATGACGCGCCTCGTCCCGGCTCAGCGTCTCTCCCTGCTCTGCCACTTGTCTCAGCGTTTGCTTCAGGCCCTTCATAGGAGTCACCAGTCTACAGTCCCCAGTGATCAGTCTCCAGTTGCCAGTTGCTCGCTCCGGCACTGTGGACGCAGAAACTGGCGACTGGTGACTGAGAACTGACAACTGGTCAAACTGCTACACTGATCATTCCGCTTATGAAAATTCACGAATATCAGGCAAAGGACATCCTCGCGAAATACGGCGTTGCCGTGCCGCGGGGCGAAGTGGCCAACACGCTCGATGAAGCGTTGGATGTGGCCAAGAAACTCTTCGCCAACGGAGCCAAAGGCGTGGTCGTCAAGGCCCAGATCCACGCCGGAGGGCGCGGCAAGGGTGGCGGCGTGAAGGTGGCGAGAACCATCGACCAGGCTGAGCAGTTTGCCAAGCAGATCCTGGGAATGCAGCTCATCACCCACCAGACCGGCCCGCAAGGCCAGAAGGTCCAGCGGCTGCTCATCGAAGAGACCGCCAACATCGACCGTGAGCTCTACCTCGGCATCGTCCTCGATCGTGCTGCCTCCAAACTGGTGTTCATGGCCTCGCAGGCCGGCGGCATGGAAATCGAAGAGGTCGCCGCGAAAGATCCCGACGCCATCCACAAGATCTACATCGACCCCGCTGTGGGCTTCCAGCCCTATCAGGCCCGTCAGCTCGCCTTCGCGCTCGGCCTGCAGCCCACGCAGCTCAACCAGGCGGTCACGTTCATGACCGGGCTCTACAAAGTCTACGTGGACACTGACGCCTCGCTGCTTGAGATCAATCCTTTTATCACCACGAAGGACGAGAAGCTCTTCGCCCTCGACTGCAAGATCAACTTCGACGACAACGCTATCTTCCGTCACAAGGACCTGAAGGAACTGCGAGACACCGCCGAAGAAGACCCGCTCGAAGTCGAAGCCTCGAAGTACGCGCTCAACTACATCAAGCTCGACGGCAACATCGCCTGCATGGTCAATGGCGCCGGCCTTGCCATGGCGACGATGGACATCATCAAGTACGCCGGTGGCTCGCCTGCAAACTTCCTCGACGTGGGCGGCGGCGCCAACCAGCAGCAGATCGAGCACGCCTTCGAGATCCTTCTTTCGGACAAGGGCGTTCAGGCCGTCTTCATCAACATTTTTGGTGGCATCCTTCGCGTCGATACCCTGGCGCACGGCGTCGTCGAAGCGGCAAAGAAGACCAACGTGAAAGTTCCCGTGGTCCTGCGCCTCGAAGGAACCAACGTCGAAGAAGGCCGCAAGATCCTGAAGGACTCCGGCCTGAATTTCATCATCGGCGAGACCATGCAGGACGCGGCGCAGAAGGTGGTCGCAGCGGCAAGAGGATAGTTGACGAAGAGGATAGTTGACAGTGAACAGTTGCCAGTCCCCAGTTTTTACAAGGATATCGCTCTGGTATGGGTAGTTCTTTCCGGGATCTTACGGTCTGGCAGCGTTCGATTGAGTTGACAACATGCATTTACGAACTCTCGGCTACGTTTCCGAAATCAGAGATCTATGGACTCGCAGCACAGTTGCGTCGTGCCGCAGTTTCCATCGCGAGCAACATCGCGGAAGGAGCCGGGCGGGGAAGCAAAAGGGAGTTTCGGCAATTTCTTAGCGTGGCCCGAGGATCGAATTGTGAAGTGCAAACACAATTGCTCATCGCGGCCAGGCTAAATATGGCAAATCAGGACCGGATTGCACGGGCAGAATCGCTGTCCCATGAAGTGGGGAGAATGTTGAATGGATTGCTGCAATCACTTGTGCAACCAACTGGGGACTGACAACTAAGAACTGAGGACTATCGCGAAATGGCTGTACTGGTTGACAAAAATACTCGCCTCATCGTCCAGGGGATTACCGGCAAAGAAGGCACCTTCCACGCCAAGGGCTGCGCCGAGTACGGCACCAAAGTCGTCGGGAGGTGTCACTCCCGGCAAAGGTGGAACCACCCACGAAGGCTGGCCCGTCTTCAACACAGTCGACGAAGCCGTCGAGAAGACCGGAGCCAATGTCACCGTCATCTTCGTCCCGCCGCCGTTCGCGGCCGACGCCATCCTCGAAGCCAACGATGCCGGCCTGCCGCTGATCATCTGCATCACCGAAGGCATCCCAGTCAACGACATGGTCAAGGTCTGGAGCGTGCTCGAGAACTCGCAGTCGCGCCTCATCGGACCCAACTGTCCCGGCGTCATCTCGCCCGGCAAAGCCAAAGTCGGCATCATGCCCGGCCGTATCCATAAGGAAGGCTCGGTCGGTATCGTGTCGCGCTCGGGCACGCTGACCTACGAGGCCGTCTTCCAGCTCACGCAGCGCGGCATCGGCCAGTCGACCGCCATTGGCATCGGAGGCGACCCGATCGTCGGGACGACTCACATCGACGCTCTCAAATTGCTCAACGAAGACCCCGAGACCGAGGCGATCATCCTGATCGGCGAAATCGGGGGCACCGCCGAAGAGGCTGCCGCCGAATACGTCAAGCAGCATGTCAAGAAGCCCGTCGTCGGCTTCATCGCCGGACAGACCGCGCCTCCAGGCCGCCGCATGGGCCACGCCGGAGCCATCATCTCCGGAGGCCAGGGCACCGCCGCCGAGAAGATGAAGGCGCTCACAGCAGCCGGCATCCATGTCGTCGAGAGCCCTGCGGCCATCGGCGAGACGCTGGCGAAGGCAATCGGGAAAGCATAGGTCAGCCGATGGCTCCTAGCTCTTAGCTTCTAGCTAGCCCGGCCCGATGACTATTCGCGAGAACATAACTAACCCCATCTGCTAGTGCAAGAGAGCTGGCAGCCAAGAGTCAGGAGCTAAATCATGTCCCAACGCACCTTCAGCATCATCAAGCCAGACGCGGTCCGCAAGGGCTACACCGGAGCCATACTCACCGAGATCGAGAAGGCCGGTTTCAGGATCATCGCCATCAAGAAGCTTTCTATCTCGAAGGCCCAGGCCGAGGGCTTCTACTACGTCCACAAGGAGCGGCCCTTCTTCGGCTCGCTCACCGATTTCATGTCCTCGGGGCCCATCTTCCCCCTCGTCCTCGAGAAGGAGAACGCAATCGCCGACCTGCGCAAGCTGATGGGCGCGACCAACCCCGCCAACGCAGAGGACGGAACCATCCGCAAGAAGTACGCTGGCTCGATCGAAGAGAACGCCATCCACGGCTCCGACGGCGAAGAAACAGCTAACTTCGAAATCGGCTACTTCTTCGCCGGATACGAGCTCGTCTGAGCCAGCTTTCCATCAGGTCCTCAGCGGGCTCCCGCTCGCTGAGGACCCCTCCACAGAAATCATTGTCAATCCCTACGTGGCCGCGTATCTTTGATCCGTCCTGCAGCACCTGCTCCAAGTCCACGGAGGTGTTTCATGCGGAAGTTCCCGGTTTCGATCTGCGCTCTTCTTGTGTTGCTTTCTCTAACCGCGTGCCAGCAGAAAGCGCCCGATACCGCCGCCGACGAAAAAGCGATTCGCGACAACGAAGCCGCTTGGGTCAAGGACTGGCAGTCGAAAGACCCCGATAAGATCGTCTCGCACTACGCTCCGGACGCCGTGCTGCTGGTCGCCAACATGCCTGCCACCAAAGGCCAAGATGCGATCAAAACCGGCATCAGCCCGATGCTCAAAGACCCGCATATGTCGCTGACGTTCGCCCCTACCCTTGTAGTTATTGCGAAGAGCGACGACATGGCCTACACGCAGGGTGTCTACACCATGACCTACACCGAGCCCAAAACCGGCATGACCCTGATCGAGAAGGGCAAGTACGTCACCGTCTACAAGAAGCAGGACGACGGAAGCTGGAAAGCCGTCGAGGACATTGACAACGCCGACGGGCCAGCAACTCCCGCACCTGCATCTGAGACTCCGGCGGCGAAGAGCTAGCTTCGAATCGGCGGCTGGAGCGTTCCCGGTACCGCCCGTATCCGTAGTATTCTGAAAGAGCGCGCCCGTAGCTCAGCTGGATAGAGCGAACGCCTCCGGAGCGTTAGGTCGGGAGTTCGAATCTCTCCGGGCGCACCATCCTTCCTCATTCCTCTATAGCAGCAAATCACTTCTGTCACACTCATGCGAAACCCCAGGCCTGGTGGGCCCCAGGCCTGGAATAACAAGGGTGTTAACGATGTATCACTCTGTAAGGCGTGCCAAGCGTTTCGAAACTAACTCTTGAGAGTAACAAGACCTCCAAGAGCAGGATCCGAGACGCTGTCTTCTCCGGTTTCGACGTGACCTGCCAGTCGATATTTGAAGGTCGGGTCTCCTTCAACCGTGATGATCAGGTCATACCAGCCATAAAGCCGATCGAGCGACAACTCTTCTTCGAATGCCTCCGAAGGATGGAGACGTCGAGTGATCGACCTGCCAGTGTAGGCATCCTCTACGCTGACTTCGGCTGGAGTAGTAGCAAGATTGGTGATTTTCCACTCAATTGAGTGGCGACCTTCGTGGTGATATTTCGAGGAAATATCGAGGACTGCAGCATGCGAGCCGGTGCTGCCCTTGAAATAACGCACGAATCCGTTGGGACCATAGACCGAAAGATCATAGGACGCCGCAACGGACCATGAGCCCGTCAGGTGCTTGCCAGGCTCCACAGTGTAGGTACGCACCAGGTCGGCAGGATTGCCGGAACGTACCTGAAACACCACAGTCGCGCGGCCCGTATTCAAGAACGTCAGCACTACAGTCGAAGCATTGACTGACGCGTGAACATCCAGCTCATAGGGCAACGCGCGCGCCGGCCGGACACCTTTTTCCTGTCCCGGCAGGCCGACGATCACGCTATCGAGAGTCGGGTTAAAGGTGGTAGTGTTTCCCCCCGCCAGTTCATCCGCCGGCGGCAGGAAGCCCGAAGTGTCTGGCAATTTAAAAGACCCGTGGTTCGGATCGACAAAGTTAAACGCCGTCGTCAGGTCGCCGCACACCGCACGCCGCCACGGAGAGATATTGGCCTCGTGCACTCCGAAGCGCTTTTCGATGAACTGGATCACCGAAGTGTGATCGAAGACCTGCGAATTGACGTACCCTCCCTTGCTCCACGGCGAGATTGCAAGGAATGGCACCCGCTGGCCGAGGCCGATCGGACCGTTCGGATCCGATGTTGTGACGATCTCGTTCTCGATGCTGACCGTCGAGGAGCCATACGCCGAGGTCGCCGGTGGTGTCGGCGGCAGAATGTGGTCGAAGCTTCCGTCGGCTTCGTCGTAATCGACGATGAAGACGGTCTTGCTGAAGACCTCAGGCTGGGAAACCAGGATGTCGAAGATCTGGGAGATGTACCAGGCACCGTAGTCGACCGGCCAATCAGCGTGTTCCGTGTAACCGGCCGGCGCCACGATCCAGGAGACCTGCGGGAGCGTCCCGCCATTCACATCCTTTCGGAACTCGTCGAACAGGTGCTCTGCCCAGGCCAACCAGGCCGACTCCGGCGCCCCTCCACTCGGGATAAGGTTAATGATTTGAGTGCCCGTGCAGCCATTCTGGAACAGCGGCGAGTCCGTCGAAGCATTCAAGTACTGGTTGAAGTAGAGCAGTGGATTGTCGGTGAAGTTGCCGGCAAAGGAATTGCCCGTCCCGTCGCCGAAATCCGGCCCGAAGGTCTGTCCGGCGAGGTCCTGGTAGACCTTCCAGCTGATGCCGGCCGATTGCAGCACTTCGGGAAACGTCTTGAAGACCCAGTATGCGTTGTTGACGCTGAGGCCATTGTATGTGGCCGGCCCAGCGCCAAGACCGTCCGTTCCTCCGCTTCCCAGTCCATTCACATTGCCGACGCTGCCGGTCCACAGATACATCCGGTTCGGGTTCGTCGGTCCCATGATCGAGCAGTGGTAGGCGTCACCGACCGTAAACGCATCCGCCAGGGCACAGTGGTAGGGAATGTCCTCGCGTGTCACGTACGACATGACCATCGGACCATTCGTCACCGCCCAGCTGTCATATTGACCGTTGTTCCAGCAGGCGTGCGTGGCGCCCCAGCTGTGATCCGTTCCGGGCAGATAGGTCAAACCCGGGTTGCCGCCATTCGGATTCACACGGAACGGTGGAACCACCGCGGCTCCATTCGCCGGCCCGCCCAGGTTGCCGGAGTTTGGTGGCACCGAGAATCCCGCCGCTTCATTCGCTGAGCCGGCAGGCTGCAGAAAGACCGAAGCAGGCGTAGTGCCCGTGCCGCTCGCGAGCGGGAGATTGATCTGTATCGCGCGAGGATCGCTGAAACCGCGGACGCCGCGAAGGGTGCCGAAGTGGTGATCGAACGGGCGGTTTTCCTGCATGAGGATGACGATGTGCTCCACATCTCGAATCGTGCCGGTGCGGTTGTTGGCTGGAATCGCGAGCGCCTTGGCGATGTTCGCCTTCAGCGTAGTCAAGGCGGCCGTTCCGCCCATCAGCTGCATAAATCTGCGTCGATCAACGTTAGCCATGAAGTAACTCCTTTTATGAAACTTGGCCGGGGGTGTGGGGGAAATTCGCGTCGAGAGCTACGTCAGCTGACACGCATGCGGTCACAATGAAACGCAACAAATTGTGTCGTAGACAGGTAACGCCAGAATCAATCAACGATAAGAATTCGGTGACGGCTTGATGAATTTAGGCAACAGGCTTGTGGAGCGGACATTGAAAATGTCCAGGCTATGCCGAGGCTATAATCGACGAGCATGTCAGTCTCCTTCGCGTCCCCGCCGATCGAACTGGAGCGAATACGGGAACTCAGCAGGGAGGGCCGCTACTCCCAGGCGCTTGCCGCAGCCGAAGCGCTCGCGGCTGCAGCGCCTGAAAACCGCGACGCGCTTTATCTGATTGCCGCCAACCAGCGCTGTTTGAACCGTCCGGGTGAAGCACTGAAAACCTTGCAGCATCTGGAGCAGCAGCATCCCCGGTTCAGCCTGCTCTATCAGGAGCGCGGTTACTGCTACACGACTCTGCGAGACCTGCCGCGGGCTATCGATGCCTTCTCCCGAGCCGTGACCCTCAACCCGGCCCTTGGGGCGAGTTGGACCATGCTCGAACGGCTGTATCAGTTGGCAGGGGACGCGAAGAGTGCAGCGGCCGCCGCCGAGCAAATCTCAATCCTCAGAAACCTGCCCGCGGAGATCGTGCGAGCCGGAGGTCTCTTCTCCGACGGCGAACTGCCTGCGGCAGAGGATCTTCTTCGCGCCTATCTGCTCAACAACGGTCAGCATGCCGAGGCCTTGCGGCTCCTGGCCAGAATCGAGCGCCAGCGCAATGCGCTCTATGAGTCGGATCTTCTGCTCGAAGCCGCTCTGAAGCTTGCACCGGATTACCGGGCTGCGCGCCTCGACCACGTTCGTGTACTGCTTGACCGGCAGAAATACCTGCAGGCTCATAAAGCGCTCGACACCCTGTTGAAAGTCGAACCCGGCAACCGGGATTATCTTTCACTCCGCGGAGCCGCCTGCGCTGGTCTTGGAAAATATGAATCGGCAACCACGGTGTATCGCCAGTTGCTCGCCGCGTCGTCCGCGTCCCCCGAACTGCACATGGCGTTGGGCCACTCCCTCAAAAGCCTCGGACTGCAGAAAGAGGCGATCGAGTCTTATCGAGCGGCCGCGGACATAAAGCCGAGCCTTGGTGATGCCTGGTGGAGCCTGGCCAATCTCAAGACATATCGTTTTTCGCCCGACGAGATCGCGTCCATGCACTTGCAGGAAGCCACGCCCGGCGCTGGTCCGCCTGATCGCTATCATCTATGCTTCGCACTTGGTAAGGCGAATGAGGACCAGAACGAATATGCCGAATCCTGGCGCTTCTACGAGCGCGGTAACGCACTCAAGCGCGCCGAAAGCCTCTACCGCCCGGAAATCATCGAAGCTAACACCCGCAGGCAGATCGAGGTGTGCACTGCGGAGTTCTTCGCGCAACGCGCTGGCTCAGGCGTGCCCGACCCCGATCCAATTTTTATTCTCGGGCTACCGCGCTCTGGATCGACGCTCATCGAGCAGATCATCGCCTCGCACTCGCAAGTCGAGGGCACGCAGGAATTGCCCGACATCCCACGCATCGTTCTCGAGATGGAAGGCCGCCGGCCGGATCCCCGCAATCCACGCTATCCCGGCGTGCTCACTGGCTTTGAGCCTGAAGACTTCCGCAGACTGGGCGAACTCTACCTCACCGGCACGCGCCCATTTCGCGGAGCCAAGCCGTTCTTCATCGACAAAATGCCGAACAACTTCCGCCACATCGGGCTCATTCACCTCATTCTGCCGAACGCCAGAATCATCGATGTGCGGCGCGAGCCTATGGCCTGCTGCTTCAGCAACCTAAAACAGCTCTTCGCCAGCGGGCAGGAGTTCACTTACAGCAGCGAAGATATCGCTCGCTACTATCGGACCTACCTCGAACTGATGCGACACTGGGACGTCGTACTTCCCGGAAAGATACTTCGAGTCATGTACGAAGACGTTGTGGAAGACCTCGAGGGAAATGTGCGGCGCATCCTGGATTTCTGTGGCCTGGAATTTGAACCGGCCTGCATCGACTTCCACAAAACCGACCGCATCGTCCGCACGGCAAGCTCCGAGCAGGTCCGCCAGCCGATTTTCCGCGAGGGGCTTTCCCAGTGGCGGAACTACGAGCCCTGGCTCGGCTCGCTTAAGGATGCTCTGGGCGATGCACTCATCCGCTATCGTGAATAGGTGCGAGGAAAACCAGTCCGCCCTCACGATCCTGCGGTGAACTGCTGCGCTCTCTGGTCAAGAGCACGCAGGATCTGATCGACGCACTCCTCCGCACTGCAGGCTACTGTGTCCAATCGAACTTCCGACGTTGCCGGAGGCTCGTAGTCGCTGTCGATACCCGTGAAATTTTTGAGCTCTCCGCGCCGCGCTTTCGCATATAACCCTTTTGGATCTCGGCGCTCGCACTCTTCGAGCGGTGCGTCAACGAAGATCTCCAGAAACTCTCCGGCATCGAAACGCAATCGCGCCGCTTCGCGTTCTGCGCGGTACGGGCTGATAAACGCCACGATTACCATGAGCCCCGCATCCACAAGCAGCCTCGCTACCTCGGTGACCCGCCGAATATTTTCCACCCGGTCGGCTTCGGAAAATCCCAGGTCCCGATTCAACCCAAGACGAATATTGTCGCCATCGAGCACATAGGTGTGCCGCCCGGCCGCGAATAGCCGCTTCTCAAGAAGGTTCGCAATGGTCGATTTTCCCGCTCCTGAAAGCCCCGTGAGCCAGAGACAGACGGGCTTTTGAAGCTTCTGCCCGGCACGTGCGTCTTTGTTGATCGCCAGCGCCTGCCAGTGGAGATTGGCGGCGCGGCGCAAGGCGAAATCAATCATCCCGGAAGCCACAGTGGTTTGATCCAGACGATCGGTCAACACAAAGCTGCCTAGGCGTTTGCTTCGCTCATAGGGTTTGAAAGGAACAGGTCGATCGAGCGAGAGCGTGATCACACCGATATCGTTCAAACCGAGCGACCGCGTCGCAAGGTGTGTTCCAGCGGTCACGTCAATCTGATATTTAATCGCCGTGATTGTGGCGACAGCCTCACAGCGATCAAGCTTGAATAAATACGAGCGTCCTGCCAACACGCTGTGCGCCGAGAGGCATAATACTTTCGCTTCGAATTGATCGCTCGATTCCGCTGACTCGTCAGCCGCAATGACAGCACTCTTGCGGCTGATACCGATTTCCTCGTCGATGCGTTTCTTTTGCTGCATAGATGCCACCTGACCGGAGTCGAAAGCCGCTTTGACGCTCCGAGAGAGTGGATGCACTATAGCCCTCCCGCAATCTCGGCCGTAGAACTTGCCGCTCTAGGGCAGACGATCGCCGGGAAAGCTGAGCATGGGGTGCACTTCATAGGTGAAGACACCCGCCTTTACACCCGGATCTTCGTCCATAATGCGCACCGCCTCTTCGGGCGTGGCATCGAAAATCGCGATGCCACAGCATTCGCCTCCATCCCTGATCGGCCCGACAATCGGCAGAATTCCGTGCAGGCGGAGGGCATGGTTTCTGCGCCCGTGCTCCCATACGATGGCCTCAGCTCCCGGTTCCTTTAACTTTGGCGTGACCTTCAGGAAGACAACCGCATATTGCCTCGCCTTCGCCCGCATCTCGCGCATGAATTCGTCAGTCACAACGGGTTGATCCACAATCTTCTCCTGTTCTTGCTTGCAAAATTGCAGCTAAGTTCGCTTCTACCTTAGCGGAACATCCGGTCTTCCGCCGCCCCGAACACAGAGCCATCCGCAACTACCCTTCCTTCCTCGGCCGCTTTCTGCCAGAATCCTCACGGGAGGACATTCCCGTGCTCCAACTCACTCCACAAGGCTGGTTCGGCTGGAATTTCGACGTTCTCCACGACGGTAACAAAATCGCCGAGATCAAGACCTCAATTCTCCCGGAAGGCGGATCGTTCTCGATCGACGGAGCAAGCTACCGAATCTGGCGCGAGGGCATGTTCAGCGGCGAATTCCTTCTGGACCGCGATGGCCAGACCGTTGCTCGCGCACAGAAACCCAGCGCATTCCGCAGCTTGTTCGAAATCACCCATCTCGACAGAAGCTACACGCTGAAGAAGGAGTCGCTCCTGAGCCGCTCCTTCGTTCTGCTCGAAGGCGACGTCGCGGTGGGCTCCATTCGCTCTGAGGGACGCCTCAGCCGCAAGGCAACCGTCTCGCTGCCCGAGGCGATGCCCGCGCCCGTGCAGCTCTTCGTTATCTGGCTGGTCATTCTGCTGTGGAAACGCGAATCCGACGCCGCGAATACAGCAGCAGTTTCGGCGGCAACTTCGTAAGCCTTCTTTTGACAGACCCCTCCCCGGCGCGGTCTGATGGATTCGGTCCAATCTCATCTTCGGTCCAATCTTACGAAGGAGCTTTCAATGTTCCGCAGCTATCTCTGTTGTAGAAAGACCCTGCTTGCTGCCGCTGCTGTCCTCTTCTCGTTCGGCTACGCACATGCTCAGTGCAAGCCCCCGGCCAACCAAAACCCTCCGCTTAGCCCGGCAGAACAAGCCAGCGTTACGCTCAACGGCAAGCCCATCACCATCGACTACTGCGCACCTTCGCTGAAGGGGCGGAAGCTGGGCGGCGAGCTCGTTCCATACGGCAAGGTGTGGCGCACCGGAGCCAACTCGGCCACCACGCTGAAGACGCAATCGACCTTGCGCATCGGCAATCTCATCGTTCCGCCTGGCACCTACACCCTCTACACACTGCCCGAAGAGAAGGGGTGGAAACTGATTGTCAACAAGCAGACCGGCCAGTGGGGAACCGTCTACAAAGAGGACCAGGATCTCGGTCGCGTCGACATGCTCGAAGGCGTGGTTCCAAGCTCGCCCGTCGAGAAGTTCCTGATTAATTTCGAGCACACCCAGGGCAACAAGACCGAGTTGCATTTCCACTGGGATAAGACCGACGTCTACGCGCCCATCACGGCGACCGACTAGCTGCTTGCCTCTCGAGCTGCGTCGCTCTCGCGGCGCAGTTCTTCCATCACCAACTGGATCAGCTCCTTCGCGCCGTTGATCTCGCCGAGCACCGTCTCAAGGTCGAGCGCCGGTTTCGAGGGATTGCGCTGCGACGTGCAGTAAACCCCATGCTGCCCGATGAGAATCAGCGCGTCGGTGAGCATATCGAGCGACACCGCCAGCCGCCCGCGCGCCGTCCCCATCATGAATTCATATTTCTCAAGCTCATCGCGGCGTTGATGCAGTGAGGACATTCTGCCCTACCACTCCTTGGCCGCGGTATCCAGTTCAACCCCGTTCTCCGGATGACCCTGCCAGCGCAGCACCGGCTTGCGCGCCGCCGTTGTCTCGTCCAGCCGCGAGATGCGCGTCGAGTGCGGAGCCGTCTTGATCAGCTCTGGATTCTCCTCGGCCTCGCGCGCGATCTGCCGCATGGCATCGACAAACAGGTCCAGCTCCTCGCGCGACTCGCTCTCCGTAGGCTCGATCATCAGCGCGCCCGGCACAATCAGCGGAAACGACGTCGTGTAGGGATGGAATCCGTAATCGATCAACCGCTTGGCAATATCGCCTGTCTTTACGCCATTCTTCGCCTGCCGTTTGTCGCTGAAGACCACTTCGTGCATCGACGGCGTGTCATAAGGCAGTTCGTACAGGTCTTCAAGCTTCCTGCGAATGTAGTTCGCGTTCAGCACCGCGTCTTCGGTCGTCTGCTTGAGCCCATCCGGGCCGTTCGCCAGCGTGTATGCCAGCGCGCGCACGAACATTCCGAAGTTGCCATAAAGCATCCGCACGCGACCCACCGACTGCGGACGGTCGTAGTTCCAGTGCAGCAGTCCGTCTTCACCGCGCGCCAGCACTGGCGTAGGCAGGAACGGCTCCAGAATCTTCTTGCACGCCACCGGACCCGACCCCGGGCCGCCGCCGCCATGCGGCGTCGAGAACGTCTTGTGCAGGTTCAGGTGCATCACGTCCACGCCGAAGTCGCCCGGCCGCGTCTTGCCCACCAGCGCGTTCATGTTCGCGCCGTCCATGTAGAGCAGCGCGCCTTTCTCATGCAGCACATCCGCGATCCTGTGGATCTCGTTCTCGAAGACGCCAATAGTCGACGGATTGGTCAGCATCATCGCCGCCGTATCTTCACTCACCATCTGCGCCAGTGCCGCGACATCCACGCCGCCCTTGGCGTTCGACTTGAGATTCACCACCTGGTAGCCGCAGGTGGCCGCCGTCGCGGGATTCGTCCCGTGCGCCGAGTCGGGAATGATGACCGTCTTGCGCGGATTGCCTTTCGATTCGTGATACGCGCGCGCCAGCAGAATGCCCGTGAACTCGCCGTGCGCGCCCGCCGCCGGCTGCAGCGTGATCGCGTCCATACCGGTAATCTCGATCAGACAGTCCTGCAGCAGCCTGACGATTTCGAGCGAGCCCTGTGACAGCGACTCCGGCTGATACGGATGCGCCTCGGCGATGCCCTCGAGCCGCGACACAAACTCATTCACGCGCGGGTTGTACTTCATCGTGCAGCTACCCAGCGGATACATCCCTAGATCGATTGCATAGTTCCACGTCGAGAGCCGCGTGAAGTGCCGGATGATCTCGATCTCGCTCAGTTCCGGCAGCGTGGGCTCGTCCTCGCGCACCGCGCCTCCAAGCAGCGAAGCCGCGTCCACTTCGGGCACATCGAGCGGAGCCAGCCTGTACGCCTTCTTGCCCGGGGAAGACTTCTCAAAGCTTAGAGGCTCATTCTGCGTCAGGTGCGCCGTAACTTTGCGCGTCGTGCCGATAAATCCATTCGTTGTTGCCATGCCTAAATCCCTTCAATCACCACAGAGAGCACAAGGACACAGAGAAATCGTTGTTGGCTTTTCCTTGTGCTCTTTGTGTCCTCCGTGGTGAATCGCCTCTCACCGCGCCGCAGCCGCAACCGGCGCTTGCGCTAGCACTCCCGCTGCCGCATCGATCTGCTCTTTCGTTGTCAGCTCGGTCGCGCACCACAACGTCGCATTGCCCAGCTCGGGATACCACTTCCGCAGATCCAGCCCCCCGATAATCTTTTTCTCAAGCAGCCGCGCGTTGAGCTGCTCCGGATCCTCGTCCGTCTGCAGCACAAATTCATGGAATCGCGGCGTCCCGGCGAACAGCACCTTCCCCTGCGCCGCTAGCGTGTCCGCCGCATACTTCGCCTTGGCCAGGTTCTGCAGCGCCAGCTCACGAATGCCCTGCTTGCCGTACACCGTCATGAAGATCGTCGCCATCAGCGCAACTAACGCCTGATTCGTACAGATATTCGACGTCGCCTTTTCCCGCCGGATATGCTGCTCGCGAGTCGACAGCGTCAGCACGAATCCGCGCCGTCCTTCGGTGTCTTTTGTCTCGCCGACCAGCCGGCCCGGCATCTGGCGCAGATACTTCTCTTTCGCGGCGAGCACTCCACAGTATGGACCGCCGTAGCTCAACGCCACACCGAACGACTGCGCTTCCATCGAGACGATGTCTGCCTCTGCCGGAGGCCGCACAATCCCAAGCGACACCGCTTCTGCAATCGAGGCGATCAGCAGCGCGCCCTTTTTATGAGCGATCTCCGCAATCGCCGGAATGTCTTCGATCACTCCAAAAAAATTTGGCGACTGAACCAGCACGCACGCCGTCTCATCCGTCACCGCCTGTTCGAGCGCGGCCAGATCGATACGCCCGTCCTGCCCATAAGCGACTTCTTTTGCATCGTGGCCCTGATGTTGCGCGTACGTGTGCATCACCTCGCGATACTCCGGATGCACCGTCTTCGCCACCAGCACGTTATCGCGGCCCGTCACGCGTACGGCCATCATCACCGCCTCGGCCGCACCGGTCGACCCGTCATACATCGAGGCATTCGCGATGTCCATGCTGGTCAGCTCGCAGATCATCGTCTGGAACTCGAAGATCGCCTGCAGCGTGCCCTGCGTAATCTCAGCCTGGTAGGGCGTGTACGAGGTAAGAAACTCGCCGCGCTGGACAAGAGAATCGATGATAACCGGTCTATAGTGCCGGTACGCACCGGCGCCCAGAAAGCTCGCGTATCCATTGGCGTTTTTCGCCGCCGCGGCCCTGAAATAGTCGATGATCTCCGACTCGCCCATCTGCCGAGGCACATTTAGCTCGCGTGCCAGCCGGTACTCTTCGGGAATCGCCGTGAACAGATCGTCAATCGACGTCGCGCCGATCTCGCGCAGCATCGCCGCGCGCTCAGCATCGGATTTAGGCAGATAACGCATGATGTTTCCTGTACTCCTGAAAGCAATCCGACCCAGCGATTCCTTGCGAACATCGGCGCTCTTTGCACCTTTGCGTTGAAATCACTTTCCGGTTTCCTCGGCAATAAACTTCTCGTAGTCGGCGGCCGAAAGCAGCGCGTTCACCTCACTGGGGTCGCTCAACTCCACTTTGATGATCCAGGCCCCATGTGCGTCGCTATTGATCTTTTCAGGAGAGGCATGAAGCTCCTCGTTCACTTCTGTAACTGTTCCGGTTACAGGTGAGTAGAGGTCGGAAACGGCCTTCACCGACTCCACGCTGCCGAACACCCCGCCCTTCTCCACCTTGGTGCCCACCTTCGGCGCGTCGACAAAGACGATGTCGCCAAGCGAGTTCTGCGCGTAGTCGGTGATGCCGACAATTCCTGTCTTGCCATCGGCCTCCAGCCATTCGTGCTCGCGCGTATATTTGTATTTCTCCGGATAACCCATGCGTCCGTTTTCTCCTTGATCAAAATCTTGTTTATGCCGTCTTCTTCGGCCGGCGATAAAACGGCGTCGGCACGATCCGCGCCTTCACCGCATTCCCACGGATCTCGACCGCAACCTCGCCGTCGATCACCGCCAACTCTCTCGGAACATACGCGAGCGCGATATTCTTCTTCAGAAACGGCGCCGGCGATCCGCTCGTCACCACGCCGATCTTTTTCCCGTTCAGATCCAACACCGGATACCCATCCCGTGCGATGCCACGCTCGACCACCTCGAGCCCAACCAGCTTCCGAGACGATCCGCCCGCTTCCTGGATCTTCTTCAGTGCATCCGACCCTATAAACGGCCCTTTTTCGAGCTTCAGGAAGCGATCCAGATGAGCCTCAAAGACGTTAATCGTCTCGGAAATTTCGTGATCATAGAGCGACATCGCCGCTTCGAGGCGCAACGTATTGCGCGCGCCCAGCCCGCACGGCAGGATGCCGAACTCCCTGCCTGCCTCAAGCACTTCGTTCCACACGCGCTCGCTCGTTGCCACGTCCGCCGGAACGTAAATTTCGAAGCCGTCCTCGCCCGTATAGCCCGTGCGCGCAATCAATGTGTTCGCCAGGCCGCAGACCGTGCCCCATTTAAACCAGTAGCCCTTGATCGTACTCAGGTCCACCTTGGTCAGCTTGGCCAGCGTCTCGGCCGCCTTCGGTCCCTGGATCGCGAGTTGCGTGTAGTAGTCGCTGTAGTCGTTTGCGTGGCACTCAAACGCTCGAACGTTGCTTCTGACCCAATTGAAATCCTTCTCGCGCGTGCCCGCATTGATCACGATCAGGTAGTCATTCGGGCTCAGCTTGTGGACGATAACGTCATCGACAAACGTGCCCTGCGGATACAGCATCGCCGAATACTGCGCTTGCCCCTCCTGCAGCTTCGAGACGTCATTCATCGTGATGTGCTGGACCGCATCGAGCGATCCCGGCCCGCGCAGCTGGATATCGCCCATGTGGCTCACATCGAAGAGCCCCACGCCGGTGCGCACTGCCATGTGCTCTGCGATCAGGCCCGAATATTCGACCGGCATGTCCCATCCGCCGAAGTCCACCATCTTCGCGCCCATGCGGCGGTGCATGGCGTTCAGGGCAGTCTTGCGAAGCGCAACAGGTGCAGAGGTGGCCATGGCGGAGGTCCTTCCGGCAGCAAAGTATGGAACTTTTTACGTTAGCACGTTCCGGAGCGGCTCCGCCTTTGCACAGCTTCAGGGCTCGATCACTTCTTTCAGCTGCGTCTCCAGAACCTCCCTCAGCTTCGCCCTGCCCCAAGTCGAGATCAGCGTGTCGAGAGCCGACTGCGCAGCCCAGAGGTTGAAGTCAGAAGTCACCACGCTCCCGATCAGCGGCTTTGACACAGCATGCAGCCGATCCACAATCCAGTTCAGCACATGGCCCAGGCGCGTCATCGTGATCTTGGCGCGCTCTGGCTCCGGAACCTCGGCCGCTGCGCTCCCGCACAGCGGAATGATCGGCACCGTGTTCTCCTGACCCTGCGCCAGGCTGGCGAAATCGCCGATTACTTCGTTTCGCGTCTGCTCGTCCAGCTGGTTCAGCCCGGCCTCGATCACCGGATTCGTGACCGCCAGCCGGAAATAGTCCTTCAGAAACTTCTGGCAGTTGCGCCGGCCAAGCTGATAATCATGCGCCCGGAATCCGCGCTCGAAGAAGCCTCCGAAGGCGCCCAGCAGCCCGCACTGCAGGGCCTTCTTGTTCGGCAGCCCGGCGTCCGACGGCGCCAGCACGAACCGGCTGCAGGATTCGCCGCTCATCACCGCCGCGAGCGACTCCCCGAGGAATCGCGACTGCGAGATCAGCGCCGTGAAAAGGTTCGGCAGCATCCCAAAGATGCTCATGTTCTGGTCGAAATCGTAGTCTGGGTGGAAAAACTCATCCGCCGGGAACGGCGCCACCGTCAGCACCGCGGCATTTGCTTGATCCGAATCAGGCGGATTCCGCAGCTCTCCTGTTTCCGGATCCGGAAACGCCTTTGGGTTGTGGACCGCCAAAAAGTCATGCGCCAGCTGGAACGGATCGTTGTCCGTCACGCCGCCATCCACGTTGAGCGTCGTGAAAGTGTCCGTCTCTTCCAAGGTCCAGTGCGGAGGAACGCGCGGCGGATCGACCATCGAAACCGGTTCCCAGGGCGAGTAGTAATAGTCCTTCGCGTCACGCTTGATGATGCGCGGAGCCAGGAACAGTGGAAACGCTCCCGTCGCCTTGGCCGCATCCTGTAACAAAGACCACGCGCCTCCGGCCGCACCGATTGGCAGGGGCTTCGCCAATGGCGACTTCGGAGCTGCGCCCCCCTGCACCGTCTCGAACTGCAATTTATCGCCGTAGTACGCCGTATCCTCCTCCGCCGATCCATCCGCTGTTCCATTCAGCGAATACGGAGTCCCGCGCACATTTGTGAGCGTCAAAAAGAGCGTCAATGATTCCGAAACGTAGGGCCGTTGCGTTGCCGGTCCCGGGGTCAGCGCATATTCGGCGATTTCATCGATGATCGTCGAATCGAGCAGCGATATCACCGGCTTGCCGTCTCCAAGATCGTTGTCCTGCAACAGCCATTGGATATCGATCTTGTTCACCCAGCCCTCGTAGAACTTGTTATTCGTGCCCTGAACGCTCGTGTCGTTGATGTGTTCGAAATTGCCCTGCAGCATCACCGACGCAATCGCCGCGCACATGCCGCCGGCCGACGCCCCCGAAAACACATCGATAGAGACGTTGTGCATTGGAACCTTTGGATTGTCCGCCGCCTTGGCCGCGTACCACTGCTCGAGGGCTTCAGTCAGAAAATCGAGCACTCCGGCCGTGTAAGCTCCGGCCGAAACCGCGCCGGCCATGTTGATCCCGATGTGAAAGGTTCCGTCATCCTCCCATTGTTTGGGAGTCCACTGCGTGGCTTGCAGGTTCATCGTTCAACCTCATCGCGCGCAGGAATTGAGAAGGCAGAAAAGGCTGCGCGATTCGCCGCCAAAGTATAGACCAGGCTGGCTCGCCAGGGCGGAAAATTCGGCCCGTCTCGACGGGCGGGTGATAACCGCAGTTACCGTTCCGCAAAGAAAAAGCGCGCCGCTCTGAGGCAGCGCGCGCTTCTGGCGGCAAAATCTCGGGCTTTTAGTGCACTTGACCCCGTCCCATCCGGTAAACCAGGCCGACCGATATCGCAAAATCTGCTTTGAGCCGATTGCCGGGAATGGCGGAGTTGTTGTAATTCGTCAGGATGGCGTCGGGCGATATCCGGAACGCCAGCTTCGACGAACGGTTCAGATCGACCGTCCCGCCCAACACGCTGCCAAACGCAACCTGGTTGTTATAGAAGCCCACCGCTGCCGGAGGCACCGGATTGTTGTTCTGATCCTGCAGAGCCGACTGAAACCTGCCCCACGCTCCGCCGAACAACGCGTGCGCCGTCGTCGTGACGTGCTCGTTGCTCGGACCACGCCATTCCGGCCCGGCCACAAACAGATATTCATTCACGAACGGCCCCTTGATACCGTACGGATTCGGCGCCGCGCCGCTCGTCCCGTAATAGCCCCGCACGCTTCCTTGGAGCGCCCAGCGCTGGGTGAAGAACCGCGATGCATCCGCGTCGAAGCCCCCTAGATTCGATCCCTGGGTCAGTTGCGGTCCTGCGGTAAGGTGTGCATAGGCAACGCCGCCGTAAAATTCCCAGCGATAGTTGTATTGCACACCGGCCAGCGGTGCACTCGGACCCACTTGCGGCTGCTTGTACTGCGCCTGCGCTTGTTTTGGAGACCACGGCAGCAACACCCCGGCTGCCAGAATCAAGACCATCTTCCGCACGTCCTTCAACAGAAACAACCTCCGCAAACGCTGGGCTCGGGCGGGCTCAGGAGCGAAAAAATGCTCAATAGTCCCGCAATCTTTCAAGATACATGGCGACGCGCCATCTGTCCCAAGCCGGCCGTTGTTGACGGCGGAAAAAGTCATCCCTTCACCGTCCATGCATTCCGTCCGCCCCCTGTGCGACAATTGCATCAGCGAAGGGATTTGCCTTCCCGCGGGATCACAAGTCCTGCTGGAGTCCGGGAGACGACACATGCTCGATAACCTCTTTACACCTACGCATCTGATTATCATTCTGGTCATCGCCCTGCTGATCTTCGGGCCCCGCAAGCTGCCTGAGCTCGGCAAGGGTCTCGGCGAAGGTCTCAAGGGCTTCAAGGACGGCATCAAAGGCGCCACCAGCGACCCCGCGAAGCAGGAAAACACCGCCGCCAAGACGGACACGACTCAGCCGACTCCGCAAGCGAAGTAGCATCGAGCCCGGCACCTGCCGGGTTGGGAAGCAGGACTCAGGCGTGGGCTGTAGCCCCCTGAGTTCCGTTCCCCGGCTCTATTTTCAGCTCGAAAATTTAGGCTCGACCCGTTACGGCGTCATCTCGGCCATTGACGGATAGTAGCCTTCCTTGGCCGTCACATCCAGCCCCGGAATTCCTACGACCTGCACCTCGATCGAATGGTGCCTCCCGCTAATCGCTGGATTGTGGCTGTAATAGCCCAGCGTGTACTGCGTCCGCACCGACTCGGTGATCTTCCCAAAGCTCGTCTGGATTCCGATCTCCGAAAGCTCCGCATCGAGCGATCCGCCTGTCTGCAGCGCATACTTCGGCATTACGTTGTTGGTCGGCAGCAGCGGAAGGTGCAGTTTGTCCAGATACCCGATTCCCCAGGTCGCCGAATCCCCCACCAGCGTGCCGTACACCGATTCATCATTGGTCAGCAGGAAGCGCACCACTTCCTTCTGAGAGGCCTTGCTGCCGGCTTCCTTGCCGTCGGTAATCACGTAAATGATCTTGCGCCGGCCCTTCGGCTGCTTCGCCAGCGCCTTCGCCGCATAGAGAATCGCATCGTTCAGCGGATGCGTTTCCTTGGGTGCGGTAAGGAACGTCACTCCCCCGCCCCGTTGCGGGGCCACGTTCGGATCGGGAATATTGCCGTTGATTACCATGCCAGTGGCCAGAGGCCCGCCGGTGATCGGCACGCCCATG
This sequence comes from uncultured Acidobacteriaceae bacterium, assembly GCA_963782175.1. Taxonomy (GTDB): domain Bacteria; phylum Acidobacteriota; class Terriglobia; order Terriglobales; family Acidobacteriaceae; genus Silvibacterium. The sequence goes on from CAWAIX010000012.1 coordinate 77,321, forward strand.
TCGCGGCCCGGCTTCTTTGACCTATCCAGCACCGCCACCAGCCTTGGACCCTGCGAGGCTGTGAAGTCCGTCATCATCTCGGGACTGGTGTTGTAGGTGAAGACCGCAACCGTATCCGCTGGGGCAAACGCCCCCTGCAGCGCCGCCAGGCTCTCGTTCACCTTTTTCATTACGTCCGAAGGAAGGCTCTGGTCGATCACGAACGCCACCGACAGCGGATACGGATCGACGGTGAAGAATGCAATCCTTTGTCGCTGGCCGTCCTCGTAAACGCGGAACTGCCGCCAGGTCAGGCCCGGCACCAGGTTGCCTTTCTTGTCCCGCACCGTCACCGGCACGTCCACATAGTTGACGCTTACTGGAATCGTGAAGCCCTTTTCGCCGGGGCCCTTGGTCTCCGGCGGCGGCTGCTGGAAATTATCCTGCTGGGGAGGGGCCGCAGCGGGCGCGGCCTGCTGATTCTGCGGAGGCTGGCCTTGCGGATTGGCCTGGCTCGACGAGCTCGATGACGCTCCGCTGCCGGGCGTGACCTGACCCTTCAGATCCGAGAGTCCGGAAGGCGGTGGCGCATCCGGAATGCTTTGCGGTTGCGATGGCTGCTGTTGCTGCTGCACCGCCCCGATCAGCAAAAGGGCCAGCACAATAGATATGGTGCCTTGGGTCACCAGAACTCCTCCAACCGCTGCGGCTCGCTTCTACGCAAACCATAACCGCAGCCAAACGGATGCCCTCAAACCCGCCTCGATGGCAGCCGCTCAAACTTAATCTGCGAGCCCGTAATATGCTTCCAATAGTTAGACGCTTCCCAGCGCCTCTCAGGCTCGTCAGGCGTATGCTCAGACTATCAGATTCAGATTCCTGAGACCGTGCTGCCAATTTCCCCGCTCCCGCCCGCCAACGCTCCCCTCGTGCAGACCTTTGCCTCCGGAAACCCGTCTAAAAAGATGCCTATGCGCCGTCCCCGTGTCGCTCTAGCCGCTCCGGTCCTGCTGATACTGCTTGCGTGCAGCTTTGCCCCGCCCTTGCGCGCCCAGTCGGCACCATCGCCGGACGCTCCGCCCACCAGCAACGTGCCTGACGACGAGCCCGTATCCAACGAGGTTCCGACCACCACCCTGAAGGTCAACGTCAACCTGGTCAGCCTCTACTTCACTGTTCGCGACAAGCACAACGGCTTGGTCTCCACGCTCACCAAGAAAGACTGCAACATCCTCGAGGACAAGCAACCGCAGAACATCAAGAACTTCTCCGCCGAAACCGATCTCCCTCTCACCCTCGGCATTCTCCTCGACACCAGCGGGAGCCAGCAGAACGTTCTACCCCTCGAGCAGGAAGCAGGCGGTCACTTCCTGCGCAGCATCCTCCGCCAGAAGGACGAAGCCTTCCTCGTCACCTTCGACGTCGGCGTGAACCTTGAGCAGGACTTCACCAACAATGCCGGCCAACTTATCCGCGCCATGGACAAGGCCGAAATCAACACCGCGGGCGGCAATGGAGCCGGCGGCGTCCCCGGCATCGGCCAGGGCCCGTTCCCTACCAACGGCGCGCCCAAAGGGACACTCCTCTATGACGCCGTCGCCCAGGTCTCGAATGACAAGCTCCGTACTGAAACCGGACGCAAGGCGCTCATCCTGCTGACCGACGGCGAGGACGAAGGCTCCGTGACCAAGCCCGCCCAGGCCATCGAAGCCGCCCAGAAGGCAAACGCCATCATTTACGTCATCCTTATCGCCGACCGTCCCTTCTACGGATACAGCCCATTCGCCTATACCGGCGAGGCGCAGATGAAGAAGCTGACCGAAGAGACCGGGGGACACCTGGTCAACGTGGGCAATAACGGAAAGAAGCTCGAAGACGCCTTCGCGCAGATCGAGGCAGAGCTGCGCACGCAGTATCTGGCCAGCTATACCCCGGTCAACAATAAGCTCGACGGCGGCTACCGCAAGCTCGACATCTCCTGCCAGGGCGACGGCCTGAAGGTCCAGGCGCGCAAGGGCTACTACGCCGTAGGAGAGCCCGAATAGCTGCTTACCGCGCCGCGGCCTGCGGCTCCGCAGCGGCGCTGATTTCCTGCTCCGGGCTGCAAGCTTCGCCATGCATATCGCTGCGAGCGGCGCTGAAGTGGATCTTCGGCAGCTCCTCGACTGCGCGCCGCAGTGAGCGCTCCCAGCTGCGATGAATCTGTGCGAGTTCTGGATCGCCCTCCGCGAACCGCCGGTATTGGTCGAGCTCCAGCGTGTCGTTGCGATACAACAGCATCTCGATCGGCGGCCCTACCGTCACATTCGAACGCATCGCCGCATCGAACGACAGCAGCGCGTAAATCGCCGCCACATCGAGCGGCGTCGATCCGTACTCGATGCCGCGATCGAGGATCGGCCTGCCGTACTTGCATTCCCCGATCTGCAGATACGGCGAATCAATCGTCGCGCTCAGCGGATTGCCCTGTGGGTAGATGAGATACAGGCACGGCCGTTCGCCTTTCACCTGCCCACCGAGCAGCAGGTTGATGTTGAAGCTGAAGTCATCCCGCTCCAGCGCCGCCCTGTCCATGTCCGACACGCGCCGCACGCAATCGCCTACCGCGCGCGCCGCCTGGTACATAGTGTTCGCCTTCGCCAGCCCGATGCCTTCCTTGAACTCGTCGCGCAGCAGCGTCACTACGGACTGCGTCAGCGACAACCCGCCGCTGGTCAGCAAAACAAAGGCCCGCTCACCCGGATGCACAAAGGTGTGCATCTTACGGCATACGTTCACCTGGTCATAGCCCGCATTCGTTCGCGAGTCGGAGGCCATGACCAGTCCCTGGTGCGTCATAATGCCGAGACAATAGGTCAAACACTGCTCCTTTCGGACCGAACCAACAGGCGCTTTTCGGAAAATGGATACCTGTACTTTACCCGAACCGCACCTGCCGCAGCCCACCTCAACATAAAATATCCACCTCACCGGCTCCACTGGCATTAATCTTCATCAAACGCGGTTTCGGAAGGCTTTCCCCATGCTGATTCGCCTCGGTTACGACATCCATTTCGATCTGCCGGCGCCCGTCTCCTTCGTGGCCATGCTCAACGTGCATCCCTCGCGCACCACCAACCTGCGCGAGCCCGATGTCATCCAGCTCGACCCGCCGCTCCCCACCGAGACCTACGTAGATGGATTCGGAAACATCTGCACCCGATTCAACGCCCCCGCCGGCGCTCTCCGGCTGTCCAGCCGGACGCTCATCGAAGACTCCGGCCAGCCCGACGAGGTCGATTACACCGCCATCGAGCATCCCATCGCGGAACTCCCCAGCAACGTGCTCGAATACCTGCTCAACAGCCGCTACTGCGAGGTTGACCGGCTCTCAAACATCGCCCTCGACCTCTTCGGACATCTCACGCCGGGCTGGTCCCGCGTCCAGGCCATCTGCGACTGGGTCTGGAACAAGGTAGTCTTCGGATACCAGTTCGCCCGCCCCACCAAAACCGCGCTTGATGTCTTCACCGAACGCCAGGGCGTCTGCCGCGACTTCCAGCACCTCGCCATCACCTTCTGCCGCGCCCTCAACATCCCGGCCCGTTACGCCACCGGATACCTCGGGGACATCCGCATCACTCTCGCCCCGGCGCCGATGGACTTCGCCGCCTGGTTCGAGGTCTACCTCTCCGGCCGCTGGTGGACCTTCGATGCCCGCAACAACAACAACATGCCGCGCTTCGGTCGCGTACTGATGGCAGTCGGCCGCGACGCCTCCGACGTGGCCATCACCACCTCGTTCGGCACTGCCAACCTCACCCAGTTTCACGTGGTAAGCGATGAGGTAACCGGCATCGATTAACGGGATAGCCATTCCGGCGAGGAACCTTTGGCCGTTTACAATTGGTGCGCGCCTTTGCGATTGAGCCGTAAACGAAAAGCCCTCTCCCCGGTGACCGGAGAGAGGGCCTTTTGGTTGGGACGATGATTAGTCGTCCAGGTCTTCGTGAGCGGGCGCCTTGCGGTTTTTGAAGTCGCTCGCGGGGCGAATCTTTGCCTCGCCGGGATAAGGCAGGGTGAATCCGGTGGCCATGTACCAGTTGAAGTGGTTGACAGTGTCCGGGTCCTCGGAGTCCGGCCTGGTGTGTTTGCCGGCGAAGACCCGTGCCTGCTTCCGAATCCAGGCCGCCCTCATTGCTTTGACTTCTGGGCTGAGCTTGAGATCATTCAGCGATGCCGTCGTCACCGTCATGTCGAGCGGGATCTCGTTCGGCACATGCGTCCAGGGCTTGAAGTTGTCCGCGGGCGGATTGTCGACGAAGATGGTCTTCATCGGCGACGCAACCAGGTCGTTCTGGTTCATCGGCGGCAGGCCGAGGATCTGCTCGATAGTGCGGGTTAAGCTGACCTGCGAGTAGTAGGTAGAGTCAACAACTCCGTCCTGTCTTACGTACGGGCTGATGACGTATCCGGGGCTACGGTGACCATCGACGTGGTCGACGCCGTCCTGCGCGTCGTCTTCCTCGACAAAGATGGCCGACGAACTCCATATCGAGCTGTGGCTGATGATATCGACGAAGCGGCCAAGGGCGAGGTCGTTATCGGCCTCTTCGGCGGTCGGGTCCAACGCTGGGCTGCCCGGGCCACCGATCTGGCCACCAGTGTGGTCGGAGCTGATCCACATGATCTCCAACTGGGGCAGAGTTCCGTTTTTGACATCTTTCTTAAAATCCTGCTCCCAGATGTCGACGCGGAACTGGTCGGGAATGTCCAGATCGAACTGCGGATAGTTCTGGACCGTGTTCTTGTAGAGGTTAGGGAGGGGGGTGTGCGAGGCGACCGTGTTGTAGTACTGGAGCTGCTTCTCTGCGCCAGACTCATAGGCTTGCGTGTCGGCGTAGAACTGGGTCCAGGTGGGATGGCAACTCCCGGTAAATCCAGGAATAAGTGGGTAGATATACTCGGTGCTTGTTGCCGTGCAACCCGGCACGGTGAATGTGTTGTACTCGATGTATTCGCCGAAGTTCTTTAAGCTGATGCCTGCTTTAGCCGCCACATCCCACAGGTGGCCTTTCTTCTGGTAGGCAATCGCATCGCCGCCGTTGGAAGGATAGTCTCGAACCCAATCCGGCGACTGGATGTCGTCGGAGTAGGGCGCCATGGCCTGGACGATCCAGTTGTGACCGTCGGCCGACTGACGGCTCGGATCATAGAAGTTGTCGAGGAGTGGGAAACGCTTCACGAGCTCGTGGGCGTTGGGCGTGACTGCCGGGCCGCCGCCTGGAGGATTGTTACTGAAGACTGCCAGCGAGGGATCTCCATTGCCGCCGACAACGTCGCCCAGGATCTGATCGTAGGTGCGGTTTTCACGAATGATCAGGAATACGTGCTTGATCAGCGAAGGATCGCCGATCTTCTTCGGGATAGCGGTCGCCGTGGCGCCCGGGTTGCCGCCGCCAGCAGTCTTGATATTCCTTGACAGATCCCAGTGGTTGTTCAGATAGACCTGATTCGTCCAGTCCGCCAACTGCCCGACACCCGGCAATGGGATGATGCTGACCGTTCCGAGGTCCTGGTGCGTACCGTAGGCGGTGACTCCGTGGCTGGTCTGAAGCGAGTTTTGCGGAGGAATGCCCGTCGTGCCGATGCCCTTGTCGTTGGCAACGATCAACTGCTTGCCTTTCTGATCAAGTACGACCGAGCTTGGTGCGTAGGCGGTTGGGATCAAGCCCAGAATCGGGCTGCTCGCTATGCTGTCGAGGTCGACCACGGCGATCGCATTCGCGTTGTAAAGGGCAACGTATGCGAGGTCCTGGTTGGCGTCGACGGCAATCGAGTTCGGCCCGGCGCCATATGCTGCGCCTTTCTCGCCGGGTACTTTGATCGGCAGTCCAAGGTTGATCGTGCGCGCCACCTGATTGACGCCAGTATCGATTACAGAGATGGTGTCACTGTAGGTATTCGTCACCAACAGGTACTTGCCCCAGAAGGCCATTCCGGTTGGGTGCAGACCGGTGGTTATAGTGCTGGTGACCTGGAACGAGGACAGGTCAACCACGGAAACCGTACCCGTCGACGCGGAGCCAGTCACATCATCGGCCACAACCGGGGTGCCATCGGAGTACCCCTGGAAGTCGCCCTTGTTAGCGATTCGGCCCCCTTTGTTGGAGACATAGGCAGTTTTGCCGTCGGCCGAGAGAACGATGCTGTCTGGCACGTTACCGACGCGGACCTGGTGACCCTCCAATGGCTTCGAGGCGGTCAGGTCGATCTTGGCCACCGTGTCGTTCACATCGAGTACAACATAGGCGGTCTTGCCATCCGAGCTGACCGCGATGCCGAGGGGATAAGAGGAAGGGTTCGTCCCGACGGTAAGGCCGCACGCGTGAGCGTAGCTGCCATCAGTTCCCGGAGGGCTGTTCGGAAAGCAGTTGACCTTGGTCAGGCTGTACGCAAAAGGTGTGCCTTCGATGGTGAAGGGGCTGCCGTCGATCGGAACCCAGACATGAGCGTAGTCTGACAGCAAGCCCGTTGTTGGATCGACCTTGGCGATAGCGACATGGCTGCTGTCCTGGCTGAAGAGCAGGTACTTGCCGTCCGGCGTATAAGTGATGCCAAGCTCGCTGCCGCTTGAGTCACTGTTGCCTGCCGAGCTGTAGCTCTGCAGAACGGCACCGGTCTTGGAGTTGAAGATCTCGACGGCTCCATTGCCATTGCTGGTCGACGTGCCCATGGTGAGAACGGCGGCGGTGTGATTGCCTTTGGGGTTGAGCGCAACGGCCTTGGCGCGGACACGGATGCCGAGGTCGACCTGGGTACCGGCTGGGTTGATGATCGTGCCATCGCTGACGACGTACGAGCCGTCCGGCTGAGGGCCGACAGTGTAAGTCGGGAACGGTACGGATTGAGCGAGCACCGGAACGCCAAGTCCCGTCGTCAGCAGGATGGCGAGCGTGCTTAGGCGGTTGATACGAGAATGATTTCGCGAATTACTTCGTGACATGGATCTTTCTCCTCTCGAGGTTTTTCATCACACAGCCGGAATCAGACCTGCAACGTGAGGCTGCCGCAGGGAACGGAATTTCATGCTGGGAAACTTGCGAGGCGGGGCGGAGTGGGAGAGTTACCTCGTCGCATACACCCTAAGAACCGCGAAGGGACAGTAGCATTACGTGAAAATGACAGTTTTGTAACCCTTTGTTAGTGGTGACATGCGCCCTTTCACCATCGGCTGTCTAGATATTTCAGGTAGAAAATCCCGACCCGCTCGTCCCGCCAATGCAACCATTCATCACGGCCCAACGCCCCCGCATCACTCTCCCCCAAGCGCTTTAGGAACCCCGTCCGTCTACCATGCGTACCTTATCTGCGAACACCTCCGGACAGGTCTGTCCGCACGCGGACACCGTCGGAAGAGTAAAATTTCATCGGGCTAACAAAACGCTGACATTCCGCCAACTGCTGCGCGGCAAACTAACTGCTAAAGGGAACTTGAGGCAGGAGTCAAATCAGCCAGATGCGACAATTTGGAACCTTCAGGCTTGATCTTCGCAACGAGTGTGTGTGGTGCGGCGAGGAGCAGCTCACGCTGACCCCGCGCCCGTTCGCCGTCCTGCGCTACCTCGTCGAGAATCCTCAACGTCTCGTCACCCACGATGAATTGCTCGAAGCCCTTTGGCCCGAGACCTACGTCCAGCCGCAGGTTCTCCGCACCTATATCCTGGAACTCCGCAAGCTGCTCGGCGACGATCCGCACGATCCGCAATACATCGCCACCATCCCCAAGCGCGGCTACCGTTTTCTCGCTCCCGTCGCCGAAACCGCCGCGGGACCGTCCGGCGGAGGCCTGCTCGGCCGCGAAACCGAACTCGCCGCCCTCCATGCCCAGCTTGACCGTTGCCGCAACGACGAACGCCCCACCGTTTTTATCATCGGAGACGTCGGCATCGGCAAGACCGCCCTCATCGACGCCTTCCTCACCGAGGTCGCACACGCGGCCCGCCTTCGCGTCGCCCGCGGCCAGTCCCTCGAAGGCTTCGGCGGCAAAGAGGCCTTTTATCCCGTCCGCGAAGCCCTCAAGAGCCTGTGCGGCGACGATGAGAAGCTCCGCAACCTGCTCACCACTGCCGCGCCCGGCTGGTTCGGCAAGAACGGCGCATCCTCGCCCTCCATCGGAGAAATCTGCGAGGCGCTTGAGACCCTCAGCCAGTCCGACCTGCTCCTGCTCGTCTTCGAGGACATCCACTGGGCGGACTCCTCCACGCTCGACCTCATCTCCGCGCTGGCCCGCCGCCGCAACCGCGCGCACCTCATGCTGCTCTGCAGTTTCCGCCCGTCGGAGGTCGACCACCACCATCCACTGCGTCCGCTCGGAGAAGGCCTGCGCTCGGGCCGCCGATCGGAGGAATTGGTTCTGGGACCGCTCAATAAGGAATGCGTCAGAGCGTACCTGCGCCGCGAGCTCGCCACCGACAAGCTGCCTCCCGGCCTGGCCAGCCTCATCCACCAGAACTCCGCCGGAAACCCGCTCTTCATGATCGCGGCGCTCGATCATCTCCGCACCCAGCGCGTCATCCTCGTCCGCAACGGCGAGATCGCTCTCAGCGTCCCGCTCGCTGAAATTGAGCTCGGCGTCCCTGACAGCCTCTCCGGAATCATCGAGCTTCAACTCGACCGCCTCAACGATGGAGATCGTGCTTTGCTCGAGGCCGGCAGCGTCTGGGGATCCATCTTCCCCGCCTGGGCCGCGGCCGCCGCGCTCGACCGCACCATCGACGAGATCGAAGAGGCTTACGCTGCGCTCGTGCGCCGCGTCCGGCTTCTTTCTATCGCCGGAGACGACGAGTTGCCCGACGGCTCACGTTCCACCTTCTACGTCTTCGCCCACGCTCTCTACCGCGAAGTGCTGTACAACCGCATGCCCGCCTCTCGCCGCGCGCAAGGGCACCTGCGGGTCGCCGATCGCCTCCGCTCCATGTTCGCCGGACAGGAGGCCAGCGTCGCCCACGAGATCGCCGCGCACATGGCCGCCGGCTCCCGCGCCCGCACCGCTTGACTCTTATCAGCGAAGAATGCTCTCAGATATCACATTTTTCTGACAGCGACCCGCGTACGCCCTATCCTTGAGAGGCCGTATAAGACTTTCCCACGGAGATTTGCGGCCTATGAGGATAAACATCCTTACCCTCGCCCTGTTGTTCACCAGCATGACCGGCCTGGCTCAGGTGCCGGTGGATCAACTCGCGAAGCCGCCAGCCGACGCACAACCATATACGATCCTCTCGACTGCGGGTACGCACGGAAAAGCGTTCATCTGGACCACCCCCGATGGCAGCCAGTGGTCGCGCGAGAGCATTCTTTTGCGCGGCCAGGTCTGGGAGATGGACCAGAGCATCAAGCTGGGCGCCGACGGCATGCCATCGGCGCTCGTCGTTCGCGGAGTGACCCCACAGGGCGACGCCGCCGAAACCTTCACCATCACGGATGGCATCGCCAGCTGGAAAAGCCCGGTCGATTCCGGCCATCAACCGTATCACTCAGCCTTCTACGTGGCCGAAGGGGGCACAAATTCCGGAGGCACGCAGGTTTTCATGGAAGCCCTCCTGAAGTCGCCCGACAAGTCGATGCCTTTATTGCCCGGAGGGCGTGCTCGCGCCGAGAAGCTGACCGACCACACCGTAGGCAGCGGGCCAACCGCGAAAATTGTGACCCTCTGGGCTGTTACAGGCCTGTTACCATCGCCGCAACCAGTCTGGATGACGGCGGACGGCAAATTCTTCGGTACTGTTGGCGGCCTGTCATTCTTGCCCGTGGGCTACGAAAGCGACCTCGTCGCTCTCGACAGGGCGCAGGATGACGCGCTTGCGGCGCGCAGCCCCGGACTGGTCAAGGCCTTGCTCAAAACACCCACCGGACCCGTCTCCTTCACGCATGTTCGCGCCTTCGTCGATGGCAATCACTTTGCGGAAGACCAGACGATCGTTGTGGACAAGGGCGTGATCACGCTTGTTGGTCCGCAGCCTCCGTATCAGTACCAAAAGATGCGCAGATCTTTGACGGCAACGGAAAAACTCTCGTTCCCGGTCTTTGGGATTCTCACATGCATGTCAGCGATGATTCGAGCGGCCCATTTCTCCTCGCCCTGGGAATCACTTCCGCGCGCGATCCGGGCAACGACAACATGCTGACCCTCGCTCGCGCGAAACGGCGGGCTAACGGCGAGTTGCTGATGCCCACGGTCTATCCGTCCGTGCTGATCGATGGCAAGGGACCAAATACCGCCCAATTGGGAACCGTCGTTACCTCTCAGGACGAGGCGATTGCCGCGGTTCGAAAGGCGAAAGCGGAAGGCTTCACAGGAATAAAGTTCTACGGCAGTTACAATCCCGCGTGGGTTGCCCCAGCCGCAGCCGAGGCACACAAGCTCGGCCTCCACGTCCACGGCCACGTTCCCGCCGGAATGCGCCCGTCGCAGGCAATTGCTGCCGGTTATGACGAGATCACACACATCTATTTCGTCATGATGGAAGCGATGCCTGACAGCGTTGTAGCAACATCCAACGGCATCAACCGCTTTGAAGGCATCGGCCGCTACGCGAAAGACGTGAATCTGAATGCACCTCCAATGACCACTTTGGTGCAGACGATGGCCGAGAAGAAGATAGCGTCCGATCCGACGCTCGTGGTCGGCGAATCGCTGTTTGTGCCCGAGAATGGCGACCTCTCGCCGGCGTACGCTCCTTACGTCGGCACCCTGCCTCCGGCAACAGAACGCAATTTCCGGCAGGGCGGTTTTGCAGTGCCCAAAGATCTCACCCGCGAAGATTATCGCAAGAGCTTTGCCAAACTATCAGATCTTGTGGCCTTGATGCACAAGAATGGGATTTCCATCGTAGCCGGTACCGATGGCACAGGGTTGGAACTGGTCCGCGAGCTCGAACTGTACGTTGCCGCCGGCTTCACGCCTGAAGAGGCCCTCGAAGCCGCCACAATTGTTCCCGCGCATATGCTCGGAGTGGACAAGACCACCGGCTCAATCGCCACTGGAAAGACCACCGACCTTGTCCTGGTCGAAGGTGACCCGTCGAAGCGCATTGGCGATCTGAGAAACACCCGCACTGTCGTGATGGGCGGCAAGCTGATGGATGCAGACGCGCTCCGCGAAGCCAGCGGCTTCTCCGGACGCCCGAAAACCGTCGAATAGCTCGGCCGATCCAACTGCTTCTGGTTGATTTCCCCAAATTCCACCCTGCGATGGACGTCTGGCCCGACCGCGTCCCGGTAAACTTACCCGCATGGCGATTCCCACTGAACTCATTGGCAGTATTCCGCGCCCTGCGCAGCTCATCGAAACGATTGCCGCCGTTCAGGCGGGAACGGCCTCTCCAGACGCACTCGAAGCGGCCTATCGAGACGCCCTCACCGACACCATCACGCGCCTCGAGCAAACCGGCTCGCCCGTTCTCTCCGATGGCGAGCAGACCAAACCCAGCTTCGCCACCTACCCACTCAGCGGACTCAACAATCTCACGCCCGATGGAGTCGTCATCCCCTTCGCCGACGGTCACACGCGCCAGCTCCCGCGTCTTACATCCGGACCATTCCGCTACGGCGTTCACGCCGACAGCTATTTTCGCGCCGCACGCCCGCTCACCGAGCGCCCGCTCAAGCAGGCTGTGATCTCCGCCTCGGCACTGAGCCTGCTCTATCCCTCAGAGGACATCCCCGGCTACTCGCGCGACGCCTTCCTCGCCGACCTGATCGCCGAAGCCGAAGCCGATATCCGCGGAGCCCTCGACGCCGGAGCCGCCAACGTGCAGATCGACTTCACCGAGGGCCGGCTCTCGCTCAAGCTCGATCCCTCAGGCGGCCTGCTGCGCACCTTTATTCAACTCAATAACCAGGTCCTCGCCCGCTTCACCGCCGCAGAGCGAAGAAAGATCGGAGTACACGTCTGCCCCGGCGGCGACCACGACTCCACGCACAGCGCCGACGTCGATTACGCCGCCTTCCTGCCCGATCTCTTCAAGATGAACGTCGGCCGCTTTTATCTTCAGATGGCCAGCGAACCCGACCCCAAGCGCATGCTGCGCCTCGTAAGCCAGCTTCTCGGCCCAGACCGCCTGGTCTTCATCGGCGTAATCGATCCCATCAATCCCGTCATCGAAACACCCCAGCAGGTGCGCGACCGCGTCCTCGAGGCTGCATTCTTTGTGCCGCTTGAACAGCTCGGAACCACCGACGACTGCGGCTTCTCGCCCTTCGCCGACGACACCTCGACAGCCCGCGACACCGCCTTCGCCAAGATTCGCGCCCGCGTCGAAGGAACCGCGCTCGCCGCCAAAGAGCTGGCCGCCTGACCTACCGCTCGTCCGGCATCAACGTCGGATTTCCCGGCGGGGGCGGTCCCTGCGTCTCCGGCGCCTGCTCCGGCCCCGGCCCCGGCGTCTTCGGCTTCCTCCGCCGCTTCACCGGAGGCCCCGACTTCGGCGCGCGCAGCTTCGATTCGTTCGTCTTCCCTCCCGGCGTCTCGATCACCGCGCGCATCCAGTAGTCGCCTTGCGGATCCACCTCTATCCCATGCACCTCCCGCTCGAATCCCGGAAAGCGTTTGCCGAACTCCTCCGTCGCCAGGATCAGCCGGAACACAGCGCTCTCCTTCGACCCCAGCCGCTCACCCGGCATGGCCACCGGAATCCCCGGGGGATACGGCACCAGCATCACGCCCGTAATACGCCCCGCCATATCCGTGAACTTCACCTTCTCCGTCCCATTACGTAACAATTTCTGATACGTTTGTGCCGGAGTCAGCACCTGGTCCGTATCCAGATCGCACGCCTCACCCACCAGTCCCGGAAGATTCAGCTCCACCATCACCGCGTGCATCTCGTCGCTCAGCTCCTTGAGCGTCATGTTGCGATATCGGTGCGGATACTTCGCCACCAGGTCCGGCAGCGCATCCTCGAGCGACGCCTCCGTGTCGTACAGCCGCTTGAACTCGAACAGATTCTCCAGCAGGCTCCCCCACTTGCCCTTGCTGGTTCCCACCGAGAACAGCACCAGGACCGTATAATCACCGGTCCGGGCAATCTCCACTCTGCGCGCATCCAGAAACTCCGTCAGAATCGCCGCCGGAATCCCCCACTCCGAAATCACGCCCTGCGCGTTGATCCCCGGCATCAGAATCGTCACCTTCGACGGATCCAGCATGCAGTAGTCGTCCGCGATGTCCGCATCCTGAAAGCCGTGCCAGTGCTCGCCGGGCTTCAGCGTCCAGCAGCGCGGCTGCGTGGCCAGCAGCTCATCCTCCGCCTCCTCAAACAGCTGCTTCTCGCCCTCGAAATTGATCACGTGGTCCGGCTGATACAGCCGGAAGAACCACCCGCCGCCGTCCTCCTCCGCCCGCAGCCGGTGCGCCACCGACGACATCGCCTTCCGGAAGCTGATCGCATCCTGGATCGTCTCATTCATCAGCGTCGGCCCCGCCGGCTCCTCCATCATCGCCGCCGCCACATCCAGCGACGCAATCATCGGATAGAACGGGGACGTCGTCCCGTGCATCATGAACGACTCATTGAACTGGTCGTAATCGATCGGCGCCCGCGGACTCAGCTTGATATGCACCATCGACGCCATCGAGAACGCCGCCAGCATCTTGTGCGTCGACTGCACCGCGAACAGCAGCGGACGGTTCGGCATCTCATCCGGCACGTCCATCGCAAAGCGCCCGCGATAGATCTGGTGAAACTTCGCGTACGCATACCACGCCTCGTCAAAGTGCACCCGCGGAACGCTCTTGGCCAGCTCCGCCACCACGCGATTCACGTCGTAGCACAGCCCGTCATAGGTCGAGTTCGTCACCACCGCATACGTCGGCTCCTTCGCCACCACGCCCGTCGTCAGCGGGCTCTCGTCGATGAGCTTTTTAATGGCCTCCGGACTGAAGCGGTGCAGCGGCACCAGCCCGATCATCCCATACCCGTTCCGCGTAGGCGTCGCATACACCGGCCGCGCCCCCGTCAGCGTCAGCGAGTGCGAGATCGACTTGTGGCAGTTCGCGTCGACCAGAACAATATCGTCCTGCCCGATCACACCCTGGCCCACAATCCGGTTCGACGTCGACGACCCCGCCAGCACATAAAAGGTCCAGTCCGCGCCGAAGATCCGCGCCGCATTCCGCTCCGACTCCCCCGGAGGCCCGATGTGATCCAGCCACGACCCCAGCGGAGCCGTCGAGATCCCCAGGTCCGACCGCATCAGGTTCTCGCCGAAAAAACGGTGAAACTCCATCCCCACCGGATGCTTCAGAAACGCCACGCCGCCCATGTGCCCCGGAGCGTCCCACGAATACGCGCCCTCGTCCGTGTACTTCTTCAGCATGCGAAAGTACGGCGGCAGCAGCTGCTCGTGATAGCGCTCGGCGGCAAAGTCCACGCGGTTGGCGATGAACGCCGGCGTGTCCGCAAACAGGTGGATATACTCGTGCACCTGCTTGATCACCTCCAGCGGCAGCTCGCTCACCAGCGTGCGATCGGCAATCAGAAAAATCGGGACTTTCTTATTGCGGTGCCGCACCTCGCGGATAATCGTGAGCGCCGCATTCTCTTCGAACTGGTGCTCACCCGGCAGGTCCCAGTCCAGCAGAATCGCGCTGTGCGACGGGTCCGACTGCACCAGCGACAGCCCATCCTCGGGCGTCGACGTCCGGACGACTTCATACCCCTCTTTGCTGATCGCATCCACCAGGCGCTCCATGGCCCGGTCCGAGACGGAGTCCGTGCCTCCCACCTCGCTCGCAATCAGCAGAACCCAACGACCTTCTTCCATTCCCTCATCTTATAGGCGAATCCGCCGTGGATATTTACGCAGGTGTGAAAGAGGAGGAGCATCGATAACGGAAAAGCCGTTTTGTGTCTGGATTTGCGCTTTCGACCATCTCCTTCGTTCAATGGACTGCCGAGCATCTCCCACCCGGGCGAAATACACCGGGTGGCGAACATTCGCTGGCAGCTACTTGATCGTAACAATATAAGTGGTTCAATGCGTCAGCCGTATAGCATGCGCCAGGATATTCCGGATTGGTATTGGATGAACCACCAAAGGAAAACGCAAGCTGAATGCTGCCGCTTTGATAATTACGTTTGAAACCCGCAGGAGCGTTGTTCATGTAGATATCCATTTCATTTAGCGAAATCGTCAGCCAGGACAATCCCGTAGGGAACTGAAATGAACCGTTTGCATATGCTTGATAGGCATGCATATCGTTTAGCAAAGGTGTATAGCCCGCCTGAGCGGAGAAAATAATTTTCAGCGGTTGGCCGGTTGCCGCTGGTTGCTTGGGTTTAGTCAAGATATAGGAAAATTGTCCCGAAATTGGGATTACAGCAGAATTAACTTTGTCTGTCGTCTGATAGAGCCGCTCATTAATGAAACCTGCTCCGGCCGTGAGCGACGCGAAGAATCTCTGTGGGCTCTGGACTGAAAGGCAGCGGGTGAGATATCGCTGATAATTGACTGTGTACACCTGCTGCAGCCCGATTCCAAGACTGTTATTTATGAACATATCGGCGTAACCTGAAAAATAGTTCTGCGTGATATCAATATGCTCCGGGTTTTCCGAATGTTCACCGGCGAACCCAAACAATGCCTCGGCGCGCACATCGTTGCTCGATAATAGCGTCGAAGGACCACTTGAGGGGGTTGTATTCGAATTCGAGGCGGTTCCAACAACCCCGGCCTGCCGCGTGTTTTTATCGCAAAAAGAGCGCGATTTTACGACGGAAAGTAGAGCCGTTCCACCTTCCTGCGTTTGATCCTGAGTAGAGGTTACCCAGGAAAGAGAGGGGGCTATGACAAAGGATGCTTTCGGTTTCGCATCGTCGGTTGGCTGGGTCCTTGTCTCACCGGGAGGCACGTCCGAGCCTTGCTTCGTGAGGCCTGGCGCTTGAGCTGAACTCTGCAACCACCCAGCGAGCATGCAGATCGTGTAAAGAATGACTCTCGGACGGCGACTATTAGAATTCATGTTAACTCCCCCATAGAGCTTTGACCAATGGCAGAACGGCTACATGCCTCGTGTTAGCATGACGGCTAACTTAACGTGGTTAGAGTGCATTCAAAATTGCCGTGCCGTCCGGAGTGCCAAGTCCGCAGCAGGCATTCCATCCTGGCCCGGCAGGATAGCCCTTAATTGTTCCGACTATTCCGTTGGTACCCTGACTGACCCCGTGGAAGACAGCTGGATTCGCATACAACAATGAATTAAGGAAACCAACATTCTTTTGCTTTGCCTGATTTAACAACGCCACTAATGCAGACATCAGCGGTGCGACGGCGCTCGTTCCGCCCGAGGCATATTCAACCGAGTCGACGCGGACAAAATAATCGGCCGCACTCATGGCAATATCCGGTATGCCACGTCCAGGAGTTCCACCGTCTAGCGAGACTGGTAGAGCTGCATCCTGTTGGTACGATGGAACAGGGTAGCATTTGCTGATTCCTCCCCCGCTTGCCCATCCTCCTCCGTCAGTCGAACTCACATCGAACGGGTTGTCATCATTCCAAACAACATCAGCACCGTTGGCATCGACCTGTGTCCCTCCGCAGGCCAGCACCATTGGATCAACCGCAGGATGATCAACATGAATGAGACCATCCCATTGGCTTGCTGGAAGATCTGCCACACCATGGTCGCCGGTCGCTACGCAGACTGTGATACCCAGCGCGGCGGCATCGACGAATAAGTCATGGTAAGCCGCAAGTTCCTGCGCCTGATTGGCAACTGGTTCGGGGCTTCCCCAACTAATCGAAATGACATCTACGCGCCGTTCGGGATCGTGGACGGCCATCCTGATGGCATCAACAAATCCAGCATCGCCCTGGTTGGGAGCGAAGTAGACCAGAAAGTTTGCTTTTGGCGCTACCGATCCAGCAACTTCTATATCGAGCATAACCTCGCCATCAGCAGTATCTGGGGTTGAGGGCGCGTTTTGGACACTATCCACCGAGACCTGAGAAATCGACGGGACCGGCAACCCTAGCTCCGAAAAGTAAGCTTGCAAATCAACCGCACGATACCCACCGCCCAACTCAATTATTGCAATTGTTTGACCGGCGCCATCAAGCTGTGTGCCTTGATATTGCTGCGGAAAGTTGTAGCGCCTGGCGAAGAAGGGAGGGGCCTCGCCATTGGAGCCGCCAGGGCCACCTGCGGCAGACACACGGGTCCGAAACTGCGCCCGCCGCTTCCGTCGGGTATCAAATCCAAGAATGCCGGTGATTTTCCCTTCAAACTCGGGCGGAATCTGAATCTCGCCTGTCCTACCACGATAGGTGCCCGTTGCGTGCTGATAAATCTTCACACTTGCAGGAAAGGCGTCCAGTAGGTCCCCGAGTTGACCTCGTAGACGTAAGGACCGCGAACTAGCATTCCGGGCAACTACAGTTAAGTTATGCTTTGAAGCGTATTGCTCCACTTGATCGAGGTCGGCTTCTGCTGCGCCAAATCTATCTGCCAAATCAGGCCTTGGACAGATAGTTCCGCTCCGCCAAAGGTTTTGTACTTTGTTCGCGGACCAATTTCTCTAGCTCATCTCTGTTATTCTTCGAGCGCAACAGCACCGTGATGGTTACTATTTCCGAATTGTCTACTGGACCACTTAGTTTTGAGCGTGGCCGCACGAGACGATAGCTGCCGCCGAGGGTTACGAACTTGCCCACAGAAACCTCCTTAGGAACTCCTCTAGCTGCATAAGCGTGGAGGGAGAGAAAATGAGGCCATTGCCGCTGAATTTCTCTAGGAGGAGTGGCCCACACAAGGGCGGGTGGCCCAACCTTCAGTTTCGGACCAGGCACGAACAAGGGTGCCCCATTCTTTGCGTAGCAAAGGGTGGGAAGCACAATGCAAGACCCCCTTCATTCCTCAATGGCGGGTGGCCCACTCTTCAATTTCCGTTTTGGAGCCACGGGTGGCCGGGTGGCCCACTAAAGCTTCTTTTGCTTGAGTGGGACAGTTCTGCTGACACTCACCGAATCTGACAAAGAGCCTACAACTCCATGACACACTGCTGGGATTGCCCCTGATTAACTGGGCTTACCTGGTGAATATCCTTGCGGGAGGCTCGCATCGCTCAGTCTCCCGATCGGCTATGTGAGGAGTGGTATGGATACTGCGGAATTGATTGATCCCCGGCCTGCCGATGATGCCCCGCTTGCTTTCTGGCACGACCTGCTCATCCTGAGCGTGCAGCACGACGGAGCGGGTGCGATGTCCGCACAATCGAAAATCATGACCGGCCGCCTTGTTCACGCGCTCATTTTTGGTTTGCCGGCCATCCCTCCCCAAACGATTACCGCGGACGCAGAGTGTTGACTCGCCCGCAACTGACAAAGCCCCTTCCAGGACCCTGACGGCCTATCCCTGATCCCCGTTCCCCCGACCTGCCTTTCCAGGCGCCTGCTGACGGCCTCGAAAACGCAGGCTATACTTGGCCTGCTGATCCGGAGGAGGCTGCCATGCGTACCCGTTCCCTGGTAGTGACCGGCCTGTTGCTGTTATTTCCCGTGCTACTGGCCGCGCAGCAGAAGAAAATCTACCTCGATCCCAACAACGATTTCTCCGCCTACTTCTCCTCCGCCATCCATAAGAAGCAGGTACCGGTCACGGTGACACAAGACCCGCAGCAGGCGGACTACACCGCCCAGTTTCAGGCAAAGGCCAGCGACGGATCTCTCGTCGACGGGATACTCACTTCGCTCGGCAAAGGTGGCGACAATATTAAGTCCTTCAATGAAGTCGTAATGACCATCGTCGATGCGAAGTCGAAGGACGTCGTCTTCAGTTACACCTGCCGGAAGGTCAGCCAGAACATGGGTGCGAGTTCCGCTCTGGCCACTTCGGTAGCGGAGTGCCTGGCCAAACACTGGAAAGACAGCAACACGATCCACTGACCCAACTATCAAACTGGCGACGCGGCCCGCATGAGCCCGCTTTTGGCTCAAGTCGCCTCAGACCGCGACTAATTCCACTGGGTAATTGTGAAGATACCGGCATAGGTCCACCATAGTGGGCGCAAGCGTCCGTCAGCTTTCTCCGTGCCCCAAATAGGGCGCTTGGGAGACTCCCCATGAAAACCCACCGCAGAATCCTGCTTCTATCCTTGGTGCTCGTTGGCCTCGTCATCGCGGGCGCCGGCATCGCCTCAGCTCAGGACGTCTACAAAGTCAACTATTTTGACTTCAACGCACCCGTCTTAGGTGGACTTCCTGTACCAGACGCAACAGTCCGGATCGACAATCCTGGCCTGACGTATGGCAACCTCTGCGCGGAAATTTATGTGTTCGCGGCGGACCAGCAGATGGCCGAATGCTGCGGATGCATCAATACTCCGAATGGTCTGCTCAGGCTGTCGGTTCGCCACCAGCTCACTTCGAACCCGCTCACTGGCGTCGTCCCATTTGACGGTGTCATCAAGGTCGTCTCGGCGCTCCCGATTGGCGGCGCGTGCGACCCGACCTCAGTAACCCCCAAAGCTAACCTTCGCGTGTGGGCAACACATATTCAGCCTGGGAGTAGCTTCGGAACCTTCCCGTTAGTATGGCCGGTCACTGAAACCGAGTCCTCGGACTCGACGCTGGGTACCTCCGAGCTCTCAGCCCTCCAGGCGCAGTGCTCGTTCATCCACGTTCTTGGCAGCGGCAGCGGCATCTGCTCTTGCGGGGCCGTCATCGAGTAGCTTGATCGCGAGTTTTTTCGTCCCTGTTCCTTGCTTTACTGGCCGATAATTACCTCAAAACAGCTACAATAGAAATAGGGATTCCAAAAGCCCGGCCGCACCGCAGCCGGGCTTTCCTATTTGGATCACCCTGTTCCAAAACGGGAATTTATCAGCCCGTAAGTTGCTTGTTTCCCATGACATAGCGTAACTCATTTTCCTCTCTATGACTTAGGACTGAGGCATGCCTTAACTCCTTTTGAATGTGAGGGTAACAACTTCTCCGGGGGAGGGGGTGTATACCCCTCCCGAAACCGCCCAAATTGCTCCAAACATTTCTGCAACCGAGGCTTAATCCCTCGCATCAGATAGGTTGACAATAAGTGACTCAAGTGCGACACTGGTCACGGCTCGCACTGAGCGCAAGTTGAGCAGGAATTCTAGGAGCACCCAATGGCAAAGATTATCGGTATTGACTTAGGCACGACGAACTCCGTCGTCGCGGTAATGGAGGGCGGCGAGCCGAAAGTAATCCCCAACGAGGAGGGTAGCCGGACCACCCCCTCCGTCGTCGCATTCACAAAAAGCGGCGAGCGGCTGGTGGGCCAGGTCGCCAAGCGGCAGGCAATCACCAACCCGCAGAACACGATTTACTCCATCAAGCGGTTCATGGGCCGTCGTTACGACGAGGTGTCCGCCGAGATGAAGATGGTCCCTTATAAGGTCGTCAAGCAGGGCGACCACGTCTCGATCGACGTAATGGGCAAGCTGTACACGCCGCCGGAGATCTCGGCGATGATCCTCCAGAAGCTGAAGAAGGCGGCAGAGGACTACCTTGGCGGCCCGGTCACCGAGGCGGTTATCACCGTCCCCGCCTACTTTAATGACGCGCAACGCCAGGCCACCAAGGACGCCGGCCGGATCGCGGGACTCGACGTCAAGCGCATCGTGAACGAGCCGACCGCGGCAGCCCTCGCGTACGGCCTCGATAAGAAGAAGGAAGAGACGATCGCCGTGTACGACTTCGGCGGCGGAACGTTTGATATCTCGATTCTTGAGGTGGGTGAAGGCGTCATCGAGGTGAAGTCGACCAACGGCGACACCCACCTGGGCGGCGACAACATCGATCAGCGGATCGTCGACTGGCTGATCGAGGAGTTCAAGAAGGACGAGGGCCTCGACCTGAGTTCAAAGGGCAACGAGATGGCTCTGCAGCGGTTGAAGGATGCCGCCGAGCGCGCCAAGATCGAGCTCTCGAGCGCAATGGAGACCGAGATCAACCTGCCCTTCGTCACAGCCGATGCGAGCGGACCGAAGCACTTGGTCAAGAAATTGACCCGCGCCAAGCTTGAACAGCTGGTCGAGGACATCATCCAGCGCTCGGTCGAGCCCTGCAAGAAGGCAATGGCCGACGCTGGCGTTGATGCCAGCAAGATCGACGAAGTGGTGCTGGTCGGCGGCCAGACAAGAATGCCGCGCATCCAGCAGCTGGTGAAAGACCTCTTCGGCAAGGAGCCCCACAAGGGCGTGAATCCTGATGAAGTAGTCGCGGTCGGCGCTGCCGTACAAGCGGGCGTGCTGGCGGGCGAGGTGAAAGATCTCCTTCTGCTCGACGTGACACCGCTGACGCTGTCGATCGAAACACTGGGCGGCGTCGCAACGCCGATGATTCCGCGCAATACGACCATTCCGACGAAGAAGACCGAAACCTTCTCGACGGCAGCCGACAGCCAGACTGAGGTCGAAGTTCACGTATTGCAGGGCGAGCGCCCCATGGCCGCGCAGAACCGCACGCTTGCCAAGTTCAAGCTGAGCGGAATTCCACCGGCTCCGCGTGGCATCCCGCAGATCGAGGTGACGTTCGACATCGATGCGAACGGCATTTTGAATGTGACTGCAAAGGACACGGCCACTGGCAAGGACCAGAAGGTAACAATCACGTCGTCTTCGGGTCTAAGCAAGGAAGAAGTGGAGCGGATGGCGAAAGAGGCCGAAGCTCACTCGGCGGAGGACAAGGCGAAGCGCGAGGAGATCGAGGCCCGGAACCACCTGGACAGCCTGGTCTACAACATCGAGAAGATGCTCAAGGAGAACGGCGACAAGATCTCCGGAGCGGAACGTTCCGATGTAGAGACCTCACTGGCAGATGCGAAGAAGGCTCTCGAAAGCCAGGCAGGGGCGGCCGAGCTGAACGCGGCGCGGGAGAAACTGACCGCGGCGTCACACAAGCTGGCCGAGGCAATGTACAAGGCCAACGCCGCAAGCGGCACCACTGCCCCCACCGATGGCGCGACGGCAGCGTCCGGCACCACGGAAGAGAAGAAAGACGAGGGAGTCATCGACGCGGAATACGTCGATGTGGATGATAAACGGTAACCATTAGTAAAACACGCGGGTCAATGCGTTCTGAATGAGGGGCGTCTCAATATGGGGTGCCCCTCAAGCTTTCAGAGTTGAAGGGCTGAAATAGATGAACACTGTATGGAAATGCGAGCAGCTGCGGGCCGGGAAGGTCTGCAACAAAATAATGTTTGACACGCGCGAAGAGGCGGAGACGTTTGTAGCTCAGATGCGCAAGGTTGAGCCGGACCTCTTCTGGAGGATGGAGCCGATCGAAGCACGGTTGGTTTGGAACTAATTCATGCCGGAGGGGAACGAGATCCACAGGTTCGCGGAACGCCATGCCAGAGTATTCGCAGGTAGACGCGTGCGGGTGGACTCACCCAAAGGCGGCTTTCCCGACGCTGAGGTTCTAAATGGAAGAACACTCCGGTCGGTCGAGGCGGTGGGTAAGCATCTCGGTTACGTATTCGGGCGCGACCTGATCCTGCACATCCATCTCGGAATGTACGGAGATTTCTGGGAGGGCAAGATGCCGCTCCCTCCGGAAAAAGGGGCTCTGCGCCTCCGGATTTACACGAAGACGGATTGGATCGAACTGCGGGGCGGTATAGACACGACGATCTTCGGCGCTGCGAAATGGAAGGAATTGCTCGACCGGTTGGGTCCTGACCCGCTGCGGGAGGATTCCGATCCTCAGCAAGCGTTCGAGATCATCGAGCGACGCAATACACCGATCGGGCTGCTTCTGATGGATCAATCGGTGACTGCCGGCATCGGAAACATCTTCCGGGCCGAGTTGCTATACCGGGCGAAGGTCAATCCGTTTCGCCCCGGCAAGCAGGTACCCATAAAGTCGCTTGAAGGTATCTGGAAAGACGCCCGAATGCTGATGACGGCGGCCATGACCGACCGCCGTATTGTGACTACGAGGCCAAAGGATCGACCGCACCGCCGGGGCCCGTCCGAGGATGACGAAGTGCACTACGTCTATAGCCGGCACGGTAAGCCGTGCTTCGTATGCGGTGCGAAAATTGAGAAAGCGACCATGGGCGGCCGCACAGTGTACTGGTGTCCCGCTTGCCAGAAGGATTAACGTAACCCATCATGCCACCGACCCAGAGCAAAGATTATTACGCCACACTCGGCGTCAAGAAGACGGCAACAGCGGACGACATCCGCAAGGCCTTCAGGAAGCTGGCGCGCAAATACCACCCGGATGTAAACCCGGGCGACAAGAAGGCCGAGGAGAAGTTCAAAGAGATCTCCGAGGCCAATGACATTCTGAGCGACGAGAAGAAGCGCAAGATCTACGATCAGTTCGGGTTCTACTCCGACCAGATAGATCCCGCAACCGCCGAGGCAGCGGCACGGGGCGGCTATGGTCCCAGACCAACCGGGGGCGGCGCGCAGGAGGTGCCGTTCGATTTCGAAGGCTTCGATTTTTCGAATTTCGGGAGCGGCGGTAGCGGCGCGTCCACGGGCAGCCAAACGAGCGGAGGAAGCTGGAGCGGCTTCGGCGATCTCTTCTCCGGGATTTTCAGTCGCGGCGGCCGCGCCCAGCAACAAGGACCTGAGCCTGGGACCGACCTCGAATACCAGGTCAACGTTGACTTCTGGACCGCCATTCGCGGCGGCACGGCGCGCCTCCAGATTCAGCGCCAGGAGGTTTGCCCGACCTGTAAAGGTAAGGCTTCGACCGGCGGATCTCAGACCTGCCCCGAGTGCAACGGCACTGGGCAGGTCACGCAGATGGGCGGGCGGATGAAGTTCAATATCCAGTGCCCGCGATGCGGCGGCGCGGGCAAGGTGCAAAATGCCTGCCCTACCTGCCACGGCACTGGCACTGTCATGCGCACCGAGCAGATTGATTTCCGGATAAAGCCCGGGACACGGGACGGGCAGAGAATCCGCCTGGCGGGCAAGGGCAATGCAGGTGTAAATGGCGGCCCCCAGGGAGATCTGTATCTGATCATCCGCACCGGCTCGCACCCGGTATTTACCCGGGAGGGTGATGACATTTATGTAACTGTGCCGGTCACGGTTACGGAAGCGGCGCTTGGTTCGAAGATCGAGGTTCCGACGATCGACGGCCGTGCGCAGCTTAAGATTCCGCCCGGCACACAGAGCGGCCAGAAGCTGAGGATGCGCGACCGCGGCGTTCCATCAGCCAGCGTGGAAGGCAAGCGGGGCAACGAAATCGTAACCGTCGAGATCGTCGTGCCCAAGGTGCAGGATGAGCGCTCCAAGGAGATTCTGCGCGAGTTCGCCAAGTTGAATTCGGAGGATCCGCGGCAACAGCTCTGGGCGATGGTCTAGGGACCGATGCAGATCGAGACGGCCCACCTGCTGCTACGTCCTCTGACGCTGGCGGACGAAACCCGGCTGGCCGCGGTGCTGGGTGACGCGGACACGATGCGCTGGTATCCGCGGCCGTATGCGGCGGAGGAAGTTCGGCAGTGGATCGAGCGGCAGATTGGGCGATATCCCGACGGCTCCGGGCTGCTCGGGATGGTCGAGAAGCAGACGGGGCGGCTGATTGGGGACTGCGGACCAGTCTGGCAGGATGTGGAAGGCCTCATGGAACTTGAGATTGGATATCACGTGAATCACAGGCGCTGGAACCAGGGTTTCGCGACCGAGGCGGCCAAAGCGGTGATGGACTATGCCTTTCGGCGATTCGATGTGAACCGGGTAATTTCGCTGATCCGGCCGGAGAATACGGCCTCACGGCGGGTGGCAGAGAAGAACGGGTTGACGCTGGACCGGATGGTCTTCTGGCGAGGACACGAGACCTGCGTCTACCAGCGGATGAGAGGCAGATGACGGAAGGGGAACAAGTCCGCGAAGACGCGAATGAAGTTTTGAATGCGAGCGTGTCCTATGCCAAGCGCATGCTGCGGCGGTACGGAGAATTTGGTCCGTTTGGATTTGCAATGAACCTGGACGGCGAAGTGAGAATGGAACCGGTAAAGCAGCGTGATCTGCCGGCGGATCCGCCAATGCTGCTTGATCTGCTTCGGCAACAGCTCGCGGAGCGGGCCGGAAAAGGCAAGCTGCGCGCTGCCGCCAGCGCGTCCAACGTGACGATGAGTAAGCCGTCCGATGAGGGGTTCGCGGACGCGATTATGGTCGATATCGAACACGAAAGCGGTTATTGTGTGAAGGCATTCGTGCCCTACCGGATTACGGGAGGTCAGTTGTTTGGCTTTTTCCCCCGAATCGTAAGATTTGGAGCCATCCGCACGCAGGAAGGAAAAGCGCGGCTTTTTGCGCGATGATTGAGTCTCTATGCCGACGAAACGCAAATCCAAGGGCGCATACATGATCTCGGCCGTAGCCGAAATGTACGGGATTCACCCGCAAACGCTTCGCCTTTACGAACGTGAAGGGCTGCTGAAGCCGTCACGGACGGAAGGCAATACGCGACTCTACACGGATGAGGATCTGGAGCAGTTGGAGTTCATCCTCAACCTGGCGCGGGATCTGGGGGTAAACATCGCCGGAATCGCGATCATCCTCCAGATGCGCGAGCGCATGGAAGAGATGAACCGGCAGATGCAGGGATTCGTAAACTACGTAAGAACGGAGATGTTCAGCCGCATGCAGGGCTTTCAGCAGGGGGCGGCCATCGTCCCACTTCGCAGGCCTGTGGTGACCCCTCCATCCAGTAAACAGAAGCACTGAGTTCAAGGCGCCAGGGCCAGGGAGCCGTCGGACCAGCGACTTCGCGTCAATTGCGATAATCTAGATGGAGCAAGGGTTATCCAGAGCGCGGAGTTGGGGGCGGATGGCCTGAACACTTTCATGATAAAGATCCTGCTAGGCATCGGCTTGCTGGGCCTGCTCACCTCTTCAATTTTTTCCATCCTTGTACTCATCGGAGTTCGGCGCTTCGCGAGGCGCCAACGCAGTCGCTCACTGACAGAATTCCTGCCAGCCGTAAGCCTGTTCAAGCCTCTGTACGGGACCGAGCCGAACCTGGAAGCGCATCTCGAGACTTTCTTCCGGCAGGATTATCCAGAATACGAGATTCTTTTCGGGGCGCGAGTCTCTTCAGACCCGGGCCTGGAAGCGGCCCGGCGGGTCGCGGCCCGGCACCCGGAAGTTCCAGTGAAGTTTGTGCTGACCGGCGAACCCTGGTATGTAAACGCTAAGGTCAGCACGCTTGAAATGATGGAGCGGGCCGCTTCTCACAACATATTCATTGTCAGCGACAGCGATGTTCGCGTCACACCGGACTACATCCGTGAGGTCGTCGTGCCCTTCGCCGATGAAAAGGTCGGGGCGGTCACCTGTCTGTATCGCGGCGTCGCAGACCGTGGGCTATGGTCGAAACTCGAAGCTGCCGGCATGTCGGTCGAGATGAGTGCCGGTGTGCTCGTCGCCGATCTGATGGAGGGTATGCAGTTCACCCTCGGGCCCACCATGGCGGTACGCCGCACTTGTGTGCGGGAGATTGGTGGATTCGGCATGCTGGGCGCCTATTGCGCGGACGACTTCGTACTCGGTAATGCCATCGCAGCCAGGGGGCATATGGTCGTGCTTGCAACGCACGTCATCGATCACGTGGTGCTGAATACCAGCTTTACTGATTCTCGAAAACATCAAATTCGTTGGATGAAGTCCACACGCTTTTCGAGGCCCAAGGGCCATTTCGGCACCTGCCTGACCTTCAGCGTGCCCTTTGGCCTGATCTCCGCCGCTGCAGCGTTCGCCCTGCGGCACCCGCTGCTCGGAGTCGCACTCCTCGCATACAGCGTCCTGAGCCGCATATTCCTGGCTCTGTTCGTCGGAGGCATGGTGGTGCGGGATCGCTGGCTCTTGCGCACCGCGCTTCTCTATCCGTTACGCGATCTGCTCGGCTTTGTTTATTGGGCAGCCAGTTACGGCAATAGCAAGATCGTATGGCGCAATCAGATTTACCGGCTCGCTCCGGGAGGGCTGATGATTGTGCCTTCGGAAGATGCTACGCGTCAGCCGGTCCTCACGAGCTGATCTTTCCGGCGGCAGTTTCCTCCCGATCGAGTTGTGACTCCCGGTGGACTACGCACCTCCTGCACCCTATCATCATCGGCAAGGCTCATCATGGCATTCACCGTAACGGACTGGCTCGTCATAGCCGGCTATCTGCTGTTCAATCTGCTCATTGGCCTCTATTACCGCGGCAAGGCGGGCAATTCGACCGAGGACTTCTTCATCTCGGGTCGGGATGTCTCATGGTGGCTGGCCGGAACCTCGATGGTCGCAACGACCTTCGCAGCGGACACGCCTTTGCTCGTCTGCGGACTGGTAGCGACACAGGGCATCTCGGGCAACTGGATCTGGTGGAGTTTTTGTCTCTCGGGCATGACCACCGTCTTCTTCTTCGCGCGCTACTGGCGCCGGGCAGAAATCCTGACGGACGTCGAGCTTGTGGAAATCCGTTACGGAGGCAAACCGGCGGCCTTTCTGCGCGGCTTCAAGGCCATTTACCTCGGCCTGCTGATGAACTGCTTTATTCTCGGTTGGGTTACGCGGGCCATGGTCGATATCATCGCCGTCGTGCTGGGCCCGATGATTGCCGCCGGCCGAGTACTCACGCTGAGCATCGGCTCGCATTCGATTTTTCACTACACGCTGGGCGATCCGCGCCACACCGCACTGGCCATCTGCATTTTCATCCTGGTTCCCTTCACCGGGCTGTACACCTTTATCGGTGGCCTCTGGGGCGTGTTGGTGACCGACCTCTTCCAGTTTGCGCTGAAGATGACGATGATCGTAGTCCTGGCCTGGCTGGCCGTCGCTCATCTCGGCGGGATGCAAGCACTCAAACTGCAACTCTCAGCAGTCGACTCCGCCACACGCGCCGCCGGCATACCTACGTCGAATGTGCTCTCGTTCCTGCCCGACTTCCATGCCGGCCTGACGACTGCGAATCTCTGGACTCTCCCGCTGCTGACCTTCTTCATGTATCTGGGCGTTCAGTGGTGGGCTTCGTGGTATCCCGGAGCAGAACCTGGGGGTGGCGGCTACATCGCGCAGCGGATGTTTAGCGCGAAGAATGAGAAGCATTCGCTGGGCGCGACGCTGTGGTTCAACATAGCGCACTATGCCCTCCGGCCGTGGCCCTGGATCCTTACCGGTCTGGTGGCACTGGCCATTTATTCGCCCCATGGAGGCCTGCATCCGAATGCGGCATTCGCGGCGAATCCGCAGCAGGGATACGTCATGGTGCTGCGCGACTATTTACCTCCGGCGTTAAGGGGGCTGATGGTGGCCGCGTTCCTGGCGGCGTACATGTCGACCATTGGCACGCAACTCAATTGGGGCACGTCGTATCTGGTCAACGACTTTTACCGGCGGTTCCTGGTGCGTGAAGCGCGCGAACACCATTACGTGCTGGTCAGCAAAATCATCACCGTCATTCTCGTTTTGGCGAGCGGCTATGTCGCCAGTCAACTCACGTCCATTAGTCAGGGATGGGAACTCGTACTGAACCTGGGCGCTGGAACAGGCGCCGTGTACATCCTGCGCTGGTTCTGGTGGCGAGTAAACGCGTGGAGCGAGATTACGGCGATGCTGGTGGCGGCGACCATGGCCATCGCGCTTTCACGAGTGCACTTCACAGGTAACGACGCAGTTGTCTTCGCAAAAAGCACGCTGATTACAGCTGGTATCACAACGATCGCCTGGATAGCGGCCACATTTATAACGCGTCCGGAACTGGATTCCACTCTCCTCGCCTTTTATCGCAGGGTCCATCCAACGGTGCACGGCTGGCATCGCATTGCGGCGCTCGCTCCTGAGATGCCTCAGGTGCGGGATATGGCTGCGAACGCGTTCGACTGCATCATGGGGTGCGTGCTTGTATATGGGTCGCTCTTCGGCATCGGTAAGCTCATATTCGGCGAATGGATCATGGGAGCCCTGCTCCTCATCGCGGCGGCCGTTGCCGGAGGGCTGATCTGGCGTCATCTGGAACAGCGCGGATGGGAGACTTTATCCGGTTCATCGGCAACGACTCCCGTCGCGGAAGCCGTCAAATCGTAACCCAAATCGTAACCGACAATGAGTGTGACCGCTTGCCCTGAGCAACACAATACGAGAAGATAAAGGTACAGCGTGCAATTTCTTTCATCTTGCACTGGTTCTTCCATGCGGGCAGCCTTATGCGCCCGAAGACTTCCTCAAGTCTGTACACATTTCACAACAAGGCAGGAATTCTCTGAGTGACAACAGGCAAAGTCGCTGTAATTATTGGTGCCGGTCCAGCAGGCTTAACCGCTGCGCTCGAGTTCTTGCGCCGCTCCAATATCCGTCCCATCGTTCTGGAGGCGTCGGACATGATTGGCGGCATTTCCTGCACCATCCAGTATAAGGGAAACCGGATGGATATCGGTGGCCACCGCTTCTTCTCGAAATCTGACCGGGTCATGAACTGGTGGACCGACTTGATGCCCGTGACCGGGACAAACGGCGATCACACGATCAACTACCGGAACAAGCAAAGAAGTGTCACAGCCGACGCCGCAACGACCAACTCCGACCTGGTCATGCTCGTCCGCCCGCGCAAGAGCCGCATCTATTTCCTGCGCAGCTTCTTCGATTATCCGTTGTCGCTCAATGGAGCGACTCTCGGGCAGCTTGGCCTGTGGCGAACACTGAAGATCGGTGTGAGCTATATCTATGCGAAGCTGTTCCCACGCAAGCACGAGAAGACACTCGAGGATTTCATCATCAACCGCTTCGGGCGCGAGCTTTATCTCACTTTCTTTAAGTCGTATACGGAAAAGGTATGGGGCGTTCCCTGCGACGAGATAAGCGCTGAGTGGGGAGCCCAGCGAATTAAAGGACTATCCCTGCGCACGGCGGTCGCTCATTTTCTGCGCAAGTCGTTCAGCCGCTCAAGCAAGGGGGATATCGCCCAGAAAAAGACGGAAACGTCGCTTATAGAGAAGTTCCTGTATCCGAAATATGGTCCCGGCCAGCTCTGGGAATATGTCGCCGACCTGGTTACAGAGAAAGGCGGCGAGGTACGGCGCGGCTGGCGCGTGGACAAGCTGAATGTTGAAGGAAACCGGGTGGCTTCCGTCGAAGCGGTATGCAATGGGATGCGCCAGACAATTGCCGCCGATTATGTGTTTTCTACAATGCCGGTGCGCGATCTCCTTCGCAGTCTCGATGTACCGGTCCCGCAGGAAATCCGCAAAATAGCCGAAGGATTGATCTATCGCGACTTCATCACCGTGGGTCTTCTCGTCAATAAACTGACGGTGACGGAACCCGATGGGTCACTGTTAAAAGACACCTGGATCTATATCCAGGAGCCTGACGTCCTAGTCGGGCGGCTGCAGATCTTCAACAACTGGAGCCCTTACATGGTCGCTGATCCATCCAAGGTGTGGATCGGCCTCGAATACTTCTGCTATGAAACCGACGATCTGTGGAATAAGCCGGACCCGGAGGTTGCGAAGTTTGCCATCGCAGAAGTGGAAAAAATTGGCATCCTGCGAGCGGGCGATGTGCTGGATTCGCATGTAGTAAGGGTGCCAAAAACATATCCGGCCTATTTCGGCACCTATGACCGCTTCGATGAAATCGTGAATTACGTGAGCGGATTCGAGAATCTCTACCTGGTCGGCCGTAACGGCATGCACAAGTACAATAACCAGGATCACTCGATGCTGACTGCCATGACGGCGGTAGACAACATCATCGCCGGCACGGTCGACAAAGCGCCGCTATGGCAGATCAATACCGAGCAGGAATATCACGAAGAGAAAAAATAACGCTTCGTCAGCAGAACGATTTTCCCCGATACGGAGGCTGGCTTTTGCGAACTACTTCGTGGATTTCATTTGTAATTCTCGCTGGTTTTGTTCTCTTTTGGACATTGTTCACAGCCGCCACTACACCGAATTTCGGCGGCACTGACGTCTTTATTTTCCGGGATGCAGGCTGCAACTGCGCTGCCCACCTCGGCTTCGTCTCCCAGTCTTCGCCCGTAACTCCGGCAAGCATTCCTCCCGTCCTATTCGCCGATTACACCCCTGGCACTCCTCTTCTCTTTGCTCCGGCAGCACGCATCTTCGGATGTACAGCGTACACTGACACCTACTTCGATCTGATATTGCTGGTGCTCATCGCTGCAGTGTTAATCCTGTACTTGCCCGGCGAAGATCGGGTTATCGCGGCCCTTTTGCTTGGCATTACCCTTCCCGTCGGGATTTTCCTCACGCAAGCAGATCGGCCGGAAAACCCGGCTCTCGCTCTTTTCTTGATATTCCTGTTGGCCTGGAAGAGAACGCAGCGCGTGTGGCTGAAATGCCTTTTGGCTGGACTTTCCGGGTGTTTGTTCCTGATACACCCTTACGTTGGCATAACCTCATTCATGCTCTTCATGCTGTTCCTCGCAATTGACCGAAACGTGAACCGGCGGCTGACTATTCTCGCCGGCTCAAGCGCGATCACCGCCATCGGCATACTCGCATGGGTCGCGGCGCTGCATTTCGCCGACCCCTCTGCCATACACCGCTTCATGGAGCATGCCTTCGGAGCCCACAGCGGCGCGGGCCGGGTTCTCAAGCAGGGCGCAGCAACAGGAACCCACGTCGGCTTTATCGAGGGCCATCTTCGCGTATTGACGATGTACATCGACAAATCCAACCGTCTGCGTGTCATCGGTCTCGTTGCTTTGCTCTCCTACTTTCTCGTTTTCGGCGTGGCCCCACTACGGCTCAGTTCAGCACAGCGTGGGCCGGCGTTGATCGTCTTGATCGCTCTGGTCTGCATTCTTTTCATCTTCCCCTTCCTGGTGTTCCCAGGGCAGGTATCCTACTTTTCTGCTTCCGGGGCGATGCTGTTCGCGGTGGCAGCTGCCGGCGGAAATGCCTTTTCAGATGGAATACGAAGGAGCCGGGCGCTGTTGATCGTCCTGATTGCGGGCACAATATTGTCCATGCCCAATCTGGCTATCAAGCTACTTCAGTCCAGTGAGTCGAAGGCTTCTTACCGGCACGCCCACGCACAGGTCTTACGCGTGCAGCAGTTGTTTGCCGAGCACGGCCTGGAGCAGCCACGTCTACTCATCAATGCTTCGGAGTACTTTGTCTACAAGCCCTACTTTCACTACCTTTACAACGCGGCTTACTTCCAGCCAAACGATTCGATTACACCATTCGATGGTCTTGTACGCTGTTATATGGCAACGCTCGCGTTTTCACCGGCCGATCTTCCATGGGAGAAACCCTTCCGCAAAGAAGAGTGGGAGCTGATGGACAGCGATCTTCAACCAGTGGCGATTTCTTTGCTCGGCCACCGTCTTCAGCGTCGCGACTGGAGTTGGTCTTGCGACGTGTACGCACACAAACGGCAGCAACCGTAACGGCGGAATCTATTCCCACACGCTTTTGTGACGATTGCGCCACCAGCAGGGTGCGGCTCCATGGGGAAATATCGAGCGGGCACACGTCACAGTTGTCGTGCCCAGATAATCGTACTCGGCCTTATTCCCCTTGAGCGGAGTCGAGAGGTATTGATCTACCTGCACGGCTCCGTAACCACTTCCTCGCGCGCCACGAATACGCAGAACAGCCCAGTCGACAAGATAGACAACGATCACTATCGCAAGCAGCGCACGGGTTACGACCCAGAGCTTTTGTTTCATTCAGCGGGGCAGCCGATGAGCGGCAGATGGTGCAGCACTTCTTCCGGCTCGGGGCGAACGCGGAAGTCGGCGTGGGCTTCGGCGAACAGAATTGTGCCGTCGCAGTCAATGATGTAGGTGGCCGGCAGGATCAGCCGCCAGCTCTGATCTCCATTGACGAAAGGCAGGTTCACCAGCACGTTGCGGTAATGCTGCTGGTGAAACGGCGGGATCGCGTAGGCCAGTCCGAACTGCTCGCCAACACGGCACCCCTCATCGAAGAGAATCGGGACCGGGATCGAATGTTGGTCGCGGGTGAAGTCGCTCTGGCGAATCGTTTGCGGTGAGATGGCCACCATCAGCGCCTTGCGCTCGCGCACCAAAGGATATAGATCGCGCCAGACTTCCAGCTCGGTGACACAGTACGGGCACCAGCGTCCCCGGAAGAAGCTGACGATGAGCGGGCCAAGGGCCAGCAGATCGGCGGAGCGCACAAGACGCCCCGAGGAATCCTGCAGAGCGAAGCCCGGCGCCTTGGCCCCGATAGGCAGGATACGCTGCTCGATGCCGGTGGCGAAGAGTTCCTCTACGGCTCGTTCGTTGATGGCCAGGCGCTCCGGCGGAACGAGGGTGCGCGTGGTCGCGGTGATCTCGTCGAGCTGATCCTGGAGGTGAGGCATGCTTTAGCGCCCCATCCCCTTCATCCCGCCGAGCATGCTCATTGCGCGGCGCTGTAGCATGCCCCCCCCTTTGCCCACACCCTTGAACATCTTCCGCATTTGCGCATACTGGCGGAGCAGCTGATTCACTTCCTGAACCGTCGTTCCTGAGCCGGCAGCGATGCGCTTGCGGCGGCTGCCCGAGATGATCTCGTGGTGGTTGCGCTCCTTTGGCGTCATGGAATTGATGATGGCCTCGACGTGCACGAACTGCTTCTCGTCCACCTGATCGGCCATCTGCTGCATTCCCTGGAACGGACCGACAGAGGGCAACATTTTAAGAATGTTCTGCATCGAGCCGAGTTTGCGGATCTGCCGGAGCTGATCGCGAAAGTCCTCGAGCGAGAAGCCGTCGCCGCTGAGCGCCTTGCGGGCAAACTCCTCCGACTTCCTGCGGTCGAGCTTCTCCTCGGCCTGCTCGATGAGCGACATCATGTCGCCCATCCCGAGAATACGGCCGACGATGCGGTCGGGGTGGAAGGCCTCGAAGGCGTCCGGCCGCTCGCCGGTGCCGATAAACTTGATGGGCTGACCGGTGACGTGACGAATGGACAACGCCGCGCCTCCGCGGGCGTCGCCATCCATCTTCGTGAGTACCACTCCGGTGAGCGCAAGGCGCTTGTGAAACTCCTCAGCGGATTTCACCGCGTCCTGGCCGGTCATGGCGTCGGCGACGAAGAGGATCTCCTGAGGCGCAAGCAGCGACTTGAGCTTCGCCATCTCGTCCATCAGCCCCGCATCAATGTGCAGGCGTCCGGCGGTATCGACAATGAGTGTGTCGCAGCCACTGTTAATGGCTTCGCGGCGGGCTTCCTTCGCCAGCCGCTCGACGAGCGGCGTCCCGGCCGGCTCCCCCTTTGTATCGCCCTCGTAGATTTTGGCCTTGATCGAATTGGCCACAACCTTCAGCTGTTCACGCGCAGCGGGACGATAGACGTCCACGGAGACGAGCATAGGGCGATGTCCGCCCTTCTGCAGCCACGCGGCGAGCTTGCCAGTGGTGGTAGTTTTGCCTGATCCCTGAAGTCCGGCCATCAGAATCACTGTTGGTGGCCGCGAGGCGAACTGGAATCGCGCGGTGTCCTTCCCAAGAAGCGCAATCAACTCGTCATGCACAATCTTGATGACTTGCTCGGTGGGCGAGAGCGCGGTCATGACCTCCTGGCCAAGCGCCTTCGTTCGGATCTGTTCGAGAAGGTCTTTGACGACGTTCAGGTTGACGTCAGCCTCGAGCAGTGCGACGCGGATTTCGCGCAGCGCCTCCTGCATGTTCTCCTCGGTGACGGTTCCCTGGCCGCGGAGATTCTTGAACGCGCGCTGCAGCTTTTCAGTAAGATTTTCAAACATAGCGACACCTCGAGTTTATCAGCCAGCTACGCCGGAAGTCCCCTGAGCATCCTGGTCGCGGCGAGAATATTCTGCATCCCGAATTAGCTGTATATACATCTATCTGGCATGCCTACTTCGCGCAGCCCGATGTTCCCGTTGCCGTGCATGTGCGCAAACCTGCGCCGTGCTGCCCGGGCAGTTACTCAGTTCTATGGAGCGGAATTGCGTCCGTCCGGGTTAAGTTCGACACAATTCACGATTCTCCAGGCTTTATCCCTTGCCAACGGTGTGACGCAGGGCCGTCTTGGAGACATTTTGGCGATGGACAGCACTTCTCTTACGCGGACGCTGGCCATCATGGGCAGGCACGGCTGGCTGGAGAAACGCCGCGGTCAGGATCGCCGCGAACGGCATCTCCATCTTTCCAAATCCGGTGAAAAGCAATTCCATGCAGCCCTTCCCTACTGGGAACGGGCTCAGATGCGGCTGCGGCAACTACTTGGCCGAAGCCAGTCAAATGAACTCACGCAGCTTATGAGTCAGGTGGCGAATGCTGTCGCAGACTCGAGCGCAGAATCAGGAGAAATGCGATGAAAACGAATTACTCGAAGTTCACGGCCGGACTGATCACAGCTTGGTTCGTCCTGGCACTGGCTGCATCCGCGCTCCACCTGTTCCAGGGACCACCCGGACGCCCTCCTCTCGGTATCTTGCTGGCCGTTCTGATTCCGATTGCCGTGTTCTCGGGATGGTATCTGCGTTCCGGCACCTTCCGAACCTGGGTGCTTTCGCTTGATCCGCAGGCGCTCACCCGCCTTCACGCGTGGCGTGTCGTCGGCTTTTCGTTTGTTGTTCTCTACGCCTATGACCTTCTGCCGGGTATGTTCGCGTTGCCCGCCGGTTGGGGCGACGTCGCCATCGGTCTGACCGCGTACAGCGCCGCTGCTCTGGTCAAGGCTCCCAACCAGCGGAATAAATTCATCGTGTGGCATCTGCTCGGCGTTCTCGATCTCGTGCTGGCGATCTTCCTCGGTGCCGCTTCGGGATTCATCCACCCGCACGGAATCAATGCCGGTCCCATGACGTTGCTGCCCCTGAGCCTGATCCCGGGATTTGGCGTGCCATTTTTCTTGATTTTGCACACCATCAGCTTTGCCCAGACACGGCGATCGCCGGCAGGTAACCATCAACGTATCGCCGGACCTGCATCCGCTGCGGTCTGATTCCCTGACAGAATTGGGATGCCCTCATTTCTCAGACTGCGGCGTTTCTTAGACTTAGGAGGCGCCGTTTCGCACATCCCCCGGATTCGCATATCCCCGGATTGACCCACCCCGCAATGGATTGTTAATATGAATATGCGGGGTGGAGCAGCCCGGTAGCTCGTTGGGCTCATAACCCAAAGGTCGGTGGTTCAAATCCACCCCCCGCAACC
>CAWAIX010000013.1:0-264056 GCA_963782175.1 uncultured Acidobacteriaceae bacterium
CAGTTGAATAAAGGCAATTTAGGTTGCTTTTTCGGGTTACAAAATACGTGGCAAAAACCCCACGTAACCCCACGCTAAGCGGAAGCGCTCCTCGCTTCCGCTTTTTCATTGGTCTGCGCAGGAAGAACCATCTGCACCACAGCTCGTCGAAGGGGATGATGATGCGCTGGCGCGGTGCCCTCTCAAGCCAGTTCCGGGCTTGAATGGGCTGCGGTTGGGTAGATGGAGGGGGGACTTAGCGAATGCCGCCGCTGGCGACGATGGATTCGCCGGTGAGCCACTTTGCGTCGTCGGAGGCGAGGAAGACGGCGACCGAAGCAATATCATCCACCTGGCCGATGCGGCCGAGCGGAGTCTTCGAAACGAGGTCTCTCTCGAAGTCGGTTCCGATGAAGCCGGCGGCGTGTACACCTTCAGTCTCGACCATGCCGGGATTGAGCGAGTTGACGCGGATTTTGCGGGCGCCGAGCTCGTTGGCGAGGACTCCGGTGATGGCGTCGACTGCTCCCTTGGTGCCGGTATAGACGGCGGTGGCGGGAGGGTATATCTCAGTCACGGCCGAGCCGATGTTGATGATGCTGCCGCCCTCCGGGAGATGCTTAACGGCGGCTTGTGTGGTGAGAAGTAGGCCGAGCACGTTGACATTGAAGATTTTGTGATAGTGGTCTTCGGTGATGGTTTCGATGGGCTGGAACTCGTAGACACCGGAGTTGTTGACGAGGATGTCGAGACGGCCAAAGTCCTTGACGGCGGTGCCGATGATTTTCTGGGCGTCGGCGGCTTTGGAGACGTCTCCGCCTACGGCGACGGCCTTGCCGCCAGCCTTGGTAATGGCGTCGACGACGACGTCGGCACCGGCCTTGCTGGAGGCATAATTGACGACTACCGACGCGCCCTCAGCAGCCAGCGACTTGGCAATGGCGGCTCCGATGCCCTTGGAAGCGCCCGTGACGACTGCGACTTTACCTTTAAGCTTGCTCATGATGATTGCTACTCCTCAAAATCTCTGAATTGGAGCCGACAGGCGGGATAGATCATCTTCGCCTTGCTCAGGTGAAGAGATGAGCAGGGTTGAGGGCGGGATTCAATAGTTCAGGAATTATGAACAATAAAACTATTGAACTTTTTCCACGGGAATGACTCTAATAGGCAAATGCGCCCTCTGTTCCATCCATCGATCGAAGACGTAACGGTAGAGGGGATTCTCCATGCCCTTTCCGATCCGGTGCGGGTGGCGATCTATGCCGACATCGTGGCGCAGGAGTGTGCGCAGAACTGCTCCAGTTTTTTGATGGTGAGCGACAAGAGCATTCCCAAGTCGACGCTTTCGCAACACTTCAGGATTCTGCGGGATGCGGGACTGATCCGCAGCGAGCGCCACGGAGTGGAGATGCAGAACGTCTCGCGGTGCGCGGAACTGGAGAAGCGCTTTCCAGGGCTGATCCATGCCATCGTCACGGCGCACACGATTCAGTCTACCGGTGAGGCTCGGGCGAAGAAGGCTGGCGCGAAGAGATCTGCGGGGAGATCAGGGAAAAGGGCGTGAGCCGAGACTCAAGGGTGTGGACGGGGGTGCTCCAGCTTGAGTCCTCAGGCGCCGGATTGCTCTTCAAGGCGGGTGATTATCGGGCGTGGATCGAATGCAGTCCTGAGAGTCTCGACCTTCCCATCGCGCAGGGTGAACCAGCCGAGCGCCGGAATCGTTAGGCCGGCGACGGTTATGTCATACGCAACGGCAACCTGACCTTCGTCCGCAATGAGCCGGTGAGTCTTGAATTTGATCTTCAAGCGAACGATGTCACTCAAGTACGAGTCTCTTCCAGTCTTCGCTCCGAAGGGTCCGTTATATGCCAGGTCGTCTTGCAGGAGCGAGCGGGCCGAATCGAAGTTTTCGTTGTTGATGGCATTCTCGAGAGCCCTGACTGTTTCCGCAGATGACACCGTCATCCTCCTGTTTGTTGTTTTAACAACACTCTCGGGGCAGTTTAATTCCGCGATTTGCGATCTTCTACTTCGAACCTTCGGGTAACACCTCATACGGCCGCATCATTTCGTTGTCTTCGTGTTCGAGGATGTGGCAGTGCCAGACGTAGCGGCCGGCGTAGCCGTCGAAGGGGATGATGATGCGGGTGACCATGGCGGGGTCGGCGCGGACGGTGTCTTTCCATCCCATTTCTTCAGGCGCGGGCGGCTGGGCGGGTCCGAAGAAGCGGAAGGTTCCCTTGGTCTGATATTGGAACTGGTCGAAGGGGCGGCGGTCGAGGATCTGCAAGCGGACCAGGTGCAGGTGAATGGGGTGGGAGTCATCGGTGAGGTTGACGAGTTCCCATATCTCGGTGGAGTGAAGGACAGGCTTTTCGGTGATGGGCGCGTGCCAGGGCGTGTTGTTGAGCAGCATGCCCATGGAGCGGCGGATGTAGTCCATGTTCTCGTCGAGGGTGAGGCGGCGGGTGCGGACGGCGGCGGACTCGGCGAGGCGCGGGGTGTCGTGGAGGGTGGCAGGGAGGGTGGCGGACGTGGGCTTTGTGTCCTTTGATGGCGCGACGCGGAATTGCAGGATGGTGAAGCTGTCGCTGATGAGTTCGAGGTGCTGTCCGGCGAGGGAGGCGAAGTCGATGAGGATGTCGGCGCGTTCGGCGGGAGCGAGGGTAATGCGACGGAGGGGAACGGGTGCGGCGAGGAGTCCCTGGTCGGAGGCGATGGCGTGAAACTCGGGTGCAGCGTCGTGTGGGTGGGCGCGGTTGGTGAGGGAAAGGCGGAAGAAGCGGCCGTTGGAGGCGTTGAGGAAGCGGAAGCGGTAGAGCGTGGGCTCGACGTCGAGGTAAGGCAGGAGCTTGCCGTTGGCGAGGATGGTGTCTCCGAAGGCCTCGGGGACCCAGACTTCGCCGGGCTTCTCGGAGACGGGATAGTCGAGCTGGCCGTCGGTGCGGAGGGTACGGTCGCAGATGGCGATGGGGATGTCGCGGGGTCCGGCGGGCAGATTGAGTGGGTCTTCGCGGGCGTCGCGGAGGATGCAGAAGCCGAGCATTCCGGCCCAGGTGTTGAGGCGGTTAATGCCCATGGTGTGGTCGTGGTAGAAGAGCGTCGCGGCGTGCTGGAGCGAAGGATAGTGGCAGGTCTGTGAGTTGCTGGGGGAGTGCCCGGGCACGGTCCATTCCTCGGGGTAGCCGTCGGAGGCGGCGGGGGTGCGTCCGCCGTGGAGGTGGATGACGGCGCGGACGTCGGGCGTGGAGGCTTCGGCTCCGTGCATGGCGTGGTCAATGGCGAAGAGATGCTGCTTAGGGAGACGGTTCTGCCACTCAACGATCATGCCCTGGGCGATGGGCGATTCGAGGGTGAGGCCTGGGAAGGTTCCGCCGATGGTCCACATGCGGGTGGGGGGCAGGTCGCGGTGTAGCTTGACGGGGGTCTCGGCAATGGGGAGCTGGTAGAAGGGGATCCGGTTGCTGAGGTTGTCAGGTCCGGGGCGAGTTCCGGCAGGCAGGGCGATAGCGGGGATGGGCAACGGATCGACAAAGGGAGTGAGGGTCGATGGGTCGAGTATGGGAGCTGGTTTTGCCGAGGGCTTCTGGGCGCGCAGGGCGAGGCCGGTGGCGGCAAGAGTCGTGGTGGCGAGGAAGCGACGGCGGGTGATCTGAGAACGGGACTTCAAGCGAACAGGGCTCCAAAAGAAAAAGGGTAGCAGCACGGGGCCGCTACCCCTGGTTAAGCAACGAAACGGAAACTACCAGCCGAAGCCGTGACCACCGCCATTGTTGTCAACCTTGACGAGGCCGGTGGAGGGATCGAGGATGTAATCGCCGGAGTTGGAGGGGTTCCTGCCGCTGAAGTCGAACATGCCGTTGATGGTGCCGGCGAGCGCGTCAAAGGAGCCGGTAATGCGCTGGCCGCCGAGCCAGTTGTCCTCAATGAAGCGGATGGTCGAGGACTGGTCGGTCACGGTGTGGTCGACGAAGTTCTTCTTCGCGTAGGGCGAGATCACCAGGTAGGGAAGACGGGGGCCGTACCCGCAGCGTCCCTGGGCGTGCTCGACCGAGACGCCGGCGAGGGCGGTGTTGGCTGCGCTGCCGCACTGTCCGGGAGCGGTCAGGGCGTCAGCCGAGGTGGCGGACTGGTTGACGATGGGGCCCATCTGATGGTCGTACCAGCCGTCGGAGTCGTCATAGTTGATGATGACGGCGGTGTTCTTCCATTCGGGGGTGGTCTGGAGGAAGTTGATGACCTGGACGATGAAGGTCTGCTCGTCGAGTGGGTCAGAGTAGCCGGCGTGGCCGTCCTGGTAGCCGGGCGCCTTGAGGAAGCTGACGGCGGGCATGTTGTGGGCGTTGACGGCAGCGTAGAAGTCAGTGATGTCGTACTGATGGTTGGCCTGGTCGCCGTCAACTCCGATCATGTTAACCGAGGTCGGACGGAGGTGCTTGGGGTTCCAGGTCGACTTGTAGTACTGGAAGGGCTGGTGGTGCGGGATGTAGTCAGCCTTGGCGCTCTTGGTGATGGTGGAGGTGTGCGAGCGGGCGCAGCCCGTCGTTCCGTTGGGGTTTTTCGCGGTCAGATCAAAGCCGCCTTCGAAGAAGCCCCAGGTGATGCCGCGAGCGTTGAGGAGGTCGCCGATGTTCTGGCCGGTGAACTGGACGATGGCTCCGGTGGTGGTGGAGCAAACATCGCCGACCGGGTCGGCGTCGCTGATGAGGGTGTAGCCGCCAGCGCCGTC
Source organism: uncultured Acidobacteriaceae bacterium (assembly GCA_963782175.1). Taxonomy (GTDB): domain Bacteria; phylum Acidobacteriota; class Terriglobia; order Terriglobales; family Acidobacteriaceae; genus Silvibacterium. Next base: position 4,712 of record CAWAIX010000013.1, read on the forward strand.
ACCGATGATGTCGCCACCGGCGTTGGACTGATCGGTGACGTTATTGGTCTGGCCGGAAACGAGATTGATCGCGCCGGGGGTCGACGGACCGAAGTTGGTGTCGTAGGAGTTGTCACTCATGGCGAAGCGCTGGGCGTAGTTCCAGAGCGCCGTGACGGTGTTTCCGTCGTAGTAGCCCATGACAAGGCCGGTGGTGGTCTGAGTGCTACCGTTCGGCGGAGGGCCCGCTGTGCCGGTGAATTCGGGGAAGGAGTCCATCAGGCCGCCGTGGAAGGCCTGCTGCTCGGGCGTGTAGTCATGGTCCTGGTCGGAGGTGGCGGCTTCAGAGCGATCGAGGCGGAAGGGATTAGAAGCGCCGCCGGCGTTTCCGGTCGCGTTCAGGAAGTTGGGATTGTTGAAGAGGAGCCCGTCGGTGTAGCCGTTGACCGTGGGCGTGCCGGATTTGGGAATGAAGCGCGGCTCACCGTGAGGGTTGGTGGCGTAGGGATAGGTTCCGAAGTAGTGGTCGAAGGAGATGTTCTCCTGGAAGATGACAACGAGATGCTTGATTGGGGTGGAAGTCGAACCATAGGACTGCGCCTGGAGGGCGGCTGGTCCTGCCATCTGACCAGCAACCAGGAGCGTTGCCAGTGACGTTGCAAGTGCTTTTCGCATCACGGTTCCTCGCGGGTGCGGCGGGTGTTCCACCGACCGTACCAAGGAATAAATGCGAGAGCGGTGAGATTGTCTTAACAAATTGTTACAGGGAGGATAAAAGATGGCGTTAGGGGAGAAATCCGGACGAATTTTTGAGCGCTCGGAAACGGTAACAATTTCTTGCTGTTAAAGTGCATTTTTCCCGGTTCCCCGGTCATTTGGATTATTCCTGTTTTACCCCGCCTTTATCCAGGAGTTTTCACCTTGGCTTTGAGCATCTCGACGGCTTTTTCGAGACGTCGGGCGCGGGTTTCTTCCTTCTTCGCTTCGGTGATCCAGCGGCAGTATTCCTTGCGGTGGGTGTAGCTGAGCGATTCGAAGAAGGGCAACAGGCCTTCCTTCTTCATAAGCTTCAGGAGGGGCTCGGGGACGTCGAGCTTGCGCTCGGATTGGTCTTTCCAGACGGCAACTTCGACGGTGTCGCCGGGACCTTTGCCGAGCTGGTCGCGGATTGCCTTGGGCAGATGCAGCGTGTGTTGCGGAAATCCATATTTGATAAGCGAACCGGTGTAGGAGACGCCGTCAAAGGTGGCGTGGATGGGCACTTTGCCCTTGGTGCCGAAGGCTTCCTGGGTGTCGTAAGGGAATAAGACACCGGTTCCGCCCTGGCCGGCGGCGAAGATCTCCGCGGTGAAGGTGTACTTCTTCATGGCGTGAGTATTGTGCCACTGAGCGCGTGCTCGATCCAGCGGGAATTGTTGCCGAGACTAGATGGTTGTGACCGGGATCACCGACACTGCGTGCAGTTGCTCGATTCAATAGAGACACAATTCAACAAGAGGAGTGCAGTCATGGCGAAGACGATGAGAGCAGTAGTAGTGGAACGGTTTGGTGAGCCGCTCAAGATACGCGAGGTTCCGATTCCGGAGCCACGGCGCGGCGAAGTGCTGGTGAAGGTTGTTGCCAGCGGAGTCTGTCACACCGATCTCCATGCCGCCGATGGCGATTGGCCGGTGAAGCCCATGCTGCCGCTGATTCCCGGTCATGAAGGCGCGGGAATCGTCGCGGCGGTGGGAGCCGGGGTGACGCGCCTGAAGGAAGGCGATCGCGTCGGGACCCCGTGGCTGTACAGCGCGTGCGGTTACTGCGAATTTTGCCTGAGCGGTTGGGAGACCCTCTGCAAGGAGCAGAAGAACTCGGGGTATTCGGTGAATGGCAGCTTTGCGGAGTATGCACTTGGCGACGCGAATTTTGTGGGGCGGATTCCCGAGGCACTGTCGTTCCGGGATGCGGCGCCGATTCTGTGCGCCGGCGTAACGACTTACAAGGGCCTGAAGCAGACGGAAGCGCGGCCCGGCGAGTGGGTGGTGATCTCCGGAGTGGGTGGACTGGGCCATGTTGCCGTGCAGTATGCGAAGGCGATGGGGCTGCATGTCGCCGCAATCGATATCGGCGAGGAGAAGATGAAGCTGGCGCGGCAGCTGGGCGCGGAGATCGCGGTGGATGCGCGCGAAGAGGATCCAGTGGCAGCGATCCAAAGGCAGATTGGCGGGGCCCATGGCGTGCTGGTGACAGCGGTTTCGCTGCGGGCGTTCCAGCAGGCGATCGGGATGCTGCGGCGCGGAGGCACGTGCGTGATGAATGGGCTGCCTCCGGGTGAGTTTCCGATTTCGGTCTTCGACATGGTGCTGAGCGGATACACGCTGCGCGGCTCGATTGTGGGCACGCGGCTCGATCTTGAAGAGGCGCTAGCCTTTGCCGCTGAGGGCAAGGTAAGGGCGACGATTGAGGATGAGCCGATGGAGTCGATCAATGATGTGTTCGATCGGCTAAAGACGGGAAAGGTGAATGGGCGCGTAGTTCTGGATATGGCAGCGCCCGCGGCGCGTAACCACTACGAACTGGTGGCGGCTGAGGCATAGAAGCTAAAGCTAAAGCCGGACTGGCGAAAATGGCTCTTCCTCTCAGGGAGAGCCATTTTTTGCGACGGGGAATTCTCGCGCAGTTGGACGGGTTTAGGCTGGTCGAGGGCAGAGCAAGTACCGAAGTGGCTGAAGAAATTCCCACCTGCCTAGTCAGTCTGACTTTCCGGATTCGCAATGAAGCCGGTGAAGAGGACCTGGCCATCGCGCTCGTCGCGAATGGCGATGAAGAACGGGTGGTCGACGACCATGTGGAATGGCGGCGGCGCGACCATGACGGCGGCGGCGCGAATTCCTACGCTGGTGGCGGCAGCGGCCTCGGTTCCTTCTTCGTCCACCTTGAGAAATGAGGCGTGGCGGACTTCGCTGATCTGAAGGGGCCGTGTCTTGTTGATGTTGCGGAAGTTTGCGCTGCTGCCGAAGGCGTCGCCCATGCCGAGCTTGATGAGAACGGAATTGAGAGTCGCGCTGTACTCCATTGTGAAGCGCGGCAGCTCGATGGTTCCCTTCTGCTGGCGAAGGGATGAGATAAGGCTGCTGAAGCTGCCGAATGTTAACTGCTCGAGGAAGGGGCCCATGCCGGCCGCGTCGTGCGGCAGGACGACGTACATCGCGAAGGTGCCGTCGGCGTAGGGAAGACGGATGGTCTCGAGGCCGTTGGAGCTGGCGTAACTGTACTGGCCGTAGTGCTTCATCATGGGGACATTGCGGGTGTGGCCGGCGGCGGTCGTGAAGTCGTGCGGCTGGGTCTCCTTGGCGTCGAACTGCGCGCTCCAGTTGCCTTTGAAGGCAATGGCGTTGGTGAGCATGGTGATGGTTGACGGGTCGATGTTTTCGACCAGCTTTTTGATGCGGTCGTTGGTGTGTTTCGCGACCCAGGCATTGATGGTGTCAGCCGCGGCGGGCGTGCGGAAGTCGACGTTTTCCGCTTCGGCGCTGTATTCGGATTGGAGGACCTGACGGAAGGCCGGCTCGATCGGGATTCCGTCCTGGAGCCAGATGGCGTTGGCGATCGAGAGCTGGATGGCGGTGGTTTTGGCGATCTCGTCGGCGAGGGCGTGGTTGGCGGCGTTGAATGCGGCTGTGGATTGTCCCTGGGAGTGCAGCGCGGTGAGGATGGCATCGCGGGTGTCACCCTCGGCTCCATTGGCCGTCATGGCGAGGGCCACGGCGATGCTGGTGGGTGAAATGAAGGCGTTGGAGCGCGGGGTCTTCGCCGTGAGATCACGCAGGATCTCGAAGCCGAATTGCGCGTAGGGCTGCGCGAGGGCGCTCGCGGCGTCGGGGGTGTTCTGGTCGGGCAGTGCGCTGGTTCCGGACATAAGAATGACGGCGAGGGCAACAAGCCATCTCATCCCCAAAACGATACTCTCGCAGGAGCGGATGGGATACAGGCCCTCCCATGTCCGAAAATCCGGACGTGGGGCACCCGAATTGGTTCAGGCGGTGAGCAACTGCTCGAGTTTCTGGAGGCCGGGGCGCTCGCCCATGACGATGAGGAAGTCGCCGGCGAAGATTTCGCATTCGGGCGGCGGGTTGAAGATGGTCTCTCCCGCGTGGCGGCGGATGGCGAGCACGATGACTTCGGATTTGCGCGGCGCGAGCAGGTCCCCAAGAGTTTTCCGAGTGAAGGCGCTTTGCGGTGAGACGCAGACCTGCTCCATCGTCACTTTGGGACTCATGTTGGTGCGGGTGAAGTCGAGGAATTCGACGACGTGCGGGCGCAGCAGGGCGTCGGCGAGCTGGCGACCTGCCATGGAATAGGGCGTGAAGACGGTGTCGGCTCCGGCGCGGCGCAGTTTTTCTCCGGCTTCTTCTTCAGAGGCGCGGGTGACGACGGTGAGTGCCGGGTTCAGCGTTTTCGCCGAAAGAATGATGAAAAGATTTTCGGCATCGGAGGGCAATGCGGCGATGAGCCCTTTCGCGCGAAGGACTCCGGCTTCGCGGAGGGCGTCGTCCTGAGTGGCGTCGGCGACGAAGGCGAGCATACCTGCGCTGGTCGCTTTCGCGACCCGCTGCTCGTTTCGGTCGAGGATGAGGAAGGTCGCGCCGGTGCGCTGGAATTCATACGAGGCGTTGCGGCCGACGCGGCCGAATCCGCAGACGATGAAGTGATTCTGAAGTTTTTCGATCATGCGTTTCTTCCTCCGCTTGCCGTAGCGGTCCTGCAGTTCGAGCTCGATGATGGTTTGCGTCATGGCGCCTGCGGCGAGAAAGATGGCGCTGACGCCGAAGATGATGAGGAAGGAATTGAAGACGCGGCCTGCGTGGTCGAGGGGGCGGATCTCCTGGTATCCGATGGTGGTGATGGTGGACAGCGTCATGTAGAACGCGTCGAACCAGGAGTAGTGCTCGATGACGACGAATCCGATGGTGCCGGCGAGGATGATGGTGCCCAGCAATGCAGCGACGATGAGGGCGCGGCGTGAAAAGCGGCTGGGCATCAGAGGTGTCCCTTCAGTTGGGAATTGGGTCGGTGCCTCGCGATTGATGGTATTTCCTGCATGAGATGATGGTCGGATGAATTTTAAGGTAAGCAGGCGAAAGGTTCTGCGGGGATTGGCCGCTGCTCCAATTGCAATGCGGGCGTGGGCGGCGGAGCGGGGAGGCAACAACGTGCTATTTGTTGGGACGCAGACGAAGGAATCGAGCAAGGGGATCTACGCCTATCGCTGGGACGCGGCTAAGGGCGAAATTGAGTTGATCGGGCTGGCGGCGGAGACGGAGAATCCGACGTTTCTGGCGGTGTCGCCGGACGGGAAGTATTTGTATGCGGCGAATGAGGTCGATAGCTTTCATGGGCAAACGGGCGGAGGCGTGAGCAGCTTCTCTGTGGATGCGAAGGCGGGGAAGCTGACCCCGATCAATGCGGTGTCGGCAAAGGGCCCGGGGACTTGCCATGTCGAGGTGGACCATACAGGACGGACGGTGTTCTGCGCGAACTACACGGGCGGGAGCGCGGCGTCGTTTCATGTGAAGGCGGATGGCGGGCTGACTGAAGCGGTATCGTTCTTTCAGTACACGGGGCATGGGCCGAATCCCGATCAGGAGGCGGCACATGCGCACCGCGTGACGGTGACCCCGGATAACAAAATCGTCCTAGTGAATGACCTCGGGCTGGACTGCATACACATTTACAAGCTCGACGCCGCGACGGCGAAGCTGACTCCGCATGACCCCGCGGAGTGGAAGTCGGAGCCCGGCGCGGGGCCGAGAGCGTTGCGCTTTCATCCGAATGGCAAGTGGGCGTACTGCGTGCTGGAACTGTCGTCAGAGGTCGCTGCGCTGCGTTGGGATGCACAGGCGGGATCGCTGACAACACTGCAGACGCTAAGTCTGATTCCAGAGGGATACACAGGGAAGAAGCCTCACGCCTCCGAAATTGTGCTGGATCGCAGCGGGCATTTCGCGTACGCAGCGGATCGATTCGATGATGTCCTAGTGAGCTTCAGGGTGGATTCGGCGACGGGCAAGCTGACGAAGCTGGGATCGAGCAAATATGGCGGGAAGACGCCGCGGCATATCGCGCTCGATCCGACGGAGCAGTGGATGCTGGTGGCGAACCAGGATTCGGATAATATTTCGGTCGTGAAGCGGGACGCGAAGACGGGATTGCTGGCGGAGACGGGGAAAGAATTTTCGATCGTGAAGCCGCAGTGCCTGGTGTTTGTGTAGAGGACGATTAGGAATGAGTGCAGGTTTTGCTCACAAATCCCAAAGGCAGGTCCTTCGACTTCGCACGCTTCCCACCCCATCGCGCCAACACCGGCGTTGGGGCCCCGGTCTGCGCGTGCTTCGCTCAGGATGACTGGGTTTTGTCGGAAGTCAGGCGGTTACCAGAGCGGCGGCGCGGGCGGGGACTTTTTCCTTAAGGCGGTCTTTTAATTTGGCTCTGGCCGAGCCGAGGGTCACGAGTTCCCAGGCGGAGCGGTCTTTGAGGAGGCGCGAGACGAGCGCGGTGTGCATGGCGTGTCCGGCGCGCTCGGCGACGACGTGGCCGAGAATGTGATGGCCGGCGAGGGCGAGATCTCCGATAAGGTCGAGGACCTTGTGACGGACGAACTCGTCGTCGAAGCGCAGAGGGCCGTTGAGCACGCCTTTGCGGTTGAGGATGATGGCGCTGGATTCGGAGACGCCGCGGATCAGTCCCATGTTGCGCAGCATCTGCTCGTCTTCCTTGAAGCCGAAGGTGCGCGCCGGGGCGATCTGCGCGGCGTAGTCGCGGGTAGCCAGATCGACGGCGAAGCCCTGGCGTCCGATCGGTGAGGGAAAGTCGATCTTGTAGGAGACGCTGTAGCCCTCGCCGGGATAGACGCCGATGAACTTTTCGCCTTCCCGGACCTCCAGCGGTTTGAGGATGCGGAGGTACTCGCGGCGGCGGCGCTGGATCTTGAGGCCAACCTGACTGAAGCCTTCGACGTAAGGGAGAGCGCTGCCGTCGAGTATGGGAAGCTCGAGGTTGTCCAGTTCGACGATGACGTTGTCGATTCCGCATCCAATGAGGGCGGAGAGCAGGTGCTCGGTGGTCGAGATGAGGACACCCTGCCGCATGAGGCTGGTGGCGTAGCTGACTTTGGCGACGTTGCGGCCGGTAGCCGGAATCTCGAAGTTGTCGAGGTCGGTGCGACGGAAGAGAATGCCGCAGCCGCCGGGCGCCGGAAGCAGCCGCACGGTTACGGGTGCTCCGCTGTGGAGGCCGATGCCGGAAAACTCAATGGCGTCGGAAATGGTTTGTTCGAAGAGACTGCTTTCGGTCAAACGGCAACCCCGTTACCCCAATCTACTACTGCGGATGGGTACGAAGGCATAGACTAACTGCCGGAAGATTAAGTTTCGATGTTGCATATTTGCCACAGTTGTGCGGAGATTTTGCACACTGATGAATTTGTGCGGAGGCGGATGTGGCAAAGCCGGAAATTATTGCGAAATCAGAGGGTTACAGGGCGCAGAGGCTGCTTGAGGAGATGGCGAAGCGGCAGGACGGGGTGCTTGGTCTGCTGCGGGACCTTGTCGAACTTGAGTCTCCCAGCCGTGCCAAGGCGGCGGTGGACGGCTGCGTGGACCGGGTACAGCAGGAGTGTGAGCGGGTTGGCGGGCGGGTGCGGAGGCACCGGCAGAAGAGCTTTGGTGACCTGCTGGAGGTACGTTTCGGACGCCGGGGGCGGGGTGCGAAGCCGGTGATGCTCCTGGGGCATCTCGATACGGTGTGGGAGGCGGGAACGCTCGAAAAGATGCCCTTCCGGGTGGCGGATGGCCGGCTTTGGGGTCCGGGGACGCTGGACATGAAGGCCGGTGTGGCGATGGCACTCACGGCGATCGAATATCTGCTCGAAACGAAGGCCCTGGACCGTGCGGTGACGCTGCTTCTGGTTAGCGACGAGGAGATCGGGAGCCCGGTGTCGCGTGTGGTGACTGAAAAGCTGGCGCAGGAATGCGAGGCGGTGTATGTGCTGGAGCCCGCACAGGGGCTCGCCGGCGCATACAAGACCGCGCGCAAGGGCGTAGGCGAGTACACGATTCGAGTGAAGGGTGTGGCCGCGCACAGCGGAGTGGATTTTGAGCGCGGACACTCGGCCATTGCGGAGCTGGCCCGGCAGGTGGGCGTGATCCAGGGGTTTACTGAGCTGAGCCGGGGAATCACAGTGAATGTTGGAACGATCGAAGGCGGTACGCGATCTAACGTGATAGCGGCCGAAGCGCGGGCTGCGGTCGATGTCCGGATCGCGAAGGCTGCGGATGCGGCGCGGGTTGATCGGAAGTTTCGCCGGTTGCGCGCTGTGGACCGCGGTTGCGTCGTGTCTGTGGAGGGTGGATTGAATCGGCCCCCGATGGAGCGAACGCGCGGGACGGTGGAACTGTTCCGGCGGGCAGCAACTCTTGCCGAGGCGATGGGTTTCGGCCTCGAGGAGGCATTGACGGGCGGAGGCTCGGATGGGAATTTTACGTCGGCGCTGGGGATTCCGACGCTCGATGGAATGGGCGCGGTGGGCGAAGGCGCCCACGCGGCACATGAGTCGGTGCTATTGAAGGATCTGGCGCCGCGAACGGCGCTGCTAGCGGCGATGCTGTTAAAGCCGGAAGGGTGAAGGCGATGCTAAGACTGATGGAGTATGGGCTGCTGGCTGTGTCGCTGCTGGTTGTGGCGGCCCTGATCCTGCGGGGCCCGCGTGATGCTGCCGCAAAGGCGGTGGAGGATGTTGAGCCCGAAAAAGGGCAGATCGGCAAGGGGTAGGCAGAGTCCGATCTAAGCCCTTGGTTCGTCTGCGCTCAAATGGATGAAGCTGCTGCCGTTTCGCGTATAGGACGGGCGGTTTTTTCGAGGCGGCGGCGCGTGCCTTCGATCATGCTGGAGACCAGAGCCAGCGGCAATCCTACAACATTAAAATAGCAACCGTGTACGCGGGGGATCCAGCGGGCCGCGCGGCCCTGGATGGCATATGCTCCGGCTTTGTCCATGGGCTCGTTGGTCGCGATGTAATCCGTGATCTCGGAGTCGGACAACGTGAGCATGGTGACGTGCGTGACTTCGGCGGCGGCTTCGACGCTGCCGAGTGCGTCAATACTAGTTGAGACCATGGCCACTCCGGTGATGACCTGGTGGGTGGCTCCGGCGAGCAGGCCGAGCATGCGGGCGGCGTCCGCGGCGTCGAGAGGCTTGCCGAGCATTTCTCCATTGGGTGCGACTACCGTGGTGTCGGCGCCGAGAACGAGGAGTGGGGCGGCCTCGGTTTCTTTCGTGGCAAGCTGCGCGTAGACGGCCTCGGCTTTTTCGCGGGCGAGGCGAACGACATAGGCGATTGGAGATTCGCCGGGACGCGGGTCTTCGGGAATGTGGGCGGGTGCGACGGTGAAGGTATAGCCGGCCTGGTTGAGTAGTTCCCTACGGCGCGGCGATGCGGAAGCGAGTACGAGCATAGGTTGATTATCGCTGAGGCAGGGATCAGGGCACAGAGCGCAGGGAACAGGTTTGACGAGCGACGAAATTCGAGCAGCGGGCCGCCTTTAGCTTGCCCTCCTGCTGAGCCACCAGCGTCGCAGCGCAACTAGCGACCAGATTGCTTCGACCAATCCGAACGGCCAGGCTCCCTGCAGAAATCCGTAAGTCGATCCGAGAATGCACGAGGCGGCAAATGCCAGCACAAACCAGTGGTTGCGTTTTTCCAGCGCGTAAAAGACGAGCATGGCGGTTACGGCAAATAGTCCAAAGGCTGTCAGTCTATCCATATGAGTGATGAGGGATCTTGATGCGGACTGTTAGGTTTCGTAGTGGTGGTTTACTCGATGCGGGTGCCGGTGCGCGGACCGTCGGCGGTGCAGATGCCCCAGGCCATGCGCGGCGTGTTGTGGGCGAGGCCGTAGCGTCCGTTGGGGTCGAGGAGGATGATGCCGCCGTGTCCGCCGAGGCGCTTGTTGAGGTAGGAGATGGCTTCGGGCGCGACCTCTTCGGGTGATCGACCGAGCTGAACACGGTCGGTGGCCCACTTGCCGAGGACAAGCTTCATGATGGGCTCTCCCCACCCGGTGAGCGAGACGGCGGCGGCGTGGTTGTCGGCGTAGCATCCGCAGCCGATGAGGGAAGAGTCGCCGACGCGGCCGGGATCTTTGTTGAGTGTGCCTCCGGTGGAGGTGGCGGCGGCGATGCGGCCGCGCGAGTCGAGGGCGACGGCTCCGACGGTGTCGTGCGAGTCGAACGGAGGGACGGCGGTTTCGGGAGATTTGTCGTCGCGGAATTCATCGCCGGCGAAGGTGAGATCGGGGAGGCCGGCGCGTTCTTTGGCCTGTGCTTCGGCGAGGCGCTGGCGCTCGCGGTCAAGGACCAGCTCGGAGTTGTCGATGAGAGGCATGCCGTGCGCGGCGGCGAACTCTTCGGCTCCCTGGGCGACGAAGTATACGTGCGGGCTCTTGTCGAGAACGAGGCGCGCGGCCTGGATGGGGTTGCGCAGACGCTCGACGCAGGCTACTCCACCGGCGCGGAGGGTGTGGCCGTCCATGATGAGGGCGTCGAGCTGGACACGTCCGTCGCGGGTGAGGAAACTGCCGCGGCCGGCGTCGAAGGTGGCGTCGTCTTCGAGGCGGGTGACGGCGGCCTCGACGGCGTCGACGGCTGAGGCTCCGCGCTCGAGGAGCGCGTAGCCGGTCTGGAGGGCGTCGAAGACACCTTGTTCGTGGGCCTCAAGCATGTCGTCGGGGATGGCCCAGGCTCCGCCGTGAACGATGAGGATGGGACTGCGTGGCATAGGTGGACTATTGAGTATACGCGCGGTAGATGGCTAGGGTTCGCGCGCCCAGATCTCCTCGGAGCGGGCGTTGCGATCGATGGCGAAGGTCTCGGCGAGCGAATAGTGCTGGTGAATATAGTCGCGGAAGGGTGCGGAGTGATCGCGAGGGTTAGGTGGGCTGGTTTCAGGGCCGAGGGCGACGAATCGCGGGGGGTGTTGCTGAAGGGCGCGGATGACGGCGGTGACCTGCTCGGGACGGGTGAAGTCGTCGTTGTTGACGAATTCCACGGCGGTGGGGTTCGAGAGCGAGAGATAGAGCGCCAGCGCAGAGTTGTCGAAGAAGGTCTCGCCGGGACGGGTGCGCTGAGCGAGCCACTGGAATTCGCGAAACTCCTCGAGATCAGCGAAGGCGGTGCTGCCGATGGGGAGGTCGAGGATGGCATAGTGCTGGGTCTGACGATAGATGGGGAGCAGCAGGGCGAAGAAGAGCGCGAGTGCGAGTAGTGAGCGGCGCAGAATAATTCGGATCGGGCCGGGATCGCTGAGAAGCCAGACGCAGATGAGGATTGCGGGTGGAGCTACGGTGCACAGGCGGTAGAAACGGGGTCCGCTTGCGACGGCGAGGACCAGAGCAAGGCCGACGAGGTGAAGGAGGATGAGAGGCTGGCGTTCAGCGAATGCCGATTCGCGTCGTTTGCGCCATATCTGGTATGCGCCGGCGAAGTAAATGTATGGCACGAGAGCGTAGATGAAGAGATAGGGGATGAGGCGAAGCAGTCCGGAAAAGGAGTGGAGCTGCGGGAACTGGCGCAGATAGGCGCGGGGGGAATTGAAGTCTCCCGAGAGGTAGTGGAGCGGGAAGGTGACAAGATCGAAGAAGAGGGTGTGGATGCCTGCTTTGTGAGCGTAGTAGCCGAGGACGCAGAACAGGATCAGGAAATAGGGAATGGCAAAAGCGGCGATTCTGGCGGGTATTTTGCGCCGTTCGTTGCGATTGGCGGGCGGAAGTGTGGGCCAGAAGAGATACAGGAGCAGGGCCGCGAAGACCAGGGCGCCCTGGGTTTGCGTGAAGAGCGTGGCGATGCCGCAGAGCGAGCCGGCTGCGAGAGTCCGGCGCGGAGTTAGCCCGCCTGCGAGTACCGCGACCGCGGCCAGCGCAGCGAGCGTGCTGAACCAATGGTGGGTCGGGACCATGGCTACGTCGTAATTGAAGACGAGAAAGAGCAGGCCGGGAAGCAGGATCAGCGGGCCGTGGAGAATCCGGCGGGCGAGAAGGGTGACGACGCAGAAGAGGGCGAGACCGAGGGCGATGCTCCAGGCCTGGAGAAGCCAGGCGTGGACGCCGAAGAGACGGAAGCCGGCTGCATAGAGGAGATCGGTGGCCGGGGGGACAAACTCGAAGAAGTCGCGGTAGAGGACTTGTCCGTGAAGGATGTGGACGGCTCGCGCGAAGAAGAGGGTCTGGTCGTCGTGGGCGACGATGGGCGTGGCGGGGAGCAGAAAGGTTCGGAGATAGAGGAATGCTGTGGCTGCGAAGAGGGCGAGGGCGAGGTGGGATCTAGAGAAGCGGCGCTCTGCGGGCGACGACGATTCGGTCATGCGAGGTTTACTTCCTCCCCTCCGTATCGCACCTGATCCTCAATTCAGAGCGGAACGATGAGAGGCTCATTTATGGCGCTTCGTCTTTTTCTTTTTTGGGAAGGGATGTGGCTTCGGACCGCGTTGCTGCATGCTGGGTTTTGCTTTGCGCTTTGACTTCTTGCCTCGCTCCGATTTTGAGGAGGCTGGTTTCTTGCTTTCCCACCCTTGCGCCAACCCCGGGCGCAAGGATGGGGCACCCTTTTTCGTGCCGGACTGCGCGTCCAGCGAATCGCGCTTGGCGCCTTTTTCTCCAGTCGAGGCTGCGTTTGAGTCTTCCAGGTCAACAATTGAAAATTGCAGGCGCTTCTGGACGGCGTCGATGCGGTCGAGGAGGACGCGGACGCGCTGGCCGATGCGGAAGCGGCGTCCCCAGCGCTCTCCGATAATCTCGCGGGTGTTTTCGCGGAAGGTGTAGTAGTCGTTGTCGAGCGCGCCCAGGGTCTGGATGGGGACGAGGCCTTCGACGAAGAGATCGGTGAGTTCGACGAAGAGTCCGTACTTGGTGGCGCTGAGGATCATGGCGTCGAAGTCCTCTCCGACGCGGTCGCGCATGAACTTGACCTTCTTCCACTCGACGAGCTCGCGCTCTGCGTCGGCGGCGCGGCGCTCGGTTTCAGAGCATTCCTGTGCGTTGAGGAAGAGGTCGGATTCGGAGATGGGTTCCATCCCATGTCCCAAAGGCGGGACATGGGGCACCCCCGGAAAGGATGGGGTACCCGCGCTCGCCGGGGACCCCGGTTCGCGAAGGTGGGGCACCCGACTCTTTGCGTGGGGCTCGCCGGGGATGAGGTGGCCGTGGCCGCTGATGCCGGCATCGAGCAGGGATTTTGCGATGCGGTGGATGATGAGGTCGGGGTAGCGGCGGATGGGCGAAGTGAAGTGTGTGTAGCAGGGCGCGGCGAGGGCGAAGTGTCCCTCGTTTTTCTCGCTGTAGCGGGCCTGCTTGAGCGAGCGGAGCATGAGGTAGGAGAGGATGCGTTCTTCGGGCTTGCCGGCGATTTTTTCAGTGAGTTTCTGATACATGCGTGGGGTGACGGGGATGTCTTCGGGGACCTCGTGCTGACGGGGATTGGTGCGGCTGCGGCCTCCGTCGCGGCGCTGAAGCTCGCGGCGCTCGCCTTTCGTTTGGAATTTGCGGACGGGGAGATTGCCGATGCCCAATGAGTATCCGAAGGACGCGGCGATGTCTTCGAATTCGACGATGCGGCGCGGTTCGGGCTTTTCGTGGATGCGGTAGAGCGAGGGAACAGCGAGCTGTTCGATCCAGGAAGCGACGCACTCGTTGGCCGAGAGCATGAATTCTTCGATCAGGCGATGCGCCCAATTGCGCTCGGAGCGGGTGACGGACTTCATGGCTCCGAACTCGTCGAATTCGATGATGGGCTCGGGCAGATCAAAATCGATCGACCCGCGGCGGTCACGCTTGTGGTTGAGGATTTCGGCGAGCTGCTTCATGCGCTCGAAGGCGGGGACGAGCGGGGCGAATTCGGCGCGGGTGGGCTCGTCGCCTTCGAGGATTTTGTGGACCTGGGTGTAGGTCATGCGGCGCTCGGAGCGGATGACGCCTTCGGTGACTTCGTAGCCGAGAATATTTCCGCTGGCATCGATGTCCATGAGGCAGGAGAGGACGAGGCGGTCCTCGTCGGGGCGGAGACTGCAGATGTTGGTCGAGAGCTCCTGCGGAAGCATGGGAATGGCGCGGTCGGGGAAGTAGACGGAGTTGCCGCGCAGGCGGGCCTCGAGATCGAGCGCGGTGCCGGGGTGGACGTAGTGAGCGACGTCGGCGATGTGGACCTGGAGGTGCCAGTGGCCGGCGGCATCATCGTGGTCGACGCCGTTGTATTCGACCATGACAGCGTCGTCGAAGTCGCGGGCGGTTTCTCCGTCGATGGTGACGATGGGCAGGTCGCGGAAGTCGCGGCGTTCGGCGATGACTTCAGAATCGAGGTGGGCGACGGCGCGGGCTTCGGCGAGGACCGTTTCGGGGAAGATGCGCGGGAGATGGTGCTTGCGGATGATCATCTCGACGTCGACGCCGAAGTCGTCGGGATGGCCGAGGACTTCGATGATTTTGCCGCGAGCGGGGCGTGTGGGAGTGGGCCACGCAGTGATTTCGACGTCGACGACGAGACCTTCGAGGTTGTTGGGGTCGTAATGGCGGGTTTGAGCAATGGCTTCTTCGCCCAGGACGCGGTGGGGCGTGGCGGAGGAGGCTGGTGATGGCACCTCGGCGTCGAAGGGGATGAGGATGGGCTGGGTCATCCGGTCATCGAAGGGCGTGACGTAGTTGCCGGAGAAATTCTCACGACCACGGCCTTCGCGCGCGTAGTGGAAGATGCCGACGACGGTGGGGTTGCGGCGGGTGAGGACGCGCAGTATGCGGCCGAGTTTGCGCCCGTCGGAGCGCGGCGGGGCGAGCTCGACGAGGACCTGGTCGCCCTGCATGGCTTCGCCGATTTCGTTGGGCGGGATGAAGATGTCGTCGTCGCGGTCGCCTCCCGCAGGGCGGACGAAGCCGAAACCGTCGCGGTGGAGATCGAGGCGTCCGGCAATGAGGTTTTCGGGGCGGTAGCCGGGCCCTTCGCCGGATCGGCGTTCGGATTTTGCCGGGGCTTTGGGGATGGCCCACTGCTCGCGGTCGGTCTTGACGAGATGGCCGGCTGCGGTGAGTCGGGCGAGGTGTTCGAGGAGCAGGCGGCGCTCGCGGCCTCCGCCGAGCGAGAATTCGCGGACGAGCTGCTTGTATCCGGCGCGCTGGTTGGCGGATCGCTCGATGTGGCGGAGAAGTTCACGGTCGGTCACAGGGTTATGGTAGCGGGTGAGTGAGGCGGACAGCGAGCCTTAAGGGTGGCTATTGGGGGCTATCGAGAGATGTCGGATGGATTCGCAGATGAGGGCGTGGTCTGGTCCAATGGTATCCAGACGGTGAATACAGTGCCGCGGTGCGGGGCGCGGTCACTGGATCGGACTTTGATCTTGCCGCCGTGCTTGTCGATGAGTTGCCTGCTGACCCAAAGGCCGAGGCCGGTTCCGGTCATGCCCTTGGTGCTGAAAAAAGGTTCAAAGACCCTCTTCAGTGTGTCGCGGGAGATGCCGGTTCCAGTGTCGGCGACGGTGACTACGGCGTAGTCGCGTCCGAAGAGCGCCTGAGGAAGTGCCTGGATTCCGAGGAGCAATCGCCCGTGTTCGGGAAGAGCATCGATGGCGTTTCCGATGAGGTTGGTGAATACCTGGCGGAGTTCCCCACCGAAGGCGTGGATGGCGGGGACATTGCGGTAGCGCCTTATGACGGAGATAGGCCCGGATGCGAGGCGGTTCGCGTAGAAAGCCAGGACCTCATCGAGCAGATCCTGGAGGTTCACGTCTGTCGGGTTGGTGCTCTGGCGATAGAACCGAAGAGTCTGGGTTGCAATTCGCGAGACTCGGGTTAATTGGGTCTGAGCGAGACTGAGGTACGCCCTTGCGGGCTGCGATAACGACTGATCGCTCTCTATGAGATAGAGAAGGTTGGTCACCGACTCCAGAGGGTTGTTGATCTCGTGGGAGACGGAAGCGGCGAGTCTTCCGGCGGCAGCGAGCTTTTCGCTTTGGATGAGCGCCTGTTCCGATTTGCGGCGCGCGGTGCTGTCGTGGAAGAAGACGGCGATGCCGTCCTGCATGGGGTAGGCATAGACGTCGAACCACCGATTGAGCGGCTCGGGATAGAACTCCTCGAAATGAACCGAGACCTGCTCGTCCATGACGCGGCGGTATTGGCGCGCGAACTCGCGGTCGAGGGCGTCCGGGAACTCGGTCCAGAGGTTTTTGCCGACGAGGTCGCGGCCGAGGGCTATGAGCCGCACGGCGTTCGGGTTGAGGTAGGTGAAGTCCCAGGCGGAGTTGAGCATGAAGACAGCGTCCGTGGTTCTTTCGAGAACCTCACGCGCTCTTTCCCGGCTCTCGAAAACGGCTAACTCTGTGAGCTGCTGCCTGGTGACGTCGACGACGGTTCCGGCGAAGCGGGTGGTGAAGCGGACGCCTTCTTTTTCTTCGAAGGAGGCGCGGCCTTTAGCCGCGATCCAGCGGCAGATTCCGTCTTCCACGCCGATGGTGCGGTATTCGATTTCGTACAGACCGGTGCCGTTCGGGTCGAGGGTCGCCCGCATTGCCTGCAGGACTCTCTCGCGGTCCTCGGGGTGGATCGCGGCGATGAAGTCGTCATAGCGGGCATCGGCATCGGGGCTCATGCCGAAGACTGCTTTGGTGCGCTCATCCGCATGGGACGTGCCGCCAAGCAGATCCATGACCCAGATGCCGATGTCTGCAGCCTCGAGCGCCAGGCGGAGGCGCTCTTCGCTCATGCGGAGCCGCTGTTCGGCCTCATTTCGCAGCGCTGCAACCTTGAGCATGGATTGCACACGCGTGACCAGCTCGACTCCGGTGAACGGCTTGACGAGGTACTCGTCGGCACCGAGGCGCAAGCCTTCCATCTCGGCTTCGCGGCCGGCTCGCGCCGACATGAGAATGATTGGGATGGTCGAAGTTTTGGGGTCGCCGCGCAGCATTTTGACCAGAGTTGCGCCATCGAGGATTGGCATCATGACATCGCAAAGCAGCAGATCGGGGCGTTGGCGGCGGATGAGTTCCAGGGCCTGCTGACCGTTGGCTGCGAAGCTGAGTTCATGCTGCTCGCTCAGGAGGCGGCCGGCGTACTGGCGCATGTCAGCGTTGTCGTCGGCGATGAGAATGCGATAGCGAGCGCCGCCGGGGCGCGCGGGGACGGAAATCGCATTTCCGGCAGGGATGCTGTCCGTAGCGATGGAGAAGCCATTGTTGTTGACGGAGGCTGTCCAGCGCTCCGCCTCGGAGACGTAGGCTTCGATCCGCTGCAGGGTGCTGGCCATGACCTCGGCGTCATCGGGAATTTCGTCGCCGGGATGAGAGGGTGCGACGGGAATGGTGATCGTGAATGCGGTGCCTTCGCCGGAGCGGCTCTGAACGCCGATGGTGCCTCCATGGAGCTTAACCAGTTCCTGCACGAGCGCAAGACCGATGCCGGTTCCTTCGTAGCTTCGTCCATGGCTGCCTTCAACGCGGCGGAAACGCTCGAAGATGTGAGGCAATTCGGACACCGGGATACCTACGCCGGTATCGGCGACCGTGAGGTGCACTGAGTCTCTGTGGTGCCGGAGTTCTACGCCGGCACCGCCGTGGAAGGTGAACTTGAAGGCGTTGGAGAGGAGATTAAGAACAATCTTCTCCCACATGTCGGGGTCCACGAGCACGGGTTCTTCGGATTCGGGGATGGTGACGTTGAGGCTCAAGCCGGCACGGTCGAAGGTGGAACGGAAGCCGCTGGCGAGGTCTTGAGTGAGCTGGCCGAGGCGAACGGGGCGAAGGTTTGTCTGGGTTCGGCCTGCTTCGATCCGTGAGAAGTCGAGGAGGCTGGTGACGAGCTTCTGCAGACGCACGCTGTTGTGCTGGACGAGGGTGAGCGCATCGCGAACCTCGGCGGGCGTGGTCTGGTTTGCGAGCAGGTCGTGGACGGGCCCGATGATGAGCGTAAGAGGCGTTCGGAATTCGTGGCTGATGTTGCTGAAGAAGACGGTCTTGGCGCGGTCGATCTCTGCCATGGCCTCGACGCGCCTTCGTTCCTGTTCTGCCGCTTCGGCATCGGCAATGGCCCCTCCAATGTGATCAGCGAGGAGACTCAGGAAAGATCGATAAGACTCATCGAGATGCTTGTGCGGATTGAGAGCCGCAAGCAGAAAGCCTCGGATCGAGTTGCTGGAGCTTTGCCCGAAGGGCACAATGGCGAAGGCCTCGACGGGACGGCCCCATGCGCTCCGGGCTAATTCAGGGGTCGAGGCTGCGGGTGTCACAACCAGCTCTCCGCCGAGGACCCGCTCCCAAGCAAAGGGAGCGCCTGCGGGAGCCATGGTTTCGGGGACGATCTTCGATTGTGAACAGGCAGCCACGCGCGCCGTGGTCTGGTCCTGTTCCAGGAGGTAAATCGCGAAGAAGGGCAGATCGGCTCTGTTCGCCGCCAGCGCACCGGAGATCTGCGTTAAAACGGCCTGTACGCCTCCGGTAGCGTGGGATCGGGCTTCGGCAACGTGAGTCAGGCTGGTGAGACGGCGCTCGCCAATGACGCGCTCGGTGGTCTCCTGCACGGGAGTAAAGACGCCGCCGACTGTGCCGTTTTCATCCAGGATGGGGCTATAGGAAAAGGTGAAATAGCATTCCTCCGGATAGGCGTTGCGCTCGAGAAAGAGAAGGAGGTCGTCGGCGCGGACCGCTTCTCCATGACTGAGGACACGAGAAAGCATGGGACCGACGATGTCCCATATCTCGGGGAATATCTGCTTTCCTGCCTTGCCGAGAGCCCAGGGATGTTTGCTGGCAATGATGGGGGCATAGGCGTCGTTGTAGAGCGCGACGAGCTCCGGCCCCCACCAGACGAGGATGGCGAAGGAGGAATTTAGACAGATGCTGACGGAGGTACGAAGGCTATGCGGCCAGGTTTCGGCGCTGCCCAGAGGAGTCGCGGACCAGTCCATAGAGCGCATGTACGCAGCGAGCTGGCCACCGCCCGAGAATAGCGGGTCGGGGTGTTCCAACTCCATGCTGTCCAGCTGCTCTCGCATTTCGATCGCCCAGCCAGTATCTCGCAAACCAAGGAGGATTTGCGCCATGCCCGGGATATCGCGTGCATCAGCAGAGGTGGTCAGGTTGAGGGGTGACAGGAACAGTTCGCTGACGAAGTCGCGGCATCCTCGGGATTGCCGGTACCCACGCAGGATGCAAACTTCGGTTCATTGCGACCAGGCGCGGCTCGACAACGCGGGAGCGCGGCGATGACAGTGACGGGGAAGGATTGCCGATTGCCGGTCCTACTGCTGGTATTTTAGCGGAGGGCCGCTGACTCGGTCCGCGGTGAGATTGACTGTGACCTCGACGCGGTTGGCGATTTTGATGAACGGGATGCCGCTATTCATGCCATAGTCCTTGCGGTCGAAGGCCATGGTTCCGGTGACTGTCCCGTGGCCAGTGCCCTTGCCGCTGGTGAGATTAAGGACCAGCTTCTCCGGTTTGGTGACTCCGCGGATGGTGAAGTCGCCGTCCAGTTCGAAGGTTGTGGGACTGGTCTGAATGATCTTAGTTGACTTGAAGGTGATGTAGGGGTTGTCTTTGACGTCGAAGAAGTCGTCGCTTTTCAGCTTGCCGTTCTTCATTCCGCTACCAGTGTCAACGCTGGCGGCATCAATCTTAATGAACAAAGTGCCGGCGGTGACGTCGGGAGACGTAAAGGTCAGAGATGCGTCCCATTTCTTGAAGTCGCCTTGGATAGGCACGGATGCCTCGACGTCGAATTTGATATTGCTGACACCTGGCGTGATCTTGAAAACGGGGACGCCGGACGGAGCCTGAGCGTGGATGTTTCCGGCGGCGAGAAACAGCAGGGCGGCTGTGATCGGCGCGAAGTAGATCTTGCGCTTGCGGCGTGCTTGCATCTTCGGTCTCCTGTACGCGGAAGGATAACAGGGCCTTTGATGAACGGGATGCCACTGTTCAACCGTAGTCCTTACGGTCGAAGGCCTTCGTCCCGGCAATCGCCTGAAGCGCGTTTACTGCATTACGGCTTCTTTATGTTTAACGGGGGACCGCTGACGCGCTTGCCATTAAGGTCGACATCCACCTCCACGCGGTCGGCGATCTTGATGAAGGGGATGCCACTGTTCATCCCGTAGTCCTTGCGGTCAAAGGCCATTATCCCCTTAACCCCGCCTACGCCCGTCCCGATGCCCGAGGCCGTCAGTACCAGTTTTTCGGGTTTCGTCACTCCGCGTATTGTGAAGTCTCCATCAATTTCAAAGGTGTTTGCACCGGTCTGAGTAATCTTCGTCGAATGGAACGTAATGTAGGGATCCTGAGCGGCGTTAAAGAAGTCCGCGCTCTTCAGCTTGCCATCCTTCATGCCGCTTCCGGTATCGACGCTGCTCGCATAAGCCTTGATATCCAAGACGCCCGACGTGGGGTCCGTGGAGGTAAACGTCAGGGTGGCGTCCCACTGGTCGAATTTACCGGCGATGGCGACCGAGGCCTTCACATTGAACCCGATCGAGCTTTTTGCCTTATCGAATTGGAAGACAGGAGCCTGCGCGGCCAATGTCTCCGCGGCGAGAAACAGCAGGGCCACTGCGAGCGGCGCGAAAAATTTCTTACTATTCCGGCTTGTTTGCATTTGCGTCTCCTGCACGCGGGAAGGATAACCGCGTCTTTGCTGTATGAAACCTGATTTATTTGGCCTAAACGACTGTCAAATGTGACAGTGTTGCGGATATCTTCGGACCGATAACGTGGTGTTCTTCGAGAGGGCGCAGCATGAGCTCCTTTGAGATCGGTGCAATTACTTTCGCGTGTGTGTTCGGTGGGGCTTTGCTGGGGATTCTTATCGGTCCCAAATTGCCCGAGCACCATCTGACGACTGAAACCAAGGACGTAGTCAGGCTGGGCATGGCGCTGGTGGGAACGATCGGGGCGCTGGTTCTGAGCTTTTTCATTACTTCGGCCAAGGGCTACCACGATCGGCAAGCCAACGAACTGACGCAAATGTCCGCGAAAGTGGTGGTGCTGGGCCGCCTACTCCAGTTTTACGGTCCAGAGGCGAGCCAGGCCCGCCAAACATTGCGAGACATTGTCGGGCAGATGCTGTTGACCACATGGCCGAATGAGCAGACAGAGAACGCTCAGATCCCGCCGCGGACAGCGCGCCCCGTGGACCTTTATAACCAGATTGAAGGACTTGCGCCCAAAGAGGACCGGCAACGGGCGATGCAGTCGCAGGCGTCGGGCCTGCTGATCAGCGTGGGCGAGGTTCGCTGGCTCATGATTGAAGAGGCAGCAGTGAAGATCAATCCACTTGTGATCCTCGTGCTGGATTTCTGGCTGACGGTCCTTTTCGTGAGCTGGGGATTGTATTCGCCCTGGAACGCGACCGCGCTGACGGCGTTGTTCGTGACGGCATTGTCGGTGTCGGCGGCAATCTTCCTGATTGTGGAGCTATATACGCCGTACACCGGAATATTGCGAGTCTCGAGCGGGCCTCTGCGGATGGCTTATGAAACGCTCGCGCAGTGACCTGCACCATTCCGTTGAATGACCATGAATTTTGTAACTTCGCTCTTGATATTTTCGGGCGACCTGTGTCACTGTATCTCAAGCAGAGGAGCCATAGATGACTTATTTCCTCCAATTCAGTCACGCGATGCGGCCGATCGATAAGAGCGGCGTCGGATCGTTCTGGCTTCTGCCTACAACCCGCTAATTAACAGCGCGTTGTTCCTCTGCTGAATCCAGACAACCGATCGAGATGCAACGCCTGTAATGGCGAGTGGTGAAGCCACTCGGATACTTCGTTCTGACGTAACGATCTTCTCCGGTGGAGCGACCGTTCCCTCGCATTACAGACAAGGTGCGCCAGTGCACAATTTGTGCGCCGGCATGTAGCACAAGCTCTCCGGTGGTGATGGTTCGGGATACTTCCTGCCAACAAGGCGGATCAGGATCCGCCAAGCCCGCCGGGTCATTCGATCCGGCGGGTCAACCCGGGCCGGTTGATCCCCGGAGATATTTGCAATTTGTAACTGCGCCGGTGGCGTGTGAACGGGCTACTTCGACATGTACCTGTTCCATTTGTTCCCCGGCGCACAACATTTAACTGCTTTCAGCGGAACAGTGCTGTAAGCCGAACCGTGTGCAAGGAGACACGTCATGGCCATTCGCCTAGTTCGCAGTGGTGCGGGAGTTGGGCAGGAGTCGCTCTGCCGCAACTGCCGTTACGCGAGCATTCAGACTGGCTACTCCGTGACTGAAGAGGAGATTCGTTGCTGCTATCTCCGTGAGGCGCGCCTGGTTTCGTTCCCGGTGAAGGCGTGCACGGATTATCTGAGCAAGGAGACCCCGACGGTTTTCGAGCTCGAGAAGATTGCTTTCATCATCGACCTCAACAAGGTCGTTGAGTCGAAGATCGAAGGTTTCGGCAGCGCGGTTCTGGCGGGAGATGTGGAAACCGACGATGAGTAGCCAAAAGAGTTGACTTTGTTCCGGTCAAGCCAGGATGCCGGCCGGACGACAGAGCTGATATAACAGGCAATCCTGAAAGGAGGGCGTGATGGCGCGGCTGAATTTAACGAGCAAGTCGGGCATGGTCGGAGCGGCGCTGCGCACTCATGAAGGTGCGCCGGCCGCTTCGATTGACGCCGAGGCGGAGTTGCGGCGCTCGGTGCTGGCGTGTCTGTTGTGGGAGGACCAGTTCTACGAGGACGGCGTGACGATTGCCGATCGGATCGCGGGGCTGGTCCCTCGAGTAGAGGCCGCGAAGGTCGCGGCGCTTGCGGTTGAGGCGCGCGAACAGATGAAGCTGCGTCACGCTCCGCTGTTGCTGGTGCGTGAGGCAGCTCGGTACGCGACTCATCGTGGAGTTGTGGCGGAGACGCTCGAGCGCGTAATCCAGCGTGCGGACGAGCTGGCGGAGTTCCTTGCGATTTACTGGAAGGAGGGCCGCCAGCCGCTGTCGGCGCAGGTGAAGAAGGGACTGGCAGCGGCGTTCTGCAAGTTCGACGAGTATGCGCTGGCGAAGTACGACCGCGATGGCGTGGTGAAGTTGCGCGACGTGCTTTTCCTGACGCATGCGAAGCCGGTGACCGCGGAGCAGGCGTTGACGTGGCGGCAACTGGTCGACGGGACGCTGCCTTCTCCGGAGACGTGGGAGGTGCGGCTGTCGCGCGGCGAGCAGAAGCGCGAGGTATGGGAATCGCTACTGATCGCCAACCGGCTGGGCGCGCTGGCGTTGCTGCGCAACCTGCGGAACATGCAGGAGGCGGGCGTAGAGCCGGAGCTGGTGCGGCAGGCGCTCGATGCGATTCGCGTCGACCGCGTGCTGCCGTTCCGGTTCATCGCGGCGGCAAGGCACGCTCCGCAGTGGGAGGCGTGGCTCGAGCAGGCGATGTATCAGAGCCTGCACGGGCAGGCTCCG
Source organism: uncultured Acidobacteriaceae bacterium (assembly GCA_963782175.1). Taxonomy (GTDB): domain Bacteria; phylum Acidobacteriota; class Terriglobia; order Terriglobales; family Acidobacteriaceae; genus Silvibacterium. Next base: position 28,147 of record CAWAIX010000013.1, read on the forward strand.
CTGACGGGACGCACGGTGCTGCTGGTGGACGTGTCGAGCAGTATGGATGATCCGCTGTCGAAACGGTCGGAGATGCATCGGATCGACGCGGCCGCAGGGCTCGCGGTGCTGCTGCGCGAGATCGCCGAAGAGGTGAGCATCTATACCTTCTCGGATGGCCTCGTGCAGGTTCCGGCACGTCGCGGCTTTGCGTTGCGCGATGCGATTGTGCAGAGCCAGGCCCACCGCGGGACCTATATCGGCCGGGCGCTCGAAGAGCTGCGCGAGCCGTACGACAGGCTCGTCGTGATTACGGATGAGCAGTCGCACGACCGGGTTCCCGAGCCGCGCGGCAGGGGCTACGTGATCAACGTGGCCAGCTACCGCAACGGCGTGGGCTACGGTCCGTGGACGCATATCGATGGTTGGAGCGAGGCCGTGGTGGAGTACATCCGCTCGGCTGAGCAGGTGAACTGATAAAACGTAATCTGTAAACATGGAGGGCGGACGCGAGTCCGCCCTCTTTTTTGTTGTGTATGATTCGAGACGGTGAATCGAAGTGTACGAGGATGAGATGAGATTTAAGAGCAAAACTGTGCTGGTGGCTGGTGGAACCGGAGGGTTGGGCCGCGCGGTGAGCCTGGCATTTCTGAGCGAGAGAGCGAACGTCGTCGTAACTTACATGCGTGGGGAGGAATTTCAGGCCTTAGAAGGCATGGCCGGTGTTGCCGGGTTACGCCTGGCGGGGCATGAGGTAGATGTGACAGATGAGGCCGCAGCGCGAAAGCTTGTCGATGGGATCGTTGCAGAGCATGGACGGCTTGATGCGATGGTCAATGCTGTCGGAGGGTATGCGGGCGGAATGAAGCTCTGGGATCTCGATACGAAAGTCTTCGATCAGATGCTGGCGCTGAATCTGCGGTCGGGCTTTGCGCTGGCACGCGCGGCGATGGGTCCGATGCTGAAGCAGAAAGGCGGAGCGATTGTGAATGTCGCGTCGAAGGCGGCATTCGATCATGCGGCGGGAGCATCGGCTTACGCGGCTTCGAAAGCGGCGGCGCTGGCGATGATCGATTGCCTGGCGGCCGATGCGAAGGGTACCGGAGTGCGCGTGAATTCGATCCTGCCGAGCATTATCGATACAGCGGCGAACAGGAAGGCGATGCCGGATGCGAACTTTACCGTATGGCCGAAGCCGGAGGAGATCGCGAAGGTAATTCTGTTCCTGTGCAGCGATGATGCGAAGGTGATTCACGGTGCGGCGATTCCGGTGTACGGAGAGAGCTAGAACGTTCTGAAACACGCAATCCCGTCGGCGACGGCACATCTGTAGAGAGATTGGAGGCAATATGTCGATTCGTCCGGTGAAGCAGGTGATTCAGTCGAAGCCGACGCTAGAGGGTGCGGGAGTGCGGCTGCGGAGGGCATTCGGGTTTCACAACACGTCGGAATTCGATCCGTTTCTGCTGCTGGACGATTTTCGGAATGATGTTCCGGCGGATTATCTGGCGGGATTTCCGTGGCATCCGCACCGCGGGATCGAGACCGTGACGTATGTGCTGGCCGGGGACGTGGAGCACGCAGACAGTATCGGCAATCGCGGAGTGATTGGAGCCGGCGACGTGCAGTGGATGACGGCGGGAAGCGGGATTATCCACCAGGAGATGCCGAAGGGCGACGCGGTGGGTCGGATGCACGGGTTCCAGTTGTGGGCGAATCTGCCCGCCTCACAGAAGATGACAGCGCCGCGGTACCAGGAGGTGAAGGCGCCTGATATTCCCGAGATTACGGACGACGATGGCACGGTGGCGCGGGTGGTGTGCGGGAGCTTCTGGGGCAAGAGCGGGCCGGTGGATGGGATTGCGACGAATCCGACATACATTGACGTGACGGTGGGACCGGGGAAGCGGAAGAACCTTCCGGTCGAGGTGACGAGCAGCGCGTTCGCCTATGTGTTTGCGGGGTCGGGGAAGTTCTGCAATGCGTCGGCTCCGCTCGCTGTGCCGACTGAAGGAGTGCAGTGGCTTGATACGCATCCGCCGTCTGAAGCAGATAACCGCTCGCTGATTTTGTTCGACCGCGGCGATGAGGTTACGGTGCAGGCGGGCGATGAGGGCATCCGGTTCCTGCTGGTTTCGGGCAAGCCTCTGCAAGAGCCAGTGGCATGGTACGGTCCGATTGTGATGAATACGCAGCAGGAGTTGCAACAGGCGTTTCTGGATCTCGAGCAGGGGAAGTTTTTGAAGTAATTTGAGTTTTCCTTTTCAGCCCACGTCCCAGCAGCGGGACGCGCGGCGCCTACCGTCCACCCTCTTTGTGAAATGCTGTAAGGTGACGTTAGGCCCTATGCGCTCGCGAAGCAGTGCGGGCGCAAACAAATCCTCTCCCAAAAGGAAAATGTAACGTGAAGAAAATTGGCGTCCTGTTCGGCATGGAGAACACCTTCCCCGGAGCGCTGGTGGAGCGCATCAACGCGATGGCGGCCGAATCGAAAGACGAGATTTCGGCCGAGTTTGTGCAGGTGGGCGGAGTGCAGCTCGAGAAGCCGTCGGGGTATGCGGTGATTGTGGACCGTATCTCGCACGATATTCCGTTTTACCGAGCGTATCTGAAGCATGAGGCGCTGTTCGGGACGGCGATCATTAACAATCCGTTCTGGTGGTCAGCGGACGACAAGTTTTTCAATTACTCACTGGCGAAGAAGCTGGGAGTGGCGGTCCCTCCGACGGTGATTCTGCCGCACAAGAAGTATCCCGAGGGCACGAACGAGCGCTCGATGCGGAACCTGGAGTATCCGTTGGACTGGGATGGAATTTTTGAGTACGTGGGATTTCCGGCGTTTCTGAAGCCGGTGGATGGCGGCGGATGGAGGGATGTGCATCATGTGCACAATCCTGAGGAGTTTTTCCGGGCCTACGACCAGAGCCGCGATCTTTGCATGACGCTGCAGCGGGCGGTGAAGTTCGACGAGTACTTCCGCTGCTATGTGATCGCGCAGGAGAAGGTGCACATCATGCCTTACGATCCGCGGCGCCCGCACCACGAGCGGTATCTGCAGGATCCTCCGGAGTATGACACCAAGCTGCTGGCACGCGTGGAGAAAGATGCGCTGACGCTGTGCAGGGCGCTCGGCTACGACATCAACACAGTGGAGTTCGCGGTTGAGGACGGCGTGCCGTATGCGATCGACTTCATGAATCCAGCGCCGGACGCGGATGTGCATTCGGTGGGGCAGGCGAATTTCGACTGGATCGTGTCGGAAGTGGCGAAGCTGGCGATCGAGAAGGCAAAAAGGGCAACTGGCGCACCGCTTCTGAAGGCTGTGGCGTTGCTGGACGGGCCGTTTGCGAAGGCAGTGGACGAGCCAGCAGCGAGTGCGCCTGCGAAGAAGCCGGCGGCAAAGGCGGAACCTGCAAAGAAAGCCGCGCCCGCACAGAAGGCCGCTCCAGTGAAGGCTGCTCAAGTGAAGGCTGCTCCGGTGACTTCGGCTGTAACGGCTGCAAAAGCTGAATCCGTGGTGAAGACTGCGCCGGCAAAGAAAGCTGCGCCGAAGAAGGCGGCGAAGGCTCCGGCTGCCGAGGGAGCGCCCGTAGAGTAAGCCGGGACGAATCGGCTTGCCTCAAAAGGACGCATCATCATACAAAGGTAGTCACCTATGCGTCCGTCCTTCACCATCGGTATTGAAGAGGAGTACCAGACCGTCGATCCGGTGTCGCGCGACCTGCGCTCGCACATTGCAACGGAGATGCTGGCCAAAGGCAAGCGGAGACTTGAAGAACGCGTGAAGGCCGAGATGCACCAGTCGGTGGTCGAGGTGGGAACGCGCATCTGCAGGACCATCGGGGAAGCGCGCGAGGATCTGTTCGATCTGCGGCGGCAGATGATTCAACTGGCGCGGGAGCACAACCTGGTGCTGGTGGCGGGAGCGACGCATCCTTTTGCGGACTGGCGATCGCAGGAAATTTATCCCGATCCGCGCTACCAGCGTGTGGTGGAGGATCTGCAACTGGTGGCGCGCGCGAACCTGATTTTTGGCCTGCACGTGCACGTGGGCGTGGAGGAGCGCGAGGCAGCTATGCGCATCATGAACTCGATGCGCTATTTTCTTCCGCATATTCTGGCGCTGTCGACGAATTCGCCCTTCTGGCGAGGGATAAAGACGGGGCTAAAGAGCTATCGGGCAAAGGTCTTCGACAAGTTTCCGCGAACGAATATTCCGGACAGTTTTGCGAGCTACAGCGAGTTTGAGAACTTCGTCAATCTGCTGATCAAGACGAACTGCCTGGATAATGCGAAGAAGATCTGGTGGGACATCAGACCGCATCCTTTTTTCAACACGATCGAGATTCGGGTATGCGATCTGCCGATGCGGGCCGAGGAGACGCTGGCGATCACAGCTCTGATCCAGGCGACAGCGGCGTGGCTGTATCGGCTGCACGCGCGGAATCAGGATTACCGGCAGTACTCGCGGGCGCTGATCATGGAGAATAAGTGGCGTGCGGTGCGGTACGGGCTCGACGGCAAGCTGATCGATTTCGGCAAGGAGACCGAGGTCCCGGAGCGCGAACTGATTCTCGAGTACCTGGCGCTCATCGATGAGGTGGTGGATGAGCTGGATTGCCGCAGTGCGATCGAGTACGTCCGCACAATTCTGGAGATGGGGACGGGAGCAGATCGCCAGCTCAGGAAGTTCGAAGAGACCGGCGATCTGAAGGCGGTGGTGGACTACATGGCCGAAGAAACCCGCGTCGGCCTCTACTGAGGTTGGGTGTTGCCAGGCTGAGGTGGAGTCGGCGGCTGTGGAGATGCCGCGGGTTGCGGTGGCGTTGCCGGTTGTGCGGGCGCGGCGGGCGGTGGCGGCAGGGGCGCATTCGGGTCGCGCTGGGCGACCAGCTCGACGTCAAAGATCAGGTCGGCTTTTGCCGGAATCACGGGCGGACGGCCCTTTTCTCCATAGGCGAGTTGATAGGGGATGAAGAGGCGGCGCTTGCCGCCGACATGCATGCCTTCGAAGCCTTCATCCCATCCAGGGATGACGCGTTTGAAGCCCTGAAAGAATTCGATAGGTTGACCGCGGTCGAGGGATGAGTCGAATTTGGTTCCGTCGGATGCGAGCCAGCCGGTGTAGTGGACGGAGTAGGTCCAGCCGGGCTGGGCGAGATCGCCATCGCCGATCTTGATCTCCTGGTAGCGCAATGCGAATTCAACCTTCATGGGAGCGGTAACGGCAGGGATATTCTTCGGCAGCGCGGGCTCCGTTGATTTGGCTGGCGCCGCGGCCCGAGGCTTGGGATGCGCGGCGGTCTGGGCCATCGCTAAGGAGGCTGTCGCGAGCAGAGACAGAACGAGCGTGCGTTGAACGAGGGGCATGGGTGCTCCGGGGTGAAGGTTGTGCGACGAATGGTTGAGGCATTTTCGGAATGCAATGCTTTCTCGAGAAGCCGGGCCGTGGCTGCCTGCCGGTCGCCTCGACTTCAACTCCTTAGCATCGCTTTATGTGATCCCGAAAATCCACTGGCGGCATCTTAACCAATATCCACAAAAGCTGCATTGTTGCTGTTTTTGCGCGGGATTTACAGTAAATTCAAGAGAAATATCTGCGAGGTCGACCGTACTTTGACACAGATCGCCGCTTCCGCCGAGGCGCAGGCCCTGCTTGCGACGCCATTTCCACCCGATTTTCTGCCCGGGGCGCGCTCTGCTGTGGCGACGTGCCTGCGAATCCAGCCATCGGAGAAGGTGACGCTGATCACCGATCATGCGACTACGGCGATTGCGGCCGCACTGGCGCGGGAGCTGGCAGAGAATGGGTGCCGCTGGAATGCGTTCGTGCTCGAAGACCTGGCGCCGCGTCCGCTGGTGGATATGCCGAAGCCGGTGCTGGCCGATATGGAGACCTCGGACGTGAGTATCTTTGCGGTAGGCGTGCAGCGCAACGAGCTGCGGTCGCGCATGCAGATGACCGAAGTGGTGAATCGCCGGCACATGCGCCACGCGCACATGGTGAATATCACGCCGCAGATTATGTGCGAGGGGATGCGGGCGGATTATCAGCGCGTGGATCAACTGTCACAGAAAGTGATCGAAAAGGTAAAGCGCGCGAGCGTGATCCGCGCAACGACTGCCGCGGGAACGGATATTCGGGCGGAGCTGAATTCCGACTACAAGTGGCTGAAGACCTCGGGCATCATCTCGCGCGATAAGTGGGGCAACCTGCCAGGCGGAGAAATCTTCACGACTCCGGGCGAAGTGAACGGCACCTTTGTTGTGGACGGCGTGGTCGGAGATTATCTTTGCGCACGTTACGGGCTGCTCGAAAAGACGCCGCTAACGATTGAGATCAAAGGGAATCGCATTGCGAGCTGCGAGTCCGCGAACCGAGAGCTGCGCGAGGAGTTCTGGGCGTATACGCATACGGATGAGAACTCGGACCGCGTAGGCGAGTTTGCGATCGGGACGAATCTCGGCGTGCATCATGTGATCGGGAACATCCTGCAGGACGAGAAGTTTCCGGGGATTCATATCGCGTTCGGGAATCCTTACGGGGAGCACACCGGCGCGCCGTGGACCTCGACGACGCATATTGACGTGGTCGGGCTGCGGTTCAACATCTGGGTGGATGACGAGCAGATCATGCGGAACGGGGAGTTCCTGATCGAAGCGTAGGTTCGAGATTTTGCGCTTTTTTGATGCGCTGGGGCGAAGCCGGCGGCAGTCCGGCGACATCGAAAAGGTATGGCTACAACACACGCTGTTCCCTCGACTAAGTTTGAATTACGCCAGCTTGGAAACTCCGACCTTCACCTGACCGCTATCGGCTATGGAGCCTGGGCGATCGGCGGAGGCAACTGGGAGTTTGCCTGGGGCGCACAGGATGACAACGAATCCGTGCATACGATCGAGCGGGCGCTCGATGCGGGTCTCAACTGGATCGATACCGCCGCGGTTTACGGGCTGGGGCACTCGGAAGAAGTAGTCGCCCGGGCGGTCAAGAATTCCTCGCACAAGCCATACATCTTCACCAAATGCTCGATGCGCTGGGATGCCAATCGGAAGATCTATCGCAGCCTGAAGGCAGAATCGCTCAGGGAAGAACTTGAGAACTCGCTGCGGCGGCTGCAGGTGGATGTGATCGATCTGTACCAGATTCACTGGCCCGATCCTGAGGGCGAGATTGAAGAAGGATGGGAGACGCTCGCGAAGTTCAAGGAGCAGGGTAAGGTCCGGTATATCGGAGTGTCGAACTTCAATGTCGACCAGATGAAACGGGCGATGAAGATTGCTCCGATTAGTTCGCTTCAGCCCCCCTATTCGTTGCTGCGGCGAGATATTGAGGCGGAAATCCTGCCGTTCTGCCGGGAGCACAATATCGGGGTGATCAACTATTCGCCGATGGTGTCGGGACTGCTTACAGGGAAGATGACCCGAGAGCGCATTGAGCAGCTGCCGCCGGATGATTGGAGAAAGCGCAGTCCGAATTTCAACGCCCCGAAGCTGTCGCGGAATTTGAAGCTGGTAGAGCTGCTGCGAGAGATCGGACGGGAGCATGGCGTAGAGCCGGGCGTGGTGGCGATCGCGTGGACGTTGCGGAATCCGGCGATCACGGCAGCGATCGTTGGCGCGAGACGGCCTGAGCAGGTGGATGGCGTGCTGCCGGCAGCGACGTTCCGGCTGAGCGATGAAGAGGCGGGCCGGATCGAAGTCTTTCTGCGGGAGAATCCGTAAGAGAGTCGGAACCAAATGAAAAAGCCCATGCGATCCGCATGGGCTTTTGCTTGATAACGCGGAGGGGCTACATGGCCTCAAGGAAACGCGGGAAGTAGAGCGCCGAATGCTCCTGGAAGAGCGTGGTGATATGGGCGAGCATTGCGCTGTATGCACTGGCAGCGCGATGTGCGTTCACCGAGGCGGGAACCACCGACCGCGAAAAGCCGTACTTGACGAGCGCCATGATGACCGCGATGCGGATCTGAAGGGCGTCGCTGCGCAGCTCTTCGATCAGTTCCTCGGGCACGTCCGAGCCATGCTCGGCAGCGTAGTCGGCCAACTCCATGAGCACACCGGCATTGGTAAACATCGCCCAGAGGCCGTTGGCACCGTCGATGCGGGACCAGATGTCCCGGGTGGTAGCGCGAATGCCATCAGCATACAGATAACGTTCGGCGACTTCGTCGAAGTTGAATTCGCTGTTGGAGCGTAGACGGGCGACAATCGAGTCCCAGTCGGCGGAGCGCCGCTTGGACTGACTGCGCCTCCAATACACACCGTAGGCAATCAGGGCGGAGGGTACTGCCACCAAAATGATCGTAAGTATCATGGTCACTTTAAATCGAGAGAACGGGCAGCAACAGAATGCCTCTTGGCACTTCCACTTATTGATACCAGAAGTTGGGCCATTTGTGGACTAAATTCTTTGCGTGGGGCCTCTTTTCGGGCGAATGAATAACACCAATAGGTCAATGAACAAAGGTAACTTGCGATCCGGAAATGGTCGTAAACGGTGAATTGATGAACGTAATCCGGCCCAGCTCTCAGGTTGCTATGGGCCAGCTCGACAATCAGGGATACAGCGGCGTAGAAGGCAAGGCCGGATGCAAGCTGCAAAACGTGGTTTTTCCAGCCCAATCCCAAAACCTGCGACAAGGCGGCAATGAGAAGGAAGGTTACCAGGCGTAGGATCGCCATCGTGGTGCTCATCACGACATATGAGCGAGGATGCGCCAGAGTCGAGGCATTCAGGTGGGCGGTGAAGAAAAATGCCACGATACCGACGATGACAGTGACTGCGGCAAGGAAATAAAGAACGCTCTTCGGCAGGGATTTGTTCACGGGTCTGAGCACATTGACGGTGATCTCGACGAGTATCCCGAGCTCCACCAAATATTGAGGAAAGCTCAGAGCGAAGAAAACTCTTAAATAATCAGCTGGCGATAGGTGCTGACCTAGCCAATATAGGACGGGTTCCAGCAGGACAGTAAGTGAAACCCAGGCCACGAAGACTGGAAAGGTGCGGTAGGCTCTGCGTGCTAAGAGGATGCACAGCAGCGCAACCTCTCCCACCACGCCAGCGATCCATAGCGCGCTGTCCAAACTCAAAGCCGGCATTCCAAGCCTCGTGGGACTAGCATAGCAGGCACGAAGACCTTAACCACTAAGCGAACGGGGACAGGCGACCTACAACTTTTCGACTATGCAACGGCTGGCGGAGGTACGGGCACAGGGGTCGCAGGACCACGGTTCATGGCAACGGCTGGCGGAGGTACGGGCACAGGGGTCGCAGGACCACGGTTCATGGCAACGGCTGGCGGAGGTACGGGCACAGGAGTCGCAGGACCACGGTTCATGGCAACGGCTGGCGGAGGTACGGGCACAGGGGTCGCAGGACCACGGTTCATGGCAACGGCTGGCGGAGGTACGGGCACAGGCGTCGCGGGACCACGGTTCATGGCAACGGCCGGCGGAGGTACGGGCACTGGAGTCGCAGGACCACGGTTCATGGCAACGGCTGGCGGAGGTACAGGCACAGGAGTCGCAGGACCACGGTTCATGGCAACGGCCGGCGGAGGTACAGGCACAGGGGTCGCAGGACCATGATTTACGGCGGCAAAGACGCTGGTAACCGGAACCAATGCAAACGCGACAATCGCGAACGAAGAGATGTAAGATTTTGACATTTGAGTTTTCTCCAGAAGACTTGAGCGGTTCAATTCGACTCTAACCCCCTCTGATGTAATCTCCTACAACTTTTGTGCGATTTTTTTCAGAGAGTAGCCGTTGGAAACAGCCGAATACGCAGCAAACGGATGACCACTGTGAAATCTGCCGTAGAGCGTAGCATTCCTACAGTAAACCAGTCTCATTACTTCGGATATCTGTAACTGTATTTAAGCTATTGAGGATTAGTAGGTTACGTGGTTACTCTGCAGCTCAGAAAGTGATGCGGAGTTATGCCGAAGGCAGCATCACCGTTCCCGAAGTAATGGTCCCGAAAAGAGTCACTGCCAGGCAAAAATTCCCGATTCGGAATTGAAACGGCAAACCTCCGAACAAGGAATTGACTTATTTCGTCGAAATCGGCCTTCGGACCTAAAAGGGAGGCCACTCGGTGAAACTGCCCTCGAAGAGCGCCGTGCATTTTTCGACCCGATAAGTTCCATCGTGCACGGCAAAGACACGGGGTTTACCGGTGGCGCCGGTGCTCCAGAGTGAGCAGCCGGCGTAGGCTCCATCTTTGCGCAGGATGTAGTACTCCATATCGAGGTAGCGGATTTTCTTCATGTCACCGTTATAGTTACGCACGATGCGGCGCAGCGTTTCCATGCCAGCATCCCTCGGGCTGGAGCCTTGGCGCATGAGTTCGATGATCGTGTGAGCGCCTGCGACCTTGATGTTTTCTTCGCCGGAACCAGTGGCACCTGCCGAGCCTACGTCCTGGTCGGTGTAACAGCCGGCACCGAGGATGGGAGAGTCGCCGAGGCGTCCGGGGAGCTTCCACGCAAGACCGGAGGTGGTCGTGGCTCCGGACATCTCTCCTTTTGTATTCACGGCGGATACGTGAATGGTTCCTGTGGTGGGCCACAGTACCTGCTCGGCGGCAAAGAGCCGCTGCTCCGGTGGGATTCCGAGATCGGCCGCCATCGAGGTGAGTTTTTCTGCGGAGGCGCGGATGGTCTCGTTCCACCCGGGACCGGGATGGCGCGGGATGGAGCCGGGGCGCAGCGAAGAGAGCCCATGCAGGTCGATGGTGGGCTTCGGCGCCGGCTTGTCGGCGTAGGGGTCTTTCCAGTTGGGATTGGAGATGCCCGGACCCCACCAGTCCATCTGCGAATTGCTCTCTTTCCAGAGAAGCCAGACTTTGCGGGCGTCGTCGGTGAGGAGAATTTCGCGCGGGAAGCCGAGGTCGACGGCAAATTTTTCAGCGCCTTCACCGATGAGCATGACATGGCTGGTGTGTTCGAAGACCTTGCGCGCGACGAGGCAGACGTTCTTGATGTTGCGAACGCCGCCGACCGAGCCTGCGTTGCGGGATGGCCCGTGCATACAGCAGGAGTCAAGCTCGACGACGCCTTCTTCGTTGGGGAGCCCTCCGAGACCCACGCTGTGATCGGTAGGATCGTTCTCTCGCCCAACGCAGATGTGATGCGCGGCTTCGAGCGTGTCGACGCCGTCGAGAAGCATCTGGTAGGCCTGTTGGGCGGATTGATCTCCAGTGAGGCGCGTGACGATGACGGGCTTTGCGGGGGGCTTGAGCTGCTTGATCTGCTCGGCGGTGTCGGCCTGGGCGTCGCGAGAGAAACCAAGGGCAGTAGCGCTCAATGCGCCCAGAGAAAGAAAGTCGCGGCGTGAAGTCATGGTGGATTCCTATGGGAACACAAGAGGTTTCAGCGGCTGTCCCCGCCACGCGAGCGCGATGCGGCGGGCCGCAGCGCCGACCACCACAGCTCAAGAAACTAGGGGCTGTCCTGGCAGACGGGTTTTAATGTTGTGACCGTATATTTCTATTCCGTGTGTTTAGAGTTAGTTAGTTGACATTTGGCATCGATTGATCGAAAATCGCATCCAACCAAACAGAGGTTCCCCAGAAGGCGTGCTACCTTCTAGGGAACTGTTTATTTGTGTAGCAATATCCAAACCAAGATTGTCAACGCTATCAGGAATCTCCAATCGATGTTGATAGTCACTGAGGGCGGCGGTTTCCCTGGCTTGCTCTTGATCATTAGGGCAATCTCCTTTCTTTAAAGGTGGTTCGACCCCGTAAGCTGTTCGCGCAACTTACGGGGCTCGTTTATCCGACTCTAACCCTCACTGATGTAATCTCCTACAATTTTTGTGCGATTTTTTTCAGGGAGTAGTCGCTGGAAACAGTCCGATGTGCTGCAAACGAATGACCACCGTCAGGCCCGCGATTCGAGCGCGGCGTTTCCGTGGTAAAGCAGCACACTTACTTCCGATATGTAAATCGTTATTTAAGCTTTTGAAGATTAGTAAGTTTGGTGGTTACTTCGCGCTTGAATAGTGGTGCGGAGTTATGCTCAAGGCAACATCCACGTTCCCGAAGTAATGGTCCCGAAAAGAGTCACTTAGGGAGCAAAATTTCACTATTCTAGGATCGAAGCGAGCTCCGGTGCGTTTTGACTTATTTCGCTGAAAATGCTTTTGGGTCTCAGAAGGGACTTCACTCAATTGCGGAAATGGTCCACGGCACCGAGAGAAAGGACGTCGCGGGAAGTCCAATCAAAGTAATAGGGCGCGCGTCCAGGGACAGGGATGATGGACTGTTTCTGACTTTGATCCCGCGATCGAATTATTTCACCGCGGCCTGGACGGCGCATTCACGGCGCGGGATCACGACGGGCTGGTCAGGCAGCCCTGAGCTTTTGATGAGCGCCCCCATTTTGAGATAGGCGGCGTTGGTCCAGCCGAAGCCGATGACATTGGTCTTGTATCCGCTGGCGACGTTGACTTCGGTCGAGGCGGTGACAACATCATATTTCTCGCGGATGCTGCGGTCACACTCGTAGTTCTGCTTGACCATTTCGCGGAATTTTTTTGAGATGCGGACGGCGTCGGTCATATCTCCGCTCTTCGCGAGGCCATCGACGGTGAGCCAGGTGACGGGCGCCCAGCCGTAGGGCAGGTCCCACTGGACTCCGGTTTCGTAAGGGCTCATCGCGGTGCCGCCGGCGCGTTCGAAGATCTTGAGGTTGGATTCGACGGCTTTGGCCTGCTGCTGGTCGGCTACGCCTGCCCAGAGCGGATAGAAGGTCGTGAGGTAGTCGTAGGTCGACTGCTTGCCGGCCATGAAGTCGTAGTCGTAGTACATGCCCTTTTGTGCGTTCCACAGATACTTATTGATTGCGGCGCGGCGGGCGTCAGCCGCTTCGTTCCAGTGCTTTTCTTCTTCGGAGTCGCCGAGCTGGTGGGCCATCCAGGCGAGATCGCGCTCGTACTTGTAGAGCAGCGCGTTCAGGCATGAGGGCGCATTATGGTGGGTCCAGCCGCTGAAGGGGCCGTAGCGAAAGGCGGGATCGAAGCCGGACTCGCGCATGGCGCGGTCCCCCTTGTAGAAATCGCGGCTGAGCCAGTGTTCGCCTACGTGAGCGTGGGCGCAGACGACGGAAGTGCTGGTATCACAGCTGATTTTTGCGAGGGTGGCGCGAGCGGTCGCGTCGGGATTGCTCGGGCCGGTGACCAGAAAGTCGGTATGCACCTCCGGATGAGAGAGCAGCCAGTGGATCACGTCGGGATAGTATGTGCTGTCGTCGGCCATCTCTTCGACCGGGCCGTCGCCGAGGTCGTAGTAGCGGGCTAGGCCGGTGTCCCCGGCTTTGTGGAAGCTCGCGGTCCAGAGGGCATGATCGCGAGAGGCGTACTCGTAGGCGCGGTGCAACCACTTTGCGGCTTCCTCGCGATGGCCGGCGGCAACATCGGCATCGTAGACGGCGCGGATCATCGAGGAGAGGAACGGCGGCTGCGAGCGAGTGAAATAGTAGGTGCGGTTGGCGTTGAGGATTCCGCCGTAGTTCTCGATTTCATAGAAGAAGTTTTCGACCATGCCTTTGGCGAGATCGACGCGGCTGCTCTCGATGAGTCCGAGAATGATGAAGTAGCTGTCCCAGCCGTACATTTCATTGAAGCGGCCTCCGGGGACGACGTACTTGTTGGGCAGGTAGAGGAGGCCGGCGTGGGCGATCTCCGACGGCCTTACGTCGCCGATGTGCTGGATGCGACGCGGGAGACGGTCGACTTTAACGCTGCAGGACTTCTCGAGCGCGACGATTTCAGGAGGCTCGGGGACGTTGGCGGGCAGATACAAGATCGAGGCGGTGGCGAGCTTGGGATCGACGATCGACTTGCAGTCGGTCATCGAGCGGGAAAGAGAATCCCATGCGTCGTGGATGTAGGCGTCGATGGGCTGGCCGTGCTCGGCCTGAGGCGAGAGCGATTGAGGCGCAGGTGGAGGAGTCTGTGCCGTTGCGAGCGCTGAGCACAAGCAAGCGCAAGCCGCTACGTACTTTATCCGCAAGAAGAGTCGTGTGAGCATGGTCGTCGAATAACGGGACGTATGTTAAATCATGCCGTTCGCGTTTGGCTGCTCAAGCGTAATTTTCGGAGGGTGGGTTCGTCGGTTTTGTGCGCCGATGAGTGCTATTGCGGACCGCGCTCCATCGCCTTGACCGTTTCGTCGGTTGTAAGGACGGCGTGGGCGATAAACGCGTAGTTGATGAGCGCCGCCGTATAGCCATAGCCCCATTCAGGATGTTTTGGCCCTGCCGTAGCATCCTTCACGACAGCTACCTCGAAGCCCTGCTCCACCAGTTCTCGCAGGTGAGATTCGACGCACATGTTGGCCAACATTCCGCCGAGGATGATCTTGCTGATCCTCCGCTTGCGCAGTTGTAGAACCAGGTCATTGGTCTCTGGACCCCACACGCGGTGCGGCGAAACGACGATGGTTTTGCCGTCCTCGATGTACGGCTTGAATCGCTCCAGCCAGTCTGCACCGGAGCCTTGGAAACCATCGAGGGTCAAGACTCCTTTGCGACCGAACTCGTTATGGACAACCTCGTCGGTCTCGAGAGGGCCGTTGAACTTCCATCCTCTGTCCGTGGGGTAGAAATAGTGAGGAGAGATGAAGACCTCGTAGCCGTAAGCCTTCGCGGCCTTGAATATCTGCTCCATGTGCTCAATTGTGTTGTTTTCTTTAAGACTTTCGTGGAGCAATGGCCAACTGAGGCCGGTTTCGCTCAACACATCATTTTGAGGGTCGATAAATACTACCGCGGTGTCGTTCTTATCGAAGTACATGGTTCTCCTTGAATCCGAGATATCCTTCGGGCTTCACAACGCGCATGGTTTGTCGTGTACTCTCGGTCCCGCCCCATCGTATTACAATCGCGCTCCGTTTCAGGTTCGGCGCAGGAAATCTTGGCCATGGCCGTTCATCCTGCTAGGCTGGCGTTTCAACATGCGACGCATATCCGCTTATCTTCTTGCCCTGGCGTGCTGGTCAACTGGCATCGCGGCTTATGGACAACGCAGCCTCACCGTCAACGATGTCCCCGCCGATCTGCGGTCGCGGATCGATGTAACGGCAGAGGAGGCTCTCGATCAGACGGGAGTGCCTTCGGCATCGGTGGCGATCGTGTGGGGCGGCAAGATCGTTTACACGCACGCGTACGGAAAGGCGAAGCTCGACCCGCCGATTGCGGCTGAGCCGGCTATGCGGTACTCGATCGGATCGATCTCGAAGCAGTTCACGGCGGCGGCGCTTTTGCTTCTCGAGCAGCAGGGCAAGCTTTCGATTGACGATCCGGTGTCGAAGTACATTCCGGACCTGACGCGGGCGAACGAAGTGACCATCCGGATGCTGCTGTCGCATACGTCGGGATATCAGGACTTCTGGCCGGAGGATTATGTCATGCCTCCGATGATGCAGGCGACGACGGCGCAACACATTCTGGATGAGTGGGCGAAGAAGCCGCTGGATTTCGATCCCGGAACGAAGTGGCAGTACTCGAACACGGGGTATGTGGTCGCGGGATTGATTGTGGAGAAGGTGAGTGGGACGCCGCTGATGCGATTTCTCCAGGAGCACGTCTTCAAGCCTCTGGACATGGTGGAGGTGTGGAATTCCGATGCCGAGAAGCTGGGGGAGACGGACGTGATGGGGTATATCCGGTATGCGCTGGGGCCGTTGCGGCCCGCCCCGGAGGAAGGCAGGGGATGGATGTTCGCGGCGTTCGAACTGGCCATGCCCGCGTATGACCTGGCACAGTGGGACATCAGCGTGATGAACCGCTCGCTGCTGGCGGCGAAGTCCTATGACGAGATGTTCGGGACGGTGAAGCTGAAAGACGGGACGGACACACATTATGGGCTGGGCCTTTTTGTGCGGAGCGAAAACAATCACACGTTCTATGAGCACTCGGGCGAGGTTTCAGGTTTCGTTTCGGACAACGTTGTGTTTCCGGACGATAAGGCGGCGATTGTGGTGCTGACCAATCAGGATGCGTCAGCGGCGGCGGCGATGATCGCGCACGGATTGGCTCCGATTGTGCTGGGCGTCAATACTCAGACACCCAGCGAAGCAGAGCGGCAGGCGCTGGATATCTTCACAGGGCTGCAGCAGGGAAAGATTGACCGGGCGCTGTTCACGGCGAACTGCAATGCCTATTTCAGTCAGCAGGCGCTGGATGATTTCCGGACAAGCCTGAGCCCGCTGGGCACGCCCGCGGCGCTGAAGCAGGCGAATCAGTCGCTGCGTGGGGGCATGACGTTCCGGATCTTCAACGTGGAGTGGCGCGGAAATGGGCCGCATCTGCGGGTGACGACCTACACGATGCCTGACGGCAAGCTGGAGCAGTACCTGGTCATTCCGGGGCAGTAGGTTAGTGGACCGGCGGCCCGGACATCAGTTCGACAAATAACTTCGTAAAGCGGTCGAGGTCGAGATCGGTCTGCGCGTGGACGAGCTGCACTTCCTCCGCAGGCCTGAGATCGCGGGTCCAGGTGAGCGTGTCGCCGTAGGTGGGGCCGTGACTGACGTCGACATCCATGTAGAGGAGCCGCTCTTTGGTGATGATCTGCGGGTCGAGCCAGGCGCAGGCGGCGACCTCGTCCCACATGTAGTAGCGTTCCTGCGAGTACTTCGCAATGTAGCGGGCGGCGGGGTTTTGCGACCTGGCGATGGAGTCGATCATGGCTTGCGTGAACGGGGCCTTGATGGAGATGTCGACGGTCGTGACGTCGATGCGCGGCCAGTGCGCGCGGAGGGTGATGTGCGCTGCCTCGGGATCAAACCAGAAGTTGAATTCATGGCGTGGATCGGAGGCGAACTCGGGATCATCGGTTTGCGGGTTGAGGCTGCCGCCCATCAGGGCAATGCCGCGAGTGAGTTCCGCGAAATGAGGATCGATACTCAAGGCGAGCGCGATGTTGGTGAGCGGGCCGCCTGCGTAGATGGTCACCTCATGAGGATGAGCATGCACCTGCCGGATGAGGAAGTGCGCAGCGTCCTCGTCGAGCGGCTTTGTATGCGGGGGGCCTTCGGGTAGCGGCGGGACGACCCACGGGCCGTGCGTCTGCACATTTTGGGGCGCGACAGGGATTGAGCCTGCCGGCGTTTTCTTCAGAGTGGTGGGCCCCTGCCCCCAGGCTCCAAGCCAGACGACCTTGCCGAAGAGCTGAGAAGTGATGCGGGTCTCTTCCTGGGTGCGCAAGAGAGGATTGACGGCGCCCGGTGCAACGGGCATGTCGCTGCGGCCGATGAGCTCGAGCATGCGCAACGTATGCTGCACTTCTTCGTCGCGCCAGGCGTTGCCGGTGACGATGGTGATGCCGAGGACTTCCACCTGCGGCGACTGCAGGAGGGCCATCATGGCCATCTGGTTGGAGCCGCCGGGGCCTGAGCCGTCCTGATCGATGAGGACAAGACGCTTCTGGGCTGAGGCGCAGAGAGAAATCCCCAGCAGAATAAGAACAGAAAAGCTTCGCATCATTGGCCGCATTTTGACACAGACGGCGCGGCCTTCGGGGAATTGTTTACTGTGCGAGCGGGCGGTCGGTGTAGAGGGTCTTGTCGGCGAGTTCCTGCAGCCTGTAGAGCTTTGCACCGAGAAGCTGCTCGACGTGGTCGTGGAAGTCTCCGGGAACGAAGAGGAACTTGCGCGGACCACTGCCCCACCCGGAGACGAGATCGGAATCGGTGAGGAAGATGTGCGGGGCGTCGGGATAGTAGGAGCCCCAGATCATCGATGAGGAGCGTCCGTCAACGAGCAGCGCCTGACGGTGCGTGTAGAAGATGACGGAGGAGCCGTAGGCCTGATCTCCGTAGAGCACGACTTGGTCTTGTGGGCCGGCGAGGCGGTTGATGGTGTCGGCGATGGACCGCGAGGAGAGCATCGGCTGGAAGCGCACGAGAGCGATGTGCGCCGCGATCAGAAAGAGTGCGGCGGTGAAGGCGACGGAGGCGGTGGCTTCGAGGGCGTCTCCGCGGCGGCGCAGGAGCCAGGCGGCGGTTGGGCCGAGCAGCAACGTGAGGGCAGCGACGACGGCGGGCATGCGCAAAGCGGCGAAGGAGGGTCCAGTGAGGTCGAAAAATTGGGAGGTGGCAAGAGCGTAGTCGCCCACGCCGCGGTGGGCGAGGAGGGTTCCGATGTCGTGTACGAAGGGCAGGTGGCGCGAGGTCCACAGGCCGTAGCCGAGGGCAAGCGCGATGAGCAGTCCGACGATGGCGAAGGCGGCATGCGCTCCGCCAAGCCAGCGGCTGCGTGCGTTGATGCGTGCGGCGGACAGCGAGCGACTGCTGGCGGGTGGCTCCTGCTCGATCAGGGCGAGCGAGCCGGTGATCAGCATCAGCAGAGCGAACCACGCGGGGAAGGTGTAGTACTCCTGGTTCGTCGAGACAGAGAAAAAGACGAGGATAAAGGCGGCAAAGAGCGAAAGAAGCAGTGTGGTGCGGGCGCGGAAGCGCAGGCGCGCGGCGAGCGAAGAGGCTTCATGCGCGCTCATCCGCGGGTCGAGGAATTGGATGGTGTTGGTCGCGTCATAGCGCAGGTCGGAAAGAAAGATGCGGCGGTTGCGCCAGCCGCGCACTACGGCAGCGGGAAGGAAGAGGCTCCACGGGAAGATCCAAACGAGCTGGCCGAGCCAAAAGACGAACCAGGGTTGCTTGTTGTAGTCGTGGGGGTAGCGCTTGCCGAGAAAGCGCAGCACGTGCTCGTTGATGAAGTAGAAGTAGAAGAATCCGTGGACGTGGCCCGGGGTGGGGATATTCCCGACGGGGTTGCCGTGGTCGGGGTTGCGGAGGCCGGCAAGGATGTGCCAGGGAGCGGCGATGGCCAGGAAGAGAAGGATGCCAGTGAAGGGGCGTAGGTCGCGCCAGCGACGCCATTGTCCGGTGATGATGAGGTAGGGGATGACCGCGGCGATGAAGAATACCGGAGCGATGAGTCCCTTGGCGAGCACGGCGATGGCGAGCGAGGCCCAGGCTAGGTAAATGAATGCGGGCTTGCGGTCTTCCACGCCGCTGAGAAAGGCGTAGAGGGCGAGGGCAAGGAAGAAGGTGAGCAGCGATTCGGGGATCATGAATCGCGTGAAGAGAAAGACGCCGAAGGAAGTAAAGATGGCGAGAGCGGCGTAGAAGGCAGCGCGATCTCCCCAGGCGCGTCGCGACCAGGTCCAGACAAGAATGCCGCCGGCCAGAACGCCGAGCGACACGGGCAGGTGCGTGGCGAAGACGTTGTGTCCGAAGAGGTGGTAGTCGATGGCTGCGAGCCAATATGGCAGCGGCGGCTTTTCCAGATATCGGATGTCGTCGACGCGGAGGGTGACCCAGTCTCCGCTGATGGCCATGTGCTGCGCGGCGTTGGCGTGGGTGGCGTCGGCGTCGTCCAAAAGAGAGGGAGAAAAAAGGGCAGCGAAGTGAACGGCGAGGAAGACGAGAAACAGCAGGCACCAGGCCTTGGCGGGATGAGCGATCAGGCTGGGTTTTTCCGAGGCGGATTCCGCCCGCCTGAGTGTCTGGGGCGATATCATCGAAGTAATTTGAGGCAAAAATCAGGATATCAGCAGAGGGTGGTTGTTTCTTGGTGGTAGCAGTCAGCGCGGAACGCGAGCGGCTTCGCGAATTGACGGCGGGGCTCAAGAAGAATCTAGAGGCGTGCG
Source organism: uncultured Acidobacteriaceae bacterium (assembly GCA_963782175.1). GTDB lineage: Bacteria > Acidobacteriota > Terriglobia > Terriglobales > Acidobacteriaceae > Silvibacterium. The sequence goes on from CAWAIX010000013.1 coordinate 47,794, forward strand.
CCAACGATCCGGAAGTGGAAGCGGTGCACAACGTCCGCACGGGGACGCGTCGCATCGAGGCGATGCTGGATACGATCGTGCGGGAGTTGTCTCCGCAGACTGCAGCGGGCGCCGATGAAGAGAATGCGATTGCCGATGCGGCGCGTGAGTGGCTGCGGCTCCTCAAGAAGATCCGGCGGACCGCGGCGGGCGTGCGGGATCTCGACGTGCATCGCAGCCTGCTGAAGAAGCGCGGTCTTTTGAAGAAGGCAGAGCCGGCTGACGATGGGCAGGCCGCGACCGAGGAGCAGTCAGACTCCGGAGCGTACACGCTGGCGCACCAGGCTGAGGACCTTGACGCGTGGCTGAGAAATGCGCGAGCCGAGCATGCGCAGCCGCTGATGAAATCGGCGGCAAAGTGGAGCGAACGGCTGGATGAGGAACTGGCCTCGTTCGAGGAGGCTATCGAGCAGACTCCGCCGAGACGCGGCAAGCCGCGCAGCGCGGCGGTTGTGGCTCTCGATGCGTTTGCGCGGCTCTCGACGGAGATGCAACGACTGCATGAGGCAAATCTGCACGACTTTCGCAAAGGCGCGAAGAAGGCGCGGTACATGGCGGAGTCGGGTGCGGACGATCCACAGGCCGGGGCGGTCGGGAAGGCTCTCAAAAGGCTGCAGGACGAGATCGGGGACTGGCACGACTGGCTGGTTCTGGCCGAGGAGGCGCACGAGGCGCTGGGCGAGCGCGGAACGGAGTTGACACCGCGGATCGAAAAGGAGCGCGACCGTCTTTACTCGCAGGCGATCAGCACGACTGAACGCATGCGCGGGCGATTGATGGGCGAATGGCATGCGCTGAATCCGGTACGCCGGATACGCGCGCGGGTTTCACGAAATGGCGCGGCGTAATCGCGATTGCCTTACACACACCTCGTGTATCGTGCATTTATCACACCAGCAAATTTCAGAAAGTAAGCCGGACTGATGCAGACTCTTGCCGCAATTGATATCGGGTCAAATTCCTGCAGATTGAAGATCGCACGCGTGGTGCAGCACAACCTGCGCGTGGTTCACGAAGACCGCGAGGTGACACGGCTGGGCACGAGCGTTTTTGAGTCCGGCCTGGTTTCTCCTGACGCGATGGCAGCGACGCTGCGCGCGCTCAAGCGCTTTTCCAGAGTCGCTCAGGAACACGGGGCGAACCAGGTGCGGGCGGTGGCGACAGCAGCGATGCGCGACGCCCGCAACGCGCGTGCGTTTCTTGCGTGGGTCAAAGACGAGACGGGTTGGGAGGTGGAGGTCATCTCCGGGCTCGAAGAGGCGCGTCTGATTCATCGCGGAGTGGTGAACAACGAGCCGGGGACCGCGGGGAGATGCCTGCTGATCGATGTGGGCGGCGGAAGCTGCGAGGTGACGTTGTCTGAGCGTAAGCGCCTGACGGAGACGGTCAGCCTTCCGCTCGGAGCGGTGAGGTTGACGGAAGAGTTTCTGAAGAGCGATCCGCCGGCTGAGGAAGAGATCGGGCGGATGAGGCAGTTCGTCGCGCGTGAACTGAGGAAGGGGCAACGCAGGGTAACTCCAGAGGGTGTGCTGTCGATCATTGCTACCTCGGGCACCGCGGCTGCGCTGTGGGAGGCGACGCGGATCATCCGCAAGGCGCGCCCGAAGGATTATGTGGCGTCGACGAGAGATATTCGCAGGCTCGCCGAGAAGCTGACGAAGCTGAAGAACGAGGATCGCAGCGCGATTCCCGGGATCGGGCCGAGGCGCTCGGAGATCGTGGTGGCGGGCGCGCTGGTTTATGCCGAACTGCTGGAGCATTTCTCACTGCCTGGATTCCGATATTCGGACATGGGGCTGCGGGACGGGATTCTGGCACAGATGCTGGCGGAGCAGGATCCGCGGACGACGGCGCACCAGCAGTACGAGCGCGACCGCTGGCAGGCGGTGCTCGAGACATGCAGGCGGTACGGCGTGGATCCGAGGATGGCCGAGCCGGTGCGGCAGCATGCGGCGCAGCTTTTTCACGATCTGAAGGAGGTACACGAGCTGCCGCTGGATTATCAGACCTGGCTGGAGACAGCGGCCATGCTGCGCGATATCGGAAAGTTCATGAACTACCAGGGACACCACCGGCACGCGCAGTACATCATCGCGAATTCGGAAATTTTCGGGTTCAACGCGACGCAGCGAGTGATTGCGTCGGCCATCGCACGGTATATCGGCAAGAGCCGGCCTGCGCCAGAGGGCAGGACGATGCGGCAGGTTCCTCCAGAGGAGCACGAGCACGTGAAGCGCGCGGTGGTGCTGCTGCGGCTGGCGGTGGCGCTGAATCAGGACCGTGCCAGCGACGTGCTGCGGGTGAAGGTGAGGGTGTATCCCAGGCAGGTGATGTTGGAACTCAGCCCGGGACGCACCGGGGCCGAGCTCGAGTTGTGGTCGCTTCGCAAGGAAGCCGATTATTTTCGCGAGGTCTTCCGGCGGGAACTCTTCGTGACATTGCTGTAGGATCCGCGCAGGATGCGCGGATCTACGAGCCAGTGAAGTAATCCGGGGCGGCGCGTCACATCGACGCGCGCGAGAGCGCCCTTGCGGAGCCGGATGTTCATGCGGCTGGAGCTGAGGAGCGCCCCGAGAAATTGCGCAAGGTTGGGGTTGTGTCCGACGATGAGCACATTTTCGTGTCCGTTGAGTTCGCTGACCAGTTTTTCGAAGGCAGCGACGGATGCGCCGGGCGAGAGAGCCTCCGAAACCATGATGTTGGAGTCATAGCCGGTTTCGGTGCCGACCAGTGATGCGGTTTGTAATGCGCGCTTGAGGGGGCTGGAGACGACGACGTCGAAGTGCACCTTGAGGGCGTTCAGGTAATTGCCGACGAGGATGCACTGCTGCTTGCCCTCCTTGTCGAGGGGGCGCCTGACGTCGATGACGGGGTTGGCGCGGCGCGTGCCGGCGCTTGCATGACGGAGAACGTAGAGATTCACGACAGTCTTTCCGCTTAGGGGAATTTCCCGATTTTATTCATCGAATTGTAACAATCCGGATGGCCGGGAATTGTTAATTCCGGATGGCCGGACAAAGAAATTTCGGGTGCGTTTTGGCTTGCGCGATCTAGATCGTGGGTTCGGGCCTGGGCAGCGGCCCTGGGGGCATCGGAGGCTCGGGGATCGGGCTCGGGCGCGGGGATGGGATTGGGAGGATCGTCGGTTCCGGGGTCGGGGCCTGGATAGGGCGGAATGGCGGGGTCGAAGCCGGGGACAGTGCTCATCTTGATGTTGGGGTCGGACATAGCTTTTTGAATGGGCTTTTCGTACTGCTACATCAAGGTATGGAAGCTACTCGGGATCGAGCTGGTTGCCCGGAGATTCCCACAACTCGCTGATTAGAACTCCTCCCAACTGTTGGCGACGGGCGGTGAGCGAGAGGCCAGCGACTGCGAGGGCAGCTGCGTGGTCCGGCAGGCGGCGCACGCGAAGGCCGGTCAGCAGGCCGAAGGCAGCGTAGAGGCTGCGGACGAGGCTCCGGGCCGGGAGGGACATCGCGCCCGAGGGGATGGCGAACTCGGAGATGAGCCACCGGGCGCCGGGCGCGAGGTGAGGCCGGATGCGGGTGGTGAGGGAGTGTAGTTCTTCGGTCGTGAAGCAGTCGAGGAAGAAGTGGGTGACGACGAGGTCGTAGGGTTCGGGTGGGGGTCCGGATGAGGCTCCGCACGGGTTGAAGGTGCGGGCATCGGCGCAGTGCAAGGCGATCCGGTCCTGAGCGCCGATGCGGGCGGCACGGGCCTGGAGCAACCTGAGCATCGCGGGGCTCAGGTCGACGACGTCGGCGTGCAGGGCCGGGTTGGCGGAGAGCAGGCGGGCGAGGAAGCGGCCGTCTCCGTCGCCGAGGACGAGGGCGCGGCGCGCGTGGTTGAGGCCGGGCAGGAAGTGGAAGCGGCAGCGTTCGAGCATCGGCCCGAAGGTGAGGTATTCAAGCCAGCGGTACGGGCGGGCTACGAGGTCAAAATTTGGGGGGCGGTCGAAATTCGTGGGCATCAGCAGAGGACAGTGAGGAAGAGCAGCGGCGTGAGCAAGGCGGCGTCGGCAGCGATGCGGAGCTGCGCGCTCTCGAGAGCCGAGCAGCCGAGCCGGGCGAAGAGCCCGGCGGAGATGGCGGATGCAGAGTAGAGGGCTGCTATCGTTGCGGGATGCCCGGCGAGCAAAGATTGCAATGCCGCGAGGACGGCCAAAAGGGCGATGCAGAGGCTTACCAGCCGCAGGTGGCGGGCGGCCCATCGGGTGGTGAAGTGGGAGTGAGAGAGGTTGAAGGGCGCGGACTCCCACGTTTCGATGGCCACACAGTTGAGCCAGCAGAGCAGGGCGAAGACGGCGATCAGGGGGAGCAGGCGGATTCGCAGTCCCGGTAGCCGCGACCAGGCCGGCACAGCGACGGCGGCCGCGAAGACGAGGGCGACGGCGGCTTCCTTGGGGAACCAGCGCTCGGTCGCCGCGGAGTTGAGTCTTCCGCAGAGATGAATCAGGCAGAAGTAGATGAGGGCGGCGGCGAAGAGGGCAGTGTCTTCGCGGCGAGCGGAGGGACTCATGCGGGCGACGATAAGCCACAAAAGGACGATGCCGACAACGATGGCGGCTGTCAGGATCGCGCCGCGATGACGCGCGTAGAAGAGATGACGTTCGCGCAGGCGGTCGGCGGAAGGACTCGGCAAACCGTCGAGGATGCGGTCGGCGATATAGACGAGCCAGGTTCCGAGGGCGAGGATCAGGGGTGAGGTCCAGGGCAGGTGGAGCTGCATCGCGCGGCCCAAGCCCCACGACCACAGTGCAGCTACGCTCGGCGCATCGAGCGAGAGCAGGTGCCACCACCGGAGAATCGCGGGAGTTCGGAAACCGCGCCTGAGTGGATGAGCAGCTATAGGCGGAGCAAGGACCACTGTTTAATTTTAGGCCGTGATCGAGGCTTCAGGGCTGGCGACGGTGGCCGTCTTCACCCTCTGCCTCACATTTTTCTTCTTTGCCGGCTGCTTTACATGGTGATGGTGGGGGTGCGGAGTGGGAACGGCGGGGATGTCGTCGACAGAGGCCTTGCCTTCAGCTACGCGCATGAAGAATTCCTGGGAGTTGAAGGAAGGCAGGTCGCGGCCGTCGTCGGTGAGGCAGACGCGGCGATACGTGCCGGAACTATCGAGGGCGCGTGCCTTGCAGGTGTCGGCGAGATTGGCGGCGAGAATCTCGTTGCGGATGCGGTTGCGAATCTGCTGATCGCGTACAGGGAAGACGACTTCGCAGCGCTCGAAGAGGTTGCGCGGCATCCAATCGGCGCTGCCGGCGTGGATTTCTTCCCGGCCTCCGTTTTCGAAGTAGAAGATGCGGCTGTGTTCGAGGAAGCGTCCGACGATGGAACGAACGCGGATGTTATCGCTGATGGCTCTGATGCCGGGGCGGAGCGCGCACATGCCACGGACGATCAGGTCGATGGGCACGCCGGCCTTCGATGCCGCGTAGAGCGCCTCGATGACGCTGGGCTCGAGCAGGGCGTTCATCTTGGCGATGATCCGCGCAGGGCGCCCGGCGGCGGCGTGCTCGGCCTCGCGCTGGATGAGGCGGATGACGCTCTGGGCGAGAGTGAGCGGCGCGACGAGCAGCGGGGCGTAGTCGTCGGATTCGGAGTGGGCGGTGAGGTAATTGAAGACGGCGCCCATGCTGGCGGTGATTTCCGGATCTGAGGTCAGCAGGCTCAGATCGGTATAGAAACGGGCCGTCTGGGGGTTGTAGTTGCCGGTACCGAGGTGTCCGTAGCGGCGAACGACGCCGTCAAGGTCGCGCCTGACGACAAGAGCCAGCTTGCAATGGGTCTTGAGCCCGACGATGCCATGGAAGACCTGTACGCCGGCGTCCTCGAGGTCGCGCGCCCAGCGAATGTTCGAGGCTTCGTCGAAGCGCGCCATCAGCTCGACGACAGCGGTCACTTCCTTGCTCTGCGCGGCTTCCGTGAGCGCCTGGAAGATAGGTGAGTCGGCGCTGGTACGGTAGAGGGTCTGCTTCATGGAGACAACGTTGGGGTCTTTGGCCGCGGCCTGAATGAAGCCGACGACGCCGTCGTAGGAGTCGTAGGGATGGTGGAGTACGATGTCGCGGTGGCGCAGCTCATCGAAGAGGTCGGTCGATTTGCGGTTGAGGCGCAGCTCGCGAGAGACGAAGGGCGGGAATTTGAGGTCGGGCCGGGGCGTGTCGCTGGCGAGGTTCCAGATGCGAGTGAGGTTTACTGGCCCATCGGTACGGAAGACCTGGGTTTCTTCGAGCTCGAAGTTGAGGCGCAGGCGGTCGATGGTTTCCGGGTCAGCAGATTTCTCGATTTCGAGGCGAACCGCGTCGCCTTTGCGGCGGTTGTGAAGCTCGGAGCGGACGGTTTCGAGGAGGCTGCGGGATTCTTCCTCCTGGAAGTAGAGATTGCTGTTGCGCGTGACGCGGAAGGCGGCCTTGGAGAGGATTTCGTATCCCCGATACATGCCGGCGGCATTGCGCTCGATGAGGTCGTGGAGAAAGATGTAGTCGTGCGTATCGCCGCTTGAGGGAAGGGTGACAAATCGCGGGAGAGCGCGCGGAACCGTGACGACTCCGAGGACCGGGCCGGCAGTTCCCTTGCGCTTGCGCCGCAAGAGCAGGGCAATGCACAGAGCCTTATTGAGCACGCGGGGAAAAGGGTGAGCCGGGTCGATGGTGATGGGCGTCAGCAGGGGATCGACTTCGCGCTGGTAATACATGGTCGCGGCTTTGCGAGCCGTGTCGTCCATGTCGTCCCAGCGCAGCACGCGCACGCCCGCGGCGCGGAGCGCGGGTAGAAGCTGCTCGTTCCAGCAGCGGTATTGCTCGGCGACGAAGCCGTGCATGGTGGCATTGAGAATCGCGAGCGATTGCTCCAGTGTGGTGCCGTCGGGGTTCAGTTCGGCATAGCCGTCTTCAAGGCGCTGCAGGACGCCGGCGACGCGGATTTCGACGAACTCATCGAGGTTGCTGGCGGTGATGGCAAGAAACTTGACCCGCTCAAGGAGGGGATTGGATTCGTCCTGAGCTTCTTCAAGAACGCGGCGGTTGAAGCTCAGCCAGGATTCATCTCTGTTGAAGAAGAGACTCTGCGGCTGGCGTTGCGTGTTGGCCATGGCTTGCAGGGGGTAGGCGTCCCCCCTCGCCCAAGTGTACATAACTGCTATGTCGCGGGGCTGCCGGGTGAGGATGAAAGGATGACGAAAAGATTTCTGGAAGGCGGCAGCGGTATGTTTGATGGAAAGGGATGCTCTATCGCAGCCCACATTTCCAGAGGAAGAGGCATTTTACCGACCGCACTCGGGTGCGCTCGGTGGCGTTGTCGCAAATAGTAATAGCCTGCGCCGAAATAGTGACGGTGTTCGTCTCGTAATGGATGCGCGGATACGACTTGTCTCGCTCCTGATTGCATCCGGGAGCCTTGTCCAGAGCGAACTGATAGACAAGTCGGTAAGGCTCGTCAGCGTTATGGCCAGGTTCCGATTCGAAGGTGGAGCGCGTCAGGCTGTCGACTGCCGCCTGCTGCAGCATTTGCGGCCCGCTCTCGACCTGAACGGTGCCCGGCGTTCCGTTTTGCCGGAGAGTCATCTTCAGGTCGACCTCGCCGGTCACACGCGCCGCCATCGCAATCGGTGGATATACCGGCGGCTCGAGCCTGACGATTTTCAGCGGAGGCCTGGACGTAGTGTTCTGAGCTAATGCCAGCAAAAGGGCCGCTCGTCCGGTGACCCCAACGAGCTTCCAACTCATGCGAAACAGTATAGGACCGCGGTTGATGTACGCTCCATGTTTTTGAAGAATTTGTAGTTCTACCAAATTGCCCTGGATTCGAGGGCGGCGAGTTGACTCCAGAAGGCCGGTCGGTAAGGATAAAAGTAGAGACAGACCGGAGGTTAATTTATGGGGATCGGCGATTGTGAAGGCAGCGTTCAGAAGGCGCAGGAGACCGCGGTAGAGCTTTATCAGCTTGCAGCGCTGATGCTGGGCGATGAGCGCGAAGCGGCCAACCTTGTCGAATCGACGGTGGCAGATGTAGATGTGGATCCCTGCGCGTCGGAAGAATCGGCTGTCGACACGGCCAGGCACCACCTGATCGAGGCGGCGGTGTCGCGTATGAACCAGGCCGATCCGGGTGCCTTTGCCGCACCCGCGCAAGGCGGTGGTCCTGCGACCTGCATTGAAGACGATGACCTCTCTGCCGCAGGGATTTCCGCCGAGCAGATTGCCGTGCTATTGCGAGATGCCGGGAACGGGACACAACTGCGCAACTGGCTGGACCAGTTGCCGGCTGCGCAGCGGGCCATCTTCGTGCAGCGCGCTGTGCTGGGCTGGAACAACGATGCGACAGCGACTTCACTGGCCAACGGGTCCGGAGAGAAGCCAGTGTGGTCGGCGGCACAGGTGGCGCAAACATTTCGCCAGGCGTTGTGCTCCCTGGCCAACTCGCTGGTCCACGCCGAGGCCCAAAGGATGATAGCGTAGGGCTTCCATTCCATTACGGCAGTGAATCGCTTTTTGCGAAAAGAACCCCTGAAGTGCGGGGTGTATGACTGTTCTTTTTGAATACTTTCCAGTGTTTTGGCATCCAAAACTAACGTAATCTGGCCAAGTGATTGTCCCAGGCCAAGTTTTCCTGAGGTGAGCTTTTTCGTGTCCAGGGCTATTTCAGGCAGCCGCAGCGGCGGTGCGCGCTTTTGGCAGCCCATTCTGTTGTTTCTGATCGCGGCGGGGGCTCCGGCGGGACACGCCCAGTTTTCACAGCCGGGGAGCCAGGGCGTGGTCCAGCCGTCTGCGCCGATCCAGGTGACGCAACCGCAGATCAACAGCGATACGTATAAAGGAAGCCAGGTTCAGGAAAAGGCGACACCGGGCGTGATGGATCTTTCGCTTGACGATGCGATCGCCCGCGGCCTCAAGTACAACCTAGGGCTGATCCTGACGACCCAGACGACGCTGAACTCCCGCGGAACGCAACTGCAGCAGTTACAGTCGCTGCTTCCGACGGTGACCGGAAAGCTGACCGAGGCGGTGGAGCAGACCAACCTGCAGGCGCTGGGTTTGCGAGGCGGAGGCTTTCCGGCGATTATCGGTCCCTACGGATACACGGATCTTCGCGGAACGGTGAAATGGTCGCTGATCGATCTCTCGTCGCTGCAGAATTACCTAGCCGCGAAGCACAATTTCGCCAGCTCGCAGCTCTCCATAATGGACGCGCGCGATATGGTGGTGCTGACGGTGGGCAATGCGTATCTGACGTGCATTGCCGACCAGGGGCTGATCGAGGCGGCACAGGCGCAGGTGGATACGTCGAAGATTTCGCTGGACCAGGCGGTGGCGAATCACCAGGCTGGAACGGCTCCGCTGCTGGATGAGCTGCGCGCACGCGTGGATTACCAGACGCAGCAGCAGACGCTGATCTCTGCCACAAATTCGTACGAGAAGGACAAGATTGCGCTGGCCCGGGCGATCGGGCTGCCGCTCGAGCAGCAATACCGGTTGACGGACCAGGCTCCATACACGGCGCTGGACAACCTGAATCCCGATGGGGCGGTAAAGGAAGCCATTGCCAACCGGTACGATCTGAAGGCGATGCAGGAACAGGTGACGGGAGCCGAGTATGCGCGCAAGGCGGCCACAGCGGAGCGTTATCCGACGATCACATTCAACGGAGACTATGGCGATATCGGCGTGAACTTCGGTAACTCACACGGAACAGGGGACGCGACGGGCTCGATCGACTTTCCCATTTTCGAAGAAGCCAAGCTGCGGGGAGATGCGAAGCAGGCGCAGTCGCAGCTGGATCAAGAGCGGGCACATTTGAGCGATCTGGAAGGACAGATCGGCGCCGATGTTCGCGACAGTATTCTCGATATTCAGGCGGCAGCCAAGCAGGTTGAGGTGGCCCGCAGCAACTCTGAACTCGCAAAAGAGGCACTCAGCGAAGCGCAGGAGCGCTACAAAGCGGGTGTCTCGGACAATCTGGCCGTCTCGCAGGCGCTTCAATCCGTAGCGCAGGCGGATAACCAGTACGTCGGCAGCCTCTACCAGCACAACATTGCCAAGCTTTCACTAGCGCGAGCAATGGGGGTGGCGGCGAGCAGCTACAAGAACTATGTGGGAGGAAAGTGACGGTGGCGGACGAAAAGCCCGTTCTAGACGAAACAGCTCCGGATACGAGTCCGGATACAGCTCCGGACGAGCCGGCAAAACCAAAGTCGCGAAGACGGTTCATCATCATCGGCGTGGTCGCGCTCCTCGTGGTGGGAGCGCTCCTCTTCTGGTGGCACTCGACTTTTTACGAAGATACGGACGATGCGCAGGTGAATGGCCATCTGATCCAGATCAGCTCGCGCATCGCCGGACAGGTGATCAAGCTCAACGTGGACGAGAACCAGGCGGTCAAGAAGGGCGACGTGCTGGTTGAGATTGACCCCAAGGACTTTCAAGTGGCTGTAGATCAGGCCGAGGCCAGTCTACAGAGCGCCGAGGCGAACTATGAAGCGGCGAAGGTCAATGTTCCGGTTATCACGATCAACACCGGCACGGCGCTTTCATCCGCCGGGGCAGATGTGCATGGGACCAACGCGCAGGTTGCGCAGTCCGAACAACAACTGACGGCCGCCAGAGCGCGCGTGGTTCAGGCGCAGGCGAATGCGACCAAGTCGGCAGCGGATCTCGAGCGCTACAAGCCGCTGGTCGAGAGGGACGTGATCTCAAAGCAGCAGTTCGATGCGGCAGTTGCCGCGGCAGACGCGGACAAGGCAGCGCTGGCAGAGGCGCAAGCCAACGTCGTTGCGGCCGAGGACGCGGTGCGTGTGGCGCGGGACAACGTGGCGAGGTCTCAGGCCGCGTATCAATATGCGCAGACCGCGCCGAAGCAGGTGGCAATCCAGAAGGCGAAAGCTGATCAGGCCGGGGCGCAGGTATCCCAGGCGCAGGCCGAACTGGAGCAGGCGAAACTGAACCTGAGCTATACGAAGATCATTGCGCCGGAAGACGGGATTGTGACGCGCAAGAGCGTAGAGATCAATCAGAACGTGAGCGTCGGCCAAAACATGATGACCCTGGTGTCGTTGGATGACATTTGGATCACGGCGAATTTCAAAGAGACCCAACTCGAACACATGCGGGCCGGCCAGCCGGTGGTCATCTCCGTGGATGCTTATGGGGGGCGGAAGTACGACGGCAAGGTTACGCAGATCGGCGGCGCGACGGGTTCGGTTCTGAGCCTGTTTCCTCCGGAAAACGCGACCGGGAATTACGTAAAGGTGGTGCAGCGCGTTCCGGTCCGGATCGATCTGGCGAATCCTCAGCAGAACTCGGATCATCTCTTACGTCCGGGGCTTTCGGTTGAGCCGAAGGTGCAGGTCAAGCAATAGAGTTCCGGGCAGGTACCGTTCCCCTGGACCGCAGGCCGGGTCGCCCCTGAGATCCGACCGTTCGCTTTGCGGCGCATCGTTTTTAGCCGCTGTTACATCTTGTTTGTATTGGGAGCCACGGGGGTATCCTCGCGATGCCGATCGCGTATGAAGTTTTCCTTAGATATGCCTATCTAATTCTGTTTGTCTGGGTCCTGGTGGAGCAGCTTGGCGCTCCCATTCCCAGCGTGCCAGTGATGCTGACCGCGGGCACACTGACGGCGACCCACAAACTCAGCCTTCCCCTGGTACTGATCTCGGTGCTGCTGGGCAGCCTGGTCAGCGACAGCGTCTGGTTTGTGATGGGGAAGAGATACGGGGGAAAGGTGGTTCATCTGCTTTGCCGTCTTTCGATGGAAAAGGCCAGCTGCGTTCGCCGGACCGAGAACTACTTTACAAAACACGGGGCCGGCGCGCTGGTGCTGGCGAAGTTCGTGCCGGGGCTGGGCTCGATGGCAGCGCCGATAGCCGGCCAGACCGGCATGAAGTACCGGTTCTTCGCCTTCTTCGATACGGCGGGGATTTTGCTCTGGGCCCTGACTGTTACGCTTTGCGGCAGGTTCTTCGGGGATGTTCTGAAGAAGAATCCGAACGCACTGGCCTGGGTGGAGCACTCGGCCCTGGGGCTGTTTGTGCTGCTGCTCATCGGGTTTTTCTTCTGGAGATTCGCCCGGCAGCGAGCCTTTCTACGTGAGATTCGGATGGCACGTCTTGAGCCCGATCAGTTGAAGCAGATGCTTGACCTGGCCCAGCCGGTTTATATCGTCGATCTGCGGCATCCTCTGGATTATCTGCCCGACCCCAGGACGCTGCCGGGCGCGATTCTGCTGACGCCGGATAGCCTGGTGCAGCGGTCGGATCAAATTCCCCGCGACCGCGACGTGGTGCTCTTCTGCACCTGCCCGAGCGAGGCCACGGCGGCCAAGATGGCGTTGACAATCCGCAAGCTGGGCGTCACGCGCGTGCGTCCGCTGCGAGGAGGCTACGACGAGTGGAAGCGGCTCGGGTATCCGCTGGTGGAGATTCCGCCTCAAGCTGCAGTTGAGGTTGAGGTCGGGTGAAGCCGCTGCGTACGAGGAAGCCGGAGGAAGAGAATTCGGGCGCAACTTTGGTGGTCTTGTGCTAAGTTCCTGAGACGAGGCTGCGGAGCGAGGGAATGGCCTGGACCGAGATTTACCACTGTGATGTTTGCGGCAAGGAAAAGGGCGAAGGTGTAGGAGACTGGTGGCTGTCGTGGAAAGAAACGATTTCGCCGACCCCGGAGGATTCCGAGCAGGTAGTGCTAAAGATTACGCGCTGGAACGGTTTCCTTTCTCATGATGCGGACGCGAAGCATCTTTGCGGTGCGCGCTGCGTACAGACGATGATGAATCGCTGGATGCTTACGAAGGACTGAGGGCCCCGGTGCCTTACGGCTCTTCCTGGCCTTTGATGTAGTCCAGCGACGGCGCGTGGCGTCGCCAGCGCGCTTTCCCGGCGCATTAGTATTGAGGGTTGCGCTCTTGTCTGGAGCGCCGGGAGAGACTATTGGCGTACGACGACCTCAGGCAGTGGATCAAGGCTCTCGATAAGGCCGGCGAACTCAAGCGGGTTCGCGAAGAAGTGGATCCGATTCTCGAAATCGCGGAAATAACCGACCGGGCATCGAAGGCCGGCAAGCGAGGCGGAAGGCCCGGTGGTCCGGCGCTGCTGTTCGAGAGAGTGAAGGGGTATCCGGGCTCAACCGTGCTGATGAATCAGTTCGGGAGCGAGCGGCGCATGCGCCTGGCGCTCGATGTGAACTCACTGGACGAGGTTGCCGGCCGGATTCGCGCCTTCATGGAGGTCAAGTCTCCCGAGGGCTTTCTCGACAAGGTGAGGATGCTGCCGATGCTGGCGGAGGCGGGAAAGTTCTTTCCGAAGACCATCGCAGCGAAGGACGCGCCTTGCAAGCAGGTGGTACTGCGCGAGAATTTCAGCCTGCTGGATTTTCCAATTCTGAAGTGCTGGCCGCTCGATGGGGGGCGCTTCATCACGCTGCCGTGTGTCGTGACGCGCGATCCGAAGACTGGCAAGCGAAATATGGGTATGTACCGCATGCAGGTCTATGACGGCCAGACCACGGGCATGCATTGGCAGCGGCAGAAGAATGCGGCAGAGCATCTGCGCGAGCGCTTGCGGGCCGCGGCCGGGGCGAGTGCGGCTGAGCACGTGGACGCCATGGCGATGACGGCGGGGGGTACGACGAAAATCGCGCTTGGCACGGTGAAGGATGACCGGATGGAAGTGGCAGTCGCGATCGGGACCGATCCGGCAACGACGTTTGCGGCGATTGTTCCGGCTCCGCCGGAAGTGGAGGAGTTCATTATCGCGGGATTTCTGCGCCAGAAGCCGGTCGAACTTGTGAAGTGCGAGACGGTGGAGCTGGAGGTTCCGGCACATGCGGAGATTGTGCTGGAAGGCTATGTGAAGCTCGATGAATTGCGCGTGGAGGGGCCGTTTGGCGATCACACCGGGTTCTACACGATGGAAGAGGAGTATCCGGTCTTTCATCTGACGTGCATTACGCATCGGAAGGATCCGATTTATTCGGCGACGATTGTGGGCAAGCCTCCAATGGAAGACGCGTGGATGGGCAAGGCGGTCGAGCGAATCTTTTTGCCCTTAATGCGTCTCACGCTGCCGGAGATCGTCGATGTGAACCTGCCGGTTGAGGGCGTGTTCCACAACCTGATGATCGTGTCGATCCGAAAGAGCTATGCCGGGCAGGCGCGCAAGGTGATGAACGGAATCTGGGCGCTGGGCCAGGCGATGTTCACAAAGTGCATCGTCGTGGTGGATGAGGACTGCGATGTGCATGATGTGGGCGAAGTGACGCTTCGCGTGACGAACAATATTGATCCGGAGCGGGATATTCAATTCACACTGGGTCCGGTGGATTCGCTCGATCATGCATCGCGGCTGCCGAACTACGGCAGCAAGATGGGCATCGATGCGACGCGGAAATGGGCGGCGGAAGGCTTCACGAGGCCGTGGCCCCCAATGATTGAGATGGATGGGGCGACGAAGGCGCGGGTGGATGCGATCTGGAAAAGGATAGGGATAGATTAAATGGCACTTTAACATTGGCAATGCCATTTTTTTCTGCCATCATCAATTAATGCAGGTAACTATCGATCAGGCGGGCAGGATTGTCGTTCCGAAATCGGTGCGGGAACGTTTCGGCCTACGCAAAAACAGCAAGCTTGAGCTGGAGGAAACGGCCGAGGGCATGGTTCTGAAGCCTATCGAGCAGGAGTCTGCTCTCGTTCGAGATAAACATGGCTGGCTGGTCCACACAGGCCGTCCGGTTGGAAAGATCGATTGGGATCGTCTCGTTCAGGAAGACCGCGAAGAGCGGATGCGGAAGATAGGCGGCTGGTGAGAGTTTATATCGACACAAATGTCATTGTGGCCAGAAGCATCACGCTGCACGAACACCATCCGCGCGCTATCGAACTCTTTGCCGAGATTGAGCGTAGACGCTGGATCCCAGCAATCTCCACCCATGGTCTGGCCGAGATCTATGCCATCCTAACCCGCGCTCCATACCAGCCGCGGATTTCTCCTGCCGAAGCCTGGGGAATTCTTGAGAAGAACATCCTCGAACGGTTCGAAATCGAGCCGCTTACTCGCAGCGACTACACCAAAATTCTCCGCGAATGCGCCGCCCTTGGCTGGATTGGAGGCCGCATCTACGATGCCATTCATATTTACGCCGCGCGCAAGGCGCAGTGCAGCCGGATTTATACGTTTAACGTCCAGGACTTCCGGCAGCTCGCGCCCGATCTTCTCGACCACATCATGGTTCCGTAGCAGTCAGTGCTATTCCGCCTGCTTCACTTCGATCGAAACAAGATTGTGCACTGATCGCGCGGGACGCTTGTCCTCGGTGACGACAAGGCGGAACGGGCCGGTGTTGGCGTCGAGCGGCTTGCCGTCCATCTGATCGGCGACCAGCACTTCGCCGGGATGAAATTCCGGATCGGCCTCGGCGAGCGCGAGCACGGCCTTGTATCCGTCGGACCCAGCGGCGATGATGCACTCGGAGAGCGCTTTTCCGCGAAGGTCGTGTCCGTGCGGTACGCCTTGTTTCGCGAGCAGATCAATGAGCGGCACGCCGGAGTAAGTTTCGTCAGCGTTGCTGTGCGGGTTGTGGACAGTGACGGTGTGGTGGGGAAGGGCTTTCACATCTGTCGCGGAGATTGATTGGGTCTGGCCGCTGACCGTGATCTTGAGTGCCGCGTTTGACTGCTGACCCTGGCAGGTTGCGGCTGCGAGAGCGCAGATCAGGGCAAGCAGAGTCATTCGGGATCGCGTTTGCATGAAGCCGTGCCTCGAAATTCGATTCTGGACGATTTTAGCGGCTTTTTCCCTGCGGTCTTATCCCCTGGCCCGACAGGCTCTATACTGTTCGCATGTCCATCGTGCGCAACATTGCTGCCATCGGCAAAGGCATGAGCATCACCTTCCGGGAGATGTTTCAGCCTACGGAGGTCGAGAATTACCCCGACGGGCCGGGCCCTTACCGCGGCGCGGTGCTGCAGGAGCGGTATCGGGGAGCGCACGTGCTGCAACGGGACGAAAACGGCCTTGAGAAGTGCGTGGCGTGTTTTTTGTGCGCGGCGGCGTGCCCGTCGAACTGCATTTATATCGAGGCAGCGGAGAACACGGCGGAGAATCGTATTTCGAGCTCCGAGCGCTATGCCAAGGTCTACAACATTGACTACAACCGCTGCATTTTCTGCGGATACTGCGTCGAGGCCTGCCCAACCGATGCCATCACGCATGGCCACGGGTTCGAGCTGGCCAGCCTGAATGCAACGACGCTGGTGATGCGCAAGGAAGACATGCTCGTACCGCGTGTCGGCATGCCGGGAGAACTGGCCGCGCACTCGGATTCCATGAAATAGCCGGTTTTTCCTTCGCGTCCGCGACGGCAGGCATTCATGAGCATCATTAAAACTAAGTGCTTATGACGCGTTCCCGGCTGCTTGCAGGTTTTTACGCCCTGCTTTTGTCACCTGCATTGGTTGATGCTCAAACGGTGACGGAGGAGCCACGCGCGCAGAGGCAATTCGATCCCGAGACAGACCTGACGTTGATTACGCCGGCGACGGCCCAGTAGTCATGTTTCGTGATTCGACGCTGACGCGCGCGGATGAAGCCAGACGTGCTTGCACTCTGGTAGTCTTTGAGCACCAATGAGCCTCACCCCCCCTACGATCCTCCACGTCTGTGGCCGCGAGCAGATTCGCGGTCTTCGCGATCAGATTTTCCGGATGAACGGCTATGAGGTTGAATCCACCGTTTCGGTGGATGAAGGATTGAAGCTGGCGACCGCCAAGGAATATTCGCTTGTGGTCATCGACGTGGAGGGTGACGGGCGAGTTCCGGATGCTGTAAGGCTTTGCGGGGATATCAAGAAGCATCGGCCCGGTCAGGAAGTCGTCTTTATTTGTAACTACCGCGTTTCGATCCACACGGACTGTCCAGATGAAATCATTCGCAGCGAGTTCAATCCGCAGGCGATGATTGATGGCGTAAAGGCGGTGCTCGACAGCAAGCCGGCCGCTTCGCAGAATTAATTGTTCCCGACAAATTGCATGGTGTAGGCCGTCGCGGGATCGAATGGATGTTCGATCAGCTTGAGGTCTACAAGCTGTTGATACATCTGCGACCAGCGGGTGGGGTCGAAGGCTCCCGTCTTCGATGGCTCATCGTCGGGGTAGACGAAATGTCCCTCCTTCAAAGCCTGACATGTGAACTGCATCTGCTCGATGCTCATCGCGGGGTTCAGCTTGAGCAGCTGAGCATTCACTTCGCGCGGGTCGGCGATGTAGTCCCGCCATCCCCGCAGTGAAGCGCGCACGAATTTTGCGGTCACGTCAGGGTGCTGCGAGAGGTAGTCGCGTAAGGTGAAGAACACGCGATAGGGCGCATAGCCCGTGTCGCTGATGAGCAACGTGCGTACCTGTGCTCCGGCCTTGCGCGCGAAGTAAGGCTCGGAGGTGACGAAGATCTGCTGGATGTAGTTCGGGTCCTGGAGGAAGTTGGCGATCGAGTAGGTGGCTGGTGTCTCGCGGACGTTCTTCAGCTTGTAGCGCGCGATGAGGTATTCAAACCATGTCGATCCGGGTTTGACGGCGACGGTGCGGCCTTCAAGGTCGGAGAAGCTGCGCACGGGTGAATCGGCGTGGACCATGATGGCCTGCGGATCGCTTTGCAGCGTGGCCGCGACCGCGACGAGGGATTGTCCATGTGAGTCGGCTTCGAGGACGCGGTCCGAGGAGCCCATGGCGAACTGCGCTGCTCCGGTAGAGACCTGCTGCTCGGCGATGACGTAGGGTCCGCCGGGAACGATGGTGACATCGAGGCCCTCCTGCTTGTAGTAGCCCTTGAGCTGTGCCTCGTAGAACCCGCCGTGCTCGGGCTGCGGGTACCAGTCGGTCTGGAGGGTGACGGGCGTGAGGCCGGTGTCGCGCTTCGTGCTGTGACAGCCGAGGAGAACAAGACACGTCGCAGCGAGGGCGAGCAGGCTTTTGGCAGGGGTCATGCCCGAGCTTAACAACCGCTCCCGATGCGATCAAGACGTATAGTTCGATCGAGACCTTTCAGCAGCGAGTATTGTGCCGAGGCGAGCGGTGAAGGTGAGTAAGCGAGCGTCGTTTCCCCGCGCGGCAAGGAGTTGGAGTCCGGGACGTCCGGGGAGAACGACTGCGGGAAGGCCTGCGAGGCTTGCGGGAGTTGTGTAGCGCAGGATTCGCGGGCGTTGGGCAGACTGGTCTTCTCCTGCGACGAGCCGTTGCATGGGGACCGCAGGAAGCAGGAGAAAGTTGGCTGCGGCGAAGAGTTTCTGAGTTTGGCGGACGAGCGATTGGTGGCGAGCTTTCCATTCGGCGACTTCGGCAGACTGCATGGAGGCTCCCCAACGGAGCCGGTCGGCTATAGCGGGCTCGAATTCATCGAAGAAGCCAGCGTGCAGGCGGGCGGCTTCAGAGGCCTGCAGAGGCGCGTAGATCGAGAAGGCGTCGGTCCAGAATTCGGGCTGCATGTCTTCGACGGAAGCGTCGGTGCGGAGGATTCGTTCCTTCCATGCAGACAAAGATGCGATCACTGCGGCGTCGCAATCCTCGAGCATGTTGCCGGAGAGAATGCTGACACGCTCGGGTGCGGATTCGGAGTGGAGTTCCAGCCTGACGTTGAAGAGCGCGCTCGCGAGGCGTGGGAGATCGCGCAGATCGCGGCAGAGCCAGCCGATGGTGTCGAAGGATTCAGCGAGATGTGCACCGCCGCGCCAGTCTCCGAGGCCGAGCGAGGCGCGATATCCGGCAAGACCGCAGAGTGCGGCGGGAGCGCGGATGGAGCCGCCGGTGTCTGTGCCGATGGCTGCAATGGCGGAGCCTTCCTGCACCGCCGCCGCGGAGCCGCTGGAGGAGCCTCCGGTGAGGCTGGTTGCATCATCGGGCTGAAGGCAGTCGCCGTAGTCGCGGTTCTCTCCGGTGATGCCGTAAGCGAGCATCTGCATGTGGGTCTTGCCGGTGATGACGGCTCCAGCGGCCTTGAGCTGTGCGGCAACCCACGAATCTTCGTGAGCAGGGGCGTTGTGGCGGGCGTAGAAACGCGAGCCGGCGGTGGTGACGAATCCTTCGAGGTCGAAGCAGTCTTTTAGCGCGATGGGAAGGCCGTAGAGGGGTTTGTCTACTTGTGGGCGTTGCCTGGTGAGCCGTGCGGCCTGATCGCGCGTCCAGGTTTCGTCCACCGCGAGATACGAATTGCGGCTAGCATTGCCATTGACGCGGGAGAGCGCCTGCTCGGCGACATGCTCGGGATCGGCGGCTGCGGTGGGCATTAGAGTTTCGATCGGCGAGGGCTCGATTTCCATGCGCCGATTTTACTGAGCGCCGCGACGGAAACGATGACGCAATCTGCCGCGTTCCATGCTAAATTTCGTCAATGGGAGCGCTTTCGAAGCCGGGACGTGATCGAGACGAGGCGATCATGACCGAGCTTGTTCGCTACACGGCGCGCAGTTTTCGCACGCCGCAGCCCGTTCCCTTCGGTGCGGCCATCGTTGATACGGAATCCGGCGAGCTTTTTTATCGCGCGCGCAACGCGGTGATGCGCGAGAACGATCCCAGCGCTCATGCCGAGCTGCGCACGGTGCGGCTCGCGTCGAAGAAGTTGCGCAATCCGTCACTGACGGGATATACGCTTTACTCCACATGCGAGCCGTGCGCCATGTGCATGGCAAATGCGCTGTGGGCGGGGCTCGACCGAGTGGTCTATGGGGCGACGATCGAAGACGCCAACCGCCATTGCAACCAGATTCAGATTCCGGCAAGCGAAATTGCGAAGCGCAGCGATATGGAGTGCGTGGTCGAGGGCGAAGTGCTGCGCGACCTGTGCTACACGCTCTTCACCGATCCACGCATGCTGAACGCGTTTGCTATATGGAGCACACGCAGGACAATGAAAAATGGAAAGTAAGACTGACCGATTTGGCAGCGAACTCGCGAGCCTGATCGCCGATCCGCGGCGGTGTATTACAGCGCCTGCGGTGGTGGAACGACTCTCAAAGGACTTTTATTGGTACTCGCCGGTTCTCAAGAAACGGCTCGAAGACAAGCGGGCAGAAGTGGTTGTTCAGCCCGTCGATCTCGGGTGAGGTGCGCGGCATCCTGCGATTCTGTTTTGCTCGCGATATTCCGGTGACGCCGCGTGGTGCAGGGACGGGCAATTATGGGCAGGCGATTCCGCTGAATGGTGGCGTAGTGCTCGATCTTTCGCTGATGGACCGCATTGAGGCGATCACGGCGGATGGTGTTGCGGTCTGCGAGCCCGGCGTGCGGCTGGGCGTGCTCGAAACGCAGGCTCGCACGGCGGGCTGGGAGCTGCGGTGTTATCCGAGCACGATTGTGAAGGCCTCGGTCGGAGGCTTTCTGGGAGGAGGGTCCGGCGGCATCGGGTCGGTGCTCAACGGCAATCTCCGCGATTACGACACGGTGCGCGCACTCGAGGTCGTGACGATGGAAGATGAGCCGCAGGTGCATTTCCTCGAGGGGCAGGCAGTGCACGACATCCTGCACGCGTGGGGGACGAACGGGATAATCACGAAGATCTGGCTTGCGCTGGCTCCGAAGGTGGAATGGGCGCAATGCGCGATAGCGTTCGACACTTTCGCCGAGGCGTATGACTTCAGCGAGCGCATTGCGAATTCGCCGGAGTGGATCAAGCGGCTGGTGACGACCTTCGAGTGGCCGATTCCGTCGTACTTCGGCCCGGTGAGAAACATCGTGCCGGATGGAAAGCACCTTATCTTTTTTCTCATTGCGCAGGAGCAGCTTGAGGCCTTTGAAGATGCAGCGAAAGAAGCGGGCGGAGCAATCACGTACTCGGGACATTATGCGGGGCTGAACACAAGGCCGCTGCTGTCGGACTACACGTGGAACCACACCACGCTGTGGGCGATCAAGCACGATGAGGCTTATACGTACCTGCAATGTGGATTCGATCCTGATCGGGTGCGGGAGCAGATGCGGCTGCTCAAGGAGCGGTTCGGCGACGAGATTTTGTTTCACATGGAGTTCTGGAAGAACGGACAGGGGCGGATGATTCCCGGCGCGATTCCGCTGGTGTACTTCACGACAGAGGAGCGGCTCAACGACATGATCGCGTACTGCCGGGCGATTGGCGTGTTCGTGGCGAATCCTCACGTGAACAATGTGGAGGATGGCGGGCGTTACCGCGAGGACAACGTGCAGCTTGCGGCAAAGCGCAGATACGATCCGAAGGGATTGCTGAATCCGGGGAAGATGCTCAGCTTTGAACCGCAGGTGGAAGAGGCCGCCCGCCTGTGAAGACGTGGATTCCCAACGCCAGGAATTTTGCATATCTGAGTTGGCCAGAAGTAGATGCGCTGCCAAAGGACGCTACGCTGCTGGTACTGCCGACAGCGGCGATCGAACAGCACGGGCATCATCTGCCGCTGGCGACCGACACGCTGATCAACAATCTGCTGCTGGGCAAGGCTCTGGAAAAGTTGCCGGCCGAACTGCCGGTTTATGCGTTACCGCCGGTCTGCTACGGGAAGAGCAACGAGCACATCGGGTTTCCGGGGACGCTTTCGGTTTCGGCGGCGACGTTCATGGCTGTGGTGCGCGACATAGGCGCGAGCCTGGCGGCGGCGGGATTCAAAAAGGTTGTAGTGTACAACACTCATGGCGGTAACTCGTCGTTAGTGGATGTCATGGCGCGAGATCTCCGCGCCGAGTTTGGGCTGCGGACGTTTGCTCTTCACGGGTCGGGCGGCATCAGCTTTGAAGGGCTGAGCGAGCAGGAGAAGGCTTATGGCTTTCACGCTGGTGAAGTCGAGACGGCGTTTCTGCTGAGCTCGGTGCCGGAACTGGTCGATACGGCGGCGTATACGGTGAACTACATCGCGCAGGTTGATAAGCCGGACTTGCTGCGTCCTGAGAATGCGGCGGCTACGTTTGCGTGGCTCACAAGGGATATCGCGGAGAGCGGTGTCATGGGGGACCCGCGACCGGCGACGGCAGAGAACGGCGCGCGCTGGGTGGAGCAGGCGGCGTCGCGGATAGCGGCAGCACTTGAGGCGATGGCGCAGTATGAGAATCTCTATCGACCATGACGGGTTCTGAGCTGATCGACTGCGGTAGCGGCGTGCGGCTGGAGCGCGGCGTCGTGTGCACGATGCCGGATGGGGTGCGGCTCGTCTCGGACCACTACTATCCCGGTAAACCGGGGCCGCATCCCACGCTGCTGATGCGGCAGCCGTACGGGCGGGATATCGCGTCAACTGTGGTGTATGCGCATCCGGTTTGGTTCGCGCGGCACGGCTACACCGTGGTGATTCAGGACGTGCGCGGGCGCGGCGACTCGGATGGTGAGTTCTATCCGTTCCGGCATGAGCGGTCGGATGGAGCCGTGACGATCGAGTGGCTGCAGACACTGCCCGAATGCGATGGCCGCATCGGGATGTATGGGTTTTCCTACCAAGGGATAACGCAGTTTTTGGCCGCGGCTGCACAACCGGAGGGGCTGGTCGCGATTGCGCCGGGGATGGCGGCGTGCGATTTGTATCGCGGCTGGTTCTATCACAACGGGGCATTGCGGCTTGCGTCAAGCCTGGGCTGGGGATTGCAGATGCTCAAGGCGGACGCGCGCCGGCTGAAGCTACGCGAAGCGAGCGATCGATTGGAGCAGGCATGGGCAGATCTGCGGAACCAGTTCGGTGCTCTGCCGTTTCGGGCGCATCCGGCGCTCGAGTCAGCTGGGCTGCCGCAGTATGTGCACGACTGGTTCGATCATGAGCGGCCCGGCAAATACTGGGAGGCGCTTGATGTGAGCGAGTGCCTGGACAGGA
The DNA here is from genome assembly GCA_963782175.1 of uncultured Acidobacteriaceae bacterium. Classification (GTDB taxonomy): domain Bacteria; phylum Acidobacteriota; class Terriglobia; order Terriglobales; family Acidobacteriaceae; genus Silvibacterium. The sequence goes on from CAWAIX010000013.1 coordinate 70,634, forward strand.
TTCACGTGCCGGCACTGCATATCTCCGGATGGTTCGATCTGTATGCCAAGGGCGCGATTGATGGATTTCGAGCGCTTTGTGAGAAAGCCGCGAGCGCGGAGGCGCGGGCGCATCAGTATCTGATCGCCGGGCCGTGGTTGCATATTCCCTGGGGCGACCAGATCGGCGAGGTGAACTTTGGGCCGGAGGCGTTGCTCGACACGAATACGATTCTGCTGCGCTGGTTCAACCATTGGCTCAAGAGTTCCGGAGAGTTCGCCGGTGAACCGCGCATCCGGCATTTCTCGCTGTTCGAGAATTGCTGGCACGCGGCGAACGAATGGCCGGGCGTCGCTGAGGCAGCGTTTTATCTGCGGGGCGGGGGCCGCGCGAATTCGCGCAAGGGTGATGGAGCTCTCAACGCCACTCCTCCGAGTGACGAGCCGTGCGATGTGTTTGTCTACGATCCAGAGGTTCCGGTGCTGGCGCCGGGCGGGAGCGGTGCGCCGAGTGGGTGCTTCAACCAGGCGGGACTCGAGATGGGGAACAACGTGCTGGTTTACACGACGGAACCGTTGCGGGCATCGCTTAGCATTTTCGGTACGCCGCGGGTGAATCTTTACTGCTCGGCATCGTCGCGGACCACAGACTTTACGGCGAAGCTGGTGCGGGTGAGGCCGGATGGGCGCGCGGACTTTGTCTGCATCGGGATTGCGAGGTCGGACTTTCTGTTCGGAGATGGCTTTGTTCCGGACACGGTGCGCTGCTGGGAGTTCGAGCTGGAGCCGACTTCGTGCCGATTCGATGCGGGGGATTGCATTCGCCTGGAGATCGCGAGCAGCGCGTTTCCGCTGTACGACAGGAATCCGGGCAGCGGGGTTCCATCGTGCCGGGCAACGTCGTGGGACTGGAGGCGGTCGACTCAGATTGTGTATCACGATGCGGCGTGGCCGTCGGCGTTATACCTGCCGGTGCGGAGCGGCACGGCATGAATATGCAGGCGCATGCCACGCAGCCCTTTGCTGTTCCGCAGATCGAGTTTGCAGGCGTTTCGAAGAAGTACGACCGGCTCATACTCGACGGCCTGAATTTCAGGGTAGCGAAAGGCGAATTCGTGAGCATCCTGGGCCCGTCGGGCTGCGGGAAGTCGACGGTACTCAAGTTGATTTCCGGCCTTACGCCGGCAAGTTCGGGGACGATTCTTGTTGACGGGATGACACCGAAGAATGCGCGTGAGACGATGTCGTTCATCTTTCAGGATCCGACGCTGCTGCCGTGGCGCACGGTACGTGCAAATGCAGTTCTTGGGCTGGAACTGGAGCATGTCCCCAGAGACAAACGCAGGGAAAAGGTGGACGCGCTCCTTGAGCTGGTTGGACTGGCGCACGTGGCGAAGGCGTATCCGCGGCAGCTTTCCGGGGGCATGAAGATGCGGCTTTCGATAGCGCGGGCGCTGGCGACGGGGCCGCGGCTGCTGCTGATGGACGAGCCGTTTGCCGCGCTCGATGAGATGACGCGCGACCGCATGAATGAAGAATTGCTGCGGCTGCGAGACGAGCAGAAGTGGACGGTAGTATTTGTAACTCACTCGGTTGCAGAGGCAGTGTTTTTGTCGACTCGCATCCTTGTGCTGTCGGCGAACCCGGGACGCGTTCATGCCGATCTGTCGATCGGGTTGCCGACCCCGCGCACGGCAGCGTTGCGGGCGAGTGCGGAGTTCGAGCATTGCGTGGCCGCAGTATCGCGCACGCTGTGGGAGGCGCGCACGGCGTGAAGCACCGGCTGCTCGTGCTGGTCAATTCGCTCGCGATCTTCGCGGCCTTTCTGCTGCTATGGGAGATTGTGATCTGGGCGGGGCATATCCCGCCGTTCATGCTTCCGTCGCCGTGGCGCGTGGCGGAGGTCATCAAGGAGCATTTTTCCTCGCTGGCACAGTCGTTCCTGATTACGGCGGTCACGGCGAGTGTCGGTCTGGTCGCCAGCATTGTTGCCGGCGTTGCGGTCGCGCTCGTGTTCGCGCAATCGCGATGGATTCGGCGGCTCCTTTATCCTTACACGCTACTTCTGCAGACGGTGCCGATTGTCGCAATTACTCCGCTGATCATTTTGTGGGTTGGGGCGGGAACGGGTGCGGTGACGCTGATTACGTTCATCATTTGCCTTGCGCCTATCATCGCGAATACAACGCAGGGATTGATCAGCGTGGATGAGAACTTTATCCACCTGTTCCTGATGCATAACGCCACGCGGGGGCAGGTGCTGTTCAAGCTGAGGCTGCGCAATGCGGTTCCGTCGCTGTTTGTCGGGATTCGCATTTCAGCAGGGATTGCGGTGATCGGGGCGATCACCGGAGAGCTGTTTGCGGGGTCGAGCAGCGTGGGCCGGGGCGGTCTGGGCTATTCGATTATCTACGCTTCGCAACAACTGCAGACGGACTACCTGTTTGCGCTGATTGTCGCGTCGGCCGTGCTAGGCTTTGTGTTTTACTTCATCGTGTACTTCCTGGAGTGGTATTTCCTGCACGACTGGCACGAGTCGGCCAGGATCCCTGAGGTGGAATAAGGCATGCTTCGTCTTGAGACCGAAACAGGTTACTGGCTGGTCACACACGTCGACCATGCACATCTTGCGGGCGAATTCGCGGCCAGGTGGGGCAATGAAAAGTTCGCCGCGCCGGAGCCGAGGGTACACGTGCTCAAAGGTATTTTTCGGCATGATGATGGCTGGCGCGAACGGGATGTAAGGCCGCAGATCACAAGGCAAGGCAAGCCGAGCGCGTTTTCGGTTGAACTGGTGGGGAAGTATTCGGCATTCGAGGAGATCGATCTCGCGGATTATCTGACGGTACGCGAGCGCGCGATGAGGCTTATTGCCGAAGAGGATCCATACGCGGCGGTCCTGGTTTCTATGCACACGCACAACCTGCTTTCAGAGCGGGCGGACCGGTCGACGATTGCGCCGGAGCAGCTTCCGCTGCTGGATGAGTTTCTGAGCCGGCAAGGAACGTTGCAGGAGAGCCTGCTCGGGCAGATTGCGGAAGATCCCGGGCTGACGCGAGAGTACAAGAGCACGACGGCCATCCGGGATCACTTCCGTTTGCTGCAGGCGTGCGACAATCTTTCGCTGCTGGCGTGTGTCGACTACCGGCACCCTGCGACCCTGCTGCACCCTCTGCTGCTGAACGATGCGAAATATCGGACGGTGGCGGTGGAGTCGATTGGCGAACGCAGCTTCAGGCTCGAGCCGTATCCGTTCGTGGAGTCGCCGCTGACGTTTTCGATTCACGCGCGGCATGTGGAGGGTAGGACCTTTGCCAATGCGGCGGAACTATGCGAGCGCTTTTCCGCGGCTCCTGTAGAGCAGTTGGAGGTCAGGATCTCTGCCTGAGCAGAACTGGTCGTATCTAGCGAAAAGAAAGGGCAGCCGAGCGGCTGCCCTTGAGCATTGGTGGTCGGGAGGAGCTAGAAGGTCAGGCTGAGGGACATCTGGATCTGGCGGGGAGAGCCGATGGTGTGCTTCACGATGCCCAAGCCGGATCCGGTCGGACAGCTGTAAAACGTGTCAGCCGGGGGCGTGACGCCGGGCGCGCACTGCGCCGGAGTGGGGGCTACCTCGGAGTAAGCTCCCATTGTTGGAACGTTGTTATAGCCGGCGTTTTGCGTGACGTTGTTCTGCGGTATGTCGAAGCTAGACGTATTAAATACGTTGTAGACGTCGAAGGTATATTTCAGGTTGTAGCGTTCCTTGATCGCAAGCGTCTTGATCACAGATGCATCGGTGCGCTTCTGAGCTGGTTGGCGGAAGATGTTGCGCTGGCCGCTAGTGAAGTTTGTCTCGAAGGGATCACCCTGGGGAACTCCCATGGATCCAATAGGTATCAGCGGGAGGGTGAAGCAGTCGGCGTTCAGGGCCGCACCTTTTCCGTTGGCGTAGAAGGCTCCCGACTTGCCGGTCGATGCAGTCTTCGGCGTGCATCCGGGCGCCAGCGGAACTATGGGGTTGGTAATGCCATTGAAGGTGCTGTAGTAGACGCTGCCGACGGCGCCCGAGTAGTCGATGACGCTGTACGGCTGCCCGCTCTGAATGATCGCGATGCCGTTGAGCGACCAGTTGTTCAGGATTTTGCCGGCGAGCTCGTTCTGTTTGAAGAATGACGGCATGTAGAAGCCGTAGGTGAAGTTCAGAACATGCTTGCGGTCGAAGTCGGCCAATCCATAGCCGCTCTGGAGATTGTTGGGGTTGTTGCCGTTGTAGAAGAGCCCGAGGGCGCTTTGCTCGTCGGTGGCCTTTGAATAGGTGTAGGAGATGCCGGACTGGACGTTGTGGCTGAGGCGCTTTTCCACGTGAACCTGCAGAGCGTTGTAACTAGAGATACCAGCGGCGGTGTAGGACTCGGATTCAGATGAATAGCCGATGTAAGGGACACGAAGGTCGACGTTGCCGCCTTCATAATTCTGCTGCATGCCGCCATAGGTGCAATTCCCGTTGGCGGTGGTTTGCAAATTGACGCAAATGGCGGAGAAGGTGTTTGGATCGAGAACGGTATAGCCGTAGCTGTAGTACTGCGCATTCGGACCGCCTGCGAGTGTGGGCCTTGTAGGGGTGGCAATCTGCGCCTGATTGAAGGGCAGCGGAACCACCTGGTGCCGGCCGACATTGCCGACGTAGCCGACATCGATAGCCAGGTCGTTGCGGGGCTGCCATTGGATGTCGAGGGTGTAGTTGATGGAGTAGGGCAGCTTGTTCTTCCGGTTATAGACGCCGAGGGTGAATGGCTCCGCGCCCTGGATGAGCTGAGCGGCAGTGGGCAGATAGTTGACCAGATCGGCTGCGCTGGGGTTCGAGGGAGGTGCAGAGCGTGTGGGTCCCCAGGGATTGGCGAGGTTGTAGGGCAGCATTGAACCGTCGACCAGAGGAGAAGAGTACCCGAGTCCGCAGATCGGGATGTAGTAGTTGTAAAGGAAGCTGGTGTTGCCATAGGGGGATGCGCTGTAGGGGCAGTTCTGGTGGGTGACAAAGGGAGGGGTTTGGGCGACGCCGAAAGGTCCGCCGGATATTTCGCCGGCCGCATATCCCGGTGAGAAGTAGGTGAATAGCTCGCCACGGTCGTAGTACAAGCCGGTTCCACCGCGGATGACGACCTTATCGTTGAGCGCGTGGGGTTGGTAGGCGAAGCCGAGGCGCGGTGCGATACCCCACTGACGTCCGGTGAGGGTTGTGTTGCTTACGCCTTTGGTGCCGTTCTTGTTATTGCCGGCGATGATGAAGCCCGGATCAGTGATGGTATCGGAGCCTTCAGCATAGCTGTAGAGAGTAGGCTCGAAGTTGTAAATGCGGCCGTATTTTTCGGTGAGGCCGCCGTTCCAGTCATAGCGGATACCGGCGGTGATGCTCAAGCTGGGCAGCGCCTGGTACTTGTCCTGGACATAGAGCCCGGTCTGGTTGGCACGATAGTACCGGTTGGCATCGCCCTGCAGGAAAGTGGTCGCGACAAAGCCGTTGGTCGTGTACGGCGTGACCCAGTTCATCGCATACGTGGAGAAATCAGGCGTCGATACGTTGCCTTTGCCTGTGCGCAGATCCCGGACATTCAGCTGCGTGTAGGCATAGTTGCCGCCGAAGGTGACGGAGTGCTTGCCCTTGGTCCAGATGACGTTGGCGGACGGCATGAAGCGGTTCTGGAAGACGCCGGTGAAGGGACCCTGGCTTGCAGCGCTGGGGCCGATGTTCAGCGGGATCTGCGGCAGGCCCAGATTGGAGCCATAGGCACCGAGGATATCGATGATGGTGACGCCCGGGAAATAGGAGCCGAAAGAAGTCGTCATGCCCGCGATGGGGCTGCCAGCCTGGCCGGGCGCCCATAGCTGCTGGTTGGTGTTGTAGGCCTTCTCACGCAGGTAGCCGAAGGTTTCCGTAAGGCTGAGATTGGGTTTCAGGGTCTGGACGTTGGTAATAGTGCCTACCTGGGAACCGCTGTCCATGTAAACGGTGAAGCCCGGAACGCCGGAGGTTCCATAGGGCGCCCAGTTGGGATCGTGCTGGTAGTAGTACTTCGCCGATAGAGTATCTTTCGGGCTCGCGTTCCAGTCGAGGTCGGCTACGGCCTGGTCGGAGGTGAAATACGACGTGCCCAACTCGAAAGCGTTGGAAGGCGAAAGCGGGTCGGGGGTGTGTCCGTTGTCGTTGGGAATAAGCCATTGCCCGTTGGGGAGCTTTGCCTGAAAAAGCGCCAGGCCGATCGGGTTGTTGGACCAGTCGGCGGACCCCACGGTAAAGCCGTTATTGCTGTAGCCATTGCCGTTGTTAGCGTTCGGTCCCCAGTTGTTGTCGACAAGGGTTGCCAGGCCATCAGCCGTACGGTTGGTGTCGCTGAGTCCTGGAGGAACGGCAATCAGGTTGTCGCCAGTCTCCTGGTCGGAGACATGCAGGTGCTGGTAGCCGACGAAGTAGAAGAGCTTGTCCTTGATGATCGGGCCGCCCACGGTGCCGCCAGCAGTGTAGCGGTGTAACTCCGGGTTCCTGTCATCAGCTGGAATGCCCGAGTTGTTCTTGAAGAAGAAGGGAGCCGCGTTGATCCAATTGGTGCCGCGGTGAACGTAAGCGGTTCCGTGCATTGCATTGCCGCCGGAGCCAGTGCTCATGTCGATGTGCGCGCCGCTGGCCCCGCCCTGCTGCGCGTCGTACATGGATGCGTTGACGCGGACTTCGGCCAGCGTTTCAGGCGCGGGCGTGGGGAGCGCGTTTCCGATGGAAAGGTAAACCGATGATGAACTTGGCTCGACTCCGGCACTGGTAGTGCCGCTCGATGCCGGGCCTCCAGTGTTGTTCACGACGCGCGAGGAAGTGACCTGACTGGTGCTCTTGCCGTTGAAGAGATTGCTGGCGTCTACACCGTTGAGCAAAAAGCTGTTCGAGGTATCACGCTGGCCGTTGGACCAGATGGGGGCATTGCCGAGGCCGCTGTTCGAGCCGGTGCCGCCGGGAAGTTCAGCGTTGACGCCAGCGGAGAGAATCGCAAGGCCGGTGAAACTGCCTGTGGGCAGGGGGATGGTGTCAATCTGCGCCTTGTCGAGCACGTAGCCGTTTGTGGTGTCCACGGCATTCATCAGCGGCGAGGCTTCGACGGTGACGGATTCAGTGGTTTGCCCGACTTTCAACTGCACGTTGATGGTGGCGGTGCGATTTGCCTGGACCAGAATGGACGGATTTTTTTGGGTTTCGAAGCCGGGATGCTCAAAGGTCAGCGTGTAGTTTCCTATGGGCAGGTTCGGAAAGAGATAGCTTCCGCTGTTGTTGGTCTGGGTTTTGCGGGTGAGTGCAGTCTGGTCTTCGACGATGGTGACGGTGACGTCGGAAAGGACCGCGCCTGAGGCGTCTGCCACCTCTCCATTGAGGGCGCCGAGCGTCTGCTGGGCGCGGCCGGAGCTTGTGATTGCGATGCAGAGGAGGAAAAAGAAAGCAGATACACCTAATCTCTTAAACATAAGTGGGCCTCATTAAGTGAAAAGGGACACGTCGGCCGTGCGGCCGTATCTCGCTCTTCATTCCGGGAGGGAATGTTGCCGGGACCGGAAGTAAAGGGCGCGGTAGCTGCGAGTTTGAACTACCAGCTTTTGTGAAAAACTTGTTGCGAGGATAACCCAGAACAAGGAGTGGGTCACCGGAAATTTCGTCACATTTCCGATAGCAATGAAGGGTTATAAAAATCTCTTATGAGGGGTCGTCCCGCCGTGTCCGCATGCGTACACGCGTGGCTGGAAACAGCGGTCAGGGCAGGATGGAAACATGCGCTGAGACGATTTGCCATCCTTCGCTAAGTCGCACCCAACACTGGCTTTGACGTCCCCGGATGGTGCCGCCTGGCGTCTCGCGGGAGAACTCGATGGTGATGCTGCCGAAGTCCCGTCCAAATGTAACTATCTCGAGTCTATTTATGGTGCGGGCGAGGTTCACCCCGGGCCGCGCCCGGCGGAAAGCCGAAATTTCCTCAGAACCGTACAAATTTTCCGCAGCACCGAAGCGGACCGCGTGGTCGGAGTTCCAGAACATTGCGGTCAGTGCTTCAGCATCGTTGCTCACCAAAGCGGTTTCGTATTGCGGGTAGAGGGCGGCGAGTTCGGCGACGACTTCCGGGTCGTTGATGATCATTGGCAAGGGCCTAAAAGAGCTTTCTTTCCGGCAGAACCTGTTTCGGCATGGCCGCGCTGACGGTAAACATGGGCTCGTTGACGACCTGGCTCAGGCGCAGCTTCATCGCGACGCTGCAGAGCAGGTAGGCGTGTACCGGCGAGAAGCCCCAGGTCGCTACGAGCAGGTCGATCATCCGCGAGGTAGCGGCGCGGGCGGCGCCGGCCAGATCGGGGGAAGATTCGACGACGACCCAGGCGTCGGCAGTGGTGTCGGAGAGCTTCGCGTCCGAAGACTCGATGATCGGGGCTTGCACCGAGCGGTGCTTATGCAGACGAAAGCGCAGCGTTACCTCAGCGGGGCACTCGATGCCGTTGATGCAGACTTCGCCGTCGCCCTGAGCGGCGTGGGCGTCTCCTGCGGAGAAGAGTGCTCCGGCATTGAAGACGGGAAGGTAGAGCGTGGCTCCGGCGCAGAGTTCGCGCACATCCATGTTTCCGCCGAACGGGCCAGGAGGCCGGGTGCGGAACTCGCCGTCTTCGCCGGGGGCGACGCCCATGACTCCGCAGAATGGCCGCAGGGGGACGGCGGCGGGGACGAGCGAGCGGGAAACATGTTCTTCGAGCGTCCAGTGGAAGAGATATGGGTCGGTGAATCGCTCTTTGAGAAATCCAAGGCCGGGAATGACGCTCGACCAGCCCCACCCTTTGTGGTTGACTTCGAGCACTTCAATTTCGAGGACGTCGCCCGGGGCGCTGTTTTTGATGAAGACGGGACCAGTGAGCGCGTGGATTTTGCCGCGGTCGATGGCGAGGAATTCGTCGAGGGTCGTGCCGGGCCGTACCTGGGAGCCGCTGGAGTCGACGCACTCCATGTGGATGGTATCGCCCGGGTCGATCTCGATTCGCGGCTCGAGATTGCGGTTCCATCGCGAGTGGGTGGGCTCGGCGGAGAGCGTGCGGGTGGCCATGACGGTCAGATTTCCACCGTCATCTGCAGCTCGACCATCGCGTTGCGCGGCAGAGCGGAGACGCCGATTGCCGCGCGCACATGGCGTCCATTGTCGCCAAAGACCTCGACGAAAAGATCGGAGGCACCGTTGATGACTTTAGGGGCGTCGGGAAATCCCGCGACGGCATTCACGTATCCGTTGACGGAGACGATCTGTTTGATCCGGTCGAGGGAACCGAGCGTTCCTTTGAGCACAGCCAGTTGCATCAGCGCGCATTGGCGGGCTGCGATGTAGGCTTCATCTATGCTGCGGTCGTGTCCGACGATGCCGGTCATGATGCCCGTTTCGTCGACCGAAATTACCCCGGAGAGGAAGACGAGGCTGCCTATAGTCTTGGCGGAAACGTAATTGCCGCCGGGCGCGGGCGGTTCCGGGAGTGTGTAACCCAGCTCACTCAGTTTTTGATCGGCGCTCATTTGGACGTACTCTACCACGGTGCATCGCGAAGAACCTCTCGACGCGTGAAGTGATCGACGGCGCGCGGCGATCCGGTTAGGATAGCGCAATGAAAGCCCTTTGCGTGGTTGTTTTGCTGGCAAGTACCTCTGCCCTGACAAGCGGATTGACCGGACTGGAGCGGGGCGGAGAGGAAAACGGCGCGGTCGCGCCTCAGTTGTCCATGCATGAAGGCCGAACATTGCCCAGCGATCTAGAGCTTTCGGGCAACGTGCCCGGTTCGCGGGCATACGGCGGGATGTACGTGTCCTACGCGGAACTGCTGAAGCTTCCACAAGTAACTTTTACGGTTACAGATGATGCGAACTTTCCAGGAAAGGATGAGCTTGGAGGAGTTTCGCTTGAGGAATTGATCCGGATTCTAGGAGTTCCCGACAGGAACACGCTGGTGGCCGCGGTCTGTGATGACGGATACGAGGCACATTATTCAGTAGACTACCGGGCTGCGCATCATCCCTTTCTTGTGCTGGCGATCAACGGAAAGGCGCCCGCCCTGGTGAAGCGCATCGGCGAGGAAGGCGCCTATGGGCCCTATCTCGTGTCGCATCCGAAGTTCGCTCCACGGTACCAGATCCTTTCGCACAGCGAGGAGCCGCAGATCCCAAATGGCGTGACTGGATTGCGCTTTCTCAGGGAGGACAAGGTTCTCGACGCGATTCGGCCGCATGGGAACCTGGCGAGGAACTCGCCCCAGATGGAGGGCTATGAGATCGCGAGAGAGAACTGCTTCCGCTGCCACAATGAGGGAGACTACGGAGGACGCAAGGCCGGGATTACGTGGAGTGTGCTGGGCAAGATCGCCCGCAACAGGCCGAGGTTCTTTCGCGGGTACATCAGTGATCCACAGGAAGAAAGCGATTACGCGGAGATGCCCGGATTTCCCGAGTATGACGACGCGACTCTTGGGGCCCTGACGGAATATTTCCAGAGTGTGGATGCGTCTTCGGGGCACAAATGACGCTGCGGCTCGCGAAGGTTCTGCTGGTGGCTGCGCTAGCGCTGTTCTACACGATCGTGGTGTTCAACAACATCACGGATTACGGCTCGAACTACGAGTTTGTGCATCATGTGCTGCTGATGGATACGACCTTTCCCGGCAATCACGGCATGTGGCGCTCGATTCATTTGATTCAGGTGCAGACGGGGTTTTATGGCGGGATCATCGCTTGGGAGGCAGTGGCGATGGTGTTGATCTGGGTTGGCGTGTTCAACCTGGCTCGCGCATTTCGCGGACCGACGGCCGAGTTCAACGCGGCGAAGAAGATCTCGATTGTCGGCCTGACGCTTGGACTGCTGCTGTGGCTGGTGGCCTTCATTACGGTCGGGGGCGAATGGTTTCTGATGTGGCAGTCGAAGATCTGGAACGGGCAGGAGGCGGCGTTCCGGATGTTTACGGTCAACGGGATCGTGTTTTTGCTGCTGGTGCGGCCGGATGAGGAGGGTCAGCCGTGAAGGGGGTATGATGGCGTGTGTGCGCCGGGAGAACGTTTTCCCGAGCCGTTTTTATCCCATGACATCGTTCTTATCCCATGACACCTTTGACCCGCCGCCGTTTTCTAGCCGGATCCGCTGTCGCTGGCGCAACTTCGTTGCTCAACTCACATTTTTCTTTTGGACAAGACCCAGTCGTTGACTCCGCTGCCGAATCGACTCATGGGGTGCGAGAGCAGGTTTCCTGGATGGCGGAGCCGTTTCCGCTGGCGGATGTTCATTTGCTTCCAGGTATCTTTCACGATCAGCAAGAGATCAACCGCGCCTACCTGCACAGCCTCGACAACGATAGCCTGTTGTGGAGCTTCCGCAAGACGGCCGGCCTGGATACGCCGGGGACGCCATATGGCGGATGGGAGGCTCCGGACTGCGAGTTGCGCGGGCACTTCAACGGTGGGCACTATCTGTCAGCGGTCGCGCTGACCTACGCAAGCACCGGAGATCAAGCGCTGCAGGACAAGGGCAATGCGCTGGTGGCCGAGCTGGCGAAATGTCAGGTCGCCAATGGCAATGGATATCTGAGCGCCTATCCGGAAGACTTCTTCGATCGGCTGCGCAAAGAGCAACCGGTGTGGGCGCCGTTTTATACGCTGCACAAGATTCTCGCCGGCCATCTCGACATGTATGTCTACTGCGGGAACCAGCAGGCGCTGTCGAACGCGGAGGGCCTTGCGAACTGGATTAATCATTGGGCCGAGGGCATCAGCGATGCGCAGATGGCGCGCATTCTGAAGACGGAATACGGCGGCACGATGGAGAGCCTGCTGAACCTCTATGCGCTGACCGGCAAGAAGCAGTATCTGTGGCTGTCGCACAGGTTCGAGCAGGAGCAGTTCTTCGCGCCGCTGGCGGCACATCGCGATGAGCTGAAGGGTCTGCACGCCAATACGCATGTGCCCAAGGTGATCGGGGCGGCGAGGCGATATGAGCTGACGGGCGACGACAAGTATCGCCAGATATCGGAATTTTTCTGGGGACAGATCGTGAATGAGCGAGCGTACGCGACCGGCGGAACGAGCAACTTCGAATTCTGGCGGAACGATCCGGGGGAACTGGGCGGCGAGTTGTCTCTTGACAGCGAGGAGTGCTGCGTCGGCTATAACATGCTGAAGCTCTCACGCCATGTATTCGGATGGACGACCGATCCGCGGGCGATGGACTACTACGAGCGCGTGCTGTTTAATTCGCGGCTTGGCACGCAGGATGCGCAGGGCTTGAAGATGTACTATCTGCCGCTGGCCGCGGGGTACTGGAAGTACTACAACTCGCCGACGCATTCCTTCTGGTGCTGCACGGGGACGGGAGCCGAGGAGTTCGCCAAGCTTGCCGATTCGATCTATTTTCACGATGCGAACAGCGTCTATGTGAACCTCTTTATCGCGTCTGAGGTCAACTGGAAGAAGAAGGGGATAACGCTGCGGCAGGAGACATCATTTCCGGAAGAGCGGGAAACGCGACTGACGGTTCACGCCGCGCAACCAGTGGAGTTTGCGCTACAGCTTCGGATTCCGTACTGGGCTGCGGAGAGCGGTACGCTAAAAGTCAACGGCGAGGCACTGCCGGTGTTTGCGCGGCCCTCGAGCTATCTGACGCTTAAGCGCACATGGCGTGATGGAGATCGCGTGGAGCTTTTGCTGCCGATGCAGCTTCATTCGAGCCCGTTGGCGGGGGATCGTACCATGCAGGCGGCGATGTACGGGCCATTGGTGCTGGCCGCACGCATGGGAAGCGATGGGCTCACACACGAGATGCAGTACGACACGACGGGGAAGAACATTCATCCGGCGGGAGATCCAAAGGCAGCGCCTGCGCCGGAACTGGCTGCGTCGGATGCTGCCGCTGCCATTGCCCCGGCGGGAGCCGCGCTTGTGTTCTCGACCACGACCGGCGAGCGGCGCGAGCTGGTTCCGCTATATAGGATTTCAGGCGAGCGCTACGCGGTTTACTTCAAGACGCAGCAGGGATAAGGGCGATCAGGCAGCCTTGCGCTTGCGGGCAGGGCTGGTTTTAGCGGACGACCTGGGGGCAGGGCGCTTGCTGGTTCCGGTGCGCACCATGTGAGCCGGCTGCTGACGGCGATGGTGCTTCGACGGCGGATGCAGTACGGCTTCGACGCGCCGTTCGGCTCCGGAAGGGTCGTTGAGGTAGTTCGGATCGAACATGGCGATCACAGTCGAGGCGCGGCCGCTGTAACGGCGAGCCCACTGGCTGTCCATGAGCGTGGCCTGCACGGCCTTCCAGTGATCGGCATCTGTCGAAGGGCCCGTGGTATCGAGCGACACGGGCTGAACGGCGTCGCCGTTGATGGTGCCGAGGAATTGAGAGAACTCTTCGAGGTTGACGCCCATCTGGAAGACAAGCTGGCTGAGGGCCATCTGCTGCGGTCCGGTGAGCTGGTCGAAGTTGCGGCAGTATGCGCGCGCGTTGTAGACGGCCTGCATCGTGGAGACGCGTAACAGGCGAGTAGCTTCTTCCTCGGTCAGTTCGGACGCGAGTGCGTGCATGCGGATTTTTCTCCGGTACTGCCGGATGCTCCAGGCGTTCACGTCGCGGTTGAAGCGGTCGAGGATGCTTTGTAGCGATGCGGGATCGAGTCCGGCGGCCTGCCAGAGCTGCGCTGAAGATGGCTCGAGGAACTGATGCGGATTTAGCGGGTCGGTCTGCGGATGGTCCCTTGCGGGAACGTCAAGGCTGAAACCGGCGCCGATCAGAGGCCGGTGCGTGTTCGGGTCAGGATAGGCAGCGAGAACCCAGCCTTCGTGGCGCTGATCGCGGAGGGTGTTCATCAGGCTCCCGAGGTTGAACTTGATGTCCGATTCGTGGAGATCGAAGAGCGGCTGGGCAACTGCAGCAGATGGAGCTTGAGGGGTTGCCGGGGTTATAAGCGGTGAGGGTGATGACGGCGACGGCTGGGCCAGTGGCGCCGGGCCGGATGGAGGAGGCAAGATCTGGCTCTGCGCTCCGCAAAGAGGAGCGGCGAGGGCAACAGCAACGACCAACGCGAGTCTTTTCGTCAGCGCCATGCTTTCTGTGCTGCCAGACCAAGTGTATGGCAAAACGATACCGTAAAACCGCCACTAAAAGATTGGCAGAACCTGACGTGTTATCCGAAAAAATAAGAATCTTGGCGACGTGAGGGAGATTCATAGGGGAGAGTAGCTCTGTTTTTCGATTTATCCAAAATTATTCCCGACGGTTCGCCGTTTGCCGGGCGAATTGTTTATGCTCATCCGGCGATTTAAAGGCTGACCTGATTTGTATTCAGAAAAATGACTGACCGCTAAGCGATCCCAACCGAACGAGGGCAGACATGGCCAGAGTGGCGGAAGTATTCATCGAGACGCTCATAAAGGCGGGCGTGAAACGCGTTTACGGCGTGGCCGGCGATTCCCTGAACGGTCTGACCGACACGATCCGCAAAAGCAAAGGGATCGATTGGATACATGTGAGACATGAGGAAACGGCCGCATTCGCTGCCGGTGCTGAGGCGCATCTGACCGGGGAGATCGCAGTGTGCGCCGGCAGTTGCGGGCCGGGCAATTTACATCTCATCAACGGCCTTTTCGATTGCCACCGCAGCCGGGTGCCGGTGCTGGCCATCGCGGCGCAGATTCCCAGCCATGAGATCGGCAGCACTTATTTCCAGGAGACGCATCCCGATCATCTCTTCAAGGACTGTAGCCACTACTGTGAGATGGTTTCGCAGGCCGAGCAGATGCCGCGCGTGCTGGGCATCGCGATGCGTACCGCGATCGCGAAGCGCGGAGTTGCGGTGGTGATCATTCCCGGCGACGTGGCGCTGCGCGAATGTCCCGATCCGGCACTGTCCCTCGGCATTGACAACCTGGCGCCGTTCATTTGCCCGTTGGACAGCGAGATTCAACGAGCCGCCGAGATTCTGAACTCTGCCCGCAAAGTCACGATTCTGGGCGGAGCCGGGTGCGCGGGCGCGCACGATCAGCTGATCGCGGCGGCGGAGCGGCTGAACGCTCCCATTGTTCACGCCATGCGCGGCAAGGAGTTTATCGAGTACGACAATCCTTATGATGTGGGCATGACGGGGCTTCTCGGGTTTGCCTCCGGTTATCACGCAATGATGAACTGCGATGCGCTGCTCATGCTTGGAACGGATTTTCCTTATCAGCAGTTCTATCCGAAGAACGCGAAGATTATTCAGGTAGACCGGCTGGGGGAGCAGATCGGACGCCGCACTCCGGTCACTCTTGGCCTGATCGGTAATGTGAAGCACACCCTTGAGGCGCTCATTCCCATGCTCGATGACAAGGCGGATCGCGCGTATCTCGATCTGTGTCTTCGCAACTACAAGGAG
Organism: uncultured Acidobacteriaceae bacterium; assembly: GCA_963782175.1. Classification (GTDB taxonomy): domain Bacteria; phylum Acidobacteriota; class Terriglobia; order Terriglobales; family Acidobacteriaceae; genus Silvibacterium. The sequence continues at coordinate 86,029 of CAWAIX010000013.1, forward strand.
GCGCGCAAGGGACTGGACGATCTTGCGGTCGGCGAGCCCGGGCGGTCGCCGCTGCATCCGCAGTATGTCGCCAAGGTGCTGGATGAGGTCGCCGCGGACGACGCAATCTTTATGTGCGATGTGGGCACGCCGACAATCTGGGCGTCGCGCTATCTGCACATGAACGGCAAACGGAGGCTGCTCGGATCGTTCAATCACGGTTCCATGGCCAACGCTCTGCTGCAGGCAATCGGGGCGCAGGCCAGCCATCCGGGCAGACAGGTTATCTCGCTTTCCGGAGACGGCGGCCTTGCGATGATGTTCGGCGACCTGCTGACGCTGCTGCAACACAAGCTGCCGGTGAAGCTGGTGGTCTTCAAGAACAACTCGCTGGCGTTTGTGGAACTGGAAATGAAGGCCGCAGGGATCGTCGATTTCGCAACGGATCTTGTGAATCCGGACTTTTCGAAGGTCGCGGATGCAGCGGGCTTGCTTGGCCTTCGCGTGGAGAAGCCGGAGGAACTAAAGCCGGCGCTAACGCGGGCGCTGGAATATGATGGTCCCGCGCTGGTGGAGGTGATGGTGCATCGCCAGGAACTCTCGATGCCGCCCACGATCAGTCTGGACCAGGCGCTGGGCTTCAGCCTGTACATGATCCGCTGCGTACTTAGTGGACGCGGCACGGAAGTAATCGACCTGGCGAAAACGAATCTCGTCCGCTGATGCGATTCGAGGAGGTTCAAGGAAATGAGTCCAACATTGCAATCCGCCGCCACCGAAGCGCCCCTTCAGATTTCGCTGTCCGGGCTCGACCTGATCAATTCTCCACGGTGGAACAAGGGGACGGCTTTCTCCGACCATGAGCGCGACATCTTCGACCTGCATGGCCTATTGCCGCCACATGTCGGCTCACTGGACGAGCAGGTCGAACGCAGGAAGCGCGCGCTGGCCGATCAGCCGACGCCCTTCGAGAAGTACAGTTTTCTTCGCGACCTGCAGGACACCAACGAGACGCTGTTGTATGCGCTGCTCGTTCGCAATGTCGAAGAGATGCTGCCGATTGTCTACACGCCGACTGTGGGCGAGGGCTGCCAGCGCTTCAGCGAGATCTGGCGCAAGCCGCGCGGCTTGTTCCTGAGCTATCCGAACAAGGGGCGCATCGCCCAGATCCTTGGGCATTCGCGTTATGACCAGGTGAAGTGCATTGTAGTCAGCGATGGCGAGCGCATCCTAGGTCTGGGCGACCAGGGCGCGGGCGGCATGGGCATTCCGATCGGCAAGATGGCTCTGTATACGGCGCTGGGCGGGATTCATCCGGAAAATTGCCTGCCCATTCTGCTCGATGTGGGGACAGACAACGAGGAGCGGCTCAACGATCCGATCTACATCGGCTGGCGGAACAAGCGCGTGCGCGGGCAGGAGTACGACGACTTCGTCGAGACGTTTGTGTCGGCGGTGAAAGCGCGCTGGCCTCACGTTCTGCTGCAGTGGGAGGACTTCGCCGGCGCAAATGCTGCGCGACTGCTGGCGCGGTACAGAGATCAGCTCTGCACCTTCAACGACGACATTCAAGGGACGGCGGCGATTGCGGCCTCCACCCTGGTTTCGGCGATCAATGTGACCGGCGTTCCGCTGGAGCAGCAGAAGATCGTAGTGCTTGGCTTTGGCAGCGCCGGGCTGGGGATTACAAATCTGCTGGCGCAATTCATCGAGGACAAGGGCCTGTCGCCGGAGGATGCGCGGAGCCACGTCTACGCGGTCGACCGCTACGGACTCATCACAGAAAACACGAAAGATGTACATCCCGAGCAGAAGCCGTATGCGCGCAAGGCTGCGGAGGTTCAGGGCTGGAAGACGTCCGGTGATGAGATTACGCTGCTCGATGTGGTGCGCAACGTGAAACCTACGGTGCTGATCGGCGTTTCGGGCCAGGCGGGAACCTTCACCGAAGAGGTGGTGCGTGAAATGGCCAAGAACACGGCTCGGCCGGTCATCTTTCCGCTGTCGAATCCGACGTCGCGCAGCGAAGCGACTCCGAAGGACCTGCTGACGTGGACGGATGGCCGCGCGCTTGTCGGCACGGGCAGCCCGTTTGATCCGGTGGATGTGGGCGGGAAGAAGATTCACATCGCTCAGACGAATAACTCTTACATCTTCCCGGGACTCGCGGTGGGTATTGTGGCGTCGAAGGCGCGGCGGGTGACCGATACCATGGTCAAGGCCGCAGCGACGGAGCTGATCCGGCATCTGCCCACGCAAAAAGACAAGCAGGCAAGTTTGCTTCCGCCGATTTCGGATGCGCGCAAGATAGGGCGCTTTATCGCGGAAGCGGTTGGCAGACAGGCGATCAAAGATGGTCAGGCGCAGGTCGCCGACGAGGCTGAGCTGCTTCGGGAAGTCCAAGCAAATATCTGGGAGCCGGCATACGTGCCCTACGAGCGCAAGCTTTGAAGTGTCGAGCCGTGGTGATCGAGGCATGCGATGGGTGAAAAAGAAGTCCGGATAGAGAGGGATGCTCTCGGCGAAGTCGCCGTGCCCGCCGATAAGCTTTGGGGCGCGCAGACGCAGCGGTCCATCGAGCATTTCAGCATTGGGCACGACCTGATGCCGCGGGAGATGATCCCGGCATACGCAATTCTGAAGAAGGCCTGCGCCAACGTAAATCACGCGATCGGCCGCTTGGACGATCAGCGCCACGCGTTGATCGTTCAGGCCTGCGACGAGATTCTCGCGGGCAAGCATGACGATATGTTTCCGCTGCATGTGTGGATGACGGGCAGCGGCACGCAGTTCAACATGAACGTGAACGAAGTCATCGCGAACCGCTGCTCGCAGCTGGCCGGCGAACCTCTCGGGAGCAAAAAGCCGGTTCATCCCAACGATCACGTGAACATGTCGCAGTCGTCGAATGACTCATTTCCTTCAGCCATGAACATTGCTGCGGTAATGAGGGTGACCGAGCGGCTGATTCCCGCCACGCAGGCTCTCCATGATGCGATAGCGGCCAAGGCTGAAGAATGGAAGGACATCGTCAAGATTGGCCGCACGCACATGCAGGATGCGACGCCACTCACGCTCGGCCAGGAGTGGTCGGGGTATGCGGCCATGCTGTCCGATGATCTGAAATGGCTGCGGGGGGCGCTCGACGGCGTATGCGAGCTGGCGCTCGGCGGGACAGCTGTTGGGACGGGAATCAATGCGCCCGCGGGCTTCGACAAGGCGGTTGCGGAAGAAATAGCAGGTCTGACGGGGCTGCCTTTCGTTACTGCTCCCAACAAATTCGCGGTGCAGGGCGCTCACGACGCGCTCGTGCAGCTTTCGGGAACGCTGCGCACGCTGGCCGGATCGCTCTACAAGATTGCAAATGATATCCGGTTTCTTTCCTGCGGTCCTCGCGCCGGAATTGCCGAACTCATCATTCCGGAAAACGAGCCCGGGTCATCGATCATGCCGGGGAAGGCGAATCCCACCCAAGTGGAGGCGCTCACGATGATCGCGGTGCAAGTGATGGCGAATGACGTAGCAGTGGGGTTCGGCGGCGCGGGCGGTTATCTCGAAATGAATGTCTACAAGCCGCTGATGATTTACAACATCCTGCAATCGGTCAATCTGCTGGCAGATGGGAGCGAGAATTTCCGCAAGTACCTGGTGGAGGGAACGAAGCCGAACCTGAAGAAGATCAAGCATGATGTGGAGCGGTCGTTGATGCTGGTCACAGCGCTCGCGCCGAAGATTGGGTACGACAGGGCTTCAGAGATCGCCCATTACGCCATGGAGCAGGATCTTACGCTCAAGGATGCGGCGCTCAACCTCGGTTATGTGAGCGAGGACCAGTTCGATCGCCTGGTTGTTCCGGAGCGGATGACTCACCCGTAGAAACTGCAGTGACAAGCCTTTATTCACCGTGGTTAACTGGTAGCCATGTCGGCGGAAATCACGGTTTCGAAAGAAGATTACCTCAAGGCGATTATCGAAGCTGAGAGCGAGGGCCATGTAGTCATTCCGGCGCTGTTGGCGCAGTGGCTTCATGTCTCGCCTCCGGCCGTGACGAATGCCGTCAAGCGGTTACGCCAGGACGGCTACATTGATGCACATCGCGGCGATACCCTGAAACTGACGCAAAAGGGCCGCGACGCCGCCCACCGCACAGCCCTGCGTCATCACCTGGTGGAACGGATGCTGACGGAGATATTCGGCATGGAGTGGCACCAGGTTCACGCGGAAGCGGAACGGCTTGAGCATGCGATTTCTCCAGTGTTTGAGGCGAAGCTGATTGAGAAGCTTGGCGAAGCGGGCGATTGTCCGCATGGAAACGGCGTCCTTCCTCTGACCCCCTCACAGATGAAAAAGCGCGGCCTGCAGGCTCTGGCGGAAGCGCCGGAAGGCGTGGATTACGTTGTGGCGAGCCTCTACGAGCGCGATGCCCGGCTGCTTGAGTTTCTGCACCAGATTGGAATAGGGCCGCGGGTACCGGTGCGCGTGCTGCAACGGAACTACGATGAGACGGTCGTTGTGCAGACGCCGGGCGGACCGGTAACGGTGGGGAAGTCTGCCGCGAGCAGGGTGTGGGTCCGGCCAAAAGTCGCCAGTGAACCAAGGCGTTCAAGAATTAAATAACTATAGTTAACATACTGTGGCATACTGGCTCTAAGGGGGATTCGTTCACCGCCGCATGCCATCCGTGCGCGAGCTCGACCAGGTTTTCAAGCCGTCGCTGCCGGATGTCTTCTCCTCCGTGCATCTGACGCGTTCGCCCAGTTTCTGGCGTCGCGCGCTGGGCTTCCTCGGGCCGGGTTTTCTTATCTCCGTCGGTTACATGGACCCCGGCAACTGGGCGACGGACATTGCCGGTGGTTCTCGCTACGGCTACACACTGCTGTTCGTCATCATGCTCTCGAACCTGATGGCGATCCTGCTGCAAAGTCTCGCTCTCAAGCTGGGAATCGCGACGGAGCGGGATCTCGCGCAGGCCTGCCGTGAGAGTTACAGCCGGCCGACAGCGGTTGCGCTGTGGATTTTTGCCGAGGTTGCGATTGCGGCATGCGATCTGGCGGAGGTGATCGGCTCGGCCATCGCGCTGCAATTGCTTTTTCACATCCCGCTGGTGATTGGGGTGATTCTTACCGGTGCCGATGTCCTGCTCCTGCTTTTGCTGCAGAACAAGGGCTTCCGCTACCTCGAGGCACTGGTGATCACGCTGATCGCGACGATCATGGTTCTGTTTGGCGTGGAGATTGTTCTGTCGCATCCGGAGTGGGGATTGATCGCGCGCAACCTGCTATTGCCGACCACAAGCCAGATGATCACCGATCCGGCAATGCTGTACATCGCAATCAGCATTCTGGGCGCCACGGTGATGCCGCACAATCTCTATCTTCACTCGGCCATTGTTCAGACGCGCGATTATCCGCGGACGCCGCAGGGCAAGCGTGAGGCGATCCGCTTCGCGAATCTGGATTCGGCGGCTGCGCTCATGATCGCCCTGTTTGTGAATGCTGCCATTCTGGTTGTGGCGGCGGCTGTCTTTCACCGCAGCGGGCACTTCGAGATCGCCGAGATCGAGGACGCCTACAAACTGCTAACGCCGATGCTGGGAGTTGCTGGAGCAAGCACACTGTTTGCTGTCGCGCTGCTTGCCTCCGGGCAGAACTCGACGATTACTGGAACACTCGCCGGCCAAGTGGTGATGGAAGGCTTTATCGATATCAAGCTGAAGCCGTGGTTGCGGCGGCTAATCACGCGAACACTGGCAATTGTTCCGACGGTGATCATCACGATCCTCTACGGCGCGCGAGGGACAGGCAAGCTGATCATCCTGAGCCAGGTGATCCTGAGTTTGCAACTCAGTTTCGCTGTTTTTCCGCTGGTTGTATTTACCAGCGACCGCAGCCGGATGGGCGAGTTTGTGAACGCACGCTGGCTCAAGCATCTGAGCTACCTCGTCGCTGTTGTCATTGCCGCGCTGAATATATGGCTTTTGATCCAGACCTTTCGCGGCAGCTGAAACTACCCAGGCTCATGGAATCGCGTGCTCTGTTCGAGCGAGTCGATGACTTCCTGATCCGAGACCTGGGAGAAGTCCCTGTAGAACTCGCCGACCGCTTGGAATTGCACCGGAGCATGAAGGACCACAAGAGAATCGACTTTGGTTCGCAGCCAGGAACAGGTTGACGGCGCAGCCACGGGGACGGCGACGACGACCGCGCGTGGCATCATCTGGCGCAATGCCTGCACCGCGGCATAAATACTGGACCCGGTTGCTATGCCATCATCGATCAGGATCACGATTTTGTCTTCGACGGGCAGCGCGGGCATCGCTCTGCGATAAAGCAGCGCCTGGTCTTCAAGATTTCTCTGCGCTGATTCCGTAATCTGCTGAATCTGTTCGGGTGAGATTCCGGCAGCGCGAATGATGGATTGATCGAGAACGCGCCCATCGTTGCCGGCGAGCGCTCCGAAGGCGAGCTCCTGGTTTCCGGGTACGCCAAGTTTGGCCGAGAGAAATACGTCGAGAGGAGCGTGCAGGGCGTGCGCTACTTCGAATGCGACGGGTACTCCTCCACGCGGAATGCCGAGAACGACGACGTCCTTGTCACCGGCGTAGCGGGAGAGCTTATGTGCAAGCTGCCGCCCCGCGTCTCTCCGGTTCCTAAAAAACATCGGAGTCTCCCGTTGTCGTGCCCCAATCCTACTAGCAGAATTATCTCGCCGCCCGATCGGGCGGAGCGGCTTCACCAAGGTTTGAAGCCGGATGCTTCAGGATGGTGTAGAGTTAAGCCGCGATTCGCGGTGTGGCATTTGATCACGAGAAAGGGTAGGAATGTCATGCGCACTATCTCCCGAAGTTCCGTGCTTTGCTCGCTCCTGCTGGCAGTATTCGGATCGATTCTCAACGCTCAAACATTTCGCGGCACATTGCTGGGCACTGTAGCCGACGCGACCGGAGCGGTCATTCCGGGAGCGGCGATCACGGTCAAGAATATGGATACAGGCGTGGCGCGCACGACCGAGAGCAACGGCGACGGTCAGTTTACTGTGCCCGAGTTGCCGATCGGGCGCTACAGCGTGGATGTCACGATGACCGGCTTCGCTCCCTACCATGCGGAGGGCATCAACATTGAAGTTGCCGCCCAGGTGAACCTTACAGTTACGCTGCAGACCGGGGCTCAGAAGGAACAGGTCGTCGTGTCGGGCACTGCGCTGCAGGTGGAGACCACGTCCAACACGCTGGGCGCGACGCTCACGACCAGCGACGTGAAGAACCTTCCGGTAAACGGGCGCGATTATACGAAGCTTATCTATCTGACTCCCGGGGTGACCGGATCGCCGGACCAGATCAGCGATTCTCCCGGGTCGTTTGGCACATTTTCGGTGAACGGGGCGCGCGGGCGATCGAACAACTTCCTGCTGGACGGCACCGATATGAATGACGGCTATCGAAATGATCCGGCAGTGAATGAGGCAGGTGTTTTCGGCGCTCCGGCGACCATCCTGCCGATTGACGCGGTTTCAGAGCTGAGGGTGCTTTCGAACTTTGAGCCCGAGTACGGAAGAAGCGCCGGGGGCGTCATAAATATCGTAACCAAGAGCGGCACAAACAAGTTTCACGGTACAGCGGCGGAGTATTTCCGCAACAATGCCCTGGACGCGAGGAACTATTTCAACACCAAAGGACAGACGCAGGCACCATTTCACAACAATCAGTTCGGCGGCTCGATCGGAGGGCCGATCATTCCCAATCGCACCTTCTTCTTCTTCGATTACGAAGGCCAGCGCGAGAGTGTGGGAACCGTGAGCCAGGCTTGTGTGCCCGATCCAGCGGTGATCCAGAGTCTGGGAGGAGCAACGAATCCGGTCATTGCGGCGCTACTGCAGCGGAATCCGTGGCCAGCTCCGAACCTGGGCGGATCGACGAGCGGAGAAACCGGATGCGACAACGGCCCCAATGCGGCGGTGGTTGCCCCTTCGAGCAACGATATTACGAGCCTGATCGCGAAGGTGGATCACAACATTACTCAGAACAACATGCTCAGCGGCCGCTACTACTACGGCGACAGCACTCAGAGCTTCCCGCTCGCGCTTTCGGGCGGCGGCATTCTTCCCGGTTTCAATACCTCCACGCCGACTCGCGTGCAGCTTGTTTCGATCTCCCTTGTTTCGGTGCTTGCTCCAAACAAGGTCAATGAGGCGCGCTTTGGCTGGAACCGGTTTGCCGAAGGATTCTTCCCCGAGGACCGCAGCTTTGCGCCGAGTTCGCTTGGCCTGAATACAGGAACGGGCTACGCCGATGAGGGACTGCCTGTGATCGAGGTAGCCAGCTACGCGCAGCTGGGCGCGAACAAGTCCGATCCGCGGCAGAGGTTTGACACAAACTGGCAGGCTTTTGATAATTTTTCCTGGACGGCGGGCAAGCATTCGATCAAGTTCGGTTACGAATTCCGGCGCACCAGCATTACGCAGTTCCTCGGTACGAACTTTCGCGGCACCCTGAAATTTGCCACGTTGTCAGACTTTCTCGCAGGCAGTGTCGACAGCGGGACCCAGTCTTCAGGGTATTCGCAGCGGCACAGTTATCAGAACAATGAGGGTCTGTACGTTCAGGACAGCTTCAGGATACTGACGAACCTCACGCTCAACTACGGACTGCGCTGGGACTACTTCGGAGTCTTCCATGAAAAGAACAACCTGCTGAGCAACATCACGGCGTTTGATCCGGCGGCGGGTACATTCACCCTGACGCAGGTAGGGCAGCCCGGCCTCGCCAAGCTCTACAGTCCCGTCTACACGAATTTCGCTCCGCGCGTCAGCTACTCATATGATCCGTGGAGCAAGGGAAAGACAGTAATCCGCGGCGGGTTCGCGTTTTCTTCGATGCGTTTTCGCAGGATGTGTTCCTGGCGCATCTGCCCTATAATAGCAGTTTCGATCCGGGGCCGGCCTACAATCCTCTCGGTCCGGCGCCGATTTATTCAGTCAGCGCGCTCGGAGGGGCCATCGTCTCAGGCCAGCAGGTCTTCGCCACGCCTGGAGGTACGCCCAGCGGGGACATCTTCTCCGTTACGCACAAGATCAGTACGCCCTACCTGATGAACTACAACGTCAACGTGCAACAGCAGGTCGGGCCACGCGCAATTGTTCAGTTGGGCTACGTCGGCTCTCTCGGAAGGCACCTGCTGCGATTCCGCGATATCAATCAGCCGAACCAGGCGACGATCACGGCGACGGACATCGAATTTGCAAAAGCCAACAGTTACTCGGATGCGGCTGGAGTCGCGTTTCCCTGCTATCCCGGCGGAGGCCCGGGCTGCATTCCGACCTATAACTCGGCGAGTCGTGTCTATCTGAATAATCCATACGGCGCGTTTGCCGTCAACCAGGAAGAGGCGACAGCTTATTCGAATTACAATTCGTTCCAGCTCGGCGTTCGTATGTCTGACTGGCACGGGATTTCAAACATCCTCAATTACAACTGGTCGCACTCACTCGACAATGCAAGCGACAGCGAGGACTTTATCCCGAATGCGGCGCAGCCGAATGACAGCACGCGTCCAAACCTGGAATACGGCGACTCGAACTTCGATGTGCGCAATCGCTTCACGTGGATTTTCAGTTATCAGTTGCCCAAGATGAATGGCAGCATGGCACTCCTACGCAACGGCTGGGGATTCGACAGCACGGTGACGCTTCAGGACGGCCAGCCTTTCAACCTGAACTACAACTTCGAGGACGATTACAGCGGAAGCGGCGAGGGATTTGACCGCCCCGATGTTCTTTCGCGACCGAGATACTCAACGAATCCCGCGGTGTTCCTCAATTTGTCGTCGTACGCGATTCCATGCTCGCTTACATCTTATGCGCTGACGAATGGGATAACCGGAACCGCCCAGGATTGTGTTCCCGGCACGCGCCATTTCGGCAGTCTGGGGCGCACTTCACTGCGAGACCTGGCGTACAAGAACTGGGACTTCGCACTCTACAAGAGTACGAATTTCAAGGAAAACCTCTCGCTGCAGCTGCGTGCGGAATTCTTTAACATCGTGAACCATCCGAACTTCGCCAGCCCGGTTCTGCCGTTATTCATTGCCGACGCCGCGCCGAATGGTTTCACCCAAAGCGGCGCGCGCGAAGTGAGCGCGGGATACTATGCCATCACCGCGACCGGGGATGTGGGAATAGGCAACCCGTTTCTTGGCGGGGGCGCCCCGAGGGGCATTCAGCTCGCTGCGAAATTTACGTTCTAGTATTTTTGCGCGAGGTTCAGTACATCCAACTGCAGTTCCGGGTGAAGTCAGTAGTCGGCGAGCGCTGCCAGGTGCCGCCGGTCTTCTCGACGGCGAAGATGCCGCCGTTGCCGCAGAATCCGCCACAGCTCTTGATGACGGAGACCAAAGCGTGGGTATGCGTGCGGTCGAATCCGGGCACGCCAAGGAAGCGCACATATCGTAGCTGCTTGTAGCCTTCGCAGGCCGCGGCGTCGCGTCCGTGGGTTGCAAGGCAGCCTTGAGCCTTCGCCACTTCGGCGCGCGGCAGGAGACGATATCCCTGGTCGATGGAAAATTTCTGCTCCCAACGATGGCTCTGCCGGTTTGCCGCGACGAAAGCATCGGTCATCTCCTGCTCGTCGGGCGAGGCGGGTTTGAGGCAACTGCCATCGACCTGCGGAATATCGGTGACGGAGTTTTCTGCAAAGGCAAGAGGATCCGGCGATGGAGACTGGTATATCCCCGAGTAGACCTCATAGGCGTTGTCGGGGACGACGCCGGTCCCGGGCTGGTTGAGAGGGCTCGTCACTGCGAGATCCGTAATGGGCTTTGGACCGGGTGTCCTTCCATGATGCAAGGGTGCGAGGCGGACGATGAGCAGAACGATGGCAGTGACGAGCAAGCCGATTCGCAGCCAGAGCCGCCAGGAAAGCCGAGTCTTCATATCCCTCTAATTCTGAAGGATGTGATGCCCCGGATCCAAAGGGAGCGATGAATGGCGCAGTAGCAATCAAGATGACCGGCGCATTAAGGCGCGCGATTACCACAAGTTTTGAATGGTATTGGGATGAAATGTGCGCAGTTGCAGAGCGCGAGGGCCGGGAGTTATAGTTTGGCCGGTACTTATTTGCTCTGACGTTACGCTCACGCCAGTTGTAAAAAGTTGTGAACTCCGGATTCCAGAAACCGGATTCGTGCGACCCTTGTCTCGAGGCACAGCAGATCCATCAGCAAGGAGCATCTATGGCCGTCCACAAAGATTCCCACTCCAATCCAGAATCAGAACGAAAAGAAAACATATTCAAAGATGCCCCGGCGGCTGATCGACCTGGCAGTGGAATTACACGCCGTGGATTTCTAAAGGGTGCCGGAATTACAGCGGCCGGAACGGCACTGCTCGAAGGCATTCACGGATTCGATACCGCTGCACAGACGGAAGCTTCCGGCGTCACCATGCTCGGACCTGGCGCGGTACCGGTCACGCTGAACGTGAACGGGAAAGTGCACGCCATTCAGATCGAACCGCGCACGACGCTGGCTGAGGCCCTGCGCATCCAGATGGGGCTCACGGGGACCAAGATTGTCTGCGACCGCGGATCGTGTTCCGGCTGCACTGTCTGGCTCGACAAGATGCCGATCAACAGCTGCACGATGCTGGCGGTCGACGCGGTGGGCCACAAGGTGACGACCATCGAAGGACTCTCCGAAGACGGCAAGCTGATTCCGCTCCAGGTCGCATTCGTGAAGCACGACGCACTGCAGTGCGGGTTCTGCACGCCGGGCATGGTGATGAGTTGCGCGGCTCTTCTGGAGTCGAATCCGCACCCGACGGAAGCGGACGTTCGTCACGCGATTTCCGGCAATTTATGCCGCTGCGGCACGTATCCGAGAATTTTTGCCGCCACGCTCGAGACGGCGGGCACCAGCCACAAGGCCTAGGGAAGGAGCGCCATGGCAACTCACATCAGTGAAAAGTCTCTGCTGAGCGATCTGCTTTTGAAGGAGGCGCTGCCGCAGGAGGAAGAAAAGAAGCCTGACAGCACGCCGAAGAAGACCGTGCAGATGCCGATCGGAGTGCCCGGCTACACGCTGCACGACGAGCCGCGCGAGGTTCCGGCGAGCGAACCGCCGGTGTGGCCGGTCAACAAGGATCTGAAATACGTAGGGCAGCCGGTCGAGCGCTGGGACGGGCCGGCGAAGGTATCCGGCCGTGCGAAGTACACGGCGGATGTTCAGTTGCCCGGAATGCTGTATGCGAAGTTCGTCAACGCTTCGGTGCCGCACGCAAAGGTTGTGTCGGTCGACACGTCGGCTGCGGAACGATATCCAGGCGTCAAAGGCGTGCACGTCATCCAGCATGTGCTGGGTGGCGCTGTATTGCGCGATCCTGCGCTCGAGCAGGTGAAGTACCCGGTGGTGCGCTACGCAGGCCAGCCCATAGCGGCCGTTGCTGCAGTCACGCCTTACGCCGCGGAGGAGGCCGCCGCTCTGGTGAAGGTCCAGTACGAAAAGCTCCCGTTCGTGGTCGAGTTGGACAAGGCGCGCGAGGAGAACGCTCCGCTGGTATTTCCAGGAGCGGCCGATCAGGCGGGTAGCGCAGGCGGTGGCGGCGGCCCGCGCAATGTATCCCAGAGAGGCAATGTTCATGGGCCTTCGATCAAGAAAGAGGGCGACATCGAGCAAGGCTTCAAGGAGGCGGATGTGGTGGTCGAAGGCCACTACATCACGCAGGTGCAGACGCACTCGGCGCTCGAGACGCATGGAGTGGTTGCCGACTGGAAGCCGGAGATGCTCACGGTCTGGGCGTCTACGCAGGGCACCGCAAGCGTGCGCGAGGAACTAGCGAGCTTCTTCAATCTTCCAACGTCACAGGTGCGGGTCATTACGGAGTTCATGGGCGGCGGCTTCGGAGCGAAGTTCGGCGCGGGCAATTATGGAGTGGTTGCGGCGGCGCTTTCGAAGAAGACCGGCGCGCCGGTTCGCATGATGCTCGATCGCGAGGAAGAGCACCTGTCGGTCGGCAATCGTCCCAGCTCCGATCAACTGCTGCGCATCGGCGCAAAGAAGGACGGCGAGATCACCGGCATTCACCTCGTCAGCTACGGAACGGCGGGATGCGGTACAGGCGCGGGCTGCGCGGGTCCGGCCTCGAACCTCTACAAGTATGCAGCGCTGCATACAGAAGAGAACGACGTGTTCATCAATGCCGGGCCGGGGGCAGCGATGCGCGCGCCTGGACATCCGCAGGGAGACTGGGCGCTCGAGCAGACCATCGATGAGCTGTCAGTAAAGCTCAACATGGATCCCATCGATCTACGTGACAAAACCGACCCGCACCCGGTGCGTCGCGTCGAACGGCAGATTGTGCGCGAGAGCGACCTGTGGAAGTCGCGCAATGCCAAGGCCGGCGCAGACACGGGGCCGGTCAAGCGCGGAGTGGGTCTGGCGCAGTCGGTGTGGTACCGGTTCGTCAGCATGGACTCGTCGGCGGAAGTACGCGTACACAAGGACGGGTCGATCGAGGTACTGTCATCCGTGCAGGACATCGGGTCGGGCATCAAGACGGTGGCAGCACAAATCATGGCCGAGCAATTCGGAGTTCCGCCGGCGCAGGTCGCGATCAAGTTTGGCGATACCAATTACCCGGCGGGACCGAATTCGGGTGGAAGCGTAACAACGCTGTCGATTACTCCAGTGATGCGTGATGCAGCCTGGCAGGCCTCGCAGAAGTTCCTGGCCGACATTGCTCCGGCCTATGGCGCGTCGGCTGACGATCTGGTTCTGGTGGATGGTGAGGTGCGCAGCAAATCCGGCAAGATGAAGCCGGTCAGCTTCCGGCGGGCGGCGGCGAAGATGACCACCGATCAGATCGCGGTTCAGGCGAAGCGCATTCCTGATTACGACCGCAGCAAGTATCTGACCTACGGCGGCGTGGATGTGGCGGAGGTACAGGTGGATACCGAGTTGGGACGCGTGCAGGTGACGCGGGTACTCTCGGTGCACGATTGCGGGCGGCCCCTGAATTCGTCACTGGTGATAAGCCAGATCAATGGCGGGGTCATTCAGGGCATTTCCTACACGCTCTATGAGAACCGGCTGCTCGATCCGAACTACGGTCTCATGGTCAATCCGAATCTTGAGACATACAAGATAGCCGGCTCGCGCGAGACTCCGGAGATCGATGTGCGGCTTGTCGAAGCGTACATCGGTCAGAGCTCGACGGATGCGTCCGGTATCGGCGAGGCGGCCGGGGTCGTTTCCATCGGCGCGGCGGTCGGCAACGCTGTCTACAACGCCATCGGAGTGCGCATCCGCCGGATGCCGATGACGCCGTCGGTGGTGCTGGCGGCGCTGCGCAGGCCGAAGGCCGAAATGGAGTTGGCATGAACGCCTTTACACTTCGCAGATTGCACAACGGTAGAGGGCGCGCTGTCGCAACTGAAGGACGGCGCGGTGGTCAAGGCGGGCGGCGTGGACCTGCTCGACCGCATGAAGAACGGCACTGCGCAGCCCGAAAAGCTGGTGAATATCCGAAATGTGCCGGCACTGCGGGGAATCGAAGAGACCGACAAGGGGCTGAAGATCGGCGCTCTCGCTACGCTGACCGAAATCAGCGAGCATCCCGCGATTCGCAAGCAATATCAGATCCTTTCCGACGCATGCGGGAGCGCCGCAACACCACACATCCGCAACATGGCCACGGTCGGCGGGAACCTCCTGCAGCCTGTGCAGTGCTGGTATTACCGTTCGGCGGAATTCGAGTGTCTGCGAAAGGGAAAGGACTTCTGCTTCGCCTTCGCCGGGCTGAACCAGTACCACGCCATCATGGACTACGGCACGTGTCCGGCTGTCGCGCCTTCATCGGCGGCCGTGGCGCTGCTGGGCCTCGATGGCAGTATCGAGCTGGTTTCGGCAAAGAGAGGCAAGCGCGTCGTGGCGATCAAGGATTTCTATGTACATCCAGATGCCAACCCGACGAAGTTTACGGTGATCGAGCCCGACGAGCTGCTGACGGCGGTGATGGTTCCAAAGGCTGCGGTGGGCACGAGATCGGCGTATCAGAAGTATGGCGAGAAGGACAGCTTTGACTGGGCCATTGCCGACGCTGGGGTGGTGCTCGAGATGGACGGCAATGTCTGCCGAAGGGCCGTAGTGACGATGAGCGCGGCTTCTCCGGTTGTGCGGCGGTCGGCGCAGGCCGAAGCCGAGCTGATGGGCAAGCCGATCAGCGAAGCAACGGCGCGGGCAGCAGGCAAGGCTGCGATGGAAAGCGCGGTTCCGCTGTCGATGAATGCGTACAAGGTGGATCTTTTCCCGGTGGCGATTTACCGCACTGTTCTGCTGGCTGCCGGGCAGATGGATCGCGATCCGCGAGCGGCGGGATAGGAGGCGACAATGAGCACGATGAGCACGACAAATGTGAATTCCCAACCCTGCCAATGCCTCCGGACAAAAAATCCCTACGGCACCACACCACAGGATGCCGAGTCGTGGTTGCCGGGTATCCACACGGCGAGCAGCTACTGGTGCCTGCGAACGATGGGTCCGGCGGGGCCGGATGACCACTACGTTCACCTGGCGCGGTGCGTGCCGGGGCGGAGTTGCTATCAGAATGCTGAAGAGTAGCGGGCGGACCCGGCTCCTGCAATCGTTTTGGCGTTTCTCCTTGACAGCTTAGGAGAGTCAGGCGTAGTCTCCTAATCAATTTAGGAGGGACGCATGCCCGATCAGGCGCAGCTTCTGCCCGGAACGCTGGATCTTCTCATCCTCAGGGCGGTTTCGCTCGGCCCTCTGCACGGATACGGCATTTTGCTGCGCATCGCGCAGATCTCCGGCAACGCGCTTCTGGTGGAACAGGGTGCGCTATATCCGGGGCTGTTTCGGCTTGTGCGGCAAGGGCTGCTCAAGCCGAGCTGGGGGACATCGGAAAATAACCGGCGCGCCAAGTTCTACGAACTGACCTCTGCCGGGCGCAGGCGCTTGCGCGAAGAGACCGACAACTGGAACCGGCTCGCAACCGCAATTGGTACGGCTCTGGCGGCGCAACCAGAGGAAGTATGAAGCTCGTCGGCTGGTTTCGCTCTGTTTTCGCGAAGCTCTTTCGGGGCTCCGCACTTGCGGACGACACGAATGAGGAGCTTCGATCGCATATTCAGCTGCGCGCTGATGACCTGGAGCGGTCTGGTCTCTCTCGCGCCGAGGCGGAGCGCCGGGCGCGCATCGAGTTTGGCGCTTATGAGCGCTACAGAGAAGAGTCGCACCAGGCGCTGGGCGGTAATTTCGCTGAGACGATGCTGCAGGACATCCGCTTCAGCCTTCGTCTTTTGCGGAAGTCTCCCGGCTTTGCGGCAGTCGCGATTCTAACGCTCGCGCTCGCTATCGGCGCGAATGCCGTCGTCTTCGCGATCCTGAATGCGCTGGTCCTGCGTCCGCTAAATGTTCCCGACGCGCAGAGCCTCTATGCCATAGAGCGCGGGAGCGATCGCGCCATCAATCATTCGTATCCCGATTACCTTGACTTGCGAGACCGCAACCGCAGCTTCAAAGATCTGGCAGCCTACAACGTTGCAAGCGCAGCGCTGGATACAGGCAACAATGCGTCTCCGGTGTGGCTGATGGAGGTGACCAGCAATTACTTCGATGCACTCAGCATTCGGCCCTTCCTCGGCCGCTTCTTTCACCGTTCGGACGAGCGGGGGCCGAACAGCGCGCCCTATATAGTGCTCACTTACTCTTTCTGGCACACCCGTTTTGAGGATGATCGCGGCGTTGTCGGGCGGACTGTTCTGCTGAATAAGCATGCCTTCACAATTCTCGGCGTGGCGCCGCCGGCATTTCAGGGCACGCTGCTGTTTCTCGCGCCGGACTTCTGGGTGCCGATTGTGAACCAGGAGCAGGTGGAAGGACTCAATGTTCTGAATGAACGCGGCAACCGCGGCATTCTCATGATGCTGGGTCATCTCAAGCCAGGAGTTACGCCGGCGCAGGCTGTTGCGGATCTGAACTCCGTTGGCAAGTGGATGGAGAAGAACTATCCCAAAGACGACGGCGATATGACGTTCTCGCTCACGACTCCGGCGCTTGCCGGTGACTGGCTCGGCGACCCGATGCGGCAGTTTCTCACCGGGTTGATGCTGCTTGCCGGATTGATTCTGCTGGCGGCATGCGCGAACCTGGGCAGCCTCTTTGCTGCGCGCGCCGCGGATCGCTCGCGGGAGATCGCGCTGCGGCTGGCGCTGGGATCGAGCCGCAGGCGCATCCTCCGCCAGGTCTTTACCGAAGCTGTGCTCATCTCGCTACTCGGAGGCGCAATCGGATTGGCGGGCAGCATGGCGCTCCTGCGCGGGCTGAGCGCATGGCGGCCCCTTTCAAGTACGGCGCCCACCATGCGTGTCCCGGTGAATCCGGACGTGAAGGTGTACCTAGTTGCCTTGCTGTTGGCCGTTGCCAGCGGCATTCTGTTCGGCGCTGTGCCCGTCAGGCAAATCCTGAGAACGAATCCGTATGAGGTTGTCAAAGCAGGGTTGTCCGGCAGAGTAACGCGGCGAATGACGGTCCGCGACCTTCTGCTGGTGGCGCAGATCGCGATATGCGCCGTGCTGGTTACTTCGTCGATGGTTGCTGTTCGTGGACTCGTGCGCTCGATGCACAGCACTTTCGGTTTCGAGCCAAAGAGCGCCATGCTGGTCGGGACGTCTCTTAGTATGGCCGGCAATGCCAGCGATAGCATGGAGGCAGGCCAGAAGCGCCTCATCGACGCTCTACAGAATATTCCAGGAGTAAGGGCTGTGGGTTCGGTGGACAGGCCGCCGCTTTATTTTGGCGCCAACAGCGCGATTGTTTTTACAGATAAAACCGCGGATCTGAGGCCGTCAAATGCAGCCGCGGACGCGATGACATACAACATTACTCCGGGATATCTGGATGCGGCGCGGACTGCCTTGCTCGCAGGCAGAGACTTTACGTGGCACGACGACAAGAACGCGCCGCGCGTGGCAGTAGTGAACCGGGAGTTTGCCGCAAGGATATTTGGTTCAGTAAAAGGTGCGCTGGGCGGATATTTCAAGAAGCGCGATGGAACACGCCTTCAGGTTGTGGGTGTGGTCGAAGACGGAAGGTATGAGAGCATCACCGAAGCTACGCAGCCCGCGATGTTTCTGCCGACGCTGCAATCTCCTTACATGCGCGGAACACACATGAACGACATCACGCTGGTGGTGCGCTCGGGCCGCGATCCGCAACAACTGGGCGCAGCGGTCAAGAGCACCCTGGCCGAACTGGACCCGGGAATGCCCGTGACCCTTCGGATGTGGGACAAGGAGCTGAACGATAGTGCATTGTTTGCTTCGCGTGTCGCGACCATGGCACTGGGTGTTCTCGGCTTCATGGGCGCGGTGCTGTCGATCACCGGTATCTTCGGTATGGCGGCATACTCGGTGAGCAAGAGGCTGCGCGAACTGGGCATCCGCGTTGCGCTTGGCGCGCAGCGACGGGAAGTGCTCGAGGCCGCGCTGGGGCGGGCGTTCAAACTGCTGCTTATAGGTTCCGCTGCAGGTCTCGTGCTTGGGCTTCTGGCCACCCGGATCCTTGCCTACATCGTTTATGGAGCGACGCCTCGCGATCCGCTGGTGCTCTGCGGAGTTGTCATGGCTATGGCCTTGCTCGGCCTGGTCGCTACGTGGATTCCGGCGCAGCGGGCACTGTCAGTCGATCCGCTGATCCTTCTGCGCGAGGAGTGACATCGATTTCGAGCGCGAGCAGCGCGGAGCCGAGGCATTTTCCATGCGCGTCGAGAGCGAGGGAACGGGTGACGGCGAGCGTGACCGGGCGACGCAGGACGAAGGTCAGGGCGGAGAGATGCGGCAGGAGGTAGCGTCTGACTGGGCCGTCCACGATCCCGGAGAAGTGCTTGGCGACGCTCTCCGGTGTGACCTCACGCACGAGCAGATCGAAATCATCAGATCGATATGCGATCAGTGAGATCGTGACGAGATTGCCCTTGTCGCCGGTTCTCGAATGCGCGAGTTCGCGGAGCAGCATTTCAGGAGACCTCAATGTGGATCACGGGTTGCGGAAAATCAGCGGGGATGAGGGTGGAGAGAATTGCGATGGTCTCGCGGACCGACGTTGATACGCCACCTCCTCCGGCGGGGCCGTTTGTGTAGAGTGCTTCTACTTCACGGGGAATAAGCACAGCGTGCTCGCGCGTGTCGCCGCGGGCGATGGCGCGCAGGCGAACCTCCCAGGGTTCACACGCCTGTTGTGAGAGGGCGTGTCCGTGAATGGAGTTCATCCCGATCAGATCGAAACGAAGCTCGCCCGATGGGTGCGAGCGGAGTCGTTCGCGAAGGATTTCCTCGGCGAGCTGGGCGCGAGGGACAGCCCCCGGTCCGGCATACGAGATCTGCCCCTCGCCGATCCAGCCATCGCGAAATCCAACGGAAACTTTCAGCGTGTCGGGCTTCGGTTTCCCGGTGCCCCCGGTGACGCGAACACGGGCGTTTCCGAGATCCTCGATCTGAATGCTCGAGAAATCGGCGACGACATCGGGCGTTATGTAACTCGCCGGGTCCTGTATTTCGTAGAGCAATTGCTCGATGCAGGTGGCGCGGGTGAGGCATCCGCCCGAACCCTTCACCTTGGTGAGAATGGCGCTGCCGTCCTCGCTTACTTCAGCCAGGGGAAATCCAAGCCGGGCGAGCCCAGGGAACGTCTTTGTAGCCCGGATCGGCGAAGTAGCCGCCTGTCAGTTGTCCCGCGCACTCCAGCAGATGGCCGATCGCGGTGCCCTGGCCGAGAAGGTTCCAGTCTGACGTGTCCCATGCGAATTGATGGATCAGCGGCGCGAGAAAGAGTGAGGGATCGGCAAAGCGGCCGGTCAGGATGACATCTGCGCCTCGTGCGAGTGCGGTGACGATCGCAGGCGCGCCGAGATAGGCATTGGCCGAAACGATGCGTTCGGCGACGGAACTAACCGATTCGCCGGATTCCATGAACGTGTAGTTGCTGGGCACGTGCTGGATCACGTCGTCGCCGGTAATGGCGGCGATGCGGAGGCCGGTGAGGCCAAGAGCCCGAGCTATTTCCTGCGTCTTCCTTGCCGCGGCGATCGGGTTCGCCGCGCCCATGTTGCTGATGATCCTGACGCCGTTGGAGATACAGTGGCGGCAGGACAGCGTGCATGCGCTCGACGAGAAGCGGATCGTAGCCTTCACTCGTCCCGTTGCGCTTGCTCTGCTGGGCGAGGGCGATGGTACGCTCGGCCAGACATTCGAAGACGAGGTAATCAAGGTTGCCGAAGCGCGCCAACTCAACGGCTGGATCGATCCTGTCGCCGGAGTATCCGGCCCCTGAGCCTACGCGCACTTTCTTCATCGCGTCCCCCGACCATTCTACGATCGGCATGATGTATGCGAGCGTTGCTACAAGCACTGCCGCAAATCGTGCTTAAATGGCGATGGTCGTTCAAGGAGATCAAGTGGGTTCTGCGAATCGGAAACCATTCGGACCTGGCGTGGAGTGTTCTGCTGTACTGATTCCGGGTCAATGAACAGGATAGTGCTTATCACGCTGGTGATGATGGGTTGGGTTGCCGGCTGCGCTGCGCTCTTGCATTCGGGGGCGGCGCAGAGGCAGTCCGCGAGCGAGAGTCATGCGAAAAATACTGACTGGCCCGTGTATGGGGGCCAGCTGGCGGGCGATCACTATTCGCCGCTTACGCAGATCAATCGGAGCAACGTCAGCAGGCTGAAGGTTGCATGGACGTTCGACACCGGAGAGCAGGGCGGCCTGCAAACCAGCCCTCTGGTTGTTGGCCGGGTGCTCTATGCATACACTCCCACGCAAAAAGTGATCGCACTCGATGCGGCCACTGGAAAGCTGCTGTGGCAGTTCGATTCCGGCATCAAGGGGACGCAGCCGGATCGTGGTTTGAGCTGGTGGACCGATGGTTCCGAGAGCCGGCTCTTTGCCGGCGTGATGAATTTTCTGTACGCGCTCGATCCTATATCAGGCAAGCCGATAGCTTCGTTTGGCGAGGGCGGACGGATCGATCTGCGCAAGCAACTTCGGGGCGATTACAGGGAGCAGTCGATTGCGTTGACCAGCCCGGGAGTCATCTACGAGGACCTGATCATTGTGGGCGGCCGCAATCCCGAGACGCATCCTGCGCCTCCGGGCGATATTCGGGCTTTCGATGTGCGAACGGGGCTGCTGCGGTGGAGCTTTCACACCATCCCTCACCCGGGCGAGTTCGGATATGACACGTGGCCCAGGGATGCCTGGCTCAAATCCGGCGCTGCGAACAACTGGGCTGGCATGTCGCTCGACGAGAAGCGAGGCATCGTTTATGTTCCGACCGGTTCCGCTGTTTCGGATTTTTACGGAGCGGACCGCGTCGGCGATGACCTCTTTGCCGACAGCCTGCTCGCGCTCGATGCAAAGACGGGCAAGCGCATCTGGCATTTTCAGGGCGTGCATCACGACATCTGGGACCGGGATTTTCCTTCTCCGCCCGCGTTGCTGAGCGTCACGCGCGGGGGTGAGCGGATCGACGCCGTAGCGCAGACGAGTAAGCAGGGCTATGTCTACCTCTTCGATCGAGACACCGGGAGGCCGCTGTTTCCAATCAGCGAGAAGCCGTACCCCGCGAGCGATGTGCCGGGTGAAGTTGCGGCGCGGACACAATCGTTGCCGGGTGCGCCGGAGCCGTTCGGAAGGCAGATGCTGACGGAGGATATGCTGACAAATCGCACGCCCGAGGCACACAGATTCGCGCTGGAGCGGTTCAGGACCTTTCGCAGCGAAGGACAATTCGTTCCGCTTGGCGTTGATAAGCCGACCATCGTGTTTCCGGGATTCGACGGAGGGGCCGAATGGGGCGGTCCGGCAGTCGATATCAGGACGGGTGTGATTTACGTGAACGAGAACGAGATGGCGTGGACAGGATTGCTGGCGGAAAGCAAGGCAAGCGGCAACCCAGGCCAAGGGACCTATGAATACCTCTGCGCCAGCTGTCACGGTGATCATCGCGAGGGCTCGCCGCCGGCGTTTCCATCTCTGGTCGGCGTGGCGGAGCGGCTGTCGGACAAGGAGATTGCTGCAGTTATTCACTCCGGCAGAGGGCGCATGCCTTCATTCCCCGTGGTCGACGATGAGACGATGTCGGCACTGCTTGCTTACCTGAAGGGCGCGGAATCCGCGTCGAACAAGGGCCCGGAAGAGAGCGGAAAACAGGAAATGGCGTCAACGCCAGCGGCTGAAACCCGGGCGGAGACGGGCGATCCGCTGGGAGCCAAGAGCTACGCGGATCATTGTGCCATTTGTCATGGAGACCAGCGGGAAGGGATTCCGCCCTCATTCCCGGCCCTGGTAGGTGTCGGCAGTCGCATGTCGAGCCCGCAGGTCGTCGAAATGATTCATGCCGGCAAGGGGCGTATGCCGGGATTTGCCAGGCTTCAGGGCCCAGAGCTGTCCGCATTGTTGCGGTACCTGGGAGTAACAGAAAGCAGAGCGAAGACGATGGGCGACCAACTGAGGTATCGCTTTACCGGCTATCGCAAATTTCTCGATCAGGACGGCTATCCCGCGATCAGTCCGCCCTGGGGAACTCTCAGCGCAATCGATCTGAACACCGGGAAGTATCTCTGGAAGATTCCGTTCGGCGAGTATCCGGAGCTGGTGAAGGCGGGAATGGGGAACACGGGGTCGGAGAACTACGGTGGACCAATCGTCACCGCAGGCGGCCTTCTTTTTATTGGAGCCACTGTCTACGACCGAAAGATTCATGCCTATGACAGCCACACCGGCAAGCTTCTCTGGGAGTCGCAGCTGCCGTTTGCCGGCGTTGCGACTCCGGTGACTTATATGATCGACGGCAAGCAGTATGTGGTGATTGCGGCAGGCGGCGGGCGCGATCCGAAATGGCAATCGGGCGGCACGTACGTGGCGTTTGCGCTGCCGTAAGAATTACGATTGCAAAGTGAACATGCACCGCATGAAGCGCGTATCTCTCTCGTTGGCTCTGCTTGGGTACTCCGCTGTCGCAGTTTCTCAAGCGGCGTCCACGCCATCACCGCAGGCGCGACCGACGCCGCCCACGCGCGATCCGCATTCGCAAGGCTTCGTGGCCGCGACAGAGTTGCCTGACGGCGCAAATCCGCCTACGAACACCGACGGAAATTTCATCCTGGGCCCGACCCACAATCCTGCGCTCGAGTCGTTGTCGCACGACGGTGTGCCGCGCGGAGCGGTCTACGAGTTCACGATGAACTCGACGGACAGCAGGCTCTATCCCGGCATTGCGCGCGATCCAGGCACATTCGGCACGCCAGATCCGGCGAACCCGGCCCGTCTGGTTGTGACGACGAGCCATCCGGCGCCTTATACGAGAAAGGTAACGGTGTATGTTCCGGCGAAATACATTCCCGGGAGCGTAGCACCGTTTATCGTCGGCGCGGACGGTCCCGACCGGTTGTTATTTACAACGTTGGATAACCTTATCGCCGAGCATCGCGTGCCTGTGATGATTGCAATCTCGATTGGGAATGGTGGGGGAGATGCGCAGGGGAGCGAACGCGGCCTAGAATACGACACGATGTCAGGCCGGTACGCAGAGTTTGTGGAGACTGAAGTTTTGCCGCAGGTTGAATCGCGGTATCACGTAAAGCTGACGAAGGATCCCGACGGCCGCGCGACGATGGGCGGCAGTTCGGGTGGCTCATGCGCCCTGATCATGGCGTGGTATCACCCGGAGCTCTATCACCGTGTTCTTACCTACTCGGGAACATTCGTAAATCAGCAGTGGCCGTACGATCCGCAGACTCCGCATGGCGCGTGGGAATTTCATGAGCACCTGATCCGGGTTCGCCACCGAAACCGTTACGAATCTGGATGGAGGTAGGCGATCGCGATCTGTTGAATCCGAATGTAATGCGTGACGATATGCATGACTGGGTTGTAGCGAACGAAAAGATGGCAAAGGTGCTTGCGGCAAAGGGGTATCACTACCAGTTTGTCTTCGCGCGCAATGCCGGACATGTCGACCGCGCGGTGAAGCAGCAGACACTGGCCGAGGCTCTTGAGTATGTGTGGCAGGGATATCCGATTCGGACCGCCGACGCAATGAGCGAGTGTTCAAATGCCTTCCGCAGCGGCAGCCGGTCTTTCCAGCCACGCCAAAAAGAGCTTGTAACCTACGGACAGAACCACAGCCCCGATAAACAGGCCGATGATGCCCATGGCGATAAATCCGCCAATCGCTCCTAGAAAAATGACTGCGATGGGAACAGCTACGCCGCGCCCGAGCAATAATGGTTTGAGCACGTTATCCATGAGCGCGACTATAACGCACCAAACGAGGAAAAGCACCGCCTTGGTTGTGCTGGCAATTGCAAAAACATAGATGACGGCTGGGATGAGCACGATGGCTCCAGCCTGAAGGATTGCTGCGATGAGAAAGGCGAGCGTCCATAATCCCGCACCGGGCAGTCCCACCACCAGAAAACCCACGGCGGCAGCGATTGTCTGGATAACGGCGACCCCGATGATTCCGTTCACGACGCTGCGTATGGTAGCTCCGGCCAGTTGCTCAAACTCAGGACCCTGAGAGCCGAAAAGGCGATTCGACACGGAGCGCGTGAGATTAGCGCTTCCTGAAGAGTTGGCGAGCAGAAATCCGGCGACCACAATCGATAAAACAAATTGGAGTATGGTGAGGCCGAGCCCGGCAGAGGTTGACAGCAGCCATGAGATTACAGGCTTCAACTGCGGTCCCAGGCTTTTTAGCAATCCGGTCAGGTTCGTAGCCGCCATGTTCCACGTGCTGTACAGCGTCGAGCCCACGATGGGCCACGTAGCGATGCGAGAGGGCGGCGCCGGAATGCTGAGGCTGCCGTCCCTGAGGTGTGCGGTGAGCGTCTCGACGCCTCCGATCATGGTTTGCGCCAGCAAAATGACCGGCACAATCAGCAGCGCGAGGAAACTCAGCGTGCAAATGGCGGCCGCCAGGTTTCCCCGTCCTCCGACCCAGGTCCGCAGTTTCTTGTAGGCAGGAAAAGCGGCAATCGCGATGATGATGCCCCAGGCAATCAGGGGAAGAAAGGGGCGAAGAATCATGAAGCAGGCTGTTGCCAGCAAAACAACCAGGCCGACGTGGACGAACACTTCCAGAGCGCGACGTCTATATTCCTGTTGGCGCGGAAGCGCTTCTGTATTCACGTCCCCTGACTCCCGTTCCGGCGGATTTCGAGGCTGTGCCTTGAAATGTATCTGGAGCGCCTCGTCCACTCAACTGTCAGAACTGCCAGTTTTTGCAGGGAGCAGGGAGCGGGAGCGTTCTCAGGTTTTCCGCCGGCGGGCGTGTGCGGCCAGAGCGGCCACGGCGCAACTGGCGATCCGCGAGCGCACGCTGTCGGCGCGGCTGGTAAGAATGATCGGCACTCTGGCGCCGAGGACGATGCCGGCGCTGTCGGCGTTGGTCAGAAAGCTCAGTTGCTTGGCGAGAATATTTCCCGCTTCGAGGTCGGGCGCGAGAAGAATGTCGGGATCTCCCGCAACCTCAGAGTGAATGCCCTTTCGTTCCGCGGCCTCTCTGCTGATTGCGTTATCGAAGGCCAGAGGACCGTCGAGAATGCCTCCCGTGATCTGTCCCCGCTCGGCCATCTTGCAAAGCGCCGCTGCGTCGATCGTGGCGGGCATTTTGGAATTCACGGTTTCGACCGCGGCAAGAATAGCGACCTTGGGCCTTTTGATGTTCAGACAGATCGCGAGATCGATGGCGTTCTGGCAGATGTCGACTTTGTCTTCGAGGGTCGGGGCTATATTGATCGCGCCGTCCGTGATCATCAGCACCTTGCGATAAGTGGGTACATCCATGACGAAGACGTGGCTGATGCGGCGTCCGGTGCGCAGGCCACCTTCGCGGGAGACGACGGCCGCCATCAGTTCGTCGGTATGAAGGCTGCCCTTCATCAGGAGTTCGGCCCGGGCCTCGCGCAGCAGTTCGACAGCTTTTGCGGCTGAGGCATTGCTGTGGGGCGCATCGACGATCTCAAAGTCGCTGATGTCCATTCCGGCTGATTTTGCGGTAGCTTCGATCCTCGTGCGCGGCCCGACCAGTATGGGAATAATGATTCCAAGATGAGCTGCTTCGATTGCGCCAGAGAGCGCCGATTCCTCGCAGGGATGCGCGACGGCGGTTGGGATGGGCTTCATGTTTCTGCACGTCACCAACATCTGTTCGTACTTGCCAGTTCCTGTCGGGTGAGTGACCATTTTTAAGCTCCTGCGCTGCCAGCCAAGATAACATCTGCAGCTATTACATTTGCGGCTATTACGGCGCGTTTCCGAGAAATCAAGTCTGACTTGAATTCACGAATTGCGGCGTTCTGTGCAACCGCTGTGGCGAATTCTCGTCTAGTCATGTAAATCCGCATCATGAGTTTGTAAAAGGCCCGCAATTGGAAGGCATCGGGAAGAGCATTTTGCTTAAGCACAGTAAAGAGGAGAATCAGTGATGAAAGTTTTCCGCCTGCGAGCTGTCTCCCGCATGGGCCTGCTAGTCGCACTTCTTTTCTCACTCGCGCCTGCGACGCCTGAGACGGCAACCCCGCAAGTGGTGAAGGCCGCCAATGCTTTTCTTGGGACACTCGACGCGAAGCAGCGCCAGCGGGTTCTTTATGCGTTCGACGATGGCGAGCAGCGCCGGCGCTGGTCCAACTTTCCGAGCTCGTTCGTTCTTCGCGGCGGCATCAGCCTGAAGGAGATGACTCCGGCGCAGCGGTCGGCAGCCATGGCGCTGTTGGCGTCGGTGCTCAGCCCTAGAGGTCTGGAGAAAGTGCAGCAGATCATGGAAGGCGACGAAGTGCTGAAGTCGACCGATTCGGGCGGACCTCCGGGGGGCGGGCCGTCTCCGGGAAGTGGACGTCCACGAGATGGCGGACCCCCACCGGGCGGTGGACCTCCGCCGCAATTCGGAAACGGCGCGATCTTCGGCAAGGATCTGTACTACATCTCGATTCTTCGCAAGCCGTCAGAAACCAATCCCTGGATTCTGCAGTTCGGTGGACATCATCTTGCGCTTAACATCACGATTGCGGGCGAGCATAGCGTGCTGACGCCGACTCTGACGGGCGCCCAGCCTGCGCTCTACACAATCGGGGGCAAGACGGTGCGCCCGCTTGGACAGGAGAGCGATAAGGCATTCGCGCTGTTGCAATCTCTCGATGCAAACCAGAAGAAGCAGGCGATTCTGAGCTATAAGCTCGCTGACCTGGTGCTCGGGCCCGGGCAGGACGGCAAGACAATCGTGCCCGAAGGACTGAAAGCGTCAGCTATGACGGAGCGCCAGCGCGCGATGCTGCTCGACGTTATGACGGAATGGGCGGGGATCGTGAATCAGAGCGAAGCAGCAAGCCGCATGGCTGAGCTGAAGGCGGACCTCGACGAGACTTGGTTTGCGTGGAGCGGTCCGACGACGGTGGAACCGGGGCGCAATATCACGGCCTACTACCGCATCCAGGGACCTCATGTGGTGATCGAGTATGCGCCGCAAACGCTCGGCGGCGACCCGGGGCTGCATGTTCACACCATGTATCGGGACCCGACGAACGACTACGGCAGGAAGTACACCGGCATATGAAGACCAGGGTTGGCGCGTTCATGCTTCTTTTGTTTATTGCCGCGCCCGCATTTGCGCACCGGCTGGATGAATATCTGCAGGCCACTCTTTTCTCTGTCGAGAGCGATGGTGTGAGGGGCTCCATGCGGCTGGTTCCGGGGGTTGCGGTAGCTCCAGCAATCATTGGGGACATCGATACGAATGGAGATGGTGTTATCTCTGCGGCAGAGCAGAAGGCGTATGCACAGCGGGTGCTGGGCGATTTAACGCTCAGTGTGGATGGGCAACGTGTTGCGCCTCGGCTGGTCTCCGTGAATTTTCCTGCTATTGAGCAGATGAAGGAGGGCCTCGGGGAAATTCGGATTGAGTTCGCAGCAGACCTGCCCCGCGGCAGGGGCGACCGGAAGATTGTCTTTGAGAACCATCACCGAAATGGGATCTCTGTCTACCTGGTGAATTGTCTTGTTCCCACAGACAGAAACATCCTGGTCACCGCGCAGCATCGCAACGAGAACCAGTCGCTTTATGAAATGGACTTCTCTCAGTCCGGCGTTATCTTTGCTGGCAGCCGTCTACCAAGCTTCAGCGGCTTCGGTGCTGTGTTTGGACTGGGTATGCGGCATATCGCGGAGGGTACAGACCATCTGCTGTTTCTGCTGGCGCTACTCCTGCCCGCACCGCTGCTCGCCGTGGACGGCCGATGGGGCAGATGGGTTCGGAATCGCGAAAGCCTGCTGCGGATTTTGCGAGTTGTAACAGCGTTTACGGTGGGTCACTCGATGACGCTGGCCCTGGCGGCGCTCGGGATGTTGCACGTCCCGAGGCGCCCGATTGAGGTGCTGATCGCAGTGTCGATTCTGGTTTCGGCTGCTCACGCAGTGAGGCCGCTCTTTCCGGGGCGCGAGGCAGTCATTGCGGCCTTTTTCGGGCTGATCCACGGTCTGGCATTTGCGACGGCGCTGAGCAATCTCGGATTCAGCGGGGGGTATCGGTTGGTCGCGATCCTCGGCTTCAATCTCGGGATCGAGACCATGCAGTTGATCGTGGTCGCCGCGATCATGCCGTCATTATTGCTGCTTAGCCGCACGCGGGTGTACGCGGCGCTCAGGATAGGCGGCGCGCTCTTCGCAGGTTCAGCTGCGACTGGCTGGATCGTGGAACGAGTGCTCGATGCGCACAGCGCAGTGGATGTTGTTGTGAGCCGTCTGGCGCACGAGGCGCCATGGCTCGTGCTGACTCTATTTCTGTTCAGTCTCACCAGCTTTTACTTGCAATCGCGAGACGTGTTCCGGCTTGCGCGCCAAGAGGGGTAGTCGGCTGGACGCAGAGAGGCGACGCTCGGAGATCCAAGCGCCGCCTGTATTAACCCGATTACTCCGGCAATACGACGTGGCCTTTGACCTCGAAACTTCCATCAACTGCGGGGGCTCCGGTTCCGGGCTGGCCGCCACCGACCGAGACTAAATATTTGCCCTCAGCGATGATCGGCTCTCCGGCATCGCTCACCATGCTCAGGTCACGTGGGCGAAGCTCGAACTGCACGTTCGTGGACTGTCCGGGATCGAGATGCACGCGATGAAATCCGCGCAGCGCTCGGATCGGAGCACCCTTGACATCGGGGAAGCTGAGATAAAGCTGAACTACTTCGTCCCCGGCGGCCTTGCCCATGTTGGCTACGGTTACCTGAGCTTTCAATGGCTGACCGGCCGCTACTGCATCGTTGGGTAGAACGAGATTGCTGTAAGAGAACGTGGTATAGCTGAGTCCATAACCAAACGGATAGAGCGGCTTGCCATCGAAGTAGCGATAGGTGCGACCCTTCATCGCATAGTCTTCAAAGGGCGGCAGCTGATCGACACCGGTATAGAAGGTGACCGGCAGACGGCCGGCAGGATTGTTCTTGCCCGAAAGGGTTTCAGCGACAGCCGTGCCGCCTTCTTCGCCGGGATACCACGCCTCAAGGATGGCGTTAACGTGCTCCTGCGCCCAATTGACGGCGAGAGCACTACCGTTCGTCAAAACGAGAACGACAGGCTTGCCGCTTGCCGCGACTGCTTCGAGCAGATCCTCTTCCGGCTTGGGCAGATCGAGGCTAGTGCGGTCGCCACCTTTAAAGCCTGGCTCGCTAACCTGCATTTCCTCGCCTTCGAGTTCGCTGCTGATTCCGAGAACGGCAATTACCACGTCGGCATTCTTCGCCGCTTCGATGGCTTCGGGCTGAGGCTTGAGATCGACTTTGGACCAGACTAACTTTGCGTTCGGAGAGCCGTTCTCGGGCGGCGTGTACTCGACGTGCAGGGTCGCAGGCTTACCACCCTCGAGGTGGACACGGCCCAGCTTGGCTTCATCTGGATTCCCTTCATACGACGATGTGACGTTCTTGCCGTCGACCTGAACGCGAAAGAAGCCGCTCGCTTTGAGACCAAGATTGTAGTCTCCGGTCTCGGGTGCGGTGATGGAGCCGTCCCAGCGGATCGCGAGCGGACGCACGTCGGCGACTTCGGAGGGGAGCGGTTCTGCAGCGGCATCCAGCGTTGGATCCGTGCGTGCAGCGAGCGGTTTCGTCGCCGCCGGACGATTGATGTTCGTCATGTCGAGTTTGGCGTAGCTGACGTTGATGCCAGGCTTGCCGTCGACCGTCAGCGCGGACGCGGGCACAGGGTCGGCAGCGTGGCTCAGGAACTGCGTTCCGGGGACATACTGGATATCGGCTCCGCTGAACTCCTTGCGCAAGCCTTCGAGAATAGAAACGGTGTGCGTCGGGATGCCGTTGTAGTTGCCGAGAAGCACCCTGGTCTGATTGGCGAGAGGTCCGATGACAGCGATCTTGATACCGCCTCTCTTCAGTGGCAGCGTGCCGTCGTTTTTGAGCAGCACCATGGCTTCGTCGGCGACCCTGCGCGCCATGTCGCGATGCGCGGCGCTATTCAGTTCGCTCTCATCGATCTTCGTGTACGGAACCATGTCCGGCGGGTCGAACATGCCGAGCTTAATGCGCGCCGTGTACAGGCGGATGACCGCCGTGTCGATGTCGCTCTCTTTCAGGAAGCCTTCCTTCACGGCATCGACGTATGGCTTGTAATCATGGTCGTCCTTGACCTTGAAGGTGAAGTCGACGCATTCGTTGTCCATGCCGCGTTGCAGGCTGATGGCGGACGCCTGCGGCTGCGTAGGCTTGAAGTGGTGGTTCTGGTAGATATCGACAACCGCGCCGCAATCTGAGACGACATAACCTTTGAAGTCCCACTTGCCGCGGAGCTGGTTCTGAAGCAGGAATTCGTTGGCGCATGCGGGCTCTCCGTTGATGCTGTTGTAGGCGCACATGACGGAGGCGGCCTTGGCCTCTGTGACGGTGGCGCGGAAGGCGGGCAGATAGGTGTCGATCTCGTCGTGCTTGCTTACGGTCACGTCGGCGGTGTGACGCGTCGGCTCGGGGCCGCTGTGCACGGCGTAGTGTTTGGGCGTCGAGATGACGCGGTAATATCTGGGGTCTTCACCCTGCATCCCGGTGACGAAGGCCACGCCCATGCGCCCGTAAGGAAAGGGTCTTCGCCGTAGGTCTCCTGGCCGCGGCCCCAACGCGGATCGCGAAAGATGTTGATGTTCGGAGCCCAGAAGTCGAGGCCCTGGAAGATATCGCTTGATCCGCCATTGGCCCTCACATATTGCGCATGCTTGATGCGGCCCTCTGTGCCGATGACGATGGCCATCTTATGGATGGCATCGGTGTCGAATGTGGCTGCCAGCCCGACGGGCTCGGGAAATTCGGTGGTGCCGTCACGCGCCACACCATGCAGCGATTCGCTCCACCAATCATAGGCAGGCACGCCAAGTCTCGGGATGGCTCGTGCCTGATTCACAAGCTGGCTGGCCTTCTCTTCCAGGGTCATCCGGTGGACCAGGTCTGCGGCGCGTTGCTCGGGCGGCAAGCTGGGGTCAAGGTAGGGCGCCTTCTGCTGAGATAGAGCCGTCAGACTGCCAAACAACAAAGCTGCTGCTGCGAAATGCGTTCTTCTCCAGTTCATAGCTCTCCGTTGAAGCGCCCAGGAAGATCCGATGGCACCTGGAAATAGAAGCGCTCCGCTCTTTGTTTCGTCATGTATACCCGGCTTGGATTTCACAGCCGGGCCGATTTTGAACCGGAAACAGTATCAAGAAAATCGCTTTAGTTGACAAGCGGATCAATTCGGGGGGTGTGATGGCCCCTGCGCCACCATGCCAGGCGCGAATTACAATCGCTCTTTTCGAGCGAACTAAGGCGGGCGCTCCGTGGAGGGGTTCAGGGGTCTGTTATGCTGAGGTGCAACTTCGTCTCCTACGTCGTCGTGTCGAGAGACCAAGCGGGTGCGCCGCTTTGCGGCGGTGCAGACGGAACAAATTGAACCTGGTGTGGTGACAATCGATTTGATCCAAGGACGAGTTGCTATTCGATGCGTTGTTATTTCGCTGGTTGTCACGTGTTGTGGAGCAGCAGCACAGCAGACCGCCAGGCCGCCGTTGCTGCCCGCTCCTCGCGAGTACGTCGCGCGCAATACGATTTCGCTCGATCGAGGCCTGAGAGTAGTCAGTGGGAGCGAAGCCGATGACCAGTTCACTGCTAAAGATCTTGTTGGATGGCTCCAGCAACTCGAAGTGCCCGCGAGTCGGGACCACGCATCTGCGTCGGTGGAACTGCTCCGCTCATCGAGCCGCCGCGCTCAGAGCTTGCTGGCCAAGTCGGAGATGAAGCTCGATCCGGCGATGCATGATGAAGGCTACGCGATCCTGCCTGCTGATAAGGGAATTGCAGTTGTGGCTGAGACATCTGCAGGCGTCTTCTACGGAACGCAGACGGTCAAGCAACTGATCCAGGGGCGCGGAGCTGCGGCAACACTGCAGGTTGCGACCATCCGCGATTGGCCGGCCATGCGCTATCGCGGCATCTCCGACGATTTCTCTCGCGGGCCTTTGCCGACCCTCGAATTCCAAAAGCGCCAGATTCGAACGTTGGCAGCGTACAAGCTGAACGTTTATTCACCGTATTTCGAAAACACGCTGCAGTACCCGTCCGACCCTGTGCCGGGCCTGAATGGCGGCAGCATGACTTCACAGGAAGCGGCTGCGCTTGTCGCTTATGCGCAGAACTATCATGTGATGATCATTCCGGAACAGGAAGCCTTCGGCCACCTGCATCACGTCCTGAAATACGAGCAGTACGCGGCGCTCGCAGAAACGCCGATGGGGAATGTGCTGGCGCCAGGCCAGCCCGGATCGCTCGACCTGATCGCCGAGTGGTTCAAGAACATTGCCAGCATTTTCCCCGCGCCCTTCCTGCACATCGGTGCGGACGAGACAGCCGATCTTGGCAAGGGACAGACGCATGCCGCGGTAGAAGCACAAGGTCTCGGTGCGGCATACATCGATTTTCTGCTCCAGATACATAGCAGGCTGGCGCCATTGAACCGAAGGCTTCTCTTCTGGGGCGACATTGCCATGAAGGACCCCGCCGAGATCAAGCGGCTGCCCAAAGACATGATCGCGGTCGCGTGGACCTACTCCCCGGAGGAGAACGGCTTTTTGCCCTGGCTCAAGCCGTACGCGGATGCAGGTATCGAAACATGGGTCGCTTCCGGCGTGAACAACTGGAATCGCGTCTATCCGGATAACGATTACGCGCTGCGAAACATTCAGGGCTTCGTTCGCGATGGACAGTCCGTGGGCAGTACCGGCATGCTCAACACCATCTGGAACGACGACGGCGAAGGACTCTTTCAGGCTGACTGGTATGGCGTCCTGTTCGGAGCCGCAGCCGCATGGCAGGCGGGCAACAGTGATACGGCAAAATTCCAGGACTCATACGGCAGCGTATTTCACGGCGACCACACCGGAAATATCGATCAGGCGCAGCGAGAGCTCATTACGATTTACCAGGCGCTCGACCGAGCGAATCTTGGAGAATCGACGGACTCGCTTTACTGGCTTGATCCGTGGGGCGCAGAAGGACAGGCAATCTCCGTGAAACTACGGCCTCTCGTCCATGACATGCGGTGGCACGCAGAACGGGCCATCACGCTGGTATCTCAGGCGCGAGCAGCCGGATCTCTGCGCGAAAGCGATGCTTTGGATGCACTTGAGCTTGGTGCGCGGCGGCTCGATTTCATCGGCCAGAAGTTTGAAACTGCAGACCTCATCGCCAGCCTGTACACCCAGATGTACGCCTGGCAAAATGACGCGACGAAGGCCCAGCAAATCAACGGAACCTTTTATACAATCGCGGGCGCCAATGGCCTGTGCGAGGACCTTCGGGATGGATACAGCTACGGCCGCCTGATTTACTCCGATCTTTGGATGCGCGAGAATCGCCCGTACTGGCTGCAAAACGTGCTTGTTCGCTACGATCTTTCCATGCAGCTATGGGTCCAGCGGAGCACACAATTCCGCGCCGCGCAGTTCGCCTGGCGAACGGAGCATCATCTTCCTCCGCCGTCGGAACTGGGCATACCCACCGAGCAGAAGGATCAGGAGAAATAGCCTGGCAATCTCGGAACCCGCAGGCTACGCCCTCGCGTTCTCGAGGCTAAGGCTTGGCGCGCCCGACCTGGCGCTCGTCGCGGTCTACCTTGCGGCGGTAACACTCTTCGGCCTCCATTTTCGCAATCGCGATCGCTCGCTGCGAACGTATTTTCTTGCCGATCAGAAAGTCCCCTGGTGGGCGATTGCGCTTTCGATCGTCTCGGCGGAGACCAGCGCGCTTACGATTATCAGCGTGCCTGGTCTCGCGTATACGGGGGACTGGGGATTTCTCCAGATCGTCTTCGGGTATCTTCTGGGCCGTATCGTTGTGTGCATTCTCTTTCTGCCGCGATATTTTCGCGGAGAGCTTCTCACTGCCTATCAGGTGATCGGCGAGCGCTTCGGGCCGCGCCTGCATACAATGACGGCCATTCTATTTCTGTTTTTACGCGCAGCGGCGGAAGGGGTACGAGTCTTTGCTGTTTCCATCGTCGTCGGCATCGCGATCGGAACGCAGGATCTGGTCTCGATCGCGATCATCTGCGCTCTGACGCTCGTCTACACGCTCGAGGGCGGAATGACTGCCGTCATCTGGACCGATGTGGTGCAGATGATCCTTTATCTTGTGGGCACGGTTGCCGGTGTTCTCACCCTGGGCCACAAGATCCCTGGCGGATGGAGCACGATTCACGCCACTGCGGCAGCAGCAGGAAAGCTGACCATCTTCCACTTCGCCTTCAACGTCACCACTGCATATACCTTCTGGGCGGGAGTGATCGGTGGATGCTTCCTGACCATGGCAAGTCACGGCACCGACCAGCTGATGGTGCAGCGGCTTCTTGCTGCGAAGAATCTCCGCGAGTCTCGTATTGCTCTGCTCAGCAGCGGGCTGGTGATCTTGACGCAGTTTACTCTGTTCCTCGCCATCGGAACGGGGCTCTATGTTTTTTATTCGAAAGTTGCCGCGGGCAGTGCTCCGTCAGGGGCCGACCGTATTTTTCCGAGCTTTATTGTGCGAGAGATGCCGCCCGGCATTGCCGGACTTATGGTTGCGGCGATTCTGGCCGCGGCAATGTCGAACCTGAGCGCCGCGGTCAATTCGCTGAGCTCGAGCAGCGTGATCGATCTGTATCTTCAATGGAAGCCTACGGCAAGCGAGCAGCATCGCATCATTGGGTCGCGCGTGATGACGGTTTTCTGGGCGCTGGTGCTTTTTGTCCTCGCGTGGATGTCACGGTCAGGAGGCCACGTCGTTGAAGTTGGACTTTCGATCGCGTCCGTTGCTTACGGAGCGCTTTTGGGGATATTTCTTGCCGGCACTTTAAGCAAGACGGCGACCGAGTCTGGCGCGATTGCCGGGATGATTGGAGGATTCGCAATTAACCTATTTCTCTGGAGGCAATTCGGACCGATTTCGATCACGCTTGTAGGCCATCTTATTGTGTTGCCGAAAATTGCGTGGACCTGGTTCGTGCTCATCGGGTCACTTTTCACGCTAGCGCTGACCTGGATAGCGAGCATGCTTTTGCCTCAAGGGAAGACTCAGCCGGGACTGTGATTCGATGTTCCTCGACAGGACACATACAAGACGCCGTGTTCTCCTGCTCGTTGTGGCATTCGCCTCAGCCGTGCCGCTTAAGGCTGCGCAACGGTCAGACTTCAAACCCATCGATCGAATCATTGCGCAGGCAATCGATCAGAAGAAATTTCCCGGAGCGGTAGTGGTTGTCGGCCATCGTGGCCGCATTGTCTTTCACAAGGCATACGGAAACCGCTCACTGATCCCCCAACCCGAAGCAATGTCGGAGAATACAATTTTCGATGTTGCCTCGCTGACCAAGGTCCTGGTCACGACGGCGGCCGTCATGCAGCTCTATGAGCAGAGTCGCTTTACGCTGAACGATCCTGTAGCAAAGTACCTGCCCGAGTTTGGAGTCAATGGCAAAGCGGACATTACGATCCGCCATCTACTCACCCACTACTCCGGGCTGCCGCCCGACATTTCGTTGACAGATTCGTGGACCGGAAAAGAGGAAGGGCTGCGGCGGGCGTTCGCCAGCGTTCCCGTAACGCCCGCGGGGGTGCAGTTTCGTTACAGCGATATCAACTTTATCGTGCTGGGGGCGCTTGTCGAGAAGCTTTCCGGACTGACTCTCGACGAGTATGAGGCAAAGTACATCGCAAAGCCTCTGGGGTTGAGATGGACGCGCTTTCTGCCTCCTGAATCCTGGAGCAGCGGCATTGCCCCCACGCAATACGACAACGGAGTGATGTTGCGCGGGACGGTTCATGACCCCACTGCGCGCCGCATGGGTGGAGTCGCCGGTCACGCAGGTCTGTTCAGCAGTGCCGGCGATGCCGCCATCTTTGCGCAGAGTCTGCTTGATCGCCTTGCCGGGCGTCCGAGCCGGTTCCCGTTAAAGCGCATTACGGCGCTGAAGATGACTACGCCTGGGCAGCCGGCAACGGGCACGGCGCTGCGCGCTCTCGGCTGGGATGTCGACTCGCCCTTCTCGAGCAATCGTGGCGAGCTTTTTCCTGTAGGCTCCTTCGGCCATACCGGTTTCACAGGTACATCGATCTGGATCGATTCTGCAGACGATGCCTACGTGGTGATGATGTCGAATGCTGTCTATCCAAACGGACCGACCGGCATCACAGCGGTCCGCGCCGCTGTAGCGAATGCCGCGGCCACGGCCCTGGGAATCCAAAACGATGATGGGAAGCTGATCACGAAGATTACCGGCTACAACGAATCGATTGCAGGCATGCGCCGCTGGCAGGATCGAAATGGCTCGGTCCTTACCGGCATCGATGTGCTCGAAGCCGATCATTTTGCCGAACTCGCCCAGCTTGCAGGGAAGCATGGCGGCACGCTCCGCATGGGATTGCTCACGAACCAGACGGGCCTCGACGCTCAGGGACGGCGCACCATCGATGTTCTCAGCAAAGATGCGCCGGGAGCGGTACCCGGTCTTCAGCTCAAGCTGCTGTTCTCGCCGGAACACGGCATCAGCGGCAATGCCGACAAGCCGGACATTGCCGACTCCGCGGATGCTGCAACAGGGCTGCCTGCGATCAGCCTGTACGGCAGCAGTAAGGAGCAGCGCCGGCCGTCGCCGGAAACGTTGCGCGGCCTTGATGCCGTCATAGTAGATCTTCAGGATGCAGGAGTGCGCTTCTACACCTACGAAGCAGCGGTGCGTTACCTTCTGGAAACCGCCGGGCAGACGGGTACAGAAGTGGTTATCCTCGACCGGCCTGATCCCATCGGCGGATCGTTCGTGCATGGCCCTGTCTCCGATGTGAACACAGAAAGCTACGTCAACGTGGCGCCGATTCCTGTGCGTCACGGCATGACTCTTGGGGAACTCGCGCGCTATTTCAATGGCGAGTACCAACTGCACGCCTCACTGACGGTAGTGGCGATGCAGGGTTGGCAACGGGGCGACTGGTTCGATGCAACAGGGCTTACCTGGGTTAATCCCTCACCCAACCTGCGCAGCCTGCCAGAGGCCATTCTCTATCCGGGTATCGGATTGATCGAGACCACCAATGTCTCGGTAGGTCGCGGTACCGACACCCCTTTCCAATATGTGGGAGCGCCGTGGATCGATGGCCGCGCCCTAGCGCGCTCACTTAATGCGCGATTTGTTCCCGGCGTGCGCTTCGTGCCCGCGAACTTTACGCCGCAATCACCCTATCCCTATGCGGGCCAGCCGTGCCACGGAATTGAATTGGTAGTCACCGATCGCAATGTTCTCGACACGCCCGAACTGGGGCTTGAAATTGCTGCAACGCTGCACAGGCTCTATCCCGAGCAATACCAACTGGACAAGATAGCGACTCTCCTCGCGAATCGCGCCGTGCTTCACGATCTTGAGTCGGGCCGCGACCCGCAGCGCATCGAAGAGGATTGGCAGCAGGATCTTCACAGCTTTGAAGAGAAACGCAAGCCGTATCTGATTTATTGACGATGGACCGGGAAGCTACGCGGGCTTGATTCCCGCGTCTTCTATGATCGTGATGTATTTGTCGATGGGGAGATCCGTGAATCTCTCGACCTTAGTGCTGGGCGGAGGCCATTTCACTTCCAGCCAGTCAATCTTCGTTCGCTTGCCGATACCGAGCACGAGGCGAGGATCGTGCGATGAGAGAAAGCTTCCGCCGCCGATTTTGGTTCGGGAGCGTTTCAGATCTCCGGCCTGGTAGCTCACACGCGCACCCGCTGCGTCGCGATTGGATTTTCTGCCCACCAGCTTGATCCCCAGCCAGTGATTTTCTTTGGCGGCGGTGTTGCGCAGCAGCAGAGGTGCGGCGTCGTTGACGGAGACGAGTACATCGATTGCTCCGTCGTTATCGAAGTCTCCTATGGCGAGGCCCCTGGCCGATAAGCTCTTCGCGAATACGGGGCCGCTTTCCGCACTTACATTTCGCCACGCATTTCCGTCGTTATGAAACAGGAGCATCGGCTCACGATAAGTGACGTCCTTCAGCAGTGTCTCAATCAGGTCGTCGGGGTTGCCATTGGCGAGAAATAAATCGAGATTGCCATCGTTGTCGTAGTCGAAAAATTTGAGGCCCCACCCGCTCATCAGGCGGGTGGCCGCTCCAATTCCCGTGGCATCGGCCTGGTCATCGAATGTTTCGTCGTGATTGTTTTGATAGAGGGAGTACTTCTCGTGGTCGATGTTGGCGACGAAGAGATCCATCCATCCATCGTTATTGAGATCTGCCGAATCCACTCCCATGCCCGAGCGGGGCCGTCCCGTATCGCTGTATCCTACGCCGGCGAGCGCGGCGATCTCTTCGAATCTTCCATTGCCTCTATTCATGAATAAAAAATTCGCGGTGGTGTCGTTTGCCACGAAGAGGTCCATCCGGCCATCGTTGTTCAGGTCTGTAGCAACGGCACCCCAGGCTTTACCGAGATATTTGCCGATGCCGGACGACTGGCTAGCATCGGTGAATGTCCCATCGCCGTTATTGTGGAAGAGCCAGCTGGCCGTCGCCTTGTAGAGCCGCGGGACACAATATCCGGGTTTGTTGTAAGCAGTGCAGGGCAGGTTCTTCGACTTGTTGAAGTCTACGAAGCGGCAGACAAAGAGATCGAGCCGCCCGTCGTTGTCGTAGTCGAACCACACCGCGCTCGATGACCATCCGGGTGCCGCGACTCCAGCCTTCTCGGTCACGTCGCTGAAAGTTCCGTCACCGTTGTTGTGGTAGAGAATGCTTCTTCCGTACTGGGTGACATAGATATCAGGGAAACCGTCGCCATCGTAATCGCCTACTGCGACACCCTGGCCGTAGCCTCCGCCCATCACGCCGGCCTTGGCCGTTACGTCGGTAAATGTCCCGTCGCGGTTGTTGCGGTAAAGAGCGTTGCGCAGCGGCGGACTAGGATCGTAGAAATCACACTTACCGCTGTTGACCAGATAGATGTCCATCCATCCATCATTGTCGTAGTCGAGGAAGGCACAGCCTGCGCCGGTTGTTTCCGGTAGATACTTCTCGGCGGATTTGCCCGCTGTGTGCACCCATGTGATTCCGCTGGCGGATGCAGGCACCTCTTCGAAGGGATAGACCGGGGCGGCCAGCGGGTAGGCGAATCTGCCCATGCCGGCAAGCCCGGCGGCGCCGGCGATGCTGGCAAGAAAACGCCGTCTCGACCAGGCGGCGTTCTTCGAAGCTTCAAAGTTCACTGCGGATTCTGTCCCGCCGGGGCAGCTGGGCGCCCCGCTGCTTCCTGCAAAGCGAATTCGCGCTCCGCGTCGGACTTTCGTCCCGTGCGTGAATAGGCAGTGCCCAGGCTATAGTGTGCCGCCGGATTGGATGGCTGAAGCTTGACCGCCATTTCGAGCGGCGCAACAGCCTCGGCGAATTTCTTCTCAGCCGATAAGGAAACGCCCAATCCTAAATAGGCCTCGCCCAAATTTGGATCGAGCTGAGTCGCCTTTCTGAAATGCTCGACGGCTTGATCCAGGTTTCCACCCTGACGCGCGATTTCTCCCAGGACATATTCCGCGCCCGCATTTGAAGGATCGATTTCCAACTCCTGTTGCAACTCTTTCCTGGCCTGATCCTGAAAATCGGCTGGAGGATTCGGTTTTGAAAGCAGCAGTCGCGCCAATCGGAAGTGAATCCCCGGATAGCGCGGATTCTCCTCGAGAATTTTTCGGTAGTCTTTCTCCGCCTCGTCCCATTTACCCTGCAATTCGTTTGCTTCGGCATCCAATTCGAGCGCAGGTAGAGAGTTGGGCGCTGTCTGGGCCAATTCGCGCGTGGCCTGGTTGGACAGGTCGGAATAGGCGTGCACAAGGACGTAAAGAACCTCGGGATCGTGCGAAAACTGCTGGTTCAAAATCCGGGCGAAGTCCAGCAGGGTATCCCAACGCTGCAGCAGTGTGGCACAGCGAACACCATCGAGAGCAGCTCTTTTTTGCAGGTCCTTCTCTGTGAGGTGGGCCACACTTCTGGACAGCGGCGGCAATGCCTCCGA
Source organism: uncultured Acidobacteriaceae bacterium (assembly GCA_963782175.1). Lineage (GTDB taxonomy): Bacteria > Acidobacteriota > Terriglobia > Terriglobales > Acidobacteriaceae > Silvibacterium. The sequence goes on from CAWAIX010000013.1 coordinate 126,599, forward strand.
GCAGCGGCCGCTCTCGGCCAGCGTCAGTGCATGTTGGACCGCATTTGCCCCGGCGGGTACTGCCGGCGGTGTCTTGCCGGAAACCTGTGCCACCGATGATGGCGTTATCGCCAGTGCGAATACAAGGAAGAGGGGAAACGCGGCGAGTCTGCGCATACGAGTTGGGGCATAGAAAACAGAAGGGGCAGCCATTGTGGAATGTCTGCCCCCGAGTGTATCAGTCGCCGCTAATAGTAGAACTTCAGGGCGAACTGGATGTTTCTTGCAGGTTGTGACGTGTTGATCAGTCCAAAGGCCCCGGAACTACACGACTGGCCATAGGGACAGGAATAACTCACGTTCGGATGCCCCAGCTGCACATTGTTGAAGGCATTCAGAAAATCGGTGCGGAACTGCAGGTATTTCGACTCGGTGAAGTGGAAGTTCTTCATCAGGCCGAGATCCGTGTTGGTGAATCCTGGGCCGTAGTCCGGTCCCTGCGCCGGACAGTTACCGAAGGAATACGGAGTCGCGACTCCGTTAACGACGGTTCCGTCCGACGGTTCGGAATATCCGGAGGGGCTCATCCATTGGTATCCCTGGAAGACGCCGCTGGAGCTGAAGCTCTTTTGGCGGCCAAATACCTGCTGGGCTCCGCAGTTCGGACGAGCACCCCGTGAGCCGGTGTTGGAAGAATCAGTCGAGTTATAAACGGCTAATGGGAAACCGCTGTGGAACTGAAGGATTGTGGAAGCCTGCCAGCCACCAACGACCGCATTGACGGCTCGGTTCATGTTTCCGCCAAACTTCTTGCCCGTTCCAATCGGTAACTCATATGTGGCGTAGGCAGAAACTACATTCGGCGAGTTGTAGTAGCAGCTGGCATAATCTGCGCGCGGGTTGTAAAGGTTTTGGAAATACGGTGATGCCGGAGTAGCCTGCGTGGCTGTTCCCCATGTGCCGTAGTACCCGCTGTTGTTGGTCAGGCAGTGGGACCAGGTATACGCGACCTGGCCTTCGAGCCCATTGGAAAAGCGCTGCTGCAGAACGGCCTGCAGAGCGTTATAGGTCATATAGCCGGTTGAAGAGGTCCCGGATACAGTCGAGATTTCGTTAACAAATGTAGGATTGCCCTGGAAATACAGACCAGGCTCAACCTGCCCGTTCACCAGTTGCTTCTGCGCATAAGGTGTGGGGACCATCAGGTGATCGCCCTTCTGCCCGACATAACCAAGCTGGAAGGTTGTTGACGAGGTCAGAGCTTGCTGCACTGTCAGGTTCCATTGCTGGGAAAACGCTGGCTGAACCTTTGGTGCCCAGACATACACAGTTGCTCCCGCAAAGGGATTGCCGGGAACGCTGCCTCCCGGTCCCTCTTGAGTCATATAGGTCGGGGAGTTGTATACGGCTGTGACCTCAGGCGGAGTGAAGGGAGGATTTCTCGGAAGGCGCAGGTTCGTGCCCGTTCCTTCAAGGTAAGAAGAAATCGTGTACGCCCCGCGAAGAACAGTCTTGCCTTGCAACCATGACGGCGACCAGGCAAAGCCGAAACGCGGCTGGAAATCCGGAAGACCATAAACAGAGTTGTAGAGCGCGCGGCTGTTACCATCCACACCCGCGTACTCTATTGCACCGGTGACGAGGTTCACGTTGTCCTGGAGGTTATTGAGTTCAACCCAGGGGGTATGCGCCTCATAACGCAGACCAAGGTTCAAGGTGAGAGTTGGTGTAATGCGCCAGTCGTCCTGACCGTATCCGGCGAAGGTCCACGAAAACTGGTGCCATGTCGAACCTGTCAGGTTTCCCTTGCCGGTTGCTTCTGGATAGCCGAGGAAGAAATCGGCTCCCGGATCACCCGAAAATCCACCCCCAAATAGAATGGAGCCGAATCCGCCGCTGTTGCCGGTGTAGAAGGTGTTGATACGGTAGCGCCACATCTGGAATCCCGTCTTGAAGACGTGCTTACCATGTGTAACCACCAGCCCATCACTGAATTGGATAACCGTGTCGGCAAAGTCCTGATTCACGACAGAGTTGCCGATGTTGGTCAGGATGGTGCCGGGGTTCGGTTGCGGCGCGGTGCCGCCTCCAAAGCCAAGCAGCAACAGCCCTGGGCCGCCGCTGTTGGCGTTGGCGATTCCCAGCTGTGTTCCCAGATCGCCGATGGACGAGTTGAAGCTGGCTCCGGTCAAAAGCGTGATCCAGCTTGTCCCGAAGCGCAGATCGTTCAGTATCGTTGGCGTGAACGTGTACGTAAGGGTGCCGACGACGTTGTGGATCGGGGCGTGCGTATACGAGTTGGCAAATATGAGAAGAGAGTTGCTCTGCGGATCATTCTGATACGCCTGCGAGTAGCGTCCGCTGAAATGGAGCTTCTCTGACACGTTGTAGTCGACCTTGATGTCCCCCTGATCGGCGTTGTAGGCCTGCGTGACGACATTCACTGCGTTGTTGATGGGCTGATCATTGATCGGCGTTGGGTACAAGCTGGAGGCAAACAGATTCGCGGCAACGATGTTTTCCTGCGACAGGGGTATCTGGTTATTTGGGTAAGGTTGGCCTGTAATCGGATTCTTAAGCTGTGTTCCTGGCAGGAGGGCGCTGAAGTCGCCGCCGCGCTCGGCGTTGGTAAATACCGTAATGAAATTGCTGCTTGCCGGATGATCGAAGCGCTGGCCCTGATAATCCGCAAAGAAGAACAGCTTGTCCTTGAGGATCGGACCACCGATCGTGCCGCCAAACATGTTCCAGCGGAGAGCAGGCCGGGGAAGCTGGTTGCCAGGCCCGGCGAACTTGTTCTCCCACTGATTGGCATTCAGAACATCGTTGCGGAAGAACTCCCACACATCACCGTGGAACTGGTTCGTCCCGGATTTGATCGAGGCGTTGACGATTCCGCCCTGGAAGTTGCCAAACTCAGCGGGACCGTTGTTGGTGATCAGATTGAACTCCGCAATGGCGTCGGGCGATGGGGTATAGCCGAGCAGATTGTCGGAGGTCTGATTGTTGTCCATTCCATCCAGTATGAAGTTGTTGGACTGTTCACGATTACCGTTGATATACGGCCGGGCACCGTTCGCAGTATTATCGCCGTTGTTAAATTGAGAGTTATCCGGGTGGACGCTGCCCGGAGCCAGCAATGTCAGTTCGACATAGTTGCGAGTGGCCAACGGGATGTTGCTGACGGCTCTGGAATCGATCAGAGTGCTGACCTGCGTCGTATCGGATTGCAACTGCGGCGCTTCGGAAGTGACCTGAACAGTGTTGGTCACCGCGCCGACTTTCATCTTGAAAGCGAGACGCTCAGTCTGGTTCAACACTAAGGTGATATTCGACTGAACATCCGTCTCAAAGCCCGCAGCCTCCACCTTGACCTGATAGGTGCCGATCGGAAGATGGGGAAAATTGAAGATCCCGCCATCGTTGGTCTTTGCAGTGTAAGCGGTGCCGCGGTCGACGTCGGTGACCGTGACTGAGGCACCATTGATCACCGCTCCAGCGCTGTCCGAGACTGTGCCGGTAATTGCCGCCGTGATTTGCTGACCGTGTCCGGATTGACAGACGCATACGCATGCCAGAAACAGTCCTAAAGTCAAACTTCGTAACGGGATAATTCGTCTCATGCTGGCCTCCTCCAAAGATTTGTGCACACCTTGTCGCACCCGAGAGACGGGTGGGGAACGCCTATTTACAACCCCTTGACAGATAAGGAAACTGCCGTCGAACTGTACCGCTGTCTGATACAACCGGTTGGGCGCTGGACAAGCTACTCATTTTTATTTACTGCTGTTGACGAGTAACAGGGTTAGCCAGAAGCGTATGCTGTGCCGTGCAAAAAATCAAAAAGAATTTACGAAGTTTTGATCACGCCGCGTTCATGACGCACGAGTCGCCTTATTCAAGGCGGTTGCGTGGGCCGGACTTGAACGGCAGTCCTCTGGGGCTTGGGTTATTAAATCGTTGTAATGAAGGGGATTATAGCTGAAAAGGAATAATTTCAAACCCGCGGTCATTCTTACCTTGGGGGAGGATCTTGCCCGATTAGAAGCCAGCCGGGAACCAGACAAGACAATGGGACAGGCGTCGAACTCGGCCCCTGTTCCGCAGCGATCGAAGCATCGATCCCGAGTTCTTCAACTCTTGAAGAAGGTAGCCCGAGAGCAGATTCTCTATGATCAAGTAGACGGCGTCTGTCAAGGCACGAAAAGCAGACACAGAGGCGAACAGAAAGCCTTTGATCGCAGGACTGGTGATTGCGATCGCTGCCGCAACGTGCTTCGCGATCTACCGGCATTCATCGGCCATTCAGGCGACGGCACCCGCGCCTTCCGCTGCCGAGACACAACCCGGTCCGCATGCCACATCAGATCAAGAGCCGCGTCCAAGGGGCGGCGGGCATGAAAAAAGTCTCGTTTGGGCCGACCATTCCCAATGCGGCAAGCTCTCCTTCCCAGTCGCCGCCAGGCATGGTCTGGATTCCGGGTGGCTAATTCTCGATGGGCGCGCAGAATCCGCCAGACATGGATGATGTCGGCATAAAGGCGACGCACGATTCCAGGCCCATACACCGCATCTACGTCGACGGATTCTTCATGGACACGACCGATGTCACCAATGGCCAGTCCGAGAAGTTCGTAAAGGCGACTGGATATGTAACCGTAGCTGAGCGAAAGCCTCGCGCGGAGGATTATCCGGGCGCTCCGCCGGAAAGCCTTGTTGCCGGTTCGGTGGTTTTTGCTCCGCCCGATCATCCGGTCGCACTCGACAATTATTTCGAATGGTGGACCTATGTGCCGAGCGCGGGGCAAGGGCGATATCGACACTGGAACCAACCACCTTGGCTTTCGGTGTGTAATCACCTTGGCTTTCGGTGTGTAATGACGCTGCAACAGTCGAAGTCAGCTCAGCGAGTACCAGAAAGCCACGCACAAGACGTCCATTAACCGTGTGCTTCCGCCTACTCTTTACTGCGTAACCTCCCGACCGCGACTGAAAAGGGCCGCTTGCCCGCGGCCCTGTGGCCATCGCTCAGCCGCGCCAGGAGGAATTACGGATCACACCGCAGAAGTTGCCACGGTGGAAGCCGGGATCTTTGTCAGCGAGTACGTCTGCCTTGACGTTTCCGAAGGTTGTCTCGGGCTTGTGCTTAATGCCGTCGTAGAAGGCTTGCAGAATGTCCTCTTTGAAATGGGCAGTACGCGGGAAAGCCTGCACGACCGCTTCGCGGTCGGAGTCTGTGAAACTTGAGTAGTCGATTCCGAGGACATCCATTTCGACGCCTGCCGTCACAAGGGCAACGACCGGATGCATGTATTGAGGGATGCCGGGAGTCGTGTGAAGTGCAATCGCTGTCCACACGTGATCGATATCCTGGTCAGAGATGTTATGGCGGCGCAGGAAGTCGCGCGCGGCATTCGCTCCATCAACCTCAAAACGGTCTGCGTCGCTGCTGTAAGCAGGCACGAGACCGATGTCGTGGAACATAGCCCCTGCATAAAGGAGTTCGGCGTCGAACTTCAGGCCGCGGCGCCGGCCGGCGAGTGCGCCAAAGTAGTAGACGCGGCTGGAGTGATTGAACAACAGAGTCGATTCTGTATCGCGGATGAACTCGGTGATTTGGTTGGCAAGTTTACTGTCCGGAACCCTGATTCCCGAGATGATTGCTGCTTGAGAAGCCTGAGTTGATATGGTCATTGACGTCCTCCTAGTGTTTTTGCTTACACATCCACCCTAGGATCTTTAGTACGCGAGCGCCACGACATGATTACAGCAATTCAGGACATCCGGAATCTATGATACTGACGCGCGCACGAGTGGGCTCCTGAAGCGGCTGGCGTATTCGGCCGCAGTGACACCGAGGACGCGCAGGAAGGTGCGGCGCATCGCATCTGCCGATCTGAAGCCACACGAGTCGGCTATTTCTTTAAGCCCGCGAGAGGAACTGTCGATGATCTGCTGCGCCGCTTCGACACGCATACGGTCAACAAACTGGCCAGGGTTCATTCCAGTCTCGCGGAGGCAGACGCGGGTGAAATGGCGGGCGCTCATACCAATTCGCTCGGCGAGCGATTCGACGGTGAGATCTTCACGAAGGTGTTGGAGCATCCATACCTGAAGCTCGCGCAGTGGCTGCGAGGTAATGGCCTGATGCGAGAGCATGTGGCTGTACTGCGCTTGTCCGCCCGGACGCACCAGGAACATAACGAGGAAGCGCGCGATTCTGAGAGCTGCTTCGTGTCCATGATCTTCTTCGACCAGTGCGAGCGAGAGGTCAATGCCAGCGGTGATGCCTGCGGACGTGTAGATAGAGCCGTCGCGCAGATAGATCGGCTCGGGCCGAACAACGACTTTTGGGTATTCCCTGGCGAGACGGTCGCAGAAGCTCCAATGCGTGACGGCTCGCTTCCCGTTGAGGAGACCCGCTTCCGCGAGAAGGAACGCGCCGGTACAGATGGATGCGACGCGCCGTGATTGCCTTGCGGCTTTCGCGATCCAGGCGATGAAGTTGGGATCGTAAGTGCCGCTTTCCGCGCCGGGGCCTCCGGCGATTACAAGGGTGTCGATGGGGCCACGGACGTCGGCGATGGGAGTCGCGGCGGCGAGCACGAAGCCGCGATGGGTCTGAAGAACTCGTTCAAGGCCGGGATTTGCAAGTTGAATCGCGTAATCAGGCACATTGGCAAAGACCTCGAATGGCCCGGTTACGTCGAGGACCTGAACGGGAGGCGGTCCGACGATGACAACTTTCCGCATATCGGTAGTTTAGGTGAGCGGGCTACAGTGACTGAAGATTGGCCGAGGTGCTGAAGTTGGACCGCGCTTCTCAATAGGCAAATAGATCACACGGAGTCCTGCGGCGCAATAGGACACCATTCTTCGTCGTTTTTCCGATGCCGATCGTTATTGCGATTGCTGTAGCAAGGCTGGCTCCTGGCGAGCCGCTCCCATCAAATCCGGGCTGTTTTGGAGACCGGGCCGGCAGATCCCCAGCTTTTGCATCTTGCAGATCAGCGTGGTGCGCTTCAGGCCAAGTTTGGCTGCTGCGCCATCCCGGCCGCCGACCACCCAACCGGCTGCTTCAAGCGTCTGTAGAATCAGAGTTCGTTCGGAGTCCCTGAGCGTAGTTGCAGCCGAAGAGATGGCGACAGTGTGAGTTCCGGCAGCCGGCAAAGGATTGGGAAGCACGCCATAGTTGGAAAGAATCACGGCGCGTTCAATCAGATTCTGCAGTTCGCGGATGTTACCAGGCCAGTGGTACGAGCTGAGTGCAGACATGGTTTCCGGAGGAATGTGTTCGATTCGCCTGCCAAACCGGCGGGCGAAAATCTCGACAAAATGCATCACCAGCGCGGGGACGTCCTCACTGCGCGCCCGCAGCGGTGGCAGCATGAGGGGAAAAACATTCAGACGGTAGTAGAGGTCACTACGAAATTCGCCGCGCTTCACCATCTCACTCAAATCACGGTTAGTCGCGGCGACTAACCGAAGGTCCACCCGGTGAGTCCGAGTGCTGCCCAAGGGCTCGAATTCCTGTTCCTGCAGTACGCGCAGTAATTTGGGCTGCAGTGCTAGTGGAAGATCGCCAACCTCGTCCAGGAACAACGTCCCCTTGTCGGCCAACTCAAAACGTCCGACCTTTTGCGCTATGGCTCCGGTAAACGCGCCTCTCTCGTAACCAAAAAGTTCACTCTCCAGCAGGTCCAGCGGAATGGCGGCGCAATTCAACTTCACGAAGGCTCGCCCGCATCGCGAGCTGAGGTTGTGAACTGCACGCGCGATCACTTCCTTGCCGGTGCCTGTCTCTCCTTCGATAAGAACCGTGGCATCGGTAGGCGCCACGCGTTCGACTTGTTCGAGCACCAATTCCAGAGCTGGGCTCTTGCCTATGATCTGTTCGAATCTGCGTCGATTATTTACCTGGTCACCGGCCCCGAATCTTTCGAAAGCTTCCACAGAGTGCCTCCTGTGTCTTGCGTGCACACTTCGTTGTCAGACTCAACTCTCCAGAGCCGCTTGAACACTCTCGAGCAGGACTTCGTCGTCGAAGGGTTTTGCCAGGAACTCCACGGCGCCCGCTCTCAATGCCTGCATCCGCATTTTTTCGTCGCCGTGTGCTGTGATGAAGATGATCGGAATCCTGCAATGTTCAGCATTTAGCCTGGCCTGCAATTCCAGACCAGAAATTCCTGGCATGCGGATATCCGCGATCAGGCAAGCAGTCTGGTGCTGTTCGCCCGACCCCAGGAATTCCTCCGCCGACGTAAACGGCCGCGCCAGAAAGCCTGCCGCTTTCAACAGGCCCTGCACCGCCGTTCGCATCAAATCATCGTCATCGACAACCGCAATCATTTTCGGCTTCCCCTGGGTCGGCATGGTATGACATTAGCAGCGAAGCCAACCACTGCTCAATCATACTTTGGTATGTAAGCTCAACTGGAGGATTGGCAATCGCACGGACAAGCTAAAGTTTCGTGGCCATTCGGACTAATTCCGCCAGTGATTCAGCGCGCATCTTCCGCATCATATTACCGCGCTGAATCTTCACCGTGATTTCGCTGGTCCCGAGCTCATAGGCTATTTGTTTATTGAGCATGCCTGAAACCACAAGGCGCATAACCTGGCGCTCACGCGCTGTCAGTGACTCGTAACGCTTCCGCAATTCGGTAAGCTCATCCTGCTCTTGACGTGTTACCCGATCGCGATCCAAAGCCTGGTGAATCGCAGCCAGCAGGTCCTCGTCCCGGAAAGGCTTAGTCAGGAACTCCACCGCACCGGACTTCATTGCCTTCACCGACATCGGAATATCTCCATGACCGGTGATGAAGATGATGGGAATGTGGATGCCGGCGGCTGCCAACTCCCGTTGGAAATCCAGGCCGCTAACCCCCGGGAGTTCCACGTCCAGAACAAGGCAACTTGGGCCATCCGGGCGCTTACAGCACAAGAACTGTTGCGCAGTCCCGAAGGTCTCGGCCCGCAAGCCAACCGACTTCAGCATGCCTTGAATGGCCGCACGAACCAAGTCGTCGTCGTCAATGACGAATACTGTGGAATCGGCTGTAGTCGTCATTAAGGTGCCTGGGCGTTAGCCGATAGCGTGAAATGAAAGTTGGCGCCGTGGGGAGAGTTGGCGGTAGCCCACAGGCGGCCGCCATGTGATTCAACTATAGAGCTGCTGATCCGAAGTCCCAGGCCGGTGCCGTGAGGTTTGGTAGTAAAAAACGCATTGAAGATCTGGTCCGCCTGCTGCCGGGGCAGCCCCACACCGGTATCGCTGACGGACACCAGAAGCTGTTCGTTGTCCACTCGCTGCGACTTGATGGCAAGCTCGCGGCCCCCATTCATGTCCTTCATCGCGTCGATGCCATTGATCATGAGGTTCATCAGCACCTGCTGCAATTGCACACGATCCGCCATGACCTGTGGGAGATCCTCGGCCAATTCCGTCCGCACTGAAATGTTGTGTCGGATAGCCTCGCTGCTCATGAGAGAGATCATCTCTCCGATGACTGGGTTTATATCAACCAACGCCCGTTCTGGAGTACCTTTGTTGAAGAGCAGGCGGATCCGGCTGATGATTTCCGAGGCGCGCGTTGCATCTTTCACGACTCTCATAGCAGCCACGCGCGCCTCTTCCAGATCGGGGTCATCGCGCGTAAGCCAACGCAGGCAGGTCTTGGCGTCGGTGACGGCAGCGGCAATCGGTTGATTCACTTCATGTGCCAGGGAGGCCGTCAACTCTCCCATGGTTGTCACCCGGTTGACGCGTGCAAGATCGGTCTGCGTCTGGCGCAAAGTCTCGCGTTCTTCCTCCGCCCGTTTGCGGTCAGTAACTTCCATTACCGCCCCAACGAACTCAATGCCGCCCGATTCATCGCTTAAGGCGCGTGCTACAACGTGGACATGCTTGACGGAGCTATCCGGCATCAGCAAGCGATGTTCATGCTCAAACTCCTTTCCATCCTGCGCCGCCCGCTCGATTGTACGTTGCACTAGAGCTGCGTCTTCAGGATGAACCCGTTGGAGAATAAGTTCTACGGTTGGTTTCGTCCTTGGTTCGTATTGGAAGATTCTAAAAGTCTCCTCTGACCAGAGGATCTCACCGGTAAGGGGCCTCCAGCCGAAGCTCCCCGTATGACTGATCCTTTGAGCTTCCGCCAAATATGCCTCGCTCTGGCGAAGCGATTTCTCCGTCCGCTTTCGTTCGGCCCTTTCTGTGGCTTCACGAAGCGCACGGAGTATCGACGGCGCCAATCGCGACAGGCGCGTTTTCAAAACGTAATCCGTGGCGCCAACCTTAAGGGCTTCAATCGCAACTTCTTCACCCAGCGTTCCAGAAACAAATATGAAGGGCACATCCGGGTGGGCATTTGTTGCGAGCTTCAATGCCGAAAGGCCATCGAAGGAGGGAAGAGTGTAATCCGCGAGAATCAGATCAAACCTGTCTCCCTCAAGAGAAGCCGAGAATGCAGGTTGTGTGTCGACCCGTGTCACTTCGCACGCAATACCTTCTGTCTCAAGCAACCCTTGGATCAGCTCAGTGTCGCGAGGATCGTCTTCCAGTGAAAGAATCCGCAATCGTTGCCGCACGTTTCACTTCCTGACGCTTCCTGGCGGCGCCGCATTGATGATTGCCCAGAAGACGCCCAGCTCCTTGATTGCGTTGACAAACTCGTGAAAATCAACCGGTTTTACCACGTAGGCGTTTACACCACGTTTGTAGCTTGAAACCAAATCCTTCTCCTCGTGTGAAGAGGTGAGCACTACCACTGGAATCATCTTCAGATGGTCGTCGGACTTGATTTGCTGCAGGACCTCTAGCCCATCTATCTTGGGCAGCTTAAGATCCAAAAGTATTACCGCAGGATGGTCGGTCGACCGTGTGGCGTAGCTTCCGCGGCGATAGAGATAATCCAGGGCTTCTTCGCCGTCACGTGTCACGACTACTTCATTTGCGAGGTTGTACCTCTCTAATGCGGTCAGGGTCAACTCCACATCATTGGGGTCGTCCTCGACCATCAAAATACGTCCAAGGTTGTCCATATTTTCCTTTTAGGCTTTCGGAACCGAGAAATAGAAGGTTGCGCCTTTATCGACCGCGCCCTCAGCACGGACCTTGCCTCCATGCCGGTGAATAATCCGCTGAACGGTAGCCAGGCCAATGCCGGTACCTTCAAATGCATCAGCACGATGTAATCGTTGAAACACGCCAAACAATTTATCAACGTACTTCATATTGAAGCCCGCCCCGTTATCCCTGACAAACACGACTACTTCCTGTTCGCTTCCGTCGACGCGGCCGATCTCAATCTCGGCCCGCGCGCGTTGGCGCGTGAACTTGATCGCGTTGGATACAAGGTTAACAATAACTATCCTCAGCATTGAGCGGTCTCCATGACAAGACGGGAGCGAGTCGATCCGCCAGACAATTTCGCGGCCGATGGTTTCCTGTCGCACTTCGCTCACAACCTCCTTGACCAGTTGATCGAGATTCACGAGAGTCATTTGCGCTTCGGCCCGCCCTATCCTTGAGAATGCCAGGAGATCGTCGATCAGGTCGCCCATCCGCTTCGCCGATTCCAGGATCACCGTCATATATCGCTGACTCTTGTCATCCAACACGGAAGACGCATTTTTCTGCAGTAACTCCGCGAATCCAGCCATGTGGCGTAGCGGTGCACGCAGGTCATGAGAAACTGAATAAGCAAACGCCTCCAATTCTTTGTTCGCGGCCTGGAGTTCCACGGACCAGGTCGCAAGCTCCGCATTCAGGCTGCGAATCTCCTCCTCCCTACGCTTCTGATCCGAGATGTCGTTGCTCGTTTCCAGGATTGCTGTCGGGCGCTGGTTTTCATCGCGGCGCAACGACCAGCGGCTCGATACTGTAACCGTCCCTCCGTTGGATTTCGTATGCCTGAGTTCACCTTCCCAACGCCCTGTTCGCAGCAACTCTGCATTGATGTCTTCGAGCGCCGCCGGAAAAACTGTCCCCAACAGATCGTGGGATCGCCTTCCAATCGCCTGCTCTGGCGTCAATCCAAACAACTCCTGGGCTCCTCGATTCCAGTAGGTGATGACGTCGCTCATATCACGTACGAAGATCGTGTCATGTGTAAGATCCAACAGGCTGGCTTGCTGGGTTCTCTCCGCCACCTCCATTTGGAGTTCATCGCGGGCCCGCAGAAGCTCTAATTCCACACGGCGACGGACCGCACTGAACCAGACGATAAGCGACGCAAACAGTACGAACATCACATAATACGGGACTTCGGAACGTGTGACATACAGTGTGTGAAGCGGCTCAGTGAAGTTGTAATTGAAGGCAAGGCTTGAAAGTACAAGCGCAAGAATTGCCGGTCCGGTCCCTGCATACCAGGCAGTGAGGGCCATGGCGAAGACGAAGATCGGGAACTCAGCCCCCTGGAATTTGTGGTTTTCCAGGAAAAGGGCAGATTCGAGAGCAATCCCAACTGACAACAGTGCGAGACCATAGCCTTGGATCACTGGCTGGATCTTTCGCTTTTGGATGTTCGACCGAACCATAGTTTGTCTCACTCCGATGTTTTAGGGGCATCTGTTGGCTGCCAATTCTGGCCTGTTGCTTCTCTCGGGGAAGGTGGCCCATCATTACGAGCGCTGGTGCTCCCTAAAAAAGTTCCATTTGGGCGAGTTGCTCTGAGATAGTTGATATCGGTCTGGAAAATAATACGCCTTCTCCCGGGCAGTCGAGCATCGATAGATCACGGGCACGGTCCGGGCATAACAACGCTTGCGGTGAGAGCTGCCAACAAGATAGGGGCCCGGCGTAGCCTGTCACGGATCCACACCAGTGTCGGTCTTTCGACACCGTTGTTGAGACGGACACTCGGGATCAGAATTCTCGAAGGCCATCCCCAACTGCGTGGGCAACTCACTCCGCAGAAATTGTGAAGCTACCTTACCGTACGGTTGATTGGAAAGCGGCGTGCATTCACGACGGGTCCGAAGGTATTTGCAACTGTCTCGTATGTCATTAAAGAGGAGGAACGATGGCAAAGATTCTCTGTGTTCTGGTATTGATCGGTCTCACAACCACGGTCGGGTTTCCGCAGGCGACGTCGAGCGAATATGTCTCGCCATCGGAAGCCGTTCCCAGAGGTAAAGCTCCCAAGATGCAGGTCCAATTGCTGAACCCAGGAGAACCTACAAAACAATATGCGGTCATCTTGTACCAGGGAGATGAGGCTTTTTCTGGACTTCTGGAGTTTGCAGAGAAATATCACGTTACGAGTGCGCATTTCACCGCCATTGGAGCACTGAGTGGAGCAACATTGGGGTGGTTCGATCCCCAGCGCAAAATGTACAAGAAGATTCCCATCAATGGTCAGCACGAAGTGATTGGAATGAGCGGCGATATCGCGCTCTATCAAGGAAAGCCCGTCGTCCACACGCACATGGTGGTGGGGAGTCCAGACGGGACAACGCGCGCGGGACATGTTCTCGCTGCGTATGTATCGCCGACGCTGGAAGTGATGGTCACGGTGGACCCGGTAGCGATGCAGAAACGGTTCGATCCGGCGACTGACCTGACGTTGATTGATCCAGCATTGAAATAGCCAGAGACTGTACGGCGATTACCAAGCAAAATGAAGGACATGAACAGCCATGGCTAGTACATGTGACTGCGACTAGTACATGTGGTTGCAAAATCATGGCGCATGAAGGGATTTAAGTTGCACATGAACGATCGTTATCCGCGCCTGAACAAGAGTATGTGTCGAAAAAGCTGCGGCGGCTGTCGAGATGTCGACTGACAGTTCTGACTCTTTTCAAAGACGCCAAGATAACCCCTTTTGATTCAGTTCCCATCGGAATGTTCATTTGCGCCAACCCTGGCATTGCGAGTGCTTTAACGTTGTCGACGCGAAAAATCAGTCTTTGAAAGCTCCGGAGGAGGACAAAGATGCGTTCTGAACTAGTGTTTGGCGCAATGACGTATGTTCCAAACCGTTTTCTGCTCACCATGGTTGCCTCAAGGGCGGTCCGTAAACTCCACAGACCAAATACTCGCATACAAAACACGGCGAACAATGTACTTTTACGCTTCAGTCGTGCCAACCCCGTGGCAATTGCGCCGTCTAAGCCGCACTTTGCATCTGTCTCAATGCGCCGCGCAAGTTGAGACTCGCTCAAGCTCTGCACATCCAGAGCAATCTTTGAGCGTGGTTGTAGCCAGAGCAATCAAGCAAGAGAACATGGAAGGAGTCACATGTCCATCCCTCTTCGAGAGTTTGGCAAAACGGGCGTCCAAATCTCCGCACTCGGTCTCGGCGGTCATCACCTGGGGGGCGCGAAAGACGAGAAAACTGCGATCGAGATTGTCCACCGCGCCCTCGACGGGGGCATCACCTTTTACGACAATGCCTGGGAGTACTATCGCGGCCAAACCGAGTCCTGGTTGGGCCTCGGCCTCAAGGGCCGGCGCGACAAAGCCTTCCTCATGACCAAGGTTTGCACTCACGGCCGCGACGGTACGCTCGCCATGCAGATGCTCGAACAATCGCTGCGTCGCTATCAAACCGATCACCTTGACCTCTGGCAGATTCACGGCGTCGTCTTTCAAAATGATCCCGAACTGTTCATTCGTCCCGGTGGCGCTGCAGAGGCCCTGCTCAAAGCGAAGCAACAGGGCAAGGTCCGCTTCGTCGGCTTCACGGGCCATAAAGACCCTGACGTGCATCTCGCCATGCTCAACACCGGTTTTCCCTTCGATTCCGTTCAGATGCCGCTGAACGCTTTTGATGCCACTTACTTTATGAGCTTCGAACAGAAGGTCCTGCCGGTTCTCAACCAGCGTGGCATCGCGCCATTAGGCATGAAGCCTATCAGCGGACATGGGGATCCTGTGCAAGCAGGCGTCCTTACTGCCAGGGAAGCGCTGCGCTACGCGATGAGCCTTCCTGTGGCCTGTACCATTTCCGGGGTCGAATCGTTGCACATTCTCGAGCAGAATCTTGAAATCGCACAGAATTTTGTACCGATGACCCCTACTGAAATGCAGGCACTGCGTGATCGTTGTCGCCAATATGCCGCGGACGGGCGTTTCGAGTTGTACAAAGCTTCGCTTAAATTCGACAATCCCGAAGCCCGGCTGGTCCACGAATACCCTCTCGACACGGCGCAGGCTGAGGTCAAGGACATGATCAAGGAAGCATACAACACAGGCCACGCATGGCCCCAGATTTAATGCCTGTAAGCAGGTATGGACTGTTATGAATGACAACTACCCCAAAATCGGACCTGAAGTAAGCCGGAGAGGCTTCCTGAAAGGTGCCGCAATAGCAGGAGTTTCCGCCGTGATTCCAGGTGAGAAGAATCCCACGGCAGTCGAAACAAGCAATGAACCCGCCCTCGGCAGCTTCCAGGCGCAAAAGCGTCCTCTGGGGCGCACCGGCCTTCAATGTTCAATCCTGGGCCTGGGTGGCTTCCATCTCGGCGCCGTCGCTGATCAGTCTGAGGTGAACAACATGGTTGCCAAGGCCATCGACCACGGCATCAACATCTTCGACAATGCCTGGGAGTTTCACAGAGGCCTCAGCGAAGAGAAGCTTGGCATCGCCCTCAAAGGCAAACGTGACAACGTTATTGTCATGAGCGCTGTCTGCACGCATGGTCCCGATCAGGAAGTTGCGCTGCGCATGCTGGATGCGTCGCTTGCCCGTTTGCAGACGGATCATCTCGATGTCTGGCAGATTCACGAGGTCATCTACCACAATGACCCCGAACTGATCTACGCGCACGATAGTGCTCTCGAAGCCCTTACCCGGGCAAAGCAGCAGGGGAAGGTCCGCTTTGTGGGATTCAACGGACACAAGCACCCGGCGATCAATCTGGAGATGCTCAGCCGCGGCTATGCTTTCGATGTTATCCAGATGCCTCTCAATCCATTGGACCCGAGCTTCCGCAGCTTTGAAAACAACGTCCTGCCCGTCGCCAATCAGCGCGGCATTGCGGTCCTGGGAATGAAGAGCATGGGAGGTTCCGGCGAAATCATCTCGAAGGGCGCACTTACTCCCTCCGAAGCGCTTTCCTATGCCATGAGCCTGCCCGTCGCCACGACCATCAGCGGTATCGATTCCATGGAAGTCCTCGACCAGAATCTAGCGATCCTCCGCGATTTCAAGCCACTCTCCGCCGATCAGATGCAGAGGCTCCGCGATCATGGCAAACAATTCAACGATGGTCGATACGAACTTTACAAAAGCACACTGAAGTACGACAGCGATCTTAGCCGCAGCCAGCACGGTTATCCCTCAGCCGCCGAACTTCCCCTATGAGTGGTCCAACGTCCGCTCCACCGTACTGTGCCGCTAACTAAACGATGGCCTTGCCTGCAAAGATCACTCGCTCTAAAAGCGATAAGTAAAACCTACATTCCCAGCGATAGGCGCGGCGTTGTAGGTAACCGTGTTAAAGAAAGTCTTTGGCTCAAAGCCGGCAAGGTTGAATGCAATGATGATGTGTCGCGCGGGAGCCCACCGAATCTCAAGATCTCCTTGATCGCCGAGATAGCGCGCATGGCTGGTCCCAGCCGGATCAATCAAGGCGCCGCTTCCAAAAGCATATATACCGTCGTACGTTGATTCCCTCCAGTACCAGTCCCAGGCAAAGGCTCCCGTTATGTTCGTCCGCAGCTGGAATTGCAGCACGGGATGCACATCGATCAAGTTTTGAGGCCCCAGAAAAGGCACCGCCTTGGGGGTAAAGTATGCACCACGGGGGTAAAGGGAGTTGTAGGTTCCAAGAGGATGATTCGCAGGATTGCCGTCGCCGCTATATACATCCGCCCGTAACAGTGGTCGAGGATGAAGGCGCGTGCGATCAAACGTAAAGCCAGTTTCTGTCGATACGCTCCAGGCGCGAATCGAGCCGTTCCCGAAACTTCCCCACTGGTAATTCGGTTCCCAGTTGTAGTCCAAGCCCTTCCCTATTGGGCGAAATACTCTGGTTCCGATGGTATGGCGGAGCTCGTGGGCAGCGCCTCTGTTGTAGGTGACTGACTTCGTGTCCAGTCCGATGTAATACAAGTCGGCCCGCCCGAGGCTCACGATTGGGGCTGGAACAGTCAGATAGCTTCCCCACGCGCTTTGCGCATGATTCGGTTCATCGTCGAAATAACCTTGATCGTCATCCTCGACGGGTCTCACGGCGAATAGATCCAACCTCACGTGCGCACCCTCGGCGATCGCGCGTAAGCCATCGAAACTCAGCTTTACGTTGGGGCCTTCGTTGTTGTCGAATAAGCGGCCCGTACCGAACACCACTTCCTGGCGTCCCGCCCGCAGACTCATGCCGCGCGAACTGCTGACATGAGGACCGATCTCTATGAACGCCTGATGCACATCGCCCAGGGCTTGGTCGACTCCCGGTCGTGGGCCACCATTCCTTCCGGCGATGGAGTCAAACTTGAACTCGGAAAATAGGCGGAAGTCATTGCCCGCGTGGAAATCGAAATGAGGCATGACCCGGTTCATGACGTATCCATTTGGGTCTTGAGGACCGGCACCGAACATCCAGTTGTCGTAATACTCGTACTCGATTCGGTATTCGACTCCCAGCGAGAGGTACAGTTGGGGGTTTTCTCCTAGAGAAACGTACTTGACCGGGTCGAAGAAGTCAGTGCGCTTCGAAGGGTCCGCGAGAAAACTCCAATTCTGTTCTGCAGGAAACGGATTCAACGGTGGACGCTCGGGGTCGCGCGCCGGACCGGGTGGGTGAGGATCCGGAGTCTGCGCCCTCGCAGGCAGACCCGGGAGCACAAGGAGAAGAGCAATCACCACAAAGTACAAACGGTTCATACAATTATCGAAGTGCCGGAGAACCGATTGTACGTTCCGCATTTTTATTCGCGGGACGATGCCCGGCCGAAATTTACAGATTGCTACGTTCCGACGCTGTTACTGATCTTTGTGTTCGCTGACAACGTTAAAGGAAGCCACATTTGCGGCTTGGATCTTTTTTGCAAGAAGCCACCCTCCGGCCTGCTGGCCTAACACCATCCCGAAAAGCCCGAGTAGAGCAACGATTGGCGGCGCAGGGCTCTTCACCCGAATGACCCCATAGACAACACCGACAAGTAGACCCACTGCGAATGAGACGAGCAGCTCTTTCATTTCTACCCCCTTCAGGCATTTTCGGAGATTCCGTTCTGTCAATCCCGCCAGTCTGGAATCGCGACTTCTTCGATTCGCAACACCGAGGGCGGTCCAAACTCGTCGAATCTCAAAGCTTTCATTACTCTGGTATTCATGGCTTAATTCTCCCAATAGGTAGCGCACGGATGATCACGGCCACTAGCGCTATGTCTCCAGCTATGGGCAACAGTGTTCTTAAGTTCATTGTCAGGCACGGGTCAGAAGTGGTTACAACGACAGGCTGCGCACCGACCAGACGCTTTATATCCAGGCTCGTCCAAGGTTATTGAATATCAGTCGGCACGCATTGGGCAGCGTGGCAGCAAGGCCGGTTGACTTCTTGTCGCCACGATGAAAATCAGGCCGCCGGCCATGCATACATTCTTGAAGAAATTAATCAGCTGAACCGGATAAAGAGAGGTGCCAACGGCCTGCCAGAATGCATGTCCCATGATGGTCGCCGGTATTAGGAACAATAGCAGAGCAAGAGCAGAAATACGGGGATAGATTCCCAGAATAAGGCCCATACCGGCGATGAACTGCAGAGCACGGGCTGCCACAATCAGCGCGGGGATAAGGCTGGCAGGAACGCCTTGAGCGGCCATTTCATGCTCCGCAAAAGTCTGGCCAATGATGTTGAGAGCAGTCATCATGAAAATCATTGCAACGAGTACGCGAGCTGCGACCATGCCATATCGTTCGATAGAGTACATTGGACGTTCTTTTATCTGGTTCTCTCCGCTTGATTCGAGGCCCCAAGGGTCCTGACAAGCGCGGGAAGATGCTGAAAACGGTTTTCGGTCAACTCCTGCTCGCAACACGGACGGCGATCCAAACGCAGCAAGGGGCAACGATTTCCTTACTCTGTTATTCATGGCTTTAACTCTCCCAATAGGTAGCGCGCGGATGATCACGGCGACTAGCGCTATGTCTCTGGCTACAGACAATGCACTTTAAGTGCCACACAATGTTGTGCGTCTGGCGCGACTATCTCCTCATGCATAACCTCTGAGGAGTCGGAATGCCGACAGTCTGTGGCGGCCGCTCGACGCTTATGAAAAGCTCGCTTCGCAGAGTCCAGCATTCTCTTTTCGCAAGGCAAATCGCGCTGGTCGCCAACAGAAACCTAGTGATTGCAGCGCATACCCTATGTAGGGGCTTTTCGTTTCCTCCTCTCACATTTTTGGCAACGAGCTTGCATTACGAGGCAGTAAGACAGCCTTAAGGTAAGTCCCGATCGACTCGGTCATCGACCGAACGATCCAATCACAAATGTGAGGTTTCGATGATGAGCGACCATACTCGAGAAAGGTCAATCCTGGAACATCCCTCCCGGAGGAACTTCCTGGGCATGAGTTCCATGGCACTGGCAACAGCCGCACTTACAGGCTTAACCGCAAATGCACAGCAGAGAGCCAGCACGGAGAAAGCGGAGAAGGATCATTCTTCGAGCGATCCGGGACAGGAAAACAAGGCTCTGCTGGCGCTGAATCCCGACAGCAACAACCCTCCTCCAACGGACCACGGCGATGTCGTACCTCTGTGGTACTCCTTCGACCTCGTCAAGAAGCGTATTGAGGAAGGCGGCTGGACCCACGAGGTGACCGATCGCGTGCTGCCCTCTTCAAAGGACGTGGCGGGTGTAAACATGCGCCTGACGGCAGGGAGCTTTCGCGAACTGCACTGGCATACAGCCGATGAATGGGCCTATGTGCTCTACGGAAATGCGCGTGTGACTGTGATGAGCCCCGAGGGCAAGATGTTCATTGGCGACGTCAGCGAGGGCGATCTGTGGATCTTCCCAGCAGGCCATCCACACTCAATTCAGGGCCTGGGCCCGGATGGCACGGAGTTCCTGCTGGTCTTTCCGCAGGGCGACTTCTCCGAAGACGGCACGATGCTGTTGTCGGCATGGATGGCGCATACACCGCCAGAGGTAATCGCCAAGAATACAGGGCTCCCTCTGAGCGTCATCAACGGCTTCCCGGAGAATCCGCTCTACATCTTCCCAAGCGAGGTGCCGCCGTCGCTGGAAGCCGACAAAGCCGATATCGGGGTAGCGAACCTCACCGATGGGCAGTTCACTTTCCATCTCAAGTCAATGGAGCCGACCAAGAGCACCAAAGGTGGCAGTGCGCGAATCGTGGACTCGCGAAATTTTCCGTTGTCCACGCATATAGCCGCGGCGCTGCTCATCATCAAGCCGGGCGGTATGCGCGAATTGCATTGGCATCCGCTCGCATCGGAGTGGCAGTTCTGGATCGCAGGCAAGGGTCGGATGACGGTGTTCTTTCCCTACGATAATGCGCGCACGATGGACTTCAACGCCAACGATGTCGGCTATGTGCCATCGAACGCGCCGCACTACATAGAAAATACCGGCGACACAGACATGGTCGTTCTCGAGGCCTTCGCATCGGATCGTTTCGAGGATGTGTCGTTGAATCAGTGGATGCGCCGCATGCCCAGCGAAATGCTCAAGGCGCACCTCGGCATCGATAAAGAAATGGCCACCAAAATCCCGTCCGAAAAGCTCTATATCATCTAAGTTGGCATTGAAACTGCTCGACCATGGGCAGCGAAGCGTAGCTGCTTTGCTGCCCGGCTTCAGGATCGATCTTCAACGACGGGCAAAGCGTTTTGCGAAAGGACGAATCATGGGCGAATTATTGACGCCGACTCATTTGATGGTGGTGGCAGCTGTCGCGCTTCTGCTCTTCGGCGGGAAAAAGCTCCCTGAGCTGGGCAGAGGGCTCGGCGAAGGATTCCGAGGTTTCAAAGATGGAATAAAGGCGCTAACCGATAACAGCAACGGTCCGGGAGAAAGCAGTGCAGACCATCGTGCCTGACTGGACGTGGCTGGAAGCAGTGTTTGGGAGTCGCTGTAAACGACGGGCTAGGGATCGAACCCGGGTAAGTGGTGGAGTGCCCGAAACGAGCACCGCAGCGTAATTCGTCATTGCGCTGAGTGAAAGAACATCACAAACATCGTTCCAATCACCCAAAGCAATCGGGCCGCAGGTACCGTGTCACCAAACACTCGGTCACGAGAACGGGAATGCCTCAAGCAAGTCGCATACCCGACCGTATGAAGGAGATCGTATCCGGGTAAGGATTCGTTGGGCCCCTTCGCCTGTATGGGGCATCAAGTACAGAGTGGGGGTCAAAGCGAACAGAGGGCGGGAACCGCTGACGACTACGCTCAATGTAGGACTTATCCGACCAACTAGACTTACGATTCCCTCAATGGGTCGCTGAAACCGCTTTCGGGGGTATTATGACAGCGAACGAGCTGGTCTGGACCCCCGTACGGAAGTGGCAACCCTGTGATTTCAGTTGGCCATCAAAGAACGATCAACCCGACGGTTCTCGTGCGGTTGCCCGTCTGCTGCGCCATTATCGTGCTCTTGTGTGCTACCGCATTGGGGATGGCCCGAGGCGGAGCGGGTCGCCCCGACAATCAGACCGTCAATCTTGCAGTGGTGCCACAGGCGAGAGTGGATCCTCGGCCAATCCGATTGCCCGTCGTTGATGGGACGGACATGCGGTTTACGCGTCTATCCACAGCCGACGGGCTATCGCAAAACAAAGTTCGCCAGATTGTGCAGGACAATCTGGGCTTCATGTGGTTTGGCACGCAATATGGGCTAAATCGGTACGACGGCTACAACTTCAAATCTTTCGTTCACGATCCAGGAAATCCCAACGGCTTCAGCGGGGTGTACGTTAGCGCCCTCTTCAAGGATCGCGACGGTGCGCTCTGGGTTGGATGCGATCAATTTCTCAATAAATTCGACCCAGCGACCGAGACGTTCATACGGTACCCGGTTCCGTTCGTCAAACACGTTAGTCAGGACAGAGCTGGAATATTGTGGTTGGCAACTGTCAAGGGCCTGTACAGTTTAGATCCGGCGGCCGGAACTATCCGGCAGTATTCTCACAATTCGAATGATCCTTCCGGCCTGAATAGCAACGATGTTAGATCGAGCGGCGAAGATAAAGAGGGCAGGTTCTGGGTTTCGACTACCAAAGGCTTCGACGAGTTCGATCGCAGAACAGGAAGGGTAACGCTGCATATTCCATTGAATGAACCCTCGCGCGAGTTTTCATTCTATGAAGATCGATTCGGTACATTTTGGCTCTTTGACCTCTCCCGCCGCGGGTTAGCCGTGTTTGACCGGAAGACAAGCACGCTGACTAACTATTCGTTTGCCGAGGTGGGGCCGCCCACCGCAGCCTTGATCGGCGTAACGGCAATGATGGAAGACCGGAACGGCACTCTGTGGCTTTCCACACGCGGCGCTGGTCTGCTCAAGTTCGACCGCGAGCACCGAAGATTAATTCGTTACCGCAATGACCCTGGTAATCCCGACAGCATTCCCCAGAACGACGTGGAGAACCTATTCGAGGATCGGGAAGGGAGCATCTGGGCCGCCCTGGGCAGGATGGGGGTGACCCATTTTGCGACGAAGCCTCTGCCGTTCAAGAGAATTCCTCATCTCGCCAGTTCGGATGGCACGCCTGAACCGTTTGTTGGCGCAATATACGAAGATCGTCAGGGAATCCTGTGGATCGGTACGTCCGCAGCACTCAACCGTATCGACCGCAAAGCCGGGCAATACACCTACTACCGGCGGACGACCGGACCACCAGGCGGTACCGATGTGATCACGATTGGCGAAGACCGCTCCGCGAATCTCTGGGTTGGCACCTATGGCCACGGATTGCTCCGATTCGACCGACGGACGGGACACTTCCAGACGTACCTTCACAATCCGGCTGACCCATACAGTCTGAGCAACGACATCGTGGCGCGTGTTCTCGTCGATCACAACGGAACGCTTTGGGCCGCCACCAAAGATGGTCTAAATCGTTTCGACGCTGCGACCGGCCGCTTCACAGTTTATAAGGTTGATCCACGCGCGGACTATCTGGAACTGGTCGAGGACCGGCAGGGGGCACTGTGGCTTGGCAGCGAATACTCAGGCCTGCATCGTTTCGATCCTGCGACGGGGAAGTTCACCATTTACGAGCAAGACATAAATCGTCCCGGGACCTTGAGCGACAACCGGGTGAACTCGGTGTACTTTGATCGCTCAGGTACGATGTGGGTCGGTACACAAAACGGACTGGATAGATTCGACTCGAAGACGGGCACGTTTACCGTCTATACGCGGCGGGATGGCCTCCCAGGCAATGCAGTGGGCTGCGTGCTCGAAGATGATCACCGCAACCTTTGGATGAGCACCAATAACGGAGTCGCCAGATTCGATCCGCAGAGCAATGCGGTCAAGAGCTACTCGACTGCTGAGGGATTGCCGGGCCCGGACTTGACCGGCTGGGGCGCGTGCTTCAAGGGTGCAAGTGGAGAAATGTTTTTCGGAGGCTTTAGCGGAGCCACTGCCTTCTATCCGGATGGCGTTGTGGACACTTCGTACACACCTCCGGTCGTTCTCACGGAATTTCGGCTGTCGGGCAGGCCGGTTGACATCGGAGGCGGTTCGCCGCTGACCAAATCGATTACCTATGCGACCCGGTTGACGCTCTCTCATGAGCAACGCAATTTCTCGTTGGCTTTCTCCGCTCTCAGCTATTTCAGCCCGGGCACCAATCGGTATCGCTACAAGCTTGAAGGATTGGACGAGACATGGCACGAAGTCGGAAGCGGCGAGCGTCTTGCTACCTACACGACCCTGCCGGCGCGCGTATACACGTTTCGCGTACAAGGTGCGACAAGCCGCGGCGTTTGGAGCGAACCAGGCGCGGCCGTGCTCATCAAGATCCTTCCTCCGTGGTGGAGCACCTGGTGGTTTCGTACGATCTTCGTGGCCGCTTCTGTAATGTTGCTCGGGGGATTTTATCAATGGCGCATTCAGCAGCTCCGGCGCCAGGAAAAGCATCTGCGGGACGTTGTGGAAACAATTCCGGCGATGGCGTTTTGCGTCCGGCCCGACGGGTCCACTGAATTTGTAAATCGGCCTTGGCTGGACTACACAGGGTTTTCTGAGAAAGACAACCTGAGCTCTGCCTGGCAGCTCACAGTTCACCCGGACGACTTCGATGGGCATCTGAACAAGTGGCGAGCGTCGCTGGCAACCGGCGCAGCGTTCGAGAATGAGGTACGCCATCGCGATGCTAAAGGCGAATATCGCTGGTTTCTGGTTCGTGCCGTGCCGTTGCGCGATAAGCACGGAAAAGTTCTCAAGTGGTATGGAACCCTGACAGACATTGAAGATCGCAAACGCTCGGAACAAGAACGCGAGAGATTTCGCCAGCTACAGGCAGATCTCGCGCATGAGAACCGGATCAGCCTGATGGGACAGCTGGCCGCCTCTTTGTCTCACGAGCTAAGGCAACCCATCGCTGCGGCAATCACAGACGCCAGGACATGCTTGCGATGGCTTACGCGCGACCAGCCCAATGTGGAAGAAGCGCGTGAAGCGACAATGAGAACCATGAAAGACGGTACCCGTGCGGCCGAGATAATCGACCGTTTGCGATCTTTTTATAGGAAAGGGGCCCCACCGGAACGCGAATTGGTCAATGTGAACGAATTGGTCCGTGAAATGTTCGCCCTGCTGCGCAGCGAGACCGACCGCTACTCAATTTACATGCGCACGGAGCTTGCCGCCGAACTTCCCAAAGTTACTGCAGATCGTGTGCAACTGCAGCAGGTGTTGATGAACCTTATGCTCAATGGCATCGAGGCGATGAAGGATACTGGCGGTGAACTTACGATTAAGTCGGAACTGGGTCAGGATGGTCAACTACTCATCTCCGTCAGCGACACCGGTGTGGGATTGCCAGCCGAAAAGGCGGACCAGATTTTCAACGCCTTCTTTACCACCAAACCTCAGGGCTCCGGCATGGGCCTGGCGATCTGCCGCTCCATCGTTGAATCACACAGTGGTCGCTTGTGGGCGAGCGCCAACAACGGAGGGGGCGCGACGTTTCAGTTCACCCTGCCTGCGGAGGTGACAAGGTCATCACCCTCGATTGCCCGACTCGCCCAGTGACAGACGATTGCAAATGGGGGACGAATCAACGGCGGGGGCAAATGATCCTTACCTCGGGAAGTGCGAAGAATATCTCTTTTCAAAGGTGCTCCCGCTTAGAGTGGGCTTGGGTGCGGGTGTTAGAGGAGATTCTGCGGCTTGAAAACAACCGTCTTTAGATTGTTTTGGTTGCGGGGAGTGGATTTGAACCACCGACCTTTGGGTTATGAGTCGTTAAATCATTGTAATCAAAAGACCTCACACGGAGCGGCTGGCAACTGAAAAGAACGACTTGGAACGTATGGTCATTCTTACCGTGGGGTAAAAGTGGGGTTGAGATTTCGCAGCTTTCCCTCTTTGGGACGGATACTCAAACCGCGAAGAACGATACCCTTGCGTAGCGAAAAAACGTCAAGGCAGTGATCAGGTGCGCCCGCGGCGATGTCGAATGGATCTGACTTGCGCAAATATTGTGTCAACTTTTTACTGTCTGAGGCAGCGTGCTGCGTAGCCGGGTCAACTGTATTGGGCCATGCTGGCGCTGACTATGGATGCTGAATTCCCATCGGGCGAGTGCCGCGACTTTTCCCGTCGATGGAGATTCCCGACGCAGGCCTTTTCAGGACCACCTACCGATCAGACTAGCTTGGCTTCGATAGGTCTCAAAGATCATCATGTCGAAGCCGAGAGCTTTCGCTTGAGAGATGATCTCCTGAACTAACTGCCTACTTATCGGTTCGGGTAGTTCGGGATCGTCGACCCGATCCAAAGAATCAAAGCGTGGATCCTGAGCTATCCCATCAGTGTAGAAGTTTCCCATTCTGCACCTCAAGGCGGACACCGACAATTCGGATGTATCGGGATTGTATGCCCAGAATGTGGCACTATCCACCTCGAAAGCGAGCTGAAGATTCGCGGTAAGGTACTGACCATCTGCAGTGAGGATCGAAGTGAACTGCAACCCTATAACGTATCCTTCTTAGATAAGCAATACACAGAGGAAGAAATCAAGATTATCGGAGCGATCCGATCAGCTTCGTACGAGGAACAGTTAGTTGCGCGCCAAGTGGCGGACGATGTCGGACGTTATGTCCAAAAGGTAGCGAAATTCGGTGAAAAACTTGAGCGAGAGAGAATAATCACGCGGGAGCGGGTTCCAGAGCTACAGAAAAACATCTACTACGGCTCTGATCCCGAAATGACCAAATGAGGTGGCCACTCCAGTTTGCTTGAGTGGGGTAGTTCTCGCAACTGGCGCCGCTCAACCTGCCCTAAACCGCCACAGACCCCGCCAACCTCATCGCCAGACTGACAAAATCGCTCGCGCTCTCTGCCGTGATCCCGTCCGAAGGGGCCAGCTCCGCATCCATCACCAGCCGCCTGAGCCGCGATAGCAGGTCGTACTGCGCCGTCGAGATCACTCCGTTATTAAGCAGAATCGCCCCGATCACCATCGGCATGCCCTGCGCCCCATCGGCAATCTCGACATTGCGCGCCCGCGCCGCCTCCGTGATCGCCTCCTCCACTCTCCGGAACGCCATCCGGATCGCCGTCCTCGGACGCACCTCCGCCATCCGCATCAGCTCTTCCCACTTGTCATTTCCTGCCTGCGGAGTTTGTGCCGGAACCGCGGCAGCATCCACGGACTTCGCCAGCTCCGCCACCTCCTGCCCGAACCGGATCTCGACGTCGCTGTACTTCACCGTCCTCACCAGCGGAATCAAGGCCAGCAGATGCTTTCGCAGCAGGAGAACGCAGGTCAGCACCGTCACCGGCCAGACCAGCGACCCGATCACCTGCGCCACAAACCCCAGAACCCCCGCCCCCGAATCTTTCATCCGCCAATAGTATTCCCGCGGTACCCCATTTAAGCCCGATTTCGGCTGGAGCGGGGCTGTTCTAACCAGGAAATGACAATAGAGGAAAATAACAGGTCCGGACCGCACCCCCCACGACCCGGACCTTTTCATGCCCCCACAGGCCCCGCCATTTCATCTATGTAACATTACGTTTTGGAAGAGAAGGGGATAGTTCCCATGATTTGGAGGAGTCAGATACCGCCTTTATGAAGACGAAAGAGGTAATCAAGAAGGCCCGCGAGTTCACCAGGGAATACCGCGTTACGCATGGCGGCAAGTTCAGGCTCAAAGACTATGACCCCGCCGACACCATGGGACTCAAGTCTGAGGATCATCCCCTCGCCCAGGAGGCTCTTCAGGCTGGTGTGAGCATGCTGGCTGAACTGCAGGACAAGCTGTACGCGCAGGACAAATGGGCTGCC
Source organism: uncultured Acidobacteriaceae bacterium (assembly GCA_963782175.1). Taxonomy (GTDB): domain Bacteria; phylum Acidobacteriota; class Terriglobia; order Terriglobales; family Acidobacteriaceae; genus Silvibacterium. The sequence continues at coordinate 154,027 of CAWAIX010000013.1, forward strand.
CTGATGATCTTCCAGGCTATGGATGCAGCCGGCAAAGACGGGGCAATCAAGCACGTCATGTCTGGAGTCAACCCGCAGGGATGCCAGGTCTACTCGTTCAAGGCCCCGTCCGTCGAAGACCTCGACCACGACTATCTCTGGCGAACCATGAAGTGCCTCCCCAATCGCGGCCACATTGGCATCTTCAACCGCAGCTATTACGAGGAAACGCTCGTCGTCCGCGTGCACCCCGAGTTTCTTGCCAAGGAGAGGATCCCGCCATCACTTATAACCAAGCGCATCTGGGATGAGCGTTTTGAAGACATTCGCAGCTTCGAGCGCTATCTGCACCGAAACGGCATCGTCATCTTAAAATTCTTCCTGCATGTTTCCAAACATGAGCAGAAGCGGCGCTTTTTGGAGCGCGCAGATCTACCCGATAAGAACTGGAAGTTTTCCTCTTCTGACATGGCTGAGCGCGCATTCTGGGATCAATACCAGAAAGCCTATGAGGACATGATCCGCAACACCTCCACCAAGGAGAACCCTTGGTACATCGTGCCGGCCGACACTAAATGGTTCTCGCGGCTGGTCGTTGCCGCCGCCGTCATCGACACTCTGGCAGGCCTCAATCTCTCCTACCCGCAGGTCGATGAAGAGAAACTCGCGGAGATCGCCAAGGCAAAAAAGGCTCTTATGAGGACGCGGTAACCCGAACCGAATCGGCGCACAACTCATTCTCCTACCGCGAGATATCCGCCATACCGGGGGAGGGGGAGGGCCTGGACGCTGATTGCCAGGGCTGAACCCTGCTTCCACCCCGGAACCAGCACCGCAGAATCCGCGTACACCCTCCAGGAGTTTGTCTGCTTCTACGCGAGGAGGGCGCAAATGCCAATACATTGGTGGACCCTCGCCATCGGACTCGTTCTCGGATCAGCTCTGGGAGCAGTCGCCGCTTGGCAGATCGGACCACGCCTGCGGAAGCGGTCCGAACTGCACGCGCTCACTCGCGACTACGCATCTCTCGCCGGCCGCTATGCCCAATACCGCGTTCCGATCGACGGAACAGACAACGGAGCGCAGCAGCCGACCGGATGCATCGTCGAAATCGTCTGGCAACCCGGCGACGGCCTGCTCGAAGCCTCGGGCTTCCACGCCAACGGACACCCCGAATGGCATAGCTACATAAAAATGAGCCGCGAGTACGCCGGAACCGGCGTCGGCCACTACAACAACGTCAACTCCATCCACGGCGGGCTCCAGCAGGTCATCTACTCGAAACAGACCCGCTCCTTCAGCGTCCGCGGCATCGACCATACCCGCTCGGAATTCGTCCACTCCTGGAAACCGGCCGACCAGAACGACGGTGCCCCATTCAAGCCCCCTGTTGGCTTGAGTGGACAGCCGATGGCCAGACTGCGCGTTGAACGCTGAGTGCCACACGCTGACATAGAAAAAAGGCCCGGGCACCCACGCTGCCGGGCCTTCTCTGTTAAAGCGGGCCCACGCCCCACTTGAACATCGCTGCTTCCCTGGAACGTCCGAAGCCGGACATTCGAAGCACGACTTCATTGTGCCGCGCCCGCCGCCCGCAGCGCAGCCTATCTTTTGGACAAAACCTGGCCTTTCCTCCTAATCTTGCTGTGCAACCGTTTACCTATAGGAGGAAATGGATTTATGGCGTCTCGCAGCTGGTCGAAGTCAGCGCTCCTCACACTGCTCATCGCTTGCCTCGTGCCCGTCTCGGCGAACCAGGCCCGCGCGCAGACCCTGGTGGCCACGCCGCCAATGGGCTGGAACAGTTGGAATCACTTCCACCGCACCATCGATGACAAGACCGTTCGCGCCCAGGCCGACGCCATGGTCTCGAGCGGAATGCGCGACGCCGGCTACATCTATGTGAACATCGACGATACCTGGCAGGGCGAACGCGACGCCCAGGGGAACATCCAGGCCAACAGCAAATTCCCCGACATGAAAGCGCTGGCCGACTACGTCCACAGTAAAGGCCTCAAGATCGGCATCTACTCCTCCCCTGGAGACCTGACCTGCGCCCACTTTGCAGGAAGCCTCGGACACGAGGAGCAGGACGCCGCCACCTACGCCGCGTGGGGCATGGACTACCTCAAATACGACCTTTGCGGCCTGCGCACCCAACTCAAAACCGCCCCCACCCCTGAGGCTGCCCACAAGATGATGGTCGACGCCTACATCAAAATGCGCGACGCACTGCACAAAACCGGCCGGCCCATCGTCTACAGCCTTTGCCAGTACGGCAATGACGCCGTTTGGAGATGGGGGACCGACGTTGGCGGCAACCTCTGGCGCACCACTGGCGACATCACCGACAAATATGACCGCATGGCAGAAATCGGATTCAGCCAGGCTGGCCTCGCCCGCTACGCCGGCCCCGGTCATTGGAACGACCCCGACATGCTCGAAGTCGGCAACGGCGGCATGACCCCGGAGGAATACCGTCAGCACATGAGCCTTTGGGTGATCCTCGCCGCGCCCCTGCTCGCTGGCAACGACCTCACCACCATGTCGCCCGAAACCGTCGCGATGCTGACCAACCGTGAAGTCATCGCCATCGATCAGGACCGCCTGGGCAAGCAGGGCGATCGCGTGAGCGCCGAGGGACCGCTCGAGATCTGGGCTAAGCCGCTCGCCGACGGATCGAAGGCAGTCGGTGTGTTCAATCGCCACGCCACCGCTCTGACTATGCCGGTCGACTTCAAGCAACTCGGTTTCGAAGGGTCCGTGCAGGTTCGCGACATCTGGCAGGCGAAGGATCTCGGAACCATGAACGACGCATACAATGTAACCGTGCCGCCCCACGGTGTGGTTCTGCTGCGCGTCAAGTAACTATAGCAGTTGCAAATTCAATAAACGCTGACATCGGAGCTCATGTGGACACCGCAGCGCGCAGAAAATTCCTGAAAATCGCCGGAGCGGGAGCCTTCGCCGTTCCCGCTGTTATGAGCGGGCAGCAGCATTTGCCTGCAGACCCGAACTCGGGCCATGGCTCTGGCATCTTCGACGTCCGGGCTTTCGGAGCCAAAGGCGACGGGACTGCCATCGACACCCCCGCCATTAACCGCGCCATTGAAGCAGCGGCCGTGTCCGGCGGCACAGTACGTTTCGCTCCCGGACAGTATCTCTGCTACTCGATCCGGCTCAAGAGCAACGTTGCGCTCTATCTCGAACAGGGTGCCGTTATCATCGCCGCCGATCCCCTGCCCGAAGGGCAATCCGGCGGATACGACGACCCTGAGCCCGACCAACCCTGGGAGGCTTACCAGGACTACGGCCACAACCACTGGCACAACAGCCTCATGTGGGGCGAAGGCCTGCACGACATCTCGATCTACGGGCCCGGCCGCATCTGGGGCAAGGGACTCACACGCAGCAACGACCCGAAGTCCCAGAACCCAGCCCTCCGTCGCACGCGCGGCGTGGGCAACAAAACCATCAGCCTCAAGAATTGCCATAACGTGCAGCTGCGAAATTTTCAGATTCTGCAGGGCGGCTGGTTCGGCATCCTCGCCACCGGCGTCGACAATCTCCTGATCGACGGCCTCACCATCGACACCAATCGCGACGGCATGGACATCGACTGCTGCCGCAACGTGCAAGTCGCCAACTGCGCCATTAACTCGCCGTGGGACGACGCCATCGTGCCCAAGAGCAGCTACGCTCTCGGCTATGCTCGTGCCACCGAAAACCTGACCATCACCAACTGCTACGTCACTGGAGCCTACGAGCTGGGCACCATGCTCGACAGCACCTGGAAGAAGTTCGATCCGTCGACGAAAGTCCCGCACACCGGCCGCATCAAGTTCGGAACAGAATCGAACGGCGGCTTCAAAAATATCACCGTGTCGAATTGCGTCTTCGACGGCTGCCAGGGGCTGGCGCTTGAAACCGTGGACGGGGCCCTGCTCGAAGACATGGCCATCACCAACATCACCATGCGCGACATCGTCTCGGCGCCGATCTTCATGCGCCTCGGCAGCCGCCTGCGCGGCCCGGCCGAATCGACAAAAACCGGCACCCTGCAACGGGTGATCCTCAGCAATATCGTCTGCTCGAATGCCGCTTCACAATTTGGCTGCATCATCAGCGGCGTGCCCGGCCACAATATTCAGGACATCCAGCTTCACCACATCTACATCCAGCATCGCGGCGGAGGCACAAAGGACCAGGCAGCCCTTACGCCTCCCGAGAACGAACAGAAGTATCCCGAGCCGAACATGTTCGGCACTATGCCCTCACAGGGCTTCTATCTGCGCCATGTGAAGAACGTCAGCATGAGCGATATCGAAATTGCCTCGCTCACCGATGATGCCCGCCCCGGCTTCGTCTTCCAGAACGTTGAAGGCGCTGACCTCTTTCACCTTAAGTCGCCCACAAACTCTCCTGTTCTCGAACTCCACGCCTCCAAGGATGTAAACGCTCTCTGGGTACGCGGCCTGAAGGACGGCCCACAGAGCGAACTCCTGGCTAAGACCGGAGAGGTGAAAGAATAGACGTATCCCATGATCAGCAAAGTCCTCCAAATCGATCCGCGCGACAACGCGCTTGTCGCTCTTGAGCCGCTGAATGCTGGTGAAACCGTCAGCTTTGGAAATACAACTTACACCACGTCGACCGCGATCCCCGCAAAGCACAAGTTTGCAACGGAGGACCTGCCCGTCGGTTCGCAGGTCATCATGTATGGTGTCGTCGTCGGCCGGGTGCGCGAGGCAATCCAGCGCGGCGGCCTCATCAGCACCCGAAACACCGCACATGACGCGACAAACTTCGCCCGGCGCGATACTCAATTCCGCTGGACGCCCCCCGACGTCTCACGCTGGCGCAGCCGTACCTTCGCGGGATACCACCGCATCGACGGCCAGGTAGGTACGCGCAATTACTGGCTGGTGATCCCACTTGTCTTCTGCGAAAACCGCAACGTCGAGGCGCTGCGCGAGGCCTTCGAAGAAGAACTCGGATATGCCCGCCCAAAAAAGTACAGCCAGTTAGTCAGGACTTTGGTCGATCGCCACGCGCGCACACCAACTTCAGCTGAAAATCACGCCGAAGCGTCGGCACACCGCGATCGCATCTTTCCCAACATCGACGGCATTCGCTTTCTGACCCACGAAGGAGGATGCGGTGGCACCCGTCAGGATTCGCAAGCCCTTTGCGGCCTGCTCGCCGGGTACATTCACCACCCCAACGTGGCCGGCGCGACGGTCCTGAGCCTCGGCTGCCAGCATGCTCAGTCCTCCATCCTGATGGACGAGTTGCGCAAACGCGATCCAAAGATGACGAAGCCTGTCCTGATCTTCGATCAGCAGCAATCGGGACTCGAATCGAACCTGCTGACTCGCGCCATCGAAGCCACCTTCGAGGGTCTCGTCAGCGCAAATGAGTTGCAGCGCAAGCCGGCGCCAATCTCCAGGCTGACCATCGGCCTGAAATGCGGCGGCTCCGACGGATTCTCCGGTCTTTCGGCAAATCCCACGCTGGGGCGCGTCTCCGACATGCTGGTCGCGCTCGGTGGCAGTTCCATTCTGTCCGAGTTCCCCGAACTCTGCGGCGTCGAGCAGAACCTCATCGATCGCTGCGTGGACCCGAACGATGCCGACCGCTTCATCCAGCTCATGCGCAACTACAACGCGCGCGCAAAGGCAGTGAATTCCGGATTCGAAATGAATCCCTCCCCAGGCAACATTCAGGACGGCCTCATCACCGACGCGATGAAATCCGCGGGCGCAGCGCGCAAGAGCGGTACCTCGCCCGTCTGCGGAGTGCTCGATTATCCGGAATATGTAACCGACGCAGGGCTGAATCTGCTCTGCACCCCGGGCAGCGATGTAGAGGCCGTCACCGCGCAGGTGGGAGCGGGCGCAAATCTCGTCCTCTTCACCACCGGCCTCGGCACTCCCACCGGAAATCCCGTCGCCCCCGTCCTCAAGGTCTCTACCAACACACCGCTCGCCGAACGCATGTCCGACATCATCGACTTCGACACCGGAGCCATCATTCGCGGCCAGGCGACCATCGAAGAAGTCGCCGACTCGATGCTGGACAAGGTTCTCGACATCGCCAGCGGAAAGTCGCTCACCAAGGCCGAAGAACTGAGCCAGTACGATTTCATCCCCTGGAAGCGTGGCGTATCGCTGTAGACGCGATGTAGTTTATTGAGCGGAGACCAATCGATGCGCAGATACGCACTGCTTTCGCTGCTGATCACTCTCGCACTCGCTCCTGCATTTCGTCTGAGTGGACACTCCGCCGTCCGCGCTGCCATGCTCGCGGAAACTATGATCACACCAGAAATCGACCGCCTCGATCCCGCCCTCGACGCCCTCATCCCGCCCGAAGCGAAGCTGATCGAACTGGCCAGCGGCTACAAGTGGACCGAAGGCCCCGTATGGCTGTCCACCGGCCGTCTGCTCTTCGCGGAGATCCCCAGCAACAGCATCCTCCAGTGGACACCCGGCAAAGGTGTAAGCGTCTTCATGCATCCCAGCGGATACAAAGGATCAACTCCCTACTGCGGTCCCGAGCCCGGCTCGAACGGCATGACCCTCGACTCCAAGGGCCGGCTCACGGTCGCTGGCCACGCGCAGCGCGATGTATGGAGACTCGAGAGTCTCGACCCGCATGGGCAGGTCACAGTTCTCGCCGATACCTACCAGGGCAAGCGCCTCAACAGCCCCAACGACCTCGTCTACCGCTCCGACGGTTCGCTCTACTTCACCGATCCGCCCTACGGACTCTGCACACAAAGCGAAAAGGACCCGGCAAAAGAGCTGCCCTTCGCTGGCGTCTACCGTGTCCCCGGGGCGCTGAACCAAAAGCCCGGCTCGCCGCCAGACCGGGCCAGCTTGCAACTTCTCGTCAAGGATCTTCCTCGTCCGAACGGCATCGCCTTTTCTCCCGACGAAAAATACCTCTATGTCAACAACTCCGAACCGGAGATGCTTTGGATGCGTTACACCGTCAACTCCGACGGATCATTGAAAGATCCGAAACTCTTCTTCGACGCCGGCCCCCACGGACACAATGGCGCGCCCGACGGAATGAAGGTCGATGAGCACGGCAACATCTACAGCGCGGGCCCGGGCGGCGTATTCATTTTTTCTCCGGAAGGCAAGCACCTCGGCACCATCAAATTCCCCAAGCCCGTCGGGAACCTCACCTTCGGCGGCCCCGATGGCAAGACTCTCTACATCACGGCGAGTGACAAGGTTTTCAGCCTTCAGGTCAAGGTTGCTGGCATCTACCCGCGCATCCACTAACGCACGGCCTGTCGTACATTCGAACCATGAACATCCGCATGGCGACGGAAGCCGACCTCGACGCGCTGCTGGAACTCACCAACACAGCCTTCGATGTGGAGCGCTTTTTCAAAAACGACGACCGGCTCAATGCTTCGACTCTGCGCAGCTACTTCAATAAGGGATACTTCCTCGTCCTTGAAGAAGACGGTCGGCTTATCGCTTCGGTTTACGTAGAGCGTAACGGCGATCGCGCCTACCTTGGCCTGCTTGCCGTCGAACCCGGCCAACAGAAGCGCGGACTCGGCCGCCGTCTGACGGCCGCCGCCGAAGAATTCGCACGTGAAATGGGCGCGCGCTTCATGGACCTTACCGTCGTGAATCTCCGAACCGAGCTGCCATCCATTTACGAAAAGCTCGGATACCACATCACCGGCACCGCCCCATTCCCGGCCGATCAGATGCCGGTCACGCAACCCTGCCATTTCATCTGCATGACCAAAGAGCTGGGACACCGCGAGCCTTGAAGCTATTTTTCAAAAAGGCTCTTGTCGAACGCCTCTAGCTGATCTCGAAAATATTCTCCGTCTTTGCCGACTGCGCCTGCGCCCGCTCCGCCACCTGGCGCGCCACTGCATAAAAGTGAGCGGCTTTCGGCGAGTCCGCTCCAGCAAGCGCTACCGGCAGCCCCGTGTCGCCGCCCTGCCGCACGTCAGGGTCAAGCTCGATCGACCCCAGGAACGGCACTCCAAACTGCTTCGCCGTTCGCTCCGCGCCGCCCTTCGAGAAGATATCGATCTCGTGGTGGCAATGTGGACAGGTGAAGTAGCTCATATTCTCCACGATTCCGAGTACCTCGACATTCACCTGGTGGAACATCTCGAGGGCCTTGCGCGCATCCTGCAGCGAAACGTCGGATGGCGTCGACACAACCACCGCGCCCGTCAAGGGCACGGTCTGCACAAGTGAGATCACAACGTCGCCCGTTCCAGGCGGCAGATCGACCAGCAGAAAATCCAGCTCGCCCCACGCCACCTGCTGCAGAAATTGCCGGATGATCTGGTGCAGCATCGGGCCGCGCATCACCATTGGCTTGTCACCCGGCGAAATCAGCCCGATGGAGATGATCTTCACTCCGTGCACGAAATTCGGCTCGATCATGTTGCCGGGCAACACACGCGGCTGCTGGCTGGTTCCGAACATCAGCGGAACGTTGGGCCCATAGACATCCGCATCGAGCAGGCCCACGCGAAATCCGAGCTTCGCTAAGGCAATCGCCACATTCACGGCAACCGTCGTCTTGCCGACGCCGCCTTTGCCCGATCCGATGGCGACAATGCTCTGAACGCCGGGCAGCGGTGTGGGACCTGGCGGGGCTTGGGGGGGAACATGAGAATGAGCCATATCTTCAACTCCAATCAGACTTTGGTCAGTTCGGCTGTTTTTGTTGCGCGTTTGCGCTCGAGTTCGACTTGCCGCAGCTCCCGCCGGCGGCCGGCGTCTTCATAACGGCGCTTCTCGTCTTCTGTCTCCGGCTTCAGATCCGGAACCGGCACCCGCCGTCCCTGCGAATCGACCGCAACAAACGTCAGATAGGCCGAAGCCACGTGGCGATGCGTGCCCGCGATCGTGTTTTCGACCCAGACCTTCACGCCTACTTCCATCGACGTATTGAAGGCGCGGTTCACCCTCGACTTCAAAATCAGCAGGTCTCCGACATGAACCGGCGCGATGAAGTCGATATGCTCCATCGACGCAGTCACCACGTGGGTCCGCCCGTGACGATATGCAGCCATCGCCCCGACCAGATCGATAAAGTGCATCAGCCTGCCGCCAAGCAGATTGCCCAGCGTGTTCGTGTCATTGGGCAGGACAAGTTCGGTCATCTCCGATTCTGATTCAGCGGGGCTCCGCACCAGGCGCGGAGGACCGGAAAATTCCATGCTTATGCTCGCTTTCCTTGCTCCGGTCTGAAAAGCTGTGCAGCGTTGCACTTGAACGGGCTTCTATTCAGTGTCAGCAATCGCAGGCAATTTCGCAAATAACACTTCGCGCTGCCGCGTTCGATATGATCGAGAAAACCCGCGACGCCTCGCCTCATGCCAATCCTCGTACCCATCAGCCAGCAGAATGCGGAAGCGTACAAAAGGGTCAGGCTCGAGGCTCTGCAGGACTCTCCCACCGCTTTCGGGAGCACCTACGCCCGGGAATCCCGGTTCACGGACGCCCAGTGGCTGAAGCGAGCGGCCAACTTGAGCGGCAAGAGGGGTATCGGCTTTCTAGCCATGGAGGGTGACGCTCCCTGCGGAATCATCGGAGCGTTTCTCGACGAACACCAGCGTGACAAGGCTCAGATCGTATCGATGTGGGTTGCGCCCGCCTGGCGCAGGACGGGACTCGGAACCCTCTTGATCCATGCCATCAGGTCATGGGCGCAGACCAGCGGCGTGCGCACATTGAATCTGATGGTGACCAGCTGCAATCAGGCAGCGATCGAGTTCTATCACCGCTGCGGCTTCACCATGACCGGCAACACTGCAGAGTATCCGAACGACTCGTCGCTGTTCGAATACGAGATGGCCCAGTCCGTGCCAACGGAAGAACCCACGCCATGAGAGACAATGCTTCTATGGATAAAGTCGCAATGCTGAATGAAATCCTCGCGCAGAATCCCACCGACGCCTTTGCGCGCTACGGGCTGGCCATGGAATACGCGGGCCGCGGCGAGACCGACACAGCGCTCGCCGAGTTTGCGCGCCTGCTTGAAACGCACCCCGACTACACCGCGGGCTACTTCATGGCCGCCCAGACCCTCGCCAAAGCAGAACGGCTCGACGAGGCCAGGATTCGGCTGGAGCAGGGCATTGCGTCTGCCCGGCGCACCGGAAATCAGCATGCACTCAGCGAGATGCAGGCCATGCTCGACGACCTGGAACTTCGCGCGTAAAAATTGCGCCTGCTCCACAGTTCAGAAAGCCTTTGCTGGCTCATCAAAACCAGTCCCGGTTGCGGCAGCCTTGCCCCCGTCGAAGCGCGCATAATTCACAGCAATGAAGATTGCCCTCTTTCCGCTGGATGTCGTACTCTTTCCCGGCGCATCCCTCCCCTTGCACATCTTCGAGGAGCGCTACAAGGAGATGATCGGGTTCTGTCTGGCGGACGAATCTTCCTTCGGAGTCGTACGGGCGCAACAGGATGGCCTCGCCGTCGTCGGCTGCACAGCGCGCATCCTGCGCGTTCTTCAGGAGTACGAAGATGGCCGCCTCGATATCCTCTGCCGCGGGGACACCCGCTTCGAAATTGCGTCCCTTGAGGAGTCGCGCTCTTTCCTTGAGGCCGAAGTGGATTTCTTCGAGGACGACGGCGCCCCGGCTTCTCGGGAACAGCGGGAGCACTGTGCCGCGCTGCACTTTGAAGCCCTCGAGCTTGCCGGCATCGAGGTGGCCACCATGCACATCAGCCTTGACGGCCCCGTTTCCTTCGCCCTGGCTTCAGCCCTTCCAACCGACCTCGGATTCAAGCAGCAGCTGCTCGCCATACGCTCTGACGCGGAACGGACGCAACGGCTGCACGATTTCTATGAGGCGGTCCTGCCGCAACTGCGAAGCGAAGCGCAGAAGATCAGGCCGGCAGGAAAAAATGGAAAGGTCATGTAGCTTCAACAAAAAAGGTGCAATTCCAGGTCGTCGTCAACAAGGCGCGGCTCGCACATCGCGGGAATGCCCGGCTTCGTCTACTCTTGTAGAAGAACTGCGGCGTTCTACCGCCGGATCTGGAGGAGAAATGACCAATCGGCGTCTGCCGCAAACCCTCGGCGAACTCCGCACCAGCCGTGATTTTTCCGAAGCGCGCATCGCCCGGCGTTCCGTCAAGGACGAGCTTCGCGAAAACCTCATCGAACGCCTCCGGACACGCGAAACCATCTTCCCCGGCATCATCGGCTACGACGACACTGTAGTCCCACAGATCGTCAACGCCGTCCTGTCGAAGCAAAACTTCATCCTGCTCGGCCTGCGCGGACAGGCAAAGAGCCGCATCCTGCGCGCGCTCACCGCACTGCTCGACGACCACACTCCATACGTCGCCGGCTGCGAAATTCGCGACAATCCCTACCATCCGCTCTGCAAGCGGTGCCACGAACTGATTGCCGTGAAGGAAGAAACCACTCCGATCGCATGGCTCTCCCGCGATGCCCGCTACGTCGAAAAACTGGCAACTCCCGATGTGACCATCGCCGATCTGGTCGGCGATCTCGATCCCATTAAGGCTGCCCGCGGCGGAGAAGACCTCTCGAGCGAGTTGACCATGCACTACGGCCTGCTCCCGCGCGCCAACCGCGGCATCTTCGCCATCAACGAGCTCCCCGACCTCGCCGGCAAGATTCAGGTCGCATTGTTCAACATCATGCAGGAAGGCGACGTGCAGATTAAGGGCTATCCGGTGCGCCTCGAGCTCGACGTCGCACTGGTATTTACCGCCAATCCCGAGGACTACACTGCACGCGGCAAGATCGTCACGCCTCTCAAGGACCGCATGGGTTCCGAGATTCGCACCCACTACGCTGAGAACCTCGACGAGGGTCTCGCCATCACTGCGCAGGAGGCCTGGACCGAACGCCTTGCGTCTGAAATCGAAATCCCCCATTATCTGCGGGAGATCGTCGAGCAGGTGGCGTTCACTGCGCGCGAAGACAAGCGCGTCGACAAGCGGAGCGGCGTCAGCCAGCGTCTGCCCATCGCCACGCTTGAGCTGGTTGTCTCGAATGCCGAGCGGCGCGCCCTGGTCCACGGCGAAACGCTGGTCTCACCGCGCGTCGGCGATCTGTACGCCGCGCTACCCGGAATCACCGGCAAGCTCGAACTGGAATACGAAGGCGAAATGCGCGGCGCGGACACCGTCGTGAAGGAAGTCCTGCGCACCGCGATCGGCCGTGTCTTCGACAAATATTTCGTCAACGCCAACACCCAGCAGATCGAACAATGGTTCAACCTGGGCGGCACTGTAAAGATCGACGACAGCCAGGCCGCCAAGGCTTCCGTCGACGAATTGCGGCAGATCCAAGGGCTCTTTGAAAAGCTCTCGCCCTTGGGCGTGATAGGATCGGATGCTCCCGAGCGCGTTGTTGCCGCCGCTGAATTTCTGCTCGAGGGCATGTGCTCACACCGGCGTTTGAGCCGCAGCGAGGAGCGCGCCTTCATCGCCCAGAAGAAGACCCAGCCACCGCGGCAGGAGCGCGTCACCCCCGAGCCCGAGTACGAAGAATGGCAGCCGCGCCGGTCGCGCCGCAGCGGGTTAAATTGAGCGTCGCGCGCGAGACGGAGGCTTTTGCCATGGCGATGACGAGCCACGACTGAGAACTAGGGACTCAGAACTGGAGACTGCAGTATGAAGCGGGTCCGTTACACCAAATACACCGGCGATCTGGCGTCGGAAATGAGCATGGAAGACCTGCTCCAGGCCCTCTCCGACTACCTGCTCGATTCCGGATTCCGCAACCCCTTGATGCAGTTTCAGGAACTCGACCACACCCTTGACGATCTGCGTGAGGCTCTCCGCCAGGCGCTTGAATCCGGCGAGCTCTTCGACGACCGCATGCAGCAGGCCATCGACGCCATGAACCAGGACGGCAAGCTCGACGAGCTGATCGAAAAACTCCTCGAGCGGCTCGAACGCGAGAACTATATCTCGACAGGCTACTCCCCCGATCCCGGCTATACCTCACAGGCAAAGGGCCATGCAGGAGACGGCGAGGGACAGGTCCGCTTCGAAGTCACCGACAAGAGCCTCGACTTCCTCGGTTTCAAGACCCTGCGCGACCTGCTCGGATCGCTCGGCAAATCGAGCTACGGCCGTCACGATACGCGCCACTGGGCTACCGGCATCGAGACCAGCGGTGCATCCCGCTCCTACGAGTTCGGCGACACGCTCAACCTCGACGTCACCGCCACTCTCTCGTCGGCAATTTCTCGCGAAGGGCTTTCCCTCCCGCTCAACATTGAATACCGCGACCTCCAGGTCCACCAGTGCGAGTATCAAAGCTCATGCGCGACGGTCGTCATGCTCGACTGCTCGCACTCGATGATCCTGTACGGCGAAGACCGCTTCACGCCCGCGAAGAAGGTGGCCATGGCCCTCTCCCACCTGATCCGCACCCAATACCCGGGAGACTCCCTGTCGCTCGTGCTCTTTCACGACTCCGCCGAGGAGCTGCCCATCTCGCAGCTCGCTCGGGTCAAAGTCGGACCCTACTACACCAACACCCGCGAAGGTTTGCGGCTCGCGCAGCGAATCCTCAAAGCCCAGCGCAAGGACATGAAACAGATCGTCATGATCACCGACGGCAAACCGTCAGCCCTTACGCTGAACGACGGCCGCATCTACAAAAATGCCTTTGGCCTCGACCCGCTGGTTGTGAGCGAGACGCTCGAAGAGGTAGCCCGTTGCAAGCGCTCCAACGTCATGATCAACACCTTCATGCTTGCCTCCGACCCGGGCCTGGTCCAGTTCGTTCACAAGGTATCGGAGATGTGCCGTGGCAAGGCCTACTTCACCACGCCCGAGACCCTCGGCGAATACCTCCTCATGGATTACATGCAGCGCAAAATGCGCACCATCCACTAAACCGGCAGCGCCGCTGCCGGCGGATTTTGTTGCGCTCGAAGAGGCCGTGCTGCAACCAGCTTCCCCGGCTTTTCCGTCTCCACCCTGTTCAGCCCCGGCCTGTTCAGCTTCTGGCGCAGGTTTACGGCCACGTCCAGAATCATGCCAAGGCGCTCGGATAACTGCGCTGAGACGCCAGGCTCCGCAAGGGCCAGCTGGGCCTGGAGCAGCAATCCCGCTACGGCCTCCCGCAGCTCGCGCTCGATCGAGGACGCCGCCGCCGTAAGCGCCACCTCCTGCTCACGCTCCCGCCGGGAAAACGCTGCCCGCACCTCGCGCACCAGCCTGCCGCATCCGGAAATCGCAAAATTCATTTCGAGCGGAATCGCCAGCCCGCAGTGCTTCAGCAGCGAGTCCGCCCCATCCTCACGCGACTCGACGAGCGATTCGTCGATGACGACAATCGCAAACTCCCGCCGTCGCAGCGCGCTCAACGCATCGCGTCGATTAGCTGCGGTCTCGACCTCAATCCCGAACTGCTTCGACAGCACGGCGGCGCAGTTCTCGGCGCCAGCAATTGCGGTGACCATAAGAATGCCTCTGTGCACAATCGTCTCCTTCCGAATCCGTCGATCTTCTAAAAGCCACTGAATCGGTTTGTTGCGCGTTACAGCTCCGCCGTCGACTCGCCCAGACCGTATTCCTTGAGCTTGCGGTACAGCGTCGTCTTGCCGATGCCCAGCAGTTTGGCGGCCGTAAGCTTGTCTCCGTTGAGCCGCCTCAAGGTATCCAGAATGGCCTGGCGTTCCAGTTCAGCCAACGGCGTGACGGCGCCTCCCGTCTCCCGCCTGGGTTCCACATCAACGGGCGCCGGAACCGTACGATAGGTGTGCACGTGAAAGTCCTGCAGCTGGGTGGGCAGGTCGCCGGCATGCAGAACCGGCCCGGAAGAAAGCGCGCACGCACGCTCCATCGAGTTTTCCAGTTCCCGCACGTTGCCCGGCCACGGATACTCCATCATGGTTCGCAGCGCAGCGTCACTCAGCATGCGCGGCTGCCCGCCATTCTTCTTCATCCGTTCGAGAAAATGCGCCACCAGCAGGGGGATATCGTCGCGCCGGTCCCGAAGCGGCGGAATGCGCAGGCTTACCACGTTAAGCCGATAGAACAAGTCCTTGCGAAAGCGGCCCTGTTCGACCATCGTGGCCAGGTCCCGGTTGGTCGCCGCCAGAATGCGCACATTGATCGCAACGCGATGCGTCGCTCCTACCGGTCGAATCTCCTTTTCCTGCAGCGCGCGCAGCAGCTTCGCCTGCAGATCGAGCGGCAACTCGCCAATCTCATCGAGAAACACCGTTCCGCCTTCGGCCGATGCCAGCAGGCCGTCCTTTGACCGGTTGGCGCCCGTAAAGGCTCCCTTGACATAGCCGAACAGTTCGCTCTCCACGAGTGTCGGCACCAGCGATCCGCAATCGACCGGCAGAAACGGCTTGGCTGCGTTCGGTCCATGCGCGTGGATCGAGCGCGCGACCATCTCCTTGCCGGTTCCGCTCTCACCCAGGATCAGCACCGGATGAGTGGTCTGCGCCACCTTGGAGAGAATCCGGTAAAGCTTTTCCATCTCGCTGCTGCGGCCGATGATGTTCCCGAGGCCTTGCTCGGTGCGCAGCTTGTCCCGCAGCTGGCGGCTGGCGATATCCACGGTACGGCGCTCGACAGCCCGATCCAGCACGGCAGCCAGTTCGTCAAGAGCGAACGGCTTGGTCAGATAGTTATCTGCTCCAGTTCGCATCGCCTCCACCGCCGAGCTGACCGTCGCGAAGGCGGTCATCACGATCACGGCAATCTCCGGGTGCAGCATTTTGACCTCTTCCAGCAGCTCCAGGCCGGCTCCGGTGGAAGACTTAAGATCGAGGAGCAGGATATCGACGCTGTTGCCGCGCAACAGGCTCCGAGCGGTCGCCAGACTATCGACGGCGTGGGGCGCGAATCCCCGGCTGGCGGCGATCTCGCAGCAGGCCGATCTCACCGTCTGGTCTTCATCGACGATCAGGACATGCAGCCGTCCCGGCCGCTCAGAGGAGTAAGCGTAATTGGTCATAGCTCGCGGTTGCGGAATAGTTACGGGCATTCTATGCATGCCTCCCCGCCTCGTCAGCCACCAATCGGGCGGTGTTCGCAATTTCGTACATGCCGGAAGTAATAGGCAGCTCCAGCTCGAAGCGTGCCCCGCGCCCCAGGGTCGAGCAGGCGCGGGCTGTTCCGCCAGCGGCCTCGACCAGCTCGCGTACGATGCTCAGCCCCATCCCGCGGTGCGGCGGGTCCGGCCAGCCTGCAGAAATCCGCCGCGTGCTGAATCCCGGAAGGAATATCTCCTCCAGCATTTCCTTCGGAATGCCCGGGCCGCTGTCCTCGACGGTGATCGTTACCGTACGAGGGTAGCCATCGGGAACCAGGCCCGGCTCAAGAAAGCTCAGCCCATCGCCATACTGTGCGGTAACCCGCAGCCGGCCCCCTTCAGGCATGGCCTCCGATGCATTGCGCACCAGGTTCAGCATCACGCGCGTCAGGTCTTCCCCGGAGACGCGGCAGCGGCCGCCGCATGGCATCGCCGCGATTTCAAGCTCGACCCGCGGACCAGCGATGCCGGCCAGCAGCGGCCGCATCTTGAAGAGTTCGAGGCCGAGATCATCCACTCCGCCCGCCGGCCACCCCCCATTCAGATCGGTCGCCCCGATTGCGTTTGTTTCCCCGTAAATCACCTCGGCTTGCCCCGCGAAAATGCGGCGACCTTGGGACTGTCGAGCCGGCGCCGGTCTCGCGCGGCGAGGCGCCGAAAGGCGCTCCACCAGCTTCGACGCCGTGTCGCTGATGGCCTCCAGCTCTTGCGCATAATGGCAGTTGCCGGCAGCCAGAACGCCCGGTTCAGCCAGCAGCTCACAATAGAGTTTCAGCGCCGACAGAACATTGCGGGCATCGTGCGCCAGCTGGTCGAAGCCCTCCGGCTTCAGCGTGGGAGCCAGACGGCGTCCCTTACCCGGCAGGCGGGTGGCGCTGATCTGCTTGCCATCATCGGCAGAACCGGCAATCGGAGAAGAGGCGGGAACCAGAGCAGAGCCGTGAACCGGGGAGTGAGGAACGAATCTCTTGACGGGCACCGGAGCCTTGATCAAACGCTGCATGCAACTCTCCTGAAGAATCGGGACTCGGGGAGGCGGCTCACGGCCTGGAGTTTCGCGGCCGCCTTCCTTGTCGGGACTTATTACACGTCGCGTGCCAAATCGGAAAATCCAATCATCAAGTTTAGAATCATCAACTTGCACGACTATCATCCGCTAAGCATCCCAGCTCGGAACTGGGCAGCTTTGTCCCGAATCGGGAAGAGAGGCGGCACCGGGCCTGCCAAGGCGCTGAAAATGCAGCACAAATCGGCATTGTCCCAGATTGGGAGGCCATTCCCAGCAGTCCCAAATCGGAACCCTTACAATGAGCATCGATGCACACCCCCGTTTCGCACATCCCCACTTTCTTCCGCGCCAACGGACGCACGCCCTCCCAGCTCCGCACCGTCCGCCTCATCCCCAACTATGTCGCCACTGCCGAGGGCTCCATCCTCATCGAAATCGGCAATACGCGCGTGCTTTGCAACGCCACCATCGATCAGGCCATCCCCGCCTGGCTGCGCAACAGCGGACGCGGCTGGGTGACTGCCGAGTACGGCATGCTGCCCCGCGCCACCCTCACCCGTTCCCCGCGTGAATCCGAACGCGGCAAAGTCGGCGGCCGCACACATGAAATCCAGCGGCTTATCGGACGCTCGCTCCGCGCCATCGTCGACATGCAGGCGCTCGGCGAGCGCACCATCATCCTCGACTGCGACGTCCTTCAGGCCGACGGAGGCACCCGCACCGCCGCCATCACCGGAGCCTGCGCCGCGCTCGCCATCGCCCTCAACCGCATGGTGGCCACCGGAGCGCTCAAAGCCTCGCCGCTCCGCCAGCTTGTCGCCGCAACCAGCGTCGGCCTCGTCGAGGACACGCCACTCCTCGACCTCGCCTACGAAGAAGACTCCCAGGCCGAGGTCGACATGAACGTCGTCATGACAGAGGATGGCGGGCTGGTCGAAGTGCAAGCCACAGCGGAGCGCACTCCTTTCGCTCGCAGCCGGATGCTCGAAATGATGGATCTCGCTGAAGCCGGAATTCGCCAGCTGCTCGATGCTCAGCGCGAAGCCATCAAAGGAGCATCGTAGATGGCAGTCAAATCTGCCCCCATTGCGGCGCCCAACGAATCATTCTTTCGTAGCCTGATTTTTCGCGTAGATTTTTGCAGACTGTTTACATGAAACCGCTTTGCCGAGCCACGCTCTGCGACGTTCGCCTGCGTCGCCGAGTCTCGGAATGGCATAGAATGATTCCGATCAGGTTTTGCTTTCCAACCCGCCTGTCAAGGCTCAACGCAGGAGAAAAACCATGCCCATCAAGCTCACCCCTGGAAAACTCGAGGGATTGAATGCCGTCTCCGACAAGCGCGGCGTGATTGCCGCCGCCGCCATGGACCAGCGCGGCTCGCTGAAGAAATCGCTGGCTAAGGAAAAGGGTGTCGCAGAGGTTCCCGACTCAGCCCTGATCGAATTCAAGGAACTGGTCGCCGACGTATTGACCCAGCACGCCTCGGCCATCCTGCTCGATCCCGAGTACGGATTGCCCGCAGCCCAGCGCCGGCACGGCAAGGGCCTGCTCCTCGCCTACGAGAAGACCGGTTACGACGCGGCAACCGCCGGCCGCCTGCCCGATCTCCTCGACCTCTGGTCGGTGCGCCGCCTCGCGGAAGCCGGCGCGGACTGCATCAAGATCCTGCTCTACTACACGCCCTTCGAGCAGCCCCGCATCAACGACCTTAAGCACGCCTGGATCGAGCGCATCGGCGACGAATGCCGCGCGCACGACATTCCCTTTTTCCTCGAAACGGTAGGCTACGACGCGCACGGTGGAGACGAGAAGAGCCTCACTTACGCGAAGCACAAGCCCGAGATCGTCACGCGCTCCATGGAAGAGTTCACCAAGGACCGCTACGGCGTCGATGTGCTGAAGGTCGAAGTTCCTATTCAAATGGAGTTCGTCTCCGGCACCAAGGCATTCAAGGGTGAGGCAGCCTACACGCGCGCCGAGGCGCTCGAGCTCTTCCGCTCTGCTGCCGCCGTTACGATTAAGCCTTTCATCTATCTGTCGGCCGGCGTCAGCAACCCCGTCTTCATCGAGACCCTTGAGCTCGCAGTGGAGAGCGGTGCCCATTTTAATGGTGTGCTTTGCGGGCGCGCCACATGGAAGGACGGCATTCCCGTCTATGCGAAGCAGGGGGCAAAGGCCTTCGAAGACTGGCTCAACACCACCGGCGTCCAGAACATCGAGAATGTCAACCAGGCGCTCAAGGCCGCGCACTCCTGGCACGAAAAGGTCGAAGTCGCCGAGACGGCTCTGGCCTGATTTTCCCTATTTTTCTCAGCAACCATCCCACCGCGCCGCAAGTTATCTTGCGGCGCTCTCTTTTGTGCCGAATCCATCATTACCTATGTGCCACTCGATCCTCACCAAACGAGAAGAACCTTGCCCTCTTCTGGTGATTTCACTTGTTCCACAATGAAAATATCCTTCCCGCATGAAGAATTTCACGCTCACCCTGTACGCAAAACGAAAGAGCGATGGCACGTATGACTATTCGCTGAAGGTGTGGGAGAACCGGGCTACGGGCGCTCTCGCCGCGACAGCGAACTTCGAGAGCAACGCGCTGCTTGCTCACCAGCTCAATGCGGTCCTGCCGATAGGAGGAGATTTGAATCTGATCGATTCCGAGGCCGAAACAGCGGGTGAATTCTGGTTTCCGTTCACCATGCCCATGTCGGAGGAACAGGCTGCAAATCTCGGCTGGCGCAGTGAGTCGCCGCTCGACCGCTCCCTGGTGAATTGATTGTTTCTCGCGGATGAACCGCCTGCCCCGGAAGGTGCTATGGCGAGTTGTTCTTCTGATTGATTGGCTTCTTCCATGAAATTCGAAAATCGCAGGTAAGACCACGATGAACCGAAAGCTCAACATCGCTGCGGGAACAGCGCTCACTGCCACATTGTTCCTTTTCTTCCATGCCGTCCTGGCGCTCGGAACCATTTGCTGGATTGTCGTTCTGATTCCCGCAATGCTTTGGAAATCGTCGATCGATGCCCACAAGGAAGTTCCGGTTCAGAGTGCCGACAAATCGACGCCGCCGCGTCTGAGTTTCTTTTTGCCCGGTCGAGAGAGGGCGCAACAGGAAGGCGGGTATCAACGGATCGGCCCGCCTTCCGTCTTTTAGTTGAAAACCATCCGCTGCCATTGGATTGCACCAATGCCTGCCCCGCGCGGTATCCCGCAAAATCCCCGCATCCCTATGGCATCCGCGCAGTTGACAAACAACAGCACAGGCTTGAAAGTGTTCCCACGTCGCGGAGAGAGATTTTCGAGCGGCTTTTAACACTTTGCTCATAACAGCTCTGTACTCGAGCTGACATTTCTGCCTTACCCTTTTCTCTCCAGACGATAAGTCGCAAGTGCGTTCGCCGAGGAGGAAGCACGATGACCTCAGGGGCTACCGCCCAGCCGGCCGCGGCAGTCGAACTGCCCGTCGAAAAGGTCGCAACCGTCAAAATTCCCACTGCGGCCGAAACCGCCGAAGGCCGCCGCCTGCTTGAAACACACGGCAAGCTCCTGTGGCGTCGCTGGGGACCCTACGTCAGCGAGCGCTCCTGGGGCACAGTGCGCGAAGATTACAGCCCCAACGGCGCCGCCTGGGATTTTCTCTCCCACGACGCCGCCCGCAGTAAAACCTATCGCTGGGGCGAGGACGGCATGGCCGCCGTCTGCGACCGCTATCAGCTCCTCTGCTTCAGCCTTGCGCTTTGGAATGGCAAAGATCCGATCCTCAAGGAGCGCATCTTCGGCCTTACTCCCAGCGAGGGCAACCACGGCGAAGACGCCAAGGAGTACTATTTCTACCTCGACAGCACTCCCACGCACTCCTGGATGAAGTACCTCTACAAGTACCCGCAAGCGCCTTATCCCTACGAGTGGGTGATCGACGAAAACCGCAAACGCGGCGGCCAGGGCTATGAATTTGAGCTTCTCGATACCGGCATCTTCGATGAGAACCGCTACTTCGATGTCTTCGTCGAATACGCCAAGGCCTCACCCGAAGACCTCTGCATCCGTATTGAAGCCGTAAATCGCGGACCTGACGCCGCGCCGCTGCACATCATCCCGCAGCTGTGGTTCCGCAATATCTGGGCCTGGTCGGACACCCCCGGCAAACCGCCCGTGATCACCGACGGCCCCGCAGCCGGCAAGGCCATCAGCCTGCTCGCTGACGATGCAAATGCCGAGCGCCTCCACAACCTTCCCTTCGACTACGAACTTGGCAAGCGCTACCTCTACGCTCAGGCCGATGGCCAGCCCCTCTTCACCGACAACGAGACCAACGCCCTGCGCCTCTACGGAGTGCACAGCGCAAACCGCTACTCCAAAGACGCCTTTCATCGCGCCATCGTGAACGGCGAACCGGACGCCGTGAACTCCGAGCGGCGCGGTACCAAGGCTGGTCTCCATTACGAATATTCAGTTCCCGCGGGCGGCTCTGTCATCGTCCGCCTGCGCCTCACGCCTGAAACCCTGAAATCGTCCCTCGAAGACCTCGACAGCATCATCGACCAGCGCCGCAACGAAGCCGACGAGTTCTACGCCGCCATTCACCCGCCCAAAGCCACCGACGACGAAAAGAACATCCAGCGTCAGGCCTTCGCCGGGCTCCTTTGGACCAAGCAGGCCTACCTCTTCGACGTGAACGCCTGGTTCGACGGCGATAACCCGAAGTATCCGCCCCCGGGCTCGCGCCAGCTCATCCGCAACCGGCACTGGCGGCACCTCAACTCCATGCGCGTGCTCTCCATGCCCGACAAGTGGGAGTACCCATGGTTTGCTGCCTGGGATCTCGCCTTCCATACCGTCCCCTTCGCGCTCATCGATCCGGAGTTCGCCAAGGAACAGCTCTTCCTCATGCTCTTCGAGCAGTTCCAGCATCCCAGCGGACAAATCCCCGCCTATGAATGGGAGTTCTCAGACCTCAACCCTCCCGTGCACGCGTGGGCTGTGTGGCGCGTCTACAACATGGATAAGGCCCGCGCCGGCAAAGGCGACCGCGAATTCCTTGAGAAGTGCTTCCACAAGCTACTCATCAACTTTGCATGGTGGGTCAACAAGGTCGACAGCTCCGGTAACAACGTCTTCGAAGGCGGATTTCTCGGCCTCGATAACATTACCGTCGTCGACCGCAGCGAAAAGCTACCCGGCGGCGCAATCCTCGAGCAATCCGACGCCACCGGCTGGATGGGCATGTTCTGCCTCAACCTCATGCGCATCGCCCTCGAGCTCGCCGGGGAAAACAAGGCTTACGAAAGTCTCGCCTTGAAGTTTTTTGAACACTACATCTACATCGGCGCAGCCATGAAGAACATGGGCGGCCGTAAGTACTCCCTCTGGGATGAAGACGACGGATTCTTCTACGACGTGTTGCGATTCCCCGATGGCAGCTTCAACAAGTTCCGCGTTCGCTCGCTTGTCGGAATCGTCCCCCTCTATGCTGCGGAAACGCTGAAGCTCGACGACATCGAGAACTACCAGGAGTTCAAGACAAACTTCCTCTGGTTCGTCCGCAACCGCAAGCAGCTCACCGACAGCTGCTGCCACTACATCGAAGCCAGGCGCCAATATGAACTCACCATCGTCGATGAGCAGCAGCTCCGGCGCATGCTCGAGCGCATGCTCAGCCGCGACGAATTCCTCTCCGACTTCGGCGTCCGCAGCCTGTCCAAATACCATGGCGAGCATCCCTTCGTCTTCGGAAACGCCGAGGTCCGCTACGACCCCGCCGAATCCAACAACAAGATCAAGGGCGGCAACTCCAACTGGCGCGGCCCCATCTGGTTCCCCACCACCTTCCTCATCATCGAATCGCTGCGCACCCTTGGTGCAGGCTACGGAGACGACTTCCGCCTCACCATCCCCGGCGATCCGCGCGGCGAGATCAACCTGCTCGAAGTCGCGAGAGAGATCGCCAACCGTATGATCGGCATCTTCAGCCGCGACGAGCATGGCCGGCGCCCCGTCTACGGCGGCACAGCCAAATTTCAGGAAGACCCCTACTGGAAAGACCTGATTTTGTTCTACGAGTTCTACCACGGTGACAACGGTGCCGGCATCGGAGCCTCCCACCAGACCGGATGGAGCGCCCTAGTAGCCGCGCTGATTGACGACTGGCGTCGGTGATGCGTGGCCGGATATAAGCAATGAAGACCTTCGCCAACTGGAGCATTCGCTATAAGTTGCTCTCTCTCCTGCTCTTGTTGGGCGTGATGACGTTCGCCGTTACGGGGACCATCGCATATGTGAAATACCTGAACGCGTTGAAGCAGGACGTGATGAATCAGCTCACCGGCCTCAACCGTTCCAAGGCATTCCAGATCGAGTCCTACTACACCACCATCCATAACCATGCGGAAACCCTCAGCGATGACCGCATGTTCATCGACGCGATGAGGGAGTTTCGCGAAGCCTACGCAAAGTTGAACGCCACCGCTATCCCTTCCGAATCCCTCGAAGCGGTGCGCGAAGATTACCAGCACAACTTCTATCCGCAGATGCAGCAGCTAAGGATCGCCCGCGGGCGCATCGAAGACTACCTGCCCTATACGCCGGCGGCCATTCAGCTTCAATACCTCTACATCGTAAAGAACCCGAATCCTAAGGGCCGTCGCGATGAGATGGTGGACGCCGGAGACGGAAGCGAGTACAGCGCAGTACATGCAAAGTACCACCCGGCTTTGCGCAATCTCATCAAGAAATTTCGGTACTACGATCTCTACCTCGTCGACTATGACACCGGTCGCATCGTCTACGACGTCTCCAAGGACCGTGACTTCGGCACGAGCCTCAAGACGGGCCCCTATCGGGACAGCAATCTCGCCAAGGTCGTAAAGCTGTGCATGGCAAGCAACGATCCCGACGCTGTATTCTTCTCCGATTTCGAGCCTTATGAAGCTTCGAACGGCGAACCCACCCAGTACGTCGCAAGTCCCATTTGGGACGGCCAGGAACGTCTCGGAGTATTCGCCCTCCAACTCTCGACCGCTGCCATCGACGATGTGATGACCGGTAAACGCAACTGGAAGCGTGACGGCCTCGGACAAACCGGCGAGTCGGTCCTGATCGGACCGGATTATCTGCTGCGCACGAATGCGCGCCAATATTTGGAGAATCCCGAAGCGTATCTTGCCAGGCTCAAGGCTAGCGGCGTACCAGAAGTAACTCTCGACCGGATCCGCGCCTATAACACGACTATCCTTCAGACCCCGGCCAGGTTTCCTTCAGTAACCGCGGCTCTCGAAGGTAAAGAAGGAACCGTCATCGAGAGAAATCTCAGAGGTCAGGGAACCGCATCCCTTGTTTCCTATATGCCCCTGCACATCGAGGGCCTGCACTGGGCTATCGCATCCCGGATGTACCTGAGCGAGGCGCTTAAACCCGTGAGCGAAATGCAGCGGCTGTTCAGCTGGTGGGGATCCGGTTTGTTGCTGCTGACCGTGATCGCGGCATTGCTCATGACGCGCCAGATCCTGCGGCCCGTCAACGCTCTCGTCGCCGCGGCTCAGAAGGTCTCCGCGGGAGACCTCACCGCCCACGTCGAGTGGAAATACAAGGACGAGCTCGGCATCCTGTCCGACACCTTCAACTCGATGACGAAGAGCATCCGCGAGAAGACCGAACTCATCGAGCAGAAAAACCGCGAGAACGAAAGGCTGCTTCTCAACATCCTTCCGCCCGAAATCGCCACCCGCCTCAAAGGCGGCGAACACGAGATAGCCGACAGCTTTGCCGATGTCACTGTCCTCTTTGGTGACATAGTTGGATTCACTGCGCTCTCTAGCCACACCTCCGCCGCCATCATCGTCGAGATGCTTAATGGCCTCTTCAGCCTCTTCGACGAAGCAGCGCAGGAACTGGGCATCGAAAAAATCAAAACCATTGGCGACTGCTACATGGCCGTGTGCGGACTCCCGCGCCCCAGTGCCGACCACGCCGACCGGATGGCCCGCATGGCGCTCCGCATGGTGGAAGCCACCCGGAAGTATGGTGAAGAAAAGGGGCTCAATCTCCAGCTCCGCATCGGGATCAACTCCGGTCCCGTTGTCGCCGGTGTTATCGGAACTACCAAATTCATCTACGACCTCTGGGGAGACACCGTGAACCTCGCCAGCCGCATGGAATCCACCGGAGTCCCCGGACAGATTCAGGTAACGCGCGCCGTCTACGAGCGCCTAAAGGACAACTATGAGTTCGAAAGCCGCGGCATGGTGCAGGTCAAGGGCAAAGGTGAAATCGAAGCCTGGCTGTTGCACGGGGTGCTTCATCCCGCCGAGGTGGCACGATGAAAATCAGGCTCCTGGGCTCATCGGTTCCTGACGCCGCTCGGCGTCAATACGTCAGCAGCTATCTCATCAACGGCGTGGTGGGAATTGACCTCGGCTGCACCGGATTTTACGGCACTCCTCAGGAACAGGAGGCCGTCAAGCACGTCTTCCTCACCCACTCGCACACCGATCACACTGCCAGCCTTCCCATCTTCGTCGAGAATGCATGGACGCCCGCCGGCAACTGCCCCACCATCTATGGAAGCCGCGAAACCCTTGACGCCGTGGAGAACCACATCTTCAATAACGTAATCTGGCCCGACTTCATCGCGCTCTCGCGCAACATGCCTCCGTTCCTGCGCCTTTGCCCCATCGAATCCGAAATTCCAATCGAAGCTGCTGGCCTCACACTCACTCCCATCCCCGTCAATCACGTCGTCCCCACCTTCGGATACGTCGTCAGCGACACCGGTAGCTCCGTCATCTTCGGCGCCGACTCAGGACCGACGGACCGCATCTGGCAGGTAGCTCATCAGATCCCCAACCTTCGCGCTGTCTTCCTCGAGGCCTGCTTCCCCAACTCTCTCACCAGCCTGGCAAAAGCGTCGCTTCACCTGACCGCCGACATGTTCGCCGGCGAGGTCGCCAAAATCCCGGCTGGAGTCAAGGTCATCGCCATCCACATCAAGGTCCGCTACCGCGACCAGGTCATCCGCGAGCTCGAAGCTCTCGGCCTGCCTGACCTCGAAATCGGCGAATGCGAGAGAGACTACGAATTCTGACTGATCTCAGACACGAAAGACATTCCCCATGAGCATATGTGGCGAAAACACAAGTGTGCTCGGTCCTACATCCTGGGGCGAACAATACCCAGCTTTCTCATGCGGAACTGCAGTGTCGAGCGATTCATCCCCAGGCGCTCGGCGGCGCCCCGCGGTCCGGACACGATCCACTTCGCCTCCTTCAGAGTCTCGAGGATGTGCTCCCGTTCCGCTTCTTCGAGCGTCCGCCGCTTGGCGCCCCCAGGAGAGGGAATGTTGTCTGACTGAAGACCTGAGAGCGGAACCTGCAGCACCGGCCCCTTGGTCAAGATGATCGAATGTTCAATCAGATTCTGCAGCTCGCGGACATTTCCCGGCCACGGGTGGCGGACCAGAGCCTCCAGCGTCTGCGAAGAGATGGTGTCGATCACGCGGTTCATCCGCCGCGCATAGTGCTGCACGAAATGCCGCACCAGCAGCGGAATATCTTCCCGCCGCTCGCGAAGCGCCGGTACATAGATGGGAAAAATGTTGAGCCGGTAGTACAAATCCGCGCGAAATTCGTTCTCTTTGACGCACTGTTCAAGGTCGCGATTGGTTGCGGCGATCAGGCGCGCGTCCGTCTTCAGCGTGCGCGTGCTCCCCAGTCGCTCGAATTCCCGTTCCTGCAACACACGCAGTAGCTTGGGCTGGAGTTCGAGCGAGATTTCGCCGATCTCATCCAGGAAGGCGGTGCCCCGGTTGGCCAATTCGAAGCGCCCGATCCGTTGCATGATGGCGCCTGTAAATGCGCCCTTCTCATGCCCGAAAAGCTCGCTCTCGAGCAGCCCGGTCGGAATGGCCGCGCAATTCAGCTTCACGAACGCATTGGAGTGACGAGGGCTCCTGTCGTGAATCGCCCGCGCGACAAGCTCCTTGCCGGTTCCGGTCTCTCCGCAAATCAATACAGTTGAGTCTGTGGCGGCGACGATTTCAATTTTGTGCAACACTTCGCGAATCGCGGCACTGCGGCCAATGATTTCCTCAAAGCCCCGCTCACTGCGCATTTCGTCTTCGAGATACAGTTTTTCCCTGGACAGTTGCTCTTTCAGCGCCGTGATTTCTTCGTAAGCGAGGGCGTTTTCGACCGCGATTGCCACCTGCCCCGCAATCTGTGCCACAAAAGCGACGTCTTCCTGCGTGAAGGCCCGCTCTCTGCATTGCCCGAGCTCCAACACCCCCAGTACCCGGTTCCGGCTTATCAGCGGCACAGCACAGCTGCAGCTTGTCGCCGTGCCGTTGACCCGCGAGGATCCCGCATGATCAACGACGATCGGTCTCCTCGTTCGGAACACCTCGCAGATATTTTCGCCGCTGCCGCTCTCCTCAAGCCAGCAATCATGCTCACTTCCCGGATTCTCCCCGACCTGAGGATCAAGCGCAAAGAGCTGCAGGGAGTTGCTCTCTCGATCGGGCAAATGGACGGCAACAGCATCGCACCTCATTGCGCGGCGAACGGTGGACGAAACGGTGCGGAGAAGATCGCGGAGGTCCAGATTCGAGACGATCTGGCCGGTGAGTTCAAGCAGAAGCTGAAGTCTGTCTTTTTCCGACTGCAACTCGTCTCGCGTTCGTCGCAAATCTTCAAACTCGGTCGCGTCATCGACTGCCAACTCTGTTGAACAGTCGACCCTCCTGGTCGAAGGCCGCGGCTCTCCTATGCCGGGGAAAGTCGATGCGTCGTCCATGCGGGCATCCGGCGCTTCAGTAATCTTTATGGCATCCTCCGGAGGGTGCCCGTCGTCTTCCCACCGTAGCGCCGGACTAAGTTCCGGATGGAAACAGTCATGCAAACACGCCCTGGGGTAAAAATGCGTGCTCATGGACACCTCTGCATACACATTCGCACGTAGCCTCAAGCCAGGGAATGTGAGGAACGGCTAGCTGACGGTGATTATGGTCAAGATCGTTCGATACCGGATCTGGTGTCTGTCGACATGCATCTCTATAGCGGATATGGAGTTGGAGGCCGTCATTGGCAGGATCCTTTTGCGTCTGCAAAGGCTTGTTGACGGGCGGTAAACCTGACGGCGGGCAGGACGCCGGGACAAAGACACAGATTTTAAATGGTGTTCAATCTGTACGCTCCAATCGATACAATTCCACGAGTAACCTGTGGGTCCGCCGAATAGTCTCCGGTGAGTTTGGTGCCGTTGATGTTTGACATCAAGAAAATCGATGCCTTCCTTCAAAGTTCTCAATACCCATCATGGCTGGTGACTAGCGACGGCAATTGCGTGTACGCCAATCCGGCGCTGCAACGTCTCACTGGTCTCAGCTCAGAACAGCTCAACCAGGCTGATTGGCGCACTTTGCTTCTCGATGATGATCGAGAAACCGCAAGTGCTTCTTGGCAAGAATCTCTCGCAACCAGCACGCCGTATCGCACCCGAGTTCATATCCGTGGGTTCGATCGTGTCCCCACAACGGTCGAACTCATCGGTTTCGACTACAAAGTTGATGACGGGACAGAACTCTGGTTATTCATTGCGTTACACATAGACGATGCACCTCAGAAAGACCTATCGCTCGAAGCACAGCTGCAAGCCACTCTCAACGTGATTCCGGCGTATACCTGGTACGCAGCTCCGTCCGGCGCGCTCACCTTCGTAAATGAACGAACCGCGGATTACCTTGGCCTTCCCAAAGATCACCCTCTCCGTTTCGGAATCGACATTGGCGGAGACTGGGATGCCCATATTCCCTTGCTGCATCCGGACGATCAAGAAGAATCACGGAGAGCCTGGGCAACCTGTCTGCGCACTGGCAGCGCCGGTCAGTTCAGTCAGCGAGTTCGTAACCCTGAAGGAGCGTACCGATGGTTCCTCAGTCGCGCCGAACCGCTCCGTGCGAGTGACGGAACCTTACTGTATTGGATTGGGGTCAATCTCGATATTGAAGACCGCAAGCAGGCCGAGTTCTACCTTGAAGAGGGACAGCGGCTCGCGCACACGGGCAGTTGGGCCTGGCAGGTAAAAGAAGGAGACGCGCTGCATCTTTCGGATGAATGGTATCGCATCTACGGATTTGATCCGAAAGAAGGTATGCCTGCTTGGGAAGAACGGCTGCAGCGTATCCACCCAGAGGATCGGGGGAAATGGCAAACGACAATCGAGCAGGCAATTCATGAGAGGTCGGATTACGACGTAGAGTTCCGTATCGTTCTTCCTGACGGGACGCTCAAGTGGATCCACACGGTTGGCCATCCTCACCTGAGCGCAGCCGGAGAACTCGTGGAGTTCGTAGGCAGTTCCATGGACATTACTGAGCGCAAGCAGGCGGAACAAAAGCTTCAGGCACAGGAAATGGAGCTCCGGCAGATGCTGGAACTCACGCCTCAACTTGTCGTTGTATTCGGACCCAACCGGGAACGTCTTTATGCCAACCGCCCGGCGCTCGATTACTTCGGCTTTAGTCTTGATGAGTGGCGGCAGGAAAGCTTCGGCAGTGTCATTCATCCTGATGATTCGGAACGACTCAAGGCTGCTGCGGATCGTGCCTTGTGGACTGGCTCTCCTTACGAGTTGGAGCTGCGGGTACGCAAAGCGGATGGAAGTTATCGATGGTTTCTGGTTCGTTACAATCCGCTGCACGACGACAAGGGAAAGGTCATGCGTTGGTATGCTGCGGCTACCGATATTGAAGACCGCAAACGAGCTGAGGAAAAACTGCAACAGGAAAACGCCGCTCTCCGTGAAGAAGTCGACGCAACCTCGATGTTTGAAGAGATTGTTGGAACTTCCTCAGCATTGCGGACCGTGCTCTCGCGTATCTCCAAAGTGGCGCCAAGCGATTCCACGGTTCTCATCACCGGGGAGACGGGAACAGGCAAGGAGCTTGTCGCACGCGCCATCCACCGGCGATCGCATCGCGGCTTGCGCGTATTCATAAGTGTGAACTGTGCAGCCATCCCCCGCGACCTGATCGCCTCGGAGTTGTTCGGGCATGAAAGAGGGGCCTTCACCGGGGCTACGCAACGCCGCCTTGGCCGTTTTGAGCTCGCCGACGGCGGAACTATTTTCCTGGACGAAGTGGGCGAACTCTTGCCCGACACCCAGGTAGCGCTGCTGAGAGTGCTGCAGGAGCGCGAATTTGAGCGGCTCGGGGGAACACAGCCAATCCACGTTGACGTTCGGGTCGTCGCGGCAACAAATCGAAATCTCGAAGCTGCCGCATCCAACGGATCCTTCCGGCAGGATCTCCTATACAGGCTAAATGTATTTCCCATCGAGGTGCCGCCCCTCCGGGAGAGGAAGGACGACATACTAATGCTGGTCGAGTATTTTGTGCAGCGCTACGCTACCCGGGCGGGCAAAAATCTGCAATCAATCGACAAAAAAACGCTGGAGCTGTTTCACTCCTATGAGTGGCCCGGAAACATCCGCGAGTTGCAGAACGTAATCGAGCGGTCGGTGATTCTAAGTTCCGGTGGAGTTTTTTCCGTCGACGAATCGTGGCTCTCCAAAGAACCCTTGATGCGTGCACCTCGGGTTCAATCGCCGGCACCTTTCAACGTTGAAACTGAACCCCCGAGCGAGCGGGAGATAATCGAGGCGGCGCTGGCCGCGTCGAGAGGCCGCGTTTCCGGACCGTCAGGGGCGGCAGCCAGACTTCGAATTCCGCCGTCAACCCTCGACCATAGGATCAAGACGCTAAAAATCGACAAACGTCGATTTAAGTTCGTCTAAAACTGCTCTGGAATTCACGATTCGAATCACTCCAAAATGGCAGACCCGTTCTCAGGTCGGCAGGTGAATCTTTTTCAAGAACGCGGTGAATCGCGGCGTCCTTGTGCAAGCTCTTCAGCAGGGGATCCACTTTCGTTTCGGCCAAGCCGTCGTCACGTTGAGCATAAGCTCGGTCCAGCCACTCGAACGCTTCGTCGGGCTGGTTCCGGAACGCATAAACCCCGGCGATCTGGTACGCAGCACTTGCATGATATTTCGCAATTAACTCACTCAATGCGGCGTCCGACTCCTTTTCCCGGCCAAGCGCGTAGTACGCAATGGAATACAGAAACGCACGTGCCCAGGCGACATCAGGGCGTATTAGCTCGATTTCAGACAAAGCATCCTGCGACCGCCCCTGCATCACATAGATTTCGCTTAACAGCATAGGGCCGGACCAGACATCAGGGCTCAGTTCAAGGGCCTTCCTGATATTCGCTGCGGCTTCGTCCAGGTGCCCTATCAAATACTCGTTCTCTCCAAGGACTTCCCAACTCTCCGCATTGAGCGGATCCAATTCAACGGCTCGGTGGCTCAATCGAAGAGCTTCGTCAAAGCGGCCGAGCATAGCTGCCGAGGAAGCCGCCGATGTTACACTGTCGGGACTTCCCGGTTCGAGAGCAACCGCCCGCTGGAAGGAAGCATCCGCTCCAGCCCAATCGAAGTCGACCTGTTGCTTAATCCGTCCCATTTGGATGTGGGCCGCTGCCAGGTTCGGGTTCAGCGCTAGAGCTCGCTCAACTGCTTCACGCGCAAGCCGGCGACCCTCCTCATCGGGAATAAGACCTACGTTTGCCTGCCAGTTGCGTGCCCGAGACAGCCCGACCCAGGCCAACGCATAGGAAGGATCAAGTTGGACCGCGCGTTCGAAATACTTTGCCGCTATATCCGTATCTTTGTTGGTGTTCCTCTCAAAGAAGTAGTACCCCTGCAAGTAGGCCTCGAAGGCTTCCGGATTGACTGCGCGCGATTGTGCCAGCTCTGCTTGTTGTTGCGAAGTCAAACGTAGCCGAACTTCGTGCGCCACAGCCTTGGCTACATCGTCTTCGACATTCAGAACGTCTTTCGCCGGATAGTCGTAATCCTGTGCCCACAGATGAGTCTGGTCCTTTACCTGAATAAGCTGAGCGGTAAGACGAATGTGATTTCCGCTTTCGCGGAGGCTGCTTTCCAGCACATACTGCACAGAAAGATCGCGTCCAATCTGGTCCAGGCGTTCGTCCTTGTGCTTGTATCCCATGACGGAGGTTCGCGCGATCACACCCAACTGTTCCGGGTTAAGCCGTCCTAACTGCGAAATCGTCTCCTCGGTCAGACCGTCCGCAAGATATTCCTTATTGGGATCACCGGTGAGATTTTCAAACGGCAGTACGGCGAGCATGATTTTTTCTGATTTTGGCGGGGTGATAGTCCGAAAGTGCCGCCAGGACATATGGGCCACGACCGCCAGAATGACAGCAGACGCGGCCACGACCGCAGCTCTCCGCCGGGGCTCTCGCGTTTTTGGAACTGCCTCTTTCGCTGGAAACTCAAGAACAGGTGGCGGATCGGTTTGCCAACTCTCGGTCGCGGGGATTTGAACCGCGGTTCGCTTTGAACTGTCTCCTGTTTCTACGTCAGCAACAACATTCTCGGTGAACTGGTATCCCTTTCGGGCAATGGTCACGATCAAGCGCGTGCTTTCCGAGTTGTCGCCCAGTGCCTTGCGTAAATGGGAAATGTATTGTGTCAGGTTCCCTTCTTCCACGAAGGTGTCTCCCCACACCGCCCGCAGCAACTCCTCCTTGGTAACTAAGCGGTTGGGGTTTTGAACGAGGAAGATCAGGACATCAAAAGCTTTAGGGGTCAGAAAAACGGGCGAATCGGCGCGAGACAGCGTACGCCTCCGGGGATCCAGCACGAACTCTCCGAAGCGATAGAAGTTGCTCGCTGGAGCCGGCAGATCGCTGGTGAGGACCGTTTCGGAGTTTTTCATCTTTTTTCAGAGTTTTCTGAAGGACTTCCCAACGGTCTGTCCTCAAGAATGTAGCCATCGGAGCTTCCGGAGTCACCGGACAGTCACAAAGGACGGTTCACTAATGGAGCGATCATCGACCGTCTCCGTCGCAAAATATGACAGGGTCGATTCCTGGAGCCCTCGGATCTACAGTGAGGCTCTGATTTATGGCGGGACAATCGAATTATCAGATTTGGGCGCGGAACCTCAACATATGCTGCAGATGCGGCCAGAATTTGAACTCGGCTGCGCCCTCACAGAAATGCAACTTTGCACCAACCACTTGATAAATGATATCCGACCAATCACCATATTCACCAGAATCACCGAAGTCCCGCCGTATTCCGCTTCATTTCAGCACCATGTATGCCTGCTGCCCGTGTCTTTTCATATGTTTAAGTCTGGCAGCAAAGTTGCCTTCCTTGCGCGTAGTGACGGGAATAGCTGGAGCGCATCAGTGAAGAATCACAGCGCAGGATGTGGATGTGCTTCGAGACTTACTGGAACGGGAGAAGGGTATAGTCGCTGTCAACCTCAAGGAGCTTCTCATCGTGGACCGTGAGGCCACAAGGCTTCTTGCAATTCCCGAGTCAGACGGGCTCGAAATTAGGAATTGTCCAGCGTATATCCGTGAATGGGTCACAAGAGAAACGACGAATGCGTTCGAGGAAAGAACAAAAGGAAGGGAGAGCAGCGAAGATGATTGAGGTAAGTGACCGGCAAAGCCTTGATTCGGAGCGAGTGAAAGCGGTATTCCGACCCCCGGTTCGCTACTCTGGAGTCCGGAACGGTTTCGCTGATCCAGATGTTATAGAAAAAGGTCTGTTTGCGAGCGAACCCGAGAGCAATGAAACGATCTCCGAAGAAGCGATCCGGGATGAGCTCTCTCGAATTGTCGAGAGTTCGATATTTGTTCAGTCCGACCGACTAGCCCGATTTCTTCGGTTCACTGTGGAAACAACCTTGGCCGGCGATGGGGAGACTCTGAAGGAGTACGTAATTGGTACGGAAGTATACGATCGCCCTACTTCATATCGGCCCAGTGAAGACTCGATTGTGCGCAGCGAAGCTCGCAGGCTGCGAAGAAAATTAAAGGAATACTACGAATCGGTGGGCAAGAACGATCCGGTGTTGATCTACTATCGGCTTGGCAGTTATGCGCCCATCTTCCGACGTCAATTTAGACGCGGTTTGAACGTTACTTCGACAGCCCTCGGTCCTCGTGAACGTTTCACTGGTGGAGATGGCATCCGCATAGCGGTTCTGCCTTTCTTGGACGCCTCCGGCAGCGCCTCGTCTGGCATGTATGCTCAATTGATCACTGATGAATTGATTCACGAACTGGTGCGCACAGATGGGATTCGCGTAACGGCCGCAAGTTCGGTAGCGCCGCTGGTCGCGAAAACTCTGGGTACTCGTTCTCTGGCCCGAAAGCTTGACGTTCAGATCGTATTTGAAGGTACGGTGTGGCAGGATAATAACCTGTTGCGTATCACGTTTAGAGTGGTTAACGCTGCAGATGGATTTCAGATCTGGTCGGAACGGGTCGAAACGGAGCCAGATCTGGAAGGTCTTTCCAAAGTCTCCGGAAGAATTGCATCATCGCTCGTAAGCCGGATCCAGTGCCCTGACACTGAGTAATACACAGAGCACAACCTCGCCTGATCTGCGATTGGCCTTAGGTGTAGTCAGCAGGGGTGGCGCTTGTCGATCACGGCGGCAACCAGGTGAAGGATGCGAGGGTTGCCGCCGGATCTGGAATCGGACCGCAAGTAACCCCGTGCTGATTACGAAATATCTGCAAGAGGAAACCGAGCAGGGGATGGGCGAATACGCCGGCGCCCGTTAGAGTTCAAACATTGAGTAGCACTTGGGGGAGGGCTACTGAATTGTGGCGCCAGTGAACAAACTGTTCACTGGCGTTTCTCATTCAGTGCTTCCGTCGACAAAACCCGGCGACCCTCATCTTAGAACTTCAAATCGGGCAATCCTTTTACATCCTCCGCGTCGGTTGAGACGCTGATGTTGTGCCATGCTTTGGCATCGGACTCCCGCCTTGCCTCGGCAAAGCGCGCATACTGCACGGCATCGCTGCCTAGCAAGAGGTGTGCAGGCAGCTGCTCTTTGGAGGCTAGTTGCAGAATGACCTGTGCGACCTTTGCCGGATCGCTCATCTCATTCCCCCAATGGCCCTGCAACATCTTGATAAACGTGCCTACAGAGGGCTCATAGTCGGGTAAAAGCTCCGGTATGCCGGCGGTTGCTCGCTTGCCCCAGTTGGTTCGCATGCCACCTGGCTCGAGTGCGCACACCTTGACGCCGAAGGGCGCCAGCTCTGGGGCCATGGCTTCGGTGAAGCCACCTACAGCCCATTTCGCCGCGTGATAGGCTGCGTTTCCAGGAACCCCCAACCTGCCACCGACCGAAGAGATCTGAAGGATGCAACCGCTCTTCTGCTTCCGCATGACCGGAATCGCTGCTCGTGTCATATAAACGACGCCGAAGAAGTTCGTGTCGACTAAAGCGCGAAAGCTCTCTGAACTTAGCTGCTCAAAAGGGGCAACATCTCCGTACCCCGCATTATTGACGACAACATCCAGCCGTCCAAAGACCTCAACAGCCTTTTCGACCGCGGCCTTTGCCGCCGCCTCATCTGCCACATCGAGGGACGCTGTATGCACCTGCTCGCCATATCGCTCCACCCAGATCATTCAACCGGTTTGGATCGCGGGCCGTCGCCAGGAGGCGATCACCCGAAGCAAGAACTGCCTCCGCGATATCGCTACCCAAACCACTTGCGCTACCTGTTACCAACCACACTTTGGACATCAAAACCTCCGTTCTGCCGATTGGATGCAGCATAACGGAGTGAATACTCATTAATTCGATGGCTAATTCCTGTCGGGCTACTTTTTGGCTGCCGCGCTCCAAAAGGCCTCGAAACCCGCGCTTCGGTAGTGCTCCGCTTTGGCTGGATCGGACGCCATGGACGCCATGGTCGTCTCAGCCATCGCGAGCAGGAGGTCTGACGCAAAACCTGGAGGCAGACCGCTCAATTTGCCCTGCGCGACAAGCTGCCGCATGGCTTCGGTAGCATCTTCGAAGCCCGCCTGCCCCTCCCGTCTGCTTTGCTCGGTGATGCGGTCAGAAACGGTAAGCTGCATCATCGCCCTGCGTTTCGCCGGCGACTCCATACCCCAGGTAACGTAGGCGTTCCAGATATGTTGGACTCGCTTGCGGAGGCAGCCGGTCAAGGGAAAGCCAGCGATCATAGCGCCGCGCATGTCTAGTTTTAGTTCGCGATAGAGCTCGTTGAGCAGCTTATCCTTATCCGGGAAGTACCGGAACAGCGATCCTTCCGCCACGGCAGCAGCCTTCGCAATGCTGGCAGTGGACGCGCTAATGCCATCTTCAGCAATCGTCCGGGTGGCTGCACCGAGGATGGCAGCACGCTTGTCTCCTGTCTTCGGTCGCGGCATGGCTGCCCATAGTGTATGCAGTTGCTGGCAAGCATACGAACGCCCTGGAACAACAGGGACTGTGATAGAGACATATTGGAGGATGAGCGGCTCAGGGACATGAAAAATGTGGGACGAGCTGGTGAGTTCCACTGTCGCTCAGCTCATGGGGCACAGTACAATTCAAATGACGATGACATACGGCCTTTCTGGCGCACCTGAGCACGCATAGGCCGCCGTGGATTGCCCCGTTCCTTCGTCCAGTGGACTGTTGACTAAATCGGCGACCAGAAAAATACGCTGTAGTCGATAGAGTCGCAAGCCGTTGAAAACTAGGCGTGCGAAAGTGGCGGAATTGGCAGACGCACCAGACTTAGGATCTGGCGGGGAAACCCATGGGGGTTCAAGTCCCCCCTTTCGCACCAACAATTTAGGGCCGACTCTCGAAGTCGGCCCTTTTCACTGTGCCCAATTTTGTGCCCACTCGCCAGAATTTTGTCTAGTCATTCGCCGATGAAGGTTCCGGCCTTCCCGTCCAAGGCAAGGCATATCTGCCCAAGAAAGGCGGCCTCATACCTCGTTCCCACCCTATGCAGGAAATCTCTTTTTGTTCTCGTCAAGCAGTTGCAGAACACTCGAATCCACAAGATATTTGATCAGTGCACCACAAGCCATGCAGTCAATTTTCTGCACTGTCCCTTCATTCAGGTGATCGGCGATCGAGAAAGAGCGCAGACACTCCGGGCAGGTGACAACGATGTACTCCACATCTCTCCGGGGAATCCACAGAGGGGCGGTGACCGGTTTGCCCAAGTGTGAACGAATGGGAGAGTCGGCTATCAACCTCCTTGATTTTTGGCGTGCAGCTCGGCTGGAGAGTAGCTGCCCTTCTGAAAGAAGTGGTCCACCAGAAGACCCAGGGGCATGTTGGCCAGGATGAACTCACCGCTGATGGCAATGGTTGGGATGTGCGGGAACCGTCGGCGAACGATCGATAGAAGCTCAAAGCCAGACATATTGGGCATGCGCAAATCGGCGATTAGCAAGTCCGGCAAAACTTCGCGGAGAATTTTTAGCGCTCCGAAACCATCACTCGCCGTACGCACCGAACATGCAAAGCTGCGGAGAATGGCGGCAGTAGTTTCCAGAACCATCGGCTCGTCATCTACTATCAGCACCCGTATTTTGAACGGTTGGCTTGTATCCATCCGCGTGGCCTCTTGGAGCCTCCGTAAAGTCGTGCGCGTAAATATACCATGGCGCGGCCTACTGCAACTGAGATGCAACAAGGGGCAATGCTCTGGCTGACAGGCGGCCGGTTTCGTTCCGGGCGCGGTTCTCGAATGTGGGTGCAGCTCGCATCTCACAGCACATGAGCGACCGACATCCAACAGACGGTTTCCATGAAAAAGGAGACCCGGTTACTGAGTTTTGTGAAGCACTCCCATCCACCTCTAGAGGCGATTGCAAATCTGCTCTTTCTTGCTGGCCGGGATGGTGCGGATTCCGGAAGAGCGACCCATCATCACACTCCATCAAAGTGCCGATGCGGATTCCTCCATCATTACCGGGACGGGGAACAGAGCTTACCGCATCAATCCGTCTCCGCACCGCAAACCTAGCCTCCAGCAATGCCCTGGCGGTCGCTCGGGACTGCGGAGAGCCAAGGGAATAGTCTCCGGGCCTCAAGCGGAGCACCTGCAGACGGCAACTGTGCCAGCGGGAGGCGGCGCACACGTACACTGCTGATCCGGACTGGGCGGGTGGCCCAACGAAAGAAGAGTGCCTTCATCCTGAGCCGCCCTTCGGATGGTCAGCGCATGGCGAGCAGCGGCCCGCGATCGGCTCGAACGCAACGGATAATCACCGGCTTCATACTGTCTCACTCTGGCTCTCCCAGCGTTTATGCGCGCTGCGAGTCGTCCCCGGAACGTGTTTTCTTTTCCAGGCGGAATGTAGATGGGCGTCCAGTGCTCCAAGGCTTCTCCACGCTCCTCACGCTGTCGCATACGCTCACGGGCAGCATTCAACCTTTCTGCGAGTCCGGTGCAATCGAGCTCCTTATCCCAGCCAAGGCTTGTAGCGAGAGGACAAATCACGTCGACGCGTAATTGATTTATCAGGGGCATACGCGAATGCTGTTTTTACCAACTCTGACGCTATGCCGTGTCCGCGCAATTCTGGCGGAACTTCAGTGTGCCAGATCGTCATCCAACCGCGATCATCCGTGTCGAATTGCAAATATCCGACTTTGCCATCCTTCTCTAATTCAAATCTACTCGTGACAACCCGTGCTGGACCTGAATCCATCTTCATCCTCGCTTCTCTCCCACTTCTGCCTACAGATCGAGCAGACTTTCTTGCCGCCCTCAATCCATCCACCAGTAAGGGACACGCTGATCGCACAGACGTCCCAAGCGCCGACACCAGCACACAGCCGACAAGCGTGATCGGCCTCCGGCCGCGCTGAGCATCTCCGGTGCTCGATTCCACATCCCAGGGGGCTAGGATCCAGTCTTATCCGATTTAAGTGGAACCGGCCACCTCTTCTGCACAGCGGGTCAGATGTGATATTGTCGCCGGTCGCGGCTTCCCCCCGCGATGAACGATCTCCGTGCCGAAGCGAAGCCACTATTCCCTCAAGGAGAACATCGTATGTGCGCGAGAAAGATCCTCATGGGGCTCATTTTCTGTTTCTGCCTTAAGGTGAGCCTTGCCGCTGTCACGGTTGGAACATGCCAATCGGGCGAAACCCCTTACACAACTATCTCGGCGGCGATCACGGCCGCACCCGCAGGCGGCGTGGTCAATGTCTGCCCGGGAACGTACGCCGAGCAACTCGAAATAGATAAGCCCCTGACGATCCAGGGTGTGAAGGGAACAGCTACACTCGTTTCTCCTTCTGCAGGATTGAACGAGCTTCCGGCCGGCTCGAGTTTCTTTCCCCAGGTGCTAGTGAACAACGCGGGCGGACAGGTGCGACTGCTCAATCTGTCCATCGATGGCAGCGATGCGCTGTTCAATATCGATGGCGTGGTGCTCGGATTGGATGCGTATTGTCCGGAGGGCGCGGTTCAGAATTTTGTAGGAGTGTACTTTCTAAATACGCCAGGAACTCTCGAGAATATGAACGTAAGCGGCCAGTTCGGCGAAAGTTTCCCGGGCGGCTTCGAGCCGCAGCTGATTCCGAACTGTGGAAGCGGGATTGAGTTCCACGGCAGCGAGCAAGGGATCGTGCG
The DNA here is from genome assembly GCA_963782175.1 of uncultured Acidobacteriaceae bacterium. GTDB lineage: Bacteria > Acidobacteriota > Terriglobia > Terriglobales > Acidobacteriaceae > Silvibacterium. The sequence goes on from CAWAIX010000013.1 coordinate 193,589, forward strand.
GAACAGCACGGTCGACAATGTGGGCCTCTACGGGATTTTTTCCGATGGTGATCTGATGGCTGACCACAACGTGGTATCCGGTGGTAACGGTCCTTTTGGAGTCGGGATCGCGGCGGGGATCGGGCAAATCACGAACAATACGATTACAGGGACGACCGCTTTCAAGAATACGATTGGTATAGAAGGCGGTGATCTGGTCAAAGGCAACGTCGTGCAGAGCTCGATCTACGGAATTTCCGGAGCCGGAAACGTAATGCAGAACACACTTCAAAATAACGCGATCAGTCTTTCCGGGATAACGAGGGTGTTTGCGAACCAGATCTCGGCACCGTCGACGTATTATGACCCGGCGTGCTTTTACGGCGCATGCAATGGAACCCCAACGGGGCCACCATTTCCGACGATCGGAGCCGATTTTGGCTGCGATAACGCAGGTCAGGTGAACAAGAACAGCATCCAGGGAGTGGGGATCGGGTTCGCGAACGTGCCAAAAGGCGAAACAGTCTCTCGGATGAACACTTTCAGCAATGTGCCGACGGTCTTGACGAGCTGTGGTCAGTAGCTTTGAAAGCTCGAATGGGCCAAAAACTATAAGGGGTACGGCCTTCCGTGTGCTTTCCCAACCGCGCCTTTGGAGGCACAGTTAGCTTGATCCGGAGTCAGCGATGAGGCTCTCGGCTGTAGCGGATACTGTAGCGGGTGCCGGTTTAGATGGACTTGTTCCTGTCAGGAGCGGAAGCCATAGACACCTGAACATCCGATGAAGGTTCCGGCAGTGCGGCCTGCTCCACTTGAAGGAATGCCCGCTCTATTGCGTCGGCCTGAGGGTGAACGTATCGCTGAGTGATCGTGATTGAAGAGTGTCCCGCAATTCTTGCCAGGGTGAACACGTCACAGCCCGAATTGGCGAGTTGCGTGAGAGCCGTGTGTCTCAGGACGTACGGCTGGAATGGCTGAATTTCCCTCGCGCCGTCAGCCTTGGCCCGCGCATTGGCTTGCTGAATGCCTTTTTTGTGCTGGTCCTTCGAGGTGTCCTTGTTCAAGTGGCCTTCGCGCGAACCTGCCGGAAATATCCAACCCTCTTCCGGCCTGCCCGCCTTCTCCCATCTGGTTTTCAGTGCCGCATAGACGACGGGAACCATCGGCAGCATTCGCCGCGCCGCCTTTGTCTTGCCCTCTGTGATCTGTATAAGGCCGCCTGTGCCGTTCAGATGGATATTCTCCCAGCGAAGGACAAACACTTCGCCAGGGCGCATTCCCGTGCCACGAATGAGCAGGGCAGCGTCCTGCCACGGCTGTGGGCAATGGGCAATGTACCGCTCCCATTCCGCGCCGTTCAAAACGCGGTCCCTCTGTCGCTCACCCTTCGCCAGCGTGATCTTTACGGGCCTTTCCAACTTGCCCCACTCGAAGGCTAGGTTCAGGGCGCGGCGGAGGCTACGAAGGCCGCAATTGATGCGAGAGGCGGAAAGGTGGGCATACTTGGCTGCGAAGTGCTGCGCGTGCTGGTCGTTGATCTTGTCCAAAGGCAACGATGCCCAATCACACCTGCGAACCATGTTCGCCCCGTCGGTGTAATATTCCGCGGTTCCGGGCTTGAGTGCATGTTTTGTCTTCACGAATGGCTCGAAATCGTTCTTGAGAAAATCCGCCAGCGAAGGCGCGGGCTTCTTTTCGCGGATTCCCACCAGCCCATTGGCAAGCGCGGTCCTGTGCGCCGATTCGATGTTCCGGGCCTTCTTATCATTGCCCTGCTTAGTGGATTCGCGGATCAGTTCGCCGTTCCACATGAACTTGTACCAGTACACTTTACCGCGCTTGAAAATTGACATGGTTACCTCGCACCTTTCCGTTCTCTCTGCTTCCTCTTCGCGTTCTCCAGGCTGCGCCGTTGCAGCTCTTTCTGTTGCGGCCTGTAGCGCTCTTTCATGTAAATGCGGCGCTTCGTCTTGAATTCAGGACTTTGAGCCGCGTAATGTTTTCGGCACCGTTCCCCACAGAACCGCTGATGGTCTGTAACAGCGAAGATCCACCGAGAGCAAGCAGCGCAACGGCGAAACCGACTCAGGCCGCTCGGTACATTAGCGTAGTACGCGGGTCCATCGAGAAATTTGAGCAGCCAATAGACTGCACGATGCTCCCAGGCGTCGTCTGCAGTTTTGGCGGGGAAGACAATCGATCGGTAAAGCCGGTCATAGCCTGAGTTGAAGACATGAGATTGTGAGTGATACCGCTCAAGGTTGGGTGCCAATTCGGTCAGGCATCTGCGATATTTCTCGTTCAATTCACGCGTAACCGGGTCACTGAACGGGCAGCCCCCAACTAGATCATCCGGGTATTGCATTGTTTCTTTGGAGAAGTCGTACCTGCTGGCAAGCTCATCCTGAGGAAACTCACCAGAGAAGGCCCGCGAATAGATCTCCGCGCGGAGCCGTTCCGCCGTTACCAGAAGATCCAATACGCGCTCCACACGTTTCACAGCACGCGTGAATGGGCCTTTTTCAATTCGGTCAAGCACGAGCTCCTGGGCAATTTTGTCCACAGGCTTTGGAGCTTTGTTAGGTATATGTAACCGACGCATTAGTGCTTTCATACGTCCGTTACTATACACTTGCACGCGCGCAGATTCCATACAAAAATCTTGGTAACGATTTGTTTTCTCTTGGGGGTATTGATGGAGACGTTGCTTTCAGTAGAAGAGGCCGCCCGCAGGCTGGGCGGCATCAGCAAATGGACAATTCACGCGTGGCTCGCAAAGGGCAAGCTGCGCCGCACCAAGGTGGGCAGCCGCACTATGATCCGCGAATCGGAACTGCAGCGCGTAATCCGGGATGAACCAGAGATTGCCGCGCAGGTTCAGTAACGGAGAGATCTGCTGGACGGGTGGCAGTAGCGCTTCCGAGACAGAGAAAAGGGCCAAACGTGTTAGCAGCACGTCCAGCCCTTGGAATGGCTAATAACGCCATTCTAACCGCAATCACCGTGAGGCAGGAATGGCTAAGAATGAGTCGCGCCCTCCAGCGCCAGTCTGGAAGGGAGCAGATTACGCGCGTGTGGCGGAGGGGCGCTATCAGGCGATAGCAATCCGAAGCCAGGGTCCTGATTGGGTCAGGGCATTCGCGCGATGGTCGCTGCTGGTGGAGTTTGAGCTGCTAGACGATGGAACACATGTTTGCGCGTTCTACAACTTCGGCACCGATCGAGCAGAACCGAAAATCGCCAGGCGGGGAAACTACTTCAAAGCATGGACGCTGGCCAATGGCGAAATGCCCCGGAAAGGACAACAAATGTCACCAGCAGTATTCCAAGAGGGCCAGATTTTTACCGTCGAGGTTAAGGACAGCCGCCGAAATTCAACCGAAAATGACAAGCCAGATGCCGAGATCTACTCGGTTGTGTCTGCGATCCTCTCCGTCATACCCGGGGCGGCCTCTCGCGGGCCTGCCGCGCGCAATCAGGAATCATTTAATCAGGAATCAAGAGTCAAGCAATCACCCAATCAAGCAATCAACCAATCAGGTTTGGCCAGCTCGCTCGGAAACCTTAACAAAGCTCAACAAGTTTCGCCTCAGCCGGGCGAAGGTTAAGCACACCCCAAAAGCTAAACCCAAAGGTACGGGAACTTCGGTTCCCGTCCAGGCCAGTGGTTGAAAAAGGCCGATTTGCCTAATGATTTCGGATAGGGGAAGAACTCAGTGAGCCGTTACGGGGGCGGAAAAGACACCACAGACGAATACAAGCGGATCGACGTGCGCTTCCTACAGAAGCGCGGCTACCTAGTGCCCGGTACAGCCTTCACTCTTTCTTGGAGCCGACATGGTGAGCGCATCGGCTGGATTCAGTGCCGCACAATAGATGACGCCGTAATTCTCGCTTATAGGCACCGGCGCGGATACGAGGAATGGAAAGACGAAGAATACCCGGTGAGAATCTCTCACACCCAATGCAATTTCGGTGGAGAGCGTCCCTGGTTTCTTTGTCCGGCTCGTGGATGTGGAAGGCGGGTTGCTGTCCTTTATTTGGGTGGTATCTTCGCCTGCCGTCGTTGCCATCAACTCGCCTACGAATGCCAGCGCGAGCCTCCGCACTATCGGGCTCTCCGGAAAGCTCAGAATCTGTCGATCCGTCTGGGTGGAACCGGCGGCATCGAGGAGATCGTATTCAAGCCCAGAGGGATGCATCAGCGCACCTTCGAACGCCTCAGACGGAAATATGAGCACGCTGCGCGGAGAGCCGATCTCTTGGCGGTAGCTCATTTCAGAATCGGGTTCTGAGCAGATAACCGAGATCTGTCAACAGGGCCGCACTTCTGGCGCGCGCCTGCCGGCTCTCAGATGCGGATCAGCGGCCTGCAGCACTGGCGAATGCAAGCAGAGGCATTGCGCCAAGCGCACAGCGCGTTCCAGGAACCCGCTCAGACGCGGCGGTGTAAGCTGCTGAGCCCGTTGCGTCGGGAAGGTGGCTTTTGGTGGTTCCAGAACCTGATGATTTTTGAAGCATAGAATGGTAAGGTTATTCCGCGAGTTGCAATAAGCCATGGATGACGTCTCAATTCCCAGTGTCGTTGCCATGTTGGTTTGCGACCAGATAATCGCTGAACAAGGCACAAATAAGAAGAGTCTTATCGGAGTTTTTGCCAACTTTTATTCGCTCCAGTTCCCCGTAGCGATTTCACGGCTCGCCATTTACGTTAAGTTGGCCGACGCAAGCGGTAACTATTTGTTCAAACTGCGGCTCGTGAAACTGAAGGATGAATCTCTGGTTGCCGAAATTGGGTTACAGGCGCAAATAAGCGACGCATCTCAACAGCCCTTCATAAAGACGAACACCGCATCCCGAGCGCCTTGCACTGTGCGACGGGTTAATCCAGACGCTGCCCTGCTCAGGAAGTATCTCCGGCTTGTGCGTGACGTACGGGAAATCGAGATTGCATTTCGGGCAGCGCACGTTAATGCCGTCGACATGCAGCAGCTCGGCAGCTCGGCTGGCGGGGATCTTGTATCCGCAACTAGGGCACGCACAGGTCAGGTCGAAGGACCTCTCCGGCTCATCCAAGGACATTGAAGGAAGACTCCGTCTTCCGAGCGGAGCGCGTTCCATGTTCGATCATCGCAAAAAGTTTTTACTGAGAGTGTGCAAATATTGCTCAGCCTAAGCCACGACTGATGTGTCATCGTTCTGACCCAACGTATCTCCTCTGCTCTGTGGGGAGAAACCGGATTGGGGGCGCTTCGGCGCGCCCCTTTTCTTTTGCTTAGACATCTCTGTGCCAAAAACCTCGGCCGCAGATGAGGCTCGTAAGCTCTTCAATCCCCGTCGCCATGTTTCTCGATGAGTAATCGAAATTCGCCCGTTCCGGAAACCCCGTGGTTTTAGCGCCGTCTAGGCATCCTTCAGTCAGTTGTATCCGAAGATGATCCCCTGCACTTTCGTGGCATGGTGCGCCTTTGGGTGTCGATGTAGCTTCGAACGAAAGCAGTTCCACAAAGCAGTTCTCAAATTGCGGTGATCCCCGGATCGCCAGCGTCAGTTGCAACACATCCTCTCGTAAACCATTTTCGGGCGCGTCTTCTGGAGCGCCTGCCTCGTCTTTTTATTAAAAAAAGAAGTCAATGCTCCCGACACCGACGAGCGCCTGCTCGAAATCAACTGTCTGCTGTTCTGCGATAGAATGCCAACGACGCGCCCTCGATTTCCTGGACGCCGCAGAGTTTGTGGTGTGCCGGGCGGGAACTGAACCGATGACAACCCTTCAAGCCAGGGTAGACGCAGCACTGGAACCATTCCTGTTGCTTCACGCGGCTTGCCCAAGCTGCAAAGAAGGCTGCTGATCACCTTCCACAGGTCACATAGACCCCAAGGACCTTTGTGGGCGAGGTCAGCTAAAGCTCGAACCGACCCGGTCCGATGAAAACCAGAAAAGGCTCGTCGAATGATACGGGGCTCGATTCATGAGACACTATTTGAGTGGTGCCGATTCGGTTACTAAGGTAATACCGTGCGGGTTTTGGCCACCCAATATTGGTGCGCTTTTCATCTTACGTGAGAAGAGTTTTTCGCTTTTCACGATAGAGGCTGTCTTGAGTCCGGGACGCGAGAAATTGCTTCGCAAAGCTCTTGCGAGATGGTACGCTTTCGAGCCAACAAAGATTTGGGATTTTTTCCTGCATCGGACACGCGGCGTACCAGGAGTAACGAAATATGAGTGCGGCTCAGACCGAAAGAGTGCTAGAACTCATCGATCACAATCTGGAAATGAATCGCGAAGAGGTTCTTAGTTACATCGCGGAGAACGAGGAGCGTGTGGCTGAGGAGTTGCTCGACCGCGGTCAGGTAGATATTCCGACCTCCGCAGGCCCTGTAACGTTAAAGAGACAGGACTTTGCCGCGTAGATCGTGCTGGCAATCTACATCACCTTCACGATTGCCGCCTATTTTTTGGGTCCTGACCTACTGTCACGTTTCATGCTGGGGTTCGTTTGCCCCCGCAGGAATATCGTCCAAACCAAGAGCGAGGAACTAACGCGGGCCATCGCATGGGCGCTCATCCCGCTTGCCATTGCGTACTTGTGGGCAGTTCATAATGGCCATTTGCACTCCACGGCAAACAGCGCGGATTGGAAAGCCTTCTTTGCTGGGGCGTATGGCGAAAGCGGATTTGAAAAGCATCAGGATGATTTCTTTCGCGCACAAAGGGCGATCTTTGTGTGGAATTTTTCCCTTCTTTGGCGGCTGTATTTCATAGTCTTCGTTTTCTGGTTAGTAATTGATCTTTTGATTGCTCGCTACGGACGAATCCGAGCTTCGAAGTTTGCATCTGACGTCCCAGCATTAAAATTGGCCCTCGACTACTTCATTCTTCCCAGGGTTTCAGAATGGCATGTTTGCCTGTCCAACATGCTCACGGAGAATAAAGATATTACTGTTCATGCTGACGTTCTCACGAAGGCCGACGTGCTATATCGCGGACGCGTCGTCGACAAAATGCTCGCCCCAGATGGATCCCTAGCCAGTATCACTCTCGCGGGACCAGGTCGATTTCGTCGCGCCGACTACCTTGATGCAAAGCGGCAGTCTGCTACCAACAAAGAAGAGTACTGGGTGGAAATCAAAGGCGCGATGTTTATTATCATGGGATCGGAAATTTCGACCATAAATCTGCGTCACTCTTCGGCATCAGCCGTGAGCGGTGATGAGGAAGTGGTGAAGGTTCTCCGAAGTCTGTTGAAGCGTTACGCCAAGCGCCAAGACAAGCGTGTGGAGGGGCAGGCGGAGAGCGCATCCTGAAGACGCGCTCGAAGAGGCGCATGCAGTCACTCCCGCATCCCAGCGCCTTGCACTGCGCCTGCGCTTTACGGTAACCACGTCGAAGATCTCCATCTGCTCCCAAATTGGCACACCAGTTCCGGATTGAGTTTCGATGAGTCAAGCGATGCGATTTACTTCGACGAGGTCAGTGTTAGAACGTTAAAAACCTCAGCAGGAGAATTCATAATGGATGCCGATAGAAAGATAGAAAGACAGACGCAGCGGTTGGCGTGACAATGGCAATTCTTTGGCTGCGGTCAATCGGCCGTCCGATCTTAGCGGACAAAATGGAACGGAAATTGCTTAACTCTCAGGGCCACCTGATGCCGAAATAGCGACACTGCGCCTGGGCAACGAGGGCACCTGTATCGATGGGTGGCGGCCTGACTAACGCGACCAGTGGAGAATCATCGCAAGTTTACTTGCCGACGAGATTGAGTCGCCATGCCCCAAAGGTAGAATGGCTGCTCAAGAGTGCGACGCGGAGAATGCAGGCATGGACCCGGTCACCAAATATAACTGGGCCAGGTCCGCAGCTCTAGAAATGGCGCGATTAGACCGCCAAGTAATTCCGAGTTTCTCCTGTCCCCCACTCGCTGCGCTATAGTGCTACAAACAGAACCCTTATGCCATCAGTTGAGAATTCTGCCAGCGGCTCGGAAGCGCCGGAAAGCCTCTTGCGTGAGAAATTGATCGATGCCGCCCGAGACGGGTGGACGAATCGCCTAATCGATCTTTCACGCCGCAACAATTTGCTTTTCTATAAACCAGTGTCCGGCAGTACGCTTGAGCTGCCTGTCTCTCCTCGGATGTTGAGGTTCTTGAGCGACGGTGAATCTCTACCGATCAGTGATCTGTTACCAAGCGATCAGGAGAGGATTTCATCTGTCCGCGCCATCTCGCGTAAGGGCTTGGAGAATCTCGAAGAGAAAGGTCTGTCGACGCTCTACCTCGCACTAGGAAGATGTACATGGACTGCTGATGATGGCGGCCGGGATCCGAGCGCTCCCATCCTGCTGGTTCCGATTGGGTTGAAGCTCAAAGGAACAGATCTTGCAGCGACAGAAGTTCAGCTTGTCGGAGAAATAGAGGTTAACCCAGTTCTCCTGCACGTTCTCAATAAAGAGCTGAACATCCTTGTCAGCGCCGAAACTGTTCTGAGCATATATTCAATCACGCGTGATGGAGATAGCGTCGCAGATGATACAGAAACAGCCACAACAGCGACAATGAATCTCCAGGCTGTTTTGGATTGGTTTAGCACACATGCGAGCAAGGTGCCGGGTTTCAAAGCAGACTCCTTCGCCGTACTGGGCAACTTTTCATTTCAGAAATTAGCCATGGTGCGGGATTTGGAGAATCACCGGGCCGAACTCTTGGCTAATGATGTGGTCGCAGCCATCGCTGGTGACAATGCCGCCAGACGAAAGCTAGGCAGCGTCCAAATAGAAACGGACCCAACATGCCTTGACACAATCCCACCTGAGGGCGAGTTTGCCGTATTAGACGCAGACTCTAGCCAGCAATGTGCGATCGCGGGCATCAGTGCCGGGCAAAGCGCGGTCGTGCACGGACCTCCGGGCACTGGGAAGAGCCAGACAATCACCAATCTGATCGCTAACCTTACCGCCAACGGAAAGAAGGTTCTTTTCGTCGCAGAGAAGCGAGCCGCTCTCGAAGTCGTTATGAACAGGCTGACCGCCGTAGGACTCGATCATTTGGCCATTGATCTCCACGGAGCCGAACAAACACCAAAAAAAGTAATGGAACGGGTTGCTCGGACCCTCACCGCAGTTCGGGAGGCAGCCAAGCCAGCTTCAGAATCGGTCCACGAGCAGTTTGTTGACAGGCGGAACAAGCTCAATCAGCACGACGCCAGGATGCATGCAATCCACGCGCCAACAGAGCAAACGGTCTATGCAATGCAGGGCGCACTTCTTCGGCTACCTCCACACATCAATTCTCCTCTGCGCTGGCGGGGGTCAGACTTGATGCAAATTACCTGTAAACGAGCAGAACAGGTATTCGATCTCCTCGGCGAAGCGGGAGGTTTCGAGACTCTCTTTAATCGGACCGATCCCTCGCCTTGGACCGGAGTCGAATTCAGGGACGGCAAGGCTGTACAAAATGCGGTCGATCTCACATGTCGTTTGAGCTATGAGACACTCCCGGGCCTAATAGAATGCCTGAATCGAGTGTGCGAATCATCGGGGTTTCGTCTCGCTAACACTATGACCGAGATCAATGAACTGCTGACAGTTCTTAGGCAAGCCGACGACATTCTCGCCTCATACCTGCCCGATGTGTTCACAGAAACTAGCCATTTGTTGAGCACGCTGGAACCCGGTCAGGTGGGCGGCATTAGAGGGCTTTGGCACCGACTTACAAATGTTAAATACAAAGCCGCCTATAAGGAGGCCATAGCCCTGAGGAAAGCGACGAAGGCGTCAAACGCAGTCATATTCCGGGAACTAAGCGAAGCGAAACAGATACAGGAGAAATGGCATGTGTTGTCTGGGTCTAACGCGACCCCGAAAATTGTCCTCGATAGGGTGGCGTGTGACAAAGTCTACCAAGCAGCCCAAGCGGAGATTCGTTCCCTTGAGACGATTTGCAACTTCCAATGGGATGGCCTAGATCTTGCCGGTATTGTGAACAAGGTGTCTGCTCTCGCCCTCGACAACTCTACGCCTTACCGGATTCGCCAGCTGTGCGAGATTGAGCGCGAGCTTGAGTCGCTGGGTGCTCAGCGTCTCGCAGACGAGATCCGTATCAAGCGCCCGCCTGCCGACGAATGGAAGGCACTGTTCCAGCACGTTTGGATCAAATCCACCTTGGACTCAGCGGCAATCGGTGACCCAAGTCTCCGGGGGTTTGTGGGTTCGACGCACAACGGATATGTCGACGACTTCAGGCGTCTTGACGCAACAAGGCTGCAAATAGCGGCACACCGTGTCCGTCGCGCTCATGCGGAGCGCACCATCTCAGCGATGAATGAATTCCCCGAACAAGAGACACTGATTCGAGGTGAGGCAGCGAAGAGTCGTAGGCACAAACCTCTGCGCCACGTATTCGCTCAGGCAGCGGATGTTCTCACTGCAGTGTGTCCATGCTGGATGGCTAGTCCGCTGTCTGTCTCCCAGCTTATCGCATCAACGGGCAAGTTTGACTACGTGATCTTTGACGAAGCCTCTCAGGTGCTCCCTGAGGATGCCATACCAGCCATTCTCCGCGGTAAACACGTCATTGTGGCAGGAGACAATAAACAACTTCCGCCCACCGCATTTTTCGCGGCAGCTGAAGAAGACGACGAGGCAAACGGCGACGCGACAGCCTATGAGAGCCTGCTGGACATGATGATTCCTTTCGTCAAGGGTTTTCATCTGAATTGGCATTACCGGAGCCGTGACGAGGCGCTTATCTCATTCTCAAACCATCACATCTATGACGATCGCCTTGTTACGTTTCCAGGACCGGGCGGTTCTGCCGCGATATCTCATGAATTCGTCGATTATGTTCCGAACGGGGATGGGCAAGAGGAGAGCTCAGGCAAAGAGGTTGAGAAGGTAGTCGAACTGGTCCTGCATCACGCGCGAACGAATCCTGGTCTAACACTAGGCGTCATCACCATGGGGATAAAACATGCCAACCGCATTCAGGCTTTGCTGGATAGGGAGATGGCTCGTCATCCACAATTGGCAGAGTTCTTCGATACTGGTAGGCAGGAGCGCTTCTTTGTAAAGAACTTGGAGCGGGTGCAGGGAGACGAGCGAGATGTAATCATTCTTTCAGTTGGGTATGGTAAGGATAGAGCGGGTAACCTGCCCTTGCGCTTCGGCCCCATTTTGTCCGCTGGGGGGCGTCGACGTCTAAATGTTGCCGTAACTCGCGCAAGAGAACAGGTCATCGTCGTCTCTTCCTTCCGGCATAGCGACATCAACAGCACCCAGATTAGGCCGGGCACGGGATTGGAATTCCTTAAGAACTATCTTGAATATGCAAGCTCTGGCGGCAGGATCCTCTCTGGCGGAGAGCTCACGAATGAGCCCATGAACGATTTCGAGGCAGACGTATACGAGGCACTCTCTGCCAAAGGAATAGCGATAGTCCCGCAAGTTGGCTGCTCTAAGTTCAGGATTGACCTCGCCGCTTCACATCCGACCCAGCCCGGCAAGTTCGTGCTGGCGATTGAATGCGATGGAGCCACGTATCACTCCAGCTACACAGCTCGCGACCGCGACAGACTTCGACAGCAGCAACTTGAAAACCTCGGTTGGACTTTCCTTCGCATCTGGTCCACAGATTGGTTCATGCGCCGTGAGGAGGAAGTGGATCGTGCAGTTCAGGCGTTTCAAAAAGCCGTCGCGGCCAGCGACCGGCCCAAATCTATCCAGCCGTTGCTGCCAATTGCCGCCCCCGTGGAGCCGATTTCGACCGCGCAGGTTACCCAATCGAATGGCAGAACTCCCGCCATTGCTCCAATCCCGGTGCGTGCATCCATTACGGAGTACACCAGCTGCGAGTTGCAGACTTTGCTTCGATGGGTCCAGTCCGACGGCAAGCTCCGAACGAATGATGAGTTAGCAGATGAGATGTTTGCCGCTCTGCCCTTCGCGCGGCGAGGCTCAAAAATTGAAGCAGCTCTCAAGAGAGCCATTGGCAACGGGTAGGTAGTCCAGCTTTTGGCTGTGCCTAAATTTGTGCCCAAGGGCGGCTCATGTGCGTTTGTATCTGCTGTATTCCCTCACGCGGAAACCATTAGAAACACACGGCAATCTCAATTCGCACAACCCGCGCTAAATGGTTGATATTCTGTTCGCGGAGAACTTAGGATCTGGCGGGGAAACCCGTGGGGGTTCAAGTCCCCCCTTTCGCACCATGGACCGCACCGCTACCCCCGCCGGTTTATGGCGCCGGAACAAGCAACGTTTTGCTTATGACCGTTGTCAGCCCGTCTATAACATCCATGTGGACAGCCGCTACCGCGGGAGGTTCCTGCCACAGGTTTTGTGCGGTATTCCATGCGGTTTCCCGGGCAGCCGCCAAATCCCAGGCTGCAACGGTGCCCTCGATATGAGATGCGGCAGGAAGAGCGTCCCCAAGCAGTCGAACATTAAGAGTCTGTTTTGCCGTGTTAATCAGGGCATCCATAGACGCATTCAAGGAAGTGTAATCGCCATACTCAGGCGTATCGTGCTGCGGCACGGTGCTCGTGCTTTTGCATGTTGCCATTATGGCGAGCGCCAAATCATGATTGATGTGCGCATTCATGCCCGCAAAAGCAAATTGAATCCGGGCGATGTCGACTTGCTGCCGGCTCGAGAACATGGCATCCCAGCAGCCCGGGCATGGTGAGCCGGTCAGCTTCGCGCGCAGGGCGGTGAAATACAACGTGGCGAATTGCACATCTAGCTCTGACAGCCACGCGGGATCGTTGAAGCCTCCTCCCGCGACGCGATTCTCCACCGCTTCGGTCACCTGCAAATACAGCCAGTTGAACCACTTTAGCCCGTCACCCTGAACGCAAAGGCTATCGATCGACCTCATCGCCGTCAGCACGTCGGAGATGGATCGTGGTGTTGCCTGAACCACCGTGGCCAGTGCCGGATCGTAGGGAAACATTGCAGGCGATTATAGACACCTCGGGAAAGTGACAGCCGAGACTTATCGCATGCGGAACATTTTCTGGGGGGAGACTTATCGAAAGAGAGACTATAACCTCTTGCAAAGCCGGTTCGGTACGGGGGCGCTCTGCGTGGTCCCAGAATGCTTGGTCTCCGAATCAGATGATTTTGGTCTCTCAACAGATTGACCACGCGGCCGCATTCCGTGGCGAGGTGTGCCACAAACTGGACATGCTTCAGCTTTCAACGTAATCTCCGCGCCGCAGCACGCACAAAAAGCAGCCATCCTCTGTTGAACCTCCAATGTCTCTATGCCCTTTTGATGAACACAGAATCCAAAGGATTCCACCTACACCGTCATTGGCACCTTCACATCGCCTCCAGCGCTGCCTCACGCCTATTACGGAACTCAAGTCCGCCTTTTGTATCAAAACTCCGGGCCGGTCGCGCAACCTGTCGCACCGGCCCTTATAGTCTCTATTCAGTTCCGGTTCTATTGACTGCAGCTTGTTGAAACCGTCTGCACATTGTTCAGAATATTCAGCTTTGGAACCATCTCGCGCTCTGGAACGTTTGCGAATCCGATCCCCACTCCCTGAATGCTGTTCCTGATGATCGGGCCCGCACGATCGCAGCCGAAATCGATGGCGACAGTCGGAAAGGCCGGCCCGGTTGGTGTTCCGTCGCAGGCCCCGAAAAAGCATGCCGGATCGTAGTAAGTCGATGGTGCCGAGATTTGGTTATCGAACACCCTTGTTACGTCAGAAAGGCTGATCGAATTGTTTTGAAGCGTGTTGCGAATTACAGTACCGGCTCCGGAGATGCCATAGATCGAGCTCTGCACGACGTTGTCTATGACCAGATCACCGCCTTGAATGCCAATCGTTTTTTTGAAAGCAGTCGTCCCGGTGACCGTATTGTTTATGATTCGCCCTACGCCCGCCGCAATCCCCACGCCGAAAGGTCCGTTACCACCCGATACCACGTTGTGCTCGGCCGTAAGATCGCCATCGGCATAGATGCCATAAAACCCGACATCACTGACTGTGCTGTTTCGCACCACTCCGTGTCCCTTGCCGTGAAACTCGATTCCGCTCCCACAATTGGGAATCAGTTGCGGCTCTCCAAAATCTCCCGGAAAGCTCTCGCCGAATTGCCCGCTTACGTTCATATCCTCGAGGGTTCCGGACGTATCCACGAAATACACCCCGACAAAGTTCGTCACGGCGCCTTCCGGACAAAAGGCATCTAGTCCCAGCACCTCACCGTCCACGTTGAATAAGGCATCGCTTCCGTCAACCGACAGGTTGAGCAATTGAATCTCACCTCTGGCATCGTGCACCAGCACTTGAGGATAGTAGCCCGAACCAACGGGAAGCTCGTTCAATCCCGTCGATGGAGCCACGATCGTTGGCGTTGCGTCCACTCCCTGAATCGTCAAGGGCTTGTCGATTTCGATCTGCTCGGCATAGGTTCCAGGGCAGATTTCAATCACGCTGCCTGGGGGCGCCGCCATTATGGCAGCCGAGATAGTTGTGAAAGGGTGTCTGTCCGATCTGCAGGTACCTACCGTGACTTCCGCGAGGCTCATCTTAAGGCAGAAGAGAAAAATGAGCCCCATGTAGATCTTTCGCGCGCACATACGAGATTCTCCTTGAGGGATTAGGTTTCACTACGGTGCGGAGATCGTGCATCGCGGCAGGGGGAAGAGACATTTCCGAAAAATGTGCTTCCAGCGGCACGGACCAGGTCGACTCGAACAACAGGAACAGAGCCCCAGGGCAGTTATTCATCCGCGTAGAGCGAGCGGCGACCGTGTACGGTCCTCAAGGAAACAGTTTCAGAAAATACCTCAACCGCGAACCGCGACAATAACACACCGGACCCTCGCGCGGAATCCCACTTTCGTAGACTCAAGACCCGGCGCTGATTACGCTCACTTTCGCGAAGGAAACGCCTTTGCTTTACCCTGAAAGACACTATGCATCCCAGCCATCCGCAACCCCGAATTCAGATCCAGAAGGCGCAGGACTACCGCGAGAACTACGCCAACAGCGTGCAGGTGCGCGTCAGCGTTTGGGACTTCTTCCTCGCCTTCGGTCTCGTTCACCAGGAAAGCCCCGACCAGGTCACCATCGAAAATACGCAGGGCATCTACATCAGCCCGCAGCAGGCCAAAGCGCTGCTGAACATCCTCAGCCAGAACATCGCCCAGTACGAGCAGACCTTCGGCGATATCGCGCTCGAGCCGCAGACACACCCGCTCCCCATGCCGCAAGGCCCCGTCCACTAAGCGGAACTCACAATTTGGGAAACTGATCCCGCGGAACTAAACCGCACTCAATCCGTATCTTTCAAAAAAATCTCTTCGCTCGAGAAATTTTTGTCCGTGACTGGTCCTGTCGCACGTTTATAAGTCGCAGTACAAAAATCACCTCATCGAAGGAGAATCACCATGAGCGAATTTATCTACCTGTATCGCGGCGGCGACTCTGCCGGATCATCCGCGTCGCCCGAAGAGATGCAGCAGACCATGCAGAAATGGGTCGAGTGGATGAAACAACTCGGCGACCACGGCCACCTGAAGGCTATCGGCAATCCTCTCGAACCCGCCGGCAAAGTCCTCAAAGGCAAACAGAAGACGATCACCGACGGTCCATACGCCGAAGCCAAGGATCTGATCGGCGGCTACACTCTCATCGAAGCGAAAGATCTCGATGAGGCCGCCGAGTTGGCCAAAGGCTGCCCGCACCTCAACAGCGGAGGGGATGTAGAAGTCCGCCCCATCAGGCAAATTAATATGTGATGGAACTCCGCGCGGCTCAACTCGACGAGCACTTCTTCCGGCATGAATCCGGACGCATCGTCGCCGCGCTCACCCGCCTTTTTGGAGTCCACAACCTCGCGCTGGCGGAAGACGTTGTTCAGGACGCCTTCTGCCGCGCGCTTGAGATCTGGAAACTCCGCGGCATTCCCGAAAATCCCTCCGCCTGGCTGATGGCCACGGCCCGCAACCGCGCCATCGACGTCCTCCGCCGCGAGCGCACTGCACGCACCTTCGCCCCCGAACTCGGACGCATGATCGAAAGCGAGTGGACGCTGGCGCCTGCCGTTCACGAGTTGCTCGGCCCGCAAGCCATCAAGGATGACGAGCTGCGTATGATGTTCTCCTGCTGTCATCCGCGGCTCGCCGAGCCCGCGCAGGTCGCACTGATCCTGCACATCCTCTGCGGCTTCAGCATCGATGAAGTGGCCGCCGCCTTCCTCGCGCGCCGCGCCGCAACCGAGAAGCGCATCAGCCGCGCCAAGAAAGTCCTCGCCGCGTCCAGTAAGCTCTTCGAGCTCACCGCCGCCGATTTTTCTGCGCGACTCTCCGCCGTACATCGCGCCCTTTATCTGCTTTTCAACGAGGGCTACCACGGCGCCTCCGCCGAATCGGCCGTCCGCATCGACCTCTGCCGCGAGGCCATCCGTCTTGCCGGAGTGCTGCGCCGCCACTCCCTTGCATCCACTCCCACCACGCTCGCTCTCGGAGCTCTCATGCTCCTCCACGCCGCCCGCCTGCCTGGCCGCCTCGACGCCTCGGGAGAGCTGCACTCGCTCTTCGAGCAGGACCGGTCCCAATGGGATTCGGCTCTCCTCGCCGAAGGCCGCCGCCTGCTCGACCTCTCCGCCACGGGAACCCGGTTGACCGAGTATCACATCGAAGCCGCGATCGCCGCCGTCCATGCCGACGCAGCCTCGGCCCAGCAGACAGACTGGTCGCGCATCGTCGCGCTCTACGACATGCTGCTCGCCCTCCGTCCATCGCCCGTCGTCGCGCTCAACCGGGCTATCGCTATCGCCCAGCACCACGGCCCCGAACGCGGCCTCGAAGAAATCCGAACCATTCGCGACCTCGACCGGCTCGTAAGCTATCCGTTCTATCCGGCAACCCTCGCCGAACTCGAGCTTCGCAGCGGACGCCCGCATCTCGCCCGCGAGCACTTCTGCCGCGCGCTGGCCCTCGCCCGCAGTCCGATGGAACACCGCTTCCTTGAGCGCCGCATCGCCGCCTGCTGCGATCAGGCCGGCAGAGAATGACCTCGCACTATAATGGGTTCGCTTCCAACCCCGATCCCCAGATACGATCCATCCAATGAACATCGCCGTCGAATTTGTCAGGACACTCGTCGTCGCCTTCGTCACTCTCTTCCCGATCGTCAATCCGATCGGCGATGCCCCGATATTTCTCAGCATGACGCGGCAATACCCCGAGTCCATTCAAAGACTTCTCGCGCGCAAGATCGCGATGTATGGATTCGCCATCCTCGCAGTCTCACTGTTGTTTGGTACGGAAGTCCTTGCCTTCCTCGGCATCAAGCTCTTCGTCGTGCAGATCGCAGGTGGCCTCGTTGTTGCCTCGACCGGTTGGAGTCTGCTGAACCAGCAGAGCGATGATGCCCCGGAATCGGAACCGGCAAATATAGAAGACGCTCTGAAACATGCCTTCTATCCTTTGACCATGCCCCTTAGCGTCGGTCCGGGCAGCATCTCCATCGCCATCACCTTGGGAGCCCATTTAAGGCCAACAGGAAGCTCCATCTTTTCTCGTGCCTACCTTCTAGAATTGATTGCGGCGCTCACCGGAATGGCGCTCCTTTGTTTGGTCATGGCCCTCTGCTATGGCGGTGCCGAGCGCCTGGGCCGGGTGCTGGGAAAAACGGGCACGGATGTGCTGATTCGTCTCTCAGCATTCTTCCTTGTCGCCATCGGCTTGCAGATCATGTGGAACGGCTTCAGCATAGGCTGGGATTTGCTCAGACACTAAACGCAATTTCACTGCGCCGTCGCTTGATACACTGGCGCGTGTCTGAAGCATACAAACCACACGCTGCGCCCCGGCCGCCAATCCCTCTGTGGGCCATCCTCCCCGCCATCTTCGTCGCCATCGTCGCTGCGCACTGGCCGTTGCTGCGCCTCCCCTATTACTGGGATGAAGCCGGCTACTACATCCCCGCGGCTTATGACTTCTTCCGCACCGGATCGCTCATCCCCTTCAGCACGCTCTCGAACGCCCACCCTCCGCTGCCGTCCATCTATCTCGCCGCCGCGTGGAAACTCTGCGCCTTCTCTCCCTTCGTCACGCGCATCGCCATGTGTGCCGTCGCCGCCGTCGGCCTCACCGCGACATGGAAGCTCGCCCTCATCACCACCGGCCGCCAGTCCGTTGCCGCAGCCACGGTCGCCCTGACCGCACTCTATCCGGTCTTCTTCGCGCAAAGCTCGCTCGCCCACGCCGACCTCTTCGCCGCCGCTGCAACCCTCTGGGCAATCGTCTTTCTCCTCACCCCCGGAACCCGCGCCCTCTGGCTCTCCGCCCTATGCTTCTCGCTCGCCGCGCTCTCAAAAGAGACCACCATCGCCACTCCACTCGCCCTCGCAGCATGGGAACTATGGCTCTTCCTTCGCTCCCGCGCGCGTAATCACCTCACCCGCGCCGCCGCGCTCCTCGCGCCGATCCTGCCCCTCGGCCTCTGGTACCTCTATCATTGGCATCGCACCGGATTCGTCTTCGGCAATCCCGAATTTCTGCGCTACAACGCGACCGCCACTCTCACGCCTTTGCGCGTCCTTATCGCCTTCGCACATCGGGCCCTGCACATCACCGCGCACATGAATCTCTTCGTGCCGGTAGCTCTCATGTTCGCCTCCATGCTGCTGCCTCCAGTCAACGAAGCCGATGGCTCACCGCGCCTGCGCATCTCCTTTGAAGTCCAAGGGATCTTCTACGTCATCATCCTGGCCAATCTCATCCTCTTCTCCGTCCTCGGAGGAGCCCTCCTCACCCGCTACCTCCTTCCGCTCTATCCGCTCGTCATCCTGCTCTGCGTGAACACCTTCCGCCGGCGTCTCCGCTCGTGGGCCGCCCTCGTCGCACTCAGCGCCGCCGCCTTCATCGCCGGACTCTTCGTCAACCCGCCATACCGCTTCGCCCCTGAAGACAACCTCGCCTACCGCGACGTCATTCTGCTGCACCAGGCCGCCATCGGGCAGATCCTCGAACACTATCCCCATTCCATCGTCCTCACCGCCTGGCCCGCGACCGACGAACTCACAAGGCCCGAGCTCGGCTATGTGCGGCAGCCCGTTCCCGTCGCCCCCATCGACAACTTTTCCTACCCCCAGATTCAAAAAGCGGCGCAGCTCTCCGACCCCTACACCGCCGCTTTCATCTTCTCCACCAAATACGACCCCCCGCACCTGCTCTTCAGCCTCGGACGCCGCAACGAAGCCATCGACTCTCGCTTCTTCGACTTCCACCACGATCTGGCTCCAGCCGTCATCGCCCGCATCCTCGACGGCTCCGTCACCTGGCAGCAGCAGCGCAAGGGACAATGGGCCGCAGTTCTGCACTTCGATAGCCCGCAGGAAGCCACACTTTTCCAGCCCTGAGTCCATCCATCTGTCGGATCTTCGGACGCTGGGGTGCCCCACGTCCGGATTTTCGGACGTGGGTCCTTTGCGCTCTTTGCGTCTCCGCGTCTTTGCGGTGAAACCTCTGTGTCCTTCGTGTCCTCTGTGGTGAATTGCCTTTTTCCTGCAGAGGCCCTCAATCTGCGAAATTTGTGGCCTTTCAGAACTTGGTCTTTGCGTCTTCGCGGTGAATCCTCTGTGTCCTTTGTGTCCTCTGTGGTGAAAAACGCTGCCCTGCAGATGCGCTTCACCCCCGGCCCAAAGCCGAAAACCCGCCAACTATAATCGGATTCGTGCCGTATTTTGTCCGTTCGTTCTTATTCATCTCACTGGCCCTCTTCTCCGGAGTCGCCCACTCCCAGTCGTCTTCCGCCGCCTCCGCAGATCCGGCCGCCCACGGCCGTCTGCTCCTCGTCCTGCCCTTTGAAAACCACACCTTCCAGACCAATCTCGACTGGATCGGCGAGGGCGCTGCCGACATCCTCAACCGCCGCCTCGACTCAGCCGGCTTTCTCACCATCAGCCGTGGCGACCGCCTCTACGCTCTCGAGCACCTCGGGCTTCCTCAAGCCTTCCAGCTCTCGCACGCCACTACCATCCGCATCGCGCAGACGCTCGACGCCGATTCCGTCATTCTCGGCTCCTATACCCTCACCGGAGACCACCTCACCGTCTCCGCTCAGCTCCTCGACGTCAAGGCCCTCAAGCTCGGCCCTCCGATGCAGCAGGACGGCGAGCTCAAGAACATCCTTGACATCCTCAACAGCCTTGCCTGGCGTCTCGCCCGACAGCTCGACCCCGCGTACTCCGTCGCGCAGCAGACATTTCTCGCTGCCGACAACGCCCTGCGCGTCGATGCTTTTGAAAACTACATTCGCGGCATGATCGCCGAGTCACCCTCCGAGCGCATCGTGCACCTCAAGGAATCCCTCCGCCTCAACCCCGGCTTCACTCCCGCCTGGTTCGCGCTCGGCATGGCCTATTTCGCTAACCAGGACTACGACGACGCCGCCACCACCTTGGGCCGCCTCGCCAAAGATGACCCCAGGGCCCTTGAAGCCGACTTCTACCGCGGACTCGCCTTCTTTTACACCGCCAATTACATGAAGGCTGAAGATGCCTTCGCTTTTGTCCGCCTCCGCCTGCCCCTACCCGAGGTCGTCAACAACCAGGCCGTCGCCTCGAGCCGCCGCGGCCATGATGCCGCCGCTCTCTTCCAGGAGGCCGTCGCCGCCGATCCCAAAGATCCCGACTACCGCTTCAATCTCGCCGTTGCCCTGCGCCGCCGTAATGACGTTCAGGGTGCCATCCGCGAGATCGACCAGGAACTCAAACTCCGCCCCCAGGACACCGAAGCGCAGACCTTCGCCAACGCGCTGAAAAATCCCGGCTCCGTCAAAGTCAACCCCGACAAAGGCAAGGCCATCCCCGACGATACGCTGCCTCTCGAGCGCATCAAGCGCTCCTACAACGAAACTGGCTTCCGCCAGGCCGCCTTCGAACTGGAGCAGATGGAAGCCATGCGCCTCGCCACTTTGCCTCCTGCCGAACGCGCCTCCGCCCTCGTCAAACAGGGCGAGCAGTTCATGAACAGTGGACTCACCCTCGAAGCCGAGCGTCAGTTCCAGGCCGCCCTGCAGGCCAATCCCTCCTCCGCGCTGGCCCACGCCGGCCTTGCGCAGGTGCGCGAGCACAGCGGAGACATCGACGCCGCCCGCCAGGAAGCGCAGAAGTCCCTCGCCCTTGCACCCAACGTCCCGGCGCACCTCGTACTCGCCCGCCTCGACCTCGCCTCCAACCAGCTCGGCACCGCCGCCACCGAGGTCGGCCAGGCCCTCAGGCTCGAGCCTGCAAATGCCAATGCGAAAGGTATGAAGCTGGCGCTAGAATCACGTGGACAGCAGGTTCCCTGAACTGCTCTCCGACACGTTCCATGAGGCTCAACTTCCAACCCGTGCTGGCGCTCGCCGCCATACTCGTGTTGCTCGCCTCTATCCCTGCCCATCCTGAAGCCGCCAATGGCAAGCCCGAAGTCGTAGTCCTGCACCTCGATGACACCATCCAGCCGATCAGCGAGGAGTACCTCAGCCGTGGCCTCACTCTGGCGGAAACCAATCGCGCTGCCGCCCTCCTCGTCGTGCTGAACACACCCGGCGGCCTGCTCGACACCACCCGCTCCATGGTCGGCAAGATCCTCGCCTCGCCCGTCCCCGTCATCGTCTACGTCGCTCCCTCCGGCAGCCGCGCCGGCTCGGCCGGCTTTTTCCTCATGGAAGCCGCTGACATCGCCGCCATGGCGCCCGGAACCAACGCCGGAGCCGCCCACCCCGTCGTCGAAGGTGCAAAACTCGACGACATCATGAAGCAGAAGATCGAGAACGACACCACCGCCTTCCTGCGCTCCTACGTGTCCCGCCGCGGACGCGACACCAACGCCGCGCAGGACGCCGTCCTCAACTCCAAGTCCTACACCGCAAGCGAAGCCGAACAGCTTCACCTCATCGATCTCGTCGCTCCCGGCGAGCGCGAGCTCCTCGACGCCATCGACGGCCGAACCATCAAGCGCTTCGACGGCGCGACCGTCACGCTCCACACTCGCGGCGCTCAGTTGCTCAATCTCGACCCCACCCTGCGCGAAAAGCTTCTCGACCGCCTCATGGACCCCAACCTCGCCGTGCTGATCCTCGTCCTCGGCGGCCTGCTCATCTACCTCGAATTCAATTCGCCCGGCACGATCATCCCCGGCGCACTCGGCACTCTCTTCCTGCTCACAGCGCTCTTCGCGCTGAACATGCTGCCCGTACGCTACACCGCAGTGATGCTCCTCATCGCCGCCTTCACCCTGCTCGTTCTTGAAGCCAAATTCCCAAGCCACGGCGTCCTCGCCGCCACCGGTATCCTCGCACTGGTCTTCGGAACCCTTACCCTCGTCGAAGGCCCCATCCCCGAAATGCGCGTCCACATCTCCACGGCCGTCGCCTGCGGAGTCGCCTTCGGGCTCATCACCGTCTTTCTCGTCCGCATCGCCGTCCGCGCACGCCGCAACAAGGTCATCACCGGCCCTCAGGCCCTCATCGGAGACATCGCCGTCGCCCAGCAGCCCCTCGCTCCGCGCGGCCAGGTCCTCATCCATGGAGAACTCTGGCAGGCCGAATCCGCCCATCCCGCTGCGCCCGGAGACCAGGTCCGCGTCCGCTCCGTCCACGGCCTCACTCTGTTAGTCGACAGGATTCCCGAAAAGGCACACACTGCCGATTAACAGCAAATGTATGTGTGCGCCTGCGTTACAATCGCTGGCGGGTGAAGCACCATGTTCAGCATTCCCGGACTGATCGTCATTGCGGTCGTTGTCCTCTACATCATTAATTCCATTAAGATCCTCCGCGAATACGAGCGTGGCGTCATCTTCCGCCTTGGCCGCGTCCTCATGCCGCCTAAAGGCCCCGGAATCATCCTCGTCTTCCGCCCCATCGATCAGATAGTTCGCATCTCGCTGCGCCAGGAAGTCCTTGAAGTCCCGCCGCAGGACGTCATCACTCGCGACAACGTCACCATTAAGGTCAACGCCGTCATCACCCTGCGGGTGCTTGACCCCGCGAAAGCCGTGATCGAAGTCTCGAATTACGTCTACCAGACCTCGCAGTTCGCGCAGACCACCCTGCGTTCCGTCCTCGGCGAAGTCGAGCTCGACGGCCTCCTCTCGCACCGCGACGCCCTCAACCAGCGCATCCAGACCATCATCGACCAGCGTACTGAGCCCTGGGGCGTCAAGGTCGTCAGCGTCGAAGTCAAGCAGGTCGACCTGCCCGAGTCGATGCTCCGCGCCATGGCCAAACAGGCCGAGGCCGAACGCGAAAAGCGCTCCAAGATCATCAACGCCGAGGGTGAATTCGGAGCCGCGCAACGCCTGGTGGAAGCCGCAAATCTGCTCGCCCAGCAACCGATCACACTGCAACTGAAATACCTGCAGACACTTATCGACATCGGCGCCGAGAAAAACACCACCGTGGTCTTCCCGTTGCCCGTTGAGCTGATATCTCTGCTGGGAAGATTCGCCCCATCGGTACATCCAACACCGCCGCCACCGCCACAAGAACCCACCGACCGGGTTAGCTAGACCATGAGATTGCTTGAGGAAGAGGAAAAAAGCGAGCACACCGAGACCGAAATCACCCTCGGCATGCGCTCCCTGCTGGGCATTTTCTTTGGACTGGTGCTCGTCTGCGGCGTCTTCTTCGGCCTCGGATACTCCCTTGGACGCGGCAACTCCAGCACTGCCAAAACCGCACTGCCCGCCTCTTCGGTCGCGGCAAAGCCCGCGACACCCACGCCAACAGGGCCTCGCGTCCATGAAGCCGAGGGTTCGGATTCCGACACCTACACACCTGGCCCCGATGCCCGCGAACCCGTCAACTCCGCTGCAGCTGAACCCGCTTCGCAGTCGTCACCAAGGCCGTCCGCAACTGTAGTCAAACAGCTCACACCCGCACCGGAAGAGACACCGGCCCCACCCCAGCGCAAACCCACGCCTGGCGTGACAGCGGCTGAAGCATCGACTCCCGTACCCAAACCAACCCCGGCATCAGCCTCCACTCCATCGGCGACCGCCGGATCGCCATCGCCTGCCGCGGCCGCTGGAACGCCATCCATGGTTCAGGTCGCCGCCATCTCCAAACAGGAAGACGCCGAAATCCTCGTTGCCGCCCTCAAGAAGCACGGCTATAACGCCGTCATCCGCAACGATCCGAAGGACAGCCTTCTCCATGTGCAGATCGGCCCCTTCGCCACCCGCGACGAAGCTCGCGCCACGCGCGCCAAACTGCTCGCCGACGGCTACAACGCCATCCTCAAGTAGAGCTGTCTTTCCACATCCACTCCGGCAAGCCCGATTCAATCGCTCCCCTCACCGCCGCCATCAACTCCTCCCGCGTGGCAAAGCCGTTCGGATCGAGCGGCTCATGAAACGTAACATGCGCCGTTCCCGGATAAATCTTCAGGCTTCCCTTCTTCATCATCGACTCCGTACCCCGGATCGATACCGGAACCACCGGCGCTCCCGTCTCCTTCGCAAGATAAAACGGCCCCTTCTTGAACGGCTGCAGCCGTCCATCCCGAGACCGCGTCCCCTCCACAAACGACATGATATGCAGCCCCTTTTTGAGCACCTGCACCGCGCGCGTCACGCTCTCCTTCGCGCTCTCCACGCGTCCGTCGCGATCCACCGGAATATAATCCCCCAGCTTCATCGCATAGCCGATCACCGGCAACTTCATCAGCGACCGCTTGATGAACACCGACGCCCTGCCCGGAATCAGCGGCAGCAGCACCGGCGGGTCTAAATTCGAGACATGATTTGAAAGAAAGATGTACCGTTTCGCAGGATCGAGCTTCGCCCGCCACGTCGCCTCGATGCGAATCCCTCCCGCCCGCAGTCCGGTGTGCACGATCCACATCGCCCATCGATACAACATGCTGATGTCGCCCGAGATCACCGTCCACGGCAGACCAACAATCGCGGCCGGAATCCCGAACACGTTGTAGACAAGTAGAATTTTCAGGGCTGCGAACATCTACGCTGGCCTCTTGTCTCTGATGTTCGCAACATGACTATGTGTCTCATCGTGAGTGGAGTTTGGTGCGCCTTTCGTCAAACGGAGTCGAACGACCTGCTGTTGAGTCCTCCAGCGTGTGCACCAGACTTCTGAGACAAACTACCCTCGCGATACAGCGCTCATCTCGCGCAACCGCTGCGGCAGCTTCTCATAAATCCCATCGAAGCCTCCATTCGACAGAATCGCCACCACGTCGCCCGCCCGCAGTTCCGGAGCAATCGCCTCCACAATCGCATCCGCGTCCTTCAGTAGCACCGCGGCCCGGCCCTCGTCACGCAGCGCTCGCACCACAGCTTCAGGATGCAGCCGCTCACCCTCCGGAATGCTCTCCATCTTGAACACCCCGGCCAAAACCACTCGATCCGCCAGCGCCAGGCTCTCCACCAGTTCGCGCTCAAATACATTCCGCCGCAGCGTATTCGACCTCGGCTCCAGCACCACCCACAACCTTTGCGCCCCAGAGCCCGTTCCTGGATACGCCTCCCGTAACGCCTTTAGCGTCTCCCTGATTGCCGTTGGATGGTGCGCAAAGTCATCAATGATGGTCACACCATCCACTTCCGCCTTTACCTCGAGCCGCCGCTTCACACTGCGAAAAGTCGCGAGCGCCTCGACGATCGCGCTAGTGTCGATGCCTTGTCCTGCTGCCAGCGCTGCTGCCGCCGTCGCATTCAGCGCATTGTGCGCCCCAGCCATCTTCATCCTGAACTCGCCCCACGGCCTGCCTTCGCGCAGAACGCACCAATGCATGTCGCCGCTCTGGTGCTCCAGCCGGTCGATCCTCCAGTGCGACTCCACCTTGAACCCGTATCGCTCTACCCTGCAGAACGCCCGGCTCACGCATTCATCTACGTTCTCGGCGCCATCGAACGCCACGATCCGGCCCCGCCGAGGCACCAGGTTCACCAGCCGCTTGAACGCCGTCTTCACCGCATCGAGATCCCGGTAAATATCCGCATGATCGAACTCCACATGCGTCAGCACCAGCGCATCCGGGAAGTAGTGCATGAACTTCGGCCCCTTGTCGAAGAACGCCGTGTCGTATTCGTCGCCCTCGAGAGTGAACGGCCGCCCCTCGCTCAACTGGAAGCTCGTTCCGAAGTTCTCCGCCACCCCTCCAATCAAAAAAGACGGCCGCAGTTCCGGGTCCCGTCGTGATGCCACTTCATAAATCCACGCCAGCATACTCGTCGTCGTGGTCTTCCCATGCGTCCCCGCCACTACCAGCGATTCTCGCCCGGGCAGAAACTCTTCGTGAATCACCTGCGCCAGCGACGTGAATGGAATCTTTTCATCGAGCACATATTCGAGCTCCACGTTGCCCCGTGACATCGCGTTGCCCACGATCACCAGGTCGGGCCGCGGCTCCAGATTCCGCTCCGCAAACGGCTCCGCCACCGGAATACCCAGCTTCCGCAGCAAGTCCGACATCGGCGGATACGCCGCCTGGTCCGACCCCGTCACCCGATGTCCCTTCAGTTGCAGCAGCCCCGCCAGCGACGCCATCGCCGTGCCGCAGATTCCAATCAGATGTATGTGTTTCTTCCCTTGCATCCCGCTCAAACCTGCACCGCCGGCTCCAGATAACGCAAGACCGGCTCCTCTTCTAAAATCAGCTCCGCTTCAATCCCCATGGGCAGCGTCACATTCCCATGCGACACATGCCCCGACCGCAGCCCGATCGCGATCGGCCCTTCGAACCAGTCAAAAACCCGAAGGATCACCTCATCCAGCAGAGCTCGACTCGCCTCTGGGCTCGCCCCCGGAGACGTGCACTCCAGCATCTCGCCGAAAACCAGACCCGACACTCCATCGAACTTCCCCGCGAGCAGCATCTGCCGAAGCATCCGGTCCACCTGGTACGGTTTCGCCGCCACATCCTCGATAAACAGCAGCTTGCCCTCCGTCTGGGGTGCAAACCGCGTACCCAGCGCAAACGTCAGGATGCTCAGGCACCCGCCATAGATCACGCCGCGCGCCCGCCCTGGTTTCAGAGTTCGCAACCCCTCTGCTGCACCCGCCGTTACCAGACCGCCATTCAGCGCATCCTCGAAGCTCGCCTCGTGCACGCCGCCTTCGCGATAAAAATCCGCCGCGACCATCGGCCCGTGAAACCCCACCAGTCCCAGCTGATCGAGAAGCCACGTCTGCAACGTCGTCAGGTCGCTGTATCCGAAAAACGGCTTGGGATTCGCGCCCACTAACTCCGTCTCCAAATCTTCGAGGAGGTAATTCGATCCGTAACCGCCGCGGATACAAAATATCGCCCCCACTTCCGGATCGGCGAACGCCAGGTGCAGATCATTCAGCCGCTCCGCCGCTGTCCCCGAAAAGAACGGAGGCTCCTTGCCCAGCGCATGCCCCGCGGCGTAGGCATCAAACCCCCGCCTGCGCAATGCCGCCAGCCCCAGCTCAATCCGCTCCGGCTTTGCGTTACTTGCCGGAGCCACCACCGCCACGCGCGCTCCCGCACGCACTGCGCGCGGCTTCAGCGGACTCCTCACCACACCTCGCCCGTGCAGATCAACTCCGCCGGCCCAGTCAGAATCATCTCCGCGTTCTCAGTCGGCCAATCCACCGTCTGCTCGCCGCCCGGCGCCCGCACCAACAAACGCCTGCTTCCGCACCGCCGTGCCATCGTCGCCGCTGCCGTCGCGCACGTTCCCGTTCCCGACGACATTGTCGGCCCCACGCCGCGCTCAAAAATTCGGATCTCAATCCGATTCGTATCGATCACACGCACAAATTCGACATTGGTCTGCCCGGGAAACTCCGCATGCGGACCAATCTCATATCCCACCACCTGCCACGGTCGGCCATCAATGCGGAATGACTCATCTTCGACGAAAATCACAAAGTGCGGATTCCCTGTCGAAACCGCCACCCCCGCCACCTTCGTCCCATCGGCCAGCGTGATCTCCTTGTCCGTGACCACCGGAACCCCCATGCCCGCCGAGAACACGAACCTGTGACCTTCGGCCTTCACCAACCGGCACTCGCGTCGCCCCGCGTCTGTCTCCAGTGCAATGTTCTCGCCAACACCCGCGCGTTGCTGAAACGCCATCCACGCCGCGACGCACCGCGTTCCGTTGCCGGATATCTCCGCGATCGACCCATCGGCATTCGCGAGCCGGATCCGCCCCGTGCGCTCGCCCGTCCACTCCAGGAACTCAACGCCATCCGCGCCCACGCTCGTATTACGCGCGCAAAGCCGCACCGCCAGCTCCGGATCGCACTCGCCCTCGACAACCAGAAAATCGTTCCCGCAAGCATGCGCCTTTGCGAACCGCGTCATCCCTTCAATCATTTCTGCGTGATCCTACCATTCGCCGCGCGCCGGTCTGAACTGTAAAAGTGTACGCAGGGTTGACCAGTCGAGCACACAATGTTGATCTCCGTCAGCCCCTCCGGATGCGCGGCCACCGCCTTCGCCACCGGATCGCCATCCGTCGCGATCACGTAATCGGCGGCCTTCCGGGGATCCTTCAGCGCCGGAGCCCATTGGTAGTAATCCGTCTCATTGATCGTCCGCTTCAGCGCAACCCCGGCGCGCTGGAACGCTCCCACATGCTCCGAGGTGAACGCCAGAATCGTGCTGTTCGCCGGCAGCAGCTGTAGCGCCCGCGCATACGCCACCTCAAATGGAATCCGCGTCTGCGAGTTCGCAATCGCCTCATCCAGCACCAGCGGCTTCGCCCGCAGCAGCACGGCATTATTCGCGACCAGCAACACCGCCGTAACCGGCGCAATCCATTGCGCTGCAGCCGGCCTCCATCGTGCCGCCAGATCCGTCACACAGGCCGCCAGAAACGCCAGGGACAACGCAAAGATCGGCAGCATCTCCATCCCGTAACGCGTGTTGTACCAGGAGTGCGGCCACCACAGCGGAATGAAAATCGGTACCGCCCCATACGCTACCGAGTAGGCATAAAACGGCAGCGGAACCCACAGCAGCATCACCGCCCACACACCCTTGGCGCGCCATCGAACCGCCGCCGCAACACTCCCGGCAACCGACAGTATCAGCAACCAGTTCGCAAATCGGAGCTGCGTCGCCCCCAGCTCCGCCGCCTTGAGAAAATACAGCGCCGCCACCGGTATGCTGTGCCAGCCAGGATAATGCGGCGCGCCCGGCGTCGCCGTCCGCTGCTCGATGGCCTTCGCCGAATACGGCCCGCGCATAAAGTCCAGCGGATCGCCGAACTGCTTCGCGCAATAGGCCATCCAGATCACCGGCGCGACCACCACCACCACCGTGAACAGCACAAACGCCCCGCCGGCCCGCGACTTCCACCCCTCGGCGCGCACCATCTTCACCAGGGCAACCAGCCACGCGAGAAACGCGAAGATCCAGCCGTCGTAGCGGGTGTAGACCGCCATCACCAGCACCACGCCTGCAGCCATCACCAGCTTCGCCGCGCGCTCTGCCTCATTCGCATCGAGCGCCCGCCCGAACTCGACGATCAGCACCACCGCCCAGATCATCTCCGCCAGAAACAGCGGCTCGTTCATTGCCGTCGTCTGCATGTAGAGCAGCCCCGGATTCAGCCCGAAGAACACCGTCGCCACCAGCGCGCTCCGCGGCCCAACCCACAGCCGCGCCAGCCGATAGATCCCGGCAGTTCCAAAGATGTACGCACCCAGCGATGGAAACGCCCCCGCCAGTCCCGACTGCCACCACTCCAGGCGCCACACAAAAGGAAGAAGTAGCAAATGCGGTAGCGGCAGCCACACTGAGCCTAGCTGCCGGAACCCGGGATTCAGCGAATCGATGATCCGCCGCGCAATGTGCAGGTGCGCGACCGCGTCTCCATAGAGCAGAATGATGCCGCGCGAAAAGCAGAATGACAGTGCCAGCAGCGACACCAACATTGCGCTCCAGGCAACGACGAAAGTCTCAGTGCGAAGCTTCAGCCGCTCGGTTTCGGCATCAGTCAAGGTGAGAGAGTTCGCGGAAGAGCGCAAAACGTTCGTCAATCTCCTTGGGATCAAGCTGCTGCAGGCGTTCCGTTCCGAAGCGCTCCACCGCAAACGACCCCATCACTCCGCCGTAGAACATCGCCTTCTTGAACGCCGCCGGCGTCAGCTCCTTTTGCGACGCCAGGTACCCGAAGAAACCGCCCGCAAACGAATCCCCCGCGCCCGTCGGATCGACCACCTCCGCCAGCGGCAACGCCGGCGCGCGAAACGGCAGATGTTGCTTTCGTCCGTTCCCCTCGAACGATCGCGGGCTGAAGAACGCTGTCGCACCATATTCGCCGTGCTTCACCACCAGGCTCCGCGGGCCCATCGCCAGGATCCTCTCCGCCGCCTGCACCAGGTTGGCGTCATTGGCCAGCAGCTTGGCCTCGGTGTCATTGATCAGCAGCCCATCCAGCCCTTCGAGCACACGCAACAGATTGTCGCGATGATCGTTGATCCAGTAATTCATCGTGTCGCCGCAGACCAGCTTCGCCTCCGGCATCCTGCTCCGCACCTCAGCCTGCAGCACCGGATCGATATTCGCCAGAAACAGATATTCGCTGTCCTCGTACTCGCGCGGAATCTTCGGCGTGAAGCTCTGAAAGACATTTAGCTCGGTATTCAACGTCTTCGCTTCGTTCAGATTGCTCATGTACGAGCCGGCCCAGAAGAAGCTCTTTCCGGGCACATGCTCAATTCCACGCGTATCGATGCCGCGCCGCTTGAAGACCGCCTCTTGTTCCGGCGTGAAATCCTCGCCCACTACCGCGATCACCCGGACATCCGTGAAGTAGCTCGCCGCCAGCGCAAAATGCGTAGCCGCGCCGCCCAGGCAGCGTTCCGCCCGCCCCGATGGAGTCTCAATCGTGTCGAACGCAACGCTTCCTACAACCAGAATCGCCATCCGCTATCCTTTCGCCGCAACTGGGAGATATTTACCGATCAGCAGTTCCAGCTTCTCTTTGGCCGCTTCCGGAATGGCCTCGGGCCGGGTGAGAATCGCATGTTTCAATGCCGACGCGCATGCGCAGTTTCTCTCGCGCGGCAGCGCCGCAACCGCGGCCTTCACCACCTTGCACGCATTGGCCGCGTTCTGATGCAACACCTTCACAATCTGTTCCACCGTCACAGAGTCGTGCCCGTCGTGCCAGCAGTCGTAGTCCGTCACCATCGCCACCGTGGCGTAACAGATCTCTGCCTCGCGCGCCAGCTTGGCCTCCTGGAGATTCGTCATGCCGATCACATCCGCGCCCCAGCTTCGATACAGGTTCGATTCCGCGCGCGTCGAGAACTGTGGGCCCTCCATGTTCACATAGGTCCCGCCCGCCTTGGCCACCACGCCTTCCGTCTTGCACACCTCGGCAAGCGTCTTCGCGACCACCCCGCACACCGGATCGCCAAACGCAACATGCGCCACAACGCCATCACCGAAAAACGTCGAGATACGTCGCGTTGTTCGATCGATAAATTGATCCGGGATCAAAAAATCCGTCGGCTTGAGCTCTTCTTTCAGTGAGCCCACCGCCGACACCGAAAGGATCCGCTCGACTCCGAGCTTCTTCATCGCGAAGATGTTCGCCCGGAAGTTCAGCTCCGACGGTAGCAGCCTGTGCTCGCGGCCATGCCGCGCCAGAAACGCGACCCTCCGCCCCTCCAGTTCGCCCAGCACAAAAGCATCGCTCGGCCCGCCGAAAGGCGTTTCCACCCTCACCTCGTGCACAGAGGTGAGCCCCGGCATGGCGTACAAGCCGCTGCCCCCTATAATTCCAATCTCTGCTTGTTGCAATCCTTGCTCCGGCTGAAGTTTCGCCAGTGACTCTGGCTAAGTTAAAGGAAACTGAGAGCCTGTGATGAACTTTAGCGTGGGTTGCGACCAAAGCCCTCTGTTCTTCGATTGTCGATTTCTCTCGAGATGTACCAACCCATCCCGTGTCCCCGCTTGCTCGCAACGCAACGCGCGCTAAAGTGCATAGCAGGCTCTAGTATAAATGCGCCGGAATCGCCGCGCGCATCAGCCCGCATCCGGCAAAGAAATCCACCATCCCGCCCGTCAGCGCGTGCTTTGCACCCACCGAAGCAACCGCCTGCCCCTGCGCCGCGGACTGTTGCGCACCCAGCATCAGAAACTCCAGCTTCCGCGCCATGTTCAGATCGAAGCTCTCGCTCACAAACACGCTATTGCCCGTGGTCGCGATCAGCACCGCACCTTCATTCGTCTGGTAGACCTGCTCGCTCGCGTCGCCCTCGGCTTCGGCATCGCGCTTCACGCGGGAAAACTGCTTCCCCAACTCGCTCGCGTACAACTTTGCGAAGGCTGCCGCCAGCTCCGGCGACTTCCATTGCGAGAGATACATCAGCGAAATCGAAGCCGTCGAGTTCTTGTCCGGAGCGCTCTTCTTCTGTACGGCGTAATAAATCCCGCCTTCCCAGGCCTTGGCAAACACTTCCGCCTTCTCGGGTCCGCCGAACAGCTCCGACAGAATACGCACATCCAGCTGCCCCATCACGCCGACGTCATACGGTGCATACTCAGCGTCCAGCAGCGGATGCACATCCGGCATCTTCAGCACCGGTACCTTCACCCGCGCCTCATACGCCCGCGGATTCATGATCTCGAAGCTCGTCGCCGGCGGACGATCCAGCACGCCGCCAAACGCGCCCGCCGCTCCCTTATCCTGCAGCACGTCAATCTCGAACTTCAGGCCCTCGCGATAAGGAAACAGAAGAGCCTCCTGCAGCAGCAACGGTGCCCGCTCCAGCACTGGAGAATCCGAGTCCGCCTCCTGGTCATCCGCCCTGTCCTTCACCATGTCCGGATTGCTCAGGATGTTCTTCCCCATCGGCTTCAGACTGTAGTCCACCAGCACCGCCATCGCCTGTCCTTCGAGCACCGCCTCGCGCGCCGTATCCTGCTCGTCGGTGGCGATGTGTTGGTTGTCCTCTGTCACGTTGTGCGACAGGTCGTCATCGCTTGTGTCTTCCCAGCTCTCGAGATTCACTCGCTGATCCTGCAGCGCATGCGTCAGCTCGTGCGCCAGCACCGGTTTCTGTGTATCCGGCTCGATCCAGTCCAGCAGATTCACCGTCTTGGTCTTGCTGTCGTAATACCCCGCAATCTGCTCCTTCAGCAGGCTCACCAGAAACGGCTGCAGATGAAAATCCTGGTCCAGCATCCCAAATTTCTTCAGCACGATCTCCGACCGCTCCATGCGCTTTGCGTCTTTATCGTCCTTCATCTTGTCGACCAGATACTTCTCGACCGCATCGCGCGACGTCAGCCGCCGCTTCACCTTGCTCTTGATCGCCAGCTGCGAGTCATCGGACGCGAACTGCATGATCGTATCGACCGAAGCAAAAAGCTGCTTCGCCTGCTCCGGCGTCATCCGCATTTCCGGCTTTTTCGCGATATCCGCGGCCTGCTGTTGCGGTGAGCTCTGCGCGAATGAAAATCCAGTGGCTGCCGCCAGTACCAGCGCTGCCACACCGATCGCGCGCAATCTTCTCAATCCTGTCATTCCTGTCCCTTCAACTTTTGCCTCTTACTGCGAGGCTATAATTTTTAGAGAGCCTTTTGCCAATGGGAGCCGCACCACAACTCGCCGATACCGCGCCAGTTTCAGCTGTCGCCACGCCATTAGCCGCGTACCTGCGGACCAATGCCCTTGTAGATGCGCTTACGCCCTATCGCGGCGCGCTTACCGTTCCGGCCTTTTCCGGGCCAAGCCCCGAACTCGCCGCCCTTACTACAACCGCAGGCGTCTACGACCTCGGCTATTACGCCTTCCTGAAGATCACCGGAGCCGACCGCATCCGCTGGCTGAACGGCATGGTGACCAACACCGTGCAGTCGCTCGAAGATCATCACTCCAACTACAGCTTCCTCCTCAACGCGCAGGGTCGAATCCTCGGCGATGCAACCATTTACCGTCTTCCTGACCATCTGCTCTTTGAAACCGACCGCGACCGGATCGCTCGGCTCACAGCCCACCTCGACCACTACATCATCATGGATGAGGTGGAGCTACAGGAGTTAGACGCGTCCACAACCGCCTTGGGCGTCGCCGGACCCAACGCCCCCGAACTTCTCCGCGACCTCGGCATCCCACTCCCTGAAGAAAACGCCTTCACCACCGCCCGGTTCAACAGCTTCGAAATCACCATCGCCCACGCCTACAGCCCGCTCGTCCCCCGCTTTGAACTCTGGATCCCAGTCGACGCGCTGCCCTTCATCTGGTCCTGTCTCACCGCCGCCGGAGCCCTCCCCTGCGGAACCACGGCCCTCGAGTCGCTCCGCGTCCTCTCTGCCATCCCCCTCTATGGCGTCGACATCCAGGAACGCCATCTCGCCCAGGAAACCGGCCAGACCCGCGCCCTCAACTTCAACAAGGGCTGCTATCTCGGGCAGGAGATTGTCGAGCGCATCCGCTCCCGCGCCACCATCCACCGCATCCTGTACCAGTTCTCGCTCGCGAGCGACGCCTCCATCGATCCGGGCCAGCCAATCCCGCTCGAGTCCGAACAGGCCGAACGAAACCCCGTCGGCGAACTTACCAGCCTCGCCCGAGTCGAGCTGCCCGCATTCGCCGGAACCGTCGCGCTCGGATTCATCCGTAGTGAGGTCCTCGAACGCAAGCTGCCCATCACATATAGCGGAGGCGCGGTCACGCCGTTAGACGCCCCGCCACAAATCCTTCAGAATTAAAGGATATTTCCCATGGCAGACAAAACCCCTTCATTCACCGTATCCGATCGCCGCAAATTCACCCTGGAAGGCGAGCTGCGCGACGAACAGGCCGCAACCACAACCGAAGAAGTGACTCCGGCTCCGGCTCCCGCAGCCGAGCCCGTCAGCGAGCCAAAGCCCGGCCCACGTCTTGTCACCCCGCCGCCGGCTCCCGCCGAAGAGCCCGCTGCCGGCGAAGACGAAGAGCTCCTGCCCGAGCCCACTGCGCAGGAATCCGCCGAGCAGCACGCCGCCTACAAGCAGTCTTCCGAAGAGCTTGACTCCATGCTGCGCATGGCGAACCCTGGCCTTGGCCCCACGGCTCCCGTCACTATGGAGAGCATCATTCAGTCGATGTATCTCTCCGCCGTCGTCGCCATGGGCGCCGCCACCGAGCCCGGCCAGAAGCCCCGTATCGACATCATCGGCGCGCGCCAGAGCATCGACATGCTCGGCATTCTCGAGGACAAAACCAAGGGCAATCTCACCGAAAGGGAGCAGGGACTCCTGCAAAATGCCCTCTTCGAGCTGCGCATGATGTTCCTCGACATCACCAACGCGATCGCCAAACAGGCGCAGATGCCGCCCAAGGGGGCGAAATAGCTCTTGCAGGCCGAGATCGTTATCCTTGGCAGCGGAACCTCAATGGGTGTCCCCACGCTCGGATGCCAATGTAACGTCTGCACGTCGTCCGATCCGCGGAACAGCCGCAGCCGCCCTTCGATCGCCATCGAGTGGCCTGACCACACCGGCAACCAGACCGTCATCATCGATACCGGCCCCGACTTCCGCATCCAGGCCCTCCGCGAGAAGATCCGCCACATAGACGCCGTCTTCTACACCCACGGCCACGCCGACCACATCCTCGGCATGGACGACCTGCGCCCTCTAAGCTTCCGCCGCTCCGGCGGCATTAACCTCTACGCGGATAACCCCACCGCCGACATCCTTGAGCGCATCTTCGACTACACCTTCGCTGCGTCAAACACCTATCCCACCCGCGCCCGCGTGACCATCTGCCGCCTCAACGGCCACGAATCCGCCCAGATCGATGGCGTCCGCTTCCAGCGTGTGCCCCTGCTGCACGGCAGTCTCGCCGTCGGCGGCTTTCGCTTCGGATCCGCCGCCTACCTCACCGACATGAGCGCCATCCCCGACTCGAGCCTGCCGCTTCTCGAAGGCCTCGATGTCCTCATCATCGACGCTCTGCGCCCGCAACCTCATCCCACCCACGCCAACATCGATCAGGCCCTCGGATGGGTCGAGCGCATCCAGCCTCGCCGCACTTTCTTCACCCACATGTCGCACGAAGTCGAGCACAGCGAAACCGAAAACCAGCTCCCTCCCCACGTCCGCCTCGCCTACGACGGCCTCCGCATTCCCTTCGAGATCTGACCGATGCAAGTCATTCGCTCACTCGACGCGATCCCCGCCAGTCTCAGCCGCTCGGTCCTCGCCATCGGCAACTTCGACGGCGTACATCGTGGCCATCAGGCCATCATGCAGCAGATCCACGAGCGTGCCCGCCTGCTCGATGCCCAGTCCCTCGCCGTCACCTTCGATCCCCACCCCATGCGGGTTGTGCGTCCCGATCAGGCCCCGCGCCTCATCACGCCGCTGTCGCAGCGCCTCGATCTGCTAGCTCAAACCGGCATCGACGCCACCGTCGTCATCCCCTTCACCCAGGAGTTTTCACGGCTCTCCGCCTTCGACTTTGCCGACAAGGTTCTCCAGCAATCCCTCCATGCCGTCGAAGTCCACGAGGGCGACAACTTCCGCTTCGGCCACGGAGCTCAGGCCGGCACACCGGAGCTTCAGCAACTCGGGCGGCAGCTCGGATTCGCCGTCGTCGCCCACCCCGCCCTGAACGTCCGCGGTATCTCTCTCTCCAGCTCCGAGATCCGCCGCCGCGTCTCCGCAGGACAAGTCTCCATCGCCCGCTGCCTGCTCGGCCGGCCGTTTTCCATCCGCTCCACTCGCGCCAAAGGCCGCGGTATCGGAACCCGCCTGACGGTTCCGACCATCAATCTCGCAAAATACGACGAACTCGTCCCCGCGAACGGCGTCTACATCACCCGCGTAACCATCGGAACGGGCCTCAACCGGGAAACCTTCGACGCCGTCACCAACGCCGGCAACCGTCCCACCTTTGGCAAGGACTCCTACGCCATCGAGTCCCACCTGCTCGACTTCCGCCCCATCGACCTCCGCCCCGACACGGCCATCGAGCTTTGGTTTCTTGCCCGCATCCGCGAGGAACGGCGCTTCGAGTCACCCGAAGCCCTCAAGGCGCGAATCCTCCACGACGTAGGCCACGCCCGCCGCTACTTCCAGCTCGCCAACGCCCTGCAGTCCGCCTGAATTAGACAATCGTCGGATATGCCGTTGGCTGGAATGACTGAATTAAAGATGGAAAGGCTGAGTTAATAGAGCTGTCATCCTGAGCGAAGTCTGGCGCGGGCGCGCCAGACGGAGCCGAAGGACTGCTGTTCGTTTTTCGGACCTGTTATTCGTTTTTTCTGCTAGAGATTGCTGCTAGTCCTGACGATTTACTCGGCCAACATCGCTTCCAGCCGTTCCGGATCGAACCCGATCATCACCTCGTCGCCCACCACAATCGTCGGCGTCGACCGGCTGTTCAGTTCAACCAGCTCCCGCAGCGCCGCAGGATCGGCCTGCACATCCTTGTATTCGAAAGCCACCTGCTTCGCCTTCAGAAACTGCTTGGCCGCCACACACGGCGGACAACCCGGCTGGCTGTACAGCAACACGCGCTTCATACCTCCAGCCTACCAACAATTCACCCAAGCCGTCCGCCCCCACTTCACTGACAAGGAACTCGCCGACCTCACCTTCGCCCTCGCCACCATCAACGCCCGGAAGCGCCTGGCCTTCCCGCCCGATTGGAGCCTGGCATATACCGGCCTGCAAAACCACAATCTTCGCTCCAGCCAGCATATGCGGCCCGGATTCCTGCCCATCACCGGGCGGTAGAGTCCGTATTCGGACAGCCGCCCGTGATTCCCGCCACGTCACATCCTTTCCCTTCAATCACATCCGCGTGGAACAATCTGGCCCTCCGTATGCGTAGACAGTCTATGGGAGAATCCCGCCGATGATCCTCTACAACCTACGCCACGCCTTTCGTCAGCTCCTTCGCCTGCCCGGCTTCACGCTTACCGCGATCATCACTCTCGCTCTCGGCATCGGAGCCAACACCGCCATCTTCAGCGTGGTGAATGCCGTCCTCCGTCACCCCGCTGGAGTCGACCATCCCGATCGCGTCGCCGTGATGAATGTCTATTACAAGCAGCTGGCGCTCGACGTACCCTTCATCTCCGTTCCCGACTACGCCGACGCCGCTTCGCTCCATAACGTTGTCGAAGCCGCCGCAATGGAGAAAGCCATCGGTTTCAACACCGTTCATGATGGAACGGTTGAGCATGTCTCCGGAGCCCAGGTCGGCTGGCAATGGTTCCAGGTCTTTGGCGCACACCCCATCCTCGGCCGCACCTTTACTGCCGAGGAAGACCAGCCCAACGCCGGCCTCGTCGCCGTGATCAGCTATGGACTGTGGCAGCGCGTCTTCGGAGGAAGCCACGAGGTCCTCGGCAAGACTCTTTTGCTGGATCAGAAGCCCTACCAGGTCATCGGCGTCATGCGCAGCGATTTCGACTGGCCGCGCCGAAACGAAGTATGGACACCGATCGCACTCGCCCCCAAAGACTTTGCACGCGACAACCGCTACAACGAAAACTATCAGACCTTCATTCGTCTCCGCCCCGGCGTCACGATCGCTCAGGTAAACGCCGGAATCGACGCGAAAGTTCGCGAGCAGATCCGCTCCGAAGGCTCTGGCTCCTTCGGAAACAGCTCCGGCTGGTCCTTCTACGCCTCGCAGCTGACGCAGTACGCCGCCGGCCCGCTACGCAAGCCCCTCTACGTCCTCTTCGGAGTGGTCGCCCTCGTCCTCTTGATCGCCTCCGCCAATGTCGCCGGACTCTTTCTCGCCCGCACAGCCGCTCGCACCCGCGAGTTCGCAATCCGCACCGCACTCGGTGCCAACGCTTCTGCGATCGTCGGCCAGCTCTTTACCGAAACCGTGCTGCTCGCCGGAGCCGCCACGCTGATCGGCATCGCCGCCGGACCCATCTTCGGCCGCATCCTGCTCTGGCTCATCCCACATAGCCTCGCCGAAGGCTACGAGGTTCACATGGATCCCTCGGTCCTCGCCTTCACAGCTTGCGCCGGGCTGCTTACCTCACTCATCGCCGGGGTCGGTCCTTCGCTGCGTCTCCTGCGCCAGCATCAGTCACTCGATCTGCACGAAGGCGGACGTAACGCCACAGCTTCCGTCGACAAGCAGCGCCTTCGCAGCGCTTTCGTCATCGGAGAAGTCGCTCTCGCCTGCCTTCTGCTCACCGGCACCG
Organism: uncultured Acidobacteriaceae bacterium; assembly: GCA_963782175.1. Lineage (GTDB taxonomy): Bacteria > Acidobacteriota > Terriglobia > Terriglobales > Acidobacteriaceae > Silvibacterium. The sequence continues at coordinate 232,704 of CAWAIX010000013.1, forward strand.
GCCTTTTCCTGTTCAGCCTCCGTGCGCTGCAGCAGATCGACCCCGGATTCAACCCGCACGGCGTCCTTGCTGCGTCGGTCTTCTACTCAGGCAATGATTTCAAGAAGGACCAGCATCGCCAGGCAGCCTTCATTCACGCCGTCGTCGATAATCTCTCGACTCAACCCGGCGTTCGCGCCGCGGCAGCGGTGAATCCTTTGCCTTTCGACCCAACGAACGGTGGATCCAGTTCCTTCAGTATCGTCGGCCGTCCAACCGCTCCCAACGACCCCGGCCCCCACAGCAATATCACCTACGCCACACCGGATTACCTCAAGGTGATGCAGATCCCCCTGATCTCCGGCCGCTGGATCTCGCCGGAAGACCGGCCCGATACTCAACCCGTTGTCGTGATCGACACCCGCCTCGCCCACAAATTCTGGCCGAATCAGAACCCCATCGGCCAGCGCATCTCTGATGGCGGACCTCAGGTTGTCATCGTCGGTGTCGTTCCCACCATCCGCAATAGCTCTCTGGAAACCGACACCAGTGACGGCATGCGCTATTACGCCTTTGCGCAGGCTACCGACGCTCGGGCCGATTTCCTCATCCGCTCTGACGGTGATCCCGGCGCTCTCGCCCCGGCCATGCGGCGAGCCGTGAATGGGGCCGACAGCGGTCAAACGGTGTTCGAGATCCAGCCGCTCGAAGCCCTTGTCTCAGACTCGCTGGCTGGCCGCCGGCTGATCGTGGACATGCTTGCCGCCTTCGCCGGACTCGCGCTGCTGCTCGCCGTTGTCGGAATCTACGGCCTCATCAGCTATGTGACCGCTCAGCGCACCGTCGAACTAGGCGTTCGCATGGCCGTGGGCGCGCAGCGCTCCGACGTCATCTTTCTCGTGCTCCGGAACGCCTTCGTTTGGGTCTTCACCGGGCTCGCCATCGGAGCCGTGCTCTCGCTCGTCGCCAATCGCCTGCTGCGACAGTCCTTCGCCGCCTTCGGCTCGGGAACCATCGAATCCCTTGCCCTCTCAGTCGTTTCTCTGCTGCTCGTCGGACTCTTCGCAGCTTTTCTGCCCGCGCTGCGGGCCGCTTCTATTCAACCGGTTAGGGCCCTTCGAAACGAGTAGGGGACAAAACTCATCACCGCATTCTCGACGTGGAAAAGACCTGCCTCAACCCCGGGTGCCCCGCCTTCGCGAAGCTAAGGCGGTGGTAAATGCTGGGTACCCCTGCGCTCTGGGCCCTCACCCCACCAGCGCCCCCACTGCCCGCTCGTACCGTTCCGACAACCGCCGCACCTGTTCCACCAGTTCCGGAGGATCCATCACCTCGAAATCCACCCCGAACATGCCGATATACGCCGCCAGCATCTCCATCGAATGGGCCCCGATGTGCACCATGCAACGGCTCTCGTCAATTGCCTCCAGCGTTCCCATGCTGTAAGGAACCAGCTCCGCCATCCGCCCCGCCGAAGCATGTAGCACCACGCTCGCCCGGCACGGATACTGGTCGTACGCGATCCCGCGCGTTACATAGGCCGCTATGTCCTCCGCCGGCAGCTTCCGCGGCAGAAACCGCCGCCCTGACAGCGCTTGCTTCTGGATCCGGTCGACGCGGAACGTCCGCCAGTCTTCACGCCCGGCGTCCCAGGCCACCAGGTACCAGCGCCGCCCGTAGTTCACCAGTCGATGCGGCTCAACGCAGCGCGTGCTCGCGGCGCCGTCCTTGCCACGATACCCGAATTTTAGCGACTCGCAGTCGCGGCAGGCACTCGCGATCAGCGACAGCACCGCCGCATCGACCTTCGGGCCCCCATTCGTCACCGGCACGATAATCGAATGCAGCGCGATAGTCCTCCGCCGCAGCCGTGACGGAAGCACCTGCTCCAGCTTCGCCAGCGCCCGAACCGAAGACTCTTCGATGCCCGCGACTCCGCCTCCCGCCGCGGCCCTCAGCCCTACCGCTACCGCAACCGCCTCATCGTCATCCAGCAGCAGCGGAGGCAGCGTCGCACCCGCGCCCAGCTGATATCCACCCGAGGTCCCCGACGTCGAGTGCACCGGATACCCCAGGTGCCGCAGCCGATCCACATCCCGCCGCAGCGTTCGCGACGTCACTTCCAGCCGCTCGACCAGTTCCGCGCCGGTCCAGTACCGTCGCGCCTGAAAAAGCGACAGCAGCCGCAGCAGTCTTGCCGAGGTCTCGAGCATGCCTCAAGTCTGCCACAATTCGCGGACCGGAGCTGTCCGCAAGCTGTGCCATTCTGGTTATGTAATCGAATCCCGCCAGCGCTGCCCCGCTGCCGAACCGAAGGCCTCGCCATGAATTCTGCGGCATCGCAATCCGAGGGCAGCACCCAGGAACCGGGTTCCACCATCGACCCCACCGCCAGCCATCACTGGGTATGCGGCATGCCGCTTTCCTGGGTGCTGGAAATCGCCAGTAGCAGGCTCAACGACCGCGAACAACCCGCAGTGCTCGCACGCCTGCCGGATCAAGCGGCCTCCACGTCTGCCCCCTTTTTAGACAGCCCCGCGGAGTGACGCCTCGGCGATTTCGTCTGCCCCGAAATTCAGTCCGGCAAGAATCTCCCTCGTGTGTTCTCCGAGCATGGGGGGAGGCATCCGATAACTGGCGGGCGTTCCAGACATCCGGATCGGATTTGCCACACTCTTTACACTCCTCAGCACGGGATGCTCCAGTTCAACAAGCAGACCCCGCTCGATGACCTGCCGATTCGAAAGAGCCTCATCGACATCGGCAATCAACGCCGCAGGAATCTGCGCATCCTTCAGCGCCTTGACCCATTCATTCGCATCCCGCTCAAAAAATAACTCCTGCAGAAACGGGATCAGCTCCCGCCGGTTGCGAATCCGCAGCGCGTTAGTCTGAAACCTTGGGTCTTCGCCGATCGTCTCCCGGATCCCCAGCAACGCCGTGAGCTTCCCCCACAACGCCTCGCTGCCTACACCGAGTACAAAGTAGCGACTGTCGCGTCCTTCAAAAAGCTGGTACGGCACGATACTCGGGTGAGCGTTGCCCCACTTCTCCGGCATCACCCCAGCGTTCATGTAATTGCTTCCTATATTCGCAAGCAATGTGAGCTGGGAATCGAACAGCGCCATGTCCAGAAACTGGCCTCTGCCGGAGCTTACCCGCGCATAAAGCGCGGCCAGAATACCCGCCGACGCGTAGATCCCGCAGACCAGATCCGCCAGCGCCACGGGATAGCGCAGCGGAGGATCATCGGGCTCGCCTGTGAAGCTCATCACCCCCGTCTCGGCCTGGGAAATGATGTCGTATCCCGCCTGACCGGAATGCGGCCCCGAAAGTCCATACCCCGTAATCGAACAGCAGATCAGCCGCGGAAACCGCTCCTGCAGCGATTCCGGATCGATCCCTCTGCGCTGCAACGATTCCAGGTTCGGCTGATTGATGAGAAACACGTCCGCCGTCGCTAGAAGCCGCTCAAGAATCTCCCGGCCGAGAGGCTGGTCGTAGTCCAGCGTAAGCGACCGCTTGTTGCGGTTCGCCGCCAGAAAATACGCCGACTCGCTCCCGCACCATGGCGGACCCCATCCCCGCGACTGATCGCCGCATTGTCTCCGCTCAACCTTGATCACATCCGCGCCGAGATCGCCCAGCATCATCGCGCAGTAGGGACCGGCCAGCGCCTCTGTCATCTCGACAACACGAATCGAGTGCAGTGCGGATTTGATCTGCGGGCTATCGGGCATGGAACACGAGGGAGGCTCGAACCATCCTCACTGCCGCACCGGCACCGCATCCCGCGTGAGCACGCCATCGACAAGGCGATAGATTCCCAGCGGATTCTCATCGCGAAGCGCTTCCGGCAAGCGCGCCTTGCGGAAAGCTCTGATAGCAGCGTGGCCGGACAAAGCGCAGAATCGCCCGCGTACCGACGCTGGTAAACCGGCTGTCTGACGTCGCCGGGTAGGGACCGCCATGGACCATGGCATGGGAGACTTCCACCCCGGTCGGATACCCGTTGAAGATCAGCCGTCCGACCTTCTTCTCGAGGATAGCCACCAGGTCCTGGTTGGCCCTCAGGTCAGCCTCCGTGCCGAGCAGCGTCGCCGTCAGATGCCCCTCAAGCGCTTCCGCCGCCCTAAGCATCTCCTCCCGGTCCGACCATGCCACCAGAAGCGTCGACGGCCCAAAAATCTCCTCCTGTAGCAGGCCGTTCGCTTCGAGTGTCTGCAAATCGGTCTCATACAAAACAGCGGCGGTCTGCTGTGAGGATGCCGCGGCTGCACTGGTGCTCGAAACCCCCAGCGTGCCCCGCGACGTGACCCCGCGCTGGTACGCATCCACGATACCGCTGGTCAGCATATTGAAGCTGCTGCTCGCAGCCGTGAGCGTACGGAGTTCCTGCCGAAACGCATCGATACCCTCGGTCTCGGGCACGAAGACCATGCCGGGCTTCGTGCAGAACTGCCCCGCGCCCAGCGTGAAGGACCCATAGAGTCCCTTTGCCTTCGCCTGCGGATCCTCCGCAAGCGCACCCGAAAGCAGGAAGACCGGATTCAGGCTGCCCATCTCGCAGAAGCACGGAATCGGGCGCTCGCGCCGCGCCGCAATCTCCATCAGAGCCTTGCCGCCACGCTGCGAGCCGGTGAACGTAACGGCTTCGATCAGCGGATGGCCCACCAGTTCCTGGCCGATAAAAAAGCCATCGTCGTAGAGCATCGAGAAGACGCCGGCCGGCAGCCCGGCTCGCGCAACGGCCTCCGTGATAACACCGGCCACAATCTCGCTCGTCCCCGGATGCGCAGGATGCGCCTTCACGATCACCGGATTCCCCGCAGCCAGCGCCGAGGCCGTATCCCCGCCCGCAACGGAAAATGCCAGCGGAAAATTGCTGGCTCCGAAGACCGCAACCGGTCCGATCGGCACCAGCATCGAGCGGATATCCGGTCGCGGCAGGGGCTTCCGGTCCGGCAGTGCGCGGTCGATTCTCGCATCCTGCCACGAGCCTTCCTCAATGACGCTCGCGAACAGTCGCAACTGGCCGCACGTCCGCGCGACCTCGCCCTTCAGCCGCGCCTCGGGGAGCGCCGTCTCAGCCATCCCCCGCCCCACCACCTCAGCCGAAGAAGCCTCGAGACCCTCGGCAATCGCCCGCAATAGCGCCGCGCGCACGGCAGCAGGGGTCTTGCCGAATGTCTCAAACGCCTTGGCTGCGGCCGCGGCAGCCTCGTTCAGGTCTTCCATGCTGGCGGCAACGTAAGCAGGATCGAGCACTGAGCCGCTCGCGGCATCGCGCCCGTGAAACGTGGAGCTGCCACGCGAGATTCGGTTTCCAGCAATGAACGAAAGGCCTGAAAGTCGCAAAGCAGTCCTCATGAGATCAGGGATGAGCCACGAACATTGTCCCACAGCAGGTTGTACGACAGAGGTCTGCCGAATCAGCCACCCAGGTCAGACAGAAATTCGTCGTGAGTCACGATCCGCGCGAACATCGGAAGGTTCTTCTCGAAAGTGAACCGCTGCTCTTCTTCTGAAAGCGTCGCCGCACAATCCGATAGCGCGACAATGCTGAAGCCCTTCTCGTAGCCGGTACGGGCCGTCGATTCCACACAGCAGTTGGTTAGAAATCCCGCCACCGCGAGCGTCTTGATCCCGCGCGAACGCAGGATGAAATCGAGATTCGTGCTGGCAAAGGTATCCAGCCCGCGCTTTCCTTCCACCACAATGTCATCCGGGCCCGGCGTGAGCGAATCGACAATCTCCGCTCCCCACGTTCCCCGCACAAAGGCCTTCGCGTCCACCACGCCTTTCAGCATACCGTAGGGCTCCGGCGTAATCTCCCTGTACCCCTTCGCGAAGGAGATAGGAGCGTACATCACCGTTACGCCTGCCTTGCGAGCCGCTTCTGCCAGCCGTTCCGTATTGGAGAGCATATCCGTGCTCTCCATCACCGCCTTTACACCATTGTGTAAAGCACCGCCCTCGCTGGTGAAATCATTCTGATACTCAATCAGCAGCAGGGCTGTCGTCTTGGGATCAATCGGCATATCCATTCCTTTTTGAGCGGCTAGCGCGTTAAGCAGCAGTGCCTGCCTTGAGCAGATCCTCGATCCGCACCGGCAGCTCGCGGACGCGTACTCCCGTAGCATGGTAAACCGCCGCCGTGATCGCGGGCGCAATCCCTGCCAGTCCGATCTCCCCGATACCGCGCGCGCCATACTCGTTGAGCAATGGATCGGGAATATCCAGAAAGTGCACATCGATCTGCGGCGAATCGGCAATAGTCGGAACGATATAGTCGGCAAAGTTGTCATTGATCGGGTGCCCGTTGCGCGGATCGTAGAAGGTCTCCTCGAACAGCCCCATTCCGACACCCATCACCACGGCACCCGCAATCTGATTCGTCGCCATCTGCTTGTTTATGATCCGCCCGCCATCGATCACGCTGACCACCCGGCTCACGCGCACGCGCGCGATCCCCGGATCCCACTCCACTTCAAGAAACTGCGCTCCGAACGAGTGAGTCGAAAAGTCGTGCGATTTCGGGTCCGCTGCCAGGCCGCCGCTCCTTCCATCACCCCGCGCGCTCGCCAGATTCCCCATGCGCAGCACTTCGCTGTAAGGCACGCCACTCGCCGGAGATTCCCCTTTCACGTGTACGCGCCCGGCCGTCATCGCCAGCGGCGGAGGATCATCGCCTTTCGCAAAGGGGGAGTTCTTCATTGTCGATGCAGCCGTCAAAACCACTTTGACCGCCGCGTTGGTCCCATCGATCACGGCGGGGAGAAACGTTGCCGTCGCCGTGGACCCGCCCGATGTCGGTCCCGGCGGCAACGAGCTATCTCCAAGAACCACATCAATCTTGTCGACGGGAATGCCCGTCTTGTCGCTGACCACCTGCGCGATCACCGTGTAGCTTCCGGTTCCGATATCCTGTGTTCCGCAGCTCACGCGCGCGGTGCCATCCGCCAGCAGGCTGACCGTAGCCTCGCACACGCCGCGGTTCGCACCCCACGACGCAGCCGCCACGCCCCATCCCAGAATCAGATCACCCTTACGCATCGACCCGACCTCAGGTGTCCGCCGCGACCAGCCGAATTTCTCCGCACCCAGTTGCAGGCATTCCTTCAGATGCCGCGACGAGAACGGCTTGTTCTTCTCCTCATCGATCAGCGTATCGAGCGAGACGCGCAGCTCTACCGGATCCTTCTTCAGCTTGATCGCCAGCTCGTCCATCGCGGATTCCAGCGCAAACAGCCCCGGCACAGCCCCCGGACCCCGCATCGGCGTGGGCGTACCCACATTGCGGCGAATCAGCGCAGAAGTCACCTTGAGATTCTTGGTGCTGTAGAGAAACGGCGTCGCCTCGCCGCAGTTCTCCCGTATGTCATCGCCGTAGCTTGTGTGATTGCGGTAATCCTGCTGCAGTGAAACCAGCTTGCCGTCGGCCGTCGCGCCGAGTCGCATGCGCTGCTGGGTGCGCGGGCGATGGCCCGAATCGCAAAACATCATCTTGCGGCTGAGCGTGAACTTCACCGGCCGGTTCAGCTTGCGGGAAGCCGCTGCCGCAATCGCCGAATGCGGCCACGGGAAGAGCTTGCCGCCAAATCCCGACCCGATGAACCGCGACACCACCTCGACATTTTCTCTTGGCTCGCCCAGCACCTGGGACAGCACATTCTGGTGGTTCATCACGCCCTGCGAGCTCTCGTACAGCGTGTACTTCTTCCCGTCCCACACCGCAACCGTGGCGTGCATCTCCATCGGGTTGTGTGTCTCAACCGGTGTGACGTAGGTCTCATCCACCTTCACCGCGGCCGAGGCAAACGCCGCATCCGTGTCCCCGCGCTGGCTCATCACCCGCGGTCCGCCGGGCTGGCCCTCGGGAGGAATGCTGTCGGACAGCGATCGCTCCACGCTGAACTTTGCCGGTTCGTACTCCATCTTCACCGCCGCGGCTGCCGCCTGCGCCTGCTCGAAGGTTTCTGCAACTACAGCTGCGACATATTGCCCCCAGTAGTAGACCGTCTCGTCCTCAAACGCAGGCCGGCTCTCGCTGTTGCGCCCCCCCGAGGCATTCCGGTAAAGCGGCATGATGTTGCCGTGATGCATCACCAGCAGCACTCCCGGCATCGCCTCCGCTGCAGTGCTATCGATGCGCCGGATCTTGCCGCTCGCAATCGTCGCGCGCACAGGAACGCAATACACCAGCCCGGGAAAGTTGTAGTCCGACGCGTACCGTGCCGTGCCCGTTGTCTTCAGCGGACCGTCGATGCGTGGCACCGCCGCTCCGATAATCGCCGAGGGCGCTGGCGCATTCGGATCGAGCGGTTTCGGAGCAGCGCCGTCCTGGCTGCCAATGAACTCCACAAACTCTTCGAACAACATCGAAATCCCTCCTGCCCGATACCTATGCTGATTGCTCTAGGCGGATTGCACCGACACGGTAAGCGCGCGCACCAGGCACCGCTTCGCCAGCTCTACCTTGAAGCCGTTCTCGCTCGCCGGCTGCGCATCTCTCAACGCCGCCTCTGCCGCCCTCCGGAACGTCGCCTCATTCGCAGCCTGGCCTTCGAGCACATGTTCCGCTTCTCTCGAGCGCCACGGAACCGTACCCACTCCGCCCATCGCGACACGCGCGCGTTCGATCCTGTTTCCGTTCACCTTGATGACAATCGCAGCCGAGGCCAGCGCGAATTCATAAGCAGCGCGATCGCGCAGCTTCAGATAGTACGATCGCGTTCCCGGCACCGGAGCAGGAAGTGTGACGCTCACAATCAGGTCGCCAGGCTCAAGAACATTCTCGCGATTCGGCGTCGACCCCGGCTTGAGATAGAACTCCCCAATCGGAATGCTGCGCCTGCCCTTTACACCCTGAACCTGAATCGTCGCCTCGAGCGCAGTTAGAGCCACATTCTGGTCGGATGGATTCGAGGCGATGCAGTCCGTGCTCACGCCCAGAATCGCCATCATGCGATTGTGCCCGCCGATCGCCGAGCAGCCTGTGCCCGGCTCGCGCTTGTTGCAGGCGTGCGCCGTGTCGCGGAAGTACACGCACCGCGTTCTCTGCAGCAGATTTCCGGCCGTCGTCGCCATGTTGCGCAGCTGTGGAGACGCCCCAGACAACAGCGCCTGCGACAGGACGGCATAATCCCGCTGCACAACCGGATGGTGCGCCACCACCGAGTTGCGCGCCAGCGCACCAATCACGAGTCCTCCCCCCGGGGCCCCCTCAATCTTCTCGAGTGGAAGAGCATTGATGTCGACTACCTGGTTTGGCCGCTCGACATCCAGCTTCATCAGATCGACGAGCGTCGTGCCCCCGGCGATGAACCGGACATCGGCAAACTGTTGCGCAGTTTTCGCCTTCGCTCCCGCCTGGACGGCCTGATCCACACGGGATGGTTGCGTGTACTGGAAGGTCTGCATTTTCTCCTCCGTTTATGTCCGGCTGCGAACCGACTGAACAGCGGCGATGATGTTCGGATATGCACCGCAGCGGCAGATATTCCCGTACATCGCCTGCTTCACATCGTCATCCGTCGGCCCTACACCTTCGGACAGCACTGCGACCGCCGACATGATCTGCCCCGACGTGCAGTAGCCGCACTGATACGCATCATGTTCAACGAACGCAGCCTGCATCGGGTGGAGATGGTCAGGCTGGCCGATGCCCTCAATGGTCGTGATCTCATCCGCTGAATGCATCACCGCGAACGACAGGCAAGAATTGACCCGCTGCCCGTTCACATGCACCGTGCACGCGCCGCACTGGCCGTGATCGCAGCCCTTTTTGGTGCCGGGAAGGTTCAGATTCTCGCGCAGGCAATCAAGCAGCGTGGTCCGCGGATCGAGACGCAGACTGTAGCTCTTTCCGTTTATCTTCAGCGTTACCGGGACTGCGCCCGGAACCGCCGCCGCGGTGCTCTCCTGCTCGGCGACAGCCGGAGCCGCCGCAGCACTTGCTGCCAGAACCGGGGGAGCCGTGGCCGCTATTCCTGCCGCTCCCAGCTGCGACAGAAAGAGCCGCCGGCTAATTCTTCCTTTCAGAAACTGGCCCTTGAGAGGCTGGCCCGTCAATGGCGGGCTCGCACCCTCGGTTTGTTCTTCCGGCTCTGAATGCCCCGACGCATGCCCAGACACGTTTCCTGACGCGTTCCCCGACCCGTTTCCGGATGCGGGTTTTCGGTCATCAGCCACAACGGCACCTCCTGTCTCGAATCACTCGAACGGACTCACGACCCTAAGGGATCAGCCGCGCAGGCTTGCCGGCGGAACTTCGACCGACGCGAGCCGATCGTATGCCTTCTGCGGAAGCTCGATAGCCGCCGCAGCAATATTCTCTTCAAGATGCTTGACCGACGAAGTTCCCGGAATCGGCAGAATTATCTTCGACCGCTTGAGCAGCCACGCCAGAGCCACCTGTAAAGGCGTCGCATGCAACTCGTCCGCGACCTTCTTCACTGCATCGTGTGCTTCTTTCGCCTGTCCCAGCGGAGCCCACGGCAGAAACGCAATGTTGTTCTGCTCGCAATAATCAACGATAAAGTCCGATTCGCGGTCGGCAAAGCTGTAGCGGTTTTGCACCGAAACAATCGGCACGATCTTGCGGCCCCGCTCGATATGCTCACGCGTCACATTCGAGAGCGCCACATGACGGATCTTGCCTTCCTCGCGCAGCTTCGCCAGCGCTCCCATCGACGCCTCATAGGAAACTGCATTGTCCGGCGTATGCAGCTGGTAAACATCAATGCGTTCCAGACGCAGCCGCTTCAGGCTTCCCTCTACAGCTTCCGCCAGGTGCTTCGGGCTGGCATTGTGTGTCCACCACCCCGGCCCGGGACGCTCCCAGCCGCCCTTGGTCGCAATCACCAGCCCCGGCGGATACGGATACAGCGCCTCCGCAATCAATTCCTCTGACACATTAGGCCCGTACGAATCCGCCGTGTCGATCAGGTTCACCCCGAGTTCCACAGCGCGGCGAAGTGTTGCCAGTGCCGCCGCTTTATCCGCCGGAGGTCCCCATATACCGGGGCCCGTGATCCGCATCGCTCCGTAGCCCATGCGGTTGACAGTCAGGTCGCCGCCGATCGTAAAGGTTCCAGCAGCAGCCGCGGGAGAAATGGTCGCTTGGTCGGGCATAATAAGCTCCTCAATGGTTATGACGCATGTGATGCATGCAAAGGCTCCGGATACTTTGCTTCTTAATCATCATCCGGAGGGTTTCCCACGACGATCCAGTGAAAAGGCGTGTCCTTTGAAGGATTTACTTTCCTGATGCGAAGAAACGACGCCGTTGACCGACGAAATTATCAGAGGTTCTTGCGATCCGGATGACTGCAAGATTTCCAGGCTCTGCACTTCAGGATGAACGGCGCGGATCGCGGCGCTTACCGGAGTCTGCGAACTGGCTACCCTCACCGATCCTCCCCGCAACGCTGGCGTCTTGGCTCAAGAGCGCTGCGCTCATCGAGCTCGCTAACGCTTGTACTGTACTGTACAGTACACTGAGATGTACAGCTGCGCAAGTTTCCTTCGCGGAAACGCGATTACCATATTGCAAGCTGCACCGGAAATGCACCATCATCGCAGCTCGAATGGTTGAGCGATCATGGCACGCATTGCAAGGAGAGGAATGGCAGAAAAGCGGTCTCGAGGAGAAATCCGCAACGGCAAGCTTCAGAAAGTCGCGGCCAATCTGTTTCTGAAGCACGGCTACGACGGCGTGAGTCTTGACAGGATCGTCGAGCAGGCCGGCGGCTCCAAAAGCACCGTCTACACCGAATTCGGCGGAAAATGCGGCCTCTTCATCCGCAGCATCGAAAATCTCTGCCGCGAATCAAACGAGTCTCTCGCCGAGATCGACTACACCGGACTCGATCTCAGGCAAAGCCTCGCGATGCTCGCCTTCCACATCCTCAAGCTCATCACCTCCCGCCGCTCCATCGAACTTCACCGGCTCGCCATTGGCGAGGCCGCAACCTGCCCTGAAGTCGGCGAAGCCTGGTACATCCACGGTCCCGCACGCACCGCTTCCATCATCCGCAATGTTCTCGAAGAACACCGGCAGGAGCTCCGTCACTCCGCAATCCCGCTCGAACGGATCGCCATCATCCTTCACAACGCCCTGACCGGAGACATCCTCTACCGCCACCTGGCAGGCATTGCCAAACAGGAAACCGACGCAGAACTCGAGCGAACCGTCGCGACGGTGGTCGACCTGGTTTTTGCCGCCCTTTGCATCAACCCGGCCCCCACGCGGCGAGACGAATCCCGTCTTTCATCAGACCGGCCGGCATCAAGGCGAATGAGATAATAAAAGCAGCGCGCCGAGACGAATGTGAGTGTTTGAACCCCGGTGGTTCTCATCGAATCCACCCTTCAGAAACGCGGTCGATTTCGGGGCCGCCCGTGAGGACTCAACGAAGGCATGACTACTCCTCAACATCCTCTTCAGGAGATCCTTGAAGAGCGCATCGCCATCATCGACGGTGCCATGGGCACGACCATCCGCACCTACGGCATGAAGGAAGCCGACATCCGTGGGGACCGCTTCAAGGAAGCGAAAAAGGATCTGCTGAACAACGGCGACCTGTTCTCCCTGACCCAGCCCGAAATGATCGGTGATATCCATCGGCGCTTCCTTGAGGCGGGAGCCGACATCATCGAAACCAACACCTTCGGCGCCACCAGCATTTCACAGAGTGAATTCTTCGTGGACGATCCGCGCGAGCACGGCGGCCGCAAGGACCCTGCCTTTTATCAAAAAATCATCGAGGATCCATTTCTCAGTAGCCTCGCCTCGGAAATCAATAGGGAATCAGCGCGCCAATGCCGCGAATGGGCCGATCGCATTGCCAATGCCACCGGCCGCCAGCGTTTCGTTGCCGGCGCCATCGGGCCCCTGACCGTTTCGCTCTCCAATTCGCCGGATGCGGACGATCCCGGCTTCCGTGTCGTGACCTTCGATCAGGTGAAGAAGGCCTATGCCGAGCAGGTGCGCGCCCTCATCGCGGGCGGCTCTGACCTGCTGCTCGTCGAGACCATCTTCGATTCCCTCAATGCCAAGGCTGCGCTCGTCGCCATCCAGGAGGTCTTCGAAGAGGACGGCAAGAAGCTGCCCATCATGATCTCGGCCGCAGTAGGGCGCGGCGGCGAGACCATGATCTCCGCGCAGACCGTCGGAGCCTTCTGGCACGCCGTGCGCCATGTCAACCCGCTCTCCGTCGGACTCAACTGCTCGCTCGGCCCGGATCTGATGTATCCGTTTCTCGAAGAACTTGCCGAAAAAGCGGACGTAGCCATCTCCGCCTATCCAAATGCCGGCTTGCCCAATCCCCTTTCGCCGACCGGGTTTGATCTTGAACCCTCCGACATGGCCCGTTACCTCGGCGATTTCGCAAAGGGCGGCTTGATCAACATCGCTGGTGGCTGCTGCGGCAACACTCCCGAACACATCGCCGCCATCGCCCGGGCCTTGCAAGGCCAGCCTCCGCGTAGCCTCGATGTCGAGAGCGCAGTGAGGGTCGGAGGATGACCGTCACCGCAGCCATTGAACCGAAACCTCTACGGCTCTCCGGATCACAGCCCTTCACCCAGCAGCCCGGCGTCTTCATCATGATCGGAGAGCGGACCAACGTCGCCGGTTCGCCAAAATTCGCGAAGCTGATCAAGGAGGGCAAGTACGAAGAGGCGGTAAGCATTGCCCGTCAACAGGTCGAGAACGGCGCGAACGTGATCGACATCTGCATGGACGAAGGCATGATCGATGGTGACACTGCCATGTCTCGGTTTCTGCAATTGCTGGGCAGCGAACCTGAAGTTGCCAAGGTGCCTTTCATGGTGGACTCCTCCCGGTGGGAGGTCATCGAAGCCGGCCTCAAATGCCTGCAGGGCAAAGGCATCGTCAACTCCATATCCCTCAAGGAAGGCGAAGAGAAATTCAGGAAAAATGCGGCGACCGTTCTGAAATATGGCGCAGCAGCAGTCGTGATGGCCTTCGACGAACAGGGCCAGGCCGCGACCTTCGAAGACAAGATCCGCATCTGCGAACGGGCTTACCGGATCCTGGTCGACAGCGTTGGATTCGCGCCCGAAGACATTATCTTCGACCCCAACATCCTTACCGTTGCCACCGGGATGGAGGAGCACAACAACTACGCGGTGGACTTCATCAACGCCACTCGCTGGATCAAGCAAAATCTGCCCCACGCCAAAGTAAGCGGTGGCGTCTCCAATATCTCGTTCAGCTTCCGCGGAAATAACAAGGTGCGCGAAGCTATGCACTCGGCCTTCCTCTACCACGCCATCGGGGCCGGCCTCGATATGGGCATCGTGAATGCCGGCATGCTGGAAGTCTACGAAGAAATCGAGCCGGAGTTAAAAGTTCTCGTTGAGGATGTGCTGCTCAACCGGCATCCGGATGCGACCGAGCGCCTCGTCGAATTCGGCGAAAGGCTGAAGGCCTCCGAAACCGGAACCACCGCGACTGAGAAGAAGACCGAGGAATGGCGTCACGGCACCGTCGAGGATCGACTCTCGCACGCCCTGGTCAAGGGAATCGACACATATATCGACACAGACACTGAGGAAGCGCGCGCGAAGCTCGGCCGTCCTCTCGACGTGATTGAAGGGCCACTGATGGCTGGGATGGGCATCGTGGGCGATCTCTTCGGTGCCGGCAAGATGTTCCTGCCCCAGGTCGTCAAATCAGCCCGGGTCATGAAGAAGGCCGTCGCCTATCTGACTCCATTCATGGAGGCGGAGAAGGAAGCTATGGCCGCCGCCGGCCAGGAGGTCAGAACACAGGGAAAGATCCTGCTGGCAACCGTCAAGGGAGACGTCCACGACATCGGCAAAAACATCGTCGGAGTCGTGCTGGCCTGCAACAACTACGAAGTGATCGACATGGGAGTCATGGTCCCTGCCGAGAAGATCCTCGCTCGCGCCAGGGCAGAGAATGCGGACATCATCGGCCTCAGCGGCCTCATCACGCCGTCTCTCGACGAAATGGTGCACGTGGCCCGCGAGATGGAGCGTCAGGACTTTAAAATCCCACTCCTGATCGGTGGCGCGACCACCAGCCGCGCCCACACAGCGATCAAAATCGCGCCACATTACAGTGAGCCGGTGGTCCACGTTCTCGATGCCAGTCGCGCCGTGCCCGTAACCACGAGTCTCCTCAGCGAAGAGAACAGGCAGGCCTTTGTCGACGAGCATCGCGCCGAATACGAGAGAACGAGGAAGGCCTATTCTGCGCAGCGTCAGAAGGTCGTCTCCATCGAAGAGGCGCGCGCGCGCCGGACGCCGATCGAGTGGCGTGCGGACGACATACCTGAGCCGGAATTTATCGGCGTGCGCGTGCTCGATGACTTCCCGCTCGCCGTTCTGCGAGAGTTCATTGACTGGTCTCCCTTCTTCCATACCTGGGGTTTGAAAGGCATCTATCCCCGTATCTTCGACGACGAGAAACAGGGATCACAGGCCCGCCAGCTCTTTAGCGAAGGCAATGCTCTTCTCGACAAAATCGTCGACGGGAAACTCCTTACCGCTCGCGCAGTGTACGGCCTCTTTCCCGCCAACGCCATCGGTGACGATGTCGAGCTGTACACTGACGAAACCCGTTCCGCAGTGCTTGACCGCTTTTACTTTCTTCGCCAGCAGGCCAACCGCGAAGGATCGGAACCGTGCCGTTCCCTCGCTGACTTTATCGCGCCAAAAGAGACCGGCCTGGCCGATCACATCGGAGCCTTCGCCGTCACCAGCGGCATCGGCCTGCAGGCGCTCGCCGACCGCTTTCGGGCAGGGCACGATGATTACAGCGCAATCATGGCCGAGGCCCTGGCCGACCGCCTGGCGGAAGCCTTCGCTGAGTGCCTCCATAAATGCGTGCGCAATGAATGGGGGTATGGACGCGAGGAGAACCTCACCAATGCGGAATTGATTAAGGAGAAGTATCGCGGCATCCGTCCGGCGCCCGGCTACCCGGCCAGTCCCGACCATACCGAGAAGGGCACCATCTGGAAACTCCTCGATGTGGAGGCTAAAACCGGCATGGTCATTACCGAATCGTTTGCGATGTGGCCAGGCTCGAGCGTGAGCGGAATTTATTTTGCTCACCCCGAGTCGCGCTATTTCAGCGTCGGCAAAATCGATCGCGATCAGGTCATCGACTATCAGCAGCGGAAAGGCATGACTCTCACCGAAGTCGAGCGCTGGCTGGCGCCCAACCTGAATTACGATCCTGAGCCGTAGTCCTGATCACTGACTTTGGAGCGCTGTCGGCCAACGGATGAAGCTCAAGACTTCGCGCGTCCTCTGTTTTAATTATCCCGAGTCATGTTCCGGTGTTCTCGCCTTCGCATTTTGCTCATTTTTGCGGCCCTCGGTAGTGGGACGATGTTCGCTCAATCCTGCCCGCCCGCCGACGGAAAGAACATCGATGCGCCTCAGCCATCCGTTCTGCACGGCACAGTAAAGTATCACCCCGGCACACGGCCGTGGATCGGTCTGGCCCTGCCCAAACCAGCCTGCGGAGCCGCTGAGATCGAGCTGGCCTTCAGCACCAGCGAGAGGTGGCGTCACATCAAACAGATGGACCATTGCTCAGCCACCGTCAACGGTGTGATCACTGAAAGCCCGACCGTTTACTACTCGGCAGATCTGAATATCTTCGATGGAATAATCACGCCCAATCCGGGATGCATGCTGATTCCGCCTGGCCCCGACTACTCAAAAATGACAATTCCCGATTCGATTAAGTCCTATAACGTTACGATATTCACTGACATTCGCGGAAATAAGCCGTTGCGCGGGGAAGTCTCGGTGCCGGGTCATCGACTGGAACCATGGCAGATCTACGTCCAGTCATCCCTGAATGGTGAGAAAGACCTCGATCTAAATTGCCGTGAAGGATTCAAGCTAATCTCCTTCAAGAGCACAGGCGGCCAGTCAGAACTCTTCGACCCGAATACGGCAAGGCTCTACGCGAACGAGGGTGCGCCAGCCTCACTTACAATCACCTGCAATCGAAGTAACTGAATCAGCGATCCGGTGCTCTGCGCTCTTAAATGAAACTCCTGCCCCGCAGCTTCTACCTTGATCCGCCCGACGTCGTCGCCCGCCGCCTCCTGGGCAAACTCGTCAGACGCCGCCTGGACGGCGAGTCCCTCACTGGCCGAATCGTAGAAATCGAAGCCTACCTCGGACTCGACGATCCCGCCGCGCACTCTTACATCGGCAAGACCGCCCGCAACGCCGTCCTCTTCGGACCGCCCGGCTTCGCCTACGTCTATTTCATCTACGGCATGTACTACTGCCTCAATTTCTCCTGCCAGCCCGATGGACACGCTGGCGGCGTCCTCATCCGCGCCCTTGAGCCCGTCGAAGGCCTCGCTACCATGGCGCGCCTGCGCAAGCTGCCTGCCAACGCCGCGCCGCGCCTGCTCACCTCCGGCCCCGGACGTCTCTGCCAGGCCCTCGACATCACCCGCGCTGCCCACAACGGACTCGATGTCACCAGCCGAACTTCACTGCTGCAGGTCTTCGACGATGGCTATGAGCCCGCGCACATCCTGGCCACTCCTCGCATCGGCATCAGCAAAGCCGTCGAACATCCGCTGCGCTTCACCATCGAAGGCAGTCCCTTCGTCAGCGGCTAGCTACTCCACCGGATACGGCCCTTCCGCAAACACCTCGTCGTGATAGCCCTTCGAGCCAACAGCCCGCGCCAGCGGACTCCGGAAATCCTCACCCGATCGAAGGCACTCAATGACCCGCGCAAAATCCCATCGCGGCTTCCAGCCAAGCTCCTCGCGGGCGCGGGCGTTCACATATACGCGGTCGATCCCATGAAACATCTTCCATCCGCGCTCGCGATAAGCCTCTTCATACTCCGGAACCCGCTCCCGCACCACCGCCGGCGCATCGTTTCTCAGCCGCTCAAGGTCCTCAGGCCGGAACGGCGTCGTCGCGCTGATGATGTATTTGCGAAAGCCCAGTTCCCGAGTCAGATCCGCTGCTCTCTCCGCAGCCAACAGATGCGCCGTCACCACATCCTCAATATCCACCCGTCGATAGAGATACTCATTCGCCTTCACGTTCTCATCCGCAAAGGCTTCCCGCACGGCCTTGCGGTCGTCTTCCTCAGGAAAGAACCGTGACGTCCGCAGCACCACGCATGCCAGTCCCTGATTGCGGTAGAAGAGCTGGCACAAGTCCTCCGCCGCGCTCTTCGTCACGCCGTAAATATTCCTCGGCACTGGCGTCACATCCTCGGTGATCCACGCCGCCGGAGCTCCCGCAGGAGGAATCAGCGCATCACCGAAGACGCTCGTTGTGCTCGTGTAGACAAACGCGCCAACGCCCGCCCCCGCCGCAGCTTCCAGCAGGTTGAGCGTCCCCGTGACGTTCGTATCCACGAACTCCTGGCGGCTGTGCGTCGCAACATGCGGCTTGTGCAGCGTGGCCACATGGAAGACGACATCGACCCCCTCCATGCACTCTTCGACGGCCCGCCGTTCCGTGATCGAACCAACCTTGGTCGTGAACGGAGACTCAACGATATCGAGTCCCACCACCTCGTGACCTGCTTCTCGCAACCTCCGCACCAGGGCTTCGCCCAGGTGACCGGCACTCCCCGTAACCAGAAATTTCATAGCCTGTCGTTTGCTCGCATCTTTGGCTCATCATAGCCCGCCAGTGACGGCCATCACCGAAACGCGCCCATTCCCGCCTCTACGATGCTCGTTGGAGGAGCCTTTGATCCGATGACCGATACCAGAGCCTGTGACGAATACATCGCCGAGTGCCGCCGCATCCACGAGCGTCTTCGCGAAATCTCCAAGCGCACCGAATGGATGGCCCATTCCCGCTGCGCCACGATGGAAAATCCCAACTTCACTCGTGCCTTTACCGAGCAGAACGAACTGCTGCAGCGCCTGTCAGACCTCGACGGCCAACTCTTCAGATAACGCGCCCTCTACTGCAGGCCGATACCTCTGTTCTGGCTCCAAACTACCGCGCGAAGCGCCGTTCGCCGGACGCGCAGTCCTATCCAGGAGGCCAGTGCATTGCTCGTCCACCGAGCACGTGCAGATGCAGATGATCGACCGTCTGTCCGCCGTTCGGCCCGGTATTGATGACCACCCGGTAGCCGTCGCCCAGCTTCTGCTCGACCGCCAGTTCCCGCACCACCTCGAGCAGGTGTCCCAGCATTTCCTTGTCGCCCGGATCCGTCTCAGCCAGCGAGCGCATATGCTTTTTCGGAATCACCAGCACATGCACCGGCGCCTGCGGACGGATATCTTCGATCGCCAGCGCCTGCTCATCTTCAAACACCTTCTTCGCGGGAATCGTTCCCGCCGCAATCTTGCAGAAGAGGCAGTCCATGCCATCCAGCATGCCACAACCCCCGCGGGTTAACAGCTCTCAGTCCTCAGTTTCGGATTGTGGTGAAGCAATTGAGAAGCTGTGGCCTGGCAACTGACAAACCGGGAACTTCTACCGCCTTACATACCTCGGTCTCTCACCCTTCGCCCACGGATCGTACCCCGCCGCGAACGCCTCCCGCTCCGCCGTCGGAGGATGACTGTACGTCCAGAACACCACCAGCGGATTCGGATCGGGCACATCGAGCCACATCTCGCCCAACCTCTGAAACGACCGCACCGTCGCCCCCTGCGCATCCGGCACCAGCCCGTAGATCACTTCCTGCCCGTACACATCGGCCTGATGCTCCTCCCATCGGCTGAAGGCATTCCCCATCGGCTCGCCCAGAAACCCCAGCACCGTCATCACCAGAAGCAGCAGCCCCAGCGACGCCCAATCCTCAACCGCCGCGATGCCCCACCTTGCACCGTACCGCCGGACCAGCCAGCGCATCAGCCAATACGTAACCCACAGCCCCGCCAGCATCAGCACCGCCGAAAACACAATCCCCTTCTGGATATGCTCCAGCACGTAATGCCCCTGCTCATGCCCGTATACGGCCAGAATTTCATCCTGCGGAACATGCTCGATCGTCGTGTCCCAGACCACAATGCGCTTCGACCCGCCGAACCCCGTCACATATGCATTTGGAGCCGTATACCGTTGGCTGGCATCCATCACAAACATCCGCGACGGCGGAATGCTCAACCCTCCTCGCTCGGCCACGCGCTCCAGTTGCGGCACCAGCCCCGGATCGGCCTTTTCCAGCGGCGAAAAGTGGTTAAACAAGGGATCGACCAAAACCGGCACGGCCCACACCCCCGCCACCTCCACCGGCACGGCGATCAGCCAGAACCACACCCACCAGCGCCCGGGAGACCACCGCATCAGCGCATACAGCACTCCCAGCGCCAGCGTGCCGAAGACCAGCGTGAGCGCCGTCCCCTTCCCGAAGTCCGCCAGCCACATCCCCCATCCTTCGACCGAAATGCCGTACCCGCGATCCACCCGCTGCATCATCGCCGCCACCGGCAGCCCCAGCACTGACAGGATCAGCAGCCACACCGGCGCAACCAGAAAACCCTGTACCCACTTCTTCTCGCTTCTTCGCGCGGCCCAGTCGCGAATGCGCGCACCCACGCCCCACCGCACCAGCAGCCACAGTGCCAGAATCGTCCACGCCGTGTCGCCGAAGTGCGCCAGCGTCCTTGCGTGATACAGGTGTTCCGCCTTCGCCAGCTTGTCCGGCGGCAGCGTATAGATGGCCTTCGCAGCAGAATCCAGCAGCAGCATCGTAAGAATCATACGTGCGCGCAAGCTACCGCGAAGGAACGATGATGTACTGAATCTCTAGCAGTGCCTCAGGATTCCTCGATCTTTCCCTCAATCGGGTAAGGTCTTCGACCGACGAACCGCTCATCGCGCATCACTGCCCTTACGGCAGGCAACAGGTCGCATGCAGCTTGCGATTTGACGACGAAACCCAGCGCGCCAACTCTCAGAGCCTCCTGCACCAAGTCTGGATCGTCGCACAATGTCAGGAAAAGTATCTTCGAACCCGGCGAAACTTTACGAATTTGGCGAGCTGCCTCCAGGCCATTGAGGTCCGGAAGCCCAATATCCAGCACAACCAGGTCAGGTTGCAATTCTGCGCTCTTCTGAACTACTTCTAAGCCGTCCGAGCCTTCGTAGATAACTTCAAAATCTTTGCATGGCTTGAGGATCGAGCACACGGCGCGACGCCAGGGCTCAAAATCATCCACGATAAAAACACGAATCGACGCCAATCTGCGGAAGGCCTCCTTCAGGCAAAGTTCACCTACGGCCATCATTGGCGTGCTGAACTGCTTACCTCGAGGATGACACCTAACCTCGATTCAATCGTTGCTCAAGAGCAAGCAGTCAAAAGCGGAGTACAAGGCCAGAAGGAAGAGATGCGTCGGATCAGGCCTCACTCGACATCAGAGTTTCGGGTGAACGGAGTACGACCGTACCACGCCTCTTTGTCAGAATGCCCTTACGCTGCCACTCACTGAGCAAGCGGCTCGTTGTAAATATCGTGATGCGCGCCTCGTTGGCCAGTTCCTCATTTCTGATGTTGAGCTCCACTCCTTCCTCACTCCTCTGACCGATGCCGCTGGCAAGGTTGCCTAGCACCTGCGCGAGCCGCTGCCGGGCATTTCGGCAAGTCGCGGAGATATGGAGCCCCCGATACAGCACAAAATAGTCATAAGCTACCACCAGCAGGTTCTCGACCAATCTTGGATACTGAGCCCCAAGGGATCGAATTGTGGTGCGGTCCCACACCAGCGCGGTGCTATTGAGCACCGCTTCTGTGCTCACAAGATATTCGATAGGTTTGGGCAAGAGGGCCGCTGCACCGGATACTTCCCCTGGCGGAAACCAGAAAATAGGAACCTTCTCGCCCTGATGCGTCATGCAAAAGCAACGCGCGCGCCCTTTGATGATCAGAAATAGATAGCTGGCCGGATCTCCTTCGTGCGCCATTACGGCATGCGCCGGATACCGACGCATTCTTGCGGCGGCAACGATCGCAGCGACTTCGTCGGAAGATAGCCCTTCAAAGAATCTCGGCTTCAGTTCCTTCAGGAGCGCCACAACTTCGGATCCAGCTATCGCCGGTCTGCTCTCGACTTTACCCTTCATCCTTGTGCCTCTCGTAATCCGGGACTTAAAAATACAGCCACCACCTTCGCGAGTACCGCATCAGTACATAAAAAACCACCAGCCAGGGGTTTCACCAGCTTGTCCGGAGGCAGTGTGTAGACCGCCTTGCTGGCTAAATCCAACAGCATCATGGCCAGAATCATACGGGAATTCTCCTTGTCGAACCCGTTACTCCCCGGTACACTCCATCTACCCGCCGAGAAAATGCAATGAGCTCGCGTAAGTGGCTGTCGCTGCCCCCCGTGTCCCTTCTGGGCGCGATCCTGCTCGCCGCCGCCCCTCTGCACGCACAATCTTCCGCTTTGCTTGACACCATGACGGCCGAGCTCTCCCGCGCCTCCGCGAGCATCGGCAAGGACGCAACGGACGCCAGACCGCCTTACTACATCAGTTACGCCGCCCGCGACGTCCGCACCATCATGATCGCCACCGAGCAGGGCGCGCTGCTGACTTCCACCTCCGATCACACCCGCTCCGCCGACATCGTCGTGCGCGTCGGCGATCCCGGCCTCGATAACACGCACGGCCCGCACCGCGCCTCGGCCGTCCGCACCGTCCCGCTGCCCCTCGACGACGACCCCAGGGCAATTGCGCGCGCCCTCTGGCGCGGCACCAACGCTGAGTACGGCACCGCCCTCCAGACCTGGCTGCAGGTCAAGACCGAGACCAGGGTCCGCGCCCGGGAAGAAGACACCTCGCCCGACTTCTCGCGCGAAACCACCTCCCCGTCGGCGGGCACCGCGGCCGTCCCGCCGCCCATCCGTCTTGATAAAGACCAGTGGAACGTGCGCATCCGCGCCATTTCTGCCATCTTCCGCGACTATCCCCACGTCTACTCCAACTACACCATCTTCTCCGTGCGCGACCAGACCGGATACTTCGTTTCCTCAGAAGGCGCGCGCATCGTCGCTCCCTATCGGCTTGCGCGTATCGTCGTCTTCGCCACCACCCGCGCCGAAGACGGCATGGACCTCTTTCGCGCCCAGACCTTCGAAGCGAAGACCCCCGACGGCCTGCCTTCGCAGAAGGAGATGGAAGCCGCCGTCCGCAAGCTCGGAGCCAGCCTCGAAGCCCTCCGCATCGCGCCCGTCACCGAGCCTTTTGACGGTCCGGCCGTCCTCTCGGGACGAGCCTCCGCCGTCTTCTTCCACGAAGTCCTCGGCCATCGCCTCGAAGGCCAGCGCCAGCGCGGAGACGAAGAAGGCCAGACCTTCACCAAAGACCTCGGCAAGCCCATCCTGCCCGCCTTCATCTCCGTCGCCGACGATCCCACCGTCGCCACCTTCGACGGAACTCAGCTCAGCGGCTACTACACCTACGATGACGAAGGCCAGCGCGCCCAGAAGGTCCAGCTCATCCAGGATGGCGTCCTCAAGACCTTCCTGATGTCGCGTCTGCCCATCGCCAGCGTCTCCAGCTCGAACGGTCACGGACGCTCCCAGGCAGGACAAATGCCGACCGGCCGCCAGGGCAACCTCATCGTCACCTCCACAAAAACCGTGCCCGACAGCACACTTCGCCAGATGCTCATCGACGAAGCGAAGAAACAGAACAAACCCTACGGCCTTTACTTCGACGACATCTCCTCCGGATTCGCCGTCACTACGCGCAACGCGCCGCAGGCCTTCCAGGTGGTTCCGCTCGTCGTCTATCGCGTCTACACCGACGGTCGTCCGGACGAGCTTGTCCGCGGTGTCAGCATCGTAGGCACCCCGCAAGCCGCCCTCAACCGCATCGTGGCCACCGGAGACAAGCCCGAAATCTTCAACGGAGAATGCGGCGCCGAGTCCGGAATCATCCCCGTCTCCGCCGTCGCACCCGCCATGCTCGTGAGCGAGATCGAAACCCAGCGCGACCAGCAGGGAACCACCCGTCCCCCGATCCTTCCGCCTCCCACCGCCGCCAAAGCCGGGGAGGGAAACTGATGCTGCGCGTGTCCTACAACTCGTCCGCCATCCGGAGCAACTCGTCCGCCATCCGGAGCGAAGTCCCGGCGTTGAAAAACTTTGTGCCCTTTGTGTTCTTTGTGGTGAAAAAATTTATTATCGGTGGCTGGGAACTGAAAAAACCGGCGACTGCCAGCTGTCTACTGGCAACTTGTCTCACCCTCACCGCCCAGCAACCAACCACACCTGCCGACGCCAAAAACGACCCCGTCCTCAGCGCCATGCTCGCCGAGCTCGATCGCAGCAAGCACGACCTCCAGCTCCAGGGATTCGAAAAGCCCTACTTCATCGAGTACCACCTCGACGACGTGACCGACTACGAGGCTACCGCCGCTTGGGGATCTCCCGTCCGCGAGCACGAGGTACGCAGCCGCATCGTCCGCGTCACCGTTCGCATCGGAGACTACAAGCTCGACAGCTCCGGCGAACGCGACGCCGCGCTCGAGATCACCACCATCGAAAACGACCCCATGGCGCTTCGCTACGCGTTCTGGTCAGCCACCGACGCCGCCTACAAGAACGCCCTCAACAGCTACACCGCCAAGCAGGCTGCCCTCAAAACCGTCCAGACGCCGCCCCAGGCCGACGACTTCTCGCGTGAGAAGCCCGTCGTTTCCATCGCGCCCCTCGCCCACGCCGAGCTTGACCGCGCCGCATGGAAGCAGCACGTCATCGAAGCCACAGGCCTGTACCGCACTGAAGAAAAGGTAAAAGCGTTCGCCTCTGAGATCCAGGGCAGCGAGGGTACTCTCGAATCTCACCTCCGCACGCAGTACATCGTCAACACCGAGGGCACCGTCGTCCGTAAGAGCATGGTCGAGTACCGCGCCGAGGTGCTCGCGCAGACACAGGCCCCTGACGGCATGCGCCTCGAGCGCTCCTACAGCGTCTCCGGACTCAGCCCCTCCGACCTCGGCTCGCCCGAAAAATTCCGCGCCGGCGTCCTCCAGATCCTCACCGGCCTTCACGACCTGCGCAGCGCACCCATCGTCGCCGACGAGTACCACGGGCCCGTGCTCTTTGGCGGGAACGCTTCGGCCCATCTCTTCGACGATCTCTTTGCGCGGGCCGTTGGAGCGCACCGTCCGCAGCTCGGATCCACCTCGCGCACCATCGGACCTTTTGCTTCGAGCTACCAGACCCGCGTTCTGCCCGGCTTCCTCAAGGTTGTGGATGATCCCGGCATCACCTACTTCGAGGGCAAGCCCCTGCTCGGCGCCTATCAGGTCGACGACCAGGGCGTCGCCGCCCAGAGCGTTACACTCGTTGACTCCGGAAAGCTCTCCAGCTATCTCACCGCCCGCGAGCCCATTCGCGATTTCCCGACTTCGAACGGCCATGGCCGCGCCCCGGCCGGCGAGGCCGCCGCGCCGCGTATCGGCGTGCTCGAAATCCAGGCTTCCGAAGCCATCTCCGAAGATGAGTTGATGAAGAAGCTGATCGCCATGGGGCGCGATCAGGGCCTCGAATACGTCTACTTCGTCGAAACCATCAGCGGATCCACCCGCCCCCGCAGTCTTTACCAGATAAAAGTCGCGGACGGATCACGCCAGCTCGTCCGCGGAGCCCAGCTCGAAGACGTCAACCTCCACCTGCTTCGCTCCGGCATCCTCGCCGCCGGCAGCGACCCCTACGTCTACAACACCTTCGGAGACATCCCCTCAACCGTCATCGCCCCGCCACTCCTCTTCGACGACGTCACCGTCAAACGCGCCGAACAGCGCAACGACAAGCTCCCCTACTACCCCCCACCGGACTAAGACCATGGGTGACTAAGACCCCTGAGCCATGCCTCTCAGTGCTTGGCCCGCGCATCCACATCATGCATCCGGCTGGCCTCGAAGCTCACGATCTTCCACTGGCCCAGCCGTTTGTTGTAAACGCGCGTGTAGCGATAATCCCCGCTGATGTCGCTCTGTCCGTTGGTGCCCGCGAGCTCTGCCTGTGACGTTACGACCGCTGTATCGCCATACACCCGCACCTTCAGGTCATTCAGATCGAGCTTCGTGATCCGCACCGTCCCTGCCTTGCGCAGGGCCAGCGCCTGGGCCTTGGTCTCGACCGTCCCGTTCGCGCTGATGCCGATATAGTCATCGGCCAGCAGATGGTCCATCTCACTTACATTGTTCGAGATGATCGCATCTCGCCACTTCTGCTCGAGCGCCTCGATCTCTTTATGAATGGCGTGCTTGTCCCGGGTCGGCAGTCCGGCGAACGCCGGATGCGCCATCACCAGGCAGATCGCCACCACCAACAGGACCTGGACATGGACGCTCCTGGGCATGTGCGTACCGGGATGGTAGTCTGCACGCTTCCGCCGAGTCAAAAACAATCCCCGCAGCCGCGCTATCCGCGCGCGAACGTCGCGATTCCGGCTTTCGGCTGCCATATCCCACATCGAATCAAGGCTGGTTTCGAACCATTATAGATTCGATGCCCCCGGCGCGCCCCGTTACTATTCGAGCGCGTGAAGGTTCTCAACCGAACGCTCCAGCATCCGCTGATACAGCACGCCCACGACGTACTTCTTGAAGTGCGCCGAAGCCCTGTGCGCATCCGCTGCCGCCGCGTCCTTATATTGCTCGTAGATCAGGATCGTATCCGCATCCCCATCCACAGTGTGCGGAATATACGTCACGCACCCCGGCTCCTTCCGCGAAGCCGCCGTCGCCGCCAGCAGCGCCTCGCGAATCTCCTCGCGATCCTCCGCCTTGAACCTGAGCCGTACCGTAAAACTGATCATCCTTCAAACCTTCCACCGACAAGCATAGCAACAGCCGCGATTCCCGCCACGCAACTTTAGCGTTAGTCCCAATCTCGGACACCCACCCGGGTGCCGGGCACCCGCCACCGCGCCGGGTGCCCCACGTCCGGATTTTCAGACGTGGGCCTGCTCCCTGAGCTCTGGCCCTTCTACCCCTCCAGCTCCCGCAACGCCTCCGCAAACTCCGGCAGCGCCATCGTCTGCTCCCGGTCCGGACCCGTCGACACCATCCCGATCTTCGCCCCCGACTCCTGCTCCAGAAACTCCAGATACTCCCGCGCCGCCCTGGGCAGCTTCTCCCACTCGACAATCCCCTCGGTCGGCTCCGCCCACCCCTTCAGCTTCGTATACACCGGCCGGATCGCCTCCATCCCCCTTACATCCGCCGGCATGGTGTCCACTTGCACGCCGTCAATCTCGTACCCCACGCACACCGGAATCTCCGCCATCCCATCCAGCACGTCCAGCTTCGTCACCACTAGCCACTCGGTCCCGTTGATCATGTTCGAATACCTGAGCAGCGGCAGGTCCATCCACCCGCACCGCCTGGGACGCCCCGTTACCGCCCCGAACTCATTGCCCCGCGCTCTCAGCAGCTCGCCGGCCTCGTCATGCGACTCCGTCGGGAACGGCCCCTCGCCCACGCGCGTCACATAAGCCTTGGTCACGCCAATCACCGTCCCGATCGCCGTCGGACCCACCCCCGTACCCGTCACCGCTCCGCCCGCCGTCGCCGACGACGAAGTCACAAACGGATACGTCCCGTGATCGATATCCAGCATCGTGCCCTGCGCGCCCTCAAACATCACGCTCTTGCCCGCCCTGATCGCGCCATTCAGCAGCGCCGCCGTATCCGTCACAAACGGAGCCACCTGCTCCGCCGCCCGCGCATACTCCTCATACATCTGCTGCGGATCGAGCGGCTCGGTCCCGAACAGCGCCTGCGCCACCGTATTCTTCTCATGGCAAGCGTTGAAGATATGCGTCTTCAGCAGGTTCGTATTCAGCAGGTCGATCACCCTCAGCCCGTTGCGTGCCATCTTGTCCTCATACGCCGGACCGATCCCTCTGCTCGTCGTCCCGATCTTCTGCCGCCCCGGAGCGCTCTCCGCCGCCAGCTCAATCATCCGGTGATAGGGCAGAATCACCTGCGCCCGGTTCGAGACGAAGACCTGCCGGTCGACGGCAACGCCCAGATCGCGCAGCTTGCCGACTTCCTTCAAAAACGCCATCGGATCGAGCACCACCCCATTGCCGATCACCGCCTGACAATCCGGCCGCAGAATCCCGCACGGAATCAGCTGCAGAATGAACTTCTGCCCCTTGATGATGACCGTATGTCCGGCGTTGTGCCCGCCCGCATACCGCGCCACCACCCCAAACCGTTCCGACAGGACATCGACAATCTTGCCCTTACCCTCATCGCCCCACTGGGCGCCGACCACCACTGCTGTCTTTGCTCGCATCTCTGTCTTCTAATCCCAAATTCCTAAGTTGTCATCCTGAGCGGAGCGCCGCAGGCGCGCAGTCGAAGGACCTGCTTTTCACGCAGCTTGCGCAAGAAAACACAGGAGCCCTGTTCTTTTTATCAGATTTGAATGGGAGGAATCGTGGGGGAGGCTGCCCGGAGAGCCAGGCGCGGTAATCGCAACGAGCAGTTAATATATGCAGGTCAGAGTTCAGTAAAGCCACAAATTCCACATAACAGGAGTCAGATCGCGTGTCTAGCATTCTCCCGCAAATCGAGCACTTCATCGTCGTTATGCTGGGAAATCGCTCCTTCGACAACATGTGTGGATGGCTTTACAGGCCGGGGACAGAGCGCCCCCCCCGAACTGTTCCTCCCCTTTTCGAGCGCACCGGAGTTCGACGGCCTGAAGAGTTCACAGTTCAACCCGATCGACGAGGATTATTTCTACGGGCGATCCACAAAAACCTACCCCGTATTCGACATGGCCAATGCCACTGACATTCCCAACCCCAGCCCCGCAGAAGATTTCGAAAACGTCAATTACCAACTCTTTGGACCCGAGGCTCCCACTCCAACTCCCAAATGGCCCAACATGGGCTTCGTCATCAATTACTCCAAGGTCACCGGCACAAACATCCCTGTCCAAGTCATGGAGCCTTTCAGCCCAACGCAGGTTCCAGTGATCTCCCATCTCGCACGGCACTATGCAGTCTCCGACGCATGGTTCTCATCTGTTCCGAGCGGATGTTGGCCAAACCGCGCGTTCTCGCATGCCGGGACCTCGAACGGTAAGGTGAACAGTGGCACCTTTCCCAATCCGTTCGAATGGGACATACCCAACATCTTCAACGTCCTGGAGGATACTGGTGTAAGTTGGCGGGTTTACACCGATAGCCTGATCGTCCCCTCCCTGACGTACCTCATGTTTCCTAATTTATGGGCGCACTCGGGGCGGTTCCGGCAGTTCGGAAGCTTCAAAGTTGATTGTGCGGACGATAGGCTAGCGCAATATACATTCATCGAACCCAGTTTTCTAGACAATCCAAACGATGAACGGCCGCCGAACGACGTCCTCGCCGGCGAACAGTTCCTCTACGAGATCTGGCAAGCTGTCATCCAATCTCCCGCTTGGTCTAAAACCTTACTTCTGGTCACATTTGACGGGCACGGAGGCAACTACGACCATGTCTTCCCGCCGTTCGGCGCGGCCCCACCCGACGTGAAAAGCGACCCCGGCGAAGAAAATTTCAACTTCAACCGGTTCGGGGTGCGGGTCCCGGCTATCCTCATATCGCCATGGATCCAGAGTGGCACCGTCTTTCGTTCGCCCATCGACACGCCTTACGACCACACATCCATATTGGCCACGTTGCGTGACTGGCTCTCCATCTCCTCAGACAATATGCTCAACAGCAAGCGGATCGCAAGCGCTCCCACGCTTGAACAGGTACTAACGCTGCCGCGAGCACGTGTTGACACACCTAGCATCCCTCGCCCCCGAGGCGAAGGTCATACTAATTCCAGAGATAAGGCTCTGAACCCTTTACAGAAAAGCCTAGCGTCTGCCTACGCGATGTATGAAGGCCAGAAGCCAGCAGAGATTCTCAGCAGGATCCATACCCGGCAAGATGCGATCGGATATTTTTTGTCCAAGATGAATCCAGCAGAACGACCAGCCATTCTGAGGAAACTGATACATGAGCCAACCGTGCGGGACAAAGGGCCGATCAAGTCACTTACGACGACATTCGATGTGTGGGACGCTGGCCTACTGATCGTTAACGGCGAAATCTGGGAAGACAGTAAGGTTGAAGAGAAGGCCGGCTCACGTACAGGAAACTTCCATGGCAGTAGTGTTTCGAAGCTAGCAAAGCTATCTTTACAAGATTTGGCGGGTTACTTTGATTCGCTGACGATATGGTTGCCAGACACTATGATTGCCCCGGATGAATGGGGATTTGGACAAATAGAAATTGAACTGGACCTTATAGGAGCGGATCACGTTCAAGTAATCTGCCCTATGATTTACGACCTAGAATTCTGGGCAAAACCATATAGCATCGCAGACCTTGCAACTGCAATCGAAGAAGCCCTAGCTGTTCCCCAAAGTCCCTTCATCTACTGGCAGCGGAGTCCGCAAACCGCCATTGACGGGTTTGGCGTCTCGATGTCGATTTCGCGAGAAGACCTCGTTGAGAGTGCATTAGCCAAACAAGAGGGGCTCACGCGATTCAGTAAAGTCATCCGAGAAGCGCTAGAGGGACGGAGGGCTCAAACGATAGATCTGGTCTTTGACTTTCCACCCGCCATACGGAGCGCGTGCGAGCAATATCTGCTGTATTTCGGTCAGTTTTTAAGAGATATCGGAATCGACGCCAGAGCTGAGATTAAAGAACGCGCGAGTGAGGTGCTGTTTAGCGTCACTCCGGTAAGCGAAAAACAAGCGCTCGAACAAGTTCGCGAAGCGCTTGATGTATATCTAAGACTGCCGGCAGCCCCTGAGTTTGGCGTCGCCGCCAGTGGATTCTATGACGTCGCTGTTTCCCAATTAAAGTCGAACGTTCTGCATCTTCAGTCGCAAATTGTGTTGGCGAGGGCGGCTCTCGAAATGAAGAACGCAACCATCGAAGCCAAGGACGCACAGCTGGGCGTATTGCAGGAAAAGATTGATCTCCTGTTATTTCAGCCTAAGTCCCAAATCCATCCGCCGGAACCAGAGAAAGAGGAACTCGTAAAAGGCATCGTTGCTGTGAAAAAGTGGGACTATAAATTCTTAGAGTTTAATTTTCCGGGGCTGCTTAGAAGACTCAAGAGGAAGTGACCAATGGCCCGAGGAAATCCTCAGTGGCCTGATGCCTCATCTGCCGAGTGCCCCACTCAGCCTGTGCCGGTTTGAGTGGGCTTGCCCGGAG
The DNA here is from genome assembly GCA_963782175.1 of uncultured Acidobacteriaceae bacterium. Lineage (GTDB taxonomy): Bacteria > Acidobacteriota > Terriglobia > Terriglobales > Acidobacteriaceae > Silvibacterium. The sequence continues at coordinate 263,886 of CAWAIX010000013.1, forward strand.
CCCCACACAACCTGCTATTGGCGTAACCGCGATAAGCAAATCTCCTACACCTACGTAACCGATGGTGCCCCACTCAAGCTGGTGTTAGCTTGAGTGGGATCGCCTAGACGGCTCGGCGAAAACCAAAGCGAAGCCCTGAGTCCTACCCTTCAGTGCTTCTTGAAGTACTGG
>CAWAIX010000014.1:0-442528 GCA_963782175.1 uncultured Acidobacteriaceae bacterium
GCCTGCGAGCCAAGTTTCAATGTGCGGCCAGGTGTGCTTGTGGGCGCCGCTCCCCGCCATGATGCCGATGTGCCCTCCAGGAACACGATAGAGTTCCTTGTCGCTACTCCCCACCTTGGACAGGACTGCCTCCGATTGGCAGGGAGGAGTGATGTGATCGCCTTCGGCGATTACCGTCAGCAGATTGGCTCGCAGCCGGTTCAGGTCAACGCGTTGGCCGCGAATCATAAGTTCGCCCTTCATGAGGCGATCGTTGCGGTACAGGTCCACGATGAGTTGACGAAACGCTCCGCCGGCCAGCGGAATGTTGTCCGTGACCCAGGTATTCATAGCGTGCCACGATTCGACGATCTGGGGATTATCCAGGTTGTCCCATAGCTTCAGGTAGTTGCTGATGTAGTTCTCCACTGGCTTCAGCGACTTTGCGCCGTAGTCGATCATTTCGCCTGGCATGTTGCCGAAGGTCGCGAGAACCTTTTCGACATCAAAGTACTTCTCGTCGGTCCAGCGGGCAAAGGTGAGTCCCTGCTTGTTGGAGAAATCTAACGGGGCGGTCAGCAGGATGAGATTGCGGAGGCCGTCATCGGGCAGCAAGGAGGCGTATATGGTCGTTAGGATGGCGCCAATGCACCAGCCCAGCATGCTGAACTCTTCAGATCCAGAGAGAGCCTTAACTTTGCGAATGGCTCTCGGCATGTACTCCAAGGTGTAGTCGTCGAATTTCAGATGCTTGTCTTCGAGCCCCGGAGCACCCCAGTCCAGAAGATAGATGTCAAAACCGCTTCGCAGCATAAACTCAACAAAGCTGTGGCCGGGACGGAGGTCGAGAATGTATGGCCGGTTCATGAGCGCGAAGATCAGCAGCAACGGAACCGGATGCCGCTCTTGCTGCGGGACAAGAGGAGTGTAGCGGTAAAGCTTGGCTTTATTCAGCGTCCAGACAAGTTCTTTGGGCGTCTGCGCGATCGGCGCCTTCGTGGTCATTACCTTGTTGAGCGCCCTTAGCCGTTCATCGAGAAGAGCAAACTGATCTGTTACAGCTGGAACTTGCGACATGTCTACCTGGCCCCTCTTCTGTTGGTCCGCTTGGCGGGTGGTGCCTGCTTCGCCGCTGGGGCCCGTTTCTTAGCCGCGGGTGCCTTGGCAGTCCGCTGCCCCACGCGTTGGGTTCTGGGATTCGTGTCCGCCGGTTTGGCTGGCTCGGAATGGACTATGGGCACATCAGGAGAAGGCGGCGTCGCAATGCGGTCCAACTTGGCATCGATGTCATCGAGGCGCATCTCAAAGTTGGTGAATCGCTCGGCCAATGCAACGATGTCCTGGCGGGAGGGCAGCGAGAGTTGCTGCAAAACTTGCAACATGGTTTTCTCAAACGCTTCCCGTAAGGGGGCCGATGCAGTGAGAGAGGCATCCAGCATGGTCCCGGTTGCCAAGGCATAGTTCTCAGTGTTGACCGCCTCGATCATGGCTTTTGCCATGGCATCGAGGTAGGCGTCCCGCATTTTGCGAAACGACTCAAAAGGATCTAATGGCTTCGAGCTCCCCGGTTGATCTTCGGCCATCGCTGGCTCCCTTCCCGCAAATCACAAAAAGCTTATACCTGAAGACAGCCGAGTAACAATCTTCCGAAATCTCGAGATGTCGGAGCTCCGGGCTGACTTCAGGTTTCGCGTGCGAGCAATTGCATGCGCTGCTTAATTCACCGAATTGAACGGCTTGGCGGCGATATCCAACAGTTCCTTCTGGGTTTCGATCAAGCTATCTACGCCGCGCTGGAATGACTCGGCTGCTGCTTCGGCAGGGGTGCCAGCCAGGCCAAACTGTTGTTTGGCAGTCTCAAATGCTGCTTTGGTCTGCGCAGCGGAATTATCCAGTGCCTTCTTTTGCGCTGCAACAGAATGCTCTACGGTCTGCTGCACGATCGCGGCACCGCCCTCGGCCGCCTTAGAGACCGAAGCGGCGCGCTCCTTGACCAGGCCGGCCAGCGCATGACTCTGCTCGAGAACCAGGTCAATTGCGCCCTTCTGCGTGTCTGCGTACCGCTCGAAGGCATTGGCTGCCAGATCGAGCATGAAAAGACCAGGGGCGCCCGGAACGACCTGCGCAAACTTCTTGCAGGCGTCGAGCAGTTCGGCGTTCTGCCTCACGGCAAGGTCGATGCCCTTTTTCTGCACTTCCGCAAGACGCTCTACGCCCTTGGTATAAAGCGTAGCGATGGTTTCGGCGACCTCGGTCTTCTCAGCTGCGGCAGCCGATACGTGTTCACGGACAGATTTCTTGGTTGTGGTCATATCGTCCTCCTATGGACTTTGTCCCATGCTGCAAATATTGCTGCACTGCAGCATGTCTAAATACTACGCCTTCCCTAAGCCTTGTCAAGAGGTATTATGAAGGCCAACATGAAGCCAAGGACCATCCTCATCAAAAAGTACGAAAACCGGCGCCTCTACGATACAACCAACAGCCGGTACGTCAACCTCGACGAAGTGGCCAAGATGCTGCAGAGCGGCGACCATGTCCGGGTAGTCGACGCGGCGACTAGTGAAGACATAACGCGGCTGATCCTGACGCAGATCATCATCGAAGACGCCAAGGCTCCAGATTCCAACTTCCCTCTCGACGTTTTGCGCCAGATGGTGATTGCCTCGGGCCGGGCAAGCCAGGAGAGCGCACTCCAGTATATGAAGGCGATGCTTGACATTTACCAGAACACCTATCGGGCGATGGCCCCCCCTTTGAATCCCTTCGAATTCATTCAGCGAAAAGACAAGACTCGCGGCGGTGTCAAGGAGTCTCAGCCAGTTGCGCCCGCGGTCGAGAGCAGCACCCGTCGAGTGGAGAATCCCGAGCATGCCGACGTCGACGAACTGAAGCAGAGAGTAGCCGAGCTGGAGACGCTGGTCTCCACACTTAGCCCCAAGAAGGCACCTCAAAAGAAAAAATGAAAGACTCTCCGTCTGTCTTGTCAATCAATGACTGACTCGAGCACAGGCGAAGGACGACCCGCACCAATGAGCATCCCAGATCTCGCCGAACGGGCGAAGACAAGGAACCCTGTTGTCAGCGGCAATTACGCTGACTACCTCGCGGAAACGACCATGGCTATCCCCATCCCGCCGCCTATACAAAGACTGGCAACGCCATGCTCTTTTCCGCTTCGCCGGAGCGCATGTATCAATGTGACCAGGACGCGCGTGCCCGATGCCCCAATCGGATGCCCTAATGCGATTGCTCCACCATTGACGTTAACCTTTGAGGTATCCAGGCCGAGCTCACGAACCACTGCAATCGACTGTGCGGCAAAAGCCTCGTTCAGCTCGAAAAGGTCAATGTCCGCTAAGCTGAGCCCTGCGCGGCTCAATGCAACGGGTACAGCGGAGGCGGGGCCGATGCCCATCACCTCCGGCTCAACGCCAACGGTGGCGTAACTCAATATCCTGGCAAGTACCTGGAGACCATGGTCCTTCGCATAGTCTTCTGTCGTTACCGCAATCATGGCAGCCCCATCATTTAGACCACTGGAATTCCCAGCCGTGACTGTTCCGCCATCAGGTTTGAATGCAGGCCGGAGTTTTGCGAGACCCTCGGGAGTGGTGTCCGCCCGCGGGTGCTCATCCTCGGCGAAAACGACAACCCCCTTGCGGCCGGGCACGCTGACCGGAACTATCTCCTCCGCGAAGGCGCCACTTGTTTTGGCGGCGGCAGCGCGGCGCTGACTCTCGAGAGCAAAAGCATCTTGCTCCTCACGTGTGATTTTCCGTTGCGCGGCTACATTTTCGGCTGTAATTCCCATTGCGTAGTTCAATAGCGGATCTGTGAGGCCCTCGCTCAGAATGCTGTCCACCATCTCTCCATGGCCGAACCGATTGCCAGCTCGTGCGTTTGGTAGAAGATACGGTGCGCGGGACATGCTCTCAATTCCACCAGCAATGTAGAGTCTGCCGTCTCCGGAATTGAGTCCCTGAACGGCATTGACCACGGATTGCAGTCCACTGCCGCAGACACGATTGATCGTCTGCCCGGGAGTCTTAGGAGGCAACCCAGCCTTGAGCGAAATCTGGCGGCCAGGGTTCATGCCTTGGCCTGCTTGCAGAACATTGCCAACAATGACATCTGCGACATCCTCTTGAATCAGGCCCTGCAGAATGGGGCTTACCGCCGCCACACCCAGGTCGACGGCGGATACGTCCTTGAGGCTTCCCATGAAAGCCCCGATTGCAGTGCGCTTTGCGGCCGTGATCACGATAGCTGCCATATGCGAATTCCTCCGAACATCAGCGACGCTGCTGCCAACGGCTCGCTGCTGAAGTCTGCCTGTAAAGCCCATCTAAGGTAACGCCGCGGGCCAATTCCCAGCAAGGGAGATCGCATCGAATAAATTCCTGTCTCGCTTTGTTGCTGTCCGAGATCGCTCCAATTGGGAGATCGGACTTGCTTGGAACTCTGCATTCCCTGCACGTTTGGTCCTCGAGCGGGATGGACGGTGGCGGCAGCTACGTCATGCGAAGAGAGCGAAGCGATTTTCTTGCTGCAGAAGAATGACGCACTGCAACAATTGGTCTAATCTATTTGAGGCATACCCCCACAGGTCGAACGCCAGGTTCCAAAGGGCTCCCCTGCGCCGTTGTGCAAGTACATTTGGCTGTTGACAGAGGAGCTAAGTTCGCATGGACGAGCAGAAGTTGCCCGGTAGGGTCGTAATCATCACAGGCGCCGCAGCCGGCATAGGTCGCGCTACGGCGCTTCGCTTTGCCAAAGATGGAGCACGCATTGCAGGCTGGGACGTATCGGATAAGGCGGCAACGACATTCCAGGCCGATATACAGGAGGCGGGTGGACAAGCGCTGTTTCAGGTAGTGAACGTCACAGATGCGGCAGGCCTGGAAGCCGCTGTAAATACTGTCGTCGAGAAGTGGGGCGGCATCGATGTTCTCATCAACAATGCTGGTATTGTGCGCGATGCACAGCTCGTGAAGGCAAACGGCAAGGGGCCCATCAAGAGCATGCTGGAAGAGTCCTGGGACGCTGTGATCGACGTCAACCTCAAGGGAGTTTTCCTGGCAACGCGTGCCGTTGTCCCGCACATGATCGGTCGAGGTGGAGGGGTCATTCTCAACGCCGCGTCGGTGGTGGCTCTGAATGGAAACTTCGGACAGACAAATTACGTGGCCTCGAAAGCGGGCGTCGTTGGGATGACCCGCACTTGGGCCCGCGAATTGGGCAAGTACAACATCCGTGTCAACGCTGTCGCACCTGGCTTCATTGCTACCGACATGTTGAAGTCCATGCCCCCAGACATCCTGGACAAAATGGTGCGTCAGACTCCGGTCGGACGTATTGGAAGTCCAGAAGACGTTGCCAACGCCTATTTCTGGCTGGCTTCAGACCAAGCCAGCTTTGTGCACGGGACGATACTCTCCGTGGACGGCGGCGTGGTCATCGGGACTTAGAGCAGTTTTCATCCTCTCTGTTCTGTCTCCGTGTGAAGAAGAGCCGTGGGCTTCCTCGGCTGCCGGTCCATGCCCGCAATGCGCCAAGGCCTGTAGACCGCCTCTGGCTCGCCGACAAATCTAGATGACCCGTTCAGTACATATGCTGGCCGCCATTGATCGAGAGGGTAGCTCCAGTGACAAAATCACTCTCGTCGGCAGTGAGAAATACGACCCCACGAGCGATATCAGCGGGGGTACCAAGCCGCCCCACAGGTATACGCGAGATGATCTTCTGTAAGACGTCGGGAGGCACGGCTCGCACCATTTCGGTATCGACATAACCCGGCGCGATTGCGTTGACCGTAACGCCGAACCGCGCAGCTTCCAGCGCCAAAGCCTTGGTGAAACCGTGAATACCTGACTTCGCCGCAGCATAATTCACCTGGCCGTACTGACCTGCCTGTCCATTCACACTGCCCACGTTGACAATGCGGCCGAATTTCTTCTCGCGCATATCTGGAAAGATCAGCTTGCACATGTTGTAGCAAGAGCCGAGATTTGTATCGATAACCGCATCCCACATCTCGCGGTCCATCTTCTGTAACGTGCCATCCCGAGTAATCCCAGCATTGTTTACAAGGATCTCTATCGGGCCCACTTCCGCCGTGATCTTCTTCACCGCTTCCTTGCATTCGTCGAAATTGCTCACGTCAAATTTGTAGACGCTGATGCTGGTTTCTTGTGAGAACGCCGTGGCAGCCTGATCATTGCCAACGTAAGTGGCAACGACCGTGCGCCCGGCTCTCCGCAATGCCCGGCCAATCTCGGCTCCAATTCCCCGTGTACCACCAGTCACAAGTGCCACTCGCGCCATTTCGAGCTCCTTTCCCGAACTTTCAGAACTTCGGCCCGAAATCCTATAGCACGGCTCTCAAACAAGTAAAGCAATATGCGCGCGTTTGCCGGTAAACTTACGGACCCGCAAATTGGTGGCGTACATTCACACGTTGCAGAAGAAGTGACAAAACAGGCCAACTTAGACTCGAAAAATCGAGGAGCGGACGGATGGAACCTAAAAGCCGGAAGAGTAACGAGCCCAAATTAGGGTCTTCCAGGCGGCGCTCATTTTCGGTGGTTTGCTTCGACTGAGTGAAGCGGCCGTGGTGCGCTTCGGGCGCTTCGCGAGTACACCCGCAGAGAATCTACTCCCCCCCCGCGCAGGCGATCGATCCAAAGACCCCATCTGTCATTTGTGAGCAAAACTGTACAGCACCTTGCATTTTCGCGGAGAGACAATCTCCACGAGCCGTGATCCTCGTGATTATCGAGGCTTAGACAACCCCGACAACAGATCTAATCCTGCACGGCGAGGTTAGAAGAGGACGTAGCCATGGCCTACCAAAGCGTTAACCCATATGACGGCAAGATCCTGAAGACGTTCGACGAACTCAGCGACAACCAGCTCGATATGGCAATTGAAACCGCGGCAACCTGCTTTGAGACCTGGCGGCATACGACTTTTGCGGAGCGAGCGGCCGTGGTCGCGAAAGCGTCCGCTATCATGCGTGCGCGGATCGACGAGTTCGCTCGCCCGGTGACGCTCGAGATGGGAAAGCTCATTGGGCAAGCCCGCGGCGAAGTTCTGCTTAGCGCGGACATCCTCGACTACTATGCCACGAACGCCGAGCGTTTCCTCGCACCAGAGCACCTCAAGCCGAGTTCGGGGGAAGCACAGATCGAAAGCACCCCCCTCGGCGTGCTCTTCGGCGTCCAGCCCTGGAACTTTCCCTACTACCAGCTTGCGCGCTTTGCCGCGCCGAACCTAATGGCAGGCAATGTCGTTATGGTGAAGCATGCGGGGTGCGTTCCGCAGTGCGCCATCGCATTTGAGAAGATGTGGCTGGAGGCGGGTGCCCCCGTAGGAGCGTATACCAACCTGCTGATCTCGCATGAGCAGGTGAATCGAGTGATCGACGACCCTCGGATCAAGGGTGTGGCATTGACCGGAAGCGTCGGAGCCGGAAAGAGCGTTGCCGGGAGAGCTGGACAAAACCTTAAGAAGTCGACGATGGAGCTTGGCGGCAGCGACGCCTTCATCGTGTTGGAGGATGCCGACCTCGATCGAACGGTTAAGTGGGCGGTCTGGGGCAAGATGAACAATACCGGGCAGTGCTGCGTCGCCGCGAAGCGCTTCATCGTCGTCGAAGAGTTGGCAGACACCTTTCTCGACAAGTTCCAAACGGCGCTGGCGGCGCTCAAGCCAGGAGACCCGATGGACGAGGCTACGACTCTCGGACCCCTGTCCACAGAAGCGGCATTGGTACAACTTCTCGACCAGGTCGAAGAAGCCGTGGCCAAGGGGGCCACCCTGGTGATGGGCGGAAAACGCATCGATCGACCGGGCGCTTTCATGCAGGCCACGATTCTTACGAATATCAAGCCGGACAATCCCGCATTTAGGGAGGAATTTTTCGGGCCGGTCGCGCTCTTTTTCCGAGTCAAGAACGAGGACGCTGCGGTCGCGCTCGCCAACGACTCGGATTTTGGGTTGGGGGGCTCGGTCTTCACCAGGGACGTTGCGCGCGGCAAACGGGTCGCGAGCCGCGTCGACACGGGCATGATGTTCGTAAATAACCCAACCTGGACGAGACCGGATTTGCCGTTCGGCGGGATCAAGGACTCCGGCTACGGGCGCGAACTCAGCAGCATGGGCATCCAGGAGTTTGTGAACAAAAAGCTAGTTTGCGTCGAATCGATCGACGCGCCAGCATAGGCGCCGGCTCTCAAGTCCGGCAACCGAGTGAGTAGCACTTTCGAGCTGACCCGGCGCCTAACGGCCTCAGAGGATGGGAGCGGCTTACTCGCTTCTTTGGGTCGCGGTTGAGCCGCGTCGACGTTTTCAGGTTGGAAAAAAGGAGTTACACATGGCACTCGAAATGAACACCGCAGTGATCGATCAGCCTTTTTCTTCAGTGCTCCGTGAATCGGACATCTCGTCTCCCGGGGCGGGACGGATGAACGTCGCAGTGGTCGAGCAGTTTGGAAAGGCATTGCTGTTGCAGGAATGGGACATCCCGTCTCCCGCGGCGGGCCAGATCCTGATCAAGACCGAGGCTTGCGGCGTATGCCACACCGATCTCCATGCCGCGCATGGCGACTGGCCGGTGAAGCCCACGCTCCCCTTCATTCCTGGCCATGAGGCCATCGGGCTAGTCGTCGCCGTCGGATCGGGAGTGACGGTCGTCAAGGAGGGCGACCGGGTTGGAGTGCCCTGGCTTTATTCGGCATGTGGTCATTGCGAATATTGCTTGAGGGGTTGGGAAACGGTATGCGCCCAGGCGCAGTTTGGTGGCTACAACAAGAACGGCGGCTTTGCCGAATACCTCCTCGCAGACCCGAACTACGTTGCCCATGTGCCTGCCGGACTCGCGGCTGTGGATGCCGCCCCACTGATCTGCGCCGGCGTCACCACTTATAAAGGGATCAAGGAGAGCGGAGCGAAGCCCGGCGAATGGATGGCCATCTCTGGGGCTGGCGGACTGGGGCATCTGGCAATCCAATATGCCAAGGCCATGGGACTGTTCGTCTGCGCGATTGACATCGATGACGGCAAGCTGGCCCACGCCAGGCAGGTTGGCGCCGATCTCGTGATTAACGCCAGGTCTGGCGACCCGGCAGCCACCTTGAAGAAGGAAACTGGTGGCGGAGCTCATGGCGTTCTGATTACCGCGCCCTCGCTCCCCGCATTTAAGCAGGGAGTTGGCATGACCCGGAAGCGCGGGACTTGTGTGTTGGTCGGGCTGCCGCCAGGTGAGTTCCCGGTTCCACTCTTCGATGTGGTGGCGAACTGCATTACCATTCGGGGTTCGTTCGTCGGAACGCGCCAGGATATGGCGGAAGCGCTCGCCTTTGCCGCCGAGGGCAAGGTGAAGGCCGATATCGAGCTCCAGCCTTTGTCTTCGATCAACCAGGTCTTCGACAGGCTTGAGCATGGCGAAGTGGCGTCACGCGTCGTGCTCGACTTCGCGCGGGTCTGAAGCGAAAGAGGGCTTGGGGATGGGTCAGCCCTCGACCGCCTTCCGGATCGAGGTGGTGAGGCCATCGGACGATCTTGGAAGGCGCGGCGGCGCACTCTTTGGCAATTGCACCATGCTTCGGCAGAATCTCCGCCAGAGTGAGCAATTCTGAACAGACACGCCGCCGCGCCCTCCCGGACGAGATTAGTTTGGAACTTCATAGCTGGGAGGTTTTTATGTCCACGATTTCAGCACCCAGGGAGCCCGCTTCTTCGGCCAACCTTAGCCGGTCGTCGGACGTTTACCCCTCCGAAAGCCATCCTCTCGATCCGTTGTTTATTCCCAAAAGCGTTGCCGTGATCGGCGCTTCAGAGCGTGCCGGCAGTGTAGGCCGCTCAGTGCTGTGGAACCTGCTGAGCAGCCCCTTCGGCGGCACCGTTTTTCCGGTGAACGCCAAGCGCTCCAATGTGCTCGGGATCAAGGCTTATCCGAGCGTGCGAGAACTGCCCGACAAGGTGGACCTGGTTGTGGTGGTCACGCCCGCCGACACCGTACCCGACATCATCGCAGAATCGGTGGAGCTGGACATTCCCGCCGGCATCATCATCTCGGCCGGCTTCAAGGAGAACGGCGAGCATGGCAAGGAATTGGAGCGGCAGATTGCGCAAACCATTCACGGCAAGATGCGGGTCATCGGTCCGAACTGCCTGGGCGTGATGAACCCGGTCCGCGGCCTGAACGCGACCTTCGCCCACACTGTGGCGCGGCCGGGCAACGTGGCCTTCATCAGCCAAAGCGGCGCACTGTGCACCGCGGTGCTCGACTGGAGCTTGCGCGAGAATGTGGGCTTCAGCGCTTTCGTGTCCATCGGTTCCATGCTCGACGTGAGCTGGGGCGACCTGGTGGACTATTTCGGTAGCGATTCCCAAACGCACAGCATCGTCATCTACATGGAGTCCATCGGCGATGCGCGGACGTTTCTGTCGGCGGCGCGCGAAGTATCACTGAACAAGCCGGTGATCGTGATCAAGGCCGGACGTACTGCCGCAGCTGCCAAGGCTGCGGCCTCGCATACCGGCTCGTTGACCGGCAGCGACGAAGTCTTGGATGCTGCTTTCCGCCGCACCGGTGTGCTGCGCATCAACAGCATTGCCGACATCTTCTTCATGTCGGACGTTCTGGCTAAGCAGCCGCGCCCTGGCGGTAAGCGCCTGTGCATCTTGACCAACGCCGGTGGGCCCGGCGTGCTGGCCACCGATGCCCTGATAGCGGGCGGAGGCGAGCTGGCAGAGCTGTCGGAGGAGACCATGAAGGCCTTCGACGCCATCTTGCCGCCGCAATGGAGCCACAACAATCCGGTGGACATCCTCGGCGATGCCCAGCCGGAGCGCTACGCCAAGTCGCTGGAGATTGCCGCCAAAGACCCCGGCATTGATGGCATGCTGGTCGTCCTGACACCACAAGACATGACCAACCCGACGCAGATCGCGGAGAAGCTGAAGCCTTACGCCAAGGGATTCGGCAAGCCGGTGCTGGCGAGCTGGATGGGCGGCGCAGAGGTCGCAGCTGGCGAGGAGATCCTGAATCAGGCCGGCATTCCGGTATTCCGGTTTCCTGACAGCGCGGTGCGCGCCTTCAACTACATGTGGCGGTATGCTTACAACCTGAAGGCGATCTACGAAACGCCAACCATGCCTGAGCACGCCCCGTTGCAGCTCGGCAAGGCCGAGCGCATTATCGGCGATGTGCGGCAGTCCGGCCGCACCGTCCTGACCGAGTACGAATCCAAGCAGTTGCTGAAGGCCTACGACATTCCCACGGTCGAAACGCGCATTGCGGTCACCGAGCAGGAGGCGTTGGAAGCCGCGGAGGAGATGGGCTACCCGATCGTGCTGAAGCTGTACTCGCTCACCATCACGCACAAGACCGATGTGGGCGGCGTGGAGCTGAACCTGCGCGATGCCGCAGCGGTGAAGACCGCGTTCCACGCCATCAAGCAGTCAGTCACGGAGAAAGCCGGCGCCGAACACTTCCAGGGCGTCACCGTCCAACCCATGGTGAAGCTCGACGGCTACGAGCTAATCATCGGCAGCAGCCTGGATTCGCAGTTCGGCCCGGTGCTGTTATTCGGCACCGGCGGCCAACTCGTGGAGGTCTTCCAGGACCGCGCCCTGGCGCTGCCGCCGTTGAACTCGACATTGGCCGTGCGCTTGATGGAGCCGACCAAAATCTTCAAGGCGCTGAAAGGAGTCCGCGGCCGCAAGCCGGTTGACCTGAAAGCTCTGGCGGATCTGCTGGTGCGCTTCAGTCAGCTGGTCGTCGAGCAGCGCTGGATCAAGGAAATCGACATCAATCCGCTGCTGGCTTCGCCGGACCGGTTGCTGGCGCTGGATGCACGCGTGGTCATACACGGGGTGGAGATGACCGAGGAGCAATTACCTGAGGCTGCCATCCTGCCGTATCCGGTCCACCTGGTCAGCGAGTGGACGATGAAGGATGGCAACGCCGTAACTATCCGGCCAATTCGCCCCGAGGACGAGCCGGCCATGATCGAGTTCCACCAGAAGCTCTCCGAGCGCAGCGTCTACCAGCGGTACTTCCAACCGCTCAAGATCACCCAGCGCACCGCTCACGAACGCCTGACCCGCATCTGCTTCATTGACTACAACCGCGAAATGGCGCTGGTAGTTGAGCGCAAGCACGAAAGGGGCGAGACCGAAATCCTCGCCTTCGGCCGGCTCAGCAGGCTGCACAGCCGTGACGAAGCCGAAATGGCCGCCGTGGTCATTGATGCCGCGCAGCACAAGGGCATCGGAACGGAGTTGTATCGCATGCTCATCCAGATCGCACGCGACGAAAAGCTAAAGATGGTGTTCTCCAAGATGTTGCCCGAGAACCACGAGATGCGTGCGTTGTGCGTGAAGCACGGCTTCAAGATATTCTCGAATGCGGAGGAAAACATGATCCGGGCGGAGTTGGACCTGTAGAGCCCGGTCGATTTATCCCACGGAAAACAGCGGGCGGAAACCGCTCACTTCGGGTGTTCCGTGCCGGACAGGCAGAACAAAGGTCGCCATTACCATCAAAAGACCCTCCTCACTTTGGTCTGTTACCTAGCTCACGGACCAAGGTGACTCCGCTCACAGACCGAGGTGCGCGGTACAGCCGAAAGTGAATAGGTAAAAAAAGCACCTTATGGAACCGGTTAGTGATAGACCGCTCGTAGAAAAGTGGCGCCCGTAGTTTGCTTCAAACCTATTGAGGTCGATCTGAGTCTTCGGCAAGTTTCCGTATAGCCGGCTGTTCGGACGCTTGATTGCTGCCATTATCCCTGAATGAACCTCATGGGAGTGACCTGCTGCTGCGACTTGGCTCCAGGCGAAAGACGGCTTGGTGGGTGTGAACTAGGTCAGCATCAAAACCGTGTGATCAGGGTAATCCCGCCGATCATCAAAACTGCACCGGCAATACGGTAGGCGTTGATCGGGTGAACGGGCATGTGGAACCATCCGCAGTGATCGATCAGTATGGATGCAACGAGAGCTGCAGTAACGGTGAGGCCCATGAATGGTCCGGCGCCCACACGTTGCACGAGCGTAAGCCCCGCATACACCTGTACGGCACCCACCAGGCCGCCGATTGGCGCCCACCAAGGCATTTGTCCAAGATCGCTTACGGTAGGAAGGGGCTTGGGAAGTATTAAAAACATGACCACGAAGAAGAATGTAACCACGACGAAGGAGACGGCTGAAGCCAGCCACTTGTTCTGAAGTGAGGCAAACAACTGCCCGTTCATGGGCGCGCCAACCGCCTGCAGCATGCCACCGAGAATGATGAATGCATAGATCCACCCGCTTTTCATAAGAACCTCCTCGAAGATTCAAAGGGAATTCAAAAGAATGGCTGAACCGATCGCCATGAGTAGAGAAAGAGGCATGACGAGCATGCCGACTTTCAGAAATTGCCAGCCGCTTACATTCAATCCTTCGCGGCGGATTGCGATCAGCCAGAGAATAGTCGCAAGTGATCCGGTGATCGAAAGATTGGGCCCTAAATCGATACCGATAAGGACTGCCGTGGACAGCACAGAGTGTGAAGGTGTGGTTTGGAGAGCGGCTCCCGAGATGAGGCCGAGCGGCAGATTGTTGACGAGATTAGTCCCGAAACCAACCGCGCTGCCAATCGTGAGGCTGCTTACTGCTATCGGCCAGCGAAGGGTGGCCGTGAGGCTGTCATGCAGGACGCTTAGTGCTCCGGCGGTCTTGACGGCTTCCACGATGATGAAGAGTGCGGCTACGAGCGGCAGGATGCTCCAGGAAATATCGCGCACCAGGCGCAGAGGGTTGCCGCGTTCGTAGATGAGGACGATGGTGGCAACGACCAGCGCCGCACAGAAAGTCGGCAAGCCGAGGTCTTGTCGCCGAGCGGATGCAACAAGCAGAACAACCGCGACCGATAAAATGCCAAAGAAAGTAATCTTTCCCGTCGTTGTGAGATGGCCATCTCCGTCGAGCGATCGGCTCGGCAGAGAAAGGTCTCGACGACTGTACCAACGCAGCAGAAGATACGTAATTGCGATCGACACAATGGATGGAACGAGGAACGTGGTAAGCCAGCGTGTGAGCGGCGGCATGGCGTTGTGGAAGACAACCAGATTTGCAGGATTCGAGATCGGCAGAAGGAAGCTGGCAGCATTTGCGATCAGAGCGCAAGTCAGGAGGTATGGCATAGGAAGAGCTTCTGCACGCTTGACTGCGGTTAGAACAGCTGGGGTCAATACGACCGCGGTTGCATCGTTCGACATGAGCGCCGTGACGGCTGTTCCTACAGCGTAGATAAGCGTGAACAGACGGGCGGCAGATCCGTTCGCATGTTCAACAGCAATCCCTGCGAGCCAGTCGAAAACGCCGTGAACGCGGGCAAGCTCGGATAAGAGCATCATGCCAGCGAGGAACAAGTAGACGTCCAGGCCTTCCGCCGCCGCATGCACTGCGAGTTCCCAGGGGATGAGGCCGAAAATGCAGAGCAACAACGCGCCTGCGGAGGTCGATGCAACCTCGGGAATTCCGAACGGCCGAAAGAGCATCAGTACGATGCTGATGGCGGCGATACTCCAGATCAATATGTGCGCCATTACCACTTCCTGCCCTTCTTGTTGGGGCCAAGCTGCGTTCCCAGGATTCCGCGCTCGCGCCACTCCCCGATTGCGTTGTCCTGGTCGAAGCGAGCGATGTGCATTTGTGGTGATGCGCTGTCTTGGAGCTCAATTTCATCGATTCCTTCCTGGCCGTCTTCGGTCCGGGCGATGACACGAACGCGAGCGCACCCTTCGAGCAGCGTGTTTGGCCCCCGCCACACATTGGTTCCAGGAATCTGTCCTAAGAGGATCGGCTCCTGGCCTGCAATTTCTGCGTGGACTGCTCGTATGGTTTGAGCACTCCACACTTTGACCCGTAGCTGACGGGCGGCCGAGTACATCGAGCTGGTTTGCGGGGTGAGCCGCCAGTCGGCGGGAGAGGTGATCATCACGAAGGGCTCGGTGCTTGCCAATTCTTTGAACTTCCAACTTATGCAGCCACCGTCGATATTGGTGATGGAGAAACCGACAGGGCCTTCTTCGATCTGACCAGTTGAGCGCGTGGTTGAGTAGACGGATGCTTCGTCGCGAGCGATCTCGTTGTAGTGCGTGTGACCCATCGCCACCATGAGCGGGCGATAGTGAAAGATAAGCTCGCGCAGCCGCGCGTACCCTTGTCTCAGATCGCTCGGATAGCAGTGCATCAGGAGAACGGAGCTCATTCCGGAGGCTGTTGCGGAGTTCAGCTCCCGTTCAAGGAAAGCGAACTGCCGTTCGTCCAAGGTGAAGCTCTGTGGAACGGGATCAGAAAAGGCGTTGAGTGCGATGAAACGACAGTTGCCGACCTCGAACCCGTAATTCGTCATGGGGAGCATCGCGCGGCAATAGGGGTCGAAGGTGCGGGTGTGGACATCATGATCGCCGACGATGGAGAACCACGGCAGACGCAACTGGTCGAGCGCGGATCGCACGAGATCGTATTGTTCAGGCTTCCCGTTTTCCGCGTGATCACCGGGAAGAAAAGCAAAGTTGAGATTCGCAGCAAACTGAGCGTTCAGCTGCTCAGCGATATCCCACAGGTCCGCGAAATTCTGCTCGGCGGCCGTTGTCAGGTGAAGATCGCCAATCTGTACCCACGAGACAATGCCCGTGGTGTCGAGCGGCAGGGGGGATGGAAGAGCATCAATCTGCTTCATTAATCGCAAGTCTCTCCTGGTGGAGGATGGTCGGAGTCTTTTCAATCTGTGTTTCCGGGAAGAAAGCGAAAAGCAAGATAAAGGCGATGACGCCTACTGCGGACAGGCCTAGAAATGAAGTGTTGTAGCTGAAGTGCTGGATCAGGTAACCGCCATACGTGGTGCTGAGCGCGGCGCCGATGCCAACAAAACTGGCAAGAGCTCCTTGAGCAAGGTTGAAGCGTCCGGTACCGTGCGTGCGATCGGCCACCACAAGGGCAGAGACAACACCGAAGATAACGTTGGCTACACCATCGAGCACCTGCACGGCGATAAGGGCGGGTTGCCCGTGGACTACCGTGTACAGGCATCCGCGAATGACCAGCGCGGCGAAGCCCACAAGCAGCAGTGGCCGGCGACCGAATATGCCGGCCAATCTTCCCGTTTGAGCAGCTGTAAGTGTAATGACGAGCTGTGTGACGATAACGCAGGCGGACATGAGCGGGCCCGCCGTCCTTTTGTCGCCATGAGCCAGCATTTCGCCCAACTGCGGGAGCATTGCAGCATTGGACAAGTGAAAGAGCGCGGCACTAAGAAAGAAGATCAGCAGAACGTGATCCTTCACAAGCACGGCGAAAATACCAACATTGTGGTGGGAGCTGGATTTGTCAGCTCCTCTGGCATCCCGCAGATCGATATCGCTTCTGCGCACCTTTGCCAAACACGCAAGTGTCGGGATGGCGAGAATTGCGGCGAAGAGAAAGACATTCCGAATCCCGATCCAGTAGCTGACGCCTGCCATCAAAAGTGCAGTAACCACGTTGCCGGCTGCTGCGAACGACTGGTTGCGTCCAAGCTGCCGATCAAATCCCGGCACGCCCACCACGCCCAGCGTGATGGCATTAAGAGCGGGACCCAGAAACAGGCCTGCAATGGCCAACACAGCTTGCGCGGAGACGACATAAGCTGTGCTGGTGCGCCACGACAGCAGCAGCGCTCCGGCGGCGATGGTCACGATTGCTGCCGCGGTTAAGCCTCGTTTTCCTCGTATCTCGTCAACCACACCGCCGGCAGGAATCTGCAACGCGATCGGAATCAGACCGCACGCGGTCAACAGAACCCCTAAACGCTCGGGGCTCCATCCGCTTGAGGCGAGATACGCCGCCAGAAACGGACCGAGCCCGGTCTGGACATCGGCTACGAAGAAGTTCAGCCACTCCAGCGCTCGCAAACTCGACTTCTTTGATTCAGGCAACATCAACGGGCGTTGACCCCTCGCGCTTCTTGTGGTTGTTGGCCTTCAAGATCGCGCCGCCGCTGAAGAAAGTCTTCGCGATCGATCTCTCCGCGCGCGTAGCGATCTCTCAATAGGGACAAGGCAGAGTCTTCTGACGCGGGCATTGACGTACGACGCGCGTGAATCGCGGTGAAAAGCACAGCTGCTATGAGCAAGACGATCATGAGCATCTGCCCTAGGCCGGGGGGCAAGCCAATATCCAGTGGTCCCAAGGGTGGACCGGCCGCACAACCCGTGATGAACGACAAAATATAGAAGCTGCCGAGGAGAACAACTGGATCGAGACGAGTTCGATGTGATTGGCTTTGCATGCTCGTTTCCTCTTGGCTTGCTCAGTGCGGCCGGACAGGGTCCGCGTCTATACTTCGCAAGCGCGATGCCAAACCGCTCGAATATCAATTGCTGGAACTTAGCGCTCAGCTGGTTCGAGGAACGAGTACGGAAAGCGTTCACTGTGGACGGAAAGCGAACGCCTGGGGTCACGGAAGGAGTGTGCTGAAGCCGATCTGAATTTCTCTCAGATGTTTGGAATGGAATAACATGTATCGCGGCGAGTCGAGACGTGGAGTATGGCAACGGAGATGCATTCAAGCGAGACGGTCGATAAACCAGTCTCGAAGAGGTGTACAGTGTTGCTTCAATCTCTGAATCAAAGTACTTGGCGGAATGCCAGCAGTCGCACCCTGATGGCTTTGGTGTTTGGCGTGCTCATCCTTGGAACGGGCGCCGCACACGGGCAGCCAGACGGTCCACCTCCGCCACCTCGTCGCGGAGCACCACCACCTCCTCCCGTTGATCCGTTGATGGCGACACAGGAGGGCGCAGGTGCGGCAATTCAGCGTGCGTACGATGCCATTGGCCGAAGCGGGGTATTAGTGGAATCGAGCCGCGCGGAGGGCGCCGGTGATCTCCTGGCGCAAAGCCGAAACGCCTATCAGCAGGCCCTCACCGCCTATCAAGCCAGCAACTTCACTGCGGCCCAGGAGTGGGGAATGATGGCTGCCGATCTCGCGCGCGCAGCCGATGAACTAGCTTCTGCGCGCCTGTTCGCTGCAGCTCAACCGAAGGTGAATCCACCTCCGCAGGTGATGGGAGGGCCGGACCCCGCAGCCAGGGTCTACGACGATCTGGGACGTCTTGCTCAGCACAGGGCGGACATCACTGCACGAATTGGCGCCACTCCCGACGCCGCAGATCAGGAGGTGCACAATCTTCTTGAGGAGGCTGGCCGGCTTGAGCAGAACGCGCAGAACCTCCTCAATAGCCAGAAGCCGCAAGAGGCAGGCTCTATGGCGCGCGCTGCCGACGCACTTCTAGCAGCCTGTGATCACTCAATCCAGCGTGTGCTTGTCGCAAGCGGCCGAGTGGCAGCACCTCTGGCTCCGCCGCCTGGCGGGCCTGAGCCGCCGCCGCCGCCGCAGCCGTAGTGAAAAACACAGCGGCGGGCATCTAAGTGTCTGTGTTTCGCTTCCCATACCGCGAGTCTTACGCTTATAGGGGACGGCTTTCAGGAGAGTACGAACTCAGTGTCCATCCGCGTCTCAACCCCGAGTGTCCGGTCACGGATCTATCTGCTTGCGGTGCTGACCTCGTTCCTCCTGGTCAGCGCCGCGATAGTTTTCTTGATCCTGATGCGCAATAGTCAGTCCGCGACACTGGATTCTGCACAGGCGCACCTTGGAACACTCGCCAGAAATCTTGCGCTGGACTACGCTAATCGTTCTTCCTGGGAGCTCCTTCATTCCAACCAGCCCGCCATTGAAACGCCGGAACAGCCTGGCTCGAATCAGTTAATGGCCTTGATGACCTCTGCTGTTTTGCAGCATGAGCCAGGCATCGAAGGGGGCTTTTATTCGCGAATAGACGACGACCTGTTAGGCTATGCGTTCCCAACCCATCCAGGGCCAGGTCCAAAGACAGACATTCCCGCCCATGAGCGACCGGCCATCACGGAATTGGCGCGGAAGGCTGCTCAATCGGGCCAGATGCAAGCGCTCCGTTTCACTGGCCCGCGTGACGCGACTGTCTTTGTTGCTTATCCAATCTCTCTCAACGGGAAAAGTCTTGGCGCTTCATGGATGATGCAGCGGATGCCAGGGCTCAATGCTGGCACCAATGCCAGCTTCCTGACAGGAATGATTGCCTTTGCACTTGGTGCGCTTGCATGCGCTTTGATCGCCTTTTTCGTGGTGGCGGAGGTACAAAAGGCTGTGCTTGCGATTGGCGCGTACGTCGGAAGGCTCGCTACCAATCTTTCCATTCCACGGCCACAGCAGTTGAGGCTGGCTGAATTTGAGCGTGTGCTGCGTGAGATCGAAGCCCTGGCAGTCACGCTTCGGGAAAAGAATGAGAATGAGCGGACACTCGAAGCGAAGCTGCGCCATCAGGATCGGCTTTCCTCACTGGGCCAATTTGCTGCGGGGATCGCTCATGAGATACGCAATCCGCTGGCTACGATTCGGCTCCGGATTCAGATGACGCAACGCGCTAGTGCTGACCCGGCTCTCGAACGAAACAGCCAAATCGCGCTCGACGAAATAGCGCGATTGGATTCGATGATTGAGCGTCTGTTGTATTTCTCGCGACCAATCCGGTTGGATAAGGAACGGATCGACGTCGGCGAGTTGTGCCGCGACGTTCTCGATGCGCATGCCAGTGCAGCCAGTCAGCAAGGGGTCAACGTTGAATTCCGAAGCTTCGCATCCGCATTCGCGTGGGCCGACCGCAACCAGTTACGCCAGGTTCTCGATAATGTCGTCTCCAATGCGATCGACGCGGTGATCCAGCAACCTGAAGATCAACGCCGAATTGAATGCTCCGTGTGCACTAATCCGAGTTGGACGGAGATCGTCATCGCAGATTCAGGATCGGGCCTCACTTCTGAGATAGAGGCCCATGCGTTTGATCCTTTCTTTACGACGAAGCAAAAGGGTACCGGGCTTGGACTCTCGATCGCATACGAGATTCTGCAAGCACATGACGGCCAGCTCACATTGAGCAATGGTCAACGCGGTGGAGCGGTTGTCACCCTCAGACTCCCAAGCACGGACGATGGTAGGGCCGAGCCAAGACTGGAACATACGAGTGGAGGCGAAAGATTACATGCCTGAACGCATTCTGGTTGTCGACGATGAACGGAATCTGCGGCTCACGCTGCGAGAAATCCTCGTCGGCCACGGCTTTGAGGTCGCAGAGGCAGAAGATGGTATAGCCGCGTTGGAAGCACTCCGGCAATGCACACCAGACCTTGTTCTTTGCGATTGGAAGATGCCTCGCGCAGACGGTGAATTCCTGCTGCGCGGCCTGAGTGACCTTGAATCTCCGAAATGGTTGCCGGTTATCGTCATGACCGCTCACGGAACCGGCCAGAATGCCATGACCGCCATTCAACTCGGCGCGTACGACTTCATCACGAAGCCGCTGGACATGGACGAGTTGCTGGCGACTGTCAAACGCGCGCTGCATCATGTGAAGCTGCAGCGCGAAGTGGACAAATTGCGGGCGGAAAGATCCGGACAGCTGCTCAAAGAAGACGGTGGAGCCGAGCTGATTATGGGCTCCTCGCGCCCCATGCTCAACCTGTTCAAAGCAATCGGGCGCGTCGCGGCCACCGACACTTCTGTTTTGATCCTCGGGGAATCTGGCTCAGGAAAGGAGTTAGTGGCACGCACGATACACCGCCAGAGCCGCCGCGCAAGTGGGCCATTTGTAGTGGTCAACTGTGCGGCTCTCCCGGCAGATCTTCTTGAGTCCGAGTTGTTCGGGCATGAAAAAGGAGCATTCACCGGAGCTCATACGCTGCGGGCTGGAAAATTTGAAAGCGCCGCAGGCGGTACAGTATTTCTCGACGAGATCGGCGAATTACCACTTGCCCTTCAGCCGAAGCTCCTCCGAGTTCTTCAGGAGCATACGTTCGAACGTCTCGGAAGCAGCGAGACCATTGCAGCTGACTTCCGCCTTGTGGCTGCAACCAACCGGGCTCTCCAGGAAGACGTGGAGGAGAAACGTTTCCGCGCCGACCTATATTATCGCCTGCAGGTTTTCACGGTAACGGTCCCTGCTCTACGTGAACGACGCACCGACATCCTTCCGCTTGCTGAGCATTTCCTGCGCCGGTTCGCGGAACGAAATGGACTTCCACCCTCCGCATTCACCGACGATGCAGTGCTCGTTCTGCAGCAGAGTAGCTTTCCCGGCAATGTCCGCGAACTGGAGCATCTGATCGAGCACGCGGCAGTGCTGGCCGCGGGCCGGGTCGTCACATCTGAGATCCTTCACCAGTCCATGCTGCGACCACCAGAACGCGAAGCACAGACGGATTTGGCGCAATTGCTGCGCCTGCCTTTTCACGAATCCGTAGCCGCATGGGAGAGGAAACTTGTTGAGAATGCGCTCAACGAGAGCGGCGGGAACAAGGCCGATGCTGCGCGGAGACTTGGAATTCAGCGACGACTTCTCTATGAAAAGATGAAAGCGCTCGGAATGGAATCGAGTGAATGACAGGGAGTACGTTGCCAAAATCGGAGAGTCAGATGAAAGAGTCCCCTGGTCCAGATTCTGCGCAAACCTTTGGATCAAATCGGGCAGGAATCCGGAGATCGGGCCTGACGATCCGGGCGTCATCGAACTAAAGCGTACTCACCTTCACAGAATTGCCGAACTCGAGCTGAGACATGCCACCGAGAATTTCGGTATTAGACATTTGACAGCAGACGGGAACACCCAAAGACCAAAATAAGGAATGAATTCATCCTTCGTTCAAACTGCTCTCGTGCCCCAGTCGGTGGGCAATTGATCCCCCAACTGTTGCGAACAGGCCGAGTCACTCGTTGAGCCAGATGTGACCTGCGGCGACGATCAGCGTCCCCATCAGGATGGTCAGGACGATGGTTGTGTTCATGCCGATTTCTCCATGTCAGTTGAGGCGTGCTCGCGGAGCAGGCGGTGAATGGTGGCGCGGGAGACGCGATAGCTCTTGGCCAGCTGGCCGAGGCTCTGGCCGCGCTGCCGGCCCGCAGGATGGCGGCTGGATCGAGCTCGAGGGAAGGCCGGCCGATGTGCCGGCCTTCGAGCCGGGCGCGGCGCACGCCGGCGCGTACCCGCTCGATGATCAGGTTGCGTTCCAGTTCCGCGATGGCTCCGAGGATGACCACCACCGCCCGGCCCAGTGGCCCTCCGGTATCGATCTGTTCGCGGAAGCTGCTGAACTCGATGTTCAGCCGGTTGAGCTCATCGAGCACATCGAAGAAACGTTTCACGGACCGGGCGATCCGGTCCGAGGCCCAGACCAGCTGGGTCTCGGGGTGCTGATCGAGTGTCGAGACCCGCATGTAAAGGGCGGCGCGCTTCAGGACGGCCTCCGGTCGATGCCCATCTCGGCTTCGCATATCTCGATGGCCAGCTGAAGGTCAAAAAGGTCTACGGCGTCGATGACGCCTTGTCTACAGAACTTGGCTAATTGTTGCTGCAGGAGCGGATAGAGGATCTGGGGAGGAAGCTTGACGTTTGCGTTGGCCATCACGAAATGGCGACGCGGAGGCAAGGGCATCGCCGTATCGAATTCGATCCCGACGTCCGCCTCGGACGCCAAAAAGCTCGTCCGGGGCCACCTGTCGATCTACTGAGGCCGTTTGACTCGGACCTGATGACGACCTAGCTGCGTGGACCGCCGGATTAACAACGTTAAGATCAACAACGCGACGCTCTTCGGTCGCTAGATCGTGTCCCGATACCTCCGAATGAAATCAGTGATAGTTTTTGTTTTCTACTCGCGCTAGTAATTTTGATCAGCTGTTGCTTCTCGCTGGACATAGCGATTTCCGCAAACGCGACCGTGAGTGGATCGGGGGCCTTCCGATAGCGGCTGGCAGACATCACCGCGGACCGGGTTCCGCCAAGAATCTTGCTGCTCGCATTCTGGTCCCATTGCGGTAACGAAAACGCTTCTCCCAACGCCGGACGACCGACGCGAACATATTGAACGGCGGCGGTTCACGGAACCCCGCATTTCTATCGGTTGTCGCTGATCCGATCGCTTAGAGAAAGGGCTTTGGACCTCCTCCGGTGTTCAGTAGCCCAGCGACTATGCGGCCGTTCGCAGTTATACCCACGCTGCCAAGCTGCCAGTGTCATCCGCAAATCCTTCTGCGTGGGGAACTCATCAAGCCACGTCCGGGTTCGAAGGTGACGGCGATAGGGCGTCGCGACGGACAAGGTTAAGCAATCCGCAGCCCGCCGTAGTTCGTATCCTGGCCAGAGGAGGATGCGGCAGTTCTGAAAGTCCAGTCCGGGCGCGAGTAGAACAACTACGCAGTTATTAGTGAAGAGTGTCCGTACTTCGGACATATAACGTGCCCTAAGTAATAGGACACTTGAATAAATTAATAGCGTGTCAATGCCAGATCCAATGATGTTATGAAATTGTTGACCTCAGAGGTTATCGCCTACTTCTCCCGATCATGACTTCGTCATATTGGCCTCCTCCACGTTTTCCAAATCATGAATTGAGGGCTCGACCTTGATACGATACGCACGCCGTACCAAGACACACGCTTGTCTCATTGTGCAGTCTTTTCCTTATTCGTTAGCGGCGCTTGGCCAGGGTGTTACCGCGGCCGGGCGTGTGCCTGCAAACAGAGCGCGGACACTCCTGGTGCTGCTTCCGCTGCTCATGATGTTGCTTAGTGCTCGCCGTGTCATTGGTCAGCAGGCGGAGCCAACGCTGCCGATCTCGCAGCGGCAGACGATCAATCTGGCGGCGGGCGTGCCAGAGTATATCGGGGATGCGACTTCGACTTCGAACGCTTCCCAGAATCAATGGTGGTTTGAGAACACGAATAACTCGACCACGTATTCGACGCCTAATTTTGTCGAGAGTTCCGACACGAGTGCCACCTGGAAGCAGGTTGGCCTGCCTTATGACGCGAATATTCCGCGCACCTTCATCAACCAGACCTCCGGCGGAGGCCAGAGGTCATTGACGGGAAACTACAACTGGTACCGCCTGCACTTCAAGGTCGATCCGAAGTACGCGGGCCAGAAGTTCCTGCTGAATATTGAAGGCTCACATACTGGTGTGCAGGTCTTCATCAACGGCACCCTGCTGCCCGGCATCAGCGCGGTTGCGGCCGATGCTCAGGCCACGCACGTCGTGGGGTTCGTTCCTGTAATTTGTGACCTCACACCTTATATTCGCGCCGATGGCGCCACGGACAATGTCATCGCGATCGATGTCTCCCGTGGTGCTTCGTGGTATGAGCAGCCCAACTTCTCCGGCGCCTTCCGTTTTGGCCAGGCCATGGCAGGCCTATTCCGCAATGTCTATTTATACGTCACGAATCCGGTTCATATTCCGTTGAATGTTTATTCGAATCAGAAGACGTGGGGGACCTATGTCGGAACAGTCTCCGAGGTTCCCGCTGCGGATGGGACCGCGACTGCAGCATCGGCGGTCGTCGATGTGCAGACCAATGTGCTCAATGAGAGTTCCACAGCTCAGCAGGTAACGTTGACCACGCAGATCGTGGATGCACAGGGCAATGTTGTCGTCACTGCGCCGCCGATTACGCAAGCCGTGCCACCGATGACGGCTAGCACGTTCCCATCCGGCGCGACGCCGATGTTCGATCAAAAGATAACGATTCAGAACCCGACGTTGTGGTATCCGAATAACTCAATCTACGGGAAGCCCTATCTTTATAGGGTCTACCACATCGTTAGTGTGAACGGCGTTGTGGTCGACTCGACACAAAGTACGCTAGGCGTTCGCACGATCACATGGGATGCCAACTTTCCTTACTTCAATGGTCACGCCACGTATCTCTGGGGAGGCGCCAGCCGCTACGACTATCCAGCCCTTGGATCGTCGGTTCCGGACGAGCAGTGGTGGCGCGACATGGCGCAGATCGCAGCCCAAGGCGGGAATGTCTGGCGGCCCGGTCACTCGACGAGTAGCGAGGAGATGGTGGAAGCGGCCGACGCTTACGGCATCATGATCGATCAGCCCAGCGGTGACGGCGAGGGCTATTGGAATGCGAGCTCCAATCCGACGGCAGACGATCAACAGCTGAAACAGGAGCTGCATCGTGACATGATCATCCGCGATCGCAGTCATCCGTCGATTCTCGATTGGGAGAGGGATAACGGCGGAATGAATCCGACTCTGGCGGATGAGCTTGGGGCCATCGAGACGACCTGGGATAACATCAACCCGCGCGCGAGCGCCGACCGGACATACAGTCCCGCGTATGGGTTCATCGACGAGTGTGACGGAGCTGGCTGCGAGGCAGGAAACAAGGAGCAGAATCCGAATAACCCGGCCTTCGGTGCTGAGTATTGGGACAACATGGGCACGGGCCGCGGCCTGGCCTACGATTACGAACTTGCTTTTGCCGCACCCTATCTGGACGACTGGCGCCAGGGTAGAGAAGCGAACGCCTTCGGCATGGCGCAGTGGTACTTTGCCGAGTCCCCGGGCGAGGTGAGTCTCTGGGCCGAATATCAAAATCAGCCCAACATGGTGAATTATGTCCGGTCGCTGGGTTACTCCTCGACAGACGCGAATCGCTTTCCCCGGTTGCTCTACTACATCTATCAAGCGAACTGGGTGCCCTATTCGATCCAGCCGGTCGTTCACCTCGCGCATCACTGGAATCGCGCCTACGAGTACACGCAGGGCACACCGATTCAGGAGAATGCCTTCAGCAACTGTCCTGCAGTTCGCCTGCTGATCAACGGCGCTCCCACGGATCCGGTCACTGGAGCAAACCTCCCGGATCAGACGCCCAATCCGTGGAATATCAACTCGCACTCGGATCTGACCCAGAACACCATTGTCATGCCGGGCCAGGTTCACTGGATGGTGAACTGGGCCCCAGGCACGGTCGCCGCGGAATGCATCGATGAGAATGGAAATCCGGTTCCCGGCGTGACCGATACACGCACGACCGCGGGAGTTAAGAACAAGATCGTATTGAGTGTTGTCCCCGAAGTAACCAAGCCGGATGGTACCAGCTTCCAGTGGACAGCCAATGGGTCCGATGCTGCGTTTGTTGTCGCGCAAGTGGAGGACGCCAATGGCAACCTTGTGCCCACGGCGGACGATAACGTCACCTTCTCCGTCACCGGACCTGCCACCTACATGGGCGGGACCCAACAGTTGGTTGCCGATCCGTCATGGACGAGTTATTACCAGGATGCGTTCTCTCAGGCAAACAGTACAGTGATCGGAGGCACGCCCTACGCGTTCTTCCACTCGCCCGGTGATCCAGAACTGAACTTTGAGGGAGGACTGCAGAAGATCGCCCTGCGCAGCACCTTCACTCCCGGAACCATTACCGTGACCGCAAGTGCGCCGGGGCTGGCAAGCGGCAGCGTGACGCTGACATCCGTTGCCTCTCCGACCCCATCGCAATCGCAACCGCCGGCGATCATCGTGCCGCCAGTGAATACAGCAACGACCGTGGGGTATCCCGCAACGTTTGTGGTCACAGCTTCGGGCTCTGGAACGCTCAACTACCAGTGGTCAGACACGAACGGCCCCATCCCGGGTGCAACCAACCCCACATACACCACGCCTGCGACGACGGCCGCAGATAACGGCGACACCTTCACTGTAACGATCACCAGCAACTTCGGCACCGTGACATCGAACCCAGTCACACTCACAGTCGCTGCGGGTGCGAATGTCGCCATCACGACGCCGCCATCTTCTCAGACGCTGGTTGTCGGACAATCGGCAACACTGACTGTCGTTGCTACCGGTTCGCCTGCACTCACCTACCAGTGGTACCAGGTCGGCTCCGGTGCCATTCAACGCGCCAATCAGGAAAGCTATACCACGCCTGTGTTCACCGCCACGGGAACGCAAAGCTTCTACGTTGTGGTGACCAATCCGCTTGGCCAGGCGCAGTCTTCAAACGCTGTGATCACCGTCAATGCGCCAACCCCTGTCTCCTTTACCACGCAGCCTGCCGGCAGCATCGTGCCGGTCAACGAACCAGTCCAACTCACTGCGGTAGTCGCCGGCTCCGCTCCGTACACCTACCAATGGCAGTTCACGCCTCCAGGTGGGACGGCCATCATCCTCACCAGCGGCACGCAGCTTTCGAACACCATCAGCTACACGATTCCGGCGGTGAGTTCCGCGAACGTGGGCGCCTACAGAGTCACGGTGAACAATGCTGCCAACGCGCCCGCGACCAGCAATGCAGCGCAAATCACCCTCGCACCTCCCGGAGTCAATCTGGCTCTCGACAAGACCGCAACCTCCAGTAGCACCCAGAACGCGTGCAACGACGGAACGACGACCCCGCCATTCAGCGGCACAGGATGTCTCGGACCGGAGAATGCCGTCGACGGCAATCTTGCCACCCGCTGGGGTTCGGCAACAGCGGGCGCTCCGCCCACGCCTCCGGTCGCGGGAGTCGATCCTTCGTGGCTGCAGGTTGACCTGGGTTCTGTCCAGTCCTTCAACACGGTCATCATCAATTGGGAAAACGCCTACGCCACGCAGTATCAGATCCTCTACACCAGCCAGGATCCCTCTATCAACCCGCAATGGCAGACGGCGACAACCAACAACGCGGGAGCCGGCGGAACGGAAACCCTTAATTTCCCGACTGTAAGCGGACGCTATATCCGCATGCAGGGGAATCAGCGCGCAACGCAATACGGATACTCGCTCTATGAGTTCCAGGTGTACAACGTCGCACAATGCGGCGGCGCGTCCGAACGCTACACAATCAACTCCTCCAACTCTTCGCTTGTAACCGACAACCAGAGCGGACTGACCTGGACCCGTACGGTGCAAACCGACACAGAGCCCGGCTCGCAGTTCACCGGAGTCGACGCGCAAAACTACTGCACGAGTCTCAGCATGCGCCTGCCCACGCAGTCGGAAGCGCTGGGCATCAGCGGCGTGAACAACGCCAGCTGTGCGTTTCCCGGAGTCTGGAGCACGTGGACCTCTACGGTCGATCCGGATGACTCCACCAAGAGCGCGGTCGTCAACTTCGATGGCACCTCGGCATATCAGGTCACGGTTAACTACCCCGGCGAGACCCTGTGCGTGTCGGGTACGGGGTCTGGTTTGGGGTCGCTGCCCACCATCACCGCGCAGCCTGCCAGCCAGACGGTGACCGTGGGGCAGACGGCCACCTTCAGCGTCACTGCGAGCGGCAGTGGAACCCTGACCTACCAGTGGTCGAAGAACGGAAGCCCTATTACGGGAGCGACCTCACCCAGCTACACGACACTGGCGACTACGGCGAGCGACAACGGTGCACAATTCAGCGTTACCGTCACTGATGCCGCTGGATCGGTCATAAGCAGCGCCGCAAGCCTCACGGTCACCAATGCTGCCTGCAGCGCTGCTCCGGGTGCGCCGGGAACAGTGATTGCAAGCGCGAATGCTTCCAGCCAGATCAACCTGACGTGGGGCGCGAGCACTGCACCAACCGGCTGCGCGGTCAGTTACAACGTTTATCGTGAAACCACTGCAGGCTTTACTCCTTCCAGTGCGAGCCAGATAGCCACCACAACCGGCACGACCTATTCGGATACAAACCTGGCAGCCGCCACAGCCTACTACTACATCGTAGAAGCTACCGACTCGGTCGGTACTTCCGCAGCCTCTAACACTGGTTCGGCAACTACGCCCGAAGCGGGCTGCACTTCGAACTGCGGCTCGGACGTCCTGGCCATCAGCGCAGGCGGTCCCGCCGCGGGCAACTTTGCCGCCGATGAAGATTTCACCGGCGGAACAGCGTCGGGCACCAATGCGACCATCAACACCTCTGGGGTGACCAATCCCGCTCCCCAGTCGGTCTACCAGAATCAGCGCTTCGGTAACTTCACCTACACGCTTCCCGGCTTAACTCCCGGGACCAGCTACGTGGTGCGCCTGCACTTCGACGAGTTCTACTGGACTGCAGTCGGCAAGCGCGTCTTCAACGTCAGCATCAATGGCACGCAGGTGTTGACCAACTTCGATATCTTTGCCGCTGCCGGAGGCCAGGACATCGCGATCGTCGAGCAGTTTGCGGCGACCGCGAACGCGCAGAGCCAGATTGTGATTCAGTTCACCACGGTCGCGGATAATGCCGCGGTGAACGGTATCGAAATCGTTACTGCGACTGCTGCAAATACGCCGCCAACTTCACCGTCGAATCTCACCGCGACTGTGGCTTCCTCCAGCCAGATCAACCTGAGCTGGACAGCCTCGGCGACCTCCGGAGTTACCTACACTGTGCTCCGTAACGGAAGCGCGGTAGCCAATGGTCTGACTGGAACGACCTACAACGACACAAGCCTGACTGCCTCCACCACTTACTCCTACACGGTTGAGGCGGTTGATTCCGCTGGCACTTCGATGGCCTCGAACACCGCCACGGCCACAACCTTCGATGTCAACTGCACTTCGGGTTGCGGCTCGGATGTGCTTGCTATCAGCGCGGGTGGTCCTGCAGCGGGCGTCTACGCCGCCGATGAAGACTTCAACGGCGGAGCAGCATCCGGCACCGGCGCGACCATCAACACCTCTGGGGTATCGAACCCTGCTCCCCAGTCGGTCTACCAGCATCAACGTGTCGGCAACAACTTTACTTACACGCTTCCCGGTCTGAACGCCGGAGGAAGCTACACGGTGCGCTTGCACTTCGACGAGTTCTACTGGACTCAGCCGGGACAACGCGTCTTCAACGTCAGCATCAACGGCACGCAAGTGCTCAGCAACTTCGATATCCTCGCAACCGCCGGAGGCCAGGACATCGCGATCGTCGAACCGTTTACGGCGACCGCGAACGCCCAGGGTCAGGTCGTGCTTCAGTTCACCACGATCACCGATAATGCCGAGATCAACGGCATCGAAGTCATAGCCGCCGCGCCTGCTGCGCCCAGCAACCTGACGGCGACCGCGGCTTCGGCCAGCCAGATCAATCTGAGTTGGACGGCGCTCGCGACGCCCGGCGTGGTCTATGACGTCTTCCGCAGCACGACGTCCGGCTTCACGCCTTCCAGCGCAAATCAAATCGCCACTGCAGCCGGTACCAGCTATTCCGATACCGGTCTTGCTGTGAACACAACCTACTACTATGTGGTCGAAGCCTCCAATGCCTCCGGCACGTCGGCACCGACCTCACAGGTCAGCGCCACTACTATCCCGATCCCAGTCGCGCCGTCGAATCTGACAGCGACGGTGGCTACTTCCAGCCAGATCAACCTGAGCTGGACGGCTTCGGCGACGCCAGGAGTGACTTACACGGTGCTTCGCAATGGAACCACCGTGGCGAGTGGCATAACGGCAACCACTTACACCGATACGGGCCTGACCGCCTCCACCACGTACTCCTACACGGTCGAGGCGGTCAATTCAGCCGGCACTTCGCCGGCCTCCAACGCTGCCACCGCTGCCACACTTGCCGCAGGCTGCACGACAAACTGCGGCTCGGATGTGCTGGTTATCAGCGCCGGCGGTCCGGCTGCGGGTAATTACGCTGCCGATGAAGACTTCAATGGCGGCAACGCATCGGCCACCGGTGCGACCATCAACACCTCTGGGGTGACGAATCCTGCTCCCCAGTCGGTCTACCAGCATCAGCGCTTTGGCAACTTCACCTACACGCTTCCCGGCTTGACCGCCGGGGCAAGCTACACGGTGCGCTTGCACTTCGACGAATACTACTGGACCGCCGCTGGAAAGCGGGTCTTTAACGTCAGCATCAACGGCACGCAGGTGTTGAGCAACTTCGATATCTTCGCCGCAGCCGGCGGAGCCGACATCGCGATCGTCGAGCAGTTTATGGCGACCGCCAATGCCCAGGGCCAGATCGTGCTTCAGTTCGCGACGATCACGGACAATGCCGAGATCAACGGCATCGAAGTCCTCTCTTCTCCTGCGTCAACTACGCCGCCGGGTGCGCCGACCATCACGACGCAACCTGCGAGCATCACCGTCAATGCCGGAGCCACCGCTACCTTCACCGTGGTCGCGGGTGGCACCGGTCCGTTCACCTACCAATGGTTGAAGAACGGCGTTGCCGTTCCCGGTGCAACGTCGGCGAGCTACACGACTCCGACCCTTGCATCGACCGACAACGGTGAACTGTATGGCGTCATCGTTGGCAATGCGAGCGGGACCGTCACGTCGACTGCTGCGACCCTGATAGTCTCGAATTACACAATCTATCCGGGCTTCGTCGGCGTCGATCTCAACAACAATACCAACGGCGCGTGGGCTGACAATCAAATCTACGTCACCGTAATCGGCATCGATCCCAGCAACAACAAATTTGCTTACTTGAACTTCGACGGCACCATCGTCGATTTCACGTTGAACGATGCTTCTGCCGCGAATCATCTGACCGGCCCGAACGGCCAGAACTATGGCAACTACTCCTTCACGCTGGCGCAAAGCCAGCTGCTGAAGATCCCTACCTTCATCTCAGCCCGCGCGTACATCTCGCTCGGCAATCCTTTGTATGTTCAGGTCAACGGAGATGGTAACGGCAATGTGACGGGTTATGCTGGACCGAACCCGCAGAATCCCACCGATCCCAATATCAACACGCACTTTGATTGGTATGAGTTCAACAACAACAACGGCATCTTCATTAACACGACGCAGGTAGACGAGTTTGGACTGCCCCTGCTCCTCGATGTCTGGGGCGCGGGCGGCACCTTTCACCAGCAGGTCGGCATCACCGAGTCCATCGCCCAGATCGACAGCGAATTCGCCAGCGAGGTGCCGGCGCAATTCCAGCCGGCCACGATGTCCAACCTGCGCATATTTTCACCGGGCAAGCTTTCCATGGCTTCCGGCGGAGCGAATGCCAACTACTTCGGCAACTACATCGCTAGCGCCTGGACTCAATACAGCACCACGCCGCTAACGGTAACTCTCAACGGGCGGCAATTCAGCGGCACTACTTCGGGATCTACGACGTTTACCTTTACGGAGATAAATCCGTCTCAGGCCAACGCCGGAGAGGTCTTTGTTGTGCAAAAGCCTTCCACACAGGATGTGCTGGCGTGCGCCGGGACAATGGCTACCGGAGTTGCGGGCAATACGCCACAGCTTCAGGATGAAAACGCCATACAGCTGCAGTTGCAAAACCAGATTTGCTCGGCGACCAACCGCGGCGTACTGCTTACTCCGGCGAACTGGGCTAACGCATCGGCCTACTACCAATCCTCGCCCGCCAACTTTTACGCGCAGTTCTGGCACAAGCACTCGATCGGGGGCCTCGCGTATGGCTTCTCGTATGACGACAACAATAACCAGAGCACAACGATCACCACCCCGCAACCGGAGCACATGGCTTTCGGCATAGGGTGGTAGCAATGACCAAACAATACGAAGCCAGGCGTTCCGGATCGATGGATTGCCCGATGTTATGAGCCAGTTGGATAGTCAGTGTAGCGTAGTTACCGATGTTGCCGGATAGCGGCCGTCGGGCGGCTAGAGAAGTGGGAAGAGTTGGTTGCTTTCCACTTCTCCAGCCGCATATCGTCCGCGAAATTCATCGGCAGTTTTGCGGAATTCTCAGACCCAGCCTCCATCGATGATTTGGCTCTGGCTCGTGATGGCAGAGCTGTCGTCGGCAGCGAGGAAAAGAATGAGGCGGGCGACTTCGTCGGGGGTGAGGATCCGCTTGAGTGCCTGGTTGTGGAGGATTTCCGCCTTGTATTCCTCGGTGTACCAGAGGCGGCGCTGGCGCTCGGTGGCGATGGCTCCGGGAAGCACGGCGTTGACGCGGATGTTGTGCGGGCCGAGTTCGTGGGCGAGGGTGTGGGTGAGTCCAACGACCCCGGCTTTTGATGCGATGTAGACGGGAAGACCGGTGCCGGGGATGAGCCAGCTGATGGAGCTGAGGTTCACGATGGAGCCGCGGCCGGCACGCTTCATGATGGGGATCACGGCCTGAATGGCGAAGAATTGCTGGCGGAGATTGATGGCGATGCAGCGGTCCCAATAATCGGGTGTGACGTCTTCAGTCGCGTGGCGTGTGTCGTTGCCGGCGTTGTTCACGAGTACGTCGATGGTTCCGAGGCGAGCGGCGATGTTGTGGATGGTGGCGGCGAGGGCGGCGGGATCGGTCACGTCGCAGTGAACGTATAGGGGCTGGGTGGGTGAGTCTTCAAGGCGATGCATGAGCTGTGAGGCTTGCTCGTCGGCAATGTCGAGGAAGGCGACGCGGGAACCCTGATGCGCGAAGTGCTCTACGATATGCTCGCCGATGCCGGTGGCTCCTCCGGTGACGAGTACGGCGCGGTCGCGGAGGCTGGGGTAGATAGCGAAGGTGGTCATGATCAGGATCTAGCTGCTAGCTCCTAGTTAACATTTACAGTTCCCAGCTTTTCACCACAGAGGACGCAAAGAACACAGAGGGATTCTCGCCGCAAAGATGCGAAGAACGCAAAGGGGGAGGAGGCTGTCGGGTATCGCGGTTGTCCCAGGTCCCAGAATTGGGACCTGGGGCACCCAAGGCGCACCCAAGCCGATCCAGATTACAGTGTGGGCACGGCGGAGAGCAGTTCTTTCCCCTGCCTGACTTCGCTGCCGAGGATGGTGTGCGGGCGTCCGGGATGGCACTCGGCGAATACCTGAGAGCCGATCTTTGCGAAGAGATCCGCCGACTGCTGCACTCGCTGCCAGGGCACATGCGGGTCGGGGTCACCTGAGCTAAAGAGCGCAGGCGTTCCGTCGAGATCTCCGGTGAGCGTGATCGGCTCGTCGAGCGGGCCGATCAGCCCTCCGGTGTAGGCGAGCAGAGCCGCGTAACGCTGCGGATGCCGTCCGACGAACTCGGTGGCGAGGCAGGCTCCCTGCGAAAATCCGCAGATGGCTATGCGCTCTGTCGGAATTCCGGCGCCGGTGGCCAGGTCGAGCACTTCTTCCACTTTGCGAAGAGCGGAAGAGAGCCAGGGCTCGTTCTGGCGGCGCGGCGCGAGGAATAAGTTGGGATACCAGGTGTGTCCGGCGGCCTGGGGAGCCAGCAGCGTGAAGCGGTCGTCCGCAAGGGCCTCGCCCAGACTGAGGATGTCCTCGGCCGAGCCTCCCCGGCCGTGCAACAGGATGAGTGCTCCCGCTGCACGGTCGAGAGGTGTGCCTGCCCGCAAAATCGGCTGTGCCGCGTGTGGATCAAGCGTGTTCATCGTGACGCTCCTGTAGCTGCTTCCTGGGCAGTCTCTTCCTTTGCGACTGCCGCTTTGTGCAAGGTGATGGGCGCAACTTGAGCCTCAATGGCTCGGCGGTTCGGCTCGAACCACTCGGGGATGCGCAGTTCTTCTCCGAGGCTTTCCACCGGCTCGTCGATCAGGAAGCCGGGGTTGTCGGTTGCCATCTCGAAAAGCACGCCTCCCGGCTCGCGGAAGTAGATCGAGTGGAAGTAGGTGCGGTCCTGCACCGGCGTGACCGAGAGATACCGCGCCAGGGTCCTGCGCCATTCAGCCTGAGCCACGTCATCCGTGTTGCGGAAGGCTATGTGATGGACCGTGCCTGCACCCATCCTGCCCGGGCGCGCCGCCGGGTCGAGTTTGATGTCGACAAAGCGGCCGAGAGCGTCTCCTTTGGGAGCGAAGCGCACAAAGTTGGCCTCCTCGCCGACTTTGCGCAGGCCCATGATGTCGAGAAGTTGTTCGGTGTCTTCGCGGCTCCGCTCCAGCAGCGTAACGCCGTGGAAGCCTTGAATGGCCTTCGATCCTTCGACATCTGAGTATCGCGGAGCGGCTCCAGGGTGCGCTTCTTCCTGTTCAACAAGCTCGATGATCATGCCATCAGGGTCGCTGAAGGAGATGACCTGAGAGCCGAAGCGGGTGTGGTCCTCGACTGCGACGCCGTTGGCATTGAGGCGATCGTGCCAGAATTCTTTCGAGCCGACCGGAATCGAGAAGGCCGTCGCGATCACCTCGCCGGCGCCCACCTGGCCTTTCCTGGCATGAGGCCATGGGAAGAAGGTAAGGATGGTGCCGGGCTTGCCGGTGTCATCTCCGAAATAAAAGTGGTATGTGCCCGGATCGTCGAAGTTGATGGTGCGTTTTACGAAACGCAGGCCGAGCACCTGAGTGTAGAAGTCCAGGTTACGCTGCGGATCGGAAGCGATCGCTGTGACGTGATGTAGACCTACGATTGGCGTTTTCATTATGATTCCCTTCTGCTATAAGCGTATTCGCTATTCGTTGTTATGTATGGCGCGATGCCTTGGCTTAGCTAGCTTGCTTCGCGGACCGGCTGCGCTCCGCCTCGTAAATGGCTGCCGCGTGAAGGCCAAGCTTCTTCAGGGCGGCATAGGCCTGTTCCATTTCTTTCTGGTTGAGGACCGACACCCACGTCTGCAATTCGGCCAGGTGCTCGGCCAAAATCGTCGTAATGAGCCTTCTGCCTTCGCGCGTCAGATGAAGGACTCGCGCGCGCCGATCTTGCCCATCGGGTTTTCGGACGATGCAGCCTTTTCTCTCAAGTCGGTCGACGGCTGCTGTCATGGATCCGCTGGCGAGGAGCACCTTGACCTGGATCTCGCCAATGGTCAAAGGCCCCTTGTGCAGCAGCGCCTCAAGGATCATGAAGTCGCTCAGTACCAGTCCGGCGCCCGCGACGCTGCGTTCCACAAGCAGGCTCAACGCCCTGTGGCAGCGGGCCAGAACGACCCAGAGCTCTCCGGCAGTTGGCTTTTTGTCCATCACTTCGGCTCCTTGACGCCTTTTCGGTGCCGCGGTTTCGCGTGCACAGTGAGTAGATGCAATATCTTTATATAAAGATTCTTTTGGTAAAGCTATTAGGTGGGGCCCGCCCTGAAGCCGGTTTTGTGTCTTGGCGTAAGTGGTTCTGGCCCTTCTAATTATTCCCTGTCGGCGACGACCCGCTGTTGCTGCTGGCCGAGGCCGTCGATGGCGAGGGTCATCACGTTGCCGGGCCGCAGGTAGATGGGCGGCTTCTGGCCGAGGCCGACTCCAGGAGGGGTTCCGGTGGAGATGATGTCTCCAGGATGCAGGCTCATGAAGCGGCTGAGATAACTGATGAGGTAGGAGACTCCGAAGAGCATGGTGCGCGTGTTGCCGTTCTGGTAGCGGTGGCCGTCGACTTCGAGCCAGAGGCCAAGGGCCTGCGGGTCGGGGACTTCGTCGGCGGTGACGAGCCAGGGGCCGATGGGCCCGAAGGTATCCGCGCTTTTTCCTTTAACCCACTGGCCTGTGCCTTCGAGCTGAAAGGCGCGCTCGGAGAGGTCGTTGACGACGCAGTAGCCGGCCACGTGGGAGAGCGCGTCGTCCTGGGAGACGTATTTTGCCGTCGAACCGATGACGACGCCGAGCTCGACCTCCCAGTCAGTTTTGGTTGAGCCGCGCGGGATGACGACGTCGTCATCGGGTCCGCAGATGGCTGAGGTCGCCTTCATAAAAACGATGGGCTCGGAGGGGAGTGTCATTCCGGATTCGGCGGCGTGGTCGGAGTAGTTGAGTCCTATGCAGATGAATTTGCCCACTCCGGCGACGCAGGGTCCGATGCGGCGAGTGCCGTGGACCAGGGGAAGTGTTGCGGGGTCGATCTGACGCAGCTGGTCGATGGATGCGGGAGAGAGCGCGTCTCCGGAGATATCGGGGATGACGCTGTAGAGTTCACGGATTTCGCCATTGGAGTCGAGCAGTGCGGGGCGTTCTGCGCCGGGTTCGCCATAACGGAGGAGCTTCATGTGTGGTCCTGAGTCGGAGTTGAATCCAGTCGGGGAAATTCTATCGGATGACGCAGATGAATATTCGGTAATCCGATGCGGCTATAATCAGCGCGGTCTGGCGGTGCAAAAGGAGAAGGCGTGAGGAGATTGACTTCAGGGTGGCTTGTGGCAGTGATTGCCGTGCTGGCATTTGGATCGAGCGAAGCGTGGGCGCAGGGGCCGTATAGGGTAACCGATACCTGGAAGATTGGCGGCGATGGAGGATGGGATTATCTCGCGGTCGATCCGCAGAGCAAGCTGCTGTACCTGACCCGCGGCAATCATGTGATGGTCGTGGACACGTCGACGGGCAAAGTGACGGCGGACATCACGGGGCTAAAGGGCACGCACGGCGTGGTGTTTGACACGGCGAACAAGTACGGTTACATCACCGATGGCGCGGCGAATGAAGTCGCGGTCTTCGATCGCAAATCGAACACGATTTTGAAGCGGGTCGCTGCGGGGACGAATCCTGACGGCGCTGTGTTTGAGCCGGTGACACAGACGGTGTGGGCGTTCAACGGGCGAAGCAAAAATGCCACGGTGATTGATGCAAATACTCAGCAGGTAGCGGCAACGGTGGCGCTGCCGGGTAAGCCGGAATTTCCGGTGGCGGACGGCAAGGGATCGGTGTTTGTGAATGTCGAGGACACGAGCCAGATCGCTCATATCGACGCGAAGACGCATACCGTGCTGGCTTTGTGGCCGCTGGCGCCCTGCGAAGGGCCGTCGGGACTAGCAATCGACAAGGAGCATGACCGCCTCTTCTCAGTCTGTGATGGCAAGGTGATGGCGGTCGTGGATACGACGTCGGGGAAAGTGGTAGCGACTCCGAAGATCGGCAACGGCCCTGATGCGGCGGCCTTCGATGAGAAGCGCGCGCTGGCGTTCAGCTCGAATGGCGAGGGGACGCTGACGGTTGTGCATGAGGATTCGCCGGAAACCTACTCGGTCCTCCAGAACCTGGCGACAAAGCAGGGAGCGCGCACCATGGCTCTCGATCCGGATACAGGCAAGGTGTACGTGGTGACGGCGGACTTCGGGCCACGGCCTGCGTCTACTCCGGAGAATCCGCGGCCGAGACCGAGCATTGTGCCGGGGAGCTTTGTGGTGATGGTGGTGAGCAGATAGAGCTGCTTCCCACATCCGAAAATCCGGACGTGGGGCACCCCCCGATATGTTTACGAGGGGGTGAAGTGGATGGCGAGCAGCGTCAAGTCGTCTTCGGCTTCGCGGCCGGCGGACCACTGCGCGAGCTCGGCAAGGGTGGCGTCGAGGAGCTTCTGGGCGGGCTGAGTTCCGTTCAGTTCGAGGAAGAGCTTGAGACGATCGATACCGAATTCCTCCTCGTTGGCGTTGTTCGTCTCGAGCACCCCGTCGGTGTAAAGGAGGATCCAGTCGCCGGGCTGGAAGGGCGCCTCGATAGCCGAGTATTGAGCGAACGGAAATGAGCCGAGGAAAAGGCCGTTTTCAACGAGCTCGCGGGCGCTGCCATTGGAGTTCGAGCGCATGAGCATGGGTGGGTGGCCAGCGCCGGCATACCGGAGCATCTTCTGTTCGGTGTCGATGAAAACATAGGCGGCGGTTACGAAGTGGCCTTTGAATTTGCCGCATAGGGTGTGGTTGAGTCCGGAGAGCAGGCGCGCGGGGTCGGAGGCCGCTTCGGCCTGTTCGGCGAAGGCGATTTTCAGCATAGAAGAAATGAGCGCCGCGGGCATGCCGTGTCCGGAGACATCGGCGACGAGGGTGCCGAGGCGGTGGTCGTCGACCTGGATGAAGTCGTAGAAGTCGCCGGCGACGGAGGTCATGGGGCTGTAGTGGGCGGCGATGTCGAGACCGAGGAGGGCCGGGGCTTCGCGCGGAAGGATAGAGAGCTGGATCTGGCGGGCGGTCTCGAGTTCGGTACGGATGCTGGCGAGCTGGCGTGCAATCTGGTCACGAGCGTCGCGCAACATGAGGTGGTTGTGCACGCGGGCGCGCACAACGGCCTGCGAGAAGGGCTTGTGGATGTAGTCCACGCCGCCGACCTCGAAGCCGCGGGTCTCGTCGGCGACTTCCGTGGCGCCGGTGAGAAAGATGATGGGAATGTCCCGGGTTGTGGGGTCAAGCTTGAGACGGAGGCAGACCTCGAAACCGTCCATCTCAGGCATCAGGACGTCGAGGAGAATCAGGTCGGGGACAGGATCGGTGCGGACGAGATCCAGCGCCTTGGGGCCGTTGGTGGCAATGCGGACGCGGTACGTGTCCTTGAGGATGGCGTTGACGATCTGGATGTTTTCCGGGGTGTCGTCGACCAGGAGGACAACTTTCTTTTTCTCTTCCGTGCTCATGAAGTGGTTTGCCCCTCAGTGATGTGGGTTTCGGCGGCAATTTGATCCAGTTTTGCGAGGGCTCCATCGAAATCGAAGTCGCGAATAGAGGCGGCGAGAGCGTTCAGGGTTTCGGGCTTTGTTTCACTTCCGAGCGCGTCGCGGAGTTCTTTGAAGGCGTCTTCGGCTTCGGCGTCACTTTCCTTAAGGAGGTTTCGGAGCCGGGCAGCGGCGGCAGCAGCAGCTTCGGGATTGAATTTGCCTGCAGGGCCAGTACCGTTGTGGACCGGCTCGGTCTGGCGCAACGCGTCGACGATAGCGGCTACCTGCTGGCGGAGCAGCGTATCGAAGTCGGAGAGGACCGTAGGGACGGCGGGATCCTTTTCACGGAAGGCGCGCTCGACGCGGGCGGCTGAGAACTGGACTGTGGTGATGCCGAGATTGCCGGAGACGCCCTTGACGGTGTGGGCGATCTGCTCGGCGAGCTTGATGTCTCCGCGCTGCAGGGCGTTCAGCATGCGTGTGCCGGCGTCTTCCTGTTTTTCGGCGAACTGGCCGAGAAGACTGCGGTAGAGGTGCCGGTTGTCGGCGACTCGTTTCAGGCCCGAGGCTGTGTCGACACCGTCGATCTCGGGGATCTCGACAGCAGGCGCGGGACTGCGGCCGGCAGCCTTCGCGCCGTTGGGCGAACCGGGATGCGTCCAGCGGGCAAGCGTGGCGAAGAGCGCGTCG
Source organism: uncultured Acidobacteriaceae bacterium (assembly GCA_963782175.1). GTDB lineage: Bacteria > Acidobacteriota > Terriglobia > Terriglobales > Acidobacteriaceae > Silvibacterium. Next base: position 39,745 of record CAWAIX010000014.1, read on the forward strand.
GGATCGATGGGCTTGCTGACATGATCGTTCATTCCGGCTTCAATGCAGCGCTGGCGTTCCTCGACCAGTGCATGGGCCGTCATCGCGATGATGGGCAGGCTCTGAAAGCGCGGATCGGCGCGGAGCAGCTTCGTTGCGGTGATACCGTCGATCTCCGGCATCTGCAGGTCCATCAGGACCACGTCATAGGGCGGAGGCTGCGGGCCTTCCGTGAGCATCTTGATGGCCTCTCCCCCGTGGATGGCACTGGTGACGGACGCGCCGGCGCTTTGCAGCAGTTCGGTGGCGACGAGGCGGTTCATCTCGTTGTCTTCGACGAGCAGGACACGGACTCCGGCGACATCATGGGCGTGCGGCTCTTCCTTAGGAGGGGCTGCAGCGGCGATCTTTTCCTCGGGGATGCCGAACAGGTCCATGAGCGCGTCGTGCAGCATGGAGGAATTGACAGGCTTGAGCAGATAGCCGTCGATTCCGGCCTGGTCCGCCTGGGCACGGATGTCTTCGCGGCCGAAGGCTGTGACCATGGCGATTTTGGGTATGTGATGCAGGCGATCGCTGCGCTTGATGAGGCGGCTAGTCTGCAGGCCGTCCATGCCAGGCATGTGCCAGTCCATGAGGACGAGCTGGTAGGGGTCCTTTTCATCTGTGGAGACGAGCTCGCGGATGGCATCTTCGCCGGAGGGCACTGCCTCAGCGCGCAGGGCGAAGGCGCGCAGCGCGTCAGTGAGGATTTCGCGGGCCTGCGCGTTATCGTCGACGACCAGGGCGTGGAGGCCGGCGATATCAGGGATAAACCGCTTGCGCCCAACCTCCCCCGTTCCGATGCCGAACCAGGCGGTGAAGTAGAAGCTACTTCCCTTCCCGTATTCGCTTTCGACCCAGATGGAGCCACCCATCATTTCCACAAGGCGCTTGGAGATGGAAAGGCCGAGTCCGGTGCCTCCGTACTTGCGCGTTGTGGAGGTGTCGGCCTGCGTAAAGGCCTGAAACAGGCGGGCACTCTGCTCGGGAGTCATACCGATTCCGCTATCGCATACGGAAAACTTTAGCTTGGTGCGGTCGTTGGTGCTTTCTTCAGCGGCAACGCCGACGACCACCTGGCCCTGCTCAGTGAACTTGACGGCGTTGTTGACCAGGTTGATGAGGATCTGGCCAAGGCGCAGCGGATCGCCGATGAGGGTGGGTGGTATGTCGTGCTGCGCAGAGATGAGGAACTCCAGGTTCTTTTCCTGCACCTTCTGGCCGACGATGGAGGAGAGATTGTCGAGCACCTCCTCGAGCTTGAAGCTGGTCTTTTCCATGTCGAGCTTGCCGGCTTCGATCTTGGAAAAATCGAGGATGTCGTTGAGGATGCCGAGGAGTGTCTGGGCGGCGGATTTGACCTTGGTGAGGTAGTCGCGCTGCTTGGTGTTGAGGTCAGTTTTGAGGGTGAGATGCGTGAGGCCGATGATGGCGTTCATCGGGGTGCGAATCTCGTGGCTCATGTTGGCCAGGAAGTCGGACTTCATGCGCGTGGCGGCCTCGGCCATCTCTTTGGCGCGGCGCATTTCTTCTTCGGCCCACTTGCGCTCGGTGATGTTCTTGAAACTGATCACGAGCATCTGGCGGTCGAGGTATTCGGCCAGATACATAGTGATTTCGATGTAGACCTTGCTGCCGTCGGAAGCCGTGCGCTCCGATTCCCAGGTAAGCGCACCTTTCTCGTGTAACTCGGGCAGCGCCGCGGCGAGTTTCTCCGGATTGGTGTCGGGATCAATGTCGGAGATGTTCATCGTGAGCAGCTCGGCGTGCGTGTGTTCAAGCATGGCGCAAGCAGCTTCGTTGGCGTACTCGATCGTTCCGTCCGAGGGCCGCACCCAGAAGATGCTTTCTGCGGCGTGATCGACGGCATACTGGGTGAACTGCAGGCGCTTTTCAACCTCGCGACGCCGCGTGATGTCACGAAAGGCTACGACACTGCCCATGACTTTGCCGTCCTGCATGATCGGCGTTGTGGAGTACTCAACGGGGAAGCTGGTGCCGTCCTTTCGCCAGAGGATCTCGTCGGAGATGAGGCGGGACTTGCCGTCCTGCGCTGTCTTGTACATCGAGCATTCTTCGTGGGGGATTTTGGTGCCGTCGGCGCGGGCGTAGTGGACCTGGTCGTGCATGGACTGGCCGACCATTTCCTTCGGGGCAAAGCCGATCATTTCGGCGGCAGCAGGATTGACAAAGGTGATGACGCCTTCGGGCGTGAGTCCGAAGATGCCCTCGTTGACAGAACTGAGAATGAGGCGGGAGCGCTCTTCGGCCGCAGCGACGGTGGCTGCCTGCAGGCGGGTCTGTTCAAGCAGCTTCCGCGTCTCGAGTACGCCGCCGAGAATCTCGGCGCTTGTGGCAGCGCCGGGCAGGAGCGCATCGAGCAGGTCCTGCTGGCGCGCGGTGAGCGGATTTGCCGGAGCGAGCTCAAGGACAGCGCCCACGGCTCCGTGGTGGACCAGAGGCATGAAGAGCAGATTTGCGGGACTGATGGTTCCGGAGCCTGCCGAGATCCGGACCTGATTCTTTTCGGTGGCCGCGACTTTGATTCTGCGTTGTTCAAGGGCTGCCTGGCCGACCAGGCCTTCTCCAAGCGAAAAAGATGCCGGTGTCGCGGAGGTGTCGATCGCGAAGCTGCCGGCAGGCGTGAAGAGGTTGTTACCGGAGTCAGCCAGATAGAAGACTCCGTAGAGAAGACTGATCGATTGGGAGATGCGCGAGAGGAGAATCTGCGCAAATGCGGAAAAGTCCCCGGCAGACTGAAGGTGTGCAATTGCGCCAGCTACTTCAGCCTTGACCCAAGCCTGCGTGGCGCGTTCGCGAGCGGCAGCCTGAAGATTGCAGAGCGCGCGGCTCATCTCGCCGATTTCGTCCGTGCGATCGAGGTTGGAGATGGGCCGGTCGAGGCGGTCCTCGGCAACATCGAGGATTTGAGTCTGGAAGCCTTCGAGACGATCGGCAACCTCTTTTTGAACGACAAATACGGCGAAGGCCACAGAGCCGGTCAGACCGATCAGGATGACGATCCAGGTGATGGCGAAGGTGCGGTGCGTGCGCACAGTCAGGTCGTGCGATTCACGGTCGACCACCTCGTGCATGCGCACGATGAGGTCGATGAGGGACTGGCGGGCCGTCTGCAGCTCGGGTTCCAGCATCGTTCGCATGCCACGCATGGCGGTTTCGGAGTCATCCTTGATTGCGGCGTCGCGGGTGGGACGGGAGTCGGAGACGGCATGGTCAAAAAGAGAGCCGGCCGCCTCGATCTGAGGAGCCATCGCAGGGCTCTCTGTTTCTGCGGCCTGCTCGAAGGCATGGTACTCGGCAACTATCTTGTTCAATTCCTCGTCGATGGCACGCGAACGGCCCAAGTCGGACTCGGCGATTTCTTTGTAAAGGTACTGCCCGAACTGGGTGGTCTTGGCTCGCGCGTCGGTCAGGTTCTGCAGTGCCTTGACGTCGCGGTCGATGAGGTCGGTGTACCAGCCATCGATGCGGATCATCTCGATGGACGAGTACAGCGTGGCGGCGAGCACCATCAGGCCCAGCGGCAGCAACGCGACGAGCAGCTTTTTCCGAATCTTGAGATTGCCTAACACGGCTGGTGCCCATTGTAGGGGCAAATGGGCGAAGCTGACAGGGATTTGGGGGGAAGCAGGGATTGGGGATGAAGGGTAGGGCGGGAAGGGTCAGCCAGGGGCTTCCTGCATTGGAAGCCCCGATTTTCTGGCGAACCAGCCTAGTCCTTCTTCTCGAGGTGGCCGCCGAAGGCGAAGCGCATGGCGGAGAGGACCTTGTCAGCGAATTCGGCTTCTCCACGGGAGCTGAAGCGCTCGTAGAGAGCCGCAGTGAGCACGTGCGCCGGAACAGCTTCGTCGATGGCGGCCTTGATGGTCCAGCGGCCTTCGCCGGAGTCGGAGACGCGGCCCCCGAACTTCGAGAGCTGGGAGTCCTGCGCGAGCGCCGAGGCGGTGAGGTCGAGGAGCCAGGAGGAGATGACGCTGCCGCGACGCCAGACTTCGGTCACGTCGGCAAGATTCAACTCGTACTGGTAATGCTCGGGGTCGCGGAGAGGCGTGGTTTCGGCGTCGATCTCGTGCGTCTGCTTGCCGACGTTGGCAGCACGCAGGACGCCGAGGCCTTCTGCATAAGCCGCCATGATGCCGTACTCGATGCCATTGTGAACCATCTTGACGAAGTGGCCGGCGCCGTTGGGTCCGCAGTGGAGGTAGCCGTGCTCGGATGTGCCTCCGAGCTTCTCGCGGCCGGGCGTGCGGGGCACGTCGCCGAGGCCGGGAGCGATGGTGTCGAAGATGGGGTCGAGGTGTTTCACAACGTCGTCTTCGCCCCCGATCATCATGCAGTATCCGCGCTCGAGCCCCCAGACACCGCCGCTGGTGCCGACGTCGACGTAGTGAATTCCCTTCCCGGCGAGCTGCTTGGCACGGCGGATATCGTCGATGTAGTAGGAGTTTCCGCCGTCGATGAGGATGTCGTCCTTCTCGAGGTGAGGAACGATTTCTGCGATAGTGTCGTCGACGACAGCGGCGGGGATCATGAGCCAGATGGCGCGCGGCTTGGTGAGCTTCTTGACCATGTCGGCGAGGTTCGAGGAGCCTGTGGCCTTGTCCTTTTCGAGCTCCTGTACCGTTTGCGCAGACCTGTCGTAGACCACGCATTCGTGGCCTCCATTGAGGAGCCGGCGGACCATGTTGGCTCCCATACGTCCCAGACCTACCATTCCAAGTTGCATAGATTACCTTTCCGAGATAGTGACGCTGTCGATTGTTTCACGAGATCCGAATGGGCCTTCGCGCATTGCTTCGGCCCGGAAAAGCCGCAGCCAGTATAAGAGATTCGCGTTAGGGGAGTATGGGTTCCGCTATTCGGCGCCCTCGCCGGGCTTCGTTGGCTCCATCTGCAGGGCATTGTTGAAGCGGTTGAAGTAGTTGAACAGGCCGATGGAGGCCATGAGCTCGATGATCTCGCCCTCGTCGTAGAACTTCCGGAGCCTGTCGACGAAATCGTCGGATATGTGATTGGCGTCAAGGGTCATCTGCTCGGCGAGCGAGAGCGCGGCCTTCTCGGCCGGCGTGAAGTCGTCGCGCAGCTCATAGTTGGCCAGGTCGTCGAGCTGGTTCTTCGACCAGCCGAGCCTTTGGGCAATCTGGGTGTGCGAGCCGAGGCAGTATTCGCAGTGGTTGAGCTGCGAGGTGCGGACGATGACGAGTTCCTTGAGCTTCGTGGGCAGGGTTCCGGTGGTCAGGATTGCCTCGAAGTGGGCGATCATGGTGGTGAAGATTTCGGGGCGGAGCGCCACGGTGCGGAACATGTTGGGCACGTTGCCGCGCGTCTTCATGTAGCGGTCATAGATGGCGGCAACTTCCGGGGTTGCTTCGGCACGGCGAACGCGCGAGAGGCGAGGCTGAGTCTTGAGCATCGAATAGGTCCTCTTATGACAGATTACCGGGCCGGGTGCGGATTCGGGAATCGCGTTGGAGATGAACGGATTCGGGGCGGCTTGGCTTTGACGCCCCGATGCCCGGTTTGATATAACCACAGAAGGCAAAACGCCTCCCGCCGAGACACTCCTCAGTAGCTCAATGGCAGAGCATTCGGCTGTTAACCGAAGGGTTGTAGGTTCGAGTCCTACCTGAGGAGCCAAATTCATACAACTTGTCGAGCAGCCTCGCTAATTGATAGCGACTTGCAGGGCATTCGATGCCTGTGCTCCCGGATTCGTCGCCACCACGGTAGCGGTTCCCGTGTTCGTGAGATCGCTCGCGGGTATCGCGACCGTCACATGCGACGAGTCTACAATCGTCGTGGTCCGGTAGCTCCCGTTCCAGGTTATCGCGACTCCGGGCAGGAAGTTTGAGCCGGTCAGGGTGAGCATCGTGTTTCCGCTGCCGTGAGAAATCGTGGAGGGCGCGCTTGCAATCAGGCTCGCAGGCAGGTTGAGTTCCAGTTCCTGTGGGGCGACGAAAGGCCCGCGGAGAAGCACGAGCGTCACCGCCGGCTGGTTCGTTGAGTAATTCTGTACTGACGACAACAAGGCCAGCCCGTCCTGACCAAAGCGGAGCATTGGCGACTGGGGCTGGAGCGAGGTTGGCATGTCGAGGAAGGCTTCCGGCAAATAGGTTGTAAGATCGTATCTCACCAGGCCATACGCCGAAGTTCCAGCAATATTCTCCAGGACAAGGAACTCCTTCTCGAGCGATGGGTCTGGCGCGTTTGCCACACTCTCGCCGCTGACCCCCGAGTTATAGAAATCAAAGGATGGGAGGGTGGCCACCTGCGAGGGAGGCGTGGTCGAAGGATTAATGATGCCGCCTGCGCCTCCGTAGACGAGACCACCCGCCAGTTGGATGGATCCGCTGAATCCGCCCAGACCCTCCAATGTAGTTCCGTCAATGACGGTAAGGCCGCTCGCGTTTACGGAGTACCGGTAAAATTCAGCGCCTGATGTCTGATTGTCGTAGGCGTAGACGTGCGATACGTCGGCAAATATGGGATTCGCACCCTCGTAGATACCGGACAGATTCGGGCGGAAGCTGCCCGTATTGCCGGATATGTCGAAGATGCCGAAATTGCCCCAGACATTATTCGAGCCTACGGCGAGCGTCACGTCGCTCCCCGGCATGGCGGCCAGCCAGGTGGCGGCCACGCTGGTTGCAGATCCATTCTGAACCAGGGAAATCGGAATGGTGGCCTTCACGTTCTGGTGCAGCAGATCGAACTGCGCCAGGCTGTCGGCTCCGCTGAGCCCGATGTAAAGGTAGTTGCCGTCTGAGGTCTCGGCCATGACGGTCGGTTGGCTTCCTACAAGGACAGGCGTTCCTACTACGCCCGTGGCTGGATTGATGCTGACGACTGAGTTGCCGGTGAGCGTGGTCGCGGTGCTGGGGATCGTGGCATACAACAGCTGCGAGTATGGATCGAAAAGGAGGCCGCTCGCCGGCACGTTGACGAGATCGTAGATGGTCAGCGGCATGACCTGTGACAAGCCGCCGCCGGGCATCGGATTGGAGACGGTAATCGGCGCCCATCCGTAATTCGCAACCTGATATGCGCTGACGCTCGCGGTGAGTTGCGTTGGGCCTACGTAGGTTGTGGGAAGCGAGGTGGTACCGAGTTTGACAAGCGAATCTGCGTTGAAGCCCGTGCCGGTAACGGTCAAGGTGAAGGCAGCGGACCCGGCCTGAACGAAGTTCGGCGAAATCGCCGAAATATCGGGCATCGCGCCATACAGGCTTCCTGAGATCACGGTGCTGGTCGTGGATTGATTGTTGGTCAGGGTTGGATCGTAGCTGGTGGACGAGACGGTCGCGACTCCAGCAAGCGTTCCGGAATTGGCGGCCATTGCGTTCACCGTCACGGTTGCGCTGACGCCGTTGGATACGGTCCCGAGATCGCACGTGAATGCCGGGCCCGTGCCGCATGATCCCTGACTGGCAGTGATGCTGTTGACGATTACGGACGAATCAAGGTTGATGGCGAGGGTTGCACCGGCCGCGGGATTTGGACCATGATTGCTTACTGTCGCCACCCATGAGAAAACTGTTCCGGTTGTGGCCGCAGTGGGCGCAGTCAGCTTGACGGAGAGATCCGCAGGGGACGAAGAAAGGTTCTTTACTAGCGGAGACTGAAAGATGAAGATCTGATTTGTGGAGCTGAACGAACTTGCTGCGGCCGTCAGCGCGAGCCCATCCTGTCCCCAGCGCACGATCTTTGTAAGATTCGTCGGGTATCCCGAGGCACCGATGCCATTCACGGGAATGCTACCGATCTGATTGAAGGTATTTTCATCGAAAACGAGTACTGCGCCGTTGTTGGTGTAATTTGACAAACCAATGAATGCCCTGACCCAGTGTCGAATCCGACACCACCGGTCCGTTCGCCGCCGTGCTCGGGGTGCTGTAAAAGGTGCCAAGCAACGCACCCGTGGAGGCATTCAACACGGCTCCGCTGGAAAGGTAAAGCTGCCCGTTGTCGTATTGGATCCACGTCAAGTTGCCGGAGCCAGTGTTACTGGAAAGGGTGGTAGCCGCAGTTATGCCGGAAGGACCGACCGTCAGCTCCTGAATGCCGGAAGCCGCCATATAAAGAGTCGACGCGGACGAACCGAAGCTGAGCGGCCCGGAACCGAAGTTTGTGGAGGTGCTAGCGCGGACCATCCCGGAGTCGTAGATTGCAACGCCGACTCCGCTGCCGCCGGCGTAGCCGCCTGTCTCCGCAACTGCCACAGAATTGGGCGAACCGGGAACTGCTGCCAGATACTGAGCAGTGTGCGGTGAGTTGTAGAGTCCCTGTCCACCACCCAGCGAAAACTGATTGACCACTTTGCCGGTGGTCAGATTGACCTGTGCTACCGCCCCCGCGCCGTCGAGGCCGACGAAGAGCTGGGTGCCGTCCGTGGAAAGCGCCAATTTGTTGGGATTGCTGCCGACCCAGATCTGGCGGTTCACGTTGCCGGTCACCGGATCGATGCCTACGACCGAGTTGCCGCCTGATCCTAATTCCGAGAAGGGCACCGAGGCGTAAAGCAGTCCGTCGGCGGGGTTGTAGACAATGTCGTTGTTCGTTATCCCAAGGTAGGCTGTATAACCTATCGGCGCCGAGGTCCCGGCTGCGGTGGTGACAGTAACGTTTACGTTTCCGGGCAGGATTACGCTGGACGCGGGCATCGTCAGCGTGATCTCGGTGGGGCTGAGGTAATTGGCCGGGATTTGCGCGCCGTTGACAGCCACGGTCGAACTCGGCGTAAATCCCGTTCCAGAAAGAGTCACATTCGCCGCCGTATTGGTTGGTCCTCCGCCTGGAGTGATCGACGTGACGGTTGGAGGGGCCGGCGGAGGAACGATATTGTAGAGCGCCACCGCCACCGCCGAGGTTGAATAACCTGAAGCCACAGCGATGGCCTGGAGTGTCACGGAAGAGGAAAGGCCGATCGCTCCCGTGTACTTCGGCGAGGAAGTCGTGGGCGTCGAGCCGTCCGTGGTGTAGTAGATCACCGCCCCCGCAGTTGCATCGGAGATGGAAACTGTCTGGGCGCCGGTGTAGTCCCCGCTCGGGAGCAGGATCACCGGAGTTGCGGCACTCGCAGGTTGAATGGTGTATGCGCCGGTGGCTGCAATGGACGGCGAATACCCGGGAGTTACCGAGATTGCTTTGACCGTTGTCGTTTTGGTGACATTGATCGGCGCCGGTGTAGACGGTCGAGGCTGTGGTTGGCGTTGTGCCATCGGTGGTGTAGTAAATCGTGGCCGGGCGTATCAGCGTCGCGGCATAATATTCATTTATGGTGACCACCTCCGCGCCATCATAGGTTCCGGGATTTGGAGTAAAGTAAGGCGGCAGAGACGATCGGCCCCATTGATGCGGCGCCAGAGAGATCTCCCGGACCGTATCGTAGCCTTGGTCGCCGAGATAGATATTCCCTGCATGCATCGACAGCAACACCCCAGGGTTTCGAGCTGAGCCTCCGTTGCCGGGCCCTGGTCTCCGCTGTACCCGAACACGCCGGTACCGGCAATCGTGCTGATCACGCCCGTGCCGGCCGTTACTTTGCGAACTCGCGCGTTATTGGAATCGGCGATGTAAATATTGCCGGCACTATCGACGGCAATGGCTTCGGGATAATACAGGCTCGCGCTGGTAGCCGCTCCGCCGTCACCGCTATAGCCTGCGAGTCCATTTCCCGCAACTGTATTGATAATCCCGGTCCCGGCTGTAATCTTCCGAATGCGCTGGCTGTAGGTCTCGCTGATGTAGAGGTTGCCCGCGCCGTCGATGGCGATCTCGTTGTGGAGAGATTTCCGCGCTGGTTGCGGGTCCGCCGTCGCCACTATCACCGCGAATACCGTTCCCGGCTATCGTAGTTATGATGCCGGTCGCGGCCGTTACTTTGCGCACCGTGCTTAATGCCGTCAGAAATATAAATGTTTCCACTGCTGTCGACCGCAACCCCGGCTGGTGTCGCCAATCCCTGCGCTGGTCGCGGGACCGCCATCACCACTTGACAAAGCAGCCGCCAAGTGTACCGGCCACCGTCATTATGTTGCCGGTCGAGGCGGAAACCTTTCGGAGCAGGCAGTTATCGGTATCCGCAATATAGAGGTTGCTTGCCGCTGTCCACAGCTATGGATTGCGGGAAGTTCAACTGTGCGCTGGTTGCTTGACCTCCGTCTCCGCTATATCCGGCGGTTCCCGTTCCGGCAACAGTGGTGATAATGCCATCGAATCCGCGATACTTTGCGGATTACACTGGCATTCGTGTTCGTGATGAAGATATTGCCAGAGTTATCTACGGCTACGACCTTCTGCGCCGGCCAGTTCCGCAGCGGTGGCGATTCCTCCATCTCCGGTGTACCCGAAGTATCCGTTACCTGCGATGGTGACGATTTCTGGCGACGTGACAGCGGTGATGGAATACGTTCCGGAAGCTATTCCGGACTGCTGATACCCCGTTGCAACCGCGATCGCCTTGATGCTCTCCGATGCCGATACCGTGATAGGTCCGGCGTACGAGGTTGAAGAAGTTGTGGGCGTTGTGCCGTCGAGCGTGTAGTAGATGGTGGCGCCGGGGGTGACGTCTGAAAGCGCCACGGTCTGGGCAACGAAGTAAGTTCCTGGCGCGACCGAGAAGACTGGCGTTGCTGCGTAGTGAGTCAGTTGAGGCGGGTTGGCCGATATCTCCCGGATCACGTTGTTATTCGCTTCCGAAAGATAGAGGTTACCGGCGTTGTCCAGCGTGAGGCCGAGCGGGTAATTGAGTTGAGCGCTGGTCGCCGGACCGCCGTCGCCCGCGTATCCAAAGTTATAGGTTCCGGCCACAGTAGAAATAAGTCCCGTGGCCGCGGTTATCTTCCGGACACGATTGTTCTGGTTGTCGGTGAAGTAAACATTGCCGGCGCTATCGACTGCGAGCCCGGTTATCCATGTCAGGTTTATTGAAGCGCTGGTCGCCGGGCCACCATCACCGCTGTAACCTGCCAAGCCATTGCCGGCGATGGTGAAAATATCTCCGGTGCTCGCGAATACTTCGCGGATGCGCTGAGAATCGTCGGCAATGTAGATGTTGCCCTGGCTGTCTACTGCCACGCCGTATACGATTCCCAGGCCCGCGCTCGTCGCTGGCCCGCCGTCCCCGGAATATCCTCCGTTGTCCCAAGAGGGTTGACTTCCAGCTACCGTGGTAATGATTCCCGTGCTCGCGCTTACTTTTCGAACGCGGCTGTCATAGGCGTCGGCGATGTATACATTTCCGCTGCTGTCGACGGCGACTCCGAGCGGGTAGTCGAGTGATGCGGTGGTAGCCAGGCCGCCGTCTCCGGGATCATTGTTCCCTCCTCCCGCGAAAGTACTAATGATTCCGCTCCCGGCGCTTACTTTGCGGATGACCAGATTGAAGAGATCCGCTATGTAAAGATTGCCGGCGGCATCGACTGCGACAGCTGCTGGGTTATTCAGTTCCGCGCTGGTCGCCGGACCACCGTCTCCGGTGTACCCCGCAGTTCCATTTCCGGCTATTGTTGTGATGGTGAACGTTCCAGCGGCAATCTTGCGGATGCGGTTGTTTGCTGAATCAGCAATAGTAGATATTTCCAGCGGCGTCTCTCGCGGGACCGCCAGGATAATTCAGCGTCCGCTGCGGTTGCGAGGCTCCCGTCTCCACTGTAGCCGCTGGTTCCGTTGCCGGCGATGGTGACGATAACGGGCGGCGTTGCCGGTGAAATGGTGTAAACCGCCGCCGCCACGGGCGATTGCGAGTAGCCGGTTGCGACGGCGATCGCCTGCAGGGTCTCCGATGACGAGACGGTGAGGGTTCCCGTGTACTTTTTGGAAGAGCTTGACGGTGTCGTCCTGTCGGTCGTGTAGTAGATGACCGCTCCGGGTGTTGTATCGGTGATGGTTAGTGTTTGCGGGCCTGTATAGGCGCCAGTCGCCAGCGACAAGGTGGGGGTGGAGGCTGGAAAAGCGATGGTGTAGACGGCTGTGGCGAGGGCAGATTGTGAATAGCCGGGCGCTACAGCGATGGCCGCGAGTGTTTCTGAAGACGAGACGGCAATCGCGCCGGTGTACTTCGTCGAAGAAGTCGTGGGCGTGGTCCCGTTGGTGGTGTAGTAGATGACGGCACCGGGTGTCGTGTCGGAGATGGTGACATTCTGTGCGCTGGTATAAGTGCCGGCAGACGGCAAAAACTGAGGAGTCGCAGTTGGCAAAGTAATGGTGTATGCCGCAGTAGCCACAGCGGACAAAGCGTAACCCGGCGCAAGGGCAATGGCCTTCAAGGTCTCGGTCGAAGAGACAGAGATCGGCTCCGAATAGACGTTCGAAGCGGTCGTGGGAGTGGTTCCGTCAGTCGTGTAGTAGATCTCGGCATTCTGTGCCGAATCGGTGATGGTGATGTTCTGCGCGCTGTTATAAGTACCCGCCGCGGGCGAAAACGCGGGCGTTGCGGTTGCCCCCGCAGATGGGGCGAAATAGCCGGAGAGATCGAGGATAAGGTTCGTGGAGTTGGAGGAGAAGGCATCGATGCTGCCGTCGCTGGTTGGCACGATGGCCATGTTGGAAGTAATGGCCCCGTCTTCCGCATTCAAAGTCGAAACGTAGGGCTGCGCCTCTCCTGCCGGCCAGAGTGTCAGATAGGTCAGCGCGCCGGAAGGTACAACTGTCCCATTCAGCACATAGGCCTGCGCGGTCGACGGCGGCGCACACGTACTGCCCTCAACATTTGTTGTCAATATTCCATCGAAAGCCTTTGGGCGCGTGTCGATCACGCGGCAGGGCGTCGTGGCGTAGAGGGAGAGTCCCCCGGCGGCCTGAGGCGCGAAGTAGCCGTCGATATCGAGAATGACGTCCGCGTCGTCGGAGACAAAAACGGAGATGTTTCCGCTCGTTCCGGCAGGCACGATTGCGGCATTGGCTACTACGGTGCCCGTTAAGCGCGTTCAAGGTCGACACGTTGGGCTGAGACTGGCCCGTCGGCCAGGTAGTCACATAGTTGAGGGTTTTGTGCGGAACAGCGGTTACGTTCAGCGAGTAAGCCTGGGCGGTGGAAGGAACTTTGCAACTGCTGGAGAGAATCGGGAACGCGCGGCCGCTTTCGCCCCCGCTGATATAGGGGCCGCCAAGCGGCCCATCGGCATTGCGCGTATCGGCCACACGGCAGGGCCCGAGCGGGTAAAAGGCCAGCCCGGTTGTCGTTCCCGCTGGCGCAAAGTAACCGTCAATATCGAGAATTACATTCGTCGCGTCTGTGGCAAAGACGCTTACGCCTCCATTGGTCCCCGCAGGGACAATGGCAGCATTGGCCTTCACACGGCCGTCGGAGTTCAGCGTGGAAACATAGGGCTGGGGCTGACCCGTAGGCCAGATGGTGAGATAACTGAGCGCGGTATTGGGAACCACCGTGACGTTCAAGGAATAAGCGACCGCGGTGGATGGGATATTGCAGGAGCTTTGCGGAATATAGAAGGCGCGACTAGAGCCGGCGCTCAACTCCGGACCGCCGAAGGGACCATCGCCGTTGCGTGTATCCACGAGACGGCAGGGCACAACCGGTACAAATTGTAGAGGGCTAGCTGGATTCTGCGCCGCACTCGATGGAGAGCCGGCCACTTGCGGGTAGGCTCTACCGCCTAGAAGGTTCAATCCTGCGAAAGAGAGCCAGTAATTCTGCTGCGCGTTGGCGTAAGCCATGCAGGCAGAGAGAACCCCGAGGATTGCAGCGAGTCGAACAGGCGAGCGCATTCGGAACTCCGTTTTACGTAGTGATTCAGTCGAACAGCACGAGTGTTAATGACAATGCTCAGGGGGGATGAGGTCGGCAGACTTAGGCAACGTAGTTCAGGTAATGCGGGCTCATGGTAGCGCATCCTTGATTCGCTCCGCAACCAGTTTCACCCGGCGGAAGTGCGAACATACACGGCGCTCTTCCCATGCGCTGCGTCCGGCCCTGGACGTTTTGACCAGAGGCACAGGAGAGCGGCACCATCCCGGTCAGCAAATGCGGCAATATACAGCTCTTCCAACCGCGGATTCACTCCGCTGAGCCTTTTTGCGACAGAAAAAACTAATTGAATACCAATAGGGGGTAGGGGTATCAAATCTGTCAGAAGGAGTAAAAGATGGCAAACGACCTGCAATTGTCGATTGAAGGAATGCACTGCGAAGCGTGTGTCCGCAGGGTGACGAACGCGCTTGCCGCCGTGAAAGGCGTTCGGGTGGGTGCAGTAAAGGTGGGATCGGCCAAGGTGGAGTTCGATCCGGCCTCGGCCAGTCCGGAAGAGATTGCAGCGGCTGTGGATCGCATCGGATTCACGGCGCAGTTGGAGCGATAAGGGGCGGTAATGGCGAATTCTGTAACCGAAACGGCGAAGAGGCGGTAATGCCGCGGGAGTGAGCCTGGAGCGGGTGACAATTCCGGTGACGGGAATGACCTGCGCGGCGTGTCAGTCATTTGTCCAGCGGACGCTTGCCGAGGAGGCGGGAGTTCGCGATGCGACGGTCAACCTGATGCTGCACAACGCGACGGTGACGTTCGATCCCCAGGTTGCGTCTCCGGCGGGACTGGTCGAGAAGATTCGCGGCACGGGCTACGGCGCGGAGATGCCGACCGCGGAAGTGTCCGTCCTTGAAGAACAGGAAAGGCACGACGAAGATCAGGTACGGGAATATCGCAATCTGCGGGTAAAGGCAATTGTCAGCGTGATCGCGGGCGCGGCAGCCACGGTGCTGTCGATTCCACTGATGAGCATGAACGCCGCGGGCGGCCTCGAGCGGATGAAGGATCCGTTCATGAGCTGGTCGGTGCGGGTGATGGATCCGGCGCTGCGCCGGCTGATGCCGTGGCTGTATGCGATCAACGAGGATGCGATCCGGTGGTCGTTGCTTGTGCTTTCGGCGATTGTCGCGGGGTGGGCGGGACGGCGCTTTTATGTGAAGGCGTGGTCGGCGCTGCGTCACAAGACTGCCGACATGAACACGCTGGTTGCGCTGGGGACGGGCGCGGCGTTTCTTTATTCGGCAGCGACGACGGTCGCGCCAGGTTTCTTCGTCGCTCACGGCATAGCCCCGGATGTTTACTACGACGCGGGCATCCTGATTATCGGCCTGGTACTGGCGGGGAACGCACTTGAGAGCCGCGCGAAAGGCCGGACGGTGGTTTCCCTTCGCAAGCTGGCCCAGTTG
Source organism: uncultured Acidobacteriaceae bacterium (assembly GCA_963782175.1). Lineage (GTDB taxonomy): Bacteria > Acidobacteriota > Terriglobia > Terriglobales > Acidobacteriaceae > Silvibacterium. Next base: position 54,955 of record CAWAIX010000014.1, read on the forward strand.
CAGCCCAAAACCGCGCGTGTGCTACGGGGCACAGCGGAAGTTGATGTGCTAATCGCGGTGCTGCAGCCCGGGGATGTAATCCGGATGCGTCCGGGCGAGCGGATTCCCGCGGACGGCGAAGTAGTGGCCGGCAGGAGCAGCGTGGATGAGTCGATGCTGACCGGGGAGTCGCTTCCGATTGAGAAGGGGCCCGGCGATCGCGTGATCGGCGGAACGCTCAATCAGCGTGGATCGCTCGAGTATCGCGCGTCTGCGGTTGGCGCGGAGAGCATGCTGGCACAGATTGTGCGGCTGCTGCGCGATGCGCAGGGCTCGCGTGCACCGATCCAAAACCTGGCGGACAGGATCAGTGCAATCTTTGTGCCGACGGTATTGGGATTGGCGATTTTGACGTTTCTAGGCTGGGAGATTTTCGGCCACGGCTATGGCTCGATGCAGGCGTTTGCGGCGGCGGTAACCGTGCTGGTGATTGCGTGTCCGTGCGCGATGGGACTGGCAGTGCCTACGGCAGTGATGGTGGCAACCGGCCGGGGAGCGCAATTCGGACTGCTGATCAAGGGCGGCGACGCGCTCCAGCGACTGGAGAAGGTCGATACGGTGGTGTTCGACAAGACGGGAACCATTACTACGGGGCGGGCGGAAGTCACGGATATTCTGCTAAATCCGGAAAGCAGCCTTTCGCGCAATGCGGTCATTCTGCTGGCGGCTGCGCTCGAGCGCGCGAGCGAGCATCCGCTAGGCGAGGCCGTGGTTCAGTATGCGAGCAAGAATAGCGCGGCCATCCCCCAGGCGGAAAGCTTCGAGTCGATTCCCGGGCGCGGTGTAGTGGGTATTGTCGAGGGGCACGCCGTGCTGATCGGGAATCGGCAGTTCATGCAGGACTATAGCGTCTCAGTTGCGCCGATGGCTCCTGCCGGTGATGAGCAGGCGGCCCAGGGCCGCACGCCGCTGTGGGTCGCGATCGATGGCGAGCTAGCGGCCTTGATCGTGGTGGCCGATACGTTGAAGGCGACCGCGACGGCTGCAGTTGAGCAGCTGCATCGTGAGGGACTGCAGGTAATCATGCTAACCGGAGACAACGAACGCACTGCGCGTGCCATTGCCCGCGAAGCAGGCGTAGATAACGTAATTGCCGGAGTGCTCCCGCAGGGTAAGGTCGAGGCGATTCGCAAGCTGCAGGCCGAGCACCGGGTTGTCGCCATGGTCGGAGACGGGGTAAACGATGCGCCGGCGCTGGCGCAGGCCGATGTAGGCATCACCATGGCGACCGGCTCGGATATAGCGATGGAGGCCGGTGATGTGACGCTGATGCGCAGCGATCTGACCGGCATTGCTGCGGCGATCGCACTGTCGCGAGGAACGATGCGGGTGATGCGGCAGAACCTCTTCTGGGCATTCGCATACAACGTGGTCGGGATTCCACTCGCGGCCGGGGCTCTGTATCCGATATGGGGTGTGATGCTCAGCCCGGTGTTGGGCAGCGCGGCGATGGCGCTGAGCTCGTTCAGCGTGGTAACGAACAGCTTACGGCTGAGTCGGCTGAAGCTTGGATAGGAGCGAAATGGTGACGAGAAAGAACGGGCAATTACCCGAAGTGTCCTGCGGGTGTGAGATTTCGGAGGGCGCGCGCAAGGCGATGGGTGTCGATCCGGAGCTCAAGGCGTCAAATCTCCGGCGGTTGAGCCGCATTGAAGGACAGATCCGCGGGATTCAGCGCATGGTCGAGCAAGACCGCTATTGCGCGGACATTCTGATGCAAGTCACGTCGGCACAGGAGGCGCTCCGCGCCGTTGCGCGTTCGCTGATGCGAAACCACTTGACCCACTGCGCGACGCATGCGATTCGCAACGGCTCAGAGAACGAGCGGGAAGCGATGTACGACGAGCTGCTCGAATTGATCTACAAGAACGCGCGATAGATCAGACTGTCTTCGTTACTGTCGTACGGCCCAGGCGAGTCCGTCCGGCTCTCCGCCGACATCGATGTGGCCGGTCACTTCGAGGGTCTTAAGATCGAGGACAGTGACGTAGTTATCAGGCGAGCAGGCGATGAAGGCGCGGGTGCCGCTGGGATCCATGAGAATGCCGGCTGCGCCGCGGCCTATCGGGACACGCTTGTACTCCTTGCGCGAGGCGGCGTCGTAAATCACAAGATCGCCATTACCCAGCATGGAGATCAGCACAAACTTGCCGTCGGGAGTGAACTTGAGGCGATTGGCGCTGCGAACTCCAGCGTCGAGGGTGGCCGAAACCTTCTTCTCTGAGAGATCGATGATCGAGATGGTGCCATCCTGCGCGTTCGCGGTCCAGAGCTCGCGGCCATCGGGCGAAACATCAAAGCCCTCATCGCTTTTGCCGACGGGAATGACGGTCTGATTCCAATCCATGCGCGGTGGCGCGTCGGGAGGCGGTGCCATGCCCGGCGGCGGCTGCATTCCAGGCGGGGGACCCATAAACGACGGGACCTGGTCGAAAAAGGAGACCGTGGCAGACGCGACGTTGGTTGTGTAGATTTGCTTCTCGTCGTGGGTGACATAGATCATGTGCGTGCGATTCTGCCCGGTGCCCATGATCCAGTCGACTTTCGCGGTTGCCGGGTCGTAGCGCGCGATGGCCTTCGCGCCTTCGGCGGTGAACCAGAGCTTGCCCCCGACAAAGGCCAAGCCGTGCGGGCCGTTCAGTGCTCCGGTGTCGATGTCGGGCAGGGCTTTTTGCGCAACGAGGTCGATCACGGAGAGCGCGTGGTAGCGGCCGCCTCCATAAATGGAGACGTACGCCGTTCGGCCGTCAGCGGAGGCGATGACCTCGTGAGGGTCCGGGCCGACGGGAGCGCTCGCGATGACCTTAAGCGTCGTGGGATCCACAATGGACAGCGTGTGGTTCCGCTTTGAGAGCGCCAGGAGCGCTTGCTGCGGTGTCGATTGAGCGTGGAGGGCGAGCGCCGCGAAGGCGAAACCGGAAACGAACGCTCCGGCGATGATGAACTGGATCGATCTGGATCGCATCTTTTCCTACCCTTCTCTCGATCAGGACCCGAATCACACAGCTGGATTTATGAGATTGTGGCATTCCGTGATGCTGCTTAGACGCAGATCTGTACCTGTATGCTTACACGGATGTGTAATATCGTGTCAACGGGAAATCGGAGGCTCAGGCTATGACGAGGAAGACCGCGAAGAGCAAAGAGACTGCTACCTCGCGGGAGAAACTGATCCGCGCGGCGGAGGGGCTGTTTGCGGAGCGCGGATTTGACGGAGTCTCGGTGCGGGATATAACGAATGCCGCCGGGGTGAACTCCGCGCTGGTCGGGTACTACTTTGGCAGCAAGGAGGGACTGCTCTCGGAGGTCTACACCCGACATTGCGAGCCTTTGAATCGTGAGCGGAGGAGACTGCTGGATGAGTTTGCCGAATCCCAAGAGGGACTGACGCTGGAAAAGGTGATTGAGGCGTTTGTGAGACCTTCGCTTGAAGTTTCGAGGGACAGGAAGGGCCGGTCGGGATTCATGCGGCTGCGCGCGATCTTGTCCGCTGAGAATTCGGCGCTGCTCGAGCAACTGGTTGCCGAGAACTTCGATGGGTCCAGCCGGATGTTCATCAAAGTGCTGGGGAAATGCCTGCCTGCCCTGAGCCGCGACGAAATTTTCTGGCGGTTTCACTTCCTGCTGGGAACGGTCTACTACACGGGAACCGGTCCACACCGCATACGCACACTTTCAGCCGGACGGTGCGATCCGTCGGATCCGAGTGCCACGACGAAGCACCTTGTGCCTTTTATTGCTGCAGGGTTTCGGGCGCCCGGGATGCGGAAGAACTCGAGACGCAGGGCTGCAAGAGGTAGCAAGGCAGATTAGTTGACATTGGCACAAGGTGAAGTTTATACGACTGTGTAAATCTTCGGAACACTTCGCGAAAGGGGGAATTGCAATGCGCCAGGGCATACGCTGCATGTGGATGCGGGGCGGTACGTCCAAGGGCGCGTACTTTGTGGATTCCGACCTGCCGGCTGATCCCGGCGGGCGAGACGACCTGCTCGTGAGGATCATGGGCTCGCCTGATCCTCGGCAGATCGACGGGCTGGGTGGGGCACACCCGCTGACGAGCAAGGTGGCGATAGTCGGACTCTCGAGCGACAGCAACGCGGACGTGGATTTTCTCTTTGCGCAGATCGGTTTGGATAAGGCATTGGTGGATACAACTCCGAACTGCGGGAACATTCTCGCAGGTGTAGGTCCGTTTGCGATCGAGCGAGGGCTGGTGCGATCCTCACACCCGGTCACAAGAGTGCGCGTGAATACGCTGAATACAGGAACGCGAGCCGAGCTTTGGGTGAGCACCCCGGGAGGGGAGGTCTGCTACTCCGGGGACGAGCATATTGATGGGGTGCCGGGCACCGGGGCGGCGATTCCGATTAATTTCCTCGATGCTGAAGGGTCGGTCTGCGGATCGCTGCTGCCGACCGGACATGAGGCTGATGTGGTGTGCGGCGTGGAGGTTACCTGCATCGATCACGGCATGCCGGTGGTAATTCTGCGTGCGTCAGATATGGGTTTCAGCGGTTCGGAGAGCTGTTCCCAGATCGAGTCTGCGATCGAGATTCTGGAGAGAGTTGAGAAGATTCGGCTCGAGGCGGCGCGGTTGATGGGCATGGGAGACGTGTCGGATGCGGTGGTGCCGAAGGTGGTGTTGATCTCGGCACCGGAGAATGAAGGGGTGATCCTGACGCGCAGCCTGATCCCCAAACGGTGCCATGCATCGATCGGTGTCTTCGCAGCGGTCTCGGTGGCGACAGCGTGCGTGCTGCCTGGAACGGCGGTGCACAAGCTCGCTAAGCTTCCGCCGGGCAACATCAAGCGCATCGATATCGAGCATCCGTCGGGCGTCTTTGAGGTGCGGCTGGAAGTGGGCGGCAGCGATGAGAATCCGATAGTAGAGCGCGCCGGCATTGTGCGCACGGCGCGATTGATCATGGATGGCTATGCGTATCCCCGGGATCCGGTCTGGTTGAGGAGTCCAGCGATCGGATGCAAGGAGAGACGGTCCTATGAGTGATTCGCAGTCTGATTTCACGGGCCTGGTAGTAAGTGCCCACTCGGCCGATTTCATCTGGCGTGCGGGAGGCGCCATTGCGCTTCATGCGAACCGCGGATGGAAGGTCAAGGTCGTATGCCTCTCCTTCGGAGAGAGGGGCGAGAGCCAGAAGCTGTGGAAGGACGCGGCGATGACCATCGCCCGCGTGAAGACGGCGCGGCGGGCGGAGGCGGAGAAGGCGGGCGAGATTCTGGGCGTTGCGGAGTTCGAGTTTTTCGATCTGGGTGATTATCCATTGCGGACGAATGTAGAAGCACTGGAGCGACTGGCCGATATTTACCAGGCGCTGCGACCCCGCTGGGTGCTGACGCATTCGCTGGAAGACCCGTACAACTTCGATCATCCCGAGGCGACGCGTCTTGCGCAGGAGGCGCGCGTGGTGGCACAGGCTCACGGGCGGCGGGGAGCGGCGGCGGCAATCGGCACGCCTCCGGTGTTTCTATTTGAGCCGCATCAGCCGGAGCAATGCAACTGGAAGCCGCAGCTGATCCTGGACATCACCGAGGTCTGGGAGACCAAGTGCAAGGCATTTGAGGCGATGGATGCACAGGAGCATCTGTGGGAGTACTACACGCGGGTTGCTCTGCAGCGCGGGGCGCAGGGGGCGCGCAACTCCGAGCGCAAGATGAAGTACGGCGAGGCGTATCAGCGGGTGTTTCCGCTGGTGACGGGAGAGTTGGTATGAAGATGGGCACCGTAGTGCGTAATTTGCCGCGCAGCCCGGAGGAAGTCCTGCGGCAGTTCAGGACGTTCGGCGTGGCGACAGTGCACGAGGCGATGGGAAGAGCGGGATTGATGAAGCCTTGCATTCGCCCGATTTATGCGGGGGCGGCAATTGCCGGAAATGCCGTCACGGTGCTGGCGCATCCGGGAGACAACTGGATGCTGCACGTCGCGGTGGAGTTCTGCCGGCCGGGCGATGTGCTGGTGGTTGGTGTCTCCGCCGATTGCACCGATGGGATGTTCGGGGAACTGCTGGCAACGTCGCTTCTCGCGCATGGAGTCGCGGGACTGGTGATCGATGCGGGCTGCCGCGATGTAGCCGAACTGACCGCGATGAATTTTCCGGTGTGGTCGCGAGCAATTTCGGCCAAGGGCACGATCAAGGCGACGCTCGGAAATGTGAATACTCCGGTGATCTGCGCCGGGGCCCTGGTGCACGCGGGGGATATTCTGGTCGCCGACGATGATGGAGTCGCGGTTGTGCCGTATGCAGGTGCTGCAGCGACGATTGAAGCCGCAAAGAATCGAGTTTTGAAAGAAGAAAAGAAGCGGGCGCGGCTGGCTTCCGGAGAGTTAGGGCTGGATATTGAAGGTATGCGGGCGAAGCTCGAAGAGCTTGGGCTCACTTATTACGACAATCTGCAAGACGTACCAGAGCAGGACCTGCGATGAGCTACGAACCAGCATTTCACGATATTGCGCATCTTGGTCACGCCGAGATCTTGACGCCCCGGTTCGAGGAGAGCGTGGCGTTCTTCAAGGAAATTCTCGGCCTGCACGAAAGCGGACGCACTGAGAGCTCGGTCTATCTGCGCGCGTGGGGCGATTATGAGAGGCACACCCTGCAGCTCACCGCGTCGAAGACGTCTGGGATCGGGCACGTTGCGTTCCGGACCAGAAGTGCGGCCGTTCTTGAAGACATGGCGGAATTCCTGCAGGTGCATGGTGTGGACGGAGAGTGGCGCGTGCCCGAGTTAGGCCATGGGCGGGCGTTCCAGTTTGCCGCTCCGGATGGGCACGCTGTCGAGATTTATTACGAGACGGAGCGATTTGAGCCGCACGGCGAGCAGATTCCGGGTTATAAGAATCTGCCGCAGCGTTATTCGCCACATGGTGTGGCTCCGAAGCGGCTGGACCACATCAATCTGCTGGCGAGCGATGTGAAGGCGAGCCGGGAGTTTTTTCATGAAATGCTGGGTCTGCGCATTACCGAGCAAATCATCTTTGACGGCGGCGAAGAGATTGGGGCCTGGCTGGCCGCGACGCTCAAGTCGTACGACATTGCGATCACGAAGGACCACAGCGGCGCGCGGGGAAGGTTTCATCATCTGACGTATGCGATGGATTCGCGCGAAGATGTGCTGCGGGCGGCGGATATTTTGACGGAAAACGGCGTGTTCATCGAGACAGGCCCGCACAAACACACGATCGGGCAGACGTTCTTTCTGTACTTCTACGAGCCGGGCGGGAACCGGTTCGAGATCGGCGCCGGCGGGTATCTGATCCTTGATCCTGACTGGAAGCCGGTGGTCTGGAATGAGCAGGAGCGTAAGCGGGGTCAGGCGTGGGGACTGCAGACGGTAAGTACGTTTCATACCTACGGAACGCCGCCGGTGGATATGTAGCGGCGCTGTATCGTGGTTCCCTGCCTAAACGACGGCGTTCGTCTAGGGCCGGATTCCGGCTATGGCGCATCCAAAGTTGGAGCCGGTGCAGTCACCGAAAGCCGGGACGGCGGGAAAGTTGTAGATCAATCCTCGTGAAGCAGGCTCTGCTCTCCGGAGGTACGCAAGCGCACGAGGCGGTCGATGGTGTAGGGTGCGCGCTGGGATGAGGTGTGATAATGGCGGACCTGGAGTTCGCCCAGAAGTCCGATGGCAACCATCTGGATGCCGCCGAGAATCAAGACGCCGGCGATGACAAAGAGCGGCCCGTGCTGATCCATGACGTGCTGATGGGTGAAGATCTTGAGCAGCGCGAGAAACATGGAGATAGCGCCGCCGAGGAAGATGCCTGTTGCGCCGAAGAGTCCGAAGAAGTGCAACGGGCGCATCATGTACTTGAGCAGGAAGCGGATCGTCAGCAGGTCAAAGAAGACGCGAAAAGTGCGGCCGATGCCGTAGTGCGATTTGCCCCGCTCGCGGTTGACGTTGCGGATGGGGATCTCGCAGATGCTCGCGCCGTAGGAGGCGGCGAGCGCAGGGATGAAGCGGTGCATCTCGCCGTAAAGCGGAATGTTGTGGATGACTTCGCGGCGGTAGGCCTTGAAGGTGGTTCCGAAGTCGTGGATGTCCACGCCGGAGAGCCTGGCCATCATCCAGTTGGCACAGCGTGATGGGATGCGCCGCATGACGAAGTTGTCGATGCGCTCCTTGCGCCACCCGCTTACGACGTCGTAACCCTCTTCGAGCTTTTCGAGGAAGTTGGGGATCTCGGCGGGGTCGTGCTGCAAGTCGCCATCCATGGCGAGGATGAAGTCACCCTGCGAGTGGTCGAAGCCGGCGGCAAGGGCAGAGGTTTGTCCGAAGTTGCGGCGCAGCTTGACAACGAGCACACGGCTGTCGACGGCGGCGATCTCCTCGAGGAGTTTGTAGCTGCGGTCGGTAGATCCATCGTCGACGAGCACCAGCTCGAAGCTCTCTCCGACCTGCTCCATGACGGCCTTGAGACGATCGTACATGGCGGTGATGTTCTCTTCTTCGTTGTGGAAGGGGACGACGATGGAGTACTTAGGCATATCCATTAATTATATAGATTTGCGTAGTCCGGACGAGGCTTCGAGATTGTTTTTTGGTGTCGTGAGCGCCACCCTTGCGGCGGGATTCAAGATTCCGAGATGACCTCGGTCGTGATGCGTGCCGCTTCTTCGCAGGCGGCGCGGCTGACATCATGGTGGGTGACGAAGCGGATCTGGTGGTCGGCGGCGGTTCCCGCAAGGACGCCGCGCTGCCTGAGCCTGTCGAGGACCAACGTCGGGTCGGGATAGCCCTTCACGGTAAAGATAACGATATTGGTCTGGACTGTGGAGAGGTCGATTTCGACCTGAGGCACTTCGGCAACGCGTTCAGCCAGGAAGCGGGCGTTGGCGTGGTCTTGGCTGAGCCGCTTCGGCATTTCTTCGAGAGCAATAAGGCCGGCGGCGGCGAGGATTCCGGCCTGGCGCATGCCTCCGCCGAACATCTTGCGGACGCTACGTGCGCGGTCGATGAGGTCACGGCTGCCGACGAGCATGGATCCTACGGGAGCGCACAGTCCTTTCGAGAGACAGAACATCACGCTGGAGAAGCCCGACGTAAGCTCGGCGACAGAGGTGTTGAGGGCCGTTGCGGCGTTGAAGATGCGGGCTCCGTCGAGGTGGACCGGCAGGCCGAGTTCGGCGGCGCGGGACCAGATTTCTTCGTAGACCTCGACAGGTGTGACGGTGCCTCCGGCCATGTTGTGGCTGTTTTCGAGCGTAATGAGACCGGTGCCGGCGCGGTGGAAGTCGGCCTTTTTCAGCACCTGTTCGATGTGGCTCCATGTGACGATGCCGCGATCGGCGAAGACGGTGCGCAGCTGGACTCCGGAGAATGCCGCGGCCATGGCCATCTCCCAGTCGACGACGTGGGCGCGGGATTCGGTCACAACCTCCTGGCCGTGGTGCGTATGCAGCCGAATAGCGATCTGGTTACCCATGGTTCCGGTAGGGACGAAGAGGGCGGCTTCGCGTCCGAAGGTCTGGGCTGCGCGGGCTTCGAGGAGATTGATGGTGGGGTCTTCGCCGTAGACGTCATCTCCTACCTCGGCGGCGGCCATAGCGGCGCGCATGGCGGGGGTAGGCTTGGTGAAGGTGTCGCTGCGAAGCTCAATGGTGGAGGTGGGGAGGGTCGATTCGGGGCGGTATTCGACGATTTCAGCAGGACTGAGAGGCATGGCGGAATTTTATCGCCTCTCCCGGCCGAATCCAGCAGACGAAATGCCACCTCTTCGTCGTCAGAATGGCAGTAAGAGCAGTGGCGTAATCACCCCGGCCACAAGCAGCCCGGTGAGCACCCACCGCCCGCGGCTGTACTTATAGGACAAATAGATGCCAGTCAGCGTAGAGGTCACCAGGCTCAGGGAGACCAGAAGAAAGAAGAACTTCATCGGCAAATGACTCTTCCCTGGAGCTAATGGAGCCGCCGCTTCTCCGGCCCTGGGTTGCCTGGCAGGCCCGGATTGCGTCTGTGCTGGCGCAGTCTGCTCAGACGGCGCTGTTCTGCCGGCATTCGCCGGGCGGTCCGCGGCACCACGCGGACCTGAATCGCCTCGCTGCCGCTCGCCCGGGGCATTTTCCGGGCCGCCGGGCCGTGCCCTGCGCGGAGGGACTACGGTCGTCTGCTTCTTATGCAACTGCGCCAGCGTTGCAATCCACCTGGGGGGCTTGTAGTTGCTGCCCTGCGTCGTCTCATGAAGGCTGAACGTCTGGAATGCGCCGGTAATCGCAAAGAAAAGCAGCGCCGGTGTAGTAAAAATGCCGATGTAAAGATGTACCTTCCGCAAGAACTTCAATGCTGCATGGCCCTTCGACATAGAACCCCTGAGTCGGAAAAAAATTCGCGCGCTCAACTTCCGTCCCGGACTGCGGGCGGCCCTCAGTAAAGACACTTCTCATCGATCACGCTGGATATAAGACTAAAAATAGTCCGTATTAAGAATCAACCTCGATCGCTGTCCAGTTGCAAACGGGTATCTCTAATCTGGACAGAGAGATAGCGCAAAGGCGAACTCCGATGCGGGCGGATGTCAGCGATCACAAAATGGCGATCTTGAATAGGGCTATATCGCTGTTACAGCGAGGAAGCGCCCAAACACTTCGTTCGCGACGAGGCGGCCGCGCGGAGCGAGGGCGATCCGATCACCGGACCAGGTGATGAGGCCGTCGCATTCGAGGTCGGTAAGGATGGGATCGAAGGCGGCGACAGCGGCGGAGCCAAATTCCGTGTGTAGATCGCCAAGGCTGACACCGGCATTGAGGCGCAGGCCGAGGAACCAGGCCTCTTCAAGCTCTTCCTGTCGGGAGAGGCGGTGCGGCTGGTTCCATCCGGGCGAACCGAGAAAGTGTTCGAGTTCGTCTGTCGTTTCGAATCGGAGCGCGGCAGCACCGGAGCGGGTGCGGAGCATGGAGTGGGCATCGAGGCCGAGGCCGAAGTAGGGTTTGCGCTGCCAGTATTTCAAGTTATGGGCTGATTCCCTGCCCTCGCGGGCGAAGTTTGAGATTTCGTACTGGGCGAGGCCGCGGGCGCCGAGGAAGTCGATGGCTTCGGAGTACATGTCGGCGACGGCTTCGTCGGATGGGACGAGAGGGGCATAGTACTTGAGGCCGCCGGAGCTGACTTCCCTTCCCAGGCGCGAGTCGTCGTCGACTTCGAGCATGTAAACGCTGGCGTGGTCGACGCCCGTGTCTTCCAGAACCTGCAGGGATTCGCGCCAGGAGTTGCGGGTCTGGCCCGGCAGGCCGGCGATGAGGTCAATGTTGATGCGTGGGATTCCAGCGCGGCGAACGCGGTCGATGTCGCGCAGGGCGGCTTCGCGAGTGTGGAGGCGGCCGGTGTGCTTCGCTTCGGTATCGATGAAGGACTGCACGCCAAAACTGATGCGGTTGACCCCGGACTCGACCATGGCGGCGAGCGTGGGCTCCTCAAGCTGGCCGGGGGCGCATTCGACGGTGATTTCAGCGTTCGGAAGGACGACAAATTCGCGGCGCATGGCAGAGAAGAGACGCCGGATTAGATCGGGCGGGAGGAGCGATGGTGTTCCGCCGCCGAGGTATATTGTGTCGACGATTTCGGGAAGGGCGGCGTTCCAGTGCGCGGCTTTTTCGTGGATCGCGCTGAGATCCTCAAGCACGCGGTCGATGTAGAGGTCGAAGTAGCTGGTGGGGAAAACTCCTGAGGCGAAGTTGCAGTAGGTGCACTTCGATTTGCAGAACGGGATCGAGAGGTACAGGCCGAGAGTGTGCATCTAGGGCTATTTTCGCACCTGCTTAATTTCGCATCTGCTTGATGCAGAGCTACATCGGATGGGGAGAACACGCTCCAGTAAGATAGAAACTGCACATGGGTGGGTCGGACAAAGAGAAGCTGCGACAGGACGAGCAGAAAAAGCCCGTTTCTCAGCACGATGAAGACATAATCGGCAAGGCGTATGACGGCCGGCTGATGCGGCGGCTCATCACCTATCTCTATCCGTACAAGTGGGCGGCCTTTATCTCGATTGGCGCGATTCTGATCAAGGCGGCGTGCGACGTGCTCGGGCCGTACCTGACCGAACTCGCGATCGACCATTACATGACTGCGCATCCGACGCATCGGACAGAGTTTCTGGCGCGCTGGCTGAGCGCGGATCCGTACCGTGGCATCGCACAGATTGCACTGATCTACCTCGGCGCGCTGCTGCTGAGCTTTCTGCTCGAGTTTATCCAGACCTACCTGATGCAGTGGACGGGCCAGAAGATCATGTTCGACATGCGGCGGCAGATCTTCGGGCATCTGCAGCAAATGCATGTGGGGTTCTATGATCGCAATCCCGTGGGCAGGCTGGTTACGCGGCTCACGAGCGACGTTGACGCGCTGAACGAGATGTTTACCTCGGGGGTCTTTGCGATCTTCGAGGATATTTTCGTGCTGGCCGGGATCGTCTTCGTGATGCTACGCATGAAGTGGTGGCTGGCGCTGCTGGCCTTCTCGGTGCTGCCGCTGATCCTGCTGGCGACGCGGATCTTCCGCAAATACGTGCGCGACTCGTACCGCAGGATTCGCACGGCCATCGCGCGGATAAACAGCTATACGCAGGAACATATCTCCGGGATGAGCCTGATTCAGCTTTTCAACCGGCAGAAGCGGGCGTTGAACGATTTTGAAGCCGTGAACAAGACGCACCTGGTGGCGTTCAAGGATTCGATTCTCGCCTATGCGCTCTACTATCCCGTAGTTGAAATCCTCAGCTCCGCCGCGATTGCCATGGTCATCTGGGTTGGCGGGCGCGGTGTGCTGCGCGGGGCGGTAACCATCGGCGTGCTGGTGGCGTTTATTCAGTATGCGCAGCGCTTCTTCCGTCCGATTCAGGACCTGAGCGAGAAGTACAACATCCTGCAGGCGGCCATGGCGGCGAGCGAGCGAGTCTTCAAGCTGATCGATACGCAGCCAGAGATCGTGTCACCGGCACATCCCAGGCAGACGGACAACGCCGGCAGCGTTGAATTTGTAAACGTGTGGTTTACCTATCAGCGTCTGGACGAGGAGACAAAGGCGCGCATCGCGCGGGCGACTAACGATGAACTGGCTGCGATGGCGGATGTGGAGTGGATCTTGCGCGGAGTGTCGTTCAGGATCACGCCCGACCAGACGGCGGCTATTGTGGGGCATACCGGCGCCGGCAAGTCGACGATCATCAGCCTGATGATGCGCTTTTACGATATCCAGCATGGAAGCGTGCTGGTGGACGGCGTGGATGTACGCGAGCACGACGTGGTGAAGCTGCGGCAGCATTTTGGTGTGGTGCTGCAGGATCCGGTGCTGTTCAGCGGGACCATAGAGAGCAATATCCGGATGGGCACCGAGGCGATCACGGACGAGGAGATGCGAAGCGCCGCCGAGCAGGTTAATATTCACGACTTCATCACGTCGCTGCCGGGCGGATACTCGGAGCTCCTGCGCGAGCGCGGCAACTCGCTTTCGACCGGGCAAAAGCAGCTCATAAACTTTGCGCGGGCTCTGGCGCACAATCCGCGCATTTTGATTCTCGACGAGGCGACGTCGTCGGTCGATACCGATACGGAGATGCGGGTGCGGCTGGCGCTGGAGCGCATGATTGAAGGGCGGACGTCGGTCGTCATTGCGCACCGGCTGTCGACGGTACAGAGGGCCGATGTGATTCTGGTGATGCACAAGGGACAGCTGCGCGAGATGGGCACGCACCAGGAGCTTCTGGCACAGCGCGGCATCTACTGGAAGCTGTATCAGCTTCAGTACAGAGACCAGGAACTGGGCGTGAACGCGTCGGGGCTGACGCCCTCGCTGGCGATGGGCACGGACTAGAGTCAAGGAAACAGGGCTCAGGGATCCCAATAAGCGATGACGCCTCGGGTCAGACCCGCATCTTTGACGGATCTCCGGGAGCTTTGCGAATTGCGTCGCGAACTTTGGCCGGACCTGGTTCCGGAAGAAAACCTATGCGAGCTTCGGGCAATTCTTGCCGGGGAACGAATCGGAACGCTGCCGCTGGTCATCTTCGTGGCGGAAGGCGGTGACGGCGTGCTGCTCGGCTTTGTCGAAGTCGGCCTGCGCTCGCATGCGGACGGCTGCGATCCGCGCATGCCAGTGGGATTCCTTGAGGGTTGGTTTGTCCGTGAGGATCACCGCAGACAAGGCACTGGGGCAAAGCTGGTGGCCGCTGCGGAAAGCTGGGCGCGAAGCCAAGGAAGTGCCGAGATGGCGTCAGATACGTGGGTCGACAATGAGGAATCGCAGCACGCTCACGAGTCGATCGGGTTTGAAGCTGTAGACCGCTGCGTACACTATCGCAAGGTGCTGTGAATCGGCAGGTCAGTATTTCCATCCCACCCGCAAAGCGCCGTATCATAGAGGGTTATGCCCTTTCCCATTCGTAAATGTGTAGTTTGCGGCGAGGCGTTCGAGTTGAAGCCGGACAAGCCGGGGTTCGCCAACCGGTGTCCTGAGTGCAGCGTGGCGGAAGAAGATGCGTCAACTCAGGAGGCGAGGGAAACGGCCTCCAGGGAACAGAACGCCGAACGCAGAAAGGCGATTCGCGATCTGCTGTATCGCAAGGACAGCTAGGGCCTGTTAACAGGCCCTAGATACCGAATGAGCGAAGAGCCAAAAATTTTCATGTCTGCCGGTGAGGCGAGCGGAGAGCATTACGGGACGCTGCTGATTCCGGCCCTTCGGCGGCTTGCTCCCGAAGCGGAATTTTTCGGGCTGGGCGGACAACGGATGGAGGCTCTGGGCTTCCGGCGGATTGTGCGCGCCGAGGACGTGGCGGTGATGGGGATCACGGAAGTGATTCGGCACATGCCGCACATTTATTCGGAGTATCGAAAACTCAAGACGGCGATCCGGGCAGAGAGACCCGATGCAGCGATCCTGATTGATTTTCCGGACGTCAATTTGTCGCTGGCAAAGCATCTGAAGCGCGCCGGAGTTCCGGTGATTTATTTTGTTTCGCCGCAGCTCTGGGCATGGAAGAAGTACCGCATTCGCGAAGTTCAGCGGTATGTCGAGCGGATGCTGGTGATCTTCCCCTTCGAGGAAGGCTTTTATCGCGAGCGCGGAGTCGAGGCTACGTTTGTGGGTCATCCGCTGGCGGACATCGCTCGGCCAGAGATGTCGCGTGAGGAGTTCGCTCGCCAACGCGGGGCGGGTTCGTCCAACGATTTGGACCCGGCCAAACCATGGATCGGACTTCTTCCCGGCAGCCGCCTGAAGGAAGTGCGCCTGAATCTTCCGGAAATGCTTCGGACAGCGGCGCTGCTGCGGCGCGAAGGCGACTACGAATTTCTTCTGCCGCTGGCGCCGACATTGACCGCGGCGCACCGGGCTGAGATCGCGGCCATGCTGCCCGGCAAGACAAACATCGCCCCGCGCATCACGATAACGAATGACGCGCGTGCCACGCTGTTTCATGCGCGGGCCAGCGTGGTGGCCAGCGGCACTGCGACTGTAGAAGCGGCACTGATCGGCAATCCATTTGTAGTCGTGTACCGCGTCTCGCCACTGAGCTATGCGGTCGCAAAACGGGTGGTCGATGTGCCGCACGTTGCCATGGTGAATTTGATTGCAGGCCGCAGGGCGGTTCCCGAGCTGATTCAAGGTGACTTTACGGCAGAGAATGTCGTCTCACACCTGCGGTTACTTTTAGAGGAGGGGCAGGCGCGCGCGAGCATGATTGCAGACCTGCGCAGGATTTCGAGTATGCTCAAGGCCGGAGACAGCGTAAGCGGCGAATCTGCAATAGACCGGGCCGCTCGTATCACAATGGAAGTGCTGAAGAGGAGTCCGCAAGTAGCCTGACGGATACAAGCCCCGAGGAAGAAAACTCACACGCCATGATTACATTTCAATTCGTTCAAAGGTCTGCCTGCCTGCTTGCAGTTCTGCTGTTGGTTGCGCCGATTGCGCGCGCGGCCGATCGGGTGCCGATCCAGATCACGGCCTATAACATTGACGCCGAGCTGAAGCCTGAGACGCATGTGCTGACTTGCGTGACGCGGGTGACGTTTACGGATTTGGATCCGGTGCAGACGGCGGTGTTCGATCTACACGGCGCACTGAAAGTCGACAAGGTGACGGACTCGAAGAATGTGTCTCTGAGCGGCGAGCGCGGGGCCGAGGCGTCGCTGCGGATCACACCCGCGCAACCACTGAGCAAGGGCCAGACCTACACGTGGACCTTCTATTATTCGGGGGCGCTGGAGACCGATGCGGGAGGGCCGGTTGACGGACTGAAACTGGCATACGTCGGCGACCCTACGTCGTATCTGCTGTATGGCGGGCGCTGGTTTCCGATGGTCGGATATCAGACGGACCGGTTCACAGCGGATATCCATGTGAAGGTGCCGGAGGGTTATACGGTGATTGGCAGCAGCGCCCAGGGTGGCGCGAAACCGGCGGCGGGCGGAGAAAGCGAGTTCGATTTCAGCTGGAAGAAACCGGGATTTCCGGGAACGATTATTGCCGGAAAGTTCGGGCCGCCAACCTCGGCTGCGGCTAATATCCACATCTATACGACGGACGACAAAAAGGCCGCGGCGCAGGACTATGGGCAGAGCGCTCTGAGGATTTTTGCGTATTTCACGTCGACCTTCGGACTGCCGGAGTCGAGCACCCTGAATGTCGTGGAACTGCCGGAAGATACGGTGCCGACGTACTGGGCTCCGGAGATTGCGGCTGTAGCGGGAAGCCGCATTGGCGGGAAGACGGACTTCCGCGTACTGGCCAATACGATCGCGCATCAGTGGTGGGGCAGCGAGATGAGTCCGGCGACGCTGAACGATACATGGATCACGAATGGCATGGCGCGCTATGGCGAGCTGATGTACCTGGAGGACGCGTCGGGCAGGTCAGCGCTCGATAATGCGATTCTGGATGTCTCCGCCGGTGCGCTCGCATACGACACGATTCCGTTGTCGAGCGCGGGACGGCTAGGTGTGTTTACGCCGGAATTCCAGTCGATGACGCTGGACAAGGGCGCGGTTGTCTATCACATGCTGCGGTGGGAAGTGGGTGACGACAGCTTTGTGAAGATACTTCGCGCGGTGCTTTCGCAGTACACCGACAAGGGCATCCGGACGAGCGATTTCGAGAAGGTGGCCGAGGCGCAGTCGCAGCAGCAGCTCACTCCCTTCTTCGCGCAGTGGCTGGATGGGACAGGCGCGCCGACGTTCACGAACAAGTACGCCGTCTACAGGCTCGGCAATAACAAGGGATTCCGCACGATCGGGGAGATTGAGCAGGACCTCGACCTCTTCAATATGCCGGTCGATCTGCGCATTGAGACCGACGGCAAGACGGAGAACAAGCGGATCACCGTGGTGGGCACGGATTCGCAGTACGTGGTGGATACGTTCGGCCGGCCGCGGCACGTGATGATCGATCCGGACAACTGGGTACTGAAGAGTACAGCGAATATGCAGGTCCGGGTGGCGATTCTCAAAGGCCAACAACTCGTGGCGCAAGGAGATATCAGCGGTGCGCTGGCTGAGTACCAGAAGGCATTGCAGGCGAATCCGCAGAGCTCGCTGGCGCATTATCGCATCGCGGAAATCTTCTTTAATCAGCGCAACTATCAGTCGGCGATCAACTCGTATCGCGATTGCCTGCGAGGCGACGGCGACCCCAAGTGGACCGACGTCTGGAGTCACATCCAGATCGGCAAGATATTCGACCTGACCGGACAGCGCGATCGCGCCGTGCCGGAGTATCGGCAGGCTCTGCAGACGAACGACAACACGGGCGGAGCACTCAATGAGGCTCGACACTACATACAGACGCCCTATAAGCGGCCGGATACGGAATAAGCGCCGCCAGCGGGCGTAGAATCCTGCTGTGAAAACCGCCGCCGATGTTGCGTTGGAATTCGTCGACCACATCAACTCGCACGACACAGCGAGCCTCGCCAACCTAATGACGGACGACTTTCTCTTCGTGGATGGCCTGGGCCAGGAGGTGCGCGGCTGGCGGAATATGGACCTGGGCTGGAAGGGCTATTTCGAGCTGTTTCCCGATTACTCGATACAGGTAGATGACGTCTTCTCCGAGGGCGCCTTGGTGGGGCTCTTCGGGTATGCGCAGGGGACGTTCGCGGTCGGAGGACAGATGCCAAAGGAGAATCGCTGGAGGATTCCCGCGGCCTGGAAGGCGATGGTTCGCGACGGGCTGGTGGCGGAGTGGCACATCTACGCCGACAACGAGCCGGTGTGGAAGATCATGCGCGCGAAGAGGTATTAAATCGTTTCAATATCCGCACCGCATGGAGTAGAATCGCCGCATTCCTCATGAGCGCTCCTGGCACAAGCACTGCTGATATCGCGTCGCCGCGCATCAAGACCAAGCCCGCTCGCATGCTCTCGCTCGACGTTCTGCGCGGGCTGGACATCGGCTTCATGATCCTGGTGAACAACAATGGCGACGAGTCCCACGCCTACTGGGCGTTGAAGCATGCCAACTGGAATGGCTTCACGCCGACCGATCTCGTGTTCCCGACGTTTCTGTTTCTGGTTGGCATCTCCACAGTCTTCTCGACGGAGTCGAGGCTGGCGCAGGGTGAGACGAAGCGGTCTCTGTTTCTGCACACCGTTCGGCGGACGGTGATCATCTTTCTGCTCGGGCTGCTGGTGAACAGCTTCCCGCATTTCGATCTGCACACGCTTCGGTTTTATGGCGTGCTCCCTAGGATTGCGATCTGTTACTTCATTGTGGCGTGCCTGTATCTGGTGAGTCCGGGATGGCGCGATAAGGTCGTGCTCGCTGTTCTCGCGTTGGCCGGCTATTTCGTGCTGATGCGGTATGTTCCGGTGCCGGGATATGGACTGCCGGGGCGAGATATTCCCTTCCTCGATCGGGACGGGAACCTGGTGGCGTGGCTGGACCGGCATATCTTTTCGGCTTCGCATCTCTACGAGCACACACGTGATCCGGAGGGGCTGATCAGCACGATCCCGGCAGTGGGAACGGCGCTGATGGGCATGCTGGCGGGCATCTGGCTCCGAACAGGACGAAGCGTGGCTGAAAAAGCGCGATGGATAGCCTTCGCAGGCATAACGTGTGTGCTTTTGGGCGCGGCGTGGAATCCGTGGTTTCCGCTCAACAAGAAGCTGTGGACGAGTTCCTTCGTGCTGTTTGCCGGCGGATGGAGCCTATTGCTCCTGGCACTGTCGATCTGGGTGGTCGATATCATTAGGGCTCCGGAGAGCAACCCGAACAGGGCGCAGCGCTCGCGGGTGTTCACGCCGTTTCTGGTCTTTGGAACGAATGCGATCGTGGCATATGTCTTCTCGGAACTGCTGGCTGGGGCGTTCGATAATATCCGTGTCGGCACGGGTAATCTGCAGCAATGGCTGTATCATGCAATCCACGCCGCCGTGCCTGATCCGGCCTTTGCTTCGCTGCTCTACTCGCTCGGCTTTGTCGCCGTCTGCTGGATTCCGGTTTATCTTCTTTACCGGAAGCGGATTTATATAAAAATCTGAATAGCCAGAGCACAGAGCTCAGAGCACAGGAGACAGCGCACGGGTGGATAACCAGGCAATGCCATCGCAACGAAAGGCTGCCTGGCGGGGTCTCTTTCAGAGCGTGCGCCCGCTGACTGTATCGGGCGTCCTGCGGGATGCACTTGCCGGCGTGCAGCTTGCCGCGGTGAATATTCCGCAGGCGCTCGGGTATACGAGGATTGCCGGAACGCCGGTGATCACGGGCCTCTACACGCTGCTGCTGCCGCTGGTGGCGTTCGCCGCATTCGGATCGTCGCGCTACCTGGTCGTTGCAGCGGATTCAGCGACGGCGGCGATTCTTGCCTCAAGGCTTTCCGGCATGGCGCCAACCGGAAGCCCGCGATACGTCGAACTGGCGGCGCTTGTCGCTCTGTTCACTGCCATCTTTCTGCTTCTTGCAAGGCTGCTGAGGCTGGGGTTTCTGGCAGATTTCCTCTCGCAGACGGTGCTGATCGGATTTCTGACCGGCGTGGGATTCCAAGTCGGGTTCAGCGTGCTCGGGCAGATGCTTGGAATCCAGACCCATGCCCACTACACCCTGGTGAAACTGGCGGAAGTGATCCGCTCTCTGCCCTTAATTCACCTTCCGACACTGGAGGTTTCGGCAGCTGTGCTGGTGGTGATCGTGGCATTGGGGCGTCTTGCGCCGAGGGTTCCGGGCCCGCTGATTGCGGTGGCGGCGGCGATTGCGGCGAGCGCACGATGGAACTTCGCCGCGCACGGCATCGCCGTCATTGGGCCGGTTCAGGGCGGCCTGCCGAGACTGGGGTTGTCGCTGCCTGACTGGAAAACGACGGAACCTCTCATCGGCGTTGCGTTTTCCTGCACGGTAATGATCATCACGCAGAGCGCGGCTACGGCGCGTATCTATGCCGAGCGGCACAACCAGGAGTTGGACGAGGATATGGACCTTGTCGGGCTTTCTGCTGCAAACGCCGTGGCAGCGCTGAGCGGGGCGTTCACCGTGAACGGAAGCCCTACGCAGACGGCAATGGTGGAGGGTGCGGGGGCTCGCAGCCAGATGGCGCAGATTTCAACGGCGGCGGTGGTCGCGCTTGTGCTGCTGTTTTTAACCGGGCCACTCCAATACCTTCCTCAATGTGTGCTGGGAGCGCTTGTATTTCTGGTAGCGGTCCGGCTGGTCAATCTTCGCGGGCTATGGTGCATTCGCCAGGAGAGCCCCGGTGAGTTTGCCGTAGCCGTGATGACAGCGGTTGTGGTCGTGGTTTGGGGGGTGGAACAGGGCATAGTGCTTGCCATGATTGCTTCGCTGCTCAGAATTGTGCACCACAGCTATCATCCCAATACCGGTGTCATGGTTGTGAATGATTTGAAAACCTGGGACGTGGCGCCCCCGGTTCCCGGAACGGTGACCCAGCCCGGATTGGTGATTTACCGTTTCGGAGCTCCCCTGTTCTACGCAAACGCAAGCCGGTTCGCAGAGGAAATAAAGGATTTGGCGACTCCCGATGTGAAATGGGTGGTGGTCGATGCCGAGGCGATCACGCACGTAGATTTCAGCGCGTCGCGGGTCGTTCGCAACGTGCACGCTGAACTTACGCTGCGCAATGTGGTGATGGCATTTGCGCGGGTACGCTCCGAACTGCAGGCCGACATGGACCGGCATCATCTGACGGAGGAACTCGGGAAGGAACGCATCTACCGCCGCCTCCACGACGCGCGGGCGGCGTTCGCGAAGGAGACGGGTATAGCCATAGAAAAGCTTCATCAGCCGTCATGATAGCCGTAGAAGGTCAGGCGCTCTCGAGGCGGGAAGGCAAACGCGGCGTTCAGCTAAAGCAAATGATAGAGCTGCCAGGCGGAAGCGATACCCACTGCCAATATCAGGTAGATGATCATTGCGTACTTGAGACCTACAAAGACGTTACCCTGGTGCTCCTCTTCGCACTTTGCGTCATGTGATGGCGACTCAGAGTGCGGCCGGAAGGAATTAGAAAAGACGAGAACCAAGGCAGGCGCAGAGGCTTCAATCGTGGTGTCAGTCATAACGTTCTTTCAGGAAAACTGAGCTTATTTTGGGGGACGATTGAGACAGTACCAACCCGTAGTAACCTCCTTCAATGCCACGAAAGGATCATTTAGGCACCATTGGAGTGATTACCTCCGTGAGTCTTGAAGGGCTCTTCTCGGTACCTATGAGTGCACGAAGGAACAGCCCGGCAGATTGAAAGCGGGTGTGATCTGTCCAGAGTGCCTTTACTCGTTCGGCCGGGCCTGGCCAACAAACCACTCCTGGACGTGTTGAAACTTGCCGACAAGATTGCCCTTAGCATCGAAGACCTGAAGTGTTCCGGAGTTTTCTTCGGCGCGGACTCCGTCGGTGACGACGGCCACTTCCTTGCTGTTCTGCATTCTGACGTATACCGGCACGGCGCATCTCCTCATAGACTCGCGGCAGCATGGTATCAATGCCGGACAGGATTCGGCGAGTTCGACCTGGGAAAAAGTTAAGGCCGGCTCGGAGCCGGCCCCTGTGCGAGCTACTAAACGCCTAGTAAATGCGGAAGTTGACCTCGATATTGACTTCGACTGGTACGGGGTGGCCCTGGTAGTAAGCCGGCTTGAACTTGTACTGCCGAACGGCCTCGACCGCCTTCTCGTCGAGCCCCATGCCGAGGGGACGCACCACGCGAACATTGCGGGGATTGCCCTGGGTGTCCACGATGACCGAAACCACGCAGATGCCCTGATACTTGGCGCGGCGGGCTTCGTCGGAGAATTCCGGATCGACGGAGAAGATGACCTGCGGGGCTGAGACGCCTCCGCCGGGACGCATCAGGCCGCCGCCGTATCCGCCGCCTTCGCCGGGTCCGACGCCGTTGCCATTGCCGGAGCCTATGCCACCGCCGCGTCCGGAGCCGAAGCCTGAGCCAGATCCCGAACCCTGTGAGGCCAGTGCCACCTGGGGCGACTGGGGTACGCCGACGTTGGGCATATTAGGAGCATCAGGCAACTTGACCTGCTGCGGCATGACGATGGTCGGTTCGACAGCCAGCTTGGGGTTGTCGTTGCGAATGATCTGCGGGGGTGTGATCTGGGTTTTGGCCATCTTGGGCAGGTGGCCCTTGGAGGCTTCTACCAGCTCATGGGCTCCGCCACCACCGCCGCCCCCCATGGACTGATTCATTTTCATGGTCAGGGGGATAAATGGCTTGATGTCGACCTCAGCAAGGTTCTGCTTCCGCTGGATGGCGCGGGTTCGCCATTGCGCCCAGAAGAAGAACAGGATCAGGCCGATGATGACAACGTGTGCAACGATGGCCAGCGCGCTCGACTTCGGGTCGCGCTTGACCGCCATCGGGTCGACAACGGCGACTGGCTTGGAAGTGAGCTCAAGGGGCGGCAGCTTCTTGGGGAAGAAGATGTCGTGAATACTGGCGCCGAGGGTCTTCCAGATCGGCTCTTCTTTTGTGGGATCTACCACTTCGACAGGCTTCGAGGTGAGGTCGAGAGGCGGAAGCTTTTTCGGGAAAAAGACGTCGTGGACGCTGGTACCGAGGGATTTCCAGACCGATTCTTCTACTTCAAGGTCTTCGACTGCGACTGGCTTGGAAGTCAATTGAAGCGGCGGCTGCTTCAAGGGCGCAAAGGCGTCTCGCAAATTGGAGATTAGCGAGGACCACATGGAACCGCCGGTCTCAAGCAGAAAATCGGGCTCTTTTTCTGCCGGCCGCGTGGTTTCTGGTTCCAGTTCAGGAGGTGTCAAAAGCTGATTGCCCATATTGCTCTGCCGAAGGGCTATCCCGCGGCTATCCCTCCATTATGGATGACTGTCGGCCTGCTTGTCTTGCGTATCTTCAACCTTGGGTTCGCTAATTTTTGGTTTGACGCACGCGGAGCGCTGCAGGCTGTACCAGCGCCACCAAGTATAGACGGCCAGCCCGTCACTAGGTCACTGAATCGAAGAAGAATTCGCTTCAGACGATACAATAGACCTTTTACCCCACCCGATGATGACTACGAAAGAGACAACGTCCCCCGCGGGAACTCTGAGCCGCCCGGGGTCACCGGATAAAAAGTTGGACCTCAAAGCTACGCTTACGCTTCCGGAAACAAAGTTTCCGATGAAGGCCAACCTGCCTCAGAATGAGCCTGCCCGGCTAAAACAATGGAAAGATACGGGCCTGTATGAGCAGATACGGGCGGCGCGAAAGGGCGCTCCGAAGTACATTCTGCACTACGGGCCGCCGTATGCGAATGGGCCGATCCACCTTGGACATGCACTGCAGAAGTGCATCAAGGACTTCATCCTGAAGTCGAAGACGATGGCGGGATTTGACGCACCACTGGTTCCCGGATGGGACTGCCACGGGCTGCCGATCGAGATCAAGGTCGACGAAAAGCTGGGACGCAAGAAGCTGGAGATGCCGGCTTTGTCGGTCCTGAAGGCCTGCCGCGAGTACGCGCATAAGTTCATCGACCTGCAGCGCAGCCAGCTGGTTCGGCTCGGGGTGTTCGGATATTGGGACAAGCCGTACCTGACGATGTCGAAGCCTTATGAGGCGAAGACCCTCGAAACCTTCTACGACTTCTTCGAGAAGGGATTCGTTTACAAGGGGCTGAAGCCGGTTTACTGGTGCCTGCACGACAGGACGGCGTTGGCCGAGGCCGAGGTCGAGTACGAGATGCACACCAGCCCCAGCATGTATGTGCGCTACAGGCTGACGAGCGATCCAGTGGCGATCGATCCGGCAATGGCGGGCAAGCAGGTCTGGACGATCATCTGGACGACGACTCCGTGGACATTGCCGGCATCGCTTGCGGTGGCGTTTCATCCGGAATTCGAGTATGTAGCACTCGAGCAGGACGGGGAAGTGTACATCGTCGCCGAGGCGCTGGCTGCGTCGGTGCGGGAGGCATGCGGGCTGCAAAGCGCGCGCGAGATCGCGAAGTTCAAAGGTGCGAAGCTGGAGCGGATGACGTTCCAGCATCCGTTCCTGGATCGAAGCGTGCTCGGCGTGAACGCCGAGTATGTGACGGCAGATACAGGTACGGGTGCAGTGCATACTGCTCCGGCGCACGGCGCGGACGACTTCTACACTGGCGCGCGGTACGGGCTCGACCAAACCTGCAATGTGGACAACGAAGGCCGGCTGCGCAATGGACGTCCTGAGTGGGAGGGCCAGACGGTCTTCGAGGCGAACGAGCCGATCATCGAAGTGCTCAAGGCAACCGGCGCACTGATGGGGCGGAGCGATATCTATCACTCCTATCCCCATTGCTGGCGCTGCCATAACCCGGTGATCTTCCGTGCTACGGAGCAGTGGTTTATTGAAATAGACAAAAAGCTTCAGAATCCAGATGGAACTGAAACAACTTTTCGGCTTCGCACTCTCGATGAAATCAAGCGGGTCAAGTGGGATCCGGCGTGGGGTGAAGAGCGCATCTGGAACATGATCGCGACCCGGCCCGACTGGTGCATCTCGCGACAGAGGATCTGGGGCGTGCCGATCGCGGTGTTCCTGTGCAACCGGTGCCATGAGCCGTTGAGGAATCCGGCGGTGAACCGCAGCATCGTGGCGTTGTTTGAGAAGGAAGGCGCCGAGGCGTGGCACAAGTATTCCGCCGAGGAACTGTTGCAGGGCGGTACTAAATGCGAAAAATGCGGGGCCGTTCAGGAAGAGTGCGGCCTGCCGGCTTTCCGCAAGGAGATGGACATTCTCGACGTCTGGTTCGACTCGGGGATCAGCTGGAATGCGGTTCTCGTAGGCAATCCGGAGCTGGCGTTTCCGGCGGATTTGTACATCGAGGGCGCCGACCAGCATCGGGGATGGTTCCACTCGTCTTTGCTGTGTTCGGTCGCGGTCAAAGACACCGCTCCCTACAAAAATGTAGCGACCGTCGGCTGGACCCTCGACGAGCAGGGGCGAGCCTTTTCGAAGTCCCTGGGCAACGGGGTCGATCCGGTGGACATCGCCGATCGGCTGGGCGCGGAGATCGTCCGCGTGTGGACGGCGAGCGTGGATTTCCGCGAAGACGTGGCTGCCAGCGAGAACCTGATGATGCGCGCCGCGGATAACTACCGCAAGCTTCGCAACACGTTCAAGTACCTGCTGGGGAATCTGCACGGATTCGACCCGGCGCAGGATGGAGCAAGAGATGAGGAACTGCTGCCGCTCGACCGCTACATGCTGGCGCGCACGCGCGAACTGACAGAGAGAGTTCTGGGGTGGTACGAGCAGTTCGAGTTCCACCGCGTGTTTCAGGCGATTAACGAATTCACGATCGTCGATTTGTCGGCGCTGTATCTCGATGTGCTGAAAGACCGGATGTACACCTTCGCTCCGGTGAGCCTGGAGCGCAGGTCAGCGCAGACGGTGATGTGGAAGATCACGGAGGCGCTGGTGCGGCTGGTGGCGCCGATCCTGAGCTTCACGGCGGAGGAAGTGTGGGGGTATCTGCCGCAGTTCGGGGGGCGCGAAGCGAGCGTTCATCTGGCAGAGTTCTGGAAGCCGGAGGAGATTGGACACCCGTTGCCGAGCGGGATAAGCCTTTGCCCCCGGTCGATATCTCCTATAACTTCCGAGATTTACTTGATATTCGTGAGAACGTTCTCAAAGCTCTCGAAGAGCGCCCGCAAAGGCAAAAAGGATCGGCAAAGCGTTGGAGGCGAAGGTTGTTGTTGCGGCCTTCGATGATACGGAGCGGATGAGACGTTCTTCTTGGAGATATCGCGGAGCTTGAAGGAACTTTTCAATGTTTCAGAGGTTGAAATTGTGAGCGCAGGAAAGAGACCCTCATCTCGGCATGCAGATGAGGTTCGTGTGGATATTTTCCCAGCCGATGGCGTCAAGTGCGAGCGCTGCTGGAACTACCGCACGGATACGAATCAGTACGGGCCCTGGCCGGTTGTGTGCGGACGGTGCCGCGAGCAACTCGATCTGATGGGCTACGGGTCACTCGAGGAATCGGCATGAGCCGGGTTCGCGACTGGCGCCCTTGGCTGCTGTGTGTCTCGGCGCTAGTGATCTTTCTGGACCGCATTACAAAGCAGTGGGTTGCTCGGCACGTGCCGGATGGCGATGCGATTACGGTAATCCCGCGCGTGTTTCGCATCTCGCATGTGGAGAACCCGGGCGCCGCCTTCAGCCTTTTTACCGATTCTCCGCATCCTGAAGTGACACGCTGGATGCTGATCGGGTTTTCGCTGCTGGCGGCGATTGTTGTGTCGATCATCCTAGCGCGCATCGGGCGCAGGCTCTCGCTCACCGCATTTTCAATGGCGCTGGTACTTGGCGGAGCCGTCGGCAATGTGTGGGATCGGCTGCGCTTCGGGACAGTTGTCGATTTTCTGGAGGTCCACATCGTGCATTACCACTGGCCGGACTTCAATGTGGCGGATTCGGCAATCGTGGTGGGCGGCATTCTGCTGCTGCTCGACTCGCTGCGGTCGACGTCAGTAGTGAAAGAAGATCGGGCCGGCGCGGAGGCTTCGGAACACACAAGAGCTTGATGCCGCATGGACGCATCGGATTTTCGGCGAATAGCTCTGAGCCTCGGAGGTGCAGAGGAGGGCTCGCACATGGGCTCGCCGGATTTCCGCGTGGGCGGCCGGATCTTCGCGACTCTGGCGGCGCAGGACCAGGGTTATGGCAACCTGATGCTGACTCCCGAGCAGCAGGCGGGGTTTGTAGAGGAGATGCCAGCGGTGTTCGTTCCGGTCAAGGGCGGCTGGGGCCGGAATGGCGCAACCCATGTTGTTCTGGCAAAGGCAAATGAGGACCTTCTTCGCGGCGCTCTGCATACCGCGTGGGAGCGGCGGCGCAAGGCGAATGAAAAGACCCGGCCCAGGAAGACAACGTCTCGCGGGAAGCGATAGGCTGGTAGCAGCTCGCATGAAGCAGCACATTTTCCTGCCGACCCTTTTGCGTTCAAGCCTGCGCACTGCCCGAGGTCCGGCGCAGACGGCACATGCAAAGGGATCCGAGGGCGAAGCAGATGGTGATCATCGACACGGACATCGGCGATGACATCGATGATGCTTTCGCTCTTGGGGTGGCGGTTCAGAGTCCCGAGTTCAGGATTCTGGGAGTTACGACGGCCTTTGGAGACACAAAGCTGCGGGCGCGGCTGGCGGTGCGCTATCTGGATGCGATCGGGCGCAGCGATACTCCGGTAATCGCAGGTGTCGAGACGGCTCCGCGGACGAAGTTTACGCAAGCCGAGTATGCGGAGGGCGGGGATGCGAAGCAGATACAGCCGGGTTCGGCTCCGGACTTCATCCTCGACCAGATCCGGAAGTATCCGGGTGAGATCACGCTGATCGCGATCGGTCCGCAGACCAATCTTGGCGCTGCACTCGATAAGGATCCGACGACGTTCCGCAAGCTGAAGCGGATCGTGATGATGGGCGGCGCGGTTTACAAGGGATACAAAGGCGGCGCGCCCGATCCGGAGTGGAATATTTTGTGCGATATTCCGGCGGCGCAGAAGGTTTTTGCGTCGGGGGTTCCGTTGTATGTGATGCCGCTCGATGCGACGATCCTGAAGCTCGATACTTCAGATCTGAAGGTTCTGTTCGACTACGCATCGCCGCTGGCGAAGCAGATCGAGGAGCTTTATCGCGAATGGGGCCAGACAATACCGACGCTGTTCGATCCGATGGCGGTGGGATATGCGGCGAATCCGGCGCTTTGTCCGACGACGGCGCTGCACCTGAGCGTGGATGACAAGGGCTTCACGCGGCCAGCGCCGGGCGATCCGAATGCGCAGGTATGCCTCAAGGCCAATAGCGAAGCTTTTTATCCCTTTGTGCTGAAACGGCTTGAAGCGCCGCTCCGGTCCAACGCTGTCCGCGGGAATGTCGCACGCCTTGCCGTGCTGCAGTAAGACCCTATAATCAAACTGGGGCTCCTTGTTCTCCCGCTGGATTTTTGACAGTGGGTGGGCCGCCGTTTTTGGCTTAGAGAGAAATTGTTGAAGGACCAGATCATCATCCGCGGAGCGCGGACCCACAACCTCAAGAATATCGATTGCACGATTCCGCACGGGACCCTCGCGGTGGTGTCCGGCGTTTCGGGGTCGGGTAAGTCGTCGCTCGCGTTCGATACGGTCTATGCGGAGGGCCAACGGCGCTATGTGGAGTCGCTCTCGGCGTATGCGCGGCAGTTCCTGGAGCGGATCGAGAAGCCGGATGTGGACCTGATCGACGGCCTGGCTCCGGCGATCGCGATCAAGCAGAAGAATTCGACACGGAATCCCCGATCGACGGTGGCAACGGCGACGGAAATCTACGACTACATGCGCCTGTTGTGGGCACGGTGCGGGGTGGTGCACTGCGTAGTCTGCGATAGCGTGGTGAAGCGAGATACAGTGGATGAGATTGGCGAGGGGGTGCTCGCTCTAGGCGAAGGCACACGCCTGCATGCGATTTTTCCGGTGACTCCCAGTTCGCGTCCCGGACCGGCGGCAGAGACAGTACCCGAAGAGGCAGAGAAACCTGCAAAGCGCGGCAAAAAGGCGGCCAAAAATACGGCAGAGAAGCATGATAAATCGCCACTCACCGATGAGCTGAAAGAACGCCTGATCGATCTGCGAAAAAAGGGGTTCAACCGGCTGTACCAGGGCGGAAGAACCTTCGAGTTTTCGACGCCAGAGTCGCTGCTGGAGATCAACTTCGCACTGCCGGTTTTCGTGCTGGTCGATCGCATTGTGGTTTCGGCGGAAAACCGCGCGCGCATAGTGGATGCTGCGGAGATTGGCTACCGCGAGGCAGGAGAAATCCTGTTTGAGATTGTCCCGCGCGATAGCGAGGAGATTGAACGCGAGCGGCTGCGATTTTCGGCCGCGTTTGAGTGCAAGAACTGTCACCGCCTGTATCGGGAGCCGGAACCGAGACTGTTTTCGTTCAACAATCCCTTTGGAGCTTGTCCGCGGTGCCAGGGCTTCGGCAACACGATCGATTTCGATCTCGATCTGATCATTCCCGACAAATCGAAGACGCTGGATCAGGGCGCGATCGATCCGTGGAATCGCCCGAAGTACCGCTCGTACTTCACGGATCTGAAGAAGGTGGCGCGGCAGCACGGCATTCCCATGGATGTTCCGTGGTACGACCTCGCACCAGATCAGCAGGCGTTTGTGCTGGATGGAAATGGGGCGTTTATTGGCGTGCACGGTTTCTTCGGGTTTCTTGAGCGCAAGAAGTACAAGCTGCACGTGCGGGTAATGCTGTCGAAATATCGCGGCTATGCGATGTGTCCGGAGTGCAAGGGGCATCGTTTGCGGGCCGAGGCGCGCGCGGTGCGCATAGGCGACGGCAAGTGCACGCGGAATATCTGCGAGGCGGCGGCGCTGACCATTCGCGCGGCAAAAGAGTTCTTCGAAGGCATCGAGCTGACGCCGATGCAACAGGAGATCGCCGGGAGCATCCTGCACGAGATTCAGCAGCGGCTGCATTTTCTGGATGCGGTCGGACTGGACTACCTGACGCTGGACCGATTGGCATCGACGCTGTCGGGCGGCGAGTCGCAGCGGATCCAGCTGGCGACGTCGCTCGGCTCGCAGCTTGTGGGCGCACTGTATGTGCTGGATGAGCCGTCGATCGGGCTGCACACAAGGGATACCGCCAAGCTGATCCGGATTCTGGAGAACCTGCGCGACCTTGGCAATACGATTCTGGTGGTCGAGCATGACCCGGACGTAATCCGGTCGGCGGATTATCTGCTCGATCTAGGACCCGGCGCGGGCGAGTTCGGCGGCCGAGTGCTGGCGGCCGGAACGGTGGACGAGGTCGAGCGCAATCCGGACTCGCTGACGGGCAAATATCTCTCGGGACAGTTGACGATCCCGGTCCCGACGCGGCGGCGCGAGCCCGGAGGGCCGAAGGACTGGATCCGGCTGCGCGGAGCGCGGGCCAACAACCTGCGTGGCCTGGATGTGGAGATTCCGCTAGGCATGCTGGTGTCCATCACAGGCGTGTCGGGATCAGGCAAGTCGACACTGGTCCACGAGGTGCTGTACCGCGTGATTTCGCACCAGCTGGGGAAGACGGAGGGCGGCGACCCGACGAATGTGTATCGCGAGATCAAGGGCGTCGAGCGGCTGAACGATATTGTGCTGGTCGATCAGGCACCGATCGGGCGGACTCCGCGGTCGAATCCGGTGACGTATATCAAGGCATTCGATGCGATCCGTGAGCTGTTTGCGGCTCAGCCGGAGGCGCAGCGGCGCGGGTACGGCGCGGGGCATTTCTCGTTCAATGTGCCGGGGGGACGCTGCGATGTGTGCGACGGCGACGGTACAGTGACGGTCGAGATGCAGTTCCTGGCGGATATCGAGCTGCCATGCGAGGAATGCGGCGGGACGCGCTACAAGTCGAGCGTGCTGGAGATCCGATACAAGAATAAGAACATTCACGAAATGCTGCAGATGACCGTCAAGGAAGCGCTGCGGTTCTTTGCCGGGCAAAACAAGATTGTCGAGAAGCTGGCCGTGCTGGACGAAGTGGGGCTTGGATATGTGCGGCTGGGGCAGTCGGCGACAACGCTCTCTGGCGGCGAGGCACAGCGGGTTAAGCTGGCGGCGCACCTGGCTTCAGTAAGGGCGAATGGGAGCGGACGGCAGAGCCGGGTGATGTATATCCTCGACGAGCCAACGACGGGCCTGCACTTTGACGATGTGAGCAAGCTGCTGACGGCGTTTCGCAAGCTGATCGACGGCGGCGGGTCGCTGGTGGTGATCGAACATAACCTGGACGTGATCAAGTCGGCGGACTGGGTGATCGATCTGGGTCCGGAAGGCGGCTCGGCGGGCGGTCAGATTGTGGCGGCGGGAACTCCGGAGCAGATTGCTCAGAATGAGTTCTCGCACACCGGATTCTGGCTGAACAAGGTGTTGACGGCACGGCGCGAGACCGTGAATGAAGTGGTGGCGTAATGCGGTTGGGTTGGCTGGCGGGACTGGGTCTTGCCATCGTGGGCGCAGCAGGGGCGTGGGGGCAGGCGCAGTTGCCTCCCGGAACGCGAGTTGAGGATCAGAGGGCGCAGGCTGCGGAACATTCTCCGCTGGCAGAGGCCGAGGCGGCGATCGATACCAAGAATTACGGCAGAGCCCGCGGCCTGCTCGATGCCTATCTCTCGGCGCATCCGGCCGATGCGCGGGCGCTGTTCGACCGCGGATATTGTGACGACGCTGAGGGGCATCTGGAGGCGGCGGAGGGCTTTTACCGGAAGGCGATTGCGGCTGATCCGAAGCAGTTCGAGGCGCGATTGGCGTTGGGGCTGCTACTGGCACAGGCGGGATCGGCTGACGCCAGGGCCGAATTAGAAACAGCGGTCACGCTGGAGCCGAATCCTCCCAACGCGGTGGCGAAGGCACAGGCATATCGAACGTTGGCGCGGTTGCTTCGCCAGTCCGATCCGGATCAGGCAAAGAATGATCTAATCGAAGCCTTGAAGTTATCCCCAGAATCTATTGATGATACGCTTCTTACGGCGGAGATCGCTGAAGCCGCAGGAGACGATGCAGTTGCGGAGGAGGCCTACCGACGGGTGCTCAAGATCCAGCAGGACTCTTCGGCAGCGATGGCCGGATTGGCGCACCTGTTGCTCAAGGAAAAGAAGTATACGGAGGCGGAGCCGCTGCTGAAGTCAGCCTTGGCGCGGGACCCGGACGATCCGGCGCTGAACGCGCAATTGGCGGCGCTGCTCGGGGCCGAGGGCAAGACCGACGAGGCAGTGGGAGCTCTCGAGAAGCTGCACCAGCTCAAGCCGGGGGACCGCGAAATCGGGATGATGCTGGCGGATGCCTACGTCCAGAGTGAAGACTACGAAAAGGCTGACGCTGTCTACGCGCATCTGCTGGCGAGCGCGCCCAATGATCCCGAAGTGGCATCGGCCCGCGGGCAGGTTCTTATTCGGGAACAGAAGTATCAGGAGGCGCTGGAAATGTTCCAGCGCGCGGTGAAGTTACGGCAAGATGATTCCGATGCGTGGGGCGGGATCGCATTTGCGGCGTCGAAGACGGGGCAGTTCCAACTGACCGTCGACGCCCTTACCATGCGGTCAAAACTCGTTTCGGACACACCCGTTACTTACTTTCTTTGGGCAACTGCGTACGATAATCTTCATCAATACAGGCAGTCGGTGGAGTATTATCAACTGTTCCTCAAATCGGCTCTGGGAAAATTTCCAGACGAGGAGTGGCAGGCAAAGCAACGACTGGCAGTCCTCGAAAAGAACAAGTAGCGGTTGACGTTCCCCGTGGCGCCCTTAGGAGGTGCATCCATGCGGTTCGTTCTTGCAGTAACGCTCGCTACGCTTGCCGTTTCCCCCGCGGCACTCGCGGCTTCGGACAAGGTTCTTGACCAGCGGGAAGTTGCTGCGCTGGAAGCCAAGGCTGCGCAGGCCGCTCCGAAGGAGCAGTGTTTTATTTATGCGGAGCTGGCGCATTCCATGACGGTGCTTGCGAGCCAACAGCTTACGGCTGGCGATACGACGAAAGCTTCGGCGTCTCTCAAAGCTGTGCAGGCGTATGCCGAGAAAATTCACATGGGCGTTGCCGATGACGCCAAGAAGCTCAAGAACGCTGAGATCCTGATGCGCCATACGGCCTACGAACTGAAGGAATTGCTGATGGGCGCGCCGCTCGAAGACCGTCCGACGCTGGAATCAACGCTCAGGCAGTTGGATCAGGTGCAGGCAGAGATGATGCTGCAGGTATTCAAGCACTAGCAAAGGCATTTCAGAGAATCATCCGCTCAAACGAGTCCGGTTCAAGGAATAGCTGTATCGTTCGGGACGGATACTGCCGAGGCAGATCCGCGAAAGACGTGCGTCGTGGGAGTCGCGTGCCATAAAGGCGCCGACGCAGGCATCACTCGACCGCTCGTTTCGACGTGGTTGTGAGCGACTATAAATTTGGCATCACGGCCCGCATGACGGTCCTGGCATCCCAATCCGGGGACAAGTGCAACAGCAAGCGCGGATGCCGTCCAGAGCTTCACGGCATTTGCAGGGATACTGGGACCTATCCGGCTAGTTAGAGGATCACCGCCGCTGACTTCACACCACGGACGAAGACCTGTCCGTGGGAACACCGATTCTTTTGGTCGCGCCGATTTCAGGTCCTTGCTTCCAGACGAGCACCGCCTCTGAAAATGCTTTCTCCAGCGAGATTCCATCGTGCTCCTCTACCAGGCGCGGTCGGCGGGAGCGCACTTGGTCTGCGGAGTAGTGAGGAAGGGCAGGAATCCGTTTCAGGGCGCTGCTATTCATCCCTCGCTGGGCGGGTCGGAAGCCACTCACATGTCCGCAAGCCCGGAGTTGGGCACCCGTCCTCTGGATGAGCTATTCTGCGCGCAACGCCTCCACGGGATTGACGGAGGCGGCGCGGCGCGCCGGGATGAAGCTGGCGACGAGGGCTGAGACTCCGAGCAAGAGCGCGACGCTGGTCAGAGTCGGCAGGTCCCACGAGCGAACACCGAACAGGAGCTTGCCCATGAAGGTTGCGGCAGCGATGGAGCAGACGAGTCCGGCGACGACTCCGAGGACGGTGAGCAACCCGGCTTCCCTCAGAATGAGCTGATAAACGGAGCTGCGCTGAGCGCCGAGGGCCATGCGTACACCGATCTCGCGGGTGCGCTGGCTGACTGAGTAAGCGATGACACCGTAAAGTCCGACGACGCCGAGAAGCAGGGCTAGTGCGGCGAAGCCTCCGACAAGGCAGGCGGCGCAGCGATGGATGTATGCGGTAGGGGAGTTATTGATGAGCTGGACCATGCTGAGGGGGTCGCGGGTACCGATGCCGGGATCAAGCTTGTGAACTGTGGCTACGAGTTCGGGCAACATGGACTGCTCCGCCTGCGAGGTACGTACAACGATGTCGAAGTAGTTGTCGGGATCCTGGTTGAATGGATAGTAGACGGCGGGCCAGATTTGTTCGTCGAGACCACCCTCGCGGATATCGTCGACGACGCCGATGATCGTTCGCAGAGACTTCGGATCAAGGTCGTTGTGACCAATGACCTTGCCGAGGGGGTCTTCGTTGGGAAAATACTGCCTTGCCAGTGCCCTGTTAATGACGATGACCTGTGGCTTGGTCGAGTCTTCGGAGTCAGTAAAAAGCCGGCCGGCGATCAGTCTCGCTTTTAAGGTTGTGAAATATTCCGAGCTGACCTCGCGCTGGTTCACCTCGTTATGTTCGCCGTTCCAGGGATGACCGGCGATTCTGATCCATGTTGTATTTCCATTACCGCTGACCGGCAGGCGGGTTGTAATGGCAGCCGATTGGACGCCGGGCAGCGACTTCAGAATTTCGACCATCCGACGCGCGAGTTGAACCTGTTTCTCCGGCTTAGCATAGGTTTGGTCTGGAGCCTCAACTTCAGCCGTGGCGAGGTGCTCGGGGACGAATGCCATCTCGACGTGCAGCAGGTGGTAAAAGCTTCGCGCGATGAGGCCTGCACCGGCGAGAAGGACCACCGCAATGGCGAGCTCTACGACTACAAGGTTTGATCCGAAACGACGCCAGACGGTGCCGGCACCGCCGCGACCGCCCTCGGCGAGATCGGCGCGCATGTTCGAGTGGGACAGGCGAAGCGAGGGTGCGAGCGAGAAAATAGCGATCGCGAGCAGGGCAACGATTCCAGCAAGAGTGAGGATGCGGGAGTTCAGGCCCATCTCCTTGAGGTAGGGCATGTAATCCAGCAGGTCGCTCGGGATGAGGCGCAGAAGCAGGTGCATGGTTCCATAGGCGGCGGCCAGGCCGAGAGTGCTTCCGGCAAGAACCAGAACCAGCGATTCGGTCAGGAACTGCGATACAAGGCGGCCTTGTGAGGCGCCGAGAGCTCCGCGTACGGCCATTTCGCGGCGGCGGTTTTCTGCGCGGACCAGCAGGAGATTGGAGACGTTCACGCAGGCGATGAGGAGAAGCAGAGTGGCTCCGCAAAAGAGGACGAGGAAGACGGGACGGACATCGCCCATAACGGCTTCGCTGAGCGTGATCACGGCTGCGCCCTGGCCGCGGTTTGAATCCGGATATTGCTTTTCGAGCTGCGCGGCAATGGATTTCATGTCGGCCAGCGCTGTTTCGACGGAGACGGCGTCTTTGAGGCGGGCGATTCCGTAGAGGTTGTGGCAGCTGCGGCGCTTCTCGCAGCCGTTCAGTTCCTGAATCGGCAGCCAGAAGTCCGCGCGCCCGCGCGGCGCGAAATGGAACTCGCGAGGCAGGACGCCGATGATGGTGGTCGGAGTTCCATCGAGCGTGATCGATTGGCCGACGATGTCGCGGCGGTTGCCGTACAGATTCTGCCAGGTGGCGTAGGTGATGAGGGCGGTGCGTGGAGCATTGGGTGAATCCTCACCGGCATGAAAATCGCGGCCGAGAATCGGGGTCACGCCAAGGGTGCTGAAGAAGCCGGCGGAGACGCGGGCGCCCATGGCCGGTTGAACGCCCGACGGCGTGTTGAGGAGAAAACCGCCGCCTGTCCACACGTCAAATGCGGTGAAGACCTTCTGCATCTTCTTCCAATCGCGGTAGTCCTCCCAGGAAAGATTGGATCGTGGGAAGACCGTGACGCTTTCATAGACTCCAACCAGCCGATTGGGATCTTTGTATGGCAGAGGCTTGATCAGAGCCGCGTCAACAAAGGCGAAGAGCGCGAGGCAGGCGGCAATGCCCAGGGTCAGCATGAGGACGGCGGTGATGGCGAATCCGGGATTCTTGCGAAGTTGGCGGAGAGCGAAGCGGGAGTCCTGAACAACGGATTCGAGGCCAAAGGAGACGACTTCCCTGCTCTGCTCTTGGAGACGAGTGTCATTGCCAAACTCACGCCGAGCCGCGTGGCTCGCAGCATCGGGAGACATGCCGGTTGATTGGAATTGCATGGCCTGCTGCTCGCGGTGAAAGCGCATTTCTTCCTGGAGCTCGGAATCAAATTTGCGGCGGTGGATCAGAAAGCCAAATTTCCGTAAGAAGCGGGTGATGGCGTTCATGTCAAGTTCCTGTGCGTATATCTAGGCGTTCTGCAGGACGCGGGTGATGGCAGTGATTACCTGCTCAAATTGCGAAAGTTCGTGACTGAGCTGTTTTCGGCCGGCGGCGGTGAGCGTGTAATAACGGGCGCGGCGGTTGGTTTCGGTCAGCTTCCACTCGGCCTTAACCCAGGCCTGAAGGAGCAAGCGCTGCAGGGCGGGGTAGAGCGAACCTTCTTCGACGGTCAGGACATCGTCAGAGAGGTTCTTGATGGAAAGCGCGATTCCATAGCCGTGGAGCGGGCCGCGGCTGAGGGTTTTGAGGATGAGCATGTCGAGCGTTCCGGGGAGCAGGTCGGTCTTTCTGGACATTGGACCAATATATAGGATCTCTATGGATAGAAAGTCAATGCAGAGATGATCTTTGTGACGAGTGGTGATCGTGTAGCGATGATGCGGCTGGTTCAGGTATCAGGTCCCGGCAGGCTGGCCCTTCCCGATCATCTGCAACTTAAGGGGAATCTGCAACTTAAGAAAGAAATGGATACACTGGCGGTGACGTTATCCGCTGAATTGCGTTGATTTCTCTATCAGAGAGGGTGTTGGCGCCATGAGCACGACAGTCGGGACGCCTGCGGGAATGGCCGCGCCGGTTTCAGCTGCACCGCGAAAGCTGCCGGCATACCTGCCATGGCTGGATGTTCTGCGCTTCCTCGCCTGCTTCCTGGTGATTGTCCTGCACTCGATTCCGGCAGTACCTTACGGGGTGGGGCATGCCGGGGTAGCGCTCTTTTTCAGCATTTCCGGTTTTCTGATCGGCCGGGTTCTGATGAGCAGCGAGGGTCTGTCGTACTTTTACGCGCGCCGCTTTCTGCGCATCTATCCCGCATATTTCGCGACGATCGCCCTGTTGGGCGGGCTGGCTCTCACACCGCTTTTTCACGCGCCGGGGATGGGCGCGCTCGTCTGGAGGAACATTCAATACTATTTGACCTTCACCTTTCAGTTGAGCCCGGACGGTAACAGGCTTCCGCTGCTGATCGTGTGGTCGCTGTGCGTGGAGGAGTTGTTTTATTTGCTGCTCCCGCTGATTTTTCTGCTGCGTAAGCGCGGGAGGATCGCGATCGCTCTATGCATTATCCTTGGGCTCCTACTCGTACCGCGCTTGCAACTACTGCCCGACGGATCCGGAACCTGGTTTCTCTTCCCTCTGAATCTTTTTGTTGGTGTCTTGCTCGCGATTTCGCAGCCGCGCTTGCGGTCGGGGTTTCCGTGGGTAGCGATTGCGGCGATCGCCTTCGTGGTTGCGAATGGATTTGGAGGCTGGTACAACAATTTCGGTCCGGTCAGCGCATTGCTGTGCACGGCGACGGTGTGGTCGCTTGCCGTCTTTGACCGGAAACTGCCGCGTGTCTTCGAGCCGTTTCGGTGGATGGGGCAGCTCAGCTACGGGATTTATCTGCTGCACCTCTTTTGCGTCTCGCTCGCGGTGCGCTCTTTTGGGGCCTTGCGCGGCCATCCGGTAATGTTCTACACGGCGGTTCTGGTGCTGACTACGACAACGGCCGTCTTTGCAGCGTGGGTTCTGCAGGTCGTCGTGGAGAATCCGGCTCTCCGTCTAAGGCCGAAGTTGCGGGCGCATCCGAAACTGAAGTATCTGTTCGCAACGATGCAGGTTAGCCTGATTCCGCTGGGCATCGTGCTGGCAATAGTGCGGCACCTGCGTATTTAAAGTCCGGCGCCTGTTCTGCCACAGACGCCGGATCAGGAGGAACGTAGTCTACTTGACTACGGATTGAAACAGCGGGGACTGCAACAACGCCTGGAACTGGCTGTCGGACGAAGCGAATCGGACCTGCAACTGTCCAGCGCTGGAGTCGATGGTGGTTGCGTCGACGGCGGTTTTCTCTGCGACCGAGCCGCTCACCTTCTTGTACATTGCGGCGGCGTTGAGCAGCGATGAGAGCGTCGCGGCGGTGAAGGTATCGGGCGTAGCTACGTCGAGAGAGAACTTTACGCCGTTCTGGAAATTCATGGTGTAGCGCGAACTCAGCAGGCGCTTCTTGACCTGCTCGTAATCGGTAAGCTGCGAGGCTTCGCCAAGAAGGCCACGCATCATGTATTGGGTGCCCTTCTGGTCGAGGATGCTCCACAGAGGCTCGCTGTCGACGCCGGTCATCTGACCAAGCATCTCCTGGTTCGTAAGCAGGTTCGGTGCGAGGCCATCGCGAGCATCGAGAGCCGGCTTGAGGGCGTCGCTCGCACCAAAGACCATTGTCGTGGGATTGAGGAAGGTGACAAGCATGCCGCTCGATCCCATGGGGTAGAGCCTGTTGGTGCGATAGAGAGTCGATTTGACTTTGTTTTTGCGGAAGTTCGCGAGGATATCGGCAAGGGGAAACTGCCCCTGGGCGATGCCAAACATCCTGACATTATCTCCCTGTCCGGTGCGGTAGGCAGCAAAGGCAAGCTCATCGACGTCGTGGTTTTCATTCAGACCGGAGGTCTTAAGGGCCTGCTCAAGCTGCTTGAGCTCCGGCGGAAGAATGCGACCCTTGAGGTCCATCGCCGCAGAGGAGTTCTGCATGGCGCGATAATCGACGACGATAATCTGCTGGACATCGTGAGGGATGGCGGTGCGCGCATCGCTGTCAAGCTGCGCGGCATTCGCCATGGGGGTGAGCATCGCGGCGGCTGCGCCGAGCAGTGAGCCGATCGCGAGCTGTTGAATCCTGCTAGTGAACTTCACTTCGTTTTCCTTGCCTCCGGGAGAGCAGTGCACCTCTCCCCTTTTGCATGTCGATACTGACCCGCAATCCTTATTTTAGACGCGATGCCGGGCCGGAAAGAACCGGCCAGGCGAGCGGGTGATTGAGTCTGCGTTCGAGGATTTTCTCCTCAGGATCAAACTCATGGAAATGACGCAGCCATTCGTCTTCGCGCTCGGCGGCAGCCTGGGGCACGAGCCCGATGAGTTCGCCGCGCGAGATGGCGACGCTGTGGCGGGCCGCCTTTTGACGGACAGCTTCATAGACATGGTTTAGCGGCGTCTGGCGGAAGTCGGTGACATTCATGGAGATCTGCGCCTCGCCGTGTGCGAGGACGCCGATGGCTTTGACGCCGGTGAGGCCTCCCGAAGATGCTCGGATCTCGCGGGCAATGGCACGGGCAACGGCCACGTCAGACGTGTTGAGGTAGAGATTCCAGGCGATGAGGAAGCGGCGCGCGCCGACGGCGCTGGCTCCGGCGGTGGGGTGGAGATCGGGACCGCCGAGATCGGGACGGCGTGCGACCTCGCGCTTCACGGCTTCGCGAAGGCCCTCGAACTGTCCCTGGCGGACTTGTTCAAGCATGGCGCGATCAGGGCGCGCAGCGGCAGCTTCGTAGAAATAGATCGGGATCTGGTGGCGCCTCCAGATCTCGGCTCCGGCCTGGCGGGCGAAGAGAACGCACTGCTCGAGAGAGACGTCGCGCACGGGAACGAACGGAATGACGTCGGCGGCCCCGATGCGGGGGTGGACTCCGCTCTGGGTGGTCAAATTAATGAGCTCGGCGGCGCGGCCTGCCCCGCGGGCGGCGGATTCAACGACAGCGGCCGGCGGTCCGGCAATAGTGACGACAGAGCGGTTGTGGTCGGGATCGCGGGAGAAATCGAGAAGCGAGACCCCCTCGACGGCCATCGCAGCGACAATGGCTTCGACGATCTCCGGGTTACGGCCCTCGGAAAAGTTGGGGACGCATTCGATGAGGGGGTTCATATCAGGGCACGGGGATCAGGGATCAGGCGACGGCTTGAAGTGCGACGAGGTTCAATTGCTGCTCCCTGCTCCCCTATTCCATGCTCCTCTCACTTCCACCAGGTGTAACCGATTTGGAATTGTACGCTCGCGTTGACGCCGGGGTTTCGGTCGCCCAGGGACGCGCTGGAGATGTGGATTGCGTTGGCGGCGAAGTCGATCGAGCGGCGCGGCTTCAGGAAGTAATGGAACCCGATGCCGAATTGAGGCGAGAAGTTCCAGACGCTGGTTCCTCCGGGCTGGCCGTGCGGGACGAGGATGTCCGGCGGGTACTTATGGGTGGTGTAAATCAACCCTCCAGCGGCTTGGGCCCACGGGGCGAAATGGCGGCCGGGAAACAAGTCCCAGCGGAGGATGATGGGCGTGATACTGACCCCGGTGTATGTCCCGCCGCCGTAAGGAAACTCGGCGTACCCAGTCTGGCCGTTATATATGTATTCGGTGATCTGGGTGTGCGGCGCAGGCGTGAAGGACTGCCAGTAAGGCATTAACTCGCCCGCGTATTCGAACTGGCCGCGCAGGATGCCGGGGCCGTGAGGGTCGGTGATGACCTTGCCGAGGCGCGCACCAGCGGAGAGAAAGCTGAAGTCAGAGCGATCGCCCGTTCCGACGCCCCCCTGAAAAAAAGCGCCGATCTCCCATGGTCGCGTCACCATGGCAGACTTGGCAGGGGCGTCATCGGCAGAAGGCTTGACCTGAGCTGGGGCGTTCAAGGCTGCAATGAGAAAGAGCGCGCTGAGAAGGCAAGAATTTTTCGTACGCAAAATCTAGCTCCGCAAAGGAAAGGCCGCCGGGGGTGGCGGCCTGCATTTCATGACACCGGACCGAGGCTAACCTGCTACTTCTTCAAGTTGCTTAGCATCCATGTCGAAGTTCGAGTAGACGTTCTGCACGTCGTCGTGGTCTTCGAGAGCTTCGAGCAGCCGGATGCACTGAGCGGCAGGCGCACCTTCGAGCTTGGTGTAGGTGTTGGCGACCATGGTCACCTCGGACATGACGGTCTCTATTTTAGCGTCGCGCACAGCCTGGGCGACCGCCTCGTAGGCGCCGGGATCGGTGATGATCTCCCAGGTATCCCCTTCGTCGTTCAGGTCCTCGCCGCCGGCTTCGAGCACGATGCCCATTAGCTTGTCCTCGTCGGCCGCATCTTTCGCAATCGCAATTACGCCCTTCTTGCTGAACATGAAGCGAACGGAGTTCGGCTCACCAAGATTGCCACCATTCTTGGAAAAGGTATGGCGGATTTCGCTTACGGCGCGATTGCGATTGTCCGTGGTGCAGTCGACGATGATGGCGACGCCCCCGGGACCGTAGCCCTCGAACGAGATTTCCTCGTACTGCAGGCCGGGTATCTCCCCAGTGCCGCGCTGGACGGCGCGCTTGATGTTGTCCGCGGGCATATTTTCCGCCTTTGCGGCAGCGATGGCGCTGCGCAGACGCGGATTGCCATCGGGATCGCCCCCTCCGGAGCGGGCGGCGATGGTGATTTCCTTGATGAGGCGGGTGAAAATCTTGCCACGCTTGGCGTCCAGTGCGCCCTTTTTGTGCTTGATTGTGGCCCATTTGGAATGGCCGGACATAACGAACCTCGAGAGCCTTGCAAGATGAAATTTTGCGGCGAAATGCTGGAAAACAATACCGTTTCAGAGCAATTGCCGCAACTACGCAGTATAGCAGGGACGAACGGGTTCGCGGCGCGCGCCGAAGCGCCGCTCAGGCGATGATGGTTCGCAGATATTGGTAGCTCGAGCGGATGCTGGCCAACGGGTTGGTGCTCTCGTCCTGCTCGACGAAATAATATTCGATGCCCATCTGCTGCGCAGCGTCGATCACTGCTTTCCAGTTGATGCTGCCGTGGCCGACCTCGGTGAAATGGGATGAGGACTCGTCCATGTCGTACGAGGACGGAAAGCCGGGCTTGCGGTCCTTGAGATGGATCATGCGGACGCGATGGCCAAGCCGATGCAACATCTCGACCGGATCCTGACCGGATTGCGTGATCCAGTAGCAGTCCATTTCGAAGAAGACGAGGTTAGGGTCGGTTTCGTCGAGCAGAACCTGATAGCCGGTCTTGCCATTGTTGTAGGGCTTGAATTCGTAATCGTGGTTGTGAAAGGCAAAGCGCATTCCCAGATCTGAGGCACGCTTGGCCCAGTCGTTGAACTTGCTGGCTGCGGCATGGAAGCCCTCCCAGGAGGACTGCATGTTCTTCGGCAGCATGGGACAGACCATCCAGTTGACCCCGAGCTGCTTTGCGTAATCGAGCTTGCCTTCGAAGCCGTCGTAGTCGAAGTGACCGCTGGGAACGCTGAGCCCGGCGTCGTCGATCATGTGACGCAGTTCCTTTGCCGGATGGCTGTAGACATTCCAGTACGTTTCGACTTCCTGATAGCCGATGGCGTGGATCTGGCGCAGCACGCCGGGTAGGTCTTTCTCGGCCAGATTGCGCACCGTGTATAGCTGCACGCCGATCGGCTGATGCAGCTTGGGAAAACCGGGCTGGTTTTGCAGGGCAAGCGCGGGCAGCGCGGCTGCCGAGGACTTCAGGAAATTCCGGCGGGTAAGCATCACGCGAAGCATCATACCGAAACGTTTGAGTCCGCGCTCACAACCGGCAGCCAAAAAGTAAACTGCGCCCCCTGGGATGGGCGGCTGACAACGTCGATGCCGCCGCCGTGCGCATCGAGAATGGCCTTTACGACAGCAAGTCCCATTCCGGTACCGGAGCTGTGATCGCGCTGTTTGCGGCCGCGGTAAAACTTACGGAAAATGAGCGGCTTTTCGAACTCCTCGATTCCGGGTCCGGAGTCTTCAACGCTGACCAAAAGACGTTCGTTCTCGATGCGTGCACTGATGCGCAGTGGCGAGCCTGGCGGCGAGTACTTTACCGCATTTTCGATGAGATGCCGCAGGACGCGGCGAACGAGCCTGCGATCGAGATGGACCGGCGGCAGATCGTTGGCAATCTGGACCTCGACAGACCGCTCACGGGACCGGTCACCAAGCAGGGGCTGAGCTTCCTCTAGAGCCAGCGCAATGATCTCGCGGATTCGCTCCGGCTTGACCTGGACGTTGATGCTGGAGGCGTCGAGTTGCGCCATCTCAATGGCCTGACCGATGAGGCGGTCGAGGCGCGCACTTTCTTCATCTACCACGGCATACATCTCGCGGCGCGCTGCCTCGGTCATGCCGGGCTGGCTGAGGAGGGTTGTGGCGGCAGCGCGGATCGCGGTAAGCGGCGTGCGCAGATCGTGCGTGACGGAGTCGAGCAGCGCGGTGTGCAGCCGCTCACTTTCACGCGCGGCCTCCATGTGGCTGGTGCGCTCAAG
The DNA here is from genome assembly GCA_963782175.1 of uncultured Acidobacteriaceae bacterium. Classification (GTDB taxonomy): domain Bacteria; phylum Acidobacteriota; class Terriglobia; order Terriglobales; family Acidobacteriaceae; genus Silvibacterium. The sequence continues at coordinate 98,574 of CAWAIX010000014.1, forward strand.
AGCCGCGGCGCGCTCGAGAGCGATAGCGACCAGGCTTCCGATTGCCTCGTAAATCTGCGCGGATTGTGCGCTGCCGAGAATCGCCATGGCGCCGAGCGAACGCATGCCGAGTACCAGGCGGATGATATGAAGATTGCCGTCGGCAGAAACAGTCGGCTCGGCGGTTTCAGCGACGCTCTTGAGATCGGTCAATGGGACGAGCTCGTTCCGGGGATCAGAGAAATAGGCGGCGCCTCCCTCACGCACATAGAGGGCCACGGCGCGAAATCCGAAGATAGCCGCGGCAATCGAGGGCGTGATGCGTGCAACAGCGCCGAGGTCGTCGTGCAGAAGCAATTCCTGACTGAACTCGTAAAGCTGTTCCACCTCGCGGCGGCGGTTCTCAGAAAGCTCGGCTTCATTTCGCGCACGGCTGGAGAGGTGGCTCACCAGAAGACTCGCGCCAAGAAAGGCCGCCAGCGCCACCAGATTCTGAGGATCACGGACCGTGAGCCTGCCGATCGGCGGCAGAAAGAAGTAGTTATAAAGAAGTGCGCAAAGAAACGAAAGATAGAGTGAATAAACCAGACGCCATCGCGATGCGGCGATGAGGATAAGTGCCAGAAAGCTGAGGGCGATGGTGGTCTGGTTTACACGCAAAAGAACTCGAAACAATGCTACGAGCGCGAATGCAAGCAGCGTAAATCCGCCAGCCCTGAACAACACCCAGCGGACTCTGGCTGTATCCTTTTGCATGACAATGGCGATGATAAAGGAAAGTCGATGGCGGAACGCATACTGGTCGTAGACGACGAAACGCAAATTACGCGTGTGCTGCGCACAGCTCTTAGTGCGCAGGGTTACGATGTGCGGGCGGCGAACGATCCTGTGGAGGCACTGCGCACCTTCGAGGAGTGGGCTCCGGATCTTATGATTACGGATCTGATGATGCCAGGAATGACAGGGGTCGATTTATGCCGCGCGGCGCGCAAGATAAGCAAGGCTCCAATTCTTGTGCTGTCCGTGCGCGACCAGGAGCGGTCGAAAATCGAAGCCCTGGATGCGGGCGCAGACGATTATGTGACGAAGCCGTTCGGGATCCAGGAACTGATGGCACGCGTGCGCGCGCATCTGCGGCGGGCTCCGGAACGCGTTACGGATGCTCCGGTTGAGGTCGGAGATTTTGTTATTGACGTGGCGGCACATTCGACACTGTTGCGCGGGCGGCCGATTCATCTGACACCGAAGGAATTCGATCTGCTGCTGCTGTTTGCGCGCAATGCGGGAAAGGTCCTCACGCATCGGACACTCCTGATTACGGTGTGGGGAGCGCAGTCGGCACAACAGCCTGAGTACCTGCGCGTCTTTGTCGGCCAACTGAGAAAGAAACTCCAGGGGGAGACGAAGAAGGAGTATATCCAGACGGAGCCTTGGGTGGGTTATCGATTCTTACCGGAGGGAATATCCGAGTAGGTCGTCCGGCACGCGGCTGCTTCCTTATGACTCCCTTATAAATTCCTTATCGGTGGTTTAGCACGGCAACGCTCTACTAGTAGTGTTGTGCCTATCGGGATACATTGGCGAAAGTTTTTAGGATCTGGCGGCAACCTTCGCCTTCTTCTTATTCCCTTTTTGCTACAGTCCGGGTCAGGACAAGCGCAAGCAGCAGGTTCGGAAGAGATTCAGCAACTTCGCGAGACGGTAAAGGCGCTCGAGAGTCGTGTGTCAGCGCTGGAGAGCGAGCTTCAAAGGGAGCGGGGCGGCCCAAGCAGTTCGGCTCACAACGGCCCCGAGGAGGCTGCCGCTTTGGCGACCGCGGCCGACGGTTTGAGGAACAGGCCGGGGCAGGCCGGGACCGTGGCGGATCCGGTTCAGGAGACGCCTGCAACAACTGCAGCAAAACCACCGTTCGTACCCGCGGAACTTCCCGGCGGAGCCACGCTGAATTTCCTTGTCGACGGTTATTACGAATACAACTTCAACGATCCGATCGGACGGGTGAATTATCTGCGCGCCTATGATGTGCTGAGCAATGCCTTCAGCCTTAACCAGGTCGGGTTGGTTTTCGAGCTTCCTCCCAATCCGGGCGCCGGACGGCGGTACGGCATGCGGATCGATCTGCAATATGGGCAGGCCACGGATACCCTTCAGGGAAATCCTGCAAATGAGCGGCGACCCCAGATCTACCAGGACATCTATCAAGCGTACGGGACTTATGTTTTCCCAGTTGGGAAGGGATTGCAGGTGGATTTCGGGAAGTGGTCGAGTTCCATCGGGATGGAGGGTAACTACACCAAGGACCAAATCAACTACACGCGGTCCTATTGGTTCGACTTTCTTCCCTTCTACCACCAGGGTGTGCGAACTACTTACCACATCAACGATAAGCTCACGGCTAACTACTGGATTGTCAACGGGACACAGCAGTCAGAGCCGACAAATTCCTACAAGGATGAGCTCTTCGGATTCAACCTTGCACCGAACAAGTCGGTGACCTGGACGGTAAATTACTATGTCGGGCAGGACCATCCGGATACCGTTGAGGTGCCCAGCTGTGGACCTGCTCCGGTACAGCCAGGGTTGTGCTTTGTGCCGATCATTCCGGCGCCCAACGGCAAGCTGCATATTTTTGACAGCTATGCAACCTGGAACGCGAAGCCCAAACTTACGTTAGCCGGTGAATCCGATTATGAAATAGAGCGGGAGTGGGCCAATGCCGCTCCGGGGCAGTCATCGGCGCCTTCCCATGCGGCCGGGGGCGCCGGATACGTGCAGTATCAATGGACGCCGCGGCTGGCGCTGGCGGCACGCGGCGAGTACATGGCCGATCCTCAGGGGCTCTTCAGCAATGTGAGCCAGGCGCTCAAGGAAGGGACTGCCACGGTGAAATATCAGGCTGCCGATAGCCTCGATGCCTTTCTCGAGTATCGGTATGACTGGAGCAACCAGAAGTATTTTCTCACGCACACCCCAGGGGTACTTACAAATTCACAGCCAACTGTAACCCTGGGGCTGGTGTGGTGGTACGGAGGAAAGCAAGGGGCGTGGTAACTGCGAGCAGCGTGCAGAAAGGATTGAGATGCTTGACCTACTGATGACAGTGTTTACTGTTGCGTTTTTCATTATTGCGCTGGCCTACGCCCGAGGCTGCGAGCACCTGAAATAGACCGACCCATAACTTATGAATATTACCACCATCATCATTGTGATCCTGACTGTGCTGCTACTCGGCTATCTCGTCGTGACCCTCTTGTATCCGGAGAAATTCTGAATGACTGCGAATGGATGGCTTCAGTTCCTGCTGTACTTCGCGGTGCTTGTAATCCTGATGCGGCCGCTGGGCATTTACATGGTGCGAGTCTTCGAGGGCCAGTCTACTTTTCTTGATCCGGTACTAAGACCCGTAGAACGCCTGCTCTACCGTTTATTCGGAGTCAACGCAGGCGAAGAGATGAACTGGCGCGAGTACTCGGCGGCGATGCTGCTGTTCAGCTTTGTCTCGCTCATGCTCACGTACGTCATCGAACGCGTGCAACATTTTCTCCCGTGGAATCCACAGGGACTGCCGGGGGTTGCGCCGGCGCTGGCATGGAACACGGCCGCCTCGTTCACAACCAATACGAACTGGCAGTCGTATGTGCCCGAAGTCACGATGAGCTATCTGACGCAGATGGCTGGGCTGGCTTATCACAACTTTCTGAGTGCAGCCGTGGGCATCGCGGTTGCAATCGCGCTGGTGCGCGGTGTCGCCCGAGTGCAGGCAAAGACCATCGGGAACTTCTGGGTGGACACGACGCGGTCGATTCTATATGTGCTGCTGCCGATTTCTGTGATCCTGGCGCTGTTGCTGGTTTCGCAGGGCGTGGTGCAGAACCTGAAGCCGTATACGCAAGCGCAGACCCTCGAGCACAGCAGCCAGACGATCGCGCAGGGTCCGGTCGCATCGCAGGAAGCAATCAAAATGCTGGGCACCAACGGCGGCGGATTTTTCAACACGAACAGCGCGCATCCGTTCGAGAATCCTACGCCCCTGACCAACTTCCTGGAGATATTGGCTATTTTCCTGATCCCCGCCGCGCTCACAGTCACGCTGGGGAGAATGACGAAATCGCCGGGCCACGGCTGGGCCGTCTTCGCCTGCATGACGCTGCTGTTTGCGGTTGCCCTGGTAACGGTCTACTGGGCGGAGTCGCAGCCGCACCCGCTGCTGCATGGGGTCGATCAGCGGACTACCGCGCTGCAGGCAGGCGGCAACCAGGAGGGCAAGGAGGTGCGGTTCGGAATTGCGGGTTCGGCGCTGTTTGCGACGGCGACGACCGACGCCAGTTGCGGAGCCGTGAACAGCATGCACGACTCGTTCACGCCCCTAGGCGGCATGGTGGTGTTATCGAACATCATGCTCGGCGAGATTGTCTTCGGCGGAGTGGGCTCAGGGCTCTACGGAATGCTGATCTACGTCGTGCTGTCGGTGTTCATCGCCGGGTTGATGGTCGGGCGAACGCCAGAGTATCTGGGTAAGAAGATCGAGGCCCACGACGTGAAGATGGCGATGCTTTACGTGCTGATCTTCCCGCTGCTGATACTCGTGCAGGCCGCTGGTTCAGTCCTATGCTCGGCGGGCCTCAATGGCATTACGAATCCGGGGCCGCACGGCCTGACTCAGATTCTCTACGCCTTTACCTCGGCTGCGGGCAACAACGGGTCGGCGTTCGCCGGGATAAATGCGAATACCAATTGGTACAACATCGGCCTGGGATTCACGATGCTCGCCGGCCGCTTTTTGATGATGGTCCCCATGCTGGCGCTGGCGGGAAATCTGGCGTTGAAGAAGAGTGTGCCACCGTCGCCGGGAACTTTCCCCGTTAATTCATCGCTCTTCACGATTCTGCTCACGAGCGTCATTCTGATCGTGGGTGCACTGACATTCTTCCCGGCGCTCAGCCTGGGCCCAATTCTGGAGCACCTGCAGTTGCATCATGGAGTGCTTTTTTAGGACCTAAGAGAAACCATGGCAGAAAGACAAAGTCTCTGGAACCCGGCGATTATTCGCCAGGCAATTAGCGATTCCTTCAGGAAGCTTGATCCCCGGTTGATGGTGAAGAACCCGGTGATGTTCGTCGTGGAAGTAGGCAGCGTACTGACGAGCGCTCTACTGATTCAGGACGCGGTGCTGCGTCTCCCGATCGGCTTCAATCTGCAAATCACGCTGTGGCTCTGGTTCACAGTGTTGTTCGCCAACTTTGCCGAGGCAATGGCAGAGGGACGCGGCAAGGCGCAGGCCGATACCCTGCGAAAGGCCAAGGGCGAAACCATTGCTTATCGCTACAATCCCGACGGAACACTTGAGGCGGTCTCAAGCTCGCAGCTACGCTCCGGCGATGTGATCATGGTGCAGGCCGGGCAGTTCATCGCAGGGGACGGCGAGGTGATTGAGGGCGTCGCATCAGTCGATGAGTCGGCAATCACGGGTGAGTCGGCCCCGGTGATTCGCGAAGCGGGCGGCGATCGATCAGCGGTCACCGGCGGGACGCGGGTCCTGTCCGACTGGATAAAGATCAGGATTACGTCGAATCCGGGTGAGACATTCCTTGACCGTATGATCGCGCTTGTCGAAGGCGCCAAGCGGCAGAAGACCCCCAATGAGATTGCACTCAGTATTCTGCTCTCCGGATTGACTATTATTTTTCTGCTTGCCGTCGCGACGCTGCAGCCGTTTGCGATTTACTCGACCGCTCCGCAGACGATCTTTGTGCTGGTGTCGCTGCTGGTGTGCCTGATTCCTACGACCATCGGAGGGCTGCTCTCGGCAATCGGAATCGCGGGGATGGACAGGCTGGTGCAGTACAACGTGCTGGCGATGTCCGGCCGCGCCGTCGAAGCGGCAGGGGACGTGAACACGCTGCTTCTGGACAAGACGGGCACGATCACGCTTGGCAACCGGCAGGCGACTGAGTTCTTCACTGCTCCGAATGTGAGCGCGGAGCGGCTTGCCGATGCGGCGCAGCTTGCGTCTTTCTCAGACGAAACGCCAGAGGGGCGCTCGATTGTCGTCCTTGCAAAGGAGAAGCACAACCTGCGCGGACGCGATCTGACGGGTATGCGTGTAGAGTTCGTTCCGTTCAGCGCGCAGACGCGCATGTCGGGTGTGGACCTGCCGGGGGTGCAGATCCGCAAGGGCGCGGCGGATGCGATTGCGAAGCATCTCGAAGAGCATGGATCGTCGTTGCCCCGCAAGGTAAGCGACAAGGTGGAGGAGATCGCGCGCCTGGGCGGAACTCCCCTGGTGGTTTCGGAGAATTCCACGGCACTGGGTGTCATATATCTGAAGGACATCGTGAAGGGCGGATTGAAGGATCGGCTGACGCGTCTGCGGGCAATGGGGATCCGGAGCATCATGATCACCGGCGATAATCCACTGACGGCGGCAGTAATTGCGCGCGAGGCCGGAGTCGACGACTTTCTTGCCGAGGCCAAGCCAAAAGACAAGATGGACCTGATCAAGCGCGAACAGAGCAAAGGCAAGCTGGTGGCCATGACAGGCGATGGTACCAACGACGCTCCCGCCCTTGCGCAGGCCGATGTGGGCGTGGCCATGAATACGGGCACGCAGGCGGCGAAAGAAGCCGGAAACATGGTGGATCTCGATTCGAATCCAACGAAGCTAATCGAAATTGTGGAGATCGGCAAGCAGCTGCTGATGACTCGCGGCGCGCTCACGACGTTTTCGATTGCGAACGACGTTGCGAAGTATTTCGCAATTATTCCAGCGATGTTTGCAGGTGTTTTTCCGGTGCTGGGAACGCTGAATATCATGCGGTTGGCGACGCCTCATTCGGCCATTCTTTCGGCCGTAATCTTTAATGCGCTGATCATCGTTGCGCTGATTCCACTGGCGCTGAAGGGCGTGAAATACGCGCCGATGTCCGCGGCGGCGCTGCTGCAGCGGAATCTTCTGATCTACGGCGTCGGTGGACTGATAGTGCCGTTCATCGGCATCAAGGCGATCGACCTGATCATTACCGCGCTTCGCCTTGCATAAGGACTGCTGAAATGATCTCTACGTTAAAGATTGCAATTCGATTCACGGTAATCACTACAATCCTTCTCGGCCTGATCTATCCGCTGGCCATCACAGGCATTGCCCATGTTCTCTGGCGAGAAAAGGCCGACGGCCAGCTGATCAAAAAGGATGGGCAGGTCATCGGTTCGGCGATTATCGGCCAGAGTTTTACCGGCGATTCGTATTTTCACGGACGGCCATCGGAGGCAGGAAATGGATATGATGCCACCAACTCAAGCGGGTCAAATCTCGCGCTGTCGAACAAGAAGCTAATTGATCGAGTCAACGGAGATGTCGCGACTTATCAGAAGTCAAACCCCGGGCAGCCGGTGCCCATCGACCTGGTAACGTCATCCGGATCGGGGCTCGATCCGGACATCACGCCGGCGGCGGCCCTCTATCAGGTACATCGAGTTGCGCAGGCACGGCACATGAGCGATGAAGGTGTACGGCAAGTGGTGATGACGCATATCCAGGGGCGGCAGTTCGGGATTTTCGGCGAGCCGAGGGTCAATGTGCTCGAGTTGAATCTGGCTCTGGATCAGGCTGCCGGGAAGTAATTCGGGTACATTTAGCGTTTGCCGTGCAGCAAGTCTCCCAGGGCTAACGCAGCGCGGCGCAATTCTTCGTCGCGCGTGAGGCAATCGGGACACAGCCGCAGCCATTCTCCGCGGGCGTCGCAAATGATTCCCTGCTCCTGAAGGAGCGGCGGCAGCTGCGTTGCAGATGCCAGCCGGATGGCAAGAAATGCGCCGTGGCGAGCATCTCCGCCGACCACGGATTCGACGCCCGCATTGGCGAGATATTCGCGCAGGTGCTCAAGCTGATAAAGGCTGTAGGCACGGAGGCGCTCGACTCCGATGGCCGAGGTGAACTGCTGGCCGCTGCGCGCCTGATACCAGGTGAGAATGGGTGGTGTGGACTCAAGGAATGCGTCGCCTCCGCGTTTGAGAACGGGCGGGTCGGGGCGCTGATAGGCGAACTCGTCCGAGTTGGCGAACCAGCCCGTGTCGAGTGGGCGGAGACCACTGTCCAATGCAGACGGCGAGATGTAGAGGAAGCAAGCGCCCGGGCCACCGCGGAGGTATTTGTAGCTGCCGCCGATCATAAAGTCACATTCGAGCGAGGCGGCGTTGACGGGGATGACTCCGATGGCGTGATAGGAGTCGACAAGCAGGCGCGCGCCGTGGTGGTGGCAGGCATTCGCTAGACGGTCAAGACCATGGATGATCTGGCCGGTCATAAACATAACCTGTGAGACGACGACCAGGTCGGCTCCGCGGCCAACGGCTTCGATCAAAGGTTCGACACTGAAGTTACCGGTGCCATCAGGATCGATCCAGTGCAGCTCGATGCGTCCCAGGGATGCATATTGCTTAAGGATCACGTCAACGGAGTCGAACTCGCCGCGCGTGGTGATGACACGCGGCTTTCCGGGCAAGGCGTTCAGCACGGTTCGCAGGCCCTGACCCGCGGAAGTCTTCGGGACTATGCAATCGGGACGGGGAGCGCCGATCAGCGTCGCGATGCGTCTGCGGAAGGCTTCGCGCTCTTCGAGCCACGCATCCCAGGCGTCTCCAAGGCGGTCGTACCAGAGCGCCGCGGCTTCGGCTATGTCCTCGGCCATGGCATCAAGTGGACGCCCGAGGGAGTGGTTGGCGAGATAGTTGCGGTCGGGCGAGAGCACTCCGGAAAACAGTGGCGCGATGTAGCGCTCGATGCTGGATTCACAGAGAGGTGCTTCGCCGAGCGACGCGACGGCCTGATGGATGCGAGGATTCATCTCTGCAGGAGCCCTGTGCGCAGAGCGAGGAGTTCCGGAAAGAATGTCAGGTCGAGAGCCTGCCGGAGAAAGGCCACGCCGGAAGAGCCACCAGTTCCCTGCCGAAAGCCGATGATTCGTTCAACGGTCTTCATGTGCCGGAAGCGCCAGAGCTGGAAATATTCTTCGACATCGACGAGCTTCTCGCACATTTCGTAGGCGTCCCAGTACTCGCGGGGATGCTCGTAGATGGTGCGGAAGACTTCAACCAGAGCTTCGTTTTTCTGGTGCGGCTCACTCCAGTCACGGTGAAGGCATTCGGGAGGAATCGGCAGGCGGCGCCTCGCCAGATGCATCAGGAATTCCTCGTAGAGGCTGGGGTCTTCGAGAGACGCTTTGAGGTCTGTGTGGACCGCGGGATCGTGCTCGAAGACGCGGAGTGCCTCGCGGTTCTTATTGCCGAGCAGAAACTCGAGCTTGCGGTACTGCCAGGACTGAAACCCGGAGGCGTGGCCGAGCACGCTGCGGAATTCCATGTATTCGGTCGGCGTGAGGGTTTCAAGCACACCCCACTGATCGAAGAGCTGCATCTGGATCAGCTTGGCTCGGGAGAGAATCTTGAAACAGGGATCGAGTTGATCGTGCCGCACGAAGCGGATGGCCGCGGAGAACTCATGGATCAGTTGCTTCATCCATAGCTCCGATACCTGGTGCTGGATGATGAAGAGCATTTCGTCGTGGTGCGGCGGCGAGGACAGGGGCTGCTGCTGGGCGAGCAGTTCCGGCAGGCGCAGATAGCCGGAGTAGCTCAGGCGGTCGGTGAAGTCTGTGACGATTCCTGCTTCGAGGGGTCTCTGGTTTTGATCCATGTCATCCTGCTTCGATGCCCAATCGGACACGAAAATGCCCGGCGGACATTTAAGGATAACCGCCGGGCCAGGGAGGCACACTTCCCTCAGGAAAACGTTTTATGGTGATACGCGGCAGCGACCGTTGTCAATCGTATTTGCAATAATTTGTAGCGCGAATCGATTGGATTACGGGCTCTCACCGGTTCCGGACAGCCCAGGGCCGCGTGCCTGGGGCCGCCAGCGCGGCCTGTTTATAATCGCTCCTGAAGCGTGTCTCCCATTCGTTCACGATTCAGCAGGAGAATTGCCTGAATGTCGCATGTTCCCACCACACCCGTGCTTGTGGTTGACGGGTCGCGCGAGAGCCAGCACGAAATCACTCAGAGTCCCTACAAGATCGGCCGCCAGCCGGGCAGCGACATCCTTCTCGAGGATGCGTTTGTCTCACGGAAGCACGCCGAAATCGTTTACGAGAATGGCGCTTTCTACATCGTCGATCAGGAGAGCAAGTGGGGCACCTTCCTGAACGGCGCGCCCGTAAAGCGCCACAAGCTTTCGAACAACGACGCCGTCCACTTCGGCAAGCCGGACGGGCCCTACATCCGCTTCGGAGTGCGCAGCTCGCATACGGGGTCAACGATCCGGGAGTTGCTGGGTCCTCTGAAGACCGATGCCGGGCCGAATACCGCTTTTGAGAGGCTGACCTGGCTGCTCGAGGCAAATCGCAAGCTGAACAACGAGGGTGCAGTCGATCAGATTCTGCGCGCCCTGGTGGAGCAGACGCTAACTCTGACCAAGGTAGAGCGGGGCTATGTGATGCTACGCGATCAGGCGACAGGACGGCTCACCCTGAGTGTCGGCCTGGACAGCAAGGGCAATGTGCTCACTGACGACTCGACGATTTCTCACAGCGCGATCAAACAGGCGATTCAGGGCGCGAGCGAGTTTATCGTGACCGATACCCTGAGCGCGGAAACGGGCGTGCGAACCGAGAGCGTGATTGCGCAGAATATCCGGACGGTCATCTGTATTCCGCTGCGCAGCCGCAGGACAGTGGCAGGCTTTGAGCGGGGTGAAATCCTGGGAGTACTTTACCTCGACAGCCGGTTAAATCCTGGACACCTGACGAAGGTGGATAACGACGTGCTGAAGATGATCGCGGCAGAGGCGGCGGCGCTCGTCGACAACGCTCAGCTTGCCATTGCGGAGGAGAATGCGCGGCGCGCGCAGGAGGAACTGGAGATTGCCAGCCGCATCCAGCAGAGCCTCATGCCGCGGCAGCTTCCTGCAACAAATTACGCGAAGATTTCGGCCCAGTTTGTGCCCTGCAAGGAAGTCGGAGGAGATTTCTACGACGTAATAGCGGCTGGGGATCATGTCTACGTGGTGATCGCCGATGTTTCCGGCAAGGGCGTCGCGGCGGCCATGCTGGCCCAGACCCTCCAGGGCATGGTCTACGCGCAGATGCTCGCCGAACAGCCGCTGGATGCGATTGCCACCATGCTGAACCGCTTCATCTGCGCGAAGGACGTGGGCAAATACGCAACGATGATTATTCTTCGGCTCGACAAAGACGGGTGGTTGGAATATATCAACTGCGGGCAGGTACATCCGCTGCTGCGGACCACGAACGGTGTTGTCTCTCTCAGCGAATCGAATTTTCCAGTGGGGCTGCTGGAGGACGTTTCTTTCAAGGCTCAAAGAGTGAAGCTCGAACCGGGCACGCGCGTGCTGGCCGTTACGGACGGCGTGACCGAAGCCGAGGATGCACAGGGAGACTTCTTCGGGACACATCGCATGGAAGACGCTTTTGCAAAGAGCAAGAACCTTGACGAGATTATCGAGAACCTCTCCTGCTTCTGCGGAACAGCTGCCGCAACGGACGACTGCACGATGGTGGAACTGGATCTCTACTAGCGAATTGGGCTGCGTGACGCGCTGTTCATCCTTTGCCGCGATGCTGTAGCCTCTCTGCATGCGACTTCAACTTACGCTTTTGCTGGCGGTATCCGTGTCGGCGTTTGGACAGGCCGCGCAGCAACAGGCGAACTACGCGATCGAGTCGATCCGGAGCCTCGAGCATTACCGCGAAACGATGATTCCGACTTACATGAACGATTTCGGACAGCTCGCGCGGTACCGCCAGGCCAACGCCGCCGTGGCTGCTCCAAAGCCGGGCCAGCGACGCATAGTTTTTTTCGGCGATTCGATTACCGATGGATGGCATCTGGACCAATACTTTCCTGATAAGGGATACATTAATCGCGGTATCAGTGGGCAAACCACTTCGCAGATGCTGCTGCGCTTTCATCAGGATGTGATCAGCCTGCAACCTGCAGTAGTTGTGATTCTGGCGGGAACGAACGACATCGCCGGGAATACGGGGCCCATTTCCCTTCCCGATATCGAGGCGAATTTCACGTCGATGGCGGAATTGGCGCGCGCCAGCGGCGTGAGGATGATTGTGTCGTCGGTGACTCCGGTGCACAACTACACCGCGCAGGCGCAGAACTTCTTTTTGCAGCGGGATCCGGCAAAGATTCTTGCGCTCAATGCATGGTTAAAAGATTACTGCACGAAGAATGGCCTGATTTATCTCGATTATTTTTCGGCCATGGTCGATGATCGCGGTCTGTTACGCGAAAACCTTGCCACGGATGGACTGCATCCCGTGGACGCGGGCTACAGGATCATGGCATCCCTTGCGCAGGACGCGATAGAGCGGGCGCTGAAGTGACGATTGGATGACCTGGGCAACTGCAAACAAAGGGGCAACGCAAGGCTTTGCGGGCGCGGACGAGGCTGCGCTGCTCATTACCTGCTTCCGCGATATACCTATTGTCGTTGCGCACGATACAGACTGGCAGACCCTGGCGCGCATGGCGCGCGAAAATGGTGTCCTTCCGCTGGTTCACCAGACGCTGGCGGAAGCAGGGACCGAGATGCCGGAATGTTTTCAGGTCGCGGCGCGGAGTAGCAGGAATGCGGCGGAGACGCTGGCGTCAGAACTGGAGCTGCTGCTGCAGTGCTTCGCGGAGCATGGCATCGAGGTTCTTCCGCTGAAGGGCCCGGTTCTGGCTTTACAACTTTACGGCGATGCGACGTCGAGATCCTGTAAGGATCTGGATCTGCTGGTGCGGCGCGATGACTTTCACCGCGGGGAGGCTTTGCTGTTAGAGCAGGGTTACGCCGCGGGGGAGATGAACGACTCGGAGCGGAGATTTCTTCGCGATGGAATTTCGGTGGAGTTGCATTTCGATATCGCTGCGCCCAGGGTCTACCAGTTCGATCTGGACGGGATCTGGAGCCGGTCGCGCCACGGAGATTTTCGTTCGAAGCCCATTCGCGTCATGTCGCGGAACGACCTGGTCCTCTTTCTGTGCTCCCACGGCCTGAGTCACGGGTTTTCGCGCCTCGTCTGGATACTGGACGTTGCGAGAGCCCTGGAGGGGATGGACCCGCACGGCAGCAGAGATTTGATGAGCCATGCGGAGCGGGCGGGCCTGGTACCGTGGCTGCTGATTGGGTGCGAAGTGGTGCGCGCCATGTTTCCGCGCCGACTGCCGAAAGCGCTGGATGCCATGATCTCCGAATTGCCTGAAGAAACCGAGCGCGCACGGTGTGCAGCGGCGAGACTGTTTTCGGAGGGCCTGGCAGGCGTAGCCAATACATATCACCGCTCATACCTGGTAAGCGGGCGAAGCTTGATTGGCCACTGGCGCTATCGATTGAGCTATCTCACGCCGACCGCCGAGGATTATCGCTGGGCAGAAAGCCGTAAGATTGATCGCAGGCTAATGCCGATCCTGCGGCCGTTTCGCCTTTTGCAAAAATATGGCCCCGCAAGGGCGTGGCGAATCATCTTCCCGAGACAGATGTGATCGCCAGCCAGATGGACGGCTTCAAGGCTTGCTGTGGACGGCGTTGGCTTTCGATACAAACAACAGAAGAGGGGCGGCTACGACCGCAACCTTGGCATAGCGCTCGATCAGTTCACGACGGCTCGATGACTCCGGCTCATTTGCCGCCCGGGGAGAAGATGGAGCAGTCTGCTGCTCGTTTTGTTCTTGAGTTTCTTTGGTTCCGTCGGTCATTTCCAGGGTCTCCTTACCGCCTTTTGGAAACGTTCTTTGCGCAGGATACAAGATCCCGAGTTAGGGAGCAGTAGCTTCGGTTGACGTACTTGATCCATATTTGCTGGATCCGTCCGGAGTGTAGCTTCCCTGGACTTGATTCCCGGCCGCTAAACTGAGTCCGGTATAGGACGTCGAGATCAGCGTGCCGTCCAGCAGGACGCCTGTATTGTTGCTGAAACAATTGGAGACGACGACATCGGGTGTGCTGTCGAGGTTCATGTCGCCGACTGCGGCGGAATAGGGTTTATTGCCGACGCTGAACGGTCCGGAGACGGAATAGTTTCCGCCGCTGCTTCCCAGAACAAGGTTCACGCTGCCGTCGGTGTAATTTGCCACGACGAGGTCGGGATTGCCGTCCCCGTTGAAGTCGGCAAAGTTCACGTCGTCCGGACCTTTGCCCACCTTCACGATGGTTTGTGGGCCGAATCCACCGCTGCCGTTGCTTGGGAGCACGCTGATCGTGTTGTCCTTGAAGTTGGCGACAGCAAGCAGCAAGCTGCTTCCGGTGCCGTGGACGGCAAGCGCCTGCGGTCCGGAATGCGCGCCGCTACCGATGCTCAGCGTCGATGCGGTGAATGTCCCGGTGCCGCCGTTGAGCAGAGTTGTGATCGTGCCATCGCCGTAATTCGCTACTGCAAGGTCGGGCACGCCGTCATCGTTGAAGTCGCCCGCGCGAATCGCTTCCGGAGCATGTCCCACACTGATCGGCGATTCAGGCAACACCAGGTGACCGGTCCCGTCCCCATTCAGGACGCTGATGGTGTTGTCCCCGAAGTTTGCCACGGCGACATCGAGGAATCCGTCATGGTTGAAGTCGCCGCTGGTCAGCGAGGTCGGAGTATTCGACGACGAGCCGAGCGTATACGTCGAGGGTGTGGCCTCAAATGTGCCATCGCCGTTGCCGAGGAGCACGGCAATTTCGTTGAGATTGAAGCTGCCGATGATCAGGTCGAGCTTTCCATCGCCGCGCAGGCTGACGGCGTGGACCTCAGCCGGACCGAACCCATTCGCGCTAAAGACAGTCGTAGCAGGTTTGAAAGTCCCGTCACCATTGCCCAGTTGCACAGTGACCGAATCTGTTGCGAACTGCGAGGTGATCAGGTCAAGGATGCCGTCGCCGTTGAGGTCGGCCAGCTCAGTCCAGACGGGTAGGGTTTCGGCTCCCGGTGCGCTGGTTACCATCGGCGTCAAAGCAGTGACTGCATGAGCTACATTGAGCGTCACGGGAGCAGCGACTGGACTGCCTGTGGTTAGATCTGTAAAGGCAAGCTGACCGCTTGGCGGAGTGAATCCGAGACCATAGACGTTGATCGTTGCCGCGGTCGAGGTGAGGGCAACGATATCTGTCTGAGATCTCCCATAGATCGTAACGGAGACTGTAGTTGAGCTGCTTGCATAGTTTGTATCTCCGTTGTAGGTCAGCGACAAAGTGTGGCCGCCGGTCGCAATGAGGGTTGGAATCATTATTTGCGCCGAACCGTTGGGCTGCAGCCCTATAGTGTGCGTTGTACCGCCGTCGAAAGCGTAGGTTATAGAACCCGTAGGCGTCGCGCCGGTTCCCACTCCGGTAACGGTCACGGTGACCGTCCCGCCTTGCCCCTGCACAGGGTTCGTCGGAGAGATAGAGTCTGTGAAGTTCACAGCGCCCACGGCAACTGTCAGGTTAGTGCTGGCGTGGCTGGCTGTGTAACCGCCCGTAGCCAGAAATTCGACCTCAAATGTATGGCCGCCCCGGGACAAGAGGTTGAAGGGACCCGAAATCTGATACAGATTCGTGCCCACTGAGGCCAGGGTAAAGGAACTCGAAACCAAGCCGTCTATCAGCACCTCGAAGTCACTTGCCGTGATGCCGCTTGCGCTGCTCGGATTGAACTGAACCTGAGCGGTTGGCGACCCGCCGTACTGATAAGTGGTGCTCGGGGAGACCGTCAGCTGCAGCGAAGTCGAGATGGCATTCACGGTGAAGTTCACCGAATCGGTCTGATTATCGAATGTCGCGGAAACCATTCCGCTGCCCGTGCCCGTCGGGGTGAGAGTGGCGGTGCCTGTGCCGGAAGTAGTAAAGGTGCCGTTGGGTATCGAATCGGCGGCGACACCCGAAACGCTAAAGGCATAGGTGTAGTTGGGATTGGACACCGCGGGAAACGCGCCCGTGATGGGATTGTTCGACGAGTCGGTGTTAAGGGTTAAAGAGAGGCCGATGTTGCCACCAATGTTGATGGTGGTTGAGGTCGTCGCGCTGAGAAGAAACTGCGCCCAGGGGGCAACCGTCAACGTTCCGGATGGCGTGGGGTATTGCGCCGCCTGGTCGCAGCCATCACCGGTCGTGGTGGGTCCTGAGTTGCATCCCCACCAGTTCTCACTGGCAATCGCTTCGCCGACGCCCCCGGTCCCATCCGGTTGACCAAGGGCCAAGCCACTTACTCCGTTGGTCGAAGTGTTTCCAAAGATGCGGCTCAGACTGATTTGCAGAATATTTCCCTGGGATTGCGTCGCCGAACCAATAGCAATAGCGCCACCGGCAGAGTATGCGAAGTTCTTGAGAAGGTTTGTGCTGGTGATGGTTGGGGCGACCTCAGGGGACAGGATCTCACTGAAAACACCGCCACCCAGGAAGGCGTCCGCGTTGCCGGTTTGGCCCTCGCTTGTGCCGTAGGTGGAAGTGTTGCTGCTTATTAGAGATGAGGAAAGCACAAAGCCGGTGCTTGTATTGATTCCCGCGCCCGCGCCGTTTGCGGTGTTGGAGGTGATGGAGCATCCGGTAATAGAGGTCTGCGGTATTGATGAGGAGGGCCGAGCGGTCAGAAAGAGTCCACCACCGTCGTCCTCGCCGTCAGCCCCTCCGGGATCGCTGGGGTTGACGCTGACAGCCGCCAGATTGTTGGAGATGGTCGTGTTGGTTACGATAAGACCGGTGGGAGCGAATGCGGTGTAGATGCCGCCTCCCTGCTCCGACGTAGAGTTATTCGATATTTTGCTACCGGTAACGGTGAGGGTTCCGTTGCCCGCACCTGTGGAATTGACGGCCCACACGCCCCCGCCGGGACCCCAAATGACCGAGCAGTTCTGCACGGTCACACTGCTCAGGGTCAGATTGCCCGTGCCGTAGGCGTCCCAGTTGATGCAGCCGCCTACGTCATTCGTGGCAGTGAGAAGGTTGTTGCTGTTTTTGCCGTTCTGGATGGTCAAGTTCTCGATCGTCATGTCGAAAACGAGAGAAGTCGTGTAAAAGGATCCCACTGGGCCGGGGTTAATCGTGAAGACGGTGTCGTTCTGCTGGCCGTCGATGATGGTGCCGCTGCCGGTTCCAATGATGGTGACCGGCCCGGCTACCTCAAGGTGCGTGACAAGGTTGCCATTGCTATCCAAAACGCCTTGCTGCCATGTCAGCTTGTAGGTGCCGGCGGGCAGCATGATGGTGTCCGATTCGCCGTTGTTGATGTTGTCCGACGCATCGTCGTTGGCAAAGGTGATCGCGTCGCGCAGGGTACAGACCTCGCTATTGCCCATAGTGCACCGCACGCCGTCATCCGGATCGGTTGTTGTCCCCGTATTATCGGCCGCCGTATTTACGTAGAAGGTCCTGTTCGGGGCCGGATCGGTGACCTGCGGCGACGGATCGGAAGCGCTCAGGGTAACCAGACCGGGACGGCCATCTGCGCTGACGCGCATCGAGAGAGCACCAAGGATGTTGCTGCCCGACGAAAGATTCCCGAGGCTGACCTGCGGCGATCCAACTGCTGCAAGAGCCGGGCTGGCCGGGCGCGGCGGAGTCAGTGCGGGGCGAATCATGACGCGCTGTTGCTGCGACGGGTTAAGAAGCACCAGATCGTCGCCACCGCCACCACTGCGTGAACGCAGCATGACCGGCGTGTCTGACCCCGAAAGACGAAACGCGGAATCGCTCTTCCTGTCGACCTCGACCCAAGGTGCGGATCCGTTGTCTCCAGCCTGCTGGGCGAGCGTAGCAGTTTGCGAACCGTGCCGGGTCGCATTGTGGCGTGCTGATGCGATTTCACTGGCTGTGTACGGCCGCGGGTCCAAGCCCTCGTGAGCCAGATAGAGGAGTTCTCCGCTCGAAGTCAGGACAGCTAGCTGCAGCAGCCCGTGCCGATCGAAAAGAAAATCCCCGGCTGTAACGGTCTCAGCATTGTTAACTGGCAGAACCTCGAGCCTGCCTCGCCCATTCCGTGCATTGGCTCCGTGCAGAACCAGCACCTCACCTCCCGCTACGATGGCGATGTCAGGAATCAGGTCCGAATCGAGGTTTGCCACCGAAAAAGCTCTCGGCGCTCCCGGCAGCGCATAGTTTGCGCTGGTCCGAAGGCCCGTAGTACCGCTGGTTACGATCGCCAGACGGCCGCCCAGGCCGTGCTGATAGCCAACGACTATCGCTTCTCCGAGCACCGGCGGACCAGGCCTGTAGGCGGCAAGGGCGGTGATGCCTCCGGCAACTGTAATTGCCGACGGGCGTTTCGAGAAGGTGCCTTTGCCGGTTCCAAACCAGACATAGAGAGACGTGGCGCCGCGGGCCGCGGTGATCAGGTCAAGGTGACCATCGCCGTCGACGTCTGCCGACAGTATGATATCGGGCTGCGCAGTAGTGGAGATGCCCTTCCATTCCTGCACGAACGGATTGACGTACTCATGCTTCGCTGCAGCCAGGACGTCCGCCTGAGTGCGCGGCGTGATTGCCTCCGGATTGCCGCGCAGCACCGAGATAGAACCGCCGCTCTCTACGCCGTATCCGACAGCGAGGTCCTGAATTCCGTCTTCATCGAAGTCTCCCGATACCATGGCCAGCGGCCGCGGCTGATCGCCGGAAAAGCGGAGGGCCAGCCTGTGACTTGGCTGGGCTGACGATCCCGCAGTCGCGAGCCTCTGCGCAGTCGCGCTCTGTGAAGACGCGACCCATACCCACGTGAATAGCAACATCGCCGAAAAATGGGGAGCAGTCATTCGGGAGAGCGTTCTCAAAGATGACATATTCGGCCTTCAACCCGGTAAGTGAACGAATTTACGGAGGGGAACGCGGTTAAGTTAAATTAGAGCTTGAAAGCCGGATGGCTCAGCGGCGCTGAGACCGAAAAAACATTCAGGTCTGCAAAGAAATACAAGTATTCCTGCCGGCTAAACGAAACGAAACCCATTTGAGCTGCCTTGAGACCACTGAAAGTCTCACCCACCGTTCCCGCATTGTCAACGCAATTTCCAGACAAAGGATTGAATCAAAACTTGCACCATTTCGAAGAGCAGAAAGTATAGTACGTCCAGTAAGTGGGGTGGAGGAAGTTCATGAAATCTACACGAAGACAGTTTCTTGTAGCAGCGCCGATCGCTATCTCAGCAGCTTCATTCCGCACACTCTTAGCACAACGAAACCCGAATCCCCAAGGTAGATCCTTCGATCCCGACAGCCTTTCGATCTTAAAAGACGCGTCCGCACAAACATTCGAGCCGTGGATCGGCTCCAGCTTTCGCATAAGTCTTGACAGCCGCCAACTGGGCTCACTGGTTCTTGTGTCCGTTGTTGAGACGGGAACGAAGACGCCAAACTCCAATGATCGTTGGGATTCTTCGGCCCCTCCGCTGAATCGAATCGTCACACAACAAGGAGCGGCAGCACCGTCGATGGTTACCTTTTCGCTGCATTTTCAGGGCTCGGGCAAGATTCTGCCACAGGACACTTATATTCTGTCGCATGACTGGCTCGGTACATTTCCGCTCTTTCTCGTACCTTCCGGGCCGGGCGGCAAAACTGCGTATACTGCCACTTTCACGCTGCTGAATGACGCCATAACGAGGACGGCAGAATAGCGGGTAAATTCCTTTTCACGGTTTGCGAATAAGGCGGGAAAACACGGCCTGGTAGTGCATTTGGCCATTCTCGGGGCCCAAGGGAACCAGAAATACTTCCCATTCGCGCAATTGCGAATGTGTCAGCTTGTATGATCCCTGTCGCAGCCATGGCGACGCCGCTCCTTTGAAGATCAACGAGAACTGCTCGACCTGCTCATTGGAGTGGTCATTGATTTCCGCCAGTTCCAGTTCATAGTTGCCCTCGATCTTCACGTGGAAGCGGGTGTGAAGATGAGGCTCGAAATCGCCAAGGCTGAGCATTCGCGTTCAAGACCTTTCCGCCGATGGAACCCATTCCATTTGTGCGTACATCGCATCCGCGGCTGTTTGGCAGAATCCGAGACGCCGGTAAAGGCGGATCGCCGGATTGGTGTGCAACACCTGCAGCCGAAGCTTACTGCGTGCAGCCTCGCACTCTTCCTGCAGTTGCTGAAGGAGGCTCGTTCCTATGCCAAGGTTTCTATAAGGCTCGAGCAGGGCGATATCGACGAGGCACATGCCGCCGGACTCGCGCCCCACTAGCATGCGCCCGACTGGTGCGCCGTCTATACAAATGATGGTGTGAGACGCATCGGGATAAGCCGCGCGATAAGAGCGGCATTGCGCGTCGAACTGCATGCGGAGGAACATCTCCTGCTGCTCCGAAGGCCATCCCCAGGCCCCCACTTCGCGCCGCCGGATATCGAAATATAGGCGAGCTAGAAACCCGGTGTCTTCGGGCGTAGCGGCGCGGAGCGCAATTCTGCTATTGACCAGTAACGTCATGATCGGGCAGGAAAGATACCCTGAAGAGCGATGACAAAATTTACTGTCAGGTAGGGTGGCATGTTGTTGTGGGGATTACCGCCGCCCGCCAACCCGACAGCGGAAGCATTCATCGGGACCGTTCCGGGTCCAGCGGCATAAGCCGGCTCCTTGCCGCGGCCGCCACCTCCAAAAGTGGAGGTATGACCTGGCGTGCCTTCGTTGCTGGCGGCAGCACTCTGCACGACATGGTTGTGAGAAGGGATTTCGCTCAGATTCAGCGATACGGTTGGTTCGCCGCCTGTTTCACCAATCGTTCGAGGCGACAGGCCTGCGCCGCTTCCCTGATTCATGGGGGCGCGTCCCTGCAGATTGGGAAGCGCGAAAGTAGATTTGCCGTCTCCGCCGTAATACGTTCCCAGCAGCGAAAACAGTGCCGTATTCTGCGAAATGGGCAGGACTTGCCCGTTGCAGAGCGCCCATCCATACGGCGCGAAGTTAAAACCGACTGCTCGGATTTCTCCGACAAACGGGTTAGCCATTTCAGCCTCCTGCCTAGTTTTGAGACGGAAAGATGCCCTCAAGCGCGATGATGAAGTTCAATACGAGGTAAGGCGGCATATTGGGGTGCGGTTGTCCGCCCCCCGCTGTGGCAAGCGCGGCCGGAAGCATGGTGGTGTTTGCAGTCGCAGCGTATGCGTTCTGCGCGGTTGTTGCCCATGCATTGCCTGTAGCGCTTGCTGAGGACGCAGTCGTTGAGACTCCCTGTGCAGCATGATTGTGGGAAGGCATCTCGGAAGCTATCAGGGTGTGCTGGCTTTCGCCGCCAAGCTGCCCTAAGTTAAAGCCGTTCCCTTGGTGAACGGGCATGCTTGCCTGCAGGTTTGGGAGTTGAAAAGTGGTCTGGCCATTGCCGCCATAGGTTGTGCCCAGTAACGCAAACAACGCCTGGTTCTGATTGATGGCCAGAGTCTGCCCATTGCAGAACGCCCATCCCTTAGGCGGGAAATTAAAGCTCACGATCCTGATTTCTCCAAGATACGGAGTTGACATGTAGGCTCCTGTTCTTAAGCGGCCCCTGCGCTGTTTAGTTTTGACTCGGGAAAATGCCGTAGAGGGCGATGATAAAGTTGATCACGAGAAACGGCGGCATATTATCGTGTGACTGGCTGCCTCCCGACAGGGCGATGGTGCTGGGGTCCATGTTGTGACCTGGCGTTTCAGTGGAAAATTGCCCCAGCGTGGACTGGGCCCACAATCCATTCGCGGGAGTGGTCTGAGTACCCGCCTGTGAGTTCGCATTCAGAGAGTGCGTGTGCGCGGGAAGCTGATTCTTTGTGAGTGTTACGGTTTCAGAGCCCGCTTGTTGACCCAGTGTCGTGGTGTTGCCGCCGCTGCTGCCCTGATGAAATGGTATGCGTCCCTGCAGGTTAGGCAGGGAGAAGGTGGTTTGGCCGTCTCCACCGTATGTCGTCCCAATGAGCTGAAACAACGCTTCGTTCTGTGATATTGACATTAGCTGGCCGTTGCAGAGCGCCCAACCGACGGGAGCAAAATTGAAGCCCACCATCCGTACTTCGCCGACGTATGGTTCACTCATTTCAAGCCTCCGGCACGGAAAGTATTGCGGGAACCGCTACAGGGAGTATGCGATCTATAGCGCCCTGAAGATATGCCGACCGCCAGGGTGGCAAAAATCACTGCGCTACACAATATAGGGAAAATTATCAAAGCGGAAAAAATAATTTGCATTGAAATCCCGGCATGCTGGAGAGCAATTGCCACAAAGATGGTTGCATGACACAAAGTTCAAGACTTCGCGCCTTCGATCGGCGCCCGACGCTACTGCCGGGCCAGTGGCTCTATCTATTTGGCGACGGCGCAGTTATTTACTCTGAGAGCGGAAGTCGTTTTGCGGGGCTGGATGACAAGGGCCTGTCCGCCTATCTCGCGCTGGAAGCAGGCGCGACCGTTGACGATTTGAGACACGCTGGCGGGACAGTTACTTCGGACTTCGACACCGGCCTGAACGCAATCTACGAGCTGACTCTAGGAATTTTTCCCTCCGAAATTAAGGAAGACTGGCCCGTGCTCAACGCGAATGCATCGCCGGATGCAGGAGTCAATCCCGCGGCATCGAGAGTTGAAACCGTTGGCATCGCAGGAGTGCCTGTATCGATTGCGTATCCTGCCGGGCCACTGGAGGCTTTGTGCAGGGATTATTTCCGAAATTGCCCGGCCGACACCGGACCGCCTCGGTGTTTTCTTACTGCACGGCGCGGCACCGATGGCTGGGTGATTGATGCGAATGGGCACGAATTCCTGTCGCTCCAGAACGAAGAGCAGCTTGGATTGGGACTGATGCACGCCGTGCGTGCGATGCTCTATGCCGAAGCCGCATATGATGTCGCGTTTCACGCGGCGGCCGTCACCTATAGAAACTCCGCAATCCTGCTCTGCGCGCCGCGCGAGGCCGGAAAAAGCACGCTCGCCGCGTATCTTGTCGCTCATGGCTTTGAGCTGCTGGCTGACGAGCCGTCCTTCTTAGAACTGCACACCTGCACGGTGTCGAGCCTTCCCTTGCCACTGAGTCTCAAGGAAGGAAGCTGGCTGCCCTTGCAGGGGGAGCTTCCATACTTCTCCTGCGGACCCCTTCATATGCGTTCGGATGGTGTCAGAATCTGTCTTGCACATGCGCCCTCGGATCGGCATGCGCTTCAGGCGCGTCCGCTGACCCGGATTATCTTTCCGCAATACGATTCGTCGTCTGAAACAAGCTCCGAAAGGTTGAATCCGCTGCAGACACTTGCTCTTCTCAATGAAAGTGGATTGCTGGCCGCAGAAGATCTTGGACGCGAAGGATTCGAACGCTTTCTGGAACTCCTCGGGCGCACCCCAGCTCACAGAATTCGGTATAGCTCGCTGGAAAAGATGGGGGAGTTACTCGCCGATTCCGCCCCGCCATCCCCGTTCAGCGAGACGTTTCTCAGTTGACTGAAAGGGTTCACACCACGCTCAGTGGGAATTGCGGCTGCTCCTGGTCTCTTCCAGGCATTCAATAACCCGATTCTGTATCTAGTGCGGTCACCCGGGCAAAATCGACCGTTCGTTGCCTGTCCCCACGCTTTGAGCAGCATTGCCACGATGGCCCGCATCGCCTGTAGCTGAGTATGCGGCTACGCCGATGCTCCGTGCATTATATGAGCGATGGACCGACTTGAGCGTCCAGTAATTATATAGCCCGGTAGCCGACTTTCTACTGGCGACGCCGCCAACAAGCGTCGCCTGGTCTTTACGACGTATGATGAAAGAGGAGCTGAAGAAGATTTCATGAAGACGCTGAAGAGTCCGCTCGCACGTCTTTACAGGCATGGCCGGACTCGCAGTCAGAACAGTCCTGTGAGTGTATTACCGTGCGGTGCGGGGGGCCAGGGCCCGAACACCTCGGAAGATGGCTATGTTCTCCTGGCCGTCCTGTTTCTGGTTGCTCTCATCCTCATCGGCCTTGCAGTCGCCGCGCCGAAAGTGGCCCAGGACATCCGACGCGATAAAGAGACAGAGTTGTATCACCGGGGCATGCAGTACGCGCGCGCCATCAAGCTCTACTACAAAAAGACAGGCAACTACCCGACCGATCTGTCGCAGCTCGAAAACACCAACAATATACGCTTCCTGCGCAAACGCTACGTCGATCCCATTACCGGTCAGCCGTTCCGTATTATCCATCAAGGCGAAGCGAAGGCACCTCTGCTCGGACTCTTCGGCCAGCCTCTTGCTGTTCAGCCCATAGGTACCACACCGACTGGCAATCCAATAGGATCTCCCATTGCCGGCTCACCAACCGGAACACCGATAGGTCCCAATTCCTTGACAAGCGGCACCGACGGCTCCTCTACGACCGCTTCAACCGGCGGAACCACCAACCCGGGAACGGGCACTGGTACGGGAGCATTCGGCAGTTCGACTGGTACGGGAGCGTTCGGCAGTACGACCGGTACGGGAGCGTTCGGAAGCACGACCGTCGTCGGCCCAATTGTCGGTGTTTCCAGCACCAGCCCGAAGGAATCCATCCGCGTATACAAGAAGCAGACGCATTACAACCAGTGGGAGTTCGTTTACGATCCCATGGCGGATGGGATCGTTGGAGGTGGTCAGCCTGCTCTCAACGGCCCCGGCACAACTACGAATCCAGCGAGTACAACTCCCCCCACCGGCGGCTCAACGAGTAATCCGACAACTCCGCAGTCGACCCAGCCCGCGCCTCCCACCACTTCGCAGTAGTTCTTATTTGGTGCGTGATGTTGCGTTCGTCATCAACATGAGCTCGCATTCCTCGAGCGGATATACAACCGCGAAATTCTTCCTGGT
Organism: uncultured Acidobacteriaceae bacterium; assembly: GCA_963782175.1. Classification (GTDB taxonomy): domain Bacteria; phylum Acidobacteriota; class Terriglobia; order Terriglobales; family Acidobacteriaceae; genus Silvibacterium. The sequence goes on from CAWAIX010000014.1 coordinate 123,333, forward strand.
TGAGACAGTGCCGATTCCGAGGTATTTCCATCGGCGCCGTGGCTCTCACATCGTGGGATGAGACCTACCTGATTTGCTCCGCAGTGTATAAGGTTGGTGTTGCGGCGATCGCCTTTTATCACACTTGATTTGTTTCGCTCGCGCTAATGCAATGGCTGGAAAAGTCTACTCGACCTTCAACGTGAGAGTAACGAAATGCACGCCGCGCGCATCGTCTCTGAGGCTAAACCAAGCCATGGCAAGGAGGTTGCTGCGGCTTGCCGGTCCGGGCTCGTTCGCCTGGCTGGCGGGCTTGTTGCTGCTCAACTGGGTCTGTACGGCGAGTGCGGCTCAATATCGCCTTCAATCGTGGACGGCGGAAAGCGGCCTGCCGCAAAACGTTATTCGCGGTATCGCCCAGACGCCAGATGGTTATCTCTGGATCGCCACACTCGACGGTGTGGCGCGCTTCGATGGCATGCGCTTTACTGTCTTCAATAAGAGCAACACGGCGGGAATTGCGTCGAACAGGTTCGGCTCAATGGTAGAAGACGAGAGTGACCTATGGCTGGTCAACGAAGGCGGGAATCTGACCCGGTATCATCACGGGTCATTCCACACTTATGGTCCGGAAGACGGTGTTCCAGCAAACAGCATTCGTGGCATGGCCCGAGACGACGAGGGAAACCTGTGGCTATTGTCCGAAGACACCATCATGAAGTGGAACAAGCAGGCAGGTGGGATCTCCGACGCCACACCGGACAGCCTCAGAATGCACTACGAGCCACTCTATTGGGATAACGCCGGCTTCTGGGCGCAGGACAAGTCAGGTCTGCATATCTTCTCCGCGGGCCGCTTCGTGAGTTATCCTCTGCCCGGTTGGCTGGCTGACAGCGCGGTTTGGAACGTGGGCATTGCCGGAAGTGGAATGATTTGGCTCGAGACTTTCGACGGCCGGCAGGCTGTCATCCCTGTGGGTAAGCAGCAGGCCGAGCCAGTGAACCCTGATCAGCCAAGGGCCGTTCCTTACCGTGATCCCCAAGGTCACATCTGGACGTTCCACGTAGGCCCCCGCTTGACGCGCTTTCTTGATTTCGAGTCCTCGGGGCAGCCGGCCACACTTTCCTTCACGCGTTTTCTCGAAGACAAAGAGGGCAACGTCTGGACCGGCACGGAGGGAAGCGGACTTTACCAACTTCAAGAGCAATCGATTGATGTCTATTCCAAAGTGCAGGGCCTGATTGATCAGGACATCTATCCGATCTATCAGGATCACTCCGGCGCGATATGGATGGGAGCCTGGTCATCGGGCCTCAGTTATTTTCGCGACGGCCGATTCACTAACTACACCACTGCTCAGGGATTGCCCGGCCGGCTCGTGAGCGCACTCGGTGGAGACCGCGAAGGCAATCTGTGGATAGGCACGCACGGGGGTCTGGGGATCTTCCGCGACGGCCAGTTTCACAGACTGGCCGTGCCTGTTCCCGAGCACGCTGTGGCGCAGGCCATCCTGCAGGACCGGGGCGGAACAATGTGGATCGGCACGACCAACGGGCTTGTCACGTATCGATATGGGCCCAGCAGAACCCTCACCGTTCAGGATGGCCTGGCTGGCAACGACATAAAGGTAATTATCGAAAGCGCTTCGGGAGATCTGTGGATCGGTGGCTATGGTGGCATCACGCGCTTTCACGATGGGCAATTTACTCATTGGAGCGAACGTGACGGCCTGCCCAGCGATAACGTAAGGACGATCTACGAGGATCGCGATGGTGTGATTTGGATCGGAACCTACGACGGAGGGCTCGGGCGCTTCAAAGACGGGAAGTTTACCCGCTATACCGAGCGTGATGGGCTCTTCAACAACGGCGTGTTTCAGATTCTCGAAGATGGACGGGGAAACTTCTGGATGAGCTGCAATCGCGGCATCTATCGGGTGAGCAAGCAGGAGCTGAATGAATTTGCAGAGGGAAGGCGCGCGAAGATCACGTCCGTCGCGTACGGCAAAGCTGATGGAATGCTGAACGTGGAATGCAACGGTGGAATGTGGCCGGCCGGCATCAAGGCGAGCGACGGCAAACTGTGGTTTCCGACCCAGGATGGTGCGGCTGTCATCGATCCCGAGAGCGTGCGCATCAACCCGCAGCCCCCTCCTGTAGTGATCGAGCAGGCTCTCATCGATCGCGTTCCGGCCACCATGCAGGGTTCGCTGAAGATACCACCAGGTAAGGAGAATCTGGAGATCGAATATACCGCTCTGAGCTTTATTCACTCGGAACAGATTCGATTTCGGTACAAGCTGGAAGGACTGGACTCAGATTGGATTGACGCCGGCTCGCGGCGCACTGCTTACTATTCCCATCTGCCTCCGGGAAATTACATATTCCATGTCATTGCCGATAACAGCGACGGCGTGTGGAACAACGTTGGACAGAGACTGGCTATCACGGTTGAGGCGCCGTTCTATCTCACCTGGTGGTTCATCGTTCTTGAGGCACTTGCCGCGGCCACGCTGATTGCGCTGGCTGTACGGTACCGGTTGGCACAACTCCAGCGCGCGCAGGCAATGCAGAAGGCATTTTCGCAGCAGTTAATTGCCTCGCAGGAAAACGAGCGCCAGCGCATCGCGTCCGAACTGCACGACAGCCTCGGTCAGCGTCTGGTAGTGATCAACAACCTGGCGCTTTTTGCCATGCGCTCGCAAGGCAACGGGGCATCCGCCGCGGATGAGCCAGGCGCGATGCAGGAAATCAGCGCTGAAGCTTCATTGGCAATGCAGGAAACTCGCGAGATCTCGTACAACCTGCGGCCCTTCCAGCTGGATCGCCTTGGCTTGACCAAGGCGGTGGAAGCGATGGTGCGAACGGCCGGCTCAGCGTCCGGGATTCACATGACAGCGAAGGTCGATAACATTGACGATGCGTTTCCGGCAGATCTGCGCATTAATTTCTACCGGATCGTTCAGGAATCGCTGAACAATATCATGAAGCATTCCCACGCCACCGAGGCTGAAGTTCGCGTCACACGCTACGACAACCGAATCGTCCTGTCTATCAGTGACAACGGGCTAGGATTCAATCCCGCGACCCGTCCGTCTAAGGGGGGAACGACCGGGTTTGGGACGACGGGAATGCAGGAGCGCGCTCATTTGCTAGGAGGTAACTTCCATATGCGGTCAGCGCCTGGCCAGGGAACCGTGACAACCGTCGAATTCCCCGTTCAGCATAAAAGTCATGGATAAGATCGGTACGCCCACCGCGAGATACAGGCTGGTGAATTGCCTGACGCTTGCCGCTATCCTGCTCGCCGGCTGCAAGTCGCGGCATGCGCCGGACAAGCCAGTGCTCGAAATAACTCAGATGCCTATAGCGAGCCTTGGAGGGCCCGACCAGCTCGACGCGATCGAGGGCCGTGTCGGCAAGGCGAGGCCAGGCGAGCAGGTCGTTCTGTATGCGCACAGCGGTGTCTGGTGGATCCAGCCTCTTGCGAATCAGCCGTACACGAAGATCCAGTCAGACTCGACTTGGAGGAATCTGACGCATCTCGGGACCGAGTATGCCGCAGTGCTTGTCGAGCCCGGGTATCGTCCGGCATCGAGGCTCGTAAGCTTGCCGGCGGAGGGCAATGGCGTCTCCGCTGTTGTTGTCGTAAAAGGCAGAGCGGGTGCGCCGGTTGCCACAGCGCCGATTCACTTCAGTGGTTACGACTGGACGGCCCGCGGCACAGTCAGCGACCACGGGGGCGAGCCAAACGAGTATGACCCTGCAAACGCATGGACCGACGAGAAAGGATTTCTGCATCTGCGTATGGCTCAGCGCAATGGCCAATGGTCCTGCGCCGAGGTCAGTCTCAATCGAAGTCTTGGATATGGAACTTACAAATTTGTGGTGGAAGATACCGCGCTTCTCCGGCCGTCCGCGGTACTGGGTATGTTCACATGGGACGATATCCGGTCAACGAACTTTCGCAATGAGCTGGATATCGAACTTAGCCGATGGGGCGATCCGAACGCTGATAACGCACAATACGCCGTGCAGCCTTTCTTCGCTCCTGAAAACCTGACCCGATTTACTGCGCCAGCCGGCGTTTTGACGTACATGTTTCGTTGGGAACCTGGAACTGTATCGTTCAGAACGATCAGAGGTTCCTCAACCGAACCCGGAGCAAAACCGATAAACGAGCACACTTTTACCTCCGGTGTTCCGCTTCCCGCAAACGAAACGGTACGCATTGACCTATATGACTTTCATCATTCCGAGAGCTCTTCACAGCAGCCTGCTGAAGCAGTCATAGAAAGATTCGAATTCACTCCGCCACCGAAAGCCGATAACGGTGCGAGACCATGACACAGCGCACCGCAACCGAGCGTAACGCCGGACCGCCGAATCCCTTCAAGCTGCAAAGCGGACGGCAAGTCACTCAAGCAATGGAATTGTGCCTGAGTGTGAGCCTCAAAAGCGCCATCACGAGACTATCGATGTCCTCGTAGGTGTTGTAGAGCGCGAGCGAGGCGCGGACGGTGCTCTCCAGGCCGAAGCGGCGAAGGATGGGCTGCGCGCAGTGATGTCCTGAACGAACGGCAATTCCGTGCCGGTTCAGATAGTCGCCAATCTCCTCGGTGCGGAAACCATCGATGATGAATGACAGCACGCCAGCCTTCTCGCGAGCTGTTCCGATAATGTGGAGGCCCGGGATACGCTGGAGAGACTCCGTAGCGTAAGTGAGAAGTCCGTGTTCGTGGCGCGAGATATTGACCATCCCGACGCGATCGAGGTAGTCAATGGCGGCGCCCAGCCCCACTGCATCCGCGATGTTGCCGGTACCTGCTTCGAAGCGCTGCGGAGGCAGCTGATAGACGGTCTTTTCGAAGGTGACATCCTGAATCATGTTCCCGCCGCCCTGCCACGGCGGCATATGCTCCAGGACCTCCGGCTTTCCGTAGACCACCCCGATGCCGGTCGGCGCGAATACCTTGTGTCCGGAGAAGACAAAGAAGTCGCAATCGAGAGATTGGACATCCACTCGCATATGGGAGACAGATTGCGCGCCGTCGAGCAGAACCCTGGCTCCGTGGCGGTGCGCCGCTTCGATCATTTCGGCTACCGGTGGAATGATGCCAAGAGCATTTGACACCTGCGGCATCGCGACCAGGCGCGTCTTTGGCCCCAGCAGCTTTTCGTATTCGTCAAGAAGAACCTGGCCGCTGTTATCGACCGGAGCGACACGAAGCTTTGCGCCCTTCTCGGAGCTGAGCATCTGCCACGGAACGATGTTGGCATGGTGCTCAAGCCATGTGATGACGATCTCGTCGTCCTTCTGAATGTTGCGGCGGCCCCAGCTCTGCGCCACGAGATTGATGCCTTCAGTCGCGCCGCGGACAAAGATGATTTCGCGGGTCGAAGATGCGTTCAGAAATCGTCGAACTTTCTCGCGAGCCGACTCATATGCGTCAGTAGCGCGAGCTGCCAGCTCGTGGGCCGCGCGATGCACATTCGAGTTCTCATGTTCGTAGAAATACTTCAGCCTGTCGATCACGCTCTGTGGCTTCTGAGTGGTCGCTGCATTATCGAGCCATACAAGGGGCCTGCCATTCACCTTCTCGCGCAAAATCGGGAAGTCGCGCTTCAGGGCTTCCGCGTCGAACGAATGAGAAGAGAGATTCAGATCGCGTGGAACATCAGGTTCCGTCGGCGTCGGTTCGAGCTTGAGGTCCGACCCGGCTGGTGAATGGGTGCGCGCGTCTTTGAGGAAGCCAAACGAGGGGAAACCGTTTGATTCGGCAGATGGGATGAAGGTCTGTGGGGCGGTCTCCGGTGCATTTTCTTGAGGGGCCGGTACAGGCCCGGGAATAGTCGGCGGGAAAGAAAACAGCGGCCGGGCTTCCTCAAGAAACGAAAATGTGGGGACGGGCGACACATCTACAAAGCCAAGCGAAGCAGGTATTGTTGGCGAAGGCGGTTGCGCAGTCTCGGCCAAATGCGGCGGCGGCTCGGTTTCCATTGCAAATGGAAAGGCGCTGGCTTCGGACCGCTCAGTCAGGAATTCTGCCAGCGGTTTCGCAGGCGTGTATGGACCAGTCGGGGCCGTATTTTTGTCCGAGAAGATCGGTCTCGCGTCCTGCAGGAAAGAGAACGCAGGAACAGCACCGGAAAGCCCTGGCAAATCCGTCGAAGCGGCGGCGCCCGGAACCGGCGGCGGAGTCGCCTGCAGCGGAGTGGTCACCGGAGACAGGGTTGCACCGCCGGCACTCGCTGGCACTCCGGGAAGATGCGGGTCTGATGGAAGAGATATCTCCGGAGGACCAGCGGGCACGGTGGCTGGAGCCGTATCCAAACCGGACGGCGGCTGAGCCGGCATAATGCGAGAGGGGCTGTCGCCCGCTCCGGGCAGAGCCGTGAAGAACTCGTTGGCCATGCGCGCGAGCGTCGCCGGATCCGGCAAGCCAGCAGGGAAAAACTCCGACCCACTCGCTGGAGCGGCCGGTACTGAATCGGACTCCGGCGCAACTGTCAGCCGGCCGGGATCACTTGTAGTCATAGTACTGTCCGACCTCGACGTCATCGAGTACGGCGATCGCGTCGTCCGTCAGAACCGAAGCCGAGCAATAGAGAGAAATCAGATAGGAGGCGAGGCCGCGGTCGCTGATTCCCATGAAGCGTACCGACAGCCCTGGACTCTGCTCGCCGGTCAGCCCAGGCTGAAAGAGCCCGATCACTCCCTGCTTTCTCTCGCCCACCCGGATCAAGAGCATCTTTGTCTTCGGCACTTTGCCAGCCACGCGAATCTTGTCAGTTGGAATCAGCGGGATTCCGCGCCAGGTGAGGAAAGGCGTACCGAACAGCGTCACCGTCGGGGGTGGCACTCCGCGACGCGTGCATTCGCGTCCAAACGCGGCGATAGCACGAGGGTGCGCAAGAAACAGCGACGGTTCCTTCCAGACTTTCGTCAGCAGTTCGTCGAGATCGTCCGGAGTCGGTGCTCCCTTGCGCGTCGAGATCTTCTGTGCATCCGGGACATTATTGAGCAGGCCGTACTCGGCATTGTTCAGCAGCTCGTTCTCCTGCCTCTCCTTGACGCCTTCAACGACCACGCGCAGCTGCTCGCGAACCTGGTCATAGGGATTGCTGAACAAATCCCCCATGCGGGTCTGCACATTGACTACTGCGTTAATGCTGCTCAGGCGGTACTCGCGCGGATTCTCTTCATAATCCGCGTATGTGGTCGGTATCGGAGATTCGTCATCGTGACCGCACAGGACCTCGATCACCTTATCTTCAACCACTCGATTGCGGCGGAAGATGCCCGCCTCCAGCGGCTTCCAATCCAACAGCCGCACCAGCCAACGGGGCGTAATTGCGCCGTAGATCGGAGCAGTTTTGGTTACATTGGCGAGTTGAATTGCTGCCTGTTCGCCCAGAGATCCACGCGCGTGTATTTCGGCCACTGAAAGGCTCCTCAATTACTGTGATCGGGCAAATTGTAGATGAAGGCGCATAGGAAATGCACGCCCGCAGCTGCTTCCAGAGGCAAAATCCTGGCACGTCGGATGCGCCAGGGATACCGGATTTCTTCAGGAATGCGGATTCAGTATTTGCGAACTTTCCGATCCACTCGGTCGGACCACGCGTGGATTCCTCCGCTCAGGTTACGGACGTTTCTGAATCCCTGGCGTTGCAGGAACTCCACGGCTTTTACGCCGCGAGGGCCCATCTTGCAGACCGCAACGATTTCCTGGCGAGCGTTCAACTCCTTGTAGCGTTTGGGCAACTCGGGCAACGGGATCAGGTGCCCGCCGATGTTTGAAATCTCGTATTCGTACTCATCGCGTACGTCGAGGAGAAAAAGGTTATCACCTTTATCGAGTCGCTGCTTCAGCTCTTCAGCTTGAATTTCCGGAACACTCACTTCGCTCTCTCCTTTTGGGGCCCAAAACACAAAACCCGCCTGCCAGGGCATCTTCTGGCGGCGGGTCATAAGAGATTTGCGTGAATTGAACTTCCTAGATCTGCAATCTCCTCAAGCCAGAAGACACACGTCCGTTGCGCATACAGGTGCTACAACAGGTGGCCGTCTTCTGGACTTCAAAACTCATCATCAATAACACTAGCACAAACCGGGCCAGGCAGTCAGGCACCATAGGAAATCTGCCAAAGTCGAAGAGGGAGCTGTTCTGATGCGAGATCGAACCTTCTCAGTGAGTGCAAACGAGTGGGGCTGTTGAAAAAACTCAATTCCCAGGAATCCCCAGTAATTAGATCGCGGCAGCATGTCGTTCAAACGACTTGCTGGGGTCGCCTCGACGTTTTCTCCGCCAAATGTTTTTGGTTTCCTGAGATTTCGAGGGTTTCAAGACCCACTCCGCCAGCCCTAGGACACGGTCGAATTCGTCGCCTTTCGCAGTAAGCATCGCCCACACGGTCCGGGTTCGGAGCGCCCGCTTGCGCGTGTTCCGAGCGCTGTCGGCAATTGGGAAGGTCAAACATGACGACGATCGGCGCCAATGCTGCTGCCCTGCTTGGCTCAGGATTGGGTGGCAATCTGCGATGCGGAACGCACCTGCCAGTGATCGCGTGTGAAATCGGGAAACTTAGTCGGAGCGCTCCCTTCCTCAACGGATAAACGGCTCAGAGGACTGGGAGCCGACCATGCGGCGGCATCGTAAACATCCATGTCCGGCACCAGCCCTTCACGCATGCACTGAAGCAGACGATAAAGCATGATGTAATCCATGCCGCCGTGCCCACCGAGTTTCTGTGCGATGGCGCCCTCCTCTTTCCAGCGTGGATGCTGGTGCTCCTTGTAGGGATCGAGACTGCCCCACTGCTCTTCGCCCGCTTGACCATCAAAATAGATCCGCGGAGGATAGTCGGCGAAGACGCCTTTGGTACCGGCAATGGTATTGATCCGATCGTAGGGATGCGGGTTCGACACATCGTGCTTGACTGTGATGGTCAGCCCCTTCGCCGTCCTGATGAGCGAAGTGTTCATGTCGCCGGTCACGTAGCGTTCTGCCCATCGCGGATCAGATAGGGGCACATGCTCTTTGCGATAGATGTCGAGTCCGCGCTGGGGTGTGCTCATCGAGACGATGTAATCAAACCTGTCGCCACGCTGAATGCCCATGTAGTTCGCCACTGGGCCCAGCCCGTGGGTTGGATACAGATTCCCTTCGCGCTCAGTATGGACGGTGCGTCGCCAGAGTCCTTCGCCTTTATCCGAAAAAAGCTCTTCACGCAGATCGTGTATGTATGCGCCCTCCCCGTACAGCAGATCGCCGAACATGCCAGCATGGATCAGGCGGAGCACCAGCGTCTCGTTGTAGCCGTAGCAGCAGTTCTCAAGCATCACGCAGTGCTTGCGAGTCTGCTCCGACGTGTCGACAAGCTTCCAGCAATCTTCGATTGTCGTCGCGGCAGGCACTTCGACGGCCGCATGTTTACCGTGCTCCATTGCGGCAACCGCCATTTCCACATGCCAGTTCCACGGAGTGGCAATCAGGACGATGTTCAAATCGTGACGCGCCGCCAGCGATTCGAATGCATGGTAGCCCTCGGTATACAGCGTCGGCGATTTCTGCCCGGCTTTCTCGATGAGCGATTGGGCATGGGCGGCTTTCTCCGGCACAACATCGCAAATTGCCGTCACCTGCGCATCGGCGGCAAGCAGATTCTCGAGTAAATTGGTGCCGCGCCCGCCGACGCCGATAATGCCGATCTTCGGATTTACCCGCTCGAACGGCACGTCGATCATGGTAGCCTTCGACGGCTTCCCTTCATCCTGAGTTCTGCTTTCTCCAGTCGCCATGCTTGGAAGGCCGATTCCAACTGCGCTCATCGTACCCAACCGGAGAAAACCACGTCTGGAAACCTGATCCAGCACGTTCCGCATTTGATCAGTCATTGCCCATCCGGAATTACGCAAATTAGTGAATCAATAGTAGAACTTTAATCCGAGCTGAATCTCTCTTGGCGCCCGGGCCGCCGTGACATAGCCGAATGTGGTGGAGCCTAACACGGTGGCATTGTTTCCGTTTTGCGGGCCAGGCGCCGCAAAGAGGAAATTGGCATGGTTCAGCACATTGTAGAACTCGGCGCGGAACTCAAAGCGGCGCTGCTCGCTGATCGGAAAGCTCTTCAGCAGAGACCCATCCCAGTTTTCGACGCCTGGCCCGCGCAGCGTGTTCAGACCAACATCACCGAACGATCCCTGCTGCGGGTCAGTGAAGGCGCAGGTATTGAAGTAGGTGCCCGGCACGCACGGCTTGCCGTTTGCCTTCTGGCCGGGTACTGCATCGGGCCGCTGCTGTCCATCTGAATTCGCGAAGTTTGCGTTCGCGTCGGTGACCGTAAACCAGGTTCCCGAGGAGAGGGTGATAATCCCCGAGAGTTCCCAATTTCCGATCAGAAGATTTGTGAAGGTATTCGCGTTTGCTCCAAATTGCTGGCCGCGGCCGAAGGGCAGATCCCAGATATAGCTGGCGACAAAGCGATGCCGTACGTCAAAGTCGAGATTGCCATACTCCCACTCCGGATGCTTGCTCCACCGGAAGCTGTCGTTATTTTGAGCCCCAAGGTTGGCGTTTGAGGAATCGCCCAAACCGTGACTATATGTATAGTTCACCAGCGCGCTGACGCCGTGGCCGAAGCGATGCTGCAGCCTTGTCTGCAGCGCATTGTAGTTGGAATACCCTTCCGAGTTGAGATAGCCGATAAAGGCATCAACATACGGAAACGGGCGACGCGGAGCGTAGGCGGCCGAGGCATCGGCGCTGGGCGCTGCCTGATTCAGGTTGGAGAAGGTGTAAAGCTTCGTTCCCTTGGAGCCGACGTAGGCTATTTCAAATAGCGTATCCTGCCCCGCCTGATACTGCAGGGTGGCATGCCATTGCGTCGTATAAGGCGTGGTCAGGTTCAGCTGCATCGAGAACAGATTCGGCGTGTTCGGATCGCTCAGAGCGGTTGAGGGAAAGCCGTTGGAGAGCTTCAGCAGCCCGGGAACGGAGCAATCCAGTGCGCTGCCTGCATAGGCGGACTGGCTGCAGGGTGCGTTGAAACTTTGGCTGGAGAAATAGGGTGGATTGAAGCCAGGACTTGGATTGCTGTATGGTCCATTTTCATCGCCGTTGAAGAAGACCCCGAAAGCTGCGCGAAAGACCAGTCGCGGCGTGATCTGATAGGCAAGGCCTAGCCTCGGTGCGAAGTTATTAAAGTCGCTCTTGATCAGCTTGTCGGACGCCAAGTGGTTCACCGGCAGAATCTGAGAAAGTGTCGGGGTCAAAGTTACATTGCTGTTATAGGGAATATCGAGCTGGCCGGTGATCGGATTGAAATTTGCCTGTGCATTATGTCTCTCCGTAACCGGAGAAAAGAACTCATAGCGGATGCCGGCATTGATAGACACCTTCGGCGTGATCCGCCAGTCGTCCTGCGCAAAGAGTGAGGAGACGTTGCGAAAATAATCAACGTTATTGAGGTTATTGATGCTGCCGCCGCCCGGCTGGCCAGTCAACATGGTGGCGAAGCCGCTCCCGCCGGTTCCCTGTGCAGCCGGATTGTCGGTGTATTGGGTGCCGAAGTTCATCGAACCGCGTGGATCGGCCGGCTGATAAATGGTGAACTCTTCCGGCCTGAACTCGCCCCCAAACTTCCAGCTGTTGTTGCCAACTATCAGCGTGAAAGTATCCGAAACAGTGTAAGTATTCTGAATTTCATTGGACGGAAGGTAAGTCGGGCTGCCTAACGTTGCCACATCATTGAACGTCAGTTGCGGCAAACCGCCGTTGTCTGTTCCCTGCTCATAGGGGACGCCCGGAAACCCCACGGCGCCCGACACGTTTTCGTCGTAATTGAATTGGAAGCGACTTGTGTGCAGGCGGTTATATCCCAGGCGGAGTTCGTTTACCCTTTTAGGAGAAAAGATGTGGGTTTCGCTCACGGCGAAGCTGTAGCCATTAACCTCTTCTATGCCAGTGAAGAAGCCTCCACCATCGGCCACCCCGCTAAACGGTCCAGGAATAGTCGACGGCTGGCGGCTAATGCTAAAGCGATAGAAAGCATTGTCTTTCGGCGTAATGACCTGATCAACGCGCACATCGCCCTGGTTTCTGTCACGAATGAGAAGAGGATTGGAGAGATAGTTATAGCCGGCTGCGGTTGCATTGGGCTCAGGATACAAAGCCGCCAGATTCAGACCCAGTGCATCGAGCTTCGCGGAGGGAATCACATTCGAGGGATTGCCACCGGCCCCATATGAGAAAGGTACGCCGCAATACCCTGTCGAACTGGAGGCGCTCACCTGTGTCTGCGAGGTATCGAATAATTCGCCTGCGTAGGTGGGCCGGCCATTGCAATCCCTTCCGGTCTGCGTCGTCAAATCCAGTTGGCTGGAGAAATCGCCTATCCGCTGCGCATCGGTCGGGACGAGCGAAGTATAGGTTTGTCCCTGGCTAACGCGGAGTCCTTCGTAGTCCACGAAGAAGAAGAGTTTGTTGTGCAGAATCGGTCCGCCCAGCGTGGCGCCAAACTGATTCTGATGGTAGGGAGGCAGTACAGTGTCAAAGTAATTGCGCGCATCGAACAGCTGGTTGCGCACAAACTCATACACCACGCCGTGAAAGGCATTTGTTCCGCTCTTGATGGTGGCGTTTACCACCGCTCCCGTGGCGCGCCCGAACTCCGCAGCATATGAGTTCGTCTCCACGCGAAATTCCTGAAGCGCGTCGACCGAAGGCATCACTACATAGTTCGCTTCGTTCAACAGGTCGGGAAGATTTGAGTTATTGTCGACGCCGTCGAGCAGGAAATTATTCTGCAGCGACCGCGCGCCATTCGCACTGAAGCCATACCCATTCTCATCGCGCGCGCCTGGCTCGCTCACGGTTACGCCCGCGGTCAACTGAGCCAGTTGCACCGGATTGCGCCCATTGAGCGCAAGCGTCTCCATGGTCTTGCTGTCGATGAGCTGACTGCGCTCCGAGGTATCGGACTCAAGGAGCGGCGCAGTTTCCTTTACTTCCACGGTCTGTGTCGCCGCGCCCGGCTGCAGGGAGACATCCAGACGCTGGCGCTGCTGCACGTCGAGCGTGAACGGTCCGACCTCCGCCTTCTTAAAACCGGGGACGATGACCGAAACGCGATACGTTCCGATGCGCACCGGGCTGATCGTCCACTCTCCGGTCTGGTTGCTGAGGGCATGATACGTGTAATTCGTTTCAACGTTGACCGCATCCACGTGCGCTCCGGCAATGACGGCTCCTGAGCTGTCGGTCACTTGACCTGTAATGGATGCAGTGTCCTTCTGAGCTTGTGCGAACGTGGGGATAAGGAAGGAAAGCAGCGCGGTCAGAGCGAAATCTCGACATAAGCGTTTCATCGAAATCGCATTCCTTTCGTTGTGAGCGATCCAAAACCGTGTTATGAATTGTTGCGTATTATTTCGCGTAGTACCGAAGTGTAAGAGCGGGCCTATGGGCTGTCAATCAAAAACCACACACCTGCAGTTTCATTTATGGCCGATATTTACGGTCGTAATCGGCGCCTGGATCGCCTGGCCTGGCAGCCAGCATGACCGAACTGAGCTCAGATTGCCTATGGCAAAGCGGCGGGTATCGTGCTAACATCCGAAATCCAACGCGGCTTCTCGTAATAAATCAAAATGACGTTTCTTCGGGGACCTCGCCGCGAACCATCCAAAAGACGGAGGTGAAGATGCCATCCACCATCAGCGCTGAACATCCGCAGACGGCAACAACTCCTTTCTCCCGCGATTCTGTGACGGCGCCGAAGCGCAATGTTGCCGTCGATGCCTATCGCGGCCTTGTGATGTTGCTCATGATGGGCGAGGTCTTGAATTTCGCGGCAGTCCACAATGCTTATCCGGGCAGCCTGTTCTGGCGCGTGCTTGCGTATAACCAGACGCACGTGGAATGGGCCGGACTGGGCCTCCACGACATGATTCAGCCGTCCTTCACATTTTTGGTTGGCGTGGCTCTTCCCTACTCTATCCACAGCCGCATCCGCAGAGGGCAGAGCTTCGGCAAACTGCTGGCGCATACGTTATGGAGAAGTCTGGTGCTTATAGCGCTGGGAATTTTTCTCCGATCCACTGACAGCACGCAAACCTATTTCACCTTTGAAGACACGCTGACGCAGATCGGATTGGGCTACACTTTTGCCTTTCTGTTGGCATTCTGCCGCCCCAGATGGCAGTGGACCGCATTCGCCCTGATACTCTTTGGATATTGGCTGGCCTGGGCGCTCTATCCGGCGCCGGGTCCAAATTTCGACTATTCCGCAGTCGGGGTTCCGCCGGACTGGCATCACAACTTCACCGGCTTTGCCGCGCACTGGAACAAAAACAGCAACTTCGGCGAGGCTTTCGACGTCTGGTTCCTCAACCTGTTTCCCCGCACCTCGCTATTCGTCTTCAATGAAGGCGGCTATCTCACTCTGAGCTTCATTCCGACGCTGGGCACCATGTTGCTTGGTCTGATGGCCGGCCAGTGGTTCCGGGCCTCGGCGCCGAAGATTCCGCTGAAGCGCTTTCTTGTCGCCGGGCTTATTCTCTTCTCCGCCGGCCTGCTTCTTCACTTCACAGGAATCTGTCCCATCGTCAAACGCGTATGGACACCGAGCTGGACGCTTTTCAGCGGCGGAATATGCTTCTTCTTTTTGGTGGCGTTCTCATGGATCATCGACGTAAAGAATCACCCTCGATGGGCTTTCCCGCTGGTGGTCGTAGGTGTGAATTCCATTGCCGCTTACCTGATCGCGCATCTGTGGGAACACTTCATCATTAGCAACCTCCACATCAACCTCGGCTATCGAGTCTTTCAGATCTTTGGCTCGGGGTTGGAGCCGCTCATACTCGGCACGGCGGTCATGCTGATTTACTGGCTTGTCCTTTACTGGATGTATCGCCAGAAAATCTTTATCCGCATCTGATCGCCCCGGGTGCCTAATTCACGTTTAGTCCGGGGAAGAATCTATGCCGATTTTGCCGGCCCCGCTAACTTCCGTATTATTACGAATGATTTCCAATGGGCTGGAGGTAGACCCCCCGAAAACCCCTCAACTTCCAGCCTTGGAGTTGGCCCGGTAACCTGAAGAAATAACACAAATTGTGCTAACCCAGGCGTGGAGATGCGTGACTCGTGATGGGCTTTAGTGTACCCTTTCGAAGGAAAAGCGGGCGAAACCATGGCGCGGATTACAGCGATTACCACACCAGAGCCTGGACAGCTTCTCATTGACGAGCGCCGGCAACATATCCTTTCTCTGATCCAGAACCACGGGCGCGTACTCGTCGGGGAACTCTCGCGAAACCTCAGCATCTCGCAGATCACGATTCGGAAGGATCTCGAATACCTGCAGTCCAAGGGTCTCGTGCAGCGAACTCACGGAGGAGCGCTTCGCATCCAGTCCAGTGCGCTCTTCGACCCCTCTCTTCAGGAAAAGCAGAAACAGCATTCGCAGGAAAAGCAGCGGATCGCTGTGGCGGCATCGAAAATGGTGGAAGAGGGCGATTGTGTCATGTTGGATTCCGGTACCACAACGACCGCGATTGCCCACGAACTCAGGAAATTTAGCCAGCTCACCGTCATTACGAATGCCGTGAATATCGCGGCCGAACTCGCCAGCACGAATCTGGAGGTCATCCTGATCGGTGGCAACCTGCGCAAAAATTCCTTCTCGCTGGTCGGGCCGCTTGCCGAGGATGTACTCCAGGAGATGCACGCCGATATCCTCTTCCTCGGCGTGGACGGCTTCGATCCGGAAGTCGGATTGACTACCCCGAACTTCCTTGAGTCCCGCGTCAACCGTGCGATGGTCAGGTCCTCCTGCCGCGTCGTCGCCGTCTGCGACTCGACGAAATTCAAGCGCCGAAGTCTCTCCCGCATTGTGCCGCCCTCGGCCGTACACTGCGTCATTACGGACCGGGATCTTCCTCCTGAAACAGCCGAGGTGCTGCGGGCGCAAAGTATCGAGGTTGTGCTCGTCTGACGAGCCGCACGAAACCGCGAACCCTGCCGGATTCAGGGAGCGCCGCGTGGCAGGATTGGCGGCGTTCCGCAATAAATAGTAATAATACGGAATCTCGTGGGTGCCATGCATATCGAACCCGTGCGAGGCCAGTGAGGAGTTCACCGTGCAAACTTCCGCCCTATCCGCAGAGGCCGACACTCCGGCCAACGCGCCAGGTTTGCGCCGCTCGCTCAATCTCTGGCACCTGATTGTCTACGGCATCATTATCATTCAGCCGACCGCGCCCATGAGTATTTACGGGGTGGTCAGCAACGTGGCCCGCGGACATGTAGTCACGACCATTCTCATCGCCATGGTCGCCATGCTGTTCACCGCCGTGAGCTACGGACGCATGGCGCGAGTGTACCCCAGCGCCGGTTCTGCCTTCACCTACGTCGGTCGCGAACTGCACCCCCTGGGCGGCTACGTCGTCGGATGGGCCATGCTCATGGATTACATGCTTAACCCCATCATCTGCGCCGTGTGGTGCAGCGTCGCGGCGCAGGACCTCTTCCCGCAGATCCCCTACGCCGCATGGGCGGTTGCTATCGTGCTGGTCTTCACCGCGCTGAACCTCTTCGGCGTACAGGCCTCCGCAAGAATCAACGCCTTCCTCGCGCTTGGCATGAGCATCGTGGTCGTCATCTTCCTCGCCTTCGCGATTCACTACATTGCTGTGGTGGTGCACCCGGCCGGCGGGGAATGGCTGCGGCCTTTCTATGACCCCAGCACGTTTTCTCCCCGCAACATCCTTCACGGCACCTCCATTGCCGTCCTCACCTACATAGGTTTCGACGGAATCTCCACCATGTCGGAGGAGGTCGAGAATCCGCGGCGGAACATCATGCTGGGCACAGTTCTTACCTGCCTTGTCATAGGCATTCTTTCGGCGGTAGAGGTCTACGTTGCTCAGCTTGCCTGGCCGGCGACCGTGCCTTTTGCGCCAGCCATTCTCGACACCGCCTACGTTCACGTCGCGCTTCGCGTAGGCGGACGTCTTCTCTTTCTCCTGATCAATGCAACGCTGCTGGTCGCCAATATGGGTTCCGGCATCGCGGCGCAATTCGGTGCAGCCCGGCTGCTTTACGGTATGGGCCGCGACAACGCACTGCCGCACAGCTTTTTCGGTGTCATCAGCCCGCGATCGGCTATCCCCCGTAACAACGTCCTTTTGCTTGGTTTGATAAGCCTCACCGGAGTCTTCCTGCTCACCTACGAACGTGGCGCCGAACTGCTCAACTTCGGCGCCTTCATCGCCTTCATGGGAGTCAACCTCGCCGCCCTCGTCCATTACAAATTCCGTGCGTCAGAGTCGGAGAAGGTACGGTTGCCGGCCCTTATCCCACTTCTTGGCTTCCTTGTCTGCGGCTTTATCTGGCTCAATCTTGCCCGCGCCGCTCAGCTGTTGGGAGCCGCGTGGATCGTGCTGGGCCTGCTCGTCTACTTCGTCATGCGTCGAACGAGACCAGACTCCACCGCCACCGGCGGCTGATTTGAGCGATCGACTTGAGAGCCTCGACACATATTATTTTTTCTTTCGAACCATTCCTGTTATCTTCGTTCTCGCATAATTGCGTTCAGGAGTAAGCGGATGATGAATCGACGGCAATGGCTGTTGGGCATGGGAGCCGTGGCAGGGGTAGCGACTCAGCCGATCCACACCCTCCCCATTACTCACAAGGAATCACCCGAGCCCACGCAGTGTCCTTTGGCTCTTTCCGAATTTGAGCCCAAGAGCATGCTGCAGGTGCACGAATCGCACGTCGCGCGGTCGCGCTTCCCTCTCATCGATTTTCATACGCACATCACCATGTCAGCGAAGTCAGTCCACGGTGTCGCACTCTCCGCCGACCGCACGTACTTCGACGATCCCGATTCGCTCCTCGCGGTCATGGATCGCAAAAATGTCCGCACCATGGTGAATCTCACAGGAGGCTACGGCCAGGGTCTTGCGGACGTGGTGCGGAAGTACGATCAGGCCTGTCCCGGACGCTTCATCACCTTCACCGAGCCCTGCTATGAGCGCTGGAAAGAGCCCAACTACCCGCAGATCCAGGCCGATGCAATCGAGCGAGCGCATCAGCAGGGCGCAAAGGGCTTGAAGATCCTGAAGACGCTGGGCCTGTATCTTCGCGAAGACATCACCACCGGCAAACTCGTCGCTGTAGACGATCCACGCTTCGATCCCATGTGGGACGCCTGCGGCCAGCTCAACATTCCCGTTGCCATTCACGTTGCCGATCCCGTGGCCTTCTTCACGCCTACCGACCGCTTCAACGAGCGCTACGAGGAGCTCTCCAACCATCCCGACTGGTCTTTCTATGACCATGACTTTCCCAGCGTGGCAGAAATACTGGCGGCGCGAAATCGAGTGCTGGCAAGGCATCCGAAGACGCAATTCGTGACGCTGCACGTAGGAAACTATGCCGAGAATCTCGGCAATGTCTCGGAGAATCTCGATCGCTTCCCGAATATGTCCGTCGACATCGCAGCTCGCATCGGCGAACTGGGCCGCCAGCCGCGGACCGCGCGAAAATTCTTCGACAAGTATCAAGACCGCATCCTCTTCGGCACCGACGCCACGCCGCATGGCGACGAATTTCCCCAGCAGGTTTTCAACGATCAGTTGTACGAGATCTATTACCGCTTTCTTGAGACAGACGACGAGTACTTCGACTACGCTCCGGCGAAAATTCCTCCACAAGGTCGCTGGCGCATTTACGGCATCGACTTGCCGGAGCCGATTCTCCGCAAGGTATATTTTGAAAATGCCGCGCGTCAGCTTGGATTAACGGCCTGATCCTATGCGTATCGTTCTCATCATTTGCGTGCTCGCACTGTTTTCTGCGGTGACGACTTCCGCCGCGAGCAACGACAACGCACTCTTCGAAAGCACCAGAGCCGCGGCTGACGTGCCGCTTGGCACCGATCCGGCTTTGCCTTTCTGGCGTGCCGCTCGCCCGGTGTACGCCGAAAGGGGCCCCTTGGGTCAGACCGAGCCGCGTTACCGCACCGAAATCCGTTCACGCTGGACAGAGAAAAACCTCTACTTCCTGTTTATCTGCCCGTACGATGAGCTGAATCTCAAGCCCTCCCCGGCGACTTCCACCGAGACCTACGGGCTGTGGAATTGGGACGTCGCCGAGGTTTTTATCGGTTCCGATTTCGAGAATATCCGGCATTACAAAGAATTCGAAATCTCCCCGCAAGGCGAGTGGATCGATCTGGACATCGACCTGACCAGTCCCCACCATGAGGATGGCTGGAAGTGGAATTCAGGCTTCGCCGTCGCCGCGCACATCGATGCCGCCGCTAGGATCTGGTACGGAGCCATGCGCATCCCGACCTCCGCGCTGCAACATCGCCCTCCCTCTGTTGGCGAAACCCTTCGCATCAATTTATTCCGGAGCCAGGGTCCCGCCGCCAGCCGCGTGCAGATTACTTGGCAGCCCACCATGAGCACCACTTTTCACGTCCCGGAGAAGTTCGGAATCCTGCGCCTGGTAGAAGCCGCCAACTAGCCGTCTCCCTCTTAATCTGCGGGCCGCCCGGGACGGCCGTCCATGCCGAAACAGGCCGATGCGTCACCTGATTAGGGTGGTATTGTATAGTTTCGAAATGTTACGATATGGAACGCCTCTGAAGCGATAACCGCGACATCCAATACCAGTTACTTTTAGAAACAGGTGCGCTGCTCAAGAGAACATGGGAGGATTTTTGTCGATGCGCAACGGTGTGAAAACTCTGGCAGAGATCAAGTCGCAGCCGGCCGTGTGGCAGCGGTGTCTGAACGATTTCCAGTCCACCGAACTCCGGCGTCTGGCAAACGGCCATTCGCCTCTTGAGACCGAGTGGGTATTTATCGGCTGCGGCTCGAGCTTTTATCTTGCCCAGGCAGCGGCACTGAGCTTCACATCGCTATTCAACGCGCTGGCCCGCGCCGTCCCTGCTTCAGAAGTACTGCTGAAGCCCGAGCTTGTCTTCCCGCGTGGAGCCAGGTCGTATTATCCGCTTCTCATCTCCCGCTCCGGTCATACCTCTGAGGTCCTGCATGTAGCGAAGTATCTCCGCGAACAGCAGGTCCCGTTCCTTGCCGTTACCTGCGACGGTCGTGAACTGGCCGGCATGACCGACTCCGTGCTCCAAATGCGAGTCGAGGAACAAAGCACGGTCATGACCTCATCATTTACCTCCATGCTGCTTGGCCTGCAATACCTCGGCGCGACCTATGCAGGCAACCATGACTTCATCGAAGGTCTACAGCAACTGCCCAAGCACCTTGAACGGCTGCTCGATGCATACGATGAGGAAGTCGCTGCGTTCTCTCAGCGGTCCTTCGAAGACATCGCCGTTCTCGGTCAGGGAGCTCTCTATCCCATGGCTGCGGAATCGGCACTTAAGGTGATGGAAGAGTCTTCCACCTTTGCGCAGTATTTTCATACGCTCGAATTCCGGCACGGGCCAAAGTCCATTGCCGGTTCTTCCACCCTGGTTGGAGGATTGATTTCCGAATCCGGTTATGACGCCGAGTCTGCCGTTCTGCTCGAGATGAAGGATCTGGGATCGCAGATTTTTGCTGTGGTGAACTCCGCCGGAGAACAATTGCGCGAGAGGGCTGACCTTCTGATCGAACTGGACCTTCCCATTCCCGAACTCGCGCGGCCCGTGATCTATGTTGTCTGGGCGCAGCTCCTCGGCGCCTATCGCGGTATCAAGAAGGGTCTCGACCCCGATCATCCCCGAAACCTCAGCAGGGTTGTGACAAACTACCAGGAATAATGAGCCGCTTCGACATCACCATTGCCGGAGAAATCAACCTTGACCTGATCCTCTACGGCCTGGCCGAGCAGATGCCAGTGGAGCGCGAGCTGATCGCCAATCAGTTCACCCTTACTCTAGGCAGTTCATCGGCGATTCTCGCTCACAATCTCGCCGCGCTTGGCGTAAGAGTCGGCTTCGCCACCAAGGTGGGTTCTGATCCCCTGGGGAAAACAGCACTTCAGCGGCTACGGGAGATGGATGTGGATGTCTCTCATGTCGCCCCGGCTCCGGACGAGCAGACCGGAGTTACCGTCCTGCTCCACCACGGCAAAACACGTCACATCGTTACATATCTAGGTGTCATGGAAAAGATGAGCCTGAGTGACGTCGATGTGCCATTCCTTTCTTCCAGCCGCCACTTCCACGTCTCTTCCCTGTTTCTTCAGAAAGGATTACAGCGTGATCTCCCGGGCTTATGCCGCGAGTTGAAACAACGCGGTCTTAGCCTGTCTCTCGACACCAACGACGATCCGGATGACCTTTGGGGAGAGCCGCTTCGGGAGATGCTTCAGTTAGTTGACGTGTTGTTGCCAAATGAAGACGAAGCCAGGCGCATGACACACACAGATGACCTCGACCTTGCCATCGACGCCCTCGCGCAGCAGGTACCCATCGTTGCTGTGAAGTGTGGACGCCGCGGCTCCATCGTCCAGAAAGGAAGTACGCGTCGGGTCGTTCCTGCCCTCCAGGTAGAAACCGTCGACACCATTGGAGCTGGCGACAGCTTCAACGCAGGCTTCTTGAAGAGCTATCTCGCGGGTTTGCCGCTCGAAGAGTGCGCGGCATCAGGAAACGCAACTGCCGCCCTTTCCACGCTGAGGTCGGGCGGTACTGAGGCCTTTCGTGACCGGAATCTGCTTCGGCAATTCTTTCAGCAGAACGCAATCGTTTTCGAGGATGCGGCGGAGCAATAGGCATAGCTCTGACAGTCTTGAACTCTCGCCGATTCCACGGCCCAGAACTACGAATCAATCGACCGGAGTTCGAATCCTTCTCGACGCGAAGATAAACTACCACCCGAAAGCTGCTACCATCCCATCGCACCACGAATCATCATTCTGGAAGCCGCAAGCACAGGGCTTCCTGAAATGAGGAGAAGCAGAGGTGAAACTATTCCTTCTGCTGTTCATCGCGTCGAGTATCTCGGCTCTCGGGCAAAGCGCTCCCGCCGACTCCACGCAGACTTCCCAGCCGGTCCCGCCAGATCAAGCCAGCCTGCCTAGTCTTCCCCGGATCCACGCCGACTCGCTGAAACAAGAGCTTGATGCGGACGCAATCGCGTTGTCGAAGATACCCGCGGACCCGCTCATTCAGCCCGACCCGTTGGCGCCGTTCCTGCGTCCGTTCAACAAGGTCGCAGGGAGGGCTGCCGAATCTGTGCGGCTGAAAACCAGCGTCACCTACACCTTCCTGAATCAATACGCGACCTCAACGCCCCCCGATGCCGTCCGGCCCGACCAGTTCAGCGGCCGCGCCGACCTCACCGGCGCCTGGAGCGTCTATGAACACGGCAGCACTGCAGGGTCCATCAGCGTGCTTGTTCGTTCCGGAACCAACATCGGAATGAGTCAGCAGTTCAATCTAAGCGACAGCCTTGGCTCCGGGTTGTATCTGAACTGCCTGCAGGGCGGCGGCCCGCAGCAGCCGATCACGTTGAACATTCTTTATTGGCGCCAGGATTTCCTCTACAGGCGGCTTTCGTTCTATGTAGGCAAAATTCATCCCAACGAATACGTCACCCTCAGCATGTTCAACAACGACGAGCGTAGCCAGTTCCTGAACGGTGCCAATGATGGCAATCTCGCTGTCGCCTACGACGGCACTTACGCCGGTGGGGGAGCGGTGGAGTTCCAGGCAACACATCATGTCTTCATCCATGCCGTGGCAGTCGACACCGAAGGAGCGCAGCAGAGAAACATCGAAACCCTTGTCGACCGCAAATACATGGAAGCCGTAGAGGCGGGCTGGTCTTCAGGCTCCGTCGGCGAAGAATACCGCAGCTACCGCGTCGGCATGTGGCGCGACGATACCAAAAACAATGGCAGCGGCTACGGCGGCGGAGGCGGCTTCGACCACGAACTCGCGAACGGTTGGACCCCGTTCGGAAGATTCTGCTTCGGAACAACCAAGGGAACCTCCATCAGGGGGTCCTATGGGCTCGGCCTCGCCCAGGTTCATCCCTTCGGCCGTCGGGGCGACATGTTCGCAGCCGCCTTCACTTACACCGAACCCAACCCACCCGGCAAGCGCCACGAAAGCGTCTTTGAGTCGTTCTACCGCCTTCGCCTGACCCAGAGCATATCCGTCGGACCCGACCTCGAAGTCTCCGTCCACCCCATGTACGCCACAAAGGCGTACACAACCGCTCTGCTCGGAACGAGGTTGCAGGTCATCTTCTAGGGCGTGTTAACAGGCCCTAATTGCCTCCCTCTTCAGACGACCGATGATCCTTGGCGGAAGGAGTGAGCCTGCGCAGGACGAACTCCTGCAGAATGCCGTTGGCCATACTGGCGCCAAGGTCGACAAGAGCGCTCGCGAATACCAGCCCCACGCCGCGATTTGACGAAGGATAGTAAGCATTCGCGATAGCTCCCGAGGCCAGGAATCCTCCGAGGCTGGAATAGTTCGGCTGCAGTTGTCCATTGTCGCCTCTGCAGATGAACGGATACGAGATGGCGTGCAGGAGGCGCGATTTGTTTGTGCCCGTGCCCTGGTAGAAGTAGCGGGGATCCTGATGCAGGATCGACGGCAGGACAGCGCCGCCTATCAAAATGTCAGTGAAACCATTGGCGTAGCTGGCGCCGAAACGCTGGAAGTAGCCCTTTGCACCCTGCTGAAAGTCGAACTTGTCCGCCGCCTGATCCACGCCGGCGACAAAGGCCGTGCCGAGGAAAGTGACCGGATCGGTCGCCGTCCTGAGAGCAAGTTTGAACTTCAGCTTTGGCGTGAGCGCCACGGGGTGGCGATCATAGGTCACATAGAAGTTGGGGATGAAGCCCAGGACGCGCTGATGCTCCTCGATGCGGACTTGTTCGGTTGCGATCTCCTCAGTCGAGAGAGTTGCGTGCACGGTGGTTACTGCCTCAGCGATGCCGAGGCGGACACCTGTCAGCTCCAGATATTGACTTGGTTTGAGACTGACTTCGGGCGAGACCCATTCCGCGAATCCACCGGCGCCGACGGTGATGTGATATGGAACTCCGGGGCGCAGATGGTCAAGTTGAAAGAAACCGTTATCGTTGGCCACGACCCCTACGTGATCGGAAGACAGCGGGCCTTCGAGATCTACCTGCGCGCCGGGAACGGGATCGTCGTTCACATCCACTGCAGTGCCGACGATCGTACCGGTCTGGGGCGCGGGCGCGGAGATCTGCTGCGCAACCGCTGCGACAGTTACAAACATACAGACCACCAGAGCAGGAACGTGCAGCTTGAGACCAGAGGGTGATTTCTGACAGCGCTCGGGAGCCTGCAGATCCGAGTCGCGAGGCCGCGTGAAGCCAGCTTTCGAGGAGTGGAGTTTCATGTTCTTGCCTCAATCCTTGCCGCGGCGCACTGGGGCACGCGCTTCTCTGAGATTGACCCCCGCCGACCCACCGATCACCGCGCGAGAGAGCGGTGCTTTCATTGCCGGTGCCGGCACAGCTATAAACAACTTGCAGATGGAAGCGGACGTAATGCACCGCAGGTGAGTAATGACAGAAAGAGCGTGTCACCTTCGCGGCGCGGGTTGACTCTCTGATTGCAAGGGCAATGCCAGACCTGGCTGCCGGCGATGAATCGCGCAACGGCTGAGCCAAAAGGACTTGTGGAAAGCTAGACCCTTGAGCGGGGCTATGTCTGGAAGCGGCAGGTGCTGGCCCGCCATCATTTTGCCTCGCCGTTTGGCACGCGTCAGGACATGTGCTGACGGCGACGCATCCCGCAAGAGGATCGTCCGCAAATAGCGGTTAGCTCCCAGAGATTCTGAGGTATTTCGTACATTTCAAAGCGACTCCCAGGAACGAAGTGTTCGGAACGAAGCCGCTGGCCGCAGGCCCGAACCCACTCCCACAGCATTGCTCATCCACGAGCAGTTGCCGATTACTCACGCGTCAGCCTGACGGTCTATACCCGCTCAATCGTGATGGATTGAATCGAAACCTGATTGTGCGGCTTGTCCTGCGAGTTGCGGGGCACCTTCGAAATCTTCTCGACAATATCCTGCCCCTCGACTACGTCGCCGAAGATCGTGTGCTTGCCGGTGAGCCACTCCGTCGCTGCAACGGTGATGAAGAACTGCGATCCGTTGGTGTTTGGTCCGGCATTGGCCATGGCGAGCTTGCCCGGCTTGTCGAAACGGTGCGGAGATCCCTTGGTCTCGTCCTCGAATCGATAACCGGGTCCGCCCATGCCGTTGCCCGCCGGATCGCCGCCCTGGATCATGAAATCGGGAATGACCCGATGAAAGACGGTGCCGTCATAAAGCTTGTCGCTGCTCTTCTTCCTGGTCACCGGATGCGTCCACTCGCGCGACCCCTCGGCAAGCTCGATAAAGTTGGCGACGGTTTTCGGCGCATTCTCTGGAAACAGGCGGACAACAATCTGCCCTTCGCTGGTATTGAAAATCGCATAGGTTCCCGGTTGACGCGACATAAATGCCTCCTGGATGGTTTGGGGAATGGTTCGGGCTATCGGGGTTTCGCTGCGGGCGCGCTGGTGCTCGCCGAAGAGGATGACGCTGGCAACGGAGGCATCGGCTGACCTTCCTGCACGATGGTGACTTTCTTCAAGATGACAGAGTCGACAGGTGTGTCCACATCGTTTCGCTCGACCCGGGCGATCGATTTGACCACCAGCACGCTTGACTCATCGCACTGGCCGAAGATGTTGTACTGCTGGTTCAGGCGCGGCTCCGGCACTTCGGTGATGAAAAACTGCGAGCCGTTCGTATTCGGGCCCGCGTTGGCCATCGCGAGCCGTCCCGCCACGTCAAAGTTGAGGTTGGGATCGAACTCGTCCTTGAAGTAGTAGCCGGGATCACCCATCCCCGTGCCAATCGGATCGCCGCCCTGAATCATGAATCCTGGAATCACGCGATGAAACTTCGTGCCGTTGTAGAGCGGCTTGCCATGCATCTTCTGCTTGGTCTCGGGGTTGGTCCAGTCCTTTGTGCCTTCGGCCAGACCAACGAAATTCGCCACGGTCTGCGGCGCTTCCTTCGAAAAGAGCTTGCATGTTATGCGGCCCATCGAGGTGTCGAAAACCGCAGTCGGCCCCGTCGGTTGAGGACCGGCGTTCGTCGCCGAGCCGGGAGCATCCGGCAAATCCTGATTGGAGGATGGGCTCGAAGCAGGAGCGTTCGAAGGCGGCGGGGTGGATTGCTGAGCATGACCCGGATGAAATCAGGGCCAGTGAAAACAGCAGAAAGAAGGCGCCAGGGGCCTTTGTTTTCATAAAAAGATCCGAAGTCACAGACTACCGCATCAGCGGCTGCAAAGAAAACTCGCTGTGATTCGGATCGTTATGTATGCATCGGGGACGCGGGGCGTTGGAACGAACTGATCGCTGCGACTCTTTATGATCGCTTATTGGCTCGGCTCGGTGGGCGAAATAGTGGGATGGGAGCGGGAGCCGCTGGATCCACAACGGCTCTCCCTTCTCGACTTCAGTTCCCGGCGGCGCGGACAGTGTTATCAAACCGAAGGGTTTGGTTCTTCAGGTCTACGGCTTGCAGGGTGACCGTTTTGTCGCTAGCAGTGTTGGTTTCGACCGCTCCGGGTTCGCTGGTCCGGTCGCTCACAAGGCGGGCTGGAGTGGTCGCAACGGTCTTCTTGCCCGCGAGAATGCTCACTGTCACATCGGGGCCATTCCCCTCCCAGGTCATCTTGTACTCACCCGGCGTGAGCTGAGTGCCTGCAACCTTTACCGGCTGATCGAGCTGAACGGTTGCAGAGTTCTTCTGCCCGGCAAACGCCAGAGCAGGGATAGAGAACACAATGGCAGTAATAAATAACAACTTGGATTTCATATCTCCATTCCTTCACGAGCAGGTTGCTCACGCCATAGCTATGCACCCCGCATGCCAAACCGACCAACCCTTGCTTGGACCGCAACTGCAACAATCAGAACAGCACGATGAAAAAGCGGTAACGCCGTCGGTCACGGAAATTCGGAAATTTTTGAAAACTCGTGAGTCCGTGCGACACTGCGGATCATCTTCATGCGTATAGACAACAAGATGCTTTCACCTTCGGGAATCGGCGAACCTGCACTTCTGCAAACGCTGTGGAACAGAATCGTGACAAATTCTGTCGCTGATTCGCGGCCGCCGAATCGGCTCAAGAGACCAACCCTGCGCATTTTCCTGGGCTACGCATTGGCCGTAGCGTCAGTCGTTGCGGCCTTCATCGCTGCGCAGGCATTCCTCTACCTCCACCTGCCGCTCGCGATCATGTCATTTTCGTTCTGTGCGATCGCGATCACGTTCTGGTATAGCGGAATCGGTCCCGGCATTCTCGCTGTGGTGCTGGTTGTGCTGATTCGAACGCTTGTCTTCTCGACAGGCATCGATCTGATCTCGCGGATCAGCTATGACCTCGTCTTTGTTCTGTTTTCGGTTTTCATGGCGCAGGCCACGCGAGTCAAATATGAGCTGGAATCGCGTGTCGCGAGACGAACCGCCGCGGTGACAAAAGCCAACGAAGACTTGCAACTCGAGATTCTGGAGCGCAAGCGGGCGGAGGAGGCGCTCCAGGAACACGTCACGGCTCTCAAGGCCGCTTTCGACGAAATTCAGGTTCTCAAGGATCAGCTATACAAGGAGAACCTGGCTCTGCGAGAAGAGATCGACGTCAATCGCAAGTTCGAAGAAATTGTGGGTTCGTCGCCCGCACTGGAAACCGTCCTGTCGGAGGTATCCAAAGTAGCGCCCGCGGATTCAACGGTCTTAATCACGGGGGAAACAGGCACCGGCAAGGAGTTGTTCGCACGCGCCATCCACAACAGTTCAGAGCGGTCCTCTCACGCATTCGTAAGCGTGAATTGCGCGGCGATCCCGCGCGAACTTATCGCCTCGGAATTGTTCGGGCACGAAAAGGGCGCGTTTACTGGAGCGACACAGCGGCGGCTGGGCCGATTCGAGTCTGCGGTCGGAGGCACTCTCTTTCTCGATGAGGTCGGTGAACTTCCCTCGGAGACGCAGATCAGTCTTTTGCGCGTTCTCCAGGAGCGCGAATTCCACCGCGTCGGCGGAGATGAGCCGATCAAAACGGATGTTCGCGTGGTTGCGGCGACAAATCGCGATCTCAAGGCGGCGATCGCGGAGGGAAGATTCCGTGAGGACCTGTTCTATCGATTGAATGTTTTCCCGATTCAGGTTCCCCCGTTGCGAGAGCGCAGAGAAGATATTCCTGTGCTGGTGCAGTATTTCGTCGATCGCTTTTCCAGCAAAGCCGGGAAAAAGATCACTGGGATCTCGAAAAGGAGCATGGACATGCTGCAAGCGTACCGGTGGCCCGGCAACGTTCGCGAGTTGCAGAACGTGATCGAGCGCGCCGTCATCCTGTCCGATTCGGCAAATCTCTCCATCGACGAAAGCTGGTTGGCCGGACATTCGCCTGCCATGGACGCGCTGCTTCAGCCTCTGTCTGAAAAACTGGCAGGCCAGGAAAGAGAGATGATCGAGACCGCCCTTGCCGAATGCAACGGCAGAGTAGCAGGCCCGCGCGGAGCGGCGGCCAGGCTCGGCATTCCACAGTCGACCCTCGATTCGAAAATCAAAGCTCTAGGTATCAACAAGCATCGCTTTAGAAGGGCTTAATTGCGCCTACGCTCTGGAACTTCGGCAGGTTCTCGAATCCGCGATCGGGCGGGCGCTGGCTGGATACAACTTTCGCGCTTCTGGCCCCGAATGAGTGGCATCTCTTCTGAAGGAGGAGCTCACCGATGAAAGCTTTTGCGTACGCTGCTGCGGCCAGAATCTCCGCTGCGCTCGCGGGACTCGCCCTGTGCGGGGCGACGACCGGCGCACAGCAGATCACCGTTCTGACCCACGTCAACGTGATCGATGGCACGGGTACAGCAGTGCAGCGCGGCAGAACCGTCATCCTCGCGGGCGATCGCATCCAGTCGATTTCAGCAGCGACTACGCGAACCCCCGCTGGCGCAAAGACTGTGGATCTGCAGGGCCGGACCATCATGCCTCTGATGATCAACGCGCACGGACACCTAGGCCTTACGAGCGGCACTTCGCAGTCGGTCGCGAATCAAACCGACGCTAACCTCCGCCATCAGCTTCTGCGGTACGAAGAGTACGGAGTCGGCGCGGTCTTGTCCATGGGAACCGACGGCCAGCAGTTTGCCGAAATCAGAGAACGTTCCCGCCGGGGAGATTTGCCGGGCGCCGACGTCTACACAGCCGGCATCGGATTCGGGGCGAAAGATGGAGTGCCTCCAGCGGCAGCGGGCTTCACCGACGTCCTCCGGTCAACGACTCCCGAAGAAGCACGAAAGGATGTCGATCAGGAGGCGCCGCTGAGGCCAGACTTCATCAAGATCTGGGTCGACGATTTCTGGGGCCAGTATCCCAAGATGCCGCCGGAGATTTACCAGGCGATCATCGAAGAGGCGCACAAAAACCATCTGCGCGTGGCCGCCCACCTCTATCACCTCGAGGATGCTCGCGCCCTGGTTGCCAGCGGCGTGGACGTTATGGCCCACAGCATCCGTGATGGAGAAGTGGACGACGCGCTCCTCGCAGAGATGAAGGCCCGCAACGTCGCTTACATCCCGACGCTGTCTCTCGATGACTTCGCATTCGCTTACGGTAACTCGCCAGACTGGATCAACGAGCCATTCTTCCGCGCCGCACTTGATCCCGGCGTTCTCGACATGATCACCAGTCCGGAGTACAAGGCAAAAGTGCGCGCCAACAAAGTCACAGCTCAGGAGACAGCTGCCCTTCCGGTCGCAATGAAAAACCTGAAGAAGATTTATGACGCCGGCATTCTCGTGGCGCTGGGCACCGACTCCGGCGCGACTCCCATTCGCGTGCAGGGCTTCGCTGAACACATGGAACTCATCCTGATGGTGAAGGCAGGCCTCACTCCGCTGCAGGCCATCAGCGTCGCGACAAAGAACCCCGCTCAGTTGCTCCGGATTGCGGACGACTACGGCACGCTCGAGCCCGGTAAGAAAGCCAACTTCATCGTGCTCGACAAAGACCCCTCACAGGACATCCGCAACACGCAAACCATCCACGCTGTCTGGAAGAACGGTGTCAAAGTGAGTGACGGCCCGCTCGCTTCAGCGCCGGCCTCCACACATTAATTGCAGCCTACGAAACTACGTGATGATTATCGTTCCACAGCCGGATCACCGGCTCGGACAGATTGTGCTCGTAGCCAAGAGCGCTGAGGCTGGCTGTGCTCAGAACCAGATAGCGGCCGTAAGCGGCATCAGCTCCCAGCCATCGCGCCGCGAGCACGCGCAGGAAGTGGCCGCTCGAAAACAGAAGCACGGTGCCGCCGATAACGCGGACACGGCCGACGACGCGGTCCGCGCGCTCACCCACCTCTGCGGGAGATTCGCCCCCGGGACAGCCGTCCCGAAAGAGCTGCCAGGCAGGGTTCTCTTTGAAAATCTCGGCGGAGCGCAGCCCCTCATATTTTCCGTAATCCCACTCCAGCAGATCGGGATCTTTCTCGGCGACCGAGCCAAAGCCGGCCAGTTCGCAGGTTTTCACAGCTCGCTCGAGAGGGCTGGTGAACACCTTCGTGAACTGCATGTCTTTCAGCCGTTCGCCGAGGCGACGCGCATTCTCCTCGCCCTCCGGCAACAGAGGCAGATCGGTGCGGCCGGTGTGCTGCCCTGACACAGTCCATGCCGTGTCTCCATGCCGCGCGAGGTAAACCACAGGAAGTGTTGCACTCATTGCGTTGTCCCCATAAACGGTGCAATCCGTGTCTGCGTTTGGCGGCGTTCAGCCCGCGATAGTTGCCGTGAGGTTCGCCTGTATGATTCTCCACCATTCTCTTGTAATGCGAGTTACTTGACG
This sequence comes from uncultured Acidobacteriaceae bacterium, assembly GCA_963782175.1. Classification (GTDB taxonomy): domain Bacteria; phylum Acidobacteriota; class Terriglobia; order Terriglobales; family Acidobacteriaceae; genus Silvibacterium. The sequence continues at coordinate 154,191 of CAWAIX010000014.1, forward strand.
TCGGATTTCTTCAGGCCGGTCCTTGTCGACGACGAGGAAGAGAATGGCTTGATCTTTTTCAGTCCGTTGTTTGAAGTCTCTTTCTGGTTCTCGGCAGTGCGATATTCCTGCAGCCGGCGCTCGATTCGCTGATACAGGTCTTCCTTCTGTTGAGTCTGCCCGGCTTGCGAACCCACGTGGAGGGTGGGGATGAGGAATTCCCGTTGCGCGAGGTCCGGAAACTCCCCTCCAACACTCGGTTTGAAAGCAAATAGCGGAGAGTCGGCAAGATCGGGTGGGCTGACTACCGCGGTGCCCTTCGTACTATCGGGAAAATCATCGCTGTACTTAGTCGCGTTCGCCCCATCCGCGGCCTGCCCTTCGGCCTCCGAGTCGTCGCCCTCCGGGGAAGATTCGCCGGCTTTCTTCATCCCCGCCTTCTTCATCCCGGCCGTCTTCGTCCCCGCTGCTTTGGAGAGCAGACCCTGACCGGCTGGCGTGGCCAGCATCGACGTGTGCTGGGCGGCGGCCGCAGCGAGACCGGCGCGGCCCAAAGTGCGTTGCGTCTTAAGCGCGAAGGTCGGAATGTTCCCGGACGCCATGGAAGTTCCGGGAGCAGAAGTGCCTGAGGCAGTAGTGGGATTACCCCAACGCTCAGACGAGCCTGCGGTAGCGGCGGGATTACCCCAACGCTCGCTGGCGCTCCCACTCGTGCCCTGAGAGGTGCCCGTCGTGCCTGCCGATCCGCCGCTTCCACCCATAAGTCCCGCTCCCTGCACGTTCGCCGGGACAGAGGCACTGACCGCGGCTGCTGAAACATTGGCGGTAGCCGAAGCATTCACCGCCTCGTCCAAGGCTCCGGCTCGGACCGAGCCTTGCGTGGGGGTTAATGGATCTCCTACCCCGTTCGCCGGCCCCGACTGTGTATATGAGGAATTCTGGCTGAACACCAGGCAAGGGCAGCTGAAGGCGACGAGTGCCGCGAACATCGCTGCAGAACCGAATGGATTGCGCACGATCGATCGCATCGAGAATCCTTCCCTGTCAAAATCACCGATTTCGAAGTGTGAACTGAGGCAGACGATAAAAAAGCCAGAAAATAACAGCGAAGATCAATATGCCCCGTATGGTGGTCAGGTAGACTTCCAGTGAAGTCTCCGTCTGCACGAGAGTGAATATCGTTGCGAGCGCCATGAAAGCGACCGGCAACGGCGGCAAAACCCCGGGAAGCAATGCGATGATGAGTCGGAGCACCGCGGCCGCAAGCAGTGGATAAGCCAGGACTCCGATGATCCCGAAGTCAGTGGCGCCGTTCGTGAGAATCGAGTTCGCAGCGTCGTTGTAGGTAAGGCCAAACTGGGCGTCCGCAATGCCCTCCTCGCCGAGGACATCTCCTTTGTCCGCGTAGAAGACTCGTGGAATTGCCACCAAGAGATAATTGGTAAAGTCCTGTCCCATGGCCGGGGTGCGGCGCGTGCTCCCCTCGAGAACATCGGCGAAGAAGCCCAGCACAAAGGTTCTTTTCTGTGCGTTCGTCCGGTTCGCTTCCGTCGCCCGGCTGAGAGCCGTTCCTTCTTCCACCCACGTCATGGCGATCTGAACTCGCTGGACGAGGGAAGTGCTTGTGCTGTGGGTCTGAAACCCCGCCAGACGAAGGAGCATGAAAACCGTTATCCCGACGGCCAGGAAAAATCCCACACCGCCGATCAACAGGATTTTCTTGAAGAACGTTCCTTTCAGGCGGTATCCCGTAAGACGCAGCGCGAAGATGGACGTCATTGCCGTATAGATCATGAAGCGCCGGCTGACGGCCATGATGAGGAAACAAAGGATCACGGTGCAGAACCCCATGAGGGGTCTCGCAAAGCGCCCACGCGTCACCATGAAAACAGCGACGCTGACCGCCACAAGAGGGGGAAATATCCAGGACAGCAAAGCGGATGCGACGCTTAACTGGGAGCCGGCAATCTGTGCGCCTTGAAAGCCCAGGGAGTGTGTGAAAAATCCGGCTACCATGGCTCCCGTTCCCAGGACGATGAGCAGGTAGGTACGTTGGTTGAGAGGAATACGGAATTCGCTCCCGAAGACCGGCCGCTCGAACAACTCGCCCAGGAAGCAGAGCGGAGCGGACGCAATCAGGACCGCTGCCATGCCGCGTGCATAAACACCTTCATCGGCGCCCAGGAATTGGGCTACCGAGAAACCGCCTCTGGGAAGAGTCAACCAGGTGTTAAGAGTACCCAGCCCGTAGCCGAGCAACAGACCCATGGCCACGAGAGTGGTAAACCGAGTGGGACCCTCGACAAACAGCCAATCCCACACCATGTAGACTGCGACCGCGCCTCCGACCGCCGCAGCGATCACCATGGCGGCTTCGTTGCTGGCAATCCAGGTCACCAGTCCGGTGAGCATGAGGATCGCAGGAATGTGGTTGACATAGAGGACGCGTGGCAGCGCAAAATGCTCCCGGCTCGGCGAAGTCGCTGGAAAGCCGAACTCCATCGCCGGGGTTGCTGCCCTCATCGCATTCACTGTCGAATCCTCACTTCAAAAGCCCTCTAACGGTAGATAGCGCCATAAACAACCGCCTGCTCCGCACCGGTAATCGCAGCACTGATTCCCTGGTAGGCGATCAGTTTACCAACGCTGGAAGGCACAAAGAGAATGTCGCCATTGCTGACTGCGATATCCGCCAGCTGCCCGTGAACCATGTGGGAGAGATCGAGTTTGATCTCTTCCCTTCCCTCAGGCACCTTGCGAATCAGAATCACCTTGCTCTGTGCTGAAGTCCTTGTCCATCCGCCTGCAAGCGAGAGAGCCTGCAGCAGTGAGAGGTGCTCGTTGTTGTCGATAAGGTAGCCGCCGGCTTTGCCCACGTCGCCGAGTACGTAGATGATTCCGGCTTTGCCGATCACCAGGGTGTCGCCGGGAAAAATCACGGGATTCTGCTGCTCGCTGAGGGAATTGTTGTTCGGCACCAGCACAATATTCACCGGATGTTGCGGATCGTCACGGTGGATGATGGTGGCGACTCTTCCCGCGCTCAGGCTCACACCGCCTGCAAGCGCGATCATGTCCAGCAACCTGCGGCTTCCAAGCGTGGGATACACGCCGGGAGCGTGGACTTCGCCGGTTACAGTCGCCCCCTGCGAGGCATACTCCGATATCGCGACAGTTACATGCGGATCGATCAGCATGCCGCGGGATTTGAGCGCTGCTTCGATCTTGCGTGCCGCCTGGTTCGCGGCGAGGCCGGCGACCTGGATGTTCCCCAGCACCGGCAGGTTCACCTCGCCGGTCTGGCTCACGCGCGCTACGCCGGACAGCTCCGGTGTATCGAAAACCTCGACATCGATCTGATCGCCGGGCCCAATGGTGATGGTCGGCGGTCTCATTGCGCTCTGGGTCTGCGCTGTATCCTGCGGCTGCGCGTTGCTCTCGGTCTGCGCCTGCGCGGCATCGGCGGGAGTGGCACCTTGAGGCGCATCGCTCTGCCCCCATCCTTTGAGAGAAACGGCAACGCAGAGGATCAGAAACAAAAATCCTGCAGACCGGCTGTGCGAAAGCCTATTTCTCATCGTCGGTGACTCCATAACCCGCGCCGTAAGTGCTCTTGTACCCGTAGTCGTAGCGCTTGGAGTAGGTGTAGTAATTCTCCATCCGAAGGTCAACATCGTTGATAACGGTGCCCAGCACACGACCGCTCGCCCTGCGCAGTTGCTCCCGAACGCGGATCAGCGCACGTTTGCGGGTCACGCCGGCGCGCACCAGGATGAACGCTGCGTCCACCTGGGGTGCGAGGCTGAGCGTGTCCGCTACGGCGAGAATCGGCGATGAGTCAAGGATCACGTGCTCATAGTCGTTGCGCCATTGCGCGAGCATCTCCTCCATGGCTCGCGAAGCGAGCATCTCACCCGGGTTCGGAGCGACGGGGCCGCGGGAAAGCACAGTCAGGTTCGGCAGATCCGGTAAAGGGTTCTCATAGGCCTCGCTGCCAGACTCCCGTGCAAGCAGGGTCGAAAGCCCGGCACGGTTGGAAAGCCGGAATTTCATATGAAGCGTTCCCTTGCGCAGGTCGGTATCCACAAGCAGCACCCGTGCCGAGCGCTGCGCGAAGGAGATCGCCAGGTTAGCCGCGCAGGTGGATTTACCCTCGGCAGCGAAGCTGCTTGTTATGAGCAGCAGCCTCGGCTCGTGATCCACGGCTGAGAGCAGGATCGATGACCGGAACGTGCGGAAACCTTCGGCCGCGATCGATTGGGGATCGACGTAAGAAACCAGATCGGGCGAAACCTTCAGCAGACGCTGCTGCTCGGCCTTCGCAGCCGGCGTCGTAGCTGGCCCTCCCTTTTTGCTGCTGACGACGAAATGCGGGATCACGGCCAGTGTCGGCAGTTGTGCGATGGCTTCCGCATCATCCGAGGTGCGGATGGTGTCGTCAAGGCTCTCGAAAAAGAACGCCAGGGCGATGCCTCCGATGAGGCCGCCGAGGAATCCGAAAAGCAGCGCCGAACGCTTCTTGGGAAGCACCGGGAAAGGCGGAATGCTTGCCTCATCGATGATATCGACGTCATTCGAGTTCAGGCCTGCGGTGATTCCGGCTTCCTTCAGCTTCATCTGCAGGCCGTCGTAGAGCTCCGATGCCGATTCCGCGCCGTGCTTCAGGATCTCGAACTGGGCGGCCGATTCGTTTTCCTTGTAAGCCTCCTGCTTGCTCTTGTTCAGCCGATCCTGCAACAGCGATTCTGTCTTTACGGCGGCGTTGTATTCTTCGGCGAAGCGCTTTGTAAGATCGTTGATCTCCGAGTCGATGTCCGCCTGCACGCTGGCCAGCTGCTTGTCCAGCTCCCGCACCTTGGGATAGTCCGGGCCGAACTTCGACTTCATCTGGGCTGCCTGCACCATGAGATCGGCCTGCTGGCTGCGCAGGCTGCCGAGCACCGTGCCCGGGGCGACGGAGATCAGCAGGTCGGGATTGCGCGTCTGCGCCATTTTGTAGCGCGCTTCCTTGACGATCCGGTCGGCCTCGGCCTCTGCGAGCTGCTGGTTTACGGTGCGCAGGCTGTCGGTAATCAGGCTGCCGCCCTGCGCGTCGAGCGTAAGAAGGTTCTTCTGGCGCTGATAATCCGCCAACGACTTCTGAGCATCATCCACCTGCTTCTTGACAGTCGTTAACTGCTGCGTGAGCCAGTTCGATACGCGCGTTGTGCCCTCGTATCGCGACCGAAGATCCCGGTCCAGATAAGCGTCGACAATCTTATTCGCGACAGCCGCCGCTACTGCGGGATCCTGGTTTTGAAAATGCACTTCCACCACTTCGGTATTGGGCAGAACCTGCACTTTGGTTGCGCCCTGGAAAGCGCTTATGAGCCTGTATCGCTGCACAGGCGTCAGACTGCCGTTATACGGCTGCTCCTTGAACAAATTCGAATACGGAGGCTTGTGATAGAGGTCGAGCGAATTGATCACCTCCATCACCACGGAGTCGCTTTGCATGATGCGGATCTCCGTCTGCAGCTTCTCGGCGGTATCTTCACCGCCACCCAGTTTCTGCTCGATCAGATCTTCGACTCCGATATTGGTCGACCGGCTCAGGTCGATATGAAGGCGGGCGACGGCTTCATACTGGGGAATCGTCGTGGCAATGTAGAAGATGGCGTATGCAACGCCTACGGCAATCCCGAAAATGATGATCCACTTCCGCTTGATCAGGATCTTGCGAAAGTCCGCGGGACTCAGGACCGAGTGTTCGGCGGCGGGCGCCGTACTGCTAGCTACACCTTGTTGTGGTCCCTGGGGCGGGACTGCCCAGCCTTGCATCCCTATGCGCTCCTTGTGGTCGACCCTGATCCCGGGTCAGCTGTGTCCCTGCAACCTGGACAACAGAAAGTACTGCAATCCTCAGGCCCGACCGGTAGATGATCCAGCCTGTGTAATGTCATCTGTAACAGTAACTCTGTCTTATTTGCATCAGCGATCCGAAATTCTCCTCGGCCCGCAGAGCGCCTGAAATCCCTGGCTGTGCAGACACATCGAGAGGATCGCTTCCCGCGAGGCAAAGAGACTCGTTACGGACACCAGAAGGCCAGCTCTCATCTCGGGGTTATGCCGGGTCGTGCCTTGAATGCATAAAGCTGTTGACGCTTCGGCGGGGATACAAACCAAGTAGGCCTCTCCAACAGACTCATCCCGCAATGGATGGCACGGCTTCTTAAAGGAAACTTTTCTTTAAATTGCAGCGTGAGTAGAGTCTAGCGGACCCCTCTTCTCAGGTCAAACATGTCCGTCCCAATGGGTAGCTATCGAGTAATACACAGGTTAGCCGTTCGCCTTACTTTCCGGACTCCGGTGAATAGTCCACCCGCACAGCTACAATCTCGTACGGCTTCACGGGTACGCTGACCTTATCGCCGCTCACTGGCAGCGCCGGTCCCTGGGGTTGCTCCATCAAGTTGGTTTCGACCGCTCCCGTCGCACCCGGTGGAACCGTAAGCTCAATGCTCCCGGACTTCCCTGCCCACTCATACAAGTGGAACACGAGACCGTTGCTGTCTTCGGCCTTCTTCATTGCCGTCAGCACGACGTTCTCGGGAGATGCCGAAACAAAGGAGTGGCGTGCCGGCATAGCTCCGCTATGCGGATCCACCTGCATGGCGTTGAGGCGATAGTTGTATTCGTACCCGTGACGAACCGACAGCGCCTGCTTCCAGTCTCCAGCGTGTGGATACAGCGCGAAGCTGAAGTGCTGGTGACCGCGATCGGCTTCCGGGTCGGGCCACACGGGCGAGCGCAGCAGCGAGAGGCGAAGCACGTTGTCGCGGGCATCGTATCCGAACTTTGACTCGTTGATCAGACTGAAGCCGTGCCGGCCGTCTCCCAGGTCCGCCCAGCGCTGCGCCGGAACTTCGAATTGGGCCTTCTCCCAGCTGTTGTTGCGCGTGGTCGGGCGATCGATGGTTCCGTACGGAATCTCGTAGGTCGCCATTGGACCCGACGCTGCGAGCGGGAACGCAGCCTTCAGCAGCTCATGTGTCTCATGCCAGTCGATGTCGTTCACGACTTCGACCTGGTCAGCCCCGGCATGAAGCACTACCTCCTGCACGAACTTCGAGTTTTGCCAGTGACGGGTAACGCGGATCGATGCGGTCAGCGGTCCATGCTCGACCAACTCGACGGAATCGGCTGTGTCCAGCTTGACAGGAGGCTGATCGAGCGTGCCGGGATCGATGTTCCAGGCGTCGTAATCCTTCGGCGTATCGCGGAAGAGCTGCAGCTCGTTGCCGCATGCACCCGAGGCAAGCGATTCGAAGCTGTCCTTCTTGTTATAGATGCTGGTGATGCAGCCGGATGTCTTGTCGACGGTCACGCGGAGGCTGGCATTTTCCAGCGTAAGACCCTCGGCCTTGAGATCGCTAGGGAAGGGCTGGGCTTCAGGAACAGCCCGCAGCACTTCGTATCCGAGCGAAGGCACATGGCGAGCGTCGACGAGCAGCTTGAAGCTGTGCGTCGCGGCGTCGGACGAAAGCACCTGGGACGGAAGCACATGGCCTTCGGAGTCGAGAACCGAGACGCTGTCAGCTGCATTGGGAAGCTGCACATGGACGGTCACCAGTCCGGAGCGCTCCCATGCGAGCGGATTGAAGACAACAACCGGAACACCCTGCGCGCCAGCGGTGTTGATCCGGGCAGCGATGGTCTTCATCGCACCGGATGAGATTTCGTTGGTCGCCCAGCGAACCCGGTCGTAATCCTGCTGTGCTTCCTTGTAAATGATTCCGATTCCGGATCCAGCCCCCAGGTCGTGGAAGTCGTTAAAGGTGATCTTCTTCCATGCGTCGGTCAATTCATCGGCGGGATATTTCCTGCCATCAAGCCAGGCGAGCGAAGCGACCTTCTCTGCATTCAACGCCCACTCGGTGCTTTCGCGCATATTGCGCTTCTGATTGGCCTGCGTGGTCATCACGCCGCGGTGATACTCGAAGTACATCTCGCTCTTCCAGGTGGGAATTGCGATCTGGCCCGGAACGGCTGCCGGCGGATGATAACCGGCGGCAATGCTCTTGTAGTCCCACTCGGGAGACGATGGCGCAAGCTGCTTTTCGACAGTGGAGAAAAAGCTCTGCGCTGTGCCGTACTGAAATTTCGGCACGACCCTTTCATCCGCGGCCCAGTGATCGCCCTCGTCGAGAATGGCGCGTGTCGGGCCGCCGCCGTGATCGCCGATGCCGTAGAGGTCCATCATCTCGGTTATTCCGGGCGCGACTTTCCGCGCCTGCGCCAAATCGGCCGAGAGCCGAACGGGATCGAGGTTGTTATTCGCGTAGTCGTGAGGAAAATACGTGAGGACCTTGCTGCCGTCGGGCGACTCCCACCAGAAGAGCTTGAAGTACTCGGGCAGCTTGTCGGTATCGTTCCACATCATCTTCTGAGTGACGAAATAATCAACGCCCGATTTCTTGTAGATCTGCGGCAGCTGCCAGTTATATCCGAAGGAATCTGGGTTCCATCCGATGCGAACATCAACTCCGTACTCGTGCTGGTACCACCGCTTGCCGATAAGCAGCGAACGCGCCGTGGACTCGCCGTCCGGTATGTTGAGGTCGGGCTCGACCCACATGCCGCCCACGATTTCCCAGCGGCCCTCCTTGATGCGCCGCTTGATCTGGTCATTGATCTCCGGATATTTGTCCGCCATCCACGCGTTGTACTGCGCGGCCGATTGCGTAAAAGTGTAGTTGGGATATTCATTCATCAACTGCAGCGCAGTCGAGAAAGTGCGCTTCACTACATCGACGGTCTCTGTCCACGGCCAGAGCCAGGCCGCATCGATATGCGAGTTGCCGGTCAGATGCAGCGTTGCCTCCTGCATCATCGGGCGCAGAGCTTCGAGCGTCGATTGCGCTTGTTTGAGCGAATCGTCGAACTTCTGCTGATTCGCCGCATCAAGCGCACTCAGATCGACTGAAGTGATGGCCTTGAGAAGGGTGGCCTGATCCGCAGAAACATTTGTAGACAGGCTCGGGACGAGAAGTGCCGCCGAGAGGAACTCCTTGCGCTCGTCTTCAGGATTCGGGCGGCTTTCGGAAAAATCGATCTTCATCGGCGACCCGCGAAAGCGCTTGACATCGACGGTGGCGAGCAGCTTGACAGCGACGAGAACGCGCTCACCGGGCTTGGCGTCATCGAAGAGGACGATTGGCTCGAGGTCGTCACCGAGCGCGACGCGGCGGCCGTTGAAATAGATGATCTCCGGCATGGGGCCATTTGCCGTGGCACTGAATTGAAACCAGATGCGCGCGCCGGTCAGGTCGTATCCAGCCAGCGTCTTGGGCACCTCGATCCATTGCCGGTACCAGACCGCCGAAGTCGATGCATCTGAGGCCGCCTTCACCAGCGGCCATGAGGAGTCATCGAGTGTGGGGCTCTCGCCGTGAGGGATGTCGCCCTGGTGATAGCGCCATTCGCCGGAGGGAAGTTGACTGAGTTCTCCAAGTCGCGAAATCACCTTCTGAGCATCCGGCGGGAGCGTTTTGACAACGTCCTCGGTCGATTCGAACGGAGACTGCGCGCGAAGCATTCCAGCGGAAAAGAGCAGAGCCAGCGAAAACAGAACGGCAAGGCGGGGGGGCAACGCGACAAGCTTCAAGTAACTGATCCTCCGAGGACAAACCGGCAGTAGAACCCTCGCGGATTATAGCTGATCAGAGGAGGATAGCAGCGGCCGGCGATCAGTCTTCGACCGGCACTGTTTCGCGGATGCCCATTGCCTGCAGCCTTGTCGAGGCAGAATAGGAAGTCGCACGCGAATCCATCGCAGCGAGTGACGCGCTCGAGCCCTCAGCCTTGTAGTTCCAGCGCCGAAGCACGGTCTTGACGAGAATCGCGAAGTCCGACCTGAACGTGGCACGAGACATGTACTCTGCGTCGATCCGCCTCTTTGCGGGCAGGACCACGCGTTGCACGTAACGGTCCAGCATATGTCCCGGAACGTTATAGAGAAGCACCTCTTCGCAGGCGAAGACGAGTGTTGCCGCGCCGGTGATCCCCGGACGCCAAAAAAGAACTTCGCGTTGATGGTCGGGCACCTTGGGGCGCGGTCCCACCAGGCTCATATCGCCGCGCAGGACATTCAGAATCTGCGGCAGCTCGTCGAGTTTCCACTTCCTGAGGAATCGTCCGACAGGCGTAAACCGCTGATTCCCAACGGTCGTGATCAGAGGCCGGTCCTCATCGGCCCTGTGCATCATGGTACGGAATTTGAAGATCTTGAAGCGCCTTCCGTACCGTCCCATGCGGGTCTGAACGAACAGAACGGGGCCTCGTGAAGACAGGCGAACGGCTAGACCTACGGCCAGCAGAACGGGAAGGACCAGCGGCAACGCGACGACTACCGCAGTCACATCGAAACACCGCTTTGCTCTCGAAACCGGCCAGGGGCTCACTTTGCGATAGATGGAATGGCCGGGGTTCCTCGCATGAGGTCCCGCATAAGCGGATTGATGGTGGCCTGTCGTATGGCTTGCGCGGCGGTTGCGAACCTGGCCATGGGAGCGATCGGCGGAGCGCGGCACTTTTTCGAAGAGCCATTTCACTGCCACAAGAACCTCCAGGGACTGCATGTTCGATCTCTGCATCCTGGGGGAAAGGCTCAGGATGGTTCATATGGGAAAGCGCAAAATAATGACAAAAGGGGTCACACCATGTTCAAAAAAAATGCGTTTGAGCCCGCCCACCACGGTCTTCTAAAAAGTTAGAACCCACCCCGAAACAGAAGGTCTCAAAAATTTACGAAGGCCCTGGGTGGAACCGAAGAGACTAATTGATCGAAGGCCGACGGCCCTCGGAGGCGTTCGCGCCGCCCAAGGGGAGACAAGGGCCGGCAATGCCTGAGGCGAGGATCTCGGGCACACTGGCGGCCGGCTGTGGCCGTCCCCAGAGAAAGCCCTGAATCACATCGCACCCAAGCTCGCGCAGGATTTCCACCTGCTCGATGCGCTCGACCCCCTCGGCGACGACCTGCAACTCGAGGCTGTGGGCAAGCGAAAGAATCGCCTGCACGATCGCGTACGTGCCGTTCGGCTCCGCGACGCGTTCGATGAACGACCGGTCGATTTTGAGTGTCTTGATCGGGAGCTGGTGCAGATGCCGCAGCGAGGAGTAGCCGGTTCCAAAGTCGTCGACGGAGAAGTTGATTCCCGCCTGGGCCAGCTCAAGCATCTGCCGGGCAATTTCATCGAGTTTGCGCATTACGGTCGTTTCCGTCAGCTCCAGTTCGATCAGGCTGGGGTCCATCTGAAAGGCGGACAGGACAGCACGGACCTGGACTGCGAAATCGGAACGCATGAACTGCAGCGGCGAGACGTTCAGCGCTACGCGCACCGGGGGCAGGCCTCTGCGCTGCCAGGTGTTCAGGTCGCGGCAGACCTGTTCGAGCACCAAGTTGCCTATCGGCACGATCAGGCCGCTCTCCTCGGCAATCGGGATAAAGCGGTGCGGCGGAATGATGCCTTCAACCGGATGATGCAGTCGCAGCAACGCTTCCAATCCGCACAGGGTGCCATGGATCGTGTACTGGGGCTGATAATGTACCTCGAAGCCACCCTCCTTGAGGGCGCGCCGCATCGAGATCTCGATCTCGTTGGCCTCCGATGCGGAGGCGGAAATCTCGTTTGAAACGAAGAGGTACTGATTGCCGCCCGAGTGCTTGGCCCGGTACATCGCGGTGTCCGCCGCGCGCCACAACGCCTGGGAGTCGGTACCGTCCGTTGGGTAAATCGCGATTCCAATGCTGGCCGAAAGTTCGAGGTTATAGCCGTCAACACTGAAAGGCTGCCGGATGCCGGCCAGAAGCTCGGCGACGACCAACTCGGCATCGCTGGTCGTCGTAAGATCTCCCAGCAGCACGGTGAACTCTTCGCCGCCCGATCGCGCTACCGTATCGGAGGCGCGCAGGCGGGCGCACAGGCGTTCGGCCAGCTTCTTGAGGCAGATGTCGCCAATCGCATGGCCGTAGGTGTCGTTGACCTGCTTGAAACGGTCGAGGTCGAGGCAGATCACGGCCGCGAGATTCCCGTGGCGCGCCGCGGCGGCCAGCGTCTGCTCCATGCGGTCGGTCAGCAGCAGGCGATTCGGCAGCCCGGTGAGGGCATCATGATTGGCCTGATGCACTAGCCGGTCGTGCAACTGCTGCCGCTCCGTCACATCCTGTGCCAGCGTGAACCGCGCCAGGCAGCCCTCAAAGAAGATGCGGTGCGAAGCCATATCCACCTGGATACGCGCGCCGTCCTTTTTCAGCTGTCTCCACGGACCGGAGATGAAGGTCACTCTGCCCACGCCTTTCATCCGGTTCTCGAAGTCGGGCAGATCCTCGGGAGGAGTGATGTCGCGCAGTGTCATGCCCAGGAACTCGTCTTCCGTGTAGCCGTAATGCAGCACTGCCGATCTGTTGACCTTCAGAAACACGTGTGTGTTGATGTCGGTGATCCACATGGGGTGCGGATTGCCGTCAAACAGCACCCGGTACTCTTCGCGCTGCTTACTGGTGGTAATGATTTCGCTCTCGAGCAGCGTGAGAATCATGCCGAACTCGACGAAGAACTTGGGAATATTCCACAACTCTCCGGAGACCTGGTAATGCGGCAGGAACGCAGCCAGAGCCAGCGCGCACGGGAAGACCGCGGCCCACGCAACCAGCCCCACAACGGCCGTCATGACACCCATGGACCAGCGGCGGAAATCCTGCCAGTAGAGCACCGCGTTGATGAGGTAAAACTGCGTGAGGAAGGCGTAGGTGCCCACCCATCCCTGACCATGGATGGCGCTCCAGCCAATCCAGACCAGGCTGATCACCGCCGAAATAAGAGTGATCCTCTGGACGGGTTTGTGGCGCAGCCACAGACGGCGGCCAACCATGACGATCGAAGCTTCGGCAAGAAGGGCGAGCGCAATCAGCACCGTTGCCGATGCAATCTCGAAGATCGACAGAAAGATGTAAAGCGTAGCCGGCAGGGAAAGCAGCAGAGCATGGATCGCGCCGGTCTTCGGCCCAAGGCGGATGCGGAGGGCCGCCAGCATGAACGCGACGCCGCTCAGCAGCAGAGTCACCTGGCCGATCCCGGCCAGCAGCGCAGCCAGTTTGTCGTTGGGCGAGTTAATCAGCAGGATGGCGAAGTGCGCCAACACGCAAAGCCATCCGATGATCCAGTAACGGAGCCTGGCGCTCGGACGGGTGCGATAGATCGACCCGAAGAGGAGGACCAGCAGTCCGAGGATCAAAATATCAAGCAAAATGTCTTGCATGCACAACCAAGAGTTTTATCGGCAGAACTTCTCGAGCCTTTGAGATTGCCGGGTAAGAATAGTCCCTGAAGAATGACCCTGTTGGTGTCTCAGTGGCCGTCCGTTCCAGGTGCTCTTACGAAAGGTGGCTTGACGTTACGATGCGAGGAGATGGCCTGGTGGGCAGTGAGGGACTCGAACCCCCGACTTCCTGCTTGTAAGGCAGGCGCTCTAACCAGCTGAGCTAACCGCCCGGGCTGAACCGGAACGAGTCCGTCTGCTCTGTTGTCTCAGCAGACTCTTCCGCTTGCCAGCAATTCTAACACCCGGTAATCGGGAGTGTCCGATTTCGATGCATCTCTCGGGTCCACCCGTCACGACTACCATGCCGCCCGGCCTCTCACCAACACTTTGGCGCCATCCACACCACCTCTCGATGTCCCGATGTCAAAACCAAACTGCAAGCTGTTACCAGACTGGAGTGTAGGGGTGGGGGTTCCCTAAGGCTATCCCACGTGCGTGTTAACGAACAAGCATGATTTCATCCGGTTGTAGACTGGCACCCAGTGACCTACCTGATCGTCAATGCCGACGACTTCGGGCTTACTCCCGGCGTCAATCGGTCGATCCTGGAACTCGAGCAGAGCGCGGCCCTCACATCGGCCACCATGATGGCGACTGCCGATGATTTCCAGGGAGCCATTGCGACTGCGCGCCACCATCCGCAGCTTGGCGTGGGATGCCACGTCGTCCTGGTCGATGGCAGGCCGGCCCTGCCGGGCAGCGAAATCCCCGCTCTGGCGCCGTCCGGCGAGTTCCGGCCCACGATGGGCGTCTTTCTTGGCGACTTGATGCGGGGGAAAATCCCCGAGGCTGAAATCGAGGCCGAGGCTACGGCACAGATCCGGCGTTTGCAATCCGCGGGAATCGAAGTAACCCACGTCGACACCCATAAGCACACGCACATGTTCGTCCGCGTGCTTCGGCCCCTGCTGCGAGCGGCCCGGGGGTGCGGAGTGCGGGCCATCCGTAACCCCTTCGAGCCGGCATGGGCGGCCGCCGCCACCCCCCACGCGCCACCGGGACGCCAGTTGCAGGTGCGGTTGCTGCGGGCGCGCCGGCGGGCGTTCCTGCGGCTCGTCAATGAGGCCGGCCTGGCGACTACGGATGGCGCCATCGGCGTGCTGGCCACGGGCATTCTGAACACGAGAACGCTCGGGCGGCTGCTCTCGCTCATGCCGCAGGGCACCTGGGAGTTGGTCTGTCATCCCGGATATGTCGACCCGGAGCTGGACGCCGTGCGCACCCGCCTGCGAGAGTCCCGCGCCCTCGAGCACGAGGCCCTGCTTAACGTGATTCCTGCGTACGTCGCCGGGCATCCGGAGATCACGCTGGCGCACTTCGGGCAGCTTCCGCCGGTTTCCCGATAAATCCACGGTCAGAGATGAATCTGCTGTAAAAATTGGAGCGCCTGAATCCGCCATGAAAGCGGCTTCGTCTAATGGCGGACGGCAGTATGCGGAAACCCGGCGACCCTCTATGAAGATCGGCATCACGTGTTACCCCACCTACGGCGGCAGCGGTGTTGTAGCTACAGAACTTGGCATCGAGCTGGCAGCGCTCGGCCACGAAGTGCACTTCATCACTTACTCGCAGCCGTTCCGGCTCACCGGGCGCGAGCACGGAATCTTCTACCACGAGGTCCCGGTCTCGAACTATCCCCTGTTTGAATATCCGCCCTACGATCTGGCGCTGGCGACGCGCATGTCCGAGGTTGCGGCCTATTACCAGCTGGACCTGCTGCACGTTCACTACGCGATCCCGCATTCTATCTCGGCTTATCTCGCCCGCCAGATGCTGGCTGAACGCAACCACCGGCTCCCGTTTGTCACTACGTTGCACGGAACCGACATCACGCTGGTCGGCCTCGACCACTCCTACCTCCCGATTACGCGCTTCGGCATCGACCAGAGCGACGGCGTCACGGCCATCTCCAATTACCTGCGCGAGAAGACCATTAACGAATTCCGCGTGAAACGCGAGATCGAAGTGGTTCCGAATTTCGTTAACTGCGACGTCTATGCGCCCCTGAATCCCGAAGTCCGCGTCGCCGGCCGCGCCCAGTTTGCCGAACCCGGCGAGAAGATTCTCGTCCATCTTTCGAACTTCCGGCCGGTAAAACGCGCCGTCGATGTTGTCGAAGTCTTTGCCCGCGTCACCAACGAGATTCCAGCACGGCTGCTGCTGATCGGTGATGGACCCGACCGCTCGCAGGCCGAGTGGATCGCCCAGCGGAAGGGCATCCAGGACCGTGTTCATTTCCTCGGCAAGCTTCCGAGCGTGAGCGACATCCTGCCGCTCGCCGACCTGATGCTGATGCCCAGCGAACTCGAGTCCTTCGGCCTTGCGGCACTTGAAGCCATGGCCTGCCGCGTGCCTCCTTTTGCGACAGCAGTCGGCGGGGTTCCGGAGCTGATCGAGGACAGCGTCAACGGACGCCTCTTCCTTGTCGGCGACGTCGACGCGATGGCGCAGGCCGCGGTCGAACTGCTCAGCGACAACGTGAAGCACGATGCGATGGCCTCAGCCGGCCGCGAGACCGCGCGCAAGAAGTTCTGCGCCACGCGAATCATTCCCCAGTACGAGGATTTCTACGAGCGCGTACTCGACCGCGCGGCTGCGGGAGTGAACTGAGGTTCGTCGGCATTTTCCAGGCTGAGCGGTATCGCCAGCGTCACCTTCGTCCCCCGCCCCGGACGGCTCGTCACATCTAACATTGCCGCGCCGCCAAACAGCACCTCCAGCCGCTCGCGGACATTCTTCATGCCGATTCCCGTTCCTTGCAGCACGCCGCTGCTGTGGGTGCGCCCGGGTGCGATGCCCACGCCGTCGTCCTCAACCTCGATGATCATCCTGGCGCCTTCGATCCGGCTGCGAACGGTGATGGTCCCTCCGCTGATGCGCGGCTCAAGCCCGTGCTTGATGCTGTTCTCGACCAGTGGCTGCAGCAGCATGCTGGGCACAAACAAATCCAGCGTTGCCGGATCGATTTCCTTGACGACCCTCAGCTTGTCCGCGCCGAAGCGCACGACCTCGATGCCGAGATAGTCGTCGGTAAAGCTCAGCTCATCGCACAGCAGTACGTACGAGTCGTGATCCTTGAGCATCGTGCGCAGAATATTCGCCAGCTTCACGATCAGCTCGCGGGCCTGCTCCGGCCGGAAGCGCACCAGCGAAGCGATGGAGTTCAGCGTGTTGAAGAGGAAGTGCGGATTGATCTGCCGTTGCAGCGCGTCCAGCCGGGCCTCGAGCAGTAGCCGCTTCTGCTCTTCGAGACTGCGCTCGGTACGGATCGCGTTCCATATCTTCAGCGGAATGCCGACGACCACCGCCGCGCAGGCCCACGTCGCCAGCCTCACCGGCCAGCTGTCCGTCGTGAGGGCAAACAAGCGGTGCGGATAGAGCGAGTGCAGCCACGCCCGCACGATTTCCATGCTGACGATCAGAATCAGCAGGAGCACCTGCCGGTCGAAGCGCGGCTTGCGCAGGTTGCGGCGGACCCAGCGGTAGATGCTCAGGTCGATAAAAGGCGAGAACGACCAGACCTCGTCGATCTCGACGAACTTCCCGTACAGTCCCGCGGTAATCGCCACCGCCATCAGGAAAGGCAGAGCCAGGAATTCACGGTGAAGGACAGCCGGCAGTGACAGCATTGCTGCGCCGACCATCGCAGAGAGCGGCCCCAGCAGGATGCCCAGAATAATCGTCGTCTCAAATGAGATATCGGCGGCAAAGAAGTTCGGCACCACCAGCCGCACCCACACGCCCAACGCCAGCGGCACGCAGATAAAAGCAAGCAGCGCGAAGGTCTGCGACGGCTTGCGGTTCTGGTTGAAGAGCAGGTTCTGGAAGGTACGGGCGCGGGCCAACGCGCTCGAAACCGCGGCGGCGACGCCGAGCTTCACCAGCAAAGTGATGAGGATGAGCCTAGACTCAATCACATCCCTAACTCTACGCTCCCCTGGCTTCTCGAATCGATCCTGCAACCGGCCGCATCTATAATGCAACCATGCCTTTGGAAAGTGTTCAGAAAGTAGCCGACGCGGACTTCCCCACCCGCTGGGGTCACTTTCGCATCCTCGGCTTCGAGGGAAAAGTCAGCTCTCCGGAACCGTGCAAGCCCGGAGCCACCCCGCCTCCGGTCCGTACCGAGGGCGCCGTCGCGCTCGTCATGGGAGATATCCACGCCGCATCGCCCATCGTTCGCATTCACTCGCAGTGCCTTACCGGTGACGTCTTCCATTCGCTGCGCTGCGACTGCCGGCAGCAGCTCGAGCTGGCCCTGGCGCGCATTACCGAAGAAGGCACCGGAATCCTGATCTACGAACAGCAGGAAGGGCGCGGCATCGGGCTCATGGCCAAGCTTCGCGCCTACGAGCTGCAGGATCGCGGCTTTGATACCGTCGAAGCCAATGTAGAGCTGGGGTACAAGCCCGACTGCCGTGAGTTCGAGCTGCCCGCTGCAATCCTGCGCCAGCTTGGCGTCGGATCGGTCCGCCTGATCACGAACAATCCCGAGAAGGTCGAAGCTCTCGAAGCGGCCGGTATCGTCGTCGTCGAGCGCATCTCCGCCCAGGTCGAACCCGAGGAAACCTTCGAGCGTTACTTGAAGATCAAGCGCGAAAAGATGGGCCACATTCACGATGACGGTGTCAACGACAGTCGGGTCGAGATCAAGTTTGCGCCCTGACCTTCAGTCGTTCCAGACGTAGTCATTCGCCGTGCGAAAGTTCGTGAACGACAGGCTGATGCTCACGTCGATTGAGCGCACATGGTGCCACCACCCCACCGGTATGAACAACACCTGCCCCGGTTCGAGCAGCACCTTGAGTCTGGTTGCGTGCTTGAATAGCGGGAACTTGTTGTAGTCCGGCTTCTCGCAATCCACAGCGCTGTAAACACCGACATGGTTGTAGACATACGGCGTCTGGAATGACGGGATCAGCGTCACCGTCTTCCGTCCGTACGCCTGCGCCAGCAGGATATTCATCGCGTCGTGATGCAGCGGCGTCACAGTACCGCCCGGCCCGAACCAGAGGAACATGCGCGACTGCGCGCGCGCCGGTTCGAGGATATGCTCAAGCACGCGCACCTCGTCGAGCAGCGCCTTCATGCTGCCCGCCTCCAGCGACCGGTTATTGGCCACCATGTAGAAATCGTTCGTCTGCCCCGCTTGCTTCACGCGATCCACAAATTCGTACAGCCGTGTGCGCGTCTTATGATGCTCCGAGTTGATCTCATAGTCGCGGTCTGTGCTCCGGCCCGCCATCACCTCGACCATCTCGTTGCCGCAGCGCGCCTTCAGATAGTCGGGATTCCACTTTGCCAGCGCGGGCGAATTGCGCAGCCCGTCCTGAAATACGACCGGCCGGTTGACGGAGTAGTAGCAGCGGAAGAACTCGTCCGCGCTCAGGTTTGATCGCCGATCGACGGCCGCTCCTCTCTTGCTGTGGGCCCATAGATCCGAGTAGACGGCCATCATGGTTTCGAGCTTCTTGAGCTTCAGCGCGACCTTGGCCGCGCCCTTCGTCTCCAGCGTCGCCTTCGCCACCTGCACACGCGCAGCGCCGCGGTCGAACCCGTTTTTGACGAGGATGTCGACGAGCTGCTTCTCCTCGATCCCGAGGACCCGATTCTCTTCAATCCATCCGATCCAGCGCGGAGGTATCACCGTCGAATTTGCCATGAGGCTCGCACCATTGGGACGCATTCTAAGCCATTTCGAAGTAAGTAAATGCCATCTTCCATGGTGTGCCATTACTGCATCGCGTTACAGGATTCTTCCCTTTCGCAACCCCTTAAACCTGTTGACAGCCACATGAGGCGCCCGGATAATTCCCTTCGATCAACACCCCCGCCGGATCACGCTTTCCGCTGCTCCTGTCGATCCGGAGAGCCAACACGCACATGAAACGAATCGCATGTGCCGGCTCACCATGCTTCAGGAGTCGGCGTATGGCAAAAGACCGGGCCCGGAAACAGCCCTCGAACAAAACCGAGAACCCTGCGGCAGACTCTGCCCTTCTTTCCAGGGCGGAGGATGAGTGGATGGCAGCACGTCTGCTTGGGAACAAGAACATCGTCGAGGAGCTTGTCGACGACGCCTATCGCGGCGCAACTTCGTACGGCCATCCCCAAACAAAGCAGGACCTGCTCGACTCGGTCGACTCGTCTCTGGGATCCTTCACCGAGTGCGTGCACTCGGAGCGCGCCATCGACCTGGTGGGCAGCGTAGCAATCTCCACCGGCGTAGCCACTCTTACTTCGCCCAGGCGCCGGCACGCCTACCGCTATATTCGCGTCTACGCGAAGACGCTAGGCAAATGGCGGCTGATCGCCTCGCAGTCCACCCCGCTTTCCGCACTTTGATATGGGCGCCCCGATCCTGAAACGACGATGAACGGAGACCGACTTTTGATGGACAGGCTCATTCTCTGCGCCGCGACGATCTACTCCGGCGTTCGACACCGATACCTGATGCTGCGCCAGGTGAAGGCTTATGCCGACCGCTATGGATACAAGGTGCGCATGCTGTGGGGCATTACCGGAGCGGTCGCCAACCATCGCCACGAGGAGCTCTTCGCGCCTATACCGGGGGTCGAAGTAAGAAACATCTCCAGAAATCATCTGAAGACCATCAGGGATTTCTGCGAAAGAGATGGAGGATTCAACTACGAGGGCGAGCCCTTCCGCATGCGCGGCATAGGGCAGGGTCAGGGCGAGCGCTTCTTCTCGTGGGACCTGGCCGGGTCGGGAGACCTGGCCCTCCTTGTTCCGCGGCCCTTCCCTCCGCTGTCGGCCAGGCCCAGCGGTCGCCTGCAGGCGGATATCGACGCCTACATTCAGACGAACCGCGTCCACGAGCGCCTCGGCATCCGCGTGCGCGCGATGGAACTGCCCAACCAGAAAAACCGGACTCACCGCATCAAATCCGAGCTGGATGGCGTGCTGCATTCGCTCTACCGCATACCCTGGTACGTCCCGGTGTTCATCGTTACCGACTCCGAATATATTCAGCACACTCTCGCCTCGCACTTCGTCGACTCAGTGTTCTTCCCCAAGAATTTCGACGACGTGGAATCGAGCGGCCGCTACGTTAACCGCGACGACAAAGATGCGATGAAGACCTTCATCAAGGAAATCGGCGTTCTCTGCGCCTGCAAAAAGATCATCAGCTATGGAGGCTTTCTCAACGACTGCGCGGTCCAGTCGAAAATCCTCCGCGAGCCCTACCATGAGGCGGCCCTCCTGAACGTGGCCCAGGCCTGACCGAAAACTACCAGACGGCAAACGATACGATTAGGAATGCAGCAGCCTCCCTTCCGCCGTCTTCAGCCATCTATGATGAAGAGATGCAGATCCTTCTCTACACCGCGTCGTGGTGCCGCGATTGCCGCGAGGCGAAGCGCTTCCTCGACAAACACAACCTGGCCTACACCGAGATTGACATCGAATCCACGCCAGGCGCAGCCGCTGAGCTTATCCGCCATGTCGGCAAGCGCGCCATCCCCCAGCTCGTCATCGACGGCGAGTGGGTGCAGCCCTATCGCCCTGGCTGCGGCTTTCTCTACGAAGAGATGAGCGAGCGGCTGGGCCTCGTCCGTAACTAGCGTCCGCGATCAAGACACCGTCTCGACAGGTTCTTCGGCGCCCGGCCGGGCAGCGCCCAGGAAGGGCAGCCTACGCACCCGCTGCCGCAGCGTCTCTCGCTGCCAGGCTAAAGCCCGGGCCTGCAGCAGATCCTGCAGCGTAATCGCGCAGAGCAGCTTTCCCGACTCGGCGTCAACCACTGCGATCTCGAAGGCCTTCGCCGCCGCCATGCGCTCCGCTACGGTGCGCAGCGTTGCCTCGGGATAAGCAACCACCGTGATGCGCGATCTGTTTTGTCTCCGATTAGGGCCGGCGGGCCCGAGTCAGCCGGCATCACCTGCGACACCGTCATCGTCTCCAGTGGATCAACCGAGTATTCGCGGCTCAGGTGATACCCGCGCCTGCTCAGCCGCTCCGTGAGGATCGAGCGTCGCTGCAGCAGCACCGTGAACGCATGCGCTGCGAATCGATGCCATGAGCAGCGGAAGAATCAGGCTGTAGTTGTGGGTCAGCTCCATCGCCAGAACTGTTGCCGTAAGCGGGCATCCGATGGCGCCCGAAAGCACCGCCGCTATGCCCACCAGCGCCCACGCGCCGGTCTCGAGACCCGGCAGCCCCGGCGCGAGCAGCGCGCCAAGAGCGCCGCCGATCATCAGCAGCGGAGCGAGAATGCCGCCCGATGTTCCTGACCCGAGCGAAAACGACCAGATGATGCTTTTTACGATCAGTATGCCGAGGATCAGCGTCCAGGTGTGCTCGCCGCCAATGAGTGAAGCGATCACGTCGTAGCCGGTGCCCAACGCACGGGGAAAGATAAGCCCGCCGATGCCAATCACCACTCCACCCAATGCCGGCCACCACATCCAGTGGATCGGCAGATGATTCTCAAATAGGTCCTCGCTCGCGTAGACGGCGCGGCTCAGAACCAGAGCCAGCGCTCCACCCAGTACTCCAACGGCCAACGCCGCCAGCACGGCCCGCGGCGACACCTCGACTGCCATTGCCGGCATGGGAAACAGGGGCCCCGCCCCCAGAAAAAATCGCCGCAATGCGCCTGCCGTCGTTGCTGCGACCGCTACCGGAACCAGCGACCTTGGACGCCACTCGAACAGCAGTAGCTCCACGGCCAATAGAATCGCGGCAAGAGGCGTCGAAAACACGCCCGCCATGCCCGCTGCCGCTCCGGCAACAAGCAGCGTCGATCGCTCGGCATCGCTCAGGTGAAACATCTGAGCGAACAGCGACCCCACGGATCCAGCAGTCATGATGATCGGGCCTTCGGCCCCGAACGGGCCGCCCGAGCCGATCGCAATCGCGGCCGATAGCGGCTTGAAGACAGCGACCCGTGTGCCGACCTTCGCGCCATTCATCAGGATCGCCTCGATTGCCTCCGGCATCCCATGGCCGCGTATCTTCTCCGATCCGAAGCGCGCCATCAGGCCGATGATCAATCCTCCGGCAACCGGCACCAACGCCGCCAGCCAGTGAAGATGATTCGTGCGCTGGCGATACGAACTGCCATCCGAAGCGATGAAAGTAGAAAGCGTTCGTCGCCAGATAGATCAGGTGCAGCAAAACGTACGCCAGCACCGCGCCGGCAAGCCCCAGCACCAGCGCGAGGCCGCTCAGCACAATCATGCGTGGGTCGGCATTGAAATCCCCGAGATTCGAGTACCGGCGTGATCCTGGGTGCGAGCTTTCAGCCACGGCTATCAGGCCTCGCGCTCACCACCCGCCGCAGTGCCCGGATCAGCTCCGGCCCGGCCTGATTCAGTTCTTCGAGATGAAAGGCAGCCAGCGAAGCGAGAACGCGCTCGCCCTCTGTCGTGACCCGCAGAAGGATTCGGCGGCGATCCAGAGCGTCGGGCACGCGCTTGAGCAGGCCCTGTTCGATGGTGCGATCGACCAATTCGACAGCGCTGTTGTGCTTGAGCAGCATCCGCGCGGCCACGTTGGCAATCGTCGGATCCAGATCATCCGGCATGCCGCTGACGCACTGCAAAAGCTGATACTGCTGCGGGCGGAGCCCCGCCTCCTCGGCAGCGGTGTTGCTGAAATTGAGAAAGCGGCGGAGCTGAAAACGGAATTCCGCCAGCCGCTGGAAGTCCTCGCGGGTCAGGCTCTTTTTACGCGCTTCGGATATGAGTGGATCTGAGATCGCCGGCATAGTTATATCGTAACACGATACATCGTATTGCGATAGATTGCAGCCCTCTACACCGATTCCGGAGTCGCCGGCCCCGGATCGATCGCTTCGTCCGTCCCCGGATCAGCGAGAATCGCGCGCGCGTCGGCCTCGTCTTCCGACGCGACCTGCAGCTGCAACGGCCCGAGGCCCGGTTCGAGGATGCGGGCGTTTTCTCCCGAGAGGAATGTTTCAATGCCCGCAGACTGCAGGCGGAGCCGCGCCATTTCGGCTTCAAGCGGTTCGGTAAAGCTGGCGACTGTGATGACGTCTGACATTACTTCCTTTCGTGTACCAGAAGAATCAACCAACACAATCTTATAGATGCGCGAACGATAGAATGGAGAGTTTGAAAGATATTTGGAGGAGATGCATTGATCGCACGCTACACGCGTCCGCAGATGGGCCATATCTGGAGCGATGAGAACAAATATCGCATGTGGCTCGAGGTAGAAGCCGCCGCCAGCGAGACCCTGGCCGAAGACGGCATCGTTCCCGTCGAGGCCGCACGCGCCATCCGCGAGCGCGGAGCAATCGATGTGGCCCGCATCCAGGAGATCGAGGCCGAAGTACGTCACGACGTGATTGCCTTTACCACGGCGGTTGCCGAGAAAGTCGGTCCCGAGTCGCGCTGGCTGCATTATGGGCTAACGTCGACCGATGTGGTCGACACGGCGCAGGCGCTGCAATTCAAGGCGGCATCCGCGATCATCCGCGAAGACCTCGTGCGGCTGCTCGAAGTGCTGCGGCTCCGCGCGCTCGAATTCAAGCACACGCCTACGATCGGCCGCACGCATGGTGTTCACGCCGAGCCGACCACCTTTGGACTGAAGCTCCTCAACTGGTATGCCGAGATGGAGCGCAATCTCGGCCGCTTCGATGCCGCCGCCGAGCAGATTCGGGTCGGCAAGCTCTCCGGCGCGGTCGGAACCTTCGGCCATCTCAAGCCAGAGCACGAGGAGCGCATCTGCGCAAAGCTCGGGCTCAAGCCCGATCCCATAGCTACGCAGGTCATCCAGCGCGACCGTCACGCGCATTACATCTCCACGCTCGCAATCATCACTTCGACCCTCGACAAGATCGCCACGGAGATCCGCCACCTGCAGCGGACTGAAGTGCGTGAGGCTGAAGAGTATTTTTCCGAGAAACAGAAGGGTTCCTCTGCCATGCCGCACAAGCGGAACCCCATTACCTGCGAGCAGATCAGCGGCCTCGCCCGCGTGGTGCGCGCGAACGCGCAGGTGGCCTACGAGAACGTCCCACTCTGGCACGAGCGCGATATCTCCCACTCCTCGGCCGAGCGCGTCATCTTTCCCGACTCGACCATCCTCACCGACTATCTGCTCGCCCGCACAGCCAACCTGATCGAAACCATGTTCGTCTATCCGGCGCGCATGCTGAAGAACCTCGAGAGCACCGGCGGCCTCATCTTCAGCGGGCAACTGCTGCTCGACCTCGCCGAAGCCGGCATGCTGCGCGAAGACGCTTATCGGCTCGTGCAGAAGCACGCCATGAATGCCTGGCAGAACGATCTTGTCTTCCGCGAGCTGGTGTCGAACAATCCCGAGATCAACCGTCACCTCACTCCGGAGAAGCTCGCCCACACCTTCGATCTCAACCGCCAGCTGCGCAACGTCGATGCGATCTTCGCGCGCGTCCTCAAGGAGGCATGATGCCGCGCTTCAAACTCCTTCTGGCCGTCGCGCTGTTTGTTCCGCTCATGGCGATTGGTCAGCGCGATGTTCCCGTCCCTTCGCGCTGCACGCCATCTGTGAACCAGAAGCTATTCGACCTGCTCAGCTCCGGCACTCACCGCGACGTCGACAACGTGATGGTCTGCGGAACCACAACCGGACGCTCGTACACACACGGCGGAGGTCCGCACGGCAATCACGAAATCCTGCCGCTGACGGTGAAGATGCCTGATGGCAGCTCGCGAGCCGTGGAAGTGGTCATCAACGACGAACTCGACGGCGTCGTCACCGCGCCTGCTGATGCCTCGGTCTTCGCCTATGGGCAAGCATTCTTACCGTCGAGCGGACGCTACGTCGCCGGCCTCCACGATGTCCACTGCTCCACGCATCGCGGAGCCGACAACGGCTGGGTGGTCGTCAACGGTGTGAAGCATCCGACGAGCTGCCCGAACTCGTACTAAGCCGGAAAAATCGGTCTCCACGCTCGCGACAACTTGCTGACAAGTAAATGACGCCGGCATGGCACCCTCCGCGCGGCGCTCCGGTCTAATCATCCATAACACAAGCACGAAACGGGTTAAACCGGACTCCGCAGCGTGCGTCGCAACCACGGCGCACGCTCTTCTTTCCTCCCGCCGCATCGACTCGGTTATGGCCGTCGTTGTAGGCTGCCTGAATAGGCAGGTCGCCGCATGACGATCTTCACCCCCACCAACATCGCCGCACTCATCATCGCTTCCAGCTTTGCGGCAGGTCTCAACGTTTATGCGACAGTCCTTACGCTCGGGCTGCTGGCCCGCGCGCACGCCGTCGCTCTGCCGCCCGGGCTCGAAGTACTCGCGAGTTGGTGGGTCATCGGTGTGAGTGGGGCGATGTTCGCCCTGGAGTTCGTCGCCGACAAGATTCCTGGCTTCGACATGATCTGGAACGCGCTGCACACCTTCATCCGGCCACCCGTGGCTGCGCTGCTCGCGTGGCAGGCCAGCGCCCAGCTATCGCCGGAGACGAAGCTCTTCGCAGCTCTGGCGGGTGCGGGCATCGCCATGGTCTCGCACGGATCGAAGACCGCTGTGCGCGCCGCTGTTACGCCCAGCCCGGAGCCCATTTCGAACATCGCCCTCAGCACCGGCGAAGACGTGCTCGCCGTCGGCATCACCTGGCTCACGACCAGGCATCCCTTGATCGCGGCTTCTATCGCAGCGGTGCTGACACTGTGCGCTTTCTTCGCTGCGCGGTGGATCGTGCACCTCCTGCGAAGGGTTTGGAAGCGCAGCCCGGCAGCTGCATCGCCCGCCTCCATGACATGAATCCGCTCCCGGCGAAAATGAGAAGATAGTTCTTTGCACGCGCAGTCACAGATCGACTTATGCATTTTACCGTCGCCATGACCGGAGCCAGCGGATCCGTTTTCGGACGCGAACTGTTGCGCGCTCTCGAAGCCGATGAGCGCGTCGAGCACGTGCACTTCATCCCCTCGGAAAATTCGCTGCGCGTCATGGCGGAAGAGCTGGAATTGACCGGCCGCAATCGCCTGCTTGAAAAGCTGCTCGGCCTCCAGCCGAACATCGACCCGAAGAAGATCCGCCAGCTCGGCGACAACGATATCGGCGCGCCTGTCGCGAGCGGCAGCTATCCCTCGAACGGCATGATCGTTCTACCCTGCAGTGTGGGCACGCTCGCGGCCATCGCGAACGGCCTGGCCGATAACCTCATCGAGCGCGCCGCGGATGTCTGCCTCAAGGAGCGCCGTCCGCTGGTGCTCTGCGTGCGCGAGACGCCCTTCAACAAGATTCACCTGCGCAACATGACGCTCGCCGCCGATGCGGGCGCAACCATCTTTCCCGTCATCCCCGCGTTCTACAACAAGCCAATCGATTCGATCGAGATGGCGCGCCAGTTTGTCTGTCGTGTGCTCGCGCACGTAGGACTTCCGCAGCGCGATGCTTATGTCTGGAAAGCCGGCGAGTGAGTCACTTCCCTGCCGGAATTTCTTTTACCTGCGGCGGCATCGGCGGATCGGCCTTCAGAAAATCCAGCGTATTCGGGCCGATGCGGTCGCCGCATTCGCGCGGAGCGAGGTGTCCGCAGCCGTCGTAGATCTCCAGCACCGACTGCGGGATCTGCGCGTGAAAGATGTAGGCCAGCGATACCGGGGTGAGTTGGTCGTTCCTGCCCCACACGATGAGCACGGGCATCTTCAGCCCGCCCATCTTGCCATCGACAAGGTCTGCGCCCGTCAGCATCGAATTCATGCTGCGTTGCACAATCCACCCATTCAGGCGGACAAGGCGTAGGAGATCCCTCTGCAATATCCCGGGTATTGGCCGGCCTTGCCCCGGCGACAGCAGGTCGTTGAGTGCGTCGAGCGTCTGCGGATTATCCGGCCAGAAAAGCGCCACCTTGAAGGGCAGCTCGAACCGCAATCCCGCGCTGTCGTAAAGCGCCAGCCGCCGCACGCGCTCCGGCTCATCGAGAGCCACCCGCGTCGCGACCCAACCGCCCATCGACCAGCCTCCGAGGTCGGTCTGGGCGATGTTCTGCGATTCAATGAACTTCTCAACGATGCCGGCCTCCTGCGGAATCGAATACGCTGCGTCGCGGGGGCGCGAGGAACGCCCATAGCCAAGCATGTCTATAGCGTAGACATGGCGTCCGCCTCGCACCAGCTGCGGCATCATATTGGCCCAGTCTTCTGCCCTGCTGCCTAGGCCATGAATCAGCACAATCGGAGGCCCGGCTCCTCCCTCGAAATAGTGGATGCGATAGCCATCGAGTTCCACGTAACGGCTGCTGATGCCGTCGACCACCCTCAACTTGACCTGCAGCATCGCGAGCACCAGCTCCAGCGGGCGCAGGCATATAACAAGCACCAGCCCGATCACAAAGCAGACCAGCACCAGCAGGCCGCGCCGCAGCACAGGCCGTGTTCCGCTGCTCGGGGCGCGGTCGGGCCGCGGCTGAGGCAGGGTGACAACCTTGGGAGAATTGCTCACTGGTTATTCAATTTCGCGCTCAGCCGCTCCGGTTTCTTGGCTTCCCTCGTACGTGCCCATTCTATCGTGTGCCACGCATCGTTCAATGTTCCGTGTGCGCCATTGCGAAAGCTTTTTGAATCACCGCGAAGGTGAACGGCGCAACCGCGCTCAGCTCCTCGAGACCAGCCCAGCGCGCATCGGCAGCATCGGTCGCGCAGGCCAGGTCGCCGCCGGTCACGCGGCACAGGAAATCCACCAGCACGTAGTGACATTGGACGCGCCCTTCGGCGTCGCGCGAGATGCGGTCCAGCACGTCCACCACGGAGATCGGCTCGACCATCAGCCCCGTCTCTTCGAGCACCTCGCGGCGAATGCCTTCCTCGAGGGTCTCGCCCAGTTCGAGCGCGCCTCCGGGCAGCGACCACTCGCCTTTGAGCGGAGCCTGCCCGCGCTGCACCAGCAGAACGCGGCCGCCGTCGATGATCACGGCGCCGACACCGACGATCGGCCGTTCAGGATATTCGCGGGACATCTTGTTTCAGCTAAAGCTTCAGCGGCCGACCGTATTCATTTTCGAAGACAGTCACACCCATGCTGAAGCGGCCACCCTCGAACTTGTCCTCGCCTCTCAAACGCCCGATGGCCAGCAGCGCCACCACGTGATAGCTCAGCGGCAGCTTGAGCACCTCTCGCACCTTTTCCTGCTCGAAGCCCTCCATCGGAGCCGTGTCGTAGCCCAGCACCTCGGCCATCAGCATCATGAAGCTGAAGGCGATCATCACGTGCTTGTTGAGCCACGCCGTCAGGTTGGGATGGTTCGACAGATAGTTCGGGATATTCTGCCGCGCCTGTTCGGCGTAATTCTCCGGCATGCCGCCTTCGCAGCCCATGCGGAGCATCTCTTCGAGGTCGCCGGTGCGCCACCCGTCGGCGTCTCCGCAGGCCACGATGACCACGGGCGCTTCCTCCACCTTGGCCTGGTTGAAGCTCGCCCACCGCAGCCGCCGCCGCTGTTCCGGCGACCGCACCACGATGAAGCGCCAAGGCTGCATGTTGTAGCCGCTCGGAGCCTTCAGCCCGGCCTCAACGATCTTCTTCAGGTCCTCATTCGGAATAGGCGATCCATCGAAGCTCGGGGTGGCGCGGCGGTGGGCGATTGCCTGGCTGAGCGTCTTTTCCATCAGGTTAACCATACCAATGGCATATCCTCGTGAGTCAATTTGTCCATAGTCGCTTCAGTCGGCCTAAGAAATCTGATTCATCGGAAGCTCGATGGCGTAGGGATTCTGATTCGGCGCATGCGCGTACACCCAGAGCCCGTGAAAAGCCTGCCGCAGCTGGGGATATTGCGCAAGCATTGCCTTCATCAGCTCCACAATCTGCGCGTGCGTGGCCACCGGGTCGGAGGCGTCCTTCGTCTTGTAGTTGATCACCAGGTCCAGCCCGCCGAGAGAGCTGTCGGTGCGCATGCTCGTGATCTCGAAGCTCTGATTGCCGGCCTTGAGCGTCATCGGCTTCGCCCCCGGCATCTCCGCCGGCCGCATCGTTTCGGCTTCCTTCAGGAGCTTCTCCAGGTTCGGACTGGAAAGGAAATCCACCGGCGTAAGCAGAAATGCGGCAGTCTGATAATAGAAATACGCGTTCCAGTCCTGGTTCTTTTGCGCGTAGTCGCGCGCCTGTTTCCAGTACCACACGCCGTCGTGCCCAGCCGCGTCGATGGGACGCGGAAAGAAGCCCGCCAGCTTCCAATCCCCGCTCCCCGCCGGATCGTTCTGCACCAGCAGCGTAAGCTGCTGCGGATGATCCACCCCTGTTGCCCGCAGGATCAGCAGCGCATAATCCCCCGGCGGCAACTGCGGGATCGTCAGCGTCACAATCAGCGCCGATCCTCCAACCGAGCAGAAGAACTGCGTCTCTTCCTGGGTGGACTTGAGGTCGGAGGCTTTCAGCAGGTAGAGCGCGCTGATCGTCAACGTTGCGTTCTGGATCTGCGGCGCAACGCTCTGAATACTGGCTGCGATCGGATCGAACTGCGCCGCCACGGCCGCAATCGTCGCCTGGCGCACGGCGGCTACATTGCCCCCTTGAATATCGCCCCCAAGCGCCCGCGCGACCTGGGCCAGCTTGTCGCGCTGCGTGGCGCTCATCTCGCTCGCCGTGACACAGGAAACGGCTCGCGCCGGCGGGACGAGCACCAGGAAAGCCATCAGGACAACGAGGGCCGGACGAGGATCAAAACGGGCAACGCAGTGCGGCATATTTTTTAACGAACCAAAAGTCGTGAGCAAACCCGAACCACTGCTAGTCTAGTATAGAGAGTGGTTTGCAGCCGAAGCAGACGGTACGCAGTTTGATGAATCCCCCTCAACACGGCCGAATCGTGGCATTCCTGATCGGTGGCGTTGCTTGCCTCGCGGTCGCATCGGCCGCCCCGGCGCAGGTTGCGGAGCCTCCCGGTGCCTACGTTCCGCCCCCCAACCAGCGTATGCGCCCGATGGGGAGCTTCGGCTCGCAGCACAATCCGCGCATGCAGCCGCCCGCTCCGCAACAGCAGCAGTCTGTGCCCACGGCCGCACAGGCCCCGGTCCAGATTCCGGCACAGGCACCCGTCCAGGCGCAGGCAGTCTCCCAATCAATCGCTCTTGCTCCCTCTCTGCTCGACAAGCCGGCGCAGCCCGCAAAGGTCGACCTTGCCGATGGCCGGCTCGCCATTCATGCCGACAACTCCAGTCTCATCGAAATCATGCATCGGCTTGGCGCAGACGCCGGGATGACCATCGACGGCCTCAACAAAGACCAGCGCGTCTTCGGAACGTACGGGCCTGGCGATCCGCAGGAGATCATCTCCGAGCTGCTCGACGGCACAGGATACAACGTGGTCATGCTGGGCGTGACGCAGTCCGGAACCCCGAAACAGATCACGCTCACACCACGGGTCGGAGGCATTCCCAACGGCTCCGCCGGCCTGCAGCCCCAGCCAATGAACCAGCTGAATCAGGACGACGAAGACGACGAGCCTCAGCAGCAGCAGATGCAGATCATCACTCCTCCCGGCGTCGAGAATCCGCAGCAGCAGGCCCCACAACAGCCCGGCGGCGGCGTGCGCTCACCGCAGCAAATGTTGCAGGAGCTTCAGCAGCTGCGCCAGCAGCAGATGCAGCAACAGCAGGGCCAGCCGGCGCCTCCGCCACCGCAGCAACAATAGCCATCGCTGCGAAAGAATGCAGGAGTTGCGCATTCACTCGGAGCCAACTCGTCTACTCAGCCCAACATCCAGCAAGGGAAGCGCCTGCACACACCCGCATCAGCCCGCAGTCGATTTCGACCGATGCTTTACGGATTTTTTAGTGATTTTTTCTTAGGCTGAGAAGAGAGCAAGAGGTCACTTCAATGCCGACGGTACATGGTATCGAGTTCAGTTCGAATCAATCCGATTTGGTAAAGGACCTGATTCGGGAGTTACTCAAAGACGGAAGCTGTGCAGTCTACGCACTGCCTCATATGAAGCCGAACGGTGAGTTGCGAATGGCTTGTACGCCGCCGACTCCCAGTCCGAGACATCAGCACGGCGTGTTGACCTGCCCCCTAACTCCGCATAGGTAATTCTGTAAATCTAGCCCGCCGCCGGAGCTGTGGGAAAGTGGGAAACGTCGCAGGCGTTTTCCAAGTGAGCGGAGCTCACGTCTTTTGCATAGCTCTGGGTTATGACCACGCGAGCAAACTCAGCCGGAGTTCTGTAGCCGAGGCTGCTGTGTGGACGTTGCTCGTTATACTCCATCTTCCAGTTAGCTACCTTCCTGCGTGCATCGAACAGGTTGGTGAACCAGCTCACCCGCAGGCACTCCTCACGCAGTCGGCCGTGAAAGCTCTCCACGTGCGCGTTCTGCGTTGGCTTGCCCGGCTGGATGTGGCGCAACTCGATCTTCCACTCCAGCGCCCAGGCAAGAAAGTGACGACTGGTCAGTTCCGGCCCGTTGTCGCAGCGAATCGCCAGGGGGCGACCGCGTATGGCGATAATCTCCTCCAGAACCCGGGTTACGCGCCGACTGGCAAAACCTGTGTCCACCTCCAGCGCCAGGCACTCCCGCGTGAAGGCATCCACTACACTCAGCACGCGAATCATGCGTCCTGCGGCAAGCACATCATGAGCGAAATCCAGGGCCCACTCCTGGTTAGCGCCGCTCAGCGCGGGGCGCGGCGATCCGATGCGCACACAGTGTTTGCGCTTCTTCCGCTTCAGGCACAGACCCGCCTCGCGGTACACCCGCCACAGCCGTTTATGGTTCACTCGCTCGCCCTCACGTTCCACCAGCACCTGCAATCTCCGATAGCCGTATCTCGGCTTCTCTCGAGCTAGCCGCACCAGCTTCTCTCGCAGCGACTCATCCGATCGCCGCGACTGATACCGATAGCTGCTCACTGCAACAGACATCAGCCCGCACACCCGGCGCTCACTGGCTCGATACTGCGAGCGAAGCCAGCTCGCATCCGTCCTCCGGTCTACGAGCTCAACCCGTTTTTTGCGATGACCGCCTTCAGCATCTCCTTGTCCAGGCTCAGATCCGCCACCAGACGCTTCAGACGCGAGTTCTCATCTTCCAGTGAACGCAGCCGCTGCGCCTCACTGACATCCATGCCGCCGAACTTCGCCTTCCAGGTGTAGATCGTCCCTTGGCTGACGCCGCACTCCCGCGCCACATCATCCACCGTCCGTCCGGCTTCAACCTGCTTCAGCGCAGCGATGATCTGCGCTTCCGTATGCTTGCTCCTGCCCATATTACGCCCTCCGGAATCCGAGAATCTATTGCTCTCTGTGCGATGATCCAGGGGCAGGTGAGGAGCAGACCAGCATTACGAAATACTCTCTGCAGGATTTGCTCGAAACGGCACGGTTGTGGCGCCAGGAAGTTTCCGGCATAACGCCCGAGCCTCCCGTCAAAGTCGAGTTCCCCAAGGCGGCCTAAAGCCCTGGGGCTTCTTTCCAGCCTCGCGTTCGCGAGGCTGGCTATGGGATGAGTTCAGGATCGTGCTTCGCACCCTTGGTTACTCAAAGGATGAGAGCATCGCTTAATGGAAGCCGACTTCCGGCTTGGCGACGATCCACTATTTCCGACTTGTTCCTTGAAAGGCTTCGATCCCAGCCTGCAGTTTTGGCGTCTCCTCGCTCGTTCAAAACTTTTGATCTAAGCTCATTTTGCAACGCGTATTTCGATTGAAGAGCGTGTCAAGAGCAGCATTTTGAGATGTTCCGAGGAGCGGTATGTATGTCCTTAATCGTAAGCATCCTCTATCCCGTGGATTTCTCGCCCAACTGCATTGCCATGGCTGCTTACGTGAAGAGAGCAGCGGCTGTGCTTGGAGCCAGGGTTTCGCTGGTTCATGTTGTCGATCCGACCAGCTACAACGGCGTTCAACTTTACGTAAGACCGATGTCCGAGGTTTCAGAGGAGTATCTGGAGATCGGCCGGGAGAAACTCAATTCGTTCCTGACTGCAGAGTTTCCTGTCGCGCAGTGCCCAAGAATCCTGACTTCGGGAGACCCGGCGACCGAGATCGCTCGAGTTGCGAGAGAGAATAGGTTCGATCTCATCATCATGCCCACACACTCAGGCATCTTCAGGCAGATGCTGCTTGGCTCAACAACAGCCAAGGTAATTAACGACGCGGACTGTCCAGTAATGACGAGCCGGCATGCTCTGACAATTGCTCCCAGACCTTTGGAGCACCGGGAATGGCTGTGCGCGATCGGCTTGGGCTCAAATTCCAAAAGAGTGCTTGGTTTTGCCAGTCAGGTGGCAGCACAAGCGTGCGGCAAGCTTTCGATCATTCATGCGGTGCAAGCCGGAGAAATGAAGCTGCCGATTGAACTGGGACTTGAAGAGCAAATCAACTCCGCCGCAAGACAGGAAGTGAACCGGCGTATAGCTGATCTTCAGCGGGTCGTTGGTACCGAAGCCCCGGTTCGCATTGCTATCGGTTCAGTCAAAGAAGCATTGCTCGAGGCCACTCTGGAGTCAGATGCCGACGTGCTCATCGTCGGAAGAAGCCATCAGCCCGGCCCTCATGGCCGTATGAGGGATTTAACCTACGCCATGGTGCGCGACTCACCGTTTCCGGTAGTGAGCGTCTGACCTGGGAATTGGCGAGGATCACTTGTTCTGTTTCCTCAGGCTGTACACAGATTCCGCAGAGGCATGACATGTTATTTCGCTTCGGAGATTTTGAAGAGCTTTAATGTTTCAGCAGTGATGCTCTGTTCTGTTTCCGGCAGCTTCTTCCACGGATCGCGCTTCAATCTTTCCTTCCACTCATCGAAATCGGTCACGCGAAAGACCGGCAGCGCAGGCTCTTTGAGCGCCGTCCATGGCAGCGGCATGGAGACCGCCGCTCCGGCGCGGGCGCGCGGCGAGTAGGGCGCGACGGCGGTGGATCCGCGCTCGTTGCGAAGATAGTCCAGGAAGATGCGTCCCACGCGCGCGGACTTGGTCATCTTGGTGAGATAGAGGCGCGAGTTGCGCTTCTCCATCTCCAGAACAAAGGCGTGTGCGAACTGCTTGATCACGGGCCAGTCGTGCTCGGGCTTGATCGGCACGACGACGTGCAGGCCCTTGCCTCCGGTGGTCTTGAGAAAGCTTTCGAGGCCGAGGCTCTTAAGCTGTTCCCGTATGTCGTCTGCGCTGCCGGCGAGCGTTGACCACGGAATCGCCGGGTCGGGATCGAGGTCGATGATGATGCG
Organism: uncultured Acidobacteriaceae bacterium; assembly: GCA_963782175.1. Lineage (GTDB taxonomy): Bacteria > Acidobacteriota > Terriglobia > Terriglobales > Acidobacteriaceae > Silvibacterium. The sequence continues at coordinate 188,688 of CAWAIX010000014.1, forward strand.
GTCGGGGCGCTCGAGATTGTCGTTGCATGAGCCCCAGGGATGAATCTCGAGGACTCCGAGCTGGGCGAGGCCGGCAAGCGTTTCCGGCGTGGAAAGCGTGATGTAAGGCTCGACCTTGCCGGATTTCTTGTCGCGGATCCCAACCGACTCGACGTTCGGCGGCAGCGTGTCGTTCACGTGCTTCTGATAGAAGCACTGGCGGCCAGTACCGTCGGGGCAGCGCACCAGCGAAATAGGGCGGTTCGCGATGTGCGGGAGCATGTGAGGCGCGATGGCCCAGTAGTAGTCGGCGAGCTGCTGCTTAGTGAGTCCCGACTCGGGGTCGAGGACCTTGTCGGGATGCGTCAGGCGTACGGGCGCGTGCTCGGCTGAGGCCGCTGACGCGGCTTTCTTCGCGGGCGCCGTCTTTGCTGCGGTCCTGGGGGCGGCAGTCGCAGCGGTCGAATGCGCAGCATGTTTCGATGCTCGCTTCGGCGGGTCGGAAGCAGGCGGATCGGCGGCAGCCCGATTTGCGGATTCTGGTTCGGCAGACTTTCCTGGCGTTTCACGGCGGACTTCGCTCGCAGGCTTGTCTTCGCGCAATCCCATGAACGCGGCCTGGCGGACCACATTGTCGGAGGTCCAGGTGGCGAAGTGAACCTGGGCGACGAGTTCAGGTTTGACCCAGATGGCTCCCTTGCGGACATCGGGTGGCACCACCTCGAAGGGCGTTGTTTCGCGGCGGAGCTTGTCCAGGCGCGCGCGCAGATCCGCGTGAATCTTGCGGGTGAACCCAGTGCCCGTGCGTCCCGCGTAGATGAGCTTGCCCTTCTCGTAGTAACCGAGCAGCAGCGCCCCGACGCCGTAGATACCGTTAGTGGGCAGCGTGAAACCACCGACGACGAACTCCTGTTCGTTGAGGCATTTGATCTTGCGCCAGTCGCTGGTGCGCGCCGTGATGTATTTGCCCTCGGCGCGCTTGGAGATGATGCCCTCGGCGTGCAGCTCGCAGGCCTTCTTAAAAACGAGGTCCCCGGGCGCATCGACGTGCTCGCTGAAGCGCAGCGCGCCGTCAGGCTCTTCGAAGAGGCGCGAGAGCATGGCCTTGCGCTCGGTTAGGGGAAGGTCGCGCAGGTTGTGTCCGTTGAGGTGCAGCAGATCAAAAGCGAAATAGGTGAGCGGGTGGCGAGCGCCTTCCTCAAATGCGGCCTGCAGATCGGCGAAGCTGGTGGTGCCGTCGGAAAGGAGGACGACGACTTCGCCGTCGATCAGGGCGCTTTCGGCCCCCAGCGTAGCCACGTCACCAGCGAGGGCCTTCATGCGATGCGTCCAGTCGAGGCCGGACCGCGTCAGGAGCTGCACCTTATCGCCGTCCTTGCGGGCCTGGATTCGATAGCCGTCGAGCTTGAGTTCATGCACCCAGCCGGGCCCCTGTGGCGGCTGGTCAGCTGGCGCTGCGAGCTGGGGCTTGATGAATGTCGGCAGCCGCTCTTTCGGCGCACCGCTGAGCGACGGGCCGAACAGCACCTTCTTCGCCGGCGATCGTTTGGCGTCAGCTTTGGAAGGAGGACCGGCCGCAGCCTTGTCGCTTCTATACCAGGCTTTCCCTGTCGCTGTGTCCTTTGAGTTCCAGACGTGCGTCTCGGCGCGGGCGATCTCATCCATGGTGCGGCCGGTGACCGCGGAATTGGGCGCCTCCTCAGTAATCGGCGGATCGGTTTCCGAGCGCTCGTACTCGTCGTGCTCCTTGATAAGCAGCCAGTTGGGATTGCGATCACCGGGGCGGGGCTTCATGCGGATCAGCGCCCACTTGCCATGAAGCTTTGTCCCGTGCAGGATGAACTTCAGCGAGCCATCGCGCAGGCCGGCGTCGACATCCGTATAGCCGGGCTGCGGCTCCCACCAGCCCTGGTCCCAGACCATGACCGTGCCCCCTCCGTACTGACCCTTGGGGATGATCCCTTCGAAGCCGCCATATTCCATGGGGTGGTCTTCAACCTGGACGGCGAGACGCTTGTCTCCAACGTAATAGCTGGGGCCCTTTGCCACGGCCCAGCTCTTGAGCACGCCATTCCAGCCGAGGCGGAAATCGTAATGCAGCCGCGTAGCCGCGTGCTTCTGAATGACGAAGGGTTGGGCGCCTGGCGGGATCTCCGCGACAGGTTTACCGCGGGACTTACCCGACGGCTCTGCCGTGACGGAGAAGTCGCGCATCGAGCGGTAGCGCGCAAGTTGCTCGTCTACGGCGTCTGCGGCGGACTCGGGCGGAGGATTTTTGCGGCGTGAGGGCATGGGTGCTTACCGAAAGGGGTGCCTGAATTTAGAGATGCCCAAAGCGGCTAAAGACGCCTCTTCTCCCCGCCGAAATGACAGTGCTGATTCCGTGTCATTCGATCTGCTATGCGGACTTGCGCTTCTTAGTTGCCTTGGGCGGCTTGACCAGCGCAATTCCCTTCTCTGTTTCCGCAGACTGCGAGGGCTTCTTCGCGGCAACCGACTTCTGGCCGCCATCGGCGATGCTTTTGCGCAGCGCGTCCATAAGGTTGATGACCTTCGCCTGCTGCGGCGCGGGCTCCTCCTGCGGAATCGGCGCGTTGCCCACCTTGGCTTCCACCAGCTCGCGCAAGGCGGTTTCATACTGATCTTTGAATTTTGACGGGTCGAACTTCGCCGTCTTGCGCTTGATCAACTCCTCGGCAAGCTGGAGCTGCTCTTCCTCGACGTTCGCCTTCTTGATGTTGCCGAAAAATTCTGCAGGCTTGCGCAGCTCATCACCGTAGCGCAGCGTGTAAGCCATCAATCCCGGCAGGTCGTCGTCGGGATAAGGCGCAACAGCGATGATGTGCTCGCGTCCGCTGAATGAGATTTTGCCGAGCGCAATCTTCTTCGACTCCTGCAGCGCTTTTCGCACGACGGCGAAAGCTTCGGACTGAATGTCGTCCGACGGCGCAACGTAATAGGGTTTTTCGAAGTACTCGGGGCCGAGTTCTTTCGCGTCGACGAACTGCGAAACCTCGATGGCCTTGCGCGTCGGCAGACGAAGATTGTTGATCTCGTCGGGCTCGATTGTCACGTACTGGCCCTTGGCATATTCGTAGCCCTTGACGATGTCCGAGTTCTCCACCGGCCCTTCTTCGGCAGAGACCTTCTGATGCCGGACGCGCTCGCCCGTCTTGCGGCTGATCTGATGGAAGCGGATATCGGCCTTCGAGTCCGTCGCCGTGAAGAGACTTACTCCGAAAGAAACCAGGGAAATTTGCAGTTGTCCGGACCAGTATGGGCGCATCGGTCTTGCCATCCTCCGATAACCGGTTTGAACCGAAACCGGTTTAAGCTGGGGCCTTCATTTTCAAGGATGCACCAAATAGAAGGCAAGCTATTCCTTTCTGGGATGACGCCCGTTGGTTAACGGGTTGCGGCCTCTGAATGCCTGGGCAGGTTTTCGACCGTGACATTCGAGAAGATGGCCGTGTCCAGTTTGTCGGGCCAGTTCGAGCAGAATCCGATCCCCACATAAAAGGGCCTGTCCATGTGCAGGATCAGCGGCGTGCCGAACGGATGCATCGGTTCGCCTTCCACGCTCACATACAGGATGTACGCATCGCCGTGCTTCTCGAGCGCAATGCGCTTCGGCGTCAGGATGGCCCGCAAGTCAGGCCTTACGTGCGCCGGAACACCCCAGACCCGGTAGGTCTCATCGTTGCGCGGCTTGCCCTCGCGCGGACGCTGCCCGAGCGCGAACACGCCGCTTCCGTAGAGCGCGACAAGGGCCTCTTTCGAGTCGTCTTCAAGATCCTGGCGGATCGCGAGTACCGCCTTGCGCCCGTCATAACCCTCCGGATCGGGGAACGAGATGTCGGCGGAAACAGAAACGTCGCCGGACATCTTTTTCCAGAGAAACCGGTATTCCTCGCGCGTGTAGGTGGTGTTGTAGCCGGCGGATTTGATGGTGTACTGCTTCGCCGTGGAGTCGTAAAGGGCGCTGCCCTCAACTTTGGAAGCGCCGATGTCCGACTGGCCCTCAAACGCTCCGATCGGCGTGTCGTAATTCCTGCCCGCGCGGTGCCCGCCGGGCTGAGGATGCGAGGCGGATCCGGCCTGCACCGGCGTCGCCGGTCCGGCCTGTGCTGTGGAAAGCCGCGGCAAAAAAAGAAATACCGCAGCGAGGAGCGGAACGAGCAACGTGCGTTGGCAGGCGGATTTCATGCAAGGGTGCAAAATATTGCGATACCTCATCGTAAGGTCTCCTGCCCTGTCGCCCCCTACCACTATTGGGGCAAGCATCTCTGGAGAAAAGGGGTCAGTCCTCGAACGGGATCGCCGTCTCGAAATGGGATGCTCACAATACTTAAGCGTCCACTTGACAATCAGGCCGCTGTGATTGATAGTTAAGCGTCGGCTTAACTGACTACCAGCCGACCAGGGAGACACACATGCGGAAACTGATCGTTTTTAACCACGTCTCACTCGATGGATACTTCGTCGATGCGGCCGGCAGCATGAGCTGGGCAAAGACACGCAAGGACGACGCCGAGTGGAATGCATTCGTCGCGCAGAACGCGAGTGGCAACGGTCCTCTGCTCTTCGGCAGAAAGACCTACGAGCTGATGATCCAATACTGGCCGACTCCCATGGCGAAGCAGCACGATGCGGCCATCGCCGATCGTATGAACGCCCTGCCGAAGGTTGTCTTCTCGAAGACGCTCAGCGATGCTTCCCAAATCAACGTCTCTTGGAGCCACACCAGGCTGGTCAGGGACGACCTGGCAGGCGAAGTCCGGCGGATGAAGCAGGAACCGGGCGACGGCCTGACCATCCTGGGCAGTGGAACCCTTGTGGCGCAGCTCGCGGCCTCGGGCCTGATCGACGAATACCACGTCGTGGTGAATCCCATTGTGCTGGGCAACGGACGAACCATGTTCGAGGGCATGAAAGATAAGCTCGATCTGAAGCCCGTGAAGAGCAGAACCTTTGGCAATGGCTGCGTCTATCTCGTTTATGAACCGGTGAACGGAATCCACTAACAGATCGCTCAGAGATAAGGAGAAACAATGAAGGACAGGACCGTCACTCATGCCACATTCGAGATTGAGCGAATCTATCCGGTGCCGCCGCAACGCGTCTTTGCTGCCTTTGCCGACCCGGCGAAGAAGCTGCGCTGGTTTCGCGAAGAGGACAACTCCATCACCGAGAGATTTGAGATGGACTTTCGTGTCGGCGGCCGTGAGCACACGGAATTTCGCCTGAAATCCGGCCCCTTCGAAGGCGTGATCTGCACCAACGACACCACCTACCAGGACATCGTGCCCGACAGCCGCATCGTCCTGGCCTACACCATGACGCTCGGCGACAGGCGCTTCTCGGCCTCCCTGGCCACCTTTGAAATGCTCGAATCGGGACCAGGTACGAAGCTTCTCTTCACCGAGCAGGGCGCGTTCTTCGAGGGTGCGGATGGTCCTGAGATGCGCAAGGATGGCTGGCAGCTTCTGCTCGCGCGCCTGGCCGATGAAGTGGGGAGAGAGCAGGCCTGACGACCATGCCGAACCGCAAGACGAATGTCGACCGCGTCTTCCATGCCCTTGGCGATCCTACGCGCAGGGCCATTCTGGAGCGGGTAAGCCAGGGTCCGGTTTCCGTTTCCGGCCTCGCGAAACCGCTTCGGATCACGGTTGCGGCGACCGTCCAGCACGTGCAGGTGCTGGAGAAAAGCGGACTCGTACACACCACCAAGGTCGGCCGCGTGCGCACCTGCCGCATGGAGGCGAAGGGCCTTTCAATCGCCGAACAATGGATCAACGAGCGGCGCTCGCTGTGGGAGAGGCGCTTCGACCGGCTGGGAGATCTGTTGGGGGAAGAAGAGTGACAAAGGGCGTCTTTACCGGCCACGATCGGGAGGTATAATTCGATGCTATCGGATGCGCCGGGCTTGGCCGCTTCACCACTTTAAGCAGGGCACACCGTCCCCCCAGACAAATCAATCCGGAGGAACTCGTCATGAGAACCAAAGGCCCTCTTTTCCCCGCGTTTGCGTTGACGGCGCTGGTCATCTTCGGATCAGCCTGCGTGTTTGCCCAGTCTGTAAATTCCGCTCAGCCAGCTATATCCGCTGCCGTAACGCCACCGGCACCTCCCATCGCGATGGTGAAGATCGTCAGTGACGAATACTTCGGAACCACCGTCGCCGATCCCTATCGCTACATGGAAGATCTCAAAAATCCCGAAGTTCAGGCCTGGTTCAAAGGACAGAACGACTACACCCGCGCCGTCCTGGCGCAGATTCCCGGCCGTGCCGCTCTGCTGGCGCGCATCAAGGAACTCGACGAGTCCCAACCTGCAATCGTCAGATCCCTGAGCGTACTGCCCGGTAATCGCATTTTCTACACGAAGCGCCTCGCCAGCGAGGAGACCGGCAAACTCTACACGCGCGAAGGATGGACCGGCACAGAAAAACTTCTGCTCGATCCGGCGAAATTCGAGACCCCCGGAGGACCGCATTATTCAATCAGCTATGTAGCACCCTCGCCGGACGGCCACTATGTCATCGTCGGCGTGGCTGAAGGAGGATCGGAAGACGCCATCCTGCGCGTGGTAGATACCGCAACGGCCCGCGAAACAGGAGACGCGATTGAACATACATGGTTCGCCAGCCCGGCATGGCTGCCGGATGGCCATTCCTTTGTATACAACCGGATGCAGAAGCTGGGTCCGAAGTCGGCTCCGACCGACCGCGAACTGAACAGCCGGGTCTACCTGCATGTGATCGGCAGCGACTCAGAGAAAGATCCATTGATTTTCGGGACCGGACTCACCGGAGTTCAGATTGACCCGGCAGACATACCGATTGCCAGTACATATCCCGGCAGTTCGTTTGTAATCGGAGCAGTGCTCCATGGAGTCCAAAATGAGGTGACCCTCTACACGGCACCTCTGAAATCACTGACCGGCCCCACTATTCCCTGGAAGAAAATTTGCGATGTGGTTGACGACATAACGGGATTCGATGTTCACGGAGACGATCTCTATCTGCAATCTCACAAGAACGCGTCGCGTTATAAGGTTCTGCACACAAAGCTCTCGAAGCCGGATGTGGCCGGAGCGGAAGTAGTGATTCCAGCCGGCGAGGCCGTGGTGCGCAACATTGCGGCCGCATCGGACGCGTTATACGTGCAGGATCTTGATGGCGGCCTGGGCCGACTGGTGCGGCTTCCGTACGCCGGTGGCAAAGCCGAGCAGATCTCTCTGCCCTTCGACGGGTCAGTCTTTATCGCGGCGACCGACCAGCGCGTTCCTGGTGCGGTGATCCTCCTTACCTCGTGGGTAAGAGCGGCGGCGTTCTACTCCTACAATCCGGACAGAAAGCAACTGACCGACACGAAACTGCAACCTGCTGGGCCGTTTGACAAACCTGAGGATATGGAAGCTCTGGAAGTGAAAGTCAAGAGCTACGATGGCACGCTTGTGCCGCTATCCATTGTGCGCAAGCGAGGAATTGCGCTCGACGGCTCGCATCCCACTCGACTGGAAGGCTACGGCGCATATGGCATCAGCTTCGATCCGTTCTTCGATCCAACTTTGCTTGCCTGGCTGGAACGCGGGGGCGTCTATGCGGTCGCTCATGTGCGTGGCGGCGGAGAGTACGGCGAAGACTGGCATCTTGCCGGGAAGCAGTTGACGAAGCCCAATACCTGGAAAGACTTTATTGCCTGCGCACAGTACCTCATTGACCAGAAATACACGTCAGCTTCGCGTCTTGCCATCGAGGGAGGCAGCGCAGGCGGAATCACGATCGGCCGATCGATTACTGAGCGGCCGGACCTGTTTGCAGCGGCGATCGATGGCGTGCCGATGTCGGACGTGGTGCGCTCTGAATTTACGCCCAACGGACCCCCGAACATCCCGGAATTCGGCACGGTTAAAACGCAGGATGGCTTCAAAGCATTGTATGAAATGAGCGCCTACGCACATGTGAAGGATGGCACGGCCTATCCGGCAGTGATGATTACTACCGGGATCAACGACCCGCGGGTCGCTTCGTGGCAGCCGGCCAAGATGGCGGCCCGACTGCAGGCGGCCACAACGAGCGGCAAGCCGGTGCTGCTGCGGGTGGATTACGACGCCGGGCACGGGATGGGAAGCACAAAGTCTCAAAGGCAGGAACTGAACGCCGATGAATGGAGCTTCGAGCTATGGCAGTTTGGAGTGCCTGACTTCCAGCCGAAGAAATGAGGGTGATTCGTTGCGTCTCGGTCGGTGGCAGAGGCTAAGCAGGGATCAGAGCGAGGCAGGTATTTCTCGTTACAATTCTTCGTTGAGGAGATGACGTCCGCCGGGATTCCTTTGTCAAAAGTGTGATTGCCGGAGTGATTGCCGTTCACAGGAGAGATACTGGCATGAGACGCATCACCTCAATCGCGCTTGCGATGTGGACCAGCAGGAGACGGCGTATCGCGTGCCGATCGAATCTCGCAGCCATCGCCCGGGCAGGACTAGCGTTTTCGATCGCAGTTTGCGTTTGCTTGACTGTTTCCGGCTACGCGGGGCAGGCTTCCAAACCGGGGCCGGCGCGACAGGAATTCAACCAATGGCTGGCGGCCTTTGATGGCAGCGATCTGCTAGCGTACCGCGCTTTTCTTGAGAAGAACTTCCCGGCGGGAGCGGCGCGCGCGGATCGCGACTGGCAGGTACGCAACAATACAGGCGGCTTCGATCTGAAAAAAGTCGTTGAAGAAACGCCGACCACGATCACTGTGTTGCTGCAGGAGCGCGACTCGGACATGTTTGGGCAGGTGACGCTTGAGGTAGACGCAGCGGAGCCGCACCACATTGTGCGCATGGAGATGCGGCCGGTGGGGCATCCGCTGGACTTTCCTGTAGCGCACATGAGCGAGGCAGAGCTGATCGACGCTCTACGCAAACAGCTGGATGAGAAGGCGGCTGAGGGTAAATTCTCGGGCGCGGTGCTCGTGGCGAAGGATGGCAAGCCGATCTTTGAGCAGGCGTATGGGATCGCGGACCGCGAGAACCACATCCCGAATACGCTGAAGACGCGGTTTCGCAATGGATCGATGAACAAGATGTTCACGGCGGTGGCCACCCTGCAGCTGGTACAGGCGGGAAAGCTGAAGCTGGACGATCCGGTGGGGAAATATCTGACCGATTATCCAAACAAGGAGATCGCGACAAAAGTAACGATCAACGAGCTTCTGACGCATACGGGAGGAACAGGGGATTTCTTCGGTCCGGAGTTCGATCAGCATCGGCAGGAGCTGCGAACGCATGCCGACTATGTGAAGCTGTTCGGGAATCGTCCGCCGAAGTTTGAGCCGGGGAGCCGGTTTGAGTACAGCAATTATGGTTTTCTGCTGCTGGGAAACATTATCGAGAAGGTCAGTGGCGAGAGGTACTACGACTACGTCCGCGAGCATGTCTATGAGCCGGCGGGCATGACCGAGACGGGCTCGCAGCCTGAAGATGAGAAGGTGGCGGACAGGAGCGTGGGATACACGAAGACGGGGACGGGACAGTGGCATCCGAACACGGACACGCTGCCGTATCGAGGCACGTCGGCGGGCGGAGGCTATACGACGGTGGTAGATCTGCTCGCGTTTGCGAACGCGCTGAAGGCGAACAAGCTGCTGGATGCGCACTACACCGAGTTGCTGCTCGCGGGCAAGGTGGATATGCCGGGCGGTCCGGGCGGCGCGCGCTATGCCTACGGGATGGAAGTGATGAACGTGAACGGTGCAACCTGCGTGGGACACGGCGGCGGTGCGCCCGGGATGAATGGCGAGCTGGAGATGTGTGGCTCAAACTACACCGTGATCGCTCTGTCGAATCTTGACCCGCCAGCGGCGATGCGAGTAGTGGAGTGGGTGATGTTCCGGCTGCCGGAAGAGAAGGCGACGCAATGAGATGGCTTACAGCGATTAGAGGATGGCAGTCTGGGTGACGGGCTGGGATTCCGGCTGGGCGGCGTGGGTCGCCTGGGCGGCGACGGAACGCGCATGGACGCGGATCAAAGCAAAGGCGGCGCGGCACACCCAATAAGCGAAGAGGACTCCGAAAGCCAGCGCCGCGAGGCTGGCACACACAAGCATGAGAAAGTTGATTGCGTCCTGCATGAGGTCCTGCTTTTTGATTCCTTCTGGCCTTGCCGTTAGATTTGGTTGCCCTACCCGGTTATGTCCTGTTTATCACTGCTTCTTTCTGTCCTGATCGTGAGAAGCTGCTCTTTTCTACGATGCCATGTTACAGAAATAACGTCGCCCCAGAGTACGTTTGACCCTCATTTCTGTTAACGAATAAGATACGGGATAGGGGAAGGGTGCGAGCGTAATCCCTTACGGCATCCCTGGTCTATTACGCGATCGCAAGCGCAATACCACCGGTCGCGCATTCTTCACAGAAATCTCTAATGTCGATCACACACATCTCGGTGCGGGGTGCGCGGCAGCACAATCTGCGCGATATCAGCGTGCAGATTCCGCGGAACACGCTTACCGTCGTCACCGGCCTTTCCGGTTCGGGTAAGTCGTCGCTCGCCTTTGACACCATCTACGCCGAGGGCCAGCGGCGCTATGTGGAGACGTTATCGGCATACGCGCGGCAATTCTTAGATCAGATCGAGCGCCCCGATGTCGATTCGATCGAGGGCCTCAGCCCCGCCATCTCGATCGAGCAGAAGACGACCAGCCGCAGCCCGCGCTCGACGGTCGGCACCATCACGGAGATCTACGACTACCTGCGCCTTCTCTATGCATCGGTGGGCGTCCCGCACTGTCCCAATTGCGGACGCCAGATCTCCCGCCAGTCCGCCGAGCAGATCGTCGAGCGCATTCTGGCCCTCAGTCACGGCGAGCGGGTAACGATCTATGCGCCGGTGGTCCGCGGCCGCAAGGGCGAATTCAAAGATCTTTTAGACAAGCTCGACCAGCAGGGATTTCGCGCGCGCGTCGACGGCGAGCTTCGTGATCTTGCCGAGCCCCTCGACCTCGAGAAGCGCAAGAATCACACCATAGAAGCCATCGTTTACCGCGCCGTACTGAAGCCGGGCATCGAGAAGGCACTCGAGTCTTCGGTTCAGAAGGCCCTGCAGATGTCCAACGGCCTCGTTCTGGTCGGCACTCAGTACGACGAGCAGCTCTATTCCTCCTCGATGTCATGTCCCGACTGCGGGCTGGACGTACCGAAGCTCGAGCCGCGCAGCTTTTCCTTCAACAGCACCTACGGAGCCTGCCCGGAGTGCCACGGCCTCGGCAGCATCTACGACTTCGACCCCGCGAAGATTATCAACGACTGGTCGAAGCCGCTGCTCGACGGCGCGCTCGGGCCGGGTTCGGCGTCCCAGTACCTGCTCAAGCTCATCCGGCTCGCCGCCGACCGCTACAAAATCGACCTGAGTAAGCCCTTTGAGAAGCTTCCCCAGAAGCAGCAGGACCTGCTGCTGTACGGGCCTCCCAAGGGTGAGGCGCCGCGCACAGGCTTTCACGGCATCCTCGCGTATCTGCGCGATGCTCTTGAGGAATCCAAGTCCGAAGCCTACCGCGACTGGATGATGAACTACATGTCGGCGTCGGTCTGCCCGGCATGCAAGGGCAAACGCCTGCGCCCGGAGTCGCTCGCCGTCAAGGTCGGCGGCATGTCGATCGCCGACTTCACCTCCCTGCCGCTGGGCAGGGCGCTGGAGGCCGCGCGAACGCTGGGCTTCTCCGCGCGCGAGGCGCTGATTGCCGAGCGGCTGCGCCGTGAAGTCGTCGAGCGGCTGGAGTTCCTGACCGCCGTCGGCCTCGGCTACCTTTCGCTCAACCGCAACGCGGCGACTCTGTCCGGCGGCGAAGGCCAGCGCATCCGGCTGGCGACGCAGATCGGGTCAAAGCTGCGCGGCGTGCTCTATGTGCTGGACGAGCCCTCGATCGGGCTGCATCAACGCGACAATCAGCGGCTGCTCGCGGCGCTTGAGTCGCTGCGCAACCTGGGCAATACCGTTCTGGTCGTCGAGCACGACGAGGAAACAATCCGCCATGCCGATTATGTCCTCGACCTCGGTCCGGGCGCGGGCAAACTGGGAGGCGAGGTGGTCGCCGAGGGCACTCCGGAAGACATCATGCGCGCTCCGGCGTCGCTGACCGGCCGCTACCTGTCAGGCGAGCAGGCCATCGTCCATCGGATGGCTCCGCGGCCGCTGAACGGCAAGTGGATCGCGGTAGAAGGCGCGCGAAGCCACAACCTCCGCGACATCACCGCGAAATTCCCGCTGGGCGTAATGACGGTTATTACGGGCGTCTCCGGCTCCGGCAAGAGCACGCTCGTCAACGACATCCTCTACCGCGCGCTGGCAAAAGAACTCTACGGCTCGCGCGAGGAGCCCGGCGAATACACGAAGATTCGCGGCTTCGAGAACATCGACAAGGCGATCCGCATCGACCAGTCGCCGATCGGCAGGACGCCGCGGTCGAATCCGGCCACCTACACCGGCGTGTTCACGGCAATCCGCGATCTCTTTGCCATGCTGCCGGAGTCGCGCGAGCGCGGATACAAGGCCGGGCGCTTCTCCTTCAACGTCACGGGCGGCCGCTGCGAGGCCTGCCAGGGCGACGGGCAGCGGCGCATCGAGATGAATTTTCTGCCGGATGTCTACGTCCAGTGCGAAGTGTGCAACGGACGGCGCTACAACCAGGAAACCCTGGCGGTGAAGTTCAACGGCTACTCGATTGCCGACGTGCTCGACCTCTCGATCGAGGAGGCTCTGCCGCTGCTGGCTGACATTCCCACCGTGCGCCAGAAACTTGAGACGCTGGTGGACGTGGGTCTCGGCTATATTCATCTGGGACAGGCAGCTACGACGCTCTCCGGCGGCGAGGCGCAGCGCATGAAGTTGGCGCGCGAGCTGAGCAAGCGGCAGACGGGCAGGACGCTGTATCTGCTCGACGAGCCGACGACGGGGCTGCACTTTGACGATGTCCGCAAGCTGCTGGAAGTGCTGCACCGGCTCACGGACCTGGGGAACACGGTGATCATCATCGAGCACAATCTCGACGTGATTCGTAACGCAGACTGGATCATCGACCTCGGGCCGGAGGGCGGCGAGGACGGCGGCCGGATCGTGGCCCAAGGCACTCCCGAGCAGATCGCCGGCGTTGCCGGTTCCTATACGGGGGAGTTTCTGAAGCGGTTTTATGAATCGCCGCAGGGTCAGGCCAGCATCGCACCGGTAGAGACATTCGCGCTCACTCCGAATGGAAGCAACGGGAAGCGGCGCAGAAACGCGAAGAAAGACTGGGTGCAATGAGATCTGACCAGCCCGACCCTCGGTCTCCCGAGCATGAAGAGTACGACCCCGTTGCGCTGGCTGCTGAAATCGAGCGGGCCCGGCAAATGGCTGCGGCTCCTCCAATCCAATCCCTGGACGGCGATGGACTGGCTTGGGACCACCATACCGACGCGCCCGGCATCGACCCGGCCGCCGAAGACCAGCCCCCGCAAGAGATCTACTGCGTCTATGAGCCCGCATTTCCCCAGCTGGTGCAGCGGTTCATTCCCAACCTGGGGCATGCGCTCCTGTTTTTTGTGCTGGCCGTCATTCTGCTGGGAATCGGCCAGGTGCTGGGCGTCTACCTCATCGAGCACCTGCATATCCTCGGACACAAGAGTTTTGACGCCCTCGCCAGGATGGCCGAGAACGATGCCCGCATCAGCCTCCCTGTGCAGGCGTTGTCCTATGGATTGATCGCGCTTGTCCTGATTCCGGTCTTTGCCCTGCTGTGGCACGAGCCGTTCAGCAAAGGCGTTCACTGGAGCGGAGAAACGGCGCGGCGGCGCTTTCTGGCCCTCGCACTGATCGGGTTGGCGTCGGGCATCGGCATCAACCTGCTTGGGAACTTCCTGCCCATGCCCAAAGACCCGCCCATCATGCAGGACATGATGAAGACGACACTCGGCGCCTGGATGATGCTGGTCTTCGGCGTGACTGCCGCGCCCATGCTGGAAGAGCTGGCCTTCCGCGGCTTCCTGCTCCCCGGACTGATCAACAGCTTTCGCTGGCTTGCCCGCAAGGGCACCATCTCGGAGACCGCCGGGAAGTGGATCGGCGTGCCGGTTTCGATTCTCATCACCAGCCTGGGATTCGCCATGATGCATTCGGCGCAGGTGTCGCACGCCTGGGGTCCGCTGGTGCTCATCGGGACGGTCAGCGTAGTGCTGTGCATCGTGCGGCTGAGGACGAACTCGGTCGCCGCAGGAGTGGTTGTGCATGCCGCCTACAACTTCACCCTCTTTGCGGCTGTGCTGGCTGAGACCGGCGGCTTCCGGCATCTGGAGAAGCTGACGGTTTAATGATCACTGGCACTGATTGTGAGGGCTATCTCCGATGCACCGTATTGAGTAAGGAGAACACACATCATGTCACAGAACCCGCATCGTAGAGCCGCCGAGCTTCACAACCTCGCGGCCCATGCCCACGAGACTGCAGCAGTCGCACACGACAAAGGGGATCATCTGACCGCTCACGAACTAACCAAACAGGCGCACGAGCACTCTAGGCACGCCTACAAGCTTTCCGAGCAACTCGCGGCGGAGACTGAAGAGTCCAGCAAAGCATAGCGCTCTTGAGCCCAACTCCAAATGCTCTGGCCAAACACGCGGTGCTCAAGCGCCGCCCAGCGCAGACTTCTACCCATCGAGGGGCACGCAGGGTCTTACTCGGAGCGGAGGGCTTCGATGGGATCCACCGATGCGGCGCGGCGAGCCGGTAAGCTCACCGCGAGGAGAACCACCAGGACCAGAATGCAGGTCGTGGCGGACACGGCAACCGGATCTGCGGTGCCGGTCTCGAAGAGCAGAGATCTGAGTAGATGAGCACCGGCGAATGCGATACCGAGGCCAACTCCGATACCGGCCAAAGCAAACAATGCGACCTGCCGCAAGACCATGGCGACGATGTCTTCTCGCTTTGCGCCCACGGCCATGCGAACACCTATCTCGCGCGTGCGTTGTGCGATGGAATAGGCAAGAACGCCGTAGATCCCGACTGCCGTCAAAGCGAGCGCGGCGAGCGAAAAAATTGCGAGCAGCGCAGCGGTCATCTTTTGGCGCGCCCACGAGTCGGAGAGGACCTCGTTGAGCGTTTGCACGTGATAAACCGGCTGGTTGGGGTCGAGTTCGCGAACGGCGTTCCTCACCAGCGAAACAACGCTCCGCGGGTCCTGAGCCGTGCGGACAACGAGCACTTCATGCACGCCGTAACCGGGCAGGTAAATTTCCGGCTGCGGATCGGTCTGCACTCCCAGGTCGCGCGCATTCGAGACGACTCCGATGACGGGAATCTTCGACGGATGCGGGCTTAAAACGCCGAGCAGGATATTCGCTCCGACCGGATTCCTCCCAGGCAGGTAGCGTTCCGCAAAGGCCTGGTTGACGACAAAGAAACCGTTAGCATCATTCACATCTTTCTCGTCGAACAGGCGGCCCTGTTGAAGGCCGAGCCCCATGGTGCGAAAGAATGCGGGACTGACGAAGCGAAGCTGGGCCATCGGAAACGCTCCCGGAGGCAATGGCGGCGCGCCCTCAATCAGAAAACGTGTCATCACCTGCGAAGGCGTGAGAGGAACCTGAGTCGTGGTTCCTGCCAAGATGACGCCCGGGGATTGCGATATCCGGTCGAGAAGCTGTTCGAAGAAGCGAGTCGTCGCAGGGCTGCTGTCCTGATAGTGCGGCTCGGGCAAGGCGATTTCGAGGCTCAGGAGATGGTCAGTGCGAAAGCCGGGATCGACAGCGATGAGCTTTTGAAAGCTGCGGATAACCAATGAGCTAAGAAAGAGCACGACAACGGCGATGGCGATCTCGCCGGCGATCAGCAAACCTCTGCTCAGGCCGTGCCTCTCCGTGCTCCCACGATCTCCGGGACGGAGAGACTCTGCCAGGGTGGTCGAGGTCTTCAACACCGGGAGCAGTCCGAAGAGGCCGGCAGTGAGTGTGCACGTGCCGATCGTAAACAACAACACGGGGACGCTGAGTCGGATGGACTGGACCATCGACAGGTCGACACCGTTTGTGTGGGCAAGAGCAAGGCGCAGTAGAGGTAATGTGAAGGCGGCGAGTATCGTTCCAAGCGTGCCTCCGAGCAGACAAAGGATCAGGGTCTGGGCGAGGAATTGCGAAAAGAGGCGAATGCGGTCCGCGCCCAGCGCCTGACGAACCGCAACCTCTCGCCGATTTGCCGTGGCGCGCACCATCAGCAGGCTGGCGACATTTGCGCAGGCGATCAGCAGCACCAGAACGACCGATCCCATAAGGGTGAGAATCGCGGGCCGCAATGCGCCAACCAGCTGCTCGCGCAGCGGCGTCAACCGGACCCCTACATTGCGGTTCGTTGCGGGATACGCATCAGCAATGCGCGCGGCGATCGTCTGCATGTCCGCCTTCGCCGCTGTCAACTCAACGCCCGGACGCAGACGGCCGATCACGTTGACGGAATGCCACACGCGGGAGGCCTGCGTAGGCTGATCGAGCAGCGATAGCGGAAGCCAGACCTCACCGGACGCAGGAAACGCCGCGCCCGGCTGCAGCACTCCAACGATCGTGTAGCTGCTTCCGTTGAGAGCGACGCTGCGTCCGATGATTCCGGGATCGCGGCCAAAATATTGCTGCCACGCCGTCGCGCTCAGCACCGCGACGTGGTCTGCTCCGGATGCTTCGTCCTTGTCGGTGAAGGTTCGTCCGATGAGCGGCGCCGCGCCGAGCACGGAAAAGAAATCGCCCGAGGCCAGAACGCGATGCACCTGCGCGGACTGATTCCCCGCGACCAGGGATACCGTCTCAGGGTTCAGCGTTGAGTAAGCCGCAACCTGCTGGAAGCTTTTCTCCTGGCTCTTCCAGTCCTGGTAATCCGGAAATGTCGCCTCGACACCTCCCGGCACCTGCGGGTGAGTCTCGGAGATCGCAATGACGCGCTCCGACTCGGGAAAAGGAAGCGACTGAAGCAGCAGCGCGTAGACCGCGCTGAAGATAGCAGTATTCGCCCCGATGCCGAGAGCGAGCGTAAGGACAGCCGAAAGCGTAAACGCCGGTGATTTGCGCAGCTGCCGAAGAGCATACCGGATATCTCTCAGGAAAGGTGGCATCGGATTTCCCCCTGGTTTGAGACGGCCATCCAGCCGTTATTGTCGCGCGCGTGTCCGGGGTGTGGAGATTCAGATTACTAATTATGTGACGAAGAGCCGCTAGAATCTTTGCTAATGACGACCAGCCACCGCACTGCCCTGCTGCAGCTTCTCTCGCGCATCAGCTTCAAGTTGGGCGATTTCACGCTCTCTTCCGGCGCGAAGAGCGATTACTACATCGATTGCCGCACGACGACGCTGCACGCCGAGGGAGGACGCCTCACCGGCTTGGCAATTCTCGATCTGCTGCACGAATACAAGCTCAAACCCGCAGCCGTTGGCGGACTGACGTTGGGAGCCGATCCGATCGTGTCGAATGTGGCGACGGCCAGCGCCTGGCACGCGCAGCAGCACCACAGTGCGCCCCTGATCCATGGTTTTCTCGTCCGCAAGGCGGAAAAGACCCACGGCACCGGTCGGCGTATCGAGGGATTTCTCGAGAAAGGCGCTTCCGTCATCATCGTCGACGACGTCTGTACCACGGGAGCTTCGACGGTCACCGCCATCGAAGCAGCAAAAGAAGCCGGGATGAAAGTCATCGCGGCCTTCTGCCTCGTCGAGCGCGAAGAAGCAAACGGCCGTTACGCCGTTCAGGAAGCCTGCGAGGGCGCCCCATTTGTGTCGCTGTTTACCGCGCAGGACGTACGCGAGGCGCACATCGCACAGATGGCAATGTAAGGATCCAGGGAACAGGGAGGGAGGCTCAGGAAACGGGACGCTGAATCACTTCAGAAAGCCCCGAATCAAATGGAAAAGGCAGACCGGGGGGAGCCTGCCTTTTTGCAGTTACCTGCTGCCTGCGCTGGTGAACGTCCCTCACTGCTGGGACGCGGAACCATTGGCAGGTACAGCAAGTTTGCTAGTCTGGGGAGCGGTGACCGGCTGCCCGGTCGTGTTGGACAACAACTGAATCTCTACGCGGCGGTTCTTCGCCCGGCCGGCGGCGGTGGAGTTCGTAGCAACCTCCTGGTCCTTACCGATTCCGATCAGGTAGAACTTGTGCGCCGGAATGTTGTGCTGCGCGGCCAGATACTGGACCGCGCTACGGGCGCGGCGCTGGCTCAGGTCATAATTATAAGCGGCTGATCCGGTCGAGTCGGTTCCACCAGTCACCTGCAGGATGTAGTTCTTCATGCCGGCAACCTGGTTGGCGAAGTCGTCGAGCGCGGCGCGGTCCTTTTTCGAGAGTTCGGCCTTGTCGAAGGCGAAATTCACCGAAACCTCGGCGACCTGCTTGTAGCTGTCGAGATTGGCAACCACACTGGCCAGAGAGTCAGCCTGGTGGACGGCATCCTGCGCCGAGGCCTGCGCCTGGTTGGCGGCCTGGTTTGCACTCTGCGCCTGCTGATTCGCGTTGTTAGCGGAACTCTGCGCCTGCTGGATCCCGGCCTGCGCGCGCTGGTCGACGTCGTGAATGTTGCGATTGTTGGTGCGCGTTGCGTCGTCCAGCTCATTGGTTTGCTGGATGATCGGGGTGGTCTGGCTGCGGACGTAGTTCTTGGTACTGCAGCCGGTGACGAGGAGTAACGGCAGAACTCCCATTGCGGAAACGGCGAGAAATGGGACCGCAGATTTGAGGGGCCGAAAACGAGGGCAAGTCATAATTGAAACTCCCTGTAAGAACTAGATGCATGGGCGCCGGATTTGTGCGCACACCGGGTTCCCAGCGATTCAAGTTGCAACGGGCCTGCCAAACCCTCCGTTCCGGCAAATTCACGCGGGATCAACACATTACGAAAATACCCAGGCTGTCGGTCAGGCCGCGACGGCCCGGCACCCGGGTATCTTTTACACGGTTTGCAGGAAAGTCGCCGCGACCGCGGCGCCCATAGAAGCGAGTGGCGAGCGCCTGCCCTAAACTAAGGAAGTCAAGATGGATTTACAGGAAAAGATTCGCACTCTGCCCACGCGGCCTGGGGTGTATCTCTACAAGAACGCCGACGATGAGGTGATTTACGTCGGCAAAGCGAAAAATCTCAGGGCCCGGGTGCGCTCCTATCTGATGGAGGCCTCTCAGGCGAACGCCAAAACCGGCTCCCTGATGCGCGAAGCCGTCGACGTCGACTACATCCTCGTCGACAACGAGCACGAGGCGCTGGCGCTCGAAAACAACCTCATCAAGCAGCGCAAGCCGCGCTTCAACATCCTGCTGCGGGACGACAAGACCTACCCCTACGTGAAGCTGACCCTGGGCGATCGCTATCCCAAGGTGCTGGTCACGCGGCGCCTGCGCAAGGACGGCGGCGCCTACTACGGCCCCTACTTCCCCGGCAATCTGGCCTACCGCATCGCCGAGGTGATCCACCGCAGCTTTCTGCTGCCGAGCTGCAAGCTCGACCTGTCGCGCTACTATGCGCGCCCCTGCCTGCAGTACTACATCAAGCGTTGCCTGGGACCGTGCGTCGAGGGCCTGACCACTCCCGAGGCCTACCGCGAGGCGGTGCGCGATGCCCAGATGTTCCTCGAAGGCCGCGGCGCCGACCTAGCGAAATCCATCGAAGACCGCATGGAAGCCGCCGCCGCTGCCGAGCAGTTCGAGCTGGCGGCAAAGTATCGTGACCTGCTCGTGACCATCAGCCAGTTGCAGGAAAAGCAGCGCATCGCCTCCGCCGACAGCGACGACGCCGACGTCTTCGGCTATCACTACGAGAACGGCATGCTCGCCGTGAACCTCTTCCACATGCGCGGCGGCAAAATCGTCGATCGCCGCGAGCTGTTCTGGGAAGACGTGGATTCGCTGATACTGGACGAGTCAGGAGATGAAGAGCAGCCGCAGCCCGAAGCCGAGCGCAGGCAGTTCGAGGCCGGAGCCTTCTTCTCGGCGCTGCTCAAGCAGCTCTACATCGATCAGCAGTACGTGCCGCGGGCGATGTATCTGCCCGTGGACTTCGCTGACCGCGCCGTTCTCGCCGCTCTGCTCGCCGAGCGCAGCAGCCATCGCGTGGAGATAGCCGTCCCGGTGCGCGGTGAAAAGCGCTCGCTCGTCGACCTCGCCGGGCAGAACGCCAAGCAGAGCTACGACCAACGCTTCCGCGTGCTGCAACCTTCCGAAAAGGCTATCCGCGAAGCGCTGCAGGATATCCTGATGCTCCCCGAACTGCCTCGCCGCATCGAGTGCTTCGACATCTCGCACATCCAGGGCGCGGAGACCGTTGCCTCAATGGTGGTCTGGGAAGACGGCGCGATGAAGAAGTCCGACTACCGCAAGTTCCAGATCAAATCGGTCTCCGGCGTCGACGATTTCGCCGCGATGCGCGAAGTTATCTCGCGGCGCTACCGGCGCGTTGTTGAAGAGAAGCGCGCCATGCCCAGCCTGATCCTCGTCGACGGCGGCCTCGGGCAGTTGCACGCTGCAGCGGAAGCGCTCGAAGAGCTGGGTCTCACGACGCAGCCGCTTGCGTCCATCGCCAAGCGGGAAGAGATCATCTACCTCTACGGACAGGAGAACGAGCCGGTCGTACTGGAGCGGCGTTCTCCCGTGCTGCACCTCATCCAGCGCGTGCGCGATGAGTCACACCGCTTCGCCATTGCCTACCACCGCAAGCGGCGCGAGATGCGCGACCGCGATTCGGAGCTGCTGACCATCCCAGGCGTCGGCGCGCGCACGCGGACGCGCCTGCTCGAACACTTCGGCAGCCTGCGCAGCGTGCAGCAGGCGGGCCTCGAGGCGCTGACCGCAGTGGTTCCGCGCAAAACCGCCGAGACCATCTACGCGCACTTTCACGTAGAAGAAGTAACCAACCCGCTGCCCGTCCTGAACAACGAGATGTAGGGCGGACTTTAAGACGTCACCATCAGCCCTTCCAGCATGCCCTGCCGTCCGCGCAGCTCCCGCATCTCTTCCTCGCCCAGTTTCTCGGCGCAACCCGCTACGGTCCGGAGGCCGCGCTCCACCAGGATCTGGCGGAACTCGGGATCGGGAGTTGACGTCGCGATATCCCGCAGCGCCCGCATCAATCGCAGGCTTACCGCCACGTCGGTCTTCGAATACATCCGGATCTGCTCGAATGCAGCGTCCAGGATGCGCTCGAACCCCACCCATCCGACCGCCACCCGAACCACACCCGGCGGGTCGAAAAGGAACTCATCCGGTGGCTGCCGCGTTGCAAAGCGGATCATGATGCGGCTGAGTTGATCGACGCAGCTGATCGCCGTCGAGGGATCGTTCACCGCTGGCGAGATCGCCTTCAACGCGATATCGACGATTTGCAGCACTCCGAACTCCACGTCCTGCTGCAACGTCCGGGTGGGTCCGAAATCGAAAGCGGCGAGAAGGCGGGCAGCGCCGTCAGCAGGCAGCCGGCTGCCCTTCGAGACCATCATCAGGGGGATTCCCGCGGGAACGAAGTGGCCCACTCTTCTGAGCACGCGAATCCGGACACGGAAGTCCTTCGCAAAAATAACCAGCCGCTGCGTGTCGATAAAGCGGACATACCCCGATTCGCGACTCAGAATCGTGGTCTCTTCGGGAAACGGAACCGTCGTCTCCGTGTGCCTCAGCCGATTTACGTGATGCGGCCAGGGCATCAACTCGTCGATGACGCCTTCCGTCTCTTTCGCAATCCGGTCGACGATGTGATTCACGCTGATGGCCTGCGAGATATGGTGGATGAAGAACAGCAGCCATCCCACGCACGTTAGCGCCAGAAGCATCGCGCCCAGCACCGTTGCCACTGGCTCAAACGGGACCGGAAGCGCGTGGGCTGCCGGCAGCGCGGCCATGCAATAAGAAAACGTTCCGAGGAAGATCCCCAGGGTCCACTGCGTAACGCGGTCTGCCGCAAAGCTGACGATGATGCGCGGAGAGAACTGCATCGACGCCAGAGTGAGCGTCATGAGCAGAATTGCGAAGACGATCGAGACCACCGTCATCATTGAGGCCGCGATGCCGGCCAGAATGACCTGCGCGACCTGCGGATCGGCATGCGAAGGAAAGAGCGCCGCCGGAACCCAATGGTTGGTAAAGGGGAATCGCTCTTCCAACCAGGAGAAGATAGCTCCGGCGAAGCCCAGGACGAGTGCGATTACGAGCGGCCGGACCAGAAATCCGCCGCGGAGGTTGTACATCGCGCGGCGCACGGCCAATGGAATATTCGTGCTCATCGATCAAGCTGGTGCAAGTATAGTGGGGCAATCCCGGAGGCCCTTGAATCCGCTCGGGGCCGCGCGGTGCCCGACCCGGCTGGCAAAAAGATCGCAAGTTAGACGACAAATGTCGTATAACTAGACGTCGGGTTGTCCTAACCCAACGAAGAAAGGAAATTTCGAATGATCAGACGCCTGGCGTTAACTCTCGGAGTATTGGCGCTCGCTGCGCCCCTGACGCTTGCCCAGACCTCCACCTGGGCACCGGACAAAGCACACAGCTCGGTCGATTTCACCATCCTTCACATGAGCCTTTCGAACGTGCACGGCCATTTCGGAAACGTCGCCGGCACTGTCGTCTGGAATGAGGCCGACATCACCAAGTCCACCGTCAATATCACCGTCGACGTTACGACCATAGACACCGGCGTAGCTGCCCGCGACAACGACCTGAAGAGCGCGAAGTGGTTCGACGTCGCGCAGTTCCCTACCGGCACTTTCGTGAGCACAAGCGTTAGTAAGAGCGGCAGCGGACTGTCGATCTCAGGCAACCTGACGTTGCACGGGGTCACGAAGCCAGTGGTCCTGCAGGTGGAAGGTCCCAGGGGGCCGGTTCCGGGAATGGACAAAAAGCCCCATTGCGGTTTTTCGGGAACAACGACGATCAAGCGCACCGATTTCGGCATCGGCCAACTTCCGGCTGCCGTTGTAGGCGAAGACGTCTCTCTGACGTTCGACCTGGATCTGGTGAAACAGTAATCGGAACTGGAGTGACTGCAAGCTGATCCCCAGTCACTCCAGTAAAGCCTCTCCTGTTAGCTTCCTCTTACGCAGCGCAGTCCTTTTCGGGACGCACGCCCTCGGCTAAAAGGACTCTCCCACCAGTTCTTCGCTTTTCTTCCAAAGAGCCTCTGCATTGCCTGGATCGAGCGCATAGCCGCGCACGCCTTCGCTGATCACGCTGATAGGCGTCCCGTCCGGTACGATCTTTCCGACGTGGCAATTCTCACAATATTGCGCACCGATCTCATCAGCCCCAGCCACGACTCCAGCCCAGACGGAGGTCGCGGACCCCTGTGGAATCGTCTTCCACCGGAAAGGTCCCTTACCCTCCGCCGCCAGTTGCTCATTGATCTGGGCGACCAGCTTTTCGATCCGGCCCGGCTCGGCGTACCGGCCCAGCTCCGTCTGAATGCCGCCCGGATGCACCGCAGCAGCTCGTACACCCCGCTTCCGATGCCGCCGGTCGAAGGCAACGGCAAAAAGAATATTCGCCGTCTTTGACCGCCCATAAGCCACGAACGGCTCGTACGGCGTCCGCTCGAAGTTGGGATCATTGAGATCGACGTTCGAGTAACGATGTCCTGCCGACGACAGGTTGACCAGCCGCCCACCATCTCGGATCAACGCCGCGATCCGATTCACCAGTACAAAGTGGCCGAGATGATTCGTGCCGAACTGCGTCTCGAATCCATCCACCGTGTGCCCGAACGGTGTGGCCATCACTCCGGCATTAGCGATGACCACATCGAAAGGTTCAGCCTTTTTCAGTAACTCGTCGGCGCAGACTCGAACGCTCGCAAGGTTGGCAAGGTCGAGTTCCACAAGCTCGAAGCTTCCACCATTAGCCGCCGCATTTTTCCGCACCTCACCCGTGGCCCTTTCCGCCTTGTCCCGGTCCCGAGCCGCGCCCACCACGTGCGCGCCATGCGCAGCAAGAGATCGCGCCGTCTCCACTCCGAGGCCGGCCGAAACACCCGTAATCAAAATCCGCTTACCCCGGAGATCAATCCCCGACAACACCTCGTCCGTTGTCGAGGTCGCTCCAAATACGTCTGCCATCTTGTCCTCCTCCTGCCTGTTGACCGGCGGTCATGCAGGCGAATAAAACGGAGAGGACCTCCGCTAGACAATAGATAATCGGAGACCGTCTCCGGTTGCGAAATTTCTCGCCGCTCCCGCCGCTAGTCACAAAACATTTCACTTCCCTGGAACCATCGCCGCAGACCGAGCGTACCTTCGGCAGCCGACGTCCGCGAGCAGCCAACAGGCTCGCGTTCGCAATCACGAGGAACAATCATGAATGCCGATTTGCGACTTGCCCTGCGCCAGCTGCGCAAGGCGCCCGGATTCGCGGTGACCGCGGTACTCACCCTGGCGCTGGCCATCGGCGCCAATGCAGTGGTCTTCAGCGTCCTGAATGCGCTGGTTCTGCGCCCGCTCAATGTGCCGCACGCCGACAGCTTGTTCATGATCGAGCGCCAATACCGGGTCGAAAGCTCACCCTCGCAGTCTTTTCCCGATTACCTAGACCTGCGCGACCGGAACCGTAGCTTCGACTCCCTGGTCTCCTATGACATCGCCGGAGGCGTCGGCCTCGACACCGGCAGCGGAAATCCCCTGGTCCTCTGGCCCTACATGGTGACCGGCAGCTACTTCGATGCGCTCGGAATCCAGCCCTACCTCGGACGGTTCCTCCATGCCTCCGACGAGCACGGCAAGAACAGCGCTCCGTATATCGTGCTGAGCTACGCCTGCTGGCACACCCACTTCAATAGCGACCCCGGTGCCGTGGGGCGAATCGTGCAGATCAACAAGCATCCCTACACGATCATCGGCGTTGCCCCGGCCAATTTCCGCGGCACAGAGCTCTTCTTCGCTCCCGACATGTGGGCCGCGATCGTGAACCTGCCTCAGATTGCCGGGTGGGATCCGCTGGATGAGCGCGGCGATCATTTCACCTGGATGATCGGCCACCTGAAACCCGGAGTCACATCCGCAGCAGCAACCGCCGACCTGAACACCATCGCCGCTTCGCTCGCCAAGGCCTATCCAAAATCAGACGACGGTCTGAAGTTCATCGTGTCGCGGCCGGGGCTGGTCGGCAACACGCTGGGCCGCCCCGCGCGCGCCTTCATGGCCGGGCTGATGCTCCTGGCGGGCCTCATTCTGCTCGCCGCCTGCGCCAACCTCGGCAGCCTCTTCGCCGCACGCACGGCCGACCGCGCCAGAGAAATCGCCTTGCGCATGGCTCTCGGATCGAGTCGGCAGCTTATCCTGCGGCAGCTTCTCACCGAAGCCGTTCTGGTTTCAGTCGCCGGAGGCATCGTCGGCATGGCGGGCGCCGTAGCCATCCTGCGCGTGTTGAGCACGTGGCGGCCGGTCCCCGGCATACCCATCAACGTGCCGGTCAACCCCGATGCGAAAACCTATGTTGTGGCCGTATTCCTCGCGATTGTGAGTGGCGTGCTGTTCGGCCTGGTTCCGGTTCGTCAGGTGCTCCGCGCCGATCCTTGGCAGGTCATCCGCTCAGGCTCGTTGGGCTCCGGCAATCTGCCCCGCCTTACGCTGCGGGACCTGCTCCTGGTAATGCAAATCGCCATCTGCGCCGTCCTGGTCACGGCTTCGCTGGTGGCAGTCCGCGGATTGGCCCGCTCGCTCCAGAACGATTACGGTTTTCAGCCCCAGGGAGCGATGCTCGTCCACACCGATCTGCACATGGCTGGATATGAAGGCGATAAGACCACTCAGATGCAGCGCAAGATGCACGATGCAGTCGCGGCCATCCCCGGAGCCCGATCCGTCGGCTATGCCGACCGGCTGCCGCTCAGCATCGGCGGCAACGACTCGACCGTCTTCAGTGACAGCACGACCGACTTCCGGCCCACGAACTCAGTCGGCGATGCTCAGCAATTCGATGTCTCGCCGGATTATTTCCAGGCTGCGGGAACCGCACTCCTTGCCGGGCGAAGCCTTACCCTGCACGACGAGAGCAAGGCTCCGCTGGTCGCCGTGATCAATCGCGAATTCGCGCGCACGGTCTTTGGGTCAGTCGACAAGGCCGTCGGTGGGCATTTCAAAGTCTGGGGCGGCAAACGAGTAGAAGTTGTAGGCGTGGTTGAAGACGGCAAATATGAAACCCTCACCGAGGATCCCAAGCCGGCGATGTTCTACTCTTTCCTGCAGGAGCCCAGGGGCGAAACATGGCTCATCGTTCGCTCGCAGCGCGACCCTGGAGAGATTGCATCTGCTCTGCAGCGCACCCTGCGGAACCTCGATCCTGCAATGCCTCTCGAAATCAGGACCTGGAACACTGAACTGGACTCCGCCCTCTTTGCCGCCCGCGTCGCAACTGTGGCCCTGGGCGTATTGGGTATGCTGGGCGCGATGCTCGCGGTCACCGGCATCTTTGGAATGGCCTCGTACGCTGTAAGCAAGCGCCTGCGCGAACTGGGCATCCGCGTCGCGCTTGGCGCAAGCCAGCGCAAGGTGCTCGGCGCGGCGCTGGGCCGCGCATTTCGTCTACTGGCAATGGGCTCCGCGGCGGGCATGATCCTCGGCGTGCTCGCAACCCGCGTCCTGTCCTACATCGTCTATCAGGCCACGCCCAAAGACCCGGTCGTGCTTGGCGGGGTCGTGCTCACCATGCTGATCCTGGGCCTGGTGGCTGCCTGGATTCCGGCCCGGCACGCTCTCGCCGTCGACCCGATGATCCTGCTGCGCGAAGAATGAGGCGATATGCCTTTTGCGAATCGAAACGCCTCAGGGATGAGAGGCTTCGGCCGCCATCGCCCGATGCCGCCTCACAAGCTCCTCGGCCTCGATTCCAAGGATGGGCAACACCAGCGTCATGATCGTGTCCGCGATCTCTTCTGACGGAGCGCGATCCGGATACTGCGCCCACTCCTTGGCAGCGCCGTAGATCGCCCAGCTCACCGTCGCAGCAATCATCTCCGGACAGACGCTGCGTTCAGGCGGGTGCTGCTTCATGCCGTCCAGAAGCATCTTCCGCACCACGGCGACCACCGCCGATTCAAGATGCGGCTCGAGCTGCCGCTGGCGCTCCGTCCCGGGAATTCCCGCCACATAGTCGCACACCCCAAGCACGATGCCGCGGATCGCCGACGGACAGGTCCCGTCGAATTTCACATTGCGCTGCGCCAGAAGCCCAAGGAACTGTCGCGCAACTAGGCACTCGAGCAGTGCGAACTTGTCCGGGTAATGGTCGTAAAACGTAGCCCGGTTCAGGGTCGCGGCCTCGGTGATGTCCTGCACCGAAATGCTATCGAAGTCCTTTGTTTCCAGTAATTGTTCCAGCGCCTGCTGCAACAGGTGCCGCGTCCGGCGAATGCGCGGGTCCATGCGGCAGCCCGCGTCCTCGCCGATACCTTGGATGGATTCCAACATGAAATTCAAGTCTCCACGTTACTATAGATGCACAGTGGGCAACGTATGTCGTTTTTCCTGAATCAACATCTGTCGTCTAGTCATCAACTGCAGTATAGGAGAAACAAAAGCCATGCCAACCCTGCTCCACATCGATTCCAGCCCTCTCGGTGACGCCTCAGTATCCCGCCAGCTGACCAAAGAGTTCGTTCAGAATTGGAAAGAGGCCAATCCGAACGGGAAGATCATCACCCGCGACCTCAACGCCACCGCTTTGAAGCCCGTGACCGCCGAGTGGGTCGGGGCCGCCTACACCCCGGAAGACGCCCGCACCCCCGCACAACGCGAGCTGCTCGCCCCGTCCGACATCCTGGTGGCCGAGCTCCAGGCCGCCGACGAGTACGTCTTCGGCGTCCCCATGCACAACTTCGGCATCCCCTCGGTCCTCAAGCTCTGGATCGACCTCATCGCCCGCGCCGGCAAGACCTTCTCCTACGCCAGCGGAACCCCGCAAGGCCTGCTTGGGGGCAAGAAGGCCACCTTCCTGGTCGCGTCCGGCGGGACCTATGACGCGGATACCGCGATGGCTTCGTTTAATTTCGTCGAGCCCTATCTTGCCACCGTCTTCGGCTTCCTCGGCGTGACCGATATCCGCTTCATCCACGCCGGCGGCGCAGCGGCGCTGAACTACGGCAAGATTGACCGGCAGACCTTCCTCAAGCCGCACGTCGAGAGCATCCGGGCCCAGTTCCAGGCCGCCTGATTCATCAGAGATCCCGGCGGGATTGCTGGTTGAGACGCCCACAATCCCGCTATTCTCTTGCCTCGATCGCTTGCTGCGCGCTTTCTTCTGGAACTAATTTGCACTGGGCACGTATCTTTTGGACGATGCCCATGAGCGCAACCGCCATCTCCGCCTCGGCGACCTCGACCCGGCGTTCGGTGCTGTCCCCAATCATCTGGATTGCCCTGGCGTTTGCAGCGGCGAAGGTCGCGCTGCACATCATCACCAACATCGTTGCGCAGCGCGCAGGCTACGGCATCTTCCGCGACGAAATGTACTACCTCATCTGCGGACAGCGGCTGGCATGGGGCTATGTCGACCAGCCCCCGATGATCGCCCTCGTCGCCCGCATCAGCGATACTCTCTTCGGCCACGAGCGCATGTGGGCGATGCGGCTGATTCCCGCGCTCGCCGGGGCAGCCAAGCTATTTATCACCGGCATGCTCGTTTGGGCACTTGGCGGCGGACGCCGCGCCGCGGCTCTCGCCATGCTCGGCGTGATGGTCGGCGGCGTGTACCTCGGCAGCGACAGCTTTCTGTCGATGAACTGCTTCGATCCGGTCTTCTGGATGCTCTGCGCGCTGGCGCTGATCATGATCGTCCAGGCTGAGCGCCCGGAGACCATCCGCAATTGGTGGATTGTACTCGGAGTGAGCGCCGGTCTGGGCCTCGAAAACAAGATCTCCATCGTCTTCTTCCTTGTCTGCACGCTCGTCGCTCTCCTGCTCGCGCCGCAGCGGCAAATCCTCGCGAGCAAATGGTTCGGCGTCGCGGTGCTGCTCATGATTGGGATCGCCCTGCCGAACCTGCTCTGGCAGATCCACTACCACTTCCCCACCCTCGAGTGGCTGCGCGATGTGCAGAACAGCGATAAGGACGTGAAGCTGGGGCCGCTGGCTTTTCTCCACGCGCAGTGGTTCATGCTGCATCCGTTCACCGTGTTGCTGTGGGTCAGAGGAGTCCTGTGGCTGCTGATGAGCAGGGCCGCACGCCCGTTCCGCTTCCTCGGCCTGACCTACCTGTTCTTTCTCGCACTGATGATCGCCATGCACGCGAAGGACTACTACCTTGCGCCGATCTATCCCGTCTACTTCGCGGCTGGCGGAGTCGTCTTGTTCTCCTGGGCGCAGGAGCGAGCCTGGAAGAACGCTCTCATCGCCGTCTACGCGCTGTTCCTCATCTGGGGCTGCTACCGCTCGATTCCCTTTTCGATTCCGGTGCTGCCGCCCAAGGACTTTGTCGCGTACGAGAAGAAGCTTGGTTTCACTCCGCAGGACACGGAGAACCACGACGCAACCATCCTGCCGCAGTTCTATGCCGACCGCTTCGGTTGGCATGAGCTGGTCGCCCAGGTGAACGCCATCTATCACGCCTTGCCGCCCGACGAGCAGAAGGTCACCGGCATCTTCGGCGGCAATTACGGCGAGGCGAGCGCCATCAATCTATTCGGGCCGCAGCTCGGATTGCCGGAAGCCATCAGCGGCCACCAGAATTACTGGATATGGGGCCCGCGCGGCTACACCGGACAAGAGATGATCATCGTCAGTGGCGCATCGCCCGATGAGATCGCCCCTTACTACGCGTCGTGCAAAATCGTCGGCGTTCGCAATCACCCTCTCGCCATGCCCTGGGAGCACGGCAACATCTATCTTTGCTATGGCAGAAAGCAGCCGTATGCGGCAGACTGGAATGACCTCAAGCATTATCACTAAATCGTGAGGGCTTTCTCCCGGAGCCGCGCCGCATTGCAACCTGCCGCAACCGAACAGCAGCAGCACACGCACGAACTGCCTCGAGTCCTGCGCACCTCGCATGCCACGGCAATCGTCGTCGGCATCCTGATCGGCAGCGGAATCTTTCTCGTCCCTCACGAAATGATGCAGGCCACAGGCTCCGCGGGGCTGGTATATCTCGCGTGGATTGTCGGCGGCCTGCTGTCGCTCTTCGGCGCAATGACCTATGCCGAGTTGAGCACGCTTATGCCCTACACGGGCGGAGAGTACGTCTATCTTCGCCGCGCTTACGGCGATCTCATTGCATTCCTCTACATGTGGACGTGGTTTGCCGTGGCTAAGCCGGCATCGATCGCCAGCATTACCACCGGGCTGGCCCGCACGCTGGCCATCTTCCCTGCCTTTCGATGGCTCGACGCAAATGCCTTTCATATCGGCTTCGCGGTCACGTGGGCGCAGATCTTCGCCATCGCCATGACGTGGCTGATGACCGGCTTGAATTATCTCGGCATCAAGAAGGCCGGCAATTTCCAGCTCGTATTTACCTGGCTCAAGGGGGCGCTCATCGTGGTCATCGCAGGCTTCTGCTTCGCCTCCGGCGTCGGCCACTGGAGCAACTTCGGCACGATGTACGCCGGAGCCACCGGCGGCTTCGGCGGCTTCATGATCGCGCTCATCGCGGCGCTCTGGGCCTACGACGGATGGAACGACCTGACCATGGTCTCTGGCGAGGTTCGCAATCCGCAGCGCAGCCTGCCCATCGCTCTGATCGCGGGTCTTGGCATCGTCGGCGTGCTCTACATGGCGACCAACGCCGCCATCCAGTACATCCTGCCCGCGGCACGCATTGCCGCCGAGCCACGGCCGGCCGTCGCTGCTCTAAGCGTGGCCACAGGACCGTGGGGAGCGGCACTGGTCTCCGGCGCAATGGCGCTTAGCATATTTGTAACTCTCAACGGAACAATTATGTCCGGCGCGCGCATTCCCTTCGCTGCGGCGCAGGACGGTCTCTTCTTCCGGCGCATGGCCGACATCCATCCGCGCTTCCAGAGCCCGTCGACATCGCTGATCGTGCAGGCGCTGTTGACATCGGTGCTCCTGCTGGCCGTCGGACGCTTCCAGCAGCTCTTCGAGCTGGCTATCTTTGCCGAGTGGCTCTTCTACATGATCACGGCCACGACCATCTTCTACTACCGCCGTCATCAGCCGAAGGCGGCTACCTACCGTGTCTGGGGATATCCCGTCGTGCCGGCGCTCTTCGTCCTCGCTGCGGGCGTGCTGCTCTATTACTCCTACGCAGAAAACCTGAAGAATTCGCTCCTGGGGACAGCGGTGATCCTCCTCGGAGTACCGCTGCATTTCCTCTGGAGACCGCGTCAGCGCGAGGCTGCTTCATAAACAATCCTTGCCGCAGCAAGATCTTCGGCGGCAATGCCAAGCCCCTTGTAGACCACGCGCCGTCCATCCGCAGGCGGCTTCATCTTTCCGGCGAGAATTTCTCCCAGTTCGGCATAGATGGGCGCGCCGCTGGCAATGATATCGCCCGATTCGCGGAGCGCGGCCTGGTGGGATTCCACCACAATGCTGGCCTGCATGGCTTCGTCGTCAAGTTCGCGCCTGCTGGCTCCCACGGCCGCAATGGCAGCCACGAAGGTTGTGTCGCCGAGATACCGGCCGAGGATCAGCGGCTCCGAAACATTCGCGACGCCGATGACCATGTCTGCTCCGCGAATCGCCTCTTCCAGCGCCTTCGGCAATGCTCCGGTTTCCCGCGCGAACGCAGCCGCATTCGCTGGAGTGCGGCTCCAGACGCGCACCTCCTTCAACTCCCGCACATGCTTCAGCGCGGCCAGATGCGAGCGGGCCTGCACTCCAGAGCCGAGAATTGCAACCGTCAGCGGCCGCTGCGGAGTAAACAGCCGCGCCGCGATTGCCGTGACTGCCGCGGTACGCATTTCCGTGATGAGACGTCCGTCCATCACCGCCAGAGGCTCGCCGGTTGATGCGCTGAAAAGCTGGATCACTGCCTGATGCGTGGGCAGTGTGGTGTTTGTCTCAAAGACCGTGACCAGCTTCACGCCCATGAGATCGCCGTCAACGACAGGCATGAGCCCGAAGCGCCCGTCATGATCAGGAATGGCAAGAACACTGCGGAGAGGCTGCGTGATGGCGGGCGTAGAAAAGCGGACGAGCGCCTGTTCAAGCGCGGGAATCAGGGCTTCATAGGTGAGGTGCGGGCGAACCTGGGCTTCATCGAGGATCAGCATCTTGCATCATCTTAGCGCTCGAACCTGCCGCACATCAGGCGCGACAACAAGGCTGTTAGACTCGAGGAGAAATCACTTTTCAACAGGAGTTTTCGTGGCTGAGAACGACATTCAGGCAACTGAGGTGAAGATCACCGTCCGTCCCAACGGCCCACTGCGGGTGGAAGGGGCGGTGCGGCTGCTCGATGCCAATGGCGGCGAGTGGGATCTGACTGGAAAGCCGGCCTTTTCTCTGTGCCGGTGCGGGCACTCGGCAAACAAGCCCTTTTGCGATGGATCGCACAAGACAGCAGGATTCGAAAGCGAGGTAACAGCGCCGCCGAAAGTGGAGGCTCCCCAGAGCTAAGCTGCGGCAGAACGGCATCAGGGTGGGGTATCGGCCTCACCCTTTTGCTTTCAGGTCCCGCATCTTCCCGACGCGCCCCGCATCCATTCATCAGGACGACAGTCCCTGGAGTTTCATTTGCCGCCACGACGTTCCCGCCGATCACCCAACCTCAAATTTGTGCTCGACATCCTTACCCGGTCGGCCCTTGAGCCGATGCAGGGTACCCCCCAGAAGCCGATGCTCGTGGCCCCCGGCGAACTCGCCCTCACCTTCATCGGTCACTCGTCGTTTCTGGTCCAGATCGGCGGCCTCAACCTCCTCGTCGATCCCGTCTTCGCAAAATGGCTGGTGGTCATGCGACGCCTTCGCCGGCCGGGCGTGCGCATCCAGGACCTGCCGCCGATCGACGCCGTGCTGCTGACGCATGCGCACATGGACCACCTGAATCTGCCGTCGCTGCGCCGCATCATCCGTCACACCCGCCGGTTGCGCGGAAGCGGTCCGGTGGTCGTAGTCCCCGAGGGCGTCG
The DNA here is from genome assembly GCA_963782175.1 of uncultured Acidobacteriaceae bacterium. Taxonomy (GTDB): domain Bacteria; phylum Acidobacteriota; class Terriglobia; order Terriglobales; family Acidobacteriaceae; genus Silvibacterium. The sequence continues at coordinate 221,715 of CAWAIX010000014.1, forward strand.
AAGACCTCGTCCACACACTCGGATTCGCCGATGTCCTCGCCTTGCGCTGGTGGGGCACGGCGAACCTGGGCCCGGTGGAGATCACGATGACTCCCGCGCAGCACTGGGGCGCCCGCATGATGCGCGACACGCACCGCGGCTTCGGCGGATACGTCCTTCGCAACGGTGAGCAGTCGCTGTATCACTCCGGCGATACCGGCTACTTCGCCGGCTTCCGCGAAATCGGAGAGCGCCTGCATCCCGAAGTCGCCCTGCTTCCCATCGGCGCTTATAAGCCCGACGGATTCCGCCGCGTGCACACCAGCCCCGAGGATGCGCTGCAGGGATTTCTCGACCTTGGCGCGCAGGAGATGGTCCCGATGCACTACGGCACCTTCCGCCTCTCGCAGGAGCCCATGGACGAGCCCTTGCCGCGCCTGATGCAGGCAGCCGAACGCGCCGGAGTCTGCGACCGCATCGTTCCTCTCAGTGAAGGCGAGACAAAGATCTTCGCCCGGGCGCGTCTTCTCGAAAGCACCTCCCGCTGAATCCCTGCTGAGCACGTTTATGCGAGGTGCTCCGTCGATTACGATAGGAGCGGCCTCAGGCTCTCACCGTGTGCTGGGGCCGGCATTTCTCTGAATCTATTTCTCTGGCAAAGTGGGGAACATGACCCAAGATCAGGGCCGACGCTACACCATCGGTGTGGACCTCGGCGGGACGAACCTGCGCATCGCTGCTTACACGCCCAATACGGGAGTAGGTCCGGGAGCAGACGCGGGACTACTCGAGACCATTCTTCTTCCCACGCGCCTTGCCGCAGGACGCGATGCCGTGGTCGATGACATGTGCGGCGCGATCGTCGACCTGAAAGACCGCTTCAGCTCGCAGTTCCGGCTCGCCGGCATTGGCGTAGGAACGCCGGGGCCACTGGAGTTACCAGCAGGCCGGCTCCACAACCCTCCCAACCTCCCTGAATGGGACGGCTTCGATCTGCGCTCCGCCCTCGAAACGAAGCTGCAGCAGAGCGTCATCGTCGAATCGGACGCCAATCTGGCCGCCTTGGCCGAGTGCGTACTCGGCCGCGGACGCACCATGGGAGTCGACTCGCTCTGCATGCTCACGCTCGGCACAGGCGTAGGCAACGGCATCATTCTCGGCGGAAAAATCTTCGACGGAGCCGCCGGAATGGCCGGTGAAGCGGGCCACGCAACCATCTATCCAGACGGCCTGAAGTGCCCGTGCGGCAACCACGGATGCCTTGAGATGTACGCTTCCGCAACCGCGATCGTGCGCGCAGCGAACCAGCGCATCGCGGCCGGAACAGCACCCGCTCTCGCCGGAAACACCTGGTCGGCGCGAACGCTTGCCGAAGCCGCCTTCGCCGGCAACCCGGACGCAAAGCAGATTTACACCGACGCAGGCCGCGCCCTCGGCATCGGGCTCGCGGCGCTGGTCAACACGCTGCAGCTCCCGCTCTATGTAGTCGGCGGCGGTCTCGTGCAGGCCTGGGAGCTGCTGAAGCCCGCCATCTTCGAAGAGCTGCATCACCGCAGCTACGTCTATCGCCTCACCGAGCCCGGCAGCCCACTCGCGCTGAACAATCCCAAAGGAGCCACCCACGTTCTGCCCGCCGAGCTTGGGCCTGACGCCGGCCTGCTGGGAGCGTGTATTCTTCCCTTCACGGCAACCGGACAGAGTTAAGCGCATTTAGAATCCGGGCCGCGGGGAAAGCGATACATGCGGCTGAACTACTACCTGGCAAAAGGCTCGCTCGTTGGCGCCCTGGGCGGCCTGCTTTTCGGCTTTGACACGGCGGTTATTTCCGGCACCACGCACCAGCTCACGCAGATCTTCCATCTCACGCCGAGCGAACTCGGCACCACCGTCTCCATCGCCCTCATCGGCACGGTGATCGGCGCCATGGGCGCGGGCGAACTCGGCCAGAAGCTCGGCGGACGCGAGGCCCTCCGCATCATGGCGGTGCTCTACGTCATCTCCGCCGTGGGCTCCGCGCTGGCCTGGAACTGGGGTTCGCTGCTCTGCTTCCGGCTCCTCGGAGGCCTCGGGATCGGCGGCTCGTCCGTCCTCGGACCCGTGTATATCGCCGAGCTCGCGCCGGCGAAGTGGCGCGGACGCATGGTCGGTCTCTTCCAGATCAACATCGTCATCGGCATTCTGCTCGCTTACGCCTCGAACTACGCCATCGCCACGCTCATCGCCGGCGACACGCAATGGCGCTGGCAGCTCGGAATCGCAGCGCTACCTGCCCTCCTGTTCCTCGTGCTGCTGTACGCCATTCCGCGCAGCTCGCGCTGGCTGGTGACGCAAAGCCGCATCGACGAAGCCCGCGAGGTCCTTAAGCTGATGGGCTCGCCCGACTACGAAGCCGAGCTCAAGGAGATCATCGACTCCATCCATCTCGAGCGCTCAACCAGGGACGAGCCGCTCTTCCAGTGGAAGTACCGGCTGCCTATTTTTCTCGCCGTCACCATCGGCATGTTCAACCAACTCTCGGGCATCAACGCAATCCTGTACTACGTGAACGACATCTTCGCCGCCGGCGGCTTCAGTAGCCTTTCCGCGGACAAGCAGGCGGTGATCATCGGCGGGATGAACCTCATCGCAACCGTGCTTGCGATGTCCGTCATCGACAAGCTCGGCCGCAAGACGCTGCTGCTGATCGGCTCCGTTGGCACGTCGGTATGCCTGGCGGGTGTAGCGGCCGTCTTCCTCACGAAGAGCCATCAGAGAGACCTCGTTTGGCTGCTCGTGGGCTTCATCTTCTTCTTCGCGATCTCGCAGGGCGCCGTCATCTGGGTCTATATCAGCGAGGTCTTCCCCACGCGCGTGCGTTCCAAGGGCCAGAGCCTGGGCAGCTCGTCCCACTGGATCATGAATGCCATCATCACCAAGGCCTTCCCCTCGATCGCCGCCAGCTCCGCCGGAGCGCCCTTCATCTTCTTCTCCGCGATGATGGCCCTGCAGTTCTTCATCGTGCTCTTTATCTATCCGGAGACCAAGGGCATCAGCCTCGAGCAGATGCAGCGCAAGCTGGGGATCGATTAAAGACGAGAACAAAGGTGTTTCAGTTCATACATCCTTTTTGATAAAGTGAGCATCGTTAGAACTGGAGTTTGGGTCGGTTGCCGTACCGCGCAGGTTCCTCAAATTCCCCTCCGTACCTTAGGGCACGCACAGCACGGCAATCCTCAAACAGAAAAGGTAAGGAGAGTTCGTATGCCATCGCTTGCTGCCCGCTTGCTCACTCGTTTTCTCGTTCCCGCAACCATCCTGGCCGCCGCCTGCTCTATCTCGCCGGCGCAGGAGGTCATTCACGCCCTGACTGGTGTCGCGACCAAAGTCGATAGTGCCGCGCACACCATTACTCTCACCTCCAGCGACGGTACTCAGACCGTCATGCGGGACGATACCAGCCAACACCAGAAGTACGACTTCGATAAAATCCTCCAGTCCTCGGCGACAGAGAGCGACTCGTTCAATAAGCAGGGCGATCGGGTCATTGTCTACTACTTTGGAGACGGCCTCGAGCGCCGCGCCGTCGCAGTCAAAGACCTGGGACCAACACCGCTCAAAGTTTCCAGCGGAGTGGTCACGCAGTGGGACCGTCATCACCGCGTCGTTACCATCAAGGCGGCAGACGGCACAACGCAGACCTTCCAGCTGGATAACAACACCGCGGTGGACACGCCGATGGGTGTCGTAAACGGAGCCAAGTTCGGCCCGCAGCACGGCGACCAGGTTTCGATCAGGTATCTGGACAAGGACGGCAACAACGAAGCCATCTACCTGAGCGAAGCCTTATAGCGTTCCCCGGCACGGCGGTGCCGGAAACCCTACTTGACCGTCCGCCCCAGCGTAAAGCGAAGGCCGGCGCGAATATTAAACGGCAGCGACGGATACCCGATCGGCGAAATGTGCTGCTGGCTAAGCAGATTGTCGAGTTGCGCGTAGACCGCCAGCCACTTGGTGATCGGCGCGCTTCCGCCCAGGTCCAGCTTTGCGTATCCGTGGTCGAGATTTCGGTTGGGCAGCAGCAGCCCGTTGTCTCCGTTCACATCGGCGTAGCCGAGGTACGTTGAATCGTCACTGCGGCTGGCAAACGCGCCCGTAGCCACGAGCGTCATGTGCTGGCCGGTATAGGTCACCCCAGCGAAACCGATGTGCGGCGGCCTGCGGAACGGGCGTGCGCCAACCAGAGGCGCGTCGTTGCCGATGGGAATCGTCGGGTATAGCGGGTTGTAGCTTGGGCCCACGGCATCCGAAGTGAATGAGTGCTGCACGACCGCGTCAAGGTAGGTATATCCGCCGCGGATGAAAATGTTCTTGCCGATGCCATACTGCACTTCCGTCTCGATGCCCTGCGCGCGGAAGGCTCCCGAATTCACGGTGAGGGAAAAGGCGCCCTGCTCCTGGAGAAAGGCCTGCAGTGCCAGCTGTTGTTCGGGTGTCAGGTTCGGCAGCAAGAATGGGACGAGGCTGGCGCTTACGTACTCGATCTGGTCGCCGAATTCGTTGTGGAAGTAAGTCGCCCGAAAGAGGACCTTTTCGGTGAACAGGCTCTGCTCGACGCCTCCGTCGTAGGAGCGCGAAAGCTCCGCTCCGATGGGCCGAATGCCGTACTGATTGATCGTCGATTGCCCACCGTTCTCGGCGAGAAATGTGTACAGCGACCCGAACTGGTCGTCGATCGTAGGCTCTTTCACGCCTTTGGCAAAGTTGAAGTTGATGCGCGTGCCGTGAAAGATACCCTTGCCCGGCCGGATCGGATACCACGAGAAGCCGACGCGCGGCGTGCCCTCGGTTCCGTAAAGCTGGTTCTTCTGAATGCCTCCGCCGAGCGAGTAGAAGAAGCGTTGCTTGAAGTCTCCGTTGATCTGGAGCATGTAATCGTAGTTGGTACGATTTAAGGTCTCGTTGAAGTCATAAACCCATTCGTTTTCCGCGCCCCGCTCGTTTTCGTAGCGAAAGCCGCCCAAAATCGTAAGGTGCGGCGTGATGCTGTAATCGCTCTGGGCGTAAAGATTATCTCGATTGTTGACCAGGTCGATCGTGTACGGATAGATTCCGCCGTAGTTCATCAGCGCATTGCCGATGGCTGAATATCCATTTGCACCCGTGATAGTTACGGTATTGCCGTAGTAGTTGCCGTCGACCGGAATCCCCGCAGCATAGGGCTGTTCCGACTCTTCCCTCTTGCGCGCCAGCCCGTAGCGAACCAGCCCGTGCCACGCGTCGCTGAAGGTGTGGTCGAATGTCGCGGAAAGATAGGTGTCCTGATCCGACTGTTTGCCGATGTTGGACATGCCATAGAACGCAGATGCGCCGGGCAGATCCGTGGCGATATCGGCGTTGCGGGCCGTTACGCGCAGCCCCGTCGAGCCGCTGATCGAATAGCCAAGGTTCGCGACCTCGGTAATGTTGTGGTACTCGTCATGAGGAATCGAGTTCTGCGTCTGAAAATCGCTGAAGGCCCCGTAGTAATCCAGCTTGTGGTACGTTCCGCCGAGCTGAACCTCGTTGCGGTAAGTTCCGAAAGAGCCCGCGTCACCCTCATAGAGCAGCGACGGAAACGGCGTGGTCCCGCGCGGCGTGAAGAAGCCCATCACGCCTGCGGCTGCGTCGGATCCCCAGAGAACGCTGTTCGGTCCGCGATAGGCTTCCACGTGCGAGATACCGGTGCTCGAGATCGTCGACAAATCGAAGCGTCCACCAATGTCCTCAATCGATACTCCGTCGAGCAGCACCTTGTTGTCGTCGGAGTTGCCGCCGCGAATAAATACCGATGTTAGGCCGCCGCGCTGGCCGGTCTGCACCACGTCGAACCCGGCAACCTGCCGCAGCGGGTCGACCATCACGGCGCGATTCAGAAAATCGATCTTGTTAATCACCGTGACCGACGCGCTTACCTGCGCTTCCGGCTCGGGCAATCCGGTCGCCGTGACCACGATCGACTGGCGCACCCATTCCGGTTCGAGGACGATGTTCTGTTCGACCGAATCGAGTTCGCCGCCGTAGAAGCTGCCCGTAGTCAGCTCGCGGAAGGATTTTCCCCCGGCAAGAATGTAGAACTGGCCCGCGGCCGCGTTTGAAACCTGATAGGTTCCGTCATAATGAGTGCTCACGGAGACGACAACTTTGCCGTTCTGTATCAGCGCCACCGTGGCGTTTGCGATCGGCACACCCAGCGAATCGGTGATGGTGCCGTGGACGGTAACAGCCTTCAGGATCGATGCGGAAAGCAGAAATGGGGCGAACAACAAGGCGCGGCAGAGGCGCCGTGAAAATTGCGGCATAGGTTTCCTCCGTTCCCCTCGGAACGCGGTCTGAAGCACAAGGGACCGGTCTCCTGACTTGCGCCTGAGCTGGATTTCCTTCCCGGAGCGGGGGCTCCAGTGGGTGCTGCCATCCAGGCTCTCTGCGGTCGTCTGTAACAACGACGTGCAGTGGCGCTCACAGTTGCGGGGCAGTGGCGGATTTGCACCGCCTTCCCGAGCATCCCGTTGCGTTATGGGTAAAGGTTGACTGCGGCTCGCACGCTCGCTGTCCGCAGCAGGGATAAAACCATTCCAGATGAGCTTTTTTATATGGAGATTGCGCAGCAATGTCAAAGCTATGCGTAGGAAATCTGATTCTGCTCATTGGGGAATGGTGACCCTGGGAAGATTCGAACTTCCGACCTGCGGTTTAGGAAACCGTCGCTCTATCCATCTGAGCTACAGGGCCACGTGGTATGTAAGCGCAATGAATCGTCCCTCGCCTCATCATACCGTCCCGGACAGCCGGCGATTACTCTCCTTCCGGCTTCTCGTTCCGGCGCTCGTAAGCCTCCATGACGGTCACGAGCCGTTCGATCCCGTTGACGATGCGCGCGACCACTTCTCGCGTCTCATGCAGATCTCTCGTGAGCAGCTCGACGGTCTGCGTCAGGGCTTCGTGCCGTTCGGTCAGCTTTTCCAGGCGTTCCTCAAGCGTCATCTCTTTGAGTTTACAACGTCGATTTCCATCCCGGAATACCCCTCAGGCGACACGCCGCCCGCAGAACGCATCGTAACCGAGGCTGAGGGAAATGCCTGCGCCGAAAATCGGACCCCCTGAAAATCAGATCAAAGATCGGAGAACGAGAAAGACCATGAGTGTAATGCTGCAAGCCTTCTACTGGGACTGCCCCGAAAAAGAAAACAAAACCGGAGAGTGGTGGAACTTCATAACCGAAAAACTCCAGGCCCTCAAGGCCGCCGGATTCAACTCCCTCTGGCTTCCGCCGGTGTCGAAAGCGGCCAGTGTCACCTCCATGGGCTACGACCCCTACGACTACTTCGACCTCGGGGACTTCGACCAGAAGGGCGGCCTAAAAACCTATTTCGGCAACCGCGCTGAGCTCGAAAACCTCATCCGTTGCGCTCACGAGCTGGACATGCAGGTCTACGCTGACATGGTCATAAACCACAATTCGGGCGCCGACGAGGAGGAGAAAAATCCCCTCGACGGCGAGATGCGTTGGACAAAGTTCCTGCCGAAAAGCCAGCGCTTCGCGCGCGACTGGAACTGCTTCCACCCCAGCCGCTACGAAGTCACGCTGGAAGGCGAGACCTTTGCCGGCTTCCCCCATCTGTGCCACCGTAACCCGCTGGTCTACACCTCGATGATGGAGTACGCCCAGATGATCATTGAAGAGATCGGCTTTGACGGCTTCCGCTTCGATTTCGTCAAGGGCTACGGCCCCTGGATGGTCGGTACCATCGCCAAGTACCGCTATCAGCGCGACGGCAAGGACATCACACCCTTTACCGTTGGCGAGTACTGGGAGAACAACGAGAACATCGATCAGTGGCTCGAAGTCGTCAACAGCTTCTCCGACAACCAGATCGCCGCCTTCGACTTCCCGCTTGCGTTACCGCTTGAAGGACATGTGCGACACGCCGAACTACGATCTCCGGAAGTTGACGGAAGATGGAGTGATTGTCGCCAAGCGCCCATCCCACGCCGTGACCTTCGTTGACAATCACGATACGCAGCACGAAGGCGCCGGGGTCGTCAACGAAAAGATGATGGCCTACGCCTATATCCTGACCCACGAGGGCTATCCCTCGGTCTTCTGGCTCGACTACTTCAACTTCGAGCTTGCCCGCCCGGGAAGCATGAACGGCATCGACGCCCTCATCAACGTCCACCACAAATTTGCCGGAGGCGAAATGCAGATCCTGCACGCCGACCCCGACCTCTACATCATGCAGCGCACCGGCTTCGAACATCAGCCCGGACTCATCTTCGTCCTCAACAATCTCGGCAACCAGTGGAGCGGCACGCCGGTGAAAACCCAGTGGAAGAACCAGCGTTTCATTCCCGCCGCCTGGGACGGCCATGACGTCGCGCTCCCGCAGGAACGCAGCACTGATGCCGAAGGCGTCGCCGAGTTCCCCGCCCCGCCGCGCGGCTTCGCCGTCTATGTTCCTGTGAAGAAATAGGAATCCGCATCAGCCTCACTTTGATCTCTCTTCAGTGGAACCACGATAGAATCCACATGCATCAAGAGAGGCCAAGGTGAGGCATGAGCGCCATTCTGGCAATTAATAGCGGCTCCTCCACGCTGAAATTCGGGCTCTTCTCCGAGGACCAGGCCGACGAGCGCCCTCTGGCCACGGGCGGCGCTGACGGCATCGGTAAACCTGCGGGCAAGCTCGAAATCTCAAGCGGCGAAGGTGCGAAGCTGCACTCCGAACAAGTCCCCATCGAATCCCAGCAGGTCGCGCTTACCCGCATCACAGACTCACTCCGGAAGCTTGGCTTCCCCGAGCCGATCGCCATCGGTCACCGCATCGTCCACGGCGGCCCGCGCCTGCGCGATCACGTCCGCATCACGCCCGACGTCATCGCCGCCCTCGAAGCCTCCGTGCACTTTGCGCCCGTGCACATTCCCACCTCGCTGGCACTCATCCATCACGTCTCCGAGATCTATCCCAACCTGCCGCAGTTCGCCTGCTTCGACACCGCCTTCCATCGAACGCTGCCTGAAAAGGCCTACCACTACCCGCTGCCTCTCAGGTACCTCGAGGAGGGCGTACAGCGCTATGGATTCCACGGCCTCTCCTACGCTTCCATCGTCCACCAGCTTGGGCCCGAGCTGAAACCGCGCACCGTGGTCGCACACCTCGGCAACGGCGCAAGCCTGGCCGCCATCCGCGACGGAAAGTCCGTCGACACCAGCATGGGACTCACACCCACCGGCGGCATTCCCATGAGCACCCGCACCGGCGATCTCGATCCGGGTGTGCTGCTCTACATCCGCAGAACCGAAGGGCTCAGCGGAGATGAACTCGAGGACCTGCTGAACCAGCAATCAGGCCTCAAGGCGATCGGCGGATCGAACGACATGCGCGAACTGCAGAAAGCCGCCGCCAGCGGCAGCGCAGCCGCGGCCCTGGCCATCGACATCTTCTGCACCGCCATCGCCCAGACCGTTGCAGCCTTTGCCGTCTCGCTGGGCGGGCTCGCGATGCTCGTCTTTGCCGGAGGCATCGGCGAGCACAGCGCCGACGTGCGCGCAGGCGTATGCAAGCAGCTCGCGCTGCTCGGCGTGGAGCTGGATGGATCCCGCAACGCCGCATCCGAACCTTTGCTCTCGACCCCCTCCAGCCGGGTCATCGTGCGCATCGTTCCGGCCCAGGAAGAAATCCAGATGGCCCGTGAAGTACGCAAACGGCTGTAAAGGCCTTCGACACCCGGGCGCGAGGTGCCCCACGTCCCGATTCTGGGACGTGGGAATCTCGGCCGACGCACATCAGCACATCCTCCTCACCCTCTCGGCCCGTGCACCCGCAACTCGTGCGCAATAGCTTCCAGCACGCGCTCCGGATTGATCTCCTTCGGCGCTTCAATATTCATCTTCGCCGTGAGCTGTGCCGCGAGCCGCGCGGCAATCTGTGCGCGCGTCGTCAACTCCATATCGAGCGCTCGCGCGAAAAACCTGTCGACCACATTCAGATCGGCTGCTGAAAGGCGCGCGATCGCATCCGCCGGCAGCGTCACGGGACTATTGTGCTGCGAAAGAAAATCCGGCTCGGCCTGGGCCGGCTGGAATGCCGCGGCGGTAATGGTGCGTGGACCCAGTCCCGCCCCACATGGGCTGTTCGCTCGCGCGTTCATGAACGACAAGCGTACCGGCGGCGAGATCCCCGAGCCGCTTGTGACGGCGATTGCACGCCATCGCGATCACACCCACCAGGTAGAAAGACGGCAGCATGTCGATCACCCGAATCAGGTTGCGGATCATGGCTTCGAAGAAGGTGATCTGCCGCCCCGACTCCTGGATCACCCGAATCTTGAAGAGTTTTTTGCCCGGCGTCTGCCCGTTCCAGAAAGCCTCGAACAGCGTGAAATAGCCCCAGTACATAACGAAGTGAACGAGAATCAGGATGGCTACCATCCATTTCTCGCTGTTATGGGACAGCTGTCCGGACCCGCTCTTTGGAGCAGCGGAAACCACAAGCAGAAACACGAGAACGAGCACAATGTACGCGGCGATCTGCAGCAGCGTGTCGATCAGAATCGCAAGAAACCGGCTGCCCATCCCCGCAAGCGGAAACCGGATCGAAACCTGCTCCGGCGTATCGATCGTAAGCTGGCCGTTCGAGTGATCGAATGGATAAGAATCAAGCCCGTCGCGACTCATTTATTCTGATTTCCATCGTCGCATGATTTCCAACCGCTGGATCGAGCAACGAAAAAGTTCATGGAGCCGCCTGGACGCCCTCACGCGCCAGGTGGAAACCTCCGGCATCGCGGCGCTTTCCGGAGGCGAGTTGCGCGAGTTCGGGCTCCTCTACCGCCAGATCGCCGCCGATCTGTCGGCAGTCCGCTCCGACCGGGCCTCCGGCACGCTCGAAGAATATCTCAACCAGCTCTTGAGCCGCGCGCACAACCGCATCTACTCCGGCCGCAAGTCCGGCCTGCGATCCGTTGTCCGCTTCATGGCCGTACGAATATCCGCGCATCTTCCGACGGCTGTTCCCTTACGTCGCGGCCTCGTTCCTCATCTTCCTCGCGGGAGCCGCACTCGGAACCCTCGTGGCCTTGAGCCGGCCGCAGTTCGAGCGGCTAATGCTCCCGCCGAATATTCTGCAGTCCATCGACCGGCACGAGCTGTGGACGCATTCCCTGCTAAGCGTGAAGCCGCAGGCATCGTCGGTCGATCCTGACGAACAACATCAGCGTGTGCTTTGCAACCTTTGCGGGCGGAATTCTCGGGGCCTTCGGAACCATCTACCTGCTCTTCAACAACGGCCTGCTCATGGGCGTCATCAGCACCGCCTGCGCCCGCGCGCACATGCTCCTCGATCTCTTCAGCTTCGTTGCCGCCCATGGAGCGCTGGAACTGCCCAGCATCTTCATCGCCGGAGGAGCCGGCCTCAGGCTGGGCGTCGGCCTGCTCTTCCCGGGAATGCTCCGCCGAAGAGATTCTCTTGTACTCGGCGCGCGCGAGGCTGTCCGATTGCTGGCCGGTGCCTATCCCGCTCCTCTTCGTCGCCGGCATCCTCGAGGCGTTTCTCTCGCCGTCCGGCGCGCCGAAGACCATGAAATTCGCGGTCGGAGCTGTGCTGCTCACAGGACTCGGTTTCTGGCTGGCCGAAGGCGGCCGCAGCAGCAGCAGGACAGCTGAACAATCCGGACACGGACCTGCATCTATGGGATCTGTTTGAAGTCGAAATAAGCCAGGTTCATGTTGCCGTTCGTCAATATGTGCACCGTGAGAACATTTATTCCTTTGTTAAGGCGAACCTTGAAAAGCTGCGGAGCAAGATTCCAGTGGTGCCACTGACGCCAGGCCAGAGGGTCTGCGGGATCATTCGTAGTCGCGATCTGCAGAGGTCCGGTTGCGTCCTTTCCATCCACATCGACTGAAATAGTTCCGCCGCGATTCGATGTGTAAAGAAAATCGGCAGCGTAGGTTCCCGTGTTCGCGACGTCGACGGTTATGTTGAACCACTCTCCGGGTTCGGTCCAGCCAACATAGAGCAGGTCCGCTGGAGGAACAATCTTGTCGAAGGGGTTGTCGTCAAACTGATCTGGTTTCCGGTTGAACTTCGTGTAAGAAGTATCCACTCCCTCATGAATTCGAAATTCATTGAGGTAAGTCCCGTCAGCCGGATTCAACTCTCCGCTGCCGTGATTCTGCGGGTCGGTGTCGTGATAGGCGACTCCTTCGCCGCCCAGGTCATAGTAAGCGCACAATACCCGCCCCGGTATCTTCTGTCGACCGCCTTGATAGCGGCTGTCATGATAGGGCGAGCCCTTATACTCGCTCAAAAATGACTGGGAAACCGCAGTTGCCGGTAATATCGCTGCGGCAATGAAACACAAGGACAACATCTTTCGGCTCATCTTAACTCTCCCCAGTTGTTGCACACGATCCTGTCACCGCGTTACGCTCTCCTGCATGTTCCCGCGACCTCGCAACAGAAGGTTTTCGCTCAAAGTGACGGCAGCGGCAGTTTGCGCATTGACAATATTCAGAAATCAAGCCTCGGGGCAAATTTCCACCTTACCGGACTCGACGGCGAGCATTAAAACAGTCACATTTCGGCTCTTGTCGGCCCGTCGGTTGCTACCCATTCAAGGATTCACCGTACAAATCCGCTGTTCGGAGCTTTTTTCAGCGAATTCGGATGACAATGGCTCTGTCACATTTTCGCTTCCCGCCCACCAATCATGTCTATTGGAGAGTCAACTACCGGACCTACCGATAACAGCTCAACCTAAGTTGAGAGTCTATTCTCCGACCGTTGAGATCGATATGGGCAACAATCCGCCCGAGACGCGCGTGACTTACACTCTAAATTCTCCACATGATCCCATTCCGATTTCAACTGATTCCCTCGATGGCGAGCTTTTCTATATTGATATTGACACGCCAATACCTCGCGATCACTCGTTCCACGACCTCTACGGCCTTTCTAATAAGCCACCCGGTCCTCCACCCAACTATCCATCTGACGGTACCAATTCGCTTATAAAAGTGTTTTATGCGACCGACAGGCAGCCGATAACGTCTGCTACCAATGGCGTTGAGTACGGCCCTAAGGAGAATCCTGATAATACCCTTCATTATGGTACATGCCTAGTCAGTATTCCTCGTGACCACAGGATGGGTGAGCTAGAAACTCCCAATATGTTTGCCGTTGAGTTTCGATACCACCTGGAGCATTATGTACTGCTTAGGAAGGTGACAAATGATCAACCTGATAAGTTTCGTGCCGAACTTAACGACACAATAGATCGTTCTCCATCCAAAGATGTGGTGGTTTTCATACATGGATTCAATGTTTCATTTGAAGAAGCAGCCCGGCGAACTGCTCAGGTAGCTTATGATCTGGGCTTCAAGGGCGCACCCGTTGTGTACAGTTGGCCCTCTCGCAGCAGCTTAGACGATTACGCGGCTGATGAAGAAAGTGTCGAGTGGACGACCCAACATCTAAGAGAATTCTTAGAAATGTTAGCCAGTAAGACCCATACCGAACGTATACATGTTATTGCACACAGCATGGGTAACAGGGCACTCTTGTCTGCCCTATCGTTACTTACATCGACATACCCAAACATCCAAGAGATCGCCCTAGCTGCACCAGACATATCGGCACCGCGATTTAAGCAACTGGTTCCTTTGGTTCAATCGAGGGCAAAGCGAATTACGCTTTACGCATCTTCCAAGGATCAAGCCCTCATCTTGTCCGAACAACTTCATCATTTCCCAAGGGCTGGAGAAGCAGGTGACCAGATAACAATCATTCCACCGGTCGAAACAATCGATGCCAGCGCGGTTCAAACCGATTTTATTGGGCATTCCTACATTATGGATCGGCCGTCATTGTTGTCGGACTTGTTCTATCTTCTTTTAGATCAGCCGGCTAGCCAGCGATTTGGACTTGAAGAGAAGTCTTACAATGGGGCAACATATTGGTCGTTCAGGCAATAAGCTACATGATCCGGGGACGCTCAGACCGCCCCATGCTTCTTCTATGACTGTCGCCTCAAACAAGGCGATTTGGACGTTGCCAAATCACAAGGATGTCACAATAAATTTGCCGGAAGGGATTGCTTCACTGCGAACACCGCTCTTTAATAGAAGAGCGGTTACCCACGTCGCGGGAGCCGCGAGCGTCACTCCTGACATCTGATAAGTACCGGGAGGCGTGTCCACCCCAACGAGGGAAGCCGGAAGAACTCGGAGTATCACACCGATCACTTCTCCAGTAGCAGCATTGATCACAGGGCCGCCACTGTTACCCTCATTTGCGTTTACAGAAATCTGCAACAAGTGGACATTGTCTGACAGTTTTGGGACTCCTTCAAACGGCTGTTGCCCTAGCGGATACACGGTTTGTATTGACGCAAGTATTCCCAGTTGAACTATAGGAGTTAAGGACATCTGCGGGAAGCCGCTTACAACGGCAAACGTGCCAACTGTGGGCAATTGACTGGCAAGCCGGAGACTGGCAAACAGACCCCCGGGAATGGACGGATTCGTGCCCGGAGGTAAGGCTTCCACCTTAAAGCCATCAATCTGGCATAATGCCAAGTCGTGGTCCGCGTCTATTTTGGTTTTACTAAATGATGTTGGTGACTGGGTGGTCCCACTCTTTGATCGAATCACGGCTTCCAACTTATTGTTCGTGGCGAGAATGTGCGCGGCCGTTACGAAATGGCCCTCTCGGTCAACCAGGAATCCCGTTCCGACAACGCGCTCAAAGGACCCGCTCGACGACTCGGTAATCGAAACAACGGCGTCCTGCGCAGTCGGCGCAATGGAGAGAATTGCTTGCTGAATGTCGCGGGGCTTCTGCGCCTGGAGACACACGGCGAACGCGGACAGTACGAGGATCAAACCGAGGCGACGCATAAACAGAGAAGCACTGGTAGGAAGTAATTGGTAAGAGTGTATCCGCGCGTTTGGATGGGAAACAAGCATCGATTCGTGGAAGCAACTACTTTGCCACGTCCTCAGCCCTGCAACAACCCTGTCACAAATTCCCAGCATCGTAAAACGCAGGAGATTGATTCCCTGATGGATGTTGTTGACCGTCCCTCCCCCAACCTCGTAGAAGTCCTTCGTTCAACCTTGGAGAATCTGGAAAAATCGACGGCGTTCAGTCCCGACTATGCCGCGCTCCACGAGTTCAAGCGTTCCGTCGTGAGACTCATCGCCGATTTGCAATTGCGCAAAGAGCGCAGGTCGCACACCCCCGCTGATCGACTGGAAAGAGCGTCCGGCTCGGTGGTCATGCTGATCGTAAAACCCGGCCGGAAGCACCGTCCGCCCCTGAACCGAATTGGCCGATAATTTCAGCCCTGCGCGTTATAATAGGAATAGAAGGATAGGCACAGCCCGGCCCCCAAAGGGCCGGGCTTTTTGCTTTCCAATTGCTGCTTCTTGCCTCTAAGTAATAGATAGACAAGGACCTTCCCGCAAATCATTGATACTGAAAGTAGAGTCTCTAACCCATTCAAAACAAAGGAACAGAAGTCAACGTCCACCCTAAGTCTTTCCGAATGAATGAGTCACGAGATGGCGAAATTTGACGTATGGCTTAACCCCTTTGCCATCAATGGATAGCAGAATCTATGGGGGAGGGGGGTCTCCCCGGCTAACGCTGGGTAAAGTGCGTGGCCGAGAGCGACCTCAGCCGCTCCGCCGCGCTCTCTGGGGTGATATCGCGCTGCGGCATCCCCAGCATCTCGAACCCGACCATGAACTTGCGTACCGTCGCCGAGCGCAGCAGCGGCGGATAGTAGTGCGCGTGAAAGTGCCACTCCGGATGCGCCTCCCCATCCGTCGGCGATTGGTGGAATCCCATCGTGTACGGAAAGCTGGTCTCGAAGAGGTTGTCGTACCGGGTGGTGGCCTGACGCAGGATATCCGCTAACCCCGTTTTTTCCGCGTCCCCGAACTCGGCCAGCGACCCGACATGCCGCTTGGCCAGCACCAGCGTCTCGAACGGCCATACCGCCCACCACGGAACCAGCACCACGAAATGCTCGTTCTCGCAGACGATGCGCGCCTGCTGCTTTGACTCGACGGCGAGGTAATCGCACAGCAGGCACGACTGCTTCTCGCCCTGATAAGCCTTGAGTGACTCGAGTTCCTGCGCCGGCTCGTCCGGAATGTGCTCGGTCGACCAGATCTGGCAATGCGGATGCGGGTTACTCGCGCCCATCATGGCGCCCCGGTTCTCGAATATCTGGACGTACTGTAGCTCCGGACGGCTGCCAAGCTCGGCGTACTGCTCCGCCCACGCATCGACGACCACCCGGACCTCCTCCAGCGTCATGCGCGGGATGGTCAGGCTGTGATCGGGATGGAAGCAGACCACCCGGCATACGCCGCGCTCCCTCTCGGCGTGCAGCAGCGGCGACCCATCCGGGGGCGGCTCCGGCGAATCCGCCAGCAGCGCCGCATAGTCGTTGTCGAAGATGAATACGCTTTCATAGCGAGGCGTAGTATGCCCGCCCGCGCGTTTGTTCCCTGGACACAGATAGCACTCCGGATCGTAGTGCACGTTGGAGAATCCCGACGACTGATTCACCTCGCCCTGCCACGGCCGTTGCGTTCGATGTGGCGAAACCAGCACCCATTGACGTCGCAGCGGATTGTATCGGCGATGCGGGAATTGTGAGGCGGACGGCTCGGATGGTGGCACGATAGTTCCTTTCAGGCCGTGGGCTTGAGCGGCGGCGGCGCGACCGCAAGATACTCCCGGGCAAACCGCTCGGTATAGTCTTCGAGGAGCAGGCGCACGCGCTCGTGGTCTGCCGAGCGGACGATGAGACCGGCGTGATGATGCTTCCGCATGCGGTAGACGATTTCCGGCTCGGTGAACATGGAGGTATCCGGCTGCGAGGTCTTTGCCAGGCACAGCACGCTGCCGGCGTGTTCCTCGCGGGTGGGCGGCAGCGTATAGCCGATGCCACGCATAGCTCCGATCTCGACCCGGGCCCACTCTCGCCAGAGGTTGATCCCTGTGGCGTGCTCGATCACGTCGGCGATGAAAGCCCCCCCGACCCGAGCTGCCACCTCAAGGAAATAAAAACGCCCGTCTGCGGCACGGATGTATTCCGCGTGAGTGACTCCGCGGACGAGTCCCATCCACGGGATGAGCCGTGCATTGAGCGCAGTGAGCTCACGGGCATCGGCTGAGTCGCGGTCAATCACTCGCGTCGTGAAGACGCCGCCCTCATGCATAACCTGCATAGGCGGCTTGCCGTATTGGCTGACTGCGGTGAAGATGACCTCCCGATCGACGGTGATGGCGTCGACGTGGAAGATATCGCCCGGAATAAATCGCTCGAACAGGTAGTAGCTCTGGCGGTCTCCCAGCTCATCGAGACTGCGCCAGAGCTGCTCAGACTCGTGAATCTTGCGGATTCCAATTGCAGAGGCCTCGGCACGCGGCTTGAGGACCCACGGCGCGGGCACGCTGTCCATGTACGCGCGAAGATCGTCGTAGTTGACGACAGGAATGAAATCGGGAACAAGCGCCCCGGCACGCGCTGCTTCAAAGCGCATGGCCAGCTTATCGCGGAAATGCGTGGTGGTCGTCCGGCCCATGCCTGGAATATGCATGTGCTCGCGGAGCGATGCGATGGTCTCCATGTCGAACTCGTCAAGGGCAATCAGCCGCCCGAACTTGCGGCTCCTCGCAAGATATGTAACCGTATTGGTTATCTGTTCGAGTGTCAGGCCCTCAGGCATGTAGACGACTTCCTCAAGGGCGTCGTGCGGCCAGTCAGCCTGGCGGTGCTTATCCAGCGTGAGCAGCAGGACGCGGCAACCCATTTCCGCGGATTGCAGCATGAAGGGCTGACCCTTTTCATAGGTGGTGAGGCACAGAATCCACTCGCCGTTCTCGCGGCCCATCCTGAATCCCCTCAACGTCCTTCTGTCTTTTTCGCGCGGATTGCAGGACGTTTCGTTGACGTTAGTTCTACCATAAGCTTGATTTGATGCTTGACTGCGAAGATGACCAGATCACCCGATTCGTCGCTTTCCGGCCTGTTGTCCGCAAATGCTGTCGTCGCCCTTCACGAACGGCTCACTGGGCTATGGCATCAACCGCGAAGCGACCGCGAGCCCGAGCCGGAGTACAACAAGCCGTTTTCAGAGGCAGTGGCCGACCAACACTTGGCGAACTTCGAGCTATGGCACATCGAAGACCAGGCGCGGATGGCCAGGGCTTCCGATCGTCAGATCGCAGATCTGAAACGGGCGATCGATCGCACAAATCAGCGCCGAAACGACCTGATGGAGAGCTGCGACTCGGTGCTATTGACGGCACTCGAAGCCGAGGGACTGCCGAAGGCTCATGCCGAGTTGCACTCTGAATCTCCGGGCCTGATGCTGGACAGGTTGTCGATCCTGGCCCTGAAGATCTACCACACGCGCGAGGAGATCGACCGGCCGAATGCACCCGAGGGCCACGCCGAGCGCAATCGCGAGCGCCTGGCCGTGCTTGAAATGCAACGCGCGGACCTCGCGGATTGCCTCGACCGGCTCTGGGAACAGGTGATTCGAGGAGAACGGCGCTTCAAGATTTACCGCCAGCTCAAGATGTACAACGACGCCACCCTGAATCCGGCCGTGTACTTGCAAGTGGAGGATAAGTAGATCCGAGGCTGCGGGAGGGCTGTTGACGCCGGACCATGTTCTGCGTATAACTTCGTCGGTAACAGGACTTCCACAGAACGACAGAAACCTCACACACACGGCCTAATCAGGCCTGAAGGAATCCCCTGAATGCCAGACGCACGCCAGGAAGGCGCCAAGGCGAAGCAGCCGCGCATCGTGGCAGGTAAATCGCGACCTGCTCCTGACTCAGCTCATCTACAGTCCCTTACGCAGTTCCAAAGCGCCGTCCAACTCATGCAGGAGGGCAAATTCGAAAGGGCACGAGTGCTGTTTGAGAAACTCATGCATGACGGCACCCCGGAGCTGCTGGAGCGGTCGCGCGTGTACCTGGCGGTATGCAGCCGGCATGCGAAGAAGGAAGGGCTGGAGTTCGCCACTCCGGAGGAGCAGTACGACTACGCCATCTCCCTGCTGAATACCGGCAACTACGAGGATGCGCGCGACCAGTTCGATGGGCTCCTCCAGAGCAATCCCGATGCGGACTATGCACATTACGGGCTGGCAGTGCTGAACAGCATCACCGGGCAGGCGGAGGAATGCCTCGATCACCTGACACGAGCGATCAGCCTGAATCCGCAGAATCGTATCCAGGCGCGGAGCGACAGCGACTTCAACGATATGGCTGACGATCCCCGTTTCACAGAATTGCTGTATCCAGAAACTTAATCTCGCGGTAATTTTCAGACTCAGGACTTCAGGGCCGCGGCACGATACACTCTGGGGTGAACCTGATGATGGATTCAGCAGTAACCACCCCCCAGAGCAGCTCTCCGGGATTTCGCGTCGTGGCGATGGGCGGGGGCACCGGTCTTTCCACCCTGCTGCGCGGCCTCAAGCGGTATGTACCGTCGGTCGGCGGATCCCAGGCCGGGTCCTGCGACGACGTCCCCTGCATCATCAGCCATCTCGCCGCCGTGGTTACCGTCACCGACGATGGCGGGTCGAGCGGCCGGCTGCGGAAGGACTTCAATATGCTGCCTCCGGGGGACCTGCGCAACTGCATGGTCGCCCTGTCGGAGGATGAGCACCTCATCTCCCAGCTCTTCCGCCACCGCTTCCGGACCGGCGGCGAGCTGGTCGGGCACAACTTCGGCAACCTCTTCGTGGCCGCGCTGGCAGAGATGACGGGCGACTTCGGCAATGCCATCCGGCTGGCGGCGGAGGTGCTGGCCACCCGGGGCCATATCTATCCGGCGACGTTCTCCAACGTCACGCTGTCGGCCCGCATGGTCGACGGGTCGGAGGTGCGCGGGGAAACCAACATCACCAAAAGCCGGGTGCCGATCGCGGAGCTGAAGCTGGATCCGCCGGAGGCCGACCCGCTGCCGGAGACGCTGGAGGCGATTCAGCAGGCCGAATCTGATCACTATTGGTCCGGGTTCGCTCTATACCAGCCTGATCACGAACCTGCTGGTGAAGGGTATTCCCGAGGCTCTGGCGAGTGCGCGCGGGAACGAGGGTCTACGTCGCCAACCTGATGACGCAGGCCAACGAGAGCCTACATCTGACGGCGTCGCAGCATATCGAGCGGATATACGAACACACCCGACAGCCGATTTTCGACTATGCGCTGGTGAATACCGCCCCGGTGCCGGAAGCGGTGCAGCAGCGCTACGCGGCGGAGGGCGCGGAGGTGATCGCGGCGGATGTGGAGCGGATCGAGGCGATGGGGATCCGCTGCATCACGGGAGATTTTGCGGCAGAGGGGGATGTGGTCCGGCACGCCTCGGACCGGGTGGCGGCCACCCTTCTGGCGGTGGCGATGGGAGAGGGTATCCCCTCCCCCCCTCCCCCCCATCCAGCTGCGCTTTCTTCATCTCATTGATTGTTCAAGATTTGATTTCAGGGTCGAAATCTATCTAATTGAAAGGATGTAACTTTCGAGTTTCTATCTGATTTCGTTCAGCAAGCGCATTTTCGCGCTATCTGATTGATTCTGTTTGCTCTGATTTTCAGGTTCATCTCTATCTAATTGCATTCAGAGGATTAAGCTCGTCCGCGAGCCTGCACCCAGGCCGCCTTCTGTGCCTGAGAATCGGCGAATCTCTCCAGTTCTTTCTGGCCAAGCAGGGTCAGGGGATCAATGTCGGCCGAGTCGGCAAGATCGTCCTCGAAGTAATTGCTCAGGACGACGGCCAGACGGTTGGACGCAACGGCGAGAATGAGCTGGGCTTCGGGGTAGGCGGGAATGATGGCGCGGATGAGATCGAGTTTCTCCAGCAGAGCGTTGAGGAGCCGGGGCAGGTCCATGGTGTCGAGCTCGCGACGATAGCGGGCCAGTCTCACGTTCAGAGTGTCCTGGGCGATGCGGCGCGGGGAGCGTTCGTGGTGACGGCAGAAGGAACGTCCGCGAAGGGAAACGGCGTTGCAGCGGCGTCCTGAGGGGAGGGTGAAGGTGCAGATGGCGCAACCTTGAGCTTTTGCAATGGGCTGGGACATGGACTGGCTCCTTCTTTTTCGAAAAAGCATTTTGAATTTTTTGTTTAAGAAATAAAAAAGACCGCCGGTTGGCGGTCTTTCTGGTTTTTGCTCTCTATTTTTATTTTACGGGAATGAGAGAAATAGTCGGCCACGAAAGACGAGGTTCAGGGCACAGGGAGCAGGGATCAGGTAAACGAAAGTAACTTTGTCGTGGAATGGCGGGCCGATTCGTCGGACAATACTGCGATGGCGAATGAGGAAACTCCCCAGCTTTTTGAGCCAGTAGGTTTGGAGTATCACGACATTCTAAAGCGGGGTATTGAGGCGTGGAATGCTTGGAGGAGCGAGCATCCCAAAATTAGGCCCAGTTTCAGGGGCACCGATTTTGGGAGAGCTGACCTCAGCGGCGTCAATTTCAGTTGGACGGACTTA
Source organism: uncultured Acidobacteriaceae bacterium (assembly GCA_963782175.1). Classification (GTDB taxonomy): domain Bacteria; phylum Acidobacteriota; class Terriglobia; order Terriglobales; family Acidobacteriaceae; genus Silvibacterium. The sequence continues at coordinate 243,247 of CAWAIX010000014.1, forward strand.
AGAGCGGCCAAGCTCAACCAAGCCAACCTTTATGGAGCAGACCTCCGCCATGCCGACCTTGCAAGAGCAAACCTGAGCGCCACAAATCTCAACTGCACAAGGCTCAGCGGGGCCAGACTTCGTAGCGCAAACCCTCGAGACGCACGTCTAATGGAGGCGGATCTTTCCGATGCAGATCTCGACAATGCGAAGCTGTCTGGTGCTTCCCTGGCAATGGCGAACTTTAGTCGTGCCAGACTTGGCAAGACCGACCTCTCCAGGACCGTTGTGGGCCTAACTTGGTTCGTCGACCTCGACCTTCGCGGAGCAAAAGGCTTGGAAAGTGTTGCTCATCAGGCTCGATCACATATCGGAATCGATACTGCCTATAGATCTAGGGGGCACATACCTGAAATTTTTCTTCGCAAAGCCGGCGTTCCGGAAAACTTCATCACATACATGAGATCGCTCACGGCCACCGCAATTGAGTTCTATTCCTGCTTCATCAGCTATTCGACGAGGGGTCAGGAGTTCGCGGAGCGGTTGTATGCCGATCTGCAAGCCAACCACGTACGGTGCTGGTTTGCTCCGCATGATATTCAGGGCGGAAAGAAAATTCACGAGCAGATCGATGAAGCCATTCGATTGCATGACAAGCTGCTGCTGATTCTGTCTCCTGACAGCATCAAGAGCACCTGGGTGGAGACGGAGATTGCGAGGGCTCGTAAGCGCGAGGTGACAGACGAGCGGAGGGTGCTGTTTCCGGTGCGGCTGGTGGATTTCGCAACGTTCAAGAACTGGGAGTGCTTCGACGCGGCTTCGGGGAAGGATTCGGCGCGGGAGATTCGCGAGTACTTCATTCCCGATTTCAGCGACTGGAAGAACCACGATTCGTATCAGAAGGCGTTTCAGCGGCTGCTGACGGATTTGAAGGCGGAAAAGGGCTAGGGTCAGCGTTCGGCAATTACAGATTCTAGCCCGAAACTCCGGGCGTGGGGCACCCGACTCAGTCCACTTGTAGAGTATCCCACTCAAGCCAACAGAGGGCTTGAGTGGGGCACCGGGCGGACGGCACGCTCAAGGAGCAAAGTAACCGTAAACGTCAAGGACGAAGTTCGTGGGCCCAGTGCAGTAAACATCGATCTTACCGTTTGTGGACGGTACGATCGCCATGTTTGACGTAACAGCCGCATCCTCGGCGTTCAGCGTCGACACAAAGGGTTGCGGGCTCTTGTCCGGCCACAAGGTGCAATAGTCTACCGAACCGGTGGGCTCGAGGGTCAGATTGAGAACATAGGCTTGTGCCGTAGACAGTGCACAACTGGTGAGATCCACGACAACAGTATTGCCGGACAATCCAGAAACGCGTGTATCGATTGCGCGGCATGGCGTCGATCCGTAGAACAACAGGCCGCCCATCCCTGCGGGCGCGAAGTAGCCGTCGATGTCCAGGATCACGTCCGCATCGTCGAAGACAAAGACGGACGCGTCTCCGCCGGTGCCAGCACCGACGAGTGCCGCGTTTGCTACGACTGTGCCGGTTAAAGAGTTAAGGGTGGAGACGTAGGGCTGGGCCTCGCCCGTAGGCCAGATGGTGAGGTAGTCCAACGTGTTATGCGGCACCGCGGTGACATTAAGGGAATAGGCCATCGCCGTGGACGGAATATTGCAGTCGCTCGAAAGGATGGGGAAGGCGCGGCTGTCGCCTCCGGCGATGTAGGGTCCTCCGAGAGGCCCGACGGGATAACGCGTGTCAGCGATGCGGCATGGTGGAAGCGTGTAAAAGGCTAGTGACGAGGCAGTGCCCGTGGGAGCAAAGTAACCGTCTATGTCGAGGACTACCTGTGTCGGGTCGGTGACGTAGACGCTGACTTCGCCGTTCGTGCCTGCGGGCACGATGGCGGCGTTGGCTTTGATACGACCGTCGGAGTTCAATGTCGAAACTTTGGGTTGGATTTCGCCTGTGGGCCAGATGGTGAGGTAATTGAGCCCGGCATCCGGGACGACCGTGACATTCAGCGAATAGGCGGCAGCTGTCGAAGGAATATTGCAGGCGCTCTGCGGGATGTTGAAGGTGCGGCTCTGTCCTCCGCTCATTTCGGGACCGCCGAAGGACCCGTCAGGCAAACGCGTGTCGGCTACCCGGCAGGGATTGACGGGGACGAACTCGAAGCCACTTGCAGAGCTGATGGTGTAGGTGGCCGAGGTGACGGCGCTGTTGGCGTAGCCGCTGGCAACTGCGATGGCCTCGATGCTCTGGGTGGAGGAGACGGTAATCGGGCCGGTGTACGGGGTGGATGATGTGGTCGGGGTCGTTCCGTCGGTTGTGTAGTAGATGGCCGCGCCAGGGGTCGAATCGGTAATGCTGACCGATTGCGGGGTGGTGTAAGTACCGGCTCCGGGACTCAAGATTGGCGGAGCCACAGGAAACTGAACCGTATAGGTTACCGTAGCCACTGCGCTGTTGGCATAGCCATTGGCAACTGCGATGGCCGCGATAGTCGCTGTACACGAAGGGGGCGCGCAAACGATAGGGATAGGGGCGGTGTATTTCGTCGATCCAGTAGTGGGGGTCGTTCCATCCAGGGTGTAGTAGATAGTTGCCCCTGGGGTTCCGTCCGAGATAGTAACAGTTGGCGGCGCGGGGTAAGTGCCGGCGGGCGGATCGAAGGTGGGTGTGACCGCATCGGGAGTTCCAGAAGTGGTAAGACTAAACACCGTGCCCTGTCCATTCGCTCCGCCAGCCACAGTTGTGCCATAGACGTTACCTGCTGCATCCTGGATCAGGCCCGCAAAAGGAGATCTCCCGTCGGTGCAATTCGATGCCGAACAGAAGTTGTAAAAGACAATGTAGTGGCCGGCGCTGTCCAGCTTGAATACCGTGCCTGACTGATTCGCGCCGCCATAGTCGGTTGTGCCATAGAGGTTGCCCGCCGCGTCCAGGATCACGCCCGCAAGAGCATTGACCCCGTCGGTACAATTCGAAGCCGAGCAGAAAGAGTAAAGTACGGTGTAGTGGCCGGCCCTGTCCAGCTTGAATACCGTGCCGTCGTTGTTCGCGCCACCAGAAACGGTAGTGCCATACAGGTTGCCTGTCGTATCCAGGATCAGGCCCGCATAAGGATTGCTCCCGTCGGTACAATTCGAAGCCGAGCAGAAGGCGTAAAGCACGGTGTAATGGCCGGCGCTGTCCAGCTTGAACACCGCGCCGATGTCGTTCGCGCCACCATAGTCGGTTGTGCCATAGAGGTTGCCCGCCGCGTCCAGGATCAGGCTCGCAAGGGGATTCGCTCCGTCGGTGCAGTTAGAAGCCGAACAGAAGTTGTAAAGCACAGTGTAGTGGCCGGCACTGTCCAGCTTGAACACCGTGCCGTTTCCATTCGCTCCGCCACCCGATGTTGTGCCGTAGAGGTTGCCGGCCGCGTCCAGGATCAGACCCGCATAAGGGTAACCCCCGTCTCTACAATTCGAAGCCGAGCAAAAAGAGTAAAGGACGGTGTAGTGGCCGGCGCTGTCCAACTTGAATACCGTGCCTCCCTGACTATTCGCGCCGCCATAGTACGTTGTGCCATACAGGTTGCCTGTCGTGTCCATGATCAGGCCCGCAAGAGGACCGAACCCGTCGGTACAATACAAAGCCGAGCAGAAAGAGTAAAGGACGGTGTAGTGGCCGGTGCTGTCCAGCTTAAATATCGTGCCTAACTGATTTGCCCCACCACCGTTTGTTGTGCCATAGAAGTTGCCTGCAGCGTCCCGGATCAGACTCGCCTGGGGGCCGGCCCCGTCGGTACAGTTCGAAGCCGAACAGAAGTTGTAGAGGACTTTGTAGTCCTGTCCAACTCCACTCGCCGGGGCGAACAGGACGAAAGTAAGAACGACGGCGAAGCTAACTAATGGGCGCATACGCGACCTCCGCTTGCAGAGGATTGGGTTCTGCGCTGTTCGAAAAAGCGTCGCTTCGACAGGGGGGCGAAGAGGACGGCTCGGCTTATGACCAGGGGGGGACCCGCGTCGATATTCTAGCTTCGCCCAAGAGATTGGGCAATCGGGGTAATTAATTATTTCCGACTTTAGTGATTGGAAGAATCATGATTCGTGCTGCGCTCAGGATGACAATGTGGCGGGATGGGTCACGGCCAGCGGATATTCAGGGCGTAGATTTCCTGGTAGCCGATGTCGCGGGTGAAGATGGGTGAACCATCGGGGGCAACGTTGATCTGGGTTGTTCCGAGATTGATGGCACGATGGAGATCCTTCAGGACGGTGATGGTTTCCAAGTGCTGGTCGGCGAGCCGCAGACGTTTGACCTCAGCCTCCGCGCCCCCGGTCACGACATACATGTACTTATTGTCCGGAGAGATCATCCAGTTCACGATCATGCGGTTGGTCACCTCCTGAGCGAACTCGGTCCACTTGCCGGTCTTCAGATTGAAGACCAGGAAATTTGTAAGCTTCCGGTTGGGAACGATCACCGAGTCCTGATTCAGCCAAAAGCCTGCGCTCAGGCTGTCGGATGACGGCAGAGCAGAACGCTGGCCGGTGCGTAGATCGAGGATCAGCAACTGGGTGGGATACGACGCCGAGCGATACAAGAGCTTTTGCCCATCCGGCGACCAGTTGGCAAAGATACCGTTGTCGGCGACTTTTTTCGGCGTTCGCGAGCTGGCGTCGATGACGAAGATTTCGTTCTTGTCGTTGTAGAAGGCGATCCTTGATCCGTCGGGAGAGATTGCGGGGTAGCGGACATCGAGAGGCGGCCCGGTCAGCTGTTCGCGCTCGCTGCCATCGCCGCGGCTGCGCCAGAGAGTGTGGTCGGGATAAGAAGCGTAGGCGAGCCACTTGCCGTCGCGAGAGAAGTTGACGTCGGTGGCGGAAATTCCAGGGAGAATGGGCACGAACTGGTGCGAGTTCATGTCGAAGCGAACCACTTCGCCGCGCTCCTTGGTGCCAAGAATAAAGATCTGTTTGCCGTCGCGGCCTGGGTATGGCAGCGAGTAAGGCAGAGGTCCGCTGGTGAGGCGGATCGGGGCTCCGGGGTGCCGGAAGAAGCCAGTCTGCAAGGGTAGAAGCCAGATGTCAGAGCGCGAGGAGTTCCCTCCCTGAAAGGCGAGGTATCTCTGATCGGCGGTGAAGATAAAGCAGCACTCATCGTCGCGCAGCTTCGCAATTTCGAGGAGGCCTGTCCCGTCGGGCGCAATCTTGAAGAGGCGGCGGTCGTTTACCTGCTCCTGCGTGAAAACGATGTGCCGGCCGTCGGGCGAAACTGCCACGTCGCCGGGGGCTCCGGGAAGAGATAGCAGCTTGCGCAGATTCGATCCGTCATTCGCGGCGATGTACCAATCGGTCCGGTCGCCGATGCCTACCGCGTCTGTTCCCTGAAGAAATTTGGGGAAGACGATGCGGCCATCGGGAAGCAGAGCAGCCGCGTCGTCGAGGTTGATGACAATGTTTCCGAGAGGCTTTGGCGTTCCGCCGGCGAGCGGGAGCGACCAGAGTGGCGCGGGGAAATTGGGACCCGCGGCTCCGGGAACCGCAGCCAGCAAGGCGGAACCGTCGCCGGTGATGGATTTGAGGTAGTAGTTTGCGAATCCGGTTTCGAGTGGGGCTGTCGGGCCGCCGGTGACTGCAACCTGGCCGACTCGGAAGCTGCCGAATCCGCCCGTCTGAAAATAAATGCGGGATCCATTGCTGACCATCGCGCCTTTTGGCTGGCCATCGTCGGTGAGCTGCACGATTGATTCCACGACGGGAACGGCCGCCGGGCCGCGCCACCAAGTGGCGAGCAGCGCGATGACCAGGAGGGCGACGGCGACCACGGCTGTTTCGAAGCTGCGGCGCCGAACGTACTTGCTGAGCCGGTAGGCGGGGCTCGGGGGGTGGGCGGTGACGGGTTGGTTGTTGAGGTAGCGGAGGATGTCGGCGGCCAGGTCGGCGGCCGAGGCGTAACGGCGGCTGCGGTTCTTCTCCAGAGCCTTGAGGGCGATCGCGTCCGGGTCTCCGCGCAGCTGGCGGACCAGCGTGGGCGGCTCGGAGCCGCGATTGCCCGCCGCTACGCCCGAGCCCGATCCCAGCGTGCCCAGCCGCGTGCTGGGGCGCGGCGCGTCTTCTTCGCGAAGCCGGCGCAGCGCCTGATCGTAGGGCAGCTTGCGTAGATCGAAGGGCAGCGTGCCGGTGAGCAGCTCGAAGAGAACGACGCCGAGCGAGTAGACGTCGGTGCGGCAGTCGATGTCCTCGCCTACCGGGTCGGCCTGCTCGGGACTCATGTAGCCGAGCGTGCCGATGAGCACGCCCACGTGCGTGTAGAGGGTCGCGGGGGTGAGCTTCTGCGTGGTGGCTTTGGCGACGCCGAAGTCGATGATGCGCGGACGCGGCTTGCCGTCCACCTCGGCGACGAGGATGTTGGAGGGCTTCAGGTCGCGATGGATGATGGCCTTCTGGTGCGCGTGATGCACGCCTTCGCAGACCTGAACGAACAGCTCCATGCGCTGGCGCACGGTGAGCCGGTGGCGGTCGCAGTAAGTGGTGATGGGGATGCCGGCCACGTACTCCATGACGAAGTAGGGGCGGCCGTCGGCGGTCGAGCCGGCGTCGAAGACTTTGGCGATGGCGGGGTGGTCCATGAGCGCGAGGGCCTGGCGCTCGGAGGCGAAGCGGGCCACCACCTCGCGCGTGTCCATGCCGGCCTTGATCAGCTTGATGGCCACGCGGCGGCGCACAGGCTGCTTCTGCTCGGCCAGCCACACCTGACCCATGCCTCCCTCGCCGATCAGCTCCAGCAATTGATAGGGGCCGATCAAGGTGTTGGGGGGAGCGGTGAGGATGCGGCGAACGTCTCCGGTTGGATACTCGAGGAAGCTCCCGGCGTCTGCATCCGCTTCGACAAGGGCTTCCACTTGCTGGCGCAGATCGGTGTCCAGGCCGCACTCGCTGTCGAGAAAGACAGCGCGGCTTTCCGGGTTGAGGTCACGCGCAGCCCAGAAGAGGTCTTTCAGCCGTTCGCGCCGGCTCGGCATCGTAAGCACTCCAAAGACAGCAAAGAAGCCGGATAAAAATGTCTGCCGTTGTGGGGTATAGGCAAATTGACGAAATTGTCAGAGTGATTGTGACCTAATAGCAGGCTGAGCGTAAATAGGATTTATGGGTCATGACGGCGAGATGACGCCGCGCCGTTCTCAAGTCCAAAAATTCGGCCGCATGTTGCTTATTGGAAGCTTTGGTTTCGATAGATGTCATTTCCGCCCATGACGGTGAAGAGGACCGTAGTTCGCCCCGATTATTGCAGCTTTGCGTATTCGGCTTGCGCCTGCTTCAGGACGGGCAGGTCGGGGTCGGCGTCTTTCCAGAGGGTGAGGAAGTCCTGATAGGCGGACTTTGCTTTGGCCTTGTCTCCGGACATCGCGTAGGCGCTCGCGATTTGCAGGTGTGCTAATGCGCCGACGGGATCGCTGACCACGATTCCGCGATGGTCAAGGATCTTCTGGAACTCGGCGGCGGCTTTGTCTCCGTGATGAGCGGCGAGGTAACCTTCGCCACGCATGTAGATCGAGTACAAGGATCCATAAAATGCGTTGAAGCTGCTGCGCGGCGCGGCCAGGTCGTAGGGGGCGGCGGTCTGGAGGGCGTCGAGAGCCTTTGCGGGATCGTTATGGTTGAGCGCGAGGCGCGCCCGCAATACGGGAAGGTAACTGTATTGGACCGAGGTGTCCTCGGGAAAGCGCTTCTCCAGATCGTCCGCGAGCTTTTGCGCCGACCCATTGTTTCCGGCGAGGGCCAGGGCGAATGCGACGCCATAAACGACGTCGGCGCCCTTTGAAAGCTCAAGAGCGGTCTTTGCGCTTTTCTCGGCGGCAGCCGCATCTCCAAAAAGTGCCTCCCAAAGCACGGGGCCTGCCTCGATCTGGGCCGCCGCTTCGCGCTGGCCTTTCTGCAGGGCCAATTCCGCCGCCCGCTGGGCCATGGTCCGCGCTTCCTTCAAATGGCCGGAGTATGCGAGGGCAAAGGCCTGATGCTGGGTGATCCATCCGTCAGTTTGCGGGTCTTTCTGCCCCAACGCAGCCTGCCTCTCCATTTCCGCTTTGTTGCCCTGCAAAAACGCAAGATCGTATCGGAGGACGATGAAGTCGGGGATTGCCAATCCGCGCCGGGCTGCCAGGTCGAGCGTCTTGCCTGCTTCGTCGAACTGGTTAAGGTAATCGAGTGTGACGCCTAATATGGCGTATCCGATGGGAAAATCAGGATCTAGTTCGATCGTCTTCCTGGCTTCATCAACGGCACTCTCGTACCTGGCCAAGGGTGAGTAGATGATCCCTGCACGGATCGAGTGCGGAGCCCTGTCCCGTGGATAGGTCTGGGCCCAGATTTCGCATGTCTGGTCGGCCTTTTCCAGATTTCCGGTCACGCCAATATCGTAGGAAGCGGTAATAAAGAACTTCTCCTGATCGCTGGCGCGGTCCCGCAACTCATAGGCCCTGCTCATGTATTCGGAGGAGACTTGAAACTCGCCAATGTCACCATACATGCGGCCCAACGTAGCATATGCCATCGCAAAGCCGGGATCTATCTCGGTGGCTCGCTTGAAGAATGGAATCGCAGCAGCCGAACCGGCCGAATGTTGAACTCTGAAGCCCGTGCTGTAGGCTTTGAGAGCTTCGAGAGACGGTGTCGTCGCTTCTTCGAGAGGCTTGTCATGCTCCTTGACGGTTGAAAGAGATTCGCCGGCGCGGCTCCTGAATTCACTCGCCACTTGGGTGAGCGCCTTCAGCACATCCTCTTTTCGGGCTACCTGCACCTGTTGTTCCTCGAAGACATGTCCTGTAAGGCAGTCAGTGGCACGCAATCCCAGGACATACTGAGTACCGAGACTTGCGATGGAACCGTCAATGACGGCGGCGCTGGCGGTTCGTTCACAGATTTCGCGCGCCACTATCGGGGTGAGCTTCGCATCAGGAGTCTGGTTCATCAGGCGCAGCGTCTGCTGGATACGATCCTCTGAGATGAGGCTCAGATAGGGCGACTGCTCGAGCTGCACTGCGAGGCCCTGACGCAGTGTCTCGTCGAAGACGGGATCGCCGGTGGAATTCGTGAAGTCCGCAAGGACGACGGTGTCTTTCTCTGTGAGGACGGTTCGACGGCGAGAGAAGTACAGCCACGCCGCGGCTGCAATCAGGACGAGCAAAACAGCTGACCCGATGAGGATTGGTCTGGCTATCGCGCGGCGAAAAGCAGAGCGGGTTTCAAGAGCTGCGGCTACTTCGCTCGCCGATTGATAGCGCAGCTTCGGATCGAACTCGAGGCACTTACGGATGATTTCGTCGCAGGCGTGGGGCAGTCCCGGTTGAATGGATGATGGCGGCGGGATGCGGCGTCCTCGCTGCACGGCAGTGCCAACGGGAGTGCTGGATGGAAAGGGATGTTTGCCGGATACAAGCTCATAAAGCACTACGCCGAGTGCGTAGATGTCAGTCGCTGGAGTGAGCGCGTCGCCGGTGAATTGCTCGGGCGCCATGTAAGCGGGAGTGCCCGTGGTCCCGCTGGCTGCGGTAATGTTTGTCGCTGTCTCGGCCGACGAGTTAACGACTTCGCTGGCGAGACCGAAGTCCATCACGACGGCGCGGATGGTTCCGCTGCGCGAGGCCAGCATGACATTGCCGCTTTTCAGATCGCGATGAATAATGCCGGCGGCGTGGATGGCCTCGAGGCCTTCGCAGATTTCCAGTGTGATGCGCCTGGCTTCCGGCCACGGCAGAGGCGCGGATTCGCGGATCTTCTGTGAGAGGGTGACGCCATCCAGGAACTCCATACTGATGAAGGCCTGGGGGCTTATAAAGGCTTGGTGGAGTGCTGTGGACGACTCGGGCAGCAGGTAGAGCTCGTGGATGCGGCAGACGCTGGGGCTGGCGATCTTGCGGGCGAGCTGAACTTCCTTTCGGAAACGGGCGAAGATGCCGGGATCGCCAGCGATTTCGGGGCGGATGGTCTTGAGTGCTACGCGGCCGAGCTGCAAGTCGGTGGCTTCGTAAACCTCGCCCATTCCGCCGCTGCCGATCAGGCGAACGATCCTGAAGCGAGACAGGATGAGTTCGCCGGGCGCGAAGGTCGGTGTCATCGGCTTTTCATTGTCTCGACAGTGCCCGTAGCCGGGGAACAGGTCCAGCGTGTCGAGGATTATAGCGCGGTCCTCCGGCGAAATCGGCGCAATGCAACAGCGCACCGGTGCTGATTAGTGAAGGAGGGCAAACGTTCGTATCAGAACCACCGGAGACGAGAAGCAGGTCCTTCCACTCCGCGCTCCGCTCAGGATGACAATGTTGCGTTTCCCCGCCTTAGCTTTCCTAACGGTCACGAAGGCGGGGGCATCCGGTGTCCAGCTTATTTGGGAAGCTCGGCTTTGCCGGTGATGGTGAATTTGCCGGTGACGATGGCGGTGCTGTCGTCGGGCTGCGTGCCCCCGATGGAGACGGTGTAGTCGCCGGGGAGGATGACGCGAGTTCCCTTCTCGTCGATTTGACCAATGGACCGCGGATCGATGGTGAGGTGCACCTGCGTGGATTGTCCGCGGTTGAGATGGATGCGGTCGAAGGCGGCAAGCTCGCGGCGCGGCGTCTGGAAGCCTTGAGGCTGCGTGAGGTATAGCTCGACGACTTCATCGCCGGCGATCTTGCCGGTGTTCTTCACGGTGGCATCAATGGTGACGGGATCGCCCGCGTTCACGCTTTCCGGGACTTTCAGGTTGGAGTAAGCGAAGGTGGTGTAGCTGAGTCCGTAGCCGAAGGTGTAGAGCGGCTTGCCGGTGAAGTAGCGATAAGTGCGGTCCTTCATGGAGTAGTCATCGAATGCGGGGAGCTGGTCGAGCGATGCATAGAAGGTGAGGGGCAGGCGGCCGGCGGGATTGGTGTCTCCAGCGAGGGTTTCGGCGATGGCGTTGCCGCCTTCTTCGCCGGGATACCACGCTTCGAGGATCGCGTTGGCGTGCTCCTGCGCCCAGTTGACGGCGACGGCACTGCCGTTCATCAGCACGACGACTAGCGGGCGGCCAGTGGCGGCGAGGGCCTCGAGCAGATCTTCCTGTGCGGCGGGAAGATCGATGGCGGTGCGGTCGCCTCCGGCGAAGCCTTGAAGTTTGACGGGCATCTCCTCGCCTTCGAGCGAAGGCGAGAGGCCGACGAAGGCGATGGTGACGTCGGAGCGGCGTGCGGCGTGGAGAGCCTCTTCACGCAGGATATCGGCGGGAGCCTGCCAGGTGAGGTCGATGCCGGCGCTGCCGGTCCCGTGGAAATATTCGAGCTTGATGGGGTGAGGCTTGGTGTCTCCGAAGTGGACGGAAGCTTCGATGACCTGGCCGCGCTCGCCGGTTTTACCGGTGCTCTGGACGATCAGCTTGCCGTCGAGGTAGAGCTTGAATCCTTCGGCGTTTTCGCAGGCGTAGCAGTAGTTGACGCGCACGCCGAGCTTGTAGTCTCCAGGGCCGGGCGGCGTGAAATCGCCGGTCCAGCGCACGGAGAAGTTGTTGCGCTGCTGGCCTTCGACCGGGGCGACCTTGTCCCAGTTGAAATTGATACTGCGATCATTACGCATTAAGACGGGGATCCCGGTAAGGTCTTTGGATTTGAAGTAGGCTCCGGTGAGGCCTTCGCCGACGCCGCTGGATGGTTTCAGTGCGCTGGATTCGATAGGCATGGCAAGGCCCTCGACGAGGGTCGAGCCCTGCGCGTAGTGGATACGCGCGTTGGGATAGCGGTTCTCGATGGCGTCGAGGGGAAAGGCCGGGTCTGGCGGTGGCCCATTGTAGTTGCCTTGCAGAGCCTGGATAAGGCGCGCGTTGGGGCCGACGACGGCGATGCGTCCGATGTCCTTGCGCAGGGGCAGCGCCTGGTCCTGATTCTTGAGCAGGACCATGGATTCTTCGGCGGCTTTCAGAGCGAGGTCGCGGTGCGGGCCGGAGTTGTCCTCTTTGAAGGGGATGCGGCCGTAGGCGTAGCTCTCTGGCGGATCGAACATGCCGAGCCGGAAGCGCGCGCGGAAGAGGCGATGCAGGGCGGTGTCGAGTTCGGCTTCAGTGATGAGGCCCTGGTGGACGGCGTCGACGAGCGCGGGGAAGGCCTGGCCGTCGCGGAATCCGCACTCGAGGTCAGTGCCGGCTTTCACGGCAACGGCGGCGGCGTGGGCCATGTCGGGCGCATAGTGGTGCCCGGTATTGACGTCGGCCACGGCGGCGCAGTCGCTGACCACGTATCCATCGAAGTGCCAGGCGTCACGCAGGTGGTCACGCAACAGCATGGTGTTGGCGCAGGCGGGCGCTCCATCGATGGAGTTGTAGGCGCACATGACGGATTGCGCGTGAGCCTCGGTCACGGTCGCGCGAAAGGCGGGAAGATAGGTGTCCTCGAGGTCGTGCGGCGAGACGTCGACGTTGAAGCGGTGACGGGAGGGCTCAGGTCCGCTGTGCACGGCGTAATGCTTGGGCGTCGAGACGACTTTCACGTATTTCGGATCGGCGCCCTGCATGCCGGTGACGAAGGCGACTCCCATGCGGCTAGTGAGGAACGGGTCTTCGCCGTAGGTCTCCTGGCCGCGGCCCCAGCGGGGGTCGCGGAAGATGTTGATGTTGGGCGCCCAGAAGGTGAGGCCGAAGAATTGCTCGTGCTGGCTGTCGCGCATGGCCTGGTCGTACTTGGCGCGGGCTTCCGTGGAGATGGTCTCGGCCATCTGGTGGACGAGCTTCGTGTCCCAGGTGGCGGACATGCCGATGACCTGGGGGAAGGTGGTGGCGTAGCCGGCAAAGGCGACTCCGTGCAGGCCTTCATTCCACCAGTCATATTTGGGGACGCCGAGGCTGGGAATGGCCGGCGAGTGGTCGCGCATTTGCGAAATTTTCTGTTCGAGGGTCATGCGCTTGATGAGTGCGTCGACGCGCTGATCGATGGGGAGCGACGGGTTCATCCACGGGAATCCAGGCTGACTTTGGGCAGTCGCGGAGTGGGTAAGCGCGAGAGAAAGCAGGACGGAAGCAAGGGCAGCAAAGCGGAACATTTTTGGGCGACTCCTGCGGGCGGGCTGGAACTGACAAATGCGACGCCCATTATAGTCGCCCGATGGTTCCACGATGGCGCGGCGCCGGAGAGATGCCGCTCGGGGGTGCGGTTCGACTGCGAAGAAAGGATGAGCGGCGGTCGCGATGAGCCGCATCAGGTGCAAGGATCGGGGGAACCGGGGCCTGGTTGAGCCCGAGCGCCCCCCTGGTGGCGCTGCGTCGCGTTCGCGAGGTTATGCGGTTGGCGCAACGCCGGGAAGTGTTTCGCTTGTCAGCCGTTCTTCAGTCTTTTCGGGTAGTTCCTTGGCACCGTCCATCGAACGCCGAGGGCGTGCAGGATGATGTGATCGCCGAAACTGAGGTGCGTGGGATGCAAAACCACGTCATACGCGTACTGAACGCACGTATTGACCGATTCACACCATGCCTCGCAGACAACAACTCCGCCGCAGTGCGCGCAGGCTAAGTCATCGTCAACCAGACAGATCTGCTGGGCCCGGACTTCATTCTGAACTTTCATTGACTCCTCCTTGGGGCCGGCGGGGTGGAGCCCCGGGAGCGATTTTCCCTGCCGACTGCTTAATTTCCTAACTGAGCAATTGCATAGCCAATCGATACCGATGAAGTTGGCACACGTTAAGTAGCTGATCGCATATAGAGGTTTGGAAGGTGATCGAGAAAGGATGCCTTCAGGAAGCGCGCTGTCGACGCAATGTCACTGTCGACTATTCGACAGCGGCTTTGGGGAGGTCCGCAGTTTCAGGTAGATGCGAGGCCCAAGGCTCGTCTCTGGCAGAACTGACAGTTGGCAATAGGGACGAGGCTCTGTCAACTTCTTGTGAGCCGGAGGCTAGCGTATTGAGGCGGCGTAATTGGGACCTAATCGAAGGGGACTCACACGCCCTGAGCAGAATCACATCAGACTCACACGAAGGGAGCCATGATGAACTTGCAACGTCTGATTCCCGGCTTAGTCCTCCTGTGCCTCACCACCCAACTCTTTGCGCGCGACAAGACGGACATCCTCGTGATGAGAAACGGCGACCGCATCACCTGCGAGGTGAAGGGCCTCGATGCGGGCGTGCTCTACGTAAGCATCGATTACGTGGATGGAACGACGTCGGTCGACTGGTCGAAGGTGGCCAAGCTGGAGAGCAAACAGCTCTTCGTCGTGAAGACGGCTGACGGATCGGTGTACACCGGCGAACTGAGGACCGAGGAAGCGGGGGCAAACCGTCCAGTTCAGATCAAGGTTTTGCTGGCGGAGCAGGAAGAAGTGGTGAATCGCTCGCAGGTGATCCGCATGGTGGCCACGTCGGACAAATTCTGGGAGCGGTTCAACGGCGATGTCAACTTCGGAGTGATTTATTCGAAGGGCAATCAATCGACCCAATTCACGCTTGGCTCGAACACAGTGTATGTGCGGGAGCGCTGGGACGCCGGATACAACTTCGATTCGAACCTTTCTTCAACTAGTGGGGTGAACACTTCTACAAGGAACTCCCTTGCGCTTACGGCGTTTCATCTTCTGCCACCGAAAAACTGGCTTTACGGCGGAGTGGGCGGATTTCTGCAGAGTTCCGAACAGGGCATCTCGCTGCAGACCATCGTGGGCGGCGGCGTTGGGCGCTATCTGATGAATACGAACAGGGCAAACATCATGTTGCTGGGCGGCGTTGCCTGGCAGGATACGAAATACCAACAAGAGAAGGTGCCGATCGGCAGGCAACAGGAGGCAACGGCGTTAATCTACACGAAGGCCAGCTTCTTCAGGTTCAGCAAGACGAATTTCGACGGTGTGGTAGTGGTGCTGCCTTCCCTTTCCGATCCCGGGCGGGTCCGGACGAATCTGAATTTGACTTACTACCTGAAGATATTCGGCAATCTCAACTGGAACCTGTCGTTTTATGGCAACTGGGACAACCAGCCTCCGCCCGGGCTAAACAGCAGCGACTATGGGAGCAGCTCGGGGCTAAGCTGGACGTTCGGATTGAAGTAGGTTCCGCGCTATGCGTTTCAGGCGCTCTCGCTACGGAGTTCAGAGGCGAGTTTTTCTTTTCTGGCGAAGTGGCGGTAGGCAAAGACGGTGAAGAAGTTGATGCACACGCCTATCAGGTTCCACACGACGACTGGCCGGGAGATGATCAGTATGCCGTAGTAAATCCAAAGGATCTGGAAGCAGCCGATAATGGCCGCCATTCGCGGATTCATGCCCTGAGTCGAGCGGCGCCTGATCATTGCGATGAGATCGGGCAGGACAGCGAAAGTTGTTCCGAGACCGGCGACGAACCCAAAGAGATCTGAACGTTGGAAATTGGGGAGCAGGATGCTTTGTGTGTTTTTGGTGAGTTCTTCGCAGCCAGAGAGCAACGATGCCTGCCCCAGCAAGGCCGCTGTCAGGATCATTCTTCTGTAGAGGCGAAAGATGGACAGCCGGCAGCGAGCGGGGGAGTTCATAGCGGCGGTTCTCCTCTTGGCAGCCAATAGGCCTGCCGGAGTTCTGAGCTTATAGGATCATGCCGCCGGACCGGGCGGCGCTACTGTCAGATTCGACAGAGGTGTCTTCCCGGGCCTGTGAAGGCAAGACGGAGCAGCAAAATACAATTCACCGCAGAGGACACAAAGAGCACAGAGAAGTTCAACGGCAAAGGACTTTGGACAATCTGTGCGCCTCCGTCGTGCGGAGACCTGTAAGTTTCGACAGGTGTATGGGGAAGGCGGTTCGGCCTAGAATTTCGGCGGAAGTGGAAACAGGCGTGCGCGGGATTACAGCGTTCTCGCTGACTCGGAGGAAAGCAAAGTCATGGATCCGAAGCTAAGAGTGGGTGCAGCAGTTCGAGGTCTGCTGGTTGCTGTCTGCACTCTTGTTCTTATTCCAGGAGATACTCTGGCCGATCCGCTGGCGCTACAGGCCCAGCAAGCCCCGGCACCTGCGGGGCAGGATCAGCCCGCTGCGAAGATTCCACCGGACCAGCTGGATTCACTGGTGGCGCCGATCGCGCTCTATCCCGATCCAATGCTGGCGCAGGTGTTGGCGGCGGCCACGTATCCGCTGGAGATTATTCAGCTACAGCAGTGGCTGTCGAAGAATCCCGGATTGAAGGACAAGGCGCTGGCGGATGCAGTGGCCAAGCAACCCTGGGACCCAAGCGTCCAGGGGATGGCCGGATTGCCGGATGTGGTGAAGCTGCTGGCGGACGATATCCAGTGGACAACGGACCTCGGCAATGCGTTTCTGGCGCAGCAGAGCGATGTGATGGAGGCGGTACAGCGCATGCGCAAGAAGGCCCAGGGCACGGGGAATCTGAAGTCGAGCGAGCAGCAGAAGGTTGAAACGAAGGTCATCGAGAACAAGACCGTGATTGTGGTGGAGCAGGCGAATCCACAGGTGGTTTACGTGCCCTCGTATAATCCGACGGTGGTCTATGGGCCGCCTGTGTATCCGTATCCGCCGATTACCTATCCGCCGCCGGGATACTATGCGGCGGGCATGGCGATCTCGTTCGGCGTTGGCCTGGCGATGGGCGCGATGTGGGGCGGCGGCTGGGGATATGGCTGCGGCTGGGGCCACAATGACGTCAATGTGAACGTCAACAACAATTTCAATCGCAACACGAATATCAATGGCGGCAACAGGACCAACATCAACGGAGGCAATCGCCCATCGCAGCTGCCTGCGGGTGGACGCGGCAACGGTACCTGGCAGCATAACCCGCAGCATAGGGGCGGCGCGCCATACAGCAACCGGGCGACGGCTGACCGGTTCGGCGGATCGGCTCGCGGAGACTCCCTGGCGAACCGGCAGGCAGGTGCGCGGAATCAGGTCGGGCGCCAGGGCGGCAATCTGGCCAGCAACAACCGGGGCGGCGTTGGTGGTGCAGGCGGAGCCGGTAACCGTGGAGGGGTTGGCGGGGCTGGCGGAGTTGGTAGTGCAGGCGGAGCCGGTAACCGCGGAGGGGTTGGCGGGGCTGGCGGGGTTGGTGGCGCAGGCGGGGCCGGTAATCGCGGAGGGGTTGGCGGGGCTGGCGGCGTCGGTGGCGCAGGCGGAGCCGGTAATCGCGGAGGAGTTGGCGGGGCTGGCGGAGTTGGTGGTGCTGGCGGAGCCGGCAACCGGGGCGGCGCTGGCGCGAGCAATCGCGGAGGCGCGGGAGTCAGCAATCGGCAAGCTGGCGGAGCGAATAGCATCGGCGGCCGGGATGTCGGGAACAGCGGCGCCGGGAACCGTGGCGCATTCGGCGGCGGAAGCGGAGGATTCAACGGAGCCAGCACCCGGCAGAACAGCAGCCGGGGCGCTTCGAGTATGGGATCGCGCGGCGGCGGCGGCGGGGCAAGCCGGGGCGGCGGCGGTGGACGGCGCAGGTGACGGCATGAAAGACGACCAGAGGAGCATGACGATGAAGCCGACAGCTCATAAGAAATACCTTTCCGGATTGGCCTTGCTGGCGGGAGTTATCGCCTGGACCTGTATGTCTGCGCCGGCCGTTCTGGCACAGGAGGCTCCGGCGCAAGGAACAGGAGCAGGGCCTGCAAAGACGGCAGCACCGGCCAAAGCTGCGTCTCCGTCTGGCGGAGCGGAGTTGTTCGACAGCCCGCAAGCGGCTGTGGATGCCGTTCTCAAGGCGGCAAGTGATTACGATACGGATGCGCTAGCAAAGATCTTCGGGCCTGACGGGAAAGAGGTCTACGCTACCGGCGATGCCGTCCAGGACAAGAACCGAGCCGAGTCTTTCGTCGCCGAGGCCAAGGAGAAGATGCAGATTTCTGTCGATCCGAAAACGGGGAGGCGCGCCATCATCATCGTGGGCAACGAGGATTGGCCGATGCCGGTTCCGTTGGCAAAGACGGGAAATAAATGGTACTTCGACACGAAGGCCGGCAAGCAGGAGTTGCTCTATCGGCGCATTGGATCAAATGAGCTGGACGCGATTCAGATCTGCCGCGGTTACGTGGACGCGCAGGAAGAGTACGCGCTGAAACCGCGCGAAGGCTATAACGTGAACCAGTACGCACAGCGGATCGTCAGCACTCCGGGAACGCAGGACGGCCTGGCGTGGAAGAATGCCGACGGAACATGGGGCGGCCCGATCGGCGAGAACATTGCCGACGCGATCGTTCAGGGGTATTCGAGCAAAGAGCAGCCGTATCACGGATACTTTTTCAAGATTCTCAAAGGGCAGGGCCCGGACGCGCCGCTCGGGCGGCTGGATTACGTGATCAAAGGCGTGATGATCGGGGGGTTCGCGCTGGTTGCGGCCCCGGCGCAATACCGCGTGACAGGCGTGAAGACGTTCATCGTCAGCAATGACGGCGTGGTATACGAGAAGGACCTTGGGCCTACAACACTCGAGCAGTTCAAGAAGATGGAGCTGTTCAATCCGGACAAGACGTGGACTCCGGTCGAAGATGATGACAGTCAGAATGAAGGGGCGCCGGCCGCGGAGATGTAGGGCCGCCTGAAGGCGGGAGTTTCGGACTTTTTGGAGGGCAATGATGCAAGGCAACCACTTGAGACCGGCGGCACGCAATTGGAGCTACCGCGGTCTTCTTGCCGCCACTCTGCTGGCCGCAATGGCTTCGGTCTTTTCCCAGACGAACGGGAAGCCCGCAACGATTGACGCGACCGCGCAGGGTACCAGCACGCAACTGGGGTCGACGGTCAGCATCAAGGTAATCATCAATCGCTTTTCGACAGAGGAAGACCGGCAACAACTGATCGCGGCCTTCAAACAGGGGCAGAGCCCGGGGCTGGTGAAGGCACTGAGCAAGATGCAGCCAGTGGGCCGCATCGCCATCACCGGGACGCTGGGCTACGATCTTGCGTACATCCGGTTGATTCGCACACCCACCGGCCGGCAGATCCGGTTTGCCACGAACCGCCTGATCCGCTTCGGCGAAGCCTACAGCAACTCCCAAAGCATGGCTTACGACCTCACCGCGGGTGAATTCAACCTGGACAATCAGGACAAGGACAAGAGCACCGGAGTCCTCTTCCCTGCGTGCCAGTTGATCATCAACAAGAAGGGTGAGCTTCAGTTCGAGCTGCGCAGGAATCCCTGGAAGCTGGTGAACATCATCGACTGGGACAAGGCCGGCATGGAAGTAAGCCAGGCGAAGTAACGCGGCAGCGTCTTCATAAAGCTCGAGCCGGCGTGGGAATTATTTCAGGATGATGAGTTCCGCGTTGCCGTTTCCGCACATGCCGTAAATGGCTCCGGAAAGGCAGGCTCCGGCAGAAAAGCGGTAGCAGCCGGGGGTCATGGCTCTCACGGTGACCGCCTTGTCGGAGCCGCCAATGATGTCACCGGGCGGATCGAACGGCTCGTTGGGGCCGAAATCGACAACAAATCCCTGATGCTTCGTGTCGGAATGCCAGATGATGCTGGTGTCGGCCTTCACGCAGAAGGTTTGATTGCCTTTTGCCTTGGGAACGTCCGGAGTAGCGGAGGCGGCGTTGGAGGTCCGCTTCACGTCAACGGAACATGGCTGTGAAGGCGATCCGCAGGTATTGGCAGCTGTGCACAGCGATGCCGGCTCAGGCTCCTTGCACGTATACGACATTTTCTTCTGCGCCTGTGCCGGTTCACCGGAATTCAATACAACAATTGCCACAGCGAGCAACAGGAATCTAAATGCTGTGAGTCGATCGATCGTCATAACTTTCCCCGCGATATCTCCCGAGCCAGTTACTGCTGAGGCGGAGCGCTGGTAGCTGTTTCCTGCACTCCGGCAATGGCCTTGTTCTGAAGGACGCGGACGACGACGCGGCGGTTCTCGGCCTGGCCTTCCACAGTCTTGTCCGTGGCCACCTGCTCGCTTTCGCCCATCGCTCCGGGAGCAAGCATTCTGGTGAGAGGAACCTTGCCCTGCTGAAGAAGAATGTTGGAGACGTTCTGCGCGCGCTCCTGGCTGAGCTTCTGGTTTACTTGCGGGCTGCCCACGGCCGAGGCATAGCCCTTTACCTCGATCATGTAGCCATCGACCTTGCCGGCGTTTTGAGCCAGCGTCGTGATCTGGGGGATGTACTTGGGATCCACCTTGGTTTTACCGTTCCCGAAAAGAATGGTCACTTCATCCATGATGTAGTAGTCGTCAAGCTGGCCGAAGCGTGCGATTGCGGCGTCGACCGCGGCTTTGTTGGCGGCGATCTTGGCCTGATTGGCCTCAATGGCAGCCTGGTGCTGCTGCAGGGCCTCATTCTGGGCTTTCAGCTCAGCGTTCTGCTTCGCGAGCTCTTCCTGACTCTTTTGCACCTGAACGTTGGTATCGTGCATGCCAGCTTCGATGGCTTTGGCCTGCTTCAGGTCGTTGCCCTTGAAGCGTACTTTGCGGGCCACAAGAACGTTCTGGTTGTTGTAGTCGCCTTCGACTGAGACCGCGAGCCCGGGGATAAGGGCGGCCATGGACATCTGCTTGCTGCGCGCCTTCAGCAGGCCCTCCACCTGGCCAACGTCGGTGCTGTCAGTGAGCATGACGACCATATTCGGGTCCTGGCTTGTGCTCAGGATTATGTCCGGGCCGCTGCGGCTCTTGATGACGCCTTGGATCTTTGTCGATTGCGCCGCGGCTGTTTCGGATATGAGACCCAGGAACGACAGCAGCACTACACCGGTCATTCCAACTAATCGAACGGCTTTCATTTTCTTGCCCCCTCGTGATGCGTTTTTGCGGACGCAGTCCCAGTCAGAACCGCGCAAGATTCTTGCGAATTCACCTTCGCCGGATAGTTCTCGAAAGCCTGGTGAGGACCCTTGTTCATGTTCTTCTCGCGCTTTTCGAGCGTGGCATTCGGTTGCGCTCACTCGTTTCTATCCGTGTCGATGCTAGGCGCGGGACGCGGCAGTGTGAACTGTCAGAGTTGACAGACCCGGGACAAATCGGCGAGTAAGACCTACAAATACTTGAGGATGGACCGGGGGTGCGCCGCCTTGACCCGGCGATACCACTCCCCCGCCGACACCGTCCGATCTTGAGGAAGGCGGCCACGCAAACTGTCAGTTCTGACAGTCATTATGAGCAGTTCGCCCGGGTCATAATTCCCGTAATTCCCACCGGGTTGAGAAAATCGAATCGAAAGGCTGGCAGGCGCCATGGTCGACTATCCTCTTCTGGTACTCGTTGTGTCGTTTGTCCTGTTGGTGCTGGCGGCATGGCTTGGCGATTTCCTGCGCAAGCGATCGAAAAGAGCAGAGGAGACTAATCGCGACGACGCTGGTGTTGTGCTCGGCGGAACTCTGACGCTGCTCGGCCTGATCATCGGATTCAGCTTCGCGATGGCCACCAACCGCTACGATCTGCGGAAGGACGCCGAGAAGGCTGAGACGAATGCAATTGCCGTCCTGTATATGCGGGCCGATCTGCTACCACTGGCCGAGGCCGCGAAGGCACACGAACTCCTAAAGAAATTTGTCGATCAGCGCGTTCAGTTTTATACGACTCGAAGCCGCGACGAACTGACGCAGATTGGCAACGACACCACGCAAACTCAGAATGAGTTGTGGTCACTGATCCAGGCAGCAGTCGGACCACTTCCGCCGCAGCTTGAAGGACTCTTCGTTTCGGGCATGAACGACGTTGCGGTGTCGCGGCTTTCAACGGAGGCGGTATGGGCGAATCGCATTCCAGTCGCCGCCTGGCTGCTGATTGTAATCACATCAGTGGGCTGCAACTTATTGATCGGCTATCGCGCCCGCCGGACTGACTGGCTGGTATTCATGGTCATGCCGGTTGCGGTTTCGATCTCGCTGTTCCTGATCTCTGATCTGGACAGCCCGCGTGGAGGCGCCATTCGCGTGCGGCCGAACAATCTGATCAGCCTATCGCAGTCGCTGGGCGCAGCGTGAAGTGAAACCTGTCATTTCTGCCAGTTACTAAACCACACTTCACACTCCTAGACTAGAATCGATCTGCCTTTTGCGTGCGCCATGGCATTGCCATGGCCTGATTGTGAACCGATCGCGGAAAACGTCCCGCACAAGCTCCGGAATGAAGGAGGTCCAAGGTGGCACAGAACGATGAAAAACACACCCCCCTCACATACGTAGAAGTAACTGAACAGAAGCGGCTCAACGAGGCCCGCGAGAAGGGAATCCCGTGGAAGAAGTGGGGCCCGTATCTGAGCGAGCGGCAGTGGGGCACAGTCCGCGAGGACTACAGCCAGGACGGCAATGCGTGGGACTACTTCAGCCACGATCAGGCACGCTCGCGCGCTTATCGCTGGGGTGAGGATGGACTGGCAGGCTATTGCGACGACAAGCAGCTGCTCTGCTTCTGCGTGGCGTTGTGGAATGGCAAGGACCCGATTCTGAAAGAGCGCATGTTCGGGCTGACGAACAGCGAATCGAACCATGGCGAGGATGTGAAGGAATACTACTTCTACGTCGACAGCACTCCGACGCACTCCTACATGAAGCATCTCTACAAGTATCCGCAGGCCGAATTTCCGTATCGCGACCTGGTGGAGACGAACAAGCGCCGCACTCGGGAGGAGTTCGAGTACGAGCTGCTCGATACGGGCATCTTCGACGAGGACAAGTATTTCGATGTGTTCACGGAATACGCCAAGGCCGATGCTGAAGACATTTTGATAAAGATCACCGTTTGCAATCGCGGTCCGGAGGACGCTCAGATCCATGTTCTGCCCACGTTATGGTTCCGCAACACATGGACCTGGGAGCACGATCAGCCCAAGCCCGTGATGGGGCAGGTGGATGGCAACAAGATTCATGCTTCACATCACCTGCTAGGCGAGTACACGCTGCAGTGCGAGGGCGCGACGGAACTGCTGTTCACGGAGAATGAGTCTAATAACGAAAAGCTTTGGGGGCACGCGAATGCCTCTCCTTATGTGAAGGATGCGTTCCATCGCCACGTGATTTCAGGCGAGAGCGATGCTGTTAATCCGGCGAAGACGGGGACGAAGGCGGCAGCGCATTATGTGCTGAATGTCCCGGCCGGGGGAAGCGAGGTGGTGCGTCTGCGGCTGAGCGCGAAGGCTGCTCCAAATGCATTTGTCGACTTCAACCGGACTTTCGACGCCCGCCTGGCTGATGCAAACGAGTTCTACGACCGGATTACTCCGGCGAACCTGAGTGAGGACGAGCGGCGCGTTCACCGCCAGGCCCTGGCGGGGATGATGTGGTCCAAGCAGTACTACTATTTCGATCTCGATCGCTGGCTCACCGAGCACGATGCTCATCCCCTGCTCGGGTCCGGCAAGGGCGCTGCTCGCAATGCCGACTGGTTCCACATGCTGAACAGCGACGTCATTTCCATGCCGGACAAGTGGGAGTATCCGTGGTATGCGGCATGGGACCTGGCCTTTCACACCATCGCGCTGTCGCTGGTCGACTTTGATTTCGCCAAAGATCAACTCCTGCTGATGCTGAGGAACCTTTACGCACATCCGAATGGACAAATTCCCGCGTATGAGTGGAACTTCGGCGACGTAAACCCGCCGGTCCACGCGTGGGCGACGTTGTTCCTGTTCAGGATCGAGACAGAGTTAGGCCGCTCAGACCTGCGGTTCCTGGAGAAGTCTTTCCAGGGGTTGATGCTGAACTTCAACTGGTGGGTGAACCGCAAGGACCCGCAGGGCCGAAATGTTTTCGCGGGAGGGTTCCTCGGGCTGGACAATATCGGCGTCTTCGACCGCAGCGCCCCTCTGCCGACAGGTGGAAGCCTCGATCAGGCCGACGGCACCGCGTGGATGGCGTTCTACTGCATCTGCATGCTGGAGATTGCTGTGATCCTGACCGAATACGACGACATGTACGAAGACATCGCGTTCCGCTTCCTCGAGCATTTCATCTGGATCACCTATGCGATGGACCGTATCGGCGAGGCACACGACTCTCTCTGGAACGAGCAAGACGGGTTTTTCTATGACCTGCTTCGCTATCCGAGTGGTGAGGCCGTTCCGTTGAAAACCCGCTCGATGGTAGGGCTGCTGCCGCTATGCGCTGCAACGGTGTTTGAATCAGGTGCTGCCAAGGCGCATCCGCGCCTGATGGAAGCTATCATTCTGTTCGTCAAGCGGCATCCGGAGGTGGCGGAAAAGATCAAGAGAGCGGACGACATGTCGGCCGGCGGGTACATGGGGCGAAGAATGACATCGGTTTGCGACAAGGATAAACTCGTGCGCATTCTGCATTACATGCTCGATGAGAACGAATTCTTCAGCCCTTACGGGATTCGGTCGCTGTCGAAGTACCACCTTGACCATCCTTTTGTGTTCTATCTGCAGGGACAGGAATTCAAGGTGCAGTATTTACCTGCCGAATCGAACACCGGCATGTTCGGCGGCAACTCCAACTGGCGCGGCCCGATCTGGATGCCGGTAAATGCGGTCATCATGCGCGCACTACTGCAGATGTACTCGTTCTACGGCCCGGACTTCAAGGTGGAATGCCCCACGGGTTCGGGTAATTACATGACCCTGTTTGAAGTTGCGAAGGAAATACACCGTCGGCTGGCGAGTATCTTCTTGCGCGATGAGAATGGGAACCGTCCGGTGTACGGAGGAACCAAGAAATTCCAGGAGGATCCCTATTGGAAGGACTACATCCTCTTCTACGAGTATTTCCATGGGGATAACGGTGCCGGGCTGGGCGCCAGCCACCAGACGGGCTGGACAGGTGTGATTGCCCGCGGCATCGATCTGTTCGCACGCGTGACTCCGGAGGCCATGGCGAAGAGTGGGGCGGGAGTCATGGCGCAAATGACGCGGGAGCAGGTGGCGGGGAGTTAGACGAGACCAGTTCGGGATGGCTGCTTTCCCGACGGCGAGATAGTGTACGCGGCTTGAGTTGCGATCTCGTCCCCGCGGGAAAATCGATTTTCTTGACACTCCGAGCGGTCCGGCTTAGCATTGGCCACGTTCAGTAAACGTTACCTCAGCCTCTTCGATTGAGCCAATGCACTCGCCGCTCGACCCTCCTTCCATCCACGGCATGAGTACCTGCACCGATCCAAGCCCAGACTCTTTCAAAACACAATTCAAGTCTCAGGAGCTATTCGCGAATGTCGATCAGCCGGCGTGAATTACTTCGGGGAGCCGGTGGAGTCTGCTCCGCCCTCGCCCTTTCCAGGCTTTCTCGCGCGCTTGACATGCAGCCAGCCGGGCCGTTTCAGCCTACACGTGACTCACTGCGCTCCTACCAGGTGCCGGAGTGGTTCCGCGACGCGAAGTTCGGCATCTGGGCGCACTGGGGTCCGCAGTCGGCGATCGAGGACGGAGACTGGTACGCACGCAATATGTACGTCCAGGGCTCGGACCAGTACGAGTATCAGCTGGCGAACTATGGACACCCCTCGAAGGTCGGGTACAAGGACTTGGTCAACATCTGGCACGCGGAGAAGTGGGACCCGGATCATCTGATGAGCCTGTATAAGAAGGCCGGCGCGAAATATTTCGTCAGCATGGGAGTGCACCACGACAATTTCGACCTGTGGGATTCGAAATACACGCGGTGGAACGCTGTGAATATGGGGCCGAAGAAGGACGTGGTCGGCACCTGGAAAAAAGCCGCGCAGAGCCAGGGATTGCGCTTCGGTGTGAGCGAACACCTGTGGATCAGCTACAAGTGGTGGGGCGTGAGCCACGGAGCCGACAAGACCGGGCAGTATGCGGGAGTGCCCTATGACGGGACGAATCCACAGTATGCGGACCTGTATCACGATGTCGGCTGCGCCCGTTATATCGAAGACAATTTCGGTGGCCCGGATTGGAATGACGACGGTGTCCCTGAGTCATGGAAGAATCACTATCTCGATCGCATGACCGATCTGATCGATAAGTACCAGCCCGACTTTCTTTATACCGACGGGCATCTTCCGTTTGAGGAGTATGGACTGAAGATGGTCTCGCACCTCTACAACGTGAGCGCGCAGTTGCATGGCGGCAAAGTGGAGGCGATCTACACCAGTAAAGACAGCACAGACTGCGCAGTTGGCACCTGCCTGCTCGATCACGAGCGGGGCGTGGCGGAAGGGATTGCGGCCAATCCCTGGCAGACGGACACCTGCATCGGGCAGTGGCACTACAAGAAGGGACAGAAGTACAAGACAGCGAAGAAAGTGATCGATCTGCTGGTCGATATTGTCAGTAAGAACGGCAACCTGCTTTTGAATTTTCCGCTGCCGAATTCGGGCCTGCTCGACCCTCAGGAAATGTATGTGCTCGAGGGCATCACCGCGTGGATGCAGACGAATAGCGAAGGCATCTACGGAACTCGGCCATGGAAAGTGTACGGCGAAGGCCCCTCGACGACGCAAAAAATCGAGGCCGGGAATTTTAACGAGGACAAGAAGCCGGACCTGACCGGCGAAGACATCCGCTATACGACGAAGGGAAATACCGTGTTCGCGTTTGTGATGGGAAAGCCCGATGTTGCCGAGGTAAATGCGCTGGGTCTGTGGAGCGCTCAGAATCCGGGAAAGATTCAGAGGGTGCAGATGCTCGGGCATTCAGGCGATGTGCAATGGGTGCAGGACAATTCCGGGCTGCGCGTCAAAGTTCCGCCGGACGTCCCTTCCGATATCGGCTTCACGTTGAAGGTCGATCTGGCGTGAGAAACAACTGCCCTTTGGAGGATGCGCATGCCTGAAATCACCCGGCGCGACCTGCTTGCTTCCGGCCTCGCTGTCTCTGCTTCTTCCCTGCTCGCCCGCTCTGGCTTCGCCCGCACGGCTGCGCCGCTCGGTGATGACATGCCGCAGGGTTCGGCTGCCGCTTTGCCCGCTGTTGCTCCGCGCGAGCAGCTTCTCTTCGACTTCGGCTGGAAGTTCACCTTCGGCAACGGCTGCGACCCCTCAAAGGATCTGAATTTCGGATTCGGTCAGGCTGACTTTTCCAAGACCGGCGACTTCAAGTTTGCCAAGGCAGGCTTCGATGATTCGAAATGGCGGACGCTGAACCTGCCACACGATTGGGCGGTGGAGCTGCCCTTCGTTCATGACGATGCCGGTGAGGGAGACAGCTCGCTCCGCCCGCATGGATACAAGCCGCTCGGGCGGCGGTATCCCGAGACGAGCGTGGGCTGGTACCGGCGCCAGTTCGAGATTCCGCAGAGCGACCTGGGACGGCGCATCTGGGTCGAGTTCGATGGCGCAATGCGCGATGTACTGGTCTTCGTGAACGGCTGCTTCATCGGGCGCAACGACAACGGATACGCTCCATTCCGCTTTGACCTGAGCGACTTTCTGAACTACGGCGCGAAGAACTACATCGTCGTCCGCGTGGATGCGAGCTTTGGCGATGGCTGGTTCTATGAGGGAGCGGGTATCTACCGGCATGTGTGGCTGACAAAGATGGACCCGGTGCATCTCGGCAATTGGGATAGCGTGGTGCGCGCGACAGTGAACGGCGGATCCGCCACGCTTGCGCTCGCGACGGTGGTCCAGAACGACGGCAAGGAGTCCGCAAACGCGAAAGTAAGCTGGAAGATTCTGGACGCACATGGCGCGACGGTTGCGACCGCTGAAGCGCCTGCGCAGCCCGTTCCAGTCGACGGATCGGCGATGTATACCGCGAGCGCAAAGCTGGCGAAGCCCACCTTGTGGTCCGTCGATGAGCCGAATCTGTACTTCGCCATCGTCACGGTTGAGGCCGACGGCAAGGTGCGCGATACGGAGCGGGTGACATTCGGTGTGCGCACGGCCGTGTTCGATGCGGACAAGGGATTTTTCCTGAATGGCAAGCCGCTCAAGATTCAGGGCACGTGCAATCACCAGGACCATGCCGGTGTGGGCGCGGCTTTGCCGGACAGGCTCCAGTGGTTCCGGCTTGGCGTGTTGCGGGAGATGGGCTGCAATGCGGTGCGCACGTCGCACAATATGCCAACGCCGGAGTGGGTGGATGCCTGCGACCGCATGGGCATGATGATGATGTGCGAGACCCGCCAGATGAGCTCGAATGCCGCGGGCATGCAGCAGCTCGAGCTGATGGTGAAGCGCTATCGCAACTCGCCCTCGATCATCATCTGGTCGATCGGCAATGAAGAGTGGCTGCTGCAGGACAAGATGGCCGAGCAGGGCGCGAAGATCGGCGCCAGCATGGTGCAGCGCTGCCATGAACTTGATCCGACGCGAGTCGTTTCGGCTGCGGTGAATGGCGACAACGAGAAGGGGCTTTCCACGGCGCTCGACATCATCGGCTTCAACTACCACACGCCCGAGTTTCCCGAGCCATTCCACAAAGAGCATCCGAAGCGGCCGATCTTCGGATCGGAGACATCGAGTGCGATCAGCACGCGCGGGGAATACGCGACCGATCCGCTGCGCAACACCGTGAACAGCTATGACGGCGTGGTTCCGTGGGGCGAGACACCCGAGAAGTGGTGGAGTTTCTACGGCGCGCGCGAGTGGGAGGCGGGCGGATTCGCGTGGACGGGCTTCGATTATCGTGGAGAGCCAACACCGTATGGATGGCCTTCGATCAACTCGCAGTTCGGCATCGTGGACATGTGCGGGTTCCCGAAGGACTACTTCTACTACTACACGGCGTGGTGGCGGAAGGAGCCGTCGCTGCATCTGTTTCCGCACTGGAACTGGCACGGGCGCGAGGGCGATGAGATTCCGGTGTGGGTCTACTCCAACCTGGACGAAGTGGAGCTGCTGGTGAACGGAAAGAGCCTGGGCAGCCAAAAGGTTCCGCGCCTGGGACATGTGGAGTGGAAGGTGCGGTACGAGCCGGGTGCGATCGAGGCGCGCGGCTCGAAGGACGGCAAGGTCGTTCTGACCGAAAAGCGCGAAACCACGGGGCCGGCTGCAGGCGATCCGGCTGACGGCGGATCGCATGGAGATCAACGCCGACGGCGAAGATGTAGTGGTTCTGAAGGTGGAGGGCCTGGACAGCGAGGGACGCCTGGTTCCGATTGCTCACAACAAGATTGCATTCAAGGTGTCGGGGCCCGGCGCGGTGATCGGTGTGGGCAACGGCGATCCCAACTGCCAGGAGAGCGACAAGGAACCGAAGCGCTCGCTCTTCAACGGACTGGCCCAGGTGATCGTGCAGTCGACGAAGCAGCCGGGCACCATACAGATTGAGGCAGCCAGGGACGGCCGGGAAGGCGACCTCAAACCCGCGAGCATCACCATCACGACAAAGCAGGTGGAGCTGCGGCCTGCAGTGCCGGTGGTGAGCGGATCGTGAACGGTCGAAGACTGTTTTGCGCGGCGATGGTCTGGGGCGCTGCTGGCGGCAGACGGTTGCAGGGAGAAGATGCGGCAGAGATGTCTCCGGCAGGAGGAGTTGCATGAAGAGTCGCGTCGCGGTGTGTGCAGTGGTGTCGTTGTGGGCTGGATGCGCTGGCGCGGCCCAGCAAGCGGCGCCCGCCCTTCCGGATCACGTGGTAGTGAACATCGATGCGCGGCAGACCAGCGAGCCGATTTCTCAGTACGAATTCGGCATGTTCATCGAGCACATCGGAGCGCTGATTTATCGCAGCCTCTGGTCGGAGATGCTCGACGACCGCAAGTTTTACTACGCCATCGCGTCCGAAGCGGCCGACACACCTGCGCGAACACAGGGTGGGCCTTTCCGCAACATGCAGCTGCGCAAGTGGCATACGGTGGGCCCGGCCGAAGCTGTCGTGATGGACAAAGATCAGCCCTTCGTCGGCGAGCAGAGCCCGCGCATCGCCCTTGACGCCTCAACGCCGCATGGTATCCGCCAGTCCGGATTCGCCCTGGTCCAAGGCAAGCCGTACACCGGCCACATCTACCTGCGCGGCACTCCAGGCGCGGAGGTCAAGGTTGCACTGGTCACGGGCAGTGACGACCGCGATCGCCAGACACTCACATTTGCGCACCTGCCGGCCACGTACACGAGATTCCCGCTCAGCTTTACCGCCCCGACCGATAGTGAGGAGGGCGCGCTCGAGATTACTGGCACGGGCTCTGGAGATTTCCACGTCGGAACGGTCTCGTTGATGCCGACTGACAATGTAGAGGGCTTCCGGCACGAGACGATTGCACTGCTGCGGCAGCTGCATTCGGGCTTCTGGCGGCTGCCCGGCGGCAATTTCATCTCCGACTTCAGCTGGTACGACTCCATCGGCGATCGCGACAAGCGGCCACCGGTTTTTGACTATGCCTGGAACGCCGTGCAGTCGAATGACGTGGGCATGGACGAGTTCATGGCGCTGTGCAGGCTGCTCGGCGTCGAGCCCTACATCACCGTGAACGCGGGCTTCGGCGACGCGCATTCGGCGGCGGAAGAGGTCGAGTACCTGAACGGCCCTGTGTCCACGCGCCTCGGAGCGATGCGAGCGCAGAACGGCCATCCCGAGCCCTATCACGTGAAGTTCTGGGACATCGGCAACGAGCCTTACGGGACATGGCAGCTGGGCCGCACCGATCTGAAGTACTACGTTCTCAAGCACAACGAATTTGCCCGCGCGATGCGGCGGGCGGATCCGTCGATCACACTGCTCGCGTCTGGCGCCATGCCGGACGAGATGACCATCGAAGGCATGACCCACGCCATGCACCTCGACGATCCGCAGGCGCAGTTCGGCTCGGAGGCTGACTGGACCGGCGGCTTGCTTAAGAATTGCTGGGGCAACTTCGACGGGCTCACCGAGCACTGGTACTCGCGCGCTGGATATCGTTTCGACGTAGCCCGTGCAAAAGACCCGCCGGTGCGGCAAGGCATCGAGCCGGGTTACGTGGCCGCCGATGAAACCGTGCTGGAGTGGGTGCGGCATCCCTCAAACCGCGTTCACCTCAAGGCGGAAGAATGGGCGGAGTACGAGCGGCGCTTTCCCGCGATGCGCGACAAGAAAACATTCCTTTCGATCGACGAATACGCCTACACAGGCGGGCAGCCGAACCTGAAGCTGGCTCTCGCGTACGCCATGGTGTTCAACGAGATGATCCGCCACACAGACTTCCTGCGGATGTCGGCCTTCACCATGGGCGTTTCGACTCTCGACTTCAATCAGACGGGCGCAGTGCTCAACACCAACGGACTGCTGTTCAAGATGTACGGCGATCATTTCGGCACAGTGCCAGTTACAATTTCAGGGAATTCGCCACAGCCTTCGCCGAAGTATCCTCCGGGCGGCGATCAGCCAAAGACGAATGCGGGCAGCCCGACCTATCCGCTCGATATGGTGGCGGCGCTGACATCGGATCACAAATTCCTCACCATCGCCGTGGTCAATGCGACGGATGCGCCGAAGGAGTTCGATCTGAACGTGTCCGGAGTGAGGCTGGCCGGTAATTCGACGCTATGGCAGATGACCGGAAAAACTCTCGACGCGGCAAACCATGTTGGCCAGGCGCCCCAGGTTGAAGTAAAGGAGGCGGCGATCGGCGCGGTGCCCAAAATAGTTTCGGTGGCTCCGATCAGCGTCAACATCTACCGCTTTCCGATTGCGCCGGCGCAGTGACGATGCACGAGTCGACTCTGGAGAAAAGACCCATGAAGCTGAGGAATATTGGCGCGCTCGCAGTTCTGATTTTGCTGCCATTGGCCGGCACGGGCATGAGCGCGGCGCAGGTGCAGACCGAAGTGCCGCCGGTAGTTCCGGGAGCAAAGCCGGTCACGGTGGAGCACATCAAGGTTCACGGAGCGTCGCTCGAAGGCAATCTGGAGGGCGATGCTGTCGACCGCGACGTGATCGTGTTCCTACCGCCCAGCTACAGCAAGGATAAACATCGGCGCTATCCGGTCGTATACGCCCTGCACGGCTATTCGATTGGCGCGGATCAGTGGGCGCACGAAATCCACGTTCCGCAGACCATCGAAGGCGCGTTCGCCCAGGGCGCGAAGGAGATGATCGTTGTGCTGCCTGATTCGAAGACGGCGTTCGGCGGATCGATGTACTCAAGCTCCGTGACCGTCGGCGACTTCGAGAAGTTCATCGCACACGATCTCGTGTCTTATATTGACGCTCACTATCGCACGATTCCCGACCGCATGAGCCGGGGACTGGCAGGCCACTCGATGGGCGGGTACGGCGCAACGCGCATCGGGATGAAGCATCCCGACGTCTTCGGCGCCGTGTACATCATGAGCCCGTGCTGCCTCGCGCCGCGGGCTGCGGGACAGGCAAATCCGGAGCTCGAGAAGAGCCTCGAGGCAGTGAAGACTCCCGCCGATGCCGCGAACCTGCCGTTTTTTGCCAAGGCTCAGCTTGCCACGGCAGCGGCGTGGTCGCCGGATCCGAAGAACCCTCCGCTTTATTTCGATCTGCCAATGAAGGACGGCGCGCCCCAAACCGAGGTGCTCGCGAAGTGGACAGCCAATGCGCCGCTGGCTTTTGTCGACCAGTACATCGATAATCTGCGGCTATACAGCGCCATCGCCATCGACGTGGGTGATCAGGATGGCCTGCGCACCGATACGCAAAAGCTGCATGAGGTTCTCGATCGGTATGGCATCAAGCACAGCTTCGAGATCTATCACGGTACGCACACCAGCGCGGTGGCGGACCGCTTTCAGAACCATGTGATGCCGTTCTTCAGCGAGCATCTCTGCGCGACGAGCGGGTGTAAGTAGGACACGCCAGAGCCTAAGCCACCCAGGGACGAAGACCCATCCGTGAGGACCCCGGTATCCAGACCTTGGCACCCGGCGTGAGGCGCACCCACTCAAGCCCACAACAGGCTTGAGCGGGGCACCTTCAGACTATTTCTCGCCGGGCTGGTTGGCGACCTGCAGCAGGTTCTTCACGCTGAAGACGCCGGGCACGCCGTTGGCGCGGATACCGGCGGCGTCCTTGTCGGCCTGGTTGAGGACGACGCCATAGAGCGTGACGTTGCCGTTCTGCACGGAGATGCGGATGGGCTGCGCGGGATCGATGGCGTATTTGTTCAGCGACGGAAATCCGTAGACGGCGCGATACACGGCGCGGCGGATGCGGTCGTCCATGGGTGAAACGGGATCGACAGAGATGTTGTTGATGACGTCCTTGACGCCCTTGGTGTTCTCCGCGACTGCGACGGCGGAATCGGCATCGACCGGGCCGTAGGCAGTGCCGCCGAGAGTGACTACTCCATTCTGAACGCTGACGCTGATGGCGTTAAACGGCGTGGTGCCGTAGCCGACACGATCGTAGGAAATGGCCTTGATGAGCTTATTCTGCAGTTCCTGATCGGAGATCTCGGGACCGGCAACTTCGATTTCGTTGTCCACGGCCTTGACGCCCTTCACGCGGTGAACGCGCTTGTCGGCCTCCTGCTTCCAATAGAAGACGTCGACGGTGCCGGTGAGCTTGGCCACTCCATTCGTAACCGAAACCTGAACATTTTTGAATTGCGACTTGTTGAGCGCCTTGTTCATGATTTCGGCGCGCAGGTTGCTGTCTTCGGGCGACTGCGCCGCGGCGAGCGTGTGTGTCGAGAGCGTGGCAGATCCACCGAGAAGCAGAAATCCCACGACGGCGGGAATGAGACTGCGAATCATCCTTCTCACGTTTGAATCCCTCCCCTGATGGCAGTGCTGTCCCCGGCTTCTCATGGCGGAACGAGGCCAGGGCTGCGCTTGATTTTCCTATCGCAAAGGATGCAGGCAAACCATTGCAGGATGCCATCTTATCTGAAATCTTCAGACCCGGCCACGGCGCGTTTGTTGTTATTTGTAGCGCCGCCGGATCTTGAAAATGAGGCTGAAAACGCCCGATTCGTCGCGAACCGCAAGGATAGAAATGCTCGGAGTGAAGTTGTACTGGCCCTGGATGAATTGCTGCGCGGTAGAGTTGACGTTTGTCGCGTAGGTGAGGGTGGCGTTCTTGGAGATGTGCTGCTCGACGGTAATGCGCGCGGTGGAGTTGTCGACGCCGCTGACGAAGGTGGGGTCGATGCGAACACTGCCGCCTCCGAACAGTTTTCCGATGCGGCTGCTGAGAGTGGCGTTCAAGGCGCCGCCGAGGAGGGCGTCCGCGGTGCTGTTTACGCCGGCTTGTTGCTGCTGGATGGAGTAGATCTGCTGCTCTTGCTGGGTGCGTCC
This sequence comes from uncultured Acidobacteriaceae bacterium, assembly GCA_963782175.1. Taxonomy (GTDB): domain Bacteria; phylum Acidobacteriota; class Terriglobia; order Terriglobales; family Acidobacteriaceae; genus Silvibacterium. The sequence goes on from CAWAIX010000014.1 coordinate 277,209, forward strand.
CACGGACAGGAGGGAAAAGATGTCCTGCTGCGAGAGCGGTGGCTCGGAACGAAAGGTCGGGTTAAGCTTCGAAGTCGTACCGTTGAGCCCGATGGTGATGTCATAGTCCTCGACGCGGGCAGTGGCGGTGAGGTCGATGAGCGGCTCGATGCGGAGCGGGTTGGTGAAATAGATGTCGCCGCGCTGCAGTTCGTACTTGGTTCCGGCGAAGGTGGCGTTACCCTCGGTGATGGCGATGTGGCCGAGCAGAGAAGGCTGTGCGAGAGTGCCGCGAACGCGGAGGTCGACGTCGCCCGCCAGCTTGGCGTAGGAGTTCTGAAAGTCGAGCTGGGGGGCAGAGACGATGTGGATATCCAGCCGGAGCCGGTTCGAGGGCGCGTTGGGATCGGGCGGGAGAGTGACGCCGCCGGCGCTGGACGTAAGGGATGATACGTCGAGGTCGCTGCTGATCGCAAAACGCGTGATGGTGATGGTTCCGGTGAGCAGCATGGACGCCTGCGTTCCCTGCAGGTGAAACCTGGCGTCGGCCATCGAGCTTACGCCCTGCGGATAACGGATACGGACATCTTTGGCGGTCGCGGTGAGGTCGGCGTAGATGCCTTGCCGGAAGGTGATGAAGCCGCCGAGCTGCAGCTTGCCGCCGCCGCTGACTGCGGTCAGGGACTTGACGTCGAGGCGGTCCTGATCGAACTGGAGGGTGCCGTTCATCTGGCTCAGTCCGTTGGGGAAATCCTGAAGCGCCATGTTGACGTTGGTGAATTTCACCTGGCCGTTGAGGCTGGGAACGGCGAAGGTTCCGGTGGCATCGACGTTGAAGTCGACGTGACCGGTCGATGTGATGTCGCTGTCGAAGGTCTGAGCGACTTTCATGTTGATGGAGCCGTTGCCGTGAAGATCGAGACTGCTCGAACCATCGAGAATGCCGAGCGAGCCCTGTGCGCGAAGGTTGGTATCGTCGCCGACGACGTGGAAGGAATCGAGATGCAGGCGTCCGCCGGAAAGCGTGGCATGGAGGGGGCCCTCCGTGTGCAGCGGCACGCCGGCGAGGGTCATGGCGAATTGATCGACGGTGGCATCGCCGCTAATCCGGCGAGGGTAGCGGAGCGGCCCGGAGAAATTGAAGGTGCCGACGATAGTGGAGTGCGCACTGAAGCCGTGAACGTTGAGTGTTTGCAGAATGGGGTCGACGTCCAGGCTGGAAAGCGTGATGCGGCCCGTGCTCTGATAGTCGCCGCTGAGCTGTGTCTGACCGTGGACCTGAAACGTGGCGTTGGTCATGTGCGCGTTGATATCGGTGATGAGCGCGCGTTGCTCGGTGTGAGCCGCAACGTCGATGTATCCGCCGGCCTTGTCGGCGAGATTGAGGCGGCTGAGGTGCATGTTGGCTTTGAGCTGGGGATTCTTTAGCGTGCCGCTGCCCTGCGCATCAAAGGCGAAGAGGCCGGAGACGGGATATTTCGGGTTCTGCAGCCGGTTCAAGTGGGCGAGTTCGATGCCGGTGCCCTGGGCTGTGAAATGGATAACACCGGAAGCCGTGTCATAAGCGCCGCTTCCCTGCACCTTGCCGCCGTCAAGTTGCAAGACCAGATTCGAGGCGGAAACTTCGCGGCCTGCAAAGCGCACGTCGGAGGTGAGGCTGTGATAGGGCTCTCCCCAGGCATCACCGCCCTGCAGCGCGAGATGGCCGCCTCCGTTGAGATTGTTGAGCTGGCCTGTAACGTGCATTTCGGTGTTCAGCGTGCCTGTGACGGGAGCCGATTCACCGGCGGCCTGCAGGATATCGGCGATAGCGGCGTCGCGGATGGCGGCGTCGAGACGCAGCGCAGAGTCTTCGTCAAAGGCGAGCCGGTGATGGGGGAGCTGATGGGCGTGCAGTTCTCCGGAGGCATGGATGGTGGTGGGGCCATGCACGAGCGCAGCCTGGCGTACCGAGATGAGTTCGGGCGCGTACTCGGCGTCGGCGTCGAGTGAATCCCAATGCAGAGTGTGCTCCACGGGAGCAGGGGTGGCGGGAGTCTGGGCAACGGTTTGAGCTTGGGGATGGGCATGGGCGGGCTGCGCCGGAACCGGCTCTGGCGTGGAGCTGTAGATCAGGTCGAAGTTGGTCGCGGTGAGATGGCCCTTCACGTCCGGCTCGAGAATGCTGCGCGTGACGGTTCCGTGGAATTCAGCCTGACCGTGAAGGGCGACAGGAATTGCCTTGACTCCCGTCTTGCCATTGGCGGACATGCCAAGGGTCGTGAGAGTGCGGTCGAATTCGGCGAGATTAGTCGTCGTCAGCGTGACATCGATCTTCGACGCACGGCTGAGCGGATAAACGCCGAGCGCGCCGCTGACCTGAATCTGCGTGGCCGGGGTTTCGGCGGTGAACCTGCGGATGTTCACGGCACCGATGGGATTGACGTATTCCGCGTCGATGGTTCCTTTAAGCGGAATCTCGCCTGCGGGCGGCGTAGCGGGAGCAACAAGTGCCAGTTTGGCGCCCATCACGAAATTGTCGGTGTTGCCGGTCCAGTCAAGGGTGACAGGGCCGCTGACGAAAGAGAAGAAGCCGAGCTTGCGGTCCTTCGGCAGCGCTACGACGGACAGGATTGAGTCGATGGTCATACCGCTGATGCGGGCGCGGACAGTTCCCTGCTGCTGATTTCCCTGATTTTGCGACGGAGCGGTTTTGCGCGCTGACGTCGCGGCCGGTTTTTGGGGAACGGGCTGATTTTTGGAAGCCGCGGCGCTGCTCGCCCAGTTCACAATGCGCAGGCTGCCTTCGACGGTACCGCCGGTAGCGAGCCGCGCCTGAGCGTCGGGCAGAGTGATCTCATCCTGAGTGAGATGGACGGAGGTCTTTGCGTTGACGCCTTCGAGATGGATGGTTCCGGTGTGGTAAGCCGCGCCGGTGACGGTGGACTGACCGTCGAAGGCGAACGTGCTTGTTGTTCCCTGCCCGGCAATTTTGAGCTGAATGATTCCCTTCTCAACTCCGGGGATGGGGGCGAGCGCCAGAACGATGCGGGCATCGACGTTCCCGCTGATATCGGCTTTCCAGTGCGGGTCGGTGAAGCTCTGCAGGGAGGCGCTGCCTTCCAGGGACGACGGGCCGGTGACCAAGTGGAAGGAAGGGACGTCTACGCTGTTGCGCTGAAGCTGGGCGTGAACATCAAGGGTAGAGTGGACGGGCGAGGCGACGCCGCGTTGCGCGGTCAGGTCCTCGATGTGGATAGCTCCGTCGTAGTTCTCGGACCGGTTGAGAGCAGCCGGGACGTAGGTTATGGTGACTCCCAGGTTGTTGGCCGCGAGATTGAACGGGATAGAACGCTCGTTGATGAGCGCGACTCCGTCATTCAGAACGGCGCGATTCACCTGGAGGTCGAAGATGGTGTTGGTGATGGGCTCGTTGTTTTCGGAGGGAACCCGGGGGTGAGGCTGGTTCGTCGAGCCATCCGGGTAGACGATGAGGTGAATCGCAGGGCGATCGAGTTCAAGGTAGTTGAGGCCGATCTCTGGACTGAAGGGATGGAAGCGGAAGAAGGAAACCAACTTCACGCGTACGTAGACGCGCTGCGCATACGCGTACGGGGCCTCGCCGGGCGCTTCGAGTCCGTGGATGGTGAGATTGTCGGCTTCGAACTCGAGATGGAGCAGGCGCCAGCGGAAGGAGCCCAGCTCGACGCGACCGCCGGTGGCGTTTTCGAGAACGTAGACGACCTCGGCGCGGACGCGATTCTCGAACTGCGGAGTGCCCGCATACCAGATGACAGCTCCGATGGCGATGGCACACAGAACCAGGACGACCAGCGGGACCTTCCACCAATGACGCCGGAATGCGCTGCGCGGAACAGGCGGCGGTGTGACGGGATCAGGCGCAGTGCTCAATCCTCATCCTCCGTGCCGCCCGAGCTCTCGCCGTAGGCGGGATCAAGGATCCGGACGCTGCCTTCGCTGCGCAGAGACTTGAGCCAGTCCTGGAGCAGCCCGTTGACTTGCTGCTGGAGCAGGATTTCCTGGATGCGCTGCGAGATCTGGCTGAGAGCCGGCGGCTTCTGGTTCTGGCGCTGATAGACGGGGACGATGGTCTTCTGGTAGTAGTCCTCGATCTCCTGATTGGAAATGCGGATGCCGCTGCGGAAGCGCATATCGATGAACTTGAGAATCATGAGCCTCTGCTTCCAGTGATCGAAGACCTCGGCCTCGGTGAGATCGTGCGCGGCAAGGAACGCCTTCCAGCCCTCGTCTGTGGTGCAGTTGTACTGACGGCATTCGGGAAGGTGCTCACGCAGGTCCATGATGGCCTTCTGCACTTCTTCGTCGGTGACTTTGATGCCGAGATCGTTCTGCGCCTTCATCTGCTGCAGGATCAGCGTACGGTTCGCCAGCCGGCGTGCGGCTCCCCTGAGGGTGTCGCGTCCCGGCACCCCCGAAAAGGGCTCCAACTTGGCGAAACGTATCTCCTCGTTGACGTCGCTCTCGAGGACCACATCGCCGTTGATAACGCCGACCACGCGATCCAGCACGACGGGCTTGCCTGCCGGGGGAGGGGGCGTGGCTTCGGCACTCGACGGCGACACGGCGCGAGCCTGGGCAGTTTGCGCGCGCAGAGCGGAGACACCGAGTGCCAGAACCGCAACGGTCGCCGCGAGGACGTGAGCGCGCTTCATCAGTATGCCTGCCCGATGCTGAAGAAAAAGTTGAAGTGCCCGGCCTGGCCGACGTGCGGAGGAATGGGCTGGCCGTTCGAGAGCGTTCCGTAGGTGATGATCTCCGGGTAGATCGGAGGATTCAGGTTATAGCTGAAATCAAAACGCAGGGGTCCGATAGGCGTATGGTAGCGCAGCCCGAGTCCGATGGCGTGGGAGAAGTCGTTGAAGTCGCACAGCCCGTAGGGATTGGTGCTGGAATGGCGAGTCATCTGGGACTGAAGTTCCTCGTTGAGGATCTTGCAGGTCCAGCTGTGTGGCTGCTTGATGCGAATCAGGCTGGGCCAGATGTCCGATGAGTTGTTGAAGACGTTGCCAGTATCGTGGAAGAAGACGAATCCGAGAGCGCTGCCAAAATATGGGAGAGTGGGATTGGGGAAGCGGAGTTCGGTGCTGTTTACGAAGGCGCCCGCGCCGCCAACGGGAAATCCGGTGAGCGAATCGCGGGGACCGGCGGAGTTGAGGGCGAATCCGCGGAGAGACTGCGCGCCGCCGGCATACAAGCGCTCGGGCAGCGGGATGTAGCGGTACTGGGCTTCGCCGAAGGAGCGCTGGTAACCGAAGCGCGTCTGGCGGGCAAGGACAAAGCCTTTCTTCCCGATTCCGTAGTAGCTGGCGTTGGTAATGTCGAGGCGGTTGAAGTTTGCCTCGGCCGCGAAGATGTTATCGGTGAAGAATTCTTCCATGCTGGTGAAGGTTCCGAAATGCGCATCGAGCGGAGAGGGGCGGCGGGTGTCGCGAATCCAGGTGAAGCCGGGGCCAGCGACGCGCACCGGCTGGGACACCAGCGGAATCTGGTCGGGGGGAACTTGCACGCTGTTCGGATCGACCACGACGCGGCGATAGGTGAACCCATAGATGAGGGTATTCGGCAGCGAAGGCCTCTGCGTAAAGCGGATGTTGCCTTCAAGGCGCGATGAAGCGAACGTCGTGACGTCCTGCGCGTTGGTGTAGCCGCCACTGAGGGTAAGATCCCACTTGGGATTGTTGAAGATGTGGGGGCTCGAGTAGATCAGCGTTTCCGATTGCTCGAGCGAGCCATAGGAAATGCGAAGCGTGATGGATTTGTTTGTGCCTCGGAGGTTGGTGCGCGAGACATCGAACTGCACCAGGGCGCTGGCTCCGGTGTAGCCGTTCGAGCCGCAACCCGTGTAGCTGGCCGGATTGAGGCCAAGCTGAATCAGGCTTTCCGGGTTCGGGCAGTTGGTCTGTGGATTGCCAGTCTGGAGCTGGAAGCCGAACCCGTAGCCAAGGTCCCAGCGCTTGGCTTCAGAGAATTGCAGGAGCACATTCTTGCGCTCCTGGTCGCCCGCCGGATTCTGCACGGCGGCGTTGACTTCGTTGAAGAGCGTGAGGTCGTACATCTGGCGCTGCATGTCGAACAGAGCCGACTGGTCGAGCGGGTCGCCAGGATGCAGAAGGATGTGCGGCTGGATCGTGGACTCCCGCGTGTAATGCAGGCCGGAGATCAGCACGCGATCGACAAAGGTCTGGTTGCCTTCCGTGATGTTGAAGGTGATGTTGGTGATCTCCGGGTTGTCAGGATCCGTCTTCTGGTCGATGGCGATGGTCGCCTTGCTGAACCCATGTTTGAAGTAGTAGGTGAGGATCGAGTCGCGGTCGCCGATGATGTCGGCAGCGGAATACGGCTGGCCCCTTTCAAGGTTCAGCAGGGGCTTCAACTGGTCGGCGGGAATCTGTTCGTTGCCGGCGACCTCGTAGAGGCCGATCTTCTCCTGCGGGCCCTCGTCCACCTGGTAGGTAACCGAGAGACCGGGGTCTTTGTCGCCCGACTTGGCTGGAGGCAGATCCTTAACGATCGGGGTCACCTTGACCTCGTTGAAGCCGTTGGCTTTGTAAAGGGTAGCGATATTGGTGGCGTCGGCCTGGACGAGCGCCTGGCTGTAGCTCCCGTGGCGCTGGAAAGTGTTGGCTTTCACCACGCCGAGCCGGGGCTGGAGGATGTCGCTACCGAAGTATTTGTTTCCGACGATCCTGACGGAATCGACCTTTTGCCGCTGGCCCAGGTCGACGGTGTAGTCGATCAGGGTGAGGTTCGGATTTTGCGTTTTCTGATGGCTGACCTTCACGTCGAAGTATCCGTCGCGCTGGTAGTAATCGCGAATGCGGCGGTCGCCTTCATTGAGCAGGTCCTCGTCGTCGGCGCCCTCCTCATAGACGGGTACCAGGGTCCTGACCTTGCCTTTGCTCAGCTTGACGCCGTTGACGCGAATGGTGACGACAGGTCCCTCGCTGGCCTGGAAGCCATAATCGAGAAAGCCGGTCTCTTTTTCGAAGTTCTTCGACTCGAGAGCAACACTGGCTTCGAGGCGCTGCTGCTTCTGGTAGTTCTTCCGCAGTCCGGAGAGCGCACGGCTGACAGTGTCGTGGGTGACCTTCGATCCGTGCTTGAGCTTGCCTTTTTTGCGGAAGGTCTCGACAGACATACCCGGGTCGCCCCCCACTTTGACGTTGCCGATCCGAGCTTGACTGCCGGTGACGACCTGAAAGTGAATATTGATCTGGGCGTCGGGCGCGTCGACGGTGGTCGTCTTGGCCACGCTTCCCCCGTAATAGCCGTTATCCTGCAGCAGGTCGACGATAAAGTTGCTGGCCTGCGCCATCTTGGCATCAGTGAAGGGCGTGCCGGGATTGAGCCGCGTTGCGTGCACGAGCTGGCTGCTGAGGCGATCGCTCTTGACGCCCTCGACTGTGATGCGTCCGAGAAAGAGGGTCGGGGTGCCCTTAAAGATAATGGTGACCTGATCGCCGTTGCGAATGCCCTCGACTTCAATGCCCCGGTACAATCCCGTTGCGAAGAGGTCGCGGAGGCTCTGCCGCACGTCCTCTGAGTTGAGGGGCTTGCCGGGCTGGACGGGAAGCTGCGCCGGGAGCGGTTCGAGACTCAGGCGGTCGACCCCCTCGAAATTGATCGACGCCATGTTCAGTCCTTCCCAGGCGCGAAGGCTTCCGGTTGAGGCTTCGGGGACCGTGGACTGAGGAGCCGCTGGCTTGGGCGGATTCAACTCCTGGGGTACGCTTTGGGCGTGTCCCGGCAGACATGCGCACAGGGCAAGCCACAAGGCCATACGACAGAGCCGCGTATCGCGGCTACCGCCCCTTGACTGGCGACCCCATATAACGCGGCCCGGTATACGGCGGCCCCAAATTCGCAGGAAAGCCAAGCAGCCCCTCGTAATTCGCCTCTGGGATCTGATCTCCGGCCAACGCCCCGATCCCCGAAACCGGCAAATAATTGAGATGCGGTGTTTTCGGGGGAACAGAACGTATTGGGCGCGGGCCAGGCGGCGTCCCGCGACCGACTTCTATACTAAAGACTGATTAGACTCATGGCGACGCTGACAGAAACCCGGCCGGCTCCATTTTTTCCGGAGCGGTACTCAAGGCAGGTGCTGTTTGCCGGCATCGGCGCAGCAGGACAACAGCAGCTTCTGGCGGCGCACGTGGCCATCGTAGGCTGCGGAGCTACGGGAGCGGCGGCTGCCGGCCTGCTGGCGCGCGCGGGCACGGGAAAGCTGACGCTGATCGATCGCGACTTCGTCGAGGAGAGCAACCTGCAACGCCAGGTGCTCTTCGATGAGGCGGACGCGCGCGATTGCCTGCCGAAGGCTGAAGCGGCGAAGAGAAAGATCGCGCTGTTCAACGGAGACGTCGCGGTTGAGGCCCGCGTTGCGGACCTGACGCCCGGCAACATTCACGAACTGCTGGCCGGGGCGGAGCTTATCGTCGATGCGACGGACAACTTCGAGACGCGGTACCTGGTGAACGACTATGCAGTCGAGCAGGCGAAGCCCTGGATCTACTCGGCTGCGGTCGGCGCATACGCGGCAACGATGAATATTCTGCCGGGCGAAACGGCCTGCCTGGCGTGCATCTTTCCCGAGCCGCCGTCGGGGACGGTGGAGACCTGCGATACGGCGGGAATCCTCAATTCGGCGGTCAACCTGGCGGCATCGCTCGCGGTGACGGAGGCGCTCAAGCTGATCGTCGGCGCGCGAGAGCGCGTGCGGCGCACGCTGCTGTCATGCGACCTAGTGGAGCAATGAGTGGTCGGCGGTTTCAGCGGCAAAACCCAGGGCAGGATGCGAGGTCTGCGACAGCCGGAACTTCCGCCATCTGCGCGGGGAGGGCCAGCCGCATATCACACTGTGCGGGCGGAACTCGGTGCAGATTCACGAGCACGGGCGGCCGGTGGATTTCGAAGAGCTGGCCACGCGGCTCCGGCCTCACGGCACCGTCCGGTCCAACAGCATGCTGCTGCGTTTCGAGCGCGGAGAGCATACGCTCACGGTTTTCGCGGACGGGAGGGCCATCATTCAGGGCACCACCGATGTGGCCGCAGCCCGGACGCTCTACGCCCGCTATATTGGGTCCTGAGCTGGAGGGGTCAAGGTAAGTTTCTGGCGGGGCAACCCCTGGGGCAGGTGGGGCTTCAAATACTCGGTATCGCACCCGAACCTTACTCGATAGACAAAGAAAGTAATGATGCCTACGCCCCAATCCACGCACACACACTTCCCCGACTTTGCGAATCATGGATTTGGCAACCCGGCAAAGGACGAATTAATGACAGCTGGCCCGACCGAACCGAAGCCCGCGAACCACCAGCATCTGCGACGCAATCCCCCAATCCTCGGCGAGGCCGAGGCAATCGCTGCCGCACAGGCGGGAGATGAAAGGGCATTCGAAACGCTGTATGCCCTTCACAAAAGGCGGGTTTACTCGCTGTGCCTGAGAATGCTGGGCAATGTAGCGGCCGCCGAGGACCTGACGCAGGACGCGTTCCTGCAGCTCTACCGCAAGATTGGGACATTCAGAGGAGACTCGGCGTTCTCCACATGGCTGCACCGGCTGGCTGTAAATGTGGTGCTTATGCACCTGCGCAAAAAGGGACTGCCGCAGATCTCACTGGAGGAAGCACTGGAGCCCTCGCAGGACGACGGACCGCGGAAAGACTTCGGCGGGCGCGACCTGCAACTATCGGGATCGATTGACCGGGTTACACTGGAAAGAGCGATCGAGGACCTGCCTCCTGGCTATCGCCTGGTATTTGTGCTGCACGACGTGGAAGGCTACGAACACAACGAAATCGCCGAGATGCTTTCCTGCTCGATAGGAAACAGCAAGTCTCAACTGCACAAAGCTCGGATGAAGCTGCGCGACCTGCTTCGTACAGGTCAGCGGAAAGAGACCGCCGTATGACCAGGTTGAGAAACGGCGGAGTAACCCTCGGCAAAACGATTATGACCTGTGCAGATTTTCAAGAACGACTGCCTGAAATGTTTGAGGCGAAAGCAGATTTGAGTGCCGATGAGCACCTGAAGACCTGCGAAAACTGTGCCGCGCTGGTGCGCGACCTCGAATACATCGCCCAGCAGGCGAAACTGCTTCTGCCGATTCACGAACCCAGTCCCGCCGTGTGGGAAAAGATCAGCACGGCAATGCGCAACGAGCAGGGCGGCGGCTCCGAGGGCGGTTCAGCGAAGCCGGTACCGCCGGCGGGGAGATGAAACCGGCACGTCCCTATAATGCGTATATCGCATGAGGACAGAAGCCAACCTGCCCACGACGGTCCGCCGCATCGTACTTACCGGGTTCATGGGCGCCGGCAAATCCACCATCGGGAAGCTGCTGGCGGATAGGCTGCGCTGGGATTTCGTCGATACCGACGCCGTCATTGAATCACAAACGGGTCTGACTATCGCGCGTATCTTCGCCGAGCGGGGTGAGAATGCTTTTCGCGCGCTCGAGGCTGAGACTGTCCGCGACCGCGCGCAGGCTGAAGAGGTGGTGCTGGCGCTGGGCGGCGGCGCTGTCGAGTTTGAGAGCACGCGCAGCGCGCTGTTTGGGCTGAATGATACCTGCGTCGTCTTTCTGGATGCTCCCCTGGAGATTATGGTGGCGCGCTGCCTCTCGCAGCCGGGAGCGGCCGAGCGCCCTGTCCTTCGCGACCGCGAGGGTTTGACGGCACGGCTGGCATCGCGGCTCCCGCATTACCGGAGAGCGCATCTGACCGTGACAACGGCGGAGCGAACACCGGAGGCTGTGATAGATGCGATTTGTGGCGCCCTTGAGGAATGCATTCCCGAAAGAACACATATAAGAGAACAGATATAGATGAGCGATTTGCGACCCAAAGTGCTGCTGGCGCAGGAACTGGCCGCCCAGAATCCGAAGCCACCCAGCGCGCGGGTGCGGAGGCAGCGCGCCGTACGTGGCAACATCCTGTTTACCTTCGGCGTGGCGCTGGCTCTCTATGTAGCGTGGCAGTTGCGGGATGTGCTGGAGATCATCTACGTGAGCGCCCTGTTCGCGGTAGTGCTGATGCCGGTGATGCGCGGGATCATGAAGCTGCGGATCGGCAAGTGGCAGCCCGGCCGCGGAACAGCGGTTTTTCTTCTTCTGTTGGCTATTGCCGGCAGCCTGACGCTGTTCATTGGGTTCGCGTTACCGCCGGCCATCCATGACATGAGGCAGTTTCTGGCGGAGCTTCCCACGCGCGGCCCGCAGATGGTCGCCCGCATCCAGCAACTGCCGCTGGCAAAGCACGTCAACGTGGGCGCGCTTAACGCAAAAATCCAGGACTTCGCCTCGAACATCGCCGGCTATCTTCTGTCTTCGATCCGGATGTGGGCAACGAAGCTCTTCGATGTGATTACGGGCATCATCCTCACCATCTACTTCATGCTCGAGGGCGAGCTTGCCTACCGCTGGTTCCTCTCATTCTTTCCCGTGGACAAGCGGCAGCGCCTCGACACCACCCTCGCGCGGGCCGAAGTACGGATGGGCAAATGGCTGCTTGGACAGGGAGCGCTGATGCTGATCCTGGGGCTGGCGAGCATGATCGTCTTCCTCTTCCTCCACGTGCGATACGCCTACGCGTTGGGCGTGCTCATGGGGCTATTCAACATCATTCCGATCGCCGGCGCGGTGATTTCGATGACGCTGGTGGTGATGGTCGCGGCCATCGATTCGTGGGGACGCGTGCTGGGAGTGCTGATTTTCTACGCGATCTATTCGCAGGTCGAGACCTCGTACCTGACCCCGCGCATCATGAAAAACAGCGTGGACCTGGTCGGTCTGGCGGTGATCGTGGCGCTGCTGCTGGGCGCCTCGCTGGCCGGCATCGTGGGAGCCATGGTTGCCGTGCCTTCGGCGGTGCTCGTCGCGGTGCTGTTGAGCGAATATGCCGTAAAGCCGGAGCCGATTATCGCGGAACCGAAACCTCTTACCGAAATCAAATGACGGAATCCCACGTCCGAGAATCCGGACGTGGGGCACCCCGGCCTTCACATTGCTATCATGAGGTGTGAATCCCTCGCATCAGCTTGTACAGGAGACCTTGGCCCTGCCTGGCAATCCGGATGCCGTCGAGGTCCCTGCCGAGCGGAGTGAGCGAGTGGTGCAAAGGGCAGCGCAGCCTGCCTCCCACGCGGGCGAGACGGCGTCGCGCATCGCCGATTATCGCGAACTCTTCAAGGTCCGGGTCACGCTGATGGTGGTGATGACGGCGTGGGCCGGTTTCTACCTGGGGTCGATGCAGTCGGGGATCAGCAGCGTGCAGCCGGGATTGATCGAGGCGTTATGCGGGATCGCGCTGGTATCTGCCGGGGCAGCCGCGCTGAACGAGTGCCTGGAACGCAAACACGATGGGAAGATGATCCGGACATCACGCCGGCCGATGGTCACTGGGCGGATCGGGCTGGCGCACGGAATTATTGTCGGGATGACGGCCATTGCAGCAGGGTCGATCTGGCTGGTTCGCGAGACGAACCTGGTAACGGGAACACTGACGTTGATCACTGCGTTTACTTATGTGGGAATTTATACGCCGCTCAAGCGTTATACAACGTTGGCAACGTTCATCGGCGCATTTCCGGGAGCGATGCCCCCGCTGCTGGGATGGACGGCGGCGCGCGGGCGTATCGAGTGGCCGGCGGTGGCGCTGTTCGCGATTCTTTTTGTATGGCAGTTCCCGCATTTTATGGCTATCGCGTGGCTTTACCGCGAAGATTACGGCCGGGCGGGGATTCGCATGCTGCCGGTAGTGCAGCCAGACGGCTGGTCAACGGTGATCGAGGCGATTACATATGCGGTACTGATGATTCCGGTGAGCCTTCTGCCCGTGTGGCTGCATGTTGCCGGGCCGTATTATGGGGTCGCGGCTGCGGTGCTGGGAGGGGTGTATCTGGGCTATACGATCCGGTTTGCACGCATCACGCGAGCCCGGTCGACGATCGAGTCGAAGATGTACGCTCGCGATCTGCTCAAGGTCAGCGTGATTTATCTGCCGCTGCTGCTGACGGCGCTGATGCTGAACGCGAGAGGAAGGTAGAAAAGCAAGGTGGCAGTAGAAAGTAAGGTTAGATGGCACAGGTAACAGTCGAAAGAAGGAGCAATCCGGGAAAAACGCCGGCGGCAACGGTTGCCGGGATCATCGCGGTCAGCGCCGTGGCGAGCGCGTTCATCTGCTGGCTGGTCTATTTCCACGCGCCGACGGATGTGGCCGGAACTCATCTGCTGTTTTTGCCGGCGACGAATGCTGCGCTGAACGCGCTGAGCACCATTGCCCTGCTGTTCGGCTTCGCCTATATCCGCGGGCGCCAGATCGCGAAGCACAAGACGGCAATGCTGACGGCGTTCTTCTTCTCGTCGATCTTTCTGGTGTCGTATCTGGTGAACTTCACGCTGCACGGCGAGACCAGGTTTCCGCGCGGCAATCCGATATGGCATGTGTACTGGCCGATCCTGGCGTCGCACATTGTCCTGTCGACGATCGCGCTGCCGCTTGTCCTGATCACGTTCTTCTTTTCGCTCACGGGCCGATTTCCGCAGCACCGCAGGATCGCCCGCTGGACCTTCCCCATCTGGCTGTATGTTTCGGTTACGGGCGTGGTTGTCTACGCGATGCAGGCGGCCTGTCACTGAGGATTTAAACGATGCCGGTCGTCATGAAACCCGAAGCTCAGTCGAAGAAGACAGCGCACGGCTCTGCGCGCGGCGGCCTGTACGTGGCCGCGAGGGGCGGAAAGCGGCCTCTTCGGCTAAAGGACGACGGGACGCGCCAGCTGCTGCGGAGCGGCGGCGGGACGATTCTCGCCGGGGTTCTGGCGTTGCTGCTCATGGTCACTGTGTTCGGCGGCGTCACGCGGCAGGGGCCCCAGACCAGCTCAGCCTGGCTCGCTCTGATCGTCGCGCTGATGTGCCTGCCGTTCGGGTCGCTGCTTTTTCTGCTGGGAGCGGCCAAGTGGCTGCGCAACCGGCGTCTGAAGGGTCGCGATTAGCACATTGGTAACGTGATTTCCTCCCTGCCCTCCCTGTTATTCTTCTCGGAACACTGTCCCCAAAAGATTCGGAGTACCTGTTCATGGCAAAGAGCGTTAACAAGATCATCCTTCTCGGCAACGTTGGCAAAGATCCTGAAATTCGCGCTACCGGCGGCGGCATGATGGTCGCCAATTTCTCGCTGGCCACCACCGACCGCGCCAAAGACGCGACCGGCAACTGGGCTGACAAAACGGAATGGCACAATCTCGTGGCCTTCCAGCGCACGGCGGAGATTGTCCGCGACTACGTGAAGAAGGGCTCGAAGATCTACGTCGAGGGCAAGATTCAGACGCGGTCGTGGGATGACAAGAACTCGGGCGAGAAGAAATACCGCACGGAAGTGATTGTGAATGACCTGGTTCTGCTGTCCGGCAAGGGAGAAGGCGGCGACGGCGGGGGCAGCTATAACCGCGGCGGCAGCTCGTCCTATGATCAGCGAAACTCAACCAATTCAGACGAACTGGTGAACTCGACAGAGATCACAGACGACGATATTCCCTTCTAAAACAGCCAAACCGGCGGATCGCGGGCTACCCTGGCTGAATTCCGGGCCTCTCACTAGAGAGGAGTGGAACTATCATGGTAGCGATTATCGGACTGGTCTTCTTCGCGCTGGTCCTATGCATCCTGTTATTTGTGCTGGGCACAGTCAAGCCGCACGTTGCAGCGCCGCAGCTCCGGAAGACCGACACACCTGAGGATTCCCGCGCTGCGGGGCTGAACTAACTATTCAGCGTTTGGACGACGTGAGCTCAGCCATCGCTGGCGCGCTTGCTGCCTGATCGAGAAGCTGTTTCGCGGCGGTGAGGCTTATGTCGTGCGGGACGGGCCGGAAGTTGGTGCGCTCCTCGCGCTGGTCCTTCGCGACGGTGTGAAGGAGGAAGACCCGGCCCTGAATGTGGACGTCGACCAGGTTGGTCTTCCAGCGCGTCTCGCTGACGTGCTCGCGGCGAATCTCAAACGTGCCGCCCTTTTCGATATATCCCAGCAGCCCATACCCGAAATCGACGCGGTAAAGCATTTGTCCTTTCATGGACACCATTCTCTTGAGGCGCTGATTGACGACCAGTGTCCCGGACAGCGCGTGGACGACCCGGCCTTCGTAGCTTGAGGGTGTATATGCAGGGTTAGGCTGATAGCTAAGGCGGACCTGGTCGCCTTCGGCGGGACCGTCGTATTCGTAGAGGAAGGCGTCCGGCAGCATTTTGATGACTCTTTCCAACCGCTCCTCATCCTTGAGATGGTCCTGCTGGACGTTCGTCATGGCCCCGGGGTGCGAGACGAGATTCTGGAGTCGCTCGTCTTCCTTCTGACGCTGCTCGGCATCCAGCGGACGGTTGTGATCTTCCAGAACGCGGAAGATCGGTCCCTTCCCGGTCTCCACCTGTTCGCGGACGATATCCTGCGAACCGGAAATGCGAATGCTGCGGTACGCCCAGAAGCTGTCGCATTGGCGGTCGGCAAGCTCGTTGTACATCACGTCTTTGACAAGCTGCTGGGCCGACTCGGCGGGCACGTTATTCTGCGCCTGCGCCACCGCCAGGCCGAGACCGAACAGGGCAACTACGAACGTTGCGCGGAAGTGCATGACTCGGGCCGCCTCCATGGAATTTTAGATGATCGCGTACCAGCAAATTCTGCGCACAGCATCCCATGGTTCCTGCAATAGATTGCGAGCGGAAGATTAAATGCAGCAAAAAATGTGCAGTCCTTTACCATTCCGGTACACCTTTCCCTTTGTGTACATCCTCCCCTTCTAAGGATGCGGCTTTTTCCATCTCCGCTGCAAGCAGCAGCAGCCGGTGTCCATTGTTACACTTGGGTCATGCTTGACGAACTGACATTCCGCCGCAACGCCGACCACGCCATTGAATCGCTCAAGCAAAGCCTGATTGAGGCGGAGGAGGCCGGCGGCTTCGAAGCAGAAGAGCAGAATGGGGTTCTGAATATTGTCTTCGAGGACCCACCGGCAAAATTCGTGATTACACCGAATGCTCCCGTCCGCCAGATCTGGATTTCGGCGCTCGCCACCAGCTTCAAGCTCGACTGGTCGGAAGGTGAGAATGACTTCGTTCATCCCAAGGACTCACTGACGCTGAAACCGCTGGTCGCAAAGCTGATCAACCAGCAGCTTGGCGAAGGGGCGGTAACGCTGGAGTAGAATCTGGTTTCGGACACACAATCACGTTCCAGGACGCTCCATGCCAAGGTCGCTTCTGTGTGCAGCTGCCGCTTTTGCCGCTCTGCTTTTGATTCCTGATCAGGTCCTGAACGGGCAGGCCGCACAGCAGGCGACTACGCCTGACGTTTCCATATCGAAGCCTGACGTTTCCATATCGAAGAAGATTGCCGGCATGCGCCGAATGGACGGGCTTTTTCCCCTGGATTGGGATGCAAAGGCCGGAAAGCTGTACCTCGAAGTTGCCAGCTTCAACAAGGATTTCCTGCTGCTTGAATCCTTGCCCTACGGCCTTGGCTCAAACGACCTTGGACTGGACCGGGGGCAGCTTGGAATGGGTCGAGTTGTGCGCTTTTACCGCAGTGGACCCAAGGTTCTGTTGATCGAGCAAAATCTCGCGTATCGTTCGAGCTCGAACAATCCGGAGGAGCGGCTAGACGTCGAACAGTCTTTTGCCCGATCGGTGGTTTGGGGATTCACGGTAGAGGCCGAAGAGGGTGACAAGGTACTCGTGGACGCGACCGCTTTTTTCCTGCGGGATGCTCACCGAGTCGCGGAGCGATTGCAGCATGAGAAACAGGGCAATTACTCCCTCGATGCGGCACGTTCAGCGATTGTTCCTGAAGAGACAAAGAATTTTCCGTTGAACACGGAAGTCCAGGCCATCCTGACCTTCACTCTTCAAGGTCCTGCTACGGGCAAGCTTGTGGAGAGTGTGACGCCGGATACAAATGCTGTGACTCTGGAAGAGCACACCTCGATGATCAGCCTTCCCGACGGGAAGTATCACCCCAGAGCCTACGATCCTCGCTCCGGATACTTCCCGCTCACATATCGCGATTACTCGGCTCCTCTTGGCCAGCCGATGGACGTTCGGTTGATTGTCCGCCACCGGCTCGAAAAGAAGAACCCTTCGGCGCCAATCAGCGACCCCGTAAAGCCGATCGTTTACTACGTGGATCGTGGTGCGCCTGAGCCTATTCGGAGCGCGCTTGTGGAGGGCGCAAGCTGGTGGAACCAGGCCTTCGAAGCTGCGGGATACCGAAATGCGTTTCGCGTAGAAGTGCTTCCCGAGGGCGCGGACCCAATGGACATCCGGTACAACATGATCCAGTGGGTGCATCGCTCGACGAGGGGGTGGTCCTACGGAGAGGCGGTCGTCGATCCGCGCACGGGGGAAATCATCAAAGGCCAGGTGACGCTAGGCTCTCTGCGCGCGAGACAGGATTACATGATCGCGGAGGCACTGCTTTCGCCTTACGTGCAGGGCAAGCCAGTATCGGATGAGATGCGGGAGATGGTCCTGGCACGCATGCGCCAGCTTGCAGCGCATGAAGTAGGTCACACCCTGGGGCTGGCGCACAACTTCGCAGCAAGCAGCATCGCGCCCGGCACATCGGTGATGGATTATCCGCATCCGCAGATCGACATGGATCGTAACGGGCTCCCTGACCTCTCGCATGCTTATACAACCGGGATCGGCGCATGGGACAAGGTGGCGATCGCGTACGGATACAGCGAATTCGCCCCGGGAAGCGATGAACACGCCGAGCTTGAGAGCATCCTGCACAGGGCAATCAAGAATGGCCTCTACTTCATCAGCGACGCGGACTCGCGTCCGCTGGGCAGCGCGCATCCACACTCGCATTTGTGGGATAACGGGCCTGATCCGGCTGTCGAACTCGACCGTATCCTCGAGGTGCGCACTGCAGCTCTCAAGCGCTTTGGAGAAAACGCGATCCCGTCAGGCCAGCCCTGGTCGCAGCTTGAAGACACGCTGGTGCCACTCTATCTGCTGCACCGGTACCAGCTGCAGGCTGCGGCAAAAGAGATCGGCGGTCTCGATTATCGATTCGCGCTGCGTGGAGACGGTCAGCTCATCACGAACATTGTGCCGGTCGCAGACCAGAAGAAGGCGCTCGATTCCGTGCTCAGGGCGCTCGATCCATCGGCGCTCACATTGCCCGAGCCTTTACTGAAAATGCTGCCTCCGCGCCCCATGGGCTATGAGCGCACGCAGGAATCCTTTCCGGGAAGGACCGGCCTGACATTCGATCCTGAAGGAGCAGTCGAGTCTGCCGCCAATCTTGCGCTCGAGTTGCTGTTCGACCCTTCGCGCGCGGCAAGGCTCGTGGAGTACAGGAAACGCGAGCCCGATCTGCCTGGCCTCGAGGAAGTGATCGAAGCGACATTGAGTGCTACATGGTACGCCCCGCGGCAGAACGGGCTGGCGGGACTCACGCAGATCACTGTGGAAGACGCAACGCTCAACCATCTGTTGATGCTCGCGGCCAATCCGGATACATCGCAACAAGTACAAGCGCAGGCAAGTGCCGAAGCCGAGAAACTTAACGCGTGGCTCAAGGGCAAAAGCAGCGGGCCGTCCTCGCAACCGGATCTCGAGGCCCATTACAAATCGGCAATGGAGAAGATCAGTACATTTGAGAAAGATCCCACTAAATTCAAAGCCAACCAATCGCTCGACGCTCCGCCGGGCCAGCCGATCGGCGATGATGAGCATGAGGACGTTCGGTGAGCGGTGGTATGGCCGAGGCTCCAAGAAAATCGAAGACGGAACAGGCTGCGCCCGCGCACTATCTTTCGACCAACGAGCAACGCTGGGAGCGGGAATCGCTTCAGCCAGCGCTTGAGAAATCTCCCGAGCGTCCGATCGGCAGCGCCAGCGGAATCAATCTCGATAAGGACGGCAAGGCGCGGTTCACGACGGTGTCCGGAGCGCCAGTCGAGCGGCTGTACACGCCCGCCGACCTGCCGGAGCCGCTGGACCTGGCGTTGCCGGGTGAGCCTCCCTACACGCGCGGCATTCATGCCAGCGGGTATCGCGGAAAGCTGTGGACGATGCGGCAGTTCTCCGGCTTCGCGAGCCCGGAGGAGACGAACGAGCGCTACAAATACCTGCTGGCGAACGGGGGAAGCGGGCTTTCCGTCGCGTTCGATCTGCCGACGCTGATGGGGTGTGACTCGGACGATGCCGAGAGCGAAGGCGAGGTGGGCAAGTGTGGTGTGGCCATCGACTCGCTTGAGGACATGGAGACACTTTTCGACGGAATCGATCTCGAGAAAACCTCCGTTTCGATGACCATCAACTCTCCGGCGAGCATTTTGTGGGCGATGTACCTGGCTGTCGCTGAAAAAGCAGGGCGCGGACTGGACGCGCCTTGCGGGCACGCTGCAGAACGACATCCTGAAGGAGTACATCGCGCAGAAGGAGTACATCTATCCGCCGGCGCCGTCGATGCGTCTGGTTGTCGATACGTTCGAGTTCGGGGCGCGCTGTACACCGCGCTTCAATCCGATATCGATTTCGGGCTATCACATCCGCGAGGCCGGATCGACAGCACTCCAGGAGCTGGCGTTCACGCTTTACGATGGCGTCGAATACGTGGAATGGGCACTGCGGCGCGGCCTGCAGATAGACGACTTTGCCCCGAGGCTCAGCTTCTTCTTCAACTCGCATAACGACTTCTTCGAGGAGATCGCCAAATTCCGCGCGGCGCGTAAAGCCTGGTATCGTGTCATGACGGAGCGGTTCGGCGCGAAGAATCCGCGCTCGCACTGGATGCGCTTCCACACGCAGACGGCGGGCGTGTCGCTCACGGCGCAGCAACCGAAGAACAACATCGCGCGGGTGGCCATCCAGGCGCTGGCGGCGGTGATGGGTGGAACGCAGTCCCTGCATACGGATGCATTCGACGAGGCGCTTGCGCTTCCAACCGAGGAGGCGGTACGGATCGCGCTGCGCACGCAGCAGATTCTCGCCTACGAGTCGGGCGTGGCGGACGTGACCGATCCGCTGGGTGGGTCGTACTTCGTCGAACGGATGACACTCGATATGGAGCGAGGCGCGTTCGAATACTTTGAAAAACTGGATGCGCTGGGCGGAATGGTGCGGGCGATCGAGCAGGGCTTTCCGCAGAAAGAAATTGCAGAGGCGAGCTATGCGTACCAGCGGGCAGTCGAGGCCGGAGAGAAGGTCATCGTCGGCGTCAATGAGTATGTCATTGACGAGCAGCCGCAGAAGATCCTGTATATCGATGAGTCTGTCCGCGAGGCGCAGACGAAGAAGCTTCGCAGGCTGCGCACAGAGCGCTCAAATGAAGCGGTACAGCGGGCGCTGACCGCTCTTCGCCGGGCCGCCGGGCAGGAGCCGCAGGCATTAGAGGGCGGGGTCTCGAGCGCGAACACCATGCCGCATCTGCTCGATTGCGTGCGCGCCTACGCCACGGTGGGCGAGATCGCCAGCGCCCTCAAGGATGTCTTCGGCGCCTACCAGGAAGATGGGGCCTGTTAGCACTATTAGGGCGGGGCGAGCAGCGTTGCGAGCGAAAATCGGGCCAGACGAGGCCGGGGTCCCCATCGACAGGTCTTCGTCGATGGGGTGGAGGCCGAGTCCGCAGCGCATGGCGAGACCACGTGCAAGGATGAGAACGAAGTATGGCCCGATTTTCGCCCCAACCCGAAGGGGCGCTGCCGTCCTAATAGTGTTAGCAAGCCCCTGGCATCGCCTAACGCACATTTGTGAAAAATCGCTTTACTTCCGGGAACTTCGCGGGCTATCGTTCGTATTTCGTATCAAGGGCGTGCTAAAACTTCGGTTATGGGCAAGGAAAAGCAGAGCGCTGTCGCTGACAACGGCCCAATGAATCTCCGCAGGCTGTCGGAGATCCTGCATCTGTCACAGACGACAATCTCGCTGGTACTCAACGATTCTCCCGCCGCGAAATCGATCCCGTTGCGAACGCGAGAGCGAGTGTTCGAGGCTGCGCGCAAGTTCCAGTACAGGCCGAACTATTTCGCTCGTTCTCTACGCCGCAGCCGCAGCATGTCGGTGGGCGTGATCGCTCCGGATCTCAGCGAAGGCTACTTCACGCTGGTGATGCAGGGCGTTGAGGAGTTCCTGATGCGGGAGCACTACTTCTACTTTGCGGCAAGCCACTACTGGAAGCCCGAGTTGATGGAGCAGTATCCGCGGTTGCTCACGGAACGCGCAGTGGATGGCTTTCTGTTGCTGAACACACCGGCGAGACAGAATAATTCTCTGCCGACTGTCGCCATTTCGGCGCACAACAACGCGCCGGGAGTGACGAATGTAGTTCTCGATCACAAGAAGGCCGCTTCGCTCGCGCTGACCCACCTGTCCGAGCTGGGACATCGCCGCATAGCCTTCGTGAAAGGGCCGGAAATCATCCCCGATACGGAGTTTCGCTGGCGCGCGATCCTGCAGATGGCACGCAAGCTCTCGATCGGGGTACAGCCGGAGCTCTGCATCCAGCTCGCCGCGGACAGCTGGTCTCCGCAGGTTGGCTACGAGCCCATGAGCGAACTGCTCGCGCGCACGCATGACTTTACTGCGATCTTCTGCTTCAACGATATCTCCGCGATGGGTGTGATCCGCGCCATTCACGATGCGGGATTGCGCGTGCCGCAGGATATTTCGGTTGTTGGCTTCGACGACATCATGAGCGCGGCCTACCAGAAGCCCAGCATCACAACGGTGCGCCAGCCGCTGCGAAAGATGGGCAGCGAGGGCGCGCACGTTCTGTTGGACCTGATCGCGAATCCGCGCAAAGAGGCGCCGGCAGAGATAGTGATTCAGCCGGAGCTGATCGTTCGTGAATCGACCGGAGCCGCCCGGGAGTTGAGCGGCGCGATTGCGATGAAGAAACGCAAGACTGCCTGAGTTCTGCGTTCTTTCCTAAGATATTCCTGCTTCAGGCCATTCCCCTGCCGACGGTTTCAAGTACCGTGGCCGCAGCGTTGAGTGCGCGGCGGCTTTCGACCGAGGAGAAGCGCCGCATAATCGCGAACAGCGAGGGAGGATCTTCCATCGGTTCTTTCGCGAGCGCCGCCGGGACGCCTCCGAGCACGTTTTCCAGCTTGTCGGGACTGATGCTCGCGAGCAGGTTGCTGAGAATCAGCAGATTACGCAGCACGCTGACGGACTCGGGTTTGATGGCGATGCCGACAGCGTGCCTGACGACCTCATCCCCGGCGCCGAGGAGGCCGCGAAGTACATCGAGAGTGCCGGAGTCGTGAAGTTGCTGCAGCAATTCGTAAGCGTCGAGCACAGCATCGCCGTGCTCCACCGGAGCGGCATCGACGCGGCGCTTCAGCTCTTCGCGCGCTCCCTGGGCGGTATTGACTTTGGGCATCAGCTCAATTGGTTTAGCCATGGCTCACCCTTTCTTCTGCTGTCCATTTTGAATCTGCACCAATCCGTTGCTGGGCCCGGGAATTCTGTAGTCCGAGCGATTCCACTTGCGCTCGACTTCGACGCCGCGCTGCGGGGTGGGGTGTCCGTGACGGAAATTGATGGGCGGCAGCGGGTCAGGACCCTTCCACGGAAGCGTCTTCAGCTTCACCGGCGTCTCTTTATAAGCCGGCGTGTGCGTGGCGCGGTCAGTGTTGTTGCCGGTCAGCAGGTTGACCGGATGCTTGGGCCGATTCAGCGGCATGTAGGCCTGCTTCTCGTGCACACGGTCAGTGACGACAACCTGGGTGCGAAGCTCGCCGTGGCGCGAGGTCACATCGACCCACTGGCCGGTCACCAGGTTCATTTCTCCGGCCATCGAAGGCGAGATTTCGACGAAGCCGTGGGGCGTCTCCTCAAGAATGCCCGGCACGCGATAGGTCATGTTGCCTTCGTGGAAATGCTCCAGCATGCGGCCGTTGTTGAGGTGAACGTCGAACTCGGCATCGACCCTTTCGCAGGGCTCGATCCACTCCAGCGGATAGAGCCGCGCCTTGCCATCGGGAAAATTGAACTTCTCGGTGTAGAGCAGCGGCTGGTCGGTGCCGTCCACAGCGACAGGCCACTGGAGCGTCTTGTATCCAGCGAGCCGGTCGTAAGTGACACCGGCAAACATGGGCGCGAGCGAGGCCGATTCGTGCATGATTTCCGACGGATGCGTGTAATTCCAGTTCGCGCCAAAGCGGTTGGCTACGTCCTGAATGATCTGCCAGTCGGGGCGGCTCCCGCCGAGCGGCTCGAGGACCTGGTAGAGCCGCTGGATGCGGCGTTCGGTGCTGGTAAAGGTTCCTTCCTTCTCGAGACTGGGCGATGCCGGCAGGACGACGTCTGCATAACGGCAGGTCAGCGAGAAGAAGCAGTCCTCCATGACCAAAAAGTCGAGCTTCGAAAAAGCGTCGCCGACAAAGTTGGCATTCGAGTCGGCGCTGTACATGTCCTCGCCGCAGATATACATGGCCTTCAGAGTGCCGCCGTGAATGGCTTCGACCATCTCGTGATTGTCGAGGCCCTTATTTTTCGGCAGCTTCACGCCCCAGCCCTGCTCATAGCGCGCGAAGGCTTCTTCGTCGGTGACCTTCTCATAGCCTGGAAAATACGCAGGCATGGAGCCGAAGTCGCTCGCACCCTGCACGTTGTTATGGCCGCGGAGCGGGTACGCTCCAGTGCCGGGCCGCATGTAGTTCCCCGTGACGAGCAGCAGATTCGAGATGGCCGTCGATGTGTCCGAGCCGCCGCAATGCTGCGTAACGCCCATCGCCCAAAGGACGCATGCCGATTCGGCCGCGGCGAACTCCTTCGCGACCCGGGTCAGGGTTTCCATGGGCACAGCGCAGACCTGCGCGGCGAATTCCATGGTGAATGGCTCGAGGCTCTTGCGGTATTCATCGAGACCGTTGACCCACTGGTTGAGGAATTCTGTGTGGGCAAGGCCATTGTCGAGAATGTAACGGGTGATGGCGGAGAGCCAGAACATGTCGGTGCCGGGCGTGGGACGGAAGAAGATGTCGGCGCGGCGAGCCATCTCGTGTTCGCGGAGATCGGCGACGATGAGCTTCTGCCCGTGAAGCTTGTGCGCGCGCTTGACGCGCGTGGCCAGCACGGGATGCGCCTCGGCGGTATTGCTGCCGACAATCATCACGAGCTTCGACTGCGCGATGTCCGAGATAGAGCCGGAGTCGCCGCCGTAGCCGACGGTGCGGAAGAGGCCCTGCGTTGCCGGCGACTGGCAGTAGCGCGAGCAGTTGTCGATGTTGTTGGTGCCGCCGACAGCGCGCGCCAGCTTCTGCATCAGATAGCTCTCTTCGTTGGTGCACTTGGAAGACGAGATGTAGCCGATGGAGTCGGGGCCGTGCTGCGCCTTGATTTCATTGAGGCGGCGGCCAACCAGGTCGAGAGCTTCTTCCCAGCTTGCTTCGCGGAAGCTGTCACCTTCGCGAATGAGAGGCTTCGTGAGGCGGTCCGGGCTGTTGACGAAGTCCCATCCAAACTTGCCTTTGACGCAGGTGGAGATGCCGTTGGCGGCTCCCTCGCTGGGCTCAACCTTGAGGATGTGGCGGTCCTTGGTCCAGATGTCGTAGCTGCAGCCGACGCCGCAGTAGGTGCAGACGGTCTTGGTCCTCTTCACGCGGGCTTCGCGCATGGCGGCTTCGGTTTCGGAAAGCTGCAGGATGGCGCCGTAGCCTACCTCGGGCTCGATGGCCTTCACGACGTCGATCATGCCCCACAGGGTGTCATGCGGCAGCTTGGTGAAGTAGCCCGCGTGGCCAAGCATGGATTTCTCCATCAGCGCATTGCAGGGGCATACGGTGATGCAGTGGCCGCAGGAGACGCAGCTTGAGCCGCCGATAGTTTCGCCGCCATCCCACAGAACCCTCGGATGCTCGTCCTCCCAGCGGATCGACAGCGTTTCGTTTACCTGGACATTCTGGCAGGCTTCGACGCAGCGGCCGCAGAGAATGCATTGGTCAGGGTCGTAACGGTAGAACGGGTTCGACATGTCCTTTTCGTAGGGCTTTGGCCGGTACGGATATGTCTGATGCTCGACCTTCAGCATTGCAGCGGTGTTATGCACGGTACAGTTGCCGTTGTTGTTGTCGCAGACCGTGCAGTACAGGACGTGATTCGCGAGAATTCGATCGTAGGCTTCGCGTTGCGCCGCTTGCGCCGCACGCGTCTCGGTCACGACCGACATGTCGCTTGTAACCGGCGCCGCGCATGCGCGGACCAGCTCCCCGTCAACCTCCACCATGCAGGTGTCGCAGGTCTGAATGGGGCCTAATTGGGTGTGATAGCAGACGTGAGGAACTTTGATGCCGCTGCGGTTAATCGCTTCGATCAGGTGCTCGCCTTCGACAGCGTCGACCTGAAAGCCATTTACGCAAATCCTGCAGGAATTCTTCGTGCCATTGGAGACGTGATTCGCTGCCAGGATGCTTGCAGAAGGGGCTTCAGTTGTGTGGTCCATCTTGGTTTCCTTAGATGCAGGACGTGCGAGCAGACTGATGAGTTTCAGTCCGAAGCACCGCTCATTATCGGCCTTCAGGCGTTGAAGGCGCAACACTATGGAAAGGTCAGGTTGACCGCAGGAAGTGAAGCTCGGATCGCGTCCGTCACATCAAAGAAAGACAGTCAAAAACACCTGGAGAATGTCATGCAATTCGTCAATCTCGGCTCGACCGGCCTGAAGGTTTCCCGGATCTGCCTCGGAGCCATGACCTACGGCTCGAAAAAATGGCGCGAGTGGGTTCTGGATGAAGAAGAGAGCCGGCCGTTTATCAAACGCGCGCTCGAAGCGGGGATCAATTTTTTTGATACGGCGGACATGTACTCGCTGGGGGCGAGCGAAGAGGTGCTGGGACGCGCGCTGAAAGACCTTGGCCCGTCGCGCGACAAGGTTGTGATTGCAACCAAGGTGTTCAATCCCATGGGAGACGATCCGAACCAGCGCGGCCTGTCGCGGAAGCACATTATGCATGCGATCGATGACAGCCTGCGCCGGCTGGGGACGGATTACGTCGATCTCTACCAGATTCACCGCTTCGACTACTCGACACCGATCGAGGAGACGCTGGAAGCGCTGGATGACGTGGTCCGCGCGGGCAAGGCGCTGTATATCGGAGCATCGTCGATGTTTGCGTGGCAGTTCCAGAGGATGCTGCATGTGTCGGACGAGCGCGGGCTGGCGCGCTTCGTGACCATGCAGAACCACTACAACCTCGTATATCGGGAAGAAGAGCGCGAGATGATTCCGCTGTGCCGCGCGGAGGGGATCGGGCTGATTCCGTGGAGTCCGCTGGCAAGGGGATTTCTGGCGGGTAACCGGTCAAAGTCGGATCGCGGCGAGACGGTGCGGGCAAAGACGGACTCGTTCGCGCACGACATGTACTACAGCGATTCGGATTTCACGGTTGTGGAGCGCGTGACCGGGATTGCGCAGAAGCATGGCGTCTCAAACGCGCAGGTCGCACTCGCATGGGTACTGTCAAAGCCCGAAGTGACGGCTCCGATCGTCGGTGCGAGCAAGATGAATCATCTGGAGGACGCGCTGAATGCGCTCGATCTGAAGCTCGACGCCGAGGAGATCAAGGCTCTCGAAGAGCCGTATGAGCCGCATCCGGTGCTGGGGCATAGTTAGCTGCTACGCCTCTTCCGGCTCGAGGAGCTGCAGGTCAAAGGGCTTTTCGAGAAGGCAGGTCATCTTGCCGATGCGCGTAAGGGCGCGGTGCAGGGCCGATGCGGCGCACGGCTCGACGGTCACGACGAAGGGAAGACGCTCCTGGCTGTAGCCGGGCTTCTGGAAGATGGCGTGGATGTTGATTCCCTGCTCTGCCAGCGCCAGTGCGATCTCGGCGATGATGCCGGGCTGGTCGCAAACGACGAAGCGGATCGAATGGCGGAGCAGGAATTCGCCTCCGATGGCGCTCTTTTTGCTGGGCAGGTCGACGGCGCGCGATCCGTGCGCGATGCCGATCACATCGGAGACGACGGCGACCGCGGTCGGATGCCCTCCGGCGCCGTGTCCGGAGAAGACAACGTCGCCGCCGTAGCGTCCGCCGACCAACACCGTGTTCTCGGTGCCGCGCGACCAGGCGAGCGGCGAGGCCCTGGGAACGAGCATCGGCCCAACGCTGGCGAGAACATCCCCTTCACTTCCGGATTGAGCGCGGAGTTCTGCGCGCGCAATCTGGCGGATGGTGCAGTCGAGTTCGCGGGCGTAGGCGAAGTCGATGGCGCTGACTTCGCGGATCGAGCGGCAAGGGATTTCGTTCGGGTCGATGTCCGCGCGGAGGGCGAGGCGCGAGAGAATAACCAGCTTGGCGCGCGCGTCGAATCCGTCGACGTCTTCGGTGGGATCGGCTTCGGCGTATCCGTGCGCCTGCGCTTCTCTGAGTACATCGGCGAATTCGGCGCCCTCCTCCATCTTGCTGAGGATGAAGTTGCAGGTGCCGTTGAGGATGCCTTCGATGCGCGTGACCTGATCTCCCGCGAGGCCCTGCTGCAGGCCGGGGATGACGGGGATACCGCCGGCGACTGCAGCTCCGTAACGCAGATGGGCGTTCTTCGAGCGGGCCAGCTTTTCGAGCTCGATTCCGTGGAAGGCGATGAGCTTCTTGTTCGCGGTGACTACGGACTTGCCTGCTTTGAGCGCGCGGCGCACCCAAGAACCCGCGGGATCGAGTCCGCCGACAAGCTCGATGAGCACGTTGGCATCGGAGCTGAGGACTGCGTCGAAGTCTTCGGTCCACTGCACACTGGGAGGAACCCAATCCGCCCGCTTGCGCGCGATGTTGCGGTTATAGATGTGCGTGAGCTCGATGCCTTCGGGTCTGAGGTCGCAGAGAATGCGCGCGACAGAGCTGCCCACGGTTCCAAAACCAAGAATGGCCACCTTCAAATTCGACACAAATGCAGACACGATTTTGGTACTCCGCGTGACGGAATGATTGCCACGAGCGTTGCTGCTCAGAATTGATGGCTATGCTTGAGCAATTCTAGCCGAAGTTCGAAAGTTGGATTCACCACAGAGGACACAAAGAGCACAGAGAATGGCTTGCCGGGAGTCGCGTTCGTGATCACTCGAGGCAACCGCGGGCATGCGAACAAATTCACCGCAAAGAAGCAAGGTACGCAAAGTCACTGACGCTCCGCGACCTGCGCCGTTTCGGGTTCCATCCGCTGCGCCAGCGGAATCCTGAGTTCAGCTTCGCAGCCATGTGTGTCGGCGCGGTTCCGCAATTCGAGCGTGCCGCCGTGGGCTTCGGCGATCTGGCGCGCGAGCACGAGGCCAACACCGCTGCCGCTCTTCTTCGTGGTGTAGAAAGGCACAAACAGGTTCGCAGGATTCGTCAGGCCCGGGCCGTTGTCTTCGATGATGACGGAGAGGAAGTCCCCATCGAAGGCGCCGCGTATCTTCACCTGCAACTCTTCGGGAACGATCCCGGCAGCGACGGCCTCTTCCCGCGCGCTGCACGCGGCCTCGACACCATTGCGCACCAGGTTGATGAGGAGTTGCTCCATCTGATCGGGATCGGCGAAGACCTCGACCGGCGGCGCGTCTGCGAGCGCGACTTCAAGGCGCGTTTCGAGGCTCACGACTCGTTCGAGCAGCGGACGCACGGAAACACGTCGCATCGCGGGCGCGGGTAGCTGCGCGAGCTGCCGGTATGCCTGCACAAATCTGTTCAGCGATTCGGCGCGGCTTTCGATGACGCCAAGGCCGCGGTCGAAGTCCGGCAGTTGACCGTTCGATTGCGGCAGGCGCGAGCGCAGGGTCCCGGCGATGGACTTGATGGGCGCGAGCGAGTTGCTGATCTCGTGGCCGAGCACGCGGATGAGGCGGCGCCAGGCGATGCGCTCCTCTTCGCGCAGCGCGGCACTGACGTCGGAGAGCAGGATGAGCGTGTGAGGCACGCCGTCTTGTCGGAAGTTGCTGCGGCGGACCATCCAACGCGAAGGTGCACGTGCGGGAAGACGTGAGACGATGCGCGGCTGCTGCGGAGGGCCGTCGAGTTGAATGACACCCTCATCCGGCTCACCCAGAAGCATCTGCAGCTTCAGCTCCTTCGCTGTACGGCCGAGGTCGCGTTCGGCAACGAGCCCGAAGACGCGCTCCGCGGCAGGATTGACGAGGCGCAGCGTCTCGCCCTGGTCAAACGCGAAGACAGGCGCGTCGAGTTCGGCGATGACACGGCGAAAGAGCGCGACAGCTTCCAGGGCTCCGAGGCGCTGCGACTGGTGCATGTCGGCGAGCGCGTTGATTTCGATTGCGAGATCGCCGAAGGGGTCATCGCGCTTGGCTCCACGAGCACGGAATGAGTAGTCCTCCTCGCGCAGCGCGGCCACCACATTGGCCAGCGTTTGCAGGGGGCGCACGACCTGATCGGAAAATGCGGCGACGGCAAGCAGCAGCAGCAAGGCGGCAATGGTGAGGATGCTGAGCATGGCCGCTGTAGAGAAGTGGGCCATAAACAGGATGCCGGCAAGGAGCGCGATGGTGGGAACAAAGAGAAGAGCCGAGAAAAGGCGGAGTTTGGCTTGAAAGCTGAGGCGTTGCGGTCTGGGGGTTTTCTTTTTGTTTTTTGGCCTAGATGCCATACTTCTCCATCCGCCGGTAGAGCGCGCCCCGGCTCAGGCCGAGGGCTTCTGCCGCCTGGCTCACGTTCCCACTGGAACGCGACAAGGCTTTGCGGATGAGGATACTCTCAACGGACTCAAGGCTCATCTCCTCGAGTCCCTGGCTGCCAGACTGCCCGGAGGATCGTGAAGTAGCAAGGCCGAGGTCGATGGCTTCAATCTGGTTGCCGCGCGCCATGAGTACGGCGCGCTCGATAGTGTGGTCGAGCTCGCGGACATTTCCCGGCCAGCTGTATTGCAGCATGGCCTGGATTGCGCCGGCGTCGATTCCCTGCACCTGCTTGCGATAGCGCTGCACGTAGCGGGCGAGAAAATAGGCGGCGAGAGGAGGGATGTCTTCGCGGCGCTCGCGCAGAGGCGGCAGGTGGATCTCGACGGTATTGAGGCGGAAGAGCAGGTCGGCGCGGAAGCGGCCGGCTTCGACTTCGGCGTGGAGCTCGGCGTTGGTAGCTGAGAGCACGCGGACGTCGACGCGGCGCGTCTTCGATGAGCCCACGCGCTCCATCTCGCCGGTTTCAAGCACACGAAGCAATTTGGCCTGCTGGCGCGGCGGGATATTGGCGATCTCGTCGAGGAAGATCGTTCCGCCG
The DNA here is from genome assembly GCA_963782175.1 of uncultured Acidobacteriaceae bacterium. Lineage (GTDB taxonomy): Bacteria > Acidobacteriota > Terriglobia > Terriglobales > Acidobacteriaceae > Silvibacterium. Next base: position 307,422 of record CAWAIX010000014.1, read on the forward strand.
TCTGCGAGTTCAAAGCGTCCGATGCGTTCGGTGCGGGCGTCAGTGAATGCGCCTTTCACGTGACCGAAGAGTTCGCTTTCGAAGGTGCCTTCGGGGAGGGCTCCGGTGTTGACGGCCACGATGGAGCGCGATTTTCGCGCAGAGAGCGCGTGGAGCATCTGCGCAACGACTTCTTTGCCCGTCCCGTTCTCGCCGGTGATGAGCACGTTAGCGTCCGAGGGTCCGATACGCGCGATGGTCGCGAGCACAGGCTGCATGGCGGGAGCTGTCGCGATGAGTTCGGGGAGGTTGTCAGCGCGCAGAAGGCGATTTTCGGCTTCGAGGCGCTGGGCGCGGCGAACGGCATGGTGCAGATCGATCTGCGTGCGAATGATGGAGAGCAGGCGGGCGTTGTCCCAGGGCTTCTGGATGAAGTCCTGCGCGCCGCGGCGCATGGCTTCGACGGCGACCTCGACGTTGGCCCACGCCGTCATGACGATGACGGGCATCTGGCTGTCGTGCGCCTTGACCTGCGTGAGCAGGTCGAGGCCTTCCTGACCGGAAGTGGTGTCGCGTGTGTAGTTGAGGTCGATCAGCAGCGCGTCAAAAGTGCCGGACTTGAGAGCTTCGAGCACCATGAAAGGCGAGCGCGCCTTTTCCATGCGGAAGCCTTCGGGTTCGAGCAGAAGCTCCAGAGCATCGAGGATGTGCGGCTGGTCGTCGGCGACGAGAAGCAGCGGCTTGCGGCGCGGTGTTGCTGTCGTTTCCGTTTCTGCGGGATTTGCGGTGGTCAGCATAGGTCGTGCTTAGCGCTGGAACAACCCTTCATTATTGCAGGTGCGTGACGACGCCGGTCTTCGCATCTTCGATGGAGACTCCCGTGTGGTCAAGCGTGGTGCCGGTGGATTGGTCGATAGAGACTTTAGCCTTTTCATAAACGTTCTGCGCGACGAAGACCGCGGATTCGGCGACCGCAAGCGCTTGTTCGGCGGTCAGTGTGTCGTAGGTGGACATCGCGCCGAGTTTCTGTTCCTGCTTGGCGATATCGAAGGTTTTCTGCGCAAGATCGCGGGCTTTCTGCGCTGCGGTCACACGGGCCTGGGCTTGCTGGAGCGCAAATTGGGAGTTGCGGACATCAAGCAGGATGCTCTTCTTCGATTGCTCGTACTTGATCTCTGTCTGGCGATAGTCGAGCACAGCGCGGAACTGGTCGGCCTTGGCGACACGGTTGCGAAGCGTGACGCTGAGCTGGAAGCCAACCTGATATTCGGGCGACGAGTAATTAAAGGTGTCCTCAAAGGCTCCGGGAAAACCGGTGGGCAGGGTAGTTGAGCATTCTTCCGAGCCAAGCGCACAGGCGGGGTTGGGCTGGCCGCCGAAGCCGGCGCCGATGAACTCTCCATAGAGAGAAAGTCTGGGAAGTAGCTCGTTTTTGATGGTCTTGAGATTGTTTTGCGCAATCTGCATCGAAATCGCGAGCTCGGATACGTCTGGGCGGTTCTTTTCGGCTTCGGCGATGAGCTGATCGATTGGCTGTGACTCGTTGGGGTCAGGTGGGCCCGTGAGATCGAGCGGGATGACCGGCATATCGGCAAACGAGGGATCCGTAATCGTCTTTGTAAGAGCGTTCTTGATGAGAAGCTCCTGCAGCCGGAGTGCCGCCTTTGACACGGTGAGATCGCCTTCGGCGCTGGCCACAGCGGACTGATCCTTCATGACCTGCATCTGCGGCACGTTCTGGAGCTCAAGCTGCTTCTGATCGTCGGAGAGGGTTTCGTTGGCATAGGCCAGCGAACGCTCCTTGATCTGGGAGTCCTGATAGGCGGCGACGAGATCCCAGTAGATGTTTTCCACCTGACTGATGGTGGCAATCACCTGAGCCCTGAAGGCGAGGTCAGTGAGCTGAAGGTTCTTCTTGGCAATCTGGATGAAGCGCTGGTTGGTGGCAAGCCCGAAGCCCTGCAGTAGCGGCTGGTTCACCGTAAAGTTAAAACCCGTAGTGATTTGCGGGCTGAGGACGTTGAAGATGCTGTTCGTGGTCTGCCGGTAGCCATACGACGAAACGGTGAAGTTTGTGCCTGTGGAAAAAGCCTGCGAGTAACCGGATACAAACTCGACGGTGTTGTTTTTGAGTATGGGCACGCCGCTCTGAATGGGGTTGATCTGGGTCAGGACGGTGTGGTCAACGTAGCCCTGGATGAAGAGCGAAGGATCGAAGGAAGGAACGGCTGCGCCGTTGCCGAGGGTTGAAGTCACGAGGCCTCCAGCGCCGGCCGCGGTGACGCCGCTGCTTGAACCTCCTCCGCCGACTCCGGATGAACTGAAGCCGCCCTGCGTTCCCTGGACGATGCTGGTGTTGACGCCGCCCACGGAGCCTCCAGCTTTGGTACGTAGAAGGTCAGCCTCAGCGGTCGGAAAATTGTAACGGAAGTAGGCGATGTCGAGATTGTTTTCGAGTGCGAGGGCAATGGCGTCGCGGAGCGAGATGTAGAGCTTGCCGTCGCGTTCAAGGTTCTGGAGGCGCGGTGAGTTGGTCAGATTGACCGGTGGCACCGGGGTGGGCTTGTAAGGTGCGAATGGATTACGCGAGTGTGGCATCTCCACGTGGAACGGGGTTTGTGCGGCTACCGGCTGCACCTGCTGAGCCTGCTGCGCCTGCTGCGCGATGGTCGCTGGCGGCGCAGATTCGGGAGCGGGCGCGTTGGGAGCTGGTGCGTTGGGAGCAGGCGCCGTTTGCTGAGAGGAGCCAGACTGAGGCACTGTCTGAGCAAAGCCGGAAGGAACAACAGCGGCACAAAGGAAAGCCGCACAAAGCTTTTCATGCATGCGAAAACCGATCAAGATACTCCCACCCCCGCGTTCAGTTCCGGATTCGCTGTATCGTGCGTCATCCATCCGTCGCGCACCTCGATGATGCGGCTGCCGTAGCTGGCATTGACTTCCGAGTGCGTGACCTGCACGATCGTCGTTCCCTGCTCATTGAGCTGCTTGAACAGCTCCATGATCTCCTTGGCCTGACTTGAGTGCAGATTGCCGGTCGGCTCGTCAGCCAGAAGCAGCGAAGGCTTGTGGATCACCGCGCGGGCGATTCCGACGAGCTGCTGCTGGCCGCCGGAGAGCTGCGACGGATAGAGATCCTTTTTGCCGACGATCTGGAAGCGGTCGAGCGTATCGGCGACGAGTCCCTGACGCTCGGCGCGCGGCATATTTTTATAGGAGAGCGGCAGGTCGATGTTCTCCTGCACGGTGAGATCATCGAGCAGGTGGTAGCTCTGAAAGACCATACCGACGTTGCGCTTGGCGAGCTCGGCGCGCTGCTTGCGATTCATTGCGTGCACAGGCTCGTCCTTGAACCAGTACTCGCCGAGCCATTGATCGTCGAGCAGAGCGAGCACGTTGAGCAGCGATGACTTCCCTGCTCCGGACGGCCCCATAATCGTGAGGAACTCGCCTTCCTTGATGTCGAGCGTGATGCGCCGGAGTACCCAGGTCTGTCCGGCGCCCGTTTTGTAACTGCGTTCGACGTTGCGTAGCTGGATCATGAAAGAACCTCTTCGCTGCTAGCCTCTAACTACTAGCCACTAGCTTCTAGCTTTGTTTCGCCGTTGCTTTCGATTTGCCTCGGCGAGCAGACTGCTGGCTATCGCGGCGGATGATCACTACCGATCCGGCGACCGTCACGAGATAGAAGACAAGCTACAAGCCATGTCTCAAGTACGAAGCTAGAAGCTAATAGCTAGCAGCCAGAAGCTGCTTTACCTCGCTTCCAGAACCGGCTCGATCGCGTCTCCTTCGGCGACGACCTTGCCGTCGAAGAGGTGGATGTTCCGTTCGGCGTGGCGTGCAAAACGCGGGTCGTGGGTCACCATGCAGATAGTCGCGCCGTCGCGATGCAGATTCTTGAGCAGCTCCATCACGGCTTCGCCATTCCGCGAATCGAGGTTTCCAGTAGGTTCGTCGGCGAGCAGGATGGAGGGCGATCCGGCGAGGGCCCGCGCAACGGCGACACGCTGCTGCTGACCGCCGGAGAGCTGCGAAGGGTAGTGCTTCATGCGGTGCGCCATGCTCACGCGCTCGAGAGACTCCTGCACGCGGCGCTTGCGCTCAGTCGAGGACATGCCGGTGCGATAAGTGAGCGGAAGCTCGACATTCTCATACACGGTGAGGTCGCCGATGAGGTTGAAGCTCTGGAAGATGAAGCCGATCTCCTGATTGCGAATCCGCGAGCGTTGCGCAAAGTTCAGGTTCTCGACGGCGTGTCCGTTGAGCAGGTACTTGCCGCCCGTCGGCGTATCCAGCAGTCCGATGATCGACAGCAGGGTGGACTTGCCGCATCCTGACGGCCCCGACATGGCGACATATTCGCCTTTCGAGATGGTCAGGTGGATGCCGGAAAGTGCGTGCGTTTCGATTTCGTCGGTATAGAAGACCTTGGTGAGATTTTCAATCTCAATCAGTGGCTGTCTGTTCTCCATCATTGCTTCGCGCTCCTTCGATATTTTTGCCCTGCCGAGTCCCAGCTTTATTCCAGGCGAACTTTATCCGTGTTGTCGTACCTCGACATGTCGGAGAGGATGACGCGATCGCCGTCCTTCAAACCGTCGAGGATCTGAATCTGCGTTACCGATGCTTTGCCCACCTTGACTTGCGTTCGCGTTGCCGTCTTGCCGTTGGGATCAATCTTGAAGAGGCTGATGGTGCTGTCTGGATTTCCAAACGCCGGCCGTCCCACGTAGAGGACATCCGACAGCCGCTGCAAATCGATGGTCCCGTCGACGCTCAACTGCGGAACCGCGCCTGGAGGCAACGGCCCATCCAGTGCTACGTCAACGGTGCGCGTTCCGTTCACTACGGAGGGATCAATTCGGGTAACGTGGCCGGCAACGACGCCGTTATGAGTGTCGACTTCGGCGGGCTGGCCCAGCTGGATGTCGTGCGCCTGGGTCTCAGCAATCTGAAGCGCGGCTTTGAGCTTGTCCATCTGAATGACTTTAGCCACTGAGGTACCGGCGGCCACGTGTTGACCGACCTGGACCGGAGTATCAAGAGGAGCGAGCACGCCGGAAATGCCGGCGCGGACCTGAAGTTCATCTGTCTGCTTCTGGTACAGGGCGAGCTGAGCCTTGGCCTGTTCGACTTTGGCCTGAGCAGATGCCAGCTGGACCTCGATGGCCTTCCGGTTTACTTCAAGCTGCTCCTGGCTGAGCTGATGCTGGGTGGTCAGCTGCTCGGCTGTGTTCTTCGACTTGTTGTAAGCAATGCCGGAGATCACACCGAGTTCATAGAGCTTCTTGTCGGTCTGCGCCTGCAACTGATCCTGGGTGTAGTCGGCATTGACCTGCGCCGCAGCCGTCTTCTTGTCCATCAGGGTACTTTGCAACGAGGCCTGGAGGCTCTTGTAGTCGGCCTCCGCACCCCTCAGCGCTGACTGCGCGCTGAGCAGCTCCTGCTGAAGCTGGGGATCAGAGAGATCCATCAGAATAGTATCGGGAGTGACCTTGGTGCCGGGCAGGACCCGGATTCGGACAACGGTCGCGTCGGTCTGCGACGGAATGAGCTGGATGCTGTCCTCGCGCGGAACCAGCGTGCCGAGTCCGCGCACCTGGACGACCATAGGGCCGCGTTTCACGGTGTCTGGCCAGATGGTGCTTGCGTCAACGTTGGGCGCGGCCGGCTTGAGGCGATACACGCCGATGGCCGCTGCCGTAACAGCCACCAGAGCCATGATGACCCAGATAATGTTACGGCGAAGCTTCTTTTTCCTTATGTCGGGGCGGGCGATATCCATTCCGCATAAAGAAGTGCACGCTACCCGCCATTTTTGGATTTGGGGTAAGGCTCAATAATTTCAGTGATTTAGCGGGAGGATTTGGGCCGGAAACTGAGGGCCGCCTGATCATTTCCGGAGTGAGGTGTCCGGTTTCGGACAACCGGAGGATCGAAGGGTCGATCCTAACCTTCACGCCGCGGCGACGGAGCTCCGCTCGCGCTGCCATGCCTTGTAAGCTTCGCTTGGTTCGCCCAGCTGGTACAAGGTGTTTAGCGTCTCAACCACGTCGTTATAGACGTTGACGATGCGCGACGTGTAGACGAACTTTGTATTGCGCACGCTGGCATGGCCCAGAACATTCCCGGTGAGATGCTTGCCCGGTCTAAGCTCTTCAAACCCGGAGGAGACCACACTATCAACGACAGCCCAGTTTTCGATTGCCACCAATGGCTTCCGCATTTGTCCCGGCCCTCAGCACCTGTTCTGATCCAACTCGTTCGTCTGAGATGCGGTGCACGTATTTTGCCAAAGGCTAATCTGCTGCAATTAAATGACTAGATCAATGTCGGATCGGGCCCGGTGAGTAGTTTTTACCTTGTGTTCAAAGGAGCGATGGCCTGAAACAGTCCGGCACATCCTGCCATTCCCCAAAGGGACTAGATTCAGGCAGCTGCTGTTTTGGGCGTGGCGCGCAGGGGCAGTTGCAGGGCAGTAAACAGTGCCAGCGCATTCCAGCCGCAGAGCAGCCAGAGCGTGGCGGTGAAGACCGCGGCATGTGGCCCGGCGGACGGCAGGCTGGCGGTAGAGTGCGTGATGCCTCCCCGGTGCAGGCTGATGGCGATGACGGTGGTAGCCATGGGGCCGCCGATGCGCTGCACGATGTTGAGAGCTGTCGTCGCTACCGGAACTGCTGGTCGCGGGATGGAGCTGTAGGCCGCAGTGATGGAGGGAATCGAGATTGATCCCATGCCGATAGCGCGAACGAAGAGAATGAGACAAATCAGCCACGTGGTGAGGGACGATGACGGGACCGCTGCGAGAGCTGCGGAAGCCAGAAGCGCGATGACCGTTCCGCTGACGCTCACGCGGCGTGAGCCGAAGCGTTCAGTCAATGCGCCCATCGAAGGATAGGCACAGAGAGCGCCAATGCCGCCGGAGGCAAGCAGCAGGCCGACCCGGGATGGCGAAAGATGCAGGACAGTCAACAGGTAAAGCGGAGTGAGCATCTGGCCGCCAAGCGAAATGCCATTGACCAGAAACTGCGTCGAAGCTGAGGCGCGAAACGATGAGTCGCGAAAGAGCTGAAGATCGATGAGGGCCGCAGTTCCGCGCAGGATTGCGTGACGCGTGAAGGCCACCAGCAGCACAAGTGCGACGGCAAGAAGCAGGATATTACGCAATTGCGCTGCCGGGTTGGAGCTGAGGTCTTCAAGGCTGTAGAGCAGAGAGCACGAGGCCGGGTGAAATCAGCAGGAATCCTGAAAGATCGAAGCCGCGGCGAGCCTTGCCGGCACTATCGGAAGGGAGAATCCAGGCGGCGAGGATGACAGCCAGAATACCGATGGGCAGATTGATGAAGAAAATCCAGTGCCAAGATGCCTTTTGCAGGATGAAGCCTGCCAGGGATGGGCCAAAGATGGGGCCAAGAATAATAGGGACGGTCATCATTGACATGACACGGGCGATGTGGCGCGGAGCTTCCCGCGCCACCATCATCTGTGCCATAGGAGCCAGCAGGCCCCCCGCCATGCCTTGCAGAACGCGTGCCGCAATCAGCATGTGAACGGAAGTGGATGTGCCGCAAAGGAACGAGGCAAAGGTGAATGCGGCGAAGCAACCAAGATAGACACGCTTTGCTCCGCAACGATCGACCAGCCACCCGGTCAAAGGAAGCATGAGCGCAAGGGCGAGCAGGTAGCCGGTAATCACCCATTGCAAAGTCGCCAGCGGCGCGTGCAGGTCCTTGCCAAGTGCATCGAGCGAGACGTTGACGACAGTGGAGTCGATGTTCGTAATGAGCGGGCCGAGAACTGCAACACCGGCCACTCTCCACACGCGAGGATCGAGCTTTCCCGCAGCAGGCTGGCGCGTGTCGATCTCCCTGACTACGGGACCGGGGACTGCGGGGCCGGGGACTATGGGTTGTCTGCTTGCGCTCACTGCTGCAGGGCCGCCAGCACGGCCTCTGTACTACGCACCCGGCCCATACGTGGAAAAACTACCTGCGTGGCAAACTGCTGAGCCTCTGCGCTTACAGTGGTCATGGCGTCTTCGGCAAAGATGACTTCGTATCCGCGGTCAGAGGCCGCGCGCGCCGTTGATTCGACGCCGAAGTTGGTGGCGACGCCCCCGATCACAATGGTTTTGATCGCGCGGCGGCGGAGCTGCTGGTCGAGTTCTGTGCCGTAGAACGCACCCCACTGACGCTTGGTAATGACAAGATCTGTTGGCTGGCGATCAAGCTGCGCAACCAGTTCGGACGCTTCCGGCGGAAACGGCGGGGCCTGGGGATCGCGGAAGGGAGCATCCACAGGTAAATGTAGAGTCTCCGCAAACGCGTGGCGGACAAAAACGATCGTTCCGCCCTTTTTCCGGAGAGAGCCGGCAAGCCTGTTCGTGTTTTCGATAACAACAGCCGAAGAATGCGGAGCGAGCGGCAGGCCGACGATGCCCTTCTGGAGATCAATCAGAATCAAAGCGGTGGTTGCAGCGGAAATATCAAGGGAAGACACAGGGAATCTCCTTCGTTTGAATATGAGGGAATCCTCATATTCGATCTGAGCATATAATATGAGGATGTCCTCAGATTCGTCAAGCCTGCGCAGAGAGCCGCAACTGGAGCGCGGCGAACGGCGTGTGGCGCAGGTTTTGGAAACGGCGGCGGCAGTCCTGGCGGAGGTTGGATACGAGACGGCCACCATGACGGAGATTGCCAGCCGCGCCGGAGCGTCGATCGGCACGGTGTATCAGTATTTCCCTAATAAAGAAGCGCTTGTGCAGGCGCTTCGCAACCAATATGTGGCCGAGCTGACCGAGCGCTGGGAGGACTTTGGGGAAGCAACGGCGGGGATGACCGTGGAGCAGATTGCTCACCATATTGTGGAGCTGAACTCGCGCTTCGTCGATGAGCATCCGGCGTATTACGCGGTCCTCGATGCCCCTGTGAAGCTCGAACGCAGCCCGCAGGCACGACAGCGGTTACGCGAAGGTGTTGCGAGGGTCTTTCGCAGCAGGAAGCGAGGCCTTTCCCCGGAGACTGCATTCCGGATGGCTCAGGTTGCGTTGCAAATCCTCAAAAGCATGCATCCGCTTTACGCCGGCGCGGATGCTAGGGAGCGGCAGGCGCTGGTAAAGGAATACAAGCAGGCGCTGGCCGCGTATTTGCAATCGCGGCTCGGCCCGTGACGGCCTCCTTAACTGCGCGATTCCCGGACTCCCCTGCATTTACTGCGTCATATCCTGCACAACGCTGGTAAAGACTCTCTGCGCGGTGGAAGCTTGAGCTGAGAGTCGACATGGCCCGGTTCACGCTTGAGATTAACGGCTCCCGGCAAACTGTGGATGCAGATCCGGAGATGCCTTTGCTATGGGTGCTCCGCGACCTGTTGGATATGACAGGCACAAAATATGGTTGCGGCATGGGACTCTGCGGAGCCTGCACCGTCCATATCGACGGCGACGCAATACGCTCCTGCCAGACGCCGGTCGCAACCGCGGCGGGCAAGCAGATCGTCACCATCGAGGGCCTCGCGGCGAATGGCCTGCATCGGGTGCAGCAAGCCTGGATCGCGGAACAGGTGCCGCAGTGCGGCTACTGCCAGCCGGGGCAGATCATGACGGCGGCTGCGCTGCTCGCGCAGAATCCGCACCCCACTGATGGCGAGATCGAAGATGCCATGGCCGGCAATCTTTGCCGTTGCGCCACTTACTTTCGTATCCGCAACGCAATTCGCCGCGCCGCCGTGGAGAAGATCGCGTGAGCACAAAGGCTACTCCCCCGCCGGTCAAAAACCGTTCGCTCATGTCGCGCCGCGCGTTCCTTGCGAGTTCCGCAGCCGCTGGCGGAGCACTCGTCGTAGGGGTCAAGCTGCGCAGCCATCTTCGCCACATTGCGCGCGATGCGCCACACGATCCCTTCGACGCATGGGTTCGCATTCATCCTGACGGGCAGACTCAGCTTGTTCTGAACAAATCGGAGATGGGACAAGGCGTCTTTACCGCTTTGCCGATGATCCTTGCCGAGGAAGCCGAGATCGACTTCTCGAAGATCAGCGTCGTGCAGGCAGACAATGCCGACGGCACTGGGGGGAGCGGCTCGGTTTGGGAGGGCTACACGCCTCTACGGCAGGCCGGAGCTCAGGTACGCGAAGTGATGATCGCCGCTGCGGCGCGGCGCTGGAGCGTTCCAGCCAGCGAATGCAGGGCACGCAATAGTCAGGTTATTCACGGACCCTCGGGCCGTAGGCTCTCCTACGCAGACCTCGTTCATGACGCGCGCCGTCTTCCGCTTCCCGATGCCGGAGAAGGTTCCGCTGAAGGATCCGAAGGACTTCACTCTGCTCGGGCGGTCGATTGCTCATCTCGATATCCCCGACAAGATCAAGGGAGCGGCGCGGTTTGGCCTCGATGTCCGGTTGCGCGGGATGGTCTACGCGGTGGTGGCTCAGTGCCCGTATCTGCGCGGAGACCTGCTCCGCTTCGACGCCGACGCCGCAAAGGCAGTGCCCGGAGTGGTCGATGTCTTCGAGATCCCCACCGATCCGAAATCGGCCAACAAAGACACCCGCGAGGTCGCCGTGATCGCGACCAATACCTGGGCTGCGATACAGGGCCGCAACGCGCTGGCGGCCAAATGGAAGGCGGGACAATATCACGAAGAATCTACCGAATCTCTGACGGCGCAGTTACGCGCGGGCCTCTACGCTCAGGAATACTGGAACTCTACCAATACTGCCCTTAACCCGGACACAGTACCGGCCGCCAGACGCATCGAGAGCGTCTATGAGTTCCCTTTCCTGGCCCATGCCACCATGGAGCCGATGAATGTGACGGTCCGGCTTGAAAATGGACGATGCGAAATATGGTCGCCGACCCAGGCGGGAGACGGAACCCGGGAAAGCGCGGCCAAATTCTTCGGCCTCGATAAGAGTGACGTTACGGTTCACGTGACCTTCATGGGCGGAGGCCTGGGCCGCCGCTTCGGCGTGCCTTACGATCACCAGGCGTTTCAAATCGCGCGCCGTATCCACCGGCCCGTGCAGCTAGTCTGGACGCGCGAAGACGACTTCACTCATGATCGCTACCGCCCCGCCTGCATGCACCGGCTTCGCGGCGGCATCGACGGTGCAGGAAACCTCGTATCGTGGACCGACCGCATCTGCGACGCCACCATCATCGGCCAACGCGATCCCAAGCGAGCAGAAGCTTACGAACTCGGGGGGGCGGTTGACCAGCCTTATCCGGCTCAGTATTTTCGCACCTCCTATGTCCCGGTCCAAAGCGGCGTCACGCGTGGAGCCTGGCGCGGCGTCGAAATTGCATTCAACGTTTTTGCCGTCGAATGCTTCGTCGACGAACTGGCTCACCTTGCCGAACAGGATCCTTACCTTTTTCGCCGCCGTTTGCTCAGGAACTCTGTCGCTCACCCGGCGGCGCCAAGGTCCAACTGGGATGGGAAGCTCGCCGATCCTGCGCGCACGATCCAGATGCTGGATCTCGTCACGGAGAAGGCCGGCTGGGGAGCGCCCCTCGGTCCGAATCGCGGCCGCGGTATCTCCTGCTTCTACTCGAAGACGAGCTATCTGGCGCAGGTCGCCGAGGTCACGGTGAAGGACGGCAGCCTGCACGTCGACCGGGTGGTTACCGTGGTCGACCCGGGCCGCGTCATCAACGTGAACGGCATCCGTGCCCAGATTGAGGGCGCGATTCTTATGGGCCTGAGCGCCGCGCTCAAAGAGCGAATTACCGTGAAGGACGGCATGATTCAGCAACAGAACTTCAATGGCTACGACCTGCTGAGAATGCCGGATACGCCGGAGCTCGAGACCTATCTCGTGGAAGGCGGCCGTCCGCCTGGCGGTATCGGAGAGCCGCCCCTTGCCCTGATCGCGCCCAGCGTAGGCAACGCCATCTTCGCCGCAACCGGAAAACGCCTGCGCAAACTGCCATTCCAACTGGACGAGGCATCATGAACCGGGTCTCGCTCCTGACGCTTTTTCAACCTTTAGATATATGTTCGTTGCCCTGGCAATCCCGGTTATCTCGCAAGAGCCCCGCAGCCGACGCTGCGAAGGGCAAGCGCATCTTTGCTGAATCCTGCGCTTCTTGCCATGACGCCCTGGGTACAACGACAAAGTCGGGACCCGCACTGAAAAGCTATTATCGCCGTCAGCCCCGACCGGCTGATGCCGCTGTCCGGGCAATCATCGAGCAAGGCAGAGGCAGGATGCCCCCGTTTACATCGCTCGGCAAGCCGCAGGTTGACGATCTGGTGGCCTATCTCAAAACGCTCTAGCCGTGCTGCTCGCTGTAGAATTCGACGGCTTCCCTGCAAAATCCACGAAGGACGATCCGGAACGGAGAGATACTTGCTAGTGGCGATGCAAATACGTAGTTCCACGGCGGAGAGGAATGAAGTACCGCCGTCCGATGCCGGATTGGCTTTGTCTACCCCTTCGAGTCGAGAGGGAGGCCTGCGCCTCAATGCCCACATCGCCGTTTTTGCAGTAGCGACGGGGCTGGCGCTGGCAACGGCGAGCGAATGTCAGTCGATAACACATATTCCCTCTCTCATGTACGGCGCCGTTCTCTGGCTATGGTGGGCCGTGATCGCAAGCGCCATGTGGAAGCTGAGCCAGCGCGTGCCTGCGGTCACCAGCTTTTCCGCAAAGACCATCGTTCCGCATCTGGCGGCTGGGGCGTTGCTGGGCTTCATTCACCTCGTGCTTTTGTGGGCGCTGGGCTTTACTCCGGCAGGCTGGGGTAACGAGACACCGCAATCAGTCTGGCGGTATCTGATGAACGTGAATCGTTTCGGAATCGAGATCCTGGTTTACGGATTCGTCTTCTCCATCATCAGCATCGTCCAGTATCAGTTTCGCGCTCAATGTGAAGCCATGCGGTCGCTGGATCTTGAAAGGCAGTTGTCGGCGGCACATCTCCGCGCGCTTCAGATGCAGCTAGAACCACACTTTCTCTTCAACACTCTCAATGCCATCACTACTCTCGTGGAACTGGGACGCTCACATCAGGCCACAGAAATGCTCGGATATCTGAACGCGATCCTGAAGACTACGCTGCAACGAACCACTCCCGAGCGAGTGCCCCTAGCCCGGGAAATCGAACTGGTCGAAAATTACCTGGCCATTGAGCAGGTGCGCTTCGCCGACCGCCTGCGATTGGAACTGAAAGTGGACCCCGGCGCACTGGACGGCCTGGTGCCCTGCTTTCTGCTCCAGCCTATCGTGGAGAACGCGATCCGCCACGGCATCGCGCATTGCGAGAATGAGGGATTCATCGAGACCTCCGCGATCCGCGAGGGAGGGCTGCTCCGCCTTCGTGTCCGGGACACCGGTTCTGCGGTGTCTCCACGCGACCAGCCTGAGGGGCACGGGATCGGACTGAAGAATACCCGGGAGAGACTGGCGCATTTTTATCCGGACCGTTTTGCAATGACGGCAGCGTCGCTGGATACCGGCGGCTTCGATGTCGCCATCACTATCCCGTATGAGACCGTCGCAAGCGAGAGCTTCAGCGTATGAAGCTGCGCGCTCTGATCGCTGACGACGAACCGCTCGCACGGGAGCGGATACGTTACCTGCTCTCCCCCGATGAGGAGATCGAAATCGTGGGAGAGTGCAGGAATGGCCGCGAGGTGATTGATGCCTTGAGAGACGCAAGCGTCGATCTGCTTTTTCTCGATATTCAGATGCCCGGCCGCGGCGGCTTCGAGGTAATTGAACAGATCGGCGCCGAAAAGATGCCCGTGACTGTTTTCGTAACGGCGCACAGCCACTATGCGATACAGGCATTCGAAGTCCATGCGCTTGATTACCTGACCAAGCCCATTGAGGCCGAACGGCTCCGCGCAACTGTACGACGCGTAAAAGAAAGGGTCGCGGCAAGCCGCGCGCTGGCCGCGCAGGAGCAGCTGAAATCGATACTGGTTTCCCTGGAACGCTCCGCTCCGTTACGCCGGGAATACCCCGAGCGCCTTCTGGTCCCGAATGGCACAAAGGATTCATTCGTAACCGTCAGTGATATTGACTGGATCGAGGCGGCGGATTATTACGCCTCCCTGCATGTGGGCTCGAAGAGCTTTATGCTTCGCGAAGCAATCAAGCAACTTGCCAACACCCTCGATCCGGAGAAGTTCGTTCGAATTCACCGATCTGTAATCGTCAATGTGACGCGAGTGCGGGAAATAGTGCGGGAAGGCCGAGGTGAAGGCGCTGTGATTCTTGAAGGCGGCCAGCGCCTGCGGATGAGCAAGGCCGGTTGGCACGCACTGATTGCTTTGAGCCGGCGCCCGGATCGGGCTTAGAGCAGCCTTCGAAAAGAGAAGAGGCGGTACAGCAGCGTTTTCAGGCACCACTGCCGTCGCGGGCGGACTGGAACGATGGAGTTCTTCGAACATGCTCCACATCTTTCGCGTGTGGCCCGCTCACGACCCTCGCGTGAATTGCATTCAATCACTCGTGTGTTAAAGTAGTCCTAGCTGCCGCCAGGTAGCGCAATATTTTAGTCTTTCGGTCTACCTTTTCTGTACCTCTGGAAATACGTCTTCCGCCTTAATTAAGAGGAGTTTTCATCATGTCGATAACTCGACTCATGCGCCTGTGTGCCTCTAGGTCGTTCCTGTCCGGGCTACTGCTCGCCAGTTGCGCCTCTGGGCAGACAATTTCGAGCCTTCTACCTTCAAGTGTGCCTGCCGGTAGTGGCGGCTTTGTACTCACGGTATACGGAAATGATTTCGACTCTGACTCTCTTGTGCAGCTTCATACAGCCAGCGGAGCAGTGATTTCACTGCAAACCTACTTCGTAAACTCTGGACTCCTAATGGCTGGTGTCACCAACAGTGAGACAACCAACGCCGGCACTCTGGAGGTCGAGGTCGCTACCAGCTCGACTCACAGTTCCTCCAATCTAGTTAGTCTGCAGATTACCAGCTCTAGCTCCAGTTCAGGTTCGGGCTCTAGCTCGGGTTCGGGATCTAGCTCTGGTTCAGGATCTAGCTCTGGTTCAGGCTCTAGTTCGGGATCGGGATCAGGCGGAAGCGGTAGCTGCTATGGATGTGTGGGGGGTAGCTCGGGATCCGGCTCGGGATCCGGCTCTGGTTCCGGATCAAGCTCGGGATCGGGATCAGGCTCCGGCTCGGGTTCAGGGTCAGGATCAGGCTCGGGATCTGGCTCAAGCTCAGGATCGGGCTCAGGTTCAGGATCTGGCGGAAGTGGTAGCTGCTATGGATGTGTGGGAGGCAGCTCTGGATCTGGGTCGGGTTCGGGATCCGGATCTGGCTCCGGTTCGGGATCGACGGGGAGTTCTTCGGGAGGCTCGACCACCAGTCCCGCAGGATCGCCGTTGCTGGTTACCGTAACCTCTCCGAAGGCTAATCAATCTGTAAGCGGGTCGGTTACGATTACCGCTACAGAGAGCACGACAAGTGCGACTGACGGCACAATCGTAAGCTGGGCAGTGTTCGATGGGAGCGATCTGCTGTGGATTGATGGAAATCCCGATCCTTCGATCAATGTCAACCTGGCTCTATCGTCCGGAGCACACACACTCCGCATCGTGGCTTATGACGACTCCACTACCGGCTCGACTGCCACAGTACCTGTGACATCGACGTCATCGGGTGAAACAGTGGCATGGAATGCCTGCATCTACACGCAGAACGGAGAGCAGTATCAGGCGATGCAGATTTCGCCAAGCCAGACAATAACCGGAGTGCTCCAGTCGGAGCTGTTCACGGGCCCGAATTGTAATCCGACGCAATGGAACGACCAGGGGAACGATGTGGGCCTGCCAGTGACTTTCGGCGCCGGATCAAGCTGGCTTTACTGGTTTATTCACCGGCCGGACATGCTGGATGTCTCCGCAATATGGACGATGGGAAACCAAAGCTCCGGTTGCGTGAACTATAGTACCGCTCCGCCTTGCGACTGAGGGCTGGCTGCTAAATCCCGTGCGGGTGTAGGCACCCGCACGGCGCACCTACATCCGCAGGGCGTTTTCCTAATCCCGTTTCTAAACAAATCTACTACTGCTCCAGCGTTTTCCAAGCCTGCCCAGCTACCGGGTTGCCGTGCTTATCGGACTTCTGATACCAGGCGATCGCCTCATCCCGGTTAGCAGGCACTCCGTAGCCATGCTCGTAGAGAGTTCCTATCTTGTATTCAGCTCCGGAGTTCTTCTGCGCAGCTGCCTTCAAGTACCACTTCATCGCCACGCTATAGTCCTGGGGCACGCCTTTTCCTTCTTCGTACATCTCTCCCAAACGATACTGCGCTTGGGCATGACCCTGGTCAGCTGCCTTGGTGTACCACTTTGCGGCCTCGGTGTAATTCTGGGGAGTGCCGCGACCCTGATCATACATAAAGGCAAGCCGGTATTGCGCGTCCTTATTGCCCTGTTCTGCTGCCTTCGTATACCACTTGATCGCTTCCGTCGGATTCTGAGGCGATATGCCGACGTCCAACATGCCGCCAAGCCTGTACTCTCCATCTGGATAGCCTTGGTCGGCAGCCATCTGGAACCACTTGACTGCCTCGGTCGAATTCCTCGGCACTGCGAGCGCGGCCGACATGCCCATCTTGACCTGCGCAGCTGGGTCACCGGC
Source organism: uncultured Acidobacteriaceae bacterium (assembly GCA_963782175.1). Lineage (GTDB taxonomy): Bacteria > Acidobacteriota > Terriglobia > Terriglobales > Acidobacteriaceae > Silvibacterium. The sequence goes on from CAWAIX010000014.1 coordinate 324,011, forward strand.
GAGAGCTTTCTGTTTGATCGCTGTCAGGTCTGTCTGTTCAGCTGCAGCCAGCGATCCACTTACCGCCATTAGTAGTATCGAAAGTACGCGTCTCATTGTTTCCTCTCCTTTAGCTGGTCAGGGAGACTTATGGACCGGCCCCTATCCCATAGACGCTCCAAAGTAGCTTATTGCTCATAGTGCAGGATGGTCGGTAGAGTCGTAGTCGAGTCAATATCCAGCCCTACGAATTCAGAGCTGCTGATGACCCACACCGCAATGGAGGCTGGAGCGGGAGACGTGAGGATAATAGAGCCACGACCGGCGCCAATTGGTGCGACGGAGTAAGTACCAGCCAGAATCTGAGAGGCACTCAACTTCGCGGGCGTGCTGACATCCACGGCTCCAGTAACAGAACCCGAGCCGCCGATGGCGTTTGACCCGTCGAAGCTGCCGACCCCGGATGTAAGCGGCGTGGTTTCCACAATGGGATCGTCTGGCCCGATGAGATACGTACCGAAAATATCAGCGTTCGAGAAAGGCGGTGTATTGTCTTCCGCGAACAATTGACCAATGCCTGCCGCCGCTGAAGTCGCATCCAGAATGAATCCCTGGTTCTGCCCGGTGAGGTAACTGATCCAAGTGACCTGGCCGGTTGGGATGTTGCCGGTTGGGAAGTTGATGCTTAACGTGGTGCGGCCAGTCACCTCCGTACTGTAGTTCCCACTCAATGAACCGCTGACCAAGATCTTGCCGCCGTTGTTCTCATCGAATTTACCCGTCAGGCTGGAAATACCGTCAAAAGTAAACTGTCCAACCATATCAATGGGCGCAACTCCATTTGTCCCGGTCATGGTAAAGATCGATTCTCCGCTGAGAGTCCCGGCGCCGTAGTAAATGTTAGCGTTTTGAGATTCTCCCGAGCCGCCGAAGATGATACCGGTCTGCGAGATAGGATCAGAGGAGACCAAGAGGAATTCATTTGCCGAAACCACATAGAAGGCGATGTCGACAATGCCGAGGCCTAGGCCTGGTACGGCCAGAGTCATCGTTCCCCGCCCTGTGTCATCTACCGTGTAGCTGCCGGTGAATGGAGGAATGGTTGGCAGGACCGATCCGGCATCGTTGAGGTCTATCGAAACCCCTGAGACGAAGCTGGACCCATCGGGGAAGATTTGGCCCAGCGCCCCTACACGCCCACCCAGCTGATCCTGTCCGCTCATAGCCAGCACATAGCCATTGACCAACGCCGAGGGGTCAAACGCGCTGGTATCCTGCTTCTTGAACAATCCCGAACCCCGCACACCCGATTGATCGAAACTGATAAATCGACCCTTCGTGCCAAGATTATTCAATCCGAATTTGTATGTATGCGTCCCCAGCGGACTGTTAATCGTCAACGTGCCGCGATTGTCGCTGGTTACCTGATAAGTTCCGGAGATCTTAACCGCGGAGGAAGGCCCGAGGGCTGTGTTTACATCCTCTTCGCCTGTCGTGATCAATCCCGAGCCATTAGCGGTGAACGAGCCGGCAGCCAAGTACGATCCATTGCTGTCATACCCGGTGAACGAGAACGCAAATTGTCCCGATAGCTTGGAGTTATTGGTTGCCACAAGGGTAACAACCGCCGACCCGGACGCGGTGGCCATGGCCTGCGACGTTGCTTTGACTATGACCGTCGCCGGACTGGGCAGGCTAGACGGAGCTGTGTAGGCACCGGCGCTGCTGACGGTGCCACAGCTACTGCCCGAGCAACCTGATCCGCTGACCGACCACGTGACTGCTGTGTTCGTGGTGCCCGTCACGCTAGCCAAGAACTTCTGTTGCCCACTTGCTGCGACAATCACGCTGGCGGGCGATACCGTGACAACTACTGGGATAATAACGGTCACGTTTGCCGAGGCCGAAACACCAGAGTCAGCGACCGGCGTCGCTGTCACGACCACCCCCGTCAATGCTGCGTCTGGAGCCGTGTAGAGCCCGGTCGAGCTGATCGTCCCGCATCCTGATCCAGAGCATCCAGTCCCGCTTACAGTCCAATTCACACTTGTATTTGAAGCGCCGGTTACGGCTGCGGTGAACTGCTTTGTCTGCCCTTCGACCACCTGTGCAGAGGTTGGGGAGATGGTAATTCCGACCGTCTGTGTCACAGTCACGGACGCACTTGCGGACTTGCTGGGGTCAGCGACGGATGTGGCTGTGACAGTTACGAATGGCGGGTTGGGGGCCGTGGAAGGCGCCGTGTACAGGCCAGACGAAGTGATACTTCCGCAGAGTGTTCCCACGCAGCCGGTTCCGCTCAGGCTCCAGGTCACAGCGGTGTTGCTCGTTCCCGTTACGCTGGCTGTAAATTGCTGATGACCGCCTACGCCTACGGACACAGATGAGGGTGTGACACCGATCACAACAGTGTTGGAAATAATCGTCACGGTCGTCGACCCGACAATCGCCGCATTTGAAATCGAGGTCGCTGTCACAGTAATGGTGCTGGGGTTTGGCGGCGAGGATGGCGCCGTATAGAGGCCCGCGGAGCTGATGGATCCGCAGGTAATTCCCGAGCAGCCCGCGCCAGTGACGTTCCAAACGACGATATTGCTCCCGGTTCCGCTCGCGGTGAATTGGATTTGGCCTTGCGGTTTGACCTGGGGATTCGCCGGGGAGATTGTCAGCTTCGGACCGCTAACCACCGTGACGGTAGCCGAGCCTGACTGCGCGGGATCCGCAACGGAAGTCGCCGTTACAGTAACGGCTGGCGGAGAAGGTAACGAGGCAGGCGCGGTATATAGCCCGGCTGCGGAGATCGTTCCGCAACTGGAGCCGCTGCATCCAGCGCCCGAGAGTTTCCACGTCACCGCCGTATTTGTAGCTCCGCTGACTGAGGCTGTAAATTGCTGCTGCGCTCCAGTCCCGACTTGTGCGGAGGACGGATTGACGGTCACGGAAACAGAAGATGCGGATTGAATGACGACGCTTGCTGAAGCTGACTTGGTCGAATCGGCGACTGAGGTTGCTGTGACCGTGGCCAGCGCCGGACTGGGAACCGTAGCCGGCGCGGTGTACAGACCCGCCGAGTTGATTGTGCCGCAGGAGCCAGCCAGGCACCCGATGCCGGTGACCGTCCAGTTGACGCTGGTGTTTCCGGTTCCCGTGACGCTTGCGACGAATTGTTGCTGACCTTTCACAGCGAGTGTGACAGAGGCGGGGGAAACCGAAACGGCTACGGTGGTTGCAGAACCGATGGTGACAGTTGCGGTGCCGACCTGGGAAGTGTCAAATATAGAGGTGGCGGTTACAGTCACGGTCGCCGGACTCGGAGCCGTCGTGGGCGCGGTGTAGAGACCGCTGGACGTGATCTGTCCGCATGTGGAGCCAATGCAGCCCGCGCCCGTTACATTCCAGACGGCTATGCCATCGAGCGCACCGTTCGCGGTGAACTGAAGCTGTCCACCTGGTTTCACCTGCGCGGATGAGGGGGAGATTGTAACCGAAGCTGCTGCGCTTCCCGTTAGAAGAAGGGCAAGCATCCACACTGCCCACAGTGTTCTGTTGGTCCGGCTCATCTCTCACCCCCTGCCAAGCTCTTCCAACACCAGCCACAATTGTTCAGGGGCTGTGTGTTGATTTACTTGCGCGAAATCTGCTCCTTGGAATGCGTGGAATCAGCAAGGCTCAGCTGCTGGTTCACCATGTCCTTGAGCAGACGGTAATCGACTACTCCACTGAAAAAATGCCCGTTGACAAAAAAGCTGGGGGTGCCTGTCAATCCGAGGCCTTTTGCTTCATCCAGATCCTGCTGGACCGCCGCTGCCTGCGATCCACTGTCGAGGCATTTGTCGAACTTGTCGTCATCCAGTTTGAGGGCACGCGCATGCTCCTTGAGCGCATCTACCTCGATCGCCTTGCTGGAAAAGAGGACGTCGTGATATTCCCAGAATTTGCCCTGCTCGCCTGCGCACCGAGCGGCTTCCGCGGCCTTCTCGGCGCTGCGGTGCATGGGTAGCGGAAAGTCCTTATAGACCAGCGCAACCTTGTCACCATACTCCTTCTTCAATTGCTCTAATTGAGGATTCACTTGCTGGCAGTACGGGCACTGATAGTCTGCAAATTCCACAAAGACCACGGGAGCATCCTGTGAACCCTTGGTGTATGCCTTGGCGACATTGAGGTCCGCGGACGGAGGCATGAGGAGAACATTGATTCTGGCTTGCTTGCGCAGGTTCTCAACGAAAGCCGCGCGCGCTTTTGCGCGGCGTAATTCGCGGATGTGCGCCAGGACATCTGCGCGCACTGCTTCATAAGGTTGCTGTGTATCCAGGCCTTCGTAGTAAACCTGAAGCTGATCTTCGGTTGGGTCCTTTACACCTTTATAGACTTCGGTATTGAGTAGCTCGTCGACCGAGATGTTCCTGCGCCGCGCTTCGTCGGCAATCAACTGGTTGTCGATCAACTCCTCAAGAGCCTTTCGTTCGCTCAGATAATACTGATACTCAGCTTGAAGCAGCTTGCCGCCTTCCTTCTGTTGAAGATCGGCCATGGTGAGATTACTGGCGCCGACGCGTGCGACGACCGTCGAGGTATCAGCACTAGTCTTGTCCAAATAAGAATGAAGAAGTCGTAGCCGTTCCGAGGCACAATCCGGCAATCAACAATCCCGCGCAACGCATGGTCAGATTCATGATTTCCTTCCGATTTCGAGAGCGAATGATTTTTGTATAAGGTGCGCCAGGATTGCTTTTCCAACCCCGGCGCACAAGTCGCTTACGTCCACTATGCCTTGCAGTAGTATCCGGAATGGCAAGTTGCCTATGCTCTTACGAGCGAGACAATCAGTCACCCAATCCGCAGCTGCAAATTCCCTGATTGCTGCCCAGGATGCCGATAAATGCGCACTGCGCCTGCAGGTTCGCGAGCTCAGAAGCGCCGAGTGTTGAATCAGAGGACTCGGTCTCGGTAATTGGATAGGCAGTTCCAACCGCGTTCTGGATGTGAGTCACCCAGACGCGAAGGTTGGCCTTAGGGGATACGCCGGTGCTTGGATTGCAATTCGCGTCGCCGTTGAATCCGCCGCCATTCGGAGCCGCGGAGACAACCTTAATAACGCCATTCGTTGATACGCGCCCAGTTAAGGGGTTGGAGGTCAGGTTGAGGCGAACAGACTTCCAGCTCAGACCATTGTGGGTCTCAGTGCATCCGCAGCATTCAGTCAGCTGCTGATCCCAGTCGAACACATAGATCATCGCGCAGAGGTTTCCATACGTCAGGCCTGGATTGTCAATCCGGACTGTTGCGTCTGGAGCCGGGGCGGCGTTGTTGGAGAAGTAGTTGACCTTGTAAACGTCTTGAGCCGAGGCAGCGCCGGCTCCGATGATGGCGATGCCAACGATCGCAACGGCTACAAGGAGTGTCTTACAGAATGTAACCTTCATTCGAATTCCTCCTGGGCGTCTGCTCGCTGGGGGGGGGCAGCATCAACGCCTGATCGTAAACTCTAGACCTTAACCGCAGTAAAGCAATTACCCATGTGTCTTAGTCCCGATTGCTATGCAGCGCAGCTTAGTCCTTTTGGCATAGTACATAGAAGAAATGCGCATAAAACAATGCAATCGTGAGCCACCGTAAGTAGAAGGAATGTGCTGATAGGGCTGCTTTCTAGTCTCAGCCTGCATGGTCATTTCGCGAATTAGAATTAATCCTGTGGCGAGCAATTGGCCCATCCTGTTCGATTTGGCGTCCAGCACCTTTGTTCAAGACGGCACCGTGATGATGTTGGGACACACACATCATCGGCACAGCGAGACCATGCCCCGAGTCGCCCCACGGGAGCGGAATGGAGCATTCTATTGCTGCGGCGCGGACTGCGACTGGGACGCTGCCTGGTCATCGAGCACCTGTTGCTGACGTTTCTGTAGTTCATCGAGGACCTGGCCGACGCTCTTGCCTGATTCAGCGGCCATCTTCTGAACGTTGATTCCTGTTGGGACTGAGGGGGGAATGACTGTCGGCTGGACAGGAACGGGTGGCGGCGGAGGCGGCTCTGAAGCCTCAGCCTCGGCATCTGGCTGGACGCCTCCGTACAGGACTGGTTGGGGTGCGGCCTCTCGTTGTGTTGAGGCAACAAGGGTCCCTGATGCGAGGTTTGTTCGCTCGGTCAAGATCAGTTTTTTAACGGTGCGAGAGTCCTGCTCCGAGCCAACGATGATGTAGTTGTACCTGGTACCGTCAAGGAGCGCGATCAATGCATCGGTGACGGAAGTGGGTCCTACACTCAAAAACACCGGGTCAGAACTGACGCCTGGAGGCATTTCGACTGCAAGGCCGGTCACCGACCGTACCGATTCAAGAACTAATGCGAAATCCTGGCCATTTGCCCGGATGGTCAGCTTCCCATCTGTTACCTGAGCTACCGGCGGAGGAACAACAGACTGCTCCGGTTCAGGAACGGTATCCGGGTGATCGGATGAGGCAGAAGGCTGCGAAGAGTTCTGCTCCGATTTCTCACGCCTGCAGAATTGCCCCTCCGGCGCGGAGTTGTCCCGATCCGTCCTGGTCGACAGTTTTAAGCGATTCGTTCCGTCACTCGCTGGAAGTTCACTTTGATGTGATGAAGCTTGTGCCGTCTGGCCTTCGCAGGTCTTGTTAACGGTTACAGGGGCAGGAGGGCCAGGAGGGCCTGACGCTTTTTGACCAGCAGCGGAAAACGGCGCCAGGCAGCCAATGCAAAGCGATACAATCGGCAGGGCATAACGAGAACGTTGCAAGTCGGCTAAAAGAGTTCTCTCCCGGTTCGGTGACATATTTCGCCCCCTCATTTTTGCAATGGTGATTGCAACATATCGAAGGGCAGCGGGCAATCGTACATCCGGAGTAGTCACATGGTCTAAGCCAATTGTGGTCGTCGGGAGGCGGTTAGCACAAAAGGGCGTGTCCAAAAGATGCAGCACTTCGCACTTGACACCCCTGCACTTCATGCACCACACTTCGAGCGCTGATTTGTAAAAGTAGTAGTTCTTCTTTCCGATGTAATTAGTTCAAATCGAGAGGAACATAGCGTACGACCCGCATTGAACAGTGCTCGGAAAGGATCAAGTGCTAATCCCCCCTTCTTACGTAAATGCTGGACCCTGCTCATGGGCAAGCAAGAGAAAGGAGATCCGCGTGCTGACTACTGCATCATCCGGGCAGGGATTCATCCTGCTCGACTCCAGGCTGCGACCAGTTGCGTATAACACGGAAGCCGTGCAGATTCTTTCGTTTCCCACGAAACCCGAAAGTATTAAACAACTTACGCAATTTCTGGGTGACAAAATTCGTTCCACTCTGGTCAATGGCGGTTCTCCGGAAATGCCCGAATTTGTGCGCGAGTGCAAGGCAGGGCGGCGGACATATTCCTGTCGAGCCTTTCGCATCGACTGTAATTCCTACCCCGATAGCCCGACCCCAATATCCTTCGCTATCCTGCTGGAACGGCATGTGTCGAGCGCGGCCGCCCTGGCAAACCTGTCCCGGGAGTTCGAGCTCACCGCGCGGGAATGCGAGACCGTGGCCCTGCTGCTCGAGGGTTTGACGAGCAAAGAAATTGCCAACCGCATGCACATCAGCCCCAATACGGTCAAGGCGTTCCTGAGACTTGTGATGGTCAAGATGAACGTCTCGACGAGATCGGGGATAGTTGGCAAGGCATTGGGTGGACCCCATTAGGGTCGATACGTAACCGCGCTCGTAACAATAATCTAGGGACTACGCCATCTGAAGAATGTACTTCCGGCCGCCGTCGCGCAATGATGGTTTGCCGTGAGGACAGTTACCAAAGGCGATCGACGCAGGCAAGCCCGGTTCCCCCAGAACCTTAAGGTGTCTATTACTCCCCTCCCCGATATCGGCGCCAGAAAGACCAGGGCCAGCTCGATTTCCGGGAGTATTCACAATATGAGCCAGGGCGGCCTGTGCGTTATCACTCCACGCGCCTTGGAGAAATCGTCTGTCCTGCGTTGTGAAATAGCCATCGGAGAGGCTCCGATCAAGATCAGCACTCTGATGCAGGTGCGTTGGACGGAGAGACAAAAGCTCCATCCAGGTAAGTTCCTCTCCGGGCTGTCCTGTCTCCTGTGATCTTTTCGGTCGACCACGCGAAGCCGCGCTAAACTGCTGCGGTTGCCATATTCATCCTGCCCGGAAACGATCCTTCCTCAAGCCAGGTCAACAGATTTCCACGGCCATAATGCCTTGGAACATATAGATGACCCATTCGGATTAAATCAGACAAACTAAGGCCGCCGTAGTAGGTCAAGCTAGTTAACCGCGAAGAGGAATTGCAATCGGAGAACAGCTTAGTGAAAGTGTTACTCCGGCAGGGTGATGTCTAATTCGGAATAATTAGTCAACAAGTTGTAGTAACTACCACGGACCAAACGGCCAGTAAGGAGTTCCTCAGCGATGCATTTTCGAAAGGGTTCACAGCTTTCTCCTGCTCATCCGTTCATCGTTTCTCTTGGCGTTCTCGCAATCTTGGTTCTTTCGGGGTGTGGCGCTCCCCATCTCACCTATCTCACGGTTACTCCAGATCGGTCGTCGATCGCACTGGGCGGGACCGAAACATTCAAGGTGACAGCCAATTACAGCGATGGGACAACAGCGGACGTGACGGCTTCGGCGGCATGGAACAGTTCGAATCCGAGCATCGCAACTATAAGCAACGGCGGCGTTGCCAATTCCGTGGCGGTAGGAAGCGCGACGATTACGGCGATCGCCGAGGGCAAAAACGGCACCGCTTCACTCACTGTTTCCAAGGCTGCCCTCACTGGAATATCGGTCACATCGCCGAGTTCGGCTATCGCATTGGGTCAAACCGCTCAATTCAAGGCAGAGGGCACGTACACCGACAAAAGCGTTCAGGACATAACGGATCAAGTGAGCTGGAGCGCAGCGAACCCCACCGTCGCTGCGATTTCCGCCGCTGGACTAGCCGTTGCGAAAGCTGTTGGTGCGACGCAAGTTACGGCCTCGCTGAACAACATCAACGGTTCCGGACAGATAAGCGTTTCCGCGCCAGCGCTGGCTTCATTAGCTGTCCGAAGCAAGGATGCTTCCGTCTCACTGGGAGAAAGTGAACAATTCAGCGCGATCGGTACTTATACCGACGGCAGCACAGCGGACCTGACGGGCACGGCCAGCTGGTCGAGCTCGGCGCCGGCGGTCGTCAGCATCAACGCGGCAGGCCTGGCGAGTACAAAAGCAACCGGTACGGTGTCAATTACGGCAGCCGTCGGCGGGATCAGCGGTGTAACAGCGTTCGCGGTTTCAGCTGCCGGCCTGGTATCGATCGCAGTGAGCGGGAATTCTTCCGCTCTGCCACTCGGAGATTCGGAACAACTGACCGCAACAGGAACCTATACAGACAAGAGCACAAAAGACCTTACTGGGTCGGTGACCTGGACAAGCTCCGCTCCGGGAGTCATCGCGATCAGCAGCGGAGGAGCGATCCAGGCGAAGTCCGTGGGATTGGCCGGTGTTTCAGCAACTTCCTCGAATATCACCGGTAGCCTGAACGTGAATGTCTCGGCGGCGACGCTGGTCTCGATTGCGGTCAGCGCAAGCCAATCGTCGTTGCCGATTGGCACCTCGGAACAATTGACGGCAACTGGAACCTATACGGACAAGAGCATAAAAGACCTTACCGGCTCGGTGACCTGGACCAGCTCCGCTCCGGGAGTCATCGCGATCAGCAGCGCGGGAACGGCCCAGGCTAAATCGGTCGGATCTGCCGGTGTTTCAGCAACTTCCTCGAATATCACCGGCAGCCTGAACGTGAACGTCTCAGCGGCAACGCTCGCCTCGATTGCGATCAGCGCGAGCCATTCGTCACTGCCGGTAGGCACCTCGGAACAACTGACCGCGACGGGAACCTATACGGACAAGAGCACAAAAGACATTACCGGGTCGGTGACGTGGACAAGCTCCGCTCCGGGAGTCGTCGCGATCACCAGCGGGGGAACAGTCCAGGCCAAATCGGTCGGATCAGCTGGGGTGTCGGCCGTATCCGCAAGCGTGACCGGCAGCACCAACCTGAGTGTCTCGCCAGCGGTGCTGGTCGGAATCAGTATTGCAGCAAACAGCGAGAGCGTTCCCGTCGGTGACACTCTTCAGTTGAGTGCGGTTGGAACTCTTACGGACGGCAGTACGCAGGACCTGACCGCTTCGGTGAGTTGGACAAGCTCTTCTCCCAATGTGCTTGGCATTCGAGGCGCTGGTCTGGTTGCGGGAATTTCGATGGGCGCTGCCGGGGTGACGGCATCGTCAGGCAGCATCAGCACGGTTAAGAACCTGAATGTTTCCGCCGCCGTGCTTTCATCGGTCGCGTTAGCGCCGACTAGTCCCATGGTTCCGCTTGGAAGCAGCCTGCAACTGGCGGTAACGGGAACCTACAGTGACGGAAGCACGCAAGATGTAACCCAACAGGTAACCTGGAACATCGATGATGCCACCATTGCGGCCGTGACGCCCGGCGGCATGGTGAGCGGGCTGCAGGTCGGCTCCACAGGTATCGAGGCCTCACTCGATGGTACGCAGGCGACGGGTACCCTTACTGTCGAGCCGCTTCTGGCAATGACCTACTTCGACGCTACTTCGGGCACCGATTCCACCATTCGGATCAGCAATCCGGGGACCACCGGACAGGATTTGTGCACGATGATCTACGTATTCGACTGGGACCAGCAAATGAGTGAATGCTGCGGGTGCATCGTTTTTCAGGATGGCTTACTGTCGCTGTCGCTTAAGCAAAACCTCCTGAGCAATCCGCTGACCGGGGTCGCATCGACCTCCGGTACGGTAGTGCTGGTTTCGGCGCAAGAACCCAGCAACGGCGGATGCAACGCGTCATCTATGACTCCGACCGGGACGGTCGTCGCCTGGGCTACTCATTTGCCCCAGTCAAACGGAGCCATGTCGAGCGCGGAAGTCCCATTTTCAGTTTCGACTCTGAGTACGACCCTGTTGTCTTCGTTACAAGCCCAATGCTCATTCATCCAGCAACTGGGCAGCGGCCAAGGAGTTTGCGGTTGCGGTTACCAGCCCTGATTTGATCCATCCCTAACCTGGGGAGTGGCTTTTACAATTGAGTTCTGCCTCCCGTCTTGTCGCTGCCGGAGAGACGCCCAAAAGACTACGCCAATTGCATCATTGCGGCATGCCTACCCAAGGTGTTGCAATTACACTCCCGCAAGAGTTCGCGGCGAAGATCTTATCTCGTAGCCTGATTCCTCCCATCTGCCAGGGACGCGACAGATGGGTGGAAAGAGCCTCTTCCGGGGCTTGAAGCGCGCAAACCATTGCCCAGTCGCAATGCAGTTGACTGGTCAAATCCAGGGCGGGCCAACCGTATGAAATGCCGAGTGATAGTTGCGCTGGTCATTGTTCTTGCGGCGCTGATCTTCCCTGCGGTCGCTTTGGCAACCGTGTCAGTTTCAATTTCTCCCACAACTGTTCAGGTGCAGCCGGGAGGCCAGACGCAGTTCAATGCCGTCGTTAGCGGAGCCAGCAACACTGTTGTCATCTGGAGTGTGGCGGGCGTCAACTGCAGCGCCATCACATGTGGCCAGATGGCGAGTATCGGGGCAGGTATCGGACTATACACGGCGCCCATTGTCGCACCCAGCCCGAATATCGTGACAGTCACAGCAACTTCGCTGGCGGATCTCTCTGTTTCGGCCAGTGCCGCCGTAATCGTTGGAACCACTTCCGATGTCAAAGTGACCGTTTCTCCTTCCGCTGCAACGGTTCTTCTGGGCCAGCAGCAGACGTTCACTGCATCGGTCAGCGGTACCACCATCACCGGCGTGAACTGGAGCCTTTCCGGACCGTCCTGTGCCCAATCCGCGTGCGGCACGATCGCTCAGAGCGGCGTCTACACCGCACCCTCGACACTTCTTGCTTCGGAGCAGGTTACGGTCACAGCAACGTCGGTGGCTGATCCCACCAAGTCGGCTTCGGCGGTAGTGACCCTGGCGCTGCCTGTATCAGTCAGCATTTCTCCACCTTCCGCTACGGTGAATGCGGGGCTGCAGAAACAGTTCACGGCCACCGTTTCCAATACCTCAAACACTTCGGTGACCTGGAGTGTTACTGGCTCGGGCTGCAGCGGCTCAGCCTGCGGGGTCGTATCTTCCGCGGGTCTTTACACCGCGCCGGCTGCGGTGCCCAGTCCTGCGCAGGTTAACGTCACAGCAACATCGGTGGCGGACCCCACCAAATCCGCCACCGCCGTAGTGACCGTGGCTGCGCCAGTTGCGGTTTCCGTGACTCCCAAGACGACGCAGGTTCTGGCCGGAGCCCAACAGCAGTTCACAGCGACGGTGACGAATACCGCGAATACCGCGGTGAACTGGAGTGTTGCCGGCAGTGGCTGCAGCGGATCCGGTTGCGGAACCATTACTGACGGTGGTCTGTACACTGCTCCGGCTACAGCTCCCACTCCGCCGCAGGTCTTTGTCACGGCAACCTCGGTGGCGGATCCCACCAAGTCCGGCACGGCGACCGTTACAGTGAGTCTGCCGGTGTCTGTGTCTGTCTCCCCGTCGAGCGTCCAGGTAAATGCGGGCAAGACCCAGCAATTCACGGCGACAGTGTCCAACACCTCGAATTCGGCTGTCACCTGGAGCATTACCGGCCGCGGGTGCAGCGGGTCGTCCTGCGGAACAATTACGTCGGGCGGGCTTTATACCGCGCCTTCTACGATTCCCAATCCGGCGCAGGTCACCGTGACGGCGACGTCGGTCGCCGATTCCACCAAATCGGGCAGTGCTACCGTCACAGTCGTTGCCCCGGTAGCAGTGACGATTTCGCCGAATAGCGTCCAATTGCTGACGGGAGGCACACAGCAATTCACGGCAACCGTCACAAATACGTCGAACACTGCCGTGAGCTGGACCGTAGCGGGCAGTGGCTGCAGTGGATCCACGTGCGGCACCGTCACAAGCGGCGGTCTCTACACTGCCCCTGCTACAGTTCCCAGCCCTCCGCAGGTATTTGTGACGGCAACATCCATTGCCGATCCCACGAGGTCCGCGACTGCTTCGGTAACTGATAAGCCTGCCGTTGTCTGTAACGGTCTCTCCCGGAACGGCCACGGTTCCACTCGGCGGCACTCAGCAATTCACTGCCACAGTTGCAAATTCGACAAATAACTCCGTGACTTGGAGCATCAAAGGCTCCGGTTGCAGCGGCTCAGCATGCGGCACGATCACCAGCGCCGGTCTTTACAAGGCTCCGGCCTCCGTGCCCAGCCCTCCACAAGTCACCGTAACAGCAACGTCGGTCGCCGATCCCGCGAAATCCGGCTCCGCGCTGGTAACCGTGGCGCTACCCGTAACCGTGAGTATCTCCCCAACATCGGCATCGGTTGCTGTCGGAGAGCAGAAGCAGTTCACCGCAACGGTATCGAACACAAGCAATACCGCGGTGACATGGAGCGTCAGCGGCGCAGGGTGCAGTGGAACAACCTGCGGCACCGTGTCCTCCACGGGCCTTTACACAGCGCCGTCTAAAATTCCGAGCCCGGCGGTTGTGTCTGTGACCGCAACCTCCGTGGCCGATACTACGAAATCCGCTACGGCAGCGGTGACGATCGTCGCGGGGATTTCCGTGACGGTTTCGCCCGTGAGTGCTCAGGTTGTCACAGGAGCGCAGCAACAGTTCACGGCCACGGTAAAGAACACAAACAACACAGCTGTTACATGGAGCCTGAGCGGCAATTGCAGCGGTGCAGCCTGCGGCACCATATCGAGCACCGGGCTGTACACGGCTCCGGCCGCTGTCCCGAATTCTGCTCTGATTGTGGTAACGGCAACCTCCGTCGCCGATCCAACCAGGTCCGGTACCGCTTCGGCGATTATTATTCCGCCGGTCTCCATAACGATCTCGCCGACGACGGCAACGGTGCCGACGGGCGGTAAGCAGCAATTCCTGGCGACATTGAACGGTACCAGTAATAACGGCATCACCTGGAGTGTCAGCGGGAGCGGGTGCAGCGGCTCCGCGTGCGGAGTCGTGTCTTCTTCGGGACTCTACACGGCTCCCAACACCATTCCGTCACCGGCACAGGTTACGGTCAAGGTAACTTCAGCAGCAGACACAACCAAATTTGCCACCGCTACAGTAACGATTGTGGCGCCCGTAGCAGTAAAGATCTCGCCCGCGACTGTGGACGTCGCAGCGGGAAATACACAGCAGTTCACGACGACTGTAACGGGCACCTCGAATACCAGCGTAACGTGGAGCATTGCAGGGACGGGCTGCAGCGGTGCGTCATGCGGCACGATTTCGTCTGCCGGTCTCTACACTGCTCCGGCTACTTTGCCAAGCCCGCCGGAAGTGACGGTGACGGCGACCTCGGTGGCCAACAGCTCGAAATCGGCAACCGCCACAGTAACGATTATTCCAGCGGTCGCGGTGAGCGTTTCCCCGGCGACTGTACAGGTGGTCACACGCAATCAGCAGCAATTCACGGCCACAGTCACTGGATCCCAGAATACGGCCGTGACATGGAGCCTGTCGGGAGCGGGATGCGCCGGAGCCACCTGCGGTGCTATCACTTCAACCGGTCTCTACACCGCACCGTCAACAGTTCCGAACCCGGCGCAGGTAACGGTAACGGCAAGGTCCGATGCCGACGGAACGAAGACCGGATCGGCCTCAGTGACGGTGATTCCGCCTGTCTCGGTAGCTATTTCGCCGACGAATGCCACGGTGGCTATCAGCGGTCAGCAGCAGTTCCAGGCCTCGGTGACCGGCAGCACCAATACCGCCGTCGACTGGAGTGTCAGCGGCTCCGGCTGTTCGGGAAGCGCATGCGGGACCATCAGCGCAACCGGCTTATATCAGGCGCCGTCTTCGATACCGTCACCAGCTACCGTGATTGTGAAGGCTACTTCGAAGATTGATGTGGCCGAATCGGCATCTGCTACGGTCAGCCTCGTGACCAGCCTCAATTCGAAGTTGAGCGGTCAGTATGCGTTCCAGTTCAACGGGTTTGACAGCAACGGCGTCTACCAGGCGGCAGGCACCTTCACGGCCGACGGCATGGGGAACATTACTTCCGGGCTCGAAGATGTCACCACCACAAATGGCGTCACAACCGATGAGGCGGTCGGCGGGACTTACAACTTGATCAGCGGCAGTCGCGGCGTACTCACGCTTTCAGCCGCAACAGGAACCCAGGTCTTCCGCTTTGCACTCAACGGTGCGAACACGGAAGGACGGTTCATCGAGTTGGATGCTTCCGGGATCCGCGGGTCGGGGGTCTTCGAGCAACAGGATCCATCGGCATTCAACCTTTCCGCACTCAATGGCCCGTTCGCAGTGCGTCTCGCCGGCAGAGACAGTACTGGTGCGCGCATCGGAGCCCTGGCAATCTTTGATTTCGACGGGCAAGGCAACGTCCTCGGTGGAAGCATGGATGTCAACGATGGCGGCACAATCCACCCGACCTTCGCGTCAGTCTATGGCGCCTATCGTGTTAGCAGCACGGGGCGCGGCACCGCGAACCTCGGTATTCCGGGGTTCATGGGCGGGTCGTTCCGGTTCGCATTCTATGTGGTCTCGGCGACGAAACTGCTGTTTGTCTCTATAGATCCGCTTAGCGCGAGCAATCCTATCTTTAGCGGTCCAGCGGAACTGCAGTCCGGATATCCCTTCCAAACCTCTGACTTGAATGGTCCAACCGTGTTCAGCCTCGCCGGAGAGCTGGCCAATACTCCCCAGGTCATCATCGGACGGATCGTGTTCGATGGCCTGTCGCAGTCGCTGGTTACGTTCGATCAGAACACGGGCGGCGTCGTAACGACCGACAATGTTCTGACCGGAGGCTACGGTGTCCAAGTGAACGGGCCAGGACAACTGAATCTTAATGATTCCAGTGGTCATAGCCATATTTGGTACATCTACGTCATCGGGCCCAACCACGCCTACATGATGGACGTTTCTTCAGCCGATGTTGGTATAGGAGAACTCACTCCGCAAGCCGTCGAACAGCAATATTCCAGCGCGGACATACTGGGCTCATACCTGCTTGGCTCAGGAGAGCCACTGGTGCCTGCGGCGACACTCACGTCGGGTGCTGCTTCGTTCGATGGCAGGAGCGCAGTGCGCGGTACGGTGGATATCAGTCGAAGCACAAGCTCAGCCGGGGGCCAGGGACTGGCCGGAAGCTACAACATATCGACAGCGCAGAACAACGGCCGGGGAACGATGACTCTGACGACACCGGCTGGAGAATCTTTTGTTCTTTGGCTGGGAAGCAGCAACGAGGTGTTGGGGCTTGAAATCGACTCCTCCAATCCACAGCCAGTAGTTCTGCATCTCGAACAGTAAGGAGTCGACGGTTCAAAACCTACGGCTGCTCCAGTTGCGCGGAGCATTCCGGACTGGTCGAAAGGCGCCAATTCTGCTTGGCGGCCGTTGCGGTCGAAGATAGACTCTCATCTGTGCTCTGAATATCCCGTGGGCAATGCCCCACGACGAAACAGCCTTGAAGACCAATCCATCGTGACCCCCTCCGCCAACCTGGAAGACGTGGCGTATCGCGAAGCTGTCGCCCCGGACACCGCGCGCCTCCCGGTTGTGCGGCCGACCGGGATGGCTGCGCTGCTCAGAGATATATGGGAGGGGTTCCGGAGTCGCGATTCATGGACGCCGTCGGCACTGATCCGGCTGGCATGGGTGCTTCCGCTGGCAACGTTTTTCTCGTGGCTGGGCATCGTGCTGTCGCACCAGTCGGAAGGGATCGCGACGATCTGGCTCTCAAACGGACTGATCTTCTCGCTGCTGATTACGCAACCGAAGCGGCGGTGGCTGTCCTACTTTCTTGCGGGGTTAACGGCAGACACGCTCGCCGACGTGCTTTACGGCGATCAGTTCAAGCTGGCCTTCGGGGTGTCATTGGCGAACTCGGTGGAGGTGGTGACCTCGACACTGCTGCTCACGCGGTGGTTCGGGTACCCACTGGATCTTAGGCGCCGACGGTCGCTGATCGGCTTTCTGGTGATCTCCGTAATAGGAGCGACGGCGCTGACGAGTGCGCTGGGCGCCTTTTGGACTTTGCAACTGGTGCCGGGGTCGGCATGGTGGCAGATGTTCCGGACCTGGTATCTGGGTGACATGCTGGGGATGGCAGTGCTGGCGCCGCTGATCATCATGGTGCAACAACCCGGCTTCTTCGCGATGTTCGATCGGCGAGAGCTGCAGCGTACTCTCCTGGTTCTGGCGGCTCCGATAGTAGTAACGACGTTTGTTTTCACCCACAGTCAGGATCCGCTGATCTTCTTCATTTTTCCGGCGTTTCTGCTTGTGGCGTTTCGCCTGGGACTGCCGGGAACCGTGGTGACTATTTTCCTAGTGACGCTGATGGCGATCGGGTTCACGATCAAGGGCCACGGGCCATTGATGCTGATCGCCGGTCAGCATATGCTGCTGCGCCGGATTGTAATAGCGCAGGTGTTTGCGGCGGCGGCGATCTTCACGATGTTCCCGGTCGCGGCCATCCTCGAGGAGAAAGAGGCGCTGCAGCGGTCGCTTTCGGCGAGCGAGGCGAGGTTCCGCAACCTGGCGTTGAAGGATGAGCTGACCGGACTCCCAAACCGGCGGGCTTTCAATCTGCAGTTCGAGCGCGCGTGGGAGGAGGCATTCACCGCTCGGAAACACCTGGGACTGATCATTCTGGACGTCGATCAGTTCAAGCAATACAACGACGTGGCAGGGCACCCGGCGGGTGATGCCTGCCTGCGGTCGATTGCGCAGGTTGTGGATCGGATCTCCGAGGCGACACAAGCAATTCCAGCACGAATTGGCGGTGAGGAGTTTGCCATTGTCCTGCCGGATACGACGCAGGAGCGGGCGCGGGAGATTGCGGAAACCGTCCGATTGTCAGTGCTGGATCTCGCTCTGCCACATCCAGCGATGGATTGCGGGCTGCAGACAGTGAGCCTTGGCGTGGCGGTGCGGCTTCCGCTGAATGAACAGAAGTCTATAGAACTGATCCGGTTCGCTGACAAGGCTTTGTATGCGGCGAAACTGGCCGGCCGAAATCAGGTGGCCTGCGGGTAAGAGCTTTGGAGAGTGAGTTGCAAAAAAATCTGCGGGGGAGGCTTAACCCTCCCCCGCGACAATCATTACTGCACCAGGTTGTTTAGCGGACTACGCTCGTCGACGCACCGTTGGTGAAGACAGGCGATGCCGTTGCCGAAGTTACGACTGCGAAGGCATCGAGTTGGCCGCGTCCAACGACCGTAACCGGAATCGAGACGCTTTGCCCTGCTCCACTGCCCAGCCGCCCGATCGTCACGACCACCTCGTTGCCCTGAAGTGTTGTCGTCGTGCCGACCGTACCTGCGAAAGCCACGTTGTAGGGCAGCCTTACCCGCACCTGAGTTCCATTGAGTGAGTACGGCGCACCATTGTGGAGTTGCACGGTATAGCTGAACCCTTCGCCCACGTGGACCTTTCTGGGAGCCGACAATGATGCCGAGAGGCTTGAGAAAATCTCCGGCTTTGTAATCGTCCACTTGTCCAGAAGAGCCGAGGGCCCCGTCGCCGGGTTCGAGACAACCTGTCCCGTCGTCGGGTCGATCTCTGTATCCGGAATCGGATCGTTCAACGGCTGTCCGTTGATATCCGTCCCGTAAGGAGCCGGATCGGCCGATGTTGCTGACGAAGTCGACTGCAGCGGTTCGCTGATCTGATAGAGCGTCAGCTTGTTGCGATCCACCAGCACATCGCCGAAGGAAAATACCTTCGACTTTAACAGTTTCGTGATCTTCGTTCCCTGTCCCGCATTGGGCAGGAAGTTGATCATCTCCGGATTCGTCAGGTTGGTATCCAGCCACGATGCCGGACCCTGCGGCACCGTCAACCCCGGATCGCCGGTGAACGTGCCCGTCGCTGAATCATCCTGGTCCAGACCCACGCCGCTGCCGCGCGGAGGAGCAAAGTTGCCGTCAAAATCCCGATTGCCACCCGCGCCCTCGACGATATAGAGCACCCCATCCGGCACCGTCTTGGTCACGCCATCGAAGTTCTCGTCGACATAGACCGCCGGAGTTCCGGCTGTCGTGCTTACAGGCCCGGCCGTCCGTGATGTTGCCCGGATGGGCAGACTGCGCTGGTAATTGTGATCGTGCCCGTTAAAAACGATGTTCACGCCGTGATCTTCCAGAAGCTTCGCGACCGCGCGCATCTGGTTATTGACGATGGTCGCATCGCCGGATGTGAACGCCGGCTGGTGATAGACGACGATCTTCCAGAGCTTGTCGCTCGAATCGAGATCGTTGATGACCCACTGACCGAGAGCGGTCGGATAGGCCGTAAACACCGGCGGCGGCGCATTGAACGCATTTGTGCTCGGCAGGTTGTCGTTGAAGAGATGTGGATTGGCATCGAGATACAGGAAGTGCGCGTTGCCGTAATCGAACGAGAAGTTGCTCTGGTGATCGATCTGCTTGCTCGGCCCGCGCCCGGTATCTACCTTGGTCGACGCGCGGAACGCCGCGATCGCAGCCGGCGAGGTGTAGCTCTGTCCCTGGTATGTCAATGTAAAGCCAGTCGGAACGGAGGTGGTTACATTCCAGTCATATTGAACGTCGTATCCGACTGGTCCATTCTGAGGGAAATAAAAATCGTTGAAATATGAAAGGGCGTCTCCGCCGCTCAGGTTCCCGCTGAAAAGCGGCGCTGAGTTATCTGCGAGCAGATTCGCCGACACGCCCGTGCTTCCCTGATCGTGGTTTCCATCGACCGGAATGAACAGCTTGCTGCGAAGGATCGGCGCGCCGGCCTCATTGGAATCCTCGTCGCTGTTGAATACCGGGAAGAAGAAGTCGCGATAGTTGTCTTCCGTACCCTCGTTGTAAACGTTGTCGCCCGTATTGACGATGAAATCCGGCTCGGGTCGCGAGGGCTGGTTGGCAAGCTGAATGTTCGCGGCACCGTGAATCAGGTGCGCGATGCGCGCCTCATAGTCGACAATCCGCGCCGGCGTCGAGTTCGGAACTACCGGGAAATACCCCTCGTCACCTTCAACTGCGAACGAGTAGACCGGTGCCAGTTTGCGTGTCCGGAACCACGATGAGAATCCGCCGCTCGGCATGCCCGGCCCGGTCACTCGATAGTGATAGACCGTGTCATAGCGCAGCCCAGACAAAACAGCGGTGTAGTTCGTGTGCGCTCCGTAAGCACCCGGAACCGGCGGCAGCGAGGGATCCGCCGCGAGATAGTTATCGATCACTCGCCCGCTCGGTGTCACGAAACGGCCACGACGGTCGTCCTCGGAAAGCTCGACCTTGTATGCGGAGGCATGCGGCGTTGTCTCATCCGTTTGCCACGCGATGACAATCTGATCGGCCGGACCAAGCTTTCCGGCATCGCCCAGTTGAATGTAGGGAGAAAAAGTGACTTCCTGAGTGAAAGCAGTGGGGGTAAGCGCGGCGCACGTCATCAGGACCGGAACGCCCAGTCTCGACAACGCGCGCATCGGGGAGAACGGCTTCATAGGGAATCTCCATTTCGCTCCGGCCAGTTCCTGCGCCGCAGACGCCGTGAGTCTATTCCCCGCTTCGTCACACGTTCGTGAACGCTTCTTCAAAATTCATGTCCACCAGCAGCCTGAAACGTGAGGCAAATTAATCTGCCCGCAACCTGCAGCGTTCACGCTCAAAATTCAGGCCATATGATGCAATTTACCCGACGGCGTTTCCTCGAAAACCTGGGTTGGCTCACCGCGGCGACCGCCGCGCACGGATCACATATCATGCAGTCGCCGAGTGCGGCTCCGAAGCTGCTCGACACCCGCAGCTTGGCGCATTTCGTGGACCCGCTCCCGATCCCGGCCGTAGTAAAGCCTGCCGGCGCAAAACCCAGCCCTGCCGATGCCACTTCGCAAATCCCGTACTACCGCATCGTGATGCACGAGTTCCAGAACAAAGTCCATCGCGATGTTCCCCCCACCACGTTCTGGGGATACAACGCGTCGTGTCCGGGTCCCACAATTGAGACCCATAGCGGTCAGCCCATCCTCGTGGAGTGGGTCAACCAGCTCCCCAGCCGCCATCTCTTCGCCATCGACCACACGCTTCATGGAGCCGAAGCCGACAAGCCCGAAGTCCGCACGATTGTCCATCTTCATGGAGGCCGCACCGGCCCGGAGAGCGATGGCTACCCAACCGA
Organism: uncultured Acidobacteriaceae bacterium; assembly: GCA_963782175.1. Lineage (GTDB taxonomy): Bacteria > Acidobacteriota > Terriglobia > Terriglobales > Acidobacteriaceae > Silvibacterium. Next base: position 345,200 of record CAWAIX010000014.1, read on the forward strand.
CTGGTTTACGGCCGGCCAGTCCGCAACCTGCTTCTACCCCAACCAACAGGACGCCACGACGCTCTTCTACCACGACCACGCGATGGGCATTACGCGGCTCAACGCCGTTGCGGGACTGATGGGTCTCTACCTGGTTCGCGATTCCTTCGAGGAGGGCCTGAACTTACCCGGCGGTCAGTACGAGGTTCCGCTCGTCCTCTTCGATCGCTCATTTCATCCGGACGGCCAGATCTTCTATCCCGTTTCCACCAAGCCTGAAGCGCCGTGGGTGTCTGAGTACTATGGCAGTGCGATTCTCGCGAACGGCAAGATCTTCCCTTTTCACGAAGTCGAACCGCAGGCAATACCGCCTGCGGCTGCTCAACAGCTCCAATGGAAGTTTCTACAGACTGTGTTTTTCGCGGGAAGCGAGCTTTACGTCCGAAACGATGCCCTTCCATCTGATCGCCAGCGAGCAGGGATTCCTCCCCGCGCCTGTCGAGACCGGTCTCCTCATCCTCGGTCCCGGCGAGCGCGCCGACATCATTCTTGACTTCACCGCTTACGCCGGCCGCGAAGTCATCCTCCGCACCGACGTCGCCATCATCATGCAGTTCCGTGTCTCGGCCGCGAGGGCTGCTGCTCAAAAGTCAGAACCCTCATCGCTCCCTGCGGCTCTTCGCCCCGTCGTCCGCATTCCCGAGACCGCCGCTGTTCGCACGCGCGAGCTGACTCTGGCCGACTATCAGAACCGCCTCGGCCGCTCCAGCGTGATGCTCCTCAACGGCTCGCACTGGGATATGCCGGTTACGGAAAACCCTGTTCTCAACTCGACCGAGATCTGGTCCTTCATTAACCTCACCGACGATTCCCACCCCATCCACCTGCACATGGTCCGCTTCCAGATGCTGGATCGGCGGCCCTTTGACGTCACGGTCTACCAGCTCACCGGCAAAATCGTCTTCACTGGCCCGGCCGTAACTCTTGACCCGAATGAGCTCGGCTGGAAAGACATCGCGCGCGTCGACCCCTTCACCGTCACCCGCATCATCGTCAAGTTCGAAGGCTACGCCGGCCGCTACGTCTGGCACTGCCACATGCTGGAGCACGAAGACAACGAGATGATGCGTCCCTATGTCATCGCGCCGGCCTGATGGCTTCTATTCCCGATCGAATACCAGGTGTTTATGGACGCAACAGGAAGCGGAAGCGCATGTCTTCGTTGAACCACATAATGTAGTTGGTTCCCCAGGCATTGTTGAAGAGGCAGCTATGGATACCGTCGGCGAGGTCGGGTTGCGAGCGCGAAAAATTCAGCGGTGACTTCTCGCCCAGGGCGATCATTGGAGCATCGAGTGTCTCTACCTCAAACGCGCCCTGTGAATCCTGATAGGCGAAACCTTTGGTTACCGCATGCAGATGCCGGCCCCCGGCAGCGACCACATCGAACGGCGACACTTTCTGGCCGGATTTATCCATGCTCCAACCCTTCTGGTCCGCGACAACGGGATTAAAGGTCAGCCACAACGCCTCGGGCATACGTGTCGGCAGCTTGTCGAACCAGTAGAAGTTCAGCTGCACTGATGGTTCCGCGTCGGGCAGTGTCAGTTCAACATACATGGTGCCCGGGAACGCCGCACGTCCACTTTGCAGCGCCTCTGCGTCCTCGATATGAAGCCTGCCGATTACCCGAACACCGTTGTGAGCTCGCTCCGTCCGAAGCTCCGCCAGACTGGGCGACCAACTTTGGCTGCGCGCCCCGAACCGCTCGATATTCGGCTTTCCGAAGTCTTTCTGCGCCCAATCGGCCTTTGTAGTCAGATAGTCTGCCAGAAATTTCTGGTAATCCTCTTGCGAAAGCGTCTGGTAGGAGAAAAGCGCGAGGGGATGCTCGGGCGAAGCCCAATCACGGTTGGTCCGCTTGTTGTGCAGGCGGTGAATCGCTCCGGTGTTGGCATCCACCCGGAGGACAAAAGTGCTCAGTCTCGACATCCTTGTCGGCGGGATGAAGCGAACCCGACATCTGTGGCCGCGCGGGCGCAAGAGCATCGATGGCGCTCTGCGCCTCGGTGCCCAACGCGGCGGGCAGCGTGGCGATGCCGTCGAACAGATCCTGACGTTTCTCCTGCCAACTGAACTCCACTACCTTGTAGTTCTTCGTGTCCAGCATTGGTTCAAGGCTCTGCGGCGTGTAGTGATCGAAATCGAGCCACGTCTTTGTATCTGTTCCCCACGTGTGCTCCACCTCGAGCAATAGATGCCGCAGCAAAGCCAGGTCCGTCGCGTCGCCCGTTTGGAATCCGTTCGACGAAATCCATTTCTGCCGAAGCCGGCAGAGCTCGCGATACCGCGCGACTTTCAGCGGATCGCTGGCAACTCCATAGATCCAGGTATCGCCGATCTCTTGCGTCACAACGGGAAGGTGGCTGCGATAGGGTTGCACGGCGTTGCCGATCTCGGTGAGGTTTGTAGCGACGATCCTTGCGCGAGGAAAGCGCTGGCCGAGATCCGTGTAAATCTCCGCGATCTCGCTGGGAGTATGCGGGCCGCTGTTGTCACCGCGAACAACGACGGCGATGGCGAGATCCGATCCGGGCACACGCGCGATGCTGCCGTATTCGTGGTGATACATCACGACGATCGAAGCGCCGCCCGGATCTTTCCAGACAAAGAGCGGAGGCAACTCCGGCGGAGTGCTGCCGCCGTTTACGCCAATGTCGAGAAAATTCACACCATGCTCGGCGAGCGGAGCGATCAGGCCGCGGGTGTGGCCGGGAACGTCGGTCATCTTTGCGCCCGTGGTAGTGCGGCCAAAGCGCTTGTCGAGCGAATGCGAAAGAGCCAGGCTGCCGGAGATCAACGAACGGTCCATCATCTCCGTCTGCCACGTGAAGGGCAGCGCGTGCCAGGCGATATCTCCATCGCGGATGGCCTGCTCCATGCTCCGCCTGTCTTCCGGCGAGGCTTGCTCGAGATACTCGTAGAGCAGCCATGACCCTGTCGTCCAGACATAACGATTCGATCCCGCCTGCCGCATTTGCTGTGCGACGCGAATCGCCTGAGGAAAATACTCCGCGAAGTAGCGGTGAACTACGTGTGCCTGCGTATCGATGAAGCCGGCATCGAAGTGACACTTGAACATCACCAGCACGCGATTGATCGACGGATCAGGTGGAGCGGGAGGGGCGAGTTGGTCAAGAGCCATCGCTCGCAGATGATGGCCCAGCAGACCGCTCCCGGCCGTAAGCATTGATAATCTGACAAATTCCCGCCGCCGCATGCCACCTCTGGCTTCTCGATGTAAGCAAACTCATTATTGTAATTGCCTGCAAATCGCCGGAACATCAGACATGGTCGCTTTGTCGTCAGCGCCCGCCACTGCTTGTCTCCCAGTTGGCATACACCGGATTTCCCAGCAACCACAGCTTCCCATCTGGTCCGGTGACATCAGCGCGAAACCAGTGACGTTGCCCATCGCTGGTCCAAGCAAAGTGAACCGTCTGATCGGCGGACGAAAGGAGCGAAGATGCCGCTGGCAGTGGCTGCCCATCCTCCAGAAGCGCGACCTTGCCGCCTTCGCACTTCGACACATGCATATCGAATGTGATCTCGCTACCGGTCGGAGCGGCCAGAAGATCGCCCATTTTCGCGGATCCAGCAGAATCGCTCGCCGTCATTTCGAGCACGCGTCCGCTGGATCCGGTCAGATCGACGAAGACGTGTCCGGCTCGAATGGCCGCAAGGATCGCGGGCGTGGACAACTCCGAAGCATAGACGACTGTCGTCGGACTGCCGACCGAACCCGGTTCATTCAGCGGCCTCTCGGGGCGATGGTTATCGCTGCCCCCGATCGCGGTGAGCCTGTGACCCAGGTTAAGTTGCCGCTCCCAGAAGGGTATACCGGAATACGCAGGATCTTTGCTTCCGCCGTTGACGGCCTCGACAGCCTGCAGGAGGCTCATGTCGACCGGAGCTGCCGGAGTCCATCCGCACCCCATGCACGCTTCCCTGGTGGGCGCATTCGGGTGGTTGATCGATATCACGGCTCCCAGCTTGTTGGCATTTCGCAGCAGCGTGTTCATGTCGGGAACCCCCTGGCTGCCCAGCCGGAAATCGAGAAAGTCCGTTGTTCCCAGCAGGTTCAGATGTCCCTGGAAAGTAGTGATCTCGCGGCCGGGAATGAGCAGTACTTTGTCGAAATAGGGTTGCAGCTCGCGCATTGCGTCATATTGCGAGGTTGCGTTGTGGTCGGTGATGGCGATGAAGTCCAGACCTCGACGCGCCGCAGCATCCACGGTGAAAAAGACCGGGCATGGCACCATCTTTCCTGATTGACTTGCGCACTGGCCGTCACTGTGCGCCGTGTGCATGTGCAGGTCGCCGCGATACCAGCCCGGTCCGGTGCGAAGCGGTGCGCGCAGCTCGGCAGGCTCATCAGCGACGAGACCGCTCCTGCTGAAGAAAATATGCACTGTGTAATGCGAGGTCACCTGCGGAAGGATATTCGGAACGCCGATAAGAACATTCCACTCTCCGGCGGGGATAGGACCGGGCAGGCAAGACGGCGTAGCGTCCGCAAGGCCCACCGTAAGCATAGATTTGTTCCCGCCGCTCCAGCAGCGCAACTGTGCAGGATCGAGCAGGCCGAGATCGAGCGCCGTGTGCTTATCTTTTTCCGTGTATTCGAAGCTGACGGTCACGCGCTCGACTCGGTCGGGAACACGAAACGGAACCTGAACATAAGTGTGATTTTGCGAGCCACTTATGTCGCCTTCGAGCACTAAATTGGAATCCGCCATAGCGCTCGTTTGTTGCGCGAAAAGCGGGAGCGGACCGAGAAGCATCAGGACGAGAAGCATCAACAAGAAGCAGCTGGACCATACGGCCAGCAGCGGCGATTGTTTCCGCAGCGCCACGAGTACCTCACTCTACAAGAGTAGCTATTTGTACAAAAGAAAAACTCCGATGAGCGGCCATCCAGCGGGTCGCCCATCGGAGCAATGGTCGGAACTGCGCCGCGCTAGTAGAACAACTTCAGCGCGAGCTGCAGCGTGCGGGGATTGCCTCTCATCGTTGTGATGGAGCTGAAGCCGCCAGTGGGATTATTGAAAGTGTTCAGGTTACTCGGCTGTCCGAATTGCGGAGTGTTGGTTGTGTTGAACGCTTCGGCGCGGAACTGAAGGCTGACGGTATCGGTGAAGCCGAAGTTCTTGAACACCGAGGAGTCAAGGTTGTTGAATCCGGGGCCACGGGCCTGCTGCGGTCCGCCGCCGAGAACAGCAATGTCAGTCTGGCTGACCTGAGTGGCGACGGGAGGTTGGGCAAAGGCGGCCGGGTTCAGCCACTGCTTATAGTTGTGTGGACCCGCATACGGGTCGACGCCCGGCACCTTGTTGGCAAAGCATCCAAAGACGCCATTCGCGGTCGTTGCAACCGGGCAACCGACAGTAACGGGTTGTCCGCCCTGGTGGCTGTAGATGAAATTAACCACCCAGCCGCCGATAATTGCGTCCACCGCGCGGTTCGAATCAGATAAGAACGCGCGCCCGCGGCCGAAGGGCAGGTTGTACGTGCCGGAAAGATGAACCAGGTTCGATGCGTCCGTATCGCAGAGACCATAGTCGCCTTCAATTCCGAAGCCCGGCAGCCACTCAGCCCTGAACTGCTGATTCTGGGATGCCTGCGTATGCTGATCGCTCAGGCACCTGCTATAGGTGTAGTTGGCCAGAAGAGACAAACCTGCACTCATCTGATGCTCGTAAGTGACTTGCAAGGAGTTGTAACTGCTCTTTGCGTTGGTGGTTTCGTAGGTGGAGTTTCTCGCGAAATCGGGGTACGGCACATAATTCTGAGGATTCAATCCTGGCGGCACGATTACACTCGGCGAGTTGTTATATCCAAGGTTATCGAGGTGCCTGCCAACCGTTCCGACATATCCAACCTGCACCGCGTCGTGGTTGGTGAATTGATTCTGTACCGTCAGGTTGAAGGTTTGAACATAGGGAGTCTGAAAGTCATTCTGGCGGCCGTACAGGTTCAGGCCTTTTCCGCTGTTGATCGTAGGATCTTCCAGATCGACGGTCGTAAAAGCAGTCTCCATCGTGGCTGTTTCCCCATTGGATAGCGCGAGTGGATGCTGAGAATCCGGACTGTTAAACGTAGAGGTATAGACGAACGGGTAATTCGTACCCAGGGTTCCGCCGTAGCCGAGGTTTCCCAGGGCGCCATACGCTATTCCGTACCCGCCACGAACCACGACCTTCGGTGTTGCGCGATAGGCAAAACCTATTCTGGGGGAGAAGTTCGTCTTCTGCGCATTTCCCAGGGTGAGCCCGGAGACGCAGTCCAGCGAGATACCATCCTGCGTAAGCAGCGCATCGAACGACGCCGACCTCGGCACCTGGCAGCCCTTGTTTGAAATGTAATAGGTACCTGGAACCCCGTTGCCGCCTGCCGGAACAAAGTTGGCCTGCCGTCCGTTCACTTCGGCATACGGTGTGAAGTAATCCCAGCGCAGCCCCAGATTCAGGGTCAGATCGGGTGTAACCTTCCAATCATCCTGGAAGTACGCTCCCCAGTACCAGCGGTGATCGTCGGTTGAAGCAATATTCGACCCTGAAAAGCTGCTCATACCACCGACATTGTTAACTCCGCCAACCGTCGAGGGCATCGGTACCAAAAGCAAATCTGCGATTCCGTTCAGATTGTTGTTGACGTTGGGAATGTCAGAGTACTGGCCGTTGTAGTTCAGGTCGCCTCGCCCTTGCGGCGGTTGCGAGATATTACCCTGCAGAGAATCGATCTGAAGCCCTGCTTTGAACGTGTGATTGCGGAAGATTTTCGTGATATTTTCCGACCCCTCCACGCTCCAGACATATTGCAGCGTAGGCGTATAGTTGCCTACGCCAATGTGAGTCAGCCCATTGATCGTGATCGGCGGCAGGCCTCCATTGTTCGCCACTTGCGGAATTCCCTGGATTCCGAATTGTGCAGGGATACCGAAAGTGTTTCCGTAGATAGATTGTTGAAGCTTGTCCGAGTGCACCATTCCGGCATGCATGTCATTGGTCAGAGTCGGTGTGAAGACATGCGTGTAGCCACCGGCCCAAGCGTAGGCGGGAAAGCTGTCGTTTCGGCCTCCGGTTTCACCCACGGCGATGCCCGGCAAGTTCGAAGGAACGTCGCGTGAGATCAGGCTGCGGTCGAAAACCCCGAAGAGGACATTCTTCGCGTTGAAGTTCTCGTCGATCCGAATGTCATAGGAGTCGGTATTCTGCGGCTGCTTTGCAAGGTAGACAAAGTTATTCGCGAATCCTGGTTGATTCGGGGCGGGGTAGACGCCCAGCAGGTTCACTGCGTTTGGATCAAGGCGCTGCTGCGGAATGATGTTGAGCTGCGAGGTTGCGCCCGTAAAGTCGGTGACGCCCATGATGCTTCCTGTATAGAACGGATCGCGAACGTAAACCGCACTGCTGCCGTTGTTGCGCAGGCCGGAGTACGGATCGACGGCTCCGGCTGGTACCAGGCGCGTCGTTGCCGGATCGAGAATCGTGCCATGCTTGAATTTTCGTCCCAGGGCATCGGTTGAAGTTCCGCTGTTGAACGTGATCAGGTCCTGCAGATTTGTAAATCCGCTGTTGATCATGCTCTCGGTAGGAACGGTGCTCGTCGCCGTGGATGGCGTTACATACCTGCCGCCCTGGTAGTCGACGAAGAAGAACGTCTTGTTCCTGCCGTCATAAACCTTCGGTATATAAACCGGTCCGCCGATCGTGAATCCGAACAGGTTCTGGCGATACTCGGGCGTAGGCGCGTGCGTGGCATTGTTGAAGAACAGGTTTGCATTGAAAACGTCGTTGCGCAGATATTCCCACACGTCGCCGTGAAGCTGGTTAGTGCCGGATTTGATAGCGGCGTTGATGACGGCGCCCGTCGAATGCCCGAACTCAGCGTTGTAGTCCCCGTTCTGCAGCTTGAATTCCTGGATAGCGTCCGGCGGCGGAGTGATAGCCCCGTTGCTGCCCACGGAAGAGCCGCCATAGAACTCGATATTGTCGTTGATGCCGTTCAGCCGGAAGTCGTTCTGCCACAGATTGACTCCGTCTACCGAGAAGTAAGCGCTGCTGGTTGCCCCGGAGTCGCTGCTTGGGTTACCGACCGGCGCGGTCGCAACCCCGGCCGACAGTTGGGCGAGAGAGGCCCAGTCCCGCGTCTGGAGGGGCAGATCATTCACGGTTTGGCTGGTGATCGTCTGGCCAACTGCGGCGTTCTCCGTCTGGATCAGAGGGGCCGCGGCCGTTATCGTGACCTCCTGATTGACGGTGCCGGTCACAAGCTTGACATCGACCGTAGGAGTTTGCTGGACATGCACTTCGATGCCCTTGTCGACGAAGCGCTGAAATCCCGGCGCTTCCGCCTGCAGCGTATAGGTCCCCGGTCTGATCTCGTTCAGAGAATATGTGCCCGTCGAAGTGGAAGTGGTCTGGACGCTGACTCCGGTCGCTTCGTTCGTCAATGTGACTTTGGCGCCGGGCACCACAGCGCCAGCCGGATCGGTCACCGTTCCTGTAATTCCACCGGTGTCGAGTTGCGCCTGGGCAGGCTTGCTCAGGGATATTGAGAAGATCAAAAGGAGGAGGAAATAGGCAGACACATTTTTTCGAATACCGAATCCTGAAATGGGGGAACCCGCGAGGATATTTACGAATTCGTAACATTGAGTTTTTCTACTGCCTCCAAGAAAGAATGGTCCGCCCGCATTGTCATCTCTTCATTGCGAGGCGCGGTAGGGGTTTTCCCGGTGTTTACACCTGCCGTACACCGTGAATTGCGCAGCGTTTTCAATCGTTTGCAAAAAGGATTATTGTGGAAAACGTCGCGGCTCCAGAAGAAATCCAGATCGAATCCTCAGTTGACTGATTGTTAAAGTAGATTTGCTACGCTCGAAAAGAATGAGATGCCGATGGATCAGCAATCCCCCTGGTCAGCAGAACTCAATTCATCCCCGAGGACGTCGGTCCTTGGTTCGGAACTCCAACAAGAGTTGCAGTGGGAGGGCCTTTATCCGGCAAGCGACCCGCGATGGTTACTGGCACGGCGAATCGCCGCCAGTTCGAGCTTCTGCCGATCCACTCTGCTATCGAATTTTCTGCTCTATGTCTGCGATCGCGCCCTGAGCGGAAAAACTGACGAGATCAGCGAGCACCAGATCGGCGTAAATGTCTTCGGCAGAAAGCCCGGATACAACCCGTCGGAAGACAACATTGTCAGAAGCTACGCCCGGCATCTGCGCCAGCGGCTGGATCAGTATTTCGAGACCGAGGGCAAGCACGAAGATCTAAGGCTGAGTATTCCGCGGGGCAAATATGTCCCGCACTTCGAATCGAACGTACCGCTTCCCTCCCCGGCTCGAGACGAAGAAGCTTCAGAAGTGCAATCCCCGTATCCGCATTCGGACACCTTGCCGGCAGCACGCCGCTCCCGCGGTGGGCCGTCCACCCTTGTTGTTGCGATCTGGGTTTGTTGGCATCGTACTGGTCTTGGTTGCGTGCGGCGTTCTTGCGTGGACGCTCTCCCTCCGCCGGGCCTCTGCATCGGCCGATCCCTCTCATCCGCTCTGGGCTCAAGTATTCGACAGGTCTCGCCAGACGCTGCTGGTCCCGGCTGACGACGGCATTGTCATGATCCAGAACCTGACCCGTCATTCGGTCAACCTCGCCGAGTACATCAGCCGCGACTACGTCTCGATCAAGAGCCCCTACAACATCGACGCACAGAACATGGCGGACCTCGATCAGCAACGCTACACCAGCATGGCCGATCTTGATGCGGTCCTCAAATTCTCGCGCTTGCCCGAAGCAACACCTGAACTCTTCAGGGTTCGATACGCGCGCGAACTCCATATGGAAGACCTGAAGGATTCGAACGCTATCCTGATCGGGTCGTCGTTTTCCAACCCATGGGTTGAGCTGTTTCAGAAGAATTTGAATTTCGAATTCGAATACCAGCCGCGGCCAAACGAGTCTGTGATCGTCAATCGGCACCCTTTACAGGGAGAACTGCCTGTCTACCAGAACGATGCCGCGGGGCCTTCGCACCGGACCTATGCTGTGGTTGCCTTCACACGGAACCTGAATGACACGGGATGGGTCCTCATCATTGAAGGCCTTACCATGGCGGGAACCCAGGCTGCTTCCGACATTCTTTTCAACAGCGACGCGATGTTGCCTGTGCTTCGCAGAGCGAAGACACCAAATGGACTCATCCAGCCGTTCGAGCTGCTAATTGAGACAAGAAGCTTCGGATCCAATGCCCCACAAGCCACAATCATCGCCAGCCGGGTTTCTTCAAAGACGACTGGATGACCTCTTACCCACATCGCTGTATTTGTGAGATTTCGGCGCATCTCGAAAAAAGACCTGTGACTAGGGAAGCAGCGATCAATGGCCGGATCGCACCGATCCAGCCTTAGATCCAGACCCGTACGGAAACCCAGACCCGTATTTACTTTCGATTGACTTGCCCACAGCGCGCCATCCGCAGACGTTGCTTGCAACCCACGCGTCCGCGATGAGAAGAGGCTTTTCCAAGGTGACATTCACCCCGGCAGCGTCGTTTTATGGGCCGAAGAAACTTGTGGAGCGAGCATCATAATCGAGCCCTATGCAAACGTGTTTTCACCGCTGGAACGTTTGCGTCATACTCGGGCTTCGGAGGGAAAGAACCGATGACCGTAACTGATTTGTATTCATTTTGGCTGCCCCCCGCGGTTTCATTTCAACTGGGAAGTCGCTGCCAAAGGATTTCGTCTTGTAGAGATCGCCAATCGTAACCGTTGTCTCCCTCTGCTCGCCATTGCGCAGATAGCCGACCTTGACGGTTGTCCCGGGCTTGCGAGCAACGATGTTATTTCTCAGCGAACCGCAGTCCCTGATCGAATGGCCATCCATCGAGGTGATGATGTCTCCCGGCCTAAGACCAGCCTTCTGCGCGCCGAAGCCTGCCTCCACGCTTTTGATCGGCGGTACTCCTAGGCCGCCTGCACTAAGATGGCCTCCCCGCCAAGTCACGCCGATGTCGCCCCGCCACCTGTTGTCGACTTTGGAAGCATAATTCGAATTCTCGCGGACATATGCCGTAAGCACCTCCATGATGTCCGACTGGTCCTCTGCGGAGTCGTGCGCGATTCGCTCTAATGCACTTCAGATGTTTTCGGATATTCCCGAGCTAATCCATGCCTTTAGGTGGGATGTTTGAGTCGACTCGTAAAACCGGAAAGTGCTAAATCCTAGTCTTTTCGGATAAGGGTTCACAACCTTGCTTAATATTCCTCGCGTCTAAAGAACCGAGATGAGAGCACTGAAAGTTGCAGTCTGTCTTCTCGCCGTGTGTTTTGTGGCAGCCCTTCGCGCTGACGATAAAGCACGGTTCGACCTGGTCGGTCCTACGGTAGATATCCGCGTTAGCCGCGGGAATTTTACGCTTCCCATCGCTCAGGTCCCCAACCTTCAGCCCGGCGACAAAATATGGATCAAGGCTGACCTTCCGCCGACTCAGTCGAACCATCTGTTGCTCATAGTCGCCTTCCTTCGTGGCACGACAAATGAGCCTCCTGACAATTGGTTCACCGAGATCGACACCTGGGAAAAGAAGACTGCTGAAGGCACGACGGTCACCGTTCCCAACGAAGCGCAGCAGGCCCTGCTTTTTGTCGCGCCTGAGACCGGCGGCGACTTCAAAACTCTTCGCTCCGCCGTGAAGGGTAAACCAGGTCTGTTTATTCGCGCCGATGCAGATCTCAATGAAGCATCCTTCGAGCAGCAGCGCATCGAACGCTACCTTGCAGCCATGAAAGCCGTCCCTCAAGACGACCCAAAGGCCATCCAGGACCACTCCGCCAAGCTTGCTTCCACGCTCGGCCTCAAGCCGAACGCTGACTGCTTCAAGCAGCCCGTAGATCAGCAGGTAAGCTGCCTCACTCAGTCCAGCGCTCCCGTTCTCCTTGAGGACGGTCACGGTCAAAGTGTCGCCGAGGCGCTCTCTACTGGCCCGTCCTCTGACTTTATCAATGCTGCGTCCTATACACAGCCTGCCGGGGGCGGGCTCTATTCGGCCTATGTTGGTGCTGTTGTCGATCTCGTTCACCTCGTTGGTATGCTGCGCACAGCGCAGTACCAATACATCCCTGGACTCAGCTTCCCACAGGGGGTTTCGCTCAACTTGAAGCTCAACGCTCCGCCCTCTTTCCACAAACCCGACTCGGTCATCGTCATCGGTCTGCCTGCCATTCAGGCAGCCAAGCTGCCGCCCCTTCGTCCCCACGATCCCAACCAGGCCTCATGTCTCTTGCAGCCGAAGATGATCCTTCCGCTCGAAGGCGCGCCGCTCGTCTTTTCGAGCAGCTACGCGCACGATCTTGTTCTGCATCTCAATCGAACCGGCGCTCCCACGGATATGCCGCTCACGCCTGACGCCTTCGAAGGCGGGCTCGTCGTGTCGAAAGAAGATAAGCGCGAGGCACTTCACGACTTGAAGCTTCAGGACGGCACGGCGACGGCCGCAAAGTCTGACGTAAAGATTGGCACGACAACCGATTTGATGATCACGGGCACCGTCCGCGGCTACTGGGGCTTCGATTCCTTCGAAGGCCCGACGATCAACATCCAACAGGTCGATGGCAAGAACTGGAAGATCGTCGACAGCACCCAATTGCTCGCCGGTCAGGATAATCATCTCGCTCTTAAAGGCGAAGGCACTGCCTGCGTCCAGCACATCGCACTTGTTGGAGGCGACAAGGAGAAGGACGTAGACGTTACCTTTAAGCCCGCACCAGGCAAAGATGCGAAAGACACGCTGGCTTTGGACGTCCCGCTCAAGACAGTTCACCCCGGCGGCTACTCACTCGCCATCCAGCAGTACGGCAACTCAGATCGAGACAAAGTCTCACTCACCGCGTACACCGCCGGCATTCACCTCGATGGCATTAAGATTCACGCCGGCGACGACACAGCGGTATTAACCGGCGAGGGCCTCAAGGGTGTGGCCTCTGCCGAAATCAAAGGGCAGACCTTCACACCCACCGGCGAAGGCGACGATGATAAAACCGTACATCTTCACGCCAGCGCGGGCGTCTCGCCCGACAATGGCTCCGACGCGACTGTAAAGCTGAAAGACGGTCGTACGATGACCGTCAACATCTCGGCCGAAGCTGCGCGCCCGGGTCTGAAACTGCTCTCTTTCAAGGCCACGCCCACGCAGAAGGATGGCGCCATGCCTATCAGCCTCGGTGCGAAGGACGATATCCCTCTTGATGGGAAGCTCACCTTCGTCGTGCAAACGAAGGACGTCTTCCCCCGAACCCAGACCATTGAAGTCGCCACCGCCGATGGCTCAGTCCACACCTCCCTTTCTCTCGCCACCGACAACCTCGTCCTTCAGGACGACCACACTGCGGTCGCCACGCTGGATCCGTTGAAGGCATTCGGTCAATCAGGTTTTGGTAAGTTGCAAATGCGGCCGGTCACGGCAGATGGTACGCCAGGGGACTGGACACCACTTGGCCACCTCATCCGCGTGCCGGAGATCACCGCCATCCACTGCACCAGTGCAGACGCTCCTACGTGCACCGTCGAGGGCAACCAGTTGTTCCTCGTGCAATCCTTCGGTGCAGCAAAAGACTTCGCCAACACAACCGACGTGCCCACCGGCTTCGCCGAAAACAATTTCAGCGTACCGACGCCGGCCGACGGAGTAACGTTGTACCTCAAGCTCCGTGATGATCCCAGCGCCGTCGCTACTGTAAACCTACCCACGCCGATTCAGAAACCGACATTATCCACGGCACCAGCCGCTCAGACTGCAATACCGGCCCCCGATGCACCACCCGCTGCCCAGCACGCAGCACCGCAACCGTCGTCTCAGCCTGCTCCCGCGCCAAAGCCTGCTCCGTCGACCACTCCTCCGCCCCTTGGACGGACCTGAAATGGCGACGAATAACGGCCGCGCCTCCGCCATCCCACAGAGCGCCTGCAATATCCTTTCCAGTGCCGTCGCATACTCGCTCAACGTGACCGTGGTGCCCAATGGCTTTCTCATTACCTCATCCTGGCCCGTAGGACAAAATGGATTGTGCGGTAGCTCATTTCATTACTTCCGGAGTGAGATCTGCAGGAAGACACGTGTACGAGATGCGGACTATACAGACAAGTGGACTCCTCTTACTTGTTGATGAGTGCCTCGGCGGGGACTACCGCAATCGAGATTTGGTCGGGGATCCGCTTGGGTTCTTCGATAATGCGCCGCAGAAACTCATACCTGCCCTCACCTGGCCGGTCGCAGCACGACACTCTTCGACAACACCAATCGAACCCGCTGCTCTACTGCAGCTTCGCGTACTCCGCTTTTGCCTGCTTGTAGATGGGAATGTCCGGATCAGCATCCTTCCAGAGGGTGAGAAAGGCCTTGTAAGCGGCCAGCGCACGGACGCGGGCGGCGTCGGCGTCAGCGCCCTGTGAGGTTCGTGCTTGTAAGGCATTCGCACGCGCCACACCCAGACGCGCCAATGCTCCCGTCCAACAATTCCACACCATGCCGCTGTGGTCGAGAATCTTCTGGAACTCGGAGGCAGCCTGCGTGCCTTGTCGAGCGGCCAAATACGCTTCGCCGCGAACGTAGGTTGGATAGAGGCAGGAAGCGTTAACGAGAAAGAGAATGGACCCCAACTCAATGGGTGGTGCAGTGCCCTGTAAATTAGCCAAGGCTCCGCTGGGGTTTTTCCTCTTAAGCGCCACTTGCGCACGGATCGCTGGCAGCCACAGTGACTGTATCTGGGTGTCCAGCGGGAATCGTTTGTTCAGGTCTTGTGCCATCGACTCGGCTTGTCCAACGTCACCTGCCATGGCAAATGCGAACGCCGCCTCAGCCTCGACACCTTGACTGCCCGGATAAAGTCTCAAGCCCTGCGCCGCTTCTTGCTTTCCATTCGATGTGTTGCCAAAAGCCGCTTCCCGCTGAGCGGCAATCTCCTGCCACAGGGCACCCGTTTCCTTGCTGTCGACACGAATTGCGGAATCTGCAGCTCGCTTCGTCAATTCCCGCGCTTTGCCGAGATGACCAGCGTATGCCTCGGTGTCAGACGCGAGCGAGAGCCCAACGTTCTCTTCCGGCTTGCCCGCAAACCACTGCTGCTGTTCTGTCATGGCTTGAGAGTCCGACCTCAGGAAAGCGAGAGCATAGAGAGCACTGCGAAGGACGAAACCATCCACCTTACGCGCCTGCGCCTCCCGGACTGTCTGCAGCGCTTCGTCGAATCGCTGCATGGCAAGGAGGCTGTTGACGAGGTTAGGGTATGAGGTGACATCGTCCGGGAAGAGCCGGAGGTATTGGCGATACGACTCTGTCGCTTTCTCAAATAGGCCCTGGATTTGGTACACCACGCCGAGAAAGAGGTATGGCGCGGAGTTCGGATAGCTCTGGATTGACTCTTGAGTGGTTTGTACCGCTTTGTCCAGTTCCCCCGTTACATTGAAATAGTAGTCAGCAGTGATTTCCAGTCTTTCCCGCTCGCTGGCGTGATCCCGCAACTGGAAAGCCTTGGTGAAATATTCCTTGGCGCGTCCTACCTGAGCCATGCCGTCGTAATCCCAACCCACCGAACTATAAGCCTCCGCAAAGTTCGGATCGAGTTCTATAGCGCGCAGATGGTAAGGCAGGCCGGCGTAACCTGACAGACCAGAGGCTTTGTTTCCGAGGCTGAACGCTTTCAGAGCTTCTAAAGAAGAGGTGGTGGCGGAGAACTCCCGCGGCACATCGAACTTCTGCACTGTGGCCAGCGACTCGCCCAACTGACCACGCAGTTTCGCGGCTGCATGACCGACCGCGTTCAGAACCATTTCCTTGCCGTTTGCTGTCACCTGCTCCTGTGCCAGTGGTTCGCCGCTCTGGCAGTTGACCGCCTTCAGCCCGAGCACGTACTCGTTGCCCAGGTTCGCGATCGAGCCTGTAATATAGGCCTTGCTGCCCGCCCGCAAGCAAAGTTCCTGGGCAACGTCGGGCGTCAGCTTCGTATTGACCGGGCGAGTCATCAGCTTCAGCGTCGCCGCGACCTTGTGGTCAGTCAGCACATTCAGGAAGCGGGATTGGTTCAGTGCAACCGTGAGCGCCGTCTTCAGCGTGTCGTCGAACACCGCGTCGCCTGTCTTGTTGTCGAAGTCCGCGACCACAATCGTGTCTTTGTCGGTAAGCGGCTTGCTTTGGTGCGAGCGGTAGTACCACCCTGCGCCGACCAGTGCGGCAATCAGCAAGGCCGCTGCAGCGGCGAGCAGAGACCAGCGCTTCTTCTTCTGGACGGCCGCTGTCGACGGGCCCGACGGCACGTCGATCTCACCGGCCACGGCCACCGCGCCCGACCTCACTGCACCTGAGCCAGGTGCGGCTAAAGTCCCTGAGCCTGGTGTCGCTTCCAAGCTTGAACTTGCTACCGCACTCCGCCCGCTCTCGCTGTCGCGCTTCAGCCGTTGCAGTTCCGCCCGCATGTCAGAAGCATGCTGATAACGCAGGTCCCGGTCCTTGTGCAGCGCACGCAGAATCACCGCCTCTAATCCCCGCAAAATCTGCGGATTGAGCTGAGACGGCGGCACCGGCTCCTTGTGCAGAATTGCCCCGCAAATCTCACCCAGGCTGTCATCCGGGAAGGGCATCTTTCCCGTGGCCATCTCGTACAGGGCCGCCCCAAACGAGAACAGATCTGTGCGTGCGTCCACTTCCTTCCCACGTACCTGCTCGGGAGACATGTACGCCACGGTGCCGAGCATCATGCCCGAGCTGGTCAGGTGCTCTTCGAATTCTCCGTGGCCGGCAGCGGTCCTGGCCGTGACTTTTGCCAGACCAAAATCGAGAATCTTTGCATGCCCGCGCCGCGTGACGAAGATGTTGGCGGGCTTGATGTCGCGATGCACGATGCCGTGGCAGTGCGCCCCGTCGAGCCCGTCGGCCACGTCAATGGCAATGCGGAGCAGTTCTTCGGTTTCGAGCTGCCGGTCCAGGATCGTGTGCTTCAACGTTGCTCCGTCGAGGAACTCCATCGCCATGAAGGCGAGGCCGTCTTCCTCGCCGATGTCATAAATGGTGCAGATGTTGGGATGGTTCAGCGCCGAAGCCGACTGGGCCTCACGCCGGAAACGCGCAAGCGCCTGCGGGTCGCGGGACACCTCATCGGGAAGAAATTTGAGGGCGACGAACCGGCGAAGCCGGACGTCTTCGGCCTTGTAGACGACGCCCATGCCACCGGAGCCTAGTTTTTCCAAAACGTGGTAGTGGGAGACAGTCCGGCCGATCAGGGAGTGGCTGCTCTCCTGCGACTCGTTGTCCTCGTACTGAGCAAGCACCCGCGCAACGACCTCCAAAGCCGGACCCTCCAGGAAGCTTTCAGCCTCCTGGTGCGCGGCCAGCAATGACAGAACTTCTTGCTCCAGACCCAAGTCATCGCCGCATGCCTGTCGCAGAAATGCGTCGCGCTCTCCGGTGTCGTGCTCAAGAGCGGAGTGATACAGTTGCTCCACGCGATCCGCCCGTTCAGGATTCATCTCTCACTTCTCCGCTAACAGCGCGCAGTAGCCAGGCTTTGGCAAATTTCCAGTCGCGCCGCACGGTCACGCCGGATATCTTCAGGGCTTCCGCGACCTCCTCCACCTCAAGGCCGCCAAAGAAGCGCAATTCCACCACCTGGCTCTGGCGCGGGTAGAGGAGCGCGAACTGGGTAAGGGCCTCGTCCAACGCCATGATGTCGGCCTCTTTCTCGGGGGTCACAAGCAAACCTTCGTCCAGAGAAAGGTGAACGGCCCCGCCTCCTCGTTTCTGATAATTGTGCGAACGGGCATAATCCGTGAGGATTCGTCGCATCAGACGCGCACACATGGCGAAAAAATGAGTGCGGTCCTGCCAGCTGACTGCTTGAATGTTCACGAGTCGGAGATAGGCCTCGTTGACCAGGGCCGCGGATTGCAGAATATGGTCAGGCTTTTCCCTCGCCATGCAGCGATGGGCTATACGGTGCAGCTCGTTTTCGACCACCGGGGTGAGCTGTTCCAGGGCTACGTCGTTTCCCTCGCTCCATGCCTTGAGGAGCTGCGTAATCCCAGCCTTTGAGGGCGGTTCACCAAAATCCGGCATCGCTTTCCTCGTGCCCCGGTGCAAAGCGAGCGATCACAACGGAATTAGACAGGCTGAATGACTGTTTCGTCCAGCATGATCGCTCGCGCACTTATTTCCCGCTACCTCAAGTGAAGGCCTTCGCAGCCCCGACAGGGATGATCGCCGCATAGGAAAGGAGTCACCACCAAATTCACAAGCGTCACTGCAAGCCGGTTCGCCACGTTGACATCTCGGTAGAGCACCACCCAGAGGAGCGCGCGATGAGGATGCAGACGTGTCCTCGCTCGAGGCGTTATTTCAAGCCGGCCGAACAGAAACACAGGGGCGTTATAGACGCCGCGGAGTTATTGGACTGCGTTCTGCTCGTAGTGCGGGCCGATACCGCGAGAGACCGTCCACAACCGCAACAGCAGTTTATCCGGTTAGAACCCAATTCAATAAGAAAAAGGAAATACTCACGATGAAAAACACACTAAAAGCTGGGCCCATGGCGTTATGTCTTGCACTCATGCTGACCCCACTTTGTCATGGTCAGGCAGCCTACGCCGGTCCACCACACAATGTCATCTACAGTAACGGCTACGACTCTAATGGTAACGATGCGTTTCCAGAGCTCGCCAACACATCCTACACGGATGTGATTGTAAACTTTCTCACCGTTGATGTGAGTATAAATCCGAATTGTCAGTTTGCCTCCCAACCTTACATTTCCCCCGGCGACATGCAGGCGCTACACAACGCCGGCAAGACTGTGCTGGTCTCATTCGGAGGGGCAGACGACGTAAATCAAAACACTGGCGAGGACTATACATCCGAAGCCTACCGAGGGTGCTACAACGGAGGGGTGGATAATCTGGCGAGTCAGATAGCCACGTTTGTGACCAGCAATGGCTTCGATGGAGTTGACATTGATTTCGAAGATACTAGTGCATTTCAGGGTAAAGCGGGTTACGATGGCGTCGACTTTCTGACTCAGCTAACGGATGATCTTTACAGTCAACTGCCACAGTACCAGAACATCATCACCCATGCCCCACAAACCCCTTATTGGCAACAGGGTCAGGGTTACACTTACGAATACCCCCCATATGCCCAGCTATACTGGAATACAGCGACTGAGATCGCATGGTTTAACAACCAAACCTACAACAACTGCATAAGTGGGGGTTGGGATTGCAATGCAGGACAGAAGGTAAATAACTACATAAACATAGTACAAAACTGGCAGGTAGATCCGGAAAAGCTGGTCGTGGGCGTACCCGTAGCCTATTGTGGGACGACAGACAATCACACGCCCCCCAATTGCACCGGCGATGGGTACATTCCGCTCGATAATGACCCCAATGGGAACGATATGCGAGACGTTATAGCTAACCTCCAGGCAGACTATGCTCTTCAATTTGGTGGTGTCATGGGTTGGAATTACACATTCGATCTACAGTATCAATCCGACTACTGGGGGACCGCTATCTCTGGGGGGCTAATTCAATACCAAGCTTCTTGGGCCGGGATCAACGACCAGACAGGGCTATGCCTGGACAGCAACAATTACGACGGTACCAACGGCAGCGTCTTTACGGATCGCTGCAACGAAAACATTTCCCAGAGCTGGCAGTTCAGGGTCAACACCATCGTCGATGCACAGACGGGATTCTGCCTGGACAGCAATTACGCCGGCCAGGTCTATACGGGTAGCTGCAACGGTGGCAATTTCCAGAACTGGCAATTCTTCGGCAACACCATCCGCGACCGGCAGACCGGACGATGCCTGGACAGCAATTACGCCGGCCAGGCCTACACGCTACCCTGCAACGGAGGCAACTACCAGAACTGGGATCCGCCAGCCTTACCGAACCCCTTCATCAGCCTGGCGTCCCACCGCCACCACCACCGCCCCAGCCGCGCCAGTCGATCTCACCGCTGAAGTTTGCTGAGCGTCCAAACAACCTACTTCGCCCATTCGCGGGTACCCATCCCTGTCCCCAGTTTCTGGTGACGGGGTGGGCACTCGGCATCGCTGGTTTTCGCTTGCGCAGCTTGAACCGGAGCGCCTCCGACCTGAACGTAGTTTCCAAATGCGCTGCCGGATCAACCCCGGTGGCGCATTTTCTCGTTAAGCCGGAGTACACGCTGTTGAAAACCGTTGTGGGTAGCCAGAACGTGGCGCGCACCGCTCGCCACGCGCAGCGGTTCGCTCACGATGGGCTCTACGTGCAGCTCGTTTTCAACCACCGGAGTCAGCTGTTCAGGGCCACGTCGTCTCCCTGGCCCCCACGCCTTGAAGAGCTGCGTAACCCCTGCCTTTGAGGGTGTTCACGAAGCCCGGCATCGATTGCTCTTACTCGGCGCAAAGCAAGCGATCACAACAAAATTAGACAAGCTCGACGAATGTTTCGTCCAGCGTGATCGCTCCTGCACCTATTTGCCGCTATCTCAAGTGAAGGGCTTCACAGTCCCAACCGGGATGATTGCTCCGCACAGGAAACAGATGATTGAGAAAGGATTTTGTAACAGATATGAACACACAGAAATACACCCAGGTTCTGCGCTTACATCTTCTCGACATGGCGAGGGAAGCCCAGAGAGGTGTTGACTACGCCATAAAAGCATATAAGTTGGGAAACCCTGAGTTCTGTACGATCGTTCGAGAGTGTACTTGCGACATCGACGTGCTACACCGCGAAATCACAGAGCTCGTGCGCGACCTGTTGGCGATGGAGCTGCCCGCTGAATCAAACCTGCGTTACATCCTCGCCTCAGAGCGAATCGCCAACGCTATCCGGGTGGTGCATGGCCACGTTGTCGAGATTGCGGCGAACAGCATGCGCATCGTCGAGAATGGCGGCGGCCTCGGGTGTGCAGAACTTGCCACCATGGGTGATCTCGTCAATAGCTTAGTGCGGTTGAGTGTTGTCGCATTATTTGAGGAAGACATTGACCATGCGGAGGTGGTTCAGCGTTCGAGTGGGGTGGGTCGGCTGTTTGGGTCAACTTTCTATGACTGGTATCGAACCATCGATCATAGTGCGAGGGCTCAGGCAGAATTCGAACGCGCTATTACAAAACACCTCGGATGTATTGCTCTACAGACATACGAAGTAGCAGGAGCGATCGTTTTCTGGCTTGATGATTGTCGGTCCTTTAGCAGCCGATGTCGACGAGCGAACGCTCGCTTCACATGAGACAACTTAGGCGGTATTCAACGGGCCGCCATGGATGGTGTAATTCAGGGTTACGCCGTCGAGGAACTCCATCACCATGAAGGCACGGCCGCATTCCTCGCCGATGTCATGAATGGTGCAGATGTTGGGGTAAGTTCAGGGCGGAAGCGGACCTCAGCAGCTGAGACGGAGAGCAGGCGATGGTTGGAGATGGCGACGCGATGCGTATAGCGTGCCAGGTAATGCAGCACGTGCTCAGGGCCACCGAAAGGCGGTTTGGCATAGACGACCCAGTCTTGCCGATAAAGCGTGCGCAGGAAGAGGGCGAAGTGCTTCTCCTCATGGAGCGGCATGCACTCGCCGAAGAAGCGCAACTGATGGCGGGCAAAGAGGCGCCGCAGTCCGGCGACGAACTTGCCGCGGAAAACGCGGCTGAGCACCTTAACCGGTAGGAAGAAGTTAGAGGGTGCAGATATCCAACATGTGTGATCCGGCGCGAGTCCGCCACCAGGTACCACGCAGTGGATGTGCGGATGTGGAGTAAGTGTCTGTCCCCAAGTGTGCAGGATGGACAAGAAGCCAGGCTGTGCACCGAGATGCTTGGGATCGGCAGCGACGTCGAGTAGCGTGGCCGCACTGGCTTCGAACAGCAAGGAAAAGAGCTGCCGCTTGTTCTGCCACATCAACGGCACCAGCATATGCGGCACGCTGAAGACCAGGTGGTAGTAGCCGACGGCCAGCAGTTCCTGCTGTCGCTTGGCCAACCACTGATCGCGCGCACCAGTCTGGCACTTGGGGCAGTGCCGGTTGCGGCAGGAGTTATACGAGATGGCCTGGTGTCCGCAATCGGCGCACGCACGCATCGCGATGACCGCCGAGCGCAGCGGTACGGCAGCGCACGATCGCATCCAGCACCTTGCGTTGCGGCCAAGTCAGCGAAGCGCTGTACCGTTGCCGGAAGCTATCACCACTGATGCGAATGATGTCGGCCACCTCGAAGGGCGGCCGGCTCATCGCTTCCGGTCCTGCTGTCCGGCACGAAGCGTGATCTGCTCCAGCGGTTGACGGCGGCATGGAGGTGACGTCGTGAGAGCTGGAGGTAGGCTTCTTCCATCGCCACCAGCTGCGCAGCTCTTCGAGCAGCTTCGGCGAGAGTGGCACATCGCGGTCTCTCGCGCCCTTGCCCTGGCGGATGTGGATGACCATGCGCTGGCTGTCGATGTCTTCGACCTTGATCCTTGCCGCTTCCGTCCTGCGTACTCCGGTGGCATAGAGCAGCACCAGGATCATGCGGTACAAGCGGTTGGGTGCGGCGTCGATCAACCGCACGGCTTCATCCTGGCTAAGCACGGTCGGCAGCTTGTGTGGCACCCTTGGGGAAGATGAGATCGTCGTAGGCCAGATCGCTCCGCTTCAGCGTGCGCTTGTACAGGAACCGCAGCGCCGAGATGCGGATCTCGACGGTACTGGGCTCAAGCTTCTTCTCCTGCAGCAGGTATCGCTGATAACGTCGCAGGTGCTCAGGACCCAGTTGCTCGGGCGAGCAATGGAAGTGTTCGGCAAACTGCCGGACAGCACCGAGATAGCTGCGGATCGTGGACGGCGCGTAGTTGCGGCGCTGAAGCTCGTGCAGCATGCGCTGGCGAAGTGGAGTCATAGGAACCTCCTCCCTATGACTTCTCACCCTAGCCCGGCATAACTCCCTTCGCTAACCACCACTCTCAAGTCCGTCGCGCCAGCGACTTCGTTCTAACCGGCTATGCGGACACTTGACCCATAGGCGGCCATTCTCAGTTGAGTCATAATCGCCGACTCACTCATCGAGGGCGATTGCTGCTCGAAAGTCTGCTTGTGTATACCGAAGGGGCCTACTGCCATTCATTGGAGTAATTGCCGGTTGGTCGGCGGTGACGGAAGTTGGGTGGCGGGGCAACCTGATGAGGGTGAGATGGCCGCATCGTGCATGGACAGGGCAGGTGAGAGGAAGGGTGGTCTCCATTGCCCGGCGCCGAACCCAAAGCGGTGAGCTTCCATATCGAAAAAGGGGTCAAAACAGGCCGTTTTCCGGAGCAACCCCACACGCCACCGATACTATTAGGCGGAAGAAAAAGAGCGGAAAAGGGTAAAAGCGCCTCGTAACCTCCATAAACATGGTGGGAACCCGAGGGAACCGGCCCTTCGGAGCCGGTTTTTCCTCAGCGATCCAAATCTCCCTCTCCGGCCATCTGAACCAGTTTCCCGCCGGCCCTTTTGCCCATCTACCCGACAGTCCTGACGCCCTGCTCTTGCTTCCGGACGGGGACGGCGGCTCGCGCCCGCGCGTGAGGTTTTTGACTTCGGCCGGAGCGGGATACCTGGTAAGCAGCGCTCCAGACGACGGACGACGGTGCGTCCTCCGGCCGTGAAGTCGATCTCGATATCGAAGGGGCCGCCCTGGTAAACGGCGTTGGGGAAATTGGCGGTGGTGGCGATCGCGCCCAGCTGGACTTTCTTGGCGTAGGCCTTGGCGGTATCGAGTCCGGAGGCTCCGAGGGTGGCTGTCAGGGCCGTGATACGCGTCTGGACGGTGGGGTCGGTGGGTGTGGAGACGCCGAGGACCGTCTGGCCTGGATTGGATTGCGCGGATACCAGCTGATTGAGCTCGTCCTGCTGCGGGTTGGCGGGCGTCGACGAGCTCTGGTAGTTATCGAGGACCGAGCGGTTGTTTTTGCGAGGAGAGCGGAGTATTTTTGACATATCGCCGATATGTATACGCTGGTCCTATGCCTCATTCCAGGAAGCTTCCGCCCCAGGTCCTCTATCCACTCCTGCAACGACAAGTAGCCGAACTCTGCAGCCAGGACGCCGTCGACATACTGCATCTTCTTGACCTTCTGATAGCCCTTGCAATGTGCGAAGCCGAGATGGGCATCAACCGGCGGCCGTCGTGAAGCGCGCCGTCCTCTATCTGCGGGTTTCGACGCTCGATCAGCACCCCGAGACCCAGCTCTACGATCTGCGCCAGATGGCTCAGCAGCGGGGTTATCAGATCGTCGAGGAGTATACCGACCGGGTGAGCGGCGCCCGGGCGCGGCGACCGGGGCTCGATGCCCTGATGCGCGATGGCCGCCGCGGCCGTTTCGACGTCCTGCTGGTCTGGGCCTCGGACCGGATCGCCCGCTCGGTGAAGCATTTCCTCGAGGTGCTCGATGAGCTGAACCGGCTCAACATCGAGTTCATCAGCTTCCGCGAGCAGATCGACACCTGGCGGCCCGCTGGGCCGCGCGGTGGTGGTCATCATCGGAGCCATCGCGGAACTGGAACGCAACCTCATCATCGAGCGGGTACGTGCCGGCATGCGCCGCGCCCGGCTCGAAGGCAGACACATCGGCCGGCCTTCCCTCGAGCTCGATCCAGCCGCCATCCGGCGGGACCGGCAGCGCGGCCAGAGCCTCGGCCAGTTGGCCAAGAGCTACCCCGCGTCTCCCGCACCACTATTCATCGCGTGCTCCGTGAGCACGCCAAAACCACTACTCTGGAGAAGTCCACATGAATGAGAACAGCGTCTGGAAACGGGCCTCCGTGCCGCTTGCAGCCAGCTCCGGCCTTATCCCCGGCTGGCTCTGTTGCCAACAGGTCTGCCGCCGCAAGTTTGCTGAAGAAAAACTCGAGCTCCAGCTCAACGAAATGCACAGTGTTCTGAAAGACGCGCACAAACGCATCCTGGAACTTTGGAAGTACATCGATCCCCACTAGACATCCCGAATCGGGGTGTTTCAAAAGGCCTCGAAAAACCAGCCTCCTAAACCCCACTGCATCAACAGCCGGATCCCCCCTTCCGGCCTGTCTCAAAAGGTGTGGATTCTGAAACAACCGAGTCGACATCACTGATAAGCCCCGGACGCCTGTCGCGAGTTTTTAATCGCGAACAAGAGTTGACGTGCGTCTTCGCGTTTAACGTCAGGCATTACAGAGCCACGAAAGAACTCTCCAAAAGAAGCGCTCAAGGACTGCAGAGCCTTATATGATCTCTCGGGAAAGTAAAGGGACTTAATCTGCTGTAAAAGGTAATTCCGTTCTACTTCGTTGATCGCTCTCTCCGCCACTGCCATCTGTAGGGCGTAACGGATGTTCACAAGTGGCTCCGAAAGTTGTCTGTAGGAGCACGGATCGTATACAACGGCCACCTCGTCATCACCGTCAAGGACGCCGTCCCTGAACATGCGAAAGATCTCTCCGACACCGATAGTCCCAAACATGTATGTCTCTGCGGCGCGCAGGGCCCCCATGCTTGCTGCTCCAAACACCTGCACCCCGTTATCTAAAAGTGTCAGGATCTCTTTCGAAGAGACAGACAGATGCTGGAAGAACTCTCCATCAATTATGCCAACGACTCGCGTTGTTTCAGGCAGCTTCGCCAGATCTCCCCTGCATATCGGGGGGCGATAATCAGCCTGCAGAATTGATAGAGCTTCTGATCGACTCAAGCTCGGGCCGAGAAAAATAACGGTATCACACATGTTTTTTCCAGAACTCGACCGCTCGCTGGCCCAAGGACCCGTGATCCGTCGCCCACAACTCAATTCCGGGCACTATCACCCTTACCACGGCGTAGGCCGCCGCTTCGGGGGCAAAGTCGATTACGATGATCCGATTCAGTCCGCAAGCGGCAAAGCGATTCAAGAGGAATCCCAGATCCTCGTTGATACTGTCAAATTTCCGTGACGGAACCTGATTCAGCTTGCACCTGCGCTTCGATTGGCCGAGATACCAGGTATCCCGATTGATGGTGCTCACGCGACGAGTATGTAAGGCGAAGGTATCCGCTCTGGCGTCCGGCGGCTGGAGATCTTCTCTAACTCCCTGGATGTCCACACACCTGGATTGCGCAAGCTCAGTCAGCGACCGCCTAACGGCGACATTGATGTCCGGGTGGGATCCCAGGCCACTGTGGGCCATCGGGAATCCGCTGATATGCTGGTCGGCGACGGAAGCAAAGATTGTTGGCACTCCCAGGTCAGAAGTGATGTCGCGCAGAACTGGAAATAAGCTGGCTTGATGAAATTTATCGAGTAATTCGTCCGACTCCAAGTCCAGGCAAGGGAAGAATTCCAAATCGTCCGGACCATCCTTGGCGTCTAGACCGTAGGCGAGGGACCTCCTTTGCCGCGGAAGCTGATGGGCGGCGAGATCCGCCATCGTCCATGCGTCACGCTCAGCCAGCTCGCACAGTGCATGACATATGGCTTCCTCGCGGCAGTTGCCCGAAGCCAGACCATTTGTATCATTCATCTCGAAGCAAGAAGGGTGTGGAACATCATCCCAGAGGTATCCAGCAAGCTTTGCTGGAACCCAGCAAGCCTCGTCAGAGACAATGTCCACGCCTTCGATCCATGAGTAGACTTGCTGTTCGGAGTAGTCAGCCGCAAGCTTCTGGTTGACCTTTTTGGGATCCAGAACTCTTCGCTTGTGACTTAGAGTGGAAAAGCTCTCTTCAATGTACGGAAGCCTCGTTTTCAGAGCGGTCTGTCTCTCCACTGCTTCCATAAGCGCGCCGGCCTGAGCGTCTACGGGGCGCAATCCCTTGCCGTTGTAAACGGAGAGCGCGTCGTCAGATTTCGGAACTACCGATGAGTAGACAGGGATACCAATCCGGTCCAGACCTGTAATATCCGCAAGTCGGGTGACCCCCAACGACACTGCGGCTTGAGCTACCCTCCGGACCGTCTCCGCTGCAGGCACCACTCTCGGTATGCCGTCGACCTTATCCATTCGGTTTCATCCGAAGGTCGATCCTACCGACTAGGAGTTAGTTCTGGTCCAAAAGAAGATACACATCGGAAGATTGTTTTTCTCACCTGCAAACAGATTCTGCAGGTCGGCCGCGTTTGCACTTGGTCCGAGAGCTGAAAGCACATCCGCAGTCGATGGGAGCGAGCGGCTTACGACCGCCTGCTGATTTTTGTCCAGTGAAGCAAAGAACGCATCGAATTTTTGTAAAAGGTCTTGAAACTTCTCCTGGGATAAACCTAGCTCTTTTAGAAATTCCTCTCGGTTCATGATGTCCGCTTTCTTTTCTGGGAAGATTTAACGCAAATTCATTAGCCCGAGCAATTTAACAAATCGCGGTTCAGAGCGCAACGGAGCGAGCACCGGATCGACGTTGAGGAAAATCAAATCCGGTTCTCTTCTGGCATACGCCAGCTCCAACATATCGAGAGCCCGTTTGGGATCGTTCAACGAAGTGTACAACAACGCCGCATGGTAGGAGATGAAAGATCCATCACGAACGCCGGATTCGATCAGCTTCAACTTTGCGGAAGCCCGCGCCGTCTGGCCGGTTCGAGCATATGCGATTCCTAATGGCACTGCCCCCTGCCGCTCTATTTCTTCGGGTTGCTGTCCCTTATCAAGCAAGGCAATCACGTTAGCATTCTGGCCCATGGCAAGGTAGTCAGACGCCAGAATGTCGAGCGCCGGCTGAGGCGGATGAGATGTGCGAACGAGGGGTTCAACCAGAGTGGCCGATCTGTCAAAGTTTCCCGTGTAGTAGTACATGGTTGCCAAGCTGCAGACTGTCACAAGAGAGTCGGGGTCGGAGGCTCGAGTGTACTCCAACTGGGCTGCCGCTTCGGCCCATCGTCCCTGTGGGAGCAAATCAAGTCCATACCATGTATGGGCGTTCAGATAGTTCGGGTTGAGTTCGAT
Organism: uncultured Acidobacteriaceae bacterium; assembly: GCA_963782175.1. Taxonomy (GTDB): domain Bacteria; phylum Acidobacteriota; class Terriglobia; order Terriglobales; family Acidobacteriaceae; genus Silvibacterium. The sequence goes on from CAWAIX010000014.1 coordinate 373,177, forward strand.
CGCCCGCTTATAGTCTGCCTCCGCTCCTTGCCAGTCAAAGTTCAAGAATATCCGGGCGGCCGCCCGCGAAGTATAAGCCTCCCCCAGGGTGCTGTCGATCTCCAGAGCATGCTGGGCAGCGGCCATCGCTTTGGTAAGCAAGGGAATTGGTTCCTGGAGCCCATAATAGGCCAGGAGGCTATAGCTATCTGCAAGGCCCGCATAGGCGGGTGCGTATTGTGAATCATGGTCCAGAGCACGTTGGAAGTCGTTGATTGCCGCTTGCAAGGCATCAGGCGAGCGTTGAGCCAGCTGAAAACGCCCTTTCAGGTACGCATCATATGTCGCAGGATCTGTGGAGTACTGCCGTTTGAGCCGGGCCCTGGCGTCCGCGTCCAGCCTGATCTTGAGGCGGTATGCGACGTCTGTGGATATCTCATGCTGCAGATCGGTCAGCCTGGCAAGGTCGCCTTCGTACGTTCGTCCCCAAACCTGCCGGCCGGTTTTAACATCGATCAACTCGATGGGTACCTGTAGTACTTCTTTCTGCATGGCAATTGATCCGGCAACGATTGATCTGACACGCAAAGTCCGGCCTGCCGCTCTTAAATCGATGCCGTCGCCGCCATAGCGCTTCGCGATGTTCTCCGCTGTCACCTGAAGGTCGGGCATAAGAGACAGATCGTCCGTGAGCGCCTCGCTAATGCCCGCGCCCAGATAATCAAGTTTTGCATCGCCGGTATGATTTTGAAGCGGCAACACAGCGATCGATGTTGCCTGCATGCCCGGCCTGAAAAAATACCATATGCCAACTACGACCGCTAGAGATAATAGAGCGGCAGCGGCGGCCCAGGCCCATTTCCGCGCCGGCGTCCTGGGCGGAGTCAACGCCGCCAGAACGTCTTCCATGCTTTTGAATCTGTCTTCGGGTTGAGTCTGCAGGCATCGGAGGACGACCCCTCTCCATCGAGCATCGGATATTCCATCCGGGAGCCTTACCGAAGGCTTAGCGGCCGAACGATTGCTTTCGGTTTGGATCGGGCGGGAACCCGTCAACATTTCGCAGATAACGACGCCGAGAGCGTATTGATCAGCGAGGAAGGTCACCTCGCCTGTTTCTCTCTGTTCCGGCGCCATAAAGGCCGGCGTTCCCTGTCCTCCCGGTTCTCGAAGTCCCTCACGCGGGCCCAGGACATTCAGGGCCAAGCCGAAGTCAGTTATTACTGCTCGAACTCGCCCGGGTTCGTGGCTCACAAGCATTACGTTGCTGGTTTTGAAATCCCTGTGAATAACGCCCAGAGCATGTGCCGCAATCAGGCCGTGCACCATCTGTTCGACCAGTGGCAGGGCGGCCGCTGGCTCCATGGATCCCCGGTGACGGATGTGATCGATGAGGGTCACACCATCGAGGAATTCCATACTGAGGAACCATGTCTTGCCCTGAGAACCTATGTCGTGGCTGAAGAGTTCGTGAACGCGACAAACGTTCGGATGAGAAATACCGCGTGCTTGTTTGACCTCGCGCTTAAAGCGTTCCAGTACCGTCGGGTTGAACGCGATATCAGATCGAACGGTCTTCAGTGCGACTCTTTCTTTCAGTTCTAAATCCCAGGCCTCATAAACTTCTCCCATGCCACCACGGTTCAAAAACCTCAAGATCTCAAAGCGATTCGCAATCAGGCTTCCGGCAGTAAAGGAGTAGGGTTGCTCATGTTCGTCAAGTGAGCCGGGTGGGTTCAAAGCAGGCGCGTCGACGGAAGGATCGCTAGTCTCGTCTGTCTGGAGAAGCCGAAGTACTTCAGTTTCCAGGGTCGCATCGCCATTGCAACGATTGCGGACGAGGATCATTCGTTCTTCGTAGGGCGTCTCCAGCGCCTCCTCGAGGATTCCCCGTATCTGCTTCCATCTTTTCGGGGTCACGATAAAGTGTCCAATCGCGTTGTGAGGTCAACATATCGCCGCGCGCGGGACATTATCCACCCCCGCTTAGCAGTCCGGCCTAAGATACTCAATATCGCCCCAATGTGTTCGTAGTTCAGCCCACCAGAGTCGATCCGCACGCGGCGCATCGCACGTGACTTGAGCGCAATAATATATGCCCCGTTCTCCGCGTTCATCTTTCAGGCAACCGGTGGATCGACGAGCATGTCTTCGGCAATCTGCGTTAGCTCCCGACCCCACTTATGCCTCCTTGACGGCGCTAAATCCCATTTGTTCACTTGAATTATTTTGAGCGTATACCAAACATGGCATTGAGTCAGCACTTTTTGGCGCGCCAGATGAACAAGCCATAAACCAAAATGGTCGGAGACTTTGTGTCTCCGGGGCACTCATCAGTAAATCCGTCCTCCGCTACCTGAGCGCCAACGAAGCCTGAGTGACCGAAGGCGATTCCAAGTATCTCCCGCGAATTCCGAATCTCCTAATGAAGCAGCTTGCACCGTTCCTCAACGCACACCTTATGGAACAGCCGGAAGGGGGGATCCGGCTGTTGATGCAGTGGGGTTTAGGAGGCTGGCTTTTCGAGGCCTTTTGAAACACCCCGATTCGGGATGTCTAGTGGGGATCGATGTACTTCCAAAGTTCCAGGATGCGTTTGTGCGCGTCTTTCAGAACACTGTGCATTTCGTTGAGCTGGAGCTCGAGTTTTTCTTCAGCAAACTTGCGGCGGCAGACCTGTTGGCAACAGACCAGCCGAGGATAAGGCCGGAGCTGGCTGCAAGCGGCACGGAGGCCCGTTTCCAGACGCTGTTCTCATTCATGCGGACTTCTCCAGGGTAGTGGTTTTGGCATGCTCGCGGAGCACGCGATGGATGGTGGCGCGGGAGACACGATAGCTCTTGGCCAGCTGGCCGAGGCTTTGGCCCCGCTGCCGGTCCCGCAGGATAGCGTTGTGATCCAGTTCTAGGGGCTTGCGTCCGATGTGCCAGCCCTCGAGCCGGGCGCGGCGCATGCCGGCGCGCACCCGCTCGACGATCAGGTTGCGTTCCAGCTCCGCAATCGCCCCGATGATGACCACGATCGCCCGGCCCAGTGGCCCTCCGGTGTCGATCTGCTCGCGGAAGCTGATGAACTCGATGTTCAACCGGTTGAGCTCATCGAGCAAGCCGCCGTCCCCGTATGGACGCAAGAGCAGGGCGTCAGGACTGTCGGATAGATGGGCAAAAGGGCCGGCGGCAAACCGGTTTCAGGTGCCCGGAGAGGGAGATTTGGATCGCTGAGGAAAAAACCGGCTCCGAAGGGCCGGTTCCCTCGGGCTCCCATCATGTTTATGGGGGTTACGAGGCACCTGAGGTCATATTTGGTGCCTTTGCTGCCGCCTAATAGTATAGGTGGCGTGTGGGGTTGCTCCGGAAAACGCCTGATTTGACCCCTTTTTAGATATGGAAGCTCCGCCTTGGGTTCAGGCGCCGGGCAATTGACACCACGCTTCCTCTCACCTGCCCGGTCCATGCAAAATGCGGCCATTTCGCCCTCATCAGGTTGCCCCGGACCAACTTCCGTAATCCCCGAACAACCGGCAATTACTCCAATGGATGGTAGAGCGCCAGGCCTTCTTAGCATCGACTGAGATTCTAACAATCGATGTCCCAAGCCCCGTTCGGTATGCACGCGCAGACTTTCGAGCAGCAATCGTCCTCAATGAGTGAGTCGGCGATGATGACTCAACTGAGAATGGCCGCCTATGGGTCATCTGTCCGAGATGCCGGCTCTTCGTCCACTTGCCGACGACAGGGTCATAATGTGAAGGCAATGAGTTCCGCCGGAAGGTTCGCGCCACCGGTGGCGACCACGAGGAACTGCTTGCCCTTGTACATGTAGGTCATGGGCGCGGCCGTTGCGTTGTGTGGTAAAGCCACTTCACCAACGCGTTCTCCAGAACTCTTGTCGATGGCGATAAGGTTCGGTGTCACGGTCTGGAACTTCGGCACGTCCGAGGGGCTGCCTCCTTCGCGCTGCGTGCTGCCTTCTTGACCGATGATGAGAACTGACTTAGTGAGCAGCAGATGTCCACGGGCAGGCCGGCCGAGGTTTTTCAGTCCAAGCTGTTTCAAAGCAGGAACCTCATCCGCAAGATCACCTACCGGCGTCATCCAGCGATGGTCACCCGTGTTCAGGTCGATGGCTGTGACACGCCCGTAAGGCGGCTTCCAGAGTGGCACACCGTTCATCGTTCCGACAGGCCTCATTTTGCCGATGTAGCCTGTATGCGGCACTGACGACGGGACCAGCTCAGCGCTATACGGGAGGGTCACGGACGAGACGTAGCAAATACCCGTCTCCGGATCGCACGCCGCTCCGGACCAGCTCGCGCCGCCGGCAATGCCGGGCATCTCGATGGTTGGTTTCTCGAACGACTCAGGCATAAACAATGGCCCGTAGTTATACTTCTGCAGAGCAGCCAAGGCCTGCGCGTGCAGCTCCGGTGTGAAGTCGATGAGATCGGCTTCCGTCACACCCTGCCGATCGAAGGCAGCCGGCTTTGTCGGAAAGGGTTGCGTCGGGGAGGTCTGCTCACCCGGAATTTTCGACTGCGGAACAGGGCGCTCCTCAATAGGCCAGATAGGCTTGCCTGTCAGACGATCGAAGACATAAAGGAAGCCCTCTTTACTGGTCTGAGCTACTGCTTTCACTGGCTGACCGTTGACGTTCACATCGATGAGGTTCGGCGCTGCCGGTAGATCGTAGTCCCACAACCCATGGTGGGCTATCTGGAAGTGCCAGACACGCTTGCCTGTCTTCGCCTCAACGCAAACCAGGCTCTCTCCGAAGAGTCCGTCGCCGGGACGGTTCACGCCATAGTGATCGTCAGACACTGACGTGAGCGGCAGGTAAACAGAGCCCAGTTCGTCGTCGGCGCTCAGCATCGTCCAAAGGTTTCCGGCGCCGGTGGTCTTTGCCGAGCCATTCTTCCACGTGTCGTATCCAAACTCGCCCTCGTGCGGAATCGTATGAAAGCTCCACAGCAGCTTGCCGGTGCGAACGTCGAAGCCGCGAACGTCACCTGGCGGCATCTCTCCTGCCAATGGGACATCGTTCACCTTTGAGCCCATGACGATGACGTCGTGGCAGATGAGCGGTGGTGAGGAGACACCATACAGCTTCCGCTCAACAGGCCGCCCGAGTCCCTGAGTCAGGTCGATGCGTCCTTTCTCGCCGAAATCGTCAATGGGCTTGCCTGTCTTCGCGTTAAGACAAATCAGGTAGCCATCGCCGGTGCCATAGACGACGCGGCTATCCGCGCCGTCAGCCCAGTACGCAACGCCGCGATGAACGAAGCCATTGTTCGAGGGCACGCCGTTCTTCCACGTCTCCGGGTCGTGCACCCAGAGCATCTTTCCGGTGCCGGCATCGAGAGCCACCGCCTGTGAGAGCGACGTCGTGAGATAGAGTACGCCGCCGATCATCAACGGCGTCGCTTCCCATGCCCAGGTCTTGAGGTTGTGGGTCTTTGCAAGTTCCTCTTCTACGGAACGCCACGTCCAGGCGATCTTCAGACTGCTGAAGTTTTCCGCCGTGATTTGATCCAACGCGGAATACTTTGTGCTGGCATGGTCGCCCGCGTATTGTGGCCATTCTACCGATGCATGCGCGGCGGCGGATACCTGACAAAATGCAGCGACATCATTAAGCAGCGGCAAAGCCGCAGCAGCAGCGCTAAGCCGGATCAACTCACGACGGCTGAGTCCTGTATGAGACTTTTGATGATTTTTCTCGGACATGATCTTGTTCCTTCATAAACCGGTTTCAGGCTCGTCCGGTCGGATGATCAGAGCCCGCGGTGAAAGGCAGCCGGGGAGCGGGCGTCCCATCCTGCAATGAGCGGCCGCGCTGCCATGCGCCAAAGGCTCCATAGGGGTAACCGCCGGATTGTGGCGCACTGACCTTTTCAAGAGCGTCCGTTGACTCGTCGTCCAGCTTCAGCTCGGCGGCGCCGAGGTTGTTGCGAAGATGTTCGACGGTGCGCGCTCCGACTATCGGCGCGACGACGCCGGGGCGGTCTGCGATCCAGCTCAACGCGACCTGGGCAGGCGTCGCTCCGATCTCTTTGGCGATGCGAACAACGGCATCGATCGTCGCCCAATTACGATCGGAGTCGGCATATTCCTCTGAAACCCACTGATATAGCAGCTTCTCGGAACCGGCGCGGGTGCCCGAGGCCGCTGTGCCACCGCGCTGATATTTGCCGGTTAAGAAGCCGCCCGCGAGCGGGGACCAGGGCAGCAGACCTATCCCGTTGTGCAACGCTGCCGGCACAATCTCCCACTCGATTTCGCGGGAGAGTAAGCTGTACTGCGGCTGAAGCGTTACGGGGACCTGCACGCCCATTGCCTTCGCCGTCGAGATCATCAGTTGAAGTTGCCAACCCGTGAAGTTCGATAAGCCGATGTAGTGGATCTTGCCAGCCTTTACGGCTTCATCCAGAAACGACAGCGTTTCTTCTACCGGCGTGTGCATGTCGGAAGCGTGCAACTGATAGAGGTCGATTGTCTCGACGCCCAGGCGGCTGAGGGATACGTTCAGAGCACGATGGAGGTAGCGCCGCGACAGTCCAACCGCGTTGGGGTCCTGGCCGCCACCGGCGCGGCCTTTGCTGGCGAGGACAACCCGGTTCGTCACCTCTCGAGGTCTTGCGGCAAACCAGCGCCCGATGATCTGTTCCGAGACGCCGCCAACGTATACATCGGCGGTGTCGATCAGGTTGCCGCCGGCCTCAACGTACTTGTCGAGGATTGCAAAAGCGTCCTCCTCAGGCGTCTCGGAGCCGAAGTACATAGTTCCAAGAGCTATCTTGGATACCGCGATTCCAGTGTTACCGAGCTTGCGATTCAGCATGGCAATGACCTTTCAAACGGTAGTTGGGACGTGTGTGAGAAGCCCGCGATACTGACACCGCTCAACGAGCGGTGCGTTGCAATTCCCGGCAAGTGATCCATATGCACATAAGTCTAAGACGCCGAGTTTGATGCAACAAGCCTCCTTCTGTCGCAAGGCGTCATGAGTACAATTCATGAATGATCAGAAGTGAATTGGCAGAACTTTCAGCTTTTGCGATTGTTGCGGAAGAGCATAGTTTCACACGTGCTGCCGGGCGGTTAGGCATTTCGCAATCCGCGTTGAGCCATTCCATGCGCGGTCTTGAAAAGAGATTGGGGATTCAGTTGCTCGCGCGAACCACGCGGAGTGTCTCCCCTACAGCGGCTGGGACAGCGTTGCTTCTGGACCTCGCACCCGCTTTGGAGCGGATCGAGGGAGCCGTAGCGGAAACCCGGAAGCAGAGGGAAAAGCCGGCTGGACGAATTCGCCTCATCATCCCGCGCACCGCGACTCAGATGGTGATCCTACCTAAGCTGGCTCGATTTGCTCGCACCTTTCCTGAGATTGTCCTGGAGGTAACCTCTTCCAATGACCCTGTCGATCTCGTCGCCGGCGAGTATGACGCTGGTGTCCAGCTCGGCGAGTTCATCCAGCGAGACATGATCGCCGTACGCGTCACCAAAGAAATGCGTTTGGCCATTGTTGGTTCTCCGAAATACTTCGAATCGAACTCTGTCCCGCGGCACCCGCAGGATCTGAAAGAGCACTCCTGCATCGGCTTTCGCTTCAGCAGTGGTCTTTACCGATGGGAATTCGAGAAAGGGCGGAAAGCTCTTACGGTTAGCCCCCAAGGCCCAGCATCCTTCGACGATCCCGACCTCGTGATCCAAGCGGTGCTGGACGGCGTAGGAATCGGATCATCTATGGAAGACACTCTCACGGACTTGATTGCGAAGGGGAGATTGATCCAAGTCCTGAAAGACTGGTGTCCGTCATTTCCCGGATATTTCCTCTACTATCCCAGTCGTCGAAATCAACCTGCTGCCCTGGCTGCTCTGATTGACGCCCTCAGGCTGTCGGAATGATCCACGGTCTTCATCGCAGAAAGACTTTCGAATCAACGGACGAGCATGTCATCAGTTGGATGAGTAGTCGCCATCTCGTACAGCTGTCAGCCAGAGAAATGCTGGGATCCAAGTTTCAGGTTAGGGGGTTTGAACGAAGTCGCTGGCGCGACGGACTTGAGAGTGGTGGTTAGCGAAGGGAGTTATGCCGGGCTAGGGTGAGAAGTCATAGGGAGGAGGTTCCTATGACTCCACTTCGCCAGCGCATGCTGCACGAGCTTCAGCGCCGCAACTACGCGCCGGCCACGATCCGCAGCTATCTCGGTGCGGTCCGGCAGTTTGCCGAACACTTCCATTGCTCGCCCGAGCAACTGGGTCCTGAGCACCTGCGAGGTTATCAGCGATACCTGCTGCAGGAGAAGAAGCTTGAGCCCAGTACCGTCGAGATCCGCATCTCGGCGCTGCGGTTCCTGTACAAGCGCATGCTGAAGCGGAGCGATCTGGCCTACGACGATCTCATCTTCCCCAAGGTGCCACACAAGCTGCCGACGGTGCTCAGCCAGGATGAAGTCGTGCGTCTGATCGAAGCCGCACCCAACCGCTTGTACCGCATGATCCTGGTGCTGCTCTATGCCACCGGAGTACGCAGGACGGAAGCGGCAAGGATCAAGGTCGAAGACATCGACAGCCAGCGCATGGTCATCCACATCCGCCAGGGCAAGGGCGCCAGAGACCGCGATGTGCCGCTCTCGCCGAAGCTACTCGAAGAACTGCGTAGCTGGTGGCGATGGAAGAAGCCGCGCGGATACCTCTTTCCCAGCACCGCGGGCCAGCGTGGCACCGACCAGCCTATCTCCGACAAGACTGTCTGGCACGCATGCCGCACAGCGGCCACGCGCGCCGGACTCACGAAGAAGATCCACCCGCACACGCTGCGGCACAGCTTTGCGACGCACCTGCTCGAAGCCGGCGCCGATCTGCGCACGATTCAGCTGCTGATGGGCCATGAGCGGCTCGAAGACACAACCGTCTACCTCCAGCTCTCACGACGTCACCTCCATGCCGCCATCAACCCGCTGGAGCAGATCACGCTTCGCACAGAACAGCAGGACCGGAAGCGATGAGCCGGCCGCCCTTCGAGGTGGCCGACATCATTCGCATCAGTGGTGATAGCTTCCGGCAACGGTATAGCGCTTCGTTAACCTGGTCGCAGCACAAGGTGCTCGATGCGATCGCTCGCTGCCGTACCGCTGCGCTCGGCGGTCATCGCGATGCGTGCGTGAGCTGCGGACATCAGGCTATCTCGTATAACTCCTGCCGCAACCGGCACTGCCCGAAATGCCAGACCGGTGCGCGCGATCAGTGGCTGCGGAAGCGACAGCAGGAACTGCTGGCCGTCGGCTACTACCACCTGGTCTTCAGCGTGCCGCATATGCTGGTGCCGTTGATGTGGCAGAACAAGCGGCCGCTCTTTTCCTTGCTGTTCGAAGCCAGTGCCGCCGCTCTGCTCGACGTCGCTGTTGATCCGAAGCATCTCGGCGCAGAGCTTGGCTTCCTGGCCATCCTGCACACCTGGGGACAGACACTTACTCCACATCCGCACATCCACTGCGTGGTACCTGGTGGCGGACTCACGCCGGACCACACATGTTGGATATCTGCACCCTCTAACTTCTTCCTACCGGTTAAGGTGCTCAGCCGCGTTTTCCGCGGCAAGTTCGTCGCCGGACTGCGGCGCCTCTTTGCCCGCCATCAGTTGCGCTTCTTCGGCGAGTGCATGCCGCTCCATGAGGAGAAGCCCTTCGCCCTCTTCCTGCGCACGCTTTATCGGCAAGACTGGGTCGTCTATGCCAAACCGCCCTTCGGTGGCCCTGAGCACGTGCTGCATTACCTGGCACGCTATACCCATCGCGTCGCCATCTCCAACCATCGCCTGCTCTCCGTCTCACCTTCCGAGGTCTGCTTCCGCTGGAAGGACTATGCTCACCAAAGCAAGCAGCGCACGATGTTACTTGCTTCCGAAGAGTTCCTGCGCCGCTTCGTCCAGCATGTCCTGCCGCGAGGCTTTCCCCGTATCCGTTACTTCGGCTTCCTCGCCAACCGCAGACGAGCCCGCATGCTGCCGCTCTGCCGTGACCTGCTCCACCAGGCTCCTCCCGCCGATACACCGTTCCTGGCAAGACCCACGCTATGGAAGTGTCCGCGCTGCCATGGACGCATGCATCTCGTCGAACGGCTCTCGGCCGCACAACTCTTCTTCGCTGAACGAAGGGAGGCAAGCCTGCTTGACTCCTCCTAACTGCCAGAGCAAAACGGCCTTCACCGCATGCTTCGCAGCACGCTTACTTGAGGTGTGCCTCAGGCCCGAAAATGGCACTTTCCACCAACCCATCCTGTGTCCCGGATCATCTTCCTATCCGAATTACGTGTGGCTGCAGAGAGGGCTCCACAAACTTGCCGGCCCTGCACTCCCTGCCTCGGCCCAGCCTAAAGGGATGAAAAACCCATAGCCAACATCCTTCCCCGACCGCTCCAGCGCCTTCCTTCAAACCGCTCTATCCGACCTGCTCCGCGCTAGCTCCATCCACCGCGCACGCCCGATCCCGCGGAGCAGCTCCGATAGAGTCCTGACGTTTTACAGCCAAATGCCATTGGCTGTCCTGCGATTCCGCGCAAGTCGGTCTCAAAAACTTCCGTTCGTTCAGAGTGGCTGTTGCTGCCTCCGTGTAGTTGAGGTCGAGCGTGCGTACAGAGCACGAAAGACTGACTCGATAGGCATAAGGGCAGTAGTCGTAGTCGGTTTCTCAAGACAACACCCGATACACGGCAAAGCGTTCCCAACTCTGATTGAGCGGCTTGAGAGTTACATCTCTTGCTTGCCCGGTCGTTCGAAAGGTCAGCGGCTGTCCCGGAACGGGCTCAATCCAGTCGGAGGCATCGCTTCCCCTCGCGATAAGTCCCGGCACGTTCAAGGGTGCCTCCTGAATCTCCGGCCCTTGGTTCTTGTGCAGCAGCGCTTCGCTCATCTTCCCCATTGGGAATTGCCCAGCCAGCACAATAGGGCCATAAAGAAACGCCTGCAGCGTCAAGTCGTCATGAATACTCTCTGAGGTAAGCCGCATTGGTGTCGTCAGCTGTACCCGATTCACCCGGCTTCCAGACACGACGAATGCTGAGGTAACTGCCAGGACTGGCCGCCCCTTCTATCGGACGCCCATTGATCATCACGGAGCTGTCGTCGCTTGTCCAAGCGGGGATGCGCAGGCGCATCGTCCATTTCGCCGCAGGTGTTGAGGTCGGCGCCTCCCAACCGCCAAGAGGCTCGGCCTCGGACGGCAGACCCGCGGTGACGCGAAAGTTGTGCAACAGGCGATCATTGTCCAGCCGCATCATGTAAGCGCGATTCCAATCGCGGGCCTGCTGCAATGGGCCGGAATCCAGCTGAACTTGGTTTAGAGAGAACGGGCGAACTCTTGGTTGGACTTCGTGCCGCGCGAAGACAAGCGGCTCAGCAAACGGTTCCATCTCATGGATCGGTGGACGCTTGCTAGACTCCGGCCCAGGCTTTTTCTTCTCCGCTTTCAACGGATCTACTTTTCCGGTCTCCGTAGTCGCCGCACTCTGCTGCCCAAGCAGCCTGGAAGAAGCCGCTATACCCCATGGCGCAAGAGCCAAGCCTTTGGCAAACATTCGCCGATTGACTGTCTTAGTAGCTTTCAAGAACACCTCTTCAACATTTCCCACTCATCCGAAAGGCGGTCCTGTAGATTAGATCCGCGACTCTTGTAACTTGTTAGTCGCGAAAATAAAGCTTTTCACGCTAGTCTTCAATTGCACGACGCCGCGCGAATATATAAGGCTCCGATCTCTTTGAGATGGTTTGCCCAGACAATGTCAAAAGCTGATACGCCTTCCATATTGCAGCTGGCATGGATTTAGAATGTGAACCGAGCTCCTACTTGGATCAAGCGTTGAGTTGAAGCAGATGTAATCCAGCCAAATTGAGTGGACGCGAGGCTCCCGTTGGGCGCGCCCAGATTCACGAGATTAAACGCGTTGGTCGCTTCCCCGCGGATTTGGAGATTGAAACCGCGCTCAAAGTCGAAGTCGCGGAATATTGCAAGGTCGACGTCGCGGTAACCAGGCGCACGCATATAGTCGCGCGGAGTCGTGCCATCAGCTCCGCCGGGGCCAATGCCGCCGGATCCATTGGCTATGAAAGCGGCGGTATTAAACCAGGCATAACGGCTGACGCTCTGCGGGCGGTTAGAATCGAGAAACGCGTTTACGCCCGGAACGAGGTTGGGGCGATTGGTAGTCGAAGGGTCGCCGTTCTTGGCGGATCCGGTCGTAATATTAACTGGCGCGCCGCTATAAAAACTTAAGATTGGCGAGATAGTCCAACCGTTGGCTAGCTGTTCCCACAGCCGGCTGCTCCCTTTGTAATAATCGAGCTTCCAGATAGCCGAGATGGTCGATGTGCTCCGGCGGTCAACATCCATCGGACCGCGCTCTTCCCACAGCGCATAGAAGTCCTGTGCAGGCCCTGCCGTACCGACTCCATTCTCGTTGACGCTCTGGAAGGCGTTTCCCCAGACGTAGAAGCCGTTGAGCATAAGGTTACGCGTTAGTGGCCTATTCACCGAAACCTGTAGCGAATTGTAAGAGGCTGTCTGATTGGACACGAGATTGGACGTCACTCCCAGAACACCATCTGCGTTGTATGGGCGCCGGGGATTGGCATTGGATGTCGTGGCTCCGGGGGCCCATATTGGTGCGTTGGCGTCAATCTCGAAGGGAAGGTCGTGAGAAAGCGTGCCCACGTAGCCCACCGTCAGACTGAAATTCTTTGGCAACTGCTGTTGGACGGCCGTGTTGATCTGATAGACGTACGGCCACTGGTAATTCCGGTTGATGGTTTCAACGCCCGCGTTGGGCAGGAAGCGTGGATCGGATGGATTGAACGTGTACGGGAACAGACTGCCGTTCGGAAAAGAGGGCGTGCATCCAATGACCGAATTTCCATATACATGCGTGAAGGATTGGATACAAGGGAAAGTTTGCCGGACGGCGAAGGGCTGTGCGTTGGCAGGCTGATTCCATTCATTCGCGGTCGATCGCCCCGTAGAAAACACCGACGCCAGCGCGTACAGCGGTCTTGCCGTCGTTGAATGGATCCCATGCGATGCCAAAACGCGGGGAAACGTGGTGATAGCGGTTGTCGGCGATGCCGCGCGGAACGCCGGGATCGCCGGGGAAGAGCAATCTCACAGGCGCCGAAGGCACCTTTGTCGACTGCACGTTAGGGACAAATGTAGCCGTCAGGTTCTGTGATTCGACCGGCGCGGTCTGCACATCCCAGCGAAGGCCGAGGTTGAGTGTCAGATTGGGACGGATGCGGTAGTTGTCTTGCAGAAAAAGAGCCCAGTACCAATTGCTGAGCAGCCCGTGATACGGCGTGTCCTGCTCCATGGAGTTGACTTGACCGACGACGAAGTCCGACAAGGCATTCCCCGTGGTGCCCGGAAAGCCCGTGGGAGTGAACAGAAAGCTCCCGAAATTCTCGAGGTTGCCTTGAAACATGTCCTTCTCGAGCGAGAGTTCACCGCCAAAGTCAATGCTGTGTTTGCCCTTGGTCATACTGACCAGATCGCGAAGGGAGTAAAAGTCCGTGTCCGAAACCGGGCCAGCTAATGCGCCCCCACCCGCAAAATAGCCCGAGATGTTAATCGATGGAAGAGTCTGGGGTCCCTGGGTGCGATAGTCCGAGCCGAATTGCTCAAGACCCGTTGCCGGCAAGTTGACGCGGCCGCCTGCCACGCGTGTAAAGGTCAGCCACGCCTGATTGATCGTAGTGGCGTTGAACGTATGAATTTCGCTGATGTTGGTGTTGTACTGCTTCGCAAAGGACTGGTTCGTCATATACGGGATGTTGCCATTTCCGTATGCGTCCTGAAGTGTGCCGAGATAGAAGAAGCTGGCTGAGGCATGATCTTTGTCCGAGAGCACCTGGTCATATTTGCCAAGATACTCGTCCTGGTTCGTTGGTCCGATGAAGTATCCGGCATACGAGTTCGTCGTTGCGGGATTCATGGACGAGGTCAAAAGCGGCGCGATGTACTTGCTCATCAGGTTTTGCGCTGTCGGGTCCAGGTCGGCGGTCGGAACGCAATTTGGCTTTGGCGTTTGACAGTTGGGCGACGCGTTAGTTCCCACATATTGAATTTTTGTTCCCGGTTCATAAATGGGAATAACGGCGCTTTTGCTGTTTGTGAGCTGCGTGAAGTCGCCCTCCGTCATGTATTTGCCTGGGATGATACCGCCGCTGAGGGTCGTGCCCACCACCTGGCGGAGGCCGCCATAGCTGAAGAAGAAGAAAGCCCTATCTTGCTTGACGGGACCCCCTACGGTTCCGCCGAACATATTGCGCCGATAATGTTGCGCTGTCGTTTGTCCCCAGGGAATCGCATTCAGAGCCGTGTTGCGGTTGAATTCGAAGAGGGAACCGGGAACTTGTTGGTGCCGGACTTGGTGACGGCGGTGACAACGGCGCCCGACATGCGACCGTACTCTGCCGCGAAATTGCTGGTCTCGACGCGGAACTCTTGGAGCGCATCCGGATTCGGTAGCGGATTGCCGTAGTTGCGCAGGCCCGTCATATTGATCCCGCCGTCAAGGTAGTAACTGACTGTCGGCACGCCAGCGTCGATGCCGCCGTTGACTTGAACCTGGGTGGAAGGAACGCCAATTTCGAAATTCGGCGTTCCGTTGGGGTTGCTTTGGGCGCAGGCGCTGTTAGCCAGGACTCCCGGGGTCAATGAGAGCTCGGCGTAGGCGTTGCGGTTCACCAGCGGCAAAGAGATGATTTCGTTCGGCGAGACGGTCCGGCCCACTACGGCGGAAGTCGTTTGGACGAGCGGCGGGGCTTCCGTGACCTCAATGGTCTGTGTCTCGGCACCCGCTTCAAGCGTTACCGACACTGCCATGGTCTGGTCGATCGCGACCGTGACGTTCTGCTGGACAAACTTCTTGAATGATGGAGCGCTGACCTCGACGACATAGTTGCCGACCGGAAGATATTGGATCGTGAAGGTTCCGTCTCCACCGGTAGCAATTGTGCTGGTAAAGGCGGTGTCGACGTTCGTCGCCTTGACGGCCGCGTTAGGGACGATCGCGCCCTGTTGATCTTTGACTGTACCGCTGATACTTCCCGTGACTCTGTGACCGTTGGAAATCTCCGAGCGGCTCTCAGCGTGGTGCGCCTATTAGCAAGCCATGGCGTCGCCAACCAACTCCGGTGGCCTCAGGAAGTCCTGGCGGTGGATTTCAACGGCCGGAACATCGTCTTTATCGGAGCCTTCAATAATCCCTGGACGATGAGTTTGAACAAAAATCTACGGTTTACTTTCGAATTGAGCGGCACCCCTGATAAGCCGATTTGGATGATCCGAGAGCAGACGTCCCCGAATCGAAAGTGGCTTCGCGATAAAACTGATCCCGAACCGATCGACCATGACTATGCGCTTATTACAAGAATCCTCGATCCCGCACGCAAACGGGTCGTGATCTCTGCGGGGGGCTGAATCAGTTAGGAACCGAAGCGGCCGGTGAGTTTTTAGTAGATGGCGCGGCCTGGAAGGAATTTGCTCGTACCGCCCCCAAAGCATGGGAAGAGAAAAATATTCAGATCGTGCTAGAGATGGAAGTCTCCAACGGAAAGCCGGTACGTCCCAGAATGGTCGCCTCCTACATCTGGTAGGTTTCCACGATTGCCCTCAAAGCCACAAGCTTGGTCCGCAGGCAGCTGCTCTTAAGGAACTCTGAGCAACCGATGAACGGTTCGCGCTCCTTATCAGTGTCATGGAGACTCTCGGCTACCCGCTATCGTCGGTTAGCTCCAATGACGGCTGTTGCCGCGACACAGAATGAATAAGGGGCCATTCAGGGAGTCGTCGACTCACTAGAAGTTGGCACTTGGCCGAAAAGTCGGCTATGCGGAAACAATCCGGTGAACGAAAAGCCTGGTTCGCACAAGTGATTATCCAGTGTCAGATAGCTATAACAGGTTTTCTTGAATAAGCCGAGGCACCATTTTGCCTGATCGATCGGAAATCGACGCGGTGGAGACTGCGGGGCGAATCGAAGTATATCCAGAGAAGATCAAGAGCGAAAATGTCTTATGAGCTGGACCCAGTGGATTCGCATGAGCACGCTATTGGTTTCCTGTGTGGCAAATTATGCCGCACTGGGGCAATCGGAAGACACCGTGATCTCGAAAACGGACGCGGTAATCCGGGCACGATTTGCAAATATTCAGGGATATACAGTCACGGAGCACTACGCGGTCTACAGAAATAGTGCGACCGCCCCATCTGCAGAAAAGACCGTCCTGGCGATATACGAGAAGAGCAAAGGCATCAGGTATACGACAATCTCACAAAGCGGGTCATCAATCTTTCAGAATCGGGTGATCGAGCCTTCACTTGGATCGGAAAAGCAAATATATGATCCGACAATGCGAGGCCAGCTAATGCTCACGACCGATAATTATGAGATCAGCGTTGAACCGGCGAGGTCTTCTATCGGCATTCAGGAGTGCGTAGTGCTGGACGTAAAGGCGCGCAAGGCAAGCGCATATCTGATAAACGGTAAGGCCTGGGTAGATGTCAATACCTACCTGTTGGTGCGCGTTCAAGGAACTCAATCCAAGAGCTCGTCGCTCTGGGCAGGAACGCCTTTGATCACACGCGACTTTACAAACGTCAATGGCTTCGCAATGGTCATCCACGAGAAGATAGAGGCGCATAACTTTATTTTGGGCCAGACGGTCGAAGAGATTGAATACAAAGATTACAAGGTCGTGGGTGATGCGAAATCGGCTGTCCAGTAGCTTCTGACTGAGGCGGACGCCCGCACCTTGCCCTCAGATCGAGTGCGGCAGAGGTAACCCGGAGGGGAAGGAGATTGGCAACCAACCTTACTTCGTTGCTTTCTTCGCTTTCGCCCACCGCGCCTTCTGCGCAGCCGCGATCTTGGCGCGAGCTTCAGGAGAAAGATGGCGCTTCTTAGGTGCGCGGGAAACCGCAACTCGTTTGGCCTCGCTCTTCGTGGAACCGCTTAGTATTACCTTGGCTTGCTGAAGCCGCTGAATCTCTGCATCAATTGCTGCCAGGATCTGGGTAGTTTCCATCCAGAAAGTCTACATCAGCCTCTCATGCTCACATAGAGTTCCATGTATGGCGGAGACCAGGGGTACGCAAACGGCGCTCATAACCCACCGATAAGATCGGCAGCGGTTAGGAAGGCAATGCTACGAAGTAGCCAGTACGGCGAGGATATCTACCTCTCGTGGACCGATCGAGCATTCGTGTCATCGCGAAGGTCGAGGACGAAGGCATTTTGAAGAGACTTAAACGTGCATCTCCCGAGGTCAAACCTGCGCTTCTGCAAGTGCAAGAGGATCGCTGCCGCCTTGTCAGATAGATTACCGCCTTGGGGAGGATCGCGCCCGGGTCCTCGTCAAGTGTCCGAGATCGCAACTTATCGTCCATCTGGATTGTTCAATTGTCCGTGTTGAGGTGGCGAGGAGTCGCCATCTGACCTTCCTCTTCGCGAACCTCTGACGATGATGTGAAGCTGAGGGACGGAAATGTAGTCGACTCTGTCGCTCCGAGCGCAGCATGTCCACTGTAGCGAGATTAGCTGCCTGGTGCGCGGGAATCCAGCTCGCAGTCAGAGCCACGCCGCGAGGAGCAGTGCTGATAGCCAAGCGTGGCCCCCAGGCCTTCAGGCCAAAAAGCAGCTAACTCGCTCCGCGTCCTGCAATCAACGCGAATGTCGGTGGCGTCCGTTGCACGGCAGCACAGCGTAAACGCCAACCAGTCGTTCTAGGAACTTGTTGAAATAGGTACGCCTCTGCGGCATTGCCGCAGGGGCTATTCGTCTTATCGATATGCGAGGAGACGAGCGGGTTCAGGACGGGATGTTCAGCTATGTGTCGTTGGAGCAGCGAGTGCCTTCGGATCATCCGTTGCGCGAAGTGCGCAAGGTGACCGACGCCGTGCTGCGCAGGCTGAGTCCGGAGTTCGATGAGCTGTACGCGGACTCTGGGCGGCCGTCGATTGCGCCGGAGTACATACTGCGAGCGCTGCTGTTGCAGGTGTTCTTCTCCATCCGTTCCGAGCGGCTGCTGGTCGAGCAGATCGATTACAACCTGCTGTTTCGCTGGTTCGTAGGCCTGGGCATGGATGATGCGGTGTGGAATCACGCAGTGTTCTCGAAAAACCGCGACCGTCTGTTGACCTCCGAGGTGGCGCGACGGTTCTTTGCCGAAGTGAACCGGCAGGCGAAGAAGTTCATGTCCGACGAGCACTTCACCGTGGACGGCACGCTGATCCAAGCCTGGGCCTCGCAGAAGAGCTTTCGTTCGAAGGACGACTCCAGGGACGGCGATGGCACCAGCTTCCGTGGCCAGAAGCGCGGCAACAAGACGCACCAGTCCACCACGGATCCCGATGCCCGGCTGTACAAGAAGAGCTACGGCAAGGAGTCCAAGCTGAGCGATCTGGGTCATGCTCTGGTGGAAAACCGCAACGGACTGATCGCCGCAGCCATGGCCACTCATGCCGACGGATTTGCCGAACGCGATGCCGCGCTGTTGATGCTTCAGCGTAAGCAGGTGGGCCGCTCCCGCCGCATCACCGTGGGCGCAGACAAGGCCTACGACACGAAAGATTTCGTGCGCACGGCGCGAGAGTTGAATGTAACTTCGCATGTGACTAAGAACGACAACAACCGCGCCAGCAACCTGGATCGGAGAACCACGCGCCAGCCCAGCTACGCCGTCAGTCTCAGCCGCCGCTGGTTAATCGAGAAAAGCTTCGGCTGGCTCAAGCAGACCGGACCACTGCGCCAGGCCAAACTGCGCGGACTGAGCAAGGTCGATTGGCTGTTCGTCTTCAGTTGCGCCGCGCACAATCTGCTGCGCTTGCCCAGGCTGCTCGCGCAACCAGGCACGTGGGCCCGGGATCGCCCCTCCCGGGAGCGGCACCCCGCGTGAACACTCACCAAAACACGATTTCGAACCGATCTGACGGGGCGCCCGCACCAACTCCCCAGCAAACATGCACCATCGACGCCAATTTCAACAGCTTCCTAGAGGCGTAAGTTGTACCGTGCCGGCCAGTTGCCGAGACCCTGCGCGATCTGAGCAAGTTCCCGTCCTATACCTTGGTATCGCCAATACTATTGTCCAATAGATTTGTCTCGGGATTTCTGGCCTAATCACAACGGTCGACCGACGATCGAAATTACTCCGGGCAAAAGATGGATTTTCCATTTATTTCTTCAGCCGGGTACAAGATCTCCAGCGTGATGCCTGGACAGTCAGGTCAGGGACGAAAAACAGCGGCGCGCTGAGACGTGTAGGCCAGGTTGCCTTTATCGGAGGCCGGCGGTGGGTGCCGCTGTTGATACAGAAATCGGGAATTCCGGAAGAGGTGCAGCGATGAATGCAAGTCTTTCAGATCCAGCGTTTTGGAGCCGGTTTCAGTTTGGCTTTACGCTCATCTATCATTACCTGTTTCCTCAACTCACCATGGGGTTGGGGTGGTTCCTTGTGTATTGGAAATGGCGCGCTCTCAAGACGGGAGACGAAAAATACAATCGAGCCGTCCGGTTCTGGGCCAAGATATTTGCGCTCAATTTTGCCGTTGGCGTCGTAACCGGCATTCCCATGGAATTTCAGTTCGGAACGAATTGGGCAGGCTTTTCCCGTTACTCGGGCGGCGTGATCGGACAGACATTGGCGATGGAAGGGATGTTCGCATTCTTTCTGGAAAGCGCCTTCGTCGGCGCGCTCATCTGGGGCGAAAAGAGATTAGGCCCGCGCTATCACTTCCTCGCAGCGGTAGCGGTTGCGCTCGGAAGTTGGCTGTCCGGCTACTTCATTTTGGTCACGAGTGCCTTCATGCAGTATCCCGTGGGCTATCAAGTCGACTCGCGAGGATCACTTGGCATCGGGAGTTTTAGCGCCTACCTGCTGAATCCGTGGGCCTTGGTCCAGTTCTCGCACAATCAAATAGCGGCTCTCGTAACAGGCTCGTTCGTGGTTACAGCGATTGGCGCGCTCTATGCCCTGCAGCAACTGCATCCGGTCTAGGCCCAGCTTTATCTCCGCGCGGGAACGTGCACCGGGCTCATCGCCTCCCTTCTTGTTGCCTTTCCAACGGGTGACCAGCAGGCCAAGATGGTCGGAAGGCACCAACCGGTAACGCTCGCTGCAATGGAAGGTAAGTTCGTGGGCGGATCCGGGGCGGGTGTCGCGATGATCGGGCAACCCAATGTCGCGGCCCGGCGGCTCGACAATCCTATCGAGATGCCCGGCGCTCTGAGTTTTCTGGCTTATGGTCACTTTGGAAGTTATGTACATGGGTTGGACGAGTTTCCTACGAATGTGTGGCCTGATAACATCGAGATTCTCTACTATTCATTTCACTTAATGATCACTCTGGGCACGATCTTCATCGTGCTTATGGCCTATGCCAGGTTCGAAGACTGGCAGCGTCGATTAGAATCCAACACCCTGCTGTTGTGGGTTTTGATGCTGGCTCTTCCTTTCCCTTATATTGCCAACACTCTTGGATGGATGACGGCAGAACTGGGGCAGCCAACCCTGGCTGATCTATGGCCTTTTCCACACAAGCGACGGCTATAGCAAAGTAGTGAGCGGGGGGGACACCCTCTTCACTTTAATCGGCTTCGTCGGCCTTTACTTTGTGTTCGGTCTGCTCTTTCTCTATCTGGTCGGTCGTGAGATCGCCCGCGGTCCGGACCAGGAACCGATGGCTAAGCCATCGGCGGAGCGCCAAGAGACGGTCCTAGTGACCTGTCGCAGAGTAAACATTACTAGTCCTGCTTACATCTAAGCAGGTATGTCCATCGATTCGGTGGTGCTCAGCGAAGACCAGCAACTGGAACTCAGCCGTAGTGCCCAGTCCCGCTCTCTGCCCGCCGGATATGTCTTCCGCGCCAGGCTGATTCTGATGCTGGCCGAGGGAGCGTCGTTCAATACGATCAAGCAGAGGTTGCGGACCACGGCGCCGACGATCAGCCGGTGGAAGCGGCGCTTCCTTGCTTCGGGTATGGATGGCCTGGATACGAGTCATCCCGGACAGTCCGCTTCCGTGCTGACTCCTAAGCTGCGAGCCCGGATTCTCTCGACTACCCGCAAGAAGCCGAGGGACGGTTCCACTCACTGGAGTTGTCGCAAGCTTGCCGCAGCGCTGGGCGTCAGCAAGGACGCAGTGCATCGGGTGTGGAAAGAGGCCGGCCTGAAGCCGCACCGCCTGGAGCGCTACATGGCCAGCGACGATCCGGATTTCGAAGCCAAAGCCGCTGACATTATCGGGCTGTACCTGAACCCTCCGCAGCATGCTGCCGTGTTCTGTGTTGATGAGAAGACTGCCATTCAGGCACTGGATCGGCTCGATCCGGTGCTGCCGCTTTCGCCGGGCCGCGCCGAGCGCCACGGATTTGAATACTACCGGCACGGAACCCTGTCGCTGTATGCGGCGCTGGACACCGCGACCGGCCGCGTTCACGGCAAGACCGCCGCTCGCCACACCAGTCGGGACTTTGTCGGTTTCCTGAAGGAGGTTGTCTCCCTGTGCCCGCCCAATCAGCAGATCCACATCATCCTCGACAATCTCTCGGCTCACAAAACCGCGCTGGTGCGGGAGTTCCTGGAGCAACATCCCCGCGTCCGGTTCCACTTCACACCCACCTACTCCTCATGGCTCAATCAGGTCGAACTCTGGTTCGCGAAAATCGAGCGGGAGGTCATCGCCCGCGGCGTCTTTACCTCCGTGCCCGATCTGGCCCGCAAACTGCGCCGCTACATCAACGCTTACTCAGCCAATGCTCAGCCTATCAACTGGAAGTACTCCGACGCTTCTCACCGCATCCGCAGTAACGATCTCTCTGCGACAGGCCACTAGGCTCAAGAGAGGGGCATTTCTCATGATCGCGATGTGGTATGCAATTGTCAGCTTAATGCTCATCATCTATGTGATTTTGGATGGACGCAACTTCGGCGCTGGGATGCTTCACTGGTTTGTCGCCAGGACACCGGAGGAGCGCCGGCAGGTGATTGCCGCGATCGGGCCGCTTTGGTCGTGGCATGAAGTGTGGCTTGTCGGTTTTGGGGGCACATTGTTGGCGGTATTTCCACGTCTCATAGCTTCGGCTTTCGCAGGCTCTACCTCGCGCTCTTTTAATTCTTTGGAGTCTGATTCTGCGCGGCATTTCCATCGAAGTCGGAGGGCAAATCGACGATCGCTTGTGGCAAGGGTTCTGGGATTTCGTTTTCGTATTCTCCAATTGTCTCCTGGCAGTCCTTTTTGGGGGCTGCCGCAGGCAACGTTGCACGGGGGGTGCCGGTCGATGCCGACGGGAATTTCTCGATGGCATTTTTCACAAATTTCAGTGTTCACGGACAGGTCGGGCTGCTCGACTGGTACACGATATCCATTGCAGTCTTCGCGGCTACCATCCTCGCTGCTCACGGCGTGACCTATCTCGCTCTGAAAACGGAAGGCCCAGTACATGATCGTAGTTCCAAATATGCAACTTATCTGTGGGCTGCGGCTGTTCCGCTCTTTCTCGCGATCTCGGTTGAGTCTTGGGCGGTTCGTCACGACGTTGTTGGACACGCGATTCACAATCCGTTTTGCTGGCTGGGAGTGCTCGTAATCTTGATCGCGACCGGCACAATGATTTCTGGCCTCAGGGCCCGCCATGAAATGAGGGCGTTTCTTGGGTCGAACTTTATTTTGGTAGGCTTGTTGACCACGGGCGGCGCCGCTATTTTTCCGGTGATGCTCTATTCCACTCTGGCCCCAGAGAATTCCATGACCGCGTATTCTGCGGCTGCCGGCGAGCAATCGTTGCGCCTGGCCGCTCTTTGGTGGCCCGCGGGGTTCGCTTTGGCAATTGTCTATTTCGTCTTCATTTCGCGGCGCTATGCGGGAAAAGTCAGCGTAAGACGGGACACCCAGGGGTATTACTAAGGACGGTTATGTAACAGCCGTAAGGCGCACGGAAATAGTGTGGCGAAGGCCGACGCAATGAGCAGGCATGGCCTCTCCCGATAGCGATCGAGAAATTCGAAGATTGACGAGTCGGGTGCCATTTGAAGAAGACTGGGGAGCTGGTCGATTAGGAAAATCCACGTGCGAGCATGAGACATACACCACCTCGAGACGGCCGGGGGAGGCGGCTGGGGTAAAGCCGATCGTCCGCATGACTCGGATTGAGGTCGGCGTCATTCGCTCACTCTTTTTTTATTGAGCTGCCACTTCGGCCAGACTTCTCGATCCGTTTCGCACAACAAACATAGAGGTTTCTGATTGCCGTTCGACGCCCGGCTGGGTTTCGCGCCGATAACGAATACCCAGCTTCACCGCCATCCTGACCAGCTCAGCGAAGGATTCCGCTTGCATCTTTCGCATCACCTGGCCGCGATGGGTTTTCAGCGTAACTTCGGAGATGCCGAGAACGGAGGCGGCCTCCTTATTGTGTAGCCCTCCCACCACAAGCGGCAAGACCTCCCGCTCGCGCGGTGTCAGTTGAGATAAGCATTCCTGCAGCTTAGCCAGTTCTGCCTTCCGTTGCCGCTGCTTTCGATCTTGCGTCAAGGCGAGCCGTATCGCCGCAAGCAAGGTCCCCAGGTCGACAGGCTTGCTGAGGAACTCGATTGCGCCTGCTTTCATCGCACTAACAGCGGAGGGGATGTCGCACCGATCGCTGACAAAAATGACGGGCGTATTCTCCCTCTCCGCGAGCCGCCGCTGCAATTCGAGCCCGCTGATGTCAGACAGGTAGATGTTCAGAATTACGCATGCTGCCGTGTCTCTTCCGGCACATGTCAGGTACTCGACAGCTGAGGCAAAGCTCACCACCTTCATTCCGAGCGCGGTGAGGAATTCGGTGATCTCCTTCCTGAGCTGCAAGTCATCATCCACGAGGTAAATCACATCCCGGCTTTGCTCAGTTTCGCGATGGTTGAGAGCTGGTGATGGCACATGGTTAAGGTTTGGGCGCGGGGTGGAAGCAATCGCGGTGTCGCGATAGAGAGCCTGCATAGGAGACCACCTTTCGGGCGAAATAAGTTAAGAGCAATGACCAGATACTGTTGGAGCCAGTATTCAGCCCATCCCACGAACGCGAAATCCCCATTGAAGCGGGGTGAGTATGGTCAACTTGGATCGGACGCCAGAGCCCAGTGAGTCCCAAGGTCCGGAGTAGCTGATTTGAAACGGTGATACCTAAATCGCGCTTCTGAATTCGCGTGGAGTCACGCCAACGATCTTCCGAAACACCTTCGTAAAATGCTCCTGGGTACGAAAGCCAGTAAGTCTGCTCACCTCGGCAATGCTTAGCCCTTTATCCTGAAGGAGGAGCTTTGCGTTGTCGATCCTTGCCCGCAGAACATACTGGTGAGGGCTCAGGCCGGTCGCTTTGGTAAACAACAACACAAAATGGTTCGGCGACACTCCCACAATCTGGGCCATGGCCACCAGGCTAATGTTTACGCCAGTGTTCGCGTGGATGTACTCGATGACTCTGGCTACACTTTTCTTGCAAATGTGCGCATCCTTTCTCTCTTCGCTTATCAACCTCGGCGAGCAAACGATACCGCGAGAACATTGGTCAAATGTTCCGGATTTGGTCAGTTCTTCCGAAAAATTGGTCTAAAAAACATGCAACCGGGCGAACGGCGGTATGATTCTGCCATTGGGTTCTCTGTCCGGCGGGGGTAATGCGATGGATAGCTCTGGAGTTCTTCCGGTCAAGGCTGTTGAGGTGATGCGCAATGGGTGCGCGGTGTGTCCCATCCCTGCGGTATCTTCCCTAAGCAGTAAACGGGCCGGGTGGGACGGCATTGCCCTGGAATCGTTCAGTGATGTGCCGGGCGTCTCGATTCCGGATCATGATCATCCGACTCACTTCCTGAATCTTCTGACCCATGGAAATATCAAGGCGCAGTGGACCACGGAGGGCAAGAGCCGCAGCGCGGACAATGGCCCTGGGACGATCTACGTGTTGCCGGCAGGGACCCGCGATCGCCTCACCTGGTCTGGCCCGACCACTCGTATCATCGTGGTCATGGAACCGCGGTTCCTCGCGCGTTCGCTTGAAGACACCGCGCACCTGAAGGATGTGGAACTAACCACCCACTGGAATCTTCGTGACCGCCATATTCAATCGTTAATGCTCGCTCTGCATGCCGACCTGGAAGACGGCTCACCGGCCGGTCCGCTCTACGGCGAATCTCTCGGCCTGGCGCTCGGCATCTATCTGGTTCGCCGTTATTCGGTCCGTAATTGCGCTAAGCCTGATTACCGCGGCAGCATGCCTACGGCGCGCCTGAACCGGATTCTGGAGTACATTAACCAGAACCTGGCACAGGATCTTCGCCTGTGGGAGCTCGCCCAAATAGCTGGGATGAGTCCCAACTACTTCTGCGAGCTATTCAAGGTGAGCACAGGCCTGTCTCCATATCAATACATCCTGAGGTGCAGAATTGAACGCGCGAAACAATACCTGCGCGATCCGAAGATCACCTTGGCCTGCGCAGGAGCGGCGGCCGGCTTCGCCGATCAAAGTCATTTCACGAAGGTCTTCCGTCGAATCGTGGGCGTCACGCCAATGAGGTTCCGGGGCAAGATTGGCCGCGGGCACAGCCACGCCTAAAAAGAACTCCTCGCGCATTCGAGAGACTAACCGGTCCCAAAGGGGGGCGGCGTGCCGGACTAATTCCGCAGAATGATGGTGGTGAACTCGGCATCTGCGAGATCACGGTGGAGGCACCGGGGCAGAGTGATGCAAAAGATGAGGGCTGAATCCCGTGCCGACCTCGTAAAATGGCCGCGACACTCCGCCTCGCGCGTCTGTGCGAGGCGTTAATGAAGGGTTGAGCGTGAGCGGGGTTTCCGCGCCGACTGATGCGAAGGTACTGATCGATACCATCGTCCAATAGATTTGCCTCAATGCCTATGGCTTAATCGCAACTATGAATGTCCGCCGAGCAGCATAAAAAAGTAGTAATCGGCGAGACAGTGACATACCGAAAGCTCAGTGCCTCTGATCTGAAGACTGCAGGCCAGAGCTACGGGCTTTCAGAATCGAGAACAGGCATGCATGGAATGCAGGTGAGCCACGCAAGCAAAGGGTCAAGCAATAACAGGTCGACTTGCGCTGACCCGGCCAACATGGCAGAGCACGAGTTGTTGACGTTTATCAATGCTGTCACCGAGTTGTTCGGTTCTGAGCCGGCCAGATTCTTGACCGAGGTTTGGCTAGATGAGTTGGCGTTAATGGATAACTCACACGGACTTACGGGTTGTGATTGGCGACTGGTCACTGTCGCTGCCTCGGCGCGACTTGCAAATCGGCTGATGAACATCGAGTATCATCAAGCGCCGCTTCGAGCGTTCGCTAATACCAAAGTATCGATCGATACCTTCGTCCAATAGATTCACACCCACGGTTCTGGCTTAATCGCAACTGCGAAACAAATCGCATTCAACCGCAGAATGTCAAGGACAGCGATCATGACTCAGTTCATGACACAGCCCGCGCCACCTGATCGTTCTGCCCGGCAACACGCCCCGCTCCCATTGGGCAAAATCCATTGAATACGTCGCGCAGGTAACGGCGATTGGGCCCCTTGGCTTTGAATACCTGAACCCAAAAGGCGATCCGCGAAACAAGAGCAAGTAACGAACAGGAGTTAAAGTATGGCAGACAAAAAGACAGTCATCGTGACCGGCGCTTCGCAAGGTATCGGAGCGGGCGTCGTGCAGTCTTTCCTTGATCGCGGATATAACGTGGTCGCGAACTCACGCAACGTCAGCAAGTCTGAAGCGTTCAAGGCGTCGGACAAACTCGCGCTCGTCGACGGTAATATCGGTGAGAGCGCTGTCGCCTCAAAGATTGTCGAGACAGCCGTCACGAGGTTCGGCTCGATTGACGGGCTCGTGAATAACGCTGGCATCTTCTTCACAAAAGCGTTCACGGACTACACAACCGAAGATTTCAAGGCTCTGTCTTCGGTCAATCTCGAAGGCTTCCTCTACGTCACACAGGGCACCGTGAAGCAGATGCTCTCGCAGAAGCGTGGCGGCAGCGTGGTAAGCATCACGACTTCGCTGGTGGTCAACCCGATCGCCGGCATCACCTCTTCCGTGCCGATGATCACCAAAGGGGGGCTCGAAGCCGCGATACGCAATCTGGCAAGCGAGTATGCGAAGGAGCACATCCGCTTCAACGCAGTGGCGCCCGGTATCGTAGACACACCGATGCACGCAACCGACCCAAAGGATTTCCTCAAGACCCTTTCGCCGATGGGTACAATTTCGAGCGTGGAGGACATCGTGGAGGCTGTGGTGTATCTCACGGAAGCTCGCAATGTGACCGGGGAGGTGCTGCACGTGGACGGCGGTGCGCACTCTGGGAAATGGTAAGCCCGCAGGGTGTACAGCCGGAAAGCGCGGAGCGCCGGCTGCAGGAGCTTGGAATAGAACTCACGCCCGCGCCCACGCCGTTTGGCGCTTATGTTGAAAGCGTGCAGACAGGCAACATACTCTACCTCAGCGGCATGCTTCCCGTGGTCGGGCATGAACCCAAGTTCGTGGGCCGGCTGGGGAAGGAGTTCGATGTCGAACAAGGCCGCGAGGCCGTTCGCATCGCGGCGTTGAACGTACTCTCAGCAGCGAGGAAGCACCTTGGCTCACTCGATAAGGTGACCAAGGTGGTGAAGCTGGCGGTTTATCTGGCGACAGAGGGAGACTTCTTCGCACAGCCGAAGGTGGCCGATGCTGCGTCGGAGTTGCTCCGCGATGTATTCGGAGCCGACAAACTGTCCGTTCGCATGGTCCTCGGCGTTGCTAGTCTCCCGCTGGGAATGCCGGTAGAGCTTGAGGTCGTGCTCGAAGTCGAAGACTGAGAGAGCCGGGGCCATCCCGCCTCCTGTCTTATGAAGATGATATGTCAAAGACATGGAATCAGACACGCGTTGCCACTGCCCTTGGGATTCAGTATCCAATCATTCAGGGACCGCTGGGTGGCTTCTCGTCACAACGGCTGACGGCGGCGGTATCGAACTTCGATGGGCTGGGTTCTTTCGGTGCGCACAGCTTTCAGCCACAGGCAATCAAAGATGTGATCGCCGAGATTCGTTCACTGACAGCAAAACCGTTTGCCATGAACCTGTGGGTCTCGATGGAAGATCAGGGAGCAGCCGCGTCCGATGCTGCAGCATTCCATCGCGCTCTTTCGCACCTCGCGCCTCACATCAAAAAAGTTGGAGGAACACAGCCTGACTTCGCGCCCTACAAATCTATTCGCTTCGAGGATCAGGTGCGCGTTCTTCTCGACGCCAAAGTGCCCGTGTTTTCGTTCATCTACGGTATTCCGCCGAAGGAGATTCTTGACGAGGCCCGGAAGCAAAACATCGTCACCATAGGCACGGCAACCACTCCCGATGAAGCGATTGCAATCGAACAAGCCGGGGTGAATCTGGTAGTTGCCTCGGGTTTCGAAGCCGGTGGTCACAGAGGCTCGTTTCTGCGCTCATCGGAAGACTCGCTGACCGGAACGATCTCACTCGTGCCGCAGACAGTCGACGCCGTAAAGATCCCCGTAATCGCGGCAGGCGGTATAGCGGACGCTCGCGGTATCGCGGCAGCGTTCAGTCTCGGCGCCGAAGGAGTCCAGATCGGCACGGCCTTCCTGGCCTGCGTGGAGTCCGGGGCACACCCGCTCCATTGGGAAGCTATCCTCAGCGGCAAAGCTAGACGTACCTCCCTGACGCGTGGATTCACGGGCAGGCTCGCTCGCGGCATCCACAACGAACTTCTGGAATCCTTGAATCGACCTCGTACAGAGGTCCTTCCTTATCCGCTCCAGCGAGCGCTCATGCGCAATCTTGCTTTGCCAGCTCAAAAGGCCGGCAACGCCGAACTCCTTGCGCTTTGGGCTGGACAAAGCGCGAATCTCGCGCGCTGCCCAAGCGTCGACGAGCTATTGGCTTCGCTTGTGGACGGCGCAGCGGAGAGAATCAATCGCTAGAGCTTGATCAACTAGCGGGAACTGCGCCGAACCCTCAACTCCATCCTTTTCTGCGGGGGGCGGTCGCCGATTACTAGTTCCCCATGTTCGGTCCATTCGCCGTTTTCATTGATGCGCAACACAGTCGTCGTCTTGAATTCGCCGAGTACAAAACCCCAAGAGATCGAGTTTCCACCATCGGCGAGTTTGACTTCAGTTTCAAGCCACTGCCCACCGTTGAAGGCTCGCATCCGATAGGTTGCTGTTTCATCGTCGAAGGAAATCAATCCGAGGGCCTGAAGAGACAGCTTGCCGTCAGCTTTGGTTCGACCAACGCCTTCAATCACCAGCACGAGCCCGTCCAGTTTGAACTCCGCTGATTCAGTCTGCGTGAGCTCGGCAAATTGACCCGGTCCGCGGAGAACCGACGCCTCGCCGGACCACTCGCCAACCAGAAATCCCAGTTTCTTCATTGCTATCCGTTGCGCCTCAACGTTCGGCGTCCGGGGTATTTGTGCCATGCACGCGGCTCCTAACAGGCGGCGAATAAGAAGGCCGAAATGGTGCGGACCATGAAGAGATTAGACACCAGGAACGGAGTACGCCTTCATGCGTCGAGCGCCGTTAACGCAACGGACATTGCGGCCAACCCGAAAAGATCAGTGACAAATGCCGCGGGGTGGGCTCAGACCACGGAAATCGCTCTACGCCAGTCACAGCCTTGAGGCAAACGCCTCCGGAACTTTCTTAAAGCGTACCTGGCCCACGCTGAATAGGGTTCAAGAGCTGATTGAGTCGAATGAGGTGACCGCCGTTGTAGAACTGATTGATTCTACGCACCATTGCGGCATGCTAGCCTTTTCGCGCGAGGCACCATGATCCTGGGCCTCCGCAATTCTTTACGTTCGATCTCTGCATTGTTTTATAGTCATCGGCAAGGGTAATCGCTAATAGATCGGCTGCGTTGGGTGTTGCCGGCCGCTCGCGGAACGACTTCTCGTGGGAGGATTAGCAACTGATGCCACCTACGCGGCCGATTTCTCTCGCCGGCTCTCAACTCGGCGCTGTACGTCATGTTTGTGCTTTCTTCGCCAGCGATGACGAAGAGTATCGCGTGCTACTCCCCTTCATCAGGCAAGGCCTGTCCTGTGGAGACAAGGCAGTAAACATCATCAATCCCGAGGCACGCCAGGAGCATCTGCAGCGTCTAGCTGAGGCGGGCATCGACTCAACCGCTCATCAGCAAAGCGGACAGCTTCAGATCCGGAACAATACCGAAGTCTATCTGCGAGATGGACGTTTCGATCAAGACCGGATGCTTGCAGCATTCGAAGAGATGGCGACTTCGGCCAGGAGCGCGGAAGGATTCCCACTGAGCCGCATCGTGTGCCGGATGGATTGGGCGTCGGAAGATCAATCTCGTATCGAGGACGTGATCGAGTTTGAATCGCGTGTGAACGATGTTTGGCGCCGATATGACGACGCCGTTATCTGCACCTACCATCTCGCGAAGCTCAGCGGGGATGCCGTGATTGACATCATGCGGACGCACCCGATGGTCATTATCGGGGGGCATCTCCAACAAAACCCCTTTTTTACGCGTCCAGAGGAATTTCTCCCCGAGTATCGTAAACGGCGCGCTGAGCGCTCAAACCCCCTGTAAGGGCGGACCAACATGCACCAGCAACAGCCGGATTCTGCATCTGAGGTCAAACGCCTACAGCGCTGTATGAATGATTTGGTGAGTGTTCTCGCTCTTCCAGCCGTTTGGAGTGGCAGCGAACCGAATCGAATCCTGGAGACGTTCCTCGATGCCCTTCTGGTAATGCTAGACCTCGATTTCCTCTATGCGCGAGTACGACTTGACTCACACGATGCCTCGATCGACGCGCTTAAGACGAATCAGCTCTCGGGAAAGAGCTATAGCAGGGAGGAGATTAGGCAAGCTCTCAATCACTGGTTTGGAGAAGATCCGCAGCAATGGCCTGAAGAAGTGCTTAGGCATTTGGGAGGGCGGGAGGTTTCGGTCTTTCCCATCAGAATGGGAATAGAAGGCGAGCTCGGACTGATCGTGGCCGGGTCTCAGAGAGTCGGTTTTCCGGAACAAACCGAGAGCCTGGTGCTTGGAGTAGCTGCGAATCAGGCAGCAATCGGGTTGGAGCAGGTACTGCGCCTGAATGAGCAAAAGCGGGTTGCAAGTGAACTCGATTGGCGGGTCGCGGAACGAACAAGGGAGCTTGCCGAAACTAACGAAGAGCTGCGACTCCAAGTTGGACTGCTGCAGCGTATTCCTGTGGCCGCCTGGACGCTCAAGCCTGATGGGACACCGGATTTCGTGAATCAAGTTTGGCTTGAACACACCGGTCAGACCCTCGATTTCGTCCGGTCGCATCCCGAGGCCTGGATGACTGCGGTCCACCCTGAGGATCGGGAAACAGCATCAAGGAGCTTTTGGGACGGAATACGCTCGGGACGGGGTTTTGCGATGGAAACCCGGTTTCACCGCGCTCAGGACGGGACCTATCGCTGGCATCTCAATCGAGCCGTGGTCTTGCGCGATGCAGAAGGAAAAGTTCTCAAATTTGTCGGTACGTCCACCGACATCGATGATCGTAAGCGGGCCGAGGAAGAACTTAGGCGGAGCGTAGCAAGATACCGGGTTGTGGTTGAAACAGCCAGCGACGCGGTGGTCAGTATCGACGAAAGCGGCGCAATCATTCTTGCGAATCCCGCAACGAAGCGGATATTTGGATACAACTCGGAAGAGCTTATCGGCAAACCTCTCACGGTTCTCATGCCGGGAGCAACGCGCAAGCTGCATGAGACGGGTTTCAAACGATATCTGGAAACCGGCGCGAGACATCTGAACTGGGAGGGAACTGAGCTGACTGCACTGCGGGCTAACGGTGAGGAGTTTCCGGTAGAAGTCTCATTCGGAGAGATGACCGAAGATCAGCGAAAAGTATTCACCGGGTTCATTCGGGATATCTCCGAAAAGAAGCGCTCTGAAGAAGCGCTACTTGCAAGTGAGCGAAACCTGAGCCTAATCATCAATACCATGCCCGTGCTTGCATGGTCCGCCCTTCCAGACGGCACTGTCGAATTCTTCAACCAGCGGTGGCTGGATTACACGGGTTTGTCTCCCGAACGGGCGCAGGGATGGGGATGGGCCGAAGCAGTTCATCACGACGATCTCGGTCGGATGACTAAGTACTGGCAATCAATGATTACAACCGGTGGATCAGGCGAGTTTGAAGCACGTTTTCGACGCTTTGACGGTGACTATCGATGGTTTCTGTTTCGCGCCGATCCAATGCGCGATGAATCAGGTGCAATCATCAAATGGTACGGCACGAATACCGATATCCACGATCGGAAACAAGCGGAAGAAGCGCTACGTATACGGGAATTAAACCTGCTCCAAATCACAGAAACCATACCGGAAATGCTTTGGAGTGCTTCGTCCGATGGGGCGATCGAATACTGCAATGGCCGCTTCCTTGATTACACCGGTATTAGTCCTGAGCAAGTTATGAGCGATGGTTGGATGAACCTTCTGCATCTCGATGATGTCGAACCGACAACGAAAGTCTGGAAGTCATGTGTGAAGAGCGGCGCTCCCTATAGGGTCGAGGTTCGCATCTTTCACGCGGCCGACAATACATACCGTTGGTGTGTGACGAGTGCGCTCCCATTGCTTGATAAAGAAGGGCGCATATTAAAGTGGCACGGCACAGTTGTCGACATGCACGATTGGAAGCAGGCACAAGAAGAATTACGCAACACTCAGGCAGAACTTTCAAGAATGATGCGAGTCATGACGATCGGACAACTGACCGCTTCGGTCGCACATGAGGTCAGCCAGCCGCTATCGGGTATCATCACGAATGCGAGCACTTGTCTTCGTATGTTGAAGAGTGATCCTCCGAATATTGATGGTGCGCGGGAGACCGTACAACGGACAATTCGCGATGGCAATCGCGCATCAGAGGTGATCACTCGACTGCGAACGCTTTTCAGCAAGAAGCAAATTGACATCGAGCCACTTGACCTCAATGAAGCGGCTCTTGAAGTCATCGCGCTGCTATCCGGAGAACTACAGAGAAACAACGTAATTCTGAAACAGGAATTCAGCGATCATCTGCCGACTGTTAACGGTGACCGCGTTCAACTTCAGCAGGTCATCCTCAATCTCCTCCACAATGGGTCAGACGCCATGGTCACGGTCGACGACCGGCCAAGACAGCTACTCATCAGGACGGAGGTGGACCGCAATCAGGTCACCGTTTCTGTTCAGGATTCTGGAGTTGGCTTTAGTCCGGAAATCAGTGAACGGCTTTTCGAGTCATTTTTCACTACGAAACAAAAGGGGATGGGCATCGGGCTCTCCCTGAGTCGCTCCATTGTCGAGGCCCATCGCGGCCATCTATGGGCCGCAAGAAACGATGGCCCAGGTTCGACTTTCGGCTTTTCTATTCCTTGTGATTCCAGACCTCAGATAGACAGCGCACCATGACAGACGCGCAATTCCCGTGAGTCGAGGCAGGACCAATACCAAGGTACAATAGCGGTTTTCACGTGGATGGGGCATCCTGTCTACCAGAGTGTCGCCACAAACAGGACTTCACGAAAGAGACTCAGCTGCGTGGTCGATCTGTTTCCGAGATCCAACCTTGCCGCGCACTCTTGGGACGCGTCTACTTCCTGGATAAGCTGTTGGACTAAAGCGTTCTAAGTGTTTATTAAGTGCGGAATGGGAACTCCATGACGGATACACGTTTGCTGGTATCGGTAGTTGACGATGATGAATCGGTGCGCGAATCTTTGCCGGATTTGCTGAAGGAATTGGGATTCGCGGCTCGTGCTTTCTCCTCGGCAGAGGACTTTCTGGAATCCGACGCCGTTTTACGGACCGAGTGCCTGATCCTCGACATTGCGATGCCCGGCATGAGCGGTCCGGAACTCCAACACGAGTTAAAGCGTCGCCAGATAAAGACACCAATCATCTTCATTACCGCACACCAGGATGAGGCAGTGCGGAGAGACATTTTCGACCAAAGAGCAGTGGAATGTTTGCTTAAGCCTTTCACTGATACGGCCCTACTCAATGCGCTGAATGAAGCGCTTCGGGTCAAGTAATGTGTGACTAGCTGCGGTTGTTTTGCGGAGGTAAAATGATTTCCGCAAGTGGATATGGTTCTCAAATGACATCGCAGCTCATTTCACGAACTCCGCCCATTGTGTTCGTTGTCGATGACGACATCTCCGTTCGTGAATCCCTTGAAGCCTTGATTCGCCTCGAAGGCCTGGAGGTCCAGACGTTCAGCTCCGCGCAAGAATTCCTTGCGCATCCTCGTACATCCGCGCCAAGCTGTATGGTCTTGGACGTTTCTCTTCCCGGCCTGAATGGTCTCGAACTGCAGAAACGCGTTTCGAGTGAACAGCGGGATATGCCGATCATTTTTATCACCGGCCATGGCGACATACCTATGACGGTGCAGGCGATGAAGGCGGGCGCTGTCGAATTCCTGACGAAGCCTTTCGCCGACCATGTCCTGCTGAATGCCATCCGCAATGCAGTTGATCGTAGTAGAGCTGTTATTGCCCGTGACGAGGAGCTTCGTTCGTTAAAGGAGCGGTATGCTCAGCTCACCCCCCGCGAGCGTGAGGTAATGGCCCTGGTGGTCGTCGGCTTTATGAACAAGCAGATCGCAGGTGAATTGGGCATCAGCGAGATTACGGTGAAAGCCCATCGTGGCTGCATGATGCGGAAAATGAACGCCGACTCTCTGGCTGAATTGGTTAATATGGCTGCTCGTCTTCGGCTTCCGCGGTCGCCTGCGGCTAGGACCTCTGCGTCCAAGTAACCTCCTCAATTGCTGCGGAGTGGGCGCAGCGAGGGTTATGACCATGCACCACATTCACACTTGGACTTGATCACCCGATGGTAACGGCGCGCCGAGGCCGGAAAGTTCGAGTCTGACGCCAGACCTCTCGACAATTGATCCGAGGAGACCAGGCGGCCAAGCTGGTCTTCCGTGCGGTGCTTCCTAACGACACAATATGGAAAGAAAAGACGTCCCTGGTTGGGGGCGTTGGCCACACGTCGTGTGCAAATCCTATCCTCGCGGACTGATACCAAGGTATCGATCGATACCAACGTCCAATAGATGCCTCTCCGCTCCTTCTGGCTTAATCGCAATGTGCATTCGATCCGAACAATTCGCATGAGTCGATTGCTGCTTGTGAGACTGCATGCGCTTGGCCTGACGATGACATACTTTTTATCGGTTGGAGCATGGGGTCAAAGGGCCCCGACCACGCCGAATGTGCCTTGGGTCCCAGACCGTCACTTATTGGAGCGCTACGAAACCGGTGTCGCCCCTCATGAGGCGTCGATAGATGACGAGCACGTTTACAGCTTAGGTGAGCTGATTGACATTGCGGAATCGAACAACCCCACGACGCAAGCAGCTTGGAATCGAGCTAAGGTGACTGCGGCATCGGTCGGAATTGCGAAAAGCGAGCTGTATCCGACAATCATCGCCGCAGCGTCTGGAAGAGATTATCTTAACCCAGAACTGCTCTATCAAACATTCGTCACGCAGGACTTAGGCATCTTTGATGAGAAAGTCCATCTGGCTTATACACTCCTGGACTTCGGTGCGCGACGCACGGAGATTACCGCAGCTCAAGCACGACTTGTCGCCGCAAACCTATCATTCAACAATGAACATCTGATTCTTATCCGACAAGTTAGCCAAGCGTACTTTAGTCTGCTCAGAGCAAGAGGACTACGGGAAGCAGCAGAGGTCTCCCTGAGCGACGCCAGGACATCAGAGGCCGCTGCGCAAGAACGACGTAATAACGGGCTTGCTACGGTCCCGGAAGTGCTGGAGGCCAAGGCTGCGACTGCAAAGGCAGCCTATGATCTGAAGAGTGCGATCGGGGCTGAACAGGTCGAAATAGGAAATCTCGCCAGGGCTGTTACCACGAATCCGTTGAAACCGTTGAAAGTGGAACCACTCGATCAACTGAGAATTCCAGACAAGCTGGATCAATCAGTCGAGGATGCCATAAAAACGGCGTTCAAAGATCGCCCTGACTTGCAGGCCGACCAGGCACGTGTGCGCGCGGCGCAAGCCGAGGTAAAACATGCTCGCGCCTCCTATTACCCATCGCTGACATTTGACGGTTCGAAAGGTTGGATCCGCGCCTTCGGACAGCAACACGGCTATCCTGGTGTCTATGCGCAGACTCGTACCTACGATGGCACACTCGGTCTGAAATGGACGGTTTTCGACGGATTCCGTCGGGAAAGCAGCATCAGCCAGGCGAAGGCAGAAGAGAAAGTAGCGACGGAGGAGGTTCACGACCGTCAAGATGAGATTACAAATCAAGTCTGGAACGACTACGCAGATGCAGCGACAGCACTGGAGCAAAGGCAGGCGGCGGCAGCCTTATTAACTGCTTCGTCCGAGTCGTACTCGGCGGCGCTGGAGTCGTATAAAGATGGCGTCCGCAACTTCCTGGATGTACTGGCGGCGGAAGATGCTTTGGCACAAGCCCGTGCTATCGACGTTACCGCCCGCACTCAGGTACTTCAGACCTTCACCGATCTCCAATTCGGAACTGGCGACTTATTGACAAATCATCCGAGAGGCAAAAACCCATGAGCTCTAATCACCAGTCATGCGAGTGTTCCCCGAACACCCATCGGGTTTGGATGGGCCTTGTGACGAGCCTGTTTCTGCTGGCGGCTTCCGGGTGCTCCGGCCCCCCGACCTTCAACGTCCTGGGATCGTATTTCCCGTCATGGCTCGTATGTCTCGGGATCTCGATTGTATTGACGTTGTTGGCTCACCTGTTGATCACAACGAAAAAGCTTGCTGACCAGCTTTGGCCTCTATCGATCGTCTACTCAGCGCTTCTATGTTTCTTCAGTTGCACCCTCTGGTTGATCTTCTTCGAATAGTGAGGAAACCGCTTTGCGACTTTCAATTCCACAATCCGTATTTCGACGCAAGGGATCGCTCATCAGCGCATCCATCGTCGTCGGTGCACTTGTCTCTGCCGGATTGGTACTTCGCGGAGTGGTGCTGTACCCGCGTACTGATGACGCTGAAGTGACAGCCAACTTCATTGGTATAGCGCCTGTCGTTGAAGGACCCGTCGTGCAACTACCGATTCACGATAACGACTTCGTAAAAAAAGGTGACTTGCTGTACAAAATTGATGATCGACCCTATCTGTATGCGTTGCAGAACGCGCTCGCTGCTCAAGCGGAGCTCGAAGGCGAGATTGAGAATGAATCCCGTCGAATCTCTTCTCAGGTCAACAGCGTTGATGTGGCGAACGCAGGTGAGCAAAGCGCCTTGGCGAATGAGACCAGGGCGGCCGATGAAATCGAGATCGCAGAAGCGGCGATTACCCGATCGGAAGCTGCACTTAAGCAAGCGCAGGCCGACGAAAGTTACGCCATCGGCAATTTTCATCGTGTCGAGCCGCTCCTTGCCAAAGGCTTCGTGACCGAAGATGACGTTCATAAAGCTCGAACCACAGCCGACGCGAAGACGG
Source organism: uncultured Acidobacteriaceae bacterium (assembly GCA_963782175.1). Taxonomy (GTDB): domain Bacteria; phylum Acidobacteriota; class Terriglobia; order Terriglobales; family Acidobacteriaceae; genus Silvibacterium. The sequence goes on from CAWAIX010000014.1 coordinate 410,727, forward strand.
CGGCAGTGGACCAAGCGAAGTCTCAATTGCAGCTGGCAAAGGCTAGTTTACTTGCTGCTTCTGCTCAGAAGCAGCAAGCCATGGCACAGATTTCACAGAGCCAAGCCCAGGTCAAAGAATCGGCACACTCGGTTCTGGTTCTGGCGCCACTGCTTGCGCAGCGCGACCAAAGGGCTGCAGCGGTTCGACTAGCGCGTTACAACTATGAGCAATGCAATGTTGTGGCTCCATTCGATGCCCGCGTTACTAACCTCACCACATCCGAGGGGCAATATGTAAAGGCGGGCCAGCAATTGTTCACCCTCATTGACAATAGAACTTGGTGGGTGCTCGCAAATTTTAGAGAATCCCAAATTTCCCATACCCGGCCCGGAACGCCCGTCGACGTGTTCCTCATGTCCGATACGGGCGCAAAATATCGTGGCGTCGTCGAGAGCGCGGGCTTTGGAGTCACACCTGATCCGGACGTAGTGGGAAAGCTTTCGGAGGGATTACCGGACGTACAGCGTACGCTGAATTGGGTGCGTCTGGCGTCACGATACCCGGTACGTATCAAGATCATTGACCCGCCTCCAGCGACACTTCGTGTTGGTCAGGTCGCAGTTGTCGTGATGCGCCCTCCCCACCGGGATAACTGACGCTAGCCATGACAGCGTATAGCAGGTCCAAGTCGACAGTTCGGAATCTTATCGAAATGCTGCGCGCCGAACTTGCGTGGTACCCGGGCCGCTTTGCCTTAGTGGGAAGAATCGTGCTCGCTTGCACGAGTGTAATGTTACTGGCCGAGATTTTTCGCCTTCCCGGTGCGGTATTGGGCGCCAGCTTCCCGATATTGATTTCACGCGAAAATCTAAAAGCTACCCGGAAAACTGCATTTCAGATCGGCCTTGCTTGTTCAATCGGAACTGCTGAAGTAATTGTTGGAGGGATGTTGACGGCCGGCTCACCCTTTCTTCATGTGATGTGGGTGATGGCGAGTTTCTTCGCCGCATTCTACACAATCAGCAGCTTGAACTTTGCGAGTGCGTCTCTCACTCTCAGCGCGGTGCTCGCGATTGCAATCCGGTTATGGGACTATCCAATCTCCGCTGAAGCACGTGTGGAACTTACGCTCTACACGTTGCTCTCGATTCTTATAGGGTGTGTTGTTTCCGTCCTAATTGAAACCGTATTCTCGAAGAAGAATCCTCCGGATGCAGTGCTAGAGGGAATCTCGCGCCGCTTGAATCTAATAGAAACGCTCTTGAGTGAAGCCTCTGCGGCAGAGTTTCCCTCCTCAACAATGACGATTCAGCTCGCTCGTTCCGCCGCAAAAGGTGTAGACGATTTATGCCAGCTTCTCGCAACTTCCAGCTATAATTCAGGCCTTCGCGATTTGCTGGCGACGGTGATCGCTCTCACAAGGCAGCTCATAGAGCTGGGTTCGACTCTTGCGGAATCTGCCCCAATCTTGTCTTTCGAGGACCAGCAACGTTGTCGAGAGACTGCGCGAAATCTAGGTTCGGTTCGTTCCAGCCTCGCGCGCATGGAATGTCCGGAATGGATCGATCTTCCTTTTACAAGTTACGCGTCGAATCCGATATTGGTAGAAATTGAACGCACGACGGCTCTAATCGCTCAGAGCTTTTGCAGCGAGAATTTTCGTATCCACTGGCGCTCGCCCGCGGCAGCTCCAACCAAGTCGACCAGTGAGTTTGTTGCCGACGCCCTTCGAAATACAGAGCATACCAAGTTTGCCGTGCGTGGTACGCTCTCCGCTCTTCTTTGCTATCTGTTCTATATGAGTACAGGTTGGCTGGGTCTTGTTTCGTCGCTTTTAACGTGTGCCCTTACTGCTCGTCGATTGACAGGCGCAGGGCGGCAGAGACAAAGCCTCCGATTTGCGGGATTCTTTGTGGGGGCGGGCGTTTTCGGATTAGGAACCGAGGTGTTCATTCTTCCTCAGCTAAACACTATTGGGGAGTTCGCTCTGTTATTCGCGTCGGTCGTTTGGATTGGTTCCTGGGTAGCGACCTCCGGTCCACGGATAGCATTCCTCGGGTTCCAGATTGTTCTGTCCTACAGTCTGGTGAATCTTAACAAGTTCACCATCAATACCTCCCTTGTGCCCTCTCGCGACGCAGTTCTGGGCATCGTGTTGGGCATCGTAGCAATGTGGCTCGTTTTTGACCATCTCTGGGCGCAGACTTCCAGTGCATCTGTCCGAGGTCTACTTCTGGGAACGCTGCGCAACGTAGCGAACTTCAAGGGGGTCTCGGGTGGGTCTTCTCCAGAGGAGAATCAGCGGTTGACTGAGGAGAGTTCGAAAATCAACCGGGATTTCGACAAGCTGCGAGACCTTGCTGATTTGTACGCCTTTGAGTCTTTCCCGAAAAGGCCGCAAGAAAGCCTCGTAAACCGGAGCATTTTAGCGCTCTTGCCGGAGCTGCGCGCGTTCCTGCTCGTGAAGACGGGACTTCTGGAGTATAGAAACCCGGCGGTGGCCGAGGTAGAAGACGTGCTTATCCAGGAGGTGGAAGAGAGAGCCTCCGGTGTGCTTCATGGATTGGCGAATGCAATTGAACGAGGATCAGCCGAAGAACTCTCGTCGTGGAATGCTCGTACTGAGGAAGTCCGCGCGAAAATATCAATCGAGGAAGAGAAATCAAGAGACGGGAAAGACCAGCAGAGGTATACGGAGATGCGTTTGTGTGCTTCGTTGTTGGACCTGGCGTCTGATCTTGAACGGCGAACTCGATTGAACCTCACGCTTGACACCGGTGTCGGAAAGCCAATTGGAAATTGGTCCTTCGGTGCAATTGCCAAGGCCCAGGGAACCGCAACTCATGTTGACTGAAGATCTTGGAGAAGGAACCTGCAGTGACAACATGGCACGGAGTTTAATTCTTTGATCTAAGGCAGGTTGCCATGGACACTCTCAGGTGCGATCCAAGTCACGCGATCGAGCGATTTCAGATGTTCTTTTAGCTGCAGCGAGGATGCTAGAAGTCCACGGCAGTCGGCATACCGTCCCGCCTCGGCATCGAGTTCTCTGGCGGGCGCGTTTAGAATTTCTGCTCGTGCGTTCGGTCGCTGCGTGGGGCAACGAGTCAGTCGACTAGGAGACGAATTTCTGATTGGCTACCTTGTGCGGGTCCGCAGCACGACATTGACTCGTCTGCTCATTGGTAGCCTATTCACATCGTCAAAACAACGCGAAACTCCGCATTGCCACTCATCATGCGAGCATATGCTTCGGCGGCCTTTTCCAGAGGATAGGTTTCGGTCATGGCGCGTATCCCGCGCAGTTCGGCAAAGCGAAGCGCGTCATCCGAATCCGCCGGCGTTACCCCAGCCCATCCTTCAATAGTCTTGCCGCCCCTGATGAGCCGGGTCGGAGCCACCTCGATAGGATCGGAGGCCACGCCGATCAGGACAAGCCTGCCGTTCGAACCCAAACCGCCAATCAGTTCGGTCATTGCCTTAGAGCTCGGCGCTGTCGCGATAATGACTCTTGCGCCGCCCAGTTTCTGCAGTTCCTCGGCTGGGTTCTTCACTTTGCTGTCGATATACACATCGGCGCCGAGTTTCATTGCCAGGGATTCAATTTGCATGCCGCGCCCGACCGCAGCCACCTTGTAGCCAAACTTGTTGGCGAATTGAATTCCGAGGTGGCCGAGTCCACCTATCCCCTGCACCGCGACCAGGTCACCTGGCAGTGCGCCCGCATACCGCAGAGCGTTGTAGGTGTTACTTCCAGCGCACATCAATGGCGCCGCATCGATATCGCTAAGACTGTCCGGAATCGAAACTAATGCTTCGACCGGAGCCAGCATGTACTCCTGATAGCCGCCGTCATAACTTAGGCCAGGATTCTTCTCATTGCGGCAGAGTCGAAAATCTCCGCGGCGGCACTCGGGACAAGTGCCGTCATGGCCGCCATGCCAGCCAACGCCGACACGCTGGCCTTTCCGCCATTCAGTCACTCCAGTCCCGAGCGCATCCACCACGCCGGCCACTTCATGGCCCGGAACGCGCGGATAGACGATTCCTGGCCGGCGGCCTTCGACGATGATCGCATCGCTGTGGCACACACCACACGCATGAACTTTGATGCGCACCTGCCCCGGGCCTGGATCGGGAATTTCCAACTCAACGATTCTAAGACCGGCTCCAGCCGCGGTCACCTGGGCGGCTTTCATGGTTGCTACTGCGACTGCGGTTGTCATAAGTCCTCCCATTCTTATTTGTTTAAATTGTCGCGTCTGACTCTGTCGCTCTGGCCTATTGAGACTATTCACGGTCGCCTTCGAACAGTTGGAGACACTCAATGATCATCGTGGCCGTACAAGACTCCCCAATCTCGGTATTAAACATTGCGTGGTATAGATGGGGCTCCGGCCACTTCAGCCCGAGATACTGCCGGACGAACGCAGCTCTCGCCTTGTCCGTTGTGTCGACCAGTTCGATTGCCTTGTCCTGACTTTCGCCCCTCGAGATCAGTCTGCGGATCTTATGATCGCGAGATGCGTAGAGAAACACATGAAATACATCCTTGCGATTGCGTAGAAAAAACTGCGAACCTCGGCCTACGATCACCGAGGAGCCGCCGGAGAAGGCGGTCTTGACAGCTATTTCTGAAACAGCGGCGATCCGGCGCGCATCGAGCAAATGCAGCCGGTTGCTGGGCGGCAAGCCTCCCTCAAACGCGCCTCGAAGAAAGTCCTGGAAAACCTTGTACACAGCAGGATCGGTTCGCCATTCTCTCTGCTCGACCGCCTCCGGCGTGCTCTCGGTCAGTCGCGCGATTTCCTGGGTCAACCGTTCGTCCCACAGACTCCATCCAAGGCGGCTGGCGACGAAACCGGCAATTTCGGATGCTCCGCAGCCGAACTCGCGCTCAATCGTTATGGCGTTAACCATTGTGTTTATCCTCAGCCCACTGCAACATCTCCGCCCGCTCCTGGATCATTCTTCTTCAGGAAAAACGCAAGGACAAACATGATGGAGCAGAGCGCGCCCAAGACCCAAAAGATATCCATATAAGACAGTGCGCCACCTTGTTGATGCACCACTTCGTAGAATCTCGCAATCGCCTGGTCGTAGGCGTCAGGAGCCCGAAGCCCGGAGTGCGCGATTTTGGAGCTTAGAGCATGGAGTGCCGCACGATATGCAGGGGAATCGGGAGTGATGTGGCCGACGAGGATTTGCTGGTGATATTGAGCCCGTCGGGTAATCATCGTGGTCACGACGGAAGTTCCGATGCTGCCGCCGATATTGCGCATGAAATTGATCATGCCGGAGACGCTATTGCCTTTCTCCGGAGGAACTCCGATGTAACCCGCTGCCGTGATGGGAACAAATAGAAATCCGATTCCTACGACTTGAGCGACGCGCAACCACATGGCAAATTTGAAGCTCACGAACAAATCAATCTGGTGCGCGCAATAGAACAGTCCAATGGCAAGGCACAGCCATCCTGTCGCGATCAGCCATCTGGCTTGAATCTTCGATGTAAGCCGGCCGACGATGGGCATCATCACCAACAGGACAACTCCGCCGCCGGACAGGACGAGACCCGCAAGCTCTGCGGTGTAACCCATTAGCGTCTGCAGAAATTCCGGAATTAAGACGAGGGTGCTGAAGAGCATAAAGCCCATCATGAACATCATCAAGTTCGCGGTTGCGAAGTTGAAGCTCTTGAACATGCGGACATCGATGATCGGCTCTTTGCGGAACCACTCCCAAATGACCAGCGAAGTCAGGCAAATCGCTGCGGTTATCACCAGAGTCGTGATGAAATGCGAGCCGAACCAATCGTCTTCCTGTCCTTTGTCCAGAAGAATCTGCAGCGAACCCACTCCCAGCGTCAGCATCGATATTCCAATGTAGTCCACCCGGATTCCCCCCCTCTTTATGCGACGGAGGAACGGCGGATCTTCGACCAGGGTGTGCGTCAAATAAAGGGCGAGAAGGACTACGGGCAGCGTGATGAAAAATATCCAGCGCCAAGAATAGTTGTCAGTAATCCAGCCTCCCAGCATTGGCCCGACTGTAGGGGCGAGAACCGCGGTAATGCCGTAAACAGCAAATGCCGAGCCGCGCTGCTCCGGAGGAAACGTATCGTTGAGAATGGCTTGTGCCATCGGTTGCAGCCCGCCGCCGCCGATGCCCTGCACAGCTCGAAACAACAGCAATAGCGGCAGACTGGGCGCTAACCCGCAAAGCAGTGAACTCACCGTGAAAATGGCCAGCGACATCATGAAGTACCGCTTGCGGCCAATCAACTCTGCGAGCCACCCGCTGATGGGTAGGACGATAGCGTTCGCAGCAAGGTACGAGGTAAGTACCCAGGTGCTGTCGTCGTAGCTGGCTCCCAGGCCTCCGGCGATGTAAGGCAATGCAACGTTAGCAACACTCGTGTCCAGGACTTCGATAAAGGCCGCCATCGACACGGTGGCGGCAATCGCCCAGGGATTTACCTTAGGCCGCCAGACGACCTGCTCCGATGAAAGAGTCAGGGTTGTGGCGCTCATCGCAAGTACACTTTCGCTTCGACATTCATACCCGGCCGAAGTTGGCGGTCACGATTTTCGCCTGGCTCGAGAACGATCTTTACGGGAACGCGCTGAACGATTTTCACGTAATTGCCGGTTGCGTTTTCGGGTGGCAGCAAGCTGAAGATGGGGCCCGTTCCTCCCGCGATGCTGTCGACGTGACCCTTGTATGTGCGGCCGTTCGAGTCGAGCTCAACACTCGCTTTCTGGCCTACGCGCATGTGTTTGAGCTGGGTCTCTTTAAAATTCGCGGTAATCCAAACCTGATCCAGGGGAACCACTGTGAGCAGCTGTTCCCCAGGGTCGACATTCAATCCCACGACAACCTTTTTCGTGACCTCTCCGGCTACAGGTGCAAATATTTTGGCGTATCCCAGATTCAACTGCGCTTGTTCGACAGCAGCTCTTTTCTGCTGGACATCCGCCATAGCCGAAAGGGCTTTGGCGCGCGTCGAGGCAACGCGTTGCGGCCCGGCTTGGGCGTCTTCGTAGTGTGCCTCTGCCTCAGTGAGCCGGCTGTGCGCTTCGAGAACGGCTTGTTGAGCTGCGGCCTCGTCTGCTTCGGCCGCGGCTACGGCGGCGGCATCAGTCGCTGCGGCGGCATAAGCATGGTCGTAGATCTGCTTCGGTACCTCCTCCTTCGTGAGCAGTAAGTGATAGCGGGTGACGTCATCTTGAGCCTTTACATTTTCCGCTTGCGCTTCCAAAACGCGGGCGTGGGCGGCGGCGGTCTGCTTTTCCGCTGCCTGAATCGCTGCTTCAGCGTTCTTGATATCCGAGGACGTGAATTTCAATTGGCTTAAGGTATCGACGGAAGATACCGGTACATCGATATTCGAACTTTTCGCTGCAGCTTCTGAAGTGTCGAGCGCCGCCTGGGCTCTTGCCAACGCCACTTCATAGTCTTTCGGATCGATTTCTACGAGAGTGGTACCTTCATCGACCCATTGGTTGTCGTCGACGTTGACTTTCTGGATGTATCCAGAGATACGAGCGCTGACGGGGTAAAGATGGACGTCCACCTGCGCATCGTCGGTGGATTCGAAGCCAGAAAGATAGTGCCAAAGGAAAGCGCCGGCGATGGCCAGAACAACGATCGAGCCAAGAAATATCCAGCGTTTGTAGGAGTGCCTCCTCGGATAAGTGGAAATCGGCGGGTCAGCTGCGCCAGCGGGGCCCGATGCTGCGTTTCGCTCCGGCGGATTTGCTTGCGGTGGATTCGTTGCCTGATTTTGCTCAGCCATACTCATTTTCCCTCCACGTATTCAGCAAAGCGTGATTCCGCGACGCCGGTCGATCTTGCCAGGGATATTTTTGCAACGTTGTAGCTGTACAGACTGGCAATATAAGCGTCACTCGCGATTGCCAGCGCATCTTGCGCTTGAACGACTTCAATGTTGTCTGTAACTCCCGAAGCGAATCGATCGCGAGATTGTTCTAGGTTCCGAGTGGCCAGCGTTACCGCGCTTTTCTCGACAGAAACTTCTTGCGAAGCGGCATCCAGATCGAGATAAGCGTCGCGAACCTCCTGATCGATCCTGGCTCGCAAATCTTCCAGTCGTTGCCTCTCCCTTGTTAGCGAAGCGTCAGCCCGGAGAATATCTCCGTGTACTCTTCCACCCTGAAAAATAGGAATGCGGAGCGTGGCAGCCGCATCAACGGTACCGTGCGACGAGCCTGGGTTGACTCCCGAGAGGCCATAGTCGGTTTCCACACCTATTGAGGGATAACGCTCGGCGGAAGCGGCTTTTCTCTCAAGCTCAGCCGATCGGACCTGACTCATCTGGCCCTGAAGATCGGGGCGAGCCTTAAAGGCGCTTTGGATCGCCTCATCGAGACTCGAGGGCGTCAGCTCCTGGTAAGGGACCTGGGTGGTTATCTCGAACATTTGGCCCAGAGGGAGGCCGATGGCTCGCGCCAAAACCAATTTCTGCTTCGCTAAATTATTTTGCGCGACAATCAGTTTCTGTTCGCGCGATTGCAGTTGGACCTGTGAGCGCAGAACGTCCACGGCCGAAGCAAGGCCTGCGGTCTTCTGGTCGGATGCCTGTTGGAAAAGTGCCTTGGCGGTGTCCCGTTGCGATTTGGCCGACTCAACCTCCGATTGGTCGGCGATGACCAGCAAATAGTTGGAGACAATCACAAGCACGATGAGCTCGCGAGCATCTTTGGAGCTGAACTCCGTCGACTTCACCTGCGCCTGTGAAGATCGCACCCGCTCGATGGATGTCCAATCAAAAGCGGATTGCGTCAAGTAAGCTCGCGAGTCGAAATAGCCAAATGGGCCAATGATCGGGGGTTCTGCAGGAATGGTCAGGCCGAAGGCCGCCTTTACATTGACCTGATGAACTCCGAAACCCGTGTCAGTAATTACCTGGGGAAGCAGCTCGCTCAACACTTGCCAGCGCTGTCCTCGCGCGTCGGTGACGACATCCGTGGCCAGGACTCCGGCCAGGTTTTGCTTAAGTCCAAGGGCGACGGCGTCGTCGAGGGAAAGCGCTACTGGCGTTGCGCTGAGCTTTCCCGCAGGAACCCCTCCGAGGTACGGATTCTGCGACAGCGTTTGATAGTTACTCTGCCCGGCTTGAACGGCTGTCCGTGGCGCTCCTGTCACTTCGGCCAGACCAATCGGGTTGTATGGCGCCGGCGTGGCTGGCGGGTCGTACTGCGCAAGGGCCCCTACTCCGCAGAGAAGGACAGGACTAAGCAGGAGTAGCTTGTTCAAGGATCTGCACCACATGTTCGTATCCTTGCTGGAGAATGCTTGATTCTTCCCTTCAGATCTGTTGTGGTGTTCTTCATTTCCGATCGATCCCTCGGAAGTTCTGCGAAAGCAGGACATCACACATCGCCGCAGCTTTCTTGGAAGATCACACCAGAAGAGTGAAAGGAAATCTATTGGACTTTGGTATTGATAGGCGCCTAGACATCGGTCAACACCATCGTCCAATAGATTTTCTCCGCACACCGTTCATATGTTCTCCTCGTGACGGCAAGTCAATGACGCAAAACAGGCAAATCGCCGCAACCCGCGGAATGAGACCATCAGACCGATATCAACGACGCGACCAAGCTGGCGCCTACCGACACGCGATAGTGAGTCACAACGCTGTGGGAGGAGTTTCATTAGACGAAGGTATCAATCGATACCTTCGTCTAATTGTTGCAATTCTGTTCCTCTGGCTTAATCACCACATCAGCCTCGCGACCAAGCTCGCGTGAGCCGCGGGAGCAGTCCTCGTTGGAGCCGAGCGCATGATCCTCCGATCTCGACTCGGAACCGGAAGGCTGGTCAATGCCGCCGGAGACGAGATCAGTACTCTTGAGACTTCATTTTCTCTGGAGCTTTGACAACAGACTGCGGAGTCCGTACGAGAGACCTGGATCCGCATAAACAACATCACACGACGCGTTTTCGCAAGCCGAATCCCGGATTTGCGACGCGATTTAGGAGAATCGAAATGAGCTTGATCGAACACGCGATTACCGCAAACCGCAAGAGTGCAGAGCACCATGATCCTTCGCTGGCAAACAAGCCAGCTCCGAAGGTTGCAATCCTCACCTGTATGGACCCCCGCCTGAACGAACTGCTCGAATGGTTCGACATCAAACCCGCAGATGCGGATGTGATTCGGAACGTCGGAACGGCAGCAACGGAAGATGTTGTGCGGTCTCTGATGTTTTCAATTCATGTTCTTAAGGTGCGAGAGGTCATGATCGTCGGGCACACCGGCTGCGGAATGACACTGTTTTCGGAAGAGGAGTTCGAGAACCACCTTCACACAGAATGCGGCGTGTGGGCGGTATCTCCCGATAGATTCCACTGCTACACCGACGTGAATCTGACGACACAAAAGCAGGTACTAAAACTCAGATCGCACCCGTGGATTCCTTCGGGAGTAGTGATTCGTGGATTTGTTTACGACTTGTCAACAGGCGAACTTAGAGAAGTAACGCCGTAGAACGACAAATAGTCGATCGGCTAAATGAAAGTTCGCCACGCGCCATGCGACGCGCAACCGCAAAGATGACTGCATCGCTGCGGCTGCGTGATCGCCATATTGGGGGATGTTGGGCGAAACATAGTCTCGATGGGTCATTATGATCGAATCTTCTGATTTTCGGAATGCGAGAATGCCACTCAACCACGGAGTTGGTCAAATGCCCGTACTCGGCTTCGGCACCCTGATTCCCGATGCTGCCGTGACGATAACTGCGACCAGAGACGCACTGGAAGCAGGATTTCGACACTTCGATTGCGCGGAGCGATACCGGAACGAGCGTGAAGTAGGCGAGGCCTTGCAGGCAGGGCTTGCGGCTGGAGGGATCACGCGCGAGGACATCTTCGTCACCACAAAGTTGTGGAATACCAATCATCGGCCCGAGCGCGTAGGACCGGCTTTCGAGGCCAGTCTTGACAGACTCAGGCTCAGCTATCTGGATCTCTACCTCATTCATACTCCGTTTGCTTTCCAGCCGGGGGACGAGCAGGATCCGCGAGATCAAAACGGCAATATCCTTTACGACCGCGGCGTGACTTTGCTCGACACGTGGAGGGCGCTCGAAAGTCTTGTAGACCATCGCAAGTGCCGGGCCATTGGACTGTCTGACATTACCCTGGACGGACTGTCACCCATCTACGAATCGGCGAGAATAAAGCCGGCTGTGATCCAGGTCGAAGCACATCCGTATCTTCCGCAAACGGAGCTTCTGGAATTCTGCGGGAAGAAGGACATTGTGTTTTTGGCCGGCGCGCCATTGGGTCACGGAATAAGTCCGGGGCCGCTTGAGGATCCGGTCATTTTGGCAGTTGCCGCACGAGTTGGAAAGACACCAGCGCAGGTGTTGTTGGCTTGGGCCGCGCAGCGTGGCACGGCTTTGCTTGTCACCACGAGGACTGCGGCCCGCGCGAAGGAGAATTTCAACATCTCCGCCCTTCCAGAAGACGCGTTTAACGAAATCAATGGCATTCATACTAGACACCGGTTCAATGAAGTGGTGAAGACCGGCAGCCCGGGCTTCATTCCGCGAGGTAGATGATCATGAAAGCCAAACCGCACATGGAGGCAGTCCATGCAAGAGGAACAAATACGTGAAGCCCTGAATGCTCATTGGAACGCATCAGCAGCCGGCGATGCAAACGCGGAACATGACATTTACGACGACGATGCCATCTGTGATTATCCCCAGTCAGGCGAGTGAACCCTCGGGCGAGCCAATTTGCAGGCCTTGCGGAGCCATCATCCCGGTAAGCCGTCAGGCTTCAACGTTAGGCGAATTCTCGGAAAAGGTGATCTCTGGATCACGGAATACACAATCACCTACGAGGGGCGACCTGCATACACAGTGAGCATTATGGAGTTCCGTAACGGTAAAGTCGTGCACGAAACACAGTATTTCGCGGACCCTTTCGATGCACCGGCCTGGCGGAGCCAATGGGTTCAGCGAATCGAGACATCGTGACCAGTAGTTTTCATAGGAAGGAAAGTGCACCGTGAGCTTGCTTGTCTCAGTGAACGTCGGCCTTCCAGTCGACGTTGAATGGCAAGGCAAAGTCGTCCACACCGCTGTCTGGAAGAGACCTGTAGCCGGCAGGGTGATGGCGCGCCGTCTCAATCTTGACGGTGATGGCCAGGGTGATCTCGCCGGCCACGGCGGAGAGCACCGTGCTGTGATGGTCTATCAACTCGACTCCTATCGCTACTGGGAGACGCAACTCCAACGTCACGACTTCGAGTATGGTCAGTTCGGCGAGAACCTGACAGTCGATGGCCTTGGCGATGACGAGGTCTGCATCGGAGACCGCTATCGAATCGGCGGCGCGCTCTTTGAAGTGACGCAGCCGCGCGTCACCTGCTATCGCGTCGGCATAAGGATGAATAACCCGCAGATGCCTGCGCTCCTGGTCTCGCATAGGCGGCCGGGCTTTTATTGCCGTGTTATCGAAGAAGGGGAGATCGGCGCGGGCGACGAGATCGTGAAGGTCGCCAACGGCCCGGAGCATGTCACTGTCCAGGAAATCGATGGGCTGCTTTACCTGCCCGGCCGCACACCGGATCAACTGCAACGTGCTCTGCGCGTTCCAGCCCTCAGCGCCGGCTGGAAGGGGTCGCTCGCAGCGCTGCTCATCGCCGGGGAAAAACATGGGCACGGCGGAAATGCAGGACTGGCCCCATCTTCCGCGCCGCCTCCAGCTTGGCCAGGCTTTCGGTCACTGCGAATTGCGACGGTACAACGCGAGAGTGTTGACGTACTCTCGTTTGTTCTCGAGTCAGAGGACCGCAACCCGTTACCGATGCCTCTTCCTGGTCAATTTCTGGTCTTCAAACTCAAACTGGACAAGGACTCAGATCCGATCCTGCGAAGCTATTCTATGTCCGGTCCGCCGGGTACGGGAACGTATCGCATCAGCGTGAAGCGTGCCACTGGCGTAGGGAGCCGCTACTTTCATGACCGGGTTCGGACCGGAGACTTGCTTCAGGTGAGCGCGCCGAGAGGTAGCTTCACACTCGCTCCGGGCAATAAGCCTGTTGTCTTGCTTAGCGCCGGTATCGGGGCGACCCCTGTTCTCTCAATGCTTCACTGGCTCGCGGATAGCGCCGCAAATTCAATGCGCGAAGTCTGGTGGTGCTACGGCACTCGAAATGGCACGCAACACCCATTTGCGACGGAGGCGCGAGCCCTTCTCAGCGGTCTTCCACACAGTCATTCCTTCGTCGCATATGGCAAGCCGGCAGATCGCGATCAGTCAGGTAAGGATTATGACGTCTCGGGACGCCTGAATCTCTCATCATTGCAACAGCTTCAGGTGCCGAAGGAAGCAGACTTCTATGTCTGCGGACCGCCTGCCTTCCTTGGCGACTTTACCGCTGGTTTGAAGTCCTGGGGTGTCCCTGACTCCTGTATCCACTCGGAGATATTCGGCGCTGGTCCTTCGAAAACACCCGGAATCGTGAGCACTGGATCCGTTTCCCCGCATCCGCCCGCCGAAAGCGCTGGCACCGGCCAGAAGGTTTCCTTCACACGCAGCGGTCTCACAGTGCCGTGGGACTCGCGGTATGGAAGTCTTCTCGAACTTGCGGAAGCCTGCGACGTTCCCGTCAGGTGGGCCTGCCGGATGGGTGTCTGCCACACGTGCGAGTCCGGATTGATCGAAGGAAGGATCAGCTACGCACCCGAGCCGCTCGATCGGCCTGCAGAAGGGAACGTTTTGATCTGCTGCTCTAGTCCGTTGACCGCGCTCGAATTAGATCTTTGATCTTAGGTTTCTGGCTCACTCGCATTTGTATATCTGTTCCGAAAGTATTGGGTACTCCAACGAACCGAGCGATCAGGAGATTCTCATGGAATTCTACTTTGAAGAGAAGGACGAGAGAAACGTAACGAGCCGCAAGGCACGATTTGCCGATTACCCAATTCTCGAGTGGTTCGACGATCTTTGTGTATATCATGAGTTGATCCTTTTGGGGTCAGATGTGCACTGGCTATCCAAAGTGAATATCTCTATCGAAGACCTGGACACCTGAGATCGACTCGCCTTCCAATCAATGGGACGTTTGGCGTCCTCCATTCCTCAAGATGTCCGGAATCATCCGGACCGGGCGGAATGACGAGGGGTAATTACAACGACTGGAAGGTTCCATCGATACGAAAGTATTGATCGATACCTTTGTCCAATTGTTGCAATTCTGTTGCTCTGGCTTAATCACCACATCAGCTTCGCGACTAACGTCGCAAGTGGATGGGTAGGGGCGGTTCGTCCTGGCATCATTGAATACGGGAGCATAGCTATGTCGACAAGCACTGAAATCTTTCCGATCGACCTTTCCAAGCTGAAGACGCTGAAGCTCGATCCCGCAGTTGCTTCTCTTTCCGAAGAGCAGAGGGCAGGCCTTCAATGGAACATCCAGTTGTGCCGTGACGCCATCGTCTTTTTCACAGCACTTGCAGGAGCGCGCGGATTGTCAGGACATACCGGTGGAGCGTTCGACACGGTGCCGGAGGTAATGATCGTTCGCGCGTTCATCGAGAATGGTGCACCGATCGTCCCCGTCTTCTACGATGAGGCCGGCCATCGCGTGGCAACGCAGTACCTGCTAAGTGTTCTCAACGGCGCCATGCCCGCAGAGCGGCTCCTGCATTATCGCCAGTTCGATAGCGGCCTGCCGGGGCATCCTGAGAAACTGCTGACGCCTGGTGTGGAGTTCAGCTCCGGCCGGCTCGGTCATATGTGGGCCTTCGTGAACGGCGTTGCGATGGCCAACCCCGGCAAGGCCGTCATTCTGCTTGGCTCCGATGGCAGCCAGATGGAAGGAGACAACGCCGAGGCTGCGCGGCTCGCCGTCGGCAAGCAGCTCAACGTGAAGATACTGGTCGATGACAACAATGTGACCATTGCCGGCCACCCACAGGAGTATATGGTCGGCTACGATCTGAGTCGAACCTTGTCCGGTTACGGCCTCACCACCGAGACGACCATGGGCGAGGATCTCGACGCCCTATACATCGATCTGTGCCGTGCCTTCGCCGACAACCGGCCGCATGCGCTAGTGATCAAGCGGCCGATGGCGCCGGGAATCAAGGGAGCCGAGGGCAGCCCACATTCTCACGAGGCGCTGAAGGTGGATACGGCAGTTGCCTATCTTGAAGCCCGCGGGTACACGCAAGCTGTCGAACTGCTGAAGACCGCGAAACCCGACAAGAGCCCGCTGACCTTCAAAGGATCGTCGGGCGTGGGCAAGAACCGTGATGACTTCGGCAAGATCGTCAACGAAATACTGGCAGGCATGACGGAAGGGCAGCGGCTCGAGAGCGTACGCGTCTTCGACAACGACCTCGAGGGTTCGTGCGGCCTGCACCACATTCGCAAGGCGTATCCAGAGATCTTCGTGCGGGGCGGCATCATGGAACGCGGCAACTTCTCTGCTGCCGCCGGCTTCGGCTCCGTCGCGGGCAAGCAGGGCATCTTTGCGACGTTCAGCGCGTTCCTCGAGATGTGCGTCAGCGAGATCACGATGTCACGCCTGAACTTCTCCAACGTGCTGGCGCACTTCAGCCACAGCGGCGTGGACGACATGGGCGACAACACCTGTCACTTCGGTATCAACAGCATGTATGCCGATGGCGGCGTGACACCCGATCATGGCGAAGACACGACGCGGCTGTACTTTCCCGTCGATCAGCATCAGTTCGCCGCCTGCGTGAAGCGAATCTACGGCGATCTCGGGCTGCGGTTCCTCTTTACAACGCGCGCCGCGGTGCCGGACATTCTCGACGACGCTGGCCATCCGCTCTACAAGGACGAGCCCTTTGAGCCCGGCAAGGATTATGTCGTTCGCGAGGCGAAGGCGGCCGGCGGATACGTCGTGGCGTTTGGCGAAGCCGTCTATCGCGCTCTGGATGCCGTCATCACCTTGCAGGAGAGCGGCATTAACGTGGGCCTGATCAACAAACCAACCTTAAACGTTGTCGATGCGGAGATGATGAAGGAACTGGCAGCTGCACCGTTCGTGCTGGTCGTTGAAGCATGGAACGTTAAGACAGGCTTGGGCAGCCGCTTCGGCAGCTTCCTGCTGCAGGCCGGTTTCAAGGGCAAGTACAACCACATCGGCACGCACATGGAAGGCAGCGGCGGCCAGTGGCAACAGATGGGGCACCAGGGTCTCGACTCCGAAGGCATTCAAACAGCGATTAAGGCCTTGCTATAGCGGAAAATATGCGGCGCCGCGGCTGGTGGTCGAGGAGATTTTCGTGCTCATTTCGGATCTGACTGATGTGTATACATTCGTTACCATCGCTCGGGAAAGGACATGTCGCCTCCAAACGGCGAAGCCTACATCTCCGAAAGCAACTTCTTCGAGTCCGACTTTGAGCATTCCTACTGGGGCACCAACCACGCCGCCTCGCCCAAATCAAAAAAGAAATACGAGCCTGACGGCCTCTTCTACGAGCACAACAGAGTCGGCTCAGAACAGTGGTGGAGCCCAGACGGCTTCACCAAGGTTCTGAACTCCGCAGCCCTCAAATTCGGATGGGAATTCCCCTCCAAGCGGGGCGAGCATTTACTTGCTTATGTTTGCCATGGATGGCAAACATAGGCAAATGACTCTGCCTTCACCTGACCGGAAAACGTCAGGACTCTATCGGAGCTGCTCCCGGTATCAGGTGTGCGCGGTGGATGGAGATAAAGGGGAGCAGGTCGGATAGAGGGGTTTGAAGGAAGGCGTTGGTGCGATCGGGGAAGGACGCTGGCTATGGGGTTTTCATCCTCTGGGCTGGGCCGAGGCAGCAAGAGCAGGCGTGCAGAGTGAGCGGAGATCCTCTATGTGGCCATTCGTGAGGGATGCCGAAGAGGATGCGGAACACAGCGTCGGCGGGACGGAAAGCGCCATTTTCGGGCCTGCGGCACACTTCCAGTAAGTGTGCAGTGCAGCACGCGATGAGTGCCGCTTGGAACAGACTGCTAGGAGGAGTCAAGCAGGTATGCCTCCTTTGGTTCGGCGAAGAAGAGTTGGGCGGAGGTCATTCGCTCAAGGAGATGCATGCGTCCATGGCAGCGCGGGCACTTCCATAGCGTGGGTCTTGCCAGGAAGGGTGTATCGGCTGGAGGAGCCTGGTTGAGCAGGTCACGGCAGAGCGGCAGCATGCGGGCTCGTCTGCGGTTGGCGAGGAAGCCGAAGTAGCGGATGCGGGGAAAACCTCGTGGCAGCACATGCTGGACGAAGCGGCGCAGGAACTCTTCGGAAGCAAGTAACATCGTGCGCTGCTTGCTTTGGTGAGCATAGTCCTTCCAGCGGAAGCAGACCCGCGGCAGCTGAGACCGAGAGCAGGCGATGGTTGGAGATGGCGACGCGATGGGTATAGCGCGCGAGGTCCGGCGTGAGTCCGCCACCAGGTACCACGCAGTGGATGTGCGGATGTGGAGTAAGTGTCTGTCCCCAAGTGTGCAGGATGGCCAGGAAGCCAGGCTCTGCGCCGAGATGCTTCGGATCAACAGCGACGTCGAGCAGAGCGGCGGCACTGGCTTCGAACAGCAAGGAAAAGAGCTGCCGCTTGTTCTGCCACATCAACGGCACCAGCATATGCGGCACGCTGAAGACCAGGTGGTAGTAGCCGACGGCCAGCAGTTCCTGCTGTCGCTTGGCCAACCACTGATCGCGTGCACCGGTCTGGCATTTCGGGCAGTGCCGGTTGCGGCAGGAGTTATACGAGATAGCCTGATGTCCGCAGCTCACGCACGCATCGCGATGACCGCCGAGCGCAGCGGTACGGCAGCGAGCGATCGCATCGAGCACCTTGTGCTGCGACCAGGTTAACGAAGCGCTATACCGTTGCCGGAAGCTATCACCACTGATGCGAATGATGTCGGCCACCTCGAAGGGCGGCCGGCTCATCGCTTCCGGTCCTGCTGTCCGGCACGAAGCGTGATCTGCTCCAGCGGGTTGATGGCGGCATGGAGGTGACGTCGTGAGAGCTGGAGGTAGACGGTTGTGTCTTCGAGCCGCTCATGGCCCATCAGCAGCTGAATCGTGCGCAGATCGGCGCCGGCTTCGAGCAGGTGCGTCGCAAAGCTGTGCCGCAGCGTGTGCGGGTGGATCTTCTTCGTGAGTCCGGCGCGCGTGGCCGCTGTGCGGCATGCGTGCCAGACAGTCTTGTCGGAGATAGGCTGGTCGGTGCCACGCTGGCCCGCGGTGCTGGGAAAGAGGTATCCGCGCGGCTTCTTCCATCGCCACCAGCTGCGCAGCTCTTCGAGCAGCTTCGGCGAGAGTGGCACATCGCGGTCTCTGGCGCCCTTGCCCTGGCGGATGTGGATGACCATGCGCTGGCTGTCGATGTCTTCGACCTTGATCCTTGCCGCTTCCGTCCTGCGTACTCCGGTGGCATAGAGCAGCA
Organism: uncultured Acidobacteriaceae bacterium; assembly: GCA_963782175.1. Taxonomy (GTDB): domain Bacteria; phylum Acidobacteriota; class Terriglobia; order Terriglobales; family Acidobacteriaceae; genus Silvibacterium. Next base: position 429,155 of record CAWAIX010000014.1, read on the forward strand.
CCAGGATCATGCGGTACAAGCGGTTGGGTGCGGCGTCGATCAACCGCACGACTTCATCCTGGCTAAGCACGGTCGGCAGCTTGTGTGGCACCTTGGGGAAGATGAGATCGTCGTAGGCCAGATCGCTCCGCTTCAGCATGCGCTTGTACAGGAACCGCAGTGCCGAGATGCGCATCTCGACGGTACTGGGCTCAAGCTTCTTCTCCTGCAGCAGGTATCGCTGATAACGTCGCAGGTGCTCAGGACCCAGTTGCTCGGGCGAGCAATGGAAGTGTTCGGCAAACTGCCGGACAGCACCGAGATAGCTGCGGATCGTGGCCGGCGCGTAGTTGCGGCACTGAAGCTCGTGCAGCATGCGCTGGCGAAGTGGAGTCATAGGAACCTCCTCCCTATGACTTCTCACCCTAGCCCGGCATAACTCCCTTCGCTAACCACCACTCTCAAGTCCGTCGCGCCAGCGACTTCGTTCTAACCGGCTATGCGGACACTTGAATCAGGGCCACCTCCGCGAGGACGAAATAAACTTTTCCCGGGATTTCCTTCCTTTCTCATTCGTTCCCACGAATTCCGCGGGATTCCTGAAAATGCCCGATTGATGCCTTGGAGCTATCAAATGTTTTGATCTAAGTCTTGGACAATTGCGGAAAATGAGGACATTGTGAGCAAAAAGGAGGCCAATATGGCGCACCCATTTCACCCTGATTCCTCTCACGCTCAAGCAATCGGCAGATTCGGTGTTCCGGAGTTCGAACCTCTTCTGAACAGCGAGCAGGCAGCGGAGCTACTCCAAATCCATCACAAAACGCTGCAAAAGCTAGCACGACGAGGCGAGATTCGCGGGACACACATTGGTAAGCTGTGGCGCTTTCGTGTATCCGATCTGAACGCATGGTTTGAACGGAACCAGCGTGCAAATTAAACGGTGCTGTCATCGAAAACTCGGCTCGCAAACTAACTCAGGATATCGACCTCTGCCTGGCGTCGCGGTACGCTTTAATACAGCCATCCGTTGCGCCTTAACAAGGAGTATTCATGTCAAGGCGAACACGGTATCAGCAAGGAAGCGTGCAACGCGAGAGGCGGCAGAGTGGCTCAGATGTCTGGATATTTCGATGGCGGGAGACCGGACCTGATGGAAGTGGCAAGCAACGAAAAGCCATCGTCGGCTCGGTCGAGAGTCTCACCACTGAGGCAGCAGCTCTCAAAGCAGCTCATGCGTTGCGCATCGACGCAAACCAACAAACCCCGCTCGCGGAAGGCAGACCGAAGACAATCGCTGAGTTAATCGCTCACTACCGACTCAAAGAACTGGCTGGTGAGAAACAAGGACGAAAGGCGTTTTCGACGCGGGCAGGATACGAATCCTATCTGAAGGGTTGGATCATTCCTCGCTGGGGAGATCACAACATCGATCAGGTCAGGTCAGTCGCAGTAGAAGAGTGGCTGGATAGCGTCAAGCGGGCAAAAGGAACGAAAGCGAAAATTCGAAATATCATGAGTGCCATCTTCCATCACGCGATGCGTTATGAGTGGGTTGACCGTAACCCAATCAAGCTCGTCCGCCAAAGCGCCAAACGGGAGAGAACACCTGATGTACTCGAATTGGCCGAACTCCAACTTCTTCTCAGCAAGCTGTCGGTCCGGGAGCGAACCTTGGCTCTTCTCGACGCGGCGACTGGGCTTCGGGTCAGCGAACTGCTAGCACTTCGCTGGAGCGATGTCGATTTTGAGAACCTGGAGCTTCGTGTCACGCGATCGATCTGGCACCAGGTCGTAGGCAACTGCAAAACAGAGGCCTCCGCCAAACCCGTTCCGATGGACAGCTACATGGCAGAAGATCTTCTGCACTGGCGCCGTCAGAGTACCTACACCTCTGACGACCACTACGTTTTCGCCAGCGAGACGATGAGGGGGAAGCAGCCCTATTGGCCGGACAATCTCATGAAGCGTCACATCAGGCCAGTTGCGAGAGCAATTGGCATAAACAAGAACATCGGCTGGCACACTTTCCGCCACTCGTTCGGCACTTTGCTAAAGGCAAACGGAGAGGATGTCAAAACCGTTCAGGAGCTCTTACGACACGCGAACAGCAGAATTACGCTGGACGTCTACACGCAAGCTGTGAGCTCGAACAAGCGGGCCGCACAAAGCAAAGTTGTAAGGATGATGGTTTCAAGTGCGGGAACAGAAGTAGCGAACGTGGACACAACTGATTTAACAAAACGGGCTCAAAATGCGGGATAAGAAGCTTATTGTGCCCGTATTGTGCCCAGATTTCGTGGTCACTTTAGGTCCATACATCCCGTAAGTCTTTTGGAATGAATGGCGGGGACGACGGGGCTCGAACCCGCGACCTCTGCCGTGACAGGGCAGCATTCTAACCAACTGAACTACGTCCCCGGAAGGAAGCGTTGCGCTGCAGCGAAGCACAAAATGTCAGCGCAACAACAAGTCCAAGTCTATCAGAAATTCTCGCGATCATGTTCTTACCCGAGGACCAAAATCTGCGAGACAAGACTGATCAATAGTCCCGCACCATCCTGCACGGGTCTCGCCCGCTACTTTAGTATTCAGGAGCTGCGAGCCTCGAAACTCCGCATGCGTTGATGTCAGTAACTGCTCGGCTCTATGCGCGAAATATTGTTGTGCCGGTTCGCCTTTTATTCGCTATAATTCGCGCATGGCAATTACCCGGCGGCAAAAAGAGGTGCTCGACTTCATATCGAACTTTGTGCAGCGCAATGGATACTCGCCTTCGTTCGAGGAGATTGCCCACGGACTCAACCTCAGGTCCCTTGCCACCGTGCACAAGCACATCACGAACCTGCATCAGAAGGGAATGCTGCAACGGGCGCAGAATCGCAGTCGCTCGATCGATGTTCTGCCGCCGCGCGCCAAGAGCCGGCCCGGGGAGCGCCTACCGCTTGTCGGCCGCATCGCCGCGGGCCTGCCGCTCGAGGCCGTCGAAACGCAGGAAACCATTTCGCTCAGCGACATCGTCGGCAACCGTGAGGTCTTTGCGCTAAAAGTCCGCGGCGATTCGATGCGCGACGAGCATATCGTCGACGGCGACTATGTATTCGTTGAGCGGGTGTCCACGGCGCGCGAAGGGGAGATCGTCGTCGCTCTCGTCCGCGGGGCGGAAACCACTTTGAAGCGCTATTACATCGAGGGAGCGACTGTCCGCCTGCAGCCCTCAAATGCCGAAATGGACCCCATCTTTGTGCCTGCTTCACAGGTTCAGATTCAAGGACGGGTGCTCGGCGTCATGCGCAAATATTAGCTCGCGACCAAAAAAATGCGGGAGCCATGCGCAGCTCCCGCCCGGTTAAGTCTTGCAACTTAAGAATTCGGTGTCGAGTGCTTGCCCGGCTTGATTTCGATCTCATTCACAACTTGCTGCACATTGGGAACAGCTTTGGCCAGCTTCTCGGCTTCCTTCTTCTGGGACGGCGTCTTCACAGAGCCAGAGAGCACGAGCGTGCCATTTTTGGCTTTGTAGTCGATGCTCTGGTCGTCCAGGTTCTTGTGGCCTTTGATCTCAGCCTTGTAGTTGTCCTCAATGGCGCTGTCGAGATTCGAGGCTACCGACTTCGCCTGACTTTCCGCATTCTGCGGCACTACGCCGATCTCATCTGCGATGGTGTAGTCGGGGGCGGCCTGCTTGGCTGTCGTGGCCGCCATTGCCTTCTGGTCCTCCGAGGACACATCACCGGTGAGAGTGATCACGCCCTTATCCCTATTCTGAGATACGTTGACGCTGCCCAGATTGTTGCTTTTTAACGCGCTTGTAACCGCGTCTTTTTCATCCGGGTGCGCCGGCTTGTTCTGGCAACCTGCCATCGCCAGAATTCCCGCAAGTACTGCCGCGGATCCAATCAAGAATTTCCTGCTGCGTGTGGGTATCATGCTTACCGCTCCTGTTGAGCCAGCCTTGCCGCTTGCTCCATTAACATGAGATGCGGGCACACGACCATACATTCTTCGCAAGTCTCAAGGAAAAATATTTTTTGCATCAGGCAACCTTCGCGACCGCCTTTCAGTCGTGGTTGCGTCCGGCAGGCTCCGGGATGAAGTAGATTAGGAATTTACGAATTCAATTTACCAAGGTGTCGATGCCCCTCATGCCTTTCGTGCGTATCTCGGGATTTCTTTCTCGCCTCAAGCTTCTTTCTCTGCTCGCGCTCGCAGCGGGGTTATCTCTCCATGCGCAAAAGACAATCCTGAACCTCGATCGCGGGTGGGAGTTCCGCCAGCGCGTTGCGGTTGAAAGCAATCCCGCAGCCGAGTGGCGTCCGGCAACGGTGCCCGGCGATGTTCATCTCGACCTCCTTGCGAACAAGCTCATCCCCGAGCCCTTCTACCGTGACGACGAGGCGAAGCTCCAGTGGATCCAGGACGCCGACTGGGAGTACCGCACCCGCATTGACGGGACTTCGGCGCTGCTCACGCGCAGACATCTCGACCTCGTCTTCGAAGGCCTCGACGCCTATGCCGAGGTCTACCTCAACGGACAGAAGATTCTCGTCGCCGACAACATGTTTCGCGAGTGGCGCGTCGACGTGAAGTCCTATCTCAAGGCCGGAGCAAATGACCTCCTGATCGTCTTCCCCTCCCCGATCAAGACTGCCCAGAAGATCGCGCTCACCGACGTCTGGCACGGCCAGACCCCGGCGTTCGACAAGACCTATATCCGCAAGGCTGCCTACGAATATGGATGGGACTGGGGACCGACCTTCGTTACCAGCGGCATCTGGCGTCCGGCGCGGCTCGAGGCGTGGGACGAGGCGAGGATCGCCGACTTCTACCCGCATGTGCGCGACGTGACAAAAGCTCTGGCGCACGTTGACGTCGAACTGAACATCGTCGCATCCGAACCGGCGCGCGCCACTGTTGCCATCACCTGTCAGGAAGGCAGCCAGTCCGTGCAGGCGAAACAAGCCATCAGCCTCGTTCCCGGCGCGAACCACATCGTGGTTCCGGTTGAAATCGACAATCCGCACCTGTGGTATCCCGCCGGTTACGGAGCCCAGCCCATCTACCACTTCAATGCGAAGCTCAGCGTGAACGGCAAGGCTGCCGACGAAGCCGCTCGCAAAACCGGCCTGCGATCGATTGTGCTGCGTCGCGATCTCGATCAGTGGGGACGCTCCTTTGAGCTCGTTGTCAACGGCATCCCCGTTTTCGCCAAGGGCGCGGACGTGATCCCCTTCGACAGCTTCCCTTCCCGCGTGACGACGGCACAATACCGCCGCATCCTCGAATCGGCGCGCGACGCCAACATGAATATGATCCGCCACTGGGGAGGCGGCTATTACGAAACCGGCGAGTTCTACGACATCTGCGATGAACTCGGCATCATGGTCTGGCAGGACTTCATGTTCGGCAACGATTGGCAGCCCGGCCCTTACTGGTTTCGCGAGAACGTCGAGAAGGAAGCCGAAGACCAGGTCACGCGGCTGCGCAATCATCCCAGTATCGTCGTGTGGAGCGGCAACAATGAGACGGAGGAATCGCTCGCCTGGGATAGAAACGCCAGCATCGTGCGCGGCCTCTCCAGCGAAGCCCGCGTAAAGATCTGGCAGGATTATCTGCTCCTCTTCAGCGGCACACTGCCGCGCGTCATCGAGCGCCTCGCGCCCGAGACTCCTTACTGGCCCAGCTCACCCAGCGCCGACTACGAAGACCTCGCGCCGGGCATGGCTTCCGGCGACATGCACGACTGGACCGTCTGGCACGGGCGCGTCCCCTTTTCCGAGTATGAAAAGCACAACCCCCGCTTCATGACCGAGTACGGCTTCCAGTCCTTCCCGGAGATGAAGACCATCGAAGCCTTCACCGCTCCCGAGGACCGCACCAGCATCTTCACGCCGGTGATGCTCGCCCACCAGAAGAATAACGAGGGCAACTCCATCATCCACGACTACCTGCTCAAGGATTACTCCGAGCCGAAGGACTTCGCCTCGTTCCTCTACGTCAGCCAGGTACTGCAGGCCGAGGGCATTAAGATCGGCGCCGAGCATCTGCGCCGGAACCGTCCGCGCACCATGGGCTCCATCTACTGGCAACTCAACGACTGCTGGCCGGTCGCATCATGGTCGAGCATCGATTATTACGGACGCTGGAAGGCGCTCCAATACTACGCGCGCCGCTTCTACGCTCCGCTGCTTGTTTCCCCGCACATCGAAAACGGATCGCTCGCCGTTTATATCGTCTCCGACAAAACAGCTCCGGTCGATGGAGAACTCCGTCTGCGCATTCTAAAATTCGACGGAACCGTAGTCCGCGAGCAGAAGCAATCCGTGCACGTCACGGAACTTTCGAGCGCCATTTACCTGCAGATTCCGCTCACCGAATTCGGCAACACGGCTGATTCCACCCAGGTCTTCGTTGCCGCCGACTTTACCGCGAACGGCGCGCCGGTCTCGAAGAACCTCATCTACCTTGCCCCGACCAAGCTCATCCAACTGCCGCCGGCGCACATCCAGACCGACATAACTCCGGCAGACGGCGGATATCGCATTCGCCTCACGTCTCCCGTCCTGGCCCGGAGCGTGTATCTATCTTTCGGAGATCTGGACGCCAGCCCCTCAGACAACTACTTCGACCTGCTCCCCGGCGAACCCGTGGACATCACTGTGAAGACACAGGCTCAACTCGACGCCCTGCGCCAGAAGCTTGCCGTAGTCTCGCTCGTCGATGCTTTTGCGCCCGCGCCCGCAGTACCAACTGCGCCTCAGTAGCCACCGTCTGGCGGCGCGATGCAACGAGTCTCAGCGCCTTCTGCGCCGCCAGCCCAGGAAGATGCCCACGATCGTCCCAATCGCAATCGCGCCGGCCAACTTCTTGCGGCTGGTGATGGGAATGAAGCGCGTCTCTTTCTCGCTCACCTCGATCACTCCGACCGGGATCGCCCGTACACCCGCGCCGCCTCCACCGCCTTCACCCTGCGCACTCGAGTTCCCTACCCCGCCGGTGCCTGCTCCCGCCCCGTAGCCGTACATCAGCTTTGCTACCGGGATAACCGTCTTTCCTTGTGCGGTGATCGGCTCGCCGTAAATGGCTTTTACACCCGCGCCGCTGAGAATGCTTTCCCTGAGCGACTGCAAAAGAGCAACACTACCCATGCCAAGGCTCCTTCGAAGAGGATTTTCTTCCCCGGATTTTCTTCCCTGATCAGCCATCCTACTACCCGGCGGGTTATCGCGCTCAGGGTTTCACGCCGTGTAATCGCAAACCAGAAGCGTAAGGTCGTCGCCCTGTCATGGCTGACCATCGCTGCACCGAAGAGATGATGTGGTCGGCGGCTTCGGCAAGACCTAGCCCGGCCGACTCCCGCACCAGCGCGTGCAGGCGGTCGCGTCCAAACTCCTCCTCATCGCCATTCGTGGCTTCGAGCATGCCATCGGTATAAAGAACGAAGCGGTCGCCGGGCCGGATCGGATGCGTAATCGTTGTGTAGCTCGCGAAGTCAAAGCATGCCAGCATGAGGCCGTTCTCCACCACCTCCATCACCTCGCCGCCGCGCAGCACAAGCATCGGTGGATGGGCCGCAGCGGAGTAGCGAAGCTCATCCTCCGCCGCATTCAGGTACACATACGCTGCCGTCACGAACTGGTTCTGCGTATTGCCCAGCAGGATCGCGTTCATTCCGACCAGCAGCCGCGAGGGATCGTCCGCGTCGGCCCGTTGCGTGTTCGCCGCCAGCTTCACCATCGACGCGATCAGCGCCTCCGGAATGCCGTGCCCGGATACATCGGCGATAAACAGTCCGGCTTCGGTGTCGTCGGCGGCAAGAAAGTCGTAAAAATCCCCCGCGACGGAATTCATCGGCAGATACCTCGCCGCAACACGAAAGCTTCGCGACGGAGGAAACGACGACGGCAGAATTGACAACTGGATACGCCGCGCAATATCGAGTTCCTTCTGGAGAACCGAGAGTTGCTGCTCATTAGCCAGCGCCTGCCGCCCGGCAACGACGCCCAGCGAGGCCAGTAGCACCACGAAGGTAAAAGGCTCGATGTTGTAAAAGTGGCTGAACAGCCCCGTAACATTGTCGAAGAGCGCGCCGACGATGAAGATCATCAGCCCTCGGCGAATGATTCTGGCGTCATCCGAATCCGCTCCGACGCGGACCAGTTGAATCACCACAACCACCAGTGCCGTGATGACCACCGTGTTGTTGATCTCGCGGAAGATCTCGTGAGGACCCGCGATCAGCGTCGCGACGGCAAGAGCAAACACCACCGGACACACAATGAGCATCAGCAGGTTGCCCACCTTCGCGAGCAGATTCAGTCCCCGGAAGAAGAAGAACGCGGGTATCGGAACCAGGTATCCGATGGCGAGCAGTGTGCGCCGGAACAACGGTGGATGCAGGCCCAGCGCCCACAGAATCTGATAGCTCATGCACAACCGCACGCCATACAGAATGGCGAACAGCGAGAACCAGAAGAGCAGCTTGTCAAACCGGCGTCGCAAAATCAAAAAGGCAGCCGCCAGCACGCCGATCGTCGTGATCGCGGCTCCCAGAAACAGATAGATCTGGGCGTGAAAGAAAACCCGCAGTACATCACTTCTTGCGAACTGTGGCTCGATCGGCATGGAGGATCATCCTAGCCGATCTGTGGCCAGCCACGAAAGAACCGCCCGGCCAGCCGGGCCTCAGTCCTCGTAGCGTTTCCAAACGCGACCCAGGTCGAGAACGAAACCCTCTACCGGACCTGGGTGAGGCTTGAATTGCCAGTCTTCCTGACCTGTAAGGCATTGTCATCAGATTTTTTTGGAATCAGCCTGCTCACCGTCACAGTCATTCCAGTATGAAGAATTTCAATGAGCTGTCGGAACGTGAGATTCTCGCCTTGGCCATCTCTCTCGAGGAAGAAGACGAGCGCGTCTATGCGGACTTCGCCGAAGGCCTGCGCCAGAACTACCCCGCATCCGCTTCCCTCTTCGAATCCATGCAACTGGAAGAGTCAGGGCACCGCAAGCGCCTTATCGATCTCTACCGGCAGAAATTCGGCGAACACATTCCCCTCATCCGCCGCCAGGATGTCCGCGGATTCGTCCAGCGCAAGCCCGTGTGGCTGGTGCGCCCGCTCGGTCTCGACACAGTCCGCAAGCAAGCGAGCGCTATCGAAGTCGAGACCCGCAGATTCTACGAGCGCGCTGCGGCCCGCGCCCAGGATGCCGGCGTTCGCCAGCTTCTCGACGACCTCGCCCAGGAGGAGCGCCATCACGAAGACCGTGCCCAGGAACTGACCGAGGAGAAGCTTCAACCGGATGTGAAGCAAGACGAGGAAAAAGCGCGCCATCGTCTGTTTGTGCTGCAGATCATCCAACCCGGCCTGGCCGGCCTCATGGATGGATCCGTCTCAACCCTCGCCCCCGTGTTCGCCGCGGCACTCGCCACCAAAAACAGCTGGGATGCTTTCCTCGTCGGCCTCGCCGCATCGCTCGGCGCTGGCATCAGCATGGGTTTCGCCGAAGCCCTGTCCGACGACGGAAGCCTCACCGGACGCGGGCTCCCCTGGGTGCGCGGCGTGATCTGCGGCGGTATGACGACGCTGGGAGGCATCGGCCATACCCTCCCGTTTCTCATACCCGAGTTTCGCGTAGCGCTGACGGCGGCCATGCTCGTCGTTCTGGTCGAGCTTGGAGTCATCACCTGGGTACGGCACCGCTTTATGGACACTCCCGTCTTCTCCGCGGCCCTGCAGGTCGGCCTCGGCGGAGCGTTGGTCTTCATCACCGGTATCCTTATAGGACAGTCGTAGCGGTTTCCGGCAGGTTCGCGCGACTTTCCCCCTCCCTGGGCGTTTACTGCTGACAGGAGCGATTATGCCTCTCAGCCGCCGGGCGTTTATGAGAGCCGTAATGAAGGATGGAGCGCTGGCCGTCGTTGGCGCCTCGGCCCTTCCATCTTTTCTCACCCGAAGCGTGCTCGCGCAGGCCACTACGGCCCAGGCGCAGCGCAAAAAGCTGGTTATCATCTTCCAGCGCGGCGCAGCCGACGGACTGAACGTCGTTGTCCCCCACCGCGAGAAGACCTACTACGACCTCCGCCCAACCATCGCCATCCCCCAGAACCAGGTCATCGACCTCGACGGATTCTTCGGCCTGCACCCGGCACTGCAGCCTCTCAAGCCGCTCTGGGATCAGGGACATCTCGCCGCCGTCCACGCCTGCGGCTCGCCCGACCCTACCCGCTCCCACTTCGACGCGCAGGACTTCATGGAATCCGGCACGCCTGGCCTCAAGGCGACCCCCGACGGCTGGCTCAACCGGGCTCTCGCAGCCGAAGATCTTGGCCGCCGCAATCACCAGGCGTCGCCTTTCCGCGCCGTGGCGCTCGGCACGCAGCTTCCCCGCATCCTCGAGGGCAAAGTTCCTGCCGTGGCCATCGGCAACGTGAAAGACTTCAACGTCGGAGGCCAGAACCCCGCAACGCAACCCATCTCCAACGGCTTCGAGTCCATGTACGAACAGTCGGTGAACACTGTCCTGCATGGGACCGCAACCGAGACCTTCGAAGCAGTCAAGATGCTCAAGGCCGCCAATCCGGACAAATATATTCCGGCAAACAATGCACGCTATCCGAATGGACAATTCGGCAATAACATAAAGCAGATAGCACAGCTTCTTAAAGCGAACCTTGGAGTTGAGGCGGCCTTCGCCGACATTGGCGGATGGGACACCCACCAGAATCAGGGCAGCGTCAACGGACAGCTCGCCAACCGGCTAAAAGAATTCAGCGAATCCATTGCCGCCTTCTGGACTGACATGGGCGACGACGCCGAAAACATCACCCTTGTCTCCATGTCCGAATTCGGCCGCACCGTCCACCAGAACGGCACCGCCGGCACCGATCACGGTCACGCTAATGTCATGTTCGTCCTCGGAGGCCGGGTCGCCGGCGGCAGGATCTACGGCAAATGGCCCGGCATGGACAAGAGTCAGCTCTACGAAGAGCGCGATCTCGCCATCACCACCGACTTCCGGCAGGTTCTGGGCGAAGCCGCCTTCAAAACGCTGGGCTCAAAGAATCTGGAAATTGTCTTTCCCGGAGCCAGCTTAGGAAACAATCACTTCCTGAATATTGTTAAAGCTTAGGTTTATCCGGCTTGTCCGATTTTGCACAGTATTTCCACAGGACTAATCCCGCCTTGTACACACAAAGATCAAACCCCGGAGACTTGTGTCTCCGGGGCTCGGTCAAGCCAGGTTCGGCTCTTCTTACTTGATCTCAGCAAGGGCAACAAAGATTTCGTCCTTCTTCTGCTGCTCTAAGCTGGCTTGCTGCTTCTGCGCCCACTTCTCCGACTTCGAAGCCGGAAGGTCGACGTTCATGGTACTCGCTGTGGTGCAGCGAATCTCATGCAGGAAGTACCGGTCGCCATACTTGTCGAAGATCAGCTTGTTGCCGTCGGCCTGCTTGCCGCTCGAATAAGCCGATCCGAAGATGTGGACCTTACCTGAGTCGCTCCGCAGCTCCACCATTGAGGTGCTGCCGGTGGACGAGATCGTATAAGTGCCAGCCGGAACGTGGGCGTTCCCTACCGTGAAGTCGAACGGCACGTTAGCTTTCACTGCGTGTTCCTGCGCCATAGCGGAACCGGTAACAAGGGCGGCCAGGGCGAAGAGGGCGATTGCTGTAATCCGTTTCATGACTATTCTCCTGTCAGACGCCTCTTTTCGAAGTGTCTTTTGGACCCCTTGCAGTGGAGCCCGAACTGAATTTGCCGGCCTGCTTCCTAAGCTCTTTCCCTTGGTAGCTGCCTGCTATGCCCATTGATATGGCACGCATCATGCCAAAGCCGCAGCGGCCGCGCGAAAGATTTCCCGTAATGCCGTCTTTCCTGTATTTACAATGGGATACCGGTCAGCCATCGGGTCCCGCCCCCAGCCCGCTATGCGTTCGGCGCCCCCGTTTGCAGTATCTGAATGGATACCGCGAGGAACCGTTCGGGTCCGCAAACGCAGGCAGGCCCACCGTACGATACCTTCACCAGCGTCCGGCGAGAGACGCACAGGAGGCTCCCGTGAAGCCGAGGCTCATGGCCGTATCGGGTTCATTACGAGGGACGGTACGCACGTTCATCGATGGCCAGATATCCATCGGCCGCTCGGAAACAAATCAACTCCGTCTCATCGATCCCCTGGTTTCGCGGCACCACTGCACCATCCGGCAGAACGATGCAGGCTTCGAGCTGACCGATCTCGACAGCCACAACGGGACATTCGTCAACGGCATTCCCGTCCGCCGCAAGGCCCTGGAGCATGGCGACGCCGTTCGCGTGGGCAGCTCCGAGCTCATCTTCCTCGTGGAGGAAGGTGACGACACCGTCAAAGCGCTGCTGAGTGACGGGCCATCAATCTCCGAAATGGAGACCATCTACCCGGGCAAGCCGATACCGCCCGGCACCGGCGGAATCGACGTGGGACGCATGGCGCGCGACCTGGAAGCGTTGCTCAGGATCAGCGACATCGTCAACTCCATCCGCGACCTCACTGAGTTGCAGCACGAGATTCTCCGGCTCATCTTCGAGGTGGTGCCCGCGGAAAACGGCGCCATCGTGCTGCTCGCGAATGTGGACGAAGAGCCCGCATCCATCTGCAGCTGGAGCAGAGGCGAACAGGATCCTGCCCCGATCAGGATTCAGCGTGACGTGGTGCATCGCGCGCTCTGGGAGCGCGCAGCCATCCTGGCTAATACGCCTTCCGGCCCCCCCGACGCTGGAAACGTGCTCTGCATGCCGCTGATCGCCACCGAAAAAACCGTCGGCGTCATCTACCTCGTTTCCTTCGCCTCTGCCCCGCCGTTCAGGGAAGAACACATCCACTTCCTGAACTCGGTATCGCGATTCGCAGCGGTGACGATCGAGAATCGTCTCGTCCTCGACGCGCTGAGCAGCGAAAACGAGCAGCTCAAAGAGCAGATTTACACCAGCAACATCGTCGGCGAAAGCCGGCAGGTCCGGCAGCTCGAGGACTTCATCTCCCGCGTCGCGCAAGGCGATTCCTCGGTACTCATCCGCGGAGAAAGCGGTACCGGCAAGGAACTCGTCGCGCGCGCCATCCATCACCGCAGCCCTCGCGCCGGACGGCCCTTCATCGCGCTCAACTGCGCTGCTATCCCTGAAACGCTGCTCGAAAGCGAGCTCTTCGGGCACGAAAAGGGCGCTTTCACCGGCGCTGTCTCGGTGAAGAAAGGAAAGCTCGAGGCCGCCGAAGACGGCACCCTGTTCTTTGACGAAATCGGTGAGCTCGCTCCTCTTCTGCAGGCCAAGCTCCTGCGCGTCCTGCAGCAGCGGGAATTCGAGCGCCTCGGCGGAACTCGCACGCTCAAATTCCAGGCCCGTGTCCTCGCCGCAA
>CAWAIX010000015.1:0-601174 GCA_963782175.1 uncultured Acidobacteriaceae bacterium
GGAGCCGACGACCGGACTTGAACCGGTGACCTGCCGATTACGAATCGGCTGCTCTACCAACTGAGCTACGTCGGCTGATGCTCTGGTAGATTTTATCGTCTACCAGAGGCGCAGTAAAGTTAGGCTGCCGCCTTCGACGATTCGATTTCCATTTCGGCAATGGCGCAGCTTATGACCTGCCTGATCACGGCCGAGACGCTTTGCTTTTACTCCGCCGGCGCGGAGTCCTGCCGCCGGAACCCGCTAACCAGGACCGCCACGGTGATAGCGACATAGAGGACGCCGACCACGCCTTCGAGCGCGGCGAGCATCCGCGCTTCACCGGCGACAGGAAGAATGTCGCCGTAGCCGATGGTGGTGAGAGTCACCAGGCTGAAGTACAGCAAGTCGCTTTCGCGCTTGGCGACGGCACTGTTGCTGAATTGGAAGGAGCCGGGAGACGCGGCGTCGAAAGTGGCGTAGATAGCAAACCAGAGCATCGCGAGCAGAAGGTAGACGCTGATGGCAGTGTAGAGGTGAGAAGACTGGATGGAGCGAGCCTTTCTGAGGTACGAGAAGAGACCGACAACACTGAGCGCGAAAAATGCGGCCAGAGTTCCCCACTTGAGGGCGAGGAACACGCGGTGATGCGAGAGGATGGCGGCGACTCCAAAGACGAGGGCCAAGGACGCGAGGAGTATCGCAGGCCAAAGCAAGTTTCGCTTCTCTGAGAGCTGGATGGTCGAGAGGATTACGGGGATGAAGGTCAGTGCGGTGAGTATGAGCCTTCGGAAGTCGCCGTGATCGAGGATTGGGGAAAGGAGAATGAGCGAGAGTAGCGACAGCAGAAGCAGGCGATCCGGCGCGGATGCGCGCGGCGCACGAAACTTTGGCATGGTTCTGGTGTCTTTCACGCTATCAGTAGAAGGCGGCATAGCAAGGCAATTTCGGAATTACTGTATCCCGTGCGCAACCTGACTGTCCCCGCTCGCTTCGGCCCACGGAAGAAGACTTGACCGTGGAGTCCTGTGGATTCCGGTCCTGATGGTCGCGTTCGACTCGGCAGCTGTGTGCTTCGAAAGTGGTTGAGCGCCGGGCAGAAACGAAAGAAGCCGCCCGGCAACAGGGCGGCTCCTTTCTTTAGGGAGAATAGTTCCAACGGAGGCAAGCCATCAGAACTTTCTGGCGAAATACTATGGGCGTCGGAGGGGGGTGTCAAGGCAAAATCCTGACGGATTTAAACCTTTTATTTCCTGTCAATTAGCGCTGGTTACCGCGAAACTGCCTGCGGCCAAAGCTTCGCTGTATTTTCGCTAGGGAGGGATTCGAGCCGGGCACCAATTGCTTATTTATGAGCAGGATAGTTTGGTGCGTGCACCAGTTTCGGGGCAAACCCGACCCCTATCTTGCTTAGCCGCCGAGCTTCAGCGTGATGAATTCCTCGTCGTTCAGCGAGGAGAGCGGCTTGCCGCGGAGACGCCGGACGGCGGCGCGGCCTCCTCCGAGGAAGATGCCGAGGAGTATCGATGCGCCGCCCAGGATGAAGGTGAGATAGATGATGCCGAGCACGAGGCGCGCGGTCTTCTTGACCTCGCTCACGTAGCTCCGGGCATGGTCGACCGTGAGCTCGGCCTCATACTTCACGTTGTCGAGCAGCGAGTGAGCGTCGGCCAAGGAAAGATCACCGCTGGTAACCGCGACAAGCGGCCCACTGCGATGGACGGCATTCGCAGGGGAGCTGCCGGTCTGCTTGAGCTGGTCCTCGATGGCCTTTGTGCGTGCGATAGCGATCTGCGGGGTGGGGTACTCGACGATGGTCAGCGTTCCTTTGCCGTCCCGAGAGGCGTACTGGGCTGTAACGACCTCCGGATCGCGGGTGAAGTCGATGAGAGACGCAGACAGAGGGGCTCCTCCGCGCGCGTACGCGGCCGGCCCGACGAAATAGTGCACGCTGGCCGGCTGGAGTCCCCGGGCGGGCAGGTGCTGCGGCAGAGCCGGGGCGACGCCGTCAGGTCCGGGCGCAGGAGGGATGGTGGCGGCTAATTCCTTGAGCGTGGCTTTGGCCGAAACAACGGATATGCACGTCTCGCCCGAAGTGACGGGTACGCACGCTTCACTGTCTGAACTCGCACCAGGGCTGGCATTCCCGAAGACGGCGTCAACAAGCGTCGTGCCGGTCCAGAAGAGAACTTCGTTGCCGTTGGAGGCGGCTTCCTTGCCGATGTCCTCGGCGTGCATCCCAGGGCGGCGGTAGAAGGTAAAGGCTCCGTAGGCTCCGGTGGCGTCGGCAAAACGGCGAGCGCGGACGGTCAGGTGACGGCCTGCGCGGGTGTAGTCGGCGACGGTGTAGTCCTTCAGGCCGTATTCCTTCAGGACGTCGGCGTCGGCCTGGTCGACGCTATCGGGAGCAGTGCCGGTGCGGGGCGCGGCCGCAGGGGTCCATCCGGCGAAGGATCGGGGCAGAAGCGGCTGCGGAGCTTTGGGCATCACCAGCGGGGTGACAGCCTGAGCGCCCAGGTTCGATGGAAGCGCAGCGCATATCAGCCCCAACGTCGGAATCAGACACGCTGCGCTGAGAGAGCGCAGGGAGAAAACCATTTCATCTTTGAGACTATCACCGCAGGTCAGAGGTGAGCGGGTTGGCCTATAGGGTCTTCGTTTGACCCAGGTCCCAAAATCGGGACCTGGCGCACCCTTATCCCCGCGAACTTGCGGCGCAGCGAACTTTGCGATACTGGAAGGGACATGTCGACTGCCAAGCGAGTTTTTGCCTGCCTGATGATTTGGGCGCTTGCTTATTCGTCTATTCCTCCGGCTTTTTCCCAGGCGAATGGGAAGCCCGCGCCGGCTCCGCGAGCCACGGCCAGCGCGTACGATGGGCATCCGAAGCTGATCGTCATCCTGGTGCTCGATCAGTTCCGGGCGGACTACCTGGAGCGCTACCGCAGCGACTTCAAGGGCCGGGGGTTCAAGCTCCTGATGGAGCACGGCGCCTACTTCACCGATTGCTATTTCGAGTATGCGAATACAGAGACGGCTCCGGGGCATTCGACCATCGGGACCGGGGCGTATACGGATGGCCATGGGATCGGCAGCAATGAGTGGTGGGATCTCGGGCGTAACAAGGATCGTCCGGTGACCTCCGTCGAGGACGAGCGGTATGCGCTGGTAGGACTGCCGGCGGGAGCGAAGGCTAGTCCGGGGGCTTCGCCACGGAATCTGATCGCGTCGACCATTGGTGATGAGCTGCGGCTGGACACGGCAGGTGGATCGCGGGTCTACGGGGTATCGCTGAAAGACCGGGCGGCGATTCTGCCGGCGGGGGCGACGGCAAACGGGGCGTTCTGGATGGATCCAGCGTCGGGCAGGTTCATCACATCGACCTACTATACGGATCAGCTTCCGGACTGGGCGCAGGCGTTTGACGACGGGCCAAGAGCGGCGCAGGCCATGACGGAGGCGCAGGCTCCTGCGGATACGAAGAACTTCTATGGAGTGGTCGGGCCGACGGCTGCGGCGGTCAGCTATGAGCTGGACTTTACGAAGGCGTTGATCACGGGCACTGGCCTCGGGAAGAATCCGACCACGGATCTGCTGACGCTGAGCATTTCGTCAACTGACCTGATGGGGCACAAAGTGGGTCCGGATGCCGATGAGCAACGGCAACTGGTCGATGCGGTCGACACGGACCTCGACTCGTTCTTCACCTGGCTGGATAAGAATATCGAGGGTGGGCTGGGAAATGTCTGGATCGTGCTGACGGCGGACCACGGAATTGCGCCGGTTCCGGCGAACGCGGCGAAGCTGGGGCTGAATGCGGCTACGATTGACCTGAAGAAGTTGACTGACAACTTGAATTTTGCGCTGAACCAGAAGTTTTCGCCGGGAGAGAAGCTCGATTATCTGCTGCCACGGCAATCTCTTCCCTATCTTGCGCTGAACCAGCCGGCATTCGATCGGGCTGGGATCAATGAGCTGGAGGCGGAACAGGCGGTGCAGGACTTCGTTCCGGAAGCCTTTGCGAACCTGGCGAATCACAGCGATGAAAAGGGTCCGGCGACGGCCAAGCTGCCGCCTTCGCCCGCGCTGTATCGGACGTACACGCGGCAGCAGATGGCGCAGGGGCAGCTTCCAGATACCGCCTTTGGCAGGCTGATCGATCACAGCTACTCCACGAATGGCGGGTGGTATGTGATGGTCGTTCCGCAGGCCTTTCAGATGGCGGCTTCGGCCTCTGGCGGGACGACTCACTATACCCCGTACACCTACGACCGGCATGTGCCGCTGGTGTTTTACGGCGCACCGTTTGCGCCGGGTACCTATCGAGGACTGGTGGAGCCGGTGGACATTGCGCCAACCTTTGCTTCTCTGCTGGGGGTGAACCAGCCGTCGGCATCTATCGGACGTGTGTTGACCCAGGCGCTGAAGCCAGCAGCGGAGGTGGTCTATCCCAAGCCGGCTCCGGCCGGACGGGCGCGTGTGGTCCACAGGCACCCCGCAGCCGAGAGCAAGCAGTGAAGCCGGACATGCGGGTGCAGTTTGCCGGGATTGAACTGGTCAATCCGGTGATTGCAGCCAGCGGGACCTTCGGATACGGCGTGGAGTTCGAGGAGATTATCTCGTTCGATCGGATCGGCGGCTTCGTGACCAAGGGGCTCTCGCGCGAGCCGATGGCGGGCAATGAGGCTCCGCGGCTGATCGAGACAGCGTCGGGGATGATGAACTCGATCGGGCTGCAGAATATCGGCGTAAAGGCGTTCATCGAAAAAAAGCTGCCGGAACTGCGGAAGTATCCGAAGACTGCCGTGATCGCGAACGTGTTCGGGTACCAGGTGACGGACTACATCCAGGTCATACAGCAACTGAATGCTGCGGAGGGGATTGCGGCGTATGAGTTGAATGCGTCGTGTCCGAATACGGATCACGGCGGGATGGTGTTCGGGACGGACCCGGTGATGCTGGATGAACTGGTCTGGCGGACGAAGCAGATATCGAAGCGGCCACTCATCGTGAAACTGTCGCCGAATGTAACATCGATTGCCGCGATGGCGAAGTGCGCGGAGAAGGCCGGCGCCGATGCAGTATCGCTGGTGAATACTTTCGTCTCGCTCGCGATCGACGTGGAGACGCGGAGGCCCCGGATTGCGAATGTGACGGCGGGGCTGTCCGGGCCGGCGATCAGGCCGATTGCCGTGCGCATGGTGTGGGAGGCGGCAAAGGCGGTGAAGATTCCGGTTCTGGGGATGGGCGGGATCGTCTCGGCCGAAGATGCGGTGGAGTTTCTGCTGGCCGGAGCCACGGCGGTGCAGGTGGGCACGGCGAACTATGCGGATCCAAGGGCGGTGGAGCGGATTGCGCGAGGCCTGGAGCACTGGTGCGTGCGGCACCATGTAGAGAAGGTGAAGGAATTGACGGGGGCGATGGAGAAGAAGACGGCTGCCAGCTACTAGCTCTAAGTTGCCAGTCCACAGTTGTCAGTCCCCAGTGGCCTGGAATCTCGAGGCTCCATAGAGCGACCAACCGGTAGAACTGACAACTGGGGACTGAAAACTGGGGGCTGAAAACTGGGGGCTGGCTCTCAGGCGACGTTGCGAGAAGAGCGGCCGCGCAGTTCTTCGGGAATACGATCCTGCAGCAGGCGGGCCTGCGCGAGTGCAACGCCGGTAATATAGACCGGCGCGGGGGTGGCGACGGCGACCAGCACCCACGAGATCAAGGAAACCAGAAGGCCGAGAACCGCAGCACTCTGCAGCGTCATGACTACCAGGCGATGATCCAGGTGCATGACCAAGGCCCAATTGCGAAGAGGCTCCATGCGGTGGATTACCGCCAGCGCGAAAACGAAGGCAAGAATGCAGACGGAGCTGAGTCCGATGAGGACAACGTCGATTGTGCGATGGAGGCGCTGACGGCGACTGCAATATTCGCAGGTTTCGAGATGGCTTTCGTAATCGGTTCGCATCTCAGGCGAAATTCCGGAGATATCGTAGCGCCATCCGGAAAGAATATCGCCTACAACCTGGTCTGTGCACTGTGTCATCTTAATGTTTTTAGTTCCTACGCTTCCCGATTGCACCAAATAGTACCATCCGTCCGGAAAGGTTCCAGACAACTTGGAAGATTTCGGCCCGCAGGAGCAATTCCTTTCAGTATAACGCCAACCACGTCCCTGAAGTGTGAGCGGACCCTACAATACAATAGATGCCATTGGTTCGTCCTGGGTGGCAAGTAATATACGGTTACCAAGCAGGCTCATCCGATCGCGCAAAGCATACTCCGCGGAGACCCGGGCAAGCTCTGGAAGGTTGTTGCTTTCAGACAGATGCGCCAGGATGACATAGGCCGCCTGGCCGTCATAGCCCTTCTCCAGGTACTCGGCAGTGGCGTTATTTGACAGGTGGCCCACCCGGGACATGACCCTCTGTTTGACGGACCAGGGGTAGGGTCCGTCACGCAGCATGTCCAGATCGTGATTCGATTCGATCATCATGATGTCGCAGCGGCGGAGCCGCATGGCGGCGCTGGGAGGCATGTAGCCGAGATCGGTCGCGATTCCAATGCGCAGGCCTTCGGCTTCGAAGACGAAGCCGACCGGATCGGCCGCGTCGTGAGGTATGGTGAACGGCGTCACGGAGATGTCGCCGACACAAAACCCCTCGCCAGCGGCGAAGTATTCGACGGCGGGCAGGGTCGCCGGATCGGCCTTGGCTTTTTCAGCGTCACAGGCCAGCGGATCGTTCTCTTCTTCAAAGGCTTCGCGGTCTTCCATGGCCGGATTCGCCGGTGCGGCGCCCTTCTCGGCCGCCTGCCTCCGCTCGGCAAGCCATTCGGCGTAGGTCATACGCTTGCGCGGGGTGATCCAGCGAATCCACGCGCGGTGCGTCGCTTCGGTGAAGTAGACGGGGATGCCAAGCTTGCGGGCGGTGACGGCGAGCCCCTGGACGTGATCCTGGTGCTCATGGGTGATAAGGATGGCATCGAGGGTGCAGGGGTCTTCGCCCACAGCAATCATGCGCTTGAAGAGTTCGCGGCAGGACATGCCGGCGTCGACGAGAATCCGGGTGCGGCTGGAGGAGACTACGGTGCTGTTGCCCCGGGAACCGCTGGCCAACACCGTCATACGAACCATGAAGACGAGAATACGCCCGATCTATGTGAAAAATGTGACACAAACTCGGGACAGGAACCTGGATGGGATACAGGCGTGCGGTTTTGGAAACAGCGACTTCACCCATATCGGGAACGCGCGGCTGCCATCCATTCGGCTGCTCGTTCCCTGCGGTCAGGGAATCGCGTGGAGAGGATCGCGCCCCATGCGGCTCCCTGCAGGTCGCGGGCAGCAAAGAAGGGCTTGAGGTGGGCGGGATCCAATTCTGGGCCGTAGCTGGCGAGAGCGAGGTCGCGCGGCTCGAGAGAGGTGCGGACGAAACAAGCGAGGTCCCACTCGATGGGGCCGAAGCAGGCGTCCTCGAAGTCGGTCCAGACGAGGCCGTTGGGCGTTTTGAGCACGTTCTTCTTGTGAGCGTCGCCGTGAAGGGGCTGTTCGGGGAGACAGAGCGCATCAATCTCGGCTGAGATCAGAGCGAAGCCTCGGCGGAGGATAGCGATGTCGGCTGGATCGACCGCGTTCCAGCTGTCTACCTGGTCGTTATTCCAAGAGGCGACTTCGTCATTATTCCAGGAAGCGA
Organism: uncultured Acidobacteriaceae bacterium; assembly: GCA_963782175.1. Lineage (GTDB taxonomy): Bacteria > Acidobacteriota > Terriglobia > Terriglobales > Acidobacteriaceae > Silvibacterium. The sequence continues at coordinate 7,668 of CAWAIX010000015.1, forward strand.
CTTCGTCCAGCCACTGCGGGATTTCGGCGAAGGGGCTCAGGCGGCGAATGGGACCGTTGTAGTCGCGCAGGATCGCATGCAGTTCGCGGAGAAAAGGGCCGACTTCCCGGGCGTTGGCGATGTAGCTGCGGTCGTGTTCGACGTATTCCCAGAAGGTGAGAGCGAGGCTATCGTGATGGTGCGGGCCGGCGAGCAGTTCCCTGCTCGGAGGGACGACGGGAAAGTTGCGGGCGGCGAGGTAGCCCGCGATGTCGAGATCGAGAGCGAGCCAGTGTCCGGCAGGCTTGCGCACGAGAGCCGTGGTGGTGGCGACGCGTGCCACCACGGGCGAAGGCACGAGATGAACGAGCACGTTGCTGCCGTCGGCGATGACTTCAGGCTCGTCATTGCAGCGCAGTCCGAGATCGCGTGACACAGCGAGAGCGGCAGCGACGGCGCGGTGGCTGAGGTCGTCCATCAAGAAGGTCGAAGCTACGCCTTTGCGGGGAGGGTGTAGTTGAGCATCCAGTGGATGCCGAACTTGTCCTTGACCATGCCAAAGCGGGCGTTCCAGAACATGTCCTGCAATGGCATTGTGACTTCCCCACCGGCGGAGAGCGCTTTGAAGAAGGCGTCGATCTCTTCGGCGCTTTCGCATTCAATGCATACGGAGATGTTGTTGCCCTGATTGAATGGCGAGCCGGGCATGTTGTCGGCGGCCATGAGGAAGAGGGTTTCGCCGCGCTTTAGGGCTGAGTGCATGATCCGGTTGCGGGACTCGGGGGTGACCCAGGCAGGATCGCCGGGGGCGTCCGAGAAGGGCATGATAAAGAGATCAGCGCCGGTAGCTTGCTTGTAGAACTCCATGGCGGCGCGACAGTTTCCGTCAAAGTGCAGATGGGGAGTGATCTGTTTCATGGGCGGGTTCCTGGAGACTGAATTTTGGCTTGCGGACGACCGCCGACGATCTTAGCAAATGCGCATTAAGCTTTGCGAGCTAACGTCGTTCGGGATTCTTACTCATATTTGTAAAAGCCGTGGCCGCTCTTGCGGCCGAGCCAGCCGGCGTCGACCATACGGATGAGCAATGGGCAGGGGCGGTATTTGGGGTCGCCGAGGCCGTCTTCCAGGACGCGCATGATGTCGAGGCAGACGTCGAGGCCGATGAAGTCGGCCAGGGTGAGCGGGCCCATGGGATGCGCCATACCGAGTTTGAAGACTTCGTCGACGGCTTCCGGCGTGGCCACGCCTTCCATGACGGCAAACATGGCCTCGTTGAGCAGGGGCATGAGCACACGGTTCGAGACAAATCCGGGGGCGTCGTTGACTTCGACCGGCGTTTTGCCAAGGCTTTCCCCAAGCGCCTTCACAAAGTCGAAACTGGCTTGCGAGGTGGCGAGTCCGCGGATGATTTCGACGAGCTTCATCATCGGGACAGGGTTGAAGAAGTGCATGCCGATGACGTTGCCGGGGCGGTTGGTTTGCCCGGCCAGCTTCGTTATCGAGATGGAGGAGGTGTTGGAGGCCAGGATGACGTGTTCGGGCAGCAGGTCGTCGAGTTCGATGAAGATCTGCCGCTTGACGTCGAACTTTTCTGTTGCTGCTTCGATAACGAAGTCGCAGTCAATGAGCGCGGAGCGGTCGAGGGTGCCGTGGATGCGGGCGAGGGCGGCATCCATCTCGTTCTGAGTGAGTTTGGATTTGGAGACTTCGCGAGCGAGATTCTTGCGGATGGAATCGAGCCCGCGGTCGAGAAAGCGCTGTTCGACTTCGCTGAGACGCACAGGGAATCCGCTGCGTGCAAAGACGTGGGCGATGCCGTTCCCCATGGTTCCGGCGCCAATCACGCCGACGGTGATGATGTCGCTCATTCGCGTTTACCTCAAAACAAATGAGTCTATCAGTTCAGGGTCAGGGACCAGGAGGCGGGTTCACCGCAGAGACGCAAAGACGCAAAGGGCGCTTTCTTTTCACCACAAAGGACACGAAGGACACAGAGGGAAGGTAGGAAGGACCTTCAGTTTCGGCCTGGGGTTCAGATCGCCTTCACCAGGACAGCCGTAATGTTGTCATGGCCGCCGGCGGCCTTGGCGGCGTTGACCAAAGCCGAGCACAGACCCGCGAGGTTGCGGTCCTCGGACAGGAGAGTGGCGATGCTGTCGTCGGGGAGTTCGCGGGTCAGGCCGTCAGAGCAGAGGAGCAGGATGTCGCCGGGCCTCAGGTCGAGTTCGGCAATGTCGGCCGCTACAGAGACCTGGGTTCCGATGGCGCGTGTGATGACGTTGCGGAGCGGGGAGTGATTGGCCTCGTCCTGCGTGAGCTGGCCGAGTCGCACCTGCTCGTCGACGAGCGAGTGGTCGTGCGTCTTGCGGACGAGCTTGCCTTTGCGGAAGAGATAGCAGCGGCTGTCGCCAACGTGTCCGAGGAGAGCGTGATCGCCACCAATGGCAAGAGCGACGAGGGTGGTGCCCATGCCGCGGAGGGTGACATCGTGTTCGGCGCGCGAGTGGACGCGCTGGTTGGCATCGGCGATGGCTTCTTCGAGCACCTTGCGGCGGTTGCTTTGCGAACCGGCGGCGCAGAGGCGCTCGATGAGAGTGTCGACGGCAATGCGGCTGGCGACTTCACCGGCCGCGGCTCCGCCCATGCCGTCGCAGAGGGCGAAGACTCCGTCTTCGAGACAATATCCAAAAGCATCTTCGTTTGTGGTGCGGACCTGGCCGACGTCGGTACGGCCAGCGGCTTCAAGTTTGAGCATTGCTTCAAAAATCTCGGAAAGTAGGTTCCAGACTCTCTTCGTCCAACTATTTTTGGAGTCTCATCAGAAACGATACATGGTTCAGGCTGGGGAGGGGTCGATTTTACGTCCCGGATTATTCAAGTTTTCGTTTGCCTTGTGCATAGTTTACGGCTAGGGTGGCCGCAAAACATGCATCGAATGGCGCGTCTGTTCCTTTTTGTGCCGGGATTTGCGGCTTTTTGTGCGGCCAGTCTCGCATTCGCAAATGAATGCTCTATCGCGCAGCCTCACCCCCTTTCGGAGGAGCAGCTGGCGGTTATACGAGGCGACCTGCCACAGGCTGAAACCCTGTACCGGCAGAAGATCGCCCAGCAACCGAAGAATTATGAGCTGACGGCAGGACTGGTGCATACATTGCTCGCCGAGCAGAAGGTGGATGAGGCGGAGTCAACGGTAAAAGCCGCACTCGCGACGGCTCCGCAGCCGGTGGAGTTGCTGACAGCACAGGCAGAGGTTCAGTACAGGCAGGGGGTTCCCTGGGACGAGGCGAAGACGCTGGATGCCGCCCAGCAGGCGAATGTCTGCTATCCGCGGGTGCATCTGGTGCTGGCGCGCTATTACCACTTCAGTTCTTATTACGCATCGGCGCTCAAGGAGATTCGGCTGGCACACCAACTCGATCCCTACGATCCGGACATTCGCCGGATGTGGAGGCAGACGCTTCCGCTGACGCAGAGGATTGATGAGTTAAAGAAGTATCTGGCCGCGAACGACACTGACGTTGATGCACTGCGGCATGCGCGCGTCGAACTGGCAGTGCTTGAAGACCGTGAGAATAACCGGGCCAGTTCATGCCATCTCGCATCGCCGGTCAGCGCGACCGAGATCCCTTTTACTCCCATCCTGATTGATTCTCAGCACATTCGCGGATGGGGCCTCGATGTGTATTTCAATGACCACAAGTCGCGGCTCCAGGTGGATACAGGCGCGAGCGGGCTTTATGTGAGCCGAGCGGTTGCCGAACGTGCAGGGTTGAAATCCATCACCCGCACGGAGGCGAACGGCATCGGCGACAAAGGTGCGCAGGGCGGCTATCTCGCGTATGCCGATTCCATCAAGATTGGCGGGTTGGAGTTCAAGAACTGCCTGGTAGAGGTAAGCGACAGGCGGTCCGTTGTAGATACGGATGGTCTGATCGGCATGGATGTGTTCTCGAATTTTCTGGTGACACTAGACTTTCCCTGGCGAAAGCTGACATTGGGACCGCTGCCAGCCTATCCGGGAACGGCAGCGGAGACTCCGTCGCTGAATACGGAAGAAGGAAGTTTATCGGAGGAAGGCAGCGAAGGTCAGGCTTCGGCAAAGAATGCCTCAGCGGCGGTAAAGGGCCCGCACGACCGCTACATTGCACCGGAGATGAAGAGCTGGACCAGCGTCTATCGTATCGGCCACGACATGCTTGTTCCTACCGCCCTCAACAGCAAGCGGCTGCGGCTGTTCATCATCGATACCGGGGCGCAGATCACGTCTATCTCACCAGCCGCCGCGCGTGAAGTCACCAAGGTGCATTCCGATGCCAATATGACGGTGAAAGGGATCTCCGGTGACGTCGCTCATGTCTACAGCGGGGATAAAGTCATTTTCCGGTTCGGGCATCTGGAGCAGGAGCACGACGATGTTCTTTCCTTCGACACATCGGGGCTGAGCAAAGGCTCCGGGGTGGAAATTTCAGGCTTGATCGGCTTCGACCTGCTGGGGCTGCTCGTGGTGAAGATTGATTACCGGGATGGGCTGATGGATTTCCAGTATTCGGCGAACCGGGGATATCAGCACATTCGCTAGTCCGAAATCTGCGGGAAGAGCAGATGCGGCTGGCCCAGCCAGAAACGGTTGCTCTGCCGGGTGAGCGGGCCGGGAGTGCGGCCGCGCAGGCGTGCCTGGGCTTCGTGCCACGGCCCGACAAAACGGACAGAGCGCGGTATTTTCGGATAGACAAACTTCAGATTGCGGCGAAGGCGCTGGATGGCGGCTTCGTTTACGGGCCGAAGTTCGAAGGCGGGACGGAAGCGCGGGGGCATCCACGAGGCCGTCAGCGAGCCATACCAGCGCGGAGGACGGACCCAGGTTCCTACTCCGGACATGACCGAGCGGCCGAGTATGCGGGCATTCTCGTCGACACCGAGAAGCGCCGAGTCGGACATTTCTGCGCAGTAGCGTTTGAAATCTGACCAGCGGGCGGGCAGCGCCTGCGGCGGAACGCTGAAGAGAAGGGCCAGGCGTTTGGTTTCCTCGTAATACTGCTCGCGATCGGCAGGCGAGAGCGGAGGCAGCACGAATTCGTAGGCGAGAACGGCGCTCTCGATGAGCGTGGCGTAGACCCAAAGGAGAGCGGTCATCTCGTTGGCTTCGTAGCGCTCGCCACGAGTATGAAGGCCGATAGGGTTGGGCAGTTCGCCGGTGATTCCGCTGTGACGGCGGTGAAGCTGGCGGGAGGCGGCGAGCGCCTGGGCGCGGCTGCCGAAGAGCATCGTATAAACGATGCGGAAGGTGGAATGAAAGCGGCCAATGGCGTCGTTGAGCAGGTGTGAATGGTGAAGGATTGCGGCGGCAACCCAAGGATGAGCGAGTTGCAGCAGTGCGGCGCGTCCGGCGGCCAGGAAGAGAACTGACTCGCGGTTGACTCGCCAGCTTATGGAGTCAGGGCCGAAGAAGCCGGCGCGAGGGTCGCCGGGCAGCGCTTCGAGGGCTGAGAGCTGCGCCTTCAGAGCCGCGTGGGAGACGTACTGCGGGGTTGCGCTGTCGCTGGTCATTGCGGGAGCTTCGCTACCCACATGATAGGTGGGCGAACGGCTATGAGCGTTAACGCGCCTCCGCTAGAATGGCGCAATTCGAGCCGCGTTTCGGAATTGCGGTCGCGCCGGAGAACGATGTGAGCCGAATTCTGGTTTTCAGGGAACGCTGTGAGATCAGTGGGCAAGTTGGCGCGGTCCTTGAAGGGATGAAAATCCCTGTTGAGTATGCCGAGGGAGCTGTAGATGGGCTGGAGAAATTGCGCCTGCACCCGTTCGACGTTGTGATTACCAGCTGTGCAAGCGAGCTGCACGAAGATCTGACCCTCCTGGCTGAAATGCGATCGATACGACCGGGCGTAAGGTGCGTCGTGCTGGCCCGGGAGAGCACGCCGGACGAAGTGATCGCGGCGATGCGCGCGCATGTGTTTGCCTGCTACACGCCTCCTTTCAGCATCCGTGAAATCGCGCGCCTGGTTTCTTACGCGGCGACCGATGGGGACTGGAGAGAAGACCTGGAGATTTTGTCGGCTGAGCCGGATTGGGTATCGGTTCGGGCGCATTGCCGGCTGATCGCGGCGGAGCGGCTGATGACGTTTGAACGCGAGCTCAGCGCGCGCCTGCCCGAGAACCGGCGCATGGAAATGATGCAGGCGTTCCGCGAGATCCTGCTGAATGCGATGGAGCATGGAGCCGCGTTCGATCCCAAACAGAAGGTAGAGGTCACGGCCATTCGCACGGCAAGGTCATTTGTGTTTTATGTGCGCGACCCCGGGGCCGGGTTCCGGCGTGGGTCGCTGAAACATGCGGCGATTGGGAATCCGCCGGACAATCCTTTTGCCCACATCCTTGAGCGCGAGAAGGAAGGGATGCGGCCGGGAGGGTACGGCCTTCTTGTGGCCAAGGGAACGGTGGATGAGCTGATCTTCAACGAGAGCGGAAATGAGGTGTTGCTGATCAAGTATTTCCAATCACAGGGAACAGGGGAACCGGCAAAGGCTGGTGTTTCGGCGCCCGCGGTCGGCTAGAATCGATGTTGTTTCTGCGGTGTGACGCCAGATGAGCCGGATTCTGATAATCGGGGATTGCAAGGGGCTGGGCGGCGAGATAGGCGCGGTGCTCGCAGCCGCCGACCTGCCGCATGATTTCTCGTCCGGGCACGCCGACGCGCTGCTGCGGCTGGTAATGAAGTCGTTCGGCGTGGTGATCACGAATTGCGAGAGCACGATCGAGGAAGACCTGGCCCTGCTTACCGAAATGCGGGCGATCCGGCCGGGAGTGAAGTGCATCATGCTGGCGCGCGAGAGCACTCCGGACGAAACGATCGCTGCACTGCGGGCGCGGGTGTTTGCGTGCTTTACGCCCCCGTTCGATGCCGCGGAGATCGCACACCTCGCCAGGGAGGCGGCATCGGACAGCCAGTGGCGGGACGATATCCAGGTGTTGTCGGCCAAGCCGGGCTGGGTGTCGGTGCGAGTAAATTGCCGCTTGCTGACGGCGGAGCGGCTGCTGACGTTTGCCAAGGAGCTGGGCGCGCGGCTGCCGCAGGATACACGCCAAGAAGTGATGCTGGCGCTGCGAGAGATCCTGCTAAATGCGATGGAGCATGGTGCGGCGTTCAATCCCGAGCAGGTGGTTGAAGTGACGGCGATCCGGACGGCGCGGTCGTTTGTGTTTTATGTGCACGATCCAGGAGCGGGGTTCCGGCGGGAGTTGATCACTCATGCGGCAATAGCGAATCCGACTGATCCGGCGGCCCATATCGCGCTGCGCGAGGAGGCCGGGATGCGTCCGGGAGGATACGGGCTGCTGCTGGCGGCAGGGACGGTGGACGAGTTGATCTACAGCGAGATCGGGAATGAAGTGCTGCTGATCAAGTATGTGGAGGAAGATAAAGGTGAGAGGTAGTCCTTTGTTGAACTATCTCGTTGTCGCTGTGGCCTGCCTAATTGGAATCGGAGCTTATGCGGACCCATTCTTGCTTTTGGTTGTCTGGGTTCGCCGGTTTGGACTTAAGGAGTTCGCTGGCTTTCGAATTCATTTGGGCTGGATATCGCTTGGATTGGCGTCCGCCGGCATCATTGCTTTCTTCGGCGGGTTGGGACTTGCACCATCTCCCGCAAACCTGATGTTCAATCTTTGGTTCAAGAGGTGGTTCTTGGTGTGCACAGGCATTTCGGGAGCGGCACTTGTGGTGGGAATCATCGGCAAAGGAAAGATGCAGTGGGCCGTCGTGACCTCTGCCGTCGTTACTCCCCTTTCATGCGTGCTCGCTCTGGCTTTCGAGTAACGTTCTCCAGGTTCTAGCGGCCCTTAGCACTTTCAAGACGGGACTCGGCTTCGCGGATGACGACTTCGGCGTGGGCGTATTTCTCGGCATCGTCTCCGGCTTCGTTCCAGAGCTGATGGCCGTGGTCCAGGCGGGACTGGGCGGCGGCTACGTCGATCTCCTCGGGACGAAGGGCGCTGTCGGCGAGGATGGTCACGCGCTCGGGCAGGACTTCGACGAAGCCGCGGCCGATGCTGTAGGTCTGCTCGCCAGCCTCGCCGCCATGGAGGCGTATCTCACCTGGTCCGAGGACGGCGACGAGCGGCGCGTGGCCGTAGAGGACTTCAAGATAGCCGTTGCGGGCAGGAACTTCGACGGCATCCGCCGACTGATCGACGAGGATGTGATCGGGAGTGACGAGCCGGACCTGTAGACGATTGGTATCTGCCATTGATTAGTTCTCAGTGATCAGTTGTCGGTCCCCAGTGGTCACTTCGAGCGCGAAAACTGGGGACTCACAACTATGGACTCTATGCTGTTGCTTTCATCTTTTCGGCGGCTTCGAGGACTTCGTCGATGGTGCCTTTCATATAGAAAGCCTGTTCGGGGATGTCGTCGTGCTTGCCTTCAATCACTTCCTTGAAGCTGCGGACGGTGTCGGCGATCTTGCAGTAGCGGCCCGGCATGCCGGTGAACTGCTCGGCGACATGGAAGGGCTGGGAGAGAAACTTCTGCACCTTGCGGGCGCGGTTGACGGTGGTCTTGTCCTCGTCGGAGAGCTCATCGATGCCGAGGATGGCGATGATGTCCTGCAGGTCCTTGTAGCGCTGCAGGATGCGCTTTACGGCCTGGGCAACGTCGTAATGCTCCTGTCCAACGATGCGCGGAGTCAGGATGCGCGAGCTCGAAGCCAGAGGATCGACGGCGGGATAGATGCCGAGTTCGGTCAGCTGACGCGAGAGCACGGTGGTCGCGTCGAGGTGAGCGAAGGTGGTTGCCGGGGCGGGATCGGTGAGGTCATCGGCGGGAACGTAGACCGCCTGAACCGAGGTAATCGAGCCGTGCTTGGTCGAGGTGATGCGCTCCTGCAGCTCGCCCATTTCGGTGGCCAGGTTCGGCTGGTATCCGACGGCGGAAGGCATGCGGCCGAGGAGCGTGGAGACCTCGGATCCGGCCTGGGTGAAGCGGAAGATGTTGTCGATGAAGAGCAGCGTGTCGGAACCTTCAACGTCGCGGAAGTACTCGGCAACGGTGAGCGCGGTAAGAGCAACGCGCAGGCGGGCGCCAGGCGGCTCGGTCATCTGTCCGAAGATAAGCGCGGCCTTGGATTTCTTGAAGTCGTGGATGTCGATGACACCGGCTTCCTGGAATTCGCGCCAGAGGTCGTTGCCTTCGCGGGTGCGCTCGCCGACGCCGGCAAATACCGAGAAGCCTCCGTGCCCCGTCGCCACGTTGTTGATGAGCTCCTGAATGATGACGGTCTTGCCGACGCCGGCACCGCCGAAGAGGCCCGTTTTTCCGCCCTTGAGAAAGGGCTGGATGAGATCGATGACCTTGACGCCGGTCTCGAACATTTCTTCGCTGGTCGCTTGCTCGTCAAAGGCAGGAGCGTCGCGGTGGATATCCATGCGCTTGTCGGTCTTGATGGGACCGAGCTCGTCGACGGGCTCGCCGATGACGTTGAGCACGCGGCCCAGCGTCTCGCGGCCAACGGGGACGGTGATCGGGCCGCCGGTGTCGATGGCCTTCATGCCGCGGACCATGCCTTCGGTCGCCTCCATGGCGACGCAACGCACCCGGCCCTCGCCGAGATGCTGCTGCACCTCGAGAATGACGTTGATGGGCGTGGGGACGTTGAAGCCCTCGCTGACGACGCGGAGGGCCTGATAGATGGGCGGTATCCTGGCCTCTTCGAACTGCACGTCGACGGCGGGGCCGGAGACCTGAATCACATTACCGATGTTCTCTGCCATAAATTTCCTGTTCGAATTCCGGTGGGCTAGATTGCGCCGGCGCCGCTCACGATCTCGATGATTTCCTTGGTGATGGCTGCCTGGCGGGCGCGGTTCATATCCAGTGTGTACTTGTCGATCAAATCCGATGCGTTGTTGGTGGCTGAATCCATGGCGGTCATGCGGGCAGCCTGCTCGGCGGCGACAGATTCCAGAAAAGCATGGTTCAGCTGAGAAATGATGTAGAGCGGCAGGACGGCGTCAAAGATCTCGCGCGGCGACTGCTCATAGATGTAATCCACTTCGGCGGTCCCGAACTTCGTAGCTTCGTCCTCGTAGACCTTCATGGCGGCATCCAGCTCGCGGGGAAGGATACTGACACCGGCGGTCATGGCGGCTCGTCCGGCCCTTGCCCGTTCTTCCGGGCTCATGGCCCGCTCTTCGACGATCTCATGCCTGCCAAATTCGAGGATCGGCAGAATGCGCTCCACGACAAGGCGCTGGGTAATTACCGATTTGAATTCGTTATAGACGAGATAGGCTGCGTCAATCTCCTCGTGTGCGTAGCGGGCGGTGATCTCCTCGCCCAGGGCACGCACGTCGTCGAGCTTGATCTTGTCGAGCATGCCGGGATGGTCGCCGATGACCTCGATGCGGCCGGAACGCTGCCGCTCCGGGCGTCCGTTCTCCGCGGCCTCGCCGTTTTGTTCGAACCGTGCGGCTGGATAGCGGCGGCGGAAGAGATCGCGGCCCTTGCGGCCGATAGTCTCGATGTCGATCTGCTTCTCGTGGTTGCGGTCGATGAAATTGAGGGTTGCCTTGAGGATGTTTGCGTTGAAGGCTCCGGCGAAACCTTTGTCGCCCGCGACCACAACCACGAGCACGTGCTTTTCTTCGCGCGTCTTGAGCAGGGGGTGACGGATCTCGCCGGTTTCGGGGTCGTAAACCTCGATACGCCGCTTGAAGGAATCAAGGATACTGGCCAGCAAGGCGGCGAAGGGGCGCGACGAGATGGCGCGTTCCTGGGCGCGACGCAGCTTGGCCGCGGAGATCATCTTGAAGGCGCGGGTGATCTGCCGCGTGCTTTTCACGCTGCGAATGCGACGCCGTAAATCGAGAATGCTTGCCATTAGTTCTGTTTCGCCGCCACCTTGGCGTCCTGGTGCTCGGCAAGGAAGTTTGCCTTGAATTCGTCGAGGGCCGCGCCGATGCGCTTGCGGAGATCGTCGTCGAGAGACTTCTTCGTGGCGATGTCATTGAGCAATGCGGTCTGTCCGGCGTCCAGGTACTTGTACAGACCGTCCTCGAAAGCGCGGATGTACTCGACCTTGATGCTGTCGAGGAAGCCCTGGGTTCCAGCGAAGAGGATGATGACCTGTTTTTCTGCCGTGAGCGGCTGGAACTGAGACTGCTTGAGCAGCTCGGTGAGGCGCTGGCCACGGTTGAGCTGGTTCTGCGTGACCTTGTCGAGGTCGCTGCCGAACTGCGAGAAGGCCGCGAGTTCGCGGTATTGGGCGAGGTCGAGCTTCAGCGTCGAGCCGACCTGCTTGATGGCCTTGATGGCGGCGGAGAATCCGACGCGCGAAACCGAAAGTCCAACGTTGACAGCCGGGCGGACGCCGGAATTGAAGAGATCGGTCTCGAGGTAGATCTGGCCGTCGGTGATGGAGATGACGTTGGTCGGGATGTAGGCCGAGACGTCGCCGGCCTGGGTCTCGATGATGGGCAGAGCGGTCAGCGAGCCGGCGCCCTTCTCATCGCTCAGCTTCGATGCGCGCTCGAGCAGACGGGAGTGCAGATAGAAGACATCGCCGGGGTAGGCTTCGCGGCCCGGGGGACGGCGCAGCAGCAGCGAGATTTCGCGGTAGGCGACGGCGTGCTTGGAGAGATCGTCGTAGATGACGAGGGCATGACGCTTGTTGTCACGGAAGTATTCGCCCATGGCGCATGCGGCGTAGGGGGCGATGTAGAGCATCGGGGCCGGCTCGGAAGCGGAGGCGGCAACAACGATGGTGTAGTCCATTGCGCCATGGTCGGTGAGGGTCTGAACCACCTGGGCAATCGATGAGCGCTTCTGACCGATGGCGCAGTAGACGCAGATGAGGTCCTTACCCTTGCTGTTGATGATGGTATCGAGGCCGATGGCGGTCTTGCCAGTCTGGCGGTCGCCGATGATGAGCTCGCGCTGACCGCGGCCGATCGGGATCATGGAGTCAATGGCCTTGAGGCCGGTCATCATGGGCTCGCGGACAGGCTGGCGATCGATGACTCCGGGGGCGAGGCGCTCAACGGGCAGCGTCTCGGTGGTGTTAATGGGGCCTTTGTCATCGATGGGCTGGCCGAGCGAGTTGACCACGCGGCCGATGAGGGCCTCGCCGACCGGGACGCTGAGGATCTTGCCGGTACGCTTGACCTGGTCGCCCTCGCGGATTTCCTGGTACTCGCCCATGAGCACGGCGCCGACCTGGTCCTCTTCGAGGTTCATGGCGAGCCCTGCGACTCCGTGGGGGAACTCGATCAGTTCGCCGGCCATGACCCTGTCGAGGCCGTAAAGGCGGGCGATACCGTCGCCCAGCGACATGACGGTGCCGACCTCGTCGACACGAACCTTCACGTCGTAGTTTGCAATTTGCTCCCTCAGGAGCTCTGTAATTTCATCTGCGTTTATCTGAGCCATGCGTCACGTTTTCCGGGTGTTCTTAATCTTGATCTGTTTGTGGCGAACCGGGCGGGTCATGCCGGACTGGCGGCCAGCTCTTGTTCGAGGCGGTCAAGGCGACCGCGTATCGATCCGTCGTACACGGTACTGCCGATGCGCACGATCGCGCCACCCATGAGCGAAGAATCTTCAAGGAAGGTAGCGGCGATGCGGCTTTTGGTTAGGCCGGTGATCTGCCCTTCAAGAGCCGACCGGGAGGCGTCGTCGAGTCTGTGCGCTGTCGTCACCTCGACCTCAGAGATTCCGAGGCGGCGGTTCATCTCGTGGCGGAACTCCTGAACGATCTCGTCGAACAGATGCAGCCGGTCATGCCGGATGAGGACAGCAATGAAGTTGCGTACCTCGCGGCCCATCTGAAGGCGGGTGTTGAGCTTATCGAGAATTGCCACCTTTTCTTCAATGGGAAAGGACGGATCGAGGAAGACCTCGCGCAGGGGTTTGCTTTCGTGCCATGCCACACCGAAGTCGGCAAGCTGGCCTTCTACCTGCGCGGGATCGATGCCAGCGCCGGAGGTAACGTCGGCGAGGGCGCGAGCGTAAGGTGCTGCAATAGCCGCCATCAGTGCCGCTCCCCGTTGAGGCTTTCGCCAAATGAGCGGATCAGCGCCCGGTCGTCATCCAGGCTGATGCGGATTTCCTGGCGCGCGCGGCCGACCGCCAACTGGGCGGCAAACTTTCTGAGGTCGCGCTGGGCGGCGGCTCCCGCGGCTTCAATTTCCTGCTCGGCCGAGGTCACGATGCGCTGGCTCTCTGTCTCGAGAGACTGCTTGATACGCTTCTCATCCTCGGCGCTTTCACGTTCTGTTTGAGCGCGGATGGCGTCGATTTCAATACCGAGTTTTGAGAGCCGCTCTTCGACGACGGTAAGCCGCTCGTTCGCTTCGGTCGCGGCCACCCGGGCCTCGACAATCTGCTTCTGGAGCGTCTCGTTGCGCTTGCGGAAGGCCTTGGGGACGAAGCGGAAAAGAAACCAGCCGATCGCGCCGATGAGGAGGGCGGAGTTGAGAAACTCGAAGATCCGGGCAGTAATTTCCGTGCTGATGTTCAGATGCCGGGCAACAGACTTCACCGACTCGGAATGGCGAAAGGACTCCATCTGGGAGTTGCTCTCCGGCTCATCCATGCGCTCGCCATCGTGACCACTGGAAGAAGTTGCGGCGCGGGAAGCAGGGTGGTCCTGAGCGACAGCGCGGGCCGGCACGGACAACAGCACAGTGAGCGGGAGAGCCAGCAGCAGAGCGAGGCGGGATTTGAGGTTCAGTTTCAACGGGCACCTTCCGCGGCTGTCAGCTCGGCAGGAAGGACGGCACGCATGATCTGGCTGGCAAGCTGGTCGACGGAACTCTCGATATGGTGACGAGCCTCTGCGGCTTCGGCATCGATGGCGGCACGGGCCGCGGCGACGCGCTCCTGGGCGGAGTGGCGCGCGGCAGCGAGGGCGGCTTCGCGCTGATCGCTCCACTCCTTTATGCGCAACTCGCGGCGGTGAAAGATCTCGGCGCGGGCGGCGCGGAGTTTCGCCTCGTATTCCTGACTTTTGGCATCGGCCGCGGCAATGGCGGCTTTCGCCTTCTCGATGGCTCCCAGGGTGCGCTCGCGGCGCTCGGCAAGGGTGCTCATTAAGGGGCGATACAACAGGAAGCGATAGGCGATTACCAAAAATACAAAAATGATGATCGTCGGTATGGAACCGAGCGCAAGATCGCCGAGTTGTTTCAGAAGCTCATCTATCATGATGGAACCGACGGTGGCGGTCGTAAACTGCTGGAAGGTATCGCGGAACTTATGTTTTTAGCAGAGCTGAAAAAGCAATGTCAACGAGCGTACGGGGCTTGTCACCCCGAAGAAGCAGCGGGGGAATCGGGCCTTAGAAATTCCTTGACTCGCCGACACTCCAGCGTACACTAAAAGTATCACCTATGACCCGGTCCAGGGTCCAATGGGCCGGATGTTTGGGACCTACCTCTGCTCCCCTGCGTCCGGCCCATTTCTGCGTTCGCAATCAGGCTTCAGCGGTGTCGTGTCGATGCGGTACTGGCGATAGCGTCCAAGAAGCGATGCCGGACCGGCTACGGTCATCGAGACGGTGTTGCCGATAAACTCGCGGTCGCGAATCAGGGCGCCGGCGCCGAGCGCCGCCAGGACGTTGCCCTGCGACTGCGGGATGCTAAAACGCTGCTCGAGGATGGGATCGGCAACCAGCGCGGCATCGATGCGGGCCAGCACTTTGTCAATGCCGCAACCAAGTTTCGCAGAGACGGCGAGCGCTCCACTGGCCTCCAAGGCTTCCCTTTCGGGGGGCGGGAGCAGATCGATCTTGTTCAGAACCTCAATGCGCGGCTTCGAGAGGACGCCGAGCTCGCCGAGGACTTTCTCCACCTCAGCCTTGTGTTCCTCCTGCACAGGACTGGAAACATCGCGCACGTGCACCAGCACCTCGGCTTTCTGCACCTCTTCGAGGGTCGCGCGGAACGAGGTGACGAGCGTATGCGGCAGGTTGCTGATGAAGCCCACGGTGTCAGAGAGGAGGACTTTGCGGCGGCTGGGCAGGACCAGGGCTTTGAGTTTCGGGTCGAGAGTAGCAAACATGCGCGCCGACTCGAGGACTCCCGCGTCGGTCATCGCGTTGAAAAGGGTGCTCTTGCCGGCGTTGGTGTAGCCCACCAGCGCGACGGCAGGGACGGGAACGGATTCCCGGCGCTGGCGCTGCTGGCTGCGAATGCGGCGTACGCCTTCGATCTCATCCCGGAGGTGCTGGAGCCTGCGCTGGATGCGCCGCCGATCGGTTTCGAGCTGGGTTTCGCCGGGGCCTCGGGTGCCGATTCCGCCGCCAAGCTGGGACATGGCCGCACCGCGGCCGGTGAGACGCGGCAGCATATATTCGAGCTGCGCCAGCTCAACCTGCAGCTGGCCCTCCCGGGTGCGGGCGTGGCGGGCAAAGATGTCCAGTATGAGCTGCGTGCGATCGACAACCCGGCACGGCAACGCGTCGTCAAGGTTGCGGAGCTGGGTTGGGCTCAGGTCGTGGTCGAAGAGGATAACATCGGCGTGGGCCGAAGAAGCGATACCGGCCAGTTCCTGAACTTTGCCGCTGCCGATAAGGGTGGCCGGGTCGGCCTTGGGCCGGCGCTGGATGACCTCGGCGGCGATTTGGGCTCCGGCTGAGGTGACAAGTTCGCGGAACTCCTCGAGGGATGCCTCGAGGTCGAGCGGGACCGCGTGGGCCGGAGCCGCCTCAGCATGCTCCAAGCCGTCCCCAGCCAGAGAAGCGCTGGCCAGAGCCGCGCCACGGGCGAGGGCGGCGGTTCGCGTGAGTGGCCGGCGCTGGGCCGTGAAATCGACGGCAACCAGCAGGGCGCGTTCCGCGGAAAACTGACGAACCGTGTTCAATGCAATGAAAGAAAAACTTCACAGCAACGGCTGCGAACAAACGCAGCCGCGCACCGGCTGGCTACAGCCCCAGTTCGGCATGGACCTGCAACTCACGTGAATACCGCTGCGGCGTCAGGAGCCAGAGTCCTGGCTGGACGCCGCCGCTGAGGACGATGCCGAGGTATGTGCAGTAGCCGAGGCGCCCAGCGGACGATGCTCGCCGTGAAGCACCGAGCGGCTGCTGACAACGGTCGAAATAGCGTGCTTGAAGATCAATTGCTCCTGGCTGTTGTTTTCAAGGAGCACCGAGTATTTGTCGAACGATCGAATTTTGCCCGTCAACTTGACTCCGCTGACCAGGTAAATGGTGATTGGAGTCTTATCCTTGCGAACTGTATTCAGGAATGTATCCTGAATGTTCTGCGCCGGCTTGTTGTCCATTGCCGATCTCCTTCTGCTGTCAGTCTTCAGGTTTTAAACAAATAAAGTGAAATGAAACGCAGAAACAGCGTCAGCCCCTGACCGCGCTGAAGCCGCGATGTGAATACCATCACCATACGGGGTCGAACCTGCCTTAGGCAACAGCCTCACCTTATTTTGCGTTTTTGCGGCTCCCAAGGGGACACCGCAAGTCGCCTTTCCGCAAAATTCTCCCCGATTTTGAGATGCGGTTTGGGGGTTCCGGGGCTTAGGAAGCGGTTAGTTGTGGTGCTTTCTGTGGCGGGCTTCAGCCTTGTGCTTCTTTTTGTCCTTCCCAGGGGAGACTGGTTTTGCCGCCGCGGGCGCAGGGGGTGGGGCGGCGGATGGCGGCTCGACCTTCTTCACCAGAACGCCTTCCATGCGATAGGTCTCTGTCTCAAAGTGGGCCGGATGGGCGGAGCCGGTCTGAGGATCGATGGCGACGTCATCGTCTGTCGAAATCCGGTAGGAGAAGACCGGCTCGGTCTGCTTGTTGAAGACGTCCGTGCCGATGGTAGCGGGGAGATAGCCCTGCAGATTACGTTGCCGGAATGCGGTTTCGTAGCGGTGGCGTTTGGTGTTCCAGGTAAAAACGCGGATCTGGTCGAAGTCCCAGGGCAGGCCTTCCTTCCAGGAGTTCATCAAGGCCAGGTATTCGGGAGCTTTGCCGTTGGGAAAGCTGGATTCCGGGTCGTCGACGGTGCGCAGGACGTAGGCTCCGACGTATCTTTGCCCCTCAGCCAAGCCAGAGATTTCATTGGGGATGTCGACGTCGAGCATGTGCGCCCAGACCCATCCGGCGCGGCCCTGGGAATCGCGCACCAGGTACCAATCCTGCAAAACAGGAGCTGGTGGGGGTGGCGGCGCGGTAGGCTTCGCGGAGCTCTTGACGGTGCCGTCCGCGGTGGACTTTACCTTGGGTTTCGGCAACGGGACAGCCTGAGGCGGTCCAGGTTTGGGGACAGAGGCGCGTGCGAGCATTTGGAACCTGGTGTTTTCGGGCAGGAGGTAATAATGCTCGGTCTGGCGGCCGGGGGCGAGATGCAGATAGGCGTCATCGCGAAGCACGGCCGATACGATGATCGGATCGTGAGCGTGCTGATTCGCAAGATCCCTGAACTTGTCGAATGTCTGCTGGTCGATGACGGCGCGTTCGTCGAGCCAGCCGATCTCGCCCTTGTCGGTCTTGACTTTAACGAAACGCCGCGCGTGTCCGAGGACGAGGAGCTTCTGTCCGTTGGAAACCTGGCCAACGCGGTTCGAAACCGCAGCCAGGCGATCGCGCAGGTACGTACCTTTCGCCGATACGTACACGTATTCCGGAGGAGGCTTGGGAGAGAACCGTCCGCAGCCGGCGAGCGCTGCCACCAGCAGGAGCAGGCACGATAATCGAGAGAGGATGTGTGTGGGAGAAAACGCCATGATGCGCGCGGAAAGACGGCAACAAGGGACTGCTTCAACCTGCTTTCCAGTTAGAGGATAGCATCGGCAGAATCCTGCTTTATTCAGAGTTTCATTGAGGAATCTGATTCGAAAACCGGGACTTGGCTGCAAATTTCGCGCCGCTCCAAAAAACCGTGGGCTAAGATGGTTTCGCTTCATTCACCACGGTTTGAAGCGCAAGGAGAGTTCATGGCGAGCGAAAGCGAAATAGTTCTCAAGCGACGCGGGACAGGATGGCCCATGGTATGGGCGGTTCTGCTGATACTGGCAGGACTGGTGATGATTGTGCTGCCGTTTGAAGCAGGCATCGGCATCGCGATCTGGATTTCCGCCATGATCATCGCGGCCGGCGTGTTTCACCTGATCTTTGCGGTGGCTGCGGGAAGCTTCGGCGGGTACCTGTGGCGAACGCTGATTGGAATCCTGTATATGATCGGCGGCATTTACCTGATCATGCATCCGGCGCTGGCGCTGGCGTCGTTCACCTTCGTGCTGGGCATCGTGTTTCTGATCGAGGGAGTGCTGCAGATTGTCGCCTATTTCGGGATACGCGCCCTGCCGGGCTCGGGCTGGATACTGTTTGACGGCATCGTGACGGTACTGCTGGCAATCCTGGTCCTGGCGCACTGGCCTTCGAGCGCCGTGTGGGCGCTGGCAACGCTGGTGGGCATCAACCTGCTGATCAGCGGCACAACGAGATTGGGATATCTGATGGCGCATCGGCGCGCGGCAACAGTAACCCCTATCCCATAATTTAATTGCCCAGGGCCTGTTAACAGGCCCTAGTGAGCGGCGGCGATCGCCAGGGCGTTGGTGGGATCGGTGCCGGTAGAAGCGCCCTTGTAAGCCGTTAGTGCTCCCGGCACAGTGGTCTGGATGGTGTAGGTCTGAAGGTCCGGGTTGCCTCCGGCATTTACAACGCAGATATAAGTGTGGGTGTTGTCCTCGGCGATGGCCAGAGGGTTGGTTCCGGCCGTGAAGGGTGACCCGCTGATTTGCGTCAGAGCCCCGGATGAGGAAACGAGATACGCACTCACGTTGTTGGAGGCACGATTGGCGACGTAGAGATAGCTGCCGGTCGAATCGATGAGGATTCCGTAGGGTCCGGTACCGGCGGTGTAGGGAGATCCGGTGATTTCAGTGAGAGCGCCGGTTGTGGCGTTGATGGAAAGAACGCGGATGCCGTTGATGCCGGTTTCCGCCGCGTAGAGATAAGTTCCGCCCGAGTTTACGGCGAGTCCCTGGATGGCGTCGACTGTCTGCTTGGGCTTGAGGATCTGATTGCCGTTGGTCAGCACGCCGGTGGTCGAGTTGAAGCTCAGAATCCCGACACCCACCGTTCCGAGAGAGACGTAGAGGAAGTTGTCGGCGGGGGTGAAAGCCAGGTAGGCCGGGCTGCTGCCCGCGGCCAGCGGCACGCTTCCTGCAGAGGTAACAGTGCCGTCACTGTTGATGGAGAAAACATAAGCGGTGGGCGTGGGGTCGACGAGAATCAGCCATTTTCCGCTCGTGTCGACAATCAACGACGTCGGACTGATTCCGGTGATGACGGCGCTGCCGCTGTTGATGACGGAGAGCGCCCCAGCTGTGCCGATGGAGTAGCCGAAGACTCCCCCGGCAAGACTGGCCGCGTAGAGGAAGGTGTTCGACGGAGTGATGGCCAAGGCACTGGGGCTGACGCCGAGCGAAAACGGCGAACCGGAAATGGCACTCAGTGCCGTGCTGGAGATGGTGAAACCGGCGATGTTACCGGTGTTTGCGTTGCCGACGTATACATAATTGCCGCTCGTGTTGGTGCAGTTGGTGGTGCAAGTATTTATAGGCGGAAAAAACTGCCCGCAGCTGGTCAGGGTGACAAGGAGAGCAGCTAGAACGAATCGGGGGACGGCTTTCCGGATTTGCATTTGTGTCGTCAGTCTGCCTCGGTCACTGCTTTTCATCGAGTTGTCGTGTTGAACCGGCGAATTGAAAGACGCGGGAAAGGGCACATTCGTTCAAAGAAAGGCGGATCGACATAGGAGAAAGCGGCGATACGTATCCGCGAATTGGTCGAGCCGCGATTTAGTTAGGCTGCTCTGGCTTTTGCTTCTTCTTTTTGCCTTTGAAACGGTCATCGATCGGCTGACGTCCGCGGAAACCATCTTCGACGGTGTGCCAGAAGTCAATGCTGCTCTCGCCGAGTTTCCAGCAGAGCAACACGATCTCGCCATCGACTTCGCATGGGAAATCGAGCAGTCCGGTGTCGAGATCCTTTACCTGGACTCCGATGGCATCGATCTCGGCTACGGAGTCCTTGGCGGCCTGGAGATGAGATTCAAGGGTGGTGCGCTGGCGGCGCACCCGGGAGATGTCGACAAGCAGGCCGCCGGAGAGAAATATCTTGCGGGCGAGCTCCTGCATGCGACCCTCGATGGATTCGGCGGCTTTCTTGCCTTCGATCGCGCGCTTGAGCAGGGTTTCGAGCACGGGCAGGAGGGCCTGGGCTTCGTCGAGGGTGAAGGTTTTGAGTTCGTCATCCATAACTATTTGGGGAATTTTGTTTGTTTTATCTAGCCCCTTATTTCCAGCATGCGGTCGAGAGCGACCCGAGCCCAGTGTTTCACATCCTCGCGTACGCGAATGTGATTGACGACCCGGCCCACGACCAGGTTCTCCAGTGCCCAGCACAGATGCTGGGGACTGATGCGATACATAGTAGTGCAAAGGCAGCCTGTGTCGTCGAGTGTGATGACTTTCTTACCCTTTGGAGCGAACTGCTTGGCGAGACGGTTGACGAGATGGATCTCGGTACCGATTGCGAACATGGCGCCTTCCGGGGCATCGGTGACGAGTTTGATGAGGCGCTCGGTCGAACCCATTGCATCTGCCTTCTGGCAGACCTCCCAGCGGCACTCGGGATGCACGATGACCTGGATGCCGGGATATTTCGCACGGACAGCGTCGACGTGCTGGGGCAGAAAACGTTGATGCACCGAGCAATGACCCTTCCACAGGATGATCTTCGCCGCGCCCAGGCGCTCCGGGGTGACGCCGCCGTTGATCTGCCACGGATCGAAGACGACCATCTCGTTCATGGGAATGCCCATGGCGTAAGCAGTGTTGCGGCCAAGGTGCTGGTCGGGCAGGAAAAGAATCTTTTCGGCGTGCGCGAAGGCCCATTCAAAGGCGTTGCGGGCGTTCGAGGAGGTGCAGACGAGGCCGCCGCGCTCTCCGCAGAAGGCCTTGATGGCGGCGGTGGAGTTCATGTAAGTGAGCGGAAGGACCTGTTCGGGGCTGAGCCCGGCGTCGAGGAGGATGTCCCAGCAGTCTTCGACCTGGCCGATCTCCGCCATGTCGGCCATGGAGCAGCCGGCGTTGAGGTCGGGAAGGATGACCTGCTGTCCGGTTCCGGGAGGGTCATCGGGGCGACCAAGAATGTCGGCGCTTTCGGCCATGAAGTGGACGCCACAGAAGATGAGGTACTTCGCCTCAGTCTCGGCCGCGATCTTCGAGAGCTTATAAGAATCACCGGTGTAGTCGGCGAAGCGGATGACTTCGTCGCGCTGGTAATGATGGCCGAGCAGCACGGTGCTGCTGCCCAGCTTCTGCCGGGCTGCGGCAATGCGCTCATCCATAGTGTGATCCGGGAGAGCCAGATAGTTATCTAACGAGCAGCTGGCCGATTCCGCAACGGGCGCTTCAATTGCAAAAGGGGAGACCGCGACTTCTTCTTCAAGCACACTCATGACCTGTTCCGCCTTCAGTCCACTCTCAACCGAGAAGCTGTAATGGACGGGGATGTTGAAAGCATCTTTCGGTTGCAGTCGATTCGCTGCGGCGCGGCCGCCCAACCAACGGGGATGTTGCAACCCTGCTATATCGATGCGCCCGGTAGACTCTTCGTCGCAAAAACGAGGGGCGTAAGGGCGTGCCAATGCAATCAGTTTAATACATCTGTAACGGACGTGAACTCCGCGACCTCCGGGGTTGGGCGGGATGAAAACCGGCGCGATGCGGTGAGGGGTTAAGCGTTTGTGAGCGGGATGCCTGCGCGGGTATCATGAGGGCTGATGCACTTCGCCGATTCCATCGTGATCTTTCTGCTGGCGCTCGTTCTCTTCGGGCCGAAGAAGCTGCCGGAGATCGGACGCCAGATCGGCAAGCTTCTGGCTGAGTTCCGGCGCGCCTCGAACGAGTTCAAGACGCAGATCGACGAGGAGTTGCGCGCCATGGAGCAGCAGGAGCGGCAGAAGAAGCTCGAAGAGGCAGCGGGACAGACTGAGAGACCATCCTTGCCGGCGCCGGAGGCGGCCGTTGAGCCGTCGATTCTGCCTCCCGCAAGTTCGACGCCGCTGGCCATTTCGCCTCCGAGCACGGGAGAAACAGTGAGCACGAGTTCACCGTATGCGCCGGTTACACCGCCGGAGTTGCCCGAATCGAATGGCGCAACGGCTGAAACTTCGACTCCGGGAGCCCACCTCAACGGTCATGGGAGCAGTCAGGACAATGCCGACGCCGTTCCGGTGAATGGTGTAGAGCACGCGCCCGTTCATCATGGATGACATTCTCGACCGCGCAAGAACGTCGGTAACGCAACGCGCCGAGCTGCCGGGCATGAGCCTGCTCGAGCATCTCGAAGAGTTGCGCCGCCGGATCATCCACTCGGTCATTTATCTCGTCGTTGGTTTCTTTTTGGCGTGGGGTTTCCACGAGAAAATCTACGCCCTGATGCAGGCGCCGATTTCGTACGCGCTGAGGAAGCACGGCCTGCCGCCGCAGCTGGTAATCCACAACCCGATCGACGGCTTCAACATGTACCTGAAGATCAGCTTCATGGGCGGGTGCATTATTGCCGCGCCCTTTGTGCTGTATCAGGTGTGGCTGTTCATTTCGCCGGGGCTCTATCAGAACGAGAGGCGCTATGTCATGCCGTTCATGGGCGCGACGGTGGGGCTCTTTCTGGCTGGAGCTTATTTCGGGTATCGCTGGGTATTTCCCGGGTCGCTGGATTTTCTGTTCACGTTCAGCCATGAGTTCCGGCCGCTGATTGAGGTCAACGAATATACCGATTTGTTTCTGACCGTGATTCTGGGGCTGGGGATCACCTTTGAACTGCCAATTCTGGTGTTGTTCCTGTCGCTGTTCGGAATCGTGAGCCCGAAGTTCCTGTGGAAGAACATTCGTTACGCGATCCTGATTATTTTCATCATTGCTGCGATCATTACGCCGACTCCCGACGTGCTGACGATGTGCGTGTTCGCGGCTCCGATGCTGGGGCTTTATGTGCTTAGCATCGGCGTGTCGTACGTGGTGCATCCGGCGACACGCAAGAAGCGGCAGGAGAGCTGATTGCGGCGACTCCTTCTCCTTTTTCTCGGACTGACACTTGCTTTTACTCATGGCGCCCGCGCGCAGGCGGACTTCAATGGCGCACGGGCACTGGCCTATACCCGGGAGTTCGTCTCCATCGGGCCGCGCTGGATCGGCAGTCCCGGCCATGCGAAGGCAGAGGCCTTTCTGCGCAAGCAATTTGAGCATGACCAGCTCGAAGAAGATACGTTCACGGCAACCACGCCTGAGGGCCCGATGCCGATGCGCAACTTTATCGTGCGCTTCCCGGGCAAGAAGGATGGCGTGATCGTTGTCGCAACACACTACGAGACGAACTATCCGCTGCGAAACATCAATTTTGTGGGCGCAAACGACGGCGGCTCGACGACCGGGCTGCTGATCGAGCTGGCGAATCATCTGCGTGGCCGCACGCTGGACGGGTACAGCGTGTGGCTGGTGTTTTTCGATGGCGAGGAGGCGGTGCAGCAGTGGTCGCACTCCGATTCGCTTTATGGCAGCAGGCACCTGGCGGCGAAATGGCAGAGCGATGGCACGCTCAGACGCATCAAGGCGTTTCTGCTCGCGGACATGCTCGGGGACAAGAACCTCGATGTGGAGCGCGACCTCAACTCGACGCCGTGGGTCGAAGAAGTCGTAAAAAAGGCTGCGGCGCGGCTCGGATACCAGTCATACTTTTTCGCGAACACCGACCGGGTAGAGGATGACCACCTCCCTTTCGTGCAACGCGGAGTGCCGTCGGCCGATGTGATCGACCTGGACTACGGACCGCAAAATTCCTACCATCACACGGCGCAGGACACGATGGACAAGCTGAGCGCGAAGAGCCTGACGATTACCGGGAATGTTTTCCTTGAAACCATCCGGCTGTTGAATGAACATTAAGGGCCTATGATCGCGGGCGCATCGATTGGATTCTGGATTGCGTTTCACGTGATCGTAGCCGTGCTGCTGTTTGTTGATCTGGCCCTGCTGCAGCGAGGCAAGACAGTCTCGATCAGAGCGGCCTGGAGCTGGACCGGAGTCCTCGCCGCTCTCGCTTTCTGCTTTGCCCTGCTGCTATCGCAAACCCAAGGCAAACAGCCGGCGCTCGAGTTCCTCTCGGGATACCTGGTCGAGGGATCCATGAGCGTGGACAACCTGTTCGTCTTCCTGATCATGTTCCGCTCGCTCGGCCTGGATATTGACCAGCAGCGCAGAGTGTTGCTGTGGGGCGTGCTGGGGGCGATCCTTATGCGCGCGCTATTCATCTTTGTGGGAGCCTCGCTGCTCTCGCGCTTCGCGTGGCTAGAGTTTATCTTCGGAGCATTTCTGCTGGTCACGGCTTTCCGGCTGTTGCGGCATAAGTCAGCACAGGAAGGACCTTCGGGACCAGTGCGATGGCTTCAGGACCGGTGCATAGGCAACCTGGCGCATACGCGGCTCGCGCTCTCGCCGCTGCTGCTGGTTGTCGTCGCGGTCGAAGTGACCGATCTGGTCTTCGCGCTGGATTCGATCCCGGCGGTGCTGGCAATCACGCGCGATATTTTTGTGGTTTACACCTCGAACATCTTTGCCATACTCGGACTTCGGTCGCTGTTCTTCGCGCTTTCAAGCGCGCTCGAGAAGCTGCGGCTGCTCCACTACGGACTGGCGGTGATTTTGGCTTTCGTCGGAATCAAAATGCTCATCAACCACTGGGTTGATATCCCGGTGACCTGGTCGCTGGCGTTTATTATCGGCGTACTCGCTATCTTTACGGTCGCAAGCCGGCTCACCGAGCCAAAACCGACACCGCCATCTGTTCAAAGGTGACGCGCCCGTGGCGCACAACGGAGTGCTGGGCGAAATGCGCATCATCGCGACGAGGAAAGTCGTTGCAGTAATGCGCACCGCGGCTTTCCTCGCGAGCCAAGGCGGAGTCAACGATCAAAGCAGCGACGGTGTGGAGGTTGGCCAGTTCGATGGAGCCGCGGTGGGGCGCAATTTCCGCGCGCATTTCCTCAAGGGATCGTTTCATGAGACTCAATCCGCTCGCATCGCGGAGTAGTCCCGCGTTCTGCCACATGCCTTGTTGGATCGCGTGAAGGAGAGCGTCGATGTTCCGTGAGGGGTATGGCGCGAGTGGCGGCGGTGCGGTGGCGTTTCGAAAATGCGGCGGGGAGCTATCGCGCATTGCGGCTCCGGCGCGAGCACCGAAAACCAGACCTTCGAGCAGCGAGTTGCTGGCCAGGCGATTGGCTCCGTGGACGCCAGTACAGGCGGTTTCGCCGGCGGCATAGAGCCCTTCGAGCGATGTCCGCCCGTCCACATCAGTCTTGACACCGCCCATGAGGTAGTGCGCGGCAGGACGGACAGGGATCAGGTCTGTCGCGAGGCTCAGCCCTTGCTGGGTGAGAAAGCGCGAGATGCCGGGAAAGCGGCTATAGGGGTCGATGCCGGTGACGTGCCGCATGTCGAGATAGACGGGGAGCTGCTCGCCGCCGGACCCGATGCCCTCCCGGGTGATGGCGCGCGCCACGACATCGCGGGGCGCGAGTTCGAGCAGCGGGTGATAACGCTCCATGAAGCGCTCGCCGCTTGCATTGCGCAGATATGCGCCCTCACCGCGCAGAGCCTCTGAAAGTAGAAAGCGTGGCACTCTGGGCAGGCTGAGTGCGGTGGGATGGAACTGGTAGAACTCCATGTCGGCAACTTCGGCGCCGGCACGGTAAGCCATGGCGATGCCGTCTCCAGTGGCGACGGCGGGGTTCGTGGTGTCGCTATAGACCTGGCCGGCTCCGCCACTGGCCAGTAACACGGCACGCGCCCGGACCGCGTGCAGATGCTGTTCGCGCTCGAGCAGCCATGCTCCTATGACTGAGCCGCCCTCGATGATGAGGTCAGCAGTGGTCGTCCATTCGAGAAGCGTGATGTTCTCATGCTCGCGCGCCTGGGCAAGCAGCGAGCGGCCGATCTCTGCACCGGTGGCGTCGCCATTCGCATGCAATATGCGGTGCCGGCTGTGTGCGCCCTCGCGTGTCAACATGAGCTTGCCCTGCTCGCGGTCAAAGCCGGTGCCCCAGCGCAGCAACTCCTCCACACGCAACGGGCCCTCTTCGACGAGCACCCGAGCGGCCTCGCGGTCAACGAGGCCGTCGCCTGCGCTCACCGTGTCATCGAAATGAAGGGCGATGTCCTCGCCGCCTCCAAGAGCGACGGCGATTCCGCCCTGCGCGTAGTTGGTGTTGGATTCGCCGAGAGCTTCCTTAGTAACGACCAGCACGCGCCCGGCTTTCGACAGTTCGATCGCGGCACGCAACCCAGCAATGCCTGCGCCCACGATCAGGAAGTCGGTATCTGTAGCAATGGACATAGAGTTTGACACTAACACCGCCTACCTTTGTTTAGACGACGCCGGCAGAGCAAAGGGTTCACAGCGTGGATACGCTCCGATACGATGAAAATATAGTGCGCACGATTCGGGTAAAGACAGCGTCCGCGGCATATCCAGTGCATGTTGGCTGCGATTTGTTCGCGCATATGGGAGAGCAGATTCGAAAGCTGAACGGAGCCCGCAAGAGGCAGATATTCGTGCTCACTTCGCCCGAGATCTGGGCGCTGTGGGGCAAGCGGTTTCTCGAGGTTTTTCCTGCAGGAGAGCAGCCGGAGGTGCTGTTCCTGCCGGCGGGAGAAACGCACAAGCGTATGCCGGAGGTGGAGAGGCTGTCGACCGAACTGGCGTCAGCAGGCGCCGACCGGTCTTCGCTGCTGATCGCATTCGGCGGGGGCATCGTCGGGGACGTTGGAGGCTTTCTCGCTGCGATCTATATGCGCGGGATCGACTACATTCAGGTGCCGACGACGCTGCTCGCGCAGGTGGACTCTTCGGTCGGCGGCAAGACGGGCGTGAATCTCAAAGCGGGCAAGAACCTCGTGGGCAGCTTTCATCATCCGCGCGCCGTCTTTGCCGATTTGGGCGTTCTCCAGACGTTGACGCCGCGGGAATTGCGCGCGGGCCTGTTTGAGTGCGTGAAGGCAGGGATCATTCGCGATGCAGCGCTCTTTCGCTTTCTCGAGCGAAAGCATGAGCTGGTCCTGAATCGCGACGCGGATGCGCTGATGCGGGTGATCGGTGCGTCGATCCGGATGAAGGCAGAGGTGGTTGGGCTTGATGAGCGCGAGTCGGGGTTGCGGATGATCCTGAACTTCGGTCATACCATCGGGCACGCGATTGAGGCGGCGACGGGCTACAAGAAACTGCTGCATGGAGAAGCTGTTGCGTGGGGCATGCTGGCCGCAGTCCGGATCAGCCGCATGCGCGGCCTGCCGGAGAAAGATGCGGCGCGAATCGAGAAGACGATCCGCGCATATGGGCCGCTGCCGGGGTTTCGCGCGCGGGTTCCGGATCTGCTCGAGGCGGCCGGTCATGACAAGAAGAATAAAGGCGGGACGCGCCGGTTTATTCTGTGCTCCGGCATCGGTAAGGCAACGGTTGTGGAAAATGTAACCGATGCGGAGATGATTTCGGCAATTGAGGCCGTGCTAAGAGAGGCAGCGAATTGAGCGGTCCTGCGGTTTCTCCGAGAACGGACGGAGGTTCGGCGGGAGCGCGCCCTGCGGGTGCGGCGGACGAGGAGAGTTCAGCGGCTGCAGTACAGCAGATGTTCGACGACATTGCTGCGCGGTATGACCTGCTGAATCATGTGCTCTCGTGCAATGTGGACCGCTGGTGGTGGTGGCGCGCCGCGCGGCGATTTCGCGCTGTTCTCGCCCGGCCCGAAGCAGCAGTGCTCGACATCTGCTGCGGCACCGGAGATATGACGCTGGCGCTGCTGCGGCATCGGCCCGCTGCTGGACGCCCCATCGTGGCGGCGGACTTCTCTCACGCGATGCTCGCGCGCGGCGTGGAGAAATTCCGGAGCCGAAATGTAGTGGCGATTGAAGCCGACGCGCTGCATTTGCCGCTTGCCGAAAACTCGCTCGATCTTGTGACCAGCGCGTTCGGTTTTCGCAACCTGGCAAATTATGAAGCCGGCCTGCAGGAATTCCACCGCGCGCTGCGGCCAAGAGGAGAGCTGGGGATTCTTGACTTCAGCGAGCCGGGCGGCGTTATGGGCAGGCTATACGCGTTTTATTTCCGGCGCGTGCTACCCGCCATCGGGTCGCGGCTTTCGGGCAATAGTGGCGCTTACGCATACCTGCCCTCGTCGGTGCATCGTTTTCCTCCGCCGCCGCAGATGCTGGAGTTGATGCGGAAGACTGGATTCACGCAGGTTTCGTGGACACCCTACAGTTTTGGAATCGCCGGTCTATACCGTGGCGTGAAAGCGGAGCCGATAGTAGGCTGAAGGTGCGATGAGCCAGATCGCTCAAGAGAACATGCCGCAAAGCGCTGTCGCAGAAAAGCAAGCCGCTGCGACTCTTTCTGTTGCTGCGGCTTGCGCCATCACCGCTCTCAAGGTGTTCGTCGGGGTTCTGACTGGATCGCTGGGTATGCTTTCCGACGCGGCGCATTCAGGCGTGGACCTGATCGGCGCCGGGCTGACCTTTCTTTCGGTGCGAATTTCCGATAAGCCCGCGGACGAAAATCATCCATACGGGCACGGCAAGGTTGAAAATCTCTCCGCATTTGTCGAGACGTTCCTCATGCTTGCGTCGAGCGTGTGGATCATGGTCGAGGCGATCATTCGCATCTTCGTGCATCCAGTCGCTGTCCGGCTTTCGGTGTGGCCGTTTCTTGTCCTGCTGACTTCAATCGCGGTCGATTTCGGGCGCTCGCGCAAACTGAAGTCGGTGGCGGAGCGTTACCAGAGCGATGCACTGGCTGCGAATGCGCTTCACTTTGCGTCGGACATCTGGTCGAGCGTCGCTGTTCTGATCGGCCTGGGAGCGTCATGGCTGGGCAATTCGGCCATGGGGCAAAGCCTGGGCCTCCAGTGGATGCGTTTCGCCGATGCGGTGGCGGCCATCATTGTGGCGCTGCTGATCCTGCACTTTGCGTGGAAGCTGGCGTGGCGAACGATCGGTGCGCTCACCGATGCGATTCCAGAGGAGATCAGCAGGCGCGTGTTGCGGGAGTTGAGGGCCGTCGATGGCGTGCTTTCGATCGACCAGGCCCGGATGCGTCGCGCGGGAGGGAAATATTTCGCGGACTTCGCGCTGTCGCTCTCGCGCCAACTCACGTTTCAGCGCACGGAAGAGCTGGTACAAGAAGCGACAGCTGCCGTGCAGCGGATTCTTCCTGAAGCGGACGTGGTGATTCACACGGTGCCACGTTCGCCGGGCGAGGAAAGCATCTTCGACAAGGTGCGCGCTGTGGCATCTCGAAACAATGTAGTGTTGCATGACGTCAGCGTGCAGTCGTTCCATGGCGAATTGCGGGTGGAACAGCATATCGAAGTCAAGGAGACGATTCCTCTGCGCGAGGCGCACGGCTTTGTGCGGCGCATCGAGGACGAGATAAAGCAGGAGCTGCCGCAGGTTTCGTCGGTGCTGACACACATCGAGAGCGAGCCAGCGACGATCGAGAGCCCGCTGAAGATAGAGCGAGACCGCAGACTCGAGAAGCGGCTGCGGCATGCCGCGTCCACGTTGCCGGAGATTATCGACATCCACGAAGTCATCACTGGACGCACGGGTGACAAGCTGCAGCTCTCGTGCCATTGCACGCTGCCGGACGAGATGCCGATGCAGCGCGTTCACGAAGTGATCACGGAGCTTGAGGACCGGTTCAAGGTGGAGTGTCCCGATGTTTACCGGGTACTGATCCATCCCGAGCCGGCGACGGATAACCATCACCACTAGGAGAGAAAGCAAATGATTGCCAGCGCCGAGTGGAAACAAGGCATGATCTTTGAAGGCCGATCGGCGAGCGGCCACACGATCACGTTTGATGCGACTGCGGAGCATGTGGCAGGCCCTTCGCCGATGGAGGCGGTGCTGGCTGCGCTGTGCGGCTGTACCTCGGTCGATGTGGTCAGCATCCTTCAGAAAAAGCGCGAGCCGATTACGGGCCTTACGGTCTCGGCGATGGCAGAACAGGCGCCGGCTCCGCCGCGCATCTTT
Organism: uncultured Acidobacteriaceae bacterium; assembly: GCA_963782175.1. Lineage (GTDB taxonomy): Bacteria > Acidobacteriota > Terriglobia > Terriglobales > Acidobacteriaceae > Silvibacterium. The sequence continues at coordinate 37,744 of CAWAIX010000015.1, forward strand.
ACCGACATTCATCTGGTGTACCGCATCGCCGGGAAGGTATCGCAGAAAGCCGCAGAAGACGCCGTGGCCTTGTCGAAGACGAAGTACTGCTCGGTGTCGCTCATGCTGGAGAAGGTGGCGAAGATCGACTACTCGATTGAGTATGTGGACTAGGGCCTGATGCTGCGCCTATTCAAGTTCGGGCTTGTAGTCCTGATGGTGGCCGTCCTGACCATGATTTCAGCGATCACCACGATGCACTTTGCCATTCATGGGGCGGAAGTGAAGGTACCGAGCTTCAAAGGGCTCACGGTTGCGGAAGCGACGGATAAGGCGGCTGGAGCAGGACTGAATCTGACGGTGGACAATCACTTCTACAGCATTGAAGTGCCGGCGGGACGGGTCGTGAATCAATCGCCAGTGCCGGGAACCGTGGTACGACGCGAGTGGCGCGTGCGTCTGACGGAGAGCCTCGGCCCGCAACGTGTCGCAATCCCGAACCTGACGGGATTGGACCAGCGGCTTGCGGCGATCCAGATTCGCCGCGCAGGTCTGGAGGTGGGCGCGATTGCAGAGGTTCCGGACGCGTATGCTGCTGCCGGCACCGTGATTGCGCAGAGCCCCGCGCCGGGCGCGACTGGAGTGGAGAGCCCGGTCATAAGCCTGCTCACGGCGTCTAAGCCGTTAGATACAAGCGGAGGGATGGTGCTGCCGGATTTTATGGGGCAGCCGTTCTCTACCGCGTCGGTGGCGATTTCGCGTGCCGGGCTGAAGCTGGAACCGGTCAAGACTACTTCAGTTGATGTGCCCACGGTGGGCAGCCCGGGCAGCGGTCAGGCGATCCAGATACCGCTGCCGAGCGGGACAGTGCTGAGCCAGAATCCTCCGCCGGGACATCGGGTGGATGCCACGACACCCGTGGAGCTTACCGTCGCGCAGTAACATTCGCGGCGAAAGCGCGTTCGAGACGGGTGTTCCCGGCGACGAGAGCTTTCAATTGCTGCACGACTTCGTCCGGCGGTGCCGAACGCAACATCACTTCGACGGCAAGATCTGCGCCGAGAGAATCGGCTCGGACCATGGCGAATAGAAATTCCGTTGCCGTGGTTTGGCGCGTAAGGGCGATGGCCGACAGCAGAATAGATTTGAACCACGGATCGCGCGCATGCTCCCAGCGAGACTTAAGCAATTCAAAGGCCTCAGGCGAACGGGTTGCGGCGATGGCGAGAGCAGCTTCTCCGGCGGCATCGTCTTCGCCGGCGAGAAAGCGGCTTGCCCAGGATAGAGCAGAATTGCCCTCGATGCTCAGCACGGCGGCGTAGCAGGCGCCGAGAATCTCCGGCTCTTCAGGATCGCCCCCATTGATCTGCGCCCGGAGGCGCAGCAGGAGAGCAGCGGCTGGCGAGCCAAGCTGTTCGAGCGCGCGGATCGCATCGCTGCGGGCGGTTTTGTCGCTGTCGACGATGACGTCGATGAGGTGGCGCAGCAGGTCGGTTTCCGAAATGGCGCGGCACTGTACGAGAGCAAGCGCGCAGGTTCCGCGCAGTGCGCCGGCGGTGTCGGAGCGGCCACCCCATGTGCCTTCGAGCTGGACGTGCTTGATGCCGCGTAGAAAGGGAGCGGGGTCCTGCAGTTCGAGTGCTGCGAGGGCGCGGCTGATGGAATTCTTGGCCCAGCACTGGGGATCGCGCTTCTCGGGCTCCTCAAAAAAGCGGTCGAAAGCGGCCAACAGGTCAGGGATAGGCGCTTCAAGACGGCGCTGCGCGACCTGATCGGCGGCTTTCGAGACGATGTAGTTGTTCGGGTGCTTGAGAGCAGCACGCAAAGGCTCGATGCAAGCCTCGTCCGGCTGCTGGCGTAATGCTTCGATGGCCGCAAGCTGCACGTCGAAGTTTTTCTTTCCCGGCATGATGAGCGCTCGAGGCTAGTTTCTCATCAGCAACGCCGCGAAGAAGCCGTCGCAGTTGTGGACGCCGGGAGTGGTTCGGAGGAAGCCATTCCTGAGGGCGGTTGCATGGAGGCGTTCCGCGCCTTGCTGGGTGACGATGCCGGCGGTGGAGAGGGATTGAACGGTGTCATTGAGAGGATGAAGGGAAAAATCAGGATTCGCTGCGAGGCATTCGGTTACAACAGCTTCGTTTTCTTCCGGCTCCAAGGAACAGGTGGAGTAGAGTAACCTGCCAGCGGCGGCGAGGCCGGAGAGAGCGGCGGAGAGAATCTTGACCTGGCGGGCATGCTGGCGTGCGATTTCTTCCTCGGTGATGCGAAACCGGATTTCGGGATTGCGGCCGATGGTTCCGGTGCCGGTGCAGGGGACATCACAAAGGATGAGGTCGTATTCGGGCTGCAACTTTGCGGTTGTTGCGTCGCGGACTTCGAAGGTGATGCGGCTGGCTTTCGACGCGGATTCGCGTTGCATTGCCTCGAGTCTGCGCCTGCTGATGTCCCAGGCGGTGATTACAGCGTCGGGATTGCGCTCGGCCAGGATTGCGGTCTTGCCGCCGGGTGCGGCGCAGCTATCAAGGATACGGCTGCCTGATCCGGCGAGTTCGGCAACTAGTTGCGAGCCTTCGTCCTGAATGCGAACTCGGTGGTCGCGAAAAGCCCTGCTGCGGGTGACGTCTCCGGAGATGACGTGGCGCGCAGCAGTGAGGAATTCACCGGGCGCGAGCTCGATTCCCTCTTCGGCGAGATCGCCCTCGGCGCGCGAGTCGAGCAGGCGGATGGAAGTGGAAGCAGGCTGCTGGTCGAAGCGGCAGATGGCTTCGGCAGTCCTCAGATCGTAAGTGCGGACCCAGCGATCGACGATCCAGTGCGGGTGGGCGTAGGTGTCGGCGATGTCTTTCTCGCTCTTTAGTTCCGGATTCTCGGAATCTGGCGGCAGCTTCGCCAGCTTGCGCAGGACGGCGTTGACCATGCGGGCTGCATGCGCTTCTCCGGCCAGCTTGGCAAGTTCAACACTGTCGCTGATGGCGGCGTAAGCGGGGATGCGGTCGAGATACAGCAGCTGATACGCGCCGAGACGGAGCGCTGCTTCGATCGCCGGTGACAGCTTTGCGTCAGGGCGAGACAGGAGGAGCCGGATGCGCGCATCAAGCTTCAGTTGCCAGCGCAGCGTCCCGAGCACCAGCGTGGTGGCGAGCGCACGGTCCTGCACCGTGAGAGCGTCGACCTGGCGCGAGCGAAGCAACTCGTCGCTGTGGGCGTCGGTGGTGATGACCTTCAGGAGGATGCGAAACGCGGCCTCACGCGCGGGCGCGATCTTCATCAGGCGCCGAGCCTGTCTCCGGTTGTCAGCGGATGTCCGCGGAGGAAGTCTGCTGCCGGCATACGCTTCTTCCCTTCCATCTGCATTTCGACGAGTTCGAGCCAAGTCTTCTCGCCGCAGCGAACGAAAAGGCGGCCCTCTTCGACGCGGATTGCGCCAGGACCGTTGGGTCCGCCGGAGAAGGCGCTGGGCTCGAGCGGCATGAGGCGGTGGGCGGTGAGTTTTTTGCCGTTGAGGAGGGTCCACGCACCGGGCCAGGGCTGGAAGCCGCGCCAGCGGTTGTAGATGGTCATGGCGGGTTGGGTGAAGTCCATGCGGCCATCGTCGCGCGTAAGCAAGGGTGCGAGAGTGGCCTGGGCGTCGTCCTGCTTAGTCGGTTGCAGCGTGCCGGCGCTGAGGCCGTCGAGGGTTTCAACCATGAGCGCCGCGCCCATCTCGGCGAGCCGCGGGAACAGATCTGTCGAAATCTGGTCGGGGGCGATGGCCATTTCGCGCTGCATCAGGATATCGCCGGTGTCGAGTCCTTCGTCGAGGCGCATGGTGGTGACGCCGGTGACGGGCTCGCCGTTGGCAACGGCCCACTGGACCGGGGCGGCTCCGCGATATTTGGGTAGCAGCGAGCCGTGGAGGTTCAAGTTGCCGAAACGCGGGAGGTCGAGCATCCACTTGGGAATGATGCGGCCGTAGGCAACGACGATGATCGCGTCCGGCTGGATTCGCTCAAGCTGATTGCGGAATTCAGCATTGTTCTTGATTTTCTCGGGCTGGGTGACGGGAATGCCGGCGACGGTTGCTGTTTCTTTGACGGGCGGAACGACAAGTTGCATGCCGCGGCCTGCCGGGCGGTCGGGCTGCGAGACAACGAGTTCGACATTGTGCCCGGCGCGCAGTACAGCCTTCAGTGTGGGGACAGCGAATGAGGGTGTTCCGCAGAAGACAAGTTTCATCGCGACACTACCACTCGCCGGCCTTCTGCATTTTGCGAATCCGGCGCAGAATGAGGTCGCGCTTGAGGGCGCTTACGCGGCGAAAGAAAAGGATGCCGTCGAGGTGGTCAATCTCATGCTGGAAAGCGCGCGCGAGCAACTCTGTGCCTTCCAGCTCGAACCAGTTGCCGTCGAGGTCCTGCGCGCGGACCTTGACCTTCGCGGCGCGAGAGACCTTTTCGCGAATTTCGGGAAGACTAAGGCAGCCTTCTTCCTCATACTGCTTGCCTTCGCGGAGAATGATCTCGGGATTGATCAGGACGATGCGGTCTTCAGGGCGTTCCTTGAAGCTGAGGTCGATGATGGTGAGGCGCTTGGAGACGCCAACCTGAGGAGCGGCGAGCCCGATTCCCTTCGCCGCATACATGGACTCGAACATATCGTCGACGAATTTGCGGAGGTCGTCGTTGAACTCGGTGACCGGCTCGGTGGGGCGCTCAAGAATGGGTTCGGGGTATTTGACTATCTCTCGAATCATTGAATCTCAATAAGCTCGAATCTGCTCCAGGTAGCCATCGTAGTTACGTTTTAGCTCGCGCAGCGAATCGCCGCCGAATTTTTCGAGCAGCAGGCGTCCGAAAGCCAGGGCGACCATGGCTTCGGCGGCTACACCGGCGGCGGGCACCACACAAACATCGCTGCGCTCGTAGGCTGCTTTTGTAACTTCGCGGGTGTCGAATCGGACGGATTGGAGCGGGCGCCGCAGCGTGGAGATGGGCTTGAGGTATCCGCGGACGACGATGTCTTCGCCGTTTGAGATGCCGCCTTCGATGCCTCCCGCGTTGTTGTGCTCGCGGGTGAAGCGGGTGTGGGCGCCATTCTCGCGGGCTTCGGCATAACCGATGGCGTCGTGGACCTCAGAGCCGAGGGACTCGGCGGCCGTAACTCCGCGCCCGATCTCGACAGCTTTGACGGCCTGCAGAGACATGACCGCCTGCGCGAGGATGCCGTCGAGGCGCTCGTCCCAGTTGGCGTAGGTGCCGATGCCGGCAGGCGCGCCGTGAATCACGACTTCGAAGACGCCGCCGATCGAGTCACCGGTGCGGAGAGCAAGGTCGACTTCTGCCTTCATTCCGGCTTCGGATTCTTCGTCGACGCAGTTGAGCAGCACTTCGGGCTTGTCGCGAAGGGCGCTGATTTCCTGCCACTCAGCGTCGCGGCTGAGCTCGGCGCGGCCTACGCGGATGACGTGGCTGGCGACGTCGATACCAAGCTCCAACAGCAAGGACTTGACCACAGCTCCAGCAGCGACGCGAGCCGTCGATTCGCGGGCGGAGGCGCGTTCGAGCACGTAGCGGGCGTCGGGAAAGTCGTACTTGAGAGCACCGGCGAGGTCGGCGTGTCCGGGGCGCGGAGATGCGACGGCTTTGTGTTTTGCGGGGTCGCCGGCCTCGACGGGCAGAGCCTCGGTCCAGTTCTTCCAGTCGCGGTTTTCGATCTCGATGGCGACTGGGGAGCCGATGGTCTTGCCGTGGCGCACGCCGGAGAGGAAGTGGGCCATGTCCTGCTCGATGCGCATGCGGCCGCCGCGGCCGTAGCCCTGCTGGCGACGCCAGAGCTCGCGATTTACGCGGTCGTCGTGGATGGGAACCCCGGCGGGAAGTCCGGAGACCAGCGCAATCAGGCTCTCGCCGTGCGACTCTCCAGCGGTAGAAAAACGTAACATGCGTGCTTGCCCAGCCTCACTTCGGCGCGAAATTCAATCTTTAATTCTAGATCAATCGCCGATGAGCCATTTGTGCTGCGGCTCGGTGAGGGGCACGACGGAAAGTCGTCCCTGGCTGACGAGAGGAGAATCGGCGAAAAGCTTGTTGGCCTTGATTTCTGCAAGCGTGTGCAGATGCTTGACCGGCTTCCCGGCCTTGATGCGCACGACGGGAACGCTGGGATTGCTGGCGTCGACACTGAGGACTTTGGCGGTGCCGACGGCGGTCTTTTCGTCACCGGTATGGTAGATGACCAGTTCGTCGCCGGGCTTCATGCCGCGCAGAAATTTCACAGCTACTGGGTTGGTGACGCCATCCCATACGGTTTCGCCCTCGCGTTCCAGGTCGGCGAAGGAATACACGCTGGGTTCAGTCTTCAGCAGATATGCCATTGGAAGCCTCCTCCTTCAGTTCGGTCTCTTGCAGTTCGGTGTCTGGGTCCTGATTTGTCTCTGGGTCCTGATCTGTTTTCATTTCCGCATCAAGGCCAAGAAAGGGCGCCGTGTTGAGCAGGGGACGCTCGAGAGAGCGCACCCAGTCCGTCACCTCGCCGGCAGCGCGTCCCGCTGTAGCGTGGCGCGCGAACTCGTTACGGAAAGTCTGCATCTTTGCGTCGATGTCGTCGAGGTAATGCAGCAGCAAGGCCTCGGGAATCATGGGCAGCTTGGGCGATCCGAACTCGTACTTGCCGTGGTGGCTGAGCACGAGGTGCTCCACGAGCATGCGAAGTGCAGGGGGGAAGCCAGGGATTTCAGCGATCTTGCGCTCGATGAGGCTGATGCCGATGGTAATGTGGCCGAGCAGCTGGCCCTCGATGGTGTAGTCGAAGCTTGTTCCCCAGCGCAGCTCCTGCAGTTTGCCGATATCGTGAAGAACGACGCCGGTGAGCAGCAGGTCGCGGTGTACGCCGTAGTGCCTGGCCGCGAGGTCGGCGATGCCGAGGAGGGAGACGATGTGTTCGAGCAGGCCGCCGATCCAGGCGTGGTGCATGCTCTTGGCCGCCGGGGCTTCGCGCAGCGCGGCGGCGATTTCGGGATCGTCGAGAAATGCGCGGAGCAGAGCTTTGAGGTAGGGATCGGTGAAGCTCTCGACGTAGCCGTTTAGCTCTATCCAAAGTTCGTCGATGTTGCGGCCGGTGCGCGGGACGTAGTCGCCGAGGTCAAACTCGCCGGGGTTGGCCCTGCGGATTTTCTCGACGTTGAGCTGGAGGAATTCTTTATACCGGCAGACCTGGCCGCGCACCTTGACGACGTCGCCGGAAGCAAACTCGCCGGCTTCGGCCGTTTCCCACATGCGGGCTTCCATCTGGCCGGTGCGGTCGGTGAGGGTGAGGGCAAAATAGAGCGAACCATCGCGCTTGCTGCGGTCATAGCGCGACGCGACGGCAAAAAATCCGGTGATGACCTGGTTTTCGTAGTTGGCCAGGTCCGAGATGAAGATTTCTTTCATCGTGCCGCGCGGCTACTGATTGGGTGCGGCCGGAGCTGCAGGCGGCGCCGGCGACGATGCGGGCGCAGCGGCGCCTGTCTGGCTGGTGGGCGCGGGCTGCTCGGTCGATGGAGCAGGAGCCGACGGAGTTGTCGATCCCGGCTGCTGCTCGTCGTTCTTCTTTTCGTCCGTCATGCGCCGCTTGGGGCCGGTCTTCGCAGGATTCGGCTTCTTGATCTTCGAGGTATCGCCATTCAAACCGAGTGCCTGGCTTTGTTGCTTGCGGTCGGCGGTCTCGTCCTGCGTGGCGGGCGGAGGCGCGAATGGATCCGTCTTGGGCCCCTTGGCTTTCTTCTCTTTCGGGATCTTGGCGCGGTCCTGGAAGCGACTCTTCTGTTTCGTAGCTTCGGTATCCGCGGGGTTGGCGACGGTTCCGTCAGGGTTCAGCGTATGCACGGTGGATGGTCCAGCGTTCCCCGCAACCTGAGTTTCGTTGGTCTGCCCACCGGCGGTCTGCGCAGCGGCTCCGGCATCTTCGGACTTCGTCTCTGCTGTAGGGAGGGTTTCGCGGGGAGCCTGGCCGAAGCGGATCTTCTCCTTCTTGCCGGGCTTCATCGTGCCGGTCTTATTGCTCGCCACCTGGGCATTTGCAGCGGGAGCAGCCGTGGTGGCGGTTGTTCCGCCAGCTGGAGCCGAAACGCCTGCCGACGCAGGAGCTGCAGGGACGTCCGCATTTGCCGCCGTGGCGCTTCCCTGCGGCACGTCAGCCAGAGTGGGAACGCCCGGCGGAGGCGCGGGCGCAGCGGGAGCGCTTTCGGTGGCTGTCTGGGTAGGCGCGACCTTACTTGCGTTGCGCCCGCGCTCGCGGAACCGCGTGCGCTGCTCGTGCTTCTTCTTGGGAGCCGGCGGGGCATAGGCGCTGTATACCGGCTTCATCTCGTTCGGGCTGGCGGCGGAGTCCTCGTAACCCTTGGCGAGGTCGATGTAGGCGTCTTCGCGTAGTTTGGTGAGGTAGTCGCGGAGCGCCGGGTTCATCTTGGCCATGCCGACGGCATCTTCTACCTGAGGCTCGACATCTTTGAGCGGCGGGATGCCTCCGGGGTTGTGCTCGGTCACCTTCAGGATGACGTAGCCCTGTTTGGTGCGGATCGGTTCGGTGTACTGTCCGGGCTTGAGGTTGAATGTCGCGTCTTCGAGCACTTTGGCAAGCTGCCCGCGCTTGAACTCACCGAGGTCGCCGCCGTCGGCCGCGGTTGGCCCGCCGGAAGAGCTTTTTGCCAACGCGGTGAAATCGGAGCCCGCCTTCAACTTGGCTTCAAGATCGTCGGCCTTCGTCCTGGCACCGGCGACCTGTGCGGCATCGTCGGGATTCGCGGTGGGGATCAGAATTTCGCTCAACCTGACCTGTTCGGGCTGGTCGAACTCCTGCTTGTGCTGATTGTAGTAGTTCTGGATTTCAGTGGGAGTGATGTTGACGTGGCGGCCGACCTGGTCGCGGATGACTTCCTGCGTAATGATGCGGTTGCGGATGCTGGCCTTGAAGTCCTCCCAGGAGACACCTTGCGCTTCGGCGGCTTTCTGCAGATCCTCCATTGAGTCGAGGTGGTTCTGCTTGCGCATCTCATCGAGGCGCTTGACCAGTTCGGTCTCGCCGGTGATGTCGAGATCCTTGCCCTTGGAGAGGAGCAACTGCTGGTCGATCAGATCGCGGAGGAGATCATGCTTGGCTTCATAAAGCTGCTGCTGAGTCCACTGCTGCTGCTTTCCCTGCGACTCCAGATCCTGCTCGGCACGCTCGTAGTCCGAGCGGCTGATGACCTGATCGTTTACCCGGGCAACAATGTCTTCGACGACGTCTCCCGGGTAGGGCGATGGCTCTGCGTTCGCGACCGGCTTGGTGGGCTGGCTGTTGCCCGATTGGCTGTAGGAGGAGGGAACGAGTGCAATCGCCAGGCTGGCTGCGAGAGCGGCGCGATTCAGCAGAAATCGAAGGGTCATCGGGTTAACTTCTCGGGGTGCGCAATCCGGGGTCTTCGAGCGGCGCTGTCAAGGAAAGCCGGATGCGGCGCTTGCAGCCATTCTAATCATCCGCAACATTGAATGCCAGTGAACCGAGACTTGGCTGCAAATGCAGCCAATAGGTGTATCCATCGCGATGGTATACTCGTCTAATTGATAAGCTCCCGGAAAGTCCTGTCCCCGGCAAGCGGGAGCCGAAGGATTTCCCGCAATGTCTTCTCGCGTCCGCCGCACCCTTTTCTCGCTCATCGTATTCTTCTCCGCCTGTGGTTTGGCGGGCATGTTCATCAGCCAGAAAGTCGGCGCGCAGTCGTCCTCGGATGAATCGACGGTACGTGACAGCCTGAAGTCCTTCGCGAACGTATACCAGATTGTGTCCGACAATTACGCCGAACCGCTGACCGGCGACAAGCCGGACCAGGCGATCTACGACGGCGCCATTCCCGGCATGCTGCGGGTGCTCGATCCGCACTCGAACTTCTACGATCCCAAGGCTTACGCCAAGATGCGGGAGGACCAGCACGGCAAGTATTACGGCGTAGGCATGGTCATCCAGCCGCAGAACAACAAGATCGTGGTCGTCTATCCGTACGAGGGCACGCCTTCGTTCAAGGCGGGCCTGAGACCCGGTGACGCAATCGTCTCGGTCGAAGGCAAGTCCACGGAAGGCATGAGTTCGGAAGACGTGGCCAACATGCTGAAGGGGCCCAAGGGCACACACGTGCACCTGACGGTAGCGCGCGAGGGCGCGGCCGCTCCGCTGACCTTCGACCTGGTGCGCGATGAGATTCCGCACCCCTCGATCGACCTGAAGTATGAGATTCGCCCGGGCATCGGATACATCCATATCACGCAGTTCCAGGAGACGACGGGCCGCGAGTTCGCCGACGCTCTCGATCAGTTCCAAGACCTGAAGGGACTGGTGCTCGACCTGCGCGGCAATCCGGGCGGCCTGCTGACCGAAGCGGTGTCAGTCTGCGACAAACTTCTCAGCCGGGGCCAGGTTATCGTGTCCCAGCGTGGACGCGCGTATCCCGAACAGATTTACCGCGCTACCCACGGGAACGGCGGGCGCGATTTTCCGATTGTCGTTCTGGTGAATCACGGGACGGCTTCCGCAGCGGAAATCGTCTCCGGAGCACTGCAGGACCATGACCGCGCGCTCGTAGTCGGGGAGATCACCTTCGGCAAGGGCCTGGTGCAGACGGTTTACCAGCTTTCTGACAACACCGGACTGGCGCTCACGACGTATCACTACTACACGCCCAGCGGGCGGCTGATCCAGCGCAACTACAGCGGCGTGTCGCTCTACGACTACTACTACAATCACGACCAGCCGCAGGACACGAAGGACCGCGAGGTCAAGCTGACGGACTCCGGCAGGACGGTTTATGGCGGCGGCGGAATTAACCCGGACTACAAGGTCGAAACGCCGAAGTCGGACCACTTCCAGGACGTGCTGGCCGCGCACAACGTCTTCTTCAATTTCACCAAGCACTACCTGGCCAACAGGTCGGTCACAAAGGACTTCCAGGTGGACGATGCTGTTCTGACCGACTTCAAGCAGTTCCTGACGGCACAGAATGTTTCGTACACGGAGGCGGACTTCAATGCGCCGGGCGTGATGGATTGGCTCAAGACAAACATCAAGGCCGACATCATGACCACCCAGTTCGGACAGTTGCAGGGGCTGCGGCTTCGCGCAGACTGGGATCCGATGATTGCGCAAGCGCTGACCTACATGCCGCAAGCCGCCGCTCTCGAGCAGAATGCGGAAAAGGCCGCGGCAGACAAACAGACTGCGAAGAACGCCAACCCTGCTCAGTAAGTCATTTGTTCGATCGCAAATGAAACGGCGGCCATTGCGGCTGCCGTTTTTGTCTGCGTCCAGGCGCTACCAGCCTGAAGTTAGCACTTGAGGCGTCACCGCCTTGCGCGAGCAAAGAACAAGGCTCCCCGAGTTGGGGAGCCTTGGTTTTATCTGCTCTGTTACCGGTTTCTACCAGCCGTGGTCCTCGTCCTCCGGAGCCAGGGCGACGCCACGGAACGCTTCGCCGGCGCGGGCCGAGCGAATCGTGACGAACCTGTCGAGGTAGCCGCTCGTTGCCGGATGGGTGGCGCTGATGAGGTCGGTGACTTTCACCAGTTTGTTGGGATCGGCGCCATTGTCACCGTTTTGGCTAATCGTGGACGTGATGGCGTAAATCGTGGCGGTGCCGTCGTGATTGGCAACGCCGATGATGTTGCGGCATCCGCCGGTCGCGGGCTCGATCGACGCGGGATAGTTCGCAACGCTGTATGGCACGCCAAGGTTGAGTCCATTCTGGATGACGTACTGGCGCACCCAGGTTTGGCCACTGGCCGTTGTCGTGAGGACCCACTTTTGAAGGCCGGCAGTCGCCAGCGTACCGGCGTCAGCAACATTCGTCTGTCCGTTGATCACCTGGTTCGGTGTGTAGATCAAGTCGCCCTCGTCACAAACGTACAACGTAGTAGCATTCGCGAACCAGATCCCAAAAGGATAGGCGCCACCCGGGCTATTTGTGCTGGCACTGGTGTCGGGAAATCCAGGAAGGATGGTGTACGGTTCGTTGACGGTACCGCCCGAAGGCGCGTTCGATGGGGTGGGCAGAACGCCCGGGATGCCGAGCTGATAGACGGTATTGATGCCATTACCGCCGCTGCCCTTCGTGACGTACAGCGTATTGTCAAAGATCGTCATGCCGCGGAAGTTCGTGTCCTTACCGGGCTTGTCTCCCGGGAACACGAAATAGGAAATCATGTTGTTGTCCGGAGGGACGAGCGGTGGTGCACCGGGAACGAACAGTTCGGCGCCCGTCGAGTGGGAGAGATTGAAGCCGAGCGTCGTTATCGGCATCTGCTTCTTCGAGAGCCCACCGTTGTTGTCGTTTCCGACGGAGTAATACAGCCAATTGTCCGCCTTGATCACAGCGCGGGAGTTGTCGCCGCTGTAGGCATCACCATCGGTGTAGGACATGTGGCCCCAGGCGTCCACTTCCGCGATGGAGCGGTAGTAAGCGGTCGGATTGGTTGCGCCGGCAAAGCTCGCGACCGCGGGATTGGTCGGGTCACAGAGGCCCGGCGTGCTGGAGGCCGAAACGTCGAGCAGATTCGGCGCGGTCGGCGACGTTGGGCCCACGTTCGTGCCCTGCGTGAGGATATTCGTCGTCGGGTTCAAAGTCAGAGTTGGGCAGCCGGCACCACCGCGGTAGCCCATGAAGGTCAGGCTCCTGCCATCCAACGAGCGATTCAAAGCCAGCTCGGATTTGGAGCTGAAACTAGTCACGATCTCGTTACCGGGAACGTGCAGCGTACCGAGCAAATCGCCATCCGTGCTGAGGTTCCAGAGAACGACGGGCGAGGAGACGCCAAAGTTCGGATCTGTATTGGCGTTGTTCCAGACGTTGTGATTGTCCTTGAGATTGGGAGCTTCTCCGTTATCGCTCGCATAGCCGCAGGTCACCGTTACGGCCGTGGTAGTCGTCGACGACGTTTGGTCGGCGGGGAGCAGCGGCACATTGACGGTGGCAGGGTTAGGATTCGTGACCGGACCCGTGTTCAGACAGCCAAACGGTAATACTTCGCCAGGAGTAACGGTGTCGGCACTCCCAACGTAGACTGTGCCGCTCAAAACGATGCTGTCGGGGACAAAGCCGTGGAATTCGTGATCGCGATGGTGGTCAGAATCCTTATCGTGTCCGAAGCTTTGTGCGCTCGCCGCGATGCATCCCACGGTCATGCTTAACGAAGCAACAATCGCTGCGCTTCTCAGAGTCTGAAAACCAGACTTCGTTACTTTCGATCTCATCTCGGGAACTCTCCTTACCGCAATTCATTTGCGCTCGCAGGGGAACGCGACCCGAAACTAGCACCGCAGGGTTACAGTTTCGTTATCAGAAAATACCGGACGAGACGCTTGCTCCGTGCTGGCGAAAACGAAGAAAACAAGCAGATTAACGGTTTGTAATTGACACAGAATTGATCACTCTGCAACTCACCTCGTCGGAGCCGCCTGATAGACAGATTTGGCTAGGAGGTAATCATGAAGAAGAAGCTGGCTCTACTCTCCCTTGCTGCCGTCTGTCTGACAGGGGCCGCAATTGCTCAAGACGACAGCCCCAACATCAAACGCGTTTTGCTGGTCAGCATCGACGGTATGCACGCTGTGGATTTCGCGAACTGCTCGCGTGGCATCTCCACCGCCAACAACGGCGAACCTTATTGCCCGGCCCTTGCCGAACTGGGCAAGAGGGGCATCAACTACGTCGCCGCCAGCACCTCGAAACCATCGGATTCCTTCCCCGGCCTGATCGCGATCGTCACCGGTGGAAGCCCGGCCCTGACCGGCATCTACTATGACGTCGCCTATGCCCGGAACCTTGACGCCCCAGCCAAGACCACGGGCAACGGCCTTGCGGCGGGTCCCTGCACTCCCTTTGCGGCGCCGACCGGCACTACATCCGAGTATGAGGAAGGCATCGACATCAACCAGACCAAGTTGAACGGCGGCGCTCCCGGTGCGTCGCTGACCGATGGCGGCATCAACTCCATCGATCCCAAGAGGCTGATCCGCGACCCCAATAACGGCTGCAATCCTGTTTACCCCTGGAATTTCGTGCGCGCCAACACCATCTTCAGCGTCATTCACCGGGCCGGCGGATACACGGCATGGTCCGACAAGCATCCAGCATACTCGGCGGTCGCTGCTGGTCTTGGCCCGATTGCGCTCAACGACTTTTACGCGCCTGAAATTAACTCCACTGTGGTCAAGCTGCCCGGCGTTACAACGCCCACCGGCTTATCCTGCAAATCAATCCCCGATCCGAGCTCGGACCTGACGGCATGGACCAACAGTTTCCAGAACATTCAGTGCTACGACACGTTGAAGGTCAACGCGATCCTCAACGAGATCGATGGGAAGAACCACCTCGGCACCATGACCACCAAGGTGCCCACCATCTTCGGCATGAACTTCCAGGCAGTCAGCGTTGGCCAAAAGCTGGTCGAGAAGAGCAACGGCGTGACGGGCGGATATCTGGATGCGGCCGGCACGCCTACCGAGGCGTTGCTGGGCGAAATCAAATTCGTCGACGCTTCGATCGGAGAATGGGTCAAGGAGCTAAAGGCGCGGGGCCTTTATGACTCGACCCTCATCGTGATCACCGCCAAACACGGCCAGTCGCCCATCGATCCCAGCCGCTACGTCGCCCAGCTCAATGTTGGCACTTCGCCTGTCACCCTGCTCTCCAATGCGGGCTATATTCCGTATTCCGAATCTACCAACAACCCTACCGGTATCGGTCCAACGGAAGATGACGTCTCGCTGGTCTGGCTGAACAGCTCTTCCGATACGGACGCCGCGGTGAAGATCCTCGAAGATAATGCCGGGCCTTCCGGAATCGCGCTCGGGCAGATTTACTACGGCCCGTCGCTCACGATCAACTACAACGATCCCACCAAAGACCCGCGTACGCCAGACATTATCGTGACCCCGAACGTCGGCGTGACTTACTCCGGTAGCACGGCCAAGCTGGCAGAACATGGCGGGTTCGCCCATGACGACACAAACGTCATGCTGCTGCTGTCTCACCCAGGCTTCACACCGAGGACAGTCCGGACCGGCGTGGGCACCAACCAGGTGGCGCCTACTATCTTGAAGGCGCTAGGTATCAATCCTTCGACCCTCGATGCCGTCCGTATTGAGGGAACCAGCGTTCTCCCCGCGGTCCAATTCAAGTAACCCGCCGCTAGGGCGGTCAACCGATAGCGGATGCTCTCTCGTGGGCGTCCGCTTTTTTTTGCGTGAGAAGCTCGGATCAGTCGAGGCAGTCCGCGTAGAGGGTACATCTGCTCTTCCGGACATCGACCTTCAGCAATTCATCTGGTAAAAACGAAGACGCGGGCTGCCATGCGTGGCCCGCGTCTTTATTTGTGCCGGATTCGCTTACTTCTGAGGCGTGAACAGCGCCAGGCGCACCTTCCACGTGACAGACTGCCCCGGCTTGAGTGTCACCATGCCAGTGTCCATGCCATGCCACTCCTTGCCGAATGGGTCGCCGAAGTTGAACTGCTCTTCGATGGCAGTGAATTGCTTGGTGGGTGGAGCGTAGACCTGCACCGTCTTGATCTCAGGTGAAAGCCCTTCCACGTGGACGCCGTAGCTTGCGGCAGGATCAGTCAGCCGCACGTCGACAGCACCGTCGGTGCGCTGAAGCTTCGACCAGTTGTCATCGAGGAAGATGTCGTCGAGCGGCTTGCCATCCGGAGCGGTGAAGTCGTATTTCGTGCCCTTCACCGGGATGAGCTTGCCTGTCGGAAAGACGTCGTCGTAGTTGTTGACCTCGGCTGTCTGCTCTCCCGGTACGTGCAGCCGCGCCTGCTTGCGATCGCCGCTGGGGATATTGAAATAAGGGTGCCAGCCGATTCCGATCGGCTCGGGTTCGTTACCGACGTTCTTCGCTGTGATGGTCGCGTCAACGGCATCCCCCGTAAGAGCGATGGTGAAGTTGAGGTCGGTGTTCGAGAGCCAGTGACCTCCGAAATCGCCGGCGTGGATGGTGCCAGTGACGGTCTGGCCGTCGGCGGTGGTTTCGGTCTTCACGTCGTCGGTTTTCGAGGCGAGGATCAGGCCGTGCATAGCGTGCGGCTCGGCTCCGGGATTCTTGCCTTTCCAGTTGGCGGGCAGAGTCAGGGTCTTGCCGTGCCATTCTGTCGTGATGGTCGTGCCGTCGGCGGACAGCTTGCCGCGAATGCGGTTCGGATAAGGCACAAGAAAGGCGCCGCCGAACCCGAAGCTGGCGTTGCCATTCTGATCGTCAGGACCGCCGTTGAGTTTCGCGGCTGCATCGGCAAGCGACGGCGATGCGAAGACTTCCACCTCGCCTTTGCCGGGAACGTTGGCGGTGATCTGGAACAGATTCATGCCGCGGCCAGGGAACACGGTCGCCGTGAGGAACTCGGGCTTCTGCCCGTTGCTGGTCGGCTTTCGTGTGAGCTTGACGATGTCCTGACCACCAATCTGGGCCGGCGCCGGAGCAGCAGCAGGCTGAGATTGGGCCGGTTGTTCCGGCGGCGGAGACTGTTTGCATCCGGCGGCGAGGAGACACGGTGCAAGGGCAAGTGCAAGAGCGTGCTTCGAGCGAATCAGCATCAATGGCAAACCTCTGAAGTTGGCTGTGATAGCAAACGTTTTTAGCCGGTAGAATCCGGACCGGCAGAAAACAAAAGCGTGCCCATTCTACGCTGAATCAAGCCCATCCCGCCCCGAAGTGCCCTATTTAGAATTGGAAGGATGCCACTTGCCAAATCGAGCGCGGAGAGGGCTCTTGCTGCGCTGAACGCGCGGATTATTGCCTGCGAACGGTGCCCCCGATTGCGGAAGTACTGTGCGGAGATTGCGATCACCAAGCGGAGGGCGTACGCCGATCAGGAGTACTGGGGACGTCCCGTGCCGTCGTTCGGCGATCCGGAAGCAAGGGTGCTCATTGTGGGACTTGCGCCGGGAGCGCACGGGTCAAATCGAACGGGCAGGCCGTTCACAGGAGACGGCTCGGGGAATTTTCTGTATCCCGTGCTCTACAAGACGGGCTTCGCGTCGCAGCCAAATGCCACCGACCGGAACGACGGGCTGCGCCTCCACGATATGCAGATCACCTCCGTGGGGCGCTGTGCGCCACCGGGCAACAAGCCGCTGCCGAGCGAGTTGGCAAACTGCGCGCCGTATCTCGATGACGAGATTGCCGCGCTCGAGAACCTGCGCGTAATTGTGTGCCTGGGCAAGATCGCGTTCGATGGAGTGCTGCAGCACTTTATGCGTACGGGAAGCGTTGTACGCCGCGGCGAGCTGATCTTCGCGCATGGGGCCGAATATGTGTTGCCGCACGGAGTGACGCTGCTGGCGAGCTACCACCCCTCACTGCAGAACACGAATACCGGGAAGCTGACCGAAGCGATGTTCGTGAGGATTTTCGAGAGGGCGCGCGAAATTGCCAAAGCGAAGTAAGGCCTTGCGATTGGAGCGGGAGACGGGGATCGAACCCGCAACCAACGGCTTGGGAAGCCGCTACTCTACCATTGAGCTACTCCCGCCCGGTGAGCGTGTAATGCAAGAGTAACCTTGAGAGCCATTGAGGATCAAGGCCGGCCAGGAGACGTGGTTGCAATCTCCTGACCGGTTTTTCAGTGAGCGAGAAGCTGCGAGATTCGGGTGCGGTAGCCGCGGCTCATCGGGACCTTTTGGCCGTCGTGCATCAACACGAAGGACTCGCCCTCTTGTGAGTCGGTCCGGATCTCCTTCACGTGCTGCAGGTTCACGATCGCGGAGCGGTGTACGCGGATGAAGCAGTTCGGATCGAGCCGGGTTTCGAAGTGAGCCATGGTCTCGCGGAGCAGATGGTTCTCGCGGTCCGCGCAAATGCGCACGTAATTCTCTTCGGCGCCGATCCAACGGATGTCAGACACAGGGAGGAAGAGAATGCGGCCCTTGGATTTGAAGACAAGCCGGGTTGCGTAGTGACCGTCGCCATCGGGTTTCCTGGCTCCTCCGTTTTCGTTCGCGGATGCGAGTTGCTGCTCGGCGCGGGCGAAAGCCTGCTTCAGCCGCTCACGCGAAAATGGCTTCAGCAGGTAGTCGATCGCGTTGATTTCGAAGGCGCGGATCGCGTATTGATCATGGGCGGTCGTGAAGATGATTTTCGGTAAGCGGACTTGCCGATTCACGCTGAGTGCGGACACGATGTCGAATCCGTCCATATCGGGCATGTGCACGTCGAGCAGGAGCAGATCGGGATTTGTGAATTGAACCAGATCGATTGTCTCGAGAGCATTCGCGCCCTCTCCGACTATTTCTACATTGGCCTCATCCTGAAGCAGCTGCCGAAGCTTCTGCCTCGCCAATACTTCGTCGTCAGCTATGACTATTTTGATTTTCATAAGAATGGACCTGCGCGTTGGCGGTTAGACGCGGCGAGAAGCCGAGGGGCAGCAACAAAATTGCCTGCACCTCACCGTCCGCATATTCCTTGAGCGTAAAGCGTTGATCGTTGCCGTAGTGGAGTTCGAGCCTGGCCTTGACGTTTGCGATGCCGACTCCATGCCCGTCATGGCAGGAATCGGCTTGTACGGGGAGACCCCGGCCCGAATTTCTCACGCAGATTCTCAGCTGACCAGCGTGGTTCTGCGCTTCGATTCCGAGGAACGCCTCACCGCGCGTTAGAGCGACTCCATGAACGTAGGCATTCTCCATCAACGGCTGCAAAATCATGGTCGGCACCAGCGCATCCAGAACCTCCGGATCAATGGCGACGTAGCTGTGAACCTTTCCAGTGAATCGCATCTGCTGAATAGCCATATACATCTGGACGAACTCGATCTCGTCCTTGAGTGGAATCAGGCGCGCGTCTCCCCTGTCGAGGGTCATACGCAGCATGCTGCACATTTGTTCCAGCATGCGATCGGCGAGTTCCACATCCGAGTGCATGAGACTCGATATGCTGTTCATGGTGTTGAAAAGAAAGTGCGGGTTCAGCTGCATGCGTAGCGCGCGCAGTTGCGCGTTGGTCAGCTCGGACTCGAGGCGCATCTCCGTGTATTCCTTTTCGCGGAGGCGCTGGTAATAGCCGACGCCTCGAAAAAGAAGAAAAACTACCCAGAAGATCACAAGGTTGTCGACGAGTTCAGAGTCAAGGAAGAAGGTCAGCCGATGCAGGTAGCTCATGGAGCGATTCCCGATCCGCAAAGGCCACGTGCAGGTAACCCAGATCACTTCTTCGAGGATACTGACGGCAATACTGAGGGGTAGGACATAGAGGAAAATACTTCTGAGCGTAGCTCGCTGGATCCACTCGCCCAGCTTCCACCACATGATCCAGCAGATAAAGCCCCAAAGCAGGAACTGGATGGCCCAGAGAAGATAGAGCCGGCCAAATTCCTGGTACTCATTCCAGGCACGAAAGGTCGCCCAATCCTGAAGCGCAAAAAGGACGGCTAACGCCAGCCACCCCGACATAAATACAACGGGGTGCAAGAATGCCGGACGCTGCGGCTTAGGTCTTAAGTCTGGTGTGCTCAGCGAACATTGGCTCCCTTGGAGGATTCAGCTTGTGCCAATTCGATAGAATACACCTGATCGATCGGGAAGATCGCGGAGCCACTCGCTGCACTGAATACAAAAACGGCGTTGTGGGGATAAGTATTCATCCAGTCCGCCGCAGCCTGCTCTGATTGCTTCTGCTGATCGGCAGAAAGGGCAGCGCGAGCGAATGCCATGTCGTTGCGAACCATCGCTTCGGCCTCTTTGCCGCCCTGGTTTTGAGCGATCGTGAACCAACGATATGACATGCCGGGATCTTTGGGTACGTCTTTCCCGTCGCGATAAAGCACACCCAGAACAACCGATGAGCGCCAGGAACCTCCCGCCGCGGCGGCCTCCAGGAGCTGCACGGGTTCGCCACTTTGCTGCGCCAACTCGGGATGATTAACCAGCAAGAGCCCGAGCGAGTGTTTGGCGCGGACATATCCTGCGTCGGATGATTCGCGCAGATAGGCGGCGGCTTTCTGCGGATCATGAGGATGATCGTCGGTGACCGAGTAGAGGGTGCCCATGCAGTAATTCCCTTCCGCGCTGTGATGCTTTGCCGCTCTGGAGAACCAGAATTCTGCCTGGGCCACATCCTTATCGACACCTATGCCGAGCATGTAAACGACGCCGAGGTAGGCTTCCGCGTGGGGTTCGTTGGCCTTCGCCAGGTCATTGAGAAGATTAAGGCCAAGCCTGGTATCTCTGGGTACGCCGATGCCTCTTAAATACAGTACTGCGAGATTGAGCTTGCCCATTTGTGAGCCTGAGGCGGAGGCACGTTCCAACCATCGGAGCGCGTGGCCCTGATCCTGCTTTACACCCAATCCCACAAGATAGAAGTAACCAATCTGGACCTGGGCTCCCGGATCGCCCTGGTCGGCGGCCTTCTTATACCAGTACGCTGCCTGCTCGAGATTGCGACTGATGCCACGGCCCTCATAATAATCACCTGCAAGCTCAAGTTCCTCGCGCAGATGACCACTTGACGCTTTGCGGCGTAACTCCTTGAGAGTCTTGTCGGAAATGGTGTTGGCCGTAATCACCGTGTTAGGAGTGTCGGTGAAGGGCTGACTCCACACAGATGGGTAAGTGAGCGAAGAAATGATTCCAGTGAAAGCGAGCGCGCTCCGCGTATTTGATCTCCAGCTCATGACTGCCTCCTGACGTGCTGTCATAGACAGATCCCGTGGAGATATGGTCATCCAAGCACACCCCGCACATAGATAGCGTTCCCCCCACGAACCAGAGCGGTTGGTTGGCGATTCTTTCTTCTTATCCTCGAAATAAACAGGCTTATCACAAAATAGAACTATTTTTGCGAGCTCACTACTACGCTAAGTTGCATGCCTGTGCGATGTTAATCGTTCCTATATTTGCCGATGATGGCGACTCATAGGCCGCTTGCTGCTGTTGGTCACAGTAATCGGAGCGTCTGTCACGGATTCAAAAACCTGTAACGCAGAACTGCCCGTCCTGCAGAAATCTGGATGCCGCAAGCGCTCGATTGGAGAAACCGTTTGTCATCGCTTCTCCTCCTGACATCTTGTCGCGCCACAACTACTACTCGTCACATAGATTGCCACTGTGATGAGCTAGGGCCGTTTACTTGCAATTCAGGCAGGTACTGCGGGAGGCGGTCAACATTGCGTCCCAGATTCATGGGCGCCGGCCACGCACTTAAAGGGATTCGTCCTCGATGCCGGCTGAGAGCGCGTTGCGCCGAACCGCAATCTTGACCGCAGGTCAGTGATTGACCGCAAGCATTCGAATAAACGGGGGAAAAAGATGGGACTGATACGCAGAACCCGGAGGGCAGCTTTCTTTCTGGCAGTTGTTTGCGCCTTTGGATTGATACTTCAGACTGCCGTTGGACAAGGAATCACGACCGGCTCCATCGCGGGGACGATTCAGGACCAGGCGGGAGCGGTCGTGCCGCAGGCCGAGATCACTGCGGTTCAGACGAGCACGAACGCCACTTTCAAAACGGCGAGTGGCGGCGAAGGGCTCTTCGTCATACACGACCTGCCCCTTGGGGATTACACCCTGACGGTAACGAGCGCTAACTTCAGTCCGCTCACGGTCCGGAACCTTCATGTAACAGCAGGCGTAACCACGGACGCTGGCGCGCTGAAGCTCAGTGTGGGCGCATCGACCGCGACTATCACGGTAGAGTCAGCTGCACCAATCCTGGAAACGAGCGAGGCACAGGTGACGACGACATTCGATTCGACGGCGATACAGAGCCTGCCGCTGAATACGAATTTCGACAACCTGGCCCTCCTTGCTCCCGGAGTTGTGCAGACGCACGATGCAAGCTTCAGCAATTCCAATGGGGTGGGCATTTCGGCTAACGGGCAGCGCGGGCGCTCGAACAATTTCGAGATTGACGGGCAGAATAACAACGACAACAACGTCGGCGGCCCCCAGGCTCTCTTTGGCAATGGCGACGCGATTTCGGAAATTCAGATCATCACGGATAACTTCAGCGCCCAGTACGGGCGCAATATGGGGTCGGTGGTGAATTATGTAACTAAGTCGGGCACAAATCAGTTCCATGGTTCAGGCTTCGAATACTATACCGGCTCGTGGTTGAGCTCGTTGGAGAACGGCGAGAAGAGTCCCCTGCTTGGCTTCTGTGCTCCGGACCAGAGCCCCTCGACCGGATGCACCCCGGTGACGGTTCCGCGCAGCGTTGATAATAAGTGGGGCGGGACGCTGGGTGGTCCGATCCTGAAGGACAAGCTCTGGTTCTTCGGAAGCACCTACTGGGATCACACGCGTAATGGCGGAGCTATTGCGACCTCGCAGGGGGCAATCAGCCCAACGCCAAACGGCCTGGCTCAACTTCAGGCGGCGTTTCCCAACAATCCTGCCGTTGCTTCTCTGGTGAATCAGGGCCCGTACGGGATCAAGACAGGAAATCCAACGCCCGTGCCCGGAACAATTGGGCCGATGACCGTTACGGATGGCGTGACAAGCGCTCCGGTCGAGTTTGGTGCAGTAGAAAGAACGGTTCCCGCGCTTTTTAACGACGAGGAGAACCTCGGGCGGCTTGATTGGCAGCCCTCTACCAAGGACCATTTCTTCGTCCGCTATTTCTATCAGAACGGGGTGCAGACGGGAACTCTTGCCGGCAACACCCAACCCGCAATTGCGGCCGGCGGATACTTCGATCTGCCATTCACAACTCACTCGGTGGGCGCCGATTGGACGCACACATTCTCTCCGGCCTGGATCGACCAGCTGCGGTACAGTTATCAGCAAGCCAAGACCGGCTTTGAAGGCGGCGGCGTGCCCGACTGCCTGCACACTAACTTCAGCCCCTGCCCGAGCCAGGTTTCCTTCCAGGACGGGACCGATTTCGGCTATGGTTACAACCCCGCCTTCCCGCAGCAGAAATTCATCAAGATTACCCAGGTGCAGGACAATGCCATCTGGACCCACGGGAAGCACAACATCGCATTCGGCGGCGAATACGATTACCAGAATTCTCCCGGCACCTATCTGCCCAACTACAACGGTGCGCTCACTTTCAATTCGCTCGATGACATGCTTGCAGGGAATGGATTTTTGTCCTTAACGGACGGCAACCCGGTAACTCCTTTCAAGGAAAACGATCTTGCTTTTTACTTTCAGGACGACTGGAAGATCCGTCCCGACCTGACGCTCAACCTGGGAATGCGCTGGGAGTGGTTCGGTCAGGCGGTTAATGTCCTGCATGACATGACAGTGCAACGCGAAACGGGTCCCGATCATTTCTGGAATCCGGCGCTTCCGCTGTCGATTCGTACCTTTCAGTACACTCCCAACCGCTGGAAGAACTTTCAGCCGCGCATTGGATTCGCCTGGAATCCGAATCACAGCCGTCTCGTCGTTCGCGGTGGCTACGCAATCAACTTCGATCCGGGGTTCTATAACATCTATTCCAACGCAGCCATTCAGGCGCCTGTAGCCAACGCCGGCGCGATCACTTGCACGGGTAGCAGCGGATACCAATGCCTTCCTGCAAACGGCACGACCGGAGCGACGGTACGGGCGCAGAATCTTGCGGCTCTCCCGATCGACGGCGATCCGCGATTCGATGTGGAAGCGCCGCTCCTGCCGCACTTCCAGAACCCTTACGCGCAGACTTACTCGCTGGGCGTGCAGTATGGAATCGGCAACTCGGCGGTTGTCGAAGTGCGCTACGTAGGCAATCACACCGCTAAACTCTTCCAGGCGCTTGACGGGAACCCGACGCTCGAACCACTGGCTTCGGCATTTCCGAACTACGTCTCGCCGAGTTCGCTCTGCCAGGACCCGACTGCACCCGGATACCAGACCCTGAACTGCGAGCAGGGAGCGCTGCAGGCTGCAGTCGGAAATACGGCCTTCTCCGTCTACAACAGCCTGCAGACGAGCGTGACTACCCGCAATTTCCACGGCTTTACCGGTACTTTCCAGTACACTTACAGCCGGACGATCGATAACACGAGCGAAATTCTTCCGACAGGCGCGGGAGGCAACACGCTGGAATTTGCGCAAAATCCGCTCAACACGAACACAGCGGAGCGAGGTGTCAGCGGCATCTCCTATCCGAACGTGTTGGCGTTCGGATTCGTGTATCAAGTGCCGAAGCTGGTGCAAGGTAACAGCCTGCTCTCCCGCGTGGCGAACGGCTATTCCATCAACACGGTCTATGGATACAACAGCGGGCAGCCGTTCACGCCGTTCGAGGGGCTCCAGGCGAATGGCACATACTGTGATGACAACTTCAACGCGTTCGTGCTCGGCGTAACCAGCTGCAGGCCAATCTTAACGAATCCAAGCGCGAAGAATTCGCCACAATCGTACGACTTCAACACCATCCCAGCCGCGAATGCCCTGAATAATCCTTATCCGGGGGTGGGCCGCAATACAGTGCGCGGCCAGTCCTGGAACAACCTGGACGCGAGCGTGTTCAAGACAACTAAGCTCTCTGAGCGATTCAGCCTACAGCTACAGCTGAATGTCTTCAACTCACTGAACCGGCAATATCTCGGGACGCCAGGCGCATTCCTGGGAGCCGCGGACTTCCTGACCACCGCCTATAACCAGGGCGGTCCAAGCACTACCCAGACCGGAAACCGGTACGTGCAACTTGGAGGAAAAATCATCTTCTGAAATCTCAGCGGACTGTCTCGGCTGCTTACTGAACCGTTCCCTTCGGCCGCAGCCTGCGCAACTCGATCGCGCAGGCTACGGCGTTGAGGGAAGACAGCTTCAGGTTGTCGAACGAGGACCAGATCCAGAAGCGATTTGCCGGCTGATCGGATCCCTCCTGAGGGCGTAGGCGCACCAGCACATTAGCCTGTCCCGCGCTGCTCAGGTTGGTGGGCGGATCCAGGTCTTCAGCGACCAACTCGATATGCTCGCCGGCAAGAGCGGCTTCGATACGGTCGCGAGCGATCGGTTCATCGAACTCCAGCGCAATCGAAAGCCCCACGCCATGAAAGACCGGCACGTGCACGACCTGAATGGCCAGGTCGGCCATCCGCCCCCGGCGGATGAGCGAGTAGTGCCGACGAATGCGCGCTTCGGTCTGACCTACGGCTTTCGAGTCACCAAATGACGGAACTACATTGAAGGCCATCTGCTCGTCGTAGACTGCTTTGGGCAGACTTTGAAAATTGAGCAGGGAAACGGTCTGCTGGTGCAACTCGTCGATGGCAGCGCTTCCGTATTCCGACGCGGGCTCAAGCACAGTTGCGGAAGCGGACCGTAGATGCCCCGCGTCTCCCAGTCGATGCATGAGCAATGCGAGCGCAAGGGAGACGGGATGCGCCGGGATCACTGCCCGGGTGCTGAGGTTCAGGCCTTCAGTCGGTTCTTCTCCGAGCCAGGGCGCACAGACGAGGACGCCGGACTCACGCTCCAGCGCGTACGAGAGATCGATGACATTCGCGCCCGCGCTCAGCGCTTCATGCCAATGCTTCTTCGTGGTTTCGGGAGCGCCGGCAAAGAATGCGAAGTCGACGCGATCAAAGGAATCCGGGTCGATGCGCTGTATCACAGTCGCTTCATCACCGCTGGCCTCGATGCGACCGGCTTCAGATTCCTCATCAAGCAAGGCGACTGCCGCGCTGCCGAAAGGCGAATCTTCGAGGGCTTCGTTCAGTTCCTTGGCACGCAGCGAAGACGCGCCGACGATGGCGATTTTCCAGGTCTCGGTCATTGCGGAGTTGTGGTCGGTGAAGAGGTGAGTACTTCGGCCTGAGCTGCCCGGCGGCGCTGTCGTCCGTACGCCGCGCGCGCCACGATACCTGAAAACATATAGACGAATGCCAATCCCAGCAGGACCACGCGCGAGAAAAAGACAAGCAGCCAGATCACGAGCGCAAATAATACGATCCATCGGAAGGGATGGCGCCGTGAGAGGTTGATCTCCTTGCCGCTCCAGAAGCGCCAGGTGCTGACCATTAGAAATCCGATGAGGCCCACGAGAAGCAGCCAGATGGTTGCCAGCCACCAATTGAAAATGGGACGTCCGAAGCCATGGACAACCGCAACAATCATGCCCGCAGCGGCGGGAATAGGCATACCGACGAAGTACTTACGCCCGGGCCGGCCGGGATTTTTCGGAACCGGGTCGTTGCTGATGTTGAAGCGTGCCAGACGGCTCGCTCCGCAGATGAGGAAGAGAAAACAGATGAAGCCGCCGAATTGGATGAACCGCTCGCGGAGCCAGGGGTCCATCGTCATGGGCAGCATGTGAAAGCCCCAGCTGTAGGCAAGGATGCTGGGAGCCACGCCGAAGGTGATGACATCGGCCAGCGAATCGAGTTCCTTGCCGAAGTCGCTGGTGGTGTTGGTCATGCGCGCGATGCGGCCGTCGAGGGCGTCAAAAGGGATCGCGAAGCCGATGGCGATCGCGGCATAGTCGAAGTGGTGCGGCTCCTGGATGGAGCCCTGCAGGCTCTGAGTGATGGCGTAGTATCCAGCGGCGATATTGCCGGCCGTAAATAAAGACGGCAGGATGTACATCCCGCGACGCCGCCGGCTTCCACGCGACTGGTCGGGGTTCTTCAAGCAAGGATCTCCGCGAGAACGTCCTCGTCAGCCGGGGCTGGCTCCACATGTGGGATATTGGCCAGGATGCTGGAACCGCCCTTCACGCGATCGCCGCGCTTCACCTGGATTTGCGCATTGCCGGGCAGCAGCACGTCGACACGCGAGCCGAATTTGATCATCCCGATGCGCTGACCTCGTTCCAGGCGGACACCGGGAGTGGGATTGAAGACGATGCGGCGGGCCAGCAGTCCCGCTATCTGCTTAAAAGCGACGATGTAACCCTCGTCGGCGTCGATGACGGCGAGATTTTGCTCATTTCTTTCCGCCGAAGCAGGGTTCAGCGCATTGAGATATTCGCCTTTCTTGTAGCGGACTTCGCGCAACAAGCCTCCGATAGGTGAGCGGTTCACGTGAACGTCGAACACACTGAGAAAGATGCTCAATCGGACGCTCTCGCCCTCAGGAGTGGTTACACGGAGGACTTCGGTTACTTTGCCGTCCGCAGGGGAGACGACCAGACCTTCTCCCTGGGGTATTTCGCGCTCGGGGTCGCGGAAGAACCAGAGAAAGAATACCGCGAGCAGCAGTGGCACGATGGACCACAGCCATCCGCCAGCGAGGAGGTGCAGCGCGACCGCAACAGCGAGCAGGGCGATGCCGTAAAGATATCCATCACGAACCATAACTGAGGAGAAAAGACTTCCACTCAATTATAGAATCTTCGCCGCTTCTTCGCGGAGAACAACACTCCCGGTGGCTTTGCAGTCGCGCAGGCTGCCGGCGGTTATGCGAAATGTGGTTTTATTGAGCGGGCGCCGATATCAGGCGACGTACGCCCCCTGATGGCTGCTTCGTCGAGCCACCAACTGGTCCTTTACATACAGCTTCAGCTTTTTGAGCCGGACTTCCTCGAGCTGCTCCTGCTCGGAGGGGTAGGGTTTTTGCAACAGGGCTTCCAATTGCTCCGAATAGTGACGGTGTTGCTCCTGCAGCTTGTGGACTTCCTCACCATCCGGCAAACCATTTGCTTCTATTTCCATGCGAAGATACCTCCTTCTTCTTTGGAACACACCAACCTAGCACCATGGTTGTATGACCTTCAATGGGGTTTTAACCAAAAGTTTTCCACCGCTTAATCATCTGAATACAGGCGCTTTCCCATCAGCACAGCGTCTTCCTCAGGATCGCGGTAGTATCTGCGCCGCAGCCCCTCCCGGAGGAATCCGGCGCGCTGGTAGAAGGCGAGGGCCGAATTGTTGCCTGCGCGAACTTCGAGCTGCAGCTTTTGCGCACCGCCGGCGAGCGACCAGTCGGTCACGGTCTCAAGCAGCGAGCGGCCGACACCTTTTTGGCGCGCGGCACTGGTAACGACAATAAACTCGAGCTCGCAGACTCCCGCGACAAGTTGGGCGACGGCAAACCCGAGCAGGTCTGGACCGCTAACGACAACCCAGGCCGCGCGTGGTGTGGAGTTTCCTCCTACGGAAGAGACGATTCGTTCGTAGGCGGCGCGATCCCAATGTGGAGCCTCGGGCGTTTCGGCGGCAAGCTTCAGAACGGCGTCGATGTCGCCGGAGATCATGGCGCGAAGCGAGGCCATTCAGCGCCTGGCACCCCGCTGCGCGAAAAGCTCAGCGTCAGAGCGGCGCACGTAGTTGCCGTCTACTATGGCCACGTCGTCGAAGTCGCTCGCTTCGAGCCTAGGGAGGGCAAAGCGCAGAGCGTCTGCCGCCGTTGGAGGCTGGACGACGATGGCGTCTGGGAAGGCCCGCGCTGCGGCCTCCTCGCAAACGGCAAGGGTGACGGAGAGGCGCGCGCCGATTTCCTCGGGCGTAAGCAGCGCTTCATCTTTCTGTAGCCGGAAATAGAACTCGTTCCGACCTGCGTCCAGCGCGGCCGCTTCCGTCCCTGCGTTCGCGGCCAAAACTGCCAGCCGCGATACCGCGAGCATGGGTAGGCCAAGCGCCTCGGCAAGTCCTTTAGCGGCGCCCAGCCCAACGCGGATTCCAGTGAAGCTCCCGGGCCCATGAACGACGACAATGGCCTGCAGATCTTGCGGGCCGCGTTGCTGCGCTTCGAGCAACTCGTGAATTTTGGGTATGAGCAACGCCGAATAGGTTTTGCCTGCAAGTTCTGCTTCTGCGGAAAGCTCGATGCCGGCGTCGCTCCAGCGCGCCACGGCGATCGATCCAGCTATGCCGCATGTGTCGATGCCGAGCAGCAAGCGATCAGCCTTCATCCTGCCTCTGGCCATGCTCTGGGTCCTGGCAGATTTCGAGCAGGACTCCGCCGGCGCTTGAAGGGTGAACGAAGAAGTAGAGATGGCCGCCTGCGCCTACCTGAACGTCTTCGGAGACAAGCCGCACGCCCTTCGATTTGAACGATTTTAGTGTGGCGGCGATGTCGTCGACATGCAGGGCGACGTGATGCAGGCCCTCGCCGCGCTTATTGAGGAATCGTCCCACGGCCGAGTTTTCGCTGGTCGGCTCGAGCAATTCGATCCGGCTTTCGCCGATGGGAATCATCGCGGTCCGTACCTGCTCGTGTTCGACGGTCTCTTCGTGCGCGACTTCGAGACCCAGGGCCTCGTAAAAGCTGCGCGCGGCATGAATGCTGTTCACCGCGATGCCCAGATGATCGATTTTCATCATGACCTCACTCCGCGAGCATCGAACACCCGGGCGACGAGCTTCGGCGCCAACTGGTATGGGTCCTCGTCCCCAAAGGCAACGCGCTCGGCGTGGCTGGACAGCTCTTCGGGGCTCAATCCGTGTGTGCGCGCCTCTTTGAACAAAGCATGCTGAACCATCTGCGCGAGCCGCTCGCGCCAGTAAGCGATGCGCCGCGTTTCGAGACGGCCTTCCTTCGCGAGCCACTGCTTCATTTCTTCGATGGCGCTGAGCAGCTCGTCGAGCCCTGTGCCGCCGGTCGCGACAGTCTTGACGATCGGGGTGATCCGCTCGGAATGGTTGCCGGCAAGCGACTGCATGGCTCGGATTTCGCGCTCGACGCGATCGGCTCCCTCGCGGTCCGCTTTATTGATGACAAAGATGTCGGCAATCTCCATGACTCCGGCCTTGATGGTCTGGACGTCGTCTCCCATGCCGGGAACCAGCACGACAACCGTTATATCCGCGAGCCTGACGATGTCGATCTCGTCCTGGCCGACCCCGACGGTTTCAATCAGAACCAGGTCTTTCCCGCTTGCTTCGATGACCTGAGCTACGTCGGCTGTGGTGCGGGCCAGACCGCCGAGAGCGCCGCGAGTCGCCATGCTTCGGAAGTAGAGGCCGTCGTCGCCGATGCGCTCCTGCATGCGGATGCGGTCGCCGAGAATCGCGCCTCCAGTGAAGGCGCTGCTTGGATCGACGGCGATGACGCCCACGCTGATGCCGGCTCCGCGCCAGGCGCGGGCAAGCCTGTCGACCAGCGTGCTTTTGCCCGCACCGGGTGAGCCGGTTATCCCGATGCGCAGAGCGCGGCCGGTGTGGGGAAAGCAAGCCGACAAGACATCGGTAGCTCCGGGAGCCTCATTTTCGACCAGAGAGATCGCTCGGGCAAGGGCGCGCGTATCTCCGGAGCGCAGCCGCTCGACGAGGTCACTGACGGCGGTCTGTGCGGAAGAGAGCATCCGCATCGATGATAAATAAGAGCGGCAACGGGGGTGAGGCGCGGGGGAGTCTTAAGGCTTAAGATTTAGGGGGTAGCGTTCGGCAGGCCAGGGATGAGGCTTCAGTCATGTGCAGGAATATCAAGATTCTTTTCAACTTCGATCCGCCGGTGACAGAAGAAGAAGTTCGCGCGGCATCGTTGCAGTTCGTGCGCAAGATCAGTGGATTTAATAAGCCGTCGAAAGGGAACGAAGCGGCGTTTTATGCTGCGATTGAAGAAGTCGCGGCAGCATTCGATGCGACTGCTCACCTCGCTTGAAACGACCGCCCCTCCCAAGAATCGCGAAGAGGAAGCAGCGAAGGCGAAGGAACGATCGCTGGCCAGGTTTGGAGACTGATCTAAGCGGAAGACTTTAGTTTTCCCCATCCGTTACAGTAAGCGAGCCAAAAAATGAAAAATGCTGCGGTCTTGCTTCTGAGCACTCCCATGTGCCTTGCAAGGAAAGGCGTCGTGGCGGCGATCTCCCAGTTTTTGATTGCCCATAATGCCAGCATCCTGCATAGCGACGATCATGCCGATTGTGACCGCGACCTGTTTTTGTCGAGACTGGAATGGGATCTCGAAGGGTTCGACATTCCAATCCCGGAGTTCGAACATCATTTCAAGCCGCTGGCCGAGCGTTTTCTGATCAAGTACCACCTGGGTCTGACGGATTATCGTCCCAAGGTGGCCATCCTCGTTTCCGGCTACGACCACTGCCTGGCCGACCTGTTATACCGGCAGAGGACCGGCGAACTGGCGTGTGAAGTCGTCGTGATCATCAGCAATCACGCGACGGCCAAGCCTCTGGCCGACTTTTATTGTGTTCCCTTTCATCTGCTGACAGATCCCGCGGATAAGCGCGAGTCCGAACGAGAGATGCTCGAGTTGCTCGGGCAGGACGTGGACCTGATCGTGCTCGCGCGGTACATGCAGATTCTTGGACCGGAGTTTGTCGCCCAGTACCTGCTGCGCATGATCAACATCCACCATTCCTTTCTGCCCGCCTTTGTAGGAGCGAAACCTTATCATCAGGCATTCGAGCGCGGCGTGAAGCTGATCGGAGCTACGAGCCATTACGTCACGCCAGCTCTGGACCAGGGACCGATCATCGAGCAGGATGTAGTGCGCGTCTCCCATCGCGACACTG
Organism: uncultured Acidobacteriaceae bacterium; assembly: GCA_963782175.1. Classification (GTDB taxonomy): domain Bacteria; phylum Acidobacteriota; class Terriglobia; order Terriglobales; family Acidobacteriaceae; genus Silvibacterium. The sequence continues at coordinate 69,059 of CAWAIX010000015.1, forward strand.
TCGAGGAGATGCGGCAGAAGGGCCGCGACCTCGAAAGAGTGGTGCTCTCGCGCGCCGTTCGCTGGCACCTGGAGAACCGCGTCCTCGTGTATCAGAACAAGACGGTGGTGTTTGTCTAGGAGCTGTTAAGAGGCACCTAAGGTTGTGTTGGTGTCGCCGGAAGAGACTCCGACGAGGTCGCCAAGCTGAAACTCAATCATTCTTCACAAGCTGAAGCGACATCGCAATCTGACCCTAACCAAAACATCGCAACCTGCCGATGACTGAAGTGTGCCCAACCGACGAAAATTCATCTTCTGTCCGGGCGAGATTGCGCCGGAGCCGTGTTAGCTTGTGGGAAACATCAGCCCCCGAGCAGACAGTTTCAAGAGCAGTATCCCTGGCGAGACCTTCGGCCTGGTTCTGCGGCGTGATTTCAAGGCTCTTCTCCAGGCGTTGCATCCCCTTTTATCCGAGGAAATTACGATGTCGTTCTCAATCCGCCTGGCGCTTGTGGTGATTTTCGCCTTTGCAGCGGTTATCGTGTCGCCCGCTCAACGTCTGGCTTCTCCTGCGCTTCCGTCTGCACCGGACTCCGCTTCCATCACTTCTTCGAACCGAACCGGGCTCGATCTGGAAGCGACAGCCGGCGATCTCAATCTAACCGGAGCAGCTGCACCGGCGGCCAGTGGAGCGGTGAGGAATCAGCAGCCGGCCTACGCGGCCTCGCGCACCTGGCTGTTCGCAGAAAACGCTTTAGGAACATTTGCGAGCCCGCTCGGCGTCGGAGTTGGCGCGGCAACCACACTGAGCCGCTCGCTGAACATGCGTGCCGCCGGCAACTTCTTCGGCTACAGCCTGAGTGGCGTTTCGAATGGGGTCAATTATCAGGGTTCGCTGAGCTTTCGTTCGGTGCAAGCGAGTGTCGACTGGTTTCCATGGGCTAAGAATTTCCATCTGAGCCCGGGCGTGCTGTTCTACAACCAGAACCACGCAACGGTTCATGGCGGCGTAGCCGCGGGCGAATCCTTCTCCGTGAACGGTGCGACCTATTACAGCGGCGCCGCGGACCCCGTCACTCTTTACGGCAGCGTGAAGTTCCGGCGCACATCGCCGATGTTCACCCTCGGCTGGGGCAACTGGCTGCCACGGACGCGCGAGAAGCATTTCACCTTCCCTTTTGAAGTTGGGTTTGCCTACGTAGGCGAACCGCCTCTGATTCTGACTTTCACTGGCGTGGTTTGCGATACGCCGAAAGACGTAAATTGCCGTCAGATCGACTCCGATCCGACCGTGCAGCACAACATTACTGCTCAGCGGAAGAAATACCAGAACGATCTCGACTATATTCGGTTTTATCCGATCATTTCGACCGGCGTAACTTACAAGTTTTGAGTCTCTAACCGGACTCAGTCCTGTCGTAAGTTGTCTCTGACAACCGTGCTCAGGCTGCGCCTATAGCGAGCTAATTGGCATCGCAGAAACGAACGGGGTTAAACTACTCAGTTATGGCCACCGCCGCGATCTCCACATCTATTCAGCCGCGTTCGCCGCAAGGTGAATTCCGAAACGAACCCTTTATCGATTTTTCCCGGCACGACAACGCCCAGACGATGAAAGATGCCCTCGTGCGAGTCGGGGATATGCTCGGCCACGAGTACGAACTGATCATCGGCGGAGAACGACTGCGCACCACCGGCAAGATCGAGTCGCGGAATCCCGCGCGACCGGAACAGGTGGTCGGCATTCACCAGAAAGCCGACGCCGGGCACGCCGACAAAGCCGTGCAGGCGGCGCTGCGGGCATTTGAGACCTGGCAGTACGCCCCAGTCGAGGAGCGGGTCTCGCTGCTGCTGGACGCTGCTCACGTCATTCGCAGCCGGAAATTCGAGTTCTGTGCGTGGCTTGTCTATGAAGTGGGTAAGAACTGGGCCGAAGCGGACGCGGACGTGGCCGAGACGATCGATTTCCTCGAATTCTATTCGCGCGAGGCGCTGCGTCTGGCAAACGCAACGACCCCCATTCAGCTTTCCGGTGAGCGGAATCAGCTTCTTTATATCCCGCTCGGGGTTGGCGCAGTCATTCCGCCCTGGAATTTCCCCTTCGCCATTATGGCGGGGATGACCTCAGCGGCCATCGTCACCGGCAACACGGTCGTGCTGAAGCCGTCGAGCGATTCTCCGACGATTGCCGCGCGGTTCATCGACGTGCTGGAAGAGGCGGGAATGCCGCCGGGCGTGGTCAACTTCTGCCCGGGCTCCGGAGCCACATTCGGCAACGCGGTTGTCGAACATCCGAAGACGCGCTTCGTTGCCTTCACCGGTTCGAAAGAAGTCGGTCTTGATATCAACGCGCGCGCGGCGAAGACGCAACCCGGCCAGATCTGGATTAAGCGTACGGTGCTCGAGATGGGCGGCAAGGACTCGATCATCGTCTCGTCTGACGCCGAGCTTGATTACGCGGTTGAGGGCGTGGTCGCCTCCGCTTTCGGATTCAGCGGGCAGAAGTGCTCAGCCTGCTCCCGCGCGATTATTGAGGCCCCCATCTACGATGTTTTTGTCGATCGGGTTCGGGAGCGCGTCGCACAACTGAAGGTTGGCAATCCGGCGGAGAATCCGAACATGGGTCCTGTGGTCAACGAGGGCGCTCAAAAGACGGTTCTGAGCTACATCGAGATCGGAAAGAAAGAGGGCCGGCTGATTGCCGGAGGCGAGCCCATCGATACCCCGGAAAAAGGATTTTACGTCCAGCCCACTGTGATAGCGGATGTGTCGCCCGATGCGCGCATCTCGCAGGAAGAGATCTTCGGTCCGGTTCTCGCGATCATCAAGGCTCGCGATTACGATGAAGCGCTGGCGATTGCGAACAACACGGAGTTCGGATTGACGGGGGCGGTGTATTCGTCCGATAAGGGAAAGCTGGAGCGCGCGCGCCGCGAATTCCATGTCGGCAATCTTTACTTCAACCGCAAGTGCACGGGCGCCATGGTCGGAGCGCACCCCTTCGGGGGATTTAACATGTCCGGGACTGACTCGAAGGCTGGCGGTCCTGATTACCTCTATCTATTTACACAAGCAAAATCCGTTGCTGAGAAGCTGCAGTAAATTACATTATTTGCATCTGTTAATCTCATGCATTTCCCGTTCGACCCAAGGCTGATTCAGGTCAGTCAAATGCGTGGAGAATGTTGTGGCAAGAATCCTATGCGTGGATGACGATCCAGACGTCATTGCGCTTAAAAGAAGCATTCTGGAACAGGCAGGTTACGATGTTACAACCTGCACTTCTGCCGAGGATGCGATTCGAGAAATTCAGCGGGTCGCTTTTGATGGAATCATTACAGACTGGCGCCTGGGGCGGGAACGCGGCCGGGCAATCGTAGAAGCGGCAAAAACCCAATCGGCCGTACCCGTGGTCGTGGTTTCGGGATTTGTCGCCGAAGCTTTTCAAGCGGCCGAGCCGATGGCCGATATCTATCTTGAGAAGCCGGCCGACCCGCGGGAGCTCGTGCAGATATTGAACACGCTGCTCGAAGCAAGATCAACGCGCCCGCACGACGACTAATCTCAAAACAGGTATTTACGAAACAAAAGGCTTCCTGGCCGATGCTGACCAGGAAGCCGGAATCTCGAGCGCGGGATGGCCTCACCAATTGCTTCGTCGGTGTTAGCCGTTTGGTGGGGCTGACCTAATTCATCTGTACGATCGTGTCTCCCACTTGCGCCGCCGCCTCGGCGAGCATCCTGTGGTGGATGGTGAACAACGCCAGTTCCAGCCGATCGGAGACTCCCGTCTTATCGTAAATGCTGCGCAGATAGTTCTTAATTACCTGCTCGGTGGTCGTAAGCCGCATCGCAATTTCCTTGTTCTTGCATCCCTGAACGATGAGGGCGACGATCTTCATCTCCTTCGGAGTCAGCCGGTCGCGTACTCGCGCTCCAACCAGATCTTCTTCGATGGCGCCGGTGGGAGATGCGGCCACCTGAATCCCGCGTTCGCCGCGGACAACGCGCCGCACGCAGTCGATCAGAGCAGGGCCGCTAATGGCGCGATGCACTGCCGCCTGAACGCCGGCCGCAATATAAGGAGCTGTAGATTCGTTGTTTTCGGCAATCACGATGCACAGGCTTCCGTTTGCACGAGCCCGATCGACAAGCTGGTGTACGTTGAGTTTCATAGCGGAAGCGAACAAGACGATCGCTCCCTTGAAGGTGTCCAGAGTTGGGAAAATACGTTCAGCTTCACCGCATTGGGCGATGATGCGGAAATCGTCTTCCATGGCAAGCACTTTGGCGGTACCTGCACGAAAAATCGCCTGATTATCGGCCAGTATTATCTTATTCATTCTTTCTCTCAGCGCCATCGAGCTTCTTAACGTGGGATTTTATTGTTTTGCGCCGCAACGGGGCACGTTCAGACTTGAAAAAGATCGATACGCGGGGCAAACGCCTTTAATGCGCGTACACAACTTATCGACCAGGGCAGAAATTCGCAACTTATGTCCACCATCCAGACACACCGAGCCTTTCATAACTTCGTGGGCGAGTTACGAAAAAAATAAGCGATTCAGGTAAAGATGGAGATAGCCTAACCCGGCGCGAATGAAATTGAAAAGCAAAAAGTTGCACAAATTTATAAGATTTTTACGGCTTTTCTTGGCGCAAGCCCGTCGCACACCCGAGGCGCGGTCAGGTAATACACTGGAACCTTATGGGGAAACCAGTCATTCTTGCCGTCGACGACGACGCGAGCGTCCTTGAGGCCGTCGTCCAGGACCTCCGCAGGAAGTATGCCGTGACGTACCGGATCCTGCGGGCGGGCTCCGGCCAGGCTGCCCTCGACACATGCGCGCAGCTCCAGCAGCGAGGCGACGCGGTAGCTTTGTTCCTATCCGACCAGCGAATGCCGGGCATGTCGGGAGTCGATTTTCTCGAAAAGGCACAAAAGCTCTATCCCGAGGCCAAACGCGCCCTTTTGACCGCTTACGCCGATACCGAGGTTGCCATCCGGGCCATCAACACGGCAAAGATCCACTATTACCTCACCAAGCCCTGGGATCCTCCCGATGAGCAGCTCTACCCCGTCCTTGATGACCTGCTGGAGGCGTGGACCGAGGGTTACCGCCCGCCTTTCGAGGGCCTTCGCGTCGTGGGTCCCCGCTGGACATTGCAGGACCACCTTGTGCGCGAGTTCCTGTCGCGAAACCAGGTCCCCTACGTCTGGGTGGACCCGGAGCGTGATGGGCAGGCGTTTGAGCTTCTTGCCCGCTACAAGCTGGAGGATAGCCATCTTCCGGCGGTACTTTTCCCTGATGGAACATCGCTGGTCCAGCCCACCCAACAGCAACTGGCTGAGAAGGTCGGCCTGAGAACCCACGCCGCGAGCGAGTTCTACGATCTGGTGATTGTCGGCGGAGGACCCGCTGGCCTTGCTGCGGCGGTCTATGGAACTTCGGAAGGCCTGCACACAGTGGTGGTCGAGCCTGACGCCCCCGGAGGGCAGGCAGGATCGAGTTCGAAGATTGAAAATTACCTCGGCTTTCCCTCAGGCTTGAGTGGCGCCGATCTCGCCCGCCGCGCCTACGCGCAGGCCTCGCGCTTCAAGGCAGAATTTATCACCCAGTGCGTGACCGGCTTCCGCGCTGAGAATCAGTACCGGATCGTTCGCATGGGGGATGGGCGCGAGGTCTCCTGTCGCGTTTGCCTGGTTGCGACGGGGGTCAACTACCGCCGTCTGGATGTTCCCGGCATCGACCGGCTGACAGGGATGGGCGTCTATTATGGGGCGGCCATGGTCGAGGCGCGATCCTGCGCGGATGAGGAGGTATTTATCATCGGCGGAGCGAACTCGGCAGGTCAGGCTGCCATGCACTTCTCGCGGTACGCCCGGCAGGTCACCATTCTGGTCCGCGGCGACTCGCTCGAAAAGTCCATGTCGAAATATTTGATCGATCAGATCGCTCAGACATCGAATATAACTGTGGAGACGCATTCGCAGGTCGTTGAAGCCATGGGGCAAACGCGTCTCGAATGCCTCAGAATCCGGAACGGAAGCGGGGAAGAAGTTCGCCGCGCTTCGGGGCTTTTCATCTTTATCGGGGCTGCCCCCACCACGAACTGGCTGCCGGGCGAGATCATGCGCGATCCGAATGGATTTGTTCTTTCGGGTCCCGACCTGAAAGTGGAGAATAAACTTCCGCGGCAGTGGAAGGAAGACCGGGAGCCCTTCCTGCTTGAGACCAGCATGCCCGGGGTATTTGTTGCGGGCGATGTAAGACACGGCTCGGTAAAGCGTGTGGCATCGGCCGTCGGCGAGGGTTCAATCGCCGTGCAATTCATGCATCAATATTTGGCACGTTTTTAAGTGGCGAGAAAAAGCGAATCGATGGAAGCAAACCAAGGCAAGCTGGAATCAAAAACCATTTCCGCGCGAGAGCTGCTCGCGCAAATCAGCAAAATCCCTCTCTTTCAGCAGACCACAGAGCAGGACCTGGACTGCCTCGGTGACGTCGATCTAATCGAGGCCCCGGCTGGCACGATGCTCTTCGATCGGGGCGAGCAAAACATCTTCTTCTGGATATTGCTTTCCGGCGAGGTGCGCGTCACCAAACCTGAAGACGACGGCGCCCAGACCATTCTGCTGACGCTGAAGGCCGGCGATACATTTGGCGAAGTTCCGCTCCTCACCGGATCTCATGGTACGCCCGGGCGCGCGGACGTAATGCAGCCCAGCAGGATGGTGCGTGTGAGTCCGTCCTCGTTCTGGAGCCTCATGGGAACCTGTCCCGTTGTCCGCTCCGGTGTGATGTCGAACATGGGACGGCGACTGGAGGCCTATCAAGCGCTGACTCTGCATCGCGAGAAGCTGATTTCGCTCGGCACACTTGCTGCCGGGCTGATGCACGAGCTGAACAATCCGGGCACAGCTGCGCGGCGGGCCTCCGCACAGCTCCGGGAAAACCTGGTTTCGCTACAGGAGATAAGCCTGCGCTTAACTCGCGCTCCGCTCACACCCGAACAGAAAGACTGCATGCGCGACCTGCAGGAAATGGCGCTGAAGTGCAACAAGCCGGTTGCCATGAACACCCTCGATCAGGCTGACATCGAGGACGAGTTGCTCATGTGGCTGGAGAATATCGGCGTCGACCACTGTGAACTGATCGCTCCCACCCTGGCCAGTGTCGGCTGGCGCCGCGAAGATATCGAGTGCGCTCAATCGGCCTTTCCGGCAGAGCTTTTCTCCGACGCCCTCAACTGGCTCTCAGCGCTTCTTTCCAGCATGCAGCTGGTGGGTACGATCGAGGAAAGCATCGCCCGAGTTACGGACCTCGTGATTGCGGTGAAGAAGTATGCATACGATGACAAGAATCGCGAGCGCGAGATCGACATCCACGAAAGCATCCAGAGCACGCTGACCATCCTGGCTCACAAGTTCCGCCATAAGCAGATCTCGATCGAGAAGCGTTTCGCTGCCGAGATGCCGAAGATCAAAACAAAAGGCGCCGGCCTGAGCCAGGTCTGGACTAATATCCTCGACAACGCGATCGATGCCTCGCCCGAATCGGGCAAGATCGTGGTCCGCACCTGGACCGAAAACGGAACCGCATGCATCGGAATTGCGGACCAGGGACCGGGCATAGCTGCGGAACATCGCGAACAGATCTTCGAGCCCTTCTTCACCACCAAACCCGTCGGTATCGGCACCGGCCTGGGACTGGACATCGCCCACCGGATCGTCGTGAGCCAGTTCGGCGGAAGCATCACCTTTAAGTCAGAGCCGGGAAACACAGAGTTTGTCGTCAAAGTGCCCGCGGAGAAGTGATTCTGATCGGATAAGTGATTCTGATTTAGACCGGCGACTCCGGTAAAATGAATAAGTGACTGAAGCTCTTCTCGACGAGGCTGCTGCAAGCGCCGTCGATTCCGAAAATATAGACAGCAGTGCCGCGCGCCCGAAGATCGGGTTCGTTTCTCTGGGCTGCCCCAAGAACCTCGTCGACAGCGAGGTCATGATGGGCCTGCTTGACCGCGCTGGCGCCCAACTGACCTCCGATGTCGAGGCGGCGGAGATTCTCGTCGTCAATACCTGCTCATTCATCGACGCGGCCAAGCAGGAGTCCGTCGATACGATCCTGGAGATGGCGCAGCATAAGACTACTTCCGGGAAGGGCGGTCGGGCGCGGACGCTGATCGTCGCCGGGTGCCTCGTTGAGCGCTACCGGGACGAGATCCGGAAGAATATCCCCGAGGTAGACGCGGTTGTCGGGACAGGCGAGCTGGAGCAGATCCTCGCCGCAGCAGGGCTTGAGCCCCGCCAGCCGGTGGTTCAGCAGCCCTCGCCCTTCACAATTTTGACCAGCTCACACGCTGCTCGGCCTGAGGGCGATCTCCGTGAGTCGCAGGGACGTTTCTCCCGAAATGCCTGGGATGGCGCGGAAGCGCAGTTGCCGCAGTATCTTTACGACCACACCACGCCGCGGCTGCTGGCGACGAAAAAAGCTTCAGCCTATATCAAGATTGCCGAGGGCTGCGACCATCCCTGCAGCTTCTGCGTGATTCCGAACCTGCGGGGCAAGTTCCGGTCGCGGCGGTTCGAGTCTGTGGTTGCAGAGGCGGAGAGCCTGGTCGCGCAGGGTGTCCGCGAGATCACGCTGATCGGACAGGACACGACCTGCTACGGCGAAGACCTGGGCCTGAGGGATGGGCTCGCGCAGCTGCTTGACAGGCTGGCGGTCATTCCCGACCTCAAATGGCTGCGCTTCCTCTATGCCTATCCGAACAAGATTACGGGCCGGCTGCTGGAGACGATCGCGAAGCATCCGGGTATCTGCAGGTATCTCGACGTGCCGCTGCAGCATGCGTCGGGGCCGGTGCTGAAGGCGATGAAGCGCGGGGCCAATGCGGAGATCTTCCTGAAGACGATCGAGAAGGTCCGCGCCGCGGTACCGGGCATCGCACTGCGGACGTCGTTCATCGTAGGTTTCCCCGGCGAAACCGAGGAAGACTTCAAGGTGCTGTGCGATTTTGTACGGGCGGCGAAATTCGATTGGCTGGGCGTCTTCGGCTATTCGGACGAGGATGGCTCGCGGGCGTTCGGCCTGGACGGGAAGGTTCCGGCACGTACCATCGAGCGGCGCAAGCGCGAGCTGATGAAGATTCAGCAGCGTATCAGCAGACAGACGATACAGGATCGGGTCGGGCGCGAGTTGGATGTGCTGGTCGAAGGCGAGTCGGAGGAGACTCCGCTGCTGTGGGAGGGCCGTTCGGAGTTTCACGCTCCGGAGATCGACGGCAAGGTCTACATCAACGACTTCGGCCCGTTCGACGAATTGCATGCAGGCCAGTTCTATCGTTGCGAGATCATCGAGGCCCATGACTACGACATGATCGCGCGCGTGATTGGGCCGAGCGCGGAGCAGTCATGAGCAAACAGACAGGCATAAGCAAGCAGGCAGTTCTGCGTTGCCCGACCTGTAAGACCCTGGTCACTGCCGAGGACGAGCACTTCCCTTTCTGCAGCGACCGCTGCCGTCTTATCGATCTGGGCAAGTGGGCCAGCGGCGCCTATCGCATCTCCTCTCCCGTGCTCGATCCCGAGGTGCTCGAAGGCCTAGATCCCGGAGCCGGCCGCCCCAAGGACGATGACGACGGCTCCTGACAGAGCACAGGGCTCACAGCAGACAGCCAGGACGGCCTGGGCGTGGACGATTGGCACGTTTTTTGGCATCGGCCTGGCCGGGCCCGGTCCGGGCACGTGGGCATCGCTCGCGGCAGCAGGCATCTGGTATTTCGCCGCACGCGCCGCGCATCTCAGCACAGTAGGTCTAACCTCAGCGACGGCCGTTGCCGCAGTGGCGATTACCCTCATCGGCATACCGGCGGCTTCGGTCGTCGAGCGGGAGAGCGGGCGGGAAGATCCGGGACATGTGGTTATCGACGAGGTCGCCGGACAATGGTTTGCGCTCGTCGCATGCCCGGTCGAGATCAAACACGCGATACTGGGTTTCGCGCTCTTTCGTCTGTTCGATATTGTGAAACCGTGGCCGGCGAGGCAGCTTGAACGGCTGCACGGAGGGCTGGGCATCATGATGGACGATGTGGCGGCGGGGATCTATGCTCTGTTGGTCGGGCTTGCCGTTCACCACTGGTGGTAGACGACAGGGCTAGAATTATCTTGTATCGAGTATGACGCCTCTTCTCAAATCCGACGCCGGCCATTCCCCCCGAATCGAGTCTGTCCAACCGAATGCCGCGTTGCCGGGCGGCGAAGTAGAAATAGTCGGCACGAACCTGGGGCCCGTATCGTATCGCCGTCCTGTGCCGATGGTCGGGGACCTGGCGGCTCCTGTTGTGCTCAGCCGAGGCAAGCGCATGGTGCTTCGCGTTCCGGATGAAGCTGAGACCGGCAAGCTGCGGATTCTGCGGAATGGAGCGCAGAGCAACGCCGTGGAGCTAAAGGTCGCCACTCAGATCGCGACTGGCGTACACATGGTTGCTAACCCCGCGGTCGACCGGCAGGGCAATATCTATCTGACGCTTTCGGGTTCACGAGGGCAGGAGACGCCGGTTTCGGTGTTCCGGGTGGAGGGCAACGGCGAAATGCGGCCGTTTGTGAGCGGAATTATGAATGCCAGTGGCCTGGCCACCGACCCGGAAGGCAACATTTATGTCTCCTCACGCCAGGAGGGTACGGTCTACCGCGTGAGCCCGGCGGGGGCAACCAGCGTTTATGCCGAAGGTATGGGGATCGCGACCGGTCTCGCCTTCGACACCGACCGCAATCTCTACGTGGGGGACCGCAGCGGCACCATCTTCAAGATCGCGCCGGACCGTCAGATATTCGTCTTCGCTACTTTGGAGCCAAGCGTCGCCGCCTATCATCTGGCGTTCGGAATCGACGGCGCGCTGTATGTTTCGGGGCCAACGACTTCGAGCTTCGACAATATTTACGCGATCGACCGCGATGGCGCCACCACCGTGTTCTATCGCGGCCTCGGTCGACCGCAGGGCCTGGCCGTGGATATAGCGGGCAGCGTTTACGTGGCGGCCTCGCTGGGCGGCAGGCGCGGCGTGGCGCGAATAACGCAGACAGGCGAAGCTCAACTGGTAGTCGCCGGCTCGGGCATCGTGGGGTTTACTTTCGTACCCGGCGGTAACGCTCTCGTAGCCACCAACACTGCCGTATATCATGTAGCGTTGGGAATTGAGGGCTGGCGCACCTTTTGATGCGCCGATCCCAAATTTCATTTTGATTTCGGGCCGGCGAAATTGTAACTGAGGTCCGTGGATACTGTCGGGGTTCGATGAACTCGGAGATCATTGCTATTGGCTCGGAGTTGCTGACTCCCTGGCGCAAGGACACAAACTCCCTCTACATTACCGAGCGGCTCAACCAACTGGGCGTGAGCGTCGCCTTCAAGACGATCGTCGGCGATCGCCTGAAGCACCTGGTCGACGCAATACGAAACGCGATTGGCCGCACCGATATTGTCGTTGTCATGGGCGGCCTGGGCCCCACCGAAGACGACCTGACACGCGAGGCCGCTGCGGAGGCGCTGGGAATCGCCCTCAAACGAAATCCCGACCTCATCGCGCAACTCTATGCGCGCGCGGCGGCGCGCCGCCTCACGATGACGCGGAACAACGAGAAACAGGCCGATCTGCTCGAGGGTGCGGTCGTGTTGGATAATGCGCGCGGCACGGCTCCCGGACAGTGGCTCGATATCGTCTACGGCAAGCATCGCAAGCTGGTGATGCTTCTTCCCGGGCCTCCGTCCGAGCTCAAGCCGATGTTTGATGAGGAGTGCATGCCACTTCTCCGCGACACAGTGCCGCAGCGGTTCATCGCGACCCGGGTGCTCAAGGCGGCACTGATCGGCGAGTCGGCGGCGGATGCGCGCATCGCTCCGATTTATACGCAATACACCGACGTGGAGACGACCATCCTCGCGCACCTCGGAGACATCCAGCTCAACCTGATGTGCGGCAAGCCCTCACTCGATTTAGCGCAGGCGCGAGTGGATTCGCTGGCCGGCAAAATCGAAGAAGAGCTCGAGGACTATATCTATTCATCGCAGGGCGAGACACTGGAACAGATCGTGCTCTACTACCTCGAAATGCGGGGAGCGACCTTGTCCATCGCTGAGAGTTGCACCGGCGGTCTGGTTGCCGAGCGGCTCACGCGGATCAGCGGCAGCTCGCGGTCCTTTGCCGGGGGAGCCGTTGTGTACAGCAACGAACTGAAGACCGAGTTCGCTGGCGTCGATCCGGCGTTGATCGAGCGCCACGGGGCGGTCAGCCGCGAAGTAGCAGCCGCACTGGCGCAGGGCATCCGCGAGCGCTGCCATACGACCTTCGGCGTGGGCGTGACAGGCATTGCCGGGCCTGGGGGTGGGACGGAAGAGAAGCCGGTCGGCCTTGTGTATCTCAGCGTGAGCGATGCCGACGAAACGGAGGTGATCGAACGCCGCTTCAGTGGCGACCGCGAGCGCATCCGCCACTATGCCGCCCAGACCGCGCTGGATATGGTCCGGCGGAGGCTGAGGTAAGTCTGCGATCGCATTTTCGATCCGGCCCGCAGCCGCCTCCGAAAATGCCGTAAACTCGAACGCGAGATGCCTGTAGTTGCCTATCTGTCGATCGCCCTGGCCGCTTACCTGCTGGGCTCGATTCCCTTTGGCTTTTTGCTTGTCAGGATATTTCGCAAGGAAGACATTCGCTCCAAGGGCAGCGGCAACATAGGCGCGACGAACGTCATCCGGTCCGGCGCAAGGGGACTTGGCGCACTGACGTTCCTGCTTGATGTGTGCAAGGGGTATCTGGCGGTGCTTGCCGGCGGGTATCTCGCCGCACGAATTGGCGGAACATACGGAAACGCCGTCGCACTCGCCGCAATCTTCGCGATCCTCGGACATATTTATACGGTGTGGCTGCGGTTCAAGGGCGGCAAGGGAGTGGCGACTGCCTTTGGAGTGTTTCTGGCTCTTGCGCCGTGGGCGGCGCTGGCATCGCTGGGCGTATTCGCGGTGGTGTTCGCGCTGTCGAGGTATGTCTCGCTCGCGTCCATCCTCGGAGCAGTGGCGTTCCCGCTTTTCGCGTTGCTGCTGCCGCACGCGACCTATGGCTTGTGGCTGACGGTTGTGATGTTTCTTGCACCCGTGATCGTTATCGCCAAACACCACGAGAATATCGGACGTCTGCTGCATGGCACTGAGTACCGGTTCGGCAAGGCGAAGGCTGCATGAGCCAGATCGCCGTGATGGGCGGCGGAGCATGGGGCACTGCAATCGCCTTGAGTCTCGAGCGCCGGGGCGGCCACGCCATCACGCTGTGGGCGCACTCGCCAGCCGTAGCGGCGGAGATTCGCGCGTCCGGAGAAAACAGCGCGTTTCTGCCGGGATTTCGGCTGCCGCAGCAGATCGCGGTGACAAGCGACGCCGAAGAGGCTCTGCACCACGCTGAAATCGTCGTCAGCGTGATGCCGTCGCACCACGTGCGCGCTTCCTATGAGCTGTTTGCTCCCGGTCTTAAGGCCGGACAGCTCCTGGTGAGCGCGACGAAAGGTATCGAAGACGAGACCTATCTCCGCATGAGCCAGGTGATTGCCGAGGTGCTCGGCCGGCATCATCTGAATTTACCGTGCGCCGTGCTCAGCGGGCCGTCCTTTGCGCAGGAGGTAGCTGCGGGATCGCCGACCGCAGTGACGATCGCGTCAGACAGCGCCGGATTGGGCGCGCAAATTCAGCGGGAATTCAGCAGCAACACGCTGCGGCTCTACACGAATGACGACGTCATCGGAGTGGAACTGGGCGCCGCGCTCAAGAATGTAATTGCCATTGCAACCGGGATGGTCGCCGGCCTCGGTCTGGGGCACAACAGCACGGCTGCCCTTATTACACGGGGGGTCGCAGAAGTTACACGGCTGGCCGTGGCGTGCGGTGGGCGGCGCGAGACACTGTCCGGGCTTTCCGGCATAGGCGATCTCGTGCTGACCTGCACTGGCGCGCTTTCCCGCAACCGGTGGGTGGGTATCGAACTCGGCAAAGGCAGGCCGCTCGGGGAAATCCTGGCCGACCTTCACGGCAAGGTAGCCGAAGGCGTTCGGACCACCTCAGCTGCGCTCGGCCTCGCGCGAAAACACGGAGTCGAGTTGCCGATCGCTGAGCAAGTGCAGTCGATTCTCGAGGGAAAAAAGCAACCGAGCCAGGCCATGCAGGAGTTGATGAGCAGGCCCGGCCGCGACGAATAAACAGGATCAACAGCTCACCCCAACCCTACGACTTTCGTGTGAGAGGCAAGCGGATTTCATCTCAGTAGACTGAGGCAGGATGGTTTCCCCATCCCTCGAACATCTCTATCTACATGGCCCACCGACGTTCAATCCGCCGCCGCGTATTCTGGCGCATTTTCTTTTCATTAAGCGGAGCGTCTGTGATCAGTCTTGCCCTGTTGTACGTATCCGCGCACCTTCAGTGGGGCGTTCTGGCACTGATGGGGGCGATCCTGCTGTTCTGGGCGCTCCTTGCCCTGCTTGTCGGCCGCAGACTCACCCGTTTGAGCCGCAGCTTCGCCGAAACAATCCAGTCCAAATCGCTGCAAACGGCGGAAAGCGAGGCCATACGACTGCGTGGCACGCTTTACGAGGAGCCCGCGGCTGAATGGCAAAACGCTCTCCGCGGCCTGGAGAACGCCCTCCTCGACAAACAGATGGAAGCCAGCCGGAATTATGCGAGCCTGACGGATCTGATCCGGATGTTCGCCAAGGCGGTCGATGAGCGCACGAATTATCTGCGCGGACACTCCGACCGCGTCGCCGATTACTCAGCCGATATTGCGCGCGAGATGGGCATCGGGTCCGATGAGGTCGAGCGCATCCGCCTTGCCGCCCTGCTGCACGATATCGGAACCCTTGGCATCGAGGACGCCATCGTACGAAAAGAGGCGCCGCTGACTCCGGAAGAATTCGAGATTGTGAAGGCCCACACAGTGAAAGGCGCGTCCATCCTGCGTCCGATTGAGGCCCTGTCCGATCTAATTCCAGGCGTGGAACTGCATCACGAATCGCTCGATGGGCAGGGTTATCCCTACGGATTGCGCGGCGAGCAGATTCCCATGATGGCGCGCATCATCGCCGTGGCTGACAGCTTTGACGCCATGACTACGGCCCGGCCCTACCAGGCTGCAATGGATGCCGACTATGTTCTGGAGGTTTTAAATCGGCTCGCCGGCAAGCGTTATGATCCGTCGGCGGTCAACTCTCTGATTGCTCTCGTAAGGCGCGGAAAGATCGTTGTGAAGAGCCCGCGCCCGCCTGTGTCCTTCCCTCAGCAACGCGTACTCTCTGAAATCTTCTGACGCGCGAATAACGGCGCTCGACTTGCTAGACTCGAATTAGGAAAACGGTGAGGAATACTCTGTCATGATTCAAACTCTTTTCGGGAGCCTGAAGGAAGAGGAAGAGCCGAAGAAAAAAGGCTTACTCGACCGGATGCGAGAGGCGGTCTCGCGCACGCGCGAGAACCTGGAAGAGCGCATCGACAGCGTTCTTTCGCTCACCCGAACAGTCGATGAGTCCGCGCTCGAAGATCTGGAGATGAGCCTGATCGCGTCGGACATTGGAGTGACCACAGCGTCGGAGATCGTTTCCACCCTGCGCGAGCGCGCAAAGCGCCAGCAGATTCGCGACGGCGAGGAACTGAAAGACCTGCTCAAGGCACAGCTCAAAGCACTGCTCGACGAAGAGGAGCGCACTCCGCGCAGAGTGGACACTCCTCCTGAAGTCATCCTGCTCGTTGGCGTCAACGGCACGGGCAAGACGACGACCAGCGGCAAGCTCGCGGCCTACCTTCGTTCGCAGGGAAAGACAGTACTCCTGTGCGCGGCCGATACATTTCGCGCAGCCGCTATCGAACAACTCGAGGTCTGGAGCCAGCGCAGCGGCGTGGAACTGATCAAGTCACGCCAGGGCGGCGATCCGTCGGCGGTCCTGTTTGATTCGCTGAATGCGGCCAAGGCTCGCGGCATCGATTTCCTGATCGTAGACACGGCGGGCCGCCTGCACACCAAGAACAACCTTATGGCGGAACTCGAAAAAATGCGCCGCACCACTCAGCGCCTGGTTCCCGATGCTCCGCATGAAGTGCTGCTGGTGATGGACGCAACTACGGGACAGAACGGCCTCCAGCAGGCGCGGTTATTCACGGAATCAGCGGGCGTGACCGGCATCGTCATCACCAAACTGGATGGCACGGCAAAGGGAGGAATAGCTGTGGCCATCGCTCGCGAACTGAAGCTGCCGGTGCGCTATGTCGGTGTCGGCGAAAAGATCGATGACCTGTTGCCGTTCGACAGCGGCGCGTTCGTGGATTCCCTCCTCGACAAATAGGCGATTACCAACAGGCTGAAAGGCATGTCTGTGCTCGACCCAACCACACACCAAAACAATCTGGCCGGGAACCACGAGAGCGAGAACCCCGAAGACCACGGCTGGATGACAGAAGCACTTGAACTGGCTCGCCGGTCCGTGGGACTGGCTTCTCCGAATCCCGCTGTAGGCTGCGTGCTTGTCAAGGGCGATGCTGTCGCCGGGCGCGGCTTCCACGAGTACGACAAGTTTGACCACGCGGAAGTCGTCGCTCTCAAGGCCGCTGGCGGCGAAGCTCGGGGAGCCACGGCCTACGTGACGCTTGAGCCATGCTCCCACACGGGGCGAACGGGGCCATGCACCGAGGCACTCATCGAAGCTGGAGTGGCAAGGGTCGTGGTGGCAACCTGCGATCCGAATCCGGCCGTGAATGGCCAAGGCATCGAGCGGCTCAGAGCTGCCGGGATCGCCGTGGATGCCGGTGTTCTTGAGCGTGAGGCGCGAGAACTGAACGATGGCTTTGCACGTTACATTCGAACCGGGCTTCCGTTTGTGATCCTGAAGGCGGGCGTGTCTCTTGACGGGCGGATCGCACCCGCGCCGGGCACCGCGCCGGCCGGTATTCCTGTCATGCTGACCGGCGAAGAGTCGCGAATGGCGGTACAAAAGATGCGTCACGCGGCCGACGCCCTGATCACAGGCATCAACACAGTGTTGACCGACGATCCGCTGCTCACCGACCGTACCGGCCTGCCACGCCGTCGCCAGCTGCTGCGTGTGGTCCTCGATTCGGCGCTGCGTTTGCGCCTTGACTCGAAGATTGTGCGCACGGCGCAGGACGACGTGTTGGTTTTCTGCACCATCTCGATGTCCGAACGGCAGCGGGCGCTCGAGGCCCTGGGAGTCAGAGTGGAGCGCGTCGAGGCCGGGCCAGGCGGCGCGCGCGTTTCTCTGCGGCGGGTAATCGAACGTCTGGGCGAAATGGAAATCACTTCGGCGATGATTGAGGGGGGCTCGCAAATGACCAGTTCCGCGCTCGGGCTCCAGGTAGTTGACAAGCTGAGCCTGTTTTATGCTCCCATGTTCCTCGGGGCCGCGGGCGTGCCGCTCCTCAACAGTGTCGAGTCATCAAAACCGGAGTGGGCGCGGGTTTCGGTCGGGCAGCTTGGGCAGGACTTCTGGTTCGAAGGTTACCTGCGGGACCCTTGGGCATAACACGATGTTTACCGGACTGATCGAGGCAACAGGGCGAGTTCTCTCGGTGGAGCAGCGCAGCGGCACAATGCGCATAACGGTGGAGGCTCCCGGAATTGCCGAGAAGCTGCGCACGGGAGACAGTGTCGCTGTGAGCGGCGTCTGCCTCACCGCCCTGGATATCGCCCCGCCCGTCTTTCATGCCGATCTCGCGGCAGAGACGATTGCCCGCACATCGCTGGTACACCTCGCTCCGGGATCGACCGTGAATCTCGAGCTGCCGACTCCCGCCGGCGCACCACTCGGAGGCCACATCGTGCAGGGACATGTCGACGCAACGGGCACGGTGGAGTCGTTGAACCTCGTCGATCCGACCGCTGACCGCGCCATCGCCGACTGGTGGCTCGAAGTCGCGATTCCGGAAGCGGTCCGGCCGTTCATGGTCGAAAAAGGCTCGGTCGCTGTCGAGGGCATCAGCCTGACGATCGCGCGCTGGGATGGAAAAACGGCCGGTGTGGCGATCCTGCCCCATACCTATGCCGCGACAAACCTTCATACGCTGAAGGCGGGATCGCCGGTGAACCTTGAAGCTGATGTTCTGGTGAAGCTCGCGGTCGAACGGCAGAGACCGACCACGTTCGAACTCACCCTGGATTACCTGATTGCGAATGGATATTAATTGGGGGTATCCCCCTCCCGCGGTTCGGCGAGCTTGCCAAGATTCACTTGCCTGGATTGAATGAAAGGCTTACGGAAATACAACGCGTATCCTGAATTGAAAGCAGACTCCGCCGGATGGGGCCGCTTGTCAGCAACGGCCCATTCCAATTTCATCCAGGCTAGTATCCGCGCGAGCCGACTCCGCCCCCGCCCGAGCCTACGATGATCTTGGGCTGGCCAGTGTCTTTGGTGCCAACGCACCCGCTGCCGTCTGCATAAGTGACCACCAGGCCATACTCTTGGTTGAGGATGGCGTAGGGGGAAATCTGCACCGTGTGATGTCCGCCCGCTGCGATTGCGTGATCGTGTCCTTCAATCGGCCAGAAGCTGGTATTCGAAGGGTCAGGAGTGATGGTCACAGCCTGGTCGGCTTTCCCATTCTTCCAGACAAAGTAATCTCCTGGCGTTAGGGTGATTTCCGCACACGGATCTACGAACCCCACGGCCGCGATCACAATCTGCTGCCTAGTTACGTTGGTTGCGGGCGGGTCGCAGGAAAAGGTGAGGATCCCGTTAGCCGTCGGCGGAACGGTGGCCGGAAGCGGTATCCCTGGTTTGACTTGGTAAGGAGTCGGGCTGAGCTGAGGAACGTTTACGGTGACGTATTCTGTCCCCGCCGGAAGCTCGCTGGCGTTGACCACCCAGTCAAACGTTTCATTAGGAGTTACCACGATGATAGGACTGTAAACATTGAATGGACGAGGCATTTTGATCTCCTTTCAGTACAAGAAACGTTATGTGTACAACGGAGACTACTTGACTTGAGCGTGGGCCAACAGCTCCTGAAACTGGGGGGTGTTTCGGAGATTGTCGAAATCAGGCGAGTCCCTGACGACCGAGGCAGAATATCCCGCGGTGAGTGCTTTCTGCAACCACTCCAGCGCGGTTCCGGTATCACCCAGGTCGTTGTAGACGATGGCCGCGTTGAAGAGCAGGTCCTTGTCGCCATGTCCGAGTGCGATCGAGCGGTCCAAGTGCGCCAAGGCATTTTCTCGATCGCCGAGAATTGCGTAAACAGAAGCCACGTCGCCCTGGCGCTCGGCGTCGTTGGGATTGACTTCCAACTGCTCATTGATGAGAGTCAGTTGCCTCCTGTGAGCCTCAATGGATTTCGAGCGCTGGGAGCTGTATTGAAGCGCATCGGCGAGATTACCCCAAAGGTCCGAGTTTTTGTCATCGAATTTCAGCGCTGCCTCGTAATTTCGCGCGGCATCTGCGAAGCGGCGAGATTGGTAGTACGCGGTGCCGAGATTCGAGTATGCTCCGGCGGTCGGCCGCAGCTTGATGGACTGTGTCAGAGCCGCGATAGCCTGCGTGTAGTTGCCGAGATATAGATACGTCGCGCCCAAATTGCTGTAATCGAGGTAACTCTCGGGTGCAAGGCGGATCGCCTGCTGGAAGAGATCGGCTGCTTTCGCGTACTCAGCCTGCTGAAGGTAAAACATACCGAGCAATTCAAGAGCTGAAATGGAGTTCGGCCTTTGCGCGATGGCCTGCTGGTACACCCGTTCGGCATCGCTCAGCCTGTTCAGACGAGTGTAGGCTACGCCCAATCCTGTATAAGCGATATCGCTCGTGGGATCAAGCTCGACAGCCTTCTGGTATTCAATCGCGGCGTCCTGGTATCTCCCGGTGCCGTTCGCCACCATTCCCAGGCAGAGATGGCCTTCGGCTCCGGCATTTCCGAGGTTTACGGCCTTGTTGCAGTCATTTTTTGCATCATCAATCCACTTGTTCTGTTTGGTCTGCTGGTAATTACGCCAGTAGGCCTGTCCTCGGGCCGCAAACGCACGGCCATAGTTCGGATCCAACTCAAGCGCGCGGTTGAGGACAGTGATCGCCTCGGTGATGTGCTCCGGGCGGGAAACGTCGTCGAGATAGCCGCGCCCCTGCAGGAAGTAATCATAGGCGGCGGGCTGCGTCGTGCCATGTGTGGTAAGAGCGGTCTTCTCCTCGGGACGCAGATCGATGCGAAGCGCGCTCACCACTCCATCGGCGACCTTGTCTTCGATCGAGAACGGATCGGAGCGCGGCGCGGTGAGCGTCTGCTCGGCAATCACGCGCCCGGTCTTCACGTCGGCGAGCTTGTAGATCGCGCGATTCATATCGCCCGATTGTTGAACCATGAGTTGCAGGGTGAGATTTGCGCCCAGAGTTTTCATTGCCTGATCGGGTGCAGCGGCAACGGCTTTGTTCACCTGCGCGGTGTCGATTACGTCGATTTCGTGATTTTCAGACAGGGCCGTGAGCTTCGACGCAACGGTCGCGGAGAGGCCCTCGGCAAAGGCGCGCAATTCAGGGCTTGTTCCATCGATCTGCGGAGCCAGCATGGCCAGGACGGGAGCCTGTATCGCGGCTTTGGCTTCTGTACTCGCAGCGTGAGCATGGGTGTGCGTTCTCCAAAGCGCAGCGATCCGTGCGCGCACCGGCGAAAGAAGTAGCGCAATCGCAATGAGCGGAAGAACGGGAGCGGCATACAACAGCCCGCGCCGGGTTCCTTTGTCTCGAACATGACCGGGACGGCCGCCGCGCCGCACTGCTTCTAGGTCTTCGCGCAATTCGCGTGCACTCGCGTAGCGCCGGGCCGGGTCTTTCTTGAGCGCGCGGGCGATAATCGCAGACACCCGTGGCGGGAACTTGTGATGGATAGCATTTACCCGCGCCGCTTCGCGTTCGTCGAGAATATGCGCGGTGACCACGGTCAGATTCGTGCCGTGGAAGGGGTGTTTGCCGGTGAGCATCTCGTAAAACACGATGCCCAGGGCGAAGATGTCGGCGCGTGCGTCGGGCGTTTCGCCCTTCAGAACCTCGGGCGCCATGTAGGCCGGTGTGCCGGAGATGTGGCCAGGCGTGGAGATGGTATTCAACGAGGCTGTCGACAGATCGCCACCCCTGCCCGGCAGACGTCGCGCGACTCCGAAGTCGAGCAGCTTCACCTGGCCGCCGGAGTCGACCGTGCTCGAGGCGAGCATGATGTTTTCGGGCTTGATGTCGCCGTGCAGGATCCCGGTTTGATGGGCTGCGGCGAGGGCGTCCGCGCATTGAACGGCAATCTCAAAGAATCGATCGAGCGGGATCGGCTGGCCGATGTGCTCGCGGAGCGTCGAGCCGGGCACGTACTCCATGACCAGCAGGATTTCGTCGCCTTCTTCGATGACGTCGTAGATACCGGCGACGTTGGCGTGATTCAAGGCCGAGGCGCGCTGTCCTTCGCGCAGAAAGAGAGCATGGTCCGCCGGTGTAAGCCCCTGGCGGGCCGACATGCGCTTGATGGCCACGGTGCGCTGCAGCCTGGAGTCGAACGCGCGGTAGACTTCTCCCATGCCGCCGGCTCCGAGTCGAGCTTCAACCCGAAAACGCCCGATCGTCGTGCCGCTCAGGTCGGAAATGGAATGCTGAGCGGGCGGCGTCCTGACCTGGTTGGAAGAGTCTGCCATGACAGCGGAAGTCCTTAGGACTCAGGACCTTTGCGCTCATCGTACGTTGATCGCCGGACCGAAACAAGAGCCGCATGAACGAGGCGGTGCAGGCGAAAGCGGAATCATTGTTGAAAGTAATCCACGGCGTATTCTTACGGCATGATCGTAAAGGGTGGGCAGTTCAGGTTCTGGGTCATCTGGCTCACTTGCTGCGTTTGCGCTTCAGGGCTCTTCGGCCAGACGCCTCTAAGCAAAGCCGCGAATTCTCTGAGCCCGTCCACCGCGCCAGGCGAGGCGCAGCCACCGGCTCCGCCACCCGATCCCCTGGGGCGTTCGTCGCCGCATGGCTGCGTCGTCGGCTTTTTGCTCGCCGCGCAAAAGCAGGACTACGCCCGCGCGGCCCAATACCTCGACACAAGGAAGCCGCCAGAGCAGGCCGAGGAACTAGCGCGGCAACTGCAGACCGTTCTTAATGTCGGGCTGACCGGGGGCCTGGATAGCCTCTCCCGCGAGTCGACTGGGAACACCGATAGCCTGCGGGCCTCGCGCGATCTGGTCGGAACAGTCAAAACAAGCCACGGCAGTTTGGACATCGTGGTCGAGCGCGTCCAGCGCAAGGGTGAGCCTGCGCTCTGGTTCTTTTCTTCGGATACCCTGGCGCAGATTCCGCGAGTCAGCGAAGAGCTGAGCGGCTCCAATCTCGATGACAAACTGCCGCGCTGGATGGTGGATACGCATCTGCTTTCCGTTCCGATCTGGCGGTGGCTGGGTCTCTTGGTCGGCATCGTTTTGATGCTCGCGGTCGCAGCACTGCTGTCCCGGCTATTGCAGTGGATGCTTGGGCCGGCCCTGGGAAGGATCCTACCTGTCAGCGGAGAGCGGGTCATCCGTAGACTGCGCGCGCCGCTCTTCTTTCTTCTGCTCGCGGGCACCATGCAGTTCTTCTCGCGATATTCCTTGACCGTCCTCGGGCGGCAGTTCTGGAACGAAGCTGCAGTCGTGCTCCTGATCATCGGCATCACCTTGTTGCTGACACGAGTAATCGACCTAGCGGCGGTTTACCTCATGCAGGGACCCGGCGGCACGGTGGCATTTGCACGCGCGACCTTCGTCGGCGTCTCGGTCCGGGTTCTGAAGATAGCCGCGGTTATTTTCGCCTGCGTGGCTCTGCTGAGCCGCGCCGGCGTGAATGTGAGCGCATTGCTTGCGGGTCTGGGAATTGGCGGCATTGCACTGGCACTGGGCGCGCAGAAGACCCTCGAGAACTTCTTCGGAGGCATCACCATCGTCGGCCAGAAAGCGCTGCGCGTCGGTGACCTCTGCAAGATCGGCGATGATATGGGCACGGTTGAAGACATCGGCCTCAGTTCGCTGAAGCTAAGAACCTTCGACCGCTGCCTCGTCACGCTGCCGAATTCCAAAGTCGTCCAGCAGAGCATACAGAACTTCTCGTTTCGAGATAAGTTCCTCATCCAGAAATCCTTCAGCCTGCGCCACGATATGACCTCCGACCAAGTCACTGAGGTGCAAACACGCATCGAGCGGCTCCTGCAGGAGACGAAGGAAGTCGAGAGCGGCTCACGCGTGCGATTGACCGATCTCAGCGCTTCCGGACTGAGAATGGAGATATGGGCTTATCTGCTGATTTCTCCCGCCGCCGACTTTGCACGCTGTGTTGAGGCACAGGAGCGGCTCTTTATCAGCGTGTTGAGGATCCTCGAAGAAACCGGAACCACGCTAGCCACTCCATGGCAGGTGCCGGCCGGCGCACTGCAGTGAGTGAGCCGCCCAGTCTGGTCGTCCCGCCCCCTGGAGTGGCGCGCCTAGTCGTACCGCTCAAAGATGATCTGCTTGCGTTGCCATCCGCGGTCGGTGAGCCGGTCCCGATTGCCGGAAACCATGTCGTTCAGTCCGCAAATATAGGCGTGAATGTCGAAGCCCGCGCCTTCCGCCGCCGTCGGAACTGCGCCTGAGTGGTTCCGCGAATCGCGGTGGTCGAGAATGCGGGCCACGTGGTCCTGCACATATCCTCGAAGGCCTTCCCAGCCCTCTTTGGCCCGGCTCAGGGTCGAGAGGTAGTGAAAGTTATGCCGTTCGGCGGCGATTCTTTCGAAATATTTCTGATAGTAGATGTCCGTCTCGTACCGTGTCCCGTAGACCAGCCAGATGTCCCGGCCCTCGCTGCGATCTTCCCCCGTATCCGGAAACAGATGCTGAACGAAGCCAAGCATGGGCGCTATGCCAGTGCCTGTGGCGATGAGTACGCTGTCGGTGAGCGGCTGGCGCAGGGTGAACAGCCCATGTGGACCATGAAACTGCACCTTGTCGCCAGGCTCGAGATCGCACAGCAGATTCGAGAAGAATCCCCCCTCGACGCGATTCACGCACAGGCCGAATTTATTGGCCTGTGGGGCCGACGCGATCGAGTAGGCGCGGGTCTGCTGCTTGCCGTTTGCGTCGGTTGCCACTGTCGAGACGAACTGCCCCGGGGTGAAATCGAATTTTTCCAGCTCCGGAACAGAAAAATCGAGATGGAAGCACTGGGTCGGATCCGACAGCAGAAGCTTCTGATCGAGATAAGCGGTGTAAAGCTGACGGGCCAAAGACGGGACTCGCTTTCGGAAAAATTACCCCTCAGTGTACGGAAAAGCAGTTCGGCATGAAAGCTTTCGTGTTGCGGGCGGTACCGATGAGGTCAGCGCCAAAAGATGAATGCCTAATCCAGCAGTTTCTCGATCTCGGAAATGGAGAAGTGAATTCTTTCCCCGGGCACTCCGAAGGTCGAAGAGGGGTTGAGCCGGCCATTCTCGAATCGCCAGGACTTTGAACCTTTCGGATCGATCACCCAGATTTGCGGAATCCCCATGGTGGAATAGTCATTCAGCTTCCGCATCATGCGGGTCATGGTGTCCTCGGGAGACAGCACCTCGAATACTGCAACGGGAGGGTAAGTGATGATTTGCTCGATGGGCCGAGAGCGGTCCAGCACCGTTACGTCAGGAACGCGATAGCGCGTGGGCGCAACCTTAAGCCGTAGCGACGGCAATCCCCGAACGTTCCACACACATGCGTGCTGAGCAAACCAATAAAGGGTCGCTGCCTGCCACGAGGAATGGTCGAATTCGCCGGCAGAGCGTTCTTCGACCTCTCCATCGACGTATTCCGCGTCGGGTTCGTAGGACGACCGAAGATACACCTCGACCGGAACGAATGCATATGCCGGAGCCGCCATCTTTCGCCTCCTGCCCCGAGTCTAGCACCGCGCCGGATGCTATCATTACCTATGTGCCGGGTCCTACGCGGCGCAATCCCGCCAACCCCGCCAGGTCCGGAAGGAAGCAACGGTAACGGGCTAGTGCGTGCGCAGTAGGTTCCCCGGTACATGATGGCCCCGCCCATTCGGACCCATTACGAAACCCTTACACTCCCGTCAATAGACAGCACTTCACGCCTCAGCGACAATTACTCTTTTGAGTTCATTCCCTGGAGAGCTTCTTGACCCTCGACGTGCGTCAGCCCGTCTCACGACGCGCCCCTTTACGAAGCGCTAAGATCAGCGCCCTTGGAACATACGTTCCGCCCCGTCTGCTCACCAACAAAGACCTTGAGAAGATGGTCGACACGTCCGACGAGTGGATCTACACCCGCGTCGGTATCCGGGAACGCCATATCGTCGAACCGGGCATGGCCACCAGCGACATGGCCGTCGAAGCGGCGAAGCGCTGCCTCGCCGAACGCGGCGTCCAGCCCTCGGAAGTCGAGGCCATCATCGTCGCGACGGTCACGCCGGATATGCTTTTTCCGGCAACGGCCTGCATCGTGCAGAACAAGCTGGGCGCAAAGGGCGCCTGGGGATTCGATCTGTCCGCGGCCTGCTCCGGCTTTGTTTACGGGCTCCAGATGGGAGCCAAGCTGGTCGAGAGCGGAGCCCACTCAAAGGTTCTCGTGATCGGCGCCGACACCATGTCCTCGATTATCGACTACACGGACCGCTCCACGTGCGTTCTCTTTGGCGACGGCGCTGGAGCGGTTCTCATCGAGCCTGCTGCCGAGGGCGAGATCGGCATGATCGACTTTGTCCACGAGATCGACGGCTCTGGCGGGCCGGCTCTCAACATGCCCGGAGGCGGCAGCCTGCACCCCGCTACGGCCGAGACGGTGAGCAAGAAGATGCATTACGTCCACCAGGATGGTCAGACCGTTTACAAGTTTGCGGTTCGCAAAATGGTGGAAGCTTCGGAGAG
This sequence comes from uncultured Acidobacteriaceae bacterium, assembly GCA_963782175.1. Lineage (GTDB taxonomy): Bacteria > Acidobacteriota > Terriglobia > Terriglobales > Acidobacteriaceae > Silvibacterium. The sequence goes on from CAWAIX010000015.1 coordinate 94,977, forward strand.
GGTTATGAGCCGCAGCGGAATCGGCGTTGACCAGATAGCCTGCCTCATCCCACACCAGGCGAACAAGCGCATCATTATGTCGAGCGCCGAACGGATGGGATTGCCTCTCGAAAAAGTTGTCATCAACATCGATCGCTATGGGAACACCACCGCCGGTACCATTCCTCTGGCGATGGACACCGCCCGCCAGGAAGGCCGCGTCCACAAGGGCGATCTTGTGCTGGTAGCGAGCGTTGGAGCTGGATTTACGGTAGGAGCTTGCTTGCTGCGCTGGGAGATGGACTAACTCACGCGGCCTGAGCGGGTTCGTTGGAGGCAAAACGCCGCTTATCGTGCTTGTACTTCCAGAATCCAAAGATGGCGGCAGCAACGAGGAGTCCGAGGAAGCTCCAGATGATGACATCGGACCACCCGGACAGGTATTGCGCCCATGCGCGAATAACCTTACGGCCATAAACCGCGCCAAGCCAGGCATCAAGGCCGTAACGCGCGCCCCGCGCGATGAAGAACGAAATCAGGAACGACCTGCGGCTGAGGCCCAGCGCTCCGGCGGAGAGCAGAAACGGCATTAAGGGAATCGGCGGAGGCAACACGGAGGCGATGCACACCGTCATGACGCCGTTCCGCGTCACCCAGCGTGTGATCGGCTTCAGATAGCGCCGGGGCACGTAGCGCTCCAGCATCGCTTCTCCGCCTCTTTTGCCGGCGCTCCATGTCAGATAACCGCCCAGCATGCTACCCGAGATTGCCGCAACCGCCAGCAACCACGGATTCGCCTGATTCGCTACGAGCAGCAGGATGAGGAGATCGGTGCTCCCCGGGATGGGCAGCGGAATGATCGAGGAATCGATGAGGGACACCCCAAATACACCGAGCGCGCCGAGGTGAACCAGCCAGAGTGGGATCAGGTGCTTGTGGGGCGCAGGGGACCGGGCGAAGCTCACGCCTGTTGGACGCGCACGGCCTGCCTGAAGTCGCCTGATGTTGTTCGTCTTAGAGGAATTCCATCGATGGCGCCTGGGCTAACGCTCCGCACTCCACGGCATAACGATAAAAAAGATCCAGACCGTCAAGGCAGACATCATCGAGGAAGTAATGAATGTTGTCGAAGAGATAGGTCTTGATCGTCCTCGGAGGCACAGCGATTCGCGTCGTCCACTCCTTCACAATTTCATCGAGATGATCGAGACCTCCATCCCGGGAACGTTCGAAGTCCTCCACGATCTGAGAAGGCAAAACACCCACACGATCCAATGCCTCTTTGCGGACCGCCCAGAAGGCCGAAACCCAGGCAGTATTTGTCCACGCGCGCCACTCGTGCGCGAGGTCCAGATAAAGCAGCTGCTCCCCTGTTCGCCGTTCGCGAGCTTCCCGATCCTCGAGCGCCAGCAATGCGGGATCACCGATCAGGAGAGCGGCGTCGGCTGCCTCAAGCATGGCGTCAAGCTCCGGTGCGTGCGGATGGAACTCGGGATCGTTGTTCCAGAGTTTGCGGAACAGGATGCGCGTATAGGTCGCCGAGGTTATCGATGAAGTATCAAGCGCCACGCGCTTTACCTCGTGAACACCGCCGTGGTTGCGCACCACCAGCAGTATGGAGCGGACTTCATCGAGCGAGGCGATGGCGCAGCGTGGAACGATTGCAGTGTCTTTCAACGAGGGATATGCAGCTACGGGAACGAGTCCTATGTCTGCTGTCCCCGCGCGCAGACGCCGGGCGCACTCGGCGGGAGTAGAGGAAATAATGGAGTAGCGTTGCGCCAGTTCGCTCGCGCGAGGCTCATGTTCGAAGTCCCACATCAGGGGCGCAGGGTTCAGGAAATCGATGGCAGCAATCACGAGCCGTTCGGAAGGAAGTGTCACCAGCCAGTGTAGCAATCATGTCTTTCGTAACGTGACCGCAGGTGCTTCGGCTTGACTTCGTTTGTGACGCTCGCTAACCTCCGAGCAATCACTCCATACGATGACAATTCCTGCAACATCGCATGAGCCGTCGCTGCCTGCGTTGACGGAAGACCGCCTCGCCTGGCTTGCTCTTGCTCTTACGCCACAGCTCGGTCCCAAGCGGATCCTGCGTGCAGTCGATAGCTGCGGTACGGCCGCGAAAATCATGGAACTTGGCCTGACGGATCTCGAGGCCCTCAACTTCCCGGTCGAGAGCACCCGGTTCATTGCCGATGGTCATGCTGTGGCTGCGGCGCATCAGCAGATCGATCTGCTCGCGAAAACCGGAGGCCAGTTTCTCACGTTTGCGGACGACGTATACCCGGAGCATCTGCGCGAGATATTCGATCCGCCCGCAGTGCTGTGGGTGCGCGGAGAAATTCAGGTGTTGAGTCTTCCATCGATCGCGGTCGTTGGAACGCGCCACCCCACTCCATACGGAACAGGCATGGCCGAGATGCTCTCGCGTGACCTGGCGCAGCGCGGGCTGATCATTCTCAGCGGCATGGCGAGAGGCATCGATACAGCGGCGCACAAGGGAGCTCTCGCAGCGAAGCGCCCCACCGCCGCAGTGTGGGGTACCGGAATCGATGTGATTTATCCCAAGGAGAACAAGTCGCTTTCCGAGCAGATCGTAGCCGGAGGCGGCGCCATCATCTCCGAGTACCCGCTGGGCGTCTATCCCGCTCCGCAGAATTTTCCGCGCCGCAATCGCATCCTGAGTGGAATGAGCGTCGGCGTCCTGGTGGTCGAGGCAGCAGAGTACAGTGGAACGCGTGTGACGGCTCGCTGCGCTCTGGAGCAGAATCGCGACGTTTATGCAGTGCCCGGCAATGTAACGACCAAGAACGCGTGGGGGCCTAACACGCTGATAAAACAGGGCGCCAAGCTCACCGCTACGTGGGAGGATGTATGGGAAGAACTGCCGACCCCAGTACGGCTAAGACTAGAGACCGAGCACGGGCTTGAATCGAAAGAGCAGAATACTGCATCCTTATTTACGGAAGAGCCACTTCCCGCAAGTGAGGCTGCTGTCATGGCTGTGCTTCGCCACGATGAGGCGCTTCAACTGGATGAAATTATGGAAAAGCTGGAACCGGAGATCACCTCGGCTGAGGTGTTCACGGCCCTTTTCGAATTGGAGCTGGCTGGCCGCGTGCGGCAACTTCCGGGGAAAAATTACGTCAAAAGCTTCTAAACGCCTGTGGCCGTATTCACCTCAATATCTGCCGTTTGCGGCGCGCTGAAAACAGAAAAGGTGTGCAGCGTTTGAACAGCAGGTAGATTCAAACTGGCAAGGCGTGGTAGCTTCCAGACAAATTCGTTGTTGATACGCGCGCCGGTTGCCGTCCGTTACGATTTCCGGCGCAAAGGAAAAGAATGAGCAAATCTCTCGTGATCGTCGAGTCACCCACGAAGGCCAAGACGATCAACAAATATCTCGGAAAAGACTACACGGTTGAGGCCTCGTCGGGTCATATCATGGATCTGCCGAAGAACAAGATCGGCGTAGACCTGACTGAAGGCACCTTCGAACCGGAGCTGATCGTCATTCCGGGAAAAGAAAAGGTCGTCGACCGACTCCGCAAACTCGCGAAGACAGCGGAGAACGTGTATCTCGCACCCGATCCCGACCGCGAAGGCGAGGCCATCGCCGCGCATCTTGCCGATGTGCTGAAGGGCACGGTCAAGAAGAACGCGATTCATCGCGTGACCTTCAACGAGATCACTCCGAAGGCAGTCAAGGCCGCATTCGCCCAGGCGCGCAACGTCGATCAGAACCTTGTAGACGCGCAGCAGACTCGCCGCGTCCTCGACAGGATTGTCGGTTACCAGATTTCTCCTCTGCTGTGGGACAAGGTGCGCCGCGGCCTTTCCGCTGGGCGCGTGCAGACCGTAGCTCTGCGCCTCATCGTTGAACGTGAGAGCGAGATCAAGGCCTTCAATCCGGTTGAATACTGGACCATCGACGCCAACCTTCATCCTGCGCCCAAGGGACAGGAATTTATCGCTCGATTCATCGGGATAGATGGCGAGCGTGCGCGGGTGGAGACGGTCGATGCTCCATCGCTGCCGAACCAGAAGCTGACCGACGAGACGCTCGCGCAGTTGAACAAGGCAACGTGGTCGGTTCGCAACGTCGACCGCAAGGAGCGCAAGCGCAACCCCGCCGCGCCGTTCACCACCAGCAAATTGCAGCAGGATGCGTCGCGCCAGCTAGGCTTCAATGTCAAGCGGACAATGGGTGTAGCGCAGCGTCTGTATGAAGGTGTCGAACTCGGCAGCGAAGGCGCCGTCGGTCTGATTACCTACATGCGTACCGACTCGACCCGCGTTTCTCCTGACGCCATCGCCACTGTACGGGGCTGGATCAAGCAGAAGCTTGGCAATTCGTATCTGCCGGACGCGCCAAACTTCTTCAAGTCCAAGAAAGACGCCCAGGACGCGCACGAAGCCATTCGCCCGGCGAACCCCGAACTGCACCCGGACGAAATTCGCAAATATCTCTCCGATGAGCAGTACAAGCTTTACCGGCTTATCTGGCAGCGCTTCGTCGCCTCGCAGATGATGCCCGCAATTTATGACCAGACCACGGTCGATATTGTCTGCCAAGGCCGACCGAAACTACGATTTTCGTGTCACCGGCTCTGTGCTCAAGTTCGACGGGTTCCTCAAGGTCTACGAAGAGTCCAAGGAAAAGAAAGATGAGGACGACGAGTCGCTCGCGAACAAGCTCCCTCAGCTGAACGCCGGCGATCGTCTTGTACTCAAGGACCTGAAGCCCGAACAGCACTTCACTGAGCCGCCTCCGCGCTACAACGAGGCGTCGCTCGTCAAGGAGCTGGAAGAGCGCGGCATCGGGCGCCCATCGACCTACGCGTCGATCATCAACACCATCCAGGACCGCGAGTACGTCCAGAAGCTGGGCGGGCGCAATGGCAGGTTCGTCCCCACAGAGATCGGCACGGTCGTCACCGGCCTGCTGGTGAAGAACTTCCCATATATCTTCGATACGAAATACACCGCCCGCCTCGAAGAGGAGCTCGACGACATCGAGGACGGGAAGGAAAAGTGGACCGATCTGCTGAACGGCTTCTACGGTCACTTCGAAGAAGAGCTCGCCGAAGCTGGCGAGAACATGGAAGACGTCAAGCGCATGGAGAAGCCGACCGACCAGGTCTGCGACCTTTGCGGATCGCCCCTCGTGCTCAAGTGGGGCAAGTTCGGCTCGTTCTACGCCTGCAGTGCCTACGACAAGAAGAAGCCGGGAAGCTGCACTTTCACGAAGGAGAACTTCGACGCCAAGCCCAACCTCGTCGTCCCCGGCCAGGAGAACGAGCAGGAAGAGGAATACTGCGAGAACTGCGGCCGCGTGATGGTGCTGCGCAACGGCCCGTGGGGGCCGTATATGGCCTGCCCCGGATACAACGAGGACCCGCCGTGCAAGACGGTGCGCCGGCTGCACCAGAAGCAGCAGCAGAAACCGCCTCAGCCGCTTGACGAAAAGTGCCCCAAGTGCGGCGAGCAGCTCGTGCTGCGCAACGGGCAATACGGCGAATTCGTTTCGTGCTCAGCGTATCCAAAGTGCAAATACATCAAGCAGAACACCATCGGAGTGAAGTGCCCGGTGTGCCACGAGGGCGACATCGTGGAAAAGAAGGCGCGCCGCGGCAACCTATTCTATGGCTGCTCGGAATACCCAAAGTGCACCTTCACGGCAAACTACAAGCCGGTGGATAAGAAATGTCCCGAGTGCGGCAGCCCTTATCTGCTGGAGAAGACCTTGAAGTCTGGCGTTTATCTCGTCTGCCCCAATAACAAAAAGCCCTCGGCAGACGAAGAGACCGCGCCGAAGCGGCGCAAGAAGAAGGACGAGCCCGAGAGCACGGTGGTGTGCAGTTACACGAAGCGGATCGGAGACGCTCCCGCGCCGGCGGCCACGGCTCCGACGCCCACGGCCAAGACGCACGGGCCGCTCGTTGAGCAGCCCGTGGCCTGAATCTGCTCGCCTCGAACACACCTCTCGCGGTACACTCAGCCGCGGAGAATGCCATGTTCGAGACGACTCTTGCAACCACTGCCGATGCCGAACTAATCCTCAAGCTGTACGAGCTGCGTACCGAAGCCTCCATGCGCGAGGCACGGGTCTGGATCACCGGCAAGTTCTTTCCCCGCACGGCCGACGAGTTCTTCGCCGTGGCGAACGCCCGAGGCTCGCAGGAGAACGCCTGGTACCGGCAGGTGACAAGCTACTGGGAAATGGCCGCGGCCTTCGTGCTGCACGGAGCGCTGAACGGCGACCTCTTCGTCGACTGCAACTCCGAACCCTTCTTTCTGTATGCCAAGTTCCTGCCGATCCTCCCCGAGATCCGCCAGAAAATGCCCACGTTCCTCTCCAAGCTGAGCCAGGTGATCGAGCAATCTCCCACCGCAAAGGCGAAGGTCGAGCAGATGTCCAAGAACGTGGCGGCTATGCTGGCCGCCGGTGACAAGAAGTAGTTTCCTTCCAGGAACCAGCCCCGGCCACATCGGGACGGGGCGCCTCAGCATCTGCTAATGTGTATAGGCTGACCACCTTCGGAGGGTGGCGAAGAGGGTATTACTCAATGGCGAAGGCAATCTGGAACGGCAAGGTTGTTGCCGAAAGCGATAAGGTTGAAACAGTAGAGGGAAATGTCTATTTCCCTGAGAGTTCCGTGAAGCGGGAGTACCTGCGACCCAGTTCGACGACCTCAACCTGCCCCTGGAAGGGACAGGCCCGGTACTATACCTTGTTTATCGACGGGCAGGAGAATCCGGACGCCGCGTGGTATTATCCCGATCCCAAGCCGGCAGCCCGTAACATCAAGAATCACATCGCTTTCTGGAGAGGGGTCGAGGTCGAGAAATAGCTTCATCTCGACGGTAGCAGCCGATCTCTGACCCGGCCAGCCCACCGGCGCCAGATCCTTTCAAAGGGGTAATGAGCGGTCCAGACCCCGTTCATTCTCTCCGCCTACAATCGGCCCAGGCGGAGAATTGTCTTGTCCACATTGCGAAGCCTGCGGAAGGAAATGCGCCGCCAGCTCGTTCGACGAGCCATTCCTTCGCTTTCAGGCAAAGTGCTCGTTTGTTTTCTTTTGCTTGCGCCTTCGGCGCATGGCCAGAACGCCAACCCCGGACAGTTGACGATCCCGGCCGGCACACCGATCGAGGCGAAATTGACCAGGCATATCCCCATGAAAATGGGACAGTTGGTCGACGCCACGCTGGCACATTCTGTTTACGCCAACAACAAGCTCGCCTTGCCGGAAGGAGTTCACCTGCAGGGTTCTGTGATCACCCTGGAACCAGACCGTGACCTCCGTAACGATGCGCGGCTCAATGTCGATTTCACCCCTTATCACAAGCCAACTGTGGCATTCACAAGCGCCACACTCGCCGATGGAACGAAGATCCCTCTGTCCACGACGCCCTCGTCGGACGGCGCGCCCGCTATTCATCTCACCCCCGCGGCGAACAAACACACTTCCCTGATCGCCATCGGCATTGAGTCGGCAAAGGGATGGATATCGTCGACGAAGGAAGCACTGTTTGCCCCCGGCCTCGAAGACCGCATGGTCCAGTTATTTTATAAGCAGCTTCCATACCATCCGGAACGCATCCCGGAGGGAACGATGTGGACCTGCGAGCTTCGCGAACCAGTATCGGTTTCAGCCCCAGCCGCAAATGCAACGAACCCGGCACAGGCAACTGGTCACGCAGTGCCGGTCTCCGATACCTCTGACAAAAAGAACCTTCAACTCCATGCGTATCTCGATCAGCAACTCAGTTCTCTGGACGTTAAAGTGGGCCAGCAGTTTCAGGCGACTGTAGCGGAGCCGGTATTCGGCCCGGAACACTCCCTCATGGTTCCACAAGGCGCCGTTCTCGTCGGGAGGATAACCCGGGCCGTGCCGGCCAAGTCTTTCCATCGCGACGGCAAGCTGCGTTTCGACTTCCGCCAGCTTCAGATGCCCAGCGGCGGGCAGGAGCAGATCATCGGCTCCGTGAACGGCATGGAAGCGAAAGGCGGCACGTCGCTCAAGATGGATTCGGAAGGCGGTGTGCAGTCCCAACAACAGAACAAGGTTATCGTTCCGCTGATCCTGACAGTGCTGGCCAGCCGCCCTCTTTCGGATGACTGGACGGCGCAGGGGGGCGCGGCGGTGGGCTCCAATGGCATGGGCCTAATCGGCAGGGTTGTCGGTATAACGGCGGCTTCTCGCAACCTCGCGGCAGGCATCGGCTTCTATGGCGCCGGCGTGTCCGTCTATCGGCGCTGGCTGCGGCACGGAAAGGACCTCACCTTCCCCAAAGACAACCGTATTGATATCGAGGTTTCGCAGCGCCTAGGGCAGCAGCTCTCGCAACGCTAAGGTTGGAGAAGGCCGCCTTTTTAGCGGCCGTCTCTCAGGCGCATTGCCAGCCGGTCAGGTAATCCGGCCTGCATGATCGAAGTTTGCGCCAGCCGCACGTCGTAAGGCACGCGGCAGAACGTCACCGTCATCTGGACATCGTCATAGATGGCAAAGGCAGCTCGCCAGTCGCCGTCCCGCGGCTGGCCCACCGACCCGGGATTCACGAGGTACCGAACGTTATCTCGAAGCTTGAGTTCGAACTCCTCCGGCTGGGTGTGAGAGTGGTAGCGCGGCGTCAGCCGGAACCATTCCTGACCATTTGTCGCGAACCCGCCTTGCAGATGCGTATGCCCGAAAAAGTTGATCCGCGTCTCGGCCTCGTGCAGCGGGGCCCAGGCGTCGCGCAGGGTCATCACATACTCATCTTCATCGAGCAATGACCCATGCACGCAGCTTACCTGCGGCCCGTCAGGCATCAGCGGCCCGGCAGGAATCTGCCGCAGCCACTCGATATGCTCGGACGAGAGCACATTTCTCGTCCATCGTGCAGCGCGGCCGGCGATCGGATTGAACTCCTCCAGGCCCGTCAGCCCGCTGCATGCGCGGTCGTGATTGCCGCGCACGAACACTACTCCAGCTTCACGTACCCGGTCGATCACCTCATTGGGATTCGCCCCGTATCCCACCACGTCTCCCAGGTTCCACACCACATCGTGTTGCGGAGCAATGTCGAAAACCGCATTCAGAGCCTGCAGGTTCGAGTGGATATCGGAAACGATAAGGGCACGCATGGTTGAACCAGCCGGTAAAACCGGCCACTTAACAATCTAGTCCTACTCGAGATGGATGCAAAGCGTCCAGATGGCGTAATTTCAGCCCGCCCGGCGTGATTTCAGACTCGGCATGGCTTAATTTCAGACATTGACACGCGCCCAGTGCCCCGGGGAACACTCCATGAGCGGCATCACGGCCGAATCCTGGGTCCTTTCGACAACCGCGAGGCGCGTGCGAACGTCGGTCGACATGGTCGGTACAGCGCCCATCAGAGCCTTGGTGTAAGGGTGCACAGGCTTGCAAAATACGGCATCGCGCGGCCCTTCCTCGAGCAGCAGCCCGTGCCGCATGACGGCCACCCGGTCCGCAATCTGGGACACTACGGCAAGGTCGTGCGAGATGAAGAGCATCGTCAGCCCAAAGCGCTTGCGGAGATCTGCCAGCAGATCGAGAATCTGCCTCTGCACCGTGACATCGAGCGCCGTCGTCGGCTCGTCCGCAATGAGCAGCCGCGGGCGGTTGGCGATGGCCATAGCAATCATGATCCGTTGCCTTTGGCCACCCGAAAACTGGTGCGGATAATCGCGATAGCGGCGCGCCGGCTCGGGGATGGCCACTGACTCCATTGCCTGCAGCAACCGTTTCGCGTATCTCCGATCTTGACCTTCCCGGATTGTGTGCGCGCACAGCCTCTGCAATCTGCTCCCCGACGGACATCACGGGATTGAGCGCCGTCATGGGCTCCTGAAAGATCATGGCGATGTCGCGCCCTCGCAGCCTTCGCATCGCTTCAGGACCAAGACTCAGCAGATTCGCTCCATCAAAACGAATCGTGCCTTCAATCCTTGCTGCAGCATCGAGCAGCCGCAGCACCGCCAGCGCCGTTACGGACTTACCCGAGCCGGATTCACCGACCAGACCCAGAACCTGACCCTGATCGAGCCGGAGATTCAGGTCGTTGACGGCTGTTTTAGTACCGAACCTTATCGTCAGATTGTCGATTTCAAGAAGAGAGCCCACACGGCCATGTTATCGGAGCCACTCTCTACGCTTTCACCACCAGCGTCCCGATGGAATCAGCCGGCAGCTCTACGGTCGCCGCCCGACCGGCTACATTGGCCTCGACCAGTTGCGGATGAGGCAGTTCATTGCGCACCAGCAGCGCCACCGAGCCGTCAGGATTGGCGAACCCCAGCGCATCATCGCACGTGCCCGTGGTCTCGAGTGTCCGTGCGCCGGCATCGACAAAATGCGTGAGGTGCTTTAGCAGATAGTAGTCGTGATTGAAGCTGAATTTCCTTGCAGTCATATCGACGCTCACTAGTGAATTCTGCGCCCAGCCCCACGTGCTCATCCCGCCTTGCGGGGTGGAGATGTTCCAGTACATGTATCCCGTTGCGCCGCTGCGGAAGTAATGCTTCATCAGCTGCCAGCAATATGCGGTGTAGCTCCAGCTGTTCGAGCCGTCGCCACACTCCTGCTCGGACTGGAAGACGATCAGCGAAGGAAACTCACGGTGGATCGCCGGCAGTGCGTTCTTGCCGGCCCATTGCACTCCGACACCCTTGATGTAGCGCGCCGCTTCAGGGTCGTCCATCACGGTTTCGAGCAGCCGTGGATTGCCTCGCTCCATCGTCCCAAAGAAGACCTCGACACCACGCCGGTCCATCTCGGGACCAAGAGAATGTAGGAAGCGCGCCAGGCCTTCGGGTGTCCAGGTGCAACTGGGAAAGTTTTGCGCCGAGTTGAATTCGTTCTGCGGCATGACCATCCCCACGCGAATTCCCTGCTCACGATAGGCATCGATGAAGCGCCCGAAATAGCGCGCATAAGCTTCGAAATACCGCGGCTCCTGAATGAACATGTCCTCGCCTTCAAGGCCGATCTGGTCTGGACGGATGCCATTGTCGCGCATGCCCGGATACGCCTTCGCTTCAGCGTAAAAGTGGTTGCGCTTCATCCACGCAGGAGGGCTCCATGGCGACGCCCAGATCCTCAGCTTCGGTTGATAACGAAGCGCGGCCTGGATAAAAGGTATGAGCGTTCTTTGATCGTGCTCGATCGAGAAGTGCCGCAGGTCGAAATCGCCGTCGGTTTCGTCGTAGCTGTAGGCCTCGGTTGCAAAGTCGTTCGCCCCGATCGGCATGCGGCAGTAGCTGAAGCGCGCCCCTGCGTCCGGATCGAACAGCTCACGCACCACGCTCTCGCGGTCGCTCTCGCCAAGGGCCTGGAGGGACGTCCAACCAAGCTCGTTGAAGCATCCGCCGAATCCCTCGATACTTTGCGTTCCAATAGCGCGCCCTGGATCGACATTGAGGTTGAGCACTGTCCAGCGAAACGACGGCTTGTAGACATTGGCCGACTGCCAGGCGGCGGATTCTGTTGTCGTAACGAACGTGACCCGTGGATCATCAAGCGGCTCGAATGCCGGAAACTGGGCCAACGCATTCGAGCAAACGCCAGCAATCGGCGCTCCGGCCGCAATCCGCGCACCTGTACCCAAGACCCTCCGCCGCGTCCACAATCTGTCGCTCATTCTGTCTCGCTCCTCGCGACTCGTCAGATCATGCGCTTTGACTTGCCCCAAGGCATACCTGTCGAAAGGGCATTGTACGCTCCAAGCCGCAAGACTCACGCCCTGGGACTTGCCGCATAGGAAAGGATCGAGGGTTGACGTTTATGGTGGGCCCGGAGGGATTCGAACCCCCAACCAAGGGATTATGAGTCCCCTGCTCTGACCATTGAGCTACAGGCCCGTTACCGCTCTTGCAGTGGTCGATCCGGCAGCACCCGTGGAGCATCGCGCAGATTGCGACTTCAGGAAGGCTACGAGCATTGTATGGCGTCGCGATGAAAGCACAAAATCGGTCAACTGCCCGCCGTGATGCTCTCTGTCTGTTGCGACATCTTCGCCGTGCGTTCGATCTTGTCCCATGCGAAGGGGCGCCCGTCGATGGCACGCTTGAGCGTCCTGAACAGCACCACCGAGAAGAGCTGGCGATAGGCAAAGCGCTGCAGCCAGATGTGGAACAGCAGCCAGCCGTCTCCCTTGTTGGCGGGGTGACGCGGCTCGAGCGAAAAGGCCAGCGTCGAGGTGACGAAGTCGATGATGAGGAAGGCAAGGAAATATGTCAGCAGCTTTTCGAAACTCGCTGCGCTGGCCGCCTCGGGGTGGAAATGCCGGTCGATGAGATAGTGGATCACTCCGGCAATGAACATCAGGTCGATAAAGGGCGAGACCAGGGGCAGCAGAATCTGAAAGATGAGGATATTCGGAAGGGCAAACAGACCCATGGCCAGGTTGTTGCGAAAGGCCTGCTTGTGCTTGAAGACGGCCTGCAGCGTTCCGAAGGACCAGCGGAAGCGTTGGCGCATCAGCCCCTTGGCATTCACCGGCGCCTCGGTGAAGGCGAGCGCCCGATCCTCGTAAATGACCTTGTAGTTCTGCTCGAGCAGACTCATGGTGAGGTCGGCGTCTTCGGCGACAGTGTTGATCGGATAACCTCCTCCACGAATCACTGCCGCTGTGCGCCAGGCTCCGATGGCGCCGGGAACGACCGTAACCACGTTGAACAGATCCAACGCGCGCCGCTCGAAGTTCTGGCTGGTGATGTATTCGAGGGCCTGCCAGCGCGTCCACAGGTTGACACGGTTGCCAACTTTGGCATTGCCGGCGACGGCCCCGACGCGTTGGTCGGCGAAATGGCAGACCAGCTTTGAAATGGCGTCCGGAGCGATCACGGTGTCGGCGTCAATGCCGACGTAAATTTCTTCGTCGAGATGGCGCAATCCAAAATTGAGCGCTTCGGCCTTTCCGGCGTTGGGTTTCGTCAACACCGTCAGCTTGCCCAGGGCCATTTCAGACGGGAAGGTCTCCCGCGCCGCATCGTATGTGCCATCGGTAGACCCATCGTCGACCACGATGACGCGGATGTTCCTGTAATCGGAATTGAGCACGGACCGGATGGTGCGGGCGATGACCGCTTCTTCGTTGTAGGCGGGAATGAGTACGGCCACGCGGGGCTCGTATTCGCCAGGAGGAACGCGCCGGCGGCGCAGGCGATCGATCAGCGCAAGAATACCGATCAGAATCAGCCTCGCGCTCATGAGCACGTCGCCGACGAAGAAGACGTCGACGACAAAGTGGTTGAAGAACGCGAAGAAGAAGAAGGCCACGGAATCGATGCGCGCCTGCCAGCGCATCTCGGGCGAGATCGGCGGCATCACTTCGGCCGTGGTCTTGCCCATCAGTTCCGAAACCGGCACCAGTTCGTAGCCCTGCTGGCGCAGCGTCGTTATCAGCAGCGGAAGTGCGGCTACAGTCTCAGAGCGGTTACCACCGCCGTCATGCAGCAGAATGATGCTGCCGCGGAACCACGGCTTGTCCTTCATGATGGCAAGCTGCTGAAGAACGTTGTCAGTGATCTCCCGCGGCGTCTTTCGCGGATGCTCGTTCCAGTCATCGGTGTCGATCTTGTTGCCGATGATGGTGTAACCCATCTGCTGGATGCGATCGACGGGAGCAGCCTGGTCGTTGGTGTCCGGCTCCTGGTCGATCGAGTAGGGCGGCCGGAAGTAAAGAGGTTGAATGCCCAGCTTTGCGGCAAAGAGGCGCTCGGTAAGGTTCAGCTCGAGCTGAAGCTGGCGGTCGGAGATTTCGCTGATGTCCGGATGGGTGAAGGTGTGATTGCCGATCTCGTGGCCTTCGCGCACGTAGCGCTTGAGCAGGCCCACGTTGTCCTGAGCCTGCTCGCCGATCACCATGAAGGCGCCCTTCACATTGTACTTCTTCAGAATGTCCAGGATCTTCGGCGTCCAGGTGGGATCAGGCCCATCGTCGAAGCTCAGCGCAAGCTTCTTCGGGTTATAGCCGTACTGTTCGACGAGGTAAGACCGGGGCAGCGACTCCATGTATTCGTCGGTGATCGTGAAGTTGTCGGCATCCATGTCTACCCTTCGGCTGCCGCCCTGCGGGCGAGCGACGATGCGCAGGATGTCCCCCTCGCCCTCGGTGTCGACATCGATGCCGGGAGGGACCTTTGTAAGCTGCTGTGGCGCGTCCTTGGCGCTGGGGTGGTCCCAGACCGACCACAGCGATCCGTCTTCTTCACCCAGCCTCCACAGAGCAAAGGTGCTGATGCCCATCTGGCGCGAGGCGCGCAACTCATTCAGGGCGGTCACGCCATCCAGGAACCAGACCTGGTGACGCGTATGCGTGTCCTCGTCATCGTAGGCGAAATGCGCGTTCAACTCGTCGCCTTCCAGGTGTATATCGGCGTCCGCGTCGGCTGCGCGCTGCCACGCCTCCTGAACACTCACGCCGTCCGCGTTGATGACCTTTGTTGAGGCCTTCTTCCCTTTTTCCGCAAGCGGCACGGCCCAGTCGTATCCGTAATTTCCGATGCCGCAAATCAGCTTCTGCTTGGGAACGACCTTCAGAGCACGCCGCAGATTGTCCTCGAACCAGTCTTGTGCTGCGACAGGACCCGGGTCGCTCTCCTCTTCATGCTGGTCGTAGTTCATCAGGATGATGCCGTCGCTGTTTTTTGCGATGGCTTTCATCACCCAGTCGTCCGTGCTCGTCTGGATGTCGACATAGATCCGGAGATTTTTCGCGTGCAGGTCGATGTAAAGTTCGCCGATCCACTCGGCGTAGAGCTTCAGCTGATCGTCGGGAACTTCCTCGAAATCCAGGCAGATGCCGTGGTAATTCGGATTGGCATAGAGAAACTTGTCGATCTGGTGATGAAGGTTCTCCCGCGCGACTGGATCCTTCAGCATATTGCCAATGATTTCTCCGTGCCATTTCGAGTCGATCGGGTTGTAGTCATTCAGCATCGGGAAGACTTCGGTGTCTTCCTTGGCGGCCACGATTACGCGCCGCACCTTGTTCTCCGGGTCGACGCCATGAACGACACCTGCCTTGTCGACCACGTTATAGAGGTTTACCGGGAAGAGGGACGTGGCGGCGATCAGATCGCCGCCGGGCGAAATGACGTGCAGCCAATCCGGGAAGAGCATATCGATCTGATGAATGTGTGCCTTCAGCGCCGAGTAACTGGCGGAGTCATTCTGATAGAAAGCCGCGCGAAGCCCTTCATCCTGGTTTAGCGGGATCTCGGAGGGGCGACGATGCGTCTTGCGGCGCGCCGGTCGTGGCACGCTCTTTCTCAGCGGGTCGCCGCTGGTGGGCTCTTTGAGGGCCTTGTAATTTCGCTTCTGGATGGGCAGCAGCAGTTCGGGCAAGGTCTGGCGGGTGACGACGCTGAAGAAAAACAGGATCAGCACCACGGTGGAGATCACGCCGGCGATATCCATCACCCGGCGGAGCCGCTTCCATCGCTTGCGATCCGGATC
Organism: uncultured Acidobacteriaceae bacterium; assembly: GCA_963782175.1. Classification (GTDB taxonomy): domain Bacteria; phylum Acidobacteriota; class Terriglobia; order Terriglobales; family Acidobacteriaceae; genus Silvibacterium. Next base: position 110,432 of record CAWAIX010000015.1, read on the forward strand.
GTAAAAGATTTGCTTCATGAAGACATCGAAGGCCGTCGCGAGCCCGGAGGGCGTGGGTGGGTTCTGCTCCTGCGTACTAGGTTACTATCACGGCGGATTTTACCAAGACGCCCGGCACCCGCCTTGTATGATTCCTCTTCATGCCTTTTGCGCTTCCTCGGAAGTGGTGGATTGTGCTTCTCGCGCTGGTTGCCGGCGCGGCGCTGCGACTATGGTTCATTCACGCCTATCCGGAGGTCGAGGGCGATCCGCTGGTTTATGGAAGCATTGCGAAAAACTGGATGCTGCACGGGGTTTATGGCAAGACGACCAGCGGCACACTTGAGCCCACCCTGATTCGGCTGCCCGGATACCCGCTCTTCCTGATCCTCTGCTTCAAGCTCTTCGGGATGGAGCATTACCACGCCGTCATGTTTGCGCAGACGGGGATCGATCTGGCGACGTGTCTGCTTATCGCCGCTTTCACCCGGCGTATCTGGAGCGAACGGGCCGCGTGGATCGCGTTGTGGCTGGCCGTCCTGTGCCCCTTTACGGCGAATTACGCTGCTGTTCCTCTCACGGAAACGCTGGAGCTCTTCTGCATTTCGGTCGCGCTGTATGCTCTGGCACGATTTCTTGGGCCGGATGAAGCCGATTTGCCCCGCTGGAGGTGGACTCTTCTGCAGGCGCTTGCGTGGAGCTACGCTGCGCTGCTGCGGCCCGATGGCGCGCTGCTGGCGGTGGCGTTGTGTCCGGCTATGGTCTGGTATGGTCGCAAGCGCTGGGCTGTGAGCCGGGTGGTCCGCCACGCCGCTGCGGCAGCGGTGCTTTCGGTTCTGCCATTCATTCCGTGGGCAATCCGCAACTGGCGCACCTTCCACGTCTTCGAACCGCTCGCACCGCGTTACGCTACCGATCCGGGAGAACCAACCAACCCCGGCTTCCAACGCTGGACCAAGACGGTCTGTGTCGATCTCACGTGTACCTGGGAGGTCTATTGGAACCTCGACAGCGACGTAATCGATATTGCCAGGCTGCCGGCGAGGGCCTTCGATACGCCGCGAGCAATATCAGCAGACACGCGCGCTTGCTTAGATGACTACAACAAAACCCAGTCGTCGACGCCGGAGATGGACGACCGCTTCGCCCAGATTGCGGCCGAGCGAATCCGGGCGCATCCGCTGCGTTTTTATGTGGCGCTGCCGCTCGCGCGCCTGGCGGATATGTGGCTGCGCCCCCGCACAGAACTGCTGTGGATCGAGCTGCGCTGGTGGGAGTTTCAACGGCATGAGGGGGAGACAGTTTTCGCCTGGGCTTATGCCGGACTCAACCTGCTTTATCTGCTTGCGGCGCTGTGGGGACTGAAACGCTGGCCGCCGCTGGCCGGAGCGATGCTGGCGTTTGTGCTGCTGCGGTGCGCCCTGCTTGCGACCATCGAGGCTCCCGAGCCCCGCTACACGTTGGAGTGCTTTCCGATCGTGATTGCGCTGGCTGCGGTCGCGCTCTCGCCCCGGCGGACTACTTCCTGATCTTCTGAGTCCCTGGAGCGAGTTGCAGTTCAAACGCGCTGGCCGGTACGCTGTTCACCTTGATGTTGGAATAAAGCGCCGTCCGCCAGTCGCCGCTCTCCTGAAAGACCTGCTGCTTGAGCGAAATTCCCCGCTTCGGATCGACCCAGATGGTGATGTGCGTGAACTGCTGGTTACCGCCGGGCTGCTTGGGTGTCAGATCGAGCTTGACCGTCTGGACGCCGTCGATGGTCTCGGTTCCCTGATACGTGACATTCCAATTGGCGGTCAGGTCCTTGCCGCTGCCTCCGAAGCCGAGCGTGAGATAGCGCTCGATGTTGCCGCCGGCTTTGAAAATCGTGACCTGCTTCAGCGCGGGCTGATAGAAGTCCAGCTCGCCGCCTTTGTAGAGCACGTCTTTTGGCGCGGGCTGGTCGTTTTCAGTTTTGACGTGAGCAATCATCTCGATCGCTCCGCCCTCGCGGCGAAAGGCGATGGTTCCCTTCTGATAATCGTGGCTCTGAACGACGGCCGTGTACTGGTCCCAGACGAAATCCGCCTCAGCACTCTGAAACTTCGCCGAGGCAGCGTCCATCTCGGACAGAACTTTCTGGAGATCGGCGTTCTGCGCTGGTGCGGCAAAAGAGCCGAAGACTAAAAGAACTGCGAATACTCGGGGGGCAACAGCTCTCATCATGCGTAAACTCTTCTGCTTCGTTGAGATAGGATGCATCCGGCAGGCGTGGATGTTCCGGGAAAATCAGCGGTGCGCCCACACGCGGTACCACTTGGTCTTCCCGTGAGGCTCTGTCACCGCTTCATAGCGCTCCACTGTAACCGGACCCGAGACGGCCTCGACTTTCTGCTTGATCTGCGCGTCGAGCGAGCCGCCGGGCTGGATCTGCGTCGCAGGTATCTCATAAACGAGATCGCCCGCGCCCTGGGTCTTGACCAGCACGTTTCCGGGCGCCAGCTTCCCTTCCTGCGGACGATCGCCGTAGTTCCAGATACGGGGGGTAAGAAAGATGAAGGCAAGGATCAGCGTCACCATCACGTCGTAGTGAAAGCTGCCTCTCTCGTAGGTCCAGAAAAAATATTCTCGCAATATACGTAACATCTTTATTTACTTGGCACAGATCTTTGTCTGCCCACTCATATAGGGTACCAGCGCATCGGGGATGCGAACCGATCCATCTGCCTGCTGGTAATTTTCGAGGATGGCCAGCCAGGTGCGTCCTATGGCAAGACCACTGCCGTTCAACGTGTGGACGAGGGCGGTCTTGTTCTGTCCCGCGGGACGGTAGCGAATATTCGCACGCCGAGCCTGGAAGTCGAGGAAATTCGAGCAGGACGAAATCTCGCGATAGAGCTGCTGGCCTGGCAGCCAGACCTCAAGATCGTAGGTCTTGGCCGAACTGAAGCCGAGGTCCGCCGTGCAAAGCAGAACGCGGCGATACGGCAGACCGAGCGTCTCAAGGATCGTCTCGGCGTCGCGCGTGAGCTTTTCGTGTTCGGCCTGGCTCTCTTCAGGTCGCGTGAACTTCACCAACTCCACCTTCTGGAACTGATGCTGGCGGATGATTCCGCGGACATCTTTTCCGTAAGAACCAGCCTCGGAGCGGAAGCAGGGCGTATAGGCTGTCAGCGAAATGGTGAGCTGCGCGTCTTCGAGGACCTCATCCCGGTAAAGGTTTGTCACCGGGACTTCAGCAGTGGGGATGAGCCAATGGTCGTTGTCGCGGAGCACTCCCGGCTCGTATGGCTCATCGTCACAATGAAAGAGGTCCTCGGCAAACTTGGGCAACTGTCCTGTTCCGAACAGGCTCTTGCTGTTCACCATGAACGGCGGCAGCACTTCGGTGTATCCATGCTCGCGCGTGTGGATGTCGAGCATGAAGCTGATGAGCGCACGCTCGAGCCTGGCGCCCTCGCGCCAGTAAACGGCGAAGCGCGCTCCGGAGACCTTCGCAGCGCGTTCAAGGTCGAGGATGCCCAGCTGCTCGCCAATCTCCCAGTGCGGCTTCGGCGTGAAGTCGAACTGCGGAATTTCGCCCCAGCGCTTGATCTCGACATTGTCCGTCTCGGAGCGGCCGGCGGGCACATCGTCGAGCGGAAGATTCGGGATTCGCGTCAGGATAGCGCGCAACTGCTCTTCGGCTTCGGCGGCAGCCGTTTCGAGCGACTCCATGCGCGACTTCAGTGCGCGCGTCTCCTCCATCACGGCTGTCGCGTCCTGTCCGGACTTCTTCAGGCGCGCGACTTCTTCGCTCAGCTTGTTGCGCTGCGCCTTCAGCTGTTCTGCCTCGGTAATGCGCTCGCGCCGGTGCTGATCGAGGGCGCGAAAATCTCCCAGCAGGGCTGCCGGGTCCTGTCCGCGATCACGGAGCCTTTGTTCTACCAATTCGAGATTGGCGCGGACGAATGACAAATCGAGCATATAGATCAGCTTACAGGCTCAGGCAGGCTTCTCGAAAGCAGCCCTCAGCGCGTTCCACTGTGGGGAGTTGCCTCGGCGATACGCACACCGCTGAGGCTTCCCACGTAGCGTGACACTCCGCGGTAGAGCGACTCCGCTATGCGCTGGCGATATGCGCCGTCGCGCAGCTCGTGCGCATCGCTGGGGTTGGTGAGGAAGGAAATTTCGGCGAGGATCGACGGCATGTTCGCGCCGATCAGAACGACAAAGGGGGCTTTCTTCACGCCACGATCCTTCAACCCCGGATTCCCTTCTTCGAGGCCGGCATAGAGGCTCTGCTCCACGTCAGAGGCGAACTCGCGCGACTCGTTGATCTTGTCCTGCAGCGCAATCTTCTTGACGAGATCGGAGAGCTGATGGATCGACTCATCGGAAACGGCATTCTCGCGCGCGGCAACCTCAAGCGCGTCGGCGGAGGTGGTGAAGTTCAGGTAATAGGTCTCGACCCCGCGGGCCGACGGGTCAGGACTTGAATTCCCGTGAACGGAGATGAACAGGTCGGCCTGAGCCTTGTTGGCGATGGCGGTGCGCGTCTCGAGAGGAATGAAGGTATCGTCGTCACGCGTGTAGATCACGTCCGCGCCCAGCCGCTGCTTGAGCAGTTGCCCGAGCCGCAGAGCAACATCAAGCACAACGTCCTTCTCCTGGATGCCGTCGGGACCGAGTGTGCCGGAGTCATGTCCGCCATGGCCGGCGTCGACGACGATGCGATTGATCTTCAGCCCCAGCGCCCGCACCATCGAGCGCTGCCCATCGGCGGTCGGTTCGGCGACATGAATCTGCTGTGTGGTTGAGCCGGTGGCTGGGCTTGCCCCGCCACTGCGTGAGGTATGCGGCTTCGGTGCGGGAACCGGAGGCGGCGTCGCCGCCGCCACTTCATCCGGCTGCGTCGCCGGAGTCGTCCCGGCAACCGACTGCACGACTGGAGCTTTGGTCGGCCGCTTCGTGGCCTTCACGTTGTTTGGCTGCTGGCTCAGCGTAGCCACATCGGCGAGGGCGGAAGCATCCGAGGGCTGGGCTTTCGGCGAGGACCGCTGCGCTACGTTTACCTTCTTCGCCGACGGTAGCGGTTGGCCCAGTGTGTCCACATCACGGGTTTCGGGACCAATACCGATCGTGGGCTTTGATGAGACGACGGTAGCAGCCGCGACGATCTTTGGCGCGGGCTGCGTGACTGGTTTTGGCGCAACAGGAGTTGGCGGGGCGGGGGTTGCTGCCGTGGGAGCAGCAGCAGTGTAAATCGGGCCACTCCGAGACTTGCGCCCATGAACATCAATGATCAGCCGCGAGGGGTTCGGCAGGAAGAAGGCCGAGTACTCGCTCACATCGCTTACGTCGAGCACGATGCGCGTTATATCGTTCGAAAACTGCGCCGCGCGCACGCGTTTCAGAAATCCGTCGTCGATCACCTCGTCGGACTTGCCGATCAGCTCGGGCGAGAGCCGGGCTCCATGCAGGTCGAAGAAAATACGATCTGGATTGGGCACGCGCACCGCCTCGTACTGCACCTCCTCCTGCAGATCGATGGCCACGCGCGTGTAGATCGGAGTCGACCAGTGCCGGATGCCGGTAACCAGCGGCAGCCTGCCCTGGCGCGGCGGAGGAGCCGTGCTCAGCTTCGCATCAGTCACACGGGCGGGCTCGGCGACAGGTTGCCGTTGTGGCGCCGGGGCAATATCGCTCTCGGCGAATGCTTGCTGCTGACCTTGAATGGGAGCTGGTTCATGCGAAGGCGTGGACTTTGCCGGTCCGGAAACGTTCTGCTGTTGGGAATTGATGGCGGCCGCGAGAACGGTGCGACGACCTGATGTCGAGTGCGAACTGCCTGCATTGGCTGGGTTGCTCCCCGTCAGGGTCGCGGCATGCGAGTTCTTCGCCGGCGTCTTCAGATTCGCAAGCTCAATCCTCGCCTCATTGGCCAGCGGATTCTGCGGATAAAGCCGGAGGAACTCCTGGAAGGTTGCGCGCGCGGACTCGCGGTCGTTCAGGTCGCGGAGGTAAATCTCGCCCTCGGTGAGCAGGGCACTGAAGCGATAACGGCTTCCGGGATACTGTCTTCGCAGGAACTCGTATTGTCCAATGGCATCGTAAAGCGTCTTGTCGTCGTCGAAAATTCTTCCCTGCTCCGCCAGCAGGTCGGCCACCGAGGAAGCGGACGCATCGGCCCTGGGCGACGCCGGATCGCTATGATAAATCGAGCGATAGGCCGACATGACGCGTTCGTAGTCGGCGCGCGTGCGCTGCCGCTCGGGCTTTCCTTCGAGGGCTTCCCGCATGCGTTGCGCCTTTTCGTATGGCGAATAGGATCCGGCGCCATGCTGCGGAGCGGCGATGGCCAAGGTGAGCACACAGAGGCAGCCGGCTATCGGGAGCAGGCGGAAACGTCCTGCATGGAAGAAGGAAGCCGGCATAAAGACACGAGCCCACCCAGATTATAGGTTTGCCGCTGAACCCCTATCAACGAGATGAACCCAGATCGCAACGGAGGGTTGTGGCGAATTACGACTGATTCCGCCGATCCTCGGCCCTGATCCAGGCGGCGATTGCCTCGTGGATATTTTGCAGTGCCTCCATTTCGTCTCCTGCCTGAGAGACGCAGCCCGGCATGGCTGGACATTCAGCAATGATCCAGCCGTCCTCTGCTGTTTCGAGCGTGACTTCAAAGCGCATTTGCACCTGCCCAGGCGACAAGTCGCTGACCCGCTAACTTGCTGACTTGCTTATGCGACCAAGGAGCCGACCACGCTCGCCGCGCTCTTGAGCGCAGCGTCGAGTTGGCTCGGATCTTTGCCGCCGGCCTCGGCCATATCGGGACGGCCGCCGCCTGAGCCGCCGACGAATTTGGCAATCTCGCCAACGATCTTGCCGGCCTGGACCTTGCCTGTCAGGTCCTTCGTCACGCCAACGATCAGCGCCACCTTGCCGTCCTGGGCGGAGCCGAGCACGACGACGCCCGATCCCAGTTTGTTGCGCAGATTGTCGACGAGCGTGCGCATCTGGCCGCGATCGAGCGCATCCACGCGTTGCGCGAGGACCTTCACGCCCTTCACTTCCACGGCCTGGTCCGCCGCCCCGGAGACCGCCGAGGCAGCAGATTTCATCCGCGCTTCGTCCAGCTCGCGGCGGAGCTTCTTCAGCTCCTCTTCCTGAGCGGTCAGTCGAGCGCGCAAGGCATCGGCTGGGGCCGCATCGGCATTGGGAGAAAGCTGCGCCGCAAGTTGCGCGACCTCATAGTCACGGCGAAACTCGTCGAGAGCGCCGAACCCCGTCACGGCTTCGACTCGGCGAACTCCGGACGAGACCGATCCTTCCCCGAGCAGCTTGACGACGCCGATCTCGCCGGTCGCACCGGTGTGCGTACCTCCGCAGAGTTCTGTCGAGAAGTCGCCGATCTTTACCACGCGGACCTTTTCACCATACTTCTCGCCGAAAAGCGCCATGGCGTGGTACTCGTTGATGGCAACATCGATGGGGACGTCTTCGAGCGTCTCAATGCGAATATTTTGGAGCACCTCTTTGTTGACCAGGTCTTCGATGTCCTGCAGTTCCTCGTCGGCAACCGAGGTGAAGTGTGAGAAATCGAAGCGCAGCCGCGCCGGTTCGACCAGCGATCCGGCCTGTTTCACGTGCGTGCCCAGCACTTCGCGCAGCGCGGCATGCAGCAGGTGCGTGCCGGTGTGGTTGCGGCGCGTGGCCGCGCGGAAATCCGCATCAATGACGGTATCAACTTTGTCGCCGAGGGCGAGCGGCTGGCGCAGGATCGCTTTGTGCGCGAAAACTCCTTGGACGGGCTTGGTGCATCCGCTCACATCGGCAACGACGGAGTTGTGGTCGTCGGAGTAAAGCCAGCCGGTATCGCCGATCTGGCCGCCCGAATCCGCGTAGAAGCTGGTGTGATCGAGGACAACTTCGACGGCATCGCCAGCATTCGCGGCGGGGACACCGACGCCATCCTTGACGATGGCAAGAACTTCGGAGCCTTCGGTCTTTAGTGTGCGATAGCCTTCGAATTCCGTCTTCGGCAGGGCGCGAAAGGCTGGGCTCGCCGACTGCTTCGCTCCGCCTTTCCAAGAGGCACGCGCGCGCGCCTGCTCTTCGGCGCGGGCTTTTTCAAAGCCTGTCAGGTCGAACTCGATGCCCGCATCACGGGCCGCGTCAACCATGAAGTCGAGCGGCAGGCCGTAGGTTTCGTAGAGGTGGAATGCATCTTTGCCCGGAAATACTTGCTGAAAAGTGAATGCAAGCCGAGTGTGGCCTTGTTTGCGCATCGCGTCTCGGCTGCTTTCCTTTTGTTTCAGTAACAATGAAATTTCCTGATCGAGGTGGCGCGCCCCGACTTCGATCACCCGTGCAAACTGCCGCTCCTCCGCCTCAACGACTTTGGCGACGCGATCCGCGCTCTCCTTCAGCTCCGGATATGCTCCCGCCATCTCATCGCGGACGGCGTAGACCATCTGATACATGAACGGCTTTTCCTGGCCGAGAAGGCGTCCATGGCGAATGCCGCGACGAAGAATCTTGCGCAGAACGTAGCCGCGTCCCTCATTCGCAGGTAGCACACCGTCGGAAATCAGAAATGTCGCGGCGCGCGCATGATCCGCAATGATGCGCAACGAGGCGTCTGTCGGCGCGCTGCCGTCCTGATACCCGGTCGATGTCAGTTCGCTCGCCTTTTGTATCAGTGGCGTGAACAAATCCGTCTCGTAATTCGAGATCACGCCCTGCAGGACGGCAGCCGTGCGTTCGAGGCCCATGCCGGTGTCGATCGAAGGCTTGGGCAGCAGGTGCAGCTCGCCTTGCGCATCGCGGTCGAACTGCATGAAGACGAGGTTCCATATCTCGACGTAGCGGGACTCGTCTTCGCCGAAGGGTTTGTCGACAGCCGGATCGTCTCCGGCCTCCTGGCCCATGTCGTAGAAGATTTCCGAGCACGGACCGCAGGGGCCGCTGTCGCCCATCTGCCAGAAGTTGTCCTTGCTACCCATCTCGTGGATGCGATCAGCAGGCACTCCCTGTGCAAGCCAGAGTTCGTAAGCTTCTTCGTCACGAGGAACGCCATTTTCACCCTTGAAGATGGTGACGTAGAGCTTGTCCTTGGGGATGCCGAACCAATCGGGCGACGTGACCAGCTCCCAGGCGTAGGCGATCGCGTCCTTCTTGAAGTAATCGCCAAAGCTGAAATTGCCCAGCATCTCGAAGAAGGTGTGGTGGCGGCGCGTGAAGCCTACGTTTTCGAGGTCGTTGTGCTTGCCGCCGGCGCGGACCACTTTCTGCGCCGTTGTGGCGCGCGTGTAGTCGCGGCGCTCGATGCCGAGGAAGACATCTTTGAACTGGTTCATCCCCGCATTGGTGAAGAGCAGCGTGGGGTCGTTGGCAGGCACGAGCGAGGAGCTGTGCACGCGGCGGTGCCCCTTCGACTCGAAAAACTTCAGGAAGGTCTCGCGTATATCGGACCCCGAACGGTATTGCATAACTTAAGTTTATAGGAGGAATGAGCCCTCACTGGTCGCCGTTGTTGGACTCGCGGCCGTTGTTGTCCATAAATTCGAGCGCCGCCAGGGCTTCATCGTCGACGTCCCACTTTTTCAGAATCCGGAAGATCACACCCGTCGAAAAACCCGCCCGCACCAGCATGCGCATGACGCGCGCGGCTTCCTTGTCGTTGGCCGGCTTCCGAACGCGCTTGCGCTCCAGATGCCGCCGCGCCAGCTCTTCCTCGTTCACCTCTTCGTACGCGGCGTCGAGCGTCTTCGCGATGACTTCGGCATGGACGCCCTTCTGGACGAGGTCCTGCCGAACACGCCGCTTGCCAAAACTCTGGTTCTCCTGCCGCAGGCGCGCATAGCTGGTCGCGTAGCTGGTGTCGTTCAGATAGCGCTGCTCCTTGAGCCGCGCGATCACGCGATCGATCTTCGATTCGCCTTGGGCCTCGCCCGGCTCGCCGCTTTCGACGCGGCTCCGCATCAGACGCTTCAGCTCGGCGACGGTGCGCATGCGGCGTCCGAGGGCCTTGACTGCGAAGTCGTAAAGCCCGGGCTCGTCGAGTGGGGCGGATTTCTTTTTAGCGCGGCTGAAAGGCATGGCTTACTTCGTCCACTGATCGACCCAGTCGTTCACCGTCTTGTACCAGAGCTCGGAGTTCTGCGGTTTCATCACCCAATGGCCTTCGTCGGGAAAGTAGAGCATCTTCGATGGGACATTCATGCGCTGCAGGGTCGTAAAGAGCTGATATCCCTCCGACACATCGAGGCGGTAATCGAGCTGGCCGTGGACGACCAGCGTCGGCGTCTTGAAGTTCGTCTCAGCGAGCATTGGCGACCAGCGGCGATAGAGCGGCCGGTTCGACCACGGAGTGCCTTTGAACTCCCACTCGTTGAACCACAACTCGTCGGTCGTCCCGTACGCAGACTCAGGATTAAACATGCCGTCGTGCGTCACGATGCACTTGAAGCGCTGCGTGTGGCCGAGAATCCAGTCGGCCATGTAGCCGCCGTAGCTCGCGCCGAGCGCGCACTCGCGATTCTTGTCGATGAAGGGATAATGTGCCTCGGCGTAATCGAGGCCGCGCATCAGGTCAATATAAGGCTTGCCGCCCCAGTCGCCGTTCACGCCGTCGACGAACGCCTGCCCGTAGCCCGTCGATCCGCGCGGATTGACCATGATGACGACGTATCCGTTCGCGGCGAAGAGCTCCGCGTTCCAGCGATAGCTCCAGCTGTCTCCCCACGCGCCCTGCGGCCCGCCATGAATGAGGAACTTCACCGGATATTTCTTCGACGCATCGAATCCCGGCGGCCTGATGAGAAAGCCCTGGACGCGGACATGGCCGACGGAAGGAAACCAGAAGGAGTCTATCGCGGGCAGGTCAATCTGGGAAGAGACCGAGTCGTTGAGGTGACTCAGTTGCCTTTCGACCAAGCGAACTTCGCCAAAGGATCCAGAGGTCTTGGCTTGCGTTGAGGTGAGGCTGAGCATGTAAATTTCGCCTGGCATCCGCACCATCATCTTGCCAGCGACCAGGTGCTTGCCATCTGACGTCACATGGAGGTCGGCGTACTCACCACTGCGCGTGAGGCGAAGCTGATTCGAGCCGTCGAGCTGCACGGAACCGATGCGCGCCTCACCTTCATCTCCATAGGCAAAATAAATAGCCTGCGAATCCATCCCCCATGCGAACTCATCTACCCAGCGGTCGAAGTTCGGCAGCAGGTCTTTGATCTGCTTTGTCGCCCGGTCATAGAGGACCAGACGAAATTTGTCGCTCTCATACCCGGCGCGCTCCTGGGAGCGCCAGGCGATGTACTTCCCGTCGGGAGAATACGCCGGCGAATGATCTCCGCCCGCAGCCGTCGAGATCTTCACAGGCTTCGCGTTCGGATCGTCGAGCCGCAGCGTGAAAATATCCGAATTGGTGCTGATCGCCGGGGCGGGATCAAGATTCTCCTCGAACGCAATCTCTTTTCCGTCCGGAGCGAAGGCATACCCATCCGGACCTCCCAGCGAAAATGGCGGAACGTCGTGCTCGTCGCCCGGATTCAGGTCGCGCGGCGTGCCTCCATCGACGCTTACGACAAACAGATGGCTGCGCTTGTCGCCCGTGAACGCGTTCCAGTGGCGATAGAGGAGATGCGTGAAGACCTGCGCCTTCACCTTCGAATCGGCTTTCTCCTCGTCGCGCTTCTTATTGCAATCGTCGTCGTTACAAAATGGATACACCGCCGACACAAACAGAATCTGCTTGCCATCCGGTGACCAAGTCGCACCGTCCGTTTCCGTGCTCAGAGAGGTCAGCTTGTGCGGCTCGGCGATCGTGCCCTTCTCAGTATCGAAATCCGCAAGCCAGATCTGCTGGCCGCCCTCACGTGGGCTTTCGAAGAGAATCTGCTTGCCGTCGGGAGAGAATCGTCCACGACTCTCGCCGGCCATGGACGCCGTCAGCGCGCGAGTCTCCCCGCCGGCAACAGGAACAATAAACAGGTGCGAGGTCTTCGTGTTCTTCGCAAGATCCACGTCCGTCGCGGAGAACAACACCCACCGGCTATCCGGCGAGACGGCGATGTCGCCGAGCCGGCGCATCTTCATCATGTCCTCGAAGGTCATGGGCCGGCGCGCCTGCCCCTGCGCCAGACCCGCCAAACATCCCACCACAAACAACGCCGCAAACCGGCTACGCGACATTCCGCTCCTCTGAAGACCTGCGTCCCGCAGGTCATCGTACATAGTAGCGGGAATTCAGTTGGTGAGCACTTCGCCGGGGATGGGCGTCTCCTCGACTCCCACGTCAACCGGCATTTCGATCGCCACGGCGGCTCCGTGCGGCTGAAGGTTGAAGGCCGAGATTTCGCCTCCGTGCTCGCGGATGATCGAGTAAACGAGACTCAGCCCGAGTCCGGCCCCGTGGCCCGGCTGCTTTGTGGTGAAAAACGGATCGAAGGCACGCGCAGGATTCTCGAAACCCGGCCCGGTATCGGAAATCAGGATCTGCACGCGATTCCGGATGAAAGCGCCGTACATGCGGAGCCGCCTCTCATTTCCCGGCGCGTTCTGGAGGGCGGTCGCGGCATTGCCCAATATCTGCAGAATCACCTGCCGCAATTGCTCGCTGTTGGCTCGCACCCTGGGCAGTTCCTGGGGGATCGACAGCTCGAGGTCAATCCCGGCGCGTTCGAACTCCGTCTTCTTTTCACTCCATATTTCTGTCAGCATCCCGTCAAGCGAGACGAGGGTCTGCACATCAGGCTGAATCTTCGAAAGATGCGCCAGGCCGTCGATGATCTGCTTCATGCGCTGCGACTCGCTGCGTATTACAGATGCGCTGCGCCGGATGGACTCGTCCGAGCCCGCCTCCTCAATCAGCTCTGCGTACCCCATCACGACCGTGAGCGGATTGTTCAGTTCGTGGGCGACTCCTCCAGCAAGCTGACCCAGACTGGCAAGCTTTTCCGACTGCGCCACCCGCCGCACCAGCAGATAGCTTTCATGCTCGGCCGAGAGACGGCGGGTCAGCAGTTCGAGCGGGAGGAAATCCTCGGCTTCGAGCGGCTGGGAGGGAAATTTCAATCCGCTCAAGAGCACTGCGCCTTGAATGCCGGAGCTGCCCGCCTCCATCGGAATTGCATAGGCGCGATCGAATTTGAGCACTTCCAGTTCGTCTCCCGGAACCATGAGCGGACGCAGGTTGACCAGAAGCGCACTTCCGGATACGGGCGTGCAGTCCGGACCCCGGCGGAATTCCTCCATCTTCTCCGGCGCCGTTCGCTGCCCGAGCGAATGTAGTGCCCCCGCGAGGGCACCATCCATGCCAGCGCACCCGACGAGGCGGTAGCTCTGCTCCGCGTTTCGCAGCAGGATCGCAGCCTGGTTGAACCGGCCGACCCTGGCGATTGCCTCACAGATTCGGTCAAAGCGAAATCCCGCATTGCGATGCGGAACCGGTGAAATGTCGAGTTGCGCGTACTCCTCCATTTCGGTGCGCACACGGCGGTCGCGCTTTTGCGCTTCTTCGTTACGGATCACCTCGTCTTCAAGCACCAGAACGATCATGCCGACGGCGGTTACCACCTTCATCAGGTTGACCGCTCGCAGATAGATGAGCCATCGGGGATCTCCAGGTTGTAGCAGGAAGTCCACCGCCATGGGACTACTCCACACAAAGAGGCCGGTAACGGTGAAAATCACACCTGCGCTTGGCCTGCGGTAAGTCGCGAGGATCAGCACAGCCGTCATCAGGCTGATTCCGCTATGGGCGAGCCGAAGCACAAGGTCAAACTGTCCAGCAAAAGCGAGCCAGACGCAGGCGATGGCAAAGCAGCCTATAAAGGAGACCGTGAACCAGCGCGGAAGCGAGGTCTTTCGGACGCTCCAGTAGAGAGCAACTCCGGCGAAGGACAGGACAGCCGCCAGGTCGGCGATTCGGAGAACGATCCCTGGGGAGGGGTAGAGTGACGACAGGACCGAATACAAAAGCAAGGGGCCGGCAAACGCAGCCAGGTATGTGAGCCGGACCTTGTTCCGGAGGTGGATCGGCGACACCGATGCCAGAAGCATGAGCGCCGCCAGGGCAAGGGCGGTATTCGAGATGGCAAGGCCGATTCCGTGCCTGCCAAAGGCGTTACCCTGGAGAGCCAACCGGGCAATGGCCAACGTCCAGCCAATGAGCCAGAAAAGTGTTCGATAGGTGCGCGAGCGGACATACAGGGCGGTGAAGACCGCAACCAGAATGCTCAGGAGCGCCAGAGTTGGAACGCGGTAGTATTCGTCCATTGCGCCGAGAAGCTGCAGACCCAGTTTACTCTCTGCCGCCTCAGGCGGTTGAATTTACGCGCTCGTGCGCACAAACCCCGCAGGCCGGTGGCCTTTTCGTCTCCCAGTTGCGTCTATGATAAGAGACGGGGCATCGACATGGTTTTCGGGGCATCACTCCAGCGTCGCCCAGCGGCAGTCCGGTATGCGCTGCTCGGGACTGCATTTCTCGCGCTTTCAATCTGCGCAGGGGCCCAGGTTTCCTATACCTCCATGCCGCTCGACCAGGGCTTCGGCAGACTTGACACTTCACAACCGGCCATTCCGCCCCAGCAGATCATCGACCAGTTCACGGCCAAAGAGAGCGTTTTCCGCCGCGCCATGGCCAACTATACCTACGAGCGCAGCGTGAAGGTGGAAACCATCGACGACGACAACAAAGTCGACGGGCAGTATTTTCAGGTTACTGACATCTCCTTCGACCCGAACGGCAAGCATTTCGAGCATGTGGTGCTTGCGCCGGCCAACACGCTGGAACGCATCTCAATGTCTCCCGCGGACTTTCAGGACATCGAACAGCGGCTGCCTTTCGTGCTCACCAAGGAAGACGTTGGGCAATACGACCTGAGCTACATCGGCAAGCAGACGGTGGACGAGGTCGACACCTATGTCTTCGACGTAAAGCCAAAGGTCATCGAGAAGAACAAGCGCTATTTCCAGGGCCGCATCTGGGTGGATCAGCGGGATCTGCAGATCGTGGTCACCAATGGCAAGAATGTGCCGGACGATACCCGCAAGGGCCACGAAGACCTCTCACCGCCCTTCACGACCTACCGCGAGCAGATCGACGGCAAGTACTGGTTCCCCGTCTACACACGCGGCGAAGGCATCCTGCACTTCTCAGGCGGCAACGGCTACATGAGCCAGGACGTTCATATCCGCGAAACCCTCAAGTACACGAATTATAAGCAGTACCACGCCAACGTCCGTGTTCTCTTCGAAGGCCAGGACATCAGCAATAACGGCGGAACGCCGGAATCGCCAAGCCAGCAGGCGCCGCAACAGGGTAAGCCGCAGTAGTGGGTCGTTTGCTCTGTTGACCTAGCTGGCGTCTCCCGGGATCAGGTTCTGCCTGACCGAAGACCAGGTGTATTTACCGCCTTTCAGGTCCAGAATCCAGACGAGATAGAACACATCGGGGAACTGTTTGGGTATCTCGTTGTAATTTGCAATCGAATATGCCTTGTTAATCTCTCCGATCATATCCGGCATGATGTGCAGATGCTCCCAGCAGATCAGCACAGGACTGCTATGCCCCAAAACGCTCTTCACCAGGTCCTTTTCATCTCCGATCTTGTAGGAAGTATCGAACTTCCCAGAGTTTTCCGTATAGCCCAGCCACGCCGCGAGTGGCGTGACCGTTTCCCACGGACGCTGCGTCTCTGTGCCCTTCGGACTCGCAGCGTAGATACGGGTTGGCGTCTCGATGCCGGGAGTGGTGGGATTGGATTTATACGGCGCAAAAAGGTGGACCAGCGCTCCGGCCCTCTGCCATCCCGGCACAATCAGCGACTTTCCGCCTCCGGACTGCCCATCCTCCTGCACATCCCACGGCCCTTTCTTGTTGGGCGGGTCAGGCGGCTTCTCGGCGTGGCGAAGAATCATGACTTTGCTCGGGGGCGGGGTTCCAGACACGGGGTGTTCTCCTTCCGGCGCAGCTTCATCTGCGTCCCGAACACTCTATTCCGGGCACGGGGTAAATGTCAGCTAACTTTCGTGATGGCTTACGGTTGCACCGCGCTACGGCTGCAGTGGCCGATCCGAAGGACTCGGCCGCGTCGCGGGCTTCAACTCCGGACGCGAAGTGGCAATCTGCCGTCCCTCGGCCACCGGCTTCGGATCTCCAGGAAAGGCCTCGTCCGGTCTCTGGGCGATGGCGACACGCATGAAATCCATCCAGATCGGAAGCGCCGCCCGTGCGCCGGTTTCCTTCTCGCCGAGAGACTGCCGGCTGTCGTACCCAACCCACACGCCGCAGGTAACGGAGGGTGAAAAGCCGAGAAACCACGCGTCCGTATAGTCGCTCGTGCTTCCGGTCTTGCCCCCAATCGGATGATTGAGCGCGGAGGCAGCTGCCGCTGTGCCGCTGTGCGTCACTTCCTTGAGAAAGACCATCATCGTTCGCGCCGTCTTTGCGCTGATTGTCTCTTCCACCTGTGGAGGATCGTCGCTGAGCGGAACTTCCTCCGCGGTGGTCACGCGCCGAACGAGGCGGGGCGCGACCCGCAGCCCGTCGTTGGGAAATACAGAGTAAGCGGCAACCTGCTCCCGGAGCGTGATCTCAACGGCGCCGAGCGCGACCGGCAGATAGGCCGGAATATTGCTGGTTACACCGAACTTGTGCGCGGTCGCGATGACCTTATGCATGCCGACCCGCTCGGCGAGTTTGACGGCTGGAATGTTCCGGGAATCGGCAAAGGCCGTCAGCAGCGAGATACTGCCGAGATAGTTGCCTTCGTAATCGTGTGGAGTGTACGAGCCGAACGACGCCGGCGCGTCGAGAATCTTTTCTTCCGGACGAGCCCCTTCTTCGACCGCAGCGGTATACACGTATGGCTTGAACGAAGAACCGGTCTGGCGTTCAGCCTGAGTGGCGCGATCGAACTGCGAGAGATAGAAGTCCCGGCCGCCGACCAGCGCGAGCACGTCGCCGGTCGCGTTATCCATGGCCAGCAGCGAGCCCTCCGCACCTGAATCCTGCTCCAGTTTTCCGCGGAGCAGACTGCCGTCCTTTCCCGTCACATGCACGTAAACGATGTCTCCCTGGTGCAGGAACTCCTCCGCGGTCTTGAAGCCGGTCCAGGCCCAGTCCTCCGCCGTCAGCATCACGTGCTGCTGCCCGATTCGTGCTGTGACCTGGTATGGGAGTACACCCTCCACCAGCGCGTGCAGGTATTGCCCCGGAATTGCGGGCGCGTTCCAGTCGGGATGCCGAAAGCTCTCCACGTCCGAGCCGCCGGAGATCACGTTCAGCAGGCGCCCCCTCCAGCCGTGGCGCCGCTCGTAGGACGCAAGGCCGTCCAGAACAGACTGATCGGCGGCGTGCTGCAGATCGAGATCGAGCGTGGTGTAGACCTTGAGTCCCGCCTCATGGACGCGGTCCGATCCAAACTTGCGCTCAAGTTCACGCCGGACCTCCTCGACGAACCATGGAGCCACGCTGTTTGGAGGCGGCTGGATATGCAGCCCCAGCGGGGCTGTCCGTGCCTCATCGGCCTGCGCCGCCGTAATCGCGCCATCTTCGAGCATGGCGTTGATTACCGCGTTTCGGCGCCGCATGGCACGGTCCGGATTCTGCAGGGGTGAATACTCCGACGGACCCTTGGGAAGCCCGGCCAACAACGCGGCTTCCGGCAAGGTCAGCTCGCTGGCGTGCTTCGAAAAATAGTAGTTCGCGCCGGCTTCGAATCCATAGACGCCGTGCCCCAAGAAGATCTGATTGCCGTACAGGGTGAAGATCTGCTGCTTGGTGAAGCGGTGCTCAATTTGGAGCGACAGAAACACCTCCTGCAGCTTGCGTCCCATGGTCCGCTCGTTGGAGAGAAACAGGTTGCGCGCCAACTGCATGGTCAGCGTCGACGCCCCCTGCGCGCGCCCCCTGGAGGTCAGATCGTGATATGCGGCCCCAAGCACGCGGAAGAGGTTTATGCCCCAGTGGCTTTCGAAATTCTTGTCCTCGATCGAGATGACAGCCTGACGCAGCAGCGGCGAAAAACCGTCGTAGCCGACAACGACACGCCGCTCCAGCGCAAAAGAGCCAAAAGAACGTCCGTGGACGTCGTAGAGTTCCGTCGTAGTCGCGGGACGATATCGCTCCAGCTCTTGAATCTGAGGCAGGTCGACCGAGTAGACCAACATCAGACCGCCAAGCGAGCCCACCGTAATCGCCATCAGCGCCAGAAATGCGACCGCCACGCCGCCGGCTATCTTGGGCCGTCCGGCCCGAGGGCGAAAGCTGCTTGAAGGCTGGGCTGAGGGAGCAGTGGCAGGGCGCGAACTCCCCTGCCTGGTCTCAGGAGGTTTCCATGGACCGCGTGACGTCAATCGCTTCCCCGGCGAACGCTAGGCGTTCTTCTGTTTGAGGACGTCGAGAGCCTTGTTCAGCTGGTCGTCAGTGCGGGGAGTGGACCTGTCCTGAGGCTTGGCCGTGGTGTCACTGTCGGCCTCGGCGAGATACTGGTCGATGCTTTCCGTCACGACAATGTTGGGCGTTACTGCCTGGTCCTGAATTGGCTTGCCCGAGGGCGCCTCGTATTTGGCCACAGACAGAATCAGCGCCGCTCCATCAGGCAGATCAATCGTCTTCTGGACGGTGCCTTCGCCAAAGCTCCGGTCACCCACCAGGTCGCCGCGCTTGTTGTCGAGGATCGCCGCCGCAACAAGCTCTGCAGGACCAGCCGTGCCGTGATTGACAAGCACCACCAGCGGAGCCGCCGTGATGAATTTTGCCGGATCAGCGGTGAAGGTCTGCTTTGGAACCTTCTGCCCTTCGAGCGACGCAATGGTGCCCGTCTTCAAGAAGGCATTCGCAAGGGCAATGGCCTGCGCCGGATCGCCCTCGGCGACATCCCTCAGGTCGAGCAGCACTTTCTTGTTGCCGTTCTTCGGCATGGCCTTCAGGCGAGACTCGACCTCGGCCACGCGCTCCTTGGTAAGCACGACCGGCTTCAGGTAAAGGATTGACGAATCCTCGTATTGCTGTTCGGCCAGAGCCGGAGCCTGCACCTGCGTGCGCGTCAACGTGATCTTCTGCGGATCAGACTTGCCCGGGCGAACCAGCGAAAAAGTCACATCCGTTCCCGGCTTGCCTTCGAGCAACAGCCGAACCATGGCAAGGGAGAGTTCGCGAGTCGACTGGCTGCCGATCGATTCAATGATGTCGCCATCATTGATCTGCTCCTTGTCGGCCGGGCTTCCTGGCATGACGGAAATGACCGTCGCATAACCGTAGCGGCGCGACACGTTGATTCCGACCTGTGCGGTCCCTTCATTCTGGTGAGCCTTGTAAGTGGCGTTTTCCGACGGGGTCAGATAGCTCGAATCTGCGTCGAGGGACTCCAGCAGCCCGTGCAGCGCGCCGTCGGTCACCTTACCGATATTGGGGTCGGTCACGTAGTCGCTCTGGATCTTGTGCAGAACTTCTTCGTAGACACCCATCTGGCGGTAAGCGCCATCGTTCTGGCTGCCGGCTCTGACGTCGCTAGAGACGAATCCGCCGAGAAACACGACTAAAACAAGGGCTACAGAAACGCCGAAGACAGTGCGCTTGAAGTTTTTTGACATGTGCAAAGCCGCCCGGAGACACAACTCCGGTTCTTTACCTGATGATACTCCCATTCGACGCGATTCGCCCCCATAACGTGATCGAACCAAGGTTAATCGAAGCCCGGGGTAGCCGGGCCCCTAGGTATCCGGGCCAAGGTACGGAACGAAAGGGGCGGCCGCCCGATTTACCCTCCAGTTTCAGCGATTTCACGGTAGACACCCTATAGACATGGATGTAGATTGTCTACATCATGCGATCACACAACCCCAGCGACAAACGCTGGCTCGATTCCGGACGAAAGGATGCGGAGTCCAGGAAGCAAGAGCTTGATGCCGAGATCGAGGCACACCTGGCGATGGCCATGGCCAACGCGCGCGATCGCGGACTGGATGAAGAAACCGCCCGTCGCGAAGCACAGCGAGAGTTCGGCAACACGGCACTGGTAAAGGATTTGACCCGTGAGGCCTGGGGCTGGACGTGGCTGGAGCGGCTCGGGCAGGACCTGCAATACGCGCTGCGGCAGATGCGGAAGTCGCTGGGGATTTGCGTTCGCCGTGATCGGCACGCTGGCTCTGGGCATTAGCGCTGCGACGGCGATGTTCACCGTTGTGGACCGGGTGCTGCTCAGGCCGTTGCCGTATGCGAAGGCAGCACGGCTGGTGCAGATTTACGAGGAGGGTGGCAGCGAACGGAATATGCCGCCCACCTATCCTGACCTTGAGGAGTGGCAGAGGTGGTGCCGGAGTATTGATGGAATCGCGTTCTATCGCTGGGCCACGGGAAGGAACTTCCTTGACACCGGCTCAAATACACAACAGGTCGGCTCATACAAGATAAGCGCCAATCTGTTCCAGGTGCTGGGCGTGTCCCCTGAGATCGGGCGGGATTTTCGCAAAAGCCCCGAAGGATTTGCGAAGAGCGCGGACGCGACCAGTGTCATTCTGAGCGATGCCGCATGGCGCGAGGCCTTCGGTGGAGACACATCTGTCCTGGGCAGGACCGTAAAGATCAGCGGAGAGGCTCACACTGTTGTCGGCGTGATGCCGCGCGGATTTTCCTTTCCCTTCGATGCCAAGGGACTGCAGGTCTGGACGCTGGCTCAACTCGGCAATGCGGACCGCGGCCGGACAGACGAAACTCCTGGCTATGAGGTAATCGGACGACTGGCGGACGGAATTACATCCGGGCAGGCGCAGGCTGAGCTCGACATACTGCAGAAGGAAATCGCAAAAGGTTATGCCGATCCCGAGGCGCGTGCGGCGCGTGCTGCTATCAACTTGAGCGGGTATGCGGCATCGCTCGTCGACAAGGAAACCAGGCGCGCGCTCGAAATGCTGCTGGGCGCATCTGGCGTCCTGTGGCTGATCGCCTGCATGAACGCGACCAACCTGCTGCTGGCGCGAGCGACCGTACGGCAGCGCGAGATTGCTCTTCGCGGCGCCCTTGGCGCTGGGCGCGGTCGGATCGTGCAGCAGTTCGTCGTGGAGGGGCTGCTACTGAGCGGGATCGCAGCTGTGGCGGGCGCAACACTGGCCCTGCTCGCGGTCAAGCTGTTCGCGCATGGAATGGAGCATAGACTTCCGTTCCCTGTTCGAGCCGCGGTGGACTGGCGCGTGGTCGCCGCTCTCCTGGGGCTGACGGTAATTTCGACCCTATTCTCATCCGCCTGGCCGGCGTGGCTGGCAGCGCGCTCTCCGATCGAACCAGGTCTGAGGCAGGGAAGCCAGCAGAGCGGCGGCGCGCGCGGGCAGAATCGCCTTCGCGGCGGGCTGGTGGTGATCGAAATTGCCATGTCGCTTACGCTACTGGTCGGCTGCGGATTGCTGCTGCGCACCATCTACGCCCTGCGGCATGTTCCGCTGGGATTTCGCACAGACCACATCATCGTCGCGAGTCTGCAGATTCCCGGTTACAAATTCGCGGGACACGACATGGAGGACAACCTCTACTCGCCATTGCTCGAGCGGATCAGGCATCTGCCGGGAGTGCAGGCGGCCGGGTTGATGTCGGAAGTGCCCCTGGGAACTTCATTCAAGGTGCTGCTTTCGCTGAAAGGCGATCCGGGGGGTTCACGGGATGGCAAGGCCAAGGATGTGGTGGCACGTCTGAACGCGGCCAACCCGGATCTGCAGAAGGTATTCGGCTTCAAAATGCTCGCGGGACGCTTCTTCAACGAGCAGGACACTGTGTCGTCGCTGCCAGCACTCGTTGTGAACCGCGCTTTCGCCCGAGAGTTCGCACCCAGCCAGAAGGATTTGAGCAAAGTCGTGGGCATGGAGCTATGGCACCTGACGCCGGACAAGCCGGCGCACATCATCGGCGTGCTCGATGATATGCATCAGAAGACCATCGGCGAGCCTTCGGAGCCGGAGGTTCAGGTTTCGCTCGCGCAGGTAACGCAAAAGAGCAGCTTCTACCAGGTCATCGAGGGCATCGCTATGGACATCGCCGTGCGAACAGATCGTAGTCCGGAAGCGATGATTCCCGAACTGCGCGAGGTGCTGCGGCAAGCCGATCCCGCGCTTGGGGGCAGCAACTTCACCACCATGAACCAGGTCGTGGAAGACTCGTACGGCAGCCAGACGCTCGCAGCGCATCTGCTGGAAATCTTCGCGGGCTCGGCGTTGCTGCTGTGCGTGGCGGGCCTTTACGGCCTCCTTGCCTATGTCGTCAGCCAACGGACCCGCGAGATGGGCGTGCGCTTCGCCCTCGGCGCTCAGCGTTTCGACGTGGTCTGGCTGGTGATGCGCCAGGCGGGCGTCATGGTTGCGGTCGGCATTGTGCTGGGTCTTGCGATGGCGTTGGCCGCGGGCAGGCTGGTGCGCAGCTATCTCTACGGTGTCTCGGCGCACGATGGATGGACCCTGGCCGTTGTGGCGGTCGTGCTCGGCGTAAGCGGAGCGCTGGCGGCCTATCTACCGGCAATGAGGGCTGCGGAAGTAAATCCGGTCGAGGCACTGCGGGCTGAATAGCAACCTATCGATTCTCAAGATGGTCGTTGTAGGAGTGCCAGGCCCACCCGAGATAGTGCGGGTTGGGGCGGAGCGTATCGTCTACGGTTTTGAGCATCTCGGGCATGAGCTGGCCGTAGTCGGGTGTGCGCAGGCCGATGGCCACTTTTGCGAGATTGGGCTCCGGTAGCCCTTCGTAGGCCATCTTCAGAAACTTCTCGCCATTGGCTTGAAGCTTGTCTTTCTTCTGTTCGGTCGATTCTCCATCGCCGGGGCTGCTGAGCTCGTAGAGCATCAGTGTGAATCGCGGGAGGGATGAGAGCAGGCTACGGCGCTGGTCGATGTTGCCTTCGAGCAGCTTCTTCTGGATGTCGGCGTTGACGCTGAGGTGAGCGGGGCCGGTGAGGTGGCGCGCAGCGCGGTAAGCGTCGACGAGGCCGGGGAGGAAGTTGAGGTTGCCGGGACCTTTGTTTTCCGGGCGCTGCTGCGGCTCGATGTCGAGGTGAATGCCGTCGAAGGCGTCGTTGGAATGGCCCTGATTGAAGGCGATGACGTCGTGAATGTGGCCTAAGAGCTTTTCGCGCGGCCTGCCGGGTTCGTCGGCATCGGTGCTCGACAGGAGAGCTTCGACGCGGATGTTTGATTTGTGGAGCACGCGGATGAGGCCGGCGAGTTGATTCTCTCCTGATGGGCCGGCTTTCGCGGCGGCGGTGAAAGCGACGTAGACCTCGTTGATGTGTTCGGTCCGGCAGAAGTCACGTAACGTTTCGGCAGCGTGTGGGGCGGCGAGAACTGTCGGGGTCTTCCAGAGCCAGAGGCCGTGGACGGGTTGCTGAGCCGATGCGTCCAAAGCACTCAGAAGAAACAGCGTGACGAAAAGGATCGGGCCGGGAGTAATTTCGCGCATTCGACCCTCGCTGTAGAACCGACTGGATAGCTATCGTCTGCCGAGGATGTGAGGCACGTCAACAGTCAAACCCTTATAGACGTTCTCGTATCTAGCGCCCGTAGCCATGAGCTCTTCGATTTCAGCAAGCGAGGCGATGTGGCCGCGGGCTCCGGCCGCGGTGCAATTGAGCGCAGCAGCTGCACACGCAAAATCAAGCTGGCGTGCCAGGGGCCATCCTTGCAGTATTCCCCCCTGTAGCAGCCCGTAGATGAATCCGGCATGGAAGATGTCCCCCGCGCCCGTTGTGTCCGCAACGGTCACGTGATAGGCAGGGATGTGAAGGAACTGTTTGCCATCCCAGGCGAGCACGCCATTCTCACCCAACGTCGCAGCGGTGAGGATCGAACCGTAGCGGCTGCGCATCCGCCGCAGCGCCTCCTCAAGGTGGGGTTCGCCGGTGATCTGCGACGGGAAATCCCGGCTCACGATGAGGTAGTCGACATTTTCGAGGAGATCTTCGACTCCCGGATATGCCTCGTCAAGATCGGCTACGACAAGCACGCCTGCTTCACGCGCCCAGCGGGCCGCCTGAGTAGCTGCCGCGGTGTCATGCCCATCCACGTGCAGGGCTCTTGCATTGACTATCCACTCACGGTTGAGTTCGCGGGGCTGAAGAATGAGCCGCTCATCCCGCCGGCAAAGCACCGTGCGCTCGCCCGTTGCATCGACGAGAATCAGCGATTGCGGGCTGGCGCATTCCTGCACCGTCACAAGCTGCGCCTCTACGCCCGCGCGGGTGAACTCGCGGCGATGAAGTTCGGCGGCGCTGTCATCGCCGAGCTTGCCGACGTATCGCGTGGTCAAGCCCCAGCGCTGGCAGGCGACAACTGTAGTGGCAACCTGTCCACCCGGGAGCACGCTGACCTTGCTGTATTCGACTTTCGAGCCAGGCGCCGGAAAATTCGGAAGAGGGATGAGCGTGTCGGTGGCGTTCAGTCCAACACCGACAAGGTCAACCCTTGGGAACTTCTGCATTCGAAGATTGCATCAGTAAGCTTGCAGCTGGTCAATGGGCAGCCGCACCTGGAAACAGGTAGCACCGGGCCCGGACTGCACGGTTATGTAACCGCGATGGCGGCGAATGACGCGCTGCGCGGTATCGAGTCCCAGACCCAGCCCTGAGCCGGGCGCCTTGGTCGTGAAAAACGGCTCGAAGATGCGGTCCTCCAGTTCGGCAGGGATACCCGGGCCATTGTCCCAAACCTCGATGAGCAGCATGTCGCCCGAGACCTGCACGCCGATAGTGATTTTGCCGTGATCCCTGATGGCATCGAGAGCATTTTCGAGCAGCGCCATCCACACCTGGTTCAGTTCGCTGCCGTAGGCGGAAAGGAGCGGTACATCCGGCGCGTAACGGCGCTCAATTTCCACATCAGCCGTCCGGGACTGCAACATGGTCAGGGTATTTTCGATGCCCTGCCGCACATCGATCTCCTGAATCGGCGCCTGGTCCATGTAGGAGTAATCCTTGATGGCGCGAATCAGATCGAAGATACGGGCTGTCGAATCGAGCATGGCTTCGGCGATGCGCTCGGCCCGTACTGACGACGTAAACTGGCCCAGCACGATAGACAGCGATTCAGGGTCCAGAAATTCTCCCAGCGGCTCCAACTGCTCGGCCTTAACGCCCAGCTCTGCCAGCTCCGGGGCAATTTTCCACGACTCCCTTACCGCATGGATTCTCAGCCATGTCTGGAGGGAATCTTCCATCAGCGACATCTCTGCCGCGTCCGAGGAAGCCGAACGCCCATGTTCGCGGATTCTCTCCTGCCACTCTCTGATTTGCCGCAAATGCTGTTCATCGAGACACAGGCTTCCCAGCCTGAACTTCTCCTGGCCGTAGACACGCAGCTCATCGAGCAGTCCGGCGGCGGCACGCTGCGCAGCCGATGCCGGGTTATTCATCTCGTGAGCGAGATTGCCAGCGAGTTTGCCCAAAGCCGACAGCTTCTCCGCCTGCTGCTCGAGGCGAGTGATCTCGCGAACCCTGTCGAGCAGCACAGAGACGCAGCGCTGCCCCATCGATGGGACGGCCCGCAACATCTCGGGAAAGATATCCTTGTCGTAGTCCAGAGCCCATGCATCAGTGACGACATACCCGTGTCCGCCGTAGGTCTTCATACGCGAGAAGGGCATCAGGCCGGTAATCTGGCCCGCCCGGGCGGAAAATATTCCCGTTGGCTTGCCACGCTCGCGGCGGACATGGATCTCGCCCTTGAGGATGACTGTCATCTTCCTGGCCGGGGCGCCTTCCTCGAAGAGCGTCCTGCCGGCAGGCTCCTTGCGTTCTGTGCCGTGCTTGGCCAGCCATTCGAGCTCGCTGTCTTCCATGCCATGCAGGGGGCCAACCCGCTTAAGTGCTTCGATAACTTCCGGAATCGGTGTGCGAACCGGAGCCGAGCTGGGTTCATTTGAGTCGAGCACTGGGATGGACGTGGCAGTGGTCATGTTCTGGCCTCCCTTCGATGGTAACCGATGCGGTTGCCTGCTTGCGTGTGCACAAAATCAGTTTGCGTGAGGCCGCTGCATTTCCTGTTTGCGCGTGGGCATGTGATCGATGAGCGCATTCACGCGCATGGGAACGACTGGGAGCTCAGGACGACGGACGGGGTGTGGCCACGAAGATAACCTTCGCGGCCATACCCGGCTAGTTTTCGAGACTACGCGTTCACAGTTTCGGGCTGCACCGCCTGTGGAGCGTTGTCCTTTACGGTCACAGGATCAAGGAACGGCATCGCCGCCCGCAGCCTGCCGCCGACCTCTTCGATAGGGTGATTCGCTTCGAGCTTCCGCATTTCATTGAAGTACTTGCGCCCCGTTTTGTTCTCTTCGATCCACTTCTTTGCGAAGGTACCGTCCTGGACCTCCTTGAGCAACTGCTTCATCTCGGCACGAGTGGCATCGGTGACGATACGCGGTCCGGCGGTATAGTCGCCGTATTCGGCTGTGTCGGATATGGAGTAGCGCATGTAGGCCAGACCGCCGCGGTACATCAGGTCAACGATGAGTTTGAGTTCGTGCAGGCACTCAAAGTAGGCGATCTCTGGTTGATAGCCCGCCTCGACCAGAGTCTCGAATCCGGCCTTGACGAGCGCCGAAGCGCCGCCGCAAAGGACGGCCTGCTCGCCGAAAAGGTCGGTCTCGGTTTCCTCGGCGAAGGTGGTCTCGATCACTCCCGCGCGGGTGCAGCCGATTCCCTTTGCATAGGAGAGTGCCTGTTTGAGGGCGTGACCCGAAGCGTCCTGATGAATCGCGACAAGGCCGGGTGTGCCGCCGCCTTCGGTGAAGACTTCGCGCACGCGATGGCCGGGAGCCTTGGGTGCGACGAGCGAGACGTCAATGTCCTTCGGCGGATCGATCGTTGCGAAGCGGATATTAAAGCCGTGGGCGAACATTAGCGTCTTGCCGGGCTTGAGGTTGGGAGCAATGTCGTTCTTGTAGGTCTCGCCCTGCGAATGATCGGGGGTGAGGATCATGATGACGTCGGCCCAGGCCGCGGCGTCGCTGACGGTGTTTACCTCGAGCCCCGCCTTCTTCGCCTTGTCGATCGACTTGCTGTTCGCGGGCAGGCCAACGCGGACCTCGACGCCTGAGTCCTTCAAGTTCAGAGCGTGCGCATGGCCCTGGGAGCCGTAGCCGATGATGGCTACTTTCTTCTTCTGGATGAGCGACAGGTCGGCATCCTGGTCGTGATAAGTCTTTGCCATTTTGTAATTCCTCGTGTCTTTATTTGTATAAAGCGAATTTTGTTTGCTTTTCTTAATCGAAATTCTTTTACTGCGGCAGATCGGCCTCTTCGGCGATTTCAGGTTCTGTATCTGTGGCGGTTTCGTTTTCAGCTTCACCAGCTGGAACGCGCATCGCATCGAGCACGCGACTGGTGTGCTGTCCGCGGCGCATCACCATGCGCCCGGTGCGGGAAATCTCTAGGATGCGGTCCTGGCTCTCGTTCAGCACCTGAATAAGCCCCTCGATCTTGCTTTGAACACCGGTGATCTCGATCATCAGCGACTCTGGAGCGAGATCGACGATGCGCGCCCGGAAGACTTCAACCAGTTCGAAAATGTGCGAGCGCGTTTTGGGAGTAGCCGCAACCTTGATCAAAGCCAGTTCACGGCTGACATTCGCGTGCTGGCCGATGTCATCGACGTCGAGGACGTTTTCGAGTTTGTAAAGGCTGGCCATAATACGGTGGCCGGCTGACGGGGAGGAATCGGCAACGATCGTCATGCGCGAAATGCCCGGCCTTTCCGAAGCTCCAACGGTCAGCGAGACGATGTTGACGTTTAGCCGGCGGAAGAGCGAGGCGACGCGGGTGAGGACTCCGGGCTTGTCTTCAACAATTGCGACAAATGTGTGCAGCATAGGTTCTACCGGTCCTCCGCGGTTTCGATGAGCGGATTGCCACCAGGCCGGCGGATCATTTCATGCAGCGCAGACCCGGCGGCGATCATCGGGTACACCGAATCTTCCTTTTCGACGAGAAAATTGATCAGGAACGGCCCCTTTCGCTCGCGGGCGGCGTTCACGGCGGGCAGCACCTCGGCGCGCGTGCGCACGGCGGCACCGGGGATGCCGTGCGCCTCAGCCAGCTTGACGAAATCCGGACTGAGGATGGGGGAGGACTCGTAGTTCTTCTCGTAGAAGAACTCCTGCCATTGCCGCACCATGCCGAGATATCCGTTGTTGATGACGGCGATGTTCAGGTCGAGGTTTTCCTGCGCGATGGTCGAGAGCTCGGCAGCCGTCATCTGGAAGCCGCCGTCTCCGGCGACGACCCAGACCTCTTTGTCGGGGCAGGCAACCTTTGCGCCGATCGCGGCGGGTAGCGCGAAACCCATGGTTCCGAGACCACCGGAGGTGATCAGCGTACGTGGCTCTTCGTGCTTGTAGTACTGCGCTTCCCACATCTGGTGCTGGCCGACGTCCGTGACAACGATGGCCTTGCCGCCGGTCGCATGCCACAGGTCATTCATTACGTGGGCGGCGTAGAGGTGTCCGTTGTCGGGAAGGTTCTGGATGTCGCGCACGGCGCACTCGCCCTTCATCGCATAGACCTCGCGCAGCCACGGCGATTCGACGGCTGAGCGCGGCGCAAGATGTGGCAGCAGCGTTTCGAGCACTTCGGCAAGGTCGCCGATGAGCGCGACGTCGACCCTGACGTTCTTGTTGATTTCGGCGGGATCGATCTCGATGTGAATCTTCTTCGCGTTAGGCGCATACGTGGGCAGAGAGCCCGTGACGCGGTCATCAAAGCGCATGCCGCACGCGATAAGCAAATCCGACTGCTGGATGGCGTGATTGACCCAGGCCTCGCCGTGCATGCCCATCATGCCCATCGAGAGCGGATGCGATGCAGGAAAGCCTCCGAGTCCAAGCAGCGTGGACGCTACCGGAATCTGCAGCCGCTCGGCCAGTGCCCGCACCTGCTCGCGCGCGCCCGACTGGATCATGCCATGTCCGGCGAAAATGATAGGGCGCTTGGCAGCGCGAATCATCTCGACGGCCTGAAGAACCGAGTCAGCTTCGGCGCGCAGCATCGGGTGAGGACGATGCGGACGCGGTGTGGCAGCAGCAAAGTCGTAAATTGCCGATCCCTGCTGGGCATCCTTGGTGATGTCAACCAGCACTGGGCCGGGACGGCCGGAGCGAGCGACGAGAAGGGCTTCGCGGAGCGCGGGAGCCAGATCCTCGGCGCGGGTGACGACGTAGTTGTGCTTGGTTACAGGCAGGGTGATCCCGGTGATGTCGATCTCCTGGAATGCATCGGAGCCCATCAGTTTGCTCGAGACCTGTCCGGTGACGCAGAGCAGCGGGATAGAGTCCATCATGGCCGTGGCAATGCCTGTGACCATGTTGGTCGCGCCCGGGCCGGAGGTAGCAACAGCCACTCCGACCTTGCCTGATGCACGCGCGTACCCGTCGGCCATGTGGACCGCGCCCTGCTCGTGCCGGACGAGGATGTGACGGATGGGAAACTTGCGCAACGCATCGTACGCGGGGAGAATCGCGCCGCCGGGATAGCCGAAAACTTCGCGCACACCCTCGCCTTCGAGAGTGGCCCAGAGGATCTCGGATCCGGTGAGACGGGTACCTGCGGGTTTTGCTTCACTCATCTCTTTCTCCGTTAGTCCCCAGTTGTTAGTCTCCAGTTGCCAGTCAATGCTCCGGAACTGGGGACTGGAGACTTGCAACTGTTAGCTTTCCCTCAGTGCGTTACCGCCCCCTGGGATGCCGACGAAACCGTGTCAAAGTATTTCCGGAAGACTCCGCGAGCATAGCGGGGGGCGGGCTTCTTCCAGGTCTTCAATCGTTCGGCGAGTTCGGCATCCGAGACTTCGACCGAGAGCTTCCGGTTGGGAATATCGAAATGGATGATGTCGCCTTCGCGCACTGCGGCGATCGGTCCGCCAACAGCGGCTTCCGGAGCGACGTGTCCCGCCATGAGTCCGCGCGTGGCTCCCGAGAAGCGGCCGTCGGTGAGCAGGGCGACCGTATGAC
This sequence comes from uncultured Acidobacteriaceae bacterium, assembly GCA_963782175.1. Taxonomy (GTDB): domain Bacteria; phylum Acidobacteriota; class Terriglobia; order Terriglobales; family Acidobacteriaceae; genus Silvibacterium. Next base: position 140,364 of record CAWAIX010000015.1, read on the forward strand.
TCAGCTCAGGAATACCAACGATAGCGGCAGTTACTGCCAGCATCTCCTGCATGCCGGGACCGCCCTTTGGCCCTTCGTAGCGAATGATAATCACATCGTTTGGCTTGATCTGTCCGGATTCGACAGCGTGGAAGGCGTCGTGTTCCGAGTCGAAGACACGCGCCGGGCCGCGGTGCTCGAGGCGCGTGTGGCCGGCGACCTTGATGACACAGCCCTCCGGCGCAAGATTACCCTTGAGGATGACGAGTCCGCCGGTGGGCTTGATGGCCTTTTCCACGGTGTGGATCACCTGCTGTCCGGAAGTTTCGACGGCCTGAGCGGCTTCCTCGGCGAGGGTCTTGCCGGTCGCGTTCCACTGGCTGCCGTCGATCAGCCCTGCATCGACGAGGCGCTGCGCAAGCAGGCGGCTTCCTCCGGCGGCGTGGTAATCGGCGGCGACATATTGCCCGCCGGGTTTCAGGTCGCATAGCAGCGGCGTGTTCCGGCTGATGCGGTCGAAGTCGTCAATCGAGAGCGGAATCCCCGCTTCGTGAGCGATGGCCAGGAAGTGAAGAACTGCATTGGTAGAACCGCCGGACGCGGCGACCGCGGCGATGGCGTTCTCGATGGCTTTCGGCGTGATGATCTTACTCGGGCGCAGATCTCTCTTCGCGAGTTCGAGGACCAGCCGGCCGGCCTCGCGCGCGGCTTCCAGCTTCTCGGGAAGGAACGCCGGCACGCCGGAGAGTCCGATGGGCGAGATGCCGAGAAACTCGCAGGCCATCGCCATGGTGTTTGCAGTGAACTGGCCGCCGCAGGCGCCAGCCCCAGGGCAGGCATTAGCCTCGATGGCATCGAGGCCGGCGTCGTCGAGCCTTCCGGCTGAATGCGAGCCGATCGCCTCGTAGACATCCTGAATGGTTAGCGTCTTTCCGTTCAGATGGCCGGGCGCAATCGATCCACCGTAAAGCATGAGCGACGGAATATCGAGGCGGGCAAGCGCCATCACGGTGCCCGGCATGTTCTTGTCGCACCCGGCGATGGCAACGAGGCCGTCAAACATATTGCCGCGGGCGACGAGTTCGACGGAGTCGGCGATCACTTCGCGGCTGATCAAGGAGGCCTTCATGCCCTCGGTGCCCATGGTGATGCCATCGGAGATGGTGACCGTGTTGAACTCCATCGGAGTGCCGCCGGCCTCGCGAATTCCCTGCTTTACCGCTTCCGCAAGCTGGCGCAAATGAAAGTTGCAGGGGCCGATTTCAGTCCACGTGTTGGCGATGCCGATGATTGGCTTGTGCAGGTCTTCATTCGTGAAGCCAATAGCATGGAACATCGAGCGCGCGCCTGCGCGGCTCGGCCCTTCGGTGATGGTGACGGAGAAATGCTTCGGGTTGTACGTGCCGTTCTTGCCGTTGCTGCTCATGCGTGCGCCTCCTGAGCAGATGCTGCTTCGGGCCGTGGAGCGAGCCAAAAAGCTTTGTTGTGCTGCTGCTCGAATTTGTCGAGTGCGTCAGAGTGGCGGAGGGTCAGGCCGATGTCGTCGAGACCCTCCAGCAGGCAATAGCGGCGAAACGGGTCGATGTGAAACGTCGCCGAGAACCCTTGATCGTCGTGAACGAGATGATCTTCGAGTGAAACGGTGAGGTGGTATTCGTCGAGCGTGGATGCGCGCTCCAGCAAAAGCTCGACGTGCTCTTCAGGAAGCGTGACGAGCAGGATGCCGTTCTTGCCCGCGTTCGAATGGAAGATATCTGCGAAGCTGGGCGCGATGACCACGCGGAAGCCGTGGTCGTTCAGCGCCCACGCGGCATGTTCGCGCGAGGAGCCGCAGCCGAAGTTCTTGCCGGTGACGAGAATCTCCGCGCCCTTGTGGCGGGGATGGTTGATCTCGAAGTTCGGGTCCTGGCGCCAGTCGTGAAACAGGAAGTCGCCGTAGCCGGTGCGCTCAATGCGCTTCAAAAACTGCTTGGGGATGATCTGGTCAGTATCGACGTTGACGCGATTCAGCGGCATCACCTTCGATCTGTGTCTGCGAAATGCCTTCATTGAGCCAGAACCTCTTCCTTTTTGAATTCCCACGTTCTTACATCGGTGAAATGGCCGGCGATGGCTGCGGCAGCGGCCATCATCGGGCTGACGAGGTGCGTGCGGCCGCCGCGTCCCTGGCGGCCTTCGAAGTTGCGGTTGCTGGTCGAGGCACAGCGCTCGCCCGGGGCAAGTATGTCGGGATTCATGCCCAGGCACATCGAGCAGCCGGGCTCGCGCCACTCGAACCCTGCCTCAAGAAAGATGTGGTGGAGACCTTCGCGCTCGGCCTGCGCTTTGACCTGCTGCGATCCGGGGACGACCATGGCGCGAACATGCGGATGGACATGGTAACCCTGCACGACTTTCGCCGCCGCGCGAAGATCCTCGATGCGGGAGTTCGTGCAGGAGCCAAGAAAGACGCGGTCGATGGCGATCTCCTCCATCGGAGTGCCGGCCTTCAGGTCCATGTATTCGAGCGCGCGCTCAAAATGACGGCGGTCGGCGTCGGACTCAGCGGCGGAGGGTGAGGGAACGGTATCGGTGATCGGCACCACCATGCCCGGGCTTGTTCCCCAGGTCACGTAAGGAGCGAGTTCGATTGCCGGAATGACGAGTTCGCGGTCGAACTTTGCGCCAGGATCGGAGAGCAGCTTGCGCCACTCAGTAACGGCCTGGTCCCATTCAGCGCCTTGCGGCGAGAATTTGCGGCCCTTGAGGTAGGCAAAGGTCGTCTCGTCGGGGGCGATCATGCCCGCGCGGGCTCCTGCCTCGATGCTCATGTTGCAGATCGTCATCCGTCCTTCCATGCTCAGCGAACGGATGGCCGACCCTGCGTACTCGACCACGTAGCCTGTCGCGCCGTCGGTTCCGATGCGGCCGATAATGCCGAGCACGATGTCCTTTGCCGTCACGGCGTCAGGCAGTTCGCCGTCCACAGTGATGCGGAACGTCTTCGGCCTCGACTGGGGCAGGCTCTGCGTGGCCATCACGTGCTCGACCTCGGAGGTGCCGATTCCGAAAGCGAGGGCCCCGAAGGCGCCGTGGGTGGAGGTGTGCGAATCCCCGCAGACAATGGTCATACCGGGCTTGGTGAGGCCGAGCTCGGGTCCGATGACGTGGACGATGCCCTGGTTCGGCGACTCGATATCGTAGAGCTCGACGCCGAAGTCAGCGCAGTTCTTGCGCAGCGTGTCGATCTGTTTGGCGGCGATGGCGTCTTCGATGATGAGGCGATTCGCAGTCGTCGGGACATTGTGATCCACGGTCGCGACTGTGCGATCCGGACGGCGCAGTTCGCGGCCAGCCAGACGCAAACCTTCAAAGGCCTGAGGCGATGTGACTTCGTGGACCAGGTGCAGGTCAATATAAAGGATTGCCGGCTCATCGGGCGGCTCAGCGACCAGGTGCGATTCCCAGACTTTCTCGAATAGTGTTTTTGGTGCGGACATTTTTGTGTAACCCCAACTGTTACGAGATAGCTATATTTTTTGCGCCATAGGCGCGATTGCCCGTGCGGCCAGCACTTCAGACTGCGTGCATGGCCTGGCGGCAGTCGATAATCTCGTTCAGAGCCTGATGAACCAGCTTGCCCATCTCCTGAGTTGAGACCTTCATCTTGGTCTCTCCGCGTGCGAGATCGGCCGTACGATAGCCCTCCTCGAGCACCTTGCGCACCGACATCTCGACAGCCTGCGCATCCTGCTCAAGCTTGGCGGAGTGGCGTAACACCATCGCTGCCGTCAGGATCGCGCCGAGAGGGTTGGCAATTCCCTTCCCGGCAATATCCGGCGCAGAACCGTGCACCGGTTCGTAGAGATTTACCTGACCTCCGATGGTCGCTGAAGGCAGCATGCCAAGCGAGCCGGTAATTACGGCGGCTTCGTCGGACAAGATGTCGCCGAAGAGATTCTCAGTCAGAACGACGTCGAAGTTGCGCGGTGTGTTCATCAGGTGCATCGCACAGGCATCGACATATTGGTGCTCAAGCGCAACGTCAGGATACTGCGCGGCGACCTCGGTTACCGTGGCCCGCCAGAGTTGCGACACCTCGAGTACATTGGCCTTGTCCACAGAGGTCACCTTTTTGCGTCGCTCCGACGCGAGCTCAAAAGCGATGCGGGCCACGCGAATCACCTCGTCGCGGGTGTAGCGCATCGTGTTCCAGGCCGCGCCGGCTTCGCGGTCCCACGAACGCGGCTCACCAAAATAGAGGCCACCGAGCAGCTCGCGCACGAAGAGGATGTCGGCACCGTCGACGACTTCTGCGCGCAGCGGAGAATTGGACGAGAGCGCCGGCCATGCAAAGGACGGCCGGAGGTTGGCAAATCCACCCAGCGCCTGGCGGAGTTGCAGCAAGCCGGCCTCGGGGCGGCGGTTTGGGGGAAGGGAGTTAAATTCATTGCCGCCAACCGCACCCAGCAAGACAGCGTCGCTCTCAAGAGCAGTGTCAAGGGTAGATTCGGGCAGGGGCGAGCCGTGCGCTTTGATGGCCGCGCCTCCGATTGGGGCGTGCCGGAACTCGAAGTCGTAGCCGCCTAGCTCGGCGACGGAGCCGAGGATCCGCACGGCTTCGGCGGTAACCTCAGGGCCGATTCCATCTCCGGCGACGACCAGTATCTTGAGCTTCATCCTTGTCTCCTGCTGGAACGGTTACGTGTGCGAGCGTCGGAACCTCAGTGCAGCTTCTCGGCGGCTTCTTCGTGGATCAGGTCGGCGTGGCGCTGGTGATGCGCGACCAGATTAATGAGGTCCTGGTCATAAATGGCTTTCTTGCGGTCGGCCAGCTCGGTGAACGCGCGGTACGCGACATCGAGATCTCCGGCCGAGAGGTTGTACCCGAGCTCAATCAGGCGCGAGCGCAGCGCATGCCTTCCGGAGTGCTTCCCCAGCACCAGCCGGTTGGTAGGGATCCCGAAGACTGACGGAGTCATGATTTCGTAGGTCAGCGGATTCGAGAGGACTCCGTGCTGATGAATGCCGGCTTCGTGGGCGAAGGCATTGTCTCCAACGACAGCCTTGTTCGGGGATGGCGCAAAGCTGATCATTTTCGCCAGAAGCTGGCTGACGCCATACATCTTGCTGAGGTTCAGCTGGGTCTCCATCGGATACCGGTCACCCCGGACGTGGAGAGCAGCGGCAATCTCTTCCAGCGCCGCATTGCCCGCACGCTCGCCAATGCCGTTGATCGTGCACTCAACCTGGCGCGCACCGGCGTCAATCGCTGCCAGCGAATTCGCAACCGCCAGGCCAAGATCGTCGTGGGTGTGTGCAGAGAGAATGACTTTGTCTACGCCCGGGACCCGCTCTCGAATCATCCGGAACATGGCGGCGTAATCGCCAGGAGTGGCGTATCCGACGGTGTCGGGCAGGTTGATGACCGTCGCACCAGCCTCAACAGCGGCAGAAACGATCTTGCAAAGAAATTCCGGATCGGTTCGCGTCGAGTCTTCGGGAGAGAACTCCACCTCGTCCGCCAGCTTGCGGGCGAGGGCAACAGACTCGGCGGCCTGCTGTAGCGCCTCCTCCCGGCTGATCTTCAGTTTGTATTCGAGATGCAGGTCGGAGCTGGCCAGAAAGATGTGGATGCGGCACCGCTCGGCGCGCTCCAGTGCCTGGGCCGCCCGTTCGATATCTCCCCGTCTTGCCCGCGCTAGCGAGGCAATCACCGGCCCGCGCACTTCTGCGGCAATGGCTTCGATAGCGGCAAAGTCGCCTTCAGAGGAGATTGCAAAACCGGCCTCGAGGATATCGACACCCAGATCAGACAGGGCATGGGCCATCTGAAGCTTCTCGTGCTGCGTCATGCTGCAGCCGGGTGATTGCTCACCGTCACGAAGAGTCGTATCAAAAAAGTGGACTCGGTCCTGGGGCATGGACGTCACCTGCAAAAATGAAACGCTAACAACACAAGTTTGCCAAATCAGCGGCCATTATTCAAATTTATAATTCTTACTGAATCCATAAATATTAGTAATATCGAAGCTTGAGACTCGAATAGGAGCGGCTTAGATTTATGGACCTGTCGCAGCTTGAAACCTTCCTTGCGGTAGTCGAAGAGCGCGGGTTCTCACGTGCCGCCGCGCGCCTGCGCCGGACCCAGCCCGCAGTCAGCCATGCGATCCGCCGGCTGGAAGAAGAGATCGGCGACCCGCTCTTCGAACGCAGTTCACGGGAGGGTACTCTCACTGCCGCGGGAGAGCTGTTGCGCGAATATGCCGAGCGCCTCTTGAAGCTGCGCCGCGAAGCCACCTCGGCCATCGAAGAGCTTCGCTCTCTCGAGCGCGGACGACTACACATCGCGGCAAACGAATACACCTGCCTATATCTGCTGCCCGTGCTCGACCAGTTCCGGCGTCTGTGTCCCCACATCAGCGTATTGGTGCAGCGCGCCCTGGCCAGCCGAATTCCCGAGCAGATCCTCGATCGCACCGTAGAAATGGGAATCGTGACTTTCCGTCCTGATGAGGAACAGCTACGCATGATCGGCGTCTACACCGATTCCCTCGTATTCATCGTCAATCCGCGCCATCCGCTCGCGCGAGAAAAGAAAGTAGCCATCCATGAACTGGGAGCTGAGAGCTTCATCGCCCATAACGTGGTGTCTCCGCTGCGCCGCCGCGTGATCGATCTGTTCGAAAAACACAAAACCCCGCTGAACATGAATGTCGAGCTGCCCAGCCTGGAAGCTATCAAGCGATTTGTCGCCATTGGCAACGGTGTGGCGCTGGTCCCCGGTCTCACGGTTCAGGACGAACTCGCCCGGGGCGAACTGATCCAGGTGGCCGTGCCGGAACTCAAGATCGAGCGGCAGCTTTTCCTCGCCTATCGGAAGAATGCCACGCTGTCGCATGCCGCCCTGGCTTTTCTCAAGGCCGTCAAGTCAATCTCGCAGGAGCGGGGTTTGCCCTTCAGTTTCCGCGACCCGGGCAAATGAAGCCATATGGATACCGCGAATTTCTCTCGAAAGGGGATTCGGCAGGTACAATTACCGAGTGGACCGGGCGCACCCGTGTTCACAAAAAATTTTGATAGCCCAAGAGGCGTTGCGCCCGCCGCGGCGCGGTGAGAGGTTCACGAGACGAATGAAGAAAAGTCGCTTGTTGTTTTTGCTGCTGCCCTTGATGGCGGTGGCCGGTTTTGCGCAGGAAAGCCGCATGGATGTCAGCGGCAGCGTTTCCGCGGTGATTCCCCCTTTTGTCTCCGGCAATGCGGTTCAGTTGCACGCCACCGTGGGTATTGGCGGCCTGGTGAGCTATCGTTATCTGCTCACACCGCACATCGGACTGGAACTGAACTACCAGTATGCCCAGCAGGTACAGCACTACCGTAATCCCACGAACAATCTTCTGATTCACGACCGCTTCCAGGAGATCTCGGGAGCCCTCGTTTACAACTTCGTCTACAAGAACTTCAATCCCTTCGTGGAAGGCGGTCCCGGCGGCTACATCTTCTCGCCGATTCGAGATCAGACGACACAAACCTTGAGTGCTAGCCAGAATACGAACATCGGCATACTGTATGGCGCTGGAATCGCCTACGAATTGAGCCCCAGCTGGGACATTCGAGCCGAATATCGCGGCATCGTCGTCAAGTCTCCCAGCTTTGGACAGGAGAATCTGCGCACAAACCGCTACTACAACATCTTCGATCCCGTAATCGGGGTCGCGTACCACTTCTGACCTCGGGCAATCTGTTGGGCGGAAGTTTTGCCCCGGCCGTAACGGCCGGGGCTTACAGTTTGCGAAATATCTGAGAGTGTAGAAAAGGCAAGTCTAGAATAGGCCTGGCAGAAGCCAGGCCTTTTCCAATCGAACAGATCGCTAGCGGACGCCCAATAGGCGATAGTTCACGCCTACCGTAAAGCCATGAGGCGTAAGCCCATTGCTCGGCTCACCAAAGAAACCAGGCGCCGAGGGCAGGATCTGATATTCGTAGCCGCCGCGCACAGAGAAGCGCCTCGAGACTCGATATTCGCCGAATCCGCCAGGAGCATAGGCGAAGTAGCTTCCGGTCGCACCTGCGGTTGCCTGGACGGGATACTTGATCCAGACTCCGCCGACAAGGAATTTCGGACCGAACGAGAATCGATGGAAGTGAAAGGCGTATTTTGCGCCGGCAAGATAATCGGATTGAGTCTGGCCCTGGTCACCGTTCCAATGAAGCCAGCGGGCCTCACCTATGAAGCCGATGTTTGGAGTGAAGTTGAAGTCCACGGTTACTCCGGGGCCGATGATGCGTGACCTCGTGTCGTAGTCGGAATTGAAGCTTCCGAATTCCCCACCCACCCATAATGTTGAGTTGCCGCCGCTAACCGAGGGGGCAACCTGTGCATACGCAGCTCCGGATCCTAAAAGCAGGCTGATAACAAGAATTTTCTTGAGCAAGCTCACTCTCCAACATTCAGTATCGCCAAAGTCCGGACAAAGAAATGAATTGGTATACAAATTCTTCGAAGGGTACGCCGGCCTCGATCCAAAACGGGCCGGCGATTCCTTTGCCTGCACTTATTGCGGCTGATTATTAGATGGCGGGGGAGCCTGATTCGCTGGTTGAGAACCCTGGTTTGCATCGGCTGGCCGCGCCTGATTGGGATCAGCTGCAGCCGGGGACGGGCTCGGGTCTGTGGCGGGCGGAGCTGCCGCCGCTCCCGGCGCCGGGGGTGGCGCGGTGGTGGAGGCAGTGGCGGGTGGCTGATACCGCTGCAGCCGGTAATAGATTGGCGTCACCTGGAACGGCATCTTGTCGCGCGCGGTCAGGAGCGGGGCCGGCTTTACGTTCAGCTGGGCCACCTTGTCGTCCCACGGATCGATCTTGAGCCGGCTGTTCAAGGGCAGTGCCGCGATCTGCGTGAGATCATCCATATTCAGCTTCGGTGCGCCCGTTCCCAGGGCGGCAAGCCATGGTGTGCCGTCGGCCCTGATCAGAGAGTCGCCGAGGCGCGGCGTCAGCAGATAAGTCAGCTGCTTCTCGCGCATCTGCAGGGCCTGGAAGAAGAGGCCCACACCGGCGGCCTTGTCGCGATAGACGGAATTGTTGAACAGCTCGACTGCCTTCTTCGCCGCGTCCTGGTCATCGACCACTGTGTGGCTCATATTGATCCGCTGGAAGGCTGCTTCATCGGGGAACAGCAGGCGATCGTTGAAGGCGTAGCGAGTGTCGATATGGTGTCCCTCGACAATGTGAGCCAACTGGAAGCTCAGGATGGCTGCCAGGCTCTCTTCTGAGGGCAGGACATCCGCCAGGCCCTTACTGATCAGGATGGTGTTGCCAACCGCCAGAGACTCAAGGGGCGTGGTCAGAAGTACGCGGCAGTGGATATCGTCCGGCAGAACAAGCTTGTTGCCGATGATGATGTTGTTCGTGACAGTTTCGAGCACCTTATCGAAGTCGCTCGGAGGGGCGAGGAGTCCGGCCTGCATGAGTCGGTCAAGCACATTGTTCTCGGCCTGCGAAATCCACTGGCGCTGCGCCTGGAGCGGACTTACGTCCTGCGATTGGTCGCTCTGGTCCTGCGCATTCTGCACTTCAATGGTCTCGTTCTCGCTCTCCCTGGTGGGAAGCTTCAGCGAATAGCCCCAGAAGTAGGTCTGGGCGCGGAAGCCGGTCGCTTTCTTCGAATCGCTGTTGGCGGACTCCTCAACGTAGATGGCCGTCGGCAGCCATTGGTCGGGTTGCACGTTCACCCGCCAGCTGTCGAAGTGATAGTAGCGGGCGACGAGATCCTTCTCGTTACCTGTGTAGGAACCATTGAAACGAACGATATTGCCGTCCTGATCTTCAATCCAGATGCGGCCGAAGAAGCGGCCATAGCCTTCCTTGGGCTTGGGCTTCACATCGAAGACCAGGGTGCGCACGCCACCCAGAAAATCCCGGCGCACATAGACAAAGTCATAATGCTGCTGGTCGAAGCTCACCGGGTCCAGGAACATCATGTCCATGAATCCCGTCGCTGAATAATTCAACGAAAAGCTCTTGGTCAGGTCGCTGATGAAATGCATCGATCCTTTGAAGAAGCCCTTCGATTTGCCCCGTGCTTCGTAGGGATTGGCAGAAAATGTCTTGCCGAAATCCACCCGGGCGACCATGTACTGATCCGAAACCGGCACAAGCAGGAGCTTGGGATCGGGGGCCATGTTCTGGATGTAGGTTTGAACAACCGGCGTGCTCTGCTGGATCAGCTTGACCGTAGTTTTTTCACGCGCCACTGCTTTCTCGACCAGAGCAGCCTGCTCCGGCGTAAGCGGCGTGGGCGGCAAATAGTGGGTTTCCTTCTTTGCGTGAGCCACGCTGACGGACAGAAATAGTGCAAGGCCCAAAGCGCATACATTGCGGTGAGACATTTACAGGCTCCTAATCTTTCTCTTGGGTCGTTCCCGTGACAAGGTTCGTTCGTTTCATTGTTACAGATTGCAAATGCCTCTGAGGAACTGCAATTTGCCCTTCTGGCCCCCGCCGGCCGCGGCATTGACGCCTCCGCGGCTACGGCCCCTCCGGCTGATGCTGGCGGATGCTTTTACGCCAGCTGGAAGGTTATTCGTATTACGGTGACCTGGTCTACGGGGTGTCCATCCTTAGTTGCCGGCTTAAACTGGATCGCCTGTGCCACCGCTTTGGCCTGTTCGTCCAGCCCATGACCCAGACCACTCAATATCTGGAGAACCTCGACTTTTCCGTTTGCTGTAAACCGCACCTCGAGTTTCACATCGCCCTCGATCCGCAGCTGCCGTGCCTCGGCGGTATAGCTCGGCTTAGGCTTGGAAAGCACGACAATCGGCGTAGCCTGCGCCTGCTGCTGCTGCTTGGGGGTAGTCGGCGTAGCGGCTCCGAATCCCGTTCCGGTGAGCCCGGCCTGCTCGACCTTGCCTGTCCCGCCCGGCTTGCCCGTGCCGCCGACGACGCCATTCGAGAATCCCGCCGACGCCACAGTGCCGTGGACATCCCGTCCCCCGGGCACGCCGTTTGCGACGCCGGAGCCAAAATCAACTCCCTTCACCGACCCCTGACGTGCCGCTCCCGCGCCAGGCTGGCCGACACCCGGTGTTCCCGAGAACGACCCGACTGATGCGATGTTCGCCGGTCGCGTCGCGTTGGGATTTGGAGTCACCCCCACCGGATCGCCGAACCCACCGGTCTTCGGCGTTGGCGGAGCGGTGTTGTTGGCAACGAGTGTGGGCTGAGAGCTCTTGAACATTCCGACCTTTGGCTGCGGTGGAGGAGCAACCGCCTTGGGCGGCGCAGGCGCAACTTTGGGAGTTTCAGGGGTCGGGAGTTTCACTTCCACGGGCTTGGGCGGCTCGACCACCGGCTTGGGCGGCTGAATCTTCGGAGGAGGAGGCGCTATTTTGGGTGGCGGAGGAATGACGTGCACCTTTGGCGGTGGAGGCACATAAGGTTTGGGCTGCTCAACAGGGAAAATAAGAACCGCTGTATTCTCCTTGCGAACGTGGGCCTCGTGGATTCGGGCCGCCGCGAACAGGACCAGAAGCGCGGCGACCGCAACATTGACCACCAGGCTTACCCCGAACGAGCCGAAGCGTCCTTGCGGTTCAGGTAGAAGCCCAAAGTTTGCTTGCTTCGGATGGTTGCTCGCCATAGCTCTCTAAATCCCAACCTGAATTGCTAAAATTTGTTGCCCAAAAATTTCCGCCATCGCGACCGGCCACCGACACTTCGCCTTGAAACCCATGCATCCCGTGTTCCACACCGGGAGCTTCCCTTAAGAAGATTCTTGTCTGACCCAAGGGGGTTGGTTGTCGCTACCATAACCCGAATATCGCGGCTATGCGCTCTTCAGAATTGTCGCAGAATGGGGCGATTATATTACATAAGTAACAGGGCGGTAACGACAATTTTCTTTCATTATAATCCGCGCACTGGCAGGTGCGTAACCATTACTTCGGCCTCGCGGGAATCTCAGGTAAATTTTTCACGCGGCTTTCTCTGTTGGGGCCGCTCTGAATGTGTTCGACGTTTGTTTGCCCGCTCCGTCTTTCTTGTGCAAAACAAAATCCTTTCCTTGAAGGCCGGTTTGACGGAAAGGCACTCCTCCTCATACACATAGTTCGAGGGCGTTTCAACCAGGAGACCACATTTTGCGGATACTCGTTACCGGCGGCGCCGGATACATTGGCGGAACCGTTGCGCAGCTCTTGCTCGATGAGGGACACAAAGTCGTTATTTACGACAACCTCTGTCATGGCCATCGCAAGCTGGTTCCGCAGGGAGCGGAATTCATCCAGGGCGAGGTCGCCGACAGGGCGGCACTCGAAACACTGCTCCGCACTGGAATAGACGGAGTCATGCACTTCGCCGCTCTGATTGAAGCCGGCGAGAGCATGAAGAAGCCGGAAATCTATTTCCGCAACAACAGCGCCTCGACCCTGACGCTGCTTGAGGCCATGCTGGCCGCCGGAGTCAACCGGCTAGTGTTTTCGTCAACTGCTGCCGTTTACGGCGAGCCCGAATCGACGCCGATTCGTGAGGACGCCACCCATCGCCCAACCAACGCATACGGCGAGTCGAAGCTGCTGGTGGAACACATGCTTGCGTGGCTTAACCGCATCCATGGCTTTCGCTACGCCAGCCTGCGCTACTTCAATGTCGCCGGAGCGATCGAGAGTCGCGGCGAAGCCCACGAACCGGAGTCGCACATCATACCCCTCATCCTCGATGTGGCGATTGGCCGCCGGCAGAATATCAAGGTCTTCGGAGAGGACTACCCGACCCCCGATGGCACCTGCATCCGCGACTACATCCACGTTCAGGATCTGGCGCGCGCTCACCTGCTCGCTTTCGAAGCCCTGAAGGACCGAGACCGGCTCATCTACAACATCGGCAACGGAGTCGGCTTCAGCGTTCGCGAAGTCATCGAATCGGCGCGCCGGGTGACCGGCCACCCCATCCCCGTCAAAGAGTGCCCGCGGCGGCCGGGAGATCCGGCCGTTTTGATCGCGAGCTCGGAGAAGATCAGCCAGGAACTCGGGTGGAAGCCCCACTACACGAAGCTCGACGACATCATCGAGACGGCGTGGAAGTGGCACCAGAAATATTACGGAAAGCCCGCCTGACGCCTGCGGGCTTTCCGTCACGTCCTATCTTTTGCCGCGGGATTGGGAGCGAGCGGCTCGCCTGCGGCTCTCGGGGGCCTCACGATGAGAGGCATGACGATGGACACCGCCATGACCACCGCAATCACGTGCAGTCCAGTTTCATAGCTGCCGCTCGACTGCCTCATGTGCGCGATGAGCAGCGGCCCGAACGCGCTGGCAAATCCCCATGCGGTGAGCATGAGTCCATAGATCGGGCCGACGTTCTTCGCTCCGAAATAATCTGCCGCGAAGGCCGGCATGGTGCCGAAGCCTCCTCCGTAGCACATCAGAATGATGAACGCGACGACGGTTAGTCCGCCCACCGAGTGGATAGAGGGGAATACCCAGAACAGCACCACCTGCAGAAGATACATCACGACGAACGTAAAGCGCCGGGTGATAGCGTCCGAGACCCAGGCCCAGAAGACGCGTCCGATGGCGTTGCCAATGCTGACGATCCCCACCATGCCGGCGGCGACCAGCGCTGTGACTTTTGCCAGTTCCTGAAACATCGGCGCTTCCTGCGAGATCACTGAAATACCTGCCGACGTATTCAGGAAGAGCAGCAGCCAGAGCGCCCACCACTGCCATGTCTTCAAGGCCTCGCCCAGCAGAAAGTCCTTCGCGGCGCGTTGCGAAACCTGCAGCGCCTTGGGTGTCCACCCTGCCGGTTGCCAACCGGCTGCAGGATTGGTCATGAACCAGCCGGCTACGAAGGTGACGATGAGATAGGCAATTCCCAGGTAGGCGAATGTGTGCAGTACGCCAACGCTCTGAATCAGCCGGGTCGCCACCGGTGCTGTGACCAGCGCGCCCGCGCCGAATCCGCCCACAGCCACGCCGGTCATCAGGCCGCGGCGGTCAGGAAACCACTTCACCAGAACGGAAATTGGAACGATGTAGCCGAAGCCAAGTCCGATGCCGCCGATGACACCGTAGGTGAGATAAAGCCAGGGTAGACCCGAAGAAAAGCTGGCGAGGAAAGTGCCCCCGCCGTAAAGCAGACCACCGGTCAGCATAACGACGCGGGGTCCGGAGCGATTGAGCCAAAGCCCCCCGAAGAAGGACGCAAACCCCAGAACAAAAATAGCAACCGTAAACGTCAATGTGACTTCGGCGATGGTCGAGTGGAACAGTTTCGACAAGGGAACCCGAAACACGCTCCACGCATAGACTGCGCCCAAGGCCATCTGCACCAGAATTGCCGCAAGAGCAATTCCCCACCGTCTGAATTCGTTCATAGACTCCTCACTTGATGCGTTTCGGGCAGACGCTGACTCACAGAACAGATGCTCCGGGAGAGAAGGACCCTGTCTGATGCAACGCTGGAGGGAACGCGTCTTTGTATCACATAGATGAGAAGACGGGCGAGAGGCTGCTAAGGGATAAACCGCATCCGCTGGAATTGCGTCATAAGGCGCGACAACATCTCTTCGTTATCCACTGCCTCGTGAAAACCGAACCGGCGCACCTTCGTGGTGTCGGACATGACGTCGTATTCCAGGTTGAAGAGGATTTCTCCGAATGGCCACGAGGCCGCCTGTTCAAACGAGTAGGGCAGCAGGCCGTTCGTCGCTACCATGCGATCCCATACCGGCGCCTTGTCGGACATGAATTGGGTCAGGGGAAATCGCTGCGGCGGCGCACAGGGCAGCTTGAAAAACTCCACCAGGCGCGGCCAGAGATTCTCCCACCGATCGAAGCCGCCATTGGTAATGTTGAACGCCTCGCCATCGCACTTCTCGCTTTCACCAGCCCACAGCATGGCCTTGGCAAGCAGCTCCGCGTCCGTCATCTCCATCAGCATTCCGTACGCCGTTCTCGAACCGGGAAACCGCAACGGCAGTCCCATTTCACTGCACAACGAGGCATACACGGCGATGACGGTTGCCAGGTTCATTGGGTTGCCGGAGGCAAACCCGCATATCGTTGAGGGGCGCAAGGCCGTCCACGACCAGGCTTTGCCTGCCGACTGCGCCTTCAGATAATCCTCCTGGTCGTAGTAGAAATTTGGCGGCATGTGCCTCGGGTCGTTCTCTTTGGCCGGCGTTTTGTACGGGCCAAGATGCGCTCCGTAATACTTCGCTCCTTCAAGCAGCACGACTTTACGCAGCGATGGCGAAGAACGCTCCGCTGCCTCGACTAGGTTTCGGAGCATCGTCAGGTTGGGCGTGACTTCCTCGAAGAAGTTGCCGCCCCAATAGAGCGCTGCATAAAAGACGTGGGTCACGCCGCCGACTTGATCGAGCAGCGCTTCGACCTCGGGCTTGTTCAGCAAATCGGCTGAGACGTACCGCGCATGCGTTTCGAAATCAGGCCTGCGTCGCGAGACACCGATGACCTCCCAATCGCCCAGCGATACCAGGTGCTGGACCAATGCCCTCCCGCTGACGCCTAGCGCTCCTGCAACCAGAGCTCGTTTCATTCGAGGACACCGCCTTTCGAAGTGTTGTTTGGTTGACCCGGACTGCCACTCGGGATAATCTCACCTCGTAATGGCTCCCGTCCTCATCAGCGCTCCCCGCGCCCTGTGTTGTCGCTAGGCTCCGTTCTTCCCTGCTCTGTATCTCGACAATTCCCAGAGGAAAAAATGAAGCTCTATCGATTCGCTCCATTTGTCGCTTTTGTCGCCGCCGTCCTGGTATTGGCTGATACCGCCTCCGACTGGAAAGCCGGCCTGCTTGCCTGGCGCTCGCACCGCGAGCAGCGGCTCTCGGCTCCCGACGGCTGGCTCTCGCTGGTCGGCCTGGAGTGGCTCAAAACAGGGCCAAATACCCTCGGCTCAGCAGCGGACAACCGCATCCGGCTCTCTGCGGCCGCTCCGGCGCACCTGGGAATCATCGAGGTCAATGGCAGCGACATCCGTATCGCTCCACCGCCCGGCGGATTTCCCGCAGGCATTCAACTGGAGGGGGCGCCCGCTCAAGCCGCAAAACTTGCCGACGACGAAGCGCAGAATCCGTCGAAACTGACCGCCGGGACGCTGACCATCCTTCTGCTCCATCGCGGCGATCGCTATGCGCTTCGCATCAAGGACTCGCAGGCTCCCACGCGGCTGAACTTCCACGGCCTGCACTGGTACGAGGCCGATCCGCATTACCGTGTTGAAGCGAAATGGATCCCATTCGTGCCGGCGAAGAAGATTCCGATCCCGTCCATCATCGGCGTCACCGACGAGATGCCCGCGCCCGGCCTCGCGGAGTTCACGCTGGACGGCAAGACTCTGCAACTCGAGCCGGTCCTCGAAGAACCGGACGCCAAGCAGCTCTTCTTCATTCTGCGCGACACGACCAGCAGAACCACCAGCTATGGCGCGGCTCGCTTCCTCTACACTGACTTTCCGGATCACGGGCTCGATCATCCCGGCAGCCTGGTGCTCGACTTCAACCGGCTGCAGAATCCTCCCTGCGCCTATACGGCGTATGCAACCTGCCCGCTCCCTCCGGAGCAGAACAAGCTCGCGATTGCGCTGCCGGTCGGCGAAGCGAAGTACTCGCACTGGTGATATGGAAGACCAGAGATTCAGTTAGCGACGGTTGTAGTTCGGGTACTCGGGCTTGTGCGGTTCGGGAACCGGATGCTTTGCCAGCTCGTCGAGGGCAAGGCTGACGGCCTTCTCGAGTTGGGGATCATGGCCCTCGCTCACCGCCTTGGGTTCCAGGTCCACCTCGTAGTCAGGCTGTACGCCGTGGTTTTCCACCTCCCACTGTCCTTGCGGGTTGAAGAAACCAAACGAAGGTGAAGTCACGGTCCCGCCGTCCATCAGCACGGGGATAGACCCGATGCCGACTAACCCTCCCCAGGTGCGCTTGCCGACCAGCGGCCCTAGCTGCGCCTCACGGAAATACCACGGCATGGCGTCGCCGCCCGAACCGGAGAATTCATTGGTTATCATCACTTTCGGCCCCAGGATCGCCGCCTGCGGAGTCCTGAAAATTGCTCCGTAACGCGGTGCCCACCAGCTCATCAGCGTGCGCTGCATGGCATGGATGATGTAGTCGGCTGCCTGTCCTCCGCTGTTGAAGCGCTCGTCGATCACTGCCCCTTGCTTGTCCAGCTGGGCGAAGTAATAGCGATTGAAATTCGTGAGGCCGCCTTCGGCCGTGTTCGGCAAATACACGTAGGCTAGCTTCCCGCCGCTCAGTTCCTGCACTTTACGGCGGTTCGCCTCAATCCAGTCGAAGTTGCGCAGGTTCAAATCGTCGCCGACCGGAGTCACAGTCACGTCGCGCGCATCTCTGCCATTCGCATCCGATGCGACCTTCAGCGTAATCTGTGTGCCCGCCGTGGCTTCGAGCAACCGCTGGATATCGTCCGATCCCTTGAGGTCCTGCCCGTTGATCGCGAGGATGAAGTCCCCTACCGAAACCTTGACTCCGGGCTGCGCGAGCGGAGGATGCGCCTGCGGGTTCCAGTGCTCGCCGGTGTAGATCCTGGCAATCCTGTAGCGGCCATCGACAATTGTGTAGTCGGCACCGAGCAGGCCGCCCGGCACATGGGCCGGATGCGCAATCGTGCCCCCGAATCCCCGCAGATGACCGACCGAAAAGCCGCCCAGCATCTCCTGGAAGAGATAATTCAGATCGCTGCGCGCTCCCACCTGGTCGAGATACGGCCGGTACTTCGCCTCTTCGGCAAACGTGTCCACCCCGTGATAGTGCGGGTCGTAGAAATAGCTGCGCTCAACCTGCCATATCTCGTGAAACATCTGCTTCCACTCGGCGCGTGGATCGATCCGCACCTGCATTCCTGAAAGGTTCAGCTTGCCCTCACCCGGCTTGACCGGCGCATCCGCCGGCGCGATGACGAATTCAGGTGGCGGGCCTCCGTTCGCCTGCGAGTCGTCTTCGCCATGGCCCATCTGGAGAAGCATCTTGTTGCCGTCGAATGAAAGATCGAACCCCTCGAGATGATCGGCCAGCTTCACGGATTTCTTCGTCTTGATCTCATAGCGCGTCAGCGTCAGCGTGTCGTCGCCAAAGCGGGTTCCGCTCCCCTCAAGCAAATACAGGAAACCCTCTTTGCCCGCAGACAAGCCCTCGTAATCCGCCGGGTGCAGCGGCAGCGCCACAGCGCGATCCTGCAGATGATCGAGATCGACCTTTACCGGTTTCGGCTTTTCGGGCTTGCCGGCTTTCTCCTCCTTGCCGGCATCCTCCGGCTTGCTGCCCGATTCCTTGTCTTTATCGGCCTGCTCGTCGCCCGAATCCTTCTTCTCCTTGTCCTTCGCCTCAGGATTCTTCTCGTCTTCGGCCTGCGGAGCAATCGGCGACGGAATATCAGCTGCAAGCGCCAGACCGTAGATGCTGCGGGTAACCTCGAAGGCATCGCTGCTCATATCGAGGCCGCTTACCGACGTCCCGTAATTCGTGCTCTCTGTGAAATAAAGATATTTACCGCCGCGATCGAACGCTGGATAGCGGACATCGCTCATTCCATCCGTGACCTGAGTGCTTTTGTGCGTGTCGACCGAGTAAACAAGCAGCGCATGAAAGTGGGTCGGCAATGACTGCGTGTAGGCCAGCCACTTCGAATCCGGCGACCAGGCCGCATCGTAATCGCGATCATTGATTACGCCTTTGTCGATCACTCCGGCTTTGCCGGTCGTTGTATCCAGCAGCCAGATGCCGAGTTTGTTGTCGTGAAAGGCAATCAGCTTCGAATCCGGCGACCAGACGGGATTGAAATAGTACGTCGCGTCATTTGCCAGCGGGAACTTCTTCTCCTCGCCGGCTCCTGTCTGGCTGCGGATGTGCAGCGCATACTGGCCCGACTCGTCGGAAAAGTAGGCGATGCTCTGTCCGTCGGGAGACCAGGCCGGCTCCCGCTCCATGATGCCCGGCGTGTTCGTGATGTCGCGGGTGGTGCTTTCCTTGGCCGGGACGGTAAAGATGTCGCCGTGGGCTTCGAAAACCCCGCGCACTCCGGTCGGCGAGATTCCGGCGTTCTGGATATCGCGATCGGCCGGAGAGATGCGCGCTCGCACGTCAGGAAGATCGGCGCTCACCTCCACGCTGATCTTGTGGGCCTGGCCGCTCGCCGTGTCGTAGAGGAACAGTTCGCCAAAGCGGTCGTACACAATGCCGCCAGGCCCCGCGCCTGCGGAGCGGATATCCGGTCCGTCATTCTTTACAACTTCAGTTACAGATTTTGCTGCCGGATCGAAGCGGAAGAGAGAGACCGGGCCGTTGCGGTCGGAGAGAAAATATACCTGGCGATCCACCCACATCGGATTGAAGTCGCTCGACCGTTCCCTCGGCACCTTCACCACATCAAGCGTGTTCATGTCGGCGATCCAGATGTAGCTGGCTAAGCCGCCGCGATAGTTTCTCCACGAGACATAGGCTGTGTAATTGAAGGGAGAGCCCCCTCCAACCGGAGCATAGGCAAAGTACCTGCCATCCGCCGAATACTTACCCGAAAAAGCAATGGGCAGCGGAAGAGCGGTAGGCAGACCGCCCTCCAGCGACACTTTGAACAGCTTGGTATAACGCGGGCTGGTGCTCTCGCGATTTGAGCGGAAGATCACCGACTTCCCGTCCGGCGTCCAGGCGACCGCAACATCCGCAGCCGGGTGATACGTCAGGCGCTTCGGAACTCCTCCTGCAGCCGGCACGACAAATACGTCGGTGTTGCCGTCATATTCGCCCGTGAAGGCAATCATGGAACCGTCCGGAGAAAAGACTGGATCGGTTTCGATGCCCGTGCCGGTCGTCAGTCGCGTCGCCTGCCCGCCATCGCGGTTAACTGTCCAGAGGTCTCCGGCGTAGGAGAACACAATGACTTTGCCATTGAAGGCGGGACGCTGCAGCAACGGGTGAGAGGCCTGAGAAAAAACGAAAACTGGACAGGCTAGAACGAAAAACAGCACAAAAAGCTGTTGGGTGAGGCGCATATCGCTTACTCCACAAGAGTTGTGGCTACCCAGAGACTCGCATCAATGCAGGAATCCCCTTCCTGGATAAGGGCCGGACAGAGAAGATAAATGAAAAGAAAGCCCTATCCTAACGGGATTCGTGGCGCTGTCAACTGTGAAGTAAGTGAGCATGAGGCGCTATCCCCCGGGTTCGCCGGAGGTTGGGCCTCCCTGAGGTCGCGGCTCCCGGAGATTGCGGCTCCCCGAAGCTGCGATTCAGGGGCGCGGCGACTCTGCTACTGAGGCTTCGAGGCGTCGTTCACCTTCTGGTCGGTTTCCTTGGTCCGGTCCTTGGCCTTTGTTGAAGCCTCATGCGTCTGGTCCTTGGCTTTGGTCGAGGGCTCCTTGTTGGGATCGAAGACCTTCTGGGTGCCCTCTTTGGTCTTGTCGACACCCTTCTGGGTGCCTTCTTTGCTCCGGTCATAGGCGGTTGTCGTGCCTTCCTTCGTCTTGTGGTAGCCCTTCTTGGTGCCGGAGCTAACGGCATGACCGGTATTCTTCGCGGCGTCCTTTGTATCGGTTCCGGCATTCTTCATGTCCTGCTTCGGGGTCGTATCCTGGGCAAGGGCACCGGCTGCAAAAACCATGGCGGAAGCCAGCATCAGAGCGGGAATTCGTAAGTTTTTCATCTCTGAGATGTGATTGTCTGCAACGCTGCCTGGGTTGTGCGGCCAAAACCGATAGAATAGGCTCAGGCGATATGAACGCGGCCAGTGCTGTTTCGTCGACGATCCCGGCTCGCCCCGATGTAGGTTCCCGGGCGCTTAACCGGTACGCCTGGGGTGTCGTAGCGTATAACATCCTGGTGATCGTCTGGGGCGCTGCGGTGCGAGCCACCGGCTCCGGGGCGGGCTGCGGAGACCGCTGGCCTCTCTGCAACGGCTCTGTAATCCAACATTATCCGACCGCCGCTACTCTCATCGAATTCGCGCATCGTGCCTCCAGCGGAGTCGCGCTTCTTGCTGTCGTTGCGCTCCTCGTCTGGACCTTTCGCGCCACACCCCGCCGCCATCTCGCCCGCTCCGCCTCCGTCGTGGCCCTGGTGCTCACGCTGAACGAGGCCCTGCTCGGAGCGCTGCTGGTCCTGCTCGGCAAGGTCGCGCACGATCAGTCCTCTTCGCGCGCCGTCTATCTTGGCCTGCATCTCACGAATACCCTGCTGCTGCTCGCGGCTCTTGCGCTCACCGCGCATTTCATTTCACGGAAACAGGGCTTCATGCACGGAAGCGTCGAGGTTCGCGCGCCGGGGATTGCTCTTACCGGGCTGGTGGCGACGCTGATCGTCGGCGTCAGCGGTTCGCTCGCAGCCCTCGGAGACACGCTCTTCCCCGCTACGAGCCTGCGTGCGGCTTTCCTGCAGGATTTTTCGTCCAGCTCATCATGGCTCCTCCGGCTGCGCTGGTTGCACCCCGCTCTCAGCCTGCTTGCTGGAGCTTTTATTCTCTGGCTCGTCTTCCTGGGCGCGCGGATCCAGATGCATCGCCGTCTTTCGCTGACGGTGGGTGCGCTCGTCATTATTCAATTCGCGCTCGGGATCGGCGACGTCGTGCTGCTCACGCCGACGGCCATGCAGCTGCTGCATCTGCTCGGGGCCGATCTGCTTTGGATCTCTCTCGTCGTTCTGCTAACCCGGCTTTGTCTCCCTGCTATCGGTTGCATGGGAGGCCTCTGCTCCATAGATATGGGACTTACAACGTAGCTCTTGCCCGTTTGCGCGTCGAGCGGATACAGCGCTCGACATTACGGGCCCTCAATAAAATCGATTTACTACTGATTCTGATTCCCAGGAGAAGCGTGTGAACCCGGTTTCCGAAATGCCTGTCCAGGACATCTCCGTTCGCTCCACCGAACTGAACGAGAAGTACGCCCGCCTCGGCTCTTTCCTCGATCGGCACAACCTTTCGGCGGTTCTGCTCAGCAGGCACGAAAACATCGCGTGGATCACGGCCGGTCAGATCGAAGCACGGGTTGCGCAGGGAGTGGAAACCGCGGTCACGTCGCTGCTCATCACGCGAAGCGGACTCCGCTACTATCTCGCTCCGAACAATGAAGCGCCGCGGCTGGCAGACGAGGAGTTCACCGGCCTCGGCTATGAGCCTGTGATTTATCCGTGGTACCAGAACGCAACTCCGCTTCTGCGCGAACTCACGGGAGATGCCGCTCTAGGCTCCGATGTGCCGCTCGCCGATGCGGTGAACATCAACCTTACGGGATTGCGCGCTCCGCTCCTTGAGTCGGAAATCGAACGTTTCGTCAGCCTCTCCCGTCAGACCGCCGATGCAACTGTGTCCGTTCTCAAATCGCTGACGCCTGGAGTCACCGAAGATGAAATGGCCGCACGCACAGCTTCGGCCCTGCTGGAGCGCGGCATCACGCCGACGGTGCTGCTCATGGGTGTCGACGACCGCATCCGCAAATACAAGCACGCCGTCCCCCGATCCGGACGCCTTGAGCGCTACGGCATGGTCAATCTCTGCGCGCGCAAGTGGGGACTGGTTGCCTCCATTACGCGCTTCGTTCATTTTGGACCAGTGCCGGAAGAGCTGGCGGCATCGTTCACTGCGGCCGCCCAGATCCACTCCGAGTTGCTTCACTTCACGCGATCCAGCGCAACGTCGGCGGAACTCTTCGAAGTCGCGCGGAAGGCCTATGCTTCGGCCGGCGCAGCCGAAGAGATCGAGCTTCACCACCAGGGCGGTCCCTGCGGATACGGCGAGCGCGATTGGCTCATTCGTCCGGGCGGGGCCGAATCCGTGGCGTTGCCGCAAGCCTTCGCCTACAACCCCAGCCTCCGCGGCGCTAAAGTGGAGGACACCGCCATCGTTACCGGGAAAGACGTTGAAATCCTCACCGACACGCCGAGCCTGCCTGTGATCGAAACCGTCGTAAGCGGCGAAGTGTATCGCTCGGCCGGAATCTTGGTGCGCTAAGAACGGAACCGCGCTCGGATGCCGAATCCAGCGCATTCTCCTGCTGGCGCATCTCAGTTTCCGGCAGTTTCATTTCACTCCCGTCTCATTAAAGAAGGTATGCACGTAGCTCTACGCCTGTTCGTCATGCGCCTGCCGCCTGCGCTAGTTGTCGATTGGGAACAAGCAGGCAATTCAACACATCAACATCCCGGTTACGAATTCAACAACGGCCGGCAGCTGTGATTGCGCACCTCCTGATCTGGATCATTGCGGTAGCCAGCATCGCTCTGATGCTCTTCCGCCCGTTCGGACTGCCGGAAGTTGTCTGGACTGCAGCTGGAGCAGCGCTGCTGTGCCTTCTGCGGCTGGTTCCATTGCCGCTTGCAGGGCACGCAATTGCGGAGGGGCTGGACGTCTATCTGTTCCTGACCGGCATGATGCTTCTCTCGGAACTGGCTAAGGTGTACGGAGTGTTCGACTGGCTGGCCAATATTGCCGTCAGGCAAGGAAAAGGCTCGCCTGTGCGGCTGTTCACGCTGATCTATGCCGTAGGGATCGTCGTGACCGTATTTATGTCCAACGACGCCACCGCTGTCGTGCTGACTCCGGCCGTGCTGACCGCAGTCAAGCGTGCCCAAGCGAAGCCGATGCCCTACCTGCTGAGTTGCGCGTTCATCGCGAATGCGGCCAGCTTTGTCCTGCCAATTTCTAACCCTGCCAACCTTGTCGTATTTCACAACGCCATGCCGCCATTGGTGAAATGGCTGGCGATGTTTGCACTACCTTCCTTTGTATCCATCGCAGTTACCTATTTCACCCTGCTTTGGTATAGCCGCAAAGACCTGACCGGCAGAACCAACGGGACGCAAACCGAGGTGAAGCTTACGACCCCGGGCAAAATCAGCGTGGCTGGAATCCTCGCGGTTGCTGCAGTGCTGCTTTTGGCGTCGGCGCTGAAGATAGACCTTGGGCTTCCGACCTGTCTTTCGACTCTGGTAGTGGCAGCGATCGTGTTGATCCGCGAACGCTCTAATCCCTGGCACATTGTTCGCGATATCAGTTGGAGCGTATTGCCCCTGGTAGCCGCGCTGTTCGTGATCGTCGAGGCTGTCAAAAGCGCGGGCGCGCTCCCGATGCTCCACAATGCACTGCTCCAGGTAATGACCTGGCCTTCGGCTGCCTCGGCCTTTGCAGTGGGAGGCGCACTCGGCTTCGGGACAAATCTGGTCAACAATCTGCCGCTCGGTTTGCTTGCCGGCGCGACGCTGCAGACTGCGCCCTTTCACCAGCTTCTCGCGCGAGTGGTTCTGATCGCGATCGACCTCGGGCCGAACCTCTCGATCACCGGCTCGCTCGCTACAATTCTCTGGCTCATTGCCATCCGCCGCGAAGGAATGCACATAAGTGGATGGCAATTTCTCAAGGCCGGCATGCTGATCATGCCCATTGCTCTTGCGCTTACCCTTGCAGCATCGTTAGTACTCGATCCTCACTGAGGACAGCACCGCGGCGGCAAGGGTGCTGATGGTTGTCGGCATCACCCGGATCGCGGGAGCCTGAACGCGCGGCTGAAATTCGCCTAATTGGGGGATGCGATTGGAGGCAGCCGGCAGCCGGCTTCGCCGAGCATGATGCCAACCGCCGCCGCATCCATGGGCTTCGAGAAATAGTAGCCCTGACCCAGGCGGCAGCCAAGGCTCCTGAGCCGCTCCGCCTGTTCCGCCGTCTCGATGCCTTCGGCAACCACGTCCATCTCGAGCGAACGGGCAAGGTCCAGAATCGTGCCGACGATTTCGATGCTGTCCTGCTCCTCGGCGATTCCCTGGATAAACGACCGGTCGATCTTCAGCGTATCGAAGGGATAACGATGCAAGTGATTGAGCGAACTGTAGCCCGTGCCGAAATCATCCATGTGCAGCCCGACGCCGAGCGCCTTCAGGTCCTGCATTGTCTCGAGCGCGGTCTCCGGATTGCTCATCAGGCTGCTTTCGGTCACTTCAAGCCGCAGGTTGTCCGCGGACAATGACGTCCTGGCGAGCACTTCGGCAATGTGTCCGGCGAGTCCCGGCCGGCCGAACTGTCGCGCCGATAGATTTACGCTGACTCGCAGCGGCTGCTCCTTTCCTGGAAACAGCGCCCTCCATGCGGCTATCTGCCGACAGGCCTCCGTAAGCCCCCAGTCACCCAGGGGCAGAATCAGGCCGGATTCTTCCGCCAGCGGGATGAACTCGCCCGGCGAAATCATTCCCCGCTCGGGATGAAGCCAGCGAACCAACGCTTCAAAACCAGCGATGGTTTGCGTCGCGAGATCGATCTCCGGCTGGTAGTGCAAAACCAGTTCGCCGGAGCAAATCGCCTGCTCAAGGTCGGCCTCCATCTTGAGCCGGTCCATCGCCCGTTCGCGCATGCCGCTCGAATAGCACACCAGCCGCCCGCGCCCGAGCGTCCTGGCTTCAGTCATCGCCGAGTCAGCATCACGCATCAGTTCTTCTGGATGCGAATAGCTTTCATCTGCCTTGGCAATACCCATCGCCGCAGACGGTGCCACCCGTTCGCGCCGCCACTGGAAAGGCTGCCGCACCGTCGCATAGATATCGCTTGCGACGCCGATCGCCTCGTGCTCGCCGGCCACTCCCTCCAGGCAAACCAGAAACTCCGCTCCATTCAGCCTCGCAATCATCGATTCGGAAGTCCCTCGCTCAACTGTGGCCTCGGTTAGCCGTGAAGCAGTTTCCAGCAGCAGAGCATCTCCGCCCTGATAGCCGAGAGTCTCGTTGACCATCTTGAATCGCTCGATGGCAACCGAAAGCACGGCGAAATCCCAGTTGTGTCCTCTACGCGCCTGATCCAGCCGGCGCTCGAGATGTTCGATGAAGAACTCGCGGTTCGGCAGTCCGGTCAGGGGATCTGTCATGCGACGCTCAGTCTCGTCGGTCATCGATCCGGCGATCCGCACCACTTCGCTGCGGCCGAGACGTGTCTCGAACTCGGCGAGTCCACGAACGGCCACCCAGCGCCACACCCCCAAGCGGTCGCGCAACCTGTGCTCGTTGCGCATCCTTCGCGATTTACCGGCACAGAGCGCCTTGAGTTCTGTCTCAAACCGGGGCCGATCTTCGGGATGGACGCGATCCAGCCAGTGGTCCAATGTGGCCGTATGCTCCCGGGCCTCGAATCCGGCAATGACCTGCCAACGCTGGGAAAAGTGAGCTACATTGGCGGTCAGATCAAACTGCCAGAAGCCGTCGAGCGAAGCCTCGGCGGCCAGCCGGAATCGCTGCTCGCACCCTTCCTGATCCGGCCCCGTGACCATCCGCCCCTGTCCCTCCGCCTGCGAGCAAGGCTTGAGACATGCCCGTCTGTGCAGGTAAGCGGTTTATCGGATCGCGTGGGATCACACATGATCTTGGCTCATTCTGGGATACCGAATTTCACTTGCCCCCGGTTTCATTCCACAGGAAGCTCAGCGCATCCGCCTGGTCTTCCACTTGTTGTGTGACCGAAACCCCGAAGCTGTGTCCGCCGGTGATGGAATAGTGCAGCAAAATGGGACGGTCGCCGCCATTCGATGCCTGCATCAGCGCCGTCATCTTACGCGCGTGCAGCGGATCAACGCGCGTATCGCTGTCTCCGGTGAAGAACATGATGGCTGGATACTTCGTCCCCGGTTTGACGTTTTGATACGGCGAATACTTGACCAGATAGGTGAAATCCTTCGCATTCTCCGCGCTGCCGTACTCTGTCGTCCATGCGCGGCCGAACTCGAAGTTCTGATAACGCAGCATATCGAGCAGCGGATACCCGCACCAGATCGCCCCGAACAGATCGGGCCGCTGCGTCATGGCAGCGCCCATCAGCAGGCCGCCATTCGAGGCGCCCATGATCGCAAGATGTTCGCTGGATGTATAGCGATTCCCTATCAGATATTCCGCCGCGGCGAAAAAGTCGTCGAAGACATTTTGCTTGTTTGCAAACATCGCCGCCTTGTGCCACTCCTCGCCATATTCATTGCCGCCGCGTAAGTTGGGCATGGCGAAGTATCCACCCTGCGCCAACCACCAGGCAGGCGAGGGCCACCAGAAGGGGGTCATGCCGACGTCAAACCCGCCATAGGCATACATCAGCAGGCGGCCCTTTCCGTCGCGCGCCAGTCCCTTCTTCCCAGCGACAAACATGGGTATCCGCGTGCCGTCCTTGGACGTGTAGAAGACCTGCGTTACTTCGTACTGTGACGAATCGAACGGCACTTTCGGCTCGGCAAACACCTCCGAGCGTCCGCTCTTCGTGTCGTAGCGGTAGATCGTCTCCGGCCTGATGAACGATTCGAAGGTATAGAACCCTTCGGTCGCCTCCTGACGCCCGTAAACCACGGAACCCGATCCGATACCTGGATAGCTCAGCGTGCCCGTCTGCTGCCCGTCGAGCGAATAGATAGTTGTCTCCGTTTTCACATCTTTCAGCCGGGACACGAAGAGCCTGCCACCGACAATATTGAAACTGCTGATCACGTCCTTGCCTTCGGAGACAACCGATTTCCATTGGGCCGGGCTGGAGTCCAGGGTCGCTTCTACAATTCGGCTGTTGGAAGCCTGGTAGTCGGTCATGACAAAGAAACGATCGCCGAAGTTGTCGGCCTGCGTATGCGCTTCGACTCCATAAACCAATGGCAAAAATTCACTGTCAGGCTTCCGCAGATCCTGCACCAGGACGTCATCCCGTGTCGATGGAACTCCATGGCTGATCTCCACCATCAGGTAGCGCTGATTTTCGGTCACCCATGCATCGATGTAGTCAAGCTCCCCGAGCTTCGCCCCGCGATATTCGCCACCCAAGACTTTCACATCCTTCTCGACCGGAGTGCCGTAGGTGTGTAGCCAGACCGTCGTCCCTACCTTCGGCACATAGAGGGAGTAGTAAATTCCCTTGTTCCCGGGGCTCAGGCTTAATCCGAAGTATCGTCCGGCGGGAAGGACATCAGGCAGATCCGCGCGTTTCTTCATATCGAAGGTGTGGATCGTCAGCTCGTCAGCCCCGCCCTGCCGCACCCCATAGACCAGTAGATCGCCATCGATTGAGACATCCCGGATGCGCAGCGACGTATTTTGGTCCGCGCTGAGTTTCGTGGCATCGATCAGCCGCTCGTCTGTACCATTCCAGCCATCGCGCACGTAGATTGAAGCCTGGTTCTCGGCTGCAAGGCGCTTGGTGAAGAGGTATTTGCCTCCGCGCAGCTGGGGAACCGAATAGGAGTCGACACGCTGGAGTACCGTCAGCTCTTTGACAATCTCCGGACGGATCTTCACCTGCGACAGATAATCCTGCGTGTACTTGTTCTCGGCATCGATCCACGCGCGGGTCTGGGGACTCTTCGCATCTTCGAGCCATCGATAGTCGTCGGTGACTTTTGTGCCGCTGTAATCGTCAGTCACGGGCTGAACACTGGCGACCGGAGGTGGCGGAAGTGTCACGCCGTTGCCGCCGCGGATCGTGCGCGCCTGCGCCTGTGCAAAAACAGGACCCATAAAAGCGAGCAGGGCAAGAAACGCCCCGCGCAGTCTGCAGGCAAATCTGTGTCGCTGCATTGTCCTACTCCCTGTGCGCTTGCGGCATCGACGAGTTGACCGAGGGGGACAAATCGGTGGGGAAAACTATGGTAAACCTATCCCGCCTTTGGTGTCTCTAACCCAGTTCGCTCAGCTCGCGGCACTCAGCACCGGGTTGGACTCAGAGGTGGATCCAGCCCTCAACAATCGCCCACAGGGAGACACTGCCCACCACGACCCACAGCAGCACGCCCTGAATCAGAGGCCTTGCGCCTACCTTGCGGATCATCTCCCTGTTGATGCCCGTACCGATCAGGAACAGCGTCACCGCAAGCCCCAACCGTCCCAGCCGTGCGAGGGTTGGATACACCGGCCCGAGCCACGGCACATAGCTGTTCATCACCGCTGCCACGACGAACAATCCGATGAACCATGGCCACTTCACGCGTGCGTTGCTCTTCCTGGCTGCGGCAACGACCAGGGCCACAGGAACGATCCACAATGCACGCGCAAGCTTCACCATCGTGCCGACGGCGAGGGCTACGCTCCCGTACTTCGCCGAAGCTCCCACTACCGAGCTTGTGTCGTGAATTGCAAGTGCCGCCCACAGTCCAAACTGGGTCTGCGAAAGGTGCAGCGCACCACCGATTACGGGAAAAATGAAAAGCGCCACGGAATTCAGCACGAACACGGTTCCCATTGAGACTGCCATCGCTTCTTCCCCTGCTCCGGTGACCGGTCCCAGCGCAGCAATCGCGCTGCCGCCGCATATTGCCGTACCTGCCGAGATCAGAAAGGACTGCACACTGCCGACCCGGAACAGCCGCCCCAGCAGTAAGCCCAGCCCGAGCGCAAAAGTGATGCCCACGGCGGTGTAAAGAATGCCCGACCTGCCCACGCGAACCACCTCGGCCAGGTTCATGCCGAATCCCAGGCAGACCACGGAAGCCTGGAGCAGGAACTTTGCCAGCCGCTGCGCGTCGAGGTGATAGTGATGAACGGTGAGAAGTCCGTAAGCCAGGCCGGCGGCGAGCGCTAGCGGCGGAGAGAGAATTCCCGCCGCCGCCAGAATGATGCCCACGAAGAAGAGATTCTTGCTCATGACTCTTTCAGCGTGGCACTGTTGTATTAAGCAGTCCAGATTGTTTTTGCGATGATCGATAAGTACTGCTTATCTGCTTTAAGGTCGAGCGCCCGTCCGCTCTGCTTCGGCTTCCTGGAGCGCGAACCGCTCGAAGGCTCCCGCAGAGCCATCGGGGGCCGGCCCGCTCCGCTGGATAAGGGTCAGATCGCGCACGATATCCAGTGCAGTTACTCGAACCGGCCTCAAAGTGCCCAGCCGTACTTCTTTGCCGATGGCCCACTGTGAGACGAAACCAACGCCGAGGCCGGCCTCGACTCCCGAAACAATAGCTTCTGTGGAATCCAGATCCATCGCGATCTTCAACGATCCCAGCTTCAAACCTGCGCGCTTCAACGCCAGTTCCACCACGCGCCTTGATCCCGACCCTGGCTCGCGCATCAGCAACGGAACATCCTTCAGCGAATCGATCGGGATCTCGCGCAGCCTGGCCCACGGGTGGTCGCGGGGAACAATCAGAACCATGCGGTCTTCAAGGAAGCGCCGTTTGCGCAGTTCGCGGCTCGATGCCGGCCCCTCGATGATTCCCATAGCGATCTCTCCCTGCAGCAGCAGTTCCACCACGTGTTCTGTATTGCCGCTCGTGACCGAGAGTGAAATCTGCGGATACTGCTTCTGAAAAGCTCCCAGCATCCGCGGCAAGATGTACTGCGCCACCGTCGTCGACGCGCCCAACCGCAATTCCCCGCGCGGCTCCCCGGCGATCCTCGCCAGAGCATCGAGCGCTTCGCGCGCCATCTGGGCACTGCGGCGGGCGTACTTCACCAGCACGATGCCGGCCGGCGTCAGTCGCACACGATTGCCGCTCCGGTCGAAGAGTGTCACGCCCAGTTCCTCTTCGAGGGCGTGAATATTCTGGCTCACCGCCGGCTGGCTGAGGTTCAGGCGCTCGGCGGCCTTGCGGAAGCTCGCCTGCTCGGCCACAGCGCGAAATACCTTCAACCTGAAATTTTCCATCCCGCGCCCTTCTGCGATTTTCCTTAGCCTTGCAGTCGACCCTCGCTCAACCTGTCGCTAGTTCCAGTCGGTGCTTCCAACGTAGATTGTTTGTCCCGTCGCATAGGAGTCATCCGCCGCCGCTTTGACAATTGCGGCCGCGAAATCCTCCACGTTCGGCAGAGAACCCGCTTCGCGCCGCCGTGATTCAATCAGCCCTGGGCTGTGCCTCTGCAGCAACCTGGGTGTGATCGTTCCTTCAATCAGATCGCCGCTCACGATCACCAGCCGGATGCCCAATTCAGTAAGCTCCGGAATCATTTGACGAAGCGCTTCTTCACCGGCCTTCTTGCTTGCTGCGACAGGCTGGTAACGGTCATAGACAGGCTTCGCTCCATAAAAGTGTGCAAGATGGCTAGTGACAAAAACGATGCGTCCACCGCGCGACAATAAGGGCAGCGCACCGCGAACCAGATTCACCTGCGCGCTCATGTTCAGGCGCATGGCATATCCCGAATCCTTGTCTTTCTCGAGGCCGCCGCTGGCGTTGAGCACGAGCAGATCGAGCCGCCCCCAGTCCGACAGTATCTGGTCAAACATGGAAGCGATATCGTCGGCGCTCGTGATGTCTCCTTGTAGAAGCAGGGCTCTGCGCCTTAGCACAAGGATCTCGCTGGCGACTTCTTCGGCGCGAGCTGCTTTGCTTCGATAGTTGATGGCAACATCAGCGCCTGACTGTGCGAGTTGCCTGGCAACGCTGGCGCCGATTCCACGCGAACCCCCGGTGACGAAGGCCGTTTTACCGGAAAGAGGTAGTACTGCTGGTTCGCGATGATCGATGACCGCGACCGGATCTGGTGTCTCTGATTTCATATCGGAAGTTTACAAGTGTACGAACGTGCAGAGGCCGATGCCTCTTTCGAAAGGTAAAATCAGACCATCCTTGATGTCTTCCACCTCAAACGTCCCGCGCTGGCAAAGAGCAATCTCTCTTCTTCGACCCTCGCATCGCCACACTGCCTTTACCGCCACGTTGCTGCTCATGGCCTCGGCGATGCTCTCGCGCGTGATCGGTCTGGTGCGGGTCAAGTACATCGCTTATCTCTTCGGACGCAACGCCGACGCCGACGCCTTCAACGCTGCCTTCCAGCTCCCGGACATGATCTCTTACTTCCTTGTCGGCGGAGCGGCCTCCATCACCTTCGTCACTATGCTCAGCCGCTACCGCGAGCAGGGACGCGACGCCGAAGGCGAGCGCGCCATGTCGGTCATCCTGACCACGATGACCCTCGTGCTCGGCGCTGCCATTCTCCTCGCCGAGTTTGCAGCGCCCTGGTATGTCCGCTGGTGGTTCATCGGATTCTCGGCCGCCAAAGCCGCGGTCTGCACACGGCTCACGCGCATTCTGCTACCCGCGCAGCTCTGCTTTCTCGCCGGAGGCGTGCTCGGAGCAGTCCTCCTGGTTCGGAAGCAGTTCGCCGTACAGGCCATCTCTCCGCTGATCTACAGCCTGGGGACGATCCTCGGTGGCGTCTTCTTCGCCCACGCGATCGGGGTCGAATCCCTTGCCATCGGCACCGTCGCCGGAGCCGTCTTTGGCCCCCTGCTGATGAACGCCATCTGGGCCCATCGCGCCGGCGTCCGGCTGCGCCCCATGCTGGACTGGTCGAATCCCGGCCTGCACGAGTGGGCTCGCATGTCGATCCCGCTGATGCTCGGCGTCTCGCTGGTCACCGCCGACAACTGGATCATCAACCACTATGCCTCTCATACTGGCGGAGCCATTTCGCTGCTCGCTTACGCCAAGCAGATCTTTACCGCGCCTGTCGCTCTCGGCCAGGCCGCAGGAGCAGCGTCGCTTCCCTTCCTCGCCTCACTCTACGGAAAGCTCGGCGAAGATGGTCGGCCCAACCCCGCGCCGTTCGGCCGCGCCGTCAACTCGTCGGTCTCGCGCATCCTGGCGTTTTCGATTCTGCTCACCGCCTTCATGATCGCGATGGCGCTGCCCGGGGTCGATCTGCTCCTGCGCGGCGGAGCGTTTCATCGCGCCGACTCGGCCACCATGGCGCTCTACTTCGCCATCTTCTCCATCTCGCTGTGCCTCTGGTCGGCACAGGCCATCTACGCACGGGCATTCTATGCTGCCGGGAACACGCTCACGCCCATGATCGCGGGCACTCTCGTGACGCTCGCCTCGCTGCCCGTCTATTGGTCGCTGTACCACGCTATGGGACCCACAGGCCTCGCCGTCGCTTCCGATATAGGCATCTTCATCCAGACCATAACTCTCGCGATCCTGCTCGATCGCAACGGTATGGTACCGCTTCGGGGACTCGAATATCGCGAACTGCTGCGGTCGATTGCCGCCGCGGTCATTAGCTTCGCCGCGCTGGTGGGCCTGCGTCATCTTCTTCCCGCGACGACCCGTCTGCAGGAGCTGATCTTGCTCATCATCGCGACAGCCGTATGTGCGGCAATCTCGACAGGAGTCCTCAGGGTCACCGGATCGGCGCTACCCGGCCAATTGCTGGCGCGCTTCGCGAAATCCCAGGCTGCGTAATCGTTAAGTCGCCGCGTGGGGACGCGCCAACATCGTCCGCAGATTCGCAGCCATGCTCGTGGCTATCTTCTCTGCCTCTGCTTTCGACGCATCTCCCTGGGCCAGATCTGCCGAGCCGCCGCCGCGCAGCCCATGCGCAGCGAGCGCACTGCGCAGAACCTCACCGCAGTTAAAATCCATGTCCCGGCTACGTGCCAGAAAAATCCGCGCAGGTTCGGATTCCTCGCATACGAAAAGCGCGACTGTGCGAGGTACGGTAGCGCATACCCGCGAGGCCAGCAGACGCACGTAATCGCAGTCCCGATCGGCAAAGTTCCGCCGGATAAGGCGCAGGTTATCTTCGATCAACACTTCGATAGCAAGGCGCGCCGCATGGTAGGCGGCGAGCTCCTCGCGCAACTTCTGACGTTCTTTCGCCACGGCTTTGCCTTCGGCCTGAAGCCGCTCGATTGCACCCGGAACATCGCTGCGGCCGACGGAGAAAGCCGCAGCGGCGCGTCCCAGTATCTCGAAATCGTGACGGGCTGACGACACGGCGCGCAGTCCGCAGACGAACTCTACCCTCAGCCCGCGGCTCACGCGTTCGGTGCCGCGAATGAGGATCGCTCCAATCTGACCGGTAGAGCGAACATGCGTGCCCCCGCAAGCGTTCAGGTCACAGCCGGCAATCTCGATCAGCCGGATCGGGGTCTCCCGGTCGGGGAGCTTGCGCAGTTGCCCCGCCGCGAGGAGCTTTTCGGCCTCGGAGCGTTCGACGGTGCGGATAGAGACAGGCCTGTCTTCCGCGATGATTTCATTGGCGATCCGCTCGACGCGCTCAAGACTGTGGTGGGCGATAACGGCGGTGCTTAGGTCGATAGTCGAAACAGACTCGCCGAGATGGAAGGACACCGTCAGCGCATCCAGCTCGCGGAGCAAGATTGCCGACAGCAGGTGCTGGCCGGAATGCTGTTGGATGTGGTCGAGTCTGCGAGGCCAGTCAATAGTTCCTTCAACAGATGTGCCCAACTGTAATGGCTTGCTGGTGATATGCCAGACTCGGCCCCCATCCTGGCTCTCGTCTTCCTCGACCCCCTCGATCGGAACTTCGAGGATCGCGCCATTCCGCGAGGTAGCCGTGAGCAGTCCAGTGTCGCAGGGCTGGCCGCCGCTGGTGGGATAAAACGCCGTGCGGTCGAGAGCGATTTGCCAGGTGGAAACGCCGCCCGTGCGCGAAGCCTCCCGGACATCCACCACGTGAGCAGCAAACGAGCGTAGAAACGAATCGCCGTAATAGAGCCGCTCGGTCACTCGATAAGTCTAACTGAGCGGTACGCCTGGGGAACGGTACTCGGAATTCCAGGCCAGCGTACCGCGATGTGGCTGGATCATCGCCAGGACGCCGCGGCCTCTTAGGAAATCCGTTGCCAGACGCTAACTTTTTCTGAAAACCTGGGTTTAACACCTTATGGCGCGCCCGCATCAGATATCGACGATTGCCCTTCTGTGCCTTTTGTGTCTTTCGCCCCTAACGGCGCAGACTCCGCCGGCGGCAACTGGCGCCGCTCCTCAGGCCTACCCGGACGACAGCTGGATCCCTCAGGGCATGGAAACGGTGGGCCGCCGCGCCACCTTTCACACCGACTTCACCTTCGATAAATCGATGCTGGAAATGGCCAACAACTTCGTTGGAGATGACGAGACCAGGCACGTAATCGCCAAACTTCGCGGGATCTCCGTCCACAGCTATAAGTTTTCCGCTCCGGGGCTGTACAGTGGGTCGGATCTCGATGTGGTGCGGGAGCAATATCACGATCGTGGTTGGAAGCATCTGGTGACCTCAAAATCCTATGTAGCTTCTCCTGACCAGGCGAAGACCGATGTCTGGGTCCGCTTCGATCACGCCGAGGTAGAAGGCATGGTGCTTCTGGTGGCCAACCAGACCAATCTGAACCTCGTGGCCATCAACGGGACACTCAGCCCACTCGACCTGCTGCACCTTCGCGGACACTTCGGAATTCCGAGGTTCTCCGGCGACGACCTGATCGAGCAGAAGAACTGACCGGGCTTAGGTTTGACTCATTTGAGCTGATTCACCAAATCGAGATGGTGCGCTGCGACCTGCCGGGGCAACGGCACATAGCCTAGCGCCTCGCATTCCTTCTGGCCTGAGGTCAGCATCCAGCGCAAAAACTCCAACAGGGCCGTCCTCTTGGCGGCTTCCGAAGACTGCCGGGGCAGGAAAATCCATGTAAAGGCGCTGATCGGGTAGGCATCCCGGCCTGGGGCGTTTAGGATCGAGATGTTGTCGCCCTCCGCCGTCGACGCGGGCGCTGAGACCGCGTCCGAAACGGTCTGGATGTTGGCCTTCACAAACTGCCCGGCCGGATTGCGAACTGCGGCAAAGTTGATACGCTGCTGCAGGGCGTAAATCAGTTCGACATAGCCGATCGAGTTCGGAGTCCGGCTCACGTCCTGCGCCACACCTTCATTTCCCCGCGCTCCCGTGCCAATCGGCCACGAGACGACCGGGTGCGCGCCGTAGCTCGACTTCCATTCCGGGCTGACTGAAGAGAGAAAGCTGGTCCAAATATAGGTCGTACCGCTCCCGTCGGAGCGGTGAACAACCATAATGTCCGCATCGGGCAGGTGCGCCCCGCGATTCGATTCCTGGATGGCAGGGTCATTCCACTTGCGAATGGTCCCGGAGTAAACCCCGGCAAGGGCGGCAGGCGTGAGATCCAGGGTCCGTCCACCAAGCGACGGCAGGTTGTAGACGGGCACGACGGCGGCGAGCACGGTCGGCAGAGCCAAGACCGAAGAAGCCTCGGATCCCGGCAGCGCAGAAATCGGGATATCCGATCCGGCAAAGTCGCTTGCACCCGCCTCAAGCCTCTGAATGCCGGTCTCGGAGCCTAAAGGATCATAGAGAATCGTGACGCCGGGCCGGGCCTGCGCGTACGACTCAAACCACTTGAGGTAGAGCGGCGCCGGGAGTGTCGAGCCCGCTCCGCGAATGGTGATCGACGAACCCGCAGCAGTGGCGCCTGAGGAAATCGGAAACGCAATGCCGCTGCGCACCGCCGCAACCAGGCGCGCAGCCAGCTGGTCGGCAAGATCGTCGGTGATACTGGTGGTCCGCAAATGGCTGGGCGTGACCATATAGGACCACAAGGTCTGCCGGTCGCGACTGATCAGTTCGGCGGAGAGGTTCCCCTGGTAGTTCACCTCGTGCGTCGTGCTTGCCCGCACGCCAGGCGACACGACGCCGCTGATCCAGATATTGCCGCTGGCGTGAAGTACTGCGTCGGCAGCGGCCTCGTCCGAGACGACGCGGATGCTGCCCGAGCGTTCAAGTTGTTGGGTCAGGCGCTTGCTCAGGGCAGCGGAGTAGCCGCTCGCTTCCACGGGAGCCACAAAAACAGTGTGAACTGTGCCCAGACTCTGCGCGATTCCCGCATTCGATCCGGCGATCGCCAGAAGAACGAGAAGCGAACCCCAAACAGCAGCACCGAAAACGAACCGGCTGCATTTCATACTGTAATTAGATTGCTACAACGGCAGCGCAAATTGCGTGAAAAATGGGCGATCTCCTGAGGCCATACAATACTTCAGCCGGAAGATAGCCTGCGCGATAATCGGGAGATGCCAGCACAAGACCCGCAGCGGCCCGATGTCCCACGGAATCTGAGGCCCTACTTTCTCTGCCTGCTTAAGCGCGGCGAGCGCTGGAACATAACCGAGGGCCACGAAGACCTGATGCCGCGATACCTGGCCTGGCTAAGGCGCGAAACGGAAGCCCGGCGCATCATCTTCGCCGGCCCGATGACCGACGGCGGGGAAATCATCGCTGTCGCTGTCATAGAAGCCCAAACTGCACAGGAGGCAAAGGCGTTGGTCGATGAGAACCCGGGTGTGAAGTCGGGACACTTCGTGGCGGAGTTGCATCCGTGTTATCTGCCGGCGCTCGACGCGGTTCAAGTGCAGTATTAAGAATCACTCGTAGCGCAAGGCTTCCATGGGCTCGATATCGGCTGCCCGACGTGCGGGAATGTACGCCGCAAGCAAAGCCACACCCAGCAGGAAAACCGATCCCGCCGCATAGATCAGCGGATCGGTCGCGCTCACTCCCAGCAGCTTTCCGCCCATTCCCATCGCTTCGCTGGCAAAAGATACGGTCGAGATACTTCGCGCCGCGGCCAGCGCCAGTCCGATCCCGACTACCAGCCCCGCCGCCGTCATCTTCAGCCCCTGCCACACCACCAGCCTCAGCACATCCTCCGGGCGCGCTCCCAGGGCCATTCTCACCCCGATCTCGTGGGTACGCTGCACGACAGAGTACGCCATCACGCTGTAGAGTCCAACCGCGGCCAGCAGCACAGCCAGCGACCCGAGCACGCTCAGCAGGCTCGCCGCCACTTTCTGCGGATAGAGCGACGCCCCCACATACTCCGCGAGCGGCACAGCATCGAAGACCGTGACATTCGGATCGATCTCGCGCACCTTCTCGCGCAACGTCGCCAACGCAAGTTGCGGGCTCTGCTTCGTTCGCACATAGAACGCAAGCTGCATATCGGCGCGATAAAGTTGCTGAAAGGCCACGTAGAAATAGGGCAACGGAGCTTCGCCGGGATAGTGATACTTGCTGTCTTTAACCTCACCGACAATCGTGAACCACCGGCCCCATCCGTGAACCTTGTGTCCGACAGGATTGGCGCCGGCGAAGAATCGCCGCGCAAAAGTCTGGTTCACGATCATCACCGAATGCGACTTCTCATCATCCAGCCGCGTGAAGTCCCGCCCGTCGATCATCGGAATGCGCATCAGCTCGAAGTATCCGGGGGAAACAACATTACGAAAAATTTTCATGTTTTCGCTCGGCCCCGGCTTATACCCCTCGATCTCCAGGTCCTCCCACCAGCTCGGCTCAAACCCAAGCGGCACGCCGTCGGAATATGCGACATCGACTACGCCCGGAACAGCTTCCATCTTTTCGCGCAGTCGCAGGCAAAACTCCTTCCGCTGCTCGAGTGAGTAGCTATTTGTCGACAGATAGAACTGCGACAACAGCACGCGGTTAGGATCGAACCCCGGATCGATCCGCCGCGCCGCTTCAAAGCCGCGCGCGAAAAGCCCGGCGCCGATAATCGCCACCAGCGCCAGCGAGACCTCGGCGACCACCAGCAGACCGCGCAGCCGGTGCGTTCGCACTCCTTCCGAGCCGCTCCGTCCGCCTTCATTCATCCGCTCGCTCAGTCCGCCGTATCCCGACTGCAGTGCAGGTCCCAATCCGGCAAGGCACGTGGTCAGCACGCAGATGCCAATCGTGAACAGCGCCATGTCGCGGTTCACCGTGAAGCCCGCAGCCATCGAACGCTGCTCCAGTGGCAGCAGCAGGCGCAGCGCCTTGCTCATCCATTGCGCCGCCGCCAGTCCGGCAATGCTGCCCGCCACAACCAGCACCAGGCTGTCCATCAGCACTTGCCGCACCAGCCTCCCGCGGCTTGCTCCGAGAGCCAGCCGCGTGCTGAATTCCTTCTGCCGCGAGGCTGTCCGCGCCAGCAGCAGGTTCGCCACGTTCGCGCAGACGATCAGCAATACCAACGCACACACGCCAGTCAGGATCTTCAGCGGTCCCGCCAGTTCGCCCTGCGGGCCGAAGTGCGCTTTCGACATAGGCAGCAGCGTGGCGTTCATCCCCTCGTTGGTGTCCGCGTCCGCAACCGCCATCCGCCCTGCCAGCGCGTGAAGCTCCTGCTGTGCCTGGTCCAGTGTCACTCCCGGCTTCAGTCGCGCGATGCCCAGCATGTTGCGGTCCTTGCGGTCGCGCAGCATCCATTCTTCGACGCCGTTAAGCTGCGGCTGCATCATGTACGGAACCCACACGTCCATCGCCAATCCGGCCAGCGAGCCATGAAAGTCTCCCGCCGCCACGCCTACAATCGTCAGCTCATGCTGGTTGATCCGGATCGTCCTGCCGACCACCCCGGTATCGGCCCCAAAGTGCGAGCGCCAGTAACGGTCGCTGATCACCGCCACCGGATACCCGCCCGGCTTGTCGCCGTATTCGCTGGGCAGAAAGACCCGTCCCAGCTGCGCCTTCGCGCCCAGCACCGCAAAGTAGTTCCCCGAAACCAGCTCGCCCCATACCCGCTCGGCGTGGTCCCGCTGCCCCACGCTGAAAGCCGCGGGCCGCGTCATCGCCACTTCGATCATCTTGAGCCGGTCGCGGAAATCGATAAAGTCCGGATAGGAATTGGTGACGAAATCCCCGCCCGGCGTCGTTGTTTCCAACGCCACCAGCCGCCCGGGGTCTGCAACCCCCGCCAGCGGATGCAGCAGGATCGCATCCACCCATCGGAAGATCGTCGCGTTGACGCCAATGCCGATGGCGAGCGTGAGGACCACCACCAGGGTGAAACCCGGATTGTGTCTCAACATCCGCAGGCTTTGCCGCAATTCCTGCCCAAGGCCAGTCATACCTTCACTCCGATCTCAGATCTTTCGGTAATGCATTACAACAGCACGCGCGTCACCAAAGAGAACCGGCCCAGCCTCTTGAAAGCAAAGAGAAAAGCGCAGACAGTCATTCCGCCTGGTGTTCATCCCCGAACAATCCTGTCCACGCCCGGGCGTGCAAACAAAAGGCGTCCGCATACGCGGACGCCTTGTCTCGAAGCCGAAAACAGCCCTTTAAATCGAGCTCATGTTGAGCAAGAACTCGGCGTTGTTGCGAGTCTTGCCGAGTTTGTCGACGAGCAATTCCATCGCCTCTACGGGAGACAGCGGGTTCAGCACCTTGCGCAGGACCCAGATGCGGCTCAGCTCTTCCTTGACGATCAGCAGCTCTTCCTTGCGGGTACCGGAACGCTGGATGTCGATCGCCGGGAAGACGCGCTTGTCCACCAGCTTGCGGTCGAGGATGATTTCCATGTTGCCGGTGCCCTTGAACTCCTCGAAGATGACTTCGTCCATGCGCGAGCCGGTATCGACGAGCGCCGTGGCAATGATCGTCAGCGAGCCGCCCTCTTCGATGTTACGAGCCGCACCGAAGAAGCGCTTCGGCCGCTGCAGCGCGTTTGAGTCGACGCCGCCCGAGAGCACTTTGCCCGAAGGCGGAACAATGGTGTTGTAGGCGCGGGCGAGACGCGTAATCGAGTCCAGCAGAATCACGACGTCGCGCTTGTGCTCGACCAGACGCTTGGCCTTCTCGATGACCATTTCGGCGACCTGCACGTGGCGCGCGGCCGGCTCATCAAAGGTTGAGCTGATGACTTCGCCCTTGACCGAGCGCTGCATGTCGG
Source organism: uncultured Acidobacteriaceae bacterium (assembly GCA_963782175.1). Classification (GTDB taxonomy): domain Bacteria; phylum Acidobacteriota; class Terriglobia; order Terriglobales; family Acidobacteriaceae; genus Silvibacterium. Next base: position 180,752 of record CAWAIX010000015.1, read on the forward strand.
TGACTTCTTCGGGGCGCTCGTCGATGAGCAGCACGATCAGCACGACGTCGGGATGATTGGCCGTGATCGAGTTGGCGATCGACTGCAACAGCATGGTCTTGCCGGTGCGCGGCGGAGCGACGATCAGTCCGCGCTGGCCGCGGCCGATGGGAGTGAGCAGATCCATGACGCGCCCGCTGATGTTGTCGCGGACGGTCTCCATCTTGATGCGCTCCTGCGGATAGAGCGGCGTCAGGTTGTCGAAGAGGATCTTGTTGCGGGTCTCCTCGGGAGACTCGAAGTTGATGGCCTCGATCTTGACCAGCGCGAAGTACTTTTCTCCCTCGTGCGGCGGCCGGACGTTGCCGCTGATGGTGTCGCCGGTCTTGAGGTCGAACTTGCGGATCTGTGACGGAGAGACATAAATGTCGTCGGGGCCGGGCAGATAGTTGTAATCAGGAGAGCGGAGGAAACCGTAGCCGTCGGGCAGAATCTCGAGGACGCCCTCGGCAAAAATATGGCCTTCCTTTTCACTCTGGGCCTGGAGAATCTTGAAAATTAAGTCTTGCTTACGGAGGCCGCTGGCGCCCGGAATTTCCAGGGTGCGCGCGATGCGGCTCAGCTCCGTGATGTTCTTCTCTTTTAGTTCGGAGATGGTCATTCTTCACCTGCGGTGGGATGTTAGGAGGATGTTGGAGGAAGGAACTTCTGATCGAAATATTTCTAGGATGGGTGTTTGCTGGCTTTGCTTCTTGAAACGCTTGCAGTCGGAAGGCCGGCCTGGAGCAGGCCGCGCTTAAGCTGCGCGGCGCTGCTCAATGGCATGTTGTTCGGGTGCGGCAGCCCCAGCCGACACCGGATTCTCGGTATGAAAGCGGATCAAGACGTCATTGGTTGTGTCTTGAAGGCGTGTGTTGGGCTTGTGCAGCTTGCGCGTCGCCTTCGAAGCCAACTGGCACAGCTGGTAGCGGTTTTTTACGTGGGCAAGAGCCCCAAAAATCAAATCGGATCGCATGAGGTATCTCCTTATCTTTCGGCCGTCTCCAACCCACCGTTGCATGGCAACGAGTGTGGGTTCAGGCAGGTTGCGCCCGATTGGTGTATCCAACTGCTTTTCCCGGATCGGCCTGTGAGTTATCTGTTTGATTAGACGCGTAAGACGTCAATATTGGTCAACATTTTTATTTTTCGCGCCGAAAACAGGTTGACCCCGCCCTTCGCGGCGCTTTCTGTATCGATGTCCTTTGTTTTCAGAGCTTTAACACACCTTACCCGCATGAACGTGCCGTCAGATGCCCCACTGAGCCCTGAACGGATGCTGGTATGGTCGGGGACCGCGTGTCGATTTAACAAGAGACGACGCGGTATCGCGGAAAAGCTAAATCCAAAGCCCACACGTACAGCAGCAATAGAGAAATTAAACCGTAACATCCCCGGGGTCAACCATTATTTTGCTATTGGTTCCCGTAACGAAACAGATTCCGTTTGAACCCATCACAGGTTCACTCAGTTCCAGTAACTGCGGTCCAGCGTCCTGTATTGAATAGCCTCGGCGATGTGAGATACCGTCAGGTTCGCCTGTGCCTCAAGATCGGCAATGGTGCGGGCGACCTTGAGGATGCGGTCATGAGCGCGCGCCGTAAGTCCCTGCTGCAGCATCGCACGCTCCAGCAACTTCTCGGCGTCGGACCCCAGTTCGCAGAAAGCGCGGATCTGCCGCGTGCCCATCTGCGCATTGGCATAGATCTTCTCCTTCGCCCGCGCGAATCGCTCCCGCTGCAACTCGCGCGCCTTCAATACCCTGGCGCGGATGACAGCCGAGCTCTCCGTGGCAGCGCCGCCCCGCAGTTCGCGGTACTGCACGGCCGGCACTTCTATATGGATATCGATCCGGTCGAGCAGCGGCCCCGAAACCTTCGACACATAACGCTGGATCAGCGGCGGCGTGCAGTGGCATTCACGAGACTGATCGTTGAAATAGCCGCACGGACAGGGATTCATGGCAGCCGCAAGCATGAAAGCCGCCGGAAAGCTGAGCGACATCGAAGCCCGCGCGATCGTCACATTGCGATCCTCTAAAGGCTGACGCATCACCTCCAGAACGTTGCGCGGAAACTCCGGCAGCTCATCCAGAAACAGAACGCCATTGTGTGCCAGCGAAACTTCGCCTGGGCGCGGCACGACCCCGCCACCGATCAGTCCCGCATCGGAGATGGTGTGGTGCGGCGACCGAAAGGGCCGCTGAGCCACCAGCCCGGTCTCCGCGTCGAGGACTCCCGCCACGGAATGAATCTTCGTGGTCTCGAGAGCCTCCTCAAAGCTGAGCGGAGCAAGAATCGACGGCAGCCGCTTCGCCAGCATCGTCTTGCCTGATCCAGGCGGCCCGATCATCAGGATGTTGTGGCCGCCCGCGGCGGCAACCTCGAGCGCCCGCTTCGCGGTCTGCTGCCCGCGCACATCGGCAAAATCCAGGAGATGATGCTGCACCTCTCCCAGAAGCTGGCTCGCTTCCACACGAAATGGATCTGTGTGAATGCCTCCATTGGCAGCGGCATTGAGTAGATCGCGCACCTCGTTCAGGCTCGCCACAGGATAGACATTCACGCCTTCAACTACGGCAGCTTCCCGCGCATTTGCCCTGGGGATCACCAGGTTCCTGATGCCACGCTCGCGTGCCGCTACAGCCACTGGAAGCATGCCGGAGACAGCGCGCACTCCGCCGTCGAGCCCCAGTTCGCCGACCAGCAGAAACTCTGTCAGGTCTCTGAGATTCAGAGCTCCATAGGCGCCGAGTATGCCGATCGCCATGGGCAGATCAAATCCCGAGCCCTCCTTTTTTATGTCCGCAGGCGCGAGATTGATGGTGATGTGGGTCGGCGGTATGTCGAACCCGGAATTCTTGATGGCGGAACGCACCCGGTCGCGGCTCTCACGCACCGCCGCATCGGGCAGGCCCACGGTATGAAAGTAGTCCTTCTCGGTCTTGATTCCGGAGAAGTCGACCTCGACGTCGATGATGTTCGCGTCGATGCCGTAAACGGCAGCACTAAGGGCTTTGAAAAGCATGATTGGGAGCTTTGGTGCGTGGAGTATACCTGCCGGCTATGACAAAGGCGATGAAGAAAGCAGCTCCGTAAGCATCTGCACGGTGCCGTTGGTAATGTGCGCAAAAGAATAGAATGACCAGTTGTGAAGACCAGCCTTTTCGATTTGTATAAAGTGGGCGTCGGCCCTTCAAGCTCGCACACCATGGGCCCTATGCGCGCCGCGCGCCGGTTTGCATTGGAACTCGCAGACTCCGGAGTCCTCGACCACGTCTCAACCGTTCGGGCCGATCTGTACGGTTCCCTCGCACTCACCGGCATTGGACACGGAACCGACCGCGCCGTGCTTCTGGGACTAAGCGGAGAAGAGGCCGGCACCATCGATCCGGCCACCATCGAGCCGAAGCTGGCCGCGATCCGAAGCACAGGCACGCTGCTTCTTCTGGGCAGGCATGCGATTCCTTTTCGCGAGCCTGAACACCTGTTGTTCCATCGCGATCAGATGTACCCACCCGGCGCAGTCATGCAGCATCCGAACGGGGTGCGCTTTACCGCGTTCGATGCGCGGGAAAATGTGCTGCACACAGGCACATATTTCTCGATCGGCGGCGGGTTTATCGTTGCCGATTCGGAGTCCGCCGGAGCTTCTCCCCTCATGTCAACGGCGGCGCTGCCTTACCCCTTCCGCAGCGCGGCGGAATTGATCGAGATGTCCGCCCGCGACGGCCTGGCAATCTGGCAGCTGATGCTCAGGAATGAATGCGCTCTGCGATCCGAAGCAGACGTCCGCGCCGGCGTCGCGCACATCTGGGCAGTGATGGAGTCGTGCATCAATCGCGGAATGGCAACCGAAGGGATTCTCCCCGGAGGACTCGGCGTGCGCCGCCGCGCTTTGCGGCTGGCCGAGCGCCTGCGCGAAAAGGCGAACGCGGGCAAGGGATCGGGCGATCCGCTCGCGCCGCTCGATTGGGTAACCGTCTACGCCATGGCTGTCAACGAGGAGAACGCCGCGGGTGGCCGAGTCGTCACGGCTCCAACAAACGGCGCCGCTGGAGTTATTCCGGCCGTCGCGCGCTATTACTCGACCTTCTGTGGAGGAGCAGATGAGTCCGGCATCCTGCGCTACTTCCTGACATCCGCCGCAATCGGCGTGCTCTACAAGGAAAACGCCTCGATCAGCGGCGCTGAAGTCGGCTGCCAGGGAGAGGTTGGCGTGGCATGCTCCATGGCGGCAGGCGGCCTGGCAGCGGCGCTCGGCGGCACCAACGGCGAGGTCGAGCACGCGGCCGAGATCGCCATGGAGCACAACCTTGGAATGACCTGCGATCCCATTGGCGGCCTGGTGCAGATTCCCTGCATCGAGCGCAACGCGATGGGCGCGGTCAAGGCCGTGCATGCATGCCGTATCGCGATGAACGAGACCGAGGAGCACAAGGTCTCCCTCGACCAGGTGATCAAAACGATGTATCTCACCGGACTCGACATGCAGTCCCGATATAAAGAGACGTCGCTGGCAGGATTGGCGCTGAACATAATCGAGTGCTAGGGACTGGCCGTCCAGGCAACGTTCACTAAGAGATGGCAACGACAATCGGCAAAAGATTTATAGAGGATTGTCGTGCTTATTCGCTCAGAAGGCGTTAGCTCAACTGTCCATAGCAGACGGCGCAGTCGTAGTCTATGCGAACGTGGCCGCCGGTTTCGTTCTGGGAGAAGAGATCCGAAGTCGCACGAGACATCTCTTCATACCGCGGCTGCCCCGGCTGCGGCATATAGGACGAAGAAAGAATTCTGCCCATTACGCCTTCCAGCGTGAGCTGCTGCGAGTTCTCGAAGCTGGCGCTGCGCATCTTGTTCGGAGCGAAGAAAGCGGCGAGACGATCTTCGGTCATGTGGCTGTGCTTCACCGTCTCGTAGTCGTTGCCGAATTCGACGAGTATCTGCTCGTAACCTTCATGAAAGGCATCTCCCTTCATGCGCCGGTTGTTATAGAGGACCGCGCACCATCCACCGGGTTTGAGAATGCGGACGAATTCCCTGCGCGTGCGCTCGAGATCGAACCAGTGCATTGCCTGGCCGACCGTTATCAGATCGGCGGAGTGGTCTGCAACGCCCGTTGCCTCCGCCGTTCCGTCGACACACCGCAGTTGCGGGAACTGCGAGGTCAGCGTCGCACAGGCATCGCGCATCTGTTGATTCGGTTCGATTGCGATGACTTTAAAGCCGCGTGCAAGAAATATCTCCGTGAGCAGGCCGGTACCTGCGGCGACATCGGCGATGACCGAATCCCCGCTCAATCCGCACTCATGACCCAGAAGATCAACGATGGCCGCGGGATAGCCCGGCCGGTGAAGCCGGTAGCTCTCGACGCGGCCGGAGAACCTGCTGGTCGAATCAGTGAATGCCAAGGTTATCTCTCGACCGCGAGTGCGACCGAGTTGCCCCCACCGAGGCAGAGAGCGGCGATGCCCCGATGCACGTCGCGGCGGATCATCTCGTAAATCAGCGTCACGAGCACGCGCGCGCCGCTGGCGCCGATGGGATGTCCGATGGCCACCGCGCCTCCGTTCACGTTGACCTTGTCGAAGGGAATGCCTAGCTCGCGCGTCACCGCAATGGCCTGCACCGCGAAGGCCTCGTTCAGCTCGAAGAGATCGACGCTGTCAGCCGCCCATCCTGCGCGGGCCAGTACCTTCTGCACCCCGGTGACCGGCGCCATCATCACCCACCTCGGATCTACTCCGCTCGAAGCCTGCGCGCGGATACGCACCAGCGGCTTGAGGCCGAGTTCCGCCGCCTTCCGCGCCGACGTGACCACCAGAGCTGCACCTGCATCATTCACGCCCGGCGCATTTCCCGCCGTGACCGTGCCATCCTTCTTGAATGCCGGCTTCAAAGCGCGCAGAGCTTCAATGCTCGCGTCTTCGCGGATCGATTCGTCGCGATCGACGACAAGAGCCGGCCCTTTCTTCTTCGGCACTTCCACCGGAACGACCTGAGACGAGAAGCGGCACTCTTTCCACGCGGCTGCGGCTTTGCGATGCGAGTTGAGCGCGTACTCGTCCTGCTCCTCGCGCGTGATGCCGTATTTCTCCGCAACATTTTCGGCCGTGAGTCCCATGTGGTAGTCGTTGAAAGCGTCCCAGAGGCCGTCGTGCACCATCGAGTCGACCACTGTGGCGTTCCCCAGGCGGAATCCGCTGCGACCCTGCGGCAGCAGATAGGGCGCGTTCGTCATCGACTCCATCCCGCCGGCCACCACAACCTCCGCGTTTCCCGTCTGGATCGACTGTGCCGCAAGCGCGACCGCCTTCAGTCCCGAGCCGCAGACTTTGTTGACCGTCATGGCACTAACTTCGGGCAGCAGCCCTCCGTTGAGCGCGGCCTGGCGTGCGGGATTCTGTCCCAGCCCTGCCGAAACTACGTTGCCCATGATGCATTCATCTACCAGCTCGGGATCGATACCGGCGCGCTTCACGCCCTCACGCACGGCGATGGCGCCGAGTTGCGTTGCCGAAAGATCCGAGAATGCTCCCTGAAATTTACCCACCGGCGTGCGCGTCGCCGAAACGATAACGATGTCTTCGAGTTGCTGCATGACTGCCTCAGTTCTATTCGATGCGCCGGTCAACGAGACGACGCGAGCACCCGTTAAACTCAAGATGCGAACTGATGAAGATATCAGACAATTCGGCCGAAGAACTACCTGTGCCAGCGGAACAGGGCGCGCGCAGGTGGCCGATCCCTTCGGGTCCTGTCGCGCCCTGGTGGCACACGGCCGTTCTGGTTGCCCTCATGATCGGCGTGTCCGTGCTGAGCAGCGTACATGCCAGCTCGCTTGGGGCACACCACTTGAGCAATTACGCATTCACTCTCGCATGGGAATGGATCCTGGCGGCATTCGTATGGTGGGGCGTCCGGCTGCGATGGCACTCAATGCATCAACTTGTTGGAGAGTGGCGCGTAGGTTCGCGAGCATGGCTGGCCGATTTTGGAGCAGCGCTCATCTTCTGGCTGATTGCGGCGATCATACTCGCTGCCCTTTCTGCCCTGCTTTATCTGCTGCACCTGCGCCGCATAGAGAAAGGCGTGATTGAACTTGCTCCCCGGAGTGCGTCGGAATTCGCCTTGTGGACCGCGCTCTCGATTAGCGCCGGCATTGTCGAAGAGTTCATCTTCCGCGGCTATCTGCTGCAGCAGTTCGCTTCGATCAAAGGCAAACTCTGGATTGGTGTGCTCGCTTCATCGCTGCTGTTCGGCGCCGCGCATGGATATGAAGGCATTGGCGCCATGATCGCCATCGCCGCGTATGGCGCAATGTTCTGTGCTCTCGCGGTGCAGCAGCGAAGTCTGCGCGCCGGCATGATGGCGCACGCCTGGCATGATTTTCTGACAGGCGCAGCGCTCGCACTTGCGAAACATATGCACGCATTCTGAACAACGAACCATCGACCATTGACGCAGACGATTCAATCCGAAAAATTCGATGCGCGAAAACGCGATTTTTCTCTTGACACTTTATTTTTAGACTTCTATACATTCGTTAACTGCAACCATGTGTTGCAGACTCGATGTCACATCGAAAAGGGAGAATAGAACACCATGGCAACAAAGAAGGCAGCTAAGAAGGCAGCTAAGAAGCCCGCAAAGAAGGCCGCGAAGAAGAAGTAAGCACCAAACAGGCAACACGCAAGGGGACGCGAAAAGCGTCCCCTTCGTGTTTTTGCGGACGACACACTTCCTTGAGCGAGAATAGAACGCATGACGCGCCGCAGATGGATCGCCGACAGCTGGGACGAAGCGACCGCATCGCTCACCGGCGAACAGGCCTCGCACCTCATCCGCGTGCTGCGCGCGCAAGCCGGCATGGAATTCGACATCGTCGCCGGAGATCGCGTGTGGCATGCGGCAATCGCCGGCATCACCGGTGACGCGGTGCGCTTCAATCTCATCGCCGAAGTCGAGGCCGATCCGGCGCTCCCAGTCACGCTGCTGCTCTCCATCTTCAAGTTCGACCGCATGGAGTGGGCTATCGAAAAGGCGACTGAACTCGGTGTCGAACGCATCGTGCCCATCATTGCGCGCCGCTGCGAGAAGCACCTTGCCCAGGCGGCGCAGAACCGCGTGGAACGATGGCGGCGCATCGGCCGGGAATCGGCAAAGCAGTCGCGCCGCTCCGATGTGCCGGTCATCGAAGACACAGTCGCGCTGAAGGCAGCGGCGCGCGTAAAGAACGAAGCTGTTGCTCTGCTCCTTGCCGAGCAGGAGCGCACGACAACGCTGCGGCGTGCTCTTGAAGAAGTGCTGGCTCGATCCACCAATGAGCTCCCGGCGATCCGCATGGCCATCGGTCCGGAAGGTGGATGGGCCGCCGAGGAAGAAGCGCTCTTCGACAGCGAAGGGTGGAAGTCCGTCAGCCTTGGCCCCCGCATCCTCCGCGCCGAGACCGCGGCCATCACCGCGATGGCGGTTGCGGCAGCGCTGCTTGAGTGAGTGCCGGGGGCGACTACCAGAGCGACCAGTTGCCGCGCAGAAGCACCCACGCCACGAGCAACAAATTCATGGTCGCGTGTGCAATGACGGCATCCCCGATTCGTCCTCGCCGTTTGAGCAACAATGCATACATTGCTCCGGCCACGATACCCGCTATCCAGTGGCTGCCTTGGATCAATCCGAAGACGAGCGAAGAAACGCCGATGGAAAGCCACGTCAGGCGCGAAAACGGAACAGCATCGAAGTCTCGGCTGATCAACCTGCGCGCCAGATAGCCGCGAAACGCAAGTTCTTCGGCGATCGGCACAGTCGCGATACTGGCCGCGATGTGAACGGCGATCCAGGAGATGCGAATCGCGGGCGACGCGGAGGCCAGCGCTAAATCGAACGAGCTTCCAGAAGAATCATGCGACCACAGGCCCCGCGCAATACAGAGAAGAAACACGGCTGCGCCAATGACCGGAGCCAACCAGCTGCAACGCCAATCGAGGCTTGCGTACTCTCTTCGGAAGCACCAGATCGCAATCGCGCCCGCGATGAACCGCAATGGATAAAGCCATTCGAAAGTTCCGGACGCCGCCCTCGAGACAAACGAGGCTGCCAGTATGGCAAGAAACGGAACGAGAAGAGCAGCAGTCGCCGGCGACTCACCGCTCTTAGTCCTTTCCGATCCTGCGGCTTCCACGGCCTCGCGCCGCACCCACCGAATCTTCCCTGTCGCCATGCAAAACACCAGAGCAACGCCGGTAAAGGCGATCCAGCCCGCCTGCGAATGAAAGCCGACCATCGCAACATCAGGGGCGCCCGCGTTGCCGATGAGGATGATCGCCGCAATGCGGAGAATATTCAGCAACCACACGCTGACGAGCGCGCAGGGAATGAGCAGAAATGCCTGCGGGAAACGGCTCTCCCTGCGGAAATAGCAGAGCCACACCGTCGTGAAGACCAGAACAAGCCCGAGCCCTTCCATTCCGGAGCATTCCGGAGCGATGAAGACGAGAAAGCGCGGTGTTCCCAGGATGAACGTCGCGGGTTCGGCCGTTAGATCCGGAATCAGATGACGAATCAGAATCCGTACACCCTGAAACGTGGCGGTCTGCAGAACGCCGCCTGGCGAAAAGCTCGAAGAGTTCCACAACAGCTGAAGGGGATGGCGCAGTACCCCGGCAGCAACGCCTGCCAGAAGAGCAGCCATGCACAACGAGGTCATGGTTCGGGCGATGCCGGTCCACGCGGGCATCGGAACGCACGCGAGAGCCAACAGAGCGATTGCTGCCACAACCGCCGCGCTCAGAGCACAATGCGCCGGACGGGAAGCGAGCAAGGTCGATCCATGCAGCGCCGCCATATTGCACAGGACCACCCCGCAGACGCCCACGAGGTGCGCCCAGAACAGAAGCCAGTTGAACCGCAGTTCCTCGTTACGGCTCTTCAGCGTGGAATGGCCCACCGCGAGGAACACTGCAAATGCGGCAATGCCGGCAGGAGCCACGGGGCCCAGCAGGGATCCGATATGGGGAACACTGGCAAGCGCAAAGCAATCGAGCGTCAGAACAACAGCGAGCATGTAAAGCCGGCCAAGAAGCTGCCCCGGCAAAATAAAAAACCTTGACTGGGATGACTTGTGCCCAGTCAAGGTCTGAATAGGGAAAGTGTTCAGTGCGCGCTCCGTTTACTTCCAGCGCCGCGCGCGAAGAACTGCAATGGTTCCACCAAGGAGTGAAAGTCCACCGATGGCCAGGTTCGGATCAACTTCAGGAGCCTTTTTCGGCTCCCGCTTCGGAGGATCATCATCGTGATGACGATGCCATGGATCTGCATGGGCCGCGGCGCTCGCGCCAACCGCCAGTGCTAATCCTAAAAATGAATATTTGAGAACTCTCTTCACGTTCGCTCTCTCCTTCGACTTGCAGGCCGGCAGACACCCCTGCAATGGGCGCAGTTCCAGCTTGCGGCTGCTCCCTGAATCAGTCTTCCGGCAGTTCTAATTGGTTGAGGTGCTGGACCCTCCGGTCCAGGGGGGAGCCGCAGAGGCTTCAAACACAGAAGCAGGCCATTGGAACTAACCCGTTCTTTGACCATGCATCGATTATGTAAAAAGCTTGCAAATGAGAAATGGCCGCTCAGAGGGAGCGTTCAAGCACCAAAGAAGTACAGGCTACCACGATGGTGGAATTCGCGGCTCGAATCGGGACAGTAAATGTCCGCGCACGCGACAGAGACCGGGTGGGGTTCTACCACACCTTCTGCTACTTGCGGCGGCGAGCCCGAAGAATTCCAATCAGGTGAACCGCGATCATGCCTCGATCCAGCGCAGTTCCGCCAGCCAGCTAGGAGAACATCTCCTTCACCTTATCGAACAGCCGGCGGGAAGTGGGGACATTCTCGACCTTGAGCGTATCGCCAAGTTGCCGTAGCAGCTCTCTCTGGATTCTCGTGAGCTTCTTCGGTGTCTGAACCACCACCTGCACGACCAAGTCACCGCGTCCGCGCTCGTTGAGATACGGCACGCCCTTGGCACGCAGCCGGAACTCCTTGCCACTCTGGGTCCCTTCCGGCACCTTCAGAGTTGAGTGCCCCTCCAGTGTGGGTATCTCGAGGTCTGCTCCCAAAGCAGCCTGAGTGAACGAGATCGGCAGAACACAGTGCAGGTCGTTCCCGTCGCGTTCAAAAAACTGGTGAGGCTTGACCGCGAGGACTATATAGAGGTCGCCGGACGGCCCACCGAACCGGCCCCCATCGCCCTCACCCTGGTAGCGGATGCGCGTTCCTTCCTCAACGCCTGCAGGAATGCTGACGTGAATCGAGTGCTCTCGCTGCACCCGCCCATCACCCCGGCATGTCTGGCAGGGATCGGTGATCGTAGAGCCCGTGCCTCCGCATACATTGCAGGTGCGGGCAATCGAGAAGAAGCCCTGCTGATAACGGACCTGCCCATGACCCTGGCACTGCTGGCAAGTCGAAGGTCCGCGGCCATGCGACGATCCTGTTCCCCGGCAATCGACGCAAGCCTCCATCCGGCGGATCGTAACCTCGATTTCCTTGCCGAAAACAGCATCTTCAAATTCGATCGTGGTGTCGAAGCGGATGTCGCGGCCCTTCTGAACACGGGAAGGCTTGCGGCCCCCGCCCATGTTGAATCCGAAGAGGTCCCCGAAGATGTCGCCCAGATCGGGCATATCGCCAAAGGGATTTCCGTTCCCGCCAAATCCGCCTCCCGACACTCCGGCGTGTCCGAAGCGGTCGTACGCGGCGCGCTTATCGGGATCGGCTAGCACCTGGTACGCCTCGCTGCATTGCTTGAATCTTTCTTCTGCTTCGGCATTCCCGGGATTTCGGTCCGGGTGATATTGCATGGCGAGTTTGCGGTAAGCGGCCTTCAGCTCCTGATCGGAGGCTGTGCGCGTCACACCCAAGACTTCGTAGTAATCGGCTTTAATCACGTTCTCTGTTCGACTCATGCTTCCTTCTGTTGCGAATTGCTGGCCACGCGCACCAGTGCCGGACGGAGCAGACGGTCCTTGATGCGGTAACCGCGGCGCACCTCTTCGAATACCTGGTGATCGGGCAGTTCGGGCTTCTCCGCCATCTCGAGCGCCTCATGCACGCGCGGATCAAATTCGGAGCCCACGGTTTCGACCGGCTGCACGTTGAGCGAGCGCAGCGCCTCTTCCATCTGCTTGACGATCAGTTCGACGCCGGTGCGTAGCTGCTCCACCGTTCCATTAGATTTAAGAGCAAGCTGAAAGTTGTCGAGCACGGGCAGAAATTGCTCGACGGCGTTGGCCACAGCGTAATCGCGAAAATCCGCACGCTCGCGGGCCTCGCGCTTCCGGGCATTGTCGAATTCGGCCTGCACGCGGGCAAGCCGATCGAGCAGGGAATCCCGCTCGGCTTTCAGACGGTCAAACTCCTCCTGCGTAACTGCAGCATCTTGTGGCAGCGCCGGTGTCTCGGCGCCTTCGGCCGAAGATGCAGCGGAGGATTCGGTGCTGGGTGTCACTTCAAGTGTTTCTTCAGTCATAGGAGTATCGGCAACATTCCTTCGGCTCATGGTGAACCTGATTTCCAGTACAAGTTTATCGTGCTTGTAAGGGCTATTACCTTATAGATGCACACGCGCGCCCGATTTGGCGCGGGCTACTGTGGGGCCTGAAAAATCCTGTCGGAGAGCTGTGAGATATATAAGACTGCGTTAATCGTTTCCTGGTATCGCATGCGCGTTGGCGCGATCACTGCCACGGTGCCGGTGTTCTCCATTCCCATCCGCGCAGGAGCCCCAATCAGCACAAGATTGTGCATGCCGGGGATTGCCTCTTCGAGCCCCACGACCACACGTACGGACCGCTGGCGGCCGTCGACATAAGCGCTCAACAATTCGATCAGCCGCTCTTTGGCTTCGAGTGCGCTCAGCATTCGACGCAGACGCTCGCGGTCGATCTCGCCGGCCAGCAGATTGGCTACCCCTTCGACGAAGATCGTGGTTGCTGCCGCCGGATCGCCATCGAGCGCGCCCTTACGCCAAAGTTCCTCTAAAGACCTCATCAGCCGATCGAACTCGCTGCGCTCAGCTTCCATGCGGCGGCCCAGTTCCGCGCGAATCCGGTCGATCGACCAGCCGTGGAAGTTTTCGTTCAGGAAACGCGCAGAAGCTTCAAGTTCCACCGCGGAAAGATCACGATCGAGCATCAGGACCCGGTCCTGCACCGTGCCAGCGACCGTTACCATCACCGCCAGCACGCGTCCGCGACCCAGCCGCGAAAAGTGAACATGCTCGAGAGCCTGCGCCTCACGCGATGAAACCAGGGCCAGACCGACCCCGCTCGAAATCATGGCCAGCACGTGGGAGGTTCGTTCGAGAAATTGCTGGCTCGATCCCACACCCGCAAAGCTGTCGTCGATCTGCCCACGCCGCTCCGGAGTAAGCGCGACCGATGCAGCAGGCCCGGCAAGCTGCTCGGCATAAAAGCGAAACGCCTGTGCAGTTGGAATCCGTCCCGCCGACGTGTGCGGCTGATCGAGCAATCCCGCCTCGTCCAGCGAGGCCATGATATTTCGGATCGTGGCGGCACTCATGCCGTCCTTATTGCCAAAGAGGCGCGCAACCGTCTGCGATGCCACAGGTTCGCCCGTAGCAATGTAGTTCTCAATTATCGTAGTCAGAACCAGCCGCTCGCGCGGGCTTATTCGCAGTTCGGAAGCCATGGACCCCTCGGAACCTGTCTCTGCAAAGCCGACTTCATCTTCGGTAAACAGAGACAACTTTCCTTTTTAATTCTATGGTCTGCTGCATCGAGGGTCAATCGGTCGAGGTACCACGGAAGGATCAATCTGATGGAACAGCGATCCTGAATCGACCCGCTCTTTTTTCGCCGACCCAAAATGACGCCTCTATTTCACGAGGGCGGAATCGGACGCGACCGGCGAGGCGGCCACTGGATTCAGCGCAACCGGCTGCAGATCGTAAATCTCGATCGCGCCATCGCGCAGAATCGCAAATCGCCGGCCGTCACGCGAAAGCGCATAGTTATGGCCTGCGCTGATCACCGGCGAAGCATCCTTGGTCAGCTCGAGCTTGCCCGACTTTGTATCGAAAACCCCGACCATCTGCGCCTGCACATCCTCCGCTCCGAAGTAATCCATGAAGCCGACGTCGCGGTTCAGTTGAAGCGATCCGAACGCGAACCGGCTTCCGTCTTCCGCGTAATCAAAGGTCGGCCAGATGTAGCGCTGCTTCCATTTGTCCTGCCACAGCACTTCCCCGGTAGGCGAAAGGGCGCTCACCAGGTGATCGCCTCCTCCCTTCGGGGGACAGCCGACCGCAAGCGTAACGGCCTCGCTGACCGTAAACAGCGTGGGCATGCATGACGACTTGAACTCCGCCAGGGTCTCCGGATCGTCATGAAATGTCTGCTTCTGAATAACCCACTTTCCCGGGTCCTTGCCTTCGAGCAGGCTCAGGAAGCCATCCGTCAGCAGCGGCAGATCGACGGAGTTCCGGGTTTCACTCTGGGCGAGGATCTTGGTTTCTCCTGGGCGCAGGACAAAAACCTGCGTGCGCTTTCGCCGCTGCTGCGGCGATATACCAAGAATCGGATCAATAGCTGCCGGCTTATCCGTCTCCGGATCGGGCGGCGCTATTTTCTGCACCTCGATCACCAGGAGACGCCGGTCAGGCGCGACTTCAATCGCCTGCAGAGGCATATCGAACTGAAGGTAGGGGCGCAACTCCAGACGCCGGTCGGTCAGAAAAAGCGAGTTGCGTTGCCGTACAAGGAAGCGCCCATCGCGCAGCGGCCACAGATAGCGCTGGCGATCGTGCATGCGCCATTTCGTCTCCTCGACCGGCTTCCCGGTTTTAATGTCGAGCACCACGGCGCGAATCATCTGATCCTCGTCGCCCGAAGGGTCCCCGGGCTCGCGACGCATCAGTCCCGCATCGCGAAACGTAAACAGAAGCGTGTCGTCGTCGATGAAGTCGAGCGTCGTTGTGGAATACCGGAAGCTCATATAGGCGCGGCTCGGTGCAATGAAGCCCAGCGCCGCGACTTCAATCCGCGTTGCCGGAGGCGGACCTGTATCGGGCTTCCGCTTCGAGTCCCCGGCAAACGCAAACGCGGCCTCCCCAAGAAAGACCAGGGCCAGCAAAGCCAGGCGGACGGATTGACCGCACAGGATCATCAGGGACATTTTCCTCGCCCAACCACACAGGGCGCAAACGGCATTTGGGCTAATCAAAGGCAATTGCGCTTTGGCCGCCGAAACGCATCCACGATAGCATGGCGGCCATGGCCGCCGCCGGGTTGAATCTCTGGAAGAAAGGGCTGGGCATCGTTCCGGATTGGGTATGGGATCAAAAAGACCTCGAGACCCTGATCCTGGCCGATAACGGATTGACAGAGATTTCCGAGCGAATCGGAGGAATGCAGAAGCTCCGCACGCTCGATCTCGGTCACAACCGGCTTCCGCAGCTCCCTGATGAGCTGGGCGACCTCATCGGCCTGAGTGATTTTCTTTACCTCCACGACAACCGGCTCCCTTCCATCCCGAATTCAATGGAGCGGCTGAAGAGGCTTCGCTATCTGAACCTGAGCGAAAATGCGTTCTCTCGTTTTCCTGAAGCAGTCGCCGGCATGACGGCGCTCATCGAGTTGCGGATCACCGACAATCAGCTCGAACTCATTCCCGATTGCATCCTGAAACTGGACAGGCTGCGCGAGCTTCACCTGCGCAACAATCGCCTGACGACGCTTCCCGCCTCCATCGACAGCCTCGCAGAATTGCGCCTCCTGGACCTGCGCGGCAACCCACTACAATCGCTCCCGGATAGCATCTCCGCCCTGCCGAGGCTCGAAAAGCTTGACCTGCGCTGGGTTCCCTCGCTGATCCTGCCAGAGTGGGTCATCGGCCTCGAAGAACGTGGCTGCCTCGTCTACCGCTGAGGACCGAAGCTGCCGCCCCAATATGCGACGCTATACAAATGGGCTCGATCGCGGCGCAAAGATCCGTCCGAAGCGGCACAACCCTGGGCTACTGTGCCTGTGCCCTGGCCGGAACGCTCTGGGGCACAGGCTTCTACTGGGGCAAAATCGCGCTCACCGAGCTGAGCGTAGGACACATGGTCCTCTACCGCTTCCTCTTCGCGAGCCTGGGTCTCCTTCCGGTGCTGCGTCGTCCAAAACTGAATCGCCGCGAGTGGCTGCTTCTCCTGACTGCTTCGTTTCTCGGTATTCCGGTGCAGTATCTTCTGCAGTTCTATGCTCTATCGTTGACAACCGTCAGCCACGCCGCCCTGATGGTCGGAACCATGCCGGTGATTCTGGCCATCGGCGCGACCATCTTCACTCACGAACGCCTCGGACGCCTCGGATGGCTCGCCCTCGCCGGTTCCACCTGCGGAGTCACGCTCATCACGCTCAGCGGCACGCGCGCCCAGAACGCGCAGGGTGGCCCTTCGCTCGAAGGCGACCTGCTGGTCGTTGTTTCGCTCACGCTGTCCCTGGGATGGATTCTCCTGAACCGCCACCTCATGCGGGGACATTCCCCTTTGGTCGTCACGGCCTATGGCGTCCTGAGCGGCACGGTCATGCTCATCCTATGGGTGCTGGCGACGAGTGGACCGCTTCCGGTCCACGGCCTCAGCCCGAGGGTGTGGGCCGCCTCCGCAGCCAGTGGATTGGCGTGCACCGCCTTAACCATGCTGCTCTGGAACTGGGGGATCCATCGCGTCCCCGCCTCGCGCGCCGGAGTGTTCCTCAACATCGAGCCCGCCATGGGATCTATTCTCGGAGTCGCCCTCCTCGGTGATCGCCTTGGCCCCGGCGCATGGGTCGGCGGAGCCATGATCATCGCCGCCGCTGTCATTCTGACTACGACGGGCAAGACCGAAGCCGAAGTGGTGATGGAATAGTGCAGCGCGCGAGGCCATGATACGACCCAGATGATGCAGCCGAGCTATTTTTGAGGGCGTGCAAGCCATGGGCGGCCTGCTCAACCAAACTTTGCTCTCCTGTCCGCGCGCCTATAATCACTCCCATTCATTGGAACAACGACGCACATCTCAGAAAGGCGAGAGCGCATGCGTTCACCAATACGGTCCCCCAAAGTCTCCTCTCTCGTTACGCGTTGGAGAGCAGTTCTAGCACCGCCGGCGGGTTCATCGGCGTAGTTAGTGGTAATGATGGTTGTTCGCTTGTAGTTGTAGCGTGTATTGAGGACAAGCGCCACAGTATCCCACACCCACTCGGTCGGCTTCGATGCGCCAAGCTCATCGAGCACGAGCACTTCCGCATCGAAAACCGGGCTTAATATTCCGAGTTCCGTGGTAAGAACCTCGGAATTGTAGGAGTGTTGAATTTCCTTGAGTAATTCACGGTAATCACAAAAGAGCCCTCGAACTCCCTTTTCTACAATCAGCGATTGCAAGATGCTCACGGCGAGGTGGGTTTTGCCGACTCCGACGGGTCCCGTAAATAGCAGACCTTGTCCCTTCGTTGTCACCGGATAGCCATCGACAAAGCTCCTCGCCATGTAATGAGCCCTCTCGAGAGAGGGATCGGCCCCATCAAAATGGGTTTTGTAGGCGTCGATACGATAGCTGTCGAAGGTACAGTGCTCGTACCGGTCCGGAATCGACGCCAGCCGGATCAACCTGTTTACCCTCTGCTCGAGTCTGCAGTCGCAGGGCTCGGCCGCCCGCGAGCCGTCTGCACGGCGGATGACGCGCATTCCCATTCCGTCGCATTTTGGGCAGGGTTGAGGCATGAGGAATCTCTGAGAGACAGTATCGCAGCTAGGCTCGAGCTACAACGGCGTGGAAAAAGCGGACCCTGTGTAGAATTCTGGTACGGAGCAGAGATGCGATTTGATGTGGAATTTGATCGTGAGGATGACAGCCGCTGGATCGCGGAGATCGTCAACCTTCCGGGCGCCATGGCTTACGGCGATACGCCAGAATGGAACTCGCCGCCGTGGAAGCGATCGCATCGCGGGTTGTCGCCGAGCCCGTTCTAAACCATTGACCCTACTCTTAACAATCAAAGCGAGTAGAAGGACAAGGCGATACCGGCCTACCTAAACGATTCTGTGATATTTGAGATCGCGACGCAGGTAATGAAGTATCTCCTCTTTTTGATACCTCCGCTGTTGAGGATGATAGAAGTCGATACAAGTTCCCAGGTTTTCGTCCCTGAAATAGGCAAAACGCTTTGCGTTTGCTTCTTCGGGCCTCTGATCCATCAAATCCGCCACGATTGCCAACACATTTGCTGTAATCGTCACATCCGGCTTATAAAGCTTGAACTGTTCTTGCAGGAGAGACCGATGATGGACGGCAGCACGTCTGATTTCGCTGAGCCGGGATGTTGATCGACCCGAGGTTTTCTTGAGGTTTACCACTGCGAGTCTACGAAGGTGTTGGCGGCGGCGCTCCGGATCGCTAACTTCGGCCTCGAGTTCGATCAGCTTAACGCACGGATTTTGGATGAGAGCGCTCCAAAGCGCAAGAGTCCTCCATGTAGGTATCCGCTCGTCATATTTCCTTCCGAAATCTCTGATATCTCCACCAGACTCGGCGAAACCACCTTCTTCGTCATTTGGTTCCTTTAGGACAACCAAGACTCGTGGTTGCGTAGATTCATACTCCCTCCCAAGCGAACCGTCTCTAACAATCTGGTGCCCCAATGCTAAATATTTTCGAAAAATGCGATCTTCCCTTGATCGAAGAAGCACGTTAGAACCTTTCTTACAGCTAACAAGAACCAACGCCCAAACTCTGGCGGCTCACCTCCCCAAATGCGTGTCGAAGAACTTCGCCATAATCCCGTACGCTTCGCGCGACTCCGGCAGATTCACGTCGTTCCAGAACGCATGCGGCAACGCCTCGAAGACCACAAGCTGCGCATCCACACCTGCGGCGAGAAAATGGCGGTGCAGGATCGTCGTCCCGCTGAGCAGCAGGTCACGCCCGCTGGTGATAAAGAGCGTTGGCGGAAATCCCTTCGCATCGGCATAGAGCGGTGAGAGCACCGGATCCTTCAGGTCGGTCGAACCGACATAGCTGGCGTCGCGCGTTTTGGGATCGGGCGGGTCGAGATGGCCCGACAGGCCCTGGAGCGCGTACATCGCCCACGAATCTCCCAGCCGGCTGAAGTCTCCGGCGCCGGAAAAGATGCCGAGCGCGCCCGGCAGCGGCAGGCCAAGTTCTCGCAGCTTGACCGTAGTTTCAGCCGTCAGAATCGCACCCGCCGACGTGCCATAGAGCGCGATGTTCTGCGGCTTGTAGGTCTTCAGCAGCTCCTTGTAGACCGCAACCGCATCCTCAACATCTGCTGGAAATGGATGCTCGGGTGCCAGCCTATACAGCACCGAGACGACCTTCGTCTGCGTAAGATTTGCGATGGGAATGCTCTCCGTCAGCGATCCCGAGTCAGAGTTGAATCCGCCGCCATGCACGCAGATGAGCACGCGGTCGCTCTTGCCCGGCCCGACCGCCGGCGGCATTACGATCAGCACCGGCACTCCGGCAATCGTGTCTTTCGTGATGTTGACCGGATAGACCGCCTTCGAGGCCTCTCCGGCGCGCGATTGCCAGGCATCGGTGTGAGCGCGGCGCTCGGCAAGGCTCTCCGGGTGCGGCGCATCAGAGACCTGGCGCGACAGCGACTTTTGCGCCTCGGGACTGACCGTATCCGGAACGGGAATCACGCGCGTGATGTGCGCCGTGCCATTCGCGTCGATGTAGCTCGAGTCCGTCTGCGGAGCTGTTTGGGCTGTGGTTTGTGCGAAGGCGATTGAAGCCGTGAAGGATAGGGCGAGGAGGATTCCGAACCGAGTCATTCAGAGTGTTCCTGTCATCTAATTGGTGGGACGAATCCACTAAATCATGCTTGCAAGCCGCATGTCGAGCGATCGCCCAACACGTTGCGAAAGGCGTCAAATCCGCATAAAATAAGTAGATTGCAGGAAAGGTTTCAGCCCACTATGCCGAAGACAGGAATTCATCCAAACTACAACGAAATCAGGGTTATGTGTGCCTGCGGCTCGAGTTTTGTCACGCGCTCGACCCACAAGGGCGACATCCACACGGAAATCTGCTCGAGCTGTCACCCGTTCTTCACCGGCAAGCAAAAGCTTGTCGATACGGCCGGACGCGTCGAGCGCTTCCGCCGCAAGTACGCCAAGGCGGAGACGGCAGCCAAGTAACGCTGCCCAGGCCCGATCGAAAAGCCTCCGCCGCGCGGGGGCTTTCGTTTTAGGGGTTCGATGAAGAAGAACTGGGACAATCCGGTCGAACACGCGATGCCAGCCGACGCGCGTGTGCCCGCGTCCGTCCAGATCGGCAGCGTAACGGTGGCCCCGGCGACGGTGCTCGCTCCCATGGCCGGCGTCACGGACACAGTCTTCCGCCGCTTCATCCGTAACGCCAGTGTTTTCACTCGAGATGCCGGCCCCACCGCATCGATCGACACCGAAATCACCAACCAGCAGTCTGGCTGCGGCCTTATCATGACCGAGTTCACCTCTGCCGACGGACTCGCCCGCATGCGTGAGTCGAAGCGCAAGCGCTACCTTACCTTCTACGACGATGAACATCCGATCTCGGCGCAACTCTTCGGGTCGAATCCGGCCACGCTCTCCGACGCGGCGAAGATCGTCGAAGACACCGGCTTCGACATGGTCGACCTGAACCTCGGCTGTCCGGCGAAACGCGTCGTCTCGTGCAACGGAGGCAGCGGATTGCTCCGCGACCTGCCGCTCATCGGCCGCATCTTCGAGGCCGTTCGCGCGGCCGTCCGCATCCCCTTCACCGTAAAGTTCCGTCTCGGCTGGAACGACGACCAGATCATCTGCGTCGAACTGGCTCGACTTGCCGAAGCGTCCGGCCTGAACGCCGTCGCCCTCCACGCCCGCACCCGCGAGCAGGGCTACTCGGGCCAGGCACGCTGGGAGTGGATCGCCGCCGTCAAGAACGCTGTAAAGATCCCCGTGATCGGCAACGGCGACGTGCGCACGCCCGAGGATGCCTGCGCTCTCGTTGCCGAAACTGGCTGCAACGCCGTCATGATCGGCCGCGCCGCGCCAGCCAACCCATGGATCTTCCGCCAAATCGCCCAGTACACTGCGACCGGACGCTACGAGCAGCCGACAGACATCGACCGCTATCGCATGATCCGCACCTATTTCGAGATGCTGATCGAGTCCGGCACTTCCGAAATTCCGGGCCGCGAACTTCCGGGCCCCGAGGTTCCGGGAAAGATGAAGCAGTTCGCGTCCTGGTTCACTCATGGCATCGCCGGCGGTGCCGCATTGCGCAAATCCATCTATGAATCGAAGACCGGCGAGGCCGTGCTGGCCGCGGTTGAACGCTTTTTCGAGGGTGGCCCCATTGCAAGCCCGGCTTCCGCCGAAGACAATTACGACAGCGACGAGTTAGCCCTCGCCTGCGATTGAGAGTCGAGAATCTCGTGACCCAAGGCTCACCTGCGCGGCGCGCGCGCAGTCAAATTTTTGGGCTCAGAGTTTGTTTTCCCCCTTCAAGATCGCTGAAAATGAGTAGGTCTCCTTCTGTGCTCGATTCGCTCAACCGCAATCGGACGCTCGCCTGCGCAATGGCTCTCCTGTGTCTGGCGCTCGCACTCCCGTGCATCGCACAGGAGACGTCGGACGAAGCGGGCCAGCTCTACTCTGTCAAAGGAGTCGTACTCAACAGCGTTACTCATCAACCGGTTGCGCGGGTGCTGGTTGATTCTCATCAAGGCGCCGTGCTCACAGACAACGATGGCCATTTTGAGCTGAACCTGCCCGAAGGCATCACGCAGATTTCCATCAAGCGCCCTGGGTACGGCGCGCGTGGACAGCCTTCGAACCGTGCCGTGCGCGTCGGCCCGAACCTTCCCTCACTCACCTTTGAAATCACTCCCGAGGCGCTCATCACCGGTCAGGTAACGCTCTCTACCTCCGACCCCGCCGACGGAATCCGCGTGTTTGCCTACCGGAGGCGCGTCATCAACGGACGCCAGCAGTGGACAGTCGAAACCTCGACGAGGACCAACAGCGAAGGCGCGTTTCGCATTGCCGGACTACAGTCCGGAGACTATCTCATATACACCATACCGTCGCGCGA
Source organism: uncultured Acidobacteriaceae bacterium (assembly GCA_963782175.1). Classification (GTDB taxonomy): domain Bacteria; phylum Acidobacteriota; class Terriglobia; order Terriglobales; family Acidobacteriaceae; genus Silvibacterium. The sequence goes on from CAWAIX010000015.1 coordinate 202,892, forward strand.
CACCGATGGACCGCTCACCCGCGGAGAGGCCGTCTACGGCTATCCCGCTTCCTACTATCCCGGTGTCTCGGATATGGCAGCGGCCGGCATGCTCACGTTGTCCGCCGGCCAGCATGCGGAAGCCGACTTCATCCTCACCCGCCAGCAGTTCTATCCCGTAACTTTCTCGGTTACAGATCGCGCCATTGGCGCCGGCATCAACCTTCAGATCCATGATCGCAGCGGCCATCCGGTTGGCGTTCCAGTCCGCTTCAATGCCGAACAAGGCACCGCCACAACCAATCTGCCCAGCGGCAGCTATTTCCTCGAGGCCCGCTATCGCGCAGAAGCGCAGCTCTATGGCCGCGTGGACTTCACTGTCGCGGGAGCCCCAGTTTCCGGTGTGCACCTCGCCCTGGCGCCGCTCCATCCTATCCCAGTGACCATCCGAAGAGTATTTACCAGCAGTAGCAACGGCAATGGAGGGGGCGTATTGCTCGCCGACGGCTCGCCGGCAAACGGGCCTTCGGGGGCCGGCCTGAACATTTCGCTGACCGCCGCCGACGAAGTCTTCGCTCAAATGCGCGGCGTGGGCGGCCTGCGCGCCGTTGAAGGTTCGACCGATGCAAGTGCCTTTGAGATCGAAAACATTACCCCTGGTCGCTACTGGGTCGAGACCTCACCCTTCGACGGTTACGTCAGCTCGATCACGAGCGGCGGCGTCGATCTCGCGCGGGACCCGCTCGTTGTAGGACTCGGAGGATCAACAGCTCCAATCGAAGTCACTCTTCGCGACGACTCTGCCACCATCACCGCCCAGATCAACGGCGCTCTGCCCGGCAGTCAATCCTCGAGTTCTGCCGCCGGCGAGCAGCACGAAGTCTATGTCTATGCGATCCCGCTTTTCCAATCCTCCAGCCCGATCCGGATGAGCGGTGGCCAGGGATCGGGTGAGGTCTCGATCTCGGGGCTCGCGCCCGGTTCCTATCGCGTCGTCGCCTTCGACGCGCCACAGGAGATCGACTTTCATACTCCCGAAGCGCTGACGAAATACATCGCCCTGGGCGAGACTGCAACCGTGGATGCGGGCGGTTCGGCACACGTCCAGTTGGACATCATCCACACCGGCAACACGGAACCGGAATGATGCGCCGTTTGCTTCTGATGCTTGCAGCGTTCGTTCTCGTAGCGCCGCAGTGCCTCGCACAATCGCCGCCCGCGCCGAAAGCGACAGGCTCGTACTCTATCAGCGGCGTAGTCGTCAGCACCGTCACCGGGCAGCCTCTCGACCGCGCAGAGGTCAGCCTGCATAATCCCGGCGGCGAATCCCTCGTTGCTCAAACCACGACCGGCCAGGACGGCCGCTTCGCTTTTTACCACCTGCCCGCCAGCAAGTTTGCACTCTCGGCCTCGCGTCGCGGCTACATCGGAATGGCCTATGACGAGCACGAGGGCTATTCCACCGCGATCGTTACCGGCGAGGGCCTCAAAAGCGATGGCCTCACCTTCCGGCTGCCGCCGCGCGCCGTGATCCGCGGAATCGTATCCGACGACTCAGGCGATCCAGTCCAACAGGCCAGGGTTTCTCTGTATCGAGTCGACCTGCGCACTGGCCTGGGAAACATCGTGCGCGCGGGCAACACCACGACCGACGATACCGGCGCTTATGAGTTCGCTCATCTCGATGCCGGCAATTACTACATCGCGGTGATGGCCACTCCCTGGTATGCTTCCCGGCCTCAGGCCAGGCACGACGCCGCGGGCAACCTCCTGCCCGAGGATCAGCACTCTCCGCTCGACGTCGCATATCCTACAACCTTCTATGCCGATGTGACCGACTCAGACTCTGCAACACCAATCCCCGTGAAAGCCGGAGATCAGGTGCAGGTAAATCTCACCATGCATGCTGTCCCGGCTGTTCATCTCTCCGTACAGATGCCTGCATCCGCCGGCCGTGGCTTTGCGATGCCGCAGCTCACCGAAGAGATCTTCGGGCAGACCGAAGGCTCGCCAGCCGCTATGGCATATGGCTGGAGAGGCCGGCAATCCAATAGCGAGGCGGACGCCACAATCGAGCTGAGCGGCGTCGCCCCGGGACACTACTCCGTCGAATTGCACGGCGGAGGCGACTCCAGCCGTTCTGCCGCGATCGACGCGTCAAACGACGCCAGGATCGACCTGTCACAATCCGCCGGCATTGCCGATGTGTCGGGCAAAGTGGCCATGGCCTCTGGAGAACAGCTCCCCCAGCGTCTCAGCGTCTCGTTGCGCGCTGCAGACGGCCGCTTCGGCGGCAGCGACCGCGTCAATGATGACGGAACCTTCACCCTCCAGGGCGTTTCTCCTGGCAGCTATGAAGTCTGGGTAAACGCGCCCGGCACGTCCCTCGCCGTCACTCACCTCACCGCTACAGGAGCATCCACCGAAGGAAACATCGTCAAAATCGGCACTGCGCCGGTTGTTGTCTCCGCGAGCCTCGTAGAGGGGTCCGCAACCCTGACAGGATTCGCCAGCCGAGACGGCAAGCCTGCCTCCGGAGTCATGGTTCTGCTCGTACCGCGAAATCCAGCATCCGAGCGCGAAATGTTTCGCCGCGACCAGAGCGACTCCGACGGCAGCTTCCAGTTGAATCGCGTCGTGCCCGGCCAGTACACGCTCATCGCTATCGAAGACGGCTGGACGCTCGACTGGGCACGACCCGAAGTCATCACACACTATCTTCAGAACGGCCTCAAGCTCATCGTCCCAAGTCACACCAAGGACTTCGCGGTCAAGGAAAGGATTGAGGTCCAGCCGAAATAGGTCTGTGATAGTTACGAATCAGTCAACCGTAACCACAATCAGCGACGCATCATCCTGAAACTGGTTCGAGCAGAATGCGTCGACATCCGCCATAATGCGCTTGCGAATGGCGTGCACACCGTGATCGCGGCTTGCCTGGACCGAGGCAATCAATCGTTGGTAGCCGAACTCCTCTCCCTTTTCGTTCGAGGCTTCGAGCACTCCATCGGTCATGAGTACGAGCACGTCTCGTGACCTAAGCTCGAACTCGCGGTCGCTGTAGGTCCAATGAGAAAACAACCCCAGCACGCCGCTGTACGACGCTGGAAAATCGATCGTCTTATCGGCATGAATGATCACGGGCAAACAGTGGCCGGCGTTCTCGTACTTGAGAACGCGGCTCGAGCTTTGGATAATGCCGTAAAACAGCGTCACGAAACGTCCTGGCGCAACGTTGTTGCAAAGAACTGTATTGAGCTTGGCGTTGAGCGCCGCCGAGGAATCAAGAGCGGGATTGTTGGAGTCCTCCGTAAACGCCTTCACAGAAGCCTGCAGATTCGCCATCAGCAGGGCTGCGGCAATACCCTTTCCAGACACGTCGGCCATTACGAGCCCCAGCCTCTCTTTCCCAAGCACCAGAACGTCAAAGTAATCGCCGCTCACCTCGCGCGCCGGCTGCCATGCGCAGGCAATCTGGTAGCCGGGGATCTGCGGGGTTTCGCGCGGCAGCAGGTGAACCTGAATTTCGTGGGCCTGCTCCAGCTCCGACTGATGCCACTGCTTCTCTACGAGGCCAAGCTGGACCTGGCTCTGAAGCTCACTATTGCTTGCCAGCAGACTGGAGCGCGACTCATCGAAGGCAAAATAAAGGATTCCGACTATGAATGTGACGACGATTCCGAAAGGCTCATCGAGCAGAACGGAGCGAAAGAACGTAGTCGAGTGATGGCCGAAGAGCAAAAAGGTGGGGACCTCTGCTGCGGCGCTCGCGACAAATCCGATGCAAAGCAGGGTTGGAATGTAACCAATCCAGTTCCACGGTGGCTGGCGATCGATGAAGAGGGGGCGGCTGAGAAGGATCAGACAAATAGCCACGTTGCCGGTTACGAAGGTATTAACCAGGGTTGCCAGGATGTTTGTGGGGACATGCAATATCCGCATGACAACATCCACACACACCGTAACCACCAGCAGAATGAGCTGGAAGTGCAACAAGTTGAAGTCGCGCAGAAGTCTGTGGTGAGGTTTGGGGTGGGACATAGCTGATAGCCTGCGAGGGTAGGCCTTAAGATAGCAGGACAGCGAAAACGGAGCCAGCAAAAGAAACGGGCGCAACCCAGGGGATGCGCCCGCAATATCAGCGTGGGCCTGCTTACGCCTTGGGTTCTTCTCCGCCCTCGGCAGCCTGTTCCTGCTCGGCCAGCTGCTTCTGCAGCTCTTCGCGGCGCTTGGCCCGGACTTCGGCGCGCTTCTGGCGCTTCTCGTCAAGCACCTGCTCGGCTCCGAGCAGCTCGATGAAGGCCTTCTCTGCCCCATCGCCCTTCTGCCAGCCGGTGCGGACGATCCGAAGATAGCCGCCATTGCGATCGCCATAACGCGGCGCAACGGTGTCGAACAGGCGTGTTACGGCTTCGCGTGTCTGCAGGAAAGCCAGAGCCTGACGCCGGGAATGCACGTCGCCCTTCTTTCCCAGGGTGATCAGCCTTTCGACGTGCGGACGCACGGCCTTGGCCTTGGTGATGGTCGTCTCGACGCGGTCCTCAAGAAATACTGAGGTCACCAGGTTGCGCAGCAGCGCGCGGCGATGGCTGGTGTTGCGTCCGAGTTTGTATCCTGCATTGCGATGACGCATAGCGGTTCTCTCTTTGATCCTAGTTCTCAGTTGCCAGTCGTTAGTCCCAGTCCCTGGTGATGCAACCGGGGACTGGAAACTGACAACTGTTTACTGCCGTTAGAAATTCTCCGTTTCGTTCTGCGGCGCGAGGTCGTCGGCGAAATCTTCTTCCTCATCGTCGTCGAAGCGGCCGTAGCTGGCGGCCAGGGTTGCAGCCGGAAGCACACTGGTCGGTCCCGGAACGGCATTGCCGTGCTCGTCGATCTTCATGCCCAGCGACAAGCCCATCTGCGCGAGAATCTCCTTGATCTCGTTCAGCGACTTGCGTCCAAAGTTCTTGGTCTTCAGCATCTCGGCTTCGGTCTTCTGCACCAACTCGCCGATCGTCTGGATATTCGCGTTCTTCAGGCAGTTGTAGCTGCGCACGCTGAGTTCCAGCTCTTCGACCGAGCGGTTCAGATTCTCGTTCCGAACTGCATGCGGCCTTCTTCGGAGTGGCTCTCGGCTTCGATCTCTTCCTCGAAGTTGATGAAGATGCTCATGTGATCCTTGAGCAGCTTCGCCGCGAGGCCAACCGCATCCGCCGGCAGAACCGTACCGTTCGTCCAGACTTCCAGCGTGAGCCGGTCGTAGTCGGTGATCTGGCCCAGACGCGCAGCGTCCACCGTGTAGTTGACCTTGCGCACGGGCGAGTGGACCGAGTCCACAGGAATGAAGCCAATGCCGAGATCGGAGTCAAAGTTCTTGTCAGCGGAGACGTAGCCGCGGCCGCGCTTCAAGCGCATTTCCATGTCCAGCTTTCCGCCTTCGCTGATGTTGGCGATATAGACATCCTTATCGAGGATCTCCACGTCACCATCGGCCTCGATCATGCCCGAGGTCACAATGCCCGGCTGTTCCGCGCGCAGGTACAGCGCCTTCGGACCCTCGCCGTTCAACTTGAAGGGAATCTGCTTCAGGTTGAGGATGATGTCGGTCGCGTCCTCGACAACTCCAGTGATCGACTGGAACTCGTGCAGAACGCCTTCGATCTTGACGGCCGTCACCGCCGCGCCTTCAATCGAAGAGAGCAGCGTACGCCGCAGCGCATTGCCGATGGTGGTTCCGAAGCCGCGCTCAAAGGGCTGGGCGCTGAACTTCCCGTAGTTTTCGGTGAGCGTCTCCGCATCAACTGCCAGACGCTTGGGTTTTTGAAATCCTCTCCAAAGCATATCGATTCACCTGTTCTGCGCAGCGAGCGCCGCGAAGCATTTTGCAGCGGCTGCGCGTTTTCTCCATCGGTTAGATTTGACCGCTTGTGGCGGCTTGCTGCTTGTTAGTTGTCAGTTCTCAGTCTCCAGCCCCCATTGGCAAAAAACTGGGGACTGGGGACCTGGGGACAGACTACTTGCTGTAAAGTTCGACGATCAGCTGCTCGTTCACCGGCAGGTTCACGTCATTGCGCTTCGGCAGCGCAAGCACCTTGCCGGAATGGTTCGCATGATCGACTGAAAGCCAATTCGGAGCCGGATTGTGGCTGGCGAATTCGCCCGCCGACTCAACAATGCCCAGCTTCTGGCTGTTCGGACGAACCTTGATCTCGTCGTTCACGCTCACCTGGAACGAGGGAATGTTGACCTTTCGGCCATTTACCTCGACATGTCCGTGACGGACGAGCTGACGTGCCTGGCGGCGCGAGCTTGCGAAGCCGAGCCGGAACGCAACGTTGTCCAGCCGCCGCTCGAGCTGCTGCAACAGAAGCTCGCCGGTGACGCCTGGCGTGCGCGATGCCTTCTCGTAGTATTCGCGGAACTGGCTCTCCAGCGTAAAGTAGATACGCTTCGCCTTCTGCTTCTCGCGAAGCTGCAGGCCGTAGCCTACAATCTTTGCCTTGCGGTCGCGGCCATGCTGGCCGGGGGCGAAATTGCGCTTCTCGATCGGGCACTTGTCAGTGAAACACTTTGCGCCCTTCAGAAAAAGCTTCATGCCTTCGCGGCGGCAAAGGCGGCAGACTGCTCCTGTATAACGTGCCAATTCATTCTCCCTGCCCGGCTTCGAGCCGGACGCCTTTTCAGAGGCCGACCGGTTTACGCGCTGGCATGCGCTTCGTCCCGGTCCATCTATTAGTTTACAGTCGCCAGTCTCCAGTTAGCAGTCCATACGAACTTGGGACTAACAACAGGAGACTGATAACTCACACGCGGCGGCGCTTCGGCGGACGGCAGCCGTTGTGCGGAATCGGGGTGACGTCGCGGATCGACCGCACCTCGATGCCAGCAGCAGCCAGCGCGCGCACAGCCGACTCGCGGCCTGAGCCGGGACCGCTGACCCGCACATCCACGCTCCGAAGGCCATGATCGCGCGCTTGGTTGGCCGCGTTGATGGCCGCCTGCTGCGCGGCGAAGGGAGTGCCCTTGCGCGATCCGCGGAAGCCGAGCGAGCCCGAGCTCTTCCAGGAAATCGTGTTGCCCTGGCCGTCGGTGATCGTCACGATGGTGTTGTTGAACGACGCCTGAATGTAGACCAGACCGAACGGCACATTCTTGCGTTCGCGCTTCTTGAACTTCTTGTTCTTGGCGGCCTTTCCGGCAGCGCCCTGCTGCTGTGCTTTTGCCATTAGGTCTTCGCCGTCGCTTTCTTCTTGCCTGCTACCGTGCCCCTGCGTGGTCCCTTACGGGTGCGCGCGTTGGTGTGCGTGCGCTGTCCACGCGTGGGAAGGCCGCGGCGGTGGCGAAGTCCGCGATAGGACTGAATATCGATGAGGCGCTTGATGTGCATGCCGATATCCTTGCGGAGATCGCCTTCAACATCGCCTTCGGCTTCGATTACCTGGCGGATGCGGTTGACCTCGTCCTCGCCGAGATCCTGAACCTTCTTGAATGGGTCGACATTCGCTGTTCCGAGGATGCGCAGCGCACGCGGATTTCCGATCCCGTAGATGTAAGTGAGCGCGATCCGGGCCTGCTTTTGGCGGGGCAGATCGACGCCAGCTATACGTGCCATGCTGATGCCCTTCTAATTTGCTCGCCGGAAGCTTCGCCGCCGGGAGCGGTTATGCCGGATTCAGGTCCGGCGTGGCTGAGTCGGGGTTCATCGCAAGCCTTTCTACGGCTAACTAGCCCCTGCCCTTTTGCGGTGGGCGGACTCTCTGTTCAGCGCAGGTTACCAGTTCTTAGTCCCCAGTCCCCAGTTCACTGAAAACTGGCAACTGATCACTGAGAACTAGCCTTGCCGCTGCTTATGCTTCTGGTTCTCACAGATCACGCGCACCACCCCGCGGCGGTGAATGATCTTGCACTTGTCACAAATCTTCTTTACCGATGCACGAACCTTCATAACAGTCTCCAGTCTTCAGTCCCCAGTTGTCAGCATTCTGTGCGCCAGTTTCACTGAGGACTCAAAACTGACAACTGTGCTACTTGTACCGGTAGACGATTCGCCCGCGCGTCAAATCGTACGGGCTCAGCTCTACCGCCACGCGATCGCCGGGAAGAATGCGGATGAAATTCTTCCGCATGCGGCCCGAAACATGCGCCAGAACCTGGTGCTTGTTTTCGAGCTCCACCTTGAACATGGCATTGGGCAAAGTCTCAACGACCGTTGCCATCACTTCAATCGCGTCTTCCTTCGACAAACCTCATCCTGATTCCGCCGGCTCTCGGGCCGGCTCTGCTCAACAACTACTGGGTCAAAACCACCGCGCCTTCGGCCGTGACTGCCACCGTGTGCTCGAAGTGCGCGCTCAGACTTCCATCCTGCGTCACCGCTGTCCAGCCATCGCTCAGTACCTGGACATCCGGCTTGCCCACGTTGACCATAGGCTCGATCGCCAGCACCATACCCTCGCGAAGCTTCTGGCCCTGGCCGCGCATACCGTAATTCGGCACCTGCGGATCCTCATGCAGCCGCGTTCCAATCCCGTGCCCCACGAACTCCCTTACCACGCTGAAGCCGTTTGCTTCTACCGTCTCCTGGACTGCGGCTCCCACATCGCCCAGCGTTGCTCCGGGCCTGATCGCCTCAATCCCGCGCTGCAGCGAAGCCTTCGTAACCTCGAGCAGCCGCTTGGTCTTTGGAGCCAACTTCTCGCCTACCGCAACCGTAATCGCCGAATCGCCGTAGTAGCCGTCGATGATCACGCCCGTGTCGATCGAAACGATGTCTCCGTCTCGCAGGACCCGGTTTGCCGACGGAATCCCGTGGACCACTTCCTCGTTCACCGAGGTGCACAGCACGCAGGGATATCCACGATACCCTTTGAATGCCGGCTTCCCGCCCAACTCCCGAATTTTCTCGACCGCGGCATTCTCGAGATCCTGTGTCGTCGCACCCGGCCTCACAAACTTCCGGACGTGCTCCAGGACCTCGCGAACCACCTGGCCGCTGCGCCGCATCTTCTCAATTTCCTGCGGCGTCTTGATCATGATCGGCATGAGACCGCTTAACTCCTCAAGCGCAGGACGGCCCGCATTACTTCAGCCGTCACCGCGTTCACCGGCTGTTCCCCATTCACTTCCGCAAAGCGGCCCAAGGCACGGTAATGCTCCACAACCGGAGCCGTCAGCGAGCTGTAAGCCCGCATCCGCTCCTCGAAAACCTCTTCCGTGTCGTCCGATCGCCGCGTCAGGGGCGTACCGTCAAGGTCACAAATCTCATCGACCTTGGGCGGCTGCAAGTAGATGTTATAGCTCGTCTTGCAGAGTGAACAGATGCGCCGCCCGGTAATTCGGCGCAGTAATTGATTATAGCTGACTTCAATGCTCACAGCAACGACCGGAAGCGATCCCGGAAGCGCCGCCAGATAGTGATCGAACCAGTCCGCCTGCACCAGCGTGCGCGGAAACCCGTCGAGGATATACCCTGCAGCCGTGTCAGGCGCCTTCAACCGATCGGCGACCATGTCGTTGACCAGGTCGTCGGAAACCAGTTCCCCCTTATCCAGGATGGATTTGGCTAGCAGGCCAAGCGGTGTTCCCTGGCTGATGTTGGCACGAAACAAATCTCCGGTCGAGATCTGCGGAATCTTCCACGCAGACATCAGCTCCTGCGCCTGCGTACCTTTGCCAACGCCCGGCGGTCCGAGCAAAAGAATAGGGCCCGGGGTAAACGTCAGGCCCTCCTGAGTTCCACTTGCCGAAGCAACTGCGGACAACGCCACTTACCAGGCCCGCCTTCCGCGAATTCGCCCGCTTCGCGGCGAGAAGCCCTCGTAATGGCGCATGATAAGCTGCGATTCGACCTGGTTCACTGTGTCCATGGCTACGCCGACCACAATCAGCAGGGATGTGCCACCGAAGTAGAAGTTGAACCCTAGGCCGTTCGTCACCCAGAGCGGCAGGTGCTCGAAGAAGCCTCCGATGAGGGGCAGATGGTTCAGGTGGATGCCGCTGATCAGCAGCTGCGGAATGATCGAGATGATGATCAGATAAAGCGCGCCGACCAGCGTGATGCGCGTGAGGATGTCGTTGATGAAGTCCGACGTGCGCCGCCCGGGGCGAATGCCCGGGATGAAACCGCCGTATTTACGCATATTGTCGGCGATATCGTCCGGACGGAAAACAATCGAGATGTAGAAGTACGCGAAGAAGATAATCGCCGCCACATAGATGAGCTCATACCAGGGCTCACCCGGACGCAGCGCTTCAAAGATTCGCGTCAGCGCTGCGCTGTTGCGCACAATTGGAGCCTGCGAAAACAGCAGCGGGGCCGACAACACCGAAGCCGCAAAGATTACCGGCATCACGCCGCCGGAGTTGACCTTTAGAGGCAGGTGGGTCGATTGGCCGCCCATCAGCCGCCGTCCGACGATTCGCTTCGCGTATTGCACCGGGATCCTGCGCTCGCTGCGCTCGACGAAGACGATGAACGCCACCACCGCGATCATGGCTGCGACGAGCAGAATCAGCGCCGGAACGGTGAAGGCTCCAAACTTCTCCGTCCGCGCCGTGTCAACGAGTTCAGCAATGGCACGAGGCAGGCCGACGACGATGCCCGCGAAGATCAACAGGCTCATGCCGTTTCCGATGCCGCGATCGGTAATCTGTTCGCCGAGCCACATAATGAAAGCCGTGCCCGCGGTCAGCGTCAGCACCGTCATCAGGATGAATCCCGGCCCCGGATTCAACACCATTCCGCCGGACGCATGCGACAGCGCGATGGCGATTGTCGCCGACTGAACGACGCCGAGAACAACGGTCAGATATCGGGTCCACTGGGTGATCTTGCGGCGGCCCAGCTCGCCTTCCTTCTGAAGGCGCGCCAGCGGCTCATAAACCACAGTCAGCAGTTGGAAGATGATCGACGCCGTAATGTAGGGCATGATGCCCAGGGCGAAGACGGTCAGCCGGCGCAGGTTTCCTCCGCTGAACATATCGACCAGGCCGAGCGAGGAGCCGCTCTGCGAGTTGAAAAACGCCTCGAGTGCCTGGGTGTTCACGCCCGGCGTCGGTATATGCCCGCCCAGCCGGTAAACGGCCAGCATGGCCATGGTAAAGAGCACACGCTTGCGCAGGTCGGGGATGCGGAAGATATTCGCGAATTTCTCAAACATGGGTACTGCTTCCAATCATAATGCCTGGCTCCGGACTGGGAACCAGGCATTCGCGAAAACGTTAGCCGATCAGAATTGCCTTGCCGCCGGCCTTCTCGATCTTCTCCTGCGCGGTCTTGGAGAACTTGTGCGCGTGCACCGTGATAGCGGTCGTGAGTTCCCCGTTGCCGAGGATCTTGAGCAGTTCGCCCCGGCTCTTCAGATAACCCTTCGCATGAAACGCCTCGAGCGTAAGTTCGGTCTCGCCCAGCGAAACCAGCCGGTCGAGGTTCAGTACGGTGTATTCGGTGCGGAAGATGTTGGTGAACCCGCGCTTGGGAAGGCGGCGGTGCAGGGGCATCTGGCCGCCCTCAAAGCCGCGCATCAGGCTCGAACCGGAGCGAGAGCCCTGTCCCTTGTGTCCGCGGGTAGAAGTCTTGCCGTGGCCGGAACCCATACCGCGCCCAATGCGCTTCTTGTTCCGATTGGCGTTTTTCGGCGCCCTGAGTTTCGATAAGTCCATGATTTCCTCGCTTAACGCCGGATGGGTCTGTGCTCATCCGACTCGCATTTTGAGTCCCCAGTTGTTAATCCACAGTTGTCAGTCACTCATCACTGAGGACTGGGGACTGATAACTAACAACTACTCGACGATTCGCACCAGGTGGGGAACCGTCTTCACCATACCGCGGATCGACGGCGTGTCTTCGCGCTCGACAATCTGATGCAGCCGCGTGAAGCCCAGGCCCTTAATGACCCGCTTGTGCTTCATCGGCGCCTGGATCATCGAACGGAAGTACTGAATCTTGATCTTCTGAATTTCCGCCATGACTATAGCTCCTGAACCTGCTTGCCGCGGATCGCAGCCACTTCGCCACGGTCGCGCAGTTGCACCAGCGCGTCGAAGGTCGCCTTGATCACGTTGTGCGGATTGGCCGACCCGATGCTCTTGGTCAGCACGTTCTGCACGCCGGCCGAGGTCATCACGGCGCGCACCGCGCCGCCGGCAATCACGCCCGTACCTTCCGGCGCCGGCTTCAGCATCACCTGTCCCGAGCCGAAGCGGCCCAGAACCTGATGAGGAATCGACGTCTCCGTCAGATTGACGCGGACAAGGTTTTTCTTTGCCGACTCAATGCCCTTGCGAATCGCCTGCGGCACTTCCTTCGCCTTGCCCGAGCCGTATCCAACTACACCCGCGCCGGGATCGCCAACCACAACCAGGGCCGCAAACGACATGTTCTTGCCGCCCTTGACCACCTTCGTGACGCGGTTGATCGCGACTACCTGATCCTTCAGGTTGTACTGACCGGCATCCAGTTTCTTCTTCAGTGTTGCCATTCGACCTGATCCTTCCCAAACCCTCTGTCATCCCGACCGCAGGAAGCGGAGGGACCCTGCTTTACTTCTAAAACTCCAGACCTGCTTCGCGGGCGGCATCCGCCAGCGCCTTCACACGGCCGTGATAGAGATATCCGCCGCGATCGAAGACCACCTTCTTGATTCCCTTTTCCTTGGCGCGCTCGGCTACCAGCTTGCCGACTTCCTTCGCCGCGGCAACATTGCCGCCGGTCTTGACCTTCGACGCAACCGTCGACGCCGACACCAGCGTGACACCCTGCGCGTCGTCGATCACCTGCGCGTAAATGTGATTGAGCGAGCGGTAAACGTTCAGACGCGGCCGCTCCGCCGTGCCCTGCACCTTGGTGCGGATGCGATCATGCACCCGCTGGCGAATCTCATTTCTCTTTCTCTGCGGAATCATCTTTTTCTTCCTTCCTAATAGCGGAGCCGCCCTGCGGCCCCGTTCGGTTTCATCGAGCGATTACTTGGCTCCGGTCTTGCCAACCTTCTTCTTCAGCTTCTCGTCCGCATAGCGCACGCCCTTGTTCTTGTACGGATCGGGCTTGCGCAGCGAGCGCATATCCGCCGCAACCTGGCCGACCTTCTGGCGATCGATGCCGGAGACGGTGACGCGCGTCTGCTTGGGATCGACTACCGCCGTAATGCCTGTCGGCAACGGAAACTCGATCTGGTGCGAAAAGCCCAGCGTGAACACGACCGTGTTCTTGCCCTTCAACTCAGCGCGATAGCCGATGCCGACGATGTCGAGGTCCTTCGACCATCCCTTGGTAACGCCCTCGATCGCATTCGAGACGAGAGCGCGGGCCAGGCCATGAACGGCGGCCTGCGAATCGTTGTCGCGAACGGCGTGAACATGGCCATCCTTCGTCTCAAGCTTGATGCCCGCAGGAATCGGCTGTTCGACCTTGCCCTTGGGCCCTTCGACGACAACCGTGTTGCCCTCCAGCGTGTACTTCACACCGCTCGGCAGCGGAATCGGCTTCTTTCCAATACGCGACATGCTTCAAATCCTTTTGTGGCTTGCGAGTCCCGACTTTTCGCCGTTCCACTGCAGCCCTGGCGAAATTTCCGCCACCACTCATTCTCATCCCATGCCAACGGCATGGCCCAAACTCATCGCCTCGACACGAATGGCGCGCAACGCGCGCGTCCGCCCGACGCGGCCAGCGTCACCAGACTTCGCAGAGAATCTCGCCGCCGACACCTTCGCGGCGCGCCTGGCGTCCGGTCATCACGCCGCGAGGCGTGGTGAGGATGCTGATGCCGAGTCCGCCCTGTACCCGCTTGATCTCGTCGCGCCCGACATAAACGCGGCAACCGGGACGAGAGACGCGGGCGAGGTCGCGAATGGCAGCCTCGTTGTTCGAGCCGTACTTCAGGTACACGCGAAGAACCGTGCGGCCGTTCTCTTCTGTCGGCTTGTAGTTCGCGATGTAGCCCTCTTCCTTGAGAATGCGGGCGATTTCGGTCTTCAGCTTCGAGGCCGGAACATCCAGCTTCTGATGACGCGCACGAATCGAATTGCGGATGCGGGTCAGAAAATCTGCTACTGGATCGGTCAAACTCATCGTTTCTCCTTCATTCCCCGTTCGCTCTGCCTCACGGAAGAGAACCAGCGGGAATGGTTAAGATCGTCAGCTCTCGCTTCCGATCAAATCTGTCATGCGTGCGAAGCACGCGTTCGCCGGACGCGCAGTCCCGGCCAGTCCTCACCAGGAGGACTTGACGACGCCGGGGATCTCTCCCTTGAGCGCCAAAGAGCGGAAGCACAGGCGGCAGACGCCGAACTTGCGCAGGTAGGCGCGGGGGCGGCCGCAGAGCTTGCAGCGGTTGTGCTGGCGGCTCGAAAACTTCGGCTTGCGCGCGTCCTTGACTCGTTTTGCAGTAGTTGCCATATCTCTCAGTTCAGTCCTTATCTCCGCCTTATGCAGCCTGGCGGAACGGCATGCCGAACTGCCGCAGCAGCGCGCGTGCCGAGTTGTCGTCCTTGGCCGTGGTCACGATCGTGATGTTCATGCCCTTCAGCTTGTCGACCTTCGCGTAGTCGATCTCCGGAAAGATCAGCTGATCGCGAATGCCGAGCGTGTAGTTGCCGCGGCCGTCAAAGCTCTTGGTCGAAACGCCGCGGAAGTCGCGCACGCGGGGCAGCGCAATCGCAACCAGCCGGTCCAGGAACTCATACATCGTATCGCCGCGCAGCGTTACCATGGCGCCGATGGGCATGCCCTCGCGAACCTTGAAGGCCGCGATTGACTTCTTGGCGCGCGTGGTGACCGGCTTCTGACCGGCAATCGCCGCCAGATCCGCAACCAGCGGATCAAGCATCTTCGAGTTCTGCGTCGCCTCGCCCAGTCCCATGTTCACGACGATCTTCTCGAGCCGCGGCACAGCCATCGTGTTCTCAAGGCCCAGCTCCTTCTGAAGCGCGCCCTTGATTTCCTTGTGATACTTCTCTTTCAGCCTTGCTGCCATCTCTTCTGCTCTCTTTCTCCGGGCTCGGAGTGGCTATTGCCGTATACCGTTGCGGAGTGTGCTCAATTCAGCTACTAGCTCTTAGCTTCTAGCCTCTAGCTAAAAGCTAGTAGCTAGCGGCTAGAAGCTACTTCTTCTTCGACTTCGCGGCGATTACGTTGCCGCATTTCCGGCAGACCCGAACCTTCTGGTCGCCTTCAAACTTGTGGCCGATGCGGCTCGGTCCGCAATCAGGGCATACCAGCAGCACGTTCGAGATGTGAATGGGCGCTTCCTGCTCGGCAATGCCGCCCTTGATGTTCCGCTGCGGATTGGGACGAACATTCTTCTTCACCATCCGCACATGCTCGACGAGGATGCGGTTCTTGTCCGGCAGCACGCTCAACACCCGTCCCTGCTTGCCGCGATCCACGCCGGAGATGACCGCCACCCGGTCGTTGCGCTGTATGTTCAGGCTCATAATCTTCCCTTTACTGCTCCGCCCCGGCTTACAGAACCTCGGGAGCGAGCGAAACAATCTTTAGAAATTTTTTCTCGCGCAGTTCGCGGGCAACTGGTCCGAAGACGCGCGTTCCAACCGGCTCGCCCGCTTCGTTGATCAGCACGGCGGCATTCGAATCGAAGCGGATATAGGTTCCGTCGCGGCGCCGATGCTCCTTGCGCGTCCGCACGATCACAGCCTTCACTACCTTGCCCTTCTTCACCTGCCCGTCGGGAGCGGCCTCCTTGACCGCCGCAGTAACCACATCCCCCAGGCCGGCCTTCTTGCCGCTCGCTCCGCCCAGCGGAAGGATCATCTGCAGCTTCCGGGCGCCGGAGTTATCGGCAACCTCGAGCATGGTTCTCATTTGCACTGCCATAGCTCTTTCTCCTCAATCCTTCTTCGCGCCCTTTAAGCCTTGACGGCGGCGGCGGCTTCCTCGACCTGCGCAAGCGCCGAGCGGCGAACAATTTCTTCCAGATTCCAGCGCTTCAGCTTGCTCAACGGACGCGTCTCACGGATGCGAACCATATCGCCTATCCGCGCCGTGTTGTTCTCATCGTGCGCGTAGAATTTTTTGTTGAGCTTCATCACGCGCTTGTACTTCGGGTGCGCCTTGCGCATCTCGACTTCGACCACGATGGTCTTCTGCATCTTCGTCGAGACGACCTGGCCGACCTTCTCATTGCGGCGCGACTGCGCAGCACCCTCGGTTGCTGTCTTCACGGCTTCAGCCATAACTTAGCGAGCCTCCTTCTTCGAGCTGGTCTTCTTGGTCTTTGCAGCAGCCTTCTTCGGCGCCGCTGATTCAGCCTGGGGCTGCTCTCCGTAGAGGCCAAGCTCGCGCTCCCGCGCAATCGTCTTGATGCGCGCAATGTCCTTCTTCAGCTCGCGGAGCTTCTTGACGCCCTCGTTCTGCCCGAGCTTCATCTGGAAGCGCAGCCGGAACAACTGCTCGGCCGCCTTCTTCTCTTCCGTCACCAGCTCGTTGTCGCTGAAGTTACGAATCTTTTCGAGTTCCATCTCTTCTTCTCTCCGGGACTCGGGATCTCATGCGATCCCTCGTATCCCTTGAATCAAAACTTACTTTGCCGCCGCAACCACCTTCACGTCATGACGCTGCACAAAGCGCGTCTTCAGCGGAAGCTTGTGCGCGGCGAGGCGCATCGCCTCCTGCGCCATCTCCGGACTCACGCCCTCCATTTCGAAGAGCACCTTGCCCGGGCGCACCACCGCAACCCAGTGATCGGGAGCGCCCTTGCCCTTACCCATACGGGTTTCGGCCGGCTTCTTGGTGACCGGCTTGTCGGGGAAAAGACGCAGCCAGATCTTGCCGCCGCGCTTGATGAAGCGGGTCATCGCCACACGGCTGGCTTCAATCTGCCGGTCGGTGATGTAACCGCACTCCATAACTTTCAGCCCGTAATCGCCGAACGAAAGCTCGCTTCCGCGCCACGCCTTGCCGCGCATGCGGCCACGCTGCTGCTTGCGAAACTTGACCTTCTTTGGCATCAACATAACGAAACCCTCAAAACAGTTATCAGTCCCCAGTTGTCAGTTGTCAGTTCAGCTACTGGAGACTGGCAACTGATCCCTGTTCACTGCCTTTAGAACACCGACGTTCCGACCGCGGCCTGCGGCTCGCGCCGCTTCTGCTGGTAGATATCCCCGCGATAGATCCACGTCTTCACACCGATAATGCCGTAAGTCGTGTGCGCCTCGGCGAAACCGTAATCGATGTCCGCGCGCAGCGTGTGCAGCGGCAGACGGCCCTGCAGATACCACTCCGAACGTGCGATTTCGTTGCCGTTCAGCCGGCCCGAGACGCGAACCTTGATGCCCTTGCATCCGAAGCGCAGCGCCGAATCGACAGCCTTGCGCATGGCGCGGCGGAAACCCACGCGCTTCTCAAGCTGCAGCGCGATGCTCTCCGCCACAAGCTGAGCGTCGAGCTCCGGCTTGTTCACCTCGAGGATGTCGATGAAGACATCGCGGTTGGTGCGCTTCTGCAGGTCGACCTTCAGCTTGTCGATCTCCGCGCCCTTGCGGCCGATGATGATGCCCGGACGCGCGGTGCGGATGATGATGCGCAGCTTGTTGCCAGGACGCTCGATCTCGACCGAGCTGACGCCGGCCGCCTTGAGCTTCTCCTTGAGCTCCTTCTTGAGCTTCACATCTTCGATCAGCAGCTTGTCGTAATCGCGCTCAACAAACCAGCGCGAACGCCAGGGCTTGTTGATGCCGAGCCGAAATCCGTAAGGATGGACTTTCTGTCCCATAATTTCCCCTTAAACCCCGCCTACTTCTTAGCCTTCTTCGCCGGCTTCTTTGCGACCGCTTTCTTCGCGGGTGCCTTCTTTGCCGGAGCCTTTTTTGCAGCAGCCTTCTTCGCCTTCGGCGCGGTTTCTTCTTCCTCAACGCGCGTCACCAGGCCCGAACGGCTGCCGTCCCCGCGCTCGGCGACCGAGATCAGAATGTGCGACAGCCTGCGCTGATACCGGTACGCGCGCCCCATCGGAGCCGGACGGATGCGCTTCATGCGCGGCCCGTCATTCGCGATCGCCGTCTTCACGTAGAGGTTGTCCACGTCAACGTCGAGCCCCTGCTCCTGGCTCAGGTAGTTCGCGTTCTGCAGCGCCGAACGCAGAACCTTCTCGACCATCGGAGCAACGCCCTTCTTCGTGAACGCCACCGTGTTCAGCGCCTGCTCAACGCTCTGGCCCTTGATCAGTTCCAGCACCAGCCGCGCTTTCTGCGGCGACACCCGCTGGAACCGCGCTTGAGCTGTGAATTCCCGTGTTTCCACTTGCATTGCCAAATCCCTCAATCCGAGGCTTCGTGATGAATCACTGCGCCCTCTTGCTTTACTCGCGCTTCAGCGGCGCGAGTTCCGCAATTCACCCGCCTCTGTGCTTACTTCGGCTTCGCCGTTGATTCCGCAGCCTTGGCCGAGTGCCCCTTGAACGTGCGCGTCGCGGCAAACTCGCCCAGCTTGTGGCCTACCATGTTCTCCGTCACATACACCGGCACGAACTTCTTGCCGTTATGCACCGCAATCGTGTGACCCACCATGTCCGGGTGGATGGTCGACCTGCGCGACCAGGTGCGCACGACCTTTTTGTCGTTCGCCAGGTTCAACGCGGTGATCTTGACCATCAGGTGCCCGTCAATGAAAGGACCTTTTTTTGTCGACCGTGCCATATCTAATCCCTAATCCTCAATCGCTGCTTCTTACTTCTTCGGACGGCTCACGATAAATGCATCGGTCCGCTTGTTGTTGCGCGTCTTGTATCCGCGAGTCGGCTGGCCCCAGGGCGTCACAGGATGACGGCCGCCCGAGGTCTTACCCTCGCCGCCGCCATGCGGGTGATCCACCGGGTTCATCGAAACGCCGCGGTTGGTCGGGCGAATGCCCTTCCAGCGGTTACGTCCCGCCTTGCCGATCGAGACATTCTCGTGATCCGTGTTGCCCACCTGGCCGATCGTCGCCATGCAATCGATCAGCACGCGGCGCGTCTCGCCGGAGGGCAGTTTCAACAGCGCGTAATCGCCTTCCTTCGCGACCAGCTGCGCCGAAGAACCGGCCGAGCGAACCATCTGCGCGCCCTTGCCCGGACGAAGCTCCACATTGTGCACCATGGTACCGGCGGGAATGTTTTTGAGCGGCAGCGCGTTGCCGATCAAAATGTCGGCCTCCGGCCCGCTCATCACCTTGTGACCCACCTTCAGCCCGAGCGGCTGCAGGATGTAGCGCTTGTCGCCGTCGGCGTAGCTGATCAATGCAATCCGAGACGACCGGTTCGGATCGTACTCGATCGTTGCCACCCGGCCCGGAACGCCGAACTTGTCGCGCTTGAAGTCGATCAGGCGCAGCTTCTGCTTGTGGCCGCCGCCGTGGTGGCGGATGGTCATGTCGCCGGAGTTGCGCCGCCCGCCCGTGCGCTGCTTGATGACGAGCAGCGGCTTGTACGGCTTGTCCGTTGTAATCTCGTCGTTGACCAGCGTGGTCTTGAACCGCAACGACGGCGTCATCGGTCGATATGTCTTAATCGGCATAGTTAGCTCTTAGCTTCCAGCTGCCAGCTCTTGGCTAGTACGACAGCTCGTTCAATCGAATCAGTACACAAACTTCTCAACCTCTCGGCCCTCGGCTAGTAGCTGGAAGCTAGTAGCCAGGAGCTGCCTTTAGAGATTGTTCACATAATCCGGCATCTTCTCGCCCGCCTTGAGGCGCACATACGCCTTCTTCCAGTCGGGACGATAGCCGGTGAACTTGCCCCGGCGCCGCTCCTTGCCCGCCTGGTTCGCAGTGCGAACTCCGGCAACCTTCACCTTGAACAGCAGCTCCACCGCCTGCTTCACTTCCGTCTTGGTCGCCTTCGAAGCGACTTCAAACACCAGCGTGCCTTCGGCCTCTTTCGCGGTAAGTCCCTTCTCGGTGATCAGCGGACGGCGAATTACGTTATATGTCGTCGGCATCAGGCCACCTCCGCTTTCTTACGCTTCGAAACTGTCTTCTTCAGCGACTCCTGCAGGCTCTCAATCGCCGGCCGCGAGAAGATCGCGCGCTCGTAGCGCAGCAGATCGTAGGGATGCACCTCGTTGTTCAGCACCAGCTCCACACCCTCGAGGTTGCGCGACCCAAGGATCAGCGCCTGGCTGAGTTCCTTGCCGTTCTCGACCAGCAGGGCCGTGCGCTTCGCTTCGAGCTTGTTCAGGGCCTGGCGATACAGCTTCGCCTTGGGCTCCTTCAGCTCCAGGCTCTCGACCACGATCAGCTTGCCATCGGCGAGCTTGGCCGCCAATGCCGAACGCAGCGCGCCCATCAGCTTCTTGCGCGGAAACGCATAGTCATACGAGCGGGGCTGCGGTCCGTGAACCGTGCCGCCATGCCGCCACAGTGGCGAGCGCACCGAACCGATACGAGCGCGGCCTGTGCCCTTCTGCTTCCAGAGCTTCTTGCCCGAGCCGGAGACAAGCTTGCGATTTTTTGTCGCCGCCGTTCCCTGGCGCAGCGAGGCGCGATAATGCTTCACCGCTTCCCACAGCAGCGTCTCGTTCACCTGACTCGGAGCAAAGACTTCGTCGGCCAGCTCAAGCGAGCCCACCTTCTGTCCACCGAGATCCAAAACGTCAATGTTTGCCATCGTTTTCTCTTTCGAGCTGAAGCCTTCTCCAGCTACAGCATCTTATGCGCCCGTCAGGGCGCGTGTGCCTGGACGGCCAGTCCTACTTCTTCTTGCCTGCAGCCTTCTTCGAAGCCTTCAGAGGATCGACCGTGCCACCACCAGCAAATCCACGGCGCTCGCGCGGCGGAGCCTTGGCCTTCGAAATCAGCACATAGCCATCGCGAGGACCCGGAACCGCGCCCTCGACCATCAGCAGATTCTCGTCAAGGTCGATCCCGCGAATACGCAGGTTGCGGACCGTCACGCGATCCACGCCCATGTGACCTGGCATCCGCGTATTCGGAAGCACACGAGACGGGAATGACGAAGCGCCGATCGAGCCCTGCACCTGGAACATGTGTCCGTGCGACTTGGGGCCGCCACCGAAGTGATGGCGCCGAATGACGCCTGCAAATCCGCGTCCCTTGCTCGTTCCGATCACATCGACGTACTTCTCATCGGAGAAGATATCGACCAAAATCTTGTCGCCGGCCTTGATGCTGCCGTTCGACTCGCCGTCCTCGGCAGGCTTGGTCTCAGTCTCGACCGGAACTTCGCGGATCATACGCACCGGAGGAACATCGTTCTTCGCGAAGTGTCCGGCCTGCGCCTTGGTCACCTTCGAGGGCTTCACGAACTCGACCAGGCCAATCTGCGCGGCGTCATAGCCATCCTTCGCCGCCGTCTTCAGCTGGGTAATCACGCACGGCCCGGCCTGCAGGACGGTGATGGGGTGAACCTCGCCCTTCTCATCGAACACCTGCGTCATGCCGATCTTCTTGCCCAGAATCCCTGTAACTGCCATTGCTTCCTCTCCTCATCATGCGCCGGATACTCA
Organism: uncultured Acidobacteriaceae bacterium; assembly: GCA_963782175.1. Taxonomy (GTDB): domain Bacteria; phylum Acidobacteriota; class Terriglobia; order Terriglobales; family Acidobacteriaceae; genus Silvibacterium. Next base: position 224,318 of record CAWAIX010000015.1, read on the forward strand.
AGCGCACTGCCGGTCTGTTTGGTCCCCAGTTGTCAGTTACCAGTCCTCAGTCTCGTTTCACTGGGGACTAACAACTGGAAACTGATCACTTCTCAAACGCCTTAATCTCGACGTCCACACCCGCGGGCAGATCGAGCTTCATCAGCGCGTCCACTGTCTGCTGCGTGGGTTCGAGGATGTCGATGAGCCGCTTGTGGGTGCGGATCTCGAAGGCCTCGCGCGATTTCTTGTCGACGTGCGGCGAACGCAGCACGCAATACTTGTTCTTCACCGTCGGTAACGGAATCGGCCCCGCCACCTGTGCGCCCGTGCGCTTCGCAGTGTCTACAATCTCGCCCGTCGAAGTGTCGAGCACCCGGTAGTCATAAGCCTTCAACCGGATTCGAATTCTTTGTCCAACCATCGTCAGTCAATCTTTCTGCGAGCCGATGATTCAAATCAGCGGCTCGCTCAACGTGCGATCCTTACTGCAGAATGTCGGTAATCGTTCCGGCGCCGACGGTGCGTCCGCCCTCGCGGATCGCAAAACGCAGGCCCTTCTCCATGGCCACCGGAGTGTGCAGCTCGATCTCCAGCGAAATGTTGTCGCCCGGCATCACCATCTCCGTGCCCTCAGGCAGCTTCGCCGACCCCGTCACGTCCGTCGTACGGAAGTAGAACTGCGGACGGTACCCGTTGAAGAACGGCGTATGACGGCCGCCCTCTTCCTTCGACAGAACGTAGATCTCGCCCTTGAACTTGGTGTGCGGCGTGATCGAGCCGGTCTTCGCCAGAACCATCCCGCGCTCGACGTCTTCCTTCGGAATACCGCGCAGCAGAAGTCCCGCGTTGTCGCCGGCCAGGCCTTCATCCAGCTGCTTCTTGAACATCTCCACGCCCGTGACAACCGTCTTTCTGGTTTCGCGGAAGCCCACAATCTCGGCTTCCTCGCCCACCTTCACCTTGCCACGCTCAATCCTGCCCGTCACCACCGTGCCGCGGCCCGAGATCGAGAAGATGTCTTCGATCGGCATCAGGAACGGCTGATCAATTGCACGCGCCGGCAAAGGAACATTCGCATCCACCGCGTCCATCAGCTCGTCGATCGTCTTCTCCCACTTCTCCTCGCCGTTCAGCGCGCCCAGCGCAGACCCGCGAATCACCGGCACATCATCGCCCGGGAAGTTGTACTTCGACAGAAGCTCGCGCACTTCCATCTCCACCAGATCCGTCAGCTCCGTGATCCTCAACCGCATCGCACTTGTTCAGGAACACCACAATGTAGGGCACGCCCACCTGGCGGGCCAGAAGCACGTGCTCCTTGGTCTGCGGCATCGGTCCGTCGGTCGCAGCCACCACCAGGATCGCGCCATCCATCTGTGCTGCGCCGGTGATCATGTTCTTGATGTAGTCGGCGTGGCCGGGGCAGTCGACGTGCGCATAGTGACGCTTCGCCGTCTCGTACTCCACGTGCGCCGTGGCAATGGTGATGCCGCGCTCCCGCTCCTCAGGAGCATTATCAATCGTGTCGAACGAGCGGAACTTGTTGTTCGGGTTGTGCTTCGACAACACCTTCGTGATCGCCGCCGTCAACGTCGTCTTGCCGTGATCAATGTGCCCGATCGTCCCCACATTCACGTGCGGCTTCGAACGGTCAAATTTCTCCTTCGCCATACTTGTTCCTCTCTCGTTCCTTCGGTGTTGCTCTAATGTTCCGAACCCCTCGGGGCCCGCAATTCAAAAGTCTTAAAAAGCAACCATTCTGCTTGTTTTATTTACCCTGGTTGCGGCTGATGATCTCTTCAGAAATCATGCGCGGAGCCTCTTCATAGCGCGCAAACTGCATGGTGTAGGAGGCGCGGCCCTGCGTCGATGAGCGGATATCGTTCACGTATCCGAACATCTCCTTGAGCGGCACCATCGCCTTGATCACCTGCGATCCACCCGAGTGCTCCATGCCCTCGATGCGTCCGCGGCGCGAGTTGATGTCGCCAATGATCGTGCCCATGTGCTCTTCCGGAACCGTGACTTCAACGGCCATTACCGGCTCAAGCAGCACGGGACTCGCCTTTTTCGCTGCTTCCTTGAAGGCCATCGATCCGGCAATCTTGAAAGCCATTTCGTTCGAGTCGACTTCGTGATAGCTGCCGTCGAAGAGGGTGACCTTGAAGTCCACCATCTCGTAGCCGGCAAGCACGCCATTGTGCGAGGCTTCCCGAATACCCTGCTCGGTCGGCTTGATGTATTCCTTGGGGACTACACCGCCACGAATGGCATCGATGAACTCGTAGCCCTTGCCCGGCTCGTTCGGCTCCAGCTTAATCTTGACGTGGCCGTAGTTGCCCGAACCACCCGTCTGGCGGATGTACTTGCCTTCCGCCTCGGCCGGCTTGCGGATCGTCTCGCGGAACGCGACGCGCGGCTCGCCCACATTGGCCTCAACCTTGTGCTCGCGCTTCATGCGATCGACAAGAATTTCGAGGTGCAGCTCGCCCATACCGCTGATGATCGTCTGGCCGGACTCTTCATCGGTGCGAACCTTGAAGGTTGGATCCTCATCAGCCAGCCGCGCCAGAGCCAGACCCATCTTCTCCTGGTCGCCCTTGGTCTTCGGTTCGACGGCAACCGAGATTACCGGCTCGGGGAAATCAATCGCGCTCAACGCGACGGGATGCTGAGGCGAGCAGAGAGTATCGCCAGTCTTCAGCTCTTTCAGGCCCACGCAGGCGCAGATGTCGCCGGCGTAGATCTCGGTGATGTCCTCACGCTTGTTGGCGTGCATCTTCACCAGGCGCCCAACGCGCTCTGTCTTTCTGGTGCGCGGGTTGAGAACCGTGTCGCCCGTCTTCAGAACGCCCGAGTAGACGCGGATAAAGCCCAGCTTGCCGAAGGGATCGTTGATCAGCTTGAAGCCCAGCGCCGAGAACGGAGCATCGTCCTTGGCTTCGCGCGTCAGAATCACCGACGGATCATCCGGATCGATGCCCTCCACCGGAGGCACATCGAGCGGGCTGGGCAGATAATCGACGACTGCATCGAGCAGCGTCTGCACGCCCTTGTTCTTGAAGGCCGAGCCAGCCAGCACCGGGAAGACCTTCATGTCAATCGTCGCCCTGCGCAGCGCCTTCTTCAGCTCTTCCGGAGTCGGTGTCTCGCCCTCCAGGAACTTGTGCAGCATGTCGTCGTCGTTCTCGGCGACCGTCTCGATCAGCTGCATGCGGAAGGCCTCGGCCTTCTTGAGCAGGTCTGCCGGAATCTCTTCCACGCTGTACTTCGCACCCATCGTCTCGTCGTTCCACACAATGGCGCGCATCTCAATGAGATCGACCACGCCGCGGAACTTGGCTTCGGCGCCGATCGGAATCTGGATCGCCACCGGCCGCGCGCCCAGGCGCTTGCGGATGGTCTCGATGACATGCTCGAAGTCCGCGCCGGCTTTGTCCATCTTGTTGACAAAGCAAATGCGTGGAACCTTGTACTTATCGCCCTGCCGCCACACGGTTTCAGTCTGCGGCTGCACGCCGGATACGGAGTCGAACAGCGCCACGGCGCCGTCGAGGACGCGCAGCGAGCGCTCCACTTCAGCCGTAAAGTCCACGTGGCCGGGCGTATCAATAATGTTGATGCGAATGTCTTTCCACGTGCAGGTGGTCGCAGCGGAGGTGATGGTGATTCCGCGCTCCTGCTCCTGCTCCATGTAGTCCATCGTCGCCGTGCCTTCGTGCACCTCGCCGATACGGTGCGTGATTCCCGTATAGAAGAGGATGCGCTCGGTCGTCGTCGTCTTTCCGGCGTCGATGTGCGCCATGATTCCGATATTCCGGCAACGATTTAGCGGTACTTGACGTGGCACAGTGTCTCTCTCTGCTTCTCTCAGGCCTCACGACCCAAGGTTCAAACTTTCCTTCGGGGAGCAGCTACCTACCCCCAGCTTTATGCGTTCCCTTCGTCAGATCAGGCTTGGCGCGCAAAGCGCGCGGCCGCCTGAACGGCCAGTTCACCAGCGATAGTGCGCGAATGCCTTGTTGGCTTCCGCCATGCGGTGGACATCTTCCTTCTTCTTCATCGCCGCGCCGCGACCGTTTGCTGCGTCGAGCAGTTCGTTCGTCAGCTTGTCGATCATGCCCTTCTCGCCCCGCGCGCGGCCGTAGGAAACCAGCCAGCGGATCGCGAGCGACGTGCGCCGCTCGGGATTCACCTCGATCGGCACCTGGTAGTTCGCGCCGCCCACGCGGCGGGTCTTCACTTCGAGCAGAGGCTTGCAATTCTCAACCGCCTTCTTGAACAGCGTCAGCGCGTCGGTGCCGCCGCCCTTCTGCTCCAGATTCTTCATGGCGGTGTAGAAGATGTTCTGCGCCGTCGACTTCTTGCCGTCCCACATCATCGAGTTCACGAACTTGGTAACCAGCGAAGAACTGTACACCGGGTCGGCAGCGACCTCACGCTTGGCGATATGACCTTTTCTCGGCATAAATCACTAATCTCTCTCAACAGCAAATCTATTTAACGCCGCCTGGACGGCCAGTCCTGCGCAGCACTACTTCTTGCCGCCGGCGGCAGCGCCAGCCTTGGCGCGCTTTGCGCCGTACTTCGAGCGGCTCTGAGTGCGCTTGACCACGCCCACCGAGTCCAGCGTTCCGCGAACAATGTGATAGCGCACCCCGGGCAGATCCTTCACACGGCCGCCGCGGATCAGCACAATCGAGTGCTCCTGCAGGTTGTGGCCCTCGCCTGGAATGTACGACGTCACCTCGATGCCGTTCGTCAGGCGGACACGCGCAACCTTGCGCAGCGCCGAGTTGGGCTTCTTCGGGGTCTGCGTGTACACACGCGTGCAGACTCCGCGCCGCTGCGGCGAGCCCTGCAGTGCAGGAGAGGCCGTCTTGTAACGCGGCGCCGTACGGCCCTTTCTTACCAGCTGACTGAATGTAGGCAAACCAGACTCCTTAGCAAACCGTTTCAAACCTATGAGCGCGCCGGCGTAATCACGCCCGCACCCAACTCACGACGCTCTACAGCGTCCACCCGTGCGAAGTCGCAAATCTTCCCTGCTTCGCGTCCGCCTAACCTGGTCCCAGACGAGAACCCCGACGGTGGCCGAGCGCGCGATTAAATCCGCCTTGGGGCAGATTTCAGAAGCGGCCGACTCCGTTTCGCTGGTTCCGGTCTGCATAGTCCGTCAAGGTGACGGGTGTCGCAGACCCAATGCGATCCGATGATGCGATCCGTCCCCACCGCACGAGCCCGGCAGGGACTCACAGAATTCAAGCCCGCCTTATGTGCGCGGACCACCTGTGATCATGACTGCTTGAGCCTCTCTCTTTCTCCCGCTCACACGGAAGAAATGAGCACACTCGTGGAACCTTTTTAGAATAGCAAGAGCAAAGATCAGCGTCAAACAAAACGATGCAGAGCGGAGCAAAAATTCACTTCCCATTCTAGCCCGAAACAGCAACAACACTCGGTAAAAGTCCTTAACTGCTAGCATCCACTTCATGAACCTGCGCAGTCTGCCTGCATCTGCCCTGGTGGGCCTTCTCAGCTTTCACGTTCCAGCTCTCGCCAGAATACCCGCACCGACCCCGCATCGGCGAGATCATCGCTTCCCTCGAGCAGGTCCGCATGATTCACCAGACGGCCCTCTCGCCCGACGGCCGTTTCATCGCCTGGAGCGTCAACGGCATTGCGGGTTCGGCAGCTCGAAGTCGCGGCCCTTACTGATCCGGACCATCCCCGCCATGTCACTGCCTGCAAGGCTGACGAAAAAAGCGCCCCGAAAGCGGATTTGCCTGGTCGCCCGACTCGAAGACATCTGGCCTTCTTCTCCGACTGCACGCCCGACCATCAAGAGCGCCATCTTCCTCGCTCCGCCCGAAGGCGACTCGGCCCCCCGCCTGCTCGCCCCCCTCACGGGCTTCGCGAAAGAGCTGCAGTGGTCTCCCGACGGCGAGTTGCTCGGCTTCCTTTATGTTAAGGAGCGCTACCCGGCCTTCCGGTGCACTTGCCGCCATGAAGCCGCCCTCCGGCGTCATCGGAGTCGAAGGCCTGGAGGTCCAGCGCGTTGCGGCGGTTGATTCGGCGAACGGCGAGCCGCACCCAGATCACGCCCGAGAACCTTCACGTCTACGAGTTCGACTGGTCGCCCGATTCTCAGAAGCTTGCCTATGTCGCCGCCCCGCCTCCGGGCGAGGACAACTGGTGGACGGCGAAGCTCTACACCGAAACCCCCACGGGCTCGACTCGCGAAGACCATCCCCACATCCTGGTCGACCCCAGCAGCGGCAAGAGCACCGTCATCCGGCCTGCAGATCGCCGTGCCCCGCTGGTCGCCCGACGGATCAAAGATCGCCTTCATCAGCGGGCTCATGTCCGACCAGGGCGTCACCGGCGGCGATATCTATGTCGTCCGTCCAGTCGGTGGCGAACCCGAAGACGTCACCTCCGGCCGCGATCCACGCCCTCCTGGTTCGAGTGGCTCGACGAGCACTCGACTCGGCTATTGCCGCGATCAAGGAGGGCCTATCACACCATTGAGTATCGGCTACGACATCGAGGCGCGGCAAGGAATCCTCCGAGCACAACCTCACTTCCCGGCCACCGTGGGCGAGGCGGCCTGGAGAGGCGCATCTCGGTTTCGGAGCACGGACAATTCACCTTCGTCAAAGTTCATCCGCAGCTCCGGAAGTTTCGACCGCCAGCATCCGGATGGGGAGTCTGGGCCAGGTCAACGAGGCTGCGACGAACCTCCGCCAGATCACCCAGCTAGAACGACGCCCTTAAGCCCTCCTGGGGCAAGGCCGAATCCGTCACCTGGACCAACGACAACTTCAACGTGCAGGGCTGGCTGCTCTACCCGGCCAATTACGATCCCTCAAAGAAATACCCGCTTGTGGTCTACGTCCACGGCGGACCCTCCTCGGCAGTATTGCCCCGCTGGCCTAACGCCGGATATGGCGGAGTGCCCTTCGCTGCGCTGGGCTATTTTGTCCTCATGCCCAACCCGCGAGGCAGCTACGGCGAAGGCGAGAAATTCACCCAGGCCAACCGCCAGGACTTCGGCTACGGCGACCTACGCGACATCCTCGCCGGAGTCGACACGGTGGCCCGGAAATACTCCATCGACCCCGACCGTGTCGGCATCACCGGATGGAGCTACGGCGGCTTCATGACCATGTTTGCCGTTACCCAGACCACCCGCTTCCGCGCCGCCGTTGCCGGAGCCGGCATCTCCAACTGGCAGAGCTATTACGGCGAGAACTCCATCGACCAGTGGATGATCCCCTTCTTCGGAGCCTCCGTCTACGACGATCCAGCAGTCTATGCCAAAAGCTCGGCCATCAGCTTCATCAAGCGCGTCAAGACACCGACTCTGGTCGTTGTCGGCGACCGCGACGGTGAATGCCCGGCTCCGCAGTCCTTCGAGTTCTGGCACGCGCTGCGCGACGAGCATGTGCCGACGGAACTGGTCGTCTATCCCAATGAAGGCCACGGCTTCGTCGACCCGGCTCACCGCCGCGATGTCCTTGAGCGTGCCCTTGCGTGGTTCGAGGAGTACATGCACTGAAGAAGTTGAACAGACCGCAGAGGGAAGCTGCGACGAAAGGTGATTGCCGCCGTCTACACCCTGTGCCGATCCTTGCCGAAGCCAGTTTCACCTTTTACACTCAAGCTTCGAGCCCACAAGCACGCTTCGATATTTTCAGGCTGGAAAGACCGCTCGCGCCCTAAGCGCGGGCGGGGAGGTTTCATGCAGCGGTATCTCGCTTTTATAGCGTTGTTCCTGTTCACCATTCCCGTCGGCATTTCGATTTCAGGTTGCGCCACCAACGTAGGAGCCTACTGCAACGGTCTCGGCTACGGCCCCAAGACCAACGCCGTCGCCGCCATTAACCTGAATCCGGCCACCACCGGCATCTCCCTTTCCTGGGGACAGATCGGCCAGCTCTCCCAGCCTACCGCCCAGAACTGCAAGGGTCAGTCCGCGACCGTTTCTCACTACATCTACGGAAGCAGCAACCTCCTGCTCGCCGACATTTCCCCTACGGGCGGCGTCTGCGGCGGCACCTGGAACCGCAATAGCCCCGGCGGCATCGCCGACTACACCATCTGCACTCCTCCAGCCGGCTCCAACACCCAGCAGTGCACCTCGACAAGCTGCGGTGTGGCTCAACTTACTGCCAGTGGAGGCGGCGTCACCAGCAATCCGGTACCCGTCTATATCCACCCGCCGATTTCGGCCATTACTATATCGCCCAAAGCGCAAACCGGCTGTACGTCGCAGAATCAGGCCGGGCCGCTGCTAACCTCCTACACAACAGTGCTGGGCCCGAACGGCATTCCCATCCCAGACGGCGCACCAGACAGCAATGGCAATGCGACCCCGAATTACGTCGGGACCATCAACTACACGCCCGTCAATTCCACCATCGTGACCATCAACAACACCAGCACCAGCGACACCGGCGTCAACGGAACAACCACCGCGAACATGTCTGGCTCTACCGTAATCAACGCGGGCGTCTCGTTAACCAGCTCCGGCTCCGCCGCCGGATACTTCTACACGTGCCCGCCAAAGAGCATCGCTGTTTCGATCAACGGCAGTGACAGCGCAGTCGTCCAGCCGAGCGCCCCCCAGAACATCACCGCTGTGATCACCGACACCAACGGCGAAGTCCTCAACGGCCTCACGCTCGACTACACCTCCACCCAGCCCCAGGAGATTGCCGTCAGCGCTGCCGGGCAGGTCAGCTCCACCTTCCCGAGCGAGACCGCGATCAACGCCATTTGTCAGCCCGCCAGTTGTAATCCGGCGCCTGTAAGCCAAATCGGTGTCTTCGGAACCGGCCTCCCGATCGTGAGCAACACTCTGAGCGTGACCTCGCCGGGTCGCAGCAGCAACTATCTCTGGATGGCCTCCACCCAGTCGCAATACTTCAGCGCCGTCGATCTCACCACCGGAACCCCCGGCTCTCCGGTCCGCCTTCCTTATCCACCGAATTCCATGGTCCTCGATCAAGGCGGCACCAATCTCTACTTCGGCAGCTACCGCGAGCTCATGGTCTACAGCGCCGTCACCAACACTCTCGGTAAAGAAGACACTTCGGTTCCGGGCGTGGTGCTGGCCGTTTCCCCGGACAGCTCGACCGCCGTCATCAACGACCAGCTCCGCCAGGTCATTTACCTCTACACGGTATCAAGTGGCGCCAACACCAGCGTCGGTGGACTTGGCACTCGAGCCTCGTTCTCGCCCGACGGTAAAAACGTCTACATCGTCGGCCCCGACACGCTGTACGTGCATAACGCCAGCACCGGCTGGAGCACCTATAACATCTCCACCACCGAGCCCACGTCTTCCTGCACATTGAATAACAACAGCCCGCTCGCTCCCGGAACAGGTACGTACGATCCCTTTTGCGGGCCCGGACTCGCCATCACCGTGCCCAGCATTGGACCCTTCATCACCGGCACCCAGACCACCGCCCACGGCTTCTGCCCGAACGTAACGGTGAATCCGCCGATTTACTATCCGCTCGCCGCCACGGTCGCCGCCGCAACCGACCAATTGGCAGCCACCTACAGCGGAACGCACATCCTTGGCGCAAGTGTCAGCCAGGGCTTCACGGATATCAACGTGGCCATTCCCACCGGCCCATGCCCGCCGAGCAACACCGGAATCACACTGACACCCACCTTCAATCAGTTACCCCTGGCCGGCATCAGCCCGTCGGAGATCGACCAGGTTGTCGCCTCGCCCAATTCGAATATCGCCTTTGTGACTTACAACTCCGCATCGGCGACAGGCTTGCTGCCGGCCTATCAGATCCCTAGCTCCGGGGTTGGAACTCTGAGCAATGTCCAGCTCTCCGGAGGGGCGATGGCGCCCATCGCCGGTGTCTTCTCGCCCGACGAGACGCTCTTCTTCGTCAGCACCACCGGCGATGACCTCGTGCACTTCGTCAACCCTGCAACGCTCACGGACACGCAGACCGTCAAACCCAACCTGACTGACGCCAACGGCAACCCTGTCCCCGCTCAGATGCTGGCCGTCAAGCCGCGCGCTACCACCTAGGCGAGGGCCATCGAACGCTGATAAACCAGCCCAAAAGAGCGCCCAAAATACGAAAAGCCTGTCACAAGTGACAGGCTTTTCGTGTCCAAGGAGCTACCGTTCCCCCAAACTGCAACCCCCTTGACAACAACAGCATCTCGCAGGGGGCTCCGTCTTTGAATCCCACTTCCTTCTCAATTTCCTAGCACGAGAGTGGTATGCCACCCGGCCGGCACGGCATGCGGTCGAACTCTAAGCGCGGTCGTAAAAGCGGAAAAACAGCGACGGCTTCGAGACCGGCTCTGCACGCTCCGTCAGCTGAGCAAGCTGCTGCTGGTTGAGCGGGGTGAAATCCCGCGCCAGCTGCACATTTTCCTCGAGTTGCGGGATCGAATCGCATCCGATGATGATGGTCGACACCGGCTGCGACAGCGTGTAATACACTGCTTCGCGCATCTTCAGCGTCCCCGGAGTTGGCGCGATCACCATGCCCTCCCACGAGTGCTTCTGCTGCTCGAGGCTCGGCGGAGTCCACGACGCCAGCAGCCGTCCGCGCGCCGGCACCTTCATGCCGATAATCCCCATCTGCTTCTCGACCGCGAGCGGCAGCAGCGCTTCGCCAAAGCTGTAATGGTGCGGATCGGCAGCATTGACGGCCATGAGAATACAGTCAAACGGATAGCGGTGTATGCATTCGATGAGCGCGTCGGGCCGGTAGTGGCCTGTGATGCCGAGATAGCGGACGACCTTCTGCTCTTCATCTCGAGCAGCGCCTCCATGGCTCCGCCCTTGGCGAACACCTGGTTCACGTCCGTCATCGTCCCGATGTCATGCAGCTGCCATAGATCGACATGGTCCGTGTTCAGCAACTGCAGCGATTTCTCGATCATCTGCATCGATCCGTCGCGCGTCCGCTCCTTTGTCTTCGTCGCCAGAAACGCCTCGTCGCGGCGGTGCTTCATCACGCGCCCCACATACTGCTCGCTCCAGCGCTCCGGGCCGCCGTAGATCGACGACGTATCGATATAGTTCACTCCCAAGTCGAGCGCCCGCTCGATAATCGGCACCGCTGCATCGAAATTGTTCGCCTTCTCGAGCGCCGCCTGACCGCCCAGCGAGAAAACCCCGACCTTGTAGCCGGTCTTGCCCAGGTTCCGTGTCGGCATCGCCGCCTGCGTGTGCGGATTCGAAGGCATCGGCGGCAAATCCGCCAATGTGGCGGCGCGAGCCGGCAACGCCGACCCCGTCAGGACGGCTGCTGTTACGGCTCCGGATTTCTTGAGAAATGCGCGGCGATCGGGATTCTTCACATTGGCCATCTCTGCACCTCGTTAGGCAGGCAAGCGCGCCTTGAAAATCGTTTTACCACACCAGGGTTACTGATGGCTCATACGAGGCCCGCGCGGAATCGGCTCTCGTCTAGATTTCCGCCCTGCCCTTACCTTCGATATGCTGAATCATCCCCTACTTCTGACAGAATCGGCAGGAAGCCCATGGCTCCGCAAAGTTCCATTACCGAAGACCCCAACCTGCGGGACCTGCTCGTCTTCCATAACGTCGCGCGGGCGCTCACCTCTTCGCTGGACCGCGACGCCATCTTGCGCGCCATCATGCAGCAGATGGAGCAGTTCTTCAAACCTGAAACCTGGTCACTGCTCCTGCTCGACGAGCTCCGCAAGGAACTCTACTACGCGGTCGCCGTCGGTCATACCGAAGCCGAACTCGCTCGCCTCCGCGTTCCCGTAGGCAAGGGGCTCGCCGGCTGGGTTGCGGCGCACGGCGAGAGCCTCATCGTGCCCGAAGTCAGCCAGGATCCCCGCTTCGACGCCAATTTCTCCGGCGGCCGCAACGAAGCCGGACGCCCAACCCGCATTCGCTCGGCCATCTGCATGCCGCTCCGCTCGAAGCTCCGGACCCTCGGCGTCATCGAGCTCCTCAACTGCCGCCTCGACACCCTGAGCGACTACACCATCTCCTTCCTGCACGTGCTCTGCGATTACGCCGCCATCGCAATCGAAAACGCCCGGGCGATGGAGCGCATCCAGGAGCTCACGATCACCGACGAGACCACCGGCCTCTTCAACGTGCGCCACCTCTACCGGCAGCTCGAAGCCGAGATCGAGCGAGCCCGCCGCTTCAAATCCCAGTTCAGCCTCATCTTCATCGACCTCGACTACTTCAAGCAGATCAACGATGAGTTCGGACACCTCGTCGGCAGCCGCGTTCTCGCCGAAGTCGGCCAGGGATTCAAGTCGCTGGTGCGCGAAGTCGACTCCGTCTACCGCTACGGAGGCGACGAGTTCATCGTTCTGCTGCCCGAAACCAATAAAAGCGGCGCGCGCAGGAGTGCCGAGCACCTGCTCTCCTCTCTCCGTGACATGCGCTTCGCCCGGACCGATGGCCTGCGTCTTGAAGTTCGCGCCAGCTTCGGTGTCGCCACCTACCCGGAGGACGGTACCTCCGTACACGAGATCATCCGCGCCGCCGACACCATGATGTATCTCGTCAAGGGCTCGACGCGAAACAATGTCGCGGTCGCAGGTATGGGAATGATCGGTTAGTGGAGGGTCTAGTTGACAGGCCCTAGCTTCCGCCTATCGGCGCCCGCGCGTCCTTGTTCTCCTTCGCCCGCGGATTCACCCCGAACGCCCACACATCCAGGTTCACCTCGCGCGGCGACAGAATCTCAACCAGCGCATACTCGCCGATCAGCAGCGACTCTTTCGGCGTGATCTTCATCCATCGCCCGCCCTGCAATATCTGCTTGTTTGTCTCGACCACATCTTCTGAATGGCCAGTCTGCGCAAGCAGCGCGATTTCCCTTGCCAGTATCGTCCTCAGGTTGTGATTGCTCGTCACCCGCAAAATCACGTAGGTGCTGTCCGGGGAGCTGTGCGAATTCTTATCCTTCATCGCCGAACTCGCTCCATGCGTATCGACTGTTAGAGCGCCTTGCGTTGGCTCCTCGCTGGCGGCCGATGCCGGCGCGTCCAGGCTCACATAGAACACCGGCTCATTCACATGAAACTGCACCGCGGCGCTCGCGCCCTCGATGCGCACGGCCTCCTTCGCCCCCGCCTGGGAAACCATGTTCGCCCGCACGATGCTGTGTTCCGTTGCCCGGTTCAAGTCGCCGTTTGCCTGCGGCACATGCACCAGTTCCGGCTCGTCCTGATAGGTATCCAGCCCCCAGACCCCGGTTTCGTCGGGCAGCCGCAGCCCGGGAGCCACCACAGGAATCCGCGCCGTCTCCGCATCGCGCGCGGCCCGCTCCTCGGCATCCAGCTTCGCCGCCTCGCTCAATCCGGGATCATTGGGATTTGCAGCAGCGCCGGCTTCAGCCGCGCCGTTCGCACCCGGCTGGTGATCGTGATTCCACTTGGCTGTGGCCGTCCAGTCGATCAGGTCGTTCGGGATCTCCTCCCACTCGTCTCGCTCGGCGCTGTAAAAGCGAACGCGGTCGCCCTTGACCTCGTACTTCGTGATGACCTGGTAGCTGCCGTCCTTCAGGATTAGCCGCTGCCGACTCGGCGCCTGCGCTGTTGCACAAACGGCGGCTACGAAGCAGAGAACGCCGAGAACTACCGGCCGGCAGAGAAGACAAAAGCGGCGGAAAGAGCACATGGCAACGGCCCTGAATAAGGCGCAAACAAGTCCCGCGACTTGGTCCATATCCTAATCTCCGCGCTTCCCTTGCGTTCTTTGCGTCTTTGCGGTGAAAACACGACGCTACCGGAACTGGCTCACATCCATCTCCAGCTTGTACACCTCGGGATGCGCCATCATCTCGTCCCAAGTGATCTCGCGCCCGGCCTGTCCGGCCATCCTTCCCAGCATCGCGCTCCGCGCACTTTCTACGCCCAACTCTGCCTGGTTGTGGAACTTCCCCGACACGATGCTCTCGACAAATCCCCGCTCCTTCTCAGGATCCGCCTGCGCCAGGTTGTCCGTGAACGCCCCGTTCGCCGCAAATTGCCCGGAGCCGGCAGCCGGAGGCTGGGAGTTGTCCGCCCACGTCCATGCCTTTTCGCCGATAATCCGCAGCGGCCCCGAGTATGGCGCTTCGGCAATGCCCTGTGACCCGAACACCCGCTCCGCCACATCGAACCAGCCCGTAGTCCCAAACTGCGTCGACGAGAAGCTCACATGCACATCGCCCGGGTATGTGAACACCACCTGGTAGTTGTCCCAGCAATCCCCGAAATGCGTGATGACATTTCTGCCGCCCGTCGCAACCGCCTTCACCGGATGCGTCCCCAGAATCCAGTTGCAAATGTCGATCACATGAATGTTCTGCTCGACCAGAATATCTCCCGAGAGCACGCGATCCCACAGCCAGTTCCTGAGCCGCACTTCATCGTGCGACATCGTCGCCGGCCTCTCGGGATAGACGGAAGGCGGAGCATTGTAGTGCGCCGCAATCGACGCAATCTTTCCCAGGTCGCCGTTATGAATTCGCTGGACGATCTCCACAAATGGCGGCGCACTGCGGATCTGGAATCCCACTTCCAGACTCACCTTGCCTTCAGCCTTCTTTCCAATCTCGAGCGCCTTTTTTGTCTGCGCCACATCGACACCCATGGGCTTCTCGCAATACGCATGCTTACCCGCGCTGACCACTGCATCGAGATGCTCCACATGAAACCACGGAGGCGTAGAGATCTGCACCGCGTCCACGCCTTTCGCTGCCGCGACCTCCTCAAAGGCCTTGTACCCGCGAAACATCATCTTCGAATCGACGCCCGCATACCCCAGCGTCGTCGCCAGCCCGTCGAAGTGCGCCTTGCCCTTCTCAAGTTGATCGGGAAAGATGTCCGCCAGCGCCACGATCCTGGCACCGGCATTCTTGGCAAACGATGTCGCCACCGACGTCCCGCGATTGCCGCAGCCGAGCAGCGCCAGCCGCACCGCCGAGTTCGCCTCGTATCCAAATGCTGTTTTTGATTTGAGCAGTAGAAGACCCGACGCAGCCGAGCCCGTAATGAAGTTCCTTCTATCCAAAAGCGCGTCTCCTTGCCCGGAAACTGGACCCGACTGAGTCCAGTCAACTGAGACGAAGTCTACACGCTATTCTGAACCGGCTCCCGGCTCTCGGAAAGTTCCATCGCAATCGGCTTCGCCGACTTCTTGTGCGCAGCCTGAAGGAACCGCTTCTCCACCGTGTACCAACTCATCGCTGCAATCAGCACCGTCACCGGAGCCGCACACGCAAACAGCAGCAGCGGCGAAACCGGCCGCGCGAACGCCTGCAGTATCAGCTGCTGAATCGGAAATCCGTAGAGGTAGGTCCCGTAGGAAAAGTCCCCGTAACGGGCCGCCCCGTGGAGCCGGATCGACGGTGCAAAGCTGAAGCACATCACCAGATAGGTCCCCGCAATGGGGAACAGCGCGGCATATCCCAGTGGAGCCCGGAAGGCCACCACCATAGCGGCCACTGCCAGAACCACCAGCTTCGGCGACAGCGGAATCTGCTGCCGGAAGCGGTAAAACACCACGCCCGCCAGGTACATCGGCAGCAGCCTCGCCCAGAACGGCGGATAGCCGAAAATCCTGCCCAGGATCGCGCCCGAAATGTTCCATTTGAAATGCGCGAACAGCATGCTGATCACGATTGAGCCGATAAACGCCGTGAGCAGAAACTTCTTCGAGCGCAGCAGGCCCGCCAGCCCGAGCAACATGACGCCTATGTAGCACCAGAACTCGAAGGCAATCGACCACAACGAGCCATTTACCTCCCACTGGGCAGGGTTGTAGGGAAAGGCTCCGTCAGCCCCGATACTTCGCAGGACCAGCGTATTGCCGATTACGTTGAACGCCTTCTCTGAAAGCGTTGCCCCCGCTACCCGCCCATGCGCCAGCGGCAGAATCACCGCCACCGTCAGCAGCGTCAAAAGAATGAACGCCGGATAGATGCGTGCTACGCGCTTCCTCAGATACGACAGCGCCGATCTCGACCGCTCATAGCTGGCCGCAATTAAAAATCCGCTCAGGATAAAGAACAGATCGACGGCGATGCGCCCGCCCGTTGCCTGTCCTCTCGACAGGAGATTGAACGGCTCCGTTTGCTCACTGTGCAGCGCCAGTGCGTAGGAATGCGACAGGATGACCAGCAGCGCCAGGACGATACGGACAAAATCGATATTGTTCTGTCGTTGGTCGAAAATCGCCTTCATCCCGATCCCGCTGCGCGAAAGATTTCGCCCGCTGTTGCGGGGCGGTCCGCGTTTTATTCGGGCCGGCTGGTCCCGGAGGAAAGGACGGCCGAGCTCCGGCAAGGCCAGTATATGTCGCTCCACCGTCCAACCCAACTGCCACTTCAGGGTCATACGACTTGCGCCAGAATGCGCTCCAGGTACGCCTTTTCCTTCTTCACATCCTCGATCTGCTGCGGACCCGAAATCTCCCGCTCGATCGTGATCGCTCCCGCATAGCCAAGCTGATGCAGCCGCGTAAACACCGCCAGAAAATCAACGCGGCCCGTGCCGATCAGCACTTCCTCACCCAGCTTCATCGGATCCGTCGGCCACTTGCCGTCCTTCGCGTGAACGCTCCTGACATGCGGCCCGATGATCTCCACCGCATCCACCGGATTCGCCTTGCCATAAAGAATCAGGTTTGCCGTATCCAGCCCCACACCCAGGTTCGGACGGTTCACATCCTCGATCGCCCGCTTCATCGTAGTGGGTGTCTCCTGCCCGGTCTCCATCAGGAAATCCTGCCCGTTTCCCGCGCAGTGATCCGTGACTGTGCGAATCGCCTCGACCACCTCTCCATACAGTGGATCGCGAGGATTCTCCGGGATAAACCCGCAGTGCGTCTGCACCCGAGGAACCCCCATCATCTTCGCAAAATCCGACGTCTGCCTCAGCGCGTCGATCCTCGCCGCCCGCGTCGCCGGTGGCACCAGGCCGATCGTCGACGGCCCATCCAGAAAATCCCACACCAGCCGTCCCGGCCCGACCACCTCCGCGCTCGTCGCAGTCACGCCATACTTATCCAGCAGCCCGCGAATCTCTTCCGCCAGCTGCGCGTTGAACTTGCCGATATACCCATCGAGCGAGAGAAAGCACGTCGGCAACCCCAGCTCCTTCACCCGGGCAATCGCGGCCTCAGCTCCAGTCGCCGGCTGGATCATCAGCCCCAGGGCCATCGGCTTCTGGGCTTCGGTTGACCTGGTCGCTCCGATTGTGCCCGTGAGCCGCGGGTCGCAGCCCAGCCGCACGGGCCGCCAACCCGCTGCTCTCAGCAATTGCCGCGCTCATCGCGGCTTTCAGAAAAGTCCTTCTCCGCATCACCTCACACCCTGACCCGGCACTTCACCGCGCAAGCGCCCGCCGCCCGATATCCCGCCGGAAATACATCCCTTCGAAGTGGATTGTGCCCATCGCTTCGTACGCCCTGTCGAGCGCCGCACGGAGCGAGTCCCCGGTCGCCGTCACGCCCAACACCCGGCCTCCGCTCGTCAGATATACGCGGTCTATCAGCGATGTCCCTGCGTGAAAAACGTGCACGCCCGGAACCCGCGCCGCCTCATCCAGCCCGCTGATCGGGTGCCCTGTCGTGTAACTGCCCGGATAGCCGCTCGACGCCGCAACCACACACGCCGAGGCGCCCGGCTTCCAGCTCATCTCCGTCTCGCTCAGCCGCCCTTCGACCGAGGATTCGAGTGCATCCACCAGATCGCTCTCCAGCCGCACCAGAATCGCCTGCGTCTCCGGATCGCCGAACCGTGTGTTGTACTCGAGCACCATCGGACCCCGCGCCGTCATCATCAGCCCGCAATAAAGCACGCCGACAAACGGAGCATCCTCGGCCGCTATCCCGTCAATCGTCGGCTGCGCAATATGGTTCACTACCCAAGCGCGCATCTTTTCATCGAGAATCGAGTCCGTCGTGTAGACACCCATCCCGCCCGTATTCGGACCCGTGTCTCCGTCGCCCAGCCGCTTGTGATCCTGCGCAGGAATCAGCGGCGCCACATGCTTCCCGTCGCTCAGCAGCAGGAACGACACCTCCTCGCCGCTCAGACACTCCTCGATCACTACGGCCGTCTCCGCCGATCCCAGCAGCTTGCCGTTGAACAGCCCTGCAATGGCATCCTCAGCCTCACGCTTCGTCTGGCAGATCACCACGCCTTTGCCCGACGCCAGCCCGTCCGCCTTGATCACCACCGGAAGATGAAACAGGTGCAGCGACTCGAGCGCTTCCTGCCTCGTATTGCATACCGCGTAGTTCGCCGTCGGAATCTTGTGCCGCTGCATGAAGCGTTTCGCAAACGCCTTGCTCGTCTCGAGCATCGCGGCAGCCCGTGTCGGGCCGAACACCGCCAGGCCCCTGCGCTGCAATTCGTCCACAAAACCCAGCGAAATCGGCAGCTCCGGGCCCACCACCGTCAGGTCGGGAGACTCCTCATTCACCACCCGCAGCAGATCGTTCAGATCCTTGGGACTCGCAGGCACGCATCGCGCCACCGACGCAATCCCCCCGTTGCCCGGCGCGCACACCACGTCGGTCACACGCGACGACTTGCGTAACGCCCACGCCAGAGCATGTTCGCGGCCTCCAGCGCCGATAACCAGCACTTTCATCAACCTGATTTGCCTTCCATTTCGAGCGATGTCCCTGCAAGCCTATCGCATGACATCGGCCGCGCCAAGCCAACGCCCCGTTTGACCAGACCACACCCCCGGTTTGACCACACCGCTCCGAGTAGGATTGAATTCTCCCCGGCAGTAGGCAGTACCTTCGGACACGATAACCCCGCCGTAACTCGCTGTTCCCAATTTCATTCAAGGACCAATGATGCACACTTCGCGAATCCCCCGTCCGAGTCCTCGAGCTGCGCTCTTCGCCGTGCTCGCCGCCGCCATCGCTCTTCCGCTCTCAGCTCAAAGGAGCGCGTCGCTGTACCCCCCGATCACGACAACCGGCACGTCTCTCGAAGTCACCGCCGATCCGCTTGTTCCACGGCCACATACAAAGCACTGCGAAGTCACCCTGCTCACCAACGAGGCCTTCGCCGACTACAATAACCACACTTTCGACTTCACGCCCCCCGCTGACTGCCCTGGCCCTTGGGCCAAGGTCATCTTCACCGGCGACTTCTCTATTGATGCCGGTGTCCAGTTCGACCGCACGGGATGGGTTTTTCTGGGAGGTGTGAATATTTACTTCGGCACAACTGCGGAGCCGCTGCAAAATCAGACCGACGCCTGGCATGTCGAGCGCGATCTCACCGACTACGCGTCGCTCTTCAAAACTGCTCAGACCGGCTACATGTATCTCGGCAATACCGTCAACTCGACATACACCTCCGTCCTACACGGCACCCTTAAACTTGAGTTCTACCAGGCAGACTTCGGCAATCCAGCCCCGAGAGCGGCGGATAAGGTATTGTCTGTCCCCACCAACGGCGTGACCGGGGTGAACAACTCCAGCCCCGAGGTAACCGAGTCCTTCACCCTACCAACTAATATTGAAAGCGCGTATATCGATGTGATCGCGGAAAGCCAGAACGCGGAAGAGCAGTGGTTCTTTTGCCTTCCTAACAGCTTTGCCAGTGAGGTCAACAACTGCGGAAACAGCGCCTTCCGCCAGGTAAACGTCAGCATTGACGGCCAGCCTGCCGGCGTCGCGCCTGTGTACCCCTGGATCTACACTGGCGGCGTCGACCCCGGCCTCTGGATCCCTATCCCTGGCGTGCAGACCCTTAACTTTGTCCCCTACCGCGTCGACCTGACACCTTTTGCCGGACTCCTCAGCAATGGCCAGCAGCACACCGTAGGCGTCACCGTGTTTAACGCCTTCAATTTTTTCAATCTTGCCGCCGCGCTTCTGCTCTATGAAGACCACGGCAGCAAACAGGTAACTGGAGCAGTTACAGAAAATACGCTCACTGCTCCCAACCCGTTCGTGGCCGGCAACGTCAGCGTGGATGCAAGCGGCAATGGCAATGGCTCCGCAACCGTCACCAGTTCCCAGCAATACATCATCACCGGATACGTCAACACGTCGCATGGACGCGTCAAGACGACCATAGATGGCAACGTAAACTTCAGCAACGCGCAGACCTTCACCGTGACCGGAAACTTCGTCTATGGTCAGGACATAGTACAGACTTCAACTTCACATCAAAAGGCGACCACACAGGATGGCTTCCTGGTCACCACCAAGGAGAGCAATTTCTCGTATCCCTTCACCATCAATTACCTTGACACAGCACAGGCCAATGGAGACATCGTCCAACCCAGCACTGTCGACCAGAAGTATCTGCGTAACGAGACCGACTCGATCGAAGGATTCCCCATCTTCGAGTCGAGCGTCAGCAACGAAGTCAGGTCCGGAGACACAGCAACCTTCGTTCTCACACCCAACGGCTACGCTCTAGGACCTAACTCCGGCCAGAGCAGCAAACAGATCTACACCTATAAAGACTCTCTCGGCAACTGCTATAGCCGCGAACTCAAAGCATCCAGCAACGTCCTTAACACCGTGACCGACGGTCAGGGCTGCCACCAGCACTGATCCGTCCGGACGCAATGAAAAAGCCCGGCCATAAGCCGGGCTTCTTCTTTGAAAGAATTCAGGTCTAGTGAACGCAAGCCTCTTCAATCCCGTGCCGCTCGCACACCGCCGACAGCAGCCCATAAAGTCCCGCTAGCACTTCCCCAACCGCCTTCAGCGCTGCCGCACGCTGCCCGTCGTCAACCAACTGCGCGATCTGGGCAGCTTCAACCGCGGCATGTTCGCGGTCCGCCTCGATGTGAACGCTGAAGTATTTGTAACCCTCGGCGTCTGAAAACCCGTAATACTTCTTCAGGCCATCAATCTTCTTTTCCGATACCGACGGAATCTGGCTCTCGTACGCATAAAGAGCGGCCAGTCCGACAGCCGTCCCGCGCTCGCCGCAGCACGCCCGGAAATTCCCAATCAGCTTCTTCGTCTCCGGCCAAAGCGCAGCACTCTTTACCTCCGCGCGGCCCAGTCCCAGGCTCTCGGCAAACTCGAGCCACAGCTCAGGATGATTCGGCGAGCCCGCTTCCTCATCCATCAGGTTCGAGAGAATCTGCCTCCGCACCTCGCCATCCTCAGTCTGCGCGTGAACGGCAGACAGGTATGTCGGAAACGCGGCAACGTGATGGTAGTACTGCGTTGCGTAATCGCGCAGCGCCTCCAGGGAAAGCTCTCCGCGCGACCACGACTGGTAAAAGGGATGGTCGAGAAGATGCTGGCTCGCCACGCGAGCGTCGATCTCGCCAAGTACGGAACCGGTGCAAACGAATTGCGATGAATGGCTGTGACTCAGGCTCATGCTCGTCTCCGGAAAGGGGGATGACCAAAGGGTACTATGCCGGAACTGTTACCGTTCGTCACATTTCCTGTCCATCTCCGGACACACGCCAATTTCTTACGAACATTTCCGTATCTCCTGCGTATATCCTGCATGCGCAATTCCGCACGGTAGCTCCGAAAACGCCAGAGATTCGACAATTGGACAGGTGGCACGATGCAGACTCTGCTTCAGAATCTCCGCTTCAGCCTGCGCATGTTGCGCAAAAACCCCGGCCTCACCATCACCGTCCTGCTCACGCTGGCCCTCGGCATAGGCGCCAACACCGCCATCTTCACCGTTGACTACGCCACCCTGCTGGCTCCGCTTCCCTATCCCAATCCCGACCAAATCGTGATGGTCTGGTCGAAGATCAAGACCTACCACAACGGGGTCTCGGCCGGTGACTTCACCGACTGGAAGCGCCAGGCCACGGCCTTCTCCGATCTCGATGCCTGGACAGGCGCAGCCTTCAACATTGCCACCCACGATCAGCCCGAATTCGTGGACGGCACCCGCGCGACAACGGGATGGTTCCGTGAGATGGCAACCCCCATGATGTTCGGCCGCGGATTCCTGCCCGAGGAGGGAGTTGCCGGCCATGAACATGTGGTTGTGCTGAACAATAAATTCTGGAAGCGCCTCGGCTCCAACCCGAAGATCATCGGCACGAAAATACAGTTGGACGGCGAACCCTACACCGTCATCGGAGTGCTGGCGCCCGGCCCGCAGGACAAGGGACGCCCTATGTTTACCGTGCCGCTCGTCTTCAAGCCCGAGCAGCTCAACCATGATTTCCACTGGCTTCTGGTGATGGGCCGGCTCAAACCGGGAGTGACCATCAAGCAGGCTCAGGCCAACATGGATGCGGTCACCCTGACCATCGCTAAGGCATATCCAAAAAGCAACCAGGGATGGGGCGCATGGGTCGATCCCCTCAAGAACGACTTCATGCCCAAGGAGCGGATCCTCACGCTGTGGCTGCTGCTTGGCGCCGTAGGCTTCATCCTGCTCATCGCATGCGCGAACGTGGCGAATCTGCTGCTCGCCAGAGGCATGACCCGCCAGAAGGAGGTCGCGATACGCAGCGCTCTCGGCGCGAACCGAAAGGCGGTATTCGCGCAGTTCCTCACGGAAAGCCTGGTGCTCGCAATTGCGGGCGGTCTTCTTGGAATCGGCGTAGGCTACGCCATGCTTCACGGACTCATAGCCGTCATGCCCGAAGACACGTTGCCATGGGAAGCCGATCTCCGGCTCAACCTGCCCATCCTGGCCTTTACGCTGGCTGCGACCACCCTCGCCGGGCTCCTCTTCGGATGCGCGCCCGCATGGCTGGCGTCGCGCATCGATCCCGCCGAGTCCCTCAAGGAAGGCGGCCGCGCCGGCATGGGCGCCGGCCGTCACGAGTTGCGCCGTGCGCTGGTGGTCGGCGAATTTGCTCTTGCGCTCACCCTGCTCGCCGGAGCCGGCCTTGCCATCCACAGCTTCTGGAACATGTCGCGCGTCGATCTCGGCGTCCAGATCGACCACGTCCTAACCTTCTTCCTGCCTGTCCCCGACACGCGGTCCAAAGATCCTCAGCAAATCACCACCTACTACCGGCAGATCCTGGCCAACATAGCAGCCGTCCCAGGAGTCTCCCACGCCTCCGCCGAGACCGGACTGCCCCTCGAAGGCTCGGGTTTTGGCATGCCCTTCACCATTGCAGGCAAGCCCGCATACACGGATCCCTCCCAGCGCCCCGCCTGCGCCTTCGGCATGGTCACTCCTGACTACTTCAGTACTTATGGAATTCGTCTCTCCCGAGGCCGCGCCTTCAGCGATCAGGACACCGCCTCGAGCGTCAAGGTCGCCATGGTCAATGATGATTTCGTCAAGAAGTTCCTCACCGGCCTTGATCCGCTGCGGCAACGGCTCTCGGTCGAGCAACTGATCCCAGGCGTCACCAAACTCGGCCCTCCCATCGAGTGGCAGATCGTCGGCGTGTATCACACCGTCATGGGTGGCAACTTCCGCGAGGACCACCCAGAGATTCTCATCCCCTTCTGGCAGATCCCATGGCCAAGCGCCGGCATCGGTGTGCGGACGGCAGGCGATCCGGCAGCGATGACAAAGAGCATTGCGGCCGCCGTTCACGCCGTCGATCCGCAGATCGCTGTGGCAGATCCGCGCACCATGGATCAGGTCCACGACGAGGTTATGTCGAGCGATCGCTTCACCACGATCCTTTTCGTAACCTTTGCCTCTGTTGCTCTGTTCCTGGCCGCGCTCGGAATCTATGGCGTCATGGCCTTCTCGGTCGCGCAGCGCTCGCATGAGATCGCCCTGCGTATGGCACTCGGCGCGAGCCGTAACCGCGTCGTCGTCATGGTGGTGCGCGAAGGCATCCTGCTCGCCGCGATTGGCTCCGTCCTTGGGCTCATCGGCTCCTACTTCGTCGGACGCGCCATGCGAAGCATGCTCTTCGGCATTGGCACGGTCGATTTCTCTGCCTTCGCCGCTGTCGGACTCGTTCTGCTCGTCGCAGCCCTGCTCGCCTGTTATTTGCCGGCTCGACGCGCGGCCTCCGTCCACCCCATGCAGTTGCTCCGCACGGAGTAACAAACGCAGAGCCCGATCGCCGCTTAGATCACTCCTGTCTTCTGCAGCGACAGAAACGTCGTAGGTGCGCTGTTTTGAACCAGCTTCAGCGCAGTCTCAAATCCCCCTCGGGCAGAATCCCCAACGCCGCGGTCAAGGGCCGACCAGATCTGCGGAAACAGCTTGCGGAACTGCCTTGCGTGATGATCGTTGACGAAGTATGCGGTGTCCTCGAAGACATTGCTGACCCTTCGTCGTTGCGTACCCAGCAGCGTCAGCATCCCGCCGCCCGCGCTGCGGTACTGCGCTATCTCGAGCCGTACCTTGGCGTAGAGCTCACACAAATCCCGCGGCGACAGCCGGATCGGATCGGTCAGCCGCGTGCCGTGTTTCTCCAGGAACCGGTGCACCAGAAACGCGGCGATCAGCCCTACTTCCGTCTTCGTCCGAAACACGCCGCTTGAATGCCCTCCCGGCATGTAGAAGAACTTCGTCTTCATCGCCGGCGTTTCGTTGGCTTCGATCAGCACCGGCTTGAAAATCCGCCGCCGCTCGTCTTCCTGCACCACGGCCGTATAGTTCCTTACGTTCGGCGGCAGCGTCACCTTATTCGGATCGTCGAAATTCCCCGGCCCCGGCACCGGATCGAGCGCAAAGATGTTCACCGCGATTGCGCTCGTCCGCGGATTCTGCTGCAGAGCGTGGGCGATCATGAAGCACGTGATCGCGCCCCGGCTCCAGCCGACCATATTGATCGTCTTCGGCAAGTCGATGGTGGCATTCAGCACCGCCATCGTGTGCTCCACGTTCTGTTCCCACCCGTAGCCGTCGACCACCCCGCGCAGCGCCGCAAACCATGCGCTCTCCTTCAGCCCGTTGATCGGATCCTGCGTTCCCGGCGTCTTCGCCTGCGCCGCCAGCCCCCGGTCCGCCGCTGGAGCCGACTTCGATGCACTGTGGGAAAAGCTGCCCGGCCCGTCGTTGATGATCCAGTCGCGATTCTCAGCCCCGCACGTCCGGCGCGCCGTGTTGGCCACCGTCTCGTCCAGGTTCTGGCGATTATGCGACGTCCCGCAGTTGTAAA
The DNA here is from genome assembly GCA_963782175.1 of uncultured Acidobacteriaceae bacterium. Classification (GTDB taxonomy): domain Bacteria; phylum Acidobacteriota; class Terriglobia; order Terriglobales; family Acidobacteriaceae; genus Silvibacterium. The sequence goes on from CAWAIX010000015.1 coordinate 249,338, forward strand.
TCGTAAAGACTTCCGGCATTTGGTCTCCTCGGCGGCCAGTCTGACGCCTGCAATCAAGGCAAATCTACCCGTTCGGCCTCGCCCTGTCCTTTAGTCGCCCTTTGGAATTGCTAAAGATTTCCTTGGAGCCGCCCCGAAAGAGGCTAAGTAGCTGAAAAATCGTTTCAGGGCTGCCCCATCCAGCCGCAACCAGTCACAACCGCCGTCCGGCCCCCGGTTCGTTCTTTGTGCTATCCTCCAGCCGTGCCCGTAGTTGCCTCGCCGGCCAGAATCCGGACTCCCCGGCACGCCGCCTTCGTCCGCGTGACTCACTGGCTTACTGTGATCGCCTTCGTGGCCCTGCTCATCACTGGCGGCGAGCTCATCATCTCTCATCCGCGGTTCTATTGGGGCGAAACCGGCAATGTGAATATGCGCCCGCTGTTCACCATCCCCATCCCGTCCTCCCGCGACACCGTCCCCACGGGATACAAGTACGTCATGCCCGACCAGAACGGCTGGAGCCGCTATCTTCACTTTCAGGCGGCATGGCTTCTGGTCTTTACCGGAGCCGTCTACCTCATCGCGGGACTCGCCACAGGCCACTTCCGCAGGAATCTCGCTCCCGCACCGGGGGAACGAACAATCCGCGCACACTGGCGCAGGATAGCCCAATACCTCCGCCGCGTGCAGCCCGACGAAGACGAATCCCGCTCCTACAACGTCCTGCAGCGGACCACCTACCTGACCGTCATCTTTATCCTCTTCCCTCTCGTCATCTGGACAGGCCTCGCTCTTTCACCCGCGTTCAACTCCGCCTTTCCCTTCTTCGTGAATGTGCTGGGAGGCCGCCAGTCCGCCCGCACCCTTCACTTTTTCGTCTCCGGAGCTCTCCTGCTCTTTCTCATCGTCCACGTTGTGATGATCGCCGTCTCCGGATTCTGGACCCGTACGCGGCTGATGATTACCGGCCGTGCCGCTTCAACTGAGGAGGAACAATGAGCCAGATCTCACGCCGCAAGCTCATCACCGGTGGCGTGGTCGTCGCCGCTGCGGGTGTATCCGGAGTCGTAGCCGCCGAGCGCATCGCCCGCCGCTACGGACTCATCCCTCCCGACTCGGGCGGCATCTACGGCGCCGGCGAGACCCTGACCTACGCCGCTCAGCGCCTTATCACCACGCACTCACTCGCCCGCGAATTCCCGCGCAGCATGATCTCGAAAACGCCCTTCGCCAATGAGGTCGCGAAGCCCAGCGACGAGTTCAAGCGCCATCAGGCCTCCAACTTCTCCGACTGGCGCCTCGCCGTCGACGGCATGGTCGCCAATCCCGTGTCGCTCTCGCTCGCAGACATCAAAGCCATGCCATTCCGCAGCCAGATCACCGAGGTCGTCTGTGAAGAAGGCTGGTCCTACGTCGCCGAATGGATCGGCGCCCCACTCCACGAAGTCCTGCACGCCGCCGAAATCCTCCCGCAGGCGCGCTACATCGTCTACCGCTCGATCGAGCCCGACTGGTGGGAGAGCATCGATATGGCCGACGCGCTCCACCCGCAGACCTTTCTCACCTGGGGCATGAACGACGACGATCTGCCCGTCGGCTTCGGCGGACCGCTCCGCCTGCGCGTACCCCGCCAGCTCGGCTACAAGAGCGTGAAATACATCGTTCGCATCACCGCCACAGACTCCCTCAAGCATTTCGGCAAAGGGCTTGGCTCTGCATCTCCCGAAGCCGGATATGCGTGGTACGCCGGCATCTGAGTCAACCGGCACTAAGCACAACCGCACTCAAGCGTGGCACGCTCACGGCTCCATCGCGAATGCGGTCTTTGCTCTTTGCTTTCCATCGTCCATCCGCATCGACCGCCGAACCACCAAGCGTGATCCCGTTGCCGCTGTCCGGAGATGCACCAACAAGCCTGAGCGCATAGACGTCGCCCATTCTCAATTCGCCGATAGAAAGCTGCGCATCCTGCGCCCCATCCTTGTTCACAGCCACAAGACAGCGCGGCTTTCCATTCGCTCCCAGAACATATGCCGTCATGTTTACGCCCTGCGTATCGACCTCGACTGGCAGGACCTCATGACAATCCGCAGATGCTTGCGCAAACGCCAGCATGCCGTAATAAGGAGCCCCGGCATAGTTCGTGCCCTTGCCGTCATCCTGAATCGGCGAGTAGGAGCTGACAAAGCCCAGTTGGTTCACACCTGTCTCGATGTTGACGCCCGAGCATCCGTACTCAGCCAGCAAAAGCATGTAATCCAGCGTCCAGAGAGCCCCAACGAACGTATCGCTCACACCCGGACGCCCTCCGCCAAAGAACGAATTCGTTTCGCACATGCGCCATGGAATCGCGCTCTGGTGCGAAGCGCTGCGAAGGCGCACGAGAGCATCCCCCAGTTGCGGATCAGGATGGAGAAGCTGGTCCGCCGTGCCGTATTTCTGGTTGCCTCGATAGTAGTGGGTCGTCAGGAGTTGCACATCGCCCTTCGCATCTTTTGCCATGCGCTCCACCCATTCCACAGAGCTGGCAGTATCCGGAGCGGCGAAGCGCGCACCCGGCACGGCCTTTACAATCGCAGCGTGCCACTCGTCGTACTCGGCGCGATATGTCTCGAAATCATATGGTGGCTTGCGAAACGGCTTTGTACCACGCGAGTAATTCTCCACTTCATTGCCGATCTCGAGCGCCAGCAGCTGTGGCCCCAGAACATCTGCAACCGCGCGCGCTTCAGCCACTTCATCCTCAATACGGCCCTGCGCGAAATTCACACTCCAGATCGCGCTCCAGCCTATCTTCCTGAGAAACGCGCCGAACTGCTCCAGCCTGGCTCGAGTAATCACTGTGTTCTGGCGTTCGGCACTTGCAGTTCCGTTCGCATCGTAGCGGGTGTAGTCTGCCACGATCCCGCCCACACGCAGCACGCCTTGGGACCCAAGACCCTTGATCAGCTCCACGTAGCGGTGATTGTCCACATTCAGGAGGCCAGGAGTCGCCACCGAAGACATCTCATAGCCAAGACCGGTAAAGTTGGCCGGAAGAGCCACCGGCGCGCCTCCGCTCAACTTCGGCGTAATTGGTGCGTTGCCCGCATACAGAACATCACGATGCAACCAGGCAAACGCCGCGCCCGCAGAACATTTCATCGTGCTACGCAAAAACCTTCGACGAGTCAGCATCACAATCCTCGGCTTGGAGCATAATACCGGCTCGATTTCGGTCTGCCCGAAACGCTGCGCGATCTCGCATGATTCGCGAACGTGATACAAAATCCTGTTGGGGAGTTCATGAAGGCATTGGTAAAGAGCCGCGCTGAACGCGGCCTCTGGCTCGAAGACATCGCAGAACCTGCAATCGGCATCAACGACGTTCTTATCCGGGTACGCTACACCGGCATCTGCGGAACCGACGTTCACATCTATCAGTGGGACGAGTGGGCGCAGAAAACCATCATCGTTCCCATGGCCATCGGCCATGAGTTTGTCGGCGAAATCGTCGACGTCGGCTCCAACGTCAACGACTTCTATCCCGGCGACATCGTCAGCGGCGAAGGCCACGTCACCTGCGGACGCTGCCGCAACTGCCTTGCCGGCCGCCGCCACCTCTGCGCCTACACCTCCGGCGTCGGAGTCAACCGCCCCGGAGCCTTTGCCGAACTCATCGCGTTGCCGATGACCAACATTTGGCGTCATGATCCGGGCATCGATCAGGAAGTCGCCGCCATCTTCGATCCCTTCGGCAACGCGGTGCACACGGCGCTGTCGTTTCCTGTGCTCGGCGAAGACGTCATCATCACCGGGGCAGGTCCCATCGGCATCATGGCCATTCCCGTGGTCCGCCACGCCGGCGCGCGCCACGTCGTGATCACCGACATCAATCCCTTTCGGCTCGAACTCGCGCGCAGGATGGGGGCGACCCTCGCCGTCGACACTCGCGAGACGCCACTCTCCGAGGTGCAGAAGCAGCTCGGCATGCGCGAAGGCTTCGACGTCGGCCTCGAAATGTCCGGCAACCCCGCCGCCATGCACGAGATGATCGCCAACATGAGTCACGGAGCCAGGATCGCCATGCTCGGCATCCCCGCCAAACCCATGTCGATCGATTGGCGCGCCGTGATCTTCAACATGCTCACTATCAAAGGCATCTACGGACGCGAAATGTACGAGACCTGGTACAAGATGAGCGTCATGCTCGAATCCGGCGTCGATATCTCCCCGGTCATCACGCACCGTTTCGGCTATCGCGATTTCCAGCAGGGATTCGACGCCATGATCTCCGGCCAGACCGGCAAGGTGATCCTCGATTGGACCGACGCCGCTTGAGCGCGTCTCAATCTATGCATCGCGATACCGGATCGCGACTAGTCCCTGGATCACTGCAAAAATCATTGCCGTCGAAACCCCGAACAGGAACGCCCCGTTTGCTGCCTCGATCGGGCCGAGCATTCTCCATTTAGGGCTCATCACAATATCTCCGTAGCCGAGTGTCGAGTAATTCACGGCGGAGTGATAAAGCGCCGTTCCGAAATACCGGAATTCCCCGCACTTCATGAACACGAGAGCCCACAAGCCGATCTCAAGCACGTGCGCAATGGAGGCAAACGCGTTCGCTCGGAAAACGATTGTTACGTCCATGAGGGTGCTTGAGCCCGCGCGCCCCACTTTCTTCTCATGCTGGAACAGCTGCACTGTCGCAATTACCGCCAGCGAGTGAATCGCAAGCGTCAGCGCGACCATGACTGCGCCCACAGCCAGTGGCGCCAGAACCGGGATGCGAAGAGTTTCGTTCAACGTGCGCCCGAAGTTGGAGTATCGTGCCGCATCAGGATATATCCGCTTCGCCCCCAGTGGCATTCTTGTGGCAATATCTGAATGAACTTTCGCGAGCCCGAGGCACGGCACAGGATCACTCCAAAGGAGTCGGCATGCGTCTGAAGAACAAAGTCACGATCATAACCGGGGCCGGCACCGGCATCGGAGAAGCGATCGCTCACAAGTTCGCCCGCGAGGGAGCGCGGCTTCTTCTCGCCGGCCTGCCCTCCGATCCTGTTCAGGATGTCGCCGACACGATTGCTTCGACCGGAGTCGAAACCGCGGTACACCTGGGCGATCTGGCCGAAGAAGCGGAGGCACAAGCCTGCGTGGAAACGGCCGTCAAACGCTTCGGCCGCATCGATGTGCTGATCAACAACGCGGGTGTCTTCATCGCCTGCGCGCCCACTGAGCTGTATCGTGTCGAGGACTTCGACCGAACCCTCCGCAACAATCTGAGAACTGCGTTTCTCATGACCCGGTTTGCTCTGCCCTATCTCCAGAAGGTGCGCGGCAACATCCTGTTCACCGGCTCCGAAGCAGGAATGAACGGCCTGCCGATGTTTGCCGTCTATGGAGGAACCAAAGGCTTTCTTCATGCCTTCGCGAAAGCAGTCGCCGTCGAGCAGGCTCCCCACGGGGTCCGCGCCAACTGCGTCTGTCCCGGCGCGGTCGACACAGCCTGGACGCGCGGAGCATCGAGCCCGATCCCTTCGGCCGCCCAGGAGATGCTCGATGATATGATTCCGCTCGGACGCCGCGGCACGCCCGAAGAAATCGCGAATGTCTTCGCCTTTCTGGCCTCCGACGAGGCTAGTTACGTAACCGGTGCGCTGTGGCTCGTCGATGGCGGCATCACTCCAGCCAAAGGAAAGATCCCTGTGCCGGCGCCGGCTGACGTGCGCCGGGCACCATCCGGCACGCTGCCGCTCCATCATTCTCACGACGGGCTGGGAAACAAGGAAGTGTACAGAGCAACGGAATAACCCAGTATTCTTTCGTTCGCTCCGCCAGCGCGTCGACGCCGACGCTGTACAAATCCTGCCTCGCTTATTTATCGTGGTGCGCCGTATACAAAACGCGCCGGCGCTCCTGAACAAGCCACAAAGGGCCGGCTAGATATCCATTTTTTCGTGACGCTTGCCTGAGGAAACCTGCCCTATGAACCGACCTCTGCTGAAAACATCTTTCGCCACCGCCCTGTTTGGCTGCGCACTCGGACTCTGGTCCCAACAGCCCATCCCGCCCGAAAAAGCCAACGAAGCCCGCATCGACCAGATCCTCGGCCAAATGACTCTCGAAGAGAAGATGGACCTCATCCGCGGCGACGTAGAACCTGCGAGCACCAACCAGGGACAGGCCGGCTATCTTCCCGGAGTGGGTCGCCTCGGCATCCCTTCCCTGCGCATGGCCGATGGCCCTCCGGGACTGCTCACCCGCGTCCCCGGTCAGGCTGAGACCGCGACCATGGGCGTCGCCGCCACCTGGAGCCGCCACACCGCCGAGGACAACGGAGCCGTCATCGGTCGCGACGCGCGCTCGCTCGGCATCGACGTCGTGCTTCAGCCCTTCATCAATATCGATCGCGACATCACCTTCGCGCGCGGCTATAACACCTTCGGCGAAGACCCCTATCTCTCCGGCCAGATCGGCGCAGCCGAAGTGCGCGGCGTGCAGGCGCAGGACATCATGTCGCAGGCCAAGCATTACGTCGGCTACGACACCGACAGCTTCAATGTGAAGATCGACCAGCAGACGCTGCACGAGGTCTACGTCGCACCCTTCGCCGACGTCGTCAGCGCCGGCGTCTCTTCCATCATGTGCTCCTATAACCGCATCAACGGCCCCTTCGCCTGCGGCAACGCCGACACGCTGAAGACCATCCTCAAGGGCGAACTCGGCTTCAAAGGCTTTGTCACCTCCGACTGGGGAGCCGTCCACAACGTGCGCTTCATCAACGAAGGCCTCGACATGGAGATGCCTGGCGAAGTAAACCCCAACAGCCCATTCGCTGGCATGATGCATACCTACTTCCATACCGGTCCGGCGCCGACTGGTGAGCCGCCTAAGCCCAATCTGGCTGCCCTCGCCGGCATACTCGGCGGCGCAATTCCCGAGGAGCCCCACAACGCCGGCCTCGACCTCAGCACCTTCCCCCGCGACACCGATCCGCTGAACATGGCCGACGCCATCAAGCAGGGCATCGTAAAAGAAGCCACCATCACTGCTGCCGCCCGCCGCGTCCTCTACGAGTATGACCGCTTCGGCTACCTCGACGGCAAGCAGAAGCACAACGTCACTCCGCAGGACATCGACGCCAACGCCAAGGTCATTGAGCGCACCGCTGAAGAAGCCGCCGTGCTTCTCAAGAATGACGACAACGCCCTGCCTCTCAAGCCCGCCGACCTCGCCTCGCTCGCCATGATCGGCCCCACCGCAGGACAGGTCGCCGCAATCGGCACCTTCGGCGAGCGCTCCCCGGGCGTGTTCGAACGCCAGGTCAGCCCGGTCGACGCCCTCCGCAAGCTCTCTCCCGACGCGAAAGTTGTCTTCGCGGTCGACGACGACATGACCGGCACACCGATCCCCGCGTCAGCACTCTCCCATAACGGACAGACCGGTCTTCAGCGTACCCAGGGCGGCTCAACCAGCGTCGACCCCACCCTCGACTTCACCACGACCAATGGCAAGGCTCTCCCGCCGAACACCACCGCCACCTGGACCGGCGACCTCACAGTACAGACTGTCGGCACATACTGGCTCTACCTGCAGGTGCTGGGCGGCCGCGGCACAATCAGCGTAGACGGCAAGGAACTTGGCCGCACCGGCGCAGTTCTGGGCACCGTCCACGGAGATATCCAGCACAGCTCGCAGGACAACGGCATTCCCACCACCGACGGCCTCGACAACGTACGCCGTGCCATCGACCTCACCGCCGGCAAGCATTCCATCTCCGTTCAGCTCACGCCCGACACCTCCAACGCACCTGCGCAGATTCGCCTCAACTGGATGCCCCCCGATGTCCGCGCGCGGCGCCATGCCGAGGCCATCGAGGCCGCCCGTTCCGCCCACACCGCCGTGGTCTTCCTCTGGACGCGCGGCAAACCGGTCTTCGGTCTGCCAGGAGAGCAGGACCGCCTCGTTGAAGAGATCGCTGCCGTTAATCCCAATACCATCGTCGTGCTCAACACCAGCCAGCCGGTCGCGCTTCCCTGGCTTAGCGCGGTGAAAGCCGTGGTCGAAATGTGGTGGCCCGGCGATGAAGGCGGATGGGCAACCGCAAAGCTCCTGCTCGGCCAGTCGAACCCCTCCGGACACCTGCCCGTCACCTGGGCCAAGCGTCTCGAGGACTATCCCGCCACAGATCCGGCGCATCCCGAGCGCTCCGCCAAAGGCGTCAACGGACTCACCACATTCAGTGAAGGCGTCCTTGTCGGCTACCGCTGGTTCGACGCGCAGCACATCGAGCCGCTTTTCCCCTTCGGATACGGCCTTGGCTACACCCAGTTCGCTCTCTCGAACCTGGCCGCGACGCGCGACTCTGATGGCGGCGCAACCGTAAGCGTCGATGTTCGCAATACAGGATCAGCCGCCGGCGACGCCGTTCCCCAGGTCTACCTCGATGCCCCGCAGCAGCCTATCGAAGGCGTAGCCTTCGCCCCCAAAACCCTTGCCGGCTTCGACCGCGTCACCCTCGCCCCCGGAGAAAGCAAAACCGTCTCCATCAAGCTCGCTCCGCGCGCCTTCCAGTACTGGTCCGTCAAGGACTCCAAATGGGATACACCCACTGGAACCCGCACGCTTCACGCCGGCTTCTCCTCGCGTGACCTGAACACGGAGGCCACGCTTCAATGAAACATCTCTGAGTCGTTGCTTCCCTGCGACCGAATTCCTGGTGGTACAGTCTATTCGGGATGGGAGGCGGACCATGCCGGAAACCGAAAAGAACGACGTCCACCATAAGGCGCTTTCTCTCAACCTTGACCCGACAAAATTCGGCTCGTTCGCCGAAATAGGCGCGGGACAGGAAGTCGCACGCTGGTTTCTCACCGTGGGCGGCGCTTCAGGCACGGTGGCGAAGACCATCTCGGCCTACGACAAGGAGGTCAGCGATGACCTGTACGGAGCCGGAACACGCTACGTCTCGAAGCCGCGCCTCCAGGCCATGCTCGAGAGCGAATGGAAGCAGCTGATTTCACAATTACAGGCCACTCGCGGAGCCACCACTCGATTTTTCTCCTTTGTTGACACCATTTCCGCTCGGAACTTCGCCGGGACCAACGACCAACACGGATGGGTAGGCGTGCGCTTCCAGCAGGAGCCGGGTGGCCCTCCAAATGATGTAATCCTGCACATCAATCTCATGGATCCCACCAACCTGCAGCAGCAGGAAGCCGTGGGCATCCTCGGCGTGAACCTCATCCATGCCGCCTACCATGCGCTCGGCTCGCCCGAGGAGTTCCTCAGCAGCGTCTTCGAGGAATTGGGATTGGATCGCATGGAGATCGACCTCCTCGACTGGAAAGGTCCAGCCTTCGACGGCTGGAACCGCGACGAGGCGCACTCTCATCTAGTGGAGGGTGGATACGCCGAAGCTGTCGTCTTTCCGGCCGGCAACGAGCTCGTGCCGCCCAACGAGCTGTTATACAAGCGGGCCCTTGTGCTGGCGCCGGGAAGGTTCGACACCGTAAGCAGCCTTCACGCCGACCTCATCGAGGACACGCTCGCGCAACTCCCGCAAGAAGAGTTGAAGGAGAGCAAAGGCGGCCTTGGTTTGTTCTGCCTTGCCGTCGCCGGCCTTGGGCTCGGCGCGCTCGGTAAGCAAGCCTCAACCGGGGAGATCCTCGAACGCGTGGAGGACCTGAAACGCCTCGGCTATGGCGTCATACTGTTTCGCGCCCGCGAGCTCTATACTATGAGCGCATTCGCGAACCGCTACACCAAGCTGCGCATTCACTTCGCCATGGGCCTCACTGTCCAGGTGCGCGTCTTCGAGGACACCTATAAAGAACTGCCGGGAACGCTGCTCGAAGCCCTCGCCCGCCTCTTCACGCAGAATGTCCGGCTATATGTATATCCCATGCCGGCCGAAGAACTGCAACGCCGTGCAGCAGCAGCCCAACTCACTGGATGGACATGGAACGAGATCGACGGCATGGTAAGCGCGGACAACCTTCATCCATCTGAGCCGCTGAACTCCCTTTATCAGTATCTGCTGAAGAGCGAATTTGTTATTGCCGCCGAGCCCCGAAAGGCCCTGAGCTCACCGGGGGTATAACAGCAAGCCGAACCCCGTAAGCTCAATCAAGGAGGAATCGCCATGCCCGCAGGCAATCGAACACCCGCCACCCGTTTAACCGCTTGCATCGACGCAGGCCTCCTGTCGGCGGTCGGCGGTGGAGCCCAGCTTCACGAACTTTCCATCATCCGCTTCTTCGACGCTCCCCGCGAGCGTGTTTACGATGCGTTCACCAACCCTCAACATGGCAGTAAATGGGCAGGCCCCCGCGGATTCACCGCGACACATGTGGAGCAGGACGCGCGCCCCGGAGGCAAATGGCGGCAGTGCCTCCATCAGACCGGAGACTGGAAAGGCGGCAGCTATCCCGACCTCTGGCAAGGCGGCGTCTTCAAGGAACTCGTTCCACCCGAGCGCCTCGTCTACACCTTCGCGTGGGAAGGCCAGGGCGGCCAGCCGACTCGCGAGACCGAGATCACCATCCGTCTCACCGAAGTAGACGGCAACCGCACCAGGATGGACTTCCATCAGGCATTCTTCGACACCGCCGAACTGCGCGACGGCCACAATAAAGGCTGGAACAGCAGCTTCGACCGCCTCAACGAATATCTGCAACAGATGGCTGCCTGAAAAAGACCCGTGCCGGTTACAGATTCCGGCACGGGACAGAATTTAGGAGCGGACAGCGGTTAGAACTCGCGCCGGGCCGAGTCCGCTTCCTCTGCCATGACCTGCAGTGTATTGAGGAAGCGCTGGCTTTGGCCGAAGAAGAGCCCATCGGCGGTGAAGCTGGCGATCGTAGCCACGGCCCCGGCAAATCTATCGGTCAACGGACGAATGATGGCGACATGGGGGAGGTTGGGGCTGATGAATTCGCAAGGGACGGGGAAGATCAGGCTGGGCTGAACCAGGCTGGGCGGTTGCAACGGTGGGTTGTTGAAGAAGTCAGGAAACGTCAGGCCGGATATCGAGTCGGTAAACGGCGCCACAGGCTGTTGAACACCATTGCCGGAGAAATCCACCCATTCCAGGAAGTGAGCGATCTCGTCTCCGCCGATGCCGAGGGTGATCTTGAGGACTTCCGGATCCGTCACTTTTTGACTCATGGTTGCGTAGAGACTTGAGCCGCCTTGCTCGATATATCCGAAGTGAAAGGCGGCTACGTTTGCTATCGCCTGGATATGGTTGTTGCCGAGAAAGTTGGGGTTGGAAGCGCCGTTGAAGTCGTTGTCATTTCTGGGAATGGCAGTCACATTCTTGAGAGTGATGGCCTGGGGAAAGGTGGCTCCGAAATCCGGATTGGTTGTGCTGCGGTAGCGAACGTACCAGCTGGTGTCGACGTTGAGATGCATGAGGTTCGTGAGGCGCTTCTTGCCTGACGATCCGGTGGCTGTGCTTCCCTCCAAGGTTGTGAACTCGTCAAAGTTGACCGGCTCCGCTCCTCTGGACTCCAGAAACGCATTGAGGAAGGCAGCATGGCTCAGTTCGTCCAGTGTGTTGCTGGCTATATATTGCGGGCCGTCGCCATCGAGGTTCGACAAGGCTACCTGATAGTTGTTCAATGCCGGGCTCGGGTTCGGGTCTATCTCAATAGGCGGATTATCGCCGATACCACCCAGCTCGTTGTACTGTGTCCAAAGATCTGATTCGATAATCTCGGCCGCAGCCAGGAATCGAAGGATGGCGATATCGCCCTTGGTCAAGTTGTCGCGCCGATCCTGACCGAAGGCTGACTTTCCTCCGCTAAGTAATCCGGCGCCTAAAGTAGCTGCGCCTCCTGCCAGCACTCCGCTCTTCATAAACGAGCGGCGGTTTACTGGACGCTTAATCACGCTTTCCGATTTCTCCATTGTGCTCCTCCGAGCTTCTATCTGGCCCGTCTGAAGCCTAGAAGTTCACGACCGCGGAGTTGCCACAGCTATGTCCGGACTTGGTTTTCTTGTTGTAAGGGTTCTGTCTCTGAAACGATGTATCCGCGAATTGCTCTCGTCTGTTTACGAGGTTTTTAGCGTCCTGCAATAGCTTCGTAATAACTCCCCAATGCTAGCCGGTAACTTGTCCCAAAAAGCAACTAAACCGCGTCACTGTTTTGCCGTGTTCTGCAATCTCGTCCACTCTTCGTCGGATTCCGCCTGCACCGCCCCATGCGACAGCGCAAACTGCACAAAACCCTCGGGAGGGTTTTTCACTCCAAACACATTCGCAAGATGCATAGACGAAATGCTTTGCCAGCGAATGCCGCTGAGATTCGCGCGCCGCAGATCGACGTCCGACAAATCGACGCGATCCAGTTTCGCCGAATTGAGATCGGCCCCCGTGAGGTCCGCCTCAGAAAGATTTGCATCCGTCAGTTGTGTGTGACTCAGATCGGCATTGCGAAAATTCGCCGAGCGCAGATTGCAGAAGCTGAGGTCCGCCCCGCGCAGAACGCTCTGCCGAAGATCGGCGGCCTCAAACGAGCAGCGGCTCAGAAAGGCATTGGGTAACCGCAAGCCCTGCAGGAACGCCATCGAACCGTCGAGGCCGATGAGTGGCTGGTGATCGCGGTTTAATTCTTCGAGGGCCTCGATGCGGCCACCGCTGCCGCCCTTGCCCTGAGCGCTGTTGATCACTGTCCAGGCGGCGTAGTGCTTCTGCCGCGTTCGATCGCCGCTGCCCGCAAAGTAGAAAATCACAGCGATCAGGACGGAGAAGGTGCTGAGATATTCGAGAACTTCAAGCAGCGCCCAATTCCCCAGCACCCAGGCCGCCCATTGGAAGCACCATTCCATCCTCAGAAACGGAAGAGCCCATGCTCGATGGCCCGCGCGGCATTCGGCCCAGCTCGATGGGCGTTCTGGCTCGTAGAGTCGGCGCATGCGATTCATTCTCCACGAAGCTTCCGGCACTGAAAAGTCGCCCAAAAGCAAGAGCGCCCGGATCCCCGTTTAAGGAATCCAGGCGCTAGAGCAGCCCTCCCCCAGAACTGCCCACGTGAAGAAAGTATGTTTGTTAGGGCCCGCATGGCAAGCACTCTTAGGTAATTGCAAGTAATGCAAATCACACATTACGAGAGTGGTATCACTCAACACTGCATAATTGCAGCTTGATTTTCGATCGCGCAGCAAAGTATCTCCGTTATCCCGACCCCCGCAGCGGCTTCGCGAATACGGACTTCGGCAGCCTCAACCGTGTCCGGCGATTCGACCAGCACCAGCACCGCCGGCCCCGCTCCGCTCAGGCAGACGCCGAGAATCCCCGGGGATCCAGAGAGCGGCAACAGTTGCGGCAGCAGCGGACATGCCTTGCTTCGATACGGCTGGTGCATCCGGTCGCGCATGGCTTCCGCAACCAGATCGCCCCGCCCTGAGGCAAAGGCTGCGGTTAGCACGGCCACCCGCTGCAGGTTGGCCACCACATCCGCCCGCTGATAGCTCGCCGGCAGCACCGCGCGCGATGCCGTCGTTGCCAGGGGCTTCTCGGGAAGCACGATCAGCGCCCTCCACTCGGGAGGCGGCGCAAGAGAAACAGCCCGCACCGTCACACCGTCCCAGCAACCGGCGACGAAGCCGCCCAGCCAGCACGCCGCGGCGTTATCAGGATGCCCCTCGAACTTCGTTGCCTCAGCCAGAATCCGCTCGCGGCTCCAGTGGAGCCCGCCGAAATGCGCCGCAAGAGCCACCCCGGCCAGCCGCACCGCTGCCGACGAGCCACACCCCATCCCCAACGGAATCCCGTTGTTCACTTCAAGCGCAAGCGGCTTTACCTCTCTCTGCTGCGCCGTCAGAGTCTTCTGGTAGACATCGAGCAGCAGATTGCGCTCGAGCGCACCGCACACCTCGGGCGCGCGGCCCGTTGCCCGGATCGAAAACGCGGCGGCCTGCTTCGCCGTGATCTCGAGATACCGGTTCAGCGCGATTGCCAGAGTATCGAAGCCGGGCCCAAGATTCGCCGACGTCGCCGGCAAACGCAGATAAAGCGGGCCCACGCTCGTCACGCTTGGGCTCATCCGCTCACCTGATCGAGAGCGCGCAGCACCTGGTCCGGATCAGGATCAAGCTCAACCGGATTGCGCCGTGTCGCCTCGATCTCCGCTCTCAGCGGACCCAGTTCGTCATCGCGCAACAGGTCGCCGCGATGATAGTGAATCGTATAATCGGAATCCTTCAGGGTGTGGCCGGTCAGCAGCAGCACCACCGTTTCCGATGGATCGACCCTCCCCGCCGCCACAAGCTTCTTCAATCCGGCCAGAGTGACCGCGGACGCAGGCTCGCATCCGATGCCCTCGGCCCCGAGCTCCGCCTTCGCCAGCGCAAGCTCGGCTTCGCTCACCTGCTCGACCCATCCGCCGGTTGCGTGCACCACGCGCACCGCCTTCTTCCACGAAGCAGGATTGCCGATTCGAATCGCGCTCGCCCGCGTATCCGCTTCGACCGGCGCAAGCTCGCGTCCGTCGCTCGCCTGCATGCTGCGATACAACGGATTTGCTCCCTCGGCCTGAATCACCGATATCTTCGGAACACGCTCGACCAGCCCCAGGTGCTTCATCTCCAGAAATGCCTTGCCGAGCGCCGACGAATTGGCCAGGTTGCCTCCGGGGACGATGAGATGATCCGGCGTTTGCCAGTCAAACTCCTCCGCAATTTCGAGGGCCGGCGTCTTCTGCCCCTCGAGCCGATACGGATTCACCGAATTCAGCAGGTACACCGGCGCGCGCCGCACCACCTCGCCAAGCACCCGCACGCAGCCGTCGAAGTCCGTTCGCAGCTGGCACGTCAACGCGCCGTAATCCACTGCCTGCGAAAGCTTTCCCCAAGCGATCTTGCCCTGCGGAATCAGCACGAGACTCCGCATTCCCGCACGCGCCGCATAGGCCGCCATCGCGGCCGAAGTATTACCGGTCGACGCGCACGCAACCCAGTCGAAACCGCGCTCGCGCGCAACCGAAAGCGCTGCAGTCATCCCGGTATCCTTGAACGACCCCGTGGGGTTCATGCCCTGGTGCTTCGCGTAGAGATTGGCCACGCCAGTCGCCCGTGCCGCGCGCCGCAACGAGTAGAGCGGCGTATTGCCCTCGCGCAGAGACACAATGCTCTGCTCATCGCGCAAAATCGGCAGCAACTCGCGAAAACGCCATACGCCGCTCTGGTCCTTGATGTCCGTCGACGCGCGCCGCTCCTTCCACAACCAGCGCAGCGCGCTCGGATTGGGAAAATTGCGCTTTACGGCGGTCGCCGCGCTTGCGCTCCACGCCGGATATTCGACTTCGTACAGATCCCCGCACTCGGGGCAGCGGAAAGTCTCCTTAAGGTCTTCCTGCGCGATAACGCGGGCGCATCCCGTGCAGCGCAACTGGTGGGTATCTTGCATCATGATGAGTCACTTCAGAATATCAGCGCGAGCGCGGGACTCTGTCACTCGACGGCGTCGAGCCAACGCGGCCGAAATTCATATAAATGCCTGCTGAATTCGTATAAAATCGTCCGATGCCGGCGCTTCTCACACCGCGCGCCGCAGCTCTGCGGCTCGGGATCTCCTATCCCACCATCAAGCAGTGGATCTACCGCGGCAAAATCAAAGCCATCAAAACGGCCGGCGGCCACTATCGCATTCCCGAAGCGGAGCTGGACGGATTTCTTCACAAAGCAAAAAGCCCCGACACTCCCCGCCGCCAAATGATGCGCAATGTGAGCGGGCGCAACCAGCTCACCGGCCGCATCGTCGAGCTGAAATTCGAAGGCCTGCTCGCGCAGGTCAAGCTTTCCATCGGAGGCCAGATCATCACCTCCATCATCACCGCCGAGGCTGCCCGCGAGATGCAGCTTGCAGTCGGCGAAACCGTCGCCGCGCTCGTCAAGTCAACCGAAGTGATGGTGCTGCGTGTCTGAGCTTCGCCGTGCGCTGATCTGCGCGCTGGCCGTAATCTGCCTCCTGCATCTTTCCGGAGCGCAGACCGCGACGCAGAACCCTCCGCATCGCCGCCGCCGCGGACCTGCAGCCGGTTCTGCCGCCGCTCCTGAGCGAGTTCGAGTCCCAGACCGGGATTCACGCCGAAGCCTCGTACCAGTCTTCCGCAACACTCGCTACGCAAATCATCAACGGCGCACCATTCGATCTCTTCATGGCCGCCGACATGAGCTTTCCCGAGCGTGTCATTGCCGCTGGCCTCGCCGAAGAAACCCAGCCGATCGCCTACGCGCGCGGCACCCTCGTTTTGTGGACCCGTAACGACAGCCGGTTTCACTCGCTCTCGATGGACTCACTGAAGGATCCCGCAGTCAAGTCGATCGCGATCGCCAATCCTGAGCACGCGCCTTACGGCCGCGCCGCTCAGGCCGCGCTGACGCGCCTTGGCCTCTACGACGCACTGAAACCGAAGCTCGTCATCGCCGAGAACATCGCGCAGACAGCCCAGTTCGTCGAATCCGGCAACGCCGAGTTGGGCCTCATCTCCCTCACCTCGGCGGTCACGCCACGCTTGCGCGCCGAGGGGCATTATGTCGCGGTCCCGCAGGACGCCTATCCGCCCATCCTTCAAGGCGTGGTGGTCCTGAAGCGCCCATCCGGCACGCAGGCGGCTCACCGCTTCCTCGACTTCCTCGCGTCCGCTGCCGTTCAGCAACAGTTCCAGGCCGCCGGCCTCGCTCCGCCGAAATGATAGAAGCACTCGCCCTCACCCTTCGGCTGGCCCTCGTGACCACAGCAGTGCTGTTATGCCTTGCGGTGCCTCTGGCTGCCTGGATCGTCCTTACCCGTTCGCGCCTGCGCCCGCTGGCCGAGGCCCTCACGACGCTGCCTCTGCTCCTTCCGCCCACCGTACTCGGCTTCTATCTGCTCGTGCTGCTCGGCCCACGTACGGCATTCGGCCGCGTCTGGATCGCCCTCACCGGTCACCCCCTCGCCTTTTCCTTCTCGGGCCTGGTCGTCGGCTCGGTCATCTACAGCCTGCCCTTTGCCGTCCAACCGCTCGTCGCAGGCTTCTCGGCTGTTGACCCGGCCCTCCTCGACCACGCACGGCTGCTCGGAGCCTCCCGCCTGCGCCTCCTCGGCCGAGTCCTCCTCCCGCTCTCCGTGCGCTCCATCCTGGCCGCCATCGTCCTCTGCTTCATGCACACGGTCGGCGAGTTCGGCGTGGTACTCATGATCGGCGGTAATATTCCCGGCGCGACCCGCACGCTCTCCATCCTGATCTACGACCAGGTGCAGGACTTCGCCTACGCCCAGGCAAACCGCACGGCATTGTTGCTGGTTGTGATTTCTCTCGCGGCGTTGGTTCTGATCTATTCGCAACGGCGCAGCATATTCAGTGAGGCGAGGCATGTCTGACGCCCCAATCCTCGAAGCGGAGATACAACTGGACCGGGGAGGATTCCAGCTTCAGGCGCGCTTCGAGCTTGGCTCCGGCTGGACCGTCCTCTTCGGACCATCCGGCGCAGGAAAGACCACCCTGCTGCGCATCCTCTCCGGGCTGCTCACGCCAGATCGCGGACGCATCGCTCTGTCCGGCCGCGTGCTGACCGATACCGCCGCGCGCCTGGAAGTTCCGCCGGGACAGCGCCGCATTGGTTACGTCACGCAGCAGCCGGCTCTATTCCCCCATCTCACCGGACACGCCAACGTAGCCTTCGGACTGCATGGCATGGAACGCGGCACACGCGAACAACGGATCGACGAAATGCTCGAGCTCTTCGACGCGACGCCCTTCGCCGACCGCCTGCCGTCCGCACTATCCGGGGGGGAACAGCAGCGCATCGCCCTGGCACGCGCACTTGCGCCCCAGCCCGAGTTGCTGCTGCTCGACGAACCTTTCGCCGCGCTGGACCTCGCGACGAAAACCACCATCGTCGCGAAACTCCACGCGAGAGCCATACCCGTCCTTTATGTGTCGCATGCTCTCGCCGACGCATGGCAAATCAACGCCGACGCGATCGTGCTCGACGGCGGAAAGGTTGAGGCTCACGGACCCGCTCGCGAAGTCCTGGCTCCTTATCGCGACCGCCTTCTTGAGCAGCTCGGTGCGGATGCGATTTCAGATGCCGGAGTTCGGGCCTAAGAACACCGGCTCCGGCTCAAGGCGAATACTGAACTTCTGCTCGACTGCAGCAACAATCCGATCGCGCAACGCGACCACATCGGCTGCCTTCGCTTCACCACGATTCACCAGCGCAAGCGCGTGCCTGCTCGAAATGCCAGCGTGCCCGAAAACATAGCCTTTGTGGAAACCCGCCTGCTCGACCAGCCATGCTGCGGGTAATTTCTGGAGTCCATCTCCCGCCGGATAGCTGGGTACACCGCCCGCGAACTCCGCGATACGTGCGTAACGCTCGGTCGTCACAACCGGATTTTTGAAAAAACTCCCCGCACTGCGACAGTCCGGATCGCCATCAACGATCAGCATGCCTTTGCCGCGCCGGATGCTGCGCACAGCAGCGGCCACCTCGGCGAGCGAAGGATCGACCTTCCCTTGAAAGTAATTTTTCAGATCGGCATACGAGAGCCGCGGCGCTCCGTTCTTTACGAGCGCGTAGTCAACCCGCGTAACAACGTAGCGCCCGCGCTCGGTCGAGTTGAAGATGCTCCGCCGATAAGCGAAACCACATTCTTCCGGAGCAAGCTCGCGCGCCTCCAGCGTGTGCAGATCGATTGCGCGGACTGCCTTGATCGTTTCAGCTACCTCCTGCCCGTACGCGCCGACATTCTGCACGGGAGTGCCGCCGACCGTGCCCGGAATTCCTGCGAGACATTCGACACCGGCATAGTTTTCTGCAACCACATTAGCTACAAATCCGTCCCAGTCCTCGCCCGCCGCGACACGAAAGAGATCACCCTGCTGCTCGATCCCTCTCGGCGCGACCCGAAGCACCAGCCCGGGAAATCCCTCATCGGAAACCAGCAGATTGCTGCCCCCGCCCAGCACAAAAAGAGGCAGCCCTCGCGATCGCGCGAACCCGACCCCTTCCAGGATGTCGTTTTCAGCAGCGGCTTCGGCGAAGTAGCGCGCTGGCCCTCCGATTTTGAAGGTGGTATATGGGGCGAGAGGAACGTCTTGGAGAACTTGCACAGTCATTTGTCCTCTCTGCCTGTCTTCAGATTCCTCTTGATGTCCCGGCCTCCATACATGACACGCACAATCTCGACTGTCCGACCTTTGATACGAAACACTATCGAAACACGGCGCTCAAATCCGACGACACGAACGCCACGCCGAACCTGCTCCCAGGAGTTACCGCGTTGCGGAAGTCGGTTTAGCGTGAGGCAGTAATCACGTATCCGCTGGAAGTAAGCAAGCGCTCGGGATGAGTCGCTTCGTGCCGAAATGTATTCGTAAATGGAGATAAGATCCGCCTGCGATCTCTTGCTGAACCGTACCTCATAGGTCAAGCAGATTTTCGTGTGCGCCGCGCATGATGGGCGTAGACAGCGGCCGTGAGTTCCTCCGCCGAGATTAGCTGCGAAGGATCGGCGTCGATCTCTTCACATACAGGCACGACTTCCTCGCGCAGCCACCGCTCCATTGCCTCGTCGCGCTCCTGAAGGGCTCGCAGACCGGCACGGACGACTTCACTGGCCGAGGCGTATGCTCCCGATTTCACCTTGCGATCGATGTAGCGGGCCTGTGCGGCGGGCAGGCTGAAGGTTCTCTTCGCGGGTGATGGCATGGGTCTTCTCCCTGGGAGCATTTTACTGCGTGGGTATGACAAATTCATACCCTCAGTCTTGGTCAGCTGTAACGACGATTTCCGAGAAGTCGGCGATGGATGAAAAGCCACCAAGAACGCTGGCGATCAGGGCCAGGCGATTGGATCGGATATCCGGGTCATCGACCATCACCATTACTTTGTCGAAGAAAAGGTCGACATGCGGCCGCAAAGTGGCGATCTGTTCGAGTGCGCGCCCGTATTGATGCTGAGCGCCGAGATTCTCGACTTCGCCCGCGAGCTGAGAGGCTTGCTCATGCACGGCACTTTCTGCCGGCTCGACAAGAAGGGTCGCATTGACTGAGCCATCGGATCTCCCCTGCTTCCAAATGTTCTTCTCTTCTGCCTGGCGGAGAATGTTCTTCATGCGCTTGAACGCCGCCGAAATCGCGATGAAATCCTCCGAGCCGCGAACCGCCGTCAGTGCTTCCGCTCGCGCGATCGCATCTGGCACATCATCGAAACCGGCTGCCAAAACAGCATTTACCACGTCATACGCAAACCCGCGAACATCGCGCAGATAAAACTCAACCCGTTCGCGGAAGAAAGCAACAAGCTTTGCATCTCCATCTGCGGCCAGATCCGATAGCCTCAGCGGCGGGCCTGACTCAGCCAGTATCTTCACGATGCCATTCGCCGCGCGCCTCAGCCCAAATGGATCTTTCGAGCCCGTCGGTTCAAGCCCGATGCCGAACATGGCCTCGACCGTCTGGAAACGATCCGCTATCCCGAGAATCTGCCCTTCCGTAGTAGGCGGAATCGGGTCTTCCATCGCCGCCGGAGAATACTGCCAGTAGATTGCTTGCGCGACTGATTCGCCCAGACCCTGCGCGTGTGCGTAGAGCCCACCCACAATGCCCTGAAGCTCCGTAAACTCCTTCACGAGTTCGGTCGTGAGATCGGTTTTCGCCAGCCGGACAGCAGTCAAAAGCGCTGTCTGGTCAACAGTGACGCCGCGCTCCACCGCTACTGCAGCCAGGCGTTCGCTGATGCGAAGATTTGCCTCGGTCTTCTTGAAATAACTTCCCAGATCCTTCTGGAAGGTCACCGCCTTCAGCATCTCGACGCGATCGGCGAGCGGAACCTTCTGGTCCACCGTCCAGAAGAACCGCGCGTCGTTGAACCTAGCCCGCAGCACTCGCTCATTGCCGTGGCGAATAATCTCCGCCCCGCGTTCCTCGGGCTGCGTATTCAGCACCGTCAGGAAATACGGCGCCAGCTTGCCCTCCGCGTCCTCAATGGCAAAGTACTTCTGGTGGTCGCGCATCACAGTGACCAAGACCTCCTCGGGCAGCGAGAGGTACTCCGGATCGAAGCTCCCCAGCAACACCGACGGCCACTCCGTCAGGTTGGTTACAGTTTCAACGAGCGCCTCGTCTTCACGCCAGCGTGCGCCGGGGACCGTTCGCGTTGCCGCATCCAGTCCCTTGCGGATGCGATGCCGCCGCAGATCGACATCAGCCGTAACGAACGCCGCCTCGAGTGCTCCCAGGTAATCACCGGCGTGCTCGACCGTCACCGCCGCATCGCCATGCAGGACGCGATGTCCATAAGTCAGGTTCGCAGCGTGCACTCCGGCAAATTCCACCGGCACGATCGCGTGATCGAGCAGCGCCAGAAGCCACTTCACCGGCCGGACGAACCTTTCCGGTTTGCCGGCGCGCCAGTACATATTCTTCGGCCAGTAGAGCGCGGCCACTTCCTTCGGCAGCTGCTCGGCGAGAATCGCCGGCGCATTTCGGCCCTTGCGCAGCACGACCGCCGAAACGTATTCACCCTTCGGCGTGGTGGCCTTCTGAAGAGCAGACACTTCGACTCCCGCCTTCTTCGCGAAAGCCTGCGCCGCCGCCGTCGGCTCGCCATTTTTGAACGCAACCGCCCACGAAGGACCGGTCAGTTGTTCTTCGGCATCTGCCTGCGCGCCCTCGACTCCGCTGACCAGCACGGCCAGACGCCGTGGCGTGGAGTAGCTGTGCAACTCATGGCCCGCACTCAGCAGCCGTTCGCGCTTGAGCAGATCTTCAACGCGCCGCGTCAGCTCAGCCTGTGCCGGAGCGATCATGCGCGCGGGGATTTCTTCGAGTCCTATCTCAAAAAGAAAATTCATATTTAGCTGCTAGCCACTAGCTCTTTCAATGCTCTGTTCTATTCGGTCCATGGCTTCAGATCTGTTACCAATGCAGGCACAATCACACTCAAGTTAGGAGCTGGAAGCTATTACCTGCTGCGCCACATATGCCTTCGCCACGCCCACCGCAAGCGCGCGGATGCGCGCAATCACCCCCACTCGCTCCGTCACCGAGATCGCGCCCCGCGCATCCAGCAGGTTGAACAGGTGCGAGCAGCGCAGGCACAGATCGTAGGCCGCCAGAACCGGAAACCGCCGCTGCTGCGCCTTCACATCCTCCGTCGTCGGATCTTCGAGGGCCGGCACCACCCCCGGCTCCTTCTCCGCCCCGTCATGCACCAGCCGGTCGTGGATCTTCTGATGGCGCGCAGCCCTCTTCTCCGCCACCGGCGAGAAGTTGTCGTTGTAGCTCGCGAGTAGGTCCTGGCATTCGGCTTCATAGAGCCTCAGATGCTCCCACAGCTTCTCCACCTCGGCCGCCTCGAAGTTGTAGACAGAAAACTGCAACTCCTCCTCGAGGCGAATATCTCCATACGTGATCGCTTTTCCGGTCTTCGGATCGCGCACCCACACAATGTCGTAAATCGACTCGGCATCCTGCAGAAATTGAGCCAGCCGCTCCAGCCCGTAGGTGATCTCGCCGCTGATCGGGTCAAGGTCGATCCCACCGCACTGCTGAAAATACGTGAACTGCGTAATCTCCTGGCCGTCGAGCATTACCTGCCAGCCGATGCCCCACGCACCCAGTGTCGGCGACTCCCAGTTGTCTTCCTCGAACTTGATATCGTGTTCGGCAAGATCAATCCCGATCGCCTCGAGCGAAGCGAGATACACCTCCTGAATATCCGCCGGGGGCGGCTTCAGGATCACCTGCAGTTGCGTGTGCTTGTAGAGACGGTTCGGATTCTCCCCGTACCTCCCATCCGCCGGCCGCCGCGAAGGCTGCGCATAAGCGATATTCACCGGCTTCGGTCCCAGCACGCGCAGAAATGTGTCGGGAGACATGGTCCCGGCGCCGACCTCAACGTCATAGGGCTGTTGGAGGATGCATCCGCGTTCAGCCCAGAAGCTCTGGAGCCGAAAGAGCAAGTCCTGAAATGTGAGCGGTTCTGCAGCAGGAGAAATGGTTGCGGCCACTGTTCTTTCCGTCATCTGAGAGCTATCAGGATTCTAAACCGCCCCACGCCTTTCAGCCTGCGTCCGAGCCCAACCTGGCCAGCGCCGCCGCTGAATGCAGCCTGCGCTCAATGTGCCGTTCCAAAGCCTGCAGCGTAAAGCGCCTGAGATCGGCCGCCCGGTTGCGTGGCCAGTCCTCAGTCGAAAGCGCAGCGATGGGGCTGCGGAAAATCCGCTCCGCCGCGGCGAGCGACGGCGCCGAAATCGCCCGGCTGGCCGCATTGTTGTGCTCGTGGCAGACCAGACCGTCAGCCTGCGCCTGGAAAAAGGCCGTCCCGCCTGCGAACGCTCTGTTGCAGGTGAGGCAGTGGGCCAGGTCAGGCATCCAGCCCATCAGCCGCGTGATCCACAGGCTGAAGTAAGTCACCGGCAGCCAGATGCTTCCGGCGCGCGTGTACTCGAGTACCGCTAACGCCAGCCGAAACACCGGATCCTGTGGGTCATGATCGGGCAGCGTCTCCTCGAGCACTTCGGCGAAGAACGCGAGCGCCGCGGCCCGCGCATAGTCGACCGGCTCCGAAAGCGGCGACGCCAGGATCTCGCATGAGTCCAGCCGCACCAGCTCCTGGCGCGGTTTCTCCACGTAATTCGCCAGCACATGCGTCATCGGCTCCAGCGCACCGCCAAATCGCCTTCGCGACTTTGCCGAGGACTTCGCAATTCCCTTCAGCTTTCCCTGGTCGCGCGTAAACAGCGACACGATGTGATCGGCCTCGTGCACCGGCCACGTGCGCAGAACAAGCGCTTCAGCTTGATGGGAAATCATGGACTTTCAGTGCAGTCGAGCGCGAAAGGACGGCGACTCATAAATATTTTGAATTTCCCAAATCACAATTTCTGATACTACTTAATCTTTGCCATTCGGGCCTTTAGTCTTGAATTCAGAGTAACAGCCTCCCATCTCTTGACTCGCAGATCCGCACGCGGCTCTCTAGCCCGGGCGGAACAATGGAGATGGTTGTGCGTTCTCAACCCATCTAGAGGAGATCCATGTCGACTGAACTTCGTAATTTTCTGACGTTGTCGTATGCGGAGCTGGAAGAACTGAATCTGAAGGCCAAGGAACAGCGCCTGAAGCGCACCGAGCCCGGCAAGGTTCAGGAAGAGCGGCTGAAGTACCTCACCGATCAGAAGGGCATCAAGGCCGTCACCGTTCTCTTCAGCGACCTCGAAGGCCGCCTCCACATGCTCGACTACGACAAGAAGTTCCTGGTCAAAGCCTACGAGAACCTCACCTTTGACGGTTCCTCGATTCGCGGCTTTACCGCACAAAAAGAGAGCGATCTTCGCCTCGGCATCGACTGGGCCGCCTTCTACTACGCGCCCGCCGACTACTTCGGCGCAGGCAAGGTACTGGTCTTCGGAGACGTCATCGACAAGGACGGCACCCCCTACGGCGGCGACACCCGCGGCCTGCTCAAAACCTTCGCCAAGGAGCAGTTCGACAAGAACGGCTACACGCTGAACGCCGCCAACGAGATCGAGGGCTTCCTCTTCGCCGGCGTAGACGCTGAAAAGCGCTTTCCCGAGACCGGCCGCTTCGACTACGTGAACACCGGCGGCTATTATCACTCGCTACCCGGCGACCCGCTGCGCCGGTTCATCGATACCGCGGCCGAAGTCCAGCGCTCCATGGGCTTCGAGAACGAGAAGGACCACCCCGAGGTTGCGCCCTCGCAGTTCGAGATCAACTACGGATATGGCGAAGTCGTGGCCGCTGCCGACCAGATTCAGCTCTACAAGCTCATCTGCCGCCAGGTCGCCACCAATCTCGGCATGACGGCATCCTTCCTGCCCAAGCCGGTGGTCGGAGTCAACGGCAGCGGCATGCACACCAACATCTCGATCAGCAAGGAAGGCAAGAACATCTTCTGGGAACCGAAGGGCGAGGAAAAGCTCGCACCGTTCGCCTGGAACTTCGTCGACCGCATCCTCACCCACGGCAACGACATCTGCCTCTTCCTCAATTCGAGCGTCAACGCCTATCGCCGCCTCGATCCGCACTATGAAGCGCCCAATCAGCTCAACGCCTCGGCCATCAACCGCGGCGCCATGGTCCGCATTCCCATCGGCAACGAGCGTTCCTCCCGCATCGAAGTCCGCGCTGTCGCGCCCGACTCGAACCCCTACCTCGTCATGTACTCGATCTTCAAGTCAGGACTTGAGGGCGAGACCTCGACAGTTCCGAACCTGCGCTCCGCCGAGCGCTTCCTGCCGGACAACATCTACACGGCACTGGAGAACTTCCGCAATTCCACCTGGACCACCAAGCTTCTGGGCGAAGACGTGAAGGGCCGTTATGCCGACCTCAAGCAGGCTTCGGCCGACCGCTGCCCCCGCCTGCTCGGCACGGTGGTGAAACCGTCAGAAGTACAGTTCCACCACGAGGTCTACAACCAGTTCCTCTGGAACCAGTTCTAGACACCTCGCGCGGTCCTCAAAAGAAAACGCCCCGGGTCCCTCCGGGGCGTTTCCCATTTCCTGCTCGCCTCTGCGCGACTTGCCCTCTAGATCGGGCGCTTCGCGTAGTGGAGTAAATACTCCGGAACCGCCTCTACTTCGCTCGACAGCCGCGGGTCCGGCACAGGCGTCTCCGCATGCACGCTCAGCGGCAGTATTCCCGCCCAGACATTCATCGCGTAATCTTCTTCATCATCAAGCGGCGGACCCGTCCGCACCTTCGCCGACGCCTCGGAGATCGGCAGCGCCAGCACCTTCGTCGCCTTCAGCTCCTGCTCCGTCGGCCAGCGAACATCCTTCCACCGCCCCGGCACAATCTGCTCGGAGATCACCCGCAGAGCTTCCGTCTTCTCCTCCGCAGATTCGACCAGCGTCGCCGTCCCAAACAGCACTACTGACCGGTAGTTCATCGAATGATGAAAGGCCGACCGCGCCAGCACCAGCCCGTCCAGAAGCGTGACCGTGACGCAGACTTCCACGCCTCCCGCCAGAGTCCGCAGCATGCGGCTCGCCGACGATCCATGCAAATAAAGTGTGTCGCCGCTCCGTCCGTACCCCGTCGGAATCACAAACGGTTGCCCGTCCATGACAAACCCGGCATGGCAGATAAAGCCCGCATCGAGAATGCTGTGGATCGTTTCCTGCGAATAGTCGCCACGCTTGGGCAACCTCATCACCTGGGTGCGTTTTGTCGGTCCGTTCGGATCCATCTTGCCTTTCCTGCTTCGTATCTGCGCATCAGCTCACATCGTGCAAACGCAAAACGCGCAGCATCTTGGCTGCGCGCTCGTGAGGGTACACGAAAAGCTAACGGCCAAAGTACGTGGAGTTCTTGTCGGTGTAACTGGCCCACTTTTCCGGCAGGTCGTCGGCCGCGAAGATGGCCGACACCGGGCACACCGGCACGCATGCGCCGCAATCAATGCATTCCACGGGATCGATGTAGAGCTGTTCTGCCTCAGCGTTCGTGGCTTCATCTCTCTTAGGATGGATACAATCCACCGGGCACGCATCCACGCATGCCATATCCTTCGTGCCGATGCAGGGTTCTGCGATAACGTATGCCATTGGGAATCCTCTTCCAGTAGGGGTGATTCGACAGCTTTATTGTAAACGGACAGCCGCCCCCGCAAAGGCGCGCCGAACCCAAAATCTACGCCGTCCCTCGTTGCGCGCGCCGCGCAGCAAACTCAGCCGGCGTGGGAATCGGCTCCAGTGCGTGGCCGGCAAACATCTGCTTGAACAGCGTCACCAACTCCTCGTGCAGAAGCCCATTGGTGGCCAGCACCTCTTTGCTGTCCAGACGGAAAGGGCTACCGTCGAATGTCGTTATGCTTCCGCCCGCCTCCGTCACCAGCAGCGCGCCCGCCGACGTGTCCCACGGATTCAGATTGAATTCCCAGAACCCATCCAGCCGTCCACATGCCGTGAATGCGAGATCCAACGCCGCCGCCCCGGCGCGCCGCACCCCGTGTGATCGCAGCGTGAACTCCTGGTAGAAGTGAATATTCGGGTTATCGTGTCGCTTGCGGCTCGGAAACCCCGTCGCCAGCAGCGCCTCCGCCAGCTCGGCCACGCGTGAAACATGAATCGCCGCGCCGTTCAGGTAAGCTCCCTTGCCCTTTTCCGCCGTGAAAAGCTCATCGCGCAGCGGATCGTAGACAACACCCGCAACCATCTCTCCATCCTGCGTCGGAGCAAGCGACTGCATGCGCCGCTCCAGCCCCATCGAAACGCAGAAAAACGGAAAGCCGTGCGCGAAGTTCGTCGTGCCGTCGAGCGGGTCGATGTACCAGCGGTATTCGCGATCGATATTCGAGCGCGTGCCCTCTTCGCCGTAAACACCGTGCGCAGGAAAGACCTCACGCAGCCGCTCGACGATCAGCTTCTCCGATGCGCGATCGGCCTCGGTCACCAGATCGACGTCGCCCTTGTATTCAGTCGCGACACCGCGATGATAGTAGTCGCGCACCAGCGCTCCCGCCTCGCGTGCAATTGCCGAAGCCGCGCCGGCAGTCTCCAGACCTGCACTCATTGCGCTTCCCCGTTTACACCGTTATCAGCACCCTGCGTAGCATTCGGCGTCTGCGCACCGCCGGATTTCCGCGCATTGCGACGGCGCGATTCGTCGCCGCGCCGTGCCACCTCCGTAATGGTGCGAATCTGATTCTTGTAGATGAACAGGTTTGGCTTGCCCTCGCGCGTAAGCCGGATCATCCGGTCGTCGAAGTACTCAATCCATCCGGAAACCACTTCCCCATCACGCAGCTTCACCGCCACGCGCACCTGTTTCTCACTCAGAAAACGCAGATACAGCGCCTCTTGCCCGGTTTCTCCCGGAGGCGGCGACTTCGGGCGCCGGCGCGACGCATGATTGGGCGGCATGGGGCTATTGTATCGAAGGCGGGGTTAGAAACGGCTGGCACTCCGGACACCAGAACGTCGAGCGCGCCCCCGTACCCTGCTTCCGCATCTCGATCGCAGTCCCGCAGCGCCTGCACTCCTCGCCCTTGCGCCGATACACCCAAACCCGCGCCGCCGGATCGGCTCTGCCCGTTGTGCGCCGCAGCCCCGTGTAGGTCACAATCCCGTCTCCCGATGTGTCCGTCACGTTCGCTGCCATAAGCCGCCGCGCCGCATCGACCAGGCAATCGATCTCGCGCCCGGAAAGCGACGACACCAGCCGGAACGGATGCACGCCGCAGACGAAGCAGATCTCCGACTTGAAAGCATTCCCGACACCCGCCATCACCTTTTGATCGAGCAGCACGTTCCCGACTTCTTCATCGCCTCGCACGCGGATGCGCGCCTTCGCCGCATCCTCGTCAAAGCCGCCCCTGAGCAGATCCGGCCCGAGCTTCGGAATCTCGGTATTGCGCTCGAGTGACCGCGCCGTGTGAAATTCCGCCACTGGCACTGCGAACGCAACTGCCTCATACTGCGGCGTACGGATCACCAACCGCATCTGGCTCCGGGGCCGTTTCCACCGCTCACCCGCGCGATAGATGTGCCAGCTTCCGCTCATCAGCATGTGCGTGATCAGGATCAGGTCACCGGAAAAGTACATCAGCAGCCACTTTCCCCGCGCTTCGACCTTCTGAATGACGCGACCGGCTACCGGAGCGTCATCGTTCGCGCTCGCAAGCCGTGCCAGCCCCGTCTCGAAACCCGTCACCGTCGCGCCCGCCAGCGCCTTATCCAGTGCGCGCGCCGCGCGAAAGATGGTATCGCCCTCAGGCAAGTTCTACTGCACCTCCTGCGTGGGAGCCGAAGGCGAAGGCA
Organism: uncultured Acidobacteriaceae bacterium; assembly: GCA_963782175.1. Lineage (GTDB taxonomy): Bacteria > Acidobacteriota > Terriglobia > Terriglobales > Acidobacteriaceae > Silvibacterium. The sequence continues at coordinate 278,091 of CAWAIX010000015.1, forward strand.
TCATTCGCCGCACATTGAACCCCATCGGCGCGGGCTGAAATCCCGCATCCAGCAGAAAACGCGCCAGCCAGTGCTCGTTAATCGACACGCCATTGATCGTCGAAAGCAGCAGTCCGCTTTGCCTTCCGCTCTCGTCCTGCCGCATACTCTCCTGCGCATTCGACGCCAGAAATACGGCGAGATCCCGTGCCACATTCGTCCTGTCCGGCTCGTCCGTCGGCAGAAAGACCTGCAGGTTGGGATTATTTCGCCGCATATATGCAATCAACTCGCCGTTGCGCAGAATCACCGAAGCTCCCACACTTCGGGTGAGCGAGCGCGAACCGCCATCGGCCGGATCGTCCGGAACCTGTGGCGAGCGCAAAGGCGCCTGCGGCCAGGACAATATCGACCCGTATACATTCGCCGGATCGGTCGCGGCCACCATCACAATCTCCGGCTTTTCCGGCTGCTGCGGACCCGTACGCAGCGACCGCAACAGATCGACGGCGGATGGCAGCGCAAACTGCGCCGCGCCAAGCCCGGCAACAAAATACCCGCGCCGCACGCGGCCGCTTTCTTCCAGAGCTTTCAACACTTCATAAACCGCGCTGAACCCGCCGGGGATGTTCTCTTGCGCAACCGTCTCGCGCGTGACTATTCCGTATCTGTTGAGCAGCTGCAGCGCCAGCGCATGACTCCACTCCGTCTGCGCCGCCGCTGTGCCCCGCTCAGGACGCGCCACCAGCGCCCATCGTCCCTGCGCGCTCGGCGGCGTTGTTCTTCGCGAACGAAACGCCGGCAGGTTATGCTGCCGCTTCGCCGGACGTGCCGAAACCGGCCTCGCCACATACGCCCGCAGCGCGTGGAAGGTATCGTTCGTCACCAGCCCGCGCCACACCAGGCTCCACAGCGCGTCAATCGTCTCGCCCGGATACCCTCCGCCGATCGCTTCATGCAGTTGCGCAAAAAACATCGCCCCGCTGCGCGCCAGCTGATCGAGAATCGCCTGCTCTTTCTCATTCAGCGGTCCTTCATCCTGCGGACTCGCCGGCAACAGCAGCGGCATCTTCTCCGCAAGATACAGCCCGATGCGGCCATCATGCTCGCCCAGCGGATCGAGCCCGCACCACGCGACCTCACCCGCCGCAATCAGCGTGTCCAGATCGGCCGGCGAATACTTCTGCAGCCGCGCGGGAATAATCGCCGACTCGGCCAATGATGCCGGCAGCGGCGCGCCCTGAAGATTCTCGATCGTATCGAGCAGCGCATCGAGTCCGCGCCGCTTCTGCAGAACACCCTGCCAGTGCGTCTCGAGCCGCGCCAGCATCTGCTGCTCCGCGGGCTCAATCTCCTTGCGCAGCCGTGCCAGCGATTTGCGCCGAATCTGCCGCAGCACCTCCGCGTCGCACCACTCACGATGAACGCCCGCCGGACGAAACCCGCCCTCCACAACGCGACCATCGAGCACCAGCTTGTGCAAAGCTCCCTCGACCGCCTGCGCATCCAGTCCGAATCGCTGCGCCGCCTCCTGAGCGGTGAACGGCCCATGCGTGCGCCCATAGCGCCGGACCAACTCGAGCACCGGCACCTTGACCGGCTCCAACAGCGACGGCGCAATTCCCGGCGGCAGCGGAATCCCAAGCGCATCCCGATATCGCGCTGCGTCTTCCACTGCAATCAGCCGCTTCTCGCGCGCAATCTTCACTTCGAGTACGCGCCGGGCACGCACCAGCCGCTCCAAACCCTGCATCAGGTCTGGCGACGCGAGTCGTCGCTCCACTTCTGCGCGTGACAGATCGCCTAGCCGCAGCAACAAATCATGGATGCCGTCGACCGACCTCACGCGTTGCGCTTCTGTCAGTGCCAGCAATTGCTCTTCAACCTCGGCAATCGCGTCTGCGTCGAGCAGCTCGCGCAGATCCGCGTCACCCAGCAGGTCCTGCAGCTGCTCCTGGTCGATCGAGAGCGCCTGCGCTCTGCGTTCCGCGAGCGGCGCGTCGCCATCGTAGATGTAATTCGCCACGTAGCTGAACAGCAGCGACCACGCAAATGGCGACGGCGTGCGCGAGTCGACGACATGCACGCGCACCTGCCGCTTCTCGATGGCGCGCAGAATCTCCAGGAACGCCGGAATATCGAAGACGTCACGCAGGCACTCGCGATACGCCTCGAGCAGCATCGGAAACGACGGATACCGGGCCGCAACTGACAGCAGATCGTAAGCCCGCTTGCGCTGCTGCCACAGCGGAGCCCGCACCGCACCGCGCCTTCGCGGCAACAGGAGCGCCCGCGCCGCCGACTCGCGAAACTTTGCCGCAAACAATGCCGTCGCGCCAAGCTGACGCAACACCAGGTCCGTGGCCTCATTCGCCGGCGGCAGTAACAGCTCCGGATCGGGCGCGACATCCGTATCCGGAAAGCGCAGCACGAACCCGTCATCGGCCCACATCGTCTCGACATCCGGTCCGCCCGCCGCGCGAATCCGTCCTGTCACCGCCATCGACCACGGAGCATGCACGCGGCTTCCGAACGGCGTGAGCACACAGATCCGCCAGTCGCCCAACTCGTCGCGTGTCCGCTCAATCACGATGTTGCGGTCATCTGGAACCGTCACAGTTGCAATTTCCTGGTCGGCCAGGAAGCGAATCAGATTCTCCGCCGCCTGCGGCTCAAGATCGTGCTCGCGCACCAGACGGCTCATCGCCGCATTGCGGGGCATCTCGCGAACCTCACGCACCAGGGCCCCGATGCGCCGCCCAAACTCCAGCGGCCGCCCCGCCTGATCCCCATGCCAGAACGGCATCTTCCCCGGCTCGCCCGGAGCCGGCGACACCAGCACACGATCATGCGTAATCTCCACAATGCGCCACGTCGACGCGCCCAGCACGAATGTATCTCCCGTGCGACTCTCAAAGACCATCTCCTCGTCCAGCTCGCCAACGCGGACCGGTTTCTCCGACCCATACAGAAACACGCCATAAAGCCCGCGATCCGGAATCGTACCTCCATTCAGAATCGCCAGGGTCTTCGCGCCTTCGCGCGGCGTCAACGTATTTGCGACGCGATCCCAGGTAATTCGCGGCCTCAGCTCCCCAAATTCATCCGACGGATACCGCCCAGCGAGCAGATCAAGAATCCCCTCGAACGCCCCACGCGTCAGCGATGCGAAAGGCGCCGCACTTCGCACCATCGTGTACAGCTTCTCGACTTCCATCTCCGCCGTCGCCGGAGGCTGCCCTTTTTTGCGTGGCTGCGCGAGCGCAGGAGGCTGCGCCACCGTCGCCACAATCTGCTGCGCCAGCACGTCCAGCGGATTGCGCAGATACCGCGTCGACTCCACCAGCCCCTCATGCATGGCCTGCGTCACCGCCGCGCAGGCGATCAGGTCTGCCCGGTATTTCGGGAAAATAATGCCGTCGCTCGCCGCTCCCACCCGGTGCCCGGCGCGCCCGATCCTCTGCATGCCGCTCGCGACCGACGGCGGAGCTTCGATCTGAACCACCAGGTCGATGGCTCCCATATCGATCCCAAGCTCCAGCGACGACGTCGCAACCAGTGCCTTGATCGCGCCCGCCTTTAGCTGCTCTTCAATCTCCGCGCGCTGCGAGGCCGCCAGGGACCCATGATGCGCTCGCGCCAGCGGCCCCGGAATCTGCTGCTCGGAGGCAAGCTCGTTCAGCGCTCCCGCAAGCCTCTCCGCCGTGCGCCGGTTATTCACGAAAATCAGCGTCGACTGCCGGTCGAGAATAATCTCCAGCAGCCGCGGATGGATCGCGCTCCAGATCGACGTGCGCTTCGGCCCCTGCGACGCCGCGCCGCTCGGCAGCTCCTCAACCTGCCCGATGCGCGCCATGTCCTCCACCGGAACCTCAACCTTCAGCTCCAGCCGCTTCGGCTCGCTCGCATTGATGATCGTCACCGGCCGGCATCTCTGCACCGGCTCCTCGTCGCTCGTCCACTCCTGCTCGAGGCTCGGAAGCGCATCTTCCCGTTCTCGCTTATTCGGTCTCGACTGCTCGACTCCGGCCAGGAAATGCGCGACCTCTTCGAGTGGCCGCTGTGTCGCCGAGAGCCCGATCCGCTGCAACCTGCGTCCGGTCACCGCTTCAAGCCTCTCCAGGCTCAGCGCCAGATGCGCCCCCCGCTTCGTCGGCACCAGCGCATGAATCTCATCGACGATCACCGTCTCCACGCTGCGCAGAGATGCAGCTGCCTCCGAGGTCAAGAGCAGATACAGCGACTCCGGCGTGGTAATCAGAATCTCCGCCGGATGCCGCCGGAACCGCGCCCGCTCGCGCTGCGGAGTGTCGCCGGTTCGCACCCCGATCTCCGGCGTATGAAACGCAACGCCCTGCCGTCTCGCCATATTCGCGATGCCCGCCAGTGGCGATCGAAGGTTCCGCTCCACATCCACCGCCAGCGCCTTCAGTGGACTGATGTAGACAACGCGGCACCCTTCTGTTTCCGGCTTTCCGTGCAGCATCAGACGGTCAAGACACCACAAAAACGCCGTCAGCGTCTTGCCCGTTCCCGTGGGCGCCAGAATCAGCGTGCTCTCTCCACGCGCAATCGCAGGCCATCCCAGCCGCTGCGGAGCCGTCGGGCGATCGAACACCGCACGGAACCACTCCGCCGTCAAGGGATGAAACAGAGCCAGCGCGGCATCGCCCTCAGCGGCGGCATCCGACTGCGCGCTTTTCCGCTTCTTCGGCGCGGTTTCGCCTTCGCTCATTCCCACGTCTTGAGAATATCCCTCCAGAACGATGGGATGCGCGCGGCCATTTGGGCAGGATCGGGTTCAGCTCAAAGAGACCGCCTTGTAATAGCAGGCATTCCCCTTCAGCTCCGCCTGAAAATGCTCCGGCAGACCCGGCTGCTCGCTCGCGCCCAGCAGCAAAAATCCATCCGGCGGCAGCATGCGATGCACTTCGAGCAGCAAACGCCTGCGGACCTCATCCGGAAAGTAAAGCATCACGTTCCGCAGCAGAATACCGTCATATTTTTCGAGCGGCAGCGAGCCATTGCACAGGTTGCGCTCATGAAACCGGCACATTTTGCGGATCTCCGGCACAATCTCCCACTCATCCCCGCACGGCCGCATGTACTTCGCGCGATACGGCACAGGCAGTCCGCGCCTCAACTCGCTTTTTCGGTACCGGCCCCCACGTGCCCTGCGAATCATCTCGCGAGAGAAATCCGTCCCGACGATCTCCACTTCCCACGCAGCGATCCTCGGAAAGCGCTCGTGCACCAGCATCGCCAGCGAATACGCCTCCTGACCGCTGGAGCAGGCCGCGCTCCATAGCCTCAACCGGCCGATAGACTCCTTCCGGCGAATCAGTTCCGGCAGCAGTTCGTTTTCAAGGAGCTCGAACGTCGAGGCATCCCGAAAGAAGCTTGTCTCATTCACCGTCATCGCCTCAGCAACCTGCCGCCTCAGCGCCGCCTCTTGCTGCTCGTGCAGAGCGGAGACGAGCCTGTGTATGGTCTTCAGGCCCGTGTCGTGCAGAACGCCCCGCAGCCGGGATTCGAAGAGATACTCCCGCGAGGGGTCGAGCAAGTTCCCTGACTCCTCCAGTACAACTGTGCGCAAATACGCAAACTCCGCGTCCGAGCCCCGCATCGAAGGACAGCTCCTCAGACCTGTTATGGCATTTTCGGGACACCCGATCGAAAATGCGTTAGCGGGCAATTCCTCGTCTGCCCGAGTTCATGACCAGCTGTGTTACTTCTCCGGCGATCGCCTCCACCGGCAGCACATGGTCTGCGAGTCCCGCCCTGGCTACGACCCCCGGCATTCCCCACACAGCACTCGTTTCGCGATCCTGGACAAGAATCTTTCCGCCGGCCGCGCGCACCGCCCGGCATCCGTCGAGCCCGTCCGAGCCCATGCCCGTCAGAACCACCCCGATGACGCCCGCGCCATAAACAGCGGCCGCGCTGCGAAACAGCAGATCGACCGACGGCCGGCACAGCTCCTCAACATTGCCTTGGCGCAGCCGCAGCGCTCCTCCGCCGGAGACCCGCGTCACCTCCATGTGCCAGTCGCCGCGCGCGAGATAAGCCACTCCGCCGCTGAGTTGCGCGCCCGGCTGGGCTTCGCAAACCGGCAGCCGACACGCTGCGTTCAGCTTTTCAGCCAGGACACCCGTGAACAGGCGCGGCATGTGCTGCGCAATCAGGATCGGCAACGGAAAATCAGCGGGGAACGCCGGAAAAATCTTCCCCAGCGCCGCCGGACCTCCGGTCGAAACACCAATCACCAGCACGCTGGCTGGCTCGGCTGCGCCTGCCTGCGGCGAAACGGGCGGCGGCCTGAAATGCTGGGAAAACTCGACCGGGCAATGCCAGCCTTCCACCGGGAACAGCGCCAGTACTTTAGGAACCATCTCGCGGATCAGATCGTTTACGGCTTCGCTTACGCCACGCGCCACAGGCTTCGGAACATAATCCGCCGCCCCACTCGCGAGCGCCTCCAGCGTGATCCCCGCTCCCCTTCGCGTCAGCGCGCTGCACACAATCACCTTTGCCCGCAGGCGCCGCGCCCGCATCTCGGCGAGCACTTCAAGGCCGTTCATTCGCGGCATTTCAAGGTCCAGCAGCACCAGGTCCGGATCGATCCTGCGGATCGCCTCCAGTGCATCCTGCCCGTCCTGCGCCATTCCCGCCACTTCGATATGCGGCGATGCCCCCAAAGCCGTGCGCAGCAGGCTTCGCATCACCGCCGAGTCCTCGGCAACCAGCACCCGAATAGGAACTGTCCGCCCCATCCCGGACAGCCTAGCTACACTCCCGGTTATCGCCATCTGGGAACTCTGCGCATCCATGCGATTCGCCTGATCCATTCGTTATCGAGACTGCTGCACCTGGGACTGCTGTACCTGGGACAACTGCATCGGGTCGAACCGGGCCGGGTCGAGCATCACCAGCAACCCGTTTTGCAGCTTGTAGGCGCCCGCAAACAGCGCCTTGCGGCTGTCGTCGAGCGTAGATGGATTGGGCTCGAACTCCTCGGCCGAAACCGTCAGCACCTCACCCACTGCGTCCACCAGCAACCCGAAATAATCGTCCCGCCCCTCCCCATCTCGTCCCTCAAAGACCAGCAGGTCCGGCGGATCGTGGTGCGGCGGCATGCCAAGCAGGCTACGCAGCGACACCGCCGTAAGAATCTCGCCGCGATAATGCACCAGGCCGCCAATATGCGCCGGCGCGAGCGGCACGGGGCGCGTCGGCGGCGCATCCAGAATTTCCAGTATGCGCATGATGGGTATTCCGAACAGCGTCTCCCCTACTCGCACTGAGCACATTTCAATCCCATCATCGACAGGCGCCGAGGACTTCGCTGCGGATTCGCGCGCCTGCATCATCCCACCACCTCCGCCGTCTCCTCGAGATCCGGAATCGATCCCACATCGATCACGCCCGTCACCCGCTCTTTGAGCAGCGTGACCTCCGACGCGATCACGCCTGTCCCGGCATGCACCAGCGGCGCGCCCGAAGCCACATCCACCACCTGCGACACCGTGACCCCCACATGCCTTCCGCCGTTGCGGCACACCACAACCGTGATCTCCGCGTCTGTGATCTCTGTCGGGCCCGCAGCCGCCCCGGCCAGAATCCCCGCTTGATCCTCGATCGGCAGCAGCGCGCCCTCGAAGCGCAGCACCGGCCTATGGCCCACCCGCTCGATCCGAGCGCGCGGAATGCGCTCGATGCGCAAAATGTCTCCGAGCGGCAACGCAGCTTCTTCCCCGCCGGCCTCGACCAGCAGGAAGTCCGATCCTGTTACTGCCGCCGCCTGTTCCGTCGCCTCTGACTCTTCCTCCGCGTTCAGCCCGATGCCTCCCCGAACAGCAATCGCTCCGGGATCCAGGATCAGCGCCATCTCGCCATTGCCCATCACCGTAGCGCCTGAAAACAGCCCGATCCCCTTGAGCACCGCCGAAAGCGGCTTAACCACGATCTCCTCCGGATCGGCCAGCCCGTCAATCACCAGACCGTAGCGACGTCCATCGGCGTTCAGCACGGCGATGTAACATCCCGCGCCATCCCCGGCCTCTTGCTGGGCGAGCAGCCGGCCGAGAAACACCAGCGGTAGCAGCCGCCCGCGCAGCCGGTACAGCGGAGCGTTCTCCAGCCACTCGATCTGTTCCCGCGCCTGTGCCGCCGTCAGGTGCACCAGCTCAAACAGCGCGCCTTGCGGAAGGGCAAAATTCTGTCCCCGGCTGCGCACGATCAGCGCGGGGATAATCGCCAGCGTCAGCGGAATGCTCAGCCGCAGCGTCGTTCCCCGGGCCGGCCGGCTGTCCAGCTCCACCTTGCCGCCGATCCGCTCTACATTGGTCCGCACCACGTCCATGCCAACGCCGCGCCCCGAGACGTTCGTCACCTTGTCGGCCGTCGAAAACCCGGGCAGAAAGATCAGCTGCAGCAGCTCGCGATCGGAAAGCTGTGCCGCCTTCTGCGCCGTAATCAGCCGCCGCTCGATGGCCTTGTCGCGGATCCGCTCCACACGAATGCCGCCGCCGTCGTCCGTTACTTCGACAATCACGTAGCTGCCCTGTTGCCGCGCGCCCAGCCTCAGCAGCCCCTCGGCGTTCTTTCCCGCCGCCTGCCGAACCTCGGGCGTTTCGATGCCGTGATCGATCGCGTTGCGCACCGAATGTGTCAGCGGGTCCTTGATCGCCTCGAGAAGGCTTTTGTCCAGTTCCGTTTCCTGGCCAACTAGCTCCAGCTTCACCGGCTTGCCGAGCTGCTGGGAGAGATCGCGCACCAGCCTTGGGAACTTCGAGAACACGTGGCTCACCGGCTGCATGCGGGCCTTCATGACCGCCTCGCGCAGGTCGGCCGTGACCATGTCCAGCCGCCGCGCCAGGGGCGCAAATCCGGCTTCCGCGCTGAGCGCCTGCAGGATCTGGTTGCGCGTCAGCACCAGCTCGCCCACCAGGTTCATCATCCGGTTCAGCAGCCCGATATCCACCCGCAGCGTCGACTCCGCCGCTCCCGAATGCACCGTGGCGGCTTCCTCCGCGCTCACAGCCTTCCGCTTCTCTGGAAGAGGCTTTGTCTCCTCCGGCTCGGGTGCCGGGTTTTCCGCAACAGCCTGTGACATCTCCGCAAGCGCCCGCAGACGCTCGATCATCTCGGCGTCGTCACTGGCCTCGCCTTCGCCGCCGGTCTCCTCGATCGACTGCAGAATCGTCCGCAGCCCATCCAGAAGCTCGAGCAGCGCGGTGATGATCTCGCCATCCGCCTGGATCTTGCCATCCCGCAGCAGCCCAAGCAGGTTCTCCCCCGCATGCGACAACGACTCCAGCCGCGAAAAGCCCAGGAATCCCGTCGTCCCCTTGATCGTGTGGACCGAACGGAAGATCTCCGCCAGAAGCCCGGCATCCCGTGGACGCTCCTCGAGCCCTGTCAGACACAGCTCCATCCGATCGAGCCCGTCCTGGCTTTCGATCAGGAACTCGCGTATCAGGTCGTCCACCATCGGTTTATCGGGAAGAATGGAGAGAACTTGAGGAGGAGGCACGTGCGTTTGCTCAATGCCCTCTCATCTCGTAACCTCAAGGCACCATGCCCGATGTAAGACCGCTCGCGCCCTCCACCGCCGAGCAGCTCCAGTCTGCCGCGCGCAAAGCCGCCGAAAACGCCTACGCCCCCTACTCCGGCTTCCGCGTCGGGGCCGCCCTGCTCTTCGACGACGGATTCCTCGCAACGGGCTGCAACGTCGAAAACGTCTCCTATGGATTGACGATCTGCGCCGAGCGCAACGCCCTCTTCAGCGCCGTCGCCCAGCGCGGGCCGGGTCACAAAATCGTCGCTATAACGGTTACAAACCTCAATGCCGCTCCCAGCCCGCCCTGCGGAGCCTGCCGTCAGGTCCTTTCCGAATTCGTCTCCCCCGAAGCCGTCATCTCCTTTCCCGGAGAGAACGGACCCGAGCAACGGCCCTTTGCCGAAATCTTTCCCTTCGCCTTTCATCTCGACCCCAAATGAACGAACATCCCTTCCATCCGCCTCTTCATGCGATAGACCTCATCCTCAAAAAGCGCTCCGGCCTCGAACACTCGCCCGAGGAACTCAAGTTCCTCGCCGACGGCGCGGCAAAACAAACCATACCGCCTGAGCAGCTTTCCGCCTGGCTCATGGCCGCATTTCAGCATGGGCTGAGCCTCAGCGAGGTCCACGCGCTAACCACAGCCATGCGCTATTCCGGCGAGGTCTTCGACCACACCGGACTCGGCCGCCCGACCGTCGACAAGCACTCGACCGGCGGAGTCGGCGACAGCACGTCCTTCCTGCTTGCGCCCCTCGCGGCTAGCGCGGGACTCGCCGTTCCCATGATCAGCGGACGCGCCCTCGGCCACACCGGAGGTACACTCGACAAGCTCGAGACCATCCCCGGATACAACACACAACTTTCGCTCGCCGAAGCGCGCCGCGTCCTCGACCTCTGCGGCGCCACCATGATCGGCCAGACCAAAGAGCTCGTTCCCGCCGACCGCGTGCTCTACGACCTGCGCGACCGGACTGGTTCAGTCGAAAGCCCCTGGCTGATTAGCGCATCCATAATGAGCAAAAAACTCGCCGAGGGGCTGGACGGTCTCGTGCTCGACATCAAGACCGGCTCCGGCGCATTCCTCACCGATCCCGCTGCCTCGCGCCTGCTCGCCTCCATCATGGTCGACATCGGCGAGCGCTCCGGCACCCGCACCGTGGCGCTACTCACGTCGATGGACCAACCCCTCGGCCGCTTTGCCGGCAACTGGCTCGAGATCTGGGAGTCCGTCGACCTGCTCGCCAATCGCTGGCACCCCATGGATGAAGACCTCCGCCAACTCTCGCTGATCCTTGCCGGATGGATGATTTACCTCGGCGGCAAGGCAAGCACACCGGCGGAGGGCCGCGACATCGCAGAAACGAATCTCATCGACGGCAAAGCACTCGACATCTTTCTTCGCATGGTCGAAGCGCAGGGAGGCGACACGAGCGTCTTCGACGATCCTGGTAAATTCCACCGTCCGAAGTTCCGCCGCGAGTTCTGCGCGTCGCGCAGCGGCTATCTGGCCCGCACGGACTGCACGAAGATCGGGTGGGCCGTGCAGCGCCTCGGAGCAGGTCGCGAGAAAGCCGGTGAGCCCGTGAATGCGCACGCCGGCATCGAGATGCGCGCCAAACTCGGCACCCACGTCCGCGCCGGACAGCCTCTGTTCACCCTCTTCGCCGACGACGAAACGCTCTTCGCCGAGCCCGAGCGGCTGATCGCCGAAGCCGTCGAGTTCAGCGACGATCCGCCTCCGGTTCCTCCGCTCATCGGCCAGATTATCAACGCTGAAAACAGAAATCAGTTCCTCGAATCGCCGCCTCGCCCATAGGATGGTGTCACAAAGGAGAGCTATTGGCACGATTCACGGGTGTGCTTGGCCTGCTCACCATGGTCTTTCTGGCATGGTGCTTTTCGACGAACCGGCGGGCCATCCGCTGGCGCACAGTTGTCTGGGGCCTCAGCCTGCAGATCGTCTTCGCCATCCTGGTACTTGAGTGGACCGTCGGCCAGCGCATCCTGGCAGCCGCTGGCGCAGCCATCACCCACATGCTGAACTACTCCTTTGCCGGCTCGCAGATGGTCTTCGGCGAGCTAGGCAAGCAGCACTCCTCCTACGGCATGATCTTCGCCTTCCAGGTGCTGCCCACCATCATCTTTATCTCCGCGCTCTTCGCCGTCCTCTATCACATCGGACTCATGCAGCTCGTCATCCGCTTCTTCGCGCGCCTCATGCTCTGGACCATGAAAGTCTCCGGCGCCGAAAGCCTCAACGTCGCCGCCAGCATCTTCATGGGACAGACCGAGGCCCCGCTGACCATCCGCCCCTTCCTGCCCGGCGCCACGCGCTCCGAGCTGATGACCATCATGACCAGCGGCATGGCCCACGTCTCGGGCGGCATCATGGCCGCCTACATCCTCTACGGAATCGAGGCCGAGCACCTGCTCGCTGCTGTCATCATGACCGCACCCGGCACCATCCTCATCTCCAAGATGCTGGTGCCCGAAACCGAAACCCCCGCCACCGAAGGCGTCGTCCACATGCCGAGAGAGATGGAGCACAAGGAAGAAAACCTCCTCGGTGCGATCGCGCGTGGCACCATCGACGGCGGACGCCTCGCCTTCAATGTCGCCATCATGCTCATCTCGTTTCTCGCCCTCATCGCCCTGCTCAACGGAATCCTCGGCGGCATCCACAACTGGTTCATCAAGGAGCACTTCCCGTACTTCCCCTCGAGCCTCGATGCCATCCTCGGCTTCTTCTTCTCGCCCGTCGCCTGGCTCATCGGAATTCCCTGGAAAGACGCCCGCATCGTCGGCGACCTGCTCGGCACGCGCATGGTCATCAACGAAGTCGTCGCCTACGCGCAGCTGGGCGGACAGAAAGCCATGCTCGATGCCCGCTCCTTCACCATCGCCACCTTCGCCCTCTGCGGATTCGCCAACCTCAGCTCCATCGGAATCCAGATCGGCGGCATCGGAGCGCTCGCGCCCAACCGCCGCAACGAACTCGCCCGCCTCGGGCTGCGCGCCATGTTCGCCGGAACCATGGCGAACCTCATGTCCGCCTCCATCGTCAGCATTTTGATCAAATAATCGCCATGCCTGATTCCGTCTCGACTCTATACGACCGCGCCGGAGAAGCCGCTGCTTTCATCGCCAGCCGCGCTCCGCTCCAGCCGGCCATCGCCATCGTCCTTGGCTCCGGCCTCGGAGGCTTCGCCTCACAACTCGACGACGCCGTCGCGATTCCATTCTCCGAAATCCCCCACTTCGTGCAATCGACTGCGATCGGCCACGCCGCACGCCTCGTCGTCGGCACCATCGACGGCGTACCCGTCGCCGTGATGCAGGGCCGCTTTCACTCCTACGAGGGATACACCTCCGAAGAAGTCACATTCCCCGTCCGCGCCCTCGGCCGCTTCGGCATTCGCACCCTCATCCTCACCAACGCCGCCGGCGGCATCCGCGAAACCTGGGAGCAGGGCCGGCTCGTCCTCATCTCCGACCACATCAACCTCACCGGCCGCAACCCGGTCGTCGGACCTAACGACGACCGCTTCGGCCTGCGCTTCTTTGATATGTCCGAGGCCTATTCGCTCGCCCTGCGCCGCCTCGCCCAGGCCGCCGCGCTCCAAGAAGGCTACGTGCTCGACGAAGGAGTCTACATGGGACTGCTCGGCCCCAGCTTCGAGACTCCCGCCGAGATTTGCGCCTTCCGCACTCTCGGAGCCGACCTCGTCGGCATGTCCACCGTGCAGGAGACCATCGTCGCCCGCCACATGGGCATCGAGGTCCTCGGGATTTCATGTGTGACAAACATGGCCGCCGGTATTCAGGCCGAGCCTCTCGACCAGTATGAAGTTCTCGACGTCGGTAAGCGCGTCGAAGCTACCCTCGCTCGCCTGCTCACGCGCGTCATCCCGGCGATCGTCAAGAGGAGTGAGTAATCTCAGTTCCCAAGTTCGTTCCATGGAGCGTCACCGCTCTCCGCCAGCCGCTCCATCTCCTGCTGATCCTTGCTTGTGTCCATCGACTTCCAGAAGCCGTGATGCAGATAGGTGTAAAGCTCGCCCCCGGCGGCAAGCCCCGGCAGCACCTCGGACTCAAGACTGTGACCCTCCCAGTGCGCCGCCGCCTTTCTGTCGAAGACAAAAAAGCCGGCATTGATCCATGAATCGCGAATCACCGGCTTCTCCGTAAACCTGTCCACACGCCCTGCCTCATCGAAATGCAACGTGCCATACTGCGATCTCAGCGGCACAGCCGTCACCGTTGCTAGTCCGCCGCTCTTGTTGTGGAACTCAAGCAGCGCACCAAGATCGACATTCCCCAGACCGTCCCCATACGTCGCAAAAAACTGCTGCCCAACATGATCCATGCAAGCAAGAATCCGGTCGCCGGTATCGCTCTCTACGCCGGTGTCGAGAATCTCAACATTCCACTCCGGAAACCGCCCTTCGAAATAATCGAACAGCATCTCCTTGCGATGCCCCGCCGCCAGAACAAACCTCCGCACGCCCTGCCGCGCATAAATCTGCATCAGGTGCACCAGAATTGGCCGTCCGCGAATCGGCATCATCGGCTTGGGAAAATACTCTGAGAAGGGATAAATCCGCGATCCCTTGCCGCCACACAAAATCACCACTGCCAGATCGCCCGCTGCCCTTGCCTCGCCCGCCACCTTACCTCCAATCCACGAATTTACCGCAACAACCAGACACCGTGTTCTCTGGGCCGGGGCAATCCCCCTGTTCAGTTACGAACACGCCTCCGGCAAAACCGGACATCCCATGGACTCCACCGGCTGTCCATTCTTCGAACATTGAAAGAGTTGCACAATCCGGGAACTGGCCGCCCGCATGCCGCCGTATACCTCGTCACTACCCAAGGGGGAGCGACCCATGCACACGCTGCTTCAAGACCTTCGCTACTCGCTTCGCCAGCTGCGAAAGAACCTGGGATTTACCCTGACCGCCGTCATCTCACTGGCCCTTGGCATCGGTGCAACAACCGCGGTCTTCAGCGTCGTCTACGCCGTGGTCATGGACCCGTACCCTTACGCCAACCCTGACCGCATGGCCCACATGCGGCTGACGCTCAATGACCTGAAGGAGCGCGGTTTCGGGCTGACAGGTGCGCAGTGGCAGCAGATCAGGAAGTCTCCGGTCGTCGAGGATGCCTTCATCTCCGACGACTGGAACCTCACCGTCACCGGCCACGACCTGCCCGAGGACGTGAACGGCGTCTACGTCACCTCGAACACCTTCAACTTCATGGGCGTGCCCCCTGCGCTGGGCCGTGGAATTGTGCCCTCCGACGCCATCGACGGCCAGGACCCGCAGCCGGTGGTCGTGCTCGGCTACAAGTTCTGGCAGAGACACTTCAACTCCGACCCTGCCGTGCTAGGAAAGACCCTGCAGCTTGTGCGGAAGAATTACACCATCGTCGGCGTAGCGGCGGAGCGATTTACGTGGGACGACGCCGACGTCTACCTCCCGTTGAAGATCAATCAGGACCCGGTCCGCGCTTACTATGTCGGCCTTCGCCTCAAGCCCGGAGTCTCGCACGCCGCCGCCAATGCAGCGCTGACGCCGCTGATCGCGGAGTTCGCCAAGCAAACCCCGGACCATTTCCCACATGAACATTACAAGTTCCACGTGCAGGGCCTGAACGACGACTTCCTCCACGACATCGGCGGCACACTTTCCCTGCTCTTCTGCGCGGTCGCGCTGCTGCTGGCCATCGGCTGCGGAAATGTCTCGATCCTGCTGCTGGCGCGCGGCACAGCGCGTATGCACGAGTTCGCGCTGCGGACCGCCATCGGCGCCACCCGCCGCCGAATCATACGCCAGTTGCTCACCGAATCCCTCTTGTTGTCGCTCACCGGAGCGGGAGTGGGCGTGCTGCTGGCGTACCGGCTCGTGGCAATAATCGTCGATCTGTTGCCGAAATATTCCTTCCCACACGAGGCAGCGATCCGCATCAATCTGCCGGTGCTGATCTTCAGTGTGGCAGTCGCACTGTTTACGGGAATCCTCTTTGGGCTCTGGCCGGCCCTGCAGCTCTCCCGGCCTGAAGTCAGCCAGGTAATGCAGTCCAATACGCGCAAGATCGCCGGCGCCGTGCGCGGAAACGCCACCAACAAGGTACTGATAGGCGCGCAGATCGCCCTCACCATGGTCATGCTGGCCGGAGCCAGCGCGGCAATGGAAGGCTTTCTCAAGATGATGCACACCCCGCTGGGCTACGATCCGCACAACGTCATGTCGGTGGGAATCCCGATCCATGACGGCACCTACAAGACATTGGCGGAGCGGGCAATTTACTTTGAACAACTGCGCGCGCGGGTTGCGACGGTGCCCGGAGTAACAAGGGCTGCGATCTCGTCCAATGCCACACCGCCGTCCAATGGATTCGAGACAGGCATCGAGATCCTCGGCAAGCCTCCCAAGGATGATCAGAAGATTCGCGTCAACCTCGTGAGCCAGCAGTATTTCCCGATCCTGCGTATCCCTGTCGCGCAGGGGCGCATCTGGGATGAGACCGAAAATCACAATGCCGCACGCCTCACCGTCATTAACGAGACCATGGCGCGCCGCTATTTCCCCAGCGGAGACGCCGTCGGGCATTCCTTCAAAATCCCGGCCCTGAAGAATCAGCCGCCTTATCAGTTGATCGCGCCGGGCGGCGACGGCTGGCTGCAGATCATCGGTGTTATCGCCGACAAGCGTAACGACGGACTGAGGAAGCCGGTCGTCCCGGAGGCATTTGTGCCTGACACACTGGCAATGGGGATGTATACGCAGATCCTTGTACGCTCGGATGCTCCGCCGCTGTCGTTGCTGCACGCCGTCGCGGCACAGGTGAATGCCATCGACCCAGATCAGCAGGTGAATGGAACCGTTCAGGATCTGGATCACTGGATCAGCACCCAGCAGGAGTATCAGCAGGAGCACCTCGTCGCCTGGCTCTTCGGTGCGTTCGCCGTCCTGGCACTCGCCCTCGCGGCATTCGGTCTCTACAGTGTCGTCTCCTATACCGTCGCGCAGCGCACCAACGAATTCGGCATCCGCATGGCCCTGGGCGCCCAGCGGGGACATGTGCTGGGCATCGTCTTCGCGTCCACAATCGGCAGCGTCGGCGGAGGCATCCTGGCCGGCCTCGCGCTGACCATCGCCGGCAACAAGCTTCTGGCCCAGTGGGCCGAAGGCAGTTCACGCGACCCACTCATTCTCATCGCCGTCACGCTACTGCTCACCCTTGTCGCCGCCGTTGCCTGCGCGCTGCCGGCCCGTCGCGCCTCTCGCGTCGACCCCGTGACCGCACTGCGTTACGAATAGCCCCGCAACCGAGCGCTCACTCAATTCAACTTCGCAGATCAGTTAATCTGATCTGCGGAGCGAACGTTTAGTGGGTTTTTACTGGAAAGGCAAAACCGTCTTCGTCACCGGGGCCACAGGCCTCATGGGCTCCTGGCTCGTCAAGGCGCTCATGCGCGACGAAGCGGAGATCGTCGCCCTAGTCCGCGACCAGGTCCCGAACAGCATGCTGGTCCGCGAAGGCCTTATCGAGCGCATCACGACCGTCTCCGGTGAACTCGAATCCCTGCCTACGCTGCAGCGCGCCATCGCGGAGTACCAGCCGCACACTGTCTTCCATCTCGCCGCGCAGCCGCTCGTTCAGGTCGCCAAGCGCGACCCCGTCGGCACCCTCCGGACCAACGTCATGGGCACATGGAACATCCTCGAAGCCTGCCGCCTCACCGGCGGCTCAAACGTCGTCCTCGCCTCATCTGACAAGGCCTACGGAGCCACCGACAACCTGCCCTACCGCGAGACCCATCCGCTCCAGGGCCGATATCCCTACGACGTCTCGAAGTCCTGCGCCGACCTTATCACGCAGATGTACGCCGCAACCTACGGCCTCAAAACCGCCATCGCCCGCTGTGGCAATCTCTTCGGAGGAGGCGACCTCAACTTCAGCCGCACCATCCCCGGCATTATCAAGGCCACGCTCGCCGGCGAGCCCTTCGTCATCCGCAGCGACGGTAAATTCGTCCGCGACTTCCTCTACGTCAAAGACGCCGCCGAAGCCTACCTCACGCTAGGCGAACGCCTCGCCGAAGACCCCTCTATCTCGGGGGAAGCCTTCAACTTCAGCCTCGGCGAGCGTCTCACCGTCCTCGACATCGTCCACATGACCCTCGAAATCATGGGCCGCAACGACCTTGAGCCCGTCATCCAGAACATCGCCAGCTCCGAGATCCGCGAGCAGTACCTCGATGCAACCAAAGCTAGCGAGCGCCTCGGCTGGCAGCCCCGTTACAGCATGCAGGAAGGCATCCGCGAAACCGTCGACTGGTACCGCGAGCACTTCGCCAGCGAAGACCGCGCATAACTGGTCTTACTTTGTGTTCTTTGTGTCCTTTGTGGTGAAACACTGGCCAGAAACACCCGACTTCGACTAGCATCATCTCGCCCCGGCATCTTAGAAAACGGGCGGGATACGAAGCCGTCGTACCGGAGCGCTGTGTGATGGAATTTCATATTTCCCGGAAGCTCAGAGACAAGCTCGAAGTCGGTGGGCTGGTCTTCGGCTATACCGGAAATGCCGTTTTTGCCGATGTAACCGCGAGCCGCAAGCTCGCCGCCCGTCTCAACGAGGCCCGCGGACCCAACGCCGATCCCGACAAGATCATCAACGCCGGCGCGCTTTTCGCCATGGGCATCATCGACGAGCTGAACCACGCGCTCGCCGCCGAATACCGCAAGCACATCGACCCGCACGTGCTCTCCGAAGCGCTGCGCTGGTTCGCAGGAAAGATCGCTCCCGCCAACCTCGAGCGCCTGCTCCTCACCTTCGTCGAGCAGTTCCCCAACGTCGACGTCTACCAGGGAAAACTCACCGTCGCCCAGTGGCTCAACGGCACGACCGACGGACTGCCCAACCGCGAAGCCGCCCTCGAAGAGCTCATGCTCCTGTGGCTCGCCAACAGCAATCCCGCCTTCGCGCCCTTCCGCGAGCTCTTTGAAGACAACGACCTCAAGCTGCACACCGCCTACAAAGCCGTCACCGCCGAGTTGCCGGATTACATGGCCACCCGCCCGCCGCTCTCGCCCGAGGTCGGAACCCTCCTCGACGCCCTGCGCGCTCCCATGCTCGCCTCGCCGGACTCCATCACCGGACAGCTCGACTACATCCGCGACAAGTGGGCCAGGTACCTCGGTCCCGATCTCCGCCGCGTGCTGCTCGCCATCGACGTCGTCCGCGAAGAGGACGTTGCCATCTGGCTGCGCTTCCATCCGCCCGGCCCCGACTTCCACCGCCACGGCCCTCCCGGTTGGGGTGGCGAAGGCTTTATCGGAGACGAATTCGTCGGCTTCAACCAGGACTTCGTCCCCGGTGGCCGCCTGTACTCCCCGGATTACCAGGCTCCGCTCAACGAATACGAGGCCTTCAGCATGGATCAAGCGTGGATGCCCAACGTCGTCCTCATGGCCAAGAGCACCTACGTCTGGCTCGAGCAGCTTTCAAAGAAGTACAGCCGCCACATCCATCGCCTCGAACACATCCCCGACGATGAACTCCGCCTGCTCGCCGAGCGCGGCATCACTGGCCTCTGGCTCATCGGCCTGTGGGAACGCAGCATCGCCTCGCGCACCATCAAGCGCCTCCGCGGTCACGGAGACGCCGTCGCCTCCGCCTATTCGCTCAAGGACTACCAGATCGCCGAAGACCTCGGCGGCGAGTCAGGATATACGAACCTCCGCGACCGCGCCCGCCGCTTCGGCATTCGCCTCGCCAGCGACATGGTGCCCAATCACATGGGCATCGACTCGCCATGGGTCATCGAGCATCCCGACTGGTTCATCAACCGATGGGAGAGCCCTTTTCCCGTCTATAGCTTTACCGGGCCCGATCTCTCGCCTGACAGCCGCGTCGAAATCAAGATCGAGGACCACTACTACGACCAGTCCGACGCCGCCGTCTGCTTCCGCCTGCGCAATCACCGCGACGGAACCACGCGCTACATCTACCACGGCAACGACGGCACCAGCTTTCCCTGGAACGACACCGCGCAGCTCGACTATCTGAGGGCCGAGGTCCGCGAGCACGTCATCCAGACCATCCTGCAGGTCGCGCGTCAGTTCCCCATCATCCGCTTCGATGCCGCCATGGTCCTCGCCAAGCGGCACATCCAGCGGCTCTGGTACCCGCTGCCTGGAATGGGTGGCTCCATCCCGTCGCGGGCCGAAAACTCCATGTCGCAGGAGGAGTTCGACGGTCTCATGCCGCACGAGTTCTGGCGCGAGGTCGTCGACCGCGTCGCCGCCGAAGTCCCCGGAACTCTGCTCCTCGCCGAAGCCTTCTGGCTGCTCGAAGGCTACTTCGTCCGCACCCTCGGCATGCACCGCGTCTACAACAGCGCCTTCATGGTCATGCTGCGCGACGAAGAAAACGCCAAGTTCCGGTCATATCTGAAAAAAACCATCGAGTTCGACCCCGACATCCTGAAGCGCTACGTCAACTTCATGAGCAATCCCGACGAGCGCACGGCCGTCGACCAGTTCGGCGACGGAGATAAATATTTCGGCGTCGCCACCATGCTCGCCACCCTCCCCGGCCTGCCCATGTTCGGCCACGGACAGATCGAGGGCTTTACCGAGCGCTACGGCATGGAATTCAAGCGCGCGCGCATGGACGAGCACCCCAACGAAGGCCTCGTCGCCGGCCACATGTATCACATCGCGCCGCTGCTCAAGCAGCGCGCCATCTTTGCCGAGAGCGCCAACTTCACCCTCTACGACTTCTGGACCGATCACGGCACTGTCGACGAAAACGTCTTCGCCTACTCAAACCGCTTCCACGACCAGCGCTCGCTCGTCATCTACAACAACCGCTACGGCAACACTCGCGGCACCATCCACGTCTCCGCCGGATACATGGACAAGGGGAGCGGCGAGATCCGCCAGCGCAGTCTCACCGACGGCCTCGCCGTCCCCAACGACAGCTCCATCATCCTCGCCTTCCGCGACATCAATCGCGGACTCGAATACCTGCGCCGCCCAACTGACCTCCGCGACCACGGCATGACCTTCGATCTTCGCGGCTATCAATACGTCGTTCTACTCAACTGGCGCGAGCTCCGCTCGACCGCCGAACAGCCGTGGGACCGCCTCTGCGACTCCCTGCACGGCCAGGGCGTCCACAGCCTCGACGAGGCGCTCTCCAAGCTCCGCCTGCGCCCGCTCCACGACGCGCTCCACCAGGCCATCACCATCCGCTATGTCCAGCTTTTCGCCCACATTTCTGGCGAACTTCCGGCCAAGCCACGGCGCGAACAAAAAGCAGCGCCATACGTCGCGGCCGGATCCCCCGGGACGACCGTGAGCAAGTCCGAAAAAGCTCAACACCCATCCGACATAGCGGACGGAAACCTCCGCCCCGACACCCCGATCGACATAATCGATCTGCGCGTTCGCCCCTTCATCGAAAAGTGCGAGAACTTCTTTGACCGCGTGTTCGAGATGCTTCCGCCGGAAGACAGGCAGCTCATGGAACGCAGCACCGCACCGCAGAAAGTTCCCGCGGTAAAGACGTCGCCACATGCGCCTCTGCCGGAGCCTGCCCAGGCCGATCCCGTCGTCGCCTACCGCCACGCCTGCGAAGAGTTAACGCTTGCCGCGCTTCGCCTGCCATCTCTCGAGCGAACATTTTCGACCGCGTGGCCTCCAATCGTGCGCTACACGCTGCCCAGCGACGAGCCGGGATCGCGCCTCGAGCACACCTGGCCGGCTGTACTTGCGTGGGTCGCGCTGCGCAGCCTTCCCGCCGAACGCATCCGCCTCGACATCTTCGACAAGCTCCAATTGCGCGCCGCGCTCGCCGACATCTTTTCCTCCATGGGACTCGAAGACGATCAGACCTGGCGCATGGCCGCCCGCGTCCGCACCCTGCTTTGGCAGGCCGATACGCCTGGCGCCACCATCGACAGAAAAGAATTCTGGTCCGATTCCGACGTCCGCTGGCTCGCCGGAGTCAACGAGTCCAGCGGCCACGCCTGGTTCAATAAAGAGCTCTTCGAAGAGATGCTTTGCTGGGTCCAGGTACCCGCCTTGATGGAGATCGCCGAGCAGCCCGGAGACCAATCGCAAGCCATCCATAACCTCGAAGCGGCCATCAGCCTCGCCTGCCACGCCGCGACTAAATCGGGATACGACCTCGACCTTTACCTGAAGTTCCTGCACCCCGAGGCCGAGCCCGCTCCGACACCAGGCATAACCGAGCCCGTCGAATCCCCTATCCTGGGTGCCCCGCCTTCGCGCAGCTAAGGCGGGGTGACTCTCGAACATCGCACGCCGCCTACCCTGAGCGAAGCCGAAGGGCGAAGCGAAGGTTGGTAAGACCCACTACATGGGGCCAGGAAAACGGAAACGGCGCGGCTGCCTCTGTGCTCTTTGTGTCCTCTGTGATGAAAGATCACTGACAACTGGGAACTGACAACCGGCGACTCGTCCCAGCCCCGTTCCGCTACCATCAGACCAATGCCCCACCGCTTCCGCGATCCCCTGTTCCTGCTTCTACTCTTCACAGCCCTTCTTGCCTTCGTCATTCAGTCCGGAGAACTCGGCACCTCCGACACCACGCACCGCCTCCAGTCCGCCCACGCCCTCTGGACCTCCGAGCCGCCCGTTTTCCCCAGCGAATACCCAGAGTTCGGCATCCACGGCCGCAACGCAACTCTGCAAAGCTGGTATGGCATCGGCCAGTCGCTTCTACTTCTACCCTTCGACATCGCCGGAACATACATCGAACGCCTGCCCATCTTCGCCAACTACAACGGCAACGACCCCGCCGTCCGCAGCATTGTCGTCAGCTACTCGACCAACATCCTTATCGCCGTGCTGACGGCGCTGGTCTGCTACCGCTTTCTCCGCCAGCTTGATTTCTCGGTGAGGCAATCCGCGACCGGCACGCTCGCACTCGAGCTCTGCACCACGCACCTGCACTACACGCAGAACATGATGGAGAACAACTACATCTTTCTGCTCACGCTCGCAGGATTTTGCTTTCATTACCAATGGCTGCGCACCGGCAGCCGCCGCGCTCTCTTTGTTGGATCAGCCGCCCTCGGCCTCAACCTGCTCACGCGCCTCACCACCGGCATGGATATCCTCGCCGCCGGCCTCTTCATCCTGCTTGTCCTCTGGCTTGAAGGGTCGCGCGGCCGCGCCCTCTGGACCCGCATCGGCGCCTACCTCGCAACCGCCATCCCCGTTTATCTCTTCTTCGGCCTTCTCGACCGCATCTACCAGTTCTATCGGTTCGGATCCTTCACCAATACCTACATCGGCGTGCTCTCCCGTGAGTTCCGCCAGCGCGATCCGTCGCTCCCCGCCAGCTATCCCTTCGATGGAGCCTTCCACGCCGGCTTCTTCGGTGCGCTTATCGCTCCGGAAAAGTCCATCTTCCTCTTCGATCCGGTGCTGATCCTCACCCTCCTGCTCGCAGCGCTCGCATGGAAGCGCTTCAGTGCCGCAGTCCGCGCCTATCTCATCGCCACACTCGTCCTGACTCTCGCCTGCATCAGCTTCTACGCCCGATACACCGTCTGGTCCGGCGACTTCGCGTGGGGAGACCGCTACGTCTCGACCACCGTTGAACTCGCCGCGTTGCTTGCCGTCCCGCTGCTGCTCCGCCATCGCGCCGCGCTCGCAAAACCCATCTGGATTTGCGCCCTCGCCCTCATCGCAATCAGCACCGCCATCCAGCTCGCCTCCCTCGCCTTCTGGATGCCGCTCGAAATCTACCAGATTGAGTCCTTCGGCCATCCCACTTTCCTCATCGGCCTGCGCTTCAAAAACATCCTCGCCTTCGCGCTCGGCAAAATGAACGCCTGGGGACTCAACACTCCAGCCATGGCCGAAGATCCCTGGGACTACGTCCACATCACCACCTGGAACTTCCTTCCCTTTCTTCTACGGCGTGCCGGCTTCGCGCCCGCATGGGCCGTCCGCTGCGCCTTCACCGTGTGGTTCGCATCTCTCGCCGCCCTGGCCCTCGTCCTCGCCCAGCTCGCGCGCCTCCTCCTTCGGCAAGGTCAGACCATTCCAGATGAACCGGGAGTACACGCCTCCTGAACGGTAAACTGCATGCATGAAGTCGATTGCGCGCGCCTCTGCGCTCTTCTGCCTGATCTTTTCTCTCCACGTTTTCGCCCTCACCCGCCAACCCGCGTCGGACTACCATGCCCGCCGCGTGCGCCTCGCCGAAAAACTCGATGGAGGCGTCGCCGTCCTCTTCGCCGCCGAACAGCCCCAGCTCGACTTCATGCCCTACCGCCAGGACCCCGACTTCTACTACCTCACCGGCTGGAACGAGCCCGGCGCGGCCCTCTTCATCCAGTCCGCGACGCCCGCCGGCGACCGCGGCCCGGCCCGCCCCTATCGCGAGATCCTCTTCCTGCCCACGCGCAACCTGCGCATGGAGCGATATACGGGCGTAAAGCTCGACGCCGCCACTCCCGGCGCAGCCGCCACGGCCGGTGTCGACGAGGTCGAAAGCATGACCGAGCTGCCGCCGCTGCTCGCCGGGCTCTTCCAACAGAATCAAAGTAATTCCCCCACACTCTGGAGCGAGCCCGACTCAGCTCAGGCAAAATCCCTGACTGCCTGGACCGCAACCACCCTCGGAGCCGATCAGGCGCCGAACTTCCTCAATGTCCGCGACCTCACTAACCAGCTTCGAGCTATCAAGGACTCCGGCGAGATCGCGCTCCTCCACAAAGCCGCCGACGCCTCCATCCCGGCGCAGCTCGCCATGATGCGCGCCGTCCATCCCGGAACCACCGAGGGAACCGTTGCCGGCATCATCATCGAAAAGCTCATGGAGAACGGCTGCGAGCGCCCTTCCTACGCCCCAATCGTTGGGTCGGGCAAAGACTCCACCGTTCTGCATTACTCGAACAACAGTGAAACCATGCACAGCGGCGATGTCGTCGTTGTCGACGCCGCCGGCGAATACTCCATGTACGCGTCCGACATCACCCGTACCGTGCCCGTCGATGGCCACTTCACCGCGCGGCAGCGCGAGATCTACGACATCGTCAAGGGAGCGCAGAAGGCCGCCATGGACGCCTTCGTCGCCGGCACCTCACGAATCAACGACCCGCGGCATAAGTATCCCGACTCCCTCGACACTATCGCCTGGAACTACATGAACGCCCACGGCAAGGACCTGCACGGCGAGCCCCTCGGCAAGTACTTCATCCACGGCATCGGCCACTCCGTCGGCATCGACGTCCATGACCCGTGGATTTACTCGAAGCCCATCCAGCCCGGCATGGTCTTCACCATCGAGCCCGGGATCTATATCCCTGAAGAAAAAATCGGCGTGCGCATCGAAGACGTCTTCTACGCCAACCCCAACGGCAAGCTCGAATGCCTCACCTGCGCGCTGCCCAAGGATACCGCAGAAGTAGAACGAATCATGAAGGAAGTAAAGTAACCGCAACGGTTACATAAAAGGACGGCAGCATGAATAACATCACGCCGCCGTCCGTCGGAGCATAAAGCATCCGAAACTAGAACCGAACCCCGAACGTCACCGGAATCAGACTTGAAGTTCCCGACCCATAGGGGTCCGAGGGATTTGCCGTCGGCGAATCCACCCACGTATACCGGGCTTCTGCAAACAGCTTCATCCGGCTGTCCTCCGACAGCTTCCAATAGAATCCCGCGCCGATATTAAGCCCGCCCTGGTTGCTCGAAGAGTGAGCCACCGTCGTCGGAACATAGCCGGGATAGCAGTAGTAATAACAGACATAAGTAAGTTCGGGCGCCGTAAAGTTCGTCACCTTGCGATAGAACCCGCCGCCGCCAGTTACGTACGCTCCTGCCCTGTTAGTAACCGGAAAATAGAAGATCGGATCCAACGTGAAGGACCATGTATTCACGTTCCCGCCGAGCGGAGTCGATAAGCCACTCTCAATCGCCAACTGCGTCAGTGTCGATCCAGGGATCTTGTCGCGATTCCACTGGTACTCCAGCAGCACGCCTAGGCGCTTGGTGAAGTTCCATCCCGCGCCGGCCTTGATGTTATAACCGTAGGTTTCCCACCCGTGGGCGGTGTTTGCAATAGGAGCCGTGAATCCTGCACCGGCCTCAATGGCGATATGACTCCAGCGGCTCGTATAGGTTGGATAGTTGCTGTTCTGCCCATATTGCGGACGCGGCGAAGGCGCTCCCGGCAGCCCATCTCCCAGCGAGTCATCCATCTTCAGATAGTTCTTCCAGTCGAGCGAACTCGAATAATTCACCGGACTCGAAACTGCATGACCGCTATCGGAAGTATCGGAATCGGTTTGGGCGCTCGCTGCATAAGGCATTCCAGCCAGCGATGCGAGTGATGCGACAAGGGCGATGCGGCACAGAAGTGGCCGCCAACGAAGGCAGTGCTCAGCCATAGTGCTCCTTCAATCAACACAGATGAATTGCGGGAGCTAACGCATTTCCCGAAATCGTCCAATTCGGAAAATGCCCTATCGTGGATTTCTCCCTTTTTCTGTCCAACACCTATCTGACGGTTTAGACGCGCCATGTGTTGCATAGTTTGCTAACAGTAGGAGTGCCAAGGCAGCAAGGGAACCACAAGCAGCAAAGGGCCGCTAATCGCCGGCCCTCAGCCTTATTGCGCTACTTTTCTTAGTGAATATCGAACTGCTCAGGAGGCAGCGTGGCGTCGCTCTTCACGATGATCGTCTTGCCGATCAACTCTTCAAGCTCGTTCAGCCAGCGCGCATTGCTCGCCTTGAGCACCTTTACCACCTCAGGATTTACGCGCAGCATCACGTCTCTTCCCTCAAGATGACGCTGCATCTTGCGCATCTCGACAAAGATCTCGTTGGCCACCGTCGTCGGACTCTTCACCATTCCGGTTCCCGTACACACCGGGCACGGAGTGCTCAGCGTCCGCTCCAGTGACTGCTTCACGCGCTTGCGCGTGATCGCCACCAGTCCGAAATCGTTAAACTGAAGCACCTTCGACGGCGCGCGATCATTCTTCAACTCTTCTTCGAGCGCGGCCATCACCTTGTGACGATTCTTGCGCTCATCCATGTCGATGAAGTCGATCACGATGATGCCGCCCAGGTCGCGCAGCCGTATCTGCCGCACGATCTCCGGAATCGCATCCAGGTTCGTCTTCAGAATCGTATCTTCGAGCCGCGCCGTCTTGCCGACATACTTGCCGGTGTTGATATCGATCGCCACCAGCGCTTCGGTCTGGTTGATCACGATCGATCCGCCCGACTTCAGCCACACCTTTGACTTCAGCGCCTTCGAGATCTCGTCCTGAATGCCGAACTGCTCGAACAGCGGCGTCTCCTTCGTGTACAGCTTCACCCTCCGCACCAGCGAAGGCTGGAAGCGGTTCAGGAAGCGCACCGTCCGCTCGTACTCCATCTCGTTATCGACCCAGATCGCCGAAAAGTTATCGCTCACCTGGTCGCGCAGCACACGCTCCACAAGGTTCAGGTCGTGATAGATCAGCGCTGGAGCCCTGCTCGCATCCGCGCGCTGCCTGATGTCGTTCCACAGACTGATCAGGAACCGGAGATCGGCGCGAAGTTCATCTTCGCTCGCTCCATCGGCTGCGGTGCGCACGATGAATCCGCCCGTAGCCTCTCCCTTTTCGCTGATCAGGATCCGCTTCAGCCGCTGGCGCTCTTCATCGGACGAAATCTTGCGTGACACGCCCACATGATTCACCGTCGGCATGAATACCAGGAACCGTCCGGGGAGCGCGATATGGCTCGTGATGCGCGCGCCTTTCTTGGCAATCGGCTCCTTCGCAATCTGAACCAGAATCTCCTGGCCCTGCTTCAATAAATCACTAATGATCGGCAGGTCCATCGTCTGCGCTGAGTGCCTGCGCGCACCTGGATGCCCGCGTCGGTCGCCGCGCCGGTCGCCCCTGCGTCCGCCTCTGCGATCTCCATCGCGGCGCGGCCTTGCCGGCTGAGCAACTGCCTTCTCGGGCTCGGACTCGCGCTCTTCAGTTTCCTCCGGTCTGAAGCTCGCCTCCAGGTCGTCGTCCTCGTCCTCTTCCTCTTCCGTCTCGACCTCGCCGGACTCGATCTCCTCCTCTTCGGACTCATCGAGCGCCGGACCGCTGTGCAGCCGCTGTTCCATATGCGAGTCGCGCACCATCTCGCTCAGTTCGCCGGCGTGATCGAGCGTCTCTTCCTCCAGGTCCTCGCTGTCGTGCTCATCGGCATGCCGGTGAATCGGCTCGAAGTCGTATTCCTCTTCCTCGATGACCTCCTCTTCCAGCACGCCCGAGCCCGGCGCAAACCCGAACAACCGGTCGGCTACCTCCGCCACTTGCGGAGCGGCCGCTTCATCGGCATAGTCCACAGTGTCCGCCGCCGAATGCTCGTCAAGCGGAGCCTGCTCGCGGATCTCATGCGTAATCGTCTCGAGGTCCTCGGGCGCGACCGGCGCTTCTTCCTCCACCACGCTCGACACCCGAAACTCGCTCGGCGCGGCAGGATCGACGCGGTGTGAAGCCGACGCCATCTCGGGCTCGAACTCGTGCACCTCTTCGTGAGTCTCTTCTTCCGCGCTGTCTGCGGGCACCTCGATTACCGCAACAGCCTCAGCCTGTTCCGGCTCTGCCTGAACGGCTGCCGCCTCTTCACTCGCTTCTTCCACGGGAGCGAATCCGCTTGCGCCCCAGCCATCTCCGCCCTCCGCCACCACTTCTGCCGGCTCAACGGCGCTCTCGATAATGTACTCGTAAGGTTCGACCCGGCCATGGCGTGCCGCTGCATGAGGCTCCTCCTCTGCTACAGCCGCAGCGGCCTCAGGAGCATGGCTCTCAGCTTCCGTCTCGATGACAGGAATCTCTGCCACCGGCTCGACCGCCTGTGCCGCACCCCTGCCCCGATACCGCGACAGAGACTCGCCCGGCATCAGCAGCCCGCCGTCCCAGTCGAGCGGCGCCTCAACCAGCGTCGACGGCTTTGGAGCCGTATAGTTCACCCGCGCCCGCCCGGCATCAGGAGCCGCCTGCAGCGAAGCTTCCGTCTTCGCCTCCGCTCCCGGAGCGCCGCCGTACTTCGACAGCGACTCGCCCGGCAACAGAATCCGGTTCGTTGCCGGCACACCGCCCGGAGCACCATGCTCCGGCATCACGATCGGCTCAGCCGAGATCGACTCCTCTACCGCCGCGGGAGACTCCAGTTCCGGCCGCTCTTCATGCGGCCCGCGCGAGCGGAAACCCCGCCTGCGTCCGCGCCGTCCCCGCCACCGCCGCGTGCCGCTCGGCGAATCGGACTCCTGCGGCTCTCCTCCGGCGTCGCCCTCAGCCACAGGCTCTGCCGCGCTTTCCTGCTGTCGCGCCCGCGCAACGGTCTCCCGGCCGCCCTCGCGGCCATTCTCACGCCCGCCGTCGCGTCGCGGCCTCTGACCGTTGCCGTTAGCGGTCTCAAAATCCGCGCCTTCGTCCTGCTCTTCGAGGAAGTCCGTCACATAGAGGAAGGCATCGCGCTCCAGGCCGACGTCGACAAACGCCGACTGCATGCCCGGAAGCACGCGTGTGACTTTGCCCTTGTATATGGAACCCGCGAGTGTGTATTCGTTCTCGCGTTCGTAGTAAATCTCTGTAAGTTCGTCGTTTTCTAGAATCGCAAGCCGCGTCTCATGCGGCGTTGTCGATATGCATATTTCCTTTGACATGCTGCCTCTCCCATCGCGCGATTCGTGCCGCGCGCAAGCGGTCGAGACAGATCAGAGCGGAAATCCGGAGAGGCCCAGGTATGACGAAGACTTTGCCGTGTCGAAGAAGATTCTTTGCGTGAGGAGTAAGCTGCTCTCTCGCCGGGAACCCGGCGGACGCTCACTGAAAAAACCAACTGTGCTACGGAGTGCCTTGGAACGCAAAGAGTTTGTGACCGCTGCTGCCGATCTTCCCGGCGGGGCCGTTTCCCGTCTCTGCGCCTTCATCTCTGGATCCTGCCCGGCCCGGTGATCTACCCGGCCGGCTAAAGTAAACTTCTTAAATCTGTAACCTACCGCCCGCGCCTGCGAGCGTTCTTACAAACCCAAAATCTCGCCGGGGACTCAGTTCACGAAACGGCTCATCCGGACATTCATCACCATGCCCAGAGCCAGAAAGGTGAACAGCACCGAAGAACCCCCGTAACTCATTAGCGGGAGGGGTATCCCGGTGACCGGCATCAGCCCGATGACCATCCCGACGTTGACCGCAATCTGAAAAATCAGTACGGCCACCACGCCCATAATCAGGAACGTCCCTGAGAGGTCTGCGGCTGTCTGTGCGTTCTGAATCAAACGCATCAATATTAGAAAGTATATCAGCAGCACGATCACCGCGCCGATGAACCCGTGCTCTTCCGCAAACGCAGCAAAGATAAAGTCCGTGTACGGAATCGGCAGAAAGTCTCCCTGCGTCTGCGTTCCCTTCGTCGCGCCCCGCCCGAAGACCCCGCCGTCGCCCACCGCAATCTTCGACTGGTTGATTTGGTACCCCGTTCCCTTGGGGTCCGCATCCGGATTCATGAAGCTCGTCAGCCGCGCCTTCTGGTACGGCTTCAGCACCTTGCCGCTGGTAAACGCCACCGTCACCAGCAGCAGCGCGGCAAAGACCAGAATCGCGCCCTTCTTCAAGTCAATGCCGCCAAGAAACAGCCCCGCAAGCAGCACCGGCAGATAGGTCAGCGCCGTGCCCAGGTCCGGCTGCTTCAGCACCAGCAGCATCGGAACCCCGACCATCGCCATCGCCTTGAAAATATCTCTCCAGGTCAGTTCGCGTCCGACCAACCCCACGAAATAGCGGGTCACCGCCACAATCAGCACCAGCTTCACCCACTCCGATGGCTGAAAGTGAATCCCTCCCGGCAGCTTGATCCATCGCCGCGCACCCAGCACCTTCGTTCCCACCACCAGCACGGCGACCAGCGAAATGAGGCAGAAACCGTAGATCCAGTGGATAGCATCGAGCAGCCGGTGGTAGTCGATCCACGAAAAGATGAACATCGCGAACAGGCCGCCGAGCAGCCACAGAATCTGCTGCTTGTAAAACCCCACGAACTTCGTGTGCAGCGTCGCCGAATAGATCTCGAAGATGCTGATGATCGATAGGATCATCACGAACCCGAGCAGGGTCCAGTCAAAATCCCGGAATGAGAGAAAGCGCCTCATGAGCTACCGCACCGCCGCAGCCAGTGCATCGGTCTGCTTCGCAACGGCCGGCGGCACGTCGATATAAAAATGGCCCGCGCGCATCGCATCCAGCTCAGGATTGTGAGCCGAACCCTTGGCCACCACCGGCTTGCCACCCATCGCACCCGGACTCGACGGATCCGACCACACCGCGCCCACCTCAACCGGCTGTTGTTGCTTCTCCGTCGTCAGGTTGTGATTCAGCCGCCGCTGCTTGTTCACATAGGCCTCAATCACCCGCGCGGCCACGTGCGCCGATCCAGACCCCCAGCCACCATGCTCCCATAGCACGGCGACCACAATGTCCGGATTCCTCCGCGGCGACATCCCCACAAACCACGCATTCGGACGTTCCGCGATCACGTTCGACACCTTATTCGTGCCCGCGCTGTGACTCACTACCTGCGCCGTCCCCGTCTTGCCTGCGAAGTCGATATTCTCGAGATGCGACGCAAAGGCCGTTCCGCCTGCACGGGGATCGGTCGCCCCCGCCATACCTTCGGTGATCGTCTCCCAGTTATCCGGATCGATGGGGAACGTCACATCTCCCGATCCCGGATACGTATCAAGCATCGCCTTGCGATAATCCTCCGGCACCTCATCGGGAAACACGATGTGCGGCCGCTTGAACACCCCACCCGAAGCGATCCCGCTCAGCGCCCGCGCCAGTTGAATCGGCGTCACCGCCAGCGCACCCTGCCCGATCCCCACCGAAACTGTCTCGCCCGCATACCACTTCTCGTGGAAGGTCTTCATCTTCCACTCTTCCGAGGGCAAAACGCCCGCGACCTCGTCCGGCAGATCGACGCCCGTCCTCTGCCCCAGCCCGACCATGTGGGCATACTTTGCGATAGTCGTGATGCCCAGCTTCACCGCCAGCGTGTAGAAATACGTGTCGCACGACTTCGAGATCGCCTGCTGCACATTCAGCGGCCCATGCTTCTTGTCGCATGCAAAAAAGTGACCATAAAACGTCGCGCCGCCGCCGCAATTGACCTTCAGGTCCTGAGCGACACCCTGCTGCAGCCCCGCCAGCGACATGATCACCTTGAACGTCGACCCCGGAGCCAACTGCGCCTGAATCGTCTTGTTCAGCAGGGGATGGTTCGGGTCCGTGATCAGCCGGTTCCACTCATCTCGGCCGATCCGCACGGCGAACGCATTGGGATCGAACGTCGGCCGGCTCAACATGGCCAGAATCTCGCCGGTGTGCGGGTCCATTGCGATCACCGCCCCATTTCGATCCCCGAAAGCATTCTCAGCCGCTCGCTGAAGGTCCAAGTCGATCGTCAGCTTCAGGCTCTGCCCTGGCTTCGACGGCTCTGTGCCCAACTTGCCCACCTCGCGCCCGTGGCTGTCGACCAGCACATCATGCGATCCGTCCTGTCCGCGCAGGATGGCGTCGTACGACTCCTCGACGCCCGACTTGCCCACCACGTCACCCGGCTCATACGCCGCGTACCGTGGATCGTTCAGCATCTCCTCGCTGACCTCGCCCACATACCCGATCAGGTGGGCTGCAAAACCGTCTTTCGGATACAGGCGGCGCTGCTCGTCTACTGTCTCGAGTTCGGGCATCTCATCGCGATGCGCCTCGATGAACTCCTGCTCGTCGGGCGTAACGTCCTGCTTGAGCGGCAGAGGCTGATATTTGGGAGCTGCCCGGTATTTCTTGAGAATCGCGTGGATCTGGTCCACGGTCATATGCAGGCCGCGCGCAATCATCGGGAGGTCGGCCTCGTAATCATGCCCCTGCTCGCGGACCAGGAAGCACGAGACCGAAGGATAACTGTCCACCAGCAGGCGCCCGTCGCGATCGAAGATCTGCCCCCGCGGCGCCAGAATTGGCACTTTCCGGATGCGGTTCGCCTCGGCCTGGCTGCGGTAGTTTTGGGCGTCCACAATCTGCAGCCGCCATAGCCCGAAGATCAGCACCACCATTACCGCCACGATCAGGTACTGAAAGATTGTCAGCTTGATCGCCGGTAGCTTCTCTTCCTTCTGTATCAGATCCTGATCCATACTCCGCTTCCTGCCCGCGCCCTACTACTCCCGCGACTTCGCCAGATCGAGCAGCGCAAAAATCACCACGCCGACCAGCGCATTCACACCCGCTCGTATCGGCTCCCGCACCCAACTCCACGCCATCGGCTCTGCGAGCAAATGCCGCACCAGCACCCAGTCAATCCCGTTGTGCAGCATCACAAACAGGAACGTCAGCACCAGTCGCATCCCGTGGTTCTCGGTATCGATCCGCGCGCCCAGCGATCCGGCCACGTATCCGACCACCGCCTTGCAGATCCCGAACACCCCGAGCGGCTGCCGCGTCAGCGCATCCTGCGCGATCCCCATCACTGCCCCGCCAATCGTCGCCCCCACCGGACTCCGGCTAGTAATCGCGAAGTAGATCACCACGATCAGCGGCAGATCCAGCATCGCGAACGGCGGAAAATGCAGTGAAGCCAGCGACTGGATCCCGAGCGCGAGTACCGGAACCAGCAAATACAGGGCCAGGGGCAACGACTGCTCGTCCGCCTCTCGACGCGTCGAAGCCATCAGCGCCATCGCTTACCGCCTCCCATTCGGAGGCGTCGCCGGATTGTCTCCGCTCGGCTGAGCTGCCGGCTTTGGCTTCGGCGTAACCGGTCTGTCTGGCGAAGGCGGCCTGCTGCCATCATCAGGAACGATCTCCGGGCCCTTCTTTTTTTCCGGCGCGCTGGGCGGCGTCGCGCTCTGATCCAAAGGACGGCTTGGACTTGTCGTACGTCCCGCGGGTATCGGACCATCCACAATCACGGTTCGCTTTGCAGCCGTAGCACTAGCGCCAACTCCCGAATTGGAGGTCGAACCGGAGGTAATCGGCCTTGTGACAGAACTGGTGCTCCCAGCAGTCCCGCCCGTCAGCGACGTCCCGCCGACAGGCTTCGGTCTCACCCCCGCTGTCGTCCCGGCCACGTTCGCCCCCGCCGCGCCCGTGGCAGCCACTGCTCCACTACCCACGGGTCTGGTCGTTGATCCTGCCGTCGTTCTGACCGCGCCAGCTTCCCCCGGCGTCGAACCGGAACCCCCGGCAGACCTCTTCACCTCGCCGCCAACCCCACCGGAAGTCCCCGTCTCGCTCGATGTCGTCGCAGCGACCGTCCGCTTTACCGGCGCAACGATATCCTCTGTCCCCTGAAGCACCGGAGCCCGCCGCTGGCCGGGAGTCATCTCCGAGGCTTCCGGCGTCGCATCGGGACTGTACTGATCCGGTCGCACCGGTTTCGGCGGGGTCATCAACCGCACCTCATCCGCGGTGCTGACTCCGGCAGTATCGCCAACCTTCGGATCGGGATTCGTATCCGCCGGTGCCTTCGCATCCAGCCTGGTCGGAAGCCGCTCAGCCAGCACGTCCGAGGCCCGTTTCTTCTCCTCGAGACCCTCCGCTTCGCTCGCCGCAAGGTCCTTCTGCAACTGCCTCGAAGGCGTCTCGCCAACATCCGTGATAACCAGCACCTCTTCAAGCCGCGACAGGTTCGCTGCCGGCTGCACCATGAGGTCCACCAGAGGATCCCGGTCCGGATCAGGCGTCACCCGCTCCACCGTCCCCACCGGCAGCCCTCGCGGAAAGATCTGGTCGCCGCCGCTGGTCAGAATCCTGTCGCCCGCCTTGATTCGGCCGTCCGGCGACACGTTGATCACCTCGACCTGCCCGAACGGCCCGCCCTTCAGAATCCCTCGTGTCCGCGTCGTCTCCAGCACCACCCCCACGCCGCTCGTCGGGTCGGACACCAGCAGCACCAGGCTCTTATGGTCAAAGACATCCCGTAGCTTACCCACGATCCCATCGCCGGTCACGACCGGCATATCCGGGCCAAGGCCATCCTGGGAGCCCTTATCGATATAAAGAGTCCGCGACTGCTCCGTCCCCGATGATCCGATGACCTGAGCCGGCACCGTCCGGTAGATGTAGTGCTGCTGGAAGCCGAGCAGTTGTTCCAGACGCTGCCCCTGCCGGGCATCTTCGGCCAGGCTGGCCTGTTCGAGCCTGAGCCGCTCAATCTGCGCCTTCAGCTGCGCATCTTCCCGGCGCACATGAACAAGGTCCAGGTAGCCGAACCACAAGCCGCTGAACCACAAGCCCGCGTTGTGCAGCCACCGCTCCGGAGGCGTAATCACGCTCACCACCGCATAGCGGATCAGGCTCACCCCCTCCTGATCGGGGCTGCTCGGGGACGGCCGCTTCACCTGCACGGCAAGCGCGAGCAGTTGCGCAACCAGTACCGCGATCAGTACCAGGGCGTTCTTATAGCGGCTGAAAAAAGATTCCATTGGCCTGACGTGGATGCCGTACGCACCCGCTACTTGCCGGTTCTCGCCTGAAGGTGCGACACAGTCTTAACCCGCTTTTCGGATAAGAGTTATCTGCATTATAAGCCGGTTTCTGACCACTCCCGGCTTCAGACCGGCCACGCACCACACCCGGCACTACCCATTCTTCCGAGCGATCCGGCTCTTCTGTCTAGTCGATCTTGATCTTCCTCAGCAGCCGGAAATCGCTGAGCATCTTGCCCGTCCCCAGCACCACGCTGGCAAGAGGATCATCGGCAATCGACACCGGCAGGCCGGTTTCTTCGCGGATGCGCTTGTCGAGATTCTTGATCAGCGCTCCGCCACCCGTCAGCACGATCCCGCGATCGCTGATATCGGCGCTCAGCTCCGGAGGCGTCCGCTCCAGCGCCACGCGAATGGCATTCAAAATCGTCGAGATCGACTCGCCCAGCGCCTCGCGGATCTCGCTGTCTTCGATCGTGATCGTCTTCGGCACGCCCTCGATCAGGTTTCTCCCTTTGATCTCCATCGTCAGCGGCTTGTCCAGCGGATACGCCGACCCAAGCTCAATCTTGATCTGCTCGGCAGTGCGCTCGCCGATCAGCAGGTTATATTTTCGCTTCAGATAGTTCATGATGGCTTCGTCCATCTGGTTCCCGGCCATCCTGACCGACCGCGAATAGACGATGCCGGACAGAGAAATCACGGCAATATCTGTCGTCCCGCCGCCGATATCCACCACCATGTTGCCGCTCGGCTCGGTGATCGGCAGCCCCGCGCCAATCGCCGCCACCATCGCCTGCTCGACGAGAAAAACCTCGCTTGCCTTGGCACGATAGGCCGAGTCCTCGACGGCGCGCTTTTCCACCTGCGTGATCTCTGAAGGCACGCCGATCACGATGCGCGGATGCACCATCATCTTCCGGTTGTGCGCCTTCTGGATGAAGTAGTTCAGCATCTTCTCGGTGATCTTGAAATCGGCGATTACCCCGTCCTTCATCGGCTTGATGGCGACGATATTGCCCGGCGTGCGCCCGAGCATCTCCTTGGCTTCCTTGCCGACAGCCTCCACTTCGCCCGTATTTTTATTGATCGCTACAATCGAGGGCTCGTTGACGACGATGCCCTTGCCCGCGGCATAAACAAGCGTGTTGGCCGTGCCTAGATCGATCGCCAGATCGCTCGAAAACACACTGAACAGCGAGCGCAGACCGTGCGATCGCGAAGGACGCGAATGAAAACCGTTCGATGACATGCAGTAAGGCTTTTTCTAGGAGCTTCGTGCCTATTGTAAGGCCATCGGCTCGGCAAACGCAGGTTTCCGGCCATATTTCCACAGCGTTTCCCGAAAAGAGTCCGAGTGTCGAAACGGGAAACGCGGCCACTCACATCCTGCCCACTCGCTTTCCGTTATCCTTGAATGTTTCGTCTCAAGGAGATTCCCGCATGTCCCACAAGCTCTACAAAAATCTCATCGGCGGTGAGTGGCTCGCCTCCCGCACCGGCAAGACCTTCCTCGACATCAATCCCGCGAACTCCGACGACATCGTCGGCGAATTCCAGTCCTCCGCCGCTGCCGACATCGACGACGCCGTCCGCGCTGCCGCCGAAGCCTGGAAGACCTGGCGCCTCACCCCCGCTCCGAAGCGCGCTGAAATCATCTTCAAGACCGGAGAACTCCTCACCCAGCGCAAAGAGCAATACGCCCGCGATATGACCCGCGAGATGGGCAAGGTCCTCGCCGAAACGCGCGGCGACGTGCAGGAGGCCATCGACACCGCTTACTACATGGCCGGCGAAGGCCGCCGCCTCTTCGGCCAGACCACCCCGTCCGAGCTCCGCAGCAAGTTCGCCATGTCCGTCCGCATGCCGGTCGGCGTCTGCGGCATGATCGCCCCGTGGAACTTCCCCATGGCCATCCCCTCCTGGAAATTGTTTCCCGCGCTCGTCTGCGGCAACACCTGCGTCATCAAGCCCGCCGAGGACACGCCGCTCTCCACCTACAACCTCGTCCAGACCCTCATCGACGCTGGCTTGCCCCCGGGAGTCGTCAACATCGTCACCGGCTTCGGACCCGACGCCGGCGCACCCATCGTCTCGCATCCCGGCGTCCGCGCCGTCTCCTTCACCGGATCATCCGAGGTTGGCCGCATCGTCGGACAGACCGCCGCCGCCAACTTCAAGCCATGCTCGCTCGAAATGGGCGGCAAGAACGCCATGATCGTCCTCGACGACGCCAACCTCGACCTCGCCGTCGAAGGCGCGCTCTGGGGAGCCTTCGGCACCACCGGCCAGCGCTGCACCGCCACCAGCCGCATCATCCTGCACAAGAAGATCGCCGAGGCCTTCACCGAAAGGCTCGTCGCACGCGCCGACGCCCTCAAAGTCGGAGACGGCCTCGACGAATCCGTCCAGATGGGCCCGCAGGTCAATCAGCAGCAGATCGAGACCTCCACCCGCTACAGCGAAATCGCACTGAAAGAAGGCGCGAAGCTCCTCACTGGCGGCTCACCTCTCGACGGCGGCACCTACGACAGGGGACACTTCTTCGCGCCCACCGTCTTCGCCGGAGTCAAACCTGGCATGCGCATCGCCCAGGAAGAGGTCTTCGGCCCCGTCGTCGCCCTCCTCGAATGCTCAAGCTTCGATGAAGCCCTCGACATCGCCAACGGCATCGACTATGGCCTCTCGACCGCCCTCTACTCCCGCGACGTGAACCTCGCCTTCCGCGCCATGCGCGACCTCGAAGCCGGAATCACCTACATCAACGCCCCCACCATCGGAGCCGAAGTCCATCTCCCCTTCGGCGGAGTCAAGCACACCGGCAACGGACACCGCGAAGGGGGCACTGGCGCCCTCGACTTCTACACCACATGGAAGTCCGTCTACTTCGACTACTCCAACACCCTCCAGAGGGCGCAGATCGACACGGGAGAATAGCAATCCAGGAGTTTGGCCGACGCTTAATGGGTTCCTCCCCCCGCGAGGGCCAAAATCCTCCCTTCCCATATCCTCTTCTAGCCATATAATTTAAGCGCCCGATAGAGGTAGACAGTTTTTACTCGGTTTTCGCAGGGAGGCCGCCGCTTGAACATTCTTCTGCTCTCTATGCCCGATTCGTTCGAGCACATGCCCACAGTGGCCATCCGCATGCCCAACGGAGCGCTCACCTCGCTCGCCGGCAACCTTGACCCGCATCACAAGGTCGCCGTCGCCGACCTCATCTTGTGTCAAAGAAGCGTGAGCGAGACCGTCACTCGCCTCGTCCGCGAACACGATCCCGACATCGTCGGCATGTCCATCATGACCTTTCAGCGCCGCAGCGCCAAGCGCCTTATGCATCTCATCCACGCGCTCAAGCCCGGCGTCAAAATCGTCGTGGGAGGCTACGACCCCAGTCTCGACACCGCCGCCTATCTCGATATGCCCCTCGACTTCATCGTGCGCGGCGAGGGCGAAGTGACCTTCCGCGAGCTCACCCGCGCCCTCGAAGGCCAGGGTAGCCTGCACTTCATCTCCGGCCTTTCGCACAAGCAGGGCGACAAGTGGATTCACAACCCGCAGCGCGCCCCGCACCGCCTCGAAGACAACGAGATCCGCCTGCCCAAGCGCGACGCCCGCGTGCTCAAGGGATACACCCTGCTTGGCCGCCCGGTCGACGTTATCGAAACCTCGCGCGGCTGCACCTTCGACTGTAGCTTCTGCTCCATCATCGAAATGCGCGGCCGCAACTTCTTCGCCTATTCCTTCGACCGCGTTCTCGACGACATCCGCGACGCCTACGCTCACGGCGCGCGCACTATCTTCCTCGTCGACGACAACATCACTCTTAACGTCCACCGCTTCGAAGCCCTCTGCAACGCCATCATCGACGCCGGCCTCAACAAGCTCGACTACTTCGTGCAAGGCATGACGTCTGCGATTGCAAATCACGGCGAGACACTTGCGCCCCTAATGCGCAAAGCTGGATTTCGATACGTTTTCTTAGGCATCGAGAACATCCTCGAGAGCGACCTCGTGTTCCTGCAGGCCTCGGCCAAGAACACCGCGCGCACCAACGGCAAAAAGACCGGCAACGCCACCCTTCAGGCCATCCAGTACCTGCACGACAACGGCATGTACGTCGTCGGAGGCCTCATCGTTGGCAGCCCCGGGGACACCGCCGATTCCATCGAGACCAATCTTGAATTCGCGCGCAAGTACGTCGACTGGCCATACATCCAGCACCCCACGCCCTACCCCAAGACACCGATGACCGCCGACTTCCGCCGCCTGGGCCTCATCGAAAACGAGCGCCTTCATGAGTACGACGGCACCACGCCCATCGTGCACAACGAGAACCTCTCTCTCGACGAGATCGAATACCTTCGCTGGAAAGCCGAGCGCGGCATGAAGACCAAGCACATCCCCGCCGTCTTCCGCCACGACCCGTGGTTCGTCCTGCGCAACGCTCCGAAGATGGCTGCGCACACCTATCGCGGCTCAACGCTGCGCACTTTCCTCGGGCTTGAAAGCGACCGCGCCGCCTTTGCCCGCTATAAAGAAATTCGCCGCAAGGAACGGGAATACGTTGAGGCCCCGGAGACTTTTTGCGACCCCGCTCGCCCCGCCGACTCTAAAGACGAGAGTCAGGAGCAAGCGATATGGGCAAGCTCGACGGCAAGGTAGCCGTCATCACCGCAGCCACCTCCGGGATGGCTCTCGCCACCGCGAAACTCTTCGTTGAAGAAGGCTCGTACGTCTTCATCACCGGACGCCGCCAGAACAAACTCGACGAAGCTTTGAAATCGATTGGCAGGAACGTCACCGGGGTTCAGGGCGACGCCGGCAACATGGCCGATCTCGATCGCCTCTTCGAAACCGTCAAAGCCGAGAAGGGCCACATTGATGTCCTTTTCGCCAGCGCCGGCTACGGCGAGTTCAACGTACCTATCGGTTCCATCACCGAAGAAAACTACGACAAGACCTTCGGCACCAACGTCAAAGGCACGCTCTTCACCGTACAGAAGGCCCTGCCGCTGCTGCGCGACGGTGCATCCGTCATCATGAACGGCTCCATCGCCGGCTCGAAGGGCTTTCCAGGCTTCAGCGTTTACAACGCCAGCAAAGCAGCCGTCCGTTCCTTCGCGCGCACCTGGACCAACGATCTCAAAGCGCGAAAGATCCGCGTCAACACTCTCAGCCCCGGCCCGATTGATACCCCTGCCTTCGACGGAGTCGCTCAGGAAGTCAAAGACGGCTTCGCCTCCCTCGTCCCCCTGGGCAGGTTGGGACGCTCTGAAGAAATCGCCACCGCCGCGCTCTTCCTCGCCTCGGACGATTCGAGCTTCGTCACCGGCATTGAACTCTTCGTCGACGGCGGCACCGCGCAAATCTGATCCGGTTTAAGGCCGTGAAAACGCGCACAATTCTCGACGACCCCAAGCTCTCCGAAAAAATCCTCCACGCTTGCCGTGCCGCAGTCGAAGACACTGCTTCAGCGCCCCACCCATAACAGGAGCACCACCATGCCTCAGACAGTCCTCGTCACCGGCGCTTCCTCAGGCATCGGAGCTGCAACCGCACGCTTCTTCCACTCCCGCGGATTCACCGTCTTAGGAACATCCCGGAACGCGGTCCATCCTGGCTCAACCGACTTCACCATGCTTCCGCTCGACGTCACTTCCGACGACTCCGTTCGCGACTGCGTCGACCGCATCCTTTCCCAGACAGGACGCATCGACATCCTCGTCAACAATGCCGGATACACCCTCAACGGAGCCGCCGAAGAAACCTCCATCGCCGAGGCCAAAGACCAGTTCGAGACCAACTTCTTCGGCGTTGTCCGCCTCGTCAACGCCGTCCTGCCCCACATGCGCCAGGCGCGCTCGGGCAGGATCATCAACATCGGATCACTCGTTGGGCTTATCGCAGTGCCCTACGGCGCCTTCTACTGCGCAACAAAATTCGCGCTCGAGGCTTACTCGGAATCCATCTGGTACGAGCTCCAGCCCTTCGGCATCGGCGTGAGCGTCATCGAGCCCGGCTTCATCCGCACCAGCATCGGCCACGCTGCTCGCGTTGCCGCGAAGGCGCTCTCCGCGTACGACGGACCCCGCGACCGTGTCATCGCCGCCATCAAAAGTGGAGTCGACAAGGGCTGCTCCCCGGATCGGGTCGCGCAATCCATCTTCCACGCCGCGACCAGCCGCAATCCCCGCCTGCGTTATCGCGTCGGCTCCGACGCCGTATGGCTCCCGCGGGTCAGAAAAGCCGTCCCCTGGAACGTCTTCGCGTCCGGCCTGCGCCGCCAGTTCGCCCTCGACGCTAAGCCTTAACGCCTGCCAAAAGGAGACTCTTCATGCCCGACGAACTGCAGAGCTTCATCAACTACTGGAACCACGAAGCGAAGAAAACCGCCGAACTGCTCCACACTCTTCCTGCGGATCAATACGACTTCCGCCCAGACCAGCAAGCCCGCTCCCTCGGAGAGCTCGCCTGGCACCTCCCAGAACTCGAATCTTACACAACCTGGGGCATCGAACAGGGCGCGTTCCAGCTTGGCGTCCGCCCTCCCGGCATCGAACGGCCGCGGTCCATCGAAGCGCTTGCCCCAGGCTACGAACGCATTCACGCCGAAGCCGTCGAACGTGTCCAAAAACTTTGTCCCGCCGACCTCGACCGCAAACTTCACCACCTCACCGGCGATGAACTTTCCATCCGCCAGTTGCTCTGGAACGCCATCCTCTTCCACCTCATCCACCATCGTGGCCAGCTCTCGATCCTCACGCGCCTCGCGGGAGGCGCCGTTCCCTCCATCTTCGGACCCAACCGCGAGCAGATGGCCGCCCTCCGCGCCGCACGGACATGAAAACCGGATTCACCCCGTTGTCATGAATCCACGCCCGCTCTGAATCATCTAGAACACAGGAGATTGCATTCATGGCACAAGCGAAGAAAGTCGCTCTGATTACAGGTGGAAATCGCGGCATTGGGCTCGAAACCGCGAAGCAACTGGGAGAAAAAGGGGTCACCGTCATTGTGGGTTCGCGTAAGCTTAGCGATGCTGAAGCCGCAGCCGCAAAGCTGAAGGCTGCGGGTATCGACGCCTACGGTATCCAGCTCGATGTCACCAAGCCATCCGACCGCACTGCCGCCTACAAATTCATCGACGACAAATTCGGCAAGCTCGACATCCTCATCAACAACGCCGGAATCGCTGGCGGTGACTTCTTCACCAACACCACCTCGAAAACGACGGAAGAGGAGCTTAAGAGCGTCTACGAGACCAATTTCTTTTCCGTCGTCGCGCTCACGCAGCAGTTGCTTCCCCTTGTAAGGAAGAGTGATGCCGGCCGCATCGTCAACTTATCCAGCATTCTCGGCTCGCTCACCCTGCACGCCGACCCCAGCAGTCCCATAGCAGGTTCCAAGCTCTTTTCCTACAACTCCTCGAAGGCTGCGCTCAACGCTTTCACCATCCATCTTGCCGACGAACTCAAGAACACACCCATCAAGGTGAACTCCATCCATCCCGGCTGGGTCAAGACCGAAATGGGTACCGATGCCGCTCCGATGGAAATCCCCGAAGGCGCGAAGACCAGCGTCGCGGCGGCACTCCTCGGCTCCGACGGGCCCAGCGGCCACTTCATCCACCTCGGCCAGGAACTCCCCTGGTAGCCCCAGACGCCAATGGAAGGATCAGCAATTCCTTTTTCAGGGTACGAATAAGGGTGCCCCATCCTTCCCGCGCCCTTTCCGGGAAGGGTGGGAAGCACTTTGCCAGACCCGCCCCACAGTCCCTGACTCCGTCGATTCAAAGATCGCTCAAGAGCTGTGAGGCCGAGCTACCCGTCTCAAAACGATTCTGCGAAACCTCTTCCCGGCCAAAGACGTATAGGATTCACACAGCCGGGAGGCAAATTATGAATCGGGAACGAGCTCTCAAAATTGTCTTGGCATTAACAGGAGTGCTCTTTTTGGCTTTGGCCTACCCCATGGCGCTGTTCGTACGGCAGGAACCCGCGCTGTCGATGATGCTCAGCCTTTATGTCACGCTGGGCATTTTCCTGCTTCTGGCGATCCGGAACCCTTCAGCGAATCGCAGTCTGATCGCTTTCACAGCCTGGTCGAGCTTTGCTCATGCCGCCCTCATGGGCTCGCAGGCATGGCTCAACATGATTGCTCGTGGAGAATTGATTGGTGTGGCTGTTCTCGCGATCATCGGAATAGCACTCATTGCTCTCGCTCCAGCAGAGGCCTCCTCACGCCATATCTCTTACCAAACCCATTGAAGCCGGTCTGATCCTCTGCTGGGGCCTGTTAACAGGCCCTAGAACGCCTTCGATTCCGCCGGCCCTATGTAGTCCACCTTCACATAAATCCGCGCCGCAGCGGCACCCGCATTCAACAGCTTCACCTGCAGCAAATGCCGCCCCTCCTGGACCACTTTGAAGTGCGCAATCAGTGGAGCGCCGGGACCGCACTCTCCGCTGCCACTCACCGCCGGAGCTGCAGACGGAATCACTGCCTGAAAATCGACCTGCTGTGGCGTGTCCGAGTACACGAAGATATTTACCTCTGACCCCGGAGCCGGCCAG
Organism: uncultured Acidobacteriaceae bacterium; assembly: GCA_963782175.1. Lineage (GTDB taxonomy): Bacteria > Acidobacteriota > Terriglobia > Terriglobales > Acidobacteriaceae > Silvibacterium. The sequence goes on from CAWAIX010000015.1 coordinate 321,758, forward strand.
ATCGCGCCCGCCGTCCGATACACCCCTGGAATCACCTTTCCCCCATATCCCAGGCTTTTCGGATTGCTGTCCCCCAGATCATCATCCATCTCGAACTGCTGCAGCGTGCGCTTCGGAGTGGGAGAAAATCCGCCCGTCACGCCCACCGGTCCCCACACCGAGTACGACAATGGAGGCACTGAAATCTCCACCCACGCATCCTGGTTCGTCCAGATGTTGTCCGGACGCGAGCCACTGTAATCATGCAGCTCTGTGTTCGGAGGAAATGCCGTCGAGATCCACGCCGAGTGCCATGCGCTGCCGTCGTTGTTAATTGCAACGATCGCCCGCGCACCGCGCTCCAGAATCAGCAACTGCTGCGAATCCTGATACCGCACAAAATACTCGCCACTCTTGAATGCCAGCTTCTGGTGGCACCACACCAGGTTCTCCAGCCACAGCCGCGTGGCCATGTTTTCAGCCCGAGTATTGACGTCCTGGTAGGAGAAGTTCCGAAACAGGTCGCCAAAGAAAAGCTGTGGGCTGCCGTCAACCGTCATCGCGACCGCATACGCCAGCCTTGTGCGGGGATTGTCCGGTTCTAGGTAGGACTCGACCTGGTTGTCCTGAGTGTCATGATTGTTGACGAAAGGAACCGTCTTGAAACGATTCTGCTGCTGCAGTGACGGCAGATTGCCCGTATTGAAAAAGCCGTTGCTGTTCACCAGCTCGCTGAGGGCTCCGCGCAAACCATAATCGAAGGTGCCGCAGCGGTTCAGCGTGGCGTTGCAATAGTCGTCAAGATCCGATGGCGTATCGGGCAAGTACTCGCCTACGCAAAAATAATCAAGCTCGGCGCTCATCGCGTTGTAAAGAACGTCCTCCACCACCTCCGGCGGAAATCCCTTCACGTCGTCGAAGCGGTACCCGTCCACGCCCGTCTGCCGCGCGAACCACGTAAACCATGCCCGCGCATTCTGCCTCGTTGCGCAGTTCTGATCCGCACTGCCCGAATCGCTGCACCGTCCCTGGTAACAGAAGTCGCACCCGAAGTCGTCATCCGCCGAAGGCGTCCAGTTCCCCCACGGATGCCAGTGCACCGGATTGAAGTGGAAGTCCAGCCAGTTGCGGGGCCATCGTCCCGTTGCAGCAAACCCGGCAGTTTGAAAGCTGCTGTTGACACCCTTAAACGGCGACGACGGATCGGGACCTCCAAAGCCGGAATGGTCCAGCACAATGTCTGGGTAGACTTCGAGTCCATTCGCATGCGCCACGGCAATCATGCGCAGAAATTCATCCTGCGTGCCGAAATTCGTCGCCAACTCGCCGATCTGGTACTTCTGGCCGATGTCGTAGTAGTCATATGGCGTGTAGCCCATCGGCATGTCTGGAGCCGAGTCTCTGCAAGGCGGCGGCGTCCAGATGCCGTCGAAGCCCATGGCGGCGAGCCGCGGCGCCAGCTTGGCCAGAAAGTTGTACCAACTGCTGTATGCCCCGTTGTAACAGTCCCAGAAGAAAACCTCGAGGACTACTTTTCCATTCCATGGATTGCTCATAGATCCTCTTGCGGCTCGGGTGGCCTGCCGCAACTCCGGACGCTTGCTTCGTTATAGTGAACGCCTGAACTTCGGATGACTTGGACCGTAGCAAAACGTTCGCGTCTGTGGGAGAGCGCCTGCGAACGGCGAGCCTATTATCCCCGTCGCAGCTTGAAACAGCAAGGAACTTTCGCCTCGCCCCTACTCCACCGTAACCTGCATATCAGCCTCTGCCGGTAAGTCCTTTCTGGTAAGCTTGTCGCGTTCTCCTTCGGAGGTTCCGATGTTCCTGTGCAGAATTGCAGCGTGTTTGCTCGGTCTCTGTTGCCTTTCAGCCGCCGCCCCGCTCGCTCTCAGTCAGATCGGCGCGTCGAACTCAGCCGTCCCCGCAGCCGGATCCATCGCGACTCCAGCCGCGGCCTTCGACTCGCAGCTCACTCTCATTGAGAAATCCATGATGGGCCTCGTCAAGACCATGCCCGCCGACAAATTCTCCTTCGCACCGGATCCGTCCATCTTCGTCCCCGGACAAAAAACCGAATTCGCGAAGGTGCGCACCTTCGCGCAGCAGGCCACCCACGTCGCCGAAGCCAATTACTTCTTCTACAACATCGTCAGTGGACTCAAGCCCGACATCGACCCGAAGAACATCGAAAAGCTCACCAGCAAGGACGACGTGGTCGCCGCCCTCGCCGGCTCATTCGCCTTCGCGCACAAGGCCATCGCGACGCTCACCGCCGCCAATGCCTTCGAAGTCATCAAGTCGCCCGAGCCCGGCTTCCAGACCCGTGCCACCCTCGCCAGCTTCGGCATCTCCCATTGCTGGGACCACTACGGACAGATGGTCGTCTACCTGCGCATGAACGGCCTCGTCCCGCCCGCTTCGCAATAACTACTGCGTGATTCCAAGCTGCGTCAGCATGAAGGCGTAGCGCCGGTCGGCCTCGCGGATGCGGTCGTATCGTCCGCTCGATCCGCCGTGTCCGCCGTGCATATTGATGAAGAAGATCAGTGGATTGCTGTCAGTCTTCACCGCGCGCAGCTTCGCTACATATTTCGATGGCTCCCAGTACATCACCTGCGAATCGTCGAACGAGGTCTGCACGAGAATCGCCGGATAAGCCTTGGCCGTCACGTTATCGTACGGCGAGTAGGTCAGCATGTAGTCGAACGCAGGCTTCTGGTTCGGATTCCCCCACTCTTCATATTCCGGCACCGTAAGCGGCAGGCTCGCATCGAGCATCGTGTTCATCACATCGACGAATGGGACCTCGCACAGCACCACCTTGAAGAGATCCGGACGCATATTCGTCACCGCGCCCATCAGCAACCCTCCTGCGCTCGCTCCCTCGATGCCCACGTCGCCGCGTTTCCCGTAACCCTGAGCCAGCAGCCCGTCTGTCACGTCGATAAAGTCCGTGAAGGTGTTCCGCTTGGTCATCATCTTGCCTGCGTCGTGCCACGCCTCGCCGAGCTCTCCGCCGCCGCGAATATGGGCCACGGCGCTCACCACGCCGCGATCCAGTATCGGCAGCGTAGTCGTAGAAAACGTATCGGGAATCGTGATTCCATACGAGCCGTAGCCGTAGACAAACAACGGATTCTCGCCCTTCTTGAACTTGTCCTTGCGATACACCACAGTGACCGGCACGCCGACACCGTCCCTCGCCGGCACAAATAACCGCTCGACCGCATACTGCGATTTGTCGAACCCTGGCACCTCTTGCTGTTTCAGAAAGGTGGAAACCCTCGTCTTCACATCGTAGGCAAATGTCGAGTTAGGCGTGATCGGCGACTGGTAGTTGTAACGGAACTTGTCTGTATCGAACTCGCTATTCATCGCTGAGCTCAGCGAATACGCGGGCTCCGGAACCTCGACCGCATGCGTCTCTTTATTCTGGATTGTGACCACCTGCAGCACCGGCAGCCCTTTGACTCGCTCCGTCACGACATAGAAGTCCTTGAATACGTCAATGTCTTCGATCGGAACGTCCTTGCGCGCGGCAATCAATTCCGTCCAGTTCGCCATGGCAGGATTCGTCACCGGCGCAGTTACCAATCGGTAGCTCGGGTCGTTATCGTTCACGCGAATATAGAAGGTCCCGTTGCCTTCATCGGCGTAATACCGCACGCCCTCCTTCCGCGGCTCGATCATTCTCCACGTGCCTGTGGGCGTATCCGACGCCAGGAACTTTATCTCGCTGGTCACATGGCTTTCCGACTGCATCATCAGATACTTGTCATCGCGTGTGCGGTACACATAGACGTCATAGCGTTCGTCCTTCTCGTCGAAGACCACCGGATCGCTCGCCCAATCCGTCCCAAGCACATGCCGGTGCACCAGGTTGCTGCGCTTGGTCTGCGCGTCCTCGGTGCTGTAAAACAGCGTCTTGTTATCGGCGGCCCAGGTCACCGAATCCACGCGCTCCGCTGTGTCCGGAAGCATTTTGCCCGTGCGCAGGTCCTTCACGTGCAGCTTGTATTGCCGGAATCCCACATTGTCGGTGGTAAAGGCGAGCAGGTTCGAGTCATCGCTCACCTCCGACGCGCCGAGCGACATGAATTTCTCGCCTTGCGCGAGCTGATTTACATCGAGCATCACCTCTTCCGGCGCGTCCAGCGTCTCCTTCTTCCGGCACAGGATCGGATACTGCTTCCCTTCCTCCGTCCGCGTGTAATACCAGTAGCCGTGTTTGCGATACGGCACCGACGTGTCGGTCTGCTTGATGTGGCTCAGCGTCTCGTTGTAGAGCTTCTCCGCAAAAGGCTTCTCCTCTGCCGTCACCTGCTCCGCATATGCGTTCTCGGCTTCCAGATACGCGCGCACCTTCGGATTCGTCCGCTCCCGCAGCCATCCATAATCATCGACGAGCACCGCCCCGTTGATCGGCCTCTCCTTGTGGATCTTTTCCGCGACCGGCGGCGTTGGAGTTGAAGCGTTTTGACCGAAGGCAGTCGCGGTCAGCAAGAATACAGCCACGGCAGGAAGCACTGGAAATCGCATGTCTCGCATTCTAAAGTCCGATTTTCCGCTCTTAGAGTTCTTTCTTCAGAGTTGCGCCCTCCGCAGACGCAAAGTAGTCTTCCCGTAGCCATGAACCGAGACGACATCGCGCTGCTTTACGAGTACGATCGCTGGGCCAACAACCGGGTCATAGGGTCCGCGTCCGCGCTCGAACGCGAGCAGTTCACGCGCGACCTCGGCGGAGCCTTCAGATCTGTCCGCGACACCCTCGTGCACATCCTCGCCGCCGAATGGATTTGGGTCACCTACTGGAAGCACCCGTCCCCGGGCGAGGCGATCTTGCCGGAGCTGCGCAAGCGCCGCGAGACCCTCTTCAATCCCACCCTGTTCCCCGATCTCGCTACCGTCAAATCAAAGTGGGCTGAGATCGAGCAAGACCAAGCCGATTTCGTCGCAGCCCTGACCGATGCGGACCTTGAGAAGGTGCTCCCCTCACGAGGCGGCAACCTCAGCCTCGCGCACCTGATGCAACACCTGGCCAATCACTCCACCTACCATCGCGGCCAGCTCTCGCTCATGATGCGCCAGCTCCATGCCGAGCCCGCGCCCACCGACTTTCACATCTTCCTCACCGAAAAACGCAGCCAGTCTGTAGCCGCAAGCTAACGGCTTTGCGCTCTTTGCGTCTTTGGCGGTGAATGAACCGCAGCAAAGGGGTTCCGCAAAATCTCTTTGTGCTCTTTGTGTCCTCCGTGGTGAATCCCTCTGTGTCCTTCGCGTTCTTTGTGGGTGAAACGCCGTGCCCCCACTCAGGCGCGACTGGTCTGAATCACTCCCTACTCCACCAGCTTTCCTTGCAGCCACCGTCACTTCGCCGGATGCAGCCCGTACGCTGTCCGATACTGGCTGTGCTTCTTCAGCACGTAATGGCCGATCAGCCATCCCGCTGCGCTGCCCACGAGCACATCTGTCGGAAAGTGCTCCTGCCCGAGCACCCGCGTCAGGCTCACCGTTGTCGCCATCGTGTAAACCGCGGCCTGTTTCCAGAGCGTGGGATATTCCCCGGCGACCACCGCCGCCGTTGCCCAAGCAATCGTGCTGTGCGACGACGGAAACGAATTATTCGCTGGGCCGGAGGCAAAAAAGTCTCCCGCCGCATTGTTGTACAAAGGCCGCTCGCGCCGGAACGCCACCTTGAAGACTTCCTCGACGATCACCGCGTCCGCAATCGCCTCACCCGACAGAACCCCCGTCTCATGCGCATGATCGTTCTCGCTCAACACTCCCGTGCCGAACAGAACCAGCGGAATCGCGATCTCGCCCGCCAGCACGCCATTCGACACGTTCACATTGTCCTTGTTGTACGCGTGGTCGACCGGAATCCTCCGCATCGTGTCCGTATCGGTCGAGAGAGTCACGCCCGTCGCGGCGCCCAGCGGCAACAGCCACAGCAGGTCGTTCACGCGAACATGGACCGGACTCGTCCAGATCGGTAACTGGTCCTTCAGAATCGCCAGCGGCAATCCTTTTACAGTAACGGCCCCCGGCGCGACCGGAGCATCTGGAAGCTTCTGAGCGTCGTCGCTCGCCGCGTCGGGTTCCGAGACGGCCTCCGGACCCGTGCCGTTGAGTTCTGGACCCTCGAGCGCATAACCCGCCCGCCACGCACCCATCACGCACAGGACGAACACCACCGCGCCCCGCAGAAAACTTCGAAAACATGCAATCGTCATCGTGGGTAAGGCGCCCGTCCTCCGGGCGCAGAGTCAAACTGACGTATAGCACAATCAAATTACGTCGTAGTCATGTAAAGCGCCTTGAGGCATTGCCAGCATCCATCCAATCAGGTGAAATTGTAGATGCGCCGCACGGCCCGGAGCCTCGCGCTGCCTCCGCCGCGGCTTATACTTCCGCCATGGGACTCGGCTTTCCCAACCAGGTCTTCCGGCTGCCCAATGCGCGGCGCATGATCGTCGAGCAATTCGGCGTTCGCATCACCGACAAGCAGGGCAACACCATTCTCGAGTCCGGCCGCAAAAAGGAAATCTGCTTCGAGCGCTCCCTCAGCGACGAAGACCGCCGCCTCTTGTCTGACTTGAAGATTGGACGCTAGAGCGCAGAGGCAAATCCGTCCCGATCAAGCGTGCCTCACGAATCGGAACCCGGCTCCGCCTCTCGGCCGCACCGCTGTCGCAGCAAGATACCAGGCCGGCAGAATCAGCGCCCAGTTATTAACCCACAAAGCCTGGTTGCTCCACGCGGCAATCATCAGCACGGTGATTGCCTCCGCGAGAACCAAGGCGGTGAGGAAAGAAATCCCGGCATTCCGCAATCCCCGGCGTACCCCGAATGCCGCAGGCAAAAGAAAAAGAAAAAGGCACAGCCTCGACGGAAATGCGGGACTTCCCCAGCAATTCAAACAAATAATCGCCGGCACTACCGACAGTGCGGCGCTCATCCAGAGTGTCCTGCGCGACACCGACCCGACAATGTAGCCGCCTGACCATGACCATGCAATGAGCAGCAGGATATGGCACAGCAGCAGCGCGAATCCCTCGTGACCTGTATGCCAGCATGCATAGAACCTGTGATTCACCAGGCGCTCATACGTGCAGCTCACCGAAATGGAAACGTGCACCAGCAGGTAACTGCATGGCAGCGTGATCCCAAATCCGGCCAGCCATGGATGCGGGCTTTTCCAGAGTGCCGCCTGCCTCCGCAGCAGCAGGCCGGACACATCTCGCAGCCCCCGCCAGCCGCTTTCGCCGCCTTCCATCAAATCGCCCACCACCGCGTCACGCTCATGTCGTTCGAGCAGTTCCGAGACCAGGCCGATCAGCTTCCAGGCAACTCCGTTCATCACCATCTCCTCTACCGGCTCTCAGCCCTTAACCGTTCGCGCCCCCAACCTCGCCCACGACGCACCCCGGCTGACGCGTGCGATCACTTCATAGAACTCCTTCGCGGCCCGTTGGCCCTGACTGGTAACGCGCACCATGCGTTTGGCCCGCCCCCCGCGCTGCGCGGTGGCTTCACCCATCCATGTCTTCAGAAATCCTTTTTTTTCCAGCCGATCGATCGTCGTATAAAGCGCGCCCAGAGAGCATCTTCGATCCGTTGTCGCTTCAATCTCCTCTCGAATCGCAGCGCCATAGGCGTTCTCTCCGAGACCGGCGGCGACTGTAATCAACAGGTATTCGAATTCGCCAAGCATGATTAAGAACACAATGTAGTACTAATTAGCGGTCCGGTCAAGACACTAGCCTGGACGCAATTGCTAACGAATGAATTCCGTTCCCTCACCCGGAATCACATCCACAAGGCTGATGACCTTCAGGGTGTGTTTCCAGTGCAGGATGAGAAACGCTGAGGTCTGGTCGTTCAGGTACAAATTTTGCCGAAGCAGGCGCCATACGGAGAGCGGCCCCGCATCCGCGCCATCGGGCGTGTATCCGAATGCCTGAATGTCGCTGACCACATCGCGCTCCACCGCCATTTCCCTCTCGAACGGAGGACGTGGGCTCATGCGATCGTCCTGATCAATGGTCACCACGCGCTCACGCAGATTGAGTGGCACCCGTGGGGTGCGCCGCGAGCGAAATTGGTAGGAGGCAATAGCCATCGAGCCCACGAATCGCTCGACACAATTCCGGTTTTGTTCTTCGTCTGCAGAGAGACAGAAGGGGCGCGCGCTGAGATCATCCCGGAATACCAAACTACCGCCCGCAGACGCCGCAAAAAATCGAACGCTCATCCGCACCTCGCCTTCCCGTGTAAGCAGCCGGTAAGTCGTGTCGGATGGCTTTTCGGCTTTGAGCATTTTCGCGGTCAGTCCCAGACTCGCCAGCGACCAGAGAAACGATCGCCGGTTCCACGAGAGCGGTCCTGGGGCTGGAAGAGTTGCCATCGCGTCTCCGCTTATTAGTACTACAATGTAGTATTAATGGCGACAGACGTCAACCCTGCGCAGGACCCGTAGCGGAGGGACCTCCAGTTAGCCTAGACCGGCGACCCCTTTGTGCTCTTTGTGTCCTCTGTGGTGAATCGCCTTTGCGCTCTTTGCGTCTTCGCGACTCACCACCTCACACCAGCACCACGATCTTCCCGCCCGCCTTGTTCTCTTCCATCAGCCGGTGCGCCTCCACAATCTCATCCAGCTGAAACACCTTCCCAACCTGCACTTTCAGCGCACCCGCCGCAATCTGATCGCACAGCGCCTGCAGCGGAGTCTTCATGAAGTCCTCTACCTCGCCCGCATAACTCGTCAGGCACACCGCCGTCGGAATCGCCTCCATCGGAGAGAAGTTATCGAACGACCACTTGTTCCCCACAATCCCCGTCATGCACACGATCCCGCCATCTTTCGCGCACCGCAGCGAATCCTCGAGCGTGGTCACGCCGATCAGTTCCAGCACCTTGTCGAACTTGTCCGAATCGCCAACCTGATCCGCAATCTTTCCATCGTCCACGAACACCTGATCCGCTCCGCTCCCGCGCAACAACTGCTCCCGGTCGCGATTCCGCGTCGTCGAGGCCACAAATGCTCCATGCTTCTTGGCGATGGCCGCCGCAGCCAGGCCCACCGACGTCGTCCCGCCGCGCACCAGCAGCCTTTCGCCGCTATTCAACCGCAGCGATCTGAAGAGAGAGCCCCACGCCGTTTCGGCCATCTCCGGCAGCGCGCCCAACGTCTCCCACGGAAGCTTCGTCTTGATCGCCTGCACATGCCCCGCCGGAACGCACGTGTATTCCGCATACCCGCCATTGATCTCGCGGCCCAGTCCGCCCATTGCTGTCGCCACCACGTCGCCCTTGGCGAACTCCCCGCCCGGAGCGTCCTCGACCACGCCCACCGCCTCGATCCCCAGCACCCGCGGAAACTTCACCCCCGGCGAATGCCCCTGCCGCGTGAACATCTCCGACCGATTGACGCCAAACGCCTTCACGCGGATCAGCACGTCGCCTGCCTTCGGCTGCGGAACCGGAAGTTCCTCGATCTTCAGAACCTCTGGCCCACCCGGCTCATGCACAACAGCAGCCTTCATCGTCGCCATCTTCAGCTCCCTTCATCTACGCTCGTGGTGGATTCGTCGTCGCAAAGCAATAGCGTGCGATCTTCCAGCCATCGCCTAGCTTCTGAAACAGAAACAGCTCCTGGTTCGCCTCAGGGTTCGTCTCTCTGCTTGCATGGACGGTGACCGTCCCTTTCGAGTTGGTCCGCGCCATCGCCCATTCGGGCGCCAGCTGCCGCACTTCGGCAATCTCAAACTTCACCTTCAGCGTGATCGCTGCGAAGACGCCATCGTAGGCCTTGCGCACCGCCTCCGCACCCACGCTCGATGGAAAATGCTGCGGCATGAAAACCCCATCCGGCGCATACAGCTTCATCACCTGCTCAGTCGACGACGCATTGAGCGCCTTCTCGTAGTCCTCGAGCACTCTCACTACTGCCTTTTCGTCTGCGTTCATATTCGCTCTCCTCTGAAAAGGGCCCAGAGCGAAATATAGGTTCCTTCCATCAACTCGCAGTAGTGGGATAACCGGAAATGTCTTTCCCAAATCTGAGATAATTCGCCGACCGCCATGACTGACCTGAACGCCCTCGTCCTTTTCGCGAAAGTCGTCGAGGCCAACAGCTTCTCTGAAGCCGCACGCCGCATGAAGGTTCCGCTCTCCACCGTGAGCCGCCGCATCGCCGAGCTCGAAAATCAGCTCGGCCTTCGCCTCCTCGAGCGCTCTACGCGGCACCTGCGCCTCACCCACGCCGGCTCCTCGCTGCTCCAGCACGCGCAGCGCACCGCCGAGCTCAGCGACGCCGTCGACGGAATCGCCTCGAACCACGTCGCCCGGATCTCCGGCCTCCTGCGCCTCTCCGCTCCGCCCAGCATCTCCGACTCCCTCATCGCGCCCATCGTCTGCGCCTTCCAGCGTGAGCATCCCGACGTCCGCGTCCAGATTCTCATCACCGAGCGCCTCGTCGACCAGATCGACGAAGGCATCGACCTCGTTTTCCGTGTCGGCCCCATGAAGGACTCCACCCTCATCGCCCGCCGCATCCTCACCTACCGCCACCAGCTCGTCGCCAGCCCCGCCTATCTCGCCAAGCACAAGCCGCCCGTCAGGCCTCAGGACCTCCTCAAGCACCGCCTCCTCGCCTTCTCCCGCTGGAAGCCGGAGAACCGCTGGATCTTCGTCGGCACCGGCAGCGGGGAAAGGGAAATCCTCACCTTCCAGCCCTGGCTCGCCATGAACGACTACGCCGGCCTCGCCTATGCCCTCCTCGAAGGCGCCGGCATCGGAGACCTCCCGCCCATCGTCTCTCCCGGATTGCTCTCCACCGGCCGCCTCGTCGAAGTGATGCCCAGGTGGCGCCTCCGCACCTTCGACCTCACCCTCGTCCACCTCGGCCGCCGCCACATCCCTCGCCCTGTGCAGGTCTTCAAGGACTTCGCTGCCCGGATGGCCCCCACGCTCTTCCCCGCGCTGCCGGCCTGAGCCAGCGCCGTCCCCAAGGACCCTCGCTTCCAGACCATTTAACCGGGCCGTCACATTCAAGAGGCCTGCCGCAATGTAGCTTGTCGGAGATGGAGGGCTTTCAGTTCGAACGGCTCTTTCCTCGCCTCGCCTCCGCCATCTGCGCCTTTCTCCTCATCGCTCTATGCAGCGGAGCCGCCCACGCACAGGAATCCTCCGCCGACGCCACCACTACGGAGACAGCGCAGTTGCTCCCCGAAGAGCCGCTTCCGCTCAATCGTGGCCCTCTCGCCCCCAATGGCGCTCCTGAACAATCGAACGCTGTCCCGCAGCTGCGCCAGACCATCGAAGACCAGTCCGACGACCAGGAGAATCCGGCCATGTTTAAGAGCCATCTCATCGCCGGCCGCTTCTGGCTCTCGGGCCAATCCAATCTCATCTTTCAGGCGCATACGCCATTCCATTCGCCCTACTCCGGCCCCAACAGCTTTCATGGTTACGGAGAGTCTGCCACTTCAGTCGCCAACACTCTCTACACAGGCGTCAGGCCGCTTCGCTTCAGCGAACTCATCGCCAGCCTTGACCTGGAGGATGGCCGCGGGCTGAGCGACGCTCTCGGTGTCGCTGCCTACCCAAATGCGGACGTCATCGATCCCGACCTGACCAACAAGCTCTATCTGTCTCGATTCTTCCTGCACCACACCATCCCCGCCGCTGCCGACCGGATCACTCAGGACCCGAATCCATTCTTTCTGCAGCCGTGGATCCCCCTGCAGAGGTTTGAGGTCATCTTCGGAAAGATCAGCCTGCTCGACTACTTCGACGTGAACGAAGTCGGCAGCGACCCCCATCTACAGTTCACCAATCTCGCCATCGGCAACGCCGGCACGTACGAGTACGCAGGCGATGGGCACGGCTACACCATCGCCTCCATGGTCAGTTACTCGGGACCGAGGAATGGTCTGCGTTTTGCCGAAGCGCTCCTGCCTAAAATCACGAACACGAATGTCCTCAACTACAACCTCCGTCAATCCCGTTCGGAGAACATCGAGTTCGACTGGACCGCTTACCCGCTGCGCGGCTACATCACCCACATCCGCACCCTGGCCTTCATCAACCACGCCGACCTGGGCAACTACCGCGAGGCCGACGACGCCTACCTCGCCGGCGTCGATCCCACGCCCGACATCACCCTCCATCGCCATCCCGGCACCGTCAAGCCGGGCTTCGACATCAACCTCGAACAGGACCTTCCCCGCAACTTCCGCGCCTATTTCCGCTACGGCTGGAATCACGGCTTGTATGAGTCCTTCACCTTCAGCGAAATGAATGACACCGTCTCCTTCGGCGCAGATCTCTCCGGAGACGCCTGGCATCGCAAATTGGACCGCATTGGCAGCGCCTTCGTGAACAGCGGCCTCGCTTACTACCACCGCGAGTACCTCGCCCTTGGAGGCATCGGATTCATGCTCGGCGACGGCAAACTCAACTATGGACGCGAAAGCGTCAGCGAAACCTACTACACCGCCCACGTCTTCGGAGGCCTCTACATCGCCGCCCAGCTTTCCTTCATCAACAACCCGGGATTCAACCGCGACCGCGGCCCCGTCATCGTCCCCGGCCTCCGCGCCCACATCGACTTTTAATGGCCCAGCGGCCTGCTCGGCCGATTCGTTCAGCTCATAGATCGTGCAGTTGCCCGGATGGTATAGCCGCAGCTGGCGATGTCATCAGGTTCGATTGCTTGTGTCCAGGTTCCCGTTATGCAGTGATCATCTTCGCAGACCAGCTCTTTACAAATGCTCCGAAGCGGTCGAGGGCCCCGGAGAAATTCTCTCCTGCGGCGGCAAAGCCCAGGCGGAAATGCGAGGGCGTGTCGAAGCAATCGCCGGGAGCCAGCAGGATTCCATGCTCTGTGGCGCCCTGGCAGAACGCCCGGGCATCCTCTCCGCTCACCAGCCAGGGAAACGCAGTCATGCCTCCCTGCGGCGGAATCCAGCCGAGTAAGTCGCGATGGTCCTCCATGAAGCGCTCAAGGAGCTTCAGATTTCGGCTAGCGACTTCCTGGGTCCTGCCGAGCACAGCGTCACGCTTGCGGATTGCCACTTCCGAAAGAATTTCTCCGGTGGTCGTATTGCTGATCGAGAAGTAGGCGCGCGCTGTCCAGTATTGCTTTAGGCGCTGCGCGTCGTGCTCGATCACCCACCCCGTGCGCACGCCGGCAATCGAAAATGCCTTCGACAGGTCGGCGATCACAGTGGCGTGCGGCAGGCGTGCTGCCGACCTCGTTTGCCGTCCGTGGTAGATGGGATGGTACACCTCGTCACTCACGAGTTGGATACCGCGCTCGGCGGCGAAATCGTGCAGAGCCGCCATCTCGCTGTCGCCGATAGTTGCGCCCGTGGGGTTGTGCGGGCTGTTGATCAGGATTAGTTTGGTCCTCGAGTCGGCAAGCCGCTTGATCTCGTCGGGATCGATGCGGAAGCTGTTCTCGCGGCGCACGCGATAGAAGCGCGTTTCCAGGCCAAGAGATTCCGGGAGCGCCGAGAAAGTCGTGAACCCAGGTAGCGGGATGACTACGTTCGCGCCGGGCTCGGCGGCCAGCCACATCAGGGCCACGAGCGCCTCGGAGGCGCCGGTCACGATCTGCACAGCCTCGACCGGGACACCCTGCATCTCCGCGATCGCCTGGCGCAGACTGTCCGCGCCAGCGGGATGGCCGTAGACCAGCTTGTGGTTCAGGAACCGGTGGCGCGTCTCGTCGTCGGCGAGGGCGAGGATCTCGTTGACGGTCCAGGTCGGCCCGGTGCTTGCAGCCAGGTTGAATTCAATGTCGTGTTCGTACTGGTCGATCCAGGCATCGAGCAGGAAGGGTTTGAGTTGCACGCGAGCACCTCGAAGGAGAAAATGCCTTCCGTTATTGATTCTGCGGGTCGCCCCGCGGCTGATTTTTAATTTGCGAGTAACCAGATCCGACGAAGTAACTCAATTCATTCCCGATCTCGGCCAAGGGCGATTTTCAGAATTCAAGGTGTCGTCGGCAACGAATGATCGATGACAAATTCGGCAAACTCGAGAATCTTTGTCTTCGAGCGAAATGGGAGCCTTCCCGTAATCGCTAACTTTGCAATGCCATGAACCATCGACCATGCAAGAAGCGCTGACTGAAGGGAATCTCCAGCAATCATTTCACCTGTATTCTGAGAGCTCTCCACCAGGCCCACGAGAGTTGAAAAAGCCAATTCACTGGCTGTTGCAGCCTCCGGGTGCGATTCCTTTGTGAAGGCCGTCTCAAACATCACAGTAAAGTGTTCAGGCCTGCGGAGGGCAAAAGCCACATAAGCAAGCCCGGCGCGTTTCAATGGCTCCGGCTGCTGGTTTGCGGCCTCGAGCATCGCATGGTTCAGTTCCAGATAGCCTTGCGCCGCCACCGCAGCCAACAAGTCATCGCGGTCCTGAAAGTGCCGGTACGGGGCATTGTGTGAAACGCCTGCCCGCCGCGCTACCTCCCGCAACGTGAAGCCGCTGGGTCCAGCTTCCGCGATGAGTCCTACTGCAGACAAAAGGAGAACCTCGCGCAAATTGCTGTGATGATAGGGCTTTTTCTTCCTCATCTCGCTCCGAATTATAGAGGTTTGCACGAGATTCTGCGCACATGATCTGCTTCGATGTTGACATGGGCAACATAATGCGCTAAATCTAGATCCATTGATGTTGCTCCTGTCAACATCGACTAGAGCAGGAGGTGTGCCATGGAAAAACCCATGGAAGAGGAACCGGGTGCGGCTGGAATGAAGCCTTCGCCCAAGGCGTCGCGTTCATGGCCGAAACTGAGACTGGCAGTTTCGGCTGTTTTGTTCGGAATTACCGCTCTTTCCTTGACCGGGTTCACGAATGGATCCGACAGCGACAAACCTGAAACAGACAGAGATACGAGCCGGGCAGCTATCAAATGGTTCTGGACTGCATATCACGGGAATGATTATCAAGCCATTCCACACGTTCAAATAGAACTGCGAAGAGCCATCGAGAATGATCCCGATAATCCGACCTTGTACGCCCTTTTAGGAGCTACTTATTTCTGGCACGTTGGCGAGGCTGCGCGCGATACCGTGCCCGACGATCCCACTCTGGCGCAGGACATGCCGAACGCGGTCGATTTCTTCGGAAAAGCATTGCAACTCGATTACTACACCAAACACCTGATCGGATACGTCAACGACGATCATCTGCCTGGATATCTTGGCATCACCACCTTTCATTTGGGACAGCAGTACAAGGACTCGGCACTGATGGAGAAAGGGAACGCTCTACTCGATTTCGCCGTATATCAATTTCCGGAATTTAATAACTTCAACCGTTGGGCTGCGCATAATGCCGATGCCAAAGATAGCGAGACATACAAGAAAGCTCTCGAGTCGCTATGGGAGGGACTCGACAGTTGTGTCGCTGGACACGTGGACCGAGCAAATCCGGATTTGAGACCGTATTTCGACCTTCTCACCTCGGTAGGCCGGAAAAAGTCCTGCTGGTGGGAAGGAGATCTCGCTCCTTATAGCTTTGAAGGATACTTGTTGAATCTCGGCAACGGGCTCGTCAAAGCCGGCCAGGTCGAAACGGCGAAAATTATCTTCGCAAACATTAAGTATGCCGGTAACTACTCCACCTGGCCTTATCGTCAGTACCTTGAACAGGAGCTGAACTCTGATCTGTATGCCCGTGCTGCGCTGTATGCCGATGACAATCCGGCAAATGATCCGCCGCTAGGTATTCCGAATCGAAGCTGTTCTTATTGTCACGCTACCGTTGCAGAGCGTGACCGGTAGTTCCACTTGTCAAACGGACCGTACAACTTTGAGCCCTCTGAAGACCGGTCCGGGGGACCGCACCGCTCCGCCGAAGCCCGGAGGGCAACGAAGGCGAAGCGACCCATTTTGTCCCGGTTTCGATCCTCGCGCCTTTAGAGGATGGGAACCGGGCCTAAGACGCCGTGCGTCAGCGCACCCTTTGCAGGCAATTCAATTGCTCCACACCTGCCTGATTTAGGATGGTAAGTCGCTGAGGTCGCACATGATCATCGGAGTACCGAAGGAAGTCAAAGATCACGAGAGCCGCGTCGCCATCACTCCCGCCGGCGTCAAGTCTCTCACCGAAGCCGGACATAAAGTCCTCATCGAAACCCAGGCAGGAGAAAGCTCTGCCCTCACCGACGACGAATATCAATCCGCCGGAGCCGAGATCGTCGGTTCAGCTGGCCACGTCTGGGGACACGCCGACATGGTCGTCAAGGTCAAGGAGCCCATCCCGCAGGAATACCCCTACTTCCGCGACGGCCTGGTGCTCTTTACCTACCTGCACCTCGCTCCCTTGCCCGAACTGACCGAGGCGCTCCTGAAGGCCAAAGTCACCGGCATTGCCTACGAAACCATCCGCGACCGCGCCGGCACCCTTCCGCTCCTTACCCCCATGTCCGAGGTCGCCGGACGCATGTCCGTGCAGGTCGGCGCATCCTTCCTCGAGCGTGAGTATGGGGGCCGCGGCGTCCTCCTCGGCGGAGTTCCCGGCGTACCCCCCGCCAACGTCACCATCATCGGCGGCGGCATCGTAGGCACCAACGCCGCGAAAATCGCCGTCGGCATGGGCGCCAAGGTGACCATCCTCGATCTCAACCTCAACCGCCTCCGCGAGCTCGACGACATCTTTAACGGCAAGCTCTTCACCCTCGCCTCGAACTCGTACAACGTCGCCCGCGCCACCCAGGAAGCCGACCTCGTCATCGGTGGAGTCCTCATCCCTGGAGCCGCCGCTCCCAAGATCGTCACCCGGGAGATGGTCTCCCACATGAAGCGCGGCGCCGTCATCGTCGATGTGGCCATCGACCAGGGCGGATGTGTCGAGACCGCACACCCCACCACTCACAGCGACCCCTCCTACCTCGTCAACGGCGTGGTCCACTACTGCGTCACCAACATGCCCGCCGCCGTTCCCTACACCTCCACCCACGCCCTCACCAACGCGACCTTCCCCTATGTCTTCAAGCTGGCGCAGTTCGGACCCCGCAACGCCATCCTCGAAGACCACGGCATCCGCGACGGCGTGAACACCTACGCCGGCACTCTCACCTGCGAGCCTGTCGCCGCCTCCCAGGGCAAGCGCTGGACCCCGGTTCGCGAACTGCTTTCGTAATGGAAAAAGGGCGCGGCTCTGAAGCCACGCCCTCTCGTTTGTCCAGGTCTTGTGTCAGTTTACGGCTTGACTACTGCGGAGGCGCTTGCTCTGACGCCCTCGGGTTCGGCACCGTCAGCGAGTGCTCCAGCCTGAACGTCAGCGTCGTCTCGGCCGGGATCACGATTTCCTTGTTGCCCGTGAACGCCGCGCCTGCCGTACCTGCGCCCGCCCCGATCAATCCGCCGATAAGCGCGCCCTTGCCGCCGCCAGCCAGGCCGCCAATCAGCGCGCCGCCACCCGCGCCGCCGCCGATGAATCCTGCTGTACGCTTGCCCTTGCCCTTTTCAGCCCGCTCGATGGTGCTCGACGCGATCTGGTAGGTTGTGCCATGAGCCCGAATGCTATCAAGGCGCAGAGATAACGACGCGCCTCCCTTGAACCTCCCGAGTGCCTTTGCGTCAACCACTGTTCCACTCGCTGACGCTCCCGCGCGAATCACCGTCACACCGCCCACTACCACCGGCGAGGCCACTGTTGCATTGAACGAGTCTCCCGCGGTGCTGATCTTCGACCCCAGCTCCTGTGTCGTCGTCACCGCAATGTGCGTCCCCGCGGGGATCACAATCGGCGGAGGAGGTGGTGGTGGAGGCGGAGGAGCCGGCGCAGGAGCAGGTGCAGAGGAAGCTGGAGCGCTTTCGTTGCAGGCGCTGTAGACGCTGGAGCAGTGCTCGCGGTCGTCGGCGGAGGAGTCGCCGGGGTACCCGTGCTCGGCGAAGTCGCGGGAGCCGGCGGTTGTGTCGCCGGAGCGGGCTGCGTCTCGTTACTGGCTTGATCGGTCTTTTTGCTGCAACCACCGGCAAGCAGCAGGCCTGCCAGGGCGAACGGTAGAATCGCTGTGGACACCCGGTTGATTTTCATACCGCAACATGATGCCACATCCCCTCCGGTCGTTGCTCCGAAATTCCGGACCCGGGCCCCGGCTCTTGCCAAGCCTATAATCTGTCCGCAAGGAGATTTTTTTGGCGGAATCGAAACACAGGCGTGCAACCGTAGTGGCTTTAGGCACCGGCACCCTCCTCCTTGTTCTGCTCCTCGGAGCCCTCAACGCCTTCCGGCTTGACTTCCTCCATCCCAGTTCCAGCGGCCAGATCATTCTCTTCACCGCTCTCTCCATCCTTGCCTTCCTGCTCTTCGTAACCCTGCTGGTCCTTCTCTTTCGCAACATCCTCAAGCTGCTCGCCGACGAGCGCAGCCGCGTCCTCGGTTCCCGCCTGCGCTCCCGCATGCTCATCGGAGCCGTGCTTCTCTCTTTTGCACCGGCGCTGTTCATGTTCCTGTTCAGCTTCCTGCTCATGAACCGTTCCATCGACCGCTGGTTCTCGCAGCCCGTAGCCGAACTCCGCGACAACTCCACCCGTATCGCCCTGGACCTTGCCCACTACGTCAGCCTCAATGCCCGAGCGGAAGCTGAATCTCTCGCCCGCTCCCGGTCCTTCGCCGACCACTACGCCGGCGGTGACCGGCCCCGGCTCCTGGATGAGATCCGTACCCACCGCATCACCCTGCAGGGCGGATTCGCCATCGTCTATCGGGACGGAGATCCGATGGCCCAATACCAGCTGCCGCAGCAGCCGGCCAAGGTTCACGCCTGGCTCGAGGAAGACCCCGCTGAGAAATCCCAGGACATCACCACTGCCGCCCTCATTGCCGCGCAGCGCACCGATGAGCCCATTCTCGTCGTCGGCAACAATCAGTACGCCGTTGGCGATGCCACCATAGACGACGGTGGACTCATCGTCGTCGGCCTGCCGCTGCCCGCCGGGCTCAGCGCCACCATCGAGCAGATTCGCAGCGGCTACGACCAATACTGGACCCTTTACCGCGAGCGCCGCAGCATTCGCAGCACCTATTTGTTACTTCTGCTGTTACTTACTATGCTGGTCTTCTTTGCCAGCAGCTGGTTGGCCCTTTACTTGTCCAAGCAGATCACGCGACCCGTAGAAGCTCTCGCCGACGCGATGAACGCCATCGGAGAAGGCCAGTACGAGCAGCGCGTCACCGTCTCCGCAACGGCGGAGCTGGGCGAGCTCGTCCGCTCGTTCAATCACATGGCGTCCGACCTCGAACAGAGCCGCCGCCTGGCCGAATCTTCCGCTGGTCAGCTCTCGGCAGCCAATCTCACTCTGGAATCCCGCCGCAAGGAGCTCGAGACCATCCTTGAAACCATTCCCAGCGGCGTGGTCACCCTCGACTCCGAATGCCGCATCCTCCAGGCCAATCGCGCCTTTGCCGATCTCGTCTCGCCCGATCAGTCGCGCGCCCTCACCGGCAAGCCCGTCGCCTCGCTCTTTCCTCCTGAAGTCGCTTCCGAACTCAATGTCCTCGAACGTCGCGCGCAGCGCATGGGCATCGCTTCCACCGAATTCGAAATGTCTGTCGCCTCAGGCGTTCTCAGCCTCACAGCCACCATCTCGGCGCTTGACCTCGGCCACGCAAAGCGCGGCTCCATCCTTGTCCTCGAAGATGTGACCGAATTTCTCCGGGCCCAGCGCCAGCTCGCCTGGAAAGAAGTCGCACAGCGTGTCGCTCACGAAATCAAGAACCCTCTCACGCCCATCGCACTCTCCGCCGAGCGCATTCGCCGCCACATGGATCGCAGCCGGCCCGACTCTCCGGGCATCATTCGCCGTTGCGTCGATGTGATCCTCTCTTCGGTCGAATCGATGAGCACCCTTGTCGATCAGTTCGCCGTCCTCGCCGAGTTCCCCGCCGCTCAGCCCAAGCCATCGGACCTCAACATGATCGTCGAAGGCGCTATCATGCTCTTCCACGGGCGTCTCAACAACATCCGGATAGAGCAACGCTTGTCGACGGACCTGCCGGCCGTTATGGCCGATGCCCAGGCACTTACGCGGGCTCTCGCCAACCTCATCGACAACGCTGCCGAAGCCATGGAGAACAGTCTTCTGCGCGTGCTTTCCATCGAAACCCGCCTCAGCGAAAATCCCGGAATGGCCGAATTGGTTTTCTCCGACACCGGCCACGGCCTCACCGGGGAGATGCGCGAGCGGCTCTTCCTTCCCTACTTCTCCACCAAGCAGCGCGGCACCGGCCTCGGCCTGGCCATCGCCGCCAAAATCATTCAGCAGCACCACGGAGCCATTCGCGCCGAAAACAACTCTCCCGCCGGAGCGCGCTTCATCCTCGAATTGCCTCTCGCGGAGAACGGAAACGGCGCCAATGGCCACAAGCCCGCCGACGTCGCGCTTCCCTTGCACGCGGGTTCTGTCGAATGAACCGGATCCTCATCGTCGACGACGAAGCGGAGATTCGGGAGTTACTCGAAGAAATCCTCAACGAAGAAGGCTACTCCGTTTCGACCACCGCCAGCGGAACCGAAGCCATCGTCCTGCTCCGCGACGCGCCCTACGACCTGCTATTGCTCGACATCTGGCTTCCCGATCGCGACGGTCTTGACGTCCTGGCCAAGCTCGCGTCCCTGGAAACCGAAGACAAGCCGGAGGTCGTCGTCATCTCCGGTCATGCCACCATCGAAACCGCTGTCAAAGCCACTAAGCTCGGCGCCTTCGACTTCCTCGAGAAGCCGCTCTCCCTTGAGCGCACCCTCATCGTCGTCAAGAACGCCCTTGAAGCCAAGCGCCTGCGCAGCGAAAACCTCGAGTTCAAGCGCCAGCTCACCATTGAAACCACCATCACCGGCGAAAGCGTCCCCGCCAAAGCTCTCCGTCAGCAGATCCAACTCATGGCGCCCACCAACGGCCGCGTGCTTATCTACGGAGAGTCCGGCGCCGGCAAGGAGCTCATCGCCCGCGCCATCCACGCCGAAAGCCCGCGCCACGACCGCGTCTTCATCGAGCTGAACTGCGCCGCCATCCCCGAGGACTTCATCGAAAGCGAGCTCTTCGGCTACCGCAACAGCGCCATTCCCGGCGGACCTCCCGAAAAGCGCGGTACCTTTGAGCGAGCGAACGGGGGAACGCTCTTTCTCGACGAAGTTGGCGACATGAGCCTCAAGACGCAGGCCAAGGTCCTGCGCGCTCTCGATGAGCAGAGCTTCGTGCCCGTAGGCGCCGCGCACTCCATCAGCGTCGACGTCCGCGTCATCGCCGCCACCAACAAGAACCTCGAAGAGGAGATCGCCAAAGGCAACTTCCGCGAGGACCTTTTCTATCGCCTCAACGTGATTCCGTTCTTCGTGCCGCCGCTTCGCGAGCGCAAGGAGGACATACCCTCGCTCGCCCGCGAATTCCTGCGCATCTTCGGCCGCGAATACGGCCGCCCACGCGTCGTCATCGCCGAAGACGCTCTCGACCTGCTCAAGCAATACCCCTGGCCCGGCAACGTCCGCGAACTCAAGAACATTCTCGAACGCGTGCTCATTCTCAACCCGCAGGTGAACCGCATCGAGCGGAGGCATCTACCCCGGCTCGTATACCGCACCACCGGACGCCGCAGCGAAGACTTTAGCACCCTTCAGCAGGCGCGCGAAGCTTACGAACGCGACTACATACTGCGCAAAATCGATGAGTGCAACGGAAACATCAGCCGCGCCGCCGAATCCCTCGGCCTCGAACGCAGCCACCTCTACCGCAAGATGAAGACCCTGGGAATCAGCATCCGCGAAGGCGTCTCCTAACCTTAATTGCAACTAAGAGAGATACAAATAATGCAGCTGCGGTCAAATCACTCGGTGGGCTCTGAGCCCTGCGCTCTGGGCTCTTTCTCCGCCATCCCTTCCAGCTGCCTTCGCCAATCCAGCGACTCCACAAATCCCGGCGACTCGCGCCAGTTCTCTTTCACGATCACGTGCAACTCAAGAAACACCCGCGTCCCGAGCAGCGACTCGATCTCCTTGCGCGCCGCCGTCCCGATCGCCTTCAGCTTGCTGCCGCCCTTGCCGATCAGGATCGCCTTCTGCCCGTCGCGCTCGCAATAAATGACGGCTGAAATCCGCGTCACCGGCGGCCTCGCGTCGCGCATGCCCTTCTTGCCCTTCGCCGGAAGCGCCTGCGGCTCCTCGAATCGTTCCACCACCACCGCCGAGGCATACGGAACCTCTTCGCCGGTCTCCAGGAGAATCTTCTCCCGGATCAGTTCCGCAACCATGAACCGCTCTGGCTGGTTCGTGTACTGCTCTTTCGGGAAATACCGCTCCCCCTGCGGCAGCACCGCCACCAGCTTGTCGATCAGCCGGCTCAGCCCATCTTTCTTCCGCGCTGAAATCGGAATCACCTCGGCAAACGCGTGCAGCCCCGAAAGCTGCTGGATCATCGGCAGCAGCTTCTCCCGGTCGACGAGATCGATCTTGTTGATCAGTAGAATTACCGGGCAGTCCAGCTTCCCGATCAGCTCGAACACAAACGCATCTTCACTGTCTTTGTGGGGGCTGTCTTTCCCGCTGCCATCATCGCCCGGAAGCTCCAGCTTCCGCGTCGCATCCACCATCAGCAGCACCGCATTGCGCTCCTCGAGCGCGTCATAGACCTCCTGCATCATGCGCTTGTCGAGTGACGAACCCGGTTTGTGCACGCCCGGCGTGTCCACGAAGACAATCTGCGCCGCCGGATGCTTCCCTTTCCGCGCCGGCACCTCCACGACGCCCAGGATCCGCGTCCGCGTCGTTTGCGGCTTGGCCGTCACAATCGCGACCTTCTCGCCCACCAGCGCGTTCAGCAGCGTGGACTTCCCCGCATTCGGCCTCCCGATAATCGACACGAATCCCGACCGCATCATGCCCCCTTCCTATCCACCGCGGTCTTCGAAACCTGCAGCCGCTCGATGCGCCGGTCCGTCGACGCCAGAATCTCAAACCGCGCCCCGTACTTCTCAATCACCTCACCGGCCTGCGGAATCCGCCCCGCCGCCTCACTCACCAGCCCGGCCACCGTCGTCGCTTCGGAGTCCGCCGGAATCTCCGCCTCGCCGCCCAGCAGATCATCCAGCCTCTCGATCTCCAGGTTCCCCGGAACAATCCACGAGCCGTCCGCCTCATGCAGCACGCGCTCGGACTCATCCTCGTGCTCGTCCGTGATCGTCCCGACGATCTCTTCCAGCAGATCCTCGATCGTTACCAGCCCCGCCACCCCGCCGTATTCATCGATCACGATCCGCATGTGCTGCTTCTCATGCTGCATCTCCCGGAGCAGTTCACTCACATTCTTCGTTTCCGGCACAAACGTCGCGTTGCGCTCGATGCTGGCCACCTTCTGCGTCCTTGCATCGTCGTCGCGAATCCGCAGAAGATCGTGCGCGAACACGATGCCCGTGATGTGATCCAGGGTTCCATCGAACACCGGCACCCGCGAATAAGGCTTCGTCTCGAGCATCTGCAGGAATTCCTCGATCGTCAGGATCCCCGGCACCGCAAACATCTCAGGACGCGGTGTCATCACCTCGCGCACCACCTTGCCGCCGAACTCCACCGCCGAGCGCACTAGGTCGCGATTGCTATCCTCGACAATCCCTTCTTCCTCACCCGCTTCAAGCAAGGCGTCCACCGCCTCCACCGTCGTCTCCTCTTCCTTCCCCGGAGACGACTCCGCCAGCGCGGCAACCGATAGTAGGAACCCCAGAAACAGCGTGACCGGCATCACGAGATAAAACATCAGCCGCAGCGGTCCGCGCAGCCGCACCATCCAACGCCCTCTCGTGCGCGTGAAGAACATGAACGGGATGAGCTGGTTGAACAGCAGGATCACCAGCACCACCCCCAGCACCACCTGGCCCACTTCCGCCGGCGTCGGCTTGTCGTTTGCACCCCGGTCGAACAGCAGCATTGCGAACAGCAGCGTCAGGCACGCCAGCGACAGCTGCGCAAGAATCGCCGCCGACAGCCGCACATTCTCCCGCTTCAGGTGCAGCCGCGGCTCGACCTGCTGCTCCCACGCGTCGATATTCTCCTGGAACTCCCGCGACAGGAACTTGCCCATCTCTGAATACAGCCGCTCCACATACGACGCCAGCGTCAGCACGACGAGCAGCAGCGCAATCCCAATCCCCGCCGCCCAGCTCATCGCTTCCTCCCCCGCCGCAGCTGTACTCTGCGCTCTGTGCTCTGTGCTCTGCTCCGTGCCCTGCCGATCAACCCCTCGGCCAGCCCCAGCTCAGCCCGCAATGCCTCCTCTTTTTCGGACATCTCTCCTGAATCCGTCTCGTGATCCCAGCCCGCCAGGTGCAACACTCCATGCAGCAGCAGAACCTTCAGTTCTATCTCCAATGCATGCCCACGCCGCTCTGCTTCGCGCGCCGCGGTCTCGACCGAAATGGCCAGGTCTCCGGCAAGCTCGGTATGCCCGTTCACCTGCGCCGCCGGAAACGACAGCACATCCGTCGCCTTGTCCTTGTGCCGGAACTCCCGGTTCAGCCGCCGAATCTCCGCATCGCCCGCCAGCAGCACGGAAACCTCACCCTCAAGCTCCGCCGCCTCAATCGCCCGCGCCAGAAAATTCCCGATCGCGCGCTTCCTGAGCGCGCCACGCCCGAATTGCTTCTCCATCGCAGGTTCGATCAGGATCATGGGGACTTGCCTTGCCTCCCCGCAGCGGCCCGGAAGCGCGAAAAAGCAAAGGAGGGCGCATGGCCCTCCCGTTTATTATCGCAAACTACTTCGAACGCCCGGTTACTGCGGCTTCGGAGCCTCCCGGCCTTCGCCCTCCGCCATCCGCAACGGCAGCTCCCGCTGTGCCCGGCCGAAGTTGTCGTACGCCTGGATCACCCTCTGCACCAGCGCGTGCCGCACTACATCGCCGCTCTCGAAATGAACGAAGCGGATCCCGTCCACGCCATCCAGCACCGCCATCGCCTCAATCAGCCCCGACTTCCGCGGGTTCGGCAGGTCGATCTGCGTTATGTCGCCGGTGATCACCGCGCGCGAGTTGTTCCCCATGCGCGTCAGGAACATCTTCATCTGCTCGCTGGTCGTATTCTGGGCCTCGTCCATGATCACGAACGCATCATTCAGGGTGCGCCCGCGCATAAACGCCAGCGGAGCCACCTCGATCACATTCTTCTCGAGCATCTTGTCCACCCGCTCCGGTTCGAGCAGGTCATAGAGCGCGTCATACAGCGGCCTGAGATAAGGATCCACCTTCTCCTGCAAGCTGCCGGGCAAAAACCCGAGCCGCTCCCCGGCCTCGACCGCCGGACGCACCAGCACGATGCGGCTCACCTTCTTCGCCTGCATCGCCGCCACGGCCATGGCCACAGCCAGATACGTCTTGCCCGTACCTGCCGGCCCAATGCCGAACACCATGTCTGATTGGTCGATCGCTTCCAGATACATCCGCTGGTTCAGCGACCGCGGCTGCACCATCCGCTTGATCCCCGCCGAGCGCTGCTTGCCTGTCTCCGCCAAGCTCCGCAGCGAGACATTCGGATCGGCCACCACCAGCCGCAGCATACCGTGCAGCTCCCCGTTCTGGAGACACGCTCCCGACTTCCGCAGGGCTTCGTAGTCGGAGAAAATCCGCTCCACGCGGGCAATACTCTCCCCGGAGCCCTCCACCACAACGGCGTCCGATCTCAAATCGATGCGCACATGGAGCAGGTCTTCCATGAGCCTGAGGTTTTCATCGCGGGTCCCGAACAGAGACTCAAGATTCGGTGTGATGTCGAGCTCTTTTTTAATCAAGCTGTGAAACTACCTCCCATGCCTGCCCGGTTGGCCCGGAGCGGCTTCGATGCTGATTTTCTGATTTTGCTGGTTAGGCGCGGAGCCGGGCATCTGAGCAAGCGTTCGGTCAAGTACCCGATTCACCGCAGAACCCGTGTTTGCAATCAACACCAAATGTGTGCCCGAGAAAGCGCCCCAGCGTGTTAGATGCGGTCAGAGTAGCGCCGGTATCACCGCGCGTCAATGCCCGTTTAGTGAATTCTTTGTCCAATCCGTATCAAATCCGGAACCAGAGCCATATTCTTAAACATGGAGTGACAAGTCACCCACTCTGTACTTCATCAGCTGCTCCTTCTGAAACCGACAACCCGGCTGTTACCGGCGCACCCCTCGGATTACAACTACCTCTGGGAATGCACCATATGGAGGTCTGTAGCCCTTGAGCCCTGCGCTCTGAGTTCTGAGCCCTTGCCTCTATCACCGCATTCCCGTAAACTTGTGTATTGCAGGGGATGTCGAATTGCCTGCATCCCATATTCCAGAAAAGAGTTTAGAACCACCATGGCAAACCATGTCTCCGCGCTCAAGCGCGTCCGTCAAACCGAAAAGAAGACTACGGTCAACCGCTCGAACAAGAGCCGGGTCCGCGGCAGCCTGCGCCTTCTGCGCGAGGCCCTCCACGCCGGCGACGTCAAGGCCGCGACCGAGCAGTACAAGGCGACTGCCTCCGCCCTCGACAAGAGCGTGCAGAAGGGCGTCCTCCACGCCAACACCGCGTCCCGCTACAAGAGCCGCCTAAACGCCCGCGTCAAGGCCCTGGCGACGAAGAAGTCCGCTTAAGATATTTCCGCTAAAGAGCTACGCAGGCCGGGATCCCTCCCGGCCTTTTGCTGTTGCCGCTTACTTCTCATAGTGCAGGATCGTGCCATGCTCTCCCGCCGCCCAGCTGCGATCAGGCGCTGAAAAGGTTATCGCCCGCAATGCCGATTCAGTGCCGGTATTTTCTCTCCTCCATGTCTGGCCGCCATCCTCTGTTCGCAGGATGAGGCCGTCATCCCCTGCAATCCAGCCCGAACCCTCAGAGGCAAACGCTACGGATCGCAGTGCGGTTTCCGTCCCGGACCTTTGCTCCTTCCAGTTGTTGCCGCCGTCGGTGGTGTGCAGGATGATGCCGCCTTCGCCCACAGCCCATCCCACCTTCGACGAAGGAAACGCCAGCGAATACAGCAGACTGGTGACGCCGCTGGCTTGCCTGGTCCATCCTGCTCCGCCGTTCTCGGTGTGCAGAATCACGCCTTCCCGTCCCGCGGCCCATCCGAGCTTCTGTCCGGCAAAAACGATGGATCTTAGCCGGGTTGTAACCACCTCGAGCTTTAGCCACGAGTTTCCACCGTCGATAGTGCGCAGAATAATCCCGCCCTGCCCGACGGCGCAGCCGGACTGAGCCGTAGACAACCCGACCGAATAGAGCCAGGAGTCGATGCCTGTCTGTACCGCCTTCCATGTCATCCCGCTGTCTTCGGTGCGCAGAACCACCCCCTTCGCTCCGACCGCACAACCCAGCTTCGGATTCGCAAAGGCGAACGACCGCAGGCTCGATGACACACCGCTCACCTGTTTTGCCCACGTGCGGCCGCCATCTTCCGTATGCAAGATGATTCCGCCGTCACCGCCCGCCCAGCCGACCTCGGGAGTAGCAAAGGCAATTGCCTGAAGCCATTTCCCGGTACCACTGTCACTAACCTGCCAACCGGGGGAGCTCGCGGCTGCGATCAGGACCTTGGTAATGGCCGAAAGTCCGAAGGCGTAATCGCCCCTGAAATCGGCATACTGAAACGGCCGCAGGCGGAAGGGAATCTTGCATTCCTGACACAGCAACGGGATGACAGTCTTGCCTTCCTCAAGCGCAAATGAAACCTCGTCCTCAACGTTCCGGGAACCGACCGAGGCCGGTGAAAGAATCACCAGCATCCGCGGACATGCGGCCAACGCTTCCTCAACCGCACGTGCCCACCTTTGCCCCGGAGCAATATCCAGCTGATCCAGCCACACCGCCGCTCCTGCCGCCTTCAGATCCTCGGCCAGCCGCAACGCAAACTCAGAATCTTCGCGCGAGTAGCTGATAAACGCGGTGTGCGCCTCTGCTGCCACGAAGCCCCTCTCCCCAAAGCACGCTTGATGCTCGAAGAAATAGTAGCTGATCATCGCTGGAAAACCGATCCCGTACGCAGACGAAGCTATTTGGCCGGTGAAGCCATTGCGGCTCGTAGGCGCTCCTCGGCCTCACTGCTCCAATAGCCGCAGTCCAATTGGAAGAACACCGAAGTATACGGAATTGTGAGCGGCGTTTTGATGATCAGGATCTTGAAACTCTTGCCCGCCTGATCAAGCTTTTGCAGGATCTCCTCATGCGGCAGCGTCTGATGCGCGCCCTGGGATGAAAGCAGCTTGGCAAGGGCTTCTCGATGGGTGCCCACTCCCTTCGCGTCCTGCTCCGGAATGAAGCTCAACTCGGAATCTGTGTAAACGATCGCCCTGACATGCTTTGCTCTTCTGAGGTCGTCGATCACCTGACCAATGACAGTGAGTTGATCCGCGTCCACGACAATGGTCTCGATTCCGGCGATGTCTGCAAAGGGTAGGCGGAGTCGGCCACGACGATCCAGTTGCGGTGCCCAAACTTCGTAATATCAGCTGACAGCTTGGCCTTCCAGTCCTGGCAGTACGATACTCCGGCGCGCAGAGCCGCGAAGACGAAAACCAAAATCGCCGTTCTTCTCATAGCACCTATACTTTACCCGGCCTGATGATCGCCGCGCCTTGCTGCCATAGGTCGGGGTCCAGTGTGCCCGACGTCGGGCGCTGGGGTAGCAGACCGGAGCGCAGGGGAACCGGAAGCCCGAGAGGTGTACACTCGGGGCGCGGCAAGTTCAGGTATCAAGAGGGGGTTCGACGATGCAAGTTTCTGATGAACACC
This sequence comes from uncultured Acidobacteriaceae bacterium, assembly GCA_963782175.1. Taxonomy (GTDB): domain Bacteria; phylum Acidobacteriota; class Terriglobia; order Terriglobales; family Acidobacteriaceae; genus Silvibacterium. The sequence continues at coordinate 350,491 of CAWAIX010000015.1, forward strand.
TCCGCGGACGAACAGTAATTGCGGCGGACGGGCAGGCGATCGGCGAGGTAGCTGCGCTGTTCGTCGACACCTCCACGTGGGCCGTCGTTGCGCTCCAGATCAAATTGAGCAAGTCGGCCGCCGAGCAGATCGGTGCAGCGCGGGGCCTGCTCCGTGCTGCCACACTCGACTTACCTGTCCGGCTGGTTCAGTCGGTAGCGGACGCCGTCCTCCTGTCCGTACCTACGCAGGAACTGCGTCCGATTCTTCCCGGCGCCCCCGCAACCACTCCGGACCCGCAAGACAAAAAGTCTTAACTTCTGCACCGGTCCACAACCATTTCCCTGCAGCTTTGGTGCTGTGAGGAATCGATCCGGGTGTGGCCGGCGGGGGGGAAGTAGCCCTTTTTCATGGTGCCCCTCCACAGTTAACCGCGAAGAATGGGAGCTCCGAAAGGCGCACCCGTCATTCCTCCATCAACCATCAGCTCGATCGCATTGATGTACGACGAGTCGCCGGAGGCAAGGAAGAGCACGGCTTTGGCAAGTTCTTCCGGTTCGCCCCAACGGCCCAGAGGAATCGAAGAGGAGATGAAGTCAGCAAGCTTGGCAGATTGCTCCGCAGTATCGTTGGCGCGGGATCCGCGCTTCCAGATGGGCGTCTTCGTCGCCCCGGGTGCAACGACATTCACGCGAATGTTGCGCGGGGCGAGGTCGGCGGCGATGGCACGCGCCATGGAAACGAGGCCTCCCTTCGTCGCTGCATAGGCGGCAAGGCCGGGCTGGCCGAGATAGTTGTGCACGGATCCGTTGAAGATGATGCTGCCGTTGTCGTTCAGCAGAGGAGCGGCTGAATTCACGGTAAAGAAAGCGCCGTTGAGGTTGGTGTGGATAATGTTTTCGAAAATGGCTTCGTCGGCGGCGCCAGTAGCTGTCCTGCCGGAGATGCCGGCGTTGGCGAAGACGATGTCAAGCTTGCCGAAGTCTTTGGAGAGTTCAGCGAAGAGCCGCTTGCGGCCCTCCGCTGCGGTAACGTCGGCGCGATAGCCGCGCGCGTTCGGTCCGAGTTCGGCGACCGCCTCATCCAGCGTCTTCTGGTCGCGTCCTGTGATGGCAACCTGAGCGCCTTCGGCGATGAAGAGACGGGCTGTTGCAAGACCGATGCCGCTGTTGCCTCCGGTAATGAGAGCTTTTTTCCCTGCGAGTTTCATGATTCCTCCTTATGGTGGCCATTAAATATGATGACCGTCATACATATGATATGATGGCCATCATAGATAGAGGATGCGAAAAATATGCGTTACCCTGCCAAGGAGACCGCCGCCAAGCATGAGCGAATTGTAAAAGAGGCTTCCCGCCTCTTTCGTGAACGGGGATTTGAAAATGTAACCGTGGGTGAGGTGATGAAGGCCGCAGGCCTGACGCACGGCGCGTTCTATGCTCACTTCGCCTCAAAGCAGGAGCTTCAGGAAGCCGCGGTTGCCTATGGACAAGAGCTTTCGGCAGGGCGCGCCCGGAGCCACGGTGCAACGAAGAAGGGCAGGCGAGCCTACGCTGAACGGTACCTGAGCCCCCGGCATCGAGACAATCCAGGCCATGGCTGCACTATGGCCGCACTGGCTCCTGAAGTGGCTCGCTCGACGCCCGGACTCAAAACAGCATTCGAGCGAGGGCTCGAGGAAATTCTCTCTGCAATGGGTGGGGACCGGAAGGACGCCATCTTTCAGACAGCCGCACTGATCGGCGGCGTCGCATTAGCCCGGGCCGTGCGGGACCCACGGCTGTCAGATGAGATTCTTGAGAGCGTTCGACAGAAGCTCGGCTGATCGTGCGCCGAATACAGGAAACCGGAGCTCGAGATACTCCCGGTGACGTCTAAAACGGGAACGGGATAAAATCGGCGGGGAACCGCCGAAAGAATGACCATCAACCTGTTCAATACCCTCTCCGGACGCGTCGAAGAACTCGCCCCCGCCGACGGCCGGACCATCCGCATGTACGCCTGCGGACCCACCGTCTACGACTACGGCCACATTGGAAACTTCCGCACCTTCCTCCAGGTCGACGTCCTTCGCCGCTTCCTCCGCCTTCAGGGCCTCGACACCCGCCACGTCATGAACATCACCGACGTTGACGACAAGATCATCCGCAACGCCACCGCGGCCAACATCCCGATCGGCGAATACACGAAGCGCTACGAGAAAGCCTTCTTCGAAGACCTCGACGCCCTCCAGGTCGAAAAGCCCGAGATCGTCGCCCGCGCCACCGAGCACATCCCCGCGATGGTCACCCTAATCCAGCGCCTCGCCGGGCAGGACTGCGCCTACCGGACCGAAGACGGATCGTGGTACTTCCGTATCGCGTCGTTTCCCGGCTACGGAAAGCTGTCGAAGAAGGACTTCTCCGGCATCACCGACGGCGCGCGCGTCGATGTCGACGAGTACGACAAGGACTCGGCCCGCGACTTTGCCCTCTGGAAGTCCCCCAAGCCCGGCGAGTACCACTGGCAGACCGACCTCGGCCCTGGGCGCCCCGGCTGGCACATCGAGTGCTCCGCCATGGCGACGGAATATCTAGGCGATGACTTCGATCTCCACGCCGGCGGGGAGGACCTCATGTTCCCCCACCACGAAAACGAAATCGCCCAGTCGGAGTCGGCGTCGCACACCACCTTCGCCCGCCACTGGTTCCACGTCCGCTTCCTGCTGGTCGAAGGCCGCAAGATGTCCAAGTCCGAGGGCAACTTCTACACCCTCCGCGACCTGCTCTTGAAGGGCTACAAGGCCTCGGCCATCCGCATGCTGCTCATTTCCGTCCCCTACCGCCAGCAGCTCAACTTCACTTTCGAAGGACTCGCCGCCGAAACCGGCGCCGTCGACCGCCTGCGGACCTTCCACCAGCGCGTCCGCAGCGCCCCGACCATCCCAGGCCTGAACACCAGCCTCGCCGCCGAGACCGCGCGCTCCGGCCACGCCTTCTGCGAGGCCCTCGCGAACGACCTCAACACCGCCGAAGCCCGGGCCGCCATATTCGACCTCGTCCGCTCCGCCAACGCCGCCATGGATGCCGGCACCCTCGGCGCCGATAATATCCCGCAGATTCTCGAAGTCCTCAATCGCTTCGACCAGGTCTTTGCGGTCCTCGGAGATCACGACGCCGAGTGGACGCGGTTCGCCCTCGACTGGGCCGAGCGCGAAGGCCGTCTCAACGAAGCTGCTCCCGAATTGCTGGCTCAACGCGATTTCAGCGATGAGAAGATTCAGGCGCTCGTCGATAAGCGCACGCAGGCCAAGCGCGCCCGCAACTTTGCCCTCGCCGACCAGATCCGCAACGAGCTGGCGGAGAAAGGAATCGTGATCGAGGACTCCAAGGATGGCGTGAGGTGGAAGCGCAAATGACCACCCCGCCGGAGTCCCCGTATTAACCTCGTCCTTCTTCCCGGAATGCATGGGAGCAGCGAGCTATTCACCGAATTCATCTCTGCCCTTCCCAGCGCGATCGAAACTCGGGCCCTCGGCTATCCGAACGATATCCGCCTCTCGAATCCCCAGCTTCTCGACCTCATTGGTTCCTTCGTCCCGGCGTCCGAACCCTTCGTCATCCTCGCCGAGTCGTTCTCAACGCCGCTCTCGATTCAGTTCGCAGCGGCAAGTCCTCCCAACCTCAAGGGACTCATCCTATGCGCCGGCTTCGCCACCTCGCCTTTGCGCGCAACCACACGTCTCTTCGGCCATTACCTTGCTTCTATTCTCCCTTTCATTCCCACCGGGGTCGCCGGAGCCATCATGGTTTCCGGATCGCACCCTCCCCACTCAATCCTTGGCCGCCTCAGCACTGCCATCAACTCTGTGCGGCCAACAGTGTTGGTCGATCGCGTCCGCTCGGTTCTCGCCTGCAACGTCCTCGACGATCTCCGCCGCATCAAGGTGCCCATCCTCTACATGCAAGCCGCTCACGACCTCTTAGTGAATCCGGTATGTTTGGAAGAAATGCGCCGTGTGAAGCCCGAAATCGAAGTCGTGGTTCTAAACGGCGCGCACATTCTGCTTCAGCTCATGCCGCGGCAGTCAGCCGAAGTCGTCGCAGGTTTTGTCCGCCGATTATCATGACTCGATAATTCCCCGATTCGTCTACGCATGCCCGACAACTTCGCCCAGACCGTAAAACAGCAGGCGGACATCCTCAAGATCGTCGGCGATTATGTCCGCCTCAAGAAGGCGGGCGCGCAGAACTACACCGGTCTCTGCCCCTTCCACTCCGAAAAGACGCCGTCCTTCTCCGTCAACGCGACACGCCAGTTCTACTACTGCTTCGGCTGCCACGAGACCGGGGACGTCTTTTCCTTCATCCAGAAAATCGAGAACGTCACCTTTCCCGAAGCCGTCAGGACCGTCGCTCTCAAATCCGGAATCCCGCTGCCGAAGCGGGAGTTTTCATCTCCCGAAGAGGCCGCCGAAGGCCGCATTCGCGCCAGGCTGATCGAACTGCACGAGACCGCTACAGCATGGTTCGAGCAGCAGCTCCGCTCGCCCGAAGGTGCTCTGGCCCGCGAATACCTCACCGGCCGCGGACTCAACGACGAAGGCATCGGCAAATTCCGGATCGGCTACGCGCCCGAGTCCTTCCACGCCCTCCGCGACCGGCTGCAATCTGTCGCCGACGCTGAAGCCCTGCGCGCCTCCGGCCTCTTCTCCTTCAAACCGCAGGAAGACGGCACGCCCGGCCCCCTCTACTCCAGATTCCGTAAACGCATTACTTTTCCTATTGCGAATGAATCGGGCCGCATCATCGCTTTCACGGCCCGGGCTCTCGAAAGTGGCGAAAACGCCGGCCCCAAATACCTGAACTCACCCGAAACGTCGCTCTACACAAAGGGAAGTGTCCTTTTCAACCTCGACAAAGCGCGCCAGCCCATCCGCGAGGCCAACTTCGCCATCCTCGTGGAGGGCCAGATGGACTGCATCTCGGCATACCTGGCCGGCTTCACGAACGTTCTCGCCACCAGCGGTACCGCGTTCACCGAAGCCCAGGTGCGCCTCCTCAGCCGATACACCACACGCGTCATCGTCAACTTCGATCCCGACACCGCCGGAGCCAACGCCGCCGAGAAATCCATCGCCCTGCTGACTGAAGAGGGCTTCGAGGTGAAGGTCGTCGCCCTCGAGGGCGGCCTCGATCCTGACCGCTACATCCGCGAGCGGGGCGCTAAAGAGTACGCCGTCGCGCTGCGCGGCGCGCGCCGCCATCAGGATTACCTCATCGACCGAGCCCGCCAGCTCTTTCCGCCGCATACCCCCGAAGCCAAGGTCAAGGCGTTAAATTTTCTGCTGCCGCACATCCGCCGCATGCCCAACCGCATTGCGCGCGACGAATTCGCCTCCGACGCCGCGCAAAAGCTCGGAATTGACTCTGCTCTCCTCCGGCAGGAACTGAAGGACGCCGCGGTGAACCGCCGGGATTCCGTTGGCGCTCATTCCCCGGCTCTTACCCGCGCCGAGCAGATCCTGCTGCAGGCCTTTTCCTCGCCGCAAAACAGCGAGATATTCCGCGTCGCCGAGGCCGCATACCGCCAACACGACACCGACTTTGCCCGGATGCGGGCAGACGTGCATGAAATTCTTAACCAACTCCGGGTACGCGCCGATGGCTCCGACCCGCTGCAAGCTCTCGCCCAACCTGCGCACCGCCAGTTGCTCGCCGGGGTCTTCGTCTCAGTCCACGGTGCCGACCCCGACGCCGCCCACGTCAAAGAAGCCATTTTTACTGTCCGGCGAAGCTCCCTTGAGCAGCAGCAGCGGCAGCTTCGGGCTGAGTTGCAGGCCGCCGAGCGCAACGGGAGTACCGACGAGATCCTAACGCTGACCCGGCAGATTCAAGAAACCGCCCGCCGCCTCCGCGAGCTCGACTAGCCCGCCATCCCGTCCCTTTTACGTCATTTGCAGCTCTTTGCTCGAAGGTCCATCTCAAATGACGTATTCTGGTTGAAGGCAGATATCCCATTGAAACTACTCGCCTGGCTGACCGAGACCTTCATCGCCACCTTCGGCATCACCCACCCCAGGCCCGACCAGCAACGGACCGCCAACTTACTCATTGGAGGCCTTCTCCTGGTCTTCCTCCTGGCCGTTTTCGGCGTGATCGGGTTCCTGGTTTTCGTCATCTCTCACCACTAACCGGTCACACAAAGGTAACCAAGGGAATCTGAAACGAAAACGGGACCTCGAACATCTAAGTGATTGAGGATCTGACCAGAAATCAAGCAGAAGTTTGGCTCGCGAGCGCTAATAAAAGTAATCAGTTTGGCGACTAGGCATGATATTCTGTGAGTCTTTGGTGGACGTGCGCCTACCTCCCGGCGACTTGGCTTCGCTTTGGGATAACGCCTCAATGGCCCTGACCGCACTTCGTCCAGCCCAGGCAGACAGATCCGAACACATTCGACGCGGGAGACGACACGCGCTTGGCTATTGAAGACAAATACGAAGACGACATTCAGAAACTGATCGATACGGGCAAAGAAAAGGGTTACCTGACCTACGGTGAGGTCAACGACCTTCTTCCAGGAGACATGCAGTCGCCCGACGATCTCGACGATCTTATCACCACCATCGGGACCCAGGGAATCGACCTGCTCGAGGGCGGCCCGAAGCTCGGAGGCGATGCCTTTGATGCTGAGGGTGAAGAGGGTGAGGACGTAGAACTCGACCTTACCCCGGGTACTCTCGAAAAGACGAACGACCCCGTCCGCATGTATCTGCGCGAGATGGGAACTGTGCCGCTACTGACGCGCGAAGGCGAAGTCGAAATCGCCAAGCGCATCGAGCGCGGCCAGATGCGCGTGATGAAGGCAATTTCGCGCTCCTCGATCGTGATCCGCGAAATCGTCGCGCTCGGCGAAGACCTGAAGCGCGGCGTGCGCAACATCAAGGAAGTGGTGATCTTCGACGAAGAAGAGATCACCGAAGAGGTGCTGCAGGCGCGCGTGCGTCAGACAGTCGCCCGCATCGACGCGCTTGTGAAGCACCAGAAGAAGGCACAGCTTCTCGAGGAGAAGCTCGCGGCCATCAACCCCAAAACCAGGGCGCGCGAATACCGCAAGACGCGCTGGGGCATCGCCCGTGAAAAGGTTCTGGTGTCGCGCATCGTGCGCGAGCTCAAGTACACCAACCAGGAGCGCAAGCGCCTCCTCGACAAGGTCAACAAGACTGTCGACGTCATGCGCACCCTCGAGCGGCAGATTCGCACCCTCGACCAGAAGTACGACCAGTCGAAGAGCGAAGAGCTAAAGAAAGAGTACCGCCGTCAGCAGAAGAACTGCCGGATCGACCTCGAGAAGCTCGAGCAGGATGCCGGCGTCTCCATCGCCGACCTCAAGCGCACCCAGCGCGAGATGATCCAGGGCGACATGGACGCCGAGCACGCGAAGCGCGAGCTCATCGAAGCCAACCTTCGCCTCGTCGTTTCGATCGCGAAGAAGTACACCAATCGCGGCCTGCAATTCCTCGACCTGATTCAGGAAGGCAACATCGGCCTGATGAAGGCAGTTGATAAGTTCGAGTACCGCCGCGGTTACAAATTCTCGACCTATGCCACCTGGTGGATCCGGCAGGCGATTACCCGCGCCATTGCTGACCAGGCAAGGACGATCCGCATCCCGGTGCACATGATCGAGACCATCAACAAGCTCATCCGCACCTCGCGTCAGCTGGTGCAGGAGCTTGGCCGCGAGCCCACCTCGGAAGAGATTGCCCGGCGCATGGATATCCCGGTCGCGAAGGTCCGCAAGGTCCTCAAGATCGCGCAGGAGCCCATCTCACTCGAGACTCCAATCGGCGAAGAGGAAGATTCTCACCTCGGCGACTTCATCGAAGACCGCCAGGCGGTTTCGCCCTCCGACGCCGTGATCAGCGTCAACCTGAAGGAGTACACCTCGCAGGTGCTGCGTACTCTCACGCCACGCGAGGAGCGCGTCATCAAGATGCGCTTCGGACTCGAAGACGGCTCCGAGCACACCCTCGAAGAAGTGGGCCAGAGCTTCCAGGTCACTCGTGAACGCATCCGCCAGATCGAAGCAAAGGCGCTGCGCAAGCTGCGTCATCCTTCACGGTCGCGCAAGCTGAAGGCCTTTGTGGACACCGTCACCGAGTAACAATCCGATCACTGGGATTTCAGAGGTTGCCACTTCGGCAGCCTCTTTTGTTTCCCAGAAGTTACGTTGCCGAATTGCCGAACTCCGCTTATTCTTGGCACGACCGCAGCGCGACTTCCCCCACGTCTCGGCGGTCGTGGAGGACGAATCCGGGTGCAGCACTCTATCTTCATCAGCTACCGGCGCGACGACTCGGAAGGCGAAGCAGGCAGGCTCTACGACGACCTCGTACGCGCCTACGGCAACAACGCAGTCTTCATGGATGTAGCCGGCATCGCTCCCGGCCTCGATTTCCGCAAAGCCATCGATGACAACGTATCCGGCTGCGGCGTCTTCCTCGCCGTCATCGGCCCGCAATGGGCTACCATTACCAACCAGGATGGACACCGCCGCCTCGACGACGCCAACGACTTCGTTCGGCTCGAAATCGCCTCGGCGCTGGCCCGCAATATCGCCGTCATCCCTGTATTGGTGCACGACGCGCGGATGCCTCATCCCGAGCAATTGCCCGACAACATCAAAGATCTCGCCTATCGCAACAGCGTCGAAATATCCCACGCCCGCTGGAACTCCGATGTGCAGTTGCTCGTCGACGCCTTGAAGCAGTACGTCACTACTACTCCGGCGACCGAAAACCAGCCCGTCCACGCCGCCGTCCCGGTTCAGCTACCGCCACCAGTCACACCGCATGCCTCCTCCCCGCCAAACAAACGGAATCTGCCGCTGATCGCTGGTGGCGGCATCGCGGCGCTCTTGATTCTCGCCGGCATCGGCTTTGCCCTCTTCGATAAGTCCACGCCGCAGCCTGCCCCGGCGGCGGCCAACAGCGGAGGCACAGCTGGAACTACAACGCCCACTACCACCGCTTCGGGATTAGTGGGATACTGGCGAAATACAGGCGCAGATAGAGAAGGCAGCCGGTGGAGCTTCACATCACTGGCGCGAATCAGCGCTATCGCGTCGATGTACTGGCCAAGCTGTCCTCAGGGCACATGCAGCTGGGGCTACGCAAACGGTAAATTTCGACGGAGTGCAGGGCGTTGCGGCGTGGTCGCCCCGCGCCACTCCGGATGACGAGGAAAAAGAACCGGTCCGCTCTGGTTACGTTCCGTCCGGATGGCGACCAGCTACACATACAGATCCAGAACACCTTTACTGTGAACGGACAGACCACACATAAAACTGCCAATTTAGACTTCGTGCGGGTTAAGTGAATTCCAAGTCTGTGCAGGTGGGGTGGCATGATGGCGAGACCGGAACACAATCTTCTGCGCCCCGCATCCGTTCTAATGGCCCGCTTCATCGGTTTTTTTTGATTCTGCTGCTCCTGCAGCGACACCCACTTCGTGTTCTCCTGCGACATCATCGCCTCGATGCGCTCGGCCAGCAGCACAGGAGGGTTCACTCCCGGGGCTGCATAAGGGCCGGCCAGCGCCTGAAAGAGATACTTCTCGCGCGTAAGCGCCTCCCCGGTAGCCCTGTACGTCGTCCAGATCTGCTGGTACTGGTTTAGTTGCAGAATGCCCTCAAGGATTGTGATCAGCACGCCAAGGCCGCCAATAACTGCGTCTTTATGGTTGAACGTGTGTCCGGTGAGAAACGGAATCAGCGCCGCCGCGACGATCTCAACCACCTTGATACCCTTATAGAGCCGCTGCGCCCGTCCTGCTCTTGCGGCCGTACCAGCCAGCCTGGTCTTCCAACCGGTTCAAGGTAATTTCTTTGGGTGAAGTTGCCGTCGTATCGGGCATTTGAGACGCGAGGATAGCATGGCAGGGCCCCAAAGCGGGATAATTTGAGGGTGCAGTAGTCTCAGGCGGCGCCTGGCTTCCGCTGGCCAATCCCCGTCCCTTCCCGTATACTTAGAGATGCGGTAAACACGCTGATTCCAAGCAGGAAAACCATGCCCAAACTAAAGACACACAAGGGCGCAGCCAAGCGCTTCAAGAAGACCGGCACGGGCAAAATAGTGCGCGGCCAGTCCAAGATGCGCCACATCCTCACGTCGAAGGAGACGAAGACCAAGCGCAAGCTGGCCCACAGCACGCTGGTTTCCGACGCCGACTACAAGAAGGTTGCGCGTATGATTCCCTATGCCTGATCTGCACTACGTGCAAGGGCCGCAAGGCCCCCGGATCTGAACCAAAAGAACAGACCCGAGTGATCAGGGAGCAAGCGAGTGAAGAGGTCAGCGCGAGAGCGCATCCTGCCTCCAGCCGCAGAACGAAACACTAAAAGGAGAACCAGCCATGCCCCGTGTAAAACGCGGAACAAAACGCTCTGACCGCCGCAAAAAGATTCTCAAGCGCGCGAGCGGATATTTCCTCACAAAATCAAAGCTCTACCAGGCAGCGCAGGAAGCCATCGAGCGCGGACTTAAGTTCGCATACTCCGGCCGCAAGCAGAAGAAGCGCCAGTACCGCTCACTCTGGATCGTGCGCATCAACGCCGCCGCCAAGATCAACAACATCAGCTATTCGCAGCTCATCCACGGCCTCAAGGCTGCTGGAGTCGAGCTCGACCGCAAGATCCTGGCTGACATCGCCGTGAACGACGCGCCCGGCTTCACCCGCCTCGTCGAGCAGGCGAAAGCCGCTCTGGCGAACAACACCGCCGCAGCCTGACCTGATCCGTAGTGCATCGAAAGAGGGTGCGAGCGATCGCGCCTCTTTCATTTCAATACAACACCAGCGCCACCCGATACGTCGTGAATGTGCCCTCCGACTTGCACGCACCTACGGCTGCCCGCGTGAATTGGCCGCTGCTCAGTTGTTGCAATACCTGATCCGGCAGTCTGCTCAAATCCGGCGTCTGGAAATGCACGACAGCCTTCACCCGCCCCGCATGAGAAGCGTCCGCCGGTATGCCGTCCCCCATCTCGCACGCCTCTTCGCCGATCTTCGGCGGCGCTGACGGATCGATCTTCTGCTGCCGCAGCAGGTCTCCGATCTTCTGCTCTACTTGTTCGGGCGTGAGCGCCGCGTTCGCGTTAGCGAAATCCTCGACCGCATACAGATACCCGTTCTTCTCCACTACCGCAATCCCAATCGCATTCATCTGCGGATCGAGAATGTTTTGCCGGTGCGGCACCGAGGACATCCACTGGCGTTCGATCGCCTCCGCACTCGGCCCCATCGCAATATTCTCGGCTATCGCCTGGAAGTGCGCTCCCGCCTGCGCCGCACGCGCCTGCAGGTCCAGCTCACCCGGATACTGATGCGAGAGAGATTTCTCGTCCTTCATCTTGTCGAGATGCACCGCGGCCGCCGCGGCCAGCGACCGGTCCCAGTGCAGCGGCTGCAAGCCCTGTGCCGTACGGTCCGCGTTGGTCAATTCCAGGATGCGCTGTTCCTTCTCGTCACCCTGCTGAGCCGCCGCAGACACACCTGCGCCAACCAGGCATATCCCCGCAACAAAAACCATAACGCCGTTGCTCTTTCGCTTCATTTTCGTTCTCAATCTGGCTGATTTGCCGCCGAAAGCTAAGATGCCGGAGATGATCTCGCGAAATGCCCGGGTTGGGTTACATTTGGTGGTCGAGAAAGCGTGGTGGGGATATGCCAGAGAATCGAAGATCAAGCCGGGAGCCCCAGGTCCAAATCTCCGGACCCCAAATTTCCGGATCTGGGACCGATCATCACCCACCCGCGCCCCCACCACGCCGAAGCGCGTGGCTGGTTCTGGCGATGTTCGCCATGATCACCGTGCCCGCCTGTTTCACTCTCCACACCGCCCGGGTGTCGTCTCCCGCTATTCCCCTCTCGCCCGATCCCTCCCCTTACGGCTACACCGTCAGCCTTCTGCTCTTTATCTTCCCTATTGTCGCGATCGCATTCTGGTTCATCCCCCGCGAAGAAATAAAGATCTCCCGCAAATCCTTCTGGTGGACCATCGGACTTCTCTTCCCTCTCGGCGCTTTGCTCGACTTCTTCTTCGCCGCACGTTTCTTTGTATTCCCGAATCCCGGCGCCACCCTGGGCCTCAAGGCTCCCGCCCTCGGAAACTGGGTTCCGGTCGAGGAGTACATCTTCTACTTCACAGGATTCATCGCCGTCCTGCTGCTCTACATCTGGTTTGATGAATACTGGCTTGCGGCCTACACCGTGCCCGGACCCGCAGCAGAGCGCGCCAGCTTCGACCGCCTTCTGCGATTCCATCCTGCGTCTCTGCTCTTGGCCGCAGCGCTCATAGTCCTGGCGTTTCTCTACCGCAGGATCTTTGCGCCCACCCTGTCCGGCTTTCCGGCCTACTTCATTTTTCTCATTATCGGCGCGCTTCTACCCTCGACCATCCTTCTCCCGAGTGCGCGCCCAGTCATCAACTGGAGAGCCCTGAGCCTGACGATGTTCATGATGCTGCTCGTCAGCTTGCTCTGGGAGGTCACGCTTGCCCTCCCCTACGGCTGGTGGAACTTCGAGGACGATGCCATGCTCGGGCTGCGCATCACCGCCTGGGCCCGCCTGCCCATCGAAGAGGTCTTCGTCTGGATCGCCGTGACCTGGGCGACCGTGATCGTCTACGAGAACATAAAGCGCTGGCAAGCTTCAGGAAGGCCTGCGAGACATGCGTTGTTCGGGCACGGAAAGACGAACTGACGGGCCCTAACCTAACTGATCTCGGCCACGCCCCTCATTAGAGACTCATGCAGCCGCTCGTCGCACTCAAATGCGTCCGACCAGACTACGCTGTCATGAACAAGCTCTTTTGCCTTGATCAGAGGAAGCTTTCCGGCATTGCAAAGGAACTTGATGGAATCGAGCTTGCTGAAACCCCGATCACGGCGAAACGCGAGCACGGTGTCGTAATCCTTCCCGGCGTGCAGCAGCCGTTCCGCATCGACGGCCAAAGACCGCTTATCCGCATTGTAAGCACTGGCTTTCATCAAGTGTCCTTGTCAAATCGACCTGACGGCCTTTCGCCGCCCCGGAAACCCTCTTTCCCGTAATTTTAAGCCTTCGAAAGCCGTTTGTCCGGGCCATGTCTTCAAGCTGACTGAGGCATCTCTTTACTTCCGTCGAACAATCATCAGCTTTTCGCCGTGTGCCGGATAGACGGCAATATCCTTCAGCCAGAGGGTGTCTGCCATTATTCTGACCTCGGCAAGCAACCCGATCTCTCCACCGATGGTGCGAAAGGTGTGTTCGAAAAGTGCGCCGGCTCTGAACATGCTCTTATTTATTTCGAATTCACAAACTCCGCCACACTCCTGTTCCACAGGTTCGGCTGATCGACAAACGCCATATGACCGCTGTTCGGCAGAACGACCAGCTTCGATCCCTTGATCTTCGCGTTCATCTCCTTCGACAACGACGGATCGCACTCATCGTGATCGCCTACCAGAATCAGCGTCGGCACCTTGATCTCCGGCAGCTTGCCCAGATACTCCACGCTCGACAGGTTGCCATCAATCACGAATTCGCCGTGCGAACCCCACATCTCCCGATAAAGATCCCACGCCGTCGAGGTGTCCTGCGCCTGGGGATCATAATTCGGATCGGGCCGCGCGCCATACAGCTTCCGGAAATACCCATCGCCCCACGCCAGCGTTGCGTACTGTGAGGGATATCGCCCGCGCTCCCACGCCGTACCCTTGCCGAACAATCCTGACTTCTCGAACGCATTTGTCAGCGCCAGCTTGTCTGGCGGCATCTGGTTCTTGATCCGCAGCAGCACCTGGTTCATCTCCTTCGTGCTCGCGAAAGTACTCGCCAGCACCAGATGCGAGAGGTGCTCCTGATATCCCAGCGCGTAGGCCTGCGCAAGCACACCTCCGTACGAATGTCCGAGCAGGCTGATCTTTCCCAACCCCAGCTCGATACGCACCGCCTCCACATCGGCAGCCATCTTCTCGACCGTATACTGTTTCACGTCCTCCAGCTTTTCGGATCGACCCGATCCGCGCTCATCGATAAACACCAGCTTGTTTGTGCGCGCCAGCGGCAGCAGATACGGCAGAAAATAGTCATGCGATGCGCCCGGTCCGCCGTGCACGATCACCAGCGGCTCTCCACGTCCAAACGTCTTGTAATAAATCAGAACGCCGTTCGCGTCGACATAGCCTTCCTCGATCGGATAGACCGCGCTGCTGGCGGTAGTGGCGCGTCTCTTCGCCTGGGCAGAAAGCAAAGACTGCACACTGACGAGCAGGATTAACACCACGAGCACAAGGCAGGTATTCAGGGCACACTTTCTCATGGCCGTCATCATACGGCAGTGAGAATCGCATCGGCGATGCGCGCCGCCTCCGCCGCCGCCCGCACCTCGTGAACCCGCACTATTTGCGCTCCGGCCAAAATCGCCGCCACCGTGGCCGCGATCGTTGCATTTCCCCGCTGCGTAACCGGAGCATCGTTGCCGCCGTAAAACTCGGCCAGCTTTCGCCCCAGAAAAGACTTCCGTGATACTCCCGCCAGAATCGGTCTGCCCAGTTCCCGCAAATCGTCCTGGTGCGCCAGCAGGGGATAATTCTCCTCGAACGACTTGCCGAATCCGTAACCGGGATCGATCATTATACGGTCGCGCTCAATCCCGGCCCTTTCTGCGACCCTCAAGCTCTCAGCAAGCCCGCTCTTCACCAGCGGCACAACCTCTTCCGGCGCGAGCCGTGGCAGATTCCTCCATTCCGCCGGTTTGCCCCGTGTGTGCATCAGCACCACGCCGCACTTGAGCCGGGCGCATTCGGCCCCCATCTCGGAGTCCCAACCGAGCGCGCTGATGTCGTTCACGATCTCCGCGCCGGCATCCACCGCTGCTTTGGCCGTGGACGCCTTGTACGTGTCAATCGACAGCATCGCATCCGGCTTCGCCTTCAATAACGCCTCGATCACCGGAAGCACCCTGCGCTGCTCCTCCTCCGCGCTCACCGGCTCATATCTTCCCGGCCGCGTCGATTCCCCCCCGATGTCCACCACATCGGCGCCCTCATAAAACATGCGCAGGGCCTGTGCCGTCGCAGCTTCGGGGTCAAAAAAAGAATCGCCATCCGAAAACGAATCGGGAGTCACATTCAACACGCCCATTACCAGCGTCCGCCGGCCAAGCTGCAGACTGCGCGTGCGCAGGCCCCAGACAAACTCATCGCGAGGTCGAAATGTCATTGCGCTTCAATGCTAAACTCCGCGCAAGGGATGAAAGCTCAGATACGGCACGCTCCGCTCGTCACCGTTTTTTTGTTCGCAGCCATTACCGCCGCCGCACAGCATCCACAGCCGTCGAAGCACAAAGCAAAACCCGGATCGCTGAGCGCCGCGATCAACGCCATCATCAGCGATCCATCTGTCTCGCGGGCGCACTGGGGCATTTCCGTGGTCGATCTCGACGGCTCGGCCATCTACGCCCTCAACGACGCTCAGTTCTTCCAGCCGGCATCGAATGCCAAGCTGCTGACCACGGCCACGGCTCTCGCCTTGCTCCCCCCGAACGCCACATGGACCACTAACGCGGTCACCAGCGCCACCCTCGACTCTGCCGGACAACTTCACGGAAACGTCGTTCTCCTGGGATCCGGCGATCCCACCATGTCCGGCCGTAGCTATCCATTTCAGCAGAAGACCGAGCGCCCCAATCCGCCCCTGTTGGCTCTCGAAAGCATCGCTGACCAGATCGCCGCCACAGGCGTCAAAGCCATCGACGGAGACATCATCGGCGACGACACCTGGTTCGTATGGGAACGCTACGGATCAGGCTGGGTGTGGGACGACCTCGAGTGGGGCTACGGCGCGCCCGTCTCAGCGCTCACCGTCAATGACAACGTCGTCTACCTCAACCTTCCGGTGAACGGCCAGCCTTCACCCTGGAACCCCGACACGCCTTACTACACGCTGGAAAGCTCGCTGACCGTCCTGCCCGGCAATCAGCCGCCCAGCCCCGGCATCGATCGCGGCCTCGGCTCGAAAAACGTCCGCGTCTACGGCACGACAAATCAGAACGGGCTGCACGTGTCCCTCGCAGTGGAAGACCCGCCCGAATACGCCGCCATCGCTCTGCGCGAGATGCTCCTGGCCAAAGGTATCGAAGTCAAAGGCACGGCTCGCCCGCAACACCGGCAGTCGACCGATACCCAGGATTTTCGCATCGAGATCGCTCAGCCGCTCGCCCTGCATCCGCTTACGCTGAGCACGTTCCAGCCGCCCGCCGAGGGACTTCGCATCCTCGCGACTCACGTCTCTCCACCGTTCGAGCAGGACATCACCGTAACCAATAAGGTCAGCCAGAACCTTCACGCCGAGCTTTTCCTTCGCCTGCTCGGACGCCTCGAGGCCGGCGACGGATCGATCGCCCAGGGGGTGCGTGTCGTGCGCCAGTTCTTGATCGCTGCCGGGGTCGATCCCGGTGACATCGTGCTCTACGACGGCTCCGGATTATCAGCCCAGGACATGGTCACGCCGCGCGCGATGACACGTCTACTCACCTATGCCAATAGCCAGCCCTGGGGAGCCACATGGCGCGCGAGCCTTCCCACCGGCGGCGTCGACGGCACGCTCTCCGGACGATTCGCCGACCCCGCCCATAAGGGCAGGATCTTCGCCAAAACCGGCACCCTCGCTGAGGTCAACGCTCTCAGCGGATATCTCCTCGCCGCCAGCGGCCGCAACATTGCCTTTTCCGTCCTCTGCAACGATCACAGCCCGTCGGGCGACGCCGCCCGGATCGCCCTGGATAAAATCGTCGCCGTGATCGCGGCTGCTGACTAGAACCCATGTCATAAATGCACTCAAGCCAGTTTGCGCGCGGTCGCGAGACAATTTTCGTGTTGCCGGTAATCTGTCCAGAATCCTGTCAACGAGTGACTCGGCGATTATGCGCTCACTCAGAATGGTGCCCTGCTAAAACATCACCAACGCCCTCTTCTATTCCCGATTGAACACCAATGTGTCCGGCTTGCTGTGACGCGCCTGCTGGACGGTCATCGTCAACGTGTTCAGGTCGGGAGAAAGCGTGATCCGCTGCGTGTCTGTGGTCCTGCCGTTGATCTTGTCGATTATTTCCAGAGTATGGTCGTTCACCCGGTGTCCCGACGACACGGAACCCCGCGCAACCTCGGCGCCCTGGATTGGATAATCTTTCCCGTCGAATTTCATCTTTCTGGCGGAATGTTCCGCCGGAAGCAAGAGTGCGAGGCCGTCCCTCTGGTAAGGCTGAATCTCAAGTTCGTAGACTGAATTTACCTTCTCGTTCGAACTTTCCCACCTGCCCGCGAAACCCGAGTTCCCTGCCGTTCGCGTGAACACGTAATCGATGCTGAATGTCCACCCATCGGGCCGGGAGGCCGTGAAGTTGTCGGTGAGCGTCTTGGCGTCCGCTGAAAGCTTGAAGATGGCCGTCATTACTGTGTACCCCTCCTTCTTGCGGACGAGCTTCCAAGTATTGGGCTCGACGGGGGTAACCGACAGGGTGGTTCCTGAGTGGCCGGGCTGTTCGGTCCCGTCCACCGCAATCGTCTCCGTTCCACCACCGCCAAAGTCGAAGACGTACCTGTTTGGGCCGGCGGCTTCGATCTTCATTTGGTAGGTTTCCTTGCTTTGGGAAGGGTCGAGCTTCCATTTTCCGACAAATGGATCGCTCGCCGCCCACAACGTACCTGTGGTCAGCCAAGCAGCCAGCAACAACTGGAGAGTGCGCTTAACCACGGAATCCTCCTTCGCAGATACTCGCGGCTCAGCGGATGAGAGGGTATGGTATCCGTCAAACATGATTTCACACTTGATTTTCGATTGGCGATAACAGGGCCGAGTCACTCATTGACAGGGTTCGGGGCGGTTTGTCGGCACTCGGAAACTAACTGCGCCAAGCCTCCGCCTACCAGAATTTAGGAGATGGGTTCCAGCAACGATTCGATATCATCGATCATTGAAGCAGGTTCGCAAACTCATTCTCGCCGCTTTGACCACAACCGCGCTGACGGCCTGCGGTCCACCGCTGCCGCCCTCGAAACCCCTGAGCCAGCTCACCGCGCAGGAAGCTGCCGGACACGAAGTCTACGTCGCGCGCTGCGCCCGGTGCCACTATGCCAATAGTGACCGCTCGCTGCACGGGCCGGGACTTCAGGCTCTCTTTAAACAGAAGTATCTGCCCAGCGGCGCGCCTGCGAACGATGAGCGCGTCACGGCGGTGATCCTGCGCGGGAGAAACTTGATGCCGGCGTTCGGCGATTCCCTCAACGACCAGCAGCTTGAGGCTCTGCTCGCCTACCTGCACACGCTATGACAAACCCACAAGACACCAACCCGAAGCCGAGCCGTCCGGATCAGCCTCAGAGTCCGGATCAGAAGAGCGGCGCCCTGCTCCCCGGCATGGCCGCCGCCTGCATCTGGAATCTGCTCCTTTGCGGCATCGGCCTTGTTGGTGTCATCACTCACAACCTGCCGCCGGCAGTGATGATCCTCTGCCTCTTCTACGCCATCGCCGCGAATGGGCTGCTCAAGCTGCGCCGCTGGGGATGGGCGCTCACCCTCGCCGCCGCCTTTCTCTCCATGTGCTACGGAGCTTATGTCCTGTTCCGCTTCCACCAGCTTCCGATGGTCGTGATGGTGATGGTGAACCTGGTGATCTTCCTGTACCTCGTTCGCCCAGAAGTGCTCGAAAGGGTGAAGTAAAAGGAGCGCGGGCCCAGCCCATTCATGAAAATTTAATCAATTGTCCTGTCATTGGGAGTAGTCTTGTCCCTTGAATCAAAAGGAGATTCCATAGCTATGGCTGCAGAGCCGGGGATTCGTTTTGATGTCGAGGAGTCGGCAGGCGATTTTGCTGATTTCCCGATGATAACCATCAAATGTCACGGTCGGCTGGTGAGCGGCAACACCGAAGAAATCAAGAGGCTGGTCAAGCCTCTGATCGATGCCGGAGGCAAAAAGATCGTCATTGACTGTAGCGATGTGCAGCACGTCGACAGCTCAGGACTCGGTGCACTGGTCGGCCTCAAGGTGTCGGCTGTTAATAAAGGACTGGGCAGGCTCGAATTCGTAAACCTGAGTTCCCGAGTGAAAGATCTGCTGAAGCTCACCAACCTTACCGACTTGTTCGCGAAGTAAATGGAAGTTACAGTCCTACACTGACTTGGGGTGGCCGACAATTTCCCCGAACCAGCTAGAATAGAAATAGAGGATAAAAAAGAAGACCCGGCCGCATCCGCAGCCGGGTCTTTTGCTTTCTCAAGAAAGAAACGTGGCCAGGTAATTTGAAATCAATGGATTACAACAGGTTGCGCCGTAAGCCCTTTCTTCTGTATGACATCTCGCATCTCATAGATTCTGCAAAAGATACTCGCAAGGTCCCTGTTATCCATCACTTACAAGACTATCTTGAATCGAACTGTCTTAAAAATCAAACGATTACGGACTATAACCGTGGATGGGGGTGGGGGCCCCGGATCAATCGGTTCCCGTTTTAGAATAGGAGATTCATGGCCACCGCCGAACTGATCCAGATCGACCTCTCTCCGAAGCGCCCAACGCCGAAGCCGGAATGGCTCAAGGCTCGCGCCCCGGTCGGCGAGAATTACCACAACCTCAAGAAGCTGGCCCGCGATCTGAACCTTCACACCGTCTGCGAATCCGCCCACTGCCCCAACATCGGAGAGTGCTGGAACCACCGCACAGCCACCTTCATGATGCTCGGCAATCTCTGCACGCGGCGCTGCGGATTCTGCGCCGTGCCCAAGGGCCGCCCGGACCCCATCGACCTCGACGAGCCGCGCCGCGTCGCCGAGGCCGTTGCCGCGCTCAACCTGAAGTTCGCCGTCATCACCAGCGTCAACCGCGACGACGACATCCTCGGCGGAGCCCGCGCCTTCGCCATGGTCATAGACAAAATCCGCCGCCACGCGCCGGGGTGCCAGGTCGAAGTCCTCATCCCGGATTTTCAAGGCAACGAAGACGCCATCCGCATCGTGGTCGAGGCCCATCCCGAAATCCTCAACCACAACACCGAGTCCGTCCCGCGGCTGTACCGCGCCGTGCGCTCCGGTGCACGCTACGAACGCACTCTTCGTCTGCTGGAGCTCTCGAAGCAACTCGATTCGACTGTCGTGACCAAGTCCGGAGTCATGGTTGGTCTCGGCGAAGAGATGCACGAACTCCTCGATGTCTATCGCGATCTGGCGAACGTCGGTGTCGATGTGCTCACCATCGGCCAATACCTCCGGCCCTCACGCGACCACCTGCCCATGGCTCGCTACTACACTCCCGACGAGTTCGCCTTCATGCAGCATGAAGCCCTGAAGATGGGGTTCCGTCACGTCGAGTCCGGCCCTCTGGTCCGCTCCTCATATCACGCCCACGAACAGGCTGACGCAGCCGGCAGTGTGCGGATGTTGGTCTAGTGCCTGCCCTCCCGATTACAATACAAAGCTTGAACACTGACCGAGAAGGACGATAAAGCCATGGCTGTCTCCGTAATGGCGGGCATTCCCGCGCTCAAGGAAACTTTTCAGCAGCTCAAATCGCGCATGGATAAAGGCGTACAGGATTTTCAGGCCAACCTCGCCTCGACCCGCACCGGCCGCGCGTCGATCCAGATGCTTGATCAGATCAAAGTGGACTACTACGGTACCCCCACGCCCCTGAACCAGGTCGGCCAGCTCTCCACCCCCGATGCAAACATGATCACCATCCAGCCGTGGGACACCAGTATCATCGCAGAGATTGAAAAAGCCATTCGCACTTCCGACCTCGGCTTCAACCCGCAGAACGACGGCAAAGTGGTTCGCGTTCCAGTGCCCCCAATGACCGAGGAGCGGCGCCGCGACGTGGTAAAACATCTGAATCGAGTGCTCGAAGAGCACCGCACCGCCATCCGCAACATCCGCCGCGATGGCAATGACGCGATCAAGAAAGCGGCCAAAGAGAAACTGATTTCAGCCGATGAAGAGAAGCGTGCTCTCGAGGAGATGCAGAAGCTGACCGACGGCGAAATCCAGCGCATGGAAGAGATGAGCAAGCGCAAGGAAGCCGAAGTCATGCACGTGTGAAGGGACGCAGCCTCGCCCTTCAGATCGCCTTCGGTTCAGAAATCCAGGGGCGCTCCGCCCAGGAGCGCGGCGGCCGACAATTCCGGCCTGCCCGACCACTCTGGCACATTAAAAGCCTTTGGCGGATGGGTCCCATATCCTTCATGGTCCGCGTGATGTTCTGCAAGAACCTGCAGAACTCGGGAGACAGCCTCCTCACGATCTTGCTGCGATGGCCTCTCAAAATAGAGCTTGTACTGCTTTCCACAAACCGCACAGATGATTTCGCCGCACTCTTCGGTGGGGACGCACAAAACCTGCACCTTTCGACCTCCTGTTGCGAATCAGTTCCAATGACAACGGCAAGGTAGCTGCCCAAACATGCCACTGAACATGCTACTTATGCCTGAGTTGGATGCCACTTATGGGCAGGGGTTCTCCCGAAGAAATGGGAGGATTCTGTTCGAGGACGGGGCGCGCCTGAGGTCACGGCGTTTCAGCTTCCATCGCTGGCTGGATCCAGCGAAGACCTTCTCCTTGTTGGTCACACTCCTTGATCTGCGCCAGAGCCTCCTCCAGCGTTGCAACTACATAGTCGGGACGGGCCTGCCCGAAGCGCTCACGAAGCACGTCTTTATCACCGGCCGTGTTCCACAACCCAATGAGCAACCGATTTTCCGGAAGGCTGTGGCGCAATCGGATCGCCAGTGTGCGGGCATGGGCGAATGCAAACGGCGGCACCGCAGAGATGCAAAGAATGGTACCCGCCTCTTCGGCGAGTCGCGATAGGATCTCAGGAGACAAGGCGGCTGAGGGCAGCAAAAGCGTTTTGTGGCCACATTGCTCGAGCAACTGCGCCAGCATGGTCGCAGCGATTTCATCAGCCTGATCGTTGGCGGGGAGGCACACTACGGGGTAGGTCCGGTTCGGCGCCGTCTCCGGATCACAAGGCGGCTCTGGAGCGAGCGGGGATTTGTAGTCCGTAAGCTCTGCAATCAGCTCCGTGGCACTCTGGAAGAGGTAGGCGCTCCGGACATCATCAAGCACGCCCTTGTGCCGGTCCTGCTCTGTCATGATCAGCGCCCGCATGATGACACCGTCATAAAGGTCGACCAACGTGTGGCTTTCCAGAAACCGATCCGCAACGTTGTGCGCTTCTGTCTGATCAGTTGCCAGCAGCCGCTCGTAGAAATGCGCCTCAGGAGCAAGCTCGGCCTCTTCGCCGAGTAGAATGTGCAGGAAAGACATCTGTGGCACGTACCGGCCAAATACGATAAGACACACCGTCAGAGGGGTCGATACCACTAATCCGGCCCATCCCCAAAGCAACGTCCACACGATGGCCATCGCGACCAGGGCGAGCGCTGAGATACCGGTGTGGCTCCCATAAAGGTGCGGCTCCACGAAGTTGCTCACGGTGATTTCCAGCACAGCGAAGAGCAGGAAAACCCAAACCGAATGGGACCACCCGTCGAATACGGCAAGGGTATATCCAATGGTCGCAAAGCCGACAATCATCGTCCCGGCATAAGGAACCATGCGAAGCAGCGCGAGTAGTGCTCCCCAGAGCGTCGCGTTGGGCACATGCAGCAGAAACAGCCCGATGGCAAAGATGACGCCATAACTTGCGTTCACCAGCACGTTCATTACCAGGTACTTGCTGATGCGTTCCGCAGCATCGTTCAGCGCCTGGGTCATCAGATTCAGCCGGCTGACTCCGGCAAGCAGAAGCAGCCGGTTCCGCAGATCTTCACGCTTTAGCAGCATGTAGATCGTAAAGATGAGGACCATTCCGAGGGTCGCCAGCGGCTTCATTACGGGTTTGAGCAATTCGCTCACGTAGCGCCCGGTGGACTCCGGAGGAGACACGACAATTACGGGTTCCGGATGGATCTCCACGCTTTGATGGCCGGTCCGCCTCCCACCCGCGGCTCCCGTCTCCGCCTGTTGCGTCTCGTCCTTGGCGATCGTCTTTTCGATTTCGCGAATACTGGTGACTGTCTTGCTGATGGGTCCGGTTGTGGGCATGTTCATTGCCGCCAGCTTATGGCTGATGTTGTCCCGGTAATTCGGCAGATCGTTCACTACCCCGATTAACTGCCGCGCGACAATAAAACCCACCGCCCCCGCCACAGCCGAAGCCATGAACACGACAAGAATCACAGAAGAGATCCTCTTCAGCCGCAGTCGCTCAAAGAAAATAACGGCCGGTGTGAGGAGGAAATTGAGCGTCAGTGCCATGGCCAGGGGAATCAGGACCTCCCTGGCGTAGTAGAGTGCCAGCAGCACCAGGCCAAGCAGGATCAACGGCTCATTTGTCAGCAAGCCGCGGCGCGATCGGGTCATGGAGGCGGAGTTCATGGGCTCGGTCTAGTTCATTGTCTCTAGATGCTAATTCGAGATGAACCACCATAGCGCGATCCAAAAACAATTGGCCAGAAAGATGAACAGATTGCGGCAAATTTGCGTATTCTTTCCTGTGCGCTGGTTCCGGACGCGCTTTCGCTGCCGGTCCGCCTCAAAGGAGATCGATGACCGTTGCTAGTGCCACAATGCCTGCTGGATGGACCGACCAGCAGCGCGCCTTCTTCCAGGCGCAAATGTCCGCCTGGCAGAAGGACGAGGTAGTAGGGGTGCTCCTTGCTTTATTTCTGGGAACCTTCGGGGCTCACCACTTCTATTTGCATAAGAACGGTCTGGGCATCCTGTACATCGTTTTTTGCTGGACAGGGATACCGACTATCGTTAGTTTCGTCGAGTGCTTCTTCATGCCCGGCCGCGTCCGCCAATACAACTTGGCGTTGGCGACTTACTTTTCGTCCCAGATGTCCCCAGCCTCGGTCACTGCGGCCTCTCCTGTCCCAAACGGAATCATCGCTGCCCAGAGTTGCACGAACTGCGGCGCTTCCGTCCCGGCGGGAGCGAACTTCTGCGGCCGCTGCGGAGCCAAGACAGTGGGTTAGAAGACCGGGAAAAGCGTATATCCCATAATTCGAAGAGATTCAGAAGATCGGCTCAGTCTCGAAGTCGCCTGCCGCCCAACCTCGCCTCCTAAAACCTCATGCCTCGACCCTACATATTTGTGTGACCATGCCGCATCTCTTCATTGAACTCCGGCTTGGTCGCAGCTAACGCCTTCTCGAGCATCGTCTGGAACTGCTCAGCCCGTTCCATCAGCATGGGCGTCGCTGACGCCATATCGTCTTTCAAGCTCAGCAGCCCTTGCCTGGAGAGATCAGCGGCGATTCGCGCCAGATCCTCTGAAGTAGTGTTCAAATATTGTGCGTCGCGGGGATCGTCGATCCACACTGGCCGATTTCCGCCAAGTACCCCAGATAACCAATAGACTTTTAACGCCAGAAAATCTATCCGGCTTTCATCTGTCGTGTCGGAGAAGAAGAACTTCTTCTGCCAGCGCGAGTAGTACCGGGTTGTCACCGGAACCGGCTGCCGATTGCCGCTTTTGAGCAACTCGAGTTGCCCCTGATCGAGCGTCTTGCGGATGGCGTTGTAGATAAACCCTTCCGCGTATGGCTGCTCCGGTGCGGCAACAATTTCGGCGAAGGTCACTGTCATGCTTGCCGAAACTTTCGCATGGAGCGGTGATCCCTTCCCATCCTCGAGATGCACTTCTCCATGCACAATGTAAGTGTCGGCCCCCGATGTCGACCGATGGAACGGCCAGGCAAACCCCGAGAAGCTTACCGGGAGACCGGCCAGCGTGACATAAGCATCGGGCCTGGGATTTCTCAGCCGCTTCGCCGCCTCGCGCAGGTGTACGGTCATCTCCGGAAGTAGTTCGGGCTTCTGGAAGTCGAAAGCCTCACTTAGTTCAAGTAGCAAAGCCCGGTCCGGAGCCGCATCCGGCGGGAGTCCCAGCCGAAATCGCGCAGTAGGGTGCTGATTGAAATCCGTTCCAGCTTCGGTCGAGATCACGACCAGCCCAGTATCCTGAGCCGCTGTTTCGAGCATGGTTGTCAAAGCATTTTGGGATTGCGTAGGCATCACTTTTCCGGAAGATGAAATACTTTTATTTTACTGGAAAGCAAGGCACTTAAGCTCAGCGGTTGTACTCCTTAAGGGCCTGCTGCAGTTCCTCATGCGGGAGGCCGATGACCGTATGGCCGTCGATGCCGGTCATGGTCTTGGCAGCGACCATCGCGTTCACGATTGCCTCTTCGGTAGCTTGTACCGTCGCATCGAACAGCGGCGAGATCCGCTCATTCGACACCGCCAGCACCGTGTTTGGACCCGGCACTGCATCCGCGTGAGGATTTGCCGTCGAAAACGCAATGAAGATATCGCCGGAACCATTTCCAGACGTCGATCCCGTCCGCGCAAGCCCCATGGTTGCACGCCGCGCAATGCGTTTCAGCTGATGGGGCAGCAGCGGCGCATTGGTCGCCACCACGATGATGATCGATCCGGTGTCACCCTGGGTCTCGCCCGCCTTGTCATCCTTGAACATCGAGTAGGGCACGCCTTGCGCAATTAGCTTGCCCACCGGCACACCTGCAATCGTGAGCTGAGGCCGGCGTCCGCAATTGCACTGGACGAGCACACCTACCGTGTAGCCCCCCTGCTCTTTGCTAAGTACACGAGACGCCGTCCCGATACCTCCCTTGAATCCGTAACAGACCATCCCCGTTCCGCCGCCGACTGCGCCTTCCTCGACCGGGCCGCTGCGGGCGCTGTCGAAAGCGGAGAAGACATGCTCCGGCTTCACGTGAAAGCCGTTGATGTCATTCAGATACCCGTCCCAAGTTTCTGCAACAACCGGCAGCGACCAGTCCTGTTTCATCGCATTATGCTTTACGCTCCAGGCAATGATCGCGTCGCGGACCACTCCGACACTGTGAGTGTTGGTAATGCCGATCGGGCTCTCAAGGAACCCCGACTCCTCGACCCAGGTCGTTCCCGTCATTTCGCCATTGCCATTCTGCGCAAACCACCCCGCGTAAACCGGGTCGGGGTTGGTCTTGCCGCGCGGTAACACCAGCGTCACTCCGGTGCGGACAGGACCCTCGCCAACCCTTAAGGGTCCATCACCCGATATGAGCGTGGCCTGGCCTACCTCGACTCCAGATACATCCGTAATGGCGTCCAGCGGGCCAGGAGTTCCATCAAAGGGCACGCCAAGATCGCGTGCCCGCTGCTTGGATTGCGGCAATGCCGATACCGAAACGGCCATCAGCCCAGCCAGGAACAAAATTCCCTTTGTTCGAATTTGCATGCAACGCAACTTACCTGAGAAATGGTGGGAGGTATAGAGGAATGATTGACAGCGAATCGCGCGCACAAATATGGTCAATTGGACGGAGTGTAATCGGTTACTTTGAAAGACAGGGGCGCCGATATCGGTTAAAAAGACCCCCGCGCAAGGAAAACAGACGAGGCAAGAAATGGATCGACGCGACTTTTTACTGCAATCCGGAACTCTTTTGGCCAGCGCGGCTCTGGCCCCCGGATCAGTGCGAATGACACCCAGTGCCGAGGCAGAGCAGACCCAGGGCCGCCTCACACTGCCCATAAACCGCAATTGGCGCTACAGTCCAAAGGTGGTCGACGGCGGCCACGCCATCGAATTCGATGATTCCAGCTTCGATCGCGTGGTGATTCCCCACACCAATCGCCGCCTTCCCTGGCACAGTTTTGGTGACAAATCTTATGAATTTATCTCGCTCTATCGTCGCCCCTTCAGGCTCCCTGCTGAGGCGAAGGGCAAGCGAGTCTTCGTCGACTTCGAAGGCGCCATGACGGCGTCCACCGTGTGGATTAATGGCCAGAAGCTGGGCGAATACAAGGGCGGCTACACACCATTCTCATTCGAACTCACCCCGCACCTTAACTGGGACGGCAACAATCTGCTCGCCGTCGATCTCGACTCCACTGAGCGTCCTGACATCCCTCCCTTCGGCTATGAGGTCGACTACCTCACCTTCGGCGGCATCTATCGTGAAGTCTGGCTGCGAGTGGTGCCCTCTACCTATATCGAGAACATCTTCGCGATGCCCAAGGATGTCCTGAGCGACAGCCGAACCCTCGAGGTTCGCTGCTATCTCGACGGACCCGCCTCCTCGTGGAACACACCCCGCACCATTCAGGTCGAACTCCTCGATGGCGACCGCGTCATCAGTAAGGCATCACAAAGGATCACAGCGCAAGTACCCGCCGCCGGTCAGCCCGCGCTTCAAACCCTCACGCTGAACAACCTGGGCGCCATTCGCCTGTGGGACCTCCAACATCCCGAGTTGTATCACGTGCGCGTGCGCCTCATCGAGAACGGCAAGGTCATGGACGAAGATACCCGCCGCTTTGGGTTCCGCGAGGCGACCTTCACCGACCAGGGCTTTTCGCTCAACGGCAAGATTATCAAGCTGCGCGGACTCGATCGCCATCAGACCTTCCCCTTCGTCGGCCAGGCAATGCCCGGCCGCGTACAGCGTCGCGACGCTCTGATTCTGCGCAGTCAGCTCAAGTGCAACATCGTGCGCACGTCACACTATCCACAGTCACGCCACTTTCTCGACGCCTGCGACGAAATCGGCCTCCTCGTCCTCGAGGAGATCCCCGGCTGGCAACACATCGGTGACAAGGCCTGGCAGGACATCGCCGTCGACAATGTCGGCCGCATGGTGCGCCGCGACTGGAACCACCCTTCCATCGTTCTCTGGGGAGTCCGCATCAACGAATCGAAGGACAATCACGACTTCTACACGCGCACCAACGCTCTCGCCCACTCGCTCGATACCAGCCGGCAAACAGGCGGCATTCGCTACTTTCAGGAATCGGAGTTCCTCGAAGACGTCTTTACCATGAACGACTTCGGATGGCCGCTCAAACCGCCGAACCACCCGCGCTATCTCAACACGGAATTCGTTGGCCACACCTATCCGACAAAAACCATCGACAGCCTGGAGCGCCTGCGCGAGCACACCATCCGTCACGCCCGCGTCCACGATCAGCTTGCTTCGAATCCGCAATACGCAGGAGGCATCGGCTGGTGCGCGTTCGACTACAACACGCACAATAACTTTGGGTCTGGCGACCGCATCTGCTATCACGGCGTGAGCGACATTTTCCGCGAGCCGAAGCCAGCTGCCGGCTTTTACAAGTCTCAATGCGACCCAAGCGAAGAAATTGTCCTTGAACCGGCCTTCCACTGGGCTCGCAACGACGAGTCCGTAGGCTTCACAGTTGCCCTTGTATCTTCAAACTGCGACCACCTGAAGTTCTGGGTCGACAACGGCAAAGGCTATCGGCTTGTCGCCGAGGGTGATCCGGATCGCAAGCAGTTTCCGCATTTGAAATACGCTCCGTTCTCAGTGATGCTCGGCGAGCAGCTTCGCGACTGGGGTGATCTGCGCATCGACGGCTACATCGGAGACAAGCTGGTTATCAGCAAAAAGTACTCCGGCAGGGGTATCGATCAGCAATTCGTATTGTTGCCGGATGACACGGAACTCGTAGCCGACGGTGCCGATACCACACGCGTTGTCCTGCGCGTGAACGACGAATACGGACAGGTTCGGCCCTTCGCCAACGACCCCATCATCTTCGAGCTCGACGGCCCGGCAGAGATCATCGGCGACAATCCATTTGCGCTCATCGGAGGCACCGGTGCCATCTGGATTCGCACAAAAGAGCAGCCCAGCACTGTGATTCTGCGCGGCAAACACCCGGTTCTGGGTACCCAGCAGGTGTCCTTCCGGCTTACGTCAGCAGAACCAGAGAGGGCCTGAGCCCGAGGAGGCGTCGACCACTGAGTGGCCGCCTCCCGAGCTTTCCAAGAGGTCACTTATCGGCGCCAGCGCTGCGAAGCCTGGAGGAAGACCATGGCAAATGTCCAAAAGACGAATGTAAGGACCAGCGTCATGCCGACATAAGAGACCACGGTCACGAATCTGTCGCTGCTTCCCTTCCCAACTCTGCCGCGGCTGATCAGAGATCTCGCAGACATGTGTTTCCGATGTGTTTTCTGGGCTGCCCTGGTCGCGGATAAGAAGCTAGTTCTCAAATTCAGGCTCCGGAATCGGAAGTACGTCTTTATCCCGGGCTATCCAGACATAGAGTGTCGGCAGAAGAAAGACGCTCATGATGAGCGCAGCAAGCAGGCCGCCTACGATTACAATCGCGAACGGCCGCTGGGAATCCGAACCGATACCATGAGACATCGCCGCCGGCAGCAGTCCAAATGTCGCAACGAGACTCGTCATCATGATGGGGCGCAAGCGCAGCACTGCGCCCTCCACCGCGGCCTCTTCAACGGAGTGCCCGCGCACCCGCATCTGGTTGATGTATTCGAGCATGATTACGCCGGTCTGCACGCAAACGCCGAACAGGGCAAGGAAACCCACGCCTGTAGACACGCTGAAATGCGTGCCGGTGGCGAGCAGAGCTAATAGTCCGCCGACAGGCGCCATCGCTACACTGGCCAGGATCAGAATCGCCCACTTCAACGACTTGAACATGGTGTAAAGGATGAAAAAGATGATTAATACCGTAAGCGGCACGATGATAAGCAGCCTTGCTTCAGCGCGCTTCTGGCTTTGATACTCACCCTCCCATCCGATGTGGTACCCGCGCGGAAACTGGACTTGCTTATTGACCCTGGCGATGGCCTCCTCAACAGCCCCACCCAGGTCACGTCCCCGTACGCTGTACTTGATGGCAACATAGCGTTCATTGTTTTCCCGATAGACCTCGGAACCCTCGTCGGCCTCCCTCACCTTGCAGAGCTGTCCGAGAGAAACTCTCTCGCCCGATGGGGATAACAGACGAATATTTCTTATTGCTTCACTTGTATTCCTATACTGCGGGAGATAGCGGAGAGTCAGGTTATAAACCTGCTCGCCCTTAAGGACCTGCGTTACCGGATTTCCCCCGACTGCCGTGAAAACGGCATCCTGAACGTCAGCCACATTGATCTGAAAGCGCCCAGCCTTGGCCCGGTCGACCTCAACGACCAAGTCAGGCTGACCTGTGACTTGAAATACCGCCAGGTCGGTTATCCCCCTCACGTGACTCATGATCGCGGCAACCTCTGCCGCTTTGTCTTCGAGAACATGAAGATCGCTGCCGTATACCTTGGTTGCGAGCTCACCTTTCACACCACTGACCGCTTCCTCCATGTTGTCTTCGATGGGCTGCGAGAAACCCCAGACAACCCCGGGAATCTTCTTCTGAAGCTGGTCGGTCATGGCGGCAATCAGGTCATCCTTGTCTCCGTGAAATAGGGGACGCCATTGCCCTCTGGGTTTGAGTCCCACGTAATACTCCGTATCGAAGAAACCTGTATGGTCTGTGCCGTCGTCGGGGCGACCGGTCTGGCTCGTGCAATCCGTCACCTCGGGAAAAGAACAAAGGATTACCCGGGCCGTATTGGCAACTCTCACGCCTTCATCGGGCCCTGCACTCTGCGCCAGAGTTCCGCGTACCCACAGTGCGCCCTCGTCCAGATGAGGCAGAAATTCCGAGCCGATTACGCCTCCCAGCGCGAGATAACTGGCGAGTCCGAGGCCTACAATTGCAACGCCGACAGTTACGTAACGGTGCCGGATGGCCGAGGTCACGCTCCTGCGGTATCGTTTCTTCAGCCAATCCATCACCGGGTTTTCCCATTCCTTTGCGCCTCTGCGGAACAGAAAACTGGATAATACCGGCGCGATAATCATGGAGAAGATCAGCGCTCCCAGCAAAGCGAAGGCAACAGTCCATGCCATCGGCTTGAAGAGCCGGCCCTCCACGGCCTGCAACGTAAAAATAGGCAGATAAGCCGTGATGATGATCAAAATTGCGAAGAAGACTGGCCTTTGCACCTCATGTGCTGCGTCCCGAATCTTTTCATCAGGCGTCATCGTCCCATTGGCTCTGCGATGCAGGTGGCGAACGATGTTCTCCACCATCACGACCGCACCGTCTACGACCATGCCGAAATCCAGCGCACCCAGAGAAAGCAGGTTTGCCGGAATCTGTTTAAGATCGAGGCAGATCGCCGCGAATAGAAGGGAAAATGGGATAGTCAGCGCGACAATCAACGCACCGCGCACGTTGCCGAGGAATAAAAAAAGTATGATGACGACCAGAATGATTCCTTCGGTCAAGTTGTGCATGACCGTATGGGTCGTGAAGCGCAGCAGGTCGCTTCTGTCGCTAAAGGGAACGAGCGTTACGCCTTTGGGCAGGATGTGGTCGTTGAGCTCGAGCACCTTTTGGTGGAGAGCTTCAAGCACCGGCTCCGCGTTGGCGCCTTTGAGCAGCAACGCGATCCCGGAAACTACATCGCTATTGTCGATGAGCTTTCCATCTTCGCGGTGATAGGTCTGGCCAAATTGGCCTAGACGGATCTCCGGACCCTGCTCGACCTCGGCGATTTCCTTCACCTTGATCGCCGTGCCGTTCCGGGTCATGATCACGGTGTTTTCAATGTCCTGTATGTCGCGGACCAGACCGACTTCCCGCACATTGATCTGCTGTAGCCCGGCCTGGATGAAGCTTCCCCCTCCGTTGGTATTGTTATTGGCGAGTTGCTGCTCGACCTGCGCGATATTCAGCCCGTAGGAAACCAGCTTATTAGGATCGAGACGAACCTGGTATTCCCTCGTCGGCCCGCCGAACGGGTTGGTATCCACGATGCCTGGAACGGACTTCAGATTCTTCTCGATCACCCAGGTTTCGAGCGACTTCAGGTTCATCGCATCGTATTCCGGGTTGGTGCTGTGCAGCGTGTAGAAGTAAATCTGGCCGACCGGACTCCAGTCGGTTCCCATCTGCGGAACGACGCCGGCCGGCAAAGTGACTTGCGAAAGCCGCTCCAGAACCCGCTCGCGATTCTCGAAGTTGGTCGTCTCCTCGCCGAAGACCATCTCGACGGTCGAGAGCCCGAAGATGGACCACGACCGGACATGGGCCACTCCCGGGATGCCGTTCATCACCGTTTCGAGAGGTATGGTGATTTGTTGCTCAATCTGCTCGGCAGAGATGCCGGGCCATTGCGCGATGACGTCGACGTAGTTGTTCGCAACGTCCGGATAGGCTTCAACCGGCAGGCGCTTGAAGGAAACGATGCCCCACGCAAACAGCAGGATTGCCCCCGCCAGCACTAGAAATCGATTGTGCAGGGCAGAATCTACAAGCTTGCGAATCATTGCGTCTCCAGTTGGTTTTCCAATTGAAGAATGTTCCTCACAACCTGCTGCCCCGGAGAAATACCTGAAAGAATCTGCTGTTTGTTCCCCGGCATCATGTCTCCGACAGTCACCTGCACCCGCTTGAACTGTTTTGTGCCGGCAGGGACAAACACCCAGTCGTGGTCGTGCAGGTGCAAAATCGAGTCGGCAGGCACTACCGCGAATTCGTGGAATGTCCTGCTCTCCAGCGTTGCTGTGACGAACATTCCCAGTTTGAGAATGCCGGGATTCGGGATCTCTATCCGCACCTTGGCCGTGCGGATGGTCGGATCGAGCACGGGGCCTATATCGCTTACGTGTCCCGTCAGCACCTTGTCGGGATAAGCGTTCAGCCTGATCTGCGCGGGCTGGCCAAGCTGAAGTTTGGAAAGATCGTTTTCGTAGACATCGCAGATCACCCAAACAACAGACAGGTCGGCAATCGTGAAGGTGGTCGACGATCCGGAATATGTCACACCGGCTGCAGCAGCATTTGTAACGTTCTGAGCCACGATTACTCCCGAAATTGGAGCGTAAACGGGCACGATGCTCGAAGGATGTTCTTTGCTGACGCCAAGCGTGTTCAGTTGCTGCTCCGCTGCATCGAGATCGGCCTTTGCGTCCCTCTCGGTGTCTTCGGCCTGTTCCAACGTGCCTTGCGAGATTGCACCATGCGCAAATAGATCCTGTGCGCGCGCATAAGCCTTATTGGCCAATTGCTCATCATTCATTGCTTTCAGATAAGTATCGAAGGCATTCGTAATATCCGGGCTCTGAACCTTCAAGAGCAACTGGCCCTTCTTCACGTTGTCATCAAGACGCGCACGGATATCCACTACTCGCCCACTGGCCAGCGAGATCACAGGGACCTCCCGAGATATATCCGGGTTTACCGCGCCTGTCACATTTAACTTGTCGGTAGCCTCAATCTGATCCGCCGAAACGAGGAGGAACTGCTCAGGATTATCCACCGTCACAACGCTGTTGTTCCCGGTGGGAACGACCTGTGCTGGTGGCGGCGCTCCTTCGGCTGGATTGAATTTCTTTTCGCAGGCGATAGGGCCAAAACAAAGGCTGATACAGATAAACTCCAGGATGGGCTTGCGATTCATTGGATTGCCTCTCGCCCAGCGGCAAGGTTCAGTTGGCTGGCTGCGTCCAGATACGCGCCAATCAGCTGGATGTAGTTCATCTGCACATTGCGGTAATCGCTCTGCGCGTTCAGAAAATCCATGAGCGATGCTCCGCCGTGCTGCCACGCATAAGTGACCGTCTCCCTCACCCGCAGAGCCTGGGCCAGATATTTGTCCCTGTATGGCCGCAACAGGGTGACGTTGCTGTTCAGTTGGGCGTATGCCGAGTCGACATCGCTGAAGACCTGCGCCCGCGCGGCGTCTGCCAACTGCTGATTGCGGCCGATGTCGATCAGAGTGCGCTGCTTCTCGCCCTGGTTGCGGTCGAAGATACGCAGCGGGATGCTGACGCTGAGGCCGAGGGTGTCTATGCCGTTGGGGTTGTTATTCGACGAATTATGCGTGTACCAGCCGCTCAACGTCGGATCGGTCGAGCCGTTGGCGATTGCAAGCTTGTGGTTCGTGTCCGCCTGCACCAAGGACTGCAGAGCAGCCCTCAGGTCGGGCCGGTTATCCAGAGCTGTCTGGCGAAACGTCTCCAGCGGTTGCAACTGATCTGAAAAATCGAAGGGCCCTCGTATATCAAACTGATCGACTGGCGTTCTGTCGTCGAGAAGTTGTAGTAGCTGGATCTTAGAGGTCCGAAGATTCACCTCTGCCGTTTGCAGGTCCGATTCATACTGCACGCGCTGGAGCTCGATTCTGTCCAGATCGATCTGCGCGAGATCACCCGCCCTGAATCGGTTCTGGCTGATATCGATAATCTTGTCGTAGTAATCGAGTTCCTGTTTGGCCAGATCGACGATCGCCTTGGCCTGAAGCGTGCCAACAAAGGCAGTCCGCAGATTGAAAATCAGGTTTCGCTCGAGATCTTCGTGCTGCGAGCCGGCAATCTGTGTCCCCTCCCTGGCGCTCTGTAAGCGAAGCTCGCGCTTGTGCTCCCGCTCATGCAGATAACTGATCGTGGGTACAACATACGTGCCTTTGGTGGGAATCCAAACCCCGTTGTGTGGAGCGAGCTGCGTCCCGTCTTGGGAAAGACTGAATTGCGGATTCGGGCGCAGGTAAGCAGTGATCTCCTCGGCCTTCATCTCGTCTACGTTGAGTGCGTCAGCCTTGAGCGTCGGGTTCCCCGCCTCGAATTTCGCCTTTACCTGATCCCACGTGAAGCTCTGCTGGGCTGCGGCTGACGGGATCCAGAGAAGGAAGCCCATGAGGGCAAAATCACAGATCGTCCTCACAAATCGTCGAATTACTTGCATTCCTGGTGGCTCGAATAACGCTGTCGAAGGCTGCTCGATGCAGGGTTGACACGCAACACACGCTTCAAAGTTTGGTAGCTGCCCTACAGGATAGAGTCGCACTCCCCGAAAACAGGCTCTATCTTTCGTTCCGAGGCCCTTCATCTTTCGCCCTCGGCGGCCTATCTTTTGGGTAAGAGGCCGTTTCGTATGGGAGATTTGGCAAGCGCATATGGCACCACTGCCTACAATGAAGGTGCTGGTGTTTCGGACGGCCGTGTGGCATCCGGTGTACTCATGTTCGCGCTGTTTTTTGGTGGAAATAGAAGATCGGCTCTCATCAAGGCCGGACTGATCATCGCAGCCATCGCTTTGGTCGACTGGCTTGTCGTGGGAGAGATTCCTCTCGGTTTCCTCTATCTGGCCCCGATGTTGATCGTGGGAGCGGTTTTGGGCCCGTGGCAGATCGGCGCGATCGCAGCTGTATGCACTTTTCTGGCGGAGATCTTTGACGATCTGCCGTGGACACTGAGAACGGGGTTATCTCGGGAAGTCCTGTATTTTGCAGCCTTTTTAGGCACCGGTTTGTTTGTCCGCGAGGTGAGTCGCAACCGTAGAGTCGTACTCGAACAATTGCGGGAGATTGAGCATCAGAGAGATGCCCGTCGGGAAGCGGAAGAACAATTACGAAGTCTCATCGAAAGCAGCCCGGCCGCTATCGTCACCGCGGATGCGGACGGCAAAGTACTGATGGCAAATGAAGCCGCCCACCGCCTCCTGGCTGTCACTCAGAGTGAGTTGCCCGGAAAAACAATCCACCGCTATCTTCCCTCGTTGACCAACGTGATTCGGCACGAAGCATCGCCCCAATATTTTCGAAGTGTGATGCAGGCTCGTGGTCAACGTGAAGATGGAGAGACCTTTCTGGCTGACATCTGCTTTTCAACCTATCGCACCAATGCAGGACCCCGCCTCACAGCCATGGTTCTTGATGCTTCGGAGGAATTCAGGACGCAGGAGGTCTCCGGTCTGCACCAACTATTGGCCGGCTCTCGAATCGTGATTGGCGCTGTGTCTCACGAGATTCGCAACGTGTCCGGGGCGATTGCTGCGGTCCATCAGAACCTAGCTCATAACGGCCTGCTCGCCGGCAGTAAAGACTTCGATGCGCTGGGAAATCTCATCTCGGCACTGGAACGCATCGCCAGCATTAACCTCCGGCAGTCTTCCAATCAGGCGACTGAGGTTGATTTGACAGCTCTGATCGATGAATTGAAGATCGTCGTGACTCCATCGCTACAGGAGGAGAATATCGAGGCGCACTGGACCGTCGAACCGGGCCTGCCTCCCGTATGGGCCGACCGCCCAAGCTTGATGCAAGTGTTCCTCAACCTGATTACGAACAGCGTCAGGGCTCTTTCCAAAGGTCCCCATGGGATGCTTTCGGTCAGCGCCAAAAACGCTGGCACCCAAGTAGTCGTGGAATTTTCCGACAACGGAGGAGGCGTTGCCAAGCCTGAACATCTCTTCCGCCCATTCCAGGCCGGCGCAGAGGCCACTGGACTCGGACTCTATTTGTCGCGAGCATTCATGCGCTCATTTGGAGGCGAACTGCATTACCAGCCCATTCCGAACGGCGCACGCTTTGTCGTTAACTTAACTCCGGCGCTGTCGCCGGCTCAGGACTAAGTTCCATGGCGCCCATTCGCATCCTGCTGGTGGACGATCACAGCCTCTTTCGTGAAAGCCTTAGCAGGCTCCTCGAAGCCGATTCCCGCTTTCTCGTTGTCGGCCAGTGTGCGACGGTAAGCGAGGCTGTCAGTTCGTATTCAGACGAAGAAGTCGATATCGTTCTATTGGATTACGACCTGGGGGAGGAGCAGGGATCTCGCTTGCTTCCCGCGCTGAAGAACCGTTTTGCTGCCGCAAAAGTTCTAATGGTGACAGCCGGAATGTCGGACGCGACGACCTTTCAGGCAATGGAAGCCGGGGCTGCTGGAATCTTCCTCAAGCACAGCAGCCTGAGCCAACTAGTGACAGCAATCGAAAGAGTGGCGGAAGGAGAAATCTGGCTCGACACAGTGGCAGCGCGATCTCTCTTCGGCGGAAAGAGCACTTGGCGAGAGCGATTTGAGCGCACGCGACCTCTTACATCGCGACAGAGCGAAGTATTGAGAGGCATCCTGGATGGGCTCACAAACAAGGAGATCGCCTGGAATCTCAAGGTTTCGGAAAGCTCCGTAAAAGCTGTCATTCAGGAGCTCTTTCAAAAAGCTGGTGTGCGCACTCGGAGCCAACTGGTTCGGATCACCATCGAAAGGCATTCGTCGGATTGGCTGCGATCTGGTCCGGCAGAATAAGAATCGTGTTGCGTTTTTCAGCAGTTCTGACTGACAGAGTCGAGACCACACGCGTAGATCACTCGATGTGAGACGCCAACGATCGTGAGTTCTTTCGAAAATGGTCATCGCACATTCCTGCAAATTCCTTAGGGAAGCTCTGAAGAACTCTGCGATCCACAGTGAGTGCAGATAACCTGGCTGGTGGAGGCAGAGGGCGAGTGAGACAGCAGACACTGGCGGCGCAGAACGGGTTCGAGAGATACAGGAAGAAGACGCGGCGGGAGCAGTTTCTGGAAGAGATGGATCAGGTAGTGCCGTGGGCCGAGCTGGAAGGACTGGTGAGGCCGCACTATCCGAAGGGCGAGAACGGACGTCCGCCGGTGGGGCTGAGCGTGATGCTGCGCGTGTACTTCCTTCAGCAGTGGTTCAACCTGAGCGATCCGGCCGCCGAGGAGGCGCTGTACGATTCGCCGGTGCTGCGGCGTTTCGCCGGAGTCGATCTGGGGCAGGCTCCTGCGCCGGACGAGACGACGATTCTGCACTTCCGGCATCTGCTGGAGAAGCATGATCTGGGCGGAGCCATGCTGGATGCGGTGAACCGGTATTTGGAGAGCAAGGGCATTCGCATCAGCACCGGGACCATTGTGGATGCGACCATTCTTCATGCACCGTCTTCGACGAAGAACCAGAGCGGAGAGCGCGACCCGGAAATGCACCAGACCAGGAAGGGCAACCAGTGGTACTTCGGCATGAAGGCGCACATCGGAGTGGATGCGAAGGAAGGCATAGTGCATTCGGTGTGCACGACGGCGGCTTCGGTGGCCGACAAGCACATGCTGGCTGACCTGCTGCACGGCGAGGAGCGCAAGGTGTGGGGCGACGGCGCCTACCAGGGGCAGGCGGAAGTGATCCGGCAGGCTGCGCCGCAGGCACAGGATATGACCAGCCGCCGGACGAGATACAAGGGCTATGTGGACGAGTTACAACGGGCCAAGAACCAGGTGAAGGCCAGAGTGCGGGCGAAGGTGGAACATCCATTCCGGATCGTGAAGCGCATCTTCGGATTTGAAAAGACCCGCTATCGCGGACTCAGGAAAAATCACGAGCGGCTGTGT
Organism: uncultured Acidobacteriaceae bacterium; assembly: GCA_963782175.1. Taxonomy (GTDB): domain Bacteria; phylum Acidobacteriota; class Terriglobia; order Terriglobales; family Acidobacteriaceae; genus Silvibacterium. The sequence continues at coordinate 388,563 of CAWAIX010000015.1, forward strand.
GTGAACTTCGCCCTGGCCAACTTGTATCTTCACCGCAGGCGGCTGGCCATCGCCGGGGCGTAGTGTCTTCGGAAACCCCGAATATGGCGGGGGGCTGAACGCATCCGGGCCGCCGAGCACCAATCCAGCGTCGATTCAACGGACCCACGTCGTCCAGTCAGCCTCAAGCTGCTTCACAGTGGCGGATTATGCAGAGCTTCCTTAGAAATCCTTTGTTACATCTGCCGTTCTAAGGCTAGTCTGGTATCGTGCGGCCGCTCGAAATTGCTCTGACTGTGTTGCTCGTTCTAAGCGCTTGTAGCCTCGCTTTCAGGAGCATGCGGCCTTGGATGTGGCTGGCTGCGGATGTGTGCGTGCTGGCTGCGCACCTCATCGTGGAAGGCGGACACTGGCAGATGATCCCGGCTTACACAGCGGTGTTGATATTTGCAGTGACTCTTACGACACACACAAGAGCACTCCAGTTCGTCGGGCTGTCGGGGGTCCTGTTCCTAGGTGCCGCAAGTTGCGCGTTGTCGGCGTTGCTGCCTATGTTTCGCCTTCCGGCTCCTACAGGCTCCTACACCCTTGGAACGCGGATCCTTCAAATACGAACCGAAGGTCGGAACGGTAGGGACCTGGTCGTACAAATGTGGTATCCGGCTGCCCCGTCGCGGCAACCATTCGCCGTCTACAGGCGCCGCGAGGAGACCACCCGTCAGTCTTCATACCAGGCTGCGCTACCGACGAACTCGCACCTCAACGCTCCTGTGGCTAACGGAAGCTTCCCGGTGCTCCTGTTCAGCCCTGCTTGGGGAGGACGGCGCACACAAAACACTTATCTGGTCGAAGATCTAGCCAGCCATGGCTTCGTAGTCGCCGCGATCGATCACCCCGGAAATTCAGGCCCAACTTTCTATCAGGACGGACATGTCGATCAGCCAGCAACCGGGGATGCAATGGATTTCGCGACGCTGTCACTAGACGAAATCAACGCCCATGGCGCGTCTGAGGTGGAGCGTCAGACCGCGGACGAGATCGGTGTCCTTGACTCCCTGGAGCGGATGAATCAAGACCAGACGAACCCCTTCTACCATCGGCTGGACTTGACACGGGTAGGCACACTTGGGCACAGCTTCGGGGGAGCGGTCTCCGCCGAAGCGGCTATCGAGGACGACCGAATCAAGTCAGCGCTGAATATGGACGGGTCTCTCTTTGGCCGAATGCAGCGCGAGGGTTTGCCTAAGCCATTCATGTTCATTGCCGAGTATTCCCCTCCCTTTGTAATTCCAGCAAAGCTATCGCCAGTGGACGAAATCAATCTTGCGTTGGACCGAAGCGACCTCGAGGCAATGAAGAAGTTCGGCACGTACAAGATCATTGTGCGCGGATCGACTCACGAGAGCTTTACAGACCACAGCTTATTTTCCCCGCTGACGCGTTTTTCCGGGGCTGGCACAATCCCAAAGGATCGCGAATACGAAATCATTCGCGCCTATGCTTTGGCGTTCTTTGATAAGACGTTGCGGGGGGCCGATCCAGCACTCTTACGGGAGATTCCCGGACCATATCCAGAGGCGACCATGGAGTTAATTCCACCCGCTGCAGCGGGGCACAGTTGAGATTCAGCAAAATTCGCGTACACTGAGTTCTCTTAGCGCCCTTTTCCGACGCGAATCCGAACTGGAGTACCCAAGCGAATGCCACGAATTGTCCGATGTTCTCTGATACAGGCCACTAACGTGGAGGGCGTAGAGAAGTCGCTCGATGCGATCAAGCAGGCCATGATCCAGAAGCACGTCGAGATGATTCGCCAGGCGGGTGCAGATGGTGCGCAGATCGTTTGCCTGCAGGAGATTTTCTACGGTCCGTATTTCTGTGCCGAGCAAACGACGCGCTGGTATGACTTCGCTGAGCCGGTTCCTGACGGTCCAACAATCAAACTGATGCAGTCACTGGCCAAAGATCTCAAGTTGGCGTTAGTGGTTCCGGTATATGAGGTCGAGGGCGAGGGCTTTTACTACAATACGGCGGCCGTGATTGACCGCGAGGGCAGCTACCTCGGCAAATACAGGAAGACTCACATTCCGCATGTAGCACCGGGCTTTTGGGAAAAGTACTATTTCCGTCCGGGCAACCTCGGGTATCCGGTTTTCGATCTTGGCTTCTGCAAGATCGGAGTCTATATCTGTTACGACCGGCACTTTCCCGAAGGTGCGCGGGCGTTGGGACTGAATGGCGCCGAAATTGTTTTCAATCCATCGGCTACTGTCGCAGGCCTCAGCGAGTATCTATGGAAATTGGAACAGCCGGCGCACGCAGCAGCAAATGGCTACTTCATCGGGGCAATCAATCGCGTGGGAACCGAGGCGCCCTGGAATATTGGCGAGTTTTACGGCCAAAGCTATTTCTGTGATCCCCGGGGACAGATCTTCGCCCAGGCTTCCCGCGACAAAGATGAAGTTCTCACGGCGGATCTCGATCTCGATAAGATTGCCGAAGTCCGCAAAACGTGGCAGTTCTTCCGTGATCGGCGACCCGATATGTACGGAGATCTCGTGAGACCATAGCCCATGCGCGAACAGCATCCGATCATCGCCCAGCGCTTCCCCGATTTGCATCCGCCGCTTTCCGCACAGGAGGCTGTGGTCGAGGCGTACCGATGCCTGAACTGCTTTGATGCCCCGTGCACAGCGGCGTGTCCAACACATATCGATGTGCCGAAATTCATCAAGAAGATCGCCTCGGGAAATCTGGACGGTTCGGCACGGACGATCCTCGACGCGAATGTGCTTGGAGCGAGTTGTTCGCGTGTATGCCCCGTGGATGTTCTATGCGAAGGCGCTTGCGTCATGCATCGCTATAACAAGCAGCCCATTGAGATCGCGCGCTTGCAGCGGTTCGCCATGGACGCTTTCCACGAGCGCGGCGGCAAGCTGCCCAAATACCCTCGGTCCCGCAGCGGCAGAGTCGCATGCATTGGCGCCGGGCCCGCATCGCTTGCCTGCGCTGCGGAATTGGTCCAGCGCGGATTCGCCGCAACAGTGTTCGAACGCGGGCCTCTGCCGGGCGGATTGAATACCTATGGAGTCGCAGAGTACAAACTGCCGGCCTATGCAAGCCTGCGCGAGATTGAGCTGATCGCAGATCTTGGCGTGGATTTTCGCTTCGGCACAACCGTCGACGCAGACGCCTTGAGCGCGATCGAGCGGGAGTTTGATCTTCTTTTCATCGGCGTTGGCTTAGGGCCGGGACATGGGTTGAAGATTCCGGGCGGCAATCACTCGGGCGTGGTGGATGCTCTGAAGTTTATCGCCGCATACAAAACCGCGAAGATAACGAGCACGGGCGGGAGGGTCGCGGTCATCGGTGCCGGCAACACCGCGATCGACGCCGCGAACGCCGCAGTGAGACTGGGGGCAGAGGAAGTATCGATCGTGTACCGACGCAAGCCGGAAAATATGTCAGCATTCGCGTTCGAATACGAGCATGCAAAGCAGGAAGGGGTGCGTTTCTTGTGGCAAGCTCTTCCACTGCGGGTGATCGCGGACGGCGGCATGCTCGAGTTCCTGGAATGTACACGTGTGGACGAATCGCTACGCCCGCTTGCGGGATCAGAGTTTTCGTTGCCCTGCGATCTGATTATCACTGCCGTCGGGCAATCTCCATTCCTCGATCTTCTTGAAAGCATGAAGGGCATCTCCCTTGAAAGCGGGCGGGTGGTAGTTGAGCGCAGGACAGGCAGGACGACGAATCCAAAGTATTTTGCTGGAGGCGACTGCGTGAATGGCGGACGCGAGGTAGTGGACGCAGTTGCCGACGGAAAGCGTGCCGCCATCGCAATGGCGGAACAATTGGAGGCGGCGTATGTCTGATCTCCAAGTCAACTTTGCCGGAATCGTATCGCCTAACCCTTTCTGGCTGGCCTCGGCCCCGCCAACGAACTGCAGCGAACAGATCATGCGCGCATTCGATGCTGGATGGGGCGGAGCGGTGTGGAAGACGATCGGCGAACAGGTAATGAATACGGCTTCGCGCTACTCGTCGATCGACTGGCAGGGTCAGCGGATGATGGGCTTCAACAACATTGAACTAATCAGCGATCGCCCCCTCCAGGTGAACCTTCGCGAAATGGCGGAAGTCAAAAAACGATATTCAAAGAATGTCGTCATCGCATCCTTGATGGTGGAATCGAAGCGCGATGCGTGGCACAAGATCGTTGAGCAGGCTGAGGATGCGGGCGCCGACGGCCTTGAGCTGAACTTTGGATGTCCTCACGGCATGAGCGAGCGCGGAATGGGAGCCGCCGTAGGGCAGGTTCCTGAGTACACAGAAATGATCACCGGCTGGGTCAAGGAGAAAGCCCGCACACCCGTAATTGTAAAGCTGACGCCCAACATTTCAGATATTCGAGTGATCGCACGCGCGGCGAAGCGCGGCGGCGCGGATGCGGTATCCGCAATCAACACCATCAATTCCATCACCGGCGTTGATCTGGAGACACTTACACCAAGACCGAATGTGGACGGCAAATCGACGCATGGCGGCTACTGCGGGCCGGCTGTAAAGCCCATCGCGCTGAACATGGTTCAGCAGGTAGCGGCTGATGCCGAAGGTGCGCTCCCTATCTCTGGCATCGGCGGTGTTGCCACCTGGCAGGATGCAGCGGAATTTGTCCTGTTGGGCTGCGGAACGGTGCAGGTGTGCACGGCGGCGATGCATTACGGGTATCGCATCGTAGAAGACATGATCGATGGCCTCCAGGCCTGGATGCGCGAGAAGGGCTTCGCAACCATCGAGGACTTCCGCGGGCTCACACTGCCGCGCGTCACAGAGTGGAAACATCTCAATCTGAATTACAAAATTGTGGCTCATATCGACGAGGCGAAGTGCATCGGCTGCGACCTCTGTTACATTGCCTGCTGGGACGGCGCGCATCAGTGCATTCATCGGGATCGTGTAACTGGTCCGATTGACGGGCCGGTGGAACTGCACGTCACGCCCGCCTCAATCGAAGCCGCCACGCGCGCTTCGATTACAGTCACGCCGATTCCAAAACTCGATTCGCATACCCGCAATGGCTCGAAGAGTATGGCACCTCTCGAACGGATTCCGAGAGTAGACGAGACTGAGTGCGTGGGGTGCAATCTATGTTCCCTTGTCTGCCCGGTGGACGAGTGCATCACCATGATTGAGGTTCCGACCGGCCTTGCACCGGAGACCTGGGATGAGCGAATGAAAGCAACGGCGTGCGCACCCCCCACACTCCACCAGTAAACAGGAAATTCCAATGGGACTGCTGATTCAGAATGGGATCGTCGTCAACTCGGACCGGACGATGTCCGCCGACGTGCTGGTTGAGGGCGAAAGGATCCGCGAAGTAAGCCCGGCAATCGATCCTCAGGGTCACACAATTGTCGATGCTGCTGGACTACTGGTCCTTCCGGGAGGGGTCGACGCCCACACGCATCTAGACATGCCCTTCGGCGGGACAACATCCGCCGACGACTTCGAAACGGGTACACGCGCGGCGGCAATTGGCGGGACGACCACCATCGTCGACTTCGCCATCCAGGCGAAGGGTACAAAGATGCGTTCGGCCCTGGATGCATGGTGGAAGAAGGCTGAGAACAAGGCCTGTGTCGACTACGGCCTGCACATGATCATCACGGATCTCGGAACCTCGGGTCTGGAAGATATGGACAACATGGTCCGTGAGGGTGTGACCAGCTTCAAGCTGTTCATGGCATATCCCGGCGTGCTCATGGTCGACGACGCAACGGTCTTCAAAGCGATGCAGCAGACGGCGAACAACGGCGCACTCATCTGCATGCACGCCGAAAACGGCAGCGTGATCGACGTGATCGTGCAGAAGGCGCTGGCCGAGGGTAAGACGGCTCCCATCCATCATGCGCTTACACGGCCGACCATCGCCGAAGCCGAGGCGGTTCACCGTGCGATTGTGATGGCGCAAATTGCCGGAGTTCCGGTCTACATTGTTCATCTCTCGAGCGAAGATGCCCTGAATCAAGTCCGCGAGGCGCGCGACCGGGGGCTGCCCGCATTTGCCGAGACGTGTCCGCAGTACCTGCTGCTCTCGATCGAAGACCACATGAAGGGCGATAGCTTCGAGGACGCCAAGTATGTCTTTACCCCTCCTCTTCGCGAGAAGAAAAATCAACCGAAGCTGTGGGATGGGCTCAAGCATGACCATCTGCAGGTGGTTTCTACCGATCATTGCCCGTTCTGCTTTGCCGATCAGAAGGCCATAGGCAAAGATGACTTCACCAAGATTCCGAACGGAGGACCGGGAATTGAACACCGTATGCAACTCATTCATCACCACGGCGTGAATGCCGGAAAGCTCTCGTTGAACCGCTTTGTCGAGATCACATCGACGGCGCCGGCACGGATTTTTGGGATGTATCCGAAAAAGGGCACAATCGCACCAGGCAGTGACGCCGACCTCGTGTTGTGGGACCCGAATGCCGAGCACACAATCAGCGCGGCTACTCACAACATGCGTGTTGACTACTCGATGTTCGAAGGCTTCAAGGTCCGGGGCAACGCGCGGCAAGTGTATTCGCGCGGCGAACTGATCGTTGAGAACGGCAAATTCCTAGGCAAACGCGGGCGAGGTCACTATCTGCGTCGTGCCGCCCGCGGAGGCGCATGGCAATAACCGAGACGACCGCGACAGAGCGGTCGTGCCTTTATAACCCGGACCTCGCCCCTACCACTGCAGCGCACCGCACCTGGGGTACCTACAACTACATCTCGCTCTGGTTCGCCATGTCCATGGAGGTGAGCACCTACATGCTCGCGTCAGGACTTATTGCCGGCGGCATGAACTGGAGCCAGGCCATCTTTACCATCCTGCTCGGCAATCTTATCGTCTTGGTCCCCCTGCTCCTGAACGCACACGCGGGCGCGAAGTACGGCATTCCCTTCCCAGTCTTTGTGCGCGCACCGTTCGGGGTACGGGGTGCAAATGTACCGGCTATTCTGCGCGCGATTGTGGCGTGCGGCTGGTTCGGCATTCAGTCGTGGATCGGCGGGCAGGCGATCCACGCAATGCTGATGGTGTTATCGCCGGACGTGGCCGCAGCGCCATGGTCCGTATGGGCGTGCTTCCTTGGATTTTGGGCGCTTAACATGGCGATCATCTGGCGCGGGGTCGAAAGCATCCGGCACTTCCAGGGATTCTCGGCTCCCTTCATGCTGGTGATGTCGTTGGCCCTATTGGTTTTCGCGCTCGTCAAAGCGGGCGGCTTCGGCCCCATGCTGTCGGAGCCGAGCCGATTCCACACGCCCGGAGAGTTCCTGCGCTTCTTCTTCCCTTCTCTTACCGCAATGGTTGGCTACTGGGCAACGCTAGCCTTGAATATTCCCGACTTCACACGGTATTCAAAGTCGCAGCACTCCCAGGTTGTCGGACAGGCGTTTGGATTGCCTGTAGCTATGACGATTTATTCATTCATCGGCGTTGCTGTAACATCGGCCTCGGCCGTCATCTTTGGACAACCAATCTGGAGCCCCATCGAACTGATCGCACGCTTCCGCCAGCCGTTCATCGCACTGCTCGCGATGATTGGGCTGCTGGTCGCCACGCTGAATGTAAATGTCGCCGCGAATGTCGTCTCTCCTTCGAACGATATCTCTAATTTGTATCCGCGACTGATCTCTTTTCGTACCGGCGGTCTCATCACCGGCTTTCTTGGGCTCGCCATGATGCCATGGAAACTGATGGCCAGTTTCCACAACTACATATTCGGGTGGTTGGTCGGCTATTCGGCCCTGCTGGGGCCGGTCGCTGCCATCATGATCAGCGACTATTTCCTTATCCGCCACACCGACCTGGATCTCGAGTCGCTCTATCGACGCGGGGGCGCTTACGAGTATAGAAACGGCATCAACCCGAGCGCGATGATCGCGCTCGTGGCAGGTGTGGTTTGTGCGTTGGCCGGGCGCTTCGTCTCTGCGGTGCACTGGTTATTTGATTATGCGTGGTTTACAGGTTTCTTTGTGTCAGGGGCAGCGTATTTAGGGTTGATGCGCGGGGTTCGAAATGCAGATCCGGACAAAACCTCGGTTTCCTGAATATTGTGAAAATCGGCCCGCTTTACATCGTTTCGCCTCCGGCGTATCGTCAAAGATTGTGGTTCGGGTGGCATTCCTCTTTGAGGAAGCTGCACTGGAGACAATATGAGTCTTACGAATTTCCGCAGCGCCGGCTCGGGCGCTCACACGGTCACGCAGAAAGTGACCTTCCAAACGCTACAAGAGAAAAAGCAGGCAGGCAGGCCCATCACGGCGCTGACAGCGTACGATTACGCGACTGCCCGGATCGTCGACGAAGCAGGGATTGATTTGATCCTGGTTGGCGACTCTCTGGCCATGGTGGTGATGGGCTACGACAACACTTTGCCCGTGACTATGGACGAGATGCTGCACCACACGCGCGCTGTCCGGCGCGCCGTGAACCGCGCTCTCGTGGTCGCCGACATGCCCTATGGGTCCTACCACGTCAGCATAACCGATAGCATCGCGAACGCCGCACGCTTTATCAAGGAAGCGGGCGCCGCAGCGGTGAAGATTGAAGGTGGCGCTCCTCGCTGCGAGCTAGTCGAACGTCTGACTGAGGCAGAGATTCCCGTCGTGTGCCATCTGGGACTTACCCCCCAGGCGGTTCATCGCATGGGCGGCTATAAAGTCCAGGGCAAAACGCTTGCCGCCGCTGAAGAGCTTACACGGGATGCTCGCATGCTCGCAGCCGCAGGGGCATCGGCAATTGTACTCGAGGGTATGCCGCGCGAACTGGGAGCGATCATCACATCGCAAGTGCATATCCCGACGATCGGGATTGGAGCCGGCCCGGATTGCGATGGGCAGATCCTGGTTTTTCACGACCTCGTGAACCTGACTTTCTCGCGCTCGCCAAAATTCGTTCGGCAGTACGCCGATGCGGCGGCTCTGTTCAAGGGCGCCATCGAGGCCTACCTGCATGATGTCGAAGAACGATCATTCCCTGACGAGTCGGAGAGTTACCATCTGTCCAAAGATGTCACTGATGGACTGAAAGTTCCATCTTCCAAGGCCCATCTGCTTCGCAAAGTCTGAATGAAGATCACCAGAACCGTGAACGAGGCCCGTGCTGTTGTGCGGGATCTGCGCTCCGGAGGCCGGAGCATCGGACTGGTTCCGACAATGGGCGCTCTACACGCCGGCCACCTATCCCTTGTGCGCGCGGCGCGCGCAGTGTGCGGCGTGGTTACGGTTTCCATCTTCGTGAATCCAACCCAATTCGGACCGAATGAAGACTTCTCGCGATATCCGCGGACGTGGGAGGCAGATTGCACATTGCTTGAAACCGAAGGTGTGGAGTTGCTCTTCGCGCCTACTCCGGAGGAGATGTATCCGAACGGCGCAGCGACATTTATCGAAGTCTCTGGCGTGAGCGATCGCCTGGATGGCGCATCGCGGCCGGGACATTTCCGCGGGGTTGCCACTGTAGTTGGGAAAGCTGTTCAACATCATCAGCCCGAACAAGGCTTTTTTCGGCCAGAAGGATGCGGCCCAGGTAGCGGTTTTGCGGCGCATGGTCCGCGACCTCAATTTCGACCTGGAACTTGTCGTTTGTCCCATTGTTCGCGACTCCGACGGGCTCGCGCTGAGTTCGCGTAACCGCTATCTGTCATCCGAAGAGCGAAAGCAGGCGCTGGTGCTAAACGGGGCCTTGCGGCAAATCGAGAAAGAAGCGGCGCACGGCATCACCAAGTCGGGTCAACTGATCGGCGTTGCACTGGCGGCTTTGGCCGAAGAACCTAAGGTTCGCGTGGACTATTGCAAAATCGTCGATCCGGAGACACTGGAAGACATTCCCGATATACGCACCGGGGCCCTCGCGGCTATTGCGGCATTTGTCGGAAAAACTCGACTGATCGATAACGTCCTGTTAGCGGCCCCACATCGCTAATCAGTTTTCTTTCCTGCCGCCTCGCCGTGGTCGTGGTGCTCGTTGCTCTTGCGCGCGGCAAATGGCATAGGCATCGAACTGCCACGATGACAGGTGCCGCAGGTCACAGTTCTATCGGCTGGCGTGGCGTCAGGATCCTTCACCTGGGAGATGTATTTGCCATTTATCTCCTGGGTCATAGTGATCATGATGCGCGCGATTCCCTTGTCGGGATTTGTGTCTGACGCAAAGTTTGTCTTGTGAGTCTTCGGATCCACAACGTGGCAGAATTCGCACTCAACGCCGAGTGCGGCAGTGTAGCCGCGCATCAGTGCGAGTAAGTCGGGAATCGCTATATCCCTCGGCAATACCTCAAGGTTGGTGGGCTTGGGCATCGGTCGCCGAGGATGTGCCTGCTTCGGCTTCTGCTGCGCCGGCGAGGCCGCTTCTTGGCAACCCAGTTCCATCGAAAAGAAGGAGCCAACGAAAAAAAATGCTCCTGCTGTAAGAGCGGCGAGAGCGCGCTGCATTGTTCGATCCCCGGTGCTTGTCTGGTGGTTTCGAGGAGCTTCGATCCTCGCAGGCCATTGTTACACAATGGCTAACCACCTTTGCACCCGCGGCCGAGACATTCGAAGGCGATGTCGCCGTCGGGGATGTGAGCTTGCGCCAGGCAGGACGTGCCGATTCACTTAAACCGGCATCGAGTCGTAGTGTTCCTCTTCTTCTTCGAGACCGTGACGACGGATGAGATTCGGCAGATTCTGAGAGAATGCCGAGCGCGGCATCACAATGTCACAACCCGCCTCAATTGCCTTCGCCTTCAAATCGCCTTGCAAATGCGAGAGAAACCCTATAATCGAGGTGCCCTTTTTGAGCTTGGCACGGAGTTTGGGAATGAGCGTGAGCGGCTTGGCGCTCGCGTTGTTGAGATCGAATACGATCAGAGACGGGCGCTCTCCAGCATCGGTGAGCTTGCTGACGGTCTCTTTGTCGGCTTTCACAAAAGCCACCTTGATCCCAAGCTTCCGCGAAGTTTCCTGAATCTTTGCGAGGAAGAACAGGTCTTCGATAAAGAAATAGATACGTGTGGGCGCGTCTTCGCGAATCGGAATAACCGGCTCGGGAGGGGCGTGAAGCTCGTTCCCATAGCCATAGCCATTGCCGTTCCCATTTACATTGCCATTGCGTAGCTCGATAGTTGAAGGAGGCGCGTCGGCTACGTTACCGTTCACGGCTCGATAGCTGTGATCCATGGGGCCCACAAAGACCTGCTGCTTGCGCTGCTTGCCTTTGCGGCGGCCGCCGCTTTGCTGCCCATTGCCGTTCCCGTTCTTCTGGAAAAAACGAACCTGGCTGGAGGGCTTGGCCTTTTGTCCTTGACCGGATTGGCTGGGCTGGTTCTGTTGATTCTGCTGGGGCGCCTGTCCATTTGCCTGAGAAGGAGATTTGTTGCCTTTTCTTCTGCGCCGCCGTCTGCGGTGTCCCTGATTCTGTCCTTGCGGAGCCTGCATCTCAGGGGCCTGAGGCTGAGGCTGGGACAGGTTCTGCTCTGTTGTCATGCGTGCACTTCCTGGTGCGTTACTGGGTGTATGGCAGCGGATTCCGGCGGAGGCGCTGCCTCCTTGTCTCGGTGAAACGATGCCGGAGAATCATGAGCTTGCGTCGCGGGGCCGGAGGCCGGCACAAATCACTTGTGCTTCCGGGTAACGGCCAGCCAGCAGGACGGATTTTACCGATCGCAATTGAGACAAAATGCCTAGAAAACCTTCAAGCGAAACAGCGAACGTTGTCATTCAACTGCGGTTCGAGCCTGCAACTGCATTCCTGCGGGGGCGGGCGACTGTGAGCGCGTCAGTTGAATCCTGTTTGACTCTCGAGAATCGCGGCGAGGCCCTTCTCCAAGGTTCGCGTCAGCCGCTCGATAGACAAAGATGATCCTATCCTAAAAGCGGTTGCATGGCAAGGGCTTCTACCTCAAAAGTGGCATAACTCATTTGCGGAGTACAAACGACCAAAGAGATCGGTTTAACCAAAGCCGCAAATCGCGTTTGATATACCCAACGAAAAACGTCAAGCAAAAAGGATGGGCCACCCGCCACGTGGCCCATCCTTGACTTGCCTTCTGATGGCCAGTCACTGGCCTCCCTGAAAATGCCCTACTCGAATCGCGAATCTCGGAGGGCTACATCGCTCCGGCCCGGGCTGAACCTCATTGGATTCCCGCTCTCGAGGGCCGGAACTGAATCGCTGGGCTTTCCATTGTGGAGCAGCCCTGCGTCGCTGGCACCTTAACGGATTGCAATCTTTGTTCCGTTCCCATTTCCCAGTAAAATGTGTGCTTTAGCCGAATCGCTCAGCACAAAAATTCAGAATCTGGAAGCGAAAGAAGAAAGCAACTTCGTAAAACCATACAAATGTTGAAACAGCACTCCAGCGGCTACGCCCCAGCATCCCCTGGGACAGGAACTTTCCCGAACTCACGGTAAGTTTGCGACAATAGGGACTGGATGCCGGAGTTACCGGAAGTAGAAACTGTCGCGAAGGGCGTAAACGAGCGCATTCGCGGCGACGTGGTCCAGTCGGTCTGGCTGAGTCGATTTAAAGAGCCCTTTAAGACAGCACCCCTGCCGATGGCCGAAGCCTTGGCCGGCACCCGGATCGAACGCGTTCACCGCGTCGGCAAGCACATCGTCTTCGACCTTTCCCGCTCCGGAATAGACCACCTTCAATGGATCGTTCACCTGGGCATGACGGGGCGGTTGCTGGTCTCCGCTCCCGACGTTCCGGTGCCGCCCCATTCCCATGCGATCCTGCATCTCAGCTCGGGCCGTGAGCTGCGGTTCGTTGACGCGCGGCGCTTCGGGCGTCTCGCCCTGCTGCACACCACCCCGGGTGCCGGGGAACGCTTCCAGGGGCCGGGACGCGAGCCTCTCACCATCTCTGCCGAGGACTTCGCTGGCCTGTTCCGTGGGCGCCGGCTCCCCATCAAGGCCGCCCTGCTCAACCAGAGACTGCTGCACGGAGTGGGGAACATCTACGCCGATGAGAGTCTCTTCCGGGCGGGAATCCGGCCGACCCGGATGGCAGGGCGCCTGACCCGAGAGCGGCTGACCCGCCTGCACACCGCATTACAGACGGTTCTGCGCGAGGCCATACGCCTGGGAGGGTCTTCGGTTTCGGATTATGTGGATGCGGACGGGGCGGCCGGCTTCTTCCAGCTCGAGCACCAAGTGTACATGCGGACGGGGCAGCCCTGCATGGTCTGCCAGACGCCGATTCGCCGGACCGTCATCGGGGGGCGCGGCACGCATTACTGTCCCAACTGCCAGCGGTAGAGGGACCCCCCCTTATGAGGTTGGTTTCGTGTAACTGATTGATTCCGCAGGGCCTGCCAAACGGCATGGCCGGCAAGTAACAGAAACCAAAGATTTTGCGAGCTTTTGGTACTGTCACTCATCCACTTCAGGAGACTTAGCGGCCAGTATAAAAAAAGCCCGACTGCAAGTGCGCCGGGCTCTTCTGACCCTCTATTTCTATTCTACGTGGTTTGGGGAAATTCTCGGCCAAAGCAGCAGCGGTCGAGATGACGGCCATGCGCTTTAGGAACGCGGTGCTGCCCACACTTTTCCGGAGTCATGGCCTCCACGACGTGGAACGGACGTTCGCCGGAAGGATATCAAGCCGGCGGTAGTGCTGGGGAGAAGTTGCGGCACGAAGGTGCAACAGATTGCGTGATCGGCGAACCCGAACTACCACAGGCTAAGGTGAGTTTATGTTGGCTAGATTTGTGTCAGCGCTAAGGCTAGCTCTCGGTCACCCAGCTCAATGAGGACTTAGAGGCCGCCAAATCCAGCTTCTCCCGGTGTTGCCGATAAAATCGAATTAAACGCACACACGCGGCAAACGCACCTCGTAGCTTGCAACGGGCATCGTCGTTGATCTCAGATACCTTGAAGCCGTCAATGCGAATCCGAATAGCTGCCGATTTGCCGGTCTGGTGAATTGTCATGTCTGAATCAAGCAAAGGTGACACCTGCGGAGAAAGGAGATGGGATAAGCATCGTCCAAACGTCAGATCCATAAAGCCTCTATCGCCTTTCATGGACACATAGACCCATCTGGGCTGGGTGGGCATATCCTGTGGGCGGAAGGTGATCCAAGCGCAATCCTTACTGACTTTAGGTTCACGCATATTCAATTCGGGGAATTCCTTGGTCGCGATTTCGTATGCAGTTTCCCAAAAGTAGTTGGTTTGTTCGTCGTGTGTCGGTTCCCACTGATTTGAACTTTTTCTGACTGCGCTCGCAATGAAATCGGCTCTGTAGGCGCTGCGAAGATCCCCTCGCTCTGCGCGCAGAAAACGCTCGATCATCTCATATGAAACAGCGGAGTCGAAGGATGCCGCTTCAGAGTGGTTGGCGCAATAGGCTTCTGGCGAGCAAAGAACTACCTCGTACTCTGAGTAGTCCCCGCGCATTCTCTCTTTCTCTGCGCGCAACCTATATCGCGCTGGCTGCTCTGGCTGAACGGGAGCATCGATTTTGTCTTCGATATGTAATGCAAAGCGGTGCTCTGGTCCCCCAAAGACCACCACAAGATCAGACTCTCCGGTGGGATCGGTCTTCGAGAGAAACACTCCTGATACGGAGTCCTGCTTATCTTTGAACTTGTTTGTCTGCTGAAGAAACCAGGTTGCAAATGCCGGCGACACTGCGAATTCCTCCGCTAACAAGGTATCGATGTCACGTTCGTACTTGTGTCCGATGCATTTGGCAATCTCTTCGGACGAATGTTCTCCGAATTCACTATTCGCGCGGGCGATCGTTAGCTCGTTCATTGTAAGTGGGATTTCCTCTCCGACTAAGCTTTGCTCTTTCTAACCATTGGAGAGAATGACCACAATGGCACATGAGAGGCATTACCCTCCTGCGTGCCGAGAAAGACCCCTCGGAAATTCCGGACTGTGGGGGTACACGCGAATTCGGCGAAACAGGGATCAGGACAGGGGGAGCGTGAGGTTTTCGCTCTTTGGTCGGGCTTTAGGGGCCTGTTTGAAGGTGGCGTCGCGGCGGTGGAGGGGATATTCGGGTTGTTTGCCGTCGAGGATCTCCTCGATGGTTAGGATCTGGATGCGTGGCCAGGTCGAGTCGTCGGAGGATTTGTAGAAGCCAGCTTCGGCCGCTTCTTTCAACATGGGCCTGGTTGGCTCCTCGAAGCAGAGAAACACGCCGATCTCGGCTTTCTCCCGTTCGAGGGTGCCGCGCAGGTCGCGGATTTGTGAGACGGTCACGCCTCCGGCCTTGACGGAGAAGAGAATCTGCTTCGATTTGCCGGATTCATCGTCGTGGAAATAGAGGCGTCCGTCGATGCCGCGGTCGGCGCCTTTCTTCTGCTCCGTCGGGCGCGCGCCGACCTGACCTAATGCCCACCACTGGAACTGGTATTTGTCTTCTTCGGCGAGCTTTGCGGCTCCGGCGTAGTCGATAGGCTCGCCAATCACGTCGTAGGTGTCGCGAATCTGCGGGCCGAAGGCGTCGGACAGACGTTTCTTGATGAGGCCGATGGCGAGATGGGTGATGTCGATGCCGATCCAGCGGCGGTTGAGGCGTTGGGCTACCTGAACCGTGGTTCCGCAACCACAGAAAGGATCAAGTACGAGATCACCTTCGTTCGATGAGGCTTTGATTATGCGTTCAAGGAGAGCTTCGGGCTTTTGGGTAGGGTAACCGAGACGTTCTTGGGCTTGGGAGTTGATGGGAAAGATGTCGTCCCAAATGTTTTGGAGCGCGACTCCAGGCATCTCGTCGAGATAGCGCTTGAATTGCGGCACGGAGCCCGGTTTGGTCTGGATGATTCGACCCTCCTCGGTGAGCTTTTCCATTTTCTCTTTGGAGTATCGCCAGAATCGCGTGACCCCCATTACTTCATATTGAGGATTCCCCTTGGCGGCACCACCCGGGCCCGTGAGGTTATCTAACCGATATCTTCGCCCTCCCGAATCAACATAACTATATTTCTTCAGGTATTCATCGCTGTAACTCCCGTGTAGATGGTTAAACGTGAATTCCGGACCCTTAGAGTAAAACAGCAATACGTCAGAGACGTTCCCAAAGGCTTTGCGCCCTTGCTTAGCGTCATTGTGAGCCGTGGTCCTTTTCCAAGTGATTTCGTTGACGAAGTTCTGTCCACCGAATACTGCGTCCATCAAAATTTTCAAATAATGGCTCGCAGTCGGGTCGCAGTGTAGGTAGATGGAGCCGGTCTCCTTAAGCACTCTCTTTAACTCGACGAGGCGCGGGGCCATCATGGCGAGGTAGGCCATCATGTCGCTGTTGCCAAGGAAGGTGCGGAAGGCGCGCATGGCGTCGGCGATGCGTCCGCCGATGGTTTCGACGATGTGCTGGTAGGAGCGCTCGGCGTCGAGGTTCCACTCCCAGGTATCCTCGAAGGCATGATCTGCGAACTGGATTTGGAGCCGTCTTTCTCGGCAAAGAGGACGTTGTAATCCTGGCGTGAATTGAAGGGAGGGTCGAGGTAGACGAGATCGACGGATTCGTCGCCCACGTAGCGCTGCAGAACCTCGTAGTTGTCTCCGTAATAGAGCTTGTTCTTCTCTGGCTTGCCTTGGGACACGGGTTGCGTTCACGGTAGCACGATGGCTCCGCCCACTCAAGCCAACAGCGGGCTTGAATGGGGCACCGTCGCGGATTACGTTGTCGTCCTCGATCCGTGGTGAGTAGCGGAATCCCACGTCCGAAAATCCGGACGTGGGGCACCCAAGCTTAAGTGGAGCACGAGCCTACTTCCAGTGGTTGGCGTTGTCGTACATCGCCTTGAGGTCGGTGCGGGTAAGGAGCTTTTCGGCTCCGGGCTCTTTCTTTACAGCCTCGAGCAGGCGGACGGTCTCGCCGTAGTCGTAGGCGATCAGCGTGTGGTCTCCGCTGCCGCTGAGCCGGCCCGATTCGCCGAGCAGATAGTAGATGCGCGCGATGTCGAGACGCATGTCGGATTTTTCTGCTGCGGTGAGGCTCTGCTTGAGGTAGGTCTGAGCGTGGGCGTAGTCCTTCATGCCGAGTTCAGCCTCGCCGTAGGCAATGGCTGCCCGGACGGTGAGATAAGAGCCAACGGAGCTGTCTGGCGTGAGCAGCGGGCGCAGCATGGTCAGCGCGTCTTTGGGGCGCCCCTGCGCTATCGCCACACTCGCCACGTTCAGCTTCGACTGCATGATAACGTCGTTGTCCTTGACGCGCGCTGTGAGGCGGAGCGCTGCCTGGTAGAGCTGATCGGCAGCCTTGAGGTCGCCGCGGTAAAAGGCAACGTCGCCGCGGGTATTCGAGATCGAGGCGGCCAGGCCATTGTTTTTGAGATCACGGGCGATGCCGTCGGCTTCGTCGAGGGGTGAGGCAGCTTCGTCACCGCGTCCGGCGCGGGCGAGCGCATCGGCGAGGTCGTTGAGGAAAGTAGCTATGTCGTTGCCGTGCTCTCCCTGGTCGCGGAGGGCCTTTACGGCGTCCTGCATTGAGCTGACCGCGGGGCCGAGACGGCCCTGGTATTCGAAGACGATCCCGATCTGGTGCGAGACGATGGCGATCCAGCGGGCGTCGTTCGCTTTACGCGCGAGATCCTTGGCGCGCATCAGCGATTTGAGTGCCTGGTCGTACTGACCGGTGTGTGTATAGGCTTCGCCGAGGCCTTCGAGGGGCGGAACAATGTCGCCCGGAACGCCGAGATTCTCGCGCAGTTGCAGCGCCTGCTGGTAGTTGGTGAAGGCCGAATCGGTGTCTCCTTTGGCGAGGTAGACAGCTCCGATGTTGGAGAGGCAGAGGGCCTCGGCGCCCTGGTCGCCGGTTTCGCGCTCGATCTCAAGAGCCTGCTTATAGTGGGCGAGCGCCTGATCGTAGTCGCCACGGTCCTGGTAGACGGTGCCCATGTCGACCAGGGTGTCGCCCTCGTCTTCCTTCATACCGATTTCGCGCAGCAGAGCCAGCGCCTTGCCGTAGCTGGCAAGGGCCTCGTCAGATTTGCCGCTCATCCTCTGCAGCGCGGCAATCTCGTCCAGACCAGCGGCGACTCCGCGCTTCTGGCCGAGCTTTTCATTTATGGCGATAGAGTCCTGGTAGTTGCGCATCGCCTCGTCGGGCCTGTTGAGCAGGCGATAGCAAATGCCGGTCGAGAGGAGGATGAGCGCCTTCTGCTCTTCGTTGTCGACCTGGGTTGCGAGGTTCAGGCCCTTGCTGAGGTAATCGAGCGCGTCCTGAGGTTTGCCGAGGGTGAATTCGACGACGCCCATCTGCCAGAGGGCCTTGATGTTGCGCGGATCGGAGGCGAGGATCTTGGCGAAGATGTCGTGCGCCTTGGCATAGTCGCCGGTCGCCATGTAAAGCGTACCCAGGTTGTACTGCACGTCGACATCGGTGGGCCAGCTTACGGCGAGATTCTGGTAGGCCTCGATGGCGTCCTTGTTGTTCTTCATGATGCGCGCATGGCTGGCATCGATGAGGTATTGTTCGGGCGCAGGCAGGTTCTCGCTGTGGGCGAGCTCGACAGCGCGGCGCGAAGACTGCTCCGCATCGCTGGCGAAGCCGAGGTCGGACTGTACTTCAGCCAGGCGGGATTGGGCCAGAGCAAACTGCGCGTCGTAGGTCACTGCGGACTGAAACTTCTTGAGGGCGTCGAGATTCTTGCCCTCGCGCATCAGGGCGAGTCCTTCGTTGTAAGCGCGGAGAGCATCGACGGAGCTGGAATTGGGCTTGAAGGATTGTGCCTTCAGCTCCTGGAGAACGTCTGGAGATAAGGAGAGATTCTTGCGTACCGAGTCAGCGAGGGTGTCGATGGCGGTGGGGAGATCTTTCGTCGCGGCCTGAGCCTTGATGGGGATGGTCTGGTCGCGCTTGAGGTCGCGCACGGTGCCATTGATAACGATCTGGTCGCCGAAGCGCGAGAAGTCGCCGGAGACAACGATGCCGGCGTTACTGAAATCGGCGATGCGGCGCAGCGTGTCGGGATCGATGGTGTTCTCCGGGCCGATGCGCAGATCAGAAAGGACCTGGCGCAGGCGGTCGGTGGGCACGGCACGTAGATGGGCGGACTGGCCGATGTCCGTGGTGAGCATATCGGCAATGCTCGAGCCCATCCAGTCGTCGCTCTCGTTGCCGGAGGTGTTGCGGAAGGGCAGGATGGCCAGCGAGATCGGGGCCGGAGCGTTGGCTGCCTGCTTCGCCGTCGAGCCCGAGGGCGACCAGTGGGTGCCTATATAACCGGCGAATACCAGAATCAGGGCGGCGAGGGCTCCGCCGGCGACCAGCCAGCGGTTCTTTTTGAGCCAGAGCTGCGCGGGCGACGGGTAGCTAGTCTTGACGATCGGAATGGAACCGGAGGAGGTCTTGCCCCGCCATTTATTAAGGTCGGTGAGAAGCTCGGCGGCGGACTGGTAGCGGGCATCGACATCGCGCTCCAGGCAACGATTGACGATGCGGTCGATCGGGCCGGAGATGGTGCTGTCGTGGTGCGAGACGGGGACGGCCCGCTCCTGGGTGCGCTTGATGAGGCTGGCAAGGGCGCTGTCGGCGCGGAAGGGCGCCTCGCCTGTGAGCAACTCATAGAAGATGAGGCCGAGGGAGAAGATGTCCGAGCGCTGGTCGAGGCTCTTGCCGAGCGCCTGCTCGGGCGACATGTACTCCATGGTGCCGACGAGCGCGCCAGTCTGGGTCATGCCGTCGCCATCGAGGGTGCGGGCAAGGCCGAAGTCCATGACGATGATGCGGCCACTGGACTCTTCGCGCATGATGTTCTGCGGCTTCAGGTCGCGGTGGATGACACCGACGGCGTGCGCGGCCTGGAGGGCGTTGCAGACCTGGGAGATGATCTCGACTACCTCGTCGGTGGGAAGCTTCGTTCGCTCATGGATAAGGGTGCGGAGGTCGGCGCCCTCTACGTACTCCATAGTGATGAACTTCATTCCGTCGGCTTCACCGAGGTCGTAGATGCGAACGACGTTACGGTGCGTGACCTGGGTGGAGAGGATGAGCTCCTGCTTGAAGCGATCGAGGATGGCGGCATTGCCGGCGTATTCGCGGCGGATGGTCTTGAGGGCGATAACGCGGTTCAGCTCGATGTCGCGGGCTTTGTAGACGGCGCCCATGCCACCTTCGCCGAGCAGGGCGAGGATTTCATAGCGATGGCCGAGGACGTATCCGGGCTCGAGGAGAGGCTGCGCGCCAAAGAGCGAGTCGCCGACGGTGCGGCCAAGGGATAACGGCGCAGGAGTCTGACGTCCCGGTGTTGGAGGCGGTCCTATATAGGTCGGAGCGTCGAGTGGGACGTAAGTTGGGGTGTCATCGGGAAGCCGGGTCTCAGGAGACGAACTCTCGCCCTTGAACGGAGTGCGTACGCCGCCGTTGTCTCCTTTGGGGAGATCGTCCTGCGGGGGAACTCTCCTGTAATTGTCGATGACCTTGCGCTCCCACCGCTGCGCATTTCCAGAAGTTCCCGCCGCTCGCTTTTCTCCGCAGATCGCCTGCTCAACAGGCTGTGGTCCCAGGCATCGCTTCCGTTCAACGGAAAATTCTGAAAAATGCTAAATGAAACAAACCCCTTGGATTAAGTGTCGTGGGGGGTTGCGAATGAGGCCAGTATATAACGCGGTTACCGCAGATGCAGGAATTACCGCGCTGAATTCAGTGTTGCCTAAAGTCTAACCAGCTTGCACGCTGGCTCTCCTAAATAGTGAACCTCAGAGGAGACCGTGTCACGTTGTTAATGAGGGCCATGCGTCGCGCCGGATCGACTTGATCTGTTTGACAGTAACGAATCAATTCGCTCAAATTAATCTACAACAAGGGGAATTTGCCACGATTCCGCCCGGCGTCCGAAACGGAACCACGACTTTTGGCGCCGATTCTTCCATCTTTTCCATTCTCCGATTTGACTGAGGGGCGAAATGCTGCTGACTGGAGGCCGTTTTTGCGCAGGAATGCTCGGAATTGTGGGATTGTGCCTTCTGCAAGGCGAGGCGCAGGTGACCGCAAACCTATCTGGAAGGGTAACGGACCCTTCGGGGGCGGCTGTAGCGGCCGCGACGGTGACAGCTGAGGATACAGACACCGGGCTCTCGCGAACAACACAGACTGGCCAGACCGGCCTATACGAGCTGTTTGAGCTGCCGGTTGGGCACTATGAGGTTCGGGCCAGCAAGGACGGCTTTGCGGAGGAAGTGCGCAAAGGAATTGTGCTGGTGGTAGGCCAGTCCGCCACTGCGGACCTGAGCCTTGGCCTTGGACAGCTGAAACAGCAGATCACCGTGAACGAGAACGTTCCGGTGGTGAATACGTCGACCCAGGATATTTCGGGACTGGTGGGTGAGCAGCAGATTCGAGGGCTTCCGCTCAATGGCCGGAGCTATGACCTGCTGCTGCCGCTGAATCCGGGCATCGTGAACTTCACTTCACAGAAGACCGGCGGCACCGGCGTCTCGAACTCGAGTACCGGAAACAACTTTTCGGTCTCGGGAAACCGCCCGCAGCAGAATCTGTTTCTGCTCAACGGCGTGGAGTTCACGGGCGCGGCGGAAAACAATATGCAGCCGGGCGGTGCGAGCGGGGAGTTGTTGGGTGTGGACTCGGTGCGCGAGTTCAACGTGCTCCGCGATACATACGGAGCCGAATACGGGAAAAGGCCGGGTGCGCAGGTAATTATTGTCACGCAATCGGGAACGAATCAACTGCACGGATCGGCCTACGAATTTCTGCGAAATAATGATCTGGACGCTCCAAATTACTTTGACGTGGGAGGTCCTCCGCCCTTCCAGCGCAACCAGTTCGGAGGCTCGCTGGGCGGACCGCTGAAGCGAGACAAGGCCTTCCTTTTTGGCAATTACGAAGGCTTGCGGCAGCACCTGCATCAGACGTCGGCGGCGTTCGTACCGGATCTGGCGTCGCGAGCGGCAGCGGTACCCAGCGTGCAACCGTTGCTCAATCTATGGCCGACGCCTCCAGCGACTGCTCCTGACTTCAATGGCATTGCGCAAGTCTTCAGCAGCCCGCTGCAAACGATTCGAGAAGATTACGGGACGGCGCGATTCGACCTCGCGATTTCTCCGAAGGATAACTTCTCGGCGGTGTACACAATCGACGACGGTGACGACTTCACTGCGACGACGGCGGATCCCTACAGCGCGGATGTTCTGACTCTGCGCGAACAGGTGGTGAGCCTGGACGAGACGCATGTCTTCTCTCCGTCATTGCTGAATGTGGCGCGCTTCGGATACTCGCGCGCGGGATACTTCTTCACCGGCGAGCCCACACCAGGCACACCGGCGGTGAATGTTCCGGGGTTCCTCTCGGGGCGTCCAGTGGGCGCTGTGGTGGTGGGCGGCAGCGCAGCTTCAAATCCGCAGGCGCAGGTGGGGCTGGCGGGCAGCAACAACGGGAGCAATTTGACGATTGCGCGAAATCTCTATACCTATGAAGACCGCGTGACCTGGTCGCACGGGCGGCATCAGTGGAGCTTCGGGGCGTGGTTCCAGAACTTCCAGTCGAATGAGAACATCAACCTCAGCCAGTTTGGGCAGGCGACGTTCACAAGCCTGCAGACATTTCTTACTGGCGTCACCAGCAGCTTTCTTTACAGCCCCGCACCGACAGAGATGAACTGGAGGTCGTTGTTTGGGGCGGTGCATGCGCAGGATGTGATCCGTCTGAAGCCCAATCTGACGGTGAGCCTCGGATTTCGCGGGGAGTTCTCGACGGGATGGAATGAGGCCCATGGACGCGCTGCAAATTACACCTTTACCGACGGGGTGATCTCCAGCCAGCCGCATATTGGAGACCACGCGTTCACCGAAAACAACGCCAGATTTCTGCCGCAGCCGCGCGTTGCACTGGCGTGGAGTCCGCGGCAGGACAAAACCGTGGTGCGAGCGGGCTTCGGCATGTACAACGAGCTGCTCGACGATCTTGGCTATCGCATGGATCAGAATGCGCCGTTCAATCCTACGTACAGCATCGCATCACTGCCGGTGTCGCAGCTGCCTATCAATCCTGGCGCGGCGACCCCTGCGAAGGCGCTGCTCGTACCGGGAGGTGTGCAGCCAGACGCGAAGATGCCGACGCTGATCTCGTATTCGTTGCGGGTCGAGCAAGAGGTGACGCCGAATACATCTCTGACGATCGGATACGTTGGGTCGCACGGCTATCACGAACTGATCGGCATCGATGGCAATGTTCCGGTGGCGACGATTTGTCCGGCGTCACCGTGTCCGGCAGCATATCCGAAGAGCTTTCCCGCGCCGCTCGCGGGTTCGGCCGTACCGGCGGGCAGCTATTACATCCCAGCGGGAACACCGAAGGCGAATACGACGCTGGCAAACACGTGGACGTGGTTTTCAAGGGGCGACAGCAACTACAACGCGCTGCAGGTGGACCTGAATCATCGCTTCAGCCACGAACTGGCGCTACGCGGCGTCTATACATGGTCGAAGGCCCTCGACAACGGGGACTCGCTGAACCAGACGACGGCCGGGAACGCTCCGGGGTTGGTGTCGAATCCGTACGACCTGCATGCGGACTGGGGACTCGCAACTTACGACGTGAGAAATATCGGCGTGATCAGCGCTCTTTATATGCTGCCGTTCGGGCGCGGCAAGGCGTTTGCGAACGATCTGCAAGGGCTTGCGAACGGAGCGGTGAGCGGATGGTCGGTGAACAGCATTGTTACGCTGCAGTCAGGTTTTCCGATTACGCCGCAACTCAGCTACAACCCTTCGAACGACGGCGACACGCGCAATCCGGTGCGGCCGTTTGTGAATCCGGATTTTCATGGCAAGGCGATTCTGGGCAAGCCATCGCAGTGGTTCACTCCGGCGGCGTTTCTTGCGCCTCCGGCAAACAGCGGCTTCTGGGGCAATCTGGGCCGGGACACGCTGAGCGGCCCGGGGCTGGCGACCTGGGACTTTTCAACTGTGAAAGATACTGCGATTCACGAGCGCCTGACTCTTCAGTTTCGTGCGGAGATCTTTAACCTGCTGAACAGGGCAAACTTCAACACGCCGAACCTGGTCGTTTTCACGCCGTCGGGGGTGTCGGGAACCGCAGGTGCGATTAACAGCACGTCGACAACGTCGCGGCAGGTTCAATTCGCTCTGAAGCTGCTGTGGTAGGGCCTGCAAACACTATTAGGGCCGAGCAGCGCTGCGCGCGAATGAATCAGACGAGGGCACGTCCGCAGCACGTCTAGACCATGTTCAAGGACGAGAACGAGGTAAGACCCGGATTTCGCCCGCAGCCCGCAGGGACGGGGCCGATTTTCCCGCCTTCGTTGTCGCTCGTCGCTCGAAGGTTTGAACATTCGTCACTCCTCGCTCCTAGAAGACGAGAAAATTGGCTCCCGTCGCTGTCGTCCTAAATAGTGTTAGCAGGCCCCGTCTCGCTACTCGGACAGGATCGGCTCCGGCGTCTCTTCGTGCTTCGGCCCGAGATGTTTGTGCGTCTGAAGGAAGCGGACGCAGGCGTTCCAGCGCAGGATCGAGTCGTCGTTGCCGGCGGGGCGCAGGCGCTCGGCCTCTTCGAAAAGATGCAGCGCCTTCAGGAGCCAGTCATAAATGTAATTCGACGACCCGGGACCGCCGGTGGTGAGGCCGGCCTTGGCGCGGCGCTCCCACGCGATGCCGGAATAATAGGCGCGGTCATAAGCGGACTCGAGCGCAGGGATTGCCTCAATGGCGCGCGTGAAGGCCGCAGGCTCGTCGGAAATCTCATCGGTGAGGGCAAGGATGAGGCTGACGCGGGCCTCGCGGTTTGCGGGAGCGATGTCGAGGATGTCGCGGCAGATGCTCTCGGCTTCGTGGGGCTCGTTGAGCAGGCGGTAGCGTTCCGCCTTGGCGAGCGCCGAGTCGATGCTTTCACGGGAGATGGGCTTGAGAGTGAACATGATTACCTCCGTTCACAGGATGTGAAACAGTTGCTTGAGCGGGTCGAAATAGCGGTCGACGACACGCTCCTTGAGCGGAATGATGGCGTTCTCGGTGATGGTGATGGACTCGGGGCAGACCTTGCGGCAGCAGGTAGTGATGTTGCAGTAGCCGATGTTGTGCTTCTTGCGCATGTCGGTGACACGGTCTTCGATGTCGAGCGGGTGCATTTCGAGCGCGGCAGCGTAGACGAATAATCGCGGGCCGATGAACTCGTCTTGCTTGTGGTGTTCCCGCAGCACATGGCAGACATCCTGACAGAGAAAACACTCGATGCACTTGCGGAATTCCTGAACGCGCTCGACGTCGGCCTGTTGCATGAGCCAGGTGCCATCTTCGTTGTCAGGCGAGCGCGGCTTGAACGGCTTGATGGTCTTCTTGGCGCGGAAGTTCCAGGAGACGTCAGTGACGAGGTCGCGGATGACCGGGAAGGTGTGCATGGGCTCGAGCGTAACCGGCTCGTTGAGGTTGAGATTGCTGAGGCGCGTCATGCACATGAGCTTCGGCATACCGTTGATTTCCGCTGAGCACGATCCGCACTTGCCGGCCTTGCAGTTCCAGCGCACAGCCAGGTCGGGAGCCTGCTCGGCCTGGATGCGGTGGACGGCGTCGAGGACAACCATGCCTTCCTCTACGGGAGTGACGTAGTCGGCGAACCCGCCGCTCGCGGGGTCTCCACGCCAGATACGAAATGTTGCGGTCGTGGCCATTTACTTCATCTCCTCAATCACGGCTTTGAGTTCGTCGGGAATCGGCGGGATGGGTCGCTTCTCGATGAGCATCTCTCCCTCCAGGTCACCGCGTTTCACAATGATGTTGTACTTGCTCCACTCGGCATCTTTGTTCGGATAATCTTCCCGGAACTGGGCGCCCCGGCTTTCTTTGCGTAGTAATGCGGCGTGAGTGACGGCCTCGGAGACGATCAGCATGCTAGTGAGGTCCATGGCGGTGTGCCATCCGTTGTTGTATTGACGGTTGCCTCCGATGCCGGCTCGCTCGGCGCGTGCGTCAAGCTGCGTGATTTTGTCGAGGGCCTCCTCCATTTCGCTTTCGGTGCGGACGATGCCGACGAGGTCCTGCATGGTGTCCTGCAGGTCGTACTGGATCTGATAGGGATTTTCGCCGGAGAGGCCGCGTTCGAAGGGCGCGAGGGCGGCGGTTGCGACGGCCTGGAGCTGGTCATCGTTGATGGTGATGGCTGAGGCGTTGCTGCGCGCGAATTCGGCGGCGTAGCGGCCGGCGCGGCGTCCGAAGACGACAAGGTCGGAGAGCGAGTTTCCGCCGAGGCGATTGGCGCCGTGAAGTCCGGCGGCGGCTTCTCCGGCGGCGAAGAGGCCGGGGACGGTGGACATCTGAGAGTCGCCGTCGACGCGGATGCCGCCCATCATGTAGTGGGTCGTCGGGCCGACTTCCATCGGTTCCTTGGTGATGTCGAGATCGGCGAGTTGCTTGAACTGGTGGTACATGCTGGGCAGCTTGCGCTTGATATGCTCCTCGGCCTTGGGAAGACGCTCCTTGATCCAGGCAATGTCGAGATAGACGCCGCCGTGGGGTGTGCCGCGTCCGGCTTTGACTTCGCGGTTGATGCAGCGGGCAACGTGGTCGCGGGTGAGGAGCTCGGGCGGACGGCGTGCGTTCTTGTCGCCCTGCGTGTAACGCCAGCCTTCGTCTTCGGTGTCGGCGGTCTGGGATTTGTAGTTGTCCGGGATGTCGTCGAACATGAAGCGGCGGCCTTCGCTGTTGCGCAGGACTCCGCCTTCTCCGCGCACGCCCTCGGTGACGAGGATTCCGGCCACGCTGATGGGCCAGACCATGCCGGTGGGATGGAATTGCACGAACTCCATGTCCTGCAGTTCGGCTCCGGCGCGGTACGCAAGAGCAAGGCCGTCGCCGGTGTATTCCCAGCTGTTGCTGGTGACCTTGAAGGCGCGGCCGATGCCTCCGGTGGCGATGACGACGGCCTTCGCCTGCCAGAGCATGAAAAGGCCCTTTTCGCGGTCGTATCCCGCGGCTCCCACGACGCGTCCCGAATCCATGAGCAGGTCGAGGACGGTACACTCCATGTGGACTTCCATGCCACAGTGGATGCCATGGTCCTGGAGGGTGCGGATCATCTCGAGGCCGGTGCGGTCGCCGACGTGGGCGAGGCGCGGATATTTGTGACCGCCAAAGTTACGTTGCAGGATGCGGCCGTCTTTGGTGCGGTCGAAGAGCGCGCCCCAGGCCTCGAGCTCGCGCACGCACTCGGGTGCTTCTTTTGCATGCAGCTCCGCCATGCGCCAGTTGTTGAGGTACTGGCCGCCGCGCATGGTGTCGGCGAAGTGGACGCGCCAGTTGTCGCGGTCGTCGACGTTGGCGAGGGCAGCGGCGATGCCTCCTTCAGCCATGACGGTATGGGCTTTGCCAAGAAGGGATTTACAGACGACTCCGACCTTTGCGCCGGACGATGCGGCTTCGATGGCAGCGCGCAGGCCGGCTCCGCCCGCTCCGATGACCAGAACATCGTAGGAGAAGCGCTTGAACTCGGGCATCTACAGGGGTCTCCGGTTCAGCATCTAGAGGATTCTCCAGTCGTGCCAGATGCCCATGGCACAAAGGCGGACGTAGATGTCGGAGAAGCCCACAGAGATGAGGCTGGCCCATGCCCAGCGCATGTGTCCGCGGTTGAGACAGCTTACGCATTCATACATTTTGTGGCGGACGGGGTGGTCGGAGATGGTGTCTAGGCCGCCTCCGACAAGATGGCGGAAGGCGTGGCAACCGAAGATGTACCCGGCAAGGAGGACGACGTTGATGACCAGGACCAGCGTGCCGACACCGATGCCGAAGTGGCCGTCGAAGTTGAAGGCAACGATGGCATCCCAGACGAGAAACGCCCAGACGATATAAGAGAGCCGCAGGAAATTGCGGTGAAAGTTCTGGAGGATCAGCGGAAAGCTGCGCTCTCCGAGATATTTTTTGCGCGGCTCGCCGACGGCGCACGACGGGGGATCGGCCCAGAATGATTTGTAGTATGCGCCGCGGTAGTAATAACAGGTCAGACGAAAGAGGCCGGGGATCCAGAGAATAAAGAATGCAGGGGAGAACGGGAGGAAGCTCGGGTACCAGTGTGGTTTAGGTCCGAAGAGGGCGTGTGATGAGCTGCCGAAGAGCTCGGGCGAGTAGAACGGTGAGATGTAAGGACCGAAGGTGTAATAGCTGTTCTGGAAGGCCGCCCAGGTGGAGTAGACGATGAAGGCGGTGAATCCAAGAAAAACCGCGGTGGGTGAAAGCCACCAGGCATCGCGCCGAGACGTTTGGCCGAATCTGCCGCCCTTCCAGACGACATCAGGAGCCGCCATCTTCTCCTCCAACAGCTTAGGCCCAACCAGAAGAGGGCTCTCCGCCGCTGGCACGGCATCATACAGGCTTCAATCTGCGACGTTCAAGGTAGTTTGTCAGGCCGGCTTCGTCTGAATGTGCTCCGGTTGGAGACCCATGCCAACGAAGTGTGCAGCGGTGCTTTGGAATCTGGGCAGGGCAGTCGCGATGCGCAGCAGAAGTGCGGGCTTGATGGGGCCGGGATTTTGAAGGACACGGTTGAGGATGCGGTGCGCGAAAACCTGCACACGCTGCGTGTTGTGGACAGCGTCTTCCCGATAACGCTGTACCTGCTCGAGGTGCTCGGGTGTGAGCGTGCCGGTGCGGAGCGGTTCGGTGAGCAGGTTCGCGGTGGCGACGGCGTCCTGCACGGCGATATTGATGCCGATGCCGCCGACGGGCGACATGGCGTGGGCGGCGTCTCCGATGCAAAGGAGGCCGGGACGAGACCAGCGAGCCAGATGGTTTATCTGGACGGAGAGAAGCTTGACCTTGTCCCAGGAGTCGATCTCGCCGGTGCGTCCGGCAAGAAAGGGTACGATTCGCTCAAGGTTCGCGTGGAATTTGTCGAGGCCGTCCTGCTTGATCTGGTCAAAGGTGCCCTTGGCTATGATGTAGGCGGTCTGGAAGTAGTCGATGCGGTTGATGAGGACGATGAGGCGGCCGTAGTTGACGTATCCGACTCCGATTTCCGGGTCCGAGGGCTGACGCGAGATACGGAACCAGAGAACGTCGATGGGGACGCCTTCTTCAGCAAGAGGCAAGTGAGCCGCCTCACGTGAGACAGCGTGACGGCCATCGCAGCCGACGGTGAGGTCGGCGCGGATTTCCTGCGGGCCGTCAGGCGTGTTTGCGCGGACGCCCCGGATGATACCGTTCCCGCCAACTCCGCTTTCTTCGACGAGGCCGGTCGCCTCCCATCCCAGGCGCAGGGTAAAGCTCGGGTAGCGCGCCGCTTCCTCGGCGAGAAAGTTCAACAGGTCCCATTGCGGCATAAGTGCGATGAATTTTGCGTGTGTAGGAAGGTGCGTGAAGTCGCCGATCTCGAACCTCTCACCGCCCACCATAGCGGCGATGTGGTCGATCTTGGTGTGGCGAATCTCGAGGAGCCTGTCAAGCAGGCCGAGCTCGTGCATCAGCTCCAGGGTGGAGGGATGAATGGTATCGCCGCGGAAGTCGCGGAAGAAGTCCTTGTGCTTTTCGAGCACTGTAACGGGGAGCCCGGCGCGGGCGAGCAGGAGCCCGAGCATGACGCCCGCGGGTCCTCCGCCGATGATGCAGGTGGTTTGCATGAGGGCACCTTGATGATCTGATGCGCGGTGGCGATCAGTTGATGATTGGTTCGCTCAGGCGAAGGACCAGGCACTTTGCGGCTCCTCCGGCCTTGAGGAACTCGGAGAGCTTGACCGGGATGACGGTAAATCCACGCAGTTCGAGTTCGGCGCACAGCTCGGGGCTGATCTCGTTGAGCAGGATGGTGCGGCCTACGTTGACGGCGTTGCAGGCGAAGCAAAGCGCATCGGCCTCGCCGACGACGATGCGATTCGATTTCGGATAATGCGCTTCGATGCGCGCGCGCGATGGGTGGTCGAAGGCTGGAGGGTAATACATCACGTCGCCGTTTGACAGCGGACAGAAGCAGGTATCGAGGTGATAGAAGCGCGGATCGATCAGGCCCAGCGAGAGCACTTCGACCTCCCAGGTTTCGGTCAGATAGCGGTGGCTGGCAGCGCGGGTGCGCAGGCCGTGTCCCGCCCAGAGACGGCTGCCTCCAGAGTCGAAGAGGGCATCGCCCTCGCCTTCGAACGGCGTGCCGCGCGGAATTTCGCGGATTGAAAAGCCCGAGTCGGCAAACCATTTACGGAAGTGCGGCTCCTCGCCTTGCCGCTCGGTGTGGTGAAAGCTGCTCAGCGCGACGATGCCGTGGCGAACGAGTCCCGCGTTAGCCGTAAAGACCATATCGGGCGATCCGGGCTGAGGCGTGACGAGCCGGACTTCGGCTATGCCGACCAAGGCGAAGTGAAGCTGCTGCCACTGTGCAGCTGCCCGCTCCCGCGACAACTGGTGAACGTTGCCTTCCATCCACGGATTGATGACATAGTCGACGTCATACAGATCCGGCGGACACATCAAAAAGGCGGGACGGCTAGCTGCGGTGTGGCTTTCCATGTCCGAGTGTCCCCTACCCCAGCCATGCCGTCAATATGAAAGAAAATACAGGAGAAAGCGCATAATGATGCAACAAATATTGTGCAAGATTCCCTGTTGACGCAATCAATCGGTTTCGTCATCACTCCTTCAGCTTGTCTTGATTGTCGCGAGCCTAAACTTGGAGGATGCGGCGCCTTACTTGGGCGAGTCGGGTGTGTTTCCTGTGCTTGCTGGCCTGCAGTGTGGTTGCCGTCTTTGCCCAACGCTCCCAGATCGAACTGACGGTGCTTGATGAAAACGGCGTCGCAGTGCCCGACGCCCAGGTAACGCTCTCCGAACCGGGTTCTCCACCTCGGCGGTTGAGCACGGATTATGCCGGCCGCTGCTACTACAGCATTCGAGGTAATGTCGCGTATACGCTCGACGTGGAGAAGCCCGGCTTTTACAGGACACAAGCCGTTGAAGTCGACCCTGGGGAGAAGACGGTTGAACTCACGCTGACGCATCAACAGATCGTGCGCCAGCAGGTCAACGTCATTGCATCGACCACAGGGATCGATCCCGAGCAGACAGCCGATGTGAGCAATATGAGCACGCCGGAGATTGCGAACATTCCCTATCAACCTTCTCGCGATATCCGCTACCTGTTGCCATTCAATCCCGGCGTCGTACAAGACAACAGTGGACAGGTCCACGTCGCGGGCTCAGAGACTTATGCAACCCTGGATCTGCTGGACGGCTTTGATATTCGCTCACCGGTGAGTGGACAGTTAGCGCTGCGGGTGAGCGCCGACGCGGTTCGCTCCATTGACGTGGAGACGACGCGCTACCCGGTTGAATATGGCAAAGCAACTGGAGGAGTAATCGCCTTTCGCACCGGGATGGGCGATAACCGCTTCCGCTTCAATGCCACTGATTTCATTCCCTCCTTGAAGGAGGTGAACGGCGGGATACACTTCGACAAGTTTGTACCTCGCGTCACTTTCTCCGGGCCAATCGTTCCGAACAAGGCGTGGTATTTCGACGGGCTGGATTTCGAGTACGACAACATCATCATCCAGGGTCTGCCCGACAACGCAGACAACAATCAGGTGTGGCGCGGGAGCAACCTGGCCAAGGCTCAGGTAAACATCACTCCCAGGGATATTCTGATCGGCGGTCTGCTTTTCAACGATTATCATTCGCCCTACCAGGGGCTCTCCACGCTGACGCCGCAGGTGAGCACGGTCAATGAAGACATCATCGCTTGGTTTCCCTATTTAAGGGAGCAGCATAGTTTCAGCGGCGGCGCTCTGCTCGATGTGGGAGGCGCGATGGTCCGCTTCCGGGATGGTTACGAGCCGCACGGAGACACTCCGTTTGAGGTCACTCCGGAAAAGTATCAGGGCAGCTTCTTTGAGACAGCAACCAACACCTCGCGGCGAGTGGAAGGAAACGCCGCCCTCTATCTGCCGCCGCTGACCTGGATCGGGAAGCACGATCTGAAGATGGGAGTCGACCTCGATCAGGTCAATTTTGGCGAACAGGTGACACGTTCCCCAATTCGTTACCTGCGGGAGGATGGAACGCTCCTGCGGCTCAGCACATTTCCCCAGGTTGCACCGTTCAACCGGAACAACTTTGAAGTGGGAGCCTACGCGCAGGACCGCTGGATTCCACGCAGTGGCTTGTTGATCGAAACGGGTCTCCGTTTCGACTGGGACGAGATTGTACGGCGCGCGTTGTACTCACCCCGAATCGCCGCCACCTACACGCCGGGTGCGAGTGGAAGCACCAAACTGTCAGCCGGAATCGGCCTCTACTACGAGCACACGCAACTCGAGTACCTTGAAGAAGCTCTGGCCGGCATGCGCTACGACACCTACTATGCCGCAGACGGCGTGACGCCGATCACGGCTCCTCTGTTGAGCACCTTTGTTGCCAACGAATCGACGCTCCGCGAGCCACGCACGATGAACTGGAGTGTTGGCGTCGAACAGAAACTGCCGGATGCGATCTACGCTTCAGCCAGCTTCATCGACAAGCGTGGCACCAATGTTCTGGTCTATGGCTATCCGAGTCCGCCGGGACTATTCGGAACCTATTCGCTGAACAATTCAAGAAACCAGGACTACCACGCTGTCACTGTCTCCGCGCGGCACACCTTCGAGGGCGGCTACGTTCTCTTCGGGTCGTACACGCGATCGTACACACACACCAATGCGGCGGTTGAATATGTTCCGACGCTCTCTGAACTGGGGCCTCAGGCCGGTGGACCTCTGTCCTGGGATGTGCCGAACCGGCTTCTTTCCTGGGGATGGCTGCCTGTCCCTAAATTAAAACGATGGGATTTCGTTTACACCGTCGACTGGAGAACAGGCTTTCCCTACACGTCGGTCAATGCGAATCAACAAGTGATTGGAGAGCCCGGCTCGCGGCGATTTCCTGACTATTTTTCCTTCAGTCCCGGCCTGGAATGGAAGTTCCACTTCCACGGCTCATATTTTGGCCTGCGGGGAGTAATCGAAAACATCACCGATCGGCAGAATCCGGCGATCGTCAATAACGTCGTCGATTCACCGCAATATGGGACGTTCAGCGTGCCGCAGGGAAGGGCGTTTACGGCGCGCATCCGGTTGATCAGCTCGAAATAATGCTTCCCTCGCTGCGCAGTAAGGGTAAATAACGGGCTGACAAAACCCAATATTAGCGCCGCATTTTCAGACATTCCTCTTGACAATCGAGAGGAGTGCCCTTGTACTCTAGATCAACTAGAGGAGAAAGGCTGATGCCGAAATCCGAGAGCGAAAATGGCGGCCCGGCTGAGTTGGTCGCTGGGACGCTGGACATGCTGATTCTGAAAACACTGGCACTCGAACCGCTGCACGGTTACGGGATCTCGATCCGTATCGAGCAGATGAGCAAGGGTGTGTTCCGCGTAAATCCAGGGTCGCTGTTTCCGGCATTTTCCAGGCTGGAGCGCGCGGGACACGTGAAACCCGAGTGGCGGTCGACGGAGAACAATCGCCGCGCGAAGTATTACGTCCTGACCGAGCGCGGACGCAAAGCGCTCGACAAAGAGACGCGGGAGTGGGGCCGGCAGACCGCGGCCATTACCCGGATTCTCGAAGCCTGAGGGCGCAAGGAGCATGTGATGGGCGCTTGGCGAAGCATGATGAGCGGACTGAAGGCATTGCTCGGCAGAGAAAAGCGAAACGCAGAACTCGAAGACGAAATCCAAGGATTTCTCGACGCCTCGGTGGCAGACAAAGTCCGGCGAGGGATGAACTCGCAAGATGCCCTGCGCGCGGCAAAGATGGAAATCCATAGCAGAGATGCGGTGAAGGAGAACGTCTGGTCGGCGGGCTGGGAGGCGAAAGTGGATAACTTCTGGCAAGACCTTCGCTACAGCCTGCGCATGCTGGTCAAAAGCCCGGGGTTCACCGCTGTCGCGGTCGTGTCCCTGGCGTTGGGCATCGGCGCGAACACGGCAATCTTTACGCTCATCAACGATCTGCTGCTGAAGTCGCTTCCTGTGCGCGATCCGCAGCAACTTCTCTCGTTTGGAAAGGCGTTCGGTGGCGGATCGGTCGACGGAATCGGAGCCGGCCCGCTCGATATTTTCACCTACGACTTTTATCTGCGGCTCCAACGCGAGCAGGCCGAAGGCCGCGCCCCGTTCAACGGCATCTGCGGCTTCGCCAGCTTCTGGACAATGGTGAGCGTGCGCACCGGGTCGGGAGCAGGCGGGACTCAGAACGAAGCTACGACGCAAGCGGCAGGGCATCTTGTGTCGGGCGACTTCTTCAGCGTGCTTGGAGCCGAGCCGGTGCTGGGCAGAACCATCACGCCTGCAGATGCGGACGCGCCGGGAAA
The DNA here is from genome assembly GCA_963782175.1 of uncultured Acidobacteriaceae bacterium. Taxonomy (GTDB): domain Bacteria; phylum Acidobacteriota; class Terriglobia; order Terriglobales; family Acidobacteriaceae; genus Silvibacterium. The sequence continues at coordinate 422,831 of CAWAIX010000015.1, forward strand.
AAACCCGGTGGCGGTGATCAGTTATCGGTACTGGCAGCAGATGTTTGGAAGCGATCCCTCGATCATTGGCCGGACGATCACGATCAATGGAACGCTGTTTACGATCATCGGCGTGATGCCGCCGAAGTTTTACGGCGTGGTTCTCGACAAAGAGTCGATGGACATGTGGCTGCCGATCACCATGCAGCGAGAGGTGATGCTGCAGCCGTCGCTGATCGATCCCCACGGACTTTACTGGATGCACCTGATCGCGCGCAGCAAGCCCGGAGTTCCGGTCGCGCAGGCGCAGGCATGGGTGACGAGCCAGCTGCAGCGCTTCATGCTGGATCGCGATGGCGGCCAGTCGTCTCCGGCACGCAAGGCTGAAATTGCGAAGGCCTATGTGGAACTACTGCCGGGCGGCAGCGGCATTTCGGACCTTCGGGGTATGTATCAGCAGCCGCTGAATATTCTTATGGGCGTCGTGGGTCTGGTGCTGCTGATCGCCTGCGCGAACCTGGCGAATTTTCTGCTGGCGAGGGCGGCTTCGCGTGAGCGGGAGATCGCGACGCGTCTGGCGCTGGGCTCGAGCCGCAGCCGTATCATCCGGCAGATCCTCATGGAGGCGCTGCTGCTTTCGTTTGCAGGCGGAGCGTTGGGGCTTGGGCTGGCCTATCTGGGGACGCGAGCGCTGATTCAATTCATCGCTGCTGGCGCCAAGCATACGGCGCTTGCGGCGCAGCCGGACGTGCGTGTCCTGCTCTTTACTTTGGGTGTGTCGCTACTCACCGGAATCCTGTTCGGCGTCGCGCCGGCACTTCGCGTATCGCGGATCAGCGTTGCGCCCTCCCTCGGAGCAAATGCGCGCACGGCTGCGGCCAGTGGAGGATCGTGGGGCCGGCTTCTGCCGCGCATGCTGGTGGTCTCGCAGGTGACGCTATCGCTCATACTGCTTGCCTGCGCCGGGCTGTTTCTGCGGACGCTGCGCAATCTCGAGAACCAGAATTTCGGATTCGACCGGCACAACGTACTGCTGGTGAAATTCAATGCGAAATTCGCAGGCTACAAGCCGGACCAGCTGAATGCGCTGTACGAACGCATGGTGGAACGCTTCAAAGCCTTGCCGGGCGTTAAGTCGGCGAGCGTCTCAGGCCAGCCTGCTTTGATTGGCGGCAACTGGAATTCACCGATCCGTATTCCCGGGCATGACAATGGGCCCAATGCAGATATCGGTACTTCGCTGAATCGCGTCGGCCCCGGATTTTTTGACACGATGGGGATAACGGTCGTGCAGGGGCGCTCCATTGCGCCCACGGATACTGCATCTTCAGTCAAGGCCGCGGTCATGAATCAGAGTGCGGCCGATCACTTCTTTCCACATGGAGACGCGATCGGTCACACGTTCACCGTGGATGATCCATCGGTAAAGGGCGAGTGGCAGATTGTGGGCGTAGTGCGAAATGCCAAGTATCACAGCGCTCGCGAAGAGCAGGAGCGCATGACGTATCTGAACCTGATGCAGCTCACCGGAGATGACGCGTACGCCTATTGGGCGCAACTCTCGACGGTGGGCGACCCGACGATGGTCGCGGGTGAGGTCCGCGCCGCGATGGCCGAGATCGACTCCAACCTGCCGATTCTCGACGTGAGGACGATCGCCGACCAGGTCGACCAGTCGATGGGACAGGAGCAGCTCATATCGCAGCTTTCGAGCTTCTTCTCGCTGCTGGCGCTGTCGCTGGCGTGCATCGGCCTATATGGAGTGATGACATACAGCGTGCTGCGGCGGACCGGCGAGATCGGGATTCGGCTGGCGCTGGGTGCGCCTACCGGCAGGGTGCTTTGGATGGTCCTCGGAGAGTCGCTGATGTTGCTAGCCGCCGGCGTGACGTTGGGCGTTCCATTGACGCTGGTTGCGACGCGGCTGGTGCAGGCACAGCTCTTCGGGCTGCACGCTTCGGACCCTGCCACGCTGATTGCGGCCGTGGTGGTCATCGCGGCCGTGACGATGCTGGCTGCCTATCTGCCGGCACGGCGAGCGGCCAAAGTAGACCCTATGGTTGCGTTGAGATACGAATAGACGCGGGTGCAGCTACTCTGCGCGGCTGAATCTTGCCAACGCGTCGCGGGCGCGACACTGCATGGCTAGGGTGCCGGTAACGAGCGCCTCTTCGATCAGCGGCTGGACCTGGGGACGAAGGATTGGCTCACGGTGAGCAAGCAGGCCCAAACCTTCAACCGCGGTGCAGCGGACGACGTTCGATGGGTCGTAGTAAAGCGGCATGAGGAGGCCGGCGGCGCGCAGGCGATGAGCTCGGGATTGCGCGACACGGGCGACGACCAATCCGAGGTGGGCGCGTGTTCTCCAGTTTTCTCCTGACTCCCCGGGGCCGATCTCACTCAACAGGCCGAGCAGGCGTTCGACGCAGGGCCTGAGGAGTTGCGGCTGCTTTTCGGTGATGCGGCGGGCAGTGTCTGCGGCGTGATGGCGCAGGACGGGGTCGCATCCAAAGAGCGCGCTCAGAAGAGGCTTGAGCAGTTCAGTGTTGGCGAGAATCTGGGCAGCGGCGCGGCGGGCGTCGGCCAGTCCCCAGGCAGGGCGGTTTAGTTGCAGCTTGCCATGGGAAAGCGAAGCAGGTCGAGGCATGATCCGGTCTCGGGTCGAAGAGTAGAGTCGCGCAGCATACAATCTCCTCATGACTGCGCCGCCGGTGACAAGGGCGTTTCGACGGCTGCTGCTGAACTGGTTCGGCGAGAATGCGCGGGACCTGCCCTGGCGGCGGACGCGCGACCCGTATGCTATCTGGGTTTCGGAGATCATGCTGCAGCAGACGCGCGTGAGCGCTGTGGCCGATCACTATACGCGATTCATGGAGCGGTTTCCGACCCTGGCGGCACTTGCCAAAGCCAGCGAGGATGAGGTGCTGGCTTGCTGGAGCGGACTGGGCTATTACCGCCGCGCGCGCATGCTGCACCGAGCGGCGAAGTTTGTAGCCCAGGAGCTTCGCGGGAAGCTTCCCAGAACCGCTGCGGAGTTGCGGACTCTGCCGGGCATCGGCGAGTACACAAGTGCAGCCGTTGCCAGCATTGGATTCGGCGAGCCGGTCGCGTGCGTCGACGGCAATGTGGCGCGCGTGCTGACGAGGGTCCGCGGATGGACGGAGCGGACTGCTGCGACGATGAAGATCAGGAAGGCAGCGGCCGAAGTGCTCGACATGGATCGTCCGGGGGATTTCAACCAGGCCCTGATGGAGCTGGGGGCGATGGTGTGTCTGCCGCGCGGACCGCTGTGCCTGCAGTGTCCGGTGGCCGATCTGTGCGCGACCCGCGGGGAGCATCCGGTTGCGGCGCGCAAGAAGATGCGTAGTCAGGCCGTGGCTTACGCCTTTCTCCTGCGACCGCCGGATGCGGGTGGACGCGGGCGTGCCAGAAGATCGGGCAACGGGCAGACGCGGCCGGCCGAGCCTGCGATTCTGCTCGATCAGCGACCCGCATCGGCATCGCTGATGCCAGGAATGTGGGAATTGCCGGAGATCGATCCGGCAAACGTGGACGGTGGACGGCGCCTGCTGGATGTGCGCCACGCAATCACGGTAACTAACTATTACGTGACGATCTATGGCTACGAACCGGCGAAGGAAACCGATCTGCCCAAGCCCAGGAGTGCACGACGATGGGTTCACCTGCGCGAACTCACCGATCTTCCTCTGACAGGGCTGACCCGGAAGGTGCTGAAGCGCTTGAAGGCGCTGCCCGGATATACCGGTCCGGGACCGGCAGTGAGCTTTGAGCAGATGACACCCGAGTTCTGGCTGTAGAAAATGATTGGCGCAAAGATTTCACACGATTCAGGAGCACGATGAACAGAGCTGTCTCCGCCCTTTCGGCGTTCGCTTTTGCCCTTCTTCCCTTTTCAGCTGCAGTAGCACAGCAGGCCTCCGTGCCGGCGATTCCCGGTGTTCCCGAGGCAGCGCGGCAGGCGGCTGCGTCGATTGACTCCGAGAAGATTCGCGCACACGTGCGCTTTCTTGCCGATGACTTGCTCGAAGGACGCGGACCGGGCACGCGGGGCGGCGACATCGCGGCGAAATACATCGGCACGCAGTTTGCCTTGTATGGGCTACAGCCGGCGGGCGATAACGGGACGTTTTTCCAGAAGGTGCCGCTCTATGCCGTGCACACCATCGAGGATCAGACGAAATTCAGCTTCGTTCCCGGGAATGGCGGCCCGGTGGATCTGACCTACGGTACAGAGTACGTGACAAAGGACGAGACGGGTGCGGGTTCGGCGGACATTGACGCGCCGATCGTTTTCGTCGGGTACGGCATCGACGCGCCGGAGTATCACTGGGACGATTACGCGGGCGTGGACGTGAAGGGCAAGGTCCTGCTGGTGATCGTGAACCAGCCGCCGTCGGATGATCCTGCGTTCTTCAAGGGCAAGGTGATGACCTACTACGGCCGCTGGACCTACAAGTACGAAGAGGCAGCGCGCCGCGGCGCGGTCGGCGTGCTGATCATTCACCGGACGGATCTGGCCAGCTACGGTTGGGACGTGGTGCGCAATTCGCAGTCGGTCGAGAAGTCGTACCTGCAGGGCGATCCTGCGGCAACGCTGAAGGCGGCGAGCTGGATTCAACTCGATGTAGCGAAGAAGCTGTTTACCCTCGCGGGAAAGAACGTCGACGAGATGATTGTGGCCGCAGGCAAGCCGGGCTTTCACTCCTTTGAGCTGCCGGTGAGGCTCAAGGCGCATGTGGCGAGCCGTGTACGGCGTTATGAATCGGACAATGTGATTGCGAAGCTGCCGGGAACGGCGACCTCTAGGCCGGATCAGGCAGTGATTTATTCGGCTCACTATGACCATCTGGGGATCGATCCCGATCTGAAGGGCGACAACATTTATAACGGCGCAGCGGATAACGGAACCGGCTGCGGGATTCTGCTGGAACTGGCGCGGGCCTTCGCCGACGCGTCAGCGCGGCCTCCGCACAGCGTCTTCTTTGCAGCGGTGACGGCGGAAGAGCAGGGCCTGCTGGGGTCGGAGTATCTCGGGATGCATCCTCCGGTCCCGGCGGCGCAGATCGCCCTCGACCTGAACTACGACATGCTAATGCCGATGGGGATTCCGCAGTCAGCCGAGGTTAGCGGAGCGGAGCGGACGACGTTCTACCCCGAGGTAGAGAAGACGGCGAAGGCGTTCGATCTTACGCTCGAGCCGGACAAATTCCCCGGCGCCGGACACTACTATCGCTCTGACCATTTCAGCTTCGCGCGCGTCGGCGTACCGGCCTTCTCGGTCGGCCAGGGAACGCTCTTCGAGGGCCACGACGCAGCCTGGGGCAAGGCCCAGGCGGAAGATTTCGTAGCCCATCACTATCACCAGCCCTCGGACGAGTACCACGACACTATGGATTTTCGCGGCGATGCCAAAATGGCGCGGTTCGGGTTCATTCTTGGGTGGGAGGCCTCGTCGCTGCCGGCGACAGTTGGCTGGCAAAAAGGCGATGAGTTCGAGGCGCCCCGGAAGAAGAGCGAAGGAGCAAATTAGGGCGTCATGGCGGTACGCGGTTTCGTTGCAATACTGGCTTTAGGGTTCGCGTCGGTTGCGCTCGGGCAGGATGCGCAAAGCCCTGCGCTGCATCATCGAACGCCGGGCCAGACCGAGCAGGCAGCCCCGAGCACTCCCGGGGGCAAGCAGAAGGGCACATCGACACTGCCTGAGTCGGCGACCGGGGAGTTCATGCTGGACGAAACCGGATCGGTGGTCCAGATCACCATCGATGACGGCGTGCTGGACGGGTACATTTCGAAAGTAATCGAAGGGCAAACCACTGCCCTGACCTACTTCTTCGACCGCACCACCATCGATCGCAACCATTTGACCTTCACGACCAAGCCGGTTCACGGAATCTGGTACTCCTTCGACGGTATGATCGTGCGCGGCGATGCGACCACCCGGCAGGAGACCGGCTTTTACCGCCTCAAAGGCACCTGGGTGCTCCATGCGGATGCAGGGAAGACGCAGTCAAGCTCCCTGGTAAGTTTCAAGTCGACTCCGCGTTCGGAATAAAGACTCCACCTCGTTCCAAAAATTTCCCAATTAAAATCTTGCATCGTTCGCCACTTACGATATATCTTATACGTATCTTAAGATGTATCTTAAGTATATTTTAAGGAGTAAACTATGTTTCAACAACGATTTAAGAAGCACTTTGAAGAAGGAAGCGGAGCCGGCCATTGTGGCCCGTGGAAGCACTTTCGCGGTGGTCGCGGCGGATTCTGGGGAGAGATGGGCGAGGGATGGGGTCGCCACTGGCGGCGTCCATTCGGCGGCGAATTCGGAGGGCGGCTCTTCGACGCCGGCGAATTGCGGCTGGTGATCCTGAACCTTATCGCCGAGAAGCCGAGCCACGGCTACGAAATCATGAAGGCAATCTCTGATCATACGGGCGGTATTTACGCGCCGAGCGCGGGAGTGATCTATCCCACGCTGAACCAACTCGAGGATGAGGGGATGGCCACGGCAATATCCGAGGGCGGCAAGAAGCAGTACACCATCACCGAGGCAGGGCAAGCCGAACTGCAGGCGCAGAAGGCGCGGATCGACGAAATCCTCGGCCGGATCCGCCAGATGGGCGAGGCTTACGGCACACGCCGCGCACCGGAGGTCGTGCGGGCTCTGCACAATTTCAAGCTCGCCCTGAAGCTCTCGTTCGGACGCGATCTATCGCCCGAGCAGATCAGAAAGATTGCCGAAGTTCTCGACAACGCAGCCAAGGAGATCGAGCGCGTGTGACGGAACCGCAGGGTTCAGCGATCAGCGCTCAGCGTATGGAAGATCGGATGCGCGAGTTGGAGGCGGAGAATGCGCGGCTCAAGACCCTGGTGGGCGAACTGCTGGTTGCAAACCAGCTGCTGCGGGAACGCGTGAAGCAGAACTCGATCGAGAAGCAGTTGGCCGAGCACGCACATACTTGAGCCGCTTTTGTTCGGGGAAGCGCTCGATGGCGTAGCGCAGCGTCGTGCGTGGCATGCTCGCGTGATGACGGCGAAGAATCGTTCCAGTTCGGCGAGATCCTTCTTGCCGGCATCGCGCAGCATCCAACCGGTCGCCTTCTGAATTAAATCCTCGGAATCATGGAGGAGAATCTCCGCCAGCGCAAAGGTGTCTTCTACTTTGCCGTTACGAATGAACCACCAGGTGGAAACGATGGCGATGCGACGATCCCAGATGCGCGAAGAGCGGGCAAGCTCGTAGAGGATGCCCTTATCGCGCGCAAGCAGCCAGGGACCGGCGATATACGGCGCGCTGTCGTCAACTCCGTCCCAGTCACGGATGAAGCGGCGGTTGCGCATGTAAAAGTTGAAGATCCTCTCCCGGCGGCCTTCGTCTCCTTTACTGAACTGTAGGCGGAGGATCTCGTGGGAGAGCAAACGCTCCTCGTGAGTGGCGGACTGCGTGAGCTGGCGAATATCCGTTAGAGGCAGATCGGCGAATTCTCTGGCGATTTTGCGCACGGAAGTGGCAGGAACGCCAAGGAAGATGTCGTCCGTGCAATTTTTGAAGAAGCCGCGCTGGGTTTGCGCTCTGACGGGATCGGCGAGTTGCCGAAGGGCGTGCCGCGCGGCTTCAACGCTGGCCATCTCGACGATCAGTAATAATCCGCGCAACTCAGATAGTAGCCACACTTTGCGCAGATGAGCTTACAGCGTTGTTCAAAAAGCCGTTCGGAGCAGTTGGGGCAGTAGACGGAGTGGTGCTCCGGCTCCCTGGTGAATGGACTCGCGGTCTGCACGGCATCAGCTTACAGGAAGCGCCGTGTGCAGAGATAGATGATTTGAACATGCAGTCTTCCGGAATTCGACGGGCCTTTGCCGTTCCGTTATTCTCAAGCCTGCAGACACTTTGCCGGTGCGGGACGCAATGTCCTGCCACATGGCCCGTAAATTTTTTTGATAGCTAAAGAGACAAGGAGCTAACGTATGGAGCGCAAAGCGAGCGCGGTATGGCTTGGCGGTTTGAAAGACGGAAAAGGAACGATTTCAACGCAAAGTGGAGTACTCAAGGACACGCAGTATTCCTTCTCCACGCGGTTTGCTGACGGGATCGGAACGAATCCCGAAGAATTGATTGCGGCGGCGCACGCGGGCTGCTTCACGATGGCGCTGAGCGCGCAGCTGGGAGAAGCGGGGCTGACTCCGGAATCGCTGGAGACGAGCGCAACGGTAAAGTTTGAGAAGACCGATGCCGGATTCACCATTACGGCCATTCATCTGGTGACGAAGGCCAAGGTGCCCGGCGCAAGCGAGTCTGCGTTCGAGACGGCGGCAAACAACGCGAAGGCCGGCTGCCCGATCTCGCGTCTGTTCAAGGGCAACACGGAGATAACTCTGGACGCGAAGCTGGTCTAGAACTCGAAACTCTCTGCATAAACGCCGCGATTCTGTCGCGGCGTTTTTCTTTCCCGGGTGGCGGGGTCTCTAGCTGTTCGAGCGAACGAAATCGCGAAGCTGGCGATTGATCTCGGCGGCTTTCTGGACTCCGCCGTCGAGCATGGTGCGCCACTTGCTCCCATTTTCGTCGAGTGGCAGTGTGCCGAGCAGATAGCTGGTCTGCATGACGACCTCGAGTGCGTTGCTGAGGTCGTGCGAGAGGCGGCGAATTTGCTGCGCATGCTCGATGGGAATGCGCGGCGGTTCAGCGTCGTCATTGATCATGGAGATCCTTTGTGGGGAAAGAGGGAAAGACTGTCCGTCTCAATTGACATCGATGGTGCCCTTTGTAACACTAGGACTTGCTGCCAGTCCAGCCATTCGCGCTGGACTTACCTGCGTGCCGAAGTGGCGGAATTGGCAGACGCGCATGGTTCAGGTCCATGTACCCGCAAGGGTGTGGGGGTTCGAGTCCCTTCTTCGGCACCAAATATCCAAGTCTTTCCCAATCAATCTCGCAGAAGAACAAGAACCTCGGCCGAGTTCTCGACGTGCCCCTCGTGTTCACGGCGCCCTCCTTCAAAACTTCGCGCCGAGAGGGGTCATGCGTGCTTCGCCATCTCCTCGGCTGGGACAGCAGTTTCTCTTTTCGCGCCAAAGAAGACCGGCAGGATGTGGCGCTGCCAAAGGTTTTCCGTAACATTGCGCGCAATCACCGCTTCGTTTGCTTCGAGCACATTGAGGTAACGCGAGCCCATCCTGGCCGCGACCTTGAAGCCTACATGGAGAAGCTGGCGCAGACTGCTGTTGTAGGCCGGAACACCGGGGTCGTGCCGGAGCGCCGAGGTGAACTCCTCCGACGACCAGCGTTGAACCGCATCAGGAGACGGAAGCCTGGTTTCGTCGATGTCGATCACGGTCGAGTACGGAGCGCACAGCTCCGTACGGTGCGCATAGGCCTCGGCGTAGACCTCCTTTGCCAGGCTGAGCCCTTCTCCATCGGACTCTGCCAGCCCGATGACCTCCTCCAACCATGTTGTGCCAGCCGTTTTCAGGTGAACCCCGGCGCCAGAGTCGGTGATGGCGGCGTGAATGGCGGGATAAATGGAAAACTTGTCACTTCCCGAATGGACACTGAGCTTGAGATTGCCCGGCAGTCCGAAATGCTCAACGGCGTATGCAATGGCGGCGATATCTAACGCAAACTCACGCGCAAACTGGTCGACATTGCCTGCGTAATCGACTCCCTTGTTGAAGCGGCCGCTGAATTTCGGAGCGATGGTCTGGATGGGAATCTTTTCGTCGGCGACTGCGGCCAGGATGATGAGCAGTTCAGCCGGGGTTTGCGCGCGATCGGTTTCATCCATCGAAATCTCGGGAATGAAGTTGCCGCGGCCCTTGGCCGACTCGATCTTCCGGTAGACGACGCGCGCTTCCTTTACGGCTGCAAGGAACTTGCCTGCAGTCTCGCGCAGGTCGCGCTCCGAAATGGAGAAGGGCTCGTCGACACCCGGCAAAACGAGTTCTCTGATGAGATTGGAATGGGAGCGGACGAACGCATCGATATCGGACTGGCTTGCGGGCTTTCCGATGAAGTCGGCAACATCGATGGTGTAGAAGTCGCTTGCGACAAGAAAGCGGTCGACGGTCTTCTCGCCGATGTGGTCGGCATCGACAAAATACGGAAGCCTCCACCCGAGACTCTTCACAGCGGCATCCGCGGCCGCGCGCGTGGAAGCGGGCTCGGAGCCGATGATGGTGTGTTCGCGGTTCGACTTGTTCCACACGGGGATAATCTCAACCCCCGCTTCCAACGCATTTACGCAGGCCTGAAGCTGCGCTTTCGCCTGGTGGGCAAACCTGTCTCCAGTGCCGATCGAATACTTTGGAAGGCTGAGTCCCTCATCTGTCATGCGTATCTCCGATTATCACCCGCTGTGTGCCCATCGTCCCAATTCAGATTGGCGATAAAGAAAATGTTCTCCCATCGAAGCGATTTCATCCATCGCCGATTCTGCCGATTAGGGGCGACGGCGGTCCGATTCCACTTCATCCATTGTTGCCAACCTTGAGGGCTTTTGAATAGCTTGGTCAAAGGGACTAAAACGAAATCTTATGGCTGCTGTCGCAACGAACACGCTGGTTCCCACCACGAACAAACACCTGATCCGCTGGACGGAAAAGATGGCGGAGTTGTGCCAGCCGGCGGCGATCCACTGGGTTGACGGGTCAGAAGCGGAGAACGAGTATCTCTGCGAGCAACTGGTCGAGGCCGGCACGTTCATCCGGCTGGATAAGAAGCTGTGGCCCGGTTGCTATTATGCGCGGTCGCATGCGAATGATGTAGCGCGCGTCGAAGATCGCACCTTTGTCTGCTCTCTGAGCAAGGACAACGCGGGGCCAACCAACAACTGGGAAGACCCGTTCGCGATGCGCCGCAAACTGAAGGCGCTGTTCAAAGGCTGCATGCGCAGCAGGACCATGTACGTGCTGCCCTTCAGCATGGGACCGGTCGGCTCGCCAATGTCGCAGATCGGAGTGCAGCTTACCGATTCCGCGTACGCGGTCGTGAACATGCGCATCATGGCGCGGATCGGAGCGCCGGTCTTTGCCGAGATCGATAAGGCAAACAAGCGCGTCGTGCCTTGCATGCACACTGTGGGCGCTCCGCTGGCGTCGGGACAGAAGGACGTTCCGTGGCCGCAGAACGACACGAAGTATATCGTCCATTTTCCCGAGACCCGCGAGATCTGGAGCTACGGGTCGGGATACGGCGGCAATGCTCTGCTCGCCAAGAAGTGCTTCGCTCTGCGCATCGCCTCGAACATGGCACGCGATGAAGGCTGGATGGCCGAGCACATGCTCATCGTGGGACTGGAGAGTCCGGAGGGCGAAAAGACCTACGTGGCAGGCGCATTCCCTTCGGCCTGCGGCAAAACCAATTTCGCCATGATGGTCCCACCCAAAGGCTTTGAAGGCTGGAAGCTCTGGACGGTAGGCGATGACATCGCCTGGATCAGGCCGGATGACGAGGGCCGCTTACGCGCGATCAATCCGGAAACCGGCTTCTTTGGCGTCGCGCCGGGAACAAATGCGAAGACGAATCCCAATGCGATGGCGACGCTGAGCAGGAACGCCATCTTCACCAACGTGGCTCTGACGCTGCGAAAAGGCAAACCCGAGGGTGTGTGGTGGGAGGGCATGACCGATGAGCCTCCGTGCGTGACCGACCGCGCGATCACCATGGAGGATTGGAGAGGCAATCCGTGGAATGAGAAGTCGGCGGCTCCGGCAGCGCACCCGAACGGCCGCTTCACTGCGCCGGCGTCGCAGTGTCCGAGCATCGACCGAGCCGCACTTGAGTCCGGCGAGGGCGTGCACCTTTCCGCGATCCTTTTCGGAGGCCGTCGCGCCGATACGATCCCTCTGGTCAGCCAGGCTTTCAACTGGTCGGCGGGCGTCTATCTGGGCGCGACGATGGGCTCGGAGACGACAGCCGCGGCCGCAGGCGCCACCGGCAAAGTACGACGCGATCCGATGGCCATGCTTCCCTTCTGCGGCTACCACATGGGCGATTACTTCCGCCACTGGATCAAGATGCAGCGCGACCTGACGTCGACGCCCCGGATCTTCTGCGTAAATTGGTTCCGCAGGGATGAACACGGAAAGTTCCTGTGGCCGGGATTTGGCGAAAACATGCGCGTGCTGAAGTGGGTTGTCGATCGCGTCAAAGGCCGCGCCCAGGGAGTGGAGACTCCGATTGGGTGGACGCCCGCATGGGAGGATGTGAACTGGACCGGGCTCCCGTTTTCAAAAGAGCAATTCGCCGCCCTCGAATTCGTGGATCGCGCCGCGTGGCGTCGTGAAGTGATGGCCCATGAAGAGCTGTTCCTATCCGTGCACGATCACCTTCCGCCGGAGATGATCTACGAGCGCGAGCTGCTGATTTGCAGGCTGTAACCGAACGGCGTCAAGACTCCGCAGCGTTCTGCCATTTCCAAAGCGGCTTTTTGCGGATGGCAAGTGCCCTGAGTTTCCGCGGGTTACGTTGCGGGACAACAGCGCGCACTTCCCTGCCATCTAAGTCCCAAGTTGCAGAAACAACTGGGAGAACCCACATGAAATTCGATCTGAAAACACTTCCCTTCTTCGCTGCGGTGCTTGGAGTCTCAGGAGTGGTTGTTGCACAGGGACATGGGCCTTACGAGCCGATTCACGGGGCTGCGGCGGCAGCGTACGCGCAGGACTACGACCACCACGATCACGACGACTGGGACACGCCTCCGCATGAATTCCGCGAAATTCAGCGGCAGGGGTTCCATGACGGCGTAGAAGGGGCGAAGAAGGACTTCGACCACCATCGCATGCCGGACGTAAACAACCGCGACGAATACCGCCATCCCAACGTTCCGAAGAGCGATCGCGAAGATTACCGCGAGGGATACCGCCGCGGTTATGATGCGGCCATGGCTCACCTGACTGGCCACCCATAGTCGATCGCAACCGGCAGGACGAAGCTCCCGATTTCACGGGCGTCCGGCAGGTTTTAGCATGGTTCGGTACCCATCGTAGACAGCTTCGAAGACAGAATCCCACGATGCACTCAGGCCGTCGTTGCGGGCGGCCTGACGCATGTTTGCATGAAGCGAAGGATCGGCCATGATACGGGCCGCAGCCGAAGCGAAGTCCTCATCACGGACGATGAAGCCGGTCACTCCGTCGCACACGATCGAGGGCGGGCCGCCATCGGGCGTGACGATGGCCGGAACCCCCGACGCCAAAGCCTCAAGCACCACGTTTCCGAACGTATCGGTGTGTGAGGGAAATACAAAGAGGTCCATGTTGGCGTAGGCGCGGGACAGTGCTTCTCCGCGGAGCACTCCGGGAAATTCCGCGCCAGGTAGATGCTCGCGCAGCCAGGGCTCCTTGGCTCCGTGGCCCACGATGAGGAACCGGAAATTTGTAAAACCCGTGGCCGTCAGGTCCTTCTGAACCTGGGCCAGCAACGCGACGTTTTTCTCGATAGAGAGCCGGCCGACGAAGCCGAGGATGAAGGCGTCGTCGCCTGGCCGGCGTTGCCGCCAGGAGGGAGAGAAGACTTGCGCGTCAACGCCCCGCTGCATCAAAAAACACGGCCGCCCGGTTTCCTTTTCAAGCAGGCGACATAGGCCCGCATTCGGGGCGAAGAGGACCTTCGCAATCGAGTAAAAGCGGCCGCTGAAATAAAGAGCAGATCGCTCGATCAGGTCCGCGGCCTCCTCCTCTTGACGCCTGTTGCGGAAACGCCGGAGAAGCCAGGTCGCCCGCCTGGCTGCATATTCATGCACGTTCGTGTGCCATGAGGCGACTAGCGGGATGTGCAGGTGGTTGGCAATGATGACGGCGAGAATGCCGTTCTCGCTCGGGCCGGTGATATGGATGATCTCCGGCTGAAATTCGCGCAGGGTGCGCAGGATGAGAGGCAGGTGGCGGGCATAACCGGCGTCGAAGGTCAGGTCCTTCTCGAGCGCAAAGCCAAAGGCCCCGCGAGGAAGCTCAAGGGTGGTCAGGTTGCCTTCGACAAGCAGCCGCGGATTGCGCCGCCCTGCCCGCACCATGAGGAAAGGTAGATTGTGTTTTCGGACAAAGGCCTCAAACTGACGGCTGGTGTGGGCGACACCGTTGATTTCGTAAAAAGAGTCCGGGAAATAGGCGATCCGCGGTGTGTTCGAAACAGCCATCAGAAGTTAGCCACGAGCGATTGGGAATTGGACCGGCGTGACGGGGACTTCGCAACGCCTTTTTCAAAACCGCCAGCCACGATTCGATCGTACATGGCCTGCGGCGAATCGCTAGTGGCCGATCGTAAATCGCTGCTTAAAAGGCTTCTTCGCCGGCGGCGAATTTCAATTGGCGGGATTCGCTCCAGGCCATTCGGAGGCTGCCGGAGACCGGCCTGCTGCCCAACATCTTGACCATGCCGACGATGTAGTGCAGGTAGCGCGGCACGCTGCCATCGTGCGGCCAAAGCTCGGTAAGGGGGCGAACGACACCGTTAGAATCGGGGTGGAAGACGCGCTCATCCCAGGTGCGCGACCCTTGCGGGAAATCGGGATAGGTGCGGACCGCGTCCAACGTGGATTGCAGGATGCGGTGCTTCCACGGCTCGGCGTACTGCGGCATGAACAGCACGTGGCTGCGGCCCTCGTGGCGGATCTCGTGTACAAACTCGGTGAAGCTGGTGGCGTTGGTCAGGTTGACGTTGGCATTGGGCTCGACACCGTGGCGGTCTCCGCCGGATATCAGCAGCCTGCCCTGGGCTTTTGCCATCTCCTTGACGTCGCGGTTCTCCTCCCAGCAGCGCAGGCCGTTGAGCTCCAGTGCATGGATGAACTGGCCGTTGATCTCCATGAACTTTTGCACCAGAGCGCGGTGCTTCTCCTTGCCGATGATGTAAAGGTCCCAGAGCGGGTGGTTGAAGATGATCAGGACGTTCGGCAGCGCGTCAAGCTCGGCAAGGATTTCGGTCAGGCGTTCATCCGAGGGTTTTGCGGTGAACTCCTCGAAGGCGCGCATCCAGTCCGCGCCGGCGTCGCTGGGCAGGTTGTGAATGCCGAGGTGGAAAGCCTGATCGGGTCCGTAGGGAACAGTCCACTCGACCGAGACCGGTATATGCCGGGCAGACGCCACGGTGCGGAGGAGCATCGGAGCGTTGATATTGTCGTGATCGGTGATCGAAACCAGCGGCGCAAGTCCGAGCTTCTCTGCGATCTGGCGGCTCTCGAGGTCGAAGGCAAGACGCGGTGTCAAGGGCGGCGTCCAATAGCCAGCGGAGTAATTCAGCTTGATTTTGTGGATGTCAATGGCCCGCTTTTCCCCGTAGGCCAGAACCTTCCGAATCAATGTGTAATCGTTGCCGAAGGTAGCCAGGAAGTCGAGGGTCTCCTTGGACTGGTTCGTGTGGCTATGCAGGGATACGCCCGTGGAATACTCACCCGCCGCACCCGCATCTTTCCACAGGTAGGAGATGCGTCGAAGACCGGTCATTGAGTTGCCCTCCTTGGACTTTCTGTTTCAAGTATTCGGCATGCACCATGAATGCGGCATTACTAAGCAGAGAAAGGACGTTCAAATTGGAGCCGGTGCCAAAAAAGGCAACACATTCCCAAGAAGATACGGCACGATGCAAGGGAAAGAGAAATCAGGAGCGCGTGCGGGCGATCTCGGGAGCCAGAGCGCCTTCGTCCTCGGTGTAGGGATGCCCGGATTCGGGCTCCAGATGGTAGCGGGTAAGGTTCGTGCGCAGCAGTTCAAAGGCCCGATCAGGTGTATCGGCATATTCGAACAGCTCCAGGTCGCGCGGCGAGATGGTGCCTTTGTCCACGAGAATATCGAGGTTTACCACCTGTTTCCACCAAGCGGAGCCGTAAAAGATGATGGTCATCTTCTTGGCCAACTTCTGGGTCTGCGCCAGCGTGAGTGACTCGAACACTTCGTCGAGGGTGCCGAATCCGCCCGGGAAGACTACTAAGGCCTTGGCGAGGTAGGCAAACCAGTACTTCCGCATGAAAAAGTAGTGAAATTCGAAGTTCAGCGAGGGCGTGACATAGGGGTTGGGGTACTGCTCGAAGGGCAGGCGAATGTTGAGGCCGATGGTCTTGCCTCCGGCTTCGTAGGCGCCGCGGTTGGCCGCCTCCATGATGCCGGGACCTCCACCGGTGGTCACGACAAAACGATGCCGCCGCGACTTCAGAGTTTTGGACCATGTCGTCAGAAGGTAGGCCAGCCGCCGGGCATCCTCGTAGTAGTGGGCCATTTCAACGGCGGCTTCCGCGCGGCGGCGGCTGAGTTCGCTGGCAGTTCCCTGCTCCAGTTCCGGCGGACTCGCCGGCTGCTCGTCCTGCGGAGCGGGTTGCACAGACCCAGTGTTTTCAAGCAATTGGAGCTCGTGGCTGGCCTCGTCCAGCGCCCGGAATCGAGCCGATCCATAGAAGACTACAGTGTCGCGGATCCGCTCCCGCCGGAAGCGCGCCAAGGGCTCGGAGTATTCAGACAGGATGCGTAGGACCCGGCCGTCGGGGCTGTTCAGGAATGCCGGGTTCTCGTAGGCAAGGGGCGCAGGGGGTACAGGCTTTGGTGTTCTTGGCATCCAGCCTAAGCCTCGCGATAGTGGATGGCGTCGTGGATCGCGATCCAGATGTTGAGCAGGCCAAGGCCGGAGACGATGCCGCGCGCGACTCCGTTGAGAAGAAGCGGGGCAAGATGCGGCACGAGAGCGAACAGCCGGTTGTCGTCCCAGAAGTGCATCCAGGGCAGGACGACAATGACGAGGCCGAGATAAAGGCGCACGATCACCCGCACGAAGAGATCAAGGCGCTGGATCCAGCGCGGCGACTGGCGCGGCGGCTTGGCGCCCTCGGGCGCGCTCGCGGCAAGCGGAGGAGGTGTTACGGGCGCCTGCGGAGAAAAAGGAATCGGCTGCTGCGACATGCGATGGTTTGATTCTAGTTTGATTTTATAGGCTAGGCGATTCGAAGGCATAGCAGGCAGATACTGCACCTGACGACGCTACTTCTCCGCCACGGCGTAGCGCTTCGGCCTCCGGTTGGCCTGCAAGACCTTCTTGCGCAGTCGCAACGATTTCGGCGTGACCTCGACGAGTTCGTCGTCGGCAATGAACTCAATGGCCTGCTCGAGATTCATAACTCGCGGCGGAGCCAGACGCACCGCCTCGTCGGCGGTCGAGGCACGCATGTTCGTGAGCTTCTTCTCGCGGACTATATTGACGTCGAGATCGTTATCGCGGGAGTGCTCGCCGATAACCATGCCTTCGTAGACTTCGACTCCGGGTGGAACAAACAGAACGCCGCGATCCTCAAGGCCTTCAAGAGCATACGCGGTGGTAGATCCGGGCCGGTCGGCGATGAGCGCGCCGGTCGGGCGCTGCGGGATCTCCCCCTGGTAGGGGATGTATCCATCGAAGAGCGAGTTCATCACGATGGTGCCGCGGGTCTCGGTAAGCAGTTCACTGCGCAGCCCAATGAGGCCGCGCGACGGGACACGGAATTCCAGGCGGACGCGGCCATGGCCGTGCATCTTGACCATCTCGCCCTTGCGCGGCCCTAGGCGCTCAATCACCGTGCCGACGAAGTTGTCAGGGATGTCGACGGTGAGGTGCTCGACCGGCTCCATGAGCTTACCGTCGATGGTGCGCGTGACGATTTCGGGGCGGCCGACCATCAGCTCGTAATCTTCGCGGCGCATCATCTCGATCAGGATCGCCAGCTGCAGCTCGCCGCGCCCAAGGACCTTGAAGCTGTCCGGGCTGCCGGTTTCCTCGACGCGGATAGAGACATTGGTCAGCAGCTCCTTGTCCAGGCGCTCGCGAAGGTTGCGCGAGGTGACGTACCTGCCTTCGCGGCCAGCCATCGGCGAGTTGTTCACAGAGAACTGCATGGCGATGGTCGGCTCGTCAATCGCGATGTGCGGCATGGGCGATGGATTGTCGATCGAAGTGATGGTCTCGCCGATCGTGATTCCCTCGACACCGGCAATCGCGACAATGTCTCCGAGTTCGGTGGCTTCAATGTCGGAGCGCTTCAGGCCGGAGAAAGTGAACAGCTTGGTGATACGGGTCTTCTGCAGCGAACCGTCGAGCTTGGCGATCGCGACTTCTTCGCCGGTACGGAGGGTTCCGTTGAAGACGCGCGCGATGCCGAGGCGCCCGAGGTAGTCGGAGTAGTCGAGATTTGTAACGAGAATCTGCAGCGGCGCAGCCGCGTCGCCACCAGCTGGCGGGATAGTCTGAACGATCTGTTCGAAGAGGGGCTGGAGATCGACGCCAGGTGTCGCGAGGTCTGCGGTTGCGGTTCCGAGCTTTCCGTTGGTGTAGAGGACGGGGAATTCGAGCTGCTCCTCGTTGGCGTCGAGATCGATGAAGAGGTCGTAGACCTCGTTGAGCACCTCCTGCGGGCGGGCGTCGGGGCGGTCGATCTTGTTGATGGTCAGGATGATAGGCAGCTTCGCCTCGAGCGCCTTCGACAGTACGTAGCGGGTCTGCGGCAGCGGGCCTTCGGAGGCGTCGACGAGCAGCATGACGCCGTCCACCATCTTGAGAGCACGCTCGACTTCTCCACCGAAGTCGGCGTGGCCGGGCGTGTCGACGATGTTGATCTTGGTGTCGTGATAGAAAATGGCGGTGTTCTTGGCGAGAATAGTGATGCCGCGCTCGCGCTCAAGTTCGTTGGAATCCATGACGCGTTCGGCGACGGCCTCGTTTGCGCGGAAGGTGCCGGACTGGCGGAGCATGGCATCGACGAGCGTCGTCTTGCCGTGGTCGACGTGGGCGATGATGGCGATGTTGCGAATCGTAGTCACAGGGATATCCCGATCTCTTTCTGTTGCTGGATGTGGATCGATGCGGAGCGCCTACCGGGCGCGATCTTCGTCAATGGCTGCAAATAACGCAGCGAGGTCGATGCGAACACGAGTCTCAGGGGCCGCAAAGCCGGCAGTTTCATTCCAGCTACCCGCCGAGCAGTCAAAACCCTTACGGGTTGCCGGATCAATAACCCATATATTACGGACGCCCATCTTTCGGTAGTCTTCGAGCCTCACCGAGTAACGAGGAATCCGGTCCTCCGGCGACATGACCTCGATAATCGCGACCGGCGGTGTCTTAATGATCTGCTCGCGAGGCGCCGTTACCGAAACGATGCAGATATCGGCGATGCGGAAGCGCGTCGGCGAGGTCTGAACGCGAATCTCGGGGACGGCGCGAATTCCCCATTCTCTCTTGTGCTTGTCAAGATAAAGGAGCAGAGCTCCTTGCACTTCAGCGTGGTCTAACTCACCCAAATTTCTTTCCTCGATGACGCCATCCACATAGTCGCAATCCGGGTGATAGCTCGTATGCAGATACTCGCTTACGGAAATCAGAGGATGGGCGGCGGTAGACATAAATCGAAGGGCCGCACTCGCAAGTGCAGCTCACCCATTTAGTTTATCAGCCAGTTGCGCTTACTCGTATTTGAGAGATTCGACCGGGTCCAGGCGTGCCGCACGATTCGCAGGCAACGTCCCGAAGATAACTCCAATGGCGGTCGAAGTCAGCAGCGCGATGACCACCGACCAGGGAGAAATCGGCAGCGTGTACGCAGTGAACACGCGCACGGAGATGGGCAGTGCAAGACCGATGAGCACTCCCACAATCCCACCGGTGAGCGATATAAAGACCGCCTCGGTGAGAAATTGCAGCTTGATTTCTCGCGAAGTTGCGCCAATCGCCTTGCGGATGCCGATCTCGCGGATGCGCGACCGCACCGTCGCCAGCATGATGTTCATGATGCCCACGCCGCCCACGGCCAGGGTGACAGCGGAAACCAGGAGCAGCACCACGGTCAGCGCGTTGGCAATCTGTCCCGCGGTGGTCAACAGCGCGGTGAGCGTGCTTGCCTTGTAGACGGAACTCACCAGATGCCGGGAGTGAGCCACGCGCACAATGTCATTCGCCGCTTCCTCCACATCTCCCTGGTCGCGGATCGAAAAGAAGATCTGCTTTACCGCATCGGTACCGGTGAAATAGCGCCCGACGGAGTACGGAATGAGAACCGTCTCATCGGCGATCTCCGACTGGCCGAAGGTATCCACGCTCTCTTTGAAAGTTCCGACAATCGTGAAGGGCATGCCGCTCAGCTGGAAAGTCTGGTTGATCGCCGCATCGGGACTGCCGAACATCTCGCGCGCGAATGTCTCGGTGACGTCGGCGACCTTGGTATGAGCGCTCTCGTCAGCGTCGTCGAAGAAACGTCCCGAGAGCACGATCAGATTCCGTACCTGCTGATACGATGGCGTGACACCAAGCACCAGAACATCCTTGGCTATGCCTCCGGGGAATGTGACACGGTCATGCATCTCGAGCATGGGCGAGGAGAGCGCGACCGACGGAACCTGCTCATCGATCGCACGCTCGTCTTCGCGGGTCAGAAAGTCATTGCGGTTCGCGTTGATCGCTCCAGTGCCGCCGCCTTCATACTCGAGCTCCACCATGTTGGTGCCGATGCTCTGAATTTCGTTCAGAATGTACTGCTTGCCGGTGAGCCCGATGGTGAAGACGAGGATCAGCGAAGCGGAGCCTATGACCATGCCCAGGGCTGTCAGTGCGAAGCGCACGCGGCTGGCATTGAAGCTGTCGAGGGCCAGCTTGACGATTTCGCTGAACAGCATCGTCCGCTTGGCGCTCGCCAGAGTCCGCTGGAATGAGCGGGCGCCGCTCCGCAAACGGCGGTGTTGATGCTCCCTGGAAGGCGTGACCGGCGGTTGTGACGGGGTGGTGACCATAGGCCGTTCCCGGCGAAAGGCTTCGCTGCTCTATTGATCCTACTCGCCCCGGGGGCGGTTCAGAAACCTGAACAGCAGGAACGGACCCCTGTGTCGTAAGGTAGCAGAGGCGGTTGCCTTCGCAAGCAGCGTTCTGTCAAAGGCACTGGCTTTGTCAAAAGCCACTAAGAGCGAGGAGGGAGCCTGCACGCCATAGGATTTTCAATAGCTTGTCGCAGTTTCAAGCGTCTGTTGGCATGGCAACTGGATACGCGATTCGCCGCTGTTCAAAGATGCCTGCTCGGCGATTTGCTTGCGGACTACAGATCTAAATCAACCTGGGATGCCGGTGTCGAGCAGCAAATCAAAGCATTCCCTGCTGCAGGCGGATCCAGCGGCTCGGGAGCGTAGCGCAGCGTGCCCTCCAGGAGGCCGCACTCGCACATATGGCAGACGCCGGTGCGGCAGGACCATCGCACCGGTATGCTGCAAGCCTCGGCAAACTCCAGCAGGCTCGTGAAACGGCTGTCCCACGGCACAGCCAAGCAGCTGCGAGAGAAGGATATGACGGGGTCGTCCCCCAGCGAGCCATCCGGCGGATGCGGAATCCTGGTCTCCGTCTTGGTGATGCCTGGCTGAATAGCATCCTCTGGCCCGAACACTTCCTGATGGACCGCGCCGGGCGGAACACCCAAAGAAGCCAGGTCACGGCGCATATCCGCGAGAAATGATGACGGGCCACATAGATAGAAGTCAACCCCGACGGGAATGCCGAGACCTTGCAGGGCCCCGAGGTTCAGGTGCCCCTCAACATCAAAGTCTGTGCCAAACCGCTCAGTCCGATCTGGCTTGCTATATGCAATTGCCGAATGACTTCCAGGAATCGCGTCCAGAAGATCCCGAGCTTCCTTGGCGAAAACGTGCTCCCTCGCGTTACGCGCGGCGTGGATCCACCACACTTCACGAGAAGACTCGGCACTTTCAGATGCAAGAGCATGCAACATGGAAAGAACAGGAGTAACTCCCACTCCGGCACTGAGCAGCACGACTGCGCTTGTACCGGATCGCAAGATGAAGTCGCCCCGCGGAGCGCTAGTCTCAAGCACATCACCAATCCGCGTGGCCTCTACAAGATGCCGGCTACCTGGGCCAGTCCCGCGCTTCACGCTGATGCGATACGTGCCGGAACCAGAGGTGCCTGAAATGGAATAGCTGCGCACAACAGGTCGTGAACTGTTATCCGTAAAAAAGCGCAGCACCAGATACTGGCCGGGAAGCGCAGGCGGCAGGGGTGATTTGTCCGGAGCAGCAAGCACGATCGACGTTACCTCGCTCGTTTCCTGATGCAGGTCCAACACTCCCAGCTTTCGGAAACCATTCCATGCAGGCGCGGATGAAATGGAAGGCGTGAGCCCTGCGTTTCCGCTGCGGATTCCCTTTTTCTCGGCTTCGAGCAGCGCCTCCAATGAGCCTTTCCATCCCTGGCTGAGCGCAGGGATGCGTGCTGCGATCGCGATTCGGCTAGGGTCGTGGTGCGAAAGGTAGAGCAGAGAATCTATTTCGGCGACCGTAATCCTTCCCGGCCCTTCCATGATCTTCTGAATTTCGTCTCCGGCGCCGACATCGCCTTCTTCAATGACGCGAAAATAGAACCCTGGCCTGTGATGTGAGACGACCAAGGCTGCCATCTCAGGATTATTCATTCGAATCCCGAGACGATAGCAGGTGACGCGGGGCTGAGTTACTTCAAATACTGCGTTGCCGATCCGATACCGGTCCCCAATACAGACCTCGTTGTCTGGAAGCCCGTCGACGGTGAAATTTTCTCCGAACTGGCCATACTCGAAATCATTCCGGCCAAGGTGAGATTCCCAGTGCCGGTAGGCTTCAAGTTGATAGACCATGACGGCACGGTGCTCTCCTCCATGGCCCTGGAGATCTCCCTGGCCATCGCCATCCAGATTTAGTCGCCGAGCGAAGACCCGATGAGTTACAGGGTGTTTCCAAACCGCGGTACGCACGACTTTGCCTTGCCATTCGACTTCACGGGGAAGGCCAACATTTACTGACAGAAGTTTCGACATGCGCCCTCGATTGTTTGTTTCAGAACAATCAAAAGTCTCTGCATTCTACCTGAGTCTATTTTTCCTGAAGCTGCATGCTCTTCGATGCCCCGGCAGCCATTTTCAATTTTGGAGCCAGCAGTCTTTGCAACATCATCCGGGCACGGTGCAACCTCACTTTCACCAGCGAGGTGCTGATGCCCATCATCTGCGCCGTCTCATTTATATCGAACTCTTCAACATCTCTTAGAAGAAATACCTGCCGATAAATATCCGGAAGCTTATCGACAGCCTGCTGCAGAAGGTCTCTGACTTCTTCTCGCTCGACCTCGTCGGGGGGAAGTGTCTGCCAATGTTGCAACAGCACGGGGCACGCCGCACCCTCATCCTGGAGTTCATCGAGGGAAATAATTCGCACAGCCGCCTGTCTTCGTAGCCGGCTTCTGGCCGCGTTCAACGCGATGCTGATGAGCCAGGTGCTGAATTTCGATTCGCCTCGAAAGTCCGCCAGGTTGTAGAAGGCTTTAATGAAGGCCTCCTGAGCGACGTCCTCGGCATCGGTCTAGTTCTTCACGTACGAGAGCGACATCATGTAGACACTGCGCTCGTAAGGGCGAATCAGCCGGTGGTACAGCGCGGTGTCTCCCGCCACAATTGCGGCTATAAGCTCCGATTCGTTTCCACTGTGAACTTGGCAATCGTGCTCAGCGCGCCGAAGGCTGTGATTTGGCTCCTGCACTAGATGCCTTTGGTTTCGCCGCCGTCGATGCGAACAGAAGTTCCTGTCATCCACTTAGCCGCGGGCGACACCAGATATGCCATCAGATCGGCGACTTCTTCCGGCTCACCATAGCGAGCAATGCCGACGTTTTCTGGAAACTGCTTCGTGGCCTCTTCGACGCTCATGCCGTGTTGCGGCGCCCAGCGCTGCATAAAAGATCGGCGACGCCCAGTCAAGACCGCGCCCGGAACTACACTGTTTACCTGAACTCCATCCTGAATGCCCTTTTCGGCAAAGGCCTTCGCAAGCGCAATGATGGCAGCGTTGATTGCCGCGACCGCCGCGAAGCCAGGTTTGGGATCGAGAGCCGCGCTTCCGGAGATCAGAACGACAGATCCGTTGGCCGCCTTCAACGCATCCCAGGCTCGAACCGTCAGGCGACGCGCGCCGTGGAGTTTTAGCGCCAGGCCGTCCTCCCACTGCGCATCCGTCATTTCAAATAAATCAATCTGCGGCACCGCACCGGCGATGTTCAGCAGCGCATCAATTCTGCCAAAACGGTCCAGAGTGTTTTGGACGAGAGCGTCGGCCGCCTGAGGTTCGCGCAGGTCCAACGCGCAGACCAGCGCTTCGGCGCCAGCGGAATTTACAGCCGCGGCCGTTTGCTGGAGTTCATCGTTGTTTCGAGCAGCCAACACGACAGCAGAGAAATCGCGCGCCAACCGGAGTGCGGTCGCGCGGCCAATTCCCTGGCTTGCACCAGTGACGATAGCAACCGAGTTGATCTTCATGGGGGCTATCTCTGGGAGATCATGTGATCAGGAGTTAATGGGGCAGTTCCGAAGTTTACGCTGAATCGCTTGCACCACACCGATACAGCACGATACTTTGACAAGTCCACGTCAGAATCCAGGGTGTAGTTTTGGTCGCCGACATTTCCCTTGATAACTCCCAGGTCGATGAAGCCCGCGCGCAGGACAGTTGCGGCGTCGTTCGCATCATTGGCTGCGACCAGGTAGACGTGAACATCCGGGCCGTTCGACGTGCTGAAATTTGTGAAGCGAAGTACGCGGCTGCCGTCGCCAGCGCGATATACGGTTGCAGTGCCTTGGGTGGGATGCACGATGCTATGGAAGCTCCCGGACTCAAGCGCCTGGAGGTTGGATGAGCCGGTTTCGGCAGCCGGAAGTTTCTCCTGGACTCTCCGATTGACGACAAGCCGCTCTGGGCGAAATGCGTACCAGGCAACAAACAGGATAATAACGACCACGGGAACTACAATCTTCCACCTTTTCATTTCACATCTCCCTAGTGTGGTTGTGACTGCTCGCTTTCTCCAATTCAGGAGAGCTACTGCAGGCTCAGTCGCTAGCGCCTGTCACCGAGCGTTTGACGCGCGGCTTCCAAGACAACGTCAACCACGACATTGGGCGCGGTATACATCGGAGTGTGGTCTACAGGATGTGACCGGATCGTTGCGCCCATCCTTTCCGCCATGAAGCGCTGAGTCTCTGGCAGAATCATGCGATCCTCTTCTGCAAGAAGAAACCACGAGGGCTTCGTCTTCCAGCCGGGCGCCGGAGCTTTTTCCTGGATACATTGCACGGCGATTGGCCTCTGAACTGCGGCCATGATAGCCAGTTGATCGGGCGATGCATTGTGAGCGACGGCACGGCCAAAACCGTCTTCCGGCATCCAGATAAAACCGTGCCGGTCGGGTGAAAGATGCGGTGCTTCAGGATGTGGAGCAGCACGATAGAAGACATCCGCGACAGTCTCTCCTTCATCGGGTGCCAGCGCCGCTACGTAGATGAGCGACTTTATTCGGTCGTCAATCGGCCCAGCAATCACAGCGCCGCCGTACGCATGTCCAGCCAACACCACCGGCCCGGTAGTTCGCTCGATCACGCGCTGCAGAGCGGCTATGTCGTCCGTCAGCGACGTGAGCGGAATGGGCGCACACGTTACGTTAAGACCCTTTCTTTGCAACGGCAGAATGATCTCGCGCCAGCAGGAACTGTCAGCCCACGCTCCATGAACGAGTATGACTGTCGCGTTTTGAAGAAAGGAATTCATCGTGACACTCCGCTACCTTTCCCTCGAGATATGCCGTTCGCGTCGAGGAATTCCTTGATCGCGGTGGCGATTTCTACTACGTGCGTCTCGATTGCGAAATGCCCCGTGTCGAGGAGCTGGACTTGCGCATTTGGCAGGTCTTTCCGATAAGCTTCGGCGCCGGGAGGGATGAAGAACGGGTCGTTCTTGCCCCAGATCGCAAGCAAAGGAGGCTGCGCTTTCCTAAAATATTCCTGAAACTTTGGATAGAGCTTCACATTCGACGCATAGTCGAGAAACAAGTCGAGTTGAATGTCTTTGTTTCCCGGACGTTCGAGCAAAGCCACATCCAACGTGTACGTTTCAGGCGCGATGCTCTCAGGAATCGCAACACCATGCGTGTACTGCCAGCGAGTTCCTTCCAGATTCAAGATGGCCTGCCGGATGACCTCCCTGTTTTCGGCCGTTGGCTCGGACCAATATTTCCTGATCGGCCCCCATGCATCGCCGAGTCCTTCTTCGTAAGCATTGCCGTTCTGCGAAATGATGGCAGTTACTCGTTCAGGGTGTGCCATCGCCAGGCGCAGGCCTGTTGGGGCTCCGTAATCGAAAACGTAGATCGCATAGCGTTTGAGTCCGAGCACATCTGTGAAGGCCTCGATCGTGCGAGCCAATGAGTCGAACGAATATTTGTATTTCCGCTTTTCGGGAACCTCCGTAAATCCAAACCCGGGCAGATCCGGCGCGATTACCCGGTACGAATCGGCAAGGCGTGGAATGAGTTCGCGGAACATGAACGACGATGTCGGGAACCCGTGCAGCAGAAGCAGCACAGGTGCATCCTCATCGCCGGCCGTTCGGTAAAAGATCTGGATTCCGTCCGCCTCAACTCGGTGTATGCATGTCACGGGCACCGCGAACTGGGCTGCTTGCGAAACGACTTGGCTCATCACAATTCCTCCTTACTCTGGCTGATTTGCATGTGGACGATTTTCCGCAGGTCGTAGTCTTCAAGAGTGCGGGCTTCCTTTCCATCGTGAGAACGAGGTGTTTCGCCCTTCATGTCAAGTCCGGAATGCAACCGAGGAGCCATCGAAGAAAGGCTCCCGCTGGACTAAAGGATTCTGCACCCAGGTTATTCTCCCGCCGAAGGTTAGTTCAGGCCAGCAGCCTGGTCACATTTGACTTTGTGTGACGAACCCGCGACAGAAGTCCGACACTGACGGAATTCGGTCGCAGCGACCGCCGCGATCGAATCCTCACATTGCCAAACGTATTCCACTGAACTGCCAACGTGCTGCCGGTCGGAAGAAACTGCGATAGCTGGCACGCACATGATCTGCGGGTGTCACGCAGGACCCTCCGCGCAAGATCATCTGTCCGCAAAGAAATTTGCCGTTGTGTTCGCCCGGCGCACCAGGGAGAGGCTTATAGCCTGGGTATGCGGTGTACGGGCTGGCAGTCCACTCCCAACAATCTCCAAACAGTTGCTCAACGCCATCGCCGTTTGCGGGCGCAGGATGCAGCCTGCCAGTGTCAAGTAGATTTCCGCGCAATGGCGCCTGGACCGCCACGAACTCCCATTCCATTTCCGTTGGGAGCCGGCAACCGCGCCAGCGCGCGAAGGCGTCGGCCTCAAAGTAACTTATGTGGCACACAGGTGTGTCGAGAAGCTCAGAAAGTCCGTGCCAACCTCTCAGTGTGAAGACGTGCCAGCCCGTCTCATCGTCGGCATCGCGTTCCCAGTAGAGCGGTGCTTGCCAACCTAGCTGGTTCACAGCATCCCAACCATCGGAAAGCCAGAAGCCGGGCCGTGTATATCCGTCATCGGACATAAACTCCAGATACTCACGGCAGGTGACCTTGCGGTTCGCGATCTGAAAGGGTTCGAGATAAACCTTGTGGCGGGGAATTTCATTATCGAAGTAGAAATCCAAGGGATCGTCACTCCGGAGGTCGCCAATTTCAGTTAGACCTCCATGGAAACTGTGCCACTTGAGCTTGGGTACCGGGCGATCGATCTGCCTTGCAAAGGCAGAAACTTCATATGACGGGCGTAAGGGATTCGAGAAAAATGCATGCTTAATGTCGGTCAGCATCAGTTCCTGATGCTGTTGCTCGTGGTTCAAGCCCAACAGGATGCGTCGCGATGATTCTTTATCCCTGGAGTGAGTAAAGAATCTTTCCATCGCGCGGTCGACGTGCGCGCGAAAGGCCAGAACCTGATCGAGTGAGGGGCGAGAGAAGGAAACACACAACTTCTTCTCATGGAGCTCCTCATCGAGCGAGATGTAATAGCTGTTGAAGAGACGATGGAGTCCTTCGTGAAAGGTTTTGTAGTCTAAAAGAAATGGTCGCAGCACGAACGTCTCGAAGAACCACGTCGTATGGGCCTGATGCCATTTCACCGGGCTTGCCTCGGGACAGGACTGGACCATCTGATCCTCGGCAGACAAACACGCGACAAGAGAACGCGTCGTCGAACGCACGGCTTTGTATTTCGAATCGAGAGCAGACATTCTGATATGCCAATGCGCCGGCAAGTCTGAATCAGAGCTTGACGATGATCTTGCCGTTCGCTTTATTCGATTCCATTAACTGCTGGGCCTCGCGAATCTCATCGAACGAAAACACCGCTGCAGGCTTTGCCTTGTACACACCCTTCGCAACTCGATCCACAATCTCCTGGAGAGGAACTTCTGATACGGGAAATTCCGGAGTGCCGAAGACAAAGCTGCCAAAAAGGCTGAAGTGTATCCCGCTGGCCATCTGTAGCAGTGGATTGAAGTCTTTCACCGGCTCGAGTCCGCCAAGCCAGCCGGCCAGGCAAATGCGTCCATGCCGATGTGGAATGGCAATCGAATCGAGAAGCGTACTGTTGCCGACAAGGTCGAGCACAACATCCACTTTCTTTGCCTCTGGCAGTCGCTTCGAAAGACCGGGCCCCTCGGTTTCTACTCTCTGAGCCCCAAGTCCAAGGAGCTTTTCAAAGCGCGCCTTATTGCGCGTTGTTGCTATCACAGTCAGCCCGGCGTGCGCTGCAATGTTCAACGCCGCCTGACCAAGAGCAGACGTCGCGCCGCGAAGCACGAGCATTTGCCCCTTTTCAATCTGCAAATTGCCATAAAGGCATGTCCATGCTGTGGCGTACGACTCCGGTATTACCGCGAACTCCTCCCACGGCAGATCTGTTGCGACCTTCATGACATTCGTTGCCGGGACGAGCGTCTGTTCCGCGTAACTACCGTTGATCGTCCTGCCCATGCCACCCATGAATGCGGCTACTTTGTCGCCGGGATGAAATTCGCCACCGGGTACCGCGAGCACTTCACCAACGCATTCAATTCCGCTGACCTCGGCTGCCTCAGCCCACTCGCCCTTACGCATGTGGGTTTCGGCATGATTTACGCCGAAGGCTTTCACCGCAATCAGGACGTGGCCCGGTTTTGGCTCAGGGTCCGGCAGCTCCTTAATAACCAGACTTTCAAGGCCCCCATAACCACTCAAGACGATTGCACGCATCTCGGCACCTCCCGGAGTTTTCCGACGATCCATCCCAACGCGCG
This sequence comes from uncultured Acidobacteriaceae bacterium, assembly GCA_963782175.1. Classification (GTDB taxonomy): domain Bacteria; phylum Acidobacteriota; class Terriglobia; order Terriglobales; family Acidobacteriaceae; genus Silvibacterium. Next base: position 451,948 of record CAWAIX010000015.1, read on the forward strand.
GCCACCAACATGGGCTTGAGCCCACGAGTTAGTGGAGGGCACTCGACAGAAATTTTTTCGCAGTCGGTTTCCGTCAATGACCCTTACAGGCAAACAAGTTGCCTAAACAAGGCATCTCGAAATGAAGTGAGCGATCAGATGTAAGTGGCCGTGGGGCCGCAAGATAGGATTTTGGGCCGCGACGAAACATCTCGCCCTCGGTGACGGATTTGTGCCAAGTGTCCGTCACTGACGGTTTCCCGTCGCGACGACTGTCGCGGCGCTCAACTGCAGGAAAGTTTAGACTTCACGCACTTTGGCTCTCAAAGGAACTGATCTGCCGAGAGGTGGCAGGACGGACGATCCGAAGCTTCCGCATTTTGTAGACCAAAGATGTGCGTTTCATTCCCAACCTTTGGGCTGCGCCGTTCTGGCCGCCCACCACCCAATTGCTCAATTCGAGAGCACGAACAATATGATCTCGCTCCAGTTCCTCAAGACCCGTCATGGCCAGATTCGACTTTCTTGGAGAGCTAAAAGGCTCCAATTCGGAGATTGGCGCACGCAGCACCGTGTGTGGAGACAGGATCACGGCACGCTCGATAAAGTTTTGCAGTTCCCGCACGTTTCCGGGCCAGCGGTATCGCACCAGCGCGTCCAGCGTCTCCGAGGGAATGTCGTCGATCTTCTTGTTCATACGCCGGGAATAGAGTTGAGTAAAATGCGAGACCAGTTTCGGAATGTCCTCAGTACGCTGCCGTAATCCCGGAACTTGGATCGGAAATACCCTAAGCCGATAATAGAGGTCTTCGCGAAATGTCCCTTGCTTGACCATAGCGGCCAGATCACGATGAGTGGCTGCGATCAGGCGGACGTCGACCTTGTGAGTATGATTGCTGCCGAGCCTCTCGAACTCCTGTTCTTGCAGGACGCGCAGCAATTTCGCTTGAAGTTCCAAAGGGATGTCCCCGACCTCGTCGAGAAAGAGCGTGCCTTTGTTGGCGAGTTCAAAGCGCCCGGTTTTTTGCGCAATGGCTCCAGTGAATGCGCCTTTCTCGTGTCCGAACAATTCACTTTCGAGCAGCCCGAGAGGTATCGCGGCGCAATTCAATTTGACAAAAGCGCGCTCCCGGCGGGTGCTCAGATTGTGGATGGCACGCGCGATAAGTTCTTTGCCAGTTCCCGTCTCTCCCAGGATAAGCACGCTCGAATCTGTCGGCGCCACAATGGCCACGAGGTGTAAGGCGCTCTTCAAGGCCGGGCTTTCACCAACGATTGCCCCGAACTCCGCGCGGATCTCCTCTTCGAGATAGAGCCTTTGTTTCGTCTCTCTATCTCGATCCTTGGTCGCCTTTTCGTACTCCAACGTGTTCTCAACTGCAATCGCTATCTGACGGGCCACCTGCTCAAGCAAGATGACGTCGTCTTTCTCAAAAGCATTGTCCGAACGCCTGGAGAGCATCAGAACGCCAACCACGCGATCACGGCCTACGAGCGGAAGATAACACCCCACGCTGAGACCTTCCTCGATCACGCGCTCATAAAGAAGCTGGCCGTCAGGATTCCCATAAATTTCAGGATCCTCGCGGACCTGTTCGAAGCTATCGATCCGGACGCTCTTGCCTTTCCGCATTACCTGGCCCGAGATCGAACTATTCATCGGCACCAACGATCCCTCGCGGAAGGGTCCTCTCGAGTCTGGATTGTACAAGGTAGTGACGCGTAACGCGCCGCTCTCGGAGTCGGGCAGCAACAAGGCGGACACGTCACATTGCATTATCCTGAATAGATTCGTCGAAAGCGCCTCAACCACTTGCCTGAGGTTCAACCTGGATGTCACACTGCTTGTAATTTCCAGAAGCAATCGCAGCCGATCGCGTTCACGGCGCAATGCTTCTTCATTCATGTGGCGCTCAATCGCGATTCCCGCGATCTGGCTGGCGTTCTCGATCAACTGCAGGTCACTAGCGTCAGGGCTGCGCGCTTCACGATAGTGAACGGCAAAAGTCCCGAGGGCCTTGCCTTCGCTTGTGAACAAGGGCCGCGACCAGACGGCACGAATCCCGAACGGCAAGAGCAAGTGCCGGTATTGATCCCAGATGGGGTCATTGACGATATCGGTCACGTAGACTGGTTCTCTTCGATAGACGGCGGTCCCGCAGGATCCACCTTTGGGACCGATAAGCATGGACCCTACGTGAGCGATGAACCCAGGAAGACTCGGCGCAGCCGCGCAGTAAAGCTGTCTTCCGCCGTCGTCCGGAAGCCAGATGGTACACAACGTGCCGCCACCCTGAGATTCGACCATTTTTGCAATGATCGTGAGCACCTCTGGCAAGGGAGACCCAGCAAGTATCAACCTGAGTATGTTAAGTACAGTTTCGTTTTCCATGTTGCGCCTTCTACCGGAGCGAGGTTGGGCTCGAAGGTCGGACAGCTTTTGTAACCGCCGCCCTACTTTATTCGCGATGGTGCTGGCCCTGTGGCTCGAACTGACGTAGCGACAAACCTCAAGCACGTCGCTGCAATCCGGGACATTATTCCTTCTTACTTCCGGACCGACTCAATAACCGCCTGGGAACTTGTTGTGGTTCGGTGAATGGCTGCCAGCAGATAGCCCGGACTGAGCGGCTTACCAATCAAAGGCAGCGCGAGCACCGCACCACACACCCCTTCAACGCTACGCTTTTGCCGAGTAACTTGTCTACCTGCGGAATGCAGGTTACATTTGCGTGTTGGTATTCGAATGCTTCCGAGGCCCTCGAGTTCAAAGGAATCGCCTGATTCCCGCCCTCAGTTCCTGGCGGGCGATCTCGCGCTTGATTTTCTTAACACGCGTATGCGCGTTGGCGGAGAAGTCATAGATCTTCTTCAGACTGATGAAGATGTGTTGGCCTGGCTCACAAGAGCAAGACTTCTTGCGTCAAAGAGCGGCATTCCCACGAAGTCTCTGTCGCTTTTGCATGCGGCGCGCACACTGCGAGAGAACATTCGTACCCTGGTGGAGAAAAGAAAGGCGGGACGTCGCGGGAATCCTTCGCTGCTCAATAATTTCCTGAGGCACGCGCAGAGTCATCCCCGGCTCGCGTGGAATAAGCCGAGAACGGTGATCATCGAGCGCATCCGGCAACAATCCGGGCCCGAGGATATTCTGGCGCCCATAGCTGAGGCGGCAGCTGTTCTACTCGCCACGGCGGACTTCAACCTTGTGAAACGCTGCGAAGATGAGACCTGCGTGCTGTGGTTTTCCGATCGAACCAAATCACATCGCCGCCGCTGGTGCAGCATGGAACTATGTGGCAACCGTCATAAAGTAGCAGCCTATCGGGCACGTCGCCGCGAGCGGAACGCAAGCCCAAAACGCCGATCGCGTCCGTAGCCGTCGGCCGGTCTTCTATACTGGTAAACTGTGATATGACACTCGCGGAGGGATGTGTGAGTGGTTGAAACAGGCGGTCTTGAAAACCGCTTTGCCCTGACGGGTAACGGGGGTTCGAATCCCTCTCCCTCCGCCATTATCCAGTTCTAAGTCATCCGAAGAAATCCAATCGCGATAGCAAAAGCCCAGTAAATGCTGGGCTTATCGTCTTTTTACATCCAAGGCTGTTCTGACGAAGCCGGGGTTTGCTTGCAGGTACGCTTGAGAGCCTATTTCAAAGGCCGCCCCGTGAAGTTGACAGACATCCAGGTCAAACGGATCAAATCGAATATAAACCCCACAGAGTCAGCGACGGCGGAGGTCTATTCCTCTGGGTCCCCTGGAAAGATTTGGCGCTGGACATAGAGGCATGAGGGACTGGCGAAACTCATGACCTTTGGGAAGTATCCCGATGTTTCACTGGCTCAGGCTAGAGCGCCATAGCCAAGCGCGCAAACTGCTGGCCACGGGCATGAATCCGATGGCCCAGCGCAAGGCTGAGAAGGTAGCCGCAGAGAATTCCTTTCAGAGCATCGCTTCTCTTTGGGTGGAGCACTGGCAGGACGGGAAGAGCCCACGCCATGTGGACTACGTGAAGCGGCGCATGGACGCTGACATATTGCCGATTCTGGGGGCTCGCCCCACTGCCGAGATCGAAGCGCAGTGTTCTTGGAGTCCATAAGAGATATAAAAGAATCAAGGGGTGTCAATCTTTCGAATCCCATTCGGTTAATACAATCCCTTCTCAGGGCGATGGAACTCGATGCGGCCATTCGTTATGCCGATTCAGGAACAACCTTAGTTCTCCCCTCCTCTGGGCTCGCTGCGGTCTCCAATGTAGACGAAGATGCGTGCATAACCTGGGCGAGCAAAGGGCCAAACCGCCGGTCCTCTCGGATCATATCGAGTCGAGGGTCATGTGCCAGCCAAATGAGCTCCGCTTCGCGCTCCTCGCAGGCGGTAGACAATAGCGACATCGTTTTCTCCGAGTTTTCCAAAGCGAGTGAGAGGAGGGCCTGCCGGAATTTGCTGATCGGCGAGTTCGCAGAGAAAAGATTATAGTCACTAGCGATACGGTCTGCGCCCGCAGTTTGGCCGCACCTCGCCAGGACCTCTGCAATTGCACTCATCAAGACAGGCTGAGCGCCCGCTTTGCCCACAAGGCTCCGGGCCAGCTGCTTTGCCTCATCACGACGATCGAGCGAGATCAGCATCATAGCTCGGTAAATTTCGCTCTCGATTGGCAACGGTCCATAAACTAACTGTTCGGAAACGCGTTTCACTCTTTTGTCGTAGTCTCGACTAAGGTGAAGCAATCTCGTGTAGACCACTTTCTGGCGGTAGGAAAACGGATCAATCTGATGGGCTTCTTGAAGGTAATTCCAGGCCTCGTCAAAACGTCCGAGCGCGGCAAGAAAGAGGGCATACTGACGATAACTTCCGGCATTCACACCAAGTCCAAGCGCCTGTTGGAAACACTCCTCTGCACTGTCCCACTTCCATGCCAACGCCAGGGCGAAAGCCGTACATGCAGGAACCAATATCATTTGAGGGTCGAGCTTGGCGGCGCGCTGCGCTGCTTGTTTAGCGCGAGAGACGGCTAAGGCAGAATTGGGCATTCCAGGCAAAGCCATCACGCAATAGCATAGAGCTATGCCGCAGACAGGCCTGGCATAGTTAGGCTCAATCTCTGTCACTTCCTGGAATTTCGAGAGGGCCAGCTGCGTGTCCGCCAATGTCCCCTCATCGAGCAACGCTTCTGCTGCAAGAACCAATGGATAGACAGCAAGCATCGAAGCTCCTGCTGACGCCCTTTGTTTCCGGATCAGCGATAGCTCGGGCCGGATACGGCTGATCAGCGCCGACACGATCCTCTCAGGGACTTTGAAAAGGCCTTGTGGATCTGGCTCTGTTTCGAACCGTTCTGACCAGATCTGAAATCCGTCTGCACTGACGACCCGGGACGTAATACGCAGCTGGTTGTTGTCCTCGTGTACCGTCCCTTCAAAGACGATCTGGACATCCAGTTTTCGGGCCAGAGAAGGAAGGTCCATATCTTGAGTGATCAGTGGTGCCACTGAACTTGCGGCGGTCACTCGGAGCCCGTCCGTGCGCGCTAATTCGTGGATCAATTCATCGGTGATGATTCGGGCGTAAGCGCTAGATAAGTCGCCGTGGGACGCATCCACGAAAGGCAAAACCGCTATCCGGACTCCTCGTCCCTCAACGAAAAGCTCATCCAGACCAGCCTTTTTCTCAGCACCGTTGCTGTCCTGGCTGTATTGCAGCCGAAACACAGGTATGTAGCTGCCGGGCCGATAGTAGATAAAGATCGAGTCGTCTTTACCAACAGATTCGTAGTATTCCTTTAGTTTGCGCCGGAGCCTGCGAGCCTCACTGCGAACAATGGAGTCTTCACTTGGATTATAAGAAGGTTTGCGTTCGTATACTTCGGTGCCAATCAGGTACTCCTTCAACATCTCGGCCTCGCCTGCTAGCGTCGTTTCGACTGTGAAGCGAAGAAATCGTCCAAGTCGGTCCGATTGCACAAACATCGAACTTTTCAGAATTCGAGCGAGTTCATCACGAATCGCCTCTTCGGAAATCGCGTCTTTGTTCTTGGCTTCACTCACGACCAAACTCTTTCCCATAACAACTCCATTCGCAAAGCCGTTTCGAACATGGGTGTACCGTGCGGAGGTCTGAATGCCGCCGTTAGCCCTGCTCCGTCCGAATGACGACCCTGCAAAATCACGACTCGAATCAAGCATCCTTACTTTCCTCCCTACGTTCTATTCCTGCTCTGACGCACTCGTATCCGCCCTCTCTCTCGTGACCCATTCACGGATATAGGCCGGGCAGTTTCTGAGTTCGATTCCCCTCGATTCGTGCAGCGCCAGGAGTTGTACGGCTTCGCGGTCCACGAGAAGCACTTCCTTGAGGTCGATGGCCACTGCGCTTTTTTCCTGTTCCAGTAAAGCCCGAAGAATGTCCACATCCTGTCCGGAAATTCGTCCGCAGATGCGTAACATCCCAAGATCCTCTCCGATTACAAGCCGGTCGATTCTGAAGCTCATCGCAGTTTTACCTTGAGACTCTTCTCTCCCTGCCGTTCCGGAGCCGGCTTAGCAAAGCACAGGATCTTTTCGGACTCATGTACCAAAGGCGGCTTCTTAGTCTCACGCCCGCTTCTCTTTCCCGTGCGGGCCATCGGCTTTATTCTCCCTTGGGAAAAACATTAACCATTCACGGAACCACACAGCGCGAAACCGCAAACTTCCCACGCGCTCATAATCCCGAGCGATTCTGGCCGCGTCTACTTGCGCCTCATAGTGAGAGACAGCAGCCAAAATAAATTGATGAGAATAGACGACCATTCACCCGTTCCTTCCCGTAACTTCTGACACAGGGCGTCCCACCATGCGTTTTTCGAGCTGCCTGCATCGCTACATCGCAGAGAAGCAAGCCTTGTGCCACTCGTAATCTTCTGAAAACAAACGCGCAACGCCGCTCGTGAATAGGCCGAAATGTTAATGAATTTGGGGAATCTGGTGATTCTGGTGACTTTCGGCAATTCGATCGAATTTCAGCGGAACTTGAACTGCTTTTTTTGTCGATCTTCAGGGCTCTGATCCTGTTGTCGAGAGCCGATGGCGCCGTTCCCGTGTCCCCGGAGATCAGGATCGTGGAATCACTTGGCGCCACTTTGGAGATACGCGAGAGCACGGTCCGCAATGCTGAGGAGGTTACAACGATCTCTTCAAACATCAAGGTTTCGTCGACTTCTTCACGGAGAGCGGCGTTTTCCTGTGGAAGTCTCTCCTCAGCACGGGATCGTGTCGATTACGGTTTGTAAATAAAACCACCCTGCCGGAAATTGTGCCTGCCGCCCTGGTTTGACCGCAACCACGCCTCTGGAGGAGAGCTCCACTCGCAAAGCCGTTTCGGATGTCACTGTACTGCCGGCGAAGCGAGCCAATCCAGGGGTTCCCACGGCTTCCGTATCACAGCTCTTCCGTATGACAGCTATAGGTGCGTCTCGGCAATTATCGACGCGCCGCGAATGATCTCCTCCGAGCCGGTCACTGTGAGCTAGCCATTCCTCACCTTCCTCAGTTTAGAGCCAGATGCCAGTGTATGTATGGCGGTTCGGGAGACCACTCGTGAAGGCGCAAGACACACAATTACGGATGTTGGCTGTTGTTCCGCCTGCCAGACGCGCCGAGATCGCTCGTCAGTTGGCACCCTTGAGGCCCGACCTTCTATTTCTTGACCGCTTGGGCGAAGCGGGAGTCGCTATTCGCGAACAGGACGTCTTTCAGGTTGCTCTTCTTCCGGCGAGCCTCTCCGATACCGATTGGTGGGAACTTTGGGGTGTGTTGGCGCTTTTGAATCCACGCCCGGCGATTCTGGTCTACGCACGCGAGGCGACTTTCCTATTGTGGTCAGGCGTTCTCGAGTTGGGATGTTATGACGTGATCGTCGACCCCTTTTCGGACGAAACGTTGCAAGATGCGGTGTTAGGCGCCGCGAAGAGCTTTGAGGAGCGGCGAGCCAGCGGCTCTCAGCCAGAATGATTGTCGCTACAAAGGCCAATTCCTATTCGGCAAAGGAAGAGATGAAATGATGATGGAACGATTTCACAATCACAAGAACAAAGAGTGTGTAAATATCCCGGCGAAGTCATTCGTGTGGTGGCCCGCATTCCGGGCGCGATTCGGCATGATGCTAGTCGCGATGAGTGTGCTGTACCAGGGTGCCCTACCGGCCCGGGCGCAGGAACAGATGGCTAAAGAAGCCCAGAATCCGATCGCCCGCGTAATTTCAGTGCCGCTCGAGAATGACTTTAACCCTCATACCGGAATCGATAAGGAAGACAGCTACGCCCTGGAGATGAAGCCTGTCGTCCCGTTTAAGCTGTCAAAGGATTGGAATGTGATCACGCGGACCATCGTTCCAATAGTCCAGGTGCCCGATCTGACTCCGGAAGTGAAAGGAACAGCCGGGTTGGGAGACGTGAACCTGTCGTTGTTTCTCTCACCGGCAAAGGTAGGCCGTATTATTTGGGGCGCAGGACCAATCGTTTCTTTTCCTACAGCCACAGAAGACATCCTAGGCACCAAGAAACTCAGCGTCGGTCCCACCGTTGTTGTGCTTAAGAGCCAGGGACACTGGTTATATGGAACGCTGGTGAACAACTTATTCTCGGTGGCGGGACCATCGGCGCGACCGGACGTAAATCAGATGCTGATGCAGCCTTTCGTAAACTACAACCTTCGACATGGCTGGTATCTGACCTCGTCACCCATTATTACCGCAAATTGGGAAGTAAAACGCGACGAAAGATGGACAGTGCCCGTCGGGGGTGGAGTCGGAAGGATCGTCCATTTTGAAAGGCTGCCTGTGAGCATCTATAGCCAATTTTTTCGAAACGCGGAGTCCCCGAATGGCACGACACACTGGTCGGCAAGATTCCAAATGCAGTTTCTTTTTCCAAAGGGTCCAAAGGGATAGACCGGATCGGGAACGAGAACGGATCTCGACTCTGTTCAACCAGTTTTAAGACATTCGAGTGTGAACAACCGATCACAAGAGGGAGATGAACTGTGAATGCAGCAGAAAGGTTGGCGAAAGGCATAATCGCCAACTACGACAATCCGCTAAAGACTAACACGATAGACCTGCCTGCACATGTTGAGTCCTTGCTGCAGCGCCCCGGTCTGATCGATGTACAGATGACCTGGCCGGCGAAAATGGACCGTGGTCGAATCGCGTCGGCTTCGACATCAGCGCTGCGTTCGCGTGGGGCCTCGACAATATTGAGGGGACCGACGAGAAGCCAGCGCATCCGGCGATCTGGATAGCCTGCGACTACATAGCGGGTTGGCTCGCAACCTGCGGAGTCCTGGCAGCGCTGCTACGGCGTGCCAAGGAGGGTGGAAGCTACCGCGTCGTGGTTTCGTTGTCACGCACTGCTCTCTGGCTTCCTGAGTTGGGCATCTTCGATCGCGACTACGCGAATAAAACGGCTGGCTCAAGTGATGAGCATGTCTATCCGGATCCCGATGGATTCGTTGTCGATACGCCAATGGGTCGCTATATCGGCGTCAAGGAAATGGTCGAGATGTCGAAGACGCCGGGCGAATACAAGTATCCAGTAACTCCGTTGGGCTCGTGGCAACCAAGCTGGCTCTAAACGTGGTAAGCCCTAATCGAATCGGAAAGGACAGCTCAGGAAAGCTTTACATACTGCAATACCGACCAGGCAGCGAGTCCTGGTGATCATGAAGGGACATTGGCTACTTCGAGCCAATGTCCCTTCATGTCGTTTTGGTCCTTTCCTCAAGAGCGCGGGTATTGGGATGGAAAGCACATCGAGCGGGCAGAGCGTGGCATGCAGCCTGCCTGCGGAAACATGCCCGGACCGGGACGTAGTCTCGAGATCGCGATGGCCGAGCAGGAGATGAATGCTGCGCGGATCGATGCCGGCTTCATCGAGCGGGATGCGTGGCAAACGAGTGGCGCAGCACGTTAGCCGGTCACCGTGAGCTAGCCATTAATCACGTTTTCAGCTTCGCTAAACGCTGCGAATATTTGCGTGTGAGGATGCACATTGTGTGCGATCCAATGCGCTGAACAGCAGATATTGCACGAGGAGCGAAGATGAGCACAAACAGCCAAACCGAAGTTCAGGTGTCCGTTCAAGATGCCGCGTACAACGTGATAAGCGTTCAAGATGCGACCTACAACCTTTTACGCAAGCTTGGACTCACCACCATATTTGGAAATCCGGGCTCGACAGAGCAGCCGTTTCTTAAGAACTTCCCGCCGGACTTCGAATATGTACTCGGTCTGCAGGAGGCGACCGTAGTTGCGATGGCAGACGGCTTTGCTCAGGCTACTGGAAAGCCAGCGCTGTTGAATCTGCATACGTCAGCGGGAACCGGTCATGGCATGGGCAACATCATGACGGCTTTCCAGAATAAAACGCCTCTCATCATTACGGCGGGCCAACAGACACGCGAGATGATCCTTTGCGATCCATATCTCACCAACCGCGATGAGACGACTCTACCGCGGCCCTGGGTTAAGTGGGCATATCAACCGGTAAGGGCACAGGACGTCCCGGGGGCAATCATGAGGGCATATACGGTTGCCATGCAACCCCCTGCAGGCCCAGTGTTCGTATCCATTCCATTGGACGACTGGGATCAGCCGGCGCTGGGAGAGGCGGTCGTTCGAACTGCAAGCTCGCGGTACTCGCCAGATCCTGAGCGGCTTGCTCATTTCGCCGAGAGGATTCGGAAGAGTAAGAATCCAGTATTGCTTTATGGACCTGAGATCGAACGGGCAGGCGGTTGGGATGCCGGCATCAAGTTTGCTGAGCGCTTGAGAGCTCCGGTATACATTTCGCCGTTATCCGATAAAGCGTCCTTCCCTCAAACTCACCCGCAGTTTCGAGGTATGGCCCCGTTTGCGATTGGGCCACTGAGTAAAAAGCTTCGCGCCCATGACCTAATCATCGTGGTTGGAGCCCAGGTCTTCCGGTATTACCCCTACGTTGCAGGAGAGTACCTTCCCGAAGGTGCTGAACTCCTGCAGATCACCAGTGATCCCTACGATGCGGGCGCCGCTATCGTTGGAGACAGCCTGTTGGCAGACGCAAAGCTGGCCCTGGAGGCATTGAATGATGCGATCCCGGAAGTAAAGTCGCGGCCCGCTCCTGCGGCACCACACATCGAACGAAAACTTCCAGCGCCGCCGAATAGTCCTTTAACGGCCCTTGAGGCATTCGCCGCATTGAGCGAGTTGCGGCCCGCGAATGCCATTCTGGTGAACGAGACAGCTTCTAATTTCGGGGATCTCGCCCAGTATTGGCCAATCAACGAGCCTGGTTCGTACTACACCTTTGCGAGCGGCGGACTCGGATGGGGAGAGCCGGCGGCGGTCGGCGTTGCGATTGCCCAGAAGAAGCTGGGAACCGGGCGTCCGGTCATTGCTGCCATCGGGGATGGATCTCTTCAGTATTCGATACAGAGCCTGTATACAGCCGCTCGGCAAAAACTCAAGCTCATCTACATTGTCCCCTGCAATGACGAGTACGCGATCCTCAAAGAGTTTGCGGTTCTTGAGAAAACTCCCAATGTGCCCGCGCTTGATCTACCCGGACTCGATATCGTCGCAACCGCCAAGGCGTTTGGTTGCGTCGGAGTGGCCGCTAACACGACAGAGGAAATCAAGGCGGCTTTCAGAGCAGCCCTCAGCGCTGACGGGCCCACAGTGATCGCAATTCGTATCGCGCATCAACTCCGGCCGCTGGTCCCCGACGTGGACTAGCTTCAACGCAATTGAGGTACAAACAATGTTCACAAAGATGTTTACAAACGGCGCCGGAAGGATTGTGCTATTCACACTCGCACTTCTGGCGCCGTGCATCCCAAACACGGTATTTGGTCAAGCCCTCAACATGGACGGTCAGTCTGGTAATTTCTTCCAGCCATGGGCGGATGTGGTACCCTCACCACACAATAGGTTCGGCGCGCCAATGACGCCAGATGTGGAGGTGGCTCAGAACGAGATCGCCAACTCAACTTATGACAATGATCGGATCGAAGAAACAACTACGCCTTCCCGCGCGAATATAGCTGACTCTTGGGGTCCAGTTCCAACAAAAAAAGCTTCTGTTGCTAATTTGGCACCCTTCTTCCTGCCATTCCTCAACAATGGACCCGTGTTCGGGCTGCCAGGAACCGACGCGGGAGATTTCCGCTATCGCACTCAATTGAGTGGTGATTGGGGCGGGCTGCGAACAGATCTAGCTCGTCATGGATTTTTCTTTGATCTTTACTCCACGAGTGCATATCAAGACGTAGCGTCAGGCGGTCTCAAAACCGGCAAGACGTCCATACAAAACACCCAGCTTTCGATCAATGTGGACACCGGGCGCGCCGGGCTCTGGCCGGGCGGTGTCTTCCACATCACCTTAGAATCCAGATATGGAAGCTCTTCGCCGCAAAATACTTTTACCGCGGGTGCCACTGTGCCTCAGTACACCGGGCTGGCCTTTCCGGGTCCCTTCTTCGTCCACGATGTCCTTCCCTCGGAATATTTCCTACTTCAGTCGTTGACGCCCAAATTCTCCGTCATCTTAGGCAAGGCCAACGTGCTCACTCACGCCGATCAAACCTTTTTCGGCGACAACTACAAGTACGACTTCGCTAACCTAAACTTCAACAAGAATCCGATGGCCCTAAATTTTTATAACACCAATTCGCTGGCAGCGATTGGCATCTGGACGCCGTCAAAATGGCTAACCGCCGTTGCCGGCGTGTACGATCCCAATACCGAGGCAAATAATTTTGCAACGAAGGCCTTCGATCGGGTCAACGCTTACGGCATCGCAATCTTTTCATATAAAATCGGCAACCTGCCCGGCCAATCATGGGCGCAGTATAACTGGACCAATAAGCCGAAAATCGATTTGACTTCACCATTTGGGCAGTTGTCGCCGTCGGAGGTTCCGCAGGCTGTCGGGGTTCTGTTGGGGACTCCTTCATCTCAGGCTTTGCCCATCAACCATAAGGGTACGAGTTGGGTCACGGTCGGAAACTTTTCGCAATACCTCTTTGTGAAAAATCACCCTGGGGCGGTCGCTGAGAAACTCGGGAGCGGCCAGCCGCTCAGAGGAATTGGTCTGTTCGGTCGCCTCGGATATGCCCCAGAGGAAACCAACCCTATCACGCGTGATGCGAGCGTAGCGTTATATGCCTATGGCCTCTCTGATCACAGGCCCAATGACAGTTTTGGATTGGGAACCTATCACAATGGAATCAGTCAGCCTTTGAAAAATGACTTCAAGGGTCTCACCGGAGGTGCAGCCACTGTGAAAAACGAGAACGGGCTCGAGGTCTTCTACGATTTCGCGATTACTCCGGCGATCAGGCTGATTCCAAGTTATCAGCACATTTGGGACCCTCTGGCCGCTAAGGTGACGAAGAATGAACACGGCGCGGACGTTTTTCTTCTTCGCTTGAGTTTTACATGGTGAGGGAGGATCGTTCGGTCGGGAGTGGTATCTACTGCGCAGAGAGGATTAACCAGGAGCCTCCTTACATCAATTACATCCCAGGCGCTCATTTTCCGACGGACCTTATCTATGCCGTAAGAGTGTCTCGGTATCCCGACTCCAAGTGGACTTTCGACTTTAGCACGGGCCACTTAGCAGCCACTATCGTGCCGGGCTTCAATATCAAGGTCAATAACGCGATCGCAATTGCGGCCGATTTCCACTTCTAACACCCGGGGCCTTTGTTGGATCGAGACGATTTCATTTCACCCAGTACTGGAGGTATTATGCTCAGGCCTAAATTGGTGGTGACAACTCGGTATCCTCCTGCTATTGAAGAACGTCTCGAGAGGGATTTTGACGTTCGCCGTGGTGCAGATGGAGTGAAACTTAGCCGCTTAGCGCTGCTCGAGTTGTCGGGCGGCGCCGACGCGATGTTTATCACCCCAATGGATCGGCTCGACGCCGAGTTCTTCAAGCACGTGTCATCCAGCGTCAAGGTAATTGCGACCTACTCTGTGGGTCTCGATCATGTCGATCTGAAGGCAGCGGCCGCGAGAAAGATTGCCATTGGCTACACGCCCGGCGCGAATGCTGATGCGACCGCGGAGATCGCGATCCTCCTGATGCTGGGCGCTGCGCGGCGAGCCTATGAAGCTGAAGAGATGCTCAGAAGCGGAGCGTGGGCGCCGAATCCCAAGAGCATTCTTGGCTGGCAGCTAACAGAAAAGACGCTGGGCATCTTCGGAATGGGAAAGGTTGGGCAAGCGGTAGCGCGAAGAGCTGCAGCCTTCGGTATGAAGATTCGCTATGTCAATCCTTCCAAGTTATCGGGAGATCTGGTGGGTGACGCTGTCTACCATGCGACCCTTGACGAGATGCTGCCCAACTGCCAATTCCTGAGCTTGCATGCGCCCGAGACCGAGAAGACGCGGCACATCATCAACTCTCGGACGCTGGCCATGCTTCCGAAAGGAGCCATCCTCATCAACACAGCGCGGGGCGGCCTGGTTGTAGACACTGATCTGATCGCTGCGCTGAAGGGCGGACATATCGCTGCGGCAGGGTTGGATGTTTACGACGGAGAGCCCAACTTGAACACAGGATATCTCGAACTCCAGAATACGTTCCTGCTGCCGCATCTAGGCAGCGCGACCATAGAGACTCGAACAAAAATGGGCATGATCTGTCTGGATAATATTCAGGCCGTTTTGGAAGGCAACGCAGCTCCGTCGCTTGCAAGTGCGTAGTGCTGTCTTGGCCATTCGGAGAACCAATTCATGGAGCTTCGAGCAGTGGCGTCAATCCAGGATCCAACGCAAGAAAGGGCTTAAGTGAATCTCGATGAAATCGGGCGCTAGAAAAGAGCTTCAGGACCAGGCAGGGCCACCAATCCGCGCCGAGCAAATGGTGAAGCGCAAAGAAGAGGCCGCGCGCACCGGCGACCCAAACATGAGTCAGATGCACTTCGCGCGCAAAGGGCATGATTACCGAGGAAATGGGCTACGTCGCCTATAAGGAAAAGCTCCCGCGCGAACTGGTTCGCTCCGAGGTAGCGAGAGGGACGATGATCATCCCGGCTAATATCAACCAATCCGAGCTCGAGCCCATGGCCATCCGCGTCGCCTCGCGTTGCAAGATCAACGCCAATATCGGCAATTCCGCCCTCACTTCCAACGTCGACGAGGAGCTTCGCAAGCTCCACACCGCTGTCTACTTTGGCGCCGACACCGTCATGGATCTCTCGACCGGCGGCGACATACCTATGATCAGCGAGGCCATCCTTCGTCACTCGCCTGGGACCTATCTGTTTGAAACCAATTTCAACAAGTTGGAGATCTTTCATCGTCTTACCGGGTTGGCCCGATTTCTGGCAGCCATATTCAATATAACTCGTACTGCCGTTTCGTGCCGGTTGTGTGACGCGCATCTCGGCCAGGTCTTCGGTGACGGTCCCAATCCAACCGGGCTCCGCTACCGCATGAACTCGTTGACTCTCCGATTCGTTGAAGTGACGCGTCATACAGCCACGGAATGTGCCTTTCTGGCGAGTATTGGAATATTCACGACAAAGGTCTCTACCGGCAGCCGTGTTTGGAGGCATTTGTGCTAGTATCCGCAACTGAGCTCGCTCTCAGTCATCTTAAAATGAAGAATCTCTGAAAGGAGGGAGCGCTATGTTCCGCTTCCCGCTAACCCAGAAACCACAAACTTCCCGGGAACCCTTCAGCTTACAGACGCTGGCGAAGGCTTCGCGGCTGCGCGGCGCCACTGTCACCGAGGGCATTTGTCCTTACTGCGCCGTCGGCTGCGGGCAGCTCATCTTCAGCAAGGGCGGCGAGATCATCAACATTGAGGGCAATCCTGATAGTCCCATCAGTGGGGGCCACCTTTGTCCCAAAGGGGCCAACGCCTTCCAGCTCGCCGTCAATTCGCATCGCGTCCGCCAGGTCCTCTATCGCGCTCCCTACTCCGATCACTGGGAGACGCGGACGATGGAGTGGGCGCTGGACCAGATTGCCCAGCGCGTCAAGGCGACCCGCGACACCGATTTCACGACTCGCGACGAGCAAGGACGTTTGCTCAACTCCGTACGCAGCATCGGCACTTTGGGCGGGGCAACGATTGACAACGAGGAGAACTACCTCATCAAGAAGCTGTTCGGCGGCGGGTTGGGAGTGGTGTCGATCGAGAATCAGGCGCGAATATGACACAGCGCCTCGGTGCCCGGTCTGGGCGCCTCGTTCGGCCGCGGCGCGGCCACAAATTATCAGCAGGACATGGCCAATAGCGATTGCATCCTGTTCATGGGATCGAACATGGCCGAGGCGCAACCTGTCGGTTTCCGCTGGCCCATGGAGGCCAAGGAGAGAGGCGCGACCCTGATCCATGTCGATCCGCGCTTCACCCGCATGTCGGCCGTCTGCGATGTTTACGTGGGCATCCGCTCCGGGAGCGACATTGCCTTCCTCGGCGGCCTCGTGAATTACGTCCTAACTAACGACCATTGGTTTCATGAATACGTCCTGGCCTACACCAATGCTTCGACCATCATCGAGGAAGGTTTCCGGGATGCCGAAGATCTGGCAGGGCTGTTTAGCGGCTTCGACCAGCAGCACGAATCCTATGATTCCAGGCAAGGCCATTGGGGCTACGAGGAGTCCAGCAACGGCCACGCGGAGCAGGACAGTTCGAAGCATACGCCTCAGGCGAAGACCGCGAAAGACCCGCATGGCCGTCATGGCCACTGCACGGATGGCAGCGGCGAACAATATACCTCGCCGTACAACGACATGACAAACGCAGAGCGCGACCCGACCTTGCAGCATCCGCGCTGCATTATGCAGATTCTGCGCCGGCACTTCGCTCGCTACACGCCGGAAGTCGTTTCCCAGGTGTGCGGCTGCACGCCGGAAGAGTTTGTGCGCGTCGCGGAATTGCTCTGCACCAACTCCGGACGCGAGCGGACCACTTGCATTGCCTACGCGCTGGGCTGGACGCAGCACACTACCGGCGTGCAGATCATACGCACTGCCGGCATCTTGCAATTGTTGCTCGGCAACATGGGCCGGCCTGGCGGCGGCATTATGGCCCTGCGCGGCCACTCTACCATCCAGGGCGCGACCGACATCTCGACTTTGTACGACACACTGCCCGGCTACCTGCCGCAACCCGCTGCACACGAGCCCACGCACGAGGGATTGGGTTGTTATATCGACTTTGGATCGATGCCCACCGGCTATTGGGCGAACTTCAGCAAATTCATTGTCAGCCTGCTCAAGGCGTGGTACGGCGACGCAGCAACGCCGGAGAACGACTTCGGGTTCTCCTGGCTGCCGCGCGTGGACGGCGACTACTCGCAACTGGCCTACTTCGATCGCATGGCAAAGGGTGGGGTGAAGGGCTACTTCCTGGCCGGTCAGAACCCCGCCGGCGGCGGACCCAACGCCGGTCTGCACCGTGCTGGCCTGCGCAACCTCGAGTGGCTGGTAGTTCTCGACTGGTTCGAGACTGAAAGCGCCCTCTTTTGGAAGAACGACCCGAATGCGCCGCCGCCCTCCCAGATCGGGACCGAGGTCTTCTTCATCCCCGCAGCGGCTGCTCAGGAGAAGGAGGGCAGCTTAACCAACACGCAGCGGCTGATCCAATGGCACAAGAAAGCCGTCGATCCATCCGGCGATTGCCGTTCCGACGCCTGGTTTTACTACAACCTGGGTAAGCGCCTCAAGCAGCTCTATGCAGGCTCGACCGATCCTAAGGATCAGGCCTTGCTGAACCTCACCTGGGACTACGACTTCGACGAGCAGCCGCGTCTTCCCGATGGAACGCGCAGCCGCATTGAGGGCGAACCGGACCTGGAGAAAGTCCTCATGGAGATAAACGGTCACCGGCTGGATGAAACCGACCCGCGCACCGGGCGGCCTCGTCTTGTGAGCGGGTACTCGGAGTTGAAGGACGACGGCACGACCGCATGCGGCTGCTGGGTCTACAGCGGCGTCTTCCCCGAGCCCGGCCGCAACCGTGCGAACGAACGCAAGATCACGGATAACCCAATCCAACCGGAATGGGGCTTCGCCTGGCCGAACAATGTCCGCGTCCTGTACAACCGCGCCTCGGCCGACCCCGAAGGGCGGCCCTGGTCGGAACGCAAGAAATTGGTCTGGTGGGACGCCGAGAAGCGGCGTTGGGTCGGACCCGACAAACCGGACTTCGAGCTGGAAAAGCCGCCCGATTACCAACCGGCTCCGGGCGCGACGGGCATGGCCGCCATCGCCGGCACGCAACCCTTCATCACGAAGGCCGACGGACTGGGCTGGCTGTACTCCCCCGGCCCCAAGGACGGTCCTCTTCCGACGCATTACGAGCCGATCGAATCGCCGCTGGGCAACCTGCTCTATCCCAGACACAATACCAACCCGACGGTACGCTTTTTCGAAGGACCGCTGAACCACATTGCTCACACACCGACAGCCGAGTATCCCGTGGTGGCCACGACGTTCCGTCTTACCGAGCATTACCTCAGCGGGCCCATGAGCCGCTTCAATAGCTGGCTTAACGAATTGCAGCCGGAGATGTTCGCCGAGCTGAGCTACGAGCTGGCCGCCGAGCGCGGTATTGTCCACGGCGGCTGGATGACGATCCAAACGGCGCGCGGTCGAATCGAGGCTCGTGCGATGGTGACCCGGCGGGTGCGGCCCTTTGTCGTCGAGGGGCGCGTGGTCCACCAGATCGGCCTCCCGTTCCACTGGGCATTCGCCGGGGAGAGTGTCGGCGGCAACGCCAACGACCTGACCGCGCTCTTGGCCGACCCGAACGTGAGCATGCACGAAAGCAAGGCGTTCGCCTGCCAGGTCCAGGCCGGGCGGCTCGAAGGGCACGCTCCGCAACCGACGGTGCCCACAGCGCCCTGGCCGACCCTCGATCCGATCCCGGACACGCCGGCCAGTGCCCAACCAGAAGGAAGGATCGGACATGGAAAGTAGAGAAATGGAGCTGTCTGCCTTGCCCCAGACCAGCGATCCGCCGCGCGGCCGGCTGTCGGAGTTGCTGGGACGCCTGATCTATCCGTTTCTGCGTGGTGAAGCGCCCAAGCCTCGCCCGGCTACTGGCTTTTACACGGACACCACCGTATGCATCGGCTGCAAGGCTTGCGAGGTGGCGTGCAAGCAGTGGAACCAACTACCCGCGGATGGCTTTAACTTCTCCGGCAATAGCTATGACAATACGACTGAGTTGTCGGCGACGACCTGGCGCCATGTGAAATTCATTGAGCAATTCTCCGACGGATCGTCAAGCCAGCTTGCTTCCCCGGACATGATGTCCAACGAGACGGCACTTAACCGCTGGCTCATGATGAGCGACCATTGCAAGCATTGCCTGGCGGCCCCTTGCCATCAGGCTTGCCCGACCGGCGCCATTATTCAAAATGAGTTCGAGAACGTTTATATTCAGGCTGACATCTGCAACGGCTGCTCGTGCTGCGTGGCGGCCTGCCCCTTCGGCGTCATCACTCGCAGCGACATGGGCGGTCATTCGCACAAATGCACGCTCTGCTATGACCGCCAGCGCGACGGTCTGGAGCCAGCCTGCGCCAAGGCATGTCCTACCAAGTCCATCCACTTTGGTCCGGTCGAGGAGCTTCGTGAGCAGGCCCGCAAACGTGTGGAGGAACTTCACCAACGCGGCGTCCCGCAGGCCTACCTCTATGGCGATGCCCCTACTGAGACCTATTCCGAAATGCATTCCTTCTATCTGCTTGTCGATCGCCCTTCCGTTTATGGCCTGCCGGATGCTCCATTCAATCCGTGGCTGCACATGACGGGAGATTACGTTCGTTCCATCGTGGGCGGCCTGGCCGCTGTCGCCGCACTGCTCGTAGTGGTGTTTCTTTTGAAGCCCTGAATGCACGAAAACTCCAGACCGCAGGACGCTTTCACCAAACCTCCCTTGCCGGAAACAGGGAGCGAGGTCGGCTACGCGAATATGCCGGTGACCAAGGTGCCGGGCTGGCACGGCATCATCGCCTGGGACGCTTTGCTCAATGGCATGGCGACCGGATTGTTCCTGGCCGCCGCGGTCAGCGAGTTGGCGGCGCCCGCGGTCTTCATGCGCGTGGCGAAAGTGGCTTATCCGGTCGCTCTCGTGCTTTTGCTCGTTGACCTCGGATTGCTCGTGTTGGATCTGGGCGATCCGCTGCGTTTTCATCACATGCTCAGGGTTTTCAAGCCCGGCTCGCCCATGTCGGTGGGGACGTGGTGTCTGACGATCTTTTCGCTCCCGCTGACCGCGGCGGCGGCGCTCAGCCTGCTGGCCGAACTGGGGTGGGACTTCGAGTGGGCTCGCTTACTCGCGGTGGTCGTGGGACTGCTGCCTGGCTTCGGCTCTGCGGCCTACAAGGGCGTCCTGCTCAGCACGAACGCACAACCAGGTTGGAAAGATGCGCGCTGGTTGGGAGGTTATCTCACCAATTCGGCCCTCCTGATGGGCTGTGGCGAGTTGCTTGTCCTTTCCGCCCTGATAGGGCAACCGCAGGCGACAGGCATCCTCCGCACTGCCTTTATCGTGATGCTGGTGCTCAATGCGATTCCCTTAGGGTTGTTGTTTGCGAACCTTCAGCCGGCCCATGCGCGAATCTACACCCGCGGGCAACAATGGCGCGTTTGCGTGCTCATCGCTGCCGGGACGCTGATCCCTTTGGGCCTGATGCTCCTCAACGGCGGTCTGCTGTTCATATTGGTCGCCCTGATTTGTCTTTTATCGCAGAGTTGGGCCATCCGTTTTGTGTACGTCAAGATACCTCACACTTCGCCATTGGAAGTCCGAAGCGGCGAATAGTCTGGGGAGATCGCGATGGGCGATTACGCGCTGTGGCACCGCATCCAGTGAGGTGGACCCAATTATCGCAACAGCGATCGGGCAATCAGTGTGGCAGGGCGGCTACAACACAATCCGCCGGTCGCCGTCTTTGCGGGTGATGCGCTCGCGATCAAGGTACTCTAACAGCGGGATGGCGTACTTTCTCGAAAGACCGGTGATCTGCTTGAACCGCGCGACATCGAGTAGCTGACCATGCAATTCCCGGATCTGCGTCCGCAGTCCTTCAAGAGCAGCGCGGTGGATGTACAACTCGCCGGTTCCCATTCGGATCAGAGTCTTCTCGCGGAGCAGCAGCGTCATCAATCTGCGCATCTCGCCGTCACCGAGTTTGAGATGTGAAGCGACCTCGACAGCTGAAGGCGCTGCGAGCCCGGACGCTTCGTAGGCGGCGGTTACTGCAGAAAGAAGCTTGCTGTCGGGATTCGTGAGCTGCTGGTTCGTTCCCGCCGGAAAGACCATCTCGCCTTGAAGCTTCAGGCGCTGCTCCCGCACCAGCCGGTCGAGAAGGAAGTCAAATATCTCTGCGCCTAAAGCGACCTGGCTTCTCAGCTCGGATCGTTTGAGACCGCTTGCCTTGGTTTCAATCTTCAGCCGGTTCACGATTTTCTCGGTCGCACTTTCAAGGACCTCCCTGGTGAACCATATTTCTCCGGAAACAAGAACCAGCCGTCCATCTTTAGTGAGTGGTTTCGCAATTCGATGTAGTGCCTCGCCGGTCATGCCGGTTTCTGCCGTCAGGATCTGAAGAGACAGACCTGCAATGCCGCGCCGAGATACTCGCTGCATAATCTGCTCTTCAAGGGAGACATCTTTTACCGCTTCCAGCCACGCGAGGCGCTTCGCCTTTCGCAAATGGGGAAGGGGATTCGCATCGAGTATACGACCGCCGCCGATGGTCGTTGCCGGCGAGCATTGCCGCAAAACAAAACGGTCACCGGGAACCAGCACAACCGGCCTGTGCAGCTGCAGCCGTATGAGTCGATGAGCGCCCGCCTCTGCCGCGTTGCAGCCATAGAGCGAAACCGTTGCAAGTGTGTCGGCGGTGAATGCGTGGAAGTGAACCGTAGCGCGATGTTTCAACTCCTTCGAGTCGGGAAGCAGAGAGGCCTCGACGTCGATAGTTGTTACGGCTGTCAAAGTCCCCGGCTCCACGACGGTTTGGCCTCGGCTCACGTCGGATAAGTCAATGCCGGCAAGGTTCAGAGCCACTCGTGAGCCCGAGTTAACACGCTCTTCAGCCCGGCGATGGGTTTGCATTCCCCGAACGCGAGCGAAGAGGCCTCCCGGTTCGAGTGCGACGGATTGGCCGGTCCGCAGCGTTCCGGCAAGCAAGGTACCGGTCACGACCGTGCCGAATCCTTTCATCACGAAAGCCCGATCGAGCGGCAAGCGGGTCACATAGTCAGGGCTGCGGCGAGATGTCCCCATTGCGAGTGACAAGAGTTTATTCCTAAGCTCCTCGACCCCCTGGCCAGTGTGAGCGCTCACGGGTAGAATCCCAGCGCCCGTGTTGAGAAACGTGCCACGCAGGAAGGCTTGTACTTGCGAGCGCACGCGCTCAAGATCGGCCTCACTGACCGCATCCGCCTTGGTGATCACGGTCAGGCCTCGACGAATGCCGAGCAGAGTGCAGATGGCGAGATGCTCCTTAGTCTGCGGCTTAACTCCTTCTTCGGCCGAGATCACAAGCAAAACAGCATCGATGCATCCGGCGCCGGCAAGCATATTGTGGATGAAGTGATGGTGGCCGGGAACATCCACAAAGCTGATCCGCACTGGCGTGTTGTCGGCTGCGACGGCGTCAAGAGAGGCGAAACCAAGGTCGATCGTAATGCCGCGCTTCTTCTCTTCGGGCAATCGGTCAGTATCAACGCCGGTGAGCGCGCGTACCAAGACAGTCTTGCCGTGGTCGATATGGCCGGCAGTGCCCACGACAACGGATCGAACGGGGTCAGGCATACAGGATTATTCTTCCGTACACGCCTGCAGCGGGATTTGCGACGGCTCATCCTTTTGCAGATCCGGATCGTCCTCGCTTTGCGCGATGCCTTGCAGCAGAGTTATGAGCGTCACATCCAGATTCGGTTCGACCGTGCGCAGATCCAGTAAAAGCCTGTCTTCGTTGACGCGCGCGATAACTGGAGGCTGGAGTCGCCGCAGCGCGAGCAGGAGAGCTGGGAGCGACAATGATTTATGCCGCAGCGCCAAAGCTGCGCTCGGCAGGCGCGAGGCAGGTGCTGTTCCGCCGCCAATAAGGCTCTCGACGGGCACAACCTCAACTGTCAAAACCGCGGATGGCAATGCTTCTGCAATTTGCTGGCAGCGCCGCAGTACTTCTTCCTGAGAGAGACGCAGCATATTCACGACGGGAATCGAATCAAGCCTCTCGTGGAGATAATCCATCAGTGTTGCTTCCAGCGCAGCATAAGTCAGCTTGTCCACGCGGAAGGTTCGGAAAAGTGGATTGGCGCGTATGCGTTCAATCAGGTCATTTCTGCCAACGAGCAGCCCGCACTGCGGGCCTCCGAGCAGCTTGTCTCCACTCGCGGCGATCAGGTCGAAGCCGAGGCGGAAGCTGTCGATGAAAGTCGGCTCGGAGCGTACGCCGAGGTCATCCAGGGGAAGAATTAGACCTGTGCCTTGGTCATCAAACACAGGGACGCCTTTATGCGCGCCAAGAACCACAAGCTCCTGAAGTGTTGGCCTCTCAGTGAAGCCTTCCATCCTGAAATTGGACTGGTGGACGCGCAGGATAAGCGCGGTATCCGGCGAGAGAGCTTTTTCGTAATCGGAAAGTCTCGTCCGGTTTGTGGTACCAACTTCGCGCAGGCGAGCGCCGGACTTCGCAAGAATCTCCGGGATGCGAAAGCCGCCGCCAATTTCGATCAGCTCGCCGCGAGACACCACAACCTCTGCTCCATCCGCGAGAGAGTTCAGACCGAGGAAGGTTGCTGCTGCGCAGTTGTTGACGACCACTGCAGCCCTCCGCTGATCTTTCATGTCGTCTTCAGTTATGCTTGCCCTTGTCCGCAACAGCCGCAACAGAAGCTGTTCGACGTGAACGTCGCGACGGCTCCGCTCTCCGCCTTCGAGATCGAGTTCCAGGTTCGAGTAACCTTGTGCGATTTCGACAATGTTCTCAAGTGCGGAAGTGCTCAGAGGCGCTCGTCCAAGATTCGTGTGCAGGATGACTCCGGTTGCGTTGATCACCCGCCGCAAGGAGAAGTTTGCGCTCTTACTCAGTTCGTTCGAGACAGCCAGGTCGAGGATAACGAGGCGTTCCTGCAGGCTCGCGCGCGTATGCTGCCCTTCAGCGATCTGCTGCTTGAGGCAGAGAAGAACCGCTCGGGCCGCGTGCACAACCGCATTGTGTGAATGCGACTGAACCAAGGAAGAGAAGGCCGGGTCAAGCAGGAGGTCGTTCACAGATGGCAGCAGCGAATACAGATTGTCTGGTTCGCGCACGTTGCTTGTTACTTTAGTGGCCATTGAATGCCTGCTGTGCTTGCATGTAGAAAGTCTTGGCCGTTTGATCAACGGAGCAGGATCGCGGGTGCTCCTTGTCCCGGGATATAAGGACCAACAACGGATCCGATTCTGGCCGCGCGAAGTCCAGCGTTGCGGAGAGAGTCAAGCAGACCATCCGATCCATCGGTGGAAATAGAAACCAGCAGCCCGCCTGCAGTCTGCGGATCATAAAGCAAGGTGCGGAGGTCATTAGGAATCTGCGAACCCGGCGCATCGCCGCTGATGCATTCCGCAAAGCTGCGATTTGCCAATAGGCCGGCCGGAATCGCGCCGGAACGAACGGCATCCACTGCGCCCTCGATAACGGGCACCTGTTCAACCACAATCTCCATTGCTGCACAACTGGCTAGCGCCATTTCCCGGCAATGTCCCATCAGTCCAAAACCCGTTACATCCGTCATGGCATGAACACCCTTCGCACCGACAACCAGCTCAGAAGCCTCGCGATTGAGCAAAGTCATGGATCGTACAGCGTCTGCAATCCACTCAGGCTCCGCTACGCCCTGCTTGAGCGCAGTTGTGATCACTCCCGTGCCGATTGGTTTCGTCAGGATCAGAGCGTCTCCCACAACCGCTCCGGCATTGGTAAATACCCGTTCGGGATCGATCAAACCCGTTACTGCATATCCGAATTTGATTTCAGAATCACGAACGCTGTGCCCGCCCACGACGACACAGCTCGCCTCTGCCATCTTCGCCATGCCCCCATTCATGACCTGCTCCAGCACGTCCAGATCGCCATCCGGGGGAAAGCACACGACCGACAAGGCCGTGACGGGACGGCCTCCCATTGCGTAGACGTCACTAAGAGCATTTGTGGCCGCAATCTGACCGAAGGTGAAAGGGTCGTCGACCAGCGGAGTAAAGAAATCCACCGTCTGGACGAGCGCGAGGTTTGCTGAGATCTGGTAGATGCCGGCGTCATCGGCGGTCTCAAAGCCCACCAGAAGATTCGGATCATTTTGCTTTGGAAGCCGCGCTAACACTGCCGCTAACGCTCCAGGAGCCAGCTTACCGGCGCACCCTCCGGCTTTCACTTGCTGTGTCAATCGGACAGTTGTCGGATCCGCCAACGCGACTCTCCCATTCCGCTGCGTTTCCATAGCATACTAGGAAGGTAGCCATAGATTTTGAGGCTCAGACGCCTGTTGGCGCGATCGCGTATTGGAAGTGCTTAGGCTCCGGTGATCCTCCCGGTCTTCAAAACCGGCGGTCGTTCTTAACGGGCGACGGTGTGTTCGACTCACACGCACTTCCGCCACCGTCAGTCAACCGAGGCATGTCCGCATCGAACCTGAGTCTTCTCTCACACTCCGCGCAGAGAGTGTCCCGCCGAGTATGCTCCAACTCCCAGGGACGTTTGAGTTCGATAGCGAACCAGGGCACGGGACCCTAGTGACGTTCCTTTTCGAGCGGACTCGCAAGTTTCCGTAAAAACCGTCTTGCTAACCCCCGAATAGGCTTCGGCGGACCATCAGTTCCGGCACTGTGCGCCTCCTCGATTCGGCGGCACACCCGAAATGCGCCGCGCTTAGCTTCCAGACTCCCTGACGATGGTCACAGGGCCGATCAGGCCCGAAGGCAGCAGAGGCGAGTCGGCCCTGTACGATTTCCAGGTCGTGAAGGTGTATTTCGTCGTGGCATCCGGCTGCTGGTCGCCGATGATGCGATTCACCCATGCATTGATGACCTTCACGGTCACTACATTCTCGCCCGGCTTCAGCGCGGCGGTCGCATCGACGCGATAGGGCGCATGCCAGACCGTACCCAGATCTTTTCCGTTTATGGATACGATGGCGACATTCTTCACGTCTCCGAGATCGAGCCAGATGGTGTCGCCCTTCTTGAGCCAGTCTGCCGGGGCATCGATCGTCTTCGTATAGGTTCCCGTGCCGGAGAAGTATTTCACTCCTTCGTCGCTGCTGTCTGGCCAGGAGATCAGCTTGTCCAGCGTGATCGAAGCCGGCGCACCCCGGCCCTCCTGGAAGGCGACGGTCCATGGTCCGTCCACAGTCGCAAGCTGCGTCTCGGTGGTCTTCGGCAGAGTGTGCGTGGTCTCTTTCGTCGGCTGCCGGAATACTACGAATACCGTTCCCCATGGTTCAAAGTGCAGCGGAACGGTCGTCCGGCCGCCAGCGATGGTGAATGACGCGGGTTCGATCCTGCCGGTCTCGGAATACCACAGCTCGGGAACCTCATCGGTGACGCGAAAGCTGGCGTCCACGGTCGAGTCCTTGTCTCCGCGGTTGTCGAGGAAGTAGAGATCGCCGTCGGCCAGCTTGCGATGCAGGAAGGCGATCTGTTGATCGTTTTCGAGTTTGGGGCCCGGTTTCGCGTAGTCGAAATCCGGAGGCACGTTAAGCGCCTTCAGCGCCGCTTCGGCGTTCTGCCCGGCGTAGACTTTGCCTTTGCCGACCGTCTGCACGCCGCTGCCCGAGCCGAACAACTCATCGTTCAGCTTGCGAAACTCCGCCTGGTTGTCGGCGAGGCTCGGAGTGTCGACAGGTTTTTCGCCCGCAACGACTGCCCCCTGTCGGACCAGATCGTGAATAGCGCGCAACACGGGCAGCGACATGTGTTTGCTGTACTTATCGAGAACGAGCACACGATAGCTCATCCCGCTCTTCGTCGTGATTCTGCCATCCGAAACATGCAACTCGTGAATCAGACCATCGGCATTGATGTAGTCGAAGTCATAGCCTGGCGGCACGTCCGGTTGCGAGGTATGGAAGATCGCCGTGATGTTCGAGTCTTCGCCGTAAAAGTACAACACGTCCGCCGCAAACTTCCCTTGCTGAAGCAAAAACGAATTGCGGGCGAGATAGCCGGTCCAGACTTTGGCCTGCTCTGCCCACGTCTCATTGCGGTTGAACCATTGCCCGCACGGCCCCAGCGTGATGCCGGGAACCTTGTCGAGCAGCGCCTGATGCGCAGACTCGTGGATGACGAAGCGGTTGATGCCGTTGAGGAACTCCTGATCGGCAGTCGGCTTGAGGGTCGACGGCGACCACGCCCAGGCTGTCATCGCGTCGCACGAGGTCATCGACTCGGCTGCGGCGATGTTCTGGCCATAGATGTGCGCCACCGAGGCCGATTCGCGGTCGTCAGCGTTGTAGTTGTACATCACCTTATTCACGCCGGGCTTCTGCACCCACATCGCGCTCATCGGAATGTCGTCGAGCTTCTTCACCTCCATCCCATCAGCGATAAAGGCGCGATTGTCTTCGTGCGACTCCCCGTAGTGGCCCATGCCGCGCTCCTTGAGCGAGGCCTGCACCTGGCCGTAGTGTTCGTCCGCCGTGAGGTCGGCGATGGTCTTGCGCAAATCCCAAAGGAACTGGTCACTCGCCTCCGAACTCACGACGATTCGCCCCGCCAGGACCGGCATCCACGGTCGCGGATCGTAGCCACGGCGCTTGGTGAACTCTTCGACCATGTTGTCGGTCCAGTTCTGCGCGCCGGCCTCCCAGCTGTCGGTGATCACGTACCGGATACCGCGCTTGCCCATCTCGCCAGCCCCGACCGTCTCCTTATAGCTGTCGAGATAGCCGTTCATATAGTTCTTCACGTATTGCGCATTGAGCTTGTCGACTTCGAGGCCGGCCGCTTCTTTGGTCGCGGGGTGATTGGTGATGCCGAGCAGCGAGTATCCGAAGCGCATCACGACCCATTTGCCCGGAGGCGGAGTCCAGTCGAGCGAGCCGTCGGGGCGCATCTTGCTCGTCAGGTCGATTACGGCACTTTTTTGAATGGCATCCTGCGGGGTGAAATCTACCGTCGCAACGCCATACAGGTCGGGCATGGGATTGAACGCGGCCTTCTCTTCGAAGCGGTTGACGCGCGCACCAGGATGCAGCACCAGTTCCGCAATCTCGTGGGTCTTGGCTGGCGTGGAGGGAGTGGCAACACCCAGGTCGGCAAATGGATTCGGCGGGACCGGCATCGTCTTGAACGTGACGCGGAAATACCTGGCCGTCACTGGAGCGAAGGAGAGTGTGTGCTCCGTTGAACCACCCTTGGGGATACCGACGACGACGCGAAAGTTTTGCCCGTCGTCGCTTGCCTCCAGGGCCTTGCCGCTTTCCCCGCCCGGAGGCATGAACGCATCCCCGGGCCCCTTCTTTCCTGCCACAATCGTCAAGGCGCGAATGGTCTGCGGCTGAGCGAACTCATACTGGATCCATGCCTTGTCTCCGATATTCGCCCCTGCGGGCAGAGAGACGGTCTTCACCAGATCACCATCGGAGAGCAGGGCGGGATCAATGCTGCCGCCGCTGGTCGTGATCTTCGGATGAAGTGCCTCCAAAGGCAGATCCGTCTCGGCGACCCTGAACGCGATCACCGCGGAATCGGCGTAGTACTCCGGAGCTTTGAACGACCCGCCCAGCATGTCGCCTACATCTTCAATTGGCAGATTCTGAAAGGCGCCGGTATTCGACGGCGGATGCGGCAGCGTTCCCGTGAATGGTTTGCCGCCGTCTACCTCAACCTCGATCCATACATACTTCTTCATCGCCTCTTTCGCCGGAACCCAGGGACCGCCTGTCTCGCTCCAGCCCGGCGATCCCGCGATGGCCTCTTCGAGTTTCAACTGATCGGCAAGGCTGGTGGCATATTTGAACGCGTCCTTCCATTCCGGCGTCATGTAAGCCAGGCGCGTTTCAACCACCTGCGGAGTCATCAGCGCGGCGTCGAAGTTCTGAAAGCCGCTGATGCCGGCTCGATGCATCCACTCAAGGTCCAGTTTGATGCCCTCCTTCGTGATGTTGCCGTTCATCCAGTGCCACCAGACGCGCGGCCTGGCGCTGTCAGGCGGATTTTCGAATCCGCTCTTGAGTGGATCGCTCGTGGTTTGCGCGCTGACAAGCGACACGGTTGCGCCAAGCAGAAAGACAGCGGCTGACTTCATGGATTTACCTCGAGGCTCTGCATTCTCTCTAATGAAATAAATTCCCTACCGGAGTTGAAGATTCTCTTATATCCTTCGACACGAAGTCTTGCCAACCAGAAAATCAGCCGGAGTGCTCATTCATGGACGTGGCTCGGGAGACGGAACTCGATCGCACTGAACGAAGGGTGACGGACCTTGATAACTAAGCGCGTCAGCTTCAGAAGGGTCGCTTGTTTGCGGCGAGTCGCACTGAGCGTGCTTCTGTTCGCCGCGGGTCTGCAAACCGTTGCCCAGGACAGCGGATCGATCTCCGCATTACACAACGCCTTTGCTCATCCGCCGGACAACAGCCGGATCATGATGCGGTGGTGGTGGTTCGGTCCCGCGGTTAACAAGCCTGAACTGCAACGCGAGCTCGAGCAGATGAAAGCGGCCGGCATCGGCGGGGTCGAGATAACGACGCTGTATCCGCTGGCCCTCGATGATCCCCAAACCGGGTTTCACAATGCTCCGTTTCTTTCGGACGAACACATCGATGCGTTGCGTTTTGCCGCGGAGCAGGCGCAAAAGCTCGGCCTGCGCGTCGACATCACCCTCGGCAGCGGCTGGCCCTTTGGCGGCCCGAATATTCCTGTAACCCAGGCAGCCGGCGAATTGCGAACCGAGTTTGTTGCGATTTCTCCGGGCTCAATTTCCGTCGCGGTTCCCTATATCGGAACGGGAGAACGTCTGATTAAGGTATTCGTTGCTCCCAGCGTCTCGGCTCCGGATCTCTCCAAGGCGATCGAGGCTACCGATATTCGTGACGGGCGGCTGATAGTCGCGGCAGACTCGCAGCAGCGCTCCGCGATTTTCTTCATCTCCAGTCGAACCGGCATGATAGTCAAACGCCCCGCAGTGGGAGCGGCCGGATTTGTGCTCGATCATTACGACTCCCGCGCCATCGAAACACACCTCCACGCAGTGGGCGATCGCCTGCTGGAAGCCTTCGGGGATCACCCTCCTTATGCCGTCTTCAGCGACAGCCTTGAGGACTATGGTTCGGACTGGACGCCGGCCTTGCTTGATGAATTCCGGCGGCGGCGCGGTTACGATCTCGAGCCGTATCTGCCGGCCCTGATCGGCGACATCGGGCCGAAGACGGCGGCGGTTCGCCACGACTGGGGCCGCACGCTGACGGAACTGGCGAACGAAAATTTCCTCACGCCGATGCACGCATGGGCCCAGCAGCATCACACGCTGCTGCGGTCGCAAACATACGGGTATCCGCCGGTAAATCTGGCCAGCAATCAGTACGAGGACCTGCCGGAGGGCGAGGGCAAAGCAACGCTGCGGATGTGGCGCGAATTCTCCGATACACGGTGGGCAACCTCGGCGGGGCATCTCTTTCACCGGCCGGTGATTTCGTCCGAAACCTGGACGTGGTTGCACTCGCCGGCCTTGCGCGCGACTCCGCTGGATCTAAAGGCGGAGGCGGACCTGCATTTCCTGCAAGGAATCAATCAGCTTGTGGGCCACGGTTGGCCGTACTCTCCGGAGGCCGCGGGCGAGCCGGGCTGGCGCATGTATGCGGCGGCTGCGCTCAATGCGCATAATCCGTGGTTTGCTGTGATGCCGGAACTGGCGCTGTATCTGCAACGGGTGAGCTTTGCGCTGCGCCAGGGTGAGCCGGCAAACGATGTGGCCGTACTGCTGCCGGAGGACGATGCCTGGGCGACGTTCCGGGCGCGGGTGAACAAGGGCGATCATGTGCTTTCCGCGGGCGGCTTCGACGAGACTGGGTCGAATGTGACCATGGATGAGTCGATCGGGAAACTCGTCGGCAAGGAACTGATCAGCGGCATTCTGGACGCCGGGTTTAATCTTGACTTCATCGACGCCGACGCGATCGATAAAGTCGGAATCTCTTACAAAGCCCTCGTCCTCCCCGGAATCGATCGCATCCCGCCCGAAAGCTATGCGAAGGTCCTTGCGT
Organism: uncultured Acidobacteriaceae bacterium; assembly: GCA_963782175.1. Classification (GTDB taxonomy): domain Bacteria; phylum Acidobacteriota; class Terriglobia; order Terriglobales; family Acidobacteriaceae; genus Silvibacterium. The sequence continues at coordinate 483,182 of CAWAIX010000015.1, forward strand.
TTGCGAAGGCAGGAGGCGTCGTCATCGCGTCGAGGCGGATACCAGAGACCGCTCCGGGGCTCGCCAATGCGGAGCAGGATGGAGCGCGCATCCGGGCGATTTCGCAGTCTCTATTCAAGGGAGACATGAAAACAGGCCGCTTTGTCGAGCGCGATGATGAAGCCGGCGCGGCTCTGGCAAAACTATTGAGGCCGGATTTCGTGCTGAAACCAGATACTCCAGAGATCGGCTTCATTCACCGCAGGCTTGCGACCGGCGATCTCTACTTTGTGGCCAACACTGGCAACCACACCCAGACCGTTACGGCAGCATTCAGGGAAACCGCAAAGCACGCTGAGTTCTGGGACGCGTTTACCGGAGAAATCACAGGCATTCCCGATCCCTCAAGCGTTCGCATGACCCTCGAGCCCTATGAATCCCGGCTGATCTTCTTATCAGACAACGCTGCTGCGCCGAAACCCGAGACTCCGCGCGGGCAAGCGCTCCAGGTCGATCTTTCGCGCGGGTGGAAGCTCAAGTTTGGCAGCGGCGGAGAGCCGATCGAGATGTCCGAGCTGCACTCCTGGACCGAGGAGCCCGGCTTCCTCTATTACTCGGGTCTGGCGACCTATGAGAAGTCGTTTGATCTGCCTCCGTCTTATGCCAGACCGGGTGCGAGCGTGATCCTGGACTTCGGCGCCGGGACGCCCCTCGACAAGCCTTCGCCCCTCGGCGACCACAATATGCGCGCGTACCTCGACGGCCCAGTGCGCGAGGCCGCGCAGGTGTACGTGAACGGGCAGTTCGCCGGAAACATCTGGAAGCCGCCGTATCGTCTCGACATCACGCAATATGTGCAGTCAGGAAAAAACGAGCTGCGGGTAATTGTCGGCAACACCGCGATCAACGGGATGGCCGGCAAGGCACAGCCGGACTACCGCCTGCTATGGGCGCGTTACGGAATGCTCTTCATCCCGCAGGATATGCAGAATCTGCAACCGCTACCGTCGGGGATCACGGGACGGGTCACGCTAGTCGAGGCGCTTCCCGCACGAGCCGGCAATTGATTGAGGAGAAGGAAACACATGCAACGAGTTGCTTTTCTCTTGAGACTCAAGAACGGCGCAGGGCCGGCGTATGACGAGGCGCACAAGGCCGTGTGGCCCGAGATGCTCGACCTGCTGAAGCGTTCGGGCATCTCGGAGTACTCCATCTTCCGGCGCGATGAGCTGCTCGTGCTCATGATGCGGGTCGAGGACTTCGAAGCGGCGTGGTCGCAGATCGAGAACGATCCGGTGAACCTGCGCTGGCAGAGGGCCATGTCGAAATTCTTTGCTCCAGTCGAAGGGCTGCGGCCGGGTGAGCGTTTTCCGATGATGGAAGAAGTCTTCTATCTCGCCTAGTCGCTGAGTGAATACCAATAGAAACTTTGTGTATGATTCGAACGAACGATGATGCACGAGGACCCCGCGAACCCAGGAGTTCGCGCCAGAGGGTAGACATGAAACTCAGGTATGCCTTGGCAGGAGCCGCTGCGCTTCTCCTCACAATAGCGGCGGCAGCCCAGCCGGCGGCAGAAAAGCCCAACACCGTCTCCGTCGATTGGAGCAAGACTGTAGTGGTTTCGAAATCCACGCCGACGTTGCAGGTCGTAGTCAATCCTATGCTGCGGCAGGGCTCGCCGATTCACGACGGCTCATTCGAAGCCCTGAAGCAGCTCGGCGCGGATTACGTCCGCTACGTTCCCTGGGAACCCTACCCGAAGCTCGCGGTCGCCGAGTTGGACCCGCCAACGAAAGACGGTACGTCGTGGGACTTTTCCCTCATCGATCCAATGACGAAGGATTTTCTTGATGCCACCGCCGGCCACAGCACCGTGATGAACTTCAGCACCATTCCGGCGTGGATGTTCAAGACCGAGAAGCCAGCGCACTACCCGAACGATCCGAATCAGGTGTTCTGGACATACACGCAGGGCACCGAGCTGGTCGATCCATCGGGCAAACAGCTGGGCGACTACTTCGCGCGACTGGTGAGCTGGTACACAGCGGGCGGATTCACCGACGAGAACGGCACGCAGCATTCATCTGGCTATCACTACCAGTTTCCCATCTGGGAGGTCCTGAATGAGGTCGACTTCGAACACGAGACAACGCCGGAGCTATATACGCAACGTTACGACGCGATCGTCGACGCCATCAGGAAGGTGAGCCCCAACACGAAATTCATGGGACTGGCACTGGCGCAGCCGCAAAACGATCCGCGGTGGTTCGAGTACTTTCTCGACCACTCGCACCACAAGCCCGGAATCCCGCTCGACTACATCTCCTACCACTTCTATGCGAGCCCTACGCTCGATCAGAATCTCGACGACTGGCAGTACACGTTTTTCGATCAGGCCGACCGCTTCATCACTAATGTGCGCTACATAGAGGCGATCCGGAAACGGCTTTCTCCTGAGACGAAGACCGACACGGACGAGCTTGGCGTCATTCTTCCGACGGACGAACTGGAGATCCGGGACTCGGCTGCGCATCCGAACCACATTCCCGCGCTTTATTGGAATGCAGCCGGCGCGTTGTATGCCTCCCTATATATTGAGCTGTCAAAACTGGGCATCGATGTCATCGGCGAGTCGCAATTGGTCGGCTATCCATCGCAGTTTCCGAGCGTCTCGATGATGAACTGGGAGACCGGCAAGCCCAACGCGCGCTATTGGGTGCTCAAGCTCATCAAGGACAATTTCCACCCGGGCGACAAGCTCGTCGAGACCAGGTTTACCCGCTATAGCCAAGCCGACGGACAGGCTTTTGCCACGCCGGACGGACGGAAGCTCCTGCTGCTGAACCGGCGCGATCGCAGCGTGGAAGTAACGCTTCCCGGCGGATCTCAGCCTCACAGTGTCGCCGTAGTCGACGGCGACACAGGAGACAACCCACCGCGAGGCACGCAGGAGAGCGGCGATGTGATCAAGCTGAATCCTTTCTCCGTGGCTGTGGTGAGCTGGCACTAGCGTGAGCGATACGACACAGCTTCGAGCGGGGCTCTGTGGCATTGGGCTTGATGCTTACTGGGAGCAGTTCCCGGCGCTGAAGCCGCAGCTCGATGGCTACCTTGAAAGAGTTGCGGCGAAGCTCGCGCGCCCTGGAGTCGAAGCTGTATCTCTTGGCCTGATCGATACGCCGCAGAGGGCGCGCGAGGCCGGGCATGAATTCCGCCGCGCGGATATCGAAGTTCTCTTTCTTTACGTCACCACCTATGCCCTTTCGAACACCGTGCTGCCCATTGTGCAGCGCGCGGGCGTTCCAGTGATCGTCCTCAATCTTCAACCCGCAGCGGCAATTGATTATGCCGCGTTCAACCGGCTTCCTGACCGTCGCTCGATGACAGGAGACTGGCTCGCGTACTGCAGCGCCTGCCCGGTCCCTGAGATCGCGAACGTGCTCAAGCGCGCCGGCATCGCCTTTCAGCAGGTGACAGGTTTCCTCGAAGATGAGGAGACCTGGCGCGAAATCAACGAGTGGCTGGCGGCTGCACAGGTGCGGCACATTCTCGCCGAAAACCGCCTTGGCCTGATGGGCCACTACTACAGCGGCATGCTCGATGTGGCCACGGACATCACCCAGGTTTCCATCACCTTCGGCAGCCACATCGAGATGCTCGAAGTGGATGAACTGAGCGCGATCCGCTCTCAGATCGGCGAAGCTGAGATTCAGCAGCGCGTTACCGATTTTAGTGACGCCTTTGACATCCGCCCTGACTGCAGCCTCGACGAACTCCATCGCGCGGCCCGCACTTCTCTCGCGCTCGATGCCTTCGTCGAGCGGCACCAGCTCAACTCGCTCGCCTACTACTACAAGGGATCAGGTGACGATGCGAACGAGGAGACGGTGAGTTCCATCATTCTCGGCACATCGCTGCTCACTGCCCGGCATATCCCCGTGGCCGGAGAATATGAAGTTAAGAATGTTCTCGCCATGAAGATCATGGATGCGTTCGAATCGGGAGGCTCGTTCACGGAATATTATGCGATCGACTTTGCCGACGACATCGTCCTCATGGGACATGACGGCCCCGGTCACATCGCGATTGCGGAAGGCAAAACGAAGGTCCGGCCGCTCGAGGTCTACCACGGTAAAGTGGGCCGGGGATTATCCGTCGAAATGTCCGTAAAACACGGGCCAGTCACTCTTCTCTCCGTCATTGAAGACAGGCAGCACGGCTTTGCTCTGCTTGCAGCCGAAGGTCAATGCGAGCCCGGCCCGAGCCTCGAAATAGGAAACACGAACAGCCGCTGTCGATTCTCGATCGGGGCCCGTGCATTCGTGGAGCGATGGAACGAGCATGGGCCGGCGCACCATTGCGCGGTTGGGGTGGGAAACGTCGCATCGCGCCTCGAAAAGCTCGCGAAGCTGCTGAGCATTCCCTTTTACCAGGTGTGTTGAGGCGGCTCCGGGACCCGCCTCACGGGTTTGTCGGGGGATCGACTTGTTGCGGCGTAACTTCCGCGTTGGACGGACCGCGAAGCCGATCCGCACTTGCGCTGCGGATGCGCTGAAACTCGGCCAGAGCTTTGCGCTGCTCTGCTTCCCTTCCCGTGGACCGGTCGGCCTGGGCCAGGCGGTACCACGCAACCGGATCGTCAGGATTCAGCTGGACCGCCTTCTCGAGATGCGGCAGCGCAAGCTCCGGCTTCTGTTGCGCCATGAGCGTTGCCGCTAACCCCACTTGAGCCTCTTCGAAGTTCGGATAGCTCGCAACCGCGGCTTCGAAATACCGCTTTGCCTCTTCGAGTTGCCCAGCCTTGCGTTGAATCTCCGCCAGTTCGTAGGCCGCATTCGCATTACCCGGATTGAGCCGGAGTTCCTGCTCAAACTCCGAGGCCGCTTCAGCTATATCGGGACTTCCGGCCTTACCTTCCGCCCGCGCGAGCAGCGTTCGGCCAATGCGGTAGTGAATATTCGGATGCCCAGGATCGATCTTCAGCACTTCGCGATATTCGCCGATTGCGGCATCGAATGCTCCCTGGCTTTCATTCGCTTCGGCTGCCGCCAGGTACTTCCAGAGCGAATTGGGCGCGACCTGCCCGAGCTTCTGCATGGTCAGGAAGGCATAGTTCCCGTAGATCTTTCCGGTGTTGTAGAGCACTTCGGGATCATCGGGATAAAGCCGGTTCAGCTCGAGCGCAGTTTCGACGGCTTTTGAATCGCGGCTGAGATCCGTATAGGTGCGAGTGAGTTGCCGCCCGCACATCCGCCTCACCATCGAGTCCGTCGATTGGCGGAAGCACTTCTCCAGTCCCGGCAGAGCTTCCTGATACTGCCCCATCTCGGCGTGACACATCGCCAGCAGCGACTCAGCTCTGGGAAGTCCGGGCTTCAGCTTGAAAGCCTTCTGCAACTCCGGAATGGCGCGATCAAACCGGCCTTCCTGAAAGTAGATCAGGCCCAGCGTTGCGTGCACTTCCGCAACAGCAGGCTGCAACATGCTCAATTTCTCGTATGCCTGTTCTGCATCCGAGTAACGCCCGGCGGCCAAGGCGCGGCTGCCTTCCTCGGCATATCGATTCGCATCCGACGCAGGCGCGCTTTGGCCGAATGCTTGTGCTGCGGCGAAAGCGAGAACCAGCACTGGTCGCGCAATTGCGCTTCTAAAATGCACCATGTTTGCGAGTGTAGTCTCCTGAGCAAAAAGGATCCGCCCGCTTGCGCAGGCGGATTCGGAGGCTACATCAGAAGGTAAACTTTCCGCCAATCTGCAGAACACGTCCCGGTCGCGCCCATGTGATGCGTCCGAAGTTTGTGTTCGCACTTGGCGGCTGATCATTGACGTTGCGGTCCACAGCCCCCGTGCCCGGTCCACTCGCGGCCGCGGCTGGGCTGGACGGATCGACCCCCCATTGCGTGTGGTTAAAGGTATTGAATGATTCCAGTCTCAACTGGAAGTTAGCCCGTTCGCCGATGGCGAAATTCTTGCCCAGGCCCATATCCCAGTTGTTAATGCCGGGATCGAGCAGGATATTTCGGCCACTGGTTCCGAACGCGCCCGCAAGCGGTTGTGCAAACGCGGCGGTGTTGAACCATTCATTGACGTTCTTGTGGAACCCGCTGTGCGGGTCGCCGACGATATCGGCGCGCTGGTTGTCGGCCTCCAGCAACCCGTAGATGTCGTTCGCGAGAACCGAGAACGGGAAGCCCTGCTGGAAGGTAGCGATACCGGTGAGCTGCCATCCGCCGACTGCCAGGTTGGTAGCTGTATTGGCGTCGTTGAGATAATGTTGGCCTTTGCCGAACGGCAGGTTCCAAACCCAGCTTCCGACAAAGCGTTGGCCGACGTTGAAATCCGAACGCGCATAGTCGAGATTGGGATCGTGGTCGTCCATATGGCCGGCGAAGCCGTTGGTTGCGCCAATGCCGGCAGCGGCCGATTTGTCGTCCATGCTCTTCGCCCAGGTGTAGACAGCGAGCAAGGCAAGGTTGTTCGAGCGGCGCTCCAGCTTGATGTTCATGCCGTTGTAGTTGGAATAGCCACCCCAATGGCTATCGAGGGTGCCGGTGCCATTGGTGAAGTTGGCATAGGGTACGCGAGCCGAAACCGGGCAATCTCCGGCGCTTGGGTTTGATTGGCAGAGAACGGGATCGGCAACCGGATAAGGCTGGTTGATGTTAACGCGATCAAGCAGGTGGGTTCCCTTGTTGCCGACGTAGTTCACTTCCAGCGTAGTGTTCGGCATTAGCTCGCGTTCCACCGAAAGTGACCACTGTTGGACGTAAGGATTGATGGGGTTCTCGGAGATAATGACCGCGATGAACTGACTGCCAGCCGGGTAAGTGGCACCGCCGTTCGAGCCAACCGCCACTGGCAACAGATTGCTGGTAACCGGGAACAGATTGTTGGTCAGCTTGGGGAAGGTCGGCTGAACTGTCGACGTGATGCTGGTGCGGATCACGAACGGATACAGGTCGCCCGAATCGTCGATCTCCCGGCTCTCGGAAGAGTCAAAGAATACGCCGTAGCCGCCACGAATGACGGTCTTCGTGTCATTGAATGGCCGGTATGCAAATCCAAGGCGCGGAGCAAACGGGGTGTATTGAGGACTCTTCGGATTGTTTCTCCCGCAATAGCGGTAGAATCCATTGCCTGCCGGCGCAATGCCATCGGTCAGCAGTGTCTTGTCGGCGAAGCAGAGGCCACCCCCGGTGTTCTGCGTGTCGATCCAGAACATCTTGTTATTTTGCTCATATGGGACGGTGCGGAAGTCCCAGCGAATGCCCAGATTGAGGGTCAGGTTCTGAGTAATCTTCCAGTCGTCCTGAAAATAGGGGCCGAAATACTTGAAGTGGTATTGGTTGGTGTTGCCCGGATTTCCGGTAGTTGGACTGAAAGGTCCGGGCTGGAAGGTGCTCGCTCCGCTGTAGTAACCGAGGAGAAAGTCGGCAACGGTGTTACCTGTCCCGCATGTGAGCGTAGCGCAGCCATTGGAGCCGCTTCCGCCATTGTTGAGGATGGTGTTGTTCGCGAAGCTGTAGGAGCCGAGGAAATTGGTGGAGAGATTGCGCTTCTGTACCCAGGCGCGATAGTCGAAGCCCATCCCGAAGGTGTGCCGTCCATGCAGGATGGAGAATGAATCGGCATACTCCCACATAGGGATGTCGCTGGTGGTTGGATTATTGCCCGGACTACCCACCGTTCCACTGAGGTTCTGCAGCGAGATGTTGGGATAGCCGCGCGCGTAATCGGGCAGATTCGTGAAGACACCCGTGAGACCGAGCTGGGTAACTTCCGATTCCGGCATCGGGCTGTCTCCCTGGATAACGACCGGCTCCAGTCTGCCGAAACGGAAATTGTTCACGATGCTCGGACCGAAAGAGATGGTGTGAGAAATGGCCCAGCTCGTGGAGTTTTCCGTAAAGATATTCAAGCCGGCGGGAATCGAGGTAGTGCTGGCGGTCTCCAGCGAATAGTCCGCTTTTGTATATCTGCCGAAGACGCGACCGTATTTCCCAAGCACCTGGTCGATCCTGTATGTCTGCTGATCCGTGTCGTTGGGCAGTCCTACAACGAGGTGGTAGTTGCCCAGGCAGCTTGGATCGAAGCAGTTTGGCGCTGGAAACAGCTTGGCCGTGACATTGGCCAGATTGGAGAACCGCCCAGAGGGGATGGCGTTGCCGGGAAACGGCTGTCCAGTCGTCGGATCGATCGGCATGCAGGGATTGCCGCTTCCCAGCGCTGCGGTGCAGGCTGGTGTGCCATAGGCGGGAAGTCCCGACGTGGAAAAATTGCCGCTCAACTGCGTCGGATCAGGAACGTTATAGTATCCGGTTGCGCCGTTGATGATCCGCCAGCCCTCGTAGTTGGCCAGGAAGAAGGTCTTGTCTCGCCCGTTATATACCTTGGGGATCCACACCGGCCCGCTGAGCACATATCCAAACTGGTTCTGGCGCAATTCCGGTTTCTGCGGCTGGAAGTGCGTGTTCGCGTCGAGGTCATCGTTGCGCAGGAACTCGAAAACCGAGCCGTGGAATGAGTTTCCCCCGCTCTTACTGACGATGTTGACCTGGTTGGCGCTGAAACCATACTCCGCTGGATAGGTTTCGCTCTGGACCTTGAATTCCTGGATCGCGTCCTGAGAAAGAATCACGGCCGGCGTATTGAGCGCCGTGTCGGTGTTGACCATTCCGTCGAGCGTGTAGTTGTTTGACTCCGGACGGCCGCCGTTGAGGCTGATTGCGTTGCCCTCACCCTGCCTCATCTGTCCCTGCTCACCGACGGTTTGAACCGCGCCCGCACCGATAAAGAGCAGATTGAGAAAATTCCGCCCGTTCAGCGGAAGCTGGTCCACCTGCTTCTGGCTCACCAACTGCGTGACCGCCGCATTGTCGGTGTCGAGGGCGATTGCGCCGGCATTCACCTGGACGGTTTCCGCAACAGTGCCCGGCCTCATGACGGCGTTCACGCGGGCTTCCTGGGCAACGACGAGGGTGATGTTGTTGACGACAACTTCTCCGAACCCCGGGGCATTGAACATAACCTTGTACTGCCCGGGCGTGAGATACGGAACGGTGTAATCACCAGCGCTGCTCGACACGGTTTTCTGTGTTAGACCTGTCGCCACATTGGTGATCTGCACGGTAGCTCCCGGTAGCACTGCGCCCGTATTGTCCGTCACCGTGCCGAGGATGGTTCCAACTGCCTGTCCGTGTGCGACTCCGGCAGCGGCAAGTATGGCGAGCAGCCCAAATCTCCATCGCAGTTTCAGCATCGAAATCTAACCTCTCCCAAAAAACTTCATTTTGTTTCGCCGATTTGGCCCGAGCTATTCGGACTGTCAGTTGGCGCATTTCACCAGTCATTGCCGCGAGCAGCACTCGAAAGCATGAGCAGGAATCAGGCGCCAATGGGCCCGGCCATCAATGTCTCCGAACAATACTCAGCGAAATATTTGAATGTCAAGCGCAAATTTGTTTCTTGATTGGAATTTAGTTGAGACGGATCTTCTCTGGAAATAGTTCGCGGAGCATACCTATTGGCAACCCCGGAACACGCTTCGATAAGCTCCTATTCTTCAGCTATTTCCTTCGTTCGTGGCGCATTATCTGCACGGACGCAACAGGAATCCCGGTTGGATTAAGTATCAAAGTGCAAAACAGAATAGTGTGTGAATAAGTGATTTCACAGTGCTTTTTATGTCCTATTTGAACGAGCCGAAGCAGGTATCGCTCGCAGCACAAGCCGTCGATCTCCCCGCCCTCTAAGCGCGAGATAGCCATTCGGGGAGTTCAGCCAATCTTAAGGATCTCTCGTCTATAGTTCGAGAAATGCGCCTTCTCCGAACTTTCCTACTCTGTTTTTCGGTTGGGCTGGTGTGCGCCTTCGGAGACGCTCAGGCACAGCCCGCGAAATCCGCAGCAACGCTGACCCTTGAGGACGCGATCAGGCTTGCGCAGGCCAACGAGCCGGCATTCGCCGCCGCGGCAGCCGAGAGCCAGGCCACAGCCCTCGAGCGCAAGGATGCGAAAGCCGGGCTTCTGCCGTCGGTTGTCTATCACAACCAATATCTGTTCACGCAGTCGAACCACACCTATGCGGCGACGGTCGAGGGTGGTCATCTTCAGTCCCTGCCCGTGTTCATCGCCAACAACGCGGTCCACGAGTACTACAGCCAGGCTTCAGTGAACGAAACCCTCGGCCTTGCCGGAACCGCTGCGGTCCGCCTTGCCAACGCCAATGCCGCACGCGCAGAGGCCGAATTTGAGATCGCGCGCCGCGGCCTGGTGGCAACGGTAGTCGGACTCTATTACGACGTCCGCTCAGGAACCGAAAAGGCGGTTGTCGCGCAGCGCGCTCTCGATGAGGCCAACCGTTTCGTGGATATTACGCAGAAGCGCGAAGCCGCAGGCGAGGCCGCTCATGCCGACGTCATCAAGGCGGGTCTCGAGCAGCAACAGCGCCAGCGCGAGCTCTCAGACGCGATCCTGGCCAGGGAAAAATCCAGCCTTGAACTCGGTGTGCTTCTCTATCCCGATCCGGCTACGCAATTCACGACCGCCGACGAACCTGCACCTCCCCCGCTGCCCGATCGCCAGGACGTGGAAGCTGCGGCGCGGACCAATAATCCTGAAGTGCGCAGCGCGCTTGCCGCCCTGCAGGCGAGTCAGGCTGAGACTCAGGCTGCGTGGGCCGGTCTTCTTCCCGATCTGGCGTTGAACTACACCTACGGCATCGACGCGCCGCAGTTCGCCGCCAATGGTCCCGACCGCGCCCGCAACCTTGGATACTCGGCAGGCGCGACTCTGGATATTCCCGTGTGGGACTGGCTCACCTCGGAGCGCAAAGTAAAAGAGGCACACATCCGTGCAGCAGCGACGAAAGTAGCCCTCACAGCAACGCAGCGGCGGCTGCTCGCCGACCTGATGGAGTTCTACAACGAAGCGGACACATCGCGGCGGCAGCTTGCCTCGCTCGAGGTCAGCGTCGCCGATGCCCGCGAGGCTCTCCGCCTGACGAATCTTCGCTACGTGAATGGCGAGGGTACGGTGCTTGAGGTGGTCGACGCACAGAACACGCTTGTAAGCGCAGAAAATGCCCAGGCCGACGGCATGGTCCGCTTTCATGTCGCGCTTGCCCAGCTTGAAACGCTTACAGGAAGGCTCTAGCTCGATATGAGAGTCAGATATTCAACTGCCGCATTGCTATTTTCGCTGTCGCTTGCGAGCTTCACGTTCACGGGCTGCAAAGGAAAGACCGAGGAAGCGCCTGAGCCAGAGGTTTCGGTCGAGGCCGAACATCCGGCGATCGGCCCCATCTCCGAAGAAATTGCCGCCGATGCCGTCCTGGCGCCGCTCGCGCAGGCTGCAATCGCGCCCCGCATCAGCGCTCCCATTATGAAGGAGCTGGTGCAGCGCGGATCGCGCGTACACAAGGGCGAACTGCTCGTTACTCTCGAGGACCGCGATCTGCGCGGCGCCGCTCTTGACAGCGAGGGCAACCTCACGCAGGCGCAGGCAGCATACACGGCCGCAACGCTCGCAACGATACCCGAAGACGTCCAGAAGGCCGAGCTTGATGTTGCCCAGGCGAAAGCCAATCTGGATGTCGCGAACCGCACAGCCCAGGAACGGAAGCTGCTTCTATCGCAGGGGGCCACTTCACAGCGCGATGCAGAAACAGCTGCCGCAGCAGCCGTTCAGGCGCAGGCCGCTTACGACACCGCGGTGACGCATCTGGCCAATGCGCAGAAGACGACGCAGAAGACCAGCACCCAGACGGCGAACGGCCAGCTCACCTCCGCGCAGGGCAAGCTGGAGAGCGCCGAGGCACAGGCGAGCTACGCGACCCTGCGCAGTCCCATCGACGGCGTGGTTACGGACCGGCCCTTGTTCCCCGGCGAGACAGCCGCGGCAGGCACGCCCGTCATCACCGTGATGGACACAACATCTCTGCTTGCGAAGCTGCATATCTCGCAGGCGGCCGCGCAAAAGCTGGCTGTCGGCGGCGCGGCGGAGTTGACAGTTCCCGGCGATCCCGAACCACAGCCGGCAAGCATTTCACTGATCAGCCCCGCTCTCGATCCCGGATCGACCACCGTGGAGATATGGCTGAAGCTTCCGAACCCAGGAGGCCGCTACAGGGTCGGAACTCCCGTGCATGCGGTAATTCGGGGGATCACGATCCCGAACGCGCTTCAACTGCCGGTCGGCGCGATCCTGCCGGCAGACGACGGATCGACGAATGTGCTGGTCGTCGGCAGCGACGGCAAGGCCCACAAGCGCGCCGTAAAAGTCGGCCTGCGGACAACCGGGAAGGTCCAGATACTGAGTGGCGTCACTCCGGCCGACATGGTGATCACCGAAGGGGGCTACGGTCTCGACGACGGCACAAAAGTAAAGTTGGGCGGCAAAGGCGATGAAGAGAAGGGCGGCGCGGATGATGCTTCGTCCGGCGGCGGGAGCAAGGAGTAATGGAGGTGGATCAGCATTTCTCCAACGGCCGCCTATCCGGCCCCCGCGATGGCGATACGTTCTGGCTACCGCGCTGGCTGCGCACCATTGTGTTTCTTGCTCTGGTGCTCACGGTGTGCGGAATCTACGGATTTTTCAAGACCCCAATCGCGGTTTTCCCTGAGACAAATTTCCCGCGGGTGGTGATCGGCGTAGACAACGGCGTAATGCCGGTGGAACAGATGCAGGTGACGATCACCAAGCCCATCGAGGATGCGGTGAACTCCGTACCCGGCCTGCAGACGGTTCGCTCGATCACGAGTCGCGGCTCTGCAGAAGTAAGTCTCTTCTTTGACTGGTCGGTAGACATGTACCGCACGCTCGAGTTGGTGAACTCCGCCGTCAACCGCGTTCAGCAGGAACTGCCCGCAACGGCAAAAATCGACGTGCGGCGGCTCACGTTCGCGACGTTTCCGATCCTGGGCTACAGTCTGACTACAACGAATCCCGAGGTCTCGCAGAGCGATCTCTGGGAACTGGCAACCTACATTCTGAAGCCGCCACTCAATCGCGTGGACGGCGTGGCCACCGTGACGATTCAGGGTGGCCAGATCCCCGAATACCATGTCGTGCCAAACCTTGCGCGCCTGCAAGCCTCCGGCGTAACGATTCTCGATCTGGCCAACGCCATCGGCGCTGCAAACACCATCGATTCTCCCGGTCTCTACAACGAGAACCATCAGCTCATACTTACTCTGGTCGGCTCACAGGCACACGACATTCAAAGCCTGCGCCACCTCAGCGTGAAAACGACTGCCAACGGTGCTCCGGTACGCGTCAGCGATCTGGCCGAAGTAGTCAAGGCATCGCAGCCGATCTATACCTACGTTTCTGCGAATGGCCGTCCCGCTGTACTGCTGAACATCGCGCGCCAGCCGGCGAGCAACACCGTCGCTGTTGCAGACGCCGTTGCCGCTGAGGTAGCTCGCTTGCAGAAAGACCTGCCCCGCGGCGTGAAGCTCGAGCCGTTCTACGACCAGTCGCAGATCGTCCGGGAAAGCATCGCCAGCGTCCGCGATGCCATTCTGATTGGGCTCGTGCTCGCCTGCGTTATCCTCTTCCTTTTCCTGCGCGACTGGCGCTCGGCGCTGATCGCCGGGCTTGTCATTCCCGTAACCGTGGCAGTTACAGTTCTTGCGCTGTGGCTCATGGGTCAAAGCTTCAACCTCATGACACTCGGCGGTCTCGCCGCTGCAATCGGGCTGGTGATCGACGATGCCATCGTTGTTGTCGAGAACATCGTTCTGCATCGCGATACGGGAGAGACTCGCACTGATGCTGTACGCAAGGCTCTGCATGAGATTTCACGGCCGCTCATCGGATCGACCATCACGCCTGTCGTGGTTTTCCTCCCTCTGATCGCGGTCACCGGGGTCACCGGCAGCTTTTTCCAGGCATTGGCCATCACCATGGCGGTTTCGCTGCTGACGTCGCTCGCTCTCGCCGTCACCTGGACACCGGGCCTCGCCATGCTGATGCTGAAGCCGCGTGCTGACAAGGCTGCCGCTTCAGCGGAGCACCCGCAGGGCCGCTATCTGAGCCGTCTCACCAAGTGGCATCACTCCGCACTTGAGTGGTCGCTGGGCAAACCCCTCTGGCTCGGAGTTCTCTGCGTGCTGCTCGTGACTGCGAGCTGGTTCGCATACAAAAGCCTCGGCTCTGATCTGCTTCCGGAGATGGACGAGGGCGGCTTCATCCTCGATTACGTCATGCCGGCGGGCAGTTCGCTTCAGTCCACGGGGAAAGTCCTGGATCACGTGGAGCAGATCCTGCGGAACACGCCCGAGGTCGAAAGCACCAGCCGCCGCACCGGCCTACAGATGGGGTTTGCAGCGGTAACCGAAGCGAACACCGGCGACATCAGCGTCAAGCTGAAGCAGCATCGCAGCCGGGGCATCGACGAGATCATTGCCGATGTGCGACGTCAGATAAAAACCTCTGAGCCTGAACTCGACATCGAGTTCACGCAGGTGTTGCAGGACAACATCGGCGATCTTTCGAATGCGCCCGAGCCGATTCAGATCAAGCTGTTCTCTCCCGACGCTACGCTGCTGACCCAGATCGCTCCGACGAGTTGCGAATGAGATCGGTAAAGTGCCCGGCGTGGTCGATATCGAGAACGGAATCGACAACACCATCAGCGGGCCGGCGACCAACTTCGAAGTGAATCCGCAGTTGGCCACGCGGCTCAGCTTCACTACGCAGGAGGTCGCCGAAGACGCGACCTCGATCATGGATGGCGTCGAGGTCACCAACCCAGTCATCAGCAATGGCAGGCCATACCCCATCCGCGTGCGCCTCGGCGATGAAACGCGACAATCGCTCGAGACGATCGAGAATACCGTGTTCAATTCGAGCTCAGGGCCACACCGCGTCGCTCGGATCGCTCGCCACAGTCACGCAGCTACCGCCTCAAAATGAAATTCGGCGCGAAAATCTGCAGCGCCTGGTGGTTGTGACGGCGCGCCTCGAAGGCACCGACCTGGGGACGGCGGTGCAGCGCGTCCAGCAGCGCGTTGCTGCGATGCACCTTCCCGCGAGTGTCCGCGTGGTTTACGGCGGAACCTATGAAGAGCAGCAGAAGTCGTTCGCTGAACTTACACGAGTGCTGGTGATGTCCCTGGTGCTGGTATTTGGCGTTCTGCTGAGCGAGTTCCGCAACTTCGCCGCACCCACCGCAATTCTGACTTCGTCCGTGCTGTCCATCGGCGGCGTTGTCGGCGCGCTGCTCCTCACCGGGACGACCTTCAACGTCTCGAGCTTCATGGGACTCATCATGGTCATTGGCATCGTCGCGAAGAATGGCATTCTCCTCCTCGATGCCGACGAGCGCTACCGTGCCGAGGGCGCCGACGCGCGCACTGCTATGCTCCACGCCGCGCAGCGCCGGCTTCGTCCGATTCTCATGACAGCGCTCGCCGCCATCACCGGCATGCTGCCCCTCGCACTGGCTCTCGGCCAGGGCTCGCAGATGCTGCAGCCGCTCGCGATCGCGGTCATCGGAGGACTGCTCATCTCGATGCTGTTGAGCCTGGTCGTCACGCCGGTCGTCTATTTCCTGCTCACGCGTGGTCACGAAAGAGACTCTCGGCAGATGGAGAACATGGTGAAGCCTGCGCTCCGCGAAGCTTCTGTGCACAGCGAATAGGTTCTGCAGCTATTTGTTTTGTTCGGCGATTGCAAGCAGCGCGGTGACGGTCGTTCCCTTCCCCTGCTCGCTTTGGATCTCGATGGAGCCGCCGGCATTCTCGACGATGTTCTTGCATATCGAGAGGCCCAGGCCGGCTCCTCCAGTTTGGCGTGAGCGCGACGGGTCTTCGCGGAAGAATCGCTCGAACACATGAGAAAGATTCTCGGCCGAAATGCCTGTACCGAAATCCTGCACTTCGAGCGTTGCCTTTCCGGGACCATGTCCATTCGATAGCACTCTCACCCGCACCTCGGACCCGCGACTGCTGTGCTGTACGGCGTTCATCACGAGGTTCGAGACAAGCGTCTGTATCGCGTCGGGATCCATCTGCACCTTCACGCCCGAATCCTCTGCAAGGTTCAACGCTACACCCCGCCATTCGGCGTAACTCGTGAGGTTGTTCACCGCGATTGCCGCTTCATTCCCCAGATCAATCTCGCGGCATGTTCCCACGGGCCGCTCTTCGAATCGCGCCAGCGTCAGCATGCGCGAAACCAGCTCCTCCACGCGCTGATTGTCCTCGAGGATCCGTTCAAGGCCGTTTCGATATTCCTGCGCCGACCTTGTTCTCATGGCCAACACTTGAATGGTCGACCGCACGACGGCGACAGCAGTCTTCAATTCGTGCGCGGCATCGCTGACAAAGCGGCGTTCGGCGTCGAAGGCCTGCCGCACCCGCGTGACCATTTGCGTAAGCGCATCAGCAAGAGGACGCAGTTCAACCGTCCGGATCGCAGAAGCAGGCGGAGCAAATCGCAACGCGGACGGCTCAATGGACGAGGCTGCCGATGCCAGTTCGTTCAGGGGCCGCAGCAGCCGGCGCGCAAGCACTACAAGCACCAGTGCCGTCAAACAGACAGACGCAAGGCTGAGCACCAGGTAAAAGCGTGTTGCCTCCAGCACTTCATGCCAGACATGGTCGCTACGCACAGCGTAAACAACAGTGACGGGCCGCCGAAGTCCCTGCCCTCCGGTCTCCTCGCGATCGATGATGCGCAGCGCGTTTCGCTGCAACACGCGATACCGGTGCCCGTGCACCATCACGTTGCGAAACCTGCCCTTCGCCCCAAGATTTACCGCAGTTATATCGCCCTGCGATGCTCCGGCGAGCCGCCCGTCGGCGTTGTACACCGCGAATTGCTCACCCTGACCGGGCGAGAACTCCTCAGGATCGACCTTCACGTTGTCCTCGGGATCCTCCGCATCCTGCACCGCGCCGATGAGCGAATCGGAGCGGCCCTGCAGCGTCTCATCTAGGGCCCGCATCCGCGTTTCGCGTTCATGCCAGAGCGCGATCGAGGCCATCCCGAGCGCGCAGAGCATCTCGATGGCAAGCACTGCAACCGTGGCGCGTCGTACCAGAGAGTCCGGTTTCATGCGGCGGATTCATCATGCTGGTGAAGGCGGTATCCGCGGCCACGCACATTCTCGATCAGCGTTTCCTGCGCGGCGCAGCGAATCTTGCGGCGCAGATTCGAAACATGCGCCTCCACCACGTTGGAATGATGCTCCCAGGTAAAGTCGTACAGATGCTCGAGCAGTTCACGCTGCGAGACGATTTTGCGCGGGTGGTGCATCAGGTACTCGAGGATGCGGTATTCAGTTGGAGACAGCTCAATCTGCTGATTGTTCGCTTCGACGGTCTGCGCCGTGAAGTCCAGCTTGAGGCCCCCATATGTCAACGTAGTCTGTCGCACGCCCTTGCCGCGACGAATCAACGCGCGAGCCCGGGCGATCAGCTCTCCCAGGTCGAACGGTTTCGTCATGTAATCGTCCGCCCCGAGGTTCAGCAGTTCGATGGTGCTCTTCACTTCAGAGACTGCAGTGAGCACCAGCACCGGCATCTGCCTGCCCTTGGTGCGAAGCGTCTGCAGGACCCGGTTTCCGGATTGCCTGGGAAGCATCAAATCGAGCACGATAAGGTCGTACTCCACCGCATCGCATGCCAGCAGAGCTTCCTCGCCGTCATGGCAGATATCCACGGCATAGCCCGGGCCGTCCCGAAACGCCGTGGCTACGTTTTCGGCCAGTCGAGTCTCATCTTCGACGATCAGGACGCGCATGCAGTGACCTTCGAAGCAGCTTGGCCGCCGGAAAGGCTGGCCCGCGCACTTGGATGTCCTTTATTGATGATAACTTTCGCGCCCGGCGGATGATGCGGCCGCAGTCCCTGGCAATGCAATGCGGCGGAAATCCGGCCTGGCTGCTGCTCCAATGGTAGACGCCGACACTTAAGATTGGCTTAAGAACTCCGGGCCCCTTCGCCAGGCCCCCCAAAGCAAAAGATAGCCGGAACCAGTGGCAACCGGCTCCGGCAAGTTAGTCCAGACAAGACGCTGGCGGGCATCGGCGCACTGCGCCCATGGGCGTTCCCACCATCTCTGACGTGAACACGGGTCAAATCCCCATGTTTCGCTCGAAGCGGAAAAAACTGCGGACTGCGTCTTGCTTCTGTCAACCGAAGATTAGTCGCGCAAAAAGACAGGAAGCTCCGGACGTTTTGCCGAAGCTTCCTGGGAGGCGGTCGATAAAGCAAATCAACCGCAAGGAAACGGGGGATTAGAAGTTGAAGCGGCCGGAAAACTGCAGCACGCGCGGGGCACCTGGAGACGTGGTACCAAAGGTGGTGATATAGCCGAACGTGCTTCCACCGACGGTCGTGTTCGGGTTGGTGAGAATCGGGTGATTGAGCACGTTGAACGCCTCGAAACGAACCTGAAAAGCCGTCTCCCGCCACACGTGAAACGAGCGGAAAATGCTGGTGTTGATGTAGGTCTGGCCCGGCCCGGTGAACTCATTGCGCATTGTGTTGCTGAAGGTCGGCGCAGCGATGTCGGAAGGCAACTCCGTCTTCGTGTATGTAGGCTCGACGGGGTTCGCAAATGAGGTGGGATCGAACCAGGGTTTTCCGCCCGATACAGCACCATTCCCCGGCGTACGATTATGGCCGCCCACCTGGTGGTAGGGTTTGACCATCTGCGCATACAGCGTATTGCCCGGAGAGTTGAGCGTGTTTGAAGACGGGCTCACCGAAAACGGAGCACCGCTGATGTGGCTCAACTGACCGTTCAGCTGGAAGCCGCCGAAGATCCACGATGCTATGCCTGAGTTGGCCCACCTCTGCCCGGCTCCGAAGGGCAGGTTGTAGATTCCCCAGAACTGAATGTTGTTTGTGCGGTTGTAGCCGGCCAGTCCTCGGTTCAGGTAAAAATATGCCGGATAGGAAAATGATGTTCCTGCGGAACCAGATCCGGCGCCGTTGTCCTCGTAGTCGATCGCCTTGGACCAGGTGTAGACGAGCCCGAACTGCGACGAGCGCCCAGCCAGCCGCGTCAACTGCGCTTGCAAGCCGTTGTAGTTCGCGCTGAAGGCAGGCGCGTTCATGGTAATGCCGCCGGTGTTGTAGCAGACCGGATTGGCAGCACCAGCACAGTGATTGGTGTTGATCAATGTATTCGCCTGAAAACTGCACGGGTTTGATCCCAGCGGGTTCGTAAAGTACGGCGATGAGGGATTGTATTGTCCGTTGGCCATGCAGAGCGTGGATCCGTTCGGCAGTGGAGAGGCGTTGAGCGTGTACCCGGTCAGCTGCCGCACCACGCGGGTGCCAACATAGCCGAGGTTCATGACAAACCTTGCTCCGAGGTCCTGCTGCACAAATCCGTTCCAGCTGTAGATGTACCCCCGGCGGTAATTCGCGGGAGCGGTGTTGGTCGATCCGCTGACTGGAAGCGAGGCATAACCGGTCGAGTAGTCCGGGAAGACCGGCGCGGGAATGCCGTTGACCAGGGTAAGGTAGGTGCCGGTGCTTGCATCCTGCGCGACCGTGCCGGTTGCCGTTCCGCTGTAAGTAGGAGCCAGGTCCATGGGGAAGGTATCGCGCAGAAAGCGCAGGCTGTCAGGATCGGAGGTCATGCCAAAGCCTCCGCGAACAACAAGGCCGCCGTTTACCTGATATGCGGCGCCAAATCGCGGAAAAATCGTGCCCCAGCCCATGTCATAGCCCGCGTTCTCAGGGACGCCGCCCACGCCGCCCACGATGACGTTGGCCGATTGCGGCAGGGTCGGATCGAGCCGGTAAGGGCCACTGTGGTCGCGGTATGGCGGCGGGTAAAACTCGTAACGGACACCGTAGGTAAGAGTGAGCTTGTCCGTCATCTTCCACTGATCCTGCGCATAGCCGGCGAGCTCGGTCCAGCGCAGGGAGTTCGGGTTATAGAGCTGCTGTTCTTTTGCTACGGCGATGCCGGTACCGTTGTTGGGTAGACCGAGCAGCATGTCGGCCAGCGTGTTGTAGACGGTGATCGAATTGGCGGAGTTGGTTGTCATACCGCCCTGAAACTGAAACCCGCCGCGTGGGCTGCTTACGCCGCCTCCGCTGGTGGGCTGGAAGTGATTCAAATCGAAGTGATAGTAGGTGAAGCCAAACCTCATCGAGTGGGTATGCTTCGTCCAGCTCAGGTTCACGTCGCCCGTGAACTGGTTGTCCCGGAACAGAAATGGGTTGGCTCCGTTGGAGTTTCCGAGAGAGGAGAAGCCTGTGCTCGACCCGCTATTCGTCACATTTCCGAATGCGAAGGTCGGCTGACCTACGTACTGGGTACCCACGCCATTGGTGCCTGGGATGCCAAGCACGTTGAGGCCGAAGTCTCCGACAGCGAGATCGATGGACGACTGCGCACCTGTTCTTTGGCGGGTATAGCCGAAGTCCGCGTCGAGGACCAGGTTCGGGGTAAAGACATGCGTAGCGCCAAGGCCGACATTTTGAATGCGGCCGCTGGCAGCTCCTGGCTGACCTCCATCGAAGGTGCCGCCACCGGCCGCGCCCAGTTCCTGCGGATCTGTGATGGAAAATGGCTCGATCGCATATTTGCCGAATATCGTCGTGCTCTGGTTGGGGATGTAATCGATGCGCGTATCCGACTGGTTGCGGTTATAGCCTAGAGTGCCACTGCCCAGGTAGTCGTTCGCGAGCTGATTGGCATAGTTGGGACTCGTGACTGTGGACGAAATCGGCTGAAGCAGCTTCAGCATCGTAAGGGCGGCTGATGACGCTCGCGACGCCGGGATGCAGTTGCAGCCGTACTCAGAGAGAAACGTCGGACGCGATCCTAATGGCAGATACGGTCCCGTGCCTCCTGGCTGCGGATCGTAAAGGATCGTGCTGTAAGTCCCGATATTTGTCACCGATGAAAAGTCACCGGTCAGCAGCGGTGTGGTCGGGACAGTCTGGAGTCCGGTAATCAACTGACGTCGGGTGATTCGGTCGAAATCCGTGAAGAAGAAAAGCTTGTCCCGGCCAGTGAGAATTTTGGGGATGTATACAGGGCCGCCAACCGAGAAACCGTACTCGTTGAAGATGTTCTTCGGTGTAGATGCTATCGAACTCGCCGTGTAAGGACGTGCGCTGATAGCAGCATCCTGGTAGTACCACCACGCGCTGCCGTGCAGATCGCGCGTGCCGCTCTTGGTGATCACATTGATAGATGCCCCGCCCGCGACTCCCTGGTCGGCGGTGAAGGCGTTGGTCACGATGT
Source organism: uncultured Acidobacteriaceae bacterium (assembly GCA_963782175.1). Classification (GTDB taxonomy): domain Bacteria; phylum Acidobacteriota; class Terriglobia; order Terriglobales; family Acidobacteriaceae; genus Silvibacterium. The sequence continues at coordinate 504,388 of CAWAIX010000015.1, forward strand.
TGACCGTTTGGATCGAATCGGCAGGGGGCACATAGGCGATCAGGTACGGCAGCCATCCATAGGTATTGATCGCGCCATCAAGTCGGGTGGTGTTGCTCATGTCTTCAACGCCGTTCACATTGAGCGACATGGCACGCGACGGATTGGAGGCCGTCGAGTTCTGCTCCTGGACAGCTGCTGCGCCGGGGATCAGCGTGTAGAGGGTCTGGAAGTTACGACCCTGGCTGGATGTGATGGGCAGCTGTGAGATCTGCTCGCTCGTAATCTCGTGGTTCACTTCGGCAGTCTCGGTCTGCAGCATCGGAGCCGCTGTCGTCACCGTCACTGTCTGCGTGGTTCCCGCCGGCTGCAGCGTAGCATCGATGCGCGCCTGGCGGTTGATGGCCAGGGTAACGTTCTCCTGCTTGTACCCGGCAAAGCCCGCGGCCTGAAAGGATACCGTGTAGCTTCCCGGCAGCAGGTCGCTGAACTGGTAGTCACCTTGCGGCCCGGTGGTCGCGGAGCGCACGGCCCCCGTTCCTTGGCTCGTAACTGTTACGGTCACATTTGGTACCACGGCGCCGGTTTTGTCCGTGACCGTCCCGGACAAGGTTCCGTAGAGCGTTTGCGCCGGTGCGGTCCATGGCAGGATCACGGCAGCCACCAACAGCCCGGCTGCGAGCACCCAGGTTCCGGTAGCGATCCAGCTGCGGTGCAGCATGGAGAGGAGAGATGCGGATTTCATGAGGCCTCCGAAGGTAAAGCGTGTAGCGGGCAGCTGTTGCGCAGACGCGAAGATTCCGCTCCGCGCCGGAAGACAGGGAAAGCTCTGCTTTTGTTTGTGTCCTGTACTATTTACTTCTGCGTCCATCGGTTCAAATTAAGGTGCTGATCTGGATTTGGAGCCGGTTCCGGCAATTCGCCCAGGCCGCCGGGAGCCTGTTTTTCGATACCGCGAACGATATTGCTCCGTTTTGACGCTTGTCAAGAGCCACCTCTGCAGTTTTTTCTGCCCGAATCGGGGTATCCACCGTTCTGTCACCGTGCGTGCTAAAATCCTGTTGCTTTACACAACAAATTAAGTTTGTATCGTGAAGTATTAACGGGGAGGGCAATTCGGGGCAAGATGGAGAGTCCTTGTTGAGTCAGAACTATTTCGACCTGACCGGCAGGTGCGCTGTGGTCGTCGGAGGAACTTCCGGCCTCGGACGGGCCATCTCGCTCGGCCTCGCCCGCGCGGGAGCCGATGTGGTCGCCGCCTCCCGCCGCCCCGAGGAAGTAAACCGCACCGCACGCGAGATTGAGCAGATCGGGCGGCGCACCCTTCGGATTACCGCCGACGTGCAGGACCGCAACTCACTGCAGAATCTGCACGATGAGGTTCGGCAAAGCTTTGGACAGGCGCACATCCTCGTCAACAGCGCAGGCATCACGATGCGCATGCCTACCCTTGAGTGCTCCGAAGAAGACTGGTCGCGAATTCTCGACATCAATCTCACCGGAACCCTGCGTACCTGCCAGATTTTCGGCCGCACCATGATCGAGCAGGGCTACGGACGGATCATCAACATCGCCTCGCTGGCAACGATGGTCGCGTTCCGGGATGTGGCGGCCTATGGAGCCAGCAAAGCCGCCGTCGGCGCGTTGACAAAGTCGCTCGCCGTCGAGTTCGCTCCTCACGGCGTGACCGTAAACGCAATCGCGCCTGGCGTCTTTCCGACAGCACTGAACGGCGAGTTGGTTTCAAACACCGAGCGCGGCCGCGAACTCCTGATGCGCACTCCCATGAACCGCTTCGGACAGCTGGATGAAATTGCCGGCGGCGCGATCTATCTCGCTTCCGACGCGGCCTCATTCGTGACCGGCGAAATTCTCGTCATCGACGGCGGGTACATGGCCAGCGGCGTCAACCAATAAGACGGCTTTACCGTAGCAATGCGCCCCACAGTGTATCCACGGTTGCATGGGTAATAGCCGATGCCCCGAGTCGCCGCTGGGCCAGCCACGCCCGTCCGTAAAAGATCCCGGCGAGCGCGGCCAGCAGTACATAGCGCCAGTTGAAGAAGGCGGAGCGCTTGTTGAAGTGCGAGAGCCCGAAGATCACCGCAGTGATAAGCAGGGACGCCGTGCGGCCTATTCTTCTTTCGAGCAGGTTCTGCATCCAGCCGCGAAAAAAGATCTCTTCCGGAAGGGCAATCAGGAAGAATGTGAAGAGCCAGGCCAGCGGCACCATCCACGCCCGGTCGACACTGCCATGCCAGTGCAGAAAACCAAGCGCCAGGCCGAGCGTCACGGCGCTTGGCGTGAAAAAAGCCCACTCCCGCAGCCCGACCTTCCAATCCGCCCAGCGCAACCTGAGGTCGAAGCCCACGCCACTGAGTCCGCGAACGGCGAGAAATCCGTAGAGCCCGGCATCGAGGAGGATCAGCTTGCTGATGAAGGCGAGCCGGGGCGGCCACGCCGGCTCCAGCCAGTGTAGGTCGACAGCGAGACCCAGCGCGACCAACACAAGAAACTCCAGCCAGTGCCCCCTCTGCTCGGGATCAAGGACAGCGACCATCATCAGCAAGGCCGCCACTACAGGAGGAACGACCAGGTAGAGCGCGAACCACTCCCAGCGAAACCACCCCGGTGGCCACGCCGTGAGCAGATATGGGACGGACAGCAGCGCAGGCAGCCCAATCTGAAAGGGTCGTGGGAGAACCCGAACACGCTCAGTCAGGGCCGGACCGGCAAATCCGAAGGCCGGCACCGGAGCAAACGCAAGCAGTGCGGCGGCCAGAGTGGTCCAGCGTGTCAGGTCAGGTGGGATCTGCGCCACTCGTCTATCGTAGCCGCACGATCGTTAGCGTACCCTTGCGGCCAGCAACGCGGCCGAGGAATGATCTACCGGCGTCGTGGCAGGCGGTGCGTACGCCTTGTACACCGTGATGTGGAAACAGGATTGGTAGAACTCCTCCTCCACGTCGAGCTTCCCTGCCATCTGCGACGGATAAAGATATCCACGCATCCAGGCGATCTCAGACGACGATAGCCCCTTCTTCGCAATGTCGATCGTCGCGCCGCTCAGGTGCGGCGAGGCGACGTCACCATCAGCTGGCGCGGCGTTGCCGTTCACCTCAATCAGGTACCGCTGGTATTCAACCGTGCGTACGGCGGAGTTGACCTGCACCGAGCGATGGAATCGCACATAGTGCGCCCTGGCAAGATCGATGAGGAACTTTGCCGTCCATGGTCTGGTGTAGCGCCGGTTCAGCGGCAGCCCTTCGTTCACGCGCAGCGATGCGCTCACAGGAAGGGGCACCAGGGCCTTGTCCCGCCGCAGCTGGTTCAACTGCGCATCGTCCTCGATGCGCGTGAGACCGTCTGCCTCTGTGCGCTCGTTCTGTCGCATCAGCGACTCGCGCGACCCGACCAGCGGAGCAAGATGCATGTTGATCAGCGGCTCCGGCTGGATCGTCGTCGTAACCGTGCGTGTCTCAGGGACGAGCCGTGCGTGGTGGCGCGATCCGGAATGACGAAGTCTCGCCGTCGTCGGCGGCGTGTGCACGACACCAGTGCGGCCGTGTCCTGCTGCGTGCCCGTGGTAGCTTGCCGGGTGAAAGGTGTAGGTCTTACGGCTGTGTGGAACATCAGCCGAGGCAGCAAATGCGCTCCCGCCGGCTAGGCCTGCGGTGAGAGCCAAAAGAAAAGCAGTTGTAAACCGTCGCATCGGTAGACCGCGGAGAATCTGCGCCCGGCAAGCCCGATTGGCAGCTTGCAAAGGGCGAGAGAAGCCGGTCAGAGCTTCTTGAGCTTACTGAACACGAGCCGCAAAAGAAAGTAGCACAGCAGGTTCGCGCCGATCGCGCGTATCAGGCGCCCTCACCCAAAATCTTCTTGACAACCATAACTGCGTGGCATACGGTGTATCTCATATACTGTTTATTGCACAGTATGTGCCAACCATGGAAAGCGAAGTCTTCGAAAACCTCCGTCTTGAACTCCGGCGCGGCAGCTTGATCCTCGCCGTCCTCGCCCAGCTCCGAACGGAGCATTACGGATATGCCCTTAGAAAGGCACTCGAGAGCCATGGCCTGGCGATTGACGAGAACACGCTCTACCCGCTCCTGCGGCGCCTTGAAATCCAGGGCCTGCTCGTCAGCCACTGGCGCGAGGAGGACAAGCGTAAGAAGCGCTTCTACAGCCTCTCGCCTCAGGGCGAGATCATCCTCTACAAGCTGCTGAACGAACACGAAGCCATGAATGCAGCTATCGACCGCATCATGGCGCCCACCCCCTCACCCCAACCGACAGAAAACGGGTTCGAGCCGGCCACGCTCGGTCCGAAGGAACAACTCCAATGACCAAACCATCCACCCATCTCCCATCTGGTGACCTCGCCGATCGCTACCTGCAGGCTGTCGGATTCTGGCTTCCGCGCGACCAGAAGCAGGACATCCTCGCCGAAATCTCCGAAGACCTCCGCTCGCAGCTCGAGGATCGCGAAGCAGAGCTCGGCCGCTCTCTGACTGAATCCGAAGTGGCGGAGATTCTCAAGCAGCGCGGCCGTCCCCTGCTTGTCGCCGCGCAGTTCCTGCCGCAGCGCTCCCTCATCGGACCGGCGCTTTACCCGATCTACACCTTTGTGCTCAAGATCGTAGCGCTCTGCTACGTCGTGCCCTGGCTGCTGGTTTGGATCGGTATCATGCTCTACCACCGCGCGGAATCAACATTCCACCTTGGCACCGAGCTGCAGTCGCTGAACACGCTCTGGACTGTTGCTTTTACTCAGTTCGGCATTATCACTCTGGTCTTTGCGGCGATAGACCGCGCTTCGGTGAAGTCCAGTTGCCTCAGCGACTGGGATCCGCGCAAGCTACCCAAAGTCAGGGTCGAAATTCCGGCGAAGCGTCGCATTGGCGCTGTAGCTGGACTCATCTTCAGCATTTTCGGCTTGCTCTGGGTGCTGGCGGTACCTGATTATCCATTCCTGGTGATCGGCCCACTAGCCTGGTACATCAAGCCCGCTGCTGTCTGGCAGATCGTCTATTGGCCGATTGTCGCGCTGTCGGTGGCCTCGATTTTTGAGCAGCTCGTGCAGCTTCTCTTGCCCCACCTCGCATGGTTCCCGCCAACTTTCAAGCTCGCCACCACTCTGCTGAGTGCCTGGATCGTCAACGTCCTACTGCACACCCAGACCTACGTTCTGCCCGTAAATCCCCAAGTGGGACAAGTGGCGAGCGTAGCCAATCTGTCGATCCTGATCACCGCGATTGTCTGGGCCGTCGCACTTGTCGTTTCGCTGCTTGTCTATGGATGGCGGGCCTTCCGCGAGATACGCCGGGCCATGCAACCGGCAACCGCGCATCTGGCCTGATCCGGATGCGGGATTTTATTCCTCGCACGCTCCCGGCGGGGTAAAATCCCGCCAAACAACAACGCAGCCCACAACCCGGTATCTCGGAGGTTCGCATGCCTGACCCAGTCGCCGCATCCCCGGAGCTGATCGCGCCCGCTCTGACCGAAATTCAGCGTGTCGTCGATACCTTCACTGCGCCCTCGAAGACCTTCATCGATATCCGCCGTAACGCAACGTTCTGGGGGCCGCTGGTGATCCTGATCCTGGTGGCTCTTGGCTTTTCCTACGCCGTCCAGCAGAAGGTTGGGTGGGAGAAAGTCTTCGAAAACAACCTGCACCAACAACCATCACGCGAAGAACAATTCGAGAAGCTGCCGCCCGAGCAGCAGGCGCCCCAGAAGGCAATCGGCATAAAGATCACGTCCATCGTTACCTATTGCTATCCGGTCCTCATCCTCATTTTCACCGCAATCTTCGCGCTCCTCGTATGGGTGACGGCAAATTTCGGCTTTGCCGGAACCTCGAAGTACGGCCAAGTCTTCGCAGTGAACATGTATGCCAACCTGGTGATGAACCTGAAGTATCTGCTGGCGATCGTGGCGCTGTTCGCGGGTGTCGCGCCCGAGTCGTTCCTGCTGCAGAATCCCGTGGGCACCAACATTGGCTATTACCTCAGCAGCGACGCCCCCAAGTGGCTAGCGACATTGTGCCAGCACATCGATATTTTTGAGATATGGTCAGTAATCCTCACGGCCATAGGCATATCGATCGTGGCGAAAGTATCGCGCGGCAAAGCCGCAGCGGCCGTAGTTGGCTGGTGGCTGATCTTCGTTCTGGTGGGAGTAGGATTTGCGGCGGCAAGCTGATTGCTCCAGCTGCGAACCGGGACAACCTGCACTCAAGTCAAGTCGGAAGAAGGGCTCAAACCCGTTTTTGCCAATTCGCCGGATCGCGGCTTCCGTGAAAGCAGGTAAGTATAGTCAGCATCCCGTCCTCGTCAATGACAAACATCAGGGCATAAGGAAAGCCCTGCAGTAGAGCGCGTCGAACCTGTTTGTGAATGACTGGAAACTGCCGGGGGTTGTCGCGCACCCGTTCGATGACCTCTACCACCGCGGCGGAAACGTCGTCCCAGGCCGGATAGCTCCGCTTCATACCAACGCTGCGCTTCGAATAGCTCCTCTCGCGCCGCGCGTGTGAATATGATTCGGCGCACTAGGGGCAACGCTGCTCGAGTTCGGCCTTAAGCGCTTCCCACGTGATGCCTTCGCGTCGATCGTCGTCGAGCGAACCCAAGCGGCGGTCAAGCTCTTCCCGTTGTGCGACTGTAAGGGAAGCTGATCATTCTCTAGGCTGTCCCAAAGCTGTGCGATAAGCGTAAGCCGCTCTGACGGCGTCAGACGTTCCAGCTCGTCTCGCGTAAGCAATTCCATGACTTGAGGATAGGAAACAATAGTCAGGTAAACAACCTATTCGCTGTATCTCTTGAAGATCAGCGATGCGTTAATCCCGCCGAAGCCGAACGAATTCGACAGTGCTGCATCAATCTTCAGGTCCTGGGCTACGTTGGCCATGTAGTCGAGACGGCATTCCGGATCGAGATGCTCCAGATTAATCGTCGGCGGAGCTTTCTGGTTCAGCAGCGCCAGCACCGTAATCCCCGCCTCAAGACCGCCCGCGCCGCCGAGCAGGTGTCCAGTCATCGACTTGGTCGAGCTTACCTTCAGCTTGTGGCCGAGCGCATGCGCGCCAAACACAAGCTCGATCGCCCGAGATTCATTGCCGTCGCCCAGCGGGGTCGACGTCGCATGGGCGTTGATGTAGTCGATCTCCTCGGGCTTCATCCGCGCATCATGCAACGCAGCCTTCATGCTCCGCTGTGCGCCTTCACCTTCGGGAGCAATTCCGGTCATGTGAAACGCGTCGGCGCTCATGCCGTATCCGCAAAGTTCCGCAAGGATCTTCGCGCCGCGAGCCTTCGCGTGCTCCAGCTCTTCGAGGATGAGGATACCCGCGCCTTCTCCAACGACAAACCCATCGCGATCCTTGTCCCAGGGACGGCTTGCTTTCTCGGGGGCATCATTGCGTGTCGAGAGAGCACGCATGGCCGCGAATCCACCCACCGACATGGGCGTAACTGCAGCTTCGGAGCCGCCCGCGATCATCACGTCGGCGTCGCCGTGCTGAATGATGCGCGCCGCGTCACCAATTGCGTTAGCGCTCGTGGTGCACGCCGTGGCCGTGGCAGAAATTGGTCCCTTCGCTCCGTATTTGATGCTTACGTGGCCGGCTGCCATGTTGACGATGGCCGCCGGAATAAAGAAGGGAGATATCTTGCGCGGCCCTCCATTAAGCAGGTTCGAGTGCTCGCGCTCGATGACTTCGAATCCGCCGATGCCCGAGCCGATAAAGACGCCCGCGCGGTCGGCGTTCGACGGATCAATTTTGAGGCCCGACGACTGCAGAGCCTCCTCGGTCGCGCCGAGCGCCAGGTGAATGAAGCGCGCCATCTTGCGCGATTCCTTCTTGTCGACGAACTTCAGGGGGTCGAAGCCTTTTACTTCTGCCGCAAAGGTGACGGAAAAGCCTGTGGTGTCGAATTGTGTGATGGGCGCAATCCCGCTCTTACCCGCAACGAGATTGTTCCAGGCCTCGGGCGCGGTATTGCCTACTGCGCAAACCAGCCCGATTCCCGTGACTACAACCCTGCGCTGCAAAGCTACTTGCCCGCCTTCGCATTCTTCTCGATGTAGTCGATGGCGTCCTTGACGGTTTTGATCTTCTCGGCGTCTTCGTCGGGAATCTCGATGTCAAATGCCTCTTCAAACTGCATCACCAGCTCGACCACGTCGAGCGAATCGGCGCCCAGGTCTTCCTGAAACGAAGCGCCCGGTGTCACCTCGGCTTCGTCCACCTGCAACTGCTCGACAATAATCTGCTTTACCTTGTCCTCAACGGCCATGCGAAATCTCCTCTCACCTTGATGCTGCCCTTATACGGGCTGATTCTGAAACCCTTTCGGCGCAGATTTCCCCCTGGCCCTGACTTCTACGGCTGCCACAGTGAGGCGCGGGTTTTCCTCGCTCCGAAATTCCAAGTCTACTGACGCCTTAATATCGTGTAAAGCGCAGACGGCTCTTCGGTAAAGGCGAATCCTGGAATGCGACACACGGGAACCGAACAACTCTGCTGGATCATCCACCGGTGGCTAGGCACCTTCCAGACGATGCTTTCCGGCGCCTTTCTCGGAGACGGGATCTGGGAGTATCGGAGTGTGATTCGCGGAGCCTCGCGGAGGCGGCGCGGGAAGCCTGTCTATGTGATTATCAGGGCTTCGGTTGGTCCAGCCGGTCCCAAAGGTACTGGACCTCAACGAAGATCGGCGTGCCGGGAACTTCCAGACAGGCGGCTTCTTTCCATGCGTTCCCGAGCCAGTGCCATGCCGTCCGGTTCAGCGGATTGATAATCCAGACACCCTGCGCCCCCATGGCGATGTATTCATCGCACTTCTTTTTGGTTGCTGCGAGCGTGTCGCCGTCGGAGAGAATTTCGACCGCGAGTACAGGCGGCTGCGCGCCTACCCCAACGAGCAGTATATCGGGAAGTCTTACTCTCGTTCGTGAGACTCGCGTCCGAATGTCGCCCGCAGTCTGGACCTTCCATTCATCTTCGTGCTGAAAAAACCATGCTCCCAGCAGTATCAGTAGCCGGGCGTGTTCCCACTTGCCCACGTTCCGCTCCACGAGTTGGCCGTCCACGTACTCGAGATCCGGATCGTAGTCGGTATTCAGGTACTCAGTAATTGATAGATGCGGTGAGGTGGCCATGCTGGGTCTCAGGTCCGAGTCTAACATCGCACCTCACCGCTTAACTGCTTGTACCCGCCCTTACGCTGCCGCCCGCTCCGCCGGCGTCGAGCCCTCGGTTGAAAGCTCTTCGAGGCTCTTGCCCTTGGTTTCCGGCAGTGTAAAGATGGTCAGCAGCAGCCCGCAAAGGCTAGCAATCGCTGCGGCTGACTCAGCGCCGAGCAGACCCTTCCAGCCTATAAGGTAAGGAAACAGAAAGACCCCGAGGAACCCACCTAGCTTACCCATGGCGGCTGCGATGCCGTGACCCGTCGTCCGCACCCGGACGGGAAAAATTTCCGAGGGATACACGAACGTGGTGGCATTCGGTCCGAACTCCGTGAAGAAGAAGCTCAGCCCGTAGATGCACAGGAAGGGGATCACCATCTTCTCGATATTCGGAATCAGCGCCAGCAACGCAAACGTCACCGCCATCAGGGCGAAGCCCAGACACTGGATCGTCTTGCGCCCCAGCCGGTCCATGGTGAGCGCGGCGACAGCATAGCCCGGCACTGCGAACACGGCGAAGATTACCAGCTGCGTCAGCGTCTTCTGCAGCAGGGTGTGATTTCCGCCCAGCGCGGACAGCACCAGCGGACTCGAAACCGTATTGCCGTAGTACGCCGCGTCCATCAGGAACCACGCTCCGCTCGCCCCGATCAGCCGCATGAGCAGCTTCTCGTCCGAGACGAGGCGGTGAAAGCCGTCCCAAAAAGACACGGACTGGCTTACAGTCTGGCCGCTTTTGATGTCGATGATTTTGCCCGACTCGTCCTCCTGCTTCCCGTTTGCCTGGAGAAACCGTCGCGTTTCCTTCAGCTTGCGCCGCTGCCAGAAGACGGCCAGCGCCGGGACGGCTCCGAAGGCAAGAAGGAGCCGCCAGATGATATCGGTCGGAAGGCTAGTGGAGAGGAGGGCGGCAGCGAACAGCGGTCCGACGATCAGCCCAGCAGCCTGCATGGCGAAGACCAGCGTCACCATCATCCCGCGATGGTTCTTTTCGGCGTATTCGCTCATGATGGTCGCGCTTACCGGGTAATCGCCGCCGATACCGATGCCGAGGATGAAACGCAACCCGATCAGCCACAGGATGTTTGGCGCAAAGGCGCAGGCAATGGCGCCTGCCGCCAGCACCAGCACCTCGACTCCATAGATCCGCTTGCGCCCCAGCATGTCGGCAACCCGGCCGAAGAGCAGCGCGCCCAGCGCCGAAGCCAGCAGGGCTGTTGATTCCACAAGGCTTTCTTCGAGTTTGCCAAAGTGCCAGATCTGTTTGAGCAGCGTCATCACCACGCCAATGATGAAGAGGTCATAGGCATCGGTGAAGAAGCCCATACCGGAGATAAACATGATCTTCCAGTGATGGCCGGAGATTTTCGCGTCGTCCATTTCGGTGAAATCAGTGGCGGGTGCAGCGGTATTCATAGGAAGGGCCCTCTTTGAAACCGGGATGCAGCGCGATGTAACGCTCAGGTTAATGCCACGTAAATTCGGCCCGGTCCGCGAGAAAAAAGTGAACACCTCCGTCGCCGGTCACAGGCATTCAACCAGTTACGCCCTCCACAGGCATTCCCCGCGTCCCGGCGGTATAGTTCAGGCATGGTCCCCGCGATCGCCGTAGTTCTGGCCGCTGCTTTGGCGGTGGTCACCCTCTTTTGGCTCAAGAGCCGGAGCCGCGAGACCGAGTTCCGCCTGCGCGCCGAACAGCTTGCGACGGAAGCTGCCCAGCGTGCTGCCGCGATCCATGCCGTGGAAGCCGAACGCGACCGCATACGGAATGAGGCTGCGGCCTTGCAGGCTCAAGTTGCCGCGTTGCAGGCGAGGCTCGAATCCGAGCGCCAGAATGCCCAGGAAAAGCTCTCCCTGCTCACCTCCGCGCGCGAGGAGCTGTCGAACCAATTCAAGTCGCTCGCTTCCGACATCCTCGAAGAAAAATCCCGCCGCTTCATCCAGCAGAACCAGGAGAACCTGGGCCAGCTCATAACCCCGCTAAAGGAAAAATTCGGCGAGTTCCAGCAGAAGGTGGAGAGCCTCGAAAAAGACGGCATCGCCGGCCGCTCCGAACTCAAAGCCCAGCTCGAGCAGTTGCGCGCTCTCAATGCGCGCCTCTCCGAGGACGCCACCAGCCTCGTCAGCGCCCTGCGTGGTTCATCAAAAACACAGGGCGAATGGGGAGAAGTTGTGCTCGAACGCATCCTCGAGTCTTCCGGCCTGCGCCGCGACCACGAATATCGCGTGCAGGAAACCATGACACGCGAGGACGGCCGCCGGGCGCGTCTGGACATCATCATCGACCTGCCTGAAAGCCGGCACCTCGTTCTCGACTCCAAGGTTTCGCTGACCGACTACAGCGAGTACTGCAGCGCCGCGGACGACGCTACCCGTGACGCCGCTCTTACTCGCCATCTGGCCTCGGTTCGCAAACACATCCGGGAGCTCTCGCAGCGCGACTACCCGTCGCTCTACCGGGTCAACTCGCTGGACTTTGTGGTGATGTTCGTGCCCATCGAGCCGGCCTTCATGCTGGCGCTCGCTCGCGACGGCAAACTCTGGCAGGAGGCCTGGGATAAGAGCATTCTGCTGGTCAGCCCTAGCACGCTGCTGTTTGTCCTGCGAACGGTAGCCCACCTTTGGCGGCAGGAGCAGCAGAAGCGCAATGTACAGGAGATCGTTCGCCGTGGGGGCGAGCTCTACGACAAGCTGGCTGCGTTTGCAAAGGACCTTACCGACGTTGGCCGGAAGCTGGATGACGCGAAAGGCGCCTACGACGAGGCATACAAGAAGCTTGCCGAGGGCCGCGGGAACGTCATCCGCCAGGCTGAGATCCTCAGGAGCCTCGGCGTTCGGCCGACGAAGCAGATGCCGCAGGGCATGCGCGAACTGGCCATGGAGCAGGAGCTATTCGAGGAGTCCGACGAAGCACTGAACGAACTGAACCGTAGTCCAGTCGCGTTGGAACCGGCCAATGGACACCGGCCGGACTGAGCCCCACCGCTTATCGCTGACCGTTCCTCTTCCGAGTCCGCGCAGGGTTCTCTCCCGTAAACGATCCGGTCGCATGCTGGCCGGCCGGTAGCTCGGGATGCAGCTCGCCTGCGCCCTCCTCCGTGTTTCCGCGCACGGCCTCTCGCTGACGGATCAGCCCGCCTCCCGTGTCCTTTGCACTCGGCTTGACCGGCTGCACGCTGGTCGCGGGTTGCTGCCGGTTCGACTCGCTCTCGTCAGCGCGTGAAGCGCTCTTTTTCTTTGTTGTCACGGACGAAACTCCTCCCTGCTTGGATGCGCCTTCGCAGGGTGGGATCAGGCCAGTTCGGAGAAAGCCTCGCGAAGCCTCCGCCAGGTCGTCGGCAGCGCTTCGGGCAGCACGCGCGTCTCGCCGGCGACGGTCATGAAGTTCGTATCGCCAAACCAGCGCGGCAGGGCGTGGATGTGGAGGTGCCCGGTCACGCCGGCTCCGGCTGCCCGACCCACATTCAGACCCATATTGAATCCGTCCGGAGCGTACACTCGTCCCAGCGCCCGCTCCGAGCGCTGGGTCAGGTCCATCAGTTCGTGGGTGATCACCGGATCGAGCGCGGCCAGCGAGCCCTCGTGCTGATAGGGCACGACCATGATGTGTCCGGAGTTGTAAGGATAGCGGTTCAGGCAGATGAACGCCCGCTCGTTGCGCAGCACAATCCCCGCCAGGCACTCGGCCTCATCGACGGACATACCGTGCTTGATCGCGTAGTCAGCCGCCGCGATCATATTGCAAAAGACGCATCCCAGGTCGCCCGTCCACGCCGCGAGTTCCTGCGGAACTCCTTTGCGCATGGTGACATCGGTGTCGGTGATGTAGGCGTAGCGCCACGGCGTCCAGAGATGGTCCATGGGGCGAGTGTATCAAGGGGGGAAATAGGATTCGCGACTCGGGGTCGAGTTCTGAGGCAGCAAAAAAGGGCAGACCCTGCGGCCTACCCTTCGCTGACTTGACCTGCTTGCGCGTGCAAAGCGCAAGCTGACTCGCTAGCTCGCTGACTTGCTCGCGGCCGTTGCCTGCTCCTTGAGAGCCGCGGCCTTGTCGGTCGCCTCCCACGGAAAGCCATTGTCGGTACGGCCAAAGTGCCCGTAAGCCGCGGTCTTGCGATAGATCGGCCTGCGCAGGTCGAGGCTCTCGATGATGCCCTTCGGAGTCAGTTGGAAATTGGCCCGCACCAGCTCTCCGAGCTTCTTCGAATCGACTTTGCCCGTGCCGAAGGTGTCGACCAGCACGCTGACCGGCTCGGCCACGCCGATGGCATAGGCAAGCTGTACCTCGCAGCGATCGGCCAGACCGGCGGCGACGATGTTTTTCGCGATGTAGCGAGCCATGTACGCTGCCGAGCGGTCGACCTTTGTCGGATCCTTACCACTGAAAGCGCCGCCGCCGTGGCGTCCCATGCCGCCGTAGGTATCGACGATGATCTTACGGCCCGTCAATCCCGTGTCGCCCATCGGGCCGCCAATCACAAACCGGCCCGTGGGATTGATGTGGTATTTAGTATTCTCGTCGAGCAACTTCTCCGGCAGCACCGCCTGGATCACGTGCTTCAGAATGTCGGCGCGCAGTTCATCGGTGCCGATCGTCTCTGCGTGCTGCGTCGAAATGACCACTGCGTCGATGCGCACCGGCTTCCCGTTCTCATCGTACTCGACCGTCACCTGGCTTTTGCCATCCGGGCGCAGATAGGGCAGCTTGCCGTTCTTGCGGACTTCCGTCAGACGTCGCGCCAGCTTATGGGCAAAGGAGATAGGAGCCGGCATCAGCTCCTCGGTCTCGTTCGTCGCATAGCCGAACATCATGCCCTGGTCGCCCGCGCCGCCGGTGTCGACACCCATGGCGATGTCACCAGACTGTTTGTTGATGGAGGAGATGACCGCGCAGGTATTCGAGTCAAAGCCGTAGAGCGCGTTGTCGTACCCGATCGAAGCCACCACTCCGCGCACCAGAGTCTGGAAATCGACGTAAGCGCGAGTGGTAATCTCGCCGGCGATCACGACCAGGCCGGTAGCGGTCAGCGTCTCACACGCCACACGGCTGTAGGAATCCTGCTCAAGGCAGGCGTCAAGAATGGCATCGGAGATCTGGTCGGCGATCTTGTCCGGATGCCCCTCCGTCACAGACTCGGAAGTAAACAAAACTCTGTCGCGTACAGCCAAGGGTGGTTCCTCCATCGATGGGATAGGTTCGATCGTCGCGTGGAATTCCGGCCCAGGGCGAGATTCGCCCAGGCCGAAGCGGGAGCGGCGTTCAAAACGGGGCCAAATCGTTATAAATAGATGGTACTAGAGGCTCCCGGTCCCGGGCAAAGCCATTCTCTGGAAAGGGAAAAGAATCCGGTCAGCGGGGATTTACCGGTGTCGAAGTGAGCGACGACTTGTCAGCGGCCGCTGTGACCACGTGCGGCCGGTAGATTGCGCCCTCTTCGACCATCCGGCTGCGCACGTAGCTCCATACGAACCATCCCAGACCGACCAGCAGCAGAAGCAGCGCGGCAACTCCGGCCCACCGCAGTCGCTGGGCCGGCTTTTCGCCTTCCATCTCGCGGCTCTTGCTTACGTTCTCGGCGAATGCGATCCAGTCGGCGTCGTCAGTCTTGAGATGGCCGCTCTGCTGGTATGCCTCCATGTAGCGGGTGACCCAGAACTCTTCATCGAGGCCAACAACACGCGCGTAGCTGCGCACAATCCCCTTGTTGAACACGCCGCCGGGCAGTTGTTCGAACTGGTCATCCTCGAGCGCCGTCAGGTAGCGGCTGCTGATTTTCGTCGAGTCGCTGATTTCCTCGAGTTCAATGCCGCGGCGTACGCGCTCGGATCGCAACTCCTTGCCAAATTCGCCCATACCGCCAAACCTCAGGTCATTTGCAGCGTTCGCATTTCGGAATCGGTGCTTCCGGGAACCGCCGATCGAAAGTCGAAGCGACTAACAAGGAGCGGCAACCTCGTAGGTTATCTTTTTGGACACCGTATTTCTGAAAATGCCATAAATTGCAGTCAATCCGGGGCTTAAAAGTAAACATAAGTCCATGCGCCAGCACAGGTCAAAATAAAAATCAAGGCCTTTCGCTAGTTTTGCACTGATCCGGCACCTATTCGGCACTGCCTTTTTCTAAGTATCGACGATCTCACGCGCGAACTTGAGCCCGTGGCCCCTGAATCGCGAAAACCGCGATAGCCGGAGGCTACCGGTTTGGCAGCCGATTACTTACTCAGACGCCAGGGCCGGGCTGCACCCTTTGCTAAACTTGAGAGTCGACCTCTAGCCCGGAAGCGCCCTGAACCAAGGGGTCCATCCCGGTCCGGGCATCGAACCCCGTCCATGAATAAGCTGGTTGTTGGAAACATCATGCATCGCCCCGTGCGCACCCTCATCAGCGTCGCGGCCGTGGCCATTGAAGTCATCATGATCCTCTCAATCGTCGCCATCATGGTCGGCATGGTCAGCGACCAGAGAACCCGCATCGGCGGCATCGGCGCCGACATTATCGTGCAGCCCCCAAACGCCAGCTTTCTCTCCGGAATCAGCGGCGCGCCGGTACCGGCCAAGGTGGCCGACGTGCTGCGCAAGCTGCCTCACGTCGCTGTCGCAGCGCCCGTCATTACCGACCTGAGCACCGCCGGCTCCGTCGAGACCATCTGGGGTATCGACTTCCAAAGCTATAACGCCCTCCGGCCTTTTACCTTTCTTTCCGGCGGACCCTTCACCGGCCCACGGGACGTCATCGTCGACGACTTCTTCGCGCGTTCCGATCACGGCCACCACGTCGGCGACACCACCCCGATCAAGGGCCACCCCTTCCGCATCTGCGGCATCGTGGAACACGGCAAGGGCGGCCGCAAGTTCGTGCCCATCCGCACGCTCGGCGGCCTGATGGGCAATCCCGACAACGCGTCGCTCTTCTATATCCGCAGCGACGACCTCAAGAACCAGCAGATCATCATCAACGAGATTCATTCCACACCCGGCCTCGAACAGTACCAGGTACAGACCCTCCAGGCCTGGATGTCCATGATGACCCCCGCTCACCTGCCCGGATTTAACATCGCCCTGAACGTCGTCATCGCCATTGCCGTGATCGTTGGGTTCCTCGTGATCTTCCAATCGCTCTACACCGCCGTCATGGAGCGCACCCGCGAGATCGGCATCCTCAAATCACTCGGTGCGTCGAAGCTCTACATCATTGACCTGGTGCTCCGTGAGGCTCTGCTGGTGACCGTTGTGGGCATTGTGGTCGGCATCGTGTGTACGCAGATTCTCAAGTTCGGCATGGGAATGCGCTTCCCCACCATGGCCTTTCAGGTGACGAATGTCTGGCGGCTGCGAGGAGCTATCATTGCGCTCGCCGGAGCGGTTCTGGGAGCGCTCTATCCCGCCTGGAAGGCCGCCAGCAAGGACCCAATCGACGCACTCGCCTACGACTAGCCGGCCCTGGGCGGGGCACGGACGCTGGTCCGCATCTAATGGCAATTGGCGCACTTAAAGGCTTGGCACTGGAGAGCCAGCGTTTATACTCTCCCCAATTCCATTAGTTGTACCGCACAACTTCTGCATCATTTTTTGGTTTCCGAAGTAGGCCTTGCCTTCTCTCTTGGTGAACGAACCCTGCGATGCCCGTGCCGCGTCCAATCCGGCTCTGTCTCTACAGCCTCTGGCTAGCTGGGCTGGGTGTGGTCTTCGCGCTGCACGCCGTCCACCTCCGCGCCGACTTTCCCAACAACTCGCCGTGGATGGACTACTCGAAGTACACCGATGAAGGCTGGTATGGCAAAGCGGCCATAGAGCACTACGTGCACGGCTCCTGGTACGTCCATGGAGACTTCAATCCCTCCGTTGCCCTCCCCGTGCTGCCGGCCATGGAGTTGGTGCTCTTCCATTTCACCGGAGTGAACCTCCTCGCGGCGCGGTTGCTCGTCCTTGGCATCTTCGCGGCGAACCTGCTGCTGGCCTGGCTCGTGCTCCGCACGCAGGTGTCGCGCGCAGCCTCGCTGTTCGCCGTCACGTTGCTGGTGACGAATGCGTTTCTCTACGCCTTCAGCCGGCTCGCCATTCTCGAGCAGCCGCTCATGCTGTTTCTGCTGGGATCATGGCTGCTTGCTCTTCGCCTTCCTCAGATTAGGAACAGAGCGGGACGCACGGCCGCTCAGATCACCGTCGGGCTTCTTCTCTGTCTCGCCGTGCTGACCAAGACGACGGCGCTCTTTCTGATCCCCTCGACGCTGTTTCTCGTCTGGCACGCATACGGTTACAACTTTCGCGAGGCTTTCAAGCCTCTGCTCACCGTTGCACTTGCTGGCCTCATTCCCTTCGGCCTCTATTACGGAATCTTCGTCCGGCCGCGCTATGCCTATGACTATCACTACCTGTTCACGGCGAATGTGTGGAATCAGCCCACGTCCCTGCTCGGCTATCTCGCCGCCTTCTGGTATGCGCTGCATGGTGCGCTGTGGATCGATCCCTGGCTCTGTGAACTGGCCGTCCCGCTGCTTGCGCTGTCGTTCATCTTTGCTCGCAACGTGCGGCGCAATCCCCTGGTTATCGCATCTCTGCTGGCCTCGGCCGGTTACGTCTTCTTCATCGGCTGGCATAACAACATGCAGCCGCGTTACTACCAGGTGATCGCGTATCCGCTGGTCTTTGTGATCACAATCGCTATCGCTTCCCTGTTCAGAACCCCGAGCGCGGCTCACCGAATCGCGCGACTCGCCCGCCCGGCGGCCTTCACCGCGGTTGCCGCGGCGGCCCTGATCAGCATGCTCAATCTGCGCGAGATCCTCTACTGGAGCAGCCATCCCGAATACACCTGGATCACCGCCGCGCGCCGCCTTACCAACTACATCGACCGTCATCCGTACCGCAATCGCCTTCTCCTCTCAGTCAGCGGAGACAACATCACCCTCATTACCCATCTGCCCGCCATCTGCGACGACTTCGGGACGTGGGACCTCGCCAAGCGCATCCACAACTACCAGCCCGGCTGGTACGCCGCATGGAACGAGCTCGACCCCGGCACCCTGGAAGACCTGCACACCCAATATTCGCTCGAGCAAGTCGCCCGCTTCCACGCCTTCGACGACCCCGACCGCGATGTGCTCATTCTCTACAAACTGCACCCGCTGCCGCCCGCCCGCCAGCACTACAACCAGGCCATCGAAGAACAGGCCAACGCGGGTAAATAGTTCACAACTTTTTGCAATTTGTTGCGGCGATGTGACATATCCCGGTGGCGGGCGGTCTATTCTTCACTACGGATGGATATCGAAAGATCGCAGCCTGATATGTGGAAGCTTCCACACCTCCGCTGGTCAGACCGCCCCCGCATTCTCATGCTGATGCTGGCGATGATGCTCCCGGCGGCCGCGCTTATCATCTTCAGCGCCTTCTATCTCCGCAACATGCAGCGCGAAAAGGCGATTGAGGCCGCATATCAGGTGGACTACCAGCAGATGCTCGCCATCGCCGAAAAGGAGATCGACGCGCGCATGTACGAGATGGCCGACGAAGCGCGGTCCGAATTTCCGGACAGAGACAACCCCAGTGGCATCAGTGGCTTTCTGGAGACGCATCCCGACATCACCCATGCCTTTCTCTGGACAGGAAAGGATCAGATGGTATTCCGCTCCCAACCCAGCCGGATGAGCAGCGGTATCTATTGCGCAGAGGATCAGACTCTTGCTTCTGATTTCACTACATGGTGGAACATGGACGGCAGGATGTATATAGGCAAGCTCCGGAAAGCCGAGGCGCATGATGGCAAACACATGTTCTTTGACGGGCACTGGGTCAGCCGCGGCGACAAAATGCAGTACCAGTCGCTGGTGATGTTTATCCCGCGCGGCGCCTCGGCCGAGCGGCCCGCCTTGGCTGGCTTTATCTACGACACTGATTACCTTAAGAACAAGTTCTTCCCGGCAGCCCTGAACGAAGTGTGGCCCGATCAGAACCAGGGCGATTCCATGCATCCGCAGACCGCCATCATGGTTCGCACGGAGAAGGATGATTTGCCGTTCGCGGCCTCTGCTTCCTGGGACGGCGGAAAAGCCGAGGTCGAACGTTCTCTTGAAGATGTCTTCTCCGGTCTGATTCTCGGAATGAAGCTGCGCGGCACCACCATCGCGGACATCAGCGCTCGATTGTTCCGAAATCATTTTCTGATCCTGGCTGCGCTTTCATTACTGATGGGCGCGGGCATGATCCTTACCTATCGCAGCGTGGCCCGCGAACTCGCGCTGGCAAAGCTGAAGTCAGACTTCGTCTCCAATGTTTCGCATGAGCTGAGAACGCCGCTCGCGCTCATCCGCCTTTATGCAGAGACGCTTGAGATGGGTCGCATCTCCGGCTCAGGAAAGCAGCAGGAGTATTACGAGATCATCCGCAAGGAGAGCGAGCGGCTGACCTCGCTCATTAACAATATCCTCGACTTCTCCCGCATCGAATCCGGAAAGAAGGAATACAACTTCCGCGAGACAAACCTCGCCGATCTGGTGCGCGACACTCTCGAGGCCTACCGCTTCGAAATCGAGCAGAACGGCTTCAAATTCGAGCAGAAGATCGCCGGCGATGTACCGCCCCTGATGGTCGACCGCGAAGCGATTGCCCGCTCGCTGTTGAACCTGGTGAACAACGCGCTCAAGTATTCGCCGAATGATAAGTACCTCGGCGTGAATCTCTATCGCGAGAACAGTGCAGTCAACCTTGAAGTCGTCGATCACGGCATCGGAATTGCGCCGAAGGAGCAGTCGAAAATCTTCGAGAAGTTCTACCGGGTAGGTGATCCCTTGGTGCACAACACCAAGGGGAGCGGACTGGGCCTGTCACTCGTCAGTCATATAGTGCAGGCCCACGGAGGAGAAGTCGCCGTTGAGAGCGAGCCCGGACACGGCAGCAAGTTCATCATTACCCTCCCGATGCAACATTCCATAGCTCAACAAGCAAACGAGGCGCCCGCATGAAACTACAAGAAAAAACAAAAACAACTGAATCAGCCGTGAAAATTCTTATCGTCGAGGACGAGCCCAACATGGTCGCCGGACTTCGCGATAACTTCGAGTTCGAGGGCTACAAGGTCATCACCGCCGGCGACGGCGTCGAAGGCCTGCAAAGAGCTCTCGACGAGTCCCCGGATCTCGTTGTACTCGACGTCATGATGCCGCGTATGAGCGGCCTTGAGGTCTGCAAGCAGCTGCGTGCCAAACGTGCCTCGCTCCCCATCATCATGCTGACCGCTCGCGGGCAGGAGGTCGACAAGGTAGTCGGCCTCGAACTCGGAGCCGACGATTACGTCACCAAGCCCTTCTCGATCCGCGAATTGCTCGCTCGCGTCAAGGCTATCCTTCGCCGTGCTTCGGCGGCCCCCGAAAAACCAGGAACATCACTCCTTCGGTGACGTCGAAGTTGACCTTCGCCGCTGCCGCGTCGTCAAATCCGGTAGGCAGCTCGACGTCTCCTCTAAGGAGTTCGAACTGCTCAAGTACTTCATCTCGCACTCCGGAGAAACCCTCAGCCGCGATCGCCTGCTCGAAGACGTCTGGGGCTACGACAACTTTCCAACCACGCGCACCGTCGACACGCACCTGGTGCGTCTGCGCCAGAAACTCGAACCCGATCCCGAGCAACCGCAGTATTTCCTCACCGTACATGGAACCGGCTATCGATTCGTCGGTTAAAAGTATTTCGCGTAATGCGAGGTTGCCTGTTCATGCTCGGTTTTTGCTTGAATGGGCTAGCCCAAGAGGCTCAAACGAAATGAGGTGACTCTTGCACGCGGAAACATTCGCGCCGTCCAATAGCGGATTCGACACCAATCCCCGCGATTGGAATTCGCTTCCTCCCTCAATCTCCCCATTCGCCGCGGCGGCTGTGCCAGGCTCATCGCTGTCCGGCTCTTCTATGCCGAGTTCTTCCATGCCCGGTTCTCCCATGGAAGACGAGCTCGACTCCCTGCACCGCGAGAAGCTCGACCTGCATAACCAGCTCTTCGAAGCCGCGCAGATTCAGCGCAAGCTCAGCGGCCCGCGCCTGCTGCGCCACGGCGACCTGCACTTCGCCAGCGAAGTCTTCGCCGCGCGCTTCCTCTCCGGAGACTTCATCACTTTCTCGAAAAACGGCTCGCGCGTTTTCGCTGCCCACGGAGACATCGCCGGCAAAGGCGTAGCCGCCGGCATGTGGTTTACCAATCTAGCCGGCCTCTTGCAGTGCTATGGCCGCCCCGAATCCGACCCCGCCCAGATCGCCTCGGAGGTCAACCGCCATCTCTGCTACCTGCGCCCCGTTGCCCCGTTCGTCACCGGATTCATCGCCCAGATTGACTGCGATCGCAGCGAGCTGACCTACTGCAACGCCGGCCACTTCCCGCCGATGCTCCTCCACGCCGACGGCACCTGCAACATGCTCGAAGAGGGCGGCCCGCTGCTCGGCGCCATAGAAGATGCCGTGTTTGCCTCCGCAACGCTTCCGCTTGCCCCCGGAGACACGCTCGTGGCCTATTCCGATGGCGTGCTCGAGTGCGCAAATCCCGCCGGCGAGGAGTTCGGAAGCGAACGCCTTCTCGAAACGCTCCGTTGCGCCGAAGGCCAGTCCGCGCACACCAAGCTGATGGTGATCCTCGCCGCCCTGCAGGACTTCGCCAACGGCACCCCGCTGCGCGACGATGTCAGCCTGACAGTGATCCTCCGCGACACGTCTGCGCGGTAACTTCGCGAGCGGATGCGGCGGCTGAAGTCCGCTGCCGCATCGCTCTTCACCGTCTCATTCTTCTCTGAGCGATGCGATCGGATCGAGCCCAGCCGCTCTTCGCGCCGGTAGATAACTCGCGACAAGCGCCACAGCCGCGAGCAGAAGAGTCGATATCATCAGCGTCGCCGGATCACGCGGCTTCAATCCAAAGAGCAAAGCGCTTGCCGCGCTGGCCACTGCGAGTGACAGCCCGACGCCCAGCGCAAGCCCCATCGCAAGCAAGCGGACGGCCTTGCCCAGAATCATCGTTGTCACATTCGCGCGCCCCGCACCCAGCGCCATGCGGATGCCGATCTCGTTGGTCCGTTCGGCCACCGTATACGACATAACACCGTAGAGCCCGATCATCGCCAGCACCACGGCGAGCGCTCCGAAGAACCCCGAAAGTGTGGCCAGCAGCCGCTCGGCCAGCAGTGACTTCCGGATTTGCTCCTGCAGACCATCGAAATCGAAGCTGATCCCCGAGCTCACATCGCGCATCGTGCGGCGAATCGCTGCCTCGACTGTAGCCATGGGCAGCTGTGACCGCACGAGCACCTGCATGGAGTTCTCAGCGTCCTTTTCCTGCGCAAGGGCGAGATACGCAATCGGCCCCGCAGGCCGCCGGATCTGACGGTACTTTGTATCCTTTACTACGCCGATAATCTCGTTCACTTCCTCTGGACTCGATGGGGTCGCCTCACGGCGGAAACGCATGCCGATGGGATTCGGACCAAGGCCGAGCTGCTTCACAAATGTCTCGTTCACAATAGCCACCCGCGGCGACTGGGTCGTATCGCGGTCGTTAAAATCGCGTCCCGCCAGAATCGAAATGCGCAACGTCTTGAAATAAGACGAGCTTACCGAACTGAAATTCGAATCCTTCCGCTGCGTCGAGTCGTGGCCGTCAATCCACACGGCGTTACCCCAGCCGTCGCCGCTGAGCGGAACGATATTGGTGTCGGCTGCCGAATCCACACCGGGAACAGCGCGTATCCGGTCGAGCAGTTGCCGCTGGAAAGCTCCTCGCCGTTCGACAGGGATCTGTAGGCGGGTGAAATTGAGGCTGGCGACCAATACGCTGTCCGCCCGGAATCCCGGATTGTCTGTCAGAAGATTCTGCAAACTGCGGGTGAACAGCAGTGCGCCGAACAGGAGCATCAGTGACAGAGCCACCTGCGACACGACCAGCGCACCGCGAAAGCCCAGCCGCCCACGGTTTGCGGTCATTCCGTGGCCGCCTGTCTTCATTGCCGCGCCGGGAGCGGTCTGCGAAGCGCGCAACGCCGGAGCCAGCCCGAAGAGCACACACGTCACCAACGAGACCGCGAGCAAGAATGCAAACAGCCGCCAGTCGAGCTTGAAGTCGAGAGCTACAGCATTGTCTCTCGTGTTCAGATATGCAACCAACCCGCGGCTCAACATGTGGGCCAACACCGCCCCCGCCAGGGCGCCCGCAATTGAGAGGAGCAGGCTTTCCGACAGAACCTGGCGGATCAGCCGCCATCGCCCCGCTCCAATCGCCAGCCGCACCGCCATCTCGCGCTCGCGAGCGCTGGTGCGCGCAAGCATCAGGCTGGCCAGGTTCGCACAGGTGATCAGCAGCACCAGGCCGGAGATACCCAGCAGAAACTTCAGCGGATCGGAATATTGATCGCGCAGCATTGACACGCCGGCGGCCGACGGCTCGGCCGTCAGCTTCATCGCGAGATAGTCCTTCACGCTCTCGACCGGATAGTCGGGCCGCAACGTCGCTGCGAAAATCCCCGGCGAGATGGCTCCAAGATGCGCCGCTACCTGTTGGACTGACCAGCCGGGATCGAGCCTTCCGATCACTGAAAGCCACCACTTCGTGCTTGCATCCAGCCTGTTCCTCGTTTCGAGGAACGGCTGCGAGCAAATCGGCACGGCCACGTCGAAGTCTCTGCCCACGGCCACGCCGAAGAAGTTGGCGGGTGTAATGCCGATCACTTCCACAGGTTTGTCGTTGAGCATCAGCTTGCGCCCGAGCGCCGGGCCACCGCCGAACTCCTGCTGCCAGAAGCCGTAACTGATCACCGCGCCGGGCAGACCGCATCCGCGGCGATCGTCCTCCGAGGTGAAAACTCGCCCCTGAATCGGTCTGACGCCGAGCACGTGAAAGAAGTCGCCGCTCACCCACAGGCCATTGACCCAGCGAGCATCACCTCCCGAATCGCGGCTGAATCCTGTGTCCCTCCAGGCGGCAATGCCGGAAAATCCCTGATGATCCTCGCGCAGCTTCTCCCAGATCAGGTTGGTCACTGGTGGATAGGCGCTGAAAACGCCGCCGCGGGCCTTGTCCATGTCGACAACGCGCACCTGGGCCAGTTGCTGCGGATTCTTCACCGGCAGCGATTGCAGCAGCACAGCATCCAGAAGCTCAAAGATTGCCGTGTTCGCGCCAATGCCGAGCGCGAGTGTGGCAACCGCAGCAATCGTGAATCCCGGAGACTTCACAAGCCGCCGCAGCGCATATTTCAAATCCTGCCCGGCGCGCTCCAACCGATCCCAGCCCCACACTCCGCGCGTTACGTCCTTCACCAGCGGCACATTGCCAAACTCTTTCGCCGCTGTCGCCCGAGCCTGCTCCAGCGACTCGCCGCGCTCTACGCGGTCCCGCACGGCCATACGCAGATGCGCCTCGATTTCTTCATCGAGATCACGTTTGCGTCCTGCCAAGAACCGCCACCAGTTCACGGCTCGCTCCGCTCCGCCTCGACGCCCATGATTGAGCCGATCGCTTCGACCATCTGCTGCCAGCGGCCGTGGTCCGAAGCGAGCTGCTTCTTGCCTGTCAGCGTGATGCGGTAGTACTTCGCGCGCTGATTGCTCTCGGTCAGCTTCCACTCCGAGCGGACCCAGCCCTGCCGCTCTAACCGATGCAGCGCGGGATAGAGGGACCCGGTCTCCACCTGCAGAACTTCGCCCGATCGCGTGCGGATCGCCTGGCTGATGCCGTAACCGTGCTGCGCGCCCCATTGGAGGGTCTGCAGTATCAGCATGTCGAGCGTGCCCTGCAGCAACTCGATCCGATTCTGGTAGGGGCTCGGTTTTTCTCCCGGCTTCTTCATAGATGTAGGCACTCTACACCGGTAGGTAGTAGATTGTCTACATCTCTCGCCCAGATCTCTGCGCCCTCCGGTTCCTCAGCGGTAAAATCACCACCACCAGGTTCTGATACCAGTTGAACGATCTTGGCTTCGCAACTGGGAACTGTGGACTGAAAACTAAGTACTAGAAGCTAGCGGCTAGAAGCTAAGAGCTGCATTTCCATTACTTCCGTGACGTGTCCCAACTCCGGGTGCTGTCCTATCCTGAATCACCAATGCTCTGGCCATGCTTCAGCATCGCTCTCGCCCTGACGGCGAGCTTCGTACACGCGGCCGGAGCAAAGCCGCACGTCGTCGTCCTTGGAGCTATCCACAAAGTCCCCTACTCTGTCATCGGAGATCCCGCGGGAGCACGCAAGGATGAAACCGAGCTGCGCGTGCGTCCCCTCGTCGTCGACGGCAAGGTCAAGGAGTGGACCACCGGCGACGCTCACGACATCACCGACCGGAGTTTCGCTGTCCGCCGCGCCATCCGTTTGAACGATGCCCTCCCCACGGATGCGGGCGGCCACACAGGGGCTGCGCGCTGGGTTTGGCAGCGCGGCCCCTGGCTGCTCATCGACCGCATCAGCGGCAAGGTCACGGCCCTCCGCCTGCCCGACTACGACCCGGCCGTATCCGACGTCGTCTGGTTCCGCGACTATGCCGCCTATTGCGGACTCAGTTCCTCCGGCCACCAGCTTTATGCAGTGGTCGCGCAGATCGCGGCTCGGCGCCCGCTGCTCAGCAAAAAGCTGCATGAGTGGAACCCAATCGACCACCCTTCCCCCGCCTGCTCTCCGGCGGTCTGGCAGCGCGAGCCCCTTCGCATAGCCTTCCAGCCCGCCGGAAGCCCCCCTGTCGGCTTTGACCTCGTCGGCTTGTCAGCGGTGCTGGTCGAAGACGGCGACGCGGGAGATGCCGGCGACAGCGCGAACTGACGGCCCTGCTCATAAGGTCTAAACTGGGCTCATGGAGTCCTTCGACGATCTGCTCAAGCTGGCTGAAACTGCTCACGGACACCTCTGCGCTGGGCAGATCCTCGGCGTGCGCATGGCGATGCTTGGCTGCCGTCGCCTCGGCGTCGAGGAGCCGCGAGGCAAGGATCGGAAGCGCCTCGTCACCTACATCGAGATTGACCGCTGCGCTACGGATGCCATCGGAGTCGTCACTGGATGTCGTCTCGGCAAGCGCGCCCTCAAATTTCGCGACTGGGGCAAGATGGCCGCGACCTTTGTTGACCTGGATTCAGGCCGCGCCCTGCGCATCGCAGCCCTCGAATCATCAAAAGCACGTGCCCGCGAACTTCATCCGGAAATCGAAAACAAAAACAAGCAGCAGATGCTCGCCTATCGCGAACTCCCCGATAACGAATTGTTCTCAGAAGAATGGGTTTCTGTCCGCGTTGAGCCAAAGGAATTTCCCGGGTACAAGGGCGAGCGCATCGCCTGCTCCGAATGCGGAGAAGGCATCAGCTACGAACGCTTCGTCGAAGACGACGGACGCATCTTGTGCCTCGCCTGTGCTGATCCCGCGTCGCGCTACTACCAGCCGCTTGGCTCAGCCGAGGAATCTGTAGCTATGCCGGTGGCGATTTCTGGGCCGCGCTGCGAGTGCCCTTAAAAAAGCCCATTCTCCACCTGTGACGTCATCCTGAGCGGAGTTTGGCGCGCACTTTGCCCCAAACGTAGTCGAAGAACCTGCTTTTGCATCACTGTAATGAATTGGATGCCCCACGTCCGGATTTTCGGACGTGGGGAGACTGCGCCCTAGCCGAGCCTCTCAACCGCCTGCCCTACACGAAATACCGTCGACTCGCCGAAGTGCTTGCCCAGGATCTGCAACCCGATCGGCAATCCCGCCCGCGACTCTCCGCACGGCACCGACACTCCGCAAATACCCGCGAGGTTGGCCGTCACGGTGTAGATATCAGCAAGATACATCGCCATCGGATCGTCCGTCTTCTCGCCCAGCTTGAACGCCGGAGTCGGGGCCGTCGGCGTGAGGATCGCGTCGACGCCGTCGAAAGCCTTGAGAAAATCTTCAGTCAGGAGCCGCCGCACCTGCTGCGCCTTCTTGTAGTAAGCATCGTAGTAACCCGCGCTCAGCACATATGTCCCGAGCAGAATGCGCCGCTTGACTTCCGCGCCGAATCCACCTTCGCGCGAGCACTTGTACATGGCCGCCAGCGTATGCGTGTTCGCAGCCCGATATCCGTAGCGCACGCCATCGAATCGAGCCAGATTGGCGCTGGCTTCGGCAGTCGCGATCACGTAATAAGTCGGCACTGCATATCTTGTGTGCGGAAGCGAGACCGGCACGATCTCTGCTCCAGCCTTGCGCAGCCGCTCGATCGTCGCCTCAACGGCCGCGCGCACTTCGGGATCGAGCCCCTCGCCAAAGTACTCGGGGGGAACGCCGAGGCGCATCCCGGCCACGCCCTTGTCAATTTCGGCCAGATAATCCGCAACCGGCTCCGTCGACGAGGTCGCGTCCATCGGATCGTGCCCGGCGATTACACCCAGAACCTTCGCCGCATCGCGCACCGTCGCCGCGAACGGTCCGACGCGATCGAGCGACGACGCAAACGCGATCAACCCGTAGCGTGACACACGCCCATACGTGGGCAGCACGCCCACCACACCGCAGAATGACGCAGGCTGCCGGATCGAGCCGCCCGTGTCGGTGCCCAGGGTCGCCACGGCCATACCCGCCGCAACCGCTGCGGCCGATCCGCCGCTCGACCCGCCCGGCACCCGATCCGTGTCATGCGGATTCCGCACCGGCCCATACGCCGAGTTCTCGTTCGACGAGCCCATCGCGAACTCATCGCAATTCAGCTTGCCCAGCAGCACCGCGCCGCCGTCGATCAGCCGCTGCACCGCCGTGGCCGTGTAAGGAGGCCGGTAGCCGTCGAGAATCTTCGATCCCGCTGTCGACGGCATCCCGTCGACCACGAGTACATCCTTGATGCCCATCGGCACGCCTGCAAGCGCCGGCAGAGTCTCACCGGCAGCAGCTTTCGCATCGATCTCCGCCGCACGCGCCAGCGCACCCTCGCGGTCGAGCGAAAGAAATGCGTGAATCGTCGCATCCTCTTCGTCGATGCGGCTGAAGCACAGCCGTGCCGCTTCGGCCGCCGTCGTTGCGCCCTTCGAGACGCCTTCCACAAGCTCGTCGATCGTTGGCAGCTTTACCTCTGAAATTTTCGTTGTCATTGAATCTAATCCTGGGTACCCCGCGTCCGCGTTTCCGGATGCGGGACTTAGCTTTCGCGCGTACGAGCCTAGCGCTCAATCACCTTGGGGACTTTGAAGAAGACACCGTCCGTCTCGGGAGCAGCCGCCATGACCCGTTGCCGGTCGAGGCACGGCGTTACCCGATCCTCGCGCAGCGCGGCTGTTGCATCCTGGCTGCCCGTCCCGAGCACATCAGAAACCTGCGCCATCGGCTCAACAGCCGAGGTGTCCAGTTCATTGAGTTGCGCCACATAGCCGAGAATAGCGTTGAGATCGCGCTGCATGCGGGTCACTTCCCCCGCTGTCAGCTCCAGATTTGCCAGTTCCGCTACCCGCCGCACGTCGTCTGCGGCTACTCGTTCATTTCCAGCCATAGAGATATTGTTAAACCTTTTCGGGCTAACTCAAATGTTACTATGTCCAAAATCAATCATGAATGTGGCCCGAGGTGGCGAGTTTGAGATATCGATCGCCGTTAAGGTACGCCGAAAGAACCTATTGGAACATCCGCAGTCGCGGGCTTCTTCCTGAGCGTTATCTGGAAGGAGGCCGCGGGGTCATTCACATCGGCGCGAACACGGGACAAGAGCGGTTCGAGTATGCTCGCAACGGCCTGAAAGTAGCCTGGGTCGAGCCCATCCCCGACATCTTCGCCGAACTCGAGTCAAACCTGGCCGATCTCCCCGATCAAACTGCCTACAACTGTCTCATCGCCGGACAGGACGGTGCCAAATACGAATTTCACATCTCGGACAACGAAGGCTCTTCCTCCTCGATTCTGGAGCCCAACCTGCAGCATGCAAAAACGTGGGAAAAAGTCACCTACTCTCGCTCGATCAAGTTGGAGTCGCTCTCTCTGCCTTCATTCATCCGCAAGAGCGCGATCGATCTGGCCTCGTTCGACATCCTGGTGCTGGACACAGAGGGTTCGGAGTTGCTTATTCTGAAAGGCGCAACGGAGATCCTGCCCCACTTCCGATACATCAAGTGCGAAGCGGCGAACTTTGAGGTCTACTCCGGGTCCTCGCCGCTGTCCGACCTGGATGCGTACATGTCAAAGCAGGGGTTCAGGCAGACGGGCCGGTTCATCCTGTCACGGCCGGCGGGCGGCGGACGCATATTCGATGTGCTCTATCAGCACGCCTGATCGTCGCACCATCTGCGCCGGAGCAAACTCCTGACGCGCCCGATCTGCGCTAACCCCGATTTGCGCTAACATAGTTCAAGTGCAGGCAGGCCGGACGGCCGCTGCCGGCGAGGCGCAAGCCAAGTCGGGAGAGGAAAGTCCGAACTCCGCAGGGCAGTGTGCCGGATAACGTCCGGGATCGCGGCTTCAAGGCCGCGAGACGGCAAGTGCCACAGAGAATATACCGCCCTCGGCTCGTGAGAGACGGAGGTAAGGGTGAAAAGGTGCGGTAAGAGCGCACCGCTCCGACGGTAACGGCGGAGGCATGGTAAACCCCACACGGAGCAAGACCAAATAGGGAGGAAATTCGCAGCCCGGCCCGATCGGCTGCGGATGCGTGCCGGCCCGGCGCGCCAACGCGGGTCACGTGCCGAGCGCAAGCGAAGCGCGGCGGAAACCTCCGGGTAGGTCGCTGGAGCGCGCGCAGCAATGCGCCGCCTAGAGGAATGGCCGTCCTTGACAGAATTCGGCTTACAGGCTGTCTGCCACGTGGCCCCGGTTGTCGAAAGAGAGCCGGGGCCATCAAATTTCTGCCGGTAAGAACTCGGGTGATGGGTGCCCCACGTCCGGATTTTCGGACGTGGGCCTCAGACGTTTTACTAAAACCCCGGCGGCTTTTCTCCCGCTACCCCGAATGCCTTCTCCAGCGCCAGACCCGCCTGCGCTACCGTCCCTTCATCGAACAACCGCCCGATAAGCGTGACTCCATGTGGAACCCTCCGCGGCGGGGAAAACTTCGGCAGCGGATGCTTCGGGTCCGGAGCCCAGTCGCTGCGCGCCTCCGACACCTCGACAAACCCCGCCCGCAGTGTCAGTGACGGATGCCCAGTGTTGTTGCTGATCACCAGCATCTCGTCCCGCAGTGATGGCACCAGCAGCAGGTCTACGTCGGCGAAGATCCGTGCCATCTCCTGCGCCACCATCCGCCGCATCCGGTCGGTCTGCACAAAATCGACCGCCGACAAGAATCGTGACTGGCGGAAGCAGTTCGGCCACGCATCCGGTACCTGCGCCTTCAGCTCGTCCACTTTGTGGCTCAGCGTGAGTTCTTCGAACGATGCCGCCGCCTCCGCGAACAGCATCAGGTTCAGGGAGTCATACGGCCAGTTCGGAAGTGATACTTCAACCGGAACCATGCCCACCTTCTTCACCGTCTCGAGCGCCGCCCGATCTACATCCGTCGCCGGAGTCTCCTTCATCCATGCCGGAAAATACCCCACGCGCAACCCCGCGACGTTGGCACCGGCATCGAAATGCCAGCTTCGACGGAACGCTGTAGAGATCCCCCGGATCAGGCCCGGTGATCGCCTCAAGCACGAGCATCGTGTCTTCGACGCCGCGCGCCATCGGGCCCAGCTTGTCGAGCGACCAGCAGAGCGTCATCGCTCCAGTGCGCGGCACCCGCCCGAACGTAGGACGAAGCCCCGTGACTCCACATCTCATCGACGGGCTCACAATGCTGCCGCCCGTCTCGCTGCCAATCGCAAAGCCCACCAGTCCCGCCGCCGTCGCTGCTCCCGGCCCGGCGCTTGATCCCGACGACCCCTCCTCAAGCAGCCACGGATTCATCGTCTGCCCGCCGAACCAGATATCGTTCAGCGCCAGCGCGCCCAGGCTTAGCTTCGCAATCAACACCGCTCCGGCTGCATTCAGCCGTTCTACAACTGCCGCATCTTTCGTTGGGATGCGGTTCCGGTGCGGCTCCGCGCCCCACGTCGTCGCGATCCCCGCCGTGTCGAGCAGATCCTTACCGCCCCACGGAATACCGTGCAGTGGCCCACGATACTTCCCCGCCGCAATCTCGTTGTCCGCCTGCCGCGCCTGCTCCAGCGCGTGATCCTTCGTCAGTGTGATCACGCAATGCAGCTTCGGATCGAAACGCCCGATGCGGTCGAGATAAATCTCCGTCAGCCGCTCCGATGTGATCTGCCTGCCTTCGATCCATCGCGAAAGCTGCGTGACGGTAGCAAAAGCAATGTCCTCATCGTTCGCCAGAAGCGGCGCTCCGCTTGCCGCACTGCGCACAAACACATTCGCCGCCGGATAACTTTTCAATCCCGGCAGTCTCGGGTTCCACAACGTCGCCGGAGCCACATCCTCCCCGATCGCCAGCTTGTGCGGTCCGGTCCTTCGCTCATAGAGGGGAGCCATCTGCATCCGCCAGTTCTCCGCCGCCTGAGCGCGATCGTGCGCGTTCATCTGCACCTGCACCAGCTTCTCCGCCTCGGCAAACGTCCCCGCCGACACCTCCGGCCCCACTGGCGGAGCCGTCCCAAACGCCGGTGGAGCGCCCGGAGTCGGAGTTGGAGCCGTCGGCTCCTGCGATGGTGCTGACTGCGGCGTCTGGGCGTGAGCGGAAACAGCGGCGCTGAGAAGTCCCAGCGCGCTTTGGGCGAGAAAATCTCTGCGAGATCCTGGCATGGCTATCCTTTGGCAAAGGTGGCGAGTTCGATTGAAGCGGATCAGTGAAAGATATACCATCCGCACGAACGACAGGAGCGACCTTTGTCCTACAAACCGAATCGCCGCAGCTTTCTCATCGCCGGCGGATTAACCGCCCTCGCCTCCACTAAAGTCCTCGGCGCCAACGACACGCCTCGCATCGGCGTCATCGGCGCCGGAGGGCGAATGAACGGCCTGCTTGATTCCGCCGACAAGGCCGGCCCATACCAGATCGTCGCCGTGAGCGACGTCTATGCGCCGCGCCGCGATGCTGTCAAGGAGCGCTCGAACGGCGCGGCAAGCACGCATGGCGATTACCGCGAAGTGCTCGACAAGGACATCGACGCCGTCATCATCGCGTCTCCCGATCACTGGCATGTGCGCATGGCCATCGACGCGCTCAGCGCCGGCAAAGATGTCTATCTCGAGAAGCCCGTCACCCATACCATCGAGGAAGGCGCAACGCTGACACATGCCGTTCGCTCCGGCAAGCAGATCCTGCAATGCGGTATGCAGCAGCGCAGCTGGACCCATTTTCGGGACGCCGTCGACCTGATTCAGGGCGGGAGCCTGGGCCGCGTAGTTCAGGTGAGAACGTACTGGTGGCAGAACTATCAGCACTGGGCGCCCAAACCTGTAGACGTGCAGGCTCTCGACTGGAAGAGTTGGCTTGGCTCTGCGCCCGATCAGCCCTTCAGCGAAGAAAAGTTCTATCGCTGGCGCTGGTTCTGGAATTTCGGAGGCGGCGCCATGACCGACTTGTTCACGCACTGGATCGACGTTGCGCATTGGGCTATGAAGGCCGACCAGCCGAGCGTAGTGCTGATGCTAGGCGATAAGTACTTGTACGAAGCGTGGGAGTGTCCAGACACCGTTCAGGCCGCCCTTCGCTATCCGGGCTTCGATGTGGTGTATGAGGGCATGATGGCCTCATCCATCGACGACGGTGGACTTGAATTCCGCGGGATGGAGGCCACCCTCAAAATTAATCGCAGCGGATTATCCGTCTACCGCGAGGGCGTGCAGAGCAACCAGAACCCCGTTGTGAAGGAAGAAAGCTACCGCGACGGAACCATCTCGCACATGCAGAATTTCTTCGACTGCGTGAAATCACGCAAGGAGCCAAACGCGCCGGTGGAAACCGGCGTCGCTGCGGCCCGAGCCGGCCAGATCGCCAATCTCGCCTACCACCGCAATGGCCAGATCACCTGGCCCCAGAAATCCTCGTGAGCTGTCTAATCTGGCATCCGCAGCCTGAGACGGCTATGGTCTCGGTGCGAAGTAGCCCTGGCGGACACTGACAAGGTAGCGGCGATCCAGGCAGAACAGATAAATGGGGCGGAAGGCGCCGTTGGCGATAAAGTCTGCAGGCTTGTAGACCAGGGCGTACTGGCTGCGCAACTCCTCCTGAATGCTCTGGAAGCTGATCGGCATATCCTCGAGACGCTTGGGATAGAAGGCGCGGCCTCCCGTCGCGTCGGCGATCTTCTTCAGGACGTCGTCGCCCCGGTCGCGGCTCGGGCTGGTGTTTGTGCTGATCGTGTAGACGATGGTTTCGGCGCGCTGGCACTCCTTGATAGCGTCGTCAAGATAGGCATGGCTCTGGTTGTCGTCTCCGTCGGAGATGAGAATCATGGCCTTGCGAACAGGTTCCTGTCCACGCGAGGCGTCGAGCAGCTTATCGCGGCAGGCGCTGTATACGGCATCGAAGAGCGCCGTTCCGCCGCCGGGCCGCAAAGCGTTAACGCCCGCGGTCAGCGAGTCGAGGTTGTTGGTCCAGTCCTGCTTGTAGTCGGGCGTAACGTCGAAGCCCATGACGAACGCTTTGTCGCTCTTGGGCTTCAGAATCTGCAGAAGGAATTCGATCGAGGCCTGCTGCTCGAACTGGAACCGCGTGCGAATCGATGTACTGGTATCGATGACGATACCCACTCGCAGCGGCAGATTGGTCTGCTGGGTGAAGCTGTAGACGCGCTCCGGGGCCTTGCGATCATCGAGCAGGGCGAAGTCGCTCTGCTTGAGATCCGATATGAAGCGTCCGTGCTTGTCGGTCACCGCGAAGACCAGGTCGACTTCGTTCACTTGGCGGGTGATCGTGTATTCCTGGTCCTGATTACCAGGCGGCTGCCCGTTTTGCGGCTGTTGACCCTGCGCCGGCTGAGCAGGCGCCGTTGCCGCCGGCTGCGCAGGCTTCGCAGGCGTTGCCGGCGAAGCCTGTCCGAGCGCGAACAGGGTCGAAAAAGCAGACAGAAAGACAAGAAAGAGGCGGGGTGTCGAGGAAATACTTTGATTCATGGACTTCGATTGAAACTGGGGTGTACTGCCGTCATTTTACATATCCGGTGAAATGACAGGCAGTACCAGTAAGATAGTTGATAACGCTCTACTCCGTCCGCAGCGCCTCCATCGGATCGAGGCGCGATGCGCGCCACGCCGGAACCAGGCATGCGGCGGCCGCAACCGCAAGCAGCGCCACCGTAACCAGCACCAGCACCAGCGGATCGAGCGGCTCGGTCCCGTAAAGCTGCGAACGAACCAGGCGAGTGGTTGCGGCGCTCGCGATCAATCCCAGCGCCAGGCCGATAATTGCGGGGCGCAACCCATCAATGAGCATAAGCCGCATCACCTGCTCGCGCTGTGCGCCCAGGGCGATACGGATGCCGATCTCTCCCGTCCGCTGCGCAACGATGTAGGAAAGCACGCCAAACAGACCAACAGCCGCCAGAACCAGCGAAAGCACCGCAAACACGAGCAGCAGAACTGCATCGAAGCTCGCCTGCGCCGTGTACTTGCCGATCATCTGATCGAGCGAGAGCACATCGGCAACGGGAAGCGTGGGATCAAGCTGCGCCACCACGCGCTGCACCGGCATCGCCATGCTCAGCGGATCTCCAACCGTCCGCACCGCCAGCTCCAGATCGCCCCGCAACCCGCCGTACAGGGGATAGTACACAGTCGGCCGCGGTTCGCGGCTCGGGTACTCGCGCACATCGCCCACTACGCCGACGATTTCCATGCTCGGCTCCGGTTTCTCATCTAGCTCGCCGTTGTTCGAATCGACCACATGCTTGCCCAGCGGATTCGTCGACGACAGGAACTGGTGCACGAACGATTCGCTGACGATGACGTATTTACGCCGCGTCAGCCGCTCGTCCCGCGAGAAGTAGCGCCCCTGCAGCAGCGGAATCTCCATCGCCTTGAAGAACCCCGGATCGGCAAAGCGCACCGACGCATCCCAGAACTGCCCCTTGGGCGGAGGCGGCAGCTCAGGAATGGTGAAAGCGTCGTCCGAGCAGTGCCCCTGCCCCGGCAGACACGTACTGATCCCCGCGCTGCGCACCCCGGGTAGTTCGCGAACCCGCTCAAGCAGTTGCTCGATAAATGCCAGTTTCTGGGCGCCATCCTTATACTTCGCGTCCGGCATATTTACGCTCACGTGGAGCACATTTGCCGTCGGTACCCCGATGTTCACCGTACGAAGTTTCTGAAAGCTGCGCAGAAATAACCCCGCCCCCACCAGCAGCACCACCGTGAGCGCCACTTCCACACTCAGCAGCGCCCGGCGCAGAGAAATGCTTCCGCGGCCTCCGCTCACCGAACGTGAGGACTCCTGCAACGTTCGCAGCACCTGCTGCTCGTCCTCAACCAGAGCCGGCGCCAGCCCTGCCCCGATGCCGCAGACCGCCGCCAGGCCGATGCAAAACAGCACAGCGGTCACGTCCAGATGAATCGATTCCGCGCGCGGCAGGTCGGTCCGCTGATGGAGCAGCCAATGCAGGCCGGCATTCGCGAAAATCAGACCCAGCGCAGCCCCGGCAAAGCACAGCAGCAGGCTCTCGGTAACCCGTTCGCGAACCAGCGTAGCTCTGGAGCCTCCAAGCGCAGTCCGGATGGCCGCTTCGCGCCGCCGCGACGCCGAGCGCGCCACCAGCAGGTTCGCAATATTCAGGCAGGCGATCAGAAGCAGGCAGCCGGTCGCCGCAAAGAGCGCATAGAGGATCGTCTTGTAGTCCAATGTCTCGGCGTCGAGCAGCGGCAGAACGTGCGCCGCGGCGAACACCGGCCCCTCCGGCAGTTGCTTGCGTACCTGCCCGGAGATGTTGCTCAAGTCCGCTTGCGCCGCCGCGACCGTTACGCCGACCTTAAGCTTGCCGACCACCCTGAAGTTATGTGAGTCATGCGACTCCATCACCTGCGGCTCCAGCTCAGGATAAACAGGCACCCAGATCTGCACGCGCGGACTGGGATACGTAAACCATGCAGGCAGAATTCCGACAACGGTGTAGGGTTGGGAATCAAGCAGGATCTTCCCGCCCACGATCTTCGGATCTCCTCCGAAGCGGCGCTTCCAGAAGCCCCACGTCAGCACCGTCGTACGGTTCGCGCCCCATTTATCGTCGGCGGAGGTGAAGAGCCGTCCATACACAGGCTGCACACCAAGCAACGGCAGCGCAGCCCAGGAGGACGCCACGGCGTGGACCCGCTCCGGGAGCTGGCCGTCGCCCGATGAAAAGTTGCCGTCCACTTCCGTTGCGATCCCGATCTGCTGGAGGGTGCGATTTCCCTCCTCCCAGCTGCGGAACGTGCCTCCGGCGACCGCGTTGCTTTCGATCTTGAGCTTTGGATCGGCCTCGTAGACCATCACCAGGTGATCCCCATCAGGGAGCGGCAGCGGCTTCTGTAGAACGGAGTGGACCACTGTGAAGAGCGCCGCTGTGGCTCCGATGCCGAGTGCCATCACCAGAATGGCGATGAGCGAAAAACCGGGCGTTCGGGCAAGCGTGCGGATCCCGTAACGGAAATCGCGAAACAGCGAGTCGGATGCGGCCATGCAGGGATTATCTACGCGGTGACCGATGGGTCAAGCGCAAGCGGGGATGCATTATGAGCGGCGACGCCCCATGTTATGAGCATCGCCGCGAATCTACTACGATCCCAATGGATGTCTACCAACTGTGGTGCTCGTCGTCCCCTTTGTCGTCATGGATCGGTGACCTTAGCCACGGAGCGAAAGTGATATCCGAGCCGCTTACTGTCGTGCAACCGGCAGCGCCCGGTCCCTTGGGGCAGCCCCAGTAATTCTCGATCGCATTGATTGTGCCCGTACATATCGTGGCCTTATCAAAGGCGCATACATCGCCCACGCCAATTTTGTCTCCGCCCAGATCGTTCAGGTGGATATCCACTTCGGAGGGAGTGTTCACGGCGATGTCAATATCCTCGTCGCGGATCACATTGTAGGAAATTACGGTTCCGTAAATGGGGGAACCGCCCCCACCGCTGTTGACGTTGATTCCCACGCTGCCTGGCGTGGCAGTATCGGCCGTGTCGGCAAGGTTCTTCGCAATATAGTTGCCGATGATGACGTTGCCGTCGAAGTCATCCGCCGGGAGTCCAAAAGCAGGACCCACATGGGTGTGCATTGCGACGCCGCCCAGCCCGTTGCCGATCAGGACGTTGCGAATCACCACATTGCCGACAACCCGGCCGGTACCCATTCCGTCGGAGAACAGGCCTGCGCCCGCCCCCCCAATCTTCACACCGTTTCCGATGGAAACATTCTCGGCCACAGTATTGTGGTCGACCCCATGGTGTGGACCAAAGGGGGGAGAAACAAATCCGGTCGGCGGGTGAGAAGCGAGAACGATGCCGCACTCCAAGGGATTGTCCTTAACGGTGTTGTGAATAAAGAGATTATCGCGGCTCTCCGCAGTCTCGTCGCTGATCAGGATGCCATCGGCATTGCCCGTAATTAAATTGTCCGACATAACGGAATGGCTTGTTCCTATGAGATGAAGAGCGCCGCCACAGTCCCCGGTTTCATCGTTCTCATAGACACCATTCCCCGGCTGTCCCGGACAGCCCATTGCTGCCCCGGTGAAACTCAGGCCGGGAGTGGCATCGTTATCCTTGATCTCATTGTGACGAATTGTTACATCGGAAGCGCTGACCACCAGAATTCCTTCAAAGTCAGCGTTTTCGACGGTGAGGCCCTCAATCGTGACGTTCTTCAGGCCGGCATGATCGAATCCGTCAACGAAGAAGCCGTGCGCCAGGCCAGCGGCATCAACGATGGTCGATTCCGTATCCGCCCCGAGGATCGATATTGCAATACCAATAGTTACATATTCCTTGTAGGTTCCGGGAGCAACCTTTATCACGTCACCGGCGGAGGCGTGGTTGACTGCCGCTTGAATTGTGGAGTAACAGCCGGAGTGGTGCGGGTTAACGCATAAGGTCGCTGCGTTTAGCGCTTGCGCGAGCGACATGCACAACACTACGCAACAGGGGATCAGAAATAGGCGAAAGCTATGTTTAGGCATCGATTTCCTCTTCGTGAGAGCTCATCCTGCTCGTGTAAAGAGCCGGGATGGCAAGAACCGGCAAAGTCCTGTCTCTTGCAGCAGAACTTCTGGCGACTGTGCTTGAATGGCCTGAATAGCCGGAGGTTCCGCCCGGAGGGTCCCCGGCGGGCGGATTCTAGTCCTTCTGTTTCGCTCCTAACAACGAGAAAAAGGAATTAGCCCGCTTCTTCAGTGAGATCAGGTTCCGGTGCGACTATCGCTGGCCGGGCCTACTCTTCCCGCAGCAGAGCCAAAGGATCGGCTGCGAGCGCCCGTGACGCCGGAATCCATGTTGCAAGCAGTCCGAGGAGAAACATCGTAAAGACGACGCCGGCAAGCACAAGCGGATCGCGGGGGGTCGCCTGATACACAATGTAGGACAGGATGCGTGTCGCGGCGAGACCAAGAACCAGGCCGGCTGCTGAACCGAAAGCGAGGAGTCGAAAAGCCCGGCCAAGCGCCGCCGTGATCACTTCTTTGCGCTGCGCGCCCAGGGCAATGCGGATTCCAAGTTCGCGTAGACGTTTGCTTACCGAGTAAGCTGCCATTCCAAAGATACCTGTTACAGCCAGCATCGCCCCGAGGGCGCCGAGGATTCCAAGGGAGACCGTGGCCATACGCGAAGCAAAGAGGGTGCTGTCCAGTTCCCTGTTCCAGGTTCGAAGAGAAAATGACAATCCGTTGTCGAGGTTGCGCAGAGTGCTCTCCACGGCCGCAGACAGTTCCTGTGGATCGCGGCTGGAGCGAATTACGAGCCAGGTATCCGTCGAGGGCGACTGCAGGATGGAGAAGAACATCGCCGGCTGCGGATCTTCAGTGAGCGTTTTGTGTTTGCCGTCTTCCACCAGGCCGACTACCCGGATTCGAGTGCCGTCCATGCGCTTGAAGTAATGGCCAATCGCCGCAGTTTCAGAACCGAAAACCTTGCGCGCAAATTCACGATTCACCACGGCTACCGGCGGAGCATTTTTGCCGTCACTCCAGGCGAAAGCCCTGCCGGCGAGTAAGGCCGTGTCCGCGGCACTGAAGTATCCGGGCGAAATGTCATAAGCGACGGCTTCGGCGGAGGCATTCGAGATTTTCATATCCGTAGTGGTGTCTTTGAACACCACGTCTTCGTTCCAATCCGCCGCCAGCGGCAGTCGATCGGCCACACCTGCAGCCAACACTCCGGGTATGGCTCCAACCGCATCGAGCATGTTCCGCTGCATGGCGGTTGCTTGTTCGCCCTTGTAGCCGGCCATGCCGAGGTCACAGTCCACCAGCAACGCGTTCTGTGGCACAAAACCAAAGGTGCTGTGCAACGAGCGCGCGAGCCCCCGCACCGCTACAAGCGACGAGGTGACAAGCACTGCGCAGATCGAAATCTGAACAACAAGTAGCACATCGCGAATGGTCAGCCGCCGACCTGCGAGGCCAGTCGACCCTGATTTGACGATTTGCCAGGGATTTGCCCGAAGAACCTGCCGGATGGGCACCATACCGAACAGGAGGCCGCTTGACAGCGCGAGCAGGAGCGAAAACCCATACACGTTAAAATCCGGCCTGACTGGCAGATTATTGATGGGGAGATTCGCCACCGGTTGCCATCTGCTTAACCAGCGCAGCAATACAACGGCCCCAGTCAATCCCGCGGCTCCTCCCATAAGAGAAATAAGAACGGCTTCGGTCAACATCTGCCGCAGGATCCGTCGGCGGCTCGATCCCAGTGCGAGCCGCAAAGCGATTTCACGGGAATGGTCCGCTGCCCGAGCGGTAAAAAGACTTCCGAGATTGGCGCAGGCGGCCAGCAGAATGAGCCCGGCGAGCAAGGTCAGCCCGGCGAGAAACGCCCGCACCGGGCGCCCCAGCAAATCGCCGACCAGTCCCGGCCTGGCCAGCGTAAAGTTGATCCGGTCGTCATCTTTTGGATAGTTCTTTGCCAGGACGCTTGCGATTGAATTGAGGTCGGCTGTTGCCTGCGCAGCCGTTACCCCGGGCTTCAGTCTTCCCACCAGCCAGGTGCCCCGGCTTCCGCGCGACGTCAGATCGCTACTGCTGTCGATCTGCCCCTCATCGACATATGGCATCCACAGATCGGGCGTAAAGAACAACTCAGTTCCCCTGAAATCAGGCTGCGCAACGCCCAGGATCGTGTATGGATGGTGGTTGACCACAACCTTGCGTCCTACTATTCCTCGATCACCTTGAAAATGACTGTGCCAGTAGGGATAGCTGAGCACGATATATGGAGCACTGTTCGGGCCGTGCTCGTCGGAGGCGTGGAAGAAGCGGCCGATGTACGGCTCTACGCCAAGTCCGTCGAAGTAATTCCCACTGGCTTCATAAAGCCACACTGGAGACGGACTGCCGCCGATATCAAGGCCGGCTCGATCCATGTTGTATGCCACGACAGCATCAAAACTCCGGTTGCGGTCGCGAAGATCGAGATAGTCCGGATAAGACTGAAAAGGCGAGTCCCCCAGCTCAATCGTGTAGAGGCTTTGCGGGCCTGGAACATTGAGTGGACGAAGAACGATACCATTCAGCAGGCTGAAAACCACAGCGTTTGCTCCGATGGCCATCGTGAGCGTAAGAACCGAAATGATCACAAAGCCCGGAGATTTTCTCAGCGTGCGCAGCGCGAAACGAAGGTCCTGCAGGAAAGTATCGAGCCCGTGACCCCTCAGCTCTTCGTGGCATTCCTCGCGAAATCGTTCACAGCCTCCAAACTCAATTCGAGCGCGGCGCTCGGCTTCGGAGCGCGAAAGACCGGAGCGCTCAAGATCGTCGGCTCTGAGCTGAATATGTGAGCGAAGTTCATCCTTGATTTCACCGTTTACACGCGAACTACGGAAAAGCGTGGCTGCAAGGGAGCGAACGAAATCCGGAAAGCGCATAGTTCCTCCGGTTGGCCGCCTGGCGTGATCGGACAGCAAGGATCCCTAAGATGCTTAGGAGGCTACTGCGGACTCTCCTAAGTTGTCAAGGGGAAGCCATTAGTCAGTCACCCATCGCTTGTCTCAATCCAGCGAGGAAACCCGTAAGTTCTTCCGGCAGAGGCGCCTCCAGGTGCAGCACCTTCCCCGTGCGCGGATGCGAAAACCCCAGTTCCGCGGCATGCAGAAAATTGCGGTCGAGCGAGGTCGTCTCGGGCTCAGGGTCGGACTTCTTTCGCCGCG
The DNA here is from genome assembly GCA_963782175.1 of uncultured Acidobacteriaceae bacterium. GTDB lineage: Bacteria > Acidobacteriota > Terriglobia > Terriglobales > Acidobacteriaceae > Silvibacterium. The sequence continues at coordinate 545,768 of CAWAIX010000015.1, forward strand.
CACCCCCTCCCCCCGCAGCAATGCGCGCCGGCGCGCCGTAAAGCGTGTCCCCCACGACGGGATGCCCTATCGATGAAAGATGCACGCGAATCTGGTGGGTGCGCCCCGTCTCGATCCGCACCGACAGAAGCGTGAACGCTCCGAAGCGCGACGTGATGCGCTCCAGAACGGTGTAATGCGAAATGGCCGCCCGCGCTCCGGAATTTGGAGAACTGGCATCGCGCTGGGTCGTCATGCGCGTGCGACGAACAGTGTCGCGGGCGATCGCCGCCGAAATCGTCCCGTGCTCCTGCTTCACGTGTCCGTGCACGAGCGCGAGATACGTCTTGTGTACCTGCCGCCGCGAGAACATCTCGCCAAGCCTTAAATGAGCAGCGTCATTGCGCGCAACCACGATCAACCCGCTCGTCTGCTTGTCGAGACGATGCACGATGCCGGGGCGCAGCGGGCCTCCCGTCGTCGACAAGTCGCGGTAATGACTGAGCAGCGCATTCACCAGCGTGCCACGATTGCGTGCATCCTCCGTCGCCCCCGATCCCGCATGGACCATCATGCCTGCCCGCTTGTTGACCACCGAGAGATCTTCGTCCTCGTAAACAATGTCGAGCGGGATATCCTCCGGCGTAGCGCGCAGAGGAGGAGGCGCGGCTTCGCCGACAATTTCAACAGCCTCTCCACCGCGCAGCTTGAGCGAAGCCTTGGCCGCCGATCCATGGACGAGCACCTTGCCTTCCGAGAGCAGTAGCTGCACCCGCGCGCGGCTCACATTTTCGAGCCGCGAAGCGAGCCATGCGTCCAGCCTCCGGCCCGCGTCCTCTTCCGGAACAATATGCGTCGTCACTGTCGCTGCGGCGGTGGCTGGCCAGGACCCGTAAGTCCTTCCGGCCAGACAGCGGAGTTCGGCTCGGGCGGCGGCATCGCTGGCGCATCCGGAGGCAGGTAGCTGTGCTGGATCATCCAGTTGCGGAGCAACCCCGGCCAGGTTGAGAGCGGGATGATGGTGCCGCAAAGCCCGCAGCCGTGATCGCGGTATTCGTAGATATGCAGTTCGGCCGGAACTTTGGCTCGCACTAGGGCCTGATAAAAATCGAGCGAGTTTTCCACCGGCACGGTGGGATCTTTCTCCGTCGCCCAAAGAAACGTCGGCGGTGTCTGTGCGTTTACGGCAAACTGATTCGAGTATTCGCGAGCCAGCGCCCGATCGGGATTTGGCCCCAGAAGATTTTTGCGCGAACCGGTATGCGCGAACGGCCCTTCCATACTGATCACCGGATAGTTCAGCACCATGAAGTCCGGTTTGCAGGACACGGAGTCGATAGGGTCCGGTGAACCGACAGTCGCATTTGTCGCCGCTGCAGTTACATTTTCGCAGTGTGTGCCCAGCGACGATGCCAGATGCCCTCCCGCCGAAGATCCCCAGACGCCAAGCCGGTTCGGATCGATGCCGTACTCGGCCGCGTGCGCGCGGATCAGGCGCATGGCGCGCCGTCCGTCGTCAATCTCCACCGGGTACCGGTAGGGCGCAACGCGATAATCGAGCACAAAGGCGGCCATGCCCTGCGCGTTCAGCCACGTTGCCATCTGGAATCCTTCATGCCCGATCGCGACGTTCTGGTACCCTCCGCCGGGAATGACCAAAATCGCAGCGCTGGTCGAGCGCTTTTTCGGCAGAAAGGCGTACATTCGCGGCTTGTCAGCTTCCGCTGTACCCAGCGCGCCGGGTGCTCCGTTGGGGTATAGATAGATCGGTGGCGGAATGGCGGCACCGGCCTGGGCATGCAGGGCCGGGCCAAGCGCGAGAGCGAGCAGCAGGCAGAGCTTAATGAGCAGCCGTTTCATCGCTAGCAGTATAACGATGTGGTTTCGGCCCTCGATCGATCCAGAGCGCGGCGCCCGCCAGCACTGTCGCAATCGAGAGCGCGAGCGACAACATCGGATGCGCGACATTGGAGCGCCACAGGCTCAAAATCGGGTTGGCGACACCGAATGCGAACAGCGCCGCCCCGGCGACCTCGCCCTCCCGGCTCTGTCGCGTCACCCGCCAGACCAGCACTCCAAAAACTGCGAGCGCCGTCACCGCCTCGTACACCTGTACCGGATGCAGCGATACTCCCATCGGCGTGCGGTACCAAAGCGCCGCAATGCGGCTGGTATACGTAACCGCCCACGGAACAGACGCGGGCGCGCCGAAATCAGTCCCTGCCACAAACGCTCCAACGCGATTGACAGCAAATGCCAGTGCCACGGCCGGCGCAACCGCGTCGGCCACACCCAACACCGGCAGTCCCTCAGCAAGCGCATAGAGCATTCCCGCTCCGATCCCCAGAGCCACGCTCATGGGCGCGATCCACCCATCTCTCGGAGTACCAAGTCCAAGCACCCAGGAAGGGTGTTGCCGGAAAGCATCGAAATGCGCGAGCACCACAAGCATCCGCGCCCCGACAAGCGTTGCCAGGATCGCCGTAACCAGAAGCGTCCACACCTTGTTCGCGTCAAGCGAGCGTCGCTGCGCAAGGTGAATCGCCAGGGCGAGCCCCGCAACAAGAGCCAGCGCTGTAAGCGCGCCGTACGTGGGAATGGCAACATGTCCGAATTGAATGAGACGCGGATACACGGCTTCTTAGGTCCGGCCCGAGTCGCGTTCGGAATCGCGTGCACCACGGCGGACCTTCGCCAGGCCCCCGAAAAGCAGAGCCAGCGCGAGCCCGATACAAAGCCCTTCAGCAAAATCGCCATAGTCCCCATCAGGCTTCACGACGAAACGCAGGATCAGCCCGAGTGCGAGCGCGACCACGCCAGCCGCGAGGAACCACCATTCGGCGGAAATCTTCTTCATGAGTAGGATCGGTCTTGCGCGGCGGACGCAAGACTTGCAGAAGTAAAGACCGACCCGCTGGGCCGTGAGGTGGCGCGCCGGTGAACCCGTCCTAAGACGGTGGGAACTCTCCGCGGCTCTTTAGGCATTCCGGACTGGCGGACACTGCACACCGAGCCGATTGTCGAGTCGAGCTCCCTGTTCGATGAATGTAGGTTCAACCAGCGTTGACCACCCGCACCTGCTTTGCAGGCCGGTCTCTGAACTGGATGCTAACGGGCATACGCGCTGAATGCAAGCTCGTACGACATAAGAATTGCAAGCGCTTCCCGACTTGACACATGCAAGCCTGCAATGCTTGCGCGAGGGCTGCGACGCCGGCTCCAGTTCGGCATTTAACCGGGCGCATTGATGAGAATCCGCCGGTCTCGTGTTACCTCCATGCCGATCTGCAGGATAGCGCGGAAAGAGTGGAAGGACTCTTCCGAGAGCTTGTCGTGATCAAGATCGTGAACGGCCTCAGAAAGGATGGTGAGCAGCTCGTTCCAGATGTTCTCAAGCTCTGCCGCTGAATCGCTTTTCTGCGCCGCGGATATCAACGCTAGAACGCGGTTGCTGTAATAATCGGCGGCATTTTTCTGCTTCCTCTGCATCCACCGATTCAATTCCCAGACCCAGGAACCGATCATGATGCCAACGGTGAGGATCAGGCCGGCATAATCGGCGTGTGCGAGCAGGAAGGAAGGCTTGTCCTTGTTATAGAAGCTGAGGGCTCCGGGATGCAGTGCGGGCTCCATCGCTGTCTGAGCGTCAGGTCGGCGTGTTTGAACGAGCAGCAGGCGCACCTCGGTCATACCTGCGGGGATCTCCTGCATGATCTCCTGCCGCCGGTCTATCAGCGCTTCGGTGACGGCGCGGACCGCTTCCGCGTTCGCGCTATCGCGGGCCAGCAATGTGCGGTGCACCGCCACGGTGGGAAGGTCCTGCGAAGGTACAGCAGGATTTCCCATGTACGCCCCCTCGGGAATCACGGCCGGTATAAAAGCCGGATGGCTGATTTTCATTGCGGCTGCCTGATCGATGGGCAGAAACCTCACCTGGCCGGATTGCACCAGTTTCTGGATGGAGGGATTGCCGATTGCGCGGATGCGAAAAATCGCGTCGGCCTGTCCATTCAGGAAGGCATCGTCTGCGGCTGCATCGTTCGCGCCCACGAATTGAAAATCCTCCTGCTGGAATCCGAAATGTTCGGCCAGACGCAGGAAAGATTGAAACTGGCCTCCGGTTTGTGCAAGGGCGATCCTCTTGCCGCGCAGATCGTCGACCTTCTGCAGCGGTGATTTCGCCGGTACCAGCAACTGGAAGGTGTCGTCGTACAGCACTGCCACCAGCCGCGCCGTCGGACCTGCCAGGACATCGGCCTGCGCCGTGGCCAGCTGCGCGCTTCCGTCGTCGAGCATCTGCAGGTTCTCAACGGTGCCGCCGGTCTCGAGCAGAGTGATGTGGATCCTGGGATAGTGCCGCTCGACAACTGTCTTCAGCGCATTGCTCAGGATGTAGCTGTCGCCCGTTGAGTTACCCGCGGCCAGAGTAAGACGTTGAGGTCTGGACGCCTGCCACAGCACAATTGCGAGCCAGGAAATAAAGCCAAGGCTTGCCGTGAGAATGACTAACCTCACCACCCGTGCGCGGCCACCTTGGACATATTTCAGGATGCGTCGGGTGTGGTTACAGCCGCGTGAAAAGACAAGCCGGCCGGCGGCAATCTGGTTAACCCGCCCCGCCCAGCAACTCTGCCAGGCCCGCCTCATCCAGCACCTTCACGCCCAGGTCGCGCGCCTTGGTGAGCTTCGAGCCCGCATCTTCTCCGGCGACAACGTAATCCGTCTTCTTGCTCACCGATCCCGAGACGCGCCCGCCCGCGGCCTCAATCTTCGCTTTGGCGTCTTCGCGCGTCAGATTCGGCAGCGTGCCAGTCAGCACGAAACTCAGCCCTTCGAGTTGCGACGTCTTCTTTCGCTTCTCCGCTGTGAACGTCAGCCCCGCAGCGTGCAGCTTCTCGATCAAGGCGCGATTCTTTTCCTCGTCAAAAAACTCCCGTATCGCCTGAGCCACTCTGGGGCCCACTTCGTTCACCCGCTCCAGTTCTTCGGTTGACGCGGCCATCAAGTCGTCCATCGAGCCGAATTCTTCGGCCAGAAGCTGCGCCGTGCGTTCACCGACAAAGCGAATCCCCAGCCCGAACAGCACGCGGTTCAGCGGCGCCGACTTCGACTTCTCAATCTCAGCGAGCAACGAATCGGCGGTCTTCTTCCCAATGCGCTCGAGCGAAAGCAGCTGCTCCTCGGTCAGCGAATACAGGTCTGCGATGCTCTTCACCAGTCCGCGATCGAGCAGTTGCTGCACCACCGCCTCACCCAGGCCCTCGATGTTCATCACCTTGCGTGCGGAAAAGTGCAGCAGGCTCTCGATCAGCCGCGCTGGACAATCCGCGTTCACGCAGCGATAGTCGACCTCGCCTTCGGTCTTCACAATGTCGCTGCCGCACACCGGGCAATGCGCCGGAAACTCAAACTTCGTCTCGCCGCGCGGATGCTCCTTGTCTTCGACGACCTCCACAACCTTCGGAATGACATCGCCGCCGCGCTCCACCTTCACGAAATCGCCGACCAGCAAGCCCAGCCGCTCGATCTCGTCCGCATTGTGCAGCGTTGCCCGACTCACCGTCGTTCCGCCGATGAACACCGGTGTCAGCCACGCCACCGGTGTCAGCTTGCCCGTGCGCCCCACCTGCACCTTGATGTCCTCGACCTTCGTGATACCCGCGCGCGCCGTGAATTTGTATGCCACCGCCCACCGCGGAGCTTTCCCGGTATACCCGAGCCTCCGCTGCACCTCTGCCGAATCGATCTTGATGACCACCCCATCGATTTCGTAACCGAGATCGGCACGTTTCTCTTCGGCGCGATTCACAAACGCCATCACGTTCTCGATATCCTTGATTGCCTCGCGGTGTGGATTCACTCGGAACCCCGCCGTTGCCAGCGACTCCAGCGCCTCCGACTGCTCCTCGAAAAGATTCTCGCCAGCCTCGTTCAGCGCGAAGTACGCATAAAAATCCAGCCGCCGCCGCGCCACAATGTTCGGCTCCAGCGTGCGAATCGTTCCCGCCGCCGCATTGCGTGGATTCACTGCTGGCGTCAGCCCTGCCGCCTCGCGCTCCTCGTTCATCTTCACAAATGCCGTCAGCGGCATCACCACCTCGCCCCGTACCTCAAACGCCGCTGGCAGCTTTGCCTTCGCGAGCTTGGCATGCGAAATCGACAGCGGCACTGACCTTATCGTCCGCACATTCCCCGTCACATCCTCGCCGATTGTGCCGTCGCCGCGCGTAACGCCGCAGACCAATTGCGCGGCGCCCCTGCCCTCATCGCGATACCGCAACGCCATCGACATCCCATCCAGCTTGTACTCGCACACGTAGCTGATGTCAGCGCCCTCACCCGCAAGCGAGCGGGCGCGACGGTCCCAGTCGCGCAGTTCTTCCTCGCTCGTCACGTTATCGAGCGACAGCATGGGACGCGAATGCGCCACCTTGGGAAATCCCTCTTTCGGCTTGCCTCCCACGCGCTGAGTCGGCGAGTCCGGCGTCACCAGCTCCGGATGCTCCTCCTCGAGCTTCTTCAGCTCGCGCATCAGCGCGTCAAACTCGGCGTCGGAGATCTCCGGCTCATCCAGCCCGTAGTACAGATATTCGTGGTGACGAATCGTCTCCCGCAGCTTTTCGACCCTGCTCTCAACGGAACTCATAGGTGGGATTAAAACATTTTTCGGACAGGGCAAGTCAGCGGGGCAGCGGTATGCACGGAGGCCGTCTTCGCGCAGCCGGGGTCCCCAACGCGCCCGCAGTTAGCGCGATGGGGTGGTGAACTAAGGCGGGGAGTCGTCCTCTGCGCTCTGTGCTCTGAACCCTGCGCCTGTATCCTGTTCTCCAACCCACTATGGATCCATTCACGCACTTTCTCACCGGAGCCAACCTCGGACGCTCCGGCTTCAACCGCAAGACTGCCTACGCAACCCTCGCCATGACCCTCGCCGCCGAGGCTCCCGACCTCGACGTCGTCTGGGGATTCCGCGGCCCGCTCGTCGGCTTCGAGCATCATCGCGGCATCACCCATACCTTCATCGCCGCTCCCGTAATTGCTCTGGTCACCACCGCCGTCGTCTGGCTCATTCACAAGGCCCGCCGCAAACCGCAACCCGGCCGCCCCGGCCTGCCGCCTCCGCGCTGGAGCCTTGTTTTCCTCTTCGCTCTCATCGCCGCCCTGAGCCACATCCTCCTCGACTACACCAATAACTACGGTGTTCGCCCGTTCTTTCCCTTCAATCCACGCTGGTATGAGCGGAGTATCGTCTGGATCGTCGACCCATATTTGCTCCTCGCTCTCATGGGCGCGCTCGTCCTGCCGGGGATCTTCTCGCTCACCGACCGCGAGATCGGCGCTCGGCGCCCGCTCTTTCGCGGACGCCCCTGGTCGATCGCTGCACTGACGTTCATGGTCCTGTGGTGGTCGCTGCGCAACGCTGAAAAATCCCACGCCCTTGAGCTCGTTCGCAACTCGAGCATCGTCGCTGCGCCCATCATGAAAATCGACGCCGAGCCTTACCCCTTCGACCCGTTTGCGTGGCACGTCGTCGCCGAGACGCACGACTACTACCAGACAGCCGAGGTCCACACCCGCCACGATGACGTCCAGTCCGACTCCTCGGACATCACTTACAAGCCGCAGGTAACACCCGCTGTCGCCGCCGCCAAACAATCATGGCTCGGCCAGGTATATCTCGACTGGTCGAAATTCCCTCTGGTGACCGACCTCGGAAAGAATTCCCCCGTTGCCTATGGTCCCGACCCGGATCCAAACTGGCACACTGTCCAGTTCGACGATATGCGCTTCAGCTATTCGGCCCTCCACGAAGGCACCAGCCCGAACCCCGGCCGCAACCCGCTCGGCGGAACCGCCTACATTGGACCCGGAAATCAGGTCGAGGCCATCTTCATGGGCGGCAGAGAGCAAAAATAAGCAAAACCTGGTGCCCGGCTTCGCGCGGCTAAGTTGGTCAGTCTTACTGCGCTCTGAGCTCTGCGTTCTGTGCTCGCAGCCTGAATTGCGGCTTATCAAAGCTTGTTTTCACGCCATCGCACGCTTTTCCTTGACCCCACCCCGTACACTCCGCAGAATAAAAGAGCCAGGTTCTTATTCCGCCGAGGTTTTATGTCTGCCTATCTGTTGATTCTGCTTGCCATTCTCAGCCGCGTCGTGCCGCATCCCGGCTGGTTGAACTTCACTGCCGTCGGCGGCTCGCTGATCTACTTCGGAGCCCGCCGCCCGCTCCGCCAGGCCATCCTGCCCGTCGCCCTGCTCGCCGCGACCGACTACTACCTCACTGTCTTCGCCTACAGCTACCCGTTCCATATCTCGGCCTATCTCATCACCTGGGCCTGGTACGCCGGCGTCATCCTCCTCGGACGCGTCCTGCTCGCGCATCATGTCTCCGTCGTGCGCGTCGGAACTGCCGTCCTCGCCGCCCCGACCTCATTCTTTCTGCTGACCAACTTCGCCGCCTGGGTCGGCTCGCCGCTTTACCCGCAGACCCTCGCCGGACTCGGCATGTCCTACGTCGCCGGCCTGCCCTTCTACCGCAACGACCTCATCTCGACGGCACTGGTCGCCGGACTCGCCTTCGGCCTGCCGGCTGCAGCTCGCCAGTTCAGCGCGCACAACCAGACCGCCGGCGTCTAGGCTCCCAATCTCAACACGGATGCCCCGGCTTCGCGCAGCTAAGCAGGGGTTTTCGGTCTTTCTGGGCCGTGTTCCCTGGGCTCTGTCCCTATCTCGGCTGCGGATTTCCCGGCTCATACGGCGCCTTTGCGTTCCCCGGACCGCCCACGAACTGCACCGTCGGAATCCGCTCGCTCATCTCCGGCAGTGGAGGAAACGGCATGTGCGGCTCGGTCTGATACCAGTACGCCACCGAGTAGAAGTTATCCGACCGCGCATTGGCATGCCCGTGTTCGATGCTGGCCTTCATGTACTTCGTGAACGGCACCGGCGAGTCCAGATGAAACCGGTAGACACTCCATCGCTCCCCGGCCAGTTCCTTGCCCACCATCGGCGAGCCGTGCAGCGGAAACACCTGCGACCCTCCCCCAAAATCCCATGACCCCAGAAAGTAGTCCTCGCTGCCAGTTCCCACCGACGCAATCTTGTCCGGATCGTCGATCCAGAACGCATCATTTCCTTCGCCCCACCATCCATCCTGGTTCTGCAGCACCGACATCGTCACGCCCACGAACTGCCCGTGTCCTTTGGCCTCGAACCAGACGTAATTATCCTTCCCATCGAGATTCCGCCGGTAATTAATGAGCGGATCGCCGTTCTCATACCATTCCTTCGCCCAGCCTTTTGCCGGCTGCGCTTGCCGGTACTGCGCATGGAAATACAGTGTCCCCGGCGGCAGTGGCGTCGCGTTGACCCGGTAGTCGATGTTCCAGTAGAAGTGGCTCACCGGCTGCTTGCCTTCATTCGTGATCGTGATGCGCGCGTGCTTCGCATACGGCATCGGAAACCAGGAGTTCAGCGACCGATCCCCGCCTACCGACAGCACCGCCGATTGCCATGCGTAGTAGATCCCGTTGCCCAGCCCAAAGAAATCCCCGATCGGCGTCTCCACACTGGGCGATTCCTCGCCATCCCAGTACATCCGCAGCACGATCCGCTTCAGGTGGTACGGCTCGGAGGCGCCGATCGTGAACCAGATGTGCGAGATCATTCCTGGCCCGTCCACGTCGACTATCGTGAGCGTCTGTCCCGGCGTGATGGTGCGGTAGTCGGCATTCGCTCCCGTCTCCTCACGGCTCGACGAGCGATGCAACGTGTAGGTCTGTTGCTGCGTTGGATCCGGCATCCACGCCGGAATCTGTCCAAAAGCGGGGGCCGCAAGGCATAGTCCGGCCAGAATTGCAAAGAAAGATTGCATTCAAAAACTCCGTTGTCGCGAATAGCAATGCATGATACCGCCTGATCTTCTGCGACGAAAGAGTTCGATCTGACTGGTGAGCCCAACTCAACGGACTCGCCCAGGCTGCATGTCGATCAAGTCCATACGAAGTATGCGGGAAACTCCCCACCTTTCGTCCGCGTCTACCCTGTCAGCGCTTGCCTGCTCCCCAACCTGACTCGCGCAGACGAGGAACCCATGTTCATCCCACCGCGTTCCGCCGCTTTGCTTCTTCTTTCGTTTGTTTTCGCGCCTCTGCTCTCTGCTCAGCAGCCAGCCCCGCCGAACCCGGCAGGCAAATCCATTGAGCTCGACGTCGTCGTCACTCCAAAGTCCGGACCGCCCGTCACCGGCCTCGATCAGAAGGACTTCACGATCCTCGACAACAAGGCGCCGCAATCCATTACCTCTTTTCACGCCTATGCCGGACCCGACGCTCCCGTGGAGGTCATCCTCCTCATCGACGCCGTTAACACCAACTTTCAGCACATCGCCTATGAACGCAGCGAGATCGATAAATTCCTCCGCGCCAATGGAGGTAAGCTCGCTCACCCCACCACCCTCGCCATCTTCACCGATGCGGGCGTTCGCATGCAGGGTGCTTTCTCGACCGACGGCAACGCGCTCGCTACATCGCTCGATCAGCAGACCGTAGCCCTCCGCAGCATCAACCGCACCGCCGGATTCTACGGAGCTACCGAGCGCTTCGACCTGTCCATGAAAGCCCTTGCGCAGCTCGGAACAAGCGAAACCGCTCACCCCGGTCGCAAGCTCATCCTCTGGATCTCACCTGGCTGGCCGCTGCTTACTGGGCCGCGCGTCGAGATCGACGGAAAGCAGCAACAACAGCTCTTTAACGCGATCGTCCAGACGTCGACCGGGCTGAGGCAGGACCACATCACGGTCTACAACATCGACCCGCTCGGGGCCACGGAAAACCCGCTCCGGACCTCTTATTACGAGGAGTTCGTCAAGGGCGTAAAAAAGCCCTCTCAGGTCAACATCGGGAACCTCGGCCTGCAAGTGTTCGCCGTCCAGACCGGAGGCCTCGTCCTCACCTCCAGCAATGACGTCTCCGCGCTGCTCCAGCAAGCCTTCCGGGATGCCGACGCCTGGTACGAGATTTCCTTTGAGCCCGTCCCCTCCGAACCGAACGAGTACCACCAGATCGAAGTCAGGGTCGACAAACCCGGACTCATCGCGCGCACCCGCACCGGCTATTACGCACAGCCGTAACGCATGTCGCGTAACCGGCCCGCTGGACTATCATGGCCGGAACCGTCATGATCCGCCGACCCGTCTCGACTAGTGCGCTTGCAATTCTGGCAACCTCTCTGTTCGCGTCAAGCCTCATCGCGCAGGAAGCCAAACCCGCCGCTCTGACCCCCTCGACGATGCCCCGCATCGGCACCGTCGACGAGCGCTTCCAGTCCTACAACATCGAGATGGTCGAAGTCACCGGCGGCCGCTTCTGGAAGCCTTACGACGCGACGGTGGATGCGCTTCTGGCATCGCAGGCGAAGGCCGGGAGCACGAATCAGCCCAGCGGCATGAGCGCCGACCTGTACCAGTACCGCCCGCCGATCGATTTAGAGAACCCGCGACTGCGCAAGCTGGCTGCCGCTCTGGGACCGGCCTATCTGCGTGTGAGCGGAACCTGGCAGAACACGACATATTTTCAGGATTCAGACGATGCGGCGCCGTCGACTCCACCGAAAGGCTTCAACGGTGTGCTGACGCGCAAGCAGTGGAAGGGCGTGATCGACTTTTCCCACGCCGTGGACGCGAAGATCATCTCCTCCTTCGCGACCAGCATGGGAACCCGCGACGCCGCCGGTGCGTGGAGTCCCGACCAGGCGAGCCGATGGCTTGCGTACACGAAATCGATCGGGGGCACAATCGCGGCGGCGGAATATATGAACGAGCCGACCTTTGCCGCCTTCGCTGGTGTGCCTAAGGGATATGACGCCGCTGCCTACGCCCGCGATATTGCGGTCTTTGTTCCGTTCATCCGCAAGACTGCGCCGGAGATGGTGATCCTCGGACCGGGAAGCATCGGCGAAGGCATTCCGTTGGCGCCGGGACCGGCGTCACTACAGATGCTCAAGAGCGAGGAGATGCTCAAGGATACCGGCCCCGTTTTTGACGTCTTCTCCTATCACTTTTATGGCACAGTCTCGCAACGGTGCGCGGCAGCGATGGGCGGAAACGCGGGGACGACTCCCGACGCCGCGCTGACAGATGATTGGCTCTCACGCACGGATACCGTCGAGGCATTTTACGCAGGTCTGCGCGATAAGTTCCTGCCTGGCAAGGCGATCTGGCTGACCGAAACGGCGCAGGCTGCGTGCGGCGGCGATAAATGGGCGTCCACTTTCATCGATACCTTCCGCTACCTCAACCAGCTTGGAACACTCTCGCAGCGCGGAGTCCAGGTTGTTGCGCACAACACCCTCGCCGCCAGTGACTACGGCCTGCTCGACGAGAAGAATTTCACGCCACGCCCCGACTACTGGGCAGCCCTGCTCTGGCGCAGGCTGATGGGCACAACCGTCCTCAATCCCGGCGATTCACCCGATCCAAAACTGAAACTCTACGCCCACTGCCTCCGCAGCGTTCCCGGAGGCGTCGCGCTTCTCGCGATCAACACCGACCGCAATGCGCCGCACTCACTTGACATCCCCATCGCCGTCGAGCGCTACACCGTCACCGCTCCGAGCCTGCTCGATACTGTGGTCCAGCTCAACGGAACCGAACTGAAGCTCGGCCCCGGCGGCACCCTGCCGCAGTTGACCGGAGCACCTGCCCGCGCAGGCAGCCTCACCTTCGCTCCGGCAAGCATCACCTTCCTTGCCATCCCGAAGGCCAACAACGCGGCCTGTCGGTAGTTCCCTCGCCTCTCCGACAATCTTCTGGCCTCCCTCCAGCGTTGACCTGTACACTCTAGGACGATCTGTGGCGCTCACCGCCTGAATTCACTCCACCTTGGGAAGACTGTGATGAAGCTAGCCTCGCGCCTTGTCCTCGCCGCCATGCTTTCGCTGGGCGTTGCCGCTTCGGCCTCCAACGTCAGAACGGATTACGACCACTCAGTCAACTTCGCCCAGTACCACACCTACTCTTGGGGACAGGTCAAGACGAGCGACCCCTTTTACGTCCAGCGCCTCAAGAATGCCGTCAATCAGCAGCTCCAGGCTAAGGGATGGCAGCTTATGCCCTCCGGCGGAGCCGTCACCATCCTCGCCACCGACAATGTCAAAAACCAGCAGGAAGTGCAGACTGTATATGACGGCTGGGGTGGTGGTTGGGGCGGTGGCTGGGGCTGGGGACGCTGGGGTATGGGTGGCTGGGCCGGCCCGGGAGGATTCGGCACTGCCGACACCACCACCACGAATCAACCCGTGTCCAACGTCGTCGTTGACCTGTTTGACAGCGGCTCGAAGAGCCTGCTGTGGAGGGGGCTGGCAACGCTTGATCTGTCGAACAACGCCAACAAGAATACGAACTCGCTCGACAACGACATCAAACAGATGTTCAAGAATTTCCCTCCGAAGCCCGGACACTGAAATGAATCTTCGGCGCAATCTGGGTGCCCCGCCTTCGTGAGACCCGGGTCCCTGGCGAGCACGACGTTGCTCGCTGGGCCAAGTTAGCTAAGGCGGGGTCCGATGCATGAACTCTGTCCGTCCCGCTGCGGCCTGAAGGGAACGCTGGGCACTCATCGTCGCCGGCGCACCACGCCTGGCCCCCACATCCTCGAAGTCAGGATGCAGGGCCCGGGCGTTGACCCGAACCTTCACGAATCTTGCCCCATCTCGATCCTTGATGCCGCACCTCAGCCAGTTAAACCCTGATTTGTGCTCATCACCGTAACAGATCAACCACATTCACGATGAAGCCCGTGCGCGGGTTATACACCACAACGTATCCCTGGAAGTAACCCATCGCGTATCCCGGGGGTGGGGGCGGCAGGTACGCGTATAGATGCTGCGGCAGCGGCGTCAGGTAAGGAATATACCCATACGGAATGAACCCTCCGACGATCCAGACCGGACGTCCCGTGCGATTGATGTATCCGAGATTCCGGTAGTAGTACCGGTGCAGATAATCCCAATCGTTGGGGCGCCACTGGTACGGCGGACGATACTGCGGAGGCCGGCCCCAGTTTGGAGGACGCGGACCTTGGCTCGGTGGACGCGGTCCCGGGCTCGGACCGGGTGGCGGCGGATAAATTCCCGGCGGCCTCCCGCCCGGGTTCGGCGGCTTGGGACCCGGGCTCGGCGGCTTGGGACCCGGCTGCGGCTTTGGAGGATTCGGATAGGGCTGAATGCTGACATCGCCTCCGGGCTTCGGAGGACGTGGTGGATTCGGATAGGGCTGGATGCTCATGTCGCCGCCGGGCTTCGAGGACGGCGAACGCCCTCCCGGATTCTGCCCGGGAGGCTTTCCCGGAACCGGCTGCGCGCTCGGCTGCTGCTGGCTGTTCTGTGAGATCGCGGGCAAGGTAGCCGCCAGACAACACGCCACAAGCCCTCTCAACATCACGGCAAAACGCCTGCTCATCAGCTTCTCCATCTCTCGAACGTGTGTGGGCGCCAGATTAATTTTGCTCGCCCCGAAAACGCAAATGACCCGCCATCCGCCGATCATCTCGCAGGAGACCATCGTCTGAAAAACCAGCCTGGCAGGACAGGCAGAGAGATTTCCTCCGCTCATCGTTGCAACACTCCTGTAACATAATCGATGGTGCGGACCCCGGGTTCTGACTTCCGTCCGCCGATTTTCTTCCTGGAGATAGTCCCTGGCAGTGGCTTCAGAAGGCAGCTGTATTCAAGAGCGCTCCATTTCCGTCGACGGGGCCGGGGTCCACTTCCAGGTTGCGGGCGCGGGAGAACCACTGCTCCTTCTCCACGGCCTCATCGGCTCCGGACAGACCTGGCGGCAAAACATCGGTTTTCTTGCCGAGCACGCCACCGTTTATGCCGTGGATCTTTTCAACATGGGCAGGTCGGAGCGCGTCGCCGGGCTGGATGCCAGCCTTGAAGCCACCGCCGACCGCGTGGCCTCGCTCATGGATGCCCTGCATGTTGCCAAGGCGGACATTGCCGCCCACTCTCATGGGGGTGCGATTGCGATGATGCTGGCCGCGCGCCATCCGCAGCGGGTCCGCAAGCTGATTCTTTTTGCGCCGGCAAACCCTTTCTGCGGCTCTCGCAACCACGTCATCCGCTTCTTCCAGACGCGGCTCGGAAGATGGCTGGGCCGTCAGGTGCCGTCTCTGCCCAGGAGCCTCCACGCCACCGCGCTGGGACGCATGTATGGCGATCCGTCGCGGGTCGCCGAGGGGACGCTCGAGAATTACACGGATGGACTGGAGATTCCCGGCACCATGGATCATGTGCTGCGCATTCTCAGCGGATGGTTTGACGATATGAGGCAGCTCCGCTCGGCACTTGGCCGCCTGGCGGAAAAGCCCACACTGCTCATCTGGGGAGACCGCGACCGGGCCGTCAACCTCTCATCGGCGCGCCTACTGCAGGGCATGCTGACCGAGTCACAACTTCTTGTCCTTCCCGGAGCCGGCCACCTCGCGTTCGAGGAGATGCCGGAAATGTGCAACCTCGCCATGCGGAATTGGCTTGTCGGTTCCGCCACGGCTCAGTAACTGCAGTTTGCCTGACTCACTCTGAGCCTTTTAACCCGGATTGCATAGCCGGGAAGGCCCACTAAATATCCCTGGACTTTGACCCTGTCTACTCACGCCTGGGCCCGTCTCCCGAATCCCTTGCGCATCGCGAGAAACGCCAGCGCCGCCAGCACCACGCCCAGGCCGACGAGTGTAGCTGCCAGATGCGCATGCATCAGCTCTGTCAGCTCATGCACGATCTGCGGACCGTACTGGATCGTCAGCAAGCTCACCACTGTCCACCGCACTACCCGACCCACCGTTACGGCCAGCAGGAACATGACCACCCGCATCTCGAACACACCCGACGCAAACACAAACAGCTTCCAGGGAGTCGGCGGAGGCATCATCGACGGAATCATCAGTGCAAGAAACTGCTGTTTCTCGAACCGGTCGCGCATTTTCTCGAATCGCACCCGGTCCACGTGCTTCATTAGGAAAATCTCCCCACCCGCACGGCCGATCCAGTATGGAACCAGCCCGCCGATCGCCGAGCCCACGGCGGCCATGAGCACGTAAAGATAAAAACGGTGCGCGTCGCTCCACGCATAGCCCGCGACAATCAGGTCCATCGGCACCGGAATCGAGCTTGAGTCCAGCACCGCCACGGCGCCCACGCCCCAGAAGCCAAGCGGCTTCAGAAAGGCCAGCAGCAGCGCCCGATATTTGGCCGAAAGCTGTGCCAGCCGCTTCAATCCTGGTCTTCCTCGTCCTCGGAGTCGCGATGCTCGGTCTCGCCCGCCAGCAGCTCCAATGCATGCGGGAGCAGCGGAGCTACGGTCCTCAAAGATGCCACCGCCCCGCTCGGCTTCCCGGGCAGATTGAGCACCAGCGTGGCGCCAATCGTCCCGCACACGCCCCGGCTGAGCGGTGCCCGATAGGTTCGCTGGCGGCCCTCGAAGCGCATCAGCTCCGGTAACCCTGGGATCAGCCGGTCGCATACCGCCTGCGTCGCCTCGGGTGTTACATCCCTGGGCGCTAACCCCGTTCCTCCTGTCGTCACCACCAGCCGCGCGCGCCGGGCCGCCGCCCGGATTGCGTCCTCGATGGCTTCGCGCTCGTCTGGTACAACAACCGGCACTTCCACTTCAAAACCTTCGGATTCCAGCTCCTGCACAATCGCTGGCCCCGACAGGTCTTCAAATTCGCCCCGGCTGCACCGGTCGCTTACCGTGATAACAACTGCCTTGCTCATATATCTAACGATTGTAGGGGATGGGCGTATCTGACAAATGTGGAGGATTGCGCCACAATCCCCGGGTTGCGCCCGTTGAAACACCGTCATCCCTGGCAAAACATCGCTGCGGAAAAGCGTCAAAGTAATGAGAGAATTAAAGTGATCCTTAACCCCATGCCGGCGATGGTCGAGTTGCGCCTTCCTGCCCGGCACATGTTGTCCAAACAGTTTTAGAATGCCGATCACCGAAGTTCCGCCCAGTCCTCCGAGCGCTCCGCCTGAGCCGCCGCGCTTGCGCCGGCCTAACCGCTATGAGGATTACGAGTTCCACGAGCTGCTCAACGTCATCGAGGAGCTCGAAGGCAGCCGCAATTGGACCAGCCTGCGCGAAAAAGTCTGGATCGCGCTCATCATCCACCTGGTCATCTTCTGGTACATCGCCTACGGCCCCAAATACCTCTACAACGTGAGGGTCGTCGATCCCTCCGTCGTTCTCAAGCAGCGTGAAAAAGAGCTGACCTATCTCGACCTGCCGCCCGATGCACTTAAGAACATCAAACCCAAACCCGCGCCGCTCTCCGATAAGAACCGCATCGCCGAGTCGCAAAAGCCCACGCTCGATAAGAAGACCCTCCAGCAGCTTGAAGCGATGCGTCGCGCCGGCCCACCCACTCCGCGCCCTGATTTAGCGCCTTCACCCGCGCCGTCCGTTCCAGCGCCTCCCGCACCGCAGGTTGCCCAGGCCGCGCCTCCTGCTCCGCCCGCTCAGCCGCTGCCGCAGAACCAACAGAGTCAGATCGAAGCCCCGCGTCCCGCTCCTACCCGTCCCGACTTCAACACCGGACACTCCACCGTCGGCCAGGACCTCCAGCAGATGGCCCGGCAGGCCCGCGGATCCGGCCAATACGGCGGAGATGGAGGGCAGAACGCACCGATCCAGCACCCCGCGCAGCAGGGCAAAGTCGAAATCCTCTCAGACACCATGGGTGTCGACTTCGGCCCCTACATGCAGCGCGTGATCTACGACACCAAGCGCGCCTGGTACCCGATCATTCCCGAGGCCGCCCAGCCGCCACTGCTGAAGCAGGGAGTCGTCGCCATCCGCTTCAAGATCTTTCCCGACGGCAGCGTGAAGCAAATGGTTCTCGAAGGGCCCTCGGGAGACGTCTCGCTCGACCGCGCCGCCTGGGGAGGCATCACCGGAGCCGCACCCTATCCCTCGCTCCCCAAAGCTTTCAAGGGCCCATTCCTCGAACTGCGCTTCTACTTCCTGTACAACATCCCGCCCGACCAGCAATAAAAATCCCGGCAACGGGCCGAGAGGCGCTTCCATCGGTTTGAAGCGATCGTGCTGCGGGTGGGGCAGGCCGCGCCTACAACTTCTTCTTCAGCTCCGCAATCATCTGTTCGATTTTTTCCGTGTCGCCATTGCGACTTCCGCCGCCGAGTTCGAGATATTTCTGATAATCCGCCAGGGCAGCCGCCGGTTGGTCAGTTTGCTCCAAAGCCAGGGCTCGCCTGTAGAAATAATCGGCGTCGTCGGACTTCAGCCGGATTGCGGAGTCATAGTCGGCTATCGCGCTCTTCGAATCTCCTGCGGCTTTGCGCGCGAGCCCGCGGTTGTAGAAAACCAATGCGTACCCCGGGACAAGCCGGATCGCCTCGTCGCAATCCGCGATCGCGCCAGAAAAATCTTCCAGCTCGTGGCGCACCACTCCGCGGTTCACGAAAGCATCGGCATAGCCGGGTCGCAGGCGAATCGCTTCGCTGAAGTCTTCGAGTGCAACAGTCCAATCCCCTTTGCGGCGCCGGATATCGCCTCGCAGATAGAAGTACTCGGCATTGTCCGGGGTCAGCCGAATCGCTTCGCTATAGTCTTGGACGGCGCCGTCCAAATCGCCTAGCTGCTCCCGGGGCCACGCCCTGAAACTCCAGTTGTCGACGTCGTCCGGGTCGAGGCGAATTGTCTCGGTATAGTCTTCGATCGCGCCCGTCAGATCGCCGGTGTCTCTTCGCAGATTAGCTCGGTTCCACAGGCAATAAACCTGATCAGGATCGAACCGGATCGCCGCGCTGAAGTCTTCGAGTGCGCCTTTAGGATCCCCTGAATCACGTCGCGCGCTGCCTCGATTATTAAAGGCGTAGGCAAAATCCGGTTTCAGCCGGATGGCCTCGGTGTAATCCTGGATTGCGCCTGCTAGATCACCCTTTCCGCTCCGCGCATTTCCACGGTTGTAAAAATAAGAGGCCTCGGATGGGCTGAGCCGGATGGCTTCAGAATGATCTTCGATCGCGCCTTCGAAATCCCCGGTTCCGTGCCGCAGGAGACCGCGCATTGAGAATGCGGTCCCATACTCCGGATCCAGACGAATTGCCGCCGTATAGTCTTCCAGCGCTCCTGCGTCGTCTTGCTTGCGCGAGCGCGCAATAGCCCGGTTATAGAAGGCCACGGCTGCCTCCGGATCGAGCCTGATCGCCTCCGTGGTGCACCGGATTGTCAGCTCCAATTCGTTGCGTTCCAGGTGAATCGAACCTTGATTGATGAAGGGTCCCGGCAGGCTCGGATCGAGGCGAATCGACTCGGCATAATCCTCCAGCGCCGCATCCAGACTGCCCGTCTGCTGCCGGGCATATCCCCGATGGAAAAACGCTTTCGCATGTTCCGCGTCAAGACGGATCGCCTCGGTATAGTCCCTGATCGCCGCTTCAAAGTCCCCCATATCCTTGTAAAGAATTCCGCGGTTGAAGCAAGCCGGGAAATCGGCATTAAGGCGGATGGCCTCGTTATAGTCTTCGAGCGCTCCCTTCAGATCTCCCAGGGCCTGTCGCGTAATAGCCCGGTTGTTAAACATCAAAGACTGCGGCTCAAGCCGGATCGCCTGGTCGAAATCCTCAAGCGCCCCTTGGGGGTCTCCTTTGTCATCCCGTAAGTTGCCCCGATTGTTATACGCCATGGCAAAGTCAGGTTTCAGACGGATAGCCTCGTTCAAATCCTCTATGGCCCCGTCCGTGTCACCATTGTTGAAGCGGGCGTTGGCACGACTGTAGAACGCACCGGAGTAATCGGGTTTCAAGCAAATTGCCGCCGAATAATCCCATATCGCTCCGTCCAGGTCTCCCATTTCCGCACGCGCAACGCCCCGGGCCCACAAAACTTCCGCGGCGGGTTCCAATTCGAGAGCTCGGCTGAAATCCTCGATCGCACCATCCGGATCTCCTGAATCTTTCCGCAGATTTCCCCGGCAGTAGTACGCATCCGCATAATCCGGCTTCAGGCGTATCGCTTCCTCGTAGTCTTCCAGCGCGCCCTTCGGGCCTCCCTTGAGTTCGCGCAACATTCCACGATTGCGGAACGCAATCGCATCGTCCGGGTCGCACCGGATTGCCTGGCTGTAGTCCGCTAGCGCGCCGTTCAGATCGCCCTGTTTCTGACGCGCAGAACCGCGGTTGTTGAAGGCATGACCATCCTCCGGATCGAGCCGAATCGCCTCGGTGAAATCTTCGATCGCTCCGGCCAGATCGCCACGTTTTCCCCTCTCGTTTCCGCGGTTGTAGAAATCCACCGCGCCATACGGCTCGAGGTCTGCTTCGTCGCTGTAGGAAACCGATCCGCGGCTGGATTCGCTGTCTGCGAGTTCGTTCTCGATCCGTACTGCGCTGTTAACTCCTTCGTGGTCGCCTGCCGAGCAGCCGCTGCCGCCGCCTGCTGTGCCTTCGCTGCCCGCGTGGCCGCAGCCGTGGCCCGGCACAACTCCGCATCCACAGCCTTGCGGAGAGCCCTGGTGCGCAGCCGGTATATCGACTCTTCAAAGTGATCCGCTGCCAGATGGAATGCCTCGTGGTCCCTGAGGGCTGTGAGGGTACCGGTGAGTTCGCATTCTATGGTCGGCGTTTCAAAGTTGAAGCCGTCAAGGAACAGAGGGACTACGTTGCGTCCGAACTCCATGGCCGCTTCGATCTCGCGGCGCAGCCGGTCGCCTGTCTCGTGGCAGCGCTTCAGCGCCGACGGCGTAAGTAACGCAAGGAAGTGAGCCCTCGCCCGGATATTTCCCAGAATCACCTTCTCGAAATCGCCGTTTTCAATACCGGTAAAGTCGAGGAATACGTCATAGCCGTGATGGCTCAGGCTCTTATAGATCGCTATTGCCCAGGCCGCGTTGGTGCGGCGGTAGCTCAGAAAGACAGTCTTTTCGATCCGGGTCATAAGTTCTGCACTCACCTCGTCATGGACTGCCTGAACGTAGGAAAAGTGTCCTATAACCCTATCGCGTAATCGCTGTCTTCCGTGGCCGACTATTTTCGCGAATCCACTAAAATAAAAAAGAGGGTCAAGCCCGGCCGCCTTCGGCGTGACCGGGCTTTTGCATACTCCAATTCGTTGATATCGCCAAATGAATCGATTAGGAATTTGCTAATCAACTGAATGGATCGCACAGACCCAGGGAATGAATCGATTACAGGCATGTTCCACGGAATCTATCGGTTGCAGGCTTTGCCCTTAGAATGAATCGATTGCAGAGCTCTAGGGAGAGGGGGTACTACTGCAGCGTCACCCCGACCGGATTCGCCCCGAGCGGCTGAGGCCGTTCGGAGAACTCGCGCTCGATGCGCTCGTTGATGCCGGCCTGGGCGAACTCGGCGGTGACGCGGATCCCGTTCATAATGGCCCGGTCGCTCGACGATCCGTGGCCGATGAAGCAGACGCCGCGCACACCAAGCAGCGGCGCGCCGCCATACTCCGATGGATCGAGCCGCTTCTTGAAAGCGTTGAATGCCTTGCGCGAGAGAAGCGCGCCCACTTGGGCCGTAACTGTTGTGGTTAGCGACGCCTTCAGCATCTCCCGCACCAGCTTGGTCAACCCCTCGGAGGTCTTGAGCGCCACATTGCCCACAAAACCGTCGCAGACGATCACGTCGCAGTTACCGTTGTAGATGTCCCGGCCCTCGACATTGCCGATAAAGTTGATGGGAAGCTGTTTGAGAAGAGCAAACGTCTCACGAGTCAGGTCGTTGCCCTTGCTCTCTTCCTCGCCGACCGAGAGTACACCCACGCGGGGACGGAGAATCTTGAGCACGCTGCGCGCGTAGAGATCGCCCATCACCGCAAACTGCTCCAGGTTATGGGGCTTGCAGTCGACGTTCGCGCCTACATCGAGGAGGATCGACGGGGAGCCCGACAGCGTCGGCACGACCATTGCCAGCGCCGGACGGTCCACTCCGGGTAACGTCCCCAGCACCATCTTGGCTGTCGCCATGGCGGCCCCCGTATTACCGGCGGTGAGGAAACCCGCGACCTTCTTTTCGCGCACGAGTTTCAGCCCGACGCGCATGGAACTGTCGCGCTTGGTCCGGACGGCATGCGCAGCCTTCTCGTCCATCCCGATATGTTCGCTGGCGTGAACGATTTCGATCGGCAGCCGCTCGCCGTTGAGCATCATCGAAAGTGAGCGCCGCAGCACATCCTCGGGACCGACCAGGTGCACCCGCACCGGCAATTGGCGGCACGCCAGGATCGCTCCGCGGATTTCCGGATCCGGGGCCTTATCCGACCCCAAGGCATCGAGAGCGATGTCGACCAGCATCGAGCGGGACTAGCTTGCTTCCTTGACTTCGAGCACTTCGCGGCCCTTGTAGTAGCCACACTTGGGGCACGCCCGATGCGGAAGCTTGCGCTCGTGGCAGTTGGGACATTCAGAGAGAGTTACCGCCGTCAACGCATCGTGTGCGCGGCGGTTGGCGGTGCGGGCCTTCGAGTGGCGCCGCTTTGGATTAGCCATTGCAGATTCCTTTCCTTACTCCGGTTCGCACCTGCCATTTCTCTCGCGTCTCAATGACGCCGGCCGGGTGGACCATCGAACTATGTCTTCATCCGGCTGGCCAAGTCTGAAAGCGCCGACCACCGCGGATCGACCGGAGTCGTAACGCAGGTGCAGGATTCGGAGTTCAGATTTTTGCCGCAGCGCGGGCAGATTCCCTTGCAGTCTTCGCCACAAAGCGAACGCGCGGGCAGGGACAGAAACACCTGCTCCCGCACCACATCTTCAAGCGCAAGACCGCCATCTTGATAATACCCGATTTCCGTCTCCGGCGTCGTGATTGCCCGCTCCGAGGCATCGGCATCGACGCCCAGCGGTCGAAACAGCACGTCAAAATCGCCGCTAAGCGAGTGCGCGACCGGGTCCAGGCAACGCGCGCACGGCGCCTCGAACTCGCCCTCGTAGCTGCCCCGCAGGCGAATGTCCTCGACCGTCCGGAGTGATCCCCGCTCATCGCCCATCCGCTTCTCTTCGATCAGATCGGCCTGACCCTTCACCGCAAGCGGACCCTTCTGGCTAGCCTCCATGCCGAAATCGATGGCGCCCGGTTCGAAGGCAACATCGAATCGGACCGGCTCTTTCTCCAGATCGAGGACAGCAATGAACATAGTCGGGCCTCTTTTAAGTGGGGTCTACCTCTAAGGTAAGGATTCGGTGCCTGTGCGGTCAAACCGGCTGGCCATCGCCCGCAAGCGTCGCCAGCGTCCGCGCCAGCACCTTCACTCCGCGGCCGATCTCCTCGGGCGAGGAATACTCATCCGGCCGATGGCTTACCCCTCCCCGGCAGGGTATGAAGAGCATCGCGATCGGCGCGAGCCGCGACATGAAAGACGAGTCGTGATACGCCCGGCTCACCATCCTGCGGTGCGCGATATCCTCCGATTCGCAGGCAGCAGTCAGGGCCGCGAGTATCTCCGGGGAGGACTCCGCCGGAGGATCGGAATTGATGGTTTCCACCTCCACCGAAACTCCACGCTGCCTGGCAATCTCACGAAACGCCGCTTCGATCTCCGACTGCACGCGGTCGCGCCGCGACGCGTCGATATCCCGCAGGTCGAGCGACAGTTGGACGCGGCTCGGAATCGAGTTCACCGCCCCCGGATGCACCTGGCACATCCCCACCGTGCCGACCGTATCGATCGCGCCCGTACCCAGCGCCGCCCTTTCCACCGCTAAGATCATCTCCGCCGCAGCGCAAAGCGCGTCTCGCCGTCCCGGCATCAGCCGTCCACCGGCATGCCCGCCCTCGCCCTCGACGGTGATCCGAAAACTCGCCGGCGCCGCAATGTGCGTGACTAGTCCGAGAGGGATCTTCTCCCGCTCGAGGATCGGCCCCTGCTCAATATGCAGTTCAACGAACGCCGAATACGAACCGCGCGCCATCCGCACGCTGGCGAGCGGCCCGGTGAAACCTGCCTCCTGCCGCACCGACTCCAGCGTCTGCCCCTCCGCATCGTGCAATGCTGCCGCGGTATCCGGAGCGAGCGTTCCCGACATCAGCCTGCTCCCGAGGCATCCCAACCCAAACCGCGTCGGCTCCTCGGACGTAAAGGCAATCAACTCGATCGATCTCTCCGGCCGGAATTCGCCACGCTGAAGCGCGCGAATCGCCTCGAGTCCCCCAAGTACGCCAACCACTCCGTCGTATTTCCCGGCGTGCGGAATCGCATCGAAATGCGAGCCCGTCGCGACCGGCGGAAGGTCCGGCTTTGTGCCTTCCCATCGGGCTAACGTATTTCCCACGGCGTCTTCACGGACCGCCAGCCCCGCTTCGACAAACCGTTCTTTCAGCCACGCCCGCGCCGTGAGGTCCTGCTCGGTGAAAACCACGCGAGTCACCGCCGGCGCTTCTGCGTCCGAGAACGCAGCGAGCGCGTCGATTTCCCCATCCAGCCTTTGCTGCTCTATTTCGATCTTCATCTCGCCTAACCCAGCGGGTGCCGGTTCCAGTCCTTGTAGATCAGATATTTCGCCGGTGTCTTCCCGATCGCTCCAAACCACTGCGGACAGTACGGTCCCATCCAGATAAAATCTCCCGCCGTGACCGGATACCACTCCTCATCGAGCCGGTAGATACCTCCGCCTTCGAGCATCAGCAGACCGTGTTCCATCACATGGACCTCTACCATGCTCAGCCCGGCGCCCGGCTGGTACGTCATCGTATTCACGGCAATATCGAACGCCATCGTATCCGGTAGCAGGCTGCGAACCATCAGGTCCGGATCACCCATCAGTGGCTGACCTTCCACCTTCGCCTCGCTAGAGAGAACAGGATCAGGCGCCCGCACATTCTCCAGCCGCTGATAGCCCTTTTCAATCACGGCCAGTCTTGCCCGCTCAGAGGCTATGACACGATGGTCTGTGCCCTCGGGCAGGTACGCGTAGTCGTTGCTTGCTAGCAGATGATGGTTGGTGTCCAGCGCAACCTCGACACTTCCCTCGAGCACAAACAGGAAGCGCTGATTTGCGCACGCACCCAGCGTTCCACCGGCCTCCATCTCCGCCGTATACTGCGTGAACGCCGCGCCCAGCGCGGGCGAAGCATGAACGATCGCCGCGGCTTTGCTCATGCCCGGAATCTGCGTCCGGATAAACGCATCCGGCGTGTGCAGCGAGTGACTTGCCCGGCGAAAGCTGCGTGTCAGTCCTAGGTGGTGCAAGGCTTTTGCTCGCTTTGACTGAATTCTTCGAGATGCGCCTCGAATCCCTGCAGGAACCCGACTCCCGCCCGAAGCGCGGCAGCCACATCCTCCGCATAGACCGCCTCATCGGGATGGTGGCTGATCCCGCCTGGACTCCGCAGAAACATCATTACCGAAGGAACATGTCCGGCGAGAATCATCGCATCATGTCCCGCGCCGCTTGTCATGTGCCGCGGAGATACTCCGACCTCGGAAACCGCCTTGTCGGCGAGCTCAACCAGTGTGCGATCGAGCCCGACGGCTGCCTGCTCGTATTCGAGCACGTTCTCGACCTCGATCTCGCGCCGGTTGCCGACCGCCTCCGCCGTGCGCAGAAAATCGTCGACAGCGGCCCGCCGGATCGCATCGTCCGCATGCCGCACATCGAGACTGCATCGCACCCGGCCCGCAATCACATTCGCCGCATCCGGCTCGCACGAGATTCGCCCCGTTGTCGCCACCAGCCCGGGCATCAATGTGGCCGCTGACTCGACCGTGGTCAGCCACTCCGCCGCCGCGGCCAGCGCGTCGTGGCGCAGAAACATCGGTGTCGTCCCCGCATGTCCGGATTTGCCTCGAAAGGTAATCGTCGCGCGGCTCTGTCCGGCAATGGTCTCGACCACCCCAAGCGGCAGACCCGCATGTTCTAGCACCGGCCCCTGCTCGATATGAAACTCGACATAGGCGCGCGCATGTGGGCCGACGGCCGCCTCGATCGCGTCCGCGTGCGTAGCGCGAAACGCATCCAGAGCTGCATACATGGCAACGCCGCTTGCGTCTCTACGAGCAAGGTGCGGCGCCAGAAGCGCACCGGTAGCAGCCCGGCTGCCGATGAACGGCAATCCATAGCGCACGCCTTCTTCATCCGAGAACCCGATCACCTCGATGCCGAACCCAAGCCTGCGGCCGCCAATAGCTTCAACCAGGGCGATCCCGAGTATCACACCCAGCACGCCGTCATACCGTCCTGCGTTGGGCACCGTGTCCAGATGCGAGCCAATGATCAGCCGCGCCGCGGGCTCGCAGGAAGCCGCATAGTATCCCCGCACATTCCCCGCCCAGTCCACGTTAACCCTCATGCCGGCGGCCTGCATCCACTCCTGCGCCAGCCGACTGCATCGCTCCATCGCCGGAGACAGGAACGTACGCCTGATCTGGCCCGGCTCGTCCGTACATTGGGCCAGCGCGTCACAGCGCGACAGAGCCGACGCCGCAAGCGCGTCGAAATCTATCTCAGTCAATCCCGGATGATCTGCTAACATCCCCCTCATTCTATCCACCGGTCGTCCCTCCGCGTGACGCGCGCCTCGATCGATCCGTGCGGCTCATCGGTCGGCACAAAAATCTGATTGGGGTTGTCCTGCCCGAACGGCGAGAGATCCACAAGGTTGCAGTGCTTGTTCGGCATCACCAGATGGACATCGGCAATCTCTGCAATTTCCTGGAGCGCCGTCATAGCCATCGCATACAGAGTCTGCTGCACCGAAAGGCTGTCGTGGGCGGCAAATGCCGTAGTCAGCGCTGACTCAATGCGCTTCCGCAGCGCGTTGTAGTCAAGTTCCGTTCCGATATAACGCCATTCCGCCGTCGCCAGCGTGCCGAAAAGCCGGTCGTGCGTCTCCCGAAGCGTTGTCAGTCGATCCTTCACGTATCCCGCAAACGCTGACTTTGCCGTCTTCAGCAGCCACAGCTTTTCGAATCCCGAAGACACAGCCCGGATGCCATCTCTCGATAACGTCACCGTAGTAGTGTCGTATTTGTCACTTGCATGCGTGAATGCGTCTGGGAAGCCGTCGATGTGCTTCCAGGGCGTGGAAACAATGCGTACGCCTGCGCCATCCGCATAGCGGTTTGTCTCGAGGAAGTGCGACACCAGCTCCGTGCCAAAATCCTCCATCGAGAGAGCAGAGGAGGCTCGCCCCAGCGAGTACACCGTGTTCTTCATCGTGTCGGTCGGCAGAATGCGGCTGTTGTCGCCGTCTTCAAAGCAGCTCCGGAAATCCCCCGTGAGCCAAACCTCGACATTCCATTCGAAGACCTCATGCCTCGCACCCTCGCGCCCCACCTTCATCAGCCGCACGCGGGACTTTCCGTAACGGTTCTCGCCAAGAACAATCGCCATGTCAACTTCCCCGGTAAGTGGAGTATCCATTTGCCGTCAGCAACAGCGGAATATGGTAGTGCCCAGCGCTATTTGCAACCGTGAACGTTACCTGTACCACAGGATAGAGCCCCTCGACACCACAGGCATCGAAGTAAGCCTGTGTGTGAAACGTGAGCCTGTAGTGTCCCTTCTCCAAAGAATCCGCCGACGCAAGCAGTTGTTTCGCGCGTCCATCCTCATCGGTGGCCGCGGTTCCTAACTCGCGCCACACCTCACCGTCACCGCGCTCAAGCGTCACTCGAACGCCGGCCGCCGGACGTCCCCGCGAGACATCCAGGATGTGCGTCGAGATCCCGCTCACAGTTCGAGCCACTTTCTCAGCCGAAGCTGCGTTATCTGCCTCTGTTGCTCGGCTGCCTCGCGTAGCTCGGCTGCGTCGTCGTTTTCAAGACGCCCTTGGAGAATCCCCAGCATCTCTTCGGCAGATTTTCCCGTCGCGCAGACAATATAAATCCGCCCGAAACGCCGCTCATACTCCGCATTCCCAGCACGCAGCCGCTCCTGCACATCTGCGCCCGCCTGCTTCACGCCGCTTTGCTCCTCTCCCGACCACCCTGCAGACTTCGCTGTGGCTGATGCCGGCGCTTTCTTCTCTCCAATCCGCGGATGGCTTGCGAACGCCTCATCCCATTCCGCCGGATCCAACTGCATCCACACTTCGTCCGACCGCTCCAGCAATTCCGGCGGATCGTCGAACGGCCGCAGCCGTGCCAAAGCTCGCGCCCAGCGCGGAGATCCGCAGCACGGCAGAATCTCCCGCGCAGCGTCCGTCTCCGGCAGAGCATTCCATTCCGCGAGCACCGGATTCACCTCGCCGCTCCCGCGAACGTCCGCAGCATCTCTTCAATCAGATTCCCAGCCACCAGAGTCCGGTAGGCCGCCGTGGAGCGGATATCGTCAATCGGAGCAGTCTCGCCCACCAGCGCCCTGCGCCCCTCCAGAATCGCCGCATCGTTCAGCTCCGCCCCCAGCAGCGCCTGTTCCGTAGCCGCAAGACGCAGCGGGATCGGCGCCACGCTACCCATCCCGATGCGAATCTCCTGCACGCACCCGCGATTCAACGTAGCCGTCGCCGCCACACAGATCTTCGAGATGGCCTGCGCATTCCGCGTTCCTACCTTGCGGACATAACGCAGCGAATCATTGAAACGCTTGGGCAGGAGCACAGCGCCGATCAACTCGTCGGCAGCCAGCGCGGTCTTCTTGTATCCGAGATGAAACTGCTCGTAGGGGATCCGTCGCCTGCCGCGCGCAGAAATCAGCTCCAGCTCCGCGCCATACGCGAACAAAGCAGGGGGAGTATCCGCAGCCGGCGATGCGTTCGCCAGATTTCCCCCGATCGTCCCGCGATTCTGATTGGCGATTCCGCCGGTCCACGAGGCGCACTGCGCGAGCATAAAGAAATGCTTCTGAATCCCCGCGTGCCGGCGGATCTGCGTAAAGGTGCATCCCCCGCCGATCGAGATCCTGTCGCCGTCTTCGTTGATCTCGCGCAGTTCCGTAACCGCGATGCTTACGAAGTTTTGCGTTGCCAGCTTCCCCGCTCCATAGAGCACCATGATCTCCGTGCCGCCCGCAATTGGCGTCCACTCGCCCGGCTCATCATGCAACAACCGCAGCACTGCATCGAGACTTCCCGGAGTCACCAGCTCATAATCGGCGGGATAAGACCTCATCCAGTAACACCCGCTTCAATCGTGATGGCGGCCTTCTCCACCGCGGCGAAGATGCGCATGTATCCCGTGCACCGGCAGAGATTTCCATTGAGCCCTTCTTCAATCTGCGCGCGCGTCGGGTTCGGACACCGCTCGAGTAGGTGCACCGCCGCCAGAACCATACCCGGAGTGCAAATGCCGCACTGCGCTCCCCCGCATTCGAGGAAAGCCTGTTGCACAGGATGGATCTTTTCGTGCCCGCCAATGCCCTCGATCGTCGTGATGGAAGTCCCCGCAGCCTGCGCGATGGGCACAAGACAGCTGTTTACCAGCTCCCCATTCATCAGCACCGAGCACGACCCACACTCGCCCTCGCCGCAACCCTCCTTGATGCCGGTGAGACCCAGCTCCTCCCGCAGCACATCGAGCAGCCGCGCCATCGGCGGAGCGCTTATGATGCGCTCCTCGCCATTTACCCGCAGAGAAAACTCCCGCGCACTCATACCGTCGCCATTTCCCGGGCAGCCGGAGCACGCACGCCAAGACGCTCCGCAATAGCCTCCGGCAGCAGCGGAATCGCGTTGAAATCCTCGCCTGTCGCGTGAGCAATCGCATTCAGAATCGCCGGCGCCGGCCCGTCCATCGGCAGTTCGCCGATTCCCTTCGCGCCATAAGCCCCGTACTCGAAGGGAACCTCCTCGAAGTAAACGCGAATCCTGGGCAGGTCCTGCGAGGTGGCGATAATGTAGTTGGTCATCTGATTGTTCTTCATCAGCCCGCGATCCCACTCCACCTTCTCGTACAGCGCATATCCGATACCTTGCGCGACGCCGCCCTCAATCTGCCCCGTCGCCAAAACGGGATTCAATACCCGCCCGACTTCCTGCAGCGCAACAAAGTCATCCACGGTTACAGAATAGGTTGTAAGATCGACAGTGACCTCCGCTACGTACACCGCCCACGCAAACGCGGCGTAAGCTTCTCCGCGATATTTCTGGTCGTCCCAGTAAACATCCGGAGGCGCCTGATAGCGACTCATCGAACACAGCGTGCCATGCTTGGCGATATATGCCGTCGTCGCGGCCTGCAATTTTTCCGTCGTGTATTGCTCGCCCAGAAGACCGCTAGCGATCAGCGTCTGCTTCAGGCCGAGCGCGGCCGAATGGACCAGCCTGCCCACCACCATCGCCGTGCGCGAAGCCACCGTCGGCCCGCTGTTCGGCACAACGCTGGTATCCGCGGGGGCCATCTCGACAATCTCGTAGTCCACGCCCAGCGTCTCCGCCGCAATCTGACAGAGAATCGTGTTCGTCCCCTGCCCGAACTCGGTGCTTGAAACCAGCACGCGAATGCGTCCCTCCGCCGTCGCATCGACACCCACGAGCGAGTTCAGATAGCGCTCGCCCGAGCCTGTGAACCCCGCACCGTGCAGAAACACCGCGAAGCCGATGCCCTTCTTGCGGAGGCAGTTCGCATTCTCGCGCTCGAACCGAGATTTCTTCTCGTAGTAGCCCGCATGACCGAGCGCTCGTTCCATCCAGCCTTTGAGATCAATCTGCTGCCGGACCGCCTGTCCCGTACTCGTCGTCTCGCCCGTACGCAGCAGGTTGCGCCGCCGGAACTCCTCTGGCGTGAGCCCAACCGCTTTGGCCACGCGATCCATGTGGCGCTCCGTGGCGAACAACGCCTGCGGGGCGCCGAACCCGCGAAATGCCCCGTGCGGCGGCGTATTCGTCGCGTAGGCCTTCGACCTCACGCGAATATTCGGCCAAAAATAGGCTCCGCCGGAATGAATCGTCGCCCGCGACAACACCGTAGACGACAGAGTCGAGTACGCGCCGCCGTCGAGGCACATTTCGATGTCCGCCGCCAGCAGCTTGCCATCCTTCGTCACCGCTGTGCGATGCCGCGCGCGCGAAGGATGGCGCTTGGTCGTCGCCGCCATGTCCTCCATGCGGTCGTACACAATCTTCACCGGAAGCCCCGACTTCATCGCCAGCAGCGCCGCATGTGCGCCGATCATCGACGGATAGTCTTCCTTGCCCCCGAACGCCCCGCCTGTCTCCACCTGGATCACGCGGACCTTGTCCTCGGGCAGCCCGGTCACCGCCATGAGCGACTTGTGTGCGTAGAACGGACACTGCAGCGAGCCCCACAGCGTCACTCCGTCGCGCTCGTTGTAGACCGCAATCGCACCGTTGTTCTCGATATAGAGGTGCTCCTGCGCCCCGGTCGTGTATTCGGCTTCGACCACAACGATGTCTGGCTGCGCGAACGCCGCATCCACGTCGCCCTTCTCCAGCAAATAGGACTTGAGTACGTTGTCTTCGCCCCAGACAATTGTCCGCCCCGACTCGCTCTCCTCGATTGAATGCACCGAGGGCAGTTCCTCATACTCGATGCCAACCGCGGCCACGGCCCTTGGCAGCAGATGCCGGTCCGGATGCGCCAGAAGCAGAATTGGCTCCTGTGGATGATTGACAAATCCGTCAGCCAGGCATGGCCAGTCGTTGTTGATCAACGCGATGTAGTTCTTGCCAGGGATGTCCTTGGCGGTGACGATCGTGAACTCATCCCACGGGATGCCGGCGCCAAAGTCGATCCCGAGTACACGCCCGCGCGGAATCCCGCTGCGTACAGTCGCGCCGTAGATCATCCCCGGCGTGGAGAAATCATCGATATAGCGCGCAGCGCCCCGCACCTTCGCAAGACCCTCCTTGCGAAAGATCGGTTTGCCGACAACGCGCTCGCTCTGCAAATCCCCTCCCTGGAACATAGGGGTGAAGCTGACGGGCTCTCCAGAGCCCTCTCCGGAACCTTGCCAGCCTCGTTTCAAGGAAATTGCCTCATCATACTACGGAGGCCTCAAACCTCCATGCCGAAAGGCTCCGGCGTGAACTCGCCCTCCCGGAAAACCTCCCGGCTGCCCACATAAGTCGCGACAATCCTGCCGAGCAGCCGCTCGCCCAGATACGGGGATATGCGGTGCCGCGTATGCAATCGATCCGGCGTCACTTCGATCTCGGCGTCCGGATCGAAGATCACAAGATCGGCGTCGCAGCCTGCCGCGATTCTGCCCTTGCGCTGGCCTATTCCGGCCAGATCTGCCGGCGCTGCAGCCATCAGACGCGCAATATCGCTCAGCGTCAGGCCCCGTGCAGGCATCCCAGTCCACATCACCGGCAGCGCCACCGCCAGGCTCGCAATGCCGCCCCACGCCTGATCGAAACGTCCGGCATCCTGTTGCTTCATCTCCGGAGGACACGGCGAATGGTCGGTCGCCACCAGATCGATGTCCTTATCCCAAACAGCACTCCAAAGCCTCTCGCGATTGTCGCGGCTGCGGATCGGCGGCGCGCATTTGTGCAGCGTGCTCCCGTCAAGAATCTCCTCCGCCGCAAAATACAGATAATGTGGACACGTCTCCACCGTGACCGGCAGCCCCTCCCGCCGCGCCGCGCGCAGATCCCGCAACGCCAGCGCTGTCGCCAGGTGCACGATGTGCAGACGGAAGCGATATTGCCGGCACAGATCCAGCAGCATCCGGATCGCCGACAGCTCCGCCTCGTCCGGACGAGACTGCAGGTAGGTCTCATAACTCCGCCAGTCCGCGCCGTTCAGCCCCGCCGCAGCCTCCTCGATCGGTCCAGCCAGCTCGGCATGCACCAGCAGTGGCAGTCCTGTCCGCGCGACATGCGGCAGGGCTCGCTCCAGCTGCTCCCGGGTCACCATCTCGAAACCTTCACATCCCGGATAAATCAGGAAGCACTTGAAGCCCTTCACTCCGGCCTGCGCCAGCCGCGCGATGTGCTCGGCATTTTCGCCTGCCACGCCGCCCCAGGCTGCCCAGTCCACAAAGCACTTGCCCCGTGCGGCTTCACGCTTTGCTTCGAGCGCCGCGACGGTGGTTGTCTCCGGCAAGCAGTTGAGCGGCATGTCAATCAGCGTGGTGTATCCGCCCGCCGCCGCTGCGCGCGTCGCTGTCCGAAAGCCTTCCCACTTCGTGCGCCCTGGCTCGTTGATGTGCACATGGCTGTCTACAAGCCCCGGCAAGATCGCCAACTCGCCGAAATCCAGCACTTCATACCCGGCAGGAATCTCCTCCCGCGCCGACACGCCGCGAATCCTGCCCTCATCTTCCAGAACCGCGGCCGCGCGTACTCCCTCCGGCGTCACCACGCGTTCTGAGACAAATGCCCGTGCCATATACTGTCCATGATTCCGCGCACAACTCCAAAAGAGCAAGCCAGAAGCGCCTAGATGCCAATCGAACCCAATCCCGCCTTCATGCAGCGCGCCATCCAGCTTGCCGTTGAAAATGTCCGCTCCGGCAAGGGAGGCCCGTTCGCAGCCGTCATCGTGCGGGACGGCGAGATCATCGGCGAAGGTGCGAACAGCGTCACCACCAACAACGATCCCACCGCCCACGGCGAGGTCAACGCCATCCGCAACGCCTGCCGAGCGCTGAACACCTTCGCCCTGAGGGGCTGCGAAATCTACACCAGTTGCGAGCCTTGCCCCATGTGCCTGGCGGCCATTTACTGGGCCCGCATCGATGCCATCTACTTTGGCAGCGACTGTAACGATGCGGCCCGCGCTGGCTTCGACGACTCGTTTTTCTATGAGGAGATCAAGCTCCACCGCGATGCGCGCTCCGTACCGCTGAAGCAGATTCTCTCCAGCGAGGCGTGGGAGAGTTTCCAGCTCTGGATCGATACGCCCGAAAAGACGGAATACTAGCGCCTCGCTTTGGCGTCGCTCCTTTGGAAGGCATACCATCAGTGGCAGAGACCCCGATGCTTTCCCGGCGCTCCTTCCTGAAAACTTCCGGCCTTGCCGCCGCCGCTCTTTCTGCAAACCCTTCACTCTTCGCCGACCAGGACCCCCGCGTTCTCCTCAGCCAGTTCGGTTACGGCGACGTCACCCTTGCCCCCGGTCTGGCCCAGAGCCAATTCGAGCACACCCAGGCCGTGCTTCTGGGAATGAACAACGACAGCCTGCTCAAGCCCTGGAGGCTCCGCGCCGGAATGCCCGCTCCCGGTCCCGACATGGGCGGCTGGTACGACGAGGTACCGCTCGACAAGACACCGAGCGGCGGCCATGGCTTCGCCCCGGCCCACTCCTTCGGCCAGTGGATCTCCGCGCTCGCACGCGGATACGCCATCACCGGCGACGCGCGCACACGCGCTAAGGTGCAGACTCTGCTCGACCTCTACTCTCCGGCAATATCCGGCAAGTTCTACACCAACTTCCGCTTCCCCGCCTATGACTACGACAAGGTGGTCTGCGGCCTGATCGATGCCCACCAATTCGCCGGCATTTCCAACGCCTGGTCGCTTCTCGACCGGACGACGGATGCCGCCATGCCACACCTTCCGCCCCACGCTCTCGACCGCGATGAGCCGCAGCGGCTCTGGCGGGTATCGGTCGGCGACAACACCACCAACGACTACTGCTGGGACGAGCCCTACACATTGCCCGAAAACCTGTACCTCGCCTGGGAACGTGGCGCCGGCGAGCGCTACCACGAACTGGCTGGCCGATACCTGCTCGACAAGACCTGGTTCGATCCGCTGTCGGAAGACAAGAATGTACTCGCCAACCACCATGCCTACAGCTTCTGCAATTCGCTCAGCTCGGCCATGCAGGCTTACATCGCTGACGGCAGCGAAATGCACCTCCGCGCCGCGAAGAATGCCTTCGACATGATCGTGACCACGCAGAGCTTTGCCACCGGCGGCTGGGGTCCGAACGAAAGCTTCAGCGCTCCAGGCAGCGGCGCGATGTACGCCAGCCTTAACGGCACGCACCACAGCTTCGAGACGCCCTGCGGCAGCTACGCCCACTTCAAGCTCACGCGCTATCTGCTGCAGGTCACCGGCGACGGCCGCTACGGAGACAGCATGGAGCGCGTCCTCTACAACACCGTGCTCGGAGCAAAGCGGCTCGAGCCTGACGGCCACGCCTTCTACTACGCGGACTACAACTTCTCCGGCAGTAAGTTCTATTTCGACGACCGCTGGCCCTGTTGCTCCGGCACCCTGCCCCAGGTGGCCGCCGACTACCACATCCTGATCTACTTCCGCGACCCGGCAGGGCTCTATGTCAACCTCTATCTGCCCTCGACGCTCAAGTGGACCGCAGCCGACGGGGCGCAGATCGAGCTCATGCAGTCCGGCGATTACCCGATCGGTGGCAAGATCGGCATGACCCTGCGCGCCTCGCGCCCGAGCGATTTTTCCCTGAGGCTGCGAGTTCCGGCCTGGGCGGCCGCGTCCGGATCGGGCCCAATGATCCGAGTCAACGGAACGCCCGTTTCGCCTTCAATTACCGCGGGATTCGTGGCAATCCGGCGCAAATGGAAGGACGGCGACCGCATCGACCTGGAACTCCCCATGGCGCTTCGCCTTGAACCCATCGATCCGGAGCATCCCGATACCGTCGCACTCATCCGTGGACCGCTGGTGCTGTTTGCTGTGGCGGATCAGGCGCCGAAAATTTCCCGGCAGCAACTGCTCGCGGCAATCCGCACCTCCAGCGGAGACCCGAACACGCCGGCATGGCAGGTCGAAACCCCCGTGGCACCGATGCGGCTGCTGCCCTTCACCACAATTACCGGCGAGCGCTACATCACATACCTGACCGTCAGCTGACCCTCATTTAGTCACCACGAGCTGGGATCCTGAGACCTGTCTGCCCTCGACGTGGCCCGGCGATTTATCCATAATTAACTCGGTAGGGCGCAAACCCGATGATGACAATCACAATTGACACTGCCTTATGTCCCAGGTAAGCCGCGCTGGAGTTTCTCTTGAAGAAGACCTGTTGAAGGAGTTTGACAGGCTGATTGCGCGGCGCGGCTACCAGAACCGCTCCGAGGCCATTCGGGATTTGATCCGCGAGGCGCTTCTCAATGAGACCATCGATTCAAATGAGCCGGTAGTGGGCACGCTGACGCTGGTGTATGACCATCATGTGCCGAATCTCTCCGAAAAGCTGACGGCCGCTCAACACGCAGAGGGCACCATGGTTCTTGCGGCAACACACGTGCACCTCGATCACCACTACTGCCTCGAAGTCATCATCATGAAGGGTCGAAGCAAGGAGATTCAGGGACTGGCCGATCGTTTGCTCGCCCTTCGCGGTGTAGAGCTGGGAAAACTCGTCCTCACCAACTCAGGAAGCAAGTTGAAAAGCCGCAGCCACTCACACTCCCATTAGAAATAGAACTTCGCCATCAGCTGCACCAGGCGCGGAGAAGCCGCGCTGACAATCCGGCCGAAGTTGGGGTCCTCGACCTGTCCATTGACTGACGCCGGGCCGTAAAACTGGGCGTGATTGAAGGCGTTGAACGCCTCCATCCGCAGTTCGAGATACCTGGCCTCGGTGAGGTGCACATTCTTTTGCACTGTCAGATCGAAGTTCTCGATGCCGGGACCGTAGAACACCCGGCGTTTTGCGTTGCCGAGTTGTCCGAGATTTTCTTCAGGGAATAGTGCCGTGTTGAAGGCCGGTTTACCGTTCCGGCCATTGGTGTTGATGTGGAGCGGCCCCGGCAGATGCTGCGGAGTATCCAGCAGGTAGTTGTTGACCCCGTTGCCCAGCGTGCCCAGCAACGAGTTGTCGGAGTTGTCGTACAGCGTCACGGGAAAGCCGGTGGCAAAACGTGTTGTGCCGGAGAGCGTCCAGTCCGAGGTGAGGCGATTCGATTTCTGGAAAATGTGCTCGATCGGTAGAGCAAGGGTATAAGTAGCGACAAAGCTATGCCTCTGATCCCAGGCGGAGATGGCGCGGCTATGCCGAGGATCGAGAGGGTTCAGCTGCTCTCCGATATTCGAGCCCTGGTCGATGGATTTGGCGTAAGCGAAGCTCAGCAGAAATTGGGAGCCGCCACGCTGATAGCGCAGCGTCGCTTCGAGGGCGTTATAGCTGGAATTTGCAACGGTCGTATCGGCGGTATTCTCGCCGTAGTTTTCGCCTGTTCCAAGCCGGGGTCCGCCGTTTTGTCCCTTCCGGGTTCCATAAACCGTCTGCCCGCTTGCATTGGTATAAGTGTCGTCTTCCCCGAAGGGGCCACAGCCAGCCAGACTGAGGCACAGAGCCGGATCGCCGGCGTTAATCGAAACCACAACCGGAATGTGATGGCCCTGGTTGCCGACGTAACTGACTGTCAGCACCGCGTACTGACGAATCTGCCGCTGGATGGAGAACATATAGTCGCCGACGTACGGCACGCGATTGTGGATATCGAAGAATGGGTCGGCGGAAAGCGGGGCAAAGTTTGCCCAATCGATGGAGGTATCCGGATTGGAAGCTGACACATTGTGCGGAGGAAACACAAACGGAAATCGCTGCCCGTTGTTGACCCCGGTTGCGGCCGAAATAAAAGGAGTCACCATGAGCGGCGGCGCGGGGCTGAGATAGTTGTACCCAAATGGTGGCACCGAGTACATGATGCCGGCCAGCAGACCCGGAAACTCGGTGTAGAAAATCCCGTAGCTGGCGCGGATACTGCTCTCACCGCCGCTGCCAAAGATTGCCCTGCCTGCACCGGAGCTGAACTTTGGCACCCAGGCAGCGCCAATCCGAGGTGCGAAATTCCCATAACGTGTGGGCGCTAGAGTCTTTGGAATGCCTGGATCGCCGGCGACCAGAAGGCCGGGCAAGGCTCCGGGATACAGCGTCGAATGCGCGCCGGGCACCCAGGTCTGAATCTGGTTGTACTTCTCCCAAAAGGGCATGATTACATCCCACCGCACACCGGCATTGATGGTCAGATCACTTCGCGCGCGCCAGCTGTCCTGACCATAAGCGCCAAAATAGCGGTTGCGCAGATAGAACGGCTCGCCGGAAGACTGCGTGTAGTTGCTGGCCACCCCGAGCAGAAAATCAGCGTACGGGTCTCCGGTTTCAGTTCCATCGACATTGAACGTTCCATTGAAGGTCGCGTTGGGGTGCTCGTTCACCTGATCGATGTGAAACTGCGCGCCGGCCTTCAGGTTGTGTGTGCCCATCACCTTCGAAAGTCCGTCACTCACGTAGTAGGTATTGTTAACCTGTGTCTCGTTGGTGATCGGAACTCCCATCACAAAAGTCGGGAACGTCATGTTTTCGACGCCTTCGAACTGCGGCGCCTGGACATAGATGCCCGGCGTTCCCGCTCCGGTAACAAAACCCTGCGACGCGAGGCTTACGCCCAGACCACCTTTGGGCTGCCCGATTATGTTGGCGTTGCGCAGGTAGCCAAAGTGGAATTCGTTGACGGTATTCGTGCCGATCAGCTTCGTATCGCCAATGGAAAACAGTTGAGCGCTGCCAATAAACAACGCGTCGAAGCCGGGAATGCTCGCGCCAGCGACAGAGCCGGGATAGGGATTGTCCACGTCATAATCATCGACGAAATAGTACCCGGAGATTTGTCCGAACCGGGTATTGGCATCGATGCGAATTGACCCTTTGTCGTCGCGAACCGTCTGCGCGAATGCCGAAGTTGAATACTGGCTCGCACTCACATTCGGCGAGGGGATGTAGTGCAACAGATTTCGGCCAGGCGCCGCCCACGCACTTTGTGGAATGATGCCGTTCGGAAACACGGACGAATATGGTTCGCCTGCCTTCACTGGATAGCCAAGCTCCTGCGTGAGCAGGCTTGCAAAATAAGGGCCGCTGACAGAACCGGTCAGGTCATCGAACTGGCCGTTGCGCTCGGCCACAGTCGGGACTGAAATATTGCCGGTCGAGATGCCCTGGGTGGTTCGCGTTCCCTGATAATCGGCGAAAGAGAACACCTTGTCACGCTTCACCGGACCGCCGATGGTTCCTCCGAACTGGTTTTGCCGGAAAGCGGATCGTTCGGGATCAAAGTATCCGCGCGCGTCGAGTGCAGTGTTGCGAAAGAACTCGAACGCATCGCCGTGCCATTCGTTGGTTCCTCCCTTGGTGACCACCGTGACCATGCCGCCGTTGTAATTCCCGTACTCAGGGTCGAAATTGTTCGTCAATACGCGGAGCTCACTGATGGAATCGAGATTGGGAATAATCGAGGTTCCGCCGTTCATGTGTTCCTGAACATCGGTTCCATCCACCAGAAAACCGTTGGACGATTCCCTCTGACCATTGATGGACAGGTTTCCGGGATTGAGATCGCCTGAAGGATCAAGGCTTCCTGTAACTCCGGCCATAATCACCGAATTTGGCAGCAGAGTGGAGATCGGAGCGACGCCCGGCTGAATCGCCAGCAAATCCGTATAGCTTCTGCCGTTCAATGGCAAAGCGGTCATCTGACTGCTGGACACGATTTCGCCCAGGTGCGTGGCAATCGTGTCAACCTGCACTCCGGAACTGCTCGTAACATTGACTGTGTCCGCGTTCGCACCGATCGCGAGAGTCGCGTCAGCCTTAAGGGCACCATCCGCATCGACAGTGAGATTGGTTTTTCGCCGTGCGGCAAATCCCGGCGCAGATATGGTCAGATCGTATTGCCCAACCGGCAGGTTGGGAAACGAATACATCCCCTGCTTGTCAGACTGCGTGCGATATTCCGTCTGTTGTCCCGTATTGACGAGAACGAGTTCAGCACCGCGGACTACGGCGCCGCTTGGATCGCGGACTGTGCCGGAAATGCTGCCTCCCGTCGCCGCATACAAATTTCCGGCACAAACAAACAGAGTTGCGACGGCTGATGCCAGGAAAATGGGCCGCCTTCGCAGGTTGTAGCGCAGAAGCCGTGAAAGCAAGCCGAGCAGCATGTGAACTCCGCAGCGGTCGCTCTGCCGTCCGATCCCGGGATCGTGTGGCGGACGGAAGCGTTACAGTCCCGGCAAACTGTAACACGATTTATGAAATATTGCTACCGACTCTATCACACAACTTCTGCGCACCCAATAGAAACGGCGCTCGAAGCCATCGAACAGATGGAACCGCTCCGTCGCAAGATCCGAGAATTCCCGTCTTGGGTTGGACTAAGGAGCCAGACTAGCGTCAAATCCGCTAAGCCATAGAGTGATTTGGTGGACCTGGTCGGGATCGAACCGACGACCTCTTCCATGCCATAGGGTCCGGCATAGCATTTTCAATAACTTACAGCGGAGTGCAGGGACTGCCAAGACCTTCTAAGCACTTGAAGATACATGACAACCGAGTTCTCATTTGGGTTGAGAGTTGGGTCGAAAAAGTGCTAAACCTCTTTTCAGCTCACAGAGAATGGCGTATGCACCGATGTTCTGGTGATGTGTTGCGCGATCCGATCCCACAGCACATCACCAGCAGCCATGAGTCACTCTGTCGAAGACGGTCGATTTCTGAGAGTCGAACAGCTTTTTGATACCCGAGAGTTCACGAGGCGCGACCGCGGTCTAGAAGTCTCATAAGGAGCAGAACTGCTGACGGAAGCGGTACGAGCCGTTGCTGCGGTTTGGTTCCGTACGAACCAAAGATGTCTTGCTGCCTGCCCCTGGGGAAAGCCACGCTCGGCCTTTTTCTTGTCCACCCGCCACGATTGGCTTCATGAACGTATTCCCGACCTCACCTATCGTCGCCATTACGTGCGATCCGATGTACCATGTGGGGCGACGTAACACTTTATCGGAGTCTCGCACTATTACGTACGAGCGAGGGCGAAACTCGTTTGAGTGTCGCTTGAAAAGGTGACTACATCTTTAAAGAAGGACCAAATACGCTATTGGTTATTCATTGCGGCCAGCTGCCTAGAACTCACTGGATCCAAGGCCGGAATAACCTGTAAGGAACCTCTTTTATAAACCAAGCGCTTCGGGTACCACTCCACACTTTCTTCCCGTCCGCGGAGAAAGGGAACATCGGCATGCAAACGTACACGACTTTGCTGCGATTGGAAAGTACGCCGGAACCAGGATCCTCGCGCATACAGGGAGCGATCCGCAGCCTGATGTCGATTCTAAAGAATACGGAACATCCAGGCGAGGGGAGTTGTACCACCAGCGAGGGGGCGGAAGAGGTTTTGATCGATATGGAAGTTGACGGCGCGCGTTATCTCTTCATTCGCATGCCGCGACCAGTCTATAGCCGTGTGCAGCTGAGCCCACGGGAGCAAGAGATCGTCAGAATGGTTGCTCAGGGCCATCCTAACAAGGTGATCGCGGACGTGCTCAATATCAGCGCCTGGACTGTTTGCACTCATTTGCGGCGGATCTTCGCCAAGCTGGGTGTCGGCTCGCGCGCCGCGATGGTCGCACAATTACTGGAGCTCGGCGTCATTAGCAAAGTGCATCAGCCTCTGATACCACATAGCTGAGGGTGAGGAGCCCGAACAATTAGTTAAGGCGTTGTTCTTTCTTTTTGCGGGCGTTCTAAAGCCTGTATTCGGCTTCCGCTTCGAATGGTTCGCCGTGGAAGTTGCCCTCGAACGTATTGCCAGGTCGCGCGGAAGGGTATGACGCACGCACGTCTGCGTGAGTTTTAAGATCGGGGCCGCGACCCGCAGCACGGAGCAGATGCAAGGCATTCCCCCCAAGCACCTGGGCCTCCTCTTGCGGTCTCAGCCCTAACAGCCTGATTTTGTACAGTTCAACTCCGGGATGAAGCCAGGGGCCGTCGGAGCCAAACAGCAGTTTACGCGCTCCCGCGACTTGAACCGCCCTGACCAGGTAATCGAATTGTCGAACACCGGAAGTGTCGGCATAGAGATTCGGATAGCGTGCCAGCTGGTGAATGATCTGCTCGTGTGCTTTCCAGCTATCCGTGAAGCTTCCGAGGTGCGCAATGATGAAGTTCACAGAGGGGTATTGCGGGGCAAACATGTCAATCACTTCGGCGCGGCTGGCGACATCCACCAGGATGGGCAATCCAAACGCCTTCGCGGTCTCGCAGACCTCGCGCGTAGGCATTGCTTCATAGCCGTGGATCTTGATTCCCCGGAATCCCCATTCGGCCACTGCATGCCCAACCATACGAAAAATCCGTCCGGCATCACGCTTGGCATGGACAAAGGCGAAGCCGACAAAGCGCGATGGATGCCGGGCGATGAGGCGCGCGACTTCCCTGTTCGCCTGCCAGTTGTCGGTGTGGAATGCCGGCATGACGATCGTCTTGTCGATACCTGCCGCGCGGGCGCGCCGGATGTAAGCTGCCAGCGGTGCATCGGTGTTCCATGGGGCGGTCATGAGATCGCCCTTCCCCGCATGACAATGAGCGTCGATGATCATAGGACCCACTCGCTGGCTACGGCAGGCTGGCGAACGGAGACGCTATGAAGGTTTTTCGCCGCCAGCACCATATACCAGATCGATGTCTCGATGCCACGATAGAAGTTGGGCAGGTGGAATTTCTCGTTCGGCCCATGAATGCGATCGTCCGGCAAGCCGAAGCCCATCAACACCGCCGGGATACCGAGGAACTGCTGGAATGCACTCGCGACGGGAATCGATCCTCCGGAACGGAGGAAAACCGGCGCGTTGCCGAAGGCTTTTTCATAGGCAACAGCCGCCGTTTGCACCGCCGGATTTTTCCGGTCGATTACCACCGGCATTGTGGGCGCCTCCATCCGCACCGAGGTTTGCACCGCAACAGGAGATATCTTCGCAATGTGCTCGCGAAAGAGGCGGGCTACTTTTTCCGGCTCCTGGTCCGGCACGAGGCGAAAGCTCAGCTTCGCGATTGCCTTTGCGGGGATAACACCCTTGACTCCCCTGCCGGTGTGGCCGCCGGAGATTCCGTTCAGCGTCAGCGCAGGCCTGACCGTAGTGCGCTCATAGGCTGTGTACCCGCTCTCGCCCCAGCCTTGCTTGATATGGGCTTCGTGCAGGATTTTTTCATCCGTAGGCCCCACTCGGGCCATGTACTGGCGCTCGGCGTCGCTCCAATTCCGCACATCGTCGTAAAAGCCGGGAATAGCGACGCGCCCGCGCTCGTCATGAAGCCGGGCGACGATTTCGCACAGTGCCTGAACCGGATTCAGTACAGCGCCTCCAAAAGTGCCCGAGTGCAGCTCTTGTTCCGGTCCGCGAACCTCCAGCTCGCCACGCAATCCGCCCCGCTCCGCGTAGCTGATCGCCGGCTGCCCCGGACCCTGCATTTTTGTATCCGAGATAACCGCCGCATCCGCGCGCAAAGCTTGCTTGTGCCGCTCGACGAACGATAGAAGGTGACGGCTGCCGATCTCCTCTTCTCCCTCGAAGAGGCACTTCACGTTCAAGGGCAGCGCGCCCTGCGTCCGCAGAAGGCACTCCAACGCCTTCAGGTGACAGAACAGCTGTCCCTTGTCGTCGCAGGCGCCTCGCGCGTACAGGTCCTGTTCCTTCATGGTGGGAGTGAACGGAGGCGTCTCCCATTGCGCCAACGGCTCAGCAGGCACAACATCGTAGTGCCCATAGATCAGAAGCGTCGGGGCCCGGCCGTCGCTCCGCCCAGACGCACACATAGACGCGTAAACGAGGGGCTGTCCCTGCGTAGGAATGAGGCTTACCTTCTGCAATCCAATGTTCTTCAGATGGCGCAGAAGCCAGCGCGCACAGTCATTTACGTCCCGCGCGCGCTCCGGTTCAGAGCTGACACTTGGAAACCTGAGAAACTCCTTCAGCTCTGAGATAAATTTAGGGCGCCGTGAGCGGGCATAGGCAATAGCGCGGGTCGGATTCACGGATCACCTTGCCTGCACGAAGCCGAAGCGGATTTGCTCAGGACCAGGGGTCGACGATGATGGCCTCGTCAACCAGAAGACTCTCGTCGAGCAGAGCATCAGCCTCCAGCCAAAGCAGCGGAGTTGAGAGTCCGAGAATGGACCAGTCCCCCCACCGTTGAGCCGAGCGGGAATCGAATCTGCGCTGACGATCGGCATATGAGCCCGCGTACTTGTTTGGCTGACCGCCCGTAATGGGGCGAGCAGGAAAGAATGGCCGGGTGGCTAGTTTGTCAACCATATTCACCTTGCGTGTGCGCGCTGTCGTTGATTTTGGAGTTAGAAATCTATCTGAAAACGAATCAGCGGGTAAGGCCCCGAGGCGCGTGACCGTTCAGCTCTTACAAGGCCTCACCTGCCGAATCACGAGTGGTACTCGTACTCCCGAGCCGGCTGCCGAATCGGGGAAACTCCAGGACGCGGCTTTCCGTTGGCGCGAACTGGCGTAGGCTGCGTCTGGTCCCACGGCAGCACGCGATGCGAGCCCGTCCGCTTGCTCAGGCCCATCGCCTGTGCGCTGGTGAGCCACTCTTCGGATTGTTCCGCGATCTCGAGCAGCAGCGTCTCAAACTGCGCACGCGTAGTTTGCAAGATGTGCGGCTGGGCAAGCCAGCGCAGCACTTCCCGGCCCGTTACGCCCATGCGCTGGCGCGGCGAGGTAACCAGGCGCTCGTTGAAATAGCGAATGAGAACTTCTTCCACCACATCCCACGCATTATCAGCGCCGAAGAGCCGCTTCACGTCATCGGAGTTTAGGATCTTGAACGCCTCCTCCAGGAGTTGCATCACCTCTACCCGCAGAACGTTGAGGTGGCCGAAGGACAACCACTTGAGGTTGTTGCGCAGATCGAGGCCGGCGCGCCGAACAATGGCAATCGAGCCAAAACTGGGATCGTAAGCGCGCTCGCGAATTACGTCGGAAATGCGCTTGTCGCGCCAGAACAGCGTTACCTGATGAACGAAGTGCGCGAACAGCTTGTGAAAATCCGTGTTGGCGCGTGATCCGGTGGGCACCGGCGCACCGCCATAGCCGAAGATGCGCTTGTAGGCCGAGAGCCGGTCGGTCTTCGTGTAGCGCAGTACATCACGCCGATCGAACTGGTACAGCGCGAAAGCGCCAGGACCACCCGACAGCCGTACGGTGCCCGCCTTGAACAACTCCTGCAACTTCTGGACGACGCGGAACACGCCGATCTTCTCATGCTGCCACAGGTAATAC
Source organism: uncultured Acidobacteriaceae bacterium (assembly GCA_963782175.1). Lineage (GTDB taxonomy): Bacteria > Acidobacteriota > Terriglobia > Terriglobales > Acidobacteriaceae > Silvibacterium. The sequence continues at coordinate 590,693 of CAWAIX010000015.1, forward strand.
ATGTCGCCGACAGCCATGATGCGTTCGGAGGTGATCGTCTCATCGTAGGGCTCAACCCCCGGCGGGACCCGCGTGACTCCAAATTCCTTGGCGGCATCCGGGCCGACGCCAGCTAACTGTGCCAGGCCTTTATCAGCGGGAGGAGGAATCTTTGCGTCCGCATCGACCACCGAGGCCAACATGTCATCAATCTGCTTGGTAATTGCATCGGCGAGCTGGGGATTTGCGACCAGATCGGCAGACAGCCGGCTGGCTACCTGTTCCCGCAATGCCGCCATGCGGTCATATAAGCCTTGATAATCTTTTTCGGTCGCCATGGATGACCCTCCTCAATCCTTTCCAGCTACCGCTCAGGGGCGACGAGAGCGGTCCTGCAATCTCACAACTGCGTGGCCATCATTTGCCTGGCTTTTGCGAGATTTGCTGGAACTTCTCATCGAGCTGCTCCTGCTGCTGCTTGCTGTGCTGCTCCAGCTTTTCTTCGAGAGCCTTACCGTGCTCCAGAAAGGCGTTCTTGATATGCTCCACCAAGCTGTCGATCTTCTGGTGAATGCCCGCAATCTGTTGCGTTTGGGTATCCACTTTCTTCCCCAACTCGGCGTGAGCCGCGCTTAGGGCCTGAACGGGATTTGGGAGCGCAGGCTTCGCCGCCGGCGCAGCGGCGCTTAGCGGAGGCTTGGCGGCGGCACTTACCGAAGGTCTCGGGGAAATCGGGCCCTGTCTTCCACCCATATCAAACGTCACTGGAGAGCGGCGTCCCTGCGACCGCTGGGGAGCGCGTGACTTCAGCACCGTCCGCTGCGGTATCTGCCTGCTGCTGCTGACGCGCTGAGCCTTCGGGCTTGCGCCCTCCTTAATCCTCCCCGTCTTGGGGTCATAGGTGAAGGCGTTCAGCAAGGTCATCGCCCGGCCTTTGGGGTTTTTCACTGTGATGTGATGATGGCCCGCTTCCAGGCCGAGAGAACGGGGATGGAGTTTTACATCGATTCTCTGCGCGGAATAGAAGGTGACGTCTTTCCGCGCAAGTGACACCGGGGTGATGGAACTAACGGAGATATCATATGCTCCGATCTGGATGTTATCGCCCAAAAGTGAAAGAGTGTACTCGTCACTGCCCGGTCCTGGGGTAACTCTGACTCCCTCAAGTACAAGGTCCTCAATAGAGGGAGGAACCTGCTGCTCTACCTGCCCTGTCAGGTTGATCAGCGCCTGAAGCTGATCGTTGAGATCGTCAAGCGAGTTGCGCACGCGTACCGTCTGGAAGCCGTCTGGCAACTGGTTGATGTTGGTGGGGTTGTGAGCTTGCTCCACCATATTCTGGAGCGACTCCACGACCGGCAAAATGTTGTTTGTCACCGAAATCCTGCCGCCGTCCCGCAACAGCCGGGGACCCTCATCCGCAACGAACTTATCGACCTCGTCCAGGACATCTTCCAGGAACATCGGTGACAGCGTCGGATCAGCGAATTCGAGCAGCAGCGTCTGGCGCTCGGACGGGCCGATGAAAACAGAATCGAGCGTAAAGCGAACCTCGTTGACCGTTTCGGCGATGACATTGAACTGCCGCGAGATCAGCACCAGCTGCGTGCCGAAGAACGCGAGTTGGTTGGGCGCAAGCACGAAGAAGTTGCGATTGGCGAGCCAGCTCTGCATCAGAGAAGTCATGTAGTCGGAGATCACGCGGAAGTTGGTGATGTCCTCTTCATCCGCCACCGAGTTATTGAAAGGATTGTTGGCGAAGCGAATTCCATAGGTGTCACGCAGTTGACCCAGAGTGCCCTGAATTTGGTCGGGATCGTAGACCACCTGGGGATTCTGCGCGGGATTCTGGCCAAGCAAAATGTTGAAGTAGGTATCGATACGGAGGATTGACGGCAACCCGACGGCGCCGAACTCCTTGACGATCTCCGTCATCTGGCTCCGCGCCATTTCACGCAGAGCCTTCACGTATTCGGGGTCCGCGTCGGGATCGAGCGGATAAAGGCCGTCGAGCAGGTTGAGCGACTGATCGAGCGCGTCCTTCGCGCGCATGTACAAGCTGGCCTGGGCGCCGCTGATGCCGCCGCCAAGATCCGTTTGCACTGCATAAGTCCGTGGCACCCAGGTGGACTGAACATGGCCCTCTACTTCGGTCAATGTGAACGCCTGGGTGAGAGCGCCGATGAATCCCTTGGGGTCGGCGTTGTTCGCCTTCCAGCCGAGAACATCAGTAACGGACTGGAGGGCGACCTGTCCGAGGGAGGACCGGCCCCCGCCCATGCCGCCTCCGCCACCCGTCGGCAGTCCCACCGGCGAAGGGCGGTAGCCAATCTCCTCCGTGAGGATGGGATATGCGATTGCATCCTCGACGTTCCTCGTTATCGTGCCTGTTTCGCTCGTATCCGGGACCTGGGCTGAGAGGTCAACCGGCGGTATGGGGTTCCCGGATTGATCGTTGACGCCGTCGATGCTTACGAGGACGTAATCGCCGGGTGAAAACGTCTTGGCGCCCGTAGAAGCCTCGAAGGTGAAAGACTGATTATCCGGCGACGGGGAAGGGTTTTCCGGCCAATCCAAGTCCTCGAGTGACGTTGGGGTTGAAACAGTCGGAGGGTCGTAAACGGTGTAGTTGCTCCAATCGTTCCCTGTATTCGGGTCCACGGGTTCTGAAAACGTAATCGTGATCGAGTCTGTCTCCACCGTGCAATTTGTAACGACCGGCGCACCGATGGGGACCTGAGCCGACACGTTGGCAGGAGCAAGCACGTTTCCGGATGTGTCGGTTATGCCGCTGATACCGACCAGCACAAAATCGCCTGGTGCGAAAGGTGCTGGCGGGGTCTTGCCGCCCAAAGTGGGAAGCTCGAAGGTGACACTCAGACCGTCTGCTGACGTACCTGCCCCAAACCCGAGCTGATCGAGCGGGGTGGGCGTAGATATACTGGGAGGATCGTAGACAGTGTAATTCGCCGGATTTGCGGCTCCCGTCCCAGTGGAGGCTAGTGTCACCTCTTCCGAGAACGTGATCGTGATCGAGCTTGTCGTGACGCTGCAACTTAAAACAGTCAGTGGCATACTGTTACTCCTTCCGCCGGTCTGAAACTTCTTCGTTCTCTTCTTACCCCTTGCTGCGGCTGTTTGAGCCGCTACGCGCAGGCCCAATCGGGCTGCCGTTCAGGTAACACCCTCAATCTCCATCTCCCCGAGTTCCGATCTGCTGGCTGTGATCTGCTGGCCAACGTTGGTCGCTTGCACAGAGATGTTCGTCGTTCCTGCGTACTCAGCCAGTTCCTGCCAGCACGCTGTCAGGGCCTTACGGGTGAGATCCAGCTCATAGCGGCAGGTGTCGAGGTCTCTCTTCACATTCTGCGACCAGATACGCCAGATGCCCTTGCGCCGCGCTCCCAGGCTGACGATTTCCCGCAGCTTGTCGTAGCTCAGAAGTTCCGATGAAAACGTGCCCTCAGCCGCATCAAAGCTTCTCTGGCACTGTGTCAGAGCCCGGCGCGGCCGGTTCAGATCGGCATGTCCAAGTGCCTTCTGGGCAGCCTGCACCTGCTCGATGCAGTCGTCGAGCCAGCCGTTTGTGCTGTCCACACTTTCGCGCAGGTGCTGCACGAGAGCAACCTCCACGTTGAGCGGATCGTCGGGCAACAGGCAGCGCAGCGGATCCAGTGTCTCCTTGAGCTTCTTCAGCTGTGTAAACAGCTCCCGAAATGTGTTTTCCAGTGCCATTGCTCATCCACTCGCCAGCGCCCGGAAAAAATTCTTCGTCAGGACCTCGGGCCGGGCGTGCCGGCGGTCGAGCGCCAGCCGCACCGCACCGATGAGAAAGCGCTCCGGAATGATCCCTGGATCGGTACCCGCCGCCAGCCGTCGTGAGGCCTCCTCGATCATCTGTTGCTCTTTCTGGCCAAAGTTCAGCACCTTCGCCAGGCTGCGGTTTCCCAGCGACTTGTATGGCCGGTAACACATCGCGTCCACCGCAATGGGACACGCTTCCGGGAAAGTTTTCAGCAGTTGCGGCGGTATGTTGCCCGACGAAGGATTGGGATAAATACGCATCCACGCTTTCCGGATCTGCCTGCTTTCCGTCTCGAACCCCATGCGCCGCAACAGCTCGACGCTGATCAACATGCGCAGATACGGGGTCGGATGGGGCCCGCGCTTGCTGTAATACACCGTGGTTTCTGGCCCGCGCGCCAGGATGTCCATGGAGGAAGCCGCGAACGATGGGCCGCCGAGCAGAAGCCCACACATGTCAGCAAACATTTCACGGTTCCAGCGTACCCAGATGCGCGCGACCTGCTTGCTCGCTCCGGCGCGAAGCAATGCGAGTGCAATCTTTCTGGGAACGTCGCGCGCCAGTCCCAGGTCATTCTGCAGATTATGACTCACTTCGTGCAAAACGCCACCCAGTGTCCACGGATTTACCAACCGGTGATACGGAAGCTGGATGAGCGGAAAGGGATTCAGTTGCTTCCCCAGCCGCCTGAGGGGGATGCCGCGCCTAAACGTTGCCGGTGCAAACCCCGTGGCAACATACGAGAACGGCGGAGGCGCGGGGATGGAACGCGCGACCGCCAATCCGAGATAGCTCGTGCGGTAGCAGTCCAGTCCGATGCGGTCGCAGCTCAACAGCCATTTCGCAAAGCGGCTCTGCCGCTGGCCGAAAACCTCGAAGTAGAAGTCCCAGATCTTCTCGATGCCCCGCACCCAGTTGTGCGCATGCTCTTTTTTTCGCATGACATCCTGCAGGCGTGCGGTGCTCGGCTCTTCCAATGCCGCCTGGACAGAGCCTCCGACCTTTCGCGACATGTTCAGTAGCTCGCTGCGAAGGCGGCTGATCAAGCCATTCACGGCTTGCAGATGACCCTCCGTGGGCGCTTCCGCCCCCGTGCCAAACTCGTCCGCTTTGAACGGGCGCAACGCGGCGGCATGCCGCGTGACATTGATCGACTGGGCCCTCAACCATGGCGACAGGAAAGGCGCAGGTCCAGCAGCCGGTTTTGGCTGCTCCGCACTTGCCGCCGCATCTTCCGTCGCGATCGGGATGTTTTCCACGAGCGTCGCCATGGTCCTGGGCCTCAACTGAGTGGTTTGTTACCTCAACAACTGCCCACAGCAGCGGCAGTAAGCGGGCGCTTTGCATACGCACCGTCCACCCACTGGCCGGCCGTACCTTACCCCGGGTGCCGGTCCCGCGCCCTGTACATACGTGGCTCCCGGAGCACCTGCCGACACGCCATGTTGCGCGTATGCGGGCGCCTGGCCATAGCGGCGCGGATAACGGCCATACCGCCAGTGCTCGTGCGGACGGGCCATCCCGCCGCGACCGAAGCGGCGATGGAAGGTTCGCTCCAGACGGTTGTGGTGCCGCAGCGCGTGCCGACGATGATGCGGATGGCCGAGCACATGTCGCGCCTGCCTGGCCAGAGTACGCACCGCGCCATGCGGGCTGATGTGCCTGCCGTGTGCGGCCTGTTTGGCAATGCTGCCCACGGTGCGTCGAGCGATAGTGGGCACCGTTTTCAGCAGATGACGGGTCTGCGGATTGCGATGCAGGGTCTTCGCGATGCTTCCGATTCCCTTGGTCAGCTTCGGGGAGGACCGCATGACCGCTTTGGCTATGTGGGGAAGTGCTTTTCTCGCCATCGGTGCGACCGCCTTCGCGACCACCGGCAGGAGCTTTGAGGCGGCCATGCCGACTAGCGGCAGAAAGTGCTCGGCTGCCTCCTCTTCCGACTCCGCCTCAGCAGCAAGCTCGCCCAGGTGCTCCATCATGGCATCGGGGTAGATCTTGCGCATGGGGTTGAGTTCCTCCTCGGCTTCGAACGCCGACTCGTAGGCGCTCTCGTCCTCGTCCTCGTATTCGTCTTCACTCTCAGACTCGCCAAGGAGGCTGCCGACCACGTTGCCTATGGCCCCCAGCCAGCCTTCGCCTTCCAAACTGGATTCGTCCTCGTACTCCTCTTCGCCCTCCCCGGAGTACTCGTCTTCCAGTTCGTGCATTACTTCGCTCTCGGACTCGAATGCCATAACGGATTCCTCCTGCACAGTTGATCGAAAACGTTGCAGAGCACCTTGTTAGCGGACCGCGCTGCGGCGACGGCGCGCCATGGAACCGCGCATGCGCCGGCGCCTCGGCCGTTTGTAGGCCCTGGTCACCTTCACATTGCGTGCAATGGCGGCGGCAGAAGCCCTCGGACTGCCCAGCACGCGGTGTACCTGCCTCGCGGCAGCGGTGGCGGCACGCTTGCGCGTGATAGGAATTCCCCGCGCGGCTTGCTTCTTCAGGTCCCTGATGGTGCGGCGTACGATCGTCGGGACCACGCGGACCATGGGACGTGTTGCCCTCCGGCGGCGCAGGATGCGCGTAAGGATCGCGGTGCCACGAATCAGATGTGGCAGAATGCGACGCAACGCGCGGCGATCTCTCGGTGAGATGACCGTGACCGCGGCAGCGCCGGCCATCGCCTCGGCCTCGCCTTCGTGCACCTCGTGCGAAGCGGCCTCGGCCATCATCTCGGCGAGTGCTTCGTGATGGCTGAGTTCGTGAGCGGCAATCTCATGTACCACCTCCCGCTCTCCCTCTCCATGCACTTCAGACTCGTCTTCGTACTCGCCTTCGCCCAAGGCCTTGGCCGCAAGCCCGCCTAATGCGGTACCGAAGGGACCGCCGATGGCTGTGCCTACGAGCGGCGCGGCAACCTTGACGAGTTGCTTTAATGGCAGCTTCTTCAGGAACTTGCCGATTTTGCCGAAGAACTGCTCGCCTTCGTCTTCCGACTCGAAGGCGCTCTCGTCCTCGTATTCTTCTTCGCCTTCGCCAAGCAGGCTGCCGGCTATGTTGCCGATGGCGCCAAGCCAGCCTTCACCCTCCAGACTTGACTCGTCCTCAAGTTCCTCTTCGGACTCGAATGCGCTCTCGTCTTCTGCCTCGAACGCGCTTTCGTCTTCCAACTCCTCTTCGCCTTCGCCGAGGAGACTGCTCGCAATGTTACCGATGGCGCCGAGCCAGCCCTCGCCTTCCAGACTTGATTCGTCTTCGGTTTCGAGTTCGCCCTCGTGGAACTCGTCCTCCAGTTCCATCTCCAGTTCGCCCTCATGCAGGTCCGCCATGGTGTAACCTCCTCACGGTTGATGACGACCAGAGCAACTTAAGCCGAAAGCTAGTGGCGCATCTAGTCGCATCTTGCGGTGAGCCGGTTTGAGTTCACCTAGATGAGCTACAGGCGAGCGGTGTGGAGAGGGCGCCGCGAACGTCAGTGGAGGCTTTCATGCAGCATCAGCCAGCCCTCATGTCAGGTATGGTGATATCCACTGGCTTCCTCGCGGCCCACGGAGGGCTTGGCGCGACCGCCGCTGAGGAATTTAATGGCTTGCCGGACATCGTCAATGAGCAGACCCGCAAGATCGCGGCTCACTCCTAATCTCGACACCATGCGCTGCACGATGAGATCCGTCCGATGCGGCGGCATGGGATACGCTGGCACCTGCCAGCCCTTGCTACGAAGGCGATCTGCAAGGTCGTACAAATCGAACCTTGGATACTCGCCGGGCTTGATCGTCCATGTGCACCCGGGCAGGCCGCCACGCCCATCGTAAATCAGTTCGAAGATTTCGAATTTGCGCAGCTCATCGGCAAACCAGGCGCCCACCGCCGCGCAACTCTTGGCGATTTTCCTGTAGCCTTCTTTTCCCAGACGAACAAAGTTGTAGTACTGCGCCACAACCTGTCCGCCCGGCCGCGAAAAGTTGAGGGCAAAACTACGCATGTGGCCGCCAAGATACTTCACGTCGAAGATCAGTTCCTCCGGCAGATCGCGCTTGGATCGCCACACGATCCACCCGCATCCCAGTGGAGACAGCCCGAACTTATGCCCGGATGCATTGATCGAGCGCACGCGCGGGATTCGAAAATCCCAGATGACCGCAGGATGCAGAAACGGGGCCACGAAGCCACCGCTCGCCGCATCGATGTGCATCGGAATATCGATGCCGTGCTCTTCCTCAAAATCATCGAGCGCGACCGCAATCGCCTGCACCGGCTCGTATTGCAGCGTATACGTCACGCCAAGCGTCGGCACCACTCCAATGGTGTTCTCATCGCAGCGCTTGAGCACTTCTTCAGGCGACAACAGCAGCCGCTCGCCTTCGCACGGGACCTGCCGCAGTTCAACATCGAAGTAGCGCGCAAATCGCGGCCAGCATGTGTGCACCGGCCCGCAGATCAGGTTGGGGCGGTTTGTCGGTTTACCCTGTCCTTGACGCTTCCTTCGCCATCGCCATTTCATGGCGAGGGCGCCCAGCATGGCTGCTTCGCTGGAACCGGTCGTGGAACACCCTTGCGTATTGGCCGCATCAGGACAGTTCCAGAGGTCAGCAAGCATGTAAACACAACGGGACTCCAGTTCGGCGGTCTGCGGGTACTCATCGCGATCGATGAGGTTCTTGTCGAGGCACTCGTCCATGAGCTTGCGGATCTCGGGCTCGACCCACGTCTGGCAAAAGGTCGCTAGATTCTGCCGCGAGTTGCCGTCCAGAAGGAGTTGGTCGTGTACCAGTTGATACGCTCCCGTGGGATCGCTTTCCTCCACAGGAAATCTATATTTGGGCAGCGGATGCGAAAGGAAGCTGCTACCAAATACCTCGTCGTCGAGAGTCGAGAAGACCTCCTCTTTCGAATGAACGGCCATGGCTGCCCACATTTGCGCCAAACAGTATGGCTTGACTGAGCGCGAGCGTTGATTGTAGTTGGCGGGCATTCAGATCGGGAGTCGCTAATTCTAGCTACGCCAGAACACACCTACGCTTTGCCCCTTGCATCTCCGCAGGCTTCGGTTTTTCCGGCAAATCCAACTATTCGATCGAGGCCCTCGATCTCGAAGTTTTGTGTCAGCCGCGTATCGCTGACGTGCATCTGTACGGATAAGAAGATGATTCCCCTGAACATCTCACTCAAGCGTTTAGCGGAGAGAAGATCACGTCATAGATCTGCCACGTCTAAGAGCGGACAGACGAGGCTGTTTACCGGATGGCGCGAACCGAGCCTCAGTAGCTGCACAGGGTGTGCGAGCGTCTGGTACGGCGCTGATCAACCAGATCCGTGGATGCCTGCTGGAGCGCGGCATAGCCTTACCAAAGGGGAGGATAAGTCTGCGCAACGAGATGCCAGCGCTCCTAGAAGATGCTGATCAGACACTAACGCCGCGGGTGCACAACCTGCCACATGACCCTCTGGCCGTAGCGCATCTACGTCTGATGCAGAAGCCGATTCGATCGGTAGTGAGAATGTGAGAATCGCTGTGGGTGGCGAATTTCGGCACGCGGAAGGTTGCGGCGGTGCGCAGCCTTTGGTGGCGGCTGTGCGCAACGATTAGGATGGACAGTTCATCTGTTACGCAGTGCGCAATCGGAGCAGGTAGCCGCCCTTTTGGGCGGCGGGCGTCAGGGGAAGAAAGAGTGTGCAGCTCATCAGCGAGCATAGAGGACAGGAGAAGAGTTCGTGGTGAGTGGGATCGGTGCCGGATCGAATCTACCGGATCGAATAGGTGAAGGACACTCTTGAGGGGGTGCTTCAGGCCTGGAAAGCTGGAGCCATTCGGCAGGAGAAATCACCGTTACGCAGCTGTCGGTCTATACTAGGGCGGCTCTTGGGAGCCCGAAACGGGTGCAGTTTCTGCATAAGTTACAAGACTAGGTAGGGAAAAGGCATTTCCCCTACCCGGTCCATGCAGAATCCGCGACCACGATCTGAAGATCGTTACGCAGCGGAATTGCCGGTCTCAACAGGCGGCGTTGTGACCAGCTGCGGCCCGGTCGGGGGCCTGAGAAACGACCCAAGCGACTCAGCACGGATGTGCCGGTTCCTCCGCGCCCGCGCGCGGGAAGTTTTGGTTCCGGCAGGACGGAGAGACCTGGTCTGGGCCGGGAAGTACGCAGTGATGGCGTCGATCTCGCTGGTCACGGCGTTGACCGTGGCAGTGATATCCGCAATCTTGGCCGAGTTCTTCACCTGGGCATCGGTGAGCACGGCGGCCAGGTTGGCGTTGACCGAGTTCAGCACGCTCAGCGCGGTCGGCGTGGTGCCCGCCTGCTTCACGATGGACTCGAAGGTGCCGAGGTCGGTCTGTACCTCGGTGAAGGCGGCGGTGACTACCGGGGCGATCGCCGGGTCTTCGACCGTCAGGCCGGCTTCGATGAGCGGAGCCAGGGCGCCGACGGTGGCCAGCACCTTCTGGGCCGAGGTGGTCTTGGCGAAGAACTTGGTGAAGAAGTTGTCGATGTCCTTGATGAGAGAAAAGCCATGTTTGTTTCTCCTGGGTTAGTGATGGGTGTAGCTTGTGACAGCCGGGTGGGAGAGCTTGTGGACGGCTGACTTGGTCGCCGCGGTGGTGACGTTGATTGCCGGGCCGGCCGCGTAGTAGTGGACCTGCGCGGCTGTTCGCACTGTAGCTTTGGTTCCCTCCCTCACTGAGCCCATACTCACCATGGAATTCA